>NZ_VOHQ01000009.1 GCF_009192765.1 Agriterribacter humi | reverse complement strand
TAGCAAAAGAAAGCAGAAAAAGAATGACAATCTATACAGTAAAAATTAATGAAGATGACCCATTAAATAAACAATTAAATTTGTTTGAACCATTATAAAATATGTCAACCTATTTTAGGTACACACAAGTTACAGGTTACAAGGTTCAGGTTTCAGGGTGCGCTTCCATGGAACTTGCAACTCACCGCTCACTCTCCTTCACAAACCGTATCATCGCGCTGCTGCCTTCATTGCTTTCGAGCCGGGCCTCATAGCGTTTCTCACCTATATAGGCAACCATAAAAGAGGTATTGGGAGGAATAGAGCCGAGGTTTTCGGCCACCATTACCAGTTCATTGCTTTGTAGCAATTCGCTCACAGGCAATTTTACAGTAAACGGTTTATCGGTAAGATAAATATGTTTAAAAATAAGCCTGTTGTTTAAAAAGAGTGTAATCGAATCTCCGTCTATTTCGGCATTGTCATAAAAATTCAGTTCAATGGAATCGCCAACTATGGGTATTTCTAATACAGGTATTTTTTGCCGTTGCGCGAACTTCTGTTCAATGGTAAGTGGCGCTGCTATACTCACGGGCGGCGCCTTTGGTTGTACGGCAACTACAGGTGGTGGATTTGCTTTTTCCTTTACAACCGGCGGTTTAAATACCACCGGCTTTTCTGTTTTTACAGGAACGGGATGCCTTGCAATCAACCCAACACTGTCAATGATATAGGGGTCGTTAGCGCCGGCTGTAAAATTTTCAATCACAAAATCCCATTCATCGTAAAAAGAAGGCTGATTGGTTTTATCTAAATGCACTTCGCCTTTTGGCCTGTTTTCGTCTTCTTTCAGGTTGGCTTCACCTTCTAATTTCATAATACCTTCGCCAGGGCAATTAAAATCGGCCTCTGAGCGCAATGCTTCCTTGCCCGGTGAACCAAGTCCTGTTCTTCCACTTTTTTCCTCTAACAGTTCATCGTCCCACCATATAGCAAGATTGTTCGGTTCATCAAAAAATCCTTTTATACTGTAACGGCGGTAATTGTTGGGCGATTGATAATAATAGGAAGTGCCCCTAAGGCTGTCTCCTTTTTGTATGATCTTCAGTTCCACTTTTTGGCGGTTGATCTTTCCACGCCATACACCGGTGATCATTTGGGCAGCAGCCTGCTGCAAAACAACCGAACCGATAATAAGAATGATGTAACTGTTTTTCAGCATACTGCGCTTCAAAGTGTGCAAATTTTGGATGTAACGGATACCAATGGCGATTATTTTGCCAAAGTAGTTTTATGAAAACCTTTTAACTAAATATTGTTTTAAAATTAGCAGCCAGACAACTTGAATTTAGGGCTTATCTTTGCAGTTCCTTACCAATGCCCGTACAGTAATTATAGCAGTGTGGGCGGATTTGATATAAGATGAATTTGAATGTGTTGCTCGACGAGTATTTAAAAGATACCCGCATTTTTCAGATTGCGGACAGGCTCGTATTGACTAAACCCCAGCGTCTTTTTCTTAAAAACCTTCATGGCAGCGCTTCGCAATTTGTTTTCGGATCCATTTTCCGCCATGATCTTGCTTCGCAGTTAAACCACCTGGTTATATTAAACGATGCGGAGGAAGCCGCTTATTTTCACAATACTTTAGAGAACCTTACTTCGGCGCTCAATGTATTTTATTTTCCGTCTTCTTTCAAAAACAGGAAAAACTACAGGCAGCTTAATGCATCGCACGTAATGTTACGTACGGAAATGCTTACCCGCTTTTCTACCGCCACCGGCAACAGGGTAGGCGCTATTGTTACGCATCCGGAAGCCTTGTTTGAAAAAGTAGTGTTGCCTAAAACCCTGTCGGGAAATATCATTCGCATTAAAGCCGGCGACAGCATCAATGTAAATGAATTACTATCGCAGTTTGTGGATTATGGTTTTGAAAGAACCGATTTTGTATATGAGCCCGGCCAATTTGCCCTGCGGGGAGGTATATTAGATATTTATTCTTTTGGCAATGAAAAGCCCTACCGCGTTGAATTGTTTGGCAATGACGTGGATTCTATACGGATATTTGACCCCGAAACACAGTTGAGCGAAAGGAAGCTGTTGCAGGTAACCATTATCCCCAATGTGGAAACACAGTTTGATTCAGGAGAAAAAGTTTCTTTGCTGGAGTTCCTCCCCGAAAATACGGTAATATGGGTGCAGGACTGGGATGTGGTAAAAGAAAAGTTGAATGTGCAGGAAGAAGATCTGGAAATATTTTTCAGGGTGCAGGAAACAGCAAAAAAGCCACTGAACGATGATGATGATCATTTAGAAAAGAAAGACGTAACCAGCGATGATTTTGTGCCTGTAACAGCAATTGAAGAACAATTGCAGTTGCGGCATATTGTTGAATTTGGTCATACACCTCATTTTGGCGGTATAGAAATAGCGTTCGACACTAAAGAACAACCTTCCTTTAACCGCCAGTTTGATTTTTTGATCAAAGACCTTAAAAATTGGGAAGCAAAGAAATACAATATTTATCTCTTTGCCGAAAATCCAAGGCAATTAGAAAGAGTGCACAGCATTCTTGCAGACCTGAAAGCGGAAATACAGTTTACCCCTGTACCCATTTCCATTCATGGTGGATTTATTGCGCATGACCTTAAAGTGGTTTGCTATACGGATCACCAGATATTCCAACGCTATCACAAATACCGGATAAAGCAGGCCTATAATAAAAATAAAGCGCTTACACTTCGTTCTCTCCGCGAATTGCAACCGGGAGATTATGTTACGCATATTGATCACGGTGTAGGTATATACAGCGGCCTGCAAAAAATTGAAGTGAATGGTAAACTGCAGGAAGCTGTTAGAATTATATACAAGGATACGGATATACTGTATGTCAATATCAATTCACTCCACAAAATAGCCAAGTATACAGGCAAGGACGGCAGCGTACCTAAGGTGAATAAATTAGGCAGTGATACATGGCAGAAGCTGAAAGAGAAAACAAAAGCAAGAGTTAAGGAAATTGCTTTCGATCTTATTCAGTTATACGCCCAGCGTAAGGCTCAGGTGGGTTTTGCCCATAGCCCCGATAACTATATGCAGACGGAGTTGGAAGCTTCTTTTATTTATGAAGACACGCCCGATCAAAGCAAATCATCGGCAGATGTGAAAAAAGATATGGAAGTGCCGCATCCTATGGACAGGCTGGTTTGCGGCGATGTGGGTTTTGGCAAAACAGAAATAGCGGTTCGCGCTGCTTTTAAAACCTGTTGCGATAATAAACAGGCCGCTATACTTGTACCTACCACTATTCTTGCTTTTCAGCATTATAAAACATTTAAAGACCGGCTTAAGGATTTTCCCGTAACGGTAGATTATATCAATCGCTTTAAATCATCCAAAGAGAAAAAGGAAACGCTTAAAAAGTTACAGGAAGGTAAAATTGATATTATTATAGGAACGCATGCACTGGTGGGAAAAGAAGTGAAGTTTAAAGACCTGGGATTACTGGTGATAGATGAAGAACAAAAGTTTGGCGTTGGGCATAAAGAGAAGATCAAAACGCTTAAAACCAATGTAGATTGCCTTACACTAACGGCAACACCTATTCCAAGAACATTGCAGTTCAGCCTGATGGGTGCACGTGATTTAAGCATTATTAATACGCCTCCGCCTAACCGGCAGCCCATACAAACAGAAGTACAGGTGTTTAATGAAGACAATATCCGTGACGCGATATACTACGAAACGGAAAGAGGCGGGCAGGTATTTTTCATTCATAACCGTGTGCTGGGGTTGAATGAAATGGCTAACATTATACAGGGTCTGTGTCCCGATTTGAGTATAGGCGTAGCACACGGGCAATTGGAAGGCCATATACTGGAAGAACGGATACTGGATTTTATTGAGCATAAGTACGATGTGCTGGTATCTACCAATATTGTAGAAAGTGGCGTGGATATTCCCAATGTAAATACCATTATTGTTAACAATGCGCACCAGTTTGGACTGAGTGACCTGCACCAG
This sequence comes from Agriterribacter humi, assembly GCF_009192765.1. GTDB lineage: Bacteria > Bacteroidota > Bacteroidia > Chitinophagales > Chitinophagaceae > Agriterribacter > Agriterribacter humi. The sequence continues at coordinate 229,791 of NZ_VOHQ01000009.1, read as the reverse complement.
TTGCGGGGACGCGTAGGCAGAAGCAATAAAAAAGCTTTTTGTTACCTGCTGGCGCCGCCGGTAAGCACGTTGCCGGATGATTCGCGCAAGCGCCTGCAAACACTGGAACAGCATAGTGAACTGGGCAGCGGTTTCCAGATCGCCATGCGGGACCTTGATATTCGTGGCGCCGGTAATTTACTGGGTGGCGAACAGAGTGGTTTTATGGCCGAGATAGGATTTGAAATGTACCAGAAAATATTAGATGAAGCGATCAGGGAATTAAAACGTACTTCATTCAGGGAAGTATTTAAAGAAGAGATTCAGAAACAGGAAGATTTTGTGCAGGATTGTACGATTGATACCGATCTTGAGATACTGATCCCCGACGTTTACGTGGAGAGTATTAATGAAAGGTTGTCGTTATATACCCGGTTAGACAATTGTGATAATGACGAAGATCTGCAGCAGTTTCACACCGAAATGGCCGATCGTTTTGGACCCATACCCCAGCAGGTGGAAGATCTGTTTATTACTGTACGTTGCCGGAGACTGGCGGTAGAACTCGGATTTGAAAAAATGGTGCTGAAAGAGGAAACCTTAAGGTGTTATTTTATCAATAACCCCGACTCGCCCTATTTTGAATCGGACACGTTTAATAAGATGCTGCAGTTTGTGCAAACGGTTACCCACAAAGCAAGGCTAAAGCAAACGGGAAGAAATTTCCTGCTCATTCACGAAGATATAAAAGGCATGGAGCAGTTGTATCATTTCCTGTTTAAAATGCACCAATATACAAGAGAACATGTTGACGTAGCATGAAATCGCAATGAACTGCGGGGCGAATAGATTATGAAATTTCTGCGAATTGAATTATATTTCCGTACAAAATAAAATTGTATGGAACAACAAAACGCATTCCTGGGAACAGATGAACAACCCATTGTAACGCCTACCAGCGACGAAAAAACATTGGCCATCCTCTCACATATACTCACTATAGTGGTTTGGTTATTTGCGCCACTGATTATTTACCTGATAAAAAAAGATGAGTCTAAATTTGTTGCTGCGCATGCAAAGGAATCCCTTAATTTCCAGATAACGGTTACCCTTGCCTGCATCGTATTGTTTATTACCATTATTGGTATTTTTTTATTGTGGATCGTTGGCATCATTGCATTGATACTGGTAATTGTAGCTACCATTAAGGCCAACGACGGGAAATTATATCGTTACCCGTTTACATTAAGGCTGATCAAATAAGAGCAGACTGAAATAATGGTGAAAGTAAGAAGGCGAAAGGCAATTTTTTTCACTCCTTTCCTTGCACTTAGCCGGTTGCCCTATTTTATGAGTGCAACCGTTCCTTTTCTTTTTATGTTATTCCCCAAATAATCTTTTCCTTCAATTATCCATACATAAGTGTCGGTGGTTTGGCGCTTACCATTGAAACTTCCATCCCACCCGGTGGAGGGATCCGTAGCGCTGTATACCATTTGGCCATAACGGTTGAATATTTTAAAATAATGTATGGCCGTCATTCCCGCTGCAACAAAACGGAATACATCATTTTTGCCATCCCCGTTGGGAGTAAAAGCGGTAGGAACATAAAATGCAGGTCCTTTGTATGCCTTAATAAAAATGCTGTCTGTTGTAGGGCAGCCAGCGGTAGCAGAACTTACTGTAACCGCATAAGTAATATCATTTTGTATTGTTGCTACGGGGTTTGAGGTATTAGCATCGCTTAACCCGGATGATGGAATCCAATTGTAAAAATCACCACCGGATGCCTGTAGTTGCATGGGTTGCCCCGTTGCCGCAATCGTGTCATTTCCTGCAAAGGCATAAGTGGCAAAAATGGAAACTTCCTGCTTCAAAGTATCCGAAGGACAGCCGCCAGGACCAAGGGCGTAAACACTTGCAATATATGTTCCGCCATCATTGTAGGCGTGGGTAGCGTATGCGCTGTTGCCGGTTGTACTATCTCCGAAGTTCCAGTGCCATTGCTGTACAGGCAGTGCCGGGTTGGTATTGTCTGCAACAAAAAGAACCGGTTCGTTTTTACAGGCATCCCTAGCTTCCTGCATGCTGATATCGGGATGTTGTTGTATGTTGATCACTTTTTCTGTTCTATCAGATATGCAGCCTTCTTTGGTTTTTACTTCAAGTGAGATGCTGTTGCTGCCTAATGGCAATTGACGCTGCATTGGAGATTCCGGATTATGAATGGGAGTTCCGTTTACAACCCAGTTCCGTTCATTAACTGTACCAAACTCCACTTTTGAAAGATCATTAAAGGGAATGAGTTTATTATCGCAATAAGGCGGGTCTTTAAAATTAAAGTCGGCTATTGGTTTTGATCCGGCTACCACCTGTTGCCGGAAGGCATCGGAAATACAACCATCGTTGCCAACGATATTCAGGCTTACAGTATAGTTGCCCGGCTGAGGGTAGCTGTGCATGCCCGGATTTTTTACCGTGTCGGTAGTGCCATCGCCAAAATCCCAGAACCATTTAACGATATCTCCAAAGGAAGTAGAGCTATCGCGGAATAAAACCGGTTCGGGATAACAGGTGATCTGGTCTTCTGCAAGTGAAAAGGAAGGGTTCAGTGATGTACAGAAGCGCTGGTGATTGGTTGCTCCGCCTGTTGCGCCCGAAAATCCCCAAAAAACCATAGGATTGCCGTGAAAAACATTTTGCACAAGATTTATAGTAGCATGCATTCTTTCTTTGCCATCCATGTAAACCGTTATTATGGCAGCAGCAGGGTCCCAGGCTATGCGTATAATATGCCACTTGCAGTCTTCAATATTATCATTGTTCTCCAAAGCCGTTACGGGTCCCGCAATACTGTTAGCGGTATTATGATTTAAATCGCCATTTAAATGTATGGCCAGATGGTCATAGTGCGGATCTCCGAAGTCTGTGTTCTGGTACGTATCAATAGCCACTGCCACTGAGGGCGATACACCCTGTATGCCCAATCCCTGCCCCGTTGTGCCTATGCTGGTGCTCAGTGGCTGCAGCACAAATGCAATACCATCGGCCCCATCGGCATTGCGGCAGCCTAAAAATACATTGAAATGGTAATCGAATGGACGGGTGAGATCAATTTTATTGATATTCCATACAGATCCGGACTGATCGTTTTTGTCGTTTGTAATGGTATAGCAATTGCAATCTTCCTGTGTGGCATTCCCATTAAGATGATAAGGTTTATCGGTTTGGGCGTACAGCAGATGTACACCCGGAAGCAGGCAGAACAAAATCATCAGGAAAAAGCAGCAACCATAACGATGCTTTTTTAATTGCCAGTGCTTTGAGGATACCATTTTATTTTAACTCACGCTTTAAAAAATCGTTGATCCTTGTATACAGGCTCATTCTAAGAATATTGGGCGTTCCATCGCTGAGGTTATGTGTTTTGTCCGTATAGAAATGTTGCTCAAAATTGGTTTTTCTTTCGTTGGTTAGCTGCTTACTCAGCTCCATGCTGTTGTGGAGATGCACATTATCATCTGCAGTTCCATGAACAAGAAAAAGGCCGCTTTTATAGTTACCTGCAAAACTTACAGGAGAGGCATTTTTATATCCCTCTGCATTTTCACTGGGCATGGAAAGCAGGCGTTCGGCATATACATTTTCGTAAAACCGCCAGTTGGTAACCGGCGCTATAGCTACGGCTGCTTTAAAACGGCCGGCATATTTGGTTTGCGCCAATGCGGCAAGATATCCCCCATAACTCCATCCCATAACCGCTACTTTCGACGAATCAATGCGGTAGTTCCGCGCCAAATGATCTTTTACTTTTAGCAGGTCTTCTATCTCTATATCGCCCGGCGCCTTATAGTTGATTTTCCTGAACGCTTTTCCTTTACCCGGCGTACCTCGGGGATCTACACAGGCTACCGCATAACCCTGGTTAGCCAGCCAGCGCATAGTGAGTGTAAATTTATCGTCCCATTTGTCCAAAACTTCCTGGTGGGTTGAGCCGCCGTAAACATATAGTACGAGTGGTAGTTTTCCTCTTGTATTGCTATAGGGGCGGATCAGCCAGCCGTTCATCGTCATGGTATCATTGGCCTGCACAGTAAAAAAGTATGCCTGTGGGATCTTATAATCGTTAAGCCGGTCATTCAGCTCTTTGTTTTCAATCAACTTTTTCTTATCCTTTCCTATGGTGGAAATTACCTGGTAAACCGGCGGCTCGTTTAAAGAAGAGAATGCATCAAAAAAGAATCGTTTGTCGTTGCTTATCCAGGTGTCGTGATAACCATCGCCGGAGGTGAGCTTTGTTCTTTCCTTACCATCGTAATTTATTTTGTACAATTGTTTTTGTCTTGAGCCCGATTCGTTCGATGAATAGTATATCTCATTGTGTGTATCATCAATCGCCTCCACGCTAATCACTTCCCAGTTGCCGCTGGTTAAAGAAGTAGCGGTAGCGGAATCGCTGCTTATTTCATACAAATGAGTATATCCATCCTTTTCGCTCTTCCATAAAAATGATCTGCCTTCTTTAATAAAGTGCATATTATCCGGGTAAACCCTTACATAATCAGCGGGACTTTCTTCCGTATAGATCACTGAGGTCTTTCCTGTAACAATATCGGCTTTCAGCAACTCTAATCTTTTTTGATTTCTTGTCAGGCGTTGCACAAATAAAGTCTTATTATCAGGGCTCCATTTGATTCCTGTAATGTATTGATCGGGATTGACGCCAACATCTATTGGAACAAAAATTTTATTATTGATATCATACACAAATACTTTTACATCGGGTACCATTTCGCCGGCTAAAGGGTAACGCTGATTTCTGATTTCGGCATAAGGCCGTTCATATATTGTTAATGGATAGTTTTTAACTGTATTTTCATTGAACCGCAGCATGGCAATATAATTCCCGTTGGGGCTCCAGTCATACGCCTTCGTCATTCCAAAACCGTTCTCGTATAACGCATCTGCCATACCATATAAAAATTGGCCTGCTGATCCGTCAACCGTTACGGGCATGGTCGTATTCTTTTCAATATCCATAATATACAGGTTGGCGTCAATAATATAAGCCAATCGTTTGCTATCGGGTGAAAAGCTGGGGTATAACTGCTTCCCATTAGCGGAAACAACCCTTAATATTTTCTTATCAATATCCCATACATAATTAAAAGCTTTTTCCGAGATGGTATATAAAGGCTCAATTTGTGTGCGGATAAGCACTTTATTGTCATCGGGTGAAAAACCAAAATCCTGGAAATAGGTAAATGTAGTGGGCAACGAATCGGTTTCCCGTTTGATCTGGTTGGAAAAAAGCGTATCTACGATCCTGGTGGTATTAAAATCGAGCGATAGAATAACCTGCGGCCCGGAAGCTGTATCCGTTTGGATCCACGCAAAACGGGGCGATTGATTCATGAGGTGTACAACATATTTGCGCTCATCGAAGTGACCGCTCCATATCTTTTCGAGATCAAGCTCCATTTTCCCCTGTTGTTGTGCCTGAACAATAAAGGGAGCGTAAAATACAAATAAGCCTATGAACAGTTTTTTCATTATCAGCATAATTGGGTAAAAAAAATCTTTGAAACAGGTTATTGGAATTTTACCGTGGAAAATAGCATTAGGGAGGTAAAAATAAAGGTATTCATTTAAATTGCATGATAAATCCGGGTGAATACGAAGAACCAAATAGCAAACTACAAGAACCAAATAAATTTCAAATACGAATATTAAAATTCGAAATCCGAAATGAAATCCAATCTCAACGCCGGAATGAAATAGCTATAGTACGGCTACTGAAATAAGAAAGTAGTAGCGAAATTAAGTTGAAATCACAAGTAGCACAAAAGCACCATCATCGTGTCGTTTTTCAAAATACTTAAGAACACTTACCTGCTATGACAAATTATCTTTTAAAGAATATCAATATTGTTAATGAAAATTCCATTGCTGCTGCCGATGTTTTAATAAAGGATGGAAGGATTGAAAGAATAGGCACTGCCATTCAGGCAACATTTGCCGTCACAGAAATTAACGGGGAGGGCAAATACCTGCTGCCGGGCGTAATTGACGACCAGGTGCACTTCAGAGAGCCCGGGCTAACCCATAAAGCCACTATTTATTCTGAATCGAAAGCAGCCGTAGCCGGAGGAGTTACTTCCTTTATGGAAATGCCCAATACCATTCCCAATGCGCTTACACTGGATTTGCTGGAAGATAAATATGGCATCGCTGCAAAAACGGCTTTGGCGAATTACTCATTTTTCATGGGCACTGCCAATAATAATGCAGATGAGGTGCTGAAAGTGAACCAGCATAGCGATAAGATATGCGGCGTAAAGATTTTCATGGGTTCCAGTACAGGCAACATGCTGGTAGATAATTACCTCACGCTTGATAAACTATTCCGGGAAAGTGAAGTACTGATTGCCACGCATTGTGAAGATGAAAAAATTATTAAGTCCAATTACGAAAGGATAAAGAAAGAGAAGAGCATTTTGACAGCGGCAGATCATCCGCTGATCCGCAATGAAGAAGCCTGTTTTGAATCATCGCTCACTGCTATACAATTTGCCAAAAAATACAACAGCCGACTGCATATCCTGCATATTTCAACAGCTAAAGAGTTACAATTGTTCAGTAACCTTAAACCGCTGAAAGAAAAGCGCATAACCTGTGAAGTTTGTGTCCATCACCTGCATTTTACCGCTGATGATTACGAGCGCCTGGGTTACCTGATCAAGTGTAATCCTGCTATTAAAGCGCCGCATAACAGGGAGGCATTATGGGAAGCTTTGTCAGACGACAGGATTGATGTGATTGCTACAGATCATGCGCCGCATACTTTATCCGAAAAGGGCTATTCCAGGGATGATAAGGGGAAGCTTATTTTGAAAGAAGATGTACAATATGAAAATGCGCATGCCGGGTTGCCCTTGGTGCAGCACCCGCTATTGCTGATGTTGTATTATTACAAACAGGGGAAAATTAGTTTGGAAACAATTGTGCGCAAAATGAGCCATGCGGTAGCGGATTGTTACCAGCTATCCGGCCGGGGCTATATTCGCGAAGGGTATTGGGCCGACCTGGTAGTAGCCGACCTGAATCGCCCGGGAACAGTAAAACGCGAAGACCTTTTGTATCAGTGCGGATGGAGTCCTCTTGAAGGGTTTATTTTTCCTGCAAGCATTACCCATACGTTCGTGAGTGGCAATTTGATCTACGAAAATTATGGAAATGCGGTATGGAATGAATCTAATAAGGGCATGAGATTGTTATTTGAGCGGTAGATTGATATTTAACATGCCTGATTTTAACAGGATTTGACCGGTGCTTATATTACATGCAGATAGATAAAACCACATATAACGACCTTTCTGTCTTCAATGCTGAGGAAGAGTTTTCCGTTTTTCATAAACTCAATTTTACACGTACTGGCGGTGGCAAAGAATGGTTGCGCTGGATGATGCGTGAACCTTTTGAAGAACTAAACAAAATACTGGATACCCAAAAAATAATACAGCTTATCGTATCCCGTATAGATCAATGGCCCACTTCCATTACCAACGGCACTATGATGATGATGGAAAGGTTTTATGATACGGCGCTTGATCCTATACCGCATTCAACGGATTTTTTCAACACCCGGCTGTACAAAGCTTTACATAGTGTTGATTATGGACTGGTACGGTATTCGGTTACACATTTCCGTGATTTTGTTTGGGGAATGCAGCAATTGGCCGTATTGATTGATGCTCCCCAGGCGCCGGCCAAATTACAATTGTTTGCCTCCAGGATACGGTCACTGCTGCTGCATCAGCAACTGCAGGAGCTATTGAAAAAGGAACCGGGACAAAGTTTTTCTATAAAAGAAAATCTTTATTATGGTTACTTTCTGCGCAATGCTTTTAAAACACGGCTTCACGAATTGAGTGAGATATTTTACCAGTTGGATGCCTGGTATTCAATGGCCAGGGCGGTTCAGCATTACCGCTTAACCTTCCCTGAATTTGTTGTTTCTGATGAGCCATTTGTAAAAGCGGATAAAATATATCATATTCTCCTGCCACAACCGGTATCTTACGACATAGAATTATCACCAAAAACCAACTTTCTTTTTCTAACCGGGGCCAATATGGCGGGTAAAAGTACATTCATCAAATCGCTTGGAGTGGCTGTTTACCTGGCACATCTGGGCATGGGTGTTCCTGCAGAAAAGCTGCAGCTTTCTTTATTTGATGGTATTTTAAGCAATATTAATGTTGAAGATAATATTGTAAAGGGCGAAAGTTATTTTTTTAATGAGGTACAGCGCATAAAAAAAACAATACTCACCATCAGCAATGGAAAAAAATGGCTGGTGCTGATTGACGAATTGTTTAAAGGAACAAATATGCAGGATGCCATGCGCTGTTCACTGGCAGTAATTAAAGGATTGATCCGCATTAAAGGTTCCCTGTTCATTCTTTCAACACACCTTTATGAAATTGGAGACGAAATGAAAGTCTATCCCACCATTTCCTTTAAATATTTTGAAACCAATATCAGCAATGATAAGCTGGAATTCAGTTACCAGTTAAAAGATGGCATAAGCAATGACCGCCTCGGTTATTTTATTTTAAAAAGCGAAAAGGTGGTAGAGTTGCTTGAACAGTTATGATCCTCCTGTGCGTTTGAAAGGCATCTCTTAAAACTTAGGACAACCCAGTTTTTTTCTTGAAGGATCAGATGGTTTTCTTATGAAAATGAGTGATATTTCATTTCCGCCCCTGCTTTTGGAGGCAGTGCTCAGTGAAGAATTATTAATATCATAGCTGTAACCCAATCTGAATCCGGAAAATTCAATACCCACATACGGAATAAAAGCATCGCCAAAACGATACCATAACCCTGTATATAAATTACTTTCTATTTCTTCATCATCACTCAGGTTAAAGGCAATTGCGCCTCCCAGAACAGTTTCGGTAGCACCTGCCTGCCGCTGATGTATAAAGCTGCCATGAAAAGTGGTGATGCGCCCAATGGGAATATAACCTCCGCCATGAACAGTGAGCCGGGGATTAAGAATATAATTACCTCCCTGGAAGGATTCTTTCGGCCGGCTGATATGATAGGACGATACACCCAGATAAAAATTATTATAGCCGTTGGTGCTGCCACTATAGAGCAAACCGGCGTTCACATCAAAATAATTTACGGCAACATTACCGGTGTTAAACACTTCGCTGGTAACGCCTGTAAATCCCAAGGAAGTAAGCTGGTCCTCAAAAGTAGCTTTGCTGATGTCGAGCCGCTTATTGGCATAGGTTCCCTGGAAACCAACGGTTAGGGTATGGTATCCATTTTCGTCTAACGCCTTATGATACGCCGTTGAAAGTGAAATGAAATTGTTATTGAGTATTTTATTACCACTCTGATCGTTCAATCCCATAATACCTACTCCCCAGGTATCAAATTCGGGAATGCGGTTTTGCAGCAATGCGAAATCAACTGAAGCGGTTGCCGTGGTATAAGCGTTATTGATGGTGGGCCATTGATTGCGGTAATTGCCTGCTACACGAAAAGTGCCGTCAAATTTGCCGGTATAAGCAGGGTTCAATGTTAAGGGTGATGAAAAGAACTGCGAAAAATGCGGGTCCTGTGCATACGTACTAACACACACAATAAGCAGCAGTGGTACAAGGACTTTTTTCATCCTGGTTGAATTGTTTGTTAAGTTACGAATATTTGAATTAAGATTGCGTCTTTGAGCCAAATGAAAGGTCTCCTGCATCTCCTAATCCGGGTACAATATATCCTTTGGCTGTTAACTCATCATCTATGGCGCCACACCATATTTTTACACCAGGTTCTTCCCTGCGCACAAATTCAATGCCCACGGTACAGGCTATTGCCGAAACAATATGAATTTCCTTTGGTTGGCCTTCCGCTTTTAAAGCCTGTAGTGTTTTAACCAGCGATGCACCTGTAGCCAGCATAGGATCTGAAATGATCAACACACGGTTATCCAGGTCGGGGCAGGAAACATATTCAATGCTAATTTCAAAAGAGCCATCCCTGTGATGTTTCCGGTAAGCAGATACGAATGCATTATCCGCCTTATCAAAATAGTTCAGCACGCCCTGGTGCAAAGGCAGCCCCGCACGTAAAATGGTGGCCAGTATTGGTTGTTCTTTAATGACCTTACACACAGATATACCCAAAGGGGTAGGAATATCCCTTTCTTCCCATTCCAGCGTTTTACTTATTTCGTAGGCAATTACTTCACCTGTTCTTTCTAAATTTTTTCTGAAACGCATTCTGTCTGTTTGGATATCCGTGTGCCTTAACTCGCTTATCCAATTGCTCACTAAAGAATGTTCCGCACTAAGGTTTATAACCATAAAACATTGTTTGGGTTACCAATAGTTCCGTGTAAATCAATAGTTTTATGCAACAAATCTAAACGCTGTAATTTGTAATCTAAAATTTCTTTAATGATTTACCGAGCTATTGGCCTTATGAGTGGCAGTTCATTAGACGGGCTGGATATTGCTTTCGTTCATTTTCATGAAAACGCCGGGAAATGGAATTTCGATATAGTACATGCGGAGTGCTATCCCTACTCTGCGGAATGGATAAACAAATTACAATCTTCCATACAGCTTAATGCTTTGGACTACCAGTTATTGCATGCCGAATACGGGCATTACCTGGGCAGTGGGGTAAATGCGTTTATTAATAAACATCAATTGCACTACCAGGTGCAGCTTATCGCTTCTCACGGGCATACAACTTTTCATGTGCCGCAAAAAATGACCGCTCAATTAGGGGATGGGGCAGCTATTGCCGCCGAAACGGGCATTCCGGTTATCAGTGAATTGCGGGCTTTAGATGTAGCTTTAGGTGGGCAGGGAGCGCCTATCGTACCTATAGGAGATAAACTGCTTTTTGGTGAATTTGACTATTGTTTAAACATCGGGGGTATTGCTAATATATCTTCGCACACTGCTGATACTTATATATCTTTTGACGTTTGTGCTGCCAACCGGGTATTGAACTTGCTTGTGTTGCAGGTAAGGAAAGCATATGATGAAGGGGGACAAATGGCAGCAACCGGCAAAGTGAATCACAAACTATTGGACGCTTTAAATGAGTTGCCTTTTTATAAAGAGCATTATCCAAAATCGCTCTCCAATGCTTTTGGAAATGACATTGTATATCCACTGGTGGTTAAGCAGGGATGCAGTTTGGAAGACGCGCTGTGTACTTATGCAGAACATATTGCCATTCAGATTAAAGCTGCTGTTGAACAAATAAAAGAAAGGATGGCAGAAAATGAAATCCCCCAAAAAATGCTGGTAACAGGCGGAGGGGCATTCAATACTTTTTTAACCGGCAGATTGAAGTACCACATAAAACCTCTGAATATTGAACTGGTAATCCCTGAAGAAAAAACGGTTAAGTATAAAGAAGCATTGGTGATGGCTTTAATAGGGGTGCTTCGCTGGAGAGAGGAAAATAATGTATTGTCATCGGTAACCGGAGCCCGCCGCAACAGTATTGGCGGCGCCATATGGATGGGACAGGAAGCATAAGCAAAATAAATACTTACTGATAAATGAATGGAAACCGGTAGTGAGGAATATGAACAAAGGGTTTATTACTTTATTAAAAAACTTGTATTAACTTACTGTATATTATTAAAAACGATGGTATTCATTTATTTGTATGGCCGCTAAAAGTCAATCTTATAAGAAAAAAATCACCAGGCAACTCTACTTTTCCAATTTACTCTCCTGTGCCGAGTTAAGCCATAAAATAGATAAAAGTCTTTCGCTTACCACTAAAATATTGAATGAGCTTATTGCAGAAGGTATAGTTATTGAAACCGGGTACGCTCCTTCAAGCGGAGGTCGCCGCCCGTTAATGTATTCGCTCAAACCTGATATTCTTTATACCGTATCGGTAGCTATGGACCAATTTTTTACGCGGATCGCCATTATGGATATGCAAAATAAGCATGTGCGGCCGGTAGAAAAATTTGAACTGCGGTTGGCGGATAACCCAATGGCCATATCGGCACTAACCGACAAAATTGAATATGTTATTGAACAGTCGGGGGTGAGCAGGACTAAGATTGCGGGCATTGGCATAGGCATGCCCGGATTTGTGGATGCGCAGCAGGGACTTAATTATAGTTTTTTGCAAACAAAAGGTGAAAGCATCACAGGTTATATAGCAAAGCGCACAAAGCTTACGGCTTATATTGAAAATGATTCGGGTATAGTAGGCCTGGCGGAATTAAAGTTTGGTGCCGCCCGCAACAGACGAAATGCTATGGTTATTAATATTGGATGGGGCGTGGGCCTGGGAATGATATTAGAAGGCGCACTCTTTAGAGGGGATAATGGATTTGCGGGAGAATTTAGTCATATACCGCTTTTTAACAACGGCAAGTTGTGCAGTTGCGGTAAAAGCGGTTGCCTGGAAACTGAAACTTCACTTTTTGTAATTGTGGAAAAAGCAAAAGAGGGTATACAGGCGGGGAGGGTAACGGTATTAAAAACTTTACTTTCGGGCAGGGAGGAAGACCTCGAAAAAGATGCCGAAACGATAATTTTTTCGGCTGGTAAAGGCGACCGTTTTGCCATAGAGTTGTTGTCGGAAGCAGGTTATAATATAGGAAGAGGTATCGCTATATTAATTCACCTGCTTAATCCCGGAATTGTAGTACTGAGCGGAAGGGGAGCGCTGGCTGGTAAAATATGGCAGGCGCCCATACAACAGGCACTCAATGAACATTGTATACCCCGGCTTGCCATTAATACAGAAATTTGTATTTCTACATTGGGCTATGAAGCGGAATTGATTGGGAGCGCTGCATTGGTTATGGAAAAGTTTGGAGAGACAATAAAAAAAGGCTATAAACCCGAAAGGGCGATAAATACAATGAATAACGGGGTATGAAGATAACCATCCGCTTTTACTTTCGCCGGAATGCTTATTTTAGCGCCCATGTTATTTAAGGATGTTATAGGGCAGGAAAATGTAAAACAACAGCTTTTACAACTGGTAGAGCAGAATCGTTTAAGTCATGCTTTATTATTTTTAGGTAAAGAAGGCTCCGGCGCATTACCTCTGGCTTTGGCATTTGCCAATTATGTAAGTCTCTTTTCATACACAAATTCTAATGTTCCCGCCGGTGCTTCCGTATCTCTTTTTGGTGACACTGATGCTGAAATAAATTATACAGCACCTGTAAATAAAAGCTGGCAGCGGGCAGATGAATGGATGCAACAGCAACCCGCCTGGTCAAAGGCAGCCGGTTTGGTCCATCCCGATATTCATTTTTCATATCCTGTAGTTCCCAAAAAAAGTGGTGATAAACCATTGAGTTCTGACTATAGCAGTGAATGGCGGGAATTTATAAAGCAATATCCATATGGTAACGGGTACGACTGGTTGCAGTTCATTGGAGCAGAAAACCGGCAGGGTAATATTACTGCTTATGAATGCAATGATATTATTCGCAAGCTGAGCCTGAAAAGTTTTGAAAGCAGGTATAAAATTTTGCTCATGTGGTTGCCCGAGTACCTGGGTAATGCCGGAAATAAACTACTTAAGCTAATAGAAGAGCCTCCGCCGGATACTTTATTTCTGCTGGTAGCGGAAAATGAAAGTCTTATACTCCCCACCATCCTTTCCCGTACGCAACTGGTTAAGGTTCCTGCACTGGATATAAAAGATATTGAAGCCGCATTAACGGAAAGAGCAAAAGTTTTGCCGGAGCAAGCAAGGCAAATAGCATTGGTAAGTGAAGGCAATTATCATGAAGCCTTGCAATTGCTGCAGCATTCAGGCGATGACTGGCAGGGAATATTACGGGAATGGCTAAATGTTATTATAAAAACCAATTTTATTGCACAGGTAAAATGGATTGAAGAAATAAGCCGGCAGGGAAGGGAAAAGCAAAAACAATTTTTACGTTATTTCAATCATTTGCTTGAACAGAGCATTCGCTTGCAGCTCATACCCGGATTAAGCGCTCAACTGCCCGATGCAGAGAAAGATTTTGCACAGCGGCTAAATAAGATCGCTTCACTGCACCAGCACCAGGCCATTGTAGAAGAGCTGGATAAGGCATCGTATTACATTGAAAGAAATGCCAATGCTAAAATACTTTTTCATGCACTCACTATTAAACTGTATCACATTATAGTTAAAAGCGAGACCGTAGAAATGAACTGAACGGTTTATGTGTGTTGAACCGGGTATTTGGTTTCTATAAATTTTATAAGGTTTTCCCTGGCGTTTTTTTGTACGGCTCTTTTCATAAATCCTGTCCAGCCAAATAGTATGCCTTTCCATCCAAAAGCCTGGGCCAGCCAGGTACTCAGCCTGAAAGCATCGCTATGTTCAATGATCGCTCCGTCTTTTAAACGCAGATAGGCCTTTATGTTATTGGTTACTTTACGCCCCGTTTTGGAAAACGTGTAGGTAGCTTTCCATTTGCAGGTAGCATATTCCTCATCTAACAATTCAATATCGGAAAAGCCGAGCGAAAAGTCTTTTGCATTGGCACAAAGCATTTCCCACATGGCCTTTACTTCTTCACCTTTTAATATGCTGAATACAGGATCACTGAAAATGATATCATCGCTGTAGCACGCGTTCATGCTATCGGCATCCAACCGCTGAAAGGAGCTGTAAAATTTTTTGATGACCGCTTTATTATCGTTCATAATTAATTTGTTCCTGAAAGTGTGAATGTATTACATTTATTTTCAAAACCCAATACAGCATGCGCCGCATACCTGTTTATCTGTTTCTCTTTTTTTCACCGGTCTTTGTTTTTTGCCAGGTACTCACAGATTCTGCATGGATCAGGGAAAATTATCAAAAAACAGACCGATATATCACCATGCGGGATGGGATAAAGCTATATACTGCTGTGTTTACGCCCAGGGATACAGGTGAGGTATATCCTCTTCTTATGCAACGCACGCCATATTCGTGCAGCCCTTATGGTGAAAACAATTACCGTAGCCGCCTGGGTCCCAATGCTTCGCTTATGAAAGAGAAATACATTTTTGTATACCAGGATGTAAGGGGGCGGTATAAAAGTGAAGGAAAGTTTCGTGAAATGACGCCTGCCGTTGATGTAAAAAAATCAAACAATGATGTGGATGAATCAAGCGATACTTACGATACCATTGAATGGTTGTTAAAGCATACCCGTAATAACGGACGTATGGGTATGTATGGTATTTCTTTTCCGGGCTTCTATTCCAGCGCAGCGCTGCCCGATGCGCATCCTGCACTAAAAGCCGTTTCGCCACAGGCGCCCATGTCGGATGAATTTATGGGTGACGACTGTAATCATAACGGCGCTTTTTTCCTGCTTGATAATTTTAGCTTCTACAGTGGCTTTGATGGCCCTCTTGCAGCGGATAGTCAGAGCTATCGCCCATTCTTCAAAACAAACTATAAAGATGCTTACCGTTTTTTCCTTGATCTTGGTCCATTGAAAAATGCCAATACAACTTCTTATTTCAGTGGTACCAACAGCACATGGAGACAGGTTATACAACACGATACCTACGACAGTTTCTGGCAATCCAGGAATATCCGCAAGCATCTTAAAAACATTAAACCTGCTGTGCTTGTTGTAGGCGGATGGTTTGATGCGGAAGATTTATACGGATCATTAAAAACATACAGGGCTATTGAGGAACAATCACCCGGTAATCATACCCGGCTTGTAATGGGGCCATGGACACATGGCGGCTGGGCGGCGCCATCGTGGAAATCCTTTGCTGATTACCGCTTTGGCGATGATCTGAACAAATACTACCAGGATGAGATTGAAACAAAATTTTTTAATTTGTATCTGAAAGACAAAGGCAGTTTTGATCAGCCCGAAATAACAGTTTTTGAAACGGGCACCAATAAATGGAAGCATTACGATAGCTGGCCGCCGGCGAACAGTAAACCTGTACCGTTTTATTTACAGGCCGGAGGAAAAATGTCAGAGCGCAAACCCACGGCAAATAACAGCAGGAGCGAATATGTAAGTGACCCCAGTAACCCCGTGCCTTATACCAATGGAATATGGAGCCGGCGAAATAATAAATATATGGCGGAAGACCAGCGTTTTGCAGCACAGCGTTCTGATGTGCTTTCCTTTCAAACAGACGCACTTGAAAAGGATATTACATTAACAGGCGAAATTGGCGCCCGTCTTTTTGTAACTACCACCGGCAGCGACGCAGATTTTATTGTGAAATTAATTGATGTTTGGCCGGAAGGATCTTATTTGCCTGCGGAAATATCCGGGGAAGATTCGCTTGCCATGGGCGGCTACCAGCAAATGGTAAGAGCGGAAGTGTTTCGCGGAAAATTCCGGAACAGTTTCGATAAGCCGGAACCCTTTGTGAAAAATAAAATTGAAAGAATTGATTTTAATCTCAATGAAGTAGCGCATACATTTAAAAAGGGGCACCGGGTGATGGTGCAGGTGCAAAGCAGTTGGTTTCCTTTGGTAGACAGAAATCCGCAACAATTTGGCTATATACCCGGTATGGATGCGAAAGATTTTAAAAAAGCTGCCATTCGCATTTATCATGATGCGGCGCACAGCAGTCATATTATATTGCCGGTAATGCAGGAATAATGGTCTTATGCCTTGTTAATGGCATCAATAATAATCCCGCAGGCTTTAATGATTTCTTCATCGCTGATGTTCAGCGGAGGAGCTATACGCATACATTCAGGGGCAAATAAAAACCAGTCTGTTAATACACCTGATCCGATGCAAAGATCAATAATAGTCTTATTTTTTTCGAAGCTTTCAAATTCAACGACAATCAGTAATCCTGCTGAACGTACGGCTTTAATTTGAGGATGTTTCAGTAAGGAAAGAAAAAGCTTTTCCTTTGCTTTTACCCCACCAGTAATATTTTCTTCCTGCAATGCTTTCATAGCGGCAAGTCCGGCGGCACAGCTTACCGGGTGCCCGCCAAATGTAGTAATATGCCCGAGAACAGGGTTGCTGGTAAGGCTCCGCATGATTTTCTTATCAGCAACAAAGGCGCCCAAAGGCATTCCGCCGCCCAGCGCTTTGCCAAGCAAAATTATATCAGGGATTATTCCAAACTGTTCAAACCCCCATAGCGTTCCGGTTCTCCCAAAGCCAGATTGTATTTCATCCAATACAAGCAGGCAGCCAGTTTCTGTACATTTTTTTCGCAAGGCCTGCATCCATGCTTTGGAAGGTGCAATTACGCCCCGCTCTGCCTGTATGGTTTCGGCAATTACGCAGGCGGTTGCTGTAGTAATATGTTCAAGGTCATTCAATGAATTGTAGTTTAAATGCAAAATACCAGGCAGTAAAGGCCGGTAAGCATTACGCCAGTATTCATCTCCTATAATGCTTAATGCGCCCTGTGTTGATCCGTGGTAAGATTGATTGAAGGCAATGATTTGCGTTCGGCTGGTATAGCGTTTGACTAATTTCATAGCGCCCTCCGTAGCTTCAGCGCCCGAATTGGTGAAGTATACGGAATTGAGCGAACCCGGTAAATGTTGGGTAAGATAATGTGCGTAAGCAACCTGTGGTGTTTCAACAAATTCGCCATACACCAGCAAATGCAGGTATTGATCCACCTGTTTTTTAATAGCTTCTGTTACCGCCGGATGCCTGTGGCCAATATTGCATACGCTTATGCCGGCAATGAGGTCAATAAATGATTTTCCATCTGCATCCCATAATGTGGAGCCTTCTGCTTTAACAATTTCCAGCGCTAATGGTGCATCTGAAGTTTGTGCTACATGCTGTAAAAAAAGTTGCCGTTGGTTCACGATCAGGATTTATAAGATTGTAGAATGGATATTGACTTGCAGAAATTTGGATAGAAGATAACCATTATATTGTTATACGCGTTAGTATAATCAATTTGCCGGAGTATGTTCATTTGTAAGGAATCTATACCAAATCTACTTTTCAAAAAGATTATCAACGCCGTCAACAAAACTATTAACCAATAGCAATTGATTATCGCAAAAATAGACAAAGCCTCCCACATATTGATTATATTGATCGGTTCGAATACTATATTCGTTTTCCCGGTGATAAATTAATTTCCATGTACCATGCATTGTAATGTTTGAATTTTCTGTTAAGGAGAAAGTCGAGTCGGCATTAAAGGTTACTTTGATGTCTTTGTCTGCATTCCTAAATTCGCTGGTATTAGCAATGGATTGTTTCTTCCATATCCATGAGCCATTTAATGTAGCTGTAATAGCTGTTGAATCGAGCTTTTTCGTCATACTGCATGCTATCATGGCCTGTAATTCCGATTTAGCAGGCTTATCTTTTTTACACGAAGTGAATCCGGATAACAATGAAATATATAGTATAATAGCGGGGCGCATTAAAATCCGTTTTCATATTGACACTAAAAGAATGAGGTCCGTTGCACGGAAAAATATTGGATGGCTACTGCAACGCTGGGTTATTTCTACGCTTTTTTGTCGGGGGAGGGTTTTTCATAAAAAGTCCTTGTGAACAGCCATGGGACCCTGACGCTCAGCTTTCGCCGGGGTCTCATTCCACACACAATATTTCGTCACAGACGTGCAGAACTCAGCTTCGGATTTAATACCCGCCACGCGGACAGGTTTGAATTTTATCGCCACGGCGGACAGGCCTGCCTACCCTTTAGTTTGGTTCTTGTTTTTTGGTTTCTTGGTGCTTTGTATTCCCTTCGGATTTCGTCCCGCACGTGCGGGATCCAGCTTCGGGCTTAATTTTATTATCTCAGCCTCGCCAACGTCACTGCCTGTTTAAATTTCTTTGTTCTCCCCTTTAAGTTATACACTTCCGTTAGTATAACATAAATGCCCATACCGGTATGCTGATTTTTTTCATCTATGCCATCCCACCTGAAATAACCTTCGGTTCCGCAAATGCCATTGCGTACTAAGTAGCGGATGGTTCTGCCGCGGGCGTCAAACACGGTAATATTGCATACATAACCGGGCTCGGGAAATTGATAAGCAATAGTGAGAAAATCATCATGCCCGTCATTGTCCGGCGAAAAAACGCCGGGACTGATACTGATCCCACCCTGTAGCTGCTCATTGGCTTTGAATTGTGAGTTTTGATACGTGGGCGTTCCATAACCTGCGCTGGCTGCGGCGGAATGCCAGTTGTTTTTATCCTGCGTGGGTTCGTTGTAATCTATTCTTTCTAATGCCACTCCTTTATAATTGGTCGCCAGGCCAAAATGCCATTTTTCATCATAATGGAGTTCATCAATTACTTCCCCCAAAGTATTTAATAATACCACGGTGCCGGAGGTATTTGGATAAGAAGGCATGGTTGGTATTTCGATAATTGCGTTTGGGCTTTTAACCAGGTATTGTTGCTTAACCGCAACGCCGTTATCCGTTACAACAATAAAATCTCCTGGAAAAATTAAAATATCGTCTGTGCTTACCTGCTTTAATGTACTTAAGTTGCCCGAAGCATTCCTGCCGGCAACGTACAATGTTTTGGCATTGATAATGTGATTGCTGCGGTTATAAAATTCTATATAGTCTGCACCATCGGTGGGAGGATTAAACAATATTTCATTAATAACAATATCAGAAAGGGCTGGCATTTGCGACATTCCAACTTTTGCAGAAGATTCATTACTGGTCATATTGCCACTGCAATCCACAATATTTTTAACGTGCAGGCTATATACTTTTTCTTTTGAAAGTGGTGCATTTAACTTTAGCCTTACACTATTAAATAAAGGCGCTTGTGGCTCAGCTATCTCAATAGCAATGCCATCACTGCATACATAATTTTCTTTCACCGATGCCTGTAAGCTGTCTAATGTTTCATCAAATACAAGCAGGATATGAATACTGTCTGCTGCATAAGCGCGCAGGAGTTGAGGTGCTGTTTCATCTTTATTATCGCCGGCTATGGAATTGGGCGCTGCTGGTGTTCCACCCTTAGCATTGGTACTGGCTTTCCAGTTACTGCCACCGCTGCATGGGTTTTTTGTATCTATCATTTCCAGCGACCAGCCACCATCGCTTTTCACTTCGTTGGCATACCAGCTTTTATTATATCCCACTGCATGAATGAGCCGGTCATCACCTGAACGCAGCAACAGCATATCGCCATTAATATTCAAGCCAGGAAAATTGGTAATTCCTATGGTGGCGCCAAAAAGAGAAAGTGTTGTTGAAGCATTGGTTGCACAAATAAGAATAAAGCTGTCGGGTTGCAGTACAAAATCAGCTTTGATAAACGCCGTGCTTTTTCCATTGCTGATTTGCCAGCCATTGAGGTTATACGCATTGTGGGAAGCATTGAATAACTCTATATATTTAAAATCGGGAAGCCCTGGAGATGAAGAAGGGTTTGCCATGATCTCATGGATCAGCACATCATAACGGGTCGCCGGCTGCGCATGTATATACGAAATGCAGCCCAGCGTTAGCACGCAGAGCAGGGTGTTTTTCATGGTTTCAAGTTATAAAAATTTCAGCATATTTACCTATCTTGAGCCGATAAGTTCAGTTATGCCTTCTACTTCGCAGCAACCCTCAACCGGATCTCATTTACCCCGTACATTAGGCCCATTAATGCTTTGGGGGCTGGGCGTAGGATATGTTATATCGGGCATGTATTTCGGCTGGAACCTGGGTCTTGCAGCGGGAGGCACATACGGGTTAGCGCTTGCTACCCTGCTTATTATTGTCCTTTATATTACGTTTACCTTTTCATATACCGAACTGGCCTGCGCCATTCCAAAAGCAGGAGGTGTTTTTGATTATGCCACCAGGGCATTGGGAAAAGACGCTGGATTTATTGCAGGTATGGCGCAGATCATAGAATTTGTATTTGCACCTCCGGCCATTGCGGCGGCTATAGGCGCTTATTTTCATATTTTTTTTCCAGGGGTATCCGTTACTGTTATTGCCATAACCGCGTATATTATTTTTACGGCGCTTAATATTTACGGTGTTAAAGCAGCCGCTACTTTTGAACTGGTTATCACCATACTGGCTGTGGTTGAACTGCTGATCTTCGCAGGCGCTACCCTCCCGCATTTTGAGTTTCAGCATATTCAGCAGAATGCATTTCCCTTTGGCTGGAAGGGTGTGTGGGCTGCTATTCCCTTTGCGATCTGGTTCTTTCTGGCCATTGAAGGAGTAGCCAATGTGGCGGAAGAAGCCATCAACCCGCAACGTAATGTATTACTGGGCTTTGGGTCGGCCCTGCTTACACTCATTGTATTGTGTATATTAACCTTTCTGTCTTCCGTAGGTGTGGCAGGCTGGGAGGCAATCGTATATCCTTCTCCCGGTGCGCCACCTTCCGATTCCCCCCTTCCGCTGGCCCTTGAAAAAATAACAGGCGACAGCGGATGGCTTTATCATCTCCTTATTACCATCGGATTAATGGGCTTGGTAGCTTCCTTTCATGGCATTATACTTGCCGCAGGGCGCGCTACATTCGAGTTTGGGAGAGTAAAATACATTCCACAGGCATTTGGCAGCATTCATTCCAGGTTTAAAACCCCTGCCAATGCATTGCTTATTAATATGGTTATCGGCATAATTGCATTGCTTACGGGCAAAACAGGGCAGATCATCACAATAGCCTGTTTCGGTGCGCTTACCTTATATATTTTTTCAATGATTACTGTTGTGGTGCTGCGTAAAAGAGAGCCGTCCCTGCCGCGTCCGTTCAGGGTGCCTTTTTATCCTTATTTCCCTGTTATTGCTTTGATAATTGCCATAATTTCGCTGATCGCTATGACCACCCTTAACATTGCTGTTGCCATGGTTTACTTTGGTATTCTTCTTATCAGCTATATTTGGTTTCATTTTTTTGTAAAACAATCCATGCATGCAGCAGAAATTAACAACAACTAAACTCCTTCAGCAGCTCTCCGATCAGCATATTCAAAAAGTAAAATTAGCCATAACAGACCTGGATGGGATATTGCGTGGTAAGGTCATTAGTTTTGATAAATTCAAATCTATTGCAGACACCGGCTTTGGCTTTTGCGATGTGGTATTTGGCTGGGATGCAGGCGATGTTGCATACGACAATGCTACTGTTACAGGATGGCATACGGGCTATCCCGATGCTACTGCGGTAGTAGATATTCAAACCTACCGGCGGATACCCTGGGAAAACGATCTGCCGTTTTTTTTGGCCGATTTTAATGACGGCAAGGGAGATTGCACGCGGGTATGCCCAAGAAGTTTATTAAAACGAATAGATCAGCAGGCGAAAGAAGAAGGGTTTATTGCTTTTTGTTCACAGGAGTTTGAATGGTTTAACCTGGTAGATAATTCAAATGAATTGTATGCAGGGAAATTTCGCGACCTGAAACCCATCACCAATGGCATGTTTGGCTATTCTGTATTGCGGGCTTCACAAAAAAGCGCTTTTTTTAACGATCTCTTCGATCTGCTGAAAAAGTTTGATATACCGCTTGAAGGGCTTCATACCGAAACCGGCCCCGGCGTGTATGAAGCAGCCATCATGTACTCCGGTATACTGGAGGCTGCCGACAGGGCTGTATTGTTTAAAAGCGGCGTAAAAGAAATTGGCCACCGGCATGGCATACTGCCCACCTTTATGGCCAAGTTCAGCGAAAATTTACCCGGTTGCAGCGGGCATGTACATCAGAGTTTATGGTCGCCCGATGCCAAACGGAACCTTTTCTTCGATAAAAAAAGCAAAACCGGTATCAGCCCATTGATGGAAAGTTATATAGCAGGGCAACTGTATTGCCTGCCCTATGTGCTTCCTATGTATGCGCCTACGGTTAACAGTTATAAACGCCTGGTAGAAGGCGCCTGGGCGCCCACAACCCTTACCTGGGCCATTGATAACCGCACTACCGCGTTAAGGGCTTTGCCAACCGGTGAAAAATCAACCCGGCTGGAAACGAGAGTAGTAGGATCCGATTCCAATCCATACCTGGCCATGGCTGCCTGCCTGGCTTCAGGATTGTATGGAATCCGAAAAAAAATGAAATTGCAAATACCCGCTACTACCGGCAACGGTTATGCAGATAAAAAAAATGGTGTACTCCCCGCTAACTTATGGCAGGCTACCCAGGCTATGAAAGAATCGCCTGTTGCAAAAGAATTATTCGGAGAACAGTTCGTAGATCATTTTACGGGAACGCGGGAATGGGAATGGCGGCAATTCTCCAAAGTGGTTACGGATTGGGAACTGAAGCGGTATTTGGAGATCATTTAAGAAAGAAGGGATAGGATGTAAGGAAGAAAAGTGATAAAGGGTAAGTAGCTACAGGTTCCAGGTTTCAGGGAAATTTGTTGCACCCGCGGTGAGAAACTGTTTAAAAAGCTCTTTGTGTAATTCCGTGTATTAGTGCGTTTATGCCTGCCGGTTTTATCCGGTTCACAAACTCAAATTTTAAATCTCAAATTTCAAATTGGATATATGTCATTCGAAAAAATCCATCAGTTTAATTTTCCTACCACTATACGTTTTGGCGCGAACGTGGTTAAGGAGCTTCCGGCTTATTTAAAAACAAATAATTTAAAAGCGCCTTTAATTGTTACCGACCCCAATGTAGCGCAACTGCCTTTCTTTAAAAATATCGTTGAAGATTTGCGTAAGCACAGTATAGCGGTTGAAGTATTTTCGGATATTCATAAAAACCCCGTAAAATCCGATGTATATAAGGGTACGGAAGTTTGGGACAATACCGGCAGAGACAGTATTATAGGCATTGGCGGGGGCGCGGGGCTCGATGTGGCCAGGGCGATTGTTTTACGCGTTCATCACCGCGAAGATCTTTTTAAATACGATGATTTGATTGGCGGCGATGTGTACGTTACCAATGATGTGCCGCATTTTATAACGGTGCCCACTACTTCGGGAA
This sequence comes from Agriterribacter humi, assembly GCF_009192765.1. GTDB lineage: Bacteria > Bacteroidota > Bacteroidia > Chitinophagales > Chitinophagaceae > Agriterribacter > Agriterribacter humi. The sequence continues at coordinate 205,894 of NZ_VOHQ01000009.1, read as the reverse complement.
CAGGCAGTGAAGTGGGCCGCAGCGCTATCATTTCTGATGACGATACCCATCAGAAGAAAATTTTATTCTCTCCCAAACTGATGGCCAGGATCGTTTTTGCAGATCCTTTATTGACGATGGATATCCCCGGCCCTATTACGGCGGCTACCGGCATGGATGCTTTAACCCATAATATGGAAGCTTTACTGGCAAAAAATTATCATCCCTTATGCGATGGTATAGCGCTGGAAGGGATGAAACTCATTCATGAATCGCTTGAACGGGCTGTCAATAAACCCGACCTTGAAGCAAGAAGTAAAATGCTGCTGGGCTCCATGATGGGCGCTATCGCTTTTCAGAAAGGCTTGGGTGTAGTGCATTCACTCGCACATCCGCTCTCCTCTTTATTGGATACGCACCATGGGTTGGCCAATGCGGTTAATATTCCCTACGGCATGGAATTCAATATCGCGGGGTTTGAGGATAAATTTCGCCGTATAGCCCGTACCCTTGAATTGCCAAAAGAAACCGGCGAAGCGGTGGTGCAGTATTTATTTGATTTGAATACAAAAATTAAAATACCCCACCATCTGCGCGATATTGGCGTAAAAGAAGAGCATATAGAAACCCTGGCCGACCTGGCATTTGCCGACTTTGCTCATCCCAATAATCCAAAGCCGGTATCCAGGGAAGATTTTAAGCAGTTATATTTAAAAGCATTGTAATGCAGGATTCAAAATTGATTATAGGGGTTACAGACTGCAGTAAATATGCCAACTACAGCAACTGGATACTGGCGCATGGCCATAATGTGGAAGTAGTACAGCTTAGCGCTGCCCGAAATAACCTGGATGATATTAAAGCATGTGATGGCGTTGTGCTTACAGGAGGTGAGGATGTGCATCCGCGTTTTTACAATCGTCCGGATCTGTATGAATATTGTTATAAAGATGATATAAGTGAAGCAAGGGATGAATTTGAATGGCGAATACTGGAATACACTGAAGGCAATGCTGTTCCGGTGCTGGGTATTTGCAGGGGATTGCAGATCGCCAATGTATTTTTTGGAGGTACGCTTATTCCTGATATTCCCCGCTGGGGCAAATTCAATCATTCCAAGCTGCCCGATGATACAGACCGTTATCATTCCATACAGGTAGATCCGGCTTCATGGCTGCACCAGATCACTGGTCATGAAGCAGCGCAGATAAATAGCAATCACCACCAGAGCGCCGATGCAATTGGCAACGGACTCATTGTTTCGGCTTTGTCGCCCGATGGCATAGCAGAAGCATTGGAAAGGAAAAATCCGGATGGGGCTTCTTTCTTATGTCTTGTGCAATGGCATCCTGAGCGAATGAATGATCAGGACAGTAACTTTGTAAAAAATATCAGGGAAGCGTTTATAGAGGCAAGCGGTAAGAAGTAAAAAGTGTTACAAGTTGCAGGTTATAAGTTAGGAGAAGAGGTGAGTAGTGAATGGTGAGCGGTGAATAGTGAAATGTGGAGGTGAGAAGTGAAAGGTGAGATGTTTCACATTTATCATTTCACGCGGTGAAAAGTGAAAAACGGGAGTTGAAAAATTGAAAACCGCACCAGTTTGAACCCGAAATTCTGTACCCTGCAACCTGCAACCTGCAACATCCGTTTCTACCCTACGCCTTACACCCTCCACCTTAAAAAAAACTCATATGCAGATCATTAACCCCGCTACTGAAGAAGTGATACAGGAAATAGCAGAAGACTCACCCGAAGCGATTGCAAAAAAATTTCAATTGGTGAAAGATGGCCAGTCTGAATGGGCTGCAGTGCCTTTGGAAAAAAGAATTGCATGCATCGAAAAATTTTATGCACTCTTAGATACTGAAAAAGAAAAACTGGCGGAAACGCTTACTATGGAGGTGGGTAAGCCGCTCCAGCAATCGTATAATGAACTGAACGGGGCCCGGAAAAGATTAGAATATTTTATAAAAAATTCCGCCAAATGGTTGGCCGAAGAATGGATTACTGAAGAAGATGCTACAAGGGAAAAGATCGTGTATGAACCTTTGGGGGTTATTGCCAATATTTCTGCATGGAACTATCCCTATCTTGTAGGTGTAAACGTATTTGTGCCCGCACTTATTGGTGGGAATGCTGTGCTGTATAAACCATCTGAATATGCTGTGTTAACAGGTTTGCATATACAACAGCTTCTATACCGGTCGGGCATACCCGAAAATGTTTTCCAGGTAATAATCGGCAAAGGCCCTGCAGGGCAGGCATTACTCGAACTGCCATTACATGGCTATTTTTTTACAGGCAGTTACCGTACCGGAAAGTATATAGCTGAGCATACCGCTTCCCAATTGGTTCCCGTTCAGTTAGAGCTGGGTGGTAAGGACCCTTTATATGTGATGGATGATGTGGAAGATGTAGAAGCTGTAGCTGCAGCAGCATTGGAAGGAGCCGTATATAATAATGGGCAGAGTTGCTGCGCTGTGGAAAGGATATATGTACAGGAAAAAATTTATAATAAGTTCGTAGATGCTTTTGTTGCAAATGCGAAAAAACTAGTGATTGGAGACCCGCTTGATAAAAAAACGGAGATAGGTCCGTTGAGCAGAAAAGAACAGGTAGCTTTTCTTAATCAGCAGTTAGCGGATGCAAAAGCCAATGGTGCTAGAGTGCTGCTGGGCGGAAATTCTGCCGGTGGAAAAGGGTATTTTTTCCCACCAACAGTGGTGGTGGATGTAAGTCATAAAATGAAATTAATGACAGAGGAATCTTTTGGGCCGGTTATAGGTATTCAAAAGGTAAAGGATGATAAGGAAGCGTCTGAATTAATGAGGGATACGCCTTACGGATTAACTGCCGCAGTATATTCTAAAAGTTTTGAGCGGGCTGAAGCAGTGATGAAGCAAATGAACACAGGCACCGTTTACTGGAACTGTTGCGACAGGGTAAGTGCGGGACTTCCCTGGTCGGGACGTAAAAATTCAGGACTGGGTTCAACATTGTCTTACCATGGCATACGTGCTTTTGTGCAGCCTAAAGCCTATCATTTGAGAGGGTGACCGGTAATTGTAATTAATATTATAACATCGCTAATGCCAATTTTGCCCCCCGGGGTTGCAGCGGGTGGATAGGAAACCCCAGAGAAATTGGATAATTTTTTTGTGTAAGTATTTAAATTTTATATCGCCGGAGCCTTTTACTGCACTGGTATTGCAGGCAGGAGAAAGACGCAATACAGCCTCAGCGAGGTGTAATGAGATACTACAAATTTTTTTTTCTGGCGATATATTTTATTTTCAGGGTAGTTCTGCCGGTGCACAACCCGAACAATCGCTTATCTAACTGTTTGAAACACAAAATAAAATGTCTGAAGAAAAAGGACTATCCGCTGCTCCTACAAAATTATACTCCAGAAACTTAAGCTTTACAAAAGCTTAATCTTAACAAAATATATCGTTAATAAACAAAGTTTAAAATTGCTAAACTATCAATAATGCTTAGTAAGGGCAGTTGAGCAAATTAACAAATTTTGTGGATAACTTTTTAATGTAAGAATAGTTAGTAATAGTAAACTTTGTTTATTATTACTAAATAATTCAGAAACTGCATAATGAGTTCTTCTTCAGCTTTGTTCACGAACAGTTGATGCAGGGACGTACCAAAGATTAAGTAAACATAGAAATAATAATTATGGAATTATTACCAAAACCTGCTGGGAAAACCTTATTTTTTCTTTTCGTGTCTTTTGGTATCGCGATGAGTTTATGGGCTCAGGATTCTCTGAGGGTAGATAGTATGATCTTGTCCAATCGAAGCGGGCTGGAGAACATTTTACAGGGAAGCATAGCCGGGTTAAGGGTAAAAAGCTGGTCGGGTACGGCTGGCGCTCAATCCACGCTTAATGTTCGGGGAATAAGCCTTGATCCAACTGATCAATCTACCATGCCCCTCATTCTCATCAACGGCGTTCCTATGGTGGCCAGTCCCTCCAATGTAACAGGCATCAACCCCCTCACTTATTTTTCTCCCGAACAAATCGAACGCATTGATGTAATTAAAGATATTGACCGCCTCGCCGCTTATGGTGTGCAGGCCCCTAATGGAGCCTTGAATATTATTATGAAGGAAGGGCAGCCCGGGTCTATTCATGTTCGGGGTAGTGCTTATGCGGGGGTCAATTTTCTGCAAAACATGGACTACAGGAGGGATGCCTTCTACAACTTTAACACAATGGGCCGCAGAGCCGTATATGGTGACGGCGGCATGGTGCACGATCAGGCATTGATCGTGGATGGCGCGGGTAGTTACGGCTCCTACCTGTTTGGGCTTTCCAATCACCAGGATAAAGGTATTATCAGGGGTTCCGGATTTGGGCGCCAATCCTTATTTCTGAATGCGAAATATAATATTACCGACCGCCTCTCCGCTCATTTCTATAATAATATGGCGCTCGCCAGCCGGAACGGGCGTTATGAAGGAGAATACAGCCGTGATTTGACCCTGCCCGTTGTTGGCGATGAAGCGTTCTTTATGGATAAGAACCGGAATATCGGGCTCGTGTCCTCTATGGCGCTGGCCTACATAGCCGGGCACGGCATTACCATCCGCTCAGTTGCAGGCCTCTCTTATGAAGGCGCCAGCCGTGATGTATATATTCCCTCCAACCTGCTGGACGGTGATATTTATGCGTCCAGTGCCGCCTATAAAAGACAGTTGATCACATGGAATACTTCTGCAAACTATTTGCATGAATTTTCCGATGCGCTGCAAATGGATATGACGCTCGGCAACGAGTTCAGAAATACAGATGACCGGCTCACCTCCGTGAACGGACAACGCAGTATGGAAAACGGTGGATCGGACTTTGTAAAAGTGGTGACAGGCTACAATGCCAGTCAAACGATCGCATTATCCAATCATAATACCGAAAAGCTCTTATCCTTTTACGGAACCTGGAAGTTTAAGTACAAAAAAGACCTGGATGTCAACATGGTGGTTCGTGCAGACGGCAGCTCCTTATACGACCAGAAATGGGCCTGGTATCCTGCGCTGGGTATCCATTATGATTTGAAAAACAGCCTCAACATACCTGTAAAACTCAATGCCGGCATCGGGAAAACGGGCGTGTTGAGCAGACCGGAAGTGTATCGCGGACAATTAGATGGCTATGGAGATTATTATGGCGGCAATTACCTGGGTGTAGGACAGTTGTATCCTGCCTTCAGCGGTGCCAAAAGCATTAGCGTGACCCAGATTGATGCTGGTGTGACGGTTGCACTCGGTTCGGTACTCAACCTTTCTGTTGATTATTTTAATAGAACCTACCGCGATTTCACCTATCAGCGATACCTGTCTAATATCAGTGGGATTGACTATAAATATGAAACGGGCGGCACACTCGGGTTATCGGGTGTTGAAGTGACCATTGATGGCGCCTGGATACAGTCCACCCATTTTTCCTGGACCAGCAACCTGAACATTGCCTTCTACCACAACAAAATAAAAGAATTGCCTGACAATATCGAGACTACCAGCCTCGCCCACCTCGGCTCGCTTTCAGGTGCTGCAGTCACTTCCCTGGTTGCCTGGGAAGGCAGCCAGGCAAAAACAATCGGTAATAGTGAACCAAAGGCCTTTGGAGGGTTTACGAATACATTGCGTTATCGTAATATTTCTGCAGCTTTTACCCTCACCTACGCCTGGGGATCGGATATTGCAGCGGAATCTTTCAACAGCCGCTATGATGCAGAGAGCGTCAATTACCAATTTCCCCTCAAAAACGCGGAGACACCCTACTATTTAATTAATCAAGATGCCGACGGTCGGAGCGTTTACCAGGGGATCAGAACCATCGAAGATGGCAGTTTTGTGCGCCTGAGCAGGGCTGCGGTTTCCTGGCATTTGAACTCGGTATCTAAAAAAGTGGAATTAAGCGATTTGGAAATATTTGTTCGTGGTGACAATTTATTGACCCTTTCCCGGTACAGCGGCATCAACCCGGAAGAAAATATTACGGGTAGCCGCAGGTATGACCTGATGTATACAGGAACACCCCTGCCTGCTTCGGTAGCGCTGGGTATTAAAGTGGTTTTTTAAGCATGATGATGTTAAAAATGAACAACATGACACATTGGATGAAACATTGGAAGTTCATATCCCTGCTGGCAATAGTGCTCCTTTGTTCCTGCCGTAAGAGCCTTACCGTTGAGCAGGAAAACAGCACGGTGGAGGAAGGCTATTATCAATCTGCACCCCGTATTCAACAGTCCGTGATCGGAGGCTATGTAGACCTCAGGAGGGCTCTGCTGGCCAACTATGCCTGGATGATGTATGGTGAGGCACGGGCGGGAGACCTGAAGGTGGCGGTTGCTTTCCAGCAACAAGTGGCCAGCCAGCAACTGACAGCCACGGACCAAAATTTGGTCCAACTCTCCGACTGGGGCTACTTCTATGATGTGATTAAGGATGCCAACGATGTGCTGGACATTGTAGAGCAGGCGGAAGAAGGCGTTCTCAGTACCTACCAGTATAATGTATACAGAGGCGAAGCACTGGCCCTCAAATCCATGGCCTATTTCTACCTGGCCCGGATCTGGGGCCCTGTTCCTTCAGCCGAACGAAATAATTTTGGAGCTCAACTGACCAGCGAAGAAGTGGTTGCCCAGTCTATCGTATGGGCAACAGAAGCGCAACGGCTTTTGCCCTGGTTGCTGCTCAACGATGATGGCATTGAAAGTACCGCCTTAACAGCCGTACGGTTTAACAAAACGGCTGTGACGTCATTGCTGGCCCAGGAACATCTGTGGCTTGGCAACGGACAAAGCGCCTACGATGTGCTGACCAATACTTTTACCAGCAGCACGGCGGATAGTTTGTCTGGCTTTGGCCTGGCGATCGGCGAAGACCGGCGCACGGAGATTCCGGAAGCTCCGTTGAGCGCCGGTATCCTGAGCATGCCCCTGGCTACATTCAATGCTATTTATCCGGAGGGTGATGCCCGCCGTGCCGGTATGTTTAATATCTCCGGCAATAGCGCTACGCTGATCGTTCAGGATGCCAGTAAGGTTGATCTGTTGCCGGTACGGGAGATCAATTTGTTGTTTGCAGAGGCTGCCTGGCGCTCACAGCGCTTTGATGAAGCCAAAGAATGGCTTATCAAAGCAGCAAACGGCGCCACAGAGGATTATAGTGCTTTAACTGAAGAGACTTTCGGCGACGCGCTCCTGCTGGAACGACAACGCATTATGGTGGGTACCGGACAACGCATGTTTGACCTGATCCGATTTGGTGAAGTACCCTCCTATATTTCCGCATTTACAGAAGCTGATGTAACAAAAGGCGCTGCCTATTGGCCGCTGTCAGCCAGCAGTATTAAGGATAATGGATGGAGCCAGAATGCTTATTGGGCAATTCCTTAATGGAGTTGATAAATAATTGAACCGAAAAAACAAATGTAATGAAGGCATTAATGAAAGGGGTCTGTTTGCTTTTTGCAGTACTGATGCTGTCCGTAGCAGGCATTGCGCAATCCGTAATGACCGGTAAAATCAGCGATTCCGATGGCAAACCGGTTGTCGGTGCTTCGGTAGGAATCAAAGGTAAAAATACCGGCGCTACTACCAATGCCGCTGGAAGTTTCCGGTTGCGGGTGAGCGTGGGCGATACGCTCACTTTTTCATCCGTGGGTTTTGAGTCCCGTGAAATCGTGTTTAGAAAAGCGGCGGATCTCTCGATCAAACTGACCCAGGAAAATAAAATCCTGAGCGACGTAGTCGTTACAGGTTATAAAAGCCAGGTGAAGCAGGAAATTACAGGTTCTGTTACCTCAATCAAAATGGACAAGATCACGGAAGGACAGGCAGCAGAATCTTTCGGTTCGTTGCTGCAGGGTAGAGTTGCAGGGGTGAATGTACAGTTGAATTCCGGGGAACCGGGTGCAACGCCCGCCATCATCATCAGGGGGCTGGCAGCCGTAAGCCGTGGCGATGCTTCCGCCATTTCTGAGCCGTTGTATGTAATTGACGGCATCCCCATCATTTCAAGAATGAGCAGTGAGTTTGCTGTAACCAGCACCAATGTGCTGGCAGACCTCAACCCCAGCGACATAGAAGATGTGGTGGTGCTCAAAGATGCCTCTGCCGCGGCGATTTACGGATCCAGGGCGGCCAACGGTGTGATCCTGATCACGACCAAAAAGGGAAAAAGAGGAAAACCACAGATCAATCTCAATATTCGCACCGGCGTCAATTTTGTACCGCAATTGCGGGATGTGGCCGGTGGCACCAAAGAACGGGAACAGGTACAACGCCTGTATGACCTGTACGCACCCTACGGCTTGTCTATGCCGGCGATGTACACCGATGTGACCAACCCATTCTACAACAACTCATCCGACTGGCAGGGCTATTTGTATAACACCTCCGTTACACAAGATTACAATGCCTCCATCCGCGGGGCGGGCGATTTTGGTCAATACAGTATCAGCATGGGCTATATGGATAGCAAAGGTATTCTGTTCAATACCGGCTTCAAACGCTACAGCCTCATGGCAAGTACCAGTTTCAATGCCTTAAAAAATAAATTGATCATTAATAATACGCTGGCCGTTTCACGTACCGACCAGGGCAGGAACCCGGACGGATTGTCCTCCGGCTATTCTTCGCTGTTGCCGCTACCGGATAACCCGCTGGTAAAAGGAGCGGAGGTTTACCAACCTGGTAATATTTCTAATCTCAATGACCGGGTACGTTTCAGCTCTGACGCTACCCTTAATCTTGCCCGGAACCTGAGCTATAAAGCCAGCCTTAGCCTGGAATACCTGCGGGTCATGCAGGATACTTATTCTGAATCCAGGCGCACCCTGAGAGCGACTAACCTGAGCGCCACCGGTGAAAACCAAAACCTGCTGTTCCAGAATACGGTGACTTATACACCTAAGTTTGGAAACGGGCACAGCTTAAGCGTGTTACTGGGGCAGAGTATGGAAAAAACAGAGGCAAAAACTACCTCCGTCAATAGTGTTAGTGCATCACCTACGTTGTCGCAATCTGTGAACTGGCCGCAGGGTAATAGTATCGGCTCCAGCAATTATGGCGCCAGCACCCTGATGTCTTATTTCAGCCGCCTCGATTATAATTTTCAACAGAAGTACCTGCTGGGGGCCTCTATCCGTACAGACGGTTCCTCTAAGTTCGGGAAGGCCAACCGCTGGGGCGTATTCCCATCTATTTCAGCAGGCTGGAATTTCTATAAAGAGGATATTTTTGCTAACGCAGGCTGGTTAACGAACGGTAAGATCCGGGGTAGCTATGGATTGTCCGGCACCACCTGGGATAATAACTACCTGGCCCTGGGCATCATGGACGGTGGCTCACTCGACCAGTATAATTCTTTAATAGAGATAGCTTATGGGGGTATTTCAGGATTTACACCTACCTGGTATGATGGTTTTAAGAACGACAATCTTACCTGGGTGAAAACCAACATGGCCAATATCGGTGTAGATTTAACCTTATTCAAAGGGAAGGTGGAGGTTATTTTTGATGCATATGAAAAATTAACCAAGGGATTGCTTTTATCTACTGCCCTGCCCACTACATCGGGCTATAACGAGGTATACCGCAATGCGGCGGATGTATTGAACCGCGGGTTGGAATTTACCGTCAATACCAACATGAGATTCGGCAGTGATTTTACCTGGAATACCAACCTGAACTTTGCCTATAACAAAAACAGTGTCATCAGGCTTCCCGATGGCAATGCCGATATCATTAAAACCAGCACTTCAGGTCAGGACTTTGGCTCTATTATCCGGGTAGGCGCTCCGCTCAACGGTTTCTTCTTCTATGAATCACAAGGTATTTACCAGGCGGAAGACCAGGTACCGGTAGATCCCAAAACCGGGAAAAAACTGCTGGGATTGCAGGGCAAGACCCTGCAGGTGGGCGATCGTAATTTCAGGGATCAGGACGGCGACTATCGTATTGATGTGTCGGACCGAGTGTATTCAGGCGATCCGAATCCGAAATGGAACGGGGGTTGGACCAATGATTTCACCTATAAACAGTTTAGCCTTAACCTGGTCGCCACTTTTGTGATTGGCAGAGACATTGTTAATACTGCCTTGCTCGACCGGCTCAAACTGGGTAAGGCTTTTGCGGGAAGCGGCTCGCTCCCCAACTTCGACAAATATTCCATCTGGGAAAAAAGCGGTGATAATGCGAGGTATCCTGCACTCAATCCCTGGAGCGATGCGACCCAGGTGATCAATTATGATTCGGAGTATATAGAAGACGGTTCTTATTTCAAAATCAGGTCTGCCACCCTGTCTTACACGTTTAACAAGAAGATCATGCAGCGCCTTCCCTTTGAAAGAATGCGGATATATTGTACGGCGGATAACTTAGTGACCTTCCAAAAGTACAGTGGTCCGGATGCTGAGTTGGTTACCATTGATGGTTTTGACATGTCAGGCGGGTATCCCATGCGAAGGATGCTGTTGTTCGGCGTTTCCATTTCACTATAATAATTACTATGATCATTATGATTCAGGCAAAATAAAGTCAGTTGAACATGAAACGAAGCATGATAATTTTTCAAACAAAGAACATGCATGCGTAGTTCCATTAAAAAAACAAAAGATATACGAATGAAAAATAAAAATATCATTATTGTTTGTATAGCGCTCTTCTCCCTTATGGGGGAGTCCTGCAAAAAGTGGTTGGACCAGTTGCCGATCAATACCGTAACAGAAGATCAGGCCTGGAAAACAGGAGCCGATGCGGAGGGTGCGGTAGCAGCGGCTTTCGCGATTTTTCGCCGGGCGCTGTCGGGGTTAACCAAAGATGACACGCCGGCAACAACCCGTAACGGATCCTGGGGCGATTATTATTTCTGGGGTGATTCCCGCTCAGGAGACTGGATTACGCCGAATGATGACGGAGACTGGGGGGCCGGTTTTCAAAACCATTTAATTCAGCGAACAGAGCTGGAACCGATGACCAACTGGAGGCTTTTTTACAGAGCTATTGAACAGTGCAACCTGGTGCTTGAAAAAATTCCCCAGATTACCGATGGGCTGACAGCGGATAAAAAAAAGCAGTTACTGGCAGAAGCCCATTTTCTAAGAGCATTGGCGCATTTTTATGCAGCGCGGATATGGGGAGACGTTCCTATTAACCTGGAATCCCGTAATGTGAAGCCACTGGGCAGGGAACCGCTCAACACAGTGATGCAAATGGTGGTGGATGAAGCGGATATAGCCATACCGGACCTGCCATGGAAATATGAAGGGACCATAAAAGAGTCCATGTCGAGAGGCACCAAAGGTGCGGCACTCGCAATGAAAGCCCATGCGTTGATGTGGCTAAAAGATTACCAGGGCGCCTCCGATGCGATGAAAGAAATCATCGGTTCCAATACTTTTAAACTGGTGCCTATTGACCAGTTCCGGAATTTATTTGATGCCGGGGAGTCGGAAGAGGTGATCTTAGAAATGTATTATGATATCAAGAAAGGGGAATATGCCGATTACTATGGACATATTATGACCTATTATCTCACCAACCCCTATACCGACAGAAGCAATTTGTCGCTGGCCGTACCGAAGTCAAAAATATTAGAGATCTATCCTGACTATGCCAGGGATAAGTCCGACAAAAGAGTACCGGCATTTTTTGAAAGCATTGATTTTTCGGTAAGTGCCAGTGAGCTGAGACCCGTATTGGCGGATCCGCTGGCCAATGGGGAAAGAGCGATTATGTTCGCCAAATTCAGAAAGGTGAAAGACCGCAGCTATAGCCTGATGGAAGCGCCGGTGCCTGTTTTCCGGTATGCAGATATATTGCTGCTGAAAGCTGAAGCGGATGCAAGGCTTGGCAATGTGCCCGCTGCATTGGAAAACCTGAATGCTGTGCGTACCCGCGCAGGGATTCCGGTATTCACCAGAGACGACCAGGCTATCGTTATTGAAGAAGTGCTGGAAGAAAGGCGCAGGGAGCTGATTGGCGAATTTCAGCGTGTGTATGATTTAGTTCGACTGGGCCGTTTGCACGAGTTTAATCCGTATATCACCGCTCAGGGAGAAAAGGATGGCGCCGGATTTTTCCCCGTGAGCGACGAAGCTTTTGCCAACAATCCCAATATGGAGCAGACTTATTACTGGCAGTTCAACCAATAGGAGTGAATAGTGAATGCGTGAAAGTGAGAGGTGAAATGTGAGAAGTGAAAAGGTGAATGGTGAATAGTGAGAAGTGAAATGTGAAGACTGAAAGCTGGAGGCTGATAGCTGAAAACTCAAGACTAAACTAAAAATGATAAACAAAATATACGAATGAAACGAAGCGTGATAAGTTTTTCACACAGGGGGATGTATATGCGGAGTTCCATTCGACCATTAAAAACATAAAAGATAACGAATGAAATTAATAATCGCAATGGCGCTTGTAAGTGTGGTGTTTACTACCGGATGCAGCAAGGATTATTTTGCGGACGGCGGCACGTTGAATCCTGACGAAACAACTACCCTCGGTATGTCTACCATGGATTACCTGAAAAGCCGTCCTGAAGTGTTTGATACGTTGGTCACACTAATCAACCTCACCGGGCTGGAAGCGGCTGTGAATGCCAATGGCTCCACCTTTCTGGCTCCGAAGAATTATTCCATTCATAATTTTTTTAACCTGGTATACCCGGATCCGGAAAAGCGGCCTAAAACCTTCAGCGGGATTCCGGCGGAGGATATGGAAAAAATTGAAGCCATCCTTAAAAACTATATTATTCCCGACAAACAAATCGTGCGCAGCGAACTGGCCACCATTTATAGTTATGATACCACTTATGGGGGCGCCAAAGCGCGTTTTAATATCGTACAGGATGATTACCTGGGGAATGTGAATATGGGCGCTAAGTATATCATCTTTTCGCTCAACAAAGGTATGCCCGGCGGCACAGAACTGTACCAATCTGTACAGGTTGAAACCGCAGACCTGCGCTCTACCAACGGGATAGTGCATGTGCTCGCTGCTGATTCACACATTTTTGGATTTAATTAGGAAAGAGATGATACACAACAACAAGATATTCCGATTTTTGACAGCAGTGCTTGGGTTTACCATGCTGCTGGCCGGCGCCTGCACTAAAATTCCGCAAGAGGGTAGTATTGCTCCGGACATTATTTATAAAAACAGGAAACAATTTGCGATTTCCGGGTTGCAGCAGAACATCGGGGATTTTCAGCCTTCCACTTCCACACTGCCCCTGAAGTTTGAAATTGCGGAGATCCGGGAACCCGGCGGAAAACCGGTTAGTGCATTAAGCGATGAAATTCCTGTGATCCGCTATAAAGAAGCTATTGTTGGCAATGAAAGCGCGGAAGAGCTGGCGCTGAAGTCGGATACCGTAATGGTTCCCGCCGTGGGCATCAATGAGTATACCGGTGTGCTGGAAATACAGGAGGGAAACAGGATTCCTGCAGGGGAATATCATTTTGATATTCAGGTATCTAACAAATCGGGCGTCAGGTTGTTGAAAGATGCCCTTGTTGTGGAATTTAAAGAGACCGATATACTATCCTGGTCGCCGGGGATGGCCAAGCAACCGGAAATAGAACGTGTGGGCGATACGCCCAATCAAATTCGTTTTGTGGGATACCTCGATGGTCAGCCGCTTCCGGGTGATTATATTGACTTTACCAAAGATCGCGCTGCAGGATTCAAGGGCACTTTTGTGGATGATACCGATGACGGGGAGATCTGGAATGTGAATTTCCCGGTAAAGCAGTCGGATACCTATGCAACCTGGAAAATGGTAACAGAAGTCGGCGGCGTGGAACAGGTGAGCTATGAGGCCTACAATTTCAACTTTGTAATAGGGATTCCGGGCAGTTATGTAGTTCGGTTATACAAATAAAAAACACGTGGATGAAACGCCCATGAAAATATTTCGCACACAAGGGAATGTATATAAGGCGTTCCCTGCCCGTCGGGTCAGGCGGGCATTCGACCAAACAAAAAATAAAATATACGAATGAAATACTTGTTTAAATATGGCTGCCTGGCACTGGCTGTTTTGCTGATGGAAGGCAGTTTTGTTGCTGCTCAAACTAAAACCAAAAAGATACTGGTGATTGGCGTAGATGGTATTATTAATACCGCTATTGATTACGCCGCCACCCCGGGTATTGGCGCGCTCAAGGCAAACGGTTCCTATAGCATGAGCGGTTATGGCGGCGTTCCTGCCTATACCAGTTCCGGCTGGTCCACCATGTTGACGGGCGTTTCGTCGGATAAACATGGCGTAACGGAAAATAATTCTTTTTCGGGGAACAATTTTGCGCAATATCCTTCGGTGGTCACGCGCATCAAGTCTGTACTCACTTCGGTAGTCGTAGCATCCGTGGCGCGCACTATGGAAGTAAACAGCTTGTTGAACGCTGCTGCAGATTATAAATTTCAATATGCTTCCGATGAGGAAGTTTATAATAAATCGGTGGAACTGCTCAAGCAGGCAGATATGGGCGCTGTATTCGTGCAATTCAGCAGTCCGGCTGATGTAGGGGGAGAAGTGGGCTTCCAGCTTCGCCAGGCGCGCTATGTGCAGGCGATTCAGAAGATTGATGAATATGTTGCAGGGTTACATGCTGCTATTCAGTCCCGTACAGATTTTGCAAATGAAGACTGGAATATTTTCCTGGCTTCTACCCACGGAGGTACAGAGTCTGGAACGCCACAAAGCACCACACCGGAAGAAATTAATGTACCGATTATTTTCTCGGGAGCAGAAATGGACAAAAAAGAACTGATCGGTACGGCGCTGGCCCCCCGTGAAAATGCGGATAATATTTTAACGTTGAATAAAGCGGCTTCCGGCGACAAGACGTATGTGCGTATCCCTATAAGGGGAACAGCCTTACAGGGAATGAACAAATTCACCATCGAATTTTGGGCGAAAGCTGGTGCTAACAACAGTGACCCCTCCATTATAGGGGATAAGAACTGGGATTCAGGTGGCTTGCCTGGCTTTACCATTTGCAGGAGCGGGTCAACATGGAAGATCAATATCGCCAACCAAAAAACGGAACGGTATGACATTGGTTCTTCCAAACCGCTGGAAGACGGAAACTGGCATCACCTGGCAGTTACATTTGATAAAACAAAACGCTGTACAATATACCAGGATGGGGAAAAAGTAAATGAATCAGTGCTGACTTATAAAGATGCAGACCAAATGGCTTCACCTTATGATTACATGTGCCTGGGACAGGATGGGACGCAAACTTACAGCGGCGGCGCACCCAACTGGGCAGGTTCTCTAAATGAAGTAAGAATATGGACGGATGTTCTGTCTGCCGCAACGATCAAAGACTACATGTACCTCCGCAATATTGAAAACAGTAACCATCCCAACAAAGCTTCGCTGAATCTTTACCTGAAAATGGATGAAGTAAGAGGCACTATAGTGAAAGATTACAGCGGCAAAGGCAACAATGGTGAACTGGTGGGTACTGCCACCGAGCGCCACCCGTACTATCCGATCGGACTTACAGATGTTGCGGTGAATGTGCTCAGCCATTTTGGGATCCGTGCCGATGCCAGTTGGGGGCTCGAAGGAAGTGTGCTGAAATCCAATGTTCCCTACCGTTTATTTAAAGTGCCAAGATAAAAAATTAAGGAAATGAGACTGAATGCAAAATTTTTGTTAGTGCTGCTTGTTGCAGGAATTACAGGAGCAGCATCCTGTACAAAAGACAAATTAAAACATGAGGTGCTGACCCCGGAGCAACTGGTCTCAGGCCGGCTCGCTGGTACCTGGGCCATTCCCAGTAATGTTATTACACCCGACAATGTTCCACCGGAAGTGTTTGGGGGGATGCGCCTGGTATTTACCACGGATGATGCCGGCAATCCGTCGAAGTTCCTTGCCAGGGATTGCCCGATCGTATTTGGCAATGCCGGCGCCGGAACGTGGACTGTTACCGGAACCCAGGACAGCGCCATGGTGAATGTAGTGGGGGTGGAACCTCTGGATGAATTTAGCGTAAAGGTTACCTCCTCTGCACTGACGCTCTCCTTTTATATGGGATGGGAGAATACCGATACCAAAGCAACAGGAAAAGGAAATTTCCAGGTAACCCTCGCCCGGCAATAATGCGGGATAAGGACATTATAAAGAATAAAATGGATGCAAGAGGTCTCACCGGCCAAATTCAAAAATTCAAAAAATATACGGATGAAAAATAATAATAGGTTATACTTTTTGCCAGTTGTAATGGCAGTACTGAGTACTGTGCTGGTCGTATCGTGTAAAGAAAAATTCGACCACACCATTGACACGGGTAACCCGGTTGTTGTAAGTTATAACCCCGCTTCGGCGGTAGAAGGCGTTGCCGTAAACAGTGACCTGATAGTAACCTTTAGTGAAAATGTAAAAAAAGGAGCAGGTGAAGTGGTGATTATGGGTGAATCTGATACCCTGCGTATAGATGTTGAATCAGATGCAGTAACAATTGATAAAGACAACCGGGTAGTGACCATTAATCCGCCGGTGGATCTGGGGGCAGATGAGTCTTATACCGTCACCCTGGGCAAAGGAATCGTTACCGACCTGTTGGGCAATGAGTATATAGGTATGTCGGCCGGATCGGCATGGACTTTTAAAACCGTAGGTACCAGTGGTTTGGCGTTGAGTGCCATCAATCCGCTGCCCGGTAGCACAGACGCATCCTTGTTTACACTGGGACTTACATTTGCTGTTGATGTACAAAAAGGTACTGGAAATATTAGTGTGTTTGAGAGCGCCGGAGATGTGAAGGTAGCTGAAATCCCTGTTAGCGGTCAATCTGTATCCATTGATGGTAAAACGGTAACCGTAATGCTGGGAACTCCACTTGAATTTGGTACAGCTTATTATGTGCTGGCAGATGCCGGGAGTATTGTGGATGCTAACGGTAAAGCTTTCGAAGGTTTTTTAACGCCTGCTTCCTGGAGCTTTACCACCACAAGCGGCAGCGGAAACAACCTGCTGGTATACCTGCCCATGGATAATGATCTGTCTGATGTGAGCGGCAACCGGTTTGACGCTATGCAGGGGTCAAAGGCGACTGCCAAAGTGGGTTTTGTAACGGATCCGGTACGAGGAAGAGTGGCATCATTTGGTGCAGGATCTTATGCTGTATTACCTAAACACGACTTATTAAGACCAACGCTGACACAAAGTTTCAGCTTTAGCTTCTGGACAAAACTGGCAGCTATTGGTTCAGACCCTGTGCTGTTTGGCAATTCCGATTGGGACAGCGGTGGTAACCCCGGCTTTTTGGTAGCCACTGATGGCGCACTCGAATATACCGGTCCGGGATCGCCGGGCAGGGGCTGGCTGGTTAAAGTTACCGGTGATGCCGGAGGCGTAGACAACCGCATGGACTGGAGGGCAAATGAAATGGCGCCGCAGGCGCCTGCATTGGCCGATAATCAATGGCACATGGTAACCGTTGTATTTGATCAAACAGCCAAACTGCTGCATGTGTATATTGATGGAACAGAATATACGAAAGCCACTCCTTTTGACCTCAACATTCTGAAAGGGCCATTATGGGACGGCACCAATGATTATCCTTTTACGATCTGGGAAGATGGCACAGGAGTGTACAATGCGGGAAGTGATACACGCAAAGCACTCGCCGGATTGGTGGATGATGTGAGGATTTACACCAAGCCTTTGAGCGCTGCAGAAGTAAGCGGCATTTATATAGCAGATCAGAAATGATAGTAAGCTTGCGGCTATAACTGATCAATATTTGTTTGAGGTGAAGGATGTAAGAAAGTGCCTATAGTCTTGAGAGGCGCTACAAAAAAAGCGTTTTCAGTAATTTCCACATATATGGGCGTTTATCCTGTTTTTTTCCTAATTTGAACGCATGAGTACAAACGATTTCACAGCCGTGTGTTTCGGAGAAATTTTATGGGATATACTTCCGGACGCCAGGCTGCCGGGAGGTGCTCCAATGAATGTGGCTTATCATCTCAATCATTTGCAGGTACCCACAGCTATGATCAGCAGGGTTGGAAATGATCCTTTAGGGGAGGAACTCCTGCAATTTATTTCGTCAAGGGGATTGGGTACTTCTTTTATCCAAAAAGATGAAGCATACGATACAGGAACGGTACTTGCTACCCTGAGTGGTAATAATGTGAGCTATGAGATCATTCAGCCGGTGGCCTGGGATTTTATTCCTTTCAGCATGCAGGTGCAAAAGCTGGTGTCGGCGGCGGAATATTTTATTTTTGGGAGCCTCGTGGCCAGGAATGAAAAATCGGCGCAAACCCTTTTCGAACTGTTAGAAACCGCTCCATATAAAATTTTAGATATCAATCTGCGCAAGCCGCATTACGAAAAAAAGGTGCTGGAATACCTTATGCAACACGCCGACTTGCTGAAACTAAATACAGACGAGTTACAATTGCTTGGCGCCTGGTATGCGCTTTCCGGCAGTGAAAATGAGCAGATGCAGGCTTTGCAGCAAAAATTTCATTTGAATACAATTATTACCACCCGGGGTGATAAGGGCGCATCCGTTTTACATGACGGAACCTATTTTGAGCACCCCGGTTTCAAAGTACAGGTAGCCGATACCATTGGAAGCGGCGATGCTTTTTTAGCGGGTTTCATTTCCCGGTTCATGCTTCAGCCAGATATACAGAAGACGTTGGAATTTGCCTGTAAAATGGGCGCATTTGTGGCCGGCCGGCATGGAGCCTGTCCGGATTACAACGCAGCGGATGTGATGTCATTAGGGTAATCGTATATGATGTTCATGCTTTAATTAATTGGTTCCTTTTGCACCTTTTGTTCTCTTCAGGGTTCTGTAATTAGCCCGTAATGATGTAATGTGGCTGATCAATCAAAAAATACAATAATCGTGTCAGCAATATTAAAAAAAGCAAATGTGGTGGTAATAGGAGGCGGCATATTTGGATGCTCCATTGCCTATTATTACACACGTAATCATCCGGGAAAAAAAGTTATTGTAATTGAGCGTAACGAAATATGCAACGCAGCTACCAGCAGGGCCGCCGCACTGATGACGATCGTCAGATCAAAACATTCCTACATACCGCTTGCACTGGAGACCTACCAGGCGGTGATGCAGATGGAAAAACAACTGGAAGAATCGCTGGACATGAGAAAGGTAGGAATGATGCATGTTGCGGCAAGCGATGGCAGCGTGAAGGAACTGGAGCAGTTAATGCATACTGCACAACAGTTCCATCAACCCTATGATTATCTTAGTCATGAAGCGGCACAACGGCTGTGCCCCTGGCTCAAAGCAGACGAAGCTTTACGCATCGGTTTCATGCCGGGTGAAGCTTACTGTGATCCCTACCTGCTGGGAACTTTTTTTGCGCGGTGCGCGAAGCAGCAGGGTGCGGATATTATGCAGGGTTGTGCCGTAACGGAAATTTTATATGCTGCCGGCGCGGTGCAGGGTGTGAAAACATCCCTTGGAACAATTGAGGCAGATGTTGTAATTGATGCTGCTGGAGCATGGGCGCCCATTTGGGCCAAGCAAACCGGAACGGGAATTCCCATGGCGCCGGTAAGAAGCCAGTACTGGATAACCGATAAGGCTGATATTTTTCCTGCAGATGGGCCCATGGTGTTATTACCCGATGCCCAGGCCTATGCGCGGCCCGAAGGAGGTGCGCTATTGTTTGGGGTACGCGAACAAAAATCATTATACGCCTCACCAGACAAAATACCAGACGATATCAGTCACTTCGTTTTCAGTGAAGACAAAGGGATGAATGACCTGGCTGAAAACGCGGAACGGCTGGCAAGATTTTTCCCGGCTTTTTACGAAACTGGCATTAAGTATTATATAGCTGGCTTTTCGGGTTATACGCCGGATGGACAACTGGTAATGGGTAAAGTGCCCGGTGTTGATAATTTTTTGCTGGCATCTGGTTGCTGCGGAGCGGGCATTGCTGTAAGCGGTGGCGTTGGGCTGGCGCTTGCTGAGTTGGCTGCAGGAAATGAACCGGTGTTCGACCTCTCCGAGTTTAATGTTGCACGGTTCGGTAAGATAGATCCATTCAGTACAAGCTGGCTGGAGAAATGTGCGATGGCCAGATCTATGAAACGCAGTGGTTAGAAAATAACACAGCAATAATAATGTAAGCAATATGTGGCAACGTCGCAATTTCATAAAAACACTGGCAGCAGCCGGCGCAGGCAACCTGTTGCATTCGCGTGTATTTTCACTTCCCACAGACAACAGTAACAGCAGAAAGGCTGTGAGTTTTGGTATCATATCAGACCTCCATCACCTGCAATTTAAAAACAAGGAGGAAACAAGGCTGAAAGCATTCATGGACGAAGTGCTGAAGATATCGCCTGATTTTATACTGCAATGCGGCGACTTTTGCAGGCCGCAGCAGTCCGAAGGTATAATGGCCGAATGGAACAGGTTCAAAGGACCGAAATACCATGTGCTCGGCAATCACGATATGGATGTATGCAATAAGGAAACCATTATGGCGCTGTGGGGCATGGCTCAACCCTACTATTCTTATGATTTTGATGGCTATCATTTTGTGGTAATGGACAGGAATTTTTTAAGAAAGGAGGATAAATCACTGGTGCATTACGATAATTCAAATTGGAGCCCTTATTCGTCACCCTTCCGGAGTTTTACCGACCAACCACAATTGGACTGGCTGAAAAAGGATCTGTTTGCCAATGATAAACCCGTGATCGTTTTTATGCACCAGCCGGTTTTTATCAGCGACTATTTTGATGAGTTGGGAAATGCGGATGAGATACTGGATATTTTTGATGATGCTAATTTAAATGCCGAGAAAAGCGGGAGCAACGGGAAAGTGGTTGCCGTATTTATGGGGCACGATCACGACGACCGGTATGGTATTCGCAACAACGTTCATTATTTTATTATCAACAGCGCCACCTACGTATACAATGAAGGCCCGCATTATTTTAAAGATTCCATTTTTGCATTTGTAACGCTAAGCAGCGGAAAGCTCACCATACAGGGGCGCAGAACCATTTACAGAGACCCGGTTCCGGACAAGATAAGAAAACGATTCCCCACCATCATCAGCGACAGGAAACTATCGCTGTAAACTTTCACATAAAAATAAACTGATGAAAAAAACAGTTCTGTTTTTTTTGCTTTGCACCATAGGGGTGTTGCAGTCAAAATCACAGGTAAAGAAAATCAAACACGTAGTACTGATCGGTATTGATGGATTTGGCGCATACGCAGTTCCGGACGCCGACATGCCTGTATTGAAGCAATTAATGTCAACCGGATCCTGGAGCCTGAAGGCGCTTAGTGTATTGCCCTCCTCCAGCGCTGTCAACTGGGCATCTATGTTAATGGGCGCCGGCCCCACCTTACATGGGTATACAGAATGGGATAGTAAAACGCCTGAGATACCTTCTGCCGCAACAAATGAGTACGGCGTTTTTCCGGGCATTTTCGGGTTGCTGAAGCAGCAAAAACCACAATACAAATCAGCAGTAATCTATAACTGGGAAGGAATTGGTTATCTTTTTGAAAAAAAGGCAGTTGACATTGTAATACATGATGAAGAAGCCGGCGGCGATTTTTTTGCAGACACAGCAGCATCTGTTATTAAAAAAGAAAAGCCGAATTTGACTTTTATCCATCTCAGCGAGCCGGATGGAGTTGGACACAATATTGGGCACAGAACCCCTGCATATTATGAAGAATTGAAAAGGGTGGACCGCCGGATCGGCACTATCGTTCAGTCCGTTAAAGATGCCGGCATCGAAAATGAAACCATCATGATCATAAGCGCCGACCATGGCGGCAAGGGGAAAGGACACGGCGGTAAATCACCAGATGAGGTTTTAATACCCTGGATTATGAATGGACCTGAAGTGCGAAGTGGAAATGAGATAACGGATGTAATTATTACGTACGATACCGCCGCAACGCTTGCTTACATTTTAGGTTTAAAAATGCCTCAGGCGTGGCGTGGCAAACCTGTTATGTCTGCATTTAAATAATTTCCTTAAACCGTCATGCTTGCATTTTTGAAATATGCGCTTACCAATTCGCTTAGCGTATCAAAAAGGAGAGGAAGCAGGCATCAAATACATGTGCATTATTTTTAATACAAAGATACTGAAGGTTAATTTTTTCCACATTTTAATCACTGCGTATAAAAAAACAGGTTAAAATTTAAAAAAGCTTGTTATAATGCCTATATTCTGTACCTTTGCACTCCTTAAATTGGGCCTGATACAATTTGACTTTTCAATTGAATTATAAGTGACTGATTTCTAATTTCTTTTGTTTCCAAGCGAAAACAGAGGGATGCGGGTATTTCGTCATTGAACCAAATAAAAAGCGCTTTTTATACTATGTCTTCAACAAAAGTTGCTACACACAATAGAATTGATTTCGGAAAAATCAAGCATTTAGCGGAAACGCCGGACTTATTAGAAATCCAGATTCAGTCTTTTAAAGAGTTTTTCCAGTTGGAAACAACGCCGGACAAGCGGAATGTTGAAGGGCTGTTTAAAGTGTTCAAGGAAAATTTTCCGATTACGGATACCCGGAACATTTTCGTGCTGGAGTTCCTGGATTATTTTATTGATCCGCCACGCTACAGCATTGAAGAATGTATGGAACGTGGTTTAACCTATGCTGTTCCGTTAAAAGCCAAGTTACGCTTAAGCTGTAACGATGAAGAGCATGTGGATTTCCAAACCATTGTTCAGGATGTATTTTTGGGTAACATCCCCTATATGACGCCACGCGGCACATTTGTGATCAATGGAGCAGAAAGGGTGGTTGTATCCCAGCTACACCGTTCACCGGGAGTATTCTTCGGACAGTCACTGCACCCCAACGGTACAAAAATTTACTCCGCAAGGGTAATTCCTTTTAAGGGGGCATGGATGGAATTCGCTACAGACATTAACAATGTAATGTATGCGTACATTGACCGGAAAAAGAAATTCCCTGTAACTACTTTATTGCGTTCTATAGGATTTGAGACCGATAAGGATATACTGGAATTATTCGGTATGGCCGACGAAGTAAAGGCAGACAAAAAAGCATTAACACCTTATATAGGCAAACGATTAGCCGCCCGTGTATTAAGGACCTGGGTAGAGGATTTTGTGGATGAGGACACCGGCGAAGTAGTTTCAATTGAAAGAAACGAAGTGGTGCTGGAACGTGATACGGTTTTAGACGCTGAAGCAGTAGACCTGATATCGGAGATGGATGTGAAAGGGGTATTCATTCAGAAAGAGGAAGTGAGCGGAGATTACGCGATTATATACAATACCTTAAATAAGGATAGCGCCAACTCCGAACTGGAAGCAGTTCAGCATATTTACCGCCAGTTGCGTGGCGCTGATGCTCCTGATAATGAAACAGCCCGTGGCATTATTGATAAACTCTTCTTTTCTGATAAAAGGTATGACCTGGGAGAAGTAGGACGCTATAAGATCAACCGCAAGCTGAACCTTCACCAGCCGCTTGATCAAAAAACATTAACAAAGGAAGATATTATTGAGATCATCAAATACCTTGTTCGTTTAACAAATGCCAAAGCGGAAATAGACGATATAGATCACCTCAGCAACCGCCGTGTGCGCACGGTAGGTGAGCAATTGTTTGCACAGTTTGGTGTGGGGCTGGCACGTATGGCCAGAACCATCCGCGAAAGAATGAATGTTAGGGATAACGAAGTATTTACCCCTGTTGACCTGATCAATGCGAGAACATTATCCTCGGTGATCAATTCATTTTTCGGTACATCGCAGTTATCGCAATTTCTCGACCAAACGAACCCGCTGAGTGAAATCACACATAAACGCCGTATTTCTGCACTCGGACCCGGCGGTTTAAGCCGTGAACGTGCAGGCTTTGAGGTACGCGACGTACACTACTCCCACTATGGACGCCTGTGTACCATTGAAACACCGGAAGGCCCTAACATTGGGTTGATCTCTACTTTGTGTGTGCACGCCAAGATCAACGAAATGGGTTTTATTGAAACGCCCTATCGCAAAGTGCATGAAGGAAAGGTAGACATGAAACAACTGAACTACCTGAGCGCCGAAGAAGAAGACGAGGCAAAAATAGCACAGGCAAATGCTCCCCTGGATAGCACCGGAACATTTGTAGAAGATATGGTAAGATCGCGCCAAACCGGCGATTTCCCTATACTGGAAAGAACAGATGTAGAATATATGGACGTGGCGCCCAACCAGATTGTGGGTTTAAGCGCATCGCTTATTCCTTTCCTGGAACATGATGATGCCAACCGTGCGCTGATGGGATCGAACATGCAACGCCAGGCTGTTCCGCTGATTGTTCCGCAGGCGCCTTTTGTGGGCACCGGGCTGGAAGGAAAAGCGGCAAGGGATGCCCGTATCCAGATACATGCAGATGGCGAAGGTGTGGTAGAGTTTGTGGATGCCAACGAAATACATGTACGTTACGAAAGAGATGAAGCGCAGAAATTAGTGAGCTTTGAAGATGATCTCAGGATTTACAGGCTTACCAAGTTCATGAAAACGAACCAGGAAACCTGTATCAATCTCCGCCCGGCTGTTAAAAAGGGTCAGCGCGTTAAAAACGGTGATTTTCTTACTGAAGGATACGCAACAAAAGATGGTGAGCTGGCTTTAGGTCGCAATCTTAAAGTGGCTTTCATGCCATGGAAAGGGTACAACTTTGAAGATGCTATCGTGATCAGTGAAAAAGTAGCCCGTGAAGATTTGTTTACTTCTATCCATATTTCTGAATATGAACTCGAAGTACGCGATACCAAACTGGGAGAAGAAGAATTAACGCCTGATATTCCCAACGTATCTGAAGAAGCCACCAAGGACCTTGATCAGCATGGCATTATTCGCATAGGTGCTCAGGTTAAGGAAGGTGATATCATCATTGGTAAAATTACGCCTAAGGGAGAAAGTGATCCTACACCGGAAGAAAAATTACTGAGGGCCATCTTTGGCGATAAGGCAGGAGATGCCAAGGATGCCTCGTTGAAGGCGCCGAGCGGAACCGAAGGTGTGGTAATTGATAAGAAGCTGTTTCAGCGCGCCAAGAAAGATAAGAACATGAAGGTGCGCGAAAAGGCCGCTATTGATAAGCTGGAAAAAGTACATGAGCAGAACGAAAAGGATTTGCTTGACGTACTGATCGGTAAGCTGCAGGTGTTGTTGAACAATAAATCCTCTGCCGGTGTAACCAATAATTTTGGTGAGATGCAGATAGGCAAGAGCGCCAAATTCAACGCCAAAAATCTTACCGGGCTGGATTATCAGAATATTAACCCATTGGGCTGGACGGGTGATGCACATATTGATAACCAGGTTAACATTTTGCTGCACAACTTCAACATCAAGTTCAACGAAGAATTAGGAAGATACAAAAGAGAGAAATTCAATATTTCGATAGGTGATGAATTGCCTGCGGGTGTATTGAAGCTGGCTAAAGTATACCTTGCCGTAAAACGCAAGCTGAAGGTGGGAGATAAGATGGCGGGACGCCACGGTAATAAAGGTATTGTAGCTAAAATTGTTCGTGCAGAAGATATGCCTTTCCTTGAAGATGGCACACCGGTAGATATTGTATTGAATCCTTTGGGCGTACCCAGTCGTATGAACCTCGGACAGATATATGAAACCGTGCTGGGATGGGCTGCCGAAAAATTAGGGGTGAAATTCGCTACACCAATTTTTGATGGTGCTTCCGTTGAAGAAATTGCAGGCTATGTTGATAAAGCGGGGTTGCCTTCTTTCGGTCATACTTACCTGTACGATGGTGAAACCGGCGACCGCTTTGATCAGAAAGCTACCGTAGGTATCATTTATATGATCAAGCTGCACCACATGGTGGATGATAAGATGCATGCAAGAAGCATTGGACCCTACAGCTTAATTACACAGCAACCATTGGGTGGTAAGGCACAATTTGGCGGACAGCGTTTTGGTGAAATGGAAGTGTGGGCGCTGGAAGCATATGGTGCATCCAACATATTGCAGGAACTGCTGACCCTGAAATCGGATGATATTATTGGCCGTGCAAAAACCTATGAGGCTATTGTAAAAGGCGATAACATTCCAAGAGCTGGATTGCCCGAATCATTCAATGTATTGGTGCACGAATTGAGAGGATTAGGATTAGAGTTGAAATTTGAATAGTAAGCAATGGGTGGTGAATGAATATTTCATAAACCGTTCAGCATTCATGCAACAACAAACAACAAACTACAAATTATAAACGCTATATGGCTATCAAAAAAGATAATCGCCCCAAGTCAAATTTTTCCAAGATCACGATCAGCCTGGCTTCCCCGGATGCCATCCTGGAGCGGTCTTATGGTGAGGTTTTGAAGCCTGAAACCATTAACTATCGTACCTACAAGCCCGAAAGAGATGGTTTGTTCTGCGAAAGAATTTTTGGACCGGTAAAAGATTATGAATGTGCCTGCGGTAAGTATAAGCGTATCCGTTATAAGGGTATTGTTTGCGACCGCTGTGGTGTGGAAGTTACAGAAAAAAAAGTGCGCCGCGAAAGGATGGGGCATATCAAATTAGTAGTGCCGGTAGTTCATATATGGTATTTTAAAAGCCTTCCCAATAAAATCGGTTACCTGCTGGGCATCAGTTCCAAAAAAATGGAAAGCATTGTATACTACGAAAGATACGTAGTAATACAGCCGGGCATACGCGAAGACCGTAATCTTAAAGTGGGAGACCTGCTTCCTGAAGAAGAATACTTAGAGATACTGGAAAATCTCCCTAAAGACAACCAATACCTTCCTGATGATGATCCCCTGAAGTTCATCGCTAAAATGGGTGCGGAAGCTATTCATGCCATGCTCGGACGAATTGATCTGGATCAGTTGAGTTACGACCTGCGCAATGCAGCCGCTACTGAAACCTCGCAGCAGCGTAAAGCGGATGCTTTAAAACGTTTGAGCGTAGTGGAATCGTTTCGCGATGCCAACGGCAGAATTGAAAATCGTCCGGAATGGATGGTAATGCAGTATATACCGGTTATACCTCCGGAACTTCGCCCGTTAGTGCCTTTGGACGGTGGCCGTTTCGCTTCATCTGATCTGAATGATTTATACCGCCGCGTTATTATCCGTAATAACCGTTTAAAACGCCTGCTGGAGATCAAAGCGCCTGAAGTGATCCTGCGTAACGAAAAACGTATGCTCCAGGAAGCCATAGATTCTTTGTTTGATAACTCACGTAAATCCAATGCGGTTAAAGCCGAAGGCGGACGTGCATTGAAATCGTTGAGTGATGTGCTTAAAGGAAAGCAGGGTCGTTTCCGTCAGAACCTTTTGGGTAAACGTGTTGACTATTCGGGACGTTCGGTAATTGTGGTAGGGCCAGATTTGAAATTGCATGAGTGCGGACTGCCAAAAGATATGGGCGCTGAATTGTTTAAGCCCTTTATTATCCGCAAGCTCATTGAAAGAGGTATTGTAAAAACAGTAAAAAGCGCCAGAAAATTAGTTGACCGTAAGGAAGCAATAGTTTGGGATATCCTTGAAAACATTCTTAAGGGACATCCTATTATGCTAAACCGTGCCCCCACACTGCACCGTTTATCCATCCAGGCATTTCAGCCAAAATTGGTAGAAGGGAAAGCGATACAGTTACACCCGTTGGTATGTTCTGCGTTCAACGCCGACTTTGATGGTGACCAAATGGCCGTTCACGTTCCACTGAGCAGCGCCGCTATTTTGGAAGCGCAGTTGCTTATGCTGTCTTCGCACAATATTCTCAACCCGCAAAACGGCACACCTATTACCCTTCCTTCGCAGGACATGGTACTGGGTTTGTATTATATTTCAAAAGGTAAGAAATCAACCGAAACAGAAAAGGTAAAAG
Organism: Agriterribacter humi; assembly: GCF_009192765.1. Taxonomy (GTDB): domain Bacteria; phylum Bacteroidota; class Bacteroidia; order Chitinophagales; family Chitinophagaceae; genus Agriterribacter; species Agriterribacter humi. Next base: position 177,997 of record NZ_VOHQ01000009.1, on the reverse strand, counting down.
GAGAAGGTAAGAGCTTTTATAGCGCAGAAGAGGTTATTATTGCCTACAACGAAAATAAGGTTGACCTCCATGCACATATCAGGGTAAGAGCCACACTTCGCAAAGATAACGGTGAGCTGGAAAAGAAACTCATTGATACCACAGTAGGTCGTGTAATTTTTAACCAGCATGTTCCCGAAGAAGTAGGATTTATAAATGCATTACTTACCAAAAAATCACTCAGGGAAATTATTGGTGACATCATTAAAATTACCAATGTTCCCAAAACCGCTAAATTCCTTGACGATATCAAGCAATTGGGTTTCCGTACCGCATTCAGAGGAGGGCTTTCCTTTAATATTAATGATCTTGTTATCCCTCAGTTGAAGCAGGAACTGGTTGATTCAGCATCCGAAGAAGTAAAAGAAGTTTGGGAAAACTACAACATGGGTCTCATTACCAATAACGAACGGTATAACCAGATCATTGATATATGGTCGCGTGTGGATACCCGTGTTACGGAAACGCTTATACGTGAAATGGCAACAGATAAACAAGGCTTCAACTCTGTTTATATGATGCTGGATTCGGGTGCCCGTGGTAGTAAGCAACAGGTAAAACAGCTCGCAGGAATAAGAGGTTTGATGGCTAAACCACGTAAAAGTGGTTCCAGCGGATCAGAGATCATTGAAAACCCGATCTTATCCAACTTTAAAGATGGGCTGAATGTATTGGAATATTTTATTTCAACACACGGTGCACGTAAGGGTTTGGCCGATACCGCTTTAAAAACAGCCGATGCCGGTTACCTCACCCGCCGTTTGGTAGATGTGGCCCAGGATGTGGTGATCAATGATGAAGATTGTGGCACGTTGCGGGGCATCGCCATCAGCGCATTAAAAGATAATGAAGATATAGTAGAACCTTTATACGATCGTATATTAGGACGCACTTCGGTACACGATGTATACAATCCTGTAACAGATGAGTTGATTATAGGGGCAGGTGAGCAAATTACAGAAGAAGTTGCTAAAACAATTGAAGAAAGCGGAATTGAAACCGTGGAGATACGTTCTGTGTTAACATGCGAAAGCAAGCGTGGTGTTTGTGTAAAATGCTACGGACTTAACCTGGCAACGGGTTATCTTGCCCAAAGGGGAGATGCAGTAGGTATTATTGCCGCCCAGTCAATCGGTGAACCAGGTACACAGTTAACCCTTCGTACCTTCCACGTGGGTGGTGTGGCAGGGTCGGCTACCGTTGATTCGCAGTTAGCCGCTAAGTTCGATGGCACTGTGCAGTTTGACGGGTTGCGTACGGTAACTGCAGAAAACAACCAGGGCGAAAAAATACAGATTGTAATTGGCCGTACAGGTGAACTGAGGATCATTGATGTAAAAAATGACAGGCTGCTCATTACCAATAATATTCCTTACGGCGCCACTTTAATGGTAAAAGATGGCCAAAAAGTAGAGAAGGGCGATATTATCTGTTCATGGGATCCATTTAATAATGTAATTATTTCTGAACAGGCAGGAACCATCAAGTTTGACAGTGTACTGGAAGGATTTACCTATCGCGAGGAAGCTGATGAACAAACAGGACACCGGGAAAAAGTAGTAATTGAAACAAAAGATAAGACCAAGATACCAATGCTTTTGGTGGAAGGCAAGGAAATTAAAACGTATAACCTTCCCGTAGGTTCGCATATTGTAGTTGATGAAACAGAAGAGGTTCGCGCCGGGCAGGTATTGGTTAAAATCCCACGTGTATTGGGCAAGCTGCGTGATATTACCGGTGGTTTACCACGTGTAACGGAATTGTTTGAAGCACGTAACCCGGGCAATCCTGCCATTGTTTCTGAAATTGACGGGGTAGTTTCTTTTGGTGTGGTAAAACGGGGTAACCGCGAGATTATCATTGAAGCCAAGGATGGCGTTGTAAAAAAATACTTAGTTCCCCTTACACGGCAAATTCTTGTACAGGACGGCGACTTTGTAAGAGCCGGTACGCCTTTGTCTGACGGGCAAACAGCTCCTGCCGATATTCTTAATATTAAAGGGCCTTTTGCAGTACAGGAATACGTAGTAAACGAAATTCAGGAAGTATACCGCCTGCAGGGTGTGCGCATAAATGATAAGCATATTGAGGTAATTGTAAGGCAGATGATGAAGAAGATTGAAATTGTTGAGCCGGGCGATACCAAGTTCCTGGAGGAAGACCTGGAAGACCGCTTTGAATTTATTGAAGAGAATGACTGGATATATGATAAGAAGGTAGTAACGGAGCCCGGCGATTCTGCTAAACTGCGTGCAGGACAAATTGTAAGTTTGCGCGAATTGCGTGAAGAAAACTCTATCCTTCGCAGGGGCGATAAAAAACTGGTAGAATTCAGGGACGCCAATCCCGCCACTTCTAAACCAGTATTGCTGGGTATTACCAAAGCATCATTGGGTACGCATAGCTGGATATCCGCTGCATCATTCCAGGAAACAACCAAGGTGCTGAGCTCAGCCGCCATACAGGGTAAAACGGATGATATGCTCGGGCTGAAAGAAAATGTAATTACCGGACATCCTATACCGGCTGGTACAGGGCTGCGTGAGTTTGACAATGTAATAGTAGGCAGCAAGGAAGAATACGAATTGTTGCAAACTACCCGTGAGGCCATGAGCTTTGATGAGGAAGAATAATTTGATAAAATAATCTGGAAGGAGTAGAGCACAATCTCTGCTCCTTTTTTATTATGAATAGCTGAGCAATCCATTACAGCACCGTCGGTACTAACGCTTACGGAAGCATTGCTGATGTGTTGGTACTGCAGATGAAGTGATTGCGACGCAAGAAACGATGCCACAATTTCTGCTGCCGGTAACCTCCAAAATCATTACGGGTCCGGAAACAGGCAGCAGCGTGAAAGTAGCCGTTATTGACCCTGGTTTTTTGCACTATTGTTAAGTGTTCTTTAAAAGCAATATGCTTATTTGTTATTTGTATAATTTGCAAAAAAAACACGCATGAAGTATCTCTCCATAATATTGAGTTCAATCGCTTTGGTTCTGGCAGGCATATTGTTTTACCAGCAGCAAACCCATACCAGTAAGCTGCGCAACCTGCTTACCGAACTGCGTTCGGGCGATACTTCACATGCAAAGACTTTAAAGATCGCATATGTAGACCTGGATTCAATAGACGCAAGGTTTGAATTTTATAAAGGCAAAATGGAATCTTTTGAAAAAAAGAAGGACGGGTTAGACAGGCAGTTGAACGGAGCCTACCAGCAATTGGACAAGCGGCGGATAGATTTTTTGAAAAGGGGAAATGCCATTACGCAGGCCGAAGCAGACGCCTTTAAAAAAGAGTATGATCAGCAATTGCAGGTGCTGGAAAACCAGCGCCGCAAAACGGAACAGGATGTGCAGCAGGAAGCGATGATCATGCGCGATGATATTTTTAAGAAAATAAATGATTATTTAACGGGCTACTGTAAGGAAAGGGGATATACGTATGTTTTTTCTTATTCCAAAAACGCGAATATCTTTTTGTATGAAGACCCTGTGTTTAATATTACGGAAGATGTGATTACGGGGTTGAATGCCATGTATAAAAAAGAAGAGAAGAAAAAATAGCAGGCAGGAGCAATTGAATGTATTATCTTCAGGTCCCGGAAAGTTCCGGGATTTTTTTATGGAGAAGGATACCTCAAAACAATTTAAACCTTCGCTGGGATTATTGGATGCCACCATGCTGGTTGCGGGATCCATGATAGGGTCGGGTATATTTATTGTGAGCGCCGAAATTGCACGTAATGTAGGCGGAGCAGGAACGTTGTTGCTGATGTGGATACTGGCTGGTGTAGTTACTTTAATTGCCGCCCTGAGCTATGGCGAGCTGTCGGGCATGTTTCCCAAAGCCGGCGGGCAATACGTTTACCTCAGGGAAGCCTACAATCCGTTTGTGGCCTTTTTATTTGGATGGACGCAGTTTGGCGTAATACAAACCGGTACCATTGCCGCAGTGGCGGTTGCCTTTGCAAAATTCACAGCCTATCTTATTCCGGCGTTTAGCGAACAAAATGTATTATTTCATATTGCATGGTTTAAAATTTCCGGAGCACAGGTATTGGCTATCATCTCAATTATTCTTCTTACTTATATTAATAGCCGGGGAGTTAAAAACGGAAAGATCATTCAAACCACTTTTACGCTTACCAAGATCCTTTCTTTATTGGGTTTAATTGTATTTGGTTTTTTAACCGGCGCCAAAGCGGAAGTATGGAATGCCAACTGGCAAAATGCCTGGCAATTTTCGAATATTGCAAATGTAAATGGCCAAACGGTTACTACGCTGCTGTCGGGATTGGCTTTATTTGGCGCTATTGCAGTTTCAATGAAAGGTACTTTATTCAGCAGCGATGCCTGGAATAATGTAACCTTTATTGCTGCTGAAATTAAAAACCCCGAAAAAAATATAGGAAGGGCATTGTTCCTGGGAACATCTATTGTTACCATTGTTTATGTTGCGGCTAATGTAATGTATTTGGCTGTGTTGCCTTTTAATGAAATTGCTTTTGCCGCAAACGACAGGGTGGGTGTGGCGGCCGCGGAGAAAATTTTTGGCAACAACGGTTCGCTCATTGTGGCGGTAATGATCATGATCTCTACATTTGGATGCAACAACGGCTTAATTTTGGCGGGCGCCCGTATTTATTATACTATGGCAAAGGATGGGCTGTTTTTTAAAGGGGCGGGACAATTAAATGCATTCAGCGTTCCGGGTCGCGGGTTGTGGATACAATGCGTATGGGCATCGGCCTTATGCCTTACAGGGAGCTATAATGATTTGCTGGCTATGGTAATATTTGGCGTGCTGGTGTTTTATGTGCTTACCATAACCGGTATATACATATTGCGCAGGAAGCGGCCTGATATTGCGCGCAGCTATAAGGCGTTTGGTTACCCGGTACTGCCCATGGTTTACATACTGGCAGCCACAGCATTGGCCATATTGCTGCTGATTTTTGAAAGCAACTACACGCTCCCGGGGCTGGGCATTATTTTACTGGGAATACCGGTGTATTATATTGCAAAGAGCAGGATGAGAATTTGAGAATTTGGAAATTTGAAAATGTGGAAATTGTTGCAGGTTACAGGTTACAAGTTGCATGTTGCAGGGAGGAATGCAAAGCACCAAATGACAAAAGACAAGAACCAAAGAAATTTCAATTGACAAATCCGAAGCCTTAAGCTTGAAATCTGAAGAATAAAACAAGAAATCAAAAACAATAAACTTTCCAAATCCAAATCTGAGGGTTGAGCGCTGAATCTGATTGCTGCCTCAATCTCAGATCTAAAATCTCAAATTCCAAATCCGTTAAGGCATGAACGATATAGCAAATCTTTTTGAATCCTTTAAAAATATAAAAGTAGGTATTGTGGGCGATGTTATGCTGGATACCTATATGTGGGGTAAGGTTGACCGTATTTCGCCCGAAGCGCCCGTGCCTATTGTGGCTGTAAATAAAAAAGAATACCGTATAGGCGGAGCAGGCAATGTGGCGCTGAACATTTGTTCTTTAGGCGCCAGGGCATCGGTAATATCAGTAACGGGTAATGATGATGATGGCCATGCCCTGCAAAAAATGTTTGCGCAGCAGGGCATTGATACCAGTTTTATATTGCAAAGTTCAAAAAGAATCACTACCAACAAGATCCGCGTTATTGGCCGCAACCAGCAAATGATGCGGCTGGATCATGAAGTTACCGATGATTTGGGTTATGAGGATGAGAACAGATTGATACTGGCCGTGCAGCATTATATAGCGCAGGAAAAGCCGCAGGTAATTATTCTGGAAGATTATAACAAGGGGGTGCTTACGGAACTGGTAATACAAAAAGTAATTGACCTGTGCAGGCACAACCATATCATTACTGCCGTTGACCCCAAGCGTAAAAACTTTTTCGCCTATAAAAGTGTAGATATTTTTAAGCCCAATTTAAAAGAAGCGATGGAAGGGCTGAATATCATTGCCGGTGAAGTGAATGAAAAATTACTCCACGATATTCATGATGCGTTGGCCGAAAAGCTGGGTCATCAAATTTCCTTAATTACGCTTTCCGAAAAAGGTGTTTTTTATAAGCAAAAGGATGAAGGCGCCATTGTGCCTTCACATATCCGCGATATTGCCGATGTAAGCGGCGCCGGCGATACAGTGATAGCGGTGGCTTCGCTGGTGTATGCCGCTACCCGCAACGTTCACCTGATGGCGGAAGCAGCCAATATAGCCGGAGGGCTGGTATGCGAAATTGTGGGCACTGCTGCCATAGATAAAGAAGCACTGCTGAAAGAATGCCGGCTGCTGTTGCAATGATTTTTACAGATATCAAAATTGTGAAGCCTTTGTACGGGCAATCATAGGTTTTTTCGCGGGGCCCAGGGATCTCGCGGGACATTTACCGCCTTCGTTTAAAAAGGTTTTTTACAAAACTGCTGCTACCCGGTCCCTTCGCACATTATGCTTGCAACCGTTCCCCAAAAAAGCAACTTATCTTTTAACAGATCCATAAACAGGGCTTTGTAATTATTACCGATCGGGATATGCCTTGAAGTATTCTTCAGTATAAGTTCGCTGTATTCCATAGAGCTGACCTGTTTTATTGCCACAATAAAGGATTTGTGCACACGGACGAACTGGCTTTTGGGTAAACGGTTTTCCAGTTCTTTCATGGAAATATAAGCCAGTGTTTTCTGTTTTCCCCTGTAAAATGCCACGTAGTTACGTAACGCCTCTACGAAATCAATATCCTGCATGTCAATTTTTATCATCTTCCCTTTATGCTCTGTTTTTACAAAAAGATAATCATCCGGGATCGCTTCCGGCACGATGGTTGATTTGGCTGACATCATATCAGCTACACGCTCAATGGCTTGCATAAAGCGCGGTAAGCGAATAGGTTTCATCAGGTAATCCACGGCGCGGAGGTCATAACTCTTTATTGCAAATTCCGAATAGGCGGTGCAAAATACAACGAGTGTTTCTTTGTCAAGAAGCTGCATCAATTCAAGTCCGTTCATCTCCTGCATCTGAACGTCCAAAAACACTACATCAGGATGCGTTTGCTTAATGATTTCAATTCCTTCCAAAGGATTTGTGGCAGTCCCCGCCAGTTCAATGCCGGGCAATTGGTTGATATAGGTTGCCAGTACATCAATAGCCGGTAATTCATCATCTACTACTACACATTTAATCATATCAGGTGGTGTTTATGGTTAACTCGAAAGTATAAAACATTTCTTCATCGGTTGTTTCAATCCTGTACCTGTCCTTAAATACAGCATCAAGGCGCTTAGTGAGGTTGGTTATTCCTATGCTATGGGAGGAAAGCTCGATATTATTTTTCTTTTTTTTATTGCGACAAAAAAAATAAACCTGTCCTGTACGCAGCTTCACTTTTATCTGAACGGGGTGGGCAGCATCTTTACTATCACCGTATTTAAAGGCATTTTCAACAATCGTTATCATACAAAGCGGGGGCACAAGCTGTCCCTGCACTTCGCCTTCCACGCAATAGTCTACAGCATGCGCTTGGGCAAAGCGCATATTATTGATCTCTATCAGAGTTTGCAGGTTGTCTAATTCTTTTTGAACGGAGACAACGCCGCTTTTGTATTCCATGCTTTCCATTGAATAACGCATCATGTCGCTCAGTTTCCCGATATTATCGGCCAGGTCGGGCGATACTTTCATTGCCTGCGAGAAGAGAATGTTCAGCGTATTGTGCAGAAAATGAGGGTTGATCTGGGATCGCAGGAAAGCATATTCAAACTCCAGCTTTTCCTGTTTTGCCTTTAGCTCCTGTTGTTTCAATATTGCATTTTCCAGTTCCTTCTGTATTTTCTGTTGTTCGAGCTTTGATTTTTCCTCTTCCAGTTTTCGTAATTCGCGTTCCTTCCTGATGGTTTTATAAAAATAAAAATAGAGCATGGCATAGGTGAAGAACTGCACATATCCCAATACAGCCGCCTGCAGGAAAAGAAGGAAATCCCCTGTTTTGTAAAGCTTTAAACCCATTAACGGCAAAAGCCAGTAAATAAAGCAATAGCCGAACACCGACATTAACACAAAAACAATAAAAAAAGACGCAATGCTCCAGGCAAGGCCCCTGTTTTTAAAGAGGTTAAGGAAATAAAGCACTACATAAAAAGTAATATAATAGGGAATAAGAAATGTGATGGTATCAATTATCCTCAACTTCGGGTTAGACAGGTAATTGGCAATATAAATATAACCGGTATAAGCTATCCAGGCGCAGGTATGAATAACAGCAGGATGTATTTTCTTATATCCCGATTTGAAAAATAGATGCATAAACTATCGTTTGCATATAAATTGCTTTACAGGCTGTTAAACGCTCACCAGCACTTTTTTTGCGTATAACAGGGAAAATAAGCCGGACTCAATATTTTTTCTGCTCACGGGTTGCAACATGCAGCCAGACAATAAATGATACAAGGATTTATTAACAGGATAAAACCTGTAATTGTTTTTCTGGAATAAAAATGCATTATCCTCTATCTTAAATATACCAAATCCTGCAGAATTGAATAATACACGCTCACAGGCAACTGGTTTCATGTTTGCGCTACCGGCTAATTTTTCATCAGTGACAGTGATACGGGCCGATTTATGCAGGTACATCCAGCCTTCCCATTGGTGGGGGTGGGCCTTTATTATGGGCGCAACCATATTGTATATTTTTTGAGTGGTTGCCTTTGCAAAAGCGGCCCGCTCCTGTTTTGCGTCAGGAAAAAGCGGATCAAAGAAACGAAGTCTTATATCGGCTATGGATTTCCGGTAGGAAGCCACGGTTATAATGGGCGAATGTGCAATATGCGCCAGGAGCGCAATGCCTTTCCTTGCAAAGATCTGGCGGGCGAAGAAATCAATTGTCAAATGATTGTGATTACTCATTGTATTACTGCCAGAGCCTGTATTGCCATCTATGTACAGTAAGAGATTTTTACCGTTTTTAATTTCGCGTAACATTTTTAGCCCCGACGATGGCGATTCGGCATCAATCCATGAAAATGAATGCGCTTTATGTGAACCTGGCAGTTGGTTATAAGATTGCAAAAAGCGGTCGCCCTGGGCGGCAATCACGTTTCTGGCAATAACCAGCACGTACGGGATATTATGTTTGGTTAACCACAGATTAATTACCCGGTACGAGCCGGTATGAAAAGTACAGATAATAGAAGGCTTATATCGCAGCACCGATCGTATATCCTTGTTTAAGTTTTCGCAGGTTACATAATCCAGCGCACCATAAAATGATTCTTCAAGCCTGCTGAGATGCTGATGAAGCAAAATGTTTTTATAAATATCCTCATGATGGGGAAACGCTATTTCGGGCAGGTAGTTAAGCAGGCTGGCACTTACAAGATTGAACTGGATGCCCAGCTTTTCATCATCTTTTAAATGGTTGTCCCCGGAAAAAAAAGAAACCAGTTCATCTCTTTTTGCCAGGTATTCTTTGTTCTTCATACAGGTTATTTTAAAATCACTGAGAAAGTGGAAGCATATGCAATAAGTCCAAATCGAAAACGCCAGGTAAACAGGTGCTCACCCGCAAAAAAGGAATCCTGTTAAAGATTCCTGGTGAAACAAAACCTCAATGCGGTATTGCAATTACGTTCCCGGCGGTAAGGGCGGAGTAACAACAATACAGGATTCCCCGCTCAGCAATTCATATATAGCTGAGCTTGTGTTCTTAAACATGTCTTTAACTTCCTCAATACTGAAAGAAATACCGAAGATGCTTTCACTTTTGTTCATGATGCGGCAGTTTAATGTGTTTACAATATGGTTTACGATTCAACTGTGTTGTTTACACCTCAAACCTCATTTTAATCTGGAGAGCGGGAAAAACTGTTATGCAAAAAATGTTTTGCACTATACGAAATGGTGTATTGCCGTGCAGAGGGTGCTGAAGGTTGCCGTGGTTAAGGATGGCCTGGCAAAGGCTTACCCGGCTTATCATTCCCAAAAATATTTTATACCAACTACCTTATTGTATATATCAGCAAGCACATTAAAGTGACGTATATAAGTAGCCGGTATTTCTTTGGGTGGCTGCACAATTAATTTTGATAATAAAGCTTACCGTATGCAATATGAATTATCACGCATAGAAAACATCATTTTGAAGTTGCTTGACGACAACGATAAACCGGAGACGAATGTTTTGCAGCCGCTGATAGCCCAAATGAAACAGGAGCGTACGCAGGCCGAACAAAAATTACTTTCCGTACTTTTTTGCAATTATTCCGAAGCAATGCGGAGACGGTATATCCGCTACCATCAAATGCATTTGCTTGACATAACCGGCAGGCTGCATCAGTATATGCTGATGCATAAACGCAGACTTACAGCAAACGCCACATGGCCGTTGTATAATGAGGCCTTGTGCCAAATACACTCCCTGTTGAAAATAGTAGAAGTTCATTTTGCCGAAGATATGCGAATGGATGTCCCGGCAGCATATTCAACTCAGCAGGAGATTATAAATGAATTGCGGGCGGCGATTCCTTTTATAGATGACGGGTTGGAACTGCTGAAGCCAGACATTCATTTATGCAGGCTGATAACAAACAGCTTTGAATTTTTGCTGAATGCAGATAGTGAATCGCTTACTTACGGCCAGCTCTATATGATGCGTGATATCGGGAAGATGATAATCCATGAGGCCGGGCGTACAAAACACCGGAAATATCCTTTGGATATTACCAAGCAACTGATAGAGAACCTGTGCAGGCTTAACTTTAATCGTCTTGTCTTTTATAAATTCTGCCGTAATTGGGTAATTCAGAAAATGCCTGCCGGCAAAGATGCCATTTACAGCTATTCGCGTGCCGGGAAATTCTTTGAAAGGTTAAAACCTGTAGCGGGATATGCCTGGAACCATGAACGGGAGCCCGTTTCCACTATGCTTCGCGATAATCTCCACGATCTTGTTAAGTTTAAAAAGAGAGAATGGAAGGAACAATTTTTTTTGAACGGAAACGGTAATGGAAGAGATACGCGAAAGATCGTAACTACCCTTACCATCAGCCAGTTGGGATTGATCATCAGATTGTTTATTGAAACCGGTATATTTCGCATAAAGAGCATGCGTGAGCTTACCCAATTTATGGCAAGAAATGTTGTAACCGTAGGAAAGAACCCCGGTGATGAGTTCTCTGATGAGCACCTTAAAAACAGTATTTCAAAATCCGCGCCTGATGTTATTGACAAAGTGGAACAAATTCTTAATGACATGCTTTCGGCTTTAAGAAAAATAAAGCTGGCAAACAGGAAGAGCATCCGTTCTCACAACACTCCATCATAACCTGTTTTTTTGAGATTGTAATTATTTCTGGATGAAATTTTTATAAGCGGCCTTATAAGGTAGCTTAAAAGGATGCAATTGATAAAACGAAAAAAAAATCATGAATTTGCCCTGCCAACAAACGCTTTTCCTATGCAATATTTTCCTGGCGATAAGGCTGCCGAGAGCCTTGTTACCGGGTACGACATACCCGAACCATTACAAAAATGGCGCACACCATTTTCACTACCCACTTATTGCCAGGGAAAATTTGGAAGTTATTTAGCGCAGAAAAGCAAATGGGGTGGTTTGGAGTTTGAGCAGATACGTTTTTTTATGCCGGGAAAAGCGATCCTTTTCGCTCTCAACCCCCGGGCGACAATATACCTGGTTTATCCATTTAAAGGGAAGGCCGATATGAAAGTGAAAGCAGATACATGGAAAATCGAAAAGAATGTTTATCAACTGCTGTATCTTCCCAAAGGCCGGCATAAGCTATGGTTTGAGCAGGGCGAGCATGTATGGTTTTTAGTGCAGTTGAATATTTCTTATTTACGTGAACTGGCAGGCAAATTTGCCACGGTGTACAAGTTGCTCCATTATGCCCGCTCCTTGTCGAACAATGGTTTCCGGCTCCGGGTAGGCAGCATTAACCACCGCATCCGCCAACTGGTCTTCAAAATTACAGCATCCACTCATGAAAGTACGGAACGAAAATTGTACCTGCAGGCGCGTGTAAAGGAGTTGCTGTCGCTTTGCGCCCGCCATCTTGAATCGCCGCTACCTGAGCCGGCCCATTTCGAAAAAAACAAAGAAACATTTGCGGCGTATATTGAAAACGGACTGGGCGACAGCATTACCATAAGCGCTATGGCAAAAGATTTCAACATGAGCCCTGCCGTGCTGAAGAAGCTGTTTCGTATTTTATTCAATAAGCCCATTCATCGTTATATACAGGAGCAGAGGCTGCGGGCTGCCATGAAGCTTATTGTAACTACAAAGCTTTCCGTATATACCATCGCGCTGCGCATGGGTTTTTCAGATCCGCCTCATTTTATAAAATGTTTTAAAGCCAGGTTTGGGTATACGCCCCAGGCATTCCGCAAAAGAAACCAGGAGGATCAATAGGTCTGAATATACAATTTACAATACAACCTGTTTATACAATGTTTCCTCGCTGAGGATATAGAATTTTACATCAGCGTAAATCAATAGCAGCTCCCGGAACGGATGGGATAGTGAATAGTGGCAAGCGCTGTTGAAGATATTATTAACCTTATCAAATAGAAAAGTGGGAATTACGCTCAAATACAAGTGGAGAAAAAAAATTAACTGGCAGATACTGTCGGCTGATTTTATATGCGGGGCGTTATTACTTGTTTTTTTATATACAGCCTGGAGTAAGCTAATGGATTATGAGCAATTCCGATATACATTGAGTCAATCCGTCTTATTGAAGCCTTTAGCAGGTATAATTGCCTGGCTGTTGCCAGTAACTGAGTTTGCTATTGCAGTACTATTGTTTATACCTGCATTTCGCCGTATCGGGTTGTGGGTATCAGCAACAGTAATCACAGCTTTTACAATATATCTTGGGTATATGATTCTTTATATGCCGAAACTTCCCTGTACCTGTGGTGGGGTATTGGCTGAGTTATCGTGGAGGCAGCATATCGTTTTTAACCTGTCGCTGATTGTTCTTTCTATAACCAGCATTTTATTATACAATAAACATAAAGGAATGATGAATAAATCTCCACCTAAAAAACAATAGAATTTTCAAACACAAAACCATTTCTTAATTAAAAACGATCATCATGACACGTTATTTATTTGGCATATTTGCCATAGCACTGGCTTTTGCAGCCATATCTTTTAAAGCGCCTGAGAAAAAATTTGCTACCAAACTGTTTAGGTACAATCCTCCGTCATCGAATCCTTATTCAAAACCAAATGTAGAAGACAAAAGTAAGTGGCAATATGTAACAACTTCGCAAAACTGTCCCACAAATGTAAATCAAAAGGCGTGCGAAATGCAGGTAACTGATAACCCATCATTTATCAATCCTGATAACACATTAAGCACGTCTTTTTCTATTACTGCCTCATTATATACCGGCAGTGTTCACTACGTGAGTGCAATTCCTTCAGGTGGTGGGACAATTTACAATAAGGCTAATTAAACGACTTTCAACAAAATCGGGTGCGAAACGTAGCAAAGAGTAAATAAAGAAGCAGGAAGCCTTCCTGCTTCTTTCATGTAAAAAGGCTAATTCTGAGGCATACCTGTGATACTGATTATATCTGCTGGAATAGGTAATGCATAACGACTGTTATTGGACGGTAGCGAAATTTCATTTCCATTTATTAGTCTTTTAGGAATAATTTCTCTCCCTTCTTTATTTAATCTCTTTATATCACTCCATCGTATTCCCCGCATCAACAATTCTTTCCTGCGCTCTGCCAATATTTGAGTAATTGCGTGTTCTCTGTCGATGGCGATAAAATCCAAATAGGGTAAATCGTTATTCCATCTTTTCTTCATTAAAGTATTCAAATCATTCATTGCCCCACTAATCATATTCTTTCTTGCAGAACACTCTGCTCTAATTAAAAAGATTTCATCATTTGCAAGTCCTGTAAATAACAAAATGCTATTGGCGGTATATGCTCCTTTAAACCTATGTAAATTATTTTGTGGACTAAAAAATGCAGTTAATCTTAGATCATTCGCATTATAGAGGCGGATCAACGTAGAATCTACAAATCCGGAGAACGAGTAGTGGTTTGTGTTAAATGTATTCATTTCCGAGTAAAAGATAGTTTCGGGGTTATCCAGTCTCGGGAAAGGTATGTCATCGGTAACCGGAATCGTGTTATAGTCAAGAATATCATCTGTCAACTGAATGCACAAATCGCTATACTTATAAGCACTATCATATTGGCGCGTAGAAAGGTATGTTCGTGACAACAAACCGTAACATGCTGCTTTTGAGGGTAGGAGTACATTTGATGACATTTCGGGAAGGTAATTGGCCGCCTCTTTAGTATCCTTTATAATTTGATGGTAAGTCTGTTCTACAGATGAGCGGTGGGATGGTTGGTTGAAATCCGCTCCCAGCCTCAGAACAATACCTAAATCTGTGCTTGCAGTAGAAGAATCATACGCTTTTGAAAATATCCACACAAGGTTCAGAAAGCTGTAAGCTCGAAAAAAGAGCGAATATCCTTTGACTTTGTCCCATTGTCTTTCATTACTCGCTGTGCGCTGAATTTTTGACAGCGATTCTAAGGCAAAATTAGCATTGTAAACCGGAATGTAGTTTGCACTCCAATCATTTTGGAAGCGATATTCTTTAAGTGACCAACTGTAGACCTGTTGCCACTGTGTCGGTAGAGCATCATAGGTCTCTTGCAACAGAAAATAGTCGTCAGCGGAAGATTCGCCCATTGATGGTGTAAGATTAAAGTTCATCCTTTCTGCGTCATTGAACAAACCTTCCAACTCCGTTAGTGTTTTTGGCACAGTTAACGAAGCATCAGGTTTTTCAGCGAGAAATTTTTTACAAGACATAGAAGTAAACAGAGTTGTTGAAATAACGATTATTATACCTAATGTTTTATAATGCTTGTGAGCGATCTGCATAACTCTAATTTTTTAGTGATTAAAATGTCACCTGCAATCCAATTGCATAAGACTTGGGAAGCGGTAAAGAATAAGGATAATCGGGATCTATACTTTCTTTATTTGCCCGCCATAAAATTCCTAAATTGGAGAAATTGACATAAGCTCTTAGTCCAATCCTTGAGTTTGGCCCAGATTCCCTAATCAGATAGTTTATGTTGATATACTGTAATCTAATGTGATCAGCTCGTAACACATTAATTTCAGCATTGTTATAAAAATCATCCCTGGAAGAAAATTGCGGATAATCAGTATAGACCATTGCTGGCACATTGGTAATATTTTCATCCCCGGACTGCTTCCACCTAATACTATAATCCTTTGTCCCAATCCCATAGTTGAACAGAGTGCCATATGAGAGCGAGGGTTTTTTGAAATAGTAACCCAATTTATAGGAGATGTTAATAGATGCGGATAGTTTACCCAAAGCAAAAGTATTTATTATAGAACCAAAGATTACTGGTGCAGCGGAGCCAATATAAGTTATGCTGGAGTTGTTCTTAATGCCATCAGTGTAAGTGGAATATAAGATGCTTTCATAGTCTGTTGATGGCTGATTATTCAAATAGCCTTGTGGGTCTCCCTGATTGGTTAACCCAGCCCAGCGGTAGGCCGCAATTGCATATAGAGGCTTTCCTATAACGGGAGTAATAGTCATCCCATTTCCTAAAAGACCAGTTCCCTGTTCAGCATCTGTAGAGTAATATTCCGTAACCTTGCTCTCATTATAGTTGAAAAGAAGTTCAGTAAACCATTTCATTTTTTTGTTTATATTCTTGCTGGTCAAAGAAACATCAATGCCTCTGCCAGCCATTCCGGCAATGTTTTTTGTGATTTGCTGTAAATATCCCCAAGTGGTATAGTCATAGTTGGCCAATCCATACAGTTGGCTTCCTTTTTTTGTATAAAACTCAACTGTCCCTATTAGAGTTCCATCTTTTATTTTAAAATCAACGGCAATATTTACCTGCCGAGATTCCTCCCATTGTAAATTTTGATTGTTTAGAGTGGAGATTTGTGTATATGGTAGATTGGTTATCGGATTGGTTCCATAGGCAGCCACGGGCAATGCGGTCTTTGTTATATCGAGGTTCCCACTATAGCCATAACTGGCCCGTAGTCTTAGCGAGGGAAATAGAGTAGATTGATAGAAGCTCTCCTTTGACAAATTCCAGCCTACCCCTACCGACCAAAGAGGCTTCCATTTATCATTGGTTGCTACTCCCAATATGTTTGCGCCATCTTTTCGTAAACTTCCTGATAGCTGATATTTGCTTTTGAAAATATAAGAGGCATTTGCATATGCAGAAATAAAGCGGCTGGTTGTGAGGGATATTGTGGGAGCACCTAAAACAGTTCCTAAGTTTCCAAAGGGTATAGTTGGATACTGGTTAATATAGTCAACATTAGCAGTAGTAAGAGGGTCTTTGTTAACCCCATAGTGAGTACTACTATTCCCATTGCGGATAATATCCCGCACCTCAAATCCGGCAATGATATTTACGGTATGTTGATCCCATTGTCTGTTGTAATTAGCCTGTACCCTAAAGTTCTGAGCATTTACTATGTTATTATACAGCATTAGGATCCCATTATTGGGAACAATGTATTTTATAGTTCCACTGGTATGATCAATTTGTGTAAACCGGTTTATCAAGTCCCGTGCATATAGACTTTCGATATCTGCATACCTATTCGCTTCGTTCCTTTGCCGCTGGTATTGGTATTTAAGGTCTATGTCCATTCCCGGCATCAACTTGTAGTTAATCCCAATGTTTGCAACTATATCCTCTATACGGGTATTTAGGGTATTGTGTTTGTAGTCATCTAAAGGGTAATAATTCCAGTCGAGAAGTTTACTCATGCCGATGGTATCTGTATATCCTGAATGATATAGTGCTATGGGTTCGGCATTACCCTCATCATCAACAAGCCGTAAGTATGGTATTGGTTTGCTGTCAAGTTGAACAGATGAAGGTTTTCCTGATTTTGATAGACTATTTGTGTAGTACGCTACCAGAGTTAATTGTAATTTCTTATGTGGTTGGTAAGTATTTTGAATATGAATATTAAGTTTATTAAACTGCTCGTGCAGTGAGCCTTTACTTCTGTCATAATTCACTGAAAAGCTATAATTGTTTGTCTGTGATCCACCTCTTACGTTTACTGAATATTGTTGTGTAAGTGCTTTCCTATAAAGATATTTTTCATAGTCATTGCGTACATCGTAGCTCTTTAGTTCGTTTATATGTGCTGTATAATCCTCAGCACTTATTAACCCATTGTCTTTGTCAACAAAAGTCTGCAAAGCTGGTGAAAATGGTTTCCTATAGTACCAAGAAAAATTAATTTGGCTGTTGTAGAATCCTTTCTGGAATAGGAATTGCTCCACGTCTATATAATCATAGGAAGATATTTGTGAGTGATAGAATAGGTCAGGTTTTTCACTGAGAATTGCAGTGCTATTAAAGTTAACTTTAACAGGCTGATTAAATTTGCCCTTTTTGCTAGTAATAACTATTACACCGTTTCCTCCCCGTGCCCCATAAATTGATGTTGCTGCTGCATCTTTCAAGATGGATATTGATTCAATATCATTCGGATTAATGTTATTTATACTCCCTTCATAAATAAAGTTGTCTAATACTATAATTGGATTCAAAGGCCCGTTGATTGTACTTAATCCTCTGATAGAAATATTTAAGTCACTTTCAAGGTTGTTATTTTGCTTGTTGGTAAACAACAGTCCACTTGTAACCCCGTCAAGACGTTTCAAAATATTTGTTCCAACCTGCTGGTTCAGTGTCTTATTGTCTATGACCACAATGGAACCATTAAGTTCATTTGGCTTTGCCCGCTGGTATCCTGTGTTGGCTTCCACTATTATTTCTTCCCCAGCCTTGAAATTTGGGCGAATGCTTATTATCCCCAGATCGGATCTTCCTTCTACCGGGAAGTCCAGCGTTTCTATTGAAACACCCGTAATGGTTAGTATCGAATTAACGTCAATATTTTTAATTTCAAAGTTGCCGCCGGCATTTGTGCCAGTGGCAATTGTAGTGCCTTT
Source organism: Agriterribacter humi (assembly GCF_009192765.1). Taxonomy (GTDB): domain Bacteria; phylum Bacteroidota; class Bacteroidia; order Chitinophagales; family Chitinophagaceae; genus Agriterribacter; species Agriterribacter humi. The sequence continues at coordinate 159,900 of NZ_VOHQ01000009.1, read as the reverse complement.
TACAGTTACAGTTGCTGATACCGGATTGCCCGATTCATCAACTACCCTGCCTTTGACATTTATGACACTTGTCTTATCCTGTACTACCTGAGCTAAGCAAAGCAAAGAGCTTAGTAGCAAGGGCATAAGCATTGACAGTTTTATATACTTTTTCATTTGAATGCAGTTTGAGTGGTTAAATGGTTATTGTTTATCTGTAATTACCACTACCTCCAGTTCTTTCTTAGATGGAGATAGTGTAAGACCTTTTTTCTCCAAAAAAGCTTTTGTATCGGAGCTACTGTATTCCAGAAAATCAGAAGGAAAAGAAATGTCTATATTGTAATCAATACCAGTTTCATCAACTACTGCCGAACCGAAGGTTGCCTGCAATACATTGATTAATGCGTTAATAGGCTGGTTAGTGATCTGCTTTTTTAAAGTGGTCGGAGCAATATCAATATTTGAGTTGTCTCCTTTCGTGCGAAGATTATGTGCAGCTTTTCCGGCTTTCATTACATAGCAATCAAGTGTTCGCTTATCACTTTTTGCTGTAATCCCGAAAGTTCGCATAATGTCCTGCTGCAAATACGTTTTAATTTCATCCTGCGAAACTGTTGGCAAAATGATTTCATAGCAAAACCTGTTTTCAGGAAGCTGACTTATTGCAGGGTCAAGAATACTTTCTCTTGAATACCGGGGAGTTTCCACATGTATTCTTTCTGGCCCGTAATCCTTAAAAATCTCCCGGTAGGCAATTTGAAGAAAAACAGACAGGTTGGAATTTAAAATGAAATAACGTATCGTTTTATCTTCTTGCTCCAACACACTTCCTAATGATGCGCCTAAATATTCTTTAAATCCTGTAAAAATCGAACGATAGATGAACCCTGTTGGGTTATCGCCGCCATTTTCATCAATGAGCAAAGGCTTATCGGGGTTAAAGCGTAGGTGGTCTTTTTTAGTATAAAGTATTTTTGAAGAATCCTCTAAGAAAGCAGAAATATTTTCCGGGGTTACTTCATCAGCAGTTGTAATGCCGTTTATTTTGCCTGCCTCATTTATCCATACATAGTGCGGCACTTCTTTGTGGGGGAAATAGTCATTAAAGATGGCGTTCTGAACGGCGTAGGGTAGCGTTAGCTTCTGCCCGGTTTTATTACTTCGCCTATCTAAAAAAGTGGCAACTTTTGCAGCGTTTTCGCTGGTATCGCTATTTACCAGCACAATCTGAACCTTGTCTTTGAATTGCTTTTGTAGCTCTTGAGCTTTGGGAATACCAGCCAGGCAGGCCCCGCACCAGGTAGCCCAAAAATCCAGTATCACCAGCTTTCCTTTCAGATCAGATAATCGGATTTCAGAAACGGGGTAATTAATTACATTGGTCAACACCAGGTCGGGCACAGTATCGCCAATGGTAAGGGGCTTTATTTGTGGCGGAGCATTTTGTGCAAAGCAGCTCATAACCGGCCATAGCAATGCCAGTGCCCCGCATTTTAATTTTCTCATAGCGGAAAATTGAATGATGAACAGAAGAGTTATACTATAAATATGCTGCGCAACGGGCCCGGGCCGGCGGTTTTTATAAAACATGAGAAAACAAGAGAAAAAAGCAACCATCCGCACAGCCCGTAAAGGCCCATTGCATAATGGTTACACAGGGTTCTTTGGCTTACAGGCGAACAGCAGGATATAGGAGTGATAAAAAGCGGGCAACTGTGCAGGCTGGTAGCCTGCACCATTATTTGTATATGGTGCAGAAGAAACGAATGTTATAGCAGCAGTTTGATGCATCCTTCCAACATTAATGGCCTTGAATGGTATGGTCTTTAAGATGATGGTACCGCCATATAAAAAAAATGGCGCGGAACTCAACTTACCGCATTAGAGGCCGTCGGAGGCCTTGCCACGTATAAGAAGAGCCCACGCCGTAGCGTGGGCATCCTACTTATCATCCCGTGACATTGAAATTTCCGACGTTTCTAATGCGAGACTCAAAGCGAATGCTTCCAATTATTTTCGAAGTATCGCAAAAATAAATTAAACCCTAAAAATTAATTAGCCTATTTACAAATATACTAAAATTAATCTAATAACATAATTTATACATACAATAATTAAAATAATTAATTAAATAGTTTAATTATAACTAAAAATCAATTAGTTACGGTGTGATTATATTTGCTGACATCCGTTATTTTAATGAGTAAAATTTCCTACAACAGAATTAAAGCAGTATTGGCTGAAAGAGGTGTTGCCAATAACGAACTGGCAAAAAAAATTAAGGTTTCGGATCAAACTGTTTCGGCCTGGTGTACCAATAGCAAACAGCCTTCCATAAAAACCCTTTATGAAATTGCCAGGTATCTGAAGATTGATATTAGAGAACTTCTGGTTTCAACCAAGGGATGATCAGTCTTTAGAGTGCATAAATTTTTATATTTACAAACTCTTTTTGTGGGTCTTAATAGCCTCGTGGGATAAAAATTATGAATTCGCTTCTGTCCCCAAGTTCCGCGATAGGGTGGTTATTGCTCCCCTGGTGCTGTCGTTTGTTGTTTAAATTTACATTTTTCTTTCTTAAGTCCGTGTTTTTTGGTCTCGCCGGGGTGCCACTATGCATTCAATAGTAAAGCCCAGATGACCCGCCGGGGAAATAATTTATCTGAAGGTTGATATTAGAGAACTTTTGGTTTCAACTAGGTGGTAACCAGCCTTTAGTGCAAATAAATGGTTGAAACTCGCCGGCCTTTTTCGAAGGGCTCTGGGTCTCGTGAAACAAAAAATCATGAAAGTTGCCAACAAAATCATTATTTACAAAGCAATCCACAACTTAAACGACCAATTCTAAATACAAAATCAAATAAGATGGAACAATTTATAAAATTGTCTGCTGCAGATAAAGCTGCTTTTGAGTTGAATGGTTATGCAATCGTGAAGTCACTCTATACAAAAAATGAAATTAATCTTTTGATGCAGGCTGCGGAAAATGATGAGGTTATCCAACGCAACACTTATGGCAGAAAGGACAAGGATGGCAACAGCACCAAGCTGGCTTTATGGTATACCCTGGGCGATAATATTTACAGCCTGTTTGCCCGGTCGCGCAGGATGTCCGACGGTGTATCCTTATTGCTGAATGGCGAACCGGCTCATTTTCATACCAAGCTCATGCAAAAGGAGCCTTTTGTTGGCGGCGCCTGGGAATGGCACCAGGATTATGGTTATTGGTATAGCGATGGGTTTTTATTTCCCTGTATGATCAGCGTAATGGTTGCGTTAACAGAAGCCACCCGTGAAAATGGTTGTTTACAGGTTTTAAAAGGATCTCATTTAATGGGAAGGGTAGAACATGGCACAACGGGAGGTCAGAAGGGGGCTGATATGGAAAAGGTAAATATAGCGCTGGAGCGCCTGGAGTTGGTTTATGTTGAATTAGAACCGGGCGATACCTTATTTTTTCATTGCAACCTGCTGCACCGTTCCGATAAAAATACCAGCGCCGGGCCCAGGTGGTCCTTAATATCTACCTTCAACCTGGCAAAAAACAAACCCTACAAAGAGCAGCATCCTTCCTGCTATACGCCTTTCGAACCCATGCCGGATGAATCCATCCTGGAAGCAAAAATGGTTTTACATACAGGCGATGCCGGGTTTAAGCAGTAGCAGCCCGTTTCGTGAAGTCGTGTAAAAAACAGATTTGATTTTATCCATTGAAAATCCGCGGAAAAAACAGGGCATTCGTTTTTAAGCATTAATTTTAAAAGATGACAGCAAGAAGAGAGTTTATTAAAAAAACCATCATGGGCGCGGCCGGAATAGGCATGGGCAGTACAGCCCTCAGCGCCAAATCGTATGCTTCAATCCTTGGCGCCAATGAGCGGGTAAACGTTGCAGTAATAGGAATACACGGCATGGGACAGAATCATATCGCAGCCTACTCCGGGTTAAAAGATACCCGCGTAAGTGCGCTATGCGATGTAGACAGTAATTTGTTTAACGAACGGATCAAAAAACATTTTACCGGTAAAATGTTGCCCGCCCCCAAAACATATACCGATCTGAGAAAACTTTATGAAGATAAAGATATTGACGCGGTTTCAATAGCAACGCCCAACCATTGGCATGCCCTTGCCGCTATCTGGGCCATCCAGGCGGGCAAACATGTATCTGTGGAAAAGCCCTGTTGTCATAATTTTTATGAAGGACAGAAATTAGTGGAGGCGGCTGAAAAGTATAAGGTTATTGTTCAGGATGGCGCTGAACAAAGAAGCAATCCCTGCGCGCAAACCATGGCAGGCTTCCTGCATTCCGGGAAGCTGGGCGAGGTGTACCTGGCAAAGGGGCTTTGTTACAAATGGCGCGACAGCATTGGTAAGACACCGGATGAGCCCGTTCCCGCCGGCGTTGACTATGACCTGTGGCTGGGCCCCGCGCCCAAACGGGCATTCTCCAAAAACCGCTTTCATTACAACTGGCACTGGAACTGGGACTATGGCAATGGAGATATAGGCAACCAGGGCGTTCATGAAATGGATATTGCGCGCTGGGGCCTTGGCGTTACCCTGCCTTCAAAAATAACGGCTGTGGGCGGCCATTTTATGTTTGATGACGATCAGCAAACGCCCAACGATATGATGGCGATATTTGAGTTCCCCAATAGCAACGGCGCCGGCGATAAAAAAAAGATCCTGCAATTTGAAGTGCGGCACTGGATCACCAACCGCGAGGGAGTAAAAAGCGAAACGCCGCAGGCGGGCAACAGTTACATGATGAGCGCCGACAATACGGTGGGCAACCTGTTCTATGGATCCAGGGGATTTATGAGCAAGAATGTGAATGAATGGGAGACGTTTATGGGAAAAGACCGTGAGCCGGGCGAAAAGGGAAGCGGACTGGGCGATCACTACCAGGATTTTATCAATGCCATACGCGCCAATGATCAGCGTGTTGCGAAAGGCGATATCCGCGAAGGTTTTTATTCATGCGCGCTTATTCATTTGGCCAATATATCTTATCGTTTGGGGCGCAGTCTTGATTTTGATCGGGTGAAGATGCAATTCATCAGCGATGCAGAAGCGAACGAAATGCTGACCCGTGAGCATCGTCATCCTTTTGTGTTGCCAAAGCATGTATAGAAGCAACCCGGAACTGAAGCCCAATAGAATTACGTTTGACCGAACCGCTGCCGATGATGAACAAAAAGATCAGGATTTATTCGTCAGCCAGCATAGCAGCAAACCCCCAGTTGTATGTGCGCCCTTCGTCTTGGTAACTTAAATTGAAGGTATGTATCTACCGTGTCAGGGTGTGTCCCGGAAGCGTAGGAACAAGGCAGGCTCTTTTGTCCCGATGGCTTTCGGGATTGGCTTTTGTGTGTCGGCTTTGTGTGCCTTGCAAATGTGCCTGACTTGGTGCGTTGGCTATTAGACACTTCGCCTATTGTCTTCAAGTCATGATGCAATTATTGGCTGTTGTGTCATACAATTTGCTCTTCCAATAAATCTTTCCAAATAATAAACCCTTTGTATTCTCCCTGCAAAAACGAATTAATTTTCCAATGAAGCCTCTTGGAACAAAAACTTCGTTTTCCGTTTCTCCTACAAATTTGAAATAGCGTTCAGTCCCGAAAGTATTTTTACCTATTTTCTTTTTGATGATAAACTCTGTGCTTGCAAAATTTAATTCTTCTTTCAGGAAATTTATTAATGGAGTTGTCATTCTTTCACGACTGATTCTTGCTTCGTTGCTTAATGCAATTGAAGGCTTCCCATTGTTTGCTTTAGGTGGAGTAGAAATACAGATGTCGAAACTAACTGATAAGATTTGTCTAATTCTGAAATGGAAATCCTCTTTATATTTTTCAGAAATTCAAACTGTTCTTTTAGTGGTTCTAAAGTGTCTGCATCAATAAAGCAACTATTCCCTTGTTCAAATGTTTTTTTGAAAAGCGGTAAAGCAATCAGGTTTCCTAAACCTTTACCCGAAAGGAAATCCTGATTGGGAAATAATCGGTCGAAACTGGAACTCTTGTCGAACATAGAAAATGCTCCTGACGCTTCAAGTATTGAAATGAAAAGTTTCCTGCTTCTTATTGCCGGATATGGTTGTTCAAAGAATAGCCATACATAACCGCCATTTCCCGAACGGGAACGCTCTAAATTTGCAGGAAGCCCTTTAGCCTCACAAGAATTTATAAACGATTTGGCTTCGGCTATCCAATTTTCTTTGTCAAAATCGGCAACTAAAAACCACGATGAGTTATCTGAAAGCAAAGGATAAATGCCAATAAGTTGTTCGCCATTTAGATGCTTTGCAATTTCTTTATCAGTAAGTTTCAGGTAGGCTTTGTCTTTATAATTCTGGAAAGTGCCACCCTTTATTTTATGAGCCCGATACATATACGGGTCATAGAAATAGGCAGGTATATAGCCACTTTTAGTTTCTTTCTCCCAACGAACCGCAAATACATCTTCTCTGCCTTTAAAAACAGATTTGAAGAGTTGAATTTGATTAGAGAAATTTTCATCCATATTTCTTTTCGTTATAGAAGCGGCCAATATATTGAGCCAACTGAGCCAACATCGGATTGAGTCAATTATGAGTCCTTCATGAGTCGTTTGAGTCGAATATTTTGCCCCTTTTTTGCCCTATCATTGCCCCATTTTCCCTATTATTGCCCTTTTAGTTGATAAGAGATTCCTGCACCAAAAGTTCCCGACTTTTCAAATAAATTAAAAGTTGTTACAAGTGAAGTCAAATCATTAGTTGCAGTTCTTTTTGATATTTTATTCATCTCCTGATAATCGCTATTTGTGATTTTTCCATTCTCCACCACATACAGTACCGCTTTTACCTGCCGCTCATTTAATCCCAATTTCTGCAACTGGTCTGCACTATACTTGTTTTTAAACAGGGTTACTAATATGCCACCATCCTGCTCAATGATTTCGGGGTCGGGCAATCCTGCTTCTTTGCAGGTACTGATAATCTTTAATGTGCCGCTTCCCCATGCATCAATATAGCCGCCTTTGAAACAGACATCAGCTATCAGCAAATTTCTTGGTCGTGATGGATGCTGCCGTTTGAGTGAATCCAGACTAATACCGGCAGGCAATTCACCTTCATTCCAGATGTTAAAGTAGTTGTCAAACATACGCATCTGCACCACCGAAGAACCTAAGTAATTTCGATGCACCAACGCATTGAGTAACATTTCACGAAGTGCTGCAATAGGATATTCACCTTTCTCAATCCTTTGCATACCTTCAAATGAAATAGCACGGGTAAAAAATTTCCGGTTTAATTGTTCCATCACTTCTTTCAGTAAATAAACAATATTGCCTTCCACTGTCTCCTGGAATCTAATGTCGCTGCTGTCTTTTCCGAAGCGGCCAATTTTTACAACACAATTATTAAAAAACTTTGCCGGGTTCTTACCAAACAAAACAATAGCAGCTCTTTTAATGTTACTGGTATTATCTGTCAAACGAAGTTTGGCAATCAAATCTGCTTTGCTCAACCCTTCCACATCTGCAATTCTGCCTGCATGAAGTGAAGCTGCTATGTATGATTTTAAACTGGCATCGTCAATATCATCAAGGGTAGCTGTGGGTTCGCTAACCTCATCCCATGTCTTACCACTTTTGCGAAGCAAATAATCGGTGAGTGCTGCGCCAATTAATTCCTGTTTGGTACTCCCGCTGCGGTAATAATACCTGCCACGTAAAGAAATAGGCACTGCATAGGGCTGCGTAATAATTTCAAGAAAGTACAAGCCATTTCCTTCATGCAGGTTTACATCAACCAAAATACCCATCAGGTCTTTCACTTTGTTGGGTATTTCATCCATCAGTTTTTTGTAATCGTTAATGCCAACTACTTTACCATTATCATCTTTTCCAATAAATATTACACCACCTTGTGCATTGGCAAAACCGCAAACCCATTTCAGATAATCATCGTGCCAGCTTTGTTTGTATTCTATGTTTTGTTGTTCGGGCATTGGTTTAGAATTTTATGCAATTATAATAGCACTTCATTATTACACTGCTTTTCTCAATTCATCAATAGTTTTTAATGCTTCTTCCATTTCATCTTTGAAAAATGGTTCTTCGTTAAAATGTGCCGCTGGATTAAGCGTTCTTCCGGTTGCAGCATCAACTTTGTCTAACACAACTTTCAGTTTATCCTTAGTTGTGGCATTCGTCCTCATAGTTTTTATGCTTTGCTTCAAAGATTTAATGTGACTTTTCAGTTTCTTTTCTGGAATTGTTGTTCCTAATCCAGCAATAGCATCGTCAAATATTTTGTTCAACGCTGCATCTGTAATATTCGGATTTAGAACTGCTTTTTTAAGTTCTGAAATATCTTGTTTGTCTTCTCCTCTCGCTCTGCCAACATAGTCTCCTAAGGTCAATAACAAATCTGAACGCCACACAAAATCCAATGCTGGATCAAACACTTTTGCTAAAAGTCTTTCTGCTTCTTTTCTTAAAAACAATGCACAAGCTTCATATTCGTTGTTGTCAAAGAATTCTTTGGCTTTATCATAATAGGTCTGGATTCCTTTTTCTTCAACCTTTGGATTTTTATCAATGGGTGTTTCTCTGAAAATGATTGCCTTCCAATCCTTCTCATTATTTTTTACTGAACGCTGAAATTCATTAAAAAATCCTTTCTCATGGGTAAATAATAGCAACTGATAATCCGCAGTGTATTTTGAAAGCAACAATTCTATTACCTTTCTTCTGTTGTGCATGTCAAGGCTTATCAGCAAATCATCTAAACACAGCAAATTGTTTTGGGCTTTATTGGTTCGGTTTTCCATCAGCACAAAACGAATAGCTAAGGCTATCCCGTTAATTCTTGCCTCATTATAAAAAATATGAGGTTTGTTAATGTCAGTTAGTGTTGCTGCTGTCCTCCCAAATTTTGCCTTCAGGGTAATTTCAGGATTAATAACGGCTCTTTTGCCCTTGCTGCCAGTATAATCTAAAAGGGTGGGATTAAATATGTCAAGTTGGGAAAATTCCTTCTTTTCCGAAAGATTATCATTGTAATATTCTGTCAGCACATTATGAGCTTTGCCGGTATTAACTTTTACCAACGGCAGAATCAAATCCTGTAACCCATTGTTAAAATCATCTCTCATTGTGTTGAGCGCCTTGGTAGTCTCAGTATTAATTTTTTCCCTGAACTCTTTCAGTAAGTCATACAAATTTTTTCCTTTACTGCTAAAAAAAGGAAGAATATCTCTTTCAAAATATGGCCAAAGATTCAGAGCCTGACTGTTTCGGAAATTTGAAAAGTTAAGCAACAGTCTGTGAGAAATAAATTCGCTGCTCAGATAGTAAGAACGGATTAATTCCTTTCTTGTATCTGTATCAGTTGCAAGGTCTAATACAAATGTTTCTTTTGTTGCCGGAAGCACATTACCTTTTGCATCTTTTTCTGCAAAAGCAAGTTTTACAAATGGGGCGGTAGTACCGCCAAAAATGTTTTTTAAATCCTGGTCGCCACCATCGAAATATTTTTTGTAATCATCGGCTGCTTTACCTGCACATTGAAGAAAAGTATATAAACTCCAAAATACAGAAGACTTACCGCTTCCGTTTACACCCCAGATAATGGCATGTTTCCCTTCAATATTGATGATTTCATATTCAGGAAACGCTTTAAAGTTTTGCAACTCTATGCTATGTAAATATTTTTTAGCCATTTTGGATTACATTGATGATGTCGGCACTTTTTACAGGGAAATCTAAAATACGCCTGCGGATAATATTATCGGTGCTTTTGTATTCATCATACACTTTATTGATGATGCTGATAATTTTTGTTGCCTGTATTTTTTCATCTAAGTGGTCAATAGGTTGTAAGAGTTCGCTTACTTCTTTTATAACTGTAATTTCCTTTTCCTGCATATGTTCTTTAAAATACAACTCGTACACACAGGCATCAATCAGTTCTTCAAAGTTGGCTGCCATGTGGTCGTTTGGGGTGTATGGACTTATTCGGTCTTCGTATTTTTTAATGAAGGTGACATAATCTACCAATATTTCAAATGGTCGCATTTCAGATTTCGGGATTTCGGGGATTGGAATATTTTCGATGTAAGCTTTTTTCCATCTATTTGTGCCCACACCAGAACTCGTAGTATTAAAATTAAAATACCAATCTGAAAGTTTTGAATTGAGAATCGATAAAAGATATTTTATGTGGTCCCCGGTCATTACAAAACATGTCGCATCAACAAAAAAGCCACTTTCATCGAAGGCTAATTGCGGTTTATCAGATAACTCAATCCATGCGATTTTTGGCTTCAAGAAATCTTTATAATAGGCCACATTATCTTGAATTTCGTACCATTTGTAAGGACCTGGTTTTCTTCCATTCCTATCTTGCTTTGTTTCTTTTGGTTTTAGGTCTTCGTAAAAATCAAATAAAAACTCTTTTACAGCGGGATACTTATCAATTAAAATTCCTCTTTTTGTAAAAATTACCCAAACGTCATTGTGTTTGTATTCATACTTGCCAATATCTCTTCCTCTGAGTATTGGATAAATAATTTCTTTACTTGCAGAATCCTTTCTGATTAAGTCTTCTTTTGTTTCACCATTGATATAAAAGGCCTTGTTAAGCCCAGTTTTAATTCCAAAATTTATTATTACATCCCAATCCTTGAGCTTTCGTCCTTTGCTTCGTATGTCCTCGATAAGCGTATTGCTGGGCTTATCAGCAAATGTCCAATTGTCATCATTCAAATATTTTCTATCATATCGGCTGCCATTTCTATTGAGATACTCGATTAGAGGCTCATTCTTTTGAATATCGTTACCGACTTGGCAGAACAAGAAAGTATAGTCAGAAATAACATTAGTTTTTTTCTGAAAAAATATAATTGAAGTATCTACAGTAGCTCCAAATACTTGCACCTCATTAAAATCAACATAACCGCTCAGTTGGGTTTTGCTTAATAAATATTTTCTTAGATTTTGTCCGTATTTGGCGCGGGTATATTTTTTAGAACAGATATAGGAGAATACACCCTTATCTGCTTTCAATATTTTATGCCCCAATTCAAAAAAGTAAGTGTAGATATCGCTGGTGCTGTTATACACTTCGTAGTTTGGCTTGCCGTCAATTTTTTCTAAATAAGGTTTAATATCGGTAATGCTTTCTTGTCGTATGTAAGGCGGGTTGCCTATTACAATATCAAAGCCGCCTTTATCAAATACATCTTTAAAAAACAAGTGCCACAAAAACCAGGGTTTTTCATCTTTTTTCAACAATGGCTTTATGTCTTTTAAAGCCTGTTGCATTTGCTCAGTTTCAGTTTCTAATTTCGCTAAAACCTTATCTTGTTTCACTCTTTCTTTAGAACCCTTGGGAGCAATGTTTTTATTAAGTGCGGCAGCATTTTTTTTCTTCTCGTTTACTAAATCTTTAAAAGACTGTTCTATACTAAATGCTACCAGCTCGTCTATTTTATTCCTGATTTCTTCTTTACGGTGGTTGTTCTTTGGGTCAAAAAAATCTTTCTCTAATGCAGCTAAATCGGTATGGGTTTTTTTGAAAATATTGATTTGTTGTTCCACATTAAACAAATCCTTTTGCCCCTGTTCTTGTTGTACCTCATGGTAATTTAATGAATAGCCTTTAAAGCTTTCCAGCAAAGAATCACCTTGCATAATTTTGTAGTCAAAGTTGGGCAATGGCTGCGGCTTTTCTCCTTCTTCTACATCTTCATCTACAATCAACGATAACCAAAAACGCAAACGGGCAATATCAACAGCACCTTTGTCTTTATCTACACCATAAATAGAGTTTTGGATGATAGCTCTTTTTACATCGCCTTTTTTATCTAACAATGTCCAATCCAATGCAAGCTTTGCATGAAATATTTCCTGCAGCAAACCCATAGGGAATGCACCCGAACCAATGGCCGGGTCGCAAATTTTCACATCGTCTAATAACCGGCTTATTTTTGAAGCGTTTTTTCGGATGAAATTATGTTTATCATTTTCATCGCCCCGGTCTTTGTACCGGATGAATTTTTCAATAGCGGCATTTTTGCCCAGGTGTAATTCCAAATACTGAATCAGCACTTCCTGGCACATATACTGCACAATGAGCTTAGGTGTATAGAATGCACCTTTCTCTCTATTGTCTTCCAGCAGGTTTTCAAAAATATGTCCCAGCATTTCCGGGTCTATACCAATATCTAAATCGTCAGGTGTACTTTCATCAATGGTAAAATTGTATTCTCCTAAAAAGGCAAATAGATTTTCAAAAAGCATTTTACTAAAAACAATAAAATCTGCTTTTGGTTTTTTCTCAATTTCGTCCCTTTCAAACAAACCTCCATTTAAGTAAGGAAACTTTGTTCCGGTTACTTTAAAAACTTCATTCTTCGGGTTGTTGAGTGTTTCAAAGAAAAGCGGAACTAAACAAGTGGTGTAAAAGGTATCATTATTGTTGTTTGAGAAAAATTCTGCTACGAAGCTTTTGTTTCCCTGACCGTACTGTTTATCAATGGCAACATCCAGCCAGCCTTTCTTTTGCAGGAATTGCAGGAAAATTATCCGGCCAAGCATTTTCTTTGTAAAATCCCGGGCCAGCTTTGCATCAGCTCCAAAAATAGCCCTGGCATGAAAGTTATCTTCTTTCATTAATTCATCTACAAAGGCTTGATAGTGTTTTTTGTATTTTACAAAAAACTCTTTCGATACTTTTTCAACTGAGAAGGCTTCTAACACATCTTTAATCGTTCGGGTTCTTTTCTCTACCAAATGCCAAAAACGTTCTCTCGGTGTTACACAGGTTTCGCCCTCACCTAAAACATAAGTATATCGTTTGGGATGTGTTTCTTTTTTTATCTCATTGCCTTCATCATCCCAGTACTTAGATTTTGAATAAAAAGAAAAACGCCAATCGTCATGCTCTTTTTGGTGATATACAATTAATGCCCCGTCAACGATGCCGGGAATAACTTCTGATGTAATTAAATTACGTAAGCCAACTCTATTTCGGGAAACGTTAGAAGCATTTGGTTTTAGTTCCACTTCATATAAAGCCAAAGCATTGCCGTCATCTAATTTAATGTTACCAAACCGAATGATATTTTGCGTTAAATCCCGTTGTGATTGTGTTGTTACTTCAACAGATTCTTCGGTAGCAAAAAACTCACGGTTAGGGAAAATGTCATTCACAATCTGTTTCCAGTTATCCCTTTTGTAAGTTGCTCTTAGCTTATCGTGTAATTCTTCTTTTGTCATTATCCTGCAAATGATTCTGAAATGATTATTTGTGGTGCATTGTATTTGGTTTCAATCTTTTTCGGTTTTGCTTCTTGCTCATCTTCTCTCAATACATCTAATAATGGGTAGGCCTTTAAGATTTTAATTAGCCGCTGAAACGCATCCACATTACTCATGGGTTTAATATTCGGGTTCTTCTTGGCTTCATCGCTTTGTGTTTTTCGTTCCTTTGCCAGTTTGTTTATTTCTCTTGGTAGTTTTTGGAACTTACCTTTTATAATGGCAGACTTAGCAGCATTTAAAATTTCTTTTTCATCATTGCTCACAAAATCTAAATTTATTTGTGGGTGAATAAAATCTAAGGCTCGTTGGTCGTTTGGCCCCAGTTTTACTTTGCCTTTGTCACCTAACGCGGCCAAGTTTTCTTCCTCACGAAACGTTTGTAACGCAATGCCAATTTGGTCGTGGTGTGAATGATGAAGTTTAACCGGCTTTTCGGTTATATGTGCTTTAAATATCCTGGCAGCTTCAATAAAGGTTAGTTCTTCAAACTTCAAACCATTGTCAATATAGTAGAAGCTGTCTCTTTTTTGATTTTTGATGTAAACCAAAGAAGTGTCTTTTCTGCTTTTGTCACTTCTGCCTGTTCTTGCTCTTCTTGGTATTTTATCTCTGATACGTTTATATGATTCAGGCTGCTCATCCCTGAATTTTCTTAACTCATTCAAAAAGACTAATCTTTCATCTCTTTCTTCCTCTGGCACTTTTTCAAAAAGGCCGAACGTTCCAAATTCTTCTTCGTCTGAATAAATTTGACTGTCTTCACCTAATGCAGAATGAAATGCTTGCAATTTTATGTAAGCCTTTTTATTCAATTCAATTTCACTGTCTGTTTTAGAAGTAGGGAAAAAGTTATAAATATAAATTCTCTTAGATGGCGTTCCGATACGGTTTACACGGCCAATACGCTGCATCAGTCGTGTTGCATTCCATGGAATATCATAATTCAAAATAATATTTGAACGGTGTAAGTTTACACCTTCAGCTAATACTTCAGTTGTAATGATAATGTCAATATCATTTAATTGATCTTCGAGTTTTATATTAGCATCAAAATTTGCCTCTATGATATCGGTTAAATCTTTTTGGTTGGAACTGTCAACTGAAATAAGTCTTGTGAAGTTGTCCTTCTTCAACCGTTTAGCTAAATAATCTGTTGTTTCTTTAGATTCACTGAATACAATTAGTTTTCCGTTGTCGTTAATAGACTTATCCATCAATTCCTTTTTTATCCGGTAAACCAATTCATCATATTTCGGGTCTTGTTTTATTTCTTTCCATTTAGTAAACAGCTTTTCCAATACTTTTTGGTCGTGATGGATACCTTCAATAAATATGCTATCAAATTCTTCAACAGAAAATGCCTGAATCAAATCCGGGTCATCAGATTCAGCTAAGATGTCTTGTAATGCTTGTTCATCATCGTTAAGAATATATTCGCTTACTCCTAATTTAGGGGCAATGTAAATTCTGCCATTTTCAATCATCTTCACCATTGCCGTATTAGCGTCATAATATCGCTTCAAACTTATTTTAAAAGCTTCAAAGCTGCTGTCAATACGCTTTACCAAAAGGGTTTTCATTATTTTAGCCAAGGAATCAGAAATGATGTCGGCATTTTTATTAAAAAATTTCTCCTTTATTTCTACAGGTAAATATTTAATGGCTTGATAGCGGAAATATCGAAGGCCATTTTTAGTATCTTTTAACTTGTTCAGGGTTTCATCATATAAATCACTTAACTCTTCATTCATTTGGTAAAGAATTTGTTTGGGTGGTTCAATATCTGGAAACGTATAACCCTGAGCTTTTATATCGTTCCAATATTCTTCAGTATTTCTTATGTCGGTTCTTGTTCTGCGAACAATAATAGGTTCTAAAACTTTTACACGGATAATATCATATATACGTTTAACCTCTTTGGCTATTATTGATTTATCTTTTTGCTTTTTAAGTTTATCATAATCATCGATTAGCCTTCTAAAAAAATGTTGAATATTTCCAATTTCTAAACTTGATGTTTTTGAATCTTGAAAAAGGTATAATTGATTTCTTATATCTGCTGGCTGATTATTTAAAGGTGTTGCAGTAACTAAGATTACCCGTTTCTCTTTGCTGCCATCAGGCGCCGGGTTTTTTCTTGGTGTTTTACAAATCTTTTGCAGCAAGTTGAACATATCAGATTCATCACTTCTGAACTTATGGGCTTCATCAACAATAATCAAATCATAGTATTCAGGGTGAGTAATTTTATGTAAACTTCCGTTGGTTATAAAAGTTACGTTTGGAACTTCAAAATCTCTGATTGTTCTCTCCCAGTTGTTCTTTAATGCTGGCGGATGAATAATCAATATTTTTGTCCGGTAACCGTTGGAGAAGTAGAACTTCTTTGCAACGATAGTTGCAATAATTGTTTTGCCTAATCCCACAACATCTGCTAAAACAAACCCATTGTGTTGCATTAATTTATTGTAGCCATCATTAACTGCATCAATTTGATAATGTAATTTTTTGTAGCCCTTTGGTAAATCAGAAACAGATTCAGGGTCGTACTCAATGCTTTTTCCAAAATATTCAATCAGGAATTTGATATAAACTTCAAACGGTGTAAAATCTTCATTCAAATAAGTTTCTGTTTTTAAGGCTGCAATTGAAGATGGTAATATGTCAATTGCTTCCAGCCATAATTCATTAAATGTTTTTAAAGCATAGGCAACATCATCAAAGTCCCGTAGTTCAACATTGAATTCGAAGTTTCTTTCAAGTCCTGATTCAGAAAGATTACTTGAACCTGTAATTACTGAGCCTGAATGATGTTCGTTGAAATTTTCAGGCCTGAAAATATAAATTTTAGAATGGAGCTTTTGGCTGGGATGTGCTTTAATTTCAATTTTGTTTTCAATAATGTCATTTACAAATTGTAAAATCCCTTCTTCTACCTTCCTAAGGTATGATGCACTCTGTATATCGTTTTTTAGTTCTGCCAAAAATTCTTCCCTTGTAACTTCAGTATTGAAATTAAATTCAAGTCCTTTTCTTGCTGCTTCACTTATCAAATGGTCAACATCAATTCCAACAAGTATTCTGATTTTTGATGTATTGGTTAACAATGGTCTTATTCTGAAATAGCCAGATGCTCTAAAAAAACCTACCAACGCATCAAAATAATGAACCTGGGTATTTGTGAAAATGCCTTCGAACTTACTTATTAATGTATTGTTGTCTTTATTTGTAAAGAATTTGGTTGCCATCTACTTTTTTGATTTTTTAATTTGTTTTTCCGCTGCTTTTAATCCTTCTGTTAAATGTTCCATTCCTCCAAAGTCTTTACTGATTTTGTCTGCGATAAATTTTGTTTGAACTTCTTTTATGTCCAGTTTTAAAATTTCTGCAAGAGGTTGCAAGTAGTCTGGCGATGCCGGTCTGTCGCCTCGTTCAACCTTACTCAATGTTGAAGTGTCAATATCAAGATGTGCAGCTACCTTTCGGAGAGGCAGTTTTATTGCCTCTCTTGCTTTTTTTATGTATTCACCAAATGTTTCGTTATTCATTTAGACAAATTATTTTGGACTTTTTTGTCAAATATACAAGTTAAAATATAAAAGTGTCTCAATTGGATGGATGAATTATAGGTCTTTGTCAAAGTAAGGATAGTGTTGAACTTTTGGGCTGTCTACAGTAGTTATTTTGTTGATGGTTGAGATGCAGCTCAAAAGAATTCCGTCCGCTGGGTGGTGGGTGGGCTTGGGTGCTGAATAAAGATTTATTGCTGAAGTGTGTCGAACAAATGATGATAGATATTCGTCAGCCAGGGTGGGTGGGCTGTGCGTTGGCATTTTTAGCTCTTTGTCCCGATTGTAATCGGGATTTGCTTTGTGTCAAGGTTTGTGCGCCTTGCAATGTGCTAAAAATAGCGTGGGGTCGTGTCGGCAAAGTCATGGGTGTTTGTATATGTGTAGGATGTTCAATAGGGTGACACATAACGGTACAGGTTGGCGAAGTGCGGGTAATAGCGATCCGTCCTGCCGGGCTACCGAAGTTGATTATTTACTTAAAGTACAAGTTATAATTTTTGCCGACTGCATTCCGCCGGAACAAAAGCTAAAACGAAGAACCAAAAGTCGACGAACGTATTCCGTCCTGCCCGCATTTTTGCCAAGCGTGTTGTATGCAGCCTTTCGTCCAACAAAACATTTTGTCACAACCTGCATACTTGAAGTACTATCATTATTTACGCTTTGTCTAGCCAAAATACAAAAACTTCAGATATGAAGTTATAGAGAGAAATAAACGATTATCCACATGGGCATGCATTATTTTGATATTTATCGCTTTTATTATTACCATTTTTTTATAATAATCCCTACAATCAATGCTAAAAATGCGGCTAATAAAAGCTGAATAAAAATCCATTGTGGATGACTTGTCAGCCTATGAAGTTGCCCTTTTATCGTTATATAATAAGCTATGTTATCTTCCGATTGCTTTATATAATGTTTCAGTTTTAAGCTATCTCTACCCAAGTCGTCTAAGAAAAAAGAGTTTAATAAATATGGGTAATGGGCAATCATCCAAAGCATTCTCCTTTCAGTTGGTGTTTCAAATCCCGCTACCATTACTACGGGATTAACTTCAAAAGCTTTTGGAGTAATATCTTGGTTTGCTGGTCTGCAAATAAATGTCCCATCTGATTTTGATATTTTATCAAGTTTTTCTTTTTGGGGAATAGATTCGATTTCTTTTAATTTAATAATTCCTTCATTCGTTATTAGCCAAGATTTTACTCCTAAATTTTGTTGATATTCATTGCTAACATCTATAATGTATTTCTCTTGCTCAAGGTTTGAAGCAAAGTGTATTACTTCACTTACGGTCAGGTTTACGCCAACAGCAATATCAACATCAATATTATTTGAAAGTTGGCTATTTTTTAAAAATGATAAAATTCTAACTGCTCCTATTGTCATAAAATGTCAATCCTAATCTTTTCTTACATGTTGTCAACCCCAACAACCCTACAAAAACAAAACACTTTCCTGTATAATGTTCCCACCACGAAAAGAAACCTGTGGTCCTATAGGTTGCATACAACATTTATATTTCCTCCCCCTACCTGGTCATCACTTTAAATTTAATTTACCCGGTAACCTGATTAGTGCTCTACCAAAAGGGCAGTTTTCAAACGTCACAGCACCAGTACAATTTCTCCTATCCGTTTTTAAACGTTTCTAAGCCGCCCTTATACGCGGATAAGCGGGCAGCGCTTCGCCATCTCAGTCACAGTCATGCGGCTGCATAGCCCACAACAGGCGTTGCATACGGGTACATAAAAAAGACGCTGAATGATGAAAATACGGGTTCAGGCTGTTTGTAGAATGATGGATCAATGCTCCTTCAAGGTAAGGAGATTATTTTATTCTTACAAAAATCCCGCAGGCATTTCCCTTCACGCTGCGGGCGGTGATGGTCAAAAGCATGCAGGGAAAATATACAGGCGTTGGGCTTTGCCGTACGTTCAATAGCAAGGCTGTGAATATCCTGTTCAAACAAAACGACTACCTTTAATTCGGGGATAATATAAAGTGCAACGCATGTCAAATACGGTTTTATCCATTATTAAAATTGGTACTGCTATAAGCTTCTTTTGTATTCTTGTGGTTGGCGAAAAGTTGGCGTTGCCTATGTTTTTTATTTTACTGATGGGAATCGGATCAGGTGTAAAAGGCGATCCTTCCGCTTTTATTTTATCATTTGCATCGCTGGTATCCGCAGGATATCTAATCTTCTCAGCGCTTATAGATATCAGGAAAATCAATTTCATGCTTTCCACGCTGAGCACAGCGATGCTGGTTTCCTTCGCGGTGTACGTTATTTTGCAGGATAATACTGTATTCTCAACGCATTCGGTGGTTACCTATGTCATCTTCTTTTTCTTTGCCTTTGTTTATTTTACAGGCTGTGCAATAAAATGGAAAGGCTTCTATACATAAATAAATACCGGGCACACAGCCATCTCCGCACCCGGGATGTTGCCCGCCGGCAAAGTGGTTGAACACTTTGCCCGGCAACAATGGTTATTCATAAATGACCTGGTTTATACAACAGGGGTTAGTTTTGAATCTTTCCTGAAACGATGCAGCAAAATTCCATAAACAGGAAACGGGAAACTTGTATAAACCTGCTAAGTTTTCAGCACAAAAAAAGGATAGATGCCGAACATTTTATAGAAATGCGCCATCTGTGCAGCATACCACTTCAATGGCGTAATGCGCATGCCTGGTGTTTTTGTAATCACTTTTCGAAAATAAAGTATAGCCTTTACCCATATCGAATAATGCTATAGGCATAATTTTATACCATGGCTATTTTTTTAACAGGTAAAATATTCAGTTCGCGATGATCTCCTTTTGTTCAGGCTGTGCAAGCCCTGCTGTAGCGGACTTATTTGCTGTTTGCGCTTTTGTATTCTTTTAAAATCTTTAAGGTATGGGATAAAGATTTTTTGCTTGCCCAGCTTTGGTGCCCGGTAATGGTAAAAGCCGGGTTTCCGAATGTATTTTGAACATTTTCTATGGATCTTATCCATTCGGTAATGTTGGCGTCCGACAAATTGCCCGGACTGTTGGTTTCAATGCTCTTTATAAAACAACCGCCGTATAAAATGCTGTCCCTGCCGAACCAGAGTACAATATTGTCCGGGCTGTGTCCCTTGCCGGGATAAAATGTTTCAAAAGCGTATCGCCCAACATTAAAAGTGGTATCCCCATAAATTAAAAACTCGGCCCTGGGCCCGTTTTTTTCTTTCAGCAGGTCGTCCGTATGTTTTGTCGTATACGTTTTAATGCCCTTTTGTTTGTAATAATGCAGCCCGGCTGTTCTGTCGCTGTGAAAATGTGTGGCAATGCACATGATCACTTTTTGATTGTGCCTCGTTTGTATGCTGTCGAGCAGTGGCTGAAACTGGGTTGTGTCCCAGGGTGTGTCAAACAAAACAGCGCACTGGCTGGTTACCAGGTACATTCCGTTGGCAGGATACAGGGACCCGTTTCCGGGATCGCCAAATGTGGTATAGATGTAAAAGTCTTTGGTGAGCGGTGTAATGATTAATTTTTGAGCGTCACTTTGCCCGATGCCTGTGGCACATATAAAAAATGTGAGTATAAAAAGTATAGTGCGCATAGTTGTTCGATCTATTTTGGGTTTGTTTTTGCCTGCTCTCTACTGTTCCGGATGCCAATTAAAATTGCGTCAATTCTTTTCCGGCCCAAATCCAGACAAAAACTTTGCCAACAAGGGCTACCGTAAAAGAATACAGTAAGATGATTCCTCAAAGTTTTGTTAGATGGCTTCTGCCGGCGTTCCTCCTGCGGGCCTGATGGTTTTGCACACCTGTTGATAAGTCTTTCTGTAGAGCGGTTGTTTCGTTTCTATATTTGATGTCCGCATTGGTTCAAATACAAAATTATTTTGTAGCAGATTAAAAGGGAAGCCGGTGTAAATCCGGTGCTATCCCCGTAGCTGTAAGGTTTGTGAGTTGGCAGTAGGTAAAAGTCGGTGTGTATTTCTCACTCACTATTCACTACTCACCTCTCACTTGCTGAATCTTCATACCACTGTGGCGCCCCGGCGCCACGGGAAGGTGTTCAGCAGTAAACCAAGCCAGAAGACCTGCCAGGCGGCATTGTTTCACTATTTGCTTTCGGAGGAAAAGCAAGGGTGGGTCAGGCATCTTTATCGCTATATGTAATCTTGTCTTCTCCTGCCTTGTCTTCGTTAGTCCTATTATTTTATTTTTCATTTCTTAAACGAATGTTACATGGAAACAGAACTCTTATTGAAAGAAAACAAAGACAGGTTTGTTATTCTGCCTATCAATTATCCCAAACTGTGGGAAATGTATAAGAAACATGAAGCCAGTTTCTGGACGGCAGAGGAAATTGACCTCAGTGGCGACTTGCAGCACTGGGCTAACCTCAATGATGGCGAACGTCATTTTATTTCGCATGTGCTGGCTTTTTTTGCTGCAAGCGACGGTATCGTAAATGAAAACCTTGCGGTAAATTTCATGAGCGAAGTGCAGTTGCCGGAAGCCCGATGCTTTTACGGCTTCCAGATCATGATGGAAAATATTCATTCGGAAACCTATGCGCTGCTGATTGATACGTATATAAAAGATCCTGTAGAGAAAGACCGCTTATTTCATGCTATTGAAACCATACCGGCAGTGAAACGTAAAGCGGAATGGGCGCTGCGTTGGATTGAAAACGGTTCATTTGCTGAACGACTGGTGGCCTTTGCCGCGGTAGAAGGCATATTTTTCAGCGGTAGTTTTTGTTCGCTCTTCTGGCTGAAGAAAAGGGGTTTAATGCCGGGACTTACTTTCAGCAATGAATTGATAAGCCGTGATGAAGGACTGCATTGCGAATTCGCCTGCCAGTTGTACAGTATGCTCAGCAATACATTATCGCAGGAGGATGTGCATGGCATTATTAAAGATGCTGTGGAAATAGAAAAAGAGTTTATAACAGAAGCTTTGCCTGTTGCGCTTATTGGCATGAATGCAAAACTCATGCAGCAATACATTGAGTTTGTGGCCGACCGCTGGCTGGTGGAACTGGGATATGATAAAATATTCAATGCTGCCAATCCTTTTGATTTTATGGAGATGATATCATTGGAAGGCAAAACCAACTTTTTTGAAAAACGCGTTGGAGACTACCAGAAATCCGGTGTGCTGGGCGCAGGCAAAGAGGCGCAGGCCTTTAGTTTGGAAGAAGATTTTTAGGAGGGGAGGGGTAAGAGGTGAGAGGGAGAAATCAGAGGTCAGAGATCAGAAGTGAGAAGTGAGAGGGGAGAAGGGTTTCGTCGAAAAGTATTTTGTAATTTTAATGCGATCACTTCCTCACCTCAAAATACTAACCTATATTTTTAAATCCTGGTCACAAGAACCTGCAGGTATATACTATTTCCCGACAGTTAATGAAAGTTTGTTACAGGATTACATTACAGCTTCCTCCGGAAGAAAAATTTAATCTTGTTCAGCAGATCAGGCGGGCAGCGCTTTCAGTTAAGTTGAATATTAATGAAGGTGCGTCAGGAAGATCAGCAGCAGAACCTAAACGGTTTTGGGAAATCAGTTGTGGATCAGTAATTGAAATTGATGCGGCAGCCGAGGCAATGGTAGACCTTGATTATTTAAGTAAGGATGCGTTGAATGAATTGAGATCACTTCTTAATTCCTGTTTTGCACTATTAACCAAAATGGTTGAAAGAACGTAGAAGCTGTATTTCTCTTTCACCCTCTGTCTTTTCACTTTTCACATTGAAATATTAATTTATTAAAACACACACCATGCAGGTAATAAAACGAAACGGAAAGAGAGAATCCGTAAAATTTGATAAAATAACCGCCCGTATTGAAAAGCTCTGCTACGGGTTAGACAGGCGCTTTGTAAATTCAATTGATGTAGCAAAAAAAGTGATTGAAGGATTATACGATGGCGTTACCACCACAGAGCTCGATAACCTGGCTGCGGAAACAGCCGCTTCACTTACGGTAAAACACCCGGATTATGCATTGCTTGCCAGTCGCATCGCGGTAAGCAACCTGCATAAAAACACCATCAAAAGTTTTTCGCATACCATGCAGTTATTGTATACCTGCAAAGATGCAAAAGCCGGTAAAGCGGCCCCCTTGCTCGCCGATGATGTTTGGAAAGTAATTCATGACAATGCTGAACTGCTTGATTCTACTATTATTTATGACCGTGATTATGGATTTGACTATTTCGGATTTAAAACCCTGGAGAAGTCTTACCTGCTGCGCATAGACGGCAAGGTTGTGGAACGTCCGCAGCATATGTATATGCGTGTGGCTATTGGCATACACAAAGATGATATTGAAAGCGCTGTCAAAACCTATCATTTAATGAGCGAACGCTGGTTCACGCATGCCACGCCAACGCTTTTTAATGCGGGAACACCAAAGCCGCAAATGTCGTCCTGCTTTTTATTAACGATGAAGGAAGACAGTATAGACGGCATTTACGATACGCTGAAGCAAACGGCAAAGATTTCTCAAAGTGCCGGTGGCATAGGATTATCCATTCATGATATCCGCGCTACGGGCAGCTATATTGGCGGCACCAACGGAACCAGCAATGGCATTATTCCCATGCTTCGTGTGTTTAATGATACAGCCCGTTACGTTGACCAGGGCGGGGGTAAACGAAAAGGCGCATTCGCCATTTATCTTGAGCCCTGGCATGCAGATGTATTTGAATTTTTAGATCTGAAGAAAAATCATGGCAAGGAAGAAATGCGGGCAAGAGATTTGTTTTATGCCTTATGGATACCGGATTTGTTCATGAAAAGGGTGGAAGCCAATGGAGACTGGAGTTTATTCTGTCCGCATGAAGCGCCGGGCCTGCATGAATGCTGGGGTGAAGCCTTTGAAAATCTGTATGAACAATATGAAAAAGAAGGAAGGGGGAGAAAAACAGTGAAGGCGCAGGACCTGTGGTTTGCCTTACTGGATGCACAGATTGAAACCGGTACGCCTTACTTATTGTACAAGGATGCCGCTAACCGGAAATCGAACCAGCAAAACCTGGGCACTATTAAAAGTTCCAATCTTTGTACCGAAATAATGGAGTTCACTTCTCCCGACGAAATAGCGGTATGTAATCTGGCCTCCCTTGCTTTACCACGATTCGTAAACAACGGCGTATTTGATCACGACAAACTGTATGAGGTTACTTACGAGGTAACCAAAAACCTGAACAAGATCATAGATCATAATTATTATCCTGTGGAAGAGGCCAGGAATTCAAATATGAGGCATCGCCCCGTAGGACTGGGCGTACAGGGACTGGCCGATACATTTATTTTATTACGCCTCCCGTTTGAAAGTGAAGAAGCCCGGAAGCTGAACGCTGAAATTTTTGAAACCATTTATTTCGCAGCTATGACTGCCAGTAAAGACCTGGCTAAACTACAGGGTCCCTATGAAACTTTTGCCGGCTCTCCTGTATCAAAAGGAGTATTTCAATTTGACATGTGGGGTGTAGAACCTACGATGCGCTGGGATTGGTACCGGCTTAAAGATGAAGTAATAACACATGGAGTTAGGAATTCTTTGCTGGTAGCGCCAATGCCTACCGCATCTACATCGCAGATACTGGGAAATAACGAATGCTTTGAGCCATATACCTCTAATATTTATGTACGCCGTGTTTTGAGCGGGGAGTTTGTGGTGGTAAATAAACATTTGCTGAAAGACCTGGTAGAGCTGAATTTGTGGAACGATGATATGAAGAACAAGATCATGATACACAATGGCTCTGTTCAAAAAATTGAAGAAATACCGGGTCATATCAGGGAAATATATAAAACCGTTTGGGAAATCAAACAACGTACTATTATTGATATGGCGGCCGAAAGAGGCGCTTATATCTGCCAGTCGCAATCGCTTAATCTATTTGTTGACAACCCCAATGCCGGCAAGCTTACCTCAATGCATTTTTATGCATGGAAAAAAGGATTAAAAACAGGCATGTATTATTTGCGTACCAAGGCTGCTTCGCAGGCCGTGCAGTTTACGGTAGAGAAACAGGGAGGCAAAATGGCTGAGCCATTGGTAAATGCGGCAGGCACGCAAATGATTGACGAAAGCGAAACAGCGGGGCAGTCGTGCAGTATGGAAGAAGGTTGCGTAACCTGCAGCGCTTAGTATTTCGGATATGTTGCACAGATGCTTCCCTGCAGGCAGGCGAGCTTCGTGCCAATGGCAGATAAAATAAATCCGAAGCCATACAAAGCACCGAATAGCAAATTACAAGAAACAAACTTGCCTACCGGCAGGCAGGCCTGTCCGCCGGGGCGGATAAATTTAAAATTTCAAATCCAACATCCGAAACGAAACGCAATTTCAATGCTCAAATATAATAGCGATGGTGCGGACTATTGAAAAATGAGAAAGCAGCAGCGAAATGAAGTTGAAATCACAGCAGCACAAAAGTTCCATCAGGGCTCCTCCCGGAAAACGAGGGGTATCCCCTGCCAGCCGGCAGGCTGGGTTTTCCGGCGCCCGTCCGACTGAACGTCGTTCGGGCGGGGCTTTTTTGGTTACTTTTTTTCCGCAAAAAAAGTGACAAAAAACAAAAGAGAAATAAAGTCTGTCCACGAGGTGGATACAAATGCTTCATTCTTCAGCATCATAGTACTATCCGCAGGTCGGTAGTAACCGTATCGAGCATTTACAACAAAACTAATTAAACAACCCACTGCTTGTCACCCTGAGGCAGTGAAGGGTCTGCTCAGTGGCGAATGGAGTAGCATGCGCTGCACAGATGATCATTTCTTAGATGCTTCGTTCCTCAGCATGACAGGCAGGGGAATAATGTTTCAGCTTTGGTACTATAGCTCAACCACGCACTAGCGCTTGTCACCCTGAGGCAGCTTGCCGGCAGGCAGGCGAAGGGGTCTGCTCAATGACGAATAGGGTGGCGTGTGCTGCACTGTCAATGACAAATAAAGTAAATCCGAAGCCGGAAGTCCGAAATCCGAAGCAAATACAAAGCACCAGATAGCAAATTACAAGAAACCAACCTGCCGGCGGCAAGCAGCTATCCTTTTGTTTTGATCACTCGCACCTTCCATTCTTCGGGTCCCTTCTGAAGGTATTCCCATTTAAAAGGTTCCTTGCTTTCTGCTTCCATCTGGTAATAAAGCGGTTTCGGATCATGGTCGTTGATGAATTCAAAAGCTTCCCCCGGTTGTATATCGGCAAAGGCTTTATAAAACATTTCATGACGTTCTGTTGGTGGAAAGGGCCGGATGTCAAACTCATTGACTACCGAGAAACCATCTTCTCCCAGACCACTCTTCACTTTTTTTGTAATGTGCACAACGTATTCACCGGGTTCCTGCTTTTTGTAGATCCAGGAATGCTTTCCTTCAAACTTATTAACGAAAATTCCATGAATGTCTTTAGGGTCTTTCTCAGCGATGATCTCCATCGTATCGCCCTGCTCCATCATGCCATAGCGATGGAATACAATTTGTTTCCACTCCCCTTCATGAGCTTTCCGAAGATCGAGCAGGGTAGATATATCCGTAAATGTCCTGCCCTGCGAAGCTTCCGTACGGGTAACTTTCACCTTCCATTCTCTTCCACCCCGGTTGAGGTATTCCCAGCCTACCACATCTCCGTAAATGGAGCGGAATTCATAATAGAGTGGAAGAGGATCATGATCGTTGATAAAGATAAAGCTATCGTCAACAGGCAGTTCCCTGAAGCGTTGTATTAATGTTTTATGTCTTTCAATAGGAATAAGCACCCGCACATCCAGCGCTCCGGCTTCTGATTTGTTATCCATGATGAATTAATTTTTATTAACGGTTACTATTTACTGCTATCAATAGCAACATTACCATTTATACGGGGATGCCTGTTTACTAAAAGTGGAAATTCATCAATACACAAAATGTCCCGGAATGTAAAAGATCGGGGTGCTGTTCATGCAAATTGAACAGCAAGCCGGGAAGAAGGGGCAACAGGCGGAGCATTCAGCTTTTCCATTTTCTCAATTGCTGTAAAAAGGCCCGCATATCTTTGGGGAGTGGGGCTTCTATATTATGCTTTTGTTTTTTGGCATCGGTGAATTGTAATCTTTCCGCATGCAATGCAAGCCGGTTAAACAATGGTTTTTCCTCTTCTTCTTTTTTTGAAAGATTGAATTTCTTCTTGATGGATGACAACATTATAGGCTCACCATTCCCATACAAAGGATCACACACTATGGGGTGGCCGATATGTTTCATGTGCACCCGTATCTGGTGCGTGCGGCCGGTATGTATGCGAAACTGCATCAGCGAAAATTTGCCAAAACTTTCTAATTGTGTGAAATCTGTAAGCGCAGATTTGCCTTTTTTATTGATTACCATCAGCCCCCTTTTTACAGGGTGCTCCATGATGGCTGCATCAACTGAACCATTTTCCGCGGAAGGAACACCATGTACCAGGCCCGTATAGTATTTTTCTACTTCCCTTCCTTCAAACAGCTTTGATAAAAACTTATGGGTGATCTCATCTTTTGCAAATACAATGACGCCGCTGGTATCTTTATCTAAGCGGTGCACTGTCCATATTTGTCCGTATTGCTGTTGCAATAATTGCTTTAGAGCGATTTCTTTTCCCTCCCTGTCGGGTACCGACAATAAGCCAGACGGTTTGTTAATCGCCACAAAAGCATCGTTTTCGAAAATGATTTCCGGTTTTAGTTTTTGCACGATAGTATCAGGAAGATTTTTTGTTAGCGAAAGAAGTATTCAGGTGTTTCAATAAACGGATTTCTTTTTCCGTGAGCAGGCGCCATTTACCCCTGTCTACATTTTTTTTGGTAAAGATGCCATACATCACCCTGTCAAGATTTTTTACTTTAAATCCCAGGTGTTCAAAAATGCGTCTTACAATCCTGTTTCGTCCGCTGTGAATTTCTATGCCCACAATGCTTTTGTCTTTTGAGTCGGCGTAAGCTATGGCGTCCGGCTGAATAAATCCGTCTTCCAGCGTAATACCACTGGCAATTTTATCCAATTGCTGCTTGGTAACGGGTTTGTCTACCCGAACTTCATAAATTTTCTTTACTTCATATTTGGGATGGGTAAGGCGTTGTGCCAGCTCTCCGTCATTGGTAAGCAATAATACACCTGTTGTGTTCCTGTCTAACCGTCCTACCGGGAATACTCTTTCCGTAGTTGCCCGTTTAACCAGGTCCATTACCGTTTTACGTCCTTCGGGATCATCGGTGGTGGTAATATAATCCTTGGGTTTATTAAGCAGGATGTAGACCAGGTTTTTTTGTATGGTTATTTTTTTGCCATTTACTTTTATGCTATCACTTTGATTTACCCTGAAAGGCGGCTCCTTAATAACCTGGTTGTTTACGATCACTTTGCCGGCTTTAATCAGATCGGCCGCTTCACGCCTGCCACAAACTCCGCTCCATGCGATAAATTTGTTTAAGGGCATTTGATCTTTAGCCGGATCGCCATTGGCTGAAGATGGTTTACCGGGTATTGGTTTCTGTGTTGGCTGAGCCGTTCTTTTGTTTAAAATCTTTGCCGGGTTAGTATTATCGCGTTGGCTGCTATTGTTTTTATGTACTATTTCTTTTTTCACATCCGGCTTATGCCTTGTGTCTTGCCTCCCGGAACTTCTTCCCGGCCCTCCTGTCCTCTGCCCCCTGTTCTCTGTCCTCTCTTTTCTCTCCTCTGCCTTTTCCTCTCTACCCTGTGCCCTGTACCCTTTATTGTCTCTTTTATCAGCGGAATGCTGTTTACCGGAACTTCTTCCCGGCCCTCCTGCCCTCTGTCCTCTCTCCTCTATCCTCTGCCCTCTCTCCTCTGTCTTTTCCTCTCTACCCTGTGCCCTGTACCCTTTATTGTCTCTTTTATCAGCGGAATGCTGTTTACCGGAACTTCTTCCCGGCCCTCCTGCCCTCTGTCGTCTGTCCTCTGTCGTCTGTCCTCTGCCCTCTGTTCCCTGCCCCCTCTCCTCTGTCTTTGCCCCTCTGCCCTGCACCTTGCCTGCCGCACCCTGAAACCTGGAACTTGTATCCTGGAACTTATTCCCCGCTCTTCTTTCCCGCGCCAATTTTTTTTGCTCATCAAAATATGCATTCTTCTCCGCCCTGATCTTCTTTTTTTCCTGGCGTATTCTTTCTTTTTTCTTTGCGCCGCTCTCTACTTTGTTAATGAATTTATCGAATGGTTTTCTGCTCATGTTAAAAAGTTTACTGTACAATACAGTAATGGTTGTGAAAGATCAATGTTTTTCTTTGTTGGCTAATTGTCCGCAGGCGGCGTCAATATCTTTTCCCCTGCTCCTTCTTAATCTTGCATTCACCCTGTTCTTTTCAAGGTATTGCATAAAGTTTTCAGTAGTAGCTTCATCGGGTTTTGAAAAACTGGCGAGGTCTATAGGATTATATTCAATGATGTTTACTAAATCCGCCGGGATCTGCCGGTATACTTTTACCAGTTCATCTGCATCCTGCAGCGAATCATTAAAATCCTTAAAGAGAATATATTCCAGTGTAATTTCATTGTGCGTTTGCTTATAAAAATAGTTCAAAGCATCTATCAGCGATTTAATATTATTGGTATCGTTGATAGGCATGATCTCGTGCCTTTTTTTGTCATTGGCTGCGTGTAACGAAAGCGCCAGTTTGAACTTTACCTCATCATCTCCCAGTTGCTTGATCATTTTTGCTACGCCTGCGGTAGAAACGGTAATGCGTCTGGGGCTCATTCCCAGTCCATCGGGCGATGAAATGCGTTCAATAGCTTTTAATACGTTTTTATAATTGAGCAGCGGCTCTCCCATACCCATAAAAACAATATTGCTCAGTTTCTTTTGATATGTTTTTTCCGCCTGCTGATGGATCAATACCACTTCATCATAAATCTCATCAAAGTTCAGATTGCGTTTTCTGTCCATATAACCTGTAGCGCAAAACTTGCAGCTCAGGCTACAACCGATCTGGGAAGATACGCAGGCGGTTTGTCTTGATTCCGTAGGAATAAGAACGCCTTCCACCAGGTGTCCGTCAACCGTCTTAAACCGGCTTTTAATGGTGCCATCTGCCGAAAACTGGGAAGCGTCTATCGTTAAAGCCGGTAAACTGAAATCTTCACTTAGCCTGGTTCTCAATGGTTTACTTAAGTTGGTCATCTCCTCAAAGCTATGGGCGTGTTTTTGCCATAGCCATTCATATACCTGGTTGGCCCTGAATTTTTTATCACCTGCTTTTTCGAAATATTGCTGTATTTCCTCCAGGTCTAAATCACGAATATTTTGTTTTTTTGCCGGTTGCATTGGCGCAAAGATATACAAAGGTTTACGGTTGATGAATTTGCTTACGGGTAGAATCAGGTATCAGCAGTCAGGGGTAGTATGTATATTCTTCCTCTACTGCTCTTAGCTGATAGCCTCTACCGGATTTTGAGTTTGAGGTTTATCCGTAAGGGATGGACAGTCCTGCCTGCGGGTAAGCAGGTTTGCTTTTGTGATTTGGGTGTATAATGGATTGTTCCAGAAGAAATTATATTCATGTGCGATGCGGTGCGTACAATAGCCGGAGAAATCCATAATAACACTTAATTTGCAAAGCTTATATTTAATTTAAGTTAAGAATTGCAGGAATTCATGAATAGCCCTTTATTGAACTGGCGAAAAACGGCGCCATTTGTATTTTTCCTGAGGTACTACCTTTTTTGGGTACTTGTTTTTTTTGTGCAACGCCTTGTATTTGTTCTATACTATTACAGCAGTTTTTCTTCAGCCGGGTCAACCCGCTTATTACAGAGCTTTGTATATGGTTTATGGCTTGATCTTTCCATGGCAGGCTATTTTGCTGTTATACCACTGCTGTTGTTTATTGTTCAGCAGCTTATAAAAGCTTCATTTTTTAAAAAGGCATTAAAAATATACACATGGGTATTGCTTGTGGTAACCATACTCATTTCGGGCGGCGACCTGGGTATTTATGAAAACTGGGGTGTAAAATTAAACTACCGTGCTATTTCAATGCTTGCTCATCCGGCCGAAGCCATTGAAACCAGTAAATCTTCACCATTGGTTTTGTTGTTCATTATTATGCTGGCTGAAATTATTATTGCAGGATTCTTGTACAGGCTGTTGCTTTCGCGGATGAGCATACCCACGGCCAAATTAATAAACAATGAAAAAGTTTCATATACCGCTCAGCTAATCACTGTTGCAGGGCTCATTTTTTTAACCATCCGTGGTGGATGGCAGCAAATACCCATTAATGAAAGCACGGCTTATTTCAGCTCTTTTCCTGTCGCCAATCATGCAGCCGTAAATACGGCCTGGCATCTGAGCAGCAGTTTTTTAAAGAACCGCCATAGCGGTCAAAAGAATATATACGCCTATTTGCCAGATGCTGAAGCCACTGAACTGGTTAGCCATTTATACAGAACGAACAGCAAAGATTCAACCCTGTTTGTATTAACACAGCAAAGACCCAACATTGTTTTTATTCAGTTAGAAAGTTTTACTGCCGATGTTATTGCAGAACTTGGCGGCGACAGTGGTGTGGCGCCCAATATGAGTAAGCTGATCAAAGAAGGCATTTTATTTACAGATATATACGCAAGCGGGGTGCGTACAGACCAGGGCATTATAGCCATGCTGAGTGGGTTTCCGGCACAACCTCAAACCAACATTGTCAATCAGCCCGAAAAAATTGAGCATTTGCCGTTTTTTTCCCTGGCACTAAAAAATGAAAATTATCATAATGCATTCTATTACGGCGGCGAACTGGGTTTCGGGCGTTTTAATACGATTGCATACCGTGCGGGTTTTGACCGTATTGTAGGATTGAAGGATTTTTCTGATGCAGGCTTATTTAATAAATGGGGTGCTGATGATAAGAGTTTATTTGATAAATATGTAAAGGAAATGCAGCACCCGGCAGAGCCATTTTTTTCTTACGTCATTACTTCAAGCAGTCATGAGCCTTTCACAGTGCCTATGCCAACTGTTTTTGAGGGCAATAGCCAGAACGAGCAATTTAAAAATGCATGTTATTTTACCGACCGGTCGCTGGGAGCTTTTTTTGAAGCGGTAAAAAAAACAGCGTGGTATAAAAATACCCTGTTCGTTTTAGCGGCCGATCATGGCCACCATCTCCCGCGCGACAGGAGATTTAATGAACCCGCGCGTTATCACATCCCCCTTCTTTTTTTTGGAGAGGTATTAAAAGAAGCGTATCGGGGAAAGAAAATTGCCGGCATAGGATCGCAAACCGACATTGCGCCTACCCTTCTTAAACAATTGCAAATAAAGGATACTACTTTTAAATGGGGAAATGATTTGTTCAACCCCGGCCGCAACGCATTTGCTTTCTATACCTTCGATGATGGATTTGCATGGTTATCTGCGAAAGATACTTTGATATTTGATAACCGCGCCAAAAGGCTGATGTATCCTTCGGAAGAAATCACCAGCTTTCATTCCGACAGCCTGCTTACTACCGGCAAGGCTTATATGCAGGTGCTGTACGATGCTTTTCTGAAATATTAGGAACAGAAGAAAACAAAATCAAAAACAATTTACAGGCACTTAGGAAGGAGGGGTGCAATTGAGACTCAGGATAAAATTTGGAATTGTCTAAAAGTGGAAGGTTTTGGGCATGATAGGTATATATTATTTTGATAATCAATTATTTACATTTTTTATTTACATGGGCTTTCGGCCAGTGGTCAGATCAACTTTTGATGTTTTAAAATAGAGTTGTACAACTACATATTTCTCCTGTATTGACCGCCCACTTCGAACAGGGCGTGGGTAATTTGCCCGAGACTGCAATATTTAACCGTATCCATCAGTACCTCAAACAGGTTTTCATTATTGCCTGCGGCTGTCTTAAGCGCATCTAATTTTTCGGCTGACTTCTCTTCATTTCGTTTCTGGAATGCTTTCATATTTTCGATCTGCTGTTCTTTTTCTTCCGTAGTACTGCGGATCACTTCATCAGGCACCAGGGTTGGGCTTCCCTTTTTATTTAAAAAAGTATTTACGCCTACAACAGGAAGCTCCCCGGAATGCTTGAGGCTTTCGTAATGCAAACTTTCTTCCTGAATTTTATTGCGCTGGTACATTCTTTCCATGGCGCCGAGTACACCGCCCCTGTCGGAAATGCGGTCAAATTCCGCAAGTATGGCCTCTTCTACAAGATCGGTTAATGCTTCAACAGCAAAACTTCCCTGTATGAAGTTTTCTGTTTTTGCCGAGCCCAGTTCGCGGTTAATAATCAACTGTATGGCCATGGCTCTCCGCACACTTTCTTCAGTAGGCGTGGTAATGGCCTCATCATATGCGTTTGTATGTAATGAATTGCAGTTGTCATAAATAGCATATAAAGCCTGTAGTGTAGTGCGTATATCATTAAAATCAATTTCCTGAGCATGAAGGCTGCGGCCGCTGGTTTGAATATGATATTTTAATTTTTGGGAGCGTTCATTGCCATGGTAAATATATTTTATGGCTTTAGCCCATATCCTTCTTGCCACCCTGCCTATCACACTGTATTCAGGATCCATGCCGTTACTAAAGAAAAATGAAAGGTTAGGAGCGAAATCATCAATATGCATGCCGCGGCTCAGGTAGTACTCTACATAGGTAAAACCGTTGGCGAGGGTAAATGCCAGTTGGGTAACGGGATTGGCTCCCGCTTCTGCAATATGGTACCCGCTGATGCTTACACTGTAGAAATTGCGTACTTTATTTTCAATAAAAAATGCCTGCACGTCACCCATCAGTTTTAATGCAAATTCTGTAGAAAAAATGCAGGTATTTTGCGCCTGGTCTTCCTTTAGTATATCTGCCTGCACTGTGCCACGTACCTGTTGCAATGCTTCGGCCTTAATTTTTTCATACACATCGCGTGGCAATACTTCATCACCACTCAAACCCAATAATTTTAATCCCAGCCCCTTATTGCCATCCGGTAGCCTTTCGGGAGAAGAAGGATTATAATACACAGGCGGAGGCTGATGTTCATATTTCTTTTTTCGTATCTTTTCTACTTCATGCCACAATTTGTTTTCTTCTATCCACTTTTCGCATTGCTGATCAATAGCTGCATTCATAAAAAATGCAAGTATCACCGGTGCCGGGCCGTTAATGGTCATACTTACAGAGGTGGAAGGATCGCACAGATCAAACCCGCTGTATAGTTTTTTAGCATCATCCACCGTTGCAATGCTAACCCCGGCATTCCCAATTTTACCGTAAATATCGGGACGGTATGCAGGATCCTGTCCATACAATGTAACACTGTCAAAAGCGGTGGAAAGCCTTTTTGCCGGCTGATCGGCAGAAACATAATGAAAACGTTTGTTGGTACGTTCGGGTCCGCCTTCGCCTGCAAACATCCTTGTTGGGTCTTCTCCCTGCCGTTTCAGTTCAAACACCCCGGCGGTATAGGGAAATTCACCTGGTACGTTCTCCTGCATTTGCCATTGTACAATATCTCCCCAGTCTTTATAAGCAGGCAAAACAACTTTTGGAATTTTTGTGCCGCTTAAAGACACGGTATTGATTTGCTGTTTAATGACTTTACCGCGTACAGTATATTCAAAAAAATCTGCCTCGTATTTATTTTTCAGTTCTTTCCATTTGCCCATGAGTTCTTTTACTTCGGGACTTAGTTTTTTTTCGAGTGCCTCGTATTGTTTTTGTAATATGGATTGCATGAGTTATTGTTATTTTTTGAGGTGCTTGTTTTTGCGTAGGAATTTCTTTATTTCATTTCAGGTAGTGTTTTTAATATTTGAATTGCACCATTTAGCTGGTAGAGTTGTGACGCAATATCGCTTTGTTCATTTACCCGGGCATTGTAAGCACGCACACTGTCGCTGATCTCGCTGAGATAACGAACACGCCTTGGTGGTATAACAATTGCATCCTGTCTTCCGTCTTCAGCGTGGGAACTGTTTGGTAAAGCATCGTCCCATAACACCCCTGTTTTCTCTTTTAATTTTTGAAGCAGTAAGCCAAAGAAATGATTCACTCTTTTGTCATTAAATGTATTGGCACATATCCCTGTTACCGGCAATTCATCATTAGCGGCTGTAAACAACAGGTGATTGCGCCTGTATTGTTTTCTTACGTCATTTAATGCATCTTCTGCCCCTGCTTTATCAAATTTGTTAATAGCAATAATGTCCGCGTAATCCAGCATGTTAATTTTTTCCAGTTGGGAAGCCGCTCCGTATTCAGGGGTCATTATATATACACTTAAGTCGCAATAATCTACAATGCTCATGTCACTTTGGCCTACGCCCGCTGTTTCAAGAATAATGCAGTCATATCCTGCTGCTTTGCAAATGGCTATCGCATCTTTTGCCACCTTACTTATGGCTGTATTGTCTTCGCGGGTAGCCAGCGAACGCATATAAACGCGTGGTCCCGAAATGGAATTCATTCTTATCCTGTCTCCAAGCAAAGCGCCGCCTGTTTTTTTCTTGCTCGGGTCAACCGAAATAACAGCAATGGTTTTATCAGTAAAAGCACCCAGGTAACGGCGTACAATTTCATCGGTTACAGATGATTTTCCGGCGCCACCCGTTCCCGTGATACCAATAACCGGAATATCAGTCCGGTCCGAACCTTTCATATGCGCTAAAATAGTTGAATAGCTTTCCCCTTTTTCCGCAAGGGTAATAGCCCTGGCAATTTTTCTGATATCCTTCTTCTCTCCTAAAGGCAATGCATCAGTCCAGCTTTCAGACGCTGCCGTGAGTGAAAAACTGCAATGCCGGATGACCTCCTCTATCATGCCTTCCAGTCCCATTTTTCGGCCATCGTCAGGACTATATATTTTTGTAATGCCATACTGATGTAGTTGCTCTGCTTCCTGTGGCAGGATAGTGCCGCCACCGCCTCCAAAAATTTTAATATGACCGCATCCGCTTTCATCAAGCAGATCTTTAATGTATTTAAAGAACTCTATGTGCCCGCCCTGGTAACTGGTAAGGGCAATGCCCTGCACATCTTCTTCAATGGCACATTCCACAATTTCGTGTGCCGACCGGTCGTGGCCGAGGTGAATAACTTCAGCGCCTTTGCTCTGCAGTATCCGGCGCATGATATTTATGGCTGCATCATGACCATCGAATAAGCTTGCTGACGTTACGATACGAATCTTATTGTTTGGTTTATTGTTCATATTCGCTGATATTACAAAGACCTAAAATTAATTCAAATCCTAATGCCCGTTAGCTTTTCAATCGTTTGCACAAAAAATGGTTTGGCTCACATTAAAAATGGGAGTAGTTTAGTCCACGCAAAAAATTGATAATCTATATGAAATTAATTCGATTTGGAAAGGCCGGAGAAGAAAAGCCCGGAATAGAGCTGGAAAATGAAAAACGCATTGATGTTTCTGCTTTTGGAGAAGATTATACGGAAGATTTTTTCAATACAGAAGGAATAAACCGTTTAAAAGAATGGTTGAAAACAAACCAGTCATCCTGCCCTGTAGTGCCTGATAGTGAAAGATTGGGCGCGCCATTGAAGCGCCCTTCCAAACTCATTTGCATAGGACTTAATTATTCTGACCATGCAGCAGAAAGTAATATGCAATTGCCAGTGGAGCCCATCATATTTTTTAAAGCCACATCTGCTATTTCCGGTCCAAATGACAACGTGGTTATTCCGCGAAACAGTATTAAAACCGATTGGGAAGTAGAACTGGCCGTTGTGATAGGTAAAAAAGCTTCTTACGTAGAAGAAAAAGATGCTATGGATTATGTGGCGGGATACATGCTCCATAATGATTACAGTGAAAGAGCCTTTCAATTGGAAAGAAGCGGACAATGGGTGAAAGGAAAAAGCTGTGATACATTTGCTCCTATCGGCCCCTGGCTGGTAACACCCGATGAAGTTAAAGACATTAATAATCTTCGGTTATGGCTTACTGTTAACGGTAAAACCATGCAGGATGGCAATAGTAAAAACCTCATTTTCAAAATACCTTATTTGATCGCTTACCTCAGCGAATTTATGACCTTGCTGCCCGGTGATATTATTACAACAGGTACGCCCGCTGGTGTGGGGTTAGGACAAAAGCCGGCGCCTGTTTACCTGAAAGCCGGTGATGTGGTGGAACTGGGCATTGATGGTTTGGGACAGGCCAAACAAACATTGATAAGCTGGAAGAAATAATTTAACGGAAGAGCTAAATTGAAAATCATGAAACGATTTTGCCTGGCGGTGGACCTGAAAGACGATCCTGCTGTTATAGCTGAATATAAAAAGATACACCAGGATATATGGCCGGATATCCGTGAAAGGATAAAGGCCGATGGCATTACGGGTATGGATATTTACCTTACCGGAAACAGGCTGTTCATGATAATGGAAGTGAATAATGATTTTTCCTTTGAGCAAAAAAACGCGTCTGATGCGGGCAACCCCAGGGTACAGGAGTGGGAAAATTTTATGTGGACCTTTCAGCAGGCGCTGCCCTGGGCAAAACCCGGTGAAAAATGGGTTATGATGGAAAAGATATTTGAATTACAATAAGAAGAATGTCGTATATATTTTAATAACAATTGTATGAAACGCTTACTGTTATACTCCTCCTTTATTTTTGCTGTAGTTTCTTTATCTGCGTTTACTATGCAAAAAAAGAAAGTTATCTTTTTCGGTGATTCCATTACTCAGGCAGGCGTAGCGCCCAATGGCTATATTACCTTGTTACAGCAAATGCTGGTAAAAAACGGCAGGGATAAGGCTTTTGACCTGGTGGGTGCCGGCATTGGCGGCAATAAAGTGTATGATCTTTATTTAAGGCTGGAGGAGGATGTATTGTCTAAAAAACCCGACCTGGTTTTTATATATGTGGGGATAAATGATGTATGGCATAAAAGAAGTTTTGGAACAGGAACAGATCCGGACAAGTTTGAGAAATTTTACAACCGGATCATTGAAAAAATACAGGCGGCAGGCGCCAAAGTAGTGATTTGCACGCCTACGGTGGTTGGTGAAAAAAAAGGCTTTGTTAATGAACTGGACGGCGACCTGAATAAATATGCAGAGATTGTACGCAGGATCGCTAAAAATAAAAATGTTGAGCTTATAGACCTGCATAAAAATATTATTGACTACATCAATAAGCATAATCCTGAAGATAAAAATTCAGGCATTTTTACTACAGATGGCGTGCATATGAACGATGATGGCAACAGGTTTTTGGCAGAACAGTTTTGGGGGTATATCAAATAGAGGTAAGAGGTAAGAGGGTAAGAGGTAAGTGAGGGTGTACATTGTGATGCTATAACATAAAAGAGAATTTATGTGTTTTTTGGGAATAGCCGGAAATTCCAGTAATGAAGTAAAGTCTATGTGTTATTTAGCAGAGCGATTAAAGCATATTGAAGTGTCAAAAAAGAATGATTTGCTATTCTTTTGTGAAGAAGTAACGAAAATTATTGTAGGGTTAACTAAATCCGTACAAAGTAAAATTGAAGTAAAATAAATTTGTTCAGGCTTGTTTGGTATCACTTACCACTAATCACTTACTACTTTATGACTTGCATAGACACACACGTTCATTTTTGGAAATACGACAGGAAGCGGGATGCCTGGATGGATAATATGAAAGTATTACAGCAGGATTATATTCCCCAAACATTAGAATCTACTTTAAAGCGGAATGATGTAGACGGATGTGTAGCTGTGCAGGCTGATCAGTCGGAAGTAGAAACCCGTTTTTTGTGCGAATTGGCCAAAACGCATCCTTTTATAAAAGGGGTAGTGGGATGGATAGATCTGCGGGCTGATAACGTGGAAGAAAGATTACAGCATTTTTCGGAATATACTGCTGTAAAAGGTTACCGGCATATTGTGCAGGGTGAGCCCAACGATTTTTTGCTGCAAAAGGATTTTCAGCGTGGTGTCAAAGCATTAAAGGCTTTTAATTATACGTATGATGTGTTGATCTATCACCACCAGTTGCAGCCTGCGATGGAGTTTGTGTCGTTGTTTCCCGGTCAGAAGCTGGTTATTGATCATTGTGCCAAACCAGATATTAAGCATAAAGCCATTGATGATTGGGCTAAAGGGATGAAGGAAATTGCCAGTCATCCTAACGTGTATTGTAAATTATCCGGATTATTTACCGAAGCCGCCTGGAAAGAGTGGAGCGCCGGCGATTTTTATCCTTATCTTGATGTGGTATTTGAAGCTTTTGGTACCGGCAGGCTAATGTACGGCAGCGATTGGCCGGTTATTTTAGTTTCGGGTATGTATGTGCAATGGAAAAGTTTGCTGGAGAAATATATGGAAAACTATGAGGAAGAAGAACGGGAGAAAGTGTTTGGACTAAATGCCATACAATTTTACAACCTCTGATTGTCTTAAGCTAAGAGTATGGCAGCGGCATTCGCCTCTCTGATGCTGAAAATCTTTTTTTATTTTAAATACACAATATGAACCTGAACCTTGGCAATAAAGTTTTTATCGTTACAGGTGGCGCTAAAGGCATTGGCGCCGCTATCAGCAAAACCATTGCAGCAGAAGGAGGCATAGTAGTAATTGCAGGAAGAAATAAAACAGATAACCAGGCCATTGCAGATGAAATAATAAAAGCCGGTGGGAAAGCCAGCTATTTTACTGCAGAACTCGCTGCTCCGGAAACCTGTAGTGAAGTGATTGATTTTGCTGTTGAAAAATACGGACGGATTGACGGTTTAATTAATAATGCGGGTATAAACGATGGCGTGGGACTTGAAAAAGGATCGCCTGAAAAATTCTTCCAATCCCTTCAAAAAAATCTCAGTCATTATTATAACCTGGCTCATTTTGCAGTGCCTTACCTGAAAAAAACAAAAGGCAATATCGTAAACATTGGGTCTAAAGTATCGGTT
Organism: Agriterribacter humi; assembly: GCF_009192765.1. GTDB lineage: Bacteria > Bacteroidota > Bacteroidia > Chitinophagales > Chitinophagaceae > Agriterribacter > Agriterribacter humi. The sequence goes on along the minus strand of NZ_VOHQ01000009.1, from coordinate 120,133 downwards.
ACAGGGCAGGGCAATACATCGGGTTATGCTGCTTCCAAGGGAGCGGTTAATGCACTCACCAGGGAATGGGCTGTTGAATTATTGCCTTATTCCATACGGGTAAATACCGTGCTGCCGGCAGAAGTATGGACACCGCTGTATGAAAACTGGATAAAAACGCTTCCCAACCCGGAGGAAAAACTGGCGCAAATTGTATCTAAGATTCCTTTGGAAAAAAGAATGACCACAGCGGAGGAAATTGCAGACATGACAGTGTTTCTGCTGAGCAACAGGTCGAGCCATACCACCGGGCAAATTATTTATGTTGATGGTGGTTATACGCATTTAGACAGATCCTTACAATAAATTATATATTTAATTCAAGATTGCATGGCCTTAACTTCAACTTCTGCTCCTGTTGCAACAACCTCCCGGAATGATAAGAATTACTTATTCCCGCTTATTTTAGTAACGAGCTTATTTTTTTTATGGGGATTGGCGTATGGGTTATTAGATGTGCTTAATAAACATTTCCAGGATGCGATGAATGTAACAAAAGCAAGATCTACTTTGTTGCAGGCCGCTTACTTTGGCGCCTATTTTCTAATCGCCCTGCCCGCAGGCCTTTTTATGAATAAATATGGGTATAAGAAAGGCATCATCCTTGGATTGTTATTGTATGCAACCGGTGCATTTCTTTTTTTCCCATCGGCACAAATGGCCAGCTTCGATTTTTTTTTATTGGCGCTTTTCATATTGGCTTCCGGGTTGACCTGCCTGGAAACGGCTGCAAATCCCTATGTAACCGTATTGGGCAAGCCCGAAACCTCCGAATTCCGCCTCAATTTATCGCAATGCTTTAATGGTGTGGGTTCTTTTATAGGACCTATTATTGCCGCGAATGTGTTTTTTAATGACGCATCCGGAAAGGATAGCGGCAACCTGGATTCCGTAAAATTAGTATATGTTATTATCGCCATAGTTGTTTTATTTATCGCTGTATTGTTCTGGAGAACCTATTTACCGGAGATTAAAGAAAGCGAAATTGTTTCTGATAAGCTGCAGGATAAAAAACCTTTGTTTCAACACACGCATTTCGTATATGGCGTTATTGCACAATTTTTTTATGTAGCCGCGCAGGTAGGTATAGCTGCTCTTTTTATAAATTATTGTACCGAGGCAAAAAACGAAATTGACAATTCAAAAGCGGCATATCTGCTTTCTATTAGTTTATTGCTTTTTACCATAGGCAGGTTTGTAGGAACGGCACTCATGCGAAAGGTTGCGCCAAATAAGCTGCTTACCATTTTTGCACTGGTCAATATTGTTCTTTGTGTGATAGTGGTTTGGGGTAAAGACTGGCTGTCTGTATATTCCCTGATGAGTGTTTTCTTTTTTGAATCCATTATGTTCCCAACCATTTTTGCTTTAGGAGTTAAAGACCTGGGGCATCATACCAAAAAAGGATCATCATTCCAGATCATGTCCATTGTAGGAGGAGCGCTAATGCCTTATTTTATGGGGCTATTGTCGGAAAAGGGCACGGCGCAGGCATATATTATACCATTGCTTTGCTTTATTGTGGTAGCATGGTATGGTTGGAAAGGGTATAAAATTAAAAGGACATAAAAACGGAAGCGGGAAAATGTTACAAGTTGCAGGTTACAGGTAAGCCCGGTTAACTATCCAACCGATCAACTGATCACAATCACATAGTGTTGTGTCAAATGTGAAACCTGCCAGTCGGCAGGCTGGCGTGAGAAGTGAAAGGTTGTGAATGGTGAATCGTTTTTCGTTTATCTTTTCACGAGTTGAGATGTGAATTCACTATTGCCTATTCACTTCTCACTACGATATCATTACCTGATTTTGTGCCAACCCTAATTCGTTTTCCCTTTGTCCCTGTCTTTCCTGATCGTTGGCCTCGGCTGGTTTTGTTGCTGCGGCGGGCGTGGAGCACTTTTGGCGTTACCGCGGTTTCTATCCTGCTGATCTCTTTGCTCCCTTTGTTTGAATTTCCTTCTCTTATCATTTTTTTCTAAACTGCGCAAGCTAATTTGCCCTACTACATCTACAAAATCCGGCTCCACTTCTTTGGGCTTACTGCTTACCAGTTCCTCTGTTTCTAATGCTTCGGGTTTTACGCCCTTTGCGTTCATTTCTTTTATTTTGCGTACAGTAACAATGGAAAGCGGATATTGTTTATTGCTGTCGGGCAATATATACCACATGAGGTTGCGGAAAATATCTTTTTTAATAAGCAATGCATTTCCTTTGGCAGTTTCTAATATATCGGCATTGTCCGGGAAGCCCTGGAGCGCATCTAAATAGGTATCCAGTTCATAGTTCAAGCAACATTTAAGTCGTCCGCATTGCCCGCTTAATTTCGTTTGGTTAATGCTCAGGTTCTGGTACCGGGCCGCAATAGTGGTAACGCTTTTAAAGCTGGTGAGCCAGGTGCTGCAACAGAGCTCGCGGCCGCAACTGCCTATTCCTCCTACTTTTGCCGCTTCCTGCCTCGCACCAATCTGCTTCATTTCTACCTTTACCTTAAACTCGGAAGCGTATATTTTTATCAGTTCCCGAAAATCCACCCGGCCATCTGCCGTATAAAAAAAAGTAGCTTTTCTTCCATCTGCCTGGAATTCCACTTCCGCAAGTTTCATTTCTAATTTCAATTGCCTGGCAATAGACCGGGCACGCGTCAGCGCCTGTGGCTCGCGGGCCTTATTCTGTTTCATCAGCTCCAGGTCGCGATCGCCTGCCCTGCGCAGTATTCTTTTTATTTCAGGATTATTTTCTTCAACACCTTTCTTTTTTAATTGCAGGCGTACCAATTCTCCCGATAAACTCACTTCTCCCGTATCAAAGCCACTCACTCCTTCAACGGTCACCAAATCTCCCTTCTCAAACAGGTGAACGGTACTGTTGCGGTAAAAATCTTTTCTGCTGCCATGATTGAAAGAAACTTCAATTACCCGGCACATGCTATCTTCATCAGACAAAGGAAGATTGGTTAACCAGTCGTGTACATTCATCCGGTTACAACCACCCGTACTGCAACCACCATTGCTTTTACATCCGTTAGGTTTACCCCCGGTTTCCGTTCCACAGCTTGTACAACTCATATTTCGGCATATATTAAATAGTTAATAATAATGCCTGGTTAAAGGGAATGATGTTACAGTAAATAAAATGCACACTATTATCCTGTTGAGGAACAGCCCGGTTTTGGGCTCCTGTATAAATAAATTGTTATACACTAAACGAATAACAACTAAACCCAGAATAACTATATTGAAATAAAATAAACGCTTTTTTCAATACTTTCAATCGCTCTCACAAATTCTGTAACATTATATATAGAATCCCTTTTCAGGACATTTGTATCCAAAAATAGCAAAATGTTGTCAAATTTGTACGATTAAAAATAAGACAGCAGGATGGCAGAAAGGTGCATCTTATGATCTTACTATCTTGCCTGTCTTGCGATCTTGCCTGTCTTACCATCTTACCCGTCTTACCGTCTTAAAATAGTAAGCGGTTCACGACAATATTTCCTGTAACACGGGAAGTGATTTCATAACGCCGAAATCCTGTATATGCAGGGCGTAAAATTGTAATATGGACCCAAGGAGTTCTCGCCTTACTGCCAGGGGTAAAGCGATATGGTGCAGCTCAAAGGGCTGCATTACTTTTAATAGTTGTGATATGGCAGCACTTGCCGGTTCTTCTAAGTAATGAGGGTGCTGAGGGAGATGCTTCACAAATTCTCCTTCACGCAGGTCCAGTATTTTTTTGACTGGCGTGTAATCATCCCTTATGCTGAAACCAAAAAACGAAGTAAGCTGCAGTGCGAAAAATAACGGGTAACCGGCGGTAACTTTTATATCCGCTTTGTCTAATTGTATATACGCGTCTTCAATAAAATTAAACAGGTCGGGATTGTGCTCAGGCTGCCGTATAACTTTTTGCAGGAGCTCTGTCATAAACAGGGCAACCATATTTTTAGGCATATTAAAAAAAATATCCTGGTAAAGATAGTGCCACCTGGCCTCCTTTATTCGCTGCAGGTTCTTTAAGTCATTATGGTATACTTCCAGTTCCAGTATACAGGCCGGCTGAAATAAATTGTTTTTTGCAGCAGTTTTTTTAGAAGTACGTGCGCCATTCACAATATAGGATTGCAACCCGAACAATTCGGTATACAGCAGAACGATCACAGAGTTTTCGCCATAGGAAACAGTGCGCAATACAATGCCTTTTGTGGTGTGAACCATGCCGATGAATGATAAGGCATAAAGCTAAGCCAGAAAAGTGGTAAGTTGATCGGCATTCAGCCGTCAGTAGTGAAGACAGTGGATAGTGGTAAGTGGTAAGTAGTAAGTAGGTGTTTAGTTAAAGAATTGTATCCGTCTGATGGCTAACAGCTAATAGTTCCGATGTTTGCTTTGCTGAAAGCTGACCGCTGATAACTTTACAGCATTTAAAAAAATACCCATCCCCCCCAAAAAAATAAGTTTCTTTGCATTTTCGTAAAATTCAATAACACTATCATGTGGCAAAAGCTCGGGCGGTTTGTATTACGTTATCGGTTGGTTTTGTTAATTGCATTGTTCGCTACCACGGCTTTCATGTTATACCACGCATTACAGGTGCACATCAGTTACGAATTTGTGCGAACCATTCCTGTTGACAATCCACTGTACAAACAATACCTGGCTTTTAAAAAGCAGTTTGGTGATGATGGCAATATGCTGGTCATTGGCTGCAAAACGGATAGTTTGTTTGAAGAAAAGGTATTTAATGATTATGCAGCGCTGTGCAAAAAGCTGAAAGCAACAGATAAAGTGGAAGGCCTGCTGAGCGTGCCCGGCGCTATTAACCTTGTAAAAAACGACAGTACCCAAAAGCTGAACGTAAAACCGGTATTCCCCGCACAAAGCAGCTCTCAGCAAAGTCTCGACAGTAATGTTTCCATTTTTTATTCTCTTCCTTTTTATAAAGGATTACTGTATAACCCGCAAACGAAAGCCTACCTGATAGGCGCAAGAATAAATAAAGATGTATTGGGTTCCAAAGCAAGGGAAAAAGTAATAGGGCAAATTGAAGGACTTGTATACAGCTTCGGGAAACAGCATAATATTGAAATGCATATCAGCGGGCTCCCGCTTATACGTACCAACATGGCCATTAAGGTGGAAAAGGAAATGCGTTGGTTCCTTATTGGTTCTGTTTTGATCTCTGCAGTAATTCTGATGCTGTTCTTCAGGTCAATAAGTTCTACTGTATTGTCATTGGGCGTAGTTATAACAGGGGTAATATGGAGCATGGGCATTATGCACCTCTTTCATTACAACATCAGCCTGCTTACTGCATTAATACCTCCGCTAATTGTAGTAATTGGCATACCCAATTGCATTTATTTTCTCAATAAGTACCATACTTCATGGCTGGATACGGGTGAAAAAAACAAAGCATTGGTAGAAATGGTAAGCCGCATGGGCATTGTAACCTTGTTTTGTAATATTTCTGCCGCTATTGGTTTCGCTGTATTTGCTTTAACCAAAAGTGCGATATTAAAAGAGTTTGGTATGGTGGCCGGCATTAGCATTATGGCGATATTCTTTATTTCGCTGGCCTCTATTCCTGCAGTGTTAAGTTATTTGCCTGCTCCCAAACCCAAACATATTAAATATTTAGAAACCAGGTGGCTGGATAATGTGCTTACCCGGGTAGAGCGATGGGTGTTTAACCATACCAAAGTAATTTATATTGTTACCGGGCTGGTTATTGTATTTTCTATTTCGGGTATGCTCCGGCTGGTATCGGTTGGACATATGGTTGATGATATACCTAAAACCGATAAAATTTATACAGACCTGAAATTTTTTGAAAAGCATTTTGAAGGTATTATGCCTTTAGAGATCATTGTAGACACGAAAAGAAAATATGGATTTGTTGGGATGAAGGCCCTGGGTATCTTTCAGAAAATTGATTCTCTTTCGCAATATATTGCCGCCAAACCCGAAATGGCCCGTCCGCTATCGCTTGTGGAAGCATTGAAATTTGCCAAGCAGGGGTTTTATAATGGCGACAGCCTGAACTATGCATTGCCCAATGCTTTTGATGGTGCGTTTGTAAACGACTATTTAAGAGTAAAAGAGGATGCCGGTAATGCCAATAATGTTTTTCAGCAACTGATGAACGCTTTTATGGACAGCACGCGGCAAAAAACCCGTATTAGTGTTAATATGGCCGATGTAGGCAGTAAAAAGTTACCTCCGATACTGGCCGATATTAAAAAAAGATCGAACGAGCTTTTTGATTCAACCAAATTTGATGTGCGTTTTACAGGTACCAGCGTTACTTTTTTAGAAGGCAGTCGCTTTATCATAAGCGGATTGCAGGAAAGTATCATGTGGGCTTTTTTGCTGATTGCCTTATGCATGTTTTACCTTTTTAAATCGGTTCGGATATTGATTTGTTCCCTGATCCCCAATATTATTCCATTAATGCTAACTGCCGGTATTATGGGCTGGGCGGGCATTCCGCTAAAACCATCCACTGTTTTAATATTCGGTATTGCTTTAGGTATTGCCATTGACGTAACCATCCGCTTTTTGGTTAATTACCGGCAGGAGCTGCCGGCCAACAATAATATGGTAAAGCCTACGATCCTGCAAACGATTCATCACACAGGTATTAGTATTATTTATACTTCTTTAGTATTGATTGCCGGTTTTAGTATTTTTATTTTTAGCGGGTTTGGAGGCACGCAGGCACTTGGCTGGCTTACTTCACTTACATTGCTTTCTGCTACAATAACCAACCTGGTATTGTTGCCGGTATTACTGTCAATTTTACACCGGCCAAAACGGGTCAAAGAACATTAACTTGCATTCACCGCTTCTCTCATTCATCCATGAACGCAATGCGATAGTAGTTCTGATTTTTTATTCTCCGATAAAAAGTAGTGGTTTATAAAAATCGTAGTTATGCGTTATTTACCTGCAGTCATTTTTACTATGATTTATTAGTTACTTTACTATGTATTAAAGAAAAAAATAATACAAAAAGTGAAAGTTCCATCTCTTCCAAATTTTCAAAAAAAGCAGCAAAACACTGCTGGTTATTGTCTGAAAGTGTATACAGGGTTAATTTTTAGAAATTTAACAAAAAATTGATATTTCTTAAATCTCTGTATATTTGTCCCTTCATTTTAAAAATTAAAACATGAGAAAACAGTTATTGCTAAACGCAATTCTATTGCTATGCTCTATAGCAATGTTTGCACAAACCCGAACTGTTACCGGTTCGGTTAAAGACGGAAACGGGCAGGTTATCCCCTATGCCAGTATTCTGATCAAGGGAACAAACACCGGCACAACTGCTGATGCCGATGGAAAATTCAAAATTGACGTACAGGAAGGACAATCACTGATTATTAGCGCCGCCGGTTTGGGTGAACAGGAACTGAAAATTGGCAGTGCTATGACCTATGATGTGATATTACAGTCGCAGGGAAACCTTGAAGAGGTAGTAGTAACGGCACTGGGTATTACCCGGTCAAAAAACACACTCCCTTTTGCGGCGCAAAAAGTTCAGGGAAGTGAAGTGAGTCAATCCAGGAATTCAAATTTTGTAAATAACTTAAGTGGTAAAGTAGCGGGTCTGGAGATCAGGCAAACCAATACAATGGGGGGCTCCACCAATGTTCTTTTGCGTGGCGCCAAATCTTTAACCGGAAGTAACCAGGCTTTATTTGTGGTGGATGGCGTTCCGTATGATAATGCAAATAATAATACAACAGATCAAACTACGGGCCGTGGCGGTTATGATTACGGAAGTTCTTCCGCAGATATTAATCCGGATAATATCGAAAATATCACCATTTTAAAAGGAGCTGCTGCAAGTGCGCTTTACGGATCAAGAGGAAGCAACGGGGTAATACTGATAACGACAAAAAAAGGTAAAGGAGGGTTAGGTATTTCTATTAATTCCGGAGTTTCCGTAAGTTCAATAATCAGAAACACTTTTCCAACCTATCAAAAAAAATACGGAGCCGGGTATGGTTCTTATTTTGACGCTGCAGATGTTGATGGAGATGGAACTGACGATGAAATAGTGCCAACATATGATGATGCTTCCTGGGGCACGGCCTTTGATCCTTCAAGAATGGTTTATCATTGGACTGCTTTTGACCCTGCATCTCCAACCTTTGGTAAATCATCACCCTGGGTAGGTGCGAAAAATGATCCTTCTGCTTTTTTTATAAGTCCGGTTTCGTTTAACAACAGTATTTTTCTTGAAAGCGGGGGCGATAAAGGATCTTTTGCTTTAGGGTATACGCGTAATAATGAAAAAGGCGTATTGCCTAACAGCAGCTTGAATAAGGATCTTTTGAACTTTTCGGCTTCTTATGAAGTTGCGGAAAATCTAACGGCGGGTTTATCGGCAAACTACTCAAAAATTGCGGGAAAAGGACGTTTTGGTACAGGGTATGATGGAGCAAATGCGTTGAATCTTATGACGAATTTCAGGCAATGGTGGCAGGTAAATGTGGATATAAAGGATTTAGAAGCTGCTTATTGGAAAAACAAACAAAATGTAACCTGGAACCAACATTTTGGGCCATCCGGTGAAGTACAACCTGAGTTTTGGGACAATCCTTACTTTACCCGTTATCAAAGCTTTGAAACCGACAGCAGAGACAGATATTTCGGGAATGTATATCTTAACTATAAACCGGTAAGCTGGCTAAATATATTAGGAAGAGTTTCATTAGACGGTTATAGTGAAATTGAGGAAGAACGCAAAGCAATTTCTTCCGTTGGTGTTCCCTTTTACAGGCGCTTTAATCAAACTTACCGGGAAATTAATTACGACTTATTGGCTAATACCGATTGGAAACTATCTGAAAATGTTAATCTGAAAGCCCTGGTTGGATCCAATACCAGGGTGCAATATCGCTCCAGCGCAGATGCAATCACCAATGGAGGTTTGGGTGTGCCAAACCTGTACAGCATAGCTAATTCTATTAATACACCTGCACCACCACTTGAATCTGAAGGTACCAGGAGAGTGGAAGGTTTATTTGCCGGCGCCACCATTGATTATAAAAATACTTATGTGCTGGATGCCACTATTCGCCGTGACCGCTCTTCTACTTTGCCGGATGGGAATAATATTTATTATTATCCTTCTGTTTCGGCAGGTTTTGTATTTTCTGAAATATTAAAATCCGATTGGCTTAAGTATGGTAAGCTAAGAGCAAATTATGCGGAAGTAGGCGGCGATGCTCCATTATATACAGTAACTGATTTTTATGTAAGTGATATAGATGCAAATTCAGGACAGGAAGTGACCTCCTATAATGGAAATGCGCTTTTTTCTGTATCCGGTACGAAAAATAATCTTGACTTAAAACCCGAACGCACCAAGAGTTTTGAAGTGGGGCTGGAAATGGCTTTTTTAGATTCCCGTGCTGGATTTGATATTACTTATTATGACGCCAAAACGGTAGACCAGATATTACCTCTTACAGTATCTACGGCAACAGGTTATACAAAGAAATATGTAAACTCCGGAACAATTCAAAACAAAGGGATAGAGTTATCTGTGTATGGAACACCTGTAAAGACTGAAAATTTTTCCTGGGATATCAATGTAAACTGGACCAGGAACAGAAGTAAAGTAACCAAATTGTATGGCGATATTGATAACATTGTTCTGGGAGATTTCCAGGGGAGTTTAACGATCAATGCTTCTATAAATGAACCGTATGGTACTATTCACGGCACTGATTATGTTTATACCAAGGGACAAAAAACGGTGGATGAATCAGGAAATTATCTTATCAGCCCTACTAATAACATCACCATCGGAAATATCAATCCCGACTGGATAGGAGGAGTTAACAATAAAGTTACTTACAAAGGATTTTCTGCAAGTTTCTTAATTGATGTGCGTGAGGGGGGATCTGTTTTCTCCACCGACATGTATTATGCATTGGCAGGGGGCTTGTATGAAGAGACAGCCGGTAACAATGATCTGGGGAATCCTATCCGGGATCCGCTGACGAATGATGCATCCAGTGGTGGATTGATAAGACCTGGTGTTACAGAAGATGGAAAGCCGAATACGGTTAGAGCAAGTGTTGAAAATTACGGAGAATTTGATAGTTATGTGTCTGCGCCTGACAAAAGATTTGTGTATGATGCCAGTTATGTAAAATTAAGGGAAGTATCCCTGGGTTATTCGTTTCCTGCAAGCCTGTTTAATAAGGGCATTATTAAAGGAGTTGATTTTGTGTTGTTGGGAAGAAATTTGTGGATACTGCACAAAAACCTTCCTTATGCGGACCCTGAAGACAGCTTTAGTTCAGGAAATTTGCAGGGCATACAAACAGGTAGCTATCCTGCCGTGCGTACAATGGGATTTAATGTGAGAGTAAAATTTTAACAATCAAATCTTGAGCTATGAAAAAGATATTTTTTAGTTGTGTCGCAATGACAATTCTTCTTCTGACATCTTGCAAGAAAAACATTACCGATTTAAATCAGAATCCAAAACGGCCGTCAGAGGTTCCCTCTGCAACGCTGTTTTCGAACGCAGCAATTAACCTGGCAGATGTTATGGCCAGCACCAATGTTAATACCAATAATTTCAGGCTCTTTGTTCAATATTGGACGGAAACCATTTACCGTGATGAAACAAGATACAATCTTAATCAGCGGAGTATTTCCGACAGGTGGTGGGCGGAATTTTACAGGGACATAATAAAGGATCTTACAGAATCATCGAAGTTGGCCGAAACGGAAACCTTAACGCTTAAAGATGGAGAAATTAAAAACAGGAAAGCTATTAATGATATTTTGATGGTATATGCCTATTATCATTTAGTCTCCAGTTTTGGCGATATACCTTATTCTGAAGCGCTGGGTATCGAAAATCTGCAACCTGTTTATGATAAAGCGCCCGAAATATATAAAGCGATTACTGAAAAGTTGAACGCTGCATTAGGAAATCTGGATGAAAACTATGCCGCTTATGGCAACGCTGATATTATATTGAATGATGATATAGCTCAGTGGAAGAAATTCGGCAATTCATTGAAAATGCGAATGGGTATGTTGATTGCTGATGTTGACGCTGCCACTGCCGGGACAATGATTTTAGAAGCTGCTCCAAATGTAATTAATGATAACAGCGAAAATATCATGATACATTTTTTAGCCTCGCCCCCAAATACCAACCCTGTTTGGGAAGATATTATACAAAGTGGGCGTCATGATTTTGTTGCGGCAAAAACTTTGATGGATACTTTAAAAAAGTACAATGATCCCAGAGTTCCCTTGTTTTTTAATGAAGCCATTACGGAAGGAAAAGGATATGCAGGTCAGGTTCCCGGCGATCGCGCCACTTACAATGATTTTTCCGCACCGGCTTCCTCACTTTCAGCGCCTGAATTTCCACATACTTTTTTTAGTTATTCGGAAATGGAATTTCTAAAGGCAGAGGCTATTGAAAGAGGCATAGATGTAGGAGGTACCGCTGAAGAACATTATAACAATGCAATTGACGCTTCTATTGAAGAATGGGGAGGCACATCTGAAGATGCACTGGTATACCGCAGCCAGCCCTCCGTAAAATACAGCGCCGCTCCAGGAACATATAAAGAGAAAATTGGATTGCAGTCGTGGCTTGCCTTATATAACAGGGGGTATGATGCATGGACCCAATGGAGACGTCTGGATTATCCTGTATTGCCCATACCTTCAGGCGCCTTATTTGCCAGCGGAGAAACTCCGGCGGTTATTGTGAGACTTACTTACCCGGTTGTTGAGCAAAACTTGAATAAAGGAAATTATGAAGCCGCTTCTGCCGCAGTAGGAAAGGATCAGATAACACAGAAGCTTTGGTTTGACAAATATTAATAAAATAAAGCTACACAAAAAGGCTGCCGGTTAAGGCAGCCTTTTTAAGCATTACAGGTTATTCTTTGGTAAAAAATATGAACATTTCGTATATACGTTTAATGTGTTGTAGATTTGTAACACAAATAGAAGTGTAACCGGCCGGTTTGGGCATTCGATACTAGAAACTTTACGTCTTCTGCATATATCATATTATCTGTATTCTCTGGATGCGTAGTGTCAAAAATTTAAAAAGCAGCAAAATTTTAAGATCAATTGTCCTTTGTTAATTAAGTCGGAGCACCGCCTCTTCATTTAAAATAAAAAATATGAGAAAAACCTTATCACTATTAACAATGCTTATATTATCCTCAGCATTCGCATGGTCTCAAACAAAAATAGTAACCGGCCGGGTTACCGATGAAAAAGATGATCCCATTCCTTTTGCATCTATTAGAGAAAAAAGTACCACAACCGGGGTAGCCGCTGACCAGGACGGCAATTTTTCCATTTCTGTTGGAGCACAGTCAACGCTTATTGTGAGTGCCGCCGGTTTCGAAGAACAGGAAATTTCCGTTGGAGACAGGTCTGTTTTGGCAGTAACCTTAAAATCTGCTACAAATTTGCAGGAGGTGGTGGTTACCGCTTTAGGGATCAAAAGAACCGAAAAGGCTCTGGGTTATGCTGTAAGTAAGGTTGACCCGGGCACATTGGTTCAAAAATCTGAACCCGATATATTAAAAAGTATGCAGGGCAAGGTAGCCGGTGTAGACATTCGTTCTTCCCAGGGTACACCCGGTGCAGCTACCCGTATTCAAATCAGGGGTAATACATCATTCTTTGGCAATAATGAGCCCCTCATAGTAGTAGACGGTATTCCTTTCAGCAATGACCAGGTGGCTACAAGCGACCAGGCCCTTGGCGGTACGGCTTATTCAACAGGGCTTTCAAGTCTTGATCCCAATGATATTGCCAGCATGAACGTGTTAAAGGGGTCTGCTGCTGCAGCCCTATACGGCTCCAGGGCGTCTAATGGTGTAATTATTATTACTACCAAATCCGGAAGTGCAGGCAGAAGTAAAAAAGGAATGGAAGTGACATTCAAAAGTTCGGTAGCGTTTGAACAAATTGCTAATCTTCCGGAATATCAGAACACCTATGGGGTTGGGTCGTATGGCAATTGGTCTAATTCAAATGGTTCCTGGGGTGCTAAATTTGGCACAAGAGATTCCATTCCGCTTTATGACGGATACCGGGAGGCGTATCCGGATATGTTCCCGTCGGATAATATTGTATATAAAGCTTATCCGAACAATACAAAAAGTTTGTTCAGAATGGGCACCGTGTATGAAAATTCCATTGGGTTTAGTGGCGGAGACGAAAAGAATTCTGTTGCACTTACAGCCTCAAATTTGTCGCATAAAGGGTATGTGCAAAATTCATCCTATAAAAGGAACAACATTGGTTTGGGGGGATCAACCCGGCTCAATATGGGAATCAATCTCAGGGGTAATTTCAGCTATTCCCGCTCCACTCAAAAAGGTGGTTATTTTGGGGAAAACCAGTTTGAAGGTTCTGCCTCAATGTTTGCCAGGTCTTTATTTCTTGGAAGAAACTGGGATTATGAATTACCCTTTGAAGATGAGAATGGCAATATGCTGGTTCCTGGTCCGGCAGGCCAATTTGATAATCCTTTATGGTCGGCCAAATACAATGTAGCTACTACCAATGAAGATCGTTTTATAGCGAATGCTCATGCCGATTATAATATTACTAAATGGATAAAAGTAGATTATTCAATTGGTACGAATATTACTACACTAAACAGGAATGAAGTAACCGAAATTGGGTCCAGGGCTGCGGAGCAGAAAGGAAGATTGATTGTTGAAAATTATCGTAAGCAGGAAATTGAATCCAATCTGATGCTTACTTTAACGCCGGATATTGGTGAAGATTTTAGTTTGCGCGGCATAGTGGGAACCAATTACAACCAGCGTATGGTAGATGATGAGCAAAACACCGGCAACGAATTCATTACAAAAGGTATTCACAATTTGCTCAATACGGTTCAGCAAAAGTTTGATCTTGACTATTATTCAAAGAGGAGTATTATAGGTGTTTATGGCGACTTTACGCTGGGGTACAGAAATTATTTGTTTTTGAATCTTACCGGGCGCAATGACTGGTCTTCTACGCTACCTGTCGAAAGCAGAAGTTATTTTTATCCTGCCACATCCCTTTCATTTGTATTCAGCGATGCGCTTGGGATTAACAATAATGTAATGGACTACGGCAAAATAAGAGCCGGCTGGTCAAAAGTGGGACGGGATGCCGATCCCTATTCTTTGCAGAATGTTTACTCCTTTAATACAAATTTCCTCGGACAACCCCGCGCTTCACTGGGAACAACCTATTATGATCTTAATCTAAAACCTGAATTTACCCAGGAAATTGAAGTGGGAACTGATTTAAGTTTTTTAAAGAGGAGAATTTCTTTAAATGTTACCCTATACAAAAGAACATCCACCAGCTTACTTGCGCCTATTTCACTTCCTGCCAGTTCGGGATATAAGGAATTGTATACTAATTTTGGGAAGATCAGCAACAAAGGCATAGAAGTGTCATTAAATCTCAGGCCTGTACAAACCCGCAATTTTGGCTGGGAGATAAGAGGAGTGTTTACTAAAAACAAAAATATAGTTGAAGAATTAACCGAAGGGGTTACACGAATGATCCTCAATCCGAATAACCCGCTTGGGGATTTAAATACCTACCTGGAGGCAGGAATGCCTTATGGTTATTTCAGGGGAACAGTAGCGGTTCGGGATGACCAGGGTAATTTGTTGATCAATCCTCAAACCGGAACACTCATACAGTCAACTGAACTGGCATATGTTGGAAATCCCAATCCCGATTATAAGATGGGTATTACCAATATACTTAGCTATAAAGGGCTTATGCTTAATGTGCTGTTTGATATGACGAAAGGCGGCGACCTGTATTCTGTTACAGTAAATTCTTTAATGGGTCGCGGCGTTACCAAGGATACAGAAGACAGGGAAACCTCGGTTGTAATCCCGGGTGTATACGGTGATCCGTTAACAGAGAAACCCATTATGGACGGTGGCAAAACCATCCCCAATCAAACCCGTATTCCGGTAAATGATTTATATTTTGCTTCGAGCAGTGTGAATGCCAGCTTTGGTATTAACGGACCCATTGAATTCAGCATATATGATGCTACGGTTTACCGCCTGAGGGAAATTGCTCTTGGATATGAGTTTCCCAAATCCATATTCAACAAAACGCCTATCGGATCAATGTCCCTCACTTTTACCGGCAGAAACCTGTGGTACCTGGCGCCTAATTTTCCAAAATATACCAATTTCGATCCGGAAGTAGGTTCTTTTGGAACCGACAACAGCCAGGGATTTGAATTGTCTGCTGCGCCAACTACCAAAAGATATGGTATTAACCTGTTGGTTACTTTTTAATAAAATAATATGGATAACCAAAATTCTTAATTATGATACCTGACACGATAAAGCGCTTATTGTTCATTTTATCAGGGCTGTTAATTTTTGTTTCATGTAAAAAGCAGTTAGATATAAATGATAACCCCAACAACCCCGTAAAAGTACCCTTAACAACTTTGCTCACGAATGCAGAGGTTGCATTGGGTAATTCCCTCGCAATTGGTACCGGGCTTTCGCAGGATTTGGCCGTATACACGCACCAGATGAGCACCCGCGAGGAAGCAAACGATTATGCCGTTACAGGAGTTGAGTTTTTCCTTACCCAATCATGGCCGACATTATACCGCACCACCATTGCAAACCTCGATCAGATTACTAAAGATGCAACAGCAAATAATGATATGATTTATGCAGGCATTTCAAAAGTGTTGAAAGCATATGCGTATAGTCAGTTGGTAGATGTATTCGGGGATGTTCCTTTTTCTGAAGTGGGTAAATTGGAGGAAGGGATCCGGTATCCCAAATTCGATGGGGGAGCCGATATTTATCCTCAGTTGTTTGCTATGCTTGATGAAGCTATTGCTGATCTAAGCAACGCAGGTGCGGCTAACGAAAATACACCTGAAGATGATGATGTGATTTACAAAGGCTCAACGCAAAAGTGGATAAAGGCTGCCAATACCATAAAACTAAAATTATATACGCAGGTAAGGAAAGTGCAGGATGTTTCCGGCCCTGTAAATGCTTTAATCAGCGGCGGAGATTTAATCAGCAGTACAGAAGAATCATTTATGCTTCCTTACGGTCCTAATGGAGCTACCGATGACAGG
Organism: Agriterribacter humi; assembly: GCF_009192765.1. Taxonomy (GTDB): domain Bacteria; phylum Bacteroidota; class Bacteroidia; order Chitinophagales; family Chitinophagaceae; genus Agriterribacter; species Agriterribacter humi. The sequence continues at coordinate 103,930 of NZ_VOHQ01000009.1, read as the reverse complement.
AATCCGGGATTCGGTGATTACTTTGCTACACAAAGATCCAATCATGTGAGCCCATGGTTGTACGAGATTATGAAAGGGTACAATCCAAAAATGAATGCAGGGATAGAAGATCCCCGCATACCGTATTATATTTATAACCAGGAAACCGCAACAAGTGAGGCGGATAACAATACAGAGTACAGGGATGGTGCATTTGTTACCATAATTTTTGGATCAAAAGGCGAAAACGCGGCCAAGTCACAACAAAATTCCGTTAGCTTGTTTGGTATTTACCCGGTGGGAGGAAGATATGATGAAGGCACAGGTGGTGTTGCATCTGCCAACAGTGGTACGGGCGCCGCACCCTACAGATTTATTACTTACGCTGACAGGCTATACCTGGAAGCTGAATTAATTCATGAAGGCATTATACCCGGCGATGACAGGGCAACATTACAAGCAGCTATATTGGAATCCTTTAACCAGATAGATTATACTATTGCCAACTATGTAAAGCCATCGCAAACTGTTCCTGCTGTATTTGATGAAGATCCTGCTTCTCCTATGATGAAGTATATAGATGAAATACTGCTCAATTTCGATGCGGCTTCTGCTGACCGGAAACTGGAAATTATTATGACCCAGAAATGGCTATCCAGCATGGGCAGCTCAATAGATCAATATACGGATTATCGGAGAACCGGTTACCCCGTAATGTTCGATCCTAATGATCCTGAACAGGCGCCAGGCGGCTTTGTACAGCCACCTATTGATGGCGATCCGATTAATCCAGGCGCACAGGCTAAAGTGCCGGTACTTCGCACTTTGCCTTATCCGCTTTCGTTACCATGGGCCCAGGACGAACTGGAAACGAACCCTAATGCCCCCGCGCAAAAAACACCTTCTGAATTTAAAGTATTCTGGATGCCTTAATAATAAAAGACAATCATCTAAAATAATAGTATGAAAACATTATCAATAATATATAGTGCGATTTTGGCAATGTTCCTTTTTGCAGGGTGCAGAAAGGATGATAACGCCAAGGTTCCCGATCTTGAGCGTGTACCGTTGCCACTGATTACCAAAGATGCCTCAACCGACGTAACCATTTCATCGCAGGAGCCGGAGACGTTTGCCGCAACGTTTAATGTAGATCTTTATTATAAAGATGATATTAAACCGCAAAAATTTGACGTGGTTATTATCAAAAATGGAGATAAATCCAATGTTAAATCCTTACAGGATGGAGTTACTACATTTCCTGTATCGTTGCAAATTACCGGACCTCAGTTGGCTACACTGTTTGGGTCTCCTATAGTTTTGGGCGATAAATTTGATATAGGCGTAAATATCACAACACAAGAAGGAAAGGTATTTCAGGCCTTTCCTTTAACAGGGGTTGCATACAACGCAAATATTGCTGCTTTAGCCAACTCCAGCACAAGCGTTCGGTATGAAGCGATATGTAAGTTTAACCCGGAAGACTATGCGGGCGATTTTAAAGTTGTCACAGATGATTGGGCAGATTATGCGCCCGGTGATATTGTTGCTGTAACGGTGATTGATGATACACATTTATCTTTCAAATATTTGGATGATAATGCCCGTCCGATTATTGTAGAAGTTAAACCCGATAACACCACTTTTGTTGCGAAGCAGGTATATGGAGACGGGTATGGTTTGGGTTATGGAGAAATCTCCTGCGAAACCGTTCCCAGTGCAGATAACTATGTCGGGCCGTGTGAGGGTATTTTAAGCGTAAGATTAAAACATACTGTTGCAGCAGGAAGCTTTGGAGATGCTACCATTACGCTTCAAAAAATTCAATAAGATTAAATGTTTGTAATATAAAGGCTGCCTTTTAAGGGGTAGCCTTTTTGCTTTTGAACAATAATTTATTGTTATAGTATTACACCACCACCAGCTCATAAAACTTTTCGGGATGCAGGTATTTGTTCGCCAGTTCCTGTATTTCTGCAGCGGTAACACTTTTAATATCGTTTACAGATTTATAAAAATAATCTTCGCCTAATGCATTTAAAATAATGTTTTTCCACCTGCCTATAATATGAAAAGGACCATCAAGGTCACCCAGTATGGTTCCGATAAGGTAATTTTTTACCAGCAGCAATTCTTCTGCTGTTACGGTTTCTTCACGCAATACCTGCATTTCTTTATACACTTCGGCAATAGTGGCTTCACAAACTTCACTGCCGGCTTCTGTACTGATCATCCAGGCAGTTTCATGCATATGGTTTTGCATATAGCTGTGTATGCCATAAGTATACCCTTTATCTTCCCTTATATTGCTCATGAGTCGTGAGCCGAAATAACCGCCAAACAGTGTATTCAGCACCTGTGCTTTGATAAAGTCGGGGTGGTGATTGCCGGGGAAATGACTTGCTATACGAATAGCGCCCTGTATTCCTTCTTTATCATTGATGATGCGGTATTTCTTTTCCGCTGCGGCTTCTATAGTATGTGTTATTTGCGGAGGCTGTGTTTTATTTAAAGGAAGCTTTCCAAAGTTTTCATTTAACAGTTGCTCAATATTAGCCGGCAGTTTACCTGCAACAAATATGCTGCATTGCCCGTTTGCATAATACTGGTCAAAAAACCGGCGGAGCTGTTCAGGTTGCAATGCATCGTAAGCTATGGTAGAACTGTATTTCCCATACGGATGATGAATACCGAATAAGTATTCATCAATTAAGCGGTTAGATACAAAGTCGCATTTCTTAAGGTTAACCTCAAGCTTTTGCTTCATGTTTTGTTTGTAAATATCCAGCTCAGTTTCAGGCATAGTGGAACTGGTGATCAGCTCCTCTATAACAGGTAACAATTCATGAAGATGTTTGGTTAAACTATGCAGGCTAATAGTGGCGGTTTCGTTATAACAGTTACGGTTAAGGTAAGAACCATAGTACTCAAAATGTTCATTAATATCAAATGCATTTTTTTTTGAAGTCCCATTTTTTAGCATGTAATTGGTGGCGGTGGCAACCAGGTTTTCACGCTCATACCAGTTACCGGCGTTGAAAACCAGTTCTAATTGTACTACTTCTTCTGCACCCGCATCAATGGTATATACAGCTATCCCATTATCTAAAGTAAACTTCAGGAAAGGTTTTAATTCAAGCGCATATTCTATCGCATCTTTAATTCCGGGAGCAAATTGTCTGTTCACCATGCTTTATACTTTCTGTTTTTAATGATTACCAAAGTAATACATGGTATTACTGTTAGCGGGATCAAAAATAATGTTGGCTTCCTGCTGTAATTCGGTGGCTGTAACCAACTGGTACCTGTCCAATTCTTCGTTGATCATATTGGTATTACCCAGTAGGGTATAAAAAGAAAGACTGCTTGCCCTGTTCATCAGGCTCATGTCTTCAAAAGCAATCAGGCTTTCCGTTTTGTTCTTTACTTTTCGCAATTCCTTTTCTTCAACAGGTGCATCTTTTATTTTTTGGAGCTCAGCTTCTACAGCTGATTCTGCATCTTCCATTTTAACGCCTCTCACCAGTTTGCCCTCAATGGTTACCAGTCCCGCATCTATGCTTCCAAAATGATAGCATCCAATATTACTGAAGATTTGTTTTTCTTTTACCAGCGCTTGAAATAACCGGGAGGAACCGCCGCCGCTCAATATTTCAGTAAGCAGGTCTGTTGTGTAGTACCTGCGGTCCATACGCGGGTAAATATGCCAGCATTTATAAAATGCATCTACAGGTACATTGGCGCGAACTTCGAGTTTGCGTGGAGCTGTTTGTACAGGTTCCTGCGGAAGATGACGCATATATTTTTCTCCTGCCGGGATATCGCCAAACCATTTTTCTGCAAGCTGTTGTACCTGGGCGGAAGTAACATGACCGGCTACCGTAAGTATGGCATTTACAGGACGATAGTGTTTAAAGAAAAATTGCTTTACATCTTCGAGTGAAGCGTTTTCTATATGGCTTAACTCCGCCCCTATAGTCATCCAGCGGTAAGGGTGTTTTTTATATGCCAGCGTACGCATTTTATGCCAAACATCGCCATAAGGCTTATTCAGGTAGTGCTCTTTAAATTCCTCACTTACTACTTTACGTTGTACTTCCAGGCTTTTTTCACCAAAGGCCAGGCTCAGCATCCTGTCGCTTTCTAACCAAAAGGCGGTTTCAATATTTTCGGCGGGTAACTGGCAATAGTAATTGGTAAGGTCGTTGGTGGTATACGCATTATTTTCTCCTCCCGCACGTTGTAACGGCTCATCGTATGATGGTATGTTAATGGAACCTCCAAACATCAGGTGTTCAAATAAATGAGCAAATCCTGTTTGTGTGGGATCCTCATCTCTTGCCCCAACATCATACATTACGTTCACAACTGCCATAGGTGTGGAATGATCTTCATGCACAACTACCTTTAATCCATTTTGCAGCACAAATTGTTCAAACTGTATCATACTTATAAATTCCTGTAACTTAGAAAGGATGCAAAATTAGGAGGAATATATGGAAAACGGTTTTAAATCAGAGAATGCTGCCTGGCCGGAGCGTAAGAATAATAAGACTGTCGTTGCGGTTTACAATAACTTTTATTCTTTGGCCCGGCGCCTGCAAAATATTTTTATACGTTTGAATATTATTGGAAAGGTTATTCCCTACGCTTACTAAAACATCACCAACTTTAAAGCCGGCTTCTTCACCCGGTGAGCCCGGTATTACATCTTCCACCTGTATTCTGCCTTCAACAATATAAATGCCAAGGCCCGTGTACGCATAGTCGAAAGGGCTGCGGTAATGCGAGTTGGGAATGAGATGTATTTCGCGTTTGGCATAATTAAGGGTTACATTAAAACGCCGCAACAGGTCATTGCCTATTAAACCGGCGAGGTAAGGATACGCTGTAATATTATAGATATCTTCAAAGATATATGTAGGCACGTTGCGAAAACGATAAGGACCAATTCTCACTTCCTTTACCGTGGTTAAGCGCATCTCCATTTTGCCTCCCAGGCCCTCTGCCTGTGTAAGCAGCGGTTTTTTCTTTGGATTAAGCACTACGCTGTCCCTGTTAAAATCATCCGAAAGTAAAAAACACAAGCCTGCGCCGGAATCAAAATAAAATCTTGAATTAAATCTCCTGGCATCCCTGAAATCTGCCTGCATAATAGGGATGGAAGTAAGCAGCGGTTTTAAAATATAACCTCCGCGCTTGTATTTGAAATCTCCCTGTGAATACACCGACAGGAGCAGGTTATCATAATCAAAATGAACAATATACCGGCTAAAAAAACTATATCCTATTATCCCGTCTATTTTTACCCCGTATACACTCGACAGGATTTCATAATCATTTACGTGAAAATTAAGACTGTCTAATGACAGTCCCGGTAAATGAAGCGTAGCGTTGTACAGAAAATTAACTTTCCGGATGCCCGCAATACCACGGATGGTTCGCTCTGAAGGTAATGTGGGAATGGATAAGGCTACCACAGTAGAAGAATCCAGGGAAATGCCGCCACTGCCTGTATCTAAAATGAAATTCAAAGTATCCGGATAGTGATTTACACGGGCCTGAATAATCACTACGCCACCGCTGAATTGCTGAAATTTGAATTGGGTGATCAGCTTTGCAGGCTCGCCGGAAAATATCTTCTGGCCGGCAATGGTTAAGCCCGGAGACATTAGTATAGCTACAAATACAAAACAGGCAAATGTTATTTTCATATGTAGCTCATAAATTTAATTCTTTTTGTATAGAAAATCCACCCGTTCATCATTCATAAACTTAGTAATTTTGCAAATACTGGTTTATGTATCCTTGCAAAGCAAATGTATACCAGCGATCCGCCAGTTTTACAGTTGAAGCAAAATATGTATTGTAATGATGAATGCCGGAGATATTTTACAAAAGGCGCTGAGCTTTGAATTTCTTAGCGTAGAAGAAGGAATGTTTTTATACCACAATGCTGCACTTGCAGAGCTCATGTATGTGGCAGATGAAATGCGTAAACGGCATGTTCCCCATGGAAAAGTTACCTGGCAAATAGACCGGAATGTAAATACCACTAATGTGTGTATTGCAAATTGTAAATTTTGTAATTTTTACCGCATTCCGGGACATACAGACGCATATATAACGGATATGCCTGCCTACCGCAGAAAAATAAAGGAAACGATAAAATACGGGGGCGATCAACTGCTGTTACAGGGAGGACATCACCCGCAATTAGGTCTTGATTTTTATACCGGCACATTTCGTGCAATTAAGCAGGAATTCCCCGATATAAAACTGCATGCCCTTGGCCCTCCCGAAGTGGCTCATATTTGTAAGCTGGAGAAAATGAGCCACCATGATGTGTTGAAGGCTTTAAAGTCCGCCGGGCTGGATTCTTTACCCGGTGCGGGCGCAGAAATATTGACGGACAGGGTAAGAAGGCTGATCAGTAAAGGAAAATGTGGCGCACAGGAATGGCTTGATATTATGCATGAAGCGCACAAATTGCATATTACTACCAGTGCCACTATGATGTTCGGGCATGTAGAAACCATTCAGGAAAGATTTGAGCATTTAGCAAAGATCCGCGAAGTGCAAAGCCGCAAGCCAGCAGATGCAAAAGGCTTTTTAGCATTCATTCCATGGACTTTCCAGGATGTGGATACACTGCTTGCCCGCATAAGGGGTGTGCACAATCTTACTACTGCCGAAGAATATATACGTATGATTGCCCTTTCCCGCATTATGCTGCCCAATGTTAAGAACATACAGGCCTCATGGCTTACCGTTGGCAAAAAAACGGCACAAATTTGTTTGCATGCCGGCGCCAACGACTTTGGCAGTATTATGATAGAAGAAAATGTTGTGAGCGCCGCGGGTGCGCCTCACCGGTTTACTTACAGGTCTGTCCAGGATGCCATACGTGAAGCAGGCTTTGAGCCACAATTGCGGAACCAGCAATATGAATGGCGTGAGATACCTGAATTAATTGAGGAGCAATTGATTGATTACTAGTGCTGTGTCAAACGTGAAACGTGAAAAAAACCTTGTATATTCAGCGTTTTTACAGATCCCACGGATTAATAATCTTCAGTCCGGCAATATTTTTGAAGTCATTCATATTACGGCTAAGCAAGGTTAAATCATAAACAAGAGCTGTTCCCGCAATGATTGCGTCTGGCAATTTAAATTTATATGCTTTGCGTATATCCGCCGTTTTTAGTTTGATCGTTGTCCCAGTTCTATCACCAAAGAATCGCTGATGAAATTGCTCAGGACTTGTAAATCTTTTTCGATAACTGTTTTCCAGCATAGGAGTTCAATCTCTGTACTGGCAGAGATGACGGGGCGTTCATCTTTCAATAAATCATCTGTAAATTTTTCTGCGTTCGGCGGAAACTGTTGTTGCAGGAAATAGATAGCCGTATTGGTATCCCACAAATATTTTATTCCCATGCGTTACGCAGTTCATAATTATTCGGGTAGTGAAAAAAACTATTGATAATTCAAAAGTATACTAATTTTTATTCACTTACTACCAGCCGGAAACCATTGCCATGTATATTCACTATTTCAATATTGGGATCTTCTCTAAGATATTTTCTGAGCTTGGCAATATACACATCCATGCTTCTTCCGTTGAAATAGGTATCGCTGCCCCATATGCGCTTTAACGCAATTTCCCTGGGCAGCAAATCATTTTTATATTCAGCCAGCATTTTCAGCAATTCATTTTCTTTGGGTGATAAGGTTTGTGTCTTTCCGGCAATAATAAGTTCCCTCAGTTTGGGATTAAAATGATAATTACCAAGATCAAATTCTATATTGGCGGCATCCTTGTTCAGGTCGTCATTCCGCTTAAGTATGGCTTTAATTTTCAGCAGCAATACTTCACTGTCAAACGGTTTGGTTATATAATCATCAGCGCCTAATTTATAGCCTTGTATAATATCTTCTTTCATCGTTTTCGCGGAAAGAAAAAACAAAGGAATATCCGGATTAATATCCCTGATCTCTTCTGCCAGCTTAAAGCCGTCCATATTGGGCATCATAACATCCAGCAGGCAAAGCTCGAACTTTTCGCGCTGAAAAGCAGCTAAACCAAGGCGGCCATCTCTTTCTAATGTTACATCATAATCATTGAGCTCAAGATAATTCTTTAATACCAGCCCCAGGTTCTGATCATCTTCGCATAACAATATTTTGTGCTTTTGTGCTTCCATAATTCAAACATTTAGTGGCAAATAAATATAATTAGTTTCCGCTTTATAATAAAACGCGAATAAACTTTTGTTAAAAGGTATTAAATATACGAATCTTTATTTTTGCAATTAAATAAAAACAACCATGCGATTAACTCCGGAGAATAAGTTTAAAAAGCTGATCGTCATAGGCGACAGGCTATTGATAAAGCCGCTTCAATCCGATCAAAGAACAGCGAGCGGCTTGTATCTCCCGCCCGGTGTGCAGGAAAAAGAAAAAGTACAACAGGGCTATATAATTAAGCATGGGCCTGGGTATGCCATTCCCATGCCTGTTGAAAATGAATCCTGGAAACCCGAAGAAGAGCAGGTTAAATATATTCCGCTCCAGGCAAGGGAAGGCGACCTGGCCATTTTTTTATTAAGTGGCGCAACGGAAGTTATGTATGAAAATGAAAGGTATCTAATCGTTCCGCAAAGTGCTATATTGATGTTGGAACGGGAAGAAGACATATAAGAATAAATTTACCCGGATTGCTCTAATCCTTTAACTTTCCTTAAAATTGTTGCGTATGCCAGATAAAACAGCTTTTATACAAACCGTTAATGCCGGCTATAGTTTTAAAGGTGAAAGCTTTACATTGGGAGCCGCCATACTGAACGGCGAAGTACTCAGCGAAGCTTCCGTTCATTTATCGTTAAAAACAATGAACCGGCATGGATTAATTGCAGGAGCTACCGGAACAGGAAAAACCAAAACCCTGCAGGTAATTGCAGAAGGGTTGAGTGACGCCAGTGTGCCGGTACTGCTGATGGATATTAAAGGAGATCTGAGTGGTATAGCCGAGCCAGGGGCATTTAACGATAAAATTAAAGAAAGGTATGGGAAAATGAAACTGGAATACATTCCGAAACCGTTTCCGGTTGAGCTAATGAGCCTGAGTGAAGAGAAGGGTGTTCGATTGCGGGCTACCGTTAGTGAGTTCGGACCTATTTTGATTTCAAAGATCCTGGGATTAAATGATACGCAACAGGGGCTGGTGGCGATGATCTTTAAATACTGCGATGATCAGAAAATTCCTTTAGTTGACCTGAAGGATTTTACTAAAATGCTTCAATATATCAGCAACGAGGGCAAGGCCGATATTGAAAAGCAGTATGGTAAAATATCAACTACCAGTACGGGCACTATTTTGCGGAAGGTAATAGAACTGCAGCAGCAGGGCGCTGATGTATTTTTTGGGGAACCTTCTTTTGAAGTAGATGACCTGATGCGCATCAGTGATGACGGAGGCGGCATGATCAATATACTGAGGGTAACGGATATGCAGAACCGCCCCAAGCTGTTTTCTACGTTTATGCTGCAACTCCTTGCTGAGCTGTATGCCATATTGCCTGAAGCCGGCGATCTGGATAAGCCCAAACTGGTATTGTTTATTGATGAAGCCCATCTGGTATTCCAGGAAGCAACGGATGCATTGCTGCAGCAGATAGAAACGGTCATCAAGCTCATCCGGTCAAAAGGGGTGGGTATTTTCTTTTGTACGCAAAACCCGCAGGATATACCTGCATCTGTGTTAAGCCAGTTGGGCTTAAAAGTGCAGCATGCTTTAAGGGCATTTACCGCTGCCGACCGTAAAACCATTAAGCAGGCTGCGGAAAATTATCCCGAAACCACCTATTACCAGGTAAATGAATTAATAACCGAAATAGGCATTGGCGAGGCTTTAATAACCATGCTCAACGAAAAAGGGATTCCCACCCCCTTGGTGCACACTTTGCTCACTTCACCCCGGTCAAGAATGGATATTTTGACCGATGCGGAGATAAGCGCACTAACAACACGATCCAAACTGGTAAAAAAATATGAACAAACCATAGACAATCAAAGCGCTTATGAAATCGTATCCGGCAAATTAAAGGAAGCCGAAAGAAAGTCGGCCGAACAAGCTGCCAATAAGCCTTCTTCTAAACCCGAACCCTCAACCATTGAAAAGGTTTTAAACAATCCCGTAGCCAGGCAGGTACAAAGAACGGCGGCTTCCATTATTACGAGGAGCTTATTAGGAGCTTTAGGATTGGGAGGCAGGCGGAGTACAAAAAAGAAAACGAGTTGGTTCTGAGCACTTTAAGAAATCTTCATTGTTAAAAGTAGAAAGTATAATAGATTTTTGGTAGAAAACTCATGGGTAAATAGTAGAAAATATTAAGTGAATACCACTAAAAGGGTATTGTTAGAACCGTTATCATCACTATCTTTGACTCGGTTTTTCATAGGATATTGGATTTTAAAAACGGGCTGGATTTTTATCCTGGCCCTTTTTTTTTATGTTTATTTTCCCACTGTACCCCCCTTCACTCATTTCAAGATAGTTTTCTGCCAGTAAATGTTCAATGACCTTCCAGGTCTTTTCTTCATCAGTAATACGCAGTTGTTGCATTAATTCCTTTATGGTTAAAGGCCCCGGGCTAAGCGCTTTTGCTATATCAGACTGCAACAGTGAAAAATCTTCACGGGAAAGCATTGTTTTTTTCTTTTCAATGCAATTATCACAAATGCCGCATGGCTGCGCTGCATGATCATTAAAATAATGGGCTATGATTTGAGCATGACAATCTTTGGTATTGCCTGCATAGCCGGTAATGGCTTCTATTTGCTTTATAAGAACCGCTTTCCTTTTTTGATAATCGGGGATATTGATGGTGAGATTACCGGTTATTACCCTGTTGCTCAGAAATCGTAGCTGGGGTTTATCTTTCCGGGGCGCATAGATAATGATACCGCGCGATTGAAGGTGCAGCAATATCTTTTTTATTTCGCTAATATCCTTTTTTAAGCTTTTGCCTATTTGCATTTCACTTACAGCCACAGGAATATCAAAAATACCACCATACGAACGTAAAAGGAATTTAATGCAGGGCGCTACAGCGGGACTTTCTCTTTCAATCTCCTGCAGGGTTTCTTTCCCACAACAAAAAACCACTGTAGAAGGCACAAATAATTGTTCATTGTATTCAATAATGCCTTCCTGTTCCAGGGCTTTTATTGCATAAGTGGTGGATACAATGTCTAATTTAAAAAGCTTAGTAAATTCCGCCATATCAAAATCAAAAAACATATCCTCACCCGAGCCTGCCGGCAACTGGAGATAATTTACAATGCACTGGTATACATTTTTTATTTCTTCAATGGAAGGAAAGCGGATATCCGGATGTTTTTGAAGATCATCAATATCCTGTTCCCTGTATAATAATACAGCGTACGATTTCTTACCATCACGCCCTGCACGACCGGCTTCCTGGTAATAATTTTCCAGGCAATCGGGTATATCCATATGCACTACTGTTCTTACATCCGGTTTATCTATGCCCATACCAAAAGCATTGGTACAAACCATGATCCGGGTTTCGTTTTTGAGCCAGTTTTCCTGTTTGTCATTTCTTTCCTCATGCGATAAGCCTGCATGATAATAATCGGCGCTGATATGATGGAGTTTAAGCAAATCCGCTATTTCTTTGGTACGTTTCCGGCTGCGGCAGTATACAATTCCACAACCGGGTACGTTCTCAATGATCTGCAATAACTTATTAAACTTTATATCTGCATTAAATACACTATACGAAAGATTAGGCCTTTCATAGGACAATTGAAACAATTGCTTTTCCTTGAATTGTAATTTATCGCAAATATCTTCCTGTACCGGTTTGGTTGCCGATGCAGTGAGTGCCAGCACGGGCACTCCGGGTTTTTGTTCACGAATGGAAGCGATAGTAAGGTAAGCCGGGCGAAAGTCGTAGCCCCATTGCGAGATGCAATGCGCTTCGTCTACCGCAATCAGATTAAGGGGTAAAGCTGGTAAATATTCTTTAAAAAGATTCGTTTCCAGCCGTTCGGGTGATACATACAGAAATTTATAATTGCCGTACAGGGCATTATCCAGTATTTTTTTAACATCGGCAAACTGCATTCCTGAATGGATATTAAGCGCCAGTATGCCCCTGGCCTTTAAATTTTGTACCTGGTCTTTCATTAATGCTATTAATGGTGTTATTACCAGGCAAATGCCTTTTGAAGCCAGGGCCGGTACCTGGAAGCATATGGATTTGCCTCCGCCTGTAGGCATAATGGCCAAAGTATCCTTACCGTTCAATACAGATTGTATAATATCTTCCTGCATTGGCCGAAAGGAAGTATAGCCCCAATTGGATTGTAATATGGAATGAATATCTGCCAAAAATGAATCGTAAAGGGCAAATATCAGTTAAAGAACCAAGAAGCCAAATTACAAGAAACAAATAAATCTCCAATTCGAAGGCTGAAACCCGAAATCCGAACGAATACAAAGAACCAAAAAACAAATAACAAGAACCAAATAAATTTGAAATTTCAAATTCGTATCCCGCAGTTGCGGTGAAATCCGAAGAGAAATGCAATCTCAAATCTCAGATCTCAAATTTCAAATCCTGAAGTACTCACCCTATCGTTAGTAATAACTCATATCACCTTCTTCACAAACAGCCTTCCCGAGTTGATGCCGAGCACCACATCGCTGAGCCCCATAGCCAGTGCCCCGAACATGGGGTTAAGAAAACCCAGCGCCGCTATAGGAATGGCCACGATATTATAACAAAATGCCCAGAACAAATTTTGCCTTATGGTAATGAAGGTGTGCTTACCTAATCCCAATGATAAAGGAAGGTTTTTCAGGCCATGATTCATAAGCACAACATCGGCTGTTTGAATGGCAATTTGCGATGCATCGCTTAATGAAATTCCAATTGTTGCTTTGGCCAGCGCCGGTGCGTCATTAATGCCATCGCCTATCATAGCTGTGGGAGCCTGAAGGGTAAGTGATTCAATAACGGTTAATTTTTGTTCGGGTGTTTGTTCTGCTATTACTTTGTCAATGCCGAGTTCCGCAGCCAGTTGTTCACTTTTGGCCTTACTGTCGCCGCTTAAAAGATATGTAATTATCCCTTTGTTGCGTAGGTAATTCACCACTTTTTTAGCTTCAGGCCGTATATCATCCTTAAGATCTATCCATCCGATCAGCTCGTTATTTTTTATGATATATACGTTATGTGTATTGTTGGCCGTAAGGGCTGTTGCTGTTTTGTAAGAACCGGCCCAATATTCATCTCCCTCTTTGCTGGTTGCTTTTATTCCCAAACCTTTTATTTCTTCTATTTTAGCCCATCGTATTTCATTTTTGGCCTGCCTGCCGGACAGGCAGGTTTTCCAGGCTGTGGCTACACTTTTCGCAATAGGGTGATTGGAATATTTTTCGAGTGAGTATGTAATTCTTTTTAGTTCTTCTTCAGAGATGGTATTATTTGTTGTTTGGAACTGATCAATTGTTAATTCACCTGTAGTTAGTGTTCCTGTTTTATCAAATACCACCTGCCGGATATCTTTAAAAAGTTCAAGACTTTTGGCATTACGGAAAAGCACACCATTGCGTGCGGCACGACCCAATCCTACGGCAATAGCAGCGGGGGTTGCCAGCCCTAATGCGCAGGGACACGAAATAACCAGTACAGCAATGCTGCGCATTAATGAAGAAGTGAAATCCTGCAGTACAAAATAGTTGATAATAAAAGTAAGTACTGCAATAGCGATTACCGCAGGTACAAATATGGCGCTGATTCTGTCGGCCATTTGTTGTACGGGTGGTTTTTCGCCCTGTGCCTGTTTTACCAGGGTTACAATGTTAGCGAGTGCTGAATCACCGGCTGCTGCGGTAACCTGTGCTTTTACTGTGCCGTCTACCAGCAAGCTGCCTCCAATAAGCATATCCTTTGCATGTTTTTCGCGAGGCAGGCTTTCGCCGGTAATAATAGATTCATTCACACTGGCATCGCCCCACAAAATTTTGCAGTCTGCCGGCACAAGTTCCCCGTTTTTAATCAGTACCAGGTCGCCGGAGCGAAGATCCTTGTTATCAACGGGCATAATTACTTCCTGATGGTGTTCATCAAAAGCAATCATATTGGCCACTGTTTTTTGTGATTTTGCCAAACCCTGTAAGGCTTTTTGCGTAGATTGAACAGATGCGCTTTCTAAGTAATTGCCAAAAAAGACGAGGGTAATAATGGTAGCGGCAGTTTCATAAAAAAGATAATCTTCACCCAGGGTTAGTAAGGTTCCTGTAAAACTGTAAGCAAAAGCCGCCGTGGCGCCCAGGGCAATCAGTACATTCATATTGGGAATGCCATTGCGCAGGCTTTTAACTGCGCTTTTTCCAAAATAAGACATTCCGGTTATATATACGGGAACACAAAGCGCAAACTGTATCCAGGGATTCATCAGCCAGTGCCAGCCTATCCAATCGTGCACCATGTGCAAAAGCAACACCAATGTAAAAGGCAAACAAATGAGTGTGTACTTTAAATGAATATTCATTTTTTTTACAGGAACCCCTGCTGTGTCTGCTTCTAATGTGCCGGTTACCTTATAACCCAGCGCATCAATTCCCTTTTGTATCTGTTGTGCAGAACTGCTGCCATTTAAATCAAATGCCACATCGCCATCCACAAAATTGACCCTGATGTTTTGAACGTCTTCTTTTTCCAGGTACTTTCGAATGGTAAGCGCGCAGTTGGAACAATCCATTCCTTCTACTTTCCATCTTATTTTTTCCATACCGCAAAATTACCAACCAATAGAATCGTGTATTACGGTAATCACAAATATCTTTGCAACTGCGTATCAGTAAAGTGGTAAAACAGCCAATATCTTTGCAACAGGGAGGCAAGGGAAGGTCGCAGGTTACAGGTTACTGGTCTCAGGTATAAGGAGTCTTCGCCTGCAACCTGTAACTTGCAACCCGTCAGACACATTGTTTATGGAGATAGCAGTTACATTAGAAAATATACAGCAGTGTGCTCAGTATTTTTGGGAGCATGTGCGGGGCAGGGTCTTTGCTTTTCATGGAGAGATGGGAGTGGGGAAAACCACTTTTATTAAAGCATTGTGTGCCGCCAAAGGAGTAACCGCTCATGTAAGCAGTCCAACTTTTTCATTGATAAATGAATACAGCTATAGTGAGGGCAACTTACTGAAACATATTTTTCACATTGATCTGTACCGGTTAAAGGATGAAGAAGAAGCTGTTAATGCCGGTATAGAAGATTGTTTGTATTCGGGCAATATTTGTTTTGTGGAATGGCCGCAAAAAACGCCTTCACTTTTACCCGAAAGCAGGGTAGATATTTACATGCATGCTGTTAATAACAATACACGTTTGCTAAAAATTGATTTTCACAGGTAAATTTTTAGTAAATTGTTCGCTCAAACCTATCCAGCTTATGCCGGCAGAAAAGCCATTTGTAGGTACATCGTTCAATTACGAAACATTAGAAGAAACATTAGATATTAAGCCACGTGAGGCGCAGTTGCTGATCGGGATTCCAAAAGAAAACTCTTTCCAGGAGAACAGGATTGCATTAACGCCTGATGCCATTAGTGTACTAACCAACAACGGCCACCGGGTTGTTGTAGAGCATCGTGCAGGTGAAGGCGCACATTTTTCTGAAAAGGATTACAGCGATGCAGGCGCTAAAATTGCATATGATAAGAAGGAGGTGTTTCAATGCGATTTGATCATGAAATCGGCGCCGGTGAATGAAGAGGAAGTGCTTTTGTTAAGGCACAATCAAACGATTATATCGCCTATTCACCTGCCCGTAATGAAAACGGAAATATTACAGCGCATGATGGAAAAGCGGATTACCGCTTTGTCATTTGAGAATTTTAAAGACGATTCAGGTCACAATCCTATTGTGCGCAGCATGAGTGAAATTGCGGGTAGTGCGGTAATGCTGCTGGCGGGTAATTATTTAAGTAATGCCAATAGTGGCAAAGGAATGCTGCTGGGTGGTATTTCCGGTATTCCTCCTACCAAAGTGGTTATTATTGGTGCAGGCATTGTAGGCGAATATGCAGCAAGAACCGCACTGGCTATGGGCAGCAGCGTAAAAGTATTTGACAACAATATTTATAAGCTCAAACGCATGCAGGGTAATATAGGGGTAAGAATGTGGACCTCTGTAATAGAGCCTAAAATTTTAGCCAAGCAATTAAAAACCTGTGATGTGGCAGTGGGCGCTTTATCTTCTTTTGGCGGACGCACGCCGATAGTGGCAACGGAAGAGATGGTGTCTATTATGCGGCCGGGCAGTGTAATCCTGGATGTTTGTATTGACCGCGGGGGCTGTTTTGAAACCTCGGAGATCACTTCGCATGAAAGCCCTGTATTTATTAAGCACGGCGTTATTCATTATTGTGTGCCCAATATACCTTCGGGGTTTGCCCGAACGGCATCGCAGGCCATTAGTAATGTACTGATGCCCCTGTTGCTTGAAATAGGCGATGAAGGCGGACTGGAAAAATTAGTATGGCATAAATTTAATATCCGCAGCGGGATATACTTGTTTAAGGGCGCGCTAACAAATATTTATCTCAGCCAGCGCTTCAATTTAAAATATACAGACCTGAATTTATTGATTGCCAGCAGGAGATAAGTGGTAAGTGATGAGTAGGTAGTTTCTCAGTTACCTACCAGTGCTTTTTTGGCCACCTTGCCCACGGTGAGTCCCTGTACAACGATGGAGAATACCACTACGAAATAAGTGATCTCCAGTAATAAATTTTTGTGTTCCCCATTATCCACCGATAAAACAAGGGCTATTGATACACCTCCGCGCAGCCCGCCCCATACCATTACAGTGAGGGCGCCCTTAAGAAACTTGTTTTTAAATGGCACTATAGCGTAAGGGATCCAAATGGAAAGCAGTCTTGCCAGCAGCACAATAACAATAGCAAAAAGACCAAGCACCAGGTGACTGGTTAAATCGGGGATCAGTAATAGTTCAAAACCAATAAAGAGGAACAATATGGCATTCAATATTTCATCTATAAGTTCCCAAAATTTATTAAGATAGTCTTTTGTTTCTGATGACATCGCTGTTTTTTTTCCGTAATTGCCTGTAATAAGCCCCGCAGCAACCATGGTAAGCGGTCCGGAAATATGCGTAGCACGCGCTACCAGGTATCCGCCCATTACTACAGAAAGTGTAATAAGAACAGATACCTTATAATCATCTACTCTTTTCATAGCTGCCGATGCGCCAAAACCAAGAAGGGCACCTAATAACAATCCTCCGAATGCTTCTCTTGCCAGCAGCCATGAAATAGAACCCGCGGAAATATCTATAGCATTGGTTTGGGTAAGCTGCAGAATAACGGCGAACAATACTACGGCTACCCCATCATTAAAAAGTGATTCGCCGGCTATTTTTGTTTCTAATGATTTAGGAACCTTTGCCTGCTTTAAAATGCCCAGCACTGCTATGGGGTCTGTAGGAGAAATTAACGCGCCAAATAGCAGGCAATAAATAAAAGGAATATTTTCATGCAAAAGCGGTGCTACATTATACAAAATGAACGCTACTACAAAAGTGGAAATAATAACACTTACGGTAGAAAAGATGAATATGGGAAGACGTTGTTCTTTCAGATCGGAGAAATTTACGTGTATAGCGCCGGCGAAAAGGAGAAAATTAAGCATGGCGCCCATTAATACTTCCGTAAAATCAAATTCCGAGATAAGGTTAAAAAAACTAAGCGTCGTTTTAGGAAAGATGCTTGGGCCGGCAATTCTGATGAGGAGAGAAACGAAAATGGCAATGAGCATTATGCCAATGGTAGAAGGTAGTTTTAATATTTTGAGATTCAGATAAGCAAAAAAAGAAGCTAATACAATTAAAACAGAAAACGAATAATAAAGTTCCAACCGGTATTGATTTAAAGGTTAGGCAAATTTAAAAAAAACATATTTGAATGCCTCTTTATAATGATGTTCCGGATCAGGGTTTTACGCATATGCCCTGTCCATGGGCAATTGCAGACCTTTTAAAAGAGAAAGTAGGATAGGCGGGATTGTTATTTATAGTTATTGATATTCAGTTGTTCGTTACAAAATGCATACTCTGTTTCATCATTGCTGCTTACAATGATTAGCCGGCTTTTGCAATATGTTGTAATCAACTGCTGGTATAACGCAATGCCTTCGGCATCTAAGTTTGTGCAGGGCTCATCTAATAATAAAACAGGTGTGTCTGAAAAAATAGATTGCGCCAGCTTTACTCTTTGCTTCATCCCACTGCTGAAATACCTTATCTGTTTGTGGGTAGCTTTTTCCAGTCCGATTAATGCAATAATATCCGGGATGGCCGGAGATGCTAACAGTGGTTTAAACTGTTGATGAAAATGCAGGAACTCATGCAGGGTCATCTCTTCTATGAGTTCCAGATAAGGAGCGGCGATGGACAGGTGCAGGTAAATATTTTCAGGGTTCAGTGGATTTCCGGTTTGCGGTTGATTGCTTTTTGCGAGGTATTCCACTTTTCCTTCGCTTGGAGAAAGCGCTCCTGCTATTACCTGCAGGAGTGTGGATTTGCCGGATCCGTTAGGACCGGTAATGGCGTAAGCCATGCCTGCTGAGAATTGAAAGTTAAGATGCCGGAATATCCAATCCCTGTTAAACCTTTTGCCTGTATTAATCAACGATATCGTCATCCACGCTGTTTTTAGTGTAGCGTTTAATGATACCTCTTCCGCTTTCACGGATAAAAGTTACGATCTCATCTCTTTCATCCGTGGCCTGGAATTCTTCTTCCAGAATTTCCACTGCCTGGGAAGTGTTTAGTCCTTTATTGTAAATGGTTCTGTAAATATCCAATATATGATTGATCTTATCTATGGTAAAGCCCCTGCGCTTAAGCCCGATAGAATTTACACCGGCATAGCTAAGAGGCTGGCGGGCGGCTTTAATATACGGTGGCACATCTTTACCCACAAGTGAACCGCCACCTACATAGGAATGGGCGCCAATTTTTACAAACTGATGAACAGCGCACATGCCGCCAAGTATAGACCAGTCGCCCATTGCCACATGCCCTGCCATTTGTGTATTATTGGTAATAATGCAGTTATTGCCAACAGAGCAGTCGTGGGCTATATGACTATAGGCCTGTATGAGGCAATTATCGCCTACCGTAGTTTTTCCTCTTTCTTTGGTGCCGCGGTTAATGGTAACAAATTCGCGTATGGTAGTATTGTTGCCAACTTCAACAAGAGAATTTTCTCCTGCAAACTTCAGGTCTTGCGGGATGGCCGAAATAACCGCCCCCGGAAAGATGCGGCAATTTTTGCCAATTCTTGCACCTTCCATAATCGTTACATTGCTTCCGATCCAGGTGCCTTCTCCTACTTCTACATTATGGTGAATTACAGTGAAAGGATCAACTTTTACATTAGTGGCCAGTTTGGCGTTGGGGTGAATATATGTGTGGGGATGAATCATTGATGATTGTTTCTTATGTGGAATCCTGGCAAACAGTATTTCATGTATATACAAAAAATGTCAGGTGGTTTCCTGACGAGGGCAAAAGTAAGGAAAAGATAATATTCATCAATTACCGCTTCACTAATTGTGCCATCAGCGTGGCTTCAGTTGCAATTTTATTTCCGATATATACCGTTCCCTGCATCTCACACATTCCCCTGCGGATGGGAGCATTAAGCTCCATTTTCAGTATCATGGTATCTCCCGGAACCACTTTGTGGCGGAAGCGGGCATTGTCCATTTTAACAAAATAGGTATCATATTCTCCGGGGGGGAGGGCATTAATGGCTAAAATTCCGCCGGTTTGCGCCAAAGCTTCTATCTGCAGCACGCCGGGCATGATAGGGTTACCTGGAAAATGCCCAACAAAAAATGGCTCATTAAAGGTTACATTCTTGATACCTACAATTCTTGTATCGGTAAGCTCAATAATTTTATCAACCAATAAAAAAGGATAGCGGTGGGGAAGTGTTTTTTCAATTTGCTGGGTGGTATATACAGGAGTTTGGTTGGGGTCGTATATGGGTACATCAAGCATTTGCTTGTTTACTTTAATGTGCTGCTTTATCTTTTTGGCAAAACTTACGTTTGAAGAATGCCCCGGGCGGTTGGCAATAATGTGCGCTTTTATGGGAGTGCCTATGAGGGCAAGGTCGCCTACAATATCCAGTAATTTATGGCGTGCGGGCTCATTCGGGAACCGGAGCTCAAGATTATTAAGATATCCGCCGCTTTTTACCTCCATTTTCTTTCTGCCAAAGGCTTTGCCCAGGCGTTCCATTTCGGCTTCGCTTACAGGTTTATCTACTATTACAATGGCGTTATTAATATCACCGCCTTTTATCAGGTTATTCTCCAGGAGCATTTCCAGTTCGTGCAAAAAACAAAAAGTGCGGCAGGGAGCAATCTCCGATTTAAAATTCTTCAGGTGCTTTAAACCGGCATGCTGTGTTCCCAAAACGGGGCTATTGAAATCAATAAGGGTTGTTATCTGATATTCTATGGCCGGCATTGCCACCATTTCTACCCTTTTCTCATCATCATAATACGTAATATTGCTGTCAATCGTATACCACAGTTTTGCCGCTTCCTGCTCCAGTACTTCGGCTTCTTCAATAATTTCTACAAATGGAGCCGAACTGCCGTCAATAATAGGTATTTCAGGACCGTTTAATTCAACAAGACAATTATCAACACCCATGCCTACCAATGCAGCCAGTATATGTTCAACGGTACTTACTTTAACGCCTTTATCTTCCAGTGTTGTTCCGCGTGAAGTGTCTGTAACCAGGTCGCAATCCGCCTTAATAATAGGCTGTCCTGCCAGGTCAATACGTTGAAACTGAATCCCAAAACCCGCATTAGCGGGGTTTAATATCATATCTACTTTAATACCTGTGTGTAAACCCGTTCCGGAAATACTTACTGCCGATTTAAGCGTGTGCTGTTTATCAGGATTGAAGTTTGCGTTCATTATTCATTTTTGTTATCGGGCAAAGATAGGGATGAACGCCCGATAGTAAGTTATCCGGCCCAGTATATAGGAAGATATTATACTTTTTCAGCGAGCAGTTGTTTAATCAGCGCCTCCAGTTCCTGGATTCTTTTTTCAAAATCCGGCAACTTACGGGATATGGCCTGGCTGCGCAATGTACTGGTATAATCATGAGCCGGAGATCCGGTTACCGCTGCTTTAGGTTGTTTGATGGATTTGCTTACGCCACTTTGTGCATTTATCCTGGCGCCATCAGCTATAGTAATATGCCCTACAATTCCCGCCTGGCCTCCAATCATAACGTTATTTCCTATTTTGGTACTCCCGCTTACCCCTGCCTGTGCGGCAATTACCGTGTTACGCCCTACTTCCACATTATGAGCCACCTGAATCAGGTTGTCTAACTTTGCGCCTGTCCTTATAATGGTAGAACCTATAGTTGCACGATCTATAGTGGCGTTGGCACCCACTTCCACATTGTCTTCTATTTCTACATTTCCAATTTGCGGAACTTTTTTAAAGCTGCCGTCTGCCTGGGGGGCAAAGCCAAAACCATCACTGCCAATAACAGTGCCTGCATGAACAATAACCTTCTTTCCTATTTTGCAATGATGGTATATGGTTACTGAAGGATGAATAACAGAATGATCGCCAATTTTAACATTATCACCAATAAAGCTGTGTGGATATATCTTAACATCATTTCCTATTTCAGCATTTTCTCCTATATAAGCGAAAGCTCCAACAAAAACATTTGTTCCTGTTTTGGCGGAAGGAGCAATATAAGAAGGTTGCTGAATACCAGTTAACTGCTGCGACACCATTTCCTGGTATTTGGTCAATAAGGTGGCAAAAGCGCTATAGGCATCAGGAACCCTTATCAGCGTTCCACTAACCTTTTCTTTTAGCTCCAGCGAATCATTAATAATAATTACCGAGGCTTTGGTAGCATACAGGTAATCTTCATATTTGGGATTGGCAAGAAAAGCCAACTGACCTTCTTTTGCCTCTTCAATTTTGCTGAATGAATGTACACCTGCATCGGCATTGCCTTCAATTTTACCGTCAATCAGCAAAGCTATTTGTGTGGCAGTGAATGTCATAAAGATTATTTGAGACAACAAATGTAAAATTTTTTCACGGCCCCGGAAAGGTTATGTTGTATCAGGGCGTTGTCTACCTGAGATATATCTTTAACCTTGCCGTCCTTAAAAAGGATGTTGATCTTTTCATTATAAGGATTGTATGTGCGGTTTACCGCTTCTCCGGTAAATACAAGATAAGAAGCATCCTTCTCATTGATATTAAGCCGTTCCATCATCCTTTTTTTCTGTTTAGTTACTTCTTCCCCGGGTATAGGAGTGCTTTGTAGTTTTACTTTGAGCAAATGCCGGTTCATGATGCCATTGCACAACAGGGAAAGTATTTTATCGGGATGATGGCACCAGCTTTTTATAGCGGCTACAATATCTGTATCATCGAGTTGGCAAAACTGATCAAGATGCAGGGCTATGGTTCCTTTATATTGATTTAACAAAAATGATTTCAATATGCTTTCCGGCAAACGCTCAGCATTTTCCATACCCGTTTCCCTGGCTCTTTCCAGGATCTTAACAAGCGTCATTTCCGCTGCCAGTACAGTTTTATGCAAATACACCTGCCAGTACATAAGCCTGCGCGCCACTAAAAATTTTTCGATGGAATATATGGCCTTCTCCTCCACCATTAGCTCCCCGTTGTGTACAGTAAGCATTTTTATGATCCGGTCGTATCCGATAACGCCTTCGCTTACGCCGGTAAAAAAACTATCGCGGGTAAGATAATCCATCCGGTCAACGTCTAATTGGCCGCTTACTAATTGATGTAAAAATTTTTTGGGATAAGTATTTGTGAAGATATCAATCGCGGTTTGAAGCTGCCCGTTAAATTGCCGGTTCAGGTCCTGCATCAGTAAAAGAGACAATTCCTCGTGATGAACATTTTCCATAAGCACGCTTTCCAATGCATGCGAAAAGGGGCCATGACCTATATCGTGTAAAAGAATAGCAATCTTTGCACCGGTATCTTCAGCTTCGCTGATGAATGTTCCTTTTTCTTTTAATACCTGCAAGGCGTTGCCCATTAAATGGTATGCTCCTAAAGAATGATGCAGGCGGGTATGAACGGCGCCGGGATACACCAAATGCGCCAGTGCCATTTGCTTAATGCGCCGCAGACGCTGATACCAGGGGTGTGAAATAATTTCAAATATCAACGGGTTGTTTATAGTAATAAATCCATATACAGGATCATTGATGATTTTTCGGAAAGGCATGTGAAAATGTTAAAAAAATAAAGGAACCGGCGCAAAGGTAAAAAGCGGGAAATGAATAACTACATTTGATTAGCTAAACATAAAAATAAATATTCATGTCTTTGGCAAAAATACTTTGGGTTGATGATGAAATGGAGAGTCTCCAATCGCAAAAGCTCTTTTTGGAAAATAAAGGATACGAAGTGCAAACGCTCACCAATGGGTATGATGCGCTGGACTATGTGAAAGAAAATATAGTAGATGTAGTATTGCTCGATGAAACCATGCCCGGCATTACGGGGCTTGAAACATTGGCCAGGATAAAAGAGATCAATCAGCAGTTGCCGGTGGTGCTTATTACCAAAAATGAAACGGAAAACCTGATGGATGACGCAATTGGTTCACAGATCAGTGATTACCTGATCAAACCGGTTAATCCCAACCAGGTATTGCTGAGTTTAAAAAAAATAATTGATAACCGCAGGCTGGTAGCCGAAAAAACAACCAGTGCATACCAACAGGAATTTCGCAATCTTTTCATGGCTTTAAACAGCAATCCAAACTATAACGAATGGATGGAACTCTATAAAAAATTAGTGTATTGGGAACTGGAAATGGAAAAAAGTGACAGTCCTGAAATGCGGGAGGTATTTCAATCACAAAAAAGTGAAGCCAATACCGAGTTTTTTAAGTTCATCAGCAGAAATTACGCTTCATGGGTAAATCCCAAAAGCACGGATGCACCCATTATGAGCCATACTTTATTCCGTTATAAAATATTGCCACATATTGAGAAAGGCAAGCCTCTGTTTGTTGCTTTAATTGATAACCTGCGCTACGATCAATGGAAAACCATTCAGCCTGCTTTTGCAGAAACATTTCGCATACAGGAAGAAGAAACCTTTTATTCCATACTGCCAACCGCTACACAGTATTGCCGCAACGCTATTTTTGCCGGGATGATGCCCGTGGACATTGAAAAACATTTTCCGGCACAATGGAAAAACGATGAGGAGGAAGGTGGAAAAAACCTGTATGAAGAGGAGTTTTTGAAAGCGCAGTTAAAGCGTTTATACAAAGGCGATATTAAATATTCCTATACCAAAGTGGTTAATCACCATGACGGCCAGAAACTGGTAGATAATATCCATAATCTTTTGGAAAACGATATCAACATCATTGTATACAATTTTGTAGATATGCTGAGCCACGCAAGAACGGAAATGGAAGTGCTGAAAGAACTGGCCAGTGATGAAACCAGTTACAGGAGTATTACCGCCAGTTGGTTTGAGCATTCACCGCTTCACCAGGCACTCAAAAAAATAGCAGAAAAGCCCCTCACGCTTATAGTGGCAACGGATCATGGGAGTGTAAGAGTAAATACGCCTTACAAAGTGATTGGCGATAAACAAACTACCAGCAATTTGCGGTATAAGCACGGGCGCAACCTTAATTACGAGCCTAAAGAAGTGCTGGCTTTTCGCGACCCAAAAGAAGCCGGCCTGCCTGTGCCTTCCGTTAATTCTTCCTTCATATTTGCCAAAGAAGATGGTTATCTCTGTTATCCTAATAACTACAACTATTATTCAAACTATTACAGGAACACGTTTCAGCATGGGGGTATAAGTGTGGAGGAAATGATTGTGCCGGTAATAAGAATGACAAATAAGTAAATTTGAGATTTAAAATTTAATATTGGTTTCTGACACCCACCTCACCTGTGTGGCGTGGTGAAGGGATTGTGTATTACTTCGAATTTCGAATTTTAGATTTCAAATTTCAAATCGTATATCTTTGCCAGGGGAAAACAATAAGATGAAGATTAACCAACCTACCTTAAATAAAATTGAAGCCATACTGGAAGAAGCCGGCTATGTGATACGGTATGAAAGAGGTACTTTTCAAAGCGGGTATTGCATATTGCAGCAAAGGAAGGTGGTGGTACTCAATAAATTTCTTACGCTGGAAGGCCGCATCAATACTTTGGCCGATCTTATGCCCCAGTTGGAAATAACGTTTGATGCGCTTACTCACGAATCGCAAAAATTATACGAGGAACTGATGGCCAAGCCCGCCAATGAATAGATAGTTGTAAGCACAGTATTTGAAACAAACATAAGCGCTTTTCTAAAAATTTACAATTGCCTGTTACATTTTCTTTTAGCTTTGACACGTGAGTTATCCTGATATTAAAATTACATTTCTGGGTACAGGTACCAGCAGTGGTGTGCCTATGATTGGCTGTAGCTGCGAAGTTTGTACTTCAGCAGACAGGAAAGATAAACGCCTGCGCTCAAGCATACTTGTGCAATCTGAACATACTACTGTTGTAGTTGATTCGGGACCCGATTTCCGTTACCAGATGTTAAGGGAGAACATAAAACATTTAGATGCAGTTGTATTTACACACCCGCATAAAGATCATGTGGCGGGGTTGGATGATGTAAGGGGATTCAACTATTTCATGCAAAAGCCTATGGAAATTTATGGCAATGAAATGACGCTGGAAGTGATCATCAGGGAATTTCCTTATGCCTTTACCGAAAAAAAATATCCCGGAGCGCCAAATATCCACCTCAACACCATCAGTTCAGAGCCCTTTCAGATCAATGATCTTGTAATTACTCCTATATTGGTCTGGCATATGCAGATGCCCGTGCTGGGTTACCGGTTTGGAAAATTTACCTACATTACGGATGCCAACCGCATAGAAGAAAACAGCAGGGAAATGATAAGAGGCAGCGAAGTATTGGTATTAAACGCGTTGCGGAAGGAAAAGCATATTTCTCATTTTAGCCTGAGTGAAGCCATAGCCGAAGTAAAGGAACTGAATATACCCACAGCTTACTTTACACATATCAGCCACCAGTTAGGAAAACATGCCGATGTAAGCAATGAATTACCGGAAGGTATACATTTGGCTTACGATGGATTGAGTCTTGCATTGTAAGGCTTGAAGGTATGAGGTATCAGTCATTTACCACATACGGCTTACTACTTACTTAATTTCCGCTACCATTATTTTTTCTTATGTTTATTATGTAACTTTCAAATGATATACACACCAGGGTATGAATGCTAACCAGTTAAAGGAATATTTTAATTTCAGCAAAAAAGAACGCAATGGAATTATTGTGTTGCTGGTAATGCTGGCCGGCGTGTGGTTTGCACCGTTGCTGTTTATTCCGGATGAAACATTTGATGTAAAGGAATTTGCCAGGTTTGAGCATGACATTGCGCAACTGCGGCAAGAGAGTGTGCAGACCGGGAAGGACAATGATTCCGGTGAAATATTTTACCCGGTATCATCAGCCATCTCATACAGGAAACAGGTAAAAGCAGAAACCTTTTATTTTGACCCCAATACGTTAAAGCCCATGGAATGGCAGCGTTTAGGCATACCCGGCAGAACCATTCAAACTATACAAAATTTTATAGCAAAAGGCGGCAGGTTTTATAAGGCAGAAGACATTGGCAAAATATATGGATTAAGAAAGCCGGATTATGAAAGGTTGCTGCCCTATGTGCGTATTGCGGCAAATGCATCGCAAAATAAGGAGAAGAAGATTTACCCTGCTTCTTTTGCTGCAGGCAGTACAAAATATACTGTAAGTATTGTTCATATTAATACGGCCGATACTACGGCTTTTATTGCCTTACCGGGCATTGGCAGTAAACTGGCTATCCGCATTATTAGTTTCAGAGAAAAATTAGGCGGCTTTTACAATGTGGAGCAGGTTGCAGAAGTGTTTGGTCTCAGCGACTCCGTTTTTCAGCAAATAAGACCCCGCCTGCAATGCAATGCCGGGGCTATAAAGAAAATCAATATTAATACTGCCGGCATAGATGAGCTAAAAGCACATCCTTATATAAAATATCAGGTGGGTAATGCCGTTATCCAGTACCGGTTACAACATGGCAATTTTCAAAATGAGGAGGATCTGAAACAAGTTCATTTGGTAACGGATGACCTCATTCAAAAGCTGTTACCCTATATTAACTACTAACGTTTGTTAGTTTTATCAAAATTATTCTTTAATTTGCACAATTCTAAAATAGTATGGATTTTCAAACAGATGAATTAACGCTACAAATTGCTCAAACGGCCAGTGATTTTGCAAGGCGGCATATAAAACCCTATGTAATGGAATGGGATGAAACCCAGGAGTTTCCGGTACATGTTTTTAAGGAAATGGGTAAACTGGGCTTAATGGGTGTGCTGGTTCCCGAAATCTATGGAGGCGCCGGGTTGGGTTATGTGGAATATGCAACAATTATAGCAGAAGTGGCAAAGGTTTGCGGTTCGGTTGGATTGAGCGTTGCTGCGCATAATTCATTGTGTACCGGGCATATTCTTGCTTTTGGAAATGAAGAGCAGAAACAAAAATATCTGCCAAAACTGGCTACTGCAGAATGGATAGGCGCATGGGGCTTAACAGAAGCCGGTACAGGAAGCGATGCCGGCAATATGCAAACTACTGCCGTAAAAGATGGGGATGGCTGGATACTGAACGGCACAAAATGCTGGATCACTCACGGGAAGTCGGGGGATGTAGCAGTAGTAATTGCCAGAACAGGAGAGCCCAGAACAAAAAATAATGCCACCGCTTTTGTGGTGGAGCGTGGAACAGCAGGGTTTAGCGGGGGGAAAAAAGAAAACAAGCTGGGTATGCGGGCCAGTGAAACCGCGGAAATGATATTTGATAATTGCAGAATCCCGGATGGCAATCGCCTGGGAAAGGTGGGAGATGGATTTAAGCAATCGCTGAAAGTGCTTGACGGAGGCCGGATTTCCATTGCGGCCCTTGCGCTGGGAATAGCTAAGGGCGCTTATGAGGCGGCATTACAATATTCCAAAGAAAGGCACCAGTTTGATCAGCCCATCTCAAATTTCCAGGGCATATCTTTTAAACTGGCAGATATGGCTACGGAAATCATGGCATCGGAGTTGTTGATATTACAGGCTGCAGATAAGAAGAATAAAGGATTACCCATGACAAAAGAAGCGGCTATGGCAAAATATTATGCCAGTGAAGTGGCGGTGAAGGTAGCCAGCGATGCTGTTCAGATTTTTGGCGGATATGGGTATACCAAAGATTTTCCGGTAGAAAAGTTTTACAGAGACAGTAAACTGTGTACCATTGGCGAAGGTACCAGTGAGATACAAAAGATTGTAATTGCCAGAGAGGTATTACAAAGTTAAAATTTCCTTACACAACATGAGAGAACAAGAGGCCCCTGCATAAAACAGGGGTTTCTTTTATTAATGCAAAAAATCATCCTCCTCTTTAGGAGAGTATTTGGTAAACACTTTTTCTATGGCCCCTGAAAATAAAGGGAATTTTTCTTTAGCAAAATCCTTCATCAGTGTAATAGCCTTTACTGCCTGCTCTTCTGTTAAACCTGCTTCCGCCTGTAAACGGTCAATTAGTTCTTTCATACAATTAACTTGTAATTTATTGGTGAAGATAGGAGGAAAAAATAAATTGACTTGGGTAAACAAAGAAACCCGGCTGGTATTGCCGGGCTTTTAAGTTTTTATACAGTGGTACTTTGTGTTTTTCCATCTATGCCACTTTCAGCATACTCATTTTACTGTTGTCGAACTTACGTTGCGCATAGTCGAGTGTAAGATGAAACTGCTTTTCTGCTGAAGATGGCAGTTCAAACATTGCATCTGTAAGTATGTTTTCGCAAATACTTCTCAAACCTCTTGCTCCAAGCTTGTATTCCATGGCTTTGCTAACCATAAAATCAAGTACGTCTTCATCTACTTTTAACTTAATGCCTTCAAGTTCAAACAGCCTGTTATATTGTTTCATAAGCGCATTTTTAGGCACGGTGAGAATAGAGCGGAGTGTTTCTGCATCCAGGGGGTTAAGATGGGTAACAACAGGTAAGCGCCCCAGCAGTTCGGGGATCAGCCCAAAAGACTTCAGATCCTGTGCATTAATGTATTGCAACAGGTTTTTCTTCATGTACTCCTGCTGATCTTTATTTACATTAAAGCCTATGGCATTTGTATTTACCCTGCGGGCAATTACCCTGTCTATGCCATCAAATGCGCCACCACAAATAAACAGGATGTTTTGGGTATTTACTTTAATCAGTTTTTGCTCGGGATGTTTTCTGCCGCCCTGCGGGGGAACCAGTACTTCTGTTCCCTCAAGCAATTTCAGTAACCCCTGTTGTACGCCTTCGCCGCTCACATCGCGGGTAATGGATGGATTATCGCTTTTACGGGCAATTTTATCAATCTCGTCAATATATACAATACCCTTTTCTGCTGCTGCCACATCGTAATTACAAACCTGGAGCAGCCGGGTAAGAATACTTTCTACATCTTCACCCACATAACCGGCTTCGGTAAAAACAGTAGCATCCACAATAGCAAAAGGCACATTCAGCATGCGGGCAATGGTTTTGGCCAGCAGGGTTTTTCCTGTGCCGGTTTCTCCTACCATTACGATATTGCTTTTTTCTATCTCTACTTCATTTTCACCTGCTTTATGCTGCAGGCGTTTATAGTGATTATACACCGCTACAGCCAGCACTTTTTTTGCGTCATCCTGGGCAATAACATATTCATCCAGGAACTTTTTAACCTCCATGGGCTTTTTAACAGTAAGCTTAAACTGGGGATGAGAAGACTCATGCTTTAACACCAGCTCCTGTTCAATAATTTCACGGGCGTGATCTACGCAGTTTTCGCATATATGTCCTTCCTGCCCCGCGATAAGAATTTTAACTTCGTCGCGGCTTCTTCCACAGAAAGAGCAATGTAAAATTGATTTAGCCATTGTAATACAATAAAAAGTTTAATGTTCAACTATTTCTGGATGGCTGCAAAGGATATGGGAGTGGTTTTACTATTACTAAGGCAAAAAGGATAAGGATAAGCTGCAAAAGTCCGAAACTTTTTTGTAAAAATCCAGTTTTATCGTATATACATATGTCAATTTCGCTGCATGAAAAAGCCGCTCCATTGCGGGCGGCTCATCAACCGGCTGATTGTAAGCCGGTTACAACTTATCAATTACCTTATCAACAATACCATATTCCACAGATTCCTTTGCGCCCATCCAATGATCCCTGTCAAAGTCTTTCATTATTTTTTCAATCGGTTGTCCGCAGTTATCGGCGAGTATTTTGGCGCTCATTTCTTTTACCTTATGAATCTGCTCAGCCATTATTTCCAGGTCGGCAGATGTTCCCTGCCCGCCACCACTGGGCTGATGTATCATTACTTCGCCGTGCGGAAAAATATAACGTTTTCCTTTCTTGCCACCACTTAATAACAGGGAACCCATGGAAGCGGCCATACCCATACATACTGTTGCTACCGGCGATTTGATCATTTGCATGGTATCGTATACTACCATACCGCTGGTAACTATGCCACCAGGACTATTGATATAAAAAGTGATTTCTTTTCCCTGGTCAATAGCATCTAAATAAAGCAGGCGGGAAGTAATGTCTTTAGCACTTTTATCGTCTACTGCACCCCATAAAAAAATCTTACGCTGCTCAATAAATTTTTTGTCGAACTGCCAGCCGCTCAGCATTTTTTCCATCGAAGGCATCTCAGGCGTTTCCGGATTGTCTTCATCATCTGAAATAAAAGATTTCCTTTTGCTGTTTATGTACATATCCAATATTATTTGTGGTTAAAAACGAATAGTGCTATTTATCTTTTTGCTTTTTAGGATTGATCAGCAATACCTCATCTACCAATCCATATTCTTTTGCTTCAAGGGCGGTCATCCAAAAATCACGATCGAAATCCTTCTCAATTTTTTCCACATCCTGCCCGCTATGATAGGATACTACTTCATATAACTCTTTTTTTATCTTCCTTACTTCATTTACAGTGATCAGCACATCACTTGCCTGCCCGGCCGCACCTGAACTGGGCTGATGCATCATGATACGTGAATGTTTTAAAGCTGTGCGTTTGCCCTTAGCACCGGCGCACATCAATACCGCTCCCATACTGGCAGCCATTCCCGTGCAAATGGTAGAGATGTCGGGAGTAATATATTGCATCGTATCATAAACACCCATACCAGCGTATACCGACCCTCCGGGGCTGTTGATGTACATTTGAATATCTCTTGTACGGTCTGTACTTTCTAAAAAAAGCAATTGGGCGGTTACAATGTTACCCACCTCCTCAGAAATAGGGTAGCCAAGGAAAATAATGCGGTCCATCATCAAACGGCTGTATACATCCATTACAGCCACATTCATAGGGCGCTCTTCAATAATATTAGGTGTAAGATTGGTAACGGAGTGCCGGGTAAAGTCGTTGAGGGTATTACTGGAAATACCTCTATGCTTTACCGCATATTTTTCAAATTCTTTTCCAATGTTCATAATATCAATAATTTCTTAATTTATAAATGGCAATTTATGGCATTTATAAACCCAAATATCATGCAAGAGAAAAAAACAGACAAAATGCCATGCTGAAGGAGAATGCACAAAGTATAAAATATGATACTCGAAAGGAAATTCGAGGGAATACAGTCGGGAAGCATCAAGAACCAAAAAACAAGAACCAAAAAAAATCAAAAATTAAATTCGGAGACAAAATCTCGAAATCCGGAGACAATCACTAAGAGTGCGGTGAGAGGTGAAAAGAGAGAAGTGGAAGAAGCGGTTTATTCTATCTTAGTAGCTACTCACCTGATCTGATACGTGAGTGTTAATTGGCGCAACGGATATTCCCTGCATCCTGAAACTTGGAACCTGCAACCTAAAAAAGCACCAGGAACCAAATCCCAAGAGCCAAATAAATTCAAAATCCGAAGCGAAATACAACCCTAAACTACAAACGATAACCTGCAAATTAATGTTGATGGTGCTGATGTTCTTCCTGCAGTTTCTTAAAATCATCTAAGCTGATAGGTTGTTCTGCCGGAATGGCCTTGGTTTCTATTTGATTAAAAACCTTTTCACTTATCAATTTCCTGTAGGTATTTTCCACCTGTTGCTGATCTTTTGTAAGCCTGTCAACATAGCTGTCAATCCACGACATATCACCCTGCAATCCTGAAGCGCCAAAATAGCCAAGGACTTCCGTGGTAATCTGGTCGCGTATTTCATCAGGCGACACTTCCAAATGATTTTCTTTAACAATCTTATCGCTGATCAGGGTCCACTTTAACTGGTTTTTGAACACCGGGAATTCTTCTTCTATCTGCTCCGGCGTTTTGGCCTGCTCACCACCTTTTTCCATCCATTTTTTCAGGAAGCTTTCAGGAAATTCAATAGCTGTATTATCCAGCAAAGCATGGTACAGCTCGTGATGAAAATGATTACGGCTTTGCCCGTCTATGGACTTTTCAATATCCGCTTTTATCGCGTTGCGAAAATCTTCTTCTGTCTTAATTTCTTTACCGGGATATATTTCTTCATAGAATTCCTCATTTAATTCCCGCTTTTCTACCAACCCAATTTTAGCAATGGTTACTTTAAAATATTTTTCAAGGTCTTCAGCATTGTTTTTATCCAATCCCAAATCACTCTCCAGCCATTCTCTTTCTTTATCGTCAAAGGCGCTTTTTAACTGCAAAACAACACTGTCATCTTTCTTTTTCCCTGTAAGTTGTTCTTTAAATGAAGCATTAAAATATTTAAGCAGCAGCGAATTATCTTTAGAAATGCCGTTTTCGACCACATTGCCTTCAGCATCCGATTCTTCAAACTTTACATTCAGCACATCCTCGTCTGTAGCAATGGTTTCAGGCTCTGTCATTTTACCATGCCTCACTTTCAGTCTTTCTAATTCTTCTTCTATCATTTCGGCCGGCACTTCAATTTTATAGCGCTTAAGTGGTATTGTATTCAGATCGGGTAGTTCAAATGAAGGTTTTAACCCTACTTCAAAATGAAAAGAATACTCAGAAGGGTTATTCATATCCAAACTGCCGGGATCATTGTCTGTTCCGGGAAGCGGTTGCGCAAAAATGTCGAGTTTTTCCTGGTCTAAATAATCAACCAGTCCCTTTTCAATACTCCTCAATACTTCTTCGGTATAAACAGCAGGTCCGTGCATTTTTTTGATAATCCCCGATGGTACCATTCCCTTCCGAAAGCCTGGTATATTGGCAGATTTGGCGTATTGCTTCAATGCTTTTTCAAAAGGCGGGAAATAATCCGCTTTGTTTACCGTAACTGTTATTTTATCGTTGAGTAACCCAATATTTTCCCTTGTAACCGTTGCCATATATTGTGTATTAAAATATGCGTAATCACCAGCACAGACAGGCGGTTTGCCCAAGGGCTGTTGCCAATCTTCAAAACGCCCGGTCTGCTGCTTTTTTGCTGAAAAACTATTTGTTTATTCTTCCTAAATTCTTGTCAGAACTGTAAAAAGGAGTGCAAAAGTAAGGCTTTTGTATTAATTCTTTATGATTTGCTTCCCTCACAAAGTATCCCCGCAAGCAGCATTCTATTTGAAATTATCAACGCTCAGGATAAACAGGGTTAATCATAATATACTGATTATCAATTGTAAATAAAAATAGTACTCAATTTTACCTTTGTAATGACAGAATTATGCATAATTTTGTCAATTAACTGACAATTATATTATGGAAATCCTGACAAGAATAATTGAAAACCGGTTAAAAAGCCTGATCGGAAAGAACAAAGTGCTGTTGATCCTGGGTACACGACGTGTAGGGAAAACTGTTTTGATCAACAAAATCGTTAAGGAATACAACAAGCAGGTTGTATTATTGAATGGCGAGGATCTGGATACACAGGAGATACTTCAGCAGCGGACGGCCACAAACTATAAAAGAATAGCTGGAGATGCACAATTGCTGGTTATAGATGAGGCACAGGCAATTCCGGAAACGGGAAAAGTATTGAAGCTGATGATTGACAGCTTACCGGATCTGACTATAATAGCCACGGGTTCATCTTCTTTTGATTTACTGAACAAAGCAGGGGAGCCTTTAACGGGAAGAAAAATTCAATTTCAATTATACCCGGTTGCTCAAATGGAATTAGAAAGCCGGGAAAACTTTGTTGAAACCAGGCAGCATTTGGAAGAGCGGCTTGTTTTTGGTTCTTATCCTGAAATACTTCAGTTGCCTTCTTATCGTGAAAAGGAAGAATATTTACAGGAATTGGTACAATCTTATTTGTTAAAGGACATCCTGGCTTTTGAAGGAATACGTCAGTCAAATAAAATTATGAAATTGCTCAGACTGATTGCTTTTCAGGCAGGTAGCGAAGTTTCGTACAATGAACTTGGCAATCAACTGGGTATCAGTAAAAATACAGTTGAAACTTACCTGGATTTATTAAGCAAAGTATTCCTGATCTACCGATTGCCGGCTTATAGTACCAACCAGCGTAAGGAAGTATCTAAAGGATCTAAGTGGTATTTTGCCGATAATGGTATTCGCAATGCGATTGCAAACGACCTGCGTTTACTGAACCTTCGTCAGGATACCGGTAGTCTTTGGGAAAATTATCTTTTAAATGAGCGTATGAAACGCAATAGCTATCTCCATGACCATGTTCAATATTTTTTCTGGCGCAACTATGATCAGCAGGAAGTAGATCTCCTTGAATTAAAACAGGGCAAACTATATGCCTGGGAGTTTAAATACAATAATAACAAAAGGGTTAAAATTCCGGCTGCATTTTCAACAGCGTATCCTGAAGCTTCGTTTGAGTGCATTACAAAAAACAATTACCTGGATTGGATAACCGGGGGTTAATAGGAAACAAGCGGTTATCCTTTATAGAATAACTGCTTGTTTTTCGTGAGATTTAAAAACTCTTTGTGCGGGTGGAGGGACTCGAACCCCCATGCCTCGCGGCGCCAGATCCTAAGTCTGGTACGTCTGCCAATTTCGCCACACCCGCTTTCTGTTCCCCGGACTTTTAAAAGTCCTATCGTTTTTTGGGACGGCAAAGGTAGTAGATTTTACTTAAATTTGGATTTATATGGAAGCTGATGTTAAAACGCCAAAATACAACCTGAGCGAAGAAGAAGAAAAAAAGGAAATTGTTCGTCAGTACAGGGCATTGTTAAGGTGTCTTAAACCCAAGTTGAAACCGGGGCACAGGGAATTATTGAGACTGGCTTTTGAAATGGCTGCCGATGCTCATAAAACCATGCGCCGGAAAAGCGGTGAACCTTATATTTTGCATCCTATTGCCGTAGCGCGGATATGTGTTGAAGAAATAGGACTGGGCGTTCGTTCTACTATTTGCGCCCTGCTCCATGATACGGTTGAAGATACTGACCTTACCCTGGAAGATATTGAAAGAGCTTTTGGTGGAGAAATTGCACGTATCATTGACGGGCTCACCAAAATAGCCAATGTAGTAGATACCAATACCAGTCAGCAAGCAGAAAATTTCAAAAAAATATTGGTCACCCTCACCGATGATCCCCGCGTCATCCTCATCAAATTGGCCGACCGCCTGCACAACATGCGTACGTTAGACAGCATGAAGCGGGAAAAGCAATTGAAAATATCAAGTGAGACGGTATATGTATATGCTCCGCTGGCACACCGGATGGGGTTATATACTATTAAAACGGAGATGGAAGATCTTGCGATGAAATACCTGGAGCCCGATATTTACAGGGAGATAGCAAGGAAACTGGCGGAAACACGAAGAGAGCGTACCAGGTATATCAATGAGTTCATACGGCCCATTAAAGAAGGGTTAGAGAAAGCCGGGCTTAAAGTTGAAGTATATGGCAGACCAAAATCAATCCATTCCATTTGGAATAAAATGAAGAAAAAGGGAGTGGCATTTGAAGAAGTGTACGATCTTTTTGCCATCCGTGTTATATTGGAAACGCCTCCCGAGCGTGAAAAAGAAGATTGCTGGAAAGCATATTCCATGATAACGGATATGTATACCCCATCACCCGAAAGATTGCGTGACTGGCTGAGCAACCCAAAATCGAACGGCTATGAGGCCCTGCACACAACCGTAATGGGATCGCAGGGCAAGTGGGTAGAAGTGCAGATCAGAACAAAGCGCATGAACGAAATTGCAGAGAAAGGACTGGCAGCGCACTGGAAATACAAAGAAGGCACAAATGATGAGAGCCGGTTTGACAAATGGTTTACACAGATACGCGAGGCGTTGGCGCAGGATGTGGGTTCCATAGATTTCCTGCAGGATTTTAAAACCTCTTTTCTTGCTGAGGAGATTTATGTATATACACCAAAAGGCGATGTAAAAATGTTGCCGGTAGGCGCCACGTCATTAGATTTTGCATTTTCCGTGCATAGTGTTGTAGGCTCTAAGTGTATTGGCGCCAAGGTAAATCACAAGCTCGTTCCCATCAGCCATAAGCTGCGTAGTGGCGACCAGATAGAAATTATTACCAGCAATAAGCAAAAACCTCATGAAGACTGGCTGAACTTTGTAGTAACAACAAAGGCCAAGAGCAAAATAAAGGATGCGCTGAAAGAAGAAAAGCGCAAAGTTGCCAGCGAAGGAAAATATATACTGCAGCGCAGGCTCGAAAGCATAGGTGCATCGGTAAGCCAGGCGAATATAGAAGAGCTCACTTCTTTTTATAAAATGGCCTCACCCCTGGATTTATATTACCAGGTGGCTGTAAAAAACATTGATCTTAAAGAATTAAAAGAAGAATTCCAGGTGCTGGGTGATAAACTGGTTATGCCAAAACCTGTAAAGCCCGAACCTGAAATTAAGCATCATGACCCTGATGCTAACCGGCCCGCCCACAAAAAGGAAAATGAACTGATCATTTTTGGTGAAAGCAGCGACAGGATTGTATATACTTTGGCCAACTGCTGCAAGCCCATACCGGGAGATGATGTTTTTGGGTTTGTAAGTACAGGTAAGGGATTGATTATTCACCGCACCAATTGTCCTAACGCCGCAAGGCTGATGTCTAATTTCGGACACCGTGTAGTAAAAACCAAATGGGCCAAAAACAAGGAAATTTCTTTTCTTACCGGTTTAAAAATTGTAGGACTCGATGATGTTGGTGTGATACATAAAATCACCAACCTGGTATCAGGTGAATTAAAAATTAATATAGCAGCATTAACGGTAGAAGCTAAAGAAGGACTCTTTGAAGGGAATATAAAACTATTTGTTCACGATAAAGAAGAATTGGATGAGTTGGTTGACCGCCTGAAAAAGCTGCCGGGCATTGAAGCTGTGGAGAGATATGATACGGATACGCTGTAAGGCATCTCAAAAAAAGGGAATAACAATACTATTCTTAGATATGCCAAGATATTTGGATCCACTGTAAGCGCAACCAGGAAAAATAATATTTGTATGTTATCGTGAAAAGGGAGCGCCCGCCCGCCTGCCCCCGTCCGACTGGTGTCAGCCGGGCAGGCGACTGAGCCCCGCCAGAATGATTCTTTCGGGCTGGCATTCAGGCGGCACTGAATGCCATTCGGACGGGGATAAAGGTGAAGGAAGTGTTTCGCTTCTCACTTTTCACGTTTGACACGGCACTAACTATGATTTGATATTTCTTCCGGCCATTGTGTTGCTATACCCTGCGCACGAATAAATTGCTGAAAGTCTTCCAGTATAGTTTTCTTCTCCCTGACAGCATGCGGTGCGATCTTTTTGCCAAGCGAATAAGCGATAAGCATTCCGGCAGCTTCACCTATATTCCATTCTACAGGATGCAGCCGGTAGCAACCATTGGTAATATGTGTAGTACCGATATTTTTGTTTGCCGGAACCAGGTTTTTCATACGCCGGGGTAACAACGCTCCCAAAGGTATCTGAAACGGCAATGACGCAAAATCAATATAGTTGTTGCCGCCGGTGCTGGGATGAAGATCAATATGGTAATAACCTGCACCTACACTGTCAAAGAAACCGGCGGCTTTATCTCCCGCTTTTTCACCCGCCACCAATCTCCTGTTTTCCTTACCAACGTGCTCCTCCAAAACAGTAAAGACAGATTGTATACGGCGTGATTCCCGGATATAAGGGTATTTGGCTAATCCATCTGCTGTTCCCACAACATCTCCGCGCAGGCGCAATCCCGGCCAGCCCAATCCTCCATCGGGGCGTGGCGCCGCTGTTTGCAGCCAGTAAAAAAGCGATAAACTTAATTGCTTGCCCTGCTCGATGAAATGATGAAAGTCTTTTTCGTTTACATCAATAATGTTGTGAACGAAATAATCATTTTGCGGCCAGTTTACGATGCTGATATCACCTGCATAAAATCCCTGGCTGAAATTATTCTTGTCAGCAATGCGCCGGTAATTCCATAGATTAAGTGTTTTGCCGGTAGGCTTACCTGTGGGATCAAAACCCAATGTCTTTGGTTGTAGCGTGGAAGGAGTTGAATAGGATAGTGCCAATAATTTCCCCGGCCAGGATGGCGTTAAATCGGGTACCAGGTTAAGCCAGCGATTGTATTCTTTTGGTTTATCAATAATGTGATTTTCGCCGGGCAGATAATCCATGGCAAAGCAATAGGTGAAGGCCTGGTTATTATTGGGATCCGCTTTTTCCGGTGCATGCAGTTCACGGGTATCCTGCCTGGATTCCGCTCCTGTTACATATTCGGTTTTTGTTAATGGCAATAATTCTCCAAGTTCAGTGGCATCAATAAAATAAGGAGCGGTGAGTATAATTTCATTTCCGGTTTGCAGGGAACGTGCTTTTAGTGCCTTTACTTTGTCTCCATCGGTATCCGCACTTACGATCTTATGCTGTAGCAGCAATCTTAGTTTGCCGGAACCCAGGTAAGGCGCCAGCATACTATTCAGTACGGCTAATGCTGCACGTGGTTCGTGACATAACCTGGAAACTGAGCCCGTTCCCGGATTTAAATATTTA
Organism: Agriterribacter humi; assembly: GCF_009192765.1. Classification (GTDB taxonomy): domain Bacteria; phylum Bacteroidota; class Bacteroidia; order Chitinophagales; family Chitinophagaceae; genus Agriterribacter; species Agriterribacter humi. Next base: position 64,729 of record NZ_VOHQ01000009.1, on the reverse strand, counting down.
TTTGCCTTAGCAGATTCAGTAAGTGGATAATGGCGTATATAGTATTCCCGGATAGCCATGCGCAAGTCGCGATAAAGCTGTGTTGCACCAAAAGATTCTATCCAGGGATGTTCGTCAGGACAGCTCAGTCCCTGCTGTGTAAGTTGTCCTCCTATCCAGTCTGTTTCTTCGGTCATGACTACACGAAGCCCGTTGCGAAGCAACGCCAATGCAGCAGCACAACCGCCCATGCCACCACCCGCTATCACAACATCTTCGGATAGTTCATGAGATGGTTTTTTCTGGTGATGTGTGGTTGATATAACTGAGGTAATGTCTGCGGGAGCCACGACAATTGCGCTGGTGCTAAGGCTTAATGACCGGATAAAGTTTCTTCTTTTCACATTCTGAATATTTTGAATGCAGGCTTTGGAATATGTTCAAATGTTAAGCAAGCCGCTGATCCTGTTGTAACAACTGCCTTTTTAATTCTTCGTAGTTTACCTTCTGTACACTTACATGATTGTCTATTGCATTTACAGCGGCGGTGGCGGCAGATTCTCCCAAAATCATAAATACAGGTTCCATGCGTATAGATCCGTAAGCAACATGCGAGCTGGACAGGCATACCGGTACCAGCAGATTTTCGCAGTCTTTTTCTTTTGGAAGAATAGATTTGTAAGATATACTATAAGGTTGAGGTACATGCACGCCAAAATCACCTTCGTTCTGCACATATCCTTCCGGCGTTACATAACGTTGAATATTGTGTGAATCCAATGTATATGAACCCATGCCAATAGAATCTGTAACAGGATTTTTTCCTAAAATCTCATTTTCTGTCATCACAAGTTCTCCTACCATACGTCTCGCTTCCCGCACATATAACTGTTGCGGCCAGTTGCCATTATCAACAAATTCGTCCTTAGCAAGCCCCCAGGCATTAAATTCATCCTGTACATCCCGGGGAATGCGTGGATCGGTAGCTATAAAATACATCAGCCCCTTTTGATAGGTTTTATGCTCTTCAATGATTTGGCGACGCAACTTATAAGAAGCATCGGGGTATGCATAGTTCATTCCTATATTGTCCGTGCTAAACGGACCGTGATTATTGGTATCCGTTTTCATATTGGGAATGGGATCAAATTTCTGGAAAAGCTCCCGCCATCCTGCATTGAATACGCGCACTAACAATTCATACTGGAAAGGATCATAACCTTTGGGTTGAGGAAAAGGCAATTTGTTTTCCGTATGGCTGGATAAACACATGCGGTAACAATACGCCTGCACTTTTTTATCTCCTTCACCTCTATTGCCTGGCGGATCTGGCGAAATACGCGGAAGCAACCCGCTTGAAGGATCGCCCGGCGTTTTGTAAGGATCAATGTCTGATTTAAAATAGTGCCCGTGCTGAAACACACCTGTTACAATACCGCCCCATTTTTCGTTATATAAGCTGCCGGGTTCTCTGCCAACTGTATAGTTAACACGTGCGGCCGCCATCAGATCACCTTCATAGGTGGTATCTATAAACATCTTTCCTGTAAAAATATTCCCGCTTACTGTTTTGATAGCAGTAATCCTTCCATTTTTTACTTCTACTCCTTTTTCACGATCCAGCCATTCATCGCGCAATACCTGTATACCATTTTCCTTCACAAAATCTTCGAATACTTTCTCGGCAGCATGTGGCTCAAATATCCACATCGTTCTGTTCTCTCCATCTACCGCAGGTGTGCCCTGTCCTTTATTGCCATAAGCTGCTTTCTTCTGCCACTTCCAGGATTCCGGGCGGTCGTAATGAATATATATGCGATGGTAAAATTCTCTTGCCAAACCGCCGATCACCGTTTTATTTCCTGTGTCGGTAAATCCAAGTCCTCCCGATGTCATGCCGCCGAGATGTTTATCCGGTGAGACAATGATTACAGCCTTTCCCAGCTTTTTTGCCTGCACTGCGGCAGTAACGGCTGCACATGTTCCTCCGTAAATAATAATATCCGCGTCATATTTTTTCCCTTTACCCAGTATGGTATATGCAAATGCCGGAGCGCCTGCGGATATCGCTATGCCGCTACCTACGGTAAGAGATCTTATAAAATTTCTTCTTTTCATTCGTATGGTTTTTTTATCATGTTCATTTTCAATCGCATTGATACCTCATATTAATTTCTTCAATTCATTACTTATTATTGAAACCTCCTTTCTCTAAGTAAGGGTCTGCATGAAGCCACTCCTGCAATTCAGGCACGCTGACTTTTTGTACAGGGATATCTTTTGCAATAGCTATTGAGGCAGCCATGGCAGCGGATTGTCCCAATACCATAAAAACAGGCTCCATGCGTATAGAGCCATAAGCAATATGACTTGCAGAAAGGCAAACAGGTACCAACAGGTTGCTACATTCTTTTTGTTTAGGCGTAATGGAACGATAAGAAACCGCATAAGGATGTTCTACTCTTACTTCCACATTCCCTTCATTTTTTACCATTCCATTTACCACTATCCGGTCGCAGTTATGACTATCCATGCCATAAGAAGCAAAGCCTATGCCGTCATCCACTTTTGCTTCGCTCCTGCAGTTGTGTTCGGTCATCACATACTCGCCGATCATACGGCGGCCTTCCCGTACATACAGTTGTGGGGTAAAATGACCAAACTGTTCATACTCATCTTTGGGATAACCCCATTCCTTTATAAAGGCCTGCAATGTATCCGGTACCCGTTTATCCGTTGTCATAAAGTACAGCAATCCTTTGGTATAAGAAAGTGCTTCTTCGAGCATTTTTTCTCTTTTTGCATAGCTTGCCTCCGGCCAATCATAATTCATTCCCATCATATCGGTTGAAAATCCTCCCCGGTTGTTGATATCCGTTTTCCGATTCGGCATGAGGCTCCAGATAAAATAATGATTAATGTCTCTCATTGTGGGCTGCGCTTCAAAAAGGCGCGCCATCAGCTCATACCTGGTGGGGTCGTAATCTCCAGGACGTGTTATTGGTATACGGTTTTCGGCACTATCGGTAAGGCATATCCTGAAATTATATGCCTGCACTTTTTTATCTCCTGTACCGGCAGGTTTAACCTTATTTTTAGTGATACCCCATACCAGTCCGCTGGAAGGATTGCCGGGAACTTTATATGGACTAACATTATCCGGGAACTGATGATACCCGGATTGCCTGTGATACTCCGGCAGTTGAAAACCATTGAGAGTTTCGTTGTACACACTGTTATCTTCACGGCCTACAAAATAGGAAATACGGGCCATGGCCATTAAATCGCCTTCATAAGTACAATCAAGGAATTGTTTTGCACTCACGCTGATGGATTTCCCGGCAGGCATATCATTAAGTTGAATTGCACGGATAATAGTTCCTTTTTTTTCAACTTTAGAAAGTTGTGTTTCCATCAACAATGTTATCTTTCCTTCGCGAATATAATCCTGCATTACTTCCAATGCTACACGGGGTTCAAATGTCCATTGTTCATCAGATGCGCGTCCATATTTTTTTGCTACCCGTTGATAAAATTGCAGAGACAATCCGGTGATAGCCTCTTTTATCCCCGCATCTGTTTTACCCAATCCACCTGTAGTTAGTCCTCCTATCATTTTCCCCGGCTCAATCAGTATAACACTGTTACCACATTTTGCTGCTGCATACGCCGCGATTACTCCCGCAGAACTGGCGCCGTAAATACAAATATCTGCAGAATGAGTGGTTGTCTTGCCCGATTGACCCATTGCCGCACACAGCAACAGCATATGTGCTGATAGGGCTAACAGGAACCGGTTAATAATTTTATATTTCATTCGAATATTTTTAGGCTGTTATATAGTGTAAAAACGATACACTATCATTTGGAAATGAGAAATTATTACAAAATATGGCTTGATATTTTTGTCAATATCCCGGGTTTTGATCCTGTTGCTCCATATCCGGGTTGTTATCAATCTCTTCCTGCGGTATAGGCCAAAGAAGACGGGCATCAATAACAGTTCTGCCAGCAAGCTCCATAGCCTGTTTCACAGTGCCTGTTCTTTTTAAATCCTGCCAGCGTTGACCCTCCACAATAAATTCGTAGGCTCTTTCCATTAAAACGGTATTGCGGAATTGTTCCTGGTTCATTCCCGAGGCATAATCAACCGGCGAAGGCACTTCAGGATCATACCCATAGGCCCTTCTTTTAATCGTGTTCAGCCGCTCAAGCGCCAAAGTGCCGGGTAACCCCTTATCCATACAATCTGCTTCTGCAAAAATGAGGAAGGCTTCAGCATAACGGAATACAGGATCGCTATAGGTAGCCAATCCGGAAGGATCGGTAGTGAATTTTTTAAACAAAACAGGTGTAGCCGAAGGCAACAAAACAGAATCTCCATTTGGTCCGATATATTTTGTATAGAGATTGAAATCTCTTCGCAGATCTTTACCATCCCAGGTTGAAAGAAAAGAATTCATATTGGGAAGCCAGGCATACACTCCTCCACTGCTGTAATTGTAGGGAGGCGTATTCGGCCGGTGCAGATAGCCGGGCAATGCGGACTGCCTTGAATCGGAATGGTGGATGGATAATATATCTTCAGCGCTGGTAGTTGCAGCAAATACTTTATAAAAATCATTAGATTGCTGTACCCTTACTAAATTATATTGTCCACTGTTGATAATATCATCTGCTTCTTTTGCAGCATCAGCCCATTTTTCTCTTGTGAGGTATACTTCTGCCAAAAGCATTTTTGCGGCCCACTTAGATGCCCGGCCTGTTTCACCGCCCACTGTTTCAGGCAATCCATTAACTGCAGCCATGCCGTCTTCAATGATCAGGTCATATACTGCATCTTCCGGCATCCTGGGAGCGCCCACTGTACTGATATCAACACTTTCCGATGTTTTTAAAGGCAGCGGACCGAACCCTCTTGCGAGATTAAAATAGGCCATTGCTCTTAAAAAATGTGCTTCTGCAAGAATCTTATTCTTTGCAGTCTCATCCATTTCAATTTCCGGCACATTGTCCAGAATAGAGTTAGCGCGGTTAATGGTTCTGTAATGAGACGACCAGATATCAGCCGCTCTTCCAATGTTGGCTACATCAAGTATCTGACTAAACACCGAGATTGGAGCCTGCGACCCCCTTCCGTTTTCATAGTCGGCATGATTAACGAGAAAGAGCCAGTAAGTAATACCATAATTATCAGCAAGAGACGAATAAGCGCCTGTAATAGCGGCTTGTGCATCGGCAGCGTTTTTATAAAAATTGGCTTTTGAAATAAAATCCCTCGGCACTTCCGTCAACTCTTTTTTGCACGATGAGATGATGGCGATAAGTCCTATAAATAAAATAGTTCGTTTCATTGTAAGATATTTTTGCTGTTAAAACCTAAGTTCTATACCTGCTCCAAATACTCTTGCATTGGGATAGCCGCTTTCATCTGTGCCGATGAACAACCGATCCTCAATGGATTGGGAATCGCTTCCCCTTGTATTTACTTCAGGATCAAGCCCCGGATAATTGGTAACTGTAAAAAGATTCGTTGCTTTCAGGTATATGCTTGCGTAACTCAGCCAGTTTAATCCCATCTTATCTACCGGCAGGTTGTAGGACAACTGTACAGACTTCACCCTGAAATAGCTTCCATCCATAATGAACCTGTCGGAGGGTCGCATTTGTGTGAGCGGACTTACCCTGGGGTATTTGGCTTTTGGGTTCGGATTATCCTCTGTCCAATAGTTGCCGAACAAATCGGCAAATTGATTTTGTGTTCTCTGGAATGAATTGAGATTGGTGAAGGCGGTGGCGAAAAAGATGTCGTTGCCCTTAACTCCCTGCAGAAAAATATTCAGGCTAAAATTTTTATACGAAAAGTTTGAATTGAACCCGAATTCAAGATCAGGATATGGCGTACCGAGTATCACACGATCCAATGGTGTGATAGAACCATCTTTGTTAACATCCACAAATTTTATATACCCATTTTCATCCAGCCCGTCTTCCTGGTAACCATAAAAAGCGCCCAATGGCTGACCTACCCGTGCAATATTATAGCCCGGTAACCCTGAGGTTTGGCCCACAGTAACGATATCGCTTCCTCCCGCTATTTTAACCACTTTGTTCTTATTCATAGACAACTGGGTAGAAACATCCCATTTAAATTCACGTGTAAGGATATCAGCATTCAATCCAAATTCAAGTCCCTGATTTTGAATTTCACCGAAGTTTTGGAGAATGAATCCAAAACCTACAGATGGCGGCAGTGGCACAGAGGCCAGGAGATCGTGTGTATTTTTCTTATAGTAATCAAAAGTAAAACCAAGCCTGTTGTTTAAAATACTGAGATCAAGCCCGAGATCGAGCTCACTGCTGGTTTCCCATTTCAACTGGCTGTTTGAAATACCTGAAGGCGCATATCCCACGCTTTCTGTATTGCCGTTATAGATATACTTTACTGGCGACATCCTGTCGAGAGACTGATAGGGAGACAAGGCCGTATTGCCTGTAATACCATAGCTTGCCCGCAGTTTAAGGTTGTCAATAAACTTTACGTTTTCTCTCATGAAGCGCTCTTCAGAAACTCTCCATGCTAAAGCTCCTGAGGGGAATATTCCCCACTTATTCTCTTTGCCAAACCTCGAAGATCCGTCTGAACGAAGGCTGGCAGTAACGTAATATTTATCCCAAATAGAATAATTCACTCTGCCAAGACCTGAAACCAACTGCCATTCGGAGATGCCTGAAGATGGAGGATTAATGGTTTCTGCAGAGCCGAGATTGTAGTTTTCGGTAATATTGTTTGTAAATCCTGAAACAGAAATGCCGGAACTCCTGGCCATATATGTTTGATAGGTAAATCCACCGGTAACGGTTAATCGCTGCGAATGGTCAAAGTGCTTTGAATACGTAAGTACGTTTTCATTCAGGAATGAATTCCAGTATGTATTGCTGTTAGAGGCGCCACCACGGTCGTTGGCATAAATAATGGGGCTGAAGCCGTCGTTTATCGAACTTTCATATTCAAGTCCGAGCCTTGTGGTAAAAGATAAGTCGCTGGTAATTTTTATGTTCAGCGCATTATTCAGTAGTATAGTGTTTGCCAATGTTTTGTTTTTGTAAGGCTTGTTCCAAAGCATCGGATTCCTGATGTCTCCCGGGTCGGTAAATGGATAGGCTTCTCCTATGCGAACGGGCAATCCCTCATCATCATAAATGGATACCGTGGGCGGGGCAGACAAAGCGCCAGAAAACATATTATTGCCTCTTCTGCCATTGTCAACAGGAACGGAATTCTGTTCTCTCCGTGATACGTTGAGATTAACCGCCAGGTTGAGCCAGCTTTTTACTTCATGATCCAGGTTAAGCCGGAACGAACCTTTTTGAACGCCTGAGTTGATGATTATTCCCTGCTGGTTGTAATAATTCCCTGAAAGTGCATAATTGGTTTTACCACCGCTCCCCGAAAAGCTAAGCGTATGATTTTGTACCGGGGCGGCCGTGAAAACGGCGTCCTGCCAATCTGTTCCCGGACCGGTAACCTGGTTTACATCGAAATAGGGATCTTTCCCATCATTTTTTAAAAACTCGTTCACAACGACAGCATACTGTTTGGCATCAAGCAGCCTGAATCGTTTGGCTGTCTCCTGCACTCCATAATAACTATTTATCGAGAGCATGTCTTTAGTTCCCTGCTTTCCTCTTTTGGTAGTCACCATCACCACACCGTTTGCTCCTCTTGCCCCGTATATAGCAGTAGCAGAAGCATCTTTCAATATATCTATAGACTCTATATCGGCAGGATTTATAAAGTTTATGCCACCCACTATCGGAAAACCGTCCACAACATATAAAGGATCATTGCTTCCGATCATGGAATTACCTCCGCGAACCCTCACCTGAACTCTTGAACCTGGTGCGCCGGAGTTATGAGCTACCGATACCCCACTCGCTCTACCCTGTAAAGCTTCACCCACGTTATATACCGGCACAGCCTGAAGCTCTTTAGTACTTACCTGGGCTACAGAGCCTGTCAAATCCCTTTTCCTTTGCGTACCGTATCCTACCACCACCACGTCTGTCAATTCAGAAGCAAACGTCTCCAGTGCAATATCAAATACCGTTTGACTACCTGCTTTTACCGTTTTTGTTTCATATCCTACGATAGAAAAAACCAGTTCAACATTTTTAGCGGAAGATACGGACAACTGAAACCTGCCATCAGCATCAGTAATAGTTCCATTACGGGTTCCCCTCACTGTTACGCTAACTCCCTGCAGCGGTTCGTTTTCGGCGTTGGTTACCCTTCCTCTTAACGTAATGTCAACAGGGGGAGCATTTGCATTGCTCCCGGGTTGAATGTCCGGCGACAATGGCAGCTCGCTTTTCCTTTTAATAAAAATTGTATTGACTTCAATAGTAAATCCAAGACGCTCTTTTTCAAGCACACGACTCAAAAATTGGCCGAGGGGCATATTTTCGCCATGAATCGTTACAGGCTTTGCTTTTTTAATCTGGCTGGCCTTGTAGCTAACGAAATAGCCGGTTTGCTGTTTGATTGCGGCAAATACTTCCTCCAGCGAAACATCTTTTCCTGAATAAGTAATGGTTTGTGAAACACCAGAGGCAGTAGTTTGCAAGCAAAGACCGAGGAGTAGAACAGTGGTAAGTTGCATCACTCGCACAATTTTGGATGACCATCCGCGAACATGACTATGTTCGCGAATAAAAGCAGTTAATTGCATACTTTTGATTCTGTTTTGGGTTAATGAATAAATTGTCTGTTCAACCGGAATTTATATAGAGTTAGCCTGAAATTTTCCGGATTCTGTTGCGAGCAGAGTCCGGTTTTTTATTATACAGTTTTTATAGTTAGCACTATTTTATCCAGGGGGGAATCTATAATTGTGAAACCGTGAGTAGCCTGTCTTCCAAACTGAAATGAATATCCTTATCCTGTAGTCCGTTCAGCAATTGCTTAAGTGTAAGATTTCTGCCAATCTCTCCACCCAGCTCTATCTCTCCTACATTCCCTTCATAGCGTACATCTACATTGTACCACCGGGCAATCTGGCGCATAGCGTCTGCCAGCTTTACGTGATGAAAGTTAAATACACCATTTTTCCATGCCAGTTCTTTGCCCAGATCGGCTTTTATTATTTTGCCGGAGATGTATGCATTGCCAGGCTTTAAAAGCGCTTGATTGATTTCTACCAATCCTTCCAGCAGGGAAGTTTTAATGCCCGGTTCATCAGGATAACTGTTAACATTAAACGATGTGCCTTTTACGGTGATCTCATCTTTGTAGGTCTTCACTGTGAATGGTTTTGAGGCATTTTTGGCTACTTCAAAATAAGCCTCTCCCGTAATGCTTACCACACGTGATTTTCCAGGGAAAGATGTAGGATAAGTAATACTGCTCGCGGCATTTAGCCATACGATTGTACCATCGGATAATGCCAACTTGTACTGACCGCCTTTGGGCGTTTCCATGGTATTGTAGGCTACAATATTTGATTTACCATAGTTAAGCGATCCGTTATTATTGTGTATAGACACTCCTTCATCCGTAATCACATCCTGCACAGCAGCATCCAATAGTACTTTTTTTCCGCTGCTCAAAATAAGTATCGCTTTATCAGAACCAGGCAAAGCATCATTTGCAGGATCAGTTTGTTTAGCAGCAACCTCCTTTACAGTGGCTGCTGAAAAGATACCGGTACGGTAATAACCATATAAGCCTGTACTTCCAAGAAAAACTGCCGCGGCAGCATAACGCACCCAACCGTTCCTTAAGAAAAGAAAAAATCTGTCTTTTAAGTTTACCTGAACATGCTCCTCTGCTGAACATAGAATTGAAACAGCAGCAGTATCCCTTAAATATTTATTGTTTAATGCTGATGGCTCTCCCGGAGATGTATTGCCTTTCAAAATGGTTTGAATCATCATCTCAACCTTTTCCTCATCGTATACTATGTCTTCTTCTGAGGCTTTATTATACAATACAGGGATCAACTCTGCAAACTCCTTTATATATTCAGGATTGAGCAACGCCTTCAGTAACTGCGATTTTTCCGCATCAGTAAGACTATTGGTAATATACCCCTGCAATAAATATTTAATGTTAATCTTATTGTTCACAATACTACTGACACCGCATCGTAGCAGGATGTACTATTGCTTATTCAAAAAAAATACAGGAAAAATGCAGCACAACTAAAAAAGGAATAATAGCGTCTCCCTTGTGGCTAAGATGTTCGTAAACGGAATGTATCGCTTCTGCTAGCTGGTTGCGGACAGTATTCTCAGAAATATTTAGCCTGTGCGCAATTTCCTTTCGGCTAAGCCCTTCTTTTTTGCTTAATAAAAACACAAGCTTTCTTTTTGGAGGCAGCAGGCTTACAGCTTCATCAATCAGAGACTGGGTAAATTTCGCATCTATCTCACCCTCGATCTCTTCAACAACAGGTACCTGGCTATTAAACCTGTGTATGTTTAACTCGCGCCTGATCCTTGACCTCAAATGATTAGAAGCTGTATTTGCTATTATTCTGCATATCCACCCGAAAGGGTTTTCTATAGTGGTGAGAGATGAACGGTGAAGCCAAATTTTTAAAAAAACTTCCTGCAGGATATCATCGGCCTCAGATGCTGATTTAATAAGCGAAACGGTGAGCGGGAAAAGTTTTTTATATAACCCATGTACAAATTTTGCAAATACCTCCTCATTACCCCTGGCAATGTTAGCAAGCACGGTTTTATCAATGATATATTCCGTATTCTCTTTCACAGTATTTTGGTAAGTAGCATATGAAGATAGGAAAAAAGAATTTGGCCGCAGGGCAGGGAAAATACCAAACGTATTTCAAAAATAGAGAGCGTCAGCGGTAGATCTGCATGTTGTATCCTGTAATCTGTACCTGGTTCAACAACAAAGCACAATGACCAAAGTAAGAGCAGGCACATCGCTTCTTTGTATGAGATGCAGGATAATAGTGAAGAACTGTATTATGCGCATGCCATCCACGAATAGGCAGGTTGTTGTACCCGGTTCAAAGACCCAATTTTAGAAAATACAGAATAATACATATCAAAAAAGGAAAGCGTATCATTTTTTCGTTATTTTTAAAAAAATAAATGATCGGATTGATTAAACCCAAAACAGGTGTTTCATGACCACCCAAAGTAGTGAGCACACGCTGGAACTTCGTTTTACGGATATTTTTAAACGGCACGAATACAAGCTGTATACGCTTGCTTTAACCCTTACCAAATCCGACCAGTACGCCAAGGATATTGTTCAGGAAGTTTTTCTAAAGCTGTGGGAGCACCGCAGTCATATACATACTATCGCCAATATGGATGCCTGGCTATACAGGCTTACCGAGAATAAAGTGATTGATTTTTTGCGTAAAACCGCTGCCGATAAAAGATTGAGGGATGCATTGTGGACCAATATGCAGCATATGATGAATGAAACAGAAGACACTGTATCCTCCAGGGAATATAACCAGATTATTGAAAAAGCCATTTGTCATTTGCCCCCCCAGCGCAAACGCATATACCGCCTGTGTAAAGAACAGGGCCTTAATTACTGCCAGATCGCCAATGAATTACAGATCTCCCGGCACACGGTGAAGAACCAGCTTTTTACTGCTATGCGCTCCGTCAGGAACTTTCTTACCCGCACAATGAAATTGTTTTCTTTGTTTTTTTAAAATAATTTTTTCGCCAATAGGAACTATTGTGTGTTGTTTCGTCAATACATAATAAGAGAATATTTGTGCAATGGAAGAAAGAATTCGATACCTGCTTCGCCGGTATGAAAACAACAAGTGCTCTCAGGAAGAGCTTGAAGAATTGTTTTATTATATCCGGAATGCCCGTAACAGCGAGGCGCCGTTGAAACGCATGGTAAGGAAAATATACGATGACATCCGGAAAAACCATCCTTCCTTTACCTATGTTGATGAAAGTGGCCGGCTGATACTTACAGAGCCTGATCAGGGGAGTGCTTCAGCGGGGAAAGAAACAGTGCTCAAAAAAAAGATTAAAACTCCGGTATTGGTTGTTCTGTTGGCCGCTATTTTAATGGTATCGGCTGCGCTATGGCTAATGCGGAAAGATATGTCCGGCAGTAATGGCGCCCACCGGAATGCGGCCATTTCTTTAATCAAAAAATTCAGTGAGCGTTCCGAACAGAAATACCTGTTGCTGCCCGATAGTACTGAAGTGTGGCTGAATGCGGCCAGTTCGCTTGAATTCCCGGACGAGTTTAACAGCGGCAGAAGAGAAGTATTGCTTAGTGGCGAAGCTTTTTTTAAAGTGAAGCATGCGGCAAACAAACCTTTTATCATTCATACAGGCAAAGTATCTACCGTAGTGTTGGGTACTTCTTTTAATATAAAAGCGTACCCGGGCCAAAAGGAAGTGATTATATCAGTGAGCCAGGGCAGGGTAAATGTTAAGCGCAATCAAAGTATTGTGGCAACGCTCACCAAAGGACAGCAGGTTAAAATTGATAATGAAGAAGAAAAGATTGCCGAAAAAAATATTGCAGTAAGCAAGGTAGCTGCCTGGCAACAGGGGGATATGATTTATGACGATGAGGTTTTTACAGATATTGTGGCCGACCTGGAAAGAATCTATAATGTAAAAATTGACATTACAAATAAAGAGCTGCAGCAAATGAGAATATCTGCTTCATTCAGAAAAGATATAGGAATATCACAGGCGCTGCTTATTCTTTGCAAGCTAACAGGCGCTCGATTGCATTCCGGAGAGCAGTACGAGATACAATAATTAATCATTAACGATAACTATTGTTATGTCAATCCTATGCTACCCGATAATTCTCCCGCGGAGCTGCTTACCTGCCGCAGGTAAGCAGAGACCACCGGACGTTTTAGATCATTTTACAGGATGGAGAAGTGTGGATAAGAATATCTGCTTTTGGTTTTGCCGAATTATTATTAATGACCTGAGTTCGGGTTTAGCAAGAATGTCATCGCTAAGCGGTTTTGTCAATGTAATTTTATTTTTCTACGATCATTCCAATCCTCAGGCTTAGTGAGTGGTCAGTAGTGAGTTACCACCTCCTGTGTGCTTCTCTGTGTCACTCTGTCTCCGTAGTTCATTGCTTCACGGCTTCGGATTTTGCCTGTAATGGTGAGCACGAACCAACTGTACTTTATCGCTCTTGTTATTGTGATTTGGTTCCGGCTTATGCTGATACCTGATATATAATTCCCTGTTTCTTTAACAAGTATATTTATTAAATTACGCAAAACGATTGTTATGAAAATCTTCACCCGTCAACAATTTTTGCAGCATACTGCTATGGCCGGCGCCGCAATGCTGTTATCCGCTTTGGAGGGCTTTGCACTTACAATGCCGGATAAGAAAATTAAAGTGGCTGTAATAGGTTGCGGCAGCGTTTCCGGTGTGTACTTACCACATTTATCAAAATCGCCCTTTGTGGAATTGGTAAGTGCATGCGATATTGTTTTTTCCCGTGCTCAAAAAAGAGCACAGGAATTCAATATCCCCCATCAATACCCGCATATAGATCAGCAATTGACTGGCGCTCCTTTTGATTTGCTGATAACGCTCACCGATATGCAGGAACATGGGCGGCTTAATAAGCAGGCGCTGCAGAACGGAAAGCATGTGTGGAGCGAAAAGCCTATGGCAAACACCTATAAAGAGGGGAAAGCATTATTGGATCTGGCTAAAAGTAAAAACCTGCGGATATGGGGCGCACCGGCTGTGGTTAACAGCCCGCAATTTGCATTCATGTCGCAGGCGATCCGTGAAGGTAAATTAGGAAAGATTTCCAGCGCACATGCACATTACGGTCACCTGGGACCCACATGGTCGGCCTTCTTTTATGAAAAGGGCGGCGGCAGCTTGCCCGATCTTGGCGTATATAATATTGCCACTTTAACAGGATTACTTGGTCCTGCAAAACATGTAATGGCCATGACCAGTATTGTAACTTCTGAAAGGACGGTAGATAATAAAGGAAAGATAAAAGTAGAAGCAGAAGACAATACCATGCTGTTAATGGATCATGGTGAAGGTGTTATTTCACATGTGCAATGTGGATTCAATTATTTTGATCCATACGGCCATGAGGGAAAAGGACAGCAAAATCCTACGATCACCATTTGGGGAACAAAGGGCAATATGGGATTGATCGGATATGACTGGGCGCCGTTTGGTGTGGATCTGGCTACTTCATTTACCGAGCCACCGGTAAGGCACTTACCCGACCCGGGGACCTATGTATGGCAGCAGGGGGCAAGTGTTATTGCAGAATCGCTCATCACCGGCAAAGAACCGCTGATAGCTGCCGAACATGCATTGCATGTACTGGAAGTAATAGAAGCGGCAAGGGCTTCCGGCAATACGGGTAAAAAAATACAGTTGCAATCTGTTTTTAAATGGCCGGTGGTATAGCAATACAAATTATTACAACATTAAATGTTGGTTATGGTAAAGCTACTTTCATCCTCGCCTGTTGCACAGCAAAGCGGACTTGCTTTTATCCGCATCATCGTAGGTTTATTAATGGTTTACCATGGATGGGAAGTTTTTGATGCCGGTAAGATAAAAGGATATGCGGAATGGGATTTTTTTAAAAAATTTGCCTCACCCTTATTTGTGGTATACATTGGCAAGAGTGCAGAATTACTGGCGGGCATATTCCTGACTATCGGGTTATTCTCCCGTCTTGCTTCGCTGGTGTTAATAGCCACCATGCTGTATATTGCTTTTTACGTAGGTAACGGAAAAATATGGTACGAAGACCAGCACCCTTTTTTATTTGTGCTGCTGGGATTGGTTTTCTTTTTTTCAGGTTCCGGAAAATGGAGTGTTGCTGAATGGCTTCAAAGGAAAAAGAAGTAAATAGATGTATAGCTAGCCGCAGAGTCGCAAACATATTGTTCAGGTGCTCGTTGTGTGCGCTTTTGTACGATGAGCCTTCAAATGATGTGATGAGCCGCAGATAGATACAAGGTTTATTCATCGCTTAAAATAAAAACCATGAAACAACACTTTAATTGTGCTGCATGCAATACAACGCTGTATGAAAAACGCTTTGTGAGGCGTCATCGCCTCACACGATATTGTTATCGCCTCTGGCGATGCGGATCATTAACCACCTTAAAAACACCACCTATGAGTTACGAAAACGCTGATGGCTATAAAATTCGCAACCAGCACGGATTGCATTTTATGACTTTTACTGTTGTAGACTGGATAGATTTGTTCAGCCGCCAGTGTTACAGGGACATTTTGGTAAAAAACATGCAGCATTGCAGGTTAAAGAAACAGCTTTCGATAGGCGCTTATGTAATAATGACGAATCATATGCATGTTATCTGGCAGTCTGAGTGTGGAAAACTGAGTGATACGGTCAGGGATTTTAAATCCTTTTGCACAAAGGAATTCATTCATGCCATACAAACCGAAAATGAAAGCAGGAGAGAATGGCTGCTGCGTATGTTTCAATTTCATGCGCAGCAAACCAATCAAAATAAAGAGTATAAAATATGGACAGGTACAAATCATCCGGAAGAAATTGTAACAGAAAAGTTTTTAAGGACAAAGCTTGACTATATCCATAACAATCCTGTAAAAGCGGGTTGGGTGGCAGAGCCTGAAGATTATTTGTATTCCAGTGCTTCCAACTATATAACAGGCAGGGGGATAATGGAAATTGATTATTTATTTTGAGGGCATGGATGACTAAGCATAACGGTAAATATTACCTGCAGTACGGAGCCCCGGGTACGGAGTTCAGCGGTTACGCAGATGGCGTTGTGGTAGGAGACGATCCGTTGGGACCTTTCACCCCACAAAGCGATCCTTTCAGTTATAAGCCTGGCGGATTTGCACGGGGTGCGGGCCATGGCGCTACTTTTCAGGATAAGGGGAACAATTACTGGCATGTGTCAACAACCGTGTTGTCAGTAAAAAATAATCTTGAAAGAAGGATCAGCATTTGCCCCGCAGGATTTGATAAAGATGATGTGATGTTTTGTAATACGGCTTTTGGCGATTACCCGCATTACCTGCCCGATGCAACTGCCGTTGAAAGCACTATAAAGAGTGCCGCCCCTTCGGCATATTTTGCCGGCTGGATGTTATTGAATTATAATAAGCCGGTTACAGTTTCGTCTACCCTGGGTAGTTATACCGCCAATAACGCGGTGGATGAAAGCATTAAGACCTACTGGAGCGCCGCCACCGCAAATAAAGAAGAGTGGATACAAACCGATCTGGGAGAAGTGAACACCGTTAATGCCATACAGGTTAATTATGCCGACCAGGATGTGGACAGTAGTTTCCTCGGTAAATTATTGGGGGTATATCACCAGTATAAAATGTATTATTCAGAAGACGGCAAAAAATGGAAAATCCTGATAGATAAAAGCGGTAATAAAAAAGATGTGCCGCATGATTACGTGGAACTGGCAACTCCTGTACAGGCGAGATTCATTAAGCTGAAAATATACACATGCCTACCGGTAAGTTTGCCATCAGCGGGTTAAGGGTTTTTGGAAAAGGCGCTGGAGCAAAGCCTGAAGCGGTAAAAGATTTTATTGTATTGCGTACTGAAAAGGATAAACGAAGCGCCTGGCTCAAATGGCGGCCGGTAAATAATGCTTATGCATACAATATTTATTACGGCACCGCGCCGGATAAATTGTACAATTGCATAATGGTGCACAATGCCAATGAGTATTGGTTTAAGGCAATGGACAGCCAGAAACCTTATTACTTTAACATAGAGGCGATCAATGAAAACGGGGTATCGCAAAAAGGCAGTCTGATAAAAGCGGAGTAAGTATAAATTACTATAACATGGACATTCTAAAGACTGGCACAGGTCTGCTTTGTATTGTGATTTGGGACTCGATGGGGTCTCCACAGCAGGGCAACGTGAGAAGAGCGGCCCTGGCGAATCGTTCAACGCCAGGGTTTCATAGCTGCTCATAATGGCTCTTTATGAAGACCCTCAGCGCAACTTAATTAACAGAAAGGGTTACCTTCAATAACTTAACCTTATATAAATGAGGTATATCATTTGATTATAATCGCTGCCAAAGCCGGAACCAGTTGTATTTTTGAAATTATTAATAACTTACGAATGAAAATCATAACCAGGATCATTACTGTACTCCTTATTGTATTTGCTGTAACAACTGTATATGCTCAGCAACCCCCTTTCTATAACGATATACAGCATTTCAAAAAACTCGACAGCGCCCATTTCCCTCCAAAGCAGGCTGTTCTGTTCATTGGCAGTTCATCGTTTACCTTCTGGAAAGATGTGCAGGAATATTTCCCACAACGCACTATTATTAACCGCGGTTTTGGCGGCTCGTGCCTGCCCGATCTGATCCGTTATGCGGATGATATTGTTTTTGCCTATGATCCCAAACAGGTGGTGATCTATTGTGGCGAAAACGACCTCGCCGCATCCGATACCGTTAGTGCTGCAACGGTTGCCCAAAGATTTATTACATTCTTCACAATGATCAGGAATAAATATCCCAGAATACCGGTGTTGTATGTTTCCATGAAACCCAGTCCCAGCCGGGAACACCTGATGCCTAAAATGGATGCAGGCAATTGGGCTATAGAGGAATTTCTGAAGAAGCAAAAGAGAACCGTGTATGTTGATGCGTATCATTTAATGCTGGACGCCAATGGCAAGCCCCGGAAAGAACTATTCGTTGAGGATATGCTGCACATGAATAAGAACGGATATGCAATTTGGCAAAAGGCGATAGGACCTTACCTGAAATAAATGGATGAGTAGTGAGAAGTTAGAGGTGAAAAGTGAGAAGTCAGAATTGAGAAGTGAAAGGAAAAAGATGAGAAGGGAAGACTGTGTTGCGAAGTAATTTTCATTAGCAGCATTGTAGTGAAGCAATCTTTTTTATAGTCATTAAATAGTTGCTTATGAAACTCCTCCTTACTATTATTACTTTCGTGCTTACCTGCCGCTTACAGCACAGATGCAAACTGTTGCTCAGCAAACAAAGATGAACGCTTTTGTTTCATCGTTGATGAGCAAAATGACGATTGCTGAAAAAATAGGGCAACTGAATTTACTTAAAAAAGAACGATATGCGTTTTCTGTTATTGCTGCTGTTTATCGCATCCGCAAATCGGGCGTTCCCGCAACCGGAAAAGCAAAGACCCATGAACATCATTTTCATTCTGGCAGATGATCACCGCTACGATGCTATGGGCTTCATGAATAAAATACAGGGATTGCAAACACCGGGCATGGACCGGATGGCACGGGAAGGGATGCATATAAAGAATGCATTTGTATCTACGGCCTTATGTTCTCCCAGCAGGGCCTCCATATTAACCGGTCAGTATGCGCATACCCACACCGTTGTAGACAACAATTCTCCGTTACCCGGCGGCCTTAAATTCTTTCCGCAATACCTGCAGCAGAAAGGCTATCAAACTGCGTTCATGGGAAAATGGCATATGGGCGCCACCAATAATGATAATCCCCAGCCGGGCTTCGACTACTGGATCAGCTTCCGCGACCAGGGTGTATATTACAATCCCGTATTTAATATCAATGGTAAACAGGTAGAACATACTGACAGCGCATATACTACTGATCTTTTGACAGATTATGCCGTTGCCTGGCTGAATAAAACCAATAAAAGCAAACCTTTTTTTCTTTACTTGTCGCACAAAGGTGTGCACGCCGAATTTTACCCTGCCAAAAGGCACAAAGGAAAGTATGCCGGTATTCCTGTGGTTAGCCCGCCTTCCATGTATTTAACGGTAACGGATAGCAGCAAAACATTCGGCACCGTTACGGCTCCTCAAACAAAAGTAAATTACCGCGATATTCCCCAATGGGTACGCAACCAGCGGTATAGCTGGCATGGTGTGGATTATATGTACCATGGCACTATTGTATTTGATGATTTTTACCGGCGCTACCTCGAAACGCTGCAGGCGGTGGATGACAGCATTGAGAAAATATTGGAATGGGTAAAAGAGAACGGGCAGGAACAAAACACCATGGTTGTATATATGGGTGATAATGGCTTTTCATTTGGAGAGCATGGATTAATAGATAAAAGACATGCGTATGAAGAATCTATGCGGGTTCCCATGCTGGTATGGGCACCCGGCATGGTGAAACCTTCATCGGTACTGGAACAGGTGATCATGAACGTGGATATCGCACCTACTTTCCTGCAACTGGCGGGTATTGACAAACCATCGCAGATACAGGGCTATTCTTTTGCAGGCTTATTAAAGGGGCAGACAGCGGACTGGCAGCGCGATAAAGTGTTTTATGAGTATTACTGGGAACAGGCTTTTCCCCAAACCCCTACCACTTTTGCAGTAAGAACGGATCGCTATAAGTATATTTATTATAATGGCGTGTGGGATATTAACGAGCTGTATGATTTGAAAAATGACCCTTATGAAATGAACAACCTGATCCGCGATACGGCATATAGAAAAACAGGCATGCAGCTGAAAACGGAGTTGTTTAACTGGCTCGATAAAACCGGCGGTCTTCAAATACCTCTAAAAAGAGCAGCTCCAATGAAGGGCGATAATTTATACAGGGGAACCTATTGAGGAAAGTTTATGGTTTATACGTTTATGGTTTGTAGTTTTTAACTCAAATCATAAGAATCTAATAGCTAACCTGGAGCTGAGGCCTGACTGCTGATCCGGAAAAATCTCAAATCAGAAATCAGAAATCTCAATGGCTGTATCCCTCCATGCTGTTGCACAGGATTTGCCCGAAAAGAAGGTTTTAGGTGAGATGCCGGCAAATTCAGTAAAGTCACCGATAAAATGCGATTGATCATAATAGCCGCATTCAAGTGCGATAGCTGTAAGCGATTTGCATTTTTGACCGTATAATGCCATTGCAGATTGGAATCGTACGATGCGTGCATACAGCTTTGGACTGAATCCCGCATATTGATAAAACTGCCTCTTGAATTGCCTTTCCGAAAGGAAGACTCCTTTGGCTATATCTTTTATTTTTACAAGGCCTTTTTGGTCAATGATGGTTTGAATGGTGCGGAAAACAGGTAATATTTTTTTATCTTTCCGGCTATACTGCCTGCTTATAAATGCTTCCAAAAGCTTTACTCTTTCAGTATTGCCTGCGGCGCTTGCAATAGCATCTTCCAGCAATTTGCCTTCCGTTCCCAGAAGCAGATCCAGGTTCACCATCTGGTTGCTTACTTCAGGTGTGGAACAATTAAACAATAAAGGGATGGCTTGTGGATACAGGTAGGCGCCCAAAATACCAAAGCCGCAATTGATCTCAAATTTTCTGGCCTGCCGGCTTTGTCCATGCACACCGGCTGTAAAAGATGGCTGTTCCCTGCCATCATTCAATAGCTCAGTAAAGCTTCCCCGGAAATGAAATATCAGTTCGGAGCACACATCAGGCATGGAAAAATGAGTATAGGCTCCCCGGCTTTCTAATATCCAGAAATGCCTCACGATGTCTGCAAGATGAGCAGAAGGTTGGATGGTAGTATATTCCATGTATCGCTTATCTATATTTTACCTACATTTGTATTACTGTTTAAATGTATTTAGACGGTAAAGTAACAATTTTATTTGTAATGACGCAGGTTGTATTGAAAAGAAATGAACGGATAGATCATATTCAATTTGACGGGGGAACACTATGCCTGGATTTTGTTAATACCGTGCATGATCGTAAAAAAAAGCCTGTGCCGGATTACCTGCACCACATTATAGACCTCGTAGCATGGGCGGGGAAGATTGGATTGGTTGATAAAAAATCGGAAACATTGCTCAATCGCAGTATACCCGGTAATCTTAAAAAAAGCGACCAGTTTTTTACTTATGCACTTAGCCTCAGGGAACTGCTGTACGACATGTTCTTTACAATAAGCCAGGGAAACGCAACCCGTAATGCCGACCTTGAAAAATTTAATGCTTATATAGCTGATCATTTTTCGTTCATAAATCTGAAAGCGAAGCAGGGCGAATACCGTGCAGGCTGGAATTTACCAAACGACAGCCTGCAACGCATTACAGCGCCTGTGGTTAAGGATGCTTACGAATTATTGCTGGGCAACAGGCTTGATCGTGTAAAAGAATGTTCCAATTGCGGGTGGTTGTTTTTAGATACTACAAAAAATGGCAAACGGCGCTGGTGCAGCATGAAGAGCTGTGGCAGTAACATAAAGGCGCTGGAGTGGTACTACCGGCAGAAAGAAACAAAGCAGGTCTCCCACGCTTCTTAGCGATCTGCAGTTGCTGTTACACATACTGCTGAAGCAGGGTGCATTGATCTTATCATTTCCTTCTCAGTTTCAAAGCCACCTGCTTTCAAAGCGTATTTTATTGTTTCGCAAAGACTTTCACTTTTTTCAGACGGCGGCTGATAAAATACAAACAGCTTTCCGTTCACCTTCAACATTTGCCGGATCAACCGTAATGCCGGTGGGTTAGGTTTGAGAAATACATTTACGTTAAAGGCGGTTATCTTATCAAAGCGTTCGGTTTCATCCATTGCTTCAAGCGCCATGGTGTTGAATACCGCTTTGCCGGATTGAATATATTTTTGATTGCGCATTATGGCTTTTTGTATTTGCGCCGGCGACTTGTCAATAGCATGAAGCCTTCCGCTCCTTAGCCGCATGGCAATTTGTTCGGCCATAATACCTGTGCCACAGCCAATTTCAAGTACCTGATCATCCGCCTGAATGTTGAGCAGGGCTATTGCCCATTTATAGCGTTCATGCATTTCCGTGTGCATTCATTTGTTGATGCGTTTATGAATCTTTATTGTACGCCTGTGATCCACCAGGTATTTTCCGAAGGATCTTTTACGCCGCAGGCGCGTCCGTAACTCTGGTCTGCCGGTTCCATTACTGATATACCGCCACTTTCAAGCGCTGTTGCATAGCTTTTATCGGCGTCATTAACATATATAAACAGGTTAGCTGTTTGTAAAGTCCATTGTTCCGTGGCCTGCGCAAACATAATAGTGCATTCACCTATTTTTAATTCGGCATGCATAATGGTAACGCCATCATCCCTTAAATGCTCATTGCCGGGCACGGCGTCAAACACAGTTGAAGCAAAGCGGATAAAATCCCTGGGATTCTCTAATATCAAATAAGGCATTAACTGCTGGTGACCTTTTGGAATATTCATGTTCATACATTTAGTTAAATAATAAGAACAAAAGTATTTGGTTGTTGCAAAACAAAATTGGAAAAAAGGGACATTGTTTGGGCATTGTTTCACGCAGCCTGACCGGAGACGCGGGGACGGAAACAGATCATTAGTACTGAATATAAAGCCACCTCCTCCGCATTAATATTTACCCCACAACAGGATGGAAATAGAAACATGTTGGTTACGAAAAGAAGTATAGAAAAAAGAAGAAGAACCGGTCACGATTGCTGCAATACATATTTTTATAAAATCCTCCGTATTTTAGCCCATGCAAAATATTGAAAACCTGATCTTCGACCTGGGAGGCGTTATACTTACATTGGATATGCCCCGCGCCGAACAACATTTTACAGCTTTGGGTGTAAAAGATTACAACACGCTTTTCCGCAGCGGCAATGTTTCCTCTTTTTTTAAAGAATATGAAGTGGGTAGTATAACGGATGCCGAATTCCTGGGATCCCTGAAAAAATTGGCCGGACTACCCTTAACGGATGATGACCTTATAGCCGCATGGAATGCAATGCTTGGCCATTTTCCTGAAGAACGGATTTCCTTATTGAACAAATTAAAAAACAAATACCGTTTATTCCTCTTCAGCAATACCAATGCGCTGCATTTAACAAATTTCAGAAAAGCATATGCAGATACATTCAATGGAAATGTTTTTGACGATCATTTCGAAAAAGCCTATTACTCACATACATTAGGCATGCGCAAACCCGATAAGGAATCGTATGAGCATATCATCAGAGAAAATAACCTTGATCCTTCAAAAACGGTTTTTATAGACGATTCCATTCTAAATATTGAAGGTGCTGAGTCTGTGGGTTTAAAAGGAATACATATTAAACCCGGCATGTCTATTCTTGATATTGATTTATAATTTTTATACCAGGCTGTCTTCTATATACTTGAATGCAATACGCGGAGAGAGCTTTTTCCATAATACCTGGTAAATGTTTTCCGCGATGGGCATATCCGCCCTGATTTCTTTATTCAGTTCATGAATACTGCGCCCCGCATTGTATCCTTCGGCCACCATTTTCATTTCTGTTTGAGCAGACTGAACGGAATGACCTTTGCCGATCATGGCGCCAAAAGTGCGGTTGCGGCTGAACAACGAATAACAGGTTACCAGCAGATCGCCTAAATAAACCGATGCGGCATAATTGGGCGACTTTTTTTGCTGCAGCGCACTCGCCGCTGTATGCACGCCTACTTTTATATTGCGTATACCCGCTTTGCGCAAAAAACCTGCCATTTCATCGGCGCTGTTAGCGATCAGCACACTTAAAAAATTATCACCGTAACCCAGTCCGTGCGCCATGCCCGCCGCAACAGCGTAAATATTTTTGAGTACGGCGGCATACTGCACACCATATATATCATGATTAATAATGGTATTGATATAAGGGGTAGCGAAATTGCCGGCAATCACTTTTGTAGCCGCCTGTTTTGTTCCTGAAAAAGTAAGATAGGATAATCGTTCAGCCGCTACTTCTTCGGCATGGCATGGTCCCATAATGGTAAAATAGTTGTCAATGCTGAGATCGAACTTCTTTTTCAGGTAATCATTTAGCAGCAGATTCTGCTGCGGTAAAATTCCTTTAACGGCGGAAATGATTTTTTTCCCTGCCAGGTCTTTGGCAGTAATACCGGTAAACTGTTGTATTACATAAGCAGAGGGCGTAACGATAACAATATGATCTGACGTATTAAAAGCCTCCCTGGGATTGGTAAACAGGGAAAGCAAGCCTGCATCAAAAGATACGGATTGAAGGTAATTGGGATTGTGATGTCTTTTCAGAATATGTTTTGCTACTGCATCGTTGCGTACGCACCAGTTAATGTGCATTCCATTGTCTGTAAGCATTTTTGCCAACGCCGTTCCCCAGCTTCCGCTGCCGATAATACCAAACTGCATAAAAAAAATTTGAGCCTCAAAAGTAGGCCTCAAACTTTTAAAATGCGGCTATTGTTTATAGTTTTGAATACATCCCATCATAAACAACAAACAATAAACTTTCAAACTCCATTTATTTCTTTATTTCAAATAATTGTTCTTTGGGAACTACTTTTACTTTTGTTTTGTTTTTGAGTGTTTTGCTTACAATGGTATAAGGTCCCGTAATTACTTCATCACCTTCTTTCAACCCATCCACTATCTCAATATTATTAATGTCCTGAATGCCTGTTTTTACCGTTACCAGTTTTACGCTATTGTCTTTTTGCAAAACAAATACTACTTCCAGCAGGTCATCTGATGCAATGACGGGTACATTATCGCCGTTCGCATTATTGTTTTCTGCGGCAGCATTGTCTGGCTTTTTAACATCCTTAGTTTTAGCGCCTTCACTGGCGGTATCTTTCTTATCACGTGTGGTTACTGCATTAATTGGAACAGAAAGCACATCCCTGTGCGTTTTGGTTTGTATATCGGCACTGGCGCTCATACCCGGGCGAAAAGGAAATTTTTTAGGTCTGGAGGGATCAAAAAGATCTGCATAAGAGTCGCGAACGATGCGGATCCTTACTTCATAGTTTGTAACATCTGTGCTGGAAATGGCTGAAGATGCGGTTTGCGAAGCTGCTCCTTTCTGGCTGCTGGCGATTTGAGTAACAATGCCGTTGAATTTTCGGTTGTTATAAGCATCAACTTCAATAATAGCGGTATCGCCCAGGTCAATTTTCTGAACATCATTCTCACCTACTTCTACCCTAATTTCATATACGCTGATGTCTGCTATGCGCATCATTTCAGTTCCCGCCATCATAGAGTTACCTACTACCCTTTCACCTTCTTTTACGTTCAGTAAAGAAACTACGCCTGTCATGGGTGATATCAGGGCCGTCCGGCTCAGGTCTTTATTGGCTTTTTGCAAATTGGCTGTAGCGCTTCTTACCTGGGCCTGGTTGCTGCGAACGCTCTGCAATGCGGCTTCATAATTGGCCTGGGCCGTTTTTAAGGTATTGTCTGCCTGCTCAAACTCCGCTCTTGAAATTACTTTATCGTCCAGCAATTGCTTTTGCCTGTCGAAGGTAAGTTTTGCCAGTTCAAGTGAAGATTTCAATGCTTCTAACTGCGCCTCTGCATTAGATACCAGCGACTGCTGGCCGGCAACCTGTGCTGCAGCCTGGTCGCGCTGCGTAGCATAAATATCAGCGTATATGCGTGCCAGTATCTGCCCTTTTCTTACGCTATCGCCTTCTTCCACATTCAGCTCTGTTATTTCACCTGAAACATCGGGACTGATCTTCACCTCTATTTCGGGATATACCTTACCACTTGCCGTTACAATTTCCGTAATATTTCTGCGTATTACTTTTTCGGAAGAAACTTTTATTCCTTCTTCTTTGCCTATCACACCGTTCTTTTTCAATACTACCAGTAATACTACCAATACTACGAGGCTAATAATGATCCACAGCAGCTTTTTATTCATGTGTTGTTGTTTAGAAGTTATAACCTGATGCCCTGTCCCTTATAAAATTCAAGTACTTTCATTTTAAATACATAATCATACTGGGCAATAAGTGTATTTATTCTTGCATTGTATAAATTGGTTTGATTGGTAAGCCATTCAATAGTTTGCATGGCGCCAATATCATATCTTTTGGAAGCGAGATCAAAGGAACGTTCAGCAATGGCAACCTCTTTTTGTCTTGCACTGAATGTATGAAAGGACCCCAGCGCCTGGTTGTAAGCAGTATATACATCCTGCTTTAACTTCAATGTATCCTGTTCGATTGCCAGTTCTTTGTTTTTAATATCCCATTTCGCCCTTTCTATATCCGCACGTGCCGACCATCCGTTAAAGATGGGAATGCTTAAGCCAATACCTATTCCCTGTCCGAAATTATTTTTCAACTGGCTGCCATATCCATTCCATAATTGACCAAAATTCTTTTTACTGGTTACAACACCTGCCTGTGGCGAATACACATACACTTTATCTGTACCATTAAGTATATAGGCTGGTGTGGGTTGATCACCCAGGTTAACCTGGTTTATTGCTTTAAAAGAACTATTAAAAGCTGTTCCTAACTGTCCGAATGCTGAAATGGAAGGATATTGTCTTCCTTTTGCAGACGCATAGCTTTTTTCGGATGCCAGCAGGCGCAAATTATTCACTTTAATCTGGGGCTGCGATTTTATAGCCATATTGAACACCATTGCGGGTGAAATTTCAAGGATATTATCTACCGGTATTTGTTCTATTACGGGTACTTCCAGCTCAAAAGCAGCATCGGCCGGAAGATTGATGAGGGCTTTCAGGGTAAGTTTATCTACTTCTATCTGTGTCAGGGCGCTGATCAGGTTGGCGCTGTCCCTGGCAACCTGTGCTTCTAATTCCGCCGCGTTTAATTCCGGTAATGCTCCCGCATCTACCTGCTTGCGTGTATTTTGATATTGCGCCTGGCTTTGCTTTAATTGTATATCTGTTACCTCGGCCTGTTCAACATCTAAAAGCACGAGCAGATACTGACGGGCTACATTCAAAGCGATATCATTTTTTGCTTTGTCTATTGCGGCTGCATCAGCCTGGTAATTATAATCGTTTGATTTTATGGCATTTCTCTGGCTGTTCCAATTGAATAAATTAACCTGGGCGTTCAATCCCAGTTGTTGGTACATTACATTATTGTCGGTGTATACATTGGTTGAATAATCTAATGAACGTCCAAACGAAAAACCGTGGTTACCGGAAAAGTTGAGTGAAGGTATTTGCTGAAGCTTGCTTTGTTTAAGCGCAATAGCTGAAAGTCGCGCCTGTATATCAGCTTGTCTTACAGAAACATTATTGGTAAGGGCATATTCCACGCACCGCCGGAGACCCCATTTTTCATTCGTTTGAGCATTGGCAATTTGATTAACCAGTAAGATTGTTAGTACAACCAGACAGCATAGTAATCTTCTCATGAAACAAATTTATAATATACCATGGCAGGAAGCCTGCCTTTTGGATGACGTCAAATTTTCTGTTTAGGCTACAAATATTCAATTAAAAAAAGATTTGACAAAACCCTTCATGTATTATTTAACGCCTGGTCTATATCCTGAATGATATAATCAGGTTCTTCCTGTCCTATATACAGCCGCAGCATCCTTTGCGGTTTTTGATTTATATCATATGCTTCAGGAGTCACCGAAGCGCAACCGGGTATAATTAAAGATTCATAGCCGCCCCAGCTAACGGCCATGAGTATATGTTTAAGACTTTCACAAAATTTCACAATATCTTCAATCTTTTCCACCTTCAGATAAAATGATATAAGACCACAGGCAGCCTTCATTTGCTGCTTCGCTAAAATATACTGGGGAAAGCTTTCATCGTGCGGGAACAATACAGATTCCACTTTTGGATGCGCTTTCAGATAGGCCAGCACCACTTTTGTGTTTTCCGTTACTTTTTGCAGCCGTATGGGAAGGGTTCTTAATCCTCTGATCAGCAGCCATGCGTTAAAAGGCGAAATGCCATTTCCTGCGGTAAGATACTCGCTGTTAAATATTTTAGCCATCATTTCGCGGCGCCCCGTTAATACGCCCGCCACTACATCGCTGTGACCGCCTATGTATTTTGTAGCCGATTGCAACGCGATATCAATGCCCATGATTAATGGTTTTTGATATAAAGGAGTGCAATAGCTGTTGTCGCAAATGGTAATAATACCTTCCGCTTTGGCCAATTCCGCAACGGCAGTTAAATCCTGCAGTGCAAAGCTCCATGAGTTTGGCGATTCCAGGTAAATGATGGAAGTGTTGGGTAAAATGGCTCTTTCAAAGTTTTCTATTTGTGTGCCGTCTACATAAGTAGTTGTTACACCAAAACGTGGCAGTATCACATTAAACATGTGCTGCGCCCATGAATAAGGTTTTTCAACAGAAACGATATGATCGCCTGCTTTTACATTGGCCAATACTGAGGCAAATATGGCTGAAGCGCCGCTGTTGAACACCAGGCAGTCTTCGGCTTCATCAAGCGCCGCTAATTTTTTCCGGAGAATATCAATGGTGGGATTCAGCCCCCTGCTGTAAATGTAGCCGCTGTATTCATCTTTGAACAGCTTACGCATTTCATCCACTTTTTTAAAAGTGAAATTGCTGGTTTGTATAATGGGTGGAGCAACAGCATTAAAATATTGTTCCCGTTCTTCGCCCAGTTCATTAATGATGTAGGAAAGATCCATACGCCTTATTGTTTCTTTTTGTAATAAAAAATAAAATAGATCGCGGCCAATAGCAGCAAAAGGCACATTCCGGTAACGGCGGCCAGGGGTTTGCTGATAACTACAGCAACCGCAATTCCAAAATACGACAATACGAAAATAACGGTTAAGAAAGGTGTAAGTTTTGTCCATTTGCCCCGAACTGCATCCTTTTGCTGCTTTCTTCTTAAATAGAACAGGGCGGCTGCAGAAGTACTCATACCAATGCTGTCTAAAAACATAGTGAACCCCAGGATGCTGTCTACACTTTTACCAAAGAAGGTAATGAAAATGGTGGCTAATGAAAAAGCGGTAAGTGCGGGAACCAACGCCTGGGTTTTGGAGTGCCTGCGTAAAAATATTGAAGGAAAAACCTTGTCCCCGCTCATGGCGTACATTACCCTGGGATTGCTCATCAATATAATATTTAC
This sequence comes from Agriterribacter humi, assembly GCF_009192765.1. Classification (GTDB taxonomy): domain Bacteria; phylum Bacteroidota; class Bacteroidia; order Chitinophagales; family Chitinophagaceae; genus Agriterribacter; species Agriterribacter humi. Next base: position 35,879 of record NZ_VOHQ01000009.1, on the reverse strand, counting down.
ATAAGCCAGCACCGAAAGGAACATACATGCATCAAAAACCTTTGCACCTGTTGTACCGAACCATGCTTCGCACAACAGTGCTCCGATGGCGGAAGCGTTTTTCATTTTATCGTAGCCAATGACCTCCGTATAAGCGACATTGAGCGCCAGGTATAGAATGATAACAATACAAATACCTGTTACAATGGCTCTGGGTAAAAGCCGTGTATCCTTTATTTCACTGCCAAAATTGATGGTTTGCTGGTAACCTCCGTAAGAAAAGCTAACCGGTATCATGCTCGCCAAAAACAAAGTGAGCCAGTGATTGTCTTTAAACTGGTATAGCCGGGCGCCTTCAATATAGCCATGGGGCTCTACCACTACTCCTTTCAGCATACTGGCAATGAGTAAAACAATAAGCGCAATTTTAATTACCGTAAGTATATTTTGCGTCAGGCTGCTCGTATACAAACCAAACAGGTTCACGATATAAAAAATAAAAACCGCTGATATAGAAACTAAGATATTAAATACTATTCCCGAAGGTTGGCCAAACAGCAGGTCGCTTACATAATCGGCGCCAATGAGGCATACAATGCCCAGTGATGCTGCATTGCTGATAAGAATAAGCGCATTTACAGTAAATCCTACCACGGGGTGATAGCAGGTGGAAAAAACCTTATAGTAAGCACCCATTACCGGCAACCGTACACCTATTTCTGCATAAGTGAGCGCTCCGCATAAGGCAACCAGGCCGCCTGCCACCCATGCTGCAAAAAAAATCCAGGCTGAGCCTGAAGAGGCAGCTACATTAGCGGGCGTACCAAATATGCCCATGCCAACAACCAGGCTTACCACGATCATGGTAACAGAGAAAAAACCCAGTTGGTTTCTGGAAGATATATTCTCTGGTTTGGTCATGTTTTTTTCCTCCTGTGGCGCTGTTATCTGTTACCCGTTGTGCTGAGGCGCAATGACCGCCAAAAATCCATAACGGGCCCCTGCTGCGCTGTATAAAGCAGGGCTATTCATTTATACTTATTTGCTGAATGCCGGATGGCAACCATACCTGCATATCATTGGCGCCCCTGTTGTTCCAGCTAAAATAAGGGATGGCTGTAATTTTTTTTCTAAACGTAGCTACCGATAAGCTGTCCTTATTTACTGTTACTACGGGCGCATCAAAGCGCAATACATTCACGCCACCCAGTAAAGAAGGTTCATACGATATTTCAAATGTAGTACCGTCCGGAACGATTACTCCTCCTGCATCAAATTCGTCATTGGCGCCTTCCACACAATATACCAGGGGTCCGTATTGAAGCGCTACCCGGTTCTTATTCTGCTTAACGGCCGGGTTGCTTACAATCTTTCTTACTTTCATTGGCAGGTCCATCGTAACAATGTCGCCTTTTTTCCAAACCCGTTTTACAACAGCATAACCGCTTGCCATATCGTATGGAACAGGGCTTCCGTTCACTTGTATTGCCGGAATCTCCTTTTCCGGTGTGGCATACCTGTACAGATCACCCGGAACAGGTTCTGAGAGCCAGCCGGGAATCCGTATGCGCAGTTCAAAGTTCTGTTTTTTGGTGGGTGATACCAGCAGCTTTACATTTCCCTTCCAGGGATAACCGGTTTCCATGGTAAGATCTACTTTGCTATTGTTCAGTTGTACTGTTGTATGGCTGCCGGCAAATAAATTCACCCACACGGCATCATTTGAAGTTCCGTATATATAATTGCCCAATGAGCTTACCAGCCTGGCAATGTTCGAGGGACAACAGGCTGTTCCAAACCATTCACTCCGGTTATGGTTACCCGAAGATGCCAGGGGATTACCATAAAAAAAGCGATCACCTGATAGCGATAAGCCATCTAAGGCGCCATTATATAAGCTTCTTTCAAGCACATCAATGTATTTTGCATTTCCCGAAAGCATGTTCATACGCTGGTTCCAGAATACCATGCCCACGGAAGCACAGGTTTCGCAATAAGCGGTGGCGTTAGGCAGTTCATAGGGTTTACCGAATCCTTCATTGGTTCCCTGTGCGCCAATGCCACCGGTAATGTACATATGACGGAATACTACATCATGCCAAATGGAATCCATGGCCGTAATATATCCCGCATCATTGGTAACGGCTGCCACATCCGCAGCGCCGGTATACAGGTACATGGCTCTTACCGCATGGCCGGTTATTTTTCGTTGCTCCCTTACCGGTAGTCCATCCTGGCAGTAATCCGGATCTTTCCATTGATCCCATATCACGCCTCTTCCATTTCCATGCCCGCGCTGTTCCAGGAACCAGTTTGATAATTCAAGGTATTTTTTATTTTGTGTATGATGATACAGCTTCATCAGCGCTAATTCTATTTCCTGGTGACCGCTTACCCATGGCCGGTTTTGTTGGCGGAAAACAGAATCAATATGATCTGCAAAACGGATGGCCGTATTCAGCAGCTTGCTTTTGCCGGTTGTGTTGTAATAAGCGATGCCTGCTTCAATAAGATGGCCTGCACAATAATCCTCGTGTTTTTCCATGTCCGTCCAGCGCTTACTAATATCAGTAAGGATATAATAGGTGTTCAGGTAACCATCCGGCAACTGTGCCGCGGCGATTTTGTCAATCCATTCATCCGTATTTTTTTCCAGTCCGGCATCGGGATAGTTTTTCAGGGAATAGGCAATGGCTTCGATGGCTTTATACACATCAGAGTCATCGTAATATATGCCCTCATGCCTGCCGGAGCGTTTGGCCGCTTTTTCAAAATTGCGGATTCGCCCGGTTTTATCCTGCGTGTAATTTACGCAGGCATCAAGCGTAGCGGTGGCTACGGTTTCCATTTTCGGCTTCCAGAACGGATCCGTGATGGTTACATCTGAAAAAGGTACAGGATATAATTTTTGTAAGGAGGTTTGTGATGCTGCCACGGTTGCAAAAAGTACCGCCGGAACCATTAAACATTCTTTCAAAAGGGCTGCTTGGGATAAAGTCAGTCTCATCATTTAAAGGTATTTTGAATTAAGCATCTTATTTGACCGCGAATAATGCCATACAAGCATAATGCAGGGCAACCAGTAATGAAATTATTCATTTTACCGCATTTAATACACAAGTTTCGCATCATATGCATTCCTGGAAACAAAAAGAGACAAACAGCCTGGCGCGTGTTTGTCTCTCTTTTTAATAAGTACAATGCTGCTATCCTACATAAGACCTCAGCATCCAGGCCATTTTTTCATGCTGCTTCAGCAGTCCGGTTAAAAAATCGCTGCTGCCTATATCTTTATATTTTTCGTCAAATTCTGTAATCTGTTTGCGCAGATTAATGATGATCTTCTCATGATCCGCATCAAGATTGGGGATTTGTTGCTTATAACCTGTGGGTACCTGCGGCTCTTTAAGTGTTGCTAATTTCAGCAGTTCCACTAACCTTCCTTCGGCATAATGCCCAACCGTACGTATGCGTTCCGCTATTTCATCAATGATTTCAGCCAAAGCAGTATATTGTTCTTCATAGAGTTTATGCAGCTCCATAAAACTGGATCCTTCTACATTCCAGTGGTAGCTGCGCGTTTTATTGTACAGTATATGTTCATCAGCAAGAATCTGATTCAGGATGGCGGCAACTGCCTGCCTGTTTTTTTCGGTAATCCCGATGTTTACTTTAGCCATATGTATAGATTTTGTTTTTTATTACTAACCTCAATAATCAAACCAATGAAAGAACATGCAAAAGCATATGTATTGGAAGGCTTTTCCGTTTGACTGAGAATGAGCCTTGAAAAGTCTTTCAGTACGGTTCGTTTATTTATAGTGAATGATTATGCTGTTAAAGTTAACGGAAATGGCATTCATTTTTAACGGAGCAGGGGAATTTCTTCTACAATACATCCACAGCAAGTCATATAACACGCAGTATGTTTTTATAGTAGGGACTTTACTTTTTCGATAACCTGGTGTAACTGGGATGCATCCTGTCCGCCTGCCGTGGCCAGGGTTTTTTGTCCGCCACCACCGCCTTTAATCAATGGTGCTATATGTTCTTTAATGATTTTAGCTGCGTCTAATTGTTTTGCAGCAGCAACCACGTCACTCATGCCAACGGCCACGAAGGGCTTACCATCAATATTGGCGCAAAGCACCATTACATAATCACGAAGGTTGTTTTTTACATCAAAGCAGAGCTTTTTTAATGCATCTGCATGGCTTACCTGCACAATGTCGCCGATAAAAGTTACGCCATTTATTATTTCATCTTTTTGCAGGAGTTCATTCCTGATCTGCACCAGTTGCCTTGCCTCCAAACTTTCAACTTTTTTTTGGAGGGCATTTTTGTCTTCTATCAGTTTTTCTATCGCTTTTAGCGGATCCCTTGCTTTCAGCAATTCACTAATATGCTTATACTCACTTATTTTATCAAAACTGTATTGTATGGCTGCCGGGCCGGTAAGCGCTTCCACGCGCCTTACGCCGGCGGCTACAGCCGATTCAGATACAATAGCAAATAAACCGATCATGCCGGTATTGCTCACATGCGTACCACCGCACAACTCAACGGAATAATCCGGATCAATGATCACTACCCTCACAATATCGCCGTATTTCTCTCCGAACAAGGCCATAGCACCCAGTTGCAGCGCCTCGGCTTTCGGCATTTCTTTAATCACCACAGGAATATTCTGGCGTATCTTTTCATTTACCAGCAACTCTGCTTTCCGGATTTCCTCTTCCGTAACTTTTGCAAAATGTGAAAAATCGAAACGCAATTCGCCTGGCGATACCAATGAACCCTTTTGCGCTACATGCCTGCCTAAAATTTGTTGCAGCGCGGCATGAAGCAAATGCGTGGCAGTATGGTTGTACATGGTATACAACCTGTTTTCGAAACTTACCGAAGCAGTAACCGGAAGGGTAATATCGAAAGGTAATTTTTCAGTGAAATGAATGATCAGGTCATTTTCTTTTTTGGTATCCGTAACGGCAATCTTTTCATCTCCGAACTGAAGAATGCCTTTATCGCCCACCTGTCCGCCGCTTTCGGCATAAAAGGGTGTAGTTTCTAATACCAACTGGTATTGTTCTTTTCCTTTCGTTTTAACTTTCCTGTATTTAACTACGAGTGTTTCTACCAGCAGATCATTGTAGCCAACGAAAGTAAATTTATCGGTTTTATTTATTTCAATCCAGTCTTCAGTATCAATAGCGGTTGCGGCCCGGCTCCGGTTTTTTTGTTCCTGCATTTCCTTTTCAAAACCGGCCTGATCCACTGTCAATTTATTTTCATCTGCGATCAGTCGTGTCAAATCAAAAGGAAACCCATAAGTATCATACAATTCAAACGCATCCCTGCCGGAGATGGCTTTGCTGTCACTCACAGATCCGATAATATCGTCAATGCGCTTCAATCCTTTTTCCAGGGTTCTTAAAAATGCATCTTCTTCTTCCCGCACCACTTTTATAACAAACTCCGCCTGCTGGTACAATTCCGGGAAAACATATTTGAACCGGAGGGCTGTATCCATCACCAACTGGTGCAGCAAGGGTTGTTTATAATTAAGATAAGAATAATAATACCTTACGGCTCTTCTCAATATCCGTCTGATAACATACCCTGCCCCGGTATTTGAAGGCAATTGCCCATCGGCAATAGTAAAGCTTATAGCCCTTATATGATCAGCAAGCACCCGGAAAGCCACAGCCTGCTTACTGTCGCCGAAGTCATATTTTTGTCCGGTTATTTTTTCTATGCCTGCAATGGTTCCTGTAAAAATATCTGTATCGTAATTGGAGTTTTTTTCCTGCAGCACTCTCACCAATCTTTCAAATCCCATTCCCGTATCCACGTGGCGGGCAGGCAATGGTTCAAGGCTTCCGTTCTTTAAACGGTTGAATTGTATAAATACATTATTCCATATTTCAATTACCTGCGGATGATCATTGTTTACTAATGATTTTCCATCCGTTTTTTTTCTTTCTTCTTCGCTGCGGCAATCCACATGTATTTCTGTACAGGGTCCGCAAGGTCCTGTGTCACCCATTTCCCAGAAATTGTCTTTTTTCTTTCCCTGCAATATCCGTTCTTCAGCGATTACTTTTTTCCACTCGTTGTATGCTTCCTCATCCCCGGGAAGCCCTTCTTTCTCATCTCCTTCAAAAACGGTTACGTATAAGCGATCTTTTGGAATATTATATACGGATGTCAATAGTTCCCAGCTCCAGGCAATGGCTTCCTGCTTAAAATATCCGCCTTCGGGGCGGGAAGGGTCGCCAAAGCTCCAGTTGCCCAGCATTTCAAACATCGTATGATGATAGGTATCCACCCCAACCTCCTCCAGGTCGTTATGCTTACCGCTTACCCGCAAACATTTCTGCGTGTCGGCTACCCGTTGATAAGGCGCTTTTTTGTTTCCAAGGAAATAGTCTTTAAACTGGTTCATCCCCGCATTGGTAAACAAAAGCGTAGGGTCATTCTTAACTACAATAGGGGCTGATGGAACAATATGGTGTTGTTTGGATTGAAAAAAATCAAGGAAAGCCTGCCTTATTTGTACTGAAGTCATCATTGCACCGTTATATTTTTTGTGGCGTTTGGATGTTTAAATTTTATATTTGCCTTTACCCGTAAAACCGGGGCCGAAGGTAGTTAAATTATAGCTGGATTTTATACGCTGAATAAAGCCGGCAACAGATACCTGCTTCATGAAAAAAATAAAGTATTACTACAATACCAACTCACTCCGTTACGAAAAACTGGTAACCCCTCTGCGGGTAAAACTCCTGCGCATACTGGGCTTTTTAGCCGGGGCCATAGTAACCGCTTTAATTATAGTAGTAATAGCCTTCCAGGTAATAGATTCTCCCAAAGAAATGATGATGCGGCAGGAAAATAACCGCATAAAGGAGGATTACCGTTTGTTGAATGCCAGGGTAAGAACCATGCAGCAGCAGATGGTTGAACTGGAAAAAAGGGATAATCATGTGTACCGTGAAATATTTGAAGCCAATCCTATACCAGATAGCGCAAGGGCAAAAAGCCTGGAAAAACAGCAGGAAGTGCAGTTAGCGGAAAGCATGGAAGATAACGAGCTGGCTTATTCCATTGCCGCTACATTAGATAAGATGATGAACCGGATCGCTTTCCAGAAAAAATCTTACGAAGAAATTGAGGCAATGATCAGGAATAAGGAAAAGATGCTGGCCGCAACACCGGCCATTCAACCGGTGAGCAATAAGGATCTCAGCCGGATCGCTTCCGGTTTTGGTTACCGGATAGACCCCGTGTATAAAACTGTAAAAATGCATGCGGGGCTTGATTTTGCCGCGCCGCAGGGAACGCCTATTTATGCTACGGCAGATGGCGTGGTGCGGTTAGCCGGCAATACAGGTAATGGTTATGGTAATCATATTATTATCAATCATGGCTATGGTTATGAAACCTTATACGGGCACCAGTACCGTATTAAAGCCAAAGTGGGACAAAAAGTGAAACGTGGCGAATTGATAGGCTGGGTAGGCAGCACAGGTAAATCTACCGGGCCGCATCTGCATTATGAAGTACATAAAAACAAGCGGCATATTGACCCTATTTATTTCTTTTATAATGATCTTACCCCTGAACAATTTGACCGGATAGTGAAAATGGCCGCCTCGGGCAACCAGAGCTTTGATTAAATGTTGATAATTCCCGGCATCATTTTTTCTGCATACCGTTAATTTAGCAGTATGTTTAAGCAATTAGACTTGTTCGGATCCAAAGTGGAAGAAGAGCAGAAAATTAAACCTTCTTCACCCGCAAACGCTGATAAACAGGACTTGCCTGTTGTTGCTAAAACAGAAGTGGCGGCCGATATGGATGAGGAAATTCAGCCCCCTGCTGAAGAAAATGGTGCCGCCAAAAATAAAAAAGCCACTGCACAACCCACAAAAAAAGGCAAAAGAGGCCGAAAATCAATTAAGGAAATGGACGCAGAATCCGCTATGATCAGCATACCGGATGATGAATTGCTTTTTAAGAAGCAATATTATAGTATTGGTGAAGTGGCAGAAATGTTTAGCCTCAATACTTCTTTATTGCGTTACTGGGAAACAGAATTTGACATTTTAAAACCACGGAAAAACCGGAAAGGCGACAGGCATTTTCGCCCGGAAGATATTAAAAATCTTTCTCTTATTCATCACCTGTTGCGGCAAAGGAAATATACCATTGAAGGCGCAAAGGATTACCTGAAAAAAAACAAATCAAAAGCACAGCAAAACTTCGAACTCATACAACGTTTGGAAAAGCTCAGAAGGTTTTTACTGGAGCTCAAAGCCGGACTTTAATATTTCTGATGGCATCATTATTCAACAGCTATGATTTAACAGGTTGTATAGTAAATTGCAGAATAGATAGCATTTATTAAAAAAAGAATAACAATTAACGGCTTTTAATTTGTGGTATAACAAAAGTCAAAGAAATGAGTAAGTGGAAATATTTAAACGCTGCACTCGTTTTTTAAAATGCTTAATTGTTGATTAGTATGAATAATCCCGTCCGAATCCTTTTTTCATTTTTGACAATTGGAATGTGCTTTGGTTTTCAAGGCATTAAAAACAAAAAACCCGCTTTAGCCGGGGTGCTTTCAGCAGTTTCAGATACTTCTGCGGTTAAGGATAAAAAAAAGGCGGCCAATACACCCGTCAGTTCTGCTTACCGTTTGGTAATAAAAAAGGGCGCTTACGAAATGACCCTTTATGATGATGAAGGCTGGTATGGCACCTACCCGGTTGTTTTTGGTAATAAAAGCCAGGCCGATAAACGCATGGAAGGCGACAGGCTTACACCTGAAGGACATTTCAGAATTGTAGGCAAAAAGATCCATAAGCAGTGGGGCAAGTTTCTAATGCTGGATTATCCAAACAAAGAAAGCTACGAAAAATTTAAAGTGCGTAAAGCATCAGGTGTAATACCTAAAAAGGCCTCCATAGGTGGCGGAATAGGTATTCATGGAACACGTCCGAATGAAGAATGGGTGATTGACAAATACATTAACTGGACCGCCGGTTGTATTTCTGTACGGTACAGCGACATGGATGAGTTGTATGATATGCTGCCCATTGGCACAGAAGTGATCATTGAGAAATGATAATGCTGGAGAGAACAAAATAATAAGAACCAAAAAATAAGAACCAAACCTGTTTCCCCGAGTGGATTAAATCCGAAAACTAAAATTTGAAATCCGAAGAGGGCTATCAGCTTTCAGCAAAGCAAAATAGGAGCTATGAGCAATACCCCTGTAACATGCACCCCTGTAACCTGCATCAACCTCAAATCCTGCCTTTCCTGTTATCAAAAGCTAAATCATTTATCGTTTAAGCCCGCATGCCTGCCCTTGCGCACCGAAATAGTTATCATACGTATAAAAAAGAAAGGCCTTGCAGCGAAAACCTGCCAATAACAATCTGTAAAGATGTGCTTACTTCATTCCGTGAATGTGATAACATAACGGATTCAGAGAAACCCCACACTGCCTGCCGTGGGGTTTTCTTTTTATATAGCGTTTGCTTTATCTTCAACCGATGAAAAAAACGCTTTTAAATTTTTTGCTCTGTTTACCACTTCTTGCTGTTGCACAGGATACCACAAAAGCGATGATGGTACAAACTGTTGGCAAACTCCCTTTTTTAAAATATGGATTGGGTGAAGACCGTTTGGGCGGTGCAAAAATGACCTACCTGGATTCGGGCGTAGTAATGCGGGTAGTGGATTCTGTGAACACCGATTATAAAGTGCGGCTCTCTGAAAATCATTTTGCATATATCGCTAAAGTCAATACACAATGGCTGCCATGCAAAGCGCCGGCGCCGTATCATCTTACATCAAGCTGGCGGGTATACGGGGATGATCAGTTCGATTATGTTACCATTGGCCTCGATGAAAGATTACCCTATCGCAGTATACAGCAAATCGGCCCTTCCCGTATTGTAGTGGATATTTTCGGGGCCAATTCCAATACGAACTGGATATCGCAATTCAAATCAGCAAAAGAAATCAAAAATGCCTGGTATGAACAAGCAGATGATGATGTGATGCGGGTATATATTGAATTAAAGCATGAGCAGCATTGGGGTTATCATATCGGGTACGACAGCACAGGGAAAAAGCTGGTGATACGTGTAAAACGACAGCCCGGAGATCTGAATATCCGCAAACTTAAAATTGCTATTGATGCAGGCCACGGAGGTACAAACATTGGTGCTGCAGGTGTAACCAGTAACATAATGGAAAAAGCGTACACGCTTAAAATTTCGCATGCATTAAACAAATTGTTGAAACGGAAAGGGATAACAACATATATGACCAGGGAAAAGGATACAACCCTCAGTATGGTGGAACGGGTGGAAATGCTGAGCACCGAAAACCCCAGTCTGCTGATAAGTATTCACCTCAACTCTTCGGGTAATATGCTTATAAAAGGAACGAGTACATATTACCGTTATATTGGTTTCCGAAGCCTGTCCCAATCTATACTTCGGCGTATGCTGGAACTTCCGTTAATGGAAGCAGGTAACGTAGGCGGTTTCAATTTTGCCCTGAATGGTCCAACGGATTATCCGAATTGCCTTGTAGAAGTGGCTTTTTTAAGCAATATGGACGATGAAAAAATGATACTGGATCCGCGGTTTCAGAATGCTGTAGCTAAAAAAATATACAGGGGTATAAAAGACTGGCTGAAAGAAATGAAATAAGCTTTTCATAAAATTTACCCATGCATAAAATTTCGCATCGTAAGTTTGTTCATTAAAACACTAAAACGGCCCCCGCCACTGTAATAACGGCAGGCGCTATTGTAAATACACAAGCTATGAGTGATAACAGTATTTTTATTCACCACGTTTATTTCTGGCTGAACAAGCCGGAAAGCAAGGAAGATTTTGAAGAACTGGTAGCAGGATTGAGAAAGCTCTCCGCCGTTAAAACCATTAAAACCTTTTACATGGGCAAGCCTGCCGACACCAACCGCGATGTGATAGACCGGTCGTATTCCGTTTCATGGCTGCTGCTGTTTAACAATAAAGCGGACCAGGATAGTTACCAGACTGATCCCATCCATTTAAAATTTGTTGACGAATGCAAGCACCTTTGGAAAAAAGTGGTGGTGTACGATACCGTAAATGTTTGAGAACGTGGAGCAACCCATGAGATTTGCGGACAGCAATTGCAGGGTGGGGAAAACCTCATAGGTTTAAAGAGAGGCAGCCAGGCCCGTCCGAATGGCTCATCCGGGCGGACGACAGGCTGGTGTGAAAAAGGAAGCAGGGTGTAATGAGAAGAAAGAGAAAAGCAGTGAAAGAAGGAGTATTCATCCTGTCGTTAGTAGTAAACTCACTGAAAGCTAATTGCTGATCGCATATATAGCATTATACTCACCACACCGTATATTTTATACCATGAGCTATTGCAGTTATATAAACGGATTAAGCGCTGCGGAAGAAAATGTGCACAGGGATTATCACAATAACCACTACGGATTTCCTATTGAGGATGATAATGAATTGTTTTGCCGTTTAATACTGGAAATTAACCAGGCGGGCTTAAGCTGGACTACCATTTTAAAAAAAGAACAAGGATTCCGGAAAGCCTATCACAATTTCAATATTGCCCGTATTGCAAAATATACAGACAAGGATAGGGAACGGTTGCTGAATGATGCCGGCATTATAAGGAACCGTTTGAAAGTGAATGCGGCTATTGAAAATGCCAAAGCCGTTGTTCAGCTTCAAAAAGAATTTGGTTCATTCAAAAGCTGGATAGAACATCATCATCCTAAAACCAAAGAGGAATGGATGAAGATTTTTAAAACTACATTCAAATTCACCGGCGGTGAAATTGTAAATGAGTTTCTTCTCAGCACAGGATATTTACCCGGCGCACACACTGCTGATTGCCCTGTATATAAAAAAATAATAAAGAGCAAGCCTGCCTGGAACAGGTAAGTCATCGGCCCTTCATGGCTTCCGCTATAGCATCTTCTAAACTAAAATAAAGTCCAACTGTATACCTGGAAGGATTATAATGCCATGCCACACCTGTAATCTCCTGCGCAAATACCATCTGCAATTGTACTTTAAGGAATTTGTACCCGGCTCTTACCGTAAAAGAAGGTTCAACAAATGTATAATTGGAATTATCAATGCGGCGTCCGCTGCTGTTGATAAGGTTTTGCTGCAGAAGATAATCGTTGCTCATTCCTTTTGCATTAAAATTATCGTACTTCAGGTTGATGAAACGAAGGTTAAATACGGCATCAAAAGCAGGAGAGCGAACACCTATACCGGGTTGTATAAAAAAACGCTTCATCCGCATGTCAACATCACTTCTGATCTGCCCGGTTCCATAGCCCACATAGCAGTCTGTAACCATTTTAAATTTGTTGCCTTTGGCGTAATATCCTCCCACGCCAAATTCAAGTAAATGCGCTTTGCCCTCCACATTACCATTCATAGCATCGGGATTATCAGGGGTATAGCCATAAGTGCTGTAATTGGCAATAATGCCCAGGTGCTTTATTGGCGAAACGGAACCCTGCAGATCAAAAACATAACGGTTGCCTTCATAGTCGCCGCTGTTGCCCCCTATGCTTCCCGCTACATTCAGGTGCGCCTGCCCGCCATCTGTAAACAAAGGCGCATTTACCCCATTGGGTTTATAATAATAGCGGTTGCAACTGCTTCCCGCTACAAGAATGATCATGCTGAAAAATAAAATGTATTTTTGTTTCATAACGAAGGTTTTGTAAGGATGCTTCACACCCTCATTTTATAGGATATATGGTTTTTGATGAACATAGTTTTAGCTTATCTTCATATTAGAGATACCCATACTTATTTTCATTTTTGTTGGCCCAGTTGTATTTTTATCTATATATTTTCAATATTTAAATATGCAGCAGCAACCAGGTAATTTGTTTCCCAAAGGCGCGTGTTCATACAAATGGTATGTAACATTATTAGCGGCCTGTTTTATTGCATGCAGTGGCTATGCCGGTACTATTCAACCACGTACACTAACATTTACCTATACCTGCCATATTACGAATATTCCTTCCGGTGCCAGGCAATTGAACTGTTGGATCCCTGTTCCCTCTTCTGATGAACGGCAAACAGTAGAGTTATTGCCGGTATTGGACTCCGGAAAAATAACTACTGAACACAAATACGGCAACCGGATGTATTACAGGCAGATTGCATTTGACAGAGTAAACGTTAAAGACAGCCTAACTATTACCTTAAGTTATAAAATAAAATTAAATGAAAAGTCGGTACCGGAGGCCAAAGCTCTGGCAAGCCTGCCTAAAGCCGGAAATAGTGATTGGATGAAGGTTTATTTAACCAGCAACAGGTTGATCCCCCTTGATGGACCCATTGAAGCCCTGAATCAGCAATTGCAATTGGAAAACGAACCCATTAGGGCGGCGCGACAGATATATGATTATTTGATTGACAATATGGTTTACAATTATAAAGCACCGGGTGCGGGAATAGGTGACGTACGGTGGGCCTGTAACAGCAAAACGGGCGATTGTTCTGATTATCATTCTATTTTTATTGCGCTGTGCCGGTCGCGGGGTATTCCGGCTGATCATGTTTTTGGTTTGCCATTGAGAGCTGCGCAGGGTAAAGGGAAAGCAAAAGACTGGCACTGCTGGGCCAGGTTTTACGTGGAAGGGCCGGGCTGGATTACTATTGATGCGTCTGAGGCCGACAAACATCCCGAACTGCGGGATTATTTATTTGGAACACTAAGCGACCTGTATCTTACTATTTCACATGGAAGAGATGTGGTGCTTGAGCCCGCCCAACAAGGACCGGCATTGAATATCTTTGCCGATCCGTATGTTGAAATAGATGGTAAACCTTACACCGGGGTTAAATGGGAAGGTGCTTTTGAAGCATTGAACCAAAATTAGTGCTCTGCAGTCTGCTCAATTTTTATCTATTGTTCCTTCAGCAAAAATACCTGAACATATCTTTGCGCTCCTTTCTTTACCCTGCGGTTGAAAGCTAATGCTTTCCCATTGTTCGACCATATTGCCGCCCCGAATGGAGCATCTTCATCAGAACTGGTTGGCGTTAGCCTTTCGGACAAATGGTTTTTTATACCGGTGACGTATACACTATTATCTGCTATATAGGAAACATAAGCATCATCGGGGCTTATATTGATGGGTCCCTGGATAGAAAAATCATTAAATGTGATCTGACTGATCGCTCCTCCATTTGGCGAAACGCCAAAAACCTGGACAATTCCTTTGGGATCTTTTGCCATAAATAATATTAGCGTTCCATCGGAGGTGGTGCGCAACCAATGCCTGGGTCCCTGAATACCCTGCTGGGTATAGGTTATTCTTCTTTGCAAAACGCCTTGCGGGAGATTAGGTCTTGTGCGGGCAGTACCTTCCAAAGGACTGCCAGGTGAAGCTTTGGTTATATCATCCGGAATGTCGGTTACAAAAACTTCGGCTATTGTTTCATTCTTTTCATCGCGTACATTTCCCTGGAAAGCAATAGCCCGGTGTTGCCAGCTTCCATCTGGTTTTTGATATCCTTTTCTGCCAATCCAGCCCTCGTCAAATGCTTTCTCAATTTCATCACTCCCTGGTTTGGGATTTTCTGTAACCTTTGCCACTACTGCCGAAAAATATTCACCATTATTATTCTCCATTGTACCATCATCCGGAACTGTTACTTTTTCAGGCATCATTACAGCAATGGTCCTTAAATCTTTAACCGTGGAATCAGTTTTGGCCAACTGTTCCATAATATAATCATTATAGGTGAAGCTTATCCATTGCCCGTCGCCGCTCCACGAGTGGGCGTGTGTTCCTCCCCGTAAGGCTCCGGGTGTAAAAGGTAGTACAATATTGCGGGCATCCATAAATACAGGCTCAAAAGGCTTAGCGGTATGAATGGCTACCCCCGTGCGGCGGGTAAAACCATAGGGATTATTTTGGCTGGCATTGCGGATGCCGTGAATGAATAATACAGTTTGATCAACCGGTGAAAAAGTAGCAGCGCCAACGCCGGGGCCATATGGTGTTTGATTCTGAGTACGGTACAAGGGGGTTATCTCACCCGTTTTTGCGTTTGCCATTTCAATGCGGCCCGTTACGCCAATACCGCCATCATCATTGCGGGTATCATATACAATCCATTCATCATCGGGAGAAAAAACCTGGGTTGAATTTAAAAAATGGCCGTAGCTGTCATTGGTAAGCTGCGTTTCAGTAAAGTGCATTGGCTCGTTGATTTTTTTATTTGAGCAGGAAGCCATCAAAAAAATACCGCAAAAAGCCAACAGCAGGATAATTCTATTTGGCCTGTACATAGCAGGTATAGAGGTTAATAATTAGGCTGGATACTATCATAAGGAGAAAAATTTGAAAATCACTCCCTTTCGCCACATGTCATTCATGCCCTATCTTGGTTTTATCCAGTCTTCGGGATTAAGATATTTGGGATTGTTACCTACCACCACGGTTACAACAAAAAGAACTTTGCCTATGCCGTCTTCATCTTCCGATTCAGCGGCTTTGCCAAGCACTTGTCCCAGTTTTATTTCCTGGTCTTTATTAACAGTTATACCGATGAGATTATAATAAGTAGTAAGGTATTTACCATGCCGTATGGTTACGGCAGACACAGCGCCAAAACTGTGTACGGAAGATACGGTGCCTTCATATACAGCCTTTACGGGTGCACCAATATTTGTTTGAATGTAAACCCCGATATTGTCTTCAAATAACCGGGTTCCTTCTATTTTATGCCTGCCAAAGGGCCCGGTAATATCTCCCTTGGATACCGGCCAGGGAAGTTTACGGCGGTTATTTTCAAAGCCTACTGAAACCGCGGTTACTTCGGGTGTATTTTCAAGCTTATTTGCCGCGCGGGAGCTGGTACTTGCAGCAGCAACAGGCTTACTGCCGCCTGCAGCTTTAGCGGCGGCTTCTCTTTTTGCCCGCTCTGCTTTTTCCGCTTCCATTATTTCTCTTTTAATAATGGCAGCAATTGAATTTTTAATATTATTCTCTAACTTCCTTTTTGAAGTGAGCTGTTTGTCCAGCTCTCTTTCCTTAAGCTTCAGCTTGGAAACAACGGCGTCTTTTTGCTTCTTTTCCTCTTCCAGCTTCTGCATTTGCTGGCTTTGCACAGCAAGCGTTTGTGTTTTGAGGTTTTTATTTTCGGCAAGCGTCTGGTTTTTTTGAGCCAACAACAATTGGGTTTGATGGATATTATCTACCTGTTTCCCCCTGTATTCACGGTATGCTTTCAGGTAGGTAATTCTTTTGATGGCATCGTTGAAGCTAACAGCGGAAAAAATGAAGTTGAGCATGTCGTAACTGCTCCTGTTTTTATAGGCGTATTCAATCGTTTTGGCATACTGGGCTTTAAGCGTATCCAGCTCATTTTTTAAACGTGCTATTTCCCTGTTATTGGTGTGAATATCATCATTGATCAGACGTACCTGCCTGTTAATGGTTTCTATAACAGCATCCCTTTTCTTAATGAGGTTACGTATGCGGGCCAGTTGTCCCAGGCTTTCCTTTTTATCTTTTTTGATGCTACTTTGCGATTTTCTTAACTCCTCAATCTCCTGTTGTATTTGTTTCCGCTGGCTTTCTAATTCATCTTTTGATTGTGACCAGGATGAAATTTGTAACCCGCAAAGTAAAACGAACAGTAAGAAAAAGAATTTGCGCATGCCTGAAATTTTATATGATGTAAGGGATGGTACTGCAAATAACGATGGTATAGGAATGTGATTGTACTGAATTTTGTTAAAATTATTTTGTACTGTAATTACGGGGTATATTAAAAGGATAGCTGAGGGGCTCATTAAATGCTACCTGTTTGTATTCAAGACTTACATCCAGCCTTGTTTTTTCGGCTACGGCAATTTTTCTGCTGGTGGAAAAAAGCCTTCCATTTATCGTAACGTAATCATTATAGGTGAAATCGGCAGTACGGCTGCGTACAACATCTGCATCATCCAGTTTACTATGTAATACAGCAAAATCATACTTTCGCAAAGCAAGCAAATGTTTAAAAAAGTCGCCCATCGTAGATAATGTAATTGAATTTTCCCTTTCCTTATACATAAGCACACGTGTGCTGTCTAAATATACAGGGTTGCCCACTATTAAGTCTTGTAAGATATAAAAATCTACCGGTAGCTGTATAATTTCCCTGATATATTCCACAGAACGATGTTGTACATTCTTGTCTAACTTATCCATCACCTTTACACTGTCCGGCGTAATAAAAACCCTGAAAGCTTCAATGCCAAATGCAGCGTTTATAGATATCCATATGATGCTGTCTTTTTGAATACGCACAAATGCATTGAAATCATAATTCCTTTGTTTATTGTCTTTATACTGCACTTTTATTTTGGAAGAAAAAGTATTGAAGTCAATATGATTGGCTTTTATTTTTTCGAATGTTTCATGCACCAGCCTGGCCGAATCGGTTTCTGCCGGGTTTAAAAGCACAGTAACGATGGTATCTTTTTTACTGATAGCTGATTGTAGTTTTTTTGAGCTGCGGCAACTGCACAATAGAGCGATAAAGAAAAGTATGGTAATAATAAACCGCATGATCGCTTTTGCTTTTTAGCTGAATTAATTTTTTCCTGTATGGCCAAAACCTCCTTCATTCCTGGAGGTAACGCTTATTTTTTCTGTTGCCTCCCACTGGGCCTGTTCTACCCGCTGAACGATTATTTGAGCGATCCTGTCTCCGGGTTGAATGGACTGGGGTTCATTGGAAAGATTAATAAGAATAACTTTTATTTCACCACGGTAATCCGAATCTATAGTGCCCGGTGTATTTAAACAGGTAATTCCTTGTTTAACAGCCAATCCGCTGCGTGGGCGAACCTGTATTTCGTACCCTTCGGGTATTTCAACAAAAAGCCCTGTAGGGATCAATGAACGTTCCAGGGGTTGTAAAATAACCGGCGCCGGAAGAAATGAGCGGATATCCATACCGGATGCTCCCGGGGTGGCATACACGGGCAGGGCATTATCAGATTGATTGATAATCTTAATAGTGAGTGTTGCTGACATGCGGCAAAAATAAGATTATTTAGCTATAGGCTGTCAGGTATCGGCTGTCAGCTTTCAGGTGAGCGGCTACTAATGACAGACTGAATGCTCCTTATACAGACTATATGCATTCCCCTGCGAGCTTCTGTGCCACTGTCTCTCTGTGGTTAAGAGTCTCACGGTTTTGGATTTTTTTATTTGTAGTTTATCGTTTATGGTTTATAGTTGCATTTCGCTTCGGATTTAGAACTTCCGGCTTCGGATTTCAACTTTACGATTTGATTTTTATCCGCCACGGCGGACAGGCCTGCCTGCCCTATGCAAGTTTGGTTCTTGTCTTTTGGTTCTTGGTGTTTTGTATTTACCCGCTCACTTCTCTCTTCTCTCTTCTCACCAATTCACCATTCACCATTCACTTCTTCCTCAGCAATACCGTTGCATAGGCCATTAATCCTTCTTCCCTTCCGGCAAAGCCCATTTGTTCGGTAGTAGTGGCTTTAACCGAAACATCCTTAACCGTAAGCTGTACAATACGCGCGATCGTTTCGCGCATTTGCAGTACATAGGGCTTTATTTTAGGAAGTTCTAAGCAAAGGGTGGAATCAATATTTACAATAACATATCCTTCTTTTTGAATTAATGCAAAAGTTCGCTCCAGCAGAATTTTACTGTCAATATCTTTAAATTCCGCGGAAGTATTGGGGAAATGAACGCCAATATCACCTAAACACAAAGCGCCCAGCATGGCGTCACAAATGGCATGCAGCAATACATCGGCATCACTGTGCCCCAGCGATCCTTTATGATGGGGGATTTCAATTCCGCCTATCCATAATTTTTTTCCTTCAGCCAACTGGTGAAAATCTACTCCCAATCCTATTCTGTACGACATGTTTTTTTTGCTAAAATAAAAAGAAAGACCCAGGAGGCAGCATATATTCTCATAAGCTCCCAGCAATCAGCCGCCGGCAATCGGCTATTGAGGTATCAGGTATGGAGCCCTTTTGATTGCTGGTTTGTTGATTTCTGATTTATTTGGCTCCCTGGCTTTATCTTCGGATTTCGAAATTGAGCTTTCGGGCTTTATCCGCCCCGGCGATTATTGAAGGTGAACAGGCAATAGGCAATAGTGAATCGCGGTTTACTCCCTTCATTATTCACTATTTCACCTCTCACATATTACTACTACTCTCCGGTCCCTGTTTCCATGTTGCCATCAAGGTTAAACAGCAGGCTGAAACGAATTGTGTTAGAAAGCGGGTTCCTGTTTACGCCATTTCCTGAAGGCAGGAGATAAGAAAAATTGAGCCCGAAAATATTATAATTGATACCCACACCGAGGGTAACATAACTTCTTTTTCCCATATTGGCGCTTTCGCCATAATAGCCTGCTCTTAAAGCAAACTGGTCATTATACATATACTCTCCGCCAACAGAATAAGCAAGCGCGTTATTGCTGAAAGACTTGAACCAGCCGGTTACCACGCCATCGCTGTTATAATTTGCATAGGCAATTGAATCTTTAGACTGGTCGCCGGTTGATCCCGGAGGCGCCGGAACAAGTAATTTATTAATTTCTCCGCTGAGCGTTATTTTATGCACTTCGTTGCTGACCCACGTATGCCCTGCTCCTATACCGAAATTGGCGGGGATAAAATTTTTCTGTGTGGCATCCGAAGTATACGATATCCTTGAACCCAGGTTGGTAAATGCTGCGCCAATATTCCATCCCTGTCCTTCTTCATTGGCTGTTGTATAGTACAATCCAATATCTCCTGCCACAGCAGTACCCGCTTTATAAGAAACGCCATTTGAAGACGCTCCGCCTGCCAGGTTGGAATAAATATAACGAAGCGCAACACCTAAAGACAATTGATCAGATAATTTACGGGAATAACCAAGATCCAGCCCAAACTCCCTGGGGTTAAACTGGTTCAAATCATTGCCCAGAGCGTCTGTAAACTGTATATTACCCAGGCTAAAATATCTTAAGGAAGCGGAAATAACCTGTTGTTCATCAAACTTATAATACCCGGCCAAAGAAGCCAGGAACACATCATTAAGCCCCAGGTCCTTTAACCATGGAGTGTAGGTGAGTCCAATACCGGCGCTACTTTTCATGAAAGGATACTTGGCAACATTATAAAATTGCGAATTGATATCCGGAGTTGTAGATATGCCCATATCTCCCATTCCACCTGCACGTGCATCGGGTGAAATACGCAAAAAAGGAACCGCAGTAGTAACAATGTTTATGGGTTCGGCACTTTGCGCAAAAGTGCTGGCCGATATCCCAATAAGCAGCAGGCCGGCAACAGAAAATCTCCTCAATGAATGTTTCATCAGAAATTGTGTTTGATTGAAAATGAATAAAGAAGTAGCATTTTATTCAATATTCGGAATCTGTTTAATGTGTTTTGAAATTGATTTGCAAAGTAAGGCAGTGTTTTTTGTTTTTCAGGGCTTTTCTTCATCAAATTGTTAACATCCCTTCAAAAACCGGGCTCATTTAACTATTATCATATCTCATTCCTGTTAAACCTTTCTTACAAACGGGGTAAAAAAATAATTATTGTTTTGTATATGATTTTCACCACTTTGGCGCAATAATAGATAGTGTTTCGTAAGTTTAGCATTTAATAAACACAACAGGTATACCGGCATTTTTGTAAAGTAATTAAATTGCATGCTGTTAACCTTGTTCTATACCATTAAAAAAGGAGAGTTTGGCTTTCTTTTAATACAATAATTACAGTGTATACCCGTTATCTTTTTTTAGTTTAAATCCAGCAAAATGCAAAGAGTACTGAATTTGAAAACGCTTCTTCTCTTATCTGCTGCCGGGCTTTTTTTTACTTCGTGTAAAAATGGCCTTTTTGGCAAGAAGAAATTCGAGAAATCGGATGTAACCGGTTGGAACTACAATGATAAAAATATGGGTGGTTTCAACGTTTCTAAGGAAAAAGAGCAGAATACCGGCCCAGGATTAGTGTTTGTGCAGGGTGGTACGTTTACTATGGGCGCTACAGATGAAGATGTTATGGGAGATTGGAATAATATACCCCGCCGTGTAACGGTTTCTTCATTTTATATTGATAAAACAGAAGTAGCTAACGTTCATTACCGCGAATACCTGCACTGGCTGGAATCGGTATTTGATGATCCTCAGTATGCCGCCGTTTTAGAAGCGGCAAAACCTGATACGCTGGTGTGGAGAGAAGAGCTGGCATATAATGAACCGTTGGTGGAATACTATTTCCGTCATCCTTCTTATAATTATTACCCCGTAGTAGGAGTAAGCTGGAAGCAGGCAAATGATTTCTGCCTTTGGCGCAGCGACAGGGTAAATGAAAGAATATTGGTTGAAAAAGGCTATATCAATAAAAACCAATTAAAAACTACGCAGGGTCAGGGACAGGAAAACTTTAACACCCAGTCTTATCTGAAAGATTTATATCAGCCGCAACCGGGCAAACCCAAGAAAAATCCTTTAATGGACGCCAATGGCAGACCCAGGCTAAAAGTAACTTTTGAAGATGGTTATATGCTGCCCAACTACAGGCTGCCCACCGAAGCCGAATGGGAATACGCCGCATACGGATATATCAATCAAAACCCCAGGCCAAAGAAAAAATCCAATGGTTCGGGCGAAGAGCTGATTAAAGAAAAGCAAGTATACTCCTGGAGCCAGAATGTTAACGGCTTACGCGATGGTCGTCACGGAAGCTGGCAGGGTAAATTTTTGGCCAACTTTAAGCGTGGAAGTGGCGATATGATGGGTGTGGCAGGCGGTTTAAATGACAACGCTTCTATACCAGGTCCGGTTGATGCTTTTTATCCTAACGGTTTTGGATTATATAATATGTCAGGAAATGTCAATGAGTGGGTATCCGATGTATATCGTCCGCTTTCCAGTATGGATAATGACGATTTCAATCCTTATCGTGGTAACCGCTTTGAGAAATTCAAGAAAAATGAAAATAGCGAATTCGAGAGGGATAGCCTCGGCAGAGTGGTAAAGGAATTTGTTACCGATGAAGAAAGTAAGAACCGCCGTAACTACCAGAGAGGTGATGTAATTGATTATCTTGATGGTGATTCTGCCTCACAGGTTACCTATGGTTATGGAAAAACTACGTTAATAAGTGATCACGCCAGGGTAATTAAGGGCGGAAGCTGGAACGACCGCGCTTACTGGTTAAGTCCCGGCACGCGCCGCTTCCTTGATGAAACACAGGGTAGCAGCACTGTTGGTTTCCGATGCGCCATGGACAGGGTGGGCAGCCAGGAAGGCAATGGGTTTAAGCCAGGCAACAACTGGAGCAAACGCCGCCAGAATTCCCGCAAAAACTAATATTAAGGTTTATTCATAAAGAAATACCTTCTCTCCGGAGAGGGTATTTTTTTGGTATCAGGTATTGGGTATCAGGTATCAGGTATCAGGTGGGTTATTACTAATGATAGGATGCATACTCCGTCTTTTGCTGATAGCATTATTGGCTGATTGCTGACACCCCTTCCTTCGGATTTTTAATGTGTGGTTTATCGTTTGTGGTTTATGGTTGCATTTCGTTTCGGATTTCGAAATTTAAATCTTCGCCTTGAAATTTATCCGCCCCGGCGGACAGGCCTGCCTGCCCTTTAGGCATGTTTGTTTCTTGTGATTTGGTTCCTGGTTCTTTTCGGCTGTATTTCGCTTCGGATTTCGGACTTCCGGCTTCGGATTTTAAAAGGTCATTGAGGCAAAACAAAAAATTTTAGTATTTTTTTGCTAAATATGTTAGTGTTAATAAGTTTATATATATCTTTACGTTCAACAGTTAATTTTGAGGATATAAAACCCATACAATATGTCAAGCAATGAAAAATTAAAGGCGCTGAAACTTACCATGGATAAGATTGAAAAAGACTATGGTAAAGGGAGTGTGATGATGATGAATGAAAAGGGAGTACAGCAGATAGAAGTGATTTCTACGGGTTCAATTGGACTGGATGTTGCCCTGGGCGTTGGTGGTGTGCCAAAAGGACGGGTTATTGAAATATACGGGCCTGAATCTTCGGGTAAAACTACCATTGCCATACATATCATTGCGGAGGCGCAAAAAAAAGGAGGTGTATGCGCTATTATAGATGCTGAGCATGCTTTTGACAGCGGTTATGCGCAAAAACTGGGTGTAGATATAGACAACCTGCTGATTTCCCAGCCGGATTATGGCGAACAGGGACTGGAGATTGCAGACCGGCTGATCCTTTCCGGCGCCTTAGATGTGGTAGTAATAGATTCTGTAGCCGCGCTGGTACCTAAGAGCGAACTGGAGGGAGAAATGGGAGACAGTAAAATGGGAATGCAGGCAAGACTCATGTCGCAGGCTTTGCGTAAGCTAACAGCTACCATCAGCAAAACCAATACGGTATGTATTTTCATTAACCAGTTAAGGGAAAAGATCGGCGTTATGTTTGGTAACCCCGAAACTACCACAGGCGGTAATGCCTTAAAGTTTTACGCATCTGTACGGTTAGACATCAGGCGCATGGCGCAAATTAAAGACGGCGATGAGGCTGTAGGGAACCGTGTAAAAGTGAAAGTGGTAAAAAATAAAGTGGCGCCTCCTTTCCGTGCGGCTGAATTTGATATTGTGTATGGTGAAGGTATTTCTAAAGCAGGTGAAATTATTGATATGGGTGTTGAAATGAGCATCATACAAAAAAACGGAAGCTGGTATAGTTATAATACAGATAAGCTGGGACAGGGCAGAGATGCAGTAAAGCAATTACTGATTGATAACCCGGAACTGGCAAACGAAATTGAAGCCAGGATCAGGGAGAAGATCAAAGAAGTGCAATTGGCATAAATACAATATTTACCTTTTTAATAATGGACGGTTATTAAGGCAGGCCGTTGAGATTAATTTTTCAACGGCTTTTTTACGCCATCTCTAAAACCATGCATTAAAAAATATGGCTTATTATTGTGTGAACATGCTCAATAAATAATCCAAAGCCTTTTTTTATTGCTTTTAGGGTTTTACTTTTCCATACTAAATACATTTCCATGACTACCTCCCGCATTTTAGGCGCACGTAAACGCATAGCATTAGTGGCACATGATCATAAAAAGAAAGACCTTATTGAATGGGCGGATTTTAACAAAACAGTATTGGCGCGCCATGAACTAATTGCCACAGGAACCACGGGTAAGCTGCTGGAAGAAAGCCTGGACAGACCGGTAAAACAGGTATTGAGCGGACCGTTAGGTGGCGACCAGCAAATTGGAGCGATGATCGCCAAAGGAGAAATTGATGTACTGATCTTTTTTTGGGATCCGATGGAAGCACAGCCCCATGATCCCGACGTAAAAGCATTGCTTCGGCTTGCTGTGGTTTGGAATATTCCGGCGGCAAGCAACAGAACCAGTTCCGACTTTTTAATGACTTCCCCGCTCATGCACGAAGTGTATGAAGCTGTGATTCCCGATTACAGCAGTTATATAAAAAGGAAGTTATAAAGCAGAAGCTCATGCAGGTGACCTTACGCCACTGGCAAAAAAAAGACCGTTTTATATTGGCTGCATTGGCCAATAATATCAGGATATGGAACAATGTGCGTGACCGGCTGCCTCATCCTTATACCATACAACATGCCAGTGCATTTATAAAGTATTGCAGAAAGCAGGATCCATCACCTGTATTGGCCATTGAGGTTGAGGGGCAGCTTGCAGGATGCATAGGTCTTGAATTACAGGACGATATCTCACGTATTAGTGCAGAACTGGGCTATTGGATAGGAGAACCTTATTGGGGCAGAGGCGTTGCAACTGAAGCTGTAAAGCAAATGATGGAATATATATTTGAAGCTTTTCCCGTACTCAGCCGTATTTACGCTAAAGTATTTGAATACAATAAAGCTTCCATGAACGTATTGGAAAGAAATGGCTTTCACTTAGAAAGTGTGCAGAAAAAGTCGGCGATTAAAAATAACGAAATCATAGATGAATATGTTTGGGTAAAATTCAGATAAACCACAGCCGTATGAGGCAGAAAATAAGTATCAACTTATCTTTGTGCAATTATTTGATCGGCAACAAACAATTAAGTATGCAAAAAATAGAACTGACCAACAAACAATACAGGCTGCTTCTTCAATTGGTGTCTTTGGGGATTGACCTTATTGATAATGCGGCTTTAGGTAATGACGAAGAAGATGACGATGTTGAAGTGAACGATGAATCTCCTTTATTTAATGATGCTGTTGACCTTGAGGCTTTTCTTATGGTGCATTTTAAAAAATTTGGAGTTAAAGACATAATCAGCCTGGATGCCGGTGAAGATAAATTAAATTATAGTGAACCATTTTTGGAGGATCAGCAAATGATATCCAATAGCGCTTATTTTAACAAAACAGCCGAAATAGCTTCTTTCCAGTTGGGTATGAGGGACTATAAAGAAGTAAATGGAACAGATGCTTTGGAAAATATTGACCCACAGGAGGGCGCCGATAAAATAATGACCTACTCCCTGAAATACCTAAACGAAATATTTGAAAACGGGTTTGATAATTTTTACCTGAACGAGGACAGACCCGCAAAAATTATCAGCCTTTCTGCTGAATAAAATATTATGTCTTTCAAACTACATTCATCCTATACACCCGCTGGCGACCAGCCCGAAGCTATTCGTCAGCTCACCGAGGGAATAACAGAAGGAGAGCAACACCAGGTGTTGCTGGGGGTTACGGGCTCCGGTAAAACCTTTACCATGGCCAATGTAATACAGAATGTGCAACGGCCCACCCTTGTGCTTACACATAACAAAACTTTGGTTGCACAGTTATATGGCGAGTTTAAGCAGTTCTTTCCTGAAAATGCGGTAGGGTACTTTGTTTCGTATTACGATTATTACCAGCCCGAAGCGTATATGCCTGTTAGTGATACTTATATTGAAAAGGATCTTTCCATAAATGAAGAATTAGACAAGTTGCGCCTGCAGGCTACTGCCCAGTTGTTAAGCGGCAGGCGGGATATTATTGTAGTGGCATCGGTAAGTTGTATATATGGTATTGGTAATCCCGCTGAGTTTGCCAATGGAATCATCCGTATTCATAAGGGACAGGTGATCAGCCGCCAGGGATTTTTGCATGCATTGGTTAATTCACTGTATAGCCGCAGCCAGGGCGATTTTAACCGTGGAAACTTTAGGGTAAAGGGTGATACCGTTGATATTAACCTGCCTTATATGGATTATGGTTACCGCATTAGTTTTTTTGGTGATGAAATTGAAACGATCGAAACCCTGGAAATCAATAGTGGCAAACGCATCAGCCCTGTAGAAAATGCAGCTATTTTTCCCGCCAATCTTTACCTGGCGCCAAAGGACCAGTTACAACAGGTGTTGTATGAAATACAGGACGAAATGGCGAGGCAGGTGGAGTATTTTAAAAGCACCGGTAAATACATAGAAGCGCAACGTATCAGCGAAAGGGTAAATTATGATGTGGAGATGATCCGTGAGCTGGGTTATTGTAATGGGGTAGAAAATTATTCCAGGTTCTTCGACCGCCGCGAGCCAGGCACAAGGCCTTTCTGTTTGATAGATTATTTTCCGAAAGACTTTTTATGTGTAATTGATGAAAGCCATCAAACCATACCTCAGATCAGTGGTATGTATGGCGGCGACAGAAGCCGCAAGCTGGTGCTGGTTGATTATGGTTTCCGCCTGCCTTCGGCAATGGATAACCGCCCGTTGAACTTTCATGAGTTTGATGCCATGCTGAACCAAACCGTGTATGTATCTGCCACGCCGGGGGATTATGAACTGGAAAAAACAGGCGGGGTGGTAGTGGAACAGGTTGTACGGCCCACAGGATTGCTTGATCCTCCTATAGAAATACGGCCAAGTGTGAACCAGATAGACGACTTGCTGGATGAAATAGATAAAAGAATAACGAAGGGTGACCGGGTACTGGTAACTACCTTAACCAAACGAATGGCCGAAGAAATGGACAAATACCTGCATCGCATTAATGTCAAATCAAAATACATACACAGTGAGGTAGATACGCTGGAACGTGTGGAGATACTGCGGCAGTTGCGTCTTGGAGAAATTGATGTGCTGGTAGGCGTTAACCTTTTGCGTGAAGGGCTGGATTTGCCGGAGGTATCGCTGGTGGCCATTCTGGATGCTGATAAAGAAGGCTTTTTACGCAATGAAAAGTCACTGACGCAAACGGCAGGCCGTGCAGCAAGAAATGTGGATGGTTTGGTTATTTTTTATGCGGATAAGATGACCGAAAGCATGCAGCGCACGATTGACGAAACGGATCGTCGCCGGGAAAAACAGGTCGCTTATAACATTGAGCACAATATTACGCCAACAACAGTAAAAAAATCAAAGGAGCAGGTATTTGCGCAAACATCGGTGCTTGACATTAAGGGATATGATGTAAATAAGCCTTATGCTATGGCGCCGGATGAAGACCTGGTAACCGTAGCGGCGGAGGATCAGGAGATCTATCATACTGTTCCCCAAATGGAAAAAGCCATAACAAAAATTAAAAAAGAAATGGAAAAGGCTGCAAGAGACCTTGACTTCATGGAAGCAGCCAGGTTGCGGGATGAAATGTTTACGATGCAGAAGAAGCTGCAGGAGATGAAGAAAGGCTCCTGATCCTCACGACTAAGCGCTTGTTTTTTGATCTGTTGCAATCAGTGCAATTCAATATTTAACATTATATCTGCCATTTATCCGCCAAATCCTCATTTCATTATATCCGCCAAACTTCAGTTTATAAGTAGGTGTTGAAGGTTGGCAACCTTGCGGCTGGTGTTGGGCGTTTATGCTTTGTCAATAAGCCTGTATCAATACATCGGTAGGTATCTCTAACATGTCGTGTAACTGACGTATCATATCTATAGACAATTTTCTTTTCTTATTCAAAATTTCACTCGCCCTGCTTTTTAAGCCTACTACTTTTGCCCGGTCAGCCATGTTTTGGCGCAAGAATGAGGTGCAGGAAAAGAGTGATGGGCTTCTTGTGCCGTGTATAAGAGACCAACAACAAAAGAGATCGGACGGGTTGGTGATGCCAGCTCACTTAGCCGCTCTCACAAACACTAACAACGGTGCGAATGTTCTGTTCTTTTTTCCTAATATTCTATTATACGCAATGCCTCCGGAATACTGGTTTAATCTTATAAATATCTTCTGAATTTATAGGGTATTAATGCCAAGAGTTTTTAAATAGTTATATGTTGGGTCATAGTATTCCGCTTTTCTTGTGTGGTCTTCAATATTCCCTTCAGGAACTACAATTACCATACCTTGCCGGGCTCTTGTTAAGAGTACTCTATAAGCATTAACTAAGTACCTTTTTCGTTCTTCTTTATGAATGTTTTGCCATTTATTGCCTGAAAACGAGAATGGCTTCCAGCCATTTTCCGAATATCTCAAATCTCCATCCCATGTAACGCAGACCCAATCAAGTTCAAGACCCTGAACCTTATATTCAGTTGCAACATCCTCCAAATAAAATGAAGAACGAACATCATCTTTATCATCTAAAAACCAATTCACTGGATTCATTGGAGACTTAACGTCAATTGCAAAAGGTTTTAATCGTTGTGCTTGCGAAGAAACTATCATTCCATATCTCTCACTTCCTCTTGCTTTTTCCTTTAACCATTTTTTTGCTTTGGTCAAATCTCTTGTTAGAACGATGGGGTAGTTTTCTGAAATGTTTAGTAGAATATTTTTCGCCTCTCCAATATTCAGGTCTAAAAGGTTTTTGACGAATAAAGAAAGGTTTTCCGCTCTGAATGAACGCATTGAAACTGAAAGATGCAAGGCATCATTAAAATTTACCTTACATTTTTCTTGCAATATTTTAATTGCATCAATTGCTGAGTATTCTGTATCGATTAGGTTTGATGAAATATTAACTTCCCACTCTTGAAATCGATTATGAATAGCTTTTAACCATTCCGATATTCCAGCTTCACCTGTATTTATTTCTTGTCCTCCGCCTACCAGGCAAACTATGACAGCCCAATCTTTATGTCTGTCGAGACATGAAATAAGAAATTCTGGTTCAGAGTAATCAAACTGCGGTTGATTTTTTTTCTGCATCATGAATTTAACCGTTTGCTCCTTATCCCATGCCCTTTGTGCTTCATCGAAAATTGCAACGTGATCATAAGGCGGGCTTGGATCCACTAAATAAGCATCTCTGTAATGATGGATAATTTGTATAAAAGCCTTGACACTTTCTTTAGCTCTGCCTTTAGATAATTTATTTCCAATTTCCTGCTCTCTTCTAACTTTATCTCTCGTCAAAGCTTCTTGCAATACTGCAACTAAAGGTCCATTCCCCGATAAATAGACACTGGCATTTCCTTTCTCTGCATCCAAATGAGAAGTTGCAACTTTTAATCCAACAAGAGTTTTTCCAGAACCCGGGACCCCTGTGACAAAACATATTATTTTCTTCCTGTTCAACTTGGCAAAATCAATTATTTCAGAAATGGCAGAAGTCGTGGTGGTCAAGTTTATTGCTGCAGCATCGCTTCTCGTAATTTCTTCAACAGAATGATTATTGAAAAGATAAATAGCTGCTTCTATAATGGTTGGAGTTGGTGAATAACTTCCTTTTGCATATTCATCAACGTTAATAATTTCTGTCTCAGAAAAAAATATTAATGTGCTTTTAATTGCCTCCTTTAAATCTTCCTTATTTGTTTTTATCGGCAATATCAAATTGTCATTATGCGATGTTGTTATAATTTCAATAAAAGATTTCTTTGATTCGCTTGCAACTAGTACTGGTGCTAATATTAAATTGTGACTCGGTTTATGAAAATTTTTCAAGTCAAGTGCATAATCCCAAACCTGTTCAATTTGATAATAAAGAAACCTGTTTTCTCCAACTTTAAATTCTATTACAAAGACAACATTATCCACAATTACAAGAGAATCTATTCTCTTACCCATTCTCGGTACAGAAAATTCGAAAAATATTGTTCCGCTATAACCGTTAAGAGCACTTTTCAGAATAGGTATTTGTTGTTCCCATGATTTATTTTGATTAGACGTAGAATCAAACTGATTTGCCATGGTAATCAAACCAATTATTTCTTCGGTGCTTTTTAGTAGAAAAGATTCTATCGTGTCTTTAAAGTAGTAATTCAGCATTTATTATTCTTTATCTTCGAAAATGGATGTTATTTTAATAACTCCAATATCTGTTTAAACAATAAAAGGGGAATTGTCCAAAGTTCTCAATTCAACCTGATGCTGATAGTTTTTGTATCTCTCTGAAAGTTCTTCAATAGTTATATTAAATTCCGCTTTTTTCATTATAATTGTTTTTGACAAAAAGTATATTTAAGCAGCCTTCATAAGCGGTTGAACCAGTTGTTTGTTTCTGGCAATTTTGTTTAACCACCATTCTGTTTTGGTTTTTGGTACTACAAAATATTTACACCCTTCATGTCCATGCCAAAAACATCCATGAACAAATATGACGGTTCTATACTTTGGCAGCACTATATCCGGTCTGCCGGGTAAATTTTTACTGTGCAGTCTGTATCTAAACCCCTTTGCAAATAAATATTTACGAACTACTAACTCCGGTCTTGTGTTTTTTGGCCGGATTTGGCTCATATTATAGCTCCTGACTTCTTTGGTATGCACATCTGCCATGCTTCCTGCCTTACCGCTTTATTATTGCTAAGCTAAGATATTTAGCATAGATATTTCAATATACCGGGTATTTTATCCGCAAAAAATGTTGCGAAATATAGCAGTACAGGCAATAATTCCCTCCGCTCTTTCCATCAATAGCTAAAAAATTATATATTCATTGTATGGTTACCATTGCACTATACAATTTAAAGGGAGGTGTGGGCAAAACGGCCTCCTGCGTAAATTTTGCTTATTTGGCCGCACAGGATGGCTATAAAACCCTGCTTTGGGATATTGACCCGCAGGGATCCTCCAGTTTTTATTACCAGTCCAAACCCAAACATAAAGGGGGCATCAAAAAATTAATTGAAAAAGATGCCGACCTGGAAGAGGCGGTTATGGCTACGGACTATGAGAACTTAGATATTATTCCGGCCGATCTTTCCGCTAAAAGCTTTGATGTGATCACGGAAGAAATGAAGTCGTCAAAGAAAAGATTGAAAACCATTCTTCAGCCATTAAACAAAACATATGATTTTGTGTTCATGGACTGTCCGCCGGGGTTTTCCGTATTATCTGAAAATATTTTTAATGCTGCCGATATTGTACTGATGCCCGTTATTCCAACCACACTTTCCATTCGTACCTACAATATGGTAAAGGATTATTTTAAAGAAAAGAGTATTGATCTTTCTAAGATGATGTGCTTTTTTACCATGGTTGACCTGAGAAAGAATATGCACAATGAGATCATGGAAACATTATATAAAGACAAAAGGTTTTTTGGAAACTATATCCCTTATCTTTCCGACGTGGAAAAAATGGGCATACACAAAGCGCCTGTTGAAGCATATGCCCGGTCGGGTTATGCAGCGCAGTGCTACAGGGATCTGTGGACGGAAATAAAGGAGGGGGTACTGGAATAATGCGGAAAATAGTTCGGAAGCTGAGTATTACATTTTTACGAATGAAGTTACATTTCTAACACAATACCAATCGTATGAAGAAAGAGCTCACTTCCTGGTTTAGTCATGCCCTTGGAAAAGAAATGCCAATAGCTGCATACGGACATTACGGCTTCACCTTATTGCTGGTACCAACAGCCGGAGCAGATTACTTAGAGTACGAACGTTTTGGATTGATTGATGCCATTGCGCCTTTTATTAACCAGGGCAAAATAAAAGTATTCTCTATAAATAGTATCAATAACGAAAGCTGGTTACATAATGACATGGAAGGGGCACATAAAGGAATACGGCACAACCAGTTTAATGAATATGTTTTTAATGAAGTAATACCTTTTGTTAAAAATCATACGTCGTGGGATGCTCCGGTGATCATAAGTGGCGCATCTTTTGGCGCGCTGCATTCCATGAATTTGTTTTTAAAACGTCCCGACCTCATTAACGGAGCTATAGCCATGAGCGGGGTGTATGATCTTACAGAATATACAAAGGGATATTACGATGAGCAGGTTTACTACAATTCACCCATACACTATATTCCCAATCTTACAGATGACTGGTATCTCAGCCGGATAAGAGCAGGGAAAATTATTATAGCAACAGGCAGCGGCGCTTATGAAGATCCGCAGGCCAACAGGAGGTTTTCGGGTGTACTGCACGATAAAGGGATTCCGCATGAGCTGGATATATGGGGTGAAGATATTACCCACGACTGGCCCACCTGGCGCAAAATGCTGCCTCATTTTTTGGGAACAAGGTTTTAGGGGTGAGCCATCAGCCATCAGCGGTCAGCTATGAGCAGAGCAAAGAAGGAATATTATCCTATCATTGGTAGTTACTCCCCTGATAGCCGTAAAGCACTAAGAATCGAGGACTGTCAGCTATCAGCAATTAGCTATGAGCAGTACAGAAGGAATATTATCCTATCATTAGTAGTTACTCACCTGATAGCTGAAGGCTGATCGCTGATAGCCCCAAACGATAAGCTCACATTAAAACGGATCTTCCTGGACCTGCAACCTGGAACTTGTAACCTGCATAAATCTCAAATCTCAAATCCAAAACAATTACCTTAGCGGCATGAGTAAAAAGCTATTTCTCCTGGATGCCATGGCGCTGGTTTTTCGCGCTTATTATGCATTGATCCGCAATCCGCGCATTACTTCAAAAGGGCGTAATACCAATGCCCAGTTTGGGTTTACCAATACACTGGTAGAACTGATCAACAATCAAAAACCATCGCATATGGCCGTGTGCTTTGATACGCATGCACCTACTGAACGGCATACCGATTTTGCGGAATACAAAGCCAACCGGCAGGAGGCGCCGGAAGACCTGTTGAGCGCTTTGCCCGATATTAAACGCATTATACAGGGGTTTAATATTCCTGTAATTGAACTCGACGGATACGAAGCAGATGATATTATTGGCGCATTAAGCATACAGGCTGCAAATGCAGGATATGATGTATTTATGGTAACGCCGGATAAAGATTACGGACAGTTGGTAAGCGATAAAATAAAAATTTATAAACCCGGTTACCAGGGCGGCGATGTGGAAATAATGGGGCCGGAGGAAGTATGTGCCAAATGGAACATTAAAAGTGTGGAACAGGTAATAGACGTATTGGGTTTGATGGGCGATGCGGTGGATAATATTCCGGGTATTGCGGGTGTAGGTGAAAAAACCGCCGCTAAACTATTGGCCGAGTACGGAACCTTGGAAAATATACTTGAAAATGCGGATAAAATAAAAGGTGCGCTGGGAGAAAAAATAAGGAACGGAAAAGACTCCGCCATACTGAGTAAAAAATTGGCTACCATTATTACGAATGTGCCCGTTACTTTTCATGATGAAGACTTTAAACTAAAGGACTGGAACCGCGAACTGCTGATGGAAGTGTTTACCAGCCTTGAGTTTCGTACAATAGCCCAAAGAATATTTGGAGAAACATTGCCCCTTGCCGCCAGGAATGCGGGTGAAAAAGTTACTATCACCGCGGTGCAAACCGACCTTTTCGGGAATACCAATGTTCAGGAAGTTTCGGTAAGCACCTTTCCCGAAAAAAAGCAAACAGGTGAAGATGCAGCGTTAACAAGCTTACCTGAAGGTAAAAATATTCATAACACGCCACATACCTATACCGCCATTACGGAAGAGGAGGAGTTAAAAACATTTGCAGCAAAATTATTGTTGCAAAAAGAAATATGTTTCGATACAGAGACAACAGGACTGGATGCCAATGATACAGAACTTGTAGGGTTGAGTTTTTCATGGAAGCCGGGCGAAGCTTATTATATCCCCTGTTCTCCTGACCGGGAAAAAACAAATGCAATCCTCAGTCACTTTAAACCGCTTTTTACTAAAAAAGATATTACCTGGGTTGGCCAGAATATTAAATTCGATATGCTGGTTTTAAAATGGTATGGCATAGAAATACAGGGAGCGCTTTTTGATACCATGCTGGCCCATTATGTAATTGAACCTGATGGCAAGCGCGGTATGGATATGCTGAGTGCGCAGTATCTGGGCTATGAACCGGTACATATAGAAGAACTGATTGGCAAAAAAGGCAAGCAACAGGGCAATATGCGCGATGTGGAGCTGGAAAGGATAAAAGAATATGCTGCTGAAGATGCGGATATAACATTGCAGTTGAAGCTGGCCCTGTTGCCTGAACTGAAGGCAAAAGATGTAGAGAAGGTTTTTTATGAAGTAGAAAATCCCCTGGTAAAAGTGCTTGCTGATATGGAGTTTGAGGGGGTAAGGATTGACACCGGTTTTTTAAACCAGTATTCAGCGGAATTGGATAGAGAGGCGAAGCAGGCGGAAGGAAATGTATATGAGCAGGCGGGGGTACGGTTTAATCTGTCCTCTCCCAAACAACTGGGAGAAGTGCTTTTTGAAAAACTACAGTTGGATCCTAAAGCGAAAAAAACCAAAACCGGGCAATATGCCACAGGCGAGGATGTGTTGCTGAAATTGGCGCACTCCAGTAAAATTGTGGAAGATATTTTAGCATACCGCGAACTGACCAAATTAAAATCTACCTATGTGGATGCATTGCCCCAAATGGTGAACCGTAAAACGGGAAGGGTACATACCACCTACGGGCAGGCAGTGGCCGTTACCGGCAGGCTGGCGAGCAATAATCCCAATTTGCAAAATATACCGGTGCGTACAGCAAGGGGAAGAGAAATACGGAAAGCTTTTGTGCCGCGTGATGATAAACATATATTACTCTCTGCCGATTATTCGCAAATTGAACTGCGCATTGTTGCTGCCATCAGCGGCGATCCTGCCATGTGCGATGCATTCCGAAATGGCAAAGACATTCATGCAGCTACTGCCTCAAAAGTATATAGCATTGAAGAAATAGCGGTTACAAAGGAACAGCGGTATAAAGCCAAGAGCGTAAATTTTGGCATCATTTACGGGCAGGGCGCATTTGGATTGGCTGATAACCTGGGCATCAGCCGCACGGAAGCAAAGGAGATCATAGACAATTATAAAAAGCAGTTTGCAGGGATCACGAAATATATGGATGATACCATCAATTTTGCCCGCGAGCACGGCTATGTACAAACGCTGATGGGACGCAAGCGCTGGCTTCGTGATATTAATTCATCCAATTTTACAGTGCGCGGATTTGCCGAGCGAAATGCCATCAATTCGCCTATCCAGGGCAGCGCGGCGGATATGATAAAACTGGCCATGCAAAAAGTGCATGCTGCAATAAAAAAGGAGAATATGCGGAGCAAAATGATCCTGCAGGTACATGATGAATTGATTTTTGATGCTGTAAGAGAGGAAGCGAATGAATTAAAAGCACTGATCATTGAATGTATGCAAACCGCTATGCTGTTGCCCAATGCTGTGCCGGTTGTTGCCGAAGCAGGAGAAGGGGAGAACTGGCTGGAAGCGCATTGATACTTGTGATGATGTACTACTCCGATGTGTATGTGTGGTATAAGCAATTCAATACATAGGCACAATAGAAGCATAGACACACAATAGAAATATCAAAAATAAGCACCCGGCTTGTCCGATTTAGTGCGGTCTGATTATTTTCGAGACGATTTTGAGCAGTTGGGGAGGTGCCGAGGCCCTCATTCTGATTTCTTTTTTGTTGATTCTATTCAAAAGGCGGGCATCGGTTATCTTTTT
>NZ_VOHQ01000008.1 GCF_009192765.1 Agriterribacter humi | reverse complement strand
ACTCAAAATTGGATTCGAATCAATGACCCTCAGCTTAGAAGGCTAATGCTCCCTGCCTGCCGGCAGGCAGGTATCCAACTGAGCTACCGGACCAATACTGTTTAATATATTCTTTGCCAATACCGGATTTGAGATAGATTTCTCTTTTCCGGGCTTCTAATCTTGTATCAAACGATTCAAAAAAGCAAAATTCCCAGGGGACATACCCTTTAGTTGATTTTGTTTTTTTTGCGTTGTGCTCTTTCAATCTTTTTTCAACATCCCCACTGAGCCCTACGTAAAAACGCCCATCTTTTCTGCTTCTTATTACATATACAAAGAACATTTGCGCTATTTACTCACTCAAAATTGGATTCGAATCAATGACCCTCAGCTTAGAAGGCTAATGCTCCCTGCCTGCCGGCAGGCAGGTATCCAACTGAGCTACCGGACCAATACTGTTTAATATATTCTTTGCCAATACCGGAAAGACTAATGCTACCGGACCTTTTTAAGTTGGCAAAGATAATTTTTTTTAGTTTGCACCCAAACTGAATTCACAGATCATGGATGTAAAAATAGAATCAAGCTGGAAAGCGGTATTGAGAGACGAATTTACCAAGCCTTATTTTGAACAGATCGTTCATTTTTTAAAAATGGAAAAAATGGCGGGCAAAACAATATATCCTCCGGGACCCCTGATTTTTAATGCATTTGAACAAACCCCGTTCGATAAGGTAAAAGTGGTACTGCTGGGACAAGATCCTTATCATGGCCCGGGACAGGCTCATGGTCTGTGCTTTTCCGTTCAGGATGGTGTTGCTCCTCCCCCTTCACTTATCAATATTTTTAAAGAAATACAATCCGATATCGGGATTCAAATGTCTCTGCGCAAAGGAAATCTTACACACTGGGCTCAACAGGGCGTATTATTATTAAACGCCGCGCTTACGGTAAGAGCAAATGAACCTTTCAGCCATTCCAAAATAGGATGGGCTGTATTTACAGATGCCGTTATACAAAAAGTATCGGAACTTAAAACCGGAATCGTTTTTTTATTGTGGGGAAAATTTGCCCAGGAAAAGCAGACCCTGATTGATGAAACCAAACATCATGTATTGAAAGCCGCCCATCCTTCTCCATTTTCTGCCGATAAAGGCTTTTTTAATTGCAGACATTTTTCAAAGACCAACAGTCTGTTGCAGACGCAGGGAAAAGATCCGGTTGACTGGAAGATTGGATGATTTGAAACAGGTTACAGGTTACAGCTTCGGATTTTGCTTGTCATGTTGAGGAACGAACCATCTATATATAATTTGGTTCTTGCTATTTGGTTCTTGATGCTTTTATATCGAATTTCGTCCCGCACGTGCGGGATCCGGCTTCGGAATTTAATATTTGAACTTTATTTGTTTCTTGTCATTTGTCTTTTGGTACTTTGTGCTCCAATGTGATCAGACCTTCTTTTCGCCAGGTACCGACCACATCTTCGGATTTGGGATTATAAACTTCGAACTTCAATATGACTGTTATCAAAAACATATTAGGGCGTATATGGGCTTTCTGGGGAGCTATTATATTTACCATCACTTTGCTTATCGCCGTTATACCTATATGGCTTACCAATTATATAAAGGAACCAGGGGGTACTGAAATATTTCGCAGGATATCAAAAGCATGGATGGGGGTTTTTCTTTTCATGATCGGCTGCAGGATTATTGTAAAGGGCAAAGAACATTTTGCAAAAGGGCAAAACTATATTGTAGTGAGCAATCATAACTCTTACATGGATATACCTGTTACCACGCCACAAATTCCGGGGCCAAATAAAACCATTGCGAAAGCGGAGTTGGCGAAAATACCTTTGTTCGGATTGATTTATTCAAGAGGCTCCGTATTGGTTGACCGTAAAAGTGAACGCAGCCGCAAAGAAAGTTTCAGTAAAATGAAAGCCGTGCTGGAAGAAGGTTTGCACATGTGCATATATCCGGAGGGAACCCGAAACAAAACCAACGAACCTTTAAAATCTTTTCACGATGGCGCTTTTAAACTGGCAATAGATACCGGGAAACCCATTATACCTACTTTATTGTTCAATACAAAAAAAGTATTGCCGGGAAGCAGCAAGCCGTTTTACCTGTGGCCGGCAACAATGCATATGCATTTTCTGTTGCCGGTGATAGTACAATCCGGCGATACGGTAACAACCTTAAAAGAAAAGGTATTCACTATAATGTATGATTATTGCAAGCTCAATGCTGCTAATTATTCCTGAAAGTGCGGGTTCGGTTTATTTTCAGATCACGCAGCATGCCCGACTTTGGATAAATGGAAATATTGAATGAGCGCCAGGGACCAAAAGGGGTAACGTTGATAGACATCTGCCAGCAGTGCATTTCGCGGGAAATGAACATGGAAAAAGACGGGATCTTTAAAGTTTTAAAATCGAAGTAGCCGTTGGCTCCTACTTTCCATTTTTCTGTTAAACTAAAATCACCGTTAAATTGTGCGCTGGAAGAGAATTGGGTATCAAACCCGGTATAGTCGCGCCTGAGCACCTTACTAAAACTTAGTGAATAAGAAAGGTTGATTGACCAGGGAATATTAAAATCCACAAATTCCGATGGATTCCTGCGAACATAATCCATCTGCTGTTCTATTTCATCTGCTGTCAGATTATCATAGTTATCATACTGCATCTGGTCATTCTCTTCCTTTTTATCTTTATCCTTTTCCTTACTTTTAAAACTGGTAGATACCGAAAGGCTGCCATTGGTAACACGTCCCAGAGAAATTTTATTATCCTGCCAGGCATATTTATTTATCCTGAAACCTGTACTGTCTATTAAGTAAGGATCAATATTGGCACTGGCTGTAATATTAATTTTATCAAACAGGGTGCTGCGTGCATACAGGTTAAATGTGGAAAGTTTAAATGAATCTGCCAGGAGATTATAGCTTCCGGTGATACCAAATCCATCAATCAGCTTTACCTTTTTAAGTCCATCACCTTCTTCTTCACTCGTACTGTCCGGCTTGTCCCGTACTTTAGCCTCTAAAAAATTATCTATACCAAATCCAATACTTCCCGATTCGCCATAACCAAAAGAACCATACACCCCGCCATCGTATTGCGACATCATTCTTCTTCGCCCGCTTGTATCCGATTGGGTGTTTACATAATAAGCTTTCGACAGGTCTGGTTTATAGCCAATGCTCATTTGCGGGCGCATAACATGCCGTATGGCCTGTACTTTGGCATTTTTATCTTTCATATTCAATGTACCAAACATAGCAGTGCTGAAAGATACCGACATGGAAATATCACGGGCGCTATAAAAACCTTTGCTTACGGAACTGTCTACTTTTTTTGTTTGATCATTCCATGTTCTGAACAGCTTCTGCGAATACCACCTTTCCTGGTAACTGAAGCCCGGAGAAATTTGTATTGATCCAACCTGTGGCAAAGCCAGTGAGATGGGTATATTATGCTGCGCCCCCCATTGAAAAGTATCTATCATTTGTTTAAAGGTGAACGTAGTATCTACAAATGAAGTTTGCCCGCGTGCACTGCCTGTATACCCAATGCCCAGTTTATGATACCATTTTCCGGAACCCACCATATCCTGGGGCTGTAAAGGATATATGGTATTTACATTAAAATTGATGTCCGGAAGATTAAGGTTAACTACGCTGGTGTTGTTGTTCTGGTTATGATTTAAATTAACGGAAAGGTTATAGGGCCTTCCTATCCACGATTTCTGGTAGGAAATGGAGGAACTTAACTGGTTGGCAAAGCTTTGTGGTTGACTATACACACCTCCTGCCCCGTTGCTTTGATCAATAATGTCATTGGTTGGCAAATATTTAGTATATGAGCTTGATCCTGCGTTTACACTTGCCGAAAAATTTACACCCGGCCTTGCCTTACTATCCATACGATGGCTCCAGGTTAAAAAGAAGCTTTTGTTTTTTGCATAATCCGCATCTCCTTTAAATCCGAGATGCGTGTTTTGATAGCTGAAATTAAGCGACCCGTTGTACTTGTAACGCACCCGGTAAGTAGGGGATAGATTCAGGCGCCAGCTTCCGTACGAATAAATGTCCGCTCGTGTGGTGACGTCAAAGTTGTCATTGATCACTTTATAATAGCCCAGCCCTTCCAATCCCAGTCCAAAGCTTTCCGTTACTGTAAATTGCGGAGGAAGGAAACCGGAATGCCGTCCCTGCTGCATGGGGAACATCCCAAAAGGTAATATAACAGGCAACACCGGTACGTTTTCAAACTCCACGCCCACTGGGCCGGTAACCGCCATTTTTTTGCTGATGTATTTTATTTTCCTGGCACGGAAAGCAAAATGTGGTGTATCTAAATTACAGGTAGTGAAACGGCCTTTAAAAGCATAAATGGTTTGCGCGTCAACTTTTTTTACCACCTGGGCATAATTATACAACTCACTTTGCTGAAAATAACTGCTATGGGTAAGTCCTTTTTGTGTTTTGAAATTAAACTCCAGGCTGTCGCTTACCGTGGTAATATCTGCCTGAACCAAAGTGGCCTGGCCCAATACTTTACCCGCTGTATCTAATTTCATTCTGGCCTTCACCATATTGGTTTGCTGGTTAAAAACAATTTCAGGCGCCTTAAGGTTGACGTCCTTATATTTTACATCCGTTTCACCATAGAGATATAATTTTTGAGCAGTAACATCCAATACCATCGAATCTTTTGCTTCGTATTCAACCGGCGCATCAATGGAATCTTTGGATATTTTTACGCTAAAACTATCTATCTTAACACTTTTGACAGAATCGGAAAGTAAGGAATCAGTATCGTTTTTTTGAATAATGGTATCAACAGCAGGATAAGGAACGGTATCTCTTGCACGGGGAATGGTGTCTGCAAAGCCTGTTAAATAATTGCCAAAAGCAGATGGATCAAGGTTTTTTGCCCTTCCATTATACGTTATTGCAATAGTAAGCAGCAGTAAGGTGAAGGTAAATATGTAATTTCGCTTAAATTTGCGACATTTATTTTTCATACATACACAAGGCAACAAAAATAGCCATATTAGCGGTAAGAAAACGTGAAGATTAAAATAGAATTACTAAACCCCATTAAATTTTAACAAGGGCATGAAGAAAAAAATTATTGCTGTACCCCTTATTCTTTTTTCTTTTTTTATTTCCCTGGTTTGTTCTTCGCAAACCAAAAGTCGCATAAAAACTATTATTGTAGACGCAGGGCATGGCGGTGCAGACCAGGGCGCCAGGGGAAGTTATTCAACCGAAGCGGAAATAACTCTACAACTCGCTTTAAAAGTGGGGGCATTATTAGAGAAGGAATTGCCTGCCACTAAAATAATCCAAACCCGTACTACCGATATTACCCAGCCCGTAAGGGAAAAAGCAGCTTTTGCCAACGAAAATAACGGAGATCTGTTTATTTGCATACACGTAAACGCGGCTGCCGGCATCCGCCATTCAAAAGTAACGGGATACAGAACCCGCACTTACTACACCGGCAAGGGGAAAAACAGAAAAAAGCACACTAAAAAACAGCCTGTATATAAAAGGTGGACTACACCTAATCCCCGCTATGGCACCGGAACATATGTTTGGGCTGCAGACAGGGATGTGCATAAAGCAGACGCCGTGTCCGAGCGCTTTGAATCTGAAGGAGAACTCACTGGTATACCCGACCCTTCTACACCTGAAGGGGCAATTGCCAGCAGGTTATGGGTTCAAAAGTATTTCAAGAACAGTGTGCGGCTGGCTTCCATGATTGAAAATGAATTTGAAAAATCTGGCCGTAAAAGTGACGGTGTTTTACAACGCAATGAAAAAGGAATATGGGTATTGCAGGCCACTAATATGCCTGCCGTGCTGGTAGAAACGGGCTTTATCACCAACAAAGAAGAGGAAGATTACCTGAACAGTGAAAAAGGGCAGAATGAAACAGCAAATGCTATTGTAAAGGCCATAGTGAACTTTAAAAATGTATTGGATAATTTAAGAAGTGCAGCCGATATATCAAATGCCGAAGCCAATAAAGATAAACAATCTCTTTCCTCAACCAGTTCAAAGTCTGCAAGTGATCAAAATCGTTAAGCTTTCGTAAGCGATATGCTATTGCTTTGCATGAATATCCTATTTTTGCCACGAAACTATTGATTTTGAATAATAAGTAAAAGGTGCAATCGTTCATCCTAATGCTTTTTGTTTGGTAAATTGCGATTTGAAAACAATTTTGCTTTTTACAATTAAAGCTGGCATAGTTCATTGCAAGAGGTAATGCGTTATTCAATACAAATCTTTTTCCCGTACAAAAAATTAAGGAATGAAAATTTCTAACGAAACCAAGGTAGGTGCTTTAACAGCGATTGCTATTACATTACTTATACTGGGGTTCAACTTTTTAAAAGGGAAACCCATTTTTGAAAAAAGCTTTAAAGTATATACTATCTTTCAAACAGTAGAAGGATTATCTGTTTCCAATTCTGTAATGATTAATGGACTACAGGTAGGTAAAGTATATAAAATGCAGGAAACAGATAAAAATCTAAGTGGTATCCTGGTTACTTTAA
This sequence comes from Agriterribacter humi, assembly GCF_009192765.1. Lineage (GTDB taxonomy): Bacteria > Bacteroidota > Bacteroidia > Chitinophagales > Chitinophagaceae > Agriterribacter > Agriterribacter humi. The sequence goes on along the minus strand of NZ_VOHQ01000008.1, from coordinate 233,571 downwards.
ATCTCAGCAAGCGCATCAATATTCCCAAAAATTCTGTTGCGCGCATTTCAGGCAGTTTATTGGGCAATACTACATTAGAGATAGATCTGGGGGATGCTGCCTCTTTTATAAAGAACGGAGATACGCTGGCAACAAACGCTACCCTGGGTTTGCTCGACCAGGTTAAAGGCAGTCTTGATCCGGCAATGGTAAAGATAAATGCATCCCTGCAAACGCTTGATTCCGTATTAAAATTGATCGGGAATGTTTTTGATCCCCGCACCCAAAATAATTTTCAATCTATTTTTGCTAATCTGGCAGTGTCTACCGCGCACCTGAACAGTTTGCTGAACACGCAAACCGGCGCATTGGCTCAAACTTTATCCAATGCCAGTTCGTTTACCGGTAACCTTAAAAAGAATAATGATACCATTACACAAATTTTTGCAAATCTCAATGCTACCACAAGCAAGTTCGCCAACCTGGAACTCCAGCAGACTTTAACAAAATTAGATGCAGCAGTAACTGAACTTAGCACTACCTTAAATAAAGTAAACAACAATGATGGTACTTTGGGATTGCTGATGAATGACAAAAAATTATATAATAATCTTAATTCAACTGCCAATAGTCTCAATGTTTTGCTGCAGGATTTCAGGATACATCCGCGCAGGTATACCGGTGGATTATTATTTGGTAAAAGAGATAAATCAGATCCATTAATGGTTCCCCTGTCTGATTCGCTGACCAAAGTTCCAGATAAAGATAAAAAACGGAGATGAATACACGAAAGAGGATTGTATTATCCGTATTTTTTTTGCTGATCATCCATTTGGCATGGGCACAGCAAAAACCAACTGTGACTAACCCTTCCAATCCTTCCGCACTACCTAAAGACAGCACAAGAGAAGTGCATCTCATCCGCTCTGATATTTTAAAATTTGAAAAGAAAGACAGCGCTGAATTGCAGATACTGGTGGGCAATGCCATGCTGCGCCAGGAAAATACTTTTTTTAACGGTGATAGCATTGTAATGAACAAGCAAAAAAATATAATTGAAGTATTTGGCAATATTCATATCAATGACGCGGATAGCGTAAATGTATACTCACAATACCTCATTTACTACGGCAATACCAGGATCGCCCATCTGAAAAAAAATGTAAAACTAAGCGATGGAAAGGCAACGCTTACTACAGAAACGCTGGAATACGATCTTAATACCAAAACAGGAACCTACCTTGAAGGCGGTAAAATTGTAACCTCCACCTCCACCCTTACCAGTAAGGAAGGTTATTATTATGCGGACACTAAAGATGCTTATTTCAGAAGAAATGTGAGTCTTATTGATCCTGAATATACGATGGCCACCGACACCCTTTTGTATAATGCGGCCACACAAATTGCCACTTTTGTTTCTCCTACCACTATTAACGATGGCAAATCTATTATAAGAACATCCGATGGCTATTATGATATGAATAAGGGGTTTGCTAATTTTGGCAAGCGCCCTGTAATTGAAGACAGCACTCAATATATTACCGCCAATAATATTAGTTTCGATAAAACAACAGGGGAAGGCTTTGCTGAGGGAAGTGTTGTATATATTGATACCGCACAGGGCGTAACACTTGTGTCAGAAAAGAGTCATTTTAACCGTGATAGTAAAACGGTTCTTGCCACTGTAAAACCCGTTATGATTATTAAGCAGGATAATGATTCGTTATTTATAACAGGCGATACACTGTATTCGGGTATTAAATTGGATACCTTATATATCAAAGATACCAGCACAACAATTAATAAAAAAGCCAGCAACTTACCTGCTGATTCTTCAGATATTAATTCACAAACAACCGGCTTTCCACAATACGACAGCACGGTGAAAGAAGAAGTTGTGAAGGATACAGCAATGAAAGTATTAAGAAAGCCAAAAAAAACTGAGGATACGAAGAAGGCTATGTTATTGAACCGGCGCAAACCGCTGCCAAAAGACACTACAACACTGCCTTACGCCGATACTGCTATATCAAAGAAGCCTGTACCTGAAAATATTACAATAAATGCCTTAACCCTTCCCCAAAAGGATACTGTTCTTCAACAGCATGCAGAAGGAGACACGCTGCTGGCCAAGAACCTGCTACAGAATGGCGATGATAGCTTGGCCACACATGCAATAGTACCGGCAGACAAGGATACGGTTAAAGGAATACAAGTGCACGATATTGACAGGATAGACAGTGTGCGTTTTTTCCAGGCATTTCATCATGTACGCATATTTTCCGATTCGATGCAGGCGGTTTGCGATAGTATGTTCTTTTCGGGAAGAGATTCTATTTTTCGTTTGTATACCAACCCGATTGTTTGGGCAAAAGAAAGCCAGATAACAGGAGATACCATTTACCTGTATACCAAAAACAAAAAGCCGGACCATATAGAAGTGCTTGAAAATGCTTTCAGCATCAGTAAGAGCAATGATAGTTTTTATAACCAGCTAAAGGGAAATACCATTAACGGTTTTTTTAAAGATGGCGACATTGATCATATTGTAGCCAAAGGAAGTGCCGAAAGCCTGTATTATTTACAGGATAATGACAGCGCTTATACCGGAGCCAATTACGCGCAGGCGGATTTAATCAATCTTTATTTCATAAAAAAGGAATTGGATAAAATTACCTGGTTATACCAGGTAAAAGGCGGCTTCTATCCCGTAAACGCGGTGCCTGAAGAAAGACAAAGATTCAGAAATTTTAAATGGGAAGAAGCACGTCGTCCTAAAACGAGGCTGGAGCTGTTTGAGTAAATATTATTCCCTCATTAGCTGTCTTCAACTTACATCCCAACGCTTTGCAAAAGAAACTCGTCATATACGAAACAACACATTTTGAAAACCTTTCGGCGTTGCTTGTATTAAGCAGTACTTACTTTTCAGAAGTAACTGTTTTTATTACTGAACATTCCTGCAAACAACTCCAATGCATTATTAAACCCTTACATTTGTCCTTAAGAATAAACTGGGTTGTACAGGGTAAGGAATCCAACAGGGCCTTTATACATCAATTTTTCCGTCATATTTTCCAGTCTTCATATACCCACCTGCATATTGGAACATTAGAGCACAATAAGCTGTTGTTTGCCTGGCATTTGCGTAAACTCCGCCATCTGCAGTTAAGCATGACGGTACATTCCATTAATGACTATAAAAGTGTTTTATTCAGAAATATCCGGGATGTTTCTGAAACGATGGCAAAGAAGATCTTGCACAATAGCATTCAGCATTACAGGGTACTTGCGCCGGCAATGGTAAATACATTTAAACAGGCTTTTCCATCAAAACAAGTATGTTTTATTCCCGGTAACTTCAATAAGCCAACGGATCAATTTATTTTTTCAAAAAACGTTTTTACCATTATCATTCCAGGCACAGTGGAGGCCAAACGAAGAAATTATAAAATGGTAGTTGACTTTTTTAAAATACATATAAAGGATCTTTTAACCTATACTCCCCTTCATATTATTCTTGCGGGCAGTGCAGATTCTTCTTTTGGAAAGGATATAACGGAAGCATTGCACAAACTTACTGATCACGATTTTTTCAGGGTAAGCGCTTTTATGCATATTTTAGAACAACAAGAATATGAAACACTTTATCAGCAGGCGGATATTGTATGGGCGCCTGTAATTTTACACACTAACGGAATGCGGGGAGTAGAAGAAATAAATGCTGTAACCCACTCCCCTGGCTTTATAACGGATCAGATCTATTTTGGAAAGCCTGCAATTATTCCCAAAGGGCTGCAATTGCCACCACAGTTTGCCGGCTGCAACTGGGAATATGAAAATGAAAACGACCTGCTTGCCATTTTTACTTCTATCTTGTCCAACAAAAGCACTTTAATGGAAGCAAGCCGCAAAATAAGAATTGCCTGTAACTATTTTAGAGCGGAAAACTTCACAGGAGCTCTTAATAATTTGTTAGCCGAAGATTGAGCGATGCTCTTACTTCAGGGCATCAATAATCTGCGTGAAATCGGCAGCAATTAATGAAGCACCGCCTACCAGGCCACCATCTACATCGGGTTGAGAGAATATCTCTTTTGCATTATTGCCTTTTACACTGCCTCCATATAAGATCGGAATTTCACCTGCAATAATATCGCCATACTTCCCCGCAAGCACTTTGCGAAGATGCGCATGCATTTCCTGGGCTTGTGCCGCAGTAGCCGTTTTGCCGGTGCCTATTGCCCATATAGGCTCGTAGGCAATCACAACTTTTTGAATCTGCTCTTCGTGCAGGTTAAAAAGACTTTCCTTCAATTGTTTTTCTACATATCCGTTTTGCGCGCCCGATTCCCTGATTTGTAACGGCTCCCCGCAACAGAAGATGGGCGTTAAACTATAAGTTAAAGCCATAGCTACTTTTTCCTCGAGCATGGCATTGGATTCTCCAAAATATTCGCGCCTTTCCGAGTGGCCCAATACAACATATCCCACACCTATGGATTGCAGCATTTCGGCCGATGTTTCACCGGTATATGCACCCCTGCTCTGTGTATAACAGTTTTGCGCAGCAGTAAAAAAGTTCCGTATTTCCGATATTTTATTTTGGGCAAATTGCAGGTAGGGAAAAGGAATGGCAAAAACTACTTTTTGATGTGCCTGTAAATCGTGTGGCACTTTTAATATTTCATCTAATAAATTTTCAGCCTGATCAAACGTCAGGTTCATTTTCCAGTTGGCTGCGGCTATTTGTTGTCTCATTATATGGTTTGTTTATAAAGATGTTCCAGAATTTGTATGTCGGCCGATGTTAAATCATGCTGTTTCAGTTTTTTCCAGTTGGCAATATGTTCAATTGCTTTATCAAAAATATATCGCTGCGTATAACCCCAGGTAAAATTGGGGAGGTGCTTTGGAGCAAATCCCTGTCCAAATATATTAGAGGCTATTCCTGCAAAAGTACCGGTATTAAACGAAGTATTAACAGCACTGCGGCTATAATCACCCATTAATAATCCACATTTTAATCCAACGGCTACACTATTTTTTTGTCCCTTATTTATATAAACAACAGAAGCATCATTTCTTACATTGGAATTGGATGTGCCTGCGCCCAGGTTACACCATTCCCCTATTACAGCGTCACCCAGGTAACCATCATGCGCTTTATTGCTATAACCCATCATCACAGCGTTTTTAATTTCGCCCCCGGCCGTACAATAAGGGCCAATGGTAGTAGCACCATATATCCTGGTTCCCATTTTTAATACACTTCCCTCCCCTGTTGCAAAAGGTCCGCGAATCATACAGCCCTCCATAATAATGGTATTCTTTCCCAGGTAAACAGGTCCTTCCGATGCATTAATGAAGCAGTGCGATATTACCGCCCCATCTTCAATAAAAATATTTTCCGGTGCAGTCCAACCATTCATGTTAGTAACAAACTGCTGTAACCTGTTTGCAGTGATCAATGTAAAGTCGCTTCGGATCAATTCATCATTTAGCTGAAAAATATGCCAGGGGGATATCAATTTTTTTAAAGGAAGATCATATGAAATGCATTTCCTGAATTTTTCAGGAATAATAGTGCCCATATTCCATTCTTCCTTACCGGCCGAAACTCCCGCAATGACCTCTCCATCCTTAACGATAGCTTCATTCAACTGCAAATTCATGATAAGGGCTGTCAAATTTTCATCCGCAATAACAGAGGCATTTACTAATATATTTTCCCCGCCCGGCAGGCTTGCATATACCGTCTGCAGGTAGGGTTCCGTAAGGATATATACTTTTTGCTTTGTAAGCTTTTCCCATCTTTCCCTGATTGTAAGAATGCCCACCCGTATATCGGCTATGGCGCGGATATATGTAAATGGATATAAGAGGTTTCTCTGCGATGTGTCAAATAATATGATCGGCATGCCGGAAGAATGGATTCAAATTTCCTTTGTAATATCTGAAATCTCAAATTTGATTGGGATTTCAGGATGCTAAGATAGCAAGGCTATGTGAAAGAAATACAGCAGCAGGTCCAAAGCGCAAAATGTTTGTTCGTTCAATGTGGTGCTACTGTGAAGAACAAAAAATCCCCCCGGCAAAGCGGAGGGATCATCATTCGTTTGGACGAAGAAATTATTTTTTCGCGTATTTCTTTTTGAATTTATCAATACGTCCTGCTGTGTCAACCAATACCTTTTGTCCTGTAAAGAAAGGATGCGAAGTATTAGAAATTTCGAGTTTGATCAGCGGATATTCATTTCCGTCTTCCCATTTAATGGTTTCTTTTGAACCAGCTGTTGAACGGGTAAGGAATGTATACCCGTTGCTCATGTCTTTGAAAACTACAAACCTGTAATTTTGCGGATGGATACCTTGTTTCATGATTATCAATGTTTTAAGGTCGCACGGATTTTGCCGTACTGTTTAAAAGAAGCGCAAAGGTAAATGGGAACAGGTTAAATGCAAAATTATATTTGTTTCTGCTTTTTTGCTACCCTGAGGTTGAGCACTTCTACAAAAACCGAGAATGCCATTGCGAAATAAATATATCCTTTAGGGATGTGCTGGTCAAGCCCTTCAGCTATTAATGAAATACCTATCAGCAACAGAAAGGACAGTGCCAGCATTTTTACCGTTGGATGATGGTTTACAAAGTTGCTGATGCTTTCGGCCGAAACGAGCATGATCAATACCGCAATAACCACAGCCGCTACCATTATTTCTATATGATCTGCCATGCCTACAGCAGTAATTACAGAATCAAGTGAAAAAACAACATCTAATAATATTATTTCTATGATAACCCTGCTGAAAGAGATGATCTTCGGGGTTTTAACCACTTCCCCTCCATGACCCTCTACTTTGTCATGAATTTCAGTTGTGCTTTTGTATATCAGGAACAATCCCCCCACAATAAGTATAATATCCCTGCCTGATATTTTTAATTTTTCGAATAAAGCGCCTTCCTCCATACCAAACCATTCGCCTATACTAAAAAGAGGAGAAGTTAAGGTCATTACCCAGCTAATGGAAAGCAGTAACAATACTCTTGTAATCATGGCAAGGGCCAATCCTACTCTCCTGGCTTTTTTTTGCTGATGTTGGGGAAGCTTCCCGGAAATGATAGAAATAAAAACAATATTATCAATGCCCAGCACAATTTCCAGCACAGTAAGCGTTAGCAGCGAAATCCATGCTTCGGGGTTAGTTAACCATTCCATATTTGAGTGAAATTATTCAAAAATAAGTTCGGTAATCTGATCTTCCTAAAAAAGTTGAAAGATTCATAAAAAGATATAATGGTTACCCACCGAAACCGGTTGATGAGGAGGATGTGCCGTAAGTATTCCTCATTCTAAATTACCTGGGGTTTCGCCTTCTTTAACAGGAGCAGAAATGCGTCTAACCCCGCTTTCTTGTTGTCATCAAATACATAACTGACGTTATACTTATAGTACTGCTTTAAATCAAATAATTTATAGGGATTTTCCTGCACTACTTCGTCAATATGCATTAAACCAAAAGCATTGGCCTCATTAAAAGCATGGATAAATCCATCCGGCAGGGGTTTATTGGATATCCATGCAGCAAATACAAAAGGCAGCCCGGTAAAGTCTTTCCAGGCCTCGCCAAGATCATAGATATAAGTTGATTTTTTTCTTTGTTCAAATGCCCTGTCGCCTATCACTACTCCTGCGGTTGTGCTTGTTATCCTGTGGCGGAATTCCTCTTCTTTAACATCTTCGAATACCGGCGAAATTTTCCAGTATTTTTCCAACAGGATCTTTGCCAGCGCCACAGATGTTTTAGACTGGTAGTCGAGCAAAACCGTTTCAACGCGATTTATGGGAACTTCACTGAACAAACAAACCGTAGCCACCGGTCCATTGCATCCGATACAATAATCCGAAACCATGTAATACTCCTTCATTTCCGGAATAATTGCTACCGGCACTATTCCCAGGTCCACTTCGCCGGTTAGAAGCATTTGTGCGAGTTTTGAAGGAAAAGTTTCTACGAGCTTTATATCATTGATAACAGAGGAATGTTTAATACCGTATAAAAAAGGTTTTACATTCAGATAATCAATTATTCCAACGCTTATTTTATTTCTCATGTTCGTTTTTCAATTAAAAATCCCATATACACAATCCATTCAGCTCCGATAAAAAAAACTCAACTTTTTCATGTAGGTTTGCCCGCAAATGTAGGGCAATCCCGTTTTATTATTTCTTCAAATATTACAGAGAATGGATTTATCAGCGCTTACTGCAATTTCACCTGTGGATGGCAGATACAGAAACCAGGTTCATCATTTAGACCAGTATTTTTCTGAATTCGCATTAATCCGCTACCGTGTTCTTATTGAAATAGAATATTTTATTGCTTTAAGCGAAAAGAAATTTTTTGCACTAAAGCCTGCCCAGGTTAAATTATTGAGAGAAATATACCTTCATTTCAGCACCGACAAAGCAACGGAAATAAAGAATATAGAAAAAATAACCAATCACGATGTAAAAGCAGTGGAGTATTACCTTAAGCAGGAGCTGGATGCATTGAAGCTCGGGCGCTTTAAAGAGTGGATACATTTTGGGCTTACATCGCAGGATGTAAACAATACCGCTATTCCGCTGCTGTGGAAAGAATCCTTAGAAAATGAGTATTATCCTGCAATAGCCACGCTTATGCTGCAAATAAAAAAAACAGCCGCAACCTGGAAAAATATACCCATGCTGGCCCGCACACATGGACAGCCCGCTTCGCCTACCCGCTTAGGTAAGGAGTTTATGGTATTTGCCGAACGGTTAAGCCAGCAATTGCAATTGCTGCAATCCATACCTTACTCCTGCAAGTTTGGAGGCGCTACCGGTAATTTTAACGCACATAATGTGGCTTATCCCAGAACAGACTGGATAAAATTTGCCAATGATTTTTGCAGTAAATCGCTGGGTCTGCAACGCCAGCAATTTACCACGCAGATTGAGCATTACGATAATATAGCTGCTCATTTTGATGGCATAAAACGCATCAATAACATTTTGATTGATTTTTGCCGTGATATATGGACCTATATTTCTCTAGAATATTTTAAACAGAAGGTAAAAAAAGGAGAAGTAGGGTCTTCCGCCATGCCTCATAAAGTAAACCCTATTGATTTTGAGAATGCAGAAGGAAATCTTGGAATGGCAAATGCACTACTGGAACACCTCTCGTCAAAATTGCCCATATCCCGCCTGCAACGCGATCTTACCGATTCAACAGTACTGAGAAATATAGGCGTTCCCTTTGCACATACTATACTTGCATTAAAATCTTTTGATAAAGGAATGGGGAAATTGCTGTTAAATGAAGCTAAAATAAAGCAGGACCTGGAGCAGAACTGGGCAGTAGTAGCCGAAGCCATACAAACCATTTTGAGGCGCGAAAACTACCCCAATCCTTATGAAGCATTAAAACATCTTACCAGGGGCGCAGAAGATATCAATCAAAAAACCATGCACCGTTTTATTGATAAGCTTAAGATTTCTTCATCGCTCAAAAAGGAACTGAAGTCCATCACTCCTTTAAATTATACCGGAGTGAACCCTGATTTCTAAAACTTATTGCTCACCTGCCATTTCCATGATGATTTTCCATTCTTTTTCTGTAACGGGTTGCACCGAAAGGCGGCCCAGTTTTACCAATGCCATGTCGGCCAAACGCTTGTCGGCCTTGATTTGAATAAGTCCAACAGGCAATTTTAGTTTTCTATACGGCTTTAAGTCCACTACCACCCATGTATCATCATCAGCCGTAGGGTCGGGATAATGCTCCTTTGCTACTTTGGCTATCCCTACAATTTCCAACCCCTCGTTACTATGATAAAATAAAACTTCATCCCCTTTCTTCATCGCTTTAAGGTTATTGCGTGCAGCATAATTGCGTACACCGTCCCAGAAGGTCTGCTTATCTTTTACAAGCTGTTCCCAACTGTATTTAAAAGGTTCAGATTTTACAAGCCAGTATGCCATAACGGTAATATAAATTATAAATTCAAAATAGCAAGAAACAAATAAAAATACAAAGTTCGAAATCTAAAATTCGAAATCCGAAGGAAACGCCAAGAACCAAATCGCAAAAAACAAATAAAATTAAATTTCAAATCCCGAAAGCCCTGCACCCTGTAACCTGTAACTCTTACCCTTACCATCCACTGGCCAGTACATCGGCAATGTGCATGGTTTGAAGCGATAATCCCTTGCTTTTAATGACTCCGTCAATGTGCATCAGGCAGCTCAGGTCGGTTGATATAATAAAATCAGCGCCGGTATTTTTGGCATTTACAACTTTCTGATCACCCATCGCAACAGAGATTGTTTCAAATTTAACAGCAAAAGTGCCGCCAAATCCACAACAGGTTTCCACATCGTTCATTTCTACCAGTTCCAGGCCTTTTACATGATCCAGCAAGCGGCGCGGGCCCGATTTAATATGCAATTCACGCAGGGCGGCGCATGAATCATGATAAGTAGCTTTTCCATGCAATGCTGCGCCCAAATCCTCAACTTTGAGTATTTCGGTAAGAAATGCACTGAATTCAAACATCCTTTTGCCAGTGTCTTTTACTTCGTTATGAAGGGAAGAATTATCAAATAAACGGGGATAGTAATTTTTTACAAACCCTGTGCAGGATGCACTTGGTGAAACAATATAATCAGCGCCTGAAAAATCTGTAATAAATTTATTGCAAACATCGCGTGCATCATCCCAAAAACCAGCATTAAATGCCGGCTGTCCGCAACAGGTTTGACTGGTATTGTACTGAATATTACAACCCAGCTTCTCCAGCACTTTTATCATATTAAAAGCTGTTTGCGGATACAACTGGTCTACAAAACAGGGTATAAATAATTGAACATCCATATTGCCATTATTCCTCCTGTATCATCAGTTTAAAGGTTCTTATCAAATGATGCCTTCAATGCTATCATTTTTAATGCAGTAACAGCAGCCTCCTCTCCTTTATGACCATGCCTGCCGCCGGATCTTTCCTGTGCCTGCTCATCCGTGTCTACAGTAAGCACGCCAAAAACAGAAGGAACGGGTAAAGTAAGATTAAGCTGAACAATACCATCCGTAATTCCTTTGCATACATAATCGAAATGCGGTGTGCCGCCTCTTACCACGCAGGCCAACGCAATAAATGCATCTGGACGATTTTTTGCCTGCAGGTGTGCCTTCCAGTAACTTATTATTCCGTAAGGCACTTCAAAAGCGCCGGGAACGGTAACTACCCGGTAAGCTACCTGGTGCTGGTTTAAAATACTTTTGCACCCCTCTTCCAGCTTGTCTACAACAGATGCATTCCACTCGGTGCGCACAATAACAACACAGGCACCCTTTGGTAGAATGCCTGTATCTAAAACATATAAATTACTGTTGGTTATTTCAGCCATTATCAAAGTAAATAATAAGAACCAAAAAACAAATCACAAAAACAAATCCGAAGCCGGGAACCCGAAATTCGAAGGAATACAAAAACCCAAAGAACAAATAACAAGAACCAGACCTGTCCGCCGTGGCGGATAAAATTCAAATTTCAATCCGAAACTCACCCCTAACCACTCACTATTCAAGTATTCGTCCTATCGTTAATAGTTATTCACTTAACAGCTGACAACTGAAATCTGAACCCATCTCAAATCTCAAATTTCGAATCTCCAATTATTCGGTTGCTCCTAATTTTCCAAGATACTTTTCGGCCGTAAAGCCTCTTTCCGTTCTGGGATATTTATCTTTTAACTGGCGGAAAAGCTCAATTGCCTCTTTATTTTTTCCCATTACTTCGTACAGGCTGGCTGCCCTGAACAAGTATTCCGATGACAATGCCTGGTTTTGTTCAAAAGTAGTGCTTGCTTTTTTATAGTTCTCCAGCGCTTCGGTATTCTTTTTTAATTCCGAATAAGCATCTCCCATAAGTCCGTATACCAAAGCCTGTGTTTGCACAGAACCGTTAGCATCAAAATCTTTCAGATATTTTAATGCATTATTATAATCTCCCAATTGCAGGTAAGTTTCACCTGCATATAATTTTGCAAGATTACCAGAGGGCGTTCCTCCGTATTTGCTGATCACTTTTAAAAAACCCGCATTTCTTCCATCGCCGTTCAATGCCAATTGCAGTGAGTCGCTGGCAAAATATTCCTGGGCTTTGGCAATAGCTTCAACTGCCTTTTTTTCTTCAGGAAGTTTAAACCAATATTTATATGCAAAATAACCACCTACCAGCACTATAACAGCACTTAAGAGAATAAGGATGCTCTTATTATTTCTTTCCCAAAAATCCTGTGCGTTTAACAGCCTGTCTTCGTGCTTAACCGCTTCATGTTTTTTTATTGCGCTCATTTTATAATTCAGTATTCTTTTAGAATTGTAATTTTGACTTGTTTAGTCCATTATAAATGGATAGTCTTTTTGTATGTAAATGTCTTTTAATAACTCATCATCATCCGGCCAAGGGCTTTCTTCAGCAAATTTTACTGATTCGTCCACTTCTTTTTTCACTCTTTCATTAATAACTTCAATCTCCTCTTCCGTAACGTTGAAAGCTTTGATCAATTTACTTTTTGTGTATTCAATAGGATCGCGCTGTTTGTATTCCTCTACTTCCTCCTTAGTACGGTATTTTGCAGGGTCACTCATGGAGTGGCCTTTATACCTGTAGGTTTTTATTTCAAGTAATGTTGGCCCACCGCCTTCCCTGGCTCTCTTTACAGCACGTCCAACAGCTTCATGCACAGCTTCGGGGCTCATTCCGTCTACCGTATCACCGGGCATATCATATGCATCAGCCAGCTTGTAAATATCCATTACATTGGAAGTTCTTTGCACTGAGGTACCCATTGCATAGTTGTTGTTCTCACAAATAAAAACCACAGGCAGTTTCCATATCATAGCCAGGTTAAAGGTTTCGTGCAATATGCCCTGGCGTGCGGCTCCGTCTCCAAAAAAAGTAAGAGATACATTATCGGTACCCTTGTATTGTTCAGCAAAAGCCAACCCTGCTCCTGTTCCTATTTGTGCGCCTACAATGCCATGCCCCCCAAAAAATCGTTCCTTCATTCCAAAGAAGTGCATGCTGCCGCCTTTTCCTTTTGAACATCCTGTAGCTTTGCCGAATAATTCGGCCATGCACGATTTGGCACTTACTCCTTTTGCGATAGCCAATCCGTGATCACGATAGGCTGTAATAAAAGGGTCTTCGGGTTTGGTAGCTGTCATACAACCTGCCGCTAACGCTTCCTGCCCGATGTATAAATGACAAAAACCACGGATCTTTTGCATTCCATACAATTGCCCGGCTTTTTCTTCAAACCGGCGCAGCAAAAGCATCAATTCATACCAATACAGGTAGGTTTCCTTTGTAAATTTTACAGTTTCTTTTGTTGTAGCGCTCACGTTGCAAAATTGAGCGGCAAATATATGTGTTAAATCTCAAATTCTGAATTTCAAATTCTAAGACTGATCTCATCAAAATTCTTATTTTCAGCTTTATTTTCAGGATTCAATATAGATTTGCGCCTTGTTTAAACTGGAGAACATATCATTAGCACAATTCCGGAATTACGGGCAGGCCACTTTTACCTTTTCTCAAAATGTAACCGGCTTTTGCGGTAAAAACGGCAGTGGAAAGACCAATCTGCTGGATGCAATTTATTATATGTGCTTTACCAAAAGCTATTTTGGAAAAACGGATATACAAAATACACAACAGGGAAAATTGGGCTTCCGGCTCAACGGGCAGGTTACCGTAGATGGCAAAAGTCATAATATAATATGCGTGCTGCGCGAAAACGGTAAGAAAGAATTTGGCGTGGACAATGAAAATTATACAAGATTTGCTGTTCATATTGGTAAATTTCCATGCGTAATGATTGCGCCCGACGATGTGGCGATTATTACGCAGGCAAGTGAAGAGCGGAGGAAGTTCATAGACTATACCATTTCACAGTTGGACGCTGCTTACCTGCAAACCCTGATTGACTATAATAAATTATTGCAGCAGCGGAACAGTTTACTGAAGCAATTAGCAGAATCAGGAAATATGGATGAAAGCCTTATGGAGGTTATTTCTGCCCAGCTTGTAGTTGCCGGTAATTTCATTTACAGGAGTCGCAAGGCATTCCTCGAAACATTTATACCTGTTGTTCTGGAATTGTATCATTCGATTGCAGAATATAAAGAAAAATTAACAATAACCTACAAAAGTCATTTAGAATCAGCAGACTTTAAAGCATTATTAATAAAAAACAGAACCAAGGATATAGCGCTTCAACGCACAAGTCAGGGAGTGCACCGCGATGATCTTGAGTTGGGCCTGGAAAATTACCCGTTTAAAACAACCGCTTCGCAGGGGCAAAGAAAAAGCCTGTTGTTTGCATTAAAGCTCGCAGAGTTTGAAGTGCTGCTGAAACATAAAGGATTTCCCCCGCTTTTACTACTGGATGACGTATTTGAAAAATTAGATGAAGCACGTATGAAAAACCTGCTTGTTAAAGTATGCGTGGAAAATAAGGGGCAGGTTTTTATTACAGATACCCATTGTAGCCGCTTAAAAGAAGCGCTGGAGCAATTGCAGGTAAGCCATGAAATTAGATCCCTGTGATGGTTACCCGAACAGATCACTGCTCAGATACCTGTCGCCCCGGTCGCAAACAATAAAAACGATAACGCCGGAGGAAATTTCTTTGCTCAATTTTAGTGCAGCCGAAGCGGCTCCGCCGCTACTCATACCGGCGAATATGCCCTCTGCTTTAGCGAGCTGCCGGGTAACATCTACTGCTTCGGATTGAGAAACATCCATAATCCGATCTACCCTTTGCGGTTCAAAAATTTTAGGCAGGTACTCTTTTGACCATCTCCGGATACCGGGAATAGACGACTCTTCGGTAGGCTGACAGCCGATTATTTGTATTGCAGGATTTTTTTCTTTTAAATACCGCGAGCATCCCATGATCGTTCCCGTGGTTCCCATGGAACTTACAAAATGAGTAACAGTGCCTTTTGTATCATTCCATATTTCCGGGCCGGTTGTTTTATAGTGAGCCATTACATTATCAGTATTGGCAAACTGGTTAAGCAGATAATAATCTCCTTTGGCAGCCTTTTCCTCGGCATAATCCCTGCACGCTTCTATACTTTCGAGCAAAGTAACTTTTGCACCATATGCTTCCATAGTCAAAACCCTTTCCCGCGTAGAGTTAGAGGGCATCGCCAGCTCAACTTCCATTCCAAACAGGTTAGCGGTAAATGCCATAGCTATGCCGGTATTTCCGCTTGTTGCTTCTATTAGCTTTGTGTGTTTATTTATGTCCCCCCTGTCGAGCGCGCTTTTGATCATGTTAAATGCCGGACGGTCCTTTACGCTTCCACCGGGGTTATTGCCTTCGAGCTTGGCTAATATTTTTACACTGCTATTGACATTTAATTTCTGGAGTTCAACAAGGGGGGTATTGCCTATTAAATCTGCTACGCTTGTCATTATACATTATTTTTGATCTTTCTTTCTTCTATTATTATTTCAGAGTTGTGGTATACAAATGATCCGGCGGGAACACTGTGCGTAAGCCATACGTTGCCACCAATAATACTATTATGACCGATAACGGTATCGCCACCCAATACCGTTGCGTTGGAATAAATAATAACATTATCCTCTACGGTTGGATGACGTTTCATGGAAGCCATGCTCTTATCCACACTTAAAGCTCCCAGGGTAACGCCCTGGTATAATTTCACATAATTACCAATAATTGCTGTTTCTCCAATTACTATCCCGGTACCATGATCAACATAAAAATATTCCCCGATCTCTGCGCCCGGATGTATATCAATACCCGTTTTTGAATGTGCATATTCCGTGAGTATCCTGGGCAATAGGGGTACATCGAGCGTTAACAGCAAATGTGCAATACGGTAGAAACACAAAGCATAAAAACCCGGGTAAGCCCTGATCACTTCAAATTCACTTTTTGCCGCCGGATCTCCATTTAAAATTGCTTCTACATCCGTATTTAGCACGCGGTACAGCTCAGGTGCACCTTTAAAAAACTGGTTGGATATTAACTCATTATTGCAATCGCAGCAGGCTTTTGTTGCATTCAGCATATGGGTCAGTGCCGTTTCTAATCGTTTAAATTCTTTATCAATATCTTCCGCAGTATTATAATTGCAGGCAGACAATTCGGGGTATAATAAGCAAATAAGTCCTGACGCCCACTGTGCAATGGTTTCATTGGGAGGAACATCTTCTAAAACCTGTTGCTTATCAAAAATATGCTGACTCAGTTTTTTTGTCATTGAAGTGTCATGCTTAAAATTGTAAAAATACACCTGTGAACCTGCTGGCAGACAAAGGTAAGCGCAATTGATAGTATATTAAACAAAGGAATATGTTTAACGCTTATTTTAATAATTAAGGATGTCATTCTGAACTTAAAAACTTAAGCCAAATTTCATAGATAACCTTGCCTGGATTATGTATAAATCTTATCTTTGCGGTTTGGGTTTTAATTGATAATAATGATCGTTATTTTAGTGTTCTTTTTCGCACATTGGTTTTTATCGTTGTTTTTTCATTCTTTCTTTTTGCACCGCTATGCCTCTCACCAGATGTATACCACATCAAAATTCGGAGAAAAGCTGATTTATTTTTTAACCTGGTTTGCCCAGGGGTCTTCTTACCTTGTTCCCAGGGCTTATGGTGTAATGCACAGAATGCATCATACCTTCAGCGACACGGAAGAAGATCCTCATTCGCCTCATTTTTTTAAAGATATATGGCAGATGATGATGCATACGGCAGCAATTTACAGTGCTTTTATTACGGGTAAAAATGTTCCTGACAAACAATTCACTAAAGAATACCTTCCCGTGTGGGACAAACTCGACCGGTTCGGTACCAGCATGATTACCCGGACCGCGTTTGGTGTTGCCTATTTTGCAGTATATTTTTTCTTCGCCCCCAGTTGGTGGTGGTTCTTATTACTGCCCATACATTTTCTTATGGGGCCTATTCAGGGCGCTATTGTTAACTGGTGCGGGCATAAGTACGGCTACAGCAATTTCGATAATGGCGATCATTCTAAAAATTCCTCTCCCTGGGGAATATTACTGATGGGTGAATTATTCCAAAACAATCATCACTATGCAAAAGACAGCGCCAATTTTGCAAAAAAGTGGTTTGAATTCGATCTTACTTATTTTATTATGCGTGGGTTGAACAAACTTAAATTGATCAGGTTGAAACCCGTTGCAGCAGTTACCGTGAACAGCGGCACGAGGGGTAGTGAAGTGAGTAGTCGGCAGTCAGTAATGATTGAATAATAATAATCAACAATCGGGCATGAACTTGATCTATCAGGTCATAAACCGAAGAGAGGTCTTTGTTACCCTGACGAAGGAAGGGAATTCATCAGCTAACTAACCATTTTTTCTTTTTTCTTCAGCCATTCTTTTTTCCCGGTTCCTTCAAATACATGCCTTTCACTGTGATAGGAAGAGCGTACTAACGGGCCACTTTCAACATAGTCGAAACCCATATCATAACCTGCTTCCGTATATTCGGCAAACTCATCGGGATGCACAAAACGAAGAACCGGCAGATGCCTGTTGCTGGGCTGGAGGTATTGTCCCAGTGTAATTACATCAACACCATTTGAACGAAGATCGCCCATGGTTTGTAATACTTCTTCTTTCGTTTCACCCAAACCCAGCATGATGCCCGATTTGGTTCGCATACCATTTTCTTTGAGATGCTTAAGCACTTCCATACTTCTCCAGTACTTGGCCTGTATGCGCACCTGCTTTGTCATTCGTTCAACCGTTTCAACATTGTGTGAAACCACTTCGGGTGCGGCTTCAATAATACGCTGAATGTTTTCTTTTTGTCCTTTAAAATCAGGAATCAGGGTTTCCAGTGTAGTACCCGAATTCAAGGCTTTCACAGCCTTGATGGTATTGTACCAGATAATGCTTCCCCCATCCTTCAGCTCATCCCTGTCTACCGAAGTAATTACGGCATGTTTTACTTTCATCAGGTATATAGCTTCGGCTACCCGCTGAGGTTCATCCCAATCTACGGCTTCAGGGCGGCCCGTTGCCACAGCGCAAAAGCCACAACTTCTTGTACAAATATTACCCAGTATCATAAAAGTAGCAGTGCCTGCGCCCCAGCATTCGCCCATATTTGGACAATTACCGCTTTCACAAATAGTATGCAGTTTATGGGTATCTACTAAATTCCTTACATTTTTATAGCTTTCACCAATGGGCAACTTCACCCTTAACCAATCTGGTTTTTTAGTGCGTTGCGCTGGTTCCTGGTTAGTAACACAAGCTCCACTCATAATTTAAATTGTAAACGTTTTCCAAAATGCAAAAATAACCGACTTACTTCCGTTTGCCAAATAAGAAGGATACATAGGCGTTAACGAAGAATTTCCTGGAAGGGTTATATGCCATTTGCTCAATATCTTTAAAATAATATTCCACATTTATTCCACCTTCTATTGCAGATACAATAGTGTTAAAGCGATTGTAATCAAAACGCAGGGCTGTTTTAGCATGTAAGCCGGGGGCAAATTTCATTTCATTCCACCCCTTACTTAAACCCGATCCGCCAATGATGTTGGCGGTGCTCAGGAATAAGGAACTGTCTGGGGAATCGTATTTAACATACCGGGTTTCATTTGCCTGGTCCTGTACTTCCACATAATAGGGTCGCAAAAAACCTAGTGACAATCCGCCTGCGCCAATACCGTATACCGAAACACCGTTTTTGTTATTTTTACCACCAATCAGTATTTGTTGCCCGGCGGCAAGCTTTAACTGGTAGAAAATATTTCTCTTCCCATATACAAAAGGATTACCGAAAAATATAAAACCACCGGCATCCGTTTGACGATTGGCTTTTTGCTCTTTACGGTGTTTTTTTTCGTTAAACTCTACCTGGAATATGGTGGCGCGTGTTACGGAATTGGCACGACCCAGTTCATAGGATATGCCCCACCCGTCTGTATTTACTTTTATGCCAAAAGCATTCTGTTTATGAAAAGAAGGTACTCCTTCTTCTTCCAGGCGCATCAGTTCATTTATTTTTTCTCTCTTTGCTCTCCGCTTATCCTCTTTCCTTTGTTCAGCCGTTCTTTGCTGGCTAAAAGCTCCAAGGGTTATACAAATACATATAATTGCTGCAATGATTTTTTTCACCTGGAATATTTTATTGTTCTTTAAACGTAAATTTAAACAAAAATAATACAATGACTTCAACTGTAGTTTACGAAGAAAATCTTCGTACCGTTTGCACCCATTTAAAATCAGGTACCGTTATTGAAACAGATGCTCCTCCGGACAACCAGGGGAAAGGTGAACGTTTTTCTCCGTCCGATCTTGTTGCCACCGCGCTGGCAAGCTGCATGCTTACTATTATGGGCATTAAAGCAAGAGACATGGAAGTTAATCTCAAAGGCGTAAAAGTGGAGGTTGAAAAAATAATGGCCAGTAATCCAAGGAGAATAGGGGGCTTAAATTTAACATTTCATTTCCCCGCCGGCTTTGAGGCAACAGATAAGGAGCAAACGATACTGGAGAAAGCGGCGCTTACCTGTCCTGTATTCCACAGCATTCATCCGGATATAAAAATAAATGTGGTCTTTAACTGGAAAAAAGAAACAGTGCAATCGTGAAATGGTAAAGGTGAGACGTGAAACGAACTCTCACTTCTCACCTTTCACTATTCACCACCATTCACACAGATCGCTTTAAAATAGCAGCCCCTGCAGCACAGTTCAGGCAGCTTTTATTGCAGCAATATGCTTTGGTTAATTCAATGTAAGCCTGCGAATCGTGCGCCGATGCATTTGTCAATCCTAATGCAGTCCATTGGCGGGTAATGTTGTTTTGCTCTGCGGTGGTTTCTTCGAGCCATTGCAGGGCTTTATTTTTATAAGATTGTTCCTGCTTTACATAACCATAAGCAAATACCACCGGAACAATGGTATTAATAATAATATTCTCTATCATTTGCCTGCCCAGTACTTTTTCTTTAAAAGATGAGGTTTCATCAAAGCGGTAGTGATAATGCCAGTAATCATTGGCTGTTACGGTTAATAATGTTTTTAACTGTGCAAGCACTGAAGCCGATTTGACTTTAGAAAAAAGACGGGATGACCGCTGAATAAGCTTTGCCAGTTGGGCCAGCCGGATGCAGGGAAAATTGCCCGGCCGCATCCGCAAAAAATGAACAGGCTGATGTACAGGAAGGAAATTGTATTTCTTCCTGTAAAACAGGTATTCCTTTTGCAGCATCCGGGGATACTCTTCTTCAAAACCGGCATCTAATAAACCTGCCTGCCCCAATAAAAAAGATTCTAACTGATGTATCTGATTTTTATGCTTTGTCAAAATACCAACAGACAACGACCGGGCGATGGCTTCAAAAGCATCACTGTTAACGGTTGCGCCAAAATTTCTTGCCAGCATCCACCAAAACACTTCTTCCCAGTGTCCGTTGGTTTCTTTTAAATAATGTTCAACTGTTTGCGTTTTGCGCTGCAACCGCTCTGCCACCAATCTGGCTTTCCAACTGCTCCAGATCAATTCAGGTACCATGCTTATACTGCCGCTGCAGGGAATGATGGTTTGGGCATACATCAATTCTTCATATCGCTGTAACAGGATTTTAGAAACCCTGTTCTGCAAAACCAACGCGGGTGTATCATTACCCCATTCATCCTGTACGGTAAAGTCATTTTCCCATACCACGTGCAGGATAATATTTTTGTAATTTTTATCCTCATCGTGGCGATGCAGTTTCCAGTCGGAAGCTTTTACATGTAATTCGATATTGCCCGCCCAGGTAGTTGTATTGATCCTGATACCCGCCTCCTGGAAATCAGGCCCCTGGTTGGTATTAAGATGTCCGGGATGAATGATCTGTAATGATTCATTGGCAGTGGTATGCAGATCAGTTTTATTAAAATACTGCATCTGCCAGATAAATTGAAGCAGGCGCTCTGTCATAGGTTATGTAGTGATGGTGTATGATGGTAAGATACAAAGAAATATAAAGAACCAAAAAACAAATCACAAATAAATCTCAAATCAAATCCGAAGCCGGATCCCGCACCTGCGGGACGAAATTCAATATAAAAGCATCAAGAACCAAATAGCAAGAACCAAATTATATACAGATGGTTCGCTCCTTAACATGACAAGCAAATCGGAAGTCATAAATCCGAAATCCGAAGAGAAGAGAAAGGTGAGAGGTGAAAGAAGCTGTATTCATCCCGATGTTAGCAGTTACTCACCTGATAGCTGACGGAAACCTGATACCTATCTCAAATTTCAAATCCTTCCCTGAAACCTGTAACCTGCAACTCATCTCAAATCTTCCAACTCCCTCACTACCCTGCTCACCGGCAAACCCATTACATTATAAAAATCACCGTTAATGCGTTCTATACCCACAACGCCTATCCATTCCTGTATGGCATACGCACCGGCTTTATCGTAGGGCTTGTATTTTTCCACGTAAAAAATAATTTGTTCCCGGGTTAATGTATGAAACCATACTTCTGTAATATCCGCAAATGTTTTTTGTTCTTTACCATTTACTATGACTACTCCTGTAATTACCTCGTGTTTTTTGCCCGACAACATATGCAGGACCCGGATGGCATCTTCCTGGTCTGCCGGCTTGCCGATGATTCTTCCTTCGCATACCACTATTGTATCCGCCGCCAGTACAGGAATATGCTGCTCATATCTTTTATACACCTGGCCTGCCTGTACCGCAAGCGCTTTTTGCCGGGCTATATGAATGGCAGCTTCTTTGGGTGTCAGGTGATCAGGAAAACTTTCATCTGTTGCCTCAGCAATGATATCAAAATCAACTTCCGCCCATTCCAGCAATTGTTTCCGTCTTGGCGATTGCGAAGCAAGCACTATTTTTTTCATGATTGATATACTTTAAAGAAGATCATAGACAGGATACCGGCAAGCATGACAAACTTTACCGCACCGCTCAGGTAATGGTAATCTCCGGCAACCGATGCCACATATAGTTTCCTTGCAATCCATAGCAGTGGAACAATGATCAGCAGTGTACAATATAAAATACTCCACCACCAGCCCAGGTACATGGCATAAAATTGTATGGCCAATAATGAACCTGTAAGTACCATCAGCCATGCGCCTGTAAATGCTTTCGCCACGGGTATACCCCATACCACAGGCATGGTTTTACATCCATAACGGGCATCACCTTCCATATCTTCCATATCTTTTATTACCTCGCGTATAAGTGAAATAACAAAAGCAAAACCCGCGTATAAAAAGGCCAGCCGCATAATCCGCCGGTGTACCTGTTCATCAATGGCAGCCGGCATTTGCCGGCCGGGAATAATACTTGCAGGAAAATAATCAACGAAAAAGAAAACCACGAGCACTACCCATGCGGTAAGCAAAGAAATAATGATATTGCCGGACAGCAGTTTTTTTTTGAAAGTGGTGGAGTATACCCACAACAACAATACACATATTACATTGGAAAAACCAATAAGCCAGTTGCGGGTTATAAAAGAAATATAAAACCCCATTACCACGCCGGCAGTAGAAAATACCCAATGCCAGATAATGGCCCATCTGCGGTGAATATGTTTTTCTACCACAATACGTTCGGGTTTATTTACCTGGTCAATATTCAGATCAAAATAATCATTTATCACATATCCCCCCGCGGCAATGCTAACAGAAGAAGCAACAAGGAAAAGCAACAGGCTGAATTCGTCTGCAAAAAACACTTCCGGATGTATGGCAGGAAAAAGAATGCAGAAATAAAAAAGAAACTGTGTAATACCAATAAATATAAGATTGGGATACCTGATAAGTCTTAAAAATGCGCCAGCCAGTTTCATGGCGTGAAGATAAACGTTCTTTTTACTTTTTGCTTTATCAGAGTTTATAGTCCCAACTGCTATTTGCTCAACACAAAAAAGTTAAAGCACCATAATGCTTTGCGGCTGATCTGCGAGATCCTAATTTAGAATTTGAATTCAACCCGCCTTTGGCTCAGCATAATAGTCCGAAATACTGCCTGACAGCTCAGCATATAATCTGGAGAGCGCCGGGTACGCTTTTAATAGGTATAAATGTTTTGCTATGGTATCCTTGTCGTTCCGTATCGCCGGGCCGGTTTGCATCAATTTGGCAGGATATTGCTCCAACCTGTCAACCGTTTCATGCAGCAGCGGCAATAAGAGTGAAAAATCAAGCGATTCCTTTGCACAAAAATCCTGGGTAAGCGTATACAGGTAATTGGTAAAATTATTAGCGATAACCGCACTCAGGTGCAGCTTCACTCTTAAGGCATCATCCGCAAATTGTACTTTGCCGGAAAGTGATGCTGCAAAGGTTTGAATACTTCGCAATGTGCCTGGTGAGTCCGCATCTATTAATAAAGGCATTTCCGGAACAGCCTGCCTGTCGCTCCGCAAGCTTTGTAAAGGGTATAATACACCATAACTGCCGGCAACGTTTTTCAATACCATCTTACTGACGGAACCTGCCGTATGCACTGCTATACCTTTAATTTTTACCGGTAACCAATTTTCTATACCTGTAAGGACAGTATCGGAAACCGCTATTATATATATATCAGCACCATCGGCAATCTCATAAAAATTATCAATGTACGGTGTATGCAACAATACCCCCAGGGTTTGGGCATGTGCTGCGTTTCGACCAGCAACTTGTACAATATGGTGTCCGCACTGCACGATCTTTCGTCCTAATGCTGTTGCTACATTTCCGGTGCCTATTATAACAATTTTCATTATTGCAAATTAGCGCTAAACTCCTTTATTTTTGTTGTTTGTCATTGATATTCACGCACAAATGAAACTGTCACATAAAATTGCATTGACATATCTCAGGGCCAGGTTACAACTGATCGCTCTTATCTCACCTCAAAAAGCAGCCAAAAAAGCTTTTACATTATTTTGCACCCCGCAACGGGGAAAGCAGCAAAATCCATCTGCCATCATTAAAAAAGCGGAGTTGGTTTCGTTTAGCATGAACAACCTGTCCATTCATGGCTACAGATGGAACCATCCTTCGCCAAAAAAAATATTGATAGTCCACGGCTTTGAGTCTTCCGCACGAAACTTTGATGGATTTGTTCTTCCTTTAACAGACAAGGGGTATGAGATTATTGCTTTTGATGCTCCGGCACATGGCAAAAGTGACGGGAAAGAAATTACTTTACCCATATATGTGCAGGCACTTCAGCATATTGTAAGCGAATACGGGCCATTTGATGCCTATATTGCACATTCCTTTGGTGGATTGGCCATTGCACATCTGCTTGAAACCGTTCCGCATAACGAAAAAACCAGGATCGTTTTGATTGCTCCTGCCACGGAAACCACAACTGCTATAGACGGATTCTTCCATTTACTTCAACTGGATGGAAAAGTAAGACAGGCATTTGACAAATTAGTCAGGGATAAAAGTGGCATACCACCTGAATATTTTTCTATACGAAGGGCCGTGCAAAACATAAGCGCTAATGTATTATGGATGCACGATGAACAGGATGATATAACCCCTTTGCGGGATGTTGAAAAAGTTAAAAATGACAACCATCCACATATTAAATTTATCATTTCCAATGGCTTGGGTCACCGTAAAATATACCGCGACAAGCATACCGTAAACCACATTCTTCACTTTTTATAAATGATGGTTTTTTTTGTTTTTTAATGGTTTACTTTAATATTGCATCAATTAATCATCGAGTTTAAGCAATACCATGGCAAAGAATTTATTGATAGTAGAATCACCGGCAAAGGCAAAAACCATTGAAAAGATCCTCGGCGAAGATTTTGAGGTTAAAAGCTGCTATGGACATATCCGCGACCTGGAGAAGAACGATATGGGCATTGATGTTAATAATCACTTTGAACCCCGTTACATTATCCCGGAAGAAAAAGAGAAGGTAGTAAAAGAACTGAAGAGCCTGGCAAAGAAAAGCGGTGAAGTGTGGCTGGCAACGGATGAGGACCGCGAAGGAGAAGCCATAAGCTGGCATTTATGTGAAGTGCTGGGATTGGACCCCGCAACAACCAAACGGATTGTTTTTCATGAAATAACCAAACCTGCTATCCAGGCTGCTGTTCGATCGCCACGCACACTGGATATGAACTTAGTAAATGCCCAGCAGGCCCGCCGGATATTAGACAGAATTGTAGGATTTGAGTTGTCGCCGGTGCTCTGGCGCAAAATGAGTATGCGCAATAACCTCAGCGCCGGGCGGGTGCAAAGTGTAGCGGTGCGTTTAATAGCCGAGCGGGAAAGAGAGATCAATGCATTCAAAAGCATTAGCACTTTTAAAATAGAAGCATTATTTGCTGCAAAAGACATCAGCAACAAGCCGGTAACTTTTAAAGCCGAAGGCAGCCGTTATTCCGTGGCGGATGATGCCGTAAGTTTTTTACAAACCTGCATTGGTGCAAAATATACCGTAAGGGATATACAGATAAAACCAGCAAAAAAATCTCCTGCCGCTCCTTTTACCACCTCTACCCTGCAGCAGGAGGCTTCCCGCAAATTGGGCTATTCGGTAAGCCGAACGATGCTGCTGGCGCAGAAACTGTATGAAAACGGGCATATTACTTATATGCGTACCGACAGTGTAAGCCTGAGTGAAACAGCGGTAAATGATATTTCCGCTAAAATCAAGTCGCAGTACGGCAAGCAAT
Organism: Agriterribacter humi; assembly: GCF_009192765.1. Lineage (GTDB taxonomy): Bacteria > Bacteroidota > Bacteroidia > Chitinophagales > Chitinophagaceae > Agriterribacter > Agriterribacter humi. Next base: position 207,793 of record NZ_VOHQ01000008.1, on the reverse strand, counting down.
ATGTGCAGGTGCGGAAATTTAAAAATAAAAACGAATCGGCACAGGAAGCGCATGAAGCTATTCGCCCTACCGCAATGGAAACACTTGCTGTTGACGATGCAGATTGCCGTAAGCTGTATGAACTGGTATGGAAACGCACAATGGCCAGCCAGATGGCAGATGCTGAACTGGAAAAAACCATAGCAAAGATCAGTATCTCAACCAATAAAGAGGACCTTACTGCACAGGGAGAAGTGCTGAAATTTGAAGGATTTTTAAAAGTGTACCGCGAAGACAGGGATGAAGAGGATATGAACGAAGATGAAGCTACAGAAGGCATGCTGCCACCCCTTGAAGTAAATCAACAGGTAGAATTTAGGGAAATGAAAGCTGTTGAGCGGTTTTCAAGAGCCGCTCCACGCTTTACCGAAGCGTCACTCGTAAAAAAATTAGAAGAGCTGGGCATTGGACGTCCTTCTACCTATGCACCCACCATTTCTACTATTTTAAAACGCGGGTACGTTGAGAAAAGAGATAAAGAAGGCGTTAAAAGAGATTACCGCATAATGCTGCTGAAAGCGGATAAAATAACAAAACTTACTGAACACGAAACAACGGGTGCAGAAAAATCCAAACTCTTTCCAACCGACCTTGGGCTTGTTGTAACAGATTTTTTGAAACAGTATTTTGATGACATTATGGATTATGGCTTTACCGCCAGGATTGAAGAAGAATTTGATGAAGTAGCGCAGGGAAAAATAAAGTGGAACAAAATGCTGGGCGATTTTTATGCCCCTTTTAAAAAAGATGTAGACAATACTATTGAAACTGCCGAACGCATTAGTGGAGAAAGGGAATTAGGCGTTGACACCCAAAGCGGAAAACCTGTAATAGCCCGCATGGGGCGCTACGGACCAATGGTGCAAATAGGCAGTGCAGCCGCAGAGGGTGAAGAAAAGCCCAGGTTTGCCAAATTGAAAGCTACCCAAAGCATTGAAACCATATCGCTGGAGGAAGCTATGGATCTGTTCAAGCTGCCACGGAACATAGGTAAATTTGAAGATACCGATGTAACGGTAAGTATTGGAAAGTTCGGACCATATATAGCTCACGATAAAAAGTTTTATTCCCTTAACAAAGAATTCGACCCCTACAGCATAACACTGGAAGAAGCCACGCCTATTATTGTTGAAAAAAGAAAAGCCAAAGAGGAAAGGACGGTTAAAGTTTTTGAAAAAGAAAAAATACAGGTTTTGCGCGGACCTTACGGACCTTACCTGAAGCAGGGATTACGCAATTATAAGCTCAGCAAAGAACAGCAGGAAAGAGTTGCGGATCTTACAATAGAAGAAGCCCTTAAAACGATAGAGGAACTTAAGGCCAACCCGCCGAAGAAAACGGCAAGGAAGAAAAAAGCATAATTAAGGGTAATGTCATTACTTTTGATATATGCTTAAAACGCTCCAGATATTAGCTGCCAGTTTTCGGTTAGCCTGGCAGGAATTAAGAAATAATAAATTACGTACGTTCCTCTCATTATTTGGAGTAACCATTGGTATATTTTGCATAATAGGTGTGCTAACCACCGTTGACAGCCTTGAAAAAAATATCAAGGAGGGAATCAACAGTTTAGGTTCTAATACCATTTATATTGATAAATGGGATTATTCCGGAGGTGGGGATGGCGAATACCCCTGGTGGAAATATGTAAAACGGCCTTCCCCCAAATACGATGAAATGCGTTTCATTAGCGCTAAAACCAATGCTATAGACAATATGGCTTTTACCCTCCAGGTTCAGGGGCAAAATGTAATACATGAAAAAGATATGATCCAGAATGTTGCTTTGTACGGAGTAACAGAAGAATTCAATTCCATCCAGCCGTTTGAAATTGAATATGGACGTTATCTGACCTTATCGGATATGGAAAGAGGATCGGCAAACAGTGTAATGGGTTATGAAAATGCTGCTAAACTTTTTGGCTCAGCAGAAAGAGCGCTGGGTAAAACCATAACTATAAAAAACAAAAAAATAAATGTTGTAGGGGTAATAAAAAAACAAGGGAAAAGCTTATTGGTAAGCGGGTGGAATTTTGATGACTGTGTAATTTTATCTTACCGGTTCTTCAGAACCATATTTGAAGAGCGGTACTCGAACCCTACCATTATGGTACAGGGCAAACCCAATGTAACTACTGAAGCTTTTAAAGATGAGCTTCGGGGAACACTAAGGGCAGTTCACCGTTTAAGTCCAGGAACGGAAGATGATTTTTCATTAAATGCAGTAAGCGATTTCAGCGATGCAGTTACCAACCTTTTTTCCAGCGTAAAGCTGGGCGGATGGTTGATAGGGCTATTAAGCCTTGTAGTGGGTGCTTTTGGAATTGCCAATATTATGTTTGTAACGGTAAGAGAAAGAACACCGATAATAGGCTTAAAAAAAGCCGTTGGCGCCAAAAGCAGAACTATTTTATCAGAATTCCTGCTCGAATCGGCGTTTATCTGTTTCATTGGTGGCGCTATTGGTCTGATACTGGTATTTTTAATGGCCCAACTTTTAAGCGGCCCGCTTAATTTTAATGTTTATATTTCTTATAATATACTGGCACTTGCCGTAAGTATTTGTATTGCCATTGGTGTGCTGGCCGGAATAATCCCTGCCACTATTGCGGCCCGTATGGATCCCGTAGTAGCCATACGGTCTAAATAAGCTTTGTTTTCAAATAAACCGGTATCGTTTAATGCCTTTCAGCCTTAGTGTATACCATTATATACTATAGTTGCACTTTTTTCGTTATCGGAACAGGACCATTTTAAAAATAATATTAAAATTATCCTATGATAAAATTTTTATACGTAATGTTCCTTGGCATTACTTCTCTTCTTTTATTCATTTTTTCGAAAGAAAAAGATGACTTTGTTTGCAATAACCAGGCTTCAGGCAAAATAGAACTTATTACAGATTCGTTGGGAAGCTATTTGGGCATAATAACTGAGCACAATAAAATATTACAGCCATCTTCCATGAATGAAGACATTATATTAGCCGCCGGTCAAAGGGTTACGATCTGCTATAATGTGGATTCTTCAAAATATACTCCGGCGGCTGTTTCTGTGCCGGTTAGTATAAAATCAATCAGCTACGTAGAGCAATAGACCGATGCCTTTTATTAGCGCTGAATAGCTGCATAATCCATTATTTTTGCACATGCAAAAAGTTACCGGTGATATTTCCATCCTGGCTATTGAATCCTCATGCGATGAGACTTCCGCAAGTATTTGTTTGAATGGAAAAATACTTTCCAATATTATCGCCTCTCAAAAAGTACATGAACAATACGGTGGCGTAGTGCCTGAACTGGCGTCAAGAGCGCATATGCAAAACATAGTGCCGGTAACGGATACGGCAATACATGAAGCCGGACACCGCCTGGAGGAGATGGATGCCATTGCGTTTACGCAATCGCCCGGTTTGATCGGCTCGTTGCTGGTAGGATCGCAGTTCGCCAAATCATTGGCACTGGCCTTAAACAAACCATTAATTGCTGTGCATCATATGCAGGCACATGTACTGTCTAATTTAATTGATGACCCCAAACCTTCCTTCCCGTTTTTATGTTTAACCGTAAGCGGCGGACATACACAGATCGTTTTGTGCAAATCGCCCCTGCAAATGGAAGTAATAGGTGAAACCATAGATGATGCAGCAGGAGAAGCTTTTGATAAATCGGCTAAATTATTGGGACTTCCTTACCCTGGTGGTCCATTAATTGATCAATATGCAAAAAAAGGAGATTCCAAACGATTCCCGTTTCCTGAACCTCAGATACCAGGTTTTAACTTCAGCTTCAGCGGGGTTAAAACAGCCATTTTATATTTTTTACAAAATGCCGGGAAAAGCTATGTTTTTAAAGAAATATTTTCATCTACTGAAGCAGAAAGAAAATCATTCATTGACGACAACCTTGCAGACATCTGCGCTTCCATACAGGCCCGCATCGTTTCCATTTTACTGAATAAGCTTAAAAAAGCAGCCATTACAACCGGCGTTAAAAATATTTGTTTGGCCGGTGGCGTATCCGCCAATAGTGGCTTACGCAAAGCTTTTAAAGAGATGGGAGAAAAGCAGCAATGGAATACATTTATTCCGGCCTTTGAATACTGCACTGATAATGCCGCCATGATTGCCATTACCGCCTATTATAAATACCTGGAAAAAGATTTTTCAGATTTATCGGTAACTGCAAATGCAAGGGCGGAATGGTGAATGGGCGCCAAAGGAGTTGGATTATTTATTTCTTCCTGAAAAACACCCTCACCGGCACGCCTTTAAAATCAAAATTTGCTCTTAGCTGGTTTTCCAGATAATTTTTGTAGGGCTGTTTGATATCATCGGGGTAATTACAGAAAAATGCAAAACTGGGTACAACTGTGGGTAATTGGGTTGCATATTTTATTTTTATAGAATTGCCTCTTACAACCGGGGCATGATAAGATGCCACAGCTTTCAGCATCACATCATTGAGTTTGGAAGTAGGTACCTTGCGCTGCCGGTTTTCATATACCTGCAGTGCAGTTTCAATTACTTTAAATATCCGGAGCTTATCTTTTACCGAAATGAATAATACCGGCACATCGGTAAATGGAGCCAAACGATTCTTTAATTCTTTTTCATAATCCCTGGCTGTATGCGTTGCTTTTTCCATGAGATCCCATTTGTTCACCAGCAATACAATGCCCTTTCCTTTGCGTACCGCTAAGGAAAAAATATTAATATCCTGTGCCGTAATGCCTTTAGTGGCATCCAGCAACAACAAACATATATCCGCTTCATCCAGCGCCTTTATGGCTCTGATCACAGAATAAAACTCAAGGTCCTCCTCTACTTTATTCTTCCGTCGTATACCGGCAGTATCTATTAATATAAATTCTTTCTGAAATAAATTATAATGCGTATGAATGGTATCTCTTGTGGTGCCGGCAATATCACTTACAATCGTTCGCTCCTCGCCCACCAACGCGTTAAGGAGAGATGATTTTCCCACATTGGGCTGACCGATAATAGCGAATTTGGGCAGTGCATTTTTATCACCCGCTTCGTCATCATCCACATCCGGTATCAGTTTCACCAGGTCATCCAGCAGTTCACCTGTGCCACTGCCGCTGATGCTGGAAAGGAAATGAATATGTTCAAAACCCATACTGTAAAATTCCGTTGCATCCAGCATGCGCTCGGGGTTATCCACTTTATTCACCACCAGGAATACGGGTTTTTTTGACTGTCGCAACATATTAACCATGGCTTCATCCAGCGCGGTAATACCGGTTGCCGCATCGCACATAAATACAATAGCATTGGCCTCATTTATGGCAATGGTTACCTGCTTGCGAATTTCGGTTTCAAAAATATCCGTACTGTCGTGCACAAAACCACCCGTATCAATAAGGTTAAAGCTTTTGCCATTCCACTCAGCCACCCCATATTGCCGGTCGCGTGTAACACCACTTATATTATCCACAATGGCTTTTCTTTCTTCAAGCATACGATTAAAGAAAGTGCTTTTGCCAACGTTTGGTCTTCCTGTTATAGCTACTGTAAAACTCATAAAAATTCAGGTTTCAGGTCTCAGGTTTCAGGTCTCAGGGTGCAAGTTGCAGTCTGCACCTAATACCCGTATTCCTTTAAATGTATATCATTGTCCCTCCATTTGGGCCGCACTTTCACAAATAATTCCAGGAACACTTTGCTGCTCAGAAATTTTTCTATCTCCTGCCGGGATGTTGTTCCGATTTGCCGGATCATTTTCCCTTTTTCTCCCAAAATAATAGCTTTCTGCGATTCCCGGTGAACAATGATCTCCGCTGTTATTTTAATTAAACTTATTTTTTCCTTAAACTCCCGTACTACCACTGCCGTATGATATGGTATTTCATCCTGGAACAGGTCGAATATTTTTTCCCGTATCATTTCACCTACAAAAAAGCGGGTAGGCAAATCCGTTAGATCATCTCCGTCATAAAAAGGCTCCCCTTCCGGTAAGAACTCCAATATAGCACTAAGCAGGAGGTCTGTATTTATTTTTTTAAGCGCTGAAATAGCGATCGTTTTTTTACAATATGCTTTCGCATCAAAAAAATCCGATACCTGCTTTATTTTGTCTTGCTGCGTACGGTCAATCTTATTCAGTACCACAAAAGCGGGAACTTTTAACCTGAGTCCCGAAAAAATAATGTCTGCCTCTTCAAGGTTTTCATTTACGTCTACCAAAAGCAATGCAAGATCTGCATCTTCTAAGCTGCTTTTTACCGAATGCATCATTTTTTCGTGCAATTTGTACCGGGGTTCTATAATACCCGGCGTATCGGAAAAAATAACCTGGTAATTTTCACTGTTTAAAAAGCCTTTGATGCGATGGCGGGTAGTTTGTACTTTAGGCGACACAATGGCCAGCTTCTCCCCTATGAGTGCATTGAGCAAAGTGCTTTTGCCGGCATTGGGTTTACCAAAGATATTTACAAATCCAACTTTCATCAGCATAAAAAATTCCTGCAAAGGTAACAGAAACAAAAATTGTTTGGCTGATTAAATACATACACCTACCTTTGCGCCTCCTTATTACTGAAGCGGATGAGTGAAATAGAGATTTTAACAGTATGCGGGAACAGGGGCTTGGAAAATTTATTATCTTAAAGTCTCGGGGTAGAACAGTCCGCCGCGGCGGATCGGGCTCATAACCACAGAAGTTCTAAAAAATATTAAACTTATATCGCGAGGTAGAGCAGCGGTAGCTCGTCGGGCTCATAACCCGAAGGTCGGTGGTTCGATCCCATCCCTCGCAACAGTTGAAGCGTCACTTAAAGTGGCGCTTTTTTATGCATATTGTTTTATACAGGTCTTATTTTTTGGAAACAGGCCAACTTGCTCTGTTATCACTCTGGTAAAGCCCGATTTTTCCAAAGGGAACCTGCTTAAATCCCCGCTCCAAAGCTGGAGAATCAGCGCTAAGCTGATACCCGCCTTGTTTAGGATTTTTTTGATTGGTAAATAACGGATCAACAATAACAAAACTTTCGGATAAACTATCCTTAACTGCTGAATTTGGCGCAACAACATTATCGTTCATTGTTACATAAGGACGGGCTTTATCTTCAATAGACGTTCTCCAGAAGCCTACGTTTTTATCCCAGGCACCACCCTGGCAAACATTATGTGAAATAACATTGCCTTTGGGAGCTTTAGGTTCATCATTAATGATATTGATCAATTTCGGATACCGTGTACTATATGGAGGTTTGTTATAAGCAATACCTAAAATAGTACCCTTTTCTTTTTCATCCTTAATCCATTCCTCGGGATGATCATGCATCCATCCCAATCCTCTTGCATCAACATGCAGGGAAGGAACACAATCAATAAAGATGTTGTTTAAAACGTTATTATCTCTGCCTCCGCCAATCATCATTGCACGTGTAACCTTATCAAACACATTCCCTATAATATCAACTCCGCAAAATGCATCATCAAGATAAACACCTACGCATCCTTTTCCTTCAAAACCCGAAATATCGTGAAGATAATTGTAGCGGATTATATTCCCCCGCATCGTCCAGTTCCTGCCTGCATATACTGCACCTGCATCGTTCGATTCATAGCAAACATCAGATATTTCATTGTACTCCATTAAATGATCGTTTCCATTGAAATATATGGCCATGTGTGGAATTTGTTTTATAAGATTGTGGGTGGCACGGTTGCCAACTCCGTTAAGAGAAATTCCCGGAAAATATACCCGTTTAATTCTGGCGATATGGTGTATATTATTATTATCTGCAAAACACTCTGCCGGTGTTAGTGTGCTGCGGTCGCCGGCATCAATTTTGATCCCTCCCGAACCCACACCGTATATATCGCAGCCCACCACACCGTTGCGAATTCCTCCGTTAATAACAATACCTTCATCTCCGGCGTTCCTTACGGTACACCCCACAAGTAAAGCCTGATTGCAATCTTCCATTTTAACCACAGTTTCACGGCAACCTTCAAGTATCACACCCTGTATGGTTAGAAATGAAACCTTATTCATGCTTATGATATTTTTATTGACGGAAACAAAAGCATGTCCTTTTTTAACTCCTGATGGTGGATAAAAATAGAGGATACCTTTTTCTCTGTCTACATAATACTCCCCCGGCTCATCTATTTCCGAAAGAAGATTAAACCCATAGAACCATTGACCCAGGCGATATCCATAGGTATGATATGGAGGTGCTACTTCCATGATCTTTTTCTCCGTATCAATTTTGGAAACTTTATGTGATTGTTCACTCCAATCCCAAAACCAATACCCGCTAACCCATGCATCTTTCTCATTTTTCCATTCATTTATCCGCTGGTCTTCATAATTGAACTTACCCACTTTATCGCCTTTTGTTCCTCTTATATCTACCGGATCTTCATTGAGTAACCCCGTTATTTTGACAAATCCCTTATTGGGGTATCGCGAAAGCCACATCGGTTCGTTATTAAAAAATAATTCTATACCCCCACCTCCCGGAGACCCAAAATCATTTATACCTATAGCTGCAAGGTCTGACTGATATATCTTTCCGCGAACATCAGAACTAAATTTATTTAAAACAGCTTCATCTGTAACCAGATCCCATTTCGTTAAATTTTTACCACCTGACAATCGTACTTCTTTACCTTTTTGCCCAACATATATAATACGTGAATGAGCGTCTGCACCACCATCTTCGGCTTCTAACTCAAATGTTCCCGGTAGTTCATAAACACCTGCCCGAATCTCTACGATTATATCTCCTTTGGGAAGCTTTTTTTGCTTTTTCAATATACGAATCGCATCCCGGGTTCCCTCTATGGTTGCAAAGGGACCATCCGTTTTATTTCGGTTGGGCTGGCTAAGCTTTCCAGACCAGTTATCATTTCCAACAGTAGAAACATACAATTTTAAAACAGGTTTTGGTGATGAATTACCTGGGGCACTTATAGCCAATATATTTATTCCTACAAGTGCGATCAATGAAAAACAGAATTTCCATGTTGAAAAAATTTTAGTCCTGGAAAACAACGCTCTCATTTTTTTAATTTTAGTTCCTGATAATTTGTTATTTTAAATAAACACCAAAATGCAACATTCCGGATAAAAGACATGGTGTCATGCCGTTTCATTTGGAAATCCGGAGTCAAATTACGTGGATTTTCAAATAAATAAAAACTTCCTTCAATCATGCCTTTTTGTGGTTTGCCGTTTTGCAAGTATTTTCGCAGATCAATTCAGGTAACGAAAGGGCGATCCCATTTTTTGCCTGGATCCATTCTTTATCAAACACAATTCTGTTATGGCATACGATGTAATTGTTTTAGGCAGCGGTCCCGGCGGATACCCGGCAGCTATCCGTGCTTCACAGTTAGGATTTAAGGTAGCGATCATTGAAAAAGAGAGTTTGGGCGGCATTTGCCTCAACTGGGGCTGTATACCCACCAAAGCGCTGCTGAAAAGCGCACAGGTATATGAATCTATGAAGCACAGTAAAGACTATGGATTAGAGGCCACAGATGTAAAGCACAATTTTGAAGCTGTTATTAAACGCAGCCGTGGCGTAGCCGATAAAATGAGCAAGGGTGTGCAGTTTTTAATGCGGAAGAATAAGGTAGATGTGATCATGGGGTATGGAAAAGTAAAAGCGAAAGGACAAATAGAAGTAAAAGCAGCGGATGGAAAAACGCAGGTAGTAGAAGGCAAATACATCGTTATAGCCACAGGCGCACGTTCACGCCCGTTACCGAGCCTGCCTATTGACGGTAAAAAAATAATTGGCTACCGCGAGGCCATGTCTTTGCCACAACAACCCAAAAGCATGATCGTTGTGGGCAGCGGCGCCATTGGTGTTGAGTTCGCTTATTTTTACAACAGCCTGGGTACTAAAGTAACTCTTGTTGAATTTTTGCCCAGGTTAGTGCCGGTTGAAGATGAAGAGATTTCAAAAGAACTTGAAAAGCAATTTAAAAAACAAGGTATAGAAGTTTATACCAGCAGTGAAGTGACCAGTGTTGATTCAGGCGGTAGTGGTGTAAAGGCCAAAGTAAAAACAGGCAATGGTGAAATTACCCTTGAAGCAGATATTGTTTTGAGTGCAGCAGGTATTGTAGCCAATATAGAAGACATCGGGCTTGAGCAACTGGGCATTAAAACAGAGAAGGGTAAAATAGTAGTAGACAAATACCAGCAAACCAATGTGCCCGGCATTTATTCTATTGGCGATTGCAGTCCCGGCCAGGCATTGGCGCATGTTGCCAGCAAAGAAGGAATTGTGGCTGCCGAACACATGGGCTACAACGAAAAGAAATACCCGCATCTTCCTGAACCATTGGATTATAATAATATTCCCGGTTGTACCTATTGCACGCCCGAAATAGCATCCATTGGTTACACCGAAAAAGCTGCAAAAGATGCCGGTTATGAAATTAAAATAGGTAAGTTCCCATTTATAGCCTCGGGCAAGGCAAGCGCCGCGGGCGCCACGGATGGTTTTGTTAAAGTAATTTATGACGCCAAATATGGGGAATTCCTGGGCGCACACATGATCGGTTACAATGTAACAGAACTGATCGCCGAAGTATCTGTTGCACGTAAATTAGAAACCACCTATCATGAAATACTGAATGCTTCGCATCCGCATCCAACCATGAGCGAAGGCGTTAAAGAGGCAACTGCCGCCGCTTACGGGGAGGCGATAGATATATAAATAAGGGGGAAGAGGCGAGTAGTAAGTGGTAAGTTGCAAGATGCGGTTGGTACCCGAAGTAAGGAGGTTCAGACCGCATCTTTGCGTTGCTCCCTCTCAAGGAGTGAAAGGTGAAAGATGACCGGTAAGAGTGAAACACTATTCACTATTGACTATTCACTTTTTCACAAAATATAAAGCGGTTTCATCACATCAAACCCCGCTTTCATCACATTTTAATAATAACATAGCTTATCTGTTTTACTATTGCAAAAACTTAACGGTTTATGCAAATAAAAAAATTAGAGCCCTGGGGAGCAGTAACCCTTCTCCTCATTTATATGTTTGTAAAAGCATATGAAAGTGTAAGCTTTTCTTCCGATGCTTTATTACATAAATATGGACAGGCGGCTATCCGCTATCATCTTGTTTTTGATTATTACAAGTATTACCTGATCCCACAGCTTGCAATTGTTGTTGTTATTGCGGCTATCCTTTTTGCATTGAATTTTAAAATCATTCCACATCAGCTTGAGAAAAAAAACTACCTGGCTGTTGCCGGTTCACTTTTCACATCGTTTGTGGTGGTATTCCTGTCAGCATTTATCTGCAATACCTGGTTACGTTATTCCCTGTATGCCGTATACGCTACAAAAAAGGGAGCCGATATGCAGGTAATGAAAGAATCATTTGGACAAACCTTACTCATTTTCCTGTTATTTATCGCTTATTACCTGTGTAAAATGCTGGCAGTGTGGTTGCACAATGAAGTATTAAAAAACAAACCAGTCTATAAAAAGTTATTCACCGAAGTTATTGCAACGGGTTGGTCATGGATAATGCTGCTCGGCTTTTCCTTTGTTTTCAGGGAATATATTTTTCGATGGGTTCCTTCGTTTGTTCTTGTGCTTCTCCCCTTTTATATCACCCTTTTCTTTTTATCGGCTTATTTTTTTTTACCGCGGTTCGCTGTACATGCCAAAAGAAGAAAGCTGCTATTCCCTTCTTTGCTCATTATTATTGTTTTTGGCCTTCCATTGTTTGTATTATTTGTTGAGCTTTCCGGCGCAGCCAGAAATGAAGGAGTATTTTTTTCCGTTGTCTTTTTTATTTTAGGCTTACTGATAGTTACCTGGTTTTTAGCCAGGTTCCATTTTGATCAGCAAAGAGAAAAATTAAAAGAAATACAATTCCTTAAAAAAACCGTTTCCCAAAAAAGCGCCGATATAGATTTCCTGCGCTCTCAGATCAACCCTCATTTTTTATTCAATGCCCTCAACACCATTTATGGTACTGCCCTGCAGGAAAATGCCGACCGGACGGCTGAAGGTGTGCAGAAGCTGGGAGACATGATGCGGTTTATGCTCCAGGAGAACCAGGAAGAAAAAATACCGCTGGACAAGGAGATCAATTATTTAACAAATTATATTGATCTCCAAAGACTCCGTACACTTACATCGCCTGATATAGCTATAGATCTGACCATAAAGGATAAGGATTGCCGTCACTACATTGCTCCCATGCTGCTCATTCCTTTTGTAGAAAATGCCTTTAAACATGGTATAAGCCTCAAAGAAAAATCATGGATAAAAATTAACATATCGTGTGATACTGAAAATCTTTATTTCGATGTTTATAATAGCGTTCATCTTAAAAAGGAAGATGATCCCGAAAAAGACCGGTCCGGAATAGGACTGGAAAATGTAAAACAACGTTTATCACTTTTATATCCCGGGCAACATGAATTACATATCAGATCAACAAACACAGAATACTTCGTCCACCTCACCATCCAATTATGACAATGAAATATCTTCATGGGATAAAATATTGTGGTGGATGGCTGCAGCCGACGCCAGGCTAATGAAAGATTGCGGACCAGACAGGTTTCGTTATACCGTAATTGGTTACACGGTAATGGCTACCTGGATCTTTGCCACTTTGGCCTGGGGCTATTTCTTTTCTACTTTATTTGATGATATCCTGATCATTTTACCTGCTGCCATTTTTTTTGGATTTGTGATCCTTACTATAGACCGCGGACTCATTGCCGGCATTAACAGCAATGGCGGGAAGAACCGCTGGCTATCGCTATCCGTAAGATTGGTACTTGCGCTTACCATCGGCTTCTTTTTATCGCAGCCTGTAGTATTAATGCTTTTTAAAAAAGATGTGGATGCGCACCTGCCTGTGGTAAAAGAAAAGAAAATTGCAGCATATACCAAACAAATACGAGAGGAAAATACAATACCGCTACAGGAAGCCAAATCAGAAATTGACCGTATCCGCAATGAGCAAAAAAACCGGGAACAGGAAATTCTTGATCTGAAGAATGCCTATATCCGTGAAACAGACGGCACCGGTGGTTCGGGAAAGATTGGCGAATACACAATAGCTCGTGTAAAGAAAATGGCCCACCTGAAAGCGGAAGAAGATATGATAGCCTGGAAAAGAACGATGCAGGCGCCTTTAGACAGTGCACTGGCACAGGAAAAGAAATTAGAAAACAACATACAGGCACGTATAGGCGAATTTGAAACAGGATTGTCAGACGGCTTTCTGACCCGCATAGAAACCTTAGACGACCTGATGCTAACCCACCCTCCTGTAAAATACCGGTACAGGCTGGTGATCATGCTGATTATGCTGATAGAATTGATGCCCCTGCTTACCAAGCTCATGATGCCTTCGGGATTGTATGAAGAAAAAGTGCAGGACGCCGTGTTGCAGAAGAAACTGGCCTGGCAAAACAAAAGAGCAGCCTTTCATGAAGTAGAAAAAGAATTTTATGAAAAAGCACTGGCCTCCGACAAACAATTGCAAATTGAGGTAATGGCTGAAATTGACGCATACCGCCGTAAAGAGGCTGAAAATTATTTTAACCAATGGAAGCAAAATCCGGGCAAAGTGCGGCAGTTCTGGGAGCAGTTGAAAAGCAAACTATTGTATTTCAGCAGAAATTAAACAGAAAGGGAGTCCTTTTTTACGGGTAGTGCCAACGCTACTATATCAGGTAACAGCAAATAGTGCCATGACAAACGCGAAACCTGCCAGCCGGCTGGTGCGAGACGTGAAAGTTCATTTCACATCTCACGATAATATACAGACATAATTTGATTGACTAAACACCAGGATGCTATCGTTTGCTGTTATCCTCATTAAAAATCTTTACACATATTATTTATGAGACAATTTTTTACTACAGTCTTTATTCTACTTATTACTACAGGATCAAACGCGCAAACCTGTACCTTATCCGGACGTGTAATAAACTTTAAGGATACTACCCTAACCCTGAACCTGTTGTACGCAGGCGCCCATTACCACAACCAGTCTGTTGAAATAAAATTAAACGCCGGCGGTAAGTTTAAGCAAACCATCGCTTTACCCTACCCGGTATTTGCATTGTTGAAGTATAATGAATTTGAACGAAGACTATTACTAAGTCCGGGCCGGAATTTGCATCTTTCATTTAATGCTTTGCAAAGCGAAGAAAATATACTGCTGGCCGGAACTGCAGGTAAAGAAAACAACTTGCTTAATCAATTAAAAATCGAAGATATCCCCTTTTTTATGCAGGGTAAATGGGAAGAAAATGTGTATGCTAAAATGCCGATAGACTCCCTGGAGGCAGGTGTATTGCAAGTGGTGCGTAAGGAATATGCAGCAGCCAGAATAAAAATCGAATCAACCCCTGTTCCTGGAAATCTTCAACAAATTTTATTAAAGGAATACAAGTATGTTAATCAATGTTTTCTGTACGATTTTGCCGGCAACTTTATGCGATGGGCCAAAAATAAAGACCAGGAACAATTTTTAAACAAGGTAATCAGCCTGGAACCTTTGCCTGACAGCGCTACTTTAGTAAGTTGTTTATACGCGAATATGATGCTGGACAACTATACTAGGTACCAGCTAATGAAAGCGGGAGAGGATTTCCGGAAAGACTCCGTGACGGCAAAGCACCGTATTGAATCGCTACTGCAAATGCCATTCGCGGAAATCAATAAACAGGCGGAGCAGTATGGCGAACGCTATATACTTTCCTGGTTATATGCCAGGCAAAACCTTCCGGAAAAGATACAGGACAAAGTATTGTTCAATAAGATAATGGAAAGCTGTAATAATAAATTATTTTCAACCGCAAAAGCTTTAGAAGATACACTTCAGCGTTATTATCCAACCAGCAGCTATTTTTCAATGGCAAGGCTGGAAGTAAATAAATTGCGGCAATTATTTGAACAGCAATCGGGGAATACGAAAATCGTTTTTCATACAGGAAAAAAAATAAAATCTTTGAAGGAATTTGTACAGGCATACAAAGGGAAGGTGGTTTATCTTGATATTTGGGGTACATGGTGTGGTCCCTGCCGCGTGGAAATGGGATATGTACCTGAGCTTAAGAAAAGGTACGCGGGAAAGGATATCGTATTTGTTTACTTAGATATGGATGATGACAATAAAGAAAACTTATGGAAAGAAATGGCTTACCTGTATGAATTGGAAGGTGAGCATTACAGGCTGAACAATGACGAGATACAAAGCTGCTGGAAAGAAATTGAAAATGAAGGAGGAGTAACCAACCGCTACCCTACTTATGTGTTGTTTGACAGAGATGGAAAGATGGTAAAAGCCAATGCGGAACGGCCGGGCAGCAGGGAGAAATTGTACAAGCAGTTGGATGAAGTTTTGTAGTTTTATTCAACAATTCAAAATGAAGATACCGGCTGCATCAAACCTTTAGGCTTACATTCTTAAAATGCTTCACACTATCGCCATAGACGATGAACCCATTGCACTGGAAGTGGTTAAATCGCTTTCAGCAAAAGTGCCTTTTGTAGATTTACAGGCTTGCTTTACCAATGCTTTTGAAGCACTTGCCTATTTACAGCAACAAAAAACAGACCTGATCTTCTTAGATATTAAGATGCCGGACATCAGCGGCATTGACTGGCTGAAATCAGTTGTGAAGCCTCCTATGGTAATTTTTACTACCGCCTATAGCGAACATGCTGTAGAAAGCTTCGAGCTGGATGCGGTTGATTATCTTTTAAAACCATTTTCACTTGCCCGTTTTTTAAAAGCAACCAATAAGGCCAATGAATTGTACCGGTTAAAATCTTCCGCTTCCGTTCAGGAAATCAACCCTGATCATGTATTTATAAAAAGCGGTTACGAGCAGATCAGGATAGACTTTGATGATATCGTATACCTGCAGAGTGCGGGAAATTATGTTCACTTTATTCTTGCTGAAAATAAAATACTTTCCAGGCTTACCATGAATGAAGTAGAAGCCTTGCTTCCTGCTGCTCTATTTACCCGTATTCATCGCTCCTATATTGTTGCCAATAACAAAATTACCCGCATGGATAAATACAATATCCGGATAGATGATATTTGCCTGCCGGTAGGCCCGGGTTACAGTACGGCATTGGAGCAAATGGTAAAGTGACCGTTCAGTCGGGCGGGGCTTTTTTGGTTACTTTTTTTCCGCAAAAAAACGACAAAAAGCAAAAGATAAATAAATTTCAAATGCGACATCCGAAGTGATAAATTCGAAATTCGAGAGAAAAGTGAGAAGAGAAAGAAGCGGTATTCGGCCTGTCGTTAACAGTTACTCACCTGATAGCTGAGAGCCGACGGCTGATTGCAAAATATCAAGAACCAAATAACAAAATACAAGAACCAAATAAAAATCAAAGCTCAAATCCGAAGCCAAATTCAACTATAAACCATAAACTTATAAACAACAAACAGGCTCCATCTCAACTTTCAAATCATAAATCTCAAATCCGCCAATGCCCAACCCCTACTTTCAATTCAAGCAGTTTACCATACAGCACGATCAGTGCGCTATGAAAGTGTGTACCGACGCATGCATACTGGGCGCATGGTTCGCGGAAAAGATACCGCAGGGAAGTAAAGTGCTCGATATTGGTGCGGGCTCAGGACTTTTAACACTGATGCTGGCACAGAAAGTGAAAGCACAATTTGATACCATTGAAAAAGACGCGCAGTCTTTTAAACAAATGACGGAAAATATTGAGCGGAGCAAATGGAAGGATACGATCCATGCGTTTATGGGCGATGCTACTACTTATGCGTTCCCGCAGTTATATGATTTCATCATCTGCAATCCACCGTTTTATGAAAATGATCTGAAGTCGGGTAATGAAAAGAAAGACCTGGCCAAACACGATACCGGTCTAACATTAGAAGCGCTTGTAGAGGTTATTGATCAAAACCTGACAGCCTATGGGAGTTTTGGCGTACTCCTCCCCTTTCATCGTACAGCACAATTTGAACAACTTGCTTTGAACAAAGGATTGTATTTATCTGAAAAGCTTCTCGTGAGGCAAACGCCCCAACACGATTATTTTCGCAGTATTCTGCATTTTACACGTCATAAAACAGATTCCTTACATGACTATGAGCTTATAATAAAACAAAAAGACGGAAGCTACAGCAATGCGTTTACCACCTTGTTGAAAGACTACTATTTGTATTTATAAAGGCATGAAGCCACAAAGCGTTTTCCTTTGTGACCTTGTGACTTTGTGGCTATTTTTTTTTATGATCGTCTTCGTAAGTATTTTTATTTTTTGAGCACCCCAACATAATCTTTCAAATACTCATATGGTGGGCTAAGCTTTCCCTTGTCAACAATGGTGGCTCTTTTTATCATTGGTGATCCATCTTTTATAAGATCTTCCAATATATATTTTATCAACTGCTCACCAAAATACCGGGAGGCATCACGCGGCAATTCATTGGGCAGGTTGCCCACTGCAATAATATCAACAGAATCCTCCTGGTATGGCGCCGTTTTTTCAAAACTTTTCCTGCTTACTCCATATACCGGGTCTTCAATGGTTTGATCGCCAAGATTAATGGGAACAGATCCGTTAACATCATCGGTAATATCGGCAATGGTTTGAATGATAAACCTGTCGGAGCTTATGGCTTCCTTTTCAAAAAGGCGGGGCATTGTTTCGTCCCAATATACACCATTTAACAAGATATCAGTTTGCATAGAATAAGGCAAAAAAGTGCAGGCATATTGTTCAGGATGCTCATGAAAATCAATGCGGGTATAGGTATCCGTTTGTTTATGCCGGTACAGATCGGCTCCTTTTAGCTGTGTATATACAGGATAAGCGAATCTGCGGCTCAGGTATTCATCGGGCTCCACTTCATGAATACCTACAAGATTCATGATTTCAAGAATACCATGAGCCACACGTCCTGAACCGGTTACTGCAATCTTTACATTGGGTATCCGCAATCCGAAATAAGTATGTATCAGTTCCCGGAAGCTTCTTTGCCGGTAAACGCGTTCGAGGTTATACAAACCGGTGCGTTTGCCATAAGCCATCAAACCATTGTGCGCTCCCACTACTCCTGCAAAAAAACCAAAACCAATAATACGTTGCCCATCCTCATGCTCAAGGCATTCATAATCTATAAGCGTTATTTTTTTGTCAACTATTGCCCGGAGTAATTTTTGATTTTGCGGTTGTTTCTTTTTTGTATGGGAAAAGAAAAGATAGGTTTTGCCTGGCAGCAGCATATCAACGGGCACTTCTTTGATGCCAAAAAAAACATCACAATCGCTCATGTCTTCTTTTACTTCAACACCCGCAGCAGCATATTCTTTATCGGTAAAACAACGGTGAGGTGAGCTTTGAACAACAATCTTCACATCAGCAATCTGTTTATGTATCCATTTGCATTGGGCGGGAGTTAATGCTACGCGGTTGTCTGCAGGATGTTTACCTTCTTTTATTAGCCCTATTCTGATCATACAGGTAAATATAAATGGTAAAAAGAAGCTATGCTATCAATTTTATTGTATAACGGAAATTGGCAAAAAAATTATTGCTATTCGTAGCGGAATATGTAATATTGCAACCCTTAATAAAGCATCTCTTGTTTAAGGATTTGTTTAATTGTTTATCGCCCGGATGGCGGAATTGGTAGACGCGCCAGACTCAAAATCTGGTATTGGCAACAATGTGCAGGTTCGATTCCTGTTCCGGGCACGTTAAAAGGATGTAAATCAATGATTTACATCCTTTTTTATTTTTTGCAACCGGTCGAATAGTGCCTCTTTTACTGCAATCCAAGATATACTTCAGCAACTGATAACTATATCCCCGTTTTGGCGCAAGAATGAGGCGTAGGAAAAAAGCTGGGGTTCTCGTGCCGTGTAAAAAAAAGAAAGTCATTATTTCATACTTTAAACGGTTCATTGCTGGAATGTTTACTCCAAATTAAAAATAAAAGTTGGTATGTTATGCAAGGTATCCACAAGATGCAGTCTTGATTGTTAAACAAATATCACCTGTTATTGCGATTTGAGCACATATACACCATGTGAGAACTTGAGCTAAAACCATATCAAAAATAATATTAACTTTCAGGGAAAGCCGTTCAATGAAAGATAATCCAAAATCATCATTACGATTGATCGTCGATAAGAACAGCTACTTTCAAAAAATTTCAGAAAGAATTAGTCTGGGAGAAATCTTATTAAACGAGCAAGTAAAAACGGTTAGGGATTATAATAAATTTTTGCAAGATGTTACTGATTGGGAAAATTTTAATCGTCAACTTATAAAGGCCTCTTTCAATGTATATAACAATAGTCACTATTTAGAATATCTAAGACAAAACGTAGTCATCGATTTACTTACGATTATGCCTCAAAATGAAGGGATTGATGACGTGGCAGTAGGGAGTTCATCCCTTGATACTGCGACAAAAGGTTTAAGAAATTCACTCCATTGGTTAAGTCATCATATAAAAATTATTAATTACTTGGAAGACGTTAAAAATGTCTTCGATTCGAAAGCAAAAAATGCTCCTGAGTTAACTGTTCAATATCACCACTACGAAGACAACTCAGTAACGGCAGGAGGAAATATTACTGGCAATGTATTGACGGGAGCAAAAGATTTTGAGATTAAAGAGTCCTTCAATGGCAATAGAGCGAGTAAGGGGGTGAGGGAAGAACAAAGTTGGTTAATAAAATATTGGTGGGGGCTTGTTATCCCTTTAGCTATCGGACTAATCTTGTTAATGATCGAATATAAATGGCTTAGTAAAAAGTAGCTTTTAACCTTTTAAAAATTATAAATCAAATACAAATGATTCAATCCCACCTTGACCCAGCCATTTACCTTCTAACGCTGTTAAAACAAAATGATGGTGTATACAATTTTATCCAGTTAAATGGAAGGAAGTTTAAAAATGAAACAGAAAGATTTGCAGTGAGAGATGCCTTGATCGAAAATGGATCTATAGTAAAAGTCCTTGGAGCTATAGGACAAACTTATCGACTTACCGAAACAGGGGAAGAATATTATTTCGAACTCTGCTGCAAGAAAATAATAGAACAACTTTTAAAAGCCGATGGCTTTAGGAAAGTATCAGATATTTTAAGTGAACTCTCGATTCAGGATAAGGATGAAAAACTCTCATCAGCCATTGAATCTCAGCTATACAAAGATGGACTTGTATTCGCTACTGAAAATGATGGAGTTTGGTTAAAAGATAAAGATATTGCGTCTGTTTGGAACAACTATAAACTTCGGGCTCAACACACTTTCACTTATCAGCATCATGATAATTCAATAAACGCAGGAGGAGACATTACAGGAAATGCGATAACCGGAGCAAAAGATTCGAGTTTCAATAATTCGTTCAATGACAATACAATTACTATAAAGGAGGAAGAGAAAAACAAAAATTGGTTCAGCAAACATATATGGGAACTGATTATAGCTGTTGTTGGAGGAGTTATAGTTGTTATTATTGCGAAAAATTGGTTAGCTGGATGAGACGATAACTAATGCAATTGCCAGATGTCTTAGCACTTGAATTACTCTATCTCCGTTCTGGCGCAAGAATGAGACATAGGAAAAAAGCGCGGATTTCTTGTGCCGTGTAAAAGAAAACTGAAAATGAGGTAAAGATCTCAAAGGCTGGTATCAATGGTGAATAGTATATTCACTTAAATCTGTAATGGCGGGTTTTGAAACTAAGCCTGAGGATTGGAAATACAGTAGCACTCGTGATTTTGGGAGATGAAAGGATTAATTGATTTAAAATGTAGTTCATAAATATGGCACAAGAAGGCCGGGTTACAAGCTGCGCCTCATTCTTGCGCCAACATTGGGTGAACAGGTCATAGGATGCAGCGGGCATACCTGGGAATTCTACTATTCTTTGTTTGAAAGGAATTCGCTTGATAATGCCGGTATGAAAATAATCCAGACAATTCATTACGGAACAAATTATCAAAATACTTTCTGGAACGGAAAGCAAATGGTGTATGGCGATGGTGATGGAAAAATATTTGCTTCGTTTACATCAGATATTGATGTTATAGGTCATGAATTGACACATGGCGTTCAGCAGTTCGAAACCAATCTTGAATACAAGGACGAGAGCGGAGCATTGAATGAATCGCTTGCCGATGGATTTGGCATAATGATCAAACAAAAAGTGCTGAACCAGGATGCAGGGACTTCGGACTGGCTGATCGGGGAAAATGTTTTGAATTGGAGATGAATATGCAATCCGTTCGATGAAAGCACCGGGCACGGCATATCAAAACCACCCCGAGCTCGGAAGCGATCCCCAGCCTTCACATATGAGCGGGTATACAAATGATCCTTACGACAACGGGGGCGTACATCTTAATTCGGGTATTCCCAATCATGTTTTTTATCTTGCTGCAACAGCCGTTGGCGGCTATGCATGGGAAAAAGTGGGAAGGGTTTGGTATGCCGCTATGTGCGATAAAGCATTGGTACCTTACAATACTGGTTTCAGCCAGTTTAAAGAAGCTACGCTAAACAAGTCGGTTTCGTTATTTGGAGAAGGAAACCAGGTTACCAATGCCATTGGTGACGCGTGGAATAATGCAGGTGTTTAAGTGCAAAAACATGCTAAAATGAAATTGAAGCTCATCCGTTCAGGCGGTTTTATGAACAAAGCAGTAACAACTGAAGAAGACCTGGGCAGCTATCCGGCTTCTCTGCAGAACCGTATTGCGCAAATTTTTTCCAGTACTATTGATAACAGCAGCGATGCAAACGGATCAAAACAAGCTTACCGGGACAGTTTTCAATATTTTGCTGAATACAACGGCAGGGTGATTCCGCTTGACGTTCTGGAAAATGATCTCATGCTGGCTAACCTTGTGAAAAAACTAAAGGAACGATTGCATTTTTAAATAGCAAAGAGGCTGCAATGATTGTGGCAGCCTCTTAAAAAATCTAATCGCTGATCATTATATTTTCCCCGACAATTCTTTACCGGCTTTAAAGCGGGCTACCTTCTTTGCTTTAATTTTAATAACAGCGCCTGTTTGCGGGTTACGACCGTTACGGGCAGCACGTTTGGAAACAGAAAAAGTGCCAAATCCTACAAGCGTTACTTTATTACCTTTTTTCAAAGTCTTTGCCACTGCTTCAGTAAATGAATCCAATGCAGCACCAGCCTGCTTTTTGGTAATGGCTGCGTCAGCGGCAATCTTTTCGATTAATTCTCCTTTGTTCATGATAGTATATATTTATTGGGTTAGAATGCAAATATAGTTGAAGTAAACACTTCTGATCGTGTAAATAGCTTTTTTTCTAAGAATTTTGGGGGCAACGAAAGTCCCATTAAAATGAGCCCCTTGGTTTGCCGTCCGATCATCGATTGATTAATGCACTGTATTGTGCACGCCTTCCCCAACTTCTTCTACCAGCTTTTTATTAAATGCCTCCAGGTCCTTAGGGCTGCGGCTGGTTACCAATCCATTGTCCACTACAACTTCCTTATCTTCCCAAATCACACCTGCATTCTTCAGATCGGTGCTTATAGAATGAAAGGAGGTCATATTCCTTCCTTTCAGCATGCCCGTTTCAATTAACAACTGAGGGCCGTGACAAATAGCTGCTACCGGCTTGCCGGCCTGCAAAAATAATTTTGCAAAGTTTACGCAATTGCTGTCTCTCCGCATAAGGTCCGGATTGATAACACCCCCGGGAATAACCAGGGCGTCATAATCATCAGCGTCTGCATTTTCCAAAGGCTTATCCACCTTAAGTTCAATACTCCAGTTGCCGTCTTTCCACCCCTTAACTTTTTCTTTCCGGGGAGAAATAATATGTACTGTAGCCCCTGCCTGTTCCAATGCTTTTTTAGGGCTTGTTAATTCGGATTCTTCAAACCCATTTTCAGTTAAAATAGCCACCTTTTTGCCTTCAATATTTTTCATAAATAAATGATTTAAATGTTAGGATTATTGTTTCATTACGTTAAAAGACTGATGTTACCGGCATGTCTTCCGGCCGGGGTTCTTCATGCTTTTTACCGCTAATGAAATTGAGAAGATCTCTATTTAAAAGCTCCCGGTGCGTATAAAATAAACCATGAGGTGCGCCGTCATAAACAACCAGCTCTGCGTGAGGAATCATGCCTGCTGTACGTTTGCTGCTCACTTCAAAAGGAACTATTTTATCACTGTCGCCATGAATAATAAGCGTGGGAACGGATATCTTATCCACGTCATTCCTGAAATCGGTGGCGGAAAAACTTTTTATACATTCTATGGTGGATTGTTGCGAAGCTTTGGATCCCAATTGCAGGTAATAATTTAACAATGGCGTGCTAACGGGTTTGTTTAAAAAACCCGCACCAAAGAATTTTTTTCCAAACTCATCAAGATAACCCATCCTGTCGTTTTGTATTCCTTTTATCATTTCATCAAATACCTCTGCATCCACACCTTCTGTATTACCGGCCGTTTTTAAAAAGAAAGGAACAACAGAACTGATCAGTACAATACCCGCTATCCGCTCCTCTCCATACTTACTAATGTATCTCACCACTTCTCCTCCGCCCATGGAAAACCCCACAAGAATGGCATCTTTCAGATCTAATTTAACCATCAGCTCATGCAAATCACCTGTTAAGCTGTCGTAATCATATCCTTTCCATGGCTTACTGCTTTTACCAAATCCACGGCGATCATATTTTATTACGCGATGACCGGCATTTACCAGGTCGGCAAGCTGGTATTCCCACATTTCACGGCTCAGGGGCCACCCATGAATTAATATTACCGGTTGCCCATTGCCGTATGATGAATACGCAATATGTATCTCTTCCCCCGTTTTTGTATCGGTAAACTGAATGGATTTCATAACTTTTTTTTTAAATGAAATAATACTTTACCATGTATGATTTTAATGAAGCTGTATCTGTATCACACAAACTGTACCACATGAAATTAAAGGGTGAATAGTTGCATCGCAGTAGATAGTGAGGATAATTTTCCACTCATCCGATAGCCATTGTAACAACCTTTGCTTAACAACATGCAGGCCAGAATGATAAAAAGAGGGCTAAAAAATATAATGCAGCACCTTACCAAATTAAATTAATTTCATTTTTAAAATGGCAGAATCATTTATCCTTACAGTTTCCGGCTTACAGGAAGAAAGAGCATTTGAAGCCGAACTGCAGGTATATGGATACAGCCACAGGATTGTGGTGTTTATAGAAAATGAAGCAATAACTTTTGAACCCGATGAAGAGGGCAATTATCGTGCGGTTTTTAAAGAAGAGGGTAAAAAATTAAATATAGATAAAGCATTGCTACAGGCTATAGCAACCCAGCTTGAAAAAGATTTGAAATAGTAATGCACGAGTATTAACCAGTTTTTTAAACCCGCTGTTTCTACTTTTATCATATCCTGAATCTCACTTCGTGTTTCCACGAAATGAGGGAGTGTCCGTTCCTAAGGATTTAATTTTTTAACCTCAGACATGGTCCATTTTTGTGGATATCCCCATCCGGGTTTATTGATGTCGCAAAAATCACCCATTTCTTCCATGGTCTTGTTCAACAGGGAGTCCATGGACATGAGTTTGGCCCGATACCGGTTTTCTTCCGCGAGATTATGCATTTCGAACGGATCGGTATTTAAGTCAAACAATTGCACAAAAGATTGTCCATTTACATTGTACCGTATCAATTTAAGATCACGATGCACGATAGCCCGTTGCAAATTCAGGTAAGCAAAAAGCAGATGATCTCTTCCATTAAAATTTCCATTGCCAAATGCGCTTATCATTGACTTTCCTTCAACAGAGTCCGGAACAGGAATGCCGGCTAATTCACATAAGGTGGGGTATATATCATTCAGGTATACATATTTGTTTATCAATTTTCCCGCGGGTATGCCCGGCCCTTTAAAAATTAATGGTACCCGTATAGCACAATCATACAGGTTTTGCTTTCCCAATAAACCGTGTTGCCCCATAGCCAATCCATTATCACCTGCAAATACAACAATGGTATTTTTATCTTTTCCTGTTTTCTTCAATGTTTCTAAAATTCTTCCCACCTGTTCATCCGCTTCACTGATCATGCTGTAGTACCTTGCAATTTCTTTCCTTATTGCTTCCTCCGTACGTGGAAAAGGCAGCAGAGTTTCATCCCTTATCTGCAATTCACCATTGTCAAAAGGATGCCGCGGTAAATAATTCTCGGGTAATGAAACATCTTCCATGCGATAATGATGTCCATACCATGAAGGAGCTGTACGCGGATCATGGGGTGAGGTAAATGCCACATACATCAGGAATGGCTGCGGATTGTGCTGTTGTTTCTTTAAGAAGCTAATTGCAGCGTCTGCAAAATAAACGGAGGAGAACTGATCTCCCCAAAACGGATTATTGTATAAACCGTTCCTATCGTAATGGTTTAACCTCGGCCTGTATTGCCCTCCCGTTGCGGGCGGATGCATACCACCAAAGAAAATATTATCGCCGAGAGCGAAC
This sequence comes from Agriterribacter humi, assembly GCF_009192765.1. Lineage (GTDB taxonomy): Bacteria > Bacteroidota > Bacteroidia > Chitinophagales > Chitinophagaceae > Agriterribacter > Agriterribacter humi. The sequence continues at coordinate 182,225 of NZ_VOHQ01000008.1, read as the reverse complement.
GACCGGTTAAAAGAGCCTTTATCCTGGTGCCATTTGCCGGTTTCAAAAGTAATATATCCATTACTCCGGAACAGTTCCGGGAAAGTAATATCCGATACCGGAATGTATTGTCCATCTTCATGAAGACTAAAAAGATTTTTACTGGTTAGTAGCATGGCTCGGCTTGGGCAGCAAATGGCTCCGCTTAAACCTCCCTGGATATGGGCCTGGGTAAACGCCGTGCCTCCTTTTACCAGTTTATCCATATTGGGTGTTATGATCTCCTTGTTGCCCAATGCCCGAATGGTACGGTAATGCTGATCATCGGTAATAATGACAATAACATTTGGCTTCGTGGTAACGGGCTGTTGTGCCTTAATCGCTTTAAAAGGAATGAAAACGGAGAGAAAGACAAGTACTGTAATGATCAATTTTTCTGCCATGATTATTCTGTCATATAGATACGTGCTTTGATTTGTGTATTCACGAACTCCCTCATGTAACCACTATAATTCGCCTTTTATTTTTTATTTTGTAAAGTAAGCGACTTGAATCTCCGCGTCAGGTCAGTTAAGGATCTTTCAACCCCCATCCGTTCCAGTGAGGAAGCGCCAACAAAGCCGTGTACATCGGTTTTATCTAATATTACACGTACATCTTCAGGTGTATTAATAGGTCCGCCATGCGCCAGGAAAAAGATACCGGGATTTACCTTTTTCCCCGCTTCCATAATTTCACGGGTGCGTTCTATGGCATCATCCATTGTACAGGAAGCACCTGTAACGCCTACCGATCCGCCTACGGTAGTACCTACATGCGAAATGATAGCATCAGCCCCTGCTTCCGCCATCTGCATGGCTTCTTCCGCTTTAGCGACGTACACAATAGAAAACAAATCCATTTTAGCAGCAAGCCTCACCATTTCCACTTCTTTATCAAAACCCATCCCCGTTTCTTCCAAAACCTGCCTGAAATGCCCGTCAACAATACAATGCGTAGGAAAATTATTGACGCCCGAAAAGCCCATTTCCTTCACTTTTAATAAGTGATGCCACATCCTGCGGCGGGGATCGGAACCATGCACACCGCAAATCACGGGAATTTCTTCCACCACTGGCAATACTTCAAACTCACCGATATTCATCGCTTCAGCATTCGCATCACCATAAGCCATTAACCCTGCTGTAGAACCATGCCCGGCCATACGAAACCTGCCTGAGTTATATATAATGATCAGATCTGCACCACCCTTCTCAATAAATTTAGCGCTAATGCCAGTGCCAGCCCCTGCGGCAATGATGGCTTTGTTTTGATCAACCGTTTTTTGTAACCTTTCCCTCACTTCCTGTTTTGTATAAGGGTTTCCTTTTCCTGTCCATGGATTTGCCATAATTATCTGTTTGAGTTATATGTGTTTTCACTTTTCTTCAACATCGGAATCCTGGTTCGTGAAGACACGAATCAGGGCTGGGATTTATGTTTTTACTTTCGGAATTCCGGTTCGTGAGACACGAACCGTGGCGATACTAATGTGCGCCTCTGTTCCTACTGTTCCTATGTGTGTTTTTTTCACAAATAGAGTAAACAACATGGAACTACTCCTGCCGCTTTTTCATCACACTTAACAACGCACTCACCAGCATAGCCGAAAATTCCCGGTCATTGATATGTGCATCTGCTTCAATAACAGCTATCGTTGCTTTGGTATTTTCTTTTATGGCATCAAACAAAACCCGGTTAATTTCCGGGCGGTAAAAAATTCCTCCTTCCGCATCTACCTGGGATATCCCTTTTGCCGGCAATACCACTGTTACCGGTGCAGGCGAACGGTTGATTTTCTGCGCCAGCCTTTCACCCAGTATTTTATTCTCCTCTTTATTCGTCCGCATTAAGGTTACATCCGGCGCCCAGTTATACAATTCCCGTGATTGGTATTGTGCCGGAAGGGTATCTGGCTGCGCAAAATTCACCATATCCAAACAGCCGGGTACCACCACCTGGGGAATGCCCATGTCGGCGGCAGCGTTCAGCCTGTCAGGCCCAGCACTGCAGATACCCCCGCATAAATCATCCGCCAGCTCGGTAGTGGTAACGTCTAAAACGGCATCAAAACAACCTTCGCGGATGAGCGATTCCATTGTTTTACCTCCAACACCATTGGCATGAAAAGCCAGTACTTCATAGCCCTGCTTTCGCAGCAGCTCGCTGCACTGGTTTACACAGGCTGATGTATTGCCAAACATGCTGATCGCAATGGTACCTGCAATTGTATCCTCTTTTTCTTCTGTTATTTCCGACATAGCACAAATTGCCGCTGCTGCCCTCCTGATTAAAAGCCTGCTGATACTATTCAATCCTGCCACATCAACAATGGAAGGCATTAAAGTAATATCCTTGCTTCCCATTTGCCTTGACAGATCTTTTGCAGCCAGTGTACTTAAGCAAAGTTTGGGTATGCCTAATGGGATTTCCTGCATAGCAGAAAGCGCTATATATGTTCCTCCCCCGCCCCCCATGCCGATCGCTGCTTTAATTTTGTTTTGCGCCACTAATTTGGCCGCAAGCTTCGCTGCTCCTTTGCCCATTATGTCTACTGCTTGTCCGCGGTCATTCGCTTCCCTCAATGCTGCTATTGAATAACCTTCTTCCAGCGCTACCAGGTCTGATTCAATATCAACAGGAAAATCTTTTGTTGTTCCCATAACCCCGGTATTCATCGTTATCACTTTTTCTCCCTGCGCTACAATACAGTTACGCAGAAACAAAAAATCCTCACTCTTGGTATCAAAACAACCCAGTATTAAAATACATTTATTACTGTCCAACATGCTTTATTACAAATTGAAATTATAATACAATTAAACCTGTGGCACATCAATATCAAATACGATCACACGCTCTAATTTAGGCACAACAAATTCCTTTACCTTTTCATGAACAGGATGCGGAAGATAGGCGTCACGCGATTCTAATGTATCAAACGTCATAACAAAGCCGTGGGTAAAATCTTCGTTTAATCCTTCAGTACTGTTGTATTCGCCATATTCCATATCCAGTAATCCTTCAATTTTTCCTACCATATCTTTCATCGTACGAAAGCACTGATCTATCTGCTCTCCGTTGATTCCCGCTTTAAATTTAAACACGCCGAAATGTCTCACCATAGTTATTTTTTTAGTCTGGAATGTAATTCCTGATGTTTAGCCGCAGATTCGCAGATCAAACCCACGGATATGCAACGTCCTTTATTATAAAATAGAAATACCAGCCGTCGTTTAATCAACCGCTAAGATCAAAGTTTATTTAAGCGTACGTATATAAGCAAGCAGATCCGATACCTGTTTATCGGAATAGTGATCAATCAGTCCCTTGATCATAAATGAACGCCCACCCAAAAAACCCTGGCTTTGGATAGCACCGGCCTCAACAAAAACCTGGCTACCACCCATAAAAGCGATGGTAGCGCCCCTGTCATTTTTGTTGACAAGATAACCTTCTATGGTGCTGCCATTTTTTTTGGTAACACGGTAAACAGCGTAATTGGATTCCACCGCTGCATCGGGGTCGAGGATAGCGGTAAGCAGCGCTTCATTTTCACGGTTTGCCGAACCATCCAATGCCGGTGCGATATTTTTTCCTTCGCTGCCCACTTTATGACACAACAGGCAGGTTTGAAAAAGCACTTTCCCTGCTTTTGCATCGCCTCCTTTCTTTTCGGCAATAGCCATATATTTGGTGAGCTTTGACCTGAAAGCCTTTCTTTCCGCTTCATACCTGTTTTTTACGGCTTCCCAAATGGCGATGGCACGCGTGTCTTCCTTATTGCTGTTGCGGATGCGTTCAGCCGAAGGTAAATCAAACGAAGCCAGTGCAAGTTGTTTCTTTTCATACATGTCCATCAGCAATGCTGCCCCTTGCCCCGATGCCGATAAACCTTTTACAAGCTCACTCTTCTGCACTGTGTTAAGTTTCGGAACCCATTGTTGTGCTGCACTGAGTGCTGATGCCTTGTTTGCTTTTGCCAAACTGCCAAGTGCCGCGGCTCTGACACCAAAACCGAGCTTTTGATTTCTTACAGCACGGGCAAAAATATCTTTGTTGAGCGTTGGATTGTTTTCTAATGCCTTTAATGCTGATTGTACTGTTTTTTCAGACGATTGATCATTGATCCGGACAATAACGGCATCCCGTACCTGTTCAATATTAAAACGATCAACGGCATCCAGCGCCAGGTTAACATCCGTTTCTGAACGACTGCGCAATAATTTAGCTACCGGCTCCCGGAGCATAACAGCCAGTTCCGGCGATTGTAATTGTGACTGGTTTTGTAAAGCAAAACCAGTGTATAAAGCGGCATTATCTTCATTATGAATAACTGGTTCTACAGTTTCAAAAATGGTTTTATTGTTCAGCATGCCCGCAACAAATACAAAGCCGGGCTCATCCAGCTTGCTGATACCCAGTCGGGGCCATATTTTCAGGAAAGCGGTTTCTTTTTGCCCGGCAGGCAATGCCTGGATAGCCCAAAGCAAATGATCACCGCTCATTTTTTCCGCAGCGGGACTATTAAGATAGACCTGTAATTCATTGGGATATTGCTCTAATGCTTTACGGGCAAGGAAACGTTCAAAATTTCTTTCATAGGCACCGCCCATGGCATTGCCTTCAAGGGGCGGTTTTGAAGCGCGAACCAGTATATCAATGGTAGCCTCATCTGCCGCTCCCAATTCATCAAGCGTACGAAGCACCTGTGCACGTACCATGGGATCTTTGTCTTCAACTACGTTTTTTAAATATGCGGCTACCACTACTGTGCCGGGTGAAAAGCTGCTTAAAGAGCGCACGGCCTCACGGCGCAAATCGTCCAATGGACTTTGCAACAATGCCTGCAATAATGCAGCGTCATAATGTTTGATCCCTTCCAGCGACCATAGCGCGTGAATACGGGTAATTTCATCCTGTTCCGCATCTGCAGCCAGTTGTACAAGCGGCTGTTCTAATTTTTGCGTTTCCGCCAATGGTCTGTCGGTGATCTGGTGCCATGCTGCACGTTTTTCCCAAAGCGAAGGCGACTGCAATCCTTTGACCAGATCCTCCGTTTTAATAGTATAATAATTGGGAACAGCACGGGTTTGCTGACTTTTATGGCGGATGCGCCAGATGCGGCCATGTGATTTATCCCTGTCGGGATGAGTGGTTGGAATTTCATTATGAGAGATGATCTTATTATACCAGTCGGCTATATACAAACAACCGTCGGGGCCAAACTCCATATTTACCGGGCGGAACCATTTGTCTTTGGAAGTAAGCAGGTCGGGCAAATGTTTTGCACTTACAGTTCCATCCACATTACGGGTAATTTGAACAGCGTTAACCGTGCTGGTAATGGGGTTGGCCAAAAAAGCCACATTCTTCCATTCAGCGGGGAACGATCCCGAAAGGTCATCGGGGAAAGCCAGCCCGGATATACCGGTACCGCCTACCCGAAATTCGTGCAGTTCGGGCATCCATGGCTGATAGGTACGCAACCGCTCGTTTCCAATGCCGGGAAATCCAGTGCCCGGTTCCATAGGAACAATAGAATAACCCAGGTCATTGGCTTCGCAACCGTACCATTGACCATTGTTCCTGAGCTGATAGCCCCATATATTATTCAAACCGGCATTCACCAGTTCCATCTTTTTGGCATCCATTGAAAAGCGGGCGATCTTACTGTAATCCATTCTCAGTTTTACATCACTCACTAAGGAAGACACTTCTCCCTTATTGAGCGCTCCATGGCTGAAATTGATCCAATTGCCCGGCGCCCTCATCAGCACATGCGCCATGGTATGTGTATCGGTAAAGCCAAACCCCGTTAGCAATGGTATGCGCTCATCGGCTTTACCATCGTTATCACTGTCGCGCAGGAAAAAAAGTTCCGATCCCTGTGCTACATAAGCTCCGTCTTTATAAGGCAGTATGCTCATTGGGATCGTAAGTCCATCGGCCCAAACCTCCGTTGTTACGGGTCCGTTACCATATAACCCGGAAAGCACGAGTACCTGGTCTGTGCCTTTTGTTTTACCCTGGTACAGGTCAAGTATGCGTTTAAAGCCCGGATGATTGCGCTGCGCCTCAGGATCATCCATCAGCTTTAATAATTCATTCCACTGAATATCTGCAACCGGATCAAGCGGATACATTCTTGCTGTTTGCGTCCACAATCTTCCGGCGTCATCAAATGTGAGGTCAATCGGGTTAACAATACCATCTCTTTCACTGGCTACCAACTCTACCACAAAACCTTCAGGCACGCTAAAGCCTGCCAGTTCTTCTTCGGGTGTATTGATCCGGTCGGGCGGAATATTTTGCGTTCTTTCTGATGGTGGTGCTGAAATAAAAAACAGACTTGTAAATACAAGGAAGATACCGGGAAATTTCATGTGTTGAAAATTGTAAATAATAAAAGATCAGGGTTATGTGGTGCTCTTCTGTTATAGCAACTATTGCTGTGTCAAACGTGAAACCTGCAGCCGGCAGGTGTGAGAAGTGTGAATAGTGAATTCACCATTCACTACTGCCTGTTCACTTCTTTCAAATCATACTTACCATTCAGTAATCGTAAGATCGCGAAACTCAACAATACCAGCGCCTCCGCTGTGTATTTGAACGGCAATCACACCTTTAGAGGGAATTTTGGGATCCTTCTCCGTGTATTCGCAGGTTTTAACGCCGTTAATGTAAAGCTCATGATTATTGCCTTTAACCCTTATGATATAACTGTTCCAGCCATCGGGCTTTAACAGGCGCCGCAAAATGCTCAGATCTCCGCCAACCAGTTTACCGCGGCGATGCTCATCATAGATATCTCCCCAGTAACCATTACCAATATCGGCCTGGTAACCCACGATTTCCCCGTTAATTATTTTTGAGCGATATTGAATGCCGCTATTGATCATACCCGTCTTTTCATCGCCTGATAAACGAAACAGGCAACGGAATTCAAAATCACCATATTCCTTTTCGGTATGGAGGTAGGTGTTTGAGGGTATTTTATTGATGCCATCGCCACACATCATCACACTGTCTTTAACATACCAAAGCTGCTGATGAGCAGGGTCAACGGTTTTCCAGCCGGTAAGGGTTTTGCCATCAAACAGAGAAACAGCCTTAACAGATGACTCCTGTGCAGACAAACCGGCACTATAAAGCAATATCCATACAATCATTTGCAGGGATAAAAATAATCGGAACAGGTTTCTTCTCTTTACAGCAAAAATGCATTTCGATTTCATAATGCTTACAATTTTTATACAATGGATTTAGTTCAGATGTCCGGTTATTCAATTCATAATATTACTGAACATTGGTGATATACAGATGTCATTGTTGCTTTAAAATTGCTTTTCGTAAAAAATATTTTATAATTACTGATGTGTGCCTGCTATGTCTTTTACGGCAATTGCACTGGAGCGACTTTTAACCGTGACCGATGATATGCATAAAAAAGCCACCAGGTTTAACGGGTGGCTTCCGGCTTTCGCCTCAGATATTTTTATGGAATAAGCCCGGTTAGGCGATACTAACCGAAGGCTTCCATGAATATTCTGCAGATTTCATGAATACCTCCTTTTGTTTGGTGAGTTGGAATGATGAAATTACGGATTTTTTTTAAAATACGAACAGCAGTAAAGGAAGCTCGAAGCCGGAGGGCTTTCAGCTATGAGAAGATTCTTTCATTAATAGTCCAGAATCTGAAAGCTGTGCCATTCACATCTCACGTCTCACCACGTGAAATGATAAACGATAATCGTGAAATCATTCACTATTCACTACTCACACTAACATACAACCATATTTGCCTCACTTAACACTACCCTGCGCGCCCTATAATAAAAAGCAATACCACAAATACTATAATAAAAACCGCCCACCCTGCAATGGCCCTATAACCCGGTGCTGGCAATTCTTTCAGCAACTTTATGCCCGCCGGCACAAACGCGATGCAAAGCCCTGCGGTGGCTATAACAGAAACAACTGAACTTCCTTTCAGCACACCCATCATCAATGCCGACATCAGAGCAAGCGCAACAGAACACCATATATTAAGTATTCCGGAAAGATAAGCGCCGATGGCAAGTATTGTCCATCCTGTAAGAATAAGCAGGGAAAGCGTGGAGATAATATGTGGCGCCCCATAAGCATCTGCCACAGCCTTTGTTGCCGTTTCAATTCCCTGCACATTCACCAATTGAAAAGCAAGATGATCGGCGCCGGCATGAAAGGTCCTGGCAAACAGCCCAAACACAACAAAAATGCCACCCCAGGTTGCCCAACCCGGCTTTTTATTTCCAATTAACTGAACCAGCGTTATAACCGCAGGCCAAAGAAGAATATTTCCGGCCAGGAAAAAACTATACGCCCAAAACATCAGCGATGGATTTTCCTTATATGCCTGTAACTGGTCGGGAAAGAAAAAGTTATACCGTATCCGGAGCAGTACCCCGGTAAGCAGCAATAAGGGCGCAAGGATCATGGTAATTCCGCCAATCCATGGTCCCGGAAACCAAAAGGCGCGGGGATTTGTTACTTGATAAGACATATGGCAGCCTATTTGTCTTTTATCTTGATCGAAGTCATCAGCTTTTGTCCACGCAGTAATATTTTCAGCCCTCTCCTTTTTAAAGAGATGTCGGGGTGCTTTTTTACATGTTCGTCCATATTTTTTTTGTACGAAGCAATAATTTCCCTGTAAGAGAGGATGCCGATAATACTATTGTTGTTTTCTTTTGATACTACCGGCAATACGTCTGTATTTTCTTTTGCCATAATCTCTACCGCCGTACGCAGGCTGCTGCCAATACCAACAGAAATATTTTTGCGTTTAATAAGCGATCCCACCCTGCTGTCATCGCTTTGAAGATTACTGAATATGGTAGAAGAACTCAGTATCCCTTTATATTCACCTTCATTACTGGAAATAATGAAATAGTTGCTGTTGTAATCCGGCTCTTTACTGAGCCATTCCTTTACTTCTTTAACCGTGTTATCTTCACTCAGCACCACACCGTTTTCTTTGATAACCTGTTCCACGGAAATTTTTTCCAGGATATCAGGTTCATACGAATGCGGGGTTTTAACGCCTCTGCGTGCAATTTTTTCCGTCATTATGGTATTCTCCATTATAAAGAAGGAAACAAAATACGAAGCGGCGCAGGCTGCCAGCAATGGCAATAATGCATTGGATTTTGCTGTAGTTTCCAATGCAAAAATAATGGAAGTGAGCAGGGCCCTGGATGCGCCGGCAAACATAGCCGACATACCCACTAACGCTGCCAACGGAATAGTAACGCCACTTTGCGGAAAAAAATAAATAATAACGCTCCCCAGCAAAACGCCTGTAGCACCACCTATTGTAAGTAACGGCGCCAATGTGCCACCCGATGTACCACTGCCCAAAGCGATTGCCCATGATAAAAATTTGAGGAGGCACAACGACAATACAAATTGAATGGTAAGCTCCCCGGATAGGATATTCGTTATGTTTTCATATCCCACACCCAGTGTTGCCGGAGAGAAATAACCTATAATACCAACTGCCAATCCGCCAATGGCGGGCCACCACATCCAGTGAACAGGTAATTTCTCAAATCCATCCTCGATATAATAAACGATCTTGGTAACCAAAACCGATAATACTCCAATAACAATACCCATGCCGCTATAAGCAGCCAGTGCAGTGTTGGAAGGAGTTGCTATAACATGTTTAATAGCAAATACCGGATCGGATCCAAATAACAGGTGGTGCCCTGCTGCACCGGTAATACATGCCAGTGCTACGGGAATGATAGAACGTGGCGAAAATTCAAACAATAACAATTCTACGGCCAGGAAAATAGCAGCAATAGGGCTTCCAAAAATCGCCGACATACCTGCTGTGGCCCCAGCCGCCAGTAATATTTTTCTTTCATTGTGGGTAATCTTCATCAGTTGCCCGAGTGTAGAACCCAAAGCTCCACCGGTAGCTATAATTGGGCCTTCTGCTCCGAAGGGGCCACCGGTACCAATGGATACTGCCGATGACAGCGGTTTCAAATAGGTAATGGTTGGTTTTATTTTACTTTGATTGGTTAATATTTGCTCCATGGCCTCCGGAATGCCATGCCCTCGTATTGCTTTCGAACCATACAGCGCCATTAATCCCACTATTACCCCGCCTATTACCGGAACTGCAATTACAAATAGGCCAACCGTGTGATTAACCGGCGTGGAATGCACTGTGGAAAAACTTCCATAAAAAGCCACGTTGGTGATTAAATCAATAAGATGAACAAGCAGTTTGGCAATAATACTGATGCAGAGGGCAACCAGAACAGCCAATACAGAAATGGTTAATAATCTTTTTTTGTCCTGGGCTACCAGCGGCTGATCAATCTCTGCTTCTATGGTTGGATTCAATGAAATGGAAACAGGTATGCCCTTGCTTAAAATTTTACTTTTGATCATTTAATATTTGTCTTTTTACTATCCGCTGAGGATGATACAGATAGCATCAAAATAGATGAAAAAAATTCAGCATTATAAATTTTAAAGACGCGAAGGTAAGCACTAATGAGCAAATCTTTAACATGCGGTTATAATACCAATGACCGGTAGTATTGTGTGATTGCTATATCATTGATTTGTGAGTGGTCTGAAACAATACCAAAAAGACGATTGTATTTTACCTGGCGCTTATCGCTTCCTGGTCTTCCAGAATGGCATTATTTATCTTCCTGTTCTCAAGAATTTTTACATAGCGCAACGCCAGTTTATTATTATAATTCTCATAGGCCTTTTGCGCCCATTTTATAGCCCCGTCAAGGTTGCCATTAATTTCATTAATAATAGCCATATTGTAACAGGCTCTTCCGGCTACTTTACTTTTATCGCTGGTGGTTTCTTTTTCCCATATCGCCGCGGCATCATCCCAGTTACCCGTTTGGGCCTTACGCCGCGCCATTCTGAAATTATCCGTTCCTCTTACATAATAATCTCTTGATACCCTCAACCAGTAAGGAATAATCCGGAAAGCATAATCCTGCCCGGCTTTATTGCTCACCTGCTTCAACGCTTCTTTTCGGCCGATTAATGCGCCAGCTGCTTTCACCGGGTTAATTCCTTTTCCGGTGAATACCATTTTACCTGCCACTGGAAATTCATCTAAAATATTTCTTTCAACAGGATCATATATGCGCCAGCCCGCTTTTACCGTAGTAAGCATTGTAGCCCGGTGCTCAACGCCGGGCACTTTGCCCAATGGTGTGTTAATGGTAACAGGGTTGGCCGCATAACTTATTTTAGAATCGGTGTCGAACAATTCCAGTGCAAAAAGGGCATCCGTATTATTTTCTTTGCATATTTTTTCCACAATATCCCATGTTAGCGGTGACGGAAAAACACCGGGAACCGGGCTTTTAAGCCTGGCATCGTCAATTGTTTTTACCCCGGTAAACCTGTTATTCTTTATCAGCTCATTTTCCAAACCGGCTATACTCGCCTGCGCGCCTTCTTTATCCAGGTCACGTCCTTCCAGCGAAAAAATTTTATCTACCACTTCAACCACCTTATTCTGTTCAGCCACCTCGCTCCTGTTTATTACGCCAATGTTTTTTATATGACCGGGAAGCGTTACAGGAGCCGGTTCAAGCACGCTTAAGCGCACCAGCTCTGTTGATGCACAGGAATATAAACTAACAGAAATTAAAATATAGAACACTGTATTTTTCATACTATTGGATTTATGCATAACATGGGTGTTATACCATATTAAAACGTTTAATATCTATATATAGTATGAGGAAGTGAACAGGCAATGCCTGCCCGGATGACACCAGTCGGACGGGCGCTGGCATTCAGGCGGGCTGAACGCCGCTCGGACGGGGACAATAGTGAATTCAGCGCTACCCTCGCGAGACGATAGATGATAATCGTAAAACCATTCACCCCTCACCTTTTTCGTTTCACCTTTCACTATGATTCAGACCTCTCACACCAGCCTGCCAGCTGGCAGGTTTCACGTTTGACACTAATGCATCACCAATGTGTGTTCTAACTGTTCCAGCGATTTACCCTTTGTTTCGGGCATGATCTTCCATACAAATAGTAGTTGCAGCACCATCATAATGCAGAAGAAAAGAAAAGTATGCCCGCCCCCTATATTTTCGGTAAGCATGGGAAATATAAATGCAATGATGGCCGCCATTACCCAATGTGTAAGACTACCAAGCGTTTGTCCCTTTGCCCTCACCTGGTTAGGAAATATTTCTGAAATAAATACCCATATAACGGCCCCCTGCGAAAAAGCAAAAAATGCAATGTATACCAGCAGCAGGATCGTTACCGAAAATCCGCCAAAATCGTTGAGGTAAAATGCACGCGATACCAGTCCAAGCGTTATTATTAATCCAACGGAACCAATAAGCATTAATGTTCTTCTTCCAAAGCGGTCAATAAAATTAATGGCAAGCAACGTAAATAAAAAATTAACGGCGCCAATGCCAACACTCGACAGCAAAGAAGATTCCTTACCGAGCCCAGTCATTTCAAAAATGCGGGGCGCATAATATATGATAGCATTAATACCCGACACCTGGTTAAATACTGCAAAAACAATCGCTAAAAAAACGGGGAACCTGTTTCTGCGGGTAAATAAAATATCAGATCTTTTCTCATTGTGATTGGCCATATCCTCTTTGATATCATTTACTTCGGTAGCGTAATCCTGCGGGTTTACAATTTTAAGAACGGCTGTTGCTTCTTCTACCCTCCCCTTTTTTACGATCAGCCATCTTGGGCTTTCGGGTACATATTTCAGAAGGATAAGAAAAAGAACGGAAGGAATTACCTGCACACCCAGCATTAACCGCCATGAATGTTCACTATCCTGGCCAATAAGATAGTTGGACAAATAAGAAAGCAGTATACCAAATACAATATTAAACTGGAACAATGCCACTAATCGTCCGCGCGACTTAGCCGGCGATATTTCAGAAATATAAACAGGGGCTGTAACAGACGAAGCGCCAACACCGATACCACCAAGGAAGCGGAAAAATAGAAAAATATACCAGTTGGTGGCAAGAGCGGTACCCACTGAAGCCAGGAGGTAAATGACTGCAATAATAATGAGTGTTTTTTTACGACCCAGTTTTTCCGAAGGTATACTTCCGGTTAATGCACCGAGTATAGTGCCTATTAACGCAATGGAAACGGTAAGTCCGTGTTCAAAAGTTGAAAGCGCCCAATATTGCTGAATAGCCTGTTCTGCTCCCGAAATAACAGCCGTGTCAAATCCGAACAGAAAACCTCCAAGTGCTACTACAATACTCCAGAAAATAACCTTTTTATTCATAGCGGCAAGTTTATATCTTCTAAATATACAAAAGGAATGGATGTGGTGCAGATTCCAGGTTTCAGGTTCCAGGTTCCAGGTTCCAGGTCTCAGGGTTCAGGTTAACTGATACCTGTTCATAGCAGGTGAAGCGGGGAAAGTAAAATAGCGATGATACAGCTTTGGAAAAGGCTGAAAGAGGAAGATATTGAGCCCGCGCACATATCCCGCACTACAGGAATTTGCTTATAAAAAAAGAAGATAAAAAACACCAGAAAACGGAAATTATTTCCAGGGGGTCAGGGATGAGGTTATGGGACTATTTACTCAAGGGTAAAATTTCCATCTTCTGGTGAGGGTTCAGGGTTGTTTCTCAGGTTGTGGTTTCAGGTTTAATACTTTTTCTTTCGGTTGCAACAGCTTTATACTTTATACTTTAACAAGGAAAAGGGAAGTCCAGGGCTTACGGGATTAGGTTCTTATTGATCAATGATGGTACAAAGAAAATGCATAACGGGGCGATAAAAAATAGTACTTTATATGTTTGTTGTGTACTATTTATAATAAAAGACCTGTAGGTCTTGTACTACAAATTATACTGCGTTTGCTGCTGAAGTGCTGACTATGGATCAGCATTTCTTTTATACTCATTATCAAAAATGAAAATATTTTACTTGCATTTATAACAGGATATGAGTATATTAAGACTTTGTTTGCTAACGCCAATTATTATAACCTAATAGCTTTTACCTTTGGAAAACATGACCTCTTTCGATACATCTAATGTACATTTTCAGCGGGCGCTGCAGTTTGTAAATCAAACCAACAGGCATATTTTTTTAACCGGTAAAGCAGGCACAGGCAAAACCACTTTCCTGCGTTATATACGCGAAAACTGTTTTAAGAAAATGGCTGTGGTAGCACCAACCGGTGTTGCCGCCATAAACGCCGGCGGCACCACCCTTCATTCTTTCTTTCAACTGCCTTTTGGACCCTATCTGCCCACGCATCATTCATCTGTAAATGAAACGCAGGTTACCAATGAACATACCCTGTTCAGAAATTTAAAGTTGAACAGCAGTAAACGGGAATTGCTGCAGGAGCTGGAATTACTGGTGATAGATGAAGTAAGCATGATGCGTGCCGATACCTTAGATGCCATAGATACTATACTGCGGCACTTTCGCCGCCAGCTTTTAGTGCCTTTTGGCGGCGTGCAGGTATTGTATATCGGCGATCTGTTTCAATTGCCGCCGGTAATCAATAACGCGGAGTGGGAAATATTACAATCTGTTTACAAAAGCCCGTTCTTTTTCGATGCGCTGGCTTTACAACAAAGCCCGCCTGTATACCTGGAACTGAAAAAAATATACCGTCAGAATGAAGCGGATTTTATACAGATATTAAATAATGTCCGGAACAACAATACTACGGCTGCCGATCTCGAACGTTTGCATCAATATTATAAGCCAGGCTTTGAACCGCCCAGGGAGGAAAATTTTATCGTGCTTACCACGCACAATGCCCGCGCCGACCAGATCAACAGGCAGGAACTGGAAAAGCTTCCCGGAAAACCATCTGCCTTTGAGGGGGAATTAACAGGCGACTTCAATGAAAGGGCACTTCCTGCAGAAAAAATACTGAAGCTGAAACCCGGAGCCCAAATCATGTTTACCAAAAACGACAAAGGTGAGATCAGGAGATTTTACAATGGAAAGATTGGTATGATAAGCCGCATCAGCAAGGACAAGATTTATGTAAAGTTCCCGGATGACGATAGTGAATTATTGCTTGAAAAAGAAACCTGGAAAAACATCCGCTATAATTACAACAAAGAAAAAGACAATATTGAAGAAGAAGAATTAGGCGCTTTTATACAATATCCTATCCGGTTGGCATGGGCAATTACCATTCATAAAAGCCAGGGACTTACATTTACAAAAGCGATCATTGATGCAGGCGCATCCTTTGCACCCGGGCAGGTATACGTAGCGCTGAGCAGGCTTACTTCCCTCAACGGACTGGTACTCTATTCAAGAATACATCCCCAATGCATTAATACCGATCCACGGATAATAACATTTGCCCAAACCGAAATGGGCGATGATGAAGCAGAAGAGCAATTGCAGCAGGAACAAAAAAGATTTATCACGCTTTCATTGGCCCGGGCTTTCAATTTTATAAAACTCTCGGAAAGCATCGCTACGCATTATGAAAATTATGAGCATCGCCAGATTCCCGAAAAGAACACCGCCATACAATGGGCACAAAATTTATTAGCATCGGTACAGTCTCAAACAGAAGTAAGTGAAAAATTCAATAAGCAATTGACGATATTGATCACCGAAGCTGAACAAAATGGATTCGTCAAACTAAATGAACGTATAGCCGCAGCCTATACCTACTTTGCTAGACTATTAGATGAAATGCTGGCTTCCCTGAAACAGCATGCCAATGAGATAAAGGTTAAAAAGAAAGTAAAAAAATACCTGAAGGAATTGCGCAACCTGGAACTGGATATTACCAGGAAAATACAGCAGATCACACAGGCTGTTCAGCTATCGGAAGGCTTAATGAAAGGAACGCAATTATCTGATTTGTTACAATTAACAGAAACGCAAAAAGGCCCGGCAGCCATTGATGAAACAATACCCGCAGCAGAAACCATTATTACCGGAAAAGCTAAAAAGGGCGATACCCAGCGTATGAGCCTTGAATTGTTCAGGGAAGGGAAAAGCATAGCTGAAATTGCGAAACTGAGGGAACTGGCTACCAGTACCATTGAAGGACATCTGGCGTATTTTATTCCAACAGGAGAAATTAAAATAACGGATATTGTTCCCGAAGAAAAGATAGAACCCATCTGCAAGGCCATTGAAGAAACGGGATCAGGTTTTGCCACATCGCCCGTTAAAGAAAAACTCGGAGATGCTTTTTCACATGGTGAGATAAGGGCAGTTATTACTTATTTGAATATCAGGGAAGTTGTTAAAAATTAGTGCTGTGTCAAACGTGAAACGTGAGAAAGTGGTGAATAATGAATAGTGAGCGGTGTAATTCACCATCGCCAATTGCCTATTCACTTACTTTCGCCTCGCTATTTGCCGCCGGCCTGGTTCTTTACATCCATTTGCCAGTTGTTATCAAAAAAGCCTGCCAGTTCAATAGCCTGGCTCCCATCGCGCAGCATATCTAAGCGAAAGATCATATAATCAGGGAAACCGCTGCCTCCGGCAAAATACTGGTTGGCATTGGCGGCATTCATACCTTTTAAGCCGGTGCCTGCAACAACGCCTACAGCGTTCATCGGTGAATTTTTAATGGGCCGGGTGAAATATACAGCCAGGTCATCACCACTCCATGCATTGGCTCCGGCGCTCACATGGTTACGGCTTACCTGCACAGGTGAATCGTTCAGTAACAGGCTCCAGGCCGAATTGGTACTGGCATTTCCATATATGATCACATTGCGGCCTGCATATTCGCTTGTATTATATTCTTTATCCTGAATGATGTCTACTGCCCCATTGCCCCTGTAATACCAGGTCTCCGCATCATAACGGGCCTTATTAAACGCCCATTCGTTTTCGGCTTTATTGCCTTTTGTGCCGTACACAAAAACCATGTTATGATTGAATGATTCTTTGAACGTGCCATAGCGTTGCGGCCCTTTTTGTTCAGCACCGGGTGCTGCCGCAATTTGCCATTGATCGTTTTGCTTTTTTAGCCAGATGCTATCTTCAGCGCTGTTAATGGAATAGTGTAGCGACGCCAAGCTATCCAATGTTATGGTGATGGATGCTCCTTTTCCAAATTGCCCAACCGCCAGTTTCATCGTCTGAACATTTTCGGTGGAACCGGTTATGGTTTTGGCAGCTATATTTCTGTTCAATTGTATACGGCTGAATTGCAAAGGAGCAATTTGTTGTTGTATGGCTGCCCAGCGATAAGAAGAAGATATACCGGGACTTGAAGTTTTGAAATCAATCGTATTTACGGCACTGTCCGGCAAGATAGTGTGCGATTTAAAGAAATTGAATAAAGGAGGCCAATCCACACTCTCATTGCTGAACCAATGGCTCCCCCCGGGATATTCTTTATAAGCGAAATCCGGGTGAAAATCGGCTAACACTTTTTTCATTTGCCGTGCATAGTTTACCGAAACTACCCGGTCGGAGTCGCCATGAAAAATATAAACCCCCAATGGCCTGTAATTTTCGGCCAGCTTTATCACATCGCTTTGGTTACCGGCCTGCAATAATATTTTTTCTGTAAGCGAGTTGGTGCTATCTGGGATCTTACCATCATGTGAACCATACTCTTTAAGGGTTGGATATCCTGCACAAGGTGCTATAGCAGCCCACAATTCGGGGTAGGTAGCGCCCAAAAACCAGGTGCCGTGTCCGCCCATCGAATGACCAGTAAGGTATATGCGTTGGGGGTCGGGGTTAAATTTTTTCTTAGCAATATTCAATACTTCCATCGCGTCTAATCGTCCCCAGTCTTCCCAGTTAAATCCGCGCGGCCTGCGGTTGGTTGCAGCCACGAGCGTGCCCCAGTCTTTTGACTTATAGGCCCGGGCCTGTCCAATGGCCTCCACCCCTGCGCCATGCACCGAAAGAAACAATGCCGCGTTTGTAGTATTTGAGCCCGATTGAGGTGTTACTGCATAATATTGAAGGCTTCCGTCAATAGCGCTTACAAAGGTATTGCTGTACGGTTCACCCTGTTCCACCGCTTCAATAAATATATCCTTTTCATCCAGCGTTTTATTACCGTTTGTGAGCACCAGCTTCATCTCCTGCTTTCCCTTTTGTATAACCTGGGTTGCATTAAACGAAAAGGCAACTTTGCGTGTGCTCATTGCCGGTACAACAGGTAAAGCGGTAACCGTTTCATTGCCTGCAATACTGCTTTTTATTTTTAAATTGCGGACTGGTTTTGAAGAACTGTTAATTACAACCACTGCACCCTGCAGCGATGCATTATTGTTTTGTAAAACAACAACAGGCAAAGTAGGGTCTTCGGTATTTAAACCAACTGATTTTACAGGAAAGATGAGGCTGGCTGTTGTTCGAAAGCCCGATCTGATATAAAATTCATTCAGTCCTTTTTTTAATTGTATTGGAATATACAACCAGCCCGAAGCGTACGGGTCGCCGGTATGAGGTTCTCCGTTTACATATACACTACTGCCACCCCTTGTGTTGAGGAGTGCCGTTTTTTCTTTATCAGCAGTATAGGTAAGATACAGGTACCCGCTATTGAAAAAGCCCTGTCTTCTCATACCATTTTGCCTGGGCATTCTGAAACTGTTCAGGCTGTCTGCATTAACGCCTACCCATTTAACTTCCTGTTGCTCATCGTTAACACCTGCTATACTGCTTTCCCGTGGTTGCTGCAATGTATTATTATATAGCTGATAAGCCAGCAGATCGGTATACAAAGCCTCACGACCATAACGGTGCAATCCGCTAGCCATTAAACCGTTTTTAAAATAAACCGTATCCTGTGCAGTAACAAACAATACGGGGGCCGTAAGAAACAGTAACAGAAAAATATGCAGTTTCTTCATACTTAAAAATTTAGGGGAAGAATCAAAGTTAGCTGAATGTGCTTTGCATACAAAGTATAAACATAAAAAAAGCCCTGTAACCAGGGCCTTAATGATGTGGTTGTACACATGAATGGATTTTAGCAAAAGCTATTCACTATTTATTGCAAAGCAGCCAGGGCTTTTTTAATGCGTTCCACCGCTTTTTCAATATTGGTCATACTGTTGGCAAAAGAAATACGGATACAGGTAGGTTCGCCAAATGCGGTTCCGGTTACCGTAGACACATGCGCCGTATTCAATAAATACATGCACAGATCATCGGCATTGGCAATAACAGCATCTCCGTGTTTTTTTCCAAAATAAGCATCTACTTTCGGAAATACATAAAAAGCACCATCAGGCACTGCACACTGAACGCCGGGGATTTCTTTAAGTAATTGCAGCATACGCTTACGGCGATCTGTAAACGCTTTCAGCATATCGTGAGATGCAGTCAGGTCGCCGGTAAGGGCCTCAATAGCCGCCCGCTGTGTAATGGAGCAGGTAGCACTGGTGATTTGTCCCTGCAATTTTTCACAGCCTTTTACAATAACCGGGTCGGCGGCAATATACCCTAAGCGCCAGCCCGTCATGGCGAATCCCTTACTCAAACCGTTTACAATAATAACGCGGTCTTTAATGCCGGCAAACTGGGCAATACTTTCATGTTTGTCTTTATAGTTGATGTATTCATATATTTCATCCGAAATAATAAGTACATCGGGATGTTTACTAAATACATCTGCCAGCCCTTTTAACTCTTCCCTGCTGTATACAGAGCCGGAAGGATTACAGGGTGAAGAAAACATAAACAGCTTTGTTTTGGGCGTAATGGCCGCTTCTAACTGCTCCGGCGTAATTTTGTAATTGCTTTCTATAGACGACTGAACGAACACCGGTTTACCGTCTGCCAGACGCACCAGTTCCGAATAGGTAACCCAGTAGGGTGTAGGAATGATCACTTCATCTCCTATATCTACAACCGCCAGTATTACATTCGCCAAACTTTGCTTGGCGCCGGTTGATGCCAGAATATTTTCAGGCTTGTAGTCTAAATTATTATCGCGTTTTAATTTGGTACATACTGCTTCGCGCAGGTCGGCATAGCCTGCTACCGGCGTATAATGACTATAGTTGTCATCAATCGCTTTTTTAGCAAACTGTTTAACATGATCGGGTGTGTCAAAATCGGGCTCACCAAGGCTAAGGTCAATCACATCTACACCTTTAGCTCTTAATTCACGGCCTAATTTTGCCATCTTTAATGTTTCCGGCTCATTAAATTTCTGTAATCTCGAAGAAAGTTTCATGTTTGTTAGATATATTCAAAATGTTATACCACTGGTTTTTAAAAAAGCCAGCAAACCTACGTCAAAATGATGATTTTAAGCGCAGTTAATTCAGATATATTGGTTGATTATATTTTCCAGCCATTCCTGCTTGCCGCTCAATTGTTCAGGTTCTCCGTTTTCTGCGGCAAAATTTCTCAGATCTTCTAATTTCAGTTTTCCCTGTTCAAAGCTTTTACCTGTGCCACTGTCAAATGAAGCATAGCGCTCTTTACGGAATTTTTGATAAGGAGATTTTTGCAACACATTGTCTGCAATAACCAGCGCCCTGGCAAATGCGTCCATACCGCCAATATGTGCATGAAAAATATCTTCCAGGTCGGTTGAGTTCCTGCGGGTTTTAGCATCGAAATTGATACCCCCGCCAGCAAAGCCTCCTGCTTCAAGAATGATAAGTAAAGTTTCAGCCAATTCATTCAGATTAGTGGGAAACTGATCGGTATCCCACCCGTTCTGGTAATCACCACGGTTGGCATCCATACTGCCCAGCATACCATTGTCGGCTGCTACCTGCAACTCGTGCTGAAAAGTATGTCCGGCTAATGTGGCATGGTTTACTTCAATATTCAATTTAAAATCTTTGTCTAAACCATAATGCCGAAGAAACCCAATTACTGTTGCGCTGTCATAATCATATTGGTGCTTGGTAGGTTCGCAGGGTTTGGGCTCAATAAAAAAAGTACCTTTAAATCCATTGCGACGTGCATAATCGCGGGATATCGTTAAAAAATTAGCCAGGTGATCCAGCTCCCTTTTCATATTGGTATTCAGTAGTGTCATATAGCCTTCCCTTCCACCCCAAAACACATAGTTCTCACCATTTAAAGCGATAGTAGCATCCAATGCATTCTTAACCTGTGCTCCGGCATATGCTACTGCATTAAAATCGGGGTTGGTAGAAGCGCCGTTCATATAGCGGGGATTGGAAAACACATTGGCTGTGCCCCACAAAAGCTTTACGCCGCTGGCCTCCTGCTTGGCTTTTGCGTAATCCACAATCGCCTGCAGGCGGCTTTCATATTCGGGTAGGGAATTTCCTTCATCCACCAGGTCTATATCGTGAAAACAATAATAGGGAACGCCCAATTTGGTGATGAATTCAAAAGCAGCATCCATTTTATCTTTTGCACGCTGAACGGCATCCTGGTTAGCATCCCAGGGAAAACGTTTGGTTCCCGGCCCAAAAGGATCGGCGCCGGTTCCGCAGAAGGTATGCCAGTAAGCTACAGCAAAACGAAAATGATCTTTCATGCTTTTGCCAGCCACTACCCTGTTTTCATCATACCATTTATAGGAAAGCGGGTTATCGGATTGGGGACCTTCAAATTTGATTTTGCTGATACCGGGAAAATATTCGCGGTTGCCTAAAGTAACGCTCATGATTTTGTTATTATTCGTTTATACAAAAATTAAGGGTGCTAAAGATAAGGCAAAAGGGAATGTGGGAATATGAGAAATTTGAAAAATATGGAAATTAGAAAATTTGAAAATAGCAGAACACACCAGGATAAAATGGCGGATGACATGAGGGGGTATAAAATATACGTACATCCGTTTCAAATACAAATTGCATTCGATACCCGATCCTGTATTGAAAGACTGCATACCCTAACTATAAACTGTAAACTTACCAACTTCCAAACGCCACTCAGCGCTCTTTCTTTACCAGCACTACCCTGCTCCTGTCGGCCTTATACAGTTGATCATAAAACTTCACCAGTTCATTATAATCAGATGGGGGAAACTGGCCACTGAATTTTTCGATATTCCTGTAATATATGATCTGATCAGGCTGAACATCTACAGAAGCACTGTACTTTCCAAATTTGCTTTCTATTTTTACTGCAGCAGGCATGGCTTCTATGCGGTATCCTGCCGGAATATCTATAATTGCCGTATCAATATCATGATATTCAAACTGAAGCGAAATGGGGTATTTCCGTGTTTCATCTGCTTTTAATTTAGATGAAAAACGGCTGATGATATTAGGGGTAATGAACAAACGCTTGCCGGTTATAGATGCGTAATTCAATGCGGTTAAATCCAGTATTTCATTTATTACAGGAAGTTCTGATTTCGTTTCTTTATACTCAAACTTCACTACATCATAGTGCGGCAGATCAATTCCCCTTTTCAGGTATTCCAATTGCTTTTCATGCGAATAACCATTTACCAAAAAATGCAGATCATCCTGTTGCATGGCTCTGTAACGGGTGTTGATTTTTACGGTTAGCAGCCCTTCATTATTTATTTGACCGGACGCCTTTCTTACCTGTGTATTTTGTGCCATACCATACCGTGGTGTTTTTACCAATTTCCCTCCATCTTCATCTACCAGCAATACCGGCCTGTCTGAAGTAAAGCCGCTCAAATACCCTGCAGGTGTTGTTTGACTGGTGCATTCCAGCCACACGGTATCCTTCTGCAATGGAACACATAAAATGATATGATTAAACTGATCGCTTGGGAAATCCTCACGAAAATAGTTTTTTCCGTTACCTGCCTTTACCAATGTATAATTAGATTTTATGCCGGCTTCTTTTAAAAGCGAATACATATAATTGGAAAGCGCTTTACAGTCGCCATATTTCCTGGTAGCCACATAGGTAGCATCAAAAGGCTGAAGCCCTCCTATACCCAGTTGAATACTAATGTACCTGGTATTTTGCTGCATGTAGTTATACAACTTTGCAATTTTTTCTTTGGGATCGGTAATCGGATCCGCAATCTGGTGAACTGCCTGTTTAATGTTTTCGGGTAGTTTATCTCTCCCCTGGTTGAGTGTATAAATAAATTTGCCCAACCCCTGCCAGGTAGACATATCGCCCTGATACTTTTCTATTTCAAATTTTGCAGGAGCCAGATATACCATCGGCACCAGATAATCCCATGCGGGATAGGCATATTCAAGTTCTATAGATTCAAAGTCTTTTATTTCCCACCGGTAGGTCTTATTTCCTTTTTCGGACTTAATCGCTGGTTCTTCTTTATAGTTGAAAGCCTTGTACCGAACCGGGAAATCTGCAGGTGCCACAACCGTTATGGCACTCTGCATCACTGCAATTTTCTCATTATCCACCGGATCCCATGGAGGGAAGAAATAGGTACAATTATATTGTACAACCGTTTCATATTCTACAGTATAAGGATAAAGGCGGTGATAAAAGCCATGTACTTTAATGCGATTATCATCCATAAGGCTAATGTCATCCGTAGCGCTTAAATCTTTGATTTCGCTCTTTTTGAGACTCTTGATTTTCCTCCCATTTGCATCAAACAAGCTGCCTTCCATACTTTTGATCTCCCGCAATTTATCATACCCAATCACTTCCATAGCATATTTATCTCCATTTTCATTAAGTATGGTGAGTGCGTACTTATGATAGTTGCGCGACCTGCCAATGTCCTGTACTTCAAATCTTATTTCTTCCATCCGCTTCACCACATCTGCATTTTTTAACAGTGCTTCGGGTATTTTATTCACGGCATAATCACCATCACCCGCAAAAACAGATACCGGAAATATAATTAGCGCGATTAAAGCTGTTCTAATTTTCATGGCTGATTTTCTTTTTCAATACAATAGGTTCTGCATGCTTTTTTACCACATAACTAAAAAATTCCCGCAGGTCATTGTATTCTTCGGGAGCATAAGTAGCGCGGTTCAGCTTTAGCCGCGAACGGAGCCTGATGGTTTCGCCTGATTTATCTATCATGTATTCAAAAAAGCCATCCGCTTCGCCAAATTTTACTTTTGCAGATCTGGGAATTTCCTCTACGGTATAACCGGCTGGTATGTCCATATTCAGAATATAGGTTTCATCAAACAAATAGGGCATTTCCACAGGATATGATCTTTCTGCCGCTTTAAAATAATTGTCCTTATACCCTTCCCACATCATCGGGTTAAAATAAATCATATCCTCTTCCTCTTTCATAACAAAATCATACTCCACTTTAACCGGACCATCCAGTTCTTTCAATAGTTCGATTTTGTGTTTGCTCAGTGTCATGTCTCCCGTATAAGCTGTTTGTATATTTTTAAAAAAGGGTTCTTCACCTTTATCTTTTATTTTTTCCCGAACACCGATGGATTCGTAGTATCCCAAATTGGTACTGCTATGTCCCTGCCATTCACCCGGTTTTGTACTATTAATAAAAACAGAAGTTAGCTTTTTCTCTACCACTGAATCTGCACTCAGGTAAACAGCTTTAGCCAAATCAGGCATGATCAGCCTTGCATGCCCGTTATAGCATTCATCCGGTAAATGATTAAACCCTAATAAAGGAGTACTGGCATCAAGATAATACAGCTTGTCATCAATATTTACACCGCAGATTACATAATTAAACCTGTCTAATAACGGGTAAAACTCATGTGTATACCCATGTCCACGGGTACTTAATATAATGGGATATGCTTCGATATCCTGTTCCTTCATCATGGCAGTTAGCAGTAAATTGATGTCGGCAACATAACCGTTTTTATTTTTATTGATCGTTTTGAGCGGTGCGGAAAGCCCGATACCTCTTTTGCCGGTAGAAGTAAACCTGTCGCGCACATACGCATATATCTTCTTTGCCTTTTCCAGCTTATCTGCCGCACCCTGAGTAACGGGCTTTAATTCATCATCTAACCAGTTATTATTTTTTAAAAGTCCCGCACCGAAATCATCATCTTTCATTAGCTCTACGGCAAGACTTGCCCAGTTGCCCATAATATCTTTTACCGGCGAATTGGGAAACCGGTATTGCGATAATTGAAATTCTATTTTG
Source organism: Agriterribacter humi (assembly GCF_009192765.1). Classification (GTDB taxonomy): domain Bacteria; phylum Bacteroidota; class Bacteroidia; order Chitinophagales; family Chitinophagaceae; genus Agriterribacter; species Agriterribacter humi. The sequence goes on along the minus strand of NZ_VOHQ01000008.1, from coordinate 157,171 downwards.
GCAATGTGATTGCGGATAGTGGACGTAAAGCTTTCTGTTTTTAATGCGGGCACATTTCTGGCTATCCATTTGTGCTCCACAGCATTGGCGGTAAAACTATAATGAGAAGAACTTGAAGCACCGCCGGGATCCACCATGCTAAAATTATCGCGGGTTGTTTCGGAACTGTGCTCCAATGGAAAACTGCCCTGCGACAAGAACACATAATTAAAGAACTCAGGCATTTTTACTTCGTATTGGCTCCATAAAACAGGATAATCGCCCTGGAATTCCCATGGCTGCAGGTTGCGTAAAAAATCTGATTGAACAGTATATACATATTCAATAAGCGATCCCTCTTTTACAGCAGGGAGTGTGAACTTAACCGTTATATGGTTCTTATCATACTTATCCTTAAAGACAGATTTCTTGTCTAATTCCGTTTCCACTACTTTTCCGTTCTCAAGATTATAAGTGGATGCTTTGAGATTGATCACTTTTTCTTCCGCACTGCCACTTGCATAAAGCGGTATTTCCACATTGGCGGCGTCCATGCCGTTTTTATTCAGGATTTTTATGCGGGTATGCTTTTTAAACGATAATGAAAACCAGCCATCGTTGTTTCCTTCAAAATCAGATTTGCCTATATCCGCAATAACAACCGCACTAACACTGGTATCAAATTTACTTTTGGAGAGATCAAAATCGGAGGAAGTTATTTTTCCGTATTTTATATTCAGCTTTTCCTGTGCAAAGAGATAATTTTGCGAAAGGCTAAAGAAAGCTATCGCAAGGACAAGGGTTTTGCTTTTCATTATTTAACAAGGTTTAAGGGTGTGGTGCGAATATAGTATTTTTCACATATCAGAAGTATAACAATATATTATTTATCAATTTGACTACAAGCCATCATACCGCCACTGTTAAACATATAGCAACGCAATGCGGATTTGATTATTGTGGCATTGCCCGGGCCGTTCCGCTTGATGACGATGCCCGCAGGCTGGAAACCTGGCTGAGCAAAGGCATGAACGGATCCATGCAATACATGGAAAACTATTTCGACCTGAGAGTGAACCCGCTTAAATTAGTGCCGGGCGCTCAATCGGTTATTACACTTTTATTGAATTATTTTCCTGCGAAATCATCCCATCCGGATACGCCAAAGATATCCCGTTACGCCTGGGGAAATGATTACCATGAAGTGATCAGGGCCAAATTGAAGAACTTCCTGCAGGAAATGAAAGCTAAAATCGGGGAAGTAAACGGAAGGGGGTTCGTGGATTCGGCGCCGGTGCTGGAACGCACATGGGCACAGCGCAGCGGACTGGGATGGGTAGGGAAAAACGGAAACCTTATCAATAAACAATCAGGATCTTTCTTTTTTATCGCTACGCTTATTGTTGATCTTGAATTGGAATATGATGACCCGGTAGCAAAAGATTATTGCGGCTCCTGCAGGAAATGCATTGATGCCTGCCCCACTGATGCGATACAGGAAAACCGCGTGATAGATGGCAGTAAATGTATTTCGTATTTTACCATTGAGCTGAAAGACATGCTGATACCCGGTGAAATGAAAGGCAAATTCAACAACTGGATGTTTGGCTGCGATATATGCCAGGAAGTATGCCCCTGGAACCGCTTTAGCACCGCTACACATGAAACGGCATTTGAACCCATTCCGGAAATACTCAATTTTGATACGCAGGACTGGGAAGATTTAACGGAAGAAAGCTTTAAAAAGATCTTTAAAAACTCGCCGCTGAAAAGAGCCAAATTTAATGGCATTAAAAGAAACCTGAAATTTATTCAGTCATAACACGCCTACAAATAAAAAAGGAGCAACGCAAAATACATCACCGCTAACCGTCCCGGATATTTGAAATTTGAAATTTAAGATTGCATCCGTTCCAAATTTGAGTTTGTGGCAATCAGCAATGAGCCGTCAGCAATCAGCGGAGTAACTACTAATGACAGGCAAAATGCTCCTCCTTTTCCCTCTCCTTCGATTTTCAGGCTTTACATCTCATATCTGAAATTTTCTATTTGAATTTTATTTGGTTCTTCAGAATTGTTCAATTTTATTCAATAGTTGAAGTGGAAGAAACTATACCTGACGTTGTTATTAAGCACCGTCCCTCTACACAGTGTGAGAGGGAAAGAGGGTAAGGATTAAAACTGCCAGCCCAGTTTAATCATTAACCGGTTCATGCTATAGGTGAATTTTTGTATATCTACCGTTTCCGTGTTTTCCCCCATAAGGTTAGTAGTGGTTCTTTTCTCACTAAAATATTTATGCGAGTAGCCGGCACTCAGCAAAAAAGCATCCCCACCCTTTAAATAAACGGCGTATCCAAAGCCGGCATCCATATAGGCGCCTCCCTTATATTTATAGTCTGTATTGCTTGGCCAACTCCAGATAGTAAACTCCGGTTCTTTTCTCTTAACCCAGGGCAAATTATAACCGCCATCTGCATATACAAACAGCTTATTTCCTTTCTTTACATCAAACGATCTTCTCAGGTCAAGGAATACAGGCACGGAACGGTAACGGTAAAAATCAATTCCTGCCCCTATGCCGGCAAACCATTTACCATAACCTACGCCGTTAACCGTTTGCAATGCACCCGACACTGCACTATTGCCGTTAACCAGCGCTAACTGTTCAACAGAGTGAAAAACAGGTTTGGGCAATGTTTTTTGTTGTGCCGGCAAATGCAAATCCAAAGCAAAAAGTATTATGATTAAAAAAACAATCTGTTTTCTCATTATTTTTTCACTTTAATTTTACTGAGCAATTGTATATTACTGGGATCAGCGTAAAGGTATTGATACAAACCATCGCTGGTTACTACCAGTGCAATGTTATTCATTGCAATAACATCATAGGTTTCAATTCCTTCAATGGTAGTTATCAGTTCAAGGTTATTTACATCCGCGGCGTTATATACTTTTAACCCATTGGCACCGTCACACACAAATAACATGTTGCCATCTTTAGACAAACCATGAGGGTTAGTCATTTCATAGGTTTTAACCAAAGAAGGAGTATTGATGTTGGCAATATCCAGTATTTCCAGGCGATTATTAACACCATTGCATGTGGTGCCGGTACGCAAGGTTACATAAGCATACTTTTCATCGGCAATTACGGGATCACAACTTTGTACATGTAAAAACTGTCCTTCCTTTACAGGATTATTTCCATTGGCAATACTATATATATACATGCCGGTGGTGGAACCTATAAATAATTTTTGCCGGAAAGGAAAAAGGGTTTCAATATTCCAGCCAATATTTATTTTATTGATAAATGACGGATTTTGAGGGGCACTTATCCCAAAAACATTCAGATCGCTTAATGTAACGCTGTACAAATTGTTACCTGCAATGGCAAATCGCGCCATGGAACCACCTGCGCCAAAAGGTGATACGCTTTTAGATGACGAAGATGAACCGGCATCATTTGAATAATTGGAAAGCGCAATCACATCGTTATACATCAGCACTTCGCTTTTATTAAAATCAATACCAAAAAAACCACCATTGCCACAATCCATATTTACTGTTGTATCTCTTTTCAGCCAATCCACAATTACCTTGCTGGTATCGGCATAAAAGGTACCGTAATAGTGACGGAACGGAAAGGCATTTTCTACTATCTTAGTGGTTTTGGCATTAAGCGGATCGGTAATATCAAGCGCAATCAAATCAGTATATGCATCTGCGTACAAAGTGTTTCCCTTCACCGCCATATCCATATTACCGGGAATATCAATAAAAGCTACATTTTTAGGTGAGGTGGGGATAGCATTATCAATAATATGAATCCCCTTGTCTATTTCATTTAAAAAGATATAATTGCCCCGGATATATAATTTACCTGTTCTTTCTATTTCCCGTGGAGCATTACTTTTAATATTTGCTCTTACTTCTTCGGAGGTTTTGTATACAGGAACAAAATAGCTGTAGGTTTGTGTGCAATGATCTTTAATGCATCCCTGCATAAATAATCCTGCTACCATAAAAACAAGAACAGGGTTGAATATTTTTTTCAGCATGGCAATGGTTTAATGGCTTGACAAACGATCAAGTATAACCGTTGCATGAATAAATTATTTTATCCATGCTGCCATGATATGCTTACAGGAAGAAACAAAAAGCGGGGTATTCTTATTTTTTGAATAGTACCCATTCCGCTTTCAACCCCGCATACAAAAAATGCTGGTTCAAGTTTACAGAAGGTTTAAGTAAGTTGGTAAGATTATACTGAACAACAGGTCCTGCATAGAGCGGTCTGCGGCTGTTGGCAAAAAATTTAGCGGAAACACCTGCATATATCCCCGCTTGTATTTTATTGAATAAAGTCTTGTCTTTATAATACGATCCCGTCTGCGTGTGATAATGTACCGCGGTTGTATTTGCAAGATACGAAACGGATAAACCTCCGTTGAGCAGCAATGGGAATTTGGCGGCTTTATTTAATTGCCATTGTACTCCTGCAGGTATTTCAATAAAATGATAACGGTTGGTATAATTCCTGTTTTCCCTGCCGGCATAATATCCTGCATAACTGGCATTCGCGTCATTTTGGGTATTGCCCAGTGCAAGCCTGTAGTTGTTGATATCATTCCCTACTGCCCTGTTGGTTGAATAATAACCGTACTGCAATCCACCTGTAATCGCCAGCCGCGAAGTCATCTTCCATTTTACAAACCCGCCTGCCTGCCAGGCTAACCCTTTTTTTACAGTGGAGGCAGGAGGTGGTAGGGCGGCAACCAAACTATTTTGCCCGGTAAGAAATCCAATATTATTTGACATATTTGGAGCGTTTGGCATAGCGTTGAGGAGCGATTTCTCAGTGCTGCTATTACCAAAAAGCTCAGATAAACCATCGCTAACTGACGACACCCCGGCCCCACCTGAAATGCCCCATTCCCAACCTTTCTTTTTTGTTAACTTAACCGGGGTATTCGTGTTTTCAGGAACATCTCCTTTTGGAATACCACTAAGCATTTTCTCCGTTTCAATGCCGGGAAGCAATGAAGGATTTGTTCCAACGGACTGCGGTACAGCGGAAAGCGGTGCTGCTGATATTAAATTTTCATTTCCGGAATTAAATGACTCACGCTTGCCGGTGTAAGCCATATCTTTTTTTTCACTTCCTCGTATTGAGTGAACCGGCTTATTCTTTTTTCCGGCAATGACATTACTATTACCGGCATTATCAGGCACTGGTAATTGAACAACGGGCTGAGCCTGTTGTTTTATATTATCCAATGCCTGAATGTTTACCGGTGGCTTCACGGAATTGCGTTGTCCGTTTGAAGCATGAGAACCAGAACCTGAACCGTCGTTATTTAAATTGGCATCAATATCTGCATTGCCAGCAGATGGTGGCACCTCTATATTTATTTTTTGTTGATCTGCTTTTGAAATATCACCGGGAATTTCTGAAATTGAGTGGTCGTGCTTTGCATTTAAAGGAATATCTCTGTTATCGTTTCCTGGAGCAGGAATTGTTTTTGTGATGCGGTTTGAAGGCAGCATGCCGTCATTATTTTGCAGGAGCCAATACCCGCCAGCGCCCAAAAGAAGTAATGCTAAAGGAAGCCATATAAATGCCTTTTTACGTCTCTTTTCTTTACGGATCCGATTGCTCACTTTGGGCCAAACTTCAACAGATGGCTTCAGCCTCATTTCATTAAATAGCTGTTGCACCTGCTTTTCAAAATCATTTTCCGGCATAGAGTCCCAGTTTAGATTCAACAGAATGTTTTTCTATCCAATTGATCAGTAAATTTCTTGCTCTCATATACTGAGAACGGGAAGTACCTTCATTTATACCTAATATCTCTCCAATCTCTACGTGTGTGTATCCCTCAACAGCATGCATATTAAATACCGTTTGATAGCCTGTTGGTAATTGTCTTACTAAGTTTGCCAGTTCTTTTGCCTGCATATATACCTGTGGATTATCTTCCGATACCGGGTGCAGCGCAGGGTCTGTAAATGAAAGATCGTACTGGTATTTACTGTTTTGTTTAAGATAGTTGATAGCTGTGTTCACCATAATGCGTCTTATCCATGCGCCTAATTCCCCATCGGAACGGTACTGGTGTAAATATTTAAAAACCTTTACAAAGCCTTCCTGTAGTACATCTTCCGCATCTGCAAGGGATTTGGTATAGCGATAGCATATGCCAAGCATCTGCTCAGCATACAAATCATACAATTTTTGCTGGGCCGTAGCTTTTCCCTTCAGGCAATCTTTTACTAATTGTTGATAGTCAGTCATCCGGTTCTAACATTCTAACTGACAATGCTACTATATAAACCGTTGCACAGCACCATATTTTATTTGAACGGAAAATAATCGCCTGAAAACCCGCAATTTAGCCATCCGTCCTTTCTGCCTATCTTCGCAACAATGGCCTTATTTGCACTACAAAAGGAGCTTATTTTTCCACCTGTTCACCTGGCAGAACCCGATGGACTGCTGGCTATGGGTGGAGATTTATCAACGGAAAGGCTTCTTTTAGCCTATCGCAGTGGTATTTTTCCCTGGTATGAAGGAAATGTGCCTTTATGGTGGTGCCCCGACCCGCGGTTTGTGCTTTTTCCTGAAAAACTAAAGGTCAGCAAAACCATGCAGCAACTGATCAAAAAAGAGGCGTTTCGTTTTAGCATTGATACCGGTTTCGGGTCTGTTATACGGGCCTGCAAAACCAGCTCCCGTAAAGATCAGCAGGGTACATGGATAACAAACGAAGTGGAGCAAGCTTATTGCCTCCTCCATGAAAAAGGATACGCTCACAGTGCCGAAGCGTGGATGGGGGATGAACTGGTGGGTGGATTGTATGGCATAAGAATGGGCAAGGCATTTTTTGGAGAAAGCATGTTCAGTCATCAAAGCAATGCAAGTAAGTTTGCCTTCATCAGGTATGTGCAGCTATTGCAGCAGGAAGGAATTGAATTAATAGACTGCCAGGTGTATACAGCACATTTAGAAAGTTTGGGGGCAGAAATGATAGCGAGAGAAATATTTATGAAAAAACTAAAGCAGCTTCTGCCTGCAAAATAAGAATGATCTTATGGAATATAACTGCAGCATTGTCAAATACGAACAATAAGTTTCCCGGAAAATTAAAATAAATGAGCTGAATGGAGTGAAAGCCACACTGTAGAATGCAATTATCGCGGCACATATTTCATTAAAAATGCTTCCGGCGTCAAAACTTCGATCTGTGCAAAATAAAAATCGTTCAGATCATTGGTTATTATATGCCCGCAACCGGCATGCAGCGCACAATAATATTGTAAGGCATCTTCAAAATCATGGGCCTGCTTATTTTGAATAGCCATCTTTGCTTCTTTTCCCCCGCAATCTGCCACTTCAATATGTTCCAGTAAAAGCGCTATTTTATTACGGGCCGCTGACGTACCATGCTTTTTTTCAGCAAAATAAAAAGCTATGGCAAGACATACGGATGAAGTGATGAGCGAAAACTGGCTGTACCTGGTAAGGCTTAATAATCTTGCCGAATAAGAAAACAGGGGATATTCTTTATTTAAAACAGAAACGAGAATATTGGCATCTAAAAAAATACGCATTATTGTTTCTTTCTGCTTTCGAAGAATGTTGCTTTAAGCTTTTTGTTGCTTTTGGGTGTGGTAATATATTCGGCCTCACCCTCCGAAACCATGCTCACCCACTCATCAACAGGGAAATCTTCAATATTGCTATAGCCTCCGCTGGTGAGCTTGCGAAGTAAAATTTCAGTAAGCCTGCTAAGGCTTATTCCCTGACCTTCTGCATATTCTTTTGCCTGCTTAATGATTTTTGCATCAAAACTTAAAGTGACTTTGGCATCCATAAAACATTTTTATACGACAAAAATAAAAAATTAATACGTATAAATGTAAAATTAATAAAAATTTAGTTCTTCTTTAATTCAATACTCCAGTCTGATCCGCTCCCAATGGCATATTTTTCAGAAAAATTTCCCCTGTTAAGCGCCAGGGCAATGTTCATCAGGCTGTTCATATAAATCAAAGCATTTTTTTCGCTCACCTCACCAAATGCTTTTAAATAGGGAAGATTACCCGAATAAATTAAGGAATCATTATGCCTGATTTTTACGTTCAGCGTGTCGCCAAAATTGACCTGTAAACGGCCGAAAACAGAAGTATCTATATTGGTCCATGCATTTCCATACTGCGGATCAAGCACGGGAATATTTCCTTTAATTGTACCATTATCATAAACCGGTTGCTGGTAAGGAAGCATTATTATGCCTGCCGGAAGTTTAGGTCCCACTTCTTCAAAACTTATTTTCCCGGAGGCCATCTTAGCGGCTGTATATGCAAAAATATCCCGTCCGTGAAAAGTGTAAGAAGCGGCTGACCCGGGCCGCCTGTTCAGGGTTTCATCAATTTGCCGAACCTGGTCTATCCCCATTTTTTGAGCAACCAAGGTCAAAGAGCCATTATCCGGACTTACAAAATAATGGCCGGTAAGCGTTTTCAATACTACAGGTTTTCGTGCAGTACCCACACCCGGATCTACTACTGAAACAAAGATGGTTCCTTCAGGCCAATAAGGTGCAGTTTGCTGTAAACGATATGCCGCCTCCCATATAAGATATGGAGGAATTTCATGTGTAAGATCAAAAATGGGAATGGATGGAGAAGTTGTAAAAACTACTGCTTTCATTTCAGCTACCGCACCGTCTTTTACACCAAAATCGGTTTGGAAAACAATGGCAGGAGATTGCTTTCGGCTGCAGCTTAAAAAAAACAGGATGACAACAGGTAATAATAAATATCGCATGGGTTAAGATATATCATCGTATTTATCACGACTCACCAGCAGGCAATAATCGTGTTCAATTGAAAGGTACCCATATTCATAACAAAAAAAATAGGTTAATCCTTTTTTAGTAGTATAAGTATGCGTGATAAACTGGAAATTAAAGCCCTTTTGAGCGAGTTTTTTCTTAGGTGCTTTGGCTACCTCCTTTCCGTTTGGAATTAATGTTTCCAATATCCGCCTGTTCTTCCGCAGGATAGTATTAACGTTACGAACAAAATTGGAAGTTTGGCTGTAGCGCTTATTGTTGTGAGCGTTGCGGCACCAGTCGTCACAGAATTTTTTATCAATCCTGCCTTTAACCGGTTTGCCACAATACAGGCAATAAACCTGTTGTGGGGTGTCTGTCATAAGTTTCATTTTGGAAGTAGCGTAAAGTGTTTTTCATCTCCGTATTAAGGAGAACACAATAAAATTAAACTTTTACACTAATATTTCCGAAAGAAATTCACTCTTGTTTATCCGTTTATAAACGCTTATAAACGACTATAATCGGTTTTAAACGACTATATACCGGCTAAGGCTTCCCGGTATTTGCATCTTTGTATGGTCAAAAGGGAAGCGCTTTCACCAGACAACCATAAAAACCCGCAGAAAGGGAATACGAATTTAAAAACAATTAAAAACTTAGTATTATGAACGCTTTACAAAACAAAGTGCAATTGATTGGCAACTTAGGCAATAATCCGGATGTACGCAACACAGAATCAGGAAAGAAAATGGCACGTGTATCAATTGCTACCAATGAAAGTTACCGCAACGCAAAAGGTGAAACAGTAAAAGAAACACAATGGCATAACGCTGTAGCATGGGGCAAAAACGCGGAAGTCATAGAAAAATACCTGACCAAAGGCAGTCAGGTGGCCGTTGAAGGAAAATTAGTTACGCGTAATTATGTAGATAAAGACGGTATTAAAAGATATACCACTGAAGTGCAGGTAAACGATATATTACTGCTGGGTAGTAAGAACAATGGGAAATGAACCCTCCTCCATTCACTTTAAAAGGCCGCTTTAACAGTGGCTTTTTTTATGTTGCAATTGTATTTGCGCCCTCAATTATTAATTGGTAGATTCTTTTCAAAGTCATACAGCGTTACCCGGCGAATGTCATAATAAGATTGCCAGTATTGTTGCAACATTCGCACATAATCTACTATTGCATTATCTTTTGCTTCCTGCGCCAGTCCCAGATCGGTAATACTGATCTTGCCCAGCATATACCTGTTGCGGGCCACTTCATATCTTTTCTGGGCGATCGTGTCGCTTTTTGCAGATATGATCAATGCCAACTGCAACTGTAAAAACTGATTCACCGTGTTTTCAATTTCAAGCTCAAATGTTTTTTTCTGAAAAGCGATCTGGGCCTGTGCAGATTCTAAATTAGCTTTGCTGGCAGCAATATCATGCTTGTTTTTTCCAAATCCAAATAAAGGCAACGAATATCCAATATTCACCTGCTGAAAATCCAGTGGGTTTTGATAGGCTCCCGCCAGTGTCATGGCGGTTTGATTTAGCCCATAACTAAGCCTTATATTTCCACTGGCAAAAGCGTTGGACTGGCTTTGCCTTACCTGCCTCCTGGCACTATTCTCCTGCAAATCGAAACCCAATATATCGCTCCGGTTATTTTTAGCTTCTTCTACAGCGCGTTTCATATCTACCGCAAATACCGGCGCGTTCGTTACAGGAACAAGTTCAAATTCCGTATTGCTGTCTAAGCCCAAAAGGTTCGCCAGTCGTTTTGCATTTGCCTGCACATTCACCTCTCCCTGGGTTACGGCATTGCGGGCATTCATTAACTGCAGTTCAACCTGCAGCAGTTCATTTTCCGCTATTCGGCCCACATTAAAACGACCCGTGGATATTTTATACAAGGTGTCATTTATCTGCACGTTCTGACGTGCATTGTTCAATACCATTTTAGATACATACAAATCAAAATACGCGGCGGTTATCTGACCGGATAAATTTTCATATAATTCTATCTGTTGCTTTGTTGCCTGCTTCATCCGCAGCTTCTCCTGCTCAAAATTCCATTTTACCGTATTAAATAAACTCAGAGGCTGATTGATCCCTACCTGGAAAGGAGCCGTTTGCCACTGGCGTTGGTCGAGCCCAGAACCTTTATTGGTAAACAGATTAGCGCCCGATGAAACAAAAATGCTACCCCCTGTCCAAAAAATATTCTGGGTTACAGTAAGATTGCTTCCTAATATAGAGCGACGTACTGATTGTACCTTATAGGAACCATCCGGTTGAACAATATTAATCAGTGATCTGTCATAAGATGGCAATGTTCCATCCAGGCTTAACTGCGGTTTAAGAGAAGCTTTAAAAGATTTGTACCGGTGCACATAACTGCTGTAATCGGCCTCAATTTGTTTAGCAAGTAAGCTTTGCCCTCTTGCCACTCCGATGGCTTCCTGCAATGATAAAGTCATTTTCTTTTGTGCTGTAACAGGCTGGTACAGGCATATTACTGCAACAATAAGGTATAAAACAGGTTTCAAGTATATAGTATTTTATGGTTTAGAAATCGGCTTAAAAAAGGAGGCTTACATTCAACTGCTTTAATCAGATCTTAACGATACCACAGGATCACTTTTTGCGGCACGCTTTGCAGGCAGTATACCAAATATTAAGCCCACGGCTATGGATATAGTAAATGAAATGATGATAGATGCAGGGGAAATAATAGTTTGTATTCCCGTTGCGCTTTTAATCAGCAAACTGGTAGTAATGCCCAGTATAACACCAATTAAACCTCCTGTAACACTTATACTTACCGCTTCGCCCAGAAACTGCATAACAACGTCTCTTTTAGTTGCACCCAGGGCCAGGCGTAACCCTATTTCACGGGTTCTTTCAAGCACTGAGGCCAGCATGATATTCATAATGCCTATACCTCCCACAATTAATGAAATAGAAGCGATAATGGCCAGCACCACATTAAAAAGGGCTTTTGTCTTTTGTTCCTGTTTCAGCAAGAGTTCGGGCACCACAATTTCATAGTCCTCTACCTGCTGGTGACGTCTTGAAAGCAGGCGGGATAATATTTCCACCGTTGGCATCATCGTTTCACTTTTGGCAACGTGAACCACTATCCTATCCAATTGGTTATAGTTAGAAGGAGATTGATTTCTCCTGTTGCGTATTCTCCTTATTTTCTCAGTGGTTACCAGTGAACGGTTGCTGTAGCGGATAAGCATGGTATTGACGGGAAGGTAAACTTCATTGTTTAGATTACGAACAGACAGCTTCTCCATATCTTTCGCATCTACGTTCTTATTGCCCAGAACCCCTATGATTAATAGCCAGTTATTACCACATTTCAGGTATTGACCAACAGGGTCCTTACCAGCGAAAAGCTTTGTTTTAATGTTTCTTCCTATGATACAAACGGGTTCCGCGTTTTCCATTTGCTGATCCGAAAAAAAACCACCGTCAAAAAGTGTTGCACCCGTGGTTTCAAAATAGTAATTCTTAACCCCAATAAGTTTGCCATTCATATTTAAGCCATCAAACATAAATTGTGTTTGCAACTCTATTTCGGGGCTCACAAATTTCACAGTGCTGACATTACGCATAATGTCATCTGCATCGGACATACTTAATCCGGGAGAAAAATTCTTCTTATCCCGGGTTTCATTACTGTTAGAAGCAGTTGAATTATCGGAGGATTCAGCATCATCATTTTTTCTGGACTGATCGTCCATTTTTGATTTTATAATTACATTATTGGAACCCACCTGCTTGATCTGTTCCAATATTTCTTTTTCCGCTCCTTTACCAATGGCCAGCATAGCAATAACAGAGGCTACACCAAATATTATACCTAAGGAAGTAAGTATGGCCCTCATCCTGTTTTGGAACAAAGCCCGGATACCAATGTCAAAGTTGAATATAATTCGTTGTAATCGCATACTGGCTGAAGTGGTTTATGAAACGTCAATTCGCAATAATGATCCCGCCATTGTCTCCCCCACCCTGGGTTTTGCTTTCCTTACCAGCCTGTTCTTTCAATCGTTTGGCTTCAGTAGTATCAATACTAATCAATTGCTTTGGTTTTATTTCCGCGGTAGAATCCGGCTTAAACATTTTCAGGCCGGTTGTATCAGACGGCAGGCTGTGATAGACCCTGTCTCCTTCCTTCAGCCCGTTTGTAATAAGCGCATTGCTTTCATTAACCGTGTATACTTTTACATATTGTTTTATCAGTCCGCCATCCATTCTTTTAAAAATGAAGCTCCCGTTCGCATCATTGTATATCGTTTCCAGTGGGACCTGCAGCGCATCCTTATATTTCTCTGTTGCAATTTTACAACTTACCGTCATAGCAGGTTTTAAAATAGGATCCTTGGTAAGCACATCAATGAGCACCTCAAAAACCTTCGCATCACTGTTGGGCTTTTCTTCGCCTATATTGGCAACGCTTTTTACAATTCCCTTTAATTTTTTATCCGCGGCGGCATCTAATCCAATCTCAACCGCTTGCCCCACTTTTACCTTTTGTATATCCACTTCATTTACATAAGTAAGCGCCTCCATTTGTGTAAGATCCGGCAATGTTGCCAGTGTAGGATTCCACAATTCAACTAAGGTGCCTACAGCTTTCTTTTGTCCGTTCCAGTTTTTATCATACACCAGCATCCCGCTTTTAGGTGCATTTATAGTAAGCTGGCTTAAAATCCCGGTAAGTCCTTCCATATAGTTTGTCAACTGCTGAAGGTCCGAACCCAGTATCTGCATTTTGGTTTGGGTTTGAATTTGTTTGGTCGTATAATTATCCTTCTTTTGCCTGAGAGTCCTTTGGGCCTTTTCGTATTCTAATTGTACCCTTTTTATTTCAGCGGGAGCTTCATACCGCGATTGCTCCTTTTCAAGTACCTTTTGCTCAAGGTCAAATCCAAGGTTTACTATTTCATCACGAAGCGTTCTCAATTCCATCATCGTATCAAGCGAAGCCTGTTTTATTTCAGCATTCTTTTTGTCTATATTTAGCTGCTGGTCTTTTATCTTGGTCAGCACGTCCGAATTATCCAGCGATACAACAAAGGCTCCTTCTTTCACCAATGTGCCTTCCGGCACCATATCCGCAATTTTGATCTGGTAAATGCCCAACTGCTGAAGCTTTGTGGGCGCAGATATCCTGGTCATGCTTTTGGAGCGCAACTCTCCGGTAGTGAGAATATTCACTTCAAAATCATTTTTCTTTACTTCAACCAGTATATCATTATTTATTTTTGTATCACGGAAGAAAACTGCGTAAGCTGTGGCCGATACTATTAATAGTATACCCGTTGCAATTAGGATTCGTTTAATGGTCATATGAAGATTTCGCTTATTAGAGTATTAGGTATAATAAAACTATAAATTTAGTTTATTTATACCATCAATTGGGTGTTAAATAAAACAAAAAGAACTCCTGACAAGATGCAGGAAAATTAAAATTCCATAAAATTATTTTGCAATTAGGTATCAGGTGTCAGCAATTAGGTATCAGCTGAGAACTACTAACGAGGATGAATACTACTTCTTACTTGTATTGCTTAGAGCTCAAAGCTGATTGCTGACAGCCTCCTTCGAATTTCGTTCCGTACGTACGGGATCCAACTTCGGATTTGAGATTTATCCGTCCCGGCAGACAGATTTGGTTCTTGTTTTTTGGTTTCTTGGTGCTTCGTTCCTTCTACTTCACATTTTCAATTACCATAGCGCTGGCACCACCTCCACCATTACAAATACCTGCTGCACCATATTTTGCATTGTTCTGTTTGAGTACATTGATGAGTGTAACTATAATTCGCGCACCGCTTGCTCCCAATGGATGGCCAAGTGCAACCGCTCCGCCATGCACATTTACTTTTGCAGGGTCCAGATCCATTCTTCTGCTATTTTCAATACCTACCACGCTGAACGCTTCATTCAATTCCCAGTAACTGATGTCCTGCATTTTCAATCCTGCCTTAGCCACCGCTTTAGGCACAGCAATGGAAGGCGTTGTGGTAAACCATTCCGGGGCCTGCTCCGCATCTGCATAAGAAAGTATCCGGGCAATAGGCTTCAAACCCAACTCCTCCGCTTTTTCTTTACTCATTAATACCAGCGCGGCTGCACCATCATTTAAAGTGCTTGCATTAGCCGCTGTTACTGTTCCTTCTTTCTGAAAAGCGGGATTAAGCGAAGATATCTTATCAAACTTAACATTAAAAGGTTCTTCATCTTCTGAAAATAAAACCGGATCCCCTTTTCGCTGTGGCACTTCCACAGGTATTATTTCATCCGCAAAACTGTTTTTTTCCCAGGCCTGCTGGCTGCGCCTGTAACTCTCCACAGCAAATGCATCCTGTTCTTCACGACTGATGCCGCATTCCTTTGCACACAGTTCCGCTGCATTGCCCATGGCCTTGCCATCATATACATCTGTTAAACCATCTTTAGCCAAACCATCTACCATTACAGTATTACCATATTTATTTCCCCAACGCATATCCTCTGCATAAAAAGGTGCATTGCTCATGCTCTCCATGCCGCCTGCCACCACAATATCAGCATCACCCAGCGCTATACTTTGAGCAGCCAGTGCAATTGCCTTCATGCCACTGGCGCATACTTTATTAATGGTAGTACAATTTACTTCATTGGGCAAACCCGCGAATTTAGCGGACTGCCTTGCAGGAGCCTGTCCTAAGTTAGCCTGCAACACACAGCCCATCAACACATCCTGTACCTGTTCGGGTCGAATGCCCGCTTTTTGCAAAGCGCCTTTTATAGCAGCAGCGCCTAATTTTGTAGCTGATATATCTTTTAATGAACCGCCGAAACTGCCAATAGGGGTACGCACTGCGGAGATAATGACAACTTCTTTCATATAACTATTGAATTTAAATGTCAAAGATAGCTAAAGTACCTTATTGTTATTAAGATGGTGTGCCGCACAATGCATTACGTGTACCGGATATTACGGCAAAAAGCAAAAGATGAAGTATAAAATAAATTGGTTTTGGTGATGATTCAACATTAATAACAGCAATAATAAAAATAACATGCCTGTTTTGTATCAAAATAAAACGGATGAAAAACCCGGAGGCTGCTTTAAAAGAAAAAAGGCTGACTTCATTGTCAACCTTTAGACTCTTGCGGTGAGGACGGGATTATTCACATTATCCCTTACGCCTGCGGCGGGCGGGCTTAAATCAAACAAAGCCGGCGCTATACGCTTTTCATTTTTATTTTCATCCGCTTACAAAGCAAGCTTTGAACGCTCCTGAAAACAAAAATGCCCCCTCATGGGGGCTTTGTTTGATTTGCGGTGAGGGCGGGATTCGAACCCGCGGTACAGAGTTACCCGTACGGCAGTTTAGCAAACTACTGATTTCAGCCACTCATCCACCTCACCTTTCGCTGAAAGGACGGCAAAAATAGGGTGAATCATCAAAAAACCCAAATATTAAAACCGTATTACACTAAAATCTTTATAGCCTTTTATTATTCCTTCTTTTATCATTACTTCTTTTACCTCTGCCCGTGGCGGCCCATAATGGCACCAGGCAATTAAAGCACCCACAGCCTCTTCATCGCCTTCTGCTATTAACTGTACAGAGCCATCCGGCATATTCTTTACTTCACCTTTAACACCTGATCGTTCTGCCATTTCGCGTGTGCTTCCCCTGAAAAAAACACCCTGCACTTTTCCTGTTATAATCACAATCCTGTTTATGATCATACTATCCGGCTTTAATTTACTAAAATAAAAAACCCCGGAGTTATTCACGGGGTTATTATTGATTTTTGAATATTTTTTACATGGCCGCTAATTGTACTTTCTGTTGCAGTTCCACTACGCTTTCCCTGAACAACCCATCGGTATCCATAAGATCCTTTACGGTTTGGCAGGAGTGAATAACAGTGGTGTGATCCCTTCCTCCAAAATGTTCACCTATTGTTTTTAAAGAATTTTTTGTAAACTGCTTGGCAAGGTACATAGTGATCTGCCGCGCCTGCACGATTTCCCTCTTACGGGTTTTTTGCAGAAGCCGCTCATACGGAAGATTAAAATAATCGCAAACCATTTTTTGAATGGTTTCGATCGTGATCTCCTTTGAAGATGTTTTTACAAAATTTCGCAACACTTTTTTTGCCAATTCAAGGTCTATTTCCCTTTTGTTGAGCGAAGACTGTGCCAAAAGAGAAATTAAAGCCCCTTCCAGCTCTCTTACATTGCTTTGAATATTGTAGGCAATATACTTTACAACCTCCTTCGGCATATCCAATCCGTCATTCTTCATCTTCTTTTCCAGGATGTCCATCCTTGTTTCATAATCGGGCAACTGCATATCAGCGCTTAGTCCCCAGCGAAACCGGCTGAGTAATCTTTCCTGTACACCTTCCAGGTCTTTGGGCGATTTATCGGAAGTAAGAATAAGCTGCTTACCACTTTGATGCAAATGATTAAAAATAGCAAAAAGCGCATCCTGCGATTTTTCGGCGCGGTTAAAAAATTGCACATCATCCACAATCAAAACATCAATCATCTGGTAAAAATGAATGAAATCATTGATAGCGTTATTACGGCTATGATCCTGGAACTGGTTAATGAATTTTTCAGAACTTACATATAACACCACTTTGTGCGAATGAATGCGTTTTACTTCATTACCTATGGCCTGTGCCAGGTGCGTTTTTCCTAATCCAACGCCTCCATATACCACCAGCGGATTAAATGAAGTAGAGCCTGGTTTTTCGGCAACAGTTTTACCTGCCCGCCGGGCTACGCGGTTACAATCGCCTTCGATAAAAGAATCAAATGAATATATGGGATTGAGCTGCGAATCAATTTGCATCTTTTTCAATCCCGGAATTACAAATGGATTTTTTACCGGATTATTTATGACTAAAGGAAAGTCCATTTCATTATTGGAATACGTTTTAAAACC
This sequence comes from Agriterribacter humi, assembly GCF_009192765.1. Taxonomy (GTDB): domain Bacteria; phylum Bacteroidota; class Bacteroidia; order Chitinophagales; family Chitinophagaceae; genus Agriterribacter; species Agriterribacter humi. Next base: position 139,379 of record NZ_VOHQ01000008.1, on the reverse strand, counting down.
ATGTCCCGGAACATCCATCGTGAGCGGCTTATTTTTGTCGTTACCGCTATCCACCATTATACGATATTCCAGTCTTGCTTCTTTTCCTAATTCTCTCTTCAAAGTCTTTGCCAATAAATTTACATAATGCTCTTCTAAATATTCATAAAAAAATTGGCTGGGAACCTGTATCGTTAAAACTTTATCTTTCAACCCAACTGGCTTTATGGGTTCAAACCAGGTTTTAAAATGCTGCCACTCTACAATATCTTTTATAATGCCAAGACAATTGAGCCATACTTTATCATGCGTTTTATCCATTATCCGTGAAGCAGTTTATATATTGAATTAAGAATATTACATCTGAAAAGTTTTCCATTTTTTTTGATGTGTATAACTCATCAAAAAAAGTAGGGCAGGGCGGCGAATATCAACATTTCCTGTTGAAAAAAAAATTTTTTATTCACTTGATTTTTCCCCAATAACAACAGTGTGAGTGTTTGCCAAATTTTTACTTTTATTCTTCTCGAAAACAAAGTCAAGCCTGCCCAATACTATACCTGCCCAACCCACCTGGTTAACAACAACATCTCCTCCTGATTTATTTTTATAGATAGCCGGTTTATCCATAAAAGTATGTGTATGTCCGCCAATAATGAGGTCAATATATTCCGTTTCTTTTGCTAAAATTTCATCGCTCATTCTGTTGCGTTCATTGTACCTGTATCCTAAATGTGATAAACAAACAACCATATCGCAGCCTTGCTTCTTTTTTAAATACGCAGCAGTAGCATTTGCATTCTCAACAGGATCAAGATATTGGGTGCTGCCGTACAATGCATCCGGCACCAACCCCTTCATTGCAATGCCAACGCCTGTAACACCAATTTTAAGGCTTCCCATTTTAAAAATTTTGTACGGAATGGAGTGGTGTTCCATCGGCGTGTTTTTAAAATCGTAATTGCAGAGCAATATGGGAAAACTGGCATGCTGCAATTGCGTGGCAAAATTTTCCATTCCAGCATCAAAATCATGATTACCCATAGTAGCGGCATCATAATTCATTTTGCTCATGGCTTTTATTTCAGGTTCACCTTTATAAAAATTAAAATAAGGTGTGCCCTGGAAAATATCACCCGCATCCAATAATAATACATGCTCTTCCTGCCTTCTTACGGAACTTATTATTGCTGCACGGGCTGCCACGCCTCCAAGTCCCGCATTCCTGCTTCCATCCATTGGAAAAGGTTCTAACCTGCTGTGCACATCGTTGGTATGTAAAATAGTAAGCCTTTGCAAAGATTCCGTATCACCAGCCAATGCATAGCCTGATGATGCCAGCGTTCCCCCGGCAATGAAGGCAGACTGTTTTAAAAAATTTCTTCTATTGAGCATAGCTTACGCGGCTTTCAATTTTTGCAGTAATTTTTTTTTTCTGTTTATTCCAGTTGCTGAAATAATCAATAAAAGCGTCTCTTACCAGGTAACCGGTTATTGTTGCGGGAATAGCTTTCAGCATATCACAATTATCGCCACCATTAACTATATAATCTGAATTAACAATATTGTAATACGCATTCGCATTTAAAGGCCTTCCTCCTATTACTATATCTGTAGCTTTATTGTTGTTTATTTTCATTGTCAGTCCCGCCACCGGCCATCCTCCCTTTGCAGCCGTAAGGTCAAGGAACTCCTGTAATACATTTCCTTTAAGTTGTTGCAATGCCACCAGGTTGTCAAAGGGCATTACTTCATATATATTACCAACCGATACAGGTCCTTTTGCAATATATGCCATTCGTATCCCTCCCGGATTTAAAAAAGCCGCATCTATATGAACATTGAATTTTTCAGCAGCCATTTCAAATAAAGCATCTGCCAAAAAATTACCCAGGGTGCCTTCAGGTTGTTTTTTTTGCAACGCAGTTTCTGCCATTGCAATAACGGTATGCATGCTTTTATGCACACTATCGCTGTAAGGTTTTAAGAACGCTGCAATACCCGTATCCGTTTCACCTGGATTTTTTATGCGATAGTCCGCATATTGAACTGATTGTGGCTGGTAAGAAAGCTGGCAGGATGCTATAAAAATGAAGGTTAATATTGGTACGGAAATATTTCTTTTCATTTGTACAGCTTTTCGCTTGCTTGCTGGAAGGTAAATTTTTTTTATGCAAAAACAAAAACTAAATTTCAAAAACACCAGTCAGTTATAACCGCTACATTTGCCTTTCAATTATTTACAATGAGTTACGAACTAACCGGCAAATTAATTGCCAAATCAGACACGGTACAACGCACCGCAACATTTAAAACCCGTGAATTTGTGATTGAAAAAACGGAAGACATTGGCGGAAGGATGATTACCAATTATGCCAAATTTCAATGTGTGCAGGATAAGACCAGCATGCCCGATCGTTTTACTATTGGTGAAACCGTGAAAGTATATTTCAACATAAAAGGAAGTAAATGGGAAAAGAACGGGCAGGTGAATTATATAACTAATCTTGATGCATGGAGAATGGAAACGATTAACCTGCAGCAACAGGAGCCGGTTACCACTGCAAATGATTACAGCACCAGCGAAATCCCGTCTTCTGCTGCCGGAGATGACCTGCCTTTTTAAACAAGTGCCTAACTATAAAAACTGAGTTTTAGGATAAACACCTGACCTCTCATATGCAAAAAAAAATTGCACTTCGCCTGCTTCCTTCCCAGGCTGCCGGCGAAGCCTTTATTAAAGAACATATTGCTGCACATGCGGGCATTTCATCTGCTCATGTTTCAGGATTTCATATTCTCAAAAGATCTATTGATGCCAGAAGCAGGCAGGCCTGGATTAATCTTACCGTTAATGCATTTATTAATGAGCCTTTTCAGCAAAGGACACTGCCTGATTTCTATTTTAAGGATGTAAGCCGGGCTCCCAAAAAAACAGTCATTATCGGCGCCGGGCCGGCGGGATTATTTGCAGCCTTACAATTGATAGAAAAAGGTATTCGGCCCATTCTACTGGAAAGAGGCAAAGATGTACGAGCAAGAAGAAGAGACCTTGCCATATTGAATAAAGAAGGCGTTATAAACCCCGAAAGCAATTATTGCTTTGGAGAAGGCGGGGCAGGCACTTACAGCGATGGTAAATTATATACCCGCAGTAATAAGCGGGGCGATATCAACAGGATACTTAACCTGTTCGTTCATTTTGGCGCAGAAGAAAATATTTTATACGATGCACACCCCCATATCGGTACCAATAAACTTCCTCATATTATTGCCGCCATGCGCAAAACCATAGAAGATTATGGTGGTATAGTTTTGTTTGAAAAAAAAGTGGTTGATTTTATTATTGAGCGTGATACCCTGAAAGCTGTAAAAACATTTGACGGAAATGTATTTGAAGCAGATGCATTCATACTAGCCACAGGACATTCGGCAAGAGATATATTCAGTTTATTGCATCAGAAAAAAATAAGTATCGAATTAAAACCATTTGCATTGGGTGTACGTATTGAACATCCGCAGCAACTCATTGATCAGATCCAATATCATTTACCTCAGGGTATATTTCCCCCCCAACCTGGTTTCGATAATCTTCCGCCTGCCTCATACAGCCTGGTAACACAGGCAAATGAACGCGGGGTGTTTTCTTTTTGTATGTGCCCCGGAGGCATTATCGCCCCCGCATCTACCAACCCGGGCGAACTGGTGGTAAATGGATGGAGCCCATCTAAACGAAACAATCCTTATGCCAACAGTGGTATAGTAGTTACAGTAGAAGAGAAAGATGTGCAGGATTTTAAAAAAAATGGAGCACTTGCGGCCATGTATTTCCAGGAAAGTATAGAAAGGAAAGCTTATGTTGCAGGTGGCGGGCAATTTGTTGCACCTGCACAGCGCATGGTTGATTTTACAAAAAACAAAGGATCTTCTACCCTTCCGCGCTGTTCCTATTTACCCGGAGTGGCAACCGCATCATTGACAGATGTTTTACCCGGTTTTGTCTATCGAACATTACAGGAAGGACTTATTGCTTTTGGTAAAAAAATGAAAGGCTATTACAGCAACGAAGCCATTGTTGTTGCCACGGAAAGCCGCACTTCATCACCCGTTCGTATCCCAAGAGACAATATGTTGCTTAATCATCCGCAAATACATAACCTGTATCCCTGCGCCGAAGGAGCAGGCTTTGCCGGAGGAATTGTTAGTGCGGCAATGGATGGCGAAAAAGTAGCAAACGCTATAGTATGCATGGTAAACAAATAATATATCCTCCAAAAACATGTACCGCTTCATTTCTCTCCGTTCTCCTTTACTTATAAGCCCTCACTTCCGCTCATCAATTCCTCAACAGAAATTCCTTTGCAGTACCAAAACTTTTTAGAATCTTTATGCCTTCGTTACCATCTTATTAATTTCTTTTCATACCTCTGTAACAAAATTTAACATGGCGCAGCCCATACACATATGCAGAACATTTTAGAAGTTCATCAGCTTAAAAAATATTTCGCCACACAAAAAGCGGTAGATGATGTTAGCTTTAATATAGAACAGGGTTCTATATTCGGCATGCTGGGTCCTAATGGCGCCGGCAAAACCACTTTGCTCAGGATGATCACAGGAATTTTTTTTCCGGATAGCGGTTCAATCACTTTTGAAGGTAAAAAATTTGACGCCATAAATGATATTATCCGGATTGGTTACATGCCCGAGGAAAGAGGATTATACAAAAAAATGAAGATTGGTGAGCAAGCCCTATACCTTGCCCGGCTCAAAGGATTAAGCAAAGCTGAAGCCATGGAAAAAATCAGGTTCTGGTTTCAGCGCATGGAAATGGAAAGCTGGTGGAATAAAAAGGTACAGGATTTAAGCAAAGGCATGAGCCAGAAATTACAGTTTGTTACCACGGTACTCCACGAACCGAAGCTTATTATTTTAGATGAACCTTTCAGCGGACTGGACCCTGTGAATGCCAATTTAATTAAAGATGAAATATTCAGGCTGGCAAAAAATGGCAGTACCATAATTTTCAGCACCCATCGTATGGAACAGGTGGAAGAGATTTGTGACCATATTATACTTATTAATAAAGGACATAAAATATTAGATGGCTCCGTAAAAAATGTAAAGCAGGAATTTAAGGAGAATCTTTTTCAGGTGGGTTTTGAAAAAAAGCCTGACGCCATCAGCGGCAATACCATTTTTGAAGTAACCGGCGAAAAAGCACAGGGATTAATATTAAAGATCCATGAGGGATATAAACCACACGATGTATTGCAGCATTTACTTGCACGGGGTTACGAGATCATATCTTTTAATGAAATCCTTCCATCTTTAAATGATATTTTCATCAGGCTTGTGGAAGGAACCCCGCTGGCCAGAGAATTTCAAAATATTAACACCTCAGCTTAAAACCAACAGATACAGAATAATATTACAATACTGCAAGTTTATGAATAAAATCCGGCTGATTATTGAAAGGGAATATATGACAAGAGTAAAAAGAAAATCTTTTTTACTCACCACCCTCCTTGTGCCTTTGGTAATTGTAGGATTCTATGCCATCATTATAGCAGTTTCTATCAGCGGCGAAAGCAATACACAAAGAGTAGCTATCCTTGATGAAGCCAACCTGTTTAATGGTAAAATAGAGGCAGGGAAAAATGATAAATCAACGTATACCTTTATACAGAATGAAACAGAGCAATCTTTTAAAAACAAATATAAAAAGGAAGGGTATAGTTTATTTCTGTACATACCCCGGTTAAATGAAGAATATACACAAATAAAAGTACATAGCCAGTCAGCGGTAAACCTGTTTGTAAAGTCGGCACTGGAAAGGAAAATCAACGTGGCAATTGAAAGAAAACGATTAATTGCCGCAAACATTGATCCGGAGATATATAAAAACATAAAGGCCGATATTGAAATTGAAAACGCCATTGACTCGGGTAAAGGAGAAAAGAAAAGTATTGCAGGCGTTGCATATGCTGTTTCATTTATAGCAGGCATTCTTATTTATATGATATTGCTGATATACGGTACCATGGTAATGCGTGGCGTAATGGAAGAAAAAACAAATCGCATTGCCGAGGTAATAGTAAGCTCTGCCAAACCTTTTCAACTCATGCTTGGAAAAATAGTTGGTATAGGCGCGGTTGGATTAACCCAGTTTGCTATATGGATTGTAGTAATGGGGCTGCTGCAGCTCATTATTCCTTTAATTTTCCCGGATGTATTCAGCCAATTATCTAATCCGGCAATAACGGCTGCTGCATCACAGCAAATAAATTCGGGTAAACTGGTTACCATCCTCGAAGGATTGCATTCGCTCCCCATCGGCCTGATCCTCTTTTGCTTTATTTTTTATTTCCTGGGAGGCTATTTATTATACGCAGCTTTGTTTGCCGCTATTGGCAGCGTGGTGAGCGAAGATCAGCAGGAAGCCCAGCAATTGGTTTTTCCCGTAATGATGCCGCTGATCCTGGGTTTTGTTATCATGACCAAAGCCATCAACGACCCCGACAGCGGTATTGCCGTATTTGGAAGCTTATTTCCGCTTACCTCTCCTATTGTAATGATGGGTAGGGTAACTTATGGCGTTCCGTGGTGGCAATTAGGGCTTTCCATGCTTTTATTGGTATTGTCCTTTTTGTTTTTTACCTGGGTTACCGCAAAAATTTACCGCACGGGTATTCTGCTCTATGGCAAAAAAGTTACGTGGAGGGAAATGTGGAGATGGTTAGTGAGAAAGGGATAAGACAGATTTTTGATTTGTTGATTTTTGATTTGAAATTCATCTCAAATACATGTTTGAATGTTGAACGAGTTGCATAAAAACTCAAAAATCGCAAACGACAAACTTCCCATAAATTTCTTCCATGAAACGATCCGGACTTTCTCTTTTATGCCTGCTGTTGTGCCTGGTAACAACGGCCCAATTTACAGTAAGTGATAATAAGCGCTTTCTGTTGCGCAACAATGCTCCCTTTTTTTATTTGGGTGATACCGGGTGGGAATTGTTTCACCGCTTAAACCGCGAACAGGCGGATTATTATTTAAAACGCAGATCGGAACAGGGCTTTACTGTTGTACAAGCTGTAGTGCTGGCCGAGTTTGACGGGTTGCACACACCTAACGCTTATGGAGACCTGCCGTTGGAAAACGACGATCCCACCAAACCCAACGAAGCGTATTTCCGTCATGTGGATTATATCATAGACAAGGCAAATGAGTACAATATAGTAATAGGCTTATTACCTACCTGGGGCGACAAAATATTCAAAAGTACCTGGGGAAAAGGCCCTGAAATTTTTACCACGGAAAACGCCAAACAATATGGCGAATGGCTGGGAAAGCGGTATAAGGATAAAACGAATATCATATGGATAACAGGCGGCGACCGTAATCCACGCAACGAAAATGATGTGGCTATATGGAATAGCATGGCCGAAGGAATTACAGCAGGTTGCGGACCCGGTAAAAAGCCACTCATAACTTTTCACCCCCAGCCTAATCAGCATGGGAGCGCCGAGTGGTTTATGAAAGAAGACTGGTTGTCGTTTAATATGTTCCAGAACGGGCATTGCCGCAATGCACCGGTATATGATAAAATCCAGTTTGTGTATAACATGACCCCTGTAAAACCGGTAATGGACGGAGAACCATTGTATGAAGATCATCCTGTTTGCTTTAATGCAAAAGAACTGGGAACAAGCAATGCCTATGATACCAGGTTATATGCATACTTGGATATGTTTGCAGGCGCACACGGTCACACCTACGGATGCCATGATATCTGGCAATTTTATTCGCCTTACCGCGAAGCCGTAAATGGACCGCATATATACTGGCAGGAAGCTATGGAATTGCCCGGGGCTCAGCAAATGCAGCATCTGAAAAAACTAATGCTTTCCAAGCCTTTTTTAGAGAGGGTTCCCGATCAGTCGCTCATTGTTGAGAACGCTTATGGACCTGCCGACCGGATACAGGCCACCAGGGGCAGGGATTATGCTTTTATTTATACAGCAGCAGGACGGCCGTTTACTATTAACGGAGGAAAAATATCGGGCGATAAATTAAAGGCCACCTGGTATAACCCGCGTAACGGGAAAACCACTCCTGCACGTGAAATCAAAAATAAAGGGCAGGAAAAATGCACACCCCCTTCTTCCGGCTATGGGCAGGATTGGGTGTTAATAGTAGATGACGCAGCAAAGCAATATAAGCTTCCGTAGAAAAAAAAGCCATCAATCAATGGGTACGCTTATAACAAAAATTGCCACTAACAACAAAAGCATACGCCCGTGTTAGTGGCAATAATAGTATCAATAAGTAACGAATTCAATGTTGCGATACAGTTTACTTAATAACACCGCATCCTATCCTGGTACCGGCATTACCGGATGGCTGAGAGGTGTAATCATCAACACCACCATGCACAATAAGCGCTTTATTTAAAATATTTTTTTCCTGACCGCCGCCTAAAGTCCATAAGTCTGTTTCAAGTGTGAGTGTGCCTTTCCCCTGTTTGTCTAATTTCACATTCCCTATATCTCCTGAATGAAAATCGGCGCTTCCCCATTTACCATGTTGTTTGTTGGTGGGATTCCAGTGTCCATGCGACATGCCTCCTTTATCGCCGCAATCACCATGTTCATGAATATGAACGGCCACGCTTTTCCCCGCTTTAGCAGGAATGGTTATTTCCAGTTCCATTTTTACTTTACCATTGTCATCTGCATCAAACTTTGCCGTACCAGATACAGTAGTGTCTGCATACGTACCCGCCAATACGGCTTCTGCATGTTTTACCAGGGGAACGGTAGCAGTATCATTCATGGGCTGGTCGGCAGCGCCGGTAGCAGAATCCATTACATTGGTGCTATCTTCAGTTGTTTCTGTAGTACTGGTTGGATTATTACAGGAAAAAACAAGCGCAACGGCCGGTAAAATGGCCAGCATACACAATGATCGTTGGTTAATGAAGCGAAAATTCATAGCTATAAATTTTTTAAGTTATAAAAGCGTAACAACAAAGCTACAAAAACCTTACCCGCTTATTTCGATTATCTGTCTTTGTTTTAAAAAGTATGCTCTTATAACCATATCCGGCGAATTGGGGAAATTTGTCATCATTTCGGGGAAGCAGGAAAGCGTTTCATTTTTTTTGCCACTGGCTGCTTTTTGTTCAGGTATCCCTGTATCAAATAAAATTCTGTTGCAGCTTTATTTATTTTTAAAAAAATTATATAAATAATTCCGGATGTGTTATTTTTATCTCCTGTTCGAATGCACCCACTATTAGCTTACCTCCGTTATTTCGTCTTTTCAACCTTTAACTTATACGTCAATGAAAAAAGTTTTTTTGATCATTTTTCTTATTGTTATCATCGCTATTGCAGGTATAGCCGGGTATTTAAAATTTGCCCTACCCAATGTGGAGCCTGCGCCCGACCTCACAATAACGGTAACGCCTGAGCGCATTAAACACGGTGAATACCTGGCCAATCATGTAGCTGTTTGTATGGATTGCCATTCTACACGCGACTGGAGCCGTTTTACGGGTCCGCTTTTACCGGGCACCCTCGGGAAGGGAGGAGAGTACTTCGGAAGGGAAGTAGGTTTTCCGGGAAGCTTTTATTCAAAAAATATTACACCCGAAAACCTTGGCACATGGACCGATGGAGAAATTTTCCGCACAATTACTACCGGCGTAGATAAAAACGGGAACGCGCTGTTTCCGGTAATGCCCTATTCGCACTATGGCAAAATGGATAAAGAAGACGTATACGATATCATCGCCTATCTGCGGCAGCTTCCTCTTATTAAAAGCGATATACCGCAGCGCAGTATAGATTTTCCAATGAATTTTATACTCAATACCATTCCTGCGAATGCAGTTCCTTTAGAACGTCCTGCAAAAACAGACCTTGTAAATTATGGCCATTATATTGTTACTATTGCTGCCTGTATAGAATGCCACACCCAGGTTAAAAAAGGACAGATCATTCCTGAACTGGCATACTCCGGGGGCAGGGAATTTCAAATGCCAAACGGCACAGTACGCTCGGCTAATATTACGCCCGATGCAGAAACAGGACTCGGCAACTGGACGGAAGATGCATTTATAGCCCGCTTCAAAGCCTATACTGATTCGGCTAATATAGCTCAACTAGCTGTCAACCGGGTAAACACTATTATGCCATGGTCAATGTATGCAGGTATGGATACCGCTGACCTGAAAGCTGTTTACGCATACTTAAAAACGATCAGCCCCATTAAAAATAAGGTAGAACATTTTCAATTGCAGACAAAGTAACAATTGAAAAATTTAAAAAAAAAAAACGGCGGTTTTAACCTCTTGCTAATGCATATAAGTAGTGTTAGGTTAAGCGGGAAACGGCAGACGGGAAACGTGAGAATCTGACGTCTGTCGTCTGCCTGTCCCGTACGAATGGCTCATCCGGGCGGACGGTGGGCAGTTTTCTCTTCTCCCGTATGAATGAGACAAAATATTGTTTTTACGACAGTAGTTAATATGAACCGTTGTGGAAATAATTATAACGTCTCAACAGTTCACTTCCTTATTTTTGTGATGCTATGTCGCTTTTCATCACATCTTTAAATTCGGGCAGCAACGGCAACTGCTATTATATAGGCAATGAAAACGAAGCGGTATTGATTGATGCGGGCATTTCGTGCAGGGAAACCGAAAAAAGGATGAAGCGCCTGGGATTGGATATTAGCCTTGTTAAAGCGATCTTTGTGTCGCATGAGCATTCAGATCATATCACCGGCATACCAGGCTTGTCTAAAAAATTTCAGCTTCCTGTATATATCACGGATACCACTTTGCGGTCTGCTTCCATTCCTGTTGAAGAACACCTCGTTCAGAATTTTTTCCCGCAGCAGCCGGTAACTATTGGAAATTTAACGATCACGGCCTTTCCCAAATGTCATGATGCCAGCGATCCGCATAGTTTTGTGGTATCAAACAGCAGGGTGCAAGTGGGCGTTTTTACCGACATTGGCAATTCATGCACAAATGTTATTCAACACTTCAGCCAATGCCATTCCGTTTTCTTAGAAGCCAATTATTGCGAGAATATGCTTGCAACAGGGAGCTACCCCTATTATCTCAAAAAACGCATCAGCGGTGGCAATGGGCATTTATCAAATACACAGGCGCTTGAATTATTTACGCAGCACAGGGCAAAGCATTTAACTCATTTGATATTGTCGCATTTATCCAAAAACAATAATAGCCCGGAATTGGTTGAACGGCTTTTCAATAAAGAAGCCAATGGCGCCACCATTATTGTTGCTTCCCGATACCACGAAACGCCGGTTTATCGAATTGATCCTGCTGCGGGATATTCCATTCCCATTAAAAAAACAAGACCAGCCACACATACCCAGCTTTCATTATTTTAAACAGCACACTATCCTTTTCCTCCAACTACTCATTATCGCACTGACCAGTAACATTTTTCGTTATCTTATCTCAATTCCAAACAGGTTTTTAGAATAAAAACCATGCGCTTCAATAATAAAGTCGTTCCGGTTTCCCAATATAGATTACGTATTTTTCCCCGTATTCAATGAAAATTCCTGCATAAATACGGTCGTTGTTATTCGGATCAATGTTGTATTATACAGCATTATACATTGTAAAACGCAGACTGCACAAGCTGCTACGGGTAAATGCTTAATAGCTTTTATCGTAATTTCCCCGCCCTGTAGTGAAACAATGACTAAACAATAATAGGTTGACCTATTTTCCAGGATGGCTAAACGATGTTTCTTTGTGTAACAAATCCAATAGATCCTTAACAAATCCAATTCCTAACCTAATATCCAATATCACGAAAACCACCGATCCGATACCATGAAAAAACCAAAGCTACCAGATCAACGCCAATCCAATACCTGAATGAAAACCGCAGTGCATTTTAACCGTCCGTTTAAATCATTGCAACCTTAACAGCAACAGGAAATGAGACAACCTTATCAGACTGATCCCCTTCACAACCTGAAAAAAATTCTCCGTTTTCTGTTGCTTTTTTATCGCTCTTCCCGATATACAAAACAGTCTCCGCAATATGATCTTCATCTCCTCACTTAGTTTGAGCAAAGAGCGCCGGACATGACTGGCATTTATCTCAATTTTTATATTCCCTCTTTCTGCGTTATTTTCGCTGAAATTTTTACACATGAACTTGCACGAATACCAGGCTAAAGAGCTGCTGAAAAAATTTAATGTTCCCGTTCAGGATGGCATACCCGTAGATACCGCCGAAAAAGCGGAAGAAGCATACAAACAACTGAAAGTGCATTATGGAAACAATTTTGCCGTAGTTAAAGCACAGATCCACGCCGGCGGACGCGGAAAAGGCAAGATACAGGGCTCAGAACAACGGGGCGTAGCCGTTGGTAAAAGTGCAGAAGATATTAAAACCATTGCAGGGAATATTATTGGACGCACCCTGGTAACCATACAAACAGGACCTGCAGGTAAATTGGTAAGCAAAGTATTAATAGCGCAGGATGTATACTATCCCGGGGCAAACCCCGTAAAGGAATTTTATCTTTCTATACTGCTCGACCGCAGCAGGGGAGAAAATGTAATTATGTACAGCACAGAAGGCGGAATGGATATTGAACAGGTAGCGCACGATACACCCGACAGAATATTTAAGGAATGGGTTCATCCCTCAGGAGGCTTACTTCCTTTCCAGGCCCGTAAAATTGCTTTCAATTTAGGATTGAGCGGCGAGGCTTTTAAGAACTGCGTTAAATTCGTTACCAATTTATATAAAGCATATGTTGAGCTTGATTGCGGGATGCTTGAAATAAATCCATTATTTAAAACCAGCGATGAAAAAATTATTGCAGTAGACTGCAAAATGAACCTTGATGATAATGCTTTAATGCGTCATACCGACCTTGAGGCTTTACGTGATATCAGTGAAGAAGATCCTACGGAAGTAGAAGCGAATAAATACAATCTTAACTTTATAAAATTAGATGGTAATGTAGGCTGTATGGTAAATGGCGCCGGATTGGCCATGGCTACAATGGATATGATTAAGCTGAGTGGTGGCGAGCCTGCCAATTTTCTTGATGTAGGCGGCACAGCCAACGCGCAAACCGTGGAAGCCGGTTTCCGCATTATTTTAAAAGATCCTAAAGTAAAAGCTATTCTCATTAATATTTTTGGGGGTATTGTGCGCTGTGACCGGGTTGCCCAGGGTGTTATAGACGCTTATAATTCAATAGGAGACATCAGGGTTCCTATTATTGTACGTTTGCAGGGCACCAATGCAGAAGAGGCAAAAAAACTAATTGAAGAAAGCGGTTTGAAAGTACAATCTGCTATATTGCTGAGTGAAGCTGCTGCACTGGTGAATAAGGCTGTGAATGCTTAATGATTGTTATGCTATTATAAAAAAAGGTGAAGGATTAAACTACTTTCACCTTTTTATATGTCCTGCCTCATCTCTTTAAACGAATAGAAATGAATCCCCGTTTATTGCATTACGTATACGGTGCATCCATGCTGGCGCTTACACTTTGCTGCCTGCCGGCCTGCAAAAAGGGAGTTAAGCAGCAGGAAGATGAATTGTATTCCCGGCATCTCCAGCGCAAGGTAATGCTAACGGTAATCAGTACACCCATGCCCGATAACAATGCGGAGATTAACCTGCTGGTTTGTAACGATGGACAGTTGTTTGATCAGTTGAATATAAAAGCCATCGCAGACAGCCTTTACAGGAAGAAACTCCTTTTGCCATTGGTAATCGTGGGTGTTCATGCGGGCAACCGTTTGGAGGAATATGGCGTATCGGAAAAATCGGGCAAAGCAGTTGCGGGCGGAAAAGCTGATCATTACGACAGCTTCTTCAATAATGAGCTGTATCCTTATGCAAAGAAAAAGGCAGGGGTAAGAAAATTTAGATCTGTGGCCATTGCCGGCTTTGGCGCCGGAGGATTATCAGCGCTGGATATAGCATGGAACCACCCCGACAAGGTCAGCAGTGTGGCTGTATTTTCCGGTTCTTTTTCGAGAAAGGAAAAAGATAATCCCGCGTTAGACTCTCTTGCTCAGGGAATGATGTACGAAAAGTTGAAAAATTCTAGAAAGCGACCCCGCCTCCAATACTGGTTTTATGCAGGCGCCAGTGGCGTTACAGATATTGCAAAAGATGATGCGGAACATATTGCAGCTGCTACATATGCTGTTATACAGCTTTTGGAAGATAAGAGCTTTATTACTGAAGGCGATATGGTTTATAGCAAAGGAGCTACCAATAATAGCAAAGCCTGGCAGCAAGCCTTTCCCGATTTTTTATGCCGGGCATTTGGAAGATAGGTGAAAAATTTAATCGCATTTCCATTTTTGAGTTTGGATTATGGGTTTCAAATATAGTCTGTGCAAGTTTGTAAAATAGGATAAGAGGAATACATTACAGCTTTGCGGGTTTTACACTTACGACCTTGTAAATCCCTGTTTTTTACCGGAATAATTGCTTTTATTGACTAAGATTGTAATGATAAAAGGATTGATGTAAGCCCGGAGGAGTCATCTTCTTTGGGCTTTTTTTATCAAAATAATGTATTATATTGGTATCCGGTTCTCCAGGGTTTAGGGTAAAAAGTCCGGGTACATTATCCGGGCTTTTTGTTTCACCTCACATGATACTTCACCGTGTAATACATTAAAAGACCGCAATAAAAAATGCCGCAGATTCGCAGATTTTATCTGCGAATCTGCGGCAAAAGAACTAAGCGCGTCATTAAAATTAATTTCAGACCGCTTCTTACACATTCAGGCTCCATCCATCGCGGTATTCACGCTTAACGAACTGGTTGGCCTCATCAAAATTAGTGATCTTCATATTTTTGGCATCCCACAACAGTTTCTTTCTGCCAAGATACTTATCATCCCAACCTTTACCGGAAGGATTCTTTAAACTGTAGCTACGCAACGCCAGGTTACTTATAAGAATACTTTCAACGAAAGGACCCGCATAAGCAAAATTGGAACTGGTTTCTGCTTTGCCATAACCGGCTATACATGCGTTCACCCATTGCAGATAATGCCCTTCGGGTACGCGTTTGATGGTTTCTTTTACGGCTTTGGCACTTTCATTTTTAGAAAGCGGTAACAATCTTGGATTGGCGCCATAACAATCGGCTAATAATTTACCCTTTGTTCCTATGAACAGTACACCGCCGTCCCAGTTACCAAATGGTTCACCCGGTTCCAGTTCATCCGGCCTTTCAGGCATTATACCGCCATCATACCAGCTTACTTTAATGGTTCCCTTACCGTCTGTACGCGGATAACTTAAATGGATAGCCGATGCTGCGGGAGCGCTTTCCGGATTGTCGGTTTCCTGGAAAAATCCACTCCAGCTATTGGCTACACTACATTCAACGGAAGTAGGATAATCAATAGGAAGAATTCTATAGATAGGATCCATGATATGACAAGCCATATCGCCCAAAGCACCTGTGCCAAAACGCCACCATCCGCGCCAGTTAAATGGCAGGTAGCCGGGGTTATAATCCATCATAGGGGCAGTTCCCAGCCATAAATTCCAGTCTAATTCCTTTGGTATATCAAACTTGCCTGTTGGTGAAGCAATACCCTGCGGCCATACAGGACGATTGGTCCAGGAGTCTACACTATGCACTTCACCAATTAAACCCGCATCATATAGTTCTTTCATCCTTCTAACGCCATCGCCGGAACCTCCCTGGTTGCCCATTTGAGTTACAACCTTATATTTTTTTGCCGCCTCTGTAATCATCCTGGCCTCATAAATATCATGTGTTAAAGGCTTTTGCGTGTACACATGTTTGCCCAGTTGCATTGCCGCCATTGTAGCAACCGCATGGGTGTGATCGGGTGTGGAAACAGAACAGGCATCAATATTGTTCTTTTCTTTTGCCAGCATTTCCCTGAAATCTTTATAATATTTTGCTTTAGGGAACCTTTGCCTTGATTTTACAGCCTGGCGATCATCTACGTCAACCAATGCAACAATATTAACATTAGGGCTTTTAGAGAATTCGTGAAGATCGCTTTCTCCTTTTCCACCTGCACCAATACCTGCAATATTTAATTTATCGCTGGGGGCTACAAATCCTTTGCCCAGTACATGGCGGGGTACAATAAAATAACCTGCTGCGGCAAGGGATGCATTGCGCAGAAATTTTCTGCGGGAACCTTTGGACTTTGATTTTAATTTTTGGCTCATCGTTTATGAAATTTTGCATTAAGGTAAGAACATCTGGTGAGATTTGGGATTTGAAATTTCAAATCTGCCTGCCGGCAGGCCGGTTTGAGATTTTATTGATCCGTTTCGGATACCCGCTACCGCTTACTCCTTTAATATATCCGCATCAGCACTGGAAGAAAAAGAATAGGGATAACTGCTTTGTTTGACGCCACGCTCTTTATTGGGAGCGGCACCCATCGTAACATTGAAACTGCCGCCTTTCTCTATATCAGAATGGCCGATCCAGTTGTTTTCATACTTTTTTCTATTGAGCTGCACTGACTGAACATATTTGGCCAGTTCGCTGTTGCCGGGGGCGTTGATAACAAACTGTTTACCATTCTCTAACTGCAAAGTGGCTTTTTTAAATAAAGGCGCACCCAGCACATATTGATCCGTAGCCGGACAAACGGGATAAAACCCCAGCGCAGAAAAAACATACCATGCAGATGTTTGCCCGTTATCTTCATCACCGCAATAGCCATCCGGTGTTGGCTTATACATCCTGTTCATGACTTCCCTGACCCAGTATTGGGTTTTCCAGGGCTCACCTGCATAGTTGTACAGGTAAGTCATATGCTGTATGGGCTGGTTGCCATGTGCGTACTGACCCATATTGGCAATCTGCATTTCACGTATCTCGTGAATAACGCCACCATAATAACTGTCATCAAATAACGGTGGCATTATAAATACCGAGTCAAGCATCTTTACAAAATTCGCTCTGCCGCCCATCAGGTCCGACAGTCCTTTAACATCATGAAATACGCTCCATGAATAATGCCAGCTATTGCCTTCCGTAAAAGCATCTCCCCACTTTAAAGGGTTAAATGGTTTTTGAAAACTGCCATCCTTATTCTTTCCCCGCATGAGTTTGGTTTCAGGATCAAACAGGTGACGGTAATTCTGGCTCCGCCGGGCATACAATTTCTGTTCTTCCAAGGGACGGTTAAGCGCTTTTGCCAGTTGATATATGGTAAAGTCGTCGTAGGCATATTCCAGCGTACGGGCTGCATTTTCATTGATCTTTACATCGTAGGGCACGTAGCCGAGACTGTTATAATATTCAACTCCTTTTCTTCCCACAGCGGTCAGTGGACCTTCGTTATTAGCGCCATGCAGCAAAGCTTCATATAAGGTGTTGATATCGTAATTGCGCAAGCCTTTTATATAAGCGTCCGATACCACGGAAGCCGAATTATTGCCCACCATTACATTTCTCAAACCAGGACTCGACCACTCCGGTAAAAAGCCACTTTCTTTATAATCGTTGATAAGACCTTCCTGCATTTCTTTATTAATGGAAGGAAACATAAGGTTGAGAAAAGGATATAAGGCCCTGAAAGTATCCCAAAAGCCCGTGCCGCCAAACATATAGCCCGGTAATACTTTTCCATTATACGGACTGTAATGAACAATATTACCATTCACATCTTTTTCATACAGCTTGTTGGGAAAAAAAACCATACGGTATAAGGTAGAGTAAAAAGTACGCATCTGGTCTACGGTTCCGCCTTCCACCAGAATACGGCTGAGCGTATTGTTCCAGGTGTCGCGTCCATTTTGTTTAACCGTTTCAAAAGGATTATTGCCAATCTCCTGTAAATTGAGCTCTGCCTGTTCATAGCTGATAAATGAGGAAGCTACTTTTGCGTTAACACGTTCTCCTTTGTTAAAAATTTTGAACGACACTACCGCGCCGGCATGATTGTCTTCCACTTCCATGCGGGTAAGATCCAGGTTATCCCCGTTAAAAGTGGCTACATTACTGAAAGGATGATCGAACTCAATAACGAAATAGTTTTTTAAATTATCAGGCACTCCCCCGCTGTTCCGGGTGGAATAACCAATGATCTTATGCTGAGCCGGGATGATCTTTACATAGGAGCCTTTATCAAAAGCATCCACCACTACAAATGCACTGTCGGTTTTGGGAAACGTAAACCGGAACCGGGCGGCTCTTTCTGTTGGTGTTATTTCGGTGGTAACATCATAATCGGCAAGATATACGCTGTAATAGTAAGGCATTACCGTTTCCGACTTATGGCTAAACCAACTGGCGCGGTCATCTTCTTTAAACCGCAATGAACCGGTTACCGGCATGATGCTGAACTGCCCGTAATCGTTCATCCAGGGCGAGGGCTGGTGTGTTTGCTTAAACCCTCTTATTTTATCGGCGCTGTACTGGTATTGCCAGCCATCGCCCATTTTGCCGGTTTGCGGCGTCCACACATTCATACCCCAGGGCAAAGCGATGGAAGGGTAGGTATTGCCGTTAGACAGGCTGTGTTTGGAGTCTGTACCCATTAAAGGATTTACCCAGTCTACAGGATCGGTTACTTTTGTTACCATTTGGGCCATGGAAACAGATGTAATACAGCCGAACAAAACAAATAATATAACTTTTTTCATAACTGTGTTATGTATTTGTTCTGCGAATATACCGGAAGTGGAAAATAAAAACTGTATAAAGCAGAAGAATGGGGATATGGCTTACGCCGCTGGAATGAGCTTATCGTTTAAAATTATTTAAAAAGGTTATCATTTTGCGGGACAGAGTTCCGGAAGAACATATGGGGTACGAAGTTGGAAATCTTCCTTCAAAATTTTTCATTATTTACCTTACTTAATAGTTAAAAAACTTCTTTAAACCCGCCCCATATCTTCGCCATCTTCCCGGGGTGTTTTCTCCAGGATATTGTAATAGAGAGGATGGCAACATTTTTATAAACGATACATCACCCGGTGTTACCCGGGAATTGCGCACTCACAAATTCAGAAATCTTCTTCGCGTTATTTCCGCCTATGCCTTCCACTTGTTTTAACTCCTCCTCTGTGGCATTGATAACCGCTTTCAAACTGCCGATTTTTTTTAACAGGCGGGTAGCTAATACCGGACCAACATCGGGTATTCCCTGTAGAAAAAACAATTGCCGGTTTCTGAGTTTTTTAGGGCGATAGTTTTTAGTAGCTGCAAGTTGTGATATTGCGGTAGTATCTTGTCTGGCTGCCATTAACAGTAACGCAACAGTATTTTCCCTGCTTTTTGAAAATATTACAGGCACCTGCCAGGAGACTAAAACAGACAACACCGCACCACGAATAGCACAGTCCTGAATTTTATGATCAGTCATGTAAGGATTGCCTTCCACAATCAGCAACAAGCGTGGCACCGACCGTTTCAGCCTGGCTATCTGATCAAACAGGCGATTGGCTATAATACTCTGCACAAAATCTTCCGCTGATTTACGTTCTATCCCAATGGTTTCATTAATAATATAATCACCCGCAGGTAAGGAAGAAACAAGCAGTGATACCCCTGCATTTTCGGTAAGAAGCTTCGGGATACCGGAAGGGTTTTCTCTATAGTCTGCCTGTATGGAAATAAGCATAGGAAAGCAGTTGTAATGAATCCAATGTGCATTAAACTTAAGCAAAAGTTTTGTGAGATAAAAGCCAGCCGAAAGCGAAACCCCAGATAATAGGCGCTATCTGCCTTTACAGAAATTATCATTTTGCGGGACAAAGTCCCGGAAGAACATATGGAGTACGAAGGAGACATCGTACAGCGTGGGGCCGATATGAAAAGTGGGATTGGGGTTTGGGGTGAGGACATGAGTCTTATTTTTTTTAAAATTAAAAGGGGTTATTGGTGATAATAATGTCTGCATATTGTTCGCAGCATTCTTTTTATGCAACAGGCTCACAACCATTATCACAAAAGTTTTCGTTCAAAACTGGCATTTTTGCAGAGTCGTAGGCCCATAGCTCAGTATTGTTTTAAAAGATTAAGGATAAGAATTTTTGCTTGGCTTTGTTCGTCGGCTGGAACTATTGCTGATAGTGATTTGCAGCCCGATGTTTCAACGTACAGCCCCACTTGCAGCAATCCTTTTATTATGTGTCGCTTTTCTTGTCTACGGTTTTAAAGATTAGCAAAGTCCCTAAAGCTATAAAAATAAGTAAGGTGAAATAGTCAATAATTGTTGGAAAGACTGGAGCATTTGTGCTTATAATTGTTCTTATTGACCAAACCCCAGTAAACAACCCAATTGATTGTGCTAAAACATCAGTTTTTGATTTATTACTCCAAAGATAAATTGTATAAAAACTAATTAATACTAAAAAAACGATAGCAATAGTTTTAAATGTCCATGACCTGCTAAGTTCAAAATCACCAAGACCATTTTTTGTGATTATGAAATTTGGTGCTTTACAATTAACTGTAATTTTTTCTGGCGATATATTAGTAACCATTCCAATGTAAGATGCTTGTTCTTCAAAATCCAGATGGAATTTGTAATAGTCAAAAGGATAGAAAATAGATGTTTCTATATTAGGTGTCCAAGATACACTTTTAGAAGGTAGTGTTTCAATAAAAGAAGGTATCTCATAACAATAACTGCCTTCCTTATTTTCTAGAAAAGTTACAATCCAATCTATTTTGTTTGGGTATTTAAGTGTACTATCAAAAATATATGACCTAAGCAATAGGTTCCCGAATTTTGTACTGTCAAAAAATGATTTTTCTCTATTAAGATAGAAAAAGTTAAAGTCTTTTAACCATATATTGCATTGGAACTGTCGCTGTTTAAGGTCGTTAATTTCAATCAAATATTCTGATTGAGGATAAAAAAATAAAGCGGAAGTGTCCTGTCTGTCAGAAGGATAATTGTAAACGATTGAATTAATATTATAAGCGTCTTTATAAAAGAAAATTGATGTAATTACAATCAATAAAATTAGAAGAACAAAGGCTACCTTTTTCATTTTCTAAATTTCTATAATTATATTTTCATGATTGAAGACTTCAAAATGGCGCATGACACACTTAGCGTTGATGTTATAAGAAGTGTTTCCTCAAAAATATCTTCCTTGACAATCAACATAACCGCGATATGCATTTTAATTGTTGTTTATACAATCTGATTTACATCTTTGAATACTTCCCCTTGTTAATGAATTCTCTTAAAGCAATTCAATCCAAAGCTACTCCTTCAAATCACACTTTAATAGAGGAAAAGCCTCATTTCCTTCATGGAAAACCACTATAATTTTTTTTGTAAAAATCCATGGCGTGTTGGATCCTTAAAAAACCATTAGAGATAAAAGATCAGGAAATGTTTGATAAGATGTGAGAGTATATCAGTTAAATCCTGCAATGGCGGGTTTTGTAACTAAACTCACAAGAAAACAAGGATAAAAGCCAAGGCCAGCGTGGGGTTACCGCAGGTTAAATATTCCCAAAATTACACTTCTCAAAATTTTGAAATTAATTTCCATATTACATAGATGTATAATAATTCTATTAGAATTTTATTCTCCAAGTTGAATTTGCTATCAGGTAACCATTCAAATATAAAAACACCTATTACGATAAGAATAGATATTCCCACTAAAAATGGTATAGGGGCTAAAAAACCAATTATTTTCCAGAAAAGAGGTCTTTTAAAAGGCACAAATGCCGAAGCATTATTTGTCACATTCCCATGTACCATAAAGTAAGCAATTTCATTCCAGTATTTTTCTGTAGTTCCTTCGCCATGCCCACCTTTTAAATATTTTAATTGACTATTTGCAGGCATGTTTCTAAAACCATCGAACCCGCCAGAGCCTAAATCTATAAAAGGTAACTTTTCAAATGCTTTGGGAAAAATCCCAACTACCCAGTCGTCAGTTGCTGTAAGATTAAAATAATTGGTGATTCTTTTCTGGTTTTTTAAATTATCCCACGCAAAGCTTTTTTGTACAACACTTCCTGCAAGAACTACATTTTTAAATTTTATAGCGGGGTACTTCTTAAACGCAGCTGCTAAAAGATAGGTACCGTTGCTGTGCCCAAAAAATGAAAAATTATCTTGAGCGTTAGGATAAAGTGCCAGGTTTTCTATATATTGATCTACCAGCCATTCCATTTTAGCTGTGCGTCTCCCTAAAAGAAGAAATTGAAGCATTGAAAAATACCCGTATGAAGAAGTCTCTGTTGCAAATTTTCGACCTTGGGTGTAACCATAAGCTTTTATCCTGTTGGCCATTTTTTCAGTCCAATAGGCAGTATCTCTAATACCATGAATTACGAATACTACATCTGTTATGTCAGACTGTTCTTTAGCCGAGATTTCACCGACTGTTACTTTTTGCTCTTCCAATAATTCATTTCTATTTTTCAATAACGCATTTTTCACAACTGCTGCTCTTAAATTTCTTTTTTCAATTTCATCATTACTTAGACCCTTGATGGAATCGTTCAACTCCAAAATATTGATATGACCTGAATTGGGTACTTCAAGATAAATAAAGTTTGATCCGCTGTAAATATCAATATTGTTATCAGGAGGTACTATGTCATCAATCGTCCCTAAAAGTTGGATTGTAAGTGGTTCCGGGATATTCCTAGCCTTGGATTCTTTCTTCATCCATATCCATTGCAAGCGAAGATTTGAAATAAATGGACTTCCCTTACGAATTTGAAATGCAAAAAGCTTTTTAGGGGAAAAGAATTCAACTATATGACCCAATAGTATACCTATTCCGATGCTAATGGCTTTCTTATTATTAAGATGATGGGTCGTTGTCCAACCATTATTAACCCCTGCAAGTAAAATTATTCTTGATACATGCTTTGCCCATTCTTTCGGCTGCTTGTTATTTACATCATGCTCGAAGAGACAGTTTTCGGTTTCTCCACATGCGACTATGTACAATTTTCTCGCCAACAAGCATCCAGCACTATGGCCTACGATAATTATTTCAGGTGGTAGATCTTCAGGATAACTGATTAATAAATATTCTTTCCATGCCTTGTCAAGAACCTGCAATAAATCATTAACAATTTTATTTGGTTGGATTGTCGAAAATAGTGGCAGTGGAAAGTATGGGATTATTGGATCGCAGCCGGGATAGGATTTTTCAACTATCTCTTTTAATTCTGCATACTTTTCCTTGTGGGATGCAAACCCATGTATAATCAGGACTATAGGAGGACTAACTTTTTGTTTTTCCACAAGTCGATTTTTAGAATGTTACAATTTTAATCAGCGTTCTTTAAATAATTACGGAACATCTTTTATTCCCCTTTATTACGTTCAAAATATTTTCAATCATTTTTCTACTCATTTTTTTGTTCCCTTTCTTTTTTTCTTTTTACCTTTTTTATTATCATAGTTCATTTCTCTCTGCAGGCACAAAAAAGCTAATTCACTTTTCTGTATGGCTAAGATTTCTTTGAAACCTTCTATTTTTAGAAATCATGTTCTTTATGTTGGTCGGTGATAAACACTGAAGTAAGCCCCTGATCCAATTCTACTTCTTATAATTTTTCGTCCAGAAATTTGCCAATGGAATATCAATTGTTATAAACCAATTGCTCCTCCATCTTGATTTGTCAGAAATTTCAAGTTTGCCATCTTTCTTATTATACAATTTGGAACCATATTGCCAACCATAACCAATGGACAATGGCACATAAGACAATCCTTTAAAAGGTACTCCAATGCCATATACCAAATAACCACCGGGAGTAAAGATGTCATTCAATGTAACTTTTTGGTCAAGCGCAGTACTGTCATCATTCAACCTGTAACCTGCAATGGCCCCTATGTCTATTATGGTGCCGAATAAACTAAGGGCGCCGATGGGGGATCCATTTTTATAGTGACCTAGGCCGAGATTAAATGCTATTCCAATCGGTGCCGTTACTCCTATCTTTGAATTATTGCCATCTGTTTCGTCGGATTCGCCTACATGTTTGCCAAAATAGCCACCTATATATGCATTTAAGGAAACGTTGAATGCGCTATTCTTTTTAATCGATGAACTTCCTGTGGGTAGTGCAGCTGCTTCGATAGCTGATTGAACATCTTCAGGTGATTCAGCTTTAACTACTGAGGCCATAAAATTTCCATATTTCAAAACACGTGGAATTATTTTTTTTGCAGAATCACCTGGCAGCAATGAGTCCAGAATGTTGCAAATATTCATTACTGCGCTATTATAATTTTTTGTATAGATATTCTTATACAGGTAGTTGGCATTTCTTGCTACATCAATGTATTTATCATGGATAACATCAGTTTTAAGAGCCTCAGGAATTTTGAAAGTGTTCACCAGTTTAAAACCATAGTCAATAATATTTATTGACTTATTAATATACGTGTAATAGTCATCGTTGCTCAATGCCCCTTCTTCTTTTTTTGTTTTGAAATCTTCGATAGTATTTTGAACATCATCTGCTAATAATGAAAAGTTTTCAATTAAACCTGAAAGCCTGAAAATGTGATCTTTTTGCCTGGCTAAGAGTGTATCTATTCTAATTGAATCCTTATTCTTCCCATAAAATGTTATGTTTTGTGAGCTTGCTTGCTGGTATAGCAGTCCAAAATAGATCCGAAGTGTAAGGCTATCGGTAAAAAGGTTTTTATTCAGTTCACTTAATTGAACCCAGCTTTGATGCTGTGAAGTATCTGCCCTGATGCTTTGAGATATTATATTTAGAAATTTAAAGGAATTCTCCAGGTTCTTACTAACCTTCCCCCATGGCAAAACAGCTAGCTGCTTTATGACACTATCCGGCATGATACTATTTCCGGATTGGGATAATTCGCTGACTATATTAGCAGTGCCTACTACTAATTTTATTTCACTATGGTTAGCGATCAACATTTCATATTTTGGCAAATCAATAACCTGGTTTAAATGAATGATTAGATTGCTTAAATCCGTATGAAAATCATTCCTCAGATTTTCTAAAAAAGTGGCATATTTATAAGAATCAATTCCTTTTAGAAGTTCAACTGTTTTTGGAAAAAGTATTTTGCATTCTTCATGTTTGTTTAGAAACTCTTTAAACTGGTTGAAAAAAGCAACGCTCAATTCTTCTTTTCCTCTTTTAATTAAAAAGCGGGCGAGGCCATCTGCGATGGAGGTGACATTGAGGTTGCCTATACTTGGCAAAAGTGGATTGTTAAATGGACCGGTTAATCCAGCTTTATCAGACCAGTTTTCCGTGAAATCCTTTATAAATAGATTATTATTAAAAAACAAAGAAGTAACATCAGATTTTTTGCAATAATGTGATAAAATATCGGCTATTTTCCCCTTATCAGTTTCCTTCCATTTTCCAGCCGTATCAATCAAACTTTTTAACTCTTTAGCATCATAATATGCTGATTGTGCATTTGCTTGATCTTTTACCATTAAGCTAAAAACAAGCAAGCTTAAACATAATATTTTTTTCATACCTGGTAATTTTAATTGCATTATTGAATTATTTGATACTGAAATAATTTAATTGCTCCATAGTTAAAAGAACTTTTTTGTATTGAGAATCTTTTCAGTTCCTCAAGAAAATTTTGCTTTGCAATAGACCGGTATTTGGCCAAAAAGCATGCAGCCAAAGCTGAAATCATTGCTGTTGAAAAACTACTTCCTGAATCTTTCACTTTATTAAAAGCATTATCAAAGGAGGTACAAACAACCATCGGTGTTAATATGTCAAGTTTGACCTTTATTAAAAGATCAGTGGAAAATTCATCAATACAGCCAACTGATACGCATTCGTTCTCGTTAGCTGGAAATAAAACGTCATTAATCGCAGAATTATCACCAGCAGCACATATAATTAATTTTCTTTTTTGTGCACTAATTTGTTTAATCAAATCAATTATCTGCTGTCCCTGATTTTGAAATTTATCTCTGATAGTTTGAGCATTAAAACCTTGACTGATGTTTACTATTAAAGGACCATCAACATTTAGCATCCTTGTAAGAGCTTGAATAAAGTTGGTTAGTTGAATAGAAATATCTTCACTATCAGACTTATATTTTATAGAATATAGAATAATATCCTTGGCTATACCCTGAACAATTTTTTTTCCACAAAGTATTCCTGCGATAAAATTACCATGATGCAGATCTCTATTACTATTAGAAAGAATTTCTTCAGTAGGATTGTTATAGTATGAGGTACTAACTGTGATCCCCGTATCAATAAGCCCAATTGTTGTGCCTGCTCCATTTGTCTTAAACCAATCGAAATTATAAGCGGCAACAAATTGGTTAAAATCTATTTCAGGAAGACCTAATTGGCTAATAGCAGCCCCAACCCACTTGTCCGACACACAATGCCCATCCTTCCCCACATGCCATTTGCCCAATTCATTCTCTATCACCCCCACACTCTCAAATACTGCATCCTTATGAAGTACGCCTACCACGTTTTCCTTATTTGCAAAATCCTTAACCGGGCTGCTGCGCAGGTTCAGTTTATTGACAGTGACTTTTAATGTTGCCATGGTACAGTTTGTGTAAAATGATCCATACAATTTGTTATTAAAAAGTTTATCTGCTCTTATGTTCTCTGCCTAATCCATGCAAGGAATTGCAACACATTGTTGGCATAATTTTCTGCCCTTGGGCCACTTCCATTGTAGGCCTTCACCGTTTGAAAAAGGTCGTTGGGATGGGCAGCCCATTTACTTTTTAATTCCTTTATTACTTTTTCGAGGCAATGATCCATTTGATACCATTGCTTTTGCGTAAAAAAAGTTTCATCCGTTTGGATATATTGCAAATCATACTGAAACAAACCATACCCGGCATACACCCAGTGCTTGGGGCCAAAGCCCCGCATAGCACGGGTTTTATTGGCTTCTGCTATTAACATGTTGGCTGTGTCTTGTCCATAGCGTGCTATAAATTCCGGGGTGTTTTTAGGAAAAGCCCGCCGGGTTCCATTGACATCTCCTGATGCATCAAATACGCACCTACCCAACACTTCGTCAGGGGTATGGTCTTTGGTCCAGTCATAAAAATAAATGGCGGTTTCCTGGCAGGCAATGGCGTATAAAAGTTCTTTGGTAAATGGCGTCTCCTCGGTAACGGCCTGGCATTTATCACCATAATGTTGTTGCAGCCATTCGGCTGTTAGTAAACATTTATTGCGACTCAAAGGAAGTTCCTGAGGGGTAGTATGAGGCAGAGGAATTACTGCTTTCCCCGCTACCCTGTTTGCAGAATTATCCTGGGGAACTACAGGGTCATTAAGGCTGATGATCGTAACGCCGCCGCCCCAATAATAATAGCCATCTCTATCCATATACCATTTGCCCAGGTCGTTTGTTATCTCCTGTACACTCACAAATAAATAACCTTTGGATACGGTACCACTAATGTTTGCTTTTTCACCAAAATCAACTATTGGCGTTCTCCTTCTGTTGAGTTTATTTACTATAACTTTCAGTTGTGCCATAATTTATCCTACAGCCTCCTGGTCTGCATTATTGTTAGTAGAAGGGCTTGCTGTACTGGCAGGTGTGGTTGCAATAAGGGGTTTGGGTTGTCCACTATTTTCAGAATCTATTTTAGTACCCGTGCCTCTCAGACTAATCAGTTTACTCAACAGGTCAAACCAGAAGGGTGCGCCAAGCATAATGGCCAGGGCTGTGATGATCCAGCCGAAGAAGGTTTCCCAGCCGCCCGCCTGGTTGGGACTGTAAAAATTCCATTTATCGCCTATTGTATTTTGGATATATTCACTTCGCTCTTTAAAAAATTTCATCCGGTTATATTCCACCAGTGGGGCTGAAACCTTTGTAAGCGTTGCATTGTCGCTTTGGATGGACTGTTGAAGTAAACCAATACTGTCAACTATACGAATACTGTCAGCCGTATTTTTTAAGGTATCTTTTTTTAATAAAAGAGCCTTTACCAACCGTTTTGAATTATCCAGTTTATTATTCATTTGATCAATGGTATCCTGCGTTACAGCAATTACCTGTTCCAAAGCCGCTAACCTGTTTTTAAAATCACCACATTTCAGGCTGTCTTTCCACATACTCATGGTATCTTTCCAGGGTCTTC
Organism: Agriterribacter humi; assembly: GCF_009192765.1. Lineage (GTDB taxonomy): Bacteria > Bacteroidota > Bacteroidia > Chitinophagales > Chitinophagaceae > Agriterribacter > Agriterribacter humi. The sequence continues at coordinate 111,255 of NZ_VOHQ01000008.1, read as the reverse complement.
CCAGGCCCAACACATCATTTGCCCTCGCTGCATCTGCAGCTACCAGATTATAAGTAGAATCCAGGCGGCTGCTATCTCCTGTTAATAATTTATCCGGATTTAAATGCTCCTGGCTGGCAATAGCCATTTGTACCATCTGTTCCCGCGCAGTGCGGTTGGTGGTAAGGATCCGGCGAATGGCTAATGAATCAACATTAAAGAAATAGGCAAGTGCAAAACCAATGACGAAAAGTACTATCCGGGTATATTTTTTAAACCAGCCGGTGGCACGCTCCATCATATCATTAAACCATTGCTCCAGCTTTCCCTGGAAAACAGTTATGTCTGCACCGGAATCTTCCCAGAGCGATTTAAGAAAAAGCGCTGTGCTTTGATTGATTTCTATGGTTTCTCCAGTTGTTTCTGCAGTGGTATTTATGATTTTCTTTATGGCAGGGTTAGCAATGTCGCTCAAACTGATAGGTAATTTATGTATCACACCCGCCATGACAGAATCATGAATTGCCTGAAGGCTTTGCGAGGCCGGCTGGTCAAACCCTTTCAGCAGATCAAGCATTACCTTGGCAAAATTAGCTGAGGTAATGTAAGCCGGCTTACTGTACCAATTGTCCTCTGCCAGGTATTTGATCAAAGGATGGGCATAAAACCAGGGAGCTACTTTTTTGTTTTTAAGTATACTTTTAAGATTAAAAAGATGCAGAATTCCGACAATCCTGTCCATATAAGGAATGTCCTTCGCTGTTTTCCCATCCTCCAGCATTCTAAGGATTGCCTTTTCCAACACTTTGGCTCGAAATGCAAATCGTGTAGCAATTATCTCTTGTATGATTGTAGCCATCAGGCTATACAGCAGGAACACAAATACCAATCCTATAAAAACATCTAAAGCTACATTGTTGAACATAGTAGAAAGTTTTGAGATTACAACAACTGAGGCAATTGAAAGGATAAGGACGTTTCAACTAATTCAAAAATAATTTTCTCGAGCTTCAAGGAACCCCTCGCTGGCACAGGTTTGGCCGCGTTTGGTTTGTGCATAGTCAGACACGTGCCTTACTTTTACTTACCTATACCCTACAGCGCAAAATTTATCTTAACCTGAAAATTCTTATACGGCAGCTTCTCTGTTCCTGTAATTTCAGGTTGCCCGTTTTGCTGCAGGTAATAAGCCGTGGGAATTTTAGCGTTTAATCAATCAACCGAAAAGCCGAAAAAGCCATACCATTTCGTAGTACCAATACTTGTTCGTATACCTTAGTTATCAAAGCATCTGCCACTATCAAGCCTAAAGAGATTGCTTTGGTTATTTCCTTCATCTGCATAACATTCATACCCGTTATAATGTAATCCATAAGTTAACTGGGCGTAAGAAACCCAGGAAGAAAACCCAAGGGGCGTAAACGTCCCATGCTGTGTTTCTTTCTTATCTGACAAAGTAAAAATAAAATGACTATTAAGTGTGGCTACGGGATATTTACCGTTTTTAAACGGGCATTGGGGGGTACGGCAGGAATTGTAGAGGATATTGTCTTTTGAAGGAAAGCTCTTTATCAATTGCTATTTCAGGGAGAGCGCTTTTGTCTTACCAAAGCTACTCCCCCATTTAAACGCTTTCTTCATGAATAACCTCCAAATTCCATCAGGAAAAACCATGATATCTTTCAGGCTTTCCCTTTTACAATCTTCTTTATCTTTAATACCTATTGCTATACAAATGACTACCGTAGCTATTGCAGACGACCATAAAATATTCTGTGACTCCCTGGAAGCGCTCATTAACGACTTTGAAGGGTTCAGCGTTACCTGGACTGCCCAGGATGGAGACAAAGCCATTGAGATACTTAAGCAAAAAGATAATCAACCGCAAATTTTACTGCTTGATATCAATATGCCCGGCAAAAATGGTATTGAAGTAGCCGAATGGCTGTTTCAAAACAATATGCCAGCAAATGTGCTTGCTCTTACGATGGAGAATGATGATAACAGCATTATTAAAATGCTTCAATACGGTGTTAAGGGATACCTGCTGAAGAGTGTGAGCGCCGAAGAGTTATTGAACGCATTGCAGGCGGTGGTAAAATACGGCTTTTATTATACACCCCTCATCACCAAACAGATCAGCCAGCAGGTATCAAAAAAAAATACCAGCACTATTCCGGAACTGAAAGACCGCGAGAAGGAATTACTTCAATATATGTGCACTGACCTAAGCTATACAGCAATCGCTGAAAAAATGTTTTTAAGTGAATCCACAGTAGATACTTACCGTGGCAGGCTCTTTGAAAAATTTAATGTCAAAAACCGTATCGGCTTAGTACTCAAAGCCAACAATATGGGATTGATCAGGCTTTAATCATTCTTTTCAGGTATCATTATTTTAATAATAGCGCCCTTGCCGGCCGCAGATTCGATCTGCATTGCTCCCTTCAGGTAATCCACCCTGCTTCGAATGCTTTTCAATCCTAATGATGAATCGCTTATTTGCAAAGGATCAAATCCGCGACCGTTGTCCTCTACCATAGAAACGATAGCACCATCAGGGGTTTCTATAGACACGGAAATTTGAGAGGCATCGCTGTGTTTTACTGCATTTAAAACCAGCTCGCACATGATCCTGTATACGTTCAACTGAACATCTGTATGCAACGATGTAGTAATATCATGCTTAAACTGAACTGGTATATTATACGCCTCCTGAAGATTTTCGAAGTACTTAGACAAAGAAACTACCAGCCCTTCCGAAGAAAGTCCTTTGGGCATAAGCTGGTGCGACATGTCCCTTATTTCCATCATAGAACCATCAATTATCTCTTCCGTTTTTGCTACAAGCAAATCTGAGGCGTCATTCCGGAGCCTTGCTTTGGCTACCCTTAAAAAATTTATTTTTATAGCCGCCAGCATGGGGCCAATGCTGTCGTGCAGTTCGCCGGCAATCCTTTTACGTTCACTATCCTGCACCGTTACCAATTGTTCCAATGTGCGGGAATGCGCTTCTTCCAATTGTACAACATGCACCGCTACGTGCTTTTTATCTTCCCATATATTCAAAAAAGTGGCACAGGTAAGCACCAGCATTTCTGCTATGCTCGTGAGCAGCATGCCGTGATCATTCAAAAGAGCAACATAAAAAAAACCTGCGTTTGACAACACCTGCTGTATCGCCATGATCACCATAACCCCCATAGCTAATGCAAACAGCCGGACAGTGATGCTCTTTTCAAACAATCGTATTAGCACCAGTAAAATGCATGCAAACGATAAAACAAAATAAGTATGCCATCCTACATTGAACAGCGCGGGCAGCAGTGTCATTCCAGGTAAAAAATAATAGATGGTCAATGTGACCGGCATAACCACAGCAGACCAGGTAATACACCTGAGTATGGTTTGACTGATTTTATCATTATCCAGGATGCGCTTAAACAGTGAATCTAAAAGCCTGCAAAATGACAGCAGTCCGCATACAATGGATAAGGGCTTTATAATGCCATTAAGCACAGGGAACCCCGGAAAGAGCATGGGGTACAAATAGCCATAATGAGCGAGTATCCATGAAGTGACGCTAACGATATACAGCGCATAATAACCCAATGCGATATTTTTGAAAATAATCCAGCCAGATAACACTGCAATGATGATGAGAAAAACTGTGCCGAGGTAGAACCAGATAAGCCGGTCAAACCCTACGTATAACTTATCCAGGTTATCAGCGGTCATTATTTTATAACCCACATTCACATTTTTACCCTGATCCTGAAATGCGGCAAGATAGTATGTGTCCTCTTTATCCAGGCTAAGTAACATGGTATGCCATACATATTTCCTGTTGCGATCGTATGGCACCAGGTTTCCCCCGCTATATGCTATTTGTTTTGTGCCATCACTTGTTAGGCCGAACAGCAAAACAGTGTCGAGACTGGTATTATCAACAGACAAAACATATCTTTCATGACCGGAGGATGATCCGGCCTTTATTACAATATAGCACCACTTATTGTACGTTACTATTCCAAAATCAATTTTTTGCCCATCATAACTGGAATAATGAATATCTGAGGGATTTATATGAATGGCACCCGGAGGTATATGGGAAGAAAAAGAGTAAAAGCTATCAGAAAAAAAAGATGGCTCCTGGGCAAAAGATGATACAACTGCAATAAATAACAGCGTAATAAGAGCGGTGGCCTTATGAATATTCATGGTGGTTGTGATGCAACGTTAGCGCGGCAAGCTGTGGAAACCTGTAACTAAATATAATGCAAATCGTGAAATATATTTCATCCTGCTTCAATAATACTACGCTCAAACAATTATACGCCGGGTTTAAACGGCAGGATCATTTGCGGGATAGCGGGTGGGACGCAAAAGATGATTCAATATTTCACGCCCGCCCGACCGCGTCATTCGGGCAGGCGGAGAACGCAATGGAGCAGGGGCGCAAAGAAGGAACAAGTTAATTGCTCAAAAAACCATCCATGCAACTCCGTGCCTCTCGGTCTCCGTGGTTCAAAACTTTCGCGCTAACGCAGCGGGTATTACAATAAATCATTTAAATTGCCATTCATAATTATAAAGAATGAAAGCACTGTTTATCTGCGTTTTTTTACTATCTGCTATCACCTCCCAAGCCCAAACATCCAAAAAGAATGTGACCCTTTACGTTTTTGACCAGAACTGGAAAGGCTGTAAGCTGGAAGAAGCTAAGTACCTGGCCTGTCAGCAAAAACTTGGAGATACTGCGTATGAATGGAAATATTATCAATTCGACGGACCTTTATTATCAATAGAAACCTACAAAGACAAAGAAACCAATATTCCGCATGGTGCATTTACATACTATGGCGCGGATGGACAAATGGATTCTTCCGGTTACACATTCGAAGGTAAAAAGAATGATTGGTGGTATTATTACACGGATTCCTTTACGCTTTGGAAGAAAGAAAAATATGAGATGGGTAAGCTGGTTACCCGTATGGATCTGGCTTCAATAGAAGCGGAAAGAGAGGAAAACAGGAAGAAAGCGGAAACAGAAAAACATTGGGGGGAAGTGGAAGCAGTGTTTAAAGGAGGAACAGAAGACTGGGGGAAGTATATTCAGAAAAACATCAATTTCCCGGATCGTGCAAGAAATTTGAAAAAAGAAGGTAGTCTTTTGCTCCAGTTTGTAGTAAATACCGATGGCACCACCAGCGATATCACGATATTGAGGTCCATTGAATATTCACTCGATGAAGAAGCCATGCGTCTTATAAAAGATTCACCCAAATGGCGGCCGGCACACCAGGACGGCAAGCTCGTTAAGGCCTTCAGGCGGCAGCCGTTGATATTTCAATTACCCCAATAAGCTATTATCGGAGAGATGCAATGCTTTTGTACCAAGCTTAAGCAGTTGTAGGTTAGGTTTCCTGGCGTTATCATTTTACGGGACAGCGTCCAGGAAGAACATACTGTGTACGAAATTGGAGACTTCGTCATCGTGAAATACTTCCATCAGCGTTTTTAGTAGCAGAGAAGTGTTTGAGCAGATGCCTCCTTTGGTCGGCATGACAAGCAGCGGTGCTATGTTCAACATTAGTAATGCAATTCACCTGGGTTTCTCTACCTGGTATTCTGGGGTACGAGAAATCTGTGAATCCATAGGAATATTATGATACATTCGTACTCCACCTCGCAGAGTCCTGCTTACGCACCAGAAATTTTACAAGCTAAAAGAAGATGAACAATTTTATGCTTTGCCGGAAGAAAAGATAAAAATGCCAAGCCATGCGGTAATGCCAGATGAAATCATCCGATGGAAAAACACGGAAAAGCTGGCAACGCTTTTATGGACTTATCCGGGAATGAATAAACCTGATTTTATTTTTTCCCTGATTTTCGCTTTTTGTATTTCCCTTTGGGATCCCGCTTGTGATGATAGAGAGACGTGATTGTAATGAGTTTCCGGCTTTCATCAATATAGTAAACCAGGTTGTAGGGATATTTTTTGAGCGCTATTTCATGCAAGTTTTTATATGTATTGCGGTATCTGTTAGGGTTGGCACATATAGCGGTTATAGCATCCTGAACCGCCACAATCAACCCGTCGGCAGCAATTGAACTTTTTTCTTCATACCAATCAAACGCTTTCTCATATTCATTAGCTGCAATAGGATCAAAACTGTATTTGTACGCCATTACTATTTTCTCTTATTCCTTTTTGCCTGCAGGCGTTTACTCATTTCATTAGGTGAAACCATCCTGCCACCATTCAGGTAATAGGTAACTCTTTTGTCAAGCTCAGCTTTAAATTCATCGCTATAGTCAACCTGTGTTTCCTTTATCTCATCTTCTACCATTGTATATATTGCTTTCAGTTTCTTGTCGTCCGCAATTTCAAGATAACCATGTAGCTGCTGTTTTATAGCCGTAGTATTCATACAATATATTGTTTTCATTGTTTATTAGCCGCCATGCTATTTTCGGAACCTGTGGTACTGTGAAGTCTTTTTTCGTCCGAAACACCTTCCTTCCCTTCGCATTGCATATACTGCTATCAATTTCAAACAAATATAGCAAAAAAAGAGGGTATATTCCTGTGGAAGGGACACCCGGACATCTTTAATATCTGTTGGCTTGCCGAGAGTTTATCCAAAAGTGTATACCTAAGGTCACCCACTTGCATTTCACAAAAGTTTTATATCAAATCTACGAACTTTGCGGGGATGCAGTCCCTGAAGAACATATGGATTCAATACTTCACGCAGAGAACGCAAAGAAGCAGCGAACGCAAGTGAAAACAAACCAATCACCCAAAAATCTCTGTGCAACTTCTGCCCCTGTGCTTCCGTGGTTCAACGGTTCAGTGGTTCAACCCTAAAAATCAAACTCTCTTTTCCCAATATTCCAGCGCACGCCTGCGGTAAAGAAAAATTCATTTCTTTTCGGCTGTGCCTGCACGTTATAATTACGCTGCGCTATGTTCAGATCAATGTACAGGTTTTGCAGTAATTCATATGAAGCTGAAAAAGAGGCGAGCAATTGTTTTGCGGAAATACCTGTTCCAATATGAAAGCCATATTCCCTGGGACGGGTGAGATAGCTCCTGAAAAGATTATTACCCATATTAACGCCCATAGAATCAAGCCCCTGTTTATAATACATTAATTTGCCGGTAAGGTACAGGCGCGGAATGGGCTGATATTTAAGTACTGCAAGATATTCACCAAAATTGGCGCCCAAAGGATGCGCCAGTTCTTTATTGTAATGTACAAAGGCTGTATTGCTATCGTTATGCGTATACATGAACGGGCGTACGAGATTCATTTCCACCTGCAGATCAAGGTTGTTTATACCCGCCACATCAATGTATTTGGCTCCCAGTTGAAGCGCCTGTTTATTCATCCAGCTACCCCGGTTATAATTTCTTATTTCTTTAAATACAAATTCGCTGATCGCCAGTTGCCCGTACAATTGCATGCTTTTAAGGAAGTTGGCTTTAAAATCAATACCTACTGTAGCTTTGGATCCGCCACTGCCCAACTGCATTTCTATAGCCCTGTAAAAAATAACCGGGTTAAGATAGCTGAGCTCAAAACCATTTCTTCCATTGTATACTACATTCTCATATATCCCGATATTCAGCCATTTGGTCAACTGCATGCTCAAATGATGAAAGGCCATATAGTTTTTATACCGTATGGTATCCCTGTTGGGCACGGGGTTAAAAGGTGCGATGATTTCGGCATATATGCTTTTATAGCTGAATTTGCGCAACTGCACATCCATTTGCAGGTAAAGAAAGTTATTGCTGAAGTCGCTGAGCAATAAGCTGCGGTAACCATTTCCAACAAAAAGCTTATCGTAGCCAAAACGGAAATTGATGTATTTGGAAGCGGCGAAATCTATTCCCCCGCGTGCATCAATATAATCATACCCGTTTCCTTTAAACACCTTATAATATCCTGCATTGGGTACTCCCCTGTGCCTGGTAACATATTGCTGCACAAACAAAGGATCCCTTTCCTGGTTATCGGTGAGTGTTGTATAAAAGCCGAGCTTTCTGCCAATATTCCCTCGCATGGTAAATCCGCGGGTATTTACATACAATGCCTGGTCTACTTCCGATGATTTGCCCGCCTGCAGGTTCAGTACGGGATCAATAATTAAAGTAAAATCATCAGAATGCGTTTCATATAAGTGAGCCGGTGTTTTAAAAAAGGTATTCCATATGGGCTTGCGTACATGAAAGGATTCGCCTCTGTCTTTTGTCCAGTCGGAATTATTCATGAGCAGGCTCTGGATATTGTACCGGTCAACAGAAGAAAACTCAACAGGCAGTTCACCGGCCTGATCTAAAGAATCAAGATATGCTATCCGCCCGGTATACATTTTCCGGTTATATGGCTTAACCGTGGAGAAAGAAAGAACGGAATCATTTTGTAGTTTAATATCCAGCCTGTCTAACAATTGATATTGTTTGTCGCCCAGACTTATCCGGTCAGATTGTGTAAATGCAGTGGCGGATAATACCACGCAAAGAACGGTGAACGGTAGCTTTTTTATTAATTGCATTGAGGTGTGTCTTTAATATTTTGACAAATATATAAGATGTTTATAGCAGCAGTGGCGCTGAGTGTTATAACGATTAAAGCAACGCTATAGTTTGCGCTCATATAAAATATGTCTTCACAAAAGCGTAACGCTTAACGCAGCGTGATATCCGCTTCCAGCAATTGTTTGGCTCTTTTATGCAAAGGTTCACTTAATGGTACAACAGGCAGGCGCAAAACATTTTCAATAAGCCCCAGGTGAAATAAAAATGATTTTACCCCGGCAGGATTGTTTTCCGCAAACAACAATTCATAAGTCTCCAGCATGGCGTCATTCAAAACCTTTGCTTCTTTTAATTTTCCATCCAAAGCCAAACGTACCATATCCGAAAATTTGCGGGGCATACTGTTGGCAATTACACTGATCAGTCCATCCATACCACAGGCCAATTGGGGTAATGCAAGGGTATCATCGCCGCTGCATACGAAAAAATCATCCGGCCTGTTTTTGAGCAACTGCATACATTGCAGCATATCGCCTGCCGCCTCTTTTATGCCGGCAATATTGGGCACTTCCCTGGCAAGGCGAATAGTGGTAGCTGCAGACAGGTTACGTCCTGTTCTGCCCGGCACATTATACAATATTACAGGCCTGGGCGAGGCTTCGGCCACTGCTTTATAATGCTGGAACAATCCTTCCTGCGAAGGTTTGCTGTAATAAGGGCTAACGCTTAATACCGCAACCGCTTTATCCAAAGGAAATGTTTTTAATTCATGCACCGTTTCAGCCGTATTGTTTCCGCCAATACCCACTACCACTGGCACGCGGCCGGCTACTTTCGCAAGTGTATGTGCTACTATATTTTTCTTCTCTTCTTTGCTGATCGTTGGGGCTTCCCCCGTTGTGCCCATGCTCACGATATACTCCACACCATTATTGATCATGTGATCAATCATAACGTCTAATGCTTCGTAATCAATGCTGAAATCATTTTGAAATGGGGTAATCAATGCTACTCCTGTTCCTCTGAGTTGTGTTCTTAATGACATGCTGCTTATATGGTTATTGGTTGCAAGTTACAGGTTTCAGGTTGCCGGGAGTACTGACTGCCACTTGCATCTCCACCTTTTGCTTGTTTATTGTTTGAGATTTATTGAGGTAATTCTTCCCAGAAACCCATTTTGCTGTACTTTTCAATGCGTTGCTGCACGCGTACCGCAGGGTCAATGGATTGCAATTCTTTAATAAGCGGGATTAGGTATGATTTTAGTGTTTGCGAGGTTTCTTCATAATTCCAGTGCGCTCCCCCACATGGCTCAGGCACTACATCGTCAACCAGCCCAAACCCTTTCATATCGGTGGAAGTTAGTTTTAACTGCTCCGCAGCAACCTCCTTCTTTTCCCAACTACGCCATAAAATGGAACTGCAGTTTTCGGGTGATATAACAGTATACCATGTATTTTGCAGCATCAGCACCCTGTCGCCTACTCCTATACCAAGCGCTCCACCACTGGCGCCTTCACCAATAATCACACAAATAACCGGTACTTTTAAACGCATCATTTCATAAATATTACGGGCAATGGCCTCTCCCTGTCCGCGTTCTTCTGCTTCCGCCCCGGGAAATGCGCCCGGTGTATCAATGAGTGTAACAACAGGTTTATTAAATTTTTCAGCCAGTTTCATCAATCGTAATGCTTTACGGTAGCCTTCGGGGTTAGCCATACCAAAATTCCGCAATTGCCGCATTTTGGTGTTGATGCCTTTCTGGTGACCAATGATCATTACCGTTTGACCATCTAACTGCCCAAATCCTCCCACTATTGCCTTGTCGTCCCTCACATTCCTGTCGCCATACAATTCCACATAGTTGGTGCACATCCTTTTTATATAGGCATGGGTATACGGCCTATCCGGATGGCGGCTCAACTGCACCTGTTGCCAGGGCGTAAGATGCTGCGTGATTTCCCTTCGTTTTTCAACAATGGATTGCTCGAGTTGTTGCATGGTATCCGTATAATCCATCTTTGGATTTTTCTCGGCCATTTGTTTCAACTGCACTACCTGGTCAAATAATTCTTTAACCGGTTTTTCAAACTCCAGGAACTGTCTTTGTTTAAATTGGGGCATAAGCTGTTAAATATGCAGACGGCAAAAATAATATTTATAAAGGAAACCCCGGCAGAATTATATGTGCTGCGAAAAATGAGGTGTGAAGTTCAGGTTGCAGGTTACAAGGACAGGGACATGTTGCAGGTTGTTGCGGGAGCAATCTCAAATCAGAAATCTCAAATCAGAAATCAGAAATCAAAGATACGGCTTGACCCTCCTCGCCTCGGGCGCCGACCTCATCTGAAGTACTTTTTGTCGCAACGGGTCTCCACAACAGGGCAACTGTGAGAAGAGTGACCCCGGCGAATCGTTAGCGCCAGGGTCTAATATCTGCTCACAATGGACTTTTCATGAAGCCCCCCGGCGCGACTTAAAAAGGATGACTGGCGCATTTTGTACAACACGGTTTTATTAAGCCGTTCGGGTTTGTACGGCATAAAAGATTTACTTGCTGTAAATTGTAACCATTTCAAAAAATAAGCGACAGGTAGTTTAAACGCTCATAAATTCTAAATATAAAAATATGTATACAAGCAGAAGGACCTGGTTAAAACAAGTTGGCCTGGCAACAGCAGGAATAGGCGCCTCGAGTCTTGAAACTATTGCTGCTCCCGGCAATCCTTTTTGGGATAATACCATTGATGATAAACCTGTCAGACTAGTGGCAAATGAAAATCCCTATGGCCCCTCCCCCCTGGCAAGAAAAGCTATGGCCGACCACATAAGTATCAGTAACAGGTATAATGGTGAACTTACCGGCGTGTTGGTGGCAGCACTTGCAAAGAAACACGAGGTTACTGCCGGTAATATCCTGGTGGGAGCAGGATCTACCGAAATCCTGGATATTACAGCAAGATTTTCCGCTTCAAAAAAAGGAAGTTTTGTTATCGCCCAGCCTACATATGATTACTGGACTTATGTTGTAGAGAAATCTGGTTTCAGGAAAATAGGCGTACCGCTGGCCGCAGATAAAAAAAACGATCTCCAGGCAATGCTTTGTGCCGTGCAACCCGATACAAATCTTATTTATCTATGCAATCCCAATAACCCTACTGGCACTGTTTGTGACAGAGATATATTGGTGACTTTTGTAAAAGAAGCCACAAAAAAAGCAATCGTGCTTGTAGATGAAGCCTACATTGACTTTACAGAACAGCAATCGCTGTGCGATCTTGTGCCGTATAATAAAAACCTTGTAATAGCGAAAACATTTTCTAAGATATATGGGCTTGCTGGTGCAAGAACAGGGTATGCCATTGCGCATAAAGACACCATTGAGCAACTCGCGCTGATGGTATCCTGGCCTGCCGGCAGCCTTAGTGTAGTATCTGCTGCAGCAGCTATAGCATCCCTGGGTGATGAAAAATTTGTAAAAGAAAACTATAACTTAAATCAGCTAACACGTAAATATACTATTGAACAATTAGAACGCCTGCGTCTTACCTGTATTCCCTCCAATACCAATTTTGTATATTTTTCGCTTGATAATTATAAAAAGGATTACTTCGCCTTACTAAAGCAAAATAATATCATCGGTACAAGAATATACGAGGAGCAGGGAAAATGGACACGAATTACTGTAGGTACAATGAAGGAAATGAAAAAATTTATCAGTGCTGTTGCATGATACCGTTAGCAACCCGCTGATTTTCTTACAGGAGACTATCCTGTTAATAATAATTACCCCTCTCTGGCACCAGCTTTCAAAGGACAAATAAAGCTGCCCGGAAAAACAAGCGCCCTATTGTTGCTTTGTTCAGCGCCAGGGTGTCATAGCTGCCCACAATGGACTTTTCATGAAGACCTTGGCGCGACTTGTAAATCTCAAATCATAAATCTCAAAATCAAAAATCAGAAATCAGAAATCAAAGATGCCGTCTGCCCCTCCTTACATCGGGTGCCGACCGCATCTGAAATATCTTATTGTTTCAATGAATAAAAACTCAGTAAGCGGATATTATTCAGGTCACTGTAATCGTACTGATACAAACCATTTTTGCCAACAATCATCGCTTTTTTATTGGCTGCAATTACATCATATGGTTCATCACTGTCTATTTGTGTTAGCTGTTTTATTGCCCCGGGGTTTGATGCATCGTATAATCTTACACCGCTTGTACCATCACATACAAAAAGCAGGTTGCCGTCTTTAGTGAGACCGGTTGGCCCGGTAAGCGGATAGGTTTTTACCAATACAGGGTTCATAAGATCTTTTACATCTACAATATTCAGCTCATTGTCATTTCCACCACAGGAAGTGCCGCCGCGCAGCGTAACATACGCATACTCACCATCAGTTACTACAGGATCACAGGCACGGCCATGCGAAAATGTACCCAATTGCACAGGAGATGTGGGATTGGCAAGATCATACATAAACATACCTGAAGAAGAACCGAGAAACAATTTGTCTTCAAAAGGATAAATGGTTTCCAGGTCAAAACCTGCATAGAAAGTGGTATCCAACCGCGGAGTGGCGGCAGTGGTAATATCCACAATTCCTACACTGTGCGGTTCTCTTATGGCATACAGGTAATCATTCATTAATACCATGCTTGCCATTGAGCCGGCAGTGCCGTTACCATTAGATTTTGCCCCTCCGGAACTGGCGGCGTTATTTAACGCGAATATATCGCCCCCCAGATAAACTCTATCTGTAAATGCTACAACGGTATCTTTTTTAATCCAGTCTACAGCTATGTATTTATCATCAATATTTAAACCATAACCATACATCCGGCCCATAAAAAAATTAGCAATCCGGTTGCTGATATTAACATGCTTCGGGTTACTGATGTCTATTGCAAGTAAATCGTTATACATATCGGCATACAGGGTATTACCTTTTACAGCTATATCCCGGTTACCGGGAATGTTCAGGAAAGCGACCTGCGAAGGTTGGGATGGATCGCTGTTGTCAATAATATGAATTCCCTTATCTACCTCATTCAGGTAAATAAATTTATCCTTTATGTAGATTTTTCCCGCTTTTTGAACAGTTTCGGCAGGGTTTCCGTTTATAGCCGCCAGAACATCTGCTTTTGATTTCAAAACAGGCGTCATTATCGTATAGGTATAGGTATGCGTAGCAGTTATTTTATCCTTTATGCAACCGGAGAGAAAGACAAGCATATAACCTGTTGCCAATAGTGCCGGCAACAAGGATGGGATTCTTTTTGTCATAGCAATCGTTTTCAACGACTGACAATGTTGGAAAGGAAAGCGTTGCACTTGGGTTCAATTCTTTTCTAATCGTATAATACAACTATCCGGGTGCTTTCTTATTTACAACAGGGCAACTGTGATAAAAGTGACCCATCGAATCGTTCAGTGTCGGGGTCTGCTACCCGCAATGGCTTTTCATGAAAAAGCCAGCGTGACTTAGAAATGATGCCTTTATTGACACCGATGGAGGATAAATGATCAGTATGCAACGGGCGGTTCACTCTTCGAGCACCCTTCAAAAAATATTGACCAATATTAATTTATAAACGGTAACCCATCAAAATACCAACTTACAATTTTTTGCGTTTTAGAGACCTGTTGCATTGTTTGGTATTACTCCGTACCTGATTTAGCTGCCCTAATGCAATCATTAACTATATAAACCTTTTTTTGATGAGACAGCAATTGTTTCTGTTTGTTTTGCTATGCGTAGTTTATAATGGCTATGCGCAACAGCAAAGAACTACGAATCACGATTCAAACCGGGCCCAGGATCATAATTCATCGCGAAGCAATAAAACTGCAAGTATATCGCCGGATGGCAGCGACTGGAACTCATCAGGGAGTAATAAGTTGCGAATGCAGGCGCAATCAGATGATGGCGGCTGGAATACAAAGGGGAGCAATGGGGAACGAAGCTATTTACCATCTGGCTGGACTTTTGGTATTAACAGTGGCGTTTCTTTTGCAGGAAAAAGTAATGAAAACAGCCTGTTTAGAGGTAATGGTATGGCCACACAAATGTTTGGCCGATACTATTTTGGAAATATAGGGATCGGCGTTTCAAGCGGCATTGTTGCCGGCGCTATCAACAACGCGGTACTCAACAAGTTTTTGACAGAACGAAAATGGCAACAGGGCCAAATATCAAAATCTAATCCTTTCAATAGCTATTTTTTGTTTGGTCCCTCTTTTAAATTTGGCGAGCGGGTAATTGTAAACGCTGAATTGCAAGGCGGGATGTTCATTAACAACCCGGGCAGTATTACTATTAGCCAGCCGGGTGCTGTTCGCTCCTTATACCGTTTTGAAGGAGCTGGAAAAAACTTGTTCCCCGGTTTTTCCGGAAGTATCGGTTTGGCATATCCCATCAATAATTCCACCCGGTTTATTTTAAATACAGGTTACCTGCAAACAAAATCATCCATTAACTTATACGATCCCCAACGGGGTATGGATATGGCTATAGAACAGGATCGTGTTGTAAAATTGTTTACAGTTGGCGTGGGCATTACAAAATCATTTGGGTCAAAAAGAGACGCTGCAGGCGGAATGGCAACAGGAAAAAGACACGCCATCAATACAAAGGGAACAGGGGCAACTAATGGAAGAGTAATCCCGTCTGCACAAAATCATGCCATCAATACAACAGGAACTGGTGGTAACCGAATGATGAACAATGAAAGTTGCGGTCCGGTTACACAAAAAATAACAAACCCCGATGGAACGACAGAAGAAAAAACTTTTGCCTGTCCTGCCGATGCAGCAGCATATAATGAACGCATTAGCATGAATGTAACCGTACCCAAACAAACACAGGGAGCTACATTTGGCGAAAAAGTAAATGCGGGATTACATGCCGCCGGCGGTGCAGTGTCGCAGGGAGCTTCAAGAGCTGTTATCTCTGGTACTGTAAGCTGGAGTAGCGGTAATTCATCTGGTATTATAACCAATCAGGATGCTGTAGGTTCTGCTGGTAATCTTGCTGGTGGTGGGGCGGCGGCAGCTTCTTATGCCGCAACCGGAAGAATGGCGCCATCGTCAACAGCATCACAAGGTGTTTCCGCTACTTTCTATACAAGAGAGGCCGGTAGTGGCATGGCAACAGGTAAACGTTCGGCAAGAGATCATGGCAGCGGTATGGCCACTGGCAAAAGACAGTATGCACCTGTATATAATGAAGGAGATATAAACGAATGTAACGGCTGTGCCGCTACCGTAAAGTTGCTGGGGCACGAATTGACACATACCGTACAACAAGCACAGGGAATAAAAAATCCATTATATAGTGACAATGGAAACCAGGGAACAAACCCAATGTATGAAGGCAGGAGCAGCTTAAGTAAGGGCGGAGATAATGATTGCGATGGTATTGAAGGGTTAGCGGTTTTTTTGATAGATATAAATAGCGGAGCGGTAGTAGCCACTACAAAAACTACAACCTGTGGCGATTTCTTTTTTGCCAGGGTACCCGCAGCCAGCTACCTGGTAAAAGTAACCGGCGGTTTTAGCAAAACAAAAAACTATGATGTAACAATTAAAAGCGAAGCAAACTTAGACATGGCTGGTGAAATAAAAACAGCAGATGATCATTGGACAATTGAACTAAATACAGGGAATAGTACTATTCAAAAAGAAAGGACCCAATCAAACAATACAAACGAGCGAATGGCAGGCGCAGGTGTAATTGCAGATAGCGGTTGCGCACAATCTTACACAAAAAATTTCCCTGTGCTTATTGGCGATATTGATGACGATGGCATATCAGAAATTTTAATTGGCAATAGTGAGGCATTTTCATCAGAGGGGGCTGTTGCTTCAGCAGCGCTTGCCAGACCTGGCAATCCTATTGGCGGCATCATAGTAAAAGGTGGCAAGAACCCGGGAGGACAAATGCGCGCTGTACAAACAAATGAACATGGAGCGTTTGAATTTGCTAATATGGAAAAAGGAAACTACAGCATTGCTACTGAAGTAAATTATTATTTAGATGACGAAACAATGATAACAATTAGAGATGAAGATTGTGATGGAGATGGAACTACTACTAAACCCCGTGTCCAGGATCATAATTCATCCCGTTCCAATAAATCAAGCAGCATCGTAGATCATAACACGGGTGATGATACTAAGGAGAAGTCAATAGTTAATACTACGAAAAGCAATACCAAAGATTTCCTGGTAACGCTTGATGAACTGGATCAGTTGTTGGCAGCCGATAAAACTTCATCAGCAAATGCAATTCATAAGGCAAAAGAAAACAGCCGTGAGCTTAGAAATACAATTGTTCAAAACGAAAGCAACGTTGATAAAGCAATCGCTGCCGTGGATACCAGCTTTTCCGTTTTGCTTGGTTCAATCAGCAGCCTGGGCCAGCAATACAGTTCTATTTCCAATACACTCAAAACAAAACATGATACCGCTAAAAATAGTGTTGGCAATATCAGGTGACGGCGATATTGTTCAGCGCCAGGGTCTCATAGCTGCCCACAATGGCCATTCATGAAGACCCCAGCGCGACTTAAATCTGCTAAAACCGAAAACTTTTCCAGCTATATTTGCACCAATAACCAAATAAAAAGATTCCGGATGAAAAATATAGCAACACCAAAAGTTCTTTTGATCTTTAGCTTCTTATTTTTGTCAGGAAAAATTATTGCCCAACGAACCTGCAACTGTCTTGAGAATTTGGATACACTCATTAAAAAAACAGAACTGAATTATGTTGGTTATCCTGACAAGGTTACAAAAAAGTCACAATCGCAATACAAACAGTTGATTAAAAAGCTAAGAGCAAATGCCATAAAACGATCCGATCCGCAAAAATGTTTTTCCATACTGAAAGAATATGTTGGCTTTTTTTACGACAAACATTTCGATCTTGAATATAGCGTAACCGATACCGCCGCATTTGAATACAGCAGCCTCACAGAGTCTGGTTTTGTAAAAACTTTCGCCAATAAAAAAAGAGAGGCTATAGAAGGACTATGGATCAGTCCTGATTCATCTGTGAAGATGGCTGTGTACAAGGTGGATGCGACAACCTATAAGGCGGTTATTGTGCAGAGTAGTGATAACAAACTCCGGACCGGACTCGTGTATTACACCCTTACAAAAGATAAGGATGGGTATACGTTTAACAGGTACGATTGGTTAACACCCGATTTTCCGGTTAGGCAACATGGCGGACTGTTACACATCTGGAACTTTGAGATATGGGGCAAAGTATACCCCGATGCAATGACTTCTGACGAAAGATCCGAATTGCTTACCTGGCGCCATTACAATTTTGGGCTCAATTGTAAAAAGCTTGATGATAATAATGTGCTGCTAACCATTGGGTCGTTTAATCATGACGATAAGGTAAAAGAGATCATTCAGAAAAATGACTCCCTGATAAGGAGCACAAAAAACCTTATTGTGGATTTAAGGGGAAACGGCGGCGGCAATACCGGTTGGGTGTATCTCCTACCTTATTTTTATACCCAACCTATACAGCAGGGGCATACCTATTTGAGATTATCTCCGGAGAATATCCAGGCTAATCTTCCCGGCATTAAATGGATGGCGGAAAACCCCTCAACAGATCCTGCATGGAAAAAGTCTTACACTCCAGAATATCTTGCAGCTTACAAAAAAGCCTATGAAGAAATCCCCCATTCGAAAAATACATTTTACACCCTGCCAACTATGACATTATATGCAGATTCGATATTAAAAACACCTCAAAAAATTGCCTTAATCTTTGATGATCTTGGTGGAAGTTCAACAGAGTTTTTCTTTTATATTTCAAAGCAGAGTAGCAAAATAGTAAGATATGGCGAGCATACTTTAGGTATGATGGACTATATGGGAATATCCCAACAAACAAAATTGCCTTTTGATGATTACTATCTTTTAATCCCCGACAGGAAGTCTCCCTGGACAGATGCCGCGCCGACAAACAAAACCGGCTTTATACCTGAGAGTGATCTATCTCATTTACCGCATCATCAGTGGATAGAATATATAAAAGCTGACTTAGAAAAAGAGTAAGGATCTCAATATGGAGCCAAAAAGAGGAGTTGTCTGTATGAGCTTTCGTATCAATTCCAATCAAATCGGAAATGAATTTTTGATAGGAGAATTTATCTTTTTCAAACACCAATGTTTTGGGTCCCAACGGGTCTCCACAGCAAGGCAATTGTGAGAAGAGTGCCCCCAGGCGAATCCTTCAGTTCCAGGGTCTGCTACCCGCAATGGCTTTTCATGAAGACCGCAGCGCGACTTAATAAACAAAAAAAGCGCTACCCAAAAGGATAACGCTATGCTATTAAAATGACACTGCATTAAGAAACGGCAGTCTTTCTCTTCTCACCGGAAGACGTTGGACCGGAACTCTCATTCCTGAACGCCACGGTATTATCAAACACATCTACTAAAACAGGGTTTGTTTTATCAATATCACCTGCCAGTATTCTTTTACTTAACTGGTTCACAATTTCTTTCTGTATCAGCCGCTTCAATGGCCTGGCGCCAAATTGCGGATCATAACCGTTTTCGGCAAGAAAGTCGACCGCATAATCGGTGAATTCTAGTGTAATGCCGTTCAGCGACACCAGGTTTTTTAAATGGTTGAGCTGTATATTGATAATGCCACGTATTTCGCTCTTCATCAGCGGCTGAAACATAATGATATCGTCAATCCGGTTTAAAAACTCCGGGCGAATGGTTTGCCGCAGTATATTCAACACTTCACGTTTGGTATTCTCAACTACTTCTTCCTTATTGCTTTCGGTTACGTTTTCAAAATTATCCTGTATTACCTGGCTGCCCATATTGCTGGTCATGATGATAATGGTGTTTTTAAAATTCACCACGCGGCCTTTATTATCTGTTAAGCGGCCATCATCCAATACCTGCAGCAACACATTAAACACATCGGGATGCGCTTTTTCTATCTCATCTAATAATACCACGCTGTAGGGTTTGCGCCTGACGGCTTCGGTTAACTGGCCGCCTTCATCGTAGCCCACATACCCCGGAGGAGCGCCCACCAAACGGCTAACGGTGTGCTTTTCCTGGTATTCGCTCATATCAATCCGCGTCATCATATTGTCATCATCAAACAGGTATTCTGCCAATGCCTTTGCCAGTTCAGTTTTTCCCACTCCTGTGGTGCCCAGAAATATAAACGAACCTATTGGTTTTTTGGGATCATGCAATCCTGCACGGCTGCGGCGGATGGCATCTGCAACGGCGGTTATCGCTTCCTCCTGCCCTATTACCCGCTTGTGCAATTCATCTTCCAGATTCAGCAGTTTTTCTCTTTCAGTCTGCAGCATCTTACTCACAGGTATACCTGTGGCTTTAGCTACCGCTTCGGCAATATC
This sequence comes from Agriterribacter humi, assembly GCF_009192765.1. Taxonomy (GTDB): domain Bacteria; phylum Bacteroidota; class Bacteroidia; order Chitinophagales; family Chitinophagaceae; genus Agriterribacter; species Agriterribacter humi. Next base: position 91,296 of record NZ_VOHQ01000008.1, on the reverse strand, counting down.
TTCCGCATCTACCTCTTCCTTTAATAATCTTTTTTCAGGAGCCAATTCATTCAACTCTCCGGTAAACTGCTCTATCTTTTTCTCTTCTTCCTGAATTTTTCCATACCGGATCTCGGCTACCCTTCCGTAATCGCCATTGCGTTCTGCTTTTTCAGCCTCTGTTTTTAATGCTTCAATGCCCGCTTTGCCGGCCTGAATTTTTTCAACAAGCTCTTTCTCCTCCTGCCACTTGGCTTTCAGCGTATCCCTTTCCACACTATGCAGCGAAATCTCTTTTGCAAGCGCTTTCAGTTTCTCTTCATCATTTTCCCGCTTAATGGCTTCCCTTTCAATTTCAAGCTGGCGAATCTGTCTTTCCAACTGATCCAGCTCTTCCGGCATGGAATTCATTTCGAGACGCAGCTTTGCAGCGCTCTCATCAATCAGGTCAATGGCCTTATCAGGCAAAAACCTGTCGGAGATATAACGGTGCGAAAGCTCAACCGCAGCAATAATGGCCTGGTCCTTAATGCGCACATGATGATGGGTTTCATAACGGTCTTTAATACCCCGTAAAATAGAAACTGCATCTTCCACACCGGGCTCATCAATCAACACTTTTTGAAATCTTCTTTCTAAAGCTTTATCCTTTTCGAAGTATTTCTGGTACTCATTTAAAGTTGTGGCGCCTATGGCTCTCAATTCGCCCCTTGCCAATGCGGGTTTTAAAATATTGGCCGCATCCATCGCGCCCTCACCGCCCCCTGCACCAATAAGCGTATGTATTTCATCAATAAAAAGAATGATCTGCCCATCGCTTTTTGTAACTTCATTGATCACACCTTTCAGTCTTTCTTCAAACTCCCCCTTATATTTTGCACCGGCAATCAATTGCCCCATATCCAAACCATAAATAATTCTACTTTTCAGATTTTCCGGTACGTCGCCATTTACAATACGCATGGCCAACCCCTCTGCTATGGCTGTTTTACCAACGCCGGGCTCGCCCACAAGCATCGGGTTGTTTTTATTCCGCCGCGAAAGAATATGTAATGTTCTTCTTATTTCTTCATCTCTGCCTATTACCGGATCTAATTTCCCCTGCCGGGCCAATTCATTTAAATTCCTTGCATACTTATTCAGTACATTAAACTGGGTTTCCTGTGTTTGCGAAGAAATGGTAGACCCTTTTCGCAAATCCTTAATAGCGGCAATTAAGCCCTTTTCTGTTAGGCCCGCATCTTTAAGCAGCTTTGCGCTATTATCGGTTCCCTGCAAAATAGCAAGCAGGATATGTTCCACACTTACAAACTCATCGCTAAAGGTTTTGAGCAAGGCACCGGTACGCAGCACTACATTATTGGCATCGCGGCTAATAACCTGGGCCGGCTCTCCGCCCTGTACTTTCGGCAATTTATTAATGCTCTCGTCTAATTTGCTTTCAACAAAATTTACATTCACATTATTCTTCTTCAGCAAAAATTCAATAGGCGAATCATCATCACTGAGCAAGGCCTTGAGAAAATGCTCAGTTTCAATATTCGCGTTATTGTTATTGAAAGCAATCTGCTGCGATTTAGCCATCGCCTCCTGTGCTTTAATGGTGAAATTATTTAAGTTCATATTTTAAGTTTTCCTTTATTCGTTTTCAAATAACTTTAACCTCTGTTGCACAAAACACAATCCAAAAACAAAAGACAGCAATTATGTCATATAAAGTTATATCAACCTGCCTGTATTTCAGCTTATTAGGGGTTTTCATGTTATTCTTACAGCCTGTTATGGGGCAGTATAATTTCGCTGGTGTGGATGATATGCTACAAAAAAGCGAGAAAGCTTTAGGCAGGCATGCAGTTGCATTGGTTTGGAAGGATGGTAAAATCGTTTACAAAAAAGAAATTGGTGAGGATTTTAATGCCAAAACACAGGTGGCTATTGGCGCCAGCGGTCAATGGCTTGTTGCTGCCGTTTCCATGATTTATGCGGATGAAGGCAAGATAACATTAGACACGAAAGCCGGTAAATTAATTCCCATTCTGGCTAAGTATATGAAAGGGTATATCAATTTAAGGCATTGTCTTACACATACTACAGGTTTGGAAGCCGAAAAAGGTGGACTGGGCAAATTGCTGCCCAAATCAAAATTTGAATCCCTGGAAGAAGAGGTGGATTTTTTTGCAACGAAAAGAGAAATTGTAACCAATCCGCAAACTGAATTTTTTTACAGCCATGTTGGGATGAATATAGCGGGGCGCATGCTGGAAGTGGTGAGCCGCAAAACCTTTGACCGTGTGGTGCAGGAAAAGCTGCTTCGCCCTTTAAAAATGAGAACCACTACTTTTTTTAATTACGACAATTTATATGTAAATCCTTCTGCGGGAGCACAATCTACCGCCAATGATTATATGAACTTCCTTGTAATGCTGTTAAACAACGGAATGTTTGAAGGTAAACGGATCATGAGTGAAAAAGCCATTGAAGAAATGGAAAAAGCACAGTTCGCAAACCTGCCGGTTAAGTATACCCCAAAAGGAACAGAAGGCCTGCACTACGGCCTGGGCGCCTGGCTAATGGAAGAGAATGCTGAAGGTAAAGGCACGGTAATAAGCGGCCCTTCTTTTGTGGGCACCTGGCCCTATATTGACCGCAAAAACAATTATGCCGCCATTTTATTTGTAAAACCGCAGTCTGACGAGCAGGGAAAAGAAATGTATACCCAATTTAAAGCCGCCGTGGATGAGGCTGTCGGGGGGAAGTAGGGTGTTACAGGGTACAGGTTTCAGGGGGGTAATCAGTTGTGAGACTCCCGGTTTGAAATTTGAGATACAAGACCTGCCCGTGCGGCAGGCGGGTTTGAGATTGCATTTTCCTTCGAATTTAGCATTTGAGATTTATTTGGTTCTTATGATTTGTTTTGGGGTTCTTCATCAAACTCCTACTCCTGTTTAATAAATCTCCACTCTCCTTCCCGCACAGAAAGTGCATATACAGCACTATAGATATAGCGCGCCACTTTTTCAATCCCTGCAACATTGATGAATACCGCATCATCGGCGGGTGTATGATATTGCGGATGACCGCCTGTATGCAGTCCGATGCATGATATACCCTTGCGGTAAAAAGAAACATGGTCCGACCCTCCTACTCCCCCGGCATGCACAACCAAGTTTAGTCCTGAACCTTCACCCAGGCTTTTCATAAAATCCACTCCTCCCGGGAAAGTACCGGCGCCACCCATATACAATTGATTTTCGGCATTCAGGTGTCCTACCATATCCATATTGAGCATTACTTTTATGGCAGATTGTGGTACCGGAAGATGCGCTGCAAAATATTGCGATCCCAGCAAACCTTCTTCTTCCGCCGCAAAAGCAACCACAATTACGCTGCGTTTTAAATGTTTTTGATTGCGTTGCAAAGCCTTTGCTATCTCCAGCAATGCGGCTGTGCCCGAGGCATTGTCGTCTGCACCATTGTGTATAGCAGTGGTATCCGGCTTTAATGAACCGGTGCCAAAACCGCCATAGCCCAAATGATCGTAGTGAGCACCGAGAACAATATATTCATTTTGCAGTTGCGAATCACTGCCTTTTATTATCCCCACTATATTTTTAGCAACCACTTTTTGCGGTTCGATATTTACCGAACCCGATAAAGGCTCAGCAGACAAATAATAGCTCTTATCATCACCAGTTGCCCGTGTAAATAATTTCGCCTGCATTTGCTGCCATGCCATTCGCGTAACCTGTATAACGGGAATGGCTATAGGCTTATCCTTTCTGGGACGCAGGCGTACCAGCACATCTTTACTATCCACGCTATCGGGTGAAATTAGTATTACACCAGCTGTGCCATGATGCATCGCTTTTACGCTTAACGCATAATCCGATAAACTGTCTGTTGCAGGGGCTGCTGTTTTATGGCGCCAGAGTACTATCCAGTATGGCTTTTCATGCTGTTGCACATCAAAAGCAATAGCGTTATCACCCGCAAACAATATGGGAGCTTCTATCTTAGCAGAACCTGAAAAAGGAAAAATGCTGTATTGCTTATTCAACAGCAGGCTTTCTACGCTGGCTGCGCGGATAAAATTACTGCCCTCTGGGGCATCCAGTTTAACGATCACATCAAATGGCTGATCGTATCGCTCAGGCAGTGGCTCTACACCCGATTTTGAGAAAGCGGCTTTGATGTATTGCCCGGCCAGGCTGCCTTCCTTCGTTCCGGGCCAGCGGCCCTGAAATGCATCAGACGACAAATATTCAATATGCTTAAATATATTTTTGCCCTTAATGGAGGTCTGCGAATAAACAACTGAATAAAAAAACAAGGAAATGAACAGCAAAAAATATTTCATGCTTAAACGAGAATATATGAAGGCATTGACGATGCCAGTGCGATATTTTAAATTTCAAATCTCAAATCACAAATCTCTTACAACACCTGTATCCCCGCATTAATGTAGGGCTGTAAAAGCGGATTTTCGGGGGGTAATTCGGTAGCCAGTATATCAATCTGGTGTAAGCCACAAACCCTTAAAGGCTGAACCGTATTTACCTTTTCGGAAATGGTAAGACAAACCGTTTTTTTTGCCGACTCAATCATGGCTTTTTTAATTTGTACCACTTCCCAGTCGCTGTCTGTAACACCATGTTCAATATCAATTGAGTTAACGCCCAGCAGGCAAATATCTGCTTTGATCTGGCGAATCGTAGCAATGGCATCTCCGCCTACCGTAATCTTTGAGTTCTTGGAGAGCTTATCACCAACAACAATTACATCAATATTCGGATGATTGGAATATTCAAGTATGGCAGGTATGCTGCACGATACAAAAGTAGCTCTCAACTGCATCGGTAATATCCTTGCCAGCTCTACAATGGTGGTTCCCCCGGTAGTTAATATGAACATGCCGTCCTGTATAAGACTAAGCGCTTTGGTGGCAATAATTTTTTTATGCGTATGAGAATATATCTTTTCGGAAGGATACCCTACATGACTGAATGAGCAGGATAATGCGCCGCCATGTACTTTAATGATTTTGCCTTCATCGGATAATTCCTGGAGGTCACGCCGGATCGTATCTTCCGATACTTTCATTTCTTCACTTAAACCTGAAGAAAGCACTTTATTGTGAATATTGACCTGGTGAAGGATAAATGCCTGTCGTTCGCGTTTGAGCATTTTTTAAATTTGTTTCTGCCCAAAAGTAAAAGAAATAAATACAAAAAATCTTAAATCAGAAATCTTAAATCTTAAATTCGTTTGATATATCCTTTTGGTTATCTGCCCTACAACTGATATTTTTGCTCTCCTCAAACCAAGAAAATAAGATGGCAAACCGTGTTATACAATTTCGTGAAGCTTTACGGGAGGCGATGAACGAAGAAATGCGCCGTGACGAAAGGGTTTTTTTAATGGGAGAAGAAGTAGCAGAATACAATGGAGCTTATAAAGTAAGCCAGGGTATGCTCGATGAATTTGGTCCCAAAAGAGTGATTGATACCCCTATTTCTGAACTGGGCTTTACAGGCGTGGCTGTAGGCGCAGCGCAAAACGGACTTCGCCCGATTGTGGAATATATGACCTGGAATTTTGCGGTACTGCCGCTTGACCAGATTCTAAATACGGCTTCCAAAATGTTGGCTATGAGTGGCGGACAGGTAGGTTGTCCTATTGTTTTTCGCGGACCCAATGGTTCCGCCGGTCAGTTGGGTGCACAGCACTCCACGGCATTTGAAAGTTTATATGCCAATATACCAGGACTAAAGGTGATCTCTGTTTCAAACCCTTATGATGCCAAGGGATTGCTAAAGAGCGCTATAAGAGATGATGACCCTGTTATTTTTATGGAAAGTGAAGTTATGTATGGCGAAAAAGGGGAAGTTCCCGAAGAAGAATACCTGATACCAATTGGCAAGGCCGATATAAAGCGTGCCGGAACGGATGTTACCATAGTTTCGTTCAATAAAATGATGAAGATAGCACTGGGCGCCGCTGAGGAATTGGCAAAAGAAAATATCAGTGCAGAAGTAATTGATCTGCGCACCATTCGCCCGTTAGACTGGCACACCGTTTTTGAATCGGTGAAGAAAACCAACCGCCTGGTAATTGTGGAAGAACAGTGGCCATTTGCTTCCGTATCATCCGAACTGGCATACCGCATACAAAAAGAAGCATTTGACTATCTGGATGCACCTGTTCGCAGAATTACAAGCGCCGATGCACCTATGCACTACGCGCCCAACCTGGTGGCTGCTTACCTGCCGGATGTTCCCCGAACAGTAAAGCTGGTAAAAGAGGTTATGTATATAAAAAAATAACCGTCTTTCTGGATTCAGAAAACATATTATCCCGGAGTTCAGCGCTTCGGGATTTTTTTTGAATAATTTTGATACCGCAATGAAAAAAAATACATACCTCATCCTCCTCTTTATATCACTATCTGCTGTTGCGCAGCAAAAAGTGCCGTTTACAAAACCTGATACCGTTCAGCTCATGACGGAAGTAGTAATTAAGGGCTTTGAATCCGATAAGCGCCTGCTGGAAACCCCTGTGTCGGCGGGGACTGTTAGCCGGAGGGATATACAAAGATTTTCCAATGCATCACTGGTACCAGCAATAAACATTGTTCCGGGCGTTAGAATGGAAGAGCGGTCGCCCGGCAGCTACCGTTTAAGCATCAGGGGCAGCCTGCTTCGTTCGCCTTTTGGAGTTCGGAATGTAAAAGTGTACTGGAATGATATACCTTTTACAGATGCAGGCGGAAATACATATTTCAACCTGGTTGACCAGAACAGCATCAGGCTAATTGAAATATTGAAAGGACCGGCAGGAAGCATGTATGGAGCCAATACCGGTGGAGTGGTTATACTTCATTCGGATGAACCACCCCTGCAGGAAAATATTGCTCAGAAACATCATTTCCGGGCCCAGATTAACGGAGGCTCATACGGACTGTTTGGTGAAAATGTACAATGGCAGTACCAGGATAAAAACATCAGTTCATCACTAACCCAAAGTCACCTGCAATCCGACGGATACAGGCAAAACACCCGGTTGCGCAGGGATGTACTGCAATGGAACGGATCGGCACGGTTATCTGAAAAGGATAAGCTTGACTGGATTTTGATGTACGCGGATATGTATTACCAAACACCGGGCGGATTAACCTTGCAGCAAATGCAGGCCGATCCCCGACAGGCCAGGCCGGCTACCCCAACTGCGCCGGGCGCTGCAGAACAAAAAGCCGCCATTTATAATAAAACACCTTTTGCCGGATTAAGCAACCAGTATAAATTCAATAAACACTGGAGCAACACCACTTCCCTGATGCTGGCTTATACCGATTTTAAAAATCCCTTTATTACCAATTACGAAGCAAGAAAGGAAACCAATGTGGGCTTACGCACCAAAATGGTATATCACACTGTTACCGGCAGGCACGATTTGAAATTTATTGCAGGCATGGAGTGGCTGTATAATTATTCAGCTATCAATAATTATGGCAACCAGCGGGGCAATGCGGATACCATTCAGTTCAGAGACAAAATTTGGGCAAGACAACTATTACCTTTTTTACAAGGCGAATGGCAGTTGGGCAAAAAATTCCAGTTGCAGGCAGGCTTAGGCACCAATTTCTTTGTTTACCACTATCAGCGTCTTACGGATCTGGATGATTCGAAGAAGAAAAAGAGACTGGATGAACAGTTATTACCCCGGGTGGCAGGATTGTATCGCATAACAGACAATGTATCCCTGTATGCATCTGTCAGCAAAGGATTTTCGCCTCCTGCCATAGCAGAAGTAAGACCGTCTGAAGGGAGTTTTTACAGCAACCTTCAACCCGAATACGGATGGAACCGTGAAATAGGGCTTCGCGGGAAGCTTTGGAAGAATCGTTTGCTATTTGATATTACAGCTTACCATTTTAAACTGCAGGACGCTATTGTTAGAAGGATCAATGATACAGGTGCAGAATATTTTGTAAATGCCGGGGGAACCGATCAAAAGGGAGTGGAAGTATTTACCGAATATATCCTGGTGCAAAATAGCGTTACGTTTGTACGAACCGCAAAACTCTGGACGAGCATTACACTGAATGATTTTTCTTTTACGGATTATTCCATTGATGATAAGGATTATTCGGGGAATGCCTTAACAGGTGTGGCAAAAACGATCTGGTCGGGCGGCTTTGATATGAGCACTGCATACGGGTTGTATTTAAACACCTCATTTACCCAAACTTCAAAGCTTCCTTTAAACGATGCCAATGGTTTTTATGCCCCCTCTTACCAGGTGCTGCTGGCCAGGCTGGGCTGGAAAAAGGAATTCAATGCATTTTCTATTGAACTTTTTACAGGAATAGACAATGCATTGAACCAGTTATACAGTTTGGGAAACGATATTAATGCCTACGGCAACAGGTTTTACAATCCCGCTCCCGGGCGAAATTATTACGGAGGGCTAATTGTAAATCTGTAGTAAAAATTTAAAATATTGAAGCTAAAGAAGATACGCCTACTGCAAAAAGATAACATAATCCCATACAAAAAGCAGCTAACAAACCTAATTTAGTGATCAATTTCCAGGTAGGAACTTCAACGGCATGATTGGCTTTAATTACTTGAGTTTTCATGGATGATTCATTTAGTTTTACAGGATAATGATTAATTAACGCAAATGTAGCTGTGAATGGTATGAAGTGCAAGGTTTTTAAAGAAAAACATCGAATGCATTATTGAATTTTAGCATTTGATAAAGGGGTGAAGTAGTGATTAGTGGCAAGTGATAAGTGGTTAGTGCGGTGAGTGTGAAACCTCAACCTCCAACACTGCAACCTGCAACATTGTACCCTGAAACCTGAGACCTGAAACCTGAAACCTCTCATAATTCCTTATTTTTGAGCAATTAAAAGTCATTCTAACTATGTCGAACATTCTGATCATTGACGATGAAAAAGCGATACGTAAAACTTTGGGAGAGATCCTTTCCTACGAAGGATATAAAATAGATGAGGCCGGTGATGGCGAGGAGGGACTGAAAAGGTTTAAAGAAAAAAGTTACGATGTAGTGCTTTGTGATATTAAAATGCCAAAGATAGACGGCATTGAGTTTCTGGATAAAGCCAGCGAAATAAATCCTGATGTTCCCATTATAATGATATCCGGGCATGGCACCATTGAGACAGCAGTAGAAGCCGTAAAAAAGGGAGCATATGATTATGTTTCAAAACCGCCCGATCTGAACAGGCTGCTGATCACCATTCGCAATGCAATGGATAAAACCGACCTGGTTACCGAAACAAAAGTGCTTCGCCGGAAGGTAATTAAGGTAGAGGAAATGATCGGAGAATCGGCCCCGATTTTGAAAATCAGGGAAACCATTGATAAAGTAGCGCCAACAGATGCAAGGATAATGATCATGGGTGAAAATGGTGTGGGTAAAGAATTGGTGGCGCGCTGGATACATGAAAAAAGCAGTCGCAACAAGGGTCCGCTCATTGAAGTGAACTGTGCCGCCATTCCCGGAGAACTCATCGAAAGTGAATTATTCGGCCACGAAAAAGGCTCCTTTACTTCGGCAGTAAAACAACGCATAGGGAAGTTTGAACAGGCACATGGCGGAACCCTCTTCCTGGATGAAATTGGGGATATGAGCCTGAATGCGCAGGCTAAAGTATTAAGAGCTCTGCAGGAAGGAAAAATAACCCGGGTAGGCGGAGATAAAGATATTACTGTAGACGTAAGGGTAATTGCCGCTACCAACAAAGACCTGCTTCAGGAAGTGGATGAAAAACAATTCCGTCTTGACCTTTATCATCGCTTAAGCGTAATCATCATACATGTTCCTTCGCTTAACGACAGAAAAGATGATATTCCGTTACTGGTGGAAAAATTTCTTACAGATATATGCGCCGATTATGGTATTGCCCCAAAAGACATAGACGATGATGCATTAAAAGCATTGCAGGAAAACAACTGGACTGGCAATATACGCGAACTGCGAAATGTAGTGGAAAGGCTGGTCATTCTTTCCGGTAAAAACATCACCACAGAAGATATAAATAGTTACGTACTTCCTGGTAAGTAAGCCTTGGTTTGAAAACAATATATTGCATATGTGGTTTAGGTTCCGATGAAAGGATCTTCAGCAAGCTGAACTGGGGTGGCAAAAATGTGCATTATTTGCATTGGCTCATGCCCGGGCGCGGGGAAGATCTTACAACGTATGCCCGGCGTATGAGTGAAAGGATCACAGAAAAAGATGCCATCCTGGTAGGGGTTTCTTTTGGAGGGATATTAAGCATAGAGATTGCCAAGCTGATAGAGATTGAAAAAGTAATCCTCATCAGCAGTGTAAAAACGCATCATGAAATTCCACGGTGGATGAAGGCTTCCGGTAAATTAAGCCTGGATGCCATACTACCCAAAGGCCGCCTTCATGCTGTTCGACCGTTAAAATTATTTTCGCCTGTTGAAAATTATTTTTTGGGCGCCGTAACAGAAGAAGAAAAAAAGTTAGCCCACGAATACAGGAAAAACATAGACCCCCATTACCTGAAATGGTCCGTTCACCAGGTATTGAACTGGAAAAACGAATGGATACCCGAAAACCTGTTTCATTTACATGGCAGCAACGATAAAATATTTCCATGCACGCTGGCACATCCAACGCATACCATCGCATCGGCCGGGCATTTTTTAGTGTTTCAGCATCCCAAAGAAGTATCCGATATTTTGAATGATATTATTTAACACGCGGCATAGCCGTTAAGCTTTAATTAACAAAAGAAGGATTTCATTGTCGTAACATTTTGGTATAATGAACGACATATCCCCATAATCAGCTATTTATACTATTTTTGGCAACTTCATAAAAACAGAGTTACATGAGTTTAGGCTGGACCCTTTTTATTTTAGCAACGATTGGTTCTCTTATTGGTTTGTATGGCATGTTTAAAAAAGCTGGAATTGAGCCCTGGAAAGCATTGATTCCGTTCTACAACACCTGGTGCATGGTGGAAAAAATGCCTTTGAAAAGATATTGGTTTTTTTTGCAGTTCATACCCATTGTTGGACAGTTCATTACGATCTGGATATTTATCCGTTTTGTAGAGCATTTCGGCCGTTTTTCATTGCTGCATCACGCGGCAACTGTCTTTGTTCCTTTTGTATATTTACCTTACCTCGGATATTCGAAAAATGAAAGATATGCCGGTAATGCCGTGGTAAAGAATTATAAAAAATCCTCTGCGAGGGAATGGATTGACGCCGGTGTTTTTGCTGTGGTTGCAGCCACCATCATACGCACTTTTATTTTTGAAGCCTATGTTATTCCAACGGGCAGCATGGAAAAAACGCTGCTGGTAAATGACTTTTTGTTTGTAAGCAAGATGAGCTACGGTCCACGGCTTCCCAATACCCCGCTGGCCATTCCTTTTGTACATCATACCGCACCCATAACCGGCGGCAAATCTTATTTAGAATGGATTAAGCTTCCTTATAAACGTTTATGGACAACCCCGGTAAAGCGTAATGATGTGGTAGTATTCAATTACCCGGTTGGCGATACCGTAATAGGCGAGTACCAGTCGAACCTCAATTATTACGATGTGCTGAGAGACCAGTATGGAGGCAACCGCGAAGCCCTGCTTCAAAGAGATGATATAATAGTAAGACCTGTAGATAAAAGAGAAAATTTTATTAAACGCTGCGTAGGCATTCCGGGAGATACCCTGCAGCTAAAAGAGGGAATTTTGTATGTAAATGGCAAACCGGGATATGTGCCCGAAGCTTCCGCAACTTTTTATGGAGTGCAAACCAAAGGGCAATATTTTGATGAAGATGTATTAAAGGAGGATTTTCATGTAGAAACCGACCCTGAAAGGCAGCAACTGCTCGTAGGCAATGATATGAATTATATGATTGATCTTAGCGCTGAGGAAGCGGAACGGATGAAAAAACTGCCCTATGTACAAAGCATGACAAAAGATGTAAAACTATCTAATCCAAATGTGTTTCCCAATGATACAGCACATTACAAATGGAGTGAAGATTTTTACGGGCCAATATGGGTTCCCAAAAAAGGAGCTACCATTACGCTTACACCGGAAAATATTGCATTTTACAGGAGGATCATTGCTGTTTACGAACACAATACATTAGCAGAAAAAGACGGCCAATTCATCATCAACGGTAAGCCAACCAACCAATATACTTTTAACATGGATTATTTCTGGATGATGGGAGATAACCGCCACAACTCGCAGGACTCCAGGTTCTGGGGCTATGTACCCGAAGATCATGTGGTAGGAAAAGCATCTCTGATATGGTTCAGTTGGGATGGCGGCCCCAGGTGGAGCCGGTTGTTTAAGGCGATAAAATAGTAGTAAGTGACAGGTGATCAGTGCATGAACCTTTAACCTGAATCATCTAACCAAAAAACTCTTCAGTTGAAAAAAGAGCAGATTTCTTTTTCTTACGAAGTATTGAATGCTGTTGAGTTGCTGCCCGAAGCCGACCAGGAGCTATTTAAAAAAGCCAGGGAAGTAACCCAACTTGCTTATGCACCTTATTCCCGGTTCTTTGTAGGTGCTGCTGCTGTATTACAAAACGGAAAAACGATTACGGGAACCAACCAGGAAAATGCATCCTTCCCGGCGGGAATATGTGCCGAAAGGGTGCTATTGTCCGCAGCTGCTTCCTTATACCCAGGCATACCATTGCTTACTATCGCCATCAGCTATTTCAATAAAAACAATGGTAAAAGTGAACGTCCTCTGGCGCCATGTGGTATTTGCAGGCAAAGCCTGCTGGAATACGAACTGCGTCAGCAGCAACCCATCCGCTTATTATTGGGTGGAATGGAAGGGGAGATATTTGTTATTGACGATGCAAAAGTCCTGCTCCCTTTATATTTTTCAGGATCAGATATGACTTAACTTCTCACCACGCACTATCCACTATCCACTACTCACCTTATGGAGGAAAATAATAGCAATATGGCTTTTAAGGATAGATCATCGCTTCAATTTGACAGCAATATTGTATTAACAGAAGTGCCGTGTAAAGAATAAATGAGTTTCATTTAAACTATTAACACAAAAAAACCGCCTCCCGTAAGGAAGCGGTTGTAGCACAAAATTATCGCGATCATTTTTTCATTATTCTGAGTATATATAATATGGCATGGAGAGCGGCAAAAATGAGTGAAAAATAGAAAATAAAAATATCCGCCCCGCCTGTAACACTATGATGTATAAAAGCTATTACAATTAAGCTCACCGATAAAGACAACCCGCAATACCCCACGACTTTATTGCCCTGCTTTAGGGTTTGAGCTTGCCCGCCCGAAAGCTTGCTATGGTAAACACCATACCACAGGTAAATATCAAAACCTATGATCATCCATACAATTAAACGGATCCAGGTATCTAATGGAAGGAATGCCATCATAAAAAAGCAGGTAACAATACCTAAAATCGGCACAAGAGGAACCAGTGGCGTTTTAAATCCCCTTGGAGCATCCGGCATTTTTACACGCATTACCCATATTCCAATACATACCAATATAAATGCGAACAAAGTTCCAATGCTGGTCATTTCGCCTACTACCCTTGCAGGCACAAAAGCGGCGAACAAACTCACCAGCAGCATAAACATCAAATTGCTTTTGGCAGGCGTCTTAAATTTAGGATGCACATTGGAAAATACTTTAGGTAATAAGCCATCCTTGCTCATACTATAAAATACACGGCTTTGTCCCATTAACATAACCAATATAACAGAAGCATATCCACCCAGGATGGCTAATATGATAGCACGGTTCAGCCAGGGATAATCCGGGTGAATTAATCCTGTACTATCAGGTTTCCCCATGTGGTCAATAGCTACAGCTACAGGGGCAATACCATCCTGTCCTCTGAAAGAGGTATAACTGGTAACACCGGTCATTACATGGGCAAAAAGTATATACAATACGGTACAAATAGCCAGTGAACCCAAAATACCTATGGGCATATCCTTTTTGGGATTTTTCGCTTCCTGCGCTGCTGTACTCACAGCATCGAAACCAATGTATGCGAAAAACACCACTGCGGCCGCCCGTATTACCCCGCTAAAACCAAATTCGCCAAAATTGCCCGTATTGTCAGGAATATAAGGAACATAATTTTCTTTATTGATGTATTGCCAGCCTAAAACAATAAAAACCAGCACTACTCCAACTTTAAGCGCTACAATAGCAGTATTAACCCAGGCGCTTTCCTGTGTTCCTCTTATCAGCAGCAAGCTCACCAAAATCACTATCAGCACAGCCGGAAGGTTAATCAATCCCCCATCCCACGGTCCTGCGGTTAATGAAACAGGTAAAACAATATCAAATCCTTCTAAAAATTTAGCCAGATACCTGCTCCAGCTAATACTTACAGTTGCCGCGCCAACGGCATACTCCAATACAAGATCCCATCCTATAATCCAGGCGATAAACTCGCCCATGGTAGCATAACTATAGGTGTATGCACTACCGGCTACCGGTATCATTGATGCAAACTCTGCATAGCATAATCCCGCAAAAGCACAGCCCAATGCTGCTACAATAAATGAGATGGTAATAGCCGGACCAGCCTGGTTAGCTGCTGCAATACCTGTAATAGAAAATAAGCCGGCGCCTATAATAGCTCCAATACCTAATGCTACCAACGCCCATGGGCCCAATGTTCTTTTTAAGCTTTCCGGGCCTGTTTCCTGGGCTTCAGCAATTAATCCTGCAATGGGTTTCTTTACAAATAAGCTCATAGCATCAGTGGTATTTAAGTTAATTTTACAGGTATTTCAAAAATGAGATTGAAAAGTAGTGATTTCTCCCCAAACAAAGGGAAACTTAAACGATTTTATATCCGCCTGTTCAAAAAAAATGATTTCTTTTTCATTAACCGTAAACTTTCTGTTAGTTTTGAAATTTACACCCGTTTAGTATTATATGAATAAACGCAGTTCAGGATTATTGGCGCTATCCCTCTTCACCATTATTGCTGTTTTACATCTTATTCATTTGGAACACTGGGTAACAATTCCGGACAACGTATTATTTATCAGCAGGTGGCTTTTGATTGGAAGCCTTGTATTATATGCCTGGTTTAAAAAATCGCTTACTACCTGGATATTTGTTGCCATGGCTATCGGAGTGGAAATAGGCCTGGACTTTCCTGCCTTCTCACAGCATCTGCGTTTTCTAAGTACAATATTCTTGCGCCTTGTAAAAACCATTGTAGCGCCTTTATTGTTTTCTACGTTAGTGGTAGGCATTGCCAGCCATTCCAACCTCAAACAAGTGGGGCGAATGGGCTGGAAATCGCTCTTATACTTTGAGGTTGTTACAACATTCGCGTTAATTATCGGACTGCTGTTTATAAATATTACAAAAGCCGGTGTGGGCATACAGGTACCACCCGCTTTACTGAAAGAATTACCCGTTGCAATAGAAAAGACCTGGCAGGATCATATTGTAGACATTTTCCCTGAAAATATTATAAAATCTATTTACGAAGGCAATGTATTGCCTATTGTGGTATTTAGCGTGCTGTTTGGAATCGCCCTTGCCAAACTGGCCCCAAACCGAAAAAAACCTATGCTGGAATTTTCGGAAAGCCTGGCTGAAGCCATGTTTAAGTTTGTTAATATCATTATGTATTTTGCTCCTTTTGGCGTAGGAGCCGCTATTTCGGTAACCGTTGGGCATTTAGGCCTCGACATCCTGAAAAACCTGCTGCTGCTGCTGCTTACATTATATTTAGCACTATTCGCATTTTTGCTGTTTATACTTTTACCAATCTTATTATTCATAAAAATTCCCGTTAAAAAGTTTATCCAGGCCATAAAAGAACCCGTTTCCATTGCTTTTGCCACTACCAGCTCCGATTCGGCACTTCCAATAGCCATGGAAAACATGGAAAAATTTGGTGTACCACGAAAAATTGTATCCTTTGTTATACCCACAGGATATACTTTTAATTTAGATGGTACAACTTTATACCTCTCCCTGGCGTCGGTGTTCGTAGCCCAGGCGGCAGGGCTTCATTTATCTATCGGAGAACAACTAATAATTGGCTTTTCGCTAATGCTCACAAGCAAAGGAGTGGCGGCCGTGCCAAGAGCATCTTTGGTGATCCTCATTGCTACAGCTTCAACTTTTGGTTTTCCACTATGGCCCATTATGGCTATATATGGTATTGACGAGCTCATGGATATGGCACGCACCTCTGTAAACGTAATTGGAAATACATTGGCCAGTTGTGTGGTTGCACGATGGGAAGGTGAATTTGACGATAATAAAGCAATGGCATTTCAGCCGGATTAAAAGAAATTTAACCTTTTCTTTTAGCATTCCTTTAAGAAAGCTTACAAAAATCAGCAATTTATTTCGGCAGATACTGCAATTTTGCCACCGAAATGGAAAAACTTCAAAACACAAGTATGTTCAAAAGAATTATTGGTACGGCTATCTGCTTTATAGTGAGCTTTTCGGTATTTGCACAGGAAGAGGATATCAGGCTCCAGTTCCTCAATCAATATGAAGAAACCCTGAATAATATCACCATTACCAACGCTGGCAAAACAACAGATTATTTTGCCGATGAAAATGGCTTCTTTACCATTAAGGTAACGCCCTCCGACTCTGTAGTGATCAGTCATAGCGGTTACAGCAATATCGCTTCTTCCGCCACCGCTCTCAAAGAAAAAAAAACAATTACGCTTCATAAAGATTTTTCATGGAAGGATTTGATGAATCCTATGTTTTACATTATCAATGGGGGACTTTGGCTGTTATTGTTTATCGTGTTTGCAGAAACAGGTTTATTCGTAGGCTTTTTTCTTCCGGGCGACAGTTTGCTTTTTGTTGCAGGAATATACAGCAGCAGCCTGATGCATGAATTTTTTAAAACGTTTGGTGTTGGACATATCCGGAATGAATGGATAGACCTTTTGCTGATGACAGCGCTTATTTCCCTGGCAGGCGTTATCGGCAACATGGTGGGTTATTGGTTTGGAAGAAGAATAGGCCCTGCGATGTATAATTGGAAAGACCGCTTTCTTTTTAAAAGAAAATACCTCAATGACGCACATGATTTTTATGAAAAACACGGTGGTGGCGCCATCATATTTGCACGGTTTTTACCCATCATACGAACTTTTGCGCCTATTGTAGCGGGTATTGTTCAGATGGACCGAAAGAAATTCATGTTTTATAATATAGTGGGTTGTGTGGCATGGGTTGTTAGCATGATATTCGCAGGGCATTTTTTGCAGATATGGGTAAGAAAACAATTTGGTTTTGAGTTAAGAGATCATCTTGAAATGATCATTATTATTATTGTAGTGGTAACCACTTTACCTGTAGCCTGGAAACTACTATCCGGCAAAAAAACCAAAAAAACAACAGCATAAATACAACACCCCCATGACCCAACCAAAAAACGCTGTCTTTAATATTGCCGTAATAGTAGCGGCTTTGGGTTATTTTGTTGATATATACGATCTCCTTCTTTTTGGCATCATCCGGATAGAAAGCTTAAAGGACCTGGGGCTTAACGAAGCGGCCTTGTTAACCGATGGCGAAACAATTTTGCAATGGCAGATGTGGGGGCTGCTGCTTGGCGGTATTATATGGGGCGTAATGGGCGATAAAAAAGGAAGGATAAGTGTGCTGTTTGGGTCCATCATTTTATATTCCATAGCCAATATCGCTAACGGCTTTGTACAAACGGTAGACCAATACAAATGCATACGCTTTATTGCCGGTTTAGGATTAGCCGGAGAATTGGGTGCAGGTATTACCTTGGTATCGGAGCTCACTTCTAAAGAAAAAAGGGGCATTGCTACTTCAATGGTAGCAGGGCTTGGTTTAACGGGTGCTGTAGTCGCATTTTTTGTTAAGGAAAATTTTCACTGGCGAACCTGCTATTTTATTGGCGGTGGTTTAGGGCTTTTATTGCTTTTGCTGCGCATTTCTGTTTTTGAATCAGGTATGTTTCACGAAGTAAAAAAAATGAACGTAAAACGCGGCAATCTCCTCATGTTTTTCAGCAATGCAGAGCGGTTTAAGAAATATTTGATTGCAATACTGATAGGGCTTCCCACCTGGTTCGTTATTGGCGTGCTGGTCACTTTTTCGAGCGAGTTCGGAAAGCATATGGGAATTACCGAAAAAATTGACCCCGGGAAATCAATCATGTTTGCTTATGTTGCCATTTCATTAGGAGACATTATAATAGGATTTGTAAGTCAATGGTTCAAAAGCCGCAAAAAGGCGCTGTATGTTTTTTATGCCATTACAGCCTTTTTCATGATCCTTTATTTTACCATTCAATGGAATGGATCCGCATCCCAAATGTACTGGATATGTGCCGGACTTGGCTTTGGTACCGGTTTTTGGGCCATATTTGTAACTATGGGTGCAGAACAGTTTGGTACCAATATAAGGGCAACGGCGGCTACAACCATACCCAATATGATAAGGGGGATGCTGGCTATTTTTATTCTTCCATTGTTCCAGGGTTTGCGGAATGTTACGGATTTTTATACTGGCGGATGGATTTCGGCAATAATAATTATGGCAATTGGCACAGCAGCTATCATACTTACAAAAGAAACCTTTGGTAAAGATTTGAATTATGTGGAAGAGTAGCAATCAGCTATCAGCCGTCACATTGGGTTATAAATTACCGAAAGAGCTTGTTATCCTGACGAATGGACCAATCAATAAACCGACCAACTAACCACGCAGCATCCATGAAATTTCTCATCATTCGTTTTTCTTCCATCGGCGATATCGTATTAACTACCCCTGCTATCCGTTGTCTCAAACAACAAATTCCGGGCGCGGAGGTGCATTTCCTTACCAAAACAAAATTCAAAGCTGTTACAGTAGCCAATCCGTACATTGACAAGTTCCATTATTTTGATAAAGATATTAAACAAACGATAAGGGATATACGATGGGAGCGGTATGATTATATTATTGATCTTCATAAAAATTGGCGGACACTCCGTATATACCTCGAAACAGATATGAAAACGAAGTGGCTGAGCTACCGTAAGCTCAGTGCACAAAAATTCCTGTTAACCAAACTGGGCATCAATACGATGCCCGGCATTCATATATCGCAAAGAAGTCTTAATACATTGCTGCCGCTGGGTGTAAAAGATGATGGAAAGGGATTAGACTATTTCATACCCCAGGAAGAAGAAGTTGAAATAACCGAATTGCCTTTGTCGCATCAAATGGGTTATATCGCCATTGTTATAGGAGGTTCTTACTTTACAAAAAAGCTGCCGGTATATAAATTACAGGAGCTTTGCCTGCAAATACAACACCCTGTTGTACTGCTTGGCGGAAAAGAAGACAGCGAAGCGGGAACAGCCATTGCAAGCGTTGACCCGATAAAAATATATAATGCCTGTGGTAAGTTTTCACTGAATGAGTCGGCTGATATTGCGAGAAAGGCGAAGCTGGTTATTTCGCACGATACGGGTTTGCAGTACATTGCCTGCGCTTTTCAAAAACCGGTACTGGCCATTTGGGGAGGCACTTCACCGAAACTGGATGTGGAACCTTATTATGGAAGCGGGTTACTGCAAAAACACAGCAATTTTATTGTTCCTGACCTGCCATGTCAACCCTGCTCTAATTTTGGAACAAAAAATTGTCCCAAAAAACATTTTAAATGCATGCATTTGCAGGATATAGCTAAAATGGTTGAGAAAGTAAAGGAAAAAATCTGAAAGCAGTACTTATAAAATTATTTTTATTACCCCCAAATAATCCAGCAACAAGATACCGAAGAATGCAAGGATGAAAAACACCAATGCTATTTCCCCCCATCTTTTCTCACCCGACTTCATTGGAGATTTAAAAAGAATGCCGGCGGTTACCTGGATGAGCACACCCAAAGAAAAAACAGATAACCCCAGAAAAAGGAACTGGTCGAATGTAAATATTGCAACAAATAAGCCGGCAAGCATGAGCAAACTGCCGGTAACTTTCAAAGGTGAATTAAGATATTTTGTCATGGTCAAGGGATACAGGATGAAAAAACTGAATAGTCAAAATTATTCAATCCCTTCCATACAATCAATGGCACAACTACGTGATTTGCAGAAAATTATCATAAATCAACAGTCCAAAATCCTAAGTTGCATAAGCTCATACCGCTACTATAAACGGATGATGAGATATAAATCCATTATTTGGCATATTCACCCGTCCAGGCACCTTCCTTATTGAACAGGTTAACGCCGCTGTCCGAATCGGTGCAGGCAAACATACCCGTCCATTCATCATTCAAATCAAAACAATTGTACGTTTTATTGTCTGTTTGGACGAGGTAACCCGTCCACTTTCCTTTCAGATCAAAACACAACATCACCAATTGATCTCCCCACACATAATAACCTGTATGATTGCCTTCTTTATCGAACAAATAATACCCCACCCAGTTGCCATTCATCAATGGATTTAAACTTAATGATCTAAGGGGGTTCAGTATTTCGTTGTAGTGTGGATTAACCTTTGTATTCAGTTTTGGATTGATCAGTGCATTACTCGTTGGATTGATGGCAGCATTGGAATAAGGGTTCAGGTGCCAGTTAAACATCGGGTTAATCTTCAAATTTTTTTCAGGACTTATGCGTTCATTGGAAAACGGAGATAAGGTTTTATTAAGCTGGGGATTCCTGTTAAATGGAACCTGTGTATAAGCGGATAAGGATAGGGTAACGAATGTAAAAAGTAAAATCAGCTTCATACGCGTTGATTTAAGTTTGCCAGACACAGTAAGGATAAGGAATGATAACTAAAGGTTGCAAGAGGTATTGGAAAACTTAAATATAGCCAGAAATGCTATTTTAAAAAAATGCTATTACAGCGTGTACGTTTGAATTTTGCGTGCGAACCTTGCCTTCAGTTAAGAAAAGTCTCCCGTGTTTCATCTTTTAAAACAACATGCACGGGAGACTTCTCGGTATTAAAATCAGGTATGTTTATAATGTATTCAAAACATTATTCATATTTCGTACAGCATCGGCGGATTTGCTGAACAGCGCTTTTTCTTCCTCATTCAAGTTGAAATCAACAATTTTTTCCCAGCCGTTTTTGCCAATAATTACAGGAACGCCAAGGCAAATATCTTTTTGGCCATATTCTCCTTCAAGGTACACAGAACAGGGTATAAGCCGTTTTTCGTCCCTCACAACAGATTTAACCAGGTCGGCGCCTGCTGCGCCGGGGGCATACCATGCCGACGTGCCCAGCAATTTTGTGAGTGTTGCCCCGCCTACCATTGTATCTGCAGCAACTTTTTTTAGTGTTTCGGCATCGGCATATGCACTTACAGGTGTGCCCTGGTACGTAGCCAGCCGGGTTAGCGGAATCATGGTGGTGTCTCCGTGACCTCCAATTACAATACCGTGTAAATCGTTGGATGAAACAGACAAGGCCTGGCTCAGGTAGTATTTAAACCGCGCACTGTCCAATATGCCGCCCAAACCAATGATTTTGTTTTTTGGCAAACCGCTCGACGTTAGGGCGAGATAGGTCATCGTGTCCATAGGGTTGCTTATTATAATGAAAACGGCATCGGGTGAGTGCTGAAGAATATTTTGTGTAACTCCTTTTACGATCCCGGCATTGATGCCAATCAACTCCTCACGTGTCATTCCCGGTTTACGCGGAATACCGGAAGTGATCACCACCACATCGCTGCCTTTTGTTTTTGTATAATCATTGGTGCTTCCAATAATTTTTGTATCAAATTTTAACAGTGCAGCAGTCTGCATCATATCAGTCGTCTTGCCTTCAGCCAAACCTTCTTTAATATCCAGCAAAACCAGTTCCTCACAAAGAGCGGCACGGGCAATATTATCAGCACAGGTGGCGCCTACTGCTCCGGCACCTACAACGGTTACTTTCATTAGTCAATGTATTTAATAAATGAAGAATATTATTCGGCAAAATAAAGGTATTTGTACGAATGTTAGATTTGCGAAACTCAAAATATACAATGCAGAGAGATGGCGTTAAAGATATTCCATCATATCCTCCCATTTGGGCGTGCCTTCAAAAGTTTTAAGTAGTTTGTATTTTTTGTCGTAGATGGCCAGAAAAGGCAGGTAGTGTATTTTAAAATAGTTGGGAAAGAAAAACCTGGTATCGCGACCTACGGTAATGTTCTTAAATTTGGCCAGATCAAAGTCTTTATAAAACTGCACCATCTTATCAAAAGGCAGGGTTGTTATCATTACAACCTGGGAATTGGCAAGTTGTTTTATGTTCTTTTTTATCAGTTCAGTTTCATGTTTGCAATGATCGCAATCCGGACTAAACAACATGATAATGGTCTTCTTTTTTTTGGGCAAATCATTTTTGGTATACCATGTGGTACTGTCGGTGAGCAAAATCGAAAATTGTGGCAAAGGATACTGGGTATACAAAGGCTTGGTTTTGGACGTATCATTTTGCCCAATACTTAGTTTGCAGCAAAGGCACAGAAGAACCAGAAATGACCAGTATCGCATTTTGTTCAATTTTCATTAAAAATAGCAATGAAAATGTAAACCACAAGTTAAGGGAGAAGCTTGTTAAAAAAATGTCAGTTTAAACAGCATTTTAACGTTCTTGCCCAACAATATGTAGATTTGCATTAACGTTGTAGCAGCATACGCAAACGAAATCACAATGCAAAAGCTTTACACACTTTTAGTTATACTGGGTTTGGCTTCTTTTGTGCAGGCACAGAACAGCACCAGCCAGGCGAAAGCCGGCGATGTATTGTCGGTAAAGGAAACGCGGTATGATTTTGGAAAAATTCCACAGGGAAAACCGGTAACGCATATCTTTGAAGTAGTGAACACCGGGAAAGAACCTCTTCAAATTGAAAATGTTCAGGCATCCTGTGGTTGCACCACTCCTGAATGGAGCCACGACCGTATAGCTCCGGGAGCATCAAAGAAAATTACGGTAGGATATAATGCAGCCGTTAAAGGAGAATTTGAAAAAGCGATTACTGTTTTTTACAACTCAGGGAAAACAAAACTATTGTATATAAAGGGAGAAGTTTGGCAAACACCTGCCGACCCTGCTCCTGCTAACGCAAGTGTACAGTTATTAAAAAATATAAACCATTAAATATGAAGAAACTGTTATTTACCATGGCAGCATTTGCCATAACTTCCTGGGCCGTGGCACAGAAAACCGAAGGCAAACAAAAAGCAGAAGACCTGATCAGTTTTAAAGAAAAGAAACACGACTTTGGAAAGATCAAACAGGGTGTTCCTGTTACTTACGACTTTACTTTTCAAAACACCAGTGATAAACCCGTGGTGATAGAAAATGCATGGGCTTCCTGTGGCTGTACTACACCAACCAAACCTGAACAGCCGGTTGCCAAAGGAAAAAGCAATATTATTAAAGCAGGATTCAATGCTGCGGCTGCAGGTGAATTCGACAAAACGGTATATGTAAAGGTGCAGGGCATAGACATCCCCCTTGAATTAAGGATCACGGGAAATGTGCTGAGCGCCGAAGCATACGCCAAATATGAGTCTGAAAAGAAAAAAAACAAAGGCAGTAAATAATACGCTGCTTCATTAATAAAAATCCCCGTTGCAAATGCAACGGGGATTTTTATTGCCATATCGCCTGTAAAAACATCTGATTAACAATGCAGCAATAAACATTGCGAGCCAATCATCAGTCGGTATACGTGTAAACCGAATTTAATAATCTTAAAAAAAACAGTTATGAAAAAGACAGGATTGACCATACTGATGGCTGCACTGATCTGCACCGTTTCCTTTGCCAATGACTCCCACAATGCAGATAAACAAAAAGCAACCTTTATGGCAAAACAGGATTTCCAGTCCGATTTTCCCAACATCAAAACGGTACAATGGCGCAGGGACCAGCAATACAGCGAAGCCATATTTACAAAGGATGGCACCCTTATGCATGCTTTTTACGACTGGGACGGCCAACTCGCAGGCACTACTCATGACGTTAGGTATAGCGATTTGCCTGAATCGGCACGCAAAACAATTGCAAAACAGTATAAAGACTATACTATCGAAAGAACAATTGTTTACAATGATCGGGAAGAAAACCTGAATGACTTATTTCCACTGGTACCTTACGAAAGCAATATCAATTATTTTGTATCATTAAAAAGGAATGACCAGCGCGAGCCACTAATCCTCCAGGTAAAGCCAGACGGAGAAGTATCTTTTTTTGAAATGATGAAATAAGATGCACTATGCGGATACGCTTAAAAAGCAGCGTTCAAAACCAGGCCAGGTATATATGTCCTGGTTTTTCATTTTATCAGAATACCGGAAATACAAAAGGGACTATAAAAACAATATCCTTCGTTTTTGCTACTCAATCTTTAATCTTAGCAAATCCGGCAAGCAATGTAACGCCCAATCCCAGAAAGGCAATAAGGGCAAATGACCATCTCAAACTAAATGCCTCGGCTATCAATCCAATAGCTGGGGGACCAAACAAAAATCCCAGGTAGCCAATGGTGGAAACGGCGGCAAGTGCAACGCCAGCAGCTACTTTGCCCGATTTCCCGGCCGTACTGTATACCAGGGGAACAACAGAAGATACGCCCAGGCCTGTTATCAGAAAACCGATGGTAGCAGGCACTATATATGGTAACACAACAGCAAGCATTAATCCGCCCGCAATAAGCAAACCACTCATTCTTATCATATTTTTCTTACCTATTTTAACAGACATCCAGTCGCCGGCAAACCGACCACACGCCATAGTAGTCATAAATGCTACGTAACCCAAAGTTGTAAGCGATTTAGGAACCTGCACCTCCTTAACGAAGTAAATGCCGCTCCAGTCGAACATGGTGCCTTCGCATACCATGCAACAAAAAGCGATGAGTCCTAATTTTAACAGTGCACTGTCCGGTTTTGCAAAAACCGGTGTCTTGCTGTCTGAATGAATATCTTTTGCGAGTAAATATTTATACGCCACCATAACGAGGCAGCATACCAGCATAGTAATGATGCAAAAATGCAGAAAAGGAGAAATAGATGAGGAAAGCATGAGCGTTCCAACAGCGGCGCCGCTAAAACCAGCTACACTCCATACTCCGTGAAAAGAGGCCATGATAGATCTGCCATATAACGCTTCTACGCTTACACCCTGTGTATTCATAGAAATATTGAGCAAGTTTCCGGCAAAGCCAAAAAGAAACAGGATAATCACCAGTTGCCACACCAATGCAACAATTCCTAAAAAAGGCAGTAAAATGGCATACAACAAGCCAGCAATAATAGCTGTATGCCTGCTTCCATAACGCGCCACCACAAAGCCCGATACCGGCAGGCTAACCATCAGGCCGACGGGGAGGGACAGCAGCACCATTCCCAGGCCCGCCTCGTTTAAGTTCAATTTTTGCTGAATATCAGGTATGCGTGAAGCCCAGCTTGCAAAACAAAAACCAGCCAAAAAAAAGAAAGCGCTAACGGCAATTCGGGCAGCCCTTGCCGGTGATTGTATAGCCATAGATGACAGCATAATGATACAACTAAGTTAGGTGAAAGCGAAAATCAAACTATTTATTGATCATTAATTTTATCGTTAGCCAGTATGGAATTCAGTCGATATTTAATACCCATTTGAATATTTTCACAGCTCAATATTTTTCTTTATCTTAACTGTCAAACACCGGACAATGAAAAGCGCTAACCTGCTTACTGCGGCATTGCTTTGCCTAACCTTTAATGGCTTCACACAAACCACACACACGCCCGTGGCATCTTATTATTCTTCTTCGGGCGCTTACAGTAAAAATTTTACGGATGCATTTTCCCTTTCTTCCAATATTGCAGCACTATCGGCACTAACCAACTTTAGCGCCGGTGTATATGGAGAAAGAAAATTTATGCTGGACGAAACAAGCCTGTACACAGCTGCTATTGCCATCCCCACATCTTCCGGCAATTTCGCCCTGCAGGCAGATTATTTCGGCTATGATGCATACAATGAATCACAGGTTGGTATTGCCTATGCCATACCGCTGAGCAACAAAGCGGGAATAGGGGCCAAATTCAATTATTATAGTCTGCGCATTCCTTCATACCTGAAGGCTTCCGCAATAAATTTTGAATTAGGAACAATCATACATATCAGCGACCAGTTGCATACCGGTGTATCCATATACAACCCTTTAAGCAGCCCGCTGGGAAAAAACACCGGTGAAAAAATCGCTTCTGTATATAAAGTTGGACTAGGGTATGAGATATCCGCTTCCTTTTTTACACAACTGGAAGTAATAAAAGAAAAAGACAAAGACGTAAATGTGCATGCAGGATTGCAGTACAGGCCAATAAAACAATTGTTTGCACGGGCAGGTATATTTACAGGTACTTCCACCTGCTATTTTGGAATAGGTTATTTATACAGGCAACTGCGTATGGACTTCTCCGTTGGTTTCCATCAGCAATTGGGCACATCCCCGGGGCTGTTATTGTTGTACCAGCTTAACAAAAAAACAAAGGGATGAACCGGTATACTGCCATAATGTGTTTGCTTTTTCCTTTGTGTTTACAGGCACAGGACGAGCCCACGGCGGAAACAGAACAACAACTGGAAAATATAACTGAAGGGCTTGAAGATGCTGAAACCACGGATGACAGCTGGTGGCAACACCTCGAATACCGGAAAAAAGACCCGCTCAATCTTAATACCGCTACGGCATCAGATCTTACAGAATTGCAATTGCTATCTGCTTTGCAGATGAATAATTTCATGAATTACAGAAATATATTGGGCAGGCTGATCAGCACCTATGAATTACAATCGGTACCGGGCTGGGATATACCACTCATTCAAAAACTATTGCCTTATATTACTGTTGCAGAACCTGCTTTTACAAAAGAGAAACTATTGAAACGGATTAACAAGGGAAACCACTACCTGGTGATGCGGTACTCACGTGTTATGGAAAAAGCAAAAGGATACCTCGTAAAAGACAGTTCACGCAGCTCTTATTCAGGCAATCCGGTGAGACTGATGTTTCGCTACAAATACCAGTACAAAAATCTTTTGCAATACGGTTTAACCATTTCAAAAGACGCAGGAGAGCCTATACTTAAAAAAGCGGATGGTTTTGACTTTTATTCCTTTCATTTTTTTGTAAGAAATATAGGGGTGGTTAAAGCTTTGGCATTGGGCGACTATACAATAAATATGGGACAGGGGCTTATTCACTGGCAGGGCCTGGCTTTTGGAAAAGGCGCTACTGTAGTGAACACAAAGAAACAAGCTCCGGCCGTACGTCCATACAACTCATCAGGCGCTTTCTATTTTCACCGGGGCGCCGCTATCACGGTTGAAAAAAACAAGTGGCAGGGAACTGCTTTTATTTCGCTGAGAAAACTGGATGCCAGAATAAATCCGGATCCGGCAAACGGTGAAGATTTTATATCATCCATTCATACTTCCGGATACCACCGTACACAAAGCGAAAGAAGAGACCGGCAAAGCCTGCGTCAATTGGCCTATGGAGCGAGCCTCGTGCACAGGCAGCGCCATTGGAATGTGGGCTTAAACATGCTGCGATATCATTTCAGCAAAAAGATTCAAAAAGAAGATGATCCGTATAACTTATACGCGTTAAAAGGAAAGGATAACGGCAATTACAGTATAGACTATGGCTTTACGCTAAGAAACATGCATGCTTTCGGAGAATTTGCTGTAGATAACCAATTTAATAAAGCAACAATAAATGGCATATTGATCAGTGTTCATCCCAAAGCAGATATTTCCCTGCTCCACCGAAGCATTTCAAAATCCTACCAGGCCTTTTATGGTAATGCATTTACAGTAAACACATCGGTTTCAAATGAACAGGGTTTGTTTGCCGGACTTTCTTTAAAGCCTGCCCCTGCATGGAATATTAATTTGTATGCTGATGTTTATCGGTTTCCCTGGTTGAAATACCGTACAGATGCGCCATCTTATGGCAGGGATTATTTCGTTCAGATTGGCTGCAAGCCTTCCAAACAAACTGAAATGTATACGCGCTACAGGAGTCGTCAAAAAGCGATCAATCAAACAATGGAAACCAACGCCATGAATGAAGTAATTACCTTTTTTAACCGTTCATGGCGTACGCAGATCAATCACCAGGTAAACAAAACATTTTCCATAAGACAGCGGTTTGAATTATTGTGGTACAATCCTGAGAAAGAAAATCCTGAAAAAGGTTTCCTGGCCTTTTTTGATGTTTTTTATAAGCCGCCTCAAAGCAGCCTCAGTGTTAATATGCGCCTGCAATATTTTGAAAGTGACAGTTACAATTCCAGGTTATATGCCTATGAAAATGACGTGCTTTACTATTATGCCGTTCCTGTGTTTTACAACAAAGGATCAAGATATTATATCAACGCCAGGTATAAACTAAACAAATACATGAGCGTGTGGCTTAAATGGGGGCAACTGATTTATAGCAATAAAGATTCCGTTGGCAGTGGGTTGGATGAAATTAATGGGAACAAAAAATCGGAGATAAGAGTGCTGCTGTATGCAACGTTTTAAAATGCGCTGAAGGAAGCGGCAGTGCTTTACGCGCAAAGCTCCTTACTGGAGACCACAATTTGGGACTTTCAATTTTAAGAACGATTACATGTTTACAAACCAGAGTTTCACCAGTCCGGGGAAAACTGCAATCCCGGTTTTTGAAGCGTCGAGCTATCCCTCTGGCTGATCCAGTGACCCGGTCTTAAACGAGCTTAAAAGGATTGATCGCGTGGATTTTAGGTTCCGCGCCAGGGACAGTGAATACCTTTTCAATATGCACCTGCGTGATTTCAATTATTTGGAAAAAGACCGGAAAAAGCGCCCTCCTCAAAGGAAAGTGACTAAATACTCATCGCTTCCTGGATCAATGATGCCATCTGGGCGGTGAATTTTAAAAATTAGGTTTTTGATCAAACTAAAAATATCTTTAGTTCAAATTCTTCATTTAAATGGAACAGCTGCTTGTCAAAGACATAAAACAGGGCTCTTTGGATGCTTTTAAATTTGTATTTTCTTTTTACCAATCGAAACTGCATAATTTTATATATACGAAAACAGGCTCTGCATATTATGCCAAAGAGGTAACCCAGTTAACTTTCATTAAGTTATGGGAATACCGCGAAAGTTTAAGTGAAGAGTGGCAGCTTTCCACGCAGATATTTCGCATGGCTAAAACAACGCTTATTGATGTGTTGCGAAAAACGGAAAGTGAAAGGTTAAAATTGGAAGGACTCTCTAAAAGCGGGCTGGAAGAGGTTGCCGATGGCCTCCCAATGGAAATGCACGATGTTAATATAATACTGCAAATTATCACAGAAAAAATGCCACCCATGCGCAAAAAAATTTTCAGTTTAAGAGTAGAACAAAGGTTGAGTTATAAGGAAATTTCTTCCTTACTGTCTATATCTATAAAAACAGTTAACAAGCATATGGAACTTGCTTTACCAAAAGCAAGAGCAAGGCTTAAATCACTTCGCTAAGTGCTGACCACCATTATATATAATACTTAATCGGTTTAAACGTGATTGAAAAATTAATAAAAAAATATTTTGATAAAGCCTCTTCCCCGGAAGAAAAAAAAGATATTTATGAATCTTTGGTAAATAACCCGTCTGAGTATACGCACTATTTTGCTGAAGAAGAATGGAAAGCGTTTGTTGGTAGTAATGAAAATGGGAGTGAACATGAATCTGAATTTTTGAACAGGAAATACAAAGCAGCAAAGGCTAAAGATATTATTTTTTATAAGAGGATGGGGTATGCCGCGGCCTCTGTCATCGTATTGTTTTTATCGTTTTGGATGACTGAAATGTATTTTTTAAACAAGCAACCGCAAATTTCTGCCCAAAAATTCACCGGATCTCCCGATTTGATCATTCGGTTCAATGATTCCCCGGTTGCAGAAAAAATAGTACTGTCAGACAGTTCGGTTGTTGAGTTATCTGCAGGCGGTAAAATAAGTTATCCGAGAAATTTTGAACCTGGCAGACGCACTATCCAATTGGAGGGAACTGCTATATTTAAAATTTCTAAGGATTCAAAACGGCCTTTCACCGTCTTTTGCAAAGAAGTTGCTACTACTGCATTAGGTACAAAATTTAGAGTAAGCAATACTAAGTCTGGGAATGTACTGGTAGAGCTAATGGAAGGTAAAGTACTGGTGCGTCGATCTGCAAAGGAAGAGAATGACAAGAATGAACAATATTACCTTGTCGCCGGTGACGTCATAAGTTTTAATCGTTCTAATAATATATTCACTAAAATATATAGTACGATTGCTAAGGATGAGAATAAAGCACCTTCAATAGCTGCAGGTAATCGGGAAACAGCAACCCGACCCGAAAATGTAGCAATCCTTTCTGAACGTCGTATCGAAACAGAGTCAAGTATACAATTTAATGGGGAAATGCTCCCCAAAGTTCTGGACTATATGTCTGCTGCTTATAAAGTGAAAATAATATATCCTACCAAATATATTTCACGTATTCGCTTTGTAGGAACTGTGCATAAAAATGAGAGCATTCATCAAATATTGCAAAACATTGCCATTATGAACGAACTGCAATTGAAGCAGGATACTGCTAATAATATTTTTATCGTTCAAATTCCATCCAGATAAGCCGTACTTAATTAGATGTTTAAAATCAGGGTGAGTAAACCCCATAGATAATATCTCCAACTTGAAAAAGTCTCTCTCGAATTCCCCTGCACTAAAAGATTAAAATAAAATTGGAATGCTTTAGGGAATACCGATTGCCACTTTCGTATAAGGTAAGAGCAACGATATATCTCATTTATTTCAATTTTAACCAACTCAAAACTTATGAGTAAAAACTTAAAAAGACCGGTTTTTTACTTCCTGATGTGCATATGTTGTGCCATTAACCTGGCGGCACAGGAAAGAGTACCTTCTGTTACCGGATTGGTCCGGAACGCTTCGGGCATACCGCTCCCTTTCGTAACAATAAACGCACTAGCCAACGACAAAATTTTACATCAAACTATCTCCGACACTTTAGGAAAGTTTAAGTTTGATCGACTTCCAGCAGGGAATCTGACCGTTGAAGTTTCTTCGGTGGGATATACCTCTCAAACACTTACCGGGTATAAAATCGTGGATGGCCAAACCATCTCAATGCTGGTGGATATGCAGCCGGCCCCTGGTAGTTTAGACGAGGTAGTGGTAGTAGGTTACGGCAATCAGAAGAAAGTAAATCTTACCGGTTCCATTTCAACGGTTGCAGGTGCGGATCTGGCGAAAAAACCGGTGGGACAAACATCTACAGCATTACAGGGCATTGTGCCTGGCCTTACTGTTACACAACGTTCTGGTCAGCCAGGTTTTGATGGCAGCGTCATACGCATAAGGGGTATTGGCACCCTTGGTGACGCTAACCCTTTAATAATATTGGATGGTGTAGAATCTGACATCAACAATATTGAACCTAACGATATTGAAAGTATCACTGTATTAAAGGATGCCTCTTCAGCAGCCATATACGGTGCAAGGGCCGCAAATGGCGTGATCCTGATCACTACCAAGCGAGGTAATAAAAGAGGGGTGGCGGTGAGCTATAATTCCTATGTTGGCGTTCAATCCCCTACCGGTTTGCCTGACATTGTGAATGCTATGGATCATATGCTCCTGACAAACGAGGCCAGTACGAATGTAGACAACTCGCCTATATTTTCGCAACAGGTGATAGATGATTACAAAGCAAACGCTGCCGGCAATTCCGATAAATATCCTGATACAGACTGGCAGGATCTTACACTAAAGAAAAATGCGATGATGCAAAGTCATTATTTAGGCATCAATGCAGGCGGTGAAAGAGTGAAAATGATGGGTTCATTTAGTTACCTGGACCAGGACGGAATTGTACCGAATGTTAATTTTAAAAGATACAACGTGCGCTTCAACACGGATATACAATTGAACAGACAGTTTAGTGGAACATTAGATCTTTCATTGCGTCGTACAGATATCAAGCAACCACCTTCAGGCACTCCCTATATATTCCAGTTCCTGCGTTCGAACAATGCTACCAACCAGGCGATCTTATCCAATGGTTTGTATGGTGAGGGTAATAATGGTGAAAATCCGTTGGCACGTGCAGCAATTGGAGGGTTGTATCATGAGCAAAACCTTATGGCACTTTTAAATCTTAGTGTAAAATACAAACCGGTAAACTTTTTTTGGGCCGAGGTAAACTATGCTCCCCGTTATAGTGATCCACGCGTGAAAACTTTTTCCCACATTATTCAGATGTACAAATCGGATTTTTCGAAAGGCCTGGCCATACCGGGTATCAATTCATTAAACGAACAATTTTCCCGTAGCTGGTACAATAACCTGCGTGCTACCGTCAATTTTGATAAAGAAGTGGCACCCAATCACAGGCTAACGATACTTGCCGGTGTGCAACAGGAAGACCAGGTGGATAGTTATATTTCAGCCTACCGCCAGGTATTTACCTTCCCGGATTACCAGGTGATTAATTCAGGAAATCAGTTAAACCAGTCTAACGCAGGTTCAGCGACGTCTTGGGCTCTGCGTTCGGGCTTTGGTCGCCTTAATTATAACTACAAAGAAAAATACCTGTTTGAAGCAAATGCCCGTTATGATGGCTCATCGAGGTTTGCAGCCGGAAATAAATATGCCTTCTTTCCCTCTGTATCTGCGGGTTGGAGAATAAGTAAAGAAGCGTTTATGGATAACCCGTCTTCTGCAATAAAAGAGTTGAAACTTCGTGGTTCCTGGGGCCAATTGGGCAACCAGAACATAGGCTTGTATCCTTATGTATCGTCGGTAAGCGTTGGCAGCAGCAATTATCCTTTTGACAAGACAGTTTTTGGTGGCGCTGCAATTAGCAATATGGCCAATAAAGATATTCAATGGGAAACTTCGACTGTTAGTAATATCGGTCTGGATCTTAACCTCTGGTCCAAATTAACGGTCACAGCAGATTATTACTACCGCAAAACAACAGGCATCTTATTGCAATTGCCTGTCCCTGGTATGCTGGGCCTATCTGCTCCTTATCAAAATGCGGGCGTAGTGGAAAACAGGGGATGGGATGTATCTGTAAATTATCGAAACCGCGCGGGCGCCTTTACTTACGGATTTACCCTGGCATTGTCTGATGTTAAAAACAAAATATTAGATATGAGGGATAGCAAAACTACCGGGCTTTTGGTAAATTTTGAAGGGAGTCCTATTGGAGCTATTTATGGTTACGAAGCAATTGGCTATTTTACAGATGCTTCCGATGTATCAAAGAACGCTACTCAATTTGGAAAAGTTGCTGCAGGCGATATTAAATACAAAGATTTGAATGGTGACGAGGTCATCAACAATTCCGATCAAAAAATAATCGGTTCCACTATTCCCCGCTATAGCTATAGCACCAATGTTGATCTGGGGTATAAAGGGTTCGACTTTTCGTTGTTCTTACAAGGGGTAGGCAAAGCTGATGGTTATATGGGTGGGCGTGGCATCATGCCTTTCTGGCAAGGAGGTACCGCGCTTGAAATCCACAAAGATCGCTGGACTACTTCGAATCCGAATGCCACGTTTCCACGCCTGGCCTACAGTGAAATCAATAACATCCAAAACTCTTCTTTCTGGGTAAAAAATGCTGCCTACATGCGCGTGAAAAACATCCAGCTGGGCTATACTTTCAATAATATTGCCCTTAAGAAAATACAGCAATTGCGACTGTATGTAAGCGCGCAAAACCTCATCACCTTGGATAAATACTGGGATGGTTATGACGTAGAAGCGCCTGTAACAACTGAATATGGATCCGCTGGCTGGTATCCGCAAATGAAAGTGATTAGCGCAGGTTTAAATATTAATTTCTAACCCCTCAAACATGAAGACGATGAAACAGGTAAAATTTATAATTATTTTCCTTGGTGTAATAACAGCAAGTTCATGCAGCAAGAAATATTTGGAGCGTTTTCCACTCGATAGCCCCTCCACGGCAACATTTTTATCCAGTGAAGCAGAGTTGGACATGGCCGTTACCGGTAGTTATCAACCATTGCAATTTATAGGAGAAGATGCGGTGCCCTTTATCTTGACGCTGGAATATGTTTCAGATAATGGCTGGGAAAGAAACCCCAATCAGTTGCAAATTATCGGGAAGGGAATAGCTACCTCTGATAATGGATATGCCAAAACGGTCTGGGATGCCTTATATGTGGGTGTTAGCCGTTGCAATTTTATCCTGTCTAATGCGGATCGGCTAAACGGCGTAGTGGCAGTGGATAAACTTGACAGGGTGTTAGGTGAGGTACGTTTTCTCCGTGCCTACTATTATTTCTATTTAAATGAAGTGTTTGGTGGCGTTCCATTATTGACCAAGACGGTTTCGCTGGCTGAATCACAAGTGGCCCGTAATACCAAAGAAGAAGTGGTG
Source organism: Agriterribacter humi (assembly GCF_009192765.1). Taxonomy (GTDB): domain Bacteria; phylum Bacteroidota; class Bacteroidia; order Chitinophagales; family Chitinophagaceae; genus Agriterribacter; species Agriterribacter humi. The sequence continues at coordinate 56,797 of NZ_VOHQ01000008.1, read as the reverse complement.
AATTTTATTATTTCTGAAATGGATGCGATTGCTTCTGCACTTCCGGTTGTTGCCAGTCAAATGGGCAGGGTTACAAGAGGCGCTTCTTTGGCACTTAAATCAAGGACAGCGTTGTTTAATAAAAAATGGGATGCTGCTGCAAAAGCAGCCAGCGACCTGATGCAACTAGGTTCAAACGAGTTACACGGTAATTATGGGGAAGTTTTTACTTATTCAGGTATGACCTCCCGCGAAATCATATTCGCTATTCAGTACCTGAGGAGCATGGGTACTCATGGTATTTCGAGACGCTTTTATTCCAGGACAGCGAATGGCTTCTCCAGTAAGGTTCCGGCCCAGGTGGTTGTAGATTCTTATGAATGTACGGATGGATTAACGATTGATAAGTCGCCGTTATATAATCCCGCCAAGCCTTGGGACAACAGGGATCCGCGTTTAAACTTTTCCGTAGTTCTGCCGCAAACCAGGTTCATTGGCTACGTGTTTGAAACGCATCCGGATAGTTTGTTAACATGGGATTATAACGGAGCAGTGCCCCAACGTGTGGCGAATGCGGATGCTATAAATCCGCTTGCCACTTTTACCGGTTACCTATGGCGCAAATATGCTTCCCCGGAAGATTTGAACAATATTGATCAACCCGATGTAAATGTAATTGTATTCCGATATGCAGAAATATTATTGAATTATGCTGAGGCCAAAGTGGAGTTAAACCAGATTGACCAATCGGTGTACGATGCGATCAACCTGATTCGCGAAAGACCTTCCGTTAGTATGCCGCCCATTGCAGCCGGTAAAACACAGGACGAAATGCGGTTTATTGTTCGCAGAGAAAGAAGGTCTGAACTGGCAGGTGAAGGAGTGAGATGGTTTGACATCCGTCGCTGGGAGCTGGCGGAAACGGTGATGAATGGCCCTTTGCTTGGAAGAATACGCGATCGTTTTCTTTCAAATGCGCCAAGGGTGGATGAAAATGGGCTTCCTCATTATGAAAATGTAACGAATGCGGACATGATGCGTGTAATAGAAACAAGGACCTTTAAAAAAGACAGAGATAATGTGTGGCCCATTCCCCAATTGGAATTGGAAACCAATAAAGCATTGGTGCAGAACCCGAACTATTAAGCAATTAATATGAGCAGGAATAAATAAAAAGCGTCCCGATCCCTGGGACGCTTTTTTTAACTGATTGCCAAAACAATACATCAGCCAAACCACCATCATCGGCGACATTCTTTCAAGATTAAAGGTATTCCTGCTTTTAGTTTCCTTTTAAAAACCTGAAATGGCGAATGAAATATTTATGTGTGCAACGAGGCTTCGTATCAAAACCAGAAAGAAGATTTTAAAAAATCAAAAGTTAAGGATACGGGTAACCAACAATCCCATATTAGTTGATTCACCGTCAAGTGAAAGTGCTGACTCCTGATGTACAAATCAAACGATAGTAGTAAGAAGGAAATATCCAGTATTGACTGGTGGAACAACCGAACGATGGCTATGAAAGGAGGCGCTTTCAGGCTTCGAGAACTGAAGAATTCACCAACCGTGTGAGAGGATGTACCGAAGTGACGAAATCCCTGAAATAAAGAGGTTACAAGAATTAGAAACGTATGCAGGAGTGATGACAACGTTATACGTTTGGGTGAGAAGTATGAACTGGTATATCGGTCTGGTGGGAATTGTAAATCTATAGGCATACAATTTGGCGACAACTCTCAAAAATTGGTTTATGAAAAAGCCCCGACCAATGCCCTTTCCCTTTTCGTAATCTAATCAGGGGCAAAGAAGAAGGATTTTTACTTAAGCAAATGGAATAGAATCTTGGTGGTAGAACTTTGGTTCAGTTACTCAATAAACACACACAATGGTGCAAAACCAAATGAAAAAGGTCAGAGATGAAATTTCACCTTTGACCTTTTGCCGTTCATTATCAGTTTATTAGTTCAGTATTTCACCTAATTTTTTAAGGAGGTCCTCCCCTCTCAGGCTTTTGGCAATGATCTTTCCTTCTTTATCCAATAAATAATTCATGGGGATTGCTTTGATTCCGTATAAAGCGGCGGCATCACTTTCCCATCCTTTAAGGTCAGACACATGCGTCCAGGTAAGTTTGTCCTGCTGAATGGCCTGCTCCCATTTGTCTTTCTTTTCATCCAGCGAAACGCCCAGGATATCAAATCCTTTGGATTTATATGTGTTATATGCTTTTACCACAGTTGGATTTTCCTGGCGGCAGGGACCGCACCAGCTTGCCCAAAAATCCACAAGTGTATATTTTCCCTTGTATGCGGCTAATGACACCGGCTTACCATTGATATCATTCAAAGTGAAGTCTGGCGCCACACTCCCAATGGCTGTGGTTTTGGCCGCATCCAAACTTTTCTTAACCGCTCTTCCAAAATGAGAGGTTTTAATCTTTTCATCCAATCCATTGTACAGCGGTTCAACATCGGCTGGTACAATATCATATCCAAAAGTTTGTGCCAGTTGAAAAGCCGAAACATAAGAAGTGGGGTTTTCTTTTACAAATTTTGCAACGAGTGCTTTATTTTCCCCTTCCAGCGACTCATATTGTTTCTGAACTTCGCCGGCTTTCTGTGCATCGCCCTGCATTGCAGCCATCTGGTACTGATCGTACAACTGCTTTTGTTTTTCTTCGATAGGCTTGCGCATCTCATTGAATTTCTTAAACTCTTCCTGTGTTGCAGATCCACTGATATCAGCTTTATGCAGTGAATCCAGGGATCCTTTAATTGTTAGTTTTCCACTTTCAATAAAAAACCCAAGCGGAAATTTCTTTTGTCCATTCTGATCGTAACCCAAAAGGGTAAATTCCGGATGAGCCGCGTTGCCTTTAAATTCAAAACTACCGTTTACAATTTTTGCAGAATCCGGTATTTCCTGTTCTTTTTCCACATGATACAAATAAGCCCACCCACTATCTAATCCCTGTATGTTGGCTGTTAACAGATAGCTCGTGTCGCCCGGAGATTTTTCATCGCTGGCAGATTTTCCTCCTTCAGCACAGGATAATAGCATAAAGGCAAACATTAATGCGATAAACAGCTTTTGCATGTCCAATATTTTTATTAATCTGCGAAATTAAGTATTAAGTGCCGCCGGTTGGCCGCAATGATGGCAAAACATTGTTATAATTTTCGGCTAACAGAGTAAAATATGAGTGCACTCACCACTCACTATTGATATTGAATATATATCGGCCGCGGTTTTAATTGCAGCACTTCTTCGGGCGTCATAGTGCGACTATTCGGTTCTCTGAAGTCGTTCTTGTAAAAAATTTTAAACCCGGCGTAATGCACCGGTTCTTTGTAAATGTATTGCCGGTAGGTATTTATTTTACGTGCCTGCAATCCCCAGCCATCCATATCCATAATAACCTGCACTTCGGGGCGGGTTTTGATTTGCTTATAATTGGTTACCATACCCTGCGTAAAGCGGTGTACCACCAGTATTTTGGGAGGCAGATTGTACTTTTTTACCAGCTCGGCCAGATAGCCCGTAACATAGTTAATATCATCGGCATTAACGGTACCAATAACGGTTCCCGGCCTATGGCCGCCTTTCATTGAAAATTCAGGATCAATGCCAAGGTGCACATCCGGCATCATTAAATATTTTTCGAATTGTGGAATTTCCTGTTGTAAGGTGCTTAACCCTATTTGCACATCAATAAATGTTATGGCGTCAATTCTTTTTGACATGCTCAGCACAGAATCAATCTGGTGAAAAGGCATCCGCAGACGGTACTTTCCATCTTTGCCGGGGCTTTCCTGTGCAGTTACTGCTATATAATGCAAGGCGGGTAAAACTTCTGTTGTGGTATCGGCAGCTTCCCACTTAGCCACTTCTTCTTTTAATTTTGCCAGCATTTGAGCAGGAGGCAATTCGCCCAAGATACCCATGCGCTTTGAATACAGGTTGCCGTAATAAGAAACAACTCTTTTAAACGGAAAAATGGCTCCCGGAAGCGGATAAGGTGCATTAACCGGCCACAAACCGGAACTATCGCCATTAGCAAGCTGAATGTTTTTTTGATTATACAATGCGGTATCAATAGGCTCAGGCGCCTGGGGCCCGGGTGCTTTATCTTCCTGAACATTTGCAATGGCAGAATCTTTAGCCGAGTCTGTTTCCGAATAAGTTTGACCGCAACTGCTGGAAAGCAGCAAAAATGCATTAAACGATATAAGAAGGATAGCAGGCCGTAAGAATTGGCCGGGTAAAGAAGATACATTCATAGTTGTGTTTCCCACAGTTTTAACAGGTGCCTGACGCATGGGGTATTGTATGATTTAAAAATCTTTTAAAAAGAACAAACAAAGTAACGTTCTATTCCGCTAAAAACGTGGTAATCAGTAAAATATTATCAACAATTTTGCATTATTTTTTATGCCCGGATAGCTTTTTTGAAAAAACGAATAAAATATTAGTCTATAAATTTGATAGACTAATTAACCTCCCCTATTTTTGTCTCATGATCAACAGCAACATACTTCTTACTACAAATTCAATGGCGCGATATTAAGGCTTTACCATCGCCCTCTTCTGTAATCGTTACTCTTCTTACTTAATATTAAACAATATGAAATACATCCCGGGCCAGCTTTGGGCACTGACGGTATTACTATTACTGAACCCAAAATGGCGCTCTGCTGACCGTTTAATTGTTAAGGAGGAAACACATAAACTGTTCATTTATCTCAGCCCGCGATAAAATACCAATACAGACATCATAACCGCAGGAGAAAACAAGAGTAACGTGGCCGAGTGGACAGGCAAAGGCCGGCAAGTCCTTTTACGGTGGTCCGATTCCACCCGTAACTGCGGAGTCATAAAGCAAGCAATCGTTAACATCCTTTCGTTTCTACGGAAGGACTTTTGTTATATATAATAACTGTCATGGTAATTGTAAACGATCGTATACTGAGTGAATAGCGAGTAGTCAATAGTGAATAATCGTCTTGCTTTCCAAGGATTGCACTCACCATTCACTTCCCAGTGTTTGGATCTTCCTTAACCCAAGTATTTTAACACCTCTTCACCCATTGCGGTTGTACCTAAAATTTTACCGGGAGCCGTTTGCGCATCAGCAATGTCCTTAGTACGGAAACCGGATTTAAGTACTTTATCCACGGCATTGATAACTGCTTCGGATTCGGCTTTCATGCCAAAAGAAATGTCTAATAATAAAGCGGCTGATAAAATGGAAGCAAGGGGATTGGCAACTCCCTTGCCGGTAATATCGTGCGCGGATCCATGAATAGGTTCGTATACGCCGGTGCCATCGCCAATAGAAGCTGAAGCCAGCATACCCATGGATCCGGCTATCTGAGAAGCTTCATCGGTAAGGATATCACCAAACAGGTTTGCCGTAACCACAACATCAAACCGGCGGGGATTCTTTATCAGCAACATGGCTGTAGCATCTACAAACTGGTGTTCCACTTCAATATCCGGGTATTCCAATGCAATTTTTTGTACTACTTCTCTCCATAACCGTGAAGTTTCAAGTACATTGGCCTTATCAACCGAGCATAATTTTTTTCTTCTTGTTCTTGCAGCTTCAAATGCCTTACGGGCAATACGTTCTACTTCATAGCGGCTGTATTCTGCCACATCAAAGGCGGTATCGCCATTATTTTTTCTGCCTTTTTCACCAAAATAAATATCACCCGTTAGTTCGCGAAAAAACATAATATCGGCTCCTTTCAATATTTCCGGTTTAATGCTGGATGCACCTAATAATTCATCAAATAATTTGATGGGGCGGATATTGGCGTACAATCCCAGTTCTTTCCTCATTTTAAGCAACCCTTGTTCAGGCCGTACTTTAGCCGAAGGATCATTATCATATTTGGGATGCCCCACCGCGCCAAACAATACCGCATCCGATTGTTTCATCTTTTCCAGTGATTCATCTGGTAAAGGGTTTCCTGTAGCTTCAATAGCCACATGACCAATCAAAGCTTCATCATAAGCAAAGCTATGCCCGAATTTTGCCGCTATTTTATCTAATATTTTTTTACCAACTGCTGTTACTTCCTGCCCTATCCCGTCGCCGGGAACAATTAAAATGTTTTTTGTTATCACTGTTCTTTAAAATTGAAATGAAATGATGATGTATTGATCCGCTTATATTGTATTCAGCATTTTTTGAGTTGCTTTTATTGCCGAAACGGTCTGATCACTATCAAGACCTCTTGTTTTGAATTCTTTATCATTATATCTCCAGGTTATTATCGTTTCGCACAAAGCATCACTACGGCCACCAGGCGGAATACGAACTGCATAATCCGTTAAAAGCGGCAGTTCCATTTTCTTATGTCTGTACACTTTTTTGAGCGCATTCATAAAGGCATCATATTGCCCATCGCCCTGTGCATGCTCTTCAAACGCTTCGCCATCTATCAATAATTTTATGGTTACAGATGGATTAAGCCCTTTTGAATGTGTTAACGCATAATTTTCAATCTTTACCTTATCCTCATTGGCATTGCTGTTTAATATATCAGAAATGATATAAGGAAGATCGGATTGCGTAACATCCTCTTTCCGGTCTCCCAGTTCTATAATGCGCTGCGTTACTTTTCTTAAATCCGTATCAGACAGATGTATACCCAGTTGCTGCAAATTGTTTTCAATATTGGCTTTGCCACTGGTTTTTCCCAAAGCATACTTTCGCTGCCGTCCAAAACGTTCAGGCATCAGATCGCTGCAATACAATTTATTTTTTTTGTCTCCGTCTGCATGGATACCCGCAGTTTGAGTAAATACATTCTCTCCCACTACCGGTTTATTAACAGGAATACGAAATCCTGAAAATGTTTCAACCAGCTTACTTACCGTATAGAGTGATTTTTCGGCTACTGCTGTTTTTATTTTCGGCATAAAATCGTTCAAAACGGCTATAGCGCTTGCCAGCGGTGCATTTCCAGCCCTTTCGCCCATACCATTTATGGTAAGATGAATACCATGTGCACCAGCCTTCACAGCTTCCAGCACATTGGCCGTACCGAGGTCATAATCATTATGCGCATGAAAATCGAAATGAATACCGGGATAACGGGAAACAATTTCCGATATATATTCATATGCTTCCGAGGGGATTAAAACGCCCAAAGTGTCGGGTAACATTATTCTTTTAACGGGCTGATACTGCAGGAAATCAAGATATTGAAAGACGTAATCTTTTGAATACCGCATCCCATTGCTCCAGTCTTCAAGATATACATTACAGGTTATCCCTTTTTTCCCTGCCAGAGCAATAACGGCGGCAACATCTGCAAAATGCTGTTCGGGTTTTTTCTTCAGTTGGTGTGTTAAATGATTCAGGGATCCTTTGGTAAGCAGGTTCATTACCCTTGCCCCTGCTTTCATCATCCACTGTACGGATACATCCCCGTCAACAAAAGTGAGCACTTCCACCTTGCTCAAACAACCATTGGCCTTAGCCCATTTGGTAATTCGCTTTACCGCGTCAAATTCACCTTCGGATACACGGGCAGATGCTACTTCAATCCTGTCTACCTTTACTTCCGATAACAAAAGTTTTGCGATAGTTAGTTTTTCTGACGCAGAAAAAGACACACCGCTCGTTTGCTCCCCATCCCTGAGCGTTGTATCCATTATTTCAATATATCGTTGAGCTGACGGCATGTTTGCTGATCGTTTTTAGTATAAACTGGTGGCGGCAAATGACCGAATGTCTTCTTTCATTGCCTGCAAATAATCAATATCATCATACCCATTGACCAGGTTATGTTTTTTATATCCATTGATATCAAACGATTCAGATTCACCTGTTGAAAGGATGGTAATAGTTTGATCCGGAAGATTTATTTCAATTTCATTTTGAGGGTTGGCTTCAATAGCAGTAAATATTTTATCCAAAAACAGTTCACTTACCTGCACGGGAAGTATGCCAATATTTATAGAATTATTTTTAAAAATATCGGCAAAAAAACTTGATACCACACAACGAAAGCCATAATCATAAATAGCCCATGCCGCATGCTCTCGGCTGCTTCCGCTGCCAAAGTTTTTACCTCCAACCAATATCTTACCTGTATAAAGCGGGTTATTCAAAACAAAATCCTTTTTTGGAGTATTATCATTATTATACCGCCAGTCGCGGAAAAGATTGTCGCCAAACCCCCTCCGTTCCGTTGCTTTTAAAAAGCGGGCAGGAATGATCTGATCGGTATCCACATTTTCAATGGGCATTGGAACCGCTGTACTTTTAAGTATTGTGAATTTATCGTAAGCCATTTCAGAGTTTATAGTTTATAGTTTTTTGTTTGTAGCCTTATACCTTACACCCCACACCTCATACGTTCTCTTCAGCAATTAGCTCTCTTGGGTCTGTAACTACACCGGTAACTGCAGCGGCGGCGGCCACCAGGGGGCTTGCCAGCATTGTTCTTGCACCGGGTCCCTGCCTTCCTTCAAAGTTGCGGTTACTGGTACTTACGGCATATTTGCCTGCGGGAATTTTATCATCATTCATTGCAAGGCATGCAGAACAACCGGGTTGACGCAGCTCGAAGCCTGCTTCCTGTAATATATCCAGGATACCCTCATCTTTTATCTGGCGTTCTACTACATGCGATCCGGGAACAATCCATGCCGTAACATGATCGGCCTTTTTCCGTCCTTTTATAATAGATGCGAAGGCACGAAAATCTTCTATACGTCCGTTGGTACAACTGCCAATAAAAACGTAATCTACTTTTTTACCCAGCATCTTATCCTCTTCCCGGAAGCCCATGTAGTTAAGCGACTTTTCATAGCTGGATTTTCCGCTTCCCAACTCCTGCGACACAGGTATACGCTTGCTGATACCCATGCCCATACCGGGATTGGTGCCGAAGGTGATCATGGGCTCAATATCCACAGCTTCATAATGATATTCTTTATCAAAGCCGGCCCCATCGTCTGTTTTCAACGTTTTCCAGTAAGCCAGCGCCTTGTCCCAGGCTTCCCCTTTAGGCGCTTTATCTTTTCCTTTGATATAGGCAAAGGTTGTTTCATCCGGTGCTATCATCCCCCCCCGGGCTCCCATTTCGATGCTCATATTACAAACGGTCATGCGGCCTTCCATGCTCATATTTTCAAACACATCTCCGGCAAATTCAACAAAATAACCGGTAGCGCCCGCTGCTGTTAATTTTGAAATGATATAGAGCACCACATCCTTGGGTGTAACGCCCTTACCCAGTTTGCCATTAACATTGATGCGCATTTTCTTTGGCTTGGGCTGCATAATGCACTGCGACGACAGTACCATCTCTACTTCGGATGTACCAATGCCAAAAGCAATAGCGCCGAAAGCGCCATGGGTAGAAGTATGCGAATCACCACAAACGATGGTCATACCCGGTTGTGTAATACCGTTTTCCGGACCAACCACATGCACAATTCCGTTTTTGGGATTACCCAATCCCCAATGTGAAATGCCGTATTTACCCGAATTTGTTTCCAGCGCTTTTAACTGGATAGCAGAAAGCGGATCCTGTACCGGCAAATGCTGGTTAACAGTAGGTGTATTGTGATCTGCAGTAGCAAAGGTCTTTTCCGAAAACATTACCTGGAGCCCTCTTTGTTCCAGGCTTAAAAAAGCAACCGGACTGGTTACCTCATGAATAAAATGCCGGTCAATAAAAAGTACATCGGGGCCGTCCGTAATCTTTCTAACTACATGGGAATCCCATACTTTGTCAAATAATGTTGTTGGCGTACTACTCATTTTTTTAAAATTTAAAAGAGAACCGCAAATTTCTTAAATTATAGCCAGATAATCAGGATTTATCTGGTTTAAATTTAAATTTCCGGCAAATCCAATAAAATTATTCTTACCGGCGTATACCATCAGTTGTCACCAGGATATGGTATTACATAAAAATGCCACAGACCGGCAGGTAAATCTGCGGATCTGTGGCAAATGTAAAATCTTTAAAAAACGGCTTTACAATTTTTTTGTACTTCTACCATCACTGTACTGTTAAATACTGGGCGTAAGCATACCCCTCTTCTCCGGCGTCTGTTCTGATCAGCCACCACTGATCGTTTGCCTTGCTAACCAACGTTACTATTTCGTTATGCGCCGCTTTTCCAACAATGGGCTGATCGGTTCCCGGGCCTTTACGAATATTAAGATTAGACTTTTCGGTGGTTACCTTAGCCTTAGCGCCGGCAACCGCAGTAGCTACATTTACATTCATTACCACATCACCCGTCAAAAAATTGGGGTCTATTTTTCCATATATATCCCACAACTGGTCTTTTACACTTCCCGATGGCGCTTCACCATCAATATATAATACACCATCCTGTTCCCTTACCTGCAAATTGGCCACACCTGAAGCTGTTGCAGTATCAACTAACTGTTTGTATTTATCCTGTAGTGCCATAAGATTTTTTTTAGGTTAATTAATTTTCAAAGCAGTAGCATCAACTTTTTTGGGTTTTAAACCATCCAATGCCATTTTAATTTTTTTCCAGTTGGCAGCCGTGGTTTCGCCGGTAACAGTAATTACACCATCATTTGCAGTGGCTTTTACAGTTGGAAAATCTTTGAGCGCATCAGCAATTCCTTTTGTTAACGGATCATCTGCCGCAATTTCAACAGGTGCAGGTGCAGGAGGCGGTGCGATGGTTGTATTGTTTATAACTTCTTTTACTCCTTCTATACTTTTAACTGCGGCCTCGCTATTCGTTCTGTCAGCTTCGTCTTTCGCTTCACCACTAAGCGTAACTACTCCGTCTTTTACAGTAACTGCAAGATGTGATAAAGCGGAATTCGATTGAATTTTAGTTTCTATGTCCTGGTCGCTTATTTTAGGTTTACACGAAAAAAGCCAGATACTGGCCATAGCAACAAACATAGAAGTCTGAAGCAAACGATAAAGTGTTTTTTTCATACAAGTCTGATTTTAGATGAATAAAAAGATAAAGGAAAATCATGCCAACCCAAACTGTTTTTTAAAGATGGCTAATTTATTTTAATATTAAGAATAAAATTTATAACCCACATCTATAGGTATCTGTGCTCACTTATGTATAATATAAGTTACCCCTTCTGTGGCTAAATCTGTATTTGGAAAACCTTCCTGTGCTTCCGTAAGGAAATCATCCAGCGTTTCATACCTGCTGCTGAAATGGCCTATGAGGAGTTTGCGTGCATTGGCCTTTAGCGCAATGGCTGCGGCCTGCCTGCTTGTAGAATGCATCCTGCTTACCGCTTTTTCCCTCTGGTCGTCCAAATAAGTAGCCTCATGATACAACAGGCTTACGTCTTTACATTTCTCTGCTATACTTTCATTATACAACGTATCGGCGCAGTAAGCATAGCTTTGAGCAATTTCCGGCGGCTGCGTTATCCATTCGTTTTTTATAATCTCCCCTCCTTTGGTAATATAATCTTCACCCATTTTAATGTGCTGGTAAAATGAGGAAGGGATGGCATATTGCCGCAATTTATCACTGTTGAGTTTTAAAGGCTTTTCCTTTTCTTTGAACAAAAAACCCCAGCACGGAATACGGTGGCTAACCGCAAAACAACTTATGGTTATCTTCTTTTCATCTACAAGTATTCCATCTTTTTCAATAGCAACAAAATGTAAGGGATAAGGCAATATCGTATCGGAGGCCTTAAACTGTATTTCCATGATCTCCTTTAACAATGGAGGAGAAAATATCCAAAGGTCCTCTGTACGGCCGTTTAATCCGTAACTGGTCAGCAAACCCGGTAACCCAAAATAATGATCGCCGTGTAAATGAGAAATAAAAATGTAGCGGATACGGTTACGCCGGATCTTGTAGCTGTTCATTTGTATTTGCGTGCCTTCTCCGCAATCTACTAAAAACAGGTGCTCTTCATAATACACTACCTGCGCGGTGGGATGCCTGTTGTGCATGGGAAGCGCCGAATTATTGCCAAGTATGGTTACCGCAAACACATTACATAATTAAGTAGTGAAAAAGTAGTGTTAAGTTAACCATAATATACCGTATGAAAGGGGTAAAAAGGTTGCAGGGTTCAGGTTGCAGGTTAGCACACACAACTTTACACTTCTCACCTTAACCATTCACTGCTCCCAAAATCGAAAAGCGTTGCCGTAAACACACCGCTTTCCCTTTTTTTGAAAATTACGTCCCAGTTTCCCGTATAGCGTAATAATTTCGGAACGAGGTAACCATTCGTTTTCGTCATTTCCACCTGCATTTGAACATCAAAATCATATATGCCGGCTTTATAACTCATCGCATAATTTCGGGCAATCACCTCAAAGGTTGTCACATTAAACCAGGTTATCATTTCATCAATTACTACCCTGTTTCTTTTTGCTCCGCTCAGATCATCTTTAACTTTTATGGCAAATACGTAACAAAGTTCACCCAGATGCTCCTGCAAATCGAGATGATATTCGTAAAGTGGCGCCATATCTTCTTCAAAAATGGCTGTTTTACTGCCTATAAATGGTAGTCCGGGTATGGCTTTGCCCGGATTAAAAAAAAGCATTTTCAGTTGTTCTTTATGTTTTGCCATGCCGGATTTTCCTATCACATTCAATTCCGCTCCCTTTACAATATTGGTTTCTCCGCAAATGGTGTCGGGCGCAAAAAAAAGACTGGCATATAATTCCGGAGTGTAATAATTATAGTGACGGGCCTTGTCATACATATCCCCAGTCACTTCTTCATTCAATATGGTAGTATGCCTGCAGCCTTTGTTTGCCCATTGTGTGGTTTTGCTGTACAAAGAAGCTTTTACCTTTCCTTTTTTATTGAACATCCTGATATCATTCAGCGAAGTGAAGTTCAAAACCCGGAGGTTACGGAAAGCTTTGTAAAAGGTAGTATCGTTTTTTACCTTTTCAATAAAGGAAGGTATATCTACATTATTGCGGATAATGATCTCCGAAAGCGTAATTACTTTTTTGTCTACGACCACTGTGTCATTCTCCTGTGCAAAAAGAAATGCTGCGGGTAACAGCAAAAACACTGGCAGCCATAGTAAAAAGCGGCGTATATGCGGGTATTTACTTTGCAAAAGACATTTTGTAGTCCACACTTACTTTCCCTTTGGATATATCATCCAGCTTGCCTTTCATTAACCTGCGTTTAAAAGGTTTCAGGTAATCAATGAATAATTTTCCTTCTATATGATCATATTCGTGCAGAATTATCCTTGCTGTTATTCCGTTAAATGTTTGTATGTGCGGTTGAAATTGTTCATCCATATACCCGATCGTTACTTCCTCATTGCGGTAAATATCTTCTCTTATTTTAGGAATACTAAGGCAGCCTTCATTATATGCCCATTCCTTACCATCCAGCTCTTTAACGTGGGCATTAATAAAAACCTGTTTAATTCCCGGTGCGTCGGGGTATTTCTTTCTTTCAGCATCATCCATGCTTACAAATACCTGGGTACTGTCTATAACAAAAAGCCGTATATCGCGGTTTACCTGGGGAGCAGCCAGCCCTACCCCACTGGAAGCATACATGGTTTCCCACATATCATCAATCAACTTATTCAATTGAGGATAGTCGGGTGTTATATCCTTACACACTGTTCTCAGCACGGGGGCGCCATATGCTATAATGGGTAAAATCATTGGTTTTACTTATTGATTAGCTTAATTTATGGCTGCAAATTTAACTGAATTTCTTGAAACTCATATCCTTGTTCATCAGTCTGATCCAAAGTCATTTAACTGAGAATTTATACACAGTTACCTGGTGGTATTTTTCACCGGGCTGCAGTATAGTGTCTGGGAAACCAGGTTGGTTGGGTGAATCGGGGTAATGTTGTGTTTCGAGGCATAAGCCCCCATGCCTGTTATATTTTATATTACCGGGCGTATGTTTCAGGCTGCCATCTAAGTAATTACCGGTATACAACTGAACCCCGGGCTGAGTAGTTGATGTTTCCATACACCTGCCGCTGGCTGGGTGATACAATGTGCTAATGGTTTGCAGCTTGCCGGTGAGATTGCCGAGAACAAAATTATGATCATAACCATTTCCTGTGCTTCCTATATCCTTTCCAACCTTTTTGGGAGTGGTAAAATCAAAGGCTGTGTTTTTTACCGGAACCAAATCGCCGGTAGGAATAACCTTACTATTTGTAGTTGTAATGTATTGAGCGTGCAGTGTTAATTCGTGATCAAGAATATCCGCATCATTACCGGCGGATAAATTAAAATAGACATGATTGGTAAGGTTTACAGGCGTTGGTGCGTCTGTAACAGCGGTATAATCAATGATCAGTTCACTTTTTCCAATTAAAGTATATACTACAGTAACCTTAAGGTTACCCGGGTAGCCCTCTTCACCATCCGGGCTTTCATAGTAAAGTTGAAGTGTATTGCTTTCAGGCGCATAAGCAGCGTCCCAAACCTTTTTATCAAACCCTTTAATACCCCCATGCAGGGTATTGCCATTGTCATTGGGTGCAAGATGGTATTCTTTTCCGTTGAGCGAAAAACGGGCGTTGGCAATGCGATTGGCATAGCGGCCTACCAGGCATCCGAAAAAAGGATTGTTCTTTTGCAAGTAGCCTTCAAGGGAATCAAAACACAAAATAACATTTCCCGCTTTACCATTCCTGTCAGCAGTCATTACATTCGTAATGGTTCCGCCATAATTCAATATCCGCACTACCGTTCCGGCTTCATTTATAAGCCCATATTGCAGCACGTCTTTACCGTTTACCTGACCCCATTTTTTTACCTGTTCGTTGATCATCTGTATGCCGTTTTTAAAAGAAAATTTCAGGAGTGAAGTTAGGGTCTAAGTTTGGAATATGTAAAACCGTTAATAAAAAAAGAAAGCTTTCAGCATCAGGTCTAACCAGGCTGAAAGTGAGATCACGTGTCACGAAAATCCTTTTCAAAACCAAAGCTTTGGGCACATACATAATGCTGAGATCTCATTCCATTGTCATACTGCTATGGTCATCTTATAAACAGGATACCCGGAAGATTTTGCCGGCATGGAGGAATTGAATTTGTTCTTATCGCCAAAAACACTAATCTTTATCCGCCCAAAATACGAATTGTAACCAATTGATGTATAGCATCCATTCCATAAAACCAGATCATACCCAAACATTTAAACGATTTGATTTGTTATGAACAATTACCTCTCAACCAAAGACTACCTTGTTTTTATTATTTATTTTTTAATCGTTGCAATTTATGGTTACTGGATATACCAGCGGAAGAAAAAGGCTAATGCTGATACCAAAGATTTTTTCCTCGCAGAAGGATCCCTTACATGGTGGGCTATAGGTGCATCTCTTATTGCGTCTAATATTTCAGCAGAACAATTTATTGGCATGAGCGGAAGCGGCTTTACGCTCGGGCTGGCCATTTCCACCTACGAATGGATGGCAGCGGCTACACTTATTGTGGTAGCCATTTTTTTTATACCGGTATATCTGAAGAATAAGATATACACCATGCCTCAATTTCTTAATCAACGCTATAATGGTACAGTAGCCATGATCATGGCCGTATTCTGGTTGCTATTGTATGTAGTTGTTAATCTCACCTCTATATTATTTCTTGGCGCATTGGCCATAAGCAGTATCTCTGGTATTAGTCTTACCGTTTGTATGCTTTTCCTGGCTCTCTTCGCCATTATTATTACACTGGGTGGTATGAAAGTGATTGGTTATACAGATGTGGTGCAGGTTTTCTTTTTAATATTAGGAGGGCTTGTAACCACCTACCTCGCATTAGACCTTGTGGCCACTCATTTTGGATTAAGCGGTGTTGTAGCCGGATTTCACAAGCTCACCGAAAACGCCGATGAACACTTTCACATGATTTTTGAAAAAGACAATCCCAATTATATCAGTTTACCAGGCTTATCGGTATTGATTGGCGGCATGTGGATTGTTAACCTGAACTACTGGGGTTGCAATCAGTATATTACCCAACGTGCACTGGGCGCCGATTTAAAAACAGCGAGGAATGGATTGTTATTTGCTGCTTTCTTAAAATTATTAATGCCTGTTATTGTAGTACTGCCAGGTATAGCGGCTTATGTGCTATACCAAAACGGATACTTCCACCAGGATATGATGGTTAACGGAGAAATGATGCCTGATAAAGCCTATCCTGTATTGCTGAATTTATTACCATCGGGATTAAAGGGGCTCGCTTTTGCCGCATTAACCGCTGCTGTGGTGGCATCACTTGCGGGGAAGGCAAATAGCATTTCTACTATTTTTACCTTAGATATTTATCAAAAGAAAATTAATCCCGCAGCATCGGAAAAAAAATTAGTATGGACCGGCCGTCTGGCCGTAATTGTTTCCATGCTGCTGGCTGTACTTATTGCACCCTTTTTGGGTATTGATAAAAAAGGAGGATTTGAATATATACAGGAGTACACCGGCTTTGTTTCTCCGGGCATATTCGCCATGTTTATTCTGGGATTCTTCTGGAAGAAAACAACTTCTAATGCAGCGCTTTTTGCTACTATAGGTGGGTTTGCATTGTCTATTCTCTTCAAAATCATGCCAGCCCTGGTTAACCTTGAATGGCTCGCTTCAACTGGTTTTGCAAAACAGGTATTACAAAAAGATGGCAGCATGCTCTATGAAATACCTTTTATTGACCGGATGTTTTTTGTTTTTGTTATTTCCGTTATAGGTATGTACATCATTAGTGTATATGAAAATAGCAAAGGTGTTAAAACAAACGGACTGGAGATAGATGGAAAAATGTTCCGAACATCGCCGGGCTTTGCAGCGGGCGCTTTGCTGGTGGCTGGTATACTGATAGCCTTGTATACCCTGTTCTGGTAAAGAAATGTAGTGGTGAATAGTCAGTATGAAGACTGATCTGATAGCTGAAGTATCTCAACTCACATACCATAACTGCTCAAACTATAAACAACAAACTCCCAAACTACAAACCGCCGGGTTTATTAATAAAAACATTTCGTACCGGGAAAGGAATATTGATTCCTTCTTCCGTATATCTTTTCTGGATCCGTTTCATCAATTCGTGTTTAATAAGAAACTGGCTGCCAAATGTTTTTGCTCTAAGGAATGCTTTGAGGACAATACTGCTTTCACCAAACTGCTGAAAGCGGATAAAAGGTTCAAAATTCTGAACACAGTCGGGTGAAGCCTGTTGCATTTCTTTGAGCACTTCAACCGTTACCTCTTCTACTTTTTGAAGGTCGCTGTTATAATCTACCCCGATGGTAATATCAAATACGATCTCTTTATCCGGCAAAAAATAATTAGAGACTATTACACTGGCGAGTTTTGAATTAGGTACGATGATCGTATTGTTGGATCCTGTTCTTAGCGCGGTGTATCTCCAACTGATATCTTCCACAAATCCTTCCTGCCCGGATTCCAATTTTATAAAATCGCCGGGATTGATTTGTTTCGTAGATATGATCTGGATACCGGCAAACAGGTTAGACAGGGTATCCTGAAGGGCAAGCGCTACAGCCAGTCCACCCACACCCAACCCTGCAAGGATAGGCGTAATAGAAATACCAAGCGACTGTAGTATGACAAGCATACCGATACAATACACAATCACTTTAATGATATTGCCAATAATGGATGAAGACCTGACAACCGCTTCACTATCCGGATTCTTTATTTTCGTCATTCCTGAAAGCACTGTTGCTACTATCCAGGTGATAGAAAAAATATAAAAGACCGCCAGGCCATTCTCGAGCCATTGATGATATTTGACATCCATCTGCACCCGTCTCCATCCCAGGAAAACGCCCAATGCAATAAGCCATGGAATTACCCATTTGCCGATACTTTCAATGATCAGGTCATCAGCCGTCCATTTTGTACGGGCTACGGCTCTTTTAACAACAGGAGAAATTACTTTTTTCACAAACAGTCCGGCAATTAATCCGCCTGCCACATAAAAAGAAAAATATAACATTTCATCAAAAGTCATCCTATGGAGTTTTATTGTGCCGGGCAAGTTGATTTATTTGAGACAAAATAACCAAAATGCCATAGCAATTTATTGTCAAAAATATTGAGTAATCCAACAGTAAAATTCAAACTACGGGTTTTATGCGAAAGATTTCGGGATGCAGGTTCAAAATGGCTGCTTCAGGGTAATTTTTGCCAGCACTTCCATACCTGCCTCATTGTGAATCCTGCTGACAGGGCATAACGAAAAAAGTGAGATAAAAATCTCACTTTTAGTACAAGTGTACGGATTAAACAAAAATTACGTTGAAGTGTATTCCAAAGGTTAGCTAAACATTTTACAATTGCTTTAATACGGGGTCATTGGCAGGCATAACAGAACGGATAAGCAATTGAAGTGTTTCAATATGGATATTATCCTTTTTTTCTGCCCGCGAGCAATACTACAACACCCGCAGCAACAGCAATACCGCCAGCATACATAGGCCAACTCACATTTTTCTTTTCTTTCGTATTTAATTCGATGGGACCGGCATCAATGATATTTTTTTCCTTGGTAAAACTAAAGCCGCGGAAAATAAGCATTAGTATACCGGCAGCGATTAAAATAATTCCCAGAATTTTCATGTGCTTTTGTTTTAATAAGTAAATAAGCGTTTACCTTTAGTTTCAAATTACCTGCCAAATAATACACCCTCCGAAAAAAATCAAAACCGTGGAAAAGATTCCCCGTCAAATGCCTGGATAAGCTTACCAATTATTTATTTTTACCAGGCGCTTGATTCATTTAATTCGGTTAAGGCTTCTGAACTTATCTGTAGTGTGGCTGCAGCCATTAGCGCATTGAGTTGTTCAATGCTGGTAGCACTGGCTATGGGTGCTGCAACGATTGGCTGTTTAATAAGCCAGGCTATGGCAACACTTGCCCGTGTGGTATGATGCGAGGCGGCTACTTTATCCAATGCGGACAGGATCCGGAACCCTCTTTCATTCAGGTACTTTTTTACGCCTCCTCCCCTTTTGCTTTTACCAAGGTCTGCTTCACTGCGGTATTTGCCCGAAAGAAAACCTGATGCCAGTGCATAATAATTGATCACACTGAGGTTGTGCTGCTCACAAATGGGCTGATAGTCCTTTTCAAATTTTTCCCGGTCATACAAATTATACTCGGGTTGCAATGTTTGATAAACAGGATAATTGTGTTTTTTACTGGCAGCCAATGATGCGGCCAGCCTTTCGGGTGACAGGTTAGAAGCGCCGATCCATTTTACTTTGCCCTGCTTTACCAGCATATCGTACGCTTCCAATGTTTCTTCCACCGGCGTGGCTTCGTTATCCCAGTGCGTTTGGTAAAGATCTATATAATTTGTTTGCAAACGGGTTAATGAATCTTCCACCGCATTCAAAATATATTTTTTAGAAACGTCTTTATGGCCCTGCCCCATGTCGGAACCCACTTTTGTAGAAATAATGATCTTTTCCCTGTTGCCTTTTTGCTTCATCCATTTTCCAATAATTGTTTCACTTTCCCCACCTTTATTGCCCGGTACCCAACGGCTATAGCTGTCTGCAGTATCAACACAATTAAATCCGCCCGCTGAAAAAACATCTAATAATTCAAAAGATTTATTTTCATCAACAGTCCAGCCGAAAACATTTCCTCCAAAAATAAGAGGCGCAATCTGTAAATCAGATTTTCCCAATCGCCTGTATTGTATCATAATTGTATGCGTTATTTTAACTGTTAAAATAAATGTATGAGAATTAATATAAGCCTTTTATAGTAAAGTACCACAAAGCAGTGGTAACAAAGGATATTACAATACCAATACCTGCCACCAGGCTGGTGAGCTTAGGATTGAGGTTATATTCACTTGCAACAATCGTAGCAGTAAGATGGGAAGGCATGGCCGATTCAAAAATACTGATTTGAGGTATTATTCCTTTCATACCTAAAAAATACACTATGCAGAAAATAACCAAAGGCGCCACCACCAATTTATATAAAAATGACGCTGCCAAATGATTTAACTCCCGGCGCCATCCATCAAATTTTAATTGCAATCCAATAGAAAATAATGCTAAAGGAGCTACCGTTGCCGCCAACATATCAAATAAAGCATCAAATGGGGAAAGATTGATAAATAAAGGAAGCACCAAAGCCGCCACACATCCAATAAAAGGAGGAAAGGAAAACATTTTTTTCAACACCGCCCCTACTGTAAGCGAGTGCTTTTCCGAAGCATTCATCGCTACTACAATACCCGCAGTGGCAAGTAGCATAAAGGTAACCTGATCGCATATAACGGCAACGCCTAAGGCATCATCGCTAAACCAGGCAATAATAAGCGGGAAGCCCAAAAATGAGGTATTGCTTAACCCGGTTACCAGTTTTAATCCGCTTTCCGTTTGTTTATCCAGTTTTGCTTTAGCAGCGTATACTCTTATATATATCCATCCGCACAGCCAAACAATTACCGGCATCGCGGCAGGTAGTATCAGTGATTTCGTCCATTGTATATGTGGCAGGTATTTAAAAGCAACTGCCGGCAATGCCAGGTTAATGATCAAAGCATTTACCCCTTTATAGGCATCGGCAGGAACCGCTGTAAACCTGCGAACCAGTAAGCCTGCCATAATACAAATGCCTATTAATAAAAAGTTTGCCATATATTTAAGGCTATTAATGACATTGGCAATTCCATCCGCATTATTCTTTCACCTTACCCGATTTTTTGAGGTAACGTATAAGCAGGTACATTAGCAGGAGTATGGAAAGAATAACAACAATCAGCGTGTTGCGGTAATGGGTGTCATAATCCGTAATGTGAGGGTATTTCAACAGAAGGATAAGGGTAATGCCCGACAGCCATACAAATTGTGTGTTATATTCCTTTAATATCCACCGCCGCCAGTTAAAAGACATACTGCCAAAAGTTTTATCAATACCTCTGAGGTCGGGTATCCACCGGTTTACCTTTTTGCAGTAAGCATCGAAGCCTGCTCCAAATTTGCCACGCAAAAAATGTTCTTCGGCCAATACAATGGCCTGGTAAATAAAAAGAAAAGCAGGAATAATAATAACTACATAAAATAAAGAGTTGGCTAATATCCCAACCCCCAGCAGCATTAAAATATTTCCAACGTATAGAGGATTGCGGCAATGATTAAAAATACCATCGGTTACCAGTCCTTCGGCATAAGGTTTTCCCTCGCTGCCACCGCGCACTATATATGCCAGTCCAATAGTAGCTCCGCGAATTAGTTGTCCCGAAACAGTAATCAGTAAACCCAGGACAATCGGCCAAATATAATGGTGTTCACCAAATCTTTCTTCAGAAAACAGGGGAGGCGAAGGAATAAAAAGCGCTGCGTAAAAAAGAATAAAGATCCAGTTGCGGTACTTGAAAAAAAAGTTTCCGATTGCTATCATAAATTTTAAAAATTGAAAAACCGGTATAATGCGTTGCATTGGAAAAAACACTTAAATACCGGCAATTTATTTTTTTACCGCGATAATGCCTGCGAAATTATACCATTTAAAAAACACCTCGCAGTGAGCGAAACCCGTGTCCTGTAAGATTCCTGTATTTTCACTAAGCTTATATGGAATAAGCACGTTTTCCAGCGCTTCTCTTTTTTGGGATATTTCCAGTTCACTATAATTATTCCGTCTTTTATAATTGTAATAATAGCTAATAAAATCGCGGTTGAAATGGCTGTCTTCAGCCAGAATTTTTTCTACCAGTATTAATGCCCCCCCATGATTTAATCCCTTATAAATCCGTTGAAGCAACTGCGCCCGGTACATTGGCCGCACAAATTGTAAAGTAAGGCAAAGCACCACTACATCGGCATTTACAATTTCAACTTTATTACCAATGTCCGCACAAACCAGTTCATATTCCCTGGTAAAACCCACTTCTTCCAGTTTACTTCTGCATTTTTTCAGCATTTCCTCCGAGTCATCTATGCCAACAAACTTAACATTATTACTCACCATCGTATTCATGCCTATCAGGGTAGTACCTGTAGAACATCCAAGATCGTATACCTGGCCGCCCTCTTTAGCGTGGTTTGAAGCCAGTTCGGCTATCATACGCTGCATTTCACCATAGTAAGGCACCGAACGGTTTACCATATCATCAAACACATGAGCTACACCGGCGCCAAATTTAAAATCGGCGGCCTTTTTAATTTCATCTTTAAAAAATTGGTCTTCTGACATATTATTAACAGATAAGCTGATTAAAACTCATTCAGGAACAATGTATTTCCAGGGATAAGGTTCGATTATACACGACCACAAATATAGCATCTAACAGCTTTTATATTTGCAGGGAAGGAAAGAATGTCAAAAATAAATTAACACTTTCTTTGAGCAGCATACATTAAACCCGTTTTACCAGGCTGCATCTAATAAAATACAACACTAAATATATAAAAATGAAAAATCCATATATTTTTAAATCCGCAGTATTACTGGGCGCATTTGCAATATTCGGCTTCAGCGGTTTGCAGGCCCAATCCAAAAAAGAAACAAAAGCAAAGGAAGAAAAGGAAATCAAGGCATCCATCAAAGTGCAAAACTATGTTTTTAAAGCCCAAACGCTTTTACCAATGAACGGCGGGACCCGTCATCTGAATGGCGATTATGATTTAAGCATATCTGAAGATAAAATAGTAAGTTTTTTACCCTATATGGGCCGTATTTATACAGCGCCTATAGATCCTGCCAATGGGCCGCTTCGTTTTACTTCTACCGATTTTACGTATGCTATACAAACGAAAAAGAAGGGCGGATGGGATATTTCCATTAAGCCAAAAGATGTAGGTTCGGTAAGAGAACTTAATTTACATGTTTCGGATAACGGTTACGCCACCCTGCAGGTTAGCGGTAACGACAGGCAACCTGTTACCTTTTATGGTTACGTGGTTGAAAAAAGTTAAGATCATGATCAAACGAAGCAGGAGATAGTGCTATATTTTCGCATGAGTCATTTCTTACCTGATTAAAAAGCTACCTTTGTACTTGCTGCAAACTGTGCTATCGTGGCTCTGTTCTACGGAGCCAAGGAAAGTCCGGACAGTACAGGGCAACGCACCGGTTAACAGCCGGGTGCCGCTTCGGCGGTAACAGACAGTGCCACAGAAAATAACCGTCTGCCCCAGGGTGGATAAGGGTGAAAAAGTGAGGTAAGAGCTCACTATTATATATGGCAACATGTATAATGGGTAAACCTTGTGTACTGAAATGCTATGTATATCCCGATTTTTTGCCGGCCCGGCGAAATTTTCTTTATTGAAATATCGGGAAGGGTAAGCAGATTGACCTGTTCAGTAATGACCAGGCAAGATAAATGATAGCACCCGACAGAATCCGGCTTACAGGTTTGCAGTAATATAATTGGGATAGTTCTTAATTGGACTATCCTTTTTGTTTATACATAAAAAAACCGGTAACACTACCGGTTCTTAATCAAAACCATAACTACACACTAATAATCGGAAAACTGTATTTTATTTCAATACGGTAAGGGTTTGCTGCCCTTTATAATTTTGTATCATTTCCAGGTCGGCTTTCTGTGCGGCTGTTGCCGATGGTACACCGATAACCGTATGGGTTGCTTTTTCAAACGATGAAGCTATTTCTGCATCTGCTTTCAACATCAATTCAGCAGTTGGCTTTGCCACTGTTACCGGCAAGTTGGCTGTAATGAAATTAGCGGCTACTTCTGCATCTGCTTTAGCAACATCATTTGCGCTATAAGCAGCTAAATGCACAATCTCATCGGTAAACCGGCTGATCATCGCCTTATCAGCTCCTGCAGCCATGGTTGCAGAAGGATATATTGTGCTGAGCCTAAAATTAAAATGCATTTCCGTATCAGCTTTGGTACTTGCCTGTGCCCTGTTCATACTCCATACCCTTCTTTCTTTTACTTCAGATATAAATGTAACAATGGTTTCTTTATCGGCTTTGTATATCGCCTTTTTGGTAGGTGTGCTGATCACAAAAGCAGTATTAATTCCGTCCCCGGGATGTACAACTGTTGTTACGCAACAGGTTTCATCACCTGGCTCTGCTTTGATTGTTGCAATGTTCTGTACTTTAGCTGCGCTTTGGTTGGTATCACTACCACTTACAAAGGAGTCGTCCTGAACAAAAGACATTGCACTCAATCCCATTACTGTTACCAGCAACATAGAGGCAGACTTGCTGATTACATTTTTGAACATTTTGTTCTTTACTGTTGGACTGGTTCCTGCCTTCGAATCCATTTCACTCTTCCTTTTCATAACTATACTTGTTTAATTGTTTGTTTTTTAACCATGTTTACCATACAAAGATATATCTTTAAGATACTACTATGCAATGCATAATACTATGTATGGCTCTAAACAATGATGAATGGTCATTTTTGTTTTTAATCCTAAAAAATTACTGGCAATACGTTAGTGACGTGATTTTTGAACCTGTGCGAAAGTTTTAAATTTCATTCCGAAGAAAACTTCTAAAAGACGGGAGACTAGTCTCAGTTGGGCAAGCAAGAGTTAATGTATCAGGTTCATGTTTGCGCGGCAAATGTACAGCTTTTTAAGTACATGCCAAATTCTTATGGTGCTTCTTTTTAAATAATTTCTAAAACTTAACCTATGATAACCCTATAATAGGGAATCATTAACATTAATAATCGTTTTTACTGAAAAATATTCAAAGAACTGAGATTTCATATGCTGACAGCCTTAAAACGCAAACGTTGCGTGATTGTTACATTATTGTGCAGGAATCAATGTTAAATAATTATGAACAGCTATTGAAAGCCGGGATGAAAGCGCTGAAGCGTATCCCTGAGATAATCCCTGTCGAGATGGGTATAAATTTCGGTGGTGGTAATGCTTTCATGCCCAAGCATTTCCTGAACTGCCCTTAAATCAGCTCCTCCTTCCACCAGATGGGTGGCAAAAGAATGGCGGAAGGTATGGGGTGAGATATTTTTAACAATGCCGGCTTTCCGGGCAAGGGCTTTAATAACCAAAAAAATCATTACTCTTGTCATATGCGCCCCTCTCCTGTTCAAAAACAAAATATCCTCCTCCCCTTTTTTTACCGTGATATGAATCCTTATATTTTCCCGGTATATATTAATATGCTTAACGGCATCTCGGCCAATGGGCACCAGGCGCTCTTTGTCGCCTTTACCCGTTACTTTAATAAAGCCTACATCTAAGTACAGGTTCGACAATTTAAGCGCTACTACTTCGCTAACCCTCAGTCCACAACTATACATTGTTTCTATCAAAGCCCTGTTTCTAACGCCTTCAGGCTTGCTCAGGTCAATTTTGCCGATAATGGATTCTATCTCTTCAAAGCTTAATGTATCTGGCAGCGTTCGCTTTAATTTGGGGGATGATAATAATATAGTGGGATCTTTTACAGCGATCTTCTCGAGAAGGCAATATTTATAAAAAGCCTTAAGCCCTGAAATGATTCGGGCCTGCGAGGAAGCAGTCATATTCAGTTCAGCAATCCATTTTACAAATTGTTGGAGATCTTTTAATTCAACCTCGGCCGGAGTTTTAAGGTTTTCATGCAATTGGAGAAATTGCAGCAGTTTTTCGATATCATGCAAATAGGCTTCTATTGAGTTGGAGCTAAGCGATTTTTCTAACTGCAGGTAAGCCCTGAAACCATTTTTCTGATCATCCCACATACATGTTGCATTTCATTGGCTGTAAAATAGTGCCGTTGCAAAAATTAAATGCAAATATCAGCTAAAATCAAATTCACCATTGTTCCGCAGATATACACATTTTATATGGTTTGCCAAATTGAATCGAATTAACGCTTACTTTCGGGCCATTAATATTAAAACAGATTATGCAGGCAATTAACCTGAGATCATTTAAACAGAAAGTCAGGTTCCACAAAAAAGGATTAAGAGCGTTTCTCACCAGGCTTGAAAAAAATCCTCCCCCTAAATTAGATGATCTTACGATAAATGTTGATAGAGCCGTGTGGCTGGAAACGGATTGCTTAAGCTGCGCCAACTGTTGTAAAACGATGAGCCCTACTTACACTCCAGCGGATATTAAACGTATTTCGACCCACCTGGGAATGACGGCGAAAACTTTTAAAGAAAAATGGCTGTACTACGATAAGAAAGACAAAGACTGGATGAACAAACAGCAACCCTGCCAGTTTCTTGACCTGACTACCAACATGTGCAATATTTACGCGGTGCGCCCCGCTGATTGTGCCGGGTTTCCACATCTTGCCAAAAGAAAAATGGTGAACTACATGCATGTACACAAACAAAATATTGCCTATTGCCCGGCAACCTACAAAATGGTAGAAAAAATGAAATTATTGGTTACTACAGGGAAACATCTTCAATAAAGAAATATTCGGGATCCTGGTTTTTCCGTAAATTAACAGATAGTATATCGTATTGTATTCTTTTCCATTGCGGGTACAGCAAAAGAAATACTTCGGCACCATTCATCAGGCTCTCCATTTTTTTCTTTGTAACACTTTCCTCCGGGTATCCGAATCTTAAAGAGCGGCGGGTCTTTACTTCAATAAAATGCAATATGTTTCCGGTATAAGCAATAATATCAATTTCGTAATGAGAATGACGCCAGTTTGTATGGAGAATAACAAAATCATTCCGTATTAAATAAGCAAGCGCTAATGCTTCCCCATTTTTTCCGGTGATGTTGTGGTGAGCCATTAATTAGGAAGGAAATTTATATCAGGCCAATTTAGGCTTTAGCATATATTGTTTAATAAGATAGTAACTTCCAAAAAACAGCGCCGAAAAGAATAATGTACCTGCTATAGAGTTTTTATAAAAAGGTAGCCCGTCTGCAAAACACATCATCAAACCATCAAAAGTTTTGGGGCGCTGAAGCCCGCCGGTGCCGCTTAGCCATACCATAAAATTGGAAATCAAAAAATAAGCCGTGGGCGCTGCAAAAGAAGCTACAGCAATATTGATTACACTCATTTTTTTTATAAAAAAGCCTGATACGGTTAACAACGCGAATAATACATAATTCGTTAACTGACCTTCATAAAATCCCCACATAGGCGAAATCCCCGCAAAATACAGAAGCTCAAACAATGCATCCGACAATACCATAGACAATAATGGCAGTGCAAAGGCCAGTTTTTTATCTTTTATAACAGCTCCTCCAAACAATGCCATTGCAATTTGCGGTGCAAATCCGTATGGACGTCCCGGTATAATGCGGTAAAGAGCTGCAACTACAACCAGTGCTAATAAAATATATAAAGCAGTTTTGTTTATTTTCATAATCTGAATTTATCTGTCCGCAAAAATAGCAATAAATCATGAAAATGCTGACACGCATATTCGCTTTACCGGTTTCCCGCCATTACAAAAATCCAAACCAATTTTTTATTGTATTGATTTTTAGCGATCTTTAAATAACACGTATCTTATTTTAATAACTTATAAAACACGTTTGTATGCCAATTGTAAAAGTAATTGAAGTGATCGCCTCTTCAGAAAAAAGCATTGACGATGCTATCCGTTCGGCTGTAACCGAAGCTTCCAAAACTGTTCGCAATATTGATTCGGTTTTTGTAAAGGACATTAAAGCGCATGTTAAAGACAACAAAGTGACTACATTCGGTGTAATATGCAAGATATCTTTTAGACTGGATGATTAAGTTTATCAGAGGGTTCCAAATCTTCATACGGCTTGCAGCAGATACCGGCAGGTTTGGAACCCTGATTTATTTTTAAGCTTCTTCGTAATTGACCCCAATTGAAAATCAACTCCTGTTTTAATTTTTCCCTCCTTACACCCTATTCCTTATACCTTACTCCTCTTAATTCAACCCCCTAAAATCAACAGGCACCAATTTGCTTACCCCCGGCTCCTGCATGGTTACGCCATATATAATGTCCACGGTAGACATGGTCATTTTATTATGGGTAACAATAATGAACTGCGAGTTTTCGCTGAACTGGCGGATCATATTGGTGAACTTGTTCACGTTAGCATCGTCAAGCGGGGCGTCTACCTCGTCTAATATGCAAAATGGCGCTGGCTTGATCAGGTAAATAGCAAACAGCAATGCCGTTGCCGTTAATGTTTTTTCTCCGCCGCTTAACTGGGTAATGGAAGAAGGCCGTTTACCTTTTGGTTTGGCAACGATATCAATTCCTGTTTCAGCAAGATTTTCAGGATTTTCGAGCAGTATGTCCGCTGTGTCTTCCTCGGTAAACAGGGCCTTGAATACTTTCTGAAAGTTTTCTCTAACCGTATTGAATGTTTCTAAAAATTTTTGGTTGGCGGTTGCTTCCACCTCCTGTATCGTTTGCAAAAGGCTATCCTTTGCTGTTACCAGGTCGTTTTTTTGCTCAAGAATGAACTCGTATCTTTTCCTCATTTCCTGGAAAGCTTCTATGGCGGTAGGGTTTACTTCACCCATATTTTCCAGCCGCTTTTTCATTCTTTCGCAGGAAGCCTGCAGTTCTTCCAGCGGTGTTTCTGTTGCACGGGGCTCATCTAATATAGCATTCAGGTCAACCCTGAACTCCACGCTCAGCCTTTCTTTCATTCCGGCCAACTGCAGTTTCAGCTCGCTTAATTTGTCTTTTATTTCATTCAGCAAATAATCCAGTTGTTCTTTTGCCTTTTGCCTGTGGCGCAGCGCGCTTTCTTTTTCATTTAAAGCATTGCGGCGGTTATAATAAGCCTGGTCGGCTTCATTTAGTTTCCTTTCTTCTTCATCCTTGCTCCGCAGCATATCCAGCAATATAGCTGCAACCAGCTTCAATGCTTCCTCTGTTTGTGTAATATTGCCAGATGCTTCCAGTAATTGTGAATTGCTGTTTTCTATCTGGCTTTTAAGATCACCCAACTGTCCGTTCTTAAATTGATGTTCCTGCTTTAGTGCATTTACCTTGCTCTGCAATTTGGTGTATTGCAGGTTGCTATCATTGTATGCGGCGTTCGCAAAATTGTATTCCTGTTCAGCGAGTGTATAATCCTGCTCGGCGTTCCGGAGATTGTCCTGTAGCTCCTGTAACTGTGTATTTAATTTTTCCAGTTCATCTCTCACCAGGGCAATGCTATCGTGATTGTTCTGCAATTGTATCCTAAGATCTTCAAGCCGCCTGCTGCCATTTTCTTCCATGTGCTGCAGGTTTTCCATCTTATTCTGCAAAGCAAAAGCCTGGTTGGTTAACTGGCTAATCGCGTCCTGTGTTTGCCGTATGGCCTGCTCTTTCAATTGCTGGTTATAACCAATGACTTCGTTATGCCGCGCCTGGATAGCGGATTTCAACTCGTTAACCACTGCTTCCTGCGCTATTATTTCACCATTCAGTTTTTCAAGGTTTTTCGCACGGCCTATTTTTTTCCCTTCAAATAATCCTACGCTGCCGCCGGTAAGCGCATATTTACCTTTCACATATTTGCCATGCTTTTCCAATACTACAGCACCATTGCTATTAAGCAGGGCTTCATCATTTTCAGCAATATACACGTTACTCAACAGGTATTCCGCCAGTTTCCTGTATTGCCCTTCCACCTCAATAACATCCATAGCAGCAATCGTTCCAACAGGCTGGTGATGTTGCATATCATTAAAATCATTTACCCTGTCCAACAAAAAGAAATTGGCTTTACCCTTTTTGTTGGTATCCAAAAGCTGAATCGCCTGCAACCCTTCTTCCAGGTTGTTAACCACGTAATAATTAAGGTAAGGTTCCAGCACATTTTCCACTGCTGCCCGGTATTCTTCTTTAACATAAATAATATCCGATAAAATTGGAGCGGCATGATTCCATCCCGGGTTATTGTGCAAAAATTTTACACTTTCAGGATAGCCTTCCATAGAATCTATAAGGCTTTTCAATAATGCATGTTCATTTTTCCGGGAATCCAGTTTTCGGTTTTCCTCTGCCAACTGGTTGCGCAGGGTTTCCACCATTGCCTGCGTTTGCAATATCTGCTCCTTCGTGTACTCATGCTGTTCCTGCAATTGCCGCAGGCCGGTGCGTTTATTGTCTAATTCAATTTCCTTTTCTTCCCTTTCCTTCTCCAGTTGCGTTATCTGCTGTTTACGCTGTGCCTGCTCATCTTCTCCCTGTACAATGGTGCGCTGAATATTCTGGATAGATGTATCAGCAACGGCTACCTGCTTTTCAGCATCAAACTGGCGGCGCTGCAGAGCCTGGTTATCCCGGCGAACGATATCAATAGCAGCGCGCTTTTCATCAAAAATGCGCCGCTTCTCTTCCACACCATCCTTTAAGCTTTCAACTTTTTCTGTAAATTCTTCCAGTTTAACTTCCTCATCTGTTATTTGCCCGGCAGTAAAAGCTATGCTTTCTTCCAGTCCCTTCAACTGTCCTTCCGATTTTTGTAAAAAATCGTGCAGGCTGCTTTCTCTTTCTTTCAGGTATTGCAGGCGCTGTTCGCCGAGGCTCTTCTCATTTTCTTTATTACGCACAGTTCCGAGCAGATCATTAAAAGCATGCTGCATGTCCTGCAACTGTTTTTCCTGTTCAATAAAACCCAGTTTTTCCTGTTCAATAGCTGCATCATCCTGTGCAATACCAGCTTCCAGTTCAAAACGTTTATCTATTTCCTGTTGCTGTTGTTCATTTAAATCCCTGTATGTAATGTTAAACCCTTCAAGCGCCGCTTTGGCCAGCTCCACGCTCAATTCTTTATACTCCTTTTTGATCTCGTAATACTTCTCCGCCTTTTTAGCCTGGCTTTCTAAGCTTTTTAGCTGATTGTTGATCTCAAAAAGAAGATCTTCAATACGTGCCAGGTCCTGCTCGGTAGCGTCTAATTTTAATTTGGCTTCCCGCTTCCGGGTTTTATAAATAGTGATACCTGCAGCCTGTTCAAGCATACGGCGGCGGCTGTTTTCTTTATCTTTGATAATATCATCCACCATACCCAGTTCAATAATGGCATAGCTGTCGGTACTAATGCCCGTATCCAAAAAGAGGTTATGAATGTCTTTCAGGCGGCAGTTTACATCATTGAGGCGGTATTCACTCTCCCCGCTTTTATAAAACTTACGGGTAACGGTAACCGTACCGAATTCCGTAGGAAGAAGGTTGCGGGTATTTTCGAAAGTAAGACTTACCTCAGCCAGTCCACTGGCACTGCGGGTACGCGACCCGTTAAACACCAAACTTTCGAGGTTTTCACTGCGCAGGTTGCTGATCTTATGCTCTCCTATTACCCAGCGAATGGAATCTATGATATTACTTTTGCCGCAACCGTTTGGCCCGATAATACCTGTAATCCCCTGGTCGAAATTGATTGTAGTTTTGTCGGCAAAACTCTTAAAACCCTTGATTTCTAAACTCTTTAAACGCACAGTTCAATATTTTTGTGGAATGGGCAAAAATAGCTGAATCAAAACGAAAATTAGTGCAGACCATTTTATGAAACCCCATTATTGTTAACGAATTATACACAAGAACTCAGCCCATATTGTAACTATGCACAATATGTGGAGAATTACCAACGGGATGCAATATCGGGGAAAAGAATGACTGGAAGGGATTTGAAATTTGTGAGAGGTTTCAGGTTACAGGGGGTATCCGTTTTAAATGTTGAGAGTAGTTTATCGTTGCATTCGCTTCAGATTTTTTCGGATTTCGGATTTAAAATTTACTTGGATCTTGTGATTTGTTTCCTGGTGCTTCCTCTCCTCCTTCGGATTTCGGATTTTCTGATTCGGATTTTATTTGTTATTTGTATTTTGGCTCTTATTTTTTCTTCCAAATTGCATATCTTTTAACCACACATATGGTCAGTTTCACAGCCACTATATTAAAATTCGGGGAAAAAGGAGAAAAATCCGGCTGGAACTATATTGAAGTACCGGGAGATATTGCGGGACAGCTTAAGCCCGGCACAAAAACGGCTTTCCGCGTAAAAGGCAGGTTAGATGATTTTGTTATTAAAGGAGTGAGCCTTATCCCAATGGGTGGCGGAGATTTTATTATGGCATTAAATGCAACCATGCGAAAAGGAATCCGTAAAAGTAAAGGCGCTATGGTAAAAGTGCAGCTAACAGTTGATGCACCTTATGAAATTATTCCCGAACTGCTGGAATGTTTATCGGATGAACCGCACGCCATGGCATTTTTTAAGCAGTTGCCCCGTTCGCATCAGAACTATTTTTCTAAGTGGATTGAAACTGCCAAAACAGACGCTACCAAAGCAAAACGCATTAGCCAGTCTGTAAATGCCTTTTTAAAACAGCAGGGATACGGGGAAATGATACGGTCGCTGAAAAAGGATAAAGATGATTTAAGGGGGAGTTTGTGATTTTCCGCTTGTTGTTTTACAGCTTATAGTTTGTCATCATGTTGTTTTTTTCACAAAATGCCTGGCGGCGTTAAAACGATGCAATAGCCGGAATAGAGACCCGTGTTGCGCAACGATAACATCATAATAATTTTACCGTTCCAAATTCAGACTTGATCGTAATTTTTGCGTTACCCTGTCCGGCTGTACCATAATATTGTTTATCAAATCTGGGTCCGTGCTTCTGGCCGCCATCGTCCTCTTCCTTTATATCAAAAGCACTGTTGTTATCAACATCGCCAAAACTGGTTTTAATATTGAAGCTGGCGGAAAGTCCTTTATTCAATTCTATGCCAAGTGTAGAATAAGATGATCTTATATTTAACTGTGTAATAGAATTATCCAATCCAAGGTTCACTACCTCACAAAATTCAAAATTTGAATTTACGTTGCCGCTGAATTTCCCCAACACAGCTTTAGAAAATTTAATCGTCACTTTACCATTATGGATCGAGGCGATATCGGCTTTACCAAACTCCACCGAAACCTGCTTTACATTGGCCAGGTTCCCGGCAGTTAAGCTCCCAAACTTACTTTCTAATGAAACTTCTCCTTTATAATCGCCTATTATTAAAGCGCCAAAGGAGTTGGAGGCATCCAATGGGTTACTGGCAGGCAGGTATACCATATAATTGATCTCCATACCTTCCTGCTTATAATTTTTGCCTCTCTTTTTATTCCCGTTATTGTTATTATTGTTATTGCTATTATTATTCATATTGTCCATCTGCGTTTTAAAATAAACGCCACCGCTGTTTTTCCCGTCTTCAATACGGATTTTATTGAGTATTTCCTGTGCTTTCTCTTCCGTGGCGGCTTTGGCAACAATGACAATGTCAACTTTCACTTCATTTTTATCCCAGGTGCTGAATTTCATTTCCCCGAAAGAATTGTTCAATGATATTTTTTCACTGCTTCCAAGAGTATACGACTTACTGTAGGTTTTCTTTTTTTCAACCAGGGGATCATCACCCGCGGCCAGCGCTCTGGAAGACCAGGTAAATAGGATAACTGTAAGTGTTATGTAAAGTATTTTTTTCATAATGATGTGCTTTTTGATTGTTTGATCTTTTGGATAATATTCAATTGCTGGTTAAGGAGTTCAATCTGTAACTGCAGATTATAGATCATAGCCTCCAGTAGCTCTTCTTTATTAGGGTTTACCGGTAATTGTTGTTTTAATAAGGTATAAGTGCTATCCAGTCGTTTTATATCGAAACTGAATTTTTTGTATAGGAAAGGCTCATCGGTTTGAATCGCTTTCAATTCTTTCTGCTTTTCATCTATCAGTAACGAAAAGCGGGCTGCCTGCTGTGCATACACCGGGTCAATTGCTGCTATGTCCGCATCTTTGGCCACTTTATTATCCGGGAGTATAATAGTATTGTTTTCTACTACCGGCTGATTTACCGGGTCAGTCTTTTTAAAAATAATATAAGCAGTGGCGGCTGTTGCAAAAAGGATAACTGCAGCAGCAGCGGTCCACCATCTTTGCTTTAAAGAACGAACAGGAACCGGAGTTTTGGATTGCAATCCTTTCTCAATTTGTTCCCATAGCTTTTCAGAGGGCTGCTCCTCATCAAAATGGCTCCTGTTTTGTTTAATAAAGCGATCTAAGTTATCACTCATGTCATGCTCCTCTTTTAAGTATTGTCAATAGCTTTTGTTTTGCCCTTATATATTGAGTACGGGTGGTAGATTCTGCCACATCTAATATTTGCGCTATTTCTTCGTGATCATAGCCTTCCAGCAAATACAGACTCAATACAGTGCGGTAGCCAACAGGCAACCGGGTTATCGCTTCCCGCACCCGCTCTACCTGCCATTGCATGTCCTTTTCTTCATCTTCAGCAGCTTCTGCCCGGTTATTCATTTCCGCATTCTCTATTTCCACCAGATCTATTCTTTTTTTCTTCAGGTGATTGATGGATTTATTGACTACGATCTGCTTTAACCATGCACCGAAGCTGCTCTTGCTCTCAAAACTGTCAATATGATGAAAAGCATCAATAAATGACTCCTGGAGCACATCTTCAGCTTCGGTACGGTTATTTACTATTCGCAGGCTGGTATTAAACATAGCTTTAGCGTATAATTCGTATAGCTTTTTAAAGCTCATAACATCTCCTTCCCGGCATCGCTCTACCAGGTATGCATGTTGATCTTGTGCTACAGCTAATTCCAAAAAAAGAGGTTTTCTGCTTTAATATACAATAATGACAATGGAAGGGAAAGCATGTTGCATGCCAGCAGGAAATTATTTTATACAGTGGTAAAGAATGCGATAATTTGAAAATGGGAAGATCGTTCAGGTTTGAAATTTATTGTCTTCCTGCTATCGGGTTATTTCCTTCAGATTTCGGGTTTAAAATTCGGGGCTTTGTATCCGCCACGGCGGAAAGGGTTTATTTGTTTCTTGTTATTTGCTTTTTGATGCTTCTATGGGGATATCAGGGCCGTATGCTTATTTTATCGGGTCCGGGAAATGCTGCGGGAACCTTTTGCGTAACCTTACCGGTTGCCACCCACTCCGCTCCTCTCTGTAAATAAGTAATAAATCCAATACATTGCTGTGATTCATTGGCATGGCCCAATGTAGTATGAAAAATTTTTCCCCTGCCATAAGTGATTGCCATCATTATGGGCTCATTGCGTCCTGTGCCACTTTGATCTTTAGCACTATAAGCGGTGGCCAATACTTCCATATTTTCGGCCGGTCCGCGCAGGCGATCATACAACTCGTCTTTATTGTGCATCCATACTTCGGGTAAGTCCTTTGTAATTGGATGTTTTTTATTACGGGTAATAATTTTAAACGCATGAAATTTCCCATGACTGCCACCCACTCCGGGGCTGTCATCTTTTACCAGTTTACCTGCCTCATCGTAATAAATGTAAGGTCCGTCTTTTTCACTTCTGTTACCCCATCCTCCCAGGCCTATCATCTTATTAAATTCCGGCCATTCCGGAAAAGCGTTATCGGCAGCATGCACAGATACCACTCCTCCGCCATTCTTTACAAAAGATTCAAAAGCCGCATTGATAGTTTGCGGCCAGGCATCCCCGTTATAGTTAAGCAATACCACCTTATAGTTGCTGAAAACAGGTTTAAAATCTTCCATATCTCCTCCTTCGGGCGGAGTGGTAGCAATATCAACAGCAAAAAGCCCGGTCTCTTCTAAGTAGCCCTTCATCATTTGCGTGGTTTGGGCCCAGTTGCCGTGGTTATTTTGCCCGTCAATGATAAGCAGCTTTATTTTTTCCTTTGGGGATTGCGCATGGCTATACTGCATACACAGGATACACAGGCATGCGATAAGAAATATTATTTTTTCTCCAAACTTATTCATATATATTATTTTGATTCATAAGATCGCAAGGGTGTAAGACCGCAAGACCTTAAGACAGTAAGAGAGTAAGACCGTAAGAGAGTAAGAGTATAAAGCATAGACGATCTTTTACCATCTTACAATCTTGCCATCTTACCATCTTACCATCTTACTTCGTTACCCTCAGCACACCACGCATAACTACATAATGTCCCGGGTAAGTGCATACATACTGGTAGTCGCCGGGCTGTGTGGGTGCGGTAAAATAAATGGTTTCCTTTTCTGTTGGTCCCAATAACCTGGTATGAAACAATACATCTGCACCTGCCGGCACAAAGCCTGATTTTTCACCGTTTAAACCCAGTTTGGTAGCGGCTTCGCCTACTTTGTCTGCTGCACCGGGCTGGGTAATCACCAAATTATGCAACATATCATCGTTATTATTAAACGTCAACTTTACCCTTGAACCCGCTTTAACGGTAATCGTTTCCACATCAAACTTTAAACCGGGCTTAGTGCCTATAACGATGCTGCGGTCAGTTCCCTTTGTCCAGGCTGCCGGCTGTTTGGTCATGTGTTTAACATCAGTGGCTTTTGATGCTTTCGCAGGAGCCTTTGCAATTTCATGCTGCATGCTATGCTGATGCTGAAGTGCAGCCGCATTCACTCTGTTCTCTGCTGTGAGAGCGAGTTTCTCACCATCGGGCAGTTGATTGAGTGTATAAAATCCAAAACTATGCAACAATGTATTGCGCTCTGCAGAAAGCAACCCTTCTGCTTTTATTTCATGAATATACCCCAGCCTTAAGCTATCCACCACCAAACGTACTTTTAACCGATCTGGTGAAACGGCTATTGCTTTAATAGGACAACTTCCCTGGTTAATGACAGGACTGCCATAATTATGATGATATTTATAGGTAAAGCTAGATATCTGATAAGATGCCGCATCACGGGCCGATTGTTCATCTACCGGTTGGGTAAATTCAATTTCAAATCCATCGGGTCTGGCCTGCACTGTTTTCATTTCAAAAGCCGTTTTTCCATTCCATACCATCCGCTGCAAACCATATTCCTCCCTGCCTGTAGAACCCCATCCACGGGATGTCATGCCCACAAACATACTGCCATCCGATCCCCAGTTAAGCCGGAGAATACCCGATGAAAATCCTTCCCGGAAAGGAAATACAATTCCCTGGTAAACACCTTTTACCTGTTCCAGGTATACCCGCATAATTTTACTTTGTCCCTGGTCGCCTACAAATAGCTGGCCTTCAAAAGGTCCCATTTTCCCCTTCACATCATAATTGATAATGCCAGCGGTTGATATACCCAAAATAGTATGCGGGAACCATACCGATGGTGGTTTTAACCCCGGCACCCGTTTGGCTACATCATATTTGGGTTCGCCTGTGTCAGGAATATCTTCTTTCTTAAGCGTAACAGTGGAGCCGGGTAAGTGCGACCATACCAAGCTTGCCGGGTTTCCCACAAAATCCCCTTCGGCTACATGGGTAATGCTTCCCGAGCCTACCCAGTCGCCCTGGTTTTCGGCATAGAATATATCTCCTTTGTTGTTCAACGCAAAAGCAGCGGGTGAGCGCATGCCGGCAGCAAAGGGCTTCATTTTTCCATCGGGTGTAATTTTAATCATCCATCCATGCCATTTGGATAAACTTTCACCATGATCGCCTACCCATGCAAGGTTCAGTGTAAGTATCATATTGCCGTCCCTGTCTAATACCGGCCCATAGGAAAACTCATGATAATTGGCTGCTAACGGCCATGAATACACGGTTTCGTATTCATCCGCC
Organism: Agriterribacter humi; assembly: GCF_009192765.1. Classification (GTDB taxonomy): domain Bacteria; phylum Bacteroidota; class Bacteroidia; order Chitinophagales; family Chitinophagaceae; genus Agriterribacter; species Agriterribacter humi. The sequence goes on along the minus strand of NZ_VOHQ01000008.1, from coordinate 19,313 downwards.
TCTCCGTCCCCATCCAAGTCACGCAAACGGGTAAGTTCTGACCGCTGTACTGCGTATATATCTCCGTTAATATAATTCAGTCCCAGCACTTCATGCATTCCCTGCGCAAACAGGCGGTAATGCGGCGCACTGCCATTTTTCATATAGGGATTGGTAATGATCCACACTTCGCCCCTGCGCGTAGATACTGCAAGCGCGTCATCGGGTAAAAAAGTCATACCCCCTGCTTCCAGCAATATGCCTTCGGGTATAGGAACAGTTTGAATCGCATAAAAGTCTTCTTCTTTCTGAACATGTATGGCAGTATCCGTTTGGTTTTGTGCGGATAGATGTGCTGCAGCACCAATGCATATTGCCAAGCACAACATGCGTTTTAATAAGCGAAATAATGTAAAATATAATGTTGTCATGATTTTTATAAAGATTACCAGATGAGGGAATAGGTTACCGCAATGCCAGCCTTATCTATGGGAACCAGCAATTCCTGGTTTGCGCCCGCCTGCCGTATAAAAGGCTTTAGCTTTTCATCAATGGAAATGTAATACGACTTATCACCAATAGCATAAAAACCTTTTTTACTTTGTTCTATCTTTTTAGCAACCGCAATGCGATGATATAAATTGGCGGATGGATTGGCAACCACCAATTCCCTTACAATTCCTGATGCATTGGGAACTGAAATTTTATCAGTAATATGTACATCATTAATACTATACCGGAATGAAGGCGCCCTGCCGGCATCTATGGTATATCCCTTGTTCTGCACATCATCAAAGGACACAGTATCGGGCCAGGCGGTATTTGCAGCATCGGGTAAACTGGCTACAGCCGGTGCATCGGATAATATGATAACGCTGCCCAAAGGAACAATACGCTGGTAAGGTTCTCCCCTTTCGTGCCAAAGGTCGGTAGCATCTGCAAACTGCCCGCGCCATACCTGCAATAATGCACCGCTTTTTAAGTCATAAGAATAATTTACTCCGTTGGGATTACCAACAGAAATGGCATGCGTGATCATTTTTTTTCCATAGCTTAAAAAACTACGCAACAGGTAAGGCCTTGTTTCAGGCTGTACAATAATGGGATTAACGATCTTTACTTTTTCGGGTGTGTTGTTTGCTGTAGTTAAAGAACGGTATTTAATATTACGGATCGCAACATTGCCATGATCGCCCTGTATCATTAAAGGACCGGTAGCCTGCTCTTCTTCAAACAAGGGAGACCTTGTAGGCCCGGTTAATGCTGTTTGCTGCTGCACCAGCACTCCATTTAAATATATGGCTTCAAAACGGGCGTTGGTAACCTTCTCCCCTTTTTCATTGAACCGCGGCGCACGGAATTTTATTTTGAGATGCTGCCATAAACCCGGCGCACGGGCTGTATTCACCAGGGGTGCTGTTCCTTCAAATCCTTTATCGGCACCTGTTCGCTTATCATCCCATCGCTGGTATATGCCACCGCAATCGGAGTAGGTTGGGTGCAATACAGTCCAGCTATCAAATAACTGAACCTCATACCGCCCCTGCAGGTATATACCGGAATTGGTGTTTTTGGCCATCATAAAATCCAGTTCGAGTTCTACATCACCAAAACTTTCTTTTGTTACCAGGTGTGCCCTGTTCTTTTTAGAAACCGTATTTACCAGCACGCCTGTTCCCGGAACAGGTTTCAGGTCGCCTTCTTTATCTATATCCGCTACGGCATCCGAAGCAACAGACCAGTTGCCTCCCGGATTTGAAAAGGCATCAAGATTGTTCAGTGAAATTGTGGTAAAGCCCGGTTGGTTCTGCGCATAACCAATACATATAGATAGTACGCCCAGGAAGAGAAGATACATTCGTCTTTTGATCATTCTGATTGTATTATGAGTTTAAAGTTGAAATGATAAAAACAGGATAGCGAAACTATAGAAATATTTTTTTTCTGCATTATTCTTTTTCATGTTCAGCAACCATTTGGTCGAAAGCTTCGGCCCTTGCGGCATCAAACTTTGCTTTTTGTATCCATTCAGCCGTTCCATATACACCTGCTTTGGAATAATCAAACGGTTTAAACTTTATTTTGTTGATGATCCTTTTATTGGTAATAAGGAAATCAAAGTTTTTAACATCCTTAAAACCAGGATTAGCTATAACCGAGTGTTTGTCTTTGCCTTCCTGCTGCCACGCTGCAAAAGTTTTTTTACCAAAAAGGATATTGCTGCTGCGGGTATCCCAGTAGCAGTTTTCATCGGTTGTTATATCAACTGTTGGCCAGTTGCTGCTCAATAAGGTGCCACTATTGAAGTAAACAATGTTATTGGTAAATGAAAACGAACGGTGCTTTTCCACACGGGTAGCCTGCAATTGCGCTTTAATGTTATTGACGAATATATTATTGCGGATGATGTTTTCTTTTCCATAGTGCTGATGAAATCCTGAACTCTTACAGTTGTACACCAGGTTATTTTCCATGGTAATTCCCTCCGAACCCTCATCTGTATACAATCCCCATCCACCATAATCGAGCGAATAAATATGATGGATGACATTATTGCTTACGGTAGTTTCCTGTGAAGCGCCCAGTGTATATACTCCGCCCATATCACTTAACACGCCCCATCCCAAATGATGAATATGGTTATACTCCACGCGGTTGCGTTTGGAAGGACTGGGTGTATATCCCCATACCCAACCTACGGATACGCCGGAGTATTTGAAATCTGAAATTTCATTATGGAGCAATTCATTATCACTTCCATGAAATATGGTCATGCCCACTGCACAGGGAAATACATGTCCTCCGGACCGGGCTATGTTGTTAACCACTTTTATATGGTGCGTTAGTTCTTCAGGATTGGTACGCAGAATGGTCTCACCAATTTTAACAGCGCCTGCGCCCAGGTCGTGTAAATAGCAATGCTCTATCAATCCATTGTCGCAGGCTCTTCTGAACCATATACCACTACCACCCGTACCCGATACTTCACAATTAATGAATGACACCCGGCTGACGAAATCCATTTCAATACTTGCCGCTATAGGTGCAGCCGCCTGCGCAGGTTCTACTCCTGATGGCGGCATGCGATAGCCCGCTACCCGGAAAGCAATGTTTTCAAAACGAATATTACTTACCTTTTCTCCTGTTTTTTCATTGCCTGATATGGTAATGAATTTATCCAGTACCGGGGCAATAGCAGTTGTTCTATCAATGGTTTCACCCGGCCGCGGACGATAGTACAATGTGCCGGAACGTTCCAGGAACCATTCGCCCGGGGCATCTAAAGCAGAGGGCACATTTTCAATGGCGAATAAAGATGCGGCAGTAACGGGGTTCCAGGGTTTCATGCCTTCCCCGCTTATATATACGGCGGTATCAGCGGCGTTGTACGACTGAATATATTTTTTTGTATTGTCCCAATGATGATAAAAAGTGATCACTGCATCTTTCAAATCTTCTTCGTTCAAATTTTTAATCCAGGTTGCAACTTCAGCAGGAATTTTAATTTGCTGAACCGCCAGCTCCGGCGCCCGTCCATCGCCATTAACAATAACCGTTTCTTTAACCGCTACGGGGTTATAAAATCCCTTATTGGGTGTTTGCGCCCTGGCAACACGGGTTCCGTTTACATAGAGTTGCTCAAAGCGCCAGCCATACCGCCGCGCTTCGGGCACATCGGTTTTCCAGAGGCTGTCGGATACTTTTTCAAATTTGTTCAGGTAAAACCCGCCATAAAAAACCACACCTTCCTCTCCTTTAAAAACCAAAGGAACTGCTTCTGTACCACCATCCTCAACCGATAACATTAATGTTTCCGGCAGCATATATTCGCCCTTACGAATGATTACCTGCCATGCATGTTGGGCAGTAGGATTTTGTTTTCGCAATAACCGGATGCGGTCCCTTGCCGCTGTAAGTGTTGCCAATGGCTGTTCAGCGGTTCCGGGATTACCATCGTTGCCGCCGGGCGCTATATAAATGTTTTGTGCAACCACACCTTGAAATAATAAACAGCTGAATGACAGGAAAAAGGCAAACCAAACGTTTTGTTTCACTGGTAGTATTATTGTTGATTGGCTAAAAATAAGTTTTTTTGCTAAGGACAGGAGGTAAAAGGTTCAGCCAAAGCATATTCTTTCTCACTTACTTTTCGGGGGACAAGCGGGACGATTGGGACTGAATGGAGGAAAGTGAATTGACTACTTGCGGTGCTGTTGTTGCATCATCAATAGCGATTTCATTCAGCGCCAGGGTCATAGCTAACCCACAACGGCTGTAGGTGAATACCCCGGCGCGAATCAATAGAACCTAGTCCTGAAGTACAAAACGAAATCATATAACCACACTATGAATAGCGCAAATACAACTCACTGCCTACTTTTTCATATATCTCAGCACCAGGGAACCCGGCGCTTGTTTTACTTGCAGTTCAAATCCTTCCATCATTTCTTTGCCGGTTTTGGTAATCGTGCTGTTGTCGTGCAAATTGGTAATGTCGTAGTGGCTATCAGCATCAAGACCTACTAATTTTACCCTTAGCTTTTCATCTTTATTATCCTTTCTCCTAAAGGCTACGACTATACCCGACTGGTCGCCAGCCCTGTTGAGCTGATAAGCCACCCATACATTCATTCCGGTTAAATCACCCAAGCCTGTTAATGGATAATAGTCGGCATAATAATAGGAACGCAGTTCTTTAAACTGTTGTACATATTTACGCATATCTCCAATATTGCCCTGCATACCTGTTAAGTCCCAATTTATCACCATTGCACTACTTAATGCGGAGTGAAAACTGTATTCATCAAAACCAAATACACCAGTGCCGTGCAGTGGCAAATAGAAATTCAAACCATAGGTGTGATTCTGATAACCGTTAGGCTCTCCATATTGGTAATCTGTACGCCATAAAGGCGCACTGCGCGATGTGGTTTCCAAATCGAGCCGGCGCCCGCCACTGGCGCAGTTATCAATCAGCAGGTTGGGAAAGCGGGTCAATAAATAATCCCAATAGGCATATAATCCTTCAATATATCTTATTTCTTTCAGGCCTTTTCTGCCGGCCTCATCGTTGGCTTCCCAGTAGGGAGAGGCGTGCATATTAAAATCCTGCCGGTAATAATCAATGCCGTTCTGCTCTAAAAAATCACCAATATATTTGCTTAACCATTCACGTGCTTCTTTATTGGCAAGGTCAAATAAAAATGTATTGGGGTCATCATTCCGTTTCAGCATCCACTGCGGAAATTGTGTTGCCCAATCTGAATTTTTAATTACCCGTTCCGGTTCAAACCATACCATAAATTTTGCACCCACTTTATGGGCCGCGTCCGATATTGGTTTAAACCCATTTGGGAAACGCGTTGTATCAATCCGCCAGGTGCCCACTTTGTTAGCCCAGTTGGCACCACTAAAATCCGGCCCGCCACTGCCTGCGTACCAGCCTGCATCTAACCAAAATACTTCGGGGGTTATACCAAATTGCTTATAGCGTTTAATAAAAGCGATCGCCATTTCTTCGGTGAGACAGGTATACTCATTGCATGGTGCAGGATCGCCCCATTCAAAACCGCCGGAGAGCGGATATTCGGCAAAACGACCATTGATCTTTGTGCTATGATGCGCCAGTACAAATTGCCTGAATTGATTATGCCCGTTGATGAAATTACTTCCCTGCCAGAACAATAAGGAAATAAGCGGTGTACGGATTGACTCTCCGGGATAAAGGAAAAGATCAAGGTTTTTCATGCCTGCCTGCAGCGTAAACCATTGTTTTTCTTTTTGAGTAATATCTGCGAACCAGGTGCCTGTCCATCCAATTGCAGCAATGACGCCACCTTTACCTTCGGCTTCTATATTGAAAAACGGGAAGGCGGTTTTGTCGGATGATCTTCCACCTTCTGGTTCCAGGTGCCGGGTACTGCCGGTTTGCATAGAAACCTTATGTAAACGGAAATCGTTGATGTTATGATCACTTCCCTCACTTCGGTAGAGATTAAAGGCACTTGTATTGGAATATTGCAGGCTGAGATCAACTGTCTTAATATTGTTTATCTGTGCGCTGTTGCGGCTACCATCGTTCGTGAAATGTAATACCCATTCCACCGATTGAAATTTTTTAAAGCCGGTTGCTTTGCAATCAATCCTCAGTTTACTCACCGGGTCGGTATACGAAATAGTATATTTTATCTCATCAGCATCTGTATTGCTTTCTTTTACTATACTATGCTTCCATTTTTTTATAACCGCAGAGGACGGTTGTCCGTTATATTCAAACGAAAAAGGCGGAAGTTTTCCTTTGGCAAAATTTTTTACAATCCATTGCTCCGCATTCACCACAGCACCTGCTTGTTGTGGTGACTGAGCTAAAAGAAAAAAAGGAATAGCCAATAAGAGAGCCAGGAAAGTAACTACTCTGTTAATCACACGAAAGAGCATACCGAAATTTTAAGATAGACGAAATAAAGAACCAAAATAAATTGTTTTTTTGAGATTTCGCTCCTGCCTATCAGGCAATGCAGTATTTGGAAGAATTGCCCAATCTTCAAATCCTAAATGCCTAAACAGCTTCAAACCTGGTTCATTGTGCGAAAAAATAAAGCCAACAAAATTGAAGTCTGAAAAATATCAGGATCACCGGATATTGCTTACTTTTAAGCGCATGATCATTGTTGATCTTACAAAAAAATCAAGCATTTTTAAATGAACGTACTTGAACGTTTTGCTTCCGTAACCACATTTGCATTTGACATGGATGGTGTGTTAACCGATGGCACCATCTGGGTGTTCCCGGGTAATGATTTTATCCGCCGCATGGATATGAAAGACGGCTACGCGCTTCAACTATCCATAAAAAAGGGATACAGGATAGCGGTAATAACCGGCTCACATTCGTTGCCAATGCAGGAAAGGCTTGCGACTCTGGGTATCACTGATTTTTTTCAACGGGTGCAACATAAAAAAGAGCAACTGGATACATATATTACACAGCACAAGCTTAATAAAGATGAAGTTTTGTATATGGGAGATGATATCCCGGATTACGAAGTAATGCAGTCCGCCGGAATTGGCTGCTGCCCCGCCGATGCCGTTACGGAAATAAAAACAATTGCTGACTATATTTCTCCCTGGGGAGGTGGCCAGGGCTGCGTGAGAGATGTCATTGAAAAAGTACTAAAGCTCAACGGGCATTGGGAAACGGATGCGGGGTGAGGCAGGGAAATGTGAAAATGTGAAGATTTGAAAATGAATTCCTTCCGGTTTCAGAAGTTTTTGGTTTTTTGTTTATCGTTGTATCTGCTAAGTAATAACTACTAACTATAAACTTCCAAACCATAAACTATCCAAACGTCTCCACTCCCAATTCCGGGTTTCCGGCTTCGTGCTTTATTTACCTATCTTAGCAGCTACTTTAAATGTAGTTGCTATGGCTGCACGTACAGACCAGTTTACCAGTCCTGATTATTTGCAATTAGACGATCTCCTTACAGAAGAGCAAAAGCTGATCCGGGAGAGTGTAAGAGCTTATGTAAAAAAAGAAATTTCTCCTATTATTGAAGACTATGCTCAAAAAGCAAGTTTTCCCGTGCATATTGTAAAACAATTGGGCGATCTGGGTTGCTTTGGTCCAACCATTCCTGCAGCTTACGGTGGCGGCGGTCTTGATTATATTAGCTATGGACTGATGATGCAGGAATTAGAAAGAGGCGACAGCGGTGTACGTTCCACCGCTTCGGTGCAGGGCAGTTTGGTAATGTTCCCCATTTACGAATATGGAAGCGAGGATCAGCGAAAAAAATATTTGCCCAAGTTGGCCAGTGGCGAATGGCTGGGATGCTTTGGTTTAACGGAGCCTGATCATGGATCAGATCCTGCCGGTATGCTTACCCGTTTTACTGATGCCGGCGATCATGTTATATTAAACGGGGCTAAAATGTGGATCAGCAATGCACCCCATGCACAGGTAGCCGTTGTGTGGGCAAAAGACTGGAATGGCGATATTCGCGGTCTCATTGTAGAAAGAGGCATGGAAGGATTTAGTACACCCACTACCCATGGTAAATGGAGCCTGCGGGCATCTGCTACCGGCGAATTGGTTTTTGACAATGTAAAAGTGCCCAAAGAAAATATTCTGCCCAATGCCAAAGGATTAAAGAGTCCTCTTGGCTGTTTAACCAAAGCGCGGTTTGGTATTGCATGGGGCACTATTGGAGCCGCCATGGATTGTTACGATACCGCATTAAGATATGCTAAAGAAAGAATTCAGTTTGATCGCCCGGTTGGTGGCTTTCAATTGCAGCAGAAAAAACTGGCCGAAATGATCACGGAGATCACCAAAGCCCAATTGCTGAACTGGAGAGTAGCGGTACTGATGAATGAAGGAAAGGCAACACCGCAGCAGGTGAGTATGGCCAAACGCAACGCCTGCGAAGTAGCCACCAATATATGCCGCGATGCCCGGCAAATGCTGGGCGGCATGGGTATTACGGGTGAATATTCCGTAATGCGCCATATGATGAACCTTGAAAGCGTGATCACTTATGAAGGAACACACGATATACATTTACTTATTACAGGTATGGATATAACAGGTTTGAACGCATTTAAGTGAAATCAAAAATTATGAAAACTTTTCTCCTGGGCTTTATGGGAACGGGCAAAACCTATTGGGGACGGCTTTGGGCAGCACAACAAAACCTGCGCTTTTTTGACTTAGACACCGAAATAGAAAAACATACCGGGTTAACCATTCCACAAATATTTGAACAACACGGCGAAACTTTTTTTCGGGAACTGGAGCGGGAAAGGCTTCATAGTTTTGACAAAGAAGATGATTTTATTCTTTCTGCCGGTGGAGGCACACCTTGCTTTTACAACAATATGCAATGGATGAATGAAAATGGATTGACCATATATTTAGATACGCCATTGGCGGTATTGAAAGATAGATTATTGAAGGAAAAAATGCACCGCCCGCTGATCAAACAATTAGATGAGCAGGGGATTGAACACTTTATTGAAACCAGCATCCAAAAAAGGAAGGAATATTACCAGCAGGCACATATAATATTGTCTACAGAATCCATTTCAGATATTACCTTTGGCGAAATCAAACGGAAATATGTCTAAACGATTTATCCAATATGCCGCCATCCTTGGAGCGCTTAGTGTTGCATTGGGTGCATTTGGAGCGCATGCCCTGAAACAAATAGTTGAAGCCGATGCGGTTGCCACTTTTGAAACCGGCGTGAGATACCAGTTCTATCATACTTTCGCTTTACTGGCCATTGGTATTCTATACAGAAGAATGCCCGGAAAAATTATGGAATGGGCAGGCATCTTTTTTATTTCAGGAATTGTATTATTCAGCGGCTCCTTATACCTGTTGACCTACTTAAACGCCACCGAAACAGTAGGGCTTAAAGGTGTAGGCGCCATTACTCCATTAGGTGGACTTTGCTTTATTGCGGGATGGATATGCCTGTTGATTCAAAGTTTAAAACCCAGTATGCACCACCAAAGAAGTAAAGCACCGGATGCTTAACAGAATGATTAATAGTAGTTATACTCAGTAATCGGTAAATGTTACAGTTTTCAAGTCTCAGGGAAGAGGATTTGTAGTTTATGGTTTGTAGTTTATAGTTTGCACACCTTAGAACTTCTATCCTGTACCCTTTGCAACTTGCACCTTGTACCTTGCAACACAAACACCTTATCTTTGTCTATCTTTAACCATAGGTTTGAAGTTACATGGCTAATAAATTAAAAAACAATAAGTCCAAATCCCCTGATCCTGAAAAACTAACCAGCGACAAAACCGAAAAGGTTAAAGTAAAAGAGTTGGTGAAGGATGAACGCACCCATAAAATAATGGGAAGCATACTACTGCTTACGGCATTTTTTCTTTTTATAGCATTCACTTCTTACATATTTACCTGGCGCCAGGACCAGGACAAAGTATTCCAGGGTTTTTCAGCATTCTTATTTGGCGATGATATAAAAGCGGCCAACCTGCTTGGCCGTATAGGCGCTTATATATCCCACATATTTTTTTACAAGGGCTTTGGCTTATCATCCTATCTTTTTTGCATTTTCTTTTTTATTATGGGCGTGAACCTGCTGTTCGGCGAAAGAATTTTTTCACCGTGGCGCAATTTCAGGTATATCGTAGTGGGGCTGATATTTTTCAGCACCGCCCTGGCTTTCATTACACAGGGCAATGGTTTTCCGTGGGGGGGAGAAACAGGTAATATAACCAGCAACTGGCTGAGTGGCCTACTGGGAAAAATTGGCACTGCAGCCCTTTTACTGGTTGGCGGCTTTTCTTATTTTATATGGCGATTTAACCCATCCTTCTCTCTGCCGGCCAAAAAACAAAAATATAAAGGCCAAAACGGAAACAGCAAACTTGTACCGGTGGATAATTCTTTTACCGAAGAAGCCAAACTGTTTACAGAAGAAAACATCATTAAAGACCCCCAGGGCAATACCCTGAAACATCATGGCGGCGTTGTGGTTATCAATCCACCGGGCATAGATGAATCCGGTGAAAAAATAGTGTTGTCAGAAACCAGCCACGAACCGCAAACCACCATCATTCCCAAGTCACGGAAAAAAACAGCAGAAGAGCTGGAATTACAGATCAACGCGTTAAAAATTGCTGAAGAGCCCGATGACACTGACCCGGCTGATGAAGAAGAAACGCCTGTAAAAAAAGTGCAGAACCTGCCGCCCTATGATCCTGTTCTTGATTTGAAAGATTACAAATATCCATCACTCGATTTGCTGGAAACCCATGGAAGTGAAAAAATTGTACTGGATGCTTCTGAACTGGAAGCGAACAAGCACCAGATCATCAATACGCTGAAAAACTATGACATTGATATCCGGCAGATATCCGCTACAGTAGGCCCCACCGTTACCTTGTATGAAATTGTTCCTGCGGCAGGCGTTCGTATTTCACGCATAAAAAATCTCGAAGATGATATTGCTTTAAGCCTTGCAGCCTTAGGCATACGCATCATCGCTCCTATTCCCGGAAAAGGCACTATAGGCATTGAAGTACCCAATGTTAAAAAGTCTATCGTAAGTATGAAGGGACTTTTATCATCGGAGAAATTTCAACAGAACAAGTTCTCACTACCCATAGCTTTGGGCAAAAAAATAGACAACGAACATTTTATTGTTGACCTCGCTACCATGCCTCACCTGTTAATGGCCGGTGCTACAGGCCAGGGTAAATCGGTAGGCATTAACGCCATACTGGTATCGCTTTTATATAAGAAACATCCGTCGCAGCTTAAATTGGTGATGGTAGATCCCAAAAAAGTGGAGCTAAGTTTATACCGGGTAATTGAAAAACATTTCCTGGCCAAACTACCTGGTGAAGAAGAATCTATTATTACCGATACCAAAAAAGTGGTGCATTCGCTGAACGCCCTGTGTATTGAAATGGATAACCGCTACGATTTGCTTAAAGAAGCAGGTTGCCGGAATATAAGAGAGTACAATGAAAAATTTGTAGCCCGGAGGCTTAATCCCGAAAAAGGTCACCAGTTTTTACCTTTTATCGTTCTGGTAATTGATGAGTTTGCCGATCTGATCATGACGGCAGGCAAAGAAATTGAAATGCCTATTGCGCGTTTAGCACAATTGGCCAGGGCGGTTGGTATTCACCTTATCATTGCCACACAGCGCCCTTCGGTTAATATTATTACGGGAACCATTAAAGCCAATTTCCCGGCCAGGGTAGCCTTTAAGGTTTCTTCCAAAATTGATTCCCGCACTATTTTAGATACCGGTGGTGCAGAGCAGTTAATAGGCCGTGGTGATATGCTGGTATCCTATAATGGCGAAGTAACGAGGGTACAGTGCGCTTTTGTGGATACACCGGAAGTAGAAAAAGTTGTTGAATTTATAGGTGAACAAAGAGGGTATCCACAGCCCTTTTATTTGCCGGAATATATTGATGAAAAGGAGTTGGAAGGCAAAGATTTCGATTCAGGGAACCGCGATCCTTTGTTTGAAGAGGCCGCCCGGCTTATTGTTCAAAGCCAGATTGGATCCACTTCATTATTGCAACGCCGCATGAAATTGGGATATAACCGCGCAGGCCGTTTAATGGATCAATTGGAATCGGCAGGTATTGTAGGACCCAACCAGGGCAGCAAGGCAAGAGATGTGATATATAAAACGGAAATGGAATTGGAAGAATTTTTGCAGGGTTTATAAAATAAACACAGCAATAGCGGTGTCATATTAAACTATGTAGCTGTTGCCATAGTCTTTGAAATAACTATCTTTGCGCACCAATAAAAAAACGAATGAAAGGAATATTAACTATAACCGTACTATTGGCTATGTTCTCCATTTCAGGATTAGCACAAAATTCCGTTAAAAACCTGGGGACCAATGATCCGGATGCTAAAAAAATATTAGACGGTGCAACCGCTAAGTTTAAAACCTATAATACTGTTAAGGCAGATTTTGTGTTGCAAATTGAAAATGCCGCAGGACAGATCCAGGGAACCAAAAAAGGAACTGCCTACATGAAGGGCGATCAATATAAAGTAGAATTAACCGACCAGGAAATTTTTTGTAATGGGCAGAAAATGTGGACTTATGATAAAAACGCTAATGAGGTCCAGGTGAGTAAATTCGACCCCGGTGGCAGCAGTTTCACTCCTCAAAAGATATTCACAAATTTTTATGAAAAAGATTTTCTGTATAAGCTAAACGGTGAAAAAAAAGAAGGGAAAAAAACATTACAGGAAATAGAACTGACTCCTACTGATAAAAATAAGGCGTTTTTTAAAATACTGGTATTTGTAGACAAGGCTACAAAAAATATTGTATCAACCCGGCTGTTTGAAAAAAATGGCAACCGCTATGCCTATAAAGTTTCCAGCTTTATTCCCAATACGAAAATAGACAACAGCTTTTTTGTTTTTAATACTGCCAAACACCCCGATGTTGAAGTGATAGATTTGCAGTGAGGGATAGAGGTTACAGGGTACAAGTTTCAACCGTTTAATAACGGTAAAAATTGCAATCCGCTTCATCACAAATCAATTTACGCAGGGTTTTGTCCTGTAGCAGTGTTTTATAATCCATCCACTTTCCATTTACTTTTATTTTATGGTAAACAAGCCGTATGCCGTGGCTATAATCAACATACCAGTTTACATGGCCTGTATATAAAGGTTGTATAGGGTTGCCATTGAATAAATGCCATCCGTAGATAGCCACCCGGTTGGGTTTATTATCCTTTACAATTTTTTCACTGATCACCACATCCTTTTTAATACCTGCAATGAGTCCTTTTTTCCCTTTGCGCTGACCTTCAATAATAAGGTGATGCTGCCACATTGTTACCGTGCTGTCGCGAAATGCATACATGGGAACGGGAGCCAATTTAACCGCAGCAGCTTTATAAATTTCATTGACCATTTTGCGGGTAGGCAAAAAACAATGAAGTGTATCCGCTATTTTTTGTGCGGCCATTGGAGTTAGTGGTACGCGTGCCCAATCCGCATCATTACCTATGCTCAGGTAATCGGGTGAAACATAATAAACCGCATTGATATTTTTGCCTTCTGCAGAAGTGATTGTTGCATGAACCGGTACAAACCATTTCAAAAAAGAGGGCATATTGCCTTCAAGCAAAACTTTTACAGCCAGAGAATCTCTTTGATGCCAGTTACACGATGCACATTGCATATAAAATGCACTGCCCGTTATTGGATTTTGCAAAGCCGGCACCTGTATTTTTTTATAAGAATGGCAGGAAGCCAATAAGCAGGAAATAAAAAATAGTCGCCACATTGTTTTTATGGATGACCGTGTGCAGGGTCCGCGTCATTTGCGCCCCAACGGAATGAAGCAATAGTAAATCCGCTAAGATCAAGTACCCTGTCTACTACGGTGGCAGCTACCGCTTCAATGGTTTGAGGGCGGCTATAAAAAGAAGGTGTAGCAGGGCAAATAATGCCTCCGGCTACCGTAACCGTTTCCATATTACGGATATGAATAAGATTATACGGCGTGTCTCTTACCACACAAATCAATTTTCTTCTTTCTTTTAGTATTACATCAGCAGCTCTTGTGATCAGGTCATTTGAAACACCTGTGGCTATTCTCCCCAAAGTGCCAATAGAGCAGGGAATAATGATCATAGTATCAAATTGGCCTGAACCAGACGCAAAAGGGGCGTTAAAATCATTTTTTCCATAAATATTAACAGCATATTTATTGAAGGAATCATCGCCGAGTTCCGTTTTCCATACCTGTTTGGCATTGTCTGTAATTACCAGTGCAAGCTCATTCCATTGTTCGGGTATGGCCAATAATTTATCAACCAGTTGACGGGCATATAAAGATCCGCTGGCGCCGGTAACTGCAATAACAATTTTTCGCTTCAATTGTGAGTTATATTTGTATAAATAAATAAATAAATCAAATGCAAATATCCGGCATTTTCCTTTGCATTGGCATAAGTGCCTTCCTCTGTGGCATGAAAACACCTGCAGGTATTCCTTTCAATTATACAGATACGACTATAATCAGCTCCAAAAAAAATGAAAAGCTGCAATGGTTAACCCTTGCTGAAGCGGAAGCAAAAATTGCTTCTCAAAAAAAAGCCATTATAATAGACCTGTATACAGACTGGTGCGGCTGGTGCAAGGTAATGGATAAGAACACCTATACAAACCCCCATGTTGTTCAATATATTCACAACAAATTTTACCCCGTAAAATTAAATGCAGAAACGAAGGAAATACTTACCTGGCGTGGAAAGCAATTTAAATACAACGAAAATTACAGAGTAAATGATTACGCTATCCTGTTAACCGGCGGGCAACTTTCATATCCTTCCACGGTTATTTTGCCAGCCGATGGTTCGGCGCCACAGGTAATTCCCGGGTATTTAAAAACACCTGAAATGGAACTTATTTTAAAATATTTTGGCGAGGGGCATTACGGTAAAACGCCGTTCGAAGCATACAGGAAAGATTTTCTGCAAACCTGGAAATAATTTTTTTATTCGCAACAATATAAGAATCAGCTATATCGTTATATGTCTGGTTTTTCATAGGATATTGGATTTAAAACGGGGCAGGATTTCTATCCAGCCCTTTTTTATTGTTTCGCCAGGGTTACCCCCGATCTTTTCTCTTTCCCCTCAACACATCATGATTTAATCCTATACCAAGCCCTCATTCTACAATTAATTTACTTTTTAAAAATAAAATCAATGTATTGTGCAACGTTTGTTACATAATACTGGTCTCATTATTGGTTTTTCATAGGATATTGGATTTAGAAACGGGGCAGGATGTCTATCCAGCCCTTTATTTTTTATATGATCTCCTTTTAAAATATTCTTCTCTGCAAATTCTTCATGATATTGATTCCCAATATTATTACAACAAAAAAGCAATGGCTTTCCGGATACTATGATTAGAAAAGAAAAAAAAATTACGTCGTATAAATACTAAAATTAAAAAAACGATTTATATTCGGCTTTTCATAGGATAAGGTTTAATGGTTAACGGTTAAAAGATTAGTGCCCCTCCCCCGATTTATCGGGAGGGGGTTTTTTATAGCATTTCGAGAGCCGTTACAGCGTTTCCTTTTTTATGAGCATGTAATTTTATTTTTGAATAACACCAGCACCACATGCACACATGTACAGCGATCTTCTCTATCATATCGCGCTAACCATGGTTCCCCATATTGGTGATGTACATGCAAAAGAGTTGCTACAGCATTTTGGCAGTGCAGAGAAAGTTTTTGCCGCACGTAAATCCCACCTTGACAAATTTCCCGGAATAGGTATTGTCCGGTCAAAAAGCATAAAAACATTTAACGCCTTTAAAAGGGCGGAAGAAGAACTCCGTTTTATTGAGAAATACAAAATAACAGTACTTACACAATCGGATACAGCATACCCGAAACATTTGTTGAATTGTTATGATGCGCCTTCCCTTTTATATTATAAGGGAAACGCCAATCTCAACCACGATAAAGTGGTGGCTGTTATCGGTACCCGCAATCATACTGATTATGGTAAAGAAATGACTTGCAAAATAATTGAAGACCTGGCTCAAAATAGTGTGCTTGTTGTAAGCGGACTGGCTTACGGCATAGATGCTTTAGCGCACAAAGCCTCATTAAAAAACAAATTATTTACTATTGGGGTACTCGCTCATGGGCTTGACCGTATTTATCCTGCCGCCAATAAAGTGCTTGCAAAAGAAATGACTGCGAACGGTGGGTTACTTACAGATTTTATGTCGGGCACCAAACCGGATAAACAAAATTTTCCGAAAAGAAACCGCATTGTGGCAGGCATTGCCGATGCTACCGTTGTTATTGAAACCAATATCAACGGAGGCAGTATGATAACAGCGGAACTGGCTAACAATTATAATAAGGATGTGTTTGCCTTGCCTGGTAAGGCAACAGATATCAAAAGCTCCGGCTGCAATTATTTGATCAGAAGCAATAAAGCAGCTTTAATTACATCAGGAAAAGATATTCTTGAATTCATGAACTGGTCCGGCGTTCCTGAAAAGAAAAAGGCCACGCAAAAAGAATTGTTTATAGAACTAACACCTCATGAAAAAACCATCTTAACAATCATTGAAGAAAAAGAAACCGCTTCCATTGATGAGATCACTCCCGGTTGTGATTTCAGCAGCAGTATAATTGCCGCAGCCATATTAAACCTTGAGTTACAGGGTATAATAGCCTGTCTGCCGGGGAAAATATATAAGCTTTTATAAGAGGCCCCTGAAATGAATGGCTATACATAACATAAGAAGCTGTTTAAAATAGAGTTTCCGGACAGCATATTCATTTCTGCATTGAAGAAACAAAATACGGGAACAGATGCACTAACCATTATTCATAGCTTAATCTGCGAATCTGCGGCGAAAAGAAGGTCTCTGTGTATAGCATTTTCAAGAATCTGTTAAACGCATATCCAACGCCTTGCATCAAACCATACTGCCGGCATTGCGCTGCGGCAATACAAGTGTTTTGCAACAAAATTTGGAAGCTATTTATCCTCTCCCCTATCTTTGCACATGGCAACAATAATCAACTCCGCTAAAGACAAATTCCCTCAAAAATTTTTTGGTGAAGGTTTAACCTTCGATGATGTGCTGCTTATGCCGGCTTATTCGCAGGTACTTCCGCGCGATGTAGACATCAGTACAAAGCTCACCAAAAGCATTGCTCTGAATACGCCCCTGCTTTCTGCCGCTATGGATACCGTAACAGAAGCTGATCTTGCCATAGCATTGGCCAGGGAAGGAGGTTTGGGTATTCTTCATAAGAACATGACAATTGAAAGACAGGCCGAACAGGTGCGAAAAGTAAAACGCAGCGAAAGCGGACTGATCCTTGATCCTATAACCCTGCATGTAGATGCCACTATTGGCGATGCATTGAAACTGATGCGGGAAAACAAAATAGGCGGAATACCCATTGTAGATGTGAATAAGAAATTAGTAGGCATCCTTACCAACCGTGACCTGCGTTTTGAAACCTCTCTGAAGAAAAAGGTGAGTGAAGTAATGACAACGGAAAATCTTATTACCGCACCAGAAGGAACAGACCTTGCCAAAGCTAAAAAAATACTCAGCCAGTATAAAATTGAAAAACTGCCTGTGGTTAATAAAAACGGGCAATTAACAGGGCTGGTTACATATCGTGATATTTTGCAATTGCAAAGTCATCCTAATGCCGTAAAAGACAGTTTTGGCCGTTTGCTTACCGGCGCAGCCCTGGGTATAACCGCCGACCTGATGGACAGAGCGGCTGCTTTACAGCAAATAGGCGTAGACATTGTATGTTTAGACAGTGCGCACGGGCATAGTGAAAAAGTTATTGAATCGCTGAAAAAGCTGAAAAAGAATTTTAAAAAACTACAGGTCATTGCCGGGAATATTGGAACAGCGGCAGGCGCCAAAGCCCTGGCTGAAGCAGGTGCAGATGCTGTAAAAGTAGGTATTGGCCCGGGTTCTATATGCACCACCCGAATTGTTGCCGGCGCGGGCGTTCCCCAAATTACGGCTATTATGGAAGCGGCTTCCGTACTTCATAAATTAAATATACCGCTCATAGCCGATGGCGGCATACGTTATACAGGAGATATGGTAAAGGCACTGGCAGCAGGCGCCAATGTGGTGATGATGGGAAGTGTTTTTGCAGGAACCGAGGAAAGTCCTGGTGATACGATTATATATGAAGGCAGAAAATTTAAGCAATACAGGGGGATGGGTTCTTTGGGCGCGATGGGACAGGGAAGCGGCGACCGCTATTTCCAGGATGTGGAGGATGACGTTAAGAAATACGTACCCGAAGGCATTGAAGGACGCGTGGCATTTAAAGGCAACCTGAGTGAGATCGTATACCAGTATACAGGCGGATTAAGATCGGGAATGGGTTACTGCGGAGCCGCCAGTATTGCAGCATTGCAAAAAGCACAGTTCATTAAAATAACCAATGCCGGCATGAATGAAAGTCATGCCCACGATATAGAAATTACCAGGGAAGCTCCCAACTATACCAGGTAAATCCTGGGAAATGCGACATTCGCGCCAATACCTGAACCGTAGATATTGGGCTATGAACATTATAACGCATCTTAAATGAATAGTGCAATGGCTTTTCCGCGCAAGGGTATCTACAACGCTCAAGCCCTGTTAACCATCCGTTAACCAAACTCTTTATTTTTGAGAGTATAATTTTTCTTCCCGTTTTCTCCACAACTGTAATGAAACAGGAGGGTGCATATTACCGGGATTTTACAGAAGAAGAATTTGCTGCGGATGAATATTTCCAGCAATGGGTGCTGCTGCCCGATGATGAAGCCGAACTATATTGGAAATCCTATGCTCAAAATCATCCCGCACAGCAAATAGCTATTAACAATGCTTTTAAGCTTGTTCAACATTTGGCTGAAACCGGGTTTCATATCCCCTTTTTATCGCAGGGCGAAAAGCAGGTATTAAGGCATAATATTTTTCAGCAGATCAGCTTACCTGGTAATGCTGCCGTAGCAGATCTGCCCCGTAAAAAAATAAAATGGTGGGTATTAGCCGCAGCAGTCATAGTTTCACTTGTCACCGTAAGCATTTTCTCTCCATTCCACACTCCTGAACAAACAGCAGCAGTAGCCATGGCATCGCACAAAACTGGCTTAAGACAAGTGAAAGAAATTATGTTGCCCGACAGTTCGGTAGTGGTACTCAATGGCAATTCTTCCCTGCGGTATAACAGCGATTTTGCAACAGCTTCTGTAAGAGAAATTTTCCTGCAAGGCA
>NZ_VOHQ01000007.1 GCF_009192765.1 Agriterribacter humi | reverse complement strand
ACTAATTCCTTAATCGCTTTCTTTTTTAATTCCTCAGAGAAAATCCGATGCTCACGGATTTCTAATTTTGAGTTAACTTGCCGCATAAGTGACTGTTTTTTGTCAACCTATTTTAGGCATACACAACCTCTCACTTCTCACTTAGCACTTACCACTTTACAAAGACACCCCTCTTTTCCACGGAATAAAATCATCCTGGTTTAATTGCACCGCTTTGGGTATCACTTCGCCACTGGCGGCTTTAATACAATACTCCAGTATCTCTTCACCCATTTCCTCAATTGTTTTTTCTCCTTCAATAACAGGACCGGTATCAATGTCAATTATATCTTTCATCCGTTTTGCAAGCGATGAATTGGTAGCTACTTTAATGGTAGGGCAAACAGGGTTGCCCGTTGGCGTGCCCAGCCCTGTAGTAAATAAAATAAGTGTTGAACCCGATGCTGTTTTACCGGTAGTGGCTTCCACATCATTACCGGGTGTACAAACTAAGCTCAAACCAGGCTTCCTTACTTTTTCCGTATAATCCAGCACATCCTCCACCGGTGAAGTGCCTCCTTTTTTTGCTGCACCTGTGGATTTTATAGCATCGGTAATCAATCCGTCTTTGATATTGCCGGGTGAAGGATTCATATGAAATCCCGAACCTACCTTGTGCGCCATTTCATCATAACTTCTCATTAAATGCATGAACTTGCGGGCTGTAGGTTCATCAACCGACCGGTCTATCAGTTCCTGCTCAGCGCCGCACAGTTCGGGAAATTCGGCCAGCAAAATTTTACCGCCCAGTGCTACTACAAGATCGGCACAATACCCAACAGCGGGATTAGCAGATATTCCACTAAAGCCATCACTCCCCCCGCATTTTACGCCAATGCACAATTCGGTAAGAGGAGCCGGTTTTCTTTCCGCTTTATTTAATTCTGTTAAGCCGGTAAAGGTTTTACGAATGGCTTCCGCAACCAATTGTTCCTCACTCTGCGACTGCTGCTGTTCAAAAATATATAAGGGTTTATCAAAGCCGGGATTACGTTCTTTAAGATATTTGAGATAATCCTGTACCTGTAAATTCTGGCAACCCAGGCTCAAAACTGTTACGCCGCCTACATTGGGATGATCGGAATAAGCTGCTAAAAGCCTTCCCAGCGTAGCCGCGTCCTGACGCGTGCCGCCGCAGCCCCCCTGGTGATTGAGGAATTTTATGCCGTCAATATTTTTGAATACCCTGCGCTGGACAGGGTCTGGCTCCACATCAGCGATCTGAAGATTATTGATATCCCCACCTTCCTTATATGCATCTACAAGGTATTTGGTATACGACTTATACTTATCCGTTACCGCGTACCCTAATTCATTGTGTAATGCTTCCCGAATTACATCTAAGTTGCGGTTCTCGCAAAAAACCGTAGGAAGAAACAACCAGTAATTGGCCGTGCCTACCCTGCCATCACTGCGGTGATAGCCATTAAAGGTTCTGTTCTTAAACTTAGACACATCCGGCGCATGCCATTCGTATTTTACGCCGCGGTAATCATAAGGGTCGGCCGCATGTTTGGTATTATCGGTTGTCATCCGCCCGCCTTGGGGCACGTCAAACTGTAGTTTGCCTACCAATACGCCATACATGTATACCGGGTCACCGGCTTTCATGTCTCCAATAAAAAACTTATGCTTTGCATCTACATCGTCAACCAACGTATAGGCAACACCGTTATGCTCAATACTTTCGCCTTTCTTTAAATTGGTAAGTGCCACCAGCACATTATCTTTCTTGTGTATTTTGAGTACTCTTGCTTTCATTGTTCCAAATGATTAGTGTAATATCCGGGGTTTATGCAATAAAACGGAAAGCAAAATTATTGAAATGAGCGTTGATAATAAAAATTGAATTTAGACGAAGGAAGGTGAGTATGCCTTGCATTAACCTGTCTCCCGGCATTTTTTTGTTCCGCTAACCCGTATATTTTATTACGATTCTTCATGGTTTCCAACTTTTCTTAATCATTCAAGCACCGGTCTCAGCCATCTTTGCATTTCTTCTTCACCGGAACCGCTTCGTTTTACATAATCTTCAAACTGATCCTGCTGAATTTTGCCCACGCCAAAATACTGGCTTTGCGGGTGACTGAAATACCAGCCACATACCGATGATGCGGGGTACATAGCTAAAGATTCTGTGAGATGAATGCCTGTTGCCTCTTCGCCGCCCAGCAGGTTGAACAGCTTATATTTTTCTAAGTGATCGGGACAGGCGGGATAACCCGGCGCGGGACGGATACCCTGGTATTTTTCTTTGATCAGTTCTTCATTGCTCAATGCTTCCTCTTTTACATAACCCCAGAATTCTTTTCTTGTCCGCTGGTGCAAACATTCCGCAAAAGCCTCTACTAAGCGATCGCACAAGGCCTGCATCGTTATTTTATTATAATCATCATGCTCCGCTTCAAATTTTTTGATATGAGGTTCTATTCCTTTTATAGTAACGGAAAAAGCACCCATGTAATCCTGCACACCGGTAGTTTGTGGAGCAATAAAATCTGCCAGGGAGAGGTTGGGCTGTCCGGGCGCTTTCTTAATTTGTTGCCGCAGGGATTCTAATCTTATTTTTGATCCACCGTTCTTTACTTCAATGGTATCCGGCGTAGTGGTATTGGCTTGCCAAAAGCCGATAACACCATGAGCCGTTACCCCTTTTTCAGCAACGATCTGGTCCAGCAAAGCATTTGCATCGTTGAATAACTTAGTGGCTTCAACACCTACTTTTTCGTCTGTTAATATTTGCGGAAAATTGCCATGCAGTTCCCATGCTATAAAAAATGGCTTCCAGTCAATATACTGTCGTATTTCCTTCAGATCATACTCTCTGAATATTTTTGTGCCGGTAAAAGAAGGTACGGGAGCAGCATAATTTTCCCAATCAATTTTTACTTTATTGGACTGTGCGGCTTCATAAGAAATATACTGTTTAACCGGTTTCTTATTTTCGAAATCGGTTTTTAGTTTCTGGTATTCGGCACTGATCCCCTCCAGGAATTTTTCTTTTTGCTCATTCAGTAATGCACCCGCAACCGTTACGCTCCTGCTGGCATCCAGCACATGTACCACCCCATGATCGTACTGGGGTGCAATTTTAACGGCTGTATGCATACGCGAAGTGGTAGCGCCGCCGATCAGCAAAGGCAGGTTCATACCCCGCCGTTTCATTTCATGCGCTACATGAACCATTTCATCGAGCGATGGGGTAATTAAACCGCTCACTCCTACCATGGCGGCTCCGCATTTTACCGCTTCATCCAATATTTTATCAGTGGGTACCATCACACCCAGGTCTTTTATATTATAGCCATTGCAGCCCAGTACCACACCTACTATATTTTTACCAATATCATGTACATCTCCTTTTACTGTTGCCAGCAAAATAGTAGGTGCATCAGATACTTCGGATTTTGCGGCTTCTATATAAGGCGTTAGTATAGCAACGGATTTTTTCATCACTCTTGCCGATTTTACCACTTGTGGCAAAAACATTTTTCCCGCACCAAATAAATCTCCCACCACATTCATGCCATCCATCAGCGGACCTTCAATAACATCTAATGGACGAGGATACTTCAGCCGCGCTTCTTCCGTATCAATATCAATAAAATCAGTTATCCCGTTTACCAGTGAATGTGTAAGCCGTTCCTCAACAGAGCTATTGCGCCATGCATTATCTTTAACAACTTCTTTTCCTTTTGCCTTTACCGTTTCAGCAAAAGCGATGAGCTTTTCCGTTGCTTCATTGTTATCATTGTTCCTGTTCAATATTACATCTTCGCACAATTGCCGCAATTTGGGGTCTATCTCATCATACACAACCAATTGACCGGCATTTACAATACCCATATCCATTCCGGCCTTAATAGCATGATATAAAAAAACGGAATGCATGGCTTCCCGCACATGATCATTACCGCGGAAAGAAAAGGATACATTGCTTACGCCACCGCTTATTCTGGTTAGCGGCATCAGTCGTTTTATTTCCTTTGTAGCCTCAATAAAATCTACCGCATAGTTATTGTGCTCTTCAATGCCGGTAGCAATGGCAAAAATATTAGGATCGAAAATGATGTCCTGCGGATCGTATCCTACTTTTTGGGTAAGGATTTTATATGCTTTATGGCTTATCTCTATCTTTCGCTCTTTTGTATCAGCCTGTCCCTGCTCATCAAAAGCCATTACAATAACCGAAGCGCCAAACATTTTGCATATTTCCGCCTGGCGGATAAATTTCTCTTCTCCTTCTTTCATGGAGATGGAGTTAACAATGCACTTGCCCTGCACACATTTTAATCCTGCTTCAATGATCTCAAATTTGGAAGAATCAATCATAATGGGGATCCTGGCGATATCGGGCTCGCTTTGCAGAAGGTTAAGGAAGGTGGTCATGGCCGTTATACCTTCCAGCATGGCGTCATCCATGTTTACATCCAGGACCTGGGCGCCGTTTTCGACCTGCTGCCGGGCAACGCTTAACGCTTCTTCATATTTGCCATCCCTCACCAAACGGGCGAATTTTTTTGAGCCGGTAACATTTGTACGCTCACCTATATTTACAAAGTTTGTTTCGGGGCGAACCACTAAGGGCTCGAGGCCCGATAAACGGAGATATGGTTTTATAACTACAGGTTCAGACATGGTTTTTTAGTTTTAGCGGTTAGCTATGGACCATCAGCCGCGAGCAGTCAGCTTTCAGTTGTCTATTATCAGCTTTCATTATTTAGCTTTTAGCAAACTTGAAGTCGCAATTTGCAATATCAAGTTTGTCGCCCTTATTTCTTATATAATTTCATTTCTTCCCGGAGATTTTGAAACCTATAGGTTCCCTTGGTTTCTCTTCTTTCACCAGTAAACTTTTCAACACTTTAAAAATAGCCTGCACCTCTTCGTCTTTTTTTGCCAGCGATTGTTCTATCTTTTCAATTTTCAACCAAAGTTCTTTATTATCCAGTATGAGTTGCCGCATCCTTGTATACACTCTTACAATCCGGATATTTACCTGAATAGCTTGCTCCGACCTCAGGACGGATGAAAGCATTGCAACACCATGCTCCGTAAATGCATAAGGCATTTTGCGGGTGCCACCCCAACTTGATATCACAAATTGTGATATCAAGTTTTTAAATTCATCTTCCGTCAACTGAAACATAAAATCATACGGAAACCGTGAAAGATTCCTTTGAACCGCCTGGTTTAATACTCTCGTTTCAACTCCGTACATTTCTGCCAGATCTTTATCTAACATAACCTTCACTCCTCTCACCACGTAAATCTTATCTACAATTTCATTGGTTGTTATATCTGGCACCTGCTTTTGTGCTTTCATATGTGTAATTTTTGGTTAGCGTTTTAATGCGATCAGCTTTCAGTGCCATAGTCTTCTTCAACTTGAAGTCGCAGATTGTGATAATATAGAGCCGGACATTGCATTTTCAAATTTTCAAATCCACATATTTTCAAATTCATTTCCCACATTATCAAATTATTCAAACCAACTCCTTCTCCACTACGGGCAAAACCCTGGGTTGTAACCTTTTTACAGAATCCGCTATATGCTTAATATGATCGGGTGTTGTACCACAGCATCCGCCTACAATATTCACAAATCTTCTCTCCGCCCATTCTTCCAAAAAATGCGCCGTTTCATCGGGCGTTTCATCGTATTCGCCCATGGCATTGGGCAAGCCGGCATTAGGATATGCAGACACGTAGCAGGATGCCATCTGCGACAGCTCTTCTATGTGCGAACGCATTTCTTTTGCGCCTAATGCGCAATTCAAACCTATACTTAACGGCTTTGCATGCATTACTGAAGTATAAAAAGCTTCTAAGGTTTGCCCGCTCAGGGTACGGCCCGAAGCATCGGTAATAGTGCCGCTGATCATGATTTCCGCAGGCTGTAATTGGGGATGATCGTGATAAAATTGCTTTATAGCATAAATGGCAGCCTTGGCATTGAGCGTATCAAAAATGGTTTCAACCAATAATATATCAACACCTCCATCGGACAAACCTTTTACCTGTTCATAATAAGCGGCTACTACCTGGTCAAACGTTACGGCCCTGAAGCCGGGATTATTTACATCGGGAGAAAGACTGAGCGTTTTATTTAAGGGTCCCATAGCACCTGCTACCCAGGCTTGTTTACCCGATTGCTTAACCGCTTCCTTAGCGCATTGAGCGGCAGCTACATTCAACTCATAGGCCAGCGACTGCATATCATAATCGGCCTGCGCAATTGTGGTGCTGCTAAAAGTATTGGTTTCAATAATATCTGCACCGGCGGCCAGGTATTGTTTATGAATTTCGGTAATGATTTGCGGTTGTGTAATGCTCAGGAGATCGTTATTACCCTTTACATCGGAAGGCCAGTCTTTAAAACGTTCGCCACGGTAATCTGCTTCCGAAAGTTTATACTGCTGTATCATGGTGCCCATGGCGCCATCTATAATAAGAATACGTTGCTTTAGTATATCGCGGATATCATTCATGCTTCCCTTATTTAAGTTAAACAACATTAGAAGGGTGCGGCGCCCGGTATTAATGAGCATGCTTAACAACAGCATGTCCGCTGCCTCCAAAAAATTATTATTGAACTACAAAACGTTGGGAAACTTTAATGATGGGGGTTTCTTAGCGTTTATTAGTTCTGTTTTTTAATCAGGCTGAACAATAAACAAATCTGCCTGTATATGTGGCGCAAATGTACGATAGTATATTGAAAATAAAAAGCCTTAGTGCGAGACGTACTTTTCAACCGGCATCCTGTTCTGCAAACTCCTGCCTAAAGTAAGCTCATCGGCATACTCCAGCTCGCCGCCAAATGAAATGCCGCGGGCAATGGTAGTAACCTTTACATGGCCTGACCCAAGCTTTTTCTGTATGTAGTAAATAGTGGTATCGCCCTGGATATTGGGACTAAGCGCAAAGATCACTTCCTCTACATCACCCTTTTGTATGCGTTGCAAAAGCGTCTCAATATTTAACTGATCGGGCCCAACACCATCCAACGGTGAAATAATGCCACCCAAAACATGGTATAAGCCATTGTATTGCTGGGTGCTTTCCACCGCAATTACATCGCGTATGGTTTCCACCACGCAAATGGTTTCTTTTTTGCGGGAAGGATTACCGCAAATATTACACAAATTACTGTCGGAAATATTATGGCATACCGTACAAAACAGCACTTCTTTTTTCATCCGGTCAATGGTATTGGTGAACCTTTGTACATCTTCGGGACTCTGCTTAATCAAATGCAATACTAAGCGCAGCGCCGTTTTTTTTCCAATGCCGGGCAAGCGGGCAAATTCATTAACAGCATTTTCAAGTAAGGAAGAAGAAATTTGCATAGCGCAAAGATATAACAAGTTGCAGGGTGAAAGGTACAAGTTCCAGGGTACAAGGTTGCAGGTTGTGCAACAACTATTCAACCAATCATCCACCTGTTACATCACCCGGCGGCTGTACAGGAAGTTCAATGGTAATTTCATTATCCCAATTCGGCCGCACTGTATATTTTTTCCCATCGGACACTATTTTTTCAGGCTGCACCTTTTGCCAGTAATTGCCGGTATCCCATTTACTGTTGCTATTGCGGTCATACAGAATGCGAATCTCATAATCACCGGAGTGGAATAATGTAAAATTCACTTCCCTGCCGGTTACAGGCTGCGACTTTTCTATTTTATCGGCCTTATAAAAAACCAATACAATATGCTGAGCCGTATCCAGGTTCTGCAGCCGTATTTTTAACCTGCCATAGTCGCTGTTCTTTTTTGTTTTAAACCGTACAGTGTCTGCCTTTGCCAGTTCCGTTCCGGAGGAGTCTTTGGCTATATCTTTTTCTAATACCAGCCGGAAGTCCTGTTCTTCCTTCCAGGGATAAGTAAGGGTAAATGATTTATTTACAGAATCCGCTTCAAGGCTATAGCCACTTACCGGTTGAAATAAGGTATCGGTAAAGTGGAGCTTGGTGCTGTCGAAGAATTGCAGTGGTTCGCTGAAAGTAAGGGTTAGATCACCAAGTAAATCCTGCTGGTTGGTTTCAAGACTGGTACTGTAGCTGAGCTTTTTCTCCTTTTTTGCAGCGGCAGTTTTTGATGTGGCCACCGCCTGCCGCTTGCCGCCGGGTCTCTGTTCTTCGGGTTCTTCTGCAAAGGCATACAATACCGGGTGTATGTTGTTATCGCCCACTGTTACCATGCTGTCGTAAAAGGCAAACAGATCACTGTTGCGCATATACATTTTTTGTCCGCCCTGGTCTTTCAATGCAAAAATATTATAGCGGCCGGGAGCAATATTATTGAAAATAAAACGGCCTGCACTGTCTAACCGTGTAAAATATCTTGGCTTTTCTTTTGAAACCACTGAATCATCGAAATTGCGGTGGAGCATTACAATTAAAGTGCTGTCGGGGCGCCCGGTTTCAGCCACAATAACTTTCCCGGAAAGAGTGCTGCTGTCAATATATGTACCGGTAGAAAAAAGGTAGGTGAATTGCTTTGCAGGATTGCCTTCATTAATATCCTTCAGCGATTTTCCGAAATTGATGCTATAGGTTGTATTTTCTTCCAGCGTGTCTTTAATGCGGATGGTAACTTCCTTCAATCTTGCTTCAATGAGCGGCGATACTTTGGGTACCGGTGAAATAACCAATTGTTCTTCGGGCCGGTCTAATTGAATATATTCATCAAAAGTGAGGGTTATTTTATTGCCTGTAAAATTAAGCGTTGAATCTTTAGGCACAGCGCCAAGCATTACCGGTGGAAGTGAATCCCTTGGTCCGCCGGTAGGTGGTATAATTTGCGCACAGCCCGATGTAAATACCAGCAATTTATAAAGGAGCAGTATAATAACAACGGCGCAGAAGACTTTTTTCATTGATGTTCGCTTATCCCTTTCAAATCTGCAAACTTAGCAGGTTTGTAGCTTTTGCAGCGTATTGTTTTATTAATAATGCCTTAAAGTATAAGGTATCAGGCCTCAGGTATCAGGTATGAAGTATCATTATTATCATCTTCTACTATTTCATGCAAAGCTACTGCCAGGTTATTGTTTTTTACAAAATTGCACCAGTGGCAATCGGGTTTACCGCAGCCGGTATAGAAATCCCTGTTTTGAATTTTTTCCCAGGTTGATTTTATCTGTTCAGTAACAGTGGTAATATCCGCAGGATTAATGATCAGCTTTACTTTCCTGTAATTTTTCTTTTTATCAGGTTCTATAAAATCAAACTCAGTACTTATAACTTCCCAATTATTCGTTTTCGATTCCTCAACCAGCAATTTATAAAAAACAGCCTGGCGCCAGTAGTCTCCGCCATTAGGGTCTTTGTCGTTGGGGCCTTTCAATTTAGTACTGGCTTTATCCGGGTCGCCCGTTTTATAATCTACAACGTTAACCAATTTGCCTTCAAACTCCAGTTTATCCAATTTTCCTTTTAAAGGAACTTCTTTCACAACAACATTTCTGATATTCCTTTCTATGGCAACAATTTTATTAAACTGATGTATATACTTATCGTAATAATTGCTCAACACTTCCTGCCCGTATTCCATCCGCCGGGCAAACTGCTCCCTGGTAAAACTTTCGCGGTGGCGATGCATATATTCTTCAAAATCAGTGATGAACTCTTCTTTAGACGGAAATTGCGCTTTGCCTCCTTCCTGCCCGTCAGAATGGGTTGGCCGGGCGGACATTTTACGAAATAGTTTTTCAAGCGCATCATGCACCGCAGACCCAAATTCTGTAGCTTCATTTTTGGGAGAAGGAATGCGGATAAGGTTATTAAAATAAAATTGCAGCGGGCATTTAAGGTAATTATTCAGCGCTGTAACATTCATTACGAATTTTTCGAGCAACCGGCTTACAAACGCTTCTTCTATTTTTTCAATTTCAGGCGCGTCCGGTTCCATAAAAGCAAGTGCGGCAAAGTCCGACAACACTTCATTATCCAGTACTACCTGCTCTGCCGGTATATTCTGCTGCTCCTGGATTTCGGCTATAAACATAGAAGGCTCAAGCTCTTTACCATCGTTTTTAAATTTACTGTAAGAAATATACAGATGCAGCTCGGCCCTTGTTAAAGCCACATAAAACAATCTTCTTAATTCCTCATCTTCTTTATGTTTGGGTTGTGAAGTAAACATAGTATCGGGCAAGCTATATCCTCCCCCCGGCTTTCTCTTCTTCTCCCATGCGTTGGCATTGCAGCCGGCAAATAATACATGTTCAAATTCAAGTCCTTTTGAACCATGGGCCGTTAACAGGTTTACCCCTTTATCACTTCCACTCACCTGAACCAACGGTAAGGCAATTCCTTCTTTTTCCATTAATTCAATAAGATTTACCAGTTGCTGAAGGTTAAGCAATGGATTGCGGTGTGTTTCATCTTTCAGGAAATCAAATAAACCGGTTAAAACCTGTAACTGCCAGTGTTTGTCTGTGCTTTGCATAATATGATGCAAAACACCGCCTTCACGGATAATCTGTTCAAACAATTGCTGCAGCGTTACATTGGGTACCGAGGCAATAAGGTTCTCAATTACTATTGAGGCTTGTTTTAATCCATCGTGCAACCCGGTACTGAAAAGGTCTTTGGCAGGAGTTTTTGCTTTTTCCGGTAAGATTTCGCGGATAGAGGTTTTATTACCTCCATACCTTCTGTCTGCAACTTCAATGCTAATCTTTGCAATTTCTATTGCCGGAATATTGAACCAGTCAAAATGTAAAATTTCAAACAACATTTCATCTCCACTATAAGCTATATCATGTTCTGCAGCAATATATTTAAGCAACAGCACAATTTTTTTAGCCAATGGCAATTCTAAAATGTTCAATTTTCGCTTACTGTAAACCGGTATATGGCGTAGTGTAAAGTATTGGGACAATTCTTCCCCATACTTGTTTTCCTTGTAAATAACAGCGATACGCCCCGGTGGTATACCATTCAGTATTAATTTTTCCACCTGCACTGTTATGCCCACCATTTCCTGACGCTGGGTTTCGTATTCATATATCTGGGGATGGTGGGTAAGATGACTGATGCGCTGATTGGAAGAAATGAGCTGTTTACTCAACCCTTCGATTTGCTTTACCAGCCTCTCCTCATTGCGGTCAATAAGCGACTTTGAAATATCTAAAATGGGTTGGGTAGACCGGTAATTATTGGTAAGCACTACTGTAAGCAGGTCGTTTTTATAATTATCTGCAAACCGGAGCATATTTTCCACATTGGCGCCCTGGAAGCGATAAATGCTCTGGTCATCATCACCTACCACAAATACATTCGGCTTATCCCAATAACTGATCAGCAATTGCACCAGCCTGTTTTGCGTGCCACTCGTATCCTGGTATTCATCCACCAGTATATATTGAAAACGTTCCTGGTAATTGGACAGGAGACTTTTATTTTCTTCAAAAGCCCGGATGACCCAATTGATCATATCATCAAAATCATACCGGTTCTTTTTTCTCATGAGTTGTTGAAAACGATCAAATTCATTTACCGCTGCACGCAATTTTTCCATCTTTTCCACTTCCTCATCCATTTTATCTACCTTAATATCCCCGGCATTAAACCCACGGTATTTCTTTTTATACCTGTATTCATCCCTGTCTGGCAGGCTTTTTATATAGTCGTCTATTTTTTGAGTGATGTTTTCGGGAGTCCAGCCTTCACGTTTCATTGTACTGAACAACGATTGCAGGTTATTTACTTCAAAATATACATCGCCCCGGTATCTTTTGAGTGCGTGATTTTTAGGAAAAGAGTCTATCAATTCCTTGAAAAGCTCAATCTTTTCAAGATCCGAGATGGGATCAAGTACTGTTTTTTCAAACAGCGAAAGATTTTCCTGTATCACGTCATTACAAAAAGCATGAAAAGTATAAATATTCACCTTATAGGCATCGGCTCCAATAAACTGCAGTAATCTTTTACGCATAGCCACCACGCCTGCATCGGTGTAGGTAAGACAAAGAATATTTTCAGGCGCAGTATCGGTTTCCAATAATATTTTGCCAATACGGCTGGCGAGAATCTGGGTTTTGCCAGTACCCGGTCCGGCGATTACCATTACTGGTCCTTCAATCGCATCCACAGCCTTCCGTTGCTGTTCGTTAAGTTTATCGTACTCTTCCTTAAACTTTATATGCAGCTTTTCTTTTAAAAATGACATGAACCAAAGTTAATCAATGAATAAATGTATTTCCATTGCGAAGGTTTACTAATACTGAACTCATGTATATAACCACTTTGTAGTATTGGCGGATGTACGGGTTTATAATAAATTTACTTAGTTGCATTGAACACTTCAGCCGTTGTACCAATTGAATAGCACAAGCCACTTTAGGAGCGCTAACATACCATAAACATAATAACTCCTTAAAGTAAAAACTGTTTTTCCGCAAAAAAGCCGCATCATTTCTGTTTGCGGCTTTTTTTATAACAATGGAAACCGGCCTGCATTACCCGGGTATCCTGCTGATGTATTTTTCAATCTGTTTGATCTGGTCTACTACCTGCGATGTTGTTGGTTTCAGCTCTTTTGCCCGGCGAAAATAATCCTTGGCAGCGCGGAACTCTCTTTTATTGATAAAAATCTGGCACATTTGCAGGTAAGCGGCGGCCGTATTTTCCTTATCCGGCAGGCCTATGCGGATGGCTTTGCGAATGTATTCTTCCGCCTGCCTCATATTGCTTTTTTGCATGGCTATGGTTCCCAGCTGAAAATAAGCAGCACCTTCAGTTTCTTTCATGGGCATGCCCAGGCTCAGGCTCTTCTTCATCATGGTTTCTGCGCCGTCAAAATCCTGTTTAAACATGGCCAGGTTCGATTTCAAAAAATAATATACACTGCGAACGGGTTTGATGAGCAGGTTGGGAAAACGTATGGAATCCAATATTTTTTGGGCGCCATCAATGTCGCCATCTTCCATATACCCTTGTATTAAACGCATGGGTCCAAACAGGAAATGACTCACTACGGCAACCAGCGCAACAAAATATAAAGCAAATGCAGGCCAAAATCCTGAATAAATATTTACCACAACAGCCAATGCCAGCGCTAAAAAACCCAAAGGCAGCCTGTATTTTATAATCAGAGTGTAAAACTTCATACGCACATTTTAGGGGTGCAAAGATAAGGAAGGGGAATGGGAAAGATAAAGAAATATGAGGTGCGCACATGATTGGGGTTCAATCTTTGGCATCGTTGATTTCGAGCCAATAACCATCAGGGTCGCGGAAATAAATTTGTTTAACTCCATCCACACGGTTGGTCGCGGCATTTTTTTCGCCGGCCCAGTTTTCGTATGATATGTTATTCTTTTTAAGGACTGTCATAAATTCCTGCACAGAAGCAACCGTAAAACATAAATGAGTGTTTTTATCGTGTGCTGCCGCTTCCTTAGCTCCTTGTATCAGGTGCAGGTGACTTTTGGGCCCAACACTGAACCAGGTATGCCTGCCATCATGAAAGGGTTCGGGAATCGTGTCAAGTCCTACGATATCTGTATAGAAAGTGGTACTTGTTTTCAGGTCAACAACATACTGAGCGATGTGGTTGAGCAGGGGCTTTTGCTGGTTTTGTCCATAATTTTTCGCAAAGTAGAATAAAACAATAACCACCAGTAGCATTTTTTTCATAATGTTCCCATTTGAAAAGGAAAGATAATCACTAAAACTGTTACTTTTGCAACCCAATTAGATATTGGTCCCGTAGTTCAATGGATAGAATAGGAGTTTCCTAAACTCTAGATACAAGTTCGATTCTTGTCGGGACCACATCGCCTGCCAAAGCTTTAGCGAAGGCAGGCTTTTTTTTGACTGCGATAGAAATCGCTTCATCATTGTCTTTCTCTCTTTCATTTCATTGTATTGATGATAAGACTGCTGTATTGAACGTGCTTTTCCCAAACTCGTATACTATTTTATGGATACGCCTGACCTTTTCCGTAAGGCATAACAGATCATCATTACTGATTTTATAATCCTCTTTATAACGGGTGTCTATATAGGCTTTTTGTAAAAGATCAAAAAGACGCTTTTCCTGATCCGTTTCCTGCGGGAAAATATCTGGCAATTGGCAGGATACAAGACCTGCGTAACGAATTAATCTGTCAATGCTGTGGGTATTGGCATAATAGCCTGTACCTACTTTTAATAGTATACGCAATGCCTGCTCTGCTGACTGGTGTAGCATAAAGGCCGCCATAGCATGCTGTTTTCTAACCCTGTAGAGTTCCGATCCGGCCAAAAATTCTTTTGCTTTCGTTAATCCGTCGGTATATTGCTTTTTGTTGTCTTTGTCGGCAAATGTGTTGGGGAGATCTAAAGGAACCACCGGGGAAAGGTTCCCGGAATCATATACAGGCACTGCCGATTGCCACACAGCCACTGCAAATCTGTCACTCGTTTTCAGCCATGCTTGAAAAGTGGTACTTTGTAAAACAATGGTTGCTACAGGCATTAGGGGCTTGCAGTTGTTTTCTATTTTATCCTGCCATTCATAGAGCTCTTTATTAGAGAGGTCTGGAATTAATATCAGAAAACAGCAACCCGAAATGTGCCCGGAAGCGGGAGCCGTTTCATTAAATATACTTTCACTTCTTCTCCGGTTCAAAGATGCTCCCAGCAGGAAAATCATATCGGGTTTTGCGGCCTTTACAATAATATCAACCAAAGGCTGCTGAACAAAAGAAAAAGCATCGCGGCATAAATGATACAGGGTAAATGGCTTCATCTGTATATGCTTTATTTTTTAATGAAGCGATCTTACACACCTTTTACGGTGCTCGCTTTATTTGACGGCTTTCGTCTGGGCTTTCTGAACCATTGCTTAAACCAATAAGTCTGATGCTTATCGCGCCATTTGGCATACAGATCAACCATTTTGCTGTTCCCGTTATTGGGGAACAAAAGCCCTATCGCATCCATTTCTTTAAATATCTCCCGGACATCATCTTCTTTATAATAATGCTGACCATAACCATGTTCGATAAAATAATTGATCAGGTGTTCTTTTGCTTTGTCTCTTCCCTGCCGGTTCCAGCTACCGCAGGAAAGATTATCCATAAAGTCGCGCACCATCTGTTCAGGTGTAATATCCATTAGCCTGCATAATAAAAGAAATGGATAAGGAAGTGTAAGATTAAATTCGGTGTGACGTTCATAATCGCCGGTTTGCCACTTTAATTTGGGTTCCAGAGGTAGCTTTTCCTTTTGTACCGGATTGGTTGATTTTCTCATTTCCAATACGTTTATTTTATTCAATAGGTTAGAAAATTGGCAATATCCTGTTCCCTGCCAGTGCTAATAAATACAGTTATCAATTGTATAGCCGTATCATCAATGCGATACAGGATCAGAAAAATACGCTACGTGTTCAACGGTGGATGCCAGTAAGTCTCAAACAGGTTAAAGGCTGGCATGAACAGCAGCAGTATGCCCGTTTGCCTGCTTATCCATCCGATGCAACAGGCTCCTGGTTAAGATGATATGATTCACTGTTTTGGGAAGATTCCGGGAAAAGGTCATTATTGTGTACATCTCCGTATAGGTTGTGAAAGTGCTTCATAATTTTTATTTTTAGAAGATGAATAATTAGTTTTCTTTATTGATACTAAAAGTTGTTCTTAAAAAAGAATATATTTCATATCTATATTTGGCTATAATTTCCTTTTGCGCTTGTTGTGTACGCAAGATAGTAAAAGAAAATTTAACTTTCAAGATATTATTTTGTTTTTTTAAAAAAAATTTTGACACAAATGAATCATCTTGCTAATAATATTAGATTTCTACGCCAGAAAAGAAAGCTTACCCAGGCTGAAATAGAAGCCGAATGCGGTCTTAAGGAAAATGTGCTGTCCAATTATGAAAATGCCAGAAGTCGTCCCAATGTTGACATTCTTATAAAATTATCAAATGTTCTTAGGGTTTCTATAGATGATCTTCTCCTATTCGATTTTGAAAATAGCAGTCTAAGTGAAGTAGAGGGCAGGCTCAAAACCGATAATGCGGATAGCAGTGTGCCTACATCAAAAGAATCAACTTTCAACACGGAAGACGAATTGAGCCTGGTAAAAGAGGATGATTCCGTACCAATGTGGGCTGTTTATGGCCGTTTAACTCATATTGATTTGCAGTTGCGGGATTTGAATAAAAAAGTAGACAGGTTGCGGGATCCGGGGCAGGGAGAATAGCCTAAACCGGCTCCTCGAGGCATTTTTACAATAACCCTGGCTCAAACTGCCATCTCGAATACTATTCAACTATATTTTCAATTACTTTTTTTTCCTTCAAGTTCAAAAGCCTCCGCCAGCAGCTCAAAAGATCGCCGCCTGTCGGCTGCATTATCTGTAATGGTAGTTACAACAATTTCATCTACTTCAAAATCATTTGCCAGTCTGGTTAATTGCGATTTTACCCGTTCTTTCGTTCCCGAAACCACCCTGCCGCTGTTATAGCCGATGCGTTCCAGCTCTGCCGGTGAAAATTCATACTCTTTAATGGAGTTATAATCACCGAAGCTCTGATAATTACCTTTCTCAAACTGAAGATGAATATAATTAAGGTATTTGCGCATTTGAGCGGCGGTTTCTTCCGTTTCACCGCAAAGTACGGCGATAGATAAAACCGCATGAGGCTTTTCAAATTGCGAAGAGGGAACAAAGTTTTTACGATAGGTTTCCACCACATCCGGCTGTGCCAGTCCGTTAATAAAACGGGCAACTGCCAGCCCCATACCAAACTTTGCCGCAATTAAACTGCTTCCACCGCTTGAACTGAGTATCCATTGCAGTGGCACACCCGGAGCCTGCGGACCGGCAATTACAGGACCGTGTTGTGTTCCGGCCGTATCCCTGAAAAAATGTTGTAAATGCTCCAGTTGACGCAAATAGCTTTCCTCGCTAAAATCGTTGGATGGATTAAGAATGGACGCGGTAATGCGGTCGCCGCCCGGGGCTCTTCCCATACCAAGGTCAATACGACCGGGAAACAGCGTTTCCAGCATCCGAAAGTTTTCTGCAACTTTAAAAGCACTGTGGTTAGGCAGCATAATTCCTCCCGAGCCAATGCGGATATGCTTTGTTTCATCGGCCAGCTTAACCATCAGCACTTCGGGGGCGGTGCCCGCTATAAAAGTGGAGTTGTGATGTTCCGAAACCCAAAACCGGGTATAGCCCAATTGATCGGCCAATTTTGCTGTAGCGATGGTTTCGTCAATTGCCCGCCTGGCGTTTCCATTATGATGAATAACCGATTGATCGAGTATGCTTAATTTGATCTTTGCCATGCGCTACAATTTATATACTGTTGTTCAGTTCCTGCGCAAAGGTACTATGGCTTAGCTTTGTCCATTTACTACTGCCGATTTATCAATTTTTACAATCAATCCCTGCAATACTTTCCCGGGCCCTACTTCGGTAAACTCCGTAGCGTCATCGGCTATCATTTTCAGTACGCTCTGCGTCCACCTAACGGCGCCGGTTAGTTGATCTACGAGATTTCTTTTAATTACTGCCGGGTCTGTTACCGGCAAACCGGTTACATTCTGGTATACCGGGCAGGAGGGGTTATTAAAAACCGTAGCCTCAACAGCCGCGGCAAGTTCTGCTTTGGCCGGCTCCATTAAGGGGGAGTGAAATGCGCCGCCTACAGGCAGGGGCAATGCTCTTTTAGCCCCGGCTTCTTTCATGCGCTGGCAGGCTATTTCAATTCCTTTAACCGATCCGCTTATTACCACTTGTCCGGGGCAGTTGTAATTGGCCGGCACAACAATTTCGCCGGTCTCCTGCTGTATCAGGGCACATACCTCCTCTACCCTGGCATCATCTAAGGCCAGCACCGCCGCCATTGCCGAAGGCTGCAGTTCACATGCTTTTTGCATAGACTGTGCACGAACGATAACCAGTTTCAACCCATCTTCAAACGACAGGGTTTTATTGGCCACCAATGCCGAAAACTCGCCCAGCGAATGACCGGCAACCATATCCGGCCTAATGTTCCCTAATGTTTTAAACAGTACAACCGAATGCAGAAATACCGCAGGCTGGGTTACTTTGGTTTGCTTCAGATCTTCATCGGTGCCATTGAACATGATGTCTGAAATGCGAAAGCCGGCTATATCGTTGGCGCTTTCAAATAATGTTTTTGCAGTGGCATTTGTTTCGTATAATTCTTTCCCCATTCCCGCAAACTGCGACCCCTGTCCGGGAAATACATAAGCATGCTTCATTGGTAAATATTTTACAGGTTTTAACCGGCGGTAATAATTGTATCGGTTTGACCTTCCAAAAATAAAGGGATTTTGTAAACTATACTGAACTTATTGGGTGTCGGATAATATAAAATTACCGGACAAAAAAAGATTCGAATTCTTTTTGCGTAATAACAAATACCGTTCCGTGCCTTGCGCCTTCCGGAAAAGAGATCTTATCGGAAATATCGGTCCAATGCTCCAGGTTGGATGAAATAACAGCTCCATACCGGTGGTGGGTATACTTATCAAAATACACGATCCATTGCCCCTTAATTTTTACAGCGGTTGGCCCCTCTGCCCAATAATTACCTGTAATGGATTTTGATGGAGCGCTATACCCCGAACTGATCTTATTACTCAGGGCTATACGGATATTTTTTTGCGGTGTGGGTCTTTTTGTTTCATCTTTCAAAAACATGATATACTTTTTGCCGCTCTGCTGAACAGTAGCATCAATTACATTAAACCCTTTATCGTATAATATTTTTGAAGGAGAAAACTCAATAAAATCTTTTGTAGTTGTGTAGTATATGCGATGATTATAGTTTTCATCGCCGGAAGAATCGGTTGCCGCAAAACGACCGGGTACAGTGCTTGCCCAATAAATCATGTATTGCTTATGCTTTGCATCATAGGTAATTTCGGGCGCCCAGCAATTGAGCGCACCGGGTTCGGGCTGCATTACAGGCAGGTACCGCTGTTCACTCCAATGCAGCAGGTCGGGCGATGAGGCATAACCAATCCCCTTGTCACCCCAACTTACCGTCCATACCATATGAAACAACCCGTCTGCCCCGCGTATAATACAGGGGTCGCGCATGAGTTTATCTTTACTCACCCGGGGCCTTAAAAAGGAACTGTCCTTGCTGAGCGCGGTAAACCGGTATCCGTCTTTGCTATATGCAAGGTGTAAGCCGTCTTCTCCATTGTGTTTAAAATAAGAAAATATATACACTTCATTGTCCTGCGCTTTTGCAAAAGAAATACTCAGCACAATAATGTTACAAAAAATTACAAGCTGCTTCATAATGGATTTGAAATCGGGGATACTGAGGTGCATCACAAGAAAGTTCCTGGTTTATAATTTACCAAAATGCAGATTTAATGCAGCGTTGAACCTATCAGCCTGATGAATTCGCTGCGGGTTTCGTTTTTTTCGAACTCACCAAAAAATGCCGATGTGGTGGTTACAGAATTTTGTTTTTGAACCCCTCTCATCATCATGCACAAATGAGAAGCTTCAATAACCACGGCCACGCCCAAAGGCTGCAGGGCGGTTTTAATAGCATCCAGAATTTGTGTAGTCAGTCTTTCCTGCACCTGCAGGCGGCGGGCATATACATCTACAACCCTTGCAATTTTACTCAGTCCGGTTATCCAGCCATTGGGTATATAGGCAACATGCGCTTTACCAAAAAAAGGCAGCATATGATGTTCGCACATGCTGTATATTTCAATATCCTTTACTATGATCATTTCGCTGATCGGCTCATGAAACTTGGCAGAATTAAGAATATGCTCAGCGTTCATGCTATAGCCCTGTGTAAGGTATTGTATGGCTTTTGCCATGCGCTCGGGTGTTTTTAACAATCCTTCTCTTTGCGGGTTCTCTCCCAATAATGCCAATGTTCTTTTGTAATTTTCTGTCAATAATGAAGTAGATTCTTCATCGTACTGCTCAACCTTTTTATATCCCATATCTTAATTTAAAAATTTCAATCAAAAATACATTGAAGCTCACGCAGGGTATTCAACAAAATTCCGTGGTGTTTCATATAACCTTATCCGAAGGTCCTGCTTTTCGTTAACATGAGGCCGCAACAGGTCATAGATCACCACCGCAATATTTTCTGCGGTGGGGTTAAGGTTTTTGAATTCAACGGTATCAAGATTCAGATTTTTGTGATCGAAGCGTTCCACTACGTATTGCTGAATAAGGTCAGAAAGCACTTTCATATCCATCACAAATCCCGTATCTGCCTGCGGTTCCCCGGTTACCTTTACTTCCAGCTCATAATTATGGCCGTGATAATGCGGGTTACTGCATTTGCCAAATATCCGGAAATTGGTCGCATCATCCCAATCAGGATTATACAAACGGTGAGCTGCATTAAAATGCTCTTTCCGGAATACCGCTACTTTTTTTTTATTCATATACATTTATTTTCCATAGTATTCTACAAATATCCGTGGGGTTTCATACAATTTAACGCAATGCAATTGTACACTTTCCGGAAGAAATTGTTCTAACTGTTCCCATATGGCTATTGCCAGGTTTTCGGTTGAACACATTTTACCCTGCATAAAATCTACATCCACATTCAGGTTAAGATGATCTAATTTTTCCAGTACCTGCTCTTTAATGATTTCGCTTAATTTTTTAACATCAAGCACAAAGCCGGTTTCAGGGTCGGGCTGCCCCTTAATGGTTACATATAATTCATAATTATGGCCATGCCAGTTCTCATTAGCGCATTTACCAAATACATCTTCATTCTTTTGCCTGCTCCAGGCAGGATTAAATAACTTATGAGCCGCATTAAAATGCTCCACACGGGTGAGATACACCATAGCTTCAAAAATTTTGGCAAAGTTAGGACATAGCAGGCAAGCCCGGTAAAAACTCCGCATTATGCTCATATTGCATTACTGAAATGCAGACATTTGCATAATGAATATCCTGCTAACAGCGGCTACCCCGGGCGAAATTCAAATCACCAGGGAATATCTCGCCGAAAAAATGTATTACCGCAAAAACTGTAATACCAGTATCCTGATAACAGGCGCGGGTTTGTTGAATACCGCATATACGCTTACCAAGCATCTAAGTAAAACCAAACCCAACATCGTTATCCAGGCAGGCATTGGCGGCAGCCTGCATCCCTTTTATCCGCCGGGTTCTGTTGTTATTATCCGCGAAGAAGTAATGGGGGATCTGGGAGTAGAAGAAGACAACGGCTTCAATGATATTTTTGATCTGAACCTGGCAGAAGAAAATATATTCCCTTTCTCAGGAAAAATGCTGGTAAACCCCCACCGGCAGGTATTGGAAAAAATAAAACTGCCCGCGGTAAGAGGCGTAAGCATTAATGAAATAACCACAGATGCCACAAGGATGCAGCAACTTATAGAAAAGTATGGTGTGATGATTGAATCTATGGAAGGCGCCGCTTTGCATTATGTTTGCCTGCAGGAGGCCATTCCGTTTATCCAGTTAAGATCCGTTTCCAATTTTGTTGGCGAAAGAGATAAAACAAAGTGGCGGATGGAAGAAGCTGTTGATCATTTAAACCGCGAACTGATTTTATTGATACATCAGCTCCTGAGCTGAGCAAAAGTTAATTTAAGACCACACTACAGATGAAACTTACACTTGGATTTTCTCCATGTCCCAACGATACCTTTATTTTTGATGCATTGGTCAATCACAAAATTGATACAGAAGGGCTGAATTTTGAGGTACTGCTGGAAGATGTACAAACCCTTAACCGGTGGGCAATGGAAGGCAAATTGGATTTGACCAAGGTAAGCTATGGCGCATTGCCCCTGATGCTGCAACATTATAGGGTACTGCAAAGCGGCGGCGCACTTGGAAAGGGCGTTGGGCCGCTATTAATATCCGCTCAGCCTGCCGCACCCGGTAAAGATTATCCCAACATAAATGATTATACAATAGCTATCCCGGGAGAAAACACTACAGCTCATTTGCTTTTTTCATTGGCCTTTCCCAATGCAAAGAAAAAAATATTTAAGGTTTTCAGTGAAATTGAAGACTTCGTCCTGAACAGCCCTCATCCGGCAGGCAAAACAGCCGGTGTAATTATTCATGAGAATCGCTTTACCTATCAAAAAAAGGGGTTGATAAAGCTA
Organism: Agriterribacter humi; assembly: GCF_009192765.1. Lineage (GTDB taxonomy): Bacteria > Bacteroidota > Bacteroidia > Chitinophagales > Chitinophagaceae > Agriterribacter > Agriterribacter humi. The sequence continues at coordinate 255,112 of NZ_VOHQ01000007.1, read as the reverse complement.
ATGGACCTGGGTGAATACTGGGAGAAACAAACCGGTTATCCCATTCCGTTAGGCGGCATTGTTATGCGCAGAAATTTTAGCCCGGCATTACAGGTAAAGATCAACACATTGATCCGAAAAAGTATTGAGTATGCATTCAATAATTATCCTTTACTGCCCCCTTATGTTATTCAACATGCACAGGAAATGGAGGAAGCCATCATGCGACAGCATATTGACCTGTATGTAAATGATTATTCTTTGGATTTGGGAGCAAACGGCAGGATGGCCGTGGAGCGATTCATTGAAATATACGAACAGGGAAAGAATGTATCAACAGGAGTGAATGATATCTTTATAAAAATCTAACCACCTATAAAATATTACTGCGCGTGAACCATCTCTTTAATGTTAACACCGAATTTTTTAAGGTGCTCGGCTATTCCATGAGCTATATAGAATTTTTTGGAGTGGCATTTGGTTTGCTTGCAGTGTGGCTTTCGGCAAAGGCCAATATCTGGAGCTGGCCGGTTGGCATTGTTAATGTTGTTTTGGCCTTTTTGCTTTATTACCAGGTACAGCTTTACCCCGATATGTTTTTACAAGCCTTTTTTTTTGTAACCAATATCCTGGGGTGGTGGCGCTGGGATAACCCCAAACCGGGAGAAGAAGACCGGAAGCAGGAACTGAAAGTGAGCTATATGAAAAAGGGTCAGATCCTGTTAACAGTAATTGTGGGCATTGCCGGCACTTTTATCCTGGGAAGTTTAGCCAGCAACCTGCATCATTGGTTTCCCACTGCTTTTGCCTTACCCAGTGCATATCCATATGTTGATTCATTTATTACAGTAATGAGTATTGTAACCACTTTTTACATGATACAGAAAAAGATCGAATGCTGGATAATATGGATACTGGTGGATATGGTGGCCGCCTGCCTTTATTTTATAAAAGGAGTAAAGTTTTACAGTGTGGAGTATTTTATATTTACTTTAATTGCTGCATTTGGCTTATGGCACTGGATAAAAGAATACAAAAGCTACACGGTTGCCGCAGTGCGGAATCCACAACAAATTGAATAACCGGTCTCAGGTCCATTCATCCATCAGCAGGCGACGAACTTCTTTGGTGATGGTGGATGAATAGCTTTGATCTCTGAATTTACCCACGATGCGGATGCCCCTCACTGCATTTGTGAGAAATATTTCATCGGCCGATAAAATATCATCCACCTTTAATGCTTTTTCATTTACCGTATAACCAGCACCTGGAAGTTTTTGCAGCAAAAATTTACGGGTAACACCCGCTATACCCCCTTCCGATAACGGAGGTGTATGTATTTGCTCGTTCTTAATCCAAAAAATATTAGCCACGGTAGCATCAGCTATCCGCCCGTACTGGTTCAGAATAAAGCAATCGCCCAATCCTTTTTGCCGTGCGTACATTGCACCCATCACATACAGCAAAAAATTATTAGACTTAACCTCAGAAAAAATATTGCATGCCTTTGATGCATCGGGATACACATCCACAACAAGCCCGCCATTGTCATCGGGCACTGCCGGATATCGTTGCAAAGCCATCCCCTGTATAATATAATTGGGGCGCATATCTTCCAGGTCGTATATTCCGCCATCACTGCGAAATACCACCAGTCGTATAACAGCGGCTTTTTCTATCCTGTTCTTTGTGCACAGCGATATAATATCCTCTTCAAGCTGAGCTGCGGTAAAAAATTCAGGAATATCAAATTGCAGCAACTTCATGCCCCGCAATAATCTTTCGAAATGTAATTCCTTCAGCAGGATATTACCGTTAATGATGCGTATGGTTTCAAATAGCCCATCGCCGTACCTGAAAGAACGGTTATCAGGGGAAATAACGGCTTTCCCTTCCCGGAAAAGCTGACCATTATGAACAAAATAACCAGGCATACTACAAAGCAATTAAGTAAGTATCCAAAAAAAGATAAAATTACTTATTCTCAATGATACCAGACTTAATAGCATATATTACCAGTCCGGCCATTGATTTTACGCCCGTTTTAGATTTGAGCTTATCTCTTATTGCTTCAACTGTACGCGGACTGAGATCTACCATATCAGCGATCTCTTTCGTACTTTTTTCCTCGCACATTAACTTTAATATGTGCTTTTCCTTGTCGCTTAATTTTATTTCTGCAGGAGCAAAAGTATCTGCATTACGCTTGGTACGCAGCCCGTCAAGAAGCGCTTTATTGGTGAGATCATTAAAATAATATTCGTTGGTATAACAGGTTTTAATAGCCTCGTAAATGACTTCAGAATCCGAATTTTTGGTAAGGTAGGCGTTGGCACCCAATTCCATTAGCCTGGAAATCATAGAATGATCATTATGCATGGTTAGCATGATAATCCTGATTTCGGGATATAATTTTTTTATTTCCGGAAGTGCGGTAATACCATCCATTATCGGCATTTGAATATCCAGCAAAATAACATCGGGTTGAAGATGTTTGAGAAGATGCAATAACTGCTGGCCATTATCTGCCTCACCTATTATACGGATGTCTTTTTTAAGGCTTAGTGCTGTTTTTACGCCGGCCCTGAACAAAACATGATCATCGGCTATAATTACTTTAAGGCTGGCTTCGGAATCCTGGATTTTCATTCAAATATTTCTTTTACTTTCTTTCTTTAAGGTGCAGGTTTAAGTATATGTGCAATTTTATAACAAAAAAGGAAAACTACTATTGTATAAGTACTCAATTAAACTTACCGTAAATTTACTCATCCCTTCCCTCCCCAAAATTTGTATTTCCTCAAGTATCAATCAATCAACCTGTTACGCATTCCATACATGACCAACCCGGCTATGGTTTTAGCACCCACCTTGGTTTTCATGTTTTGTCTTACAGTTTCAATGGTACGCGGACTGAGATATACTTCTTTCGATATTTCCTCTGTTGTTTTATCTTCTGAGATCAATTTCAATATTTTTAACTCTTTTTCATTGAATTTAACAGGATTGGGATAATACTGCTTTACCTGCTTTTTATGCTGAAGCTTTAATAAAACAGCTTTGTTTACAAGATCATTAAAGTAAAAATCATCATTCATGCAGGTTAATATGGCGTTATATATTTCTTCAGGGTCGGTAGTTTTGGTGAGATAGGCATTGGCTCCCATTTCCATCATTTTAGAGATCATTTCCTGGTCATCGTACATGGTAAGCACAATAATCTTTACAACTTCATACTCCTTTCTGATCAGTGAAATGGCGTTTACCCCATCCATTTCGGGCATTCGGATGTCCATCAGCAGCACATCCGGCATTTTAATTTTCATTTTGTGCATCAGATCCTTTCCATTTTCCGCTTCCCAAATTATCTTAAGATAATTCTTACCGCCCATGGCCATTTTTATACCATCCCTGAAAATTTTATGATCATCAGCAATAGCTACTTTAATCTCATAATTGTTGGTTATCGCCATGGGATATTAAATTGGTATAAGTTACTTTTTATTAACGCCTGATACTGAATTAAATTACTTGCAAACTTCGTAAATCACAAGAACTATACTATAGTAATTGCACTTAGTTAAAATACGGGTGTCCTAATTTATTCCACGTGCACAGCCCAAGTATAACAATCAATCATTAAGTATTTACCGAAAGAAACAAAAAGAGCAAAACTGCTCTTGTAAAAGAAAAGAGGCTGTCTTACATTTGTTTTGAAGTTGATTGGCGGGGATTCAGCAACCTCAAATGAATCCAATGTCCTGAAACCGTCCAATAATTTATTCCAATGTCTGTGAAGAACCAAACGCAAAATCCAATGTCCAATCAACTTTCATTTTTTTTAAACAAATTATATAAGGCCCCGTTTTAAATCCATTAACCTAATTTTAAACTGGTTTTTTTATTTTTATTTTCTTTTACTCCTTACCAATTAAACATTCCCTTACAGAAGTAAATCTTCTTGTTTCCTGATTCTCAAAAGCAGGTTGTAAGAAGTTGCATTCCCCAAAAATGGAAATTTTACGTCTAAAAATATAGTAAAAATACTAATTTACAAAAGTAAAATTACCTTATTTTCCCAGAAAACAGATTCGTGTTTCTCCGTCAAATTCAATCCCCACCTATATTTCAGGATAAAAATTAGTTATTAACATTTTCCAGACCCTTGGGAATCTGCTCGTTAGCGTTCATTTTTGACATACATCAATCCTTATTTTTCTTAAACCACAAAACTTTACAACTATGACAAAAAATGATGTACTTGTACAACAAAACCAACGCTTACACGAAAACATTGGCGAACACATCGGCTTTGAAATGGGAGCCAAAATGGTAAAAGACTATTACGACAGCTTTGGCGAAAACAGTTGCCATTTTGTTGGACGTAATATTATTGAAAAAATACTTGCACAGCCCGATTGCATAGGTATAAACATGTATAAAGCCCTTAACGCCAAAAGCGAACAAACCTATGTTTTTGTAGGGGTTGATAACCGCGGTAAAGCCATCCTGGAATATACTGTTGTAAATGATAATGGCACGCTGTCTAAAGAAATCGGCATGGTAGCTAATAAGTTTTTACCTCCTGAACCAGGAGAAGGCTGGTTTGAATGGAGTTTTTAATTTCCCCCTATAGTTGTTATATTTGGAAAAACATACCATTATAACAACTGTTCTGCGAAATATCGCTATTCTATCCGATCTGCTACCCTTAATCCTCTTTATTTTCTTTGCAAAGTCAAAAAAAAATATTGGGTTAAGGGTGGTCTTTTTCATTGCTATATATAGCATTTTTGTCAATTTCTTCATTTTATCCAACAGGCAATTATGGCAATATTCCTTTTTAATTGGCCGAATAACCACTATTGTTGAATTTTCATTATTCTCTTTATTTTTTTTCAGGATAATTGAATCCAGGATTTTTAAAAAAGGAATGCTCATTATATCAGTTTTAATGGCTGTATACCTGATTTACTCCCTGATCACCTTTTCAAATAATTCTTTTGATTCTGTTCCATCAGGCATTACCGCAATGCTATTTTTTTTCTATTGTATTTTCTATCTTTTTGAAAGGGTAAAGGACCCCACCTCGCTTTTTTTATACTCCTCACCTGCGTTTTGGGTAGTTGTAGCAATTATTATTTATTCGGCAGGTACTTTTTTCCCATTTATTTATGCTCAGAATTATATAAATAAACCGGATTTTAATCAGGAATATAAGTTAATTCATTCAACACTTTACGTTATAAAAAATTTTCTGTTTGGTGCTGCCATGCTTATTAGCGACAAGACCGTTAAATCTTCTTATACAATGAATAAAAAAAAGTAAAATAATTTTGTCCCTAAACTCACGTTGATGAACCAATGATACTCCTACAGATAAAAAATCAATCCAACCCGCTGAATATCTCCGGTGTGCTGTTTTTTGGCACTATGGGGATGCTGGCTCTTGCCATAGGGTTGGTGCTTTTTATTATCTTTCACCAGCGCAGGGTGATCCGGTACCAGTTGCAGTTGAAGGAAATGGAAGAAGAACAGCAAAAAATACTGTTGAATGCTTCTATCAGGTGGCAGGAAGAAGAGCGGCAAAGAATAGCCGCCGATTTGCATGATGATGCCGGGCCCTTACTGGCTACAGCCCGCTTGTATTTAAATGAAAACCTGGTGAAACAGGACATTAATACCCAGTTACAGGCCATTTACAATGCCAAACAGATCATTGATGATACCATACAGCTTATCCGTAACATTTCACACAGCCTGATGCCGCCCACCTTAAAAAACTTTGGACTGGAGTCTGCTGTAAATGATTTGTTCCAAAAGATCACCGGCTCGGGCAGCATGAATGCCAGCAGCAGGTTTCATGATTACCGGCAAAGGCTAAGACCAGAGCAGGAATTGCTGGTGTTTAGGGTTATACAGGAACTGGTAAACAATATTTTAAAACACAGTAATGCCAGTTTTATCCATGTCACACAAAATTATAATGCCGACAAATTTTTCATTCGTTTGCATCATGATGGAAGAGGTATTACACAGGCAGATGTAGAAAGGCTTAACAAAAGCGCCCTGGGTCTTGGTCTAAAGAATATTCAAAGCAGGGCACGGGTATTGCAGGCCAAGATTGATTTTGAGAAAGATATGTCGCAAACCTATTATAAAGTTACCCTGGAAGTTCCTGTGGAGGAATATGAAATGATTACGTAAAAAAGTTCATCCTTTATCGTTAAAACCAAGCTAAGTCATGAGTATCATTAAAGTTGCTATTGCTGATGATCATAAAATATTCCGAAAAGGTGTGATCCTTTCCTTACGGCAGTATACCAATATCAAATTTGTACTGGAGGCCGAAAACGGTGAGGAACTGCTAATGGGTTTGCCCGCGGCAGAACCGGATGTTGTACTCATGGACCTGCGCATGCCGGTTAAAGACGGCATAGAGGCAACGAAAACAATAAGCAAACAGTATCCCAACCTTCATGTAATTGTGCTTACCATGTATGAAGATGAAAGATTTGTATCTCATCTTATGGAAAATGGCGCCAATGGTTACCTGCTCAAAAGTGCCGACCCGGCTGAAATTAAAAAAGCCATTGTGGAAGTAATGGCCCGGGGCTATTACCTGAACAATTTCGTGAATAAGGTATTGCTAAAAAAATCGCATGCCCGCACGAAATCCATCCCTTCATTAACCAATGAAGTGGTAATAAGCGACAAAGAAAGAGAAGTGCTGCGGCTATTGTGTATGGAGTTTACAGCCACTGAAATCGCACAAAAAATGGAGATCAGCCCCCGTACAGTAGAAGCCATTAAAGACAGGATGATGGAAAGATACAACGTTAAAAATACCGCCGGCCTTGTATTTTTTGCAGTGAAGAATAATTTAATTGATTGAGTATTTTATGCTTAGTACAGCGTACATTATTACAGGCTACACTATGCAATTCAGCACGTGGTTTACCAGGCGGTCGCAACGGGTAAGGTGAAAAGCGTATACATGTTCTTTAATTCCATTGCCCAGGTTTTGACGCAGCATGGCTTTGGCACGGTTGAGGCGCACTTTTACGTTCGCTTCCTCAATGCCAAGTATATTCCCGGTTTCCTTTACAGGCAGTTCTTCAATTTCCCTCAGCATAAACACAAGACGGTATTTTTCGGGAAGCTGCGCAATAGCCGTTTCCAGCGCAATACCCATCTCCTTGTTCATTAAAATATTAGAGGGAGTTTTCATACTGCCCATATTTTCGGGATGATATTCAATATTTGTGAGCTTGAAACGTGCTTTTTTATTTTTCTGCGCCAGGCATTCATTCATTAATATTTTTACAAGCCAGGTGCTTAATGAGGCTCTTTGCTCAAACTTATTCAAATGCTGATACGCTTTTATGTATGCGTTTTGCATAGCGTCTTCTACTTCCGTATCATTGCCCAGTATGGCTACCCCCACGCGAAAAAGGCGTTGATTATAGCGTCGCATGATCCATTCAAAAAATTGCTTCTCCCCGGCAAGTATCCTGTCTACCAGTTCCGTATCGGAAAGTTGGGCTGGCGGCAAAGTGGCTTGATGATTCATTTGCTTATTAGATTACGCAAACAATAAAACGTTACAATTTTTATCAAAAATATTTTTGTAACCCTTTCGTCACTTATGAATCTAACCTGTATACAAAAACATTATTATGTCAACGATCAATCAATTACAAAACACATTAAAAATTACGTATGGCATCGTGCCTGTGGTTGCGGGGTTAGACAAATTTACCAATCTGCTCACAAACTGGGCGGATTACTTAGGCCGCAATGCCAGCATGCTGCCGGTAGATCCGATGTTGTTTATGAAAATAGTGGGAATTATAGAAATTATTGCAGGGATCATCGTACTGGTTAACCCGCTTAAAGGCGCTTATATAGTAATGATATGGTTGATTTGCATTGCATTACAACTCATTATCAGCGGGCAATATTTTGATGTAGCAGTTCGCGACCTGGTAATGGCCATTGGCGCATATACCCTGTCGCAACTCACTATCATCAAAAGCCAAAAACACAAATAATGGAAATGGAAGATATGCTTGAGCAGGTTATTTCGACACAAAATCTGTCTGCAAACAGCAAAATAAAACTTATTGCACAGCATTTTGAAAAGATCATGCGCTTACTGGGACTTGATATGGACGATGACAGTTTGAAAGATACACCCGGCAGGGTAGCCAAAATGTATGTAAAAGAAATATTCAGCGGCCTTGACCCTGCAAATGAACCGCAGGTTACCCTTTTTGAAAAAAAATACAACTACAATGAGATCATACTGGAAAAAAATATTCCGGTATATTCCTATTGCGAACATCATTTTGTGCCAATCATTGGCAAGGCACATGTGGCCTATATTGCCAATGGTAAAATAGCAGGATTATCTAAACTCAACAGGGTGGTCAATTATTTTTCCCGGCGTCCACAGGTACAGGAACGCCTGACTACGGAAATCGCTGATTTTTTAAAAGCCAGGCTTCATACAGAAGATGTGGCTGTTATTATTGAAGCCGAACATTTGTGCATCGCTTCACGCGGTATAAGAGATGCAGGCAGCACTACTATTACCGGCAGCTATCATGGCAGGCTGGGAGCTGAGAAAAAAAGTGAATTGATTCAACTGTTAAAACTTTGATCAGCAAAATACATCCTGTTCCTAAAATTCACGTAACGTTAATACATTATCCTTCCATTTTACAGTAACCAGGTACGGAACTATTTATCTGCCTGGTTATTTCTTACCATTTTCAATACGGTATTGGGATTCGCACTGTATTTCCACTTCTTAGTCAATAGTTCTTCCACATTTTAATAAGCAAACCGGCTTTTCAATCCCGCGGTCTTTTATTATTACAGGCGTCCATACTGTAGTTTGATTAATTCATTATATTGTTCCTTAAAATATTTACCAACAGGAATAGCTCACCTCCTTTAAAATCATGTACATGTCATTCAAAAAATTATTGATTTTTGCAGCGCTTTTCTCTCAACTCCCCGGTATAGCCCAGCAAGATCTGCAATTATGGTACAACAGCCCGGCAAAACAATGGACAGATGCCCTGCCCATTGGCAATGGCCGTTTAGGGGCCATGGTATTTGGAAAATATGATCATGAGCGCATTCAACTGAATGAAGAAAGCGTGTGGGCCGGAAGTAAAATCAATAACAACAATCCCCGGGCATCAGCGCATTTGCCACAAATACAAGCGGCTTTATTTAAAGGAGCGTATAAAGATGCGCTCGATCTTTCAACCCAATACCTTGTAGGCACACCACCAAGGGTGCGTTCTTACCAACCCCTGGGCAACCTCTTTATTAACTATGCCTGGAAAGAAAAAGTGCAGCAATATAAAAGATCCTTAACCCTTAATACAGGCATAGCGGCAACGGAATATATAGTGGATGGCAATAAAATAGTACAGGAGGTATATGCTTCTGCCCCGCAGGATGTTATCGTAGTAAGTATTAGCGCTACCCGCCCTTTTGATACGGAATTTTTCCTTTCGCGTGAGCAGGATACGCATGAATATAAAAGTGAAGAAAATATGGCCTGGTTCAGCGGGCAAATTGAAGACGAAGAGGATTCCCTTGCAGGCCCGGGCGGAAAGCACATGCGTTTCTCAGGCACTATGAAGATCATCCATACTGACGGGAAAACGAGTTCACTGGTAACCGATTCATCTGCAGGCTACCGGGTAAAGTCAGCAAAAAATATTGTGCTGCTGGTAACGGGTGCTACTGATTATAATTTTGATAAATTAAATTTTGATGCTGCCATTGATCCATTGGCTGTTTGCAAAACAAAAATCAATAAGGCTGCCGGCCTTTCTGCCGCCACTTTAAAACAAGTACATGTAAAAGATCACCGGTCATTTTTTGACCGCGTAAGCTTTACGCTGGGTGAAGATGAAAATGCACTGAAGACAATACCCACCAATGAACGACTGGAACGTGTAAAGTCCGGCACAACAGATCATGGTCTTATTGTACTGTACTACCAGTACGGCCGTTACCTGCTAATGGGTTCATCGCGCAAGCCCGGAAGGCTGCCCGCAAATTTACAGGGCATCTGGAATGAAGCGTATAATGCGCCCTGGAATGCCGACTTTCATACCAATATTAACCTGCAAATGAATTATTGGCCAGCGGAAACCGGTAATCTTTCTGAAACCACTATACCCCTTGCGCATTTTATGGAAAAGCTTACTGTTCCCGGCGGGGTTACAGCCAAAGAGATGTATGATGCCAAAGGATGGACGCTGCATCATTTAACCGATGCATTTGGCAGAACCGGTGTAGCAGACGGCGTTTGGGGGGTATCGCCCATGGCCGGCCCGTGGATGACATTTCCGCTGTACCGCCATTACGAATTTACTGGCGATACAAATTACCTGCGCAATACTGCTTACCCGGTTATAAAAGGATCCGTAGCATTTGTACTGGATTTCTTAATCCGGTCTCCAAAGGGTTATTTGGTCACCAATCCTTCCCACTCGCCTGAAAACTCTTTTTTTATACCCGGCACCAACCGCAAAGAAAGTTCACAATTGTGCTATGCCAGCACTATAGATATAGAGATCATTCACGGCCTGTTCAATAATTTTGTTAATGCCGCCACGCTGCTGCATGCTGATGCCGACCTCGTGAATAAGGTAAAAGCAGCACAACAGCAGCTTCCTCCCATTAAAATTGGCGCTAACGGTACCATACAGGAATGGATAGAAGACTTTGAAGAAACAGAACCTGGTCACCGCCATATGTCGCATTTGCTCGGACTATATCCCCTGAACCTTATATCGCCGCAAACGCCAGACTTATATACCGCCGCTAAAAAAACGATTGAACGCCGGCTGGCTAACGGTGGCGGACATACGGGATGGAGCAAGGCCTGGATCATTAACTTTTATGCCCGTTTACAGGATGGTGAAAAATGCGGTGAACAGGTGCAGTCATTGCTCCAAAACAGTACCCTGATCAGCCTGTTAAGTACACATCCGCCTTTTCAGATTGACGGTAATTTTGGCGGTGCAGCGGGGATCGCCGAAATGCTATTGCAATCACAAAACGATGAGATACAGATACTACCGGCACTCCCCTCCTCCTGGTCAAGCGGAAATATAAAAGGGCTGCGTGCAAGGGGTGGTTATACCATAACTATAAGCTGGCAATCGGGTAAACTAACGCAGCTTATCGTTACTGCCGACAAAGCAGGAACACACAGCATCCGTTATGGAACCAAAGTATTGAAAACGCTTTTAAAGAAAGGGGATAATGCGATTTCGTTTGATTAGCTCAACATTTTCATGAACAATAATTCATCCAAGGCATGCTGACGAAACAACGACCCTCTGCCAAACGGTAATTTCTTTTTAATTTGGAACGATGTTTGTCTTCCGAAAACAGCAGTTTTAAACCTTTCATTCTTAAACTAAAAACACGATGATGAAAAAATATTTTTTCCTGCTTTCCGCGATGGTGTTTATGGCTTGCAACAATACCAATAATGATGCTGCAGATAAAAAATTAAAAGAAGGTGCAGAAGATATCAGGGAAGGAGCTGAGATGAAAGCGGATACCGCAGGCGCATACCTCAAAGAACAAAAAGAAAAAGCATCGGAAACCATTAATGCCCGCAAAAAAGAAATAGACGAAAAAATTGAAGCGCTTAAAAAAGACAGCAATAAGAAAAGTGCCGAGGCCCGTAAAAAGCTGGAAGCCACGCGTGCTGATCTTGATAAAAAATTAGAAGAAATAAAAAATAGTTCGGCAGAAGCCTGGGAAGAAACCAAACAAGGCGTTGATAAAGCACTGGACAAGGCAGATAAGCAATGGCAGGAATTTAAGACTGATTTTAAAGAACTTTTTAAATAACAGCAAGCCGGTTATATATATATATATAATACTACTCTCGGGGTGCTTTTGCACCCCTTTTCAATAACCTAAGCTTTAGGCCCGGGCTCGTTTTCATCTTTGGCTTCCTCTCTTTCCACCGTAATGGAGCATTCGCCAATTAAAGCCGCCAATGCGCCAATAGCGGCAAACACGGGCGCCAGCAAAGCGCCTACCACTCCTATCGTTAACGGGAAAGACAGCAGTTCTTTCCCGGATTTATCAGAAATGGTGATCTTCCTGATGTTTCCTTCAGCTATTAGTTCCTTTATTTTTTTAAGCAAATTTTCACCATGCAGGGTGAAGGTTTCTTTTGTTGTCATATAATGCCGGTATTTAGATGAAGTAAAGTTAAAAACTTCAATCAACCTGGCGAATAAAGAAGTTGGGAGACGTTGCTTTTGATCCGGATGAGATTGTGTATCTTAACAGCAGCGACATGCGCTGATGAAAGATACCCGGCTAAAATACATGCATTGCCTTCCATTTACCATAAAATTTTTATTGATTCAATATGAAAAAAGAGTGTTGGAAAATCATTCTGAGTATAGTGGCATTTTATTTTATAGCCTGCGCGGATGCTGATAAAAAATCTGAGGGGGGAAGTGCGACAACCGGCAGCAGTAATCTTTTTGTAAGCCAGGATGAACAATCCGGGGCCATTTCCGTTTTTCGGGAAGGTTCAAAAAAACCTGTCCTGGTACAAAATGCAAAAGAAGGTTTCCGTCCCTATCTTCATCCGCTTTCTGCCCCCGATGGCAAAGGGGTGCTAACCGAATACAGCCCGGCACATCATAAGCATCAAACCGGTATTTACTGGGGCTTCACCCGTGTTAATGGCCGTGACTTTTTTCATAACCCTGGCAGTGATTACTGGAAAAAAGTTTCAGCCTATATAACAGAAAAGGAAGGAAGCGAAGTGAAATGGCAAACTGTATATGACATGCTGGATGAGAAGGGCAATGCAATGCTTACTGAAACCCAGAAATGGAGTATGCGAAATGACAGTGGAAAGTTTGTGATCACTCTTGAATGGAGGGGAGAAGCTAAAACCGATATTACGATCGGAAAATATGATTATGGCGGATTATTTATAAGGATGCCATGGAAAGAAGGAATCAAAGGGGAAGTAATAAACGGGGCGAGGCAACGCAATGAGCATGCAGAAGGTCAACACGCCACCTGGGTGGATGTTGGTATGCAGGTAGAAGGAAGGGATGATCTTGCGCACATTGCAGTATTTGATCATCCCGAAAATAAAGGTTACCCGCAGCCCTGGCGTGTAGATGGTCAACTGGGCATTGGTCCTGCACGCTCCAGGGAAGGGGACTGGCAAATAAAAAATGGCGAAACGGAAGTGATCCGCCACCAATTAATTGTTTACACGGGTGATCTTAATGATGTAAAACTAAATGAAGAGTGGGTTGCATTTTCCGGCAACGGGAATCCTCTTTATGCCGGTGCGGAGATGTGGAAAATTGCGCAGCAGGAAGGGCTCAGGGCTAAATTCCTGACACCTGCAGAGGCTGTTAAAGCTATGACGATAAAAGCGGGTTATAAGGTAAATGCCTGGGCTGCAGAACCACTGATGACCCAGCCTATGGCTTTTTGCTGGGACGACAGGGGTCGGATGTGGATCGCAGAAAATAAGGATTATGAATCGAGAGGACATGGATTTTCAAATTCAGGTGAAAGCCGGATACTTATCCTGGAAGATACCAACCACGATGGCACAGCCGACACCCGGAAGGTGTTCATGGAGGGAATAGCCTTCCCCTCGGCCATTGCTGCAGGGTTTGACGGCGTTTTTATTGGCGCTCCTCCCAACCTTCTTTTTGTTCCGGATCGCAATCACGATGATGTTGCAGATATAAAAGACATAGAAGTCCGTCTAACAGGATGGGGTATACGCGATCGCCATGAAACCCTTAACAGCTTGCATTGGGGGCCTGACGGATGGTTATATGGCTGCCAGGGATTCGCAACACCATCGAAAGTAAGAAAGCCAAAAGGAAAGGGTCGCCTGTACAAACATAAAGATCCTTTTCCTGAAGATATCCTTGAAGGAGAAGGAACCGATATCAATGGAGGCGTTTGGCGGTATCATCCAACCAAAGATAAATTTGAAGTAGTTGCCCATGGATTCAGTAACCCCTGGGGAATTGATTATGATGCCAAAGGCCAGTTGTTTATCAGCGCCTGTGTAATTCCGCACATGTGGCATGTAGTTCCCGGAGGCATTTACCACCGCCAGGGTGGCCAGCATTTTAACCCCTATGTGTATGATGATATCAAAACAATAACCAACCACAGCCATAGGTCTGCCCATGGCGGCGCACGCATTTATCAATCCGATGCATTTCCGGCATCACAGAAAGGAAGGATATTCATGGCCAATATACACGAACATGCTGTTCTTTCCGACATACTGGAACCGCAGGGTTCAGGTTTTGTGGCAAGCCATGGTGATGATTTTATGATGGCCAATAATGCACAGTGGGTTGGATTTAGTATGGAAGTTGGTCCTGATGGCGGGCTTTATGTTCTTGACTGGCATGATGCCGATATATGCGGACAACAGGTATTGAATAGTGAAACAGGCCGCATATTCAGGATTGTTCCGGAGCAATCGGGAGCCGTAAACTGGCCGGGCAGGTATTCGGACCTCACCAAAATGAGCGATAAGGAACTGGCAGCGCTTCAAACCAGTAAGAGCGACTGGCATGCGCGCCGGGCAAGAGTTATACTGCAGGGCAGGGCTGCTAAAGGAAACTTAGATGCAGCAGCATACAGCCTGCTGAGTGAAATCTACCAGTCCAACCCTGATACTGATCTGCGGTTGAAAGCCATGTGGACCCTGCACATAACAAAAGGACTAAACCCCGGTATGCTTTTAAAAGCGCTTGGCGACAAAGATCAATATATCCGCGCCTGGGCAATACAACTATTGTGTGAAGACCGCTCACCTACTGCCGAAGCTGCTGATCAATTTATTGCAATGGCTGCAAAGGATCAGTCTCCTGTGGTTAGACTTTACCTGGCTTCAGCGATGCAACGGCTTGCAAAAACCACAAGCTGGAAGATAGCCGGCGAACTGGTAAAACATTCAGAAGATATCAGTGACCACAATCTTCCCAAAATGATCTGGTATGGATTTGAACCATTGGCCGGAGAAGAACCTGCACGGGCGCTACAAATCGCATCTGAATCAAATATTCCATTGATTGCCCGTTATACTGCACGCCGTGCTGTGGATGGCGGTGCAATGGACGACCTGGTTAAAACAATAGCAACCCAACCGAAAACCCTTGGTAGTTTATTGGAAGGAATGCGGAATGGAATGGAGGGCCGCACAGATCTCAAACCACCAGCCGCGTGGCAGCAGGTATATGCTGTATTAAAAAAACGAAATGACCGGACTGCACAATTGGCGGCTGAGATTGCCGGGCTCTTCGGTGATACGGAAGCCGCGCAGCGTTCATTGGCCACACTTAAAAATAAGAATGAAGGGATTGACCTGAGAAAAAAAGCATTACAGGCGCTTGCGGCGCAGCAACGAAAGGAATTATTACCTGAGCTTCCCGCCCTGCTGGAAGAACCACCATTACGCATAGACGTTATAAAGTCCATTGCAGCTTTTGACGATAAAAATCTCGGATCACTACTGATCAAAAAATATAAAAATTTCAATGAGACGGAAAAATCCTCCGCTATTCAAACGCTTTCCTCCCGTCCGGTGTATGGGTGGATACTTACCCGGGCGCTGAAAGAAAATGCAGTGCCGAAAAGGGATGTATCTGCCAATGTAGCCAGGCAGTTGCGAAGAGTTGTGGGAAGCGGCTTTGTGGAAGTGTGGGGACCTATTGACGATAAGCCCCGCGATAATAAAGAATATGCCAAATATAAAAATCTTTTAAGCAGCCAGGCTGCAGGAAACCCCGATCTAAATAATGGCGGTAAGTTGTTTATGAGAACCTGCGGAAGTTGCCATACCATATATGGACAGGGAGGCGAAATCGGCCCTGATCTTACGGGTTCAAACAGGTCTAATATTGATTACCTGCTCTTCAACATATTAAGTCCCAGCGAGGAAATTCAGGATGCTTATAAAATGGTAGTGATTACCACCCGCGATGGGAGAACTTATTCCGGAAACCTGGTTGGAGAGAATCAACGCCAGGTAACCATGCGCGTGGTAGGACAGAATGATGTAGTGATCAATAAATCTTCTATTCAGTCTAAAGAGGTAACCCCTGTTTCCATGATGCCCCAGGGATTATTGAACACATTAACGGATAAGGAGATAATTGACCTGCTATCTTACCTGCAGAAAGCAAGCAAATAGATTTTAGAAGCAATTAAAATAATCGGTCTTCAAAAAATTATTTTAGCATGCTATCCTGAAATAGAAATACGAATATAATTCGAATTGCTAAGTTGTCAGCAGTTCAATATATATAAATGCTTTGCAATTCCAATGCACCTGCAATTTAACAGGTAATGCAGGCAAGATGCCGCATGTCTATTATTCCTGTTGTTGATATACTATTTTTTGAAGAGATGAAACGATTCAGTTGGTTTGTTCTGATCATCAAATCAACAGCATATGAAATACATTTTCTTCATAATGTTCTGCTGTATTTTTCTTCCCGCTTTAAGAGCACAGTCGCCCGATAACCATATTACGGTAAAAGCTGTTTTTTTAGATTCCCTCACAAAAAAAACAGTGCCTTTTGCATCTGTTTCCTTATATAAAAACAATAAGCTTATAAAAAGAACATTCACCGATAGTGTTGGCCGGATTGAGATGCGACACCTTATATGCGGCACATATTTAATCAGGTTCAGTATGGTGGGTTATCATTCTTTACAAAGTAAACCAAAAGTGCTGCGAGACGATGAAACAGTTTTAGATTTTGGAACGATATGGGTTATACCTGAGTTGGTAAATCTTAAAGAAGTCATTATCCGGGGTCAAAAGCCGCTGATTGAACAGCGGGTTGATGGTATTGTATTCAATACAGAGCGTCTTTCATCCATCGCCGGCTTAAATGCCTCGGATGTACTTAAAAGAGTGCCGATGATAAGCGTTGACCCTTCCGGGGGGCTTTCGGTAAACGGAAATTCAAATATCAGGGTGTTTATAGATGGTAAGCCATCTGAGCTGTATGCCCCGTCAGTAGCAGGTGCCCTTAAAGCAATAAGTGCGGAAAATATTGTAAAAATTGAAGTGATAACACATCCCTCTGCCAAATATGATGCGGAAGGAACGGATGCCGTTGTGAATATCATTACCAGAAAACCAAAAACCAATGGCAGCAGCGGGAATCTAAGTGTGGCTTTAGGCAATCGCAGTGAAAATACAATGGGCGATATGCTTAGCAAATATGGCAAATGGCTTTTTAATGCGGATGCCCTTTATCAAAAATATTGGAACAGGAATGGATCTGTATTGGAACGGGAAACAGGCAGTTCGGAGCTTCTTCAGAAGAACGAATCCAAACAATCGGGAGATTATTTTTTTGGAGGAGCCAATATACTGTATAGCCCCGATTCACTTAATACGCTCAGCATAGGCTACCGGGCACGAATATCACCCAATGTTACCAGCAATGTTTTAGAAAGCTACGAGGTTAAAAATGAAATGCCATTCCTTTCCTTTTTACGTCATACACGAACGCCAAATACAAACAAGGGCAATACTTTTAATGCAGGATATACCCGAACTTCAAAAAATGGCAAAAAAGAATTCTCTTTATTGGCTATGTATTTTCTGTTCAAAGGGACCAACGATTACCAGCTTGAGCAGGTACGCAATGATGTTATTGACTACCTTGAAAATTTTGGCAGCAGAACGCATAACCATGATTTTATCATTCAGGGCGATTATTCCCAATCCTTTAATAAGCGTTGGAAGTGGGAGTCCGGGATAAAACTAACACTGAAACAATTGAAAAGCGAAAGCCGGTTTAACGTGTACGATTTCTTGGATGCGCATTATATACCGGATGCTTTGAGGTCAACCCATTTTTCTTACCGGAGTAATATTTATGCGCTGTACAATAATCTCACCCTGAAACTAAAAAAATGGGGTCTCACAGGTGGGGTCCGTTATGAAAGAACAGAGCTGGATGCTGTTTTCAAAGAGGTCTCACTCCGCATTCCTGCTTTTAGTAACATGGTACCCCAAATTTTGGTGAGCAGAATGTTCGATGAAAAGACCAGCTTGAAATTATCTTACAACATGAAAATATTGCGTCCTTATTTTTCGTACCTGAACCCTACGGTTAACAACAGCGACTCACTTACCATCCAGTTTGGAAACCCATATTTAAAACCTGAAATCACCAATCGTTACCAGTTGAGCTTCACCGCAAATGATACGAAACGATTTAAAGACCTTACATTGTTTTTTAACGACAACCGCAATACGATTGAAAATATCCGCACCGCATTACCCGGCAGCGTTTTTGAAAGCACCTGGAAAAATATCGGGCAAAACCAACAGTTGGGACTGGTTGCATCACTTACCTGTAAACCAACAGCGGCACTCGATATAGGAGGCACTTTTACTGCACGGTATACATGGTTAAAAAGTAGGGCGCTGGGTATTACCAATAAAGGCCTCACAGGAGAATTGGTGATAAGAAGCACCTATGCATTTCAGAAAGGCTATAGCATTTATTTTTACGGTTTTTTCAACAACAGGAACCTGCGTTTGCAGGGATACCGTTCAGGCTGGAAATATTACAGCATAACGGTCAGCAAAAAGTGGAAAAATGAACGGTTTAATATTAGTCTGAAGATGGATGCTTTCCTTACGCCTTTCACCTATATTGATGAAGAACTGGCAACAAATTCCTTTCGCCAGTTGCAAACCTTTCGTTACCAGAACCGGTATATCAGCCTGGGTTTTTCGTGGAAGCTGGGCAAGACCCAAATCAAAAACCAGGAGATAAGGCAGGTGGAACATGATGATTGATTGCAGAAAATGGCATATCAAATAACATCCTTTTGCCAGCCGCCCCTTTTACAGAAAAGAGCATTTTGTAAAAACATTTTAATACCGGAGCCACACTGAATAAAGGAAGACATCACATCACAATAAGTCGGATGAAAAACATTATTTTTAGAAAATTAATCTTTTCATATTTTAAGCTGTATGAAGAAAATCGCTTTATCCACTGTTCATTTTTTCTTTTGTATGCTGATCGTGAACCTCAGCCCTGCACAACAAACCCCAGTCAAAAAGCCCGTTAAAATGGATCGTGAATTTGTTCTGGAAGCTACCATGCTGGGTTATATAGCAAAAGACGGAACCCGGAATCCTGTACTGAAAGCCAAAAAGGGCGAGAGGGTGCGCATAACGATTGTAAATACCGAACTGATGACGCATGATATTGCGATGGAGAAAGGGAAAACCAAAAGCAAGGTGCTGAACGAAAAAGGACAGCGTACATCCATCAGCTTTACAGCCAGCATCAGTGATACTTATTATTGCACGATTCCTGGTCACAGACAGGCAGGCATGGTAGGAAAATTTGTGGTCACCGCCAGCGCTGATGCCCGGGTAATAACGGCAAAAGGCCTGCTGCCGGTAAAGAACGGCAAACCGCTAAACCTGAATTTTGAAACCGGCACCTTAAAGGACTGGACAGCCGAAGGCGATGCCTTTCAGAATGGGCTTATCTCCTTAGATCCTTCCCCAAAACATGCAAAAGATACACGCATTGGTAAGGAAGGACGTTTTTTTGTAAGCAGCGGCGGCAATACGGAACATGATAAAACCGGTACATTAACCTCTGTCTCTTTTAAAGTAACACAACCCTGGGCGGCATTTAAAATATCCGGCGGGGCATTACAGGATACAAGGGTTGAGCTGGTACGTGCGGATAACGACAGTGTTTTCTTCGAGATTCCCGGTACCGGTCGCGCTCCATTGCGGCCGGTGGTAGCGGACCTGCGAAAGCTGCTGAACAAAGAAATATATATCCGGCTCATTGATAATGAAACGGGGGTTTCGCCTATACCTTATATTGGTAAGGATACATGGGCGCACCTGAACTTTGATGACTTTAAATTTTACGTTAAACGGCCTGTATTTTCAAATGAACTCAAACCCAGCGATGTTATTGTACTTCCACCATTGGATGTAACCCCTTATGCTGGACTTTCGGGAGAAAAGGCCGCTCAGGCAATGAGTCTTTCCGAAGGATTTTCGGTTACACTGGCAGCCGCTGAACCGGAGATCATAAAGCCCATTGCTTTTACTTTAGACTGGCGCGGGAGGCTTTGGGTAGTGGAATCACATACCTATCCTGTACGGGCACCCGAAGGACAGGGTAAAGACCGCATTTATATTTTTGAAGATACCGATGGCGACGGGAAGCTGGACAGTAAAAAAATATTTACAGATACGCTTAACCTTGTTAGCGGCATTGAAGTAGGAATGGGCGGAGTGTGGGTAGGCGCTGCGCCCTACCTGCTGTTTATTCCTATTGATGAAAAAACCGACAAGCCCGCGGGCCCTGCACAGGTTATCCTTGACGGATGGGGTTACCACGATACCCATGAAACACTCAACAGTTTGCATTGGGGACCGGACGGCTGGTTATATGGTACGCATGGCGTGTTTACCAATTCAAATGTGGGCCGGCCAGGTGCACCCGATAAAGAGCGGGTGAAGCTGGATGGTGGAGTATGGCGCGTGCACCCGGTAACCAAAAAATTTGAATTGTTTGCCGAAGGTACCAGCAACCCATGGGGTATTGATTTCAACGATTACGGTCATGCGTTCATCACCGCCTGCGTGGTTCCGCATTTGTACCATATTTTCCAGGGCGGCAGGTATACCCGCCAGGCCCGTCCGCATCCGGAATATACATTTGACGATATTAAAACGATGGCAGATCATGTGCATTGGATCGGCGACCGCGGACCTCATGCCGGCAATTTCCGGTCGGCAAGCAAGGGCGGCGGACATGCGCATGCCGGCGCCATGATCTATCTTGGAGGCGATAACTGGCCGGCGGAATACCGCAATGATATCTTCATGAACAGCATTCATGGCAGCAGGGTTAATACCGATCATCTCATCCGGAAAGGCTCGGGTTACACCGGCACCCATGGCAAAGATTTCCTGCTCACCAATGATGCATGGTCGCAGTGGTTGAACTTCCGCTATGGCCCTACCGGTTCCGTATATGCGATTGACTGGTATGATAAAAATCAATGTCATAGTCCAAACCCCGATGTACACGATAAGACCATGGGGCGCATCTTCAGGATCAGCAATACAAAGGATCAGTGGGTACAGGTGGATTTGCAGAAAGCGACAGATATGGAACTGGTGGAATACCAACTCAGCCGCAATGACTGGTATGTACGCCAGGCAAGAATTATTTTACAGCAGCGTGGCGGAAATGCAGCGGTACACGCAGCGCTTAAAAAAATGCTCCATGAAAATCCCGATGTTACCCGTAAGTTACGTGCGTTGTGGGCCCTGCATGTTACAAAAGGACTAAGTGAAAGCGAGCTGACCGGCTTGCTGGATCATGAAAGTGAATACATCAGGAGCTGGGCGATACAACTACTCACAGAAGACAGCAATCCTTCCGATGCGGCACTGACAAAATTTTCGGTGATGGCGAAGTCGGATGAATCTGCAATGGTAAGACTCTACTTAGGATCCGCACTGCAGCGTACGCCACTGGTAAAACGTTGGGATATCATTGATGGTTTATACGGGCACGATGAAGATTCTACCGATCAAAACCTGCCTTTTATGTGCTGGTACGCCCTTGAGCCGCTTGTCCCGACTGATATGAACAAAGCTATTGATATTACGATGCGTTCAAAATTGCCAAAAGCATTGGCGTTTACCATACAACGTGTCGGTGCGATTGGCAGTACTGAATCCAAAGAAATATTGACAGCGCTGGCAAAAAAATTAAATACTCCTGCGGGTAAGCACCGCTATCATGAGGAACTGATGTTGATTGGGAAGGCGTTGAAAAAATAATTTTAGAATGCTTATACCAGTTTTATAAAAGGCCGCTTCAACAGCAACTGAACCCTGGCCCGGTAGGGAATAATTTGGGGATGAAAGAAAACAACAGCAATGAAAAGAAAAAATAAACCACTGTAGATAACGGTGTCCATTCATAAACCGGTAAATGTATCCACTTTAGCCTCGGTGGGCCGACTGCGTTGATACAACACCGGTACGCTTTGCCCCGGGCTGAAAGACTCATCATCGGCGGAATTAAAAAAAACGGTATCCTTACCTGTTGCAGAGAACGTTATTACAGCATAGGTACGCCGGAGTTGCCCGGAAATTTCCTTGCCTTCAAATGCCATCACTCCCTTTGTTTTTGATGATGAGGATACCCAGTAAAGTTTAGCTGCAATAATGGGTACTACCATAAGGAGAAAGAGCATAAGAAAGAAATGATTTCTTTTGATGATCATATAGCATTTGTTGGGAGTAAGCGGCAGGAACAAACTCAATCCTGCCAAATTAATACAGTCGGGAGGTAAAAAAATGTTATATCTCCCGAAAGTGCTTTAACTACAATATACCGTGGGTATTTTTTTGGATAACTTTTCGGCTGTTGCCGGTTTGTCCTATTTTTTAAAAAACTTTTTGGGAAGAAGCCAAAAATCCTATCTTTGCCGTCCTGAAAAATGAGGTAGCAATACCAAAGTTTGGGGATGGTTAATTTGGATCGGTAGTTCAGTTGGTTAGAATGCCGCCCTGTCACGGCGGAGGTCGCGGGTTCGAGTCCCGTCCGGTCCGCATAATTAGACCTCAAACCCGCGATAGTCGCGGGTTTCTTGTTTTTACTCTATTTTTTACTCTATCTGCGATCATTTTATTGGCATTTCCCTACGCGTCTTCACACGACTTTCCGTAAATTTAAGTAGAAAATCGTGAGTATGGATTTGAGTGTGTTGCACCGGCATCCGCTGCCGGACAGGGATTATGTATGGAAAGACAAATTGAACAGTTTAACCGGCCATCTGGATTGCCGGTTCCTCGAGTGGACAGGTTGGTATAACCAGGATATTTATCAGCGGTTATTAGGTCATTACAGGCTTTATCAGCTATTTAAAAAGGAAAGCAAAGCCAATACTGGGCTGCCTCAACCCTTGGCCTATATTGTAAATTACCGGGCTTCCCATAGTTTTAAATACCTGCTTTCCCGGATTACCGGCATTTTGTATTACATAGGATCGTTTGGCAAGCCTTATTATCCTTTGCAAACGGAAGGGATTAATAAGTTACTGGTTAATAACTATGCGCATATTCTACAGTCATTCTTAACTGAAGCAGATAATAATTTTGAAGAAGCATTGTCCCATGTTGTCCGGCAAATCATATCTCCTGATTTTGGAAAGAAATCAGGGAATAACCTTTATCAAGTAAATCAATCCGCTGTTATTCTCCAAATCCGGAATGAATTCAATAACTATCATAATAGCTCTCATTATTTTAATGAGTACACGACGGTTAATGCAGCTGCTGGAATAAAGGGCAAGGAGAAAGGAGTATTTTCCAAAAAGCAAATACTTATCCTTTTTGATCTGCTTGCAGAAACTGGTAAGGTGGAGAAAATTGATTTTACCAGGCCTAATAAATTTGATTCCATGGCTGAACTTTTATGTGCCATTACTGGTAAGAGCAAAGATTCCTGGATTGAGCAATTGAAAGATTGTCGGAATAAAGGGTTGTATGAATTTAAAAATGAAGGAGAACGCAAGCAGTTAATTGTAACCCTTACAAATTTGGCAGGTATTTTTAGAAAAGCAAAATTTCGGTTTTTAAGTAATGAAATAGATAAAAAACTAAGGTCGTTAGAATCAGTATATTATCAAGAGAAATAAATCTAATTCGACTTCTTTCGAAACATAGAACAATAATTTATTGAAAAGCTACCATATGTTCAGACGAACATGCGATAAAAAATGCCGCACTGTTACTCATAAAACAAAGATCATCAGGAAACTATAGAGGCTTGTATAGCAGACAGTTCCTTTAAATCAAAATTCATTGCTGAGTTAGAAATTGAAAGTGAGCAATCTCCGAATAAAAAATGTCCAACTTGTAAAACTGCTGACATTGTATTAAGAAAATCAGGAACTGCTAGAAACGGAAATACATATAAATTTTATGGTTGTTCAAACTACTTATATGGTTGTGAATACACCACAACAGACTGGATAAACAACTAACGGCGGGCTCTGAGCCAATTAAGATGCTCGTAATTTTAGTGTAGACTGGAGCAGGGTAAGTAAAAAACGCTTTTAGCAACGACCGTGCCTCGACAAGGTACATTTAACAAGGGAAACTTCTTTAGTATGACGATGTTCTATATTTTCCGAAATGTTTATTTAACTCTCTCACCACCAAATCAAACTCCGGTAAGTCCTTAATCTGGCTGGCCAGTGATCCCTGCCAGCGTCCTTTAAATCCATTCAATTTTGATTCAACCTTTACTTTAAACGCATAAGATTTATGCCATACTGCCAAGCTGCCCTTTTCTTAGTTTTGCCTTTAAGTAAAGACGATGGTGCAGAACCTGAAAATATTCAAATCACTCTTTAAAGGCCGCGAGGATGCCTTTGCGATTCGCTGGGAACGGGATGGCAAAAGCGGTTATATGCCTGCCTATATCCTGGACTGGGATCAATTTAAAATGCACAAGACAAAAGGTGGCACGTTAAAGGATTTTAAAAATAAAGAGTATGCGCCGCTGACGGATCAAAGAATGCGGAACCATCTATCCGGAAAAGAAATCGTAGGGGTCTATCCTTTATTACAGGATAACACATCCTGGTTTATAGCGGCAGATTTCGACCAGTCCACCGCCAAAACCAAAAGCTGGATAGACGAGTGCCGGACATTCATGCTGGAATGTGAAAAGTATAATCTACCTGTTTACCTTGAACGTTCGAGATCTGGTACAGGTGGCCATGTCTGGATGTTTTTTGGAGAACCCTATCCGGCATTTAAAAGCAGGCAGCTATTTATTCAACTCCTCAAATCTTCGGGCATCATATCTGAAGTGGAAAAGAATTCAAATTTTGACAGGCTATTTCCCAATCAGGATGGGCATTCGGGTAAAGGCTTGGGCAACCTTATTGCTTTGCCTTTACAGAAGAAGGCTATGGAGAATGGTAATGCCTGTTTTATTCATCCAGAAAATTTAAACCAATTTCCTGACCAATGGGCGTTCTTAGAAACCGTCCAAAAGGTAAAAATGAAAACGCTGGATGAATTGTATGAGGACATTATTGATAATAAACTTACCAGTTCTGCTATTGGAGCAGTTGCTACGAATTCTTTGAATGGCGAGTTCACAGTCATTCTCAGTAATCAGGTCGTATTGCCACGCTTTGGCTTAGATTCCTTATTGTCAAAATACCTAAAGGATAATCTGAATTTTATGAATGTAGATTATCTTATTAAAAAGAGATCGGGACGAAGTACTTATGGTACGCAAATGTATTTTGAAACAGTAGAGGAAAAAGAGAATACCATTATTATGCCAAGAGGTATTATTGGCAGGTTGCTCCGATATTGCAATGAACAAAAAATAGCCTATAAATTTGAGGATAAAAGAGTAAAACTTGAACCGGTTAAATTTACATCTTCCATTTCATTGCATGACTATCAACAAGAGGCGGTTGAAATCACTAATAAAAAAGACTTTGGCGTTATCGTTGCGCCTCCGGGGGCAGGAAAAACGGTAATGGGTTTAGAAATTGTAGCAAGAAAGCAGCAACCTGCTTTAATCATCGTTCATCGAAAGCAATTGTTTGATCAGTGGGTGGATAGGATTCAGTCTTTTCTGGGTATTCCAAAATTCCAAATAGGAAAAATTAATGGTAGTAGCTATGAAATTGGGCAAGAAATTACCGTAGCGATAATACAAAGCCTGCAAAATCCGGAGCTGCCAGACAAAGACAAATTACATCATGCCTTTGGAACAATTATAGTAGATGAATGTCATCATATGCCCGCCAAAACATTCCGGGAAGTAATACGGCACTTCCATTCTTATTACCTCTATGGGTTTACAGCAACTCCTATTAGAAAAAACGAAGATGAAAAGCTGATATTTATTCACATTGGCGATATAATTCATGAAGTGGTCATCCCTATAACTGCAAACCAGAATAGACAATTATCGGTAGTCATTCAAAACACAGAATTATTTACGCCGTTTGATGCCTCAACGGATAAAACTGAAACACTTTTAAATATCCTTATTCATGATACGGCAAGAAATGAAATGATCGTAGAAGATATTAAAAGGGAAGTAAGGGCTGGCAGAAAGATACTTGTATTAACCGAGCGGAAAGCCCATGTTGATATACTACAACAATATCTGAAAGGTACTTGTGAAACAATTGCATTGACCGGAGAAGATAGCGAGCAATCTAAGAAAGCGAAACTGCAACTAATTGACAGCAGCGATTTCCAGGTACTGATCGCCACCGGTCAATTTATTGGAGAAGGGACGGATATCGGTGTTTTAGATTGCCTGGTTTTGGCTTATCCCTTTTCTTTTGAAGGTAAACTGATTCAATATATCGGTCGGGTTCAGAGAAGTCCGGTTGCCCCGGTTATATATGATTACAGGGATTGCAGGATTGAATACCTTAACAACCTGTTCAGGCAGCGCAATAAGTATTATCGGAAATTGATGAAGTCAGGACAACTAACAAACCTGGATGAAATATTGCTGGTCTTTCAGGGGGCTGGTTTTTACATCAATACCACTGATAATTTACTCCCCGTTGAATGTCTTGATTTGCCATTACCTGTTGAGCAATTTAAAGATGGAGTGGTCTGGAAATTACGTGTCAATAGTTATAATGAAGAGGAAGGGGAGTTAGTTACAGAAATTACTGACTATAATTTTCCAATTAGCAAGGTTACAGATGGCAGACAGGGTTCATTTTATTTTTATGGAATTGAAAGAATAAAATTCAGAAGCCTGGACACAAGTAGTTTCCTAAGATCCGTTATACTAAAACATCAGCCTATTATTGACACTAAAAGAATAGAAGATGATAAAAAAGAGCTGGCTCCTACCGAGTATGTTGTTTTGAAAACAATGAAAGTGCCTTTTGGAAAAATTAATTTCTTATTTGGAAGTGTTTCATTTCCCATCTTCATTGATGAACTTAACCAGGAAATTATATTCGAAATCGCTAACCCAGATATAAGACCAGAGTTTGCAGCCATCCGTGACTATTTCATAAAGGCATTGAAAAAGAAATTAATCTTCGCAAATATTACCGTAAAATACACCGCCAGCCACATATTATCATCAACAGCCAAATCAGAAGACATTGATAGCATAAATGGTCACATGATTGATAGTGTTCGGTTTGAGTTTGTAAAACGTGAGATTTTTAAAGGCAGAGGCCGGGCCGCGGATGATCAATCTATCCATACGATGGAGGATTTGTTGAGTCCATATGACGAAGGGAAGAAATTATTTTCATCCGAAGCTGCCCTATTTGATGACATTCTAAACATTAAGAACTCAAAGCATTATTTGCAGCTAAAATATCTTTCTTCTAAGCATGAAGCTTCAGTTTTGAAATTGAGATTTGTCTTACAACCATTTTCTTTTTTATTCTTATTAGCAGGTGAAAAGAAATATCATATTATATGGGAAACATTGGATAGCGAAGAGGCCACCTATATTTGGCATACGGATAGAACAAGGGAGTCTTTACGAATTACTCTTGGAGAGATTGAATCAATACTTAGGGATATAAAGCAAAATGGCAGGCAAGCTTTTTTGGAGAAAGAGAGTAATAATTTTAGCAGAGTCGTTCACGATTATGCGGATTCGAAGAAGGGGTTTGTTGCCTGGAAGGGGATGCTGGAGGAAAAATTGATATAGGGGGTATTCCCGTTAGCTTGCATATTAGTCAAAATCTCTAAGAAATAAAAATGAGCGAAATAACAGTCACCCGAAAAGACCTCTATGATCTGGTATGGTCTGAACCAATGTTATCTTTATCAAAAAGGTATAAAATTTCTGATAACGGCTTACGCAAGATATGCAAGCGGATGAACATTCCATTACCGAAAGCAGGCCATTGGATGAAGCAGCAATTCGGAAAAAAAGTCCGTATTATTCCGTTTCCTGAATCGTTTGAAGGAGTAGTAACCTTCACTTTATCATTACGAACGGCTGATGAGAAAAAAAATACTGAGTCATTATCTGTTTTAACGAAACAAATAAAGAGTGATCCTGTACTATCCTTTACTGTTCCAGATAGGCTTAGTCATCCAGATAGATTGATTATTGAAGCCAGGCAATACTTAACCAATAAAGACACTTTCATTTACCAGGGGATGGTTTCCAGTTCAAGAGATGGGCTGGATATAAAGGTCACTCCAAAAAATATAAACCGGGCTTTGCTGTTTATGGATACTTTGATAAAAGCACTCAGGGCAAGAAAGCATGAGACTATCTTAAAAAATGGCTTCACTTACGCCATTATAAAGGAGCAGGAATTCAGGATTTTCTTTCGGGGAAAAACAAAGAGAGTTATTGTCCCGGGAAAGCACTACGATAGTTCCGAATATCACCCGGTTAATATTTTATATTTTAAGTATGACGGCTACTCCAGTAAGGAATGGAAAGATGGAAAACAACCGTTGGAAAATTATTTACCCGAGATTGTTTCTAAATTGGAAATAGCCAGCGCCGAATTGACGGCTGAACAGGAGAAGAATCGAAAATATTTCGAGGAAATAGAAAGGAAACGCCAGGCTGTGATAGATGCACAGCAACTAAAAGAAAATGAACTAAGCGAATTCAAAGATTTGATGGTAAAAGCTGAGCGGTGGTAGAAGGTGAATAATCTTCGTAATTATCTTGCTGCAGTAGAAAAGACAATAGGACAAAACGATGCCCCCGAAAAAATAAAAAGTTGGCTGGAGTGGTCTCATAAGAAAGCAGATTGGTATGATCCTATGATTGAAGGCGAAGATGATTTATTGAAAGATGTTGACAGGGGGAATCTATCTTTTAAAAGGTAGTCATCTTTGTTTACAAGGTTACTATCTTGTCTAACCTGAAATCCTGATTTTCCTCGTTTCTAATATATCCCATTTGATTAGTAAGTAAGACAGTGTTCCCAATGCTGAACTCCGGGGTATTACTGTGATGGTGTCCATAAATCCAATAATTAATATTCGAAGATTCAATTAGAGGAAATAACTCAACAACGAAGGCCTCGTTTAAAATACTTCCTTTATACTGAGAAGGAAAATTCAAAAAAGTAGGTACGTGGTGAGAAACGACTACTGTTTTACCAGCATTATTCTGGCTTAATTCCTTGTCTATAAAATTCAGACTATCTGAATGTAATTGATTAAAGTTGGAGACAGAAAAAAAATGTCCATTGAATTTGATAACCTGAAAATCGTTTATGCTGCGCTCGATCTGCCATTCGTTTACAGGGCTGATCTTTGACCATAATGTAGAAAAAATAAGCCTTACATCATTGTGTTGAAATGAGATATTATTCACTAAAAATATATTATCCCTTATTTTTTCATTGATTGTTCCTGATCGTTCGGACGCGTCGGAATAATAATACTCATGATTACCAGGGAGCCAATAAGTCAATTTAAAATTGTCTGAAATGTAATTAAAGAACTCTTTGTGCTTATCCATCTCAATAAATGGGACAATATCACCGGCCAATATTAAAATTTCACCTTTAGATTGAAGAGGATGCTGATTTAGAAATTGTTTATTTTCTCTGAATTCCAAATGCAGATCGGAACAATATTGTAATGTCATAACGGATGTTTTTAAGGAGCGGACTTTTCAAAAGCCTGAGCCATCAAATCCTGTTCACTGGCAGGAATCTTATAGGCTTTTGCAACCTTTTGCCATTTGCTTGCAGCTTGCTGTACTTTAGAAATGATTGTAGTTGCTTTATTTCCTGGCACCCTGAAATATTTTGCCACTGAACTTGCCAGGTCAAAGTCCAAAGAATTATCCGTCTCAGAAATATTTAGTGTCAAACCTCTTCCGTGGTAAACAGGATTAACATCAAAAGCCGGAGAAAGTATCCATCCCTGGGAAGTGAGCAAAAATCCATGGTTACGAAGATGGTCATCTGTATTTTTTACAGAAATATTAAAAACGATTCGTCGCCATAATTCTTCCAGATCGTCTTTGACGTTTGCGCCATTTTGCATGATGAATTCAGCCAGGTTAAGATAGGAAACACCTTCGGCTCCGTCCGAATAGCCAAGCAATGTCATGGCAGAGGCGAAGTGAATACGGCCGTTACCCTTGACTCTGTCAAATCTTTTTGAAAGAAAAGTGTGATGTTTACTATTAAATTTCTTTACCTGGCTATCAGCAATGTTCAGACCAGCTTCTTTAGCAAGTACATTAACAACCATTTCCCAACCACCTATATCAACATGGTCGTTTCCACTGGGAAATTTTGCTATCCATAAATTATCTTTTGTATCAACTACACTTGCTTTTGGCCGTGCCCCGCCAAGCGATGCACCCGGGGCCATTAACATATTGAGCCATTTCAATGATTCCTCGTCCGTCAATACATCTTTTTCCAATTGCAAACTTGCAAATTCAAGTTCCCGTAATGATGTCCAGGGAGGCGATGCAAGGCTTGCGTTATCATGTAAGAATGGGCCATTTGCATCTTTTTTAAATCTGAGAGCGCCCATCCGGTGTGCATCAAATACTCCAAGGAGGTAATCTTCTTCAAAAAGTGTCTTTGCCTTTCTGGATTCCATTCTTGCACTAATGGCTTCTCTTCTTACCATTAAAACACGTCCCCATCTATCAGGTGATGAGTCGAGAAAAATTCCAAAATTCTTTTTTCCGGGTGAAAGGTATTGAGTGCCTGCGAAAAGTTGCAGATCGGGATCTAAGTTTTGAGCAAGCCCTCTAACCAACCATGCCTTGTCATAAGCGTATGAGAAAATCTCCCGTCCCTTGGTATGGGCAACCGAGAGCGTTCCCATTAAGGCGGGCCCTTCTAATTCTATCCAGTCGGCGTAAACTAAAATGTCCATGGCGATTTATTTTTTTCGGGGTCCTCTTTTTTTAGTTTCCAGATCGGCATCCTGTAATCTCCGGCCGAGTTCATCATCGGTCGCCACCCGCAGCAAGTCTTTTTCAAGGCCAAGGATAAATAAGACTTGTGTATAGGCACCGATCGTGACATTGTGCATTCCTTTCTCTATTTGCCATAAAGTGGTTCGGCTAATATTAGCCCGTTCGCAAACTTGTTCGGTGGTTAATTTTCTTCGTAACCGGGCCAGCTTTATATTTCCTCCTAATTCAGTTAGAATCTTCTCTAATTTAGGGGTAAGGGTTATTGTTCTGTTTTCCATAACGTTCACTATAATAAACAAATATAGGTTTAAATGTTCACTATAGCAAACGTTAATATCGCATGAAATTATGTTTTGAAATAGAGCCAGTTACGCAGACCCAACCACCAGTCCGCCCAAAACTTGCTCCCTTTCCTTCCAAATTTTCTCTATCTGATAAGCCGCCTGGTCGGGTGTCACTTTGATATACCGATAAAAGTCTTTCAGGCTTCTATGGCCGCTAATTTTCATGATCAACTCAACAGGTGTACCCGCTAAAAACTCATTAGTGCAAAATGATCTCCGGCAGGAATGAGAGGTGATCCATTTGTATTTTGAACTCAATAAACTCATGATAGAAGTCCACATCGAAGGACTTAAAGGTTATTTTTCTTCCTCTGAACTTTTCAAATGCCTGCAGGTATCTTTTAACTTCCATGTAAATGTTCACTGTTGCCGGTGCAATCCTTCTTTTCTTCGATTCAATATACGCATCGAACTGATCATATACATCCAAGCTTCCTGTTTTCTCCTTGCGTTGTTCCAGGGTAGTAATATCGAGATCAGGCGAAAAGTTCTTTTTCAAAAAGAACATTGGATTATCTCTTGTGTTCTTCAAACAGAAGCTCAAAATATCTTCTACCAGCCGCATCATTTTCTGCAAGCGTTCATTCAACTCAGCAGCGGTGCCGTACTCCGGCGGAAGATCGTCATAGACTTTTAATAATTTTCTGTTCCAGTATTCAGGAGGAATGGCGATCTGTGTATCAACCAGGGTGCGCTGGTTTGAACCCATGCAATACTGAATAAAGACCAGGCTGGTCCCATTTCTTCTTTTCCAGTCTTTCTTGCAGATCGGTTTGAGTGCATATATCATAACTTGACGTTTTTACTCTATCGTTTACTCTATGTCAGGCCTATCAAGTCATGTGAAGATAAAATGCGGTGTAAGTGAATAATTCACTCAATTACTTAAAAATTAATTCTTAATGTAAGGATATGTAAAGTAATGGATAGATGTAAAAAGAGGCCAGTCCGCCGTCCGGTCCGCTTAGGAGGATCACCAGCAATGATGATCCTTTTTTATTTTTACACTACTTTGCTTTCAAGGGATTGATTTTCATCTTCTTATAACAAATTTACAACGCAGGAAGATTTATTTTTATATCAGCTTAACAATTTAAAAAAGTAGACCTGGAAGTAGACCCAAGTTTTGTCGAGTCCAGTTCAAAAATTGTTAGCTATGCGATTTCCAGTAAAAGTTATTTGCCGTACCAACAGAGTACATAATGATGACACTTCTTCTATCTTCATTCGTTATTGCTTTAATCAAAAGCAGAAACCAATTTTATTCACCGGCATAAAAATTCCAGCTCAATATTGGAATCAAAAGGAACTATCTCTAATCTCCTGCCGCCTGCAACAGGAGATTATGAAAAAATGAATAGTGAAATATTCAGATTAAAAAGGTTGGTAGAGGACATGATTTTGTATGCTTCACAAAACAATGTAACGGATATAGCAACGTACGTCAAGCAACATTATTCAATTTGATTCCGCTTCGTATGAAAACATCGTCAGGGAACAAAAAATAGACACGTTAAAGAAAGAAAAAGCCAGGGAGCATATTTATTATCAGTTTGATGACTATATATGCAGCAAATGCCCTAAAGTAAGCAAAGCAACCCTTACAGTAGCAATTCTTTCGGCTTTGCCAGCGCTGCGTAGACGTGGTTTGTATAGGTAAGTTCTTGCCAGTTTTGTATAGGCTTATTTTGACCGTTCGCAATAGTCCTTTTATTGATTGTGTTTTGTTTGACATTGACAAATAGTAAGTTCCCGGCAGTTAGACCTGGCGCTCAATTAAATTCAGCAGGCTTTGCTTCCACTGGCTTTTAATTATGTTTTGCTGCAGACAAATAAATTTCAATTAGTTCGTGTAGTATAGTTTCCGTTGACCTCATGCTCATGGAATAATATTAAGCTCCCATTTTTTTTGCCTGGGACAAGTCACAGGCGTATTAACAGGCGGGTTGGCTCAAGTGGGGCAAGACATAGTACAATCGGCTAATTGCTAATCCGGGCATCAGACTTTATAGCCTCAAAAAAATCCGATAAATAATTTAGCCTTTCCATTATTCATATCTTTATCAGCTTATGCGCATACCATTCTTCTTTGCCTGATTTTGTTGTTGCTGCTCATTGACCTTATGTGTCACTTTCATAGCATCCATTGTCTTATTGCCTAATGCTGTATGAAGTGTTATCTTTCTGGAGTGCTCATCGTAGATATTTACTGATTTGAACTGTGGGTTCGCTTCAATATAAAACCGATGCTCATTACCATCTTTTACAAAGCTGACAGATATACGGTTGCCATTCTTTAATCCATCGTGCAGTTTATCTGCTTCAACTTTATTAAGCAGGTCTTTCAACGGAAACTGTTGCAAGACCTTTTCAAGATCATAGCCATAATCTGAATGAAATTGCTTGATACGGAAGTTCCCGTTCGGGTTTTTGTCGTTAAAGTCAAGCTGCATCCATGTGCTGCCGCTCTGTATGCAGCGACCGGATAAAAGATTATAGGCTTCCGTAGTATTCACA
Source organism: Agriterribacter humi (assembly GCF_009192765.1). GTDB lineage: Bacteria > Bacteroidota > Bacteroidia > Chitinophagales > Chitinophagaceae > Agriterribacter > Agriterribacter humi. Next base: position 221,211 of record NZ_VOHQ01000007.1, on the reverse strand, counting down.
TTGCAGGATGGAAAATGGACAAGTTAACGTTACAATAAGCACATTATTTACACTGGCTGAATCCCTGGACATTCCGTGTTGGAAATTGTTGATACACATCGAAGAGCAGCCAGTTGACGAAGAGAAAATATGATCATTTCCGCTATAAATTATACAGGAACTTTCATCAGCAGAGTGCATGAAAAGGTATAAAGATAATCGGTACAATATAATAAAGGCGCTAATCGACTCTGGGCACATCAAAACTTTCAGGGACGTTTTTACATTTATTCCAAAAACCACGGTGTACAAAGACCTGGGCGTAAATTTCAAGAAATTCGACCGGGCAATTAACGATCCGTCAATTTTTCGAAAACCATCCTCGTCTATAACCGCTGGTACTGCTTGGGCAGAAAACTGGTCATCTGCTTAAAAGTCCTCGTAAAATGACTTTGGTCGGCAAAACCACATTCATAGGCGACATCGGTGAGAGAGGTGCCAGTCGATTGAACCAGGGCAATTGAATTGTTTATTCTGAGCTTGCGCATATATTCACCTAGCGTGCAGTTGAAATACTTGCGGAAGTGTTTTGAAATCGTAATGGGATGGACACCAGCGGCAGCCGACAAATCCCGCAGCGTTGGCGCCTCATTCCAGCGATCATTGAGTACCTGTTGAACTTTGTTTATCCATACTGGCCGGGTGGAGGACAAATGCTTGGAAGCAGACAACATTTCGAGCATAAGCAACCTGATAGAAGTACCGGAATAATCATCGTCGATCAAAAGCTCCTTATACATTTTCAGGATCAGAAACTTAATATCCGGTTCTGCCTGGCAGGCTTTATTTATTTTTTCAGCATCCAATAAATTATTCCCGAGGTAAGAAGTACAAATTTCAATGTTAATGTGCCTCGAATCACCAGCTTTGTGAATATTCTGGTGAGCTTCACCAGAGTGATAAAAAGTGACTTTCCCAGGTAATCTTTCAAATTCAATGTGTTTGCGCTTCTCCACATTCCCACCCGTTAAAACAAAACTGATGTGCGGATTTTCATGGCAGTGCATATCATCACAGGAACCATCTGCCTGATAGGATACGCGTCCGATACGAAAGCCTTCATCGCCGGCCGCGTCTAACACAGTTCCCAGGTAAATGCCTTTCTCCAATACCAGCATGCAAAAAGTAATTAACGTAAACTTGCTCCATAAATGTAACTATGTTAATACAAATCGCAGCCACAAGAAAGTAAAAGTTGATGTAAGATTATTTTGTCACTTGCGGAAGCTCCAGGTAGGTGGCAAACTCGGCGCTTCTATGTATACGGATTGTTGCCTTTTGGTAGTCTGAAGCTTTGGCATCATAAATATTGGGCACGAATTTCTGTGGATTCATGTCTATAAGGGGGAACCAGCTGCTTTGCACCTGCACCATAATGCGATGGCCTTTTTTAAAAACATGGTCTACCTGGTGTAGTCCGATTTTGATTTCTTCAACCTTTCCCGGTGTAAAGGCTTCCGGTTTGGAAAAACTTTTACGAAATCGTCCCCTGAATATCTCACTGGCTATCATAAACTGGTATCCACCCAACTTTATGTCATCTTTAACATGCCCCGGATATACATCGATCAGTTTCACTACAAAATCCGCATCGCTGCCGGTGGTCGATGCAAACACGTGGGCAATGATCTCACCGGTCACCGTCATATCTTGCGTAAGAGTATCAGTCTGCCAGCTAACGACATCCGGCCTTCCATCAACAAACCGCTGATCACCTAACATCCAGAGATACCAACGTGAACCAGGCCCATAAGTCTGCTCGATAGGCCTCGGCCGGTAAGGCACAGGTTTTTTTGGATCACTTACATATTCGTCATACGCCTGCTTTCCAGGTACAGAAGGCTTTTCGAATGACATTTTTCCGCCAGCAGCCGGGTATATTTTGTTAATGACTGCCTCTTTTGGCGGCCAGGTGTTGTAGGTTTTCCAAACGTTACTTCCTGTTTGAAAAACAGTTGCTTCCGGAAATTTCCCGTCTCCAATACCCTTCAGCCAGTAATCGAAAAAGACCTTTTGTATATTCCTCTGAAAATAGCCTGAAGTATTACTGCCCATGACATACCGGTCCAACCGCCAGATGCTGTCCCAATTCCATGCTCCATGAATCCATGGCCCGAGACAAATGAAATTCTTGTTATTGCTGTCGCGCTTTTCCATTTCAGTGTACATCAGCTGTGGGCCATTCAGGTCTTCCGGATCCCAGACGCCACCAGTATGCAGGGTGGCAACTCTCGGGTAATCCATATAACTCAAAGGCGACCGCACCCGCCAAAATGAATCATAGTTCGGGTGTTGCATAAAAAGATTCCAGGTAGGAATCCTGTTATGGAAATATCGTTTATTGACATTAGACAATGGGCCGAGTTTCAGGAACCAGGTATATACATCGTACTCATCATATTGAAAACTGGTATCCGTCCTGGAACCCTCTTCCCCAAAAGTATAATCAAGCGCATAAGATAAACGGAAAGCTCCATTATGGTGAAAATCATCTCCTAAAAACAAATCCCCCATCGCCGCCTGCGGATTGGCAGCTTTTAAAGCAGGATGCGGACGGGCGGAACCGGCCAATGTGGTCCAACCATAATAGGAACTGCCTAAAATGCCAGCTTTGCCGTTATTGTTTTTTATGTTGTGTATCAGCCATTCAATGGTATCGTAGGTATCGGTGCTTTCATCGATATTGCCCGGCTTATCCAGTACCGGCCGGTTCATTACGTACTGGCCTTCACTTTTATGCTTTCCACGGATGTCCTGGTATACCCATATATATCCATCCTCAGCCAATACGCCTGTCGGTTTTCCAATGTGTGCGCTTCCGTAAGGACCTCTTGAGATCAGGATTGGAAATTGGTCCTGCAGACTATCGGGAGCATATACAAGGGTATATAATTTGATCCCATCGCGCATGGCAATCATGTATTCCTGCCTCGAATAACTGATCTTTTTTTGGCCAAGTACAGGTGACAAGGTCATGCAAAACACAGTACAAAAAGCCGCGATATGGCGTATCACCGGTGTAGTTTGGCGAAGTTTAACTGGAGTCATAGAGCAAAAAAAACGCATTAATTTTATAGAAAATAGAATGAATTTTGCCTGCCTCTGGAAATCACTTCCCGAGTTATAGTAAGCACCCGTTAAGATGGGGTTGAACTTTACAACTCAACATTTTGACTTAGGATATTCCCAATCATTCATGCCTTTCATGGGGCGTTTACCAAACGTATCGCAAAAAGGTACAAGTAGGTCAAAAAGAGTGCAGCTATGAGTAAGATAACTACCCATTTTTTTGCATCTGATTGCAGAAACAGGCGCCAGTTGTTTTCTCGAACCTTATTTAGTCTTAAATCCAATATTTGGTTGGCGTGCTTAAACCCTTTTTCAACAATTTCTTTGATTGGCCTGGTATCTGGTTCGCGTACATTTATTGTTAGGTTTTTCAGCTTTTCATCATAGCTGCTGACTCTACCCGACAAATGATTAAGTGCCTCAATTATTCCAGAATTAGTTTTGTTTGTTTCCGTCAGCTGCTCCAGGATTTCATTCAGTACCAGATCGAGAATGTCTTTTCGGGCGTATTAGGTTTTTTAGGTGCTTCCATAAAAATTGCTCTTTTAATTTTTAAAAATCATTACAAGTGGTGTTCATGTCGTTTTCGCCGCCTGCGCGCTTCTTTCAGCAACTCGGGGGAAATAGAGTCGGGAACCTGTTCTGGCTTAAGCAAATCATAAAGAAGACTGTTTAATTGTTTTTCAGTTTTCTCGATTGCTGGCTGCTCTGGATCGCGTTTGGAACGGTGCATTTCCAGTAATTTTTGCCTTGCATTAAGTGGACTTTGGGCGTGCTCGTTTCGAAGTTTAGGTAAGAGGCCGGGCGCGGTTTTTTATTCCATCCTCAAATCGTTTGCAGGGTTTACCGTTGCCGATTTATAAGTTTGGGAAATGATGGTGATCAACCCCATAACAAACAAAATCAAAAAACAAGCGAATACGTTTAGCGGTCCGAAATGAGTACGGTTCGTAAAGTTTTGCAGGAATAAAAAACCCAATACATATCCAATTGGCATGGAAATGAGCCCTGCAATAATCAATAGTTTTATAAATCCTTTCGAGAGCATACTCACCAATTGTCTTTCAGTTGCTCCTATGATCTTTCTTATACTAATCTCTTTTCGTTTAACTTCAACCGAATAAACTACCAGTCCTAATAAACCCAGCGATGCAATAGAAAAAGCTATAAACGCAAGATAACCCAACAGGGATATAGTAGCCGATTGAGAATTGTTCTTAGCCAAATCTTCACTGAGCCATGAAAAAGTAAATAGCTGTGCCGGAGCAAGTTTGGCCCACTCCTGCTCAATACGGTTTACCAATTTCTCCTTATCGGCATTATGAACAGCCACATACAAATAATTGTATTCGTTTTTTTTATTTCTGATGGCCAAAGGCATTATCGTGCTGCCTGCATTGACATAGTTGAAATCTTTGAGTACACCTGTGATCTGTAGTCTGGTTGAATCATTTATCCATAAAGATTTTCCAGGGGCATCGTTGTTGTGTTTAAATCCAAACGCTCTGGCAGCCTGTTCATTGATAAGTATGCTACTCTCGGTATTGTCTGCCGAAGTATTGTACAAATTTTGTCCCGAAAGTATTTTTAATTCCATGTCATCTATGAACATTGGCTCGGCATAAAAATAATTCAGCGATATCGCATCCTGTTTGTTATTTAACCAAACTGTCGCACTCATGCCGGCGAAATGTTTTTTAAACTGGGAAGACATGGCACTGACTGACTTTACTCCATTCAATGATGAAATTTTTTGCGCAAGGATATCTTTATCCAGACCATTTAAGGGCAACACCAACACGTTGTCTCTTTTGAATCCAGGATCAGCTTCGCCCATCAATGAAAACTGTTTATAAAAAGCTACTAAAAAAATAATAATAACCAGCGAAAGACTATATTGAAAAACAATTAAAGTTTTTTGAACACTTACTTTTCCCATTATACGTGCGGTAACCAGGTTCTTCAACACACGCAAAGGCTTAAAAGAAGATAATATCCATGCCGGAGCACTACCCGCAAGCAACCCTGTAAATAAGGCGAACCCCGCTGACCAGAACAACAGTCCGGTATTATACCTGAAAGTAGAAGGAATAAATTCATAGTCGTCGTTAAATGGTGCATATTGAATGATGAACGAAAGCAATACCCATGCAAAAGATAAAGCAAGAAAGGAAAGCAATACAGATTCAATAATGTACTGTACAAATATTTGGCTGCGTTTAGCACCAGTCACCTTTCGCACACCAACTTCTTTTGCACGCGTTAATGCACGCGCAATGGTAAGATTGGTATAATTAAAACAAGCCGCGAGCAAAATGATAAAAGCAAAGCCCATTTCAAAATAAAGCTTTGACCATGAACCACCGCTACCTGTATCATTGTAGAGATAGTCGGAACCAGGTGTTATTTTATTGACTGACTGGATTTCAAATGCCACATGCCCTTCTTTCATATTGCTGTTTAATTCACCGGATATGCTTTTTAATTCGTTTTTCAACGTTGCAGTAGTAACCCCTTTTTTTAATAGCACATAAGTATATGCGTTATTAAAAGCATACCAATCAGAAGATTTTGATGGGATGCTGTTGTTCTTTTCCATATTTACGATGCTGGAAGAAGACGCATACGCATCGTAATTAATATGAGATTTTCCGGGCATTTTGTTCAACACACCTGTTACTACAAAAGTTTCGCCTTTTTCTAAAGTAAAAACTTTACCAATAGGGTTTTCTGCCCCGAAAAATTTATCCGCCGTGTTTTTGCTGATTACAATACTACCCGGATTGTTTAAAGCCGTTGCGGGGTTTCCCTGTTCAAGAGAAAAGCCGAATATGTGAAAGAAAGAAGATGTGGTAAAAGCACCATTTAGATAAATCTCTTTTCCGCCTGCTGTAGCCCTAACATTTAATTGGGGATAAATATTAACCGCATCTTCAATACCCGCAAAATCTGTTTGCAGTTTATCCCTCAAAGGAAAAGGTGTGCTTGCCATCGTCCATTGCTCTCCTGTTTTCTTGCTAAAGTCGCTGAGCACACGATAAACACGATCTCCTGCCGGATGAAAATTATCATAACTGAACTGATCCTGCAGACGAACCATAATCATCATCCCTACAGACATGCTTAATCCCAATCCAAATATATTGATGAAAGAAACCAGCCTGTTTTTCATGAAACTCCTGAAAGCAATTTTCAAATAACTTCTGAACATAATCAACTGTTTATGATTTATAGTTTAGGGTCTATCGCTTTGTTTTGATAACCATAAACGCGAAAAGAATCCACTCCGTTCTCAAATTCTTCACAAGGTTGCAAGCGCTGCTTTTATTAAAACTGAATACTTTTTATTTCTTAAGTATTCACCGTGTGATTTTAAAAAAGTTTTCACGCATGAATCTCTCTTTTAATGACGTGACTGACCTGTGGTATTAAATGACACAAGAAATTATGCCATTTCGGTAACAGATTGAATTTAAGCGAATTAACAGAGAGGGAGAATAATCAGTTTGTCCGGATTTGATACAAAGGTGTTCGATATTGTTAGAATGTGGCTCATTCGGCAATAGATATAAATGTTTTTGAATAAATTCTGAGATTCCGAAACAACAACATTTTATTTCAATACTCTACCATTTTTATATTATCTGCCGGCACCCGATCAATCAATTTTAAATATGGGTCAATACCTACCCTCACCGGTTTTCCTGTTACCATAATTTCAATAGTATGTTCGCCCGATGTCAGCCGATGCTTTTGAATATATGAAGGATGTGCTTCGCTGCGCCCTTCCTTATTTTTGGTATCTTCTCCAAAAACAGCAATATCAATATAGTCATTCATTGCTGTAGCAGGCTTATCTTCGCCCTTATTATCCTGGTATACTTTGGCAGTACTGCATCGTAAAATTATTTTATAGTGATCGCTGCTGTCAGGGCGAATGGCTTTCGCTTCAATAATGCGGTTGTCGTAAAAAGTAATCTTTTCCCAGGTATCTTCCAGATAATACTGCAGAGAATCCGGGACATGCTTTTTTAAATAAGAATATAATTCTTTTGTGCCTGCATATGGAGGTGATGTTCTGAATACATAAGCATCCCGGAATTCGCGAAGGGCCGCATTAATATTATCTTCACCCACAAGGTCTTTTAACCCATACAATACTACACCGGCCTTATTATCAATTTCTGCCCAGCTTGTCGCATGTAATAAAATGTTCTGGCTACTTTTATTCCACCGGCTTTGCCACAGGTACGCGTTTGTTTCATCCAGCAAAATGGACCTCATATTATTTTTTCCATATTTTTTTTCGCACATCACCAATGCACAATATTTTGAGAGTCCTTCTGTAAGTAATTCCGAGCCCTTTGTATGGTTAGGCGCAACCTGGTTACCCCACCATTGTTTCGCCAATGTTTTTGCAGTAGTATAATAACAGAAATCAAACTGGTTGGGATCAGTGAAATTGGCATTCCAGCCGTAACGCTCAGCATATACATCGGTAGCTGCCATAGAAGTAATACCCGGCGCATACACAGATGATTCCGCAAGCCGGACCTGTTTAAAAGGATAAGGACCGAATGCTTTTGAATAATAAACCAACCCATCTTTGTAAGCTGCTACAAAACGTTGCAGGTTGGTGTTATGTGTGACATGATAATAAATATCTATACCAATATAACGGCTGCCACCGACCATTACACTATCATGCAGTTCCGCATATCGTGCGGAAAGAATAGCTGCCGGGGTATAAATGCCGGGCGTGTTACAATTGTATTGAAAATAATTCCTTCCATTTTCTTTCCATTTTTTTTCAAGATTACCGGGTGCAATAGCGATTTGATCAGCCGAAGTGCTTACCGTTAATTCGAATTTTCTCAACCCGATTGCCCTGCCTGGTAAAAGTATATTGGCGCCTTCCGCTTCTTTTCCTAAAGGAAACTCCTCCGCTCTTTTTGGCAATCCATATTCTTTTCGTTCTTCCTCATTCCTTAACTCTTCATCGGTGTCATAACCTAAACTCGGAAGACCGACACCCATGAAGGTTCCATTGTGCAAAAAATAAGCTGCATACAAATCATTAGCGAATCCTTTAAAAAACCTGGATGAACGTAGTTCAAGCCGGGCGGTATCTCCGGGATTAAGCGCCTGGGGTAATTGGTACAACCTATATCCGGAACTATCTTGCCCGGGACCAAAGAAATTAAATTTTCCGCGTGCAAAAAAGAGCGGACAGGTATATGAAAGCAAAGCGTTGTTATACTTTACATCATACTGCGCAACATTATCTCCGTCAAGCAATAATTCTTTAATGGATGATGCTGTTTTATTTACTATCGTTACAAACGATCTGAAATCAGCCCTTTGCTTTTCCGGGAAGAGATCAGCAAACATTTTTATATCGGTTACCATTGGCAAAGGCATATCCTCGTAACGCTTCAACTTTTTTTCTATCTCCACCTTCTGCAGTATCTCTTCACTTTTTGTATAGTAGTGGTTAAGATAACTTACGTTATAATAGTTAAACCCGGCGGTAAGCACAAATGCAACCAGTAATACAGCTGTGAGCCAGACGGCATTGCCCTTTAAACGTTCCCTGGCCAGTTGCATTCTTTCTTTAAACGATGTAATCGTACCTCTCATATAAAACAGGTATCCAACAATCAGCAACAAAACTCCAAGCAGCAGCCAGTACATATTGAACCAGTCAATAGGTTTCATCATATGCCCTACATTATCAAAATCCGATATCGCATAAAAAGGCGTGTAAGAAAAAAGCAGTAGCCGGTAATTCATATATCCTGACTGTAAGGCAAGCACGCATAATATGGTATATGCGATGCCTATCCCCAACGCAGCGAACTTATGGCGTATGCATATATGCAATACAAAGGAAAGCATAGTCATCTCAACCAGTTTAGGAAGTACGCATAAGAACAATACATTGAAGTATACCGGGAAGTTAAAGAGGTAAAATCCACTGGAAACCTGTATAGCCAGGCCAATTAACATTGGAGCTATAGTAAGAAAAATGGAAAGACATACTATACTGAGCACTTTTGCCAGGTGCAATATCCATAGGGGAGGCGGCAATGCATCATTAACAAAAGAGAATCCGGTTGTTCTTTCGCGGCGTATTACTTCGCCCGTGTAAAAAATGATCACGCAAAAAAGAAAGATTAAAAAATTATTGTTGAACATGAACAAGATCATGCTTGTTCTTCTATAATCCCTTACCCCAAAATTGCTTGGACCATGTGAAAAGATAATGCCTAAAAAAATACTGCCTGCAACAATAATGATCCAGAAATAATTGTCCCTTATAATATTGATCACTTCAATTTTTGTAAGCGAGTACAATACCGGCCTATTGTATTTTTTCTTGAAATCAATATGTAAAAGAGGAAGCTTTCCGGGCTTGTCGGCCGTTTGTTTAACCAGTTTGTTTTCTTTTTCCGGTCTGAAGAAACGTTCAAAACTGAAACGAAACCAGGTAAAAAGCAGGATAGCTGTTCCAATACCTGACCACATTAAACGGTTAACAAGAAAAAGTCCGTCTAATGATATCACTTCGTTGTTTTTCCACGAGAGAGGCTGGTCATCGGTTATATAGCGCACACCATTACTGGCAAACGGATCACTAAGATGAATTAAATAGGCATTAGAAGATGAGTGGATAAAAAAATTAGCAAGAAGATACCCAAGAAAAAGCATGATGCCGCTGCTGTAAATAACCTTTACATTGCGTAAAATGGCTACTAACCCAAAGAACAACGATGATGTAAAAAAGAGATTGGGCAGCGCCAGGGTTAAAAAAGGATGCAGGTAAAACATAAAACGATTGGGTCCGTAATGTGCCGCACTTTCCCAACCAAAAGCAGGACCGGCCCTGGTTCCACAGTAAATACCCAGAAAAAGGCCAAACGCAAGTATTACCACAAATAAAAATGATCCCAAAAATCTTCCCCAGAAATACCCGGCCCTGGTGATGGGATAAGAAAGATAGTACTCCTTTGTATTGTACTCAATATCGCGATAAAGTGGAACGCCCATGATGGCAGAACTTGCTAGCATCATAATCATGCTCATCATTGAAATATAATAAGCAATAGAAGAAGGCGAATTAATAAACTGTTTTTCATCGAGCGGTAATGATCCAAAACCAAATGTCAGGAAGGCGAGAATAAAACAAATGAAAAAATAAATATACACACCAAGTTTTTTTAACCGGTATTTGATTTCAAAAAAGAATATCTGGCTGAACATATTTGAATTGATTGGAAGATTGAGGGAGAGATAAACTGTTTACAAAGTATTGATGTCAAGTTTTGAGCTTATCCGGGTAAAGTAAACATCCTCAAGGTCTGGCGTTACTGCCATAAAATCTTCTGTCGGATTTGACTCCGACAGTATCCTGATAGATAATTTACCGGACTTAAGTTGTGTTGATACTACTTTATATTTCTCCCGGTATCTGAGTATATCTGTTTTGGAAATTGTTTTAGCAAAAATCTTTCCTTCCAGTTGGCGGATAGCATCATCAGGTGTTCCTGTGAATAAAACTTCTCCCTGGCAGATGATGGCGAAGTTGGAACATAGGGTATTTATATCTTCCACTATATGTGTAGACAAAATAACGATCGTGTTTTCACCGATCTCACTTAAAAGATTATAAAAACGGTTACGTTCTGCCGGATCAAGTCCCGCAGTTGGTTCGTCCACTATGATCAGTTGTGGGTTTCCCATCAGCGCCTGCGCAATACCAAATCGTTGTTTCATCCCACCGGAATAGGTGCCAAGACTTTTCTTTTTATCTTTATGCAGATTCACTTTATTCAATAAATACCCCACCATTTCTTTACGTTCTGTTTTGCTGCTGATTCCTTTCAACTGCGCAATATGATTGAGCATCAGCTCGGCAGATATTTTCGGGTATACGCCGAACTCCTGCGGAAGATAACCCAACAGTTGCCTTACTGCTGTTTTTTGTTTTAACACGTCAATACTATCCAGATGAACCGAGCCTTCGTCTGCTTCCTGCAAGGTTGCAATAGTTCTCATCAACGAAGATTTGCCTGCACCGTTGGGACCTAATAATCCAAACATTCCCTCATTCAGTGTAAGCGATACATTTTTAATTGCCTGTACTCCATTGGAGTAGGTTTTTGATAGTCCTTTAATGTCTAACTGCATGCGAGTTTATTTAACCTTGTAAAAAATCAGCAATAGCCGATGATCAAATGAAAAAGTACTGTCGTTTTGCTTGCCCTTTGTTTTTTTGTTCAATACACATACCTATCGTATAGCCATCTGCCATTCAATAAAACGGTAGGTTTTGCACTGATTTACTGTTCTGTAATGAATAAGGGTTGTAGGAAACGAACAATTGCAAATGTTAGAGAATCTATTTGAGGGTAAAAATAATTATGTCTAATACCTATCGAAGAATGTCAGATGTCCGGAAAATAGTGGCTAACGCTTAGTCACGAATTATGCCCGTTTCAACAGCTTTTTGAGGATTTCTGCATTTAATCTTTCAGACTCAAATTCAGTTGCAGATATTTGTATATATGGATAAATGGCAGCAATGGATTAAGAACCTTTTTCAGTCGAGACTGGCGGTACACCTTTTGTTTTGCCTTGTTTTTATTTTACTTACTTTTCTGCCCGTACTTACTAGCCGGTTCAGGGCAGAGCTGATACCCAGAGCGATTTTTGCCTGTGCTTATTTTATAGGCACAACCTATGCGGGGAGGTGGGCATGCAAATTTTTTTTGCTAAAGAACAGGATAGGCGCATTTCTGCTGGTAATTACACTTTTAGTCTCCCTTTTATCCCTCGGGTTAACTTTTTTTCTTTTCATTTCCGATCTGCAGAGAGGATGGGAATCACTCAGCTTTGGCATCCCACTAGTAGTTCTTTTTCTTTCATTAGGCGTTTTTCTTGCTTCATCAAGAGAAACGCTAAGACGGCAAATGAAGGAAGCTGAAATAGCAGACAAACAGAAGGAAAGTGAGCTGGAATTATTACGATCACAGATAAGTCCACATTTTTTGTTCAACACATTAAACAACCTGTATGGGCTCTCCATCACCCAACATGAAAAAATCCCATCACTTATTGTAAAATTATCAGACCTGTTGCGATACTCTGTATATAATACAAAGCAATCTTTTGTGCTTCTTTCTGATGAACTGTCCTATATCCACAATTATATTGACCTCGAAAAGATTCGAGTGGGAGAAAGACTTGTGCTTAATATGCATATTGAAGAACAGACTGGCGATATACGGATTGCACCTTTGCTGCTTATTGTATTTATTGAAAATGCCTTTAAGCATTCGAAGAATTCATTTAATTTAAAAGTAAAAATTAATATTGATCTTCGCATAAACAATAACACAATATTCTTTTTTATAGATAACACCTGTGGTGAAGAAACCGGGCTGAGTAATTACCTTGAAAAAAGTATGGGAATGGGTTTACAAAATACCATCAGGAGGCTTGACTTATTGTACCCGGGGGAATATACCTTAAACCACTTTAAGGAAAATAATATCTACAAAATATCCCTGCAGCTTAAAGTAAAATAAATGAAGCCGCTTAATTGCCTGATTGTTGACGACGAACCTATTGCAAGAGAAATTCTGCTTTCTTACTGTGGCTATCTGCCATCGTTGCGTGTAGTAGGTGAGTGTACCAATGCGCTGGAAGCAAAAGTAATACTGGACCAGATAAATGTTGACATCCTTTTTCTTGACATTCATCTTCCTGTGCTGGATGGTATTAATTTCTATAACACGCTGAAAAAACCACCGCAGGTAATATTTACAACTGCATTTAAGGAATATGCCGTTGATGCCTTTGAACTTGCTGCCTGTGATTATCTTGTTAAGCCTTTTTTATTGGACAGATTTATCATTGCTGTGGATAAGGCTGTAGAACGAATCAACCCCCTAAGTGAAGTGAATAAGGCTGTCGATCTTCCGTCATTCAATGATTCCTTTTTTGTAAGAACTGAAGGTAAGATCTATAATATACAGTATTCAGAGCTTTTATTTGCCGAAGCCCAGGGAAATTACACCAAGATGGTTACCACCAGGTTTACTGCTAAACCAAATATGTCATTCATAAATACGGAAAAGATATTACCTCCATCTATATTTAAGCGGGTCCATCGTTCCTATATCCTCAACCAATCCAAAATATCACATATTGAAGGTAACAGGATTTTCATTGGTCAATATGAAATACCCGTTGGTAGCAATTACAAAGAAGAATTCTTTAAATCGTTGGGATTGTAACCCAAATTATTTTACGAATCTGTCATTGCTGAGTAACCTGTGAGCATACTTTTAGCGTTGGGTTAATAAATTTTCAAACAGCAAAGAAAAAACCTGTCTTTGTATGAATTTAGCCTGCAACGCCAAACCAACCGTCAGTCTGAAGGTTACTTCATTGGCAAAAGGGTTACTCCAATCCAGGATTTCAAGAGATGTGGATTTTGCTGTTTTGATTCCTGCAAAGGATGAATACCGGCAGGTCAGAAATGCATTACAACAAAAAGGATTTTGCCCGGAGTGATGCCCGTTTGCCCATAACAATAAGTATTGATCCTTTATACACTAACCCGGGAAAATATGGGCAGTACAAACCAGAATGCAGTTCCTTTGCCGGGTTCACTGGTAACCTGTATGGATACCTGGTGCAGTTCCAGTATTTTTTTTACAATAGCCAGGCCAATGCCCATTCCTTTTTTCGGCATTTCATTTCTGTGCAATTGTTTATACCGTTCAAAAATATAGGCCTGGTCTTCATGCGCAATACCCACACCGGTATCTGCTACTTTTACCTGTACGCCTGCCGGTGTATATTGCAGATGTATCGTAATACTGCCGCCATCAGGCGTAAATTTGAAAGCATTGTCAATCAGGTTTTGTAATACTCTTTCTGTAAGCGCGATATCGGCAAACACCGGCGGCAGGCTGCCCGTATTATTCAGTTCGAGGTGTATGTTTCTTCCCGCTGCTTTAAGCTGATAGGCCATCAGTATATCGGAAACCAGCTCATCAAGCAGGAACTGCTCTTTCTGCGGGCTCACCTGGTTGGCTTCCAGTTTAGCGTATTGAAACAATTGTTCCACAAGCGCCGATAACTTCCTGGTGCTTTCGGCCACCACCGACAAGTATTTGTCTTTTTCCCGGTCACTAATATTGTCTTTTTTAATCATTAGCGTTTCCACGTATCCCTGCATGATTGACAATGGTGTACGCAGGTCATGAGAAACATTGGCTATGAGTTCCTGACGGAATTTATCAGTAGCGGTGATCTTATCGAAATTATCCACAATTACATCCGCCATTTCATTAAAAGTGGAGGTGAGCATACCAAGATTACCCTTAGCGTGCCCTTCAATTCTTGCAGCATAATCGCCTTCTTTAAATCTACTCACCACAGCCGCAATCTGGCAGATGCTGTCTGTGATCAGGAAGAAAGTGATCACGCCCACAATAAAGGCGATCAGCAGGGCACTGAAGAAAATATACGACCCGAGGCGGTAATACAAATCACTGTTCAGCGTACTAAGAATTTCTCTTTGTTTCTCGCTGGCCAGTAATGCGTATACATATCCGGAGAGTTGGCCATGTTCATATACCGGCGCTGCGGAAAAAATGCCGGGCTCATCGGGCTGCTTGGGATTGTCGCCCAGCGGTCGTTCCCCTTTTTTTACAGCAAGCCATTGTTTTACTTTGGAAATATCCACATGGTGATTGCGTACAGATTTATCCGGTACCACATAATCTGTGATCTTACCGGTTGTGTCCAGCAGGTAAACTTCCACACTGGGATTTGCCACCATAATGGAATGTATGATATCATGTGTAACAGCAGTATCGGGTTTACCATTTTTTAACGGGTGCGTAAAATTGGCCAGGTGAGAAGCTATATTGCCATAGAGTTCCTGGTGAGCCATGGTATAATAGGACCTGGACAGCTTTGATGCAATCAGCACAAACATTACTCCCAGTATTATCAAAAGGCCGGAAAACACAACAGCGATTTTCCAGAACAAAAGGTTGCCCCTGATTGTTTTTATAGACATAATTTCTTTTTTATAATTCTTCGTTGAAGCGATATCCCACACCCCATGTAGTGAGGATAAATTTAGGGTTGGAAATATCCTGTTCTATTTTTCCCCGCAGGCGGTTGATATGGGAATTCACCGTGTGCTCATACCCTTCAAAATCATATCCCCATACGAGGTTCAGCAGGCGTTTGCGGCTATAGCTTTTTCCCGGGTTGGATGCCAGCAGGACGACCAGGTCGAATTCTTTGGGAGAGAGATCAATGCGGGTTTCGTTGAGCATAACTTTTCTTTTGTCTGTATCTATTTCCAGTTCTGCGAACCTGATCACAGAGGACAGTGCAATTTTATCTTCGGGTAATTGCTCTTCCTTCCTGCGAAAGATCACTTTTACCCTTGCAATAAATTCCCGTACACTGAAAGGTTTGGTAAGATAGTCATCGGCTCCTGTTTCAAGACCTAATACTTTGTCAATCTCTTCCGACCGCGCAGACAGGATAAGTATCGGCGTATGCCGGTCTGTCTGCCTTATCCGGCGGCAGACTTCCATTCCGTTCAAACCCGGTAACATAATATCCAGTATAACCAGGTCAAAGGATTGTTCCCTGGCAAAGGCCAGCCCATGCTGTCCGTTGGCAACCGGAACAACTTCGCAGCTAAGGTCATTGAGGTGGATGGTGAGCAGTTCAACGATATTATTATCGTCTTCTATCAGCAACACTTTGTGCATATGGATCAGATTGAAATCAATATTGTGTTCAAAAGTCCGCAAAAAAACTATCCGATCTGCGCCGTGATACTTTTGTTATAATTCTGCGACTGCTTTGGGACATCCTGTTTGTTCTTTTGTGTACTAAAAAACAAAAAAATGAAACAGAATATTGCAGTAACTATTACGATGCTCTCTGCGATTGTCTTGCTGGCATCATGCAAAAAAGACCATGAAGTTGTAACACAACCTAATACCATTACCATTGAAAATGTACTGGACAGTAAACCCCTGGTAGAATCCGGGACGTTTAAGGGTGAGGGAACGCCACCGGTTATTTTTCCCGGGCAATCGGTATCTTTCAGCTTCTCTGCTGCTAAAAACCAGCGTTTAACCTTTGCCACCATGTACGGCTGGAGCAACGACCTGTTCTTTGCACCCGAAAATCCGGGTATCAGATTATATAATGATGATGGTACTCCCATTACCGGCGATGTATCTGCCGGGATAAAATTGTGGGATAACGGAACCCGCATCAATCAGGTACCCGGTATGAGCGTAGCGCATCCGGGAACCGCGGAGGTGAGTGCCAAAAACATTAAGGAGATAAATGCTGCAGATGATTATGGCAATACTTATCTGCCTGCATCGCAATTAATGAAAGTATCGCTTGATTACAATGGCAGTTCAATGTTTACGCTCACCATTATGAATAATTCAGGCGGGACTGCCAATGAAACCCCATTCAGCCCGGGTGTTTGGGCAATATCCTATGTGGCAGGCGGCAACCTGCTGCTGCCGGAGCCCCTCTATGCGGCGGATAAACCAACGGCAAACGGGCTAACCGATATTGCAGAAATGGGCGATAACACCGCATTAAGTGGTTATATTACTGAACTTACCGGCATCTTCACCCCATTGTCGCCCGTACTGGTAGTAGTATATAAGGGAAATGAAAACCCTTTTTACAAACCAGGTGAAAATGATCGAGGGGAAGGGTTGAAAGATCTGGCACAAAAAGGCAATGCCGATGTTTTAGCAGCGGCTTTACAAACAAAGAAAGGTGTAAAGCGTGTATATGTATTAAAGGAAACTGCAACCACGGTATTGCTTCCTAAAATCAGTGACGCAGTTGGAGGCAAGGTTTCGCAACAGCTCAGCGTGACTAAAGGTGACAGAATTGCTATTGCTACCATGTATGGATTTTCGAACGACTGGTTTTTTGCAACAACCGGTAACGATATAGATGCCCTGCAAAAAGGAGATGTATCTTCGTCCATTGGCTTGTTTGATAACGGAACCGCTATTAATCAATATCCGGGTGCCGGTATCACACAATTCAACCTGGCGGGTACACCACTTGACGAAAACAAACCCATCCAGGCGGTACCTAACCCTAACAGTTTTACAACCTTACCGGACATCAAAAATATCATCAAAGTAACCCTGCAATAGTGCAGATCATTTTTAAGCAGCCTGTTTATTGATAGCAGGCTGCTTTTATTTTTACTCATCTCATATATCAGCTTAACAATTTAAAAAACTCAGCCCTGGAAATGGTCAGTAGTTTACTGAGGTTTTATTTATATGTGCATGTTTTTATTGCAAGCAGTTTGCTGATGCATGCGCCCGTTGCTCTACCGATGTGTGCTTGTTAGTTGCCTAAAGTGATTTGTTTCCTGCATAAGATATGTCTGTTACTCATGCAAAAGCTTACTGAAGTCTTATCATTTCACCCAGCCTTACTTTTTATCTTTATTTGAATTTTTTTTGGCTTTACCCCCTTCAAAAATTCTTTCCAGCAAAGTTTGCTTATCTTCTTTTTTGTCTACCGAATGCAGGTTGATGCTATTTTCCAGCGCAGGATACAGCGCCTGGATAAAAGCGTTACGCAGCAACTGACCGATGATCACCCAGGTGTTAACATCGGGTGTGTCAATGTTGCCGGTAAATTCGGCCGTGGTAGCGATCTGGTCTTTTCTTTTATTGGTCAGCACCCAGCCCACAGCATCCACGATTGATTCCCACACCTTTATCCCCAGGTTTTTTTTATCCTCTTTCCAGTTCGCAACTTTCAGATCTTTGATGATGGGCTTTACATAACCGGTGATCTTTTTATCTTTTGCTGCTGCTTCGCAATACATACTTATTGTTCCTGTTTCTGCATCGAAATTACCGTAAGCCTGCAGGAAGTCGTTCATCGCAGTAATTTTCACCGGGCTCAGCCGCGCGTTCAGATCAAAGGTGGGAATAGTAGTAAGCGGATTGATCTTCATATCCAGGTTAACTGTTCCATTATATACCGTCGCAGACGCCTTTACGGTAGAAGGCAGTGTATTTTTTATCTGCCCGGCATTCGTAAGATTTTCGGCGAGGATATGGACTTCTCCAGCCTCAATATTTACCCTGGGTGAACTGTGAAAATCCCTGTAATGAATTTTTCCATTATTGACCTGGAACCTGTTAAGTTTAACAGGAAGCAGGTTGTCTACCACTTTTGTCCAGTCGTTATCAATATCTGTCTGACTGGTCGCTTTGGAGGGACCGCTTACAAAATTCAGGGTTGGCCTTTCCACTTCTATTTCGGCAACGATCCTGCCCTTGAGCAATGCTTTCCATTCTACAGAAAGATCAATGATATCCGCAGCAAAAAATGGAACAGGAACCTTTCCACCGGTCTTGTCGAGTTTGATTTGCTTAATGGTATATGCGCCTCTGTATAAGGCAACGTCAATATCATTTACATGGCCGGTATATCCGTCAATCATTGTCAATTGTTTGTTTACATAATTCAGCAAAATATAGGGCAGGGCAATACGCAAGCCGGTTAATATGATCAGCAGGCTTCCGAGGACGATATAAACGATCTTCCTTTTACGCGTGATTGTCTTTTTCATAATGTACCAGATTAAATTTTCATGCCAATCAGCATACCGGCAAAGGATTGATTATGGATTGATACAATGAACTGTTATAAAAGCCAAAATATTCAATGCCGAATTTACAGGCGATAATATGCCTTGACTTCTATTTATCGCTTTCTTACCGAACGGGGAAATTTCATTGCGCTGTTTTCTTTTTTTTGTACCTGATAGAGAAGATGGCCAAAAGGATATTTACCAATAAAGAAAAACAGTTGGTTATAATAACAGGAAAATCTTTTTTGACAAAGCCATACCAAACCCATAACGCGAGCCCGCTGAGCAGTATAAGAATCATCGGCACAGAAACCTGTTCTGATTTTTTTTCTTTCAGGATTTTTATAAGTTGAGGAATCATAGAAATTGCCGTGCATATACCTGCGGCAATACCGATATGTAATGGGCTAAATTCCATAAGATAAATTTGATAGTACCAATAGAGCAATATGAGGTCCGGGATTTTTTACCCGGATTCTTGTGAATCCAACCGTGAGAGCGGATACAATCATCGTGCTATTGTGGATTTTTTTACACGTGTTTTAGCACGAATCCCGGGAAATCAAATGCTTTGATCCTATTTAACAAAGTAAATCCTGTTTCTATTTTAAATAGACTATCTTTATGTGTTCAAAGGACGCACTTCGTAATCATTCTGACTTTCTACTTTACAACCCCCTCAATTGTTACACCTGCTCCGAAATTTTCACTTATAAAAAGTTTTTTATGAAACAATTCTTTTTGGCTATTGCCATGTTAGTGGTATGCGGCTATGTTACCGCGCAAGCCACTTCTGTATCTACTGTTATTGAAAAAACAAACAGGGATGCCGTTATGATCAGTATCAATCAACCACTGAAAGTTACCACTGAAGCGTTGCAGGAAAAGCTATCCCGTGCAGGACTGAAAGAAAGGGTGAGACGCGGTGCAGCCAGTTACAAGGGCGTTATCCTTTCGGAGATCAGTAAAGATAAAATAGACCTGTATACCAAGGTAGAAGAGGGTCCTAACAATTCCAGCAACGTATACATGGCGGTATCTAAGGGATACAACAATTTCACCAGTTCAGGCAGCGACAGCGTTCTTACTGAAAATGTCATTGCATTTCTGAATTCATTTGTGAAAGATGCCGACAATCATTTTGCAGATCTCAATATCAGCAACCAGATCAGCGATGTGAACAAATCTGAAAAAGCATATCAAAAGCTGGTGGATGAACAAACGGATCTTGAAAAGAAGAAGGCCGCTATTGAGGTGCGCCTTGCTGCCATATCCAATGAACTGAGTTCTATGAGAACGGATATTGATAACAAGAAAACGGCAGTAGACGAATCAAAAGCCAAACGCAGGGAATAAAAATTGCATTTCCCTTAGACTAACTATGACCAGCACAAATTTTATATTTAAAACACACAACATGAAAGTAAGCATTGTAACCATTTCCGCGATCGCTATCCTTGCCATGAGCAGCTTGTCTGCCTCCAGCCAGGAAAATGAAAAAGCCGCGAAGGCCAGAAAAGACATGATCGAAGCCAAAAAGGATCTAACGGAAGCGAAAATAGATTCGGCCGCTGACTATGAACAATTTAAAAAGGAAGCCGAAACCAGTATCGCCGAAAACCAAAAGAAGATCGCCGAATTAAAGGACAAAGGTCCCAGCCTCGCCGATGACCTTAAAAAGAAGTACAACAAAAAGGTAAAGCAACTCGAGGCAAAGAACGAAGACCTGAAGGAGCAGCTTGACGAATCTGTTCATACAAAAACTTCCAAATGGGCGGCATTCAAGCGCGAGTTTAAAAAGGATATGGGAGACGTATCAGACGCGATCAAAAATATTGGTGTCAACAATCACGAGTAGGGCCGCACCTGACCAAAGTATCTGCTATACCCTTGCAGGTTTTTTATCCTGATGTAGTTTCAGATATTGATATAGCTACCAATGCAATGAGCCGGTTTTCCGGCTCATTGCATTTATGGAATAGCAGGCCACAGCCATCCCTGGCTATATCCAAAACAATCAGGTGCAGCATTTTCAATTGAACCCATGCACCTTCTACCTTCAAGGCCTAAGGCCTGACATTACTCCCGGCTCCATTTTTCCCGGCGGGCCAACTCCGCTTCACTTACTTTATCCGGTACAAATGAACCCCGCTTCACTTCACCATCCGGAACATAGCTCGCAATGATCACACCCGTTGTGGATACTACTGAATCCGTGAGCTTCCATTGCTGGGGCTGTGTGCCTTCCCGGAACAATTTTTTTCCCTCACCGAGTGTGATGGGAAATGTCCAGGTATGCAATACATCAATAAGGTGATTGGACAATAAGGTTTGTACCAAACGGCTGCTGCCATGCACCAAGAGGTCGGGGCCTTCCTGTTCCTTTAATTTTTTCAATTCATTCACCACATCTTTGTTGATGAGTACGGAATTTTTCCACGACAGGTCAATGGCTGTTGTTGCCACCACATATTTATTGATGCGGTTGAAGATTGCACTGATCGCATCGTTTTGGTAGGGCCAGTGCGCCGCGAATATTTCATACGTACGCCGGCCAAGTAACAGGTCGAACGGTGTGGAGAAGATCTTGCCCAAGGCGCTTTTCGTCTGCTCGTCCTGGTAAGGAAATTGCCAGCCGCCCCATTTAAATCCAGTCGAGCGATCTTCTTCCGGTGCGCCCGGCGCCTGCAATACGCCGTCCATCGTCATAAAAGTGGGAACAATAATTTTTCGCATGGTATTCTGTTTTGCTGATGACACAAAGCTAAAAAGCCGGCTTAATTCAAAGCGGGTGCAGTTGTGACAATTGTGGAGGCGCATTGCGACAGGGGTAAGCACTTAAAAGAGAAAGTGGAAAAGAGCGGGGAGTCGTTGACAGATCGGAATGGTTTACCGGGCGGGCGCATAAAATGTAAAGCGCTGTATTTGATCTCACAAATTATCTTAGTTGACCAGGATTGATCCTGCAGGATCAAATATTCTCCTGGCAAATCCTCTTTTCAATATGGGAGGGCATTGCCGGAAAATATTAAGGGTTAAAAAGGGGTAAGATTGGTTACAACTTATCCGGCAGTGTCGGGGCAAATCAGGCACTGTCTGTTTCACAGTATCAACTAGGGAGATGTCCTGCGCTGGTCTGGTGATGAATACGCCGGGAAGGGAGGGAATGATTGTGAAAAAGAAGGAATAAAATTTAGATTTAGTATATTACATTTGCGATCTACTACAGAGTGTGTAGCAAATCGCAAATATTATATAATGAGCGTCTTAGTAAAGTCTTACGATTATCTTGAAGAATACCTGGATTCACTTAGGTCTAAGGGTCGTTATGCTTTCTCTTTGGAAGAAGCTAAAGAAAAATTTGAATTGTCTGATAAAGCCTTGAATCAGAATCTTTTCCGACTTAAATTAAAGAAAAAAATCATACAGGTTAGGAAGGGGTTTTATGCAATCATACCACCCGAATATGCTGCCCAGGGGGTGATTCCCTACAGTTTATTTATAGATGATATGATGAAAACCTTAGGTCGAAAATATTATGTAGGGCTTATCTCTGCTGCGGCAATACATGGGGCGGCCCACCAGCAGCCAATGGAATCTTTTATAATAATAGAGAAGCCTGCTTTGCGAAATATTAAAAACAAAAAATTGAAGATTAATTTTTTTGTGAAAACAGGATGGTTAGAAGATGATATAATACAGACAAAAACGGACGCTGGTTACATTAACGTTTCGTCGCCGGAATTGACTGCATTGGATTTATTATACTATATAAAAAATACCGGCATTAATCGCACCGCTAGTATTCTTCGGGAACTTGTGGAAGAAATAAAACCAGGCAAACTGCAGAAAACAGCTAAATCATATTCACAGGTTGCAGCAATTCAGCGTCTCGGTTATTTGCTGGACGCACATTTGAAAAATGAACAATTAAGCGAAGCTATATTAAAGGCGTTGACAGCAAAAAGACCTTTGGTTGTGCCTCTTGTTCCTGGCAGGGAAGTTAGGGGGGAAGTAAACACAAAATGGAAAATTATTCCAAATGCGCAAATTGAAACAGATATATGATTGCACGACGATACATCGAGGAATGGAAAGAGCATGCTCCCTGGTCGGATAACGCTCAAGTTGAACAGGACTTAATTATAGAACGTTCATTAGTAGAGCTTTTTTCTGACGAATTGCTAAGAACAAATCTTGCATTCAGAGGTGGCACCGCTTTTCACAAGCTATACCTGAAGCCCCAGGCAAGATACTCAGAAGACATAGACCTGGTTCAAATAAAAGAAGGCCCTATCGGCCCTTTGCTGGATAGAATTCGCGAACGGATGAAATTTATAGGAACGAAAGGAAAGAGCGAACGCGCTTTACATAATAACTCAATTATTTATCGCTTTCCATCCGAGATACCACCTGTAATAAATATGAGGTTGAAAATTGAAATAAATACAAGGGAACACTTCAATGTAATGGGTTTAAAGGGAATAAAGTTGAAAGTTGAAAATTCATGGTTCACCGGAGAGTGTAAACTCACAACCTTTGAATTGGAAGAATTATTCGGCACCAAATTGCGAGCATTGTATCAGCGTAGAAAAAGCAGGGATCTGTTTGATCTTTACTGGGCATATTCACATCACGAAATAAATACCGATAAACTGTTACAATGCTACCGGCAGTATATGCAGTTCGTAGTAGATAAACTCCCTACACAAAAGGAATTTATTTTAAATATGGAGGAGAAAATGAACGACAATGAATTCAATAGTGATATTCATGTTATTCTTCGACCAGGTATAGAATACGACAATGAAAAAGCCTTCGAATTAATAAAAAAAGAATTGCTGGAAAAAATATAACTATCTGAAAATTTAGAAAATGTTTCATGCCGGGTTTCAGCAGGATTTTAATAATGGTTTGACGCCATGCACTTTCGACCTGCAACACCTAAGGCCTGACTGCTTACTCCCGGCTCCATTTTTCCCGGCGGGCCAATTCCGCTTCACTCACTTTATCCGGTACAAAGCCCCCCCCTTCACCTCGCCATCCGGAACATAGCTCGCGATGATCGCACCCGTTGTGGATACCACTGAGTCCGTGAGCTTCCATTGTTGCGCCTGTGTGCCTTCCCGGAACAATTTTTTCCCCTGGCCGAGTGTGATGGGAAATATCCAGGTATGCAATACATCAATGAGGTGATTGGACATAAGGGTTTGTACCAAGCGGCTGCTGCCATGCACCAGCAGGTCGGGACCGGCTTGCTGCTTTAATTTTTTCAATTCATTCACCACATCTTTGCTGATGAGTACGGAATTTTTCCACGACAGGTCAACGGGTGTTGTAGCCACCACGTATTTATTGATGCGGTTGAAGATTTCAGCGATCGCATCGTTTTGGTAGGGCCAGTGCGCCGCGAATATTTCATAGGTACGACGGCCGAGCAAGAGGTCAAACGGGGTGGAGAAGGTTTTGCTCAAAACGCTATTCATCTGTTCGTCCCAGTAAGCAAATTGCCAGCCGCCCCATTGGAATCCATTCGAGCGATCTTCTTCCGGTGCGCCCGGCGCCTGCAATACGCCGTCCATGGTCATAAAAGTGGGAACAATGATTTTTCGCATATCATTTTGTTTTGCTGATGACACAAAGCTACAAAGCCCGGTTAACCCAAACCGGGTGTGCTTGTGACAATGGTAAAGGGGTGTTGCGACAGGGGATAAGCATCCAAAAGAGAGAGGACGTTTGATAGCGTCTTAAATTGCGAAACAATAACGGGTCCGACATCTCCAATTTTACCATCCCATAATAATTTTCCGAGATATCATCCGGGAAGCCTCACCTTTTCCTTAAATTTGACACTTAAGCATAAATAAAATGCCAGGTAATCCGGAGTTGTAATTCCGGTTTTGATTAGTGCCCTGCTCAAACTGAAGAAAACGCTTTTGCGTAAAGTAGGATCCACCTTAGATATTGATACATCCACATTGAGCTGAATTGAAAAGGAGCGAACGCCCGGCAAACCGTACCGGTAGTTGCGCAATTGTTTGATTTGGATGTCATAGAATTGCAGGTTAACTATCTTCAGACGCTAGTTGATGCTTTTTACAGGGCATCATTTCCGGGGCGAAAAAAGAAAGGATTTTGAAATTTATATCTCGAAAGAATTAGATCAACCAATGCAAGGAAAACAACTGAGAAAATTAGAAGCGGAACTTTGGCGGGCAGCAGACCAACTGAGGGCTAATAGTAAACTGACTGCCTCGGAATACTCAATGCCGGTTCTTGGCCTGATATTTTTACGACACGCGTACAACCGGTTTAAAAAAGTAAAAACTGAATTAGAAAAAACATTGCCATCGCATCCGCAAAGGGGAAAACGGGCATTGACCAAAAAAGATTTTGAAGAGCAAAACTCCATGTTCCTGCCCGAAAAAGCACAATTTGACTATCTGGTAGCATTGCCCGAAAGTGCCGACACAGGCGAAGCGATTGACAACGCTATGAAACTGATTGAGGACGAATACGAAAACCTCAAAGGTGTTTTGCCCAAAAACTTTTCCATTTTCAGTAAAGACCTGTTGCGTGAACTGCTCCGCATTTTCAATAAAGAGGTATTGCAAAAAGCCGAAGGCGATCTGTTCGGGAAGATTTACGAATACTTTCTCAACAAATTTGCGATGACCGGCGCACAGGAAGGGGGAGAGTTTTTTACGCCTATGAGCCTGGTGCAAACCATTGTAAACGTGATTGAACCCGACCATGGCATTGTGTTTGACCCTGCCTGCGGTAGTGCGGGTATGTTTGTGCAAACAGGCTATTTTATGGAGAGTATCGGACTGAAGCCAGCTGAAAAAGTTACCTTTTACGGGCAGGAAAAAGCTGACCTGAATACGAAGCTGGCAAAAATGAACATGACAGTGCACGGACTGGAAGGCAACATAAAAGAGGGCAATACTTTTTATGAAGATAAACACAACCTGGTGGGCGGTGCTGACTTTGTAATGGCTAATCCCCCATTTAATGTGGATGGTGTGGACAAAGCAAAAGATGCTGTAAAGAAAGACCTCCGCTTAGTACTGGATGGCAAAGTAAACCTGCCCAAAAACGACAACGCCAATTATTTGTGGATACAGTATTTCTACAACTACCTGAAACCTACAGGCAGAGCAGGTTTTGTGATGGCTTCTTCTGCCAGTGATGCAGGCCATAGCGAAAAAGACATACGGGAGAAGTTGGTAAAAACAGGCGCGGTGGATGTGATGATGGCTATTGGAAACAATTTTTTTTATACCCGTTCATTGCCCTGCACACTTTGGTTTTTTGACCGGGCAAAAGAAACCGACAAAAAGAAAAGCGACAAGACACTGATGCTCGATGCCCGTAAGATTTACCGCAAGGTAACGAGCAAGGTAAACGATTTTAGCCCCGAACAGCTACAGAACCTTATTTGCATTGTGAATTTGTACCGGGGTAATAGGAAGATCTTTGAAAACACCATTCATCTTTACCTGAAACAGTCAGCGAGTCGGGCTAAAGACATAGCAAAAACAACTGTTGAACTTCAAACACAATTGCAGAAGGTATTTAAAACTGCAAGTGACTTTGCCAGCAAATACGTGAAAGAAAATAAAGCCGCAAACGCATTTGTGGAAGCGTTAAAAATTGAGGAAACGGCACAGGTTTACCAACAACAAAACAAACTGATTGCCGAAGCGAAAAAGGCAAAAGCCGATATTGACATTTTAGAAAGCATTGCCCACTTATGCAAAGCATTACGCAAACCCCAGGACAAACTCATTAAGCAACTGTTGGATGCAATAAACACAGCCGCCAAAGAATACCAACTGAACAAAAACAAAGACTGGAAAGACCTGAAGCTGAAAGAACAGCTCGACCAACTGAAAACCCTGCAACAAGAACTCAGCGGCAACCCCGGTGAAGAAGACCTCGGACTGCTGCACGAAACCGAATATTTCTACAAACAAGCCCATTGGCTTACGAGCCGATTTCCTGATGGCGTGTATGCCGATGTGGAGGGACTTTGCAAAGTTGTAACCCAAAAAGAAATAGAAGCCAAAGACTGGAGCCTAAGCCCCGGCAGGTATGTTGGCGTGGATACCGCCACCGATGATGACTTTGACTACGAAGAACGCCTGAACGAAATACATATTGAGTTGGAAGGATTGAACGAAGAAGCAATTGCTTTGGCGAAAAGCATTACTGAAAACTATAAAACTATTCTAATATGAATTGGGGAAGAGTGAATTTAGGTGATGTTGCTGAATTCAAGAATGGATTAAACTTCAATAAAGACCAATATGGGCAAGGTGTTAAGTATATTTCTGTAGCAGATTTTCAAGACTACTTTTCGGTAAAAACAGAAGGTTTAGCAGAACTCAAAGAAGACTTTATTAATCCAAGCTACTTTTTAAAAAAGGGTGACATTCTCTTCGTTCGTTCAAATGGAAATAAGGAGCTTGTAGGACGAAACTTATTTATTGAAAATACACTGGAGCCATTGACATTTTCAGGTTTTTGCATTAGGGCAAGATTTACCAAGGAAGATGTCTTACCAAAATTCTATGCCTATTTATTTAAATCAAAATTTTTTAGGAATACATTATCTGCAAATGCGGGTGGAACAAATATTAACAACTTAAATCAAAGTATTTTATCAAATCTCAACATTCCGAAACCCCCACTCCCCACCCAACGCAAAA
The DNA here is from genome assembly GCF_009192765.1 of Agriterribacter humi. Taxonomy (GTDB): domain Bacteria; phylum Bacteroidota; class Bacteroidia; order Chitinophagales; family Chitinophagaceae; genus Agriterribacter; species Agriterribacter humi. The sequence continues at coordinate 193,680 of NZ_VOHQ01000007.1, read as the reverse complement.
TCGCTTCCATTTTATCGGCTTATGATGATTTAATAGAGAATAATTTGAAGCGGATAAAGTTGTTGGAGGAGAAGGCGCTTTTGAGGTATAGGGGGATTGTGAAGGAGGAGAAATTAGATGAGAAATCAATTCTTGATGTTTGCTATGTAACCGATGGAACACACGACAGTCCAAAACAACAAGTTGATGGCTATTACTTGGTAACTGGCAAACATTTAATTGGAGGTTTTATTGACTTCTCATCTGCATATTTCATTAGCGAAGCAGACCACGATAAAATTCAAAAAAGAAGTAAAGTTGTAAATGGAGATTTAGTTCTTTCAAATATCGGCACCATTGGAAATGTGGCAATTATAGATTCTCCTTTCGGGTTTTCAGTTAAGAATGTAATTATATTCAAGCCGAATGACCCAATATACACTTCATTTTTGTATTGTTATTTGAACTCAAATGAAATGAAAACAAGGTTCCAACAAGAATCAAGCGGCACCTCTCAAAGGTTCATTAGCTTAGCATATACAAGAGCTTTAAAAGTAAACCTACCTGCTGAAAGCGTATTGAAAGAATTTCACCAAGAAGTTTCAAGATTATTGAAATTGAAATCGCTACTCAATCAACAAAACACCAAACTCCGCGAGGCAAGGGATATTTTATTACCTAAACTGATGAATGGACAAATAGAGGTCTGAATTAGGATTTTTAAGATTAAAGGATGATAGGATTAGTATGAAATACGAAGAACTGACACATAAAATTATCGGCTGTGCCATGAAGGTGCATAGTACCTTGGGCAATGGTTTTCAGGAAGTAATATACCAGCGGGCCTTGGCAATTGAAATGGAAAATCAAGGATTGGGATTTAAGCGTGAAATGGAAATGTCTATTTACTATGAAGGCATTGATATTGGCACTCGCAGGGTTGACTTTTTTGTAGAAGAAGTGATTATGGTGGAATTAAAGGCATTGATAAAATTAGAAGAAGTGCATCTGGCACAGGCCATGAATTATTGCCAGGCATACCACCTGCCCATTGGTTTGCTTATTAATTTTGGGGCAAAAAGCCTTGATTTTAAAAGAGTTTATAATGTCAATCATCCCGAAAACAAGACATATAAAAATGAAATCCTAAAATCAAATAATCCTACAAATCCAAATTCAGACAATTGATGAGTGGACAAATAGAAGTATGAGTGAGATAGTGATATACCAAACCCCAGATAATCAAACGCAGGTAGAAGTGCAGTTTGAAGGGGAAACATTTTGGCTTTCGCTTAATCAAATTGCAGAATTATTTGGTCGTGATAAATCAGTAATATCCAGACATATAAGTAAAATTTATAAAGATGGAGAGTTAGACAAGGGGGCAACTGTTGCAAAAAATGCAACAGTTCAAATCGAGGCTGGCAGAGAGGTTACAAGAACCATTGAATACTACAATCTCGATGCTATTCTTTCGGTAGGTTATCGGGTAAATTCTAAACGAGGCACCCAGTTCCGTCAATGGGCAACCCAACGACTGAAAGACTATCTGGTGCAAGGCTACGCCATCAACGAAAAACGCCTTGCCGAAAAACAGCAGCAGGTTGAATACTTAAAAACCGGTATCCGCATATTGAGCCGGGCCATTACCCAACAAGCAACTGAGGCAGACAGCCAAATGCTGCAAATCTTTGCCAAAGGACTTGAATTGTTAGACGACTATGACCACGAACAATTAGATGCTAAAGGAAAGACTATCCGGAAAACCGTTTATCCTGAGTTGAAAGCGTATTTGGATTTGATTGCCAAAATGAAGTCCGCCTTTGCTTCGGATGTGTTTGCCAAACCAAAGGATAAAGGTTTTGAAAGCTCCGTAAAGCAGATAGCTCAAAGTGTTGGAGATGAAGATTTGTATCAAAGCATCGAAGGAAAGGCGGCCACGCTTTTATACCTGATTGTGAAAAATCACTCGTTTGTGGACGGGAATAAACGAATAGCAGCGGCTTGCTTTCTGCATTTTCTGGAGAAAAACGATTTGCTCTTTGCAGATAATAATACGCCAATCATCAGCAATGAAGCCCTGGCTGCACTCACTCTTTTTGTCGCCACAAGCAAGCCCGAAGAAATGGAAACGGTAAAGCAACTTATCATTAGTATTTTAAACAGAAACAGATGACCTGGGAATACTCAGAAGATAACCTCATAGAAAAAACCGCGATTGATTTGTTTTTCAATCAGTTGGGTTGGGATACGCTATTGGCCTACAATAAAGAAGGCTTTGGCGAAGGCAGCGCTTTGGGCAGACTGAACAAAAAGGAAGTGGTGCTCAAAAAGGTATTTTTTGAGAAACTAAAACAGTTCAATCCAAACTTACCTGAACAGGCCTACCATCAGGCGTATGAAAAACTCATTGAAGAAAGCATTACCAGGTCATTGGCTGAAATCAATTTCGAGAAACACCAATTATTAAGAAACGGTATTCCGGTTGACTTCATCAATGAAAAAGGCGAACAGGTAAAGAATAAAACACTCAAAGTTTTTGATTTTGACAATGCCGAAGAGAATAACTTTTTAGCTGTTCGCCAATTATGGATCCAGGGTAAAAGCAACAGGGAACGCAGACCCGATATTATCGGGTTTGTAAACGGAATTCCGCTTTTATTCATAGAGCTGAAAGCAGCCCACCGAAAATTAGAAAATGCTTACAACGATAATTTTACGGACTATAAAGACGTCATTCCAAAACTTTTTCATTACAATGCTTTTGTACTATTGAGCAATGGTATTGAAAGCCGCATCGGTAGCGTTACAGGCAAGTATCAGCATTTTCACGAATGGAAACGCATTACCGAGGAAGACGAAGGCATTGTTGCTTTGGATAGAATCATTGTTGGTGTTTGCGAGAAGAAACGCCTTTTGGATTTGTTTGAGAACTTCATCCTGTTTGATAATTCATTGGGAAAAGTGGTAAAACTCATTGCCCGAAACCATCAGTTTATTGGCGTAAATAAAGCCATTGAAAACATTCAGCACAAAGAGCAACTCCACAAACTGGGTAAAATCAGTTTAGAAGAAAAACAAAAATTGGGTGTATTCTGGCATACACAGGGAAGCGGAAAATCTTACTCGATGGTTTTCTTCTGTCAAAAGATCCACCACAAGTTTACAGGCAGCTACACTTTTTTAATCGTAACCGACCGCAACGAATTAGACACACAGATTTATGGGACTTTTAGAGGAATAGGTGCTGTTCCTGATATAAAAGCAGGCGCCAAAGATTCATTAAAAGCCAGCAGCGGAAAACATTTAAGAGAATTACTGGGTTCAGAACATCGCTATTTGTTTACACTCATTCACAAATTTAACTTTGAAGAAGAAATAACCAAACGGCATAACATCATTGTCATTTCAGACGAAGCACACCGAACGCAAGGCGGAAGTTTAGCAATGAATTTGCGTAATGCTTTGCCAAATGCCTCGTTCATTGGCTTTACCGGAACCCCGCTTTTCAAAGACGATGAAATTACCAGGCGAATTTTCGGAGACTATGTTTCCCGATACGATTTCAAACGAAGTGTGGATGACGGAGCAACCGTTCCATTGTATTATGAAAACAGAGGCGAGTATTTAGGATTGAAAAATCCCGTTATCAATGAGCAAATACGAGCCGTAATAGATGCCGAAAGTGAGGATTTAGACAGCGACCAACGCAGCAGTGTTGAACAGCTTTTTGCACGGGAATATCCCATACTTACAGCAAAGAAAAGATTAAATGCTATCGCCAAAGATGCTGTTTGGCACTTCTGCAACAGAGGCTACAAAGGCAAAGGAATGTTTATCGCATTGGATAAACTTACAGCCGTAACAATGTATGATTTGATTACGCATCATTGGAAACTAACCGTTGAACAATTGGAAAAAGAAGTTGCCAAAGGAAAATATGGCGACCAGGAATTGTTAGAAAAGAGCCGTGAATTGCAATGGATCAAGGAAACGGAAATTTGTGTAGTAGTAAGTTCAGAACAAAACGAAATTCAAAAATTTCAGAAATGGGATTTAGATATTGAACCGCACCGGGATAAAATGAACACCCAGGACCTTGAAACAAGGTTTAAGGATGAGAATGACCCTTTCCGTTTCGTGATAGTTTGCGCCATGTGGATTACAGGCTTCGATGTCCCTACGCTTTCCACTTTGTATTTAGACAAGCCGTTAAAATCACATACGTTGATGCAAGCCATTGCAAGAGCCAATCGTATAAGCGAAGGCAAAAACAATGGGCTAATAGTGGACTATATTGAAACTTACACGGCCTTGCTGGATGCTTTGGCAATTTATGGTTCGGGAGGTGACGATGGCGAGGATGGTGAAGGAGAAAAACCCGAGCCACCTGTAAAACCAAAAGAAGAACTCATCAGGCAATTGGAGCAAGTACTGGAAGCCACTGAAACATTTTTGCAGGATGAAGTGAATTTCGATTTGAAAGAACTCATCAAAGCGGATGGTTTGCACAAATTGGCAGCAATGGAAAAAGGGGTTAATGCCGTTTACACCAATGACGAAACCAAACGCAAATTTCAGATTTTAGCGAGGGAAGTTTTCAAAAAGTACAAAGCCCTGCAACCCGATAAGGCATTGAATCAATATGCTAAGCGGAAAAGCGCCGTTGATGTAATTTATACAGCCATAGAAAGTAATATTGAAAGTGCCGACGTTGCCGACATCATGAGAAAAATTCAAAATGTGGTGGATGAATCCATAGAAACCATGGTAACAGAACCCGGACACAACGAAGAAAAAATTATAGATCTGAGCGGATTGAATTTTGAGTTGCTGGAGCAATATTTTATGAAAACCAAAAATAAAAACGCAGCCGTTCAATCACTGAAAGACAAAGTTGAAAAGCAGTTAAAACGAATGGTTGAACGCAATCCTTTGACGGTTGACTATTACAAACGCTATCAGGAAATCATTGAAGAATACAACAGGGGCAAAGACGAAGTAGTCATCAAAGAAACTTTCAGAAAACTGATTGAACTCATAAACTCGTATTCAGAAGAGGAAGCCGACACCAAACGAGAAGGGTTAACAGAAGAACAAAAAGCCATCTTCGACATCTTAAGACACGGCAAAAAATTAGCAGAAAAAGAAAAAAAAGAAATTAAGAAAATCTCGATTGAGCTACTTGAAGAATTAAAAAAAGAAAAATTAAGAGTTGACCAATGGGCTGATAAATCAGTAACGGCAGCAGCGGTTTTTAACTATATAAATAAAACGCTTTTTGAAGTTTTACCTTATCCAACCTACCAAACAGATGATATTGACTTGAGGACAAATTTAGTTTATGAACACCTGAAGCATCAATATTTTGGAGGAGGAGTGAGTATTTATGGACAATACTAAAGATTACGATTTGCAATAATCAGTAAATCTCTTTTTTGAGACAATCTTATCATTTTTATAGCAGCGGTATAAGAATTGTCGCGGTTTAAAATTGACAGTTGGCTTAACGGGTCGTTCACTTCGCTGAAGGTATCTCCGTTAAGGGTTTGATTCAGCTATTTGCCGTTCTCCATTCCTGTGGTGTGGAACCGAACTCCTGTTTAAATACCCTTGCAAAATAACCCGGATCGTTATAGCCGCAATCCAGTGCAACCGAGGCAATGCTGCTGGCGGGGTGCAGCAACAGCTCTTTCGCTTTTTTAAGCCTCAGCATCCGTATAAATTTGTTGGGGGAGTAACCGGTGAGTGCGTCTAATTTACGATGCAGTTGCGAATGGCTCATGAACAGCAGCCTGCACAATTGCTCCACTGTAAAATCTGCATTGCTCAAATGTTGTTCAACTACTTCCCTCAGTTTTATGATAAAAGCATCTTCAGGTTTTTCCCTTATTTTTTCTGAAACCCTATCCGGCGGCAAGGGTTGGGAACCGTTGGTAATGATGCCGGCTTTTTTAAGATAATACTGCTGTAATTTTTTGCGCATCTCCATCAGCTTCTCTATTCTTACCAGCAACTCTTCCTTATTGAAGGGTTTTTCCAGGTACACATCCGCACCTTTCTGCAAACCTTCTATCTTACTGCGCATGTCTGCTTTGGCCGTAAGCATAATAATGGGAATATGACTGGTATATTCATTGCCGCGCAACTGAGCCACCAGTTCAAAGCCATCTACAAATGGCATCATCACATCGGTAATGATCAGGTCGGGGATCATATCCGTAGCGATCTCAAACCCCTCCCTTCCGTCTTTACCCACAGCCAGCCGGTAACCGGGCAGGCAGGATGCCGTATACGCCACTACGTCGGCGTTGTCTTCTACCAGCAGTATCAGGGGCGCAGTGGTAGTGTGCTGGCCGTTGTTTACGTGTGCTGTGGCGGTGGTGGCCGGGGCAGGCGGAGTGATGGAAACCTTTTTCAAACCATCTTCCGTGTGTTCATCAACGGCAGCTATCTTTTTTAAGGGCAGCGATACCGTAAACTCACTGCCACGTGTTATACCGGCAGGCGGGCTTTTAACCACGATCTCACCTTTCATTAATTTAACCAGTTCCTTGGTTAATGCAAGACCAATGCCCGTGCCTTCTGTTTTGCGGGTGTGACTGTTGTCTAACTGGTAAAAGCGATCGAAAACATGCTGCAACTGGTCTTCGGGTATACCTATGCCGGTATCTTTTACTTTAATGATCAATGTAGCGCGATCACCCTCATCGGGCGACACATTTTCGATTACGGTGATGTAGATATTTTCTTTTTCGGGCGTGAACTTGATGGCGTTGGAAAGCAGGTTGGAAACGATCTGCCTGATCTTTTCCCTGTCGTATTCCATGTACAGGGCATCCGCATCGGTGAGAAAATGCAGTTGCTTTTGCTGGCTGTCGGCCAGGGAGTGAAAAGATTCCACAACATAACGGAGAAAGTGGATCACATCGCCCCGCGTTACTTGCAGTTGCATATTGCCGGATTCCAGCTTGGAAAGATCCAGCATCTCATTTACCAGGTTCAGCAAACTGCGTCCATTGCGCACGATCATATCCATACGGCTGTCAAACTGTTCCCCCGGCTGATCAATGACCTGCTGCGCCATACCCAGTATAACCGTAAGGGGTGTACGAAACTCATGGGTAATATTGGTGTACAATTGTGTTTTAATCGTATCCAGTTCTTTTACTCTTTTGGCTTCCAACTGTTCATAGTTCAATTGCGATTCAAGCCTGGCCTTATTTACATTAAACCTAAGATACATTCTTATGGCCAATGCGATCAGTACACCATATATGATATAGGCCCACCAACTGAGCCACCAGGGTGGCAGTATGATGATCTCCAACTCATGCATATGGTTGCTCCAGATGCCCTGGCTGTTGCTGCCCTGCACCCTGAAGGTATATTTTCCTGCAGGCAGATGCAGGTAGGTAGCCCACCTGCGATTGCCGCTTTCCACCCAGCCTTTATCAATACCCGCCAACTGATAGCGGTATTTGTTTTGCTCGGGAGCCGTATAGTCTAACGATGAAAATTCAAGCGTTACAATATCCTGCAGGTAATTAAGGGTAATGGCTTTGGTTTGGTCAATATTTTGCTGCAGCACGCCCGTTTTATCACCGGGTACAACAACGGTATTGTTCACTAATAAATTGGTGATATACACATTGGGCGAAAACACACCTGAAAGGATTTGTTCCGGATCAAAAATATTTAAGCCGTTCACACCGCCAAATGCCATTTTACCATTGGGCAGCCTGGCAAAAGCAGCCGTATTGAATTCATTGCCCTGTAATCCGTAGGCTTTGGTAAAATTCCTGAAAGTCCAGCCGGTACTGTCGTGCGTGAGATTGGCCAGCAAACAGAACAGCCCATTATTGGTGCTGCCCCAGATGTTTTTCGCATCATCCGGTAAAATACCATACACCACATCGTCGGGCAAACCTTGTTTTGAAGTAAGATGAAAAAAATCACCTGTTATCTTGTTCATGCGGTTCAATCCGCCCCCCTTGGTGCATATCCATAAATATTTATCCGGCGCTGCCGGATCATCCATAAAACAGGATACATGATTATAACTTAGCGAATTGCGTGTTTCAGCCTTGTTGTAAAACCATTTTACATCGGGTAGCTCATGCCGGCTGTCGAAAACGAGTTTTGCAAAACCCTCCTGCGTACCCACCCAGTATACGCCCTGCCCGTCTTCGTACAATGCCGTACAAACAGAATTGGTATTGAGCGGTTTGGTATTGTTGATATTGATGCTGAAACTGTCTATCCTGCCACTCTCCTCATGTATTCTCCTGAACTTCCCGCCCCGCACAGGAAACCAGATGTATCCTTTGCTGTCTTCTATCAGCGGTTGCTTATCACCACTGGCTTCATTCAAAACCAAAGGATACTGTGTTAATTTACCGGAAACCGGGTTGTAATCGTAGTAGCTTTTATAGACCTCTGTTTCCGATTTAAACCAAAACCTGCCGGTTTTACTGATCAAAAAATTGTCAATCAGGGCAAGCTGGGGGAAATTTTTGAACGGATCCTTTTCTATTGACTGCCCGTGTATCTTTCTCCAGGCATACCCGTAATCCACAACATATATGTTATTTGCCCGGTCGGGTATGATCCCTCTTACGCTGAATCCCGGCAACAGGTGCTCATTGAATGTACTGCCGTCGGTACTGTATTTGCGCAGGCCATAGCCCACCGAACCCGACCATACCATGCCCGAACGATCGGTGATAAAAGGAAACATTGCCATTACATTTCCGGGAAGTTGCAGGTCTCCTGCCAGGGGCTTTCCGGTTGCCCTGCTGGTTACATCATAGCTGGACAGCTCCCGGTAATAGTTCCTCCACAAAAACGCCCGTGGCTTTAATAAAATATTGCCGGCAGGTATTTTTGCCGTATCAAAAATCGGGTAGGTTGCCCCACCATCCCATAAAAAATAATTACCGCTCAGCAGCACGTCTCCACCTCCCGTAACAAAGCCATCATTGAGCAGGTGGCCTTTGTTCAATGCAATGAGACTGTTTTTAGCAGTGTCGAAGCGGTACACCGATCCGTCGAACCCGCCGATCCACACGTTGCCGCCGGGATCTTTTCCCATAGCATATACATTGTCGTTGTTATGGGGAAGTTCGAATCTTGTTATAATTGGCGCTGATGGTTTTTCAAAAAAACCGGGGGGCAATTCGATCCTGTTGAAACCGGCGCCATAGGCAGAAACCAGCATGGTGCCATTGGCCAATTCAGCTATACATCTTATGGCATCTCCCGAAAGGCTGGTTACGTCGGCAGCCTTGTGCTGAATGCGGTAAAAATTACCGCTTTTCTTATCGTATACATTGATCCCGGCATCTTCTGTACCTACCCAGATCCGTCCTTTTGAATCCTCAAATATTTTCTGGATGGTATTGCTGCTTAAACTATGCGGATTGTAAGGATCGTTGGAAAAAACTTTAAAACTGTACCCGTCATACCGGTTCAGACCATTTTTTGTAGCTACCCAAATAAATCCTTCCTGATCCTGTAAAAGATCGAAGATCATCCCCTGCGAAAGGCCCTGGGCAGTGGAAATGGTTTCATAGCCGGAACCTGTTTGAGCCGGAACGCGATTCCAGTAAAAGGAAACAAAAAGTAAAAAAATAAATGAAGGTTTACGAAACGGGCTGGGCATCCCTATAAAGATAACTTTCCTGGCAGATATTTACCATACGGTAAAGGGTAGTTTTTTGATCACACGTGGTAAAAAAGACGAATTTTTACTGATGCTGCACAATTTGTCCTGCCGGAAGCTGAGCATATCCCCTGAAATGATGAAAACGTACTCACCACCCGTTCAGATAAGCCGGAACTTTACCGCACCAATATTTACGGAACGCCTGCCGCTCACCAAATCAGATCACGCATAGTTTTTTTTACACTTAAACATTCCACACGGGAGTTGTTCGCTTTTTAGGTTAACCCATATCAACACCTCAAACACAGTTTATCCAAAACATGTATTTATATCACTCATCTTCAAAACCCAGGTACAATGAAAAAAGCATTATTACTATTCGCCCTCCTCTTTACAGGGACTATCGCCGCTCTTGCACAGAAAAAAGCCAATGGAACGGTATACATAGAACATCCGGCTATTAATGTAGTGGACGCGTTTATAAAGGCCACTGTGAGCGGTGATTCGGCCAAAATCAACAGCTTTTTAACAGACGATTTCAGAGCGATCAATGGCACAACCGATGTATATGGCGATAGCGGAACCGCTAAGAAAGCATTTGTTGCCAATACCCTCCGCTACTACAATGAGTTCGATTACTTTGCCATAGAACCCTATCCGGGCTCTTATGCTGATGCGGTTGAATACAAAAAGGAAAACAAAAATGACGAGGTTTGGGTACAAACCTGGGATATACTCAAAGGCGTGCATAAAGTTACCGGTGTAAAATTAGACGCCGCGGCGCATCGTTTGTATAAGCTCACAAAAGAAAACAAAATCAAAACAATCATCAATTATAACAACAGAAGTATACTGGATGAGATCGGCGTTAGTTTTTCGAACAGAACCAACGGAAAGATATACAACCATCACGAAAATATCAATACCATGCGTAAGTCTATGTATGCTTACGAAAAAGGCGATTTTGATAAAGCCCTCAGTTTTTTTAGTGATGATGCCCGGTTTTACGATATCAATGACGCGTATGGAAAATACCTGAATAAGACAGAAGCAAAAGCAGACTGGGAAAAATTTTCCGGTGATTTTGATATAAAGTTCATTGAAATGATCGGATACCCCGATTACCTGGAATATGAAATGGATAATGGCCGTGAGGTATTGTCGTGGTGGAAGCTGCACCTGGTGCGCAAGTCAGATAAAAAAGCCATCATTCTCCCCATGCACATCAGCGATGGCTTTGATGAAAAGGGCAAAATTGTTACCGAAATGGTTTACTACAGTCAGAGCCTGCTAACTAAATAATACCGGCGACGTTTCGGAACCTGCAATACCGGCACCTGTTGTGCAGCAGGTTTCGAAAGCAATCGCTTTTTCAACTCCCGGGCACTATCCCCCGGTGAAGCCATCCATAATGAATGGACGATCATCTGTGCACATGAAATTGGGCGCGCAGCCTGTACGGCAATACATACACTTCAATTGAATGGCAGACATCACTACAACAGAGCATCTGAAACGGGAAATCGGCGTTCGCTCACTGGCACTGGCGGGTGTAAATATGGTGGTAGGTACCGGCATTTTTGTGTTGCCCGCCATTGTTGCAGAAGGGTTGGGCGCCGCAGCGATACTGGCTTATATCGTGTGCGGGGCATTGATATTTTTACTGGCGCTCTGTTTTGCGGAAGCCGGGAGCAACACCAGCAAAAGCGGCGGTGTGTACACTTATATTGAAACGGCATTTGGGCCCTGGGCCGGTTTTCTGGCGGGCAATATATACCTGCTGGGCGGATGCATGGCTTCCGATGCAGCCCTTGCCAATGCCCTGGCAGATACCCTTCAGCATTTTTTTCCGGCACTGGGCATAGATGTATACAGAATGACTTTTCTATTGCTGCTGTTTGGCGGACTTGCATGGCTCAACATCAGCAGTGTGAAAAACGGGGTGGGCTTTGTTGTATTTGCAGGCATTGGAAAACTCATTGCGCTGGTAGTTTTGATCATAGTAGCCATTCCGTATGTGGAAGCAGAAAACCTGAAATGGGTTTCCGAACCCACCGTTAGCAATATAGGCGCGGCATCCCTTTTATTGTTTTTTGCATTCCTCGGGTTAGAAGTGCCGTTGAGCAATGGCGGCGAAATAAAAAATCCTTTGCGTACCGTGCCATTGGGTATTTTCGTGGCCGTGTTTATTGTAATGCTGCTGTATATCTCCATTCAATGGGTTACCCAGGGAACATTGGGCGATCAGTTAACTGCACACAAAGATACTCCGCTGGCTGCCGTAGCAGCTATTGCCCTTGGCAAACCGGGGATGGCTTTCATCATTGCAGTTACCATATTATCCATTCTGGGTTCTTTAAGTGGCGAGATACTATCGCAGCCAAGGATCTTATTTGCTGCAGCAAGAGATGGACTACTGCCCAAACGATTAGCCGGAGTGCATCCGCGTTTTGCTACACCGCATATAGCCATCGGCGTATATGTGACCATTGGATTCATAATGGCTGTATCGGGCGGATTTAAACAACTGGCCATCATTGCCAGCGCTTCCTCGCTGCTGCTGTATTTGGGCGTGGTACTCTCCACTGTTAAACTGAGAAGAATGAAAGCGCACAATACCCAAAAAGGTTTTCGTGTACCCGGCGGCGTGATGATCCCTTTAACAGCCGCCGCAGCCATCATCTGGCTGCTCTCGCATTTAACCAAAGCGGAGCTTACCGGTATGGGCATTTTTATGCTGGCTTTTTCGATAATATATTTTGTGATGAAACGACTAAAAATGAAAAGAGACCGTTAATATGCTTCACCGGCAGGTTATTGGAGTTAATCATATAACCGGCTTGTTAATTTTGTTTTCTCATGTTTGCGCCAAAGCGCAATTGGCCTCCTTTCCAGGAGGCCTTTTTTGTACACCGGTTGCTGATGTTTGTGAGAAGGAATGTGTGTTGCATCGCCTGCCCGTTATGGTGAGTCATCCGGGCAATCGGAGAGTTACCGGCAACGCTATGTCTCAACTATCTTTTTTCGTTGTGATATACCCCCAGGCTGTAAGATTACGGATTATGGTTTGCAACGTATTGCCATGTTCTGCAAGTTCATAATGACCTTTTACAGGTGTATATCTAAAACGGTTCGTTTTACCAACTGGTTTATTTCTGTTCCTTTAATTCTTTGCTCAGCATCCTGCTGAAATTCCTTATATATCTTTCAAGATATCGAAAAATTGGCTGCTACCATCACAGCTGTCAAGTTTCGATTTTACGTTATCCGGCATAACTGTAATCAGTCTCTTTGGGTATCAGAGCTACTTCATATTTTAAATTCCATTCTTTTATGCTTTCTAAAATCGGCAAAAAAGCTAAGCCTTTTTCAGACAACTTATATTCTACCCTTGGTGGTATTTCCTTATAGGCCAATCTTTCCAAAAGTCCATCTTCTTCCAGTTCTTTTAACTGTTCGGTAAGTACTTTCCTTGAAATGTGTGGTACTATGGCATCTATCTGACCAAAACGAATGGAACGGGTGCCAATAACATTTATAATTATCGGTTTCCATTTATTACCAATAGTGCCAATAGCTCTCGTAAACGGGCAATTCGAATTGCAAAATCTGTCGTCTCTCATATTTCTAAAATTTGTAGTTACCCAATAGTAACCAGAATAAACTATAATGGTTACAAAGGTATACCATTGAAGGTATCTTTGCGAAACAAATTTAAAATCAATATATAATGAGCAGATTAAAAAACAAGGTAGCAGTTATTACAGGTGGTAATAGTGGCATTGGGTTTGGCATTGCCCGGGAATTTAAAAATGAAGGTGCTGCAGGAGCTATTGTTGGCAGAAATCGGGAAACGTTAGAGAGTGCTTTGGCTCAGCTTGGCGATAATTTTATAGCCATAAATGCCGATGTAACCAACCTTGCCGACCTGGAAAGAGCGTTTAAAGAAACGGCTCAAAAATTTGGCAAAATAGACGTGATTGTAGCCAATGCAGGTGGTGCAGTGACAGGTGCAGTATTTGGTTCCGTGGCAGATATTGGCGAAGCCGTCTATGACAAGACAATGGATTTAAACCTGAAGAGCGTTTACTTCACTGTTCATAAAGCACTGCCCTATATGAATGATGGTGGTTCCATTATTCTCATCGGGTCAAATGCGGGACATCGGGCATATCCTTCTTTCACGCTGTATGGCGCTGCAAAAGCGGCGGTAATCCATTTTGCAAAAGGATTCTCAAACGACCTTTTGGATAGAAAGATCAGGGCAAATGTAATATCGCCCGGTACAACAGATACGCCGGTATTTGACAAGTTTGTTCCTGCCGAACAACTGGAAGCTGTAAAAAAATACTGGGCAGATGTAATGCCGATCGGCAGAATCGGTCAACCATCTGATATTGGCAAAACAGCGGTTTTCCTGGCTTCTGATGATTCATCGTTTATGCTTGGTGCTGAACTCCTCGTTGATGGTGGTCTAACCTATTTGTCGCCAGCTGAATAATAATCCAAAATCAATTTGCATACAATGAAAATCGCATTCAAAACAGACACTTTAAAAAATAAAAATAATGAGTAAATCAAAAAACAAAGTAGCGAGCTACGCAATTATCGGCTTCGGCAATATCGGCCAGGCTCTGGCCAAGGCATTTGCCCGCAAGGGCATTGAAGTATCCGTTGCCACCACGCGCGACCCGGAAAGCTTTGCGTCCGCCGCGGCCGCAATCGGCCCCACTATCATTCCTACAACCCTGGCGGAAGCGGTCAAGGCGGACGTCATCTTTTTGGCTGTGCGTTTTGAATCGCACCCGGATGTCGCCAGGGCGCTCCCCACCTGGCAGGGGAAGACCATTGTTGATGTGACCAATGCCTACGGTGTGTCGCCTGAGGAGCTGGGAGGACAGCCTTCCTCCAGAGTCATCGCGCAGGCCTTCACTGGTGGAAAACTGGTTAAGGGCTTCAACCATTTGGTCGCTGCCGTCCTTGAACAAGATCCGGCCGTACATGGTGGCAGGAGAGTGGTATTTTTGGCGGGCGACAATAACGACGCAACAGCGGAAATTGGCGCTCTTGCAGAAAACCTCGGTTTTTCACCGGTCAAACTTGGCGGGCTTTCGGAAGGCGGACTGCTGGTGCAGGCGCGCGGAAACAGCTGGGGTCAACTGATCTTTAACGACCTGGTCAAGTTCGACTAAGGAAATCTTAAATAATAGCAATCATGAGTAAATTAAAAAACAAAGTAGCGGTAGTTACCGGTGCTTCAAAAGGAATAGGTGCATCTATCGCCAAACACTTTGCGGCAGAAGGTGCAAAAGTAGTTGTTAATTATGCTTCAAGTAAAGAAGGGGCGGATAGCGTGGTTAAGGAAATAACCGACAATGGGGGCAGAGCCATTTCGGTACGGGCCGATGTATCGAAAGAAGCCGATGTAACCAGGCTTTTTGAAGAAACAGAGAAGGCTTTCGGCAGGATAGATATTTTAGTAAACAACGCGGTCTTTCAGCAATATTTGCCTATTGAACAGGTATCGGCAGCATCTTTTCATCAGCATTTCAATGTAAACGTTTTGGGTGCTATACTTACCATCCAGGCATCTTTGAAAGCGTTTAGCGATAAGGGCGGCAATATCATCAATATCAGTTCGGGTGCAAGCAAAATGCCACTTCCGGCAGCCTCGTTGTACTCTGCATCTAAAGCGGCATTAGATGCCATAACGATCTCTTTGTCGAAAGAACTGGGGGCAAAAAACATTCGCATCAATTCTATTTTGCCGGGCGCTACGGAAACAGAAGGTGCAAGCAGTGCGGGCGTCACTCCCGGGAGTGAGTATGAAAAAATGTTTATAGCCAATACACCGCTTGGCCGCAGAGGTCAGCCCGAAGATATTGCGAAAGCCGCCGTATTCCTTGCTTCCGATGATGCAGCCTGGATTACGGGAGAGCAAATTTCCGTTTCGGGTGGTATGTATGGTTTTTAAATTCATCAACTCAAAAAATCAAAGACAATGGACCGGAGTTATGGGTTAAAGGTGGTTCACCAACTACGCAATAAATCAGCAATACCCGCTACTTAGCACTAAAAGCCACAGGTACACAAGTTATCCGTGGCTTTTTGCTTTTCGGGCAACTGTTTCTTCACCGCAGGTATGGTGGCGCCTGGTGAGATCTGCCGCCGTCATTAAATCTGTATACAGGCGCCGATAGTCGTACATTCCTTTCCCTGATTGCCATTGAGTTAGAGCAGGAACACAGGTGAATCCTGATTTACGATAATGCTTCCGGCGGCGGGCCGCCTGCCGGCTTTGAGTGATCGCCGGGCAGGGGAATGAACTCTTTGTTGTCGTTAGGCGGCAGGATGATCCGGCCCTGCTTCCAGTCTTCTTTTGCCTGCTCAATGCGTTCTTTACGGGAGGAAACAAAATTCCACCAGATAAAACGTTCACCCACAGGCTCACCCCCCAGGAGCATCAGCGTAGTCTCTTCCTTAGCGGTGATTATCGGGTCTGCACTTTTGCTGAACACCAGCATTTTTCCCTGGTCGTATGAAACGCCTGATACTTCGATGCTTCCCTTCACGATATAAAAACCTCTCTCGGGATGTGCTTTTGGAAGCGCGAGCCTTGCACCCTGCTGCAGTACAACATGCAGGTAAAACAAGGGGGAATTTGTTTTCACATTATTTTGCAGCCCGTATGCATTGCCTGCTATCAATCGCATCCACACCCCTTTATCGGTAAATACCGGGAGTTGTTCGGGGATGTAATTATTAAAGGATGGAGCAGCCTCTTCGTCTTTTTCAGGCAGTGCTACCCAGGTTTGTATCATTTCAAGTCCTCCGGTAAGCGATGAAGGATCTTCAAATCTTTCGGAGTGGGCAATGCCGCTGCCCGCCGTCATCCAGTTCACTTCACCCGGCTTAATGATCTGCTCTACCCCCAGGCTGTCGCGGTGGGTAACCTGCCCGCCAAACAGATAACTCACCGTGGATAAGCCTATATGCGGATGGGGCAGCACATCCATGCTTTTGCCGGGTACAGTATCCACAGGTCCTGCATGATCCATGAATATAAAGGGACCCACCATGCGCCTCATCCTGAACGGGAGGATCCGTTTTACATGCATGCCCGGGCCAATGGAGGCTTTGCGGGCTTCAATAACAAGTTCAATCATAGCTGCAATACATTAATGATGAAAGGATAGAGCATAAAAGTACTGATACCTGTTGTACATCCGCAATAGTGCAATCAAAATTAAACTAAAGCATTTGGTGGGCACAACATCCGGGCTGGTCGTTTCGCCCCAACAATCAGCCCGGGCGTCCTCATCCTTGTTAACTTTTACTAACTTTCCTTTCCGTTACCCAAACAAACCTTAATTTTATACCACAAGCCGAACAGCCATGCGTACAATTTTACTGATTATTATAGTAATGTCTTCCGTGCAGGTTAAGGCACAAAACTCCCTGCCGGCAAACGATTTGAATGATGTGCAACGGGAAGCTTTTGAAAACAACAACCCTTATGCAAAAAGCATCACCGGCAAAAAATGGTTCCTCAGCAAATACAGTGGCATCTCAACCGGCTATAGCTTTTTTAAAGGCGGCAGTGCCAGTTTTGTGGCGGCGCCCCTGGGACTGCAATTGAACCGCAGGCTGAACAACAATTTGTACGCCTTTGCAGGAGTCTCCGCAGCGCCTGCTTATATCAACTTCAATAGCGCTTACCGGTCTGCCGATCTTAACAAAGCATACCCGGTGAACTCACTTTTCAAAAGCAGCAGCCTGGGCATGCATGCACGGGCAGAGCTGGGACTGATGTATGTGAACGATGCAAAAACATTTTCATTTTCAGGCAGCATCGGCGTTCAAAGAAGCAGCTATCCATTATTTCCTTACCAGCTAATGAATACCGCGCGACCCATGCCTTTGCATGCTCCCAACAATTAAAGAACACCCTTATCATTACAGGTTGCAGTTGACTGCACCATTGCAGCAGCATGTGCCATTTTGATCATTGCCCGAAATACCGGCAACTTGCGATGAAAAATTATTGGAGAAAAATGAAAAGTCACTATATTTAGCGATAGTGTGAACTTATTTTAATAAAGTATACCACTCCACCATTACAGATTAACCAAAGAAAATGATGCTTACCATTGCGCTTAACAGGAAACAAATTTGTTTTTACTGCCTGCCCGTATTTTTAATCTCTATGTTTTGGATGTCCTGCAAACAACCGGATCAATCCGCTGCCATTATCAAAAAAATGGATTCGGCGACGGTTTCAAAGTTGGCCGACTCTATAGAAGCCATTGTAAAGCCGGAACTGGCAGATGGATTAACGCTTCGCCTGTGGGGCACGGATTCTTTGGTGATATCGCCCGTAGCCATACAAATGGATAATGATGGCGTCCTTTATTATACCACTACGAGCCGGCAAAAAAATTCGGAGTTCGACATCCGTGGTCACCGCGAATGGGAGATCCCCTCTATCTCGTTTCAAACCGTGGAAGACAGAAGGGCTTTTTTGCATAAAGAACTGTCACCGGAGAACAGCAAACGCAATGAATGGCTGCCGGATCTGAATAAAGACAGTTCTCATGACTGGAAGGATCTGACCATACAAAAAGAACATATATATAAGCTGGAAGACAGGGATGGCGATGGCATTGCCGATCAGTCGCAATTGATTGTTGACGATTTTAATGATGAAATAACGGATGTTGCCGGTTCGGTATTTAAATATGGCGATGACCTGTATGTTGCCGTAGCGCCTGATCTGTGGAAATTAAAAGACAAAGACGGTGATGGCATCCCCGATGAAAAAACCTCGCTCTCACACGGCTATGGTGTACACATCGGCTTTGGCGGGCATGGCATGTCGGGCATTGAAATGGGGCCAGATGGCAGAATTTACTGGCAAATTGGGGATATTGGATTTAATGGTAAAGGTTCCGACGGACAAACCTGGGCCTATCCCAACAGTGGTGTAATTGCCCGCTGCAACCCGGATGGCAGTGATTTCGAAATATTTGCTGCGGGTATCCGTAACACGCATGAATTTGCTTTTGATGAATATGGCAATTTGCTGAGTGAGGATAACGATGGTGATCATCCCGGCGAAAAAGAAAGGCTGGTATATATCGTTAACGGTTCTGATGCCGGCTGGAGAAGCAACTGGCAATACGGCAAATACCGCGACCCTAAAAACAATACATACAAAGTGTGGATGGAGGAAAAAATGTACTTGCCCCGTTTTGAAGGGCAGGCAGCCTATATTACCCCCTGCATCAGCAATTATGTAAGCGGGCCGGCGGGCTTTGTATACAATCCCGGAACCGCACTGGGTGCCCAATATAAAAACAGCTTTTTTGTGGCCGAATTTGTGGGCAATCCCGGTAATTCCGCGGTGCATAATTTTAGGCTCAAGCCCAAAGGCGCGGGTTTTGAACTGGGCGAAACCAAAAAAATACTGAGTGGCGTATTGGTAACCGGCCTGAATTTTGGACCCGATGGCGCTTTATACCTTGCCGACTGGATTGACGGCTGGGATACGCACGATTACGGACGCATCTGGCGGATGGATGATGCGCAGGGAGCAGGCTCTGCTGAACGCATGGAAACAAAAAAATTATTATCCGAAAAATTTAGCGGCAAATCAGAGGAAGAACTGTCAGCAATACTGAAAAACCCGGATATGCGGGTGCGTCAAAAGGCACAGTTTGAGCTGGTGAAGCGTGGCGGAGACGGAGCGGCCATTTTTCAGAAAACATTTTCCGTGTCGGGTAACCAACTGGCACGTATAAACGCTATATGGGGCATGAGCCAACTGGCGCGGAAAGACAAAAAATACGCTGTTCCCTTATTGCCCCTGTTGCAGGATAGTGATCCCGAAATAAGAGCGCAGGCGGCCAAGTGGCTGGGTGATATGAAATACACTGCGGCAGGCGAAAAATTAGTGCCGCTTTTAAAAGATACGGCCAGCCGGGTTCGTTTTTTTGCAGCGGAAGCGCTGGGAAGGATCAAATACGAACCTGCTATTGATGCTATTATTGCCATGCTGCAAAACAATAATGATGCAGACGCTTACCTGCGCCATGCCGGCAGCCTTGCACTGGCACGCATAGGCAAGGCAGAACCCGTTATCGCCCTGGCGCAAAACCCTTCCCGCGCCCTGCGTATAGCAGCCGTGGTAGCGCTCAGGAGGATGGGCAACGCCGGTGTTGCAAAGTTCCTCGATGATAAGGATGAGTTTATAGTAACAGAAGCAGCGCGGGCCATTAATGACGACAATTCTATAAAAGAGGCTTTACCTGCTTTAGGAGATTTGCTTGCCAAAACCAATTTTACAAATGAAGCGCTGATCCGGCGCAGCATCAATGCCAACCTGCGCACCGGCAGCGCAAGTGCTATGCAGCAATTGATCAACTATTCCATGAAGGAGGACGCTCCTGCAGCAATGAGAGCCGAAGCCATTGACGCTTTAAGTGTGTGGGCAAAACCGTCTGTACTGGATCGTGTAGATGGTTACTACCGCGGCATTGTGGAAAGAGATTCCAGCCTTCTGCAAAAAAATATGACCTCACCATTAGCAGCATTGTTGAAGAATAAGGAATTGGCTGTTCGCCTCAGCGCAGCAAAAGCTGTTGCATTATTACACATCAACGATGCATTGCCCGTGCTGTTTACCCTGGTTAAAAATGATCCTGCACCCGATATGCGCATTGAAGCGCTGAACACACTGGTTGCGCTCGGCTATTCACAAGCGGGCGACGCTGTGAGCCAGGCGCTTTCGGATAAGGAAAAGAAAGTAAGGGTGGAGGGGCTTAACCTGCTGCAGCAAATGGATCTCCCCAAAGACCTGATGGTTTCGCTGTTGTCAAAAGTAATAGCAGGTAAAACCATGGAAGAAAAGCAGGCGGCCATACTTGCCTTAGGAAATCTTCCCAAAGAAAATGCGCGAAAGCCGCTGGAAGAACTGCTCAATACGATGGCTGCCGGAAAATTGTCGCCCGATCTGTACCTCGAGCTGGGCGAAGCCATAGACAGCAGCGGCGCCGTTGAACTGGCTGCAAAATATAAAGACATTACTCAAAAATTATCGCATGGTGATCAACTGGCTGCTTATGCAAGTAGTTTATATGGCGGCGATGTATCAAAGGGAAGAGCCATTTTCTTCCGTAACCAGAATGCGCAGTGCATGAAATGCCATTCTTACGATGACAGGGGTGGCAATGCAGGTCCGCGACTCAACGGCATAGCTTCCAGGATAAGCAGACAACAAATACTCGAAGCGCTGATCGCCCCTGGCGCCCGCCTTGCACCGGGATATGGCATTGTTGCCCTTGAACTAAAAGATGGTACCACTGTATCGGGCATACTGGAATCGGAAACCAAAACAAGCCTTACTTTAAAAATGGGCGGCGAACCTTTGCGTGTGGTTCCAAAAGACCAGGTTGCCAAAAGAACCGATGCGCCATCGAGTATGCCCGACATGAAAGCGATCCTTTCCAAAAAAGAAATCCGTGACGTGGTTAGTTTTCTGGCCACACAGAAAACGGATGATTAAAAAATAGGATTAGGCACATAAGTTGAAAACATAAATGTAGCCTTGCTAAAGCTAACTGGTAATGATTGTTCATTTTAAAGGGATAAGCATTTAAAAGATGTATTTGATTTTTTCTTTTTTGCTTGCCCAAAAAAGAAAAAAAAGGCACACGAAAACCTCAGCCTGCCGGCTGGCAGGGAATACTGCCCGTTTTCGTGCTTGTTCCCTGATGCAACTTTTGCACTACTGTAACTTCAACAACAGGAAGTCTACTGCAGGCATCTGCTTCAACCGTTAACCAAATCGTTCTTTCAAGTGTATAAAAGAGGACAATGGAAAGTTAACAATGCAGGACTGCCGCAAGCCAGATTGTAACAATTGCAAAATCATTTTTTGTAATAATTCACGACTTAAACGACTAATTCTATTAAAAAATATAGAAATAGCAATACTACTCTTCATTGTAAGTCCATCAATAACTGTTGGAGTGGCGGGTGTCAGCAGCAAGCGCTTTAACAACATTGTATTTTAGTGGTAATGCAAAGTCCGGGACGTAATCAGGCATACTTTGGCCACACTTCTCTTGTGATTTTCCCCATTTATGTGATGATTTAAATACCTCATCAATTCATACAAGACATCCCTATTAATATTGTAAAAATAAAGTCTATAAATTTTGTAGACTAATGAAAAAGCTATAACGTTGCGCAATATTTAATGAAATAGCCGATATATGTGTTATCCCCGCAATAATGATCAACGATGTTGTTCCTGCACTAAAACTTTACCTGGTTAAGTAATTTTTTTACCTAATTACTCTACCAATTCAGTAGACTTTACCATTTTATATTTTATCTCGTCAATCAAAATTTTATACATGAAACGCATGCTCTTAGCTTTAGGATCTTTGTTGCCTGTGCTGGCATTTGCACAATTTACCGGCCGGGTAGTAAATGAAAACAACGATGGCGTTCCTTACGCCAGTGTAACCATAAAAAAAACAAACATAGGCGCCATTACTGATTCCACCGGCCGTTTTTCTTTGGATATTGACCAACAGCAATTTCCATTTTCACTGATCATCACTTCTACAGGCTATGAAGCCAGGGAACTGGTTATTAGAAACAGCAATGTAAATAATGTATTGGTGCAGCTTCAGTCACTTTATCAAAAGGATACGATCATCATCACCTCCAGGCGGCGCAGGGAAGTGCTGCAAAATGTTCCTATTCCCATTTCTGTAGTTACCCGGTCATTGGTGGAAGATGCCGGCGCTTTTAATGTAAACCGGCTCAAAGAGTTGATTCCCTCGGTTCAGCTTTATTCTTCCAACCCGCGCAACACGGCCCTGAACATACGCGGACAAGGCACTACATATGGATTAACCAATGATGGGGTGGAACCCGGCGTTGGTTTTTATGTAGATGGGGTTTATTATGCGCGCCCGGCCGCGGCAACATTAGACTTTATTGATATTGAACGAATAGAAGTATTGCGCGGGCCGCAGGGAACTTTATTCGGCAAAAATACCACCGCCGGCGCATTCAATGTTATAACCCGCAAGCCCAGCTTTAAACCCGGCGCCAACTTTGAAGTAAGTTATGGCAACTACGGATTCATCCAGGCCAAGAGCTCCGTTACCGGCGCTTTAAGCAAAAAACTGGCCGGGCGCTTATCCTTTTCCGGTACCCAACGCGACGGACTCATTGAAAATGTAACAACACAGAAGAAAATAAATGATATCAACAACCTTGGTTTCCGGGGACAATTGCTGTACGCGCCATCAGATAAAGTAGAGATCATATTGGCTGCAGATGCGTCCAGTCAGAAACCCGATGGCTATGCGCAGGTGGTGGCGGGTGTTGTGCCCACACAACGGGCGCCTTACCGGCAATTCGAACAAATTATCGCCGATCTCAATTATGACCTGCCGAGCCGGAACCCATTCGATCGTAAAATTGATCACAACACCACATGGCGATCGGGCAACGACCTGGGCGGCGCTTCGCTGAATGTTGACATAAAGCTCAGGCGGGGTACGCTTACTTCCACCTCTGCCTGGCGCTACTGGAGATGGGATCCTTCCAATGACCGCGACTTCACAGGGCTTGCGGTGCTGCAATTGTCGCAGGCTACATCCAAACACCAGAACTGGTCGCAGGAGATCCGCTATGCCGGTGATTTCTCTTCCCGGCTGAGTGGCGTATTTGGACTGTTTGCCATTGGACAGGAATTAAAAACAGACCCTTATCATATTGAAGAATCCGGCGCTGCACAATGGCGGTTCTCACAAAACACTACAGATCCCAAATGGAATACACCCGGGCTTTTCGACGGTTACGGGATCAAAACAAGGTCATCGCTCAAGACCTTCAGTGGTGCTGCATTCGGGCAATTTGATTTCGCCATCACCGAACGTTTGCATGTGCTGGGTGGACTGCGCTACAATTACGACAATAAAAAAGTAGATTTCAACCGCCAAACCTACGGAGGAATGCAAACGGATGATCCGGCACTGATCGCCCTGAAGAAAGCGGTATATACTGACCAGGCTTTCAAAGCCAATACCGACAACACCAACCTGTCGGGCCTGCTCACGCTGGCATTCAAAGCCGCTAACCAAATCAACACCTATGCTACTTATTCTACCAGTTACAAATCTGTAGGTCTTAACCTTGGAGGATTGCCTACGGCAAACGGAGAAGTATTGCTGGATCTTGCTACAATAAAACCTGAATACGTACAACACTTCGAATTTGGCATAAAAACTACCCCTGCACCGGGTACTACGCTTAACTTAACGGTTTACAATACCAACATCAGGGATTACCAAACGCAGGTTCAAACCGCTGAAGTAGGTGTGAACCGCGGTTATCTGGCCAATGCCGAAAAGGTGAGCATCCGCGGCATAGAGTTTGACGGAAATACCAGGCTCAACAATCATTTTTCATTATACGGTGCACTGGCTTTCACCAAAGGCGTATATGTATCCTTTAAAAACGCGCCGGTTCCGTTGGAAGAAACCGGCGGACCCTCTGCATTTAAAGATATTTCGGGAGGCGACCTTCCGGGCATTTCCAAATGGACAACTTCACTGGGTGGTGAATTTACTACTCCCGCCATATTTTTGGGTAAGGCCGGAAAGTTCTTTATCGCCGCAGACGGTTACTATCGCTCCTCTTTTTCTTCGAGCGCATCGCCTTCAACGTATCTGAATATTGAAGGCTATGCACTGCTTAACGCCAGGCTAGGCTTCCGGGTGTCAAACGGCTTGTCGGCTTTTTTGTGGAGCCGGAATTTGCTTGATAAAAACTATTTTGAGCAATTATTACCTGCCGCTGGCAGTGCCGGGCATTATGCCGCTGTATTGGGCGATCCCAGAACCTTCGGCATAACTTTGCGCTACAGTTTGTAACCTAAACAACCGGCGGGGCAGCAAAAAATTGCACTGCTGAAGGTTTTTTATATTGGGCAAAATTTTAAAATGGCTGTCTCAACTTTGAGGCAGCTTTTTTTATTGTTAATTGGTTTGCCAGCAGGAATACCTCACCTAACGTAAAGGAATATACGAATGGAGCAGCAGCACCAGGTTAATCTAAATGTATTCCTGCTTTACGCGGGTTAATTTAACAACCGCAATTTCCCAACGCTGAAAAAAAACGGTTATTTTTGTTTTGGACGGGAAAACAACATTTATGATTAGCGTAATTATACCTGCTTTAAACGAGGGAGCTACAATCCGGAAAGTAATTCAGCGTATTAAACAAACTACTGCACCGCTGGAAATTATTGTAGTGGATGATAATTCGACAGACCAAACGGTAAGTGAAGCCTTAAAAGAAGGGGCAAGAGTTATTACCAGTTCCAAAAAAGGAAAGGGTATATCTATGCACGAGGGAATGCTGGCAGCGGGTTTTGATATAATCGTTTATCTTGATGCTGATATTCTTACCTATCCCAAAAACATTGTAAAGCTCCTTGCCGATCCGATTATAAACGGAGAAGCTGATTTTGTAAAATCCTTTTTCGACAGGCAGGGTGGCAGGGTAACCCAACTCGTTGCCAAGCCACTTTTAAGTATTTTTTTTCCTGAGCTGGAAAAATTTTCTCAGCCTTTAAGCGGCATGATCGCTGCGCGGAAAGATTTTTTGCAGCAGGTTGAATTTGAAAATGATTATGGAGTAGATATTGCTTTATTGATAGATGCTTTTAATAAAAAATTACGGATAAAGGAAGTGAATATCGGTTTCGTTAAAAACGACATGCAAAACCTGGAAGCTCTGGGGAAAATGTCGCGCCAGGTTTCCAGAACCATTTTGCAGAAGGCAGCCTTGTCTTCCAACGACAACTTAGAAACGCTGTCCAATATCCAGACCATAAGTGATGAAATGGATTTTGCCATTAAGGAATCCATTCAAAAACTGAAAAAGATAATCCTCATTGACATCAATGCAATACTGGAATTTGACTTTAACGAAGCAGCAGCAGCTTACTATAACATGGAACACCAGTTAATGCGGATAACCAGCACTTATAAAGATCCGGAATCGAGGATAAAAAAAATGGCTGCACTTCTTAAGGGCAGATCCCTGCCCGAGTTGCAGGCCATCGCCGATACCATTCCCATTATACCTTATACAAGAGAAACCATTTTGCGGTTAAAACAAAACGGTTACATCTGTATATTGCTTTCCGACGGATTTGATGTTGTAGCCAATCATATTAAAAACAAACTCGGATTTGATTATTGTTTTGCCAATCACCTTACAATGGAAAAAAGCAAGGCAACAGGAGCGTTGGAATTTCCAGACTTCTTTACTGATCCCGTGGAACCTGATTTACATTACAATAAAGCCGCCATCCTCAAATATCTGACTACAAATTTTAATATCCCCCAAAAAAATATTGTTTTTGTGGGGGATAAGCCGGAAGATATTCCTATGCTTCAATCATCGGGGATGGGCATCGTTACAACAAAGGCGGCTTCTTCTGTTAAACTATGGGCCGATAAAATATTGCCCGGCGATTCATTAAAGCCGCTCCTGGGTTTGATCAATGGCGTTGACAAAAGCAATTCCTCAAAAAACAATTCAATAAAATACCTGGCAGGGATAGGTTTGATCGCAGCTTCTGCCGCTTTTGCAGGCTATTACCTGTATTTAAAAACCAAGGAAAAAGCAGAGATGGCCCAATAGTAAAGCCTGAGCGCTCCTTTACTACAGCCCCGCTGGCAGGGAACACCCTGTTTTGCGGCGGAGCCCTGATGTAACTTTTGTGCCAGAGTGGCTTCTTCATTTCGCTGCTACTTTCTCATGTTTCAGTAGTCTGCATTATAGCTATTTTTTGAACCTCGGGATTGTATTTCCACTTCGAATTTAATATTTGAATTTTATCCGCCCCGGCGGACAGGTTTGTCTTTTGTTATTGGGTTCTCGATGCTTTGTATTCTCTCGTATTTCGTCCTGCACATGCGTGATCCGGCTCCGGATTTAATTTTATCTGTCATTGGCAGATCACAGGTTGTTATGCCGGGTAAGGAAAAGAAGAATAGCGTAAATTCCCTTATGTCTGCACAAATCAGCAAACCTTATCTTTGACCCTTAAATTGTTATGCATGCTTAAAATCGGCATTTTCGGGGCGGGTCACCTCGGCAAGTTTCACATTGGCAACTGGCAGAAAATTAAAACTGCGGAGTTAGTGGGTTTTTATGACCCCAATAATGAAACGGCAACCGCAGTGACTAAAGCGTACAAATTAAAAAGATTTGAGGATGCCGATGCGCTGATGGACGCATGCGATGCTGTTGATATTATTGCACCTACCACCCTTCACTTTGATTTGTGTGAAAAAGCCATCCGGAAAAGCAAACATGTTTTTGTAGAAAAACCGCTTGCCGACACTATGGAGCAGGCGCATAAAATTGTAAAGCTGGCCAAAGAAGCGAATGTAAAAGTGCAGGTAGGACATGTGGAGAGATTTAACCCGGCATACCTCGCCTTAAAGGGATATGAACTCAATCCCATGTTTATAGAAGTACACCGCCTGTCGCAGTTTAACCCCCGTGGAACGGAAGTAAGTGTAATCCTGGATTTGATGATCCATGATATTGATATTATACTAAGCATTGTAAAAAGCGGTGTAAAAAATATTTCTGCCAGCGGCGTAGCGGTAATGACGGATACCCCGGATATTGCCAACGTGCGCATAGAGTTTAATAACGGCTGCGTGGCCAATCTCACCTCCTCCCGGATCTCCATGAAAAAAATGCGTAAAATGCGGCTCTTTCAGAAAGACGCTTATATTGGTATTGATTTCCTGGAGAAAAAAACAGAGATCATAAAATTGAAAGACGATAAAGACAAAGATGCTTTTACTTTTGACATAGATACGCCATCGGGCAAAAAAGTGATTGCTATAGCCAACCCTAAAATTCCGGAAGCCAATGCTATTTTACTGGAACTGGAAGCTTTTACGCATTCCGTTTTACAAAATGAACCCACTGCCGTTTCAGAAGTGGATGGTTTAATGGCGATGGATGTGGCGCATCACATTTTACAAAAGATTCAGTCGGCCAATTACCTTGTTAAATGATACGCTTACGTTAATATCCAAATGAAAGCCCCCAAAAAAATAAGTACTTCCTGGTATGCGGTTAGTGACTATATAGCTGCGGCACTGGCATGGGCTATCGCTTTTTTTATACGAAAACATTTAACCGGTTTTGAACTGAACATTGCAGGCGAACTTTTAAATAATTCTCAATTATTACTGAGCATTTTGCTTATTCCTTCTGGTTGGATGGCATTGTTTATGATGCTGGGCAGTTATCACCATTCATTATACATCAAATCGTGGTTTTCCGAATGTATAGTAACCTTCATCAGCACGCTTACAGGATCTGTTTTTCTCTTTTTCCTGCTGGTGCTCGATGATAGGTTGGCCAATTATCCCTATTACTACAAAGCTTTCCTTTCATTATTTTTCTTACATTTTATTTTAATATGGACGGGAAGAATGCTGTTGCTGAATATGGCCAAACGACAACTGAAGAAAGGAAGCATATGGTTCGATACGGTAATAGTGGGTAATAATCCAACAGCCATTCACCTGTTTAAAGAAATCAAAAAAAATCAAAAGCTGCTGGGATACAAATTCAACGGGTTTATCACTACCAATGCATCCCTCAATGGATTACACCAGCACCTCCCCTGCCTCGGCAATATTGATAACCTTGAAAAAATACTGGAAACCAGCAGTCCCGACCAGGTGATCATTGCCATAGAAAATTCGTTCCCTGATGAAGTAACGTCTATCATTAACCGCATAAGCGAAAAAGACATAGAAATAAAGATCGCACCCAGCAATCTTGATATTCTTGCCGGTTCCGTACGCACCAAGAATGTGCTGGATGCCCCG
Organism: Agriterribacter humi; assembly: GCF_009192765.1. GTDB lineage: Bacteria > Bacteroidota > Bacteroidia > Chitinophagales > Chitinophagaceae > Agriterribacter > Agriterribacter humi. The sequence continues at coordinate 165,075 of NZ_VOHQ01000007.1, read as the reverse complement.
CTGATTGATATTAAAACCGGGTTGATGCCCGAGTGGCAATTGTATCTTATCAGGCTGGCAGATGTGCTGCTCTCTTTGGCCGGGCTAATATTATTGTCTCCGCTGTTGTTGTATACCGCCATTAGGGTAAGATTTTCGTCTGCAGGACCTGTTATTTTTACACAGCAGAGAATCGGCTATAAAGGCAGACCTTTTTTTATGTATAAGTTCCGCTCCATGTATGCAGATGCGGAAAAGAATGGGCCGGCTCTGTCGTCGCATGGCGACCTGCGGATTACCCCCTGGGGAAAAACCATGCGCAAATGGCGCATTGATGAACTGCCGCAGTTCTGGAATGTAATAAAGGGTGAAATGAGCCTTGTAGGTCCCCGCCCGGAAAGACAATTTTATATTGACCAGATCAATGCAAAAACGCCTTATTTTAAATATTTACTAAAAGTAAAACCCGGTATCACCAGTTGGGGTATGGTGAAATTCGGTTACGCCGAAAATGTGGATCAAATGATTGAACGCATGCAGTACGAGCTGGTGTATATCGAAAACATTTCCCTTTCGCTTAATTTTAAGATACTCCTGCATACATTACAAATTATATTGAAAGGAAAAGGCAAATGAGCTTTAGCGGGATTTTTTCATCAACATAACTATGGATTAAAGGTAAAGCCGGGCTGAATTTAGGACACCGTTTTCTCATAACCCTGGTCGTTTTCGTTTATTTTTAAACACAACCGGATCTGCAATTTGAAGTATGCATTTTTTATATTAGCCTTTCATTGCCTGCTTGCAAAAGCTATTGCACAGGAGGCATACTGGCAGCAGCGTGTGGATTATACCATCAATGTATCACTCAATGACGTGGAGCATACCTTAGATGGCTTTATTAAAATAAATTATACCAATCATTCACCCGATACATTGCAGTATATCTGGTTTCATTTGTGGCCCAATGCCTATAAAACCGACAGAACGGCTTTTAGCGATCAGATGCTGGAAAACGGAGATACAAAATTTTATTTTTCCAGCCCTCAGCAGAAAGGATATATTAATCAGCTCGATTTCAGGGTAAATGATGTGCGGGCAGAGACAGAAGATCACCCGGATCACTTAGATATAATAAAAGTGATGCTGCCTTTGGCGCTTTTACCCGGACAACAAATGCTGATCACTACTCCTTTTCATGTTAAGCTTCCTTATAACTTTTCAAGAGGCGGGCATGTGGGGCAATCGTACCAGATAACACAGTGGTATCCAAAGCCCGCGGTGTATGATCGTGAAGGCTGGCATCCCATGCCTTACCTGCAGCAGGGAGAGTTTTACAGCGAAACGGGAAATTTTGATGTAACCATTACCCTTCCTGAGAACTACGTGGTGGCCGCCACAGGAGCATTACAAAATGAAGCCGAAAAAGAATGGCTGAAAGCGCGTGCCTCTTACACATGGAAAGAAACACGGCACAGAAAAAAAGTAAAAGGGGGCTCCTATAAAACCATCCGGCAGGTTTTTCCTCATTCAGCCACTACCACCAAAACGCTTCATTACAAACAAAACAATGTGCATGATTTTGCCTGGTTTGCCGATAAGCGTTTTATTGCACAACACGACACCTGCATATTGGCCCCCGGTAAAATAATTGATGTGTATGCTTTCTTTACGTCTGCTTCCCGAAAGCAGTGGAGTAACAGCATCGCCTATGCGAAGCGGGCACTGCGCTTTTATTCTGCTTCGGTGGGCCTGTATCCGTTTACCACCTTAAGCATTGTTGAAGGGCCACCCCACATGAAAGGAGGAATGGAATACCCGACGATTGCTGTGCTTTCTGCGCCCAAAAGCGAGCAGCTAACAGAACGCATCATCGTTCATGAAGTGGGGCACAACTGGTTCTATGGCATTTTGGCATCCGATGAGCGTGCGCATCCCTGGATGGATGAAGGGATGAACAGCTTTTACGAAAAACGATACCTTACCAGCCACAAAATAACTGCCACAAAATTCAATCCTTCCTACTTTGAAAAAGTTGCGTTTGAATCGGTAGCCGCCGTAAAAAAAGACCAGCCTGTTAACCTGCCTGCCTCTGCATTTTCTCCCGCTAATTATTATTTATCCGCTTATTATAAAGCATCGCAATGGCTGCAGGTACTGGAAACCTCATTGGGTAAAGCGCTGTTTGATTCCTGTATGCAGGCTTATTACAACCAGTGGCAGTTTAAACATCCCTATCCTGCAGATTTTAAAAATGTTATCGACTCTGTAAGTGGAAAGAACACCGATAGTATTTTTCATCTGCTCGATACCAAAGGCAGCCTGCTCCCCCCCACTCCTAAGAAACCACGACTGGCATGGATTGGAAAAGCCGGTGGCAGCAGCAGATATCACTATACAGGTATAGCGCCTGCTTTGGGTTTTAATTATTACGATAAACTGATGCTGGGCGGTATCGTTCATAACTATAATCTTCCCTTTACAAAGTTTCAATTTATTGCAGTACCGTTATATGCAACAGGCAGTAAACAACTCAATGGCATTGGCAGGGCAACGTACACCTGGTATCCGGAAAATATTTTTCAGAAAATTGAAACGGGCGTAAGCTTTGCAAGATTGTCGGGAGATGCTTATAGGGACCAGGATAACCATACTACACATTTGCGTTTTACAAAACTCAGCCCCCACGTGAGGTTTACTTTCCGCAACAGGCAGCCGCGCAGTCAGCTCAGCCGCTTTATACAGTGGAAAGCATATATTATTAATACAGATGCTTTGCAGTTTACATGGGATTCGGTATTAATGAAAAACCGGTATGCCATAAATTCCCGTAATACCACTATTGGCCAATTGCGTTATATAACGGATAACAGCAGGGCATTATATCCCTATCATTATGAATTGATGTTTGAAACCTCAAATAATTTTGGAAGGGTAGCTTATACGGGAAATTACTTCTTTAATTATCCCAAAGGCGGCGGATTAAACATGCGATGGTTTGCAGGAAAGTTCTTTTATATAGGAGATAAAACATCCCGGAAACAGTTCAATACGGATCAGTATCACCTTAACATGACAGCCCCCAAGGGATATGAAGATTACACCTATAGTAATTATTTTATAGGCCGCAATGAATTTGAGGGCACGCTGTCTCAGCAGGTAATGATAAGAGATGGCGGCTTTAAGGTTCGAACTGATCTGCTGAGCAACAAAGTGGGAAAAACGGATGACTGGCTGATTGCATTTAATTTTACTTCTTCCATCCATCCTAAAATTCCGGTAAAGTTATTCTTCGATGCCGGCACATACAATGAAGGATGGGAGAGCGGTTCCGGTGCACCACGAATATTGTACGATGCGGGTTTGCAGTTGAGTTTGTGCAGGGATCTTCTGAATATATATGTTCCGCTACTGTACAGTAAGGTATACAGCGACTATTTTAAGTCAACACCCGGGAATAACTTCTGGCAAAGGATATCATTCAGTATAGATATACAAAATATGAGTTTTAAAAAGATCAGTCCGCATATTCCATTATAAGAAATCACCTCTTTTCATGACCAAAGACATTCAATATCTCAAAAGAAGTGAAATTGACATTGTAAAATGGGATGCCTGTATCGAAAAAAGCAAAGGGCTGATCTACGGTTACTCCTGGTGGTTAGACCATATGGCCAGCCATTGGGATGCCCTTGTATTAAATGATTATGAAGCAGTAATGCCCCTTACCTGGAGAAGAAAATATGGCTTTTACTACCTGTACCAGCCTTTTTTTACGGCATCGCTGGGTCTTTTTTCAGGTGAAAAACAGCCCGTTGATATACTTGACTTTTTACAGGTTATCCCTTCAAAATTTAAGTTACTGGATATTGATATCAATAAAACTCATGCATTACAGGGGGCAAACTCCCTTGCCGGGCTCACCGTGCACAAGCGGTTAAATCTATTGCTGGATCTGGGGAAATCCAGATCCGCTTTAACAAACCAGTACAGCAGGTTGGCCAAACGCTCATTGGAAAAAGCGAATAAGCATGATATGATAATCGTGCGTAACGATACGCCCGAAGATATTATCACTTTATACCGGAAAGCATACAGCACAGCACATCCGGGCATTAAAGGCAAAGATTATCGCTCACTCATCGCCTGCTGTAATACGGCAGGCAAAAAACATCATCTTAAAACCTATACCGCACACACGTCCGGAGGCGAAGCAATTGCATTTTACATTGTGCTTTATGATAACAACTTTGTGTATTCGCTGGTGGGAGGAAGTACTTCAAAAGGAAAAGCAATGGGCGCGTTTTACCTGCTTACCGATGCTGCCATACAAGACCATGCAGACACTGGTAAAATATTCCGGTTTGAAGGATCCGATGTTCCCGGCATTGCCTTTTTTAACCGGCAGTTTGGTCCCGCAGAGGCTTTTTATTTGCATCTTAAAATGAACCGCCTGCCATTTCCGGTGAATATTTTAAAGCAATAGTTATTGTATTATCCCTGTTTTATTGCCCACAATAAAGTTGAATGCGGAGCCCTTTCGCCCGGCTGATAAATAACAAATCCTTTAGCGCGCAATAAGGTTTCGCATACACTCCGGTACCCATCAGTATGAATTTCCATAACAATCATGTTAACTTTTTCCAGCCATTCCGTGTTTTTTGAAAAAAGGGACTCCTCACTGCCTTCAATATCTATTTTCAGGAGATCTATCCTGTCCAGTTCAAACATATCGCATAAGGTAGCCATACCAATTGCCCGTACAGGCATATTCGTTACTTCACCGCTAACAGTTGTATTATATGCCTTTTCCCGCATTTGCATATATACCGTAGTATCTTCAGCAAAGGCAGCAGCATGTAGGGCATTAATCCGGCCCGCTGCTATTTCACCCGAAAGATTCTGCAATAGCAAATCCATATTGTATTTATCGGCTTCCACCGCATACACCCCGTGTATAGAATAATATGCAGAAAAAAACAAGGACGCCATTCCTGTATTGGCGCCAAGATCAACCACAGACCCGGTAATCGTTTTATCCGGCCATGGAAGCCTGTATACTTTTTGCCAGAACATTTCATAAAATATAGCGATATCTCCTGTATAGGTTCTTAAAAAAACAGTTTTTCTTTTTCCATTCAAACGCAAATGGTAAGGAATGGGTATGGCGGGATGCACTACAGGTTTTTTAGCATAGCGGTATCTTTTTGTATTGATCAGCAAGCGGATAAAAGAAGACAGATCTGCTGTAATGGTATAACAGAAAATAAATTTCCCGAATGCTGTGGTAATTCTTTCAAACATGAAATTGACATTGTAGAAACAGAGCAGAAAGCTATGCTTAACATTACGCTTTCCTGGATAATTGTTCCGCTATTAACAGATCCGCAGGCAAGGTGATCTTAATATTTTCCTTCTCCCCTTCTATCATAAAAATTTCATGGCCTGCTGCTTCCGCTACTGTAGCCTCATCTGTAAAAGCTTCATTATAAGGCTGCCCAAAAGCAGATAAAATAATATTACTCCGGAAAGTTTGGGGTGTTTGAACGGCAAGCAGTTTGCTTCTGTCTACCACCTTTGTTTTATTTCCTTCCATCATTCTTATGCTGTCGTTTACAGCTACAGCAGGAATGGCATTCCCTTTTAGCAGGGTTTGTTCATAACAGCGCCTTATAAGCGCTTCAGTAACCAAACACCTTACTCCATCATGTACAAAAATAACCGATGCTTCATTGATCTTTTTTAAACCGTTCTGCACGGAATGAAAACGGGTAGCGCCGCCCAAAACCATTTGAATACGTGAAGGTGTGGTTGCCTGCAAAATGAGTTGTTTGCCTTGTTCTTCAAAAGGAGCAGGAAGCACCAGTATGATCTGCAGGTCGGCATAAGCACGCAGAAACGTGTCTATAGTATGCAGCAATACCGGCTTACCATTCAATAGCATAAACTGTTTGGGAACAGCAGAGCCCATTCTTGTTCCCGTTCCGCCGGCTACTATTACCGCATATTTTGTCATATCCTAATTTCCGGGAAAATTAATGATTACCCATGAAATGTTCATTGATAAAATTGTATCATCTCATTTCTGGTTCGTGCAAACATCATAGCCGTCAACTTAAATAAAAAAAAGCCTTGGTAATGGTAGGTGACACGTACCAAGGCGATTGCCCCGGCACGTGTCACCACGTGCCGGAAAGATGAAAATTTCATCTCATTTCTGATATTTTGCTGTTGTAACGTTCAAAATTTGTAATATTTGGCTATTATAATGGTATCAAAATCGGGCGGCTCTTAAAAACCACTGCTTTGCTAAAGACCTTTAATTATAAAGGAAACCCCTATTTGGAGCAAAAATGAGGCACCGCTTTTAGCCCGGCCTTCTCATGTCCTATTTATGATCTATATTTTAAATCAATAACACAAGTGAAACAGGATTTGTAAATTGCAATATGTACAAAAGATATATTTATTTCCTGTTTTGCCTCGTTGCAGCCTGCCATACAGCTCCCGTCAAACAGGAGCAGGAAATTTTGGCATTAAGAGAGATAAATGAACTGGTTACCGTAGAATATATCGTAAACAAGATCATTAAGGCCAGTGATGATAAAACCTGGTATAAAATAGGCGACAGGAAAATATTGATGACTTGTGAAGCCACCCTTAAAGCAGGTATTGATTTCTCTGCCATTAATGCAGAACATATCCAGATCAACAACAAACAAGTTACCTTAACCCTTCCGCATGCTACCTTATTTTCGGTTAGTATAAAACCCGAAGACATTAAAGTGGCATATGAAGAAATTGGCGCTTTCAGGAACAGTTTCACAACACAGGAAAGAGATATGCTGGCAGCGCAGGCGCAAAAGCAAATACAGGACAGCGCCGATTCATTGGGTGTATTGCAAACCGCGGAAGCCAATGCCAGTTTGTTCGCAAGCAACTTCCTGCGTAATATGGGCTATGAAAAAGTTATTATTCAATTTGGAAACACCCCTGTTAAACTCAATTGATCATGCGGAAAGGATGGACCAGGTATATTTTTCTTATCGCTACTGTTTTAATAGTGCTTCTGCTGCTGAATACAAAATGGCTGCCTTCTTTTAAAAATATGTTTAAACAGCAACCTGTTACTATAGAAAATACGCCAATACTTATTAAAGAGATCAACGAACTGGCACAATTGTGTACCATTACGGCTTTTGATGAAGTAGTAGCAGATTCCGTTGTTATTAAAATAAAGACCCCAATAGAAACACTCCTTCCGGATCTTTCAGCCTTTGGTAATTTGCCCATAACCGGCAAACGCATTGTGATCATTGGAAAAGGGAAACTCATTGCAGGCGTGGATCTCAAAAAATTAAACGAGCAATCTATCTTTGTTCACGGCGATTCTGTTTCCCTATTGCTTCCCCGTGCAGAAATACTGGATGTGATAATGAACCCTTCGGATTTTGAAACCTTTAGCGAAACAGGGGAATGGAGCAGCGAAGCGGTTACAGCGGTTAAAGTAAAAGCGCGAAAAAAAATGATTGACAAAGCACTGCAGCAGGGCATACTCAACAAAGCCAATACCCGCAGTATTGCATTGCTTGAAAATTTTTTGCGGGGTTTTGGATTTAAAAAAGTGACTGTAAAAACAGTAGGCTAACATAAGTTTTTCAACGCCGTGTATTCCAGTATGGTTCTTTTGGATATGGTGTTATCCATTTTCCATTTTATAAGCCTTATCTCACCCTCTTCAATCTCTATTCCCGTGATATCGCCATCATTGAAGCAGCAACACCCACTGTTGAAATAGGTGGGCTTCAGCCGCAGGTAGTCTTCTGATACATGATCATATTCCTGCCGGCGAAAAGCAATTTCTTTCTGCAGATCTGTTATGGCTTTGCTGTTGTTGTTTTGCCGTGCAACAAGCAGTTGCTTATATAAACGCTCCAGGTGCGTCATAGATTCAAATACCGGCTGATGTGTATGTCCTGTAATAAGCACCAGGTCCTGCTGATGCAAACTCCATTCATACATAAACTGGTTATGCTCCGTTTTAAGAATGTCGTTAAAGGCCGGCGTATTGATGTTAAGATCCAGGTAAGACTGTAAAGGCGCCCATATTTTTGCCACAAACCATGCGCTGAATTTATTGCCATCGCTTTGCCCGTCGCCCTGGTGTCCGTGTGTAAGAAAGATATCTATTGGCTTTTGCCCGGTATTGTATTTCAACAGCACAGCTTCATACATGTGCACCGGCTCACCATAAATACTTATGAGCTGTAATGCTGCAAAGGGATCATTATTCCAGAACACATCGTGGTTACCAAAAACTTTGATCAGCGCCTTTCTTTGAAGAAAATATTTTTCCAGTTCAAAAGATGCATGATTGTGTTTTTTTACGGTGAAGAGGTTAAATTTCCAAAGCTCTTCACTGTCTCCCAGCACGATCAATGTATAATTTTGCTGGTTGTAATAATTTAATGCGGCAATATAGTTTTGTTCTGCAGGTGCGAAATCATCCGAACGTTTTTTGTTGCCTTTATGGAGATCAGAAAAAATAATGATCTTTTGCGGCGACACATCCAGATCAATAACAACCCCTTTTTTGCCGGGTTTCTCCCTGATCTGTTTATACAGTTTGGTAAGTGCATCGTGCACCCTTTCCCTGTTGGGGCGGGAAGAAAACCGGTTGGCTAACCTGGCAACCGGCTTTTTAAGTATGCGCTGCAGAAATGTGCGGAGGCTCATGTAAAAAAAGCAATACTACAAATTTTACTTCACCTCAAACATTTCTTCCCAGCGGGTAGTATACCGGCGGCTGCGCAGTTCCTGGCGCATCTTCCAGTTTTTATGGGTTCCTGATGCTGCAAATTTGAGTATATCATCCCGCATACTGAAGTTGATATTATCCATCATATCCATAAGGTAACGGTTACGGTTCTGCGTTTCCGGCACAAATAAATTGCCCTGGATGGCCGTTTCAGGAACCAGCCCACTAAGCATTACGCCTGCTTTTTTGTATGATTTTCCGGCCTCGTATAATTGATCTACCAGTTGAACTGCGGGCTTTATCAGTTCATGGGTAATGGAAGTGGCCGCAGGCAATATGGTATAGGTGCTTATGGTTGGGCCATGGTGGAAATCAACGGAATGATCCTGCTCTTTGGGAACAATAAATACGCTAATGGTGTTGGCCGCACTTCTCTGACGGCGCAATTTTTCGGCTGCGCGGGAGGTATAGGTAGCAACGGCTTCTTTTATATCGCTGATATTGTTTACAGGAGAACCGAACATGCGGGTAGTGGCGATCATCTTTTTGATTGCCAGTTGTTCTTTCATATCTATACAGGGTTCTCCCCGCAATTCCTTTATTAATCTTACACCCGTTACGCCTCCCAGGTTTTTATATGCCCATTCAACAGACATATTGCGCAATTCCCATGCACTGGTTATGCCCATATTGATGAGCTTATTGGCATATGCACCACCCACGCCCCAAAGATTACTGATCCGTATGGATTGCAATGCCTGCCTTTGTTGTTCAGGCAACAACAAAACTTTTACACAATTGGAAGCCCGCTTATTTTCTTTGGCCATATAATTGGCTGCTTTGGCTAAGGTTTTGGTTGGAGCTACTCCTACCGAAACAGATATTCCCGTCCATTGCTCAATTGTATAACGGATATGCAATGCATAATCCAGCACTTCCTTTTCATCCATCTCAGGCAAATCAACAAAGGCTTCATCTACCGAATACACTTCCACGTTGGATGCTCCCAACATCATCCTTAATGTTTCCATAACCCGCCAGCTCAGATCGCCATACAAATTATAATTAGAAGAAAAAACCGCAACATCATGCTTTTGTATCAGCGGTTTGGCTTTGAAATAAGGCCCCGCCATTTCCACGCCTATGGTTTTGGCTTCATCGCTGCGCGATACAATACAACCGTCATTATTACTGAGCACCACAACCGGCTTATACTTCAAATCCGGTCTGAACAACCTTTCGCAGGAACAATAAAAATTGTTACAGTCTACAATGGCTTTGAAACTTTTTCGCACCGGAACATTCTCAAACAATGTATTTGTTGCACCTGCTAAGGCTGACAGATCAGACATCCACAAATATAATATAAAATACTAAATTAATTAGCATTTTTAATATTTTTTTAGCGGTTGGTTGAACATTATATTATCGCAGGGCAGACCTCATTTGGAGCATAAATGAAGGAGCGATGGTGAAGTAATAAACTGATGCCCTTTTGTTATAACCCGGCCTGGTAGCATAGAAAAGGAAAATGAGAAATCGTTCAGGTATATATACCTTACAAACCTCTCATTCATGTATAGAATACGGACTGATATATGATCAAATAAGGATGAGTCCTTACAAAAAATGGATTAGCTGTTTGATTGGTTTATTGTGTTTAGTAAGGTGACATATTACCCGGTTCCACCTGTTTTGAAAATCCACCTTTAGACAGGAAGTCCAGTACTTCCGGTTTCATTTCTTCTATTACGCCCACTGATTTGGGTTCATTGTTTTCGCCAATTGATTTATATATCCATCCCGGTTTCTCGTTCCCGATCTCGGTAAGAAACAATTGTAGCTTTAAGGGAGAAAGGTTCAAATGATGCTCAATTTCCTGAATATCTTTTTCTCCCGGGTAAGGCAGAATATACTCCAGTAGCTGGTCGGCGATGTGCAAATGTGTAGTACGCATAGAATTGCAGGGGTTTTTATATAGTATCCACTTATAAAAAATAATGCCAGTTCATTTATTTGTAAATCATGGTTGGATATTTAATATACCTTTTACTAATTTTTCCCATTGTACTTTAGATAATCCCGCTTGTGCACCCCTACTCACCACTGCATTTCTAATGGCATCGGTAAGGCTTTCATTTTCTGTATTGGGCTTTTCATTTCTTCCATGCACTTCTGCTGTAATACGCCTGCCTTCTCTTTTTACTATAAAAGAACTTGTAGCATCCTGCTCAAAAAAATGCGCTGTTGGCTTCTTCTTTTCAGGTCGCGGTGCAGGTCGTACACGCACTACAACAGATTCTTTTGCCCCAAGGTAACCCGGCTCCTCTTCTATCATCTCAATTCGTACCCAGTCAAACCCATCACCCGCCGTAGTTCCCGGCCCGGGAATATCTATACGGAAATAATCACCCACTTCGGGAGAACATTTTTTTATTATTCCCCTGCAATCCGTTAAAACAAAAGAAGCTGAAATGCCACGGCTGATGTCCCCCCAATGATTAATGTCTAGTAATCGCTTTTTAGCCTCCGCAAATATCCGGTGGGCTTCTTCCGGGCCTGTTGCCTCTACATGCGCCGCAATATCCGTTTTCTTTCCCACCTCCTGCGGAGGTACAGGTTCAACATCCTCATTATGCATATAAATACATTTATGTGATTTTTACTTTCATTTTAAATAAAATAAAGTGAGTACAATAATAATACCATGAACAATACCGGGTGTTAAGGCACGGCATTAAAATTGGAGCGTCTTGTTTACTTTAAATATGGTAAAGATGTCGCTCACGGAAATCATCGCTGATAAGATCAGGAAAGAAGGACCGGTTTTATTTCATGATTTCATGGAAATGGCCCTGTATTATCCCGGGGCGGGTTATTATGTTAATGAACACGACCCTGTTGGTGGTTCCGGCGATTATTATACAAGCCCTTATATCACTTCTGCTTTTGGTGCACTCTTGGCCAAACAACTGGAAGAAATGTGGGCGTTGCTTGGCAAAAAGAAATTCACCGTGGTAGAGTACGGGGCAGGCAATGGCTTTTTGTGCAGGGATATCATTCAGCATCTCAAAAAAAACGAAGCACTTTATAGTAATCTGCGGTACTGCATTATCGAAAAAAGTCCTTTCATGAAACAAAAACAAAAGATTGACGCAGATGAAAAAGTACAGTGGCTTAACAGCATCGGCGACATTCCGGCTGTAGAAGGTTGCATTCTGTCTAATGAAGTAGTAGATAATTTTGCCGTACACCAGGTACTGATGCAGGATGAACTTATGGAAATTTTTGTGGATTACCAGGATGGTTTTGCTGAACGTTTGCAGCCTGCATCTCCGCTGCTTAAGAACTACCTGGTCCAATCCCGTGTACAACTGCCACAGGGTTTTCGCACAGAAATAAACCTGCACGTCACGGAATGGATCCGGGAGATAGCCAAAGCGATACACAAAGGATTTGTATTGACCATAGATTATGGATACCCTGCTTCAGCGCTCTACCATCCGCTCCGCACTTCGGGTACATTGCTATGTTACTACAAACATCAGATCAGCGATTGTCCTTATATTCATATTGGTGAACAGGATATAACGACGCATGTTAATTTTTCCGCCTTAGTGCACTGGGGATTAAAAGAAGGATTGAAATGTGGAGGGTTTACCAACCAGGCTTATTTTCTGCTGGGACTTGGACTGACGGGGCAATTAGAGAAGATGGAAGAGAACGCAGGTTTATCGAACCAGGCTTTACAGGAAGAAAGAGCCCGTTTCCTGCACAACTTTCTTCTGGGCATGGGCAAAAAATTAAAGGTACTTCTTCAGCTAAAAGGAATACAGAAGCCGCGGCTTTCCGGATTCCAATTTCCCAATCCAATACTATGAAATAAGTGGTACGAATGATACTATACATTCTTTTCTCCGTAGCTGTTCAACATTATCGTTGCTTCTGAAACTGCTTCAATGCAATTGAGCATCCCCTTATGAAAAACGATGGATTGATTTTCTTTCACAATTACTTCCTCCTTATCGTTTGTAGTAAACTTCGCCTCTCCTTTCAGCAGGTAAGCAACAAGAATGTCTGTTTGTGGACTGTCTTTTATTTTTGCTCCGCTTTTCAGCATTGTAATGAATATAGTGAGACTCTTCCCTTTAAAAACCGTAATGCCATTGCGGTCATTTTCCTGCCAGGCTTTTTCCTGGGGTAATTGTGCTGTAAAAGCCGGAATATCCATCAGTACAAATGGGGCATCCAGAACCCGCTCGCCTTTTGGACGATTGGGAGTAGCTTCATTGTATTTTGTATCCATCTGCTATTGTTTTTATTAACTGCTGTTTTAAAGTGCAAAACCATACCACTAAAACAAATAACCTATCATTAAGGGGCCGCACGAAATAAAAATGGACATATGCAAACGGGATGGGAAAATTATTTCTACCTGTGGTATTTATTCTACACCTATACGGATCATATATATTTTCTCAACCCTTTGAGTGGCTTATACATGATGGCCGGAGTGAAAAAGCAGGAAACACCTGATGATCGTTCTTTTTTACTATTTTCACGCACCAGTTTTTATGAACAGAATTAAACCAGATGTAGATATCGTTAGCGATTTGCTGAAAGCTGTCCTCGCTGCCCAGCCCAATTCTTCCTTTATACAAAGCTTATTGTATCAATACCAGGAACGGGGGGGACTGAGCAAAAAGCAGTTGGAGGGATTGTACTATAAAGCCGCTAAAATAGCTGCTATCCCCGAAAATAAGCTCACCACTTTGGAAGCGATCATTAAAAAAAAACCGAACAGGTATAAATCTGCCCCACCCGGGCCCTCACCGCTTTACACAAAAGATGAAAATGCGGAACGTATGCTCAATGCCATACTGGCAAAATATCCGCAACACAAAAGAGTATTGTTTTTAAAGGCCAAATACGACAACAACGAACCACTGTCAACTGTGGAATTAAGTGAATTGCAAAAATTTAATAAAATGCTTCAATAGATAATTTCAGTAATTTCCGGAATATTGACTCCCTAAACACATATTTATTAAGTATATGAATGATTTGCTCAGGCAGTTTTTAGAAAAAGTACAATGCAGAAATACAGCAGAACCAGAGTTTTTACAAGCGGTGTCGGAGGTGGCCGAATCACTCATCCCTTATATTGAAAAGCATCCGAAATATAAAAACAGTAAAATTCTGGAACGCATTGTTGAACCCGAAAGAGTAATCATCTTCAGAGTCCCCTGGTTGAATGACAAAGGAGAAGTGGAGGTAAACAGGGGCTTTAGGGTACAAATGAACAGCGCCATCGGGCCCTATAAGGGAGGACTTCGTTTTCATCCCTCGGTAACATTGAGCGTGCTTAAATTCCTGGCTTTTGAGCAGGTATTCAAAAACAGCCTTACCGGTCTTCCTATGGGCGGTGGTAAGGGCGGTTCTGATTTTGATCCAAAAAACAGATCCGATAATGAAGTAATGAAATTTTGCCAGAGTTTTATGACCGAACTTTACCGCCATGTAGGCGCCGACATAGATATTCCGGCAGGAGATATTGGTGTAGGAAACAGGGAGATCGGCTATTTGTTTGGACAATATAAACGCATTAAAGGCGAATTCAGCGGCGTACTTACGGGCAAAGGATACGAGTGGGGTGGCAGTCTTATTCGTCCTGAAGCTACCGGTTACGGCCTGGTTTATTTTGTGGAGGAAATTCTTAAAACCAGGGGCGATTCACTGGTGGGAAAAAAAGTTACCATTTCCGGCTCGGGCAATGTAGCCCAATATGCTGCTGAGAAATGCATTGCCAAAGGTGCTAAAGTGCTCACCATGTCTGACTCCGGTGGATTTATTTATGATCCCGATGGCATTGACCAGGAACGATTAAATTATATTAAGCACCTGAAAGATCATGAGCGGGGCAGGATCAGGGAATACGCGAACAAATTCAATTGCAGCTTTTTTGAAGGCGAACGTCCCTGGAAGATCAAATGTGATATCGCATTGCCCAATGCCACTCAAAATGAATTAAACGGGGATGATGCCATTGCACTGGTAGAAAATGGTTGTTTTTGTGTTGCTGAGGGCGCCAATATGCCCTGCACGCCGGAAGCAGTGGCTGCATTTAACCAGGCACGTATTTTTTATGCCCCGGGGAAGGCCGCCAATGCAGGCGGAGTAGCAGTATCGGGATTGGAAATGTCGCAAAACTCACTTCGTTTTTCGTGGACAAGAGATGAGGTGGATAACAAGCTCAAAGAAATCATGAAGCAGATCCATAAGCTTTGCGTGAAATATGGCAGGGAAGAAGACGGACATATCAATTATGAAAAAGGCGCCAATATAGGCGGATTTGTAAAGATAGCCGATTCTATGCTGGCCCAGGGAGTAGTTTAAAAACAGGATATACTAGCTGGTGTAATGCAGTTTTTACTGCCATGCAACGAAGTATTTTTGAACTGTATCAATCCAATTGCTGCTGCATTCTGCGCACCCTGTCTTCTAATTTTTCCGACGTAAGACTTTCCCGTAAGCTATCCACTTTAATAGGAAAACAAAAAGGAGTAAGCTGCGGAGGGAATGTGATAATAATATTGGATTGCTGTATGCGCTCCAGCATGTTGCGTAAACGCACTTCTTCCATCTGCTGATCCAATACTTCACGATAAGCCTGCTGCATAAGCACATTACCCGAATCGTATTCATTAAACACTTTAAAAAGCAGGGAAGCCGAAGACTGCAGGTGGCGTGCCTTTTTTTGCTCGCCCGGAAACCCCTGGAAGATCAGTCCCCCGATAACAGCGATATCCCTGAATTTGCGCATAGCCATTTCCGTTGCATTTACACTTCGCTGTATATCGTTTAACAGGTTATCCGGAGAAAACAATTCATATACGTTACTGTCATCTACCGGTATAGGCTGATCGCTCAGCAACTCAAAGCCATAATCATTCATCGCAAACGAAAAAGTGATGGATGTGATCCGGCTGATGCGCCAGGCCAAAATGGCGGCCATGGCTTCATGTACCAATCTCCCTTCAAAAGGAAATACAAACAGGTGGTAGCCATCCTTCGTTTCAATATGTTCAATGAGCAGTTCATTGTGTTTGGGCACATGCGATAGTTGTTCCTGCAGGTCAAACAAGGGTTTTAAAACATCTATTTCACTGTCGTTCCTCTTTGCGGTTTGTTTTTTGTGATCCGTCACAGCAGACAGGTTTGTTTTTTTCCTTCCTGCTTTATTTAATTCTTCTCTTAATTTTTTCCCCAAATTAGCCGACAAAGGCATTCTGCCGCCCTGCCAGCTTGGAACAATGGATTTTTTGGCATTGGATTTTTTTACGATTACGGTCATATCTTTTATGCCTACCAGTTCCACATTCCTGCCGGCCAGCGTAAAGACGGCTCCCGGATCCAGTCTTGATATAAACCATTCTTCAATCACCCCGATATACCCGCCCGACATAAATTTTACTTTCAGCATGGCTTCACTTACAATAGTGCCAATATGCATCCGGTGGCGCATGGCCATCCTGCGATTGGTAATGCGGTACAGTCCGTCAATGATCTCTACCTTTTTAAATTCATCGTATTGTTGCAGGGCTACTCCACCGGCGGTTATAAATTGTAATATCTGCAGCCATTCATCCCGCGTCATATCTTTATAACAATGAGTTGCCAGCACTTCCTTGTATATGATGTCCGGATCAAAACCATCTGAAACCGCTAAAGTGCAGAGGTATTGAATCAATACATCAAGGCACAGCAACATGGGTTCGCGGCTTTCAATAATATCTTCGGCTATAGCGCTTTTCAATGCCGAAGCTTCTACCAGCTCCAGCGAATGGGTAGGCAGGAAATAGATTTTACTTACCGCATCCGGCTGATGACCGCTACGGCCTGCCCGTTGTAAAAACCGCGCTACTCCTTTTGGAGAGCCTACCTGTATAACCGTTTCTACCGGCCTGAAGTCTACGCCCAAATCCAAACTTGCCGTACATACCACTGCTTTTAAAATACCGGCATGCAATGCTTCTTCTACCCATGTTCTCAATTCGGGTTCAATGCTTCCATGATGCAAAGCAATAGCACCGGCTAATTCCGGCGCTGCATTCAGCAACCCCTGGTACCAGGTTTCACTCATGCCCCTGGTATTAATGAAGATGAGCGTTGTGCGGCTTTGATCAATAATGGGAATTACTTTATCAATCAATTTTATTCCCAAATGCCCCGCCCAGGGATATTTTTCAATTTCATCGGGAAAAATAGATTCAACTTCAATATTTTTTTTCAGTTGAGCACGCACAATTACCGGCCGGGCCTGTGCCGGAAGTGAAGCATGCAATACCGCACCCGCTTCTGTAAGATTACCGATGGTAGCGGAGATGCCCCAGATGAGGGGAAAAGATGAGTGGCGAGTGGTTGCAGAACGTACAGATACCAGCCTGCTGATGGCCAGTTCTACCTGCACGCCTCTTTTGCTGCCCAGCAGCTCATGCCATTCATCCACTGCGATGATCTTTAGTGTAGCGAAAAATTCCGGATAATTTTTTTGTGCCAGCAACAGGTGCAGGCTTTCGGGCGTAATGATCAGTATTTCCGGAGGATGTTTTTTTTGCTGCTGTCGTTCAGTTGTGGGTGTATCGCCATTGCGTATGCCCACACGCCAGCGCATACCCAGCTCTGCTATCGCTTCCTCCATTGCCCTGCCTATATCCTTAGCCAGTGCACGCAAAGGCGTGATCCACACCAATTGCAGTTTATTGCCTGCCTTGCTTTTATAATCAACCGGATGCTGATTAATGAAATCTATTACAGTACCCAGGAAAACGGAAAATGTTTTGCCAAATCCGGTAGGCGCATTTACCAACCCGCTTTTGCCATTAATGATATGCTGCCAGGTTTCTTCCTGGAAGGTAAAAGGTTTGAAATGCTTTTTAGCCAACCATTCCCGTATTGCCTTATATCCTGCTGACTGATGTAGCTGCATGAAGGATGTAAATTAAAGGATATTTATTTTTAGCAGCACACCACAATTTTTATTTACATATTTTCTATATTTTCACACCTGCCTGCCGGCAACCGGGTTTCAGCGCCGGCCTATGCTTAATTCCGACTACGCAACGACATGGATAAAACCGGGAAATCTTCCGGGCCCTGAGCCGCCTAAGTCACTTTTCCGTCATCGACCCGCTTTTTAATAAAATCTTATACCATGCAGATCATCCGGAGTATACAAAACCGCATTTATGAAGTCAGGGGTGAAAAAGTAATGCTCGATTTTGACCTGTCCGCTCTTTATGAAGTGGAAACCAAAGTGTTGAACCAGTCAGTAAAGAGGAACCGTAAACGGTTTCCTGCTGATTTCATGTTTCGGCTCACTACAGTAGAATGGGAAACCATCCGGTCACAATTTGTGACCACATCCGTAGGTGCTTCTTCCATGCGGTCACAAATTGTGACCGCATCGCAAGGAAAACGAAACATCGGGGTTACTCCCTATGCCTTTACCGAACAGGGTGTTGCCATGCTCAGCGGTATATTAAATAGCGACAAAGCCATCAATATGAACATTGCTATCATGAGGGCTTTTGTAGAAATAAGAAGGATTGTTTTGCAGCAGGGCGATATAAAGGTGCAATTAAAACAAATACAGCAACGCATTGGCGAGCACGACGAACAGCTATCGGCCATTTACGACGCTATTGAAAATTTATTAGATGATAAAGCCGCACAAAAAAAATGGGAAGACCGGGATCGGATCGGCTTTAAAAAATAAAAATGAATCCATACCAGCATCTCATAAAAGCCCTGCATGCCTATCCATCCAAAGCATGGATAAACAGGTATTTTGATCTGCAGCAAAAATTGCTGCAAACCCTGGAAATTGAAAACGATGATCCAAGGATAGGACTTTCGCTGAACAAGAACGGCAGCACGCCGGTAAACCTTGGCCAGCGTTATGTGCTTAGACCGTCTCCTGATGGCTATATTGGCTGCATTGTACCCATAGATTTTGATGAAGAGATCGTAGAAGGCTTTGTAGTTTTTGAATTCAGCAGCAAAAAAATGAAAGATGCTAAATTTTTAGAACTGGACTTTGAAAAACATAAACCATTGCCTGCAATGCTATGGCAGCAAATCGGGGTACAGAAAATTCCACCAGCCGTTGTTGTATGATTTTACAATGGAACCAGCGGTGCGATATGAAATTTTAAGCGAAGTAAATATTATGGAATAACTCATTGAAAGAAGTTCATGGGAGTTATCTCTTCCCGCTTACTCCCCAATCCCTTCCAGCCTGAACAAAAATGCATATTCCAGTGCAATGTCTTTCAGGTAATCGAACCTGCCCGAAGCGCCGCCATGCCCGAAATCCATATTCGTATGCAATAAAAGAATGTTGTTGTCTGTTTTCATTACCCTGAGTTTAGCCACCCATTTTGCCGGTTCAAAATATTGTACCTGGCTATCGTGCAACCCCGTTGTTACAAGTGTGTTGGGATAATCTTTTTTTTCAACATTCTCGTAAGGAGAATAGGATTTCATATACGCATACGCTTCTGCACTCTTTTCGGGATTGCCCCATTCATCATATTCATTGGTGGTTAACGGAATGCTTGCATCGAGCATGGTATTCACTACGTCTACAAACGGCACCTGAGCAATAATGCCGTGCCATAGATCCGGGGCCATATTCATTACTGCTCCCATCAGCAAGCCGCCGGCGCTGCCACCCTGTGCATACAGGTGCTCTGTAGAAGTGAAGTTTTCTTTGATCAAATACTCTGCGCAATCAATAAAATCAGTAAACGTATTTTTCTTTTTCATCATTTTTCCATCCTCATACCATTGCCTTCCCATTTCCTGCCCACCGCGGATATGCGCTATGGCAAATGCAAAACCGCGGTTGAGCAAACTGAGCCGGTTACTGCTAAATGTGGCATTCATACTATTGCCATAGGATCCGTAGCCATATAGCAATAATGGCGCTTTTCCGTCTTTCACAAATCCCCGTTTATATACAATAGAAACAGGAATCTTAGATCCGTCCCTTGCTGCAGCGTATAACCTTTCTGTAGTATAGTCTTTAGTATCATATCCACCCACTACTTCCTGTTGTTTCATCAGCTTCTTTTCTTTGGTATCCATATTGTAATCATAAGTAGTATTGGGAGTTACCAGGGAAGTATAGCTATACCGCAGGGTTGAAGTATTAAATTCAGGATTGGAACCCACAGCAGCGCTGTAGGCCGGTTCTCCAAAATCAATATAATATTCCTGCGCTGATGAAATATTGCGTATGCGCAACTGTGTCAACCCGTTTTTACGTTCAGTAACAACCAGGTGATCTTTAAATACATCAATATCTTCAAGCAATACATCGGAACGGTGCGGTATAACATCCATCCACGCACTGCTGTCTGTTTTGTTCAGGGAACATTCCATGAGCCTGAAATTCTTCGCGTTTAAATTGGTAACGATATAGAATTTATCCCCCAGTTCATGTACCTCATACAATACTTCCTTCATGCGGGGTTGAAATATTGTGAACGCAGCATCGGGTTCATCAGCCTTAATAAAACGCATTTCCGCCGACAGTGTAGCCTCTGAAACAATAAATATAAATTTGCCGGATTTCGTTTTTTCCACACCAATATAATTCGTGGGATCTTTTTCTTCGTACACCGTTATATCCTCTTCTTCCCTCGTATTTAATTTGTGCCGCCTTATTTTTTCGGTAAGCAACGTAGCGGGATTGTTAAGCGTGTAAAACAACGTTTTGTTATCATTGGCCCAGGTGGAACCACCAGTAGTTCCTTTTATTGATTCTTTAAACAGTTCCCCGGTTTCTAAATTCTTTATATAAATAGTATACTGCCGGCGCGATACGGTATCTGTCCCAAAAGCCAGCAGCTTATTGTCTTCACTTACATTAAATCCTGTAGCAGCATAATACGGGTGAGCTTTTGCCAATTCATCCACATCCAATAGAATTTCTTCAGGCGCTTCAAGGCTTCCTTTTTTCCGGCAATATTTATAGTATTGTTTCCCATCATCTGTGCGGATATAATAGAAGTACCCGTTTTTAAAAACAGGAACAGATTCATCTTTTTCCTTTATCCTGCTCTTCATTTCCTCATACAATTTTTCCCTGAAGATCTTCGACCCGCTCATCATGGTATCGAGGTAAGCATTTTCTTCTTTTAAATAACTTACCACTTCAGTACTATCGGGGCCCTTTTTAAAATAATCAACCATCCAGTAATAATTATCGGTTACTGTATCGCCATGGATAATACGTTGATGTTCTTTAATTGCAGCCACCGGAGGTTTAATATCCTTGTTCCACATAAAGGATTCTTTTTCGTCTTTTATTTGTGTATTGCATGCAGTCATAAAAATGCATATAGTAAAAATGAAGGTTGTAAAACAGGTTCTCATATATCTTTTTGAAGTGATCTGGATTACAAAAATGAAAACAATTACAGGCAGGATTCTGAATGGCGGCATTCAGAACAACCAACATAAACCCGTTATCTGTAAAAGGAATTTTAAAGAATAGATTTGTGTATGACAGAATGCTGCCCCTCATTCATCATTTCCCGTACAGCAGCGGCTATAGCAGGGGCATCATATCCACATTCTTTTTGTAACTCCTTAGGAGTGCCCTGTTCTATCACATGATCGGGCATTCCTAATATTTTCACTTCGGCCCCGTAGTGATGCATTGCCATAAATTCCAGAACGGCGCTTCCAAAGCCACCTTGTACAGTACCATCTTCAACGGTAATTACTTTATCGAACTTAGCGAATACTTCATGAAGCAAATTTTCATCCAGAGGTTTGGCAAAGCGCATATCATAATGCGCCGGGTTCAGCTCTTCCGTTCTTAATTCGCGTATGGCTGCGGCCGCAAAATTTCCCGGATGACCGAATGACAATATAGCAATCCGTTCGCCGTCTTTTAATTTTCTTCCTGTTCCCGGCTTAATTTCTTTCATCTCGGTTTTCCATACAGGCATAACACCTTCACCACGGGGATAGCGGATAACGAAAGGATGCACAGTAGTGTCTAACTGCGCAGTATACATCAGGTTACGCAATTCACTTTCATTCATGGGGGCGCTTACAATCATATTGGGAATGCAGCGCATATAGGCTATATCGTATGCCCCATGATGCGTGGCGCCATCTTCACCAACCAATCCGGCACGATCAAGGCAAAAAACAACAGGCAGATCCTGGATAGCTACATCGTGTACTACCTGGTCATAAGCCCTTTGCATAAAGGAAGAATAGATATTGCAAAACACCTTCATACCCTGGGTAGCCATGCCTGCACTTAAGGTTACCGCATGCTGCTCGCAGATACCAACATCAAAAGCACGGTCCGGCATTTTGTCCATCATAAATTTTAATGACGACCCCGAAGGCATTGCAGGTGTTACCCCCAGTATTTTATTGTTTTTTTCGGCCAGCTCAATTATGGTATGTCCAAAAACATCCTGGTATTTAGGGGGTTGCGGAAGATCGAATTTCTTTTTATATATTTCACCGGTTATCTTATCGAACAGTCCCGGCGCATGCCATTTGGTTTGATCTTTTTCGGCAAGCGAATATCCTTTTCCTTTAACCGTAAGTATATGCAATAGCTTGGGACCTGGAATTTTTTTAAGATCCTGCAAAACATCCACCAGCTTGGTAATATTATGCCCGTCTATAGGCCCAAAATACCGGAGGTTCAGTGCTTCGAAAAGATTGCTGCTTTTGCTTACAAATCCTTTAATACTGTGTTCCAGCTTGCTGGCCATTTCCCTGGTAAAACGTTTGCCCACCGGTAATTTGCCCAAGGCATTCCAGATGTCGTCTTTTAATTTATTATAGGTACGCGAAGTGGTAATATCGGTAAGGTATTCTTTTAACGCTCCCACATTCTGGTCAATGCTCATACAGTTGTCGTTGAGAATGATGAGCATATCTGCATCTGCCACACCGGCATGATTCATTCCTTCAAAAGCAAGACCGGCAGTCATTGCGCCATCCCCGATAACAGCTACCGATTTGCGATCCTCCCCCTTGTATTTAGCTGCCATTGCCATGCCCAGCGCAGCAGAAATAGAAGTAGAAGAATGGCCTACTCCAAAACTGTCGTACTGGCTTTCGGCGCGTCTTGGAAACCCGCTAAGTCCTTTGTATTTGCGGTTGGTATAAAAATTATCTCTTCTGCCCGTTAAAATTTTATGGCCGTAAGCCTGGTGACCTACATCCCATACCAACTGGTCGTAAGGCGTGTTAAACACATAATGGAGGGCAACAGTAAGCTCTACAACACCCAAACTGGCCCCAAAATGTCCGCCATGCGTACTTACCACATCAATAATATATTGACGGAGTTCGCTGCACACCTGGTGCAATTGTTCCCTGCTTAGCTTTTTGAGATCTTTCGGATCGGTGATCTGTTGTAAAAGAGGCCCTGGTGTTATATCCATGTAAAAACATCTTAAATCAACAACAAAAGTAAGATATAAATGCTTTTTTAGTAAAGTATTTATTGGCTTATTACGACTTGAAAATCAATAAATAACCAAATTTATTTGAATTTATGTCCGCCGTTAACCCGCATTTTTCACCACTAGTAATACAATATTTTTGACAGGAAGCAGAAATGTTTAGATTTGATATATGCTATCTAAAATATCAAGATACTGGTGGTGCCAGATTTGTGGCTGGGGGATGTTTGCGCTTATTAATATCTTTTTTGCTTATACCTACGATAAAACAATATCAGAGAAACTAATTATCCGTCTTTTGATCGCTTTGTCATTGGGGATACCCATTACCCATATGTTGCGCAATGTTATCATCAAACGCAACTGGTTGGTATTGCCTATTGAAAAATTAGTTCCGCGGCTTTTTATCTGCATCATTATAGCCAGCTTTATTTACTCGCTCAGTTTACTTACCTTTTTTGAACTGTTTAACCTGTCTGAAATAGATCCCAAAAAGAAAGTGGCTTTCATCAATAAACTGGTGCTAAGAACTTTTGACAGTTCCCTTATTTTAATGGTGTGGGTATTGATTTATTATGTATACCATTTTTTCCAGAAAAATAAAAAGCAGGAAGTAGATACTTTTCGCCTGCAGTCGCTGGTAAAAGAGCTGGAACTAAAAACCATTAAATCGCATATCAACCCGCATTTCATTTTCAATTCGCTTAATAGCATCAGGGCTTTGGTTGATGAAAATCCACAAAGGGCCCGGCGGGCTATTACTGAACTGAGCAATATTTTGCGCAGCAGCATGCAAACAGAAAAATTAGAGACCGTTCCCCTGGAGCAGGAATTAAGTATAGTGAGAGATTATCTTGCCCTGGAACAAATGCGCTTTGAAGAAAGATTGAAAGTGCAGTTTAATATTGATGAAGATACGCTGGACCAACCTATACCGCCCATGATGCTGCAAACGCTTGCGGAAAACGCCATCAAACATGGCATTAGCAAACAGGTACATGGCGGGGTGGTAACCATTATTTCGGATTTTATAGACAACCGTCACGAACTAATCATCCGCAACAGCGGATTTTTAAATGGTCATGCAGGGCAAATGGGGTTTGGGCTGCAAAGTACGCAGGACCGTCTGAATCTTTTATTTGGCACAAGGGCTACGTTTGAGATCAAAGATATACCGGGTAATATGGTAGAGGCCAAAGTGATAATGCCTGTACATAACCGATAGTTAAATTATACATTATGACAAAAAGAGCCATTATTATTGACGATGAAAGATTGGCCAGAACTGAATTAAAAAAACTATTGCAGGATCACCCTGAAATAGAAGTAATAGCCGAAGCCGCCAATGCCAATGAGGGTATAGAAAAGATTGAGCATATGGCTCCCGACCTTGTATTCCTTGATATTCAAATGCCGGGTAAAACAGGTTTTGATTTGTTAACTGAATTAGACAGATTACCACAGGTAATATTTACTACAGCATACGATGAATACGCCCTGAAAGCTTTTGAGGTGAACGCATTAGATTATTTGCTGAAACCGGTTGAGCCCAAACGGCTGGCAGATGCACTGCATAAACTGGAATATATTGAGGAAAAAGAAGCGCTCACCTCTTCATTAGGCGTTCAGGGGGTAAACAGGGGCATTTTGGGCGAAAATGACCAGGTATTTGTAAAAGATGGCGAAAGATGCTGGTTTGTAAAATTGAATGAAATACGGCTGTTTGAAAGTGTGGGCAATTATGCCAAAGTATTTTTCAGCACACACAAGCCACTCATCTTAAAATCACTCAATGCATTAGAAGAACGATTGGATGAAAAAGTTTTTTTTCGCGCCAACCGTAAACATATTGTAAATCTGCGCATGATAGAAAGAGTGGAACCTTATTTTAATGGTGGATTACTGCTTGAAATTAAAGGAGGAGAAAAAATTGAGGTAAGCCGCCGCCAGGCCGTGAAGTTTAAAGAAATGATGAGCCTGTAGAAGTCTGTTGTTTATCGTTTTTAGTTTATCGTTGGGTTTTGTTTCGGGAAGAGGTTACAGGTTACAAGTTACAGGGAGCATTCGTTTCGGTTTGCATTTCCCTTCGAATTTCGGGTTTTGTTTATTTTCGTGGTTTAATTCCTCTTATTTAAAAATTCCCCTTTAAAGTATGAAGAAGTTTTATGTATCAGTAATTATACTGCTCACAAGTGTGTATGTATCCGCACAAAAAATTGACAGGATCATTACCGTTAAAAAAGTCAGCAAAATAGAAAAAACCTTATCGGCTGATGATATGGAGGGGCGTGCTATATTTACACCCGGTATTGACAAGGCAGCAGCATATATCGCAAAAGCATTTAAGAAAGCAGGCTTGCAACCCCCACCTTCCTCAACAAATTTTTTCCAGGAATTTACTTTGATTGAAGCCAAACAAACGACCGCATCCGGCACAGTAAATAGCAGCCATATGGATAGCAGTCATATCATTGCTTTTACATCCAAAGAAACATTGTCGGTAACACAGGATTCGGGGTATGAAAATGTACAAATCAATGCAGGAGATAAACTATTCAATACTGCGTATGGCTATATTACGTCCGGGAAAAATTATGTGGTATGGGTGGATACTGCACATGCTAAGAATTTTTTTAACCTGCTGCGGCTCAAAAGAGAAAGCTTCAGGTCGGACAACAGTGTGCTGTTTGTGTTAACGGAACAGGAACCCGTTGAATATTCGTTTTCTATTCAGCACCGGATAACAGAAAAGAAACTGAAAAATGTAGTGGGCATTTTACCGGGAAAAAACCGGTCTGCCGAAAAGGAAGAGTATGTAATATTTTCCGGGCATTATGATCACCTGGGCATAGGCCAACCCGATGCAAAAGGTGACTCGGTATTCAACGGTGCAAATGATGATGCTGCAGGTATAACGGCGGTGATTATGCTGGCAAAATATTTTAAAAAGGTAAATAACAACGAACGCACACTTGTGTTTGCCGCATTTACGGCGGAAGAAAGCGGTGGTTTTGGATCGCAGTATTTTTCTAAGCAGTTTGAACCAGATAAGGTAACCGCAATGTTCAATATTGAAATGATTGGCACTGAAAGTAAGTGGGGTGCCAATTCTGCTTATATAACCGGTTATGAAAAAACGGACATGGGTAAGATTTTAGAAAAAAATCTTGAAGGCACCGCTTTTAAATTTTACCAGGATCCTTACCCCGACCAGCAATTGTTTTACCGTTCGGATAATGCTACACTGGCCAGGCTCGGCGTTCCTGCACATACTGTCTCCACTTCAAAAATGGACAGCGAGCCTTATTATCATACACCCGGCGATGAGTTTTCAACACTTGATATTAAAAATATGACGGAAATTATTAAAGCTATTGCGCTAAGCTCAGCAAGCATTGTAAATGGAACAGATACGCCTTCGCGGGTAGATACCAAACAACTGAGATAGGGTACATTAAACGATCAGGCGGTATAAGTACTAAAAAAATCCCGGCAAAAAAAATTTGCCGGGATCCCTATACGATAAGTTGAAATACGATTATCCTAAAGCTACTCTTTTAAAATCAATAACTTTCA
This sequence comes from Agriterribacter humi, assembly GCF_009192765.1. Taxonomy (GTDB): domain Bacteria; phylum Bacteroidota; class Bacteroidia; order Chitinophagales; family Chitinophagaceae; genus Agriterribacter; species Agriterribacter humi. Next base: position 138,249 of record NZ_VOHQ01000007.1, on the reverse strand, counting down.
ACCCGCTGTCAACACTGGTGAGGTAATCGCCAACAGTTTTTCCATTATCTTTTACAAATGCCTGGGCAGTTAAAGTATTTTCTTTAAAAAAAGCATTAAGTTTTCCGTCTGCAATTTTATCAATCATTGCATCGGGCTTACCTGCCATTTTAGGATCATTTTTAATTTGTTCCGTTACAATTGCTTTTTCACGTGCTATTATATCGGCCGATACAGAATCGGGGTCTACAGCCACGGGGTTCATGGCAGCAATTTGCATAGCCACATCCTTACCGGCATCTGCCGCTTCTTTGCTTAACCCCACCAGCACACCAATGCGATAAGCGCCATGAATATAGGAAGCAACATAAGGCGCATCTAAACGCTCAAATTTGCTGATACCGATTTTTTCACCAATGCTGGCCAATTTATCATTTACCAGGTCGGCAATTTTAGCACCATCAATAGCAACATTATTCAGTTCATCAGCACTTTTTACATTATGCTGTATGGCAGCGTCTGCTATACTTTGCGCAAAAGCCACAAAATCCGCATTCTTACTTACAAAATCCGTTTCACTGCTTATGCAAACAGCAATACCTGTCTTATTATCAGCCGTAGTTTGAGCAATTACCACGCCTTCTTTCGCTTCACGGTCGCCACGAAGAGCGGCCACTTTTGCTCCTTTTTTGCGTAACCAGTCAATCGCTTCTTCAAAATCACCATTGGTTTCAGTTAATGCCTTACGGCAATCCATCATACCCGCGCCAGTCATTTGACGCAGCTTATTAATATCTGCTGCTGTAATTGTTATTGTTGACATATCGGACAATAATTTTAATTAAGAATAAAATTGAGATAGTACATGTGTGCTATCTGCCACCGCCACCACCCGGGGGGCGTCTGCCTGGTCCACCAGGTCCGCCGGTTGTACGTCTTCTTTGCCCACCGGGAGCGCCTCCCCTGTTACCGCCACCACCGGGGCGATTTGCACCTGGTCCGGGACGGCTTCCCGGAGTTCTGCCACCTCTTTCTTTATCTGCACCGCCGGCCTCATCTATATCCATCCTCGGGCCTTTGTCCACAACTTCTTCTTCTGTTTCTTCTTCAGCTTTCTCGTTCTGGCGTTCGGCCAAGCCCTCGGCGATGGCCGCAACAATATAATTGGTTATTATAGCAATAGATTTTGTTGCATCATCATTTGAAGGAATCGCAAAATCCACTTTATTAGGATCGCAGTTGGTATCTACCATACCAAAAGTAGCAACGCCCAGGCGTTTGGCTTCGGCAAGCGCTATGTGTTCATGGCCAATATCAATGATAAACAGGGCCGCCGGAACCCGTCCTAACTGTGCGATACCACCCAGCACCTTTTCCATTTTTTCTTTATCACGGCTAAGGGTTAATCTTTCCTTTTTGGTAATGCTGTCAAAAGTGCCGTCGTTCAGCATCTTTTCAATGCTTTGCATTTTCTTTACACTTTTGCGCACTGTATTAAAGTTGGTAAGCATACCACCCAGCCACCTTTCAGTAACGAAAGGCATATTTACCCGCTTTGCGCAATCGGTAACAATTTCCTTTGCCTGTTTTTTGGTGCCTACAAACATTATTTTTTTACCACTTTTGGCAATACTTTTTAATGCAGCAGCAGTTTCCTGCAGGTTTTCAACTGTTTTATTCAGGTCAATAATATGAATGCCTTTTTTTTCAGCAAAGATGTAAGGCAGCATCTTTGGATTCCACTTCTTACGCAGGTGACCAAAATGAACACCGGCTTCGAGGAGTTGTTGTTGAAGGGAAGTATTATTTTCCATTTATCTGATTTTAAAATTTGAAAACCTGCCAGCCGGCAGGCTGATGTGCTAATCTGAAAACTTTTGAAAATTTCCGATATCCCTTTGCGGGAAATAAAGGACTAACGTTTGCTGAACTGGAAGCTCTTCCTGGCTTTTTTCTTACCAAACTTCTTGCGTTCAACACCTCTTGGGTCGCGCATAAGCAATCCGGCAGCCTTTAATGCAGGACGATAATCTGCACTCACCTCCAGCAAAGCGCGTGCAATACCCAGCTTTGCAGCTTCGGCCTGGCCTTTAACACCCCCGCCTGAAGCATTAATTTTAATATCAAACTTATCTAATCCCTCAACGGTTTTTAAAGGAAGCTCAACCTTGTTTTGAAGGTAGATCAGGGAAAAATATTGCTTATAGTCTTTGTCATTTACAATGATCTTCCCGTCTCCTTTTGAAAGAAAAACCCGGGTCACTGCTTCTTTACGACGACCAACGCCATTTTTTTGCTTTTCCATTTATTTTAAGCTTTAGGCTATTAGCGAAACCGCTATTAGCAGTTTACTAATTAAAATTTCAATTCTTTGGGTTGTTGCGCAATATGCGGATGTTCAGCGCCCGCATACACAAATAATTTTTTATATATCTTACGGCCCAGGCGATTTTTAGGCAACATCCCCTTTACAGCTCTTTCTATTACAACTTCTGGCCGCCGGCTGAGAAGGCTCCTGGCCGTTTCTTCCCTTTTGCCACCCGGGTAACCGGAAAAGTTGATATAGTTTTTGTCATCAATTTTATTGCCCGTGAATTTTACCTTATCAGCGTTAATTACAACAATAAAATCCCCACAATCAACATGAGGAGTGTAATAAGCTTTGTTTTTGCCTCGCAGCACAGCCGCAATACGGGCACACATGCGACCAACAGTTTGATTGGTGCCGTCCACAACATACCAGTTATGTTGCACGGAAGCCGCGTTCGCATGTTTGGTAGTGAAATGTAGTTTACTCATTATTTTCGTTTTTTACCCCTGCTCATATAAAACATGGAGTTGGTACCGTCGCCATCCCTTCGGTTACCGGTTAAAAATTGGAGCGCAAAGGTAGGAGTAATCAAATAAGATTACCAAAATTTAAGGTTGTTATTTTAAAGCCACCTTTGTAACAGATTGATAATCAGTAAAAATTTTGACAAAGTCATAAATAGCGGCAGGAAGTCCATGCATAGAAGGCATGAAAATGGGCGTTTTTACGCAGTATTTGTGCTGTCTGTTAATAAGAGTAACGGAGTGAAAGTGTAGGTTGGTTACCCGGTTTTTAAGCTCTTTATTTTATGGAATATACCTCCTGGATAATGGTAAAGTTGTTTTTACCTGTTGTTTTTGCAATGTCGGCAGATGGGGTATGCTTAATCCAGTAGCTTGTTGCCGGACGTTTATCATTTTTTTTCAGCCACTCATACATGATGCTTATATCCTCATCCATATCGGTATAACTTTTCTGCGTTTGTATAATCACAGCCGGATGCTCATCCATTTCTATCATTTCAAAAGGCGCTTTAACTTCCTGCAATGCGTCTGTTACCGCCACTGCTACACAAAGTATTATTGTGGAATCATTCAGCGCTTCGTGCTGACTTAAAAAAGTTCCCGGATATTGTATTTCTTCAGCAGGCAACTGAGCGGTTATTGTATTGTGCAAATAAGCAATCTGATCTTTTACTTCACTTAATGCCGCGGTATCAGACAAGGTTACAAGCTTACTGGCAGGCATTTCTTTTCTTTCAAAAGTTAAACCTCCGAAAGTATTATCCGGGTGCTCAATGGCATTTTTAAACTGTACCATATTTTGCAGAAACGCCGTTCTGAACTCAGAGGGTTTAAAAAGGAGCTGAAGCTTTTTAGCAATATTCGTTTTAAATACAAGCTCTTCCGACCAGTTGATTTGCATATTCCAGCTATTCTTCCGCGATACCTGTATCCGTCCTTCCTTTTCATACCCGTTCTGATCTTTCAAATGATATTCAAACACTTTGCTTTTTTTGGCAGGTTGCATGGTCAAAGAAGCGGGACTGGGCCGGAGCATTTCATTATCGGAATACCACTTCTCCCAATTAACAGTATCCTGCAAGGTGCGGTATGTAATAAGTTCATCCGAGTTCACAACAATTTTAGCGTGATAGGTGCGGCGCATGGGAATGGTCATCAGAAAAAATAGCGCTATGAAAAGCACCGTCAAAACTGTAATTACAATTTTCTTTCCTTGCATGGATAGGTCTGTTTTATAAGTATTGAATTTTACTGCCCGGCAACTTCATCTCCAAACCTGCAGCAATCACTTTCGTGTACGCCGGGTATACATGTAAAATTATGAGCCTTAATGGCTTTTAACAGTTGATTTCGATGATTACCCCAAAAGCTTCGATGAAGGGGCGATATCCTTCGCTAAACAAAAGCTTTATCCGCAAAAAAAACAAAGGAAAGCAGCCTCCGGGAAGGAACCTAACCGATCAGGTAGGCTAACCCACTGTTAACAGGCTTGCATAAGTCGTATATCTTATTGGTAGTAAAAAGCTTCTCAATCAAATTGCGCGCTACCTTATATTCATCGTGAATAGGACACGGATGAGTTGAAGAACATTTGCTGAGTCCCAGCCCGCATTCTTTAAATACTTCCTCACCGTCAATAGCCGCAACAATATTAACAATGGGTTGCTTCAGTTGCTCTTTAGAAATATTAAATCCGCCGGACGGCCCTTTTACACTATTGATTACATTTCGCTTTACCAGTGTTTGCAATAGTTTTCCTACCGTATGTTCACTGGCGTCAATATATTCTGCAATTTCTTTGCTACCGGCGTTGGAACGGGCATCATGCTTTGAAGCCAGATAAATAACAGCCTTTACAGCGGTTTTACAGGTATAACTCAGCATGTGCTATCTGTTTAAGAATTTTCGCCCTTCCTCCGATATCAGATCGTAGCTCCAGGGCGGGTTAAAGGTAAGATCAACCTGTATAGTATCACCGGGAAAAGTTTGCTGCATGGCCTGCGTTACCCCGTCTACTATGGATTCACCCATAGGGCAAAATTGCGTGGTTAATGTCATCGTTGTATTGATTTTCCTGCCTGGTTCATCAAAATCAATCTGGTAAATCAATCCGAGATCCGCTACGTTTAATCCTATTTCGGGGTCTATTACATTTTGCAGCGCCGCCATGGCAATTGTAGATTTAATATCGCTGTTGGTTATTACATTCATGGCATTACAGGTTTATGCAGTATTATTTTCATTACGTTAAAGTTATACAAACCCGCAGCCAGCAATAAAAGCAGGGCCCCAATCTGCAAAACAAAAACAACAGATAATAAAATACCGGTTACAAATAAAACAAACCCTGCCAGATACAATACAGCCATACCGGTGAATACCCGGTTGCTGAATAAGTTTTTTGGATTGGGCGTTTTGCCCAGTCCCGCTTTTTTATGATATACTTTGTTCCAGATAATAAAAGGCAGCGTTTTAAATGTCATACCCAAAATAATGGCTGTAATCCATCCAAAAAAAACAGTGAAACCATAAGCCAGCACCAGGCGGGCATTTTCGCCCGCCACCCATAGGCCAATGATCATAATAATCAATAAAATAACGGGTAATATCATCATCACCACAGAAAGCACGGATATTTTTAGCTGCTCATCTACCTGTTTGCGTAAACGCTGCCTGTAAGCCTGCCTGCAATAATAACCGAACAACAGCAGCGCTGCCGTAACAGCGGTAACGGGCAACAGGTAACAATAAACAGGAGGAGCATATAAAAACATGAAAACAAATGCTATCAATCCCATGTTAATAAGGATATATACCCACCATAGCAATTTGGCATTGGCATATTTTGAAATCAGGAACATAGGCATTAACCGCGAGCCCACACCAATGATCAGCAATAAGAACCAGCCAATAATGCCCATATGCGCATGCAGCGAAAGATAATGCAGGGAGTCTTCAGAAAACAGGGGTATTGAAAAATTGTATACCAGCAGCAACCCAACAATAGTAGTGATCAGCAGCCACAGTCCGGCGGTAAATACAAATACGGCATGCACATTCTCTGTTTTTGATTTAGCCATGCTTATACCCATGTTTATAAGGTATATAACAACAGCGCCAATAACCAATTCACCTCCACACCTGGCCATCCAGCTCATATTGAAGGTATAAAAAGCATACACCAGCAGCGGAATACCCACTGCCGCCAGCGCAAAAGAAATATAAGCCAATGTGTTACTGAACAGTTTCCCTTCAATAAGCACAGGCACCAACTGGTGACTGGCGCCCAGTATTACCATCGTGCCCCAGCCCAAAGCCATAGTATGCGTAATAGCTATTACATGCGGATGAAAATAATGCCTGCCGAATGCCGGCGCCGAAAAAAATAAAAGTAAGGTAGCAACAAAAAAGGCGATGGAAGCATAAGCATAGAAGGGCAATACCACTTTATAAGAGGTGGTTTTAACAGGATCTGTACTTATGGATGCGCCTAACATTTTAGTCTTTAAATATTAAAAGATGCACTTCCCCATCGCTGATCTCTTTTATACGGTAACCGAATTTTCTTTCCGCCAGTTCAGGCAGTAAAAAAACCGGGATGCGTTTATGATAAACATACAATGCCGCATCTGCGGGCAGGGTTTCCAGCGATTCTAATATTGTCATCATTGGTCCCGGCATCTCCAGGTGCCGTACATCAATAGTTTTTATATGATTTTCGAATTGTTTCAATAAAATATCCCATCCTTCGTTGCTAACGGCAGGTGAGTCCTTAACCGTAGTTTCTGCAGCATTGATTTTGTAAAAATAAGTTTCTACCCAATCGGGTTGTATCGTATCGGCATAGGAAACAAAACCCTGCTTTTCCAATAAAGCGATCAATGGGATTGGTTCAAAACTATTAATGATCTTTAACACCTGCCCCTTCTGTATCGTTTTTACTTTCTGAACAATAATATTCAGCGGGTCCTTTCCTGAAGCGATAACCGGGCGAACATCCAGCTCAATGATTTGTTCATTTTTGAGCGAAGTCATAAATGCCGGCAAGACTTTTTTTTCTTCTGCAGCAATAACAGTTACCATATCTGTTTCAAAGCCTAAAGGTTTAAGCTTCATAAAAAAATCCTCTACTGTACATCCTCCCACCTTAGCAGCCATAGCAAGACTTGTTCTGCCTGCCATTACCTTGCGCAATATAGGATTACGTAATTTTTCAAACTTTGAGCTAACAGCAATAACAGCATCTAATGCTGCAGGATGCTGCTTTAGTATAGCGGCTATTTTTGTATTGGCATTGATCATCATCATTCAAAATATTGTGTATACAGATCCAATCTTTCCTCAATAGCATGAAATATCTTTTCGGCAGATGCTGTACCATCAGCTTTCTTCAATTCACTTACATTTTTCAGTAATGGCTCAAGCCACAGGTGCAGCGCATCGTGATCGGGACCCTGCATTTTACATTCCTGTATCATCTTGTCTAATCCTTTCTGAAGGTCGCCGTCCAAAATCTGGTAATCGGCCAAGCTGGTATGCGGTTCCACCGAAAAATTCTGAACAATGGTACGCATAGCCACTACATTTTCACTAGTAGCTGCATCCGCCTCCCATTTTTGGCCGTTGTTCAACGTTAATGTGGCTTCATGCTCATGCGCCTGACCATCGGACGCTGTGGGCGTTTCAGTACCGGGAGAAGGATTTGACTTACACGCCCAAAAGAGGCAGGAGAGCATTAAAATCATCAGTGGCTTTATCATTGTAATTTATTTGATTGCTGTGCTTTTCATTTCGCATCCTGAGTTTTAATCATTCAGCCTGGCAACAGGTTACGCACCGAACTATAGCCTCCTTTCAGACCTTGCCGTATTTCCATCTTAACAACAACACAAATCATTATTCCCGGAAATACAACAAAGGCCTGGAGGGTATTCTATAGGGCTCGGGTTCTTCATGGGTTTAAATGGCGTTCTAAAGCAACTGCTTTCGGAAACAGGATATTATTTTCAAGATGAACATGAATATGCAGGTCTTCTTCAAAATCGTTCAGCATCTTAAAAAGCAGACTGTAACTGGCACAGGCATCTTCAGGCAAAGCGTAATTGTTACTCAGCGTTCTGATCTCTTCCATACATTTACCGGCCGTTTCATGCTCCGCCTCCATCATCTGTATAGGATTTTGTACACTGCCGAATTGCACGGCACGTGGCGACTGGCTCCTGTCTTTTGCCATTACCAGTTCCTTAATGAAAGGGAATAATATCTTTTCCTCCTTCACCAAGTGCTCAGTCAGTTCTTTATTCACTTCTTCTACCAGTTGCTGAATAGGGATCAGCTCCGGGTGCTGTGCGCTATGCACCTGTGCTACCTTTAAAGCATACCCTTTTATATCGGGTAGTGTTTTGCGTACATAGCTGTGGTGCGTATTCACGATATAGTCTGCCAGAAAATCAAGGTTCCAGTCATTGTAGGGCAAAGGACGCGCGGAAGGGTGCTTATCCGCCTGTTGCAGCTCTTTTTCAATTTTAGTTACGTCAATCCCCTTTTCGGCGCAAGCCTCCTTCACTGTTTTTTTTCCGCCACAACAAAAGTCTAATCCATATTTCTTAAACACTTCGGCCTTACGCAAATCTTTAGCAGCAATGGCTCCGAGTGTTTCTTCATTTTCACCCGTAATACGTTTGCTGATGCGTACCTTCCATGATTGCGGACCTTCTTCAAGGTATTCCCATATAAAAATATTACCTCTTTCTCCCAGCAATTGATAGTAAAGCGGCTTGGGGTCGTGGTCATTATGGATAGTAAGGCTTTCCCCTTCTTCCAGGTCATCGAACCGCGCAAAAATGGTAGGATGTTTTTGCCGGGGTTCAAGTAATGTTACGTTGAGTATGTTTTCTGTAATAGTGTCCATATCTGTACGCTTTTAAAGTTTAATGTATAGCGCAAAGCTAAGCCATTTTTATAATAAAAGTATTTAATTACTTTTATTAATTTAATTTTACAGTTCAGTGACTATATTCTCTATCCTATAAATCAAAGCCAAGTTGTAACTTGCCAACCGCCAATGCCTTGGTCCGTGTCCTCACGAACCAACTTCCAATTTCCGTTTTTGGTGACATGAACCGGGGCGGTAGGCAAAAGAATAAACATCATTCAATTCAAAATTCATTATGCAGTACCGCATTCTCGGTAAAACGGGTTTAAGCATATCCGCACTGGGCTTTGGCGTGTCGCCGGTAGGCAATGTATTTGAGCCGGTAGAAGAACAGGAAGGCGTAAACGCTATTCATTATGCCATAGACAATGGTATCAATTTTTTTGACGTGGCGCCGTTTTATGGAGACACGCTTGCTGAAACCAGGCTGGGAAAGGCTTTGGAAGGGAAAAGGCAGGACATTATACTGGCTACCAAATGTTGCAGGTACGTTACTCATTTTGATTTCTCCTATCAGCGTGTACTGAGCAGCATTGATGAATCATTAAAAAGATTAAAAACGGATTACGTAGACATACTGCAAATCCATGATATTGAATTTGGCACGGAAGAGCAGCTACTCAATGAGGCGATACCCGCGGCACTAAAAGTAAAAGAAAGTGGTAAGGCCCGTTATATCGGGTTCACCGGATTGCCGGTACGCTATTTGGCGCATATAGCCCGGCAAACCAATGTAGATACGGTACTTTCGTGGGCGCATTATAATTTATTGGAAGATGAGATCAATGATGAACTGGTACCCCTTTCTTTGGAAAAGGGATTCGGACTGATGAATGCCGCTCCGTTTTTGCAGCGCATACTAACGGATGCCGCCTTACCTTCCTGGCACCGGTCGCCCAAAGAAATGATCGCCATACAACCGGCGCTCATCAGCCTTTGCCGTGAATATGGCGTGGCACTGAGCGATGTAGCTTTATCTTACGCCATTGCCCACCCGCATATAGCAAGTACCATTACCGGCATGTGCGAAGTGGAAAAAGTTAAACAAAATATAGCTGCCGCCGCTCTTGATATTCCTGCCGCGCTGTTACATGATATGGAAAAGCTGGTAGCGCCGGTAAAAAACAAGATGTGGTTTGAAGGTCGCAGTGAAAACAACATACCTAAATAACAATAGTTTTTATATGAGAGCTTTAGTTTTGGTTGAACCCGGGAAAACGGAGATCCGCGAAATACCAATGCCCGTGCCAACGGATGAGGAAGTATTGCTGCGCATTGGTATGGTAGGCTTTTGCGGAGGCGATTTAAATGGATTCAAAGGTCTTTTTGAAATGCAGGAATACCCGAATGTACTGGGGCATGAAGTGGGCGGTATAATAGAAGCAGCAGGAAAAAACGTGCCTGCCGCTTTTGTAGCGGGGATGAAAGTTACGTTGAATCCTTATTTAAACTGCGGTGTATGTATTGCGTGCCGTAAAGGCCGCCCCAATGCCTGTGTTGACAATAAAACAATGGGGGTAAGACGTCCGGGCGCTATGACGGAATACATTGCGGTGAACTGGAGGAAGTTACATGCTTCAGCAGCTTTATCCTATAAAGAACTGGCGCTTGCTGAACCCCTGACGGTTGGCTTTCATGCTGCAAACAGGGGAAGAGTACAGGAAGGCGACAAGGTATTGGTGATTGGTTGCGGCATAGTAGGATTGGGCGCCATTGCCGGATCGCTGAATAATGGAGCAGAAGTTTTTGCAGCGGATATAAGCGATTATAAAACAGGGATAGCCAAAGCTGTTGGCGCGTCCACGGCCATTAATACTACTACCGCCAATTTAAAACAAGCCTTAGATGAATGGACGAATGGCGATGGCCCGGATGTAATTATAGAGGCGGTTGGTAATCATGAAACATATAGGGCAGCCGTTGAGCTGGTATCGTATACCGGAAGAGTAGTATACATAGGCTATGGCAAAAAGCCGGTAGAATACAATACCGGTGTATTTGTAAGAAAAGAAATTGAAATACTGGGTTCCCGCAATTGCCTTGATGATTTTCCGGTTGTCATTCAGTACCTGGAATACGGTAAGTTTCCTGTTGATGCCGTTATATCCAAAACCGTGTCGCTTGATAACGCCGGCGAAGCTTTACAGGACTGGTCGGAAAACAGGGGTAATATTACCAAGATCATGGTTGATCTTACATTGTAAATAAAAAAGATGAAATCTGCGATAACCATAGCCCTGGTACCCCAAATAAAAAGCGGGCCCTGGGTATTCTGGGAGAACTTAGAAGACTCCATTGCCAAAGCGTCAGCCTTAGGATTTGACGCGGTTGAGCTTTTTACGGCTTCGGCAACAGCGGTTGATACTACCCTCCTGCAGCAACTTTCAGAGAGCTATCGTATACGGATATGCGCAGTTGGCACAGGAGCAGGGAAAGTGGTACAGGGCTTAACCCTTACCGATCCCAATGCGGTTGTGCGTGACCGTGCCATAGCGTTTATAAGTGAAATGATTGATTTTGGCGCGGCCTTTAACGCGCCCGCTATTATTGGTTCCATGCAGGGTAATATACCACAGGGCATTGAAAGAACTACCGCTTTACAGTGGCTGAGTGAAGGAATAAGCATACTGGCTGGCAAAGCGGAAAAGAAGGGTGTACGCCTGATATACGAACCGTTGAACCGCTACGAAACCAATATATTCAATTGTTTCGCAGATGCTGTTGCCTGGCTTGAAACGCTTGGCACAAACAACATACAGTTGCTGGCCGATCTGTTTCACATGAATATAGAAGAAGCTTCTATACCCGAAACCATTTATCAATATGGCAGTTATATAGGCCATATACATTTTGCCGACAGCAACAGGCGCGCCATAGGCATGGGACATACATCCATGAGTGATATTGCAAAGGCTTTGCAATCCATATCGTACAGCGGGTACATTTCTGCGGAAGTGTTTCCCTGGCCCAGCAGCGATGCGGCGGCCAAACAAACGATCAATGCTTTTAATACCTGGTTCAAATAAATAATACTTATGCAAAAATTTTGTCTTACGCTTGATCTGATTGATGACCCCAAAAGCATTGAGGAATATCAAAACTGGCACAAGCCCGGGGTGGGTTGGCCGGGAGTGCGACAAAATGATCTGGATGCCGGTATTACAAACATCGAAATATACCGCACAGGCAACAGGATGTTTATGATCCTGGAAACGGATGACAACTTTTCATTTGAAAAAAAGAAACAGTTGGATGCCCATTGCGCCAAAGTACAGGAATGGGAAGAACTGATGTGGAAATACCAGCAGGCCATTCCCTGGGCAAAGCCTGGTGAAAAATGGGTGCTGATGGAAAAGATCTTCCAGTTTGAAGGAGAATGAGCAGTATACACAATGGAGGTGTTTGTTTGAATCTACCCGTTATGCCCGCAGGCATAAAGCCTTAAATTCCCTTTGCCCAAAACGGTTTTTGATGTAAATTTGAGAAAATACATTTATGTACACGGAGGCAAGGAAAATATCTTTAATCGAAGAAGTGCTGAAAGTTGACAACGAAGCAACTTTAACAGCATTGGAAGCCGTGTTGAAAAAATCAAGGAAAAAAACGATTCCCGCGAAAAAGCCAAGTATTTATGATTTTGTAGGTATCCTTACCAAAAAGGAAGCCAGTAAAATGAGAACAGCGATTGCTGAAACCTGCGAAACCATATGCGCCGATGACTGGAAATAGTTTTTTGCTTGACACCAATATTATAATTGAAGTTTTTGATGGCAACAAAAACATTGCAGATAAAATTAGCAAGTTGCCGGTTTTTTATATATCCTCCGTTGTATTAGGCGAACTTTATATCGGCATAAATCGTGTAACCAACAAAGCTAAGCACCTGAAAAAATTGCAAGATTTTCTGCAATTATGCACCGTTTTAAACGCAGATGAAGTTACGGCACAGCATTACGGATTAATTGTAGCAGAACTTTACAAGAAAGGAAAACCCATACCTACTAATGATATATGGATTGCCGCATCGGCATTTCAGCATGAGCTCGTTTTAATTACAAGAGATAAGCATTTTACAGAAATTGCAGGCCTGCAAACTAAATCGTGGTGAATAATTTATGCTCCCCAGCTCCAATTTCCGTTTCGTGGACACAGTTCCACATTCGAGACATAGTCCCGGAAGAACATATTAATAACGAAGTCTGGAGACTGCGTATAGCAGACCTGTATACTAAAAATTGAATCGCCATTCGTTCCTTTTTAACAGGCATGTATTTGGATAGTCGGTTTGTTTTACAAAATTCAGCCATGATTGATGCCTGCTGTATTTATATAAATAGGATAGCGACTCCCATATTAGCGGCGTTACTTATCTCATCGCTTTTTTCATGTCACACCCGGATAGAAAGTAAATACAACCTCAGTTTTGAGCAAGTTGAAAAAATTAATGACACGCTTCATCCTCTGGGATGGCAAATCCCTGAAGGAAATGCTACACACGCTGTAAATATTGATTCGACTGTTAAACAAGAGGGAAGATATTCATTGCGTTTTACCAAAAATGCGCGAGACATAAACGCTATTGTTAGCGTTAAAGAAATCGCTCCCCCGCTGGCAGGGAAAACCCTTCGACTAAGCGGATATATAAAATCCGAAGATGTTCTGGATGGATTTGCGGGATTGTGGATAAGAGCGGATGATGAAAACCAGAATGTACTTGCCTTTAATAATATGTATGACAAAGGAATTTCTGGAACCAATGACTGGCAGAAATACAGCGTGGAAATTCCTCTTGATCCGGCAAGGGCTGAGAGGATATCCTTTGGTGCTTTGTTCGCAGGAAGCGGAAAAATCTGGGTTGATAACCTTCAACTAACTATTGACGATACATTAATAACAGATGTTCCGCTTAAAACTATATTTAAAAAGAAGGACACATCCTTCAATCTTTCAGGAATAGCACCACCAAAGATAACTCCGGACAAAATTAAACAACTAACCAATTTGGGGATGCTTTGGGGATTCTTAAAATATTATCACCCGCGGGTTGCAGCGGGGGATTATAATTGGGATAAAGAATTATTCAGGATGCTTCCTAAAGTGTTTTCTGCATCATCAAAAGACGAGTTTAATTCGGAAATGGAAATTTGGGTTGACGAATTGGGTGCCGTTCAGGACTGCAGAGATTGCAACGTTTTGGATAGGTCAAAAATCAAATTAATGCCATCGTTCGGGTATCTGTTTAACGATGGCAATCTAACTTCTTCATTAATTTCCAGGCTTGCTAAAATTCGTGATAATTATGATGACAGGAGTAGTCATTATTATATTTCCCAGGTAGAGCATATTGGAAATCCCATTTTCAAAAATGAATTGGCTTTTGGTTCTTCCTATTATCTCAACATTGGATTAAGGCTGCTGGCATTGTACAGGTATTGGAATAGTATACAGTATTTCTTCCCTTACAGACACCTGATCAAAGAAGACTGGAATGAAGTATTAGTTGAATTCATTCCTAAGTTTGTACAGGCTAGTATCAGGTCTGAATATGTACTGGCTTGTCTTGAATTAACAGGACGGATACAAGATACACACGCATATTTTCAAGACCAAATAGGCACTTTAGATTCCTTAAAAGGAATGCTTATTATTCCTTTTAAGACCAAATTCATAGAACGTAAACTCTTAGTGACTGGTTATTACAAAGACTCTGCAGAAATTAAACCATTATTGAAAGTTGGAGACATAATAGAAGGAATAGATGGAATAAAGACAGATAGTCTGGTAGAACAATTATTAAAATTCACTCCGGGTTCTAATAGAGACGCTCAATTGGAACAACTGTCTTCTAATAAAGGGTTTCTTTTAAGGAGCAATAATCCTGATGTAAAACTACTGACTCGCAGCAAGGGCAAACTAACAGAACACGTTATCAAAAGAATTCCGGTGCGCTCTACATATACTTCCTCTAATGCTAATGTTATAGATAGAGGATACAAAAAACTGAATGGCGATATTGGATATATTTATCCGGCTTCCTTAAAGGAATCTGATATTGAATCTATCAAGCCTCTTTTTAAGAACACTAAAGGATTGATCATTGATCTGCGTTGCTATCCTTCAACTTTTATGCCTTTTACATATGGCTCCTGGCTAAAACAAACCAGTTCTCCATTTGTTCATTTTACTTCAATCAGCTTGAAGATGCCTGGAGCAATTGTACATAGGAAGAATATATCAAACGGAACATTTTGCAACAATGATTTTTATAAAGGGAAGGTTATTATTCTTGTAAACGCATCCACCATTAGCCAGGCAGAATATACCACTATGGCACTAAGTACGGTACAGGGATCTCTTGTACTTGGAAGCACTACCGCAGGAGCAGACGGAGATATTTCTGAAATTACATTACCTGGAGGTATTAAAACATCAATTTCTGGTACTGGGGTATATTATCCTGACGGAACTGAAACTCAGCAGACAGGTGTTAAAATAGATATTTCATTACGACCGACCATAGAAGGAATCCGTTCGGGACGAGACGAGGTGCTGGAAAAAGCAATGGATTTAATTTCAGAAAAATGAATTATCTTCTTTTGACTTTTAGTTATTACATTCCGCTAAAGCGATCAATACCCTGGTTCGTGTCCTTACAAACCAGCTTCTAGCTTCCGTTTCGCGGAGACACGAAACAGGGCGGCAAAAAAAGAACTAAATCAATTGTATGAAATACGTACTCTTCTTCCTTTCACTTTTTTTACAACATACAGCATACACACAGCTACAAACTTTACCTCCAAAAAACAAGAAAGCGGAAAGCATGCAGATTGCCATGGCAATGGAAAAGAGTTTGCAAAAAGAATTACTAAACATCTGGTATCCCCGGTCTTTGGATACCGTATACGGAGGGTTTATAAGCTCCTATACCTACGACTTTAAACCGTCACCCAACCAGGATAAAATGATCGTAACGCAGGCACGCCATACCTGGGTTAATTCAAAAGCCGCTGAATTATATCCTTCCGTTGCATATTATAAAGCAGGTGCAAAGCATGGCTTTCTTTTTCTTAAAGATGTAATGTGGGATAAAATTTATGGTGGATTTTATACACTGGCAGATCAAAAAGGAAATGTAAAGAACAACGGTTTTGCAGCAAAAGAAGCCTATGGAAATGCATTTGGTATTTATGCACTTGCCGCATATTATAAAACATCAGGTGATACCGCCGCACTGAATCTCGCAAAACAGGCATTTGCATGGCTGGAGAAACACAGCCACGATCCGGTCTACAAGGGATACTTTCAGCACATGCAAAGAGATGGCACGCCTGTTAAACGAACCGCTGATATCCCTTCTGTTTCCGATCTTGGATATAAAGACCAGAACAGCTCTATTCACCTGCTGGAAGCTTTCACCGAACTGTACCAGGTATGGCCCGACCCGTTATTGCGCGAACGCTTAAACGAAATGCTGCTGCTTATCAGGGATACTATTACTTCTCCCAAAGGAAATCTTATACTTTTCTTTCAGCCCAACTGGACGCCCGTTTCGTTCAACGGCTCGGATAAAGAAACTATTTTGAAGCATCGCTACCTCGATCATGTTTCTTTTGGTCATGATGTGGAAACCGTCTGGCTTATGCTTGAAGCGTCCCATATATTGGGAATTGAAAACGACAGCATCACCCTTCATAAGGCAAAGCATATGGTGGATCATGCTTTGCGCAATGGCTGGGATAACGCTGTTGGAGGATTTTATGATGAAGGCTATTATTTTAAAGGTAATGATAAGATCACGATCATAAAGGATACCAAAAACTGGTGGGCGCAGGCAGAAGGAATGAATACCTTGTTATTAATGGCCGATCTTTTTCCAAACGATCCTTTACGATATTTTGAAAAATTCCAACAACTCTGGAGCTATACCCAAACCTACCTTATTGATCACGAATACGGCGACTGGTATGAAGGCGGATTAGATAAACAGCCCGAACTCAAAAAAAGTTTAAAGGGCCATATATGGAAAGCCACTTACCACCACTTCCGTTCATTAAGCAATTGTATTATAGCACTCAATAAAATCGGCCCAGCAGCGGATGCTCAATGATGGTTTTTTTCATTTGCAGCGGATCAATGATCCCCTGTTTGGCATATACAATTTTACCTCCGGGTTCCACCAAAATAGTATAAGGCAGTGCGCCCTGCCAGTTAGGGTCTACCGCTTCAATAAGCTGGTACTTATCATCTGTGCTGAAAATATAATTGGCATTGGAAGCCTGTTGCTTTTGAAGGAATTGTAATGCTTTCTCCTTTTTGGCAGGATCATCGGCGCTGATGCTGATGAATTCGAAATCTCTTTTGCGGTACATCCTGTTCATGGTTATAAATTCCGGGAATTCCGTAACGCAGGGACCACACCAGGTAGCCCAGATATTAATTAAACGCAGTTTACCGGATTCATTCTTCAGCAAATTTTTTATTCCTGCTACATCAATATCGTTCAACTGCACCGGCTCTTTTGCCCACTCCTGCTGTGCCTTAACAATCCAATCGCTTTTTTCTTTCCATTTTGCAGAACAACCAAAAACCTTTGTAGTGGGCGTAGTTACTTCCTTATTAGCAAGCAAAGCTTCTATAGCATTCCGCGTATCAAAATACTTCGGTGTTTTGGCAGGATTTTCCACATCGTCTATTCTTCCCTGGAAACGGAGTTTGCGGGTTTCATCAAAAATAAAAACATGCGGTGTAACGGCAGGTCCGTAAGCTTTTGCTGTTGCCTGCGTATCGCCATCATATAAATACGGAAAATTGAATTGCTTCTCTTTGGCACGGATCTTCATCTCCTCAAAGGAATCGCTTAAATCTGTATAGTCCAGCTCACTTAAAGTAATGGACTTTGGATCATTGGGCATAATGGCAAGAACAGCAACGCCTTTATTAGTATACTCATCGGTGAGTTGTATAATACGATCTTCATAAGCCTGTGCGGTAGGGCAGTGATTACAGGTAAAGATGATGACCAATATTTTACTGTTGCTGAAAGACGCAAGTGTATATGTTTTGCCATCAACAGCCGGCAATGTAAAATCGGGCGCAGAGGCTCCTATAGCAAGGGTTTTATGCTCCCGGGGCGGTTGGGCATAACACTGAGAATACTGCAATAAAAATAAAATGCTCAGCAGGAAAACTACAAATGAATGCTTCATAACTGAATATTTTACTAAAAGTTACCATTTTTCGGCATTACAGCTTATATTAATAGACCTAAATAAAATTGCACATGCTAAAAAAATTTGCCTTCTTTATTTTAATGTACAGCATTACGCTGGTAAACCCTTCACTGTTTTCGCAAACAGCAATGGGCATATTTAACGGGCATGGCGATATTGGAGCGGTAGTAAAGCCCGGCGAAGCCACCTACATCGCAGCTACACGCCAGTATGTAATTTCTGGCTCCGGTTATAATATATGGGGCGATCACGATGAATTCCATTTTGCGTGGAAAAAAATAAAAGGTGATTTTATTGCGTACGCCCGTGGGGAATTTGTTGGTGCAGGGGTAGAAGCACATCGCAAAATTGGCTGGATGGCGCGGAAAAGTCTTGAAGGAAATGCGCCGCATATTAATGCCGTAGTGCATGGAGACGGGTTAACTTCATTACAATTCAGAAAAACCGCCGGATCGGCTACGGAAGAAATCCGGTCAGCGCTTACCCACGCCAATATCATCCAGTTGGAGAGAAAAGGAAATGTGTATACGATGCGTGTGGCAAAATATGGCGAACCATTTGTTACAACACAAACGGAAGCCCTTGATTTGGGAGAAGAAGTTTATCTCGGCTTGTTTGTTGGCTCGCATAATGCGGATGTTATAGAAACCGGCGTATTCAATGATGTACGCATTTGCATTCCTGCATGGGATGGATTGGTTCAGTACCGGAACTACCTGGGAAGCCATGTTGAACTGCTTGACATCGCTACCGGTTCAAGGGAAATCGTATACACATCTCCCAAATCGCTGCAGGCGCCCAACTGGACAACAGATGACAAATCCTTAATTTACAACAGCGAGGGACTCATGTATAATTTTGATCTTGCTACCCGTAAACCCTCATTACTCCCAACCGGCGAAGTAAAAAATAACAATAATGATCATGTGCTTTCCTTTGATGGCAAAATGCTTGGACTAAGCAGCGGTGTAGGGGATTTAGGCGGATCTATTATTTATACAGTACCCGTAGCCGGTGGTATTCCCAAACAAATTACGCCCAAAGGTCCATCTTACCTGCACGGATGGTCGCCAAACGACCAGTTGCTTATATTTACCGGTCGGCGAAACGATGAATACGATATTTATACGGTTCCTTCCAATGGGGTAAGGAAGTGAGATTAACCACAGCCAAAGGATTGGACGATGGCCCTGAATATACGCCCGATGGAAAATATATTTATTTCAATTCCGCCCGCACTGGCGCTATGCAGCTATGGCGCATGAAAGCAGATGGAAGCGAACAGGAACCTGTTACAGACGGAACCTTCTATGACTGGTTCCCGCATGTATCGCCCGATGGGAAATGGATCGTATTCCTGTCTTTTTTAAAAGAAGAGGTGGAAGCGGAGGATCATCCTTTTTATAAACACGTATATCTCCGGTTAATGCCGGTTGCGGGCGGAACGCCCAAAGTAATTGCTTATGTATATGGCGGGCAGGGAACCATCAACACGCCCTCCTGGTCGCCAGACAGCAAAAGGATTGCTTTCATCAGCAATTCGGTGATTAATTAATGTCCAATGCCCTGGTTCGTGTCCGCACGAACCAGATTCCCACCAATGCCCTGACTTCCGTTTCGTGGAGACACGAACCGGGGCGGTAAAAAAATGCTCACCTTTGCCTTTTCACCTCTCACAAAGAAGATATAGCATAATATGGTTAACTTAACATGAGTCGTTTATACTATTCATCAATGCTTCAGGCGTATCGCTAAACACAATATGATTTTTTGACTTCCTGTACGCGAAATTTTCTGCTTCTATATTTTGTATATGTGCCTCCAGGTGTTTGTAATAGCTGGAAGTGTTTAGTAAGAATATTCTTTTATTATGAATTCTTAAATTGTTCCAGGTAAGCATTTCAAACAACTCATCAAGGGTGCCGTAACCGCCCGGTAAAACAATGGCTGCATCGCACAATTCATACATCAGCTTTTTTCGCTGATGAATAGTATCGGTAATAATAAGTTCTGTTAACCCCGTATGCTGTTGTTCCCATTCTATAAGCATTTGAGGCATAACGCCGGTTACGCTGCCGCCATTCTGTAATGCAGCATTGGCTACCGCCGACATCAACCCTTTGTTGCCACCTCCATAAATTAATTTAAGCCCGGCTTCCGCTATCAGCTTACCGAGTCGTGCCGCATCTTTTTCGTATTGCGGATTGGCACCAGGTTTGGATCCGCAAAAAACCGTTACCGCCTTAATTTGCATAAACCTTATTTTGTACTGCAATGATACGCAGTAACACGCTTGCATGTCTGTTTGCGTTTAATATTCTGCTACTGTAGAAAATGAAAGTTGTAATATCCCCATCACGTGATGCAATCAATAAAAAATAAAAGTTTTATCTTTCCCCCTAACTTTAATTATACCATATGTCTCCATGGCTGCTTTTTTCATTTGTAGTAGGATACTTTGTTTTGCTTTTAGTGGTGGCTTACTACACTTCACGAAACTCCAATAATGATTCTTTTTTTATTGGCAACAGAAGTTCCAACTGGATGCTGGTGGCTTTTGGTATGATCGGCACATCCTTATCGGGCGTAACATTTGTATCAGTACCGGGAACAGTGGGTGGCGCCGGCTTTGCCTATTTCCAGGTGGTTATCGGGTATTTGATTGGTTATTTCCTGATTGCATTTATTCTTCTGCCCTTGTATTACCGGTTGAATCTCACATCCATTTATAATTACCTCCAGCACCGCTTTGGAATGATCTCTTACAAAACAGGGGCACTGTTTTTCATCATTTCCAGAACATTAGGCGCAACAGCCAGGCTATATCTTGTCATCAATATTCTACAGATCTTCATTCTTGATAACCTTGGAATGCCTTTCTGGCTCACTACCATTATTATCCTGCTGATGATCATCCTGTACACTTTTGAAGGAGGCGTTAAAACCATTGTATTTACGGATACGCTGCAAACTTCTTTTATGCTGCTGGGATTGGTTGTATGCACCATCTTTATTATGAACAACCTGGGTCATAGCTTTTCAGGAACACTGAATGAGTTAGGAAACCTCGGCATGACTAAGATCTTCAATACGGATATTAACAGTTCATCTCATTTTCTGAAGCATATTATGGGAGGCGTTTTTATTACGGTTGCCATGACCGGGCTTGACCAGGAAATGATGCAAAAAAATATCAGTGTTAAAAACTTGAAGGACTCCCAAAAAAACATGATTACTTTCAGCATCATTATGGCATTGGTAAACTTCTTATTTCTTTTCTTAGGTGGTTTGTTGTATATTTTTGCGGCCGAAAAAGGCATCAATGTTGCGCCTGATGATCTGTTTCCTACTGCCGCGCTGAGTTATATGCCAACAGCGGTATCCATTATCTTTATCATCGGGCTCATCTCTGCTCTATTCCCCAGTGCCGATGGAGCATTAACAGCTTTGACCTCTTCATTTTGCTTAGACATCTTAGGTTTAAAAAGAAGGGAAGACTGGAGTGAATCCCGCAGAAGAAAGATCAGGCTGGCTATTCACTTCACTTTTGCTTTTATATTTTTTATTATCGTGCTGGGCTTCAAATTGGTTGATAATAAATCAATCATTGATGTAATTCTGAAAGTAGCAGGCTTCACTTATGGGCCTTTGCTTGGTTTGTTTGCGTTTGGCATCCTTACCAAAAGAGTCATCAACGACCGGCTATCCCTGTTTGTCTGCCTGCTGGCTCCTTTACTGATCCTTGGCATTGACATGATCAATAACATTGAATGGTACCAGCCGCAAATGAATCTGAGCGGGCAATGGGTTGAAAACATCAAGTCCCTTTCCAACTCCCTTTTTGGTAATTTCAAAATTGGCTACGAACTGCTGATCTATAACGGAATGCTCACCTACCTTGGTTTATGGGTCATTTCAAAAAAACCTGCTTCCACGAACTAAATTTTTATAAACTGCGTTATATCAATGAGCGGCCACTGCATGAGCGGTGGCTTTGCTATCTGTGGCTGGGTTGATGTGAAATGGGTAAATCGTGAGTTGTGAATTGTGAGAAGTGAAAGGTGAAACGAGAAAGGTGAAAGGCTCCCCCTCTATCGTCTCTCTTTTATCGTCTCACGTCAGGATAAACATCCAGCCAAAATTTGACTGACATAGCATCGGTAGAATACAATTTTTGTTCAAAAAGTAAAAAAGTATGAATGCAACCCTTAAAACTTTGAAGGAAAGACACTGGAAGGAAAGCATGGCCCACAGCAGTTGGCAGATATTTAAAATTATGGCCGAATTTGTGGAAGGCTTTGAAGCATTATCCAAGATAGGTCCCTGTATATCTATATTCGGTTCGGCCCGAACAAAGCCGGGCACTGTGTATTATGAACTTTCTATAGAAATAGCACGACGGCTTTCGGAGGAAGGGTTTGGCGTTATAACCGGTGGCGGCCCCGGCATTATGGAAGCAGCCAATAAGGGCGCTAAGCTGGCTAACGGTAAAAGTGTTGGGTTAAATATTGATCTTCCGTTTGAACAACGTCCCAATGATTTTATTGATAAGGATAAGCTGTTGAATTTTGATTATTTCTTTGTGCGCAAAGTAATGTTCACCAAATATTCGCAGGGCTTTGTTATGATGCCCGGTGGATTTGGTACCTTAGATGAATTTTTTGAAGTAGTTACTTTAATACAAACAGAAAAGTTCAGGCAAATGCCCATGGTGCTGGTAGGCAGAAAATACTGGCAGGGCCTGATTAACTGGCTCGAAGATGTAATGCTGGTGGAAGGCAATATCCATCCTGAAGATCTTGCCTTATTTGAAATTGTTGATACCTCGGAAGAAGTGGTGAGCTATATGTTAGACTATTATCGTACGAGGCAACTGGCGCCGAATTTTTAATTTGCGGCAATGAGCTTTCAGCGGTTAGATCCCGGGTTCAGGGTTCAAGTTGCAGGTTTCAGGTTTTAAAGAGTGCTTCAGATTTAGAGCTTAAGCTTTCGGACTTTATTGGTATTTGCTATTTGCTTCTTGAGATTTTTCCTGCCCATAGCTCAAAGCTGATTGCTGACAGCCCCTTCGGATTTATCTTTCCAACCTTCAGCGATTCCTCTTAAATACCTGCACTTCATCATTGTTCTTGATAAAAAGTATAGAAGAACTTTTTTTATTATTTAACTGTATAATATCCCTTACTTCTCCTTTAACGGTCATGCCGGTTTTTGCATTGGGCACAAAAGTATAGTTACCCTTTTCATCTCCTTTGAGGAAACAGCTATAGCTGGCATCGTACCTGCCTATTTCCGGTTTTACACCAAAAAAATTACCACCCAGCAAAATATCGGTTAATCCATCCCCGTCAAGGTCGTTTGTTAAAATACCGTACGTGGGAGAGAACTGTGCATGCAGTGGCAGGGGCTTCAAAGTAAAATTTCCTTTGCCATCGTTTATAGCAATACAGGTATTAAACTGTTCCGCTTTTCTTATAATGGCTCCTTCAAGTTCCTCTTCCGAAAAAACCTGGTGAATGGTTTTGCCCGCATAGTCTGCATACTTCAGAAATTTCTTTTTTAAACCGGGTAGTTGCATTACTATATCACCACGCAAAGGCAGGGGATAAGATATACTGTCTGATTTATAATAGCACAAAACAGATTCCGTTTGCCCGTTCTTATCAAAATCCTTCACATACAATTCTACAGGATGAGCAACATCGCCCTTTATTTTTGAATTCAATCCCAGGTTGCCCATTACAAAATCAACATTCCCATCACCATTAAGGTCTGCAGTCTGAATGCAATTCCACCATCCCCTGGAAAACGGCAGCTCGCTTTTTACTAATTTACCGTTTGTGTTTTTAAATATGGTTAAAGGCATCCAATCGCCCACCACCGCAAGCTCAGGCTTCCCATCATTATCCGTATCTGTCCAGCGGGCATCCGTTACCATTCCAACGTTCTTTAGCCCCGGCGCATAATTGTCCGTTTGGTCTGTAAATTTGCCGGCGCCGTCATTCACTAAAAGAAAAGAGTTGGGTGTTAAACCATATTCACCCGGTAAAACACGACCGCCTATGAATACATCTATATCGCCATCGTTATCCATATCCGCAATCCTTGCACAGGATGCAGTAGTAGTAATTACAGGCAGGTTTTGCGGTGCATAGGAGAAATTTCCCTTACCATCGTTTAAAAACAGGCGGGGCCGCAGGGTTGCAGTCGTTCCTTTATCTTCATTACCGCCATATACAATCAATAAGTCGTTATCGCCATCTTTGTCCGCATCAAAAAATGCAGCACCTGTTTGATCGGTTGTATTGGCAATAGCAAATGCCTGTTGCTGAGAACGTATCAATGTTCCGTTAGCCTGCTGAAAAAACAATTTTCCAAAATCTGATTTTGCACCTCCAATAAAAATATCATCTAATCCATCCGCATTTACATCTGCCACGGTGCATTTAGGACCTTCCATTGAAATCATTTTCGGCATCAGCCTTTCCCTGTCAAAATCAATAAATAAATTTTCCCTGTGCGCCGAGCCACCAGAAATGAACTTTGCTGAAACATCAGTGTATAATGGGTGTGCCGGTGGTTGCTGCACAAATTTTTCGTTCGCTTCTTCCTGTTTCAGCAATAGGGTTGTATTGATACTTACATTTTTTAAAGTTTGCTTCCTCATATCCGGCCATACCACTACCAGAGAATCAATGCTGACGTTATTGCCCAAACCAACCACCAGCACAGGATCTACACTGGATTGAAAACCACGCGAAAGCATTTGATACAGGTTGTGCACCTGCCCGCCGGCATACACCGAAATTTTTGCTCCTATACCCAGCCTGTTCTCACCCGCTCCCTGCAGCTTCACTTTTAGATATGCGCTATGCAATTTTTGTGTTGCGTTGTTGCGGTACACAAAAGCCTCCATATTCACATTATTCACCACAAGGTCTAAATCGCCGTCATTATCCAGGTCGCCATAAGCGGCGCCATTGCTGAAACCGGGCATGCCCAATCCTAATCGGTAGGATTGATTCAGAAAGGACAGGTTTTTCTGATTGATAAAGGCGTAATTGGGTACGGAGTTAGAAGCAATAGAATCTAAAAATTCTTTAAAATTAAATTTCCCTTCTGTTATTACCCGTATCCTGTTTTTGTCGTTCGCTAAAAAATCTATGAAATCCTTGTTGGTGATGTCTTTATAAATACCGTTGCAAACCAGTATATCTTTCCATCCATCATTGTCAAAATCAAAGATCAAAGCACCCCAGCTCCAGTCGGTTGCTGCCACATTGGCCAAAAATGAAATCTCCGAAAAAGTGCTGTCTCCATTATTCAAATGCAATGCATTCTGAAGATACTGGTAATAAAAATCTCCCTTCACTTTAGCATTAAACACATCGTAATCATCGAATTGGGTAACCGTTTTTAACTTGTAATCATCTTCCGGAAGCATTTCGGTGGTGAAGATATCCGGTCTGCCATCGTTATTAATATCGGCAATATCAGATCCCATGGAAGCAAGGCTAAGATGTCCTGTACTTTCTTCTATGGATTCCTTAAACGTTCCGTTTTTTTGGTTGATGTAGAGATAATCCTTTTCAAAAAAATCGTTGCTTACATAAATATCCGGCCACTGATCGGCATTTACATCTGCCACGCTAACGCCCAGTCCAAAACCGATTTCACTGCCATATATACCCGCTTGTTCACTTACATCGGTAAATTTTCTCCGCCCGCCCGCATCGTCATTCCTGTATAGCTTATGTCCTCCTATGGAGTCGCGCACATTGCGGATGTTTTTGTTATAGCCAAAGCTGGCAATAGGTCTGAAACTATTATTGAGTATATAGCAGTCTAAGTCGCCGTCAAGGTCGTAATCGAAAAATACAGCATGGGTGGTCAATCCTCCCTTTTCTTCCAGTCCGTATGGTACGGCTTCTTCTTTAAAAGTTAAATTACCCTGGTTAATAAACAATTCGTTGGCGCGGTCATCGCCTTTAATATTACCGGAATTACACACATATATATCTAAAAGCCCATCTCCGTTCACATCCGCCATTGCTACGCCAGTGCTCCAAGCCTTTGATCCCCCTACTCCTGCTCTTTCGGTTATATCTTCAAACCGCATATCGCCTTTGTTCAGGTATAAATGATTCTTTCCCAGGTTGCTGGTGAAATAAACGTCCGCCAACCCATCGTTGTTAATATCACCTATGCCAACACCGGCCCCGTTGTAAAAATTCCTGTAATTAAAAACATTAAAGCTGGCATCTTCCTTTAAATCATTACGAAAGCTGATACCGGTTTGTGCTTTGTCCATTTGGGTAAACAAAGGATCTGCGGGCGGAACATAAGCGTTCTGTTTGTTTTTGCAGGCGCCGAATAATATTATACAAGCGGCTATATAATGATAAGATGGTTTGAACATACGCAATACAAAATACAGGCAAATGTATGATTCACTGCCAAAACATAAAAAACCTAAAAAATCATTTCTGTAATATTGCAGGGGATATCTGTTTAAGAAATTTTGAATCTGCTTTATTTATGCCGCGATATAATAAGAAATGGCTGCTCTTTATAATAATCTCTCTCTCGGTTATCATTGGTTGCCTGTATATTTTTATACCTGATTCCGTAACGCTAAAAAGCAATATAAACATTAAAGCTACCCGGCAAGGAGTTTACAGAATGTTGCTAAACGAAGAAAGTTTGAATAAATGGTGGCCTGGAAACGTAAACAAAGCCTCTGCTAAAAATATTTTTTTGCTGGGCGGTTATTCCTACAAGATAGGCAACAATAATATTTCATTACTGCCTGTTACTATTACAGGCAACAGATCTCAATTAAACACATCGCTTTATTTAATTCCACTGCAAAGGAACGTTGTACTGCTTCAATGGATAGGTGAATCTTCAACGTCCTACAATCCATTTAAAAGATTTCTTGCATTCAGGGAGGCAAAAAAAATAAACAGGGACATGGATACGATTCTACAAAAAATGGGGTCCTTTTTATCTCAGCCAAAAAATATATATGAGCATGAAGTCCATCACTTATTAATTGTTGATTCAACTTTCATTTCTACCATTGATACTATCAGTAGTTATCCTTCTACAGCGTTTATCTACAACCGCGTCAATAAGTTAAGAAGCTATGCCAATGCGCATTCAGTAATGATATCCGGATACCCAATGCTTAATGTTGATGCATTAGACAGTATACATTACATTGTAAGGGTTGCAGTTCCTTTGCCTAAATCACTTCCCTCATCGGGAGACATTTATGAGAAGAGGATGCCGGTTAATGTAAATATTTTAATGATGGAAATAAAAGGCGGAACCAACACGGTTTCCAACGCGTTTGAACAAATGCTTAAATATGTAAGCGATCACCATCAAACCATACCGGGTATCCCTTTTTATTCGCTTGTAACCGACAGGAGCCGGGAGCCGGATACCAGTAAATGGGTGACAAGAATTTATTGTCCTGTAAGATAGTGGTTCATGGTATTCATTTACAGGAGGTTGTAAATTTAAGCAGCATTGCACTGTCATTATTCTTAGCAAAAATAAAAGATTCCATTCCTGATATGCTTATTGGCTTTATATGACGCACCTCGCCTTTTATAACTACCCCATTTAAACTTTCACAAGTTAATTTTCCATTTCCCTTATTGATTAAAACCGATCCATAGTCTGCATCATACCTGCCGGAAGCAATATTATTTTCATAATAATTGCCTCCCAGTAACAGGTCAGGTAAACTGTCACTATTGGCGTTTACAATTGCGGCATCCCGGTATGTGGTAAGTTGCGCCTCCCAGGGCAAAGGCTGAACGGAAAAATTAAAATTGCCATTATTGATTAATAGAGCGTTGGAGAAATAATCCGCTGATAATATCACCGCGTTTTCTATTTTCCCGGGAGAAAAAATATCCGTCAATGTTGCTTTAGCAAAATCTTCCGCGTAAAAATACTTCTTCTTTAATAAAGGTATTTGCTTTTGCAATTCATCTTTACCAGCAAAAGGTATTTCCTTCCCCTCTGCATAATAAGTAAGTACTTGCTCTCTTTTGCCGTTGTCATCAAAATCATTAAAATAAAGCCGGACTGGTTGCTGTTCAGAAGCATGAAGCCGGCTATTGAGGCCAAGGTTACCCGCAACAAAATCCATATCGCCGTCCGCATCAATATCCACGGGTAATATAAAAGTCCACCAGCCTTTTTTATCCGTCAAATCTTTTTTGGTAAAAAATCCTTTAGTGTTTAGAAACGCGGTTATGGGGCCCCATTCGCAACTAACGATCAGATCATTGTCGCCATCCTTATCCAGATCAAGCCATACCGCACTTGTTACCATGCCTGTTTTTGATAGTTCCTTAGCATTGGTTTGGGTTACATCAACAAATTTACCCGTTCCGTCATTCTGCAATAAATAAGAAGTTGGGATTTCCCCATAGTTCCATGGCGCTGCCCTTCCTCCAAGAAATAAATCAATAAAACCATCACCATTAAAGTCATTGAATGCAATGCATGACGCGGTTGTATATTGATTACTGAACGGATGTTGTGATTTTATAAAATTTGCTTTACCGTCATTCAGATATATACGCGGCAATAAATGTTCATCAGTACCATAATATTCGTTGCCGCCTGAAGCAACAATCAAATCTATATTTCCATCATTATTTACATCGCCCCATACTGCGTCTACATCTTCATACATACTATCCTGCAGCAGACAGGGCTGCGACACTTTTAAAAACACAGCACCCGGTTTTTGTAAAAACACAGCACTATGAAAGGTTTTGGAAGCGCCGATAAAAACATCTTCCAGTCCATCGTGATTGATATCCGCTACAGCCAAAGCGGGGCCTTCGGCTGAAACCATGTGGGGCATTAATGGTTCCCGGTTAAATTCATTAAACCTGTTCTCTTTATGAACAAAGTCAAGTTGTGCCTCTTTGGCGATGTTTGTAAAGGGTCTGCTGTCCTCTTTACGGAAATCAGTAATTGAACTATAATTAAAAGGAGGTAAACCCTTAGCATAAGTAAACGCTGCCTGGCGGATTGCCGGTTGTATAGTAATTTTTTGAAAAGAATTATCGGGCCACACCAGAAAAGCGGAATCAACCCTTGTTTGCTTAAGCCCGATATACAATGGCATTACCATACACGACATAAATCCCTTTGCAGGGTTATTTTCATAGGTCCGTATTCCGTCATTAGCAAATAAAAACAATTTTGTGCCAATTGCATCCCTGTTCCTCTCAGGCCCGTTTAATTTAATAGATACAAAATCTTCATTTGTTTTCTGAACAGATTTATTTTCATATAATAATACAAAATCATTAATATTATTTACCACTACATCTAAGTCCCCATCGTTATCAAAATCTGCATACACCGCGCCATTTGAAAAGGAGGGCTGATCATTTTCTATACCGCCCTCCATGTCCTGGAACCGGAGATTTGATCTATTCTTATAAATCTTATTGGGAATTTTTATTTCAGGATATTTTTCAATCAGTGTTATATCCTTATCCTGTATTTCGTTATTTCTTACCTTTTTCTGTATTTCACTGTTATAAATGAAATTAACGTAATCCATATCATTCAACCGTTTGGGAATTCCATTGGAAATAAACAAGTCTTTCAAACCATCGTTATCAAAATCCATCCATAAAGGGGCCCAGCTCCAATCTGTTGCGTATACGCCCGAATACAAACCTGTTTCACTAAACATTCCATTCCGCCTGCTGTATTGAAGGGTATTGCGCGAATACTGATAATTATAGCCAAAAGAAATTTTATCATAAAAAATATCGTAGTCATCATCTCCTAAAGAACGTTTTAATATATATGGATCCGATGGCAGCATATCAACCGTTATTATTTCCGGATAGCCATCATTGTTTGCATCTGCTATATCCACTCCCATTGAAAATTTACTGGTATGCATCAGCCTTTGTGCATTTTCATCAGCAAACGTTCCGTTTTTCTGGTTAATGTAGAGATAATCATTTTCATGAAAATCGTTGCCTATGTATATATCCGGCCAGCCATCGAGATTAATATCACTTACAGCTATACCAAGCCCATACCCTATAGCAGAACTATTGATACCGCTATGCCTGGTAACATCGGTAAAATAATCTTCATCATTGCGGTATAAGCGGTCGCCAGACAAGGTATCATAAGTTTCCAGAAATTTCTTACGTGGGGCGAATGACCCATCGTGGTGAATAGCATGATTGAGCAGGTACATATCAAGGTCTCCATCCATATCAAAATCAAAAAAAGCAGCCTGCGTACTGAAACCTGAAAAATTTAAACCATATTGCCGGGCCTGATCTTCATATACCGGGATGTTATTTTCCAGCCCTTTGCAAATCAATAACTGGTTGGTACTTTTTAAATCTGCAAACCTCCCAACCTTACAAATATAAATATCAAGCCACCCGTCATTATTAATATCAACAACAGATACGCCCGTTGACCAACCATGATCCTGGGGAACTTTCGCCTCAATCGTTACATCCTTAAAATGCAATTTCCCTTCATTCAAAAATAATTTGTTATCTCCCTGGTTGGAAGAAAAAAACAAATCTATCAAACCATCATTGTTAAAGTCTCCCGCTCCTACACCAGCACCATTATAAAAGTACATGTAATTAAACATGTTTAAATCGCCGGAAGGAGTAAGGGTGTTATTAAAGTTCAATCCGGTTATATGGTGCTTTATTACTTTAAATAAAACAGGTTCCAAAGCCTTATTTTCATGCTCACATGCTGAAAAAAAGAAGGTTGCTGCACTTAAAACAAAAAAAAGGTTGCGGATAGTCACAAGTGAACTAAATTATTTTGGTTGATCTGTTGTGTGTAACTTGTAAAGGAGCGGAAATTCATTATTCTGAAGGAATAAAACATACGTGCCCTTTGCGTTTTTTATTGTCGCAATATCTCTCAGTTCTCCTCTCAGGTTTAGGCCTGTTCGATTGGGGGGCTGCCAGGTAAACTTTCCTTTACCATCATTTATTAAAATATCTCCAAAACTTCCATCTAATTTTTCAAACTGTGGCAGCAATCCGAATTGATTTCCGCCCATAACCAAATCAATATAACCATCTTCATTTACATCTATAGGAAGAATGGCATTTATACAGGACAGCTGCACCATCCGCGGCAATTCCTGTATACTAAACTGTCCATCCCCATTATTAATGGCCATACAGGAAAGAGTATAGTCAAATTTTTTAACAATACAGTCTTTCATCAATTCGCCAGGAAAAAGATCCTGTACGGATTTAGTCGCATACTCC
Source organism: Agriterribacter humi (assembly GCF_009192765.1). Taxonomy (GTDB): domain Bacteria; phylum Bacteroidota; class Bacteroidia; order Chitinophagales; family Chitinophagaceae; genus Agriterribacter; species Agriterribacter humi. Next base: position 106,954 of record NZ_VOHQ01000007.1, on the reverse strand, counting down.
TGGTGCTTTAAATTATTCTTTTTAATAAATGGCAGTTGCTCCTGCATATCTTGTTTTAAAAAAACAGGCATATCCCTGTTATTTACAGTATAGGATATTATTTTATCAAGGGAGCCATTCTTATCAAAATCGTTTATCCATAATTTTACCAGGTTAGCAGAATCGGGCCGCAAATAAAAATTTTTTCCCATATTGCCTAATATAAGGTCCTGCCTGCCATCGCCATTTACATCTGCAGCAGCTACTGTTTGCCACCAGCCAAATTTATTACTGATATTGGTTTTAATTTCTTCAAAATGATCTCCATTAAAGGAAAAAATTCTCGGCCCCATCCATTCTCCCACTATGATCAATTCTTTCTGTTTGTCTCCCGACACATCTTCCCAAACTGCACCCGTAACCATACCAATATGCGCTATATCGGCATTTTTTGTTTTAGCGATATCCTTAAAATGCCCTTTACCATCGTTTATGAATAAATAGCTGTCTGGATCCTTTCCATAAATACCCGGAAAACTCCTTCCGCCAATAAAAAGATCATCAAAACCATCATTATTAAAATCATTGGCAATAGCAATGGCAATATTCATACTCATATTGGGGAAAGCTGAAACGTTAATCGTAAAATTTCCCTTACCATCGTTTGAAAATAACCGAAGCTGCAACTCCCTGCTGTTGAGGCTGCTCGAATTTCCGCCAGAACAAAGCAGCAAATCCGCATCCCCATCATTATCATAATCAAAAAACAGAACTGCTGTATCTTCGAATTCAAAAAAAGGATAAAAAGCCTTTTCTTCTTTCTTTTTAAATTTTCCGTCTGCTGTTTGCAGATAAAGTTGACCAGGACTCCCGGAGGCCCCGCCTATATATATATCTTCAAGCCCATCTCCATTTGCATCAGCAACAGCGGCTTTCGGACCCTCGCGTGAAAGCACCTTTGGGATGGCACGTTCGGCATAAAAATCCACATAATTATTTTCAATATGCTTATCAAATCTGGATTCTTCGCTGGTAAAAAAAACTGGGAGTATTTCAGATGGCTTTATACTCCATTGATGTGTATTCTTTTCTGATTGTTCTATTATATGAACCTTATTAATGCCGGGAGAAATGAAAGTAACTGCAGTACGATTCGGCCAGATAACCATCATCGAATCTACTTTTGCATATTTACCTAATCCGAAAATAAGTTTATAGTCAACAGAAGACTGAAAACCACGGCTGGGTACCAACTCACGTGTAAGTGTTTCAGTTCCAACAAACAATTGCACTTTACTGCCTATCGAAAAAGTATTTTTCCCAATGCCTTTCAGCGAAACACCCAGGTAATTGTTTTTATTGATTTCCCTGGAATTATTTTTATACACCGAACAAAGCTGGTTTTCATTATTGACAATTAAATCCAGGTCCCCGTCATTATCCAGGTCGCCATAAGCAGCACCATTGGAGAATGTAGACTGCACCAGTCCCCATTCATTTCCGATATCCGTAAACTGCAGATTCCCCTCATTTCTGTAAACTTTATTGGGGATAGAAATACGCGGAATTTCTTTTAAAACCTTATCTATTTCATTTTTCTTTCCACTTATTACCATCTTTTGTATGACCTCGTTGGCAAAAAAATCCATAAAGTCAAGATTGGTTACATCGCGGTTTACACCGTTAGATACAAATAGATCATTCCAGCCGTCATTATCCATATCAAACATTAATGCACCCCAGCTCCAATCTGTAGCAGCCACACCACTATACCGGGCGATATCAATAAATTTTCCGTTCTGATTATTGAGTTGTAAACAGTTCTTGGTGTACTGGTAATAAAACCCTGATTCAAGCTTGCTGCTAAAAAGACTGATATTATCGAATGATCCCATTGTTTTAAGCCGGTAATCACTCTCGGCCAACATATCCGTTGAAAACAAATCCGGATATCCATCATTATTAATGTCGGCAATATCCGCACCCATGGAAGAATAGCTTGTATGTTGAAACCAATCTTCCAACTCATCTTTAAACGTTCCGTTTTTTTGATTCACATACATGTAATCTTTCTCGTACGAATCGTTTGAAACAAACACATCCGGCCAGCCATCATTGTTGATATCACCTACCGATACACCCAAACCAAAACTTATCAGGCCACCGTGAATACCGGCTTCCCTGGTTACCTCTTTAAACATACCATTATCGTTTCTATACAAATGATCTCCCCCGCCCTTTAAAAAATCGGCAATATTCCAGGCGCTGTCCGGTAAGTCTCTTTTACTGGCGAAATTCAGTTGGTTAATAGGAATAGGGCTATTATTGATCATGAAACAATCCAGGTCCCCATCCAGATCGTAGTCGAAAAAAGAAACCTGTGTAGTATAGGCGGAAATGTTTAATCCATATTTACCGGCAGACTCTGTGAAAGTCAGATCATGGTTATTGATATATAGTTTATTCCTCCGGTTTCCGTTTCGCATGTGCCCCGAATTACAAACATATATATCGAGCCAGCCATCTGCATTTATGTCAGCCATTACTACACCTGTGCTCCACATGCTATCCTGCCGAAAGCCAGAGGTGGCCGTAATATCATCAAAAGTAAAGTTAGACCTGTTTAAATATAACTTATTTTCTCCCGTATTGGAACTGAGCAATACATCGCTCAATCCATCATTATTTATATCACCAATTGCTACCCCTCCGCCGTTGTAAAAATTTCTGAATAAAAAACTATTGTCAAGTTTCCCGTCCTCTACATTATTCATGAAACCGATACCGGTATGCTCCATTAATTCAAACAGTCCCTTTTTGTATTCATTACTGCACGAGATGCCTGCCATTAAACAAGCAATGACTATATATGCATTAAAATATCTCATACCATGGCTTATCTTGCTTAATAAAGATCATTAATTTTCATAAAAAACATAAGACCATTTTTCAATGGCCTTATGTGTAATAAATATTTTGTGAGCAGCAATACTAATTATATCCCGGATTTTGCTTCAGGTTGGGATTTGCCGCCAATGCAGTAGAAGGTATTGGAAATACCAGATGGGCCGCATCTGAAGCCGGTTTAAGCGCCCAGGGTTTCATAAATACGCCAAAGCGGATCAAATCAGTTCTTCTAACAATTTCCCAGTACAACTCCCTGCCTCTCTCCGCAAGTAAAGTATTGGGGTCTGCAACATCATTTGGATTAACAAGTGGCATAGCCGTCATCGGAACCGCACCCCTTGCCATCCTTAATTCATTAACTATGGCCAAAGCCCCTGCATTATCCGCTGCAGCAGCTCTCATTTTTGCTTCAGCAACCATTAGAACAACGTCGGGATATCTGAATATCATGGTCCAATTTCCGGCTGTACCACCACCATAATTTTTTCCATTACCAGAGAAGTCGGGCACATATTTCACAACACGAATACCTACGTCTTCCAGAAGCGGACCTGTTTCCTTCAAGTCTGGAGAGAAATTTGTATTAAAAATCAGCAGATTCCCTTTCCTGTCTTTTACTTTTGTGCCATCTTCATAATATTGCTGGCCTATCAATAATCCCGGCCTTATACCGGAAACATCCGTGCATCCCTTATAAAATCTGCCGCCAATTCTTTTATCTAATAATGTATCCGCCGGTGTTTGAGTAGGAGTTGAATTTACTCCAAAAGAATTATAAAAATCCGCAACGGTTGAAAAGCCATTCCATCCAGACTGCGGTGCTAATGGCTCATAAGAATTATAATGCAGGGTAGCCCACCACATGTTATGTATGCCCGAATTATTTGTAGCAACACCTGAAGTATTAGGATAAGCAAATATGCCTTCTTTAGAAGTTGAATTGGTCGCACTGAAATTATCAAAATAGTTATTGCTATAAGCATATTTTCCACTATTCATTATTGCAGTTCCCAGTGTTATTACTTTTTGCATGTCGGCATCGTCAAATGTTGGCTGCTCCCTGTTATTAAACGCGCCGCGATTTAAATACAATTTCATCAGCAAGGTGTTTGCTGCATCTACATTAGCCAGGCTCATGCCATTGGTTGCGGGAAGGTCGGGGATAATGGTAGTCAGTTCGTCTATAATAAAACTAACGGCGCTATCTCCCGAATATACTTTGGGGGCATTTAATAAGTTGTCTCCCGGGTTTCTAAAGGGATATTGTCCGAAAAGATCCAATAGTTGATATAAGGATAAAGCCCGTAAAAATCTCGCTTCCGCAGCCTGTGCTTTTGATGGGTTAAAAGCCAGTACATTGGTGGCATCAAAATTCAATTTATTCAGCGAATTGAATTGGCCTATTATTATATCTATTCCATCAGCGCCGAAGGTATGTTGCTTTAAAGCGCGCCATTTGCCATTATCATCCCAATCTCCGGCACGGGTAGGCACCACGCATTCATCCGCCGTTACCTCCTGTAGCGCTAAAATATTTCCCGGATCGGAGTAGGGACCGCCAACGTCATTGTAAGCGGTTTGCAATAATAACTGGGTTCCGTTGGACCCTAAAGCATTAGACGCCTGGTCATTATTTAAGGTGCTGTTTAAACCCTGGTCAAGTTTTGTGCAACCTGTTGTAAAAGCAGCGGCAACAATAAATAATGTTGGGTGCTTTATAAATTTATATAGATTCATAATTGCTTTTTTATACTATTATTATAATGACATATTAAACCCAAAATTTATTATCCTGGGCGTAGGATATGGTATATACTCAATATTTCTCGAAGGATAACCATTGTTGTTTTTATCAACATTTACTTCGGGGTCAAACCCTGTAAACTTAGTAATGACAAATAAGTTTGTGCCTCCAACAAAAACATTCAAATTCCTAACGTATTTTCCCAAATCCCCGAATGCATAATTGAGCGTTGCATTCCTTAATTTGAAATAATCTCCTTTTTCCAGGTACCTGCTGGATACGGCAACACTTGCATTTATATTTTCTGCCGAGCCAATAATAGAAGCATCTACGTTTTTACCGTTTTGAAGATTGCTGATATTAGTTACACTATTAAAGGTATTATTATAGATATAAAACCCGGATGCGCCACCCGCGTTTAATCCCAATGATAATTTATTATAGGTAACAGTGGTTGCAAATCCAAATAAAAGATGTGGATTTGGGTCGCCCTGGAACGTAGGGTCGTTGGCGATAGTCTGCTGCCCGTGCTGATCAAATCCGCTAAACTGCTTTAAATAAAATATATTAACAGGATGGTTATTGCCGATAATCTGCGAAAAAGTGCCTGAAACGCCCTGCCCGCTTATAATAGCAGTCTCAATATCGGCCTGTGCAAAATCCTTTAGTAAATTTTTATTATACGCAATATTAAAACCAGCATCCCAGGTCAAATTTTTATTTGATATAATAGAGCCGCCAATTGAAAACTCAACACCGGAATTCATTAAATGAGCAGGTAGGTTAATAAAGAAAATAGAAGCCGGAGCCGGTTGAATGGCCGTACTCTGAAATAGAATGTCCGTTGTATTTTTATTGTAATAATCAAACGAACCATAAATCCTGTTTTTTAAAATCCCGAAATCCAACCCAATATTTATCTGAGTCGTCTTCTCCCATCTCAAATCCGGGTTGGCCACATTACTTTGTCCAATACTATTGTATGATCCGGAATTAAACTGCTCCAAAGATGCTCCCGCCGGAAACTCCTGATTGCCTGTAGCTCCCCAGGATGCGCGTAAGCCCAAATTAGATATGACCGAACTGGATTTTAAAAAATCTTCATTGCTGATCATCCATTTAGCTCCTACAGAGGGGAAAAAGCCATACCTGTTATTTTTCCCAAACTTGCTTGAACCGTCAGCCCTGATAGTTGCTGTTAAATAATATTTATCAGATAAATTAAAATTAGCCCTGCCAAAATAAGACTGAATTTCAGTGGTAGGATCTACATAAGTAACTAAAGGGGTTTGCGTTTTAGCATTCTGGAAAAAGCTTGTATATAAAATAGGAATCCGGCTTGCCTGATCCAGGTTAGTATTAAACTGAGAGGCAAAAAGAGCCGAGTTTCCATAATTCGTCTTCCAGTATTCATACCCGGCTACCGCGTCAAATCTGAGATTATCCGTAAGATTAGTATTATAACTTAAGGTGTGCGTAAAAGTTTGAGATGTTAAAAATGCTTCTGAAATAGCGGCAACCCCAATTCCCGATACACCATTAATGCCGTCAATCCAGCCATCAACATCCGAATTTCTTTTTCCCGTACCATGATTAATGGCGTACAAAAATTTATATTCAAGGTCATTGGTAATTTTCAATGCGGCGGAAATATTTCCCAGAAAAACATTCACATCGGCAACATCATTATAACCATCAGTTACCGCAAGCGGGTTGGGAACCGAATTGGTAGCCGGGGCAAACATTCCATCACTGGTTCTAAAAGCTGCCGTTGGGTTCCAGTTCAATGCATAAGAAATTAAATTACCACCAGCGCCGGCGGTATTGCTAACCAGTCCCATGTGCTCCGTGGTGTGGCCTGCAATCAAGCCAAAACCAATGGTCAATCGCTGATCCAGAAATTTATATTCCCCTGTAAAATTGCCAAGATATTTATCCAATGAAGTTTTTTTAAGAAACCCATTATTCCTGGAACCCAAAAAGGATGCTCTAAATTTGCCTGTTTCATTTCCGCCACTTAAAGCCAAATTGTATTCCTGCGATAAAGAACTTTGAGTAATAGCCTTCAATGCATCAACCGATTCCCCATGATCAAGTGAAACAGATAGCGTGTCAAGGCTATAGGTATGCAGGGCAGTTCTAAATTGGTCGGATGACAACACTTTATATTTATGCATATAACCTGCTGCAGCCCCAAATTTTGACCCGAATTCAATTTTTGTACCGCCCGAAGCACCTCTTTTGGTCGTTATCACAATTATACCATTGGCGCCTCTTGAGCCGTAAATGGCAGTGGCAGAAGCATCTTTCAGAACATCAACCTGCGCTATATCATTAGGATTGATATAGAGCAATGGGTTAGATTCAGGGGTTGTTCCAAAATCTAATCCTGAACCCCCTCCGAAATTTAAGCTTGGTTTTGCTGTCCTTCCATCCAAAGGCACACCATCTACTACATACAGTGGATTATTGCTTGCCCTGATAGAATTATTTCCCCTTATTTTTATGGTAGTAGCCGCGCCAGGCTGCCCACTGTTATTCGTTATTTCAAGTCCGGCAACTTTACCTTGTAAAAGCTGATCGGGTGATGCAATAACACCCTGGTTAAAATCTTTTGCCTTAACAGACGCAACAGATCCGGTAATATCCTTTTTACGCGCCGTACCATAGCCAACTACAACCACCTCATTTAAGCTGGAACTAGACGCTACAAGCAGAATCGTAAGATTATCGGAGTCAATTGGCACATCCTGATCTTCATATCCAACCGATGAAACAGTTAGGATTTTAGCGGATGTGGGAACCGTAATTTTAAAGTCTCCGTTTACATCCGTTGTGGTTCCCGAACCCGACCCCTTAACCTGAAGCGTTACGCCAATTATGGGCGAACCGTCTTTACTGTCGGTAACCTTTCCCGTAATGATTTTATTTTGAGCGGATGCAGTGAAAGAAAATAGTAGCAGAAGCAGCGGCAATGCTATGCATTGAAGCAAACGTTTTGGCGCCATAAAAGTAATATTAGAGTTTGAAGTATATAATTTTCCCAATTCTAAATGTGTAAATAATACACACGTACCACAATTTAAGCTTTTTTTTATTTTTAAAAAAAAATAAGAACAAGTATCATTTTCAATAAGCCCCCGTTATTATTTTAAAAAATCTGCTCCCGGGAAAATCAAATGCATATATTCGGGGCGTTTTTTTATCACCCTCCCTTTATACAAATATTTTATGTCTCAATTGCCGGGCTCCCAACGCCTTTATTCATTAGACGCCCTCCGTGGTTTTGATATGTTCTGGATCATGGGTGGCGAGCGTATATTTCATGCGCTTTCCAAAGCAACAGACTCGCCGTTCTGGAATGGTTTATCGCACCAGTTTTCGCACCCCGATTGGAATGGCTTCCGGGCTTATGATCTGATTTTTCCTTTATTCCTCTTCATTGCCGGCGTAGCCACCCCTTATTCTGTTGGCCGACAGATGGAGAAAGGCGTTCCCCGGCAAAAACTGTTATGGCGTGTAATCAAGCGGGGATTGATATTAGTTGTACTGGGCATCATTTATAATAATGAACTGCGCATACAACCCATTTCAGAAATGAGGTTTGGCAGTGTATTGGGACGCATTGGATTAGCATATATGTTTGCTAATATTATTTATTTGTATACCAAAAGTCAAAGAAGCCGGATAATATGGACAGCAAGTTTGCTATTGGGCTATTGGTTCATCTTACTGTGCACCTCTGCTCCGGGATTTTCTGCAGGCGACCTTACCCTTGAAGGCAATTTTGCCTCCTATTTTGATCGTTTATTCCTTCCCGGTAAATTGTATGTAAATAATATCCACGATCCGGAAGGGTTGTTTTCTACCATCCCCGCCATTGCTACCGGACTGTTAGGTATATTAACAGGAGGCTTTCTGAAAAACAGCGATCGCTCGCCTCATGCAAAAGCAGCACGTTTGATCATCGCAGGCGCTGCGCTTATTGCAGTTGCCCTCGTATGGAACATCGTTTTTCCTTTCAACAAAAATTTGTGGTCAAGTTCTTTTGCAACCCTGGTGGGTGGCATAAGCATGCTGCTCCTGGCAGTGTTCTACTATATCATAGATGTAAAGGGATATAAAAAATGGGCCTTCTTTTTTGTGGTCATCGGCATGAATTCCATCTTAATTTATATGTCGGGCCATTTTATTGACTGGAAGAATACCACAAACGCTTTTTTTGAATGGCTTACACAATTGGCAGGAACGCCTTATGATCTTGTTGTTTTTGCATTGTGCTATATTGCTGTAAAATGGGCTTTCCTGTATTTTTTGTATAAGAAGAAGGTGTTTTTGAAAGTATAAGGGGGGAAGCCCGAAAGCTTAAATGCGAAATCCGAAGGAAATGCAAAGTGCTAAGAAACAAATAACAAGAACCAAATAAAAATTCAAATAGTAAATTTCAAATTCGAAGGAATACACGATAAACAAAAAACTAAAAACCATAAACTCCCGAACCCGGAAATCGTAAGTGGAATGCAATCTAAAATTTCAAATTTCAAATCACTATAGCGAAGCGTTCTTTTCTCTCCAGAATTCATCCTGGTAATCATCTTTTAATGCTGCGGACGGCAATGCATTCAACTGAGCGCCTATGCTTTCAAGCTGTGCATCGCTCAAAACGTTTTCTAAGTGCGGAAATAATTGTCTTTCCTCGTACCGCACATGCTTGTCTAACTGATCAGCCAGCTTTGTAAGCTCATCTGTTATATTTTCAGGTGGAAGAACAGTCAGCGCTTCAATCCCCTCTCTTATTGCAGCATGCTCTTCCATAGCTTTTAGTACCATCTCATCCTGTAAAGGAGCAAAAAGAATTTCTTCTTCCTCCAGAAAATGTGGTTGTATATGATTGCTCCAGAAATACTGTGCATACTGCACCATACGCTTAGGCGCTGTCCGCTTTTTCAATCCTTCCCGTATCTTCCAGCAAAACAATAAACTAAAATGATGTTCACGGGAAAGTTTCATAATACTTTCACTCCGCCTGATCGGTTTGGGCTTCATACCACTTAATTTATTTTACCAGTGTTTTTATAAATTCCTGCAATACCAGGGCCTGGTTGTGCTGCTCATCGTGCGCTGAATAAAGCAGTGTTGTCTTTTTATGCTTCCGGATAATATCCAAAAGTTGTTCCATGGCATCTGCTCGTTTCAATTCGGCAGTGTATTTCCTGGTGAATTCCGGCCATTTTTCGGGTTCATGATTAAACCATTTACGTAAAGCGGTTGAAGGCGCTACATCCTTCAGCCATACATCTGCATGTGCAGTTTCTTTTTTTACACCTCTTGGCCAAATACGGTCAACCAGCACCCGAAACCCATCGGTGGTTGCTAAAGGCTCATACACTCTTTTAATTTGTACCGCAGGCATATTTATTATATTTTTTTAAGGTTGTTTGCCTGCACATACCTGAACAGCGCAGCACCCAGAAAAAAGAGCAATACTACCTTTATCATTTCGGCAGTTACATATAACCAATGCAATGATGACGGGGTTCTGCTTCCTCCATTGATAATGGCATCAGCTCTTGCATCAAGCAATGGCAGCAACCAGAAAGTTTGGGCAAGCAAAATCAATACGATGCATCCAAACCAGATTTTGTTGCCGGAATGTATTGTATTTTTATTGAAATAAAGGCAGGAAAAAACTACGGCGGCGAATACCCATTCCACTTTATTTAAAGCGCCAAATACCAGTTTACCAATACCCAGTCCGATGGACATACTTACACCCGGAGCCCGGAACTTTAACCAGGCTTCCATAAAGCTGATGGCAAAAACGAAACCCAACCACAAAAAAACAGACATGATGGCTATACCCAATAACCGTTTCATAACAAATTTTTAAACCCCGTCTTTTTATAATACTCAATTTTATATTCAAACATTTCAGCCATTTTGCCCGCTCTCCATTTTGCTTCTTTTGCTTTTTCACCGGTAAACAATTCATCCACGGTTTGTGTAAACAGTTTCATCCATTCCCCAAAATGTGCATGTTCAACAGGCAATTTTGCATGTGGTGGAAAAGGGCTGCCGAAATAGGTTCGCTCTTCCAATAAAATGGTTTGCCAGAAAGTATACATTTTTGCCAAATGCTCCGGCCACCGGTCTTTTATGCGTTCATTAAATACCGGGGCCAGCAAATCATTCTCTCTCACTTTTCCGTAAAATGCGTCCACCAGTTTTTTAACATCTTCAAGGTTCAGTATATCCGTCAGGTTCTGCATAATCAATCATTTATTATCTCATACTGATATAAGTAACCAGGTAATACAAAGCCCAGCCACCAAAACCAATAATTAATATCCATACCCAGGAAGGGATACTTTGCGGCGTTTCACTCCCCGTAATCATAAAATTTTTTGAGTCGCCCTTTCCATAGGCATTGATCATTAAAGGCAATACACCGTCTACTACTGCATGCTCTTTAATGCCTTCCACATCAATAGCCGGGCCATTTCTTACTTCAAAAGGAATAATACGAAGTCCTTCCTTGCCTGCGGGGTCTTTGCTTACAATTTTAAGACTATGCCTGCCGTCTACCAGTTTACGGGTATCTAATTCAAAGTTTACCGGCGAAACCAGTTTGGCTATTGGCGCCGCCTCATCGTCGAGAAAAATAAATATGGTGCTTTTATCTCCCATTTAAAACCATTTAAATTACTCTATGTTTAAAATAAATCTTTTAATATGCGTTTGCGACCGTTCGCCCGGACGGATCAACCATTTTACGGAAAAATACAGTGTAAACAAAACAATAACAACCGCCGACCACACGATTACATAATCCCAACTGCTGTTGGGCCCGGCGCCATGCGTAATGCCACGTAGTATTTCGGGCTGCTGTTTTTCACAAACCGGGCAGGAAAAACCCGCAAGTGCCGGTAATACAGCAAAAACACTCAGTAATATTTTTTTCATCTCAGCCTTTTTAAAAATCTTATCAGCATACGTTTTTCACTTCATTCCCGCACAAAGTATTAGTGCTGTGTGAAACGTGAAACCTGCCAGCCGGCAGGCTGGCGTGAGCGGTGAAACACTTCTTTCGCCTTTATCCCCGTCCGACTGAAGTCATCCGGGCGGATTCTCACTTTTCACAATAACATACAGGCATAATTTGCTTGTCTCACTAGTTAGCCTTTACTTTAATAGCGTCTACAATTTGCTTTATCTGTTCGGGCGTTACCTGCTTCGCACTATTGCCCCAGCTTGTTTTTTCATGATTCATAATAGCCGCTATTTCTTCGGCGCTCAGCTTATTATCGGTACCCACCGCAGGCATGGGCGGAAAGCCTTCCTTCTCCCTTCCATTATATCCGTTCATGATAATATTCACCATTATTTCAGGATTATCATCCAATACGATCTTACTGTCTTTCAAAGAAGGGAAAGCGCCTTTTAACCCTTCACCGTTAGCCTGGTGGCAGCTTTGGCAATTGGTTGCATACAAGGCCGCTCCATCCAATCCCTGCGCTGCTCCATCTGCAGCAGCTATTTTCTTTTCTGCTCTCTTATACAAAAATTCAGGAGCAGGCCTGCCATCGGGTAATGGCGTTTGCTTCAACGATTGAAGATAAGCCACCAGTTGCAATGCCTGGCGGGTAGCAACTACCTTACCTGTTTTACCTTTCAAAAATTCCTCCGGAACATTTACAACCACATCAGCTTTTGCCGGTTCCTCTTTAATGGTAAACATCCAGGGGTAAGCAGGCATAATGGATTCTTTAACCACGATCCTGGGATTATATAAATGCACTAAATTCCAGTCAATGCTGGGTTGCCTGCTGCCAATATTGGTAAGATCAGGTCCTGTACGCTCTGTGCCCATCAGGGTAGCCGTATTGCGCCAGATATCGGTACGGTGTATGCCGGCATAGTCTGCAGCTATGCTTGGCCGTGACCCCCAGGTTTTATCCATGTCCACGTTGCGCACCTGCTGCGTGTGGCATGCCACACAACCATTGGCAATAAAAACGGCCTTGCCTTTCACAGCATCATCGCTCAATACTTCTGCATTGGGCAACGGCGCATTGTTTCTTTGGTTATGAATAGCGGGCAAAATGGCCACCAGCGTGGTAAGCCCCAAAAACAGTAAAAATGTGGCGCCGAATAATTTTTTATGGTTATCAAAAAATTCCATGTCAGTCTTTCTATTGTTAATCAAATAGTGCTTTCACTTTTTTGGTTCAGCTTTTCAAAGGCGGCTTCCTTTACATCAACTACACCGCCTGCTGTGAGCATTTTATAAATATTATACGCAAAGAATAAATGAGAGATCCACATCAGGCTTCCGCCAATGGCTCTCCATAGCCAGTAAGGCGCAGAAAAAATAACACTTTCCATGAAGGGCTTTCCATCTATCCACATTAACCCTTTTAACGTACTGCCATACATAAGCGGAACAGTATAAAACAACAGCCCTATCAAAGCAAACCAGAAATGAGCGCCTACTGTTATCTGGGGTGCTTCTCTGCCCGTTAACCTGGGGATAACGGTATATATGCCGGCCCACACAAAAAATGAAATGATCCCATACATGGTAAGATGAGAATGCGCAACCGTAAAATCAGTAAAGTGCCACATGAGGTTTGTAGAGCGGAATGCCTCCGCAGTGCCCTGCAGTGAACCCGTAAAATAAAAGATGATGCCCACAAGAAAAAAGGGCAAAGTATAGCTATCCGTAATTTTATGCCAGGCCCCTTTAAAGGTCATTATAAAATTGGTAGTGCCGGCTACTACCGGAATAACCATTCCTACGCTTCCCACAATGGCTACGGTTTGGAGCCACCAGGGTATGGAGCTGAATACAAAATGATGCGTGCCAATAAGGGTATAAAAAAGTATCTGTGTCCAGTAGGCCAATATACCCAGGCTATAGGAATAAATGGGCCTGTTTAACTGCTGGGGCAGATAATAATAAACAAGTCCAAGCGTCATCATCATAAACCACATGCCCACGCCCTGGTGCATATAGTAGCCCTGGATAATGGTTTCACCCAGTCCATCCTGCCACCACGGTACATAAGCAACAATTGAAATAACCAACCCGAATATCAATGCCGCTACAATATACCAGTTGGAAATATAAATTTCCTTAGTAGTTCGCCTGGCAATGGTTCGTAAAAAATTAATGAGGGTTAATACTAAGGCTATTCCAAACAGCAACATTACCGGCCAAATATATTCACGGTATTCACCACCGCCATTATTAATGCCCGCCATCAGGCAAATGGTTCCCAATAAAACAGCGGCATTAATAAGATGAAGCGAATACCACCCCATTTTAAAGCTCGCCAGCTTAGTATTGCTTACTCTTGGCACCGTATAATAGGCTAATCCCAGCATACCCAATGAAGCCCAGCCCCAGAATACGGCATTGGTATGCACAGGACGCAGGCGGCCAAAACTTAACCAGCTTACATGATCTGCATCGGGCGCTACGAATTTTATGCCCAGGTATTCGCCCACAGTGGTGCCAAACAATAGCCAGAAAGCGGCACACCCTATATACCATAGTACCAGTTGCGATAACCTGGGATCAATATTCGGCCGCTTTACCGCTCTTTTCTTTTGTACTACCACAGGCAGTGCACTGCTTACACTAATGCTGCTGATCAAGCCCCTGCTGTCCTGCGGAGACAGGTTACCCGACAGTTCGTTATGTGCAGGCGTATAATCCAATGCTTCTTTTCGCTTAAGCAAAGCGGCGCGTGTATCCTCATCAGGAGGCGTAGCAAGATATTGAGCCAACTGGTCGGCCTCAGCGAGATTTAGCCGGTTACGGTTTTGTTTAATGAGGTTCAGGACTTTAATGACCATAAATACAATACCCGCGCTAATAGGAATAAGCAACAATACTATTGTTATGATAATGCCTGTTTCACCCAGCACAGAACCTTTATCCGGCGCTGCCTCCTGCGCAAATAACTGCCCGCTATTCAACGACAGCAAAAGAAAAACGGAAATCGTTTTAAGCAGGGTATTTGTATTTTCAGGTAGAGATATTTTTGTTGAGGAGCCATCCCTTTTATAATTCAAATAAGCTTCAATTTGCTTGCTGTTCAGGTTTGCGATGTACCTGTCAAAATTTTTATCCGCATTGCGCTGCTTTAGTCTTTTGTTCATTTTAATCATTTCCCCGGTTTTAAATTTCAGGTACAAAACAGCGGCAAGCATAAAGAATATCAGCACAAAAAGGAAAAGCAGTAAACCATTGAGATGTGTAAAATAAAAACCTGGTTTTCCTGTGGCCTGGGCGAACAGAGAGGAAAAGCTGATCAACCCTGCTGTTAAAAGTAATCCTTTAATGAACTGAGGATACCATTTTTTTTTCATAAAAACTATACTCTTTTTAAAAAGGTTAATTTCCTTTCCGGTTTTTCATTAAATTCATTCAGTGTGGCCGACTGAAGCATGTCGTGCATTTCTTTTCTTATTTTTTTAAACTCATTATGTATAGGGCAAGGCCTTTTTTCTGAACACTCTTTCAACCCAAGTCCGCAACCCAAAAAAATTTTATCACCGTCTATTGCTTTAACAATATCGGCGAGTGTGCACTCCATCCCCTGTTTATCAAGATAAAATCCCCCGGCAGGCCCCTTCAATGACTGCACAAGATTCTTGCGGCTCAACTCCTGTAAAATTTTAGCTATAAAGTATTCGGGTGAATCAATTCCTTCAGCAATTTCCCTGATTCCGGCTTTTTTCCCATCTTTTGACGTTTGACCTACAAAAAGCATCGCCCGAAGGGCATATTCACAAGTTTTTGAAAACATGTATACCTGGTTGTACCTGCAAAGTTAATCACAATTCAATAGTAAAAGACTTTTTTATCCTCTATTATTGAAAACCTGTTTTTTATCATCCATTGTTATGACACAGGTTAGCTTTTACACTTCAAAAAGCAATGAATTTTGCTTTACAGCAAATGATTGATTCCGATCTCATTCAGAAATATAATGTTCCAGGACCGCGGTACACCAGCTATCCTGCCGTTCCATATTGGGATGAAGCTCTTTTTAGTGTGCCACAATGGGTTGCATCGCTTCAACGGTCATTCAAAGAAAGCAATGCAAAAGAAGGCATCAGCCTTTATATTCACCTCCCGTTTTGTGAAAGCCTTTGCACTTTTTGTGCGTGTAATAAACGCATTACCAAACAACACAGCGTTGAGGAACCTTATATAGAAGCTGTTTTAAAAGAATGGAACCAGTATAAAAACATGCTTCCTGAAATACCCATTATCCGGGAGATACATTTAGGAGGCGGCACACCCACTTTTTTTTCGCCAAAGAATATTAAAAAACTTTTAGAAGGCATTTTGGCGGATTGCATTATTCACCCGGATAAGGAATTTAGCTTTGAGGGGCATCCCAATAACACCGGTATAGAACACTTAAAAGTTTTATACAAACAGGGTTTCCGGAGAGTAAGCTTTGGTGTACAGGACTATAATGAAAAAGTGCAAAAAGCCATTCACCGGATTCAGCCTTTTGAAAATGTAAAAAGAACAACGCTTTCCGCCCGGGAATCGGGCTTTGAAAGTGTAAGCCACGACCTGGTATTCGGGCTTCCTTTTCAAACATTAGCGGATGTACGTAGAAATATAGCACATACGCTTGAGCTAAGACCAGACAGAATCGCATTTTATTCGTATGCCCATGTGCCCTGGATAAAGGGTGCAGGACAACGTGGTTTTAATGAAAATGATTTACCCTCCGGAGCATTAAAGCTGCAGTTTTATAAAACCGGGAAAGCATTATTAGAACAGGCAGGCTATATAGAAATTGGTATGGATCACTTTTCCCTGCCCTCAGACAGCTTGTACCAGTCAATGATGAATAAAAAGATCCACCGCAATTTCATGGGCTATACTTCTTCTGCCACACATGTAATGATAGGGTTGGGCGTATCCGCTATTTCCGACAGTTGGTATGCCTTTGCTCAAAATGAAAAAACGATTGAAGGATATTATAAACAGGTAAACAGCGGAGCATCGGCCATTGTAAAAGGACATATTTTAACCGGTGATGATTTAATCATTCGCCGGCATATACTTAACCTGATGTGTTTGATGGAAACCGAATGGACCCCGGAAGCGCATTATCCTGAAATTGAGGAAAGACTAAAAGAACTGGAAGCTGATGAACTGATAACAATTGCGGAAAACAAAATATTGGTTAAGCCACAAGGCAGGTCTTTCTTACGAAATGTATGTATGGCCTTTGACCGGAGACTAATTGCAAAAGAACCGGCTACCCGTTTATTTTCGATGACGGTTTAAAACTATTTTGGGCTCACATTAATTTGTTGGGGATTAACCATAAAGTTAGATTACTTTAAACAGCAGAATGTATTCCCTGTCCATCAGGCCAATTCTTATTTTGAGGGGCTATCTATCAAAATTATTTCTTTGTTCCGTAGGAACATTTCGTAGGTAGAAAATAAACAAATACTCCAGTTCGTTCCGTAGGAACGTTTTGTGTTAAATAAGTTCTTACAAAAGGATCAACAATGCGTAGTTACACCACCATGCCAGGCTGTTTGCAGGTTGCCGTTTCCTAAGCAATAAGGTATTCTGCTAAAGCATATTGAGCATGGATATTGTTTATCTCATTTTCGGCCCCACACAGCGATTCGTTAAAATTTTGTTCACCCAAACCAATGGATTGTTGTAAGCCGCGGTAATAAGCTATGCCATTTATAAGATTTTGGCAGAAGCCATTATAATATTTTTTCACCTTAGGGTTTTGAATAGCACCGGCATCTTCTTCCAAATGTTTTTTGAGGTAACTGATGTATAGTGACAATTCGGCGATAAATAGGTGGGGGCGGTCAGTACCTGCTATAATATTTGCTCTTCCATAAATATGGTCCGTCATGGTTTGTAGCGAAACTACCCTTGAAAAGTAAGCGATATTAGGACCGGGGCAAATTGTAACCGCCTTAAGATTTTTAAGAAAAGGCACCTCGTACTTTGTTGCCGCAGCATTGCTTAATCCAATACAAAGACATTCTTTCTCTAATACATTTTTAAGTTGTTTTTGATATTCATGCTCCTCCATTTCCAGCGATTGCAATTGAGCCATCTTTAATTTTTGATATTTTGCGGATGCCGTGCAGATGGGTTCTTTTGTAAATTCGGTATTCGATACCAGGTGTTTTTCTGTACAGGGGCTACCCGGGTTGCCTTTTTCAATGCGCTGTAATTTTTCCAATTCGCCACTTGTTCCTTTAAGATAATGAAATGGTACGCCCAATGGAGAATTATTGCTCATTATAATATCTTCCTTCTTTGCTTTACTCAACAATATCAATGTAGCTTCATCAACTGTTGTGGCTTCAGGCACCAGTAAAAAAGGCGTTCCCCATCCTGTGCTGGTTACACCATAGTAATCATGCAGCATCGCGTCTTCCGCTGCTGTACCTATTCCACCCTGCACACTGATGTTCATGGGGTGCGGCTGATGAAATCCTTTTCGTCCTTTTAATTTAATAGCGGCATTATATAATTCAAATAAGGAAACGATAAGCTCTTCTTTTTTAGTTTTAAACTCCTCCAGAATAGGTCCCAACAGGTAGCCATCGGATGCAAAAGCATGACCGCCGCAATTTAGCCCCGATTCAATGCGGAATTCACTGACCCATATCCCTTTTTTGGCTAAATATTTTCCTTGTATAAGCGCCGAGCGGTAGTCGCTTACTTTAATAATAATTTTCTTGCTGAAGCCTCCATTTTCATCCGCATCAAACTGGCTGCATTTTCCCAAAAAATTATATAATCGCGGATTCATTCCAGCGGAAAAAATAATAGATGAATTGGAAAGGTTGCTGTTGGCATAGCCACGTAAGGCCGATACTGCATCCGATCCATCTTCCACCAATGCCCCCCTTTTATCAAAATTATTCTTGTCTAACTTAGTCATGATATTTACATCAATGCTGCCCGGTATAACCTGGCTGCGTAACCAGCTTTCCATACCTTCCTTTTCCGGCCCACTTTCCGTATTCATCATCCTGCGGTATAAATGCTTCGCCTTATTATCATCGGGCAGCATTTCAAAATATTTCATGATCTCAGAACCCACCTCAAAAACTTCATTTTTCAGCTTCTGTATTTGCCCGTTAACGATATGATTGACCAGGTTAAGGTAATCGGTAATTCTTTTGGAGCGATAATCTTTTTCTTTTGTAGTAATAGGAACAAAAGGTAGTTTGGCAAAAGGATAATAATAACTCCTCATGGTTTCAATAAGCCTGTCTTCAATAATGGAAACAACCGATGCTACGCCAAAACGGGCAACTTTAACGGGACTATCAATAGTAAAGGCAAGCCCCATAACGGGGATGTGAAACTTGTGGTGTGGACTTGGGTACATATAAATTGAATAAAAAAATTAAAAATCAGTGCTGCTATTCCGGTACTTTCCCGGCCGTTGACTTATATTAAGTATCAATAACCCGGAAAACAGTAAAACCGCAGCTCCAAAAAGCATTTCATTCGTATATGGCACACTGATATAGCTTATAGCTCCTGCACCCTGGATCAATAATATTAATTCGTTAAAGAAAATGCCCGCAATAAAAATCACAATACCTGTTACAGCCGTTTTATTTATGCGCATGTATTCATTAATAACGATGTATCCCAATATAAAAAGTGTAATTACGCCTAGTAAAACCAGGTGTAAATAACCAATAACAACAGACCGGAAACCAAATGCCAATTTACTCAGGCTGGGAATAATGGAGCCCGATTGCAGTAAAAGTTTAATCGTCAATGCAATGCCTGATAACAGCAGCAGCCATTTGCCCAGAGGAGAAATGAGTTGTTTTAATTTTGCGAAATGTTTACTGACGGCGCGGTATAACAAGACAAAGCCTGCAAGCTGAAAACCAACGGCAACAATAACCAGTACATAGGCCCATAATGGAATAGGAAGCCACAGCGCAGATAAAAAGTAAGCCGGAATGCAGGCTAAGGTGAATAACCAGAATATCGTTTTATGGCCACCTAAACTTATCCCCCAGATATATAGTTTATGAACCAGCAATCCCATGCATGCAAAGAAGAACCATCCATTGTACTGGAAATGCAAAAAGAAATAGGAAGCGGCCAGGTACTTATCAGGATGTGCCGTTTTGGTAGCCATCATTATAGCAAGTGCAAACGCGCCGGCAGAAGAAATAATATTAAAGAAAAGGGCCGACTTGAACCAGGGGTCGCCGGGGCTTTTTCCTTTAGCCAGGTTAATGTCGCGCCAGTATATGATAGCAAATGCATAGGCGGTAAAAATAGACAAGGTGGAAAAGCCGATAGAGTATAAACCATATCCCTGGAAGGGGAAAGTGAACAACATGCCATAAGCTGCAATAAGATTGGCATACAACACCAGTGCATATTTTTTAAATGGATTTTGCTGCCCGGAATACAACCGAGATACCAGTAAGGCCATTAATATTTGCGTTACCCAACCCGTAAATGCAAAATGCGAATGAGCATGAAGTAAATACTTTTGATGAATAAAAGGCAGCGCGTAAGCAATCTTATACCGGAGCATAACCCCGATAAATGCAACAAGCATTAAATTAAAAACAGCAATGCTGAACCAGCCGGTTAAACTTTTAACCATATCCCGGATTTTTTGCAAAAGAACGAACTAATCAGTAAGCAGGATATGATTTAAGTCATATTCTCCATGTATACCTTACCTTTGATTATAGAAACTATTTTTTTTGTTCGGGTTGTTTAATAATACGAATAACGGTTTCAACACGCAAACCAAGCATGCAAGCAAGTTGTTTACAGGTGAGCAGAAGTTAATTGCAGGTAAAAAAATGTCCTTTTTATATTAAATAAGATACCTGAACAATATAATCTGCCGGTTTTCGGGAATACAGTCTGCCCGTATCTTCTGAACCTGATATATATCATATCTCTTTTTGAGGATCATCATTCAATTAATCTTCAAGTTAACCAACATTTGCACAATGATTTGAATCAAATAATAATTAAAATATACGTATAATAATTAAAATATACTTGGTAATCTTGTACTTATAAAAATATTTTGTATGAAAAAACTACTCACTACCTGCATCATCGCTATCATTTTGTATGCTTGCGGAAACCAGAGCGAAACCAAAGATTCAACGAATGCCTCAGATGAATCAAAGGAAACAACGGAAACAACGGAAAGTGGCAACCCCTCTTACGATCCCAAAAGAGGTGAGGGTAAATTTGAAAACGTGGAACTGCCTGCGTCATTGGATGTGACGATGGCTCAAAGCGGAAAACAGATATATGAAGTGAAATGCGCCAGTTGTCATAAGCTAACCGATGAAAGATTAGTAGGGCCCGGATGGAAAGGTGTAAGCAATAAGCACAAACCCGAGTGGATCATGAACTTTATTACCAACCCCGATGCCATGATTGATAAAGACCCCGAATTGCAGGCCCAACTGGAAATTTGCCTGGTACGGATGCCCAATCAAAGTCTCGGTGATGATGATGCCAGGCATTTAGTAGAATTTATGCGGCAGAATGACGGGGTGAAATAGAATGAATTGTTTTCATTTTTTATTTAAATATACCTGATATATGAAACCTGTACAATGTACACTGGCAGCGTTTGCCCTGGCCATACTGTTTGGCGGCATGAACGCCTGTAAACCCAAAAGTGCCGGAACTGCTGTAAGTAGTAATGCAGCCGAAAAAGTTTATGTTCCGCCGGGAAAGTATGATGAGTTTTACAATTTCGTTTCGGGAGGCTTCAGCGGCCAATTGGCTGTTTATGGACTACCATCCGGAAGGTTGCTACGCGTGATCCCCGTGTTTTCGGTAGACCCGGAAAAAGGATGGGGCTATAGTGAAGAAACCAAGCCTATGCTCAACACTTCACATGGTTTTGTTCCCTGGGACGATCTGCACCATGTTAACATGTCGCAAACCAATGGCGAAATAGATGGCCGCTGGGTTTTTGTAAACGGCAACAATACGCCCCGTTTAGCCAGGGTTGATCTTACCACTTTTCGTACTGCTGAAATATTGGAATTGCCCAATAGCGGTGGTAATCACTCTTCACCCTTTATTACGGAAAATACAGAGTATGTGGTAGCGGGTACCCGTTTCAGCGTTCCACCCGATAATGCTAATGGTGATGTACCCATTAACACCTATAAGCAAAACTTTAAAGGCAACGTTACATTTGTAAGCGTTAATAAAGAAAGCGGCAATATGGATATCGCTTTCCAGATTGAAACACCAGGTGTAAATTTTGATCTTAGCCACGCAGGCAAAGGACCCTCACATGGCTGGTTTTTCTTCTCCTGCTATAATACCGAACAGGCTAATACTTTATTAGAAGTAAACGCCTCCAAAAATGATAAAGATTTCATTATGGCGGTAAACTGGAAAAAAGCGGAAGAATATATTAAGGCCGGTAAAGGGAAAAAAGTGCCGGTAAAATATGTACACAATAAGTTCAACGAAGAAACACATACAGCTACAACGGAAACACTAAAAGAAGTGACTGTATTAGACTCCCGCGAACTGGAAGGCCTGTGCTACTTCATTCCCTGTCCTAAATCGCCACATGGTTGCGATGTTGATCCAACCGGAGAATATATTGTAGGCAGTGGTAAATTAGCAGCGCTGATTCCCGTGTTTTCGTTTACTAAAATGCTAAAAGCTATTGAAGACAAAGCTTTTGAAGGTGATTATGGAAAAATACCTGTTATAAAATATGAAGCGGCTTTATATGGTGAAGTACAAAAACCAGGGCTTGGGCCGCTGCATACCGAATTTGACGGAAGAGGAAACGCCATCACCTCCATGTTCGTATCGTCTGAATTGGTAAAATGGAATATTAAAGACCTCAAAGTTCTTGATCGCGTTCCTACTTACTATTCTACCGGTCACCTGATGATACCTGGCGGCGACTCCAGGAAACCAGACGGGAAGTATGTTGTTGCCTATAATAAAATCACAAAAGACAGATATTTGCCTACCGGGCCGGAATTATCGCAGAGTGCACAGCTTTTCGATATTAGTGGCGATAAAATGCAACTGATATTAGATTATCCTACTATTGGCGAGCCGCAT
Source organism: Agriterribacter humi (assembly GCF_009192765.1). Lineage (GTDB taxonomy): Bacteria > Bacteroidota > Bacteroidia > Chitinophagales > Chitinophagaceae > Agriterribacter > Agriterribacter humi. The sequence continues at coordinate 84,179 of NZ_VOHQ01000007.1, read as the reverse complement.
TATGCGCAGGCAGTAAGAGCGGAAAAAATTAAAGACAACTCACGTAAAATTTTTAAGATTGAGGAAAACAAGCATCCTTATGCGGCCAAAGGAGAAAAAGAAACCAAAGTAGTTCGCGAAGGCAACAAAGTGCATGTATACATGACCGCTATACGTTCCCATCTTACTCCCGATAATGTTGAAGGTATACGCATGGGAGACGAAGTATATTTTCATGTAACCAACCTTGAACAGGATTGGGACGTGCCGCATGGTTTTGCTATAAAAGGAGCTAACAACGGCGAACTGCTTATAATGCCCGGTGAAACCACCACGCTTAAATGGACGCCCGACCGTACTGGCATTTTCCCTTTTTATTGTACCGATTTTTGTAGTGCATTGCACCAGGAGATGACCGGCTATTTAAGGGTATCACCAGCAGGAAGCAAGGTTCCCCTTAGTTTTAGCACAGGCACCAATATGCCTGCCAGCGATACAGCTACAGGTAAATGATCATTTTTAAACGGAATGCGGTTACCCGCTGTACAAAAGCAACAACTGCATTCCGTTCTCTTTTAATTTGATATTATGAAACGTAATCGCATACAGGGCAGCATCCGCATCGCACTGGGCATTTGTGCCATAGCATTATTTGCGGTTAATTTTGTACCTATCTGGCAAATAGACCTTGATGCCCCGCAATACCCCGAAGGATTACGCCTTCTTATATTTGCCAACAAGCTGGCAGGAAATGTAGATATCATCAATGGACTGAACCACTATATTGGTATGAAAACCTTACATACCGATGATTTTATTGAGTTTAAAATATTGCCCTACCTGATCGTTTTTTTCAGCCTCGCCATCCTGGCAACCACCATCACTGGTAAACGGCGCTTATTGTATACGGTACTCATCCTTTTTATTCTTTTTGGTATTGTATCTATGGTAGATTTTTGGAAATGGGAATATGATTACGGGCACAACCTTGACCCTAACGCCGCTATCATTGTTCCCGGAATGGCATACCAGCCACCACTCATTGGCTTTAAACAATTACTCAACTTTGGCGCTTACTCCATTCCAGCCATCGGTGGGTGGATATTTATAAGCGTAGGCGTAACATTATTATTATGCAGTATCGCCGAATGGCGCAAACAAAAAAAGAGAAAAAAACTTTCAATACCTTCCCGCGCTTTAGCCATGCTGCTTCCCTTTGCGCTATTACAGAGCTGCGATAGCGGCCCGCAGCCTATTCAGCCTGGTATTGATCAATGCTCATTTTGCAAGATGACGGTAAGCGATACCCGCTTCTCCTGCGAGCTCATTACACAAAAAGGAAAAGTATACAAGTTTGACGATACGCATTGTATGATCTCATTTGTGAATGCACCGGGCACAAACAAAAACAGCATTAAGCAATTTTACCTTGCCGATTTTAATGAAACTACAAAATGGCTCAATGCAGAAAATGCATGGTTATTGAAAAGCGAAGCGCTAAAAAGCCCAATGGGTGGCAATACAGCCGCTTTCGCCAATGCAGGCGACCAGAAAAAAGCAGCCGAACATTTCCCCGGAAAGCTGGTAACCTGGAAAGAAATAATGCCGTAAAGGCAAATTGATGACATGCGGAAGTGATAAGTGATATGAACAGATTAATAATACTATACTTTGTACTTGCAATAACAATTCCCGCGCAGGCATTTGCCAAAATCATAAAAGTTGGTAAAGGGCAAACGATCGCCGTTATACAACAAGGTATTGACATGGCCGTTACAGGCGATACCATACTGGTAAGTGAGGGTATATACCGCCAGGGTAATATTGTTATCAACAAATCCATTGTACTCAAAGGCGTTAACCACCCGGTATTGGACGGAGAAAAAAATTATGAGCTCCTGTCTGTAAAATCACCGAATGTAACTGTTGACGGCTTTCTTATAAGAAACTCGGGGCATTCTTCCATGACTGATATCGCAGGCATTAAAATTTACAACACCCACCATGTTACTGTTATAAACAATATATTAGAAGATAATTTTTTTGGAATTTACGCACAGCAGGGTACTCATTGTGTAATACAGAACAACCAGGTAACTGCTTACGCGAAAGCCACTCAATTATCTGGCAATGGCATTCATTGCTGGAAAAGCGACAGCATGCACATTAGCGGCAACAGTATTACAGGTCACAGGGATGGCATTTACTTAGAATTTGCAACCCATTCCCTGATCGAAAAAAATACCGTTCAAAAAAACAACCGTTACGGTCTGCATTTCATGTTTTCTCATAATAACACATATACGAATAATGTTTTCCGTAATAACGGTGCAGGTGTAGCGGTAATGTATACCCGCAATGTAACGATGAAGAACAACCGCTTTGAAGATAACTGGGGGGACGCCGCATACGGCTTGCTGTTAAAGGAAATTTCGGACAGTGATATTGAAGGAAACTATTTTGAAAAAAATACCAGCGGAATATATATGGATGGCTCAAGCCGCATTGAAATGCGTAAAAATGTATTTAAAGACAATGGCTGGGCGATAAAAATGCAGGCGAGTTGCATGGATATAAAACTGGAAAAAAATAATTTCATCAACAACACATTTGATATGGGAACCAACGGCTCCCTTGTGCTGAATACTTTTAAAAATAACTATTGGGATAAATACGAAGGTTATGATCTGAATAAAGACAAAATCGGCGATATTCCATACCGGCCGGTGAGCATGTATTCGATGATTATTGAACAGATGCCGCCCGCTATGATGTTGTTCCGCAGCTTTATAACCACACTGCTCGATAAAACAGAAAAACTTTTGCCCAGCCTTACCCCCGAAAACCTGAAGGATGATTATCCTTTAATGAAACCATTAGCATTATGATTATTACCAGTAATGTATCTAAAAAATTTGGGAAGCTTAAAGCGTTGGATAATGTTTCCGTAAAATGTGATAAGGGAGAATGCATTGCCTTAATTGGTCCCAACGGCAGTGGAAAAACCACCCTTGTAAAAACCATCCTGGGAATGGTAGTTCCCGACAGCGGTTTTATTACATTTAACGGTAAAAATATTTTACACGACTGGGAATACAGGAAGGATATAGGTTATATGCCCCAGATAGGCCGCTACCCCGACAACATGACCATTGGACAGGTGTTAGACATGATGCGTGATATTCGCCATTCAAAAAACATTACACCGGATGATGAACTCATTGAAGCATTTGGATTAAACACTTTAATGCAAAAACGAATGAGCACCTTATCCGGGGGAACCCGGCAAAAAGTAAGCGCTTCGTTGGCTTTTCTTTTTAATCCTTCCGTATTGATACTAGATGAACCAACCGCAGGACTCGATCCTTTAGCATCAGGTATACTAAAAGAAAAAATAATTGCCGAAAAAGAAAAGGGCAAACTCATTTTAATTACTTCCCACGTTTTAAGCGAACTGGATGATCTTATTACCCAGGTTATTTATATGCAGGAAGGAAAACTAAGATTTCACAAAAACATTGAAGCTTTAAGGGCCGATACCGGGCAAACACAATTAACCAGGGCCATTGCCAGTATAATGACAAATTAGTTTTTATGATAAAGATTATTAAATATGTAATAGCAGACATACTGCGCAATAAAATAGTGATCGCCTACACCGCTTTTTTGCTGCTGATGTCGTTAAGCGTATTCAATCTGGAAGATAATAGTTCCAAAGGTTTGCTGAGTTTGCTGAATATTATTTTGCTGATTGTTCCGTTAGTAAGCATTGTTTTTTCTACTATATACATTTACAACAGTTCAGAATTTATTGAATTATTAGTAAGCCAGCCGCTGAAAAGAAAAACGATCTGGCTTAGCTTATTTTCCGGGCTTGCAGCCTCCCTTTCCCTGTCTTTTTTTATCGGTGCAGGCATTCCTATTCTCCTATACCAGGCTTCCCCAACGGGAATAATGATGCTGATCACCGGGCTTTTTCTTTCTGTTATCTTCGTTTCTATTGCCATACTCGCCTCTGTTACCACAAGAGATAAGGCAAAGGGTATTGGAAAGGTGATTTTACTGTGGCTGTATTTTTCCATATTGTTTGATGGATTGGTGTTGTTTCTTTTATTCCAGTTTGCAGATTATCCATTGGAAAAAGCAATGGTAGCGGTAAGTGCATTCAACCCCATTGATCTCAGCAGAATATTGATCCTGCTGCAAATGGACGTATCGGCGCTAATGGGTTATACAGGCGCCATCTTCAGGAATTTTTTTGGTACCCAGGCAGGTGTTATACTTGCCATTTGTGTATTGCTATTATGGATGATAGCACCTCTTTGGCTATCGCTGCGTAGATTTACGACAAAAGACTTATAACTTAAGTTTAAGGATTTTATTGGTATATTTGCAGCTCATTTATATGACAGCGTATACAACATATCATTCTTTTGTAATGATACGGGATAAGCACTTTCCTGTGCCTGATGCCGTGTATACCCATGTTATGCCTCCATTTCTCAGCTTTTGCAAAAAGCAATATTACATTTCAAATTTTAAGGATTTCCACAAGCTTACCCCGGACTTTATTTAACATGCTGTAGTTCGGGGGTATATTTTTATTTTCTTTTTTATCATCTCAATCAAATAATTTTTATGGAACGAAATACGATAACCTTCCCGGTAAGGGTTATTTGCCTTTGTTGCATTTATGCTTTACATATCGCTATTCTTATTACCGGCGTAATTACGGAGAAGTTGTGGTTATGGCTGATTGCATTTTTAATTTTTTCGGGACCGATCATCTATTTCAGAACCCGGCAAAAAAAGGTCTTATCTGACTATTTTCACAGGAAAAAAATAAGTAAAGAAAGAAAGCGTGAAAAATCAGACCAGTAAACCCTAATTTATATTTCAAATACGGAACACTCTTTTAATACTTTTTTAATACTTTAAAAAGCGATGTTATGAATGCTGAAAAAAAACCTGTATTGCTGTGCGAAGAAGATTTTCGCCTGCTAAAACAACTTGTAGGAATATCCATTGTGAATGACATGGAAGAGGAAATGACCCTGGCTTATGAACTGAGCAGGGCAATTATAGTAAAAGATAACGCTTTGCCCCCGCATACGGTGCGGCTCAACTCCAAAGTAAGAGTTCAGGATATGGCAAGTAAAAAAAATACCGATCTTACAATCGTAATGCCTCCCTATGCCGATATTAAGCAAAAGAAAATTTCTATTCTTACTCCTATGGCTGCCGCGCTGATCGGCTTCAGAAAGGGTGATGAGATTGAATGGAAAATGCCTTCCGGATTGAAGAAATATAAAGTGCTGGAAGTAACCAACCCTGTTAAGGCAGAACAGGAGGCTTAAACCTTTTGATTCTCTCTGAAATCAATGCAGGCATTGCGTTTGATTTTTTAGCCGCAGATACGCAGATTTAATCTGCGCATCTGCGGCATTTTTTGTTTTGTAGCAATGGGTCTTGACAGCAGGCTATAGTATGTTTAGCCGAAGTCGGGGGAATACAAAGTACCAAGAAACAAATGACAAAAACCAAATAGAATTCAAATATCAAATTCGAAAGGAAAAATCCAAAATCCAAAGGCCATCAGCAATTAGATATGAGGTATGAGCAGAAAAGAGTAATTCAGACTGTCGTTGGTAGTTATTCACCTGATCTGAAGGCTGACCGCCTTCGCTATACAAAGTCTTTGACTTTGTATGCAGTATGTTCTTCCGGGACTCCGTCCCGCAAAGCATAGATCTTGCCAATGACGGATAAATTAAATCCGAAGCCAAACCCGAAATCCGAAGGAGATGCAAAGCATCAAAAAACAAATGACAAGAACCAAACCTGCCTGCGGCAGGCAAGCCTGTCCGCCGTGGCGGATAAACTACAAATCCAAAGATTTATCCCGCCGCGGGCGGGACGAAATCCGGAGACAAATGCAACAATAAACCACAAATAATAAACGATAAACTCAATAGTGAAACGGATTTCTCCTTGAAACCTGCAACCTGTAACTTGCAACCCGGATCAATCTCAAAAATCCACAACATGCTTAACGCAAAAATATTTCTTCCGGCTATACTATTATTATTTTTCCCTCTCCTGCTCTCTGCACAGCACATATTGCCATATAAAAATGCTGAGCTTCCCGCAGAGGAAAGAGTCCGGGATTTGTTACAAAGGATGACCATTGAGGAAAAGTTCTGGCAATTGTTTATGATACCGGGAGACCTGGATAATGCCTCACCGGACCAATACAAAAACGGCATTTTTGGTTTCCAGGTAAGCGCAGGCTCAAAAAACGGTGATGCCGCCCAGCAATTGCTTACCTACAGCGCATCGGAAAATGCATTATCGCTTGCGAAAAAAATAAACAGCATTCAAAGATATTTTATTGAAAAAACACGACTGGGCATACCCATCATTGCATTTGATGAAGCCCTGCACGGACTGGTGCGGGATGGCGCTACATCATTTCCGCAAGCCATTGCACTCGCCGCCACGTTCGATACGGCACTGATGAGCCGCGTTGCCCATGCTATTGCTATGGAAACGAAAATGCGCGGCATACGGCAAATACTTACCCCTGTTGTGAACATTGCAAGTGATGTACGCTGGGGTCGTACAGAAGAGACTTACGGCGAAGACCCGTTCCTGAGCAGCGAAATGGGTGTGGCTTTTGTAAGTGCATTTGAAAAGATGAATATCATTACTACCCCAAAACATTTTGTAGCCAATGTGGGTGATGGCGGTCGCGACAGCTATCCTATTCATTTTAACGAACGCATACTGGAAGAAATTTATCTTCCTCCCTTTAAAGCATGCATCGGGCGCGGGGGATCCCGGTCGGTTATGACCGCCTATAATTCATTGGATGGTATTGCCTGTAGCGCCAACGACTGGCTGTTGAATAAAAAATTAAAAGCCGAATGGGGCTTTAAAGGCTTTGTGATTTCCGATGCAGGCGCTACCGGCGGAACAGTGGTACTGCACAATACGGCAAAAGATTATCCTGAATCCGGTAAACAATCCATTACCGGGGGACTTGATGTGATTTTCCAAACGGCTTATGATCATTATAAACTTTTTATACCTCATTTTTTAGATGGGGGCATTGATATGAAAAGAATAGATGATGCTGTATCAAGGGTATTGCTCGCCAAATTTGAGCTGGGCCTATTTGAACAACCCTATGTTTCAGAAGCTGCGGTAACAAAACCATTAACTGCACACAAAGCGCTTGCCAGGGAAGCCGCTGCAAAATCTGTTGTGCTATTAAAGAATGATAAAAAGACCCTGCCCCTTTCAAAAAAACTCCGCTCCATCGCTGTTATTGGAGAAGACGCAACAGAAGCCAGGCTGGGAGGATACAGCGGACCTGGAAATGACAAGGTTTCTATACTGGAAGGTATCCGCCGGAAAGCAGGAAAAAATATTGCGGTATCCTATATGCCCGGACCCGGAAGGAACACTAAAGCATGGACTGTGGTTCCCGGAAAATATCTTGCCCATACCGAAAACGGCAAAACAGTTGCAGGGTTGCATGCCAGCTATTTCAATAACATCCATCTTTCCGGTGAGCCTGCTATTGCCAGAACCGATGCGACCCTTAATTTTTCCTGGACATTGTTTACACCCGCTCCGGCCATTACCCAACAGTTTTATTCTGTTAGATGGACGGGAATATTAAAAGCACCCGCACCCGGTAAATACAAAATAGGTTTGGATGGTAATGACGGCTATCGTTTATACCTCAACGACAGGCTGATCATTGACAACTGGACCAAACGCAGCTATAACACTTTACTGGCTGATTTTACTTTTGAAAAAGATAAAGCATATACACTCAGGGTCGAATTTTTTGAGCCCGTGGGAAATGCACATATAAAATTGGTATGGAACGCGGAAACAAAGATGGACTGGAATGTTAAGATACAGGAAGCCGTGGCCGCGGTCCGCAAATCGGATATCGCAGTAGTAGTAGCAGGTATACATGAAGGTGAGTTCCAGGACAGGGCAATGCTATCCCTTCCCGGGCGCCAGGAAGAGTTGATTGAACAGGTGGCAGCCACGGGAAAACCTGTAGTGGTAATATTAGTGGGCGGCAGCGCTGTAACCATGAGCAACTGGCTACATAAAGTAAACGGTGTGCTGGATGTGTGGTACCCCGGTGAAGAGGGAGGGCATGCCGTTGCAGATGTTTTATTTGGTGACTATAACCCTGCGGGGCGCCTGCCCGTTACTTTCCCGGTACATGAAGCACAGTTGCCATTGGTTTACAATCATAAACCTACCGGGCGGGGAGACGATTATAATAATTTAAGTGGGCTTCCTTTATTTCCTTTCGGGTATGGGTTAAGCTATACGCATTTTGAATACAGTGACCTGCAATTTAAAGAAGATACGATTTCAGCAAGCGACTCCACCCTGGTGCGGTGTATCATAAAAAATGCAGGGCAATTTACAGGCGATGAGGTAGTGCAGTTGTACATTACCGATAAGCTGGCATCTGTAGCCCGGCCGGTAATGGAGCTCAAAGGATTTCAGCGTGTTACCCTGCAGCCAGGCGAAAGCAAAACGGTATCGTTCACTATAACATCCGATTTACTGAGCATGCTCAACGCAGAAATGAAAAGAATTGTTGAACCCGGAGCATTTACAATTATGATCGGAGCATCATCCAGAGACATACGGCTGAAAGGGGAGTTGGTGGTGGACTAAGCAATCGAAAATATCCCCTATCATAAACAATCCTATTTGGTTTCATTTGTTAAAACGAGAAGTTGAGGAAAAACCGTTACGCCCTTGCCGATAAGCTTATTTAACTCCCCCACGGTATGAAAATAAGAGCCTAATACAATGTCCGTATCGCCATCATGATCAAAATCTGCCGCTTCCATTGTTAACCACTTTCCCGAAGCCGCTTCTATGGAAGAAGAAGGGTTAAAATTTAAATTCCCCTGGTTTGAAAAATATACAAATCCATTTTCAGGATGCTCCAGGTCGGCATAAAACGCGATGGCTGCAATATCCACATCCCCATCGTTATCGAAATCTGCCGCTACGGCTTTTGATGTTCCGTACAATGGATAAAACCACGTTTCTTTGAAATTATCTTTGCCATCATTCAGATAGATCCGGAGGCCGTGATAGTTCTTATTTACAGCCGAATAATCCCAGTTATCGCCATTGGTAAGTAAAATATCGGCGTGCCCGTCTTTATTAAAATCCGCCAGTTCAAAATAGCTTGCGCCGAATACCGGTGAAAACTGCAGAAGCTTTTTTTCTTTGAATTTACCCTTTCCCAAATTATAAAACAGGGAAATACCTTCCCATGCCTGCGACATGAGCACCATAATATCAGGTTTGCCATCTCCATTAAAATCTTTGATCTCTGCCTTCCTGGCGCCGGGAAGGTTTTTTATAATATTTTCTTTTGACACCTGGAAATCATCGTACCAGGTCAGCTTACCGGCATTGTTTCCAAAATTGCAGACCACTGCATCTTCTTTTCCATCCATATTCAGATCAGCAGAGGCAAATTGAACCGGACGGGGTAAATGATCAATGTTAATTTCCGGCAATGCTGTTGTAAAACTGGTATCGAACGACAACAGACGTCCCAACTGCTGATCTGAAGGGCTAAAGCTCCCAATCGTAAGCAATAAAGGAGCTGCTCCTTTCCTGAAACTGATATCAACGGGAGCGCTCTCCGTATTCCATGCCGATTTAAAGTTAAAGTGATTATCCAGTATATATAATTTATGCTGCCCGTCTCCTATATACATTTCATCCGATGCGCTATTAAATTTCAGCATGGTTGTTTTGGGGAGTGGCTTATCGTCAAAACTGATCTGCCGGGTTAAAAATAAAGAAAGGGTGTCCCGGATGGGATCATGCTTCTTTTGCGGCAATGGTGCTTCCGGCGCTTCCTGTTCAAAATATTTTACAATTTCGTCCCAGTCTTTTTTGGCGATTAACGGTGTGCTGGGATATACATTCAATTTGCGCATGATGGGTTGCTCCTCCGGAAGCAAATCGGCATAAGGGTCTTTGCCTGTTTCGTTTATGCCGAGCCTCAACCCCATATTGGGCAGCACATTATCTACCCAGGTTTTTTTGTCTAATAAAGATGGATTGGGGAAAAGATGGCACATCTGGCAGTATTGCAAAGCCAACCGCTTGCCGGGCAATACAGTATCTGTATTTGCAGCCCCTGTTAAGGGTTTTGAAATAATCCCGGATATGTTTTCTGTTATTCCGGTATATACAACAAACAGAGATATTAAAAGAGCAATGATCCAACCGGCTTTAATAACAGGCATGCTACAAACATTTTTAGTAGGTATACAAAAGTAAAGAGGCAGATCGTGACCTGCCTCTTTACTTATATTATTTCGATATTTTGTTTTTGCCACAAGCTATTTTACATCCCAAAATACTTTGGTTGTAACATTGTCTTTAGATGCAACAGCCTCATAGTTATCTGCATTCAATATACGTTCTGTTGAAGGGTATAACAACCTTACAGGCGGATTGGGAGATAAAGTAGAACTGGCATCAGTAGGGAAATTAAGCTCGGGATATTTTGTTCTCTTGTATTCTGCCCAGGCCTGGTTAGCCTGCATAATACCAAAATCAATCCATTTTTGGGTAGCAATTTTTTTCAGGTTTTCCTCCGCGACAGCCCCATAAGCCACCAGCGGATCACTAAGGAATGTTGTTACCTGACCCACAGTTGGAGGAGTGTCGTGCGAACCCCAGGAGTCATTCAGGGTATTAAGATAATAATAAAAATCAATAGATTGTTTTATACCTTCCTCATACGCTGCTTTGGCGTCACCTCCACCCCATCTTTCGTATGCCTCAGCTTTAATAAAACTTACTTCAGAAGCTGTAAGTATTATGCCAGGGAAGTTTCTATTCTTAATGAAAGTAACCGAATCATATCTTGAATAATAACCGGCAGTAGTTGAATCGGTTTGACGGGTAGCTGACCAGGTATTAATAACCCCGTGATATTCCCCGTTTTTATTAGCACTGAATATAACCGGCAGTCGCGGATCATGTGAAGGATTCATTAAATCCTCTACCATATATCCCGGAGCCAGGCTGTTAATTCCAAAACCACTTTCCATATCCCCTGTAACCAAGCTTCCTTCAGCAACAATCTGTATAGTCTCATCAATATTATCAACTACAGGATACTGAGTTGGATTACCAAGAATTTCCTGAACAATAGCTTTTGATCCGGATTCGTCCGAATAAGAGGTACGCATTGCCAGACGCAGGCGCAGTGAGTTGCAATACTTTCTCCATTTTAAAATGCTTCCATCGTTCACGTAGTCGCTTTTTTGCAACTGCCCCGTATAAAAGGGATCCGGGGTTGCCGTTGCCAGATAATCGGCAATCCGCTTTAAATCCTGCTGAATAAAACTATATAAATCTTTATCCGTGTCGTAGCTCGCCAATATAATATCTCCGCCGGTTGCATTCAACTGGCCTGCAGTACTAAAGGGAATATCGCCCCACATATCCACGATTTGTGCAGTTTGGTCATATACAAACAATCTTGCTATTTCCAGGAAAAGCTGGTATCCTGTTTTTTCTACGGAGCCATCTGCATAAGTGCTGTACTTTTTCTCTAATTCCCTGTACCTTGCTATTGTACCTGTATAGTAGTCGGTCCAGCGATTCTCTGTATAGTTAATTGCCTGTTCATAAATTTTAGATCCATTACCATATCCAATAGTTTGGGAATACGCCCCAAGCATAGGAATATGAAAAGTATACAGATTCCAGTACCTTGGCATTACTCTGCCATTGTCGAAAATTCCTGCAAACAAACCCTCAATATTTGAATTCACGGTTTTTTCAGGATTATTATAATTGTCATCGAAGTCTGATTTTTTACATCCCGTTATGAAGTACACCGGAATAGTAAAAATTAAAAGGATGTATATGATATGTTTTTTCATTTTCGTCTGATTGATGTTATGAATTAAAATGATATTCTAAGACTTGCACCTATTGAACGGGTTGCGGCGGTAGCACCACCGGCAAAAGCCTGGGAAAACGAGTTGGTTCCAATGCTTTCCTCCGGATCAAGATAAGGCAGAGTTTTATAGAAGTAGAAAAGGTTTCTTCCATAAATAGATATTGTTACATTCTGCATTTTAATTCTTTCCATTGCTTTTACAGGCAATGAATAGGACAATGCTAACTCGCGTAATTTTATAAAGTCATTGTCGAACACAGCGCCTTCATAGGTACTGTAGGAACCCGAACCAGGCCATGATCCCCAGCTATAAGTATTCAGGTAAAAATTAGGCGCATCAATAACTACATCATTTCCCTTTCCATCGCTTTGCTTTACACCCTTTAAAATCATACCATCATTATATACTTTTTCTCCGTTGGGACCGGATGTAACATTATCATTGACCTTTACAAATGCACCATTTACATCAACATAATAGGGTACACCGCCATGTTCTTTATCGCGTCCGGCCATAGAATTAGTATACATTCCGGCACCTGTTCCATATAATAACGCCTGGGAAATAATTTGACCGCCCCAGCGAAAATCAACCAGGAAGTTAATCGCGAAATTTTTATACGCTAATGTATTCGTTATACCTCCAAGCCCTTTTGACTGAATATTACCCATTTTTACCTGGTCGTCAAAATTGATGTCGTAATAGCCCGCATCATTAATCACATATTCACCGCTGGCATTTTGGCGTCTTTTATATCCTATTATATCTCCCGCCTGTTTACCAATTTCCGAAACAATTAATAAGGATCCGTTATCCAGGTTTGAATTGTTCAACCTTTCCAGACCCGACATCAGGGAGAGTACTTTATTACGGTTAAATGCCAAATTTACCCTTGTCTCCCATTGGAAAAATCTGTTTTTAACAGGTGATCCATAAAGGCCTAATTCAACTCCGTAGTTCCTTAAAGAACCAACATTTACCAAAATACCTGTTGATCCTGTAGTGGCGGGAACGGTAAGGCTCAGTATCTGGTCAGTGACCTTGTTATTATAATAAGACACATCAAATCCTAAACGGTTATTAAACAATTTGGTTTCCCAACCAAATTCCATCTCTGTTTTCTGCTCATTTTTTAAATTGTTATTTCCATAAGGATTACCAGGATAGAGTGTAGCAACGCCATTAATACTTCCCGCATTGTAAATGGTATTAGCTACATAAGGAGGCGCGGGATTTCCTACTATGCCCCAGGAAGCCCTTAATTTGCTATAGGAAACAAACTGCGGTAAGTTAAAAGCATTGCTCAATTCAAAAGAACCGCTCACAGCCGGATAAACAAAAGTATTGTTGCCCGGATACAATGTAGAAGTCCTTTCACGTCTTACTGTTCCTTCAAGGAATAAAAAATTATTGTATTCAACACCCAAAATTCCGAACAAGCCATCCTTTACCAAAAAACTCCTTGTTGACGAACCAGATGTTGGAGTGGTTTTAGAAGCGCTAAAGCTATACCAGTTTTCCTGTGTTAAGCCATCCCTTGTACCTGCACTGGAATTACGGTATTCTTCTTTTCTGGCCTGGTATCCTGCGGATACATTAAGCGTAAACTTGTCTGTTAACTTATTACTATAAGTAAGCAACAAATCACCGTATGTAAAATTATAGCGGTTGAAGTTTGTTCCATAATAACCACTTTCACCAAAAGCCAAAGGGTAAGCTGATTTATTTTTTGATTCCGCAAAGTATCCGGTGTAATCGGTTCCCAACCTGCCTCTGAAACGAAGATTTTTTACGATATCGTAGTTAATAGTAGCAGATGCCAGCAACCGGTTTGAAGTTTCATCAAAACTATTTTCAAGCTGGTTCCATAAAAAATCAAGGAAGTCATAACCGCGTATATTATATTTTAATGCTTCCGCAGGGTCTTTGGAAACATCATTGTAAGGAACGTATTTGTATCCTTTTGTCGTTTTATATTTATCAAAAATTACGTCCATTCTTTCTGCAGCGCTCAGGAAACCACCATAGTTATTGGTAAGCCTGTCAATCTGATACGGGCGATTGTGCACTTTTTCATTAATATAACTTAATACCAGGTCGGTACTAAACTTGGAAGTAATTTTGTAAGATGAATTAAGATTAAAGGTGTTCTTTTCCTGCTTCCCGCCAATCTGGATTCCTTTATAATCGTTACGGGTATAAGAAAGCCTGTAATTGAATTTGTCTGTGGCGTTGCTTACTGCAATATTCTGAACAGCGCTCATACCATCCCTGTAAAAGGATTTCCAGTAGTTTTTCTGAGCAACATAGGGCCGCATTTCTCCGTCCCACCAATATACATCTTCCCCAGTAAACTTAGGACCAAACTGACCGTATGCCCGGAAAATGGGGTATTTCACGGCTTGCCCATTTACAGTGGTTTGAAGCCATCCGGCATCATCGGAGCCGAAACTACCCATATTAGTGCCGCGATCGTATCCGGGTCCGTATTCATTCTGAAGATCAGGTACTATAGCAACTGTTTCGCTAATGTAGGATGAATTAAAATCCACGCCCAGCCCTTCTCTGCCTTTACCACTTTTAGTGGTGATCACGATTACACCATTTGCTGCATCCGAACCATATAATGCCGAAGCAGCAGCTCCTTTTAAAATGGTTAATGTTTCAATATTTTCCGGATTGATATCTAAAAGCCCGTTGCCGTTAATACGGGGAGAACTCCAGAAACCATCATTATTGGCTTCACCATTACGTGTTACTACTCCATCTACTACCAATAATGGCTGACGGGAAAAATTAATTGAATTCAAACCCCGTATACCTACACTAACTGCACTGGTTGCACCACCGGGGTTAGTATTAATGTTTACGCCAGGGGCTTTACCGTATAAAGCCGAAGCGAAATTGGTGGGAGAAGTTAAGAGGATGTCTTTGGAAGTAACAGTTGATACTGCATAACCCAATTTTCTTTGCTCCTTTTTGATTCCCATTGCGGTTACTACCACTTCCGTTAGAGCGTTATCAGACGCAGCCAAATCTACACTAAGGTCGGTGTTTGAACCTACGGATACTTCCTTTGTCGAAAATCCTACAGAACTGAATATGAGTACTGCATTATCAGTTACACTGATGGAAAATTTTCCAGACTCATCGGTAAAAGTACCGCCGGTTTTGCGACCCTTTTCGGTAATGGAAACACCGGGAAGTACTGTACCGGATGCATCTTTTACAACGCCGGTAACAGTTTTTTGAGTTTGCCCGAAAACAAATACACTACATGAGAAGAGCATTGCTACGAGCAAAAAACGATTAAATGATTTCTTCATCGCTGCTAGTTTTTTGGTTTATTAAAATGTCTGCTAAAGAAATTAGAAATGGTGATCTAAATAATACTTAATCCTATACAAACGTTAAATCATCATGTATAAAATGCTAAATTAATATTACTTTTCTAAAAAAAATAAGAAGATTAATCTTTTTTTATTTAAATATGCTAAGTCAGGCAAGTCCACTACAAATAAATTTATATTTCGCTAAATTAATAGAGAAGGTAAAGCAGAAAAACGCTGCTTAATACATATTAAATAATATAAGTATAACAACGTTTCTATTGATGCTGGAGATAGTCTATTCAGTATACCTCAGAGGTCGGCGATTTTTTTAAATAAACCTGAAAATAGTTATTTAACCTTTTGGATTGCTTTTCTGCTCCATAATTGCCAGGATTGTTTTCAGCTCTTCCACATCAGCCATATATACATTTCCGCTGTCGAGCACAGCAGGATTAGAGTGCAACATGGGGTTAGGTACAATTTTTCGTGCAGAAGTATGGTATTCGTAAGCGCCGCTTTCTTCTACCAGCTTTTTTATATTAGAGGAGCGCACGCCGGCGCCGGGCATAATGCTGATCCTGCCATTGGCCTGCTGTACTAATTGCCCGAGCAGCTTCCCTGCATCCGGCGCCGCACTTGCCTGCCCGGAAGTAAGCACCCGTTCACAACCGCAGGCTATAATATCTTCTAAGGCTTTAAACGGATCGGGAGTTGCATCAAAAGCGCGGTTGCAGGTAACACCCATGGGATAGGCCCATGCTACAATTTGCTTAAACCTTTCGGTATCTATATCACCCTTAATGGTTTGAACACCTACAGAAATCCCATCGCAACCCAGTTCTTTGCATATATGGATATCCTCTTTTATAATTCCAAATTCTTCATCGTCATAAAAATAATTGCCGGATCGTGGACGCAGAATGGGATACAATTGAATGGAGATCTTTTCCCTCACTTTTTTTATGGTTCCATAACTGGGATTGGTGCCCCCTTCTACGGGGTTATCACACAATTCCACTCTTACCGCCCCTGCTTTTTCTGCAATGATGCAGGATTGAATATTAAATGCACAAACTTCCAGCACAATACGCTTAGACATGACCCATTATAATTTTTCTTACTTATTTATATTTAAAGACATCTCCGCCCCCTGAAACCTGGAACCTGAAACCTCCTACCCAACACCTTCTAATAAACACTCTTTGAAGCATACACGCTCTCCTCTTTATTGCTTCTTACAGATATGGTAAACCCTTTCTGCAACGCATACGCGCCGTATTCTCCTTTCTTATTTAATGCTACAAATCCTACCTGTATCTTTTTTGATTTTTCAGGATTGCGTTTGATAATGCGCTGTACAGCTTCTTTGCATGCCGCTTCAGGCTTAAGTCCCTGCCGCATTAGCTCCACCACCAGGTGTGAGCCAACAATGCGAATGACTTCTTCACCCACTCCTGATGAAGTAGCCCCCCCAATTTCGTTGTCTACATATAATCCTGCGCCAATAATAGGCGAGTCTCCTACCCGCCCATGCATTTTAAAAGCCATACCGCTGGTGGTGCATGCTCCGCCTAAATTTCCTTTTGCATCCATCGCCAGCATGCCGATGGTATCGTGGTTATCGGGTCCGCCGGGCATGGGGTCTTTGTCTTTATCGTACAATCTGTTTTCGATATTCATTTCCGGCTCATACTTCGCTTTTTTCATCCACTCTTTCCATGCTTTTTCGCTTTCCGGCGTGAGCAGGTTTTCTTTTTTAAACCCGTTGGCCAGCGCAAACTGTAAAGCGCCGTCACCTGCCAAAACAATATGCGGCGTTTTCTCCATCACAAGCCTTGCCACAGAAATAGCATGCGTTATGTGTTGCAAGGCCATCACCGAGCCACAGTTGTAAAACTCATCCATAATACAGGCGTCAAGCGTTACATAACCATCTCTGTCCGGATAGCCGCCATAGCCGATCGTATGATTTGTGGGATCGGCTTCAGGTATTCTAACCCCGGCTTCCACAGCATCTACTGCCCGGCCCTTTTGAGCAAGTATTTCCCATGCGGCAATATTGGCTGTTTTACCAAAATCCCAGGTGGAAATAACAATAGGGGTATTAACAACAGGTTTGGGTAAGGCTATCGTATCAGCCAAAATCTGTTTACCGGTTAAAACCGCTGCTGAACTCAGCACAGATGTTTGCAAAAACTTTCTACGGGTGGACATTTTTGAACTTTTTTTGAATAATGCAGGAATCAGGTTTTACAATAAACCCAAAACGAATAGAGAATCGAAATTAAATGAACAAACAATAATTCACATGCCATTTAACAAAATTTATTGGAGTATATCCTGTATATTAAACAAAAGCAGCCGGGTGAGGCTGCTTTGTTATAAAGAAATAGAATTTAAATTAAGGCATAAACCAGGGCTTCACTTTTTCGTCGTTAGTACCGCCAGTTACGGCTTTCCAGTTATCATAGTTCGATTCTGTTTCAGAAGTCGGATATATCAACTTGTTGAAATTAAGAACCGGACTTGAAGGGGAAAGTGCTTCTGCCGGTGTTTTACCACCAGTTCTCCTTTGCAGATTCCAGGCTTCCAATGGTTGATGGAAAAAAGCGATCCAGCTCTGCTTATAGATTTGCTCTAATGCTGTTGCAGGCGTGGCACTGTATGCTACAGCAGGATTGGAGAGCATTGCAGTTAATTCCATTGTTGTTGGGGCGGCTGCAGGTTTGTTCACTGTCCATATTGCAGATCCATTTGCAAGTCCATACCAGAATTTCACAGATTCTGTGATACCTTCTTCATAATATTTTTTAGCAGCAACAGGGTCTGCACCAACTCCTCCAATGCCTCTATTGTATATTTCAGCCTTTAAGAAACTAATTTCGGCGCTGGTAATAAACAACTGAGGAAAAGTTTTATCAGCAACATAATAAAAATTCAGCGGGGAAAACTTGTAAACACCATTAACATCCCATGTTGTAAGCCTTGATTCATCGTAAGGGTCATTTACAATTCCTCCTGCATTTCCACCTGTTTCAGAAGGTGTACTTGTTCCCGGGTTCATTGGGTAGGGTACCCAATCACCATCACTGTTTGGTTCAAAGAAAATTTTAGTACGTAAATCATAGATTCCTGAACCATCTTCAGCATCTGTAGCAGACATTGCATGCCACATAGTAGATCCCATTCGAACGTAAGAGTTACCTGTATACATGCCGCGTCTGTCATAAACCGCGTTTGGTAAATTAGCAGGATAAAAACCATAATTATCACCCGCTTCCAACAATGGTTTACCTAATGCGTCCGCAATAACTGCATCTGCAGCAGTAGCATCCTTATCATGCATAACCATTGCATAGCGTAACCTTGCGGAGTTAGCAAATTTTATCCATTTCGCAATATCACCATTAAAAACTGTTTCACTTGCTCCCAATGATATTTGATCGGTACCTGCAGAAAAATTATCTATCGCCCATTTCAAATCGTCAAGTGCTGAACTGAATATAGCAGATTGTGGATCATACGCAGGTCTGAAATTGGCCGATCCAAAAAATACTTTACCTGCCTGCGAGTATGGCATATCTCCAAAAAGGGTAGTTGTTTTTAATGCCTTATAAGCCAGCATTGTTTTGAGCATTGCTTTAACATTGGTCATCCTGGCTGAATCCGGAGATGCTGCTATCAGGTCCATCACTTTATAATAGTTAGACAACGCATAATAATAACTGTCCCACGAACCACCTACCGAATTATCAAGCCTGTATCCAGACTGAGCATATTGGGCTGCCAACTGTGTAGATTGATATAAAAAGGAAGTATATATCGTTCCAAGACCACCGGCATCCTGCATAGTAGAGGCTATATAATTAAACGTGGCGGGAATACTTGCATCATATGTTTTGTTATCCCAGGCCTTATTGATGTCACCAAAATCCTTATTACAGGAATAAATACCCAGTACCATTGTGCACAAAATCACCAATGGTTTTGTTGTATTCTTAATTATTCGAAATTCCATTTCAGTAAAATTTAAAAGTTAGAATTGGGCTTTAACGCTGAAACCAAATGTTCTCATACCTGGAAAAGCTGACCATTGTAAACCCTGTCCATTTCCTACCCCGTTAATACCTTCGGGATTAAGATGATCGGGCAGGCTTGTATAGATATAAAACAGGTTTCTACCTACAACGGACAGTGATAGATTCTGAAATATTCTGGCTGTACCAAGAAGGTTTTTAGGAAGGCTGTAAGACAAAGCGACTTCTCTTAATTTAACCCAACTGTTCTCAAACACAGAAAGACTTCTCGGTCTGTTCAGATGTGTCCATCCGGTATAAGAGCCTCCATATTTATAAATTGAATTCACAACCCTGTCATTTATTTTAGCATCATCCACATTATAGCCTTCCATTATTACGCCCACATTTCCCGAAGTACCGTCAGGGAAAGTGTAAGGTAATCCACCGCCGTTTCTTTCCACCAATGTGGCCGGTGATAAACCACCGCCCATTGCAGTAGAGTGATCAAATGAATAAATATCTCCTCCTAATTTAGCGTCAACCAATGCATAAAGGCTGAAACTTTTATAGCGGATTGTATTACCAATACCACCTGTAAGCTTCGGGGTAGCATTGCCTATAGCAACCGGATCTACGGTTGACTGGTATAAAGTACCTACTACATTACCGCTGCCATCGGTTACATTTTTAAGAAGTTTATTGCCTTTATCATCTCTTAAAAAATCTGTACCATACAAAGTACCGTATTGATCGCCCGGAGATACTTTCATGAACACACCAAGGTTACCAAATACATCTCCGATTCTCAATTCTTTTACGCCTTCAGAAAGAGCAACAACTTTGTTTCTGTTTGCAGCGCCGTTTAAAGTTACATTCCAGGAAAAGTTTCTTCTATTAACAGGAGTTGCATTGATGATAAACTCAAAACCTTTATTCGTTAATTCACCAGTATTGAAGGTTATGGCAGATGCCCCTGAAGACACCGGCAATGAAGCAGTCATGATCTGTTTTGTAGAAGAGATATCATAATAAGTGATATCAAAATTCAACCTGTTTTGAAAGAAGCCTAAACTTGTTCCAATTTCATAAGATCTTGATGTCTGGAATTGCAGTTCATAAGGTGGAACGGTGGCAGGAAGTGAATTGATAGACTGTCCTCCAAAAGTACCTACATTATATTGAAAGTCTAACTGGTAAGGCGGAGCAGCATTGGCGCTTTTACCATATGCCAACCTAAGTTTACCGTAAGACAGGAAATCCTGGGTGCTGCCCATATTAAACGCTTCTGTAAAAACAAAAGCTAAACTTCCCGATGGGTAGAAATAAGAATTATTGTTTTTTGGAAGTGTGGATGTTACATCATTCCTGCCGGTAATATCCAGGAATAAATAATCTTTGTAGCTAAGATTAAGCAATCCCAAAACAGACTGCGACTTTACATCGTAGCGGGTTTCTGTTGCGCTGGTATTATCCTTGTTTACATAATTGCCGAGGGAATAAACATTCGGCACGGCAAAGGTGCTCCAGTTAGATCCCATAACGCCTGCGGAAGTGTTGGAATATGTATTGAACATACCTGAAATGCTCGCGTTAAATCCTTTTGCAAACAGGTCACTTTTATGAGCAGTCACCATTACATCCGTATTGTAAATCTTGTCTTTGCTTATCGTTTTGGAGAATGACCCACCCTGCATATGATCAACTGAAGTAGTATTGTTCTGCGTAATAAAATTGGTGCCGATGAAATCAACTGATGTCCGGACAAATGCGTTCAACCATGGAGTAATCTCTGCATTTAATTTTATAGTTGAAAGGAATTCGTCTCTGTTCAATTTGCTGTTGTTTTCATAAAACCTCCACCAAAGATTATTACCATATTCTGCATGTGGATACGATCCCGGAAAAGTATACTTTGAGCCATCAGCGTTTTTGTAATACTTCCATTCTAAAGGCTGATATTCTCTCGACATCCCATATATTGAAAACTTCGTCCATGAATTGTTGTTACCTATCTCCGGTGCATTTAGCCTGTAAGATTCGTTGTATCCCGCAGATATTTCTGCAGTTATTGCCTTAGATATTTTAAGATTTGAACCCAGCGAAAAATTCGTATTGCTGTTATTGGTGTTGGGTACCACAGCATCCGCATCTGTTCTTGAAATTGAAACTCTTACTGTACCAAAATCGCCTCCCCCGGAAAAAGATACATTGTGTGTTTTGTCTACACCTGTTTTATAATAGAACTTTCTATTATCGGGCTGAGGAGCATAGGGTCTTAATTCTCCATCCCACCAGCGAACCATTTGACCATCTAATTTCGGCCCCCAGGAAGAACTTGCGCCAAACCAACTGAAAACATCCCATGTGTTCATTCCCCCCGGAATTACTTCGTGTGATGCATTATAACCCGTTCCATTTACTGCATAAGGGTTGCCATTCCACGCGGAAGGATATAAAGTAGGTAAGTAAGGTTCTCCACTTTCTGTTTTAGGAAGCTGCGGATGAAGGGTCCATAAACCAGCGGCAAAACCTCCACCATACTCATTCTGCATATCCTGGAAACGATATACATTGGTATAGTTGTTAGTAAAGCTATAGTCAATACCTATTCCTTTCTTTGCTGTGCCTTTTTTGGTAGTGATCAATATCACACCATTGGCGCCACGTGCACCATAAAGGGCCGCAGCATTTGGGCCTTTTAATACGTTTACGCTTTCAACATTTTCCATGTTCACATAACTCATATAGTTCCCCCAATCCTGGATTCCGTCCTGTACATTAATATTTGATTGCGCCAGAGGCTTATTATCCAGGATAGCTCCATCAATAACAATGATAGGTTGATTGTTACCGGTAATACTATTATTACCCCTAATCACGATTCTGGAGGAAGCATTATTTAAACCGTTGCTGTTGGATATATTCAACCCTGCAACTTTGCCCATTAAACCCTGAGCTATATCAACAGGAGCAGCGATCGTGATGTCTTCAGCTTTTACCTGCTGCACGGCAAATCCTATAGATTTTTTGTCTCTTTTTACACCCAATGCCGTTACAACTACCTCATCCATGTCAGAGGCTGATGCTGATAGTTCAATATCCATAGCAGTGGCATCTCCGGTTTTTACCTCCTTCGAGGTAAAACCAACAGAACTGATCAGAAGAACAGCGCCTTTCCTGTCAATTGTAATTGAATAACGTCCGTTTTCATCTGTAACGGCCGTTGCGGTAGAGCCCTTTACCAATATGGTTGCGGCTGCCACCGGGTTCCCTTTGTTATCTTTTACTACGCCGTTGATGACCCGCGCTTCCTGAGCAAAAAGGAAACTACTCACCAGGAAGATCATCGAAAGCAGTAAAAGCATTTTTTTACATTTTTTCATTTGCAGTTGAGTTTAATTATGATTGATAATGATAAAAACGGTTTAGGGCAGGTTCTTTGATTGACTATTCAATGCTTCCGGGTCAAAAAACACAATACCAGCCCGAATAGCAGGAAAAACGCAGAGGAAGGATAAAGTGTGTGGTTAACTTAGGGTTCGGCTCATATATCCAATGTCGTTTAGTCGTTTAAGAATCACAGTGGAAAGAGGCTTAAGGATCAGGGTTCAATCTCACTGTGCAGCTACTTGTTTTCATATTATGCTACCCTAAACGACATTGGATGCTACAATTTGGTTTTGTACAGGGTATAGGATCAGTTAATGTCTTTTATTTATTGCCCTTCACCAAAATCCGGCGCATTTTTATCATACCAAATCCGCTGCGAACTTAATGTGGGCATATCCTGTGCATTGGGTGTAAACCCTTGTTCGGTCATCGCGGCATTCCAGTTATCTCTGTTTACTTCACCTGGGTCGGTTAACCACCAGCGCCTTGCAATGGGCTCATTAAAAACCTCCCGTGCATAATAGGCTGAAGTCTTCTTTGGATACCCTGTTCTGCGGACAAACACAAATGCTTCGTTAGGATTGCGGTAAAAGTTCAGGTACTCCTGAATGTATATACGCTCAAGATCATTTACTCCGTTGAATTTTACCAGTGGACCTTCTATGTAATCATCGATGATTGCTGTTCCATTTCCGGTAAACGCTGTAGTGGAATTAGCCGCAGTCGCAATTCTATTCATAGTACTAATAGAGGATGCGATCCCCTTTTTATACCAATCTTCCGCAGATCCTTTTGTGTCAGCACCATCACCGTAACCTTTTTGAATAAATTCTGCTACGAGCAGGCAGGATTCTGCATTTGTAACCACTGCTTCAATATAGTCGCCAACAGCATTGTTCTGCCGGGGAGAGAAAAATTTCCGGTTAATAGGCGATATCAAAAAGTATTTTGAAGAACCCGCCGCAAGGGCATTACTGATATATGCTGCTACAGTTGGATTAGTCGTCCAGTCTGCAGGAGCGCCCTGAAATTGAATTAACGGATCAGTTGGGTTAATAAAGGAAGGCAGGCTGACACCATATTTGTTTAAGGTATCTTTATATGATCCCACGAGGTCATTATCTTCAAAGTATATGCCCAATCGCGGGTCTGCTGATCCCTTCAAAAAATTAATTATTGATGTGCTGCCATACCGTATGCTTCTATAGTTTACCGCATCGCCCTGAGGCGTATAATCAGGACTTTCATACAACAACTGTGCGTCGTCATTATCAATAGGACCTGTTGCATCAGTAATAACCTCCTTGAAAATTTCTTTGGTCCTGGCCGCATCCTGGTTTTCAAGTCGCGCTGCAATTCTGAGTTTTAATGTATTGGCAAGTTTTATCCATTTGGTCCAGTCACTTTTATAAAAGATGTCAGAAGTGCTGTATGACTGTTGCTCCGGTAATGAATTATTTGACAATACCGCAATGGCATCATCTAATTGTGTAAGCCAGGTAGTAAAAAGTGTTTCCTGATTATCATATACAGGATTGTACTTGCTCTCATATCTGCCCTGAATTGCTTCTGTGTAGGGTATTGAACCATTCATATCGGTTACTTTAATACCATGGCAAACCTGCAATACGTATGTTACTGCACCCATTTTCTGGTACGCGTCTTTATCTTCCTTCAAACCAATTTGGCGTCTGATCTCAAAAAGATTGGGTAAAACCTGCTGGTAATAAGTACCATAGCGGCTGTTCACATTGCTTGTTACTTCGTATGGATCTGTTGTAACGTGTTGGGTATATCGTAACAACTGTTCCATGCTTTCCCATACCCACTCCGTTCCCTGGTAGGTAACCATGCGTTCCTCTGAGTAGGTAAACAAAAACTTAATATCCGGGGTAATAACGATACTCGGATCTGTATTTATTTCCCCGAAATTCTTTTTGCACGAAGTACCGGCCGTTATCACCAACAACCCGGCAAATGCGATATATGCTGATATTTTTGTCATGATTATACTATTGTAAGTAATTTAAAATCTTAAGCTGTTTTAAAATGCTGCCCTCAACGTAAAAATAATAGTACGTGTTTTTGGCAAAAATCCATCTTCACCAGAAAAAGCTGTGTTGTTAGAACTATTGGAAGCAGGATTAAAATTATAAGGTAAGGTCTGGTGCAGGAAGAACAGGTCACGTCCAACGGCTGATAAAGACAAAGCATTCAATTTTAATTTGGAATAAATTGTGGCAGGGAAAGCATAACTTAGTGCTACCTGCCTCAATGAAATCCAGGAATTTTCCAGTACCCAGAAATCAGATACACCTGTTGATGATGAACCATAACGATAAAAGAACTGAGGTGTATGCGTAGGTTCTACATACCCCTGATCATAAGCCTCCTGGAATGTCATGCCGCCTACATCTACCTGCGTACCATTCGCCTGGGTTATCATCTGCCCCTCTGCAAAAACGCCGTCCACAATTCTTCCATCATCATATGTTTTATTATCATAGGCACTTGTCCAGGTTATACCGCCCGATTGCGCATCCCTGCCAAATATAGAATTCTGAAAAACGCCGGTATGAGTACCATAGCGGTAGCTGGCTAAAACAAAATCTCCGCCTATCTTGGCATCAACCAGTACATTAAGGCTAAAGCTTTTGTAATTAAAAGTGTTATCCCAGCCGGCTCTGAATTTGGCATTAATGTCTCCTACATCTTTCAGCACATTACTTCTTGCAGGGAAAGCAGCTCTTGCATCTGAACGCCATGTAAGAATAGGTTTACCATTGCGTGGATCATCAATTGGCTTGCCGCTGCCATCAACAGCCTGAAACGGCGTAGAATTGATAGAACTTCTAATCGTCCCGTATGGCTTACCAACAACTGCCCATGTACTTACTTCGGCAATATTGGCGCCCAAATTATATTCATTTATACCAGGATAGAGGTCAAGAACTTTATTTTGATTTACAGCATAATTTAAAGCACTTGTCCATGAAAAATTCTTAGTTCTCACAGGAGTTGCATCAAGCGATATCTCTATACCTTTATTTTGAATATTTCCTGCGTTAATTAAAATATTTGTTACACCAGCTTCAAATGGAACGTTTACAGGTAATATCTGATTCTTTGTATTGTCCTGGTAAACACTTACGTCGAATCCTAAACGATTTTCAAGGAAACGCATTTCAAGACCAAGTTCTTTAGATATTTTACGCAGCGGTTTGATATTAGGCTGCAACACACTGCTGGAGCTATATGTTGACTGTGGAACAGTTTGATCATTGGCATTGCTGTATCCGCTGAAAGAAAATCCAGGGTTTAGCGTAAACGGATCTGTATCTCCTCCCAGGGCGGCAACACTTCCCCTTAATTTTCCATAACTGATCCATCCGGGGAGGGATTTTTTGAACGTTTCACTGAATATCCAGGATAAGCTTACGGCAGGATAAGTATAGCTGTTATTACCGGTTCCGTTCGAATAAGTCAAAGAAGATGACCAGTCCCCACGCCAGGTGGCCTGCATAAAGAGCATGTTTTTATATCCAAAGTCTGCACTTGCATACAGCGAATTAAATTGCTTATTATTTAAAATTCCGCCATTGGTCGTAAGCGGGTTCCTGGAGTTGGTAAGAAAAAAGTTACCGGGATAGGTTAATCCACCATTTGTTGAGCTTGTTTCGTAAGTAGTTTTATATGCCTGTGATTCGCCACCAACATATCCATTGAAAGTAAAGTCCGGAGTAAAATCCTTATTCAGCATCAACATCCACTTTAGCATATGGCTTTCTTTGGTTTGAAACCCAAGCGAATATGCTCCACCGGCAAAATTCAATCCCAGTCCCAATTCTTTGCTTTCACTGTTTGTATAAATATTATTGAAGTTGCCTTCCAGAACCAGTTTAGCCCAGCTTGTGAGCGTAAGGTTTACTGCTAACCGGCTTCTCAATAATTGTTCTTTTTGCAAATAATTGTTTTCAAAAAGGGAAAACCAGAACCTTGATTCAGGAACTAAATTTGTTTCATTCGGATTTGAATAATCAGGGGCACCTCCGAATTTGCTCACATAATTCTGGCGTTGCATCCAGTATTTGGTATCATAATTACGGGGCAGCATCCAGCTAAACAACTTACCAAAATTATAAGAAGCAAATGCGTCCAGGCCTCCGAGGCGTGGGGGATTTTGTCCTTCAAAATTTGTGTAGGCCACACTTGCATCAACATCAAGAAAATCAGTAAACTTATGCGTAACACGCAAGTCAAAGGCGTTCTTAGTAAATTTATTGTTGCTCACTATTCCCTCTGCCTGGTTCCTGTTGTAGGATAAACGGAAAGTTGTTTTCTCTGAACCACCATCAATAGCAACATTGGTATTGTAACCAAAGCCGTTTTGAAAGGCATCTAAAAAGTTATTGGGTTGCGGCAGATATTTGGTCATCGTTCCGTCATAATTTCTCACATCCTGACCTAACATACGGGGTCCCCAGTTTTCCAGTTCCCGGTTAATCTGCCTGTCTATGTACGGCTGACCACTTACAGGATCTGTTGGAAATACCTTGGTTGTCCATGCTTCGTCTGATTTATAATTCGGATCTCTGTTATCTGTAAAAAATCCACCTACGGTACCGCCGCCAAACTCATTCTGAAAATCCGGGCCAGCATAAGGCTGTGCGATATTCACAGATTGGTTAACACTTACGCCAATTCCTTTGCGTGCTCTCCCTTTTTTACTGGTGATCAGTATCACGCCATTGATAGCTCTTGTACCATATAAAGCTGCAGCAGCAGAACCTTTAAGTACGGATACACTTTCAAAGTCATCCATATTCAAATTCTTGAGGTCGTTGCCAAAGTCGCGGCCTGTACCACTAAAAATATCATTATCCATAATCACCCCATCAATTACAAAGATGGGCTGATTATTTCTTCCTAATGTTGAGTTACCCCTTATAACAATTTTTGAATTCGCCATTAATCCGCCGGCGCCTCCCATGTCAATTTGTACCCCTGCCACTCTGCCCTGTAATGCATTGACGGGGTTTAATTCGTTAGTTTTAGACAATTCCGATCCTTTAACATCCGTTATTGAAAATCCTAATTGTCTTTTTTGTTTTACAACTCCTAAAGCTGTAACCACTACCGCTTCATTTTCTTTAATGCTCGGTTTAAGTATTACAGATAAAGTGGTTTGTGTTCCGACTGTTACTTCCGCAGTTTCATATCCTACAGAAGAAAATACAAGCACATTTTGAGATGCGGTTAATGATACACTAAAATGCCCCCGGGCATCGGTAGCTGCAATAGCGCTTGCTCCCTTTACGGCAACTGATACACCCTGTAAAGTTGCTCCACTTTCATCGGATACGGTTCCGGAAACCGTTTTTCTCTCCTGCGCCAAAGCGGTAATACCCGTTAATACGGTAAAAAGCATTAAAAACAGGCGCATAACATTTGATTTCATCACTCTTAGTTTTAGTTGCAAATTTTGTTTAAGGGTTCTTCTCAGGCAGCTTCCTGAATTTTATTTTTACGTGTTATTCCTTTCTCATATTTCTCCATTACCAGGGCCGCGCTGCCTATGAGCTGGGCTTCATGCCCCAGGTCGGATATGATAATTTCGGTATTGGCTGCAAGCCGCGGAATACAATGTTCATTTAATGCCTGTTGAATAGGGGCCTGCAATATTTTACCCGAAGAGGATCCCCTTCCGCTTAGCACTACCAGCCCGGGATTTAACAGGTGAATTAAAATAGCAATGCCCCTGCCAATATTATAACCCGCCTCAGACAGCAGTTCAACAGCAAAACGATCTCCTTTTGCCGCAGCAGCAATAATAGCATCGCCTGCATCTTCGGGACTTGAGACTTCCAATGCTGATTTTTTTAATACCGAAGTCCTTCCGGATGCCAGTCCTTCCAGCGCTTTTTCAATTACAGCGGTTAATGCAGCTTCCGTTTCAAGGCAACCGCTTTTACCACAACTGCATAGCTTGCCATTCTGAAAAAGGGGAATATGGCTAAACTCACCCGCAAAACCGTCATCGCCCCTGAATAATGCATTGTTCAATATCATACCCAGTCCAATACCCCAACCCACATTAATTACCATTACATTCTTTTTATTACGGGCGGCTCCAAATTTTAGCTCAGCCAATGCAATAAGGCTCGAATCATTATCAATAAAAACCGGGATACCCGTTCTGTTTTCAATAAATGCTGTGATTGTACCCTGCCGGTTTCCAGGAAACGAATAGTTGATTCCTTCCTTTGCATCTATAAACCCGGGCATGCTGATGCCGATACCGGCAATTTTATTTTTTGGTGTCCCGGATTTGTCAATTACCTCGTTGATTTTGTCTGTAATGATATCCAGGGCTCCGGGATTACTGGCAAGGTTCAGTTCTATACTTTCAATTTTTCCGATATGCTGGTTTTGCATGTCCATAACCACCAGGCGGGTAACAAACTGATCCATGGCAACCGATACAGTGTACATGATATCGGGTTTAAGAGAATACATCTGCGGCCGCCTGCCCCCGCTTGAGGGAGCATGCCCGGTTTCGATCACATACCCATCTTCTACCAGCTCATTTAATATTTTTGTTGTAAGCGAAAGGCTTTTTTCAATTTTCTCACTCACTTCTGCACAGGAAAGCATTCTTGAAAAATAAAGATGATTTATTATTCTTTTCCTATATAATTGAGTCTTGCCAGCCATTTTTATTAAAATAAGGTTAACATTTCTTAAATTAAATGTTAAAGTAAACTAACTTTTTTAAAAAAAACAAAATGTCTTCATTATTTTTTTAAAATAATTGAATGATTAATTATGTTTTATCCCATTTTTTGCCGGGCGCTAAATTCAATGCCGATAATATCCCTTCAAATAGGTGGTCGGTTGGTGAGGACACTATGGTCGTCAACTTAAGTTTTTTAGAAGAGGAAGCTGCAATCTCACTTTTCCGGCACGTGGAGACATGTGCCGGGGAAATTGCCGTGGTACGTGTCTCCACGTACCACCACCAGGGCCTCTTTTTATTTAAGTTGACGGCTGTGGTGAGGACACCAGCCGGGGTGGCATAATTAAATGATTAATTGTTTTTCCATCCCATGTTTTTGCGGGGCGCTAATTCAATTCCGATAACACCCTAAACGACCATTCATAACGCCAGTTGGTTTTTAATGCCAATCGTCACACAAAAAGAAGATATTTGCTGCAGCGTGGGTTAATCGTAATTTTCAAATATTAAATCAACACCAATGCGTTTACTTTTTTCTGCAATGCTTGTGCTCCTCACCGGTTTTTATTTACACGGTCAAACCCATACGAATGACAATCAGGCTAAAATGCAATGGTTTAAAGATGCCAAACTGGGTATTTTTATTCATTGGGGCATATATTCCGTAAATGGTGTAGATGAAAGCTGGTCATTTCATAACAAAAAGATGTCGTATGCAGACTATATGAAGCAATTGAATGGTTTTACTGCCAAAAACTATAACCCGGATGCATGGGCTCAGCTCATCAAAGAATCGGGCGCACGCTATGCGGTAATAACTACAAAACATCATGATGGAATTGCTTTATGGGATACCCGGGCCAATAATATGAGCACAGCTAAATTAACGCCTGCCAGAAAAGATGTGATCACACCCTTTTTTGCCGCATTGCGTAATGCGGGACTTAAAACAGGAGCTTATTTTTCCATATTAGACTGGAGTCACCAGGATTATCCTGGATTTTTAAAAGACAGCAGCCGCTACAAGATAAAAGATGATTCCGCAAGATGGAATCGTTACCTGGCATTTTACCAGGCACAGATACAGGAACTGAGTACAAAATTTAACCCCGATTTATTTTGGTTTGATGGCGATTGGGAACATAGTGCGGCAGAATGGCAGGCGCAGAAAGTTAGGAGCATGATCCTGAAAAATAATCCAAACGCTATTATTAACGGCCGACTTACCGGCTTCGGCGATTATGAAACCCCCGAACAAAATTTTCCCATTACCCGTCCGTCCCTTAATCCATGGGAATTATGCATGACCGCTAACAATAACTGGGGATACCATCCTGATGACAGCGCTTATAAAACACCCTATGAACTGATCACTATTTTTGCCGATGTAATCAGCAACGGAGGCAACCTGCTGTTTGATATTGGACCAAGGGAAGACGGCTGGATACCCACCGAACAAGTGCATTTATTAAAAGAACTGGGTAAATGGACGCATAAACACGGCGAGGCTATTTTTAATACAGAAGCCGGTTTGCCTCCCGGCCATTTTTACGGGCCAAGTACCATTTCCAAAGATTCTTCCACCCTTTATCTTTTTGTGCCTGCCCTTAACAGGGGTAAGTTGGTTATCAGGGGATTATACAATACCATCAACAGCATTAGGGTAGTAGGTGCAGATCAATCATTAAACCATAAAATTGTAGGCAAAATTTCGTGGAGCCCGGTGCCGGGTTTAGTATATATTGATGAAATTCCCGGAACCGCTACCGATGGTTATATGACAGTGCTTGAAGTAAAATTAGACGGGCCAATAAAACTATACAAAGGCAAAGGCGGGCTGGGGACGGAATAGGATGCAGGTTGCAGGTTACAAGGTGCAAGCTGCAGAGTACAAGTTACAGGGTTTCCATGAAACCTGTAACCTGTAACCTGAAACCTGAAACCTAATTCAACGCCCCGGGATCTTTTACAATGGTAATGCCCTTGGTATGCTTTATTGATTCCCAGCCACCGGTTATATTGCGCAGGTTATTGTAGCCCTGTAGCTTGAGCAGTGATGCAGCAATAACGCTGCGGTATCCCCGTGCACAATGCAGGTAAAGGTTATCTTTTTCATTAAGCCGGGCAATATTGCCAGGATCTTTCATATCAATTAAGGGAAGGTTTAATGCATCCTGCACATGACCTTCTGCATATTCTACCGGCCGGCGCACATCAACCACTACAAGATTTTCATCAAAAGGTATATCCATTGCCAGTTCACCGGCGTCAATATCAATGATCAGATCAACTGCGCCATCTGCATCTTTCCATGCTTCAAATCCCCCATCCAGGTAACCAGCCACATTCTTAAACCCGGCATTTATCAGCAATTCGATACATTCTTTTTCCTTTCCGGTGGAAGTAACTAAAACTATCGTTTTACTGGTGGGCAGCAGGTTAACGGCCCACTCTACAAAGTTGCCTTCCAACCCTATAAAAACAGAACCTGGTATAAACCCTTCTGTAAAAGCGGCAACGCTCCTGGTGTCAACAATAACGGTGTGTTCGTTATCCTTCAATAATTCCTTTAATTGCCGGACAGTAAATGCACGCCTATGGGGATACAACATTTCGGACATATGCTTAAAAATGCGTTTAAATAAAAACGGTTGATGATAATGATACATCAACCGTTTATAAAAAAGCGGTAAGTATTAACTTAATAGCTGTTCTACAAAATGGTATATTTCGGCCAGGCGCTTATGGTTTACCGAGTAGTATATGAACTTTCCCTCACGGGTAGTACTTACCATACCTGCTCTTCTCAAAATAGCCAGGTGCTGTGACGCAACTGACTGCTCAAGCCTTAACTGCACGTATAATTCAGTAACTGTCATCTTTTGTTTTTCATCCAGCAACTGAATCATTTGCTGTCTCAGCTTGTGATTGAGCGCTCTCAGAATGAGCGCAGCTTTTTTAACATTAAGGAAGTCAATCCTTAACTCGGATGCATTTTCTTGCGCTGATCCGTTCAACACCATTGTGTATGGATTTGTAAGGCCTGTCATAGGAATAATAACTTTAAAATTTAATCATTAATATATCAAGTGCAAAGATATAACCGAAAATACAAATAAAGCCCTCCATACTGTGTTAAAGTAATAAAATTGTATGGATGGTTATTCCGGCTTTTTTGGCCCCGCAAAATGAACATCTTTGATATATAAGGGCTCTGTATAGGCAAGATTACAAAAAAGATTGTTTTTAAAGGACTTAAGCAGAAGTTTGACTAAGTGTTTACCATTATATGCTGCTTTTTCAAAAGAGGCATTGTTGCTAAAAACGTCCATTTGCTTCCATTTAGAGGCGCCGCTTCCAAAAAAAAGAATTTTTTTATGTTGCAGTTCCTGTGCAAAAAAATCTACAGAAAGTATTGCGGCTTGGGGTGCAAATACCACTTTCATTGCCGGTTCGTACAATGCTGCATACACTTCATTCCGCCGGGCATCAATCATCGGGCAGTAAGCATCAAAGCCGGGAAATGCTTCAATAGCTGCAGCCGCCATTGCTTCAAGCGTAGTTACTGCTACTAATGGTTTGTTCAACGCATAACATATTCCTTTGGCGCTGGCCATACCTACACGTAACCCCGTGTAAGAACCCGGGCCTGTTGTTACACCTACTGCATCAATATCATTCATTGAAAAACTGCATTTATCCAGGATGTGCCGGATAGCAGGTTGCACAAAAGTGGCATGATCATACTGCACCGCATTTTCAAGCTCCATTAACAATACCCCATTGCGGGACAGTCCTACAAAAGCTTTTTCCAATGCTGTATCAATGTGTAAGAGAAGCGCCATTTAATTCAGTTTTTTAGCGTTTATCAAAAATAAATTTAAAAGTCCGAAGCCAGCCCCGCACTTGCGGAACAAAATCCGGAGGGAGTACAAAGAACCAGGAAACAAATCACAAAACTAAATAAATACAGATGCTTCGTACCTTGTTTCCCTGAAACCTGCAACTTGTAACCTGCACCCTGAATCCATCTCAAACCGGCAAGTATTGCTATATTGGGTAACTTTGCCATTTTATCATTCTTACAATTATACTATGGACAAAAAGGTCATCAACACTCAAAATGCACCTGCTCCCATCGGGCCTTACAGCCAGTCGGTAATGGCGGGCAACTTATTATTTGTTTCGGGGCAAATAGCTATTAATCCACATACAGGAAATATTGAAGCAACAGACGCTATAGCCGAAACAACACAGGTAATGCAAAACATAGAAGCCATTCTGAGTGAGGCCGGGCTAAGCTTTAACCATGTAATAAAAACAACGATCTTTCTATCGGATATGAGCCTGTTTACCATAGTAAACGAGGTGTACGGAAAATATTTTTCGGACAACTTTCCGGCAAGGGAAACAGTAGCGGTTAAGGGATTACCCAAAAACGTGAATGTGGAGATCAGTGTAATTGCGGCTAAATAAAAACTACTCATGTTAAGTCAGGCAAATTATGCTGGAGGATAGAGGTGAATAGTGAATCACACCTCTCACTATTCACTTCTCACCATTCACTACCCCTTACTTCTCACGTTTAACACAGCACTAATCGGAAAGCATGTTATATAAAATTGTTCCTTTTTTAATGAAATAGATTTATATTGCAATTGCTTTTACATGCATTAAAAGACAATTGAATTCATTTTGCGCCGGTTAACTGCTATATCCCTGATTTTGATCTTTCTCTTTAACCTTGTTGGTTACAGGGCCCTGTTGCAATACTGGGAAGTGCAGGAAAATACAAAGCTGGAAGTAAAATTAGACCAGCAGCAATATAATGATGAAGACCTGGTAGAAGTAAAAATTCCCATCCACCTGCCTTATCACAGCAACTGGAATGATTTTGAAAGGTATGACGGCGAGATAGATATTGATGGCGTGCATTACAAATACGTAAAACGGAAAATATTTAACGACTCGCTGGTGCTGCTTTGCATTCCTGATGAAATAAAAACAAAGATCAGCACAGCCCGTGATGAATTTTTCAGTTTGGTTAATGATCTTCAGAAAGATGCCGGCAATGCAAAATCATCTCATCCTCCCCTGTCATTTCAATTTTCCGCCGGTGATTATATTGGCCAGCAAACCGAAGACTGGGTAATTGCCGCAATAAGCAATGTTATCTCTTATTGTATTGGTGCAAGCGCAAGCCCGCTTCTTTCCATCTCTGTCAGCTCTCCCTGGCAGCCCCCCGATTTACAAACCATTTCCTGTTAAACAAAAATTTGCTGCCCGACAAATTGCAGCAAACAATTATTGTAACGATATTCCACTAACAGGATAGTTCTCCTTTATTTTCTATTGTTCATTTCCCTTTTGAAAATGAACAAACATAAGTAGTGAATTGATATAACATTCAGGCTCTATAAAAGAATCTGGGTATCCTGTCATTCACATCACGTGATTTATCAACGCCATAATAAGGCATAGCCGGTTTAATACGATATGAAAAAATTTATTTATTCTATAGCGGTATCAGCCCTCTTTTTTAGTGCATGCAATACTAAAAATGATTATGAAGCTGTATTCAGTAACCCCTTGCTATATAGCCACGTAACCAACCAGTTGACAGAAGTAATTACCTATGATATTTTTTCGCCACCCGTGGCGAGCAGGATATATGCTTACGCACACCTGGCGGCCTATGAAGTAATGGCGCATGGCAATACAAAATACACATCGCTCAACGGACAACTGAAAGACTGGGAAAATGTACCATCGCCACCTGTCGGCGCCCCTGTTCAATACCAGTTTGCCGCTACGCTTGCGCTGATGCAGATAGGAGAAACGCTGACTTTTTCAAAAGAGACCACTGCCGCCATCATAGATTCACTACAGCAACTGGCAAAAGATCATGGCATGCCCGAAGATGTGTATAATAATTCTGTAAAATATGCAGATACCGTTGCAAAACATGTATTGCTATGGAGTAAAGAAGATAATTATGCCCAAACCCGCTCTGCAGCAAAATATACTGTGCCCGATGATGAAGGTAAATGGGTACCCACACCACCGGGTTATTTCCAGGCAGTGGAGCCGCATTGGGCAACCATAAGAACGATCGTTATGGACAGTGCCAATCAATTTATGGCGTCTCCACCCCCCGCTTTCAGCAAAGACAGCAACAGTACTTTTTATAAAATGGTGAATGAAGTATATCTCACAGGAAAAAACCTTAGTCCTGAACAAAAAGCCATTGCAGATTTCTGGGATTGCAATGGATTTAAAATGAATGTAGCAGGGCATGTAATGTTTGCTACCAAAGCCATGACGCCGGGCGGCCATTGGATGGGCATTACCGGCATTATCGCAAAAAATAAAAATTCAGATTTTGATGAAACAATATACAATTATACTGCTGTTTCATTTGCCGTTATGGATGCTTTTATCTCATGCTGGGATATGAAATTCGGATGGAATGTTATTCGGCCGGAAACCTATATCAATAAGTATATTGATGAAGACTGGAAACCGGAATTACAAACACCGCCTTTTCCTGAATATACCAGCGGCCATGCCATTATTTCTACCGCTGCCGCTTCGGTACTTACTTCTATTTATGGCGAAGACACACCCTTCAGGGACACCACAGAAAGGGCGTGGGGCTGGCCAGACAGAGATTTTAAGTCGCCGCGGGAAGCAGCAACAGAAGCGGGGATCAGTCGTTTTTATGGTGGAATACATTACCGGAATTCGGTAGACGTAGCCGTAATGCAGGGAGAAAAAATAGGAGCATTGGTTATGACCAAACTAAAAATGAAAAAAAAGGAAACACAATACGGCAAGCTTTCCGAATAAATTCTTTTCATTACTAATGCTAATCACCGTAAAAATATTTAAAGAGACGTTTTGGAGTTTTAAGTATATATCAGACACCGCGATTCTTCGCGGTGTATTTTTTTCAAAGCATTATTATTTCAGCAGCTTCAGGTAAGCAAGGCTGAGTGGCACCTGTTCTACCGAGCGGGAGGATTCGTCTTCGATAAAATAGTGCTTTACGCCGGCTTTCTTTGCCGCCTTCATTATGGCAGCAATGCCCACATCGCCCGAACCCAGCACTACATTGGATTCTACATCGGCCTCCCCTTTCTGGTTGCCTTCTGTTCCAGTCTTTCTGTCTTTAAGATGCATTAAAGGAAAACGTTTGGGATATTTTTTAAGCAATGCTACCGGATCCTGCCCGGGGTGCTTTACCCAGAATACATCCATTTCAAAATTGGCATAGGAGGCATTCATGTTTTGTGCCATGTAATCAAACAATGTACCCTCACCGTAAGCTCCAAATTCATATCCATGCGCATGATAGCATAAAGTAATACCATTCTCTTTCAATAGCTTTCCGGCGGTATTAAATACAGCAACTGCATTTTTAGCGTCATCAATTGTAAAAGCATCTGTATGCGGAATCCAGAATACAACCACATATTTTGCACCATAGGTTTTGGCGAGATCCACAGATGCCTGCGGATTTTTGGCCAGTTGCTGAAAATCGGCGCCCACACTAATCATCTCCAGGTTATTTTTCTTCAACAGGGATTTAAATTCATCTACCGGCAATCCATAGCTGTCACCGCCTTCCAACTCTTTAATACCCATTTTACTTATTTTCTCCAGCATACCGGGCACATCACCGGGCAGTTGTTTTCGAAAACTGTACAACTGCACGCCAATCTCCTGCGAAAAAACGGGCAAAATAATAATGAACAGCGCTGCCGCCAGGAATATCTTTTTAGTATTAAAAAACCGGTGGTACATAAAAATATTTTTTGTCATTCAAAAATGAAATGGCATATAAATGTACAAAAGATTTATACCTTACCGGTAACATGTAACTGTTGAATTATATTTGTAAACTAAATTTTATTATATGCAAGACGGAACTGCCGAAGAAAGACTGGTTCGTTTAGGACTAACGCTACCACCTGCGCCAAAACCAATGGGCGTTTACAAACCCTGCCTCATAGACGGCAATCATCTCTATCTTTCAGGACATGGTCCTGTGCAGGAAGACCAAACCCTTATAAAAGGAAGTATTGGAAAGGATATGGATGAGGAACAGGGTAAACTGGCTGCAAAGCAGGTAGGGCTAACCATGCTGGCAACTATAAGAGCACATATTGGAAGCCTCGACAATATTAAGCGGGTTATTAAAGTGCTGGGCATGGTAAATTGCACACCTGAATTTGAAAAACACCCCTATGTGATTAATGGTTGCAGTGAATTGTTTGCCTCTATATGGGGAGAAGAAAATGGCGTAGGCGTTCGCAGCGCGGTAGGTATGGGCTCCTTACCGGGTAATATACCCGTTGAGATAGAAGCAATATTTGAATTGGCATGATAAAATAAAAGGTTATGGTTGATAATGTTCGTTCAACAAATGAATGGTATACAGTTGATGATGCTGACAGTATTGATTCTCCTGCATTGCTGCTGTATAAAGACCGGGTAAAAGAAAATATTCGTTTGCTAAAAAGCATGGTAAAGGATGTGCGCATACTGCGCCCGCATGTTAAAACCAATAAAATGGCTGAAGTGTGCAGCATGATGCTGGAAGAAGGCGTAACCAAATTCAAATGCGCCACTATTGCAGAAGCCGAAATGCTGGCAACTGTAGGGGCGCCGGATGTATTGCTGGCTTACCAGCCTGTTGGACCTAAAGCAAAACGATTCGCTAATCTTATTAAAGCATATCCCTCCGTTCATTTTGCATGTTTAACAGACAATGAAGCAACTACAATACACATTAACAATGTGGCCGAGGCGCAGGGCATTGTAATAAATGTTTTTATTGACCTGAATACTGGAATGAACAGAACCGGTATTGTGCCGGAAAAAGCTTTACCGCTTGTTGGTCTCATCCTGTCATTGAAGAATATACAACTGGTTGGTTTGCACGGCTATGATGGTCATATACGTGATACGGATACAACTTTACGGCAACAAAAAAGTGATGAGGGATTTCAGCAGGTAGCTACATTACATCAAAAGATAGAAGAAGCGCATCAGCACACTTTAAAAATAGTAATGGGTGGCACACCTACGTTTCCAACACACGCCCACCGGCAACATGTTGAATGCAGCCCCGGTACTTTTGTTTTTACTGACTGGGGGTATAAACATTCTTTTCCCGATGAGCCTTTTGAGTATGCGGCGCTCGTTATTACAAGAGTAATTTCCATAGTAGATGAGCATACCATTTGCACCGACCTGGGGCATAAATCGGTTGCTGCAGAAAATCCTTTGCCGCGGGTTCATTTTTTAAATGCCCCGGATGTAACGCCGACAGGACAAAGCGAGGAGCATTTGGTATTGCGTGTGGCAGACGCCGCTCAATATCATACCGGTGATATACTATACGGTGTTCCCGTACATATATGCCCTACCGTTGCTTTGTACGATAAGGCTTATGTAGTTGAAAATAAAAAAATCGCCACCGAATGGAATGTGGTAGCGAGAAAAAGAAGCATTAACTTTTAACCCAATAAGATGCGGATTTAGAAACTCACCCCGCTCCGGATCCGGTTCAGCAATTGATTATAACAATTATTCACCAGCCTTTCTGCCAGCGCCTCCCTCGAAGGCGGGCGAATGGGGCTTGAGTTATTGATGAGGCTCCAGTCCGAAGCTTCCAAAGCCCGCTTGTCACCTGTATAGCGCGCCGCTTCATGCCGCCATGTATAATTATCGTGAAAACGATCCGACAATATATTACGGCCGCTCACCCAATCATAAATGCGACAATCCAATGAAGCCCGGCTTTGCAATATGCTGCGGGTAACATGCACGGTGGCAGTAATTGTTTTGTAAACGGGTTTTGCCGGAACAGACCGCGTTTGTCCTATCTCTATTTTTTTAGAACGCTGTATAGTATACCGGTCGGTATATAGATTGCCTACATACAAATCATTAAAATTCAGTTCCACTACCCTGTCTGCCTTTATAGCGTTAGCTTCAGCTTCCCTGT
The DNA here is from genome assembly GCF_009192765.1 of Agriterribacter humi. Lineage (GTDB taxonomy): Bacteria > Bacteroidota > Bacteroidia > Chitinophagales > Chitinophagaceae > Agriterribacter > Agriterribacter humi. Next base: position 44,712 of record NZ_VOHQ01000007.1, on the reverse strand, counting down.
TGGTATAGAAACGGGTATTATTATAAGATGCGTTATTGAGATCGCGAACCATTGTATACTGCAGGTAATCGTTATTGAATCCCCAGTAGCTCCAGTTATTATTATAATAATCCACGGGTTGTACCACTACTTTAATTGTAGCCAGTTCCTGCGCCTGTTGCATAAGGCGCTCTACATCGCGGTAACGAGGATATGCCTTGTTTGCCTTAACGAACATTTCATAGGCTTTCTGTCCGTAAGGACGGTTGTTATACGATAAGTAGTGCAGTCCCTGGTTATAATATTCTTCCGCAGCTTTTTGTTTCGCTTCCTGTATTTTAATGGAAGGATCCCATGGGTTGGGAATTAATTTAGCAGCCGCGGGAGTCGCTTTAATCTGGCTGTACATTTGCTCTGCAACCTGGAGTTGTTTAGCGATTTCCATCCACCGGTCGCCCGAACTCAATGTGTTGTAAGCATTGCTATTGATATTTTTTCGGGCTTCAGCAGCCTGTTTGTACGCTTCCGGAAGCAGATTAGCGGCTTCGGCATCATCTGCGTTCTTTTTTAACCGTTCCAGCAATGCAAAAACAGTTTGATCATCGGCCGTATAGCGCTTTTCTATTTGCCTGGTAGAAGAACAGTTCAGCAGCAACCCGCTCAACAGCAGAAAGAGCACTTTTTGCATCACAAAAGATTTTATCTAAATCTACAAAAAAACCATCGCCCGGTTGAGCGATGGTTGAAAGTGATTCGAACTATTTAATCTAATGTTCCGGGTTTCTGAACATCATGAGGTGCTACCTGCTCCGTGGGAGCAGGTACATCAAACTTGTTGCGTAAATTTTTATATGCTACACCATCCCATAAAAAAGCAAGAATAAACCATACAAAAAGCAGCAGCGGCACCAATACTGTAAGTTTAAGGTTTCTTACTTCATCGCCAAGGTGCATGAAGATAGAAACAATATAAATTGCCTTACACAGGGAAAGAATAATCATGCCTCCCTTTAAAAACAGCAATACCCATCCTTCCATATGAAAGGCATAATGAGATAAGCCCAGTGCAAGCTCAGCTATAGTAAGGACAAGCAGTATCCAAAAGGTCTTCCAAATCCTTTTTGTATTGGGCGCAGGCTCGTGCTGAAAAGTTATTTCGGGTGATCCCGCCATGTGTTGCGTTGCATGTTCCATGTGTTGCATATGCTTTTAATACAATAAATCGGTTAAATAAGATAAAAACAAAGAAATACAAATACCCATACCAGGTCTACAAAGTGCCAGTACAAACCAACTTTTTCCACCATCTCATAATGACCCAGGCGTTCGAAACGTCCGTTGAGCGTCCAGAAATACATGAGTATATTAAACATTACTCCCGTAAATACGTGAAATCCATGGAAACCTGTTATACCAAAAAAGAAGTTTCCAAAGCCGGGAGGTCCGGGCAAATGAACCTGGTGGCCATCATGCATAAGTCCAGGAACGGCAGGGCCAAAGTGGTTTTGTGTTATGGTAGCGCCTATTTCCTGTATCTGTCCGTCAATTAAAACCGGATGTGTGTGGGTAATCAGGTGTGTCCATTCCCATGCCTGGCAACCCAAAAACATAAAGCCTCCCAAAATTGTCCAGAGCAACCATTTCTCAACCCCTTTCTTATTTCTCTTATGTCCTTCATGCACGGCAAGCACCATGGTAACGGAACTCATGATCAGGATAAAGGTCATCAAACTCACAAATGCAAGCGGCAGGTTGGCATCCCCCATCAGAGGGAATGTATTAAATACATGATTGGGGTCGGGCCAGTAATTATGGCTTACCCGGATAGTGCCATAAGAAATAAGCAATGCGCCGAAAGTAAATGTGTCACTCATCAGGAAAATCCACATCATCAGTTTTCCATAGCTTACATTATAAGGGCTTTTCCCCCCCGTCCACCATTTATATCCGGCCGGTATGTGTGTTGACATGCAATTTAAATTTTATTAATGCTCAATTTTGTTCCCGTTAGTGCAATAAATGAAAAAATACAAAAATGTAAACCCAAAGAATATCTACGAAATGCCAGTAGGTAGCTACTATTTCCACGGGTGTACTATCATAATTACGTTTTTTTGTACTAAATGCTTTAAAAAAAACAATCCCTAAGGCAACCACACCACCCAATACATGCACAATATGTAACCCGGCTATAGCCAGTACAAAGGAATAGGCCGGATTGGAACCTATACCAATCATTTTCATACCCATTTCCTCAAACCGGTAAAATCCGCTCACCTGTAATATACTGAACAGGATACCCAAAACAGCAGTTATAGCAAGGAACAATCTGTATTTACCCATCTGGTGCGCTTTGAACGCCCTCAAGGCCACTTGTATGGCTACGCTGCTAACCAGTATAACCAAAGTAGAGTATGAAAATATGCCTGGCAACGTAAAACTTTCCCACCCCGGCTGACTGCGTTTTACAATATAAGCGCTGGTAAGCCCGGCAAACATCATAATTATACCTGCAAGGCCCAGCCACATGTTAAACTTGTACGGATGTATTCTTTTTTGCTGCGCACTCATCATTTCTATCATTAGAACTTGTTTCATTTATACGCCTGCTACTTTGTCGGCAAGCAGGCTTAAAAGCACTACCGGTAAATAAATATAAGAACTAAACATTACTCTTCTGGCGGCCTGTACATTCATTTCCCTGTATAAACGCATGCTTTGCCATACCATAAATAAATTGGCCGCTAATATAATAACCAGGCTAACTTGTCCGCTCATATGTATCAGGTAGGGAATTATACCTACCGGTATCATTAAAAGCGAATAGATAATGGCCTGGATAGCCGAATATTTTGTTGGCCCTGCATCGGAGGGCATCAGCTTAAACCCTGCCCTGCTGTAATCTTTATGCGCTACCCATGCAATTGCCCAAAAATGCGGGAATTGCCAAAAAAACTGGATTGCAAATAAAGCCCATCCGCCGGCACTCAATTCATCCGTACCCGCCACCCAGCCGATCAAACAGGGCAATGCTCCCGGAATGGCGCCTACCAGTACAGAAACGGAATGCACCTTTTTTAAAGGCGTATATACAAATCCGTACAGGAACAGGCTGAACAATCCCAGCATAGCCGCCGTCCAGTTAAACCAATAACCCACTATCAATATGCCTGCGATGCCAGCCACAGCGGCAAAGGCTGAAGCTTCAGAAACGCTCATTTTACCATTGGCAACCGGACGCTTCGCTGTGCGCTTCATCAATGCATCTGTATCTTTCTCTGTTACCTGGTTAATAGCGTTGGCCGACCCCGTTATCAGCAATCCACCTATAAATAATAAAAGAACTGACAAAAAACTGAACGTAATATCCGGCGCCAGTAAATAACTGATCACACAAGAAAATACTACTGTAAAACTCAGGGTGAACTTTATCAGTAGCATATAGTCTTTGAGCTTGTCAATTACCATAAAAGAAGCTGATTGCTGTACCCCATCGTATGTATCCCTTACCTTCAAAAATCTCTGTTTTATCAGCGCAAAGAGCTGTATTACCCCGCTTTGCGGAAATCATTAATGCTTCGACTCATCTTTCGTTACCGGCTCGGTTTGCGGAATAAAATCTACGCCATCCTTACCATAATCATAGGGCCAGCGGTGCACTTCAGGAATTTCACCCGGCCAGTTGCCATGTCCGGGATTAATAGGTGTTGTCCATTCAAGCGTATTGGCTCCCCATGGATTTTTTGTAGTAACCTTTCTTCCTTTAAAAATAGAATAGAAGAAATTAAACAAAAACAACAACTGCACCAGGAAAGACAGTATAGCAGCAAAACTAATGACACGGTTCAGTTCCGCAAATTGCTTAAACGATTCCCAGTTTTCGTAGCTATAGTAACGGCGTGGCATACCTGCAAACCCTTCGTAGTGCATTGGCCAAAATATAATATAAGCACATGCCAGTGTTATCCAAAAATGGATATAGCCCAGCGTGTTGTTCATATACCTGCCATACATTTTGGGGAACCAGTGATAAATTCCGGCAAACATTCCCATGAAGGCGGAAACCCCCATTACAATATGAAAATGCGCTATTATAAAATATGTATCATGTACATGTATATCGAGCGTAGAGTTGCCAACATAAATACCAGTTAACCCGCCTGAAATAAAAGTGCTGACAAACCCAATACAAAACATCATACCCGGGGTAAACCGGATATTGCCCCGCCAGAGTGTAGTAAGCCAGTTAAATACCTTTATAGCAGAAGGTACGGCAATCAGCAAAGTAAGCAACACAAAAACAGAACCCAGAAAAGGATTCAACCCGGTTACAAACATATGGTGCGCCCATACCAGGAATGACAGCACGGCGATGGCGAATAAAGAGGCGACCATGGCCATATACCCAAAAATGGGTTTTCGGGCATTGATAGACATCACCTCGGAAACCAGTCCCATGGTGGGCAATATAATAATATACACTTCGGGGTGACCAAGGAACCAAAACAGGTGCTGGTATAAAATTGGGCTTCCACCTTCATTAGGTAAAATTTTTCCGGCAATCACGATATCCGATAAATAAAAACTCGTACCTAAGTGACGATCAAACAGCAACAGAATGAATCCTGATAAAAGAACAGGAAATGAGAGCAAGCCCAATACTGCTGTAAAGAAAATTGCCCATATGGTTAGTGGCAAACGTGTCATGGTCATTCCCTTAGTACGCATATTAAGGATAGTAGAAACATAGTTAAGTCCGCCCAGTAATTGCGATACCACAAACATGGCCATACTAATGAGCCACAGATCCATTCCTATTTTAGATCCCTGGGATGCATCTCCCAATGCACTTAAAGGAGGGTATACCGTCCATCCGCCGGCAGCAGGACCTGTTTGCACAAACAAAGAAGACATCATAATTATACTGGCCAATAAAAAAAACCAGTACGAAAGCATATTCATAAATGGCGAAGCCATATCCCTGGCGCCCACCTGGAAGGGAATGAGCAAATTGGCGAAAGTGCCGCTTAATCCTGCAGTAAGCACAAAAAATATCAATATGGTACCATGCATGGTACCCAAAGCGTAATAAAATTCAGGAGATATTTTCCCGCCCCGTGCCCAATGCCCGAAAATATCTTCCAGCCAGGGCAAGGTTGCTTCCGGATATCCCAATTGAATCCGGAATAATACCGACATCAGCCCTCCAATGATCGCCCAAATCATACCCGTTATAAGAAATTGTTTGGCGATCATTTTGTGATCCTGGCTAAATACATATTTGGATATAAATGTTTCGTGATGATGGTGCTCACCATGATGTTCATGCACCTCGTGAGAGATAACACCAGGTTGGATTACAGCTTCGTTACTCATTACAAAAATATTTTACAAATCAACAATGTCCTGTTTACAAATCAAAATCAATGCTCTTCGGCCTGTGCCACAGGTTTTCCTTCCGGTGTCTGTGTACCGGTAGCTTCTGCCGCGGCAGATTTTGCCGCTGGAGGAACTCCATCCGGGTGCGCGGTAAGAAATTGTGGTTTCTGGCTTGCGAGCCATTTATCGTATTCTTCCTGTGTATCAACAACAATCACACCCCGCATAGAATAGTGCCCAACCCCGCACACCTGATCACAGGCAATTTCGTACACAAAATTTTCATTACCTGTTATTTTTTTCATCTCGGCTGTAGTATACTTTGGCGTAAACCACATAGTAGTTGGCGTGCCGGGCACAGCATCCATCTTCATCCGGAAATGAGGTAATCCTACATCATGAATAACATCCTGCGAACGGATGACCAATTTAACAGGCTTGTTAACGATCAAATGCATTTCCGATGGATGAAGATCGTCATGATTGGCCGCATCATTCCAATCCTGTCCCAGCGGATTATTTTTAGAGGGATCTACCAATTTATAATTCTGCCGGCCTAAAACATTGTCTTTTCCGGGATAGCGGTATTCCCATCCAAACTGGTGACCTGTAATTTCAACTTCCATAGCCGTTTTAGGCGCATCTCCTGTTATCTTAAACCAATAGTACAATCCAAAAGCAACCAATACAGTTAATGCAATAGCAGGTACCGCCGTCCATAATAATTCCAGCTTATTGTTGTGCGGATAATACAATACCTTTCTTTTTTCAGAAGCCTGGTACCGGTATGCAAACCAAAAAAGCAATACCTGGGTAATAACAAATACAAAACCAATGATAGCCAGGGTGATCCACATCATGGTATCAATATTTTCACCATGATCGGATGCGGAAGGCACCCCCATCAATGTTTTCTTATACAAAACCTTATTGCACCACCAGGCTGCCGCAAGTCCTGTTACCAAAAACACCAGCATCAAAAATCCATTGATACGATTATTTTGCTCAAAGGCTTTTTTCTCGCCTTTTAAAACAGATACATACTCACTGGCCTTTGCAATTTGAAAGACAACGATGAATACCAATACAACTATTATGATAATAAAATACTCGGTGGAAGTCATTTTATATAAAAATTATTCTTGAATAATGGGTGTCTTTCAGCACTTTACTTTACGTATGATGGATCAAACTTTCTTTAAGATAAGGATGATATTTCGGCACCAAAGGTGCTTTGGCTAAAGCCCTTCCGGTAAAGAACATCAGCATACCGCTAAAAAAGGCCAGCATACCCCATTCGTACCAGCCCAGGCTAAAATGATCACCCATGGCTCCCGGCATTACCATCTGGTAAAAATCAAGCCAGTGACCCAAAACAAGAGCCATTGCCATAAATGTCATAATAGCATAATTACGTTTAGACCCTCTTGTCATTAATATGAGTATAGGCGCTATGAAATTAACGATAAAGTTAAACCAGAATATGCCCTTATACACTCCCTGCAGCCTTGGTTTAAAATAAATCGTTTCCTCCGGTATATTAGCATACCATATCAGCATAAACTGTGAAAACCAGAGATAAGCCCAGAATATGGAGAATGCAAAAATGTATTTCCCGATGTCATGCAGTTGCTCACTGGTTGTATGTTCCAGGTAACCCTGGTTTTTCAGGAAAATAACAAACAATGCTATCAATGCCAGTCCACCCACAAAACTGCTCATAAAAGTGTACCAGCTATACATAGTCGAATACCAATGCGCGTCAATGCTCATAAGCCATAACCAGGGAATGGTTGACCCGGTAGTTAAGGCGAAAAACACAATGAATATGCCGGCCCATACCGTATTGTTCCAAATATACTGCCGGGCTTCCTCACCTGTTATTTCACCTTCATCTGCCCTCAATGACAACTGTTTAATCTTTCTGCCTACCAATATCCATACGACTAAAGTGATGACAGTCCATACAAAAAAGAAAGTAGGATTAAGAAATCCTTTCTTCCAGCTAAGGATTTTATCGCTTGCCACTGCATCTTTATCAAGCCAGTGATAAATATGATGCTGATCGCCCACAACAATGGCAATAAATACGAGCATTGATACTACGGCAAAAACGGGAACTACCGCAGCTATCGCTTCCGGTATTCTCCTGAAAGTGGTTTGCCAGCTACTGTGGCCAAGTATATTGATACATATGAAAAACATACAGGCATTGCAGATCATAAGAAAGTAAAGACTGTTTTGTAAAAGTCCTGCCCAAAACCGGGTTTGGTCATGCTCATCTTTACTTAGGCCAAGAAAGAAAAAACCAGCCAAAAATGCTACCAGGCCAACAGCCAGTAAGCCATATGTCCATTTCTTGTATTTGGCCGGAGCTTCAAATTGTTGCTTAATCATTCTTCAATGAATTTTTTAATGCTCAATCAGTTTTTATTTTACCGTGCTGCTGCTATCTGCCGCAGCGGTAGTTGTAGTTTTTTTAACGCCCTGCTTTTCTCTTATATAATCTATTACCATCCAACGCTGTTTTGGATTTAACTGGGAAGCATAGCTGCCCATCATATTTTTTCCATAAGTGATGGTATAAAAGATCTGCCCGTCGCCCTGGCTGACAATGGTGGGATCCAAAAGATTTTTCGGCGCCGCGGGAAAAGGGCCGTCACCATCCTTCCACAATGGACCGTTCCCGTCTAATTTAGGACCATGGCATATGCCGCAGTAAATTAAATACAATCTTTCTGCTTCTTTCAGGTCTGCAGCATTCAGCGTCCGCAAAGGATTTTGCACCATTCTGGCTTTCGCAAAATTAGTGGTATCACTCCCACCATCCTTTTCAATGCGAAAAGGCAGTAACTGGTCCCTGGTTATGGTTCCTTCAACGGGCGTGCGGTTGGTTTGCTTATCCGGAAAAATATCATTTTCCGAATTGGTTTCATATGCGCGGCTGTATGCCATGTCGGGCATGTAATTGATGCCGGGCTTTTTATTACTGCAACTTGCCACAGCCATTACTGCCACCATAAAAGCGCATGATATAACTGGTATCTTTTTCATTCGTATATTTCTATGTTTTTTATATTGCCGGATGTCTGTTGGAAAACAGCATATACATGTTTTCATTTAAAGAGCAATTTCTCATGCTTTGTTTCATCCGGAAATAAGTTTGTCTTTCCTGCTTTAAGCCGTTACTGTTTCGGTTGTATTATCAAATAATTTTTTGTTCATGTCGTAGCGACCCAGCCACCAGCCGGTTTCTGCCATTTGCACATTAACTTCTTTTGCACCTGCTGCTGCCAGAAAATTTTCAGCCTCCTGCACATTGGTGTTGGATGTGCATTCAATAACCATCACAAACTGGTCGTCTGTTGCCCTGGGATGAAAATGATGCTTTTTTACAAACGGCGCCAATTGGCAGAGATAACAAAAAGTAAGGGTCATTCCTACCCCGGAAAATAAAACCGTAAGCTCAAACATAATAGGTATCCATGCGGCAAGGGAAAAATGAGGTTTACCACCATAGTTCTGCACCCAGTCTTTGGTTAATATCCAGCTTATAAAGCCCAATGCGGTAGTAAGCCCGGTTAATGCATATATAAACCCTACCGTATGCAGGCTCGTATCCCTCATACCCAATTCTTTGTCCAGTCCGTGCAAAGGGAAAGGGGTATATACATCATGAATTTTATATCCTGCTTTACGCACTTTTTTTACCGCGGGAAACAGTATATTTTCATCATCAAAACATCCTACTACAAATTTTTTTATTGTCATAACCTTAAACCAACGGGTTTTTTAAGGTGAATAAATCTGTGTTCAAAATATCAGTTTCAGAAGTAGCTTATAAGTTAACCTCAATGCTGATGTGTTTTAGCGTAAAATTCATCCGCACTTATTTTCTCAAGATCTTCCATTTTAGCTTTATAATTTTCACCGCTTGTTTTCAAAATATGTTTGATTTCCCAAATAGCAATTACAGGGAAATATTTTGAGAACAGGAAATAACAGGTAAAGAACAGCCCGAAAGTGCCCAGATAAAATCCAATTTCAAAAATGCTGGGACGGTAGTACAGCGACCAGGATGAAGGAAGGTAATCGCGGAAAATGGAGGTAACGATAATTACAAACCGCTCAAACCACATACCTACATTTACCACCACACTCATTATAAAAGTAAACTCAATATTCCTTCTCAGTTTTTTAAACCAGAACAACTGCGGAGACACCACATTACAGGTCATCATAATCCAGTAGCTCCAGCCATAGGGTCCCGCCAGGCGATACCTGAAAAACGCATCATATTCATACATGTTTGCACCGTACCAGGCCATGAACAGTTCAGTAAGATACGCACAGCCCACAATAGAACCTGTTAGCACAATTACTTTATTCATGGCTTCAATATGCCCCAAAGTAATATAATCCTGCAGGTTCATTACCTTACGGGTGATCAGCATCAGTGTTTGTACCATAGCAAAACCCGAGAATACCGCACCAGCCACAAAATAAGGAGGAAATATAGTAGTATGCCAGCCCGGAACGATTGAAGTAGCAAAGTCGAAAGATACTATGGTATGTACGGATAATACCAGCGGCGTACACAATCCGGCCAGTACCAGTGAAAGGCTTTCATGACGCTGCCAGTGTTTGGTAGAACCTGTCCATCCAAATGACGCTATACCATAGAATAATTTTCTGAACTTGGTTTTAGCGCGGTCGCGCAGTGTTGCCACATCGGGTATTAAACCCGAATACCAGAATAACAGCGAAAGCGTAAAGTAGGTTGATATGGCAAACACGTCCCACAATAACGGCGAGTTAAAGTTAGGCCATAAGGGACCACGGCTGTTGGGATAAGGCATTACAAAAAATGCGAGCCACACTCTGCCCATGTGCCAGATAGGAAACTGACCTGCGGCCATCACCGCAAAAATCGTCATGGCTTCCGCGGCGCGGTTTACCCCTGTTCTCCATCCCTGCCGGAACAGTAAAAGGATAGCGGAGATAAGCGTACCGGCGTGACCAATACCGATCCACCATACAAAGTTGGTAATATCCCAGCCCCAGCCAACGGTTTTGCCCAGGTTCCACTGACCAACACCATAAGTTACTTCGCGGTATATGGAATAAACACCAAACAGCAGCAAAGCCAGTGATATACTTAATCCGATATACCATAAACGGGTAGGCTTGGTTTCAATAGTATACACAATATCTTCCGTAACCCTGTTGTAGGTTTTGTCTCCATCTACCAATGGTTCCCTGACGAAAGATTCGTATTTAGTCAAACTCATTTACTAATTAATTTTATCCTGCAAGCCCGCAACAGGAGTTTGCATATTAATGTTGAGAATTCAGATCTGCCTTTATTCGATGTTTCTTATATATTCATATACTTATCTCAATGATGTGCCTCATGAGCGGCGGCTTTCTTTTCCGCAAATTCATCTTTCACCCCTACCGGTCTGCCCGTGTTTCTTATTTTAGCAAGGTAACTGATATTGGGCAGCACATGCAACTGTTCTAATGCATAGTATGCCCGATGATTTTGTTCCTGCGTACGAATTTTATATACCTTACTTTCCTTATCATTTACATTGCCAAATACAATGGCCCCTGTAGAGCAGGCCTGCATGCAGGCGGTTTTAACATCCCTGATCACAGAAGAATCCTGCGATTTTTTGGCTTTTAATTTAGCATCCTGTAAACGCTGTACACAAAAACTACATTTTTCAATTACTCCGCGTGAGCGAACCGTTACATCAGGATTAAGCACCATACGGGTCAGATCTTCATTCATCATCAGCACAGCATCATCAAACTTTCCAACTCCATTATGATGCTGGTTATCCGGGAAACTGTCTGCGCCTGTATAATCGGCCCAATTAAACCGGCGAACTTTAAAGGGACAGTTGTTGGCACAATAGCGGGTACCGATACAACGGTTATACGCCATCTGGTTTAATCCTTCAGAACTGTGGTTGGTAGCCGATACAGGACATACATTTTCGCAGGGCGCATTATCGCAATGCTGGCAAAGCATGGGCATAAATACTACATTCAGATTATCTCCTTCAGTAGCATCGCGGTAAGATGCAAAATAACGGTCTATACGGAGCCAGTGCATTTCATGAGAACGCTTTACTTCATTCTTTCCTACAATGGGCACATTGTTTTCGGCGGTACAGGCAATGGTACAGGCGCCGCAACCTGTGCAGGAATTCAGGTCAATGCTCATTCCCCAATGCGCTCCTGGAGATTCATATACAGGGTACATGGTACCTTCAGCTCTGAAATCGCCTGTTTTTTTCGCAAAATCTTCTGACAGTTCTTTACGATACTCGGGAATGGCATCCGGGTTTTGTTTGAAATCTTCAAGGGAATATTCCCTTACTACTTCAACACGCCCTTCGTACTGGTTGTGCGTTTGGGTATACGCTATATCGTAAGTGTCGCCGGTTTTTTTGTAACCGGTTACATCAGTAACATAATATTGCCGTGTGCTTCCCTTGGCATTTACCAACGGATAAGCATTGTAACCTACCCCGTTAGCCGCGCGTCCGGCGCCTTCACTTCTTCCATATCCTACCGCAACTGCAATTACATTGGGATGCACACCGGGTATTGCCAAAATGGGCAATTTCACTTCTTTTCCATTGATCGTAAATGCTACAACAGGCTTATGAAATTCCACTTCATACTGGTCATCCAGCTTAATGCCTAATTCGGCTGCCATAGCATAGGAAATAATAGCATAGTTATCCCAGGTGGCTCTTGTAATAGGATCGGGCATTTCCTGTAACCATGGATTGTTGGCAGCGGCTCCGGTGCCCACAGAAACTTTTTGATACAATACCAGTTCTGTTTTACCTGCGGGCACTCCTGCATTTAATTTCGATGCAGCCTCGGCCACGGCAACAGCATTATAAACCGTAGCAGCAAAGGTTAATGCAGCCGGCTCAACTACGCCATCCTGAAGTGCTTTGTCAAACGCTCCCTGACCGTTCAACTTTGTTAACCAGTAATTTTTAAAATAATCCTCGTAATCGGTATTATTACCACCTGCCTGTCCGGTAGGCAGGCTCCACTTTAAGAGTGAAGTTTGAAAATATCTTGTTTTAAAGAGGGGAGAGATAGTGGGCTGAAGCAGGCTGAAAAAACCAGTCCGTCCTTCGGCATCGCCCCAGCTTTCAAGATAATGGTGATGCGGAATAATGTATTTGCACAAGGCAGAAGTTTCATCCGCCCTGTCGCTGAAGGAAACAGAGAGTTTAACTTTTTGCAACCCCTTTATAAAGTCTGCTGCATTGTGATAATTATAGGCCGGGTTGGCTTCATAAACAAGCAATGCCCCCACGCTGCCCGCATTCAAATCTTTTACCAACTGATCCATTTCCCCATCAATACCCTGGCGGGTTAATAATGGATTGGCCCAGTTAATAGTAGTGCCATTAGCGCCCAAAAGTTCATTAATGGCGTTAATCAGCACCTGTATATTGGGATCGTTGCTTCCACATACCACCAGCGCCGCACCTTTATTAGCACTAAGCAAACCGGCGGCCAGATCAATACCTTTTTTCAATTTTTCATCAGTGATAGCCGGAGCGCTTACATTGCCACCCAGCTTAGCCAGCAGGTTCAGCACCACAGCGCCTGTTTCCGATGGACGATGAAGAAACCTGTCATCGGCATTGGCGCCTGTTAAACTAAGCACCCCTTCAAAATGGATATGCTTGCTCATTTCCGGATTCTTCTGGTTAATTTTCCGGCCCGCAGCATACTGGCTAGAAAATTCATCAGGACTCAACCATGTGCCGAGGAAGTCGGCATCCAGGCTAACGATAACTTTTGCTTTGTCAAAATGATAAGTGGGGATAGCTCTTTTACCATATGATATTTCATTGGCCAAGAGCAACCCGCTGTATGAAACAGCATCGTATTGTACATGGCGGCTTCCTGGGTATTTGGCCAGGAATTCGCTTATAATTTGCCGAGTAGTAGGAGAATTAAGTGTAGAAGTAAGCAAAACAACCTGTCCGGATAATTCACCGGCGATTTTTTTATCTGCCGCTTCAAAAGAGGGTAGTTCTTTTAATTCTTTCCCTGCTACTTCTACAGGATAACGTAACCTTCCCGTATCATAAAGATCAAGTACCGAAGCCTGCACCCTTGCAGACGTGCCCTCGCCCTTTGAGTTTATGAAAGAGAGCGGGTTGCCTTCTAATTTAATGGGTCGTCCGTCTCTTACTTTTGCTATAACAGGCACCACATCTCCCTCCGCCACAAAAGTAGTAGCGTAATACTGAGCTACTCCGGGTGTTAAATTTTCGGGCTGATTAAGATAGGGGATACTTTTTGTAACAGGCGTTTCGCAGCCCGCAGCCAATGCTGCCGCTGCAGTACTGAAACCAAGGTATTTCAGGAAATCCCTGCGGGGAGCTGTGGCATCCAATATGCCTTTACCATCTTCCGCAAATGGCAGATCTTCCTGAAATTCGTCTTTTACCAGTTTCTGGTAACCTTCTGTATTTTTTAGTTCGCCTAAGTTTTGCCAGTACTTTTTTTGACTCATACCCAACCCCTAAAGGAGCTTTTAGATTCCGGATCTTCCCGTTTCACTGTTCATTCGCTTACACCAAATCCAGAAAAGTGTTATTAAATATATTATACCTGGTCGCCTAAAATTTATTAAGATATTCAATCATTCATGCAGGATACTCTCCCGGTTAACTGCTCATTAATAATGGCATTTCTGGCACTCTATTCCTCCAATCATCTCCACCGTTACACTGTCAATCTTTTTATTCCTGATGTCCTCATGGAACTTTTCATAAATGCTGTAGAATTTATTATCGGTGAACTGCACTTTAGTATTGCGGTGACAATTGACACACCAGCCCATGCTCAAATCAGCAAACTGCTGTACCTCGTCCATTTCGGTAATATTACCATGGCATGTCTGGCATTGCTGCTGCCCCACCACCACGTGCTGGGAGTGATTAAAATAAACATGATCAGGAAGATTATGGATACGCTCCCATTCAATGGGCTTACCTTTTCCTGTATATTGTTTCTTGTCGGGATCCCAGCCGGCGTACGAATATAATTTTTGTATTTCTGCAGTACCATTCACCTCAGAGCCATCGGGTCTGAATAATTGGGGGCCTTTTGTATATTCATTAATACCCATATGACAGTTCATACATACATTAACAGCGGGGATATTAGCCGATTTCCCCTCCTGTGCGCCGCCATGACAATATAAACAACTGATCTGGTTTATGCCTGCATGCACTTTATGCGAATAAAAAATAGGTTGCTCCGGTTCATACCCCTGGTGACGTCCCAATCCTATTGCGCCTTGTATAGTATAATATCCCCCAACTAAAAATAAAACAATGATTCCCAGCGCTATGTATAATTTATTCCTGTAAAAAGGAACGGGTTCTGAAGCAGGAATGCCTTCTTTGTCATCGGTCATTTTCTTCAGATTGCTGTTTACCTGGAGTAAGGTAAGCGCTATAACCGCCAGTATAAGTGTAAGAACACCAAACAATAAGGTATCATCGCTTTTAGGTTCAGGCGCGGCCGTTTCGCCGGCTGCAGGTTTTGCGCCTCCACCAGGACCGGCAGTAAATGTTGTATTTACATAATTAACAACCGCATCTATATCCCCTTCGGTGAGATCCGGGAAGCCGGTCATCAATATACCATTGTGAGAATCTTTTAAGCCTTGTGTATAAGGATCATTGGCCATAAAAGCGGCAGGATTGTGAATCCATGCATACAGCTTCTTTCTGTCACTCCATGGTCCGCGTTCCTCCATTCCTCCCAAAGCAGGGCCTGTAGAATTTTTAAAAACATTATGACAGGCGGCGCATTTTGAATTAAAAATGGCCTTACCATCCTGTGCATTGGCTATAGTAACCAAAAAAGAGAGGGAAAAAATAAACGCTGATCCAAATATTAGTCTTTTTACAATTGATCGTTGGTAGCTCATTATATCCCGGAGTTTGTGTTGAGGTGAACATTTTCCCGTACGGCTGCAAAAATAGGTCAACACGCTGACAAAATATTAACATTTCCGAAAAAAATTTTCCCTGCTGTGGCCTGGATTTCAGCGTTTTTCTACTACGGCTTATAAATTTTTGTCATGTTTTTGTAAGTTCGTTTATACTCTATATTTAGATTATGTAAAATATTGGTCTTTCCTTCTTTTTCTGCAATTTGCAGGTAATCATGCTCAAACGACTTCAACAAAAATGGGGTGTAAGCAATTCGCAGTTTTTATTAATTCTGTGTGTATTTGCCATAACA
Organism: Agriterribacter humi; assembly: GCF_009192765.1. GTDB lineage: Bacteria > Bacteroidota > Bacteroidia > Chitinophagales > Chitinophagaceae > Agriterribacter > Agriterribacter humi. Next base: position 29,040 of record NZ_VOHQ01000007.1, on the reverse strand, counting down.
GGAACCAGTACAGCCTATATTACTAAAGCCATTACAACATGGGTAGGTTTTACGGAAGATACTTTCTGGTCGTGGAGATTTTTACTCCGCCTGGCCATCCTTATGTTTGGCTACCAGGCTATTTTATTGTTGGTTGCCTTTCTTTTCGGCCAGTTCCCTTTTTTCTGGAGATATGAAAAAAAATTATTGAGGTGGGTTTCAGGTCGCAGGTTTCAGGTTCCAGGAGAGATGGCATCTGCTCTACCCCCATTCCCCAAAGGGGAGCACGAACTAACTGCTATCCAGCATCGGGCATCCAATACCCTGCATCTCCAATCTCAAACCTGTCCGCCGTTGCAGATCTCAAACCTGTCCGCCGTGGCGGATCTCAAACCTGTCCGCCGTGGCGGATCTCAAATGGTTCGTATCGCTATTTTCGCCTCCGGAGCAGGCAGCAATGCCCGGAAGATCATTGATCATTTCAAGAACCATTCCTCCATAGGTATAGCCTTAATAGCAAGCAACAAGCCCGGGGCAGGAGTGCTGAACATTGCTGAAAGTGAAAATATTCCTTCATTAATCATTGAAAAAGAGCGCTTTTTCAGGGGAGATGCTTATGTGAGCGAATTGAGAGAGAGAAATATACAATGGATTATTCTTGCGGGCTTTTTATGGAAGATACCAACTTCCCTTATACATGCTTTCCCTGGCAAAATCATCAATATCCATCCAGCCCTTTTACCCAAATATGGCGGAAAGGGTATGTATGGTCATTTTGTTCATGAGGCTGTAATTGAAGCCAAAGAAAAAGAAAGCGGCATTACCATACATTATGTAGATGAGCAATTTGACCACGGCAAACACATCCTCCAGCTTACCTGCCCTGTAGATGAAACAGATACCCCCGAAACCCTCGCAAAAAAAGTACTGGTGCTGGAGCATAAGTACTACCCGGAAGTGATAGCGCAGTTGATAACAGGATCAACACGAACCTAAACCTTCCCTTCATATTATGCTCCTATTTTATCTATCTTTTTGGCCAGCTTATGGTCTTTTTCGGTAACAACATCGCCGGCATCGTGCGTATTCAGCCAAATCTCTACTTTATTATATACATTGGTCCATAAAGGATGGTGGTCCATCTTTTCAGCTTCAAGCGCTACCCTTGTCATAAAAGCGAATGCTTCGGAAAAGTTTTTGAACTCAAACTTTTTATACAACTGGTTGTTTTCTTCTTTCCACATAGTGATAAAGTTTGTTGTTTATGGTTTATTGTTTGTTTGCTGTTGCGGGTTACAAGTTACAGGGATAGCGGAGAGTATAAGGTAGAGGTATAAGGTGTGCCCATTTCCACATTTTCATACTTCCCACATTTGTTTTAAAATACCAGGTGCATCTTGTTCCTTATCTTTTCTTTCTCCAGCTCAGTGATCAGTTGTACGCCCTGTATATTTTTTATAGATTGCCGCAGGTAATGCACATAATTATCGTGTACATCATCGCCTTTCAGGAGCCATAAAAAGTCAAGGTGCCGGAACTCGGGCAGCAGGTATTCCCCTTCAAACTGGTTATTATATATATAATGAACAAGTGAAGTGCCTGTTTCTCCATATTCGTACACCGAAAAAAAGTATTGACGGTTTTTCTTTGACAGTTGTATTTCAATATCACTGTTTAAGCGGAAATCGCAGCCCAGGCACTGGTTGAGCAACCAGCAAAACCTGTAATCTTTAACAGGCGCAACAATACCGAGTATTTTCGTATCAGAAAAAAAATCTTCTGCAAGGGCGCTATTGTCTATTGTTAGCTTCATCAATAATTACAAATACCCGTTTGCCGGAAGCTGTCGGCTATCAGCTTTGAGCCGATGGCTGTGCCTGACGGCTGATATCTTACACCCCACACCCCATACTTCCCTACTTTACAAAAGTAATGTCAAATTTCAGGTCTTCGTTTCCCCTTTTTACGTTCACGGTTGTGCTGTCGCCGTTTTTAAATTTGCTTAAAGCCTGCATGTAGGTCTCCAGTGAATTAACAGTGTATTCCCCCAAACGCACCACCACATCTCCCGTTTTTAAGCCCGCTTTTTGAGCAGGTCTTCCATCGCTTACCCCATCTACCCTAACGCCCGACCCACTGTATGTATAATCGGGCATGATACCAAGGGTAACCGAAAACTTTGCGGTAGTTGTCATTTGGGTATCTTTTGTTGGAGTAAACGCCAGCTTATCTTTCTTGTTCAGGTCTTTTACCAATCCGGCAATATATTTTATGATCTGCAACTCACCCACGTAATTGATCTTATCGGCATCATCGGAAGGCTTGTGATAATCCTGGTGCAGTCCTGTAAAGAAAAACAATACCGGGATATCTTTCCGGTAAAAAGAAGTGTGATCGCTCGGTCCGGCGCCGCTGGAATCTATCTTAATAGAAAAAGGCAGCCTTTTCTGGTCGTACAATACTTCACTCCATGCAGGAGAAGTACCATAGCCGCCAACAGTAAGGGTTTTGGTGCTATCACTCAACCTTCCTACCATATCCATATTGATCATATAATTAACCGAAGACAGATCAACAGTGGGATGCTCCGTAAAATATTTGGAGCCAAACAATCCCAATTCCTCACCCGAAAAAGCGATAAAGAGATAATTATTGTTTTTTGATTTTGATTCGGACAACAATTTGGCCAACTCTATAACAGCAGCCGTTCCGCTGGCATTGTCGTCCGCCCCATTGTGAATTTGCTTTTGTCCATTACGCAGCATCGAATTGCCGTCCTCCCCGTATCCCAGGTGGTCGTAATGTGCGCCTATAATTACAGTAGAAGCTGCATTATTATTAATATATCCGATAACGTTATGTCCTGTTCGTTTGCTCTCTCCAATATCTACTTTGAGCTTTATGTCATAAATAGACGATGCATCCCCGAGATAGGTTTCTTTACCCGATTTGGTGAGGTAAATTACCGGTATGGCAAGCAATTCGGATTTATCCTTTTTATTGAACTGTACATTGTCCTCACCATTCTCACTGTTAAACAGGATCAACGCCGTTGCGCCTTTTTGTGCCGCTATACCGGCTTCTTTTTTTATATACTCATATATATCAAAATGAGGATTTTTCCGGTTTTCTGCTATCACTGCCTCAATGTCCTTAAACCAGGGAGCGCCTCTTTCAGATAAAGAGGTGGCTACAGGTATTTCTGCTACTGATGCATTGGCACTAAAAGCAAGCGGGAAATAATCTTTTTGTACACTAAGTTCCTTGCCGTTTACCATAAACAGCGTTGCTTTATTGATCTGTTTGCCATCCTTTATTTCAAAGGATTGCAGGTAGGTATCCTTGTCTCCTTTTGGTGTAAGGTTTGCGGCTTTATACTGACTGATGATAAATTCAGATGCACTTTTTTCACCAGCGGTGCCGGCCCGTCTTCCCTCCAGCTTATCATCTGCAAGAAAATGAATGGTGGTTTTAAGGTTTTCAACAATCGCCCGGTCCGACTTTCTTAACCTTTGCGAAAAAACAAAAGCACATTGTGAAGAAAACAGGACGACAAATAGTATTCTTTTCATTGCAGGAAAAAGTTGTGTAACCATAGCGGCAAAGTTATGATTAGTCATTTTAAATTCTGTATATGTTCATTTTTCATGCCATATTTATACATTTTATCACTCCTTTACCGATTTCGTAACTATATCAATTTGATTTGCACGTATTTTTGCAAACTCCCAAAAACCAGTATTGAAACAACAACAGCTACATATTGCATTGCTCGGAAACCCTAACAGCGGAAAAAGCTCTTTATTTAATGCACTCACGGGATTAAATCAAAAAGTAGGCAATTTTCCAGGGGTTACTGTAGATAAAAAATCCGGAGAATCTAAAATTTCCGGCGCGCTTACTGCCAACATTATTGATCTGCCGGGTACGTACAGCTTATACCCACGACGCAGCGATGAATGGGTTGCCTATAATGTACTGATGAATCCCGGTTCGGCGGAAAACGCGGAATTATATGTTTTAATTGTAGACGCAAGCAATCTGAAACGCAACCTGCTTTTTGCATCACAGGTTATAGACCTGAAAAAACCGGTTGTGATAGCCCTTACCATGCTGGATATTGCTTCCAAAAAAGGACTCACCATAGATGTTCAGGGATTGGAAAGAGAACTGGGCGTACCGGTAATACCTGTAAACCCGCGCAGGGATAAGGGCATTAATGAACTTAAAAAAGCAATTGAACAAACCGCCCGGCAATTGTACAAGCCACCTTCAAGGAATTTCGTTGAAGCGAGCGATTTATCGCAGGCAGCGATAGAGGATATCAAAAAAATATTTCCGCGGATCAGCGATTATGCCGCGGTTCATTACCTCATTCATCACGAATCGTTTGCATTGGATGCCCCTGTACAGGTTACGATTGAGGATATAGAAAGAAAGCACAACTTCAATCATACCAAAGTACAGGCGGAAGAAATTACCCAGCGCTATGCCCGTATCCGCCACATTATGCAGCAAACGGTTGTGGAGGCCGATCCCCGGGAAAAACAATTGGCCAGTGACCGGTTAGACCGCATTTTGCTGCACCGCTTTTGGGGAAATATAATATTACTGGGGGTTTTGGCCATTCTGTTTCAAAGTATTTTCTGGCTGGCGCAGTACCCCATGGATGCTATTGAATGGATATTTGGCGAATGGAGCAACTGGCTGGCCGGTATTTTGCCGCAAAACTGGTTTGGCGATTTGATCGTAAATGGTTTGGTGGCGGGGCTGGGCGGCATCATTGTTTTTATTCCGCAGATCATGATCCTTTTTGGACTGATCACCATCCTGGAAGACACGGGATATATGGCAAGGATCAGTTTTTTAACGGACAAGCTTATGCGCAAAGTGGGGCTTAACGGAAAAAGCGTAATGCCCATGATCAGCAGTTTTGCCTGTGCGGTACCGGCCATTATGAGCACCCGCAATATTGAAAACAAAAAGGAGCGGCTGCTTACGATTATGGTAGCCCCTTTAATGAGCTGTAGCGCCAGGCTGCCCGTATATATTATCTTAATATCATTGGTTATACCCAATACTTACTACTGGGGGTTTATTAGTTTGCATGGCCTGGTAATGACCGGACTTTACCTGCTTGGGATTGTAATGGCTCTTGTGGTATCGTATGTAATGAAATGGTTTATCCGCATCAAAGAAAAAAGCTTTTTTATTCTCGAATTACCGGTTTACCGTGCGCCGCGCTGGAAAAACGTTCTGGTGATAATGGTGGAAAAGGCAAAGATCTTTGTATTTGAAGCAGGTAGAGTGATTTTGGTGATCTCCCTTATCCTTTGGGCATTGAGTACCTACGGACCTCCGAAAAGAATGGAAGCTGTTAAAACACGCTATGAACAACTGGCTTTACAACAACCCAAAAATGCGCAGCAATTAGAGGAAGAAAAAAGAACAGCGCTCCTCGAAAATTCTTATGTAGGCATACTGGGCAGAACCATTGAGCCTGTTATTAAGCCATTGGGATACGACTGGAAGATTGGCATCGCTCTTATTACTTCTTTTGCGGCACGTGAAGTATTTGTAGGCACAATGGCCACCATTTACAGTGTTGGGGGTAACGCCGATGAAAATGACCTGACACTGAGAGAGAAGATGAAAGCCGCTACATGGACAAACGGGGCAAAAATTTACACACTTCCCGCCGGCGTATCGCTTATGGTGTTTTATGTATTTGCCATGCAATGCATGAGCACTCTGGCTATTGTGAAACGAGAAACCCGTTCATGGAAATGGCCGCTCATTCAATTGATATATATGACAGGGTTAGCCTATGTTTTGAGTTTCCTGGCCTACAATTTGTTAAAATAATAATGTTCCCTTCACCTGATTTTGTATCTTGAAGTATGAATTGTAAACTATTATATAAGCTTTTGCCTTTTGTCTTTATTGTTTTTATCTCCTGCTCGGGTCCCGATAAACCTGCCGATACTGACAACACTGCAGATTCAACAGATATTTTGGAGCCTGAAACTGTTATGGAACAGCCGGATACGGTACTTTTCTGGACAGTAGATATAGAACAGAAAGTAAAAACGAGAGTATATAAAGATACCATGACTATTACCGAGCCGCAAAGCATTGTTAACGGTATTAATTCTATTTACCCTTCTATCCGCCTGGAGTTTCTTAAGCTTTCCGGGGATACGGTATATGCGCATATTGACAGTTCCTTTACGTTCGCTAACGATATGGGCTCCTTTGGCGCATCCGAATATATTTCAACTGTTGTGCTTAACCTTACCATGCTTCCCGGTATTAATTATGTAAACCTCGATTTCCCGGAAGGCAGTCACGCTACTCCCGGTGTGTTTGCTAAAACCAGTTATACCGGTTATAAGGAAAGGGAAGATTAAAAGAAAATTGGATTTGCCTTTCACATTTTCGTCTACCGGTTGTATTTCTGCAGTAGCTTACCAGCCACCGCGGATGATAGTGCCTGCCTGCGTCAATTGCTAAAATAAAAGATACTCCTGCTCAAAAAAGCAATCTTTCTTCCCGAATTGTTTGTATCTTATGAAAGTAAAAAGTTTTAGCCGAAAAGGAGTTGAAACTTTGGCCTGATAAAATCATCTTCTGAAATTACAAAAACGTCTGTATTGTTTCCTCCCTGCCCAAACAATACGACAAAGAAGAAATACCTCCGCTACCGCAAAAGCCTGGCCTTACAATATACTATGCAAATCTCCGCATCATCCATATAAAATTAATCCTGCCCCCGATAATCAAATAGCAGATATATGAACGAAAGGCGATGATGTATAAGAAAATGAAAAGAGATTACCTGTAATATTTACGCATTGTAATTCCATTTTTGTAACCATTAAATTATTTTTTATGGCAGAAAACAACGGTGAAATTGTATGGTTTTCGCGGCAGCTTCCTTTTCGAAAAAAGAATGAGAGTTTGCCCATTTCCCAAAGAAAAACCAATGCGCTGGAAGATTGTGAAAGGCTGCTTCAGGAAGATCCGGATGGGCGAGACTGGGCTATCAGCCGTCATGAATGGAAAAACCCTGGTAAGTCATCGGATAAATACAAACTTACGGTATGGATATCGTCTACAATTAAAGGCCCCGGCGGTCCGGGCGATCCACCCATCCCGGTAAAGAAAAAACCGCCATCGTCAATGTAAAAAAAAATTCCTCAAATTATGAATAACGTTATCCACTCTTTTGGGGAACCTTTTGAGAGAAGTGTAGTTAATAGCTTAATTTACTATAGGCAGATTGGTTATTCACCTCATATTTACAGGCAATGAAAAGTAAAATGAAAAAAAGCGAACCGAATCCTAAAAACTTTCCCCACCGGATAGTGATCAAATTTCAAGACGCTCTTCGTTTGCCCTACAGGAGCGGAGAAGATATCATGGACTATCTTTTGAAAAATCAAATCATTCCGGTGAAAGAACTCTTAGAACAATTTCCCGGCATGAAGATAAACAAACTCTTCACGTCTGTTGAGCCAGACCAGATTACCGAACTAGTTAAGAAAGCCCAAAAAATAAATCCAGGCTACAATCCTCCTCAATTGCTCAGCTATTGTACGATGGACTGTCCGTATGAAATGAATGCTAATAAAGTTTTACAGGAATTGCTTAAAAATAAGCATGTGGAGTTCGCCTATATTACAAGTAAACCGGCGCCCCCTCCATGTAATGCAACAGGAACAAATCCGATGAGCATGAACCAGGGATATTTAGACCCCGCTCCAAAAGGCATTAACGCAAGACATGCATGGGGCTTTGATGGAGGATGTGGCGGGGGAGGTGTTCAGTTTATTGATATAGAGTATGCATGGATACTGGATCATGAAGATATAAAGTCCGCCGATGTCAGTTTTCTCTGGGGGAATAAAGATTTTCCGGATGAAAAAGAACATGGCACCGCGGTTCTTGGGATAGTGCTAATGCAGGATAACGACGATGGCGGACTGGGGATAACTCCGAAAGTTAAATCCAGGCTGGTGTCCCAAATAAGTCCTGAAAGAGTTTATTCAATTGAAGATGCGATCCTTCATGCTGTTTCGCACCTTAATTTTGGCGATATACTTTTACTTGAAGTACAGGTTTTTGATCCTCATTTACCAAATGTATACAGACCGGCGGAAATTGAAAAGGCAATTTTTGATGCAATAACACTTGCAATAAGCAGTGGAATTATAGTTATTGAAGCTGCGGGCAATGGCAATTTAGTCCGTGGTTTTGATCTTGACGGGTTTACCGATGCTGATGGAAAAGCGATTCTTGACCGCGGCAGCGATGATTTCAGAGATTCGGGCGCTATTGTCATTGGCGCGGCCTCTGATTCCGTAACAGCCTCCGGCACACATGGAAAAACAAGATCTTCGAACTATGGAAGCCGGGTTGACTGTTATGGTTGGGGAAAAAACGTTTTTACTGCTGATCCCTTGCAATCGCCTCCCTACAGGTCAAACTTTTCCGGCACTTCAAGTGCTTCCGCAATCATAGCCGGCGCAGCTATAGCCGTTCAAAGTATTGTTGAGGCATCTGGCAAACCCCTCCTGAGTCCCGGAGAAATGCGTAAAATTCTAAGTAATCCTTCCAATGGCACAGGGTCACGAAACAAGATAGGCGTTATGCCAGATTTACAGCAGATAATTGATAATGCGCTTCCTGGAATGCGCTAACACATATACTTCTCAGGAAGTGTTGCGATTATGAATGTATCAGTCAGCCATGTTTATTAAAGTGCTAATACCGGTCTGCATTCATTTGCTTTTCCCTGTTTTTTCATTTGGGCAATGCCCCGATAGAGCCAGGGTGTGGAAAAGACTAATTTTTCTTAGAGATTCCTCAACATTATCGCCTTCAGAAAAATTAAAGGAATTATTGTATTACGAAGATCGCATTAAATCTTGCGTATACCAGTTTGATTCAACCCATGCCTTGTTGTTACAGCGTATCGGCGCTACCTATTTCTATGAAACAGATTACTTGAAGGCTGCCCGGTATATGCAGCAGTCCATTAATATGATTAATACCAATGCCGGCAACCCTTCTATAAACATCAAACATAATATAAGAAACTATTATAGCCTTGGCTGGATCTGTGATTCATTGAATAATGTTACCCAAAAGATGAAATGCCTTGACAGCTGTATTGCTCTGGCAATGAAATATAATACTGTGAACAGCTATCTGGTCAGTTCTCTGCTTGCCAAAGTAGAGTACTTTTTTAATATGGGAGATTACCAGCATTGTATAGATTACGCAACCATATGCGAAAGGTATACTAAAGAATATGCCGGAAAAGCTGAAAAAAATGAATATTTCGACTTGATAGATACCGGATTACGAAGTTTATTATGGAAAGTGAATGCATTACTGATATTGAAAGACGATGAAACTGCGGAAAGGCTTCTAACCAATAAAGCCGATGAATGCAAAAGGGCCGGACTCAAAGATTACCTGGCAACCATATATTCCCAATTAGCAGAAGTACATCTGTACAGACGAGATGCTCAAAAAGCGCTTTTGAATTATCAACTGGCGCTCAAGTGCGCAGCCAAAACAGGGTATGATGTAGGGTGCAAGGTTATATTAAACAATATAGGCTACAATATTCACTTCCGTTATTTTAATGACGATGACCGGGCGCTATTTTATTGTAAAAAAGCTTTATACTATATTAACAGAAATAAACTTGAAAAAAGCACTGAAGCGATTGAGTCTGTAGATATATTAAACAATATCGCAAATATTTATGTTCGAAAACAGCTTTACGATTCCGCGTTTTATTATTTCCGTCTTGCATTCCGGCAAATTCGCACCGGGGCCGATGAAACGTCTTTACTTAATACCTCATCTGATGAATTTGTGAAGCAAGGAAAAATGCATTACCTCACAGGACTTGTAATAGATAAAGGCGACGCCTTTAAACATCAGTATGAACCCTTAAAAAAAACCAACCTCCTTAACCAGGCACTGAACGTTTACAAAGTGGCTGATCAGTTACTGGACAAGGTGAGGCTAAATCAATCCGAACTAAAATCCAAACTTTTCTGGAGGGCCGATTCCCGGCGACTATATGAAAATGCTATTGATGCCTGCTATTTGCTGGGCAATACCAAAGATGCTTTTTATTTTTTTGAAAAGAGCCGGGCTGTATTACTGAACGACCAGCTCAGCCGGCAACGATGGATGGGAGAAACTGATATTTTGAAACAAACCCAGTTGAAGAAACAAATACTCCGCCTCGAAAAAGAATTGAGCCGTGCAGATGCTGACGGAAATAAAATAATTATTACTGAAATCTTTTCAAAAAAACAGGAATTGGATTTCCTGGAGCAACAGATTAAGACCGCCAACCCCCTGTATTATCAAAGCTTTCTTGATACGGGCTTTATTACCGTAAAAAATGTACAGCAAGTCTTGTTAAAAGAGCATCATGCGCTGCTTGAAATTTTTTCGGGCGATCGTGCTGTTTATGCACTGCTGGTAACAGCAAACAATAATTATTTAACTAAAATAAATAAGCAGGATTATGAAAATGTCACACTCAAATTTGTTTCTTATTTATCCGATGCAGGATTGATGAACCGCAAGTTCAATGATTTTGTAAAAACCGCAGCAGATTTATACCAGCTTATCTTTCGCAATTTGCCTGTACCCGGCAACCGCATCATCATATCGCCTGATGGCCAATATTTTCCGTTTGAAGCTTTGGTAACCAGTCGCCCGGGGCAACCGCCTGCCTGGTTTTTGAATGACCATGCCGTAAGCTATACCTATTCGGCCCGTTTTCTTATGAATGATTTTACTTCACCACCTCCAACAACCGGTAAAAATTTTATGGGTATTGCCCCGGTTAGTTATCCCGCCTCTTTTTCTCTGGCAGCGCTTCCGGGAAGCGATCAGTCGCTGCATACTATTTCTGCTTATTTCGATCATGCTGTAACCTATATAGCTGCTGATGCTTCTATGAGTAATTTCACAGAACAATTCTCAAAATACCAGGTTATTCAACTGTATACACATGCCGCAGACAGCAGTGAAAATAAGGAGCCTGTTATATATTTTGCTGATTCAGCGCTATATCTTTCAGACCTGATTAATGTACATAAACCCTTTACACGACTCATCGTATTGTCGGCCTGCCAAACAGCAAAAGGCAAAAACTATCATGGTGAAGGCATTTTTAGTTTCAATCGAGGGTTTGCCGCGCTGGGCGTTCCTGCTGCTATCGCCAATTTATGGTCTGTTGATAATACTTCCACCTATTTACTTACGGAGCTGTTTTATAAACATCTTGTTAAAGGCTTACCAACCGATATGGCTTTACAAAAAGCCAAGCTGGAATTTTTGAAAACCGCTTCCAAAGAAAGATCTATGCCCTGTTACTGGGCAGGCCCTGTGCTGATAGGGAAAACAGATACCCTTGCTATGAACAATACCTATTCCCTGGAATGGATAATTATTTTTTCGGGTTTAAGCTGTATTGTTATAGGAGCAATAACAAAATGGTTTATAAAAAAGCATAAGGCTAAAGCATGAGTTTAAATTGAAGGCTGCCGTATCATTTTACACTGATAAATTTGAGTATATTTAAGCAACTCATAAAAGAATGAAAACCTGGAAGTTCGGAATTATAGGAGCCGGCATGGTTGCCGATTTTCATGCCAAATCCATTCAGCACCTTAGTAATGCGCGGCTAATGGGGATCTGTGGCGCAGGATCCGGCAGGGCAGCTATACTGGCAAAGCAATACAATTGCCGGGAGTTTCCCGACTATCATGCCTTGCTGCGCAACCCGGAGATAGACATCATTACTATAGCCACACCCAGCGGCATGCATATGGAACCCACTGTGGAAGCTGCTCTGCAGGGTAAACATGTGTTGTGTGAAAAACCTATTGATATTTCTCCGGAAAGGATTGATGCAATGATTAAAGCGCATAGCAAAGCAGGAACCCGGCTCGGCGGAATTTTTAATTACCGGTTTACCGATACGGTTCATTTGCTGAAAACCGCTGTTGATGAAGGCCGGTTTGGAACAATTACATATGCTTCAGTGCATGTACCCTGGTGGAGAAGCGATGTATATTACCAGCATAAGTGGCGCGGCACCCTGCAATTAGATGGAGGAGGAGCCATGATGAATCAATCCATTCACATGGTAGATATGTTGCAATACGTTATGGGACCCATTGATTCATTACACGCTTATATTGCTACACTTGGTCACAATATAGAAGCTGAGGATACAGCAACAGCTATTCTGCGCTTCAAAAATAAAGCCCTGGGTTCTATTTATGGCTCTACAGCTTCTTTTCCGGGTCAGCCCCGCCGTATAGAAATTACAGGAACCAAAGGAACGGCTATACTGGAAGACAATAACATTAAAGTTTGGCAATTTGCTGCTGAAACAAAAGACGATGAAAGGATCCGCGCTCAATACGCAACAAATGAAAGTGGCGGAGGCGCAGCAGATCCTTCGGCCATCCCGTTTGAATTGCATGCAAAAAATATTGCTGCATTTATATCATCTGTTGAAACAGGGGAAGCTTTTGAAATTGATGGAAATGAGGCCCGCAAAGCAGTGGAAATTGTACTGGCTATGTATACATCCGCAAAAGAAAACCGTTCTTTTCAATTTTAATAAAACAATTAACACATAGGCACAATAGAAAACGATAGAAATATCAGTTTGCTTACCTGCCACTCACCTCTGACCACTGACCACTCACTATTCGCTCCCCTCACAAATCTCCCAACAGGGGGCGCAATATAATATCTTCCACGCAGGCCTGTACTGAAAGCTGCGAGGCTGCATAAATCATTTTTGCAACATCATCTGCTACCATTATTCGTTTGGGATCAATACCACTACCAGCCCACGAATCGGTATATGCTGCACCAGGATATACGGCTGTAACCTTAATTCCATGTGGTTTCATTTCTTCTCTCAGGTTTTTTGAAAATCCTGCTAAAGCAAATTTGCTGATGCTGTATGCACCGCCATTTTTATAGGCCTGGAATGATGCGATGGAGCACATATTAAAAATATGGCCGTTTTGCTGCGCTATCATTTTATGGATCAGCAACCGGGTAAGATGGTACGCGCTGTAAAAATTAACCGTCATCATATTTTCCATTGTGCCCTCGGGCTCGTTATATACACTTCCGGGTTCAAATGAACCTGCATTATTGATCAATATGTCTATTGAAATATTAGATTCCAAAAGCCAGTGACCAAAATCTTTTACCTGCTCCTTACGGCTTAAATCAAATGGTCTGGCTTTAATGCTAACCTCCGGAAAACGGGTGGTAAGTTCTTCCATTGCTTTATACAAGCTCACTTCATTGCGCGAACTGATATACAGGTTATGTCCATTTGCGGCAAATATTTCAGCTATTGATTTTCCAAATCCCCTGGATGCGCCGGTGATAATGATATTCATAAATCATATTATTGTGAAACAGGGATGCTATGAAAAGTATCCGATATTACAATTTTTAAAAAAACTCCCCTGTTCAATGTATACAATCCGGATTCCGATGCCCGGCAATCACCAAATCTACATACTTCTGGCAAACACCGTACTTTTGCATCATTGTTTATATCATGGCCTACAAACATCTTTTTTTTGACCTGGACCATACCTTATGGGATTTCGAATCCAATGCAAAACGAACGCTGCAGGAACTGCATGTTGCGCTGGAACTAACTACCCATGGCGTAGATAGTTTTGATGCGTTTTACGAAAGATATATTTATCATAACACCAGGTTATGGGAACGCTACCGCAAAGGTTTTATTAAAAGAGATGACCTGCGATGGAAACGGATGTGGCATACTTTGCTGGATTTTAAAACAGGCAATGAAAAACTGGCGCGAAGCATGGATGCCTTTTTTTTAGACAAGCTGCCTACACGAACTTTACTATTTCCTTATGCGATAGAAATACTGGAATACCTGCGCGGCAAGGGTTATGCATTACACCTTATAACAAATGGGTTTGAAACGGTACAACACAGCAAACTTAAACATTCCGGTCTTACCGGTTTTTTTGAAAAAGTAATTACCTCTGAAGGAAGCAACAGCCTCAAACCGCACAAACAAATTTTTGAGTATGCACTGCACAAAACCGGGGCAACAGAAAGTGAGAGCATTATGCTGGGCGACGACATTGAGGCAGACATAGTGGGTGCAAAAAACGCCGGCATTGACCAGGTATATATTAACCATAAGAATATTCCGCCGCCTTTACAACCAACCTACACTGTATATGCGTTGAAAGAGCTTGAAAATATCTTTTAGGGATAATGCTATTCTTAAATTTCTACGCGGTCTGACGCTCCTTCATCGCGTACCGACCGCCATATTAATCTATGAGGTTTTCTCACCCTGCAATTCCCGTCCTGCAAACCTTATGGATTTTGCCACATTTGCCACATTTTCACATTCACCCACCCCAGCTTGCGAGTACAGTTATTCCGCCTTCTACAGCCTGGTTCAACTGAACATGAATTTTTGTACCGGGTGGCAAAAGCACATCAACCCGGCTGCCAAATTTTATAAACCCTAATTCAGCGCCCTGCTGTACTTTTTGCCCGGGTTTAAGATAGTTTATAATACGACGGGCTACCGCACCGGCAATTTGCTTAACCAGCACTTCTGCATTTCCGTTTCGTATTACAACCGTATGCCGTTCATTATCTGTAGATGATTTAGGATCCCATGCCACCAGGTATTTTCCCTTGTGATAACGGCTGTACACCACTTCGCCACTTACGGGATTAAGGTTCTGGTGCACATTGGCGGGACTCATAAAAATGGATATCTGCAAACGCTTCTCTTTAAAATATTCTTCATCAATGGTCTCTTCAATCACTACCACTTTACCATCGGCCGGTGCAACAATTTTAGTATCATCAAGGGTGAGTGTACGTTTGGGTACCCTAAAAAAAGAAATGATAAAAAGGAAAAACAAAAAAGAAAGAATAAAAATAATCCAGGCCAGCCAGCTTACACTATAAGGCAAAAAATAAAACAGCACAAGGTTGATGATCACAAAAAACAATCCGCAAAGTGCAATGGTTTGATATCCCTCTTTATGTACTGTCATTTATACAGGTTGAAGGAGCAAAAGTAGGCAATGACGAAAGAGCATCAAAATTTTGCGGCTATTCATTTCATGATGGTCATCACATACAACCATACCACCGGTGTAGCCAGTAACAATGAATCAAACCTGTCTAAAAAACCGCCATGCCCCGGCATAATGCGACCGCTGTCTTTTACATTAGCCATACGTTTCAGCTTACTCTCCAGCAAATCGCCTGCAGTACCCAAAATAGCTGCTATGCCCGCAATAATACATACATGCGCAACAGGCAACCGCATATAATATACCAGCATACCCATTACCGCAACACACAATACAGCTCCGCCAATTGTGCCTTCTATTGTTTTTTTGGGTGATACTTTTGAAAACGGCGTTCGTCCTATGAAAGACCCGGTAATATAAGCCATCGTATCATTGATCCAGATTGAAAAAATGATAACAAGCGGCACTATCCGGCCCGTTTCAAAATGACTGCCTTTCCCCGAAATCCATAGTCCATCCATAGATCTTATGCTGATCATAAGTGCCCAGCTTAAGGAAATATACAATAACCCCATAGCAGAGTAGCCGATGTGCTTAAGATTGAACTGCTTCGAAAAAAGAATTTCAATGATGGGCAGCGCAAAAGCAAAAACCAATCCCGCAATAAGCCCTATGGCATGCAGGCTAATGTTTCCCACCCGGTAACCATCACCGGCACAATACAACATCAGCGACCATCCTGCCAGCATTACGCCATACTCATGAAAGGAAGATATATTTGCATAAGAAGGGTCAATTCTTTTAACCAGTTTCTGGTATTCGATCCAACAACCCCAATGTATAACCGAAAATAAAATAAAAAAGCTCCATTCATTCCAAAACAGGCCGGCCAGCATTACTGCCACAAACACCAGTGCTGTAAGCGCCCTGGTTTTAAATACCTGCCAGTTCATTGCCATTGCTATTAGTTTAAAGCTAAAAATCCGAACCCCCCGGAGAAGAATTCAAAAACAATAAAAACCAAGAACCAAAAGACAAATAACAAATAAATCCGAATCCCGAAGAAAGAGTACAACCCGAAGACAAATAATCTCAAACGGTAGGCTGGTCTTAAATTTCAAATTTCAAATCCGTTCAAGCAATCCATTTTTCTTCCAGAGCCCTGTCTTCCGGGGTTGTATATTTTTGTATGGCTTTTGCCGAAATTCTTTTGAAAACGATAAACAACACATACAAAAGAATAACGCCAATGATCCCCCACCACATGGGGTAGGTTTCATTCATGGCTTCCTTTACCGGTTTGCCCTGCTTTATCAGCACATACATTTGAGTAACGGCTATGGCATTGTTGAAAAAGTGCGCCGCAATACTCAGCCAAAGGCTGCGTGAATAATAAAAGATCAAGCCCAATACTACCCCCAGGCATACACGGGCCAGGAAACCATAGTAGGAAAGGTGAATAACACTGAATATAAGACTGGTTATCAGAATTGCCAGCCAGGGCTTTTTTGAAAACCGGGTAAGCAGGTTTTGCATCCCGCCACGGAAAAAGGTTTCTTCAAACACGGCCGGCAACAAAGCGATCATAATGATAGAAATGATATAGTCGCCAAATGTTCTGATATTGGTCATGGCTTCTACCTGGGCGCTATAGTTGTCTTCTAATTTTCTAAAATAATCCGCCGCATTTTTGGGAATAGGAATCAGTTCATTAAGCTCTGCGAGAGATGCCGCTGTAATAGCTGCTCCAAACATGATACCCAGCGCCAAAAGCAGTTGCCTGTAATTAAATTGTGTGGTAAATCCTAATAATTTAACAGGACGGCGGTTAATAATCAACGCAGTAAAAAAAGCAGGCAAAAAAAAGGTTACCGCTGTAGACACTACCTGGATAACCCGAACGGCATTAATATTTTCCGGCTTAAGTAATTCTGCAGGCATGCTCATTACTCCTTTGCCTGTCATCGCTACCCATACGGGAATGCTCAATACTCCGCCGGCAATAAAACCTGCTATCCATAGCCCTATCAGAATTAAAAAAGCATTGGCATAAGAAACCCCTTTGGAATCTGCGTCGTACATAATTTATAAAATTAGTGTGTACATTTGCGGCTTGTATTGGAATGAAACAAGGCATACAGGTATTGAATATCAACTCTTTGAGTTTTTGCAATGTATTGCAAAATATGGTAAACCTGCACTGGTTCCGTTCCACAAATGCAAGATAAGACAGTTCGTGCAATGGCGGTAAAAATAGGTTCTATACAGCTCCCCGAATTTCCACTTCTTCTGGCTCCCATGGAAGATGTGAGTGATCCACCATTCCGTTATGTATGCAAACAAAACGGCGCCGATCTTATGTACAGTGAATTTATCAGCAGCGAGGGGCTGATCAGGGATGCTATTAAAAGCAAACAAAAATTAGATTTTTCTGAATTTGAGCGTCCCTTTGGCATACAAATGTTTGGGGGTGATGAGGAAGCTTTGTCGCTCAGCGCTAAAATAATTGATGCTGTGCAACCCGACCTGGTGGATATTAACTTTGGCTGCCCGGTAAAAAAGGTAGTTTGCAAAGGAGCGGGGGCCGCAGTGCTGAAAGATGTTAACCTGATGGTGAGGCTAACCGAAGCCGTTGTACGGTCCACATCATTACCGGTAACCGTTAAAACACGCTTAGGCTGGGACGACAGTTCTAAAAATATAGAGGAAGTAGCCGAACGCCTGCAGGATGTGGGTGTGCAGGCACTTACCATTCACGGACGCACCCGTTCGCAATTGTATAAAGGTGACGCAGACTGGAGCCTGATTGCAGCAGTAAAAAACAATTCACGCATACATATTCCCATATTTGGCAATGGCGATATTGACAGCCCCCCGAAAGCTGTGGAATATAAGAACAGGTATGGAGTAGATGGAATTATGATAGGCCGCGCTGCTATCGGATACCCCTGGATATTCAGGGAAATAAAGCATTATATACAAACCGGAACTTTATTATCCTCTCCTTCCGTTGAGGAAAGAATAGCAGTATGCCGCACCCACCTGCGCAAATCAGTAGAATGGAAAGGCCCCGTTTTGGGTATCCTGGAAATGAGAAGGCATTACGCAAATTATCTGAAAGGATTATCCCATATCAAAGACTTCCGCATGCAATTGGTAACCGTAAAAACGCAGGCTGAAGTAGAATGCGTGTTACATGAAATAAAGGAGAAATATGCCGTAAATGGAATTGTGCACGAAGAAGCAACACTTGTAAATGTATAAGGTTTACTTAGCATTATTTGCCGATAACGCCAGCCATTTGTTTACTTCGCTGCACTGGCGAAACTCTTCATCTACAGAAATGTAGTAAGTAGGCATTTTGGTTTTAAACCAGTTGTTCAGTATTTCACCCTTTTTTTCTTCCAGCACCCGCTGGGCAATCTTGTTATAATCGTCCTTGAGGTTTTCGCGGTGCGGCTCGGTTTTGCTTTGTATATAAACAATGCGGGCGCCTTTTCTGCCTCTCTCGTCAGTGAAAGGAACAGGCTTCGAGTATTCACCCACTTTTAATTCATTATATACAGGCAAAAGGCTTTTATCCAGGTCCTGGATGGTAAGATAAGGAGAACCCTGGGGGTTAGTGATAGATCCCGCAGTAAACTTACTGTTTTCATCCTCGCTGTATTTATCCACCGCTTCACCAAACGACATTGCGTTGGTAACCAGCTTTGCTCTTATGGTATCTAATTTTGCAATCGCATCGTTTACTTCTTTATCGGTAATCTGGGGTATTTTAAGAATGTGTCGTACCACCACATCATCACCTGTTCTGCTTACCAATTGTATGATATGATACCCGAATTTTGATTTTACTACTCTTGATATTTGCCCTTCTTTTAAGGCAAACGCAGTTGAAGAGAAAGTGCCATCTACACTTTTATCGTTCCTGTTAAACTCAAAACGACCTCCCGCTTCTTTAGTACCCGGGTCATCACTATACATTTTGGCCACACGGTCAAATGAGGTGGTGCCGCTTTCTATCTGCCTTTTATATTCCGCCAGTTCATCCTGCGCATATTTTTCAAGTTCCCGGCTGGCCTTTGCATAAGCCACAACCTGTTTTATTTCCAGTTCCGTTTCATAAAATCGCAAACTGTCCGTAGGAATTTTTTCAAAGTAATCCCTCACTTCCGTAGGCGTAATTCTTACATTTTCAATAATGGATCTTTGCATGGCTTCCGACAGCTTCTGTTCCTTAATGGCTATGCGGTTATCTTCCTTAATCTGGTAAATACTTTTTCCTGCTATTTGTTCCAATGCGTCTTTGCCGCCATAGGCACTAATATAATACCTGATCCGCTGGTCCAGTTCCGCTTCAATTTCTTCATCGCTTACCGGCAAAGAGTCTTTTTGAGCCTGCAGCATCAGCGCTTTTCTTACCATCATTTGTTGCAACAGCACACAACCCGCATCGGGTGGCAATTCGCGGCCCTGCCTTTTTTCATCTTCAATAGTATTTGTAATATCTGATTTAAGCACGATTTTATCACCAATTACAGCAATGATTTTATCGGCCAGTACTTTTTTTGACTGCCCCACCTGAGCCGTAACCAAACTGCTCATTGCAAACAGAACAACAACAAATATGAATTGTTTCATAATTAACCTTTCTAAGCCATTCAAAAATAAAGGCATTTCACCGGAGGGGCAATACAGCCTGCTTATTTAACAAAGGTTTACAAGCTCCTTTTTACTTCTTCAATTTCAAACGCTTCCACAACGTCGCCTGCCTTCAGATCGTTATAGTTTTTAATGGTGAGTCCGCATTCCATACCGCTCGACACTTCTTTCACATCATCTTTATACCGTTTCAACGATCCCAGTTCTGCGCTTTGTCCTTCACCGGTAGGATATATTACAATTCCGTCACGGATCAGCCTTACTTTAGAATTGCGGCTTATTTTACCGTCTAATACCTGGCAGCCTGCAACAGTTGCTTTATCGAATTTATATACTTCCCTTATCTCAACATTGGCTATTATTTTTTCTGTAATGGTCGGTTCCATCATCCCTTCCATAGCGCTCTTCAGTTCTTCAATGGCATTGTAAATAATAGAGTATGCTTTGATTTCAACACCTTCTTTTTCGGCCAGTTTAGAAGCCTGTATAGAAGGACGTACATTAAAGCCTACAATAATAGCATCCGATGCGGCAGCCAGCAACACATCACTTTCGGTAATGGCGCCAACAGCCTTATGCACTACAGATACGGCGATTTCTTCGGTAGATAATTTCTGCAATGAATCACTCAGGGCTTCTACCGAACCATCCACATCGCCTTTAATAATAAGATTAAGCTGTTTAAAGTTGCCCAGGGCCAAACGTCTTCCGATCTCATCCAATGTTATATGTTTCTTGGCGCGTATACCCTGCTCTCTCAGTATCTGTGCCCGGCGGGTAGCTGTATCCTTGGCTTCGCTTTCATCGTGGTATACTTTAAACTTTTCACCAGCCTGTGGTGCGCCGTTTAGTCCTAATATCTGCACAGGGCTTGAGGGTCCTGCTTCTTCCAGGCGCTGATTGCGCTCGTTAAACATCGCTTTTACACGCCCAAAAAACTGACCGCTCACCACTATATCCCCCTGGCGTAAGATACCGCTTTGAACCAGCATGGTAGCCACAAATCCGCGGCCTTTATCCAAAGAGGCTTCAATAATGGTTCCTGTTGCTTCGCGGGCCGAATTGGCTTTAAGATCGAGCAATTCTGCTTCCAGTAAGATTTTTTCCAGTAAAAGATCCACATTCAGACCCGTCTTAGCAGATATTTCCTGGCTCTGGTATTTACCACCCCAGTCTTCCACCAGGATATTCATCGCTGATAGCTGCTCCTTGATCTTTTCCGGATTAGCCCCGTCTTTATCTATTTTATTAATAGCAAATATCATAGGCAGGCTGGCTGCCTGCGCATGGCTGATGGCTTCACGCGTTTGCGGCATCACCGCATCATCGGCGGAAATTACAATAATAGCCACATCAGCCGCTTTGGCGCCACGGGCACGCATAGCCGTAAATGCTTCGTGACCCGGCGTATCCAAAAAAGTAAGTTTTTTTCCTGATGCTATTGTTACCTGGTAGGCGCCCATATGCTGGGTAATTCCTCCGGCTTCTCCTGCCACCACTTTGGCACTGCGTATATAATCCAGCAATGATGTTTTACCATGATCCACGTGACCCATTATTGTAATAACAGGCGCCCTTGGCTCAAGCTCTTCGGGCTGATCCTCTATTTCTTCATCTTCGTCTTCCTCTACATCATCCACACCAATAAACTCTACTTCAAAACCAAATTCTCCGGCTACCAACTCTATTACTTCCGCATCCAGGCGCTGATTGATAGATACCATTATACCCAACCCCATACACTTACCGATCACTTCAGCAAAACTTACATCCATGAGGTTGGCAAGTTCACTTACCGTTACAAATTCAGTTACCTGCAGTTTGTTGTCTTCCTGCGCTTCACCCGCTAAGTGTTCGGCCTCCTCGCGTCTTGCTCTCCGCAATTTTGATTTTGTGCTTTTGCCTCCCCTTGACGATCCGGCGAGCTTAGCCTGGGTTTCCCGGATCTTATCCTGTATTTCTTTGGCATCAATTTCCTTCACTTCTTTACTATCCCGGCGCCTGTCTCCGGGTCTTCCGTGGCCGTGGCCAAACCGTCCGCCGGCAGCATTACCGCCTTGTCCCTGTCCCTGCGGCCTGTTATCCTTTCTGTCGCCTTGTTTTTGTATAGGCGGACGCGTACCTTCTCTTCTTTGTTGGGGTCTGTTTTGATCGTCCTGGCGCGGTTGTGCCTGGTCTCTTTTTTCGATAGGAATACGTTTGCGTTTGCGCTTTTCTTCCTGTGGTTTAGCAGCCGGGCGTGTTTCGCTGTTAGAAGGCAGCGTGATCCTGCCTACAATTCTGGGTCCTTCTAACTTTTCGGCGCGGATATTTTCTATTACGGCGGGGTTTTCTTCTTCTTTTTCTTCTTCTGCAGGTTTCATTTCTACAGGAGCGACTTCCGTTTCAGCAGGCGTATTATCCACCTCAGGCGCTGTTTCCTGTTCTGCAGGGGCTACTTCCTCTTCTTTTGCCGGTATTTTTTCTTCCGGCACTTTTTCTTCCACCTTTTTCTTGGCTGTTTTTTTAGGCCGTGTGGAAGAATCTATAGTGCTCAGATCAATTTTATCTAATATTTTAGGACCTTCAATTTCCGGTGCTTCAATTTTAGTGATCTCCGGCTTTGGTAGTTCAGGAATTGGCTTTGGAGCAGGAGGTGCTTCTGGTTCCGGAACCGGGGCAGGGGGTATTTCTGCTGTAACCGTTGCTTCTTTTTCTGACTGCTTTTTCTTTACTTCTTTTTTGAATAAAATTTCTTCTTCATCTTTCTTTTTCCGGGCCTCCATCACATTGCCTTTGGGTATCTCTATCTGGTCGCTCTTAGCTTTAGCGGCTTTATCAGATGAAAATTCCTGCTGGAGGGAAAAATACATATCCTCCGTTAGCTTGCTGGTAGGCTTTAGCTCATCTTTGGCAAAACCCTTCCCAATCAGGAAATCAATGAGTGTTTCCTGCCCGATATTAAACTCCTTGGCCGCTGCTAATAAGCGTGGTAATTTTATTTCAGCCATACTTTTTTGTCCCGCAACTCTGATAAAAATTTACGGGATTTGTTTGTTTTATCTGTTCTTATAAATAGGCGCCCCGGGGGTCTTATCCTTTTTGAAATTCTTCTTCCAGCACTTTTCTTAACGCTTCAATGGTTTCTTTTTCAAGGTCGGTCCTTCTTTCTAATTCTTCTGTCGTTAAATCCAGCACGCTGCGGGCCGTATCGCATCCAATACGTTTCAACTCGTCAATTACCCATGTATCAATTTCATCTGCAAATTCGTCTAAGTCAATATCAAACTCTTCCGTTTGGTTTTCATCATCACGGAACACATCAATTTCATATCCTGCCAGCTCACAGGCTAATTTAATATTAACACCCCGGCGACCAATTGCGAGCGACACCTGGTCGGGCTTAAGATATACATTCGCATGCTTTCTCTCTGTATCAATTTCCATAAAACTCACTTTGGCCGGCGTTAAAGCACGCTGGATGAGCAATTGGGTATTATTGGTCCAGTTAATTACATCAATATTTTCATTCTTCAATTCACGAACTATGCCGTGAATACGGCTTCCCTTCATCCCTACGCAGGCTCCTACCGGGTCAATACGGTCATCATAGGATTCTACCGCCACTTTGGCTCTTTCGCCGGGCTCACGTACGATTTTACGAATCACAATCAATCCGTCAAAAATCTCCGGCACCTCTATTTCAAGCAATTTAGCCAGGAAAGAAGGATGTGTGCGGGATAAAATAATTACAGGGGAATTGTTCTTCAATTCCACCTTTTTCACCACCGCTTTTATATTTTCACCTTTCTTAAAATAATCCGAAGGTATTTGTTCCGATTTGGGTATAATCAGCTCATTGCCATCTTCATCTAATAATAATACTTCTTTTTTCCATACCTGGTATACTTCTGCACTAATAATTTCACCAACACGATCGGCATATTTTTTAACCAGGCTGTTTTTCTTTAAATCACTGATACGGCTTGCCAGGGTTTGTTTGGCGGCCAAAATAGCACGACGGCCAAAATCAAGGATATCCACTTCCTGGAATAATTCCTCGCCTACTTCAAAGTCAGGTTCAATCTTGGTAGCATCGCTATATGCAATTTCAGCAACAGGATTTTCTACCTGCCCGTTTTCGACTATGGTTCTGCGATGAATAATTTCAAGGTCGCCTTTTTCCGTGTTCACAATTACGTCAAAATTTTCATCCGAACCGTATTTTTTGCGGAGTAAGGTTTTAAACACGTCTTCCAGCACCTTCATAAGCGTGGGCCGGTCTATATTCTCCGCGTCTTTAAAATCCTGAAAGGATTCAATAAGATTAATACTTGCCATATTACAGCTTTTTATCCTTCAACTGAACCAGGGGGATGCCCTTTATTCAGCAAGGGTCGTTAAAATTGAATTTGAATTTTAGTTGTTTTAATGTTATCAATGCGTATGGTATGTTCTACTACTTCTTTTTTCTTGTTTTTACCTTTTACTTCTTCCACCTGTATATCTGCATCATTTACCGCTAATAACTTTCCCTCCACTTTGCTGCCATCGTGCAAAAGTACTTCCACATTCCTGCCTGTATTTTTACTATACTGGCGTTTCAGCTTTAGTGGTTCATCCAGCCCCGGGGAAGACACTTCAAGAGAAAAATCACCTTCAGGGAAAATCCCGCTTTCTTCTATCTGTTTATACAATGCCCGGTTATACTTCACGCATTTGTCTATAGATACGCCAGCATCTGCATCCAGAAAAACCTTTATATTATTGGCAGGATTTGTTTTGATTTCCACCAAAAAATAGTCGGGATTATCAGCCAGTAATGTGGTCATCATTTGTTCTATAACCCCTGTTGTTGCATCGCTGATCATAGTCTGATAAATGAAGAAGGGAACGAATCGTTCCCTTCTGTCGTTCCTTTTCCTGCGGCAAAGTTAGGGTATTCATATAAAGCGCAAAATTTTTTTAAAAGTTCCCTTCGGGTACGCAAAAAAAGCGTGTGATTCGTACAATTTAATGATCCGGATTCGCAATCTTACCCATTCATTTTAGAGGAAGAAATGTAAATTATTTCATAAAACTATAGGCCTTAGCCAGATCCCCTTAATCGTGTCACATTCACTCACTACTCACTACTTATAATACGCCCTGTACCACTCAATGAAATTTTTTATGCCCTCGCCCACTTTTGTATCCGGCTTATAGTGCAGGTCCCGCACCAGGTCTTCCACATCGGCACAGGTAGAGGCAACATCTCCCGGCTGCATAGGCAATAGCTGCTTTTCGGCCTTTTTGCCCAGGGCTTCTTCAATGGCTTCAATAAAATCCATTAGCCGAACCGGGTTGTTGTTTCCTATATTATATACTTTATACGGCGCAGTGGAAGTGGAAGGATCGGGATGAGCAGCATCCCATAAAGGGTTGCCAGCCGGGGGATTGTCAATTACTCTTACCACTCCTTCTACAATATCGGCTATATATGTAAAGTCTCTTACCATATTGCCATTATTAAACACCTGGATGGGTTTGTTTTCAAGTATGGCTTTGGTAAACAGAAACAAGGCCATATCCGGTCTGCCCCAGGGGCCATATACCGTAAAAAACCGAAGCCCGGTAGTAGGAACTTTAAACAAATGACTGTAGGTATGCGCCATGAGTTCATTGCTTTTTTTACTGGCGGCATATAAGGAAATCGGATGATCTACATTATCGGAAGTAGCAAAGGGCGATTTACCATTGAGCCCGTATACACTTGAACTGCTGGCATAGGCCAAATGCTTTACTTTATTATGACGGCAACATTCCAAAATGTTAAGAAAACCAACGATATTACTGTTAAGGTATGCATCGGGGTTGGTGAGACTGTAGCGCACACCGGCCTGCGCAGCAAGGTTACATACTTTATCAAATTGCTGACCGGCAAATAATTTTTCCAGGTTCTCCTTATCTTCTAACTGCAGTTGAATAAAGCTGTAATTGGCATGTTTGGAACTGGAGACCAACTTATTATATTCCATATTCTCTTTATTTATTCCGACGGTTTGCAGGCGGTTGTATTTGAGATTAACATCATAGTAATCATTAATACTATCCAATCCTACTACTTCATCGCCACGCTTTATCAGGTAGTTAGCCAGGTGAAATCCTATAAATCCTGCTGTACCGGTAATTAATATTTTCATCCTTTGTATTTTATAATAGCTGCAAAGTAAATAAACTAATGGAATACCTCACCCCCGCCCGACTGAACGTCGTTCGGGCGGGCTCTTTCCCTGTCCACACCGTAGGAGAGGGACGGTGCTGTATAACAATACCCCGTCCGAACGGTTCATCCGGGCGGGCAGAGCAAAAATTCTTCCATTTCAATTATTGAATAAAAGTGAACAATGCTGATATTCCCTGCAACCTGAAACTTGTAACCTGCACCCTGCACCAATCTCAAAACTGTCAGCCGTGGCGGATAACTCTCAAATGCGAAACCCGAAGTTGAAAATCCGACATCCGAAGAGGGCTGTCAGCAATCAGATTCAGCCATGAGCAGGGTAAAGAAGGCGTATACAGCCTGTCGTTAGCAGTTATTTACTGATCGGTGACGGTCAATGCCTGACAGTCACAAATTCGAAATCCGCCCCCCTGAAACATGCAACCTGTAACCTGCAATCTCAAATTTCAAATCTTAAATCTCAAATCATAATCATCCGAAGGGGATTGTCAACTACAAACCACAAACAATAAATTTCAAACTCTTCAAACCCCCTCATGCGTCAGCTTTTCTGCATTTTCCGCAAACTGGAGCGCCTCCATAAATTCCTGGAGATTTCCGTTCATCACATCATCAAGATTATATACGGTAAGGCCTATGCGATGGTCTGTTACCCTGCCCTGCGGATAATTATAGGTCCTGATCTTTGCCGACCGGTCTCCCGTGCTCACGAGGCTTTTACGATGGCGCGCTATTTCTTCTTCCTGCTTACGCACCTGCTCTTCATATAAGCGGGTTCGCATCATTTGCATGGCTTTTTCGCGGTTGCCCAATTGCGAACGCTCTGTCTGGCATATCACCACCGTGCCGGTAGGAATATGCGTTAGCATCACCTTGGTTTCTACTTTATTCACATTTTGTCCGCCTGCGCCACCGCTCCGCGAGGTTTCCATTTTTACATCGCTTTCCCTCAGCTCAAAATCCACTTCTTCCGCTTCGGGCATCACAGCCACGGTGGCAGCGCTGGTGTGCACCCGGCCGCTGGCTTCCGTATGTGGTACGCGCTGTACGCGGTGTACGCCACTTTCAAACTTTAATATACCATACACATCTTCACCTGTTACCTCCAGCTCAACTTCTTTATACCCCCCAACGGTACCTTCATTTTCACTGAGGATCGCCGTTTTCCAACCCCTCCGCTCACAATAGCGGATATACATACGCAGCAGGTCACCTGCAAACAATGATGCCTCATCTCCCCCGGTACCGGCACGTATTTCAAGAATAGCATTCTTTTCATCCTGCGGGTCTTTGGGTATCAGCATCTGGCGGATACCGGCTTCCATTGTTTCTTTCTGCTCTTCCAGAACCGGTAATTCTTCTTTTGCAAGATTCCGCATCTCATCATCATCGCCATTTAACACTTCAGTATTGAATTCAATATTATCCAATACATTTTTATAGGCATTATAGGCCTGCACAATCTTCTCTAAGCTCCGGTATTCCCTGCTGGTAGCCGTAAACTTTTTGTTGTCATTCACAATCTCCGGATTGGTGAGTGCAACACCCAACTGGTCGAATCTTGCTTTTATCGCTTCTAATTTGTCTAACATCGCTATTTGTTTCCACAATTGCCCCGTGGATGGTTTTCTGTTATTTTTGTGTTACCGGCTTTTTAGGGCAGCAAAGTTAGTTTAGCTATGGCGTATTGCAAATTTCAGGCGGATCATTTGTTTACAGGATACCAACTTCTTGATCATTCCCATGTGCTGGTTACCGATGAAGGGGGAACAGTAGTGGATATTGTAACAGGAGAAGCGGGCAATGATATTCAGCAATTCCGCGGTATACTCATGCCCGGGCACATCAACTGCCACTGCCACCTGGAGCTTAGCCATATGCGCAATCGTATCCCTGCCGGGCGGGGACTTACCCATTTTATATCCTCCGTTATGGGATTTCCCAAAGTTGATCAGGCAGAAAAAGAGCGGAGTATGGCTTTAGCAGATAAAGAAATGTATGAAAATGGTATTGTAGCTACAGGCGATATCTGCAACCAGCTTTATTCCATACGGCAAAAAGAAAAAAGCAATATACAATGGTATAATTTCCTTGAGCTAACCAATCTGGACGATGCAAAAGCAGCAGAACGTGTTGTGCTGTATAATAATATGGCAAATGAATTCAAAGAAGCACTGCCTTCCACCTCCAATGTGGCGCTGTCGCCACATGCCATTTACAGTGTGTCGCCACTTACTTTTTCCCTTATAAATAAAAATACAAAAAACAAAACCATCACCATCCATAACCAGGAATGCGCCGATGAAGACCAATTATTTACCAATGGTAGTGGCAGGTTCCTCAGGTTTTATGAAAGTATTGGCCGCAAATCAATGCCGTTGGCTGTTTCCGGAAAAAGCAGTATACAAACCTGGTTGCCCTATTTTAATAACGGGCAAACCATTATCATGGTACACAATACCTATACGCCTGAAGAAGATATTATTTTCGCCAATGAATACGCGGAAATGAACGGACTGCAATTAGTATATTGTCTATGCCCCAATGCCAATTTGTATATAGAGGAAAAGCTGCCGCCAATTGATCTCTTTATCAGGCACAATTGTAATATTGTTTTGGGAACAGATAGTTATGGCAGCAACCGGCAATTAAGTATTACCAGTGAAATGGCGGCTATTCATAAACACTTACCGGATATTCCTATAGCTACCCTTTTACAATGGGCCACTCTAAACGGAGCAAAGGCGCTGCACTGGCATAACGATTTGGGCAGCTTTGAAAAAGGTAAAAAACCCGGCGTGGTATGGTTGAATAAAGACTTCAGCGAAGCAAGGCGGATAATCTGAAAGTTTCTTTGTTTATATTCTGTTTATGAGTTGTTTTTTTAACACAGGATCATAGGGCATATAGGCGCACATAAGTTTGGTATCTGCTTATTTTTGATATTTCCTGACTTGTCCGCCTTTAATTTATCAAAAAAGTGAGGATTGATTTTCAATTATTTATGATAATATTTTTATAATTTGACCGCACTAAGTGGGTCAAATGCTGCATATCAGGGTCATAAAAACT
>NZ_VOHQ01000006.1 GCF_009192765.1 Agriterribacter humi | reverse complement strand
TAGCAAAAGAAAGCAGAAAAAGAATGACAATCTATACAGTAAAAATTAATGAAGATGACCCATTAAATAAACAATTAAATTTGTTTGAACCATTATAAAATATGTCAACCTATTTTAGGTACACACAGGGTGAAAAAATAAAACAATATTGATCCGGAATTAAATAACCACTTAAAATCAAGCACATGAATTACAATGTCACACCAAATGTACAATGGTATCCTGCCTGCACGATAAGCGATGTTCCCGAAAACGGGGGCGTATGCGTAAAATATAAAGATGAGCAGATCGCTTTGTTTCATTTTGCACGGAGCGGAGAGTGGTATGCTTCCCAGAACCTTTGTCCGCACCGCCGCCAAATGACCATTAGCCGGGGAATGATCGGCTCGCAACGCGGTGAACCCAAAGTAGCCTGCCCACTGCATAAAAAAACGTTTTCGCTTATTGATGGCCGTTGCCTGAGTGATGACGAGGGTTGCGGTATTAAAACATATCCCGTTAAGGTAGTAGATCAGTATGTATACATTGGAATTGTTGAAGAAGAGATTATCAGCGAAGCCATTTGCGCATAAATAAGCCCGGAAGGTTGCACCCTTCCAGGCCTTCAGTAATAAATAAGAGACACTCATTTAAAACCAGTCAAATGTACATGAAAAAAAAGATCTTGTATGCGGCAGCATATATCCTTTTGCAGTTAACTTTTTCTTTTCGCCTGCAGGCGCAATTTAATATATCATGGCAATTGCGCAACAGGGCAGAGTTCAGATCGGGACAGGGCGCCCCGTTACCTGAAGATGCGTCCCCCGCTTTTTTTATTTCCCAGAGAACAGGCTTACAGGCTTCCTATAATACCCAGCGGCTCAAATTTGGTTTGGCATTGCGTGATGTAAGGGTATGGGGACAAGACGTATCAACCATTAATAAAATCTCCACGCAACAAAACAACGGCGTGATGCTGCATGAAGCATGGGCCGAACTATTGTTATCGGATTCATCTGTCAAGCAACATGCTTTATCACTAAAAATAGGGAGGCAGGAACTGGCATATGATGACCAGCGGCTGATTGGCAACTTAGACTGGCTGCAGCAGGGCAGGCGGCATGATGCGGCCTTATTAAAATATGAGCGCGGGTCATGGACATTACACGGTAGCTTCGCTTTCAACCAAAATAAAGAAGCTGCAAGCGGCACCATTTACAACAGTGAACCTCCCGGAAATTATGCGGCTTCAACCAATGGCGGCGCCATGTATAAAAGCATGGAATTTTTATATGCAGGCAAAAAATTAAAAAATGGGAGCGCTTCCTTTCTATTCTTCGCGGATCAGTTTAATAAATACAATTACGATAGTGTGAACAATATGGATGTGAAACAATTTCAAAAAGGTGCATGGACAAGAATGACTACCGGCGCTTATTTTAATAACCTCTTTTTTGATATGCTGAACATTAATGCAGGCTTGTACTATCAATTTGGCAAAAATGCATCGGGTCAACAATTAAACGCATGGATGTCGAATGTTTATGTTCAATATTCCATTAACAAAAAAATAGCCATAGGTGGCGGTATGGATCATACCTCGGGCGGAACATCCGGAACTACAAGCCATGCATTTGACCCTTTATACGGCACACCCCATAAGTTTTGGGGACTGATGGATTATTTCTACGCGGGAAGCGGTTTTGGTAACGGGGGGCTCACGGATTATTATCTGAAAAGCAAATGGAAGCTTGCCGACAGATATCTTTTAACTGCGGATCTGCACCAGTTTTTCAGCGACAGCAAAATAACAGACCCATTGCATCCCGGCAGCACCAACAGCAATTTTGGCCAGGAGCTGGATTTGGTTGCTGTATTTAACTGGAGGAAAGATATTACGCTTGAAGGCGGATATAGTCATTTTTTCACAACGTCGCTGCTCTCCTCCCCTGCTGTGAAAAATATTTCCAATCCACAGTCCGGAGCCAACTGGGTTTATATTATGATCAATATTAAACCTGAATATTTTTTTAAATTTTAAATCAACTAATATGAGCTATACAAAACCGGCAGAAGTTATTGACTTAATGATCCAGTCTGGCAAAACCAAAATAAAACTAAGCGTGTCAGATCTTTTAATCCGGTCTGCCTTATCGGGCGCTATCCTTGGCTTTGGTACTACGCTGGCTGTTACCGCTACTGTTCAAAGCGGATCCGGCATCCTGGGTGCAGCTATTTTTCCTGCATGTTTTATAATTGTAGTATTACTCGGACTTGAACTTGTAACAGGCAGTTTCGCTATACTTCCTGCAGCTTATTTTGATGGAAAAATAAGCATGGGCGCAATGATCAAAAACCTGTTGCTCGTTTTTGGAGGCAACCTTCTGGGTGCATTATTATATGCCGTGCTTTTCTGGATATCACTCACCAATATGGGAAGCTCCGATAGCAATGCCCTCATCCCGGCCATCATAAAAATAGCGGAAGCAAAAACCACGGGCTATGCACAATACGGCGCGGCAGGTATGGTAACGGTGTTCACTAAAGGCATATTATGCAACTGGATGGTAACATTGGGTGTAGTGATGTTTCTTACTTCATCATCTTCTTCAGGAAAAATTCTAGCTACATGGCTGCCCATATTTATTTTTTTCGCGCAGGGATTTGAACACGCCGTAGTAAATATGTTTGTAATTCCCGCGGGTATGATGCTCGGCGCAAAAGTAAGTTTTGGCGACTGGTGGATATATAACCAATTGCCCGTAACACTTGGCAATATAGTGGGAGGTGTAATATTCACAGCTTTGGCATTATATCTTACCTATAAGGGAAAAGTGATTCCTGCCAAAGAGATTGAGTTTACTGACACTAAAAGAATTTACCTGGAAAAAGCCGAATATTAAAGGAGTGATACCTGATGCGTTTGCAGGCACCGGATGCCGGGTGAGAGACAGTGAATGGTCAATAGTGAGAGATGAGATTCACTACTGCCTATTCACCTTTACCCTGTCCGAATGCCATTCAGACGGGCGGGCTCTCACTTTTCACGATAACATACAGACATCATTTACCTGACTTAACAGTAGTTTAGTTAGTGGTCTTAAATGGCGGGTGGGGGCACCCGTCATGGCGGCCATTGCGGTTGGCGTTATCGCCAACCGCTTAACTAAACTACATTGGATTTCGGGTTTTGATCTGTTGTAATGGGCGCGTTACGCCGGATTTGGGATGTACGGATATAGTTTTCTTGGACTGAAATAGGCTATCTGTTAACTTGCAGCGGTAACAGGCAGTTATGCTTCAAAAACTATTTATACGGAACTACGCCATTATTGAATCGGTTGAAATTGAATTTTCAAACAAGCTCAATATTATTACCGGCGAAACAGGCGCAGGCAAAAGCATTTTGGTGGGCGCCCTGGGTTTGATACTGGGTGAAAGAGCCGACAGTTCGGTATTGTTTAATGCCACGCAAAAATGTATTGTTGAAGGAAGTTTTTCAATTCGCGAACGAAGTGATATTCAAAAGATTTTACAGCAGGGCGACCTTGATGCGGATGAAGAAATAGTAATAAGGAGAGAGGTTGCTTCAACAGGTAAATCAAGGGCCTTCATTAACGACACGCCTGTAACGCTATCCCAGCTCAAACAATTTACATCCCTGCTGGTTGATCTGCACCAGCAGTTTGATACATTAGAATTGGGAAACAGCGATTTTCAACGGGAGGTAATTGACGCACTGGCAGCTCATAAAACAGTTTTAAAGCAATACCAGGAGGCATATACGCAATACAGCAGCACACAAAAAGCGCTGGCCGCTGCAAAAGACCAACAAGCATCCGCCAATAAAGAGCTCGATTATTATACCTTTTTGTACACCGAATTAGAAGAAGCGCAGTGGAAAGAAAATGAGCTGGAAACATTAGATGCAGAACTGAAATTATTGGGTAATGCAGAAAATATAAAATCAGTACTCGACAAAATCGGTTATCAGCTAAACGAAGGAGAGCAACCGCTTGTGCAGCAATTGAAAGGAATAAGCAATCAGTTGCAATCCCTGCACGATTTTCATGCAGCCATTCCCGGTTTGGTACAACGGCTTCAATCGGCACAAATTGAATTGCGGGATATCACGGATGAAATAGAACATATCAATAACGGAATACGCTTTGATGAAGAAAGAATACAGGTGGTGAGTGACAGGCTGGCATTGGGATATAAATTATTGAAGAAACACGGCGTTCAAACCACTAATGAATTACTGGTTATACAAAACAACCTGCAGCAACAATTAGATAAAGTGTTGAATCTTGATACGGAGATCGCTCAATTAGAAAAAAAAGCTGCAACACAATTACAGCAGGCACAGCAATTGGCGCAAACCTTAACGGTTAACCGTCAAAAACAGGTAGCTCCTTTTGAGAAAAACACCGATAAATTACTTACCCAGGTGGGCATGCCCAATGCCCGGATAAAAATAGCCATCAACCCGGCAGCATTGAACGTTACCGGTGGCGATGCCATTGAATTTTTATTTGACGCCAATAAAAGCAACCGGTTTGAACCTTTAAAAAAAGTAGCCAGTGGTGGTGAGTTAAGCCGCTTAATGCTTTGCATCAAATCATTGGTAGCCGCATCCGTTCAGTTACCCACCCTCATTTTTGATGAAATTGATACCGGCATCAGCGGGGAAGCAGCCAGGCAGGTGGGTATCATTATGAAAGATCTCGGTCAATCGCACCAGGTGATCGCTATTACGCACCAGCCGCAGATAGCCGCCAAGGCAGATGCCCACTTTTTTGTATACAAAAAGGAAAAAGACGAAAAAATAAATACACGCATAAAACTTTTATCGGCAGAAGAAAGAGTAGATACCATCGCACAAATGCTAAGCGGCGAAAAGCCGACCGCTTCCGCGCTTGAAAATGCAAGGGAGATGATGAATTTGAAAATTTGAGATTTAATATTTGAAATGGACACAGTTTGTGATTTGTAGTTTGTTGTTTATAGCTGGCTTTTGAATCTCTAAACCTTTTTCCAAATTTATTTCCTTTTTTTCCCATTGTATTCTTTCGGATTTCGGATTTGAGGCTTTAAGCTTTGAATTTATTTGTTGCTTGTTATTTGGTTTTTGGATTCTTTGCATTTTCCACAGATTTCCTGCTTCGGACTTTGCATTATATTTGTTGCTTGCTTTTGAATGCCTATTTTTACGCTCAATTTTAAATACCACAATATGGCTTATAACCTTTTAAAAGGAAAGAAAGGAATTATTTTTGGTGCGCTGGATGAGAAATCCATTGCATGGAGAACCGCGCTCAAATGTCATGAAGAAGGAGCCCAGTTGGTGCTTACCAATGCCCCGGTGGCTTTGCGTATGGGTGAGATCAATAAATTGTCTGAAGCAGTAAATGCCCCCGTTATAGGCGCCGATGTAACCAATATGGATGACCTGAAGAAATTATTTGAAGAAGCAACTGCTCATTTTGGTGGCAAAATTGATTTTATATTACACTCTATAGGGATGAGTCTTAATGTAAGAAAAGGCAAATCCTACACTGAACTGGATTACGGATTCAATCAAAAAACACTGGATATTTCTGCTATGTCGCTTCACCGCGTATTACGCACGGCATGGGATATGGATGCGCTGAATGAATGGGGCAGCGTAGTGGCGCTTACTTATATAGCTGCGCAAAGAGTATTTCCGCATTACAGTGAAATGGCCGATGCCAAAGCATTGTTAGAAAGTGTTGCCCGCAGTTTTGGTTATCATTATGCCATTAAAAAGAAAGTAAGGATAAATACCGTTTCACAATCCCCTACCCGCACGACTGCCGGCAGTGGAGTTAAAGGTTTTGACGGATTTATAAATTATGCCGAAAAAATGAGCCCCATGGGAAATGCTTCCAGCGATGATTGCGCAAACTATTGTGTGTCGTTGTTCAGTGATCTTACGCGCATGGTAACCATGCAAAATCTATTTCATGATGGCGGCTTTTCGTTTATGGGCGTTACTCAGGAAGTACTTAACGAAATGGAAAAATAAACATGATGCTGATCTTGTGAATCGTTCTATCAGTGGTAACTGAGCCATAATAACTGACCGAACAATATGAATTCCACTATACGCTGGAATAATCCACGGAGTTTAAATCCGGGCAAAGAAGTCAAAATTACACAAACGACCAGAAAGCCTATGATCCATTGGGGCTCAATGAAGCCGGGTGTAAGTAAGAGCTGCCGGGACTTATTCAAAAAATAAATGCCGCCGGCGTATTCAATAAAACCGCCAATATTATGAATCGTTTGTTTACCGCTTCCACCCAACGGCGAACCCGGATCGCATGGAAATAAGGCAGAGACAAGGTATCCCGCTCCGAGGCATATTGCAAGTCCTTTTATATTCGTATTGCCGCTATTTAATAACCCAAATGAAATCAGCAACAGCCCGGAAGGCAAAAACAAACCCAGGTTAGCAGCCCTGCTATTAACAGCGTCATCTTCGCCCAGTTCACTGATGGTATGTTTGAGATGGCTGTAATGCGGACTTTTGTAAGCAAAATAAATAATGCCCGCAACAAGAAAAATAATTATAACATACAGCAGAATAATAATCAATACAAAAGTTTTTATACAATTATTCATCCAGGAATCCATCAATATCCCGGCGTTCTTTTTTGGTAGGTCTTCCCACTTTGCTCAGTCGTTTTCCTGTATGAAAGCTCGATGCCTGGTATTGCAGTCTTTGTATTTCATCAGCAGGTGTAATATCTATATAGTATTTAACCGCTTCGCTGTATTGGACACGGTTATGTAATAAACCCGTTACTTTAATGCGCCAGCGTTTGGCTTCGGTTTTTATTTCGTACTCATCATCAATATGCACATTGCGAGACGGCTTGACCGAATCGCCGTTGTATTTTACCTTCCCTTTATCACAGGCTTCTGAAGCTATACTACGTGTTTTAAAAATACGGATAGCCCAAAGATATTTGTCTAAGCGTAGTTTTTCTTTAACATCATTCATAATTATGCTTTCATTTCACTATTGCAATTTACATCATAGTTTTTTCATGTGAAACGGTTAATGAGCATGCGGGTTTTTCGCATTCAATTGCATTTTGCACTTCACCATTTATCAAATCTTTATTCATTATAAGCATTTCTCTTTTAAATTTACTATTAAATCATTTTTCGACTATGAGATACCATGCCTGCATTACGAGAAGTATTATCATTATTTATTTAATATGCCATGCGTCTGTTGGACTGGCCCAGTTTAAACCTGAAAAGGTAAACTGGACAGCCGATGGAACCGGGTTGTATGAAATACAGGATAATATGCTTCTTCGTATAAATCCTTTATCTGCACAACAGGTTACTGTACTGGCTACTGCTGCACAACTTACACCCCAGGGAAAGAATGAACCTTTAAAAGTAGCCGACTTTGAGATCAGCGCGGATGATAATATGCTTCTCATTTTCACCAATACAGCAAAAGTATGGCGCTATAATACAAAAGGCGATTACTGGATACTGAACAGGGGCACAGGACAATTAAGACAAATTGGTAAAGATAAACCAGATCAATCCCTGATGTACGCCAAGCTCTCGCCCGATGGTAAAAAAGTAGGATATGTGAGCGACCGTAATATTTATGCAGAAGATATTGCTTCCGAAAAAACCATTGCATTAACAACCGATGGTAACCGCCAGCTTATCAATGGCACTTTCGACTGGGTATACGAAGAAGAATTTGCCTGCCGGGATGGTTTCAGGTGGAGCAGCGATAGTAAAAATATCGCGTACTGGCAGGTAGATGCCCGTGATACGCGTGATTATTTAATGCTGAATACAACGGATTCTATTTATTCATTTGTCGTTCCTGTTGAATATCCCAAAGTAGGACAATCCCCCTCATCGGTACGTATTGGCGTGGTAAATGCAGCAGGCGGCAGTACCAGATGGATGAGCATTCCCGGCGATCCCAAACAACATTACCTGCCCCGCATGGAATGGGCCGCCAACAATCAATCACTTATTGTGCAGCAATTAAACAGGAAGCAAAATGAAAGCAAGCTGTATGTATGTGATATATCAAATGCGGCTGCTAAAAATATATATACCGAAACAGATAAAGCATGGATTGATGTTAAATCGCGCTGGAATGACGATGATCCAAGAGGCTGGGAATGGGTAAACAATGGCGCGGCATTTTTATGGGTGAGTGAAAAAGATGGCTGGCGGCATATTTACCGTATCAGCAGGGATGGCAAAAAAGAAACCCTGCTAACGAAAGGCAATTACGATATAGAAACCATCAGCGCTATTGATGAAAAGAATAATTATGTATATTTTATCGCATCCCCTGAAAGCGCTATACAACGTTACCTGTATCGTACTAAAATGGATGGTAAAGGTAAACTGGAACTGGTATCTCCGGCCACTTTGAAGGGAACACACGCTTACGAAATCTCTCCGGGCGCTCAAATTGCGCTTCATAAATTTAATAACCGCAACACCCCTCCGGTAAGCGAGTGGATCAAACTACCGGAGCATACGCCTTTGCAGAAAAACCAAAGCATTGCAGATCGTATTAAAACGGTAGACAGAAAAAACCTGGATTTCTTTACCATTACTACCGAGGATAACGTAACGATGGATGGATGGATGGTAAAGCCGGAAAACTTTGACTCCTCTAAAAAATATCCCATACTGTTATACGTATATGGCGAGCCCGGCGGCACCACAGTTGAGGATGAATTTAAAGCGGGCAAATGTGTTAATTTCCTCGGCGACCTTTCAAAGAGCGGCTACTTTTATGTATCCTTTAATAACCGGGGCACACCTACCTTAAAAGGATCGGCATGGCGTAAGTCTATTTACCGCGATATTGGCGGCATCAATATCCGCGACCAGGCCATGGCCATGAAAAAACTATTAGCACAACATTCTTATTTAGACACGGCCCGTGTAGCAAGCTGGGGATGGAGCGGAGGTGGTTCATCTACTTTAAATTTACTGTTCCAGTATCCTGATATTTTTAAAACAGGTATTGCTGTGGCAGCAGTAGCCAACCAGCTTACCTACGACAATATTTACCAGGAACGATATATGGGTCCGCCACAGGAAACCAAAGCAGATTATATCAAAGGGTCGCCCGTTACCTATGCCAAAAACCTTCGTGGTAATTTATTGTATATACATGGTACGGGAGATGATAATGTACATTATCAGAATGCGGAAATGCTGCTGAATGAGCTTATCAAATACAATAAACAGTTCCAGTTCATGTCGTATCCGAACAGAACGCACAGCATCAGCGAAGGAGAAGGAACGACCAAACACTTACGCACCTTATTCACCAATTATTTGTTGAAATATTGTCCGCCGGGGGGAAGATAAAGGATTTGAAATTTGAGATTTACGATTTGAGATTTGAGAATGCATCCGGCTTCGGATTGTTTCACGCAAAGCGAGCAAAGAACATTCAAACTGGTATCTCTTCCGGATGCGGTCTGACCCTTCTTGCATCGGGTGCCGACCGCATCATTGCATCTCGTTTCGGATTTCCTTCTTCAAGCCTCAATACCTTACCCGCAAATCATCTAAAAACGACTCTATTTTCTTCCGGATCATCCATGCCGGCTGCCTGTGGTTGTTTACCAGCACGGAAAAGATCAATAGCTTTCCGGTTTTTGTATATAAATAACCGCTAAGGCTTAATACGCCCGACATGGTACCGGTTTTAGCGTATATGAATGGGGTATCTTTTTTATAATAATTACTCAACGTACCTACACCACCGGTTGGAAAGATCGTTTTCAGTCGTTGCATTCCAAATTCATTTTTCATCTTATCTAGTATCCATATAAAATCCTGCGGTGTAAATAAATTATACCGGCTCAGTCCACTGCCATCGGCCCAACGTGGCGTATGGGGGAATCCCTGGAGTTCATTGTTCAGCAGGTATTGTATCATTTGCCTGTCATCCATTATACCCAGCTTTTCATTGGCTGCCATTAGCAACACCTGCTCCGCATAAAAATTATCGCTCCTGTACATCATTATTTTAAAGAGCGAATCGGATGCCTGGGAATGAACTATATCATCAGGCTGGATGATAGTCGTGGATGAATCAATGGTTTTGCCTAAAGAATCCTTCAATAATTGCAATGCCGATTGTAACCCGTTGGTGATGAAAGGCACCTTTCGCTCAGCATTGATCTCCCTGCCCTGGGTGATAAAAAATTTATTTTCGGTTAAGGACCGTTGCACAGAAAATACTTGTGCAGCGGTATCACCGCTAAAATTTACTTTCCAGCTAATATCGGGCTCCGAATAAATAAATGCTTCTTCCCTTGCCATTGCTGCAATACTTCCCGAATCACGCACCTGTATCCACCGGATCACATTTCCGTATACAGGAAAGGGGCTGCGTTCCGTCATGTATGCATCGTTATAATCATCCCACATCCACCCTTCACCCAATGCTTTTGCTTTCCAGTTATTTGTGGTAATGGCTATGGGTTTGGATTGCTTTTTTAAAAAATCAAATACCGGTTGGCTGCTAAAATCAGGATGCAAAAAAGAAGGATCTCCTGCAGGCACAATAAACAGGGTATCAGCCGTTTCTTTATACCGAAGCCCAACCAGGCTATCCTTCAGGTATTTCATGCCCGCGTATAAAGAGATGATCTTGGTATTGCTGGCCGGTACAAAATATTTATCAGCCTGGTAATTGTAAATAAGCTTGTTCGCATCCGCATCAAAAACAGAAATACCTGTATGTGCATCTGCTAATACAGTATCGTTAAATAAATTATTCCTGGCAATCTTATTTATCCTTTTAGAAACGCTGCAGGAAGAAAGAAAAAGCATTCCGGTGAGGAAGAAGATGATTGGTCGTGAAAATGGGGTTAAATGATGCATGTTGGCGAGGGGTGAACAGTGAGTAGTCAGTTTTACATTTTCACCCGCCTATTCAGTCGGGCAGGCATTTCCACATTTACACAGCCTGGGAGGCAAGCCTGTTAGAACAGCTTAGCACCGAAGCGGCGCGGCAGTCCTGATAGGCTGCCAAATCAGCTTCTCTCCTGTGCTCTCAGCCAACGCTCCGGTATTTCATTGCTGCTGGCCTGGATATAATCCTGGTACGAACACGCGATATAGGATTTATCCGGTAACTGCATCCACCAGCGTCCTGTTTTTTTACTTTGTAAAAACACCGTATCAATCTCTGCAAACGCAGTATTGAATTCAAAAAAACTATCTTTTTCAGCCAGCAGCGCTTCGTGTTTACCCTGCCATCTTCCGTCTACAAAATACCAAAGCATCTGCGCGATTTGCTTGGCGGTTAATTGCTGGATATCATTTTCCACACTGTAACCATAAATGCCTATAGAATTGATGTTGGGACTCATACCTGCAAACCGGGTAAGCATGCAGGCCTGTTCACCATCCAGTCCGTTAGGAGAAAGATAATTGGAAGGCGCCGCGGCATGCTGTAATGCTGCAATATCAAAGCTCAGCATATTGGTGTTGCGTAATACAGGTTCCATTTCGTCCATATGTTCCTTAACCACACCCAGCCTGTAACAATCAAAACGCAACTTATCCATTGTTTCCAGCATGTGCGGGTTCACAAAATAGCTCTGAAACGCAATGTGATTATAATGCCTGATGAAGTTGGGTTCGCCGGTTAATATTTCCATTAAGAAATTCCTGCTCCGCAACGGGTTATCCATATTCAGATCAATAAGCCCATCTATTACAGTGGCTTCAATAATATGGTTCAATGCTTTATACGCATCGTATTGTGCGAGGGTAAGATCGTGACTGCCACCCAGAACAACTACCGTTTTCCCAATATGCAGCAGCTCGCTTACCACCATTCTTAACGCCGCATAGGTATCGGCCATCCCGGCGCCTGGTTTAATATTTCCAACATCGGCTATCCGGATATCCTTATGCCAGTAATACAGGCAATAAAACTGGCTGCGAATGACATCGGGCCCGGCAGAATATTTGTCTAATCCTTCGCCTCTTTGTTCACCACAGCCAACCAGCACCACATCAGCAATGTCAAGATCGGGCAGGTCTTCCTCATACAATTCGATACTGCTGCCGATCTGCCCTTCGAGGTAACCTTCATCGTGCGATAAATGATACCGGTTAACCGGATTTAAAAAATCAGTGATGTTCAGCACGTCACCCATAGCAATGATTTTTACAAACCTACTGGTTCTATAGCAAAAATCAGAGCAAAAACTACTAACATGATGTGAAAAACCGGGCGGGCATATAGCAATACACTTAGTGATAAATGTAACCGGCGCTGCATTTAAGGTTTAATGACCGTTCTCTCCCATGCTTACCAGGGCTTCCAGGATACGCATCCCGGCATCTTTTGGGGTATCATGCAATACCGGCGGTGTCTTATTTTCAAACATATCCCTGCTCCACTCCAGGGCTTTGCGCAGGTGAGGATACAATGTGATCTGCTGCTCTATCCATTTAACAGCTTTGGCTTTCCCTTCCTTTTTTTCAATTGCCCATGCCGATACCAGGGTGTTTGAAGGAATAAAATTGCTCACCGTATTATCAATGCGCGGAGTAAATTGCAAAATGCGTTCCAGCAAAACATTGTCTTCTTTCTTATTCATTTTCCGGTTACATACATATTCCATCCAATCTTCTAAGCGGCTGTCTATTTCATTGTCGTAAGGCTTTCCCACACCCAGGTTTTGTGGCCATAAACGCGACTGGCTGATAAATGCCAACGCTTTCCGGTAATTGCTCTTTTGCATTTCCTGCAAAGCCATCATTAGTTTGGCTTCACGGTAAAGTCCTTTTCCTTCTGTAGCGCCTTCAAATGGTATGATATTAAGCTTAGTCAATACCGCATCTGCTTCCTTATACTTTTTATTCAGCATTAGTGTTTTGGCATACAGCATTCCCATTATGTATTGCTCCGAATGGGCTTTATAAAATGGCGCTACTGCTGCTAAAGCTTTTTGGGGTTGCTGATGTTCATTATAATATTCACCGAGCATTTTATAATATCGCCATTGTGCTTTGTCTAATGATAATGCTTTCTGCAGATCACGCAAGCTTTGGGAAGTATCACTACCAGCAAAAATAACAGCCCGGGTTGCATAAAATGGTGCATAGGAAGGCAGATCACCGCAGGACAGCAACAATTGTTTGCACTCCGCTTCGCGATTCCTGTCTTTATAAATCAAAGCCAACTGGTATTTGAGCAGCCAGTCGTTTTGGCTTTTGAGCAAATGTTCCAGTACCATTGCCGTTTCTGAACGAAAGAGAAAAATCAGTTCAGGATCAATGGCGTTGCAATCCGCTTTTTTGTTTTGCAGAAATGCCTGCCATAAAATAGCTTCTGCACCTGGCTGGCTTAATGAAAATACCTTCAGCGCTTCATCCGTATAACCTGCATTGTAATACCAGATGGCCAATTCAGCAAAGGTCTCCGCAGGCAATTCATTCCGCACCAATGAAACAAATTCTTTTTTAGCTTCTTCCGTTTGTTGCCAGAGATATTTTTCGAAACGGGCGAAATGATTCAGCGGGTCATACAATAAAATTGTTTTTAATACTGTTTCAGCTTTTGCAATTTCATTATTGCTGCGCAATGCAGCAGCCTGCAGCATTAACGCATCAATATTATAACGGTTGAAATCAATAGCTTTTACCGCATATGCTATGACTTTGTGAAAATCCTTTTCTTTGCTGTACAGCTTACTAAGCCCGGTATAAGCCGCACTGCGGTATTCCGGCGTAAGTGAGGCGATACTGAACCCATCCTTCGCATCGGTTATATTACCCAACTGCGCATTGATGATACCATAATAGTAATTGGCATCGCCTGCATGGGTGTCAATGCTTAATGCCCGTGTGGCTGTTTTCAGGGCTTCGGTGTAACGCATATTACGGTACAGAAGTTCAGCCATTTTTACCAGTGCGGGAAGATAATTGCTGTCTTTACTTAAGCTTTCCGCAAGCTTTTCTTCAGCCGCCCCATACATTTTTTGATCCATATATTCTTTACCCTGCACATACAAGCCATAGGCGGTATTCCAGTTAAAATTTGCAGGAGATGATACCGGGCGGCTGAGCGCTTCAAACTCCGGATCGCTATGGTATACCAATTTATTATTGCCTAAAGCAGCGATAATATCTTCTGCGTTTACGCTTACCCGCATGGAATCCGAGAATACCTGCAATGGCGTCAGATTCAAAGCCTTGCTGTATATGGTTTTTTCTGCCGCTTTTATCACTAAAGTATCACGAACAAACTGTGCAGCGGAAAAATATATTTTCAGAAGATCATTCTCATACTTTACGTTGAGTGCGCCATATGCATTGGCTTTACCAATGCCATGCGTTTGGGATACAGGATACCAATACTCTTTCCAGGTATCCGTTGCATAGGGGGCAAAGGCAATATGTTTAAACGGAGTGAAACTGCTTTTCTCTGCATTTTGATTGAAGAGTCTGCCCGATTGAATTTCTACATACTGACCATCGGTATCGGTCAGTAATTTTTCCCAGATCATCCCTTGTTGCGATAATCCCCAGATCCATATTTTTCTGCCGGCTTTGTCGTCGTAGGTGCCATAACGTACCATGCCGGTATTGTCATCATGCCAGTAGGCGCCAAAAAAATCAGCAGGTTTTCCAAAAACGTGGTACGATTTATACCCGCCGAAATTATTCTGTTCGTAAAAATTTATTTTTTTACCATTGGTTTCATTTACCGGCCAATCTGCATACTCTCCATTATGCCCGATATATTTTGTACCCGGGAAAATAAATTCTAAGTTGCCTTTTGCTTTAATGCCCAGGTTCATCCAGTGGTAATAAGGTTGTTCAAGAGGGGTGGAATTGTACCAGAAAGACTGCGTGGTGAAATACGCTTTGTCTTGGGGAAGATTGATCTCTATGCGCCAGTTGCTCCGGGTTAATAAATCCAGCACGCCAATAATACAACTTACACTTCCATCATCATTTTTCCGTGTGATATAATCAACAGGCGTAGCATTGGAAGGCGTATGGCCAATGATGCCATAGTTAGGCTCAAGCCCTCCGCTTGTCCATGGCCCCCGCATGGCAATATCACGAAACTTTACAGTATGATTATAATAGATAAATGATTTCCCGGATTTTTTTTCTATTGCAGCCCAAATCTTCCCTCCTATTTCAGGCGTGATCAGCACTTTAATATAATCGTTCTGCAGTTCAACGATCTTCCATTGTTTTTGCTCAGGTTTATCAGTAAATCCATCGTACCTGAAATAAGGATACACGGGGGAAAGCTGCGGCATGGGATTTGGATCTGAAAATCGATAGGTAGGAAACGACTGCATATATTCTTTTACCGTAGCCGGTTGCTGTGCCACTCCCGTCATTATCGCGAAGCAAAAAAACAATAAAGTCAGAAAAGTCTTTCCCATGGAACAATCATTTAAAGAGGCTTAAATACTAAAATTAGGAAAAACGATTTCAATTATCGCACAGCAATCGATTGTGTGATTTAAGGCTTCCCGGCTTATCCATACGTTGCACTGGCGATTTCAATAAAGTTTCCATGCTCCGTTATAAAACCGTTGTAATAAGAAGTTTTAGGATATTTACACAGATGATCGGGACTGCCCAATGGCCAGTGCAATGAACATCCATCAAAACGAAGGAGTCAAAAGCATGTGTATGACTATACAACCACGCCTTTTTATATTTTTATTCTCCCTGCCAGTACTTTTATGCGCGGCCATTTTAGTTCC
This sequence comes from Agriterribacter humi, assembly GCF_009192765.1. Taxonomy (GTDB): domain Bacteria; phylum Bacteroidota; class Bacteroidia; order Chitinophagales; family Chitinophagaceae; genus Agriterribacter; species Agriterribacter humi. The sequence goes on along the minus strand of NZ_VOHQ01000006.1, from coordinate 314,794 downwards.
TGCTCAGGATAGCCCGCCGGTGAGGATAACGCCAAAAGCATTATCCGCCGGCATGATCAATAATCCCGCATTTAAGGAAAATGCAAAAGGCGAAAACTTTTGCTGGCATGCCAGGGTGGGAATGGATCAATATGTAGAAAACTTTCAACTCACCGGAGATACAGCATGGCTGGATGCCGGAATAGCATATTACGACTTTCTGATTAGCAGGATGGACACCGATCCGGACGGGTACAGCGGATGGATTGGCCCGTATGCTTATGACGAAAGATATTGGCAGGACGCACTTGTAGGCGATGCCATTCTGATGACAGGGATACTTGATTTCTGCGTTCTGGTTTTGGAAAATGACTCCCTGAAAAAAATATACGGCAGCAAGGCAAGCGCCTATGTTGAAATAGCTAAAAGAGATTTTGCAGAGAAGTGGGACAAAAGAGGAACATGGTATGAAGATGGTCCATATGGCGCTTATACCGGCTTCAGTAAGTTTTTAAAACCCCGTAATTTAAAAGAATGGATATACGATTCTGCCGCTAACCGGGCCGGGATCAGCCATCCATTTAATAAACAGTTGGATGCAGGACAGGTTTATCTGCGGCTTTACCGCATTACAGACAGTACGGTTTACAGAAACAGGGCAGAAAGGATATTCTTCACATTAAAAAGTCATTTCCAATATTTTGACGACCACTATTGCTGGAACTATTTTGACCCGCTCACCCCCGGCGATATTGATGCAGAAAAGAAAGATACACGCCATGGCGTTTGGGTTCATCCCTGGCGTTCGGGTTACCAGGCCGGCGATGTAGAAAAAATTACCGAAGCTTATCATTATGGAATAGTCTTTAGTGAAGAAGACATGCAAAGGATCATCAATACCAACCTGAAAGTGATGTGGAATAAGGATACGGAAAATCCAAAATTCATTAATTCAAACGGACTGGGTGCGGATAATGATACTACGGGCATTGCAGCATTCAAGCAGGCTTACGGCCATTCAACAGCTTCAAAGAATGCGGGTGAACTCTGGACAGGTTTGCTCGATTTTGACCAAACCATACGCGACCTTTATGAACTGCGGTTCAGAAAAGGCAAACATGCGGCTGAGCGTTTACGTTATGAAAACACCGTGCTTAAGAATCCCCCCGGCTTTAAAAGAAAATATGCTAAAGGAAAAGTTACAGTACCTGAAATGCGCTTTACAGAGAGTAAGGAACTCTACCTTGCCACAGTACTTCCACATGTCATCACAAAGAAAGAAAAATCAGTCATCATATGCAAATCATGGACACCCGGTACATTACAGGTAGACCTGTATTCTTTAACGGATAAGAAAATAACCAATTTATATACAGGCAAAACAGGAGAAGAAACATTTATGATACGCTGGGACGGGAAAGACCCATCGGGCAAAGTAAACTATACGGGAGACTATAAGATACGCTGGACAACGGGATCAGGATACCGGGAATTTCCTGTCACCATTTTATGAATGAATAGTGTTGCGACCGGTGTAAGATTAGCTTCGCAGCGGCGCCGGAATGATCAGGCGCTTTATAAGCTGTTCTCTAAGAATGCTAAAAAATGCTTCCATAACACCGTACAATCGTTTATGTGATTTCCGCATTCCTTACATTTGCCACTAAAGCCGCATCATATCAGTCAGTTCAGTTCTATATTATCCAATCCCATTGAGTATCTTAAAGGTGTTGGCCCTCTGAAGGGAGACCTGCTTAAAAAGGAACTGAACATTTTTATTTTCAATGATCTGCTGGAACATTTCCCCTTCCGGCATATAGATAAAACAGAGATCAAAAAAATTGGTGATATTACGCCGGCTTCAGATTTTATCCAGGTGGCGGGCAAAATCGTTTCCTGCGAAATAATAGGTGAAAAAAGAGGAAGGCGACTGGTTGCTGAATTAAGGGATGATACAGGATCACTGGAACTCACGTGGTTCCAGGGTATTGGCTGGATACAAAAAAATATACAGGTGGGTCAATCCTATCTTGTTTTCGGTAAGCTGTCGTACTTCATGGGCAGCCCGCAAATCACACACCCCGAAACAGAGTTGTTTACGCCTGAAAAAAGCGAAGGCAAAAATTACCTTGAACCGGTTTATCCCACCACGGAAAAATTAAAAGTACGGGGACTCAATGGCAGGCAGATCGGCAAACTGGTGCAAACGCTTATTGGACTGCTGCATGAAAAAGATATACCTGAAAATATTCCAGACGATATTATAAAACAGTTGCCACTACTGCCACGGTACGAAGCTTACCTGAATATTCATTTTCCCGCTAATAACGAAATGTATGAAAAAGCCTTAACCCGGTTAAAGTTCGAAGAATTATTTCTTGCGCAGGTACGGCTGGGACTGATCCGCTCCAACCGGCACCGTTATTCAAAGGGCATTGTGTTTGAACAGGTGGGCGAGTTATTCCATACTTTCTATAAATCCTGGCTTCCTTTTGAATTAACCGGCGCGCAAAAAAGAGTACTGAAAGAGATCAGGCAGGATACAGCAAGGGGATTTCAGATGAATCGTTTGCTCCAGGGAGATGTGGGCAGCGGCAAAACCATTGTGGCACTGCTTTGCATGTTGCTCGCGGCCGATAATGGCTATCAAAGCTGTATGATGGCGCCCACTGAAATACTCGCCCAACAACATTACGACAACATCAGGGAATTATTAAAAGATATGCCTGTTGAAACGGGCTTGCTTACCGGCTCCACAAAAAAGGCCAGGCGAAGAGAGCTTTTATCGAAAGTTGCAGATGGCAGCCTTCATATACTAACAGGTACGCACGCCCTCATTGAAGACCAGGTGCAGTTTAATAAACTTGGGTTTGCTGTAGTAGATGAACAGCACCGTTTTGGCGTGGCGCAAAGAGCAAAGCTGTGGGAGAAAAGCGAAATCCCCCCGCATATGCTGGTAATGACGGCAACGCCTATTCCAAGAACATTGGCCATGACGGCCTATGGCGACCTTGATTACAGCATCATGGATGAACTTCCGCCGGGAAGAATACCCATTACCACTGTTCACCGTTATGAAACCGTCCGTTCGCAGGTGATGGACTTTATAAAAGCCGAAATTTTAAAAGGACGACAGGCCTATATCATTTTTCCGCTGATCGAAGAAAGTGAAAAAATGAATTATGAAAACCTCATGAAAGGTTATGAAAATGTGAAAGCTTATTTTCCTGAACCGAAATACTGGATAAGCATGGTGCATGGAAAAATGAATGCGGCGCAAAAGGATGCAAACATGCAACGTTTTATACAAAAGGACACTCAGATCATGGTGTCTACCACCGTTATTGAAGTAGGTGTAAACGTTCCAAACGCAACAGTGATGGTTATTGAAAGCGCAGAAAAATTTGGTTTGTCGCAATTACACCAGTTGCGCGGCCGGGTGGGTAGAGGAGGAGAAAAAAGTTATTGTATTTTACTTACCGGCAATAAGTTAACTGCCGATGCAAGGGAAAGATTGAAAATGATGTGCGCCACCAATGATGGTTTTATTATTGCAGAAAAAGATCTTGAAATACGCGGCCCGGGGGATATTGAGGGTACGCGCCAAAGCGGTATGCTTAATTTTAAACTGGCGAGTATTGTACAGGATAAACATTTGTTAGATTTAGCCAAACAATATGCAGAAAACATATTAAATGATGACCCGGAACTGGGTATGGCAGTTAACTTGAAGTTAAAAAACTATCTTCAGCATCAAAAAGGACAAACCCTGTGGAGTAAGATATCGTAAATATATAATTAGGGTTAAATTCGCTATCAGAATCTGTACATTTAATACGAAACTAAAGTTGAAATCTAAATCCCACATATTTCTCGTTTATTTATTGTTTAATACCCTGGCAGCCTTTGCCCAGCAGGCTGTTGAGTTTACCGAAAACAAAGGTCAATGGAACGATTCTGTTTTGTTCAGGGGCGGAATCAATAATGGCGCTTTTTATCTTGAACGAAACGGATTTACCGTATTGCTGCATAACGAAGAGGATATGCAGCAAATTTCGGAGCGCATACACGGGCACGCACCCGAAGGAGAAACGGATCCAAAAACAAGTAACCGATCGGCCCATCCCCGTCCTTCTCATGGTGATATAACGGATCCTGCTTCCGGTATTGTTTTACGCTCACATGCATATCATATGCGTTTTTCGGGGGCGAATACCAATGCCACCGTAATAAGTGAAAAGCCGGTTAATTCTTATGAAAATTATCTTACCGGCAATGATCCTTCCAAATGGGCGGCCAATTGTAAAATATTCCAGGCGGTTACCTATAAAAATATTTATCCCAATATTGATATGCGTTATTATGCACAGGGCGGACAATTAAAATATGATATTATTGCTTACCCGGGAGCCAATATCAACGATATTGTTATGCAATATGAGGGAGTGGATAAATTGCAGATCAAAAACCGGGAACTGTATATTAAAACATCTGTTGGCGATGTAAAAGAATTATCCCCCTATTCATACCAGGTTAGCAACGCGGGAAAAAATGAAGTGGATTGCAGGTATGTGCTGGAAGGCAAGGATAAGGTAAAACTGAGAGTAAAGCAATACGATCCATCACAAATACTGGTAATAGACCCCACTCTTATATTCGCCACTTTTACAGGCAGTACTTCAAGCCAATGGGGATTCACGGCAACCTATGGATCGGATGGAAGTTTATATTCGGGAGGCATTGTTTTTGGTCCGGGCTTTCCGGTTTCAACCGGCGCTTTTCAAACTACTTATGGCGGAGGAAACAACACAGAATCTTTTGATATCGGCATCATGAAATTTAATGGCAGCGGCAACAACAGGTTATATGCTACTTATATTGGTGGTGAAGGCGCCGACCAGCCGCACAGTTTAATTGAAGACAGCCAGGGCAACCTTGTAATACTGGGCAGAACCAATTCAAGTAATTACCCGTTGCAACCTGCAGATAATAAATTAGGAACAGGCGGTGGATTCGACATTGTAGTATCAAAACTCAATAGTACAGGAACACAACTTATTGGATCAAAAAGAATTGGCGGCACCAATTCAGATGGAGTAAATATATCAACTTCCAGGTCGCCCAACAGCCTGTCTGTTTTTTATGGTGATGATTCAAGAAGCGAAGTAATATTAGATAACAGCGATAATATTTATATTGCCAGTTGCACACAATCGGACAATTTTCCTGTAACCACCGGTGCTTCACAAGCTACCAGGGCAGGTAAACAGGATGGCGTGGTAATGAAAATCGCACCCGATGTGGGAACCGTACTGTTCAGCACATTATTTGGCGGCACCGATGATGATGGCACTTTTGTGCTGGCGCTTAACCCCCTTACCAACAATATTTATGTAGGCGGATCAACAAAAAGCAATAACCTGCCCGGTGTACCTGCTTCAGGCGTTATAGCATCCGCTTACCAGGGAGGCACAGCAGATGCTTTTATAGCGATCTTCAACAATACAGGCGCTTTACAAAAAGCCAGCTATCTTGGCACCGGTAATATGGATGCCATATATGGTTTGAAATTTGACCAAAAAGGATTTCCCTATGTAATGGGTGTTACCCTGGGTGCGTGGCCGGTTAGTCCCGGAGTTTATAATAACCCCGGCACAAAACAATTCATCGTAAAAATGCAGCCCGATCTTTCGGCAAATGTATACTCAACCGTATTTGGCAGTGGCACAGCAACCTTTAATATTTCACCTGTAGCTTTTGCGGTTGATAAATGCGAAAACGTATATGTAGCCGGATGGGGAGGCAGATTAAACCCCAGCGGGGATGACCCGTTTCATACTTCCGGAACTTTTGGGATGCCCACAAAAAACTGCGATGTATTACCCAATGGCTGTAACACGGATGGGAGCGACTTTTATTTCTTCGTACTGGAAAAAGATGCGAAAGATATTTTGTTCGGTGCATTTTACGGACAAAAAGGTGGTTTCGGGGATCATGTGGACGGCGGTACCAGCCGTTTCGATGCCAATGGCGTCATTTACCAGTCTATATGTGCGGCCTGTTTTATATCCAGGTTCCCCCAAAGTACTTTTCCCACCACGCCGGGTGTATGGCGCCCGAAATCTGGAAACCCCAACGAATGCAACCTGGCAGCAGTAAAAATTGAAATGGATTTCTCCGGTGTAACCAACGGTATCCGGCCTACAATAGATGGGAAACCGTACAGGAATTATGGCTGCGTACCGGTTACAGTAGATTTTATGGATACCTTACAAAAAGGGAAATTATATATCTGGGATTTTGGCGATGGAAATAAAGACACTACTACCGTGCCTACCAGCAGCAATACTTATAATACTGTTGGTTCTTACGATGTAACGTTGATCTCTATAGATTCAAGTAAATGTATCATAAGCGATACTGCATACACAACCATCCGGGTTCGAACAGACAGAGCGGAACTTGGAGCAACTGCCGCTAAATTGCTTCCCTGTGAAAGTTTGAATTTTGAATTTACGAATACCTCTGTGGCGCCGCCTGGTAAGCCTTTTCACGACAGCACATTTACATGGGATTTTGGCGATGGTTCTGCGCCGGTAACAACAGGTCCCGGCAAAATACAACACGAATTCCCGGCAGCCGGAACCTATAATGTGCAACTTTCGCTTGCAGACACCAATTATTGTAATGCACCCGATACCTTTACGCTTCAAATGCGTGTAGCGCCTAATGTTGTTGCTAAATTTGAAACCCCTCCCGAAGGATGCGTGCCATACCATGCTATCTTTACCAATATATCAGAAGCCGGGCAATCTTTTTACTGGGATTTTGGCGATGGCACTACTTCAACTGAATTTTCTCCTGAGCATGATTACAATACGGAGGGTACTTACCGGGTAAAATTATTGGTGGTGGATTCCATGACCTGTAATATTTCCGACTCTGCCTTTTTTACCATTAATGTACGGTTAGGACCAACGGCAGGTTTTACTTTCAGCCCCGTACAACCACAGGAAAATACGCTAACCACTTATACCAACACGTCAATGAATGCAGTAAGTTATAAATGGTATTTTGGTGATGGCGATACTTCAGTACAAGTTAACCCGATACACCAGTTTAATTCATCGGGTGAATTTAATACCTGTCTAATTGCCTATAACCAGTATGGCTGCGCCGATACAATTTGCCAGCCCGTATCGGCACTCGTGTCTCCATTAATTGCTGTAGCCAATGCTTTTTCCCCCAATGGCGATGGCGTAAATGATAAAGTATTTGTGAGAGGATATGCTATTGGAAAAATGGTTTTCCGTATTTACAACAGGTGGGGACAATTGGTGTACCAATCCACAGACCGCAACCAGGGATGGGATGGAAAATATAAGGGAGCTTTGCAACCGATGGACGCATATGCCTATACGCTGGAAGTAGAATTTACAGATGGAAGCAAGGCAACCAAAAAGGGAGATATTACGTTGCTGAGATAAGGACGGTTTTGTGGTTTGTAGTTTGTGGTTTATCGTTTTACGATACCGGGATTAGGATTTGAGTTTTATCCGCCACGGCGGACAGGCCTGCCTGCCGGTAGGCAAGTTTGGTTCTTGTTTTTTGTTTCCAACCATACCAATTGCTTAGAGATTGACGAATACAAAGGAGGTTACGGACATGTTACTATCTTTATTACATACACAATGTTCATGGGCGTGGAATGCAAACCGCATTTTGACGCAGCGGATCGCTAAGCATAACCGTACAGCAACGCGAATTTTTATATTCACCTTGTTAATGGGAATGGGCATATTAAACGGACTGCCATCTTTCGTTTGTGCCCAGGATTTGCATTTCTCTCAATTCTTTAATTCGCCATTAACGACTAACCCTGCCAATACCGGTTTTTTACCGGAATATGATTACCGCCTTGGTGCAAATTACCGCCAGCAATGGGCGAGTATACCCGCACAATTTAAAACCATGAGCATTTATGGGGATGCGCAGGCTTTCCGCGACAGGTTTGAATCGGGCTGGGTAGGCTTGGGCGGCGCCATATTGCGTGATGTTGCGGGAAGCGGCAATCTAACCTCTACTAAAATTTATGGCTCGGCCGCTTATCACCAAATGCTGGGCAGTACAGGATTGCTTTCCGTTGGATTTAATATTGGATGGGCAAACAAAAGAATAGATGTAACAAAGTTCACATTCGATAACCAGTGGAACGGTAAATTTTTTGATGCCGGCGCTCCCAGCGGAGAAAATTTTGCGGCAACCAATATCAACTATCTTGATGTACAGGTTGGCTTGAACTACGCTTATTTCCCAACCGACAACATTTACCTGCATGCAGGTGTTTCTGTTCATCATGTAAACAGCCCCAAAGAATCATTTTTCAACAGCGCTTCGGGATACAATAATGCTATAGCGCGCAGGTACATCGGCTTTGCAGATGCTGTGCTAAAAGTAAACGACAGGGTAATTGTAAGCCCCGGCGCTTATTTTACTACGCAGGCAAAAGCAAAGGAGCTAACGCTCGGACTTCACGCCAATTATAATTTATCGGGCGATGGAGAAAAACAGGTGATCGGTGGTCTGTATTATCGTGGCAGCGATGCGGTTATTCCAATGATCGGGTTTCAATGGAAATCAGTTCGGCTCATGTTCTCGTACGATGCTACTACTTCATCCCTTAAAAATTATAACAATATGCGCGGAGCATCTGAATTTGCCCTGTTATATCATGGATACTACAATCAGTACAACCAAAGCTTAAGGCAAACGCAATGCCCTGTGCCGCGGTTTTAGCAACCACTTACCATCTTACCATCTACTGTCTTACCATCTTACCATCTTACCACTTGCCATCTTACCATCTTATCCCTATATCAGCCCCCCCTCACCCTGCTTCCCCTTTCTTTTATTGTAGTGTATTTTAAAGTCTCCATCGTTTTCGAAATAATCTTTATACTTTTCCCTGTATTTTTTAGTAACCTTCTTAGACTGTTTCACATCATTGATATATAAATCACCGTCTTTGATTTCAATGGAATAGGGCTTTCCGTTTTCTATCAACCCGTCTTTTTCCAGGTCATTTGCAAAGGCTTTTAACCGCTGTAAGGATGCTTTGGCTTTCTGCAAACCCCGTGTAGCTTTTTGCAAATTTATTTTAAGATCGTGATCAATGCTGAGCTGCATTTGTTTCAAATTCTGATCTGCCATTACTTTAGCATTGTTGATTTGCAATTTTATATTATCTAAGTGAATATCATTTTCAAGCATTACTTTTTTATTTACATCTGCCAACGCACGCCTGGTATCCGTTTCTATCTGTTTCCAGTTTATATTGTCAATAGCTTTCCGGTAAGCGTTTTCTACTTTCTCCCAATCTTTATTTCTAAGTTCCGTTTCCAGTTTTTGCAGACGGTACTCTACGCTTTTCAAAGCTTTTTCGATAGACCGGGTATCTAATTCCTTATCCAAAACGGATTGATCATCCAGGGCGCTTCTCTCAGATTTTCCCTCTCCAGGAATGGTATCCCGGGCTGATCCGGAGACTGGTGTCTGAAAATTCTGAAAGCTGCGAAAAGGACCGCCCTCCTTTACGTTGTAACTATAAGTAAACGAAAAAGATACGATAAGCAGGAAAATGATCAAAAGCCCAAAACCATATTTGCGGCGCATGGAAGTACGAGGTATCATAACTAAAGTTTTAATAAGATGATCAATTACGATTAATTTCGTATAAAAATACGATAATCTTCGTAATAGCAAAAAAAGGAGGGATATTTTTCTTTTTTTATTCTAATGTCATAAATACCATAAAATGCGTATATCCTGCCACGAATGCATTAATGTTTATTTGCGTATTCGCGGCTGTATTTTTGATAATTTACGCTTATCTTAACACTAACCTGGACAAGCCAGAACCTAAAAGGAGTGAAAACAGAAAGTTGAATTTTTTATTTCTAAAAAACCGGAAGCATATAACAGAACCTGTTCTACCGTAGCAAAAACTGAACCGTATGCGGGGATTGCTGCCTGAGCACTATATGTTTTCCATCGGTCATTTCAGCTACCGCTTCCTGTGTATAGTGCCGTATAGTTAACAGGCTGAGATTCTTTTCTACCTGTACATCAAAAATTTCTGATGCTGCAGCCGCCAACTGATCAATTTTATCTTCTTTATCGTCTGTACAAACCATTAATGTTATTGCACCGGCCTGTATAAGATTGGGCGAAATATTTTTCTGCGCCAGTAAATGATATAACCGCGATATGGCATTTTCACCTATAAATGAAAAATCCCGTGTATGCAAATGGAGCAATGCCTGGTTTTGCTTAACAACAAAAACAGGTGGTAAATTTTTTATCGTTTTATGATGAATAACCGTTCCGGGTAATGCCGGATCAATAAAACATTTTACTATCAATGGAATATTTTTATTCTCAAGGGGCTTAATGGTTTTTGGATGAATGACCTGTGCGCCATAATAAGCCATCTCGATAACTTCATCATAGTTCAGTTCATGCATAACAACAGCCGAAGGAAATGCTTTGGGATCGGCATTCATGATGCCTGCTACATCTTTCCAGATAGTAACGTTTTCAGCATTGAGCAGGTTGCCAAAAACTGCAGCACTGTAATCACTTCCTTCCCTCCCCAATGTAGTACTTTCATTTTCATCTGTAGCTCCTATAAAACCCTGGGTGATAACAATATCATGCTCATCAAAAAAAGGAATGACTTTATCACAAATATTTTTTTCTGTAAGCTCCCAGTCAATACCGGCATTCCTGAAATGATTATCTGTTCTGAAAATATCCCTTACATCTGTCCATATATTGTTTATACCCTGCTCGTTGAGATATGCACTGATAATGGTGGTTGAAAAAAGTTCACCGGCACATACGATCTGATCGTAGTAATAATCAAAATTTTTCACAGGTTTATCATGCAGCGCCCATTCAACTTCGGCAAAAAGGTCCATGAGCCTTGCATCCGTTGAATTGGCACTGGAAACAAGTAAATATTTGGCGGTATTTAAATGCTGCTTTTTAATATGGTCAAACAATTGCAGCGCTTCTTCTTTCCTGTTGTTGAAAAATGCTTCCGCAACTTTTTCCAGCGCATTGGTGGTTTTTCCCATAGCAGAAATTACAACCACTTTTTTACCATCGGGATATAAACGCAGAATATCTGCAATCTGCTTAATCCTGTCCACGCTGTTCACACTGGCGCCTCCGAATTTAAATACCTTCATTCATTCTGTTATTTCTGTAATTAATAGAATACGCAAAGATAGGGATGCACAGTTTTCCGTTAAATAATTTGCCATAATCCTTAACTGCATTATCTTGCCCCTCATGCACCGGAAAGAAGTAATTACCGTAAAGAACCTGGTAAAAAATTATGGCCATTTCGAAGCCGTAAAAGGAATCAGTTTTAGCGTGTATGAGGGAGAAATATTCGGACTATTAGGTCCAAATGGAGCGGGAAAATCTTCTACCCTGGAAATTATGGAAACCCTCCGTAAAAAAACAAGTGGTGAGGTAATGATAGATGGCTATAACCTTGATAAAAATACAGATAAAATAAAACAGATCATCGGGGTGCAGTTACAAACTTCAGGTTTTTATCCCGGGCTTAACCTTGTGCAACTGATCGCTCTTTTCAGCGGATTATACAATGAACCGGTTAATGCAACCGAATTGCTTCACCTCGTTAATCTTGAAGATAAAGCAAAGAACAAATACAAGGAGCTCAGCGGCGGACAAAAACAACGTTTTTCCATAGCCACTACTTTAATTAATAAGCCCAGGATTATTTTTTTAGATGAGCCCACAACAGGGCTTGATCCGCAGGCACGCAGAAATCTGTGGGAACTGATAAGAGATATCCGATCAAAGGGCGTTACGATTATTATTACCACACATTATATGGACGAGGCGGAAATACTTTGTGACAGGGTTGCCATTATGGACAAGGGAAAAATTATAGCGCTGCATTCGCCCGACCAGTTGATTGATGAGCTGGTAGCATCGGGATTTGAAAGGCCCAAAGAGGTAAAAAAAGCAAACCTGGAAGATGTATTCATCCATCTTACAGGACATGCTTTACGAAATGAATAATTCTAAAAACAAATAGTAAAGTCGCATGAAAAAAAGGATTTTCAACAACATTACATACAGTGTAGTTACCATTGGACTTATCAGCTTATTCCCGGCATGTTCCTCCATTAAAGAAATGGCTGCCGACACTTCACATATTGTATTTGCTGAGGCCAAGCCGCAAACTCCTGTATTGTCGAATGCATTAGACAGTTTGAGTTATGCTTTAGGCATGATTGATGCTACTTTTTTTAAATCGCAGGGTGTTGATACCATCAATTATGCTTTAATGAATAAAGGGTTCGATGAAGTATTGAAAGAGAAAAAAACATTATTAACCAGTCAACAGGCAGATATGACAGTAAGAGAACAACTACAGGCATTTATGCGCAAAAAATCGCAGGGGACTATTGATGAGGGTGAAAAATTCCTTGCAGAAAACAAAAAAAGAGACGGCGTAAAAGTTACGCCCAGCGGGCTTCAGTATGAAGTACTGAAATTGGGAACCGGTCCTAAACCTGCCGATACCAGCACGGTAAAAGTACACTACGAAGGCTTTTTGATCAATGGCAAGAAATTCGACAGCTCGCGCGACAGGGGCGAACCCATTTCTTTTGCGCTGAACCAGGTTATAAAAGGCTGGACGGAAGGAGTGCAACTCATGCCCGTTGGTTCAAGATTTAAGTTTTACATTCCCTATACTTTAGGCTATGGCGAACAGGGAGCTGGCGGCAGCATACCCGGAGGCGCTGCACTGATCTTTGACGTGGAGCTGATTGATATTGTGAATTAGTGAGTGGCCGCCCGGCTGAACACCGTTCGGACGGGGTGAATTGTCAATAGTGAGTAGTGAATTGTGAATGTGTGTGGCAGTTGTCACTACGCTTATCTTCCTGATATGCCAGGGCAAAAGCTATAATTTCTGCTGAACAAACAGCGTATACTGCATACCGTTATAACCCACTATTATGACACATGACCCCCGTTATCCAATTGGGAAATATACACCCGAACCTTTTTCTGAACAAAAGAAAGAAGATTGGATTGCCGATATCCGGCATTTGCCACAATTGCTTGAAAATGCATTGCTGAATTTAGATGAGCAGCAATTGCACACAGCTTACCGGGAAGGGGGATGGACCATACAGCAATTGGTGCATCATGTAGCCGATAGCCATATCAACGCTTATTGCCGTTTTAGGCTGGGCATAACAGAAACCAACCCGGTAATAAAACCTTACGACGAAAAATTGTGGGCCGAATTACCAGATGTACAGCACGTGCCCGTAAATATTTCTATTACACTCCTGCATGCGCTTCATGCCAGGTGGTATTACCTGTTAGAACAGTTTAGAATAAAGGATTGGGACAGAACAGTATTCCATCCCGAACAAAAGAAAACGATAACGCTTTGGGAGTTATTGGGCAGCTATGCCTGGCACGGCAAACATCACACAGCACATATAATCAGACTAAGAGAAGAAAAACATTGGTGATATCCTCCCTCCCCATACACATTTACACACTTTCAACCTTTCACCTTACACCCTATACCCTCTAGCCTCCATCAGTTTACTGCCTCACCTGCGGCAATGCTTTCCTGGGCATCTGTTTATCGCGCATAGCGGCGTTATATACAAATGCGGCAATAATAGTGGCCGCCTGTTTCAGGTCATCTGCCAGTAAGTGATCATAAGAATCCATATTGGTATGATGCGTGCGGGTACTGTATTCAATAGGATCCTGTATAAACTGAAAGCCGGGTATACCAACAGCATCAAAAGACAGGTGGTCGGTACCGCCGGTATTGCTTATCGTAACTGTTCCTGCGCCCAAATCCCTGAAAGGTTTGAACCATTGCGAAAAGATGGATCTGCATGCTTCATTTCCCTGCAGGTAAATACCCCGTATTTTACCTGTGCCATTATCCAAATTAAAGTACGTTGATATTTTAGCATGCCCGGGTTTAAGTTCCATAGTAGCGGGATCAGCTATGTGATTTTTTACATAATTCCTTGAACCATGCAAACCCTGTTCTTCGCCGCTCCACAAAGCTATACGAATTGTGCGCCGGGGTTGTATACCTAAAGTTTTTAATATGCGTACAGCCTCCATCATTACCGCCGACCCGGCCGCATTATCTGTTGCCCCGGTTGCGCCATGCCACGAATCAAGATGGGCTCCAAGCATCACCACTTCGTCTTTTAATTTATTGTCCGTTCCTTTTATTTCTCCCAGCACATTGTATCCTTTCGTATCATCCGGAATAAAACGTGTTTGTATATCCGTTTCTATCTCTACCGGAATACTGGCCTGCAGCAATCTTACTATACTCTTATAATCTTCCACTGCCATCATAATATCTGTAAAGTTTTCAGGATCGTCTTTCTTGTATCCACCGCCTCCCTGTACAAACAAGGTACCATCACGGCCACGCATACTGTAAGTAAGTATGGCAAGCGCACCTTCCTTTTTAGCCACTTCCTTTATATCATTCTGCAGGGAGATGACGCTTCTGCTGTTTCGTGTGGGTCCTGCAGGCCGCGGATACGCAGGTATGGCAGGCTTTCTGTCGGACATAGCCTTTAATTCTTCGTTTGTATACCTGCGGGCGTCTGCCTTAAAACCCGGCTTTAAAGTATCCTGCTGGTTGATGATGATGATCTTATTTTTTAGTTTTCCACTGTATTTGCTCACAAAATCAACAGAATCGTCAGCATCAACCAGTATTACTGCAGCTTTTTTTAATCCGCCCGTTCCGCTTGTCCAGGTTTTTGGAAACGCGATCAGGGGCCGGTAGTAGGGCTTGGTTTGCGCTATATACATTTTTTGCAGTTCCCAGCCTTTGCCAAACTCTCCCCAGGGTTCCAGCATGGCATTTTCCAGTCCCCAGCCCGTTAGTTGTTCTTTTGCCCAATTAGCGGCCCTGGTAAAGCCCGGCGATACGGTGAGCCGGGGACCGCTTACATCCGTTAAATGAAAAGCAATATCCATCACTTTAGAATGATTGAGGCCCTCATTCCTGATGCGCTGCATCATTTCCTGGTCAATTTTTTCCTGGGCCGCTGCCGGCCTGCAAAAAAATATTGCAACAAAAAAAAGAAAAAATATTCTTTTCATTAAGTTATTTTCCCGGTTCCGGATATAGTAAGACAAATTTATCTTAATACAACAGAATCTTTCACTGACCCGCAGGTAAGCATTTTACTCCCAAAGTAAGGATTTTTAATTTCTGTTGAATTGCTCAACCAGTCGGCTCCCGCATTATTAAACGCCATAGGACAATGCAGGAGATATACCTTTTCTTCAGCATATCTCACTGTTCTGGTCAGGTCAAACAAATTAGCGGAGATCATCTGGAAAGATTTGCGTTTGCCTTCTATACCGGCTTCCCCAAGTAAACCTTTACTTTCACTGTTGATGCCACCAGTATAGGTTTGTGCGGTAGGAATGATAATATTATTCGTATCAATTTTTTTCAATTCGTCTAATTTCAGTTCATCAGCGGACCGCAGAAGCAGTGCAGCAGCCTGGTTAGCGGCAGCAGTATCACTGGCAATCAATGCATCGCGGAGGCTGTAATACCGGTCGAGCACATTTTTAAACGATGTATTAAAGGCCTCAGAATGAACAGCAGGCTTTTCAACAGGTGGCACATTAGCCGTTACTTCAACTTCTTTTTCTTTGTTTTTGCAGGCAACCAAAAACAGTACCGCTATGATGTACATTATCTTATTCATCGGATAATAATTTTTCACAAACCTACTGAAAAGATCGCTAAAAAGGTTGCCGGCCACACGGATCATTACTGAAGTAACTACTAATGATAGGCTGGATACGACAACACTCACCAATGACATACCTTACACCTCGGTCATACCTCATACCTTCTACCCCTTAAATGTCCTCTTCATAGCCCGGTACATGGTTGTAGCACTCCAGTCACCAGGAACGATCATACGGCGAATGGTATATAATGGCTCGGTTGAATCACGTTTGGCTGACAATTGAAAAGCCGCTTTTATATCGTATTTTTTTAGTTCGGGTATGGCTTCCTTATTCCATGCGCCAAAAGGATAAGCAAAATACCGGATCTTTTTACCCGTAATTTCTTCCAGTTGCCTGACGGGTTTAACGATCTGCATTTCCCAATCGCCATCCGCGTACTTTTTTACATTCTTATGATCCCAGGTATGCGAAGCAATTACATGACCTTCGTCAGACAATTCCTTAACCTGAGCCCTGTTCATGTATATAGAACGTCCTAAGGAAACAGTCATAATAAAAAACACGCCCTTGAATCCATGTTTCTTCATTTCGGGAGCGGCAATTTTATATTGATCCAGGTCGCTGTCATCATAGGTAAGCATAATGGGTTTTGCCGGCAGTGGCTTTCCGGTAGTGAGGTAAGCATACAAATCATCGGGCAACACAGTTTGGTACCCGCTATCGGCCAATAACTGTAACTGGCTTTTAAAAGCAGCGGGGGGCACCACCACATCTTTTACCCCTCTTGATTCATTTCCCCGCCATTCCCTGATCTGGTGATAGCATAATACAGGCACTTCGGGACGTGACATTATTGTTGCCGCACCAGCTATCATGCTTTCCGGAACAACGGATTGAACCATGGCGGTATTAGGGGCTGCTAATTCCGGTATAAACGGTGTTTTTTGCCGGCAGGCATATAGCGGGAACAATGAAATAACAACAACAAGTAAAGAAATGCTTTTCATATTTCCATTAACGATACTCATGGTAAAAAGGTATATAAAAGGCACAGGTTAACTATAAAATTTATGGCCGGGTTGTGAATGAAGATGCAAAAGCTTCGACAACTCTATTTCAGCGGCGCAAAGCTAAAGCTATTCTTGGTTATTAAACATTCCTGAAGAAATATTTTTGTGCATTGCTGAAGCCTGGCGCAAGAGGAAAGCCGATGATCTTACTTACATTTGCCGATAAATAAGAAGCAATGGAGTTATCCCTTAAAGGCAAGAACGCTGTTGTTTGCGGCAGCACACGGGGTATTGGACTGGCAATAGCAAAAGAACTGGCCTTGCTGGGAGCAAATTGTACTTTATTTGCGCGTAATGAACCCTTACTAAAAGAAAATGTACATAGTTTGCCACATAAAGATGGGCAGGAACATGGTTATCGCGTGGCTGATTTTTCTGAGCCTGCCACTGTAAAAGCCGCTATCGAATCAGTGGTTTCAAAAATAAACATTCATATTCTCATCAATAATACCGGCGGACCACCTCCGGGACCTCTTGCTGAAGCTTCAACGGCTGCGTTTGAAAATGCCTTTCGCCAGCACATTATCAATAATCAATTATTAGCACAATGTGTTTTACCCGGTATGAAGAAAGAAGGATATGGCCGGATAATAAACATCATCTCTGCATCAGTAAAAATTCCGCTGCACAATCTTGGCGTATCCAATACTGTACGTGCAGCAGTAGCAGCCTGGGCCAAAACTTTATCAAATGAAGCAGGACAATATAATGTTACCGTAAATAATATATTACCGGGTTCTACCAAAACAGACCGGCTCGACAGCTTAATAGAAGAAACAGTAAAAAAGAAAAATACCAGCAGGGAGATGGTGGAAAAAGAAATGACGGATAATATCCCGTTAAAACGGTTTGGACTACCCGAAGAAATAGCGAATGTTGCCGCTTTTCTCGCTTCTCCTGCAGCTTCCTATGTAAACGGAGCAAGTATTCCGGTGGATGGGGGAAGAACAGGAAGCATATAAATCATTTAATTTTTGGCAGGTACGAGGTTTTGCTTTGCCCAGCTCAATATCAGCAGATTGGTATCCGATTGCAAGGCCTTTTTATATTCTTCCCGAACAGCAGTTAGCCAGTGTAATGCCGTGGTATCTTTTGTTCCACCATAAGCCTTATATTGTTCCCTTGTGGTACTTATAATACGGGCGTATTTGCCTGTTCGCGCTATATTATCAATATTAATAACCGATATATCCCCGTCAAAATCTTTTTGCAGGTATACCGTTACTCCATCTTTAAAATTATATCCTTTTTGACCGGTACCATACATATCTTCATACACCACACCCTGTACGGGAAATTGTCCGCCAGACGCGCTGCGTATGGATTTAATGAGCATATCGGTATCCTCTTTATCTAATGCTCCTGTAATCGTGTAACAGGTTGAAATAATCCACCTGGCCAATCTTTCGCTGTTTGCATTGGCCATGTATACCTGCGTAGTTAATTTTTTTTGATATACTTTATCAAATACGGAGTACTCATACAATGCTACGGGTATTCCTTTCCATCCCGGTAAAGTATCGGTTTCAAGCAACAGCTTACCTTCCATGTAACGTGTCGCGCAAATTTGTTGCTGTGCTCTTTCTTTTATCACATCCAGGCTATCCGATAGAAATGCATGGAGCTGGTTTGCATTTTGCGCACCCGAAAAATGAGAAAATGAAACAAAGAGCATAATAGCAATTACTATTTTCATTCGGTTGTTTACGTACATGAATTAACAAAGATCAACGGCTTAATAGGGTGAAGGGCTTACTGAAGTCCAGCCACCATCCACTACCAGGCTTTGACCGGTTATATGCCGTGATGCAGGAGATACAAGAAACAAAGCAGCATTGGCAATGTCCTGCACCTGGGCCGGGCGGCCCATAGGTGTAATACGGCTCCATACAGGCACATATTCCGGATCATCGCTTGTGCGTTCTGTTACCGTAGCGCCCGGCGCTATAGCATTCACCGAAATATTATGCTCAGAAAGTTCCACTACAAGGGTCTTGGCCAACATTTCAAGAGCAGCTTTGGTCATGCCATACGCTGCCAGTTTTTTATGCGCCTGGTGGCCGGTAACCGATGACATGAATAATATACTTCCGCCGGTATCTTGCTGTATGATTTGTTTGGCCGTAGCCTGCGCCAGCAAGAAACTACCGCCCAGGTTTAGCTGCATTACTTTATACAATGAGTCGGGAGGGTAATCCAGGAAGTCGCCAAATAGGGTAATGCCGGCATTGGCAACAGCAATAGTGAGTTTACCAAATTGTGCTACTGTTTCATTGACCATTGTGGTAATAAAATCCGGGGATGATACATCGCCCGGTAATGCAATACAGGAATAGCCTTCTTTGGCAATAGCAGCAGCGGCTTCGGTTGCTAATTTTTCATTTACATCATTCAATACAACCGATGCGCCCTGTGCACATAACTGCCTTGCAATTTCAAAACCAATCCCCTGACCCGCACCTGTTACAATTGCTACCTGTTCGTTAAATATTTTTGAAGAAGCCTGCATATGATACATTTCAAATCTTAAATCTTAAACTTACCTGCCGGCAGGCAGGTTTCAAATCTAATGGGAATCTCTTGTTACTTCACTGCCCGATGAGCCCCTGAGAAAATCAAAATCAGCACCCAGATGCGCCTGCTCCACATGCCTGAGATAGAGGTTTACATAGCCGCGATTGTAAGGGGAAGGAGGTTGTACTCTTTGCGCTTTTCTTTTTTTCAATGCTTCTGCTGTTATATCTGCATGCAATAATCTCTTCTCCACATCAAGTGTAATCATATCACCATTTTGTATAAGCGAAAGATTGCCGCCAACAGCAGCTTCGGGTGATACGTGCAGTACCACTGTTCCGAAGCCAGTTCCACTCATTCTGCCATCAGAAATGCGAACCATATCTGTAACGCCTTTAGAGAGTAATTTTTTAGGCATCCCCATATTACCTACTTCGGGCATACCCGGATAACCGGCTGGTCCTACGTTTTTCAGCACCATTACGCAGGTTTCATCAATATCCAGTTCGGGGTCATCAATCCTGTTCTTATAATCTTCAATATCTTCAAACACTACTGCTCTGCCTGTATGTTTCAGCAAATGTGCGCTGGCAGCCGAAGGTTTCAGCACTGCGCCCTCTTCGCAAACATTTCCTTTGAGCACCACTATACCTGATATTTCATTGAAGGGTTCTGCACTGGTAGAAATCACTTCACGGTCGTAGCATTCAGCATCGGAAAAATTTTCTGCTACTGTTTTACCATTTGCGGTTATGCAATCTTTATGCAGCATATCTTCCATTTCCTTCATCACCGCCGGTAATCCTCCTGCATAGTACAGATCTTCCATAAAATATTTTCCAGAGGGCTGCAGGTTAGCGAGAAGTGGTATGTCTTTGGAATGAATATCAAAATCTTCAATAGAAAGCTCCACTCCTATCCTTCCGGCTATGGCCAATAAATGCAATACAAAATTGGTAGACCCCCCTATAGCTGCATTTACCTTAATAGCATTTTCAAATGATTTTCGGGTGAGTATATCCGATAGCCTCAGGTTTTCTTTCACCATTTCCACGATACGGATGCCAGACAGTTGTGCCAGCACTTTTCTTCGTGAATCGGCCGCCGGAATGGCGGCATTACCCGGCAGCGACAAACCAAGCGATTCTACCATGCAGGCCATTGTAGAAGCGGTGCCCATTACGGCGCAATGTCCCCTGCTCCTGCACATGCAGGCTTCCGCAACGCTCAGCGCTTCCTGCGACATGGAGCCCGACCGCACGGCTTCACTGAAACGCCAGATATCGCTTGTGCTGATATCTTTGCCCTTATACTTGCCCGTGAGCATAGGCCCGCCCGAAACAACAAGGGTTGGTAAATTTACACTGCACGCCCCCATTACTAAGGAAGGCGTGGTTTTATCACAGCCACAAAGCAATACCACGCCGTCCATGGGGTTGGCGCGGATGGATTCTTCCACGTCCATGCTGGCCAGGTTACGGTAAAGCATAGCCGTAGGCTTGATCAGCGTTTCACCCAAAGACATTACGGGAAATTCAACCGGGAAGCCTCCTGCCTCGGATATACCACGCTTTACGGATTCGGCCAATTCCCTGAAATGGGCATTGCAGGGTGTTAATTCCGACCAGGTATTACAAATACCGATAACAGGCTTTCCTTCAAATTCATAGGAAGGGATACCCTGGTTTTTCATCCATGCACGGTATATAAAACCATCTTTACCTGTTTTTCCAAACCAGCCGCGGCTGCGAAGTTCATTGCTCATGATAAACAATCCTTTTTTTAAAGGTATTGTTTTTTTGAATTCGCGATTTGAGATTTATAGTTTAGGTAGCAGGAGCCTTGAGGTGAGTAGCTGCTAACGACAGGATATATACTTCTTCTTTCACCTTCCACCCTCTCACTTTTCACTTTTCCATCTTTATTTAACCCTATGGGGCTTTACCACGCTGTAATTCTTACCCGCAAGCCTCATGGGTTTTAAACCGCCACGGCATCTTCCTTCAGCACTTCCTCAATAGCAGCAAGCAATGCTTTTACATCATCCGGAAAAATTTGCCCGATATTGCCAATCCGGAAAGCATTGGCCTTGCTGAGCTTGCCGGGATAAATTACAAATCCCCTTTTGTTTAACTTTTCATAAAAAAGTTCAAAATTAAACCCAGGATCTGAAGGATATAAGAAAGAAGAAATGATATGTCCCTGGATCTCCGGTTTGAGGTATTGTTTAAACCCGAGTGCGGTCATTCCCTCATCCAGTATTTGTTTATTGGTTTTATACCTTTGCTCACGGGCAGGGATACCGCCTTCCTCTTGCAGTTCTTTCATGGCCTGCCGGAAAGCCATAAGACTTAAGGTAGGTGGTGTAAACCGGAATTGCCCGCTGGCTTCCAGCCCGGCCCACTGGTCATATAAATCAAGACTCAGGCTGCGTGCCTGCCCTTTTGCTTTTTCCAGCACACTGCGTTTGCATAATGCAAAAGCAAAACCCGGAACGCCCTCAATGCATTTATTAGAAGAAGAAACGAGAAAATCAATGTGCATGGCCTTCATATCCATTGCAACTCCTCCAAAACTGCTCATGGCATCTACTATAAATATTTTGCCATACTTTTTACAAACCGCACCAATTTCCGTTACAGGATTAAACAAACCTGTAGTGGTTTCGCTGTGAATACAGGCTACATGCGTGATGCCGGGATGATCTTTTAAAAATGTTTCCGTTGTTTCCGGGGTTACTACAGCATCCTCATCAAAGCGGAGCACTTCATGGTTCAGCCGGTGGATCCTTGCCATTTTTACAATTCTTTCTCCATAGGCGCCATTGGCCAGTATCAGCAATTTGTCCTTCTCCCCCACTACACTGCTTATCACACTTTCCACAGCAAAAGTGCCGGATCCCTGGATGATTACGCATTCATAACCATCCTCCTTACTAACATGAGCCAGGTGCAATAACCCATTGCGGATATCTTTTACTGCATCTATAAATACATGATCACGGGAACCCATATCTTTCAGCATGGCTTCTTTTACGCTTAAAGATGTAGAAAGAGGCCCCGGAGTAAATAATAAAGACCGATCAGACATACATTATAAATATTAATAGTGATGTGTTTATGCATTTTGAAATCCGGCTGCAACCGGTGAATCACTTTTCTTTGCACGAACGGCAGATCTGTAAAAAAATATACATGCCATTGCCAGCAATAAAAGAGATATCACAGCCTGGAGATAGGTAAACTTCATGAGTACTACCGACCAGTTCATTTCTTTCATAAAAAACTCTTTATACAGCATCAGCACAACACTCCCGAGATAGCCGATAGAATCGCACATATATACAAAAAAACCTGCATTGGCCTTAATGCGGAAATGAGCGATCATGCGTTCAAACAATGCAATTTGCATGGGCATGTAAGCGAGAAAAAGGCCTGTGCCCAATAACAGCATCCACCAGAAAGGGGAAAGAATATGCTTTTGAAACAGGAAGGTAGCTATTCCCGTTATGATAAACCCAGCGCCTATAATGCCGTTCACCGCCCAAAATCCTTTAAAGTTGTTCTTAATAGCAGACAGACTTCCTATAACCGCCAGTACTATTATACTGGTAATGGCCTCTGTTTGGGTAAATACATTTTTATCCCAGCCCGGGTCTACTTCATTCCATATTTCAACTGTAAAATTATCCCTGAAATCGCGCAGGGTTGCCAAAAAAGTATAGAGTATAATAAAGGATACCAAACCCCATCCATAGCGCCGGAATACTATTCGTTTGTCTGTATTGGTCATTGGCAGCCGCGGGGCCCGCAAAGCCATATCTTCCTTTGAAGGAGCAGGAATAACAGACAACATCCATACAAACAAAAGGAACAAAGGCAGAAACAATAAGCCCATTACAAAAGGCATCCAGAACTCTCCTACGGCAGGTAACCATTCGCGTACGTCAAAATAAATGGTTTTTAACATGCCCGATGAAACGATCAGGCTTACACTAAGGCCGATAGCCAGCACTTCTGTAAATCTTCTACCTTCGAGATAGCTGAATACAATGCCCCAAATCATTCCCAGCGGAAGCCCGTTCATGAATAAAAAAACAAAATTGTAGGGATGAGGTACCCAGCCAAAAAACAACAGTGCTATTTCAGCAAAAAGGATTAATCCAATGATCAGTTGTGTACGGCTTGCGGCTTTTAACTCCGATATTACTTTTATTCCAATGAATTTGGAAATCATATAACCAAACACCTGCGCAATAATAAGTACCACCTTATAGTTTATCCCCCATAAAGACAACCCCTCATAGGTTCCGGCATTAAAGGGCTTCCTGAAAGCATACATGCAAAAATAGGTACCAAAGGCCGCCACCATACACCACACAATAAAAAACGCTTTGGAACCTGTGAGCAGTTGTTTGATTGATTGCATCAGTAGATTTTTAGTAAACTTTTGTTTAGCCTTTGTAAATATATTGAAAACCGGGATACAGCCTGTAAAATAATACTAAATAAGGCTTTAATTTTGGATATGCATCATACCACTAAACTTTCGGTAAACATAAATAAAATCGCCACACTGCGAAACAGCCGTGGCGGCAATAACCCGGATGTACTAAAAGCAGCAAGAGACATAGAACGCTTTGGCGCCGATGGCATAACGGTACATCCCAGGCCCGATGAAAGACATATCCGCTACAGCGATGTAAGGGAAATAAAAAAGATAATCAGCACAGAATTCAATATTGAAGGGAATTGCAGGGAGAGGAAATTTGTTGACCTTGTGCTGGAAACCAAACCCCACCAGGTAACATTGGTACCCGATGACCTGGGACAAATTACCAGCGACCACGGATGGGATACGATAAAGCATAAAGATTATTTAACAGAGATGATCCGGGTTTTTCAGCAAGCCGGCATCCGGGTATCCCTATTTGTTGATCCTGTTATTGAAATGGTGGAGGGAGCCGCCGCAACGGGAACCAACAGGATAGAATTGTATACGGAGGGATATGCAAAAAATTATCTTACAGATAAAGAAGGTGCTGTTGCCCCTTACTTGTCTGCAGCCCAACGCGCTAAAGAACTGGGATTGGGTATAAACGCAGGGCACGACCTTGACATGCATAATCTCAGTTACTTTAAGCAACAAATTCCCTGGATAAACGAGGTTTCCATAGGCCATGCTTTAATATGCGATGCGCTTTACCTGGGATTGGAGAATGTAATTCAATTGTACAAGCGACAACTGGGATAGTACTGATGGCATGAATATTGAGATAATTTAGTATTAAAAACTACAACAATATGAAAAGATTATTCCTATTTCCGGCAATAGCAGTTTTGCTGCTAACAACAGGTACGGCTTTCGCACAGGATAATAAAGCTCCGGCCAGTCCTCCCGCTACTGCTTCGGCAAAAATAACAAGCGGCGCTACCATTAAAATTGATTACAGCCAGCCATCTGTAAAAGGCAGAACCATTGGTAAGGATCTTGAACCGCTGCCGGGCAAGGTATGGCGTACAGGAGCCAATAAGGCCACTGTTTTTGAAACAGATAAAGACATAAAAGTTGAAGGACAGGACTTACCCGCAGGCAAATATGGTTTGTTTACCATTGCAGGTGATGATGAATGGACAATTATATTCAATAAAACATGGGAACAATGGGGCGCTTTTAAATATGATGAAAGCAAGGACGCTTTAAGGGTAAAAGTTAAACCTGCTAAAGCCCCGGCTTTTGCAGAAAAATTTACCATTAATGTGGATGAAAGCGGGAAAGTGAGTTTATTATGGGGTGATACCGAAACTGATTTTACGGTGATGTAGTGAATGGTGAGAGGTGAAAAGTGAGAAGTCAGAGGTGAAAGGTAAGGCGGAGCGATTGAATAATCAATCTTCCGGAAATCTTTCACCTTTCTTTTTAAATATTAAACCCGGGAAGTTGGCTGTCAGATATCAGCATTGAGTTACGGTAAAAACAAATTTGTTCATTTTAATCATGCAAGAAAACAAAGCTACTGTTACAATCAGAACCAACATCTTATTATTCATATCTTTATTTTAATATCCGTTAGTAGCATTTAAACTCACCTAAGCTACCGGTTAACGAGCTAAGCAAGGTAACCAAGATCCGGATTGTTTAAACAGATCGTTTATTTTCCATAGTTTTCTATATCAATCTCCGGAGGAAATTTACCTGTCCACCAAAAATTATCCCTGCCAATACCGGGAGGAAAAACTCCTAAATAGTCAGTTGGATTCTTTGCCGGGTAAGCATATCCTGCATGTGCCGCGGGTGAATTTGCTTTAAGCCTGAAATCGCCATTTTCCGGATCAGCAAATTGAGGATCGTCTAAAATTGCATGTGTCCCGGTCATTGCATATACACTATCCTTTAACCATGTTTTCAGGTACATAGGATAACTAAATTTGTTTATATCCTGAATAAGATTATTACTGATATTAATATTCTTTTCTGCAATCCAGTTTCCTGCCAAACGTGACGTGTGTCCAATTTCGAATGGGAAATTATGAGCGAAAATGTTGTTTATGATGCTAACATTTTTAAGGTTTGTTGAATACAAATAACCCCCACCGCTGAGCCAGTATTGAGGATCGCCGGAAAAATTAACCCCCCAGCCATTTCTATAAAATGTATTGTTGTAAATCGCTACATTTTCACGTGGATTATCAGCGCCCCATCTTGAAAAAAACAAACCCGAGGCCCTGTTATTATATACCAGGTTGTGATGGATCTTTATATTTTTAGTATTGGGTCCTTCTTCTGATGAAATAGCAATGCCCGATTCGCAGTCATGCACAACGTTATCATACATCTCAATTTCCTCTAATTGTCCAAACCATCCATCTATATACAATCCCTGCCTTTTGAGATGATGAACATAATTGTGATGAACAATGCCATATGCAGCGGTTTCTTTAACATCTATACCTTCCTTTTGACAGTTGTAAACATGATTCCATGCAACCTCAAAATGATGGGCTCCGGCCATGCTGATAGCCTCGTGTGGCGCTTCATGTCCTTTATAGGGCGTCCAGCTCATTTTCATATCATTGGCATTAATAACCGTATTTCCTAAAACCCGGATATATTCACAACGTTGCCAGGCAGCAATACCCGGTGAAAGGCTGTTCTCGGAAATACAGTTTACAACATCCACATATTTGCTTTCCTGAATATTGATTCCGGCGCGATGCGAATTGCGCACATGAATATTCTGAATGCGAATGTATCCGGCATCCTGAACTTGTATTAATCCATTATTCCCTGGATACATTCCGGAATCAGGAATATTTATTTTTATTCCATCAAGGATTACTTTAGCACCTTTTGCTCCGCGCAGGGTTATCCATCCGTTGGGAGTGCCTTTTGCTGACAAGGTAACCGGGGCATTAAGGCTGTATTCGCCTGCAAGCAATGTAACTGTTTTTCCGGCAGTGGCTTTGTTTATTGCCTTTTGAATGGTACGCAATGGCTTTTTTAGCGTACCCGGGTCCGAATCTTTTCCTGCAGGAGAAACAAAGATTTCCTGTTGCGGATCTTTTATTTTTTCCTGAAAATCAGACCTGAACGCTCCTGCGTTTCCACTAAACAATAATAATGGCAAAAGAGATTTAAATATAGCTGTTCGCTTTTTCACTTAACTTATTTTACCGTTTTCAAATTTTATGCATCCCATACAATCAAATTCCGGAGATTTATCTGCACCATTCTGTTTTAAGAATATTACTAAGGCTTGCACTTTGCTTTATATTTTTTAACAGACTCCCACGCAATGGTTTTCAGCCTGATCGCCGTTTCTTCGCTGACGGTAACTAATGGTTCACCATTCAAAGCCTGTCCAACAGGAATCAGTTGCATTTTTTGCTGTGGCTTTTTACTATTGAATTTATCTACAACAGATTCCCGCATTGCCAGATCAAATGAGCGCCTGCTGTTAAAGCTATGAGGAAAAATATTTGAGTTACAAAAACTATTCGTCATGCTGAATTCAATTGGTTGCAGATAATATGTTGGATTATCGGCTTAACCTCCAAACTGGCGCAGGTGGATAGCATTGCCCGTTAGCAGACATGTGTCATATTTTATTCTAAAAATAGTAAACGTAGCACTCTTCTTTTGCCTTACCCCCTACACCTCATACCTTACACCTTACACCTTTCCCCCAACCATCAGGAAGCAGTTAAAATTTTCTCTTATTTCGAATGCCGTTCCTGCAGTAGGCGGGTAACATCTTTTAAGCGGTATCCTTTTGCGTTTAAAAGAATGAGATAATGAAACAGGAGATCGGCTGCCTCATTAAGGAATAACGCATCGTTATCATCTTTGGCTTCAATTACCGTTTCAACCGCTTCTTCACCTACTTTCTGGGCAATTTTATTAATGCCTTTGGAAAACAATGATGCCACGTATGAAGTTTCAGGTGAAGTTTTTTTCCGCAGTTCAATAATATCTTCCAGGTATTGTAAAAAGTTTTCGTTGTGATTTTTTTCTGACCAGCAGGTATCTGCTCCCGTATGACATACCGGTCCCAGGGGATGGGCTTTGATCAGCAAAGTATCATGATCACAATCGGCGGCAACAGATCTTAATTCCAGGAAATTCCCGCTTTCTTCTCCCTTGGTCCATAACCTTTTTTTACTCCTGCTATAAAAAGTAACTTTTCCCTCCTTCATGGTTTTTTGTAAAGCCTCATCATTCATAAAACCCAGCATCAGCACTTTTTGTGTATCATTATCCTGTACTACAGCCGGCACTAATCCATCGCTGTATTTTTTAAAATCAATATTCATGTTCATAATTGAGCGGCAAAGATATAAAATAAGGGTTAGCGGGAAATGCCGGATCATTGTATCAACCACAAATGGTTCCCCTAATTAATGATGTACCCGCATCGGGTTTATCAAAACAAGTAAAACAAAGAATGATCGCCCAATAGCCCACCCCCAGGTTTTATTTTGGCAAAAAAGCGGCTTTTAAAGAACCATTTTCATTGATTCGGTAAAAAAGTATCATTTGTCAACGCTACGTGTTTCCCCTTAATAGTTTGTGGATCACCCCCTTACACTTTACAGCAGCATTAATACTTCAATATGGGCACAAACAGCCGAAAAAAAGATACAGGTTTACACAATAATTAGCTAAAATAAATACCTTGTAGTCCGTTCTTTCAACTTCATGAAACACCCGATCCGTGTGAAAAGCCATGCCGAAAACTCTGGCACAACCATAAAGGTTGTCCATTCGTACCATTTTAAAAGTGAATACTGGCATGCGCAATCTCAGAACAACATATTGTTTTGTAAAAGGTCTCCTACTGCTTTGTTTGTTGCAGTGCATTTACACTGCTAATGCCCAAACCGTTAGTGTAAGCATTCATATCTTAAACAACATACAAACTCCCGTAAGCAATGCTACTGTTGAGATAGACGGGTATCGTATGCTCGCCGATTCAACCGGAAAATTGTTGCAGGTTTGTGCAAAGGGAAATCACCTGGTAGAAGCCAGTGCAGTAGGATATTACAGCCGCTTGCTGAACATCACCCTGCTTTCCGATACTACCATTAACCTGGTGCTTATTCAAAAGGAAAACGAACTCAGCAATGTTGTTGTTACCGCAGGAAAAAACAACAGCAAAAATGAAATGAGTTTCTATTCTTTAGGTATTGATCAGTTAAAAAAACTGCCTGTAATTCTGGGTGAAACAGATCCGTTAAAAACAATTACCCTGTTGCCCGGTATAAAAAGCGGGGGAGAAGCGGGCTCAGGCATATATGTACGAGGTGGGGGACCCGATCAGAACCTGATTCTTTTAGATGATATTCCTGTTTACAATCCGAATCATCTTTTAGGTTTTTTCAGCGTATTTAACGGTGAAGCCATAAAAAGTGTAAGCGTTAAAAAAGGCGATATGAATGCAGCTTATGGAGGCAGGTTAAGCAGCGTAATATCAATTGATACCAGGGAGGGCGATAAAGATTCACTGAAAATCAGCGGCGGCATCGGTTTAATTTCGTCCAAACTTTCAATAGAGGGGCCATTGGTTAAAAACAAAGCTTCTTTCATCATAAGCGGCCGCAGAACGTATATTGACCAGGTGGCAAAAGTCTTTGCAAAGAAAAGAATCGGCAATAACGGATACTATTTCTATGATATAAATGCGAGAGCTGATTATGAAATAAACAACAACAATAAACTGCTGTTTACTTTTTACAACGGGAAAGACAAATTTTCATACACCAACGATAAAAACAACTTATTCGATGCCAACTGGGGAAATACCATTGCCGGGGTCACCTGGAAACAACAAATGCTGCACGGAAAGCTGAAGCAATCTGTTTCAATGATCTATAACGCATTTGACTTAGACAGCTATTACGGCTATGATCTTTCGGATTATATTTTTACCTCCGCTGTTAACGATTACCAGGTTAAAAACGACTGGAACTATTCGCCATCCCATAAATTTAACTTCAACTGGGGTTTTCAATATATCTGGCACAAGTTTAAACCGGGCGCAGGCGATATCACAAAAGGCATCCAGGAATTTAAAACAAAAATAAACAATCAGTTTGCCAGGGAAGCTGCCGTCTATCTAAGCTCAAGCTTCAGAATAAGCAGACGCCTTCGTGCTGCAACTGGCTTAAGATACAGTTATTTTAACCAGGTGGGACCCACCGAGAGAGTAATCTATAATGATGATGGCAATCCAACAGGAGAAACAGAATTGTATAAAAAAGGCGAAAGCATAGCGCATTACCAATACCCTGAGCCCCGCTTAAATTTGGATTATAGCATATCTTCTCTTTCAAATATAAAACTTTCGTATACCAAAACCATCCAGTACCTGCATTTGGCCACAACCAGTGGAGCAACCTTTCCCAGCGACATCTGGATACCAGCCGGACAAATTGTTGAGCCTGGTATCGCCCAACAGGTTTCCATAGGTTACTTCAGAAATACCCGCAACAATATGTACCAGTTTAATGTGGAGGCTTATTATAAAGATTTAAACAACCAGGTAGAATTTAAGCAGGGAGCCCAGTTATTGCTCAACCAGAATATTGAGGGCGAAATGATGTTCGGAAAAGGAAAAGCATATGGAATAGAGCTGTATGCTGAAAAGAAAAAAGGAAAATTAACAGGCTGGATTGGTTATACATTAAGCAAAACACAAAGGAAGTATGCGGAAATGAACAACGGCAAACCATTTCCTTACCGTTACGACAGAACGCATGATCTGAGCATCGTGGCAAATTATACATTAAGCCAGCGGTGGAATTTTTCATCCGTTTTTGTGTTCGGCACCGGCAACGCGCTTACCATGCCTACAGGAAGAGTGAATTATAATGTGGGATTTAACGTAAGCCAACGCACAGCATCATATACCAGTATGAATCAGTATGAAGAGATCAATAATTATCGCTTACCTGCCTATCACCGCCTTGATATTTGCGCCACCTATACACCAGGGCAAAAGAAAAAAAAGCGGTTCAGCAGCAGTTGGAATTTCAATGTATATAATGTTTACAACAGGCAGAATCCTTATTTTATTTATATGGACATCAATCAATCAGAAAAATCCCTGCAGGGTAAAATGGTGTATCTCTTTCCCATTACACCTGCTATTGGATGGAATTTTAAATTTTGAGGTATGAATGATGCAAAGAAGGCTTTACAACTTTACCAACCTGTAAACCTGAACACGTTAAAACGACGGTTTTATTACCCGGCACTGAATATTATATTTATCGGTTGCATACTGCTGCTCTTTACGGGCTGTGAAAAAAATTTTGATATAGGCCTGGACTACACCGAACCGCAATTGGTGGTAGAAGCCTACATTAACACTGAAATACCGGCATACAACTATGTAATTCTCAGCAAAAGCCAAACCATTGAAAATGCCGACATCTCCAGTATCCCTGTAAAAAATGCAATGGTTAAAATATCAGAGGGCAGCTTAATGCAGAACAATACTATAGTGTGGGACAGGAGCTCTACTGTAATTTTAGAAGAAACGACGCTTCCCGACGTTCCTGCAGGCATCGGCGATGGTATTTATACAGACCCCAAACTGCAAACCGACCCGGCCCGGGCCTTGCGGGGTATTTCCGGGAAATATTATTTGCTGGAGATTGAAGTGGATGGCGAATCATATACTGCTTCTACCCCTTTATTATATCCAATACCGATAGAGCACCTGAGCACCGATTATCATTATACCGATGAAGATGGAAGCAACAAAGGGCGCATTACGGTGCATTTTAAAGACCCGGATACTACCGGTAACTGCCAGCTATTTTATTGGCGGCACAGTGATAATCAAAAAAGCTTTGGCTGGGGCAGCCTGGGCACCAGCAAAAGAATCATCAACTCGGATGAAAATAACAATGGCAGCTACATGCACCTTACCAACTCCTATGGTTTTGTGAAAGGCGACAGCATCACTTATTACATGGCTAACGTGCCAAGAAGCGTATATAATTTCTGGGACAGTTATAATAAAGCCAGGAACAGCAGTGGTCCGCTGTCTACACCTGCATCCTTATTGAATACCATTAACGGTAAAAATGTAACGGGTTGTTTTAGCGGGCTGGCCATCAGCGCTGCAACTATCATAATGAATTAATGCAGCAGCATGCCAAATAACAGCGCTTACTATTTTACCGGCAGCAACACCCTGATGTAACTGATGTGGCGACGCTCCGTTCACGGTTCCGTCCGCTATTCCGCAAAGGTTCCCCCGGCAATAACTTCATCCATTATTTGTTTATGTTTTCCTGCAGTATGCGCACAGGAATATTATTTTCAAATAAGAACTGCTTAAGTTCCGGAATGGCTATTTCCTTAAAATGAAAAATGCTGGCGGCCAATGCAGCATCGGCTTTGCCTTCATTAAAAACAGTTACAAAATGCTCCATTGTTCCACCGCCTCCACTGGCAATAACAGGCACGGGCAAGAGTGTTGATAATGTGCGTGTAATATCCAGGGCAAAGCCCTGTTTGGTGCCATCATGATTCATTGACGTTAACAGTATTTCTCCTGCACCAAGCTCTACGGCCTGCTTCGCCCAATCCACACATTTCATTTCAGTTTTCGTTCTTCCTCCATTCAGATATACATACCATTCTCCGTCATCTTCCTTACGGGTATCTATGGCCAACACCACGCACTGGCTTCCAAATTCTTTTGCCAGTTCGTTGATAAGTTGCGGCTTTTTAAAAGCCGCTGTGTTTACAGAAATCTTATCCGCCCCGTTTTGTAACAATACATTTACATCTTCTACGCTGCTAATACCACCGCCTACGGTAAAAGGAATATTGATATGGTGCGCAATGCGGTTAGCCAGTTCACTCAGGGTTTTTCTTTTTTCAACCGTTGCGGTAATATCTAAAAACACCAGTTCATCGGCGCCCTGCTTAGCATACAATGCACCCAGTTCAACAGGATCACCGGCATCGCGCAGGTTTACAAAATTGGTGCCTTTTACCGTGCGCCCATCCTTAATATCAAGACAGGGGATAATGCGTTTGGAAAGCATAGAATAATTTATGGTTTATAGTTTGGAAGTTATGGCTCACGATTACGGAATTTCTGCCCTCTTATTCCGGATTTATTCAGGTAATTCATAAAGGCCGCGATACCGGCAGACAATCCTTCGTATTGAGTATATACCTCGTTAAATTCTGACTCAGTAATGAATTTTTGATCGAGTACGCGGCACAACTGAGATTTAACTTCTCCACATGATCCTTTGGCAATGCTAAGAAAATTAACAAACTCCAGTCTTGATGCTCTTTCAAACCCTTCCGCTATATTATCCATAACAGAACCGGCAGAAGATTTTATCTGTTCCTTAAGCTTATATTCTTTTGCGAAACTTTCCTTTTGAGTAAAGTGAAATATCTTTAAGGATAGCACTCTTGCCTGCTTCCAAATTTCGAGTTCTTCAAATTTTAAAATAGTAAGCATAATTTCATTTCATTAGCAGGCTTTAAAACTACAAACTATAAACTAAAAACTCCCTAACTTATTTATCTTCACTCTTTCCTCATAAATCGCCTTACCTACTATAGCGCCTTTGCAGCCGGCATCACGCAGTGCATGTAAATCATCAACAGAACTTACGCCGCCACTGGCAATAAAATGCAATGCCGGAAATTTTTGAACAATATTTTTATATAGTTCTACTGCAGGGCCTTCCAGCTTTCCATCCTTACTTACATCGGTACAAAATATTTGTTTTATACCATGACCGATATATTTTTCAATAAAATCGTATATCCATATATCCGTTGTTTCCAGCCAGCCGCCAATGGCTATCTTTTCATCTTTTACATCGGCGCCCAATAAAAACTTATCTGCGCCAAAAATCATAAACCATTCTACCAGTTCGGCTTCATTTTTAACAGCTATGCTGCCAACTGTTGCCAGTGCTGCACCCGAATTAAAAACAATATTCACATCCTCCTGTTGTTTAATGCCTCCTCCAAAATCAATACTGAGCCCGGTTTTCCCGGCAATCGTTTCCAGCACTTTCCAGTTTTTTACCTGCCCGGCTTTGGCCCCGTCTAAATCAACCAAATGCAGGCGTTGCAAACCGGCATCTTCAAATTGTTTGGCCACTTCCAGCGGATGTTCATTGTAGATTTTTTTTTGTGCATAATCGCCCTGCGTAAGGCGAACGCATTTGCCGTCTATAATGTCAATGGCGGGTATGATTTCCATATTGTTGTATATACCGTAATGATTTTAATTGCAGCGTTCAATAAAATTTCTAAGGATCTGTTCGCCCGTATCCGCACTCTTTTCGGGGTGAAACTGTACACCGTAAAAATTATTTTTATGGAGCGCTGAACTGTAAGGAATAATATAATTGGTTGTAGCGATAGTATGTGCACCTAAAGCTGCATAATAGCTGTGCACAAAATAAGTGTAACTATCTTCAGGAACAGCATTAAACAAATCCGTTTTAAGATCATAAATATTATTCCAGCCTATCTGGGGTATCTTAATATTGCCGGCTTGCTGCTTCACTACCTGTTTAAAAAGTTTCACATCTTCATCAAATATATGCAAGCAGTTTACATTATTTTCTTCAGAAAACCTGCACATCAACTGCATACCCAGACAAATACCCAGCACCGGTTGTGCAAGGTTTTTGATCACTTCATCCAGCTTCCGTTCTTTTAAATACCGCATGGCGCTGCTGGCCTCACCCACGCCGGGAAATATTACTTTATCGGCGCTGCGGATCTGTTCCACATTATCGGTAACCTTCGCCTCCAGCCCAATACGTTCCAGGGCATATAAAACCGATTGTATATTGCCCGCATTATATTTTATAATTACCAGATTCATCGTAACTTTATTTTTTGCGGAAATAGCTCAGTTGGCAGAGCATCAGTTTCCCAAACTGAAGGCCGCGGGTTCGAATCCCGTTTTCCGCTCTTACTTTAATATACTTTCCAAAAACTTTTTAGTCGTTTCTCCCACTGCCGGGTTTTCATTCAGCGCTTTTATATAGGCACTCCCAATAATAGCTCCATTTGCGTATTTGCAGGCGGATTGAAAGGTGATTTTATCTTTTATACCAAAGCCAACCAATACAGGGTTCTTCAACTGCATATCCTGTAGCTTTTGCAAATACAATTCCACTTCCGAAAAATTTTTATCCTTGCCGGTAGTAGACGAAGAAGAAACCGCGTAAATAAATCCCGTGCTCAGGGCATCAATCTTCCTTATTCTTTCCTCCGGGGTTTCAGGTGTAACCAGGAAGATAAAATCTAATCCATACTTCCTGATCACCGGGCCATATTCTGTTTCAAATTCACGTATAGGCAGGTCGGGCAATATGAGCCCGTCAACTCCTGTTGCCGAGGCATCAGCACAAAACTTTTCGAAGCCGTATTGTAAAACAGGATTCATATAGCCCATCAAAATCACAGGAACCGTTATGCCGCTACCGGCCGTATTCCGCATTATTTTTAATTGCTCAAAAAGCACTTTAAGGGTCATGCCATTTTGCAATGCCACGCCCCCACTCTCCTGTATAACCGGGCCATCAGCCAACGGGTCGCTGTAAGGCATGCCCAGTTCAATTATACCCGCACCATTGTCCTGCAAAGCTTTCATTACTTTTAGTGTACTATCCAGTTGCGGATAGCCCGCTGTACAGTAAATATTCAACACTCCGCTGCTCTTCGTTTTAAATAATTGTTGTATCCTGTTCATATTGTTTCTCCTGAAAAAATATACTGTTATTTTTTTTTGTCAAAACTGACCATTCACTACTTACCACTTACCACTCACTACTCCCCCATCGCTTTCATATACGCCGCCATATCCTTATCGCCCCTGCCGCTTAAACAAACCACTACAGTATCCTTTGACGTTAGTTTCAGTTGATCCAGTCCGGCTATGGCATGAGCGCTTTCCAATGCGGGTATAATCCCTTCCAGGCGGGTTAGCTCAAAGGCTGCATCTATAGCTTCCTCATCCGTTGCGCTTAAAAATAAAGCCCGCCCGGTTTCATATAAATGCGCATGCAAAGGACCTATGCCGGGGTAATCCAATCCCGCTGAAATACTGTGCGGTTCCACTACCTGCCCATCTTCCGTTTGCATTACCAAACTTTTACTGCCATGTAAAATACCGGCCTTGCCCAATTGCGTGGTTGCTGCACTCATACCGCTTCGTATGCCACAACCAGCCGCTTCTACAGCAACCAACTGCACGGCAAATTCTTCTAAGTAATGATAAAACGCACCGGCTGCATTACTGCCGCCGCCCACACATGCAACCACATGCGTAGGAAATTCACTGCCGGTGTGCTCCTTTAACTGCCAGCGCATTTCCTCACTAATGATACTTTGAAATCTTGCTACCATATCAGGATAAGGATGCGGGCCTACCACACTGCCTATTATATAATGCGTATCTACCGGGTTGTTGATCCAGTCGCGAATTGCCTCATTGGTGGCGTCCTTTAATGTTTTACTACCACTGGTTGCGGGTATAACTGTTGCACCCAGCATTTTCATCCGGGCCACATTGGGCGCCTGTCTTTCAATGTCTTTTTCGCCCATATACACCACACACTGCATATCCATTAATGCACAAACGGTTGCCGTGGCTACGCCATGCTGACCGGCGCCGGTTTCGGCTATTATGCGGTGTTTGCCTAACCGCCTTGCCAACAGCAACTGCCCAATCGTATTATTGATCTTATGCGCACCGGTATGATTCAGATCTTCTCTTTTTAAAAAAATAGTTGTACCATGTTTTTCACTTAATCTTTTTGCATGGTATAATGGCGAAGGTCGTCCTACATAATCTTTCAGCAGGGCCCTGAACTCCTTCTGAAAATCATCTTCATACATAATTTTCAGGTACCGGCTTTTTAATTCCTCCACATTGGGATACAACATTTCGGGAATATAAGCTCCGCCGAACCCTCCATAGTAGCCAAAGATATCCGGCTGCTCAAATGTGCCTTTATATTTGGCGAGGGCTATTGTTCTGTTTATCATTGCACACTTATTTAAATTAATTCAAAGTTGTAAACTTTGAAGAACATAATCGTACGAAGTCAGAGACTTCGTACAGCAGCACTCTTCGTACTGCAGCAATGCTATGCGAAGTCTCCGACTTCGCATTTTTTATGTTCTTCATAGTCTCCGACTATATTTATAATACTTCCACATCAATTACGCCCCGCTTACCGGCATAATTCGCTGCGCTTGAATACACATAATCTTCCGCATGATTTACAATGCCTGCCCTTACCGGGTTTTCATGAATATAATTGATCTTCACCTGAGTGAATCCATGGCTAAAACACTCCTCCGGATGATTACCATTCGTCCATATCTGGTAGTTTTCATTTTTACTGTTTCTCGTTCCATAATACTTAAACTGGTGCAGCATCCACAACCTCCGGCTTTCAGCATCACTCTGAATAACAGGCATCATACTATGATGCGTATGCTTTTTAAAATCTCTTATGATATCACTCAGGGTAATCTCCCTGTTTCCGGCCCTGGCAATTAAATGCACATGATTACTCATAACGACAAAAGCGTTTAACACTAATCCTTTCTTCAACTGGCAATATTTAAACGAATCCATAAGAATATCCTTATATATTTTTCGGGTAAACAAATCAATCCAGCCACAAACCGTAAACGTAAGAAAATAGGCAGCAAACTGATCGCGGATGGCGTAGCCATCCCGGAAAATGGTGTTATTCATAAGTGCAAAGTTTTAAACTTTGAAGAACATAGGAGTACGAAGTCCGGAGACTTCGTACAGTAACTGAAGTCCGGAGACTTCGTACAGCAGCACTCTTCGTACTGCAGCTATCGCAGTGCTTCCACAAATGCTTTAACTTTTTCCATATCCTTTATACCAGGACTACTTTCTAATTTACTGTTCACATCCACCGCAAAAAGGTTTGGGCCATGTTTACCGTCAGCAAAAGACCGCAATACTTCCGCATCTTCTATTCCAATGCCCCCGCTCAGCAAAAAAGGTTTATTGATATGCGCCCCATCCAATATTTTCCAGTCGAATTTTTTTCCGCTTCCACCATAAGTAGACCAATCGGTATCAAATAAAAAAAGATCACTCACATTTTTGTATTCCCTTACCTTCCAGTCAATATGATCACCCTCTTTAATACGAAATACTTTAATGGTGGGAACCTGCTCACTTATCTTTTCACATAACCGGGGTGATTCATCACCGTGCAATTGCACCATATACAACCCGTATTTCTCTACATAATTCATTACCTCATCATACCCTGCATTCACAAAAACGCCTACTTTATTGATCTTTAGCTTTGCCCTCTTTAATTCTTCTTCGCCAATGCGCCCCACAACGTATCGTGGCGATTTATGATAAAAGATAAATCCCGCGAACTCAACGCCCATTTCATCCATGGCATACACCTGGTTTAACTGTGTGTTTCCACAAACTTTTATACGCATAGTCTTTAGCTTTTAAGTTGCTCAACAAATGCGGCAAAAGCAATCGCGGGGTCAGGCGCTTTCATAAAATTTTCGCCAATTAAAAACCCTTTGTAGTTATGTTGCTTCAATTTTCTTATCGTTTCGACATCAGCTATACCGCTTTCGGAAATCATTGGTTTATCTTGCGGAATTAAACCGCCCAGGTACACCGATGTTTCAATACTTACTTCAAATGTTTTGAGGTTGCGGTTATTTACGCCAACAATATCCACTTCATCACAAATATGTTCAAGCTCTTCTTCGTTGTGTATCTCCAGCAATACCTCCAGGCCCAGGCTTTTTGCGGTTGAGGCTAATGTTTTTACCCGGGCTGGTGTTAAGTTAGCGGCAATAAGCAAAATCACATCGGCTCCAACAGCTTTCGCTTCCACTACCTGGTAGGTGTCAATTATAAAATCCTTTCGCAAAACAGGAATGTTATTGGTCCTTGCTTTTTTAAGGTCATCCAAGCTTCCGCCAAAAAACTTTTCATCTGTTAAAACAGAAAGCCCGGAAGCGCCATGTTGCGTGTATGCGGCTGTAACAACACCCGGATCAGCATCCGCATTGATCCATCCTTTTGACGGCGATTTTCTTTTGAACTCTGCGATGATGCCGGTTTTATTCTCATCCAGTAAAAACTTCCGCAACGAAAAGGGGATCTTTGAAAACCATTCCATCTGCTCCAGCACAGCTACCGGCGTTTGCCGCTTCCGTGCTGCTACTTCAATTTTCTTTTGTTCAATTATCGTTTCTAAAATATTCATATAAGGTCTCAGGTTACAGGTTACAGGGGGCAAGGACAGTTACAGGTTTCAGGGTGCAGGTTTCAACTTTTCACCTCTCACTACTCACTCCTTGCAATTCCGGCCCCACAAACCTCATGGATTCTTCACTGCAACGCCTTCAGCTTCTTCAGCGCATCAAAGGCTCTTCCGCTTTCCAAACTTTCTACTGCTGCAAGATACGCATCATTATAATCGCCATAAGCTCCTGTACAGTGCAATGCCATTGCTGCATTGGCCAGCACCACCGCATTTTGCGCCCAGGTGCCTTCTCCTTTTAATATAGTCATAAACAATTTGGCAGCTTCTTCAACTGTAGCACCACCATATATATCTGTTGCACTCACCATGCGTTTGCCTAACTGTTCCGGCGTCATAATGCGTTCACCTTCTTTGGTAATTACTTTGGTATCGTTGGTCAGCGATATCTCATCATACCCGTCCAGGCTATGGATGATCGTAAACGCTTTACCGGTTTGCTGCAACAGGTAATTGTATATCCGCGCCATCTCCAGGTTATAAACACCCACTAATTGAAAGTCCGGATTGGCCGGATTAACCATGGGGCCCAGCATATTGAAAAAAGTACGGATACCCAGGTTTTTGCGTATAGCGCCTACGGCTTTTAATGCGGGATGAAAAAGCGGCGCATGCAAAAAACAGATATTCGCCTGGTCTATTTCTTTTTCCAATGCACTGATGTCTGATTTTAAACGGTATCCCAATTGTTCCATTACATTAGAAGCACCACTTACAGATGTAGCGCCATAATTACCGTGCTTGGCTACTTTTTGTCCTGTGCCGGCAACAATAAAACAGGCCAGCGTTGAAATGTTAAATGTGTTTTTACCATCCCCTCCTGTACCCACAATGTCGGTTAACTCGTAACCCTCCAAATGAACGGGTACACACAATTCCAGCAGCGCGTCCGAAAAACCCTGCAGCTCTTCAATGGTTATGGTGCGCATAAGGTATACTGTTACAAATGCCGTTACTTCACTTTCATTATATGCGCCTTTGGAAATATTTACCAGCACATCTTTGGCCTGCTGCCGCGAAAGCATTTTGTATTCGAACAGATATTGCAATATTTTTTTCATATCCTTATCCCTAAAAGGAAATTTTTGATTGTGGAATCAAGTTTATACTATTTACTCTTTATACTCATGGATGAACTTAACCAGTTTCGCATGATCTTTTCCCCATCGGGGGTTAATACACTTTCGGGGTGAAACTGAACTCCCTGTACATCATATTGCTTATGCTTTAATGCCATTATATAATTGTTTTCGTCTCTTGCCGTTACTTCCAGTTGCTCAGGAAAACCATCATCGCCTACTATCCAGCTATGATACCTGCCTACTTCAATCGTGGCAGAAAGGCCTGCAAACAGTTCAGGCTGCTTATCATTAAACAATGTAACGGGCGTTGCCACCCCATGATATACCGTGCTTAAATTTATTAACTTACCTTCAAAAGCCTCAGCAATGGCCTGGTGACCCAGACATACGCCCAGTATAGATTTCGAAGACGCATACTGCCTGATCAATGGTAATAACAATCCCGCCTCCCCGGGTAATCCGGGTCCCGGCGAAAGAATGATCTTATCGTATTCATTCACTTTATCAAGACTGATCTGGTCATTCCGGTACACATCTATTTTCTGATGCAATATCTTTTCTACCAGGTGCACCAGGTTATAGGTAAAGGAATCATAATTATCAAAAACCAATATTTTCATACTTGTTTGTTTGTGATTTGTGGTTTATTGTTTGTTGTGCCCGCTGCTACATTCCTTACTCTGTAACTTGTACCCTGTAACCTATATCTACTCAAATCCGCTCCGCAAGCTCCACGGCTTTTTTCAATGCGTTCAATTTATTATTCACTTCCTGCAATTCACTTTCGGGCTTAGATGCAGCCACTATACCTGCTCCCGCCTGTGAAATCAGCGTATTGTTCCTGCTTAAAAAAGTGCGGATCATAATGGCATGATTGCAACTGCCGTTAAAACCCACAAAGCCAATGGCTCCTCCATAGTAGCTGCGCGAAGTAGGCTCGTATGCATCAATTAGCTGCATGGCTTTAAATTTGGGCGCACCGCTTAAAGTGCCCGCCGGGAAAGTGGCAGCCAGTAAATGAAAAGGATTGGTTCCCGGTTTTACATTGCCGTTGACTTCACTCACCAAATGAATAACATGCGAATAATATTGTACCTGCCGGTAATGCTTCACTTTCACTTCATCACAAAGCCGGCTCAGGTCGTTTCGGGCCAGGTCAACCAGCATCACGTGTTCTGCGTTTTCCTTGGCATCAAGTAATAATTGCTCCGCCATTTTCTGATCCGTTTCATCATCGCCGGTTCTTTTGAATGTGCCTGCTATTGGATGTACCACCGCTTTCCCGTTCTTTATGATCAACTGGCTTTCGGGAGATGAGCCCATGAGCTTATAATCGCCGTAATCAAAATAAAAAAGATAGGGCGAGGGGTTTATATTCCGCAGGGCGCGGTACACATTAAATTCATCGCCTGTAAAGCCCTGGGCAAAACGCCTGCTCAGCACAATCTGAAATACATCCCCGCGGTAACAGCTTTGTATCCCTTTCTCCACCATTTGCCGGTAAGCTTCATCTGTCATGTTGGACGTTTCCGCACCGTTTGCACTGAATGGGAATACCGGCACATCCTTACTCCTGATCAGCGATTCCACCATTTCCATATCACTGGCCAATCCGGGAATAATATTCTCGCAGATGTACATTTCATTTTTAAAATGATTGATGGCGATAACGTACTGGTATAAGCGATAACGCATGAGCGGTATGGCTGCAAATGGCGAATGATCTGAAGCGTCCGGTGAGTGGCGATCGGAAAAAGTAATGGTATCAAAAAACTGAACAGCATCAAAAGTAGCATATCCATATAACCCCTGAACGGCAGCAACGATTTTATCCGGCGACTGCTCCACATCAAAGCGCTGCATAAAATTCCACAGCATAGCGGGCACTTCGGCGGGATCATTTACCGGCAGCCGTTCCGGCTTTTGTCCCGGTAACTTAAACTCAATGGACCGCTGGCTGGTAATTTCCATACCGGCAATGGCATTGATACAGATAAAGGAAAAACTATTTTCCGCGGCATGATAGTCGGTACTTTCCAGCAAAATGGTATCGCGGAAACGGTCTCTCACCCTTAAGTATATGCCCACCGGCGTATACACATCGGAAAGCATTTTTTTGAACTGCGTTTTTATTTCAACTTTCTTCATAACTGCCTTATTCCATTTTCATAAAAAAACCCCGGTGATTACCGGGGCCTGAATATTGTAATATACTAAAATACGATAACAGCATTACAAGCCCCACAGAGAGTTTGTATGCCACCACCAGTATTTATTTGT
Source organism: Agriterribacter humi (assembly GCF_009192765.1). Taxonomy (GTDB): domain Bacteria; phylum Bacteroidota; class Bacteroidia; order Chitinophagales; family Chitinophagaceae; genus Agriterribacter; species Agriterribacter humi. The sequence continues at coordinate 272,179 of NZ_VOHQ01000006.1, read as the reverse complement.
ATTATTTTTCATGATTGAGGCACAAATGTCTATGCTTTTTTGTTAAAAAAAAAATTTTGACTTAGTTTTTCAGAATTATTCTCAATCATCCCCTAACGCTTTTTTTCCAATGGTTCAAAAAAGATTGCTCTCGCTCGACTTCCTCCGCGGTTTGATTATGGTATTATTAGCGCTGGAAGCCGCAGGATTATACCATGTATTGAATGGTGCTGCCGAAGGAAGCTGGTGGCACAATATAACCATACAGTTTGATCATCATCAATGGAACGGACTTCGGTTCTGGGACCTGATTCAACCGGGTTTTATGTTTATTGCCGGTACAGCAATGGCCTATTCCCTGCATAAACAACAGCAGAATGGCGTTCCCTGGTCGCAATCGTTTCGCAAGGCATTGAAAAGAAGCGGATGGCTTTTTTTCTGGGGTGTTTTGGATTATGCCGTAAGAAAAACCGGTCTTTCGTTTGAACTTTGGGATGTACTAACACAACTCTCTTTTACACTGCTTGTGGCTTTTTTGATCTTCAGGTTCAGCATCAGCACTCAAATGATCATATGTGTTGGCATATTGTTGCTTACAGAAATATTGTACCGCTTTACCAACGTACCGGGCTTTGACCAGCCATTTACAGACCAGCACAACTTTGGCAATTATGTTGATCTTTTATTAATGAATAAAATTAACGGCGGCGGATGGGTGGCCATCAATTGTATTCCTACAGCCGTACATACCATTGCCGGAGCATTGGCGGGCAAATTACTACTGAGTGAACATGCAAAAAAAGTAAAACCGTTATTACTATGGGGTATTATTTGTTTGATAGCAGGCTTTGGTTTAGACTGGCTGCACATAACGCCTATAATTAAACGCATTGCCACCACTTCTTTTACACTGGCTTCATTAGGCTGGTGCCTGCTGGCCTTAGCCGCCTGTTACTGGTGGATTGATATGCGTAACCACCGCAAGCATCTTTTATTTTTTACAGTGGTGGGCATGAATTCCATTTTTATTTATTTGTTCTTTGAAATTGTAGGGCACAGGTGGTTTAACGATTATGTTGCCGCCGTTACCAATGGATTGATGGGCATGGCGCATTTCCCCGGTTTTTTGATGGACCTGGTTACCTGTCTCACCATTTTTGGATTGGAATGGGGGCTGTGTTATTTTTTATATAAGAAAAAGATATTTTTTAGATTGTAGGAGTGGAAAGCACGAAGAGTAAAGCACGAAATCCGTGGGAATACAAAGAACCAAATAGCAAATAACAAGAACCAAACTTGCCTACCGGCAGGCAGGCCTGTCCGCCGGGGCGGATAAATTTCAAAATTAAAATCCGCCTGCCGAAGTACCTGTCCAATTCCAACAGTAACATTATTTTTTAAAATATTTTGGGGAATCGGAATCCCGTTTGTGTTTGTTGTCCACAAGACATCGGAAATCCACCAACAGTCATCAAAATAAACAAGTTGGCAACTTGCCATTCCTTTTGCTTCCTGACCATCCGAATCCATTGCGTAAAAACTTTGAAACACATTAGCAATTCCATTGTATTCGTTCACAAATTTTCCTGTTTCATATTGAGTGAAACTCTTTTCATAATAATCCGTGCGATGCGGATAAACGTCTGCCTGTCCGGTAGACAGGGAGCGTCGCCTGCCTACCGGACAGGCGGGCAAGAAAAGTTTCATCTGTGATCCAATAGCCGGGTTCCACAAAATGCGCTTTCCCGACTGGTTCAATATTATTAGCAATCCTGCCAAAGTGCAGCAGCAATAGTATTGGTAAAAGGCAATACATTTGTCTGCATGAAAGACAGGTATTTCCGTTTGAGAGAAATATGCTTTGTTTATTGGATAGCTCCAATAATAGTGTGTGGAGGAATTGCTGGTTGTGCTTCTCAAAAAAAGTACAATAACCCGGTGGTGGTGATTGAAACAAAGTTTGGCAATATAACAGTAGCATTGTATCCGCAAAAAGCGCCGGCTACAGTGTCAGCATTTCTCAGGAATATTGATTCGGGCTACTTTGATAATTGTTCGTTCTATCGGGTGTTACGCAATGATAACCAGGTAACCGGGGCACTCCATTCTCACCTGATACAGGGAGGTATATGGCAATCCAATCCCGATTTGAAAAGTAAATTCAATCCTATTCCGCATGAGCCTACCAATCAAACCGGAATACTTCATACAAGGGGAGTCATTTCAATGGCAAGAAACGAACCGGGAACTGCCACATCGGAATTTTTTATTTGTGTGGAAGATGAACCCGGTTTTGATTACGGAGGCAAAAATAATGCGGATGAGAAGGGTTACTCGGCTTTTGGCGCAGTAGTGGAAGGTATGGAAACAGTAATGAAAATCTATCGGCAACCTGAAGATAATCAACGCTTTATTCCTCCCGTTACCATCCTCAACATACACCGGCTGCAGCAGGAAATTCCAGTAAATATTTCTCCATCTGCCAAAGAAAAATAATGGTATCGCCATTTTAAATTCTTTTTCTATCTTTAATATTACTTAACCTTTTGATTAGCCTTTGTTAACAATTTGATTATACAGCAAGCGCACTTTTGCAAAACCTGCATTAAACCCCACACTACATCATTTTAAAATCATTTTATGAGAAAGGAAAACCTGCTTTATGTATTCGCAATTTATTTTTTAGTCTCCTGTCAAACTCAAAAAACAGAAAGCTACCCGGCAGGGATCGAACATGTTATCGTAATTGGGGTGGATGGCATGAGTCCCGATGGCATACGCAATGCCACAACACCGGTAATGGACAGCATGATTGCCGGTGGCGCTGTAAAATGGAATGTACGCACTGTATTAACTACTGCCAGTAGCCAGAACTGGGCTTCCATGATCATGGGCGCCGGCCCTGAACAACATGGCATTATTAATAACGACTGGGAAAGAGATGATCATACGCTTCCCCCCATAGTAGCGGGCGAAGAAGGTATATTCCCTTCTATTTTCGGAATCATCCGGGAGCAAAAACCCGATGCAGAAATTGGAGCGGTTTACCACTGGAGCGGCTTCGGCAGATTGTTTGAAAAGAAAGCCGTGAACTATGATAAAAACTTTTCAACGGAAGACTCTACAGCAGCGGATTTCATCAACTATATCAAAACCAAAAAACCCACTTTTGGATTCGTGCATTTCGATCATGTTGATCATGCAGGACATCACGATGGTCATGGTACACCACAATACTATGCCGCAGTGGCAAAAGCAGATTCATTAATAGGTGAGGTATTGAAAGCCATTAAAGAAACCGGTATTGAAGAAAACACATTGGTTATTGTTACCGCTGACCATGGCGGTATGGGCAAGGGTCATGGCGGGCCTACACCGGAAGAAGCTGAGATTGCCATGATACTTCACGGTAAAGACATAAAGAAAGGCTATAAAATTCAGCAGCAGGTATATACTTACGACCTTGCCGCCACTATCGCATTCGCGCTTAACCTTACACCGCCCTACGCATGGATCGGGCGCCCCATAAAAGCGGCTTTTGAAGGATTTGAGGAACCGGCTAATTTATGGAAAGGAAAAGAGGTAATTGCATCTCCTACCATATTCCCTAAAAGGAATTTGTATCAGCAAGCCGGCGGACTGTATATTAATGAACCGGCTACGGTTAAGATGAGTGCGATTACCGATAACAGCGTCATTCATTATACCTTAAACGGCGACGTTCCCGACAGCAACTCGCCTGTATACAAAGAACCCTTTAGCATTGACAGCACTACGGTGGTTCAGGCAAAAGCTTTTGACAACAAAGGCAATGAAAGCGGGGTGAGCGTTGCTTATTTCAGAATGATTAAGCCGGGCACAAACAATGGCCTAACTGTTGCTTATTTTAAAGGCAGCGGCTGGAAAAAACTCCCTGCTTTTGGAAAGCTTACTCCGGCAAAAAAATGGAACAGCTATGAATTTTCTGTTGATGAAAAAACAATCTCGCCTTTGCAGGAAAAAGGAAATTCAACCTTTGGTTTGGTGTACGATGGCTATATACAAATTGATAAGCCCGGAGAATACCGCTTTTCTACTCAATCGGATGATGGCAGCAAATTGTTCATCAATGATAAAGCAGTGGTAAACAATGATGGAGATCATGGTGTAACAGAAGAGGCAGGCGACATTACATTAGAAGCAGGCCTGCAGAAAATAAAAGTTGAATTTTTCAATGCGGCAGGCGGTTACTGGCTCGATGTATTTTATAAAGGTCCCGGTATTCCCAAACAACTTGTTCCGGCAAATAAATTATTCCTGAAAAAAGCATAAGATTAACCTGTTTATTACAGCCAATTAGTATGCCTGTGTTTTGAAACACTGTAGACAAAGCGACAAGGAGGCACAAAGTTATTTTCATTTATTTCCAGTTACACGCGGATCAAGCTCCGGCTGCCGGATACTTATTCAACAAGCTTACCGTATCCGCCGATCCTCTCTTTTTATTATCTTGCACTTATGAAAAATTTATTGGTATTACTTTTCACGCTTTTCACCATCACTTCTTTTGCCCAGGACAAAAGAAAATGGAAGCAACTCTTCAATGGCAAAGATCTGAAAGGCTGGACAGTTAAGATCAGCGGGCATGAATTAAATGATAATTACGGCAACACATTCCGCGTTGAAGATGGGAAAATGGTAGTGTCTTATGACCAGTATACTGCATTCAACAACCAGTTTGGTCATATTTTTTATAAAACACCTTATTCGTATTATTTGCTTGCGGTTGAATATCGTTTTGTGGGCAAACAGGTTGAAGGCGGGCCGGGATGGGCTTATAAAAACAGTGGCATTATGCTGCATTGCCAGCCGCCATCCACCATGCTTAAAGACCAGGATTTTCCTATTTCAATAGAAGATCAGTTACTGGGCGGCGATTCAACCGGCGAAAGAACAACCTGCAATCTTTGTACACCGGGCACCAATGTAGAAATGGATGGAAAACTGTTTACGCCACATTGCATCAATTCCAAATCAAAAACTTTCCGCAATGAAGAATGGGTAAGAGCTGAAGTGCTGGTATTGGGCGATTCAGTGATAAAACAAATTGTAAACGGAGATACCGTTCTGGTATATCGAAAACCACAAATAGGCGGCGGTAGTGTAAGCCATTATGATCCTGCTGTAAAGAAAGACGGGCAACTTTTGAAGAGCGGTTATATTTCCCTGCAAAGCGAAAGTCATCCCGTTGAATTCAGGAAGGTGGAGATCATTAACCTCGAAAAGCAGTACAGGAAAAAAAGGAAATAATCAATATGGATACAAATATTTTTGGCGCAGTAGACCAGTTTATCAATAATTTGTTTGTAAAGGAAGATGATGCATTGCAACAAACCAAACAAGCCATTATTGACGGCGATCTTCCGCTCATCAGCATTTCCGAAAACCAGGGCAAGTTCCTGCATATCCTGGCCAAACTCAATAATCCCCAAAAAATATTAGAGATAGGCACACTGGGCGGGTACAGTACCATCTGGCTGGCAAGAGCATTGCAGGAAGGCGGGCAGTTGATTTCCCTTGAACTGGATCAGCACCACGCAGATGTGGCCCTTGCCAATATTTCAAATGCAGGTCTAAGTAATACAGTTAAAATTCGTGTGGGTAATGCACTGGAGGAATTGCCCAAATTGAAAAAAGAAGGCGCGGGGCCCTTTGACGTTATATTCATTGATGCCGATAAGGAACCTTATGCCGAATATTTTGAATTGTCTTTACAACTCTCCCGGCCGGGCACGCTCATCATTGCAGACAATGTAGTGCGCGAAGGAAAGATACTTGAAGAAAACAGCACCGATACTAATGTAACCGGCGTGAAACGTTTTATTACATTACTGGCTGCTACCAAACAGGTTACCGCTACCATCATTCAAACCGTCGGCAGTAAGTACCATGATGGCATGGCACTGGCGATAGTGAATGAAATACCATAACAGCACGATTTGAATCATGAAACTAGACTGGCTGCTCGATTACAACCCTGTGTTACTGGCGCTCTTTGCTACCTTATTTACTTATTTTGTTACCGCCTTAGGCGCGTCTATGGTTTTCTTTTTTAAGAAAATCAACAAAAACATTTTGAATGCTATGCTGGGCTTTGCGGCAGGTGTAATGATAGCCGCGAGCTTCTGGTCGCTGCTGAAACCAGCCATTGAAATGGCGGAAGAAAACGGCAGCATTCCCTGGGTACCCGCAGTGGTTGGATTTTTAGCAGGCGGTGCTTTTTTATTAATGGCAGATAAGATATTACCCCACTTACATATTGGCCGGCCTATGAACAAGGCCGAAGGAATAAGAACCGCCTGGAAAAGGAGTGTGCTGCTTATTCTTTCTATTACACTGCATAATATCCCGGAAGGACTGGCGGTGGGTGTGGCATTTGGCGCCTTAGCCCACAATCCCGATATCGGACTGCTTGGCGGCGCTGTTTCGCTTGCCATAGGCATTGGGTTGCAAAACTTTCCTGAAGGCGCAGCCGTTTCCATACCCCTGCGCAGGGAGGGTTTTTCGAGGCGAAGGGCTTTTTTTTACGGGCAACTCTCCGGCGTTGTGGAGCCTGTTGCCGGGGTTATCGGAGCCTACCTTGTTTTTACAGTTACCCCTTTACTTCCCTACGCGCTTTCATTTGCCGCCGGCGCCATGATATTTGTAGTAGTGGAACAATTGATCCCGGAATCTCAAAGTGGAGATGAAACGGATCTGTCTACCATTGGGGCCATGCTGGGTTTTGCCACTATGATGGTACTCGATGTGGCTTTGGGTTAAAGTTTCAGTTTGAATACAATTAAGTTAATCCACTAACTTTTGTGAACATTTTAAGTAAGCTCAGCTATTTACCGGGCAGCTTAATGTGTATATTTATGGATCAGTCCTTCTATAGCAAACCCACTAAAATACACAGTATGCGATGGCTGTTTTCCATTTTACTGTTGCTGAGTGCCCTCCCTGGCGTGGCACAAAACATTACGATTGCCAATCTTTGGGGAAAGGATTCAAGAGCCATTTATATCGGCATACAAAACCAGTTGATGCTTGAAGGCAATACCAATACCGTTACAAAAATAAATTCCCCTGGCGGATCGATACACCGCGCAGGAGATACACTCACTGTATACCCGGTAAATAAGGGAGCCTTTGTAATTGAAGTTGAAACTACAGCCGCTAAAAAATCCTTCACTTTTGAGGCCGATTATTTCCCGCGGTTTGTTATCGCATTAACGGATTCAATTTATTTAAACCAGGCCGTTGTTTCGAAACAAGCCGTTTTGAAAAGTGGCGCTTTACATATTGCGGGCAGTAAAAATTCGGGCGACAAGTTGTTTGATAATTTCACGCTTACCCGATACGCACTCAGTATTGACGGGAAGCATTACCAGGTAAATGGCAAACATTTTCCAAAGGCGGTTATAGAAACCATATCGAACCTGGAAAGCGGGAGCGTTATATCAATTGATGAGATTTTACTCTACAATACAGACACTGCACAATCCTTAACCCTTAAAGGCCCCAGGGCATTTAAAATACTATAGCATAAAAAGAATATCCTCTCAACATCTCAATAACTTTCTGGCTGGCTATAAACAAGAAATAATTTTACCCTGGTCAGCGCATGGCTTTGCATAACTGGTGTTTTTTGTTGTAAGGGCAAAAAACCACAGGGCTGGTCTAAACAAAATAGGGCGTAACAACTAAGGGCATTGCTGCCATTCAACGCGACATGAAACAAGAACTAATCGACGATATAATTAAAGAAACCGTTTCCTTACACTACCTATTGGGGGCCATTTATCAAAACCATGAACAATTTAGCGGATGTTGAGCTATGGCGCAAGGTAGATGTATTCACAAATAATGACATTAAACGAATGTTAGACGTTGAATTTATCAGTGAACTTGCGGTAGGGATTCTTCATGGGCTACAAAACAAAAAATTGACTCTGGATAAATATTATGAATTATATGAGAGTGAATTTCCTGAAAGAGATAGACTCAAAGAAACATTTGATATTGTCTTGAGAGAAATAGTTTTTACACTGCCACTAATACCCGAAACTATATGGTCAAAAAAGACGGACTTCTACACTTTATTTCTTTTATTAGCGAAGAAAAGAAATTCACTACCATTTCCACAAGCAGTTCGTGAACGAGCAAGAAATATGCTCTACTCTTTCGCCGAAAAAGTTGATAAGTTTGTCACAGTCGAAAAACAAGAAGGTGATAATTCAAAAGCAAATACAAACGTTCAACAATATGCATTAAATCTTAGAGCTTCTTCTGATCTCGGTGTTAGAAAAAAAAGAGAAGAAGCTCTTGAGAACGAATTAAGCGAATTATTTGTTACGATCGAGTCTTCACAACCAGTCCATTGAGCCTTCCACTCACAGGATGTTATTATCGCCTCCGGCAATACCGGAAAATAGATTTATAATACCCCCTTTGTGCTTGGCAAATAATTGCTCAGCGGGTCGCGCTTTACCGCCATGTGGATGGCTTTGGCAAAAGCTTTGAATATGGCTTCTATTTTGTGATGTTCGTTGTCGCCCCTGCACTCAATATTGAGATTGCATTTAGCAGCATCGGAAAATGATTTAAAGAAATGATAGAACATTTCCGTGGGCATCTCCCCTATCTTCTCGCGCTTAAATACTGCATTCCATACCAGCCAGTTCCGCCCGCCAAAATCAATCAGCACTTTGGCATCGGCTTCATCCATGGGCAGGGCAAATCCATAGCGTTCCATCCCTCTTTTATCGGCCAAAGCTTTGGCAAAAGCTTCTCCCAGCGCAATGCCCGTATCTTCAATGGTATGATGTTCATCAATGTGCAGATCGCCTTTGGTACGAACAGATAAATCCATTTTACCATGTCGGGCAATTTGTTCAAGCATGTGATCGAAAAAACCAATGCCTGTTGAAATGTCTGCTTTCCCCGACCCGTCAACATTCAATGCCACGCTGATCTTTGTTTCATTGGTATTACGCTCCTGGGTAACCGAACGCAATCCCATCTTTAAAAATTCATATATTTTGCTCCATTCCGTTGTTTCCAGTGCAATGGTATCCTGCAGCGCAGCTGCCTTATCCGAAATTTCGGCAGCGCCCAGTGAAGCATCATTGTTGAGCCAGATGCCCCTGCAGCCGAGGTTCTTGGCCAATTGTATATCTGTTATGCGGTCGCCTATGACAAATGAATGGGCGATATCATAATCCTCGTTATTCAAATATTGCGTGAGCATACCGGTGGCCGGTTTACGGGTTGGCGCATTTTCATGCGGGTAGGTTCTGTCTATATGCACCGCGCTGAAAAAAATGTCTTCCCCTTCGAGGCTCTTCATCACTAAATTATGCAAAGGCCAAAATGTATCTTCCGGAAACACATCCGTTCCCAATCCATCCTGGTTGCTTACCATCACCAGTTCATAGTCTAATTCCCTGGCAATTTTGGTCATGTATTCAAACATGTGCGGGTAAAAAGTAAGCTTCTCAAATGCATCCAACTGGTAGGTGGGAGGAGCTTCATAAATCAATGTGCCGTCTCTGTCAATAAATAAAATCCGTTTTGCCATAATTCTTATTTCAGGGGTTTAGTTGTTAAATCATCTGTTCAGCTTTTTTTTTCCGCTCTTACCTTCTTTACTTCCCGTATGGTAACGGCACTGGCTTTGTTACCGAAGCTATTGCGCACATAGGTGAGCACATCTGCCACCTGCTGGTCGGTTAAATGCGGATGAGGCGGCATAGGGTTATGAAAAGTATCCCCATCAATTTCTATAGGATCCGTTAACCCGTTTACTACAATTTTTATAAGCCTTGCCTTTGGCCCCAGCACCCATTCCGTTTTTGCCAATGGCGGATTCATACGCTGCACCCCAAGTCCATCTGCCTGGTGACAGGTTAAACACTCTTTTGTATATACCGTTTTGCCTCTTTCCATTACCGCTGCGGGTGGTTTGGTTTGATCGGGCTCAAGGCTCAGCAAAATAAATAAAAGAGCGGCAATCACCACATTTACAGGAATCAGTCTTCTTCGCATATTATTTACCGTTATAAGTAATCTTCCATATATTACCCTTGTTATCATCCGACACATATAAAGCGCCATCCGGCGCCTGCGCCAAACCGCAGGGGCGGTAATCTACCCTGCCGGAGGCTTTCTTTTCATCGCTGCCGGCAAACCCGTCTGCAAACACTTCCCATTCGCCGCTGGGTTTACCATCTTTCATGGGCACAAATACTACAAAAAATCCGGCCTGCGGCTCCGGCGCCCTGTTCCATGATCCATGAAAAGCAATGAAAGCGCCGTTTTTATACTTTTCAGGGAACTGGCTGCCTGTATAAAAAAGCAATGCATTGGGCGCCAGGTGAGCCGGAAACGCCATGATGGGCTTATCTACGCTTTCACAACGGCCCTGCGTTTTGGCGTCACCACCATATTCCGGCGCTAATATTTTTTTCTGTTGCTTTCCGTCATAATAACAATAGGGCCAACCAAAGTTCGATCCTTTTTTGGCCAATAAAAATTCTTCAGCCGGTAATTCAGCATTGTCCTTAGTGGTATACAGATCATCAAACATGCGGTGCAGGTCATCGCGCCCGTGCTGCAATACATATAATTCGTTGGCGCTGCTGTTCCAGCTTAACGCAACGGAATTCCTGATGCCGGTGGCATAGCGTACGCCATCTTTAAATTCCTGGCCGGGCGTGCCTGCTTTAAACTGCCATATCCCCCCGGCATATTCTAATATCGGGCAGGGATCCTGTCCTTTTGATCCTACCGCCCTGTCCTGCACCTGGCAGGAGTTGGAGGGTGCACCTATGTTTACATAAATATTACCTGCATCATCCAGCGTAATGGATTTGGAGTTATGCTGTCCGCGGTCAGTCAGTCCTTTTATAATGGTTTCCGGTTTACCGGGGTTCTCCACTTCATTATTGGCGTTCAGTTTGTAGCGGTATACAGCCGAGTTGGAAGACGCATACAAATAACCATCTTTAATAGAGATGCCCGTACCGGGATAATTGCCAAAACTACTCACCGCTGTCGCATTTCCTCCCTTCAGCAGCAGAATGCCTTTGCCATCTTTCAGCTTCTCCAGTTTCGCGTATATATCTCCGTTACTGCTTACCGCAATATGCCGCACACTTCCCAGGTTTTCCGCCACCGTAGTTGCCGTAAAGCCATCGGGTAATGTTAAACCGGGATTAACGGAACCAGCCGGTAGTATAGCTGTAGTATCGGATATGTTTTTATTTTCTTCCGCGCATGCAGATACCACTATCATGCATGTAAAAACCAAACATGACAGATACCATTTGATCGTTTTCATATCATATCGTTTTTAGAAACATAAAATTACAAAGTCGTGACAAAATCCTTTAAACTATTCACGAGGGCTGTATTTTCTGCAGGACTACCTACCGTTATACGCAGGCAGCCTTCACATAGCTGCACATTGCTCCGGTCGCGAACCACAATACCCTTGCTCAATAAAGCGGTATAAACAGCCCTCGCATCCTTCACCTTTACCAGCAGGAAATTGGCATCCGAGGGATATACTTGTTCCACCACAGCAACCGATAACAGTTGTTCCGCCATCATATCCCGTTCCCGCACCAGCACCCTTATCATTTCATTCACATCCTCTACATGATCCAGCGCATTCAATACTATTTCCTGTGTTGCCTGACCGATATTATAAGGCGGCTTTATTTTATTATAGATACTTATGATCTCTTCTCCCGCAAAAGCCATACCCAAACGCAATCCTGCGAGCCCCCATGCTTTAGAAAGGGTTTGTAAAACAACAAGATTAGGGTACTCGGCCAGTTCCTGCACAAAAGACCGGTGGCGTGAGAAATTGATATAGGCCTCATCAATGACCACGATGCCGGGGAAATTATTCAGCACTATTTCTATATCCTCTCTGTTGAGCGAATTGGCGGTGGGATTATTGGGCGAGCACAACCAGATGATCTTTGTAAAATCGTCCACCTTCGTTTCCAGGTGTACCAGATCTAACTGGAAGTTTTCAAGCAGGGGCACTTTACGCAATTCCACATCATTAATATGGGCGCTCACTTCATACATACCGTAAGTAGGCGGACAAATAATTACATTATCCTTTCCGGGATTACAAAAAGCACGGAACAGCAGGTCAATACACTCATCGCTGCCATTGCCCAAAAAAATATTTTTTGACGGCACGCCTTTTATAGTGGTAAGCTTTTCTTTTATTTTTTGCTGGTGCGGATCGGGATAGCGGTTATACCACTTTGTTGTGGGCGACCCCAGACTGTTTTCATTTGCGTCTAAGAAGATCTTTGCCTCCCCGCTAAACTCATCGCGGGCAGAAGAATAGGGAACCAGTTTTTTTACATTTTCTCTTACCAGGTCGTTTATGTTAAAATTCATAGCCGATATTTCAATTTGTGGTTTATTGTTTGTGGTTAAGATAACCCCACTCACTACTGACGACTCACCACTCACATTAGAATTTATAGTTTATAATTTTCATTACTTACATTCTCACTTTCACCGCATTGGCATGCGCCTGCAGTCCCTCGGCTTCTGCCATACTGATTACAGTGGAAGCGATATTTTTCAGGCCTTCCTGTGTTAACTTTTGATAAGTGATATTTTTTACAAAGCTGTCAACACTCACGCCGCTGTACACTTTGGCATAGCCGTTAGTAGGCAGGGTATGATTGGTTCCGCTGGCATAATCCCCAACGCTTTCGGGCGAATAATTGCCCAGGAACACGGAACCGGCATTCACCACCTGCTCCGCTATGGCTTCATCATTTTCACAGCTAATGATCAGGTGTTCCGGCGCATACGCGTTAATCAATGCCAAAGCATCAGCCATATTTTCCACAATAATGGCTTTGCTGTTTGCCAATGCCTTTGTGGCAATATCCCTTCGCGGAAGTGCGGCCAATTGCTTCTGCTTTTCTTTAATAATTTTTTCAGTCATAGCGGCCGAAGTACTCACCAGCAACACCTGGCTGTCTGGCCCATGTTCGGCCTGCGATAAAAGGTCGGCGGCAACATAAGCTGCATTGGCCGTTTCATCGGCCAGCACACATACTTCGCTAGGGCCGGCCGGCATATCAATGGCAATGCCATCGCGTTGTACCAATTGCTTGGCGCAGGTTACATACTGGTTACCCGGGCCAAAGATTTTATATACCGCAGCAATGGTTTCCGTTCCATAAGCCATAGCTGCTATGGCCTGTGCACCGCCGGCTTTATATATTTGAGTGATCCCGGCAGCTGTTGCCGCATATAAAACAGCAGGATGAATAGTACCATCTTTACCGGGAGGTGTGCATAAAATAATTTCTTTGCAGCCTGCCAGCACTGCCGGTATGCCGAGCATTAAAACAGTAGAGAAGAGCGGTGCTGAACCACCCGGAATATATAACCCTACTTTTTCTATTCCAATGCTTTTGCGCCAGCACTGCACGCCCGGCATGGTTTCCATTTTTATTACCGCCTGCATCTGTGCAGTATGAAATTTTTCAATATTTTCCTTTGCCTGCGTTATGGCTTTTTTAAGTTCCACCGGTAAGGTTTGCGCTGCTGTTGCTATTTCCTGCTCAGGTACCCGGATATTTTTTATAAGCACCCCATCAAAACGTTGGGTTAATTCAACCAGCGCCTCATCGCCGTTCTTCTTTACATGGTTCAAGACCTCCTGCACGGCAGTTTCGAGCGTGAAATGATCCAGCACCGGCCGTTGCAGCAATGCAGGCCATTCGTTGCGCGGGGGATGGATGATAACGTTCATAAGACGATTTGAAATTTAAGATTTGAAATTTGAAATCAGTCGCGGCAGGCAGGTTTTATTGGGTTCTGTTTTTGGCTATTGGTTCTTCTACTTCGGATTTCGGATTTATCCTTTCGGATTTGCACCTACATCACCATTTTCTCAATCGGCACCACCAGTATACCCTGTGCGCCTGCGGCTTTCAATTGCTCTATTTTATCCCAAAATTCATCTTCGCTTAATACGCTGTGCACCGAGCTCCATCCTTTATCTGCCAGGGGCAATACCGTGGGACTTTTCATTCCCGGCAGCAAACCAATGATCTCATCCAGCTTATCATTTGGTGCATTCAATAAAATATATTTATTGTTCTTCGCTTTTCTTACTGCGTGTATGCGAAACAATAATTTATCAAGCACCTGCTGCTGCGCCGCGTTAAAATTATTATGGCGGATCAGCACCGCCTGGGATTGCAAAATAGTTTCCACTTCTTTTAATCCGTTGGTCAATAAAGTAGATCCGCTGCTTACCAGGTCGCAGATCGCGTCGGACAAGCCGATGCCCGGAGCAATTTCCACCGAACCGCTGATCTCATGTATTTCGGCATTCACTTTATTTTTTTTAAGAAATTGCTTAGTGAGATGCGGGTAACTGGTGGCAATGCGCCTTCCTTCAAGCGATTGAATATTGTTATACTGTTCGCCTCTTACAACTGCAATACTTAACCTGCAACCACCAAAACCCAGTTGCTCTACCGTTTTTACCGACTTGTTTTTTTCATATACCACATTCTCGCCAACGATACCAATATCTGCTACCGCATCTTCCACGTACTGAGGTATATCATCATCCCTTAAGAAAAACACCTGCAGCGGAAAATTGGTGGCTTCCGTTTTAAGTTTATTGGCGCCATTGGAAATAGCGATGCCACATTCTTTTAGCAGCTTCATCGAATCTTCATGCAGCCGTCCCGATTTTTGTATTGCCAGTTTAAGCATTATCTGATGTATTTAAAATAAAAAAGACCTACCTAACGGTAAGCCTCTAAACATGTTGTATTGAAATCTGCACATACAGCACCGGCCTACCCTTTGGGCAAGAAATGATGGTGGTGATGTGTGCGATGGATCATTATTACATTTTTTTAACGCCGCAAAAATAAGGTACAGCTTTTACGTGGCAAAATTTATGTGGGGTTCTTTTAAGGGCCATAAACTAATAAATTAGAAATCTTCAAACTTCTAATTCGTTGCGCGTTTGTTAAAAGCTGTCTCAAACCATATTTTTTTATAAATTGTACCCTCTTTTATAAACGCAACAAATTTTAATTATGATCATTCGTTTATCTCAAATTGTAATGAGCGCTTGTTTATGCTTGGCTGTTTCCGCTAGTTTTGCACAAAAAGCACCCCGGGAGGGCGATCCAAAATTAACCGAATACTGGGATCCTCCCGTACGTGTTATTACGCCAGGCAAAACCGCCGCTGATGCACCTTCAGACGCTATTGTATTGTTTGACGGAAAAGACGCTTCTAAATGGAAGTCTGCCAAAGACGGCAGTCCGGTAAAATGGAAAATTGAAGGAGATGCTTTAGTAGTAGAAAGCGGTACTGGTAATATAAAAACAAAAGAAGGCTTTGGCGATTGCCAGTTGCATATTGAATGGCGCACTCCTGCTGTAGTAAAAGGCGAAAGCCAGGGTCGTGGCAACAGTGGTATTTTTTTGATGGGCCGATATGAACTGCAGGTACTGGATTCTTATAATAATCGAACCTATTCCAACGGACAGGCCGCAAGTATTTATAAACAAACGCCTCCACAGGTAAATGCTTCCCGCGGACCCGGCGAATGGCAGACATACGATATACTTTTTACCGCTCCTACCTTTCAGGAAGATGGCACGGTTAGAACACCCGCAAGAATCACCGTATTTCACAATGGCGTATTGGTACAAAACAATACTACCATCTGGGGCTCCACGCAATATGTCGGCACGCCCAATTACGAAAAGCATAGCGATAAAGAACCCATCGAATTACAGGATCACGGCAACCCTACTGCTTTCAGGAATATATGGGTAAGGCCTTTGTAGGAATGTGAGGGGTGAGTAGTGAGTGGTGAATGGTGAGAAACGTGAGAAGAGAAACCTGTCTGCAGGCAGGCGTGAAAAGGGAGAAGGCATAGGTTGAATAGTCCTCCCTGCACCCCGCAACCCGTACCTTGCAACTTCTACCCGGTAACTTGCTACCTTTGCAGCATGGCAGAAGATTTGATTATTGCAACGGGTTCCAAAGCGGAGCAATACCAATCGCTTATTCCGCAGGTAAAAGCATTAATGGAGAACGAACCCGACCTGGTGGCTAATTTAGCCAATATAGCAGCGGCGCTTAAAGCGCAATTCGGCTGGTTTTGGGCAGGGTTTTATATCGTTAGGGAAAATGAACTGGTGGTGGGTCCTTTCCAGGGCCCGGTGGCGTGTACCCGTATCCGTAGGGGAAGAGGCGTATGCGGCGCCAGTTGGGAAAAAGCCCAAACGATTATTGTGCCCGATGTTGAAAAATTCCCGGGCCATATAGCCTGCAGTAGCTTATCCAGGTCAGAAATTGTGGTGCCGGTTATAAGAAACAATAAAGTAGTAGGGGTACTGGATGCAGACAGTGAAGCATACAACCAGTTTGACACAACCGACCAGCAATATCTTGAGAAAATAGTTGAATTAATACACTGGTAACCTTATAAATAATATCTTATGCAATACAGGAATTTGGGCAACACAAAAGAAAAATTATCCGCTATAGGACTTGGCTGTATGGGTATGAGCTATGCTTATGGACCTACCGATGATACCGAAAGCATCGCCACGCTGCATAAGGCCTTAGACCTGGGCATTAATTTTTGGGATACGGCTGATATGTATGGCAACGGAAAAAATGAAGAGCTGGTATCGCAGGTGCTGACTCAGAACCGGGATAAAGTCTTTATTGCCACTAAATTCGGTTTTCGTTTTAAAGACAGTGCACCAGGACATAGCGGCCTGCCAGGCACTTATGTTGACGGATCGCCGGCATATATAAAAACGGCTGTAGAAAAGAGCTTGAAGCGATTAAAAATTGATACGATTGATTTGTATTACGCTCACCGCGTAGATAAAAATATTCCTATAGAAGAAACGGTTGGCGCAATGGCCGAACTGGTAAAAGAAGGTAAAGTACGTTACCTCGGGCTTAGCGAGGCCTCTGCAAAATCTATACGGAAAGCACATGCCGTTCACCCTATTGCTGCATTGCAGAGCGAGTATTCATTACTGAGCAGGGATATAGAGGGCGAAATATTAGATACTGTACATGAACTGGGCATTTCATTAATTCCTTATTCACCACTGGCAAGAGGAATAATTACTGCTACGGTAAATGATCCTGCACAATTAGCCGCCGATGATTTTCGCCGCACATTACCCCGTTTTGATGAGGAACACTTACAAAACAATATTAAACTGGTGAATGAATTTGCAGCGTTGGCTAAGAACAAAAACGCAACACCTGCTCAACTTGCCCTGGCATGGGTACTGGCTCAGGGTGATGATATTATTCCCATACCCGGCACCAAGAAAAGAAAATACTTAGAAGAAAATGCCAGCGCCGTGGATGTTCATCTATCGGAAAATGATTTGAAAAAGATCAATGATTTAGTAGCGCGCTACCCCAATGTTGGCAACAGGTACAGCGAAGGCGCTATGAAACTGGTGAATCAGTAAGTGAGTAGTGAGGTGTGAATAGTGAGTGGCTACTGCATTCACCTTACCACTGTTTGCTGACTACCTGCCATCGTTCTTCTCTGCGAGATCAGCCAGCACCTGCATCATTGCAGCCCCGGCTTTTTTGCCTGGCGACATGCTGGTAAGATAAGGAGCAGCATGCAGCTTTGTGCCCGGATCAAAAAAATCGGGTTTCAGAATATAGCCTAATTCGTCCTGCCCCAGTCCCAGAACAAATTTTGGTCCTTTATTCTTCATTAATTTTTTGGTTGCAAAAGAATATAACGGAGAGGTTTCTCCCGGATGCGTGGCAAATACTGCGCTGCCAATACTAAACCACGCCACTTCTGTTGGAGTGCCTTCGCTAATATCTCTCCGGATAATTCCGGTATCGGCCATTTGCTTCAACGCTTTATTGTTTACAGGCATTTCAAATCGGCTGGAAGAAAATGATACCTCGTTCCCTTCAAGCATTTTTGATCGTTTCAATGCACTGCTAACCACTGCGGCAAGCGCTTTTCCTTTTTGCTCTGCTTCTTCAAATGTACGGGCTACTTTTTCAGGCTGCACCCATCCTCCTATCGCTCCCTGCATATACAGGTTTATCCCGCCCAGCTTAGCATTCATCTGCTTATAAAACCCAGAAGGAAAATCCGCACTCACCAATGTATTTTCTCTTCCCAAAAAAGTAGGGTGACAGGCAAAGTTGGTAAGCGTAGCAATATTTTTTCCACCCGGAGTGGTAAATTGCACAACCCCAACTGAACGGTCTATCTCAAGGCTGTCTGAAACATTTTCAACCCAACCTTCTCCAAATGCGCTATCTGCATACTTTGCCACAACCGCCCGTTTGCGCTTCCATGCCTTTACAATCACGGCTGTAGCGGTATTGATTAAAAACTGCATATAGCTGCTGTCGGTTCCGGTGTGCAGCATATCCTGTCCCCAAATACCGATTACGTCCGGACCCGAATGGGTGTGGGTAGAAGAAATAATAATATGCCCTGCATTGAATACATTGGCAGGCAGTTTTAATTCTACCGCGTCTCTTATTTGCTGCACAACCGGGTAGGGCAACCCAATGCAGTCTATGGTAACCAGGGCCAGTGCATTTTGCCGGTTGGCTACCACAACGGCTTTTACAAAAAGATTGTCGTGCACGCCGGTACTTTTCCTGTTCTGATCATATCCCGCGAGGTAAGTTCCGGCAGGCGGGTTTATAATGGCCTCAGCAGCACCCGCCAGTAAGTGCCCGGAGTCATTATGCTGAGCTGCAAGAACCGTGGTTGCAAAAAAGAAAACAATAAGATGCAATCCTTTTTTCATAACAGCAATCTTTATTTAAAAATAAGTAATTTGTTCTCTACCAAAATCACATTTTTAACTGGCATATTTTTTTATGTAACTTGGTAACAATATTCCCTGTATGAATCAATTGCCTTTAACAGTAAAACGTTCCATAGAACTTCTGGGGTTATGTTTGATCATAGCCCTTTTTTCTGTGGCGAATGCTATCATAATGCCTTTGCTGATGGCGTTTTTCATAAGCCTCATGCTGTTGCCCATGTTCCGGTTTCTGCGAAAAATAAAAATACCTGAGATCATTGCGATTGTGCTGGTTATTTTAGCTGCAGCATTAATCGTAATACTGATACTGGGCTTTTTGTCCCTGCAAATTGCATCATTAGTAAAAGATTTTCCCCAATTAGAGAAAAATCTTAACCAGCACTGGACAACTTTAAGCGACTGGGTTAACAGGAACCTTAACCTTTCTGCAGACCAGCAGATCAAAGTGCTGCAGGAACAGGGCACCAACCTGTTGAACAATGCGGGTTCGTACCTCAGCGGCGCCGCCTTATCGCTTACCGGGGTATTTGTATTTATGGGATTGCTTCCCATTTATATTTTTCTTATCCTGTTTTATAAAAACCTGCTGCTGCGTTTTATCTTCCTGTGGTTCAACAGGGATGATCATCCGCAGGTAGAATCCGCTTTACGCGAAACCGAAGTAATGGTTAAAAGCTACCTGATCGGGTTAATGATACAGGTAACCTATATGACGATACTGTTAGGGGGCATTTTGATGATCATAGGAATTAAGCATGCCATGCTGATTGCCATCATTTTCGCTGTGCTTAACCTTATTCCTTATGTAGGGGCTCTCATTGGAAATATTATCGGTGTGCTGCTCACGCTTACTTCATCCCCTGAACTATGGCATGTGTTTGCCGTGCTGATTGTTATTACGGTTGTTCAGTTTTTGGATAATAATATTCTTATGCCCCGCATTGTGGGATCCAAAATAAAAATCAATGCCCTGGTAAGTATCATTGGCGTTATAATAGGTGGCACCCTCGCCGGTGTTTCGGGCATGTTTTTATCGCTGCCTATGATTGCCATACTTAAAATTATTTTTGATCATACCACAGAATTCCGGCACTGGGGTATTTTGCTGGGTGATGAACGTCCCGGGCTCAGCCCCATGACCAACCCGGCGGTACGGCTCAGGAACAGGCATGTGCGGAAGCCCGATGCGGAAGACGAGGAAGAATAAGATATTTGAGATTTTAAATTTCAAATTTGAGATGAGGTCGTTTGGGATTTGAGAGCAGCATCATTTATGAGCCTATTGCTGGCCTTTGAATCTCTGGCATCTTCAAATAGGCACACCGTGGCGAAAGGAGGGTTGAAATTTATTTTTTGAATTTGGGTGTTTCTCCGGGTTTCGAATTTTGTGATTAACCTAAACACTGAACTGTTCCCGCGCAATAGCTTGCCACAAGGCAGGCACTTCAGGCATATAGGATACTCAGATGCAAAACTACCCGAATCAGGTTCATTTTTACAGATTGCCACCCTGTAACTTGTAACCTGCAACGGAACCTTGCACTATTTTTTCACCACAAATGTTTTAAAGAACTCCAGCGATTCAGGGTTTTTTACTGAACCGGCGTTCACTGATTGCTCTAATGGCTTACCCATTAATATCTTTTTAACGGGCATCTCCATTTTTTTACCACTGATGGTATAGGGAATATCATTAACCGCAATAATTTCATCGGGCACATGACGCGGAGAGTAGGTGCTGCGTAAGGTTCTTTTGATAGTATCTTTTATTTCCGCGGTTAAGCTGTGATTTTCTTTCATTACTACAAATAAGGGCATATAATCACCGCCGCCGGGCAATTCAATGTTAACAATAAGACTGTCTTTTACCTCCGGCACAGTATCTACCGCCCTGTATATTTCTGCTGTTCCAATGCGTACGCCCTGCCGGTTAAGTGTAGCATCCGATCTTCCGAGAATAACAACGCCGTTGCGTGGTGTTATTTTCACCCAGTCGCCATGCCGCCATATTCCGGGATAGGTTTCAAAGTAGCTGGAAAGATATTTTTCAAACTGCTTATCGTTCCAGAAAAATACAGGCATAGAAGGCATGGGCCTGGTAATCACCATTTCCCCTACCTCATCCGTTATACGGTTGCCATTTTCATCCAAAGCATACATTTCGCAACCTAAAGCCCTGCATTGGATTTCTCCTTCATATACCGGCAACAGGGAGCATCCACCCACAAATGCTGTGCAAACATCCGTTCCGCCACTCATGCTGCACAGCCACAAATCCTTCTTAATCTTTTCATACACATAATCAAATCCTTCCTGCGGAAGCGGCGAACCGGTGGAGCTCACAGAACGCAATGCGGAAAGATCGCCATACTCACCCGGAAGGATACCTGCTTTTTTACAGGCCATAATAAAGGGAGCGCTGGTGCCAAAATGATGTACCGGTATTTTTGTCGCCATACGCCACAATGCGCTGATATCCGGATAACCCGGACTTCCATCGTACAATACTATAGTGGCGCCCAAAAGCAGTGCAGCATGCAAATAATTCCACATCATCCAGCCGGTAGTGGTAAACCAGAAAAAATTTTCACCTGGCTGAACATCATTGTGAAAAGCCAGGTATTTAAAATGCTCAAGCAATACGCCGCCATGACTATGCGTAATTGCTTTTGGTATACCGGTTGTACCGGAGGAATATAATATCCATATGGGGTGACCAAAAGGAACCGCAGTAAATTGCAAAGCTGTATATGAGGTCTGCATTACTTCATCCCATAATACAGCTCCGGCCGTATTTCCTTCTTCAATGATACTACCGGTAAAGGGTATGCGTATTAATTTTTCGACCGAAGGAAGCGCCGCTTTAATGGCTTTTACATCTTTCATACGGTTGAAGGATTTGCCGTTATACACATACCCATCGGTAGCAATCAATATTCTGGGTTCAATTTGCCGAAAACGTTCCATTACGCTTGCAGAACCAAAATCGGGTGAACAACTGCTCCATACCGCGCCAACGCTCATAGCGGCCAATAGCGATACGGTAGCTTCAGGAATATTGGGTAAATAGCCGGCAATCCTGTCGCCCGGTTGTATGCCCTGCTGTATAAAAAAACTTTGTAATGCTGCTACCCTTTGTTTCAACGCTTCCCAACTGATGGCGGCAAGCGGCTGGCGTTCGGATTGAAATAAGATGGCCGGGTGCTTGTCCGTTGCATTACGGAAAATATGCTCTGCATAATTCAATGTACTTCCTTCAAACCATTTTGTATAGGGCATAGGATCATTGCTCATTACACTGCTGTATGAAGAATGATGGATGCCCTTGAAATAATCCGAAATGCTCTTCCAGAATTCAGCGGGATGTTCAACAGACCATTTCCATAAAGCATCATAATCTTTACATTCCAAATTCAAATTATCTTTTAGCCATTGCATATATTTTGCAAGATTGGAATTGCGCTTAAATTGTTCAGAAGGTTGCCATAATATAGGTGGGGTCATAGTGCACTAAGGTAAAATAATTACTGCCAATATTCCTTCCTTCGTTATAACGACAATACAAAACCAGGGTGGCAGGCAATGGGTTTTTTGTCCGGCATTAGCAAAAAAGCTCAATCCCACTACCACTGCTTGTCATTCTGATCCCGCCTCAAAGCGGGAGAAGAATCTGTATTCGCTTCGGTCAGCAGGAAGCGCCATTCTATTTGTTACATAAAAGCAAAGATTCAGTAAAATACCGCTCGCAACTGTACTTTTGTAGCTGTTTATACGTCATAACAATGTATAAAATTGGATGAAATTTGAAAAAAGCATTACTCATACCCGTTTTACTGCTATTATTTACTACACTGTTTGCACAAAAAGTTGACAGCATATATTTTAATCTGTATACAGACAGCCTGAAAAAAGGGACATACAATTATATTAATGTAATTGGAAAACTTTCCAATGGTAATTTCCGCCCTATGGACAGCACCCAGCTCATTTTTACCTCCTCCTACGGAAAATTTTATGGTAACAGCTTATGGTTACCTTTTGAACCCACAGTTGAAAAGGTAGATATCACCGTAAAAGCAAGGCAAATCCCTTCGCAAATCCTGTATCGTACTATCTATATAAAAAAGAAAGCAGACGATGAAAAATTAAAAACAGTGGATGAAATAATGGCGGAGCCTCCAAAGCGGGTAAAAAGGAGAAAGAATTAATAGCGCCGTTTTCTTTTTATATTTTTACAGCACAATACAAGGTTCAATGAAAGATGTTATTACCATCGAATACTGCCCACAGTGTGGATGGCTGTTGCGGGCGGCTTATATGGCGCAGGAATTGCTCACTACTTTTACCGGAGATGTGAAAGGGATAATGCTTCAGCCCTCGGATACTGCCGGCCGTTATACCATCAGCATCAATAATAAAATTATTTTCGACAGAAAAACCGAAGGGCGTTTCCCGGAAATTAAGGAATTGAAACAGTTAATAAGAGATGTGGTTAACCCTGCCAAAGACCTGGGGCATTCTGGCTGATGGATTGGTGGTTGGTTGGTTAGTTGATTGGTTCTTTAGTCCGTTATTACAAAAACAGCTTTTAATTTCAGGCAAATCCTTTCTTCACAACTCAGGGAAGCAACTACATGCAGTTCATCATTTTCCCTTTCGCTGAATTTAACAGATGCCTGAACCGGCTTAGCTTCGACCGGATTAATGACGGAAAGAAATTTTATATGATCAGACTGCTTTAACATCAAAGTTTTTCCGGTAACGGTTTCCAGTATTTCTTTTATCATTTGCACCATACACACGCCCGGCACTACAGGCTGCCCGGGAAAATGCCCTTCAAATATCGGGTGTGCCGGGTTCAGTTCCAGTGAGGCCTCAGCAATTTCATTATCCACTGTTAAGGAAGTGATAGTATAAAAATCATCTTTCAGTATCATCCTGTAAACGTTTTAATCCAATATCAAAACTAAAATTGTGATGTTTTATGCCAATTGTATCGGGCATGCCATCGCTGCCTTTGTGCATGATGGCTTCCAATATTCTTTTTTTTCTGCTTCCCCTTTCCATACGCAACAGGTTGCTGCAGGCACTGTCGGTAATGTAATAATAAAAATCCTGACCATCCGGAAATACATGGTAGTAATCCTCATTGCTTTTTAGTGTATAGGACCCCGGCGCATTAAGGTGTTGCATTAACACCAGCTCAAAATCTTTACGAAGGGTTTTGATCACAGGCTTTTTGTTCATCTGGCTGAAGATATAATGCACCTTAAATTCATTTTTGTAAAATTCAAAATCGAAGAATTTAAAGCCGGCTTCACTGGAAAAAACCATTCTTATACTGCTGTCGGGCATGGTTTTGATAATGAGCAAACCGCTCAGGTGTTTACCGGTTACATTTACCTGGGTATTGTATAAAGCCCGTGTAAAAACCGGTTTGAAAGCTTCAACACAAACCGCATCAGCTTCCGTGCGTTGTAATTTTTTGTAGGAAGAAGAACAGGCGGCGCAGATCAGCCAGCAACTAACGTATAGCAAACAACGCATCGGCAAGCTGGGTGTTAAACTGGCGGTTCACAAAATGAATGGTGGTATTATCGCCCGATGGCTCATGCATTTCAATACGGGATACAGCATAATCCTTCTTTTCAATAATCATATTGATGTTACTGAATAAAGTCTTTAGATTTTTATTAACCGGCGAAAGCTCCGCCATAAAAGTAGTTTTATCTTCAAATATCTTTACTTTAAAATCGCTGCTTTGTAAGGCCTTTCCATTTACACAATCTATCATTATTTTATTGATCTGCTGGAACAGCTTATTGGATTTGGTAGATATTTTGTTTTCTTTCTGACTATCCTTAATATATACATTGCTTCCATTAATGATCATCAGGTATTGAAAAGGCTGCGTGTATTCCATACGTACGGCATTTTCTTTTTTGAACCAGAACTTTCCTTTCGATACAATTTTTTCCGCCAGCAGGCTCAGGGTCTTTTCCTGCACAAAATCGCTTTTAATGGTATTCGTTTTTTGTGATGCAGCGGCAAATTGTGTTTGAAAAGAAGAAGCATCCCGCAGCAAGGTATACCCCGGGTATTGTGCTTTCGCAGCTATTGCGGTTATCCACAGCATTCCAATTAAAACAAGCTTACGCATAGGGCTCCAAATTAAGCAATTTGTCTAACCGGACAATTTCATAGCCGCTTTGCTTTACCTCCTGTAAGAATGCAGAAAGCATGTCTACCGTAGCTTTGCTGGTATCATGAAACAATACAATGGCTCCCGGTTTTAACGATCCGGTAACTTTTGACAATAATTTTTGTGCATCTTTTGCTACCGTATCCATAGACCGGACACTCCAACCGATAGGAATGAAATTATTTTTTTCGATGGCTTTTTTAAGATTGGGATTGGTAACACCATAAGGTGGACGGAATAAGCGGGGCTTAACGCCCGTAACCTTTAGCATAGTTTCATTCATCATCTGCAGATCCAAATTCATTTTTTGCGCTGAAAAAAGATCAAACCACAGATCATGCGAATAACTGTGGTTGCCGATAAGATGTCCTTCATCATATACCTGCTTTAACAAGGCCTCGTTTTCCTTAATTCGTTTACCGATGCAAAAAAAGGCAGCTTCCACCTGGTGCGCTTTTAATATCTGCAGCACCTGTGGCGTATATAAAGGCATAGGACCATCATCAAAACTAATTGCGATTTGCCTGCGTGTTGTATTGGCCGCGGAAATCGTTTTCAGGTAAAAATTAGACCTTACGTTATAACTGCCGTAAAAAAGAAAGGATAAGTACGCCACCAGCAGTATAATAAAAGTATATGCAGGAATACTGTAGAAGAAATGATAGCCGATCATTCCGATCAGCAAGGTGATAAAAACAATATTAATGGTATTAAAGTTCAGCATACAGACAGCAGGTATAAAGCGTGATGCGTATTTTGGTAATGATTGTATATTAATATACGCCCGGGGCGTTTATTATCACTGCTAACCGAAGTACAGGAAGGAACCACTCCTGTTTTTATAATATTGGCAGCCAGCCACAATGCAAAGGAAGCCGCTGTAGGATATTCACCGCACAAATGCTTGAACCGGGCACAGGCTTTGCCTTTGAAAGTCGTTTGTGCAAGTTGCTTATATATCCCATCTTCATTTACATTGCCATTTTGACCGGTTATAACGAGGTCAACATCATTCACACCAATACCATGGGCCGATAAAAAAGACTGAATATTTTTTTCGATTTCTGCAATATCCCCGGGTTTATAAAAAGTATATAATCCGTTTAACTGCGCATAGTCTTTCCCGGAAGGTTCTGCAGACAATAAAAAAAAGGCCGCTCCTTCTCCCGCTATCGTTCCTTTTGCAGCCCCATCGTATAACGCCCTATTGGAAGAAATATCTTTTTTATACAATCCAAACCGGCTGAGCAGCCTGAAGCTGGTATCGGTAAGCTCATCTATTCCTCCCACCAAAACAGTTAACGCATGCTGCTCCTGTAATAAAGTGATGGCATCTAATAATGCGCTTTCAAAGGAAAATCCCCTGTGCACAAACGTATTATTATAGTTATGGCATTTGAGCAACAGAGCAATTTGCGCCCCAACAGTATTGTGGGTTGATTGTATAAAAGCCGTAGGCGTAAGCAATTCTTCCCTGTTCTCCACCATTTTCGAAAGAAAAACTTCCGTATCGGCAAGACAGCCATAAGCCGTTCCGGTAATAATTGCGCCGGGCATTTCCGTTGCAGATGTTTTTAAACAGTCCATTGCGGCAGCGACACCCATTTTTATAATCCGGCTCATTCGCCTGATCATTTTAGGGTCAATGATCTGGCCATAATCAGGTTCTATACAATTCAACCTGTTCCCGGCATACACAGCAGGTTCAGTTAATAAAGCACTGAAAGAAGGTTGGGGTGATATGCCTGCCGTAGCCTGTATAAACATTATGCTTTTGAAAATATAAGTGATGAACAATTACCTCCAAAACCAAAAGAATTAGAAAGTACGTGGCGAATGGCTGCTCCTTTTTTAAAGTGCGTTTCCGGAATAAAAGGCAATGCTTTCATGGGTGTTTCCAAACGCAGGTTAGGATAAATCAGTCCATGTTGTATAGCCAGCGTTGAAAATACAGCTTCAATTCCGCCACTGGCGCCCAATGTATGCCCCGTAAAGGATTTGGTAGAACTCATGGGCGGATAATGTCCTTCAAACAACATTTTAATTGCTGTGCCCTCCGCTATATCATTGTTTTGTGTGCCGGTGCCATGCAGGTTGATATAATCAATTTGCCCGGACTGTAACCCGCTTTGCTGCAACGCGCCTTTCATAGCCAGGTATGAACCTGTGCCATCGGGGGAGGATGCCGTTTGATGATACGCATCATTGGCATTGCAATACCCGCTTAATACACAAACAGGATCATTTTTTAACGAAGCGGCAACCTGCTCTGAGACAAGCACTGTGTAACCGGCGCCTTCTCCCAGGTTCAATCCCCTCCTGTTCTCGTCAAAAGGCTGACAGTAATGATGGTCTACAATCATTAAAGTATTAAACCCGTTGAGTGTAAATTTGGTAAGTGCATCTGTTCCGCCGGCAATCACCACATCAAGCATATTTTGCCTGATGAGTCTTGCACCAAAAAATATAGCGTTGGCAGATGAAGAACAGGCGGTACTGATGGTAGATATATAATTTTTTACACCCAGTATGTCGGCCACCAGCTCGGTGGCTGCACCGCATTCGTGATGAATAATATTACGCAACCTGCCTTTGCCCGGATCTCCTGAAAAATCAACAAAAAAATCTTCGGTCTTATCCATGCCACCCACGGTATTGGCAGAAATGAAACCCGTACGTAGCTTACTAAAGTTTTCTATAGCAGCATGCTGAAGCGCTTCTTTTGCAGCAATAGCCGAAAGGAGTGCTGTGCGGCTGATATGCGCAGGCATGCCAGCCAGTTCTGCCAGTTCAGCGTTACTCATTTTCACCTCTGCTACGGGAAGCTTATGACGATGCACCGAATGGAGATACTGCATTTCACCCATCCCGGCGGCTCCATTTTCAAGTGCAGCCAGATTTTCGGCTATATTATTACCGATAGCCGAAATTACACCAGCGCCTGCAATGAAAACGGGGGTACTCATTATTTCAGATTTGAAAACTGCCTGCCCTGCCTACCGGACAGGAAGGCGATAGACAGGTGTGAGATTTTAGATTTTGGACGGATGCCTGCTTCCCGGTAATACAAAGTATAAATATTCAAATCAACCATGTACGGTACCACTATACTGTTTTAGGCTGATGTTCTGTAATATATTGCGCCATGGTTCTAACGGAACGGAATACATGCTGACCTTCTTCCGCGCTGGCAAGTTTTATCTTATATTCCTGCTGCAACAATACAATCAATTCCAGGGCATCAATAGAATCCAGCCCCAGTCCCTCCACAAAAAGCGGCTGGTCGTCACCGATATCTTCCGGTTTCAAATCTTTCAGGTTCAGTTGCGCTATGATCTGTTGCTTCAGATCAGCCATTAATTTCTCCATTAGCTATCTCGTAAATTTGATGAATATGATCAATATTAAATGGTAAAGATCCTTTAGCCGGACGCTTTTCTGTCAGGTAAACCACGGCTTTATATTCCCCGCCCAAACATTCTACCCAACCGCTAATGCATGCATTAATCCGGTTACGGTCCAACAGATCCTGCACATAAAACTGCATAAAGCCGGTATCAAACCTGTCACTCACAAAAAAAGCGTTCTCTCCCTTACAATGGTGCCTGATGCTGATTTCACCAATCACAATATTAGGCAAAGTATATACAAATTGGGCAGGACTGGGTATGTTTTTAACGGTTTGGAAATAATTAAGGTCGGCATCCAGACTGGAATTGGCATTGCTCAATACGATACCAACTGTTTCGGGACTGTATTCTTCTGCAATCCGCCTTTCTTTCAGCAGTAATTCCACCGCTAAAAACCCGAGTTTACACAGATTATCCATTTTATAAAATTTGGGATAATCCACATTAAAATATTTATATGCAGAAAGGAGGAAATCGGTTGTATCACTGCCTGTTTCATCGCTCAAAAGCAGTATACCGTTTTTGTATACCTTTTTTTGGGTAATGCAGCAATGAGCGGTAATGTATGTTTGGGTATCTGACAAAATATTAATATTGTTTTATGTGTGCATGCTGCTGGTTCTGCTGTCAGCCATCAGCTATCAGCCGTCAGCCAGCAAGACAACTACTCACCATTCACCTCTCTCTCGCCTTTCACCTCTCTCATCTCTCCTCTCTCCTTTCACTACCCCTTCAGGCTATCTCTCATGGTTATTATCCGCGCCAGCTTGTGCAGGGCAGTGGTATGATCTTTTACATAGGGATTGGTAGTATCCCACACATAACCAGCCAATACGGAACATATCTGGCTTTTAATAAGCGGATCCTGATCATCGGCAAAGAAAATAGTATCCAGTGTGCCTTCGTACCATGCCATTACATAAGAGCGAAAAGTATTTACGCCCTGCATCATAATATCCATGTATTCTTTATCCCAGTCTACATCCTCTCCTTTCAGTTTACGAATCACCAGTTTTGCCGCAATCTGGCTGGAAACGGTAGCCAGCGTAACGCCCGAAGAAAATACCGGATCTAAAAATTCCGTCACATTTCCCGTAAGTACAAATCCATTGCCATAAAACCTGTCGGTGGTGGATGACCACGACTGCAATGTTCTCGGTTCAAACACCAGTTCAACATCTTTAAACCGCTCACTTAAATATGGTTCTGTAGCGATCATTGCCCGGATTTTTTCTTCCGGTGAGCCTTCAAACCCATCAAAGAACTCAGGAAATCCTACAAACCCCAAAGAAGTAATGCCATTGGCAAATGGGATGATCCATATCCATACCGCTTTTTTGTGCACTACAATAGTGATGCGGTTAGGCTCATCGGACATGGCGCGTTTGGTATCTACCGTATGCGCAAACAGTGCTTTTCTTGCGGGCAGGTTAGAGGGTTTTTCCATATTGAACATACGCGGTATCACCCGTCCGTAACCACTGCCGTCTATAATAAAGCGGGCTTCTATATATTGTTTATTGCCATTGGCATCTTCAATAGTGGTGACAGATTTTCCGTCATCATTAAAAGCAATATGGGTTACCGTAGTTTCATACTGAACAGGTACGCCCATTTCTTCAACGGTTCGGGCAAGCGTATGATCAAAGTCGGCACGCTGCACCTGCCAGGTTCTTTTCCATCCTTTGGTAAACTGATCGGCAAACTGGTAATCGCATATTTTTCCATTTTTTACAAACTTGGCCCCATTTTTTTCCTGGAAACCTCTTTCCGCCACAGCGTCTAAGAACTTCGCTTCCTCCAGGGCTTCCATACAGCGGGGTAAAAGGCTTTCGCCGATTACGAAGCGCGGAAATTTCATTTTTTCAACAATGCGTACTTTATACCCGGCCTGGTGAACAATGGAGGCGGCAACTGTTCCCGAAGGTCCGGCGCCAATAACCAGTACATCTGTTTTTTCTGTTTGCATAATATATTATAAATAAGAACCAAAAAACAAATAACAAAAACCAAATAAAATACAAAATTAAAATCCAAACGCGATCAGCGATTAGCAGTCAGCCGTCAGTACCAGTTAACTTTTGTTACCCACGGTCTGACGCTCCTTCGTTGCGTACCGACCACCTCATTTTCAAACTTCCAAATTTTCAAATTCCCAAATTAGCACATTCCACGATGTTGCGGTCTGACGCTCCTTCGTTGCGTACCGACCACCACATTTTCAAATTTCCACATTTTCAAATTCACTTCTTCTTCCTGCATTTCAGCAGGCTATGGCTTAAACCTATGCCA
Source organism: Agriterribacter humi (assembly GCF_009192765.1). Lineage (GTDB taxonomy): Bacteria > Bacteroidota > Bacteroidia > Chitinophagales > Chitinophagaceae > Agriterribacter > Agriterribacter humi. The sequence continues at coordinate 241,391 of NZ_VOHQ01000006.1, read as the reverse complement.
TCGGTTTGTTCCACAATTTCAAAGCCTGCATCGTATATACATTGCTTAAAAACCCTTGAATCGTACATCTGGCTGTTGCCATTGGCCAATGCAGTGAAATAGATAGATGTTTGCAGGAGGCAAAAAGCCGCTGTTTCAAATCGCTGTGTATCCCAAAATGCTTCCAGAATCAGTACATAGCCATCATCACCTATTGCCATGGCGCAGCGCTTTAAGATAGAAACGATTTCGGCTTCAGAAAAGCAATCTAAAAACTGGCTCATCCATATCGCGTCAAACCCTTTCGGAAAAGGCTGGCTTTCATCCAAAATATTCGTTGGATAAAAAGATACCCGGTTGGTAAGTCCAAGTTCTTCCATTCTTTTTTTGGCCATATTTAGCTGTCCGGGCAAATCCATAATGGTAATATGTATATCCGGCGCATGCTTAGCGGAGGCAATGGCCCATTTGCCTGTGTTTCCCCCTATGTCTAATATATTTTTAATGCCGTCTTTATATACATGTTTTATTACTGCCGGGAAAGCCGTATCCGAAAAAAAATGATCGAAAGCGAACCAGCTTTTCTGCACATGTGCGGGCAATTGTGAAAGCCCTTCATAAATGGTAGGCCAATCGCCGAATTCTTTAAGTCCTTCGGGCTTTCCATTTTGAATGCTCTTATCCAGGTCAAATAACCCTTTGTAGCACACATCGTGCACAAAATCCATGTTTACTTTTGTAAGCGGATCATGCAAAATAAAATAACCCGTGCGGGTTAAAGTATACTTACCATTGTTTTCCAAAACCAATCCTATTCCCAATGATGATTCCAGCAACACTCTTACTCCATAATGAGGCAATTGTACGCGGGTTTCAATTTCTTCAATGGTTATTCCGGTTGATGCACTTTCTTCTATGATGCTTAATATACCGGTATCCCTCATTACTTTGGCTACCTGGAATACCACAGGTCCAAATGCGATGAATTGCGCCAGCCCTTTCGCCTCCAAAGCTGTTTTGCTATCCTTTTTAAAAAATTCCATGTAATAAAATGTACTGGGTTATGGTTTATAGTTAAAAATCAAATTGCTTTCCGTAATACTATCGCTGCATTACAACCTCCGAATCCCGATGCGGTTTTCAGGCAATTGTTGTATACGCCCGTTTGCAACGCATTGCTTACCACTAAGGGCTGTGTTGTGCCCGGATCTTTAAATCCCGGGGTGGGCAAAATTATATTTTCTTTTAATGAATGCACGCAGGCCACGGTTTCTATTAAACCGGCAGCACCCAGAGTATGGCCGTAATATCCCTTCAGGCTATTAACAGGAACCTGTTGTAATCCCGAGAGGTTTATGGCTTTAGATTCCATTTCATCATTATACACCGTAGCTGTTCCATGCGCCGAAATAAAATCAATTTCATTTTTAGAAATACCGGCTTCCTGAACAGCGGCTTCAATAGCCTGGTGTAATTCTTCTCCGGTACGGGAGGGACCGGAAATATGATTGGCATCGTTACTGATAGCTCCACCTGAAAGCTGTATACTTTCTTTGGCATCGGGCTTTTCTACCGAAAGAATAATGGTAGCCGCGGCCTCGCCCAATGTAATACCATTTCGTTTGGCATCAAAGGGCCTGCAGGGTTCATCGCTGACAGCGTGAAAAGACTGGAAGCCGGATAATACAAATTGTGTAATGATGTCGGCGCCGGCTATTACCGCATGATCGCAGCGGCCGGATTGTAATAAGCGCATACCTGTAATAAGCGCAACCAGGCCCGAAATGCAGGCATGCGATACGACCACAGGATGAGATTTGAAACGGAAATAACCGGCTATTGCTTTTGCCGAGCTATGTAAAGCAACGCGCTTTTTTACAGACTCATTTATTGCTCCTGATTCAATAAGACTGATATTTCCTTTGGTAGAAGAAATGATCAATGCGGTTTTTGCACTGGTAATATCCGTACCGGAAAGCGATAAAGCATCCTGTATGGAAGCGATAAGCAATTGCTCAAATTTAGTGTAGGCATCCGGGTTATTGACAGATCCCGTAAAATTCACATCTTCATTAAACAAAGAAGCATAAAAGGGTTCCGGAGCAATTGCTGTATGATGCAATTGTATGCCAGAAATGCCTTTTTTCAGCAGAGCAAAATTTTCATTTGCTGTTAGTGCTATGGGTGATACAATATTATCGGAAATAACAAAAACCGGTTTCATCCGTACATGTTTATTTTTTACATTTTTGCCGGATGCCTGTCCCGCACGGCGGGAGAACGCCTTTTATACATTCTCCTATGCGAAAAAAAATTACACGGCGTTTCATTGGCTTGTTAAAAATTAGAGCGGCACATGTTTCTTTTTCCACGCTTCAAAAAAGGGAGGATTGGTTAACTGCAGAACTGATGTTTCCCTGCTCAGAAAAACCTGAACCGAAGTTCCCGTAGCTACCAGTTGATTAGTGGCTGAATTGAACAACCTGTATTCAAACCTGAGTTTTGCAGCTTCGCAGGGTTTGTAAATCGTTTCTACTATAACCTTTTCCCCGTATTTTAGCGATCGTTTAAAGTCGCATTGAATACTCACTATAGGTATAATAACGCCCTGCCTGTAAAAATCAAGATACCCAATGCCATATTCATTGCCAAAAGCCTCCCTTCCGTCTTCAAAATATCGTATATAATGCCCATGCCATACTATACCCAAAGGATCAGCTTCATTAAACCGCACATTAATCTCAATTTTCCCGGATAAAGTTTTCTCCATTATTTGTTTTTTCCGTAACCATGATCTATTCCGCTCTGAACCTCAGCCTGCATTGGCTTTCCACTCTTTATATTTTGATTTTTTTATGTCATCCAGCACTTCGTATACCGTTTTTGCCCAATAATTCCTGAAACCAAATCCGGCTGCTTTGGCTGTCATCCGTTCTGTAAGCAAAACCTTACCTGAAGCAATATCTATGAAAGTAACATACATAGAAGCCTGGGCCGAAGCTTTGTTCATGCTTTCCATAATGAACATCAGGCCAATACCCTTTTTACCTGCAAACTTATATCCCTTAACAATAGATTCGATGGTTGCTTTGGTAAACCTTACTTCATCAGCACTATTAGACTCAATAATTTTTTCAGCGTCTATTTTAGCATTCTTTGCATTAACAAAACTAATATCATTTGTTACATTGGACTTTGAAAGCGCTTTCTGAAAATCGTATTTTTTAGGTTCATTTACAATTACCTGGTTAATAGCAGCGAACTGCCGGTCTCTTATATCCATGGCGTTGGCGGCAATGTCGTTAAACACTTTGGCCCGGGTGAAATCAACCCCCAGGTAAGTAAGCGGAACCTCGGAAGAGTTAAAAAAATCTTTTAATGTCTGAGCAGAAAGGGGTTGCGTTCCTGCAAGCAGGAATACTATGGCAAGCAGCCATTTTAATGAAAGCACCTGTTTCATATTATTGCAGATTTATTGGTTGACTGAATAAAGATTTTCATTTCGCATTGCGCCAACACGGCTCCCCTGCAACTTACCTTGCCCGCAATCATGGTAACATCAAATACCTGGTTTTTAATAACAATTTCAGTTTCCAACTCATCACCTACCCCCGGTAAAGCCATAATGTGCAGGTTTTGCACCGCACCTATAAAACCCACCGGAACAGGTTCGTTTTTTTCGCTGCAAATATAGCCTATTCTGGCAGCAGCAGTTTGAGCAATATTTTCTACCAGGGCTGGCTCTGTAAGTTGCCCGTTCACCCAAAAAATATTATCGCTTTTCACCTTAAACTTCGTTACGGCGGTATCGTCGCTGGCAACTACCAGTTCATCAATCATTACAAAAGGCTGACGCTGGGGGATATATGCCAATATATCTTTCATTACAACAATAAATTTACCTGCCCGGAAAATAATGCGCTCTGTTGTGCAAAGTATGTATTTAAAGCTTATTGTCAAAAAACCGGCGGCGGTAATATGATTTTAATCATTTGATTAAAATATTTGTTTAAATCAAAAAAATGTTTTTTAGCTTTGCAGAACAATAACAAAAAAATGCCCGGAAAAATAAAAGCAAGCAGCGATCTGTCTACGGAAGAAAAAATAAAAGAAGCAGCACGGAAGGTTTTTACGCAAAAGGGGTATGCCGCCACCCGCACAAGGGATATAGCAGAAGCGGCAGGTATTAACCTGGCACTGCTGAATTACTATTTCAGAAGCAAGCAAAAACTTTTTGAAATAGTAATGACAGAAAAAATGCAGAAATATTTTGGCGTACTGGCGCCCGTTTTGAACGATGCATCAACCTCCTTAGAAACCAAAGTGGAAAGCATTGCTTCAAAATATATTGACCTGATCATAGAAAACCCGGAGCTGCCATTATTTGTGCTAAGCGAACTGAGAAACAACCCGGAGCATTTTATAAAACTTACAGAAAAAGCCGATTTTCTGAATCAATCTGTATTTATACAACAGATAGAAAAGAAGCGGCCCGATATTCATCCCTTCCATTTTTTTGTGAGCCTCATGGGACTATGCCTGTTTCCTTTTTTGATGAAGCCTGTACTCCAGAAAATGGCCAATATGAAAGATAAAGCATTTGTGGATATGATGCTGGAACGAAAGGAACTGATTCCTGTTTGGCTTAAAGCGATATTAAAATCAAAATAATTTATTTCATACAATTTGATCAGGTGATTAAAACAAATGACTTAAGCTATGATTATTACATTGAATAAGGCTATAGGCGTTTTGTTTTTGCTGACGCCATTAACACACCTCCATGCGCAAACGAAACAACTTACCATTGACTCCTGTTACAGCATGGCAAAAGAAAATTACCCGCTCATTAAAAAGCAGGATTTAATTGCCAAAAGCAGCCAGTATTCACTTGAAAATGCTTCAAAATTTTATCTTCCCCAGCTTACCGTAAATGGCCAGGCTACCTACCAATCGCAAACCATCAGCTTTTCGGATGCCCTGCCTTCCATACCCGGTATCTCTTTTCCCACCATTGATAAAGACCAGTATAAAATACAGGCAGAGCTGAGCCAGTCTATATATGATGGCGGTGTTACCAAACATCAAAAAGCATTGATCCGGGCCAATGAACAAATTCAGCAACAAAGCCTGGAAGTGAATTTAAACACGCTGAAAGACCGCGTTACCCAGATCTATTTTTCCGTGCTGCTGATGAACGAACAATTAAAACAAAATGAAATCAGGAAAACCGATTTGCAGGGTGCGCTGAATAAAGCCAATGCCGCGTTTATAAACGGAACAGGCTTCAGAAGCAATGTGGATGAACTAAAAGCCGCGATTATTAATATAGATATGACAGCTATAACGTTCAGGGCCAACCGCAACGCCTTTATGGATATGCTGGCATTGCTCATTGGCCGGCCTGTTGATGAAAGCACCATATTGGTTTTACCTGAACCATTGCCCGTTACGCCCGGAATCAGCAGGCCGGAATTGAAATACTTCGATCTGCAGAAAAAAAGTTTTGATATACAGGAACAACAATTGAGATCGGCATACACACCCAAACTCAGCGCTTTTGTACAGGGGGCATATGGCCGTCCTACGTTAAACATTATTGAAAATAAGTTTGGTCCGTGGTGGATTGCCGGGATCCGTTTAAACTGGTCGGCGGGAAGTTTATATTCCTTAAAGAACAACAGGCATCTTTTAGAAATCAACCGGCAAAACGTAGATACTGACAAAGAAACCTTTCTTTTCAATACCCGCCTTACACTTAGTCAGCAAAATGCAGATATCAAAAAATACAGCGATCTCCTTGAGCAGGATAATGCCGTTGCTGAGCTTCTTACCGCTGTGGTACAATCGGCAAAGGCACAATTGGATAATGGTGTGATAACCGTACATGAATATATTGCCAAGCTAAATGAAGAAAACCTGGCGAAACAGGCCCGCATTGTTCACAACATTCAATTATTACAGGCCCAATACAATTTTAAAAACACTTCAGGCAACTGAGTGCAAAATTATTATTTATGAGATACAACAGTATAGCAGTATTTGCAGTATGGATGGTATTCGCCTCCTGCAACGGTAATAAAGTAAACTATGATGCGTCGGGTAATTTTGAAGCGGATGAAGTAATTGTATCAGCACAACAAAACGGCCAACTGCTTTCATTTTCTGTACACGAAGGAGATCAGTTAAAGGAAGGCGCCATAGTGGGACAGATTGATATGACTGTTCAGCAGCTTCAGAAAGAACAAACAGAAGCCTCCATATCTTCACTCAAACAAAAAACAAGTTCTGCCAGCAACCAGGTAAATGTTGTTAAAAAACAACTATCGGCCCAGCAAACACAATTGGATAACCTGTTCCGGGAAAGGGAAAGATCACAAAACCTGGTGAAAGCCGATGCCGCCCCCCGCAAGCAATTAGATGATATGAATGCACAGATTGACCAACTGCAAAAACAGATGGCAGTAACGCGGGAACAGATCAACCTGTATCAATCCAACACCGCCATTCAAAACAGGAGCATACTCAGTGAAAAAGCACCACTTGAGAAAGCCGCACAGCAATTGCAGGCACAAATCAACAAAGGACAGGTGGTTAATCCCATCACTGGCATAGTGCTTACCAATTATGCACTGAAAGGAGAAATGGCTGTATTGGGAAAGCCGCTATATAAAATTGCAAACACCGATACCTTGTTTTTAAGAGCCTATATAACCGGCGGGCAACTCCCACTCATAAAAACAGGACAACAGGTGCAGGTGCGGATTGACCAGGGTGAAAAAAAATATAAAACCTATGCAGGAACGATTCAATGGATCTCGGACAAATCGGAATTTACGCCTAAAACCATACAAACGAAAGATGAAAGAGCCAACCTGGTATATGCCATAAAAGTAAGCGTAAAAAACGATGGTTACCTGAAGATTGGCATGTATGGCGAAGTGCTTTTTAATTGACAATAACAATTTGATATATCACCAGATTGTTGCTGGGACAAGCTTTTGAATGGCTATTGAACATCGTTGTGTCACTCCCTTGTACTGCAAAACCGGATGAAACAAATGAAATCTGTAACACTTCAAAATATTACTAAAACGTACGATAAAGGCAAAGTGCTTGCTGTGGATGATGTGTCGCTTACTATAGATAAGGGTGAATTGTTTGGCCTCATTGGACCCGATGGTGCCGGCAAGACTTCAATCTTCCGCATACTGACAACGGTATTACTTGCTGATAAAGGAACCGCAACAGTTGATGGTTTTGATACAGTAAAAGATTACCAGGCCATCCGCAACAGGATTGGCTATATGCCCGGCAAATTTTCGTTATACCAGGATTTAACAGTAAAAGAAAACCTGAGCTTTTTCGCCACCCTGTTCGGCACCAGCATTGAGAAAAACTATGATCTCATTAAGGATATTTACGAACAGATCAAACCCTTTAACAATCGCAGGGCAGGTAAACTTTCGGGCGGCATGAAGCAAAAGCTGGCCTTATGCTGTGCTTTAATTCACAAGCCGGAAGTATTGTTCCTGGATGAACCTACTACAGGAGTGGATGTAGTGTCGAGAAGGGAGTTTTGGGAAATGCTTAAAAAACTAAAACAGCAGGGCATCACCATTTTGGTTTCCACACCTTATATGGACGAAGCGGTTTTATGCGAAAGAATAGCGTTGATACAGAACGGCAGGATCATGTCGGTAGATACACCACAACATATTATTGCAGCCTACCCGGTAAAGTTATTCGCGATGAGGGCAAACAATATTTATAAACTATTAAGCGACCTGAGAAAAAATGAACAGGTAGAAAGCAGCTATCCCTTTGGCGAATACCTGCATGTTACGTTAAAAAATGGCAATGAAAAGGATACAGGTGAATTGAGAAGCTGGGCAGAAAAACAGGGACACACCCATATTGAGGTGAAGGATATTGAACCCACTATTGAAGATAGTTTTATAAGGTTAATGAATGAAAAGAAGGAAATGGCACTTCCGCACTCATAATTATTTAGCATGGAAGAAAAAGTAATTATTTGTAAAGAGCTCACCAAAAAGTTTGGCGATTTTATTGCGGTAGATAAAATCAGCTTTGAAGTGAACAAAGGCGAAATATTTGGATTTCTGGGCGCCAACGGTGCAGGTAAAACTACCGCCATGCGCATGCTTTGCGGTCTTTCCTTCCCCAGTTCCGGCGAAGCATCGGTTGCAGGTTTTAATGTGTACAGGCAGCAGCAGTATATAAAAAGGAATATTGGCTATATGAGCCAGAAGTTCTCATTGTATGAAGACCTTACTATTTTGGAAAACATACGTTTTTTTGGCGGCGTTTACGGCGTTCCCGCTAAAGAAATAAAACGGAGAAGCAATAGCCTGGTTGAAAAGCTCGGACTGCAATCAGAAGCAAAAAAGAAAGTTGGCGACCTGCCATTGGGCTGGAAGCAAAAACTGGCTTTTTCAGTAGCCATCTTTCACCAGCCTAAAATTGTGTTCTTAGATGAGCCTACAGGCGGGGTGGATCCTGTTACCCGCAGGCAGTTCTGGGATATGATTTATGAAGCAGCCGCATCCGGCATCACCATTTTTGTAACCACGCATTATATGGATGAAGCGGAATACTGCAACCGCATAACGGTAATGGTGGATGGAAAAATTGAAGCATTAGACACGCCTCAAAACCTGAAAAAACAATTCGCTGTAAAGAGTATAGACGATGTTTTTTACCAGTTGGCCCGTGGAGCAAAACGGTCGGCAGACTAAAACAAAAAACATTTTTGCATGAAACAATTATTGGTTTTCATAAGAAAAGAATTTTATCACGTGTTTCGCGACCGGCGAACCCTGCTGATCATGTTTGGTATACCCGTAGCGCAAATACTGCTGTTTGGCTTTGCGCTGACGAGCGAAGTAAAGAATGCAAAAATCATTATTTCGGATAATGCAAAGGATGCGAACGCGCAGCAGATCATTCATAAAATAAAAGCTTCTTCCTATTTCCTGGCAGAAGAAGCAACCGTAAATTATACTGATATAGAAAAAGTTTTTAGAAAAGGGGAGCTGAAATGTGCGGTTATTTTCCCGCCTCATTTTGGAAACGATTTGCTGCGCTCCGGAAAAGCGCAGATACAAATCATTGCCGATGGTTCTGATCCGAATACTGCTAAAACGCTCATCAACTATTTAACGGCTATTATTGCAGATTACCAGCATCAAATCAGTCCTGCAGCGGCTTTGCCCTATTCCATTGTTCCGGAAACAAGGTTACTGTATAACGAAAATGCAAACGGATCGCTGAATTTTGTACCCGGCGTACTTGCCCTTGTGCTGATGATCGTATGCACAGCGCTCACTTCCGTAGCCGTAGTGCGGGAAAAAGAATTGGGCACCATGGAAATATTGCTGGTATCGCCTTTTAAGCCCGTAATGGTATTAATTGCAAAAGCCATCCCGTTCCTGGCATTGTCTATCGCCAATTTTACCTTAATACTGCTGCTGTCGGTTTATGTATTGGATGTTCCTGTAAAAGGAAGCCTCTCACTATTGTATATAGAGAGCATACTTTTTATTATTACCTGTCTCTCTTTTGGATTGCTCATTTCCAACACAACCAATTCGCAGCAAACCGCACTGCTGCTTTCCATGATGGGACTGATGATGCCAACACTGATCTTTACCGGGTTCATGTTCCCCCTTGAGAATATGCCCTGGATATTTCAGGCCATTTCCAATATTATTCCTTCCCGCTGGTATTTTTTAATTGTGAAGGCTGTAATGCTGAAGGGACTCGGTTTTGAATATGTGTGGAAAGAAACACTGGTATTGGTTGCCATGACCGTGCTTCTTTTAATCATTGCACTCAAAAATTTTAAAAAGAGATTAGCATGAGGGTATTGCGGTACATACTTCAAAAAGAATTTCTGCAAATATTCAGAGACAAGAGTATTCTGGCCATGATGTTTGTGATGCCCACCATTCAGCTCATCATTATTCCTTTGGCCATGAATTTTGATGTAAAGGATATCAATATTGCTATTGTAGACAATGATCATAGCAGTCTTTCACAAAAGCTGGTAACAAAGGTTGGAGCATCGGGGTACTTCCGTTATATAAATGCCGGAACGTCTTATCAAAAAGCTTTGCCTTATATTGAAAACGGGGCGGCTGACATGATAATGGAAATCCCTGCCGGTTTTGAACGGAACCTGGTAAGAGAAGGCATACAAAAAATTGCCATCTCCGTGGATGGCATTAATGGCACCAAAGCGGCTTTGGGCGCAGGATACCTCAATTCGGTTATTGCGGATTTTAATAAAAATCTACAGCTCAATATAATAGCCATCACAAAACAACCAGCGGCGCAACCGGTTATTGATATTACCTTTTCCAACTGGTACAACCCATTGAGCGAATACAAATATTATATTGTTCCCGGCGTGCTGGTATTGCTCCTCACCCTTATTGGCGGTTTTATTTCGGCATTGAATATTGTAAAAGAAAAAGAAGCCGGCACCATTGAACAGATTAATGTAACACCAGTTAAGAAATGGGAGTTCATTGCAGGGAAAATGGTTCCGTTCTGGGTAATAGGGATGATCGTTTTTACTTTGGGGCTGATTGTAACATGGGCGGTGTATGGCATTTTTCCTGAAGGAAGTTTTGGGGTACTCTATTTGTTCGCGGCTGTTTACCTGGTGGCCCTTTTAGGGTTTGGATTACTGATATCCACCTACAGCGCCAACCAGTTGCAGGCCATGTTCATCGCCTTCTTTTTTATGATGATCTTTATGCTTATGAGCGGTTTATTTACTTCGGTTGAAAGTATGCCTGCATGGGCAGGAGCGATCGCTCATCTTACGCCTATTACCCATTTCATTAAAGTGGTGCGAATGATCGTATTGAAGGGAAGCGATCTCGGGGATATCAAAACAGAATTTTTTTACATGATATTATTTGCAGTAGTATTGAACGGCTGGGCCATATGGAATTATAAGAAGACTACCTAAACAGAGCAGTATTCGACACCAGCAATGTGTAGAATCATATTGCGGGGTATTTGCAAGTGGCACTGAAATAGGGGTGGTATGTGCTCAGGCTTGTGCGGTTTACAAATGTGTATACTTTTGTGTGTGAACTTCTCATGCCAATAGTTTTTCCAATTTCATTTTCCACTTTTCCCAGTCCTTCATTTCTTTGGTTTGTAAATCTAAAAATTTCTGTGTGTGGTCGTGATGTATTAAATGACAAAGCTCGTGTATGATTACATATTCAATACAACCTTTAGGTGCTTTAATCAATTCAGGATTTAATATAATTTTTCCTTTTGGTGTGCAACTTCCCCAGCGTGTCGGCATGTCTCGTAAAACAATAGAACTTGGTTCTACTTTGTGTTTTTTGAATTTGTGAATCAGTGGTGCAGCAATTAAATGGAATTTTGTCCGAGCATTTTGTAAATACCAATCCTTTAATAAGTCCTTTGCTCTCGACTTTTCATTGGCTGTTACTTCAATAACTTTGCCTTTTAGCCTGACTGATTCCTCCTTGCCAATTTGAATTAGTAAACGGTATTGTCTGCCTAAATATAAATGTGTTTCACCGCTAATAAATTTTCGTTGTGGTGTCTTTGGTTGAAAGGAAAGAAAGAAACTTTGTTGTTTAACTATCCAGGGTGCTTTTTTCCTTATTTTCTCTTTTATCTTTTCAATGGAAGTATTAGCCGGTGCCTTTACCAACACTTCCATTTCGGGAGTGACTGCAATGCCAAGCGACTTTCTGTCAGAGTACTCCAAACGAAAATCTATTGTTCTGCTTCCAAATTGTATAGCTGCTGTCATTACTTGTAACGAATTTTAGCCACTTCAATAAAATCTTCAGCAATTTTGTCCATGTCCCTGAACGACAAGTCAATACTGTATTTATCTCGCACCTCATCAATCAGATAGTCTCCGATTTCAATAAGCAATTTTCCCGTAATGCTTGTTTTGTATTGCCAGTCAATAATGGGTTTGCCATTGTCTAAAACAGAACTTTGAATCAAGTCGTCAATTTTTAAGGCCGCCTGTGTTGCGACTTCTTTTCGAACTATATTGTCTTGAATTTTTTCTGACAGTGCTTCAACTGTCAAACCATAAAAGGCTTTGGCCACATCTCTGCCTTTCAATTGCTCAGGAATATCATTGTCGGTATGAGCTAACACATTGTTCATGATGTCTTGAACCCTGCTTAGGTATTGTGCCTCACTGATCCGTTTGGCTTCATAGTCGGCAATCGTCTCTTTCAGCATTTGCGAAAACTTCTTGTAAAAAGCAGGATCTTCATCCATTTTTTCAGTGATGTGCTTCGCTGTTCTACTTGCAATCTTGTCCGCCTTAGCTGCTTTCCCTGTGGTGTTCTCTACCTCCTGCTGAAATTTATCTTTATCAAAAATATTTACCAGTTCAGTGATGGTTTCAATTTTCTCTGTGGTGACGTGCGTGTCAATCAGTTTTTGAATCTGTCCTTCGTACTGCTTGTAATCAACTTCATCGCTGTATCTTTCAATTACTGTCAAACGAAGTTTTAGGAACATTGCCATATCCTCTTTGTACCTGTTTATTGACTTCTCATCAACTTCATCGTGAAACTGAATTGATGAAAGAGCCAGCTTTAAACTTTTCGCAAACGCTGCCAGCTTATCATAGAAAATAACCCGTACTGCTTCATCTTTCAATAGTATCTGGTAGGCTTCTGCATCCCGTTTGTTGGCGACGGTTTTAAATATATCCCACAATTCAGAATGCTTTTGTGGAAGCTTTTTTATTTCATCGCTGATGTTGGTAATTGTTCCAAGCAAATCTTCTTTGTCAAAATCCTCAAATGAAGAATACATCTCCAACGCATCATCTAAATTTTCAATCACTCCGTAATAGTCAATGATGTAGCCAAATTCTTTATCGGGGTAAATTCGATTCACCCTTGCAATGGCCTGTAATAATTTATGCCCCTGCAAATTTCTTGTGAGATACAAAACGGTGTTCTTTGGTTCGTCAAAACCGGTGAGCAGTTTGTCAACCACAATAATTATCTCAGGATCCTTCTGATTCTTGAACCGGCTGATTAAATTTTTCTCATAAGATTTGGCATTGCCGTGTTCATCCATCATCTTCCTCCAAAACCGGTTTTCTTTTTCTGTTGACTTTTCATAGGCACTTTCTTCACCTTCCCTTTCGTCAATGGATGAAATGAGCACCTCACTGCTTACAATTCCTATTTCATTTAAAAATTCATTGTAGCGGATAGCATTTACTTTTTTATCGCAAACCAATTGTGCTTTAAACGGTGTGCCCTGCCAGTTGTCACGGAAATGCAAACTAATATCCCAGGCTATAGCATAAACTTTTTGCTCCGCACTGTTAAGTTGGTCAGCTCTTGAAAATTTCTTTTTTAAATCAGCCTTTTGATAGTCGGTTAAAGGTTCAGATACCAGGCTGAAAAAAGTATCAATCGGATTTTCATTCACGGTTTGTTTTGCCACTCTGCCTTCATATAAAAGTGGAACCACGGCTTTGTCACTTACTGCCTGATTAACGGTGTAGGAATCAATCATGCCTCCAAATAGTTCGGCTGTGTTCTTATGCTTGTGAAACAAAGGCGTTCCGGTCATAGCAATAAAGCATGCATTGGGCAAAGTCTTTTGCATGTCAATATTAAAAATGCCGTGCTGTGTCCGGTGACCTTCATCCACTAAAACAAAAATATCATGACTTTGCAGGGGATTCTTTATTTTTTTTATTGCGGCCACAAATTTATTAATGATGGTAGTAACCACGGCATCGCTTTTACTTTCCAGTAATTCTACCAAACGTTGTCCCGTTGTTGCGTTTTCTACAAACTTGCCACACTTCCTGAACGTACTGGTAATTTGATTGTCCAAATCTGTTCTGTCTGTTACCAACACAATTTTAGGATTGCGGATGCTCGGCTCCATGGCAATAGCTTGAGCCAACATTACCATGGTCAATGATTTTCCACTTCCTTGCGTATGCCAGATAACACCCCCCTTTCTTTTTCCGCTCTCAACATTTTTGATGCGTTGCATGGATTTCTTAACAGCGAAAAACTGCTGGTAACGGGCTACTTTTTTTTCTCCATTGTCAAACAAAACGTAATTGAAAATAATATCCATCAACCGTTCTGGACGACATAAGCCGAACAAATAATTATCCTGCTCAGTTGGCAGAATTTCCTCTTGTTCCAAGGCATCAAAATATTGTCGAACGTATTTGAATCGGTCAGAAAACAGTTGTTCTTTTATGGAAATCGGAAGCGGTTTGTTTTTGAGTTCCTGTAATTTGCTTTTGTAATTGCGTTCTTCTTCATCATTGCTGAATTTCTCCTGCCACTTTGCCCAAAACTTTTCGGGTGTTGAATTGGTGCCATACAAAGCCTGTGTGCAGCTTATGGAAAGTAGTAATTGGGAATAGACGTATAAGTGCCTGATCCCGTCTTCCTGTTGACTCCTTGTTTGCTGACTGATAGCCTGTTTCAATGGCTCTTTCATATCGGGTCTTTTGCACTCAATGATGCAAAGCGGAATGCCGTTTACGAACAATACGAGATCGGGACGGTAGTGTTCCTTGCTCGTAGAACGCATTACGCTGAATTCTTCGCTTACATGAAACACATTGTTACCAATGTTTTTCCAGTCAATGTATTGAAGGGTAAAACTTTTTTTGTCGCCGTCTACACTTTGCTCCAATGCCTGACCTAAAGTGAGCAGGTTGTATGCTTTTTCGCTGGCTGCAATGTAACCTTCATTCATGGGCAGATTTTTCAGTGCCAAAATGCCCCGTTCAATATTCTCGTCGGTGAAAATGCTGGTTTTGGTGGTACTTACCCTTATGCTGTTGATTTCCTTCAGTTGTTTCCGCAAAACATCTTCCAATAATACATTGGTGGTTTTACCCCCTCTTTGCCTGTCGGCCTCTGCCGGATTTAAATAGGTATAACCCAAATTCACCAACATTTGCAATGCCGGAATCTGGCTGATATGGTCTTCTTTAAAACTTGGTGTGTCCATTACTTTGTCATTTCGTTTGTTTCATGTATAGAAAAGTGCGGTTTTCTATACACATTGCCTTGCTCATGTGTAGTTTTGCCGGTTTTCTTTACATGAACCTGTTTTTGCAAGGATATTTTGACCTCTGTTGATTTTGTAGAACCTGTACTTAAAAATAAATACCTTTACATGTAGTCTTTGTCATGTAAAGAAAAGTACTGTTTTCTTTACATGTGGGTTCGGACATGATAAGATTTTCCGTTTTTCTTATCATGTTCCTGTATTTGAGTTCACATTCGCCAGCAAATCGAACAACTCATGGTTAATATAGTAATTATCCTTGCCCAGCTTGTGTTTATGCACAATGTTTATGGCCGTAAGTTCATCTAGATACCGTGTTGCAGTCGGTCTGCTCACAGCCAAATCCGCCATCACAAAGTCAATTTTGGTATAAGGATGCCGGAACAGATTGTTGAGTAAGTCCTGACTGTAAATTTTGGGTAAGTCCCTTCTGAGCTTGTGTTTGTGCCTTTGCATAATGGCTTTGATACCGTCTATTAGCTTGATGGTTTGCAAAGAAGTCTGTTCCACACCATCAAGTATGTACAGGACCCATTCTTCCCAGGCGTTTTCGGAGCGTACTTTTTGGAGCAAACGGTAATAATCTGCTTTGTTTTGATTGATGTAGCGGCTTAAATACAGGATGGGTAAATTCAACAGGCCTTCTTTTACCAGATACAGGATATTGATAATCCTGCCCGTTCTTCCGTTACCGTCATAAAAAGGGTGGATGCTTTCAAACTGATGGTGGATGATGGCCATCTTCACCAAGGGGTCCCAATCGCTGAGTGAATTGTCGTTGATGAACTGCTCCAGATTTCTCATAAAGGCTACCACTTCATCATGCGTTTGCGGTGGAGTATAAACTATTTCACCTGTTTGCTCATTTTTCAATTCTGTGCCGGGTACTTTTCTAAAACCTGCATCATTTTCTTCCAGTGTTGCCTGCATTTGAATGATGTGGTTGTTTGTCAATATTCCCTTTTGCCTTACGGTTTCAAAGCCCCAACGCAATGCTTCGGCATAGTTGTGCACTTCTTTGGATGCGATGGACTTAAATTCTTTTTTCAGATAATCACCCTGATACAATTCATCATGTGTGGTGATGATATTCTCAATGGCCGAACTGTCTTTAGCCTCTTGTAATGAAAGGGTACTGATTAAAATGCTTTCATTCGGAATGCTCAGGGCAGCCCCTTTCATCTCGGCCAATGCACTGCGGGCAGCCGCCGTTTTTTTTAGGATTGCTTTGGTTTCTATATCAAAATCCAAAGGAAGTTGTGGTATTTTATATGCCATTATGTTTCTGCATTAATTATTTTTTTGAAATCACTTTAAGTCCTTTCATAATAAGGAAAACTATCTCATGAATATTTTGACTTTCAAACAACACAATGTTTTCATCTACAGATAAACCATTCATTTTAGAAAATCTCTCAAGATTATATTGCTTGAAGAAGTCAAATAGCTGGTTGTAATCAATAAGCACACTCGCTTTGTCGGAATATGTTTTTTTGAATTCTTGAATAAATGAATTGCTATATTGGAATTCATTAGTAAATTCTTTTGGAACTTCACCACGAATAACTCTTGACAGCGATTTTGCAGCACCACCAAAGCCACCGATAATGTATATAGGTTTATTGGCCTGTAGTGAATAGTACGCTTCTTCAATGATACCTGGTAAATAGCCTAAGAAATTACTTTGCTTTCCACCCAGTAAAAATCTTGCATGACTTTCATTAGCCATAATTCTTCTCATGTCTGAGAAGCATTCAGAAAAAATGTATCGGTCTTCGATATTATTAAAAGGATCATATTTCCGATTCTTATCAATATCTCCTAAATGTTTTGGTATCTCTATTGTAACAGGCTCAACCTGCTGTTTAACAAAATCTGCTTTAATCACCAGTGTAAGCGAGTTGCTGTTCGGAAAAGGGAAGTAGTTTACAAACCGAAATGATTTATCATCCAAATATTTATATTGATATGACAATTCTGCGAACAGCCGGGTAAATCCTTCATTTTTCAAATGACCTCCATACAAAAGTGTTCCACCATTTGCCATTATATAACGTGCCAGTTCAATCATAACATCCTTTAAATGTTGAATTGAAAGCCCTAAATGTTCTAAATCTTCATTATCAGAAGCCGAAACGGCAATTCGTATTCCATCAAGGATTCCTTTTTGCCTTGATTTTAGCTTCAGTTCCTTTTGCTCTGCAATTGATTCCGCAAGATTTTCTGAAATACCCGATATGTTCTTTTCTGCTTCCATATTTATAATGTTGGTAGGTAAATGGGTGTAACAAATCTGATATCTTTATCTATGTCATTCAATATTCGAAGTTCTTCCGCTCCAAGCGGCGGTTCAGGATAGAGTACAATCAGTTTCCTTTTTTCTGTTACCTTCATTTTGTAAAGGTCTATATAATTGAAAAGCTCCGGGGGTGATGTGATTATCACAAATTCGGCTTGGTCATTCTTAAACTCTGTTTCAAAAGATTGCAACAATTCTCTTTGGTACAGATTGTTTACTACCTGATAGAGAGTCAAAGTCAGAATTTCCATGAAACTGGAAGATTCGTCTCCCTTTAATGTAATGGTTGGTGTATTACCCATGTATGGGAATGCTCTCTTTTCTCCATCCTTAATATCATGAACTACAACAATGGAGCATTTATTCCGCTTGGCAACAAGGACTTCAATTCTGCACCATTCTCTGGATGAATATTCGTCTGTATGAAAAACAACTAATGCGGCATTTTCAATATTGGCCTCTATTTGCTTTTCAAACTCATAGCCATCGGCAATATCTACAGTATCAAAGAATACATCGAGTTTGGTTTCAGATTCTACGAATAGTTTAAATTTCTTTGTCGTTTCTATTCCGTCTTTTTTGGCGTGACTTAAAAATAATTTTACAGGCGATGGTATTTTACTGCCTTCTTTATCCATCCAAACTGGTTGAAATTTCATCAGCAATCGTGCACAATCATGTAAAAGTTCGGATTTTATTTTTTTGATTCCTTTTTCATATTCGTCCCGAATATTGATAAATCCATCATGATACCTGATAAATTGAATGGAGTCAAGCCCACATCCAATACCAGTGGCTTGTTTGCATAATGCAATTGGATAAATTCTGGTATTGTCGTCCGTAAGACCAACAAGTTGTTTTGTGAACTCTTGAAAGCCTCCATCTGTCATGTAATTTTCATCAATGAGCAGAATAATTGCATTTCGGTTTGCAATGTTCTTGTCAACGGGAATAAGCGTAGCACTGCGATAATAAACTTGTATTCCCAAGCCTCTTGATAATGGCTCCTCAATATCTCTACAAAATGAACTGTACAAATCATTTGCAATTTGTTTTCCCTCAGCGAAGGCGGGATGCCAGGCCACAAAAATTGATAATGGGTATTTTAGTCTGTTTTTCATTCGCAAGTATCTTTATCCATTTGAATTCGTGAATTGGCTCTTTTATCAGCCATCGAAGAACGCTTTTGAAAAGCTTCTTCTATATAGGATTGCAATTTCACTCTATCATCCGTCCAATCTCTGATAATGGCATAACCAGTTTTTAAATTATCTGATAGACGAGCGGGCAGTAAATCATAGTTGTGTTTTCCTGTTCCAAAATCTGGATGTCCTGGTAACTTAATTCCTAAAAGGCCGGCATAGTTATCTCCTACTTTTCGATTCAAAGCCCCGGAAATTTCCCAGTCAACATGTTTCCTGCATTTAGTTTTCGGACCAATAAGAACAACCAACACAGTTGTATCTGCCAGATATTCTTTCTGTATCAATTGCTTTATATATTCATCGCTGTTGTCTGAATCTATGTCGCCATATTCAACGGATTTGCTTACAATTAAATCCCCGAAAATATTCTCAAATATCGTTCTGTCGCCTTGATTGTCATGATGGTAATAACTAACAAAGGTTTTTCTTTTTGTGTCGTTCAAGGGTAATTTAAACTCCCATTTAAAATATCCTCCTTCATAGGTAAAAGGATTATGCCTTTTCCAATTACCTTGTTCCTCTGGGTTAGGTGTCATAATTGATATTTGGTAACCAGCCGTAACTTTGTTAACCATCCACTGCCTGTTCTGGGTAGCACCATTATCAAGGCTCTTGCCATTGTATTCATAAACTGTAACATCACGGATAAGTTGTCTGTCTTCTCTGAAAGAAAGCCTTGTGACGAAGTATTCTTTGTTTGCCATATTTCTATATTCTAAAGCCTAAAAGATCCCAATAATCTTCTTCCATTCGTTCTCTGCTGTTGTCAATTTTACGGGGAACATTGGTTCTGTTCCAGTATGCGTAGTTTACCTTGCTTTCAAAATCTCTTTCCAGATTTTGCCATTTCATGCTTACTGCAAAACCTGAATCAATATTGTCTTGCAACCTGTTCGGAATGGAATGTGATTCTACCGGTAAAAAAATACCAAGCAGGCCATTTGGCTTGAATGACTTGTACGGGTCATACGGATGCGTGTAGCCCCTTAACGATGCCCATATTTCCCAGTCAATCCATTTGCGGTGACCCGTTCTTTCGCCAATTAAGACCACAGTAATGGAACAGCTTCTCATTTTCTCCCTAACCTTTTTATAAATGGTCTCGTCCGTTAAATGCCCTATATCATCTTTCAGTGAATAGTCAGCAACTTTCATTTGAGTAATTACCTTTCTCAGTTTCGAGATGTATTTTTGGTCTCGTTCGTGATGGTAGCTTACAAAGCAGTTTCTTATTTTTTTCTCCATACTATTCATTTATTTTTAACCTCACCTTCCCTGTCAACAACACCTGCATCAACCCCTTTTTCTGCTCCCGCAATTTCTCTGCTTTGGCTTTAAGCAGGCTGATTTCTTTATCTGCCGCTTGCAGGACTTGAGCAATAGCGGTTTGTTCTTCGATGGATGGAAGTTTCATTTCGAGTTGAAGAAACGTATCAAAGTCAAATGTCATTTTCTCAATATGCACACCATAACTTGAGATATAAGTTTGATGATAGAAATATGGTGTTTGTGAATACCATTGAAAGAATTCCATATTCAACTGCTTCTTTTCTTTTGGAACCACAGCTATATATGAACCTGAAATCTTAGCCCCATCGAATTCTTTTGTAACCAAAGCTGATGCACCGTGTAGGATTTGCATTTTCGAAAACAAAAAATCTCCCTCGTTCGCTGTACGTAAAGTTTTGACTAGTATTTGATGACCATATAAAGCTTCACGGAAGAATATACCGCCAGACCTTCGTCTAACGCTAATCAGTTTATACAATTCGTTTTCATCCCAATCAAAATTTCTCTTTACCACTTTAAGTATTTTCTCATAAGAATGTTCCTTCCACTCCCCACTAAACCCCTTCAACCGTTTCTTTCCCGTAAGCAATTGTTGCATGAGCCATTTTTTGCGGAGTTCTTTTTGGGTTATGAGTTTTTCGGTGGTGTGGATGGCGGCATCAGCCGTGCTCAGCACCTGGGCTATGGCTTTTTGCTCGGGGAGGGGAGGGAACTCAACTTTTAATCTCAAAAGTTTTTCTACTGCCAATCCAGGTTGTGCCGAAGACTCAGATAACCTGTTAAGATTTTTGTATTCTAGCTTGTATGCTAAATAATCAAGGTCATTCTGCTCGTTCGTCTGAACTGCAATTGCATGTTCCGATATATACACCTTATCAGATATTCTCTGAATATTCCCACATAAAGCGCCTTGTCTACCAATTAGTAAAAAATCTCCTTCGTGGGTAAATGTGTCGGTAAAACCCCGTAAGCCATTTCCACCGTAGACTGGATAGATACCTTCTTCAGCAATTTTATCAGATGTAATACCAAATCCACTCTTAAAATGACTACAAGCATTTTCCAAACGTAAAACCTCCCAATCACTTGGAATTTCAGTATTGTAAAACGATTTTGTATTTTTTGTTTCTGCCATCATTTCGTCAATTGGGTTAAGTACTGATCAATCTCTTTCTGCACTTTCACCAGTTCGCCCTCCAGTTGCTCAATCTCCTTCTGCACGGCAGCAATATCTACTTCAGCTTCTTCTTCAAAGGTGTCCACATAGCGGGGGATGTTCAGGTTAAAGTCGTTTTCCTGTATTTCTTCAGGTGTGGCTACATAGCTGTATTTATCTTCCACCACACCGGGCTGTAGTTTACCGGCAGCAAAATCACGGTAGGTATTTACAATGTGTTCAATATCGCTTTCACGCAGTTTATTTTGATTTTTGGCACTTTCGTAGTGTTTGCTGGAATCGATAAACAATACATTGTTGCTGCTCTTTTGCTTATTAAACACCAGTATTGCCGCAGGTATGCCCGTGCCAAAAAACAGATTGGCAGGTAACCCAATCACTGTTTCTAACAAATTTTCTTCAATGGTTTTTTGCCTTATTTTTCCTTCGCTGCTGCCACGGAACAAAACGCCATGTGGCACTACCACACCTGCTTTTCCGTGTTCGTTCAGCGTTTCTATCATGTGGCTTATAAATGCCCAGTCACCTTTGCTTTTGGGTGGTACCCCTCTCCAAAAACGGTTGTATTTATCGCTTTCCGGGTCGTAGCTCACGGTTGTTTTTTCTCCATCCTTGTCTTCTACCTTTCCCCATTTATCTAAGGAAAAAGGTGGGTTGGCTACCACCGTATCAAACTTCATCAGTTGGTCGCCTTCTTTCAGTTTAGGGTTGCGAATGGTATCGCCCCAGCGTATGGTGGCATTATCAAAGCCATGCAAAAACATGTTCATCACGGCCAATGCCCAGGTACTACCGTTGGCTTCCTGTCCGTAAAGTGAGAAATTATCTGAGCCCACTTCTTCACCTGCTTTAATCAGGAGAGAGGCTGAGCCGCATGTTGGGTCGCATATTCGTGAACCGGGTTTGCTTTTGGTGAGTTTAGCAATCAGGGTAGAAACTTCTTTTGGTGTAAAAAATTCACCAGCTTTTTTACCGGCATCACTGGCAAAGTTTTCAATCAGGAACATGTAAGCCCCGCCAATAATGTCGTTACCGTCTAAATGCGAAGGACGCAAATCCAGTTTGTCGGATTTAAAATCAATGAGCAAGGTTTTCAGGCGTTGATTTTTGTCTTTGGGTTCACCCAGTTTGCTGCTGTTAAAGTCTATATTTTGGAATATCCCTGCACCGTCTTCACTGTATAGCTTTTCACGATTGGCTTCTTCCAAATCAGTCAAAGCAATGTTGATGAGTTCGCCTATGTTGGCTTCATTGCGTGAGTCGTAAAGAAATTTAAAATGGCTATGCTCCGGCACAATAAAACGTTCGTGTTGCATGGCACGTTTGGCACGTTCTGCATCACTATTATACTTTTTCAAGTAACCTTCCATTTTATCGTCATGCACATCGCTGAGATATTTCAGGAACAGCATTGTAAGCACATAATCTTTGTAAACGCTGGGGTCAATGCTTCCTCGAAAGGTGTCGCAAGCTTTCCAAACTGCATCGTTGATGCCTTTCTGAGTTATTTTAGCCATGATATTTATTTTATTGCGTTGATTATTTGTTGTTGAATTTGTTTTTCTCTTAGCGTTTCAATTTTCTGCTTCAAAGATTTTTCCTTGTTGCGGAGCTTTGAAATTTCTACGATTGCTTTTTGAGTTTTAATATCTGGAACCGGTATTTCCAGGTTTTCCAAAACCTGTTTTGAGATAGAAGGAATGGACGTTCCAATGGCTTGACCTTTTAAAAGGGTTTGTGTCGTATGGTTATTTAGAAACCAAGCCAAATATTGAGGCAACACTTTATTGTCGGCTGGTCTTATTACAAAAAAGGAAGTGGAAGCCACAGATGGTTCGTTGTGGTTTTCAAAAACGGCTGCAAAGTTTTTGGTTCCCTTGGCTGCAAAAAGCACATCACCGTCTTTCAGCAAATGCTTTTCAGAAATCCCCTCAGCCAGCAAATCGGGGTGAAGCACAGCATGCAATTGACCGTATTCGTCAAAATGCCTGGATTGTAGATACACCAATTCACCAGTACCAACAGGCTTAGCGAAGAGTCCGGTTTGGATATTTGTGATATCTTTTATTAGCGCTTTCAAAATTTATTCCTTTGTAATAACGCTACAAAAATAGGCAGGATTTCCTATTTACCAAATTTTTATTCGAAAATAATCCCAAGTAGGGGTCCTACAAAGTATAGGCAATATTGTCTGCACTGTCTTTGGTGGCGCAGGGTAAAAAGTGGCCTTTGGCTTTGAAGAAGGGTTGGCTTGCGGAAAGGGCAAAGCCAAATGTGCTCCCGAAAGCATTCGGGACTGGTACAAACGTTTAAAAACGCTTAGAAGTGTTTTTAAACGGCTTTGCTTCAACCATACGATTTTCATAGCAGTACAAATGGATATTGTGGTTCAGTTCTTATCGCTAAACTTCATACAAGGGAACGGATGCGTTCAATACCGGGTATGGTATAGGTCCGGAACTGCACTGGTCATCAAACCTATTCATTTATTTCTAAAAATTAAAAAAAATGCCGGGGTGGCCGGCTTTATGCATTCGCCCAAAAATCATAATAATTATACCATTGTGCAGGATATTGCTTTACTTTCTTCTCCATTTCAGCCGTAAAGTCGCTGAGCATTTGCTGCATGGCTGTGGTTTTATCGCCGTAATCATACATTTTTATTGCCGTGGAATAAAAATGATAATGCGTGTTGCCTTCTTTCATGGCAAACACGTAGCAAACCGGCACTTTAAACTGTGCGGCCAATACAAAAGGTCCTGCAGGAAACCGGGCTGCTTTGCCAAGAAAATCAGCAATCAATGTTCGGTTGCCTTCCACGAAACGGTCGGCGTGTATACAAACCAGTTCCTTGTTCTTTAACGCTTCATTGATGGCGTAAATATGGGAGAGATCATTTTTGATGACGATGATACGGGCATTACGCTCACCGGTAACCGAAGTAAGATAATCCTTTATTTTTTGGTGTTCCCCGTCGAACATGACCACGTTAATACGGGTATTTAAGCGTTCCAGCAAATGCCCGGCGGCTTCCCAGTTGCCGATATGGGAACTGAGCAGCAATCCCCCTTTTTGAAGACTCACCAATTGGTGCAGGTGTGCTTCCCCGTCAAAATCAAATGAAAAGCGCTTAGCCATACCCGACATGATGGCTATTTTATCTATAAGACTTTGCCCGAAGCAGTAATAATTTTTATACAATGCGGTGATTGATCTTCCAAAAGAATAACCCAGCCTTTTTTGAAAATAATACAGGATGTGTCGGGAAGATTTCCATGCAAATAAAAAATAATACAAACTAACTACACGCAGTAATACATAGGCGGGTTGAACACCAAACGTTTTCAGCACAGCTATAAAAATGCTGTACCCTAACCTGTTTCCGCTGGATTTTCCGCGCCATGAAGGCATTATGCCAGTTCTTTAGAATTCACGCGGGAAATTACATAATTGTAGAAATCGCTGAAAGTAGTGATGCTTGCAAAATCTTCGGGTTTAACTTTAAAAGAAAAATTACTTTCTATTACCACCACCAGGTCTATATAATCGAGGCTGTCTAACTCGAGTACTTCTTTTACGTTTCCCCCGGGAGTTATCCTGGCTTCATCTACTTCAAATTCTTCAGACAGGAAATGGTTGATCTTCTCAATGATTTCTTCATTCTGTTTCATACACAACTATTTGCTCCATTTTCTGACTATCAGCGACGAGTTGGTACCGCCAAAGCCAAAGGAGTTCGACAAAAATACATTTATATCTTTTTCCGCGGTAGTTTTTACAATATTCAATTTAACAGAATCTTCATCAGGGTGTTCAAAATTGATATTTGGTGCAATAAAACCATGATGCATCATTAATAAAGAATATACGATCTCGCTGGCGCCTGCCATCCAGCATTCGTGCCCTGTCATGGATTTGGTAGAACTTACAGGAACCGTGCCTTCACCAAATACTGTATACAATGCTTTTGCTTCACTGGTATCGCCTGCCGGCGTGGAAGTAGCATGTGCATTAATATAATCTATATCCGCCGTATTCATCCCTGCATCTTTCATTGCCATTTGCAAAGAACGTACAGGCCCGCTTACAGTAGGATTAGAAATATGTTCTCCATTTGACGAAAAACCATAGCCTATTACTTCCCCCAGAATTGTAGCTCCTCTTTTTATAGCCGATTCCAAACTTTCTAATACAATTGTGGCACCACCACCACTGGGGATCAGCCCGTCACGGCTACGGTCAAACGGCCGTGATGCCGTTTGAGGGTTTTCTTCATGAATGGAAAAAGCAGACAATGCGTCAAAAGTGGCCATCGAATAGCAATTGATCTCCTGTGCGCCGCCTGTGATGATACAATCCTGTAAACCCGTTTTTATAAAATGATAGCCTAATCCGATAGCATGCGAACCACTGGCGCAGGCAGCACTAATGGTAAAGTTTACCCCTCTGAGCTTAAAAATGGTAGAAAGATTCATGGTGATCGTAGAGTTCAGCGTTTGGAACACCGAAGCCGACCCGATCAGCATGTTGTCTTTCTTTTCCCGCATAATATCGGTAGCATCTATAACAGGTTTTGCTGAACTGTCGTTGCCATATAAAATACCTATTTCATGTTCGTTAATATAGTCCTCATCCAGCTTGGCCTGCTCTAATGCCTGCACGGTAGCCATATAAGCGTATTCGCCCTGTTCGGGTAACATAATCCGCGAACGACGGTCCAACATTCCCTTTAACGCAGGCCTTTCTACAAAGCCGGTGAGCCCGGAACGGTATCCCATTTCCTTACGAACAGGATCCAATATAATACCGGAGCGGCCTACATACAGGGAATCCCTTACCTCATCGGGATTTTTCCCGATACAGGAGTAAATACCCATACCTGTTATGACTACCCGTTTGTTCATTTTAAAACCCTGGTTAAAAACCAAAAATCAAATAACAAGAAACAAATAAATTTCAAATCTTAAATCTCAAATCTTCTTACGAATACATTCCCCCGTTTATTGACAACACTTCTCCTGTAATATAAGCTGATTCGGCAGAAGCAAAAAAGCCTACTGCATGAGCCACTTCTTCCGGTTCGCCAAAACGGCTTACCGGTATAAGGGAACGCAGTTGTTTTTCATCTAATCCCTCCGTCATATCGGTTTTAATAAACCCGGGTGCTACAGCATTCACAGTAATATTTCTTCTGCCCACCTCCTGCGCCAGCGCTTTGGTTGCTGCAATTACACCACCTTTTGCAGCGGAATAATTGGTTTGTCCGGGTAATCCTTTTAGCCCGGATAGGGAAACGATATTAATGATCCTTCCGTATTTCTGCATTAACATATTTTGCAATACCAGCTTTGTTACATAAAAAAATCCATTCAGGCTCGTATTGATCACAGTATCCCATTGTTCATCTTTCATCCACATCAGCAATACATCGTCTTTTACGCCTGCATTGTTTACCAGCACCTCTATATTACTTTCTGCA
This sequence comes from Agriterribacter humi, assembly GCF_009192765.1. Lineage (GTDB taxonomy): Bacteria > Bacteroidota > Bacteroidia > Chitinophagales > Chitinophagaceae > Agriterribacter > Agriterribacter humi. Next base: position 214,848 of record NZ_VOHQ01000006.1, on the reverse strand, counting down.
TTTTTTTCTATCCATCCGCCCAGTACCTGTGTTACCTGCGCTTTATTGCCCACATCAAATTTTAATAGTTCCCCATTACCACCTTTTCCGCGAAGTAATGACATTGTTTTTTCAGCCTCTTCCTCATTGGCTTTATAATTCACCAGCACATAATAATCCATCGCTGCCAGTTTTATACAAATAGCCCTGCCAATACCTCTTGAACCGCCTGTAACCAATGCACATTTCATCCGTATCTGTTTTTATTGATCCGTAAAAATTTGTTGTAAAATAATGTATTTGGATGAAAGACTAATGCACAGCTACCTGCGCTGCCGCATGCGTTTCAAAAAAACCGATATTGTTTTGCAGGAAATGATCTTTTACTTTTTCCAGTTCCCTGTATCGTGGCTTATCGTCAATAAACTTAGGGAAGATCTTTCTTACAGTGGTATACATTTCTTTTGTTGCGGGAGATAGTTTATCAGCACATTCCGCATAGTCAATGGCCTGCAATACCGTTATCATTTGTATGGTCAGCACCTCAAAAGCATTATCAATAACTTTTTTGGTGATCAGCGCTGCATTACAACCCATACTTACGATGTCCTGGTTATCGTTGTTATTAGGAATACTGTGCACGTACATGGGAAAAGAAAGCGTTTGGTTTTCTGCTACGGTGGAAGTAGCGGTAAACTGCATCCCCTGCATACCGAAATTAAATCCCAGTATACCCAGGTTTACAAAAGGCGGAAATTTTTCATTCAGCTTATTGTTCAGCAAATAGTTCAATTGCCTTTCAGACAGCATGGACAACTTGGTAATAGCAGTTTTCAACTTATCCATTTCAAGAGAAACATAGTCGCCATGAAAATTTCCTCCATGAAAGATATTATGATTTTCATGATCTATTACCGGGTTATCATTTACCGAATTGAGCTCATCCACCACAATTTTTTCAGCCTGCTCAATCGTATCAAAAATAGGACCCAACACCTGTGTAACGCAGCGAAGTGAATAATACTCCTGCACCTTATCCTCAAAAACATCGTGTTTGATGTTTTCAGGATTGTATAAATGTTCGGAGCGGCTACGGATCAGCTTGCTATCTTTCAATACATCACGCAGCATGGCAGCCACACTATTTTGTCCCTTGTGTTTTTTTACAATATTCAGTTCATAGGAAAAATGGTCGTCATATGCTTCTACTACCTCATTGGTCATTGCAGAAAGCATTACGGCATATTGCAATAATTTTTTTGCCTGTTTTACATTAAGAAGCCCAATACCCGTCATGGCCGAAGTGCCGTTTAAAATGGCCAGTCCTTCGCGAATATATACAGATAACGGGGTTATGCTGAACTTTTTAAATATTTCTGCAGTAGGCCGGGGTTCTCCATCCACGATCACTTCCCCCTCACCAATAAGTACCAGTGCCAGGTGGGCTAATTGCACCAGGTCGCCACTGGCGCCAACGCCGCCATGTTCAAAAATGCAGGGCGTAATATTGTTATTGATCAATTCTTTCAAAACTACAGCTACATCTGTATGCACGCCGGAATGCCCCTGCATCAAACTGTTAAGCCTGGCCAGCATCAGTGCCTTTACCAGCGAAGGAGAAAGATAATTGCCACTGCCCGAGCTGTGACTGCGAATAAGGTTGTACTGAAGTTGTAAAACATTTTCGGCGCTTACTTTGTACTGCGCCATGGGTCCAAAACCTGTATTAATTCCGTAAATAAGTTTCTGATCCGAAAAGTTTCTGAGAAACTGAAAGCTGGCTTCCATTTTTTCAAGCGCCCGGGTATTGAGTTCAATTTTCCTGTTGTTGAATACGATCTCAGAAAAATCTTGTAAAGAAAGGGTTCTGGCTCCTACATTTATCATTGCACGAAGATTATTTTAAAGTACACGCGACCGCAAAAAAAATAAATATTGGTAAATGTATCAAATTTTTGTTCACCTCCGGTCTATAAACTTAAGCGCTTTTCTCCCCGCTTCGGGAAACTGCATGCGCTGCATCTCTTCAATAGTAATATACTTAACATGAGGGGTTACCCTGAGTTTAGCCTGGAGATATGCTCTTATTTTATGATCACATTCTTCACTATAGCGCAACGGCAGAAGGTGCAGCACCACTTCATCTGTTCCTATCTCATTGGAATATATTTCTGCCACATAGTCTTTTACCTCTTCCATTCCATTCAGTAAGTCGAACAAGGCCGGGGCAAAAAGCGTTGTGCCTTTAAACTTGATCATCTGTTTTTTTCTGCCTATAACCGGCGACAACCGGATGGTATTTCTTCCACAGGTGCAGGGCTCTTCAAAAAACATGCATATGTCTCCCGTTTTATAACGCAGCAGGGGCATACCCTCCACATCCAATGTGGTAATGGTTACCTCACCCGGCACACCGGGCGGAACCTGCGTGTTGCTCTCATCTAACAATTCGGCTATTACCAGTTCGGGGTTATGATGTCCTCCCCTTCCGGCGCCGCATTCTGTAAATGCCGTTTGCATTTCGGTAGAGGCATAAGTAGAATATAAATTGATCTTCCATGCCTCATTGATCTTTCGCCCCAATACATTAAGTGAAAAATCGGTATTCCTTATATTTTCGCCAATGCAAATTGCTTTTTTAACCGAACTGCTATTGATATCAATACCATGCTCCGTGGCGTAATGAATTAATTTTAATATAAAGGAAGGAACGCCCACGATCGCTGTGGGCTTTAGTCTGAATATGGTTTCCCATTGCAGGGAAGGGACACCCGGCCCCACACGTATAATACCGGCGCCTAATTTACGGATGCCTGAATAATAGGCCATGCCCGCCATAAACTGCCTGTCGAGCGTGAGCATCAACTGGTATACATCCTTTGGATTGCCATCGGCGCAAACAAAAGAAGCATACTCATTATAAGCAAGTCGCTGCAGGTCGTTTTCGGTTAGTGCAACGGTAACCGGGCTGCCCAATGTTCCTGAAGTGGAAGTATACTCAATTATTTTATCGCGGCTTACACAAAGAAAATCATCATTGCGTTGCTGCAGGTCTTCCTTAACGGTAGTGGGTATATGAGCGAGGTGCTGTACTGATTTTATAGCGGAGATATCAATGGAATGTTTAGCGAACATTTCCTTATAAAAAGGCGACTTGTTTTGAATGTACTGCAATAACTCCTGCAGTTTTTGATGCTGTATGGATTGTATAGTGGCTGCTGGCTGAAAAGCTGTCCGGGGTGAATACGACATGGGTAAATTTTCAACAATATTTAGCTAACCGGTGCGCTAAATTAAGATTTTCGGGGAGAATGAACCGGGAACTCTAAGCAGAAGCCATTTACAGATGCTATTTATTGCTTATTGCAGATCATTCTTTTCTTCATCCTCATCATCTGTTCCGGGAAATGATTCAGGATCCGTGCTGTTATCAGGCTCCGTTTCCGCTGAAACCGGGTCATTTGTTATAGTATCATCATCCGCTCCTGCGTTCTCATTGGCTATTTCTCCCTCCTCAGGTGCAGGTAACTTGTCCTCTTCCGCAGCAGGCTCATCAGATCCTTCAATTGTTATGGTTGTATGCTGAACCAGTTCGCCGTTTTCAGCCACTATTAAATTGCTTTCCTCTTCTACTTCAAAATGACTGGCATTAACCAGCGTAGGCGATACCACCTGGTCGGCCAATACTTCTTTTATTCTGGGGAGATCTTCGGGAGAATTTATACCAAAATAATCCATGAAGGAGCGCGAAGTAGCATATATCAAAGGTTTACCGGGCAGCTCTTCATTCCGGCCGGTAATCACCACCAGTTCTTTTTCCAGCAATTTCTGTATTACGTAATCGCAGTTTACACCACGTATAGATTCTACTTCGCCTTTTGTTATGGGTTGTTTGTAGGCAACAATGGCCAGGGTTTCCATGGCTGCGGCTGACAGCCGTTTTAAAAACTTGTCGCCATTTAACTGTGCTATGGTTTTATGAAAATCGCCCTTGGTAAGAAACTGCCAGCCTCCACCGCTCTGCCTCACTTCAAAAGGATAAAATTCCGTAGCATATTTTTCGCGTATCCCGTCCATTGCTGCTTCTACCTGCTCCAGCGTAGCACGTTCTTCAATAAACCCCAAAGCACTGTTCACCAGGTCAACCAGCTCTATACTTGTCAATGGCTTTTCGCTGGCAAATATCAGCGCTTCAATATGCAATATGATCTGTGAAATTTCCATGTGCTCCTCGCAGCCAAAGTTTAATGATTAAATAAGCCTGTGTTCCGGGTTGGGCATTAAAATGTCAATGCATAATAATCAATTACGATACTATCCCTGCAATGCTGCAGCACCGCTTACTATTTCGGAAAGCTCGGTTGTAATGGCAGCCTGCCTTGCACGGTTGTAAGAAATGCGGAGGCTTTTCAGCAGTTCATTTGCATTTTCGCTGGCTTTGTCCATGGCCGTCATTCTTGCGCCATGTTCGCTGGCATTGGCATCAAGCACAGCTTTATACAACTGAGTATTCAATATTTTGGGCATCAGTTCCGCAATAAGCGCTTCTTTGCCGGGCTCAAAAATAAAATCCGCTTTGGTTGTTTTGCCGTCTTTATTTTCCACTTTAGGAATCGGCAAAAATCTTTCCGCTGTAAACCGCTGAGTAGCCGCATTCCTGAATTCGCTGTACACTACTTCCACCACATCAAATTCTTTTTTTGCAAAAGATTCTATGGCGGCCTGCGCTACCTGCTGAATTTGTTCGAATGAAATATGATGCAATACATCTTTATATGCAGGGTTTACTCCAAAACTTCCTTTCTGAAAAAAATCAAATGCCTTTTTCCCTACCGGCCAAACGGTGATATTGCCTTTGGCTAACTGCTGTGCATAGTTTTCCTGTGCTACAGAACGGGCGAGCTTAATCACATTGGCATTGTATGCCCCGCACAAACCACGGTCGGAGGAAATAACGATCAGTAGTACCTTTTCAACAGGACGCTCAATAGCCAGATCTCCGCCCGAATCACCATCTGTATTGCTCACGATATTGCTGAGCATTTCCTGCAACTTTTTGGCATAAGGACGCATTTGAATAATAGCATCCTGTGCACGGCGTAATTTTGCCGCACTTACCATTTTCATGGCTTTGGTAATTTGCTGGGTACTTTGAACCGATTTGATCCTGTTACGAACTTCTTTTAAGGCGCCCGCCATATTAAAAAGTTAAATAGTTGATTGATAATTAGTTAATTGGGTAACAATCAGTTATTCATTGCAGGTTATCCCAAAATGACCGCAAAGGTATTAGAATTGAGCGAAAAAACAATGTGGATGTGGAAAGAATAAAGAGGGTTGCAAGTTACAAGGTACAGGGTGTGCGGGGCGCAAGTTGCAGGGGTGCAGGGAGGTGAATAGTGAGAAGTGAATAGTGAATGTTTTACTTAGCTCTCACGTCTTACCTCTATGAAACGATCAACGTGAAAGGTGAAACGGGAGAGATGAAAGGCGAACAAATGTGCAATCCCTCAACCTATAACCTATAACCTGTACCCTGAAACCTGTAACTTGTATCTTCCATCACCATTGACGATCTCCTCTTCTGCCACCCCTGACCGGGCCCATTTCCCTGTTCTGCTCAGCAGGTTGCTGTCCGCCTTTGAACTGCATAAGCCGGTAAGAAAAGGTGAGCATGAAATAACGGGTAAGCCGGTTAACCCTGCTGTCTATAATAGAGTTACCATTTACCTGCCTGCTGATATTGGTATTCTGATTGAAAATATCAAAGCCCGACAGGCGGATGAAACCATTTTTCTTTTTGAATATGGTTTTTTCGATAGAAGCATTAAATAATGTAGGATTGCTGTTTACGGAAGATGCCAGCCCGTTATTGATAAGATAATTAATATCATAACGCAGTATCAGCCCTCCCGGAATATCCATACGCATATTGCTTCTGAAAGTCCATGCGTTTGAGCTGAGGCGGTCACCGTTTTGAGAGAGGGTGTATTTTGTGGAATTGAGACTATACGCCCCGCTAAAGTCTAATTCAAGCCATTCTTTAAAATTGAATTCAAAATTCAGGCGTTGCGTGGTGATCCAGTTATTGCCGGTATTTTTCTTGCTGTCTACCAGTCCTACATCATGGTTATAGTTTACATTTCCACGCAGTGAAATAATGTATCGCCTGTTTTGGAAGGGTACTGAATAATTATAGAATCCCGAAATATTATAATTTCCTTTTACATTTTCCGGCATACTTAACTGTGCGCCGCTGCTGTCGAGCCGCATGTTATTATTTACAATCCTGTTCTGGATCATATTTGCCCGCATTCCAACAAACATTACACGGCCGCTTGTAAAATTGAAATTATTGAAGAACACCCTGAAGTTATGATTGAATTCGGGTCTCAGATCCGGATTACCCTGGGTTTGATATTGTGGATTGGATACGTCCCGCACCGGCTGCAACTGGTCAAAAGAAGGCTGCTCGTAATTAGCGTTATAGTTCATGTTCAGCCTTTTGGTTCGGGAAAAATTGTAGGAGAGCCTTGCAGAAGGCGCCAGGTTTATCCTTTTCTGGGGCGTGTATGCACTGTCTTTTGAAATAGAATAGCCATTGATCTCCATGGGTTGCATGGTAAGTCCTATGCTATAATTATATTTTTTATTAACCGTGCGCAGGCTTAAGCCAACCCTTTGATTGATAAAAGTGTTTTCATACGCATTGCTGAGGCTGTCAATAAAATGAATTTCACTGCCAATCGAGTCCCGGTCGAAAGTACGCCTGTCGTTTTTTGCATACGAGTTGTTGTAGGAATAACTGATATCCAGGAACCTGTTCTTTGCTACCGGTTCCGTATAGGTGACACGGATGCCATAATTATGATTGTTATTATCCTGTGTTATCAACTGATCAAGATAAGCATCGGAATAACCACCTGCTTTAAGGAATTCACGTGTAAAATTGATCTTATCATCATCGCTTAATGTGGAAGATGTGCCCAGGCTGATCCGCGTTGAAAAGTTCCTGCCTCTTTTTTTAAAGCGGTGGTTATAACTGATATCTCCGCTAAAGCTGGGTGTTTTTCTGTGAACCGTATCTCCGTTATATCCTTCCTGGGTTTTAAAGATATCATCCTCCCAGTAGTTAAAATCGCTGTAACTCCTGTTATTGGAATTACCATACGAAAAATTGGGACTCACCTTAAGATAATTGGAAGAATCGAAATTGTATTCAAAATTGAGGTTAGCCCGATGGTTATTGCCAATGTTATCGGAAAGGCTGTTGTTGTTATTAATGAAAGAACCATCGCCAAAAAAGTTCTGCTGCGAAGTATTACGCATTGTAACCGTATTGCGGTTGGCAAAACTGTAATTACCATAAAATGAGCCTTTCTCCTTGCTGAAATCGGTTCTGAAATTGGCGCCAATAGAGTTGTTATCTGTTATGCCGTTCTGATCGGCATTGGTATCGGAAGTGCCGCCATCGCCACCACCGGAGTTTCCTCCTCTTCCGCCACCACCCCTGTTACCACCACCAGCATTACCTCCAAAATTAAACAGGTTCTGATTGATATTATTGCTATTTCCCAGAACGGATAACTGTGTACTTTCCCTGAACACATTGGCATTTAATGTAGCCTGGTAGCGGTCATCCGTACCGTAACCTGCAGATGCACGACCGAATACACCCTGGTTCTTATCTTTTTTTAGCTGAAGGTTGATGATAATATCCGGATCGCCATCCTTGATACCCGATGCGGCAGCCAGGTCGCCGTAATCATCCACCACCTGCACTTTGTCTATAATTTCTGCAGGCAATTCGCGGGAAGCGGTTTTAGGATCACCCCCAAAGAAATCCTTGCCGTTCACTTTAATCTTGGATACTGTTTTACCCTGTGCAGTAATATTACCATCTTTATCTACCTCTAAACCGGGCAGTTTCTTTAAAAGATCTTCCACGGACGAATTGGCTTTTACCTTAAAGGAATCTGCCCTGAATTCAATGGTATCTTCCTTAATAACAATGGGTGGCGGGCTGATCACTACTTCCTGCAAGGTTTGAAAAGCGGGCAGCATGGTTATGCTTCCAACATTAAAATCTGTTTTACTCTCTTCCACATCGTATTGCTCCTCTGAAGCTTCCAGTCCCGCATTGGTTACTCTTAATGTAAATTTTGTAGCTGTTACCCTGGAGAAAACAAACTGACCGTTTTTGTCTGTAACCACTTTTAAAGTGTCTTTACTACCATCCGGAACAAGCATTACAGTAGCGCCCGGTAAAATAACATGGCTGCTGTCATATACCTTACCTCTTACCGTTCGGTTCGTTTGTGCAATACCTGCTATAGAAAAAGTGATCAGGAATATAAAGAGTAAAATGCCGGGTTTCATAAAATGCAATAGGGATTGTCTGTAATCATTCAACACAAGCCAGATCATCCCAAAAGTAGGCTCAACTGCATTACCATAAAAAGAATAGAGGTTAAATAAGGTTAATGTTTGATTCTTTAGTCTTTTTGCTGCAGATTCATAGATTTTATCCGCGAATCTGCCAGATCTCTTTTACCAGGCCTTTTTAGCAATTATCAATCCTTACTCTCAAACAACGGCGCAACCTGGTTTGCGGCCGTTACACCCGGAGGAAGTTCAATGATTTGCAGGTTGCGAAAATGTATAGGCGCGCCTTCCGACTCTAAGCACAGGTAGCCTTTCTTTTGAGAAGCATGTGCAACGCCATTTACAAATTTTCCATTTACGGAAAGTTTGATCACGCCATCCACGCATACAACGTCATAGGTATTCCATTCGCCGCGGCCTTTACAGAGTTTTTCAATGGACTTACTCCTTTCACCTCTGGGATTATCGGGCGTGGTGGTTACTCCTCCCACACCAAAAAGCTCACCGTGAACATATGCAATGGGCGGTGTAACGCCATCCCTTTTGTTGAGCTTCACCCAGTCTAATTCCAGCATTTGCACTTCTACACCGTCTGGCAAACGATTTTCGCCTGGCCGGGCGCTGCTCCATACAAATACGCCCGAATTACCACCTGCCTCCATATGCTTCCACTCAATGTGCATTAAAAAATTTTCATACTGCTTTTCGCTTCTCATTACGCCTATCGGCAATCCTGTACAGATCAGGGTGTCATCTTTTAATGACCATGTATTACCAGCGGTATTTACATTCATCCATTTAATGGGAACGCCCTGGTCATTTGAACCGGAAGCAACAGCATTGAGATGCTTCATTTTCCCAAACTGCAATGTTGTATTTTGCGCATGCGAAAAACTCCCAATAATTAGTATTACTACTATGCACAATTGTGGCTTTGCTTTTTTTAATATATTTTTCATTTAACTTTAATTATTAAACGAAGCGTAAGATATGAAGTAGCACAGTTTTATTGGTTATAATAGCAACATAATTTTAAATTGCATAACCCTTTAGCAATAAACAATAGAAAATCCCCTGTCATAAAAAATGAAAGATCTATCCCGCCGCAATTTTTTACGTCATACAGCCCTCACCGGTTTAGGATTGGCCACCGCCGGAACATTAAGCAGTTATTACAATGCAGGACCCAAAATGAGGTTTGGATTGGTTACCTATCAGTGGGGCAGGGATTGGGATTTACCGACTTTGATTGCCAATTGTGCAAAAACAGGGTTGTGGGGTATTGAGCTCCGGACCCAGCATGCACATAAGGTTGAAATCAACCTATCCGCCGCTCAGCGCATTGAAGTAAAAAAGCGGTTTGCCGATAGCCCGGTTACATGCATCGGGTATGGTTCTAATTTTGAGTATCATAGTCCCGACCCCGTTGAACTGCAAAAGAATATTGAACAAACGAAAGCATATATCCGGCTTTGTAAAGATATCGGCGCAACTGGTATAAAAGTAAAACCCAATAATCTTCCTGCTGGCGTTCCCAGGGAAAAAACAATTGCACAGATTGCTGCCTCTTTTAATGAAGTGGGGAAGTTCGCAAAAAACCTGGGCCAGTTGGTAAGAGTGGAAGTGCATGGCAACTTAACTCAGGAAATCCCCAACATGAAAGCTATTTTTGACCAGGTTACCGAACCCAATGTAAAAATATGCTGGAACTGCAATCCCGAAGATCTGTTGCCCCCAGGACTTGAAGCGAATTTCAATTCAGTGAAAAAATGGTTTGGCGACACCGTTCATGTACGCGAATTAAACATAGGCGACTATCCCTACCAGCAATTAATGAACCTTTTTACCTCCATGAAATATAACGGGTGGATACTCTTAGAAGCCCGCACCGAACCCAAAGACAGGGTAGCCGCTATGAAGGAACAACTGGCGGTGTTTAACGAAATGGTCGCAAAAGCGCAGAGAAAATAAAGGATGCAGGTTACAAGTTTCAGGTTACAGGGCTGGCAATGCCAATAAAAAACGATTTGCTCATATATAAAAACAAAACAATCATGCAAAAAAATTACCCGAGAAGGGAGTTTATTAAAAAATCTGCTTTAGCCGGCGCCGGTGTTACTATTGGCGCTATGGGTTTAAGCGCTAAATCTTATGCCGCAATACCAGGCGCCAATGAACGACTTAATATAGCGGTTATAGGTATTCACGGGCAGGGACAAACCCATATCAATAACTGGTGTTCGCTAAAAAGCAGTCGCAATATCCGGCTAAAAACACTTTGCGACGCAGATGAGCAGTGGTTTGATTCGAGGGCGAAAATTGTTAGTGATAAAACAGGTGAAAAGCCACTAACGGAGTGGGATATGCGCAAAGTATTTGATGATAAGGAAATAGATGCGGTTTCGATTGCAATGCCCAACCACTGGCATGCGCTGGGCGCCATTTGGGCCTGCCAGGCAGGCAAACATGTATATGTTGAAAAACCGGCATCGCACGATATATGGGAAGGTCGCAAAATGATTGAAGCCGCCAGCAAGTACAACAAGCGCCTCCAGGTTGGATTTCAGAACCGTTCTATCAGCAATGTAATGGAAGCAATGAAATTTTTGCACGATGGTGGTATTGGCGATGTATTTATGGCAAGAGGGCTTTGCATTAAACCACGCGATTCTTTTGGTATTGCTAAAGACAGCGCACCACCTGCCACGCTTCATTACGACCGCTGGTTAGGCCCTGCCACCTACCGGCCCTACAATGAAAAGAAAGGACATTACAACTGGCATTGGTTCTGGGACACCGGGAACGGCGATACCGGGAACCAGGGACCGCACCAATTTGATATTGCCCGCTGGGGACTCAATAAAAATGAACACCCGGTTTCTATTTATTCACATGGCGGTATTTATGGCATTGATCCCAAAGAATGCGCCCAGGAAACACCCAATACACAAACATCTATATTTAAATACGAAGATGGAAAGATGCTTGAGTTTGAAACAAGGGGCAGGTATTCAAACGGCGAATCAAGTCTTGATATCCGCATTGGAAATATGTTTTACGGAACCGAAGGTTATCTTGAATTAGACGGGGGCACATGGAAAGCTTTTCGCAAAAGAGAAAAAGAACCATTTGCCGGTTCGCAGAAGACTGATGTTAAAAAACCAGTTGACCCAAGAACCCCGCCCGGTGGCACTGAACATTATGCCAATTTTATTGACGCTATACGGTCAGACAATAATGATGATCTGCATTGCGACATTAATGAAGGATTCTTTTCATCATCGCTTCCTTTATTAGCCAATATTTCTTATCGCCTTAACCGCGAGCTTAAATTTATGGGCGGCAACATGGATAATGAAAAATTTGTAAATGATACAGAAGCAGATGCTTTGCTTAAACGGGTATACCGTCCGCCATATGTAGTTCCCAACGAGGTGTAGTAAGGATGTACAGTATCAATGTTTGATAATTGCATGTATTTTTTAGCCACAGCTTCCCGGATTTTTATACATGGTATATTAATCAGCGAATCTGTGGCAATTTTAGTTATACCAGGCAAATGGCTTAGTCAATGCCGTAAAGATATACTGCTGATTGCTAAGACTGCGTAGCGGTATATTTTCCGTTCTCCGCAGAGTCTCAACTCCGGGCCATGTGTTTTGGCTGGACTCTGCGGGGGAATAATCATCGTCTTCCTGTCGCAGAGTCGCCTGCCAAGTCACACGCTAATCGCGGGCAGACTCTGCGGAGAACTAGAAACCGCCGTACACGTATGTGCATACAGTGGTGTGAGAGGACGGCGGCTTAAGGAAACTTGAAACTGCCTCCTACTTTAATTAGATTTATTATTGCTTATTAATCTTCCTACTATCCCATTCTTTACCGTCAAATACACTCACGTTATAAATACCTGCCCGCAAATCTGAAATATTGATTGTAGTTGTGGTGATTCCGGACTTATAGTCAAAATATTTCCGTCTTACTCCAGTCATATCGGTAATCGCAATCTTATATGCTTTTCGAGATGTTGCTGATGGACCAGGAGCCAGTTTGCTTTGAGATAATTCGGAATCAGTATTTTCTTCTATTACATTAATGGTCAGTTGACCATTGGTAGGATTAGGCGCTGCCGTAAACATACTACCACACGATTTATAATACTGAAATGAATTGGAAGCACTGGTTCCGCAGGCACTGATAACATCCAGGCGTACACCATGCATACCGCAACTGCCGCCGTTCAATATAGTGGGGCTATTGGGTACTCCCGAGGAGCTATACACCATCACATTGTCTATATACCATTTATGCGAAGTAATGGGCGAGACACTGCCAGGTAAATTAAAGTACACATTTATTGTACCATATGACGGCGGGGGTTGAGTCACGGATGTAATAGTGGCCGGGGGAGTGCCTGCCAATACATTTATAGTGGCAGGACGGTCGCCACACCCCGCCAGAGTAACATTAACTTGTATCGTTGCAGTTCCATTAAACGAAGGGCTTTTGGTAGCTGTAACCGAGTTGCCCGTTCCTCCAAAAGTGACACTGCCCAACGGCGTAGCACTCCATGTATAGTTTGCGCCTGCAACAACAGGAACCGAATAGCTAGCATTTGTACAAAGTGACGCAGGACCTGTTATAGCCATATTGACGCAAAGCGCCGAACAATTAGACGCCGGTCCCGGATTGGTACCGGTTCTAGTCAATTCGGCAGCCAACCAGTTAGCGCTTCTCAAAAAAAACCATTCATGCGGTTCATTATTTAACCTACGCGTTGTTGCATTTTCAAAATCCCACACTGCACCATTTGCATTAAAGGCAGTAGTAAAATTTTGAAATGGAGTGTTGAATGGCGCTGCTGGCGGGGTTGCGCCAATATACCGGGCCATATACTGGGTATTTGTGAGCGTTTGGTTACCACCTCCGATGCATAAGGCACTGGTGGCATGCACAAAAGCAAACCTGTACCTTATATTAAAATTGCTGTTAAAGGTTTGAAAGGAATTGTTGACGACACTGTTGGGAAGCCCGCCAAATGTAAGCGTGTAAAAGCCACCCGGATAAGTATCAAGCGGCAATAAACCGGAAGGCGCATTGTAGGTTTTATTGGCAACGGTAACCGTTACCGGTATTATTAAATTTACCGGTAAAAATGGTTTTATACAATTCCGAAAATATACCCGCCTCTACCAGGGTGCTGTCGTGCAGGGTAACACCGTTAAAAGTTTTAGGTTCGATAAAGTCGAAACTGTAATCCAGCAACAAGCCGGTAGGCACGCGACTGGCTTCCAGCAACCCAAATACATTGTTGGCGTAGGTACGGTAATTACTATTTACATCTGCATAAGATGGCAGCGTGAAGGTAGTATCGCCACCGCTGAGCGGAGTCATAAGTTGAGCCATACTATTGAAGGAAAGCAACAATCCTGCGATGGCAGGTAAAAATTTTCTCATTTAGTGTAATTTTAAGGTTATGAAAAGGTTTAATAAATAATATCGAAACGACCTTCAGTAATGCTTATATTTTCCCCTGTACTGGTATTGGTGCCTACAAATTCAAATGTGCCAGCTAATATCCTCCTGGCTTTATCGTGGGTTGTAATATGAAGCCAACCAGTATTATTATCCAATTTTCGATACTCCCTACTTTTAAAGTAAAAAGCGTGAGGAAATCCCTTTTGATTTTTAAAATCATAAATTACACCTTCTTCAACTAAAAGACTATCAGTTTCGATATGTACACTTTCAATAGGAGAAATCTGCCAATTACCCGCCGGAATATTCAAAAACCAGCCTCCACCTTCACCTTCTCCCAAGTTTAAATACTGGCAAAATAATCCAGGTTGTCCTCTTCCATCCCGTGGCACAAATACTTTGCCGTTCACTTTGCAGCCAAAGGTCATTGCGCCGGTGGTAGTTTCAGGCGGAAGTTCAAACTTGTCTTTTTTGCAACGGGAGGATAATAGTAACAGGGAAAATAAGCAGGCGAACAGCAGGAAAGGTTGGCGTTTCATAATCAAAACATTTTTCAGTAATAAGGCAATATTATAAAGCTAATAATACTTTTTCATCAGTATGAGCCTGAAAAATAAAATTTCCGTGTTGGGTAGCACATATTTCTTTATTTCGTAAATGGCCTTGGCGATAAAAACGATCATGCTGTCGTGCAGGGTAACACCGTTAAAGGTTTTTGGTTCCGTAAAATCGAAAGCATAATCCAAAAGCAGCCCCGTTGGCACGCGGCCGGCTTCCAGCAACCCAAATACATTGTTGGCATAGGTACGGTAGTTGCTGTTGACATCTGCATAGGCAGGCAGGGTGAAAGTAGTATCGCCGCTACTAAGCGGAGTAATAAGTTGAGCCATACTATTGAGGGAAAGCAATAATCCTGCGATGACAGGTAAAATTCTATGAAACAGACATAGATGACTTTGGATTTATCACACACTTTAGGGGTTAGCTGTTAACCATCACTCAGTTGTTGGTAATGCCAACTCACGTTGCCCTGCTCACGAACATCAACAACGGCGTAAACAGTATAATTTATTTACTTTTGTCTCCCAATTTTTTTCATCAGACATATTGCGCTTTTATTGATCCGAAAACAAATGATTAAAAGAACGATAGAAATTATTCCTGTTTTTATACTTGCATGTTTATTTGCAAGCTGCAATTCCGGTGAAAGCACGGATATAAAACCAGCCCCTTTGAATTCGCTTGAACGGAAAGAAATATTGAACAATTCACCTGTTCTGTCGCCTGAGAAATCACTTGCAGCAATGGAAGTTGAAGATGGCTTTGAGGTAAAGCTGGTGGCTGCCGAACCATTAATAAGCGCCCCTGTTGCTTTAACCTTTGATGAAAAGGGAAGAATATGGGTGTTAGAAATGGAAGGCTATATGCCGGATACAGCAGGAACGGGGGAAAACAGGCCCAATGGTAAAATTATTATACTGGAAGATAAGAACGGAGACGGTATTGCAGACAACAGGAAAGTATTTATGGATTCGCTGGTGTTGCCAAGGGCTTTATGTTTAATAGAAGATGGTATTCTTGTAGCATCGCCTCCCAACCTGTGGTATGTTGAAATAAAGAACGACCGGCCGGGCAAAAAAGTTCTGGTGGACGGCGCATATACTATTGGCAGCAATGTAGAACATGACGCCAATGGTTTAATGCGAGCCATGGACAACTGGGTATATAATGCCAATTCGGAAAAGCGTTACCGGAAAAAAGGCGATCACTGGGTTACGGAATGGACACGTTTTCGCGGGCAATGGGGAATAACGCAGGATGACTACGGACGTTTATTCTATAACAACAATTCACAGAATTTATTAGGCGATTATTTCCTGCCCGGGCCGGGAGCAGGCAATGTCAATCAGCGCAGCATATCGGGATATAATGTTAAGATAGTAGAAAACAACAGGGTGTACCCGGCCCGGCCCACACCCGGCGTAAACAGGGGATATATGGAAAACATCCTTGATGATCACTCGCGCCTCGTAAATTTTACTGCTGCCTGCGGCCCCGTTATTTACCGCGGTGGTTTATTTAAAGACGCCTATCACAACAACGCTTTTGTGGCGGAACCTTCTGCAAACCTTATTAAGAGAAATATACTGGAAGAAGATGGTTATGTTATTAAAGGCAGGCAGGCCTATGCAGGAAAGGAATTTCTTACCAGCATTGATGAACGTTTTCGACCAGTCAATTTGTATAACGGTCCAGATGGCGCTCTATACATAACGGATATGTACAGAGGCATTATTCAGCACAAATTTTATTTAACCGATTACCTGAAAAAAGAAATTAGTGAAAGATCGCTTTCACAACCACTCAATTGCGGCCGTATTTATAAAGTAGTTCCCGAAGGCGCATCATTGAAACCGGTAGCAGTGCCTGCCGATCCGCTAAAGCTGGCAGCGCTCCTCGCCTCTCCCAATGGCTGGATAAGGGATAAGGCTCAGCAAATGCTGGTAGACGGCAAACTTACAAATGCGGTTCCCATATTGCGTGAAAATTTAAAAAAAACGGATAATCCTTTAACGCTTATTCACTCCCTGTGGGCATTGGAAGGCATGGAAGCTTTGCAGGCGGAAGATGTATTACCACTGCTGCAAAACAGTAATAATAAGATCAGGGTACAGGCTATAACTGTTTTACCGGCTGTGGTAAATAAAACCAATTACCAACAATTTGTGCCGGTACTGCAGCACATGATCAATAATAACGATAGTGTTGCCGCACCTTATATCGCTTTCAGGATCCGGGCCATTGATCCTTTCAATAAGCCGTTAGCCGATGATATGTTAATGAGCCTCGCAAAGACTTTTCCTCATGATCCTTTTGTAAGCGATGCCATCATTAGTAATCTTGAAAATCGTGAAAAGACTTTTTATCAAAAGATTAGTACAGCCATTACAGATTCAAATAAGGCCATTATAATACAACTCAAAAAAACAATATACAATATCAGCAACAGGCAGGTCAAAAAAGATACCAGCTTGTTCAGGAAACAATTCCCGGCAGGTATGAGCCTTTTTGCATCCACCTGCCAAACCTGCCATGGCGAAGACGGAAATGGAATAGCTGCATTAGCACCACCGCTCAACAATTCGGAGTGGGTTACCGGCGACAGGGATAAGCTTATTGCCATTGTATTATACGGATTAACTGGTCCGGTTAAAGTGAATAAAAAATTATATAAGTCGCCCGAAATAAATGGTGATATGCCAGGACTTGCTCACAATAAGGATATTACGGATGAAACCATTGCCCAGGTGCTGAGTTATATAAGGAAAAACTGGAACAACAATGCCTCCGGCATAACGCGTGATGAAGTAATAAAAATCAGGCAACACTGGAATGAACGGCAGCAATCTTTTACGATGGAAGAGCTGAATAAGTGGTAATAGTATCTTTAAATTTATATTATCTTTACTACAACTAACTGTTCATTTTCATTTTGAATTCAGAAACAATTCATACCGAAAAAGAGTTACTGTTACGTGCCTCTCAGGGTAGTGAGCCTGCCTTTACCCTTTTATTTAACCGCTATAAGCATAAATTATACAGCTACCTCCTATCGCTTACCGCATCACCCGAAATTGCCGAGGATATTATACAGGATACCTTTCTTAAATTATGGAAGAATCGCTCCTCCATGGAAACTATTGATCATTTGGGGGGATACCTCTTTAAAGCAACCCGCAATCTTGCAATCAATGCACTTAAACGAATGTCTAAGGAAACCATCATTCTTTCAAAATTGGAGGCACAACAAAACAGTGCAAACATTAAGGCCGATGACACACTTGTTACAAAAGAAGCCGAGCAACTGCTTCATGAAACAATCCAAAATCTTCCCCCGCAACAAAAACTTATTTACACACTTAGCCGTGAACAGGGACTGAAACACGAAGACATTGCCCATCAACTGCACCTTTCTTCTTCAACCGTTAGAAACCATATTGTGCAGGCGCTCCGAACCATCAGAAAAAAATTTGAACCCCACTCCATCTCTGTTATTGGTATTATGGGTTTCCTTATTTATTAAACGATTCAGCAAGTAAATCCCGTGACTACCTGGCTTCCAGGTTTTTTTACAAAATTCCTTTCCTCACTGGTTCTGTTTTACTTCCCGTTTGTCTTACCAATAGCAAAGCGTAAAACAGTATGGCATCGGAAAGAATCAAATACCTGGCAGAGCGGTTTTTAAACCAAACAATTAAAGAGGAAGAAAAAATAGAACTGGCTAACTGGGTTAACCATTGTTCGCAGGATGAAGAATTGAGTGGGGTATTGGAGCAGGCATGGCAAAAACATAAAGCAATAAAGCAAATGCCGGAGGACATGTCGGAGCGAATTAATGCCTTTATTTATGCAGGAGAGGGTGCAGTAGGAAAAGAAGAAGTTGAATTCGTCAATAATAGCCGCTTCATTACATACTGGAAACGCTCCTGGGTAAGGATAGCCGCAGCGGTATTTATTTTAATGTCAGGCAGTATTGCTTATGTAAAACTTTACCAGCGAGAGCAGCCTGTTATTGCAAAAAATAAAGTTCCACGTCAAATGAAACAGGATGTGCCGCCGGGAGGAAACAAAGCCGTACTTACCTTATCCAATGGATCACAAATTATTTTAGACAGCGCCACTAACGGATTGCTGGCGAAACAGGGAAATGCGGAATTGAGAATGCGCTCTGCCGGTGAACTTGCCTATGTTTCAACCGGTTCGGCTGCAAGCGAAGTAATGTACAATACAATGAGTACGCCACCGGGCGGTCAATATAAATTGATTCTTCCGGATGGTAGCGTGGTTTGGCTGAATGCAGCTTCTTCCATTCGTTTTCCCACCGCATTTACCGGCAAAGAAAGAAAAGTGACCATAACCGGCGAAGCGTATTTTGAAGTGGCTCCCTTGATTATAGAGGAAGGAAAAAAGAAAGTACCTTTTATTGTACTGGTTAACTCATCTTCCGCAACACCCAGCCAGAATGAGGGTATGGAAATACAGGTGCTCGGCACTCATTTTAATGTTAATGCATACGAGGAAGAGGATGCGATAAAAACAACCCTGCTGGAAGGGGCTGTAAAAATAGTAAAGGGAAATACCAGCAGTTCCTTATTACCCGGACAGCAGGCGCTGCTCCAAAAGAGTGGAAAGATAAAGATTGATAAAGCGGCCGACACCGAAGAAGCAATAGCATGGAAGGATGGCTATTTCCAGTTTAGCAGCAGCGATTTGCCCTCCGTTTTGCGGCAGGCTGCACGCTGGTATAACCTGGAAGTGGAATTTGCCGGCGATATTCCTAAAGACCGGTTTACAGGAAAAATAAGCAGAACGGTAAACCTTTCGCGCCTGCTGAAATGGATGCAATGGAGTGATGTGCATTTTAAGCTCGAAGGCCGAAAGATCACCGTACTTCCGTAGTTAAGTGAACCAGCATACCTGCTAATCTTAAAAATAACTATAAAACTTCGGCATGCTTTATTACTAAATAATATTTAAAAAAAATAGTTCATGCGATTCGGATAAAGATAGCAGTTAGTCCAAATAAAACCGGATCCCGATGGCGATCGGAACCCGGCAAAAAAGGGATTAACTTTTTAAAACAATCGTTGCGCGATTATTTATTGTTTAACCCAAACACCCGTCTCCGCTAATGCATAGACGGGAAAAAAACAAAGTTATGAATTTGAATGCCATTATCCGCCGAAGCTTTAACGAAGGCGGATCGAATACCGAAACAGCCCCCCTGCCTTCGCCACGGCTATGGCAGGAAAAAAAAACGCTGATGGTTATGAAGTTAACCGTTGTTTTATTGCTCGCAGCCTGTCTTCAGGCAAATGCCACAGGCTTTGCGCAAACTTTTACGCTTTCGTTGAAAGAAGTGCCCATTGAGAAAGTGTTTAAAGCCATTCAAAAAGAAAGTGGATATCATTTCTTTTACAACGAAAGGCTATTGAAATCCTGCAAAAAAGTAACCGTGCAGGTAAACAATGCCAGTTTGCAAACCGTGCTGGATCTCTGTTTTAAAGATCAGCCGATTGCGTATGTTATTGATGAAAAACAAATAGTGGTAAAGGTAAAGGAGCCGGAAGCTGAACAGGAAACCGTTGTTGTTGCTCCATCTCCTCCTCCGCCGGTTGAAGTAAGTGGTAAGATTGTTGACGCGAACGGGAATCCTTTACCGGGCGCTTCCATAAAAGTAAAAGGATCCGAAAAAGGCACTACCGCCGATGCCAGTGGTAATTTCACCTTAGATGTTCCGGATACAGGTGGCACACTTGTTATTTCGTTTATTGGATATGCAACAGTAGAACTACCGGTTTCAAAAGCTGGCGCTTTAAACCCGATTGTACTGCAGACCGTGGAAGCGGAAATGACAGATGTGGTGGTGGTGGGATATGGATCGCAGAAAAAGAGCGATCTTACCGGTTCGGTAAGCTCTGTAAAAGGCGAGGATTTAACCAGGTTGCCTACGCAAAGAGTTGACCAGGCATTGCAGGGCCGCGCGGCGGGAGTAATGGTGCAAAATACCGATGGCGCCCCCGGTGGTAATGCCATTATACGTGTACGGGGAGGCAATTCTATTACCGGCGGTAATAACGCCCTGGTGGTGGTAGATGGTATACAGGGTGTGAATATCAGCACCATCAACCCCAATGATATTCAATCATTAGAAGTACTAAAAGACGCATCGGCTACCGCTATTTACGGAGCACGTGGCGCTAATGGCGTAATATTAATTACTACTAAAAGAGGAGTAACAGGCAAACCCGTTTTTAATTATGGTTTTAGCGCCGGTTCCCAGCAATTGAGTAACAAGCTGAACTTATTGAATGCCGGGGATTATGCGCGTAAATCAAACGACTGGGCAGCTACTGCCAACGGTACTGTAAATTCCCCAATAGAACCTGTAATACCTTTTACAAAAGAACAGATTGCTTCATTAGATGCCACCGGAGGCACCGACTGGCAGGATGAAGTGTACCGTAGCGGGGCCTTACAAAATCACCAGCTTTCTATAAGTGGGGGGTCTGAAAACGTTCGTTATTTTGTTTCGGGCGGATATGTGAATCAGCAGGGGATTGTGATCAATACAAAATATGTACGCTATAATTTAAGGAGTAATTTAGACCTGAAACTGAACAAGTGGTTAACCGCCGGTGTTAACCTGAATGTGATCAAAGATAAAGGCAATGTGCCGCCGGTGGGTGAAGGCACCCGTTACGGAGATATTTTAGGACAGGTGATCAATACCGTGGCAAGGTTCGATCCTGCAACACCGGTATATGGTGCCGATGGAAATTATAATTATAAAGCTTTAAAAGGAGGACCCGATGACTCTAAAATATATGCCGACAATGATGTATGGAATCCGGTTGCAACCGCCAGGGAAACCAGGGCCGAAAAAAATAATATCACCAATGAAATAAGCACATTTCTCGAATTTCAATTATTACAGGGGCTTAGTTTACGGGTTGCTGGCGCTGCAAGTATTAACAGCAATGATGATAAACACTACTACAGCACAAAAACACAGCCGGGCCGGGGTGTTAACGGAGTAGGAGATTTATCGGAAAGCCGGTATGAATATTACCAGAACTCTAATATTCTTACGTATAATAAAACATTTAATCAAAAACACAATTTAACCTTAACCGGCGTGGCCGAACAGCAATTAATACAGGGAAAAGGTTCCTATATTAATGCGCAGGGCTTTTTCAGCGACGAAACAGGAATCAATGATTTAGGCGGCGCCGGGCAGATCAACGAAAAAACCAATTTCCTTTCCAAGCAAACACTAAACGCTTTCCTGGGACGCGCCAACTATATTTTTGACGGGAAATACATGTTAACCGTAAGTTACAGGGCAGATGGTTCTTCGGTGTTTGGCGCAAATAACAAGTGGGGGTATTTTCCTTCGGCCGCCGTAGCCTGGAGGGTTTCCGAAGAAAAATTTTTGCAGACAATAGAATTCATTTCAAACCTAAAGTTAAGAGGTAGCTGGGGTAAAACAGGTAACCAGGCTATTCAGCCTTATCAAACCCTCGCAACTGTTGCCTCAGGATTCAATTATCCTTATGACGGCAACAGCGCTGCCAATATTGGATTTGCACTGGGAAGGCCGGGAAACCCCGACCTTAAATGGGAAACCACTGAACAAAAAAACATTGGTATAGACCTCGGCTTTTTTAATGAGCGCCTTACCGCTACCATTGATGTGTATAAAAAAGTGACGACCGATTTGTTGTTGAATAAACAGGTAGAAGCCTATACCGGCTTTTCAACGAAACTTGCCAATGTTGGATCAATACAAAATAAAGGAATTGAAATTTCAGTGGGTGGCATACCCCTTGCCGGCACTGATTTCAGATGGAATACGGGAGTAAACGTTTCTTTCAACAGGAGTAAGGTGCTGGCTTTGTTAGATGATCAGCCCCTTGCAATCAGAACAAATACCGGCGGCGGTTACCAGATTTACGCGAGTGGATTTTCAGTGAAATATTTACAGGTAGGTCAGCCGGTAGACCAGATGCGCGGATATGTTAACCTGGGTACCTGGAGTGAGACAGAAAGAGAAGATGCAAAAAAAATGGGACAGGCGCCGGGTGAAGCCAAATGGAAAGATGTTGATGGGGACGGAAAAATAACGAGAGCGGCTGATGGACAGGAAGTAATTGGAAACGCTTCCCCCAAATTTATTTACGGATGGAACAATAGTTTAAGTTATAAAGATTTTGATCTTACATTTCTTATTCAGGGAAGTTATGGTAATGATATTTTTAACGCGGTAAGAATAAAAACCGAAAACCCGTCTAATGGCACCAGCGTTAATTTAAATAACAGGTGGACCCCTGATAACCAAAACACGGATGTGCCCGTTTTCCTTAGTTCCAGAGACAGGAACCTGCTTAACCTGGGCTCCAATCAAACTGCGGGCATAGGCGTTGATCAGCGTTCCAGCCGGTGGATAGAAGATGGATCTTATATACGCATGAAAAATATTACCCTTACTTATAACATCCCTTTGTCTGTATTGAGTAAAATACATATTTCAAATTTATCTGTTTACGCTACGGCAGTTAACCTGTTTACAATTACGAAGTATACAGGCTATGATCCGGAAGTGAGTTCGTTCAATGCGGCCGGCGCCGGTGGTTTAGGTATTGATTTAAGTAATTACCCAACATCAAAAACATTCCTGTTTGGTATAAACCTAACTTTTTAATTCATCATCATGATTCAGTAACCTGCACCGGGTTTTCAATAGCTACTGAAAATAAAATTGTCTGAAATACCTGGTTAGGTGAATAAACCAAAAAATTATAGCAGATGAAAAATTATAAAATGAGTTCAAATGCGGGCATGCTCTTATTACTTTTATGTATAACGGTAACATCCTGTCAAAAACTGGACGAAGCGCCCGAAGGAATATCAACTCCTGCAAATTTTTACAGCACTGCAGGACAGTGCGAAGCTGCATACGCGGGATCAATGAACGCGTTATTTTCAACCTGGAATGGTTACCAAAACGGAGTAGCCTATCCCGATGGACAATTTGAGGGCGCAGACCTCGATTTTAGCGTGGGTTCTTTTAATGAAGTATGGACCTGGCATTACAAATCAATTAGCAATATAAACGCGGTTTTAAAAGCGGTTAAGGATGGTAGCCTGACTGGAAACCCGGACGAAGTGATAGCGAATGTGGTTGCGCAGGGAAGATTTCTGAGGGCCTATAATTATTTTACATTAGTGCGGTTGTATGGTAAAATTCCATACTTAACGGAGGATTCTCCCGATCCTATTGCAACCCCGTTAACCCCCGATTCACGTCTTGAGATTGCAGCGATTTATGACTTAATTGAGGCCGACCTGATATATGCAGCAGAAAATATGGCAGATTATGATGCCGCTGTTCCCGGTAAACCCAACAAATGGGTAGCAAAAGGATTTTTAGCAAAAGTGTATTTAACCAGGGCCACTGCGCCACTAAATCAAACGGAAAATTACGCCAAAGCAAGAGACATGGCCGACGATGTAATTACGAACGGCCCTTATGAATTACTTCCGAAGTTTGAGGATGTATTTAAAACATCCAATAACCGCAATATGGAGATAATGTTTGCTTTTACAACTTCTTCCGATGCTCCCTATATGCCCGGCAACGTTTGGGCCCCCTCAGAAATGGATGGATGGAGTTCGGGCCCGGTTAAAATATTATGGGCTACTACTATCTATCCTGAACAACCACGTAAACACAGCTATATCCTTTTAGATTTTACTTCTGATATCTATGATCCATCGGCACGCATCATAAACTGGTCCGAATCTTCAGACGGAGTACCTTATATTGGTAAACTCAATATGCCTAATCTTACCTACGATCAGCAAGTGAGTGGCGGCGATGCCGGAATTGAAATGAAATTATTACGGTTCGCGGATGTATTGCTTATATATGCCGAAGCGGCTAATATGGCGGGTAGCGGACCAACACAACTGGCGGTTGATCGTTTAAATCTTATAATTGACAGGGCTAATGAGGGTACGGGTACGGAGCCACGGGCAACATTGGCTATGACGCAAGCGCAATTTGATCAAAAAGTGATAGACGAAAGAAGCTATGAACTTTGTTTTGAAAATGACAGGTATTTTGATGTGTTAAGAAAAAAATTATTACAGCAGGTGAACCTACCTGATAATGCCGATGGGTATGATGAGAATGATTATTTATTACCTATCCCATCGTTGGATGCTGCGTCTATTGGGCAAAACCCAGGATACGAATAGCAGCGTTATTTAAATGTTTACGGCATAAAGAAAAAGGCTGGAAGAATAGTAGCCAGCCCTTTTCATTTAGAAAAATAAAGCTATGACTGATTTTTTTTTGAAATGCCAACCAGTCTATTTGGCTGTGCAATATCTCATACGCAATCGCCCTCAGTTTTATCTGCCCGTTGAAAAAAGTTTGAACAGGAATAATAATAAAAATAGCCTGACTGCTTATATAGGTTTAGCCCTTATCTTTTTATTGGGCTGCCAAAACGCTAATACCAATAGCAAACCATTTAGCGATACCCGTGCCTGGCAAAAGCTGGGGCCGGGCGGCGGCGGCTCTACTTTTATTCCTACTTTTTCGTATCAATCGCCCGATCATTTTTTGGTGCGCTGCGATATGACGGGTTCGTATTTAACTAAGGATGGCGGCGATTCCTATCAACAAATCAACTTTGCAAACGGCGCCAATGCATTTGCGTACACCCCCGGCGATTCCAATACCATTTATATAGGATCCGCAGCCTTAAACCGATCCGTAGATGGAGGAAGAACCTGGAGTCAGGTTTATCCAAAGCAAAATGAAATTAAAGCGACATCGTATGAGGGCGATCATGCCAGTTACAGCATTCAAACCGTAGAAGGCTCATTATACGAAAGCGGCATGATTGACCATATACGGGTTGATCCGGTTTCGGCACAATCCATTTATTTTAGTATGGGTAATTTTTTCTTTTACAGTTCAGACAATGGTAACACCTGGAAAAAAGAAAACCTTCAGCAACACATAGATTTCATTTATACCAGCGCCGTTGATTTAAAAGGTGAAGTATATGTATTCACGGAGCAATCCATGTATATCTTTCAAAAATCAACCGGACTATTCAACCAAAAAAAATTGCCAGCCTCCATGTCACCGGCCTATTCTTTTACCGGCGGCACGCTTGCACAGGATGGGAAAATAATATTTTATGCGTTGCATAACAATGCTGATGATAATATGGAAGACGAATTTGGCAATACCGAAGTATGGATTTCGGATGATAAAGGCGGAACCTGGAAACAGTTGGAACATCCACTCCTCACCAATAAAAAAGATGGCATAAAGCCCAGCTATTCCATGATAAAATGCGCTGAGTTTGATGCGGGGCAGGCATACCTTGTTTGTAATAAATACGAAGAGAAAAAAGACACGTCTGCCAGCATCTATTGGTATGGCGCCATAAAAACAAGTGATGCCGGCAAAGAATGGAACTGGGTGTGGAAAGGAGGCGGCGGCTCGGGCCAATATGCTGTAAAAGATGGAATAGGTGTTGCCAATTTAAAAGACGCCTGGGTTGAAAAAGCTTTTGGCGGCGAATATATACGACTCATTGATGTGGGTGTATATGCCAAAGACGGAAATATTGCCATAGTTACAGACTGGTACCGCACCATGAAAACGATGGACGGCGGCAAAAGCTGGAATGAAATGTACAGCGTGGTGCAGCCCGATGAAACCTATACCAGCAATGGTATGGATGTTACCACTACTTACGGCGTACATTTTAATCCCTTTGATAGCAACCATATTGCCATAAGCTATACCGATATTGGTTATCACCATTCTTTTAACAATGGTAAGAGTTGGAGCCGGTCGGTACAAGGAGTACCCGCGGAATGGGCAAATACGTGCTACTGGGTACAGTTTGACCCTAAAGTGAAAAACAAAGTGTGGTCGGCATGGTCGGGCATGCACGATTTTCCGAGAGGCAAGATGACGCGCAACCCAAAATGGAAAGCAAGAGCCAAGGGTGGTATATGCGTATCTGTTGATGGCGGATTAACCTGGAAACCCAGCACAGATGGAATGGGCTTTGATTCGCCCGCCACTTCTATAGTGTTAGACACTAACTCGGCTCCGGGTAACCGAACACTTTATGCCGCTGTATACAATAAAGGAATATTCAAATCAACCGATGATGGTAAAACATGGGAACTAAAAAACAAGGGTATTGAAGCAAACACCTGCGCCTTTGAATTAACCTTAACCAGCAACGGAAATTTATTTGTAACAGTAAGCCCCACGCCCATGCATAAAAATGGGAAACAAGGCCGGGAGTATTATTCCGGCGCTGTGTATAAATCAACGGATGGCGCAGAAAGCTGGACAAAATCAAATGTGGTTCAGGAACCCTTCTTCCCCAATGGTATTGATTTTGATAAACAAAACCCCAACCGCATTTACCTGGCATGCTGGGCAAGCATTTCGTTAAGCGATTTAATTGGTGGCACCGTTGCCCGTTCTACCGGAGGCAATGAAACCATTACTATGCCCGGTGGTATTTTTCTTTCGGAAGACGCCGGACAAACCTGGATTCCCATTTTTGATCAGCAGCAATATGTGTACGATGTTACCACAGATCCTTATCATCCCGGACGGGTATATTGCAACACGTTTAATAAAGCGGCTTACCGGAGCGATGATTATGGCAAAAGCTGGAAGAAAATAAAAGGCTATGATTTTCATTGGGGTCATCGCATAGTTGTGGATGAGAACCAGCACGATAAAATTTATATCACCAGTTTTGGGTCCGGTGTTTTACATGGATATCCCGAAACAGAATAAGCAGGCAATGAATAATTATTCTACAGTCAGCACGAAAAAACATTCAACACTCAAAAATATTTTTTTTGCAGCATTGCTATTTTTTGCAGGCGCCATGATTAAAGGCTGTAATAATGTAACGCGGACTGACGCCGATAAACCCACAGGTTCGAGCCTGAGCCCAACAACAAATGCCCCAGCTTATACCGGGCCGGGCGGCGGTGGCGCCATGTTTCATCCAACTATTAGTCCGCATAACCCCGATGATGTGTTTGTGAGTTGCGATATGACCGGGGCTTATGTTACCCATAATGCCGGTGCAAAGTGGACAAGGTTTAACCTGCACAGCCCCGTTCGTTTTTATGTATTTGATCCGTTGGATTCCAATATCGTATACGCTAATTCAATTGCGTTATACAAAAGCATGGATAAAGGCGCTACCTGGCAGGTTCTATATCCCGCTCCCGCTGAAATTTCCGGCTTTGTATCCAAAGGAGATCATGCGGAGGAAGTGGTGGTTACCAAAGACAGTACCCGAAGACATGTGCTGGCCCTGGCGGTTGACCCCGCCGCCTCTAATAAATTATACGCCGCTATTTCCATCAACAAAAATAACGCCCTTTATTTTTCAGACGATGGAGGAGTGCAATGGACCAAGGAAAAAGAGTTGGAAGATGGCGCAACAAATATTTTTATCGTACCTGGTTCTCCGAAGCAAGACCGTACTCTATACGTTACCGGTAGAAATACGATTATGCAAAGGGAAGGCGGCGCATGGAAACTAAATAAAGGTCCGCAAGGGGTTGCTTTGCTTACCTCCTGCACCGGCGGGTTTGATGCGCAACAAAACAAATTCATCATCTATGCCATGGCGGGTACTTCTTATTTTAATGCGAATGCCGGTCAATCCGGAATTTTTTATACCGGTGACGGAGGCAAAACCTGGCAAAACAGGCAGGATGGTTTGTTACAGTTAGGTATGAAGAACGCAGCCCTGCCCGAATGGAGAGCCATTGCTACCAGTGCATTGCATCCACAAGTGCTTTATGTTTCTTACAACAATTTTAAACTGGGTAAGGATACTACTTGCATAGGTGTTGCTAAGAGTGAAGACTATGGAAAAACATGGATGCTGGCCTGGAAAGATGTATTTACTGCAAATGGAGATAAGGTTTCTCCTAATTTTAAAAGTGGATGGCTCAATGAACGCTTTGGCCCAGGCTGGGGAGAGAACCCATTTGCCATTGGCGTTGCACCTGCTAACGCTGATATATGTTATGCTACTGATTTTGGACGTACCATCAAATCCGTAAATGGTGGCAAAACCTGGGAGCAGGTATATACCCAAAAAAAATCAGGCGATGCCTGGATGTCGCGGGGACTGGAAGTAACCACCAGTTATGCCATTGTGTTTGATCCGTTTAACAAGGATCATGTTTTTATTGCTGCTACCGATATAGGGTTAATGGAAAGTAAAGATGGAGCTGAAAGCTGGAGTAGTGCAACAGTTAATAATGGTATTCCACGAAGTTGGATTAATAGTACTTACTGGTTAACGTTTGATCCGCAGGTAAAAGGAAAAGCATGGGCCGCTATGAGTGGAACGCATGACCTGCCCCGTCCAAAAATGTGGAGAAGAAGCGGTATATCAAATTATAAAGGCGGTATATTAGTTACTGAAAACGGTGGTGCAAGCTGGCAACCCGTTAGCGCCGATATTGGTGAAGCTGCCATCACGCATATTTTAATTGATCCTTTGAGTGCTAAAAACAACAGAACCTTATATGCCTGCGCATTTGGAAAAGGAGTTTATAAATCAACCGATGGTGGAAAAACCTGGAAACAAAAAAATAAAGGGATTGAAGGAAAAGAACCCTTTGCATGGAGAATAACCCGCCGCGAACAAGATGGGGCTTTGTTTTTAGTTGTTTGTCGCCGCGGCGAAGATGGCAGTATAGGCAACGAAGGCGATGGCGCTGTTTACCGCTCAGATGATGGTGCGGAAACCTGGAAAAAAATACCACTCCCACAGGAAACAAATGGTCCAATGAGTTTGGTGGTGGATACTGATAATCCGGAAAGGTTGTTGTTGTCGGCCTGGGGAAGAAAAACGAAGAATGAATTTACGCCGGATATTGGAGGTGGTATTTTTATATCGAAAGATGAAGGTAAAAGCTGGATACCCGTATTGCAGAATGATCAGCACATTCATGATATAACTTACGACCCGCGTATTAAAACTTTTTATGCCTGTGGCTTTAATAGTGCGGCCTATCGCTCTCAGGATGGAGGCGAAACCTGGCAACGCATAAAAGGATATGATTTTAAATGGGGTAAAAGGGTGGACTTAGATATCCGCGACCCGACAAGAATTTTCATCATCACCTTTGGTGGCGGGGTTTGGCAGGGAAAGGCGATGTGAGAATTTAAAAAATTAATAGCTCATGACAGCAAACAAATTTTTTACCAGTTCTTTTCTACATCAAAAGAGCACTTACACCACACTGTTATCATCTTTCATCCTTATGCTTTGTAGCTGCAGCATTACCATTGCGCAAACGAAGAAAAATAAACACCAGATTATTGAAATTAATGCAGGCGAAATATCAACCGGAACAAATAGTAAAGCAATTATTAACGTAACCATCATTAATGGATTGGGAGGCGAACCGCTTACCGAAGGTTGTGTGTTGATTAAAGAGGGAATAATACAATATGCAGGAAAGATGGGTGATGTTTCCATCCCCGCTGCTGCTGAAATTACGGATGCCAGTGGGATGTATTTGCTACCCGGATTTATTGATTCGCATTTTCATTTAGACAGGACTAAAGGGCTCCCCGCGAAATTTCTTCAGCATGGCGTAACATCCATTCGCGATCCCGGCGCGTGGATAGAAGCTTATGATGAGGAAAGGAAATCAGGTAAAAAGATTCCCCGTCTGTTTTTAACCGGCCCGCATTTCGACATGCCTCCTCCCGCCTATCCTTACGATGCCTATATAGTGCGGGATAATTACGAAGCCATTCAACAGGTAAACGCACTGGCTGATCAGGGTGTAACGGCCCTCAAAATTTATTTCAGGGTTCCACCCGGAATGATACAAGCCATTTGCAGTACCGCTCATCAACGCGGTATCCCGGTAACCGCACACTTAGAAATTACGGAAGCTATGATCGCCATTGAGGCGGGGTTGGATGGAGTGGAGCATATTACTTCATTTGGTTTATCACTCCTGCCTAAAAGAGAAGGAGAGAAATATCGACAGGGAATGTTGGCCGATAATAATTTTCGCAAGCCGGGGCGTTATAATATGTGGAAGGATATCAATATTAACAGTGCTGCGGCGGATAGTTTAACCCGGTACTTAGTGCGCAAAGGCACTTTTGTAAGTCCCACTTTAGGTCCATTTGAATATCAGGCGGGTAATGGCCCAATAGATAGTGCAAAATTATCAGGCTTTAATAATATGAAGGCGATGACGGCCAAATTAAGTAAAGGCGGGGTGCGCCTTGTGCTTGGCTCTCATTCCATGATACCTTACGCGGAGGAGGGTTGGGCCTATCAGCGGGAAATGGAGCTATGGGTAGAAAGCGGTATCCCCAACGGCCGGGTGATTACGGGTGCCACAATTGAAAATGCCAGGTATTTCAGGATTGACGACCGGCTTGGCAGTATTGAAAAAGGGAAAATAGCAGATCTTGTGATGATAAAGGGCAATCCATTGGTTGATATTAAGGCCATGCGGGATATTGAAAAAGTGATGCTCAATGGAGTTTGGATTGCTTCCAATGAATAGGCTACGGAAGCAAAAGGCCAACTGGAGGCAGGACGGTTTATTCTGTTAATGACAGAAAAAAAATGGGGAAGAGAGAAAGTTATAAACCTCATCAACAAAATAATTCCAAAGGCTTTAAGTGAAGTTTCTATGCCGGAAGCGGTTCCATGGAGTGAGCATGGGGATGATTATGACAAGGTGAAGGATGAACTATTAAAATTGTTACAGTAGAAAGATATCATCGTGTATATAAACTATTATTGATTCACAAATTACAAGCGGAGCAAAAATCTGCACCGCGTTAATTTCAGGTCTGCAAGTACTGTACCTTTTGCATGCAACCATGTATGTACAGGATACTTATTTTACAGCTTTCCTTTATCTTTCAGCCGGAAGCAATTTGCAACAAACATTTTAGCACTATTTTATTTTTTTTCATTTAACGATTTTATCTAACATTGCCGCTGCCATGTACCAGCACTTAACGGATGAGGAATTATTAAGCTTGCTCCGCAAGAATGATAAGCAGGCTTTCGCTGAAATATACGATCGCTATTGGGAACAAATGTCCTTATATGTACTCAAAATAACCCGCTCACCCGAAGATACCTGTGATATTGTGCAGGATGTGTTTGTTTCCATTTGGAAAAGAAGATATGAATTGAACCTCTCAGGCTCCATGAAAGCCTATCTTTTAAAGAGCGTTCGCAATCTCTCTATCCGTTATATAGAAAAGAACATCAATAAGCAGGGTTTTTTAAACGCTTTATCTGCATACTACGAGCACTTAGACACCTCCGCTATGAACAAACTTGAACTGCAGGAACTTGAATCAAGGCTTGCAGGCGTTGTAGCCAGGCTGCCACATAAAATGCAGGAAGTATATGTATTGAGCAGGCATGAAAATCTTTCTCATAAAGAAATTGCAAAACGATTGGGAATAGCGGAAACCACCGTTAAAAAACAGGTAAGCAACGCATTAAAGCTGATCAGAACTGAAGTGAGCAGCGCAGATATTATGGTATTGATATTCCTTTTTTCTCTATTTGCATAGATATAGAAATAACATAACATTACACCTGAACATTTATTGCAACCGGGCAAAAGTCAAAGCCAATCAAACAGACTGATGCATTATACCGGTGGTTGCCTTGTTTCATCCAACATACGGATAAAATAATTCCACATACTATTGGCGCGTTTCAGGTACTATTTGTTGATCATTTGGCTCCCCTTTTCAATTCTACAGGCATTTTTATTTTTATTTTTTTCAATCTACTACCAAAGGCTTATAAATGGAACATATATATGATTCCTCATTAGTCCCTTATTTAAAAGTAAATATTAATGAATACAGAGCAAGCTAAGGAACTACTGCAACGATACAGGATGGGATTATGCACAGAAGAGGAAAAGCTTGTTATTGAAAAATGGCTTGCTTCCCTTGCTGAAGAAGGCCAATGGGAATGGACAGCACAGGAAAAGGAAACATTTAAGGAAACGCTGCAAATGCGCATCGGGAGAGAAATTGATGAAACAGATGCTGTTCCGGTTATTCCACAAAAGAGGTTCCGTGTTTTCCATTTTGTGGCGGCTGCTGCTATTATTTTGATAATGGGAGCCGGCGCCTATAGCCTGTTTTTCAGGAGTACGGAAAAAAAAGAAACGCTAACACATAAGCCGGATCCACAACCAGGCAATGATATACAACCAGGTGAAAATGGCGCTATCCTTACCCTGGCAAATGGCGAGAAAATAGTATTAGACAGTGCGGGCAACGGAACGCTTGCAATCCAGTCGGATGTAAAAGTGATTAATAAAGGAGGTCAGCTCATTTATGATTCTAAAAGCAGCAGCACAAATGAAGTGGTATACAACACTATTTCTACACCACGGGCAAAACAATTTAAACTGCAGCTTTCAGATGGAACAAGGGTATGGCTCAATGCAGCGTCTTCCATTCGTTACCCGGCAAGGTTTACACAGAACAGCAGAACAGTAGAAATATCAGGAGAAGTATATTTTGAAGTGGCTTCCCGGCAGGCTGCTAATGGAAAAGAAAAAGTTCCCTTTTTAGTGAAGATATTATCGGGCACGGGCGATGATGGCGGAACGATAAAAGTAACAGGCACACATTTTAATATCAACGCCTATGAAGATGAATCCCTTATAAAAACCACGTTAATAGAAGGAAGCATAGCGTTTAATAAAGGAGATTCAGAAAAACAGTTAATGCCGGGCGAACAGGCGCAATTAAACAAAAAAGGAATAATCAAAATACTAAAAAACGCCAATGTAGAAGCTGAAATAGCATGGAAAAACGGATACTTTACCTATGATAAAACAGATATACAAACAGTGATGAAACAACTATCGCGATGGTATGATATTGAAGTGGATTACGAAAACGGGATTGTGCCTGATGACAAGTACTGGGGCGATATACAAAGGGATGCTACCTTGTCAACTGTTTTAAAAGTTTTGGAAATGAGTGGCTTGAAGTTTCGGATAGAAGGGAAAAAAGTAACAGTTATTAAAGGAAATGATAAATAAATGGAAGAGCTATTTTATCGGTAATATAAAGTCAGTAACAACGCAGTTGGTATTAACCCAAATAAAAGCAGGAAGTGTTGGAACCACTTCCTGGCAGCATTCTTCCGGGAAGGAAGGATGAAGTCTGGGCTAACCCAAAATAAGGCTAATTATTTCCCCCGAAAGGGGTAACAGGTATTCTATAACCCAAACTAAAACAAAGTTATGAATTTAGAAGCTTTTTGCCGAACCCATTTAAGCAGGTTGGCACTTAATCCAAAAAGATTGCTTATGCAAGTAAAATTGACGGCAATTATTTTATTCCTGGCCTGTATTCAGGTAAATGCAGAGGGATATGCGCAAAACGTTAGTTTTTCCGGTACAAACGTTTCGCTGAAAAAAGTATTTTCAGCAATAAAAAAGCAAACTGGTTACACGGTATTTTGTAACTACAAAATTCTTGAAAATGCTAACAGAGTAACGCTGGAAGTAAAAAACGCTCCATTAGAGGAAGTATTATCGTTGTCATTGAGCAATCAAAACCTCGGCTATTCCATTGTTGGCAAAACAATTGTAATAGAACCCCGGAAGGAAGTTGCTCAAAGAGAAACCATTCCTGAGAAAGTTTTAGCTCCACCTGTGGAGATAAAAGGAGCAGTTACAGACAAAGACGGGAATCCGTTGCAGGGCGTATCTGTAAGCATTACCGGACAAGCAGGTGGCACTACAACCGATGCTGACGGAAGATTTACGCTCAGTATACCTGACGGGCAAAATGCTGTACTTGAGGTTACAAGTATCGGATTTATATCAAAAAAAATAACTGTTGGCTCACAAACAAACATAAGCATCATATTAGAGCCTGAAGTAACAGGACTGGATGATATTGTGGTAGTAGGATACGGAACCCAGAAGAAAACAGACCTTACGGGATCTGTAGCTTCCGTTAATGGTAAGGACCTCGTAAAATCGTCTGCCACAAATGTTACCAACTCACTTGCAGGACGATTACCGGGCATAACAGCAGTAAATGGCAACGGTAAGCCGGGAACGGGATCTCAAATTACAATAAGAGGTGTAAGCACATTTGGAGATAACAGCGCTTTGATCGTTGTTGACGGGATCGTGAGAAGTTTCGACCAGATTGATCCCAATGAAATTGAAAGCATTTCCATATTAAAGGATGCATCTGCAACCGCTGTTTATGGATCAAGGGCGGCGAACGGTGTAATACTGGTAACCACAAAAAGAGGGCGCACGGGAAAACCTACCATATCGTATAACGGTTTTGCAGGAATTCAAAATCCTACGGCCTACCCCAAATTAATGACCGGACTTCAATACGCCACTACCAAAAACGTAGCCAGGCAAAACATGGGGTTACAGCCGGCTTTTACGGACCAGGAAATGACGGAAATACAGCAGGGCACCAAGCCTGAAATTGACTGGTACGACTTAACACTTAATAAAAGCGCTTTTCAAACCCAGCAAAATGTAAGTGTTACCGGGGGAACAGAGATGGTCAAATACTTTATGGCTGCGGGCTATTTAAACCAGAACGGATTGTATGATAATTTAAATTATAAAAGATATTCTATCCGTTCGAATGTGGATGCCAGCATCAATAAAAACTTTACGGTTTCTGTAGACCTTGATGCGAGCCGCAGGAACAGTAACGGCAGCTCCTATTCGCCCGAAGCCATATTCAGTGATATTATGGCTGCCTATCCATTCGACAGGACCTATAATCCCGATGGAACCATTTTTTACACCCGTGAACAGCATCCGGTTGAAGAAATAAAAACGGGATATCAAAGAAACGTAACAGATGTTTTACAGGCTACGCTTACTTTAAAACATGAGCTGCCTTTTATAACCGGCTTGTCCGTTTCAGGCAGGGCTTCCTTTGGAAAGGAAGGCTTTACTTCCAAATTTTACCAGGTTCCCATTTTTATGAACAGGCAGGATGCCGATGGAAATACCCTTGAAATATATCCATTTGGCGGATGGAATGGCAAAACCGCACTTACAGAAAGTTATAGTGATTACAATACCACTACTTTAAATGCTAGCCTGAATTACAAGGCGGCATTCGGTGAACACGATGTAAAGGCTATTGCCCTTTTCGAGCAGTTTGATGCAAAATCAAAAAACTTTTACGGTTTCAGAACCAATTTTCCTGCTATTGGATTAGATGAATTGTTATATGGCGGCCAGGTTCAAAAAGACGCCAACGGAAGCTCATTTAATGACGGAAGGCGCAGTTTTGTAGCAAGGGTTGATTATGCTTTCAGAAATCGTTATTTATTGGAAGGATCGTTCAGGAGTGATGGTTCGGTAGCCTTTCCCGCCAGCAAAAAATATGGATTCTTTCCGGCAGTATCGGCAGGCTGGAAAATATCGGAAGAATCTTTTTTCAGGAACAACAGCAACCTTGATTTCTTTGACAATTTAAAGCTGAGGGCATCGTACGGATTAGTAGGAAACGATAGAAATGTATATTCCGGTAGAGTTCCTACATTTCAGTACCAACAGGTATATAACCTTTCATCCACCATTATTTCAGGATCCAACGCTTACACCAGTGTACGACCGGGCATACTACCTAACCCTGTAGTGACCTGGGAAAGTGCATCTATCCTGGATATAGGTTTAGACGGTTCTTTCTGGAACAGGTTGCTTCAATTCGAGATAGATTATTTTTATAAACGCACATCCAATATTCTGCTCAGCAGGATCCGATCCATTCCGGGTACCATTGGCGCTGCATTGCCTGCGGAGAACTATGCAAAAGTTGATAACCAGGGGATCGAGATATCATTGTCCCACCAGAACAATATCGGCGCCCTGAACTATTTTGTAAGAGCCAATGCAAGCTTTGCAAAGAGTAAAGTAATATTACTGGATGAACCTGCAAATATCCCGGACTACCTGCTGCAAACAGGCCGCCCGCTGGGATTTTTAGTAGGATATCAAGCCTTGGGATTCTTCCAGTCAGACGAAGAGGTGCAGAATTATTTGCCTCAATTTAATGGCGGACAAAAAGCAGGTGATGTTAAATATGCTGATATCAATGGTGATAAAAAAATTGATGCAAATGACAGAACCATTATTTCAATGGATAATAATATTCCAAAAATATTAGGCGGCTTATCATTTGGCGGATCATATAAAGGTTTTGACCTGTCCATTCTATTTCAGGGAGCGTCAAAAATGAAGAAATTGCTGAACGGCAGATCCAAAACATTCTTTAACGGAGGTTCTCACAATAATTTTGCAGACCTGCTCGATTACTGGACACCGGAGAATCGCGATGCGAAATACCCCAGGCCATGGGAAAACCAACACCCAAACAATTCTCTTGAATCCAGCTTATACCTGAGGGATGCCAGCTATATCCGGTTAAAAGCAATTGATTTCGGCTATACGTTCCCAAAATCTGCCAGCGAAAAAATAGGGGCTCAGCTTATCCGTGTTTACTTTTCAGGGGCGAACATCTTCCTGTTTGACAAGATGAAAATGTTTGATCCGGAAATTGAAAATACAGATGGTGCATACTATCCCCAGCAGCGCACTTTAAACCTGGGTATTAATCTTACCTTTTAAACCTACTACTCATGAAAAAATTAAATATAATAGCATTATTGATTGCCGCATGCTGCACAACAAGCTCGTGCAACAAAGACTTCCTCGACCGTGAATCAAAAACCACCATTCCGGAAGATAAAATATTTAATGACCCGGCACTGATTCAATTGTTTGTAAACAATATATATGCTGATGTTCCTTCTTTTGATCATGACCTCTATGATAATATAACCGATGAGTCAAGGAATTTCTGGGGTGGCGCACCCCGAAACGTGGTGCAGGGGCAATGGTTTGCAGATAACAATCCAATGGACTACTGGGCTTATGAAGCTGTAAGAAGAACAAACATGTTCCTTGCAAAAGTAGATGAATCGGTACTGGAGGATGAGGAAAAATCTTCTCTGACAGGGCAGGTTAAGTTTTTGCGCGCCAAACTGTATTTCGATATGGTGAAGCGATACGGGGGAGTACCTATAATAACAGAGCCCCAGAATCTCGACGATGATTTGTTTGTAAAAAGAGCTACAACCGATGAAAGCTTTGCGTTTATCATTAAAGAAATGGAGGAAGCGATTGATCTTTTGCCGGAAACCTACGGAGATCGCTCTATTGATGTAGGAAAGATTAATAAACATTCTGCAAAGGCATTTCTGGGAAGAGTATGGCTGTTTTGGGCGAGCCCGTTATACAATCCCGATAATGTAGCAGCCCGCTGGGAAACCGCAGCAACCATCAATAAAGAAGTAATAGAAAGCAACGTATACCGTTTGCATGATAACTTCAGGAGAATAATGCTGGATAAAAACAATGAGGAGGAAATTTTCAGTGTGCAATTTCTGAAAACGCTGCGTGAACATGGATGGGATTCATGGGCCATGCCCGATTCAAGATCAAGACAGGATGCTTCACGCCGCTCTCCTGTACAGGAATTTGTTGATGCCTTTGAAATGAAGAATGGTAAAAGCATTGATGATCCTACTTCCGGTTACGACCCCACAGATCCTTATGCAGACCGCGATCCCCGCTTTGATGCGACATTGATCGTCAACGGGTCCGTTTTCGGATTCCAGGGACTGCCCGTTTATACCTACGTTGGTGGAGCAGATGGTATTAACATACCTTATCAAACAGTAACCGGTTATTTAATGAGAAAAGGAACCGACGAAACCAACAAGGACTATTATGGCGGCAGTGGCAGCGATCAAAACTGGATTGAGCTGAGGTTTGCCGAAGTTTTACTTAATTATGCTGAAGCGAAAAATGAAACCCTGGCTGCGCCGGATCAAACGGTATATGATGCTGTGGAAAAAATTCGTGAAAGAGCCGGGCTCAGTCCGTATCAATTGCCTGCAGGACTTACAAAAGAACAAATGCGTGAAAAAATAAGACATGAAAGATATATTGAATTAGGCTTCGAGCAAAAAAGATACTGGGACCTGAGAAGGTGGAAAACTGCAGTATCGGTATTGAACGGAAAACAATTTGGAGCCATGTATATAACCAAACACGATAACGGCTCATATACATATGAAGTAAAACCTGTTGACGGAGTGCCCTGTGTATTCCAGGAAAAAATGTACTTTATGCCGATTCCACAAAGGGAGTTGGAAAAAAATCCTAACCTGGAACAAAACAAGGATTGGTAAAACAATGAACAGAGGCTAATGGGAAAAGGAGATGGAATTCCACACAAACCGTATATTCATTTTTTATTATTGTGAGGTGTCCATTTCCTTTTCTTTTTATTAATATGCCAATGCCCTATGCAAAATCTTTCAAATTAAATACAGTGTTATCATGATAAAAAAGCTTTCCCTTCATCGTTATTCTCCTGTATGGCTTTTCTTTTTTTTCCTTTTGTCTTCCTGTTCCACAAAAGTGAGCGTGGTTCATCAACTGGATCCCGGCCAAAACAGCCACATTGTTTTTATAGGAAATACTTTTGCAGAAAGATTGCAGAACTACAATTATTTTGAACCCTTATTGTATAAAAGCTTTCCCGATCGGAATCTTACCGTAAGGAACCTGGGATGGAGCGCTGACGAAATCAATATGCAATCCCGCCCGTTAAATTTCCCTTCACAGGATGAGTACCTGGCAAAACAAAAAGCTGATATCATCTTTGCCTGTTACGGACTCAATGAAGCCTTCAATGGACCGGATAGTCTTGAAAGTTTCAAGCAACAGCTTTCCGGTTTTCTGCAGCACCTGCAGCAGCAAAAATACAATGAAAAAACACCCCCTGAAATCATTCTTGTTTCACCTATTGCTCATGAAAACCTGGGCGGGCTTTTACCCGATGGTGCAGACCACAATCAAAATTTACAATTGTATACCAATGGCATGCAGGAGGTGGCTAAAAGCTTAAACATCCCTCTCATCAACCTTTTTGAGCCCACAAAAGAATTACAGTCAGGCACTGACTCTGTAACCATTAACGGCATTCACCTCAATGATAAAGGGTATAAAGCGGTGAGTGAAATAATAGCCAGATCACTGGCGCTACCTGCTGCTACATGGGCGGCCGACAGTCATACCATCACGCTCAAAAAAATAATTGATCAAAAAAACCAGCAGTTCTTTTATTTATACAGGGCCGTGAACAGCGAATACATTGTAGGCAGGCGCAAAGAACCCTGGGTTCAGCCACCTGGCGGGCCTATCTCCTACCCCGGTGAACTGGCTAAATTAAACAATATGGTTACGCGCCTTGATAGTATTGTATGGGCGCAAAGCAAAGCCGATGACGCAAATAACTATGTGAGCGCTGGTAAAATATTAAATGATACCATTCAGTATACCCCCATAGATAAAGCGGCTCTTAAAAAGCCATCCACCGACCAGTTTATTTTGCCTGAAGGATATGAGATCAATCTTTTTGCCTCCGAAATTGACTTTTCTATCAGCAACCCGGTAAAAATAACATTCGATCCGCAAGGCAGGCTATGGGTTGCAGATATGGCTTCCTACCCTCAATATCTGCCGGGCGCTCAACCCAATGATAAAATTGTTATCCTGGAAGATACCAATGGCGATGGGACGGCTGATAAAGAAACCATTTTTGCTGACAGCTTATACATGCCAACCAGCATGGAACTGGGCAAAGGAGGAATTTATGTATCGCAGCCACCGAATATTTTGTTTATGAAGGATACAGATGGTGATGGAAAAGCAGATGAGAAAGAAATTATTCTGCATGGATTTGGAACAGAAGACGTGCATCATTCCATAGATACGTATACCTGGGGCCCCGATGGCGGATTGTACTGGCATACCGGCACTTTCCTGCATTCGCAGGTGGAAACGCCTTATGGTCCACAACGGGGAGACTATGGCATTACATGGCGTTTTGATCCACTTACCCAAAAATTAGAACCATATGTTTCCTATCCCTATGCCAATCCCTGGGGGCATGTTTTTTTGCGGAACGGAACGCAAATTATAAGTGATGTTTCTACAGGGATGAACTATTTCGCTCCGCCACTTTCTGTTGCCAGCACTTATCCTGTAAAACACACAGGCATGAAGGATTTTTTAACATCCGCTGCCAAACCCAAAACCTGTGGTACTGAAATCATTTCAAGCAGGCAGTTCCCGGATGAAGTACAGGGCAATGTGCTGTTCAACACTTTCATTGGCTTTCAGGGCATCAAACAGCACCGTATACACGAAGATGGCAGTGGTATCATCGCCCATGAAACAGAACCGTTACTGCAATCCACAGATCCGAATTTCCGCCCGGTTGATCTGCGGTTTGGCCCTGATGGTGCATTGTATATAGTAGACTGGTACAATCCAATCATTAATCATGGTGAAAGAGCTTTGCGTGAACCGCTAAGGGATCATACACATGGAAGAATATGGCGGCTGACGTATAAGCATAAAAAATTATTAACACCGGTAGATCTTACGAAACTTTCCTTAGAACAATTACTTGATCAACTTAAAGTGTACGAAGACAGGCACAGATACACAACCAGGACACAGCTCAGGCAACTGCCTGCCGAAACGGTTATTCCCGCTTTAGAGAAATGGATTGCTGGTCTTGATCATAATGATAAGGAGTACGAACAAAACAAATTGGAAGCGCTATGGGTATACCAGCAATTCAATCGTCCTAATGAAAAATTGCTGAATGAATTATTGAAAAGCAAAGATCAGTATATAAGAACTGCCGCTGCAAGAGTTTTATTTTACTGGAGAACTGATATAAAAGATGCAGAAAACAAATTGATTAACTTATCGCAGGACAGTTCGGCTAAAGTAAGATTGCAGGCCATTATATCATTAAGTCATTATAATACGGAAGATGCATTAAACGCTTTGCTGGCAACAACAACAATGCCGGTTGACTATTATATTGACTATGCCTTAAAAGAGTCTTTCAGGCATTTAGAGCCTGTGTGGATGGCTATGTTTAAAAAAGATAAGAACTTTTTGGCCAACGAACCCGCAAAAGCCAGTTACCTCTTAGGCTCACTTTCCAACAAAAAGGAATTACAGGTTCCCGGCTTTATCACCGATGATCCTGCATGGCCAAAATATGGTTACAAAGCCCTCACAGAAAAAGACTACAACGAATTAAAAGATGTAATAGCCGTAAATAATTTCAGAAAAACCATTCAAGCGCCTGTTGAAGAAACAAAACCCGCAACAATTTCCATTCCCGGAAAAACAGTGATCCGTTTAACTGCGGTACCTGCCAGGATGGCCTTTGATAAAACGTCCATCACTGTTACCGCAGGGGCCGAGGTTGCGTTGATTTTTGAAAATGCAGACGGGATGCCGCATAATGTTGTAATTATAAAACCGGGCAGTTCCGAAAAAGTAGGTAAGGCAGCAGAAGCCATGGCAGCGCAGAAAGATGGTTATGAAAAAAGCTTTGTACCCAAAATACCCGAAGTGCTTTTTGCAACGCCATTGGTGAACAGCGGTAAAAATTTCAGGCTGGATTTTACAGTGCCCGATAAACCCGGAGATTATCCTTTCATTTGTTCTTTTCCGGGCCACTGGCAAACCATGAAAGGGGTGATAAAAGTGGTGAAATAGATTGGAAAAACTTATAGAATTAGTCGTTTAAACCGTGAAAACTTTTATGCAAAGCGACTTTGTCTGAACAATTGTTGCTATAAGCCTTGTCCCGGTAATGAACCGATTTGAACAAACTGATTGAACCAGATGCCTGCAATAGACTTCCTGTCGGTGAGGTCACAGCAGTACAAAAGCTGCCTCAGGGAACAAGCACGAAAACGGGCAGTAATCGTTTTCGTGTGCCTTTTTTTGTTTCTTTTTTGGGCAAGCAAAAAAGAAATACATCTTTTAAATGCTCAACTTTTAAAATGAACAAGCACCATTCGGTAACCTTAGCCAGGGTTATAGCAGATTTATCACGGATAAAAAATGATGATAACTATTTCTTTCTTAAGTTTAAAGAAATTTTCATCTTTCCTTATTTCTAAAATACTTGTATGAGCCACAATTTCAGCCGCAGAAAATTCATTAAAACAGTGGGAATAGGCGCCGCGGGCTTCGCCATTTTGCCTTCGTTGTACAGTAAAGCTGCGCCCAGCGACAAGTTGCGTATCGCGCATATTGGCCTGGGTGGCATGGGCAACAATCATATGAAATGGTTTGCCAATATTCCCGAAGTGGACATTGTTGCGCTTTGCGATGTGGATGAATTACACTTAGGCAGTACACTGAAAACCCTGCAGGAACTTCAGCCCGGAACAAAGGCACAAACCTATGGCGACTTCCGGCATATTCTCGACAGGAAAGATATTGATGCCATTACCTGTGCAACGCCGGATCATTGGCATGCCACCATTGCTTCCCTGGCATTCCAGGCGGGCAAAGATGTGTATGGCGAAAAGCCGCTTTCGTATGATGTAAAGGAAGGAAATACGATGCTCAAAAACGCAACAAAATACAACAGGATATTTCAGCTCGGCAACCAGATCCATGCCGGAGATAATTTTCACCGCGTGGTAGAGATCATCCGATCGGGCGCTATAGGAAAAGTACATACGGTTCGTTTGTGGAAAACCGGTGCGCCTCCCGATCTGGGCTCACCATCACCCGAACCTGTACCGTCCACGCTCAATTGGGATATGTGGCTCGGACCCGCTCCCTATGTGGATTATATTCCTGCGAAATGTCATTTCACCTATCGTTATTTTTTAGATTATTCCGGCGGCGTGTTTGCAGATTTCTGGTGCCATATTGCGGATATCGTATTCTGGTCCATACAGCCCAAAGGATTGAAAAGCATCAGCTCCAAAGGAGAAGCGCCAACCGGCATAGCAGACGCACCCAAATGGATAAATGTAGATTATGAATTTGATGGATTAAAAATACACTGGACAACCGAGCCACCCGATGTACCGGGAGCGGCTAAGCGAGGCATTGGTGCTTTCTTTGAAGGAGATAAAGGAACACTGATCTGCGATTATGGCTCAATGGAAATTACCATCAACGGCGAAACCGTTACCGACATTCCCGAAATACCGAAAAGTATACCGCGGTCACCCGGTCACCAGCAAAATTTTGTGGATGCGGTGAAATCAAGATCGCAGCCCGAATCGAACCTCGCTTATGCCCGCGAAATGACATTGCCCATGCACCTGGGATTAATTTCTTACCGGCTCGGAAGACCGCTTCAGTGGAATGCAGACAAAGAAAAGTTTGTTGGCGACAGGGAAGCCAATGGCCTGCTTTCCAGAAAGCCAAGGAAGAAGTGGGATTTGCTGTAGGGGAAAGGTGAATAGTGAATAGTGAATTTTGAGATGCTGACGGGCTACAGGTTGCAGGGAATATTAGTTTAAAACAAAAATTCCCAATGGTTTGCATGTGTCTTTATCTTATACCCGGCAAAAAAACAGGAACGAACATCGTAAACGTGAGTGAAAAACTTTCTCCAAACCAAC
Organism: Agriterribacter humi; assembly: GCF_009192765.1. Taxonomy (GTDB): domain Bacteria; phylum Bacteroidota; class Bacteroidia; order Chitinophagales; family Chitinophagaceae; genus Agriterribacter; species Agriterribacter humi. The sequence continues at coordinate 170,788 of NZ_VOHQ01000006.1, read as the reverse complement.
AAAGAATTATTAATGCTATAAAAGACAATCAGAAGATAACCAACACAGAACTATCGAAGCTTGTAGGCATAGCTCCAACAAATGTAGCGGAAAATATAAAGAAATTAGTCCAGTCTAAAAAACTCACCCGTGTTGGTCCTGCAAAGGGTGGACATTGGGAAGTTGCAGATTGATATAAAAATGCTATTCTCAAATAAAATTTATTCAGTGCCAATATGATATACCGTCTTGCTTTACTTTTTATACTAACAGGGAACTGTTGTTTTGCACAACAGGAAATTCCTTTGTACGCCGGAAAGATTCCCAATTCAACAGGCGCCCCAAATGAAGAAAACAGAAAAGCGAATGAACTGGTAGATTCACTCACATTCAACGTATCCATTCCAACGCTTACTGTTTTTCTTCCACCAAAAGATAAAGCAAACGGCACTGCAGTTATCATTTGCCCCGGAGGCGGCTACCATGTGTTGCTTACAAAACGAGAAGGAACAGATGTAGCCAGAACTTTCAACAAACTGGGCGTAACCGCTTTTGTTTTGAAATACAGGCTGCCTTCCGGTAAAACCATGAAAGACAGATCCATCGGACCATTGCAGGATGCACAAAGGGCCATTCAACTGGTTCGGCAAAAAGCCGTTGAATGGAATATTGATCCGCAAAAGATCGGCATCATGGGCTTTTCAGCAGGAGGACACCTGGCTGCCTCAGCAGGTACGCATTACCGTGGAGCCTTAATTGAAAATACAAAAGGCGTGAGTCTTCGTCCGGACTTCATGCTTCTGATTAACCCGGTAATTAGTTTTACAGATAGCATAGGACATACAGGATCACGAAACAACTTACTGGGAGATGCTCCCACGGAAAAACAAATCCGCCTCTATTCAAATGAATTGCAGGTTGACAAAACTACGCCACCCTCTTTTTTAGTACATTCCAATGCCGATTCAGTAGTTCCGGTAGCCAACAGTCTTTCTTTTTATAATGCATTACAGCGCAGTGGCGTGCCGGTGGGAATACACATTTATGCAAAGGGTGAACACGGTTTTTTAACCACTCCCTCCTTTGATGAATGGTTTGGCAGATGTGTGCACTGGATGAAGGAAATGGGGCTGATCCTTTAAGATTGCAAGGAAGTTCAGTCTCCGGCTACGGATAAATACAGATGCGGATAAAAGCAAAGCAGCATTCAATTAATCGGCACCTTTGTATTAATATGAGCATGATTATTGAAAACCTTGCGATCATTAAACAGCGCATTAAATCCGCCTGCGATCAATGCGGCAGAGATGAAGGTTCGGTAAAGCTGTTACTTGCTACCAAAACCGTATCTGCCGAAAATATTAAAATCGCTTTGAAACAAGGCGAAACCCTGATTGGCGAAAACAAAGTGCAGGAGCTGAAAGAAAAATTTGAAGCACTAAAAGATACCCCACACGAAACCCATTTTATCGGGCATCTGCAAACCAACAAAATAAAAGAAGTACTTAAATATGCAGATTGCATCCAATCTGTTGACCGGCTGGAACTGGCTCAAAAACTCAACCAGCGCCTCCAATACGAAGGCAGGAGCATGGCTGTTTTGATACAGGTTAATACCTCCGCTGAAGAAAGTAAGTTTGGCGTAGCGCCCGAAAACGCTGTTGAACTGGTTAAAGCAATAGCCGCAATGGACGCCATCCGGATTAAAGGATTAATGACGATTGGTATTTTTAGCGCGGAAACCGAAAAGGTCAGGAAGTGTTTTCAATCGCTCAAAAACATTCAAAAGCAAATTACCGGCTTAAACCTGGCCAATGTTGCTATGGACGAGCTTTCGATGGGAATGAGCGGCGACCTGGAAACGGCCATTTCCGAAGGCGCCACAATGGTAAGGGTAGGCACGGCTGTATTTGGCAAAAGAATACGCCCCGACAGCTATTACTGGAATGAAAACCAAACCGAAAAATAAAAATCGCGCCTATTATATCTTATGCTTTCTTTAGGCAACCTTTACGAAACGAAGTAATTTTATACGAGCGAATATTAAAACAAAAGGAATAATTTATATTACAGAAGTTCTACCTAAGAAAAGTATAAAAAATGAATATAGAGCAAATAGAAATAGGGGGGCTGCGTTTTGAAGACTACAGGCAACTGCTGGAAGCAATGAAAGCTTCGTATGGTGGCTGGCAGGGCGGCTACTGGAGTCCGGGCGCTATTGAAAGACTCATCGAAAAATTCCCTGAAGGACAAATTGTGATCAAAGCGGATGGCGTTGTGGTAGGCTGTGGATTATCCATCATTGTAGATTACAAAAGATTTGGAGACAATCATACCTATAAACAAATCACCGGCAATTACACATTCAATACACACGACCCTAAAGGAGATGTATTGTATGGCATAGAGGTATTCATTCACCCCGATTACCGCGGACTGCGGCTGGGCAGAAGATTATATGATGCCCGCAAAGATCTTTGCGAGAACCTGAATCTGAGAGCGATCGTATTTGGCGGACGATTGCCAATGTATCATGAATACGCGGATCAATTAAGTCCTAAGGAATACATAGTGAAAGTAAAAAGCAAAGAAATATATGACCCGGTACTGAGCTTTCAGCTTGCTAATGATTTTCATGTAGTAAAAGTGCTGCACAACTATTTGCCGGAAGATGAGCAAAGCAAAGAATTTGCTACCCTGCTGCAATGGTTCAATGTATATTATGTTCCCGATCCCAAACACCTGTTCAATGTAAAAACATTTGTGCGGCTGGGATTAATACAATGGCAAATGCGGCCCTACAATAATTTAGATGAGTTGTTTCGCCAGGCAGAATATTTTGTTGACTCTGTTTCTGCATACAAAAGTGATTTCGCCCTGTTCCCGGAATTATTCAACGGCCCGCTGCTGGCGGGTTTCAACGAAATGCCGGAAGCAGAAGCCATGCGATCACTGGCCCAATATACACCGGAGATCAAAGTACGTTTCCAGGAACTGGCCATCCGTTATAATGTAAATATCATTACCGGCAGCCTGCCCAGCATAGAAGGAGAGTCTCTGAAAAATATTGGCTTTTTATGTCACCGCAATGGCGCTGTTGACCAGTACGAAAAAATACACATCACACCCGATGAAGCCAAACACTGGGGAATAAAGGGTGGCAATAGTGTGAAAGTATTTGATACCGATGCCGGCAAAATTGGCATACTGATATGTTATGATGTAGAATTTCCGGAGTTGCCCAGGTTATTGAGCGAAGAAGGAATGCAGATATTATTTGTTCCGTTCCTTACCGATACGCAAAATGCTTATATGCGTGTGCGGCTTTGTTCGCAGGCACGCGCCATAGAAAATGAGTGTTACGTAGCCATTACCGGTAGTGTGGGCAATCTGCCCAAAGTGGAGAACATGGATATTCAATATTCGCAGGCAGCGGTATTTACGCCAAGCGATTTCACCTTTCCTTCCAACTGCATTATCAGTGAAGCCACAGCCAATACAGAAATGATACTGATAGCGGGAGTTGATCTTTCGCTATTAGATGAACTGCACAGCTATGGCAGCGTAAGAAATTTGAAAGACAGGCGAAAAGACTTTTATGAATTAAGGCTCATTGATGATAATAAGAACCGATTCAAACCATAGGGACTTTATTGAACTCGTAAAACATCTTGATGCGGATTTAACCGAAAGGGACGGGACGGATCATTCATTTTACGCGCAGTTCAATACCATTGACAAAATCAAGTATGTAGTTATTGCGTATGAAAACGATAAACCAGTTGCCTGCGGTGCGTTAAAAGCATATAGCCTAAATATCATGGAAGTAAAACGAATGTATACCTCGCCAGACAGCAGGGGAAAAGGCATTGCCAGTAAAGTATTGCGTGAATTAGAAATATGGGCAACCGAATTGCGCTGCGAAAAGTGCATATTGGAAACAGGAAAAAAACAACCGGAAGCCATTGCGCTGTACCAAAAGAATGGATACAGTATTATTCCAAATTACGGACAGTATGAAGGCATTGAAAACAGTGTATGTTTTGAGAAAAGGCTGAAGCAATAAACCCAATTCAGGAAAACAGGTCTGCCGCAAAATCATTTATAGCAATGAATATACTTACAGCACACAATTTAACCATTGAAGCGCCTGATACCTCTTTTTATGCTATAAAATCATTTTCCGATAAATACAATAGCCAATAAAAATATACCTGTTCATGACCTGTTGATACGCTTTCGCAATGTTTTAAAAAATCCGGATAAGGTAAAGTATATTTAAGGGCTAATCACTGTAACGCCCAGCACCTAAAGCCCTGCCCTTTCACGAACCAAGCGCCAAAAAAAACCAAACCCTAAACGAGCTTCATCAGAAAGACAAGCAAAATGCCAGTAATTGAATTAGAAACACATATTAAATCTGAGATTGAAATTTGCTTTGATTTGTCAAGAAGTATTGACCTGCACCAGATTTCCACTGCAAAAACGAACGAAAAAGCAATTGATGGAAAAACAGGCGGATTGATAAATATTGACGAATTTGTAACCTGGCAAGCTACACATTTTGGAATCAAACAAAAACTGACCTCAAAAATAACAGCTTTTCACAGGCCATTTCATTTTAGAGATGAACAACTAAAAGGGCCTTTCAAATTTATTGTTCACGATCATTATTTTGAAAAGCAATACGACAAAATTGTAATGCGGGACATCTTTAAATTTCAATCTCCTTTTGGATTCGCTGGCAAATTGGCCGACAAACTTATACTATCCAACTATTTGAAAAAATTGCTTACGCACAGAAACCATATCATAAAAGAATTTGCAGAAACGGTAAAGTGGAAAAGGATATTAGAATAACTTTTATTGTTTGAACCATGGAGGAATCTGCAAGAAATATTCATGGGTGCCACTATTATTTTTTTCAGGGCTTTGCTTATCAAAATGATGGTTCGAATAATCCAGAAAATATTGCATGAACACATTTTCCTGTATCTGTTGTACGGTATCGCGATCGGAAAGCTTGAGCATATTTTTGATTATGACTGCTCCCAGCATAATACCACCATTAAGGGGTGGGCAACTTTCGGCTGATTTGAAAGACTTATTATACCGGGATACCAGCAGTGCTCTGTCGTTTTTCCTTGCATTTGTTCCGTTGTTTATTCCCAAAAGATACAACTACACCCTATTTGCATGTTTTTAAGTTATTGGGCAAGCCCTAATTATGAAGATACCTGTGCGAAACCGGATAAACCACTTTTTCTGAAGCGGTTAGCAGCATTAATCCTATAATACCAAGAATAAAAAGAAAAGAGACTTCGAGATAAGCCTGGATTATTGTGCTGTTAATGATGGACTTTGACTCGTTTTGGAGTCGCATGCCTTCACTGGTTTGAGTTTCATTTAATTGCTTTAAAGATTGAAGTGCCTTATCAAAACTTAATTGCAGGTTATTCTTATGTGTATATTCAACGGATGAACTGTATAAGCCTTCAGCTTCGTTATAATCCTTGAGGTGTTGCCTGAAGCTTTCCCATTGCTGCTTCTCTTCTTTGGTAAGGTAAGTAGCTTCATATGCTTCTATAATACGCGATATCTCAGCATTGTGCTGATTCAACTGTGCTGATGCAGCTTCTGCCGGCATGGCTTGCAGCAATAGCTGCTTTTGGTAAAGAAGCCCGTTCATCTGAAAAATATAACTGGCAGGTATAAGCCTGTCTTTATAAATGGAAGATATATTTTTTGTAAGGTCATTATATTGCTGCCTGCTTACAAAATTATTAATCAATGCCAGCACCAGAATGGCTAATAACACCATAACAATCGTCCGCTTTTCTACCGGCCATTTCATATAAGAATATTAAATGTAAAAATAATATATTCAATGGCTTCAATTTACGCATAAATCCGATTCAGGAAGCGCTTGCCCGGCTGTTGAAGCAGATAATAATATCACGACCGGGAAATCGGAGGAAAAAATAGAGTACAGACAAAAATAGCCCGGAACTGTGCAGGTTATAGGGATATATTTCGGCCGTACTTAATCTTCTTTCTGCAATAGAATAAGTCTTTCGACTTGCGTACAGGCAGCTTCAAAACGATTTTTAAGCTTTTCTGTATCCCACTGGTATGCTCCATTAGAAGATCTATCGGAAAAATAGGCGATGATTTGATCTTTATATTCATGAAAAGAACAGGAGGGGGAATATGGTCGAGTATAAGCAATTTTTGGAGAGTGCGCTTGAAACACTTCAGGGTTGTTTACAAAACTCATCGTTAAGGAATTTAGGGTTAGTAAATTTACTAAATAAACCTATGCCTGTTCTTTTTTATTCACATTTTTTGTAACGCTTTTAAGAGTCCGTTCATAACTCTTTTAGTATCAGCTAATGCGGGCCCGGAGATTGACCGGAAAATGAAAAGTCTTCACCATTCCTGCAAGATATGAGCAACCGCAATTCGGTACCGGCATAAAAAAACCGCTCTTGTTAAGAACGGTTAAGTATTATACAAATGCAGGCAACTGTGCTCCTTACATATCGCATATGACGGGCAATTCGCTTGCCTTAATATTCATCTTCATTAAAAAAGAAATCTTCCTGCGAAGGATAATCCGGCCATATATCATCAATACCTTCATATATCTCACCTTCATCTTCCAGCTCCTGCAGATTTTCAATTACTTCTATAGGTGCGCCACTACGGATGGTATAATCAATCAATTCATCTTTGGTAGCGGGCCACGGAGCGTCTTCAAGATAGGATGCAAGTTCAAGTGTCCAGAACATTTATTATTTTTTTAAACGATGATCAGATTTTGCTTTTCATGGCCGTTGCCCTCTTTTTAAAAGAAGGTTTTACGGCCAATTTTTCCGCAAAAGTAAAGTTTAGCACGTAATTTCCAAATTCACTTATCCGAATGGGCAAAATTGAACGATTACAGGGGGTAATTATTGCGGTTGCTTTTGTTAAGTGTGTGGGTAATGACTAATTTTCAGTTTTAAATAAGCCATTATACATGTTATCTGTAAAAAATATAATAAAATCATATGGCAACCTTCAGGTGCTTAAAGGGGTAAGCCTTAATATACAACGTGGCGAAATTGTGAGTATTGCCGGCTCCTCCGGTGCCGGAAAAAGTACTTTATTACACATTATCGGTACTCTTGATCAGGCAGACAGTGGAGAGATCAGCTTGCAGGACCAGCGGCTGGATTTGCTTAATGGCAAAAAATTGGCAGGTTTCCGGAACCGGCACATGGGCTTTGTGTTCCAGTTTCACCATCTCCTGCCCGAATTCAGCGCTTTCGAAAATGTATGTATACCGGGATGGCTTTCGGATAAAAAGAAGAAAGAAACAGAGACCAGGGCGAAAGCATTATTGGAGACACTGGGTCTAAAAGACCGTATGGAGCATAAACCCTCCGCACTTTCGGGGGGCGAACAACAGCGCGTTGCCGTGGCCCGGGCTCTTATAAATGAGCCCGACATTGTATTTGCCGATGAGCCAACAGGTAACCTTGATTCTAAGAATGCAAGGGAATTACACCGCTTGTTTGTTCAGTTGCGCGATAGTTACCGGCAAACATTTCTAATTGTAACGCATAATGAGGAACTGGCAAAAATGAGCGACCGGGTTTTGCATATGAAAGATGGAAAGATAGTAGGATAATCAAAAGGAAGTAAAAGCCAGTAACCAGCAAGTCCGACAAAGAACTGCACTGGCAATCTGTCGTACTATCCACCTGTTAAATATACTTCTATGGTAATTTAATTTTTATTATATTCACTATGTCATATTGCTCCTGTTAATTCACATTCCTGCTCTGCGAAAATATACACTCCAATATTACTATACTGACTGAAATCCTTTTATCCGGCATCTGCGAAAGCATCCACCCTAAAAATAATAAAGCCGCCACAGAAAGATACAGCGCCTCAGAATAAATACCGCTCTATTTTTTACACTGTAAACTTTTATCTATGCCCATTTTTCAATCAAAAAGCGGGTCTCTTTTTAACCAGGCAGCCTGGGAACAAAACCTGCAGGAAGGAAATCAGCCTAAATCATTTTTGGAAAGCGCTGATGAAGCATCTAACCAGTTCATTCTTTTGCAATTGTCAGACGGTGATAAAAGGGTGCTCAATACTACCGAAGTAGTGCCCAAACTAAAGGGAACGGAAAAACCCGACATTAATATGCTGCTCGACTTTGAGGGCTTTAAAATCGGCTCCAATGAAAACATTGATCCTAAAACAAAAGCTACTTTACAATTAAAGGTAGGACAGGAACACAAAATTACAGGACTGGAAAAACTCTTTTATTGCATTAACGGCGGGCTGGACCTATATAATGAAGTGAAAAGAAAAAGAGCAGAACCTAAGGATTTTAAACAAAGCACGGAAACCGCTTTAGGAAATAAACCCATTTCATTACCGGGTGGCGTAGGACAAATTTCATTAAACGTAGTTAAGCACGATGAGCCGAAATGGTGGCAGAAGATATTTTCCTTTGCAAAATCCGACTCCGCAAAAAACCTTATGTCTTTAATAGGATTCGGCGGCATTACAGAAGTAGCTGTTAATTCCATTGCAGGCATGCTGGATAATCTTTTTGATAAAGAACCTGAGATACTTTTTCAAAGCCAGGCAGTAAAATTAAGTTTTACCCAGGCGGGAAAGGAAGAATTGGGCGGCGACTTGTCAACCGTTAAAGTAAGCTGCCTGAACCCGGGATTATGGGTAATGGCCCGTAAAACGGATTATGACACCATCCTCAGCGCCAACCCTGTTTACTATTCCGGATTTGGTATTCTGGCGCCCGATGGCATGAGTGAAATAGATGCTTTACAGGATAGTGGCAACAACCCGTTCTCAAAAATTACTTACGCTATCATAAAGGCGAAGATCAAAGAAGTGGATCTGAAAGAAAATGTTTTTTAAAATGGCAAGAATATAGAACACGGATTGTGGCGAAAACACTGATTCCGGTATTCGCATGATCTGTGTTCTATAATGTGATCGCATTTTTAATAGCCTGTATCCACATGCCTTCATTGGCCTGGTATGTTCCGGGTTTGCCATGCAGCCTGGGCATTTCTTCGCTTCCGGCATGATGCAATCCTATCAGCTCCCACTGCTGATTAAACACCGGGCTGCCCGAGCTACCACCCGTTGTGGGCGTACGGTAATGAATGCGGGGATCTTCATAATCCAGTAACAAATTATCCTGGAAAGATAACTGCAGCGTGCCGCCTGCCGGGTGGCCAATAATATAAATCCGTTCCTCCACCGGCGCATCAGTTTGAATAGCAGGCAACCTTTTAGCCAACGGATAAAAGCTAATATCCTTCGTTAATGCTTTCACTATAGCAAGGCTTTCCTTATCAAAACGCAATACGGAAGCATCTAATAAACTGCTGGGCGATGACCATATTAATTCTGAGATCCGAAGTTCGGCAGCGCCTTTGTCTAACACTTCAAAAGTTACTATGGCCTCATCGGGATGGAGCGCTTTTTCCGCGGCATCATTGCTTACTACATGCGCATTGGTTATCAACAACAACTCCTCTCCCAGGCTTTCATGCAAATCGGTGCCTTTTACCAAAAAGCCGGTGCCAAATCCTTTGGTAGCATCCCTGCCTATCCTGGCAATAGCCATACAACGGCTGGCGCCCGTCATATACCACCTGTAAGTGTTAAAGGAATCTTCTCCAAAGATCTTTTCTAATTTTGGTATCTGTTTATTGGATGAGGACTTTCCCTTAATACCTGCATACGCAGTGGTAATATGCGTTTCCATTTCGGCCTGCTCCTGCAACATGCCTGTATCTATTGTAAAGCTACCTCCTTCCCGCTTCAGCAGTTCAGCCTGTAGCAGGGGAAGGATCATTTGACCCATTTCCGAATGCATGTTTAACCGCCAGATCTCTTTCATTTGTCTTAGCATACTTGCCACTTCAAAAGCATCCACGTTGGGCATGCGCAGGTAGCCGCTTAACCAATGCATAGCTTCCTTCGGCTTTTGCAGCGCAACGCATGCTTCGCAGGCCGTGGCAAATTGCCATATCGTGGCTTCCCGGTCATCATACCTTTGCTGAATTAGCGTAAGTATAGATTGGGCAAGTTCCTGATCATTGGGCCACGCGGGGTCTTCTATACCGTCTGATTTTGCCCGCTGCACAAGCGCTACTACGTTAATGCCATGCCATAAAGCGGTTCCGGGAGCAGCATTATACACCGCCTTATAAGCATCAATGGCCCGCCGGATAAAATCTGCCTTACGTACACTATTATTGTTTGCATTAACATATAACTGTTTATATACCCGCCCAAGCAAGCCCCTTGATTCCATATTTTCTTTTGCGGCTTTTGCATTTTTATTATCCGCTTTGCCTGTTTCAGCGATCAACTGGTTTAACACAGCCAGGGCAGCCGTATAATTTCCCTGGTCAATCAGCGACTGCGCATATTGTCGCTGTATAGTAAATGTATCCCTGCCCGTTTGAATGAGCGCATCTGCTACCCGCTGCATTTGTGTAAACATTCTTTTATTGCGCAGGTACTGCAATATCTTTTCGCCTTCGGCTGATGGAAATGCATCGTCCGACCCGTACAAGGATAGGATCAGTTCTTCGCACAATGCTGCGGCGCTTTTTTTATCCATCCTGTCTAATCTTTCCTTAATACGTGAAGCGGTAGTATTTACATCTAAAGACATTTTTGCAATTTTAACTTTCACTCCTGTTTAATCTAAAAGAAAAATCCGGCATTATAGCATTACGGCAAAGCTCAATCGGAATAACTACGTTTTATTTATTCGTTTCAAAGTGAGGTATTTCCTCATAGGGCTCATCTTCACGGGCGGCATCCATTGGCTCAGGCAAAAATGCGTCTAACTGTTCCTCTGAATTCAGTTCCATATCTGCGTTTTCAAGTATGCTTTTCGGTTCTGGTTCCGGTTTTGCAAACCGGGGTTCAAATACGGGCGCCTGAACATCAGCGATGAGGGTGTTCCAGTCGAATGCGGGACCAATATCCCATTTACCGGTTGGACGGTAGTTAATATGTGACACGATGCCTTTAAATGAAAGCACCTCTTCCGTAGCCTGGTACCGTTTAGGTTCTGGCATGAAAGCCCGTGGAATATTATATTGTGCAGTAAGATAGCGTAGCAGTATCACCAGGCTTTCCATTTGTTCGCCGGCAAACGAAGCATAATAGGATTGCCCGCGGAAAGCTGTTTCAATTTTTTGATAGGCCGCCAGTTCATCCAATGAACAATATACATCAGCCGGACCTTCCCGGCCCTGCGCATCTCTTTGCCTGGAATAATAAGTTTCGAGATTGCCATTGCGTTGAGTTAAATAACCATAGTTCGATAATTCTATCCCTATTGTGCATTTGTCCTGCGCATTACCCGTTCCTTCATTGCCGATACCTTTGCCAATATGGCCCGACCAGTATTTTGAAGAAAACAACTGGTAGATCATACCATTTCTGCCAATTACAAAAGCTACAGAAACATGATAATTATCCCTGGTAAGCGCCGACAGGTCGGAACGAAGCTGCCCTGCCGTAAAATGCACAACGATCCTTTGTTTGGGATGCTCCACTGCATAATAATATTTTGAACGGTTTTTAGCCGTAGTAAGCATACCGTTTAAAACAATATCTTCTCCTTTAACAGGAATTGAGATTTTATTAAAAGCATATTCACCGTTATTTCCGGTTTGAAGTAAATTTTCTTCCAGTTGAAAGAGTGACGTGAAACGCATGGGAATAGATTTTTGAGCATTAACCATCCTGTGTAAACTGTAATACATACATCGGTACATTCATCGAACATTAAATCAGGGGTACGGAATAATGTTACCGGTATGGCCAATAGAAAAGTAAGCAAAATATAAAGGAAATGCAATAGCTGTCTTAAAATGCTGCAACTGGTTCTACTGCCTTATAACTGTTCTAATTTCTTATCGCTTCCAGGATTTTAGGAAAATTAGCATTGATGTTTTTTGCCATTATGTCAATACCCAGATCATTCTTCAGATGTGTTATTATATCCGGCAATTTCAAACGAAGGCTTTCCAGGCGCCTCCATTCGTCATCTATATCGGTTGAACGCAATGCGTTATCTGACCGTGACCTGGCGAGTTCCTTTATTGCTGTAATCCGCTGATCAATTTTCTTATTGGCTTTTTCCGTAAAATCGTCCTCCATAAAATTGACATCAAGGCAACAGGCAATAAATTTCTTGTCAGGAAAAAAGTCTTTTATAAACATAGCGTTTATCGTTTCTACTCCTACCCAACCCGATGTAAGGCTGTTTACGGAAACCACTGAAAGTATAGCATGTGACATGAGTATACTTTTACTGATAAAATCCTTTATAGCCGTACCAGCCTGCATGGAAGCCGAATCAAGGATAACCGTTATGCGCTCCTGTTCCAGCTTATCTTTCAGCAAGGCGGCGGTTGCTTCATCTGCATGGTTATAGGAAATAAAAACAACACAATTTTCGGGTTTCTGCTTTTGCTGATCCCGGAGGTCTTCGGTATTCTTCTGTATATATCCAAGCACCTGTTGATTTTTGGGATTAAGCTCCAATGCTTTCAGCCAGGTTTTATATTCATCCAGTACTTTCACCTGGTCTTCGATGCGCATAGAGCCATAATAATACTCATCCAGCCGGAATGCGGCTTCCACCAGCGCAGTCTGAGGCTGGTCATTGCGTTGAATATTGGTTAAATTGAGTAAAATCTTGTGCAGGTAAAAATAAAGTCTGTCTCTTACCGCGGGATCCTTTATTTGATAGGCTTCATCCGTAGTGCCAAAAGTTTCTATGAGTTTCTTCTGCATGCATGTTTCCACATGTATGCGCAGCAGGTTGATCCGCAGGTAACGAACCGTTTGATTGTATGCACGAAATTGTCCGGAATATAAAGGGTTGGCCTCATCGCCTGCCGTAATGATCATCCATGTTTTTAGCTGATACTTTCTTCGCCCGATAGTATAAGGAATATGCGTGCAGTACAGCTCAATGCCTTCTTTGCTGAGAAAGGGCATATCTACCTTTTGCGCAAACAGTTGATCCGGATTTATTTCACCGGCATGAAGCTGTATTAAAAGCACGGGTTCACAGGGTTCTGCCTGGTGCCGTATATCTCTGGCATCGAAAGATTTTTTTCCTTTGGTTGTAGTCCAGTAATAGGCATCCCGTAATTTTTCTCCCGCTTCAATTAAAGGAAGATATGCTGATAACCGGCTGCCAATTTTTATTTTTACAGGACAGAGCAGATATCGTTCGATATGTTTAAAAAGATTAAAGGGAGAAACTTCCTGGCCGGCCGCCTGTGCAGCTACCCTATTGCACAGTTGATCATTGAAACCCACTTCAAATTTGGCCATGCATCTGCCGTCCGACTGAAACCTGCGAAAAAGAATCCTGGCGCGGTATGGATCGCTGTATAGAGATTTAAAAAAGTGCTCGTCCTTTAATCCGCAAAAATTCAATACACTGCCTGCATTGCAATATTTTTTTTCATCATCCCACGGGCCGAGGTATTTTTTATTTCGGCCTAAAATTTCTCCAAAATAGCGCACCCGGTCATTGCTGCCGGGTTCGGGCCATTTGGGTCTTTCCGTTTTGTTGGGATCCGCTTTAAAAAAGCGGTAATCAAACAACGGAAATTGTAATGTAATAAACATAAAATCAGGCTTATTAAAGTCGCCTTCTTAACCAGGCTTTCACCTTGGATAGACTGATATGCCTTTCCTCGTAAGGTTGCTCACCTTCTTGCCGTTGTAGGCCCTATAAAGATAGAAAAGAATGCAATTGATTACACTATTATAATTTATGAAGAAATAAAAGCAATGAGAAAAGATGAACAAGAAATAAAGCATCCGCTTTTAGCCACAACTTATGATGGCAAAAAAGCGGTTATCATTGGTTCCACCCACATAAAGGCGAAGTAGCCATTTACATTGGAGCGGAATATACATCAGTGGAGTGGGCTATAAAATGGAAAGGAGTTGAATCAGACGAAGCATTTTTGACTACCCCGGGGAACGGAGCTTATGGTTATAAAGTTACAAAGAAAGCGATTGCAGCAATTTTTCCGCAGCCGCTTTTACCTGCACCCAGTCTTTTTCCTGTTCTTCCTTAGAGAGAAGGTCAAAAGGAATAAACACTTCCCTGGTGATCCTGTCTAACCCCCTGAAGGGCTGGCCCGCTTTCCAGGTAGCATTGGCAAAACGTGCAAACAATTTTTTGTATTTTGCATTAAGGCTATCGTTTACTATAGACTGCAGCACTACCGAAGGCAATTTTTGCTGTGCCGTTGCCAGGTAGCTCAGTCCGCATTCCAGCGCATAGAAACCGGCTATATTGGTAGCGATCTTTTCTTCTTTCGCGTTTTTGCTGACCGTGGCAGTATCTTCACCGGGTTTTACAAAAACAGGCACGTCCTGTTGCTGCGCCGTATAATAAGCGGCTTCCATATGTTGTGCCATCTCCAGTGCAAATGATTTGTCCTGCAGCAACGCCTTCAGCTTTTGCAACTGGTTTTCTTTTGATGCATCCTTCACACCCCACATGGCTTCTATCAGTTTATCTGCCGCAGCGGATATCTGATCATAATCTTTCTTTACTTCAGCCTCCGGTAAAAACACCGGTGATATAAAAACCTCGCGGGTAATACGCTCCAGTCCGCGAAAGGGCTGGCCCGCTTTCCAGGTAGCATTGGCAAAACGGTTCACCAGTAACACTCCGGAAGAATCCAGTTGGTTCGTTTTTATTTTATTCAGCCACTCCAACGGCGTTCCTCCTTCCTGCTCCATTAATTCACCAATAGCACATTCCAGTGCATAAAAGGCCGCTATGCTGGTTGCGATCTTTTCATCCTTTACACTTCTTTCTATGGTGCCGGGTTCCTCATTGGCAGGTAAAAATTCCTGCGCCGGTTGGCCCTCTGCCCTGTAATAAGCAGCTTCCTGGTTTTTTGCCATGTCTAAGGCGAAGCTGCTGTCGCGGAGTAGCTTTGTAATTTGAGTAAGCTCTTCTGTAATTTGTTGCTGCTGTTGCATGTTGGTATTTGCATTGTTAGCACAGGAGGCAAAATATAAAACCAGGAATATAGTGCCAAAAACAAAGAGACATTTCATTTGCCTGGTTTTAGTGATACCTTAAAGTTAGGTTAATTAAAGTGTTACTGCTGCATCAAACGTGAGAAGTGAGTGGAGGAATGGTGAATTCACTATTCACTATTGCCTATTCACTTCCTTTCACCTTTATCCCCGTCCGAATGGCATTCACTTTTCACGATAACATACAAGGGTAATTTGCCTGACTTAGCACTAGTAAAAACGGACAATGCTTACTTATCTGATGAGTTTGTTAAGTTTGATAATATCTTCTGCTGCGCTTCCTTTAATTCATCCTGCGATAGTTTTAGCTTTCCCCTTGTAAAATTGAGATCGTCCATACTATTGATAGGCACCAGGTGAATATGCGCATGCGGCACTTCCAGTCCTACAACGCTGATCCCGCAGCGGTTGCAGTGAAAAGAGCGCTCAATGGCCTTGGCAATGGGCTGCGCAAAAACCAGCAGCTCACTTAAATAATCCTGAGGAAGATCGAAAAGGTTATCCACTTCAATTTTGGGAATTACCAATGTATGCCCTTTTACCAATGGAAATATATCCAAGAAAGCATAACATTTATCATTCTCCGCAATTTTATAAGAAGGAATATCGCCCGCTATGATTTTTGAAAAAATGGTCATGCAGCAAAATTATGCAAATACTATTTATATAAATCCAGTCCTGCATACCCTTCTTCGGCCCTTTGCGGCGCACGGTTAACATACAACTGCCTGTCTTGCGGCGCAAAAGTGCCCAATCCATCCACATACCGGTTAAACATACAAAAAGCTGCAGCGATCAATACCGTATCATGTATCTCCGTGTCGGTGGCTTCCTGTTCTTTGGCCTGGTCAATCAATGCAGCAGTTACATGTTTGCCACCTTTTTGCACGGCTGCCGCAATGGCCAGCAGCGATTTCATTTTATCGGAAATAGCGGCAGCGGTGAAATCCTGTTTTATACCGTCAATGAAATGCATATCGCATTGCATATAATGCTGCGCCATGGCGCCATGCACGTTCTGGCAAAAAAAACAATCATTGAGGTAAGATACATAAGCTCCAATCAGTTCCCTGTCGCCGCGGCTCAGCGTGTTATTGTCATCACGCAGTAATATTTCCGCCAGTTCATTCAGGGGCTTTGCAGTTTCCGGCCGGTATGCCATGGGGCCTCTAATACCCGGCAAGTCGTTGTTTAAATTAATATGTGCCATAAGATGCAATTGGAGATTTTTGATTTGATATTTTTGATTTACCGATTACTTAAATGCTCATACTCCTGCACGCATAAGCTATCTACTTACTACTCACCACTCACTACTTACTACTCACCTCTCCCCCGGCAGCACATATCCTTTCTCCACCATACGCCTGCCCATCTCCGCATAATCGTCTGCATTGGTTGGTGTAAAGCTTGCCAGCCCGTCTACGTAACGGTTAAACATGCAGAAAGCGGCCGCTATTAAAACCGTGTCGTGTATCTCCCTGTCTCCCGCACCCAATTGCCTTGCCGCTTCAATGTCTTCGGCAGTAACCGCTTTTCCGCTGATCTGCACCTTACCTGCTATGTTGAGTAAAGCCTTTAATTTTTCACTTATGGGCGCCTCTTGCATATCCAGGAATACCGCATCAACTACGGATGCAGCTTCATGATATAAGCATCTTGCAGCGGCAGCATGACTGTTCCTGCAAAACATGCAATGGTTCCTGTGCGATACGTAAGCCGCTATCAGTTCCCTGTCGGCGGGGCATAGCGGAGAATCTTCCCGCAGCAGCACCTGTGCCAGTTCGTATAAATGTTTCCCGGTTTCGGGTCTGAACATTACCAGGCTTCTTATACCGGGTACGCCTTCCGGAACGTTGATATGTGCCATTGGTCAATAATTTTTAAGTTGATTTAAACAAGTTTATGTTCCATCTTTCTAATCAGTAATACCACAAGCAATCCTACTATAAACACCAGTGAAAACAAGTATATAGCATTGCCATAGCCGCCCAGCACCGTTACCAGTATACCTACAAACAATACAGCGGTGCCGGTAAATAACCGGCCTATATTAAAACAAAAACCCGTTGCTGTTGCCCTGATGCCTGTAGGAAAAAGCTGCGGTATATAATAAGACAGCACACCCTGGCTTATGCCAAAGAAAAAAGCGAGAACGCCCGTTTCTATATACACTAAGGGCGTAAATACCGTATTGGTTTTAAAAAGTACGAAAGACAACACCGAACATACCGCAAAGCACATAAGCATCGCTTTTCGTGTGCCCACCGCATTGAGGAACCAGCCCGAAAAAAACCCGCCTGTTAATCCACCCATGCCCAGCAGCATCATGGTTATTCCTCTTTCCTTTTGACCATCGGAATCTGCAATTAAGCTTTGCACCCATGTAGGCAGCCACGAAAAGATTGCCCACAGGCCAATTAACATGGATCCAAAAGTGATGGATCCGATCAGCAGGTCTTTCCGGAACTCCGGGGATAAAAAGCTTTCAGCGGGGTTATTGTTTTGCAGGATATGCTGCTTACCTTTTTTCCAGCTTGCTGATTCTTTTATGATCCATACTCCTGCAATAGCGAGGATCAATGGTACAAATCCTGATAAAAAAGCCTGCCGCCACGATGATACCATATAATTAATCAAACCGGCAGAAAAAATGCCCACGGGAAAAGCAATAGACAAAATACCCATGAAAACGGCTTTGCTTTTTGTGGGCCATACTTCGCTTATAAAAGTAAATCCAATCACCAGCACGCCTCCTACGCCAAACCCGCTCAACACCCTGCACAATACGATACTCCACCAGTTGGGCAGCATGCCGGTTAAAATGGTAAACACCGCATAGGAGCCGATAGCAAGCAATAATGCTTTTTTTCTTCCTATCCGGTCACTGATCACCCCCCATGCAAAGCCACCAATGGCCCATCCAAAAATGAATACCGCATTGATGTAAGCGCTGATGCGTGCATGTTCGCCAGGGTCTGATGACAGTTGTACATCCTTAATTACAACGGGGAGGTAAACAGACATTAACGTAGACACGATACCTCCAAACGCACTGCTGATAAAACATACGGCAAAAAACATCCAGAGGTATGGCGTTATTTTTTGGCCTTCATTATTTGTTATGCTGCTATTCATAATTAATTATTTATTCAACAGTCCGTCAAATACAACCGATACATAATACAGCGCCCCAACGCTGGGTGATCCGAAGGCCTGATATACCCTGTGATTTAAAATATTACTGCCGCCCAGTTTTACTATAGCATTAACAGAAGGGATTTTTTTATTGACCTGCAGATCAACCTGCGAATACGCATTGATACGGCCGGGACGGTTGCCATTAAAGGTCCCGTACCAGTCAAACGCATCCTGCCAGTGCCATGCCAGGTTAAAGCCAAAGTTTTTGTACACATTGCTGTTTCCGAAAGTTACATTGCTAGTGTATTCGGGTGTATTGAAAGCGGGGATATTATTGGGATTGGCATCTTTCAGATTAAAATCGGCCCAGGTAATATTGGCGCCTGCTGTATAACCCCTGTTCATCATCCAGGTAAGTCCGGCCGAAATGCCCTGCGATGATACTTTATCTGATGCATTGGTATACAACTGAAAAACCTGGATATCTCCGTTAGGTATATCCATGGCAGCTTCATTGCTGATTGTACCATCGCCCGCTAATATGGTGTGTTCCGGACGAATAACCACTGTATTAATAATAAAATCGGTGTAGGTGCTATAATAATAATTCAGGTCTATCATCAGCTTATTATTAATAAGTCCCTTATATCCTACTTCAAATGCTTTTTGTTTTTCGGGTTTGATATAGGATACATCCGACTTCTCCAGCAGCCCTTTATTTTCTGATATTGCCTGCGGAAAAGGTGTACCGCTGCCCATTGCCTGTCCGAAAGCAGCGCCAAAAGCTCCCACTGAAGAAGCAGTGAATGAATTTTCATATACGTTCATTCCCTTGCTGTTATCGGGCGCTCCGCCAAGAATAGTAATGGGCCCAACATTCAGGTGAATGTACAGGTCTACCGGCGTGGGATTCCTGAAGCCGGTTTGATAAGAAGCGCGGAAATTATGATTCTTTGCAACTGTATACACACCGGATATACGTGGCGTAAAACTGCCCTCAAAATTTTCATTTTTATCATACCGTACGGAGCCTGTTATTTTTAATTTATCATTCAATAATCTTTTTGCTACCTGCACAAACGCGCCATATTCTTTGATGGTAATATCATTGTCTTTGTCATCAAACAAAGACCCGTTGGTAAACATGTGATAATTGCGGAAATTACCACCGGCCAGCAGTTCAAATATTTTGATATTATCGCTGAAATCATATTGCCCTTCGGTATGGTAATACTTGCTGTTGCTGAAAACACCGGCGCCGCTTAATCCATAGTTATGGATCAAATTGTCTTTAGCTGCTTCAAATGCAGAACTACCGGGCGCCAGTTTTCCATCATCGGCGAAGGCTCTTGCAGCAGCGTGATTAGCTGCAGTTATACTTCCAATATCACCATTGTATGCTGCCGTGTATCTTTCAAACCAGGTATCATCAGCCAGGTTTGGCGCCACGGTATTGCCTGCAATATCTTTTACCCATGTCCGGTTAATGAACTGTGCAAGCGAACGGGTATTATAGGAATCGTGCGAGTTTTCAATAACGGCGTAGCTGCGTAAAAAATAATTGCTGCCCTTTAATTCGGCACGGTGTCTTTGCAGCACAAAATTATTCAGATCGAAACGGCTGCTGCCCGTATAGCTGGCGGTTCCTTTGCCATAATCATACTGGTAAGAAAGCTCCATATTATTGTTGATGCGGTAATGCAGCGATCCGTTTAATTTGAGGCTATACACGTTGTAATTCATCAGGTCTTTTTCTTCGTAACCCGTTCTTGATATGCGCCCAATACCTTCTATGGTACGCACAACTTCATCGCCATATATATTCACGGCATCCCGTGCGGGATTATTGGGTCCGCGTAAATTTTCGGGTGTTTGCGGATCTACATCATTATAATTGTTCGCATACCAGTCGAGCCCGCCCAGGTAAGCAGCATTTATTTTAAACGCGAAACGGTTGTTAAACGCTTTTGCATAACGCAAAGCAAAATCATACAAGCCATGTGGTTTAACATCATCTTCACCTATATGATTGATACCGGTTTTGGCCTGCAGCGACAATCCCTGGTATTGAAAAGGATCTTTGGTATGCATCATAAGCACACCGTTAAAGGCGATAGGCCCATATAAAGCGGAAGCAGCGCCCGGGATAATTTCAACACTTTCAACATCAAGATCAGAAACGCCAAACTGGTTACCCACAGGGAAGTTCAAACCGGGTGTCTGGTTGTCTACGCCATCAATCAATTGCAGGAAGCGCTGGTTGCCTGTATTATTAAAGCCGCGGGTATTGATTTGTTTATAGGTAACGCTGCTGGTAACCGCTTCCACCGATTTAAGATTTTGTATGCCATCGTAAAAAGAAAAGGAAGGATTTTCCCTGATCGCCTTCTGATTCATTTTTTCAATGCTCACGGGCGAACGAAGAATGCTTTCATGCACACGGGATGCGGCAAAAACAACTTCATTCAACCAGCCTTCCCTTTGTTGCAGCTTCACATTTACAGTTTGCTGTCCATCGGTTATTTCAACTATTGCATTAGCATAACCTGCTGCGGAAATGATAATAGTAAAAGGTAATTTAATTTTGGAAAGTGAAAGCGTAAACGCACCTTTAGAATCGGAAACGGCACCGCTGATCTTATCTTTAACACTGATGCTGGCTCCTTCAACAGGTTCACCCGAATTGAAAGTGGTTACCGTGCCTGTAATTTTTACCTGCTGGGCAAAAAGACCGGTGGAAACGAATAACAGAACTATAATAAGAAAATTTTTCATTGCAGTTGGTTGTAACGTTTAGGAAGAAATTGTTTTTTTTAAATGATCATACCCTTCCGGAAGCCGGGTATACCCATGATGTACAATACGATCAGCAAGGTTTTCATAGTACTGCGGATCAGTGGGTGTAAAAGTATCGAGCCCGTCAACATAGCGGTTATACAGGCAAAACAATGCGGCAATCAATACGGTATCATGGATTTCGATATCCGTTGCACCTGCAGCTTTTGCCGCGGCAATGACTTCATTCGTTACAGACTTACCACTTTCTCTTACTTTGGCTGCAATAACCAGCAGCGCTTTCATTTTATCGCTTACAGGCGCTGTAGCAATATCTTTAAGTGCTTTGTCCGAAGTTTCATTTTCACCCAAAAGCATATTGGCGGCGGCAGTATGCGCTGTAGTGCAAAAGCGGCATTCATTACCGGAGCTTACTATGGAAGCGATAAGCTCTCTCTCACCTTCCGATAACGATGAAGGTCCACGAAGCAGGAACTGTGTTAGCTCCCGGATAGGTTGCGCTGAATCTTTACGATATTCCAGCAGTCCGGTAATACCGGGTAAATGAGATTCCAATGTTATATAAGGCATGGTATATTCAGAATTGATTGAATACAAATACTTCAGGTGGCTTAGTCCACATTATGTCTATGATGAAATGAGGTTGCAGACCCATTGGTGTTCACGAAACAGCAATGGGATAAGAAAAATTACGCCCTGTCATCAGGAGGATGGATCAAACAGTCTCTGTCGGTCTCCGTTAAAAAAGGAGAGATGAAGCTATGAAATGAAGGTATATGTAAAGGTATAGCCGGGAGGGTGTACTGCATTTGGAATTGATCATATTCAGACGCCGCCGTATTCTTTTTGGCCAGGTTCTCAGTTTTTTCACTGGAAGAAGCATTCACATTATTTACCTGCCGTGCATAATTATTTTCAGCGCTTTGTAACCGGGTACGCTTATAATTTGGCAAACAAAGCAGGTGAAGGGTATCATTGTATATTTTGCGTTTGACGTATTTGTAATAAATACCTTCATATTCCACTTCTCCATCGTACCGTTCATAATCGCTCCAGTTGGTGCTATAGGGCAGCAGCACGGGTATTTTTATATGAACCAGTTCAGCATTGGAATAATTGCCGGTATTAATAGCAGCAGAAGCTTGCTTATTGCTGTGGTTGATCATCAACTGAAAAACGAGGGAATAACCTGCCAGGTTAAACAGGTATACAGCAAGCATGAATATGGTTACAATCTTTTTCAGCTGCAGTTAGGCATATGAGTTGCACAAATTATATATTTTTTCACTATTATGCAGGAAAAATTTTAAATAAAAAAAGGCGGTATTATCCGCCTCCTTTATACAATTTTTGAAATGCCTGGTTAAATAGCAATCTCTTCTATCTTGAATTTCAATAAGCCTGCGGGTGCTCTTACCTCGGCCACTTCGCCTACCTGTTTGCCAAGAATACCCCGGCCAATGGGAGAAGTAACAGATATTTTTCCCACTTTAAGATCGGCTTCTTTTTCGGAAACCACCTGGTAGGTTACTCTTTTCTTTGTATTGAGATTGGTTAAAGTTACTTTGGTGAGTATGCTCACTTTACTGGTATCAATACTTTCTATTTCAATAATGCGTGCATTGGCAATTTCGCCATCCAGTTTGGCGATCCTGGCCTCCAGCATCCCCTGTGCTTCTTTGGCTGCATCATATTCGGCATTTTCCTTCAAATCACCTTTTTCACGGGCTTCCGCAATTGCTCTTGAAGCAGCAGGTCTGTCCACACTTCTCATCTTTTGCAGTTCGTTTTTCAGTTGTTCCAGTGTTTCGTGCGTAACGTACATTACTTCACTCATGGCTGACTTCGTTTTTAGATTATTAAAAATAAAAAAATAACAACGCCCCAAACGGTTGTCTGAAGCGTTGCAATTGTATTATGAAGCAAAAGTAGTAAAAAAATCATGCCAAACAAGGATGCGGGGTGCAAATATTGATCCTTAGATGCCCAGTTTTTCGAGTATTATTTTCGACATTTTATAAAAGGCTTCATGGCTATAGCCTGCTATATGCGGTGTAATTATTACATTGGGCTGTGCCGACAACCAGTTTAACTGCTCTTTTTCTGCTGCGGTATAAGCATCCAATTTTTCATTTTCCAGTACATCTAACCCCGCGCCCGAAATTTTATTGGTTTTTAGGGCATTAATAACAGCATTAATGTCGTGCACCTTGCCCCGGCAGGCATTTAAAAAATAAGGTTTTCGCTGCAACGACTCAAAAAAAGCATCGTTTGCCATGTGAAAAGTTTCATCCGTTAAAGGCACGTGCAGGCTGATCACATCTGAATAACGGACTATTTGTTCCGGACCGGCTTCATGTACCTTACCGCTGGCAAAACCAAATTTATATTTATCGTAGGCCAGTATTTCCACATCAAAGGAAGACAGTAGTTTGGCAAAGGCGCCGCCTGCATTGCCAAAACCAATAATACCCACTGTTTTACCGGTAAGTTCCGTTCCCCTGTTGGCGTCCCTTATCCATTTGCCCTCCGCTACTTCCTGCCTGCTGCTGCAAATTTTATTCATCAGTGCAAGCAATACCCCCAATACATGCTCTCCTACCGCATTGCGGTTGCCTTCGGGGCTGCTTTCGCATTGTATGCCCTTCGATTCGGCATAATCAACATCAATCAGTTCCATACCGCTGCCCAAACGGCCGATCCATTTCAAATGAGGCGCTTTATCCAATATAGCCCTGTCAATTTTAAGACGCGTGGTAACAATTAAACCTTCAACATCTTTGATCTCATCACTTAACTCCTGGTAAGTGATCTGCGGGGAATAAACTACTGTATAATTTTTTTGTTGCAGGGTATCTAACAGGTACTGATGTACTTTTGCGGTAACGATTACCTTTCTCATATTTATATTGTGAATTGTCAATAGTGAATAGTGAATGCCGGGGTATGTGGTGAAAAGTGAGAAGAGAAGATTGCAGGTTACAAGTTGCATGTTGCAGGAAATTCCCTCACACCTGACAACCGCCCACTTACCACTTACCCCCTTCATTTCATCATATCTCCCAGCGCCACAAAATCGGCCACGCTTAACTGCTCGGCCCTTTTGTCAAAAATCGGTTTTTTCAGCGTTTCTTCATCAAACAAATTCCTAACGGCATTGCGCAGGGTTTTGCGCCTTTGATTGAACGCGGTTTTTACCAATAAAAAAAAATGTTTTTCACTATGGATTTGCAGTGGTTCAGCTTTTGGCGTTAAGCGAATAACAGCGCTCTTTACTTTGGGCGGCGGCGTAAAACACTGTTCATGCACTTCAAATAAATAGTCCACCTCAAAAAAAGCCTGCACCAGCACACTGAGAATTCCATATACCTTATTACCCGGCTTTGAGGCTATACGCTGTGCCACCTCTTTTTGGAACATACCCAGCATTCCTTCCACATCTTTCTTCCAGTCCAATATTTTAAAAAGGATTTGCGAAGATATGTTATAAGGGAAATTGCCCACCACAGTAAATTTCCCTTCAAAGGGTTGGTCTGCATCCAGGATACTCTGATGAATGAGCTTCCCTTTTATTTCGGGCCAGGTATTTTCAAGAAAGCGGATCTTTTCTTCATCTAATTCTATTGCCTTAAATACCACACCGGGTAATTGAATGAGGTGTTTGGTAAGAGCGCCTCCGCCGGGGCCCACTTCCAGCAATTGCCCGAAAGGCCGCTCCTGCAATGCAGCGATGATCCTGAGCACCATATTTTCATCGCGCAGAAAATGCTGGCCTAATGATTTCTTTAAAGTATACATTGAAAGGCCTAAAAATACGAAAACCAGTTACAATCCCGTAAATTCGCGGATTAACTCAGCGTAGTATGTCAAATCAGAACAGCAAACCGGCTATTGGTATTTCCTGCGGCGATATTAATGGCATTGGAATAGAATTGATCATTAAAACTTTTTCCGACAGCAGGATGCTGGATGTTTGCACACCTGTAATTTTCGCCTCCAACAAACTGATCAACTTTTACAGGAAAACATTACCGGAATCCAGCTTCAGCTTTCAAAACCTGAAAGACCCCGCAAGGCCCTATGCACGGCAGGTAAATTTATATAACTGCTGGGAAGAGGAAGTGAATATTACCCCTGGCCAGTTAACTGATGCCGGCGGTAAGTATGCTGTTAGATCGCTCCAGGCGGCAGTACAGGCCTTAAAAGCCAAACACATCCAGGCCTTAGTTACAGCGCCCATTCATAAAAAAAATGTGCAGTCGCCCGAATTCAGTTTCAGTGGACATACACCCTTTTTAAAACAATTTTTTGGGGTAGATGATGTAGTGATGCTCATGTGCTCCGATAATATGCGGGTGGGACTGGTAACGGAACATGTGCCCGTAAAAGACATTGCCCAGCAAATAACACGGCAGGTCATTCTTAAAAAATTATTTATACTAAAAGAAAGCCTGCAAAAAGATTTTGGCATAGATAAACCCAAAATCGCCGTGCTCGGACTTAACCCTCATGCAGGTGATGAAGGACTTGTAGGAAAAGAAGAGGAAGAACAAATAAAACCGGCCATTAAGGAAGCCAAACACAATAATATACTTGCCTTTGGTCCCTATAGCGCGGATGCTTTTTTTGCCAGGGGAAGCTATGAAAAATTTGATGCCGTATTAGCTATGTATCACGACCAGGGATTGATCCCGTTTAAATCGCTGGCAAAAGGCGAAGGCATCAATTATACCGCGGGTTTGCCCGGCGTAAGAACATCTCCCGATCATGGAACCGCCTTTGACATTGCAGGAAAAGATAAGGCCGATGAATCGTCTTTCCGGCAATCCATATACACCGCAGTTGACATTTTGCAACAGCAGTACGAATACGCCCAAAACCGCTCCAATCCAATGAAACGGATGTCGGACGTTGTACTCACCAATGTGGAAGATGAAAAGATAGAAGAAGCGGGAGAAGCAGAAAAATAATATTCCACTTACAGGAAGTTATCGCTTTCCCTGTACGCTTTTATGAGCGCCTGTTCTCCTTCTTTGCCCGGTTTGGAATTGCCATGTTCCATACCCATAACTCCCCTGTATCCTTTTTCATAAATGTATTTGAATACATTCTTATAATTGATCTCACCCGTGGTAGGTTCCTTTCTGCCGGGATTGTCGCCTATCTGGAAATAAGCGATTTCCTTCCAGGTTAATTCTATATGCTTAATAAGGTTGCCCTCATTTTTCTGCATGTGGTAAATATCATACAATATTTTACAGGAAGGGCTGTTTACACCCCTGCAGATTTCATAGGTTTGCGTTGATGTGCGCAGAAAAAGATTGGGCGTATCGCTCAATGGTTCCAGCACCATTATAATACCATGTGGCTCCAGGATTTCCGCACCCCGTTTGAGCGCATCAATTACATTACCGGTTTGAATACCGATGGGCAAATTCCTTTCAAAATCACCAGGCACTACAGTTACCCATTTTGCATTTACACGTTTGGCTACTTCTACCGACTGACGGCAACCCTTCAAAAAAATATCAATATTCTCCTGCTTACCAGCAGCAAGTGTATTTTCACCGTTGCCACCTTTTGGCACTACAAAAACACCCATTGTCATTCCTAATTTGGCAAGCGTTTCACCTATTTTGGTTTGCTGGTCTGTACTCCTTCCTGTCATTCCATTGTCTTCAATAGACCGAAAACCCTGGTCGTACATATATTTTATCTGGTCAATAAAATCATTACCGCCACTATTCTTAAACATGCCATCATGCGGACCGTAATTCAGGTTAAACGTCTTTTCCGCCAGGGGACTGTTTCCTTTTTCATTTTTATTTCCAGTGGCAAAAGCAGCCGACCCCACTAAAGTAGAAGCCCCGGCCAAAATTCCTTTTTGTAAAAAATTTCTGCGTTGCATATTGATCGTTAGTTTAAGGGTTAAAAATAGAACAAACCGCATCAATAATTAAAACATTTTTATGATCCTTGTCTTTCACATTACTTTTTATAAATGCTGATCCCGCTCATTTTTCCCCATCAATTTTTTAATGCTATGGTAAATGATTGGTTCTACAGGACAGCACAGAACAGCAATAATGCCGCTGTTCTGTAATTTGCCTGCATGCGAAGAAAATGAATGGTGATATTAATTCTTTTCTTACCTTTCCTTTATATAAAAACGATTACAAATAGTGAGAAAGCTTGGATTTGCATGTGTATTGATCAATCTGACATTTATTACGCATGCGCAAAACAGTACCCAACAGGATTTTAAAGCGTATGATCAAAAAGTTCCCGGCACACAGTTTAATTTAAAAATGGTTCCTGTTCAGGGAGGATCATTTACCATGGGCAGCAATGCTGCGGACAATGCAAAGCAACCTGATGAAATACCCGCCAAAAAAGTAACGGTTTCTTCTTTCTGGATGGGCGCATACGAAGTATCGCATGATATATTTGATGCTTTTTTTCGCGATGAGGGCACACCCGTTGGTTCCGAAGTGGATGCAGTAACACGGCCCACCCCGCAGTATATAGATCTTAGCTGGGGAATGGGTAAAACAGGTGGTTACCCCGTTAACAGCATGAGCCAGGATGCGGCGCTGATGTTCTGTCGTTGGCTGTATAAAAATACGGGCATTTTTTATCGCTTGCCCACCGAAGCAGAATGGGAATATGCCTGCAGGGCCGGTAGCACAACCGTTTATCCTTTTGGCGATAATCCGAAAGAATTGGGTAAATATGCATGGTATAAAGGCAATAGTAAAAACAAGTACCACAAAGTAGGAGAAAAACAGCCCAATACACTGGGCTTATATGATATGCTGGGAAATGTATCGGAATGGACACTGGATCAATATGATGAAAAGTATTTCGAAAAGTTAAGCGATGGTGCTACCGATCCGCTTACGCCACCGGCAACACGTTATCCCAGGAGCATAAGAGGCGGAAGCTACTTAGATGAGGCGGAAGGATTAAGAAGTGCAGATCGTCAGCACTCGGAGTCTTCCTGGAACAAGAGAGACCCCCAGATACCGAGGAGCCGCTGGTGGCTCACCGATGCTATGTTTGTAGGATTCAGGATAGTGCGTCCCGAAAAACAACCCACAGCAGAGGAAGCAGAAACATTTTATAATAAGTATTTAAACAAATGATTGCTCACATAAAACAAGTTGTATGAATAAGAATAATTCTTCAAATCAATCAACCCGGAGAGAATTTGTAAAAAACTCTTCTCTTCTTGCGGGAGGTTTACTGGCTGCACCATTATTTTCAAAAGCCAATTATTTTTCCGGCGCCGATGATACCATAAAAATAGCGTTGGTAGGATGCGGAGGCCGCGGAACAGGCGCCGCTACCCAGGCTTTATCTACCAAACAAAATGTGAAGCTCGTAGCAATGGCGGATGCCTTCCAGGACCGGCTCGACAATTCATACAAAGCCATTTCTGAAGAAATAGATGCCAAGCGCATAGATGTTCCGCAGGACAGAAAATTTGTTGGATTTGATGCGTATGAAAAAGCCATAGCATTAGCCGACGTGGTAATATTGGCAACCCCTCCGGGTTTCCGCCCCATACATTTTGAAGAAGCCGTTAAGCAAGGCAAACACATCTTCATGGAAAAGCCCGTAGCAACAGATCCTGCAGGCATTCAAAAAGTGCTGGCAGCGGCAACCATTGCCAAACAAAAAAAGTTAAACGTAGTGGTAGGCCTGCAAAGGCATTATCAAAATTCTTACCGTGAATTATTTAAACGCAAAGATGCTATCGGCGACATCACTTCTGCACAAGCCTGGTGGGATGGTGATGGCGTGTGGGTTCATCCCCGTAAAGAAGGCCAAACTGAAATGGAATATCAAATGCGTAACTGGTATTATTTTAACTGGCTCTGCGGCGACCACATTACTGAACAGCATATTCATAATATTGATGTGATCAACTGGTTTAAAGGCGCCTATCCTGTTAAAGCACAGGGTATAGGGGGCAGAGAAGTTAGAAAAGGAAAAGACTATGGCGAAATATTCGATCATCACTTTGTGGAATTTCATTATGCCGATGGCTCTATACTCAACAGCCAGTGCCGCCACCAGCCTAAAACCATGAGCAAAGTTGATGAATTGCTGATAGGCACAAAAGGAAAAATATTTACAGGCGCCGCCAACATCGTAGATCATAAAGGAAAAGTATTGTACCAGTTTGACCGCAAAACAGAAAACAATCCTTATCAAACAGAGCATGATGAACTGTTCGAAGCTGTGGCCAAAGGACAATTTAAATTCTGGGATGCCGAACGGGGAGC
The DNA here is from genome assembly GCF_009192765.1 of Agriterribacter humi. GTDB lineage: Bacteria > Bacteroidota > Bacteroidia > Chitinophagales > Chitinophagaceae > Agriterribacter > Agriterribacter humi. The sequence continues at coordinate 141,431 of NZ_VOHQ01000006.1, read as the reverse complement.
TAAAAGCACCATGACGTCTATACTTGGCCGTATGGCTACCTATAGCGGACAGGTTATTGAATGGGATAAAGCGATTAATTCAGGCATAGACATTCATCCTAAAGAATACGACTGGGCAGCAATGCCGCCGGTTGTTCCCAATGCGGATGGGTTTTACCCTGTAGCTGTACCTGGCGTAACAACGTACGCATAAGGTGCCATGGCTGGTGAGTAGCGAGAGGTGAAAAGTGAGAGGAGAGTATATAGCCCATCGTAGTAATCTTTATCTGATAACTCAAGGCTGACAGCTAACAGCTAAGCTGATACCTAAAGGATGCTTCAAAATGGCATCCTTTTTTCTTTTCCTGTTTCATACATAACAGTTATGGATATGCGTAAAATACTGGATTCATGCAGGATAACACAGGCTCACCTGATGCTTTTTCATTAATTGATCTATATCAACTAAAAACACACAATAAACCAACTTTTATTACCTCGCATCCCCTATTTTTGTTTTAACAATCCACCCCAACAGATCATAACTATCCCGCGGGGAACTTCCTGAATAAAGCCAAACTTCCTGATCCGGGAACTGTCATTTGGAATTGTATTTTCAGGCTTCAGTCATAACCATTCTTATTACCGTAATCATCCTTATCCTGTTTACAGCCGTATACAGCAATGCTGTATTACCATATCCACTTTTTCAATATCACAGTACAAAAGCCATCCGAATTCTACCTGTGGCCAAAAAAGATTTTACCACCTCTTAAATCTATAAAAATGAAAAAGTTGATCGTATTGATTTATATAGCTGCTGCAACAATACTGTTCGGATATGCAAAGGCGGGTGTGTTCAACCATATCGTTCCTTCATCTTCTGTTATCATTAACAATAAACCAGCGATTGATTTTCCTGTCAATTTTGAAGACCTGACCGTTAAACTGGTAAAAAACAAGGCGGAAATCAACTGGTCCACTATAACCGAAAAAGACAATAAGCAATTTGAAATTCAGAGAAGTACGAACGGCGAAGATTTTAAAACAATTGCTATCGTATTTACATTAGACGACAGCAACGATGTGAAAAATTATAAGTTTAAAGATGAACTCAAAGGCGTAAAAGGGAAAAGCTTAAGGTACAGAATTAAACAGGTAGATACCAGTGAAGGATATACCTTCAGCAAAGCAGTTTCCCCGGTTTTATAAAATATTTTTTGAAAGCGTTTATAGAGGTTGTGAATTCCTAATCGGAAAAAGGCCCCTTGTCTAAGGGGCCTTTAAAAAAACCTCCATATTATTTATTCCGTTGTTGTACATTCAATAAGATGTCGTATCTTCTCAGGTAAGCAGCAAAAATACCCCGGCTATCTGATCCCGGGTATTCCAAAATAGTTAAGTTAATATATCTATACCCCCCGAAATACCATTTCTTAATCCCTTGTTGTAATCTGTCTATTTCTATCTCCTTTGATTAAAACCGGCAATCAGGAAATCATCCCTGTTCGAATCTGTATTCATCAACTAAAACAAGAGACAATGAAACGTATTATCGGGAATATTGCAATTATCGCCTGCTGTTGTATGTTATTGACAGTTGTGCCTTTTCCAGCAAATGCATCCGACCTAAACCCCGCGAAAAGCACTTCCGAAGCCTTAGATCCTCCTGCAAGTGTAGAAATACTTTCTTTTAGCGGACAATCGGCAGAAAATAAAAAGATTGATCTTTTCTGCAAAATAAAAAGCAATTGTTGCTATAATATTATAGTAGAACGCAGCAGCAACGGAAAACGTTTTTCAGCCATAGCTACACTTTCCGATAATAAACAAATAGCGGAATTCGCATTATCGGACGAGAACCCGCTACGCAATACCAATTACTACCGTTTAAAAATTGCAGACAATAAGGGCAACGTGAAGTATTCAAAAACAATGGTGGTACAATTGTATAATTCGGATGACTTATACATGGTAAGCGTAACGCCAAATACCGCCTTAAAAGATCTGCACATTAATGTACAACTGAAAAACCGCGCCTATATTGTTATGAAAGTTACTGATGAAAATGGGAGGGAGGTTGTTAAAAGAAAAGGTACCGGCAACGAAGGATTAAACACATACGAACTGGATGGAACCGGAACGATGGCCCCCGGCAACTATTTTCTTGAAGTGCTGATCAACAGTAAAGACCTTCTTTCGATGCCCTTAATAAAGGGATGAAAAACAGCAGGCAAAGCGTTTCAGGCTTCAGCAATTGAAACGCTTTGCTGTTAATTTAGCTTTGCTTTTAATTTATTTATTGCCCGGCATTAATTTCATCCAGTTTATTGTCCTTTACAAACTTATCCCTCACCTCTGTATATTCAGCTTGTAAATCAATAGTAGCACTTAATGCATCGTCTACGAGGTTGAATATTTCTGGCAATTTTTTTTCCAGGAAGCGGTCTCCCAGGTTAATATTTTCACTTTCTAATTGCGCCAGCTTTTTAACCACGGATGTCTCTGTGTTTCTGGTATCTTCCAGCTCACGGAGCACTTTATCCATGAGCATGCGTTTTTCATTTTTATCCATAACATTTGTTTTATGTAAAAAAACGAATACCATGCCAATAAGAAATGAGGATAAACCATTTAAAAAAGCCCGCTATTGAGTAATTTTTTTCACACCGGGAAAAATTCCCAACCATTATTCCTGTTCATTTCATAATTCCGTCCGGAAGTTGGGGCTCTTTCTTCAGCCGGATATAAATTTGCTATTTTAGCATTTTAATTTTAACTTATATTATAGTTACTACAAAAATTACGGCAAACAGCAATGGCTCACTTAAAACAGAAGGTGATTTTGAAGCTGTTGATTAAAAAACTACCCTGAACCATATTAGTATACAATTTATTTTTCTCATTTTTATACTTCCAAATCAGTCTATATGGATCAGCAAATCATTAATCTATACGATGAGTACACGCATAAACCCTTAAGCCGTCAGGAATTTTTGGGGCGCCTTGCAAAATTAGCAGGAAGTACTACTGCGGCTATGGCGTTATTGCCCATGCTCGAATTAAATTATGCTCATGCAGCCACAATACCGGCGGCCGATCTATTTACCGAGAACATCAGTTATCCGGCAGAAAAAGGAAATATGCAGGCCTATGTAGCGCGGCCAAAAAAAGAAGCAAAATACCCGGCTATTGTTGTTATCCATGAAAACCGGGGTTTAAATGCACATATTGAAGACGTTACCCGCCGAGCCGCCAACGCCGGTTATTTGGCCATTGCACCCAATGCTTTATCTCCATTAGGTGGCACACCTGCCAATGAAGATGATGCCCGTAAATTATTCCAGCAGTTAAACGCAGAAGAGAGCCTGTCCAATTTTATTAAAGTATTTGACTATTTGCCCGGCCGCAGGGATTATAACGGGCATGCAGGTTGCGTTGGTTTTTGCTGGGGCGGCAGTATGGCTAATAAATTAGCGGTAAATGTGCCCTCGCTGCAGGCGGCTGTAGCTTTTTATGGCGGACAACCCAATGCGGCTGACGTGCCTAAAATAAAGGCTGCGGTACAATTGCATTATGCAGGGCTCGACGAACGCGTTAACGCCGGCATACCTGCTTATGAGGAAGCGCTGAAAAAAGCCGGTATTACTTATGAGAAATATATTTATGAAGGAGTGAACCATGCTTTTCACAACGACACGGCGCCCACCCGTTACAATGAAACTGCCGCTAAATTAGCCTGGCAACGCTCAATGGATTTTTTTGCAAAATATGTGAAGTAAACATTATAAAGTGTTCCGCGATTAGAATCTGACCATGAGCATTGAAGTTTTAACCGTATTCAATGCTCAATTTTTTCACCTGTTGTATTTCGAATTGAACTGCAAACTATTGTAATCCTGATATTGTCATTTACTCCTTATTGCACTACTCATCCTTCCTTATCTTTCATTTTTGATTGCTTACCCCTGTTGGCGGCAATGTATTCAGAAGGAAGCATGCTGAATTCCTTCTTAAAAAATTTTGTAAAATATTTTGGATTGCTGAACCCTACTTCATACGCCACTTCGGAAATGGTCATTTGGGTTTTAACCAACAGTTGCGCCGCTCTTTTCATACGGATGGCACGAATAAAATCTAAAGGTGCTTTGCCCGTAAGCGAAAGTAATTTTTTATATAAAGCCACCCTGCTCATAAACAACGCTTTGCTCAAATCTTCAACAGAAAATTCAGATTCACCTATGTTCTTTTCCACTTCTTCAACTGCCTGTTTTATAAATTGTTCATCCACAGGCGTTACACTGATGGCGCTGGGCTCAATTTCAATCTGCTTTTGAAACAATCTCCTCAAGGCTTCCTGGTGTGCCAGTAAACTTTTAATCCTCGACTGCAACATTTCAAAGCTGAACGGTTTGGTGATATAATCATTGGCGCCTGTTTCAAAACCTTCCAGTTTTTGTTCTTCGGCACTTCGTGCCGTTAGTAATATCACTGGTATATGAGAGGTTCGTGCATCGTTCTTTATTTTATGACACAACTCCATACCATTCATTCCAGGCATCATGATATCACTGATGATCATGTCGGGCTGAAATTCCTGCGCTTTTTTCCATCCCTCTTTTCCATCTATTGCTTCATATACTGTATAGTTCGCCCGCAAATTATCTTTAATATAAAAACGAATATCATCGTTATCATCCACTATCAATACGCTTTCCTTTTTCCGTGATGGCTTATGTTGCATTTCATCTGCTGCTCTATCGTGCGCAGTATGCATTACAATTTCCGTCTCTGCAATGCCATCACGCTCATGAATGACAGATTGAGATTTCACGGGAATACTTACGGTAAATTCGGTTCCTTCGCCGGGTTTGCTTTTAACCCCAATGCCTCCTCCATGCAAACGAACAAATTCACGTGTAATAGCCAGGCCTATACCACTGCCCTGGTTCAATATATTATCGGGAACCTCATGCTGAAAAAATCTTTCAAATATTTTATCCTGTTCTTCATGCGGGATCCCTATTCCGCTGTCTTGAACGGAAATTTCTATATGCTCCCCTGCATCTGCTGTTTCTTTAACAGCCATATTCACGCTTATACGTCCATGTTCCGGAGTAAACTTAAATGCATTGGATAAAAGATTGAACATGATCCGTTCGATCTTTTCAGGATCAAACAGCATTTCCAATGATTCGGCCGAAGAACAAAAAGTAAAGCTGATATTTTTTCTTTCTGCCAGATCGGTAAAGGATAAAGTAAGCTCTTTCACAAAAACAACAATATCGCCAAGAGAAGGATAAAGGCGCAATTCACGCATCTCCAGTTTCCTGAAATCCAGTAATTGATTTACCAGCCCGAGCAGCCGTTTGGCATTACGGTATATCAATTGAAACTGCTTTATTTGCCCGTCATCTCCCGGCTGTTTCATCATTTTTTCCACAGGAGTGATGATCAGCGATAAAGGAGTTCTGAATTCATGGCTCACATTTGTAAAAAACTTTAGCTTCAGCATATCCAGTTCATGTATGCGTTGCGCTTCTTTTTTTTGATGATCAAACTGAAAACGCATTTTAGCCCGCTGAATGGTAAGCCTGCGTGCCAGCAACAGGATGCCGGCCGCAAAAACAATATACAGCAGAAAAGCAGGCCAGGTTTTCCAAAAAGGGGGGAGGATGGTGATGCGCAGTGCGATTCCTTCATTGTTCGTTTCCGGGAAGTCGCCTTCCGCTTTCACCCTGAATGTATATTCGCCCGGATCAAGATTGGTATAGGTGATGATTCTTTGCTTACCATCGGTAGTAAGCCATTCCTTGTTGAACCCTTCCAGCATATATATGAACTTACCCTTCAGCGACTGGATGGAACCCAGCGCAGCAAACCCTATAGAAAATACATTCTGATTATAGGGCAGTGTAATGGATTCCGTTTCTGTAAAAGCCTTATTTAATACGATGCGTCCATTTATTTTTTCTCCCACATTTACCGTTTTGTTGAACAGCAAAAACTCTGTAAGTGCTATCCTGGGTATGGTTTTATGCAAAAGAAACTTTTCGGGATTAAAAAGGTTAAATCCATAAGGTCCTCCAAAAATAAGTTCGCCTGCCCTGGTTTTAAAAGCCGCTTTATCATTAAATTCCCTTCCCTGCAAACCGTTCGATTCATCATAGTTTTCAACCTGGATGGTTACTTTGCCTGAAATATTTTTTATTGTCACATTGCTTAAGCCGTTGGGCGTACCCACCCAAAGATCACCTTTGTTATCTTCCAGTAAAGTAAGAACGGTATTATCTGCCAGTCCGTCCTCCTTGCGGAAAACAGTAAATGTATTGTTGCTTTTATTGAGCAGGTTAAGCCCTTCCCGCGTGCCTGTCCATATTAGTCCCCTGCTGTCCTGCAGAATGGCAATTACATTGTTATTGCTTAACGAAGTGCTGTCACTATCATCGTGACCCATGTACTGGAAAGTGCCGGTTTTTTTGTTGAGTACATCAATGCCATTGGATGTGCCAATCCAGATGTTATGACCGGTATCTTCAATAATGGCGGAGATATAATTGGAATGCAGCGAACGCCCGTCTTCTACCCTGTAATGATGGAAAATATTTTTTTCCCTGTCGTAACGGTTTAATCCGCCGCTAAGCGTACCTATCCACAGGTTTTTATCACTGTCTTCAAATATTTCCCAAATGCTGTTGTCTGAAATGCTGTTGGTATCGGCAGCGCTGTGCCTGAACTGCGTAAACTTTTTACCATCGTAACAATTCAACCCACCAAAATAAGTACCTATCCATAGCTTTTGCCGGTGATCCACAAATAAACTTACGATCACATCATTACTCAGGCTGTTAGGGTCGGTGGGGTTGTGACGAAAAACAGAAAATTTATTATTACTGCGGTCATAATATACCAGCCCTCCGCCATTGGTCCCTATCCATAAATTTCCTTTTGCATCCTCCGCAAACCTGTTCACATCTTCATAAGGCAAGCTATTGGAATCAGAAACTTTATGCCGGAATAAACTAAACATGGCTATGCTGTTATTATAATAGCAAATACCCTGTTTGTAGGTGCCCAGCCATATGATACCGCTGCTGTCTTTATATACCGAATAAATACTGTTCTGGCTGATGGTAGTATGATCTTCGGCATCGTTGAGCAGGTAACGAACAGTTTTGTTTCTTTTATCTGCAATATTAATCCCCCCATGATCGGTACCTATCCATATCATACCATCCTCATCCTGGGTTATACCGGTTACAATATTGGTATTAAGCCTGATCGCTCCTTTTTCCTTAGAAAAATGTGACAAATGATCATCGGCAGGCTGATAATAAAAAACACCCCCCGGATTACCGGCTAACAATACACTCACCCAAAGCTCATTGTCACTATCTATAAATAGGGTATAATTCTGAATACTGTTTTTTGTGATGTTTTTCATTTGATCATTCCTCTGAATAACATCGTAGGTAGTTTTATCTAATTTTTCAATGATGCCATTGCGGTGAACGATCCAGATATTGTTATTTCCATCCTGTGCCAATGCCGCCACATCATTAGTAGCAATACTTAAGCTGTCATCCGGATTATGCTGCAACGGCATGATTTTTTTAGTGGAAGGCGAGTATCGGTATACACCTGCATTATTCTGGTATAAGAACCAGTAATTTCCCTGCCGGTCTTTTACAACAGCATATACATTTCCGGGAGGGAGCGACAACTGCGACAAATACTGAAGATCATTCCTGCTTAAATTATCGGTAACAGGATCATAAATATTGTTGCCGTTCCGGGTAGCTATCCACAACTTCCTGCCGGGCAATTCAAAAATTCTTTCTACATAATTATCACTAAGCGAAGTGGAATCACGAAGATCATTTTTAAACACTTTAAAATCATAGCCGTCATACCGGTTTAAACCCGACATAGTGCCAAACCACATAAATCCCCGGCTATCTTTTAATATGCAGTTTACCTGGTTATGTGAAAGTCCCTGGCGCAGGTCAAGCCGCATGAACTGGTATCCTTCTCCCTGCGAAGAAGCGCGCAGGCAAAACAACAGAATAATACCTGAAATATAGCATTTCTTAATACACATAGCAGCAGCCCATGCAGTTATGGTTTGGAACAATTCATTACCCTGATAAAGATAAAATAAAAGTCGCCTCTTTGAGAGAGCGACTTTATTTTTGATAAAGGATTAATACCCGAACAATTACAGTTATTCTTTTTTAACAGCACAAAAAAACTTAATCCACAATGCCTGCCAGTTCAAGGCTTTTCTTTTTAAGCTTTCGTATTTCTATATCTTCGATAATCGCATCCGGGGTGAGTATCAGCGAAACATTGTTCTCCTTCCACCAGGAAACACCTTTCAGGTTGTTAAAATGCAATACTCCTGAAAGATATTTACGTTCACCCGCATGCCACTCCTCAATCCACTCAAATTTTTCACGGGGAATGCTCTTCCATTCGTCAAAACTCAGGTAAGTACGGACATAAAAATCATTGGTAAGCTCAGGGGGATTATGATAGTAGAGTTTTTTATACTCATAGCGGTAATCATACCTGAGCGCAGAAATATCACTCAGCACTGCTGAAGCCGTGGGAAAACTTCCGGCGCCTTTACCATAAAAGAATTGTTTGTCGGCAAAACTACTTTCAATAACCACTCCGTTAAATTCATTCTTTACAAATGCCAGCGGATCATCGTGTGTTACAAACTGCGGCAATACAAAAGCGGCTACTTTGCCGTTATTTAATTTTTTAGCCTGTGCCACTAATTTTATTTCATAATTTCTTTCCCTCGCTACAGCAGCATCGCTCAGCTTAATATTCTGAATACCGTTAAAAACAATGTTTTCCGGTTTTTCAACAATGCCATAAGCATGGGTAAGCAAAAATGTCCACTTGTTCAATGCATCCCATCCGTCTACGTCTAATGAAGGATCTGCTTCGGCAAATCCTAATTGCTGCGCCAGTATTAAAGCCTGTTTGAAGTCAAGCGTTTCTTCAAACATCTTGGTGAGAATAAAATTAGTTGAACCATTTACAATAGCCCTTATGGAATGCAGCAAATCATTATCGTAATATTCTTCAAGGTTTCTGATTACCGGTATGGAAGCGCAGGCGGCTGATTCGCATAAAAAAGGCTGATCATATTTCTTTTGCAACGCCAATATTTCGGGAAGATGTTCCGCGATCATTTTTTTGCTTGCACTTACTACAGCTTTGCCATTTTTTAATGCGGTAGACACAATCTCAAATGCGGGTTCGGATTCATTGATCACTTCTACAATTACGTTGATGTCAGGGTCATTAAGCAATTCAAACCTGTCTGTAGTAAACAACGCGGCAGGAGCGTTTCTTTTTTTACCGGGGTTTTTTATACAAACTTTTTTTATTGTGGCCTGCAGTGAAGGCGTTTGCTCCAGCACTTTATACAGGCCTTCTCCCACCACTCCAAAACCAAATAATCCAATATTCAACTGCCGCTGTGTGTTCATGTCTTTACTGATTTACAATTTTTAAATAACTCACCTTATCTTCTTTTATAAAAGACTTTAATAGCTGTTCAATTTTTTCATATTCCAGCAAAAAGCCATCGTGTCCGTAGGCCGATTCTATTAAATGATATACAGCTCCGGGTATATGATCCGCAATCTTTTTCTGCTCATCCGGCGGAAAAAGCAGATCATTGGTAATGCCAATCACCAGCGTTTTGGAACGTATACGGCCCAAAGCTTCTTCTACAGAATTCCTTCCCCTGCCTACATCGTGCGCATCCATTGCCTGGCTAAGGCGATAATAGCTGAATGCATTGAAACGTTTGGCCAATTTTTCGCCCTGGTAACGCTGATAACTTTCGGCCGCTTCTCCGCCAAAAGGATGCGAAACAGGCCAGGCCGTTTTTTTATCCCTGGGTTGGGTAAGATTATACGTATTGTTATTGCGATAGCTGAGCAATGCAATACTTCTCGCCGCCTTCATACCCTGTAAACCCGCTTCCGGCATTTTCTCTTTCCATGTAGCATCTGTTTCTATACACATGCGTTGCGATGCATTAAAAGCTATTCCCCATGGCGAATGCTGCGCATTGGTGGCCAATGCGATTACATGCTCAAACAGCTCCGGTTCTTCTATCGCCCATTCCAATAATTGCTGACCACCCATAGAACCGCCGATCCCTATTTGTATTTTTTTGATGCCGAGATGTTCCCTCAAAGAACGGTAAGTTCTTACCATGTCTCTTGTGGTAAATAGCGGAAAATCGTGGTACCAGCGCTCATTGGTGGCCGGATTAATTTCCAGCGGACCAATACTGCCATAACAGCTTCCCGGCATGTTTACGCAAATAATAAACCAGGTTGCGGGATCAAACAATTTTCCTTCGCCTACTAACCCCGGCCACCAATCTGTAGGATTGCTATTGGCAGTAAGCGCATGAAAAACCCATACCACATTATCCTTCCTGGCGTTGAGCCTGCCCAGTGTTGTATAAGCCAAATGATATTGGGAAATGGTTTCTCCGCTTTCAAGTATAAATGGTTCTGTATGTGTGTACACCTGTGTAGACATATTTGTAGCAACTAACTTTATTGCATCGTATTTATAACATAAAAAGGAAACGTGAAATTTTCAGGTTTCACGTTTCATTATTTCTAATTCAATGCATGTTTGGAAGCAAACACTTTTTCAAATGATTGTTCAAAATCTGCTTTTATATCATCAATATGTTCGGTACCCACACTAATCCTTACCAGGTTGGGCTCTACTCCTGCCGCCTTTTGTTCTTCTTCGGTTAATTGCTCGTGCGTAGTGGATGCCGGGTGAATAGCCAAAGTTTTCGTGTCACCCATATTGGCCAGGTGGCTTACCAACTGCAGCGAATCAATAAACTTCCTTCCGGTTTCCTTACCGCCTTTAATACCGAAATTGAGGATACCGCCAAAACCCCTGGTCAGGTATTTTTTTGCCAGTGTATGATAGGGACTGCTTTCCAATCCGGGATACAATACATATTCAACCTGGGGGTGCGATTCCAGCCATTTGGCCAATGTCAGCGCATTTTCTACATGGCGTTCTACCCGTAATGAAAGCGTTTCCAATCCCTGCAAACCCAGGAATGCATTAAAAGGACTTTGGCAGGCGCCCAAATCTCTCAACCCTTCCACCCTTGTGCGGATAGCAAAAGCAATATTAGGCAGGCCCAGTGGATTGCCTTCACCAAATACATCCCAGAATTTTAATCCATGATATCCTTCACTGGGTTCGGTAAATTGAGGAAACTTACCATTGCCCCAGTTATAATTTCCACCATCCACTACTATACCGCCAATGGTTGTGCCATGACCCGTGATCCATTTTGTAGTAGAATTTACTACCACATTAGCACCCCACTCCAGCGGACGGAAAAGATAGCCGCCGGCGCCAAAAGTATTATCAACAACCAATGGCAGGTCGTACTCTTTGGCCAATGCTGCGAATTTTTCAAAATCGGGTATGTTTAACCTTGGATTACCAATCGTTTCAAGGTAAATAGCTTTGGTATTTTTGTCAATATGCTTTACAAAACTTTCTACATTATCAGCATCAGCGAAACGGGCTTCTATTCCAAGCCGTTTAAATGCTACCTTAAACTGGTTATACGTGCCGCCGTATAAGTAAGAACTGGTTACAAAATTCTCACCTGCCTGCAGAATATTATGCAATGCCAGGAGTTGGGCAGCTTGCCCTGAAGCTGTTGCTACCGCAGCTACTCCTCCTTCCAACGCTGCAATTCTTTTTTCAAATACATCGGTGGTAGGATTCATAATACGGGTGTAAATATTGCCAAACTCTTTCAGTCCGAATAGGTTGGCCGCATGTTCGGTATTATCAAATCCAAATGCGGTAGTTTGGTAAATAGGAACGGCCCTTGATTTGGTAGTGGGATCAATTTCCTGGCCGGCATGCAATTGTAAGGTCTCGAAACGATAGTTGCTCATGGAAAATTAATTTATTGAGTAATGATAAATATTAAATATACAAAAAAGAAGTGCTGTGAATACTGCAAAGCGGTAAACAACCTGAAGTGGGGTTATATGTCAGATGGTATGCCGTTAGGCATACAACAACAGCAACCAATGCACGGGCATGCATTAACAAAATATGTTCTATTTATTGTTGCTGATGACATATCACTAATATATCAGGTAAAATTAATAGACTTTACCATCATTCCCAATTTTTTGGACGTAAAGTTTCGCCGTATATCCACCGAGCTAATATTCGCCTGGAACTGCAAATCAATGGATGATCATTCCAATGGAGAGCTATCCAGGCAAATAAGTTTGTTCTCATATAAATTATAACCTGCAAGAAATAGGAGCAAAGCAACTAACAACCAGTAGCAAGTGCTTTCCGGCAGCCAGTAAATAAAAAAGCCCTTCCGGCAGCAGCGGGAAGAGCTTTGATAGTATAACCAGTTTAAGAGTAATCAGCTTTTCGTCCGACTTATCTGCTCCGCATGGGCGGAAATGGAATTGGCACCTTTTCTCACACCGCAATAATTGCAGCGCGAAATAGGTTGTCAAGGCTTCGTTGGGCCAGTCCCTCAGCCTTTCTTGATAAGTAATAATAATAAGAACTGGCGCAAAGATAAGATCAAATCAATTGAATAATCAAAAAAAAATGCAAATTGTTTTTGAAATAAGTTGGCCGTATAAATTTCTATATTATCTTTGTCCACCAGTTTAATAGGGTAATCATATCGCTTTGATGGTAATCGAAAAAAAATATTGTTGCTGTTGTTGTTGCCGGTAATATTTCAGCGCAACCTTCAGGAGAAAATAGTATCAACGGATACCTTTGCTTGCTATCAATTTTAGTGTATTATGACTCAGACGATTCCTCAAAGCGAAATTCAAAGAATTTCCCAACTTACTCAAACGCCGGATATCATCCAAAATCTCCGGAACATATCGGAGCAGTATCCCGGTGATGTGGTTTTTTCTACCAGCTTTAGCTGGGAAGACCAGGCAATCACCCACTTCATATTTAGTGAAGCGCTGAATATACAGGTATTTACTTTAGATACCGGCCGCATGTTTCCGGAAACGTATTCTACCTGGAGCCGCACACTGGAAAAATACAATCAGCCTATTACAGCTTATTATCCCAACGGTTCTGCACTCCAGCAATTTGTTGCCGAAAAAGGTCCCAATAGCTTTTATGAGTCGGTTGACAACCGCAAACAATGCTGCTTTATCCGCAAAGTAGAGCCTCTTCAAAGAGCCCTGAAAAATAAAAAAGTATGGATCACCGGCATCCGTGCAGAACATTCGCCCAATCGCAGCGATATGCAGCAAATAGAATGGGACGCTACCAATAACATCATAAAATATCATCCGCTGCTTCACTGGACAACAGATGAAGTAATTGCATTTATCAATACCAATAATATTCCTTACAATCCCCTACACGACAGAGGCTTTGTAAGCATCGGCTGCGCGCCATGTACCAGAGCCGTTAAGCCGGGTGAAGATTTCCGGGCCGGAAGATGGTGGTGGGAAGATGCAACTCAAAAAGAGTGCGGACTGCATGTACATGAGGAAAATGTGAAAATATGAAGTGTGGAAATGTGGAAAATGTTGCGGTCGGCACGTGACGAAGGAACGTCGGACCGCATACAGAATTTGGAACTGTGAAAATGAAATTTAACGATAACGCAATTAATTAAAATAGATGAGTAACTATCATTTGGATTATTTAGACGAACTGGAATCGGAATCAATACATATTTTTCGTGAAGTAGCAGGGCAGTTCGAAAAACCGGCCTTATTATTCAGCGGCGGAAAAGATTCTATAACACTGGTGCATCTTGCCCTGAAAGCATTTCGCCCCGGAAAGTTTCCTTTTCCTTTAGTGCATATTGATACCGGGCATAATTTCCCTGAAGCTTTACAATTCCGGGATTACCTGGCGGAGCAGATTGGAGAAAAACTGATTGTGCGGCATGTGGAAGACACCATTAAAGCGAAACGGCTTACAGAACAAAAAGGAAAGTTTGCCAGTCGCAACCAGTTGCAAACCTATACATTGTTAGATACCATTGAGGAGTTTGGTTTTGATGCCTGTATTGGCGGCGCCCGCAGAGATGAAGAAAAAGCAAGGGCAAAAGAAAGGATCTTTTCTGTTCGCGATGAATTTGGGCAATGGGATCCTAAACGCCAGCGGCCTGAATTGTGGAACATTTATAATGGTAAAATTCATAAAGGCGAGAACGTAAGAGCGTTTCCTATCAGCAACTGGACGGAGCTGGATGTTTGGAACTATATACGCCGCGAAAAAATAGAATTGCCTTCCATTTATTTTGCACACGACCGTGAAGTGCTGGAATACGAAGGACAATACGTGGCAATATCCGATTTTATACGGATTGACGAAACAGATGTAATTGTACAGAAAAAAGTGCGCTACCGCACAGTGGGCGACATGACCTGTACAGCCGCAGTGGCTTCAAATGCTTCAACCATTGAGGATATTATCAGCGAAATTATTGCTACCAAAACAAGTGAACGGGGCGAAACAAGGATAGATGATAAGGTGTCGGAAGCGGCAATGGAAGACAGGAAGAAGAATGGATATTTTTAGGTTGCAAGGTACAGGATACAGGTTGCAGGGGGTTTTGAAACCTGCAAACACAAACTACAAACGATAAACTACAAATAATATTAATGGATATACTCAGGTTTATAACAGCAGGAAGTGTGGACGATGGCAAAAGCACACTAATAGGGCGTTTGCTGTACGACAGTAAAAACATAATGGTGGATCAGCTGGAAGCCATGGAAAAGCAAACCAAAAACAGGGCAGAAGGCGATATTGACCTGGCCCTGCTTACAGATGGTTTGCGTGCAGAAAGAGAACAGGGCATCACCATTGATGTGGCGTATAAATATTTTACTACACCCAAACGTAAGTTTATTATTGCCGATGCACCGGGGCACATTCAATATACCCGCAATATGGTAACAGGGGCCTCCAATTCCGATTTGATTATTATTTTGGTTGACGCACGAAATGGCGTTGCTGAACAAACCCGCCGGCATTCTATTATCGCATCCCTGCTTAACATGCCGCAGGTGATCGTTGCCGTTAATAAAATGGACCTGGTAGATTATTCGCAGGACGTGTATAATAACATCGTTATAGAATATGCCAAACTCGCCAGGGCCCTGGGATTAAATGATGTGACCTATATTCCCATCAGCGCATTAAAAGGAGATAATATTGTAGAACGATCTGCGGAACTGCAATGGTATGAAGGGCAGTCGTTGCTTCACCTCCTGGAAAATGTAGAGGTAGAAAAAGTGATCAACCTGGATAAAGCACGTTTTCCCGTACAATACGTTATTCGCCCGCAAACTGAAACACTACACGATTACCGTGGATACGCAGGTAAAATAATAAGTGGCATTTACAGAAAAGGTGATGCCGTAACTGTTTTACCATCGGGAGCAACCAGCAAGATCAAAGAGATAGAAACAGATGGAGGAAGGCCCGTTGATGAAGCATTTGCAACACAGGCAATTGTATTGCACCTGGAAGAAGATATTGACGTTAGCCGCGGCGATGTTATTGTGCTGAACAATGATCTGCCGCAAACCGCACAGGAACTGGAAGTACTCTTATGCTGGATGGACAGCAAGCCGCTGATCCCCGGCAATAAATATTTACTGCAGATCAACAGTACAAGGGTAAGAAGTATAGTAAAGGATATTACCTACCGGATGGATGTTAACTCATTAGAAAAAAACTATGCCCCGGCGCAGGCGGAACTGAATGATATTGTAAAAGTAGTGATCAAAACGGCACTCCCCGTGGTATATGACAGCTATAAAGATTTAAGGGTTAACGGGGGCGCTATATTAATTGATGAAACCAGTAATGTAACGGTAGGCGCCTGCATGATCCAATAGCAGCAATAAAAAATAAAGCGATTTTCGTTTCATATGTAAAACAACACATACTCGTAAAGCCAAAATGTCTCAAAAAAAATTCATAGCGCAATTAGCCGAACAGAAAAACAAAACTTTCTCAGCTATTCCCGATACGGAACTGGCTACGCTTTTTATTGATGATCTTTTTAGCTTATTATTTCTTCCTGCTACTTTAAGACAGCAGAATCATTACGAACTGGAGAAGGCCTTTGAATCCCTGAAAAGTCACCTCTCTACATTGGTATATGAAGTGGTAAAAGATGGCAAAGCAGCGCAAACGGCAAGCGATGATTTTTTTTCCGAGCTTCCCGGCCTGTACAATACTTTGCAAAAAGATGCGCAGGCTATATTCCTGTACGACCCCGCCGCTCAGTCTCCTGAAGAAGTAATCATTGCCTATCCCGGGTTTTATGCAATAGCCATATACCGGTTTTCCAACCAGTTGTGGAAACAGCACATAAAAATGCTGCCGCGTCTCTTTACTGAATACGCCCATAGCAAAACGGGTATTGATATACATCCGGGTGCAACCATCGGCGAATCATTTTTTATTGATCACGGAACGGGTATTGTAATAGGTGAAACGACCATAATAGGAAAGAATGTAAAAGTTTACCAGGGAGTAACCATCGGCGCACTAAGCAGTTCCAGGGAGAAAGCAACAGGCAAACGTCATCCAACCATTGAAGATAATGTTATCATCTATTCAGGTGCAACCATATTAGGCGGAGAAACGGTGATTGGTAAAAACAGCGTTATTGGCGGAAATATGTGGCTAACCAAAAGTGTGCCCCGGAATACAATTGCAGAGCAGAGCGGCATAACACAAACAGCGAAAACAGAACATTAATAAATAATAATTTTTTTTCTTTTGAAAGTCTACAAAATAAGTTAACTAATCATGTCAGCAGAAATTTCTACATATGGAAAAGTGGTACTGGCAGCCGCGGGTCCGGGCGATCCGGAATTGATTACAGTGAAGACTGCACGCTACCTGAAGCAGGCGGATATCGTATTAACAGACCGCCTGGTGAGCAACGATATTTTGAAGGAATATGTAAATCCCTTAGCGGAAGTTATATATGTAGGCAAGCAATGCCGCCGCGGAGCGTCTACTCCCCAGCAAACCATTAACGGGCTGATGCTGCAATATGCACAGAACGGAAAATTAGTAGTTCGCTTAAAAGGCGGCGATGTATCCATCTTCTCCAATATACTGGATGAACTGCAGGTACTTGCCGAAAATAAAATTCCGTATGAAATAATACCGGGAGTAACCGCCGCTTTAGGTGCAGCAGCATGCGCAGGTATCCCTTTAACAGCAAGAGGATATGCAACAGCGGTGCGGTTACTCACTTATTATAAATCCGATATTGTATCTGACCAGTACTGGCAGGAACTGGCAGCAACCAATGACACACTGGTATTTTACATGTCGGCCGAAACGGTAGAAGGCATCGTATCCAAACTTATCCGGTATGGCGTTGGCAGGGATAAGCATATTGCGGTAATAGAACAGGCCACCACACCCTTCCAGCAGGTGCATACGGCTAATATATATGATTTTAACGGTCAATTCGGTGAAATGTCATTTTTGTCTCCGTCACTGGTCATCATAGGCAAAGTAGTAGCCCTGCATGAGCAGTTCGCCTGGTTAACGAACAGTGCAGGGCGGGAACATTATTTTAAACCCGTGGCATCATTACAAAATAATATTAATAATAATCAGCAAGCCCATGTTAGCAGAGCATAGATTAAAAGCGTTCCAGGATCTTATTACCCAGTCATCACGTGAAGAACTGATATGGATGAATGGATTTATTGCGGGATTGGTATCGGCGGAGGCTAATGGAACCGGTGCACCCGCAGAGGCACAGGCAACGCCCCGTGTAAATAAGATTTCTATTTTATTTGGTACCGAAACCGGCAACTCAAAAAAGGTAGCCACGGAATTTGCCGCACAGGCAAAAAAACATGGTATTAATGTAAAGCTCAGTTCTATAGATCAGTATCGCATTACCGACCTGGTTAAAGAAGAATATACATTCCTCGTTATCAGCACGCAGGGAGATGGCGAACCGCCTGTTACCGCAAAAAAATTTTACGATCATATTCACCAGCAACAGCTTTCGCTTGATAAAATGAAATTCAGTGTGCTGGCATTAGGCGATAGCTCCTATCCGATGTTCTGCAAAGCAGGTGAGGATGTGGACAGCCAGCTCAATAAACTCGGAGCAAAACGTATTGTGCCCCTGCAAAAATGTGATACTGAATATGCTGAAGAGGCGGCTATTTGGTTTTCGCAGGTAATGAAAGCTTTAAGTGATGGCGGAAACAGCAATACAGGGCCTGCACCTGCCAGAAAGCCAAAAGGCAAAAAAAATTATACAGGAACCATACTCACCAACCTGAACCTTAATGACAGGGGCTCGAATAAACAAACACATCACATTGAGATTGCGGTGGATGAAGAAATCAGTTACGAACCCGGTGATTCCATTGGCTTAATCCCGCACAACAGAAAAGATCTTGTAGAAAATATTTTAGCCCTTAGCGGCGCAGACCCGGATAACCAAATTGAATTCAGAAAAGAGCGGTATACCATAGCCGATGTATTAACCCGTAAAATAAATATCATTCACCTTCCGGAAAGAGTGGTAAAACAATATGCATCTGTTATTCAACAGGAAATACCGGATACACGCATAGACCTGATTGACCTGCTGCGTATTTACCCCGTAAAAGATGCGGCGCAGTTTGAACAGGTAATACCTGTACTTGAACCCATTGCTCCACGGTTATATTCCGTTTCTTCCTCACCTGAAGCACATAGCGGTGAAGTGCATATTACAGTGGCAAGAGATAAATTCAATATCAATGGAGAAACAAAGTATGGCTTATGCTCAGATTTCTTATCGCAACTGGAGCCTGATTCCACGATTGATTTTTACGTACATAAGAATACACAGTTCAAATTACCCGCTGCCGGCAAAGATGTTATTATGATTGGCCCGGGAACAGGCATTGCGCCGTTCAGGTCTTTCCTTGCAGAAAGAGATGCCACAGGCGCAGGCGGGCGTAACTGGCTTTTCTTCGGCGATCAATGCTTTGTTACCGATTTTCTTTACCAGACAGAAATCCAAAACTGGGCCGATACCGGTGTATTAACGAATGTACATCTTGCTTTTTCACGCGATCAGAAATCCAAGATATATGTACAGCACCGTATGCTGGAACATGCGGCGGAACTATGGCAGTGGATTAATGAAGGAGCTTATATCTATGTATGCGGAACAAGGGAACCGATGAGTACAGATGTGGAAAATGCCCTGATCCAGATCGCACAGCATTATGGCGGCAAATCGGTAACTGAAGCGGTTTCATTTGTTGAAAAGCTGAAAGAGGAAGGAAGGTATTTGCTGGATGTATATTAGGATTTGGGATTTCAAATTTGAAATCAAATCCCCAATCTTAAATCTTAAATCTTGAATCTCAAATTTCAAATCTTAAATTTCAAATCTCAAATATTACATGTCTGAAAAAAATAACCTGTCGTCAACAGAACATATAAAAATGAAGAGCGATGGTCTGCGCGGTACTTTAAAGGAAAGCCTGAGAGATCAGATAACAGGCGCCATCCGGGAAGATGACCGGGCGCTGGTAAAGTTTCATGGTATGTACCAGCAGGACGACCGTGACAGGAGAGCAGAAAGAAGTGCAAAAAAATTAGAATGGCTCTACTCTTTTATGATCCGTTTGCGCATTCCCGGCGGTTTTATCACCAGTGAGCAATGGGAGGCGCTGCATCATGTGGCAGGAAACTATACAACAGGTGTAATTAAAATCACTACCCGCCAAACCATCCAATTGCACGGCATTTTAAAATCAAATGTAAAGCCCACAATAAAAGCATTTAATACTGCCAAATTGGATTCCATTTCGGCCTGCGGCGATGTGAACAGGAATGTAATTTGTGCGGCACATCCTAAATTTTCACCTGTACATGAGGAGATATTCGGTTATGCCAAAAAGCTAAGCCAGCTTGGGTTACCTAAAACAAAGGCTTATTATGAAGTATGGTTAGATGAAAAACCATTAACAGATAAAAAGGAAGAGGAAGATCCATTATACCAGGACAGGTATTTGCCGCGAAAATTCAAAATCGGTATCGCCATTCCCCCCAACAATGATGTAGATGTTTTTGCAAATGATTGCGGACTGGTTGCCATACTGGAAAACGACAAACTGGTAGGGTTCAATATTGCTGCCGGCGGCGGCATGGGAGCCACGCATGGTAACGCCGCCACCTATCCGCGGCTCGGAACCGTGTTGGGCTTTGTTTCGGGAGAAGAAAAAGTTTTTAAAGCTGTTTACGAAATGATTACTGTTCAGCGTGATTATGGCAATCGCAGCGACAGGAAATTATCACGGCTGAAATATACGCTCGACAAAATGGGAGTGGATGCTTTTAAAGCTGAGCTGGAAAAAAGATGCGGATTTGCACTTGAACCAGAGCGGCCTTATGAATTTACGGGTCGTACAGATTTTTATGGCTGGCACAAAAATCATGAGGGCAAATGGTACTATACGGTTTTTGTTGAAAATGGCCGGATACTCGATGATGAACAACAGGCTTTAAAAACAGCATTTCTCGAAATCGCACAGTTGCGTAAAACCAATTTCAGGTTTACCTGCAATCAGAATATTATAATAGCCGATGTACACGAAGAAGATAAAGCGGAAATTACTGCTATACTGAAAAAATACAGGATCAGTGATCATACAGATAATGCAAGTGCCGTTCGCAAAGAATCAATTGCCTGTGTAGCATTCAATACCTGCCCGCTGGCACTGGCAGAGGCGCAGCGTGTTTTACCGGGCTTGATTTCAAAAATGGAACCCATACTGAATAAGTATGGATTGAATGATGACAAAATTAGTGTACGGATGACAGGTTGCCCTAATGGTTGCGCCAGGCCCTATGCGGCAGAAATCGCATTTATAGGAACCGCATATGGATATTATAATCTGCATCTTGGCGGCGACAGAACAGGTACAAGATTAAATAAATTGTATAAAGAAAGTTTAAATGAAGAAGCCATCGTAGAGGAACTGGATGGTTTATTCAAAATATACAGTGATGAACGCGAAGCCGGTGAAACCTTTGGTGATTTTGCGAAAAGAGCGAAGTGGGTGGAATACTAATGTGGAAATTGGACAGCCTTGTACCCTGCAACCTGTACCTTGCAACCTGTACCTTGTAACCTGTACCTTGTAACCTGTACCCTGTAACCTGTACCCTGTACCTTAAACTATAAACAACAAATTATAAACTACGACAGCTTTTACTTAATAATATAATGACTGAAACAACAACCATACAGGAAACCAATCAGCTCTTCCCTGTTTTTTTAAAGCTGGAACAATTGAAGCTGCTGATTATAGGAGCAGGGAATGTTGGGTTGGAGAAGCTGCATGCAGTGCTGCAAAATTCTCCTGCTACTGCTATTACCGTTGTTGCACCGGAAGTAAAGGAAGGCGTAAAATCTTTGGCTGAAAGATATTCCAGTATCACCATTATTGAAAGCGTTTATCATGACACATTTTTAAATGATGCCGACCTGGTGATAGTAGCTGTAAATGATAAAACATTAGGCGAACAGGTAAGATCAGACGCTCACGAAAGAGGCTTACTGGTAAACGTTGCCGACACGCCGCATTTATGTGATTTTTACCTGGGATCAATTGTAAGAAAAGGTAATCTCAAAGTAGCTATTTCAACCAATGGCAAATCACCTACTATCGCCAAGCGTTTGAAGGAAGCATTTAATGATGTATTACCCGAAGAATTAGACGATGTGTTGCATAATATGGAAGCCCTGCGCGCAAAAATGAATGGCAATTTTGCACAAAAAGTACATGAGCTGAACCACATTACCAAAGTGCTTTCTGTAAAGGATATTCCTGACGCAAAAAGCAATAGTGAAAAACGATGGCGGCGCATCGCTACCTGGTGCTTGTTTGCATTCTTTTTTATGTTCGCAGGTCATGTGGTACTCTCCTACCTTCCCATAGGAAGTCTTATTGATTCTATTAAAGATGGCGCACAGCAATTAGACAGTAAGTTTTACTGGATGATCCTCGCCGGATTTCTTGCACAAATGGTAGACGGTGTACTGGGCATGGGCTACGGCGTGGTGTCTACTACGGTATTAATGTCGCTTGGCGTTAATATTGCCGCTATCAGCGGTAGTATACATACTGCCGAAATGTTTTCGAGCGGCGCTTCGGGGTATACCCATTATAAATTCGGCAACGTAAACAAAAAATTATTCAAAGCGCTATTGATCCCCGGGATAGTGGGCGCCGTATTGGGTGCTTTTTTGCTTTCCAAATTTGGTGAGGAATATGCGGGATACATCCGGCCGCTGATCGCTACCTATACCATGCTATTGGGTGTACGCATCCTCATCATTTCTTTCAGGAAGAAAAGTAAAAAAGCAAAAAAAGTAAAACGCGTAGGATGGCTGGCCGGTGCAGGCGGATTTTTAGATTCGTTTGGCGGCGGAGGCTGGGGTCCGCTGGTTACCAGCACACTGATATCGAAAGGCCGAAGCCCGCGTTTTGTGATAGGCTCCGTAAGCATAACAGAATTTTTTGTAACGTTTGCCAGTGCACTAACTTTTTTTACTATGATTGGTGTAAGCCACTGGCAGGTTATTGTCGGGTTGATTATCGGGGGTATGATAGCGGCTCCACTGGCTGCAAGACTGGTTGGTAAACTACCCGCCAAAACCATGCTTATAACCGTAGGTTCTATGGTAATCATCTGGAGCCTCAGGATATTATTAAAGTCGGCGGGGATATTATAACATTCTTTTATTGATATAGTGTTGTGTAAATAATATTTTGTCGCCTTTATACGTAAGAAGAGAAATTACCTGCAGGCAGGCGACAGACGTCGGATTCTCAGGTTTCCCGTCTGCCGTTTAACGCTTTACTTAACAATAGATAGCCCGCTATTACGCTATGCAATGAAATGCATATGATCTTGCAAGAGGGTTTAACTACCAGTTAATTAAGCAGAACAGTTCAAAAAACCCGATTGCTTTGTATCTTTGCCCCCAAATTTTAAGAGCAATGCCGTTAATGCAATTACACCGCACCGAAAATGACTATGGATTTACCGCTACAGATTCCGGAGGTAATAAGCTGTCTATTGATATCCCTGAAGAACAGGGAGGCAACAGCAAAGGTTTTCGTCCCATGCAGTTATTACTGGCCGGTTTGGGCGGATGCAGCGCAGTGGATATAGTAAGCATATTAAAAAAACAAAAACAAACTATAAAAGACTTTTCTATTAGTATAGACGGTGAAAGAGAAAAAGGTAAAGAACCTTCTCTCTGGGAAGAAGTGGAGATTACGTTTCAGTTATCCGGAGAGGTTGATGGCGCCAAAGCGCACCGTGCGGTTGAGCTATCCATGAATAAATATTGCTCTGTTGCAGCAACCTTACGCAAGGCAGGAGCAGCATTAAAGTGGAAAGTAGTGGTGAATGGAAATGAGGTGAAATTATGATATGAACATGCAGGGAATGTGAAATGAACATCAGCGTAGCCGTTATTCGCAACAAGCTGCCCGCTATATACCAGTCTTTCGCACTTCACTTTTGGTAATTTTTAAAAAACTTAAGCAGATGAAGCAACATCCCATTACGCAGGCTGTGCGTATTCAAACCTCCCGTACCAGTGAAATGGAACATAGCACCCCGTTATTCCTTACCTCCAGTTTTTGTTTTGAGAATGCCGAAGAAATGCGCGCCGCTTTTGCGGGAGAAAATGAAAACAACATTTATAGCAGGTTCAGCAACCCTACCGTTCAGGAGTTTATTGATAAAATGTGCGTGCTCGAAGGTACTGAAGCCGGATTTGCCACTTCTTCTGGCATGAGCGCCATCTTTGGTTGCTTTATGGCTTTTTTAAACAGTAGCGATCATTTGCTGAGTTGTAAATCCATCTTTGGATCTACCCATACTATTGTTACCAAATACCTCCACCGCTGGAAAATAGATTACAGCTACGCGGATATCAATAAACCCGAAACATGGGAATCACTGATTAGGCCCAATACTAAAATGATCTACGTAGAAACCCCAACCAACCCGGGGCTTGATATCGTGGATATGGAGTGGCTGGGTAAGCTGGCAAAAAAACATGGCATTATACTGCTCGTGGATAATTGCTTCGCTACGCCAATCCTCCAAAAACCCGCTGAATACGGCGCCGACCTGATATTGCATTCCGCAACCAAATGGCTCGATGGACAGGGACGTGTGCTGGGTGGCATAGTAGTGGGCAGAGAAGACCTTATCAATGAATTGTATTTATTCTGCAGAAACACCGGTCCATCCCTCTCCCCTTTCAATGCCTGGATATTAAGCAAAAGCCTAGAAACACTGGATGTGCGTATACACCGCCACTGCGATAACGCCGAAGCACTGGTGAAGGCGCTGGATGGCCACGGAAAACTAAACTGGATCAAATATCCTTTCCACCCTTCTCATCCCATGTATGAAATTGCCAGAAAACAAATGACACGCGGAGGCGGCCTGGTTACCTTCGATCTGAAAGGCGGCGTTGAAGGCGGCAAAAAATTTATGGATGCCTTACAGATGCTCTCTTTAACTTCTAACTTAGGCGACACCCGCAGTATTGCTTCACATCCTGCATCTTCTACACACTCCAAACTTAGCAGGGAAGAACAGGAATCTGTGGGCATTACGCCCGGACTGATACGCATTTCCGTAGGGCTTGAACATGCAGATGACATTATTGCCGACATTGTACAGGCATTGGAAAAGAGTTAGTAACCGGCCTGCCATCTTGTAAAAAAAGATTTGTGCTCATTTTTTCCAGAGGTGATCGTTTTGTTTTTTTATCTTCAGGGAACATAACCTGCTTACTGTTAAAATAGCAAACGATTGTATGGAAAAACAAAAACGACTGCTTTCGGTTGATGCACTCCGGGGTTTTGACATGCTGCTCATTTCCGGTGGCGGCGCTTTTATCCTCCGCCTCAAAGGAACTACCGGTTTGTCATGGATAGATTGGACAGCCGACCAACTCACACATCCGGCGTGGAATGGTTTTACTTTTTACGACTTTATATTCCCGCTCTTTTTATTTACAGCGGGTATTGCACTATCCTATTCCATACGATCAGGATTAAGCAGGGGAATGAACAAAAAAGAACTATACAGGAAGGCATTCCGCCGTATGCTTATACTTATCGTGCTGGGCATATTGGATAAAAATATTCCGTTGAATATTTTTGACCCGGCCCAAATACGGTATGGTACCGTGCTGGGTCGTATTGGCATCGCCACTTTTATTACCACCCTGTTATACGTGAATCTCTCTTCCAGGCAAAGGCTGTATTGGGTAGGGGGTATGCTGATCGTTTATTGTGCCGCCCTGTTCCTGGTACCTGTTCCGGGTTATGGCGCGGGTGATCTTTCTTTTGAAGGAAACCTGGTGGGCTGGTTCGACAGGCATTTTATGCCCGGTCGCCTGCTGCAAAAAATCTACGATGAAAATGCCTTGCTCACCCAACTGCCCGCGCATTGCCTTACGGTTTTGGGTGCATTTGCCGGAGACATACTCCAAAAGCAAAAATCGGAATATAAAAAATTGCTGGAAATGGGGATAATGGGTGTCGCAGGAATTTGTGCGGGACTTTTGTGGAGCACGTTCTTCCCGCTCAACAAGCATTTATGGACAAGTTCTTTTATTCTTCTTACGGCCGGCATGGCTTTTCTTTTCCTCGCACTGTTTTACTGGATCATTGATGTGCAGGGTTACCGCAAATGGGCTTTCTTTTTTAAGGTGATCGGCATGAATTCGCTTGTCATTTACCTGGGAATGCGTTTTATAGATTTTGATTACAGTTCGAAATTGCTTTTTGGCGGATGGTATATGCATGTAGCCGAAAAATGGCAACCGGCCTGCAATGCATTGGGCGCATTGATATTGGTTTGGTTACTGTTGTACTTTTTGTACAGGAAAAAAATATTCGTCAAAGTTTAAAGCGAAAGTTTTGCATAAACGACAACCATTGAACATATCCCAAACTTCCTTCAATTTTCAATATGGCTGTCAAAAACCATTGATACCTTTACCGAAACTATTATCATTATTAAAAATGTACAATCATGCGGCCACTTCCCTCTGACTATGCTCCATTTTACGAAACTTACGTTTCACTGGTAAAGAATGACGATATTAAACAGGCGCTTTCCACCTCATTGCCCGATATGGAAAACTTTCTGCAATCGGTACCCGAAAACAAAAGTGATTATGCTTACGCAGAAAATAAATGGACGGTGAAGCAGGTATTGCAGCACACTATAGATGCCGAAAGGGTTTTTGCCTACCGGGCCATGTGTATTGCGCGTGGCGAAATGCAATCATTACCTTCTTTTGATGAGAACGAATACGCAGAAAACGCTGCTGTTCAGCACCGCTCGTTAAATGGACTAAAGGAAGAAATGCTCCTGCTGAGAAAAGCATCTGTTGCTTTGTTTGAAAGTTTTACTGATGACATGTTACAGGCAAAAGGCATTGCCAGTAACAAATCCATTACCGCACTGAGCCTCGGATATATTACTGCAGGCCACTGGACGCATCATCAACGCATACTGGCTGAACGATATCTTTTGTGAGTCGTAAGTGACAGGTGATAAGTGGTAAGTTGTGAAAAACTTCACCTTTCACTTTTCACCTATCCCCCCCCTTTATTTTTTCTTCGCTCTCCCGTATTGCACCGGCCATGCTATATCATCGCCTAATTGTGTTGCTGCATGCAGGGGAAAGTACGGATCGCGCAAAAATTCCCTGGCCATAACGATCAGGTCCGCCTCTTCATTTTGCAAAATATTTTCGGCCTGCTGCGCGCCGGTAATCAATCCCACCGTTCCGGTTGGCATGCCCGTTTCTTTTCTTATACGCGAAGCAAAGGGCGTTTGGTAAGCAGGCGCCACGGGTATTTGCACATGCGGTACCAATCCTCCGCTGGACACATCAACAAGGTCAATTCCTTTTTCCTTTAAGATGCCCGACAGCGCTACTGATTCGTCTATATTCCATCCGCCCGCAGCCCAGTCGGTTGCCGAAATACGAACCCACAGGGGCAACGCTTCCGGCCATACGATTTGTACAGACGCAATGATTTCCAATAAGAAGCGAATGCGGTTTTCAAAGCTTCCGCCATATTTATCCGTTCGTTTATTGCTGAGTGGGGAAAGAAACTGGTGAATAAGGTATCCGTGTGCCGCATGAAGCTCTATCAGGCTGAACCCGGCCTCTACTGCCCTTTGAGCCGCGGATCTGAAATCAAGGACTACTTTTTGAATACCTTTCTCATCTAAGGCAGCAGGTGTGCTTTCCCCCTCATTAAAAGCAATGGCTGAGGGCGCTACGGTTTGCCAGTGCCCTTCCTCTCCCGGGGGCACCTGCTTATTACCCTTCCATGGAGAATGTGTACTGGCTTTGCGCCCCGCATGAGCCAGTTGAATACCGGCAACAGCATGCTGTGCTTTTATAAACGAAGCGATTTGCTTCAGCTTATCCATATGTTCATCTTTCCATATGCCCAAATCATCGGCTGAGATCCTTCCCTCAGGCGAAACGGCAGTAGCTTCGGCAATCACTGCCGCCGCACCCCCTACCGCCCTGCTGCCCAGGTGTACCAGGTGCCAGTCGGTGGCAAAACCATCATCCGACGAATACTGGCACATCGGTGAAACCACGATCCGGTTTTTAAAGGTTATGCTTTTAGATGTATAAGATGAGAACAGCCTGGACATGATGAAAAGTTTATTCAAAATAAGGAATAATCTAAAAATAAAGGACAAAGCCAGTTAAACACGAACGATGCCTTAACCGAATGGAGTGCCCACATGAATGTACAGGACAATTATTATATTCCATTTGTTATCTTTCAGGCAAAGTATATACCATGCATTATAAAAAATTATTCCTGTTGTGCTGGTTGATCCTATATGCCGTGATGGTAAAAGCTAATTTCTTCCCGAACCATCTCAACTGCGAACATAAGATCAATCCATATGGCATAGAAAATACAAAGCCCTTATTGGGCTGGTGGATCAACGCAACGGAGAGGGGTGTGGTGCAATCTGCATGGCAAATACTCGTTGCCACAAGCGCCGGTAAACTCGACGAAAAAAATGCTGATATGTGGAACTCCGGCCGCATAGCTTCAAACAGCAATAACAATAACGTTTATGGCGGCAAGCCACTACAATCGGCCCAAAAATACTACTGGAAAGTAAGAATATGGGATGCCGCCGGTAACCCATCTGCATGGAGTGAAGCAAGCAGCTTTATCACCGGCATGCTGGAGCAAAAGGAATGGGATATGTCGAAATGGATAGCATACGATATTTTACCCGACAGCATGAAAGTAGTACCCGGTGTACACGGCAACGGCAATGCGCTGGGCAGCAAAGCCATGAAACGCCCTGTGATTCCTTATTTCAGAAAAGCATTTGAATTGAGAAAACCGGTTAAGGAAGCCTTTATATTTATATCTGGCTTAGGTCATTATGAACTGCACCTCAATGGCAAAAAAGTAAGCGATGATTTTTTGGCGCCCGGCTGGACGAATTATGAAAAACGTTGCCTGTACAATACCTATGAAGTTACCGATCATTTAAAGCAGGGACAAAATGCCCTTGGCGCTATGGTTGGAACAGGCTTTTTTTACATCAACCGCGAAAGGTACCGGAAACTGATCCGTGCCGAAGGATACCCGATGCTGCGCGCCAGGCTGGTTATAAGGTTCACGGATGGCAGTACAAAAGAAATCGTAACCGATGAAAGCTGGAGTTCGTCCCCCTCTCCCATTATATATACGAGCATATATGGTGGCGAAGATTATGATGCCAATATGGAACAGGCAGGATGGGACAAGCCCGGGTTTGCCGGCACCCGCTGGAAAAAAGTGCTGATCGCAAAAGGTCCTGGCGGAGCAATGAGAACACATGACGATTACCCCCTAAAAGTGATGGATAGTTTTGCCGTAAAAAAGAAAACCAATATTACCGCAACAAAAGCACTTTATGATTTTGGACAAAATGCTTCAGGCATCATAAGGCTAAAAGTAAAAGGCAATAAAGGAGATAGTATACGCATTACGCCTGCCGAACTATTGAATGACGATGGACTGCCCGAACAATCTGCTTCAGGGAAACCCTATTACTTTACCTATATATTAAAAGGCGGGGAGGTGGAAACATGGGAACCCCGGTTTACCTATTACGGTTTCCGCTATGCGCTGGTAGAATACATCGGCACTGCATCTGCTCCGGAATGGATAGATGTAACGATGCTGCATACCCGAAACAGTTCACCGGCTGCAGGAAGCTTTTCCTGTTCTGATTCCTTGTTCAACAAAATCTATCAGCTTATTGACTGGTCCATAAAAAGCAATATGGCAAGCGTTGCCACCGATTGCCCGCACCGCGAAAAATTGGGCTGGCTGGAGCAAACCCACCTGGTAGGCGCTTCCATGCGCTACGCCTATAACATTCAGCATCTGTACAGGAAGATCATTGACGATATGATAGAAGCACAATTGCCCAACGGGCTGGTACCGGATATAGCCCCGGAATATGTTCCTTTTGAAGGCGGCTTCCGCGATTCGCCCGAATGGGGTAGCGCTTCAGTCATTATCCCCTGGTATATGTATTTGTGGTATGGCGATAAAGATGCACTGGTAAAATCGTATGATATGATGAAACGCTATGTGACTTATTTAGCCACGAAAGCGGATAGTCACATGTTATCGTATGGACTGGGAGACTGGTTTGACCTTGGACCAAAAGATCCCGGGCCATCGCAGCTTACACCCCTGGCATTAACAGCAACCGCCATTTATTTTTACGACGCGGTAATACTGAGCAAAACCGCAGCCCTTCTGGGAAAAGATGACGATCAAAAACGGTTCGCCGATTTGTCGGAAAATATTAAAAAGGCTTTTAATGACAAATTTTTTGATAAAGAAACACAGGTATACGCCACCGGTAGTCAAACCGCGTATGCCATGCCGCTGTTTACAGGAATCGTGGAAGAACAGTACCGCGACAAAGTATTCAACAACCTGGTGGCTTCTATCCATGCCGGCAATAAGGCATTAACCGCAGGTGATGTGGGTTACCGTTACTTAGTAAGGGTACTTGAAGACGGAGGCGCCTCACAATTATTATATGAAATGAACAACAGGGATGATGTACCAGGTTACGGATACCAGATACGGCATGGTGCAACCGCTTTAACGGAATCCTGGCCCGCCCTCAGATATGTTTCCAATAATCACATGATGCTGGGACATTTGATGGAATGGCTTTACAGCGGGTTAGGAGGCATTAACCAGCAGGAAGATGATCGGGGATATCGCAAAATTCGCATCGCGCCACAGGTGATAGATGGCATGAATGCCGTAAGCGCCACGTATGCTACGCCAAACGGGGTTATTCACACCGCCTGGAAAAAAGAAGGAAATAAAATATTATTGTAAGTAAGTATTCCGGCTAATACAACCGCTCAAATTATTTTGCCTGTTTCCAATACAGGAAGCATCACCGAAAGTAACCAGCCAATTAATCAAAATAAATGGATCACTGATATACAACAAGAAGCCGGTAAGCTTAGTTTTGCCATTGCTTCCGGCAGTTATATATTTATTACAGCACCTTAATTATGAACAATAATATCATCATGCGTTTCTCTCTTTTCTGGATTTTCATAGCTCTGCTGAGTTGCAGTGATACAACACCCAAAATAGTTTCGCAGGAAACGATGCAAAAAGTATACGAAGAAGTAAAAACGCCTTTTAAATACGGCATAGTAGTTACAGCACCCGATTCCACGAAAATGGCCGACAGTCCAACCGTGTTCCGGTTGAATGGTAAATGGTATATGACCTATATTATTTTTGATGGCACGGGTTACGAAACCTGGATAGCAGAAAGCGATGACCTGTTGCAATGGGAAACGCGGGGAAAAATAATGTCCTTTACTGAAAACACATGGGACTCCAACCAAAAAGCGGGTTATCCTGCACTGGTAGACATTACATGGAACGGAACTTATGCTCCCATGAAGTACAATGAACGCTACTGGATATCTTACCTCGGAGGCGCCGATAAGGGCTATGAAGCAGGCCGCCTGGGCGTGGGCATGGCGTATACAGGTAATATAGCTGAAGCAAAGGAATTAGAGAGACTGCCGCAGCCTGTACTGTCGGCTATTGATTCATCGTCCCGATGGTATGATAACAAAACGATCTTTAAAAGTTCGGTTATTCATGATGCGGATAAAAAAAGCGGTTACCCTTTTGTGATGTATTATAATGCTGCGGGGGACAGTACAGGTGCTAACGGGCATAGCTTTGAAAGCATTGCTATGGCTGTTTCAAACGACATGCAGCACTGGCAGCGCAAAGGCGATCGCCCTTTATTATCGAAAGGGAGAGGCATTTGCGGAGATGCACAAATTGTAAAGATGAAAGATCTGTATGTTATGTTTTACTTCGGACACAACTGGAAAGATGACGATCCTTCTGCTTTTGACCGCTTTGCCTGTTCTTACGATCTTGTGAACTGGACGGAATGGGATGGACAAAATTTGATAGAACCATCTGAGCCCTATGATAAACAATATGCGCACAAACCCTGGGTAATAAAATGGAATGGTGTGGTATATCATTTTTACAATGCGGTGGGTGAAAAAGGAAGAGTTATCGCTTTGGCTACTTCTGAGGATTTGAGGGAAAAGGAATGATACATCTCCATTCGCAAGGGTCTCATCTACACGGAACGGCCCGGGCCGTAAAGAGTCTATAGCGACAATTGATTACCGATAACGGTTCAGCTATTGCTGAAGGCAGGGCTTGGCATTCCTAACGTTGAATTGAGAATTGTAATTTGAAGCCGATCTCTATTAAAAAAGAGGCAAGCGCTTTACCGATAAAGCCCCGCTAATAAGATTGTGTTCATTTGCATTTAATTTGCCAATTAATACCGGCAAAGATTGTTTGAATGTATTTGCAATTAAAAAATAGTTTTACAAAGAATTCAAGTCACCTTTTATAAATCTATAATTTAAAACATGTTGTACTTTTCGGCTGCAAACAATTTTTCCCCTTGAAGGAAACGCTTTGTTAAAATAAGGTTCGCTTAATCCTATTTTACGGGCGGTTTGTCCATAATATATTTCTTTCATTGGATGAAAAGAAGCAACCGCATTAAAGATTTCAGCCCATTTGTCCTGCGCTATGATGCTGCTTATGATTTGTATGCAATCATCAAGATGGATCAGATTAACAGGGGCTTGAGGATCTTTCAAATTCTTTCTCCCTGCTAATGAAGTTACAGGATGCCTATTGGGTCCTATCAACCCACCAAAGCGTATAATGGTTGTTTGAAAATGCGAATTCATTTTCAGGATATTCTCAGAAGCAAGAAGTTGCTTTCCCGATTCTGTTTCCGGCATAGGGAAAGTCTCTTCGGTCACTGTTGAATCATCATTGGCATAAACAGAAGTTGAGCTAATAAAGAGCACTTTTTTTATACCGGATTGCTCAATATGAGGCACAATAATTTTTATTCTATCAACAAAATTTTCGGATGACTGTTTTCTTAATCGCGGTGGAATGCTAATGATGAGTATTTCAGAATTTTTTAAAAAACCTGGCAGATTGCCAGTTATCCCTTTTGTACCAACATCAAGAATATAAGTCTGCGCAGGAGATTGGGCAAGTTCAGACAGGCTTTCTTTTTTTCTCATACTGCCTTTTATTCTATGCCCTTTTGATGCAAGGTGTTTTGCAAGGGGTAATCCCAGCCACCCGCAGCCTAAAATAGATATTTGTTTCGAACTATTCACTTAAAGCTTTTTTATATTCCGATAATGCCCTTTCCCTGGCAAAACTGTGTTCTACAATCGGTTTAGGATAAGCCGCCGTTCCAAATTCAGGAATCCATTTTCGTATGTACTGAAAATCATTATCAAATTTTTTTGTCTGAAGTTCCGGATTGAATATTCTGAAATAAGGTGCAGCATCACAACCCGAACCGGCAGCCCATTGCCAGTTTCCATTGTTGGCAGATAAATCGTAATCATTGAGCTTTTCAGCAAAATAAGCTTCTCCCCAGCGCCAGTCTATCAACAGGTGTTTGCACAAAAAACTGGCGGCGATCATCCTCACGCGGTTGTGCATATAGCCTGTTTCATTCAACTGCCGCATCCCTGCATCCACAATCGGATAACCAGTTTTCCCTTTGCACCAAAGCTTAAATTCGTCCTCATTGTATCTCCATTCAATCTTATCGTATTTGGGTTTAAATGAGTGATGAATAACATAAGGAAAATGATAAAGAATCTGCATAAAGAATTCCCGCCATATCAATTCGCCAAGCCAGGTTTGGCTATGTGATAAAGCAAAAGCTACGCATTTTCTGATGCTGATAGTACCGAAGCGAAACGCAATACCTAACTGAGTTGTGTTTTGCATGGCAGGATAATCGCGGTACTTATGATATGTGTCAATAATTATTTTATCTAAAGCCGGCTTTTCAAAAAGCATATCAGTTTTCTCAAATCCAATTTCTTTTAAGCAAAGAATTTCTGAAAAAGGTTGCTGGTAAAATTTAGAAAAATCAGATCTATACAATCGGTAATTTTTAGGTTGAACATTTTCTTTCCATTTCCTGGAGTAGGGCGTATAAACTGTATAGGGCGTACCATCGTCTTTTACAATATCATCTTTGTCGAAAATGACCTGGTCCTTATATGCTTTGAAGGGAATATTTCTTTGTGTGAAAAAATGATAAATATTGGTATCACGCTCTATCGCTTCCGGTTCGTAATCCCTGTTGCAATAAACGGCCTCAATTTCAAATTGTTCATCCATCTTTTGAAATATCTCCAAAGGTCGTCCCAAATACGTATTCAGTTTTGAACCATACTTTTTCAATCCCTGATTGATAGCCTGTAATGCCTGCTGAATGTAATCAACGCGCCGGTCATTTGTATTTTCTAATTTTTCCAAAATGCTGGTGTCAAAAATGAAGATGGGTAAAACAGGCGCCGCCGATTGCAATGCATGATATAAACCTGCATTGTCTTCCAGGCGCAAATCGCGTCTGAACCAAAATATTACCACCTGAGCTTTAGGCAGCATACGGATTGGTTTTATCGTGCTTTACCCATACCAATTCCGAAGTGTTATAGCCTTCTTTTTCTGCAATTTTCAGGTATGCTCTTTTTATATTTTCAGGAATTGTTTTCGTACGTGAAAAAGTCGACAGATAGTCAGGATTGCTTCCGGTGCCCATCGCATATTGGTAATCTTCATCCAAAGCAATCACATGATAACCAGCACAGAGACGACCGAAAAAACTGATCTTTGATGCTGCTGTAGTCTTATCCCTAAATTTTGTGATTCCTTTTGCGAATGTCCATTTTTGCTTTTTGTGGTCATAACCACTATTGCGCACTTGTACATGTTTAGTATCGTTCAGGCTGTATTGCGCTACCGTATTGCCTATATTCTTTCCAAAACGGTAATCAAATTGTGCAATTTCGTACCACGTTCCTAAGTTGCATTTAACATCAAAATCTTCTACCGGTTCTGCATCTTCATGAATATCAGAACGTGATCTAAAATACGATAGAACAACACCCGCCGCAACAGGCACAGAGCCAATGAAGAGTTTCTCTCTATTTTTCATAGCCTATCTTTTTGAAGCATATAGAAAAGCATTTTTTCTATTTTGCCATCCATGAATTATGATATTTATAAATACAACTACTGCTGCAATAATAGCCGCCCAAAACACTAAATCATTCCCACGCTGGTTGGCCACTGCAATGGCTATCAAAGCCCACACTGCCACCAACGCGAATGCTCTCATGTTGCGGTTCCAAATCATAAAAATGTGAATCGATGCTGCGACCACAAAAACTATTATTGTCCATGTGGCTTGCGATACTCCAAAACGATTCCACCCTATTTTGGTAAGATACGCTGCGATGTCAGCAATCAATGCTACTGATATCCATCCTGAATAAAAACAAAATGGCCACCAAAAAAACACGAGCTCTTTTAATGGCGCATTATGCAATGCCATTTTAGTATTCACCACTATTTTTAGAAGAGAAAATAACAAGAGAATCATCAAAAACACCGACAATAAAATAAGGCCGTAAAGCCACGTCAACACCCACAGGCTATTGGCAATGCATGAGACGATGAACCACCATTCGATTTGCATTACGACTTGCTCCTTCTCTTTACTTTGCTTAAACAAAGGACCATAGTAGAACACAAAACCAAGCATGCCCAGGTAAATAAGCCCCCAAATGGAAAACGCATACCCCGCCGGTGTAAAAAGATTTTGATACTTGTCCGATACTGTTTCCATGGTCTGTCCATTAAAAACACCTGTGTTGGATAGATAGTTTATTACCAGGGTAATCACCAGTACAACACCGTTCAGTATTTGAAAAGTCTTCTTCATGCTGAATTAATGTCAAGTTTCATAACTGCTCTTTTCCTTTGGGAAAATATTTTAAAAAAATAAAGCACTAATAAAAACTGGGTATATCCGTAAACCGCATCTTCTATGGGAATGCTAAGCATCCGGATGCCCAGAAATGCATCGGGATTATAATTTACTATAGGCGACTCCAATCCCGTGCCAGTGAGTATTCCATTTACGGGAAAAAATCCCAGCATGAGAACAAAATAGGTAAAAGAGGCGCGCCCTATCCATTCTGCACGGGCTATAAAATGCAAATAAATTAACGTGAAAATCGTCGCTATGGCTGTAACCAGTGTATAAATTTTGCTGTAGTGCAGCAAGGCCGTCACAGTAAAAAGGATAACACTTACGAATACAATAATGTTGTTGAATCCGTTTGCCCAATCTAACCGGAAAAATTTGTCCAAACAGAAAAAAGTAAACACGCATGCAAAGGGGATACAAATAAAAAACAGCCATTCTTCCACCGGCAATCCGGCGATTGTAAGGCCGATAGTATAGTCGAGATTAAACCACCAGGCACCGTGTGACGTAAACCAAATATCCCACGCAATAAATGGAATAGCCCCCAACATGGTGGCTTTCAGAAATGCCGCAAAGTAATTGTTGAACTGAATCCTTTTATCAAAAGATGCAATAAAACAGACTATGACAGTGAAAAAATCAATTAATAAATAAGTGAAAGGCATCATTCCTGTCTGGTCTTAAAAAACATTATAAAATATTTCATCGGAACAAATAAGAATCCAAAGCACTCGCCATCTTCTTTGCCGATGTGCTTGTGATGTTGCTTATGCGCCCTGCGCAATGCCAGAAAATACGGGTTCTTGCTGTGTGTCAAAAATTTTATTCGCTGATGAATGAAAATGTCATGCACAAAAAAATAGGCCATCCCGTAAAGCATGATTCCAAGGCCTATATAAAACAGATAGTTGAAATTGTTTAGTGAACCAACGCACAATAATGCAATGGTGGGAAGCGCAAAAATCACAAAAAAATAATCGTTCTTTTCCAGCGGTCCCTCATTGCTATGGTCATGATGATCTTTATGCAGCATCCATAAAAATCCATGCATTATATATTTATGAATGAGCCATGTAGCTCCTTCCATAACTATAAAAACAATTAAAACAATTAAATAATTCATACTATTATTTTTCCCTGTTAAACAGGTCTTCCAAAACCTGAAAACGATATTCGAAAATTTTATTCAGCCTGTTTTTAACCAACAAAGTGTGAACAATCGTTCCTAAAAATCCAAAGGGCAATTCATACTTCAGGTTGTCCTTCATCAATACCCCCTTACCATTGGGAATCAATTCGTGGTGGTGATTCCACAACTTGTATGGTCCTTCTTCCTGAAAATCAGTAAAGCTTTTATGATACTCAACCTGGGTGATACGTGATTTCCATTTTATCGGCATATTAAACAGAGGCGACACTTTATATTCAATTATCATCCCCTCATATATTGGTTTATCTTCTATTTGGGTTAACACTACAAATCCCATATCCTTTGGCGTTATCTTTGACAAATTATGCGGATCACAGAAAAACTTCCAGGCAATGTCAATATCACAATTCAATTGTTGCTCTCTATGTAATTGATATTTCATTTCACTTCATTAGAATATTTGCTATCATTTTCTTTAACTGGCCGGATTGCACTCCATCTAAATTACTTTTCAGGAACAATTTATCATTTTTTATATTATCGGCGTATCCTAAAAATCCCGGGCAATTCTTTTGTACCGATAACCTGAGAAAACGAATTTCTATGTTGCTATCCTCATTCTTCATTGCCGATTCTATATTTGCTTTCCCTTTATTAAAGGTTTTTAACTTACTAAAAGGATTGAAAACATGATTGGCCCAGATGGTTTGGAATGCTCCCAAATAAGCGAGGTGCACATTGCTTTTTGAATTTCTTTCCAAATCAATAATTATGGTTTCGCACAGCTTTTTATCGGATACAGCTTTTTCATAATTATCTCTCAGAAACTTTAATCGTATGTCATGAACTGTTCCAAAATCTGATAATAAGGTACTGAAGCCGTAAATCAAAACCCACTTCATCATAGCATAGCGATTTTATACCGCACGTAACTTCGCATCATTACAGAAAGCTTTTGTGAATCCGGAATTCTTATTCGCTCACACAAAATTTTCTGTGCAGGTGTTGATTTAATTTTTTTGAACAATGATAAATAATACCTGTATGCCAGATATACGCCAAACCGTGACGAATGGGGCAAAAGTTTGATGCCGGCCAAAGCTTCTTTAAATTCCAGTTCGATTTCTATTTCAATCCTGCACTTTACGCAATTATCAAATACATTCATATCAATTCCGGGGAAATAAGTACGCCCCAAAACCTGATAATCATCTTTTAAATCCCTCAAAAAATTAACTTTTTGAAATGCTGAACCTAATTTCATTGCATAAGGCTTCAAAGCGTGATATTTGTTCATATCTCCCTCTGTAAACACCTGCAAACACATTAAGCCAACTACCTCTGCCGATCCAAAAATGTATTCTTTATACAAATCGTTATTGTAATTTATCTCATTTAAATCCATTTCCATACTGTGCAAAAACTGGTCTATCAAACTTCTTTCAATTTTGTACTGTGCTACTGTTTCCTGCAATGATTGCAACACAGGATTCAGTGATATGCCTTCTTTCAGAGCCAAATCTGTTTCTGTTTTAAATCTGTTCAGCAATGTTTTTTTATCATAACCATGAAAGCTGTCCACTATTTCGTCAGCAAGCCGAACAAATCCGTAAATCGCATAAATAGCAGGTCGTATGGACGGCTTCAAAGCAAGGATGCCAAGCGAAAAACTGGTGCTGTATTTCTTCGTGATGCTTTTACTTACTTCATAAGAAAGTTCATCAAATAGCTTTTTCATATCTCTAATTGAGCCGTTTATTACTTTTCTGTCTGTGAGTTTTAAGGCAGGAACATCATTTAATTTGTAATGTTCCTGCCTCCTGATCCAACTCATGGCACTTCGGTTCAGGCACTCTTTGTTCTTCCAGCTAAGGAAGCAACACCTTGTCTATGACATGCACTACGCCATTAGCAGCCATAATGTTTACCGCAGTAATGGTTGAAGCGCTTGTATTGCTATTTCCTTTCACTGTTGCAGTGCTGCCCAGGCCCACTTTAATGGTTCCGCCATTTACCGTAGTTAAGCTTTGTCCATCAGCCAGGTCAGATGAGAAAGCTCTTGCAGATAATACATGATAGGTAAGAATGGAAGCCAATGTATTCGGGTCAGCGGCCTGTATGGAAGCGATGGTTGGAAACCCTGCATCAATAAAAGCCTGGTTGGTTGGTGCAAATACAGTGAAAGGTCCGGCTGAAGAAAGCACGTCCGCCACATTGGTGTTACCCTCACTAGCCTGCACTACGGCAGCTAACAGGTAAGTTAAACTACTGTTGGCTTGAGCCACCTCAACCAAATTACCGGCAGGCGGCATCATCACATGTTCAATGGAATGGATTACGCCATTACTTGCCGCGATATCCGCAGCGGTTACTTTCCATCCATTTACAAAAACGCCATTGCTGCTTTTTGTAACATACACAGTTCCTCCTCCTGCGGTTGTTACCGCAGCATTTGGACCGGCGGGAACATCCGCAGCCATTATTTTGGAGCCAATAGTGTGATAGAGCAGAATGTCTTTAAGCTGGGCGGCAGAAAGGGCTGCAATTACACTACTGGTAATTCCGGAAGCAGTAAAAGCATCATTATCCGGTGCAAAAACGCTAAAAGGCCCGGGGCCGCTAAGGGTTGTTCCAAGGTTTGCTTTTACCACTGCCGATTTTAAAGTTGAAAAATTGGCATTTGTTGAAACGACATCTGTGATGGTTTTTGGGGAACCCTCTTTATCCTTGTCTTTTTTACAGGAAGTAAAAGAAAATGCCAAGAAAAAAATGGCAAAGGTTGCAATGCCAGTTTTTGATACGAATCTACTTTTCATTTGTTCAAATTTTAATTATTAAAAATGTGCTGTTACCGGATGTTTTTCATTTTGGATCGTCAAAAATTTACTTACTTCATTTGCCACAATTTTTCCGGAAATAATTGACGGCGGCACACCTGGACCGGGCACTGTTAATTGTCCGGTGTAAAAGAGATTGCCAACTTTTTTATTCCTGATTTTTGGCTTTAAAACTGCCGTTTGCGACAGCGTGTTGGCAAGGCCGTAAGCGTTGCCACCATAAGCATTGTAATCACTCCTGAAGTCTGACACACAATAACTTTTCTGGTAAACAACTTTTTCCATCAGGTTGGTTGTGCCCGTATGTTTTTCTATTCTTCTTATCATATTGACAAGGTATTTTTGACGGATATCTTCCTCGTCATTCAGCCCAATTGCAACAGGCATCAGTAAAAAAACATTTTCGTGATTTTTTGGCGCTACGCCCGGATCTGTTTTAGAAGGACAGCAGGAGTAAAAGAGTGGATTTTCAGGCCATCGTTTCTTTCTATAGATAGCATCAATATGTTCGTCAAAATCATTTTCAAAAAATAAAGTATGATGCTTGAGCCCATGAATTTTTTCGTTGAATCCTAAATAAAAAATCAGGCAGGAAGGCGCAAAAGTTTTCTGCTGCCAGTATTTTTCATCGTAGTTTTTAACCGATGCATCCAATAAGGATTCTGTATGATGATAGTCAGAGGAGGCAACCACTGCATCAAAAAAATGCTTTTTCCCGTTGATGATTAGTAAAGTGACTTTCCCGTTTTGAGTATTGATTCTTTCTATGTTACTGTTGAAGTGAAAAGTGGCGCCCTGGAATTCAGCCACTTTCTGCATGGCTAAAACCAATTGGTAAAATCCTCCCATTGGGTAGTGAGTACCCAGGGCGTAACCGCCATAATTCATCAGGCTGTAAAGTGCAGGAATTTTACCGGGTGAGGCGCCGAGGAAAATAACCGGGAATTCCATCAATGCTTTCAGTTTCGGGTTTGAGAAGTATTTGGATACATAACTTCTGAAATTGGTGAGCAGATTTAATTTTAACGCGCTTACAGCAATTTTTGGCGAAATGAATTCCAGCCATTTGTAGCAAGGCTTCTGCACAAAATCTTTCATGCCTACTTCATACTTATATTGCGCGGCTTTCATGAATTTTTCCAGTTGCCCACCAGCGTTCTTTTCCATTTTTTCAAACAGCATTTTCATCTCCTGAAGCGAATCGGGCAGGGAAAGTTTTTCATCAGCAAAAATGATCTCAAACTGCGGGTCCAATGAAACCAATTCAAAAAATTCGGAAGTATTGAATCCAAAATCGTTGAAGAAATTTTCTATAATATCGGGCATCCAATACCAGCTTGGCCCCATATCAAATACATATCCTTCCGTAGTAGTAAACTGCCTTGCCCTGCCTCCTGGCTTATCATGTTTTTCAAATACATGAACTTCATGCCCCTGCCTCGCCACATAAGCTGCAGCCGAAAGGCCTGAAAAGCCGGAACCTATAATGGCGATTTTCCTTCTCATTATTCAATTCTTATTGATTTCTTTTAATACAGTTTTCAATAATTCGGCAGGCTCTAAATTCTTAGAATAAATAGGTTGGTGAAAATCATCCAGCTTATTGAGCAACCGTATAAGTTGCATTTTTTCATCGTGAGTTAAATCACCTGATACGATATTTGTTGCCTGGCGTACTTTAAAAAATAAATCATCCAGGGTTTTAAGGCCCTTTGGCGTAATGTTCAAAACCTTACTTCTCTTATCTGTTTCGGATTTGCTTTGCTTTACCCATTCTTTTGCAATCAGGCGGTTTATAATTTGCATGCCGGCAGGCTTTTCATGCACATTTCTTTTTATCAATTCCATTTTAGTTATGGAAGGGTAAAACTTTAGAATAATCATGTAAATCACATCATCCTGTGTAGAAAACTCCGAACCATCAATGGCTGCTTTGAAATAGGTTTTCCCAAAACGGTTCATGTGAACGATGCTGCTGGCAATAACACTTTCAGGGCTTCTGCCATTATTTTTTCCTTCCCAATCGGGTTCGTCTTCTTTGAGATCAGTTTTATAAGTATCAATAATCCATTTTTTAAAACCATCAATGGATTTTGAATAACTGCCTGTTTCGGAACCTGAATGCTCAAATTCACTGCTCAGGTCTATTAAGTCTTTCAATAACTGGTAATTCATTTTCAAATTTTTGACAATAAACAAAATTAGAATACAAATATACCTTTATTTATAAAATTAACCCAAAATAGTACCATTATTTTATTTAAGATGTAAAAATTAGTATATTTTTATTCTAATTATAATTTTTGATCCTATTTTAGCCTGTCGCTTATTTCCTGGCTTTTTCTTTAAATAACCGAACAACAGGAACTATAGCCGGCAGCATGAAAGACAAAAACAGCAGGGGAATTCTTTTTGATGTGGTTGTCACAATTAAAGGAACAGATACGCTTAATGCCATATCAAATGAAAAAACCGGTTATCCTTTAGTAATGTATTACAATGCCGCAGGCCCTAGTACGGGTGTTAACGGGCATAGCTTTGAAAGCATTGCTATGGCTGTTTCAAATGATATGCAGCACTGGCAGCGCAAAGGCGATCGCCCTTTACTATCGAAAGGGAGAGGCATTTGCGGGGATGCACAAATTGTAAAGATGGAAGATCTGTATGTTATGTTTTATTTCGGACACAACTGGAAAGATGGCGACCCTTCTGCTTTTGACCGCTTTGCCTGCTCTTACGATCTTGTGAACTGGACAGCATGGGAAGGTGAAAATCTTATAGAACCATCTGAGCCATATGATAAACAATATGCGCACAAACCCTGGGTAATAAAATGGAATGGTGTGGTATATCATTTTTATAATGCGGTGGGTGAAAAAGGAAGAGTGATTGCTTTGGCTACATCGGAAGATTTGAAGGAAAAGGAATGATGAATTCAAAGAACCAAAAGTGACGAACGTATTCCGTCTGCTTGCATTTTCGCGAACCCGCCTGTTTTGGCAGTAGGCAAAGTCATGTTGCATTTATTGGTGCTTCTTAATTGCAACCCCGCCATATTGCCAATGGAATGTTAGCGGTTCGTGCTAGTCAGCATAACAATCATAACTATATAAATGATTCTGCATCTCTATTTTTTTCCCGTTCAATATCCTTGTCTATATAGGCAATGTAAGAAGTCGCCCAATTTCTTACTAGTTCAATTGGATGGTTGCTTATTTGCTTGAATAATTCCTTCTTTGCTTCAAGGAATGGAACTACGGAACCTGTCCATGAGTATGTACCCATGTTTGAGCTTAAACTACTAAGCACTTCTTTTATGTCGCCGAACTCGTTCAACAATCGAAGAGCAACTGGATGCCATTCTGAGTAATCAGTATTGTTGTTACTAAAAATTGGGGCCAATTCTGCAAGTCTATACGGGGCTAATGGTTTATTTTCATGGCACCAATTAAAAATTGCATCAATGTCTCCTTCAAATAGAACACCTATTGTCCTGCCCACACCGCCAATATGAGAGCCGAGAATATGTTTTAAGCCATAGAAAGTTATGTAATTCTCTTCTTTTGATAGTAATGCTTCTGAAAGGTCAGGCCAAATAGAATTGAAATGCACTTTCAGTAATATTTCATAAACCTTTTGTATATAGTGATCAAGATGATATGAGTTTTCCCAACTAATGGAATTTATTACTGATTTATTAATGAATTGGACAAAATCAATTTCATCTTTATTTGATATGATTAGCAATACCGCCTCTGACCATTTATAGTCATCTAATTGCCTTTTGAATTTCCTATTCACACCTAATTTGTAAAGGCACTTTTTATAGATTGGTAAAAGCAATTGCTTTTTAGTTTCATCTCCATAGCTAAGGTCGAAATATAGGTCAAAAACTATTTCATAACCTTCATCTGGATATGCAAATAATCTTTCGCTGAACTTGTTTAATTCCTCCAAACTTAATTGACCTAAAACGTTGCTATAAGTAAAAGAATAAAAATTGGACAGTTGGCATTTGTCGCTGTCAATAAGTGTGAATAATAAATCAAAATAGTTTTTACCTGATGTGTCAATGGATAGAAAATGAAATAATAGACAGCTATATTCCGTTGACTGTGCTATTGTTGAATAAAATTCATTTTTAATCTGATTACTTGAATCAGCAATAAACCCACCAAGGACTGTAACATTTCTTTCGTGTGCAGGAATTTCCGAAATTATTTTTAATGACAAATCAATGAAACGGTTAATTCTATTTTTATCGTCTTTTAGCAATTCAAACAATCGCTTTCCGAAATAATATGAATAAGTCTGTTGATTTTTATAAAAAAGAGGGAAATTATCCTCCCATGAAATGTCGCTTGAGATAAATTCATCAGCTAAATCAATAGTTGCCGACTTTACTTTATCACTCGGTTATCTGCCCCTCCTGGAGTATTCTTCCAGTATTTCTTTTTCCTTTTTGCTGAGGCTTTCCAGTCCCTTTCGATGGATCTTTTCTAATATCATATCCACTTTTCGCTGAACATCTGCTTTCTCCGCATTGTACCTGTGCTCAATAGAATAGAAATTCCGCTGCTCTTTGTGGAAGTAATTGTCAATAGAAAGAAATGCCGGTTTGGTTAAAATAAAGTATATAAAAATTACGGAAGGAACGAGGATAATAAGGATAGTCAGATAATTGTATACCAGCGATGAGGGTTCCATTATAATGGCGATGATCAAACCCGTGAGCGCCCCGCCAAGATGTGCTTCATGCCCGATATTATCCTTAGGCGACCGGATGCCATAAATAGCGAACAATACAAAAGCAATACCATATAACCATGCAGGCACAGAAAAAGGAATACCAAAGAAACGGATTCCAAAGCCGGGGAATAAAGCAATGGCTGCGAAGATAATACCGCTCACCGCACCGGATGCACCCACAGCGCTGTAACTGCCGTGATTTTTATGAACGATCAAAGAAAAAATATTTCCACCCAGCAGGCTGCCAAAATAGATAAGTAAAAACTTAATAAGCCCCATTTGTATTTCCAGCGCATCACTGAAAAAATAAAGAGAAAGCATATTAACAATAAGATGTATCCAGCTTACATGCAAAAAGCCGGACGTGATCATCCTTGTATATTCTTTATTAATGAATATCCTGTCTATTTCAAAAGAATAGCTTTCAAAAAAGCTGTGGTTCCTGAGTCCTTTATAAGTTACGGTACTATTGATAATGATAAGAAGCAGTGTTACTATTCCCATAGTGAATATATTTATGCTTCATTTGAAC
Source organism: Agriterribacter humi (assembly GCF_009192765.1). Classification (GTDB taxonomy): domain Bacteria; phylum Bacteroidota; class Bacteroidia; order Chitinophagales; family Chitinophagaceae; genus Agriterribacter; species Agriterribacter humi. Next base: position 96,550 of record NZ_VOHQ01000006.1, on the reverse strand, counting down.
CGGCATAGCCCGTTGCAGCAGCATGCAGAATTTTCTGGTAACACTGAACCGCGCGAAGAAGCCGCCGCCTGAACATTACAAATTAACAGAGAAGCATGAATAAAAAGGCCACATTATTCCTGCAATACAAATATTGTATCAGCAGGTAATAGGTATAGCCCGAAAAAAACGCAATGAAGGTAATATTTTGTCGGGAAATGCGATAACGGAGGGCCCCTATTGATTCAGAACCGATTGCTTTATATCTATCACATAGGTATTTGTCCACTTATCGTGCCACGGATAAGAAGGAGCCCCAAGCGCGCTAAAAGCTTCAAAAGGAACAGCACGGCACAATCCACGCCAAAAGGCAGTTTGCATGCTAACAGGAGAGCCGTCGGCGTTTACCGCGCGGGTGCCGGTTATTAATTTGCCCAGCGAGCGTCCACCGGTAATCGCTTCTGTTATTCCCATAATAATGCCGTATAACAGCAAACTGATTAAGCTGCTTAACAGGTTAGTCCCCGCATCTGTTGCTTCCATCCATAAAAGAAGAGAAGGATCAATGACTGCAACCACCATTCCCAGGAAAAACACAACAATATAAAAAACAATAACATCAATAATATAATTGGCAAAACGTTTACCGGTTCCTGCCTGTACAATATGGGTTGTTTCAATATCCGTGAGCAGATGGGTTGAAGGTGCATCCATAGTTTAAGTGTTTAAGGTCTTTTTAGAACGGAAGATATTTGTAAAAATTGCATGATACTTTCATAGAAATCAAAACCTTCTTCCGGGCTTACCGCTTCAGCAACCAAACATCCGAAATGCGGGAATGCTGCCGCCAGTTCAGGTTAGATTCTTCCGGTTCATCGAAAGTTACTGTTATTTTCCCGTCACCGGTGAGCGATAGGGGAACGATCCATTCTTTAAAAGTATCCGCTTCCTTATTGTATATTACAGGAGAGAGCCTTACCCCGTCAACACGAAGCAATGCATCGCCATACCCGCAAACCCTGATAACATACCTTGCACCCGGCTGCAGTTTATCGTAATCCAGCACAGGAGCGTTCTGGAACAATTGGGAAGAAAGTCGTTTGCGGCTAAATCCATTGTCCCACCAGGCCACATCGGTAGCATCATCAGAAATGGTTTTTACCCGCGGGCCTTTGCTTACGCTGGAAATATCGTCGTAGTAGCTTCCATTACCCGGATTTTCCCAGGTAGCGATTGTTTGTAACGCCTCCATTTGTTCCTCCGGCGTTTTCATTAACCGTATTTTTTCAAACTCATCCGCCAGCCACCAGCGGTTATTCAACGGGTAATCTACGTGGTCGAGCACAGCGCCCCGCTCATAATTTTTTGCTTTGTATGTGGTTACACTGGTTTGTAATCCGATAGAAGCGAACAAACCGGCACAGAGTCCCTCAATCTTTTTTCTGAGTTCCGGTGCAACCCCGTCCTTATCCGCTTTATTCACTGTTGCAAGCGCGATGTCCATCGCATCTTTTATATGCTCTTTTTTTGCAGCCGCAAGTATTTGATTGCACTGCTGCTCAAGCAACTGTTCGTAAATCAGCCTTCTGCGGGTATACACATCATAATACGCACGCAGCAGCAACATTTGCCAGCGCCAGTTGTTTTTTAATTTTGGATGATCCGATTCCAGCTTTTTCCAGAAAGAGAAGTTAGCTTCTACCCCACCGTTCTCTGCCAAAGGCCCTTTCCAATTTTGTTCCAGTGCGGCAATACCGTCAGCTATCAGTGCTGCACCATTTCCGCCAAAGAAAAACCTGCTGTATTCTTTTAAAATTTCATTTACATCTTTTTGCGGATCCCAGGCCCGCATACTCCAGATCACTTTATTAATATCATCATGACAACCATCTGAATAGGAAACAAACCCATCTGTAAAACGGGCATAAGTTTGATGGATCTTTGCGAAAGCGTAAGGCCGTGGGTTTACGGATTCGCGGCCTAAGGTTAATGCATAGGCCTGGTCGAACTGCTCAACAGGAAATTCACAACGCACGGAATGTGTAATATCCGGGTACTGCCGGTGCTGGTATTGCCTGGGCAGCCGGTAACGGGTTTCGGCTATAGGCGGGCTACCGGGACCGGACACTACTCCCCGGAGCCAGGTAGGCTTTTCCCGGTCAAGATAACGGTAGAAATAATCAATCTGTTCTACACTAAACCCCTGCAGTGAAATCCATATTTTAGCGTTGGGATGGTATTTGATCAGCCGGTCGTGCAAATCTTTGAGAAAAGGCAATACTTCCGAAGGATGGTTATCGCCTGGATCGCCTCCGGGAAAAAATATATGATCCAGCCTCGGGCACTGCCGGTAAAAATCTTCATGCATATCCAGTTCAGCTTTTCGCTTAGCCTTATCCGTTAGATCGAAAGTTGCCGGCGTCCACACCCAGTAGTCCATATCGTATTTCCGGCATATCTCACTTTGTTTAATGCGCATTTCATTAACCGGAATCGTAAACAGCGGACTGGGGTTTTCACTTTCCTGGAAAGGAATACCTTCAATAGCATTCGTTCCAAAAATGGCCAATTCACGGATATACTGGTCAAACTGCGCTACCGTCCACGCATCGTATGAGTTGGCTGTAGTACGATATCCCAACTGGTGGCCGCGAATAGGATATGCAGGAGAAGAAGCTACATCCGTTTTTTCATCAAGCTGAAGGAGATTATGCTCCATGCTTAAATTTCTCAGGAGCCATCCGGCGCCAAACAGTATACCCCGGCTGTCGGCCCCAATAATCCACACTACAGTACCCTTATCGCTAACGCTGCTCACTACCCGAAATCCTTCTTTTTTATATTCAGCCCCATTCATATTATTCCGGACAGGGATTGCGGTTCCCAGCAATTGCTCATCTGATGACAATACCAATGCAACAACGGCTGCTCTCTTTTTCGGCCAATTGTCACCATTTTTAAGCACAATGCCGGTGCGTTTGGCAATTTCTTCGGAAAGCACCTGCGAAACGGTTGTTTGCATACCAGAGGGAACAGATGGAGATACAAGTATTACTGCGTTTTTTAATTGCACCGGTTGGGCTGTTGATGAAAAGACAAAGGCAAGCAGTAATATTATTACACAAATGAATTTTGCTAAAGGTCTGTGCATGGGTATATATAATTGTTGAGGTATGCTTCAAAGAGAAGGAAGAAAAGCGAATATACTCAAAACAGGCAGATGGTTATATCCTGCTCCATTTTTGATGTGGCACAACAAAAAAATAGTATATTTAATACCTGCTAAGGCCGTGGTGAAAGCGTGTACATTATTCCTCCATTATATTCCAGTCATAAAAGGCAAAACAACTACCCCAAAATGAAAAGAATAACAACAATTGTTTTTTTGATTGTTTATCCTGCCTGCTTTCTGTTTGCGCAAATTGATGAAAAGTTAAAAGAAGATATTCGCAACAGTGGTTATGTGCACAGCCCATTGCCGCTGGATTACAGTAAGTCCTTTGAGTCTTTCGGGCTTACCAAAAAAGTACTGGTTTCTGACATGCTTTGCAATATGGAAAACATGGACAAATGGTCGCATAAGGGAATTGGCGGCATGTCAATGACGGCAGAAAGATGGATCGAAGGCAGCCATAGCCTTCGGTTGGTGGCTCCCACCACTTATCCGCAGTTCCTCGGCTGGGGACTGGGCTTTGGCACCTCACTTGCCAGTTTCGATGTGAGAGAAGTTAACTGGGAGAAATACAACCGCATCAGGTTTTTTATATATCCCGATTGTGAAGGCGCCCGCAGCATTTATCTTAATCTTTACGTGGTTAATGATGGAAAAATAAAAGTGCCGGATAAGTATGGGCGTGAAGGCTATCATGAGATAAACCTGGTTAACGGCCAGTGGAACGAATGCTTTGTGGAAATGCCCGAACTGGCGAGAGATAAGGTCACAGCGTTACAGTTTGCCATCGAGGTGTTTGGAAAAGAGCGTACCATGGGCGATTCATTAAAATTTGATATTGATGCCGTTACCCTTGAAACGATAGAAAATCCCGAAGTCGTGAGCGGATGGGCGCCTGCTGAGAACAGGATCATCTATTCGACTACCGGCTATGGTGATGAAAGCCAAAAAACAGCCATCGTCAATGTAAAAAATCATAATGGCACCTTCCAATTGATAGATCATATTTCAAACGGACTGGTGTACCAGGGAAAAATTCAATCACAAAAAACAAGACTCGGATCCTTTGAAACTATTGACTTCAGCGATTTTAAAAAAGAAGGCGAATACTATATTAAAGTAGGAAACATCACAACCCCTTCCTTTTACATCAATAAAAATATCTGGGACAATGCTGCATGGCGTGTGCTGAATTTTATTTTTTGTGAGCGATGCGGCTACCCGGTTCCGGGAAAGCACGGTGTTTGCCACACCGACCTTAACGGCGAACATAATGGTAAACTGTTTGCCATGAATGGTGGCTGGCACGATGCTGCTGATATGTCGCAACAAATATTGCAGTCAGGGGAAATTGCACAGTCTCTACTGGAAATGGCAGAAAGCGCCAGGCAAAAGGGCAACACGGCCTTACACCTGCGTTTGATGGAGGAGGCAGCGTGGGGAATTGATATGATACTCAAATCCCGTTTTGGAGACGGTTACCGCGCACAAACCTGGGGTACCAATTTATGGACAGACGGGTTCATTGGCACAAAAGATGACTCCACAGGGAGGCGACGCATTCATGTGCATAACAGGGCTTTTGAAAACTTTGTATTTGCGGGTATAGAAGCTTATGCATCGCTGGTGGAAGAGAAAGATAAAATGCTGAAAGAAAACCTGCGAAAGGTAGCTATAGAAGATTTCGCATTTGCAAAACGCCGGTTCGACAGCCTGAGCTTTAACGATCTGAGCAGCATTGGCGGCGGAGGGGATCATGCTGCTATGGCGTCTAACAGCCAGTACATGGCCAACATTTCGTTCGCTGCCAGCATACTTTATAAACTAACAGGTAATTCCTATTACGCCAGTGAGGCCGCAAACGCCATACGTTATACATTGAGTTGCCAACGCACAGCGCCTCTTAAAGATAAGGATAAATTAAGAGGATTCTTTTATCGCGATCTAAATAAGAAATCCATCGTTCATTATACACACCAGTCGCGCGACCAGGTATATATGCAGGCGCTGACCATGCTTTGCGAAACCCAGCCCGGTCATGCGGATTATAACAAGTGGAAAGGATCCATCCGGTTATATGGAGACTATTTGAAAACCATCATGCAGTATGTTCAACCTTATGGTATGTTGCCCAGTGGTGTGTACCATATTGATGAGGTAAAAGATTCTGTTAATTTTTATAAGGTGCAGGTAGGCATTTTCCGCGGAGCAGAAAAGGATTATAAAGAACAATTAGAAAATGGCGTTAAGCTCGACAGGGAACATTACCTGCGTGTATTTCCTGTATGGTTTTCTTTTAAAGGCAATGCGGCTGTACATCTGTCCACAGGTAAAGCCGCTGCATTGGCCGGCAAATTCCTTAATGATAAAGATCTGATCAATATTGCAGAACAGCAACTTTTTTGGATAGTAGGAAAAAATCCGTTCGGTCAGTCCATTATATGGGGAGAGGGCAGTAATTATCCCCAACTCTATACCGCATTGCCGGGAGAAACGGTTGGTGGTATTCCTGTTGGGATGCAGTCGAGATTTAATGAAGACATACCTTACTGGCCGCAGTTTAATACGGCTACCTATAAAGAATTATGGGGAGCTTCGGCGGCAAGGTGGCTATCCCTGATTGCTGAATTTTAAATTTGTGGTTTGCAGTTCACGGTTGCATTTCGCTTCGAATTTCGGATTTTGCCTGTCAGGTACGAACCATCTGTATTTATTTGGTGCTTGTTATTTATCTTTTGGTGCTTTGTATTTCCATCGGGTTTCAGGCTTCTGATTTAATTTTATCTGGCAGGAACGAAGCATCTGAATCGTGAATGATAAGCGGTAGTAAAATCATTGCAGCGAAAACGGATGCTTCCTGCGTCAGCATGACAAGCAACAGGAGTATGATTGAGCATTAGCAATAAAGCCCAACAAAGCATCCATAACGATTCACAACATGAATGCTTCCTGTGTCAGCCCGCAATGCTTCGGGGTAAATTATAACAAACAGCAGTGAGTGCCGAACTGTAGTACAAAAGCCAAACCTCCATTCCTCTACTTATTATTGTCGCGCTGGGGTCTTCACAGCCGGGCTATTGTGTGTGGAGTGAGACCCCGGCGAATGCTGAGCGAAGATGGGTACTCTAATTATTATTTTGTTTATGAAATCTGTAAGAGCATACTGTGGACTCAAAAACAATATTCATTCATTTTCCTGATTATCCTGATCGTTAAAAAAAGGGTGCACCATTAAAACCGTGCAACCCTTTTACAAAAATGTGTTTAGCAGATATGCTCTCGCTTTTCTCACTTCGTCAAACGATAAACGTGAAACAATAAACCTTTCACCTCACTTCTCACTATTCACTTTTCATCTCTCACTACTCAGTATTCACTATTCACTATTCACCTCTCACCACTAAAACCTATATCCCAGCGATGCGCCGAAGCCCATGTTCTTCCATTTGCTTTTATCTGCGGTAACGCCATCTATCTCCGGATTGATTTCAGATAACCCGAGCTGAGCGTTTAACTGGAGACTGAAGCCGCTGTTCAGCTCATATCCCACTAATATATTACCGCCAAAATCGAATGGCTTAAGATAATAGAGCCCATTCAGGTAATCGGCCGCATTGATCTTGTTTTTAAATTTCGCATCCAGTTCTACAGCCGCGTCGCCGCTTTTGGTTTTGCTTTTGCCTGAAATGCCATAGGCCGCGTAGGGTCCTGCGCCCAATAATAATCTTCCGCTGCCCAATTGCGGTTTGAACAAAAGATTCACCGGCAGCTCGATATAAGAAATGTTTTGCGTGTATTCGGTATTGTTATTTGTTTTTTTAGCGCCTTTAGTGGAATATAATAACCCCGGTTGCAAATAAAATCCTTCCGAAATAAACAGGTCGGCATTGATGCCTGCATGAAAACCGGTTTTAAAATCATTGGTCAGTTTATTGCCCATGAAATCATCGCCATAAATTTTTTGAAGATTAACCCCCGCTCTTATTCCAAAGGAAACGAGCTTGTCTTCACCTTTTTGCGCATAAGCCATCGTAATGCCTAATACCAATACCGTTGTTAATACAATGAATTGTTTTTTCATAATGGGTAAAATTATTTAGTGGAGGCAAAGATATAGCCCGCATACACATAACATTAGTCTTTAGCATTTTCTTTTATTAAAGAGTTCTTAAAGTTGGGTGGTACCAGGTATCAGTTGAGTAAACTACCAACGACAGGATGCATACTTGAATGGTGAGATGTCAGTTAAAGGATTTGAAATTTGAAATTCAATATTTGAAATTTATCTGGTTCTTGCTATTTGTCGTTTGGTGCTTTGTAATTCCATCGGGTCCGTCCTTATTATCTACAAAAAAATGCCAGGCAATAACCTGGCAAATGTATTAGCAATTTTATGGATTAAAACTTATATGCGCTGCAGCAATTTGGCAGGCAGTAAAAAAACCGATTTAATAATTGATAGCACACCATCAACAGCTATACCCAGCAAACGAAACGGGAGCAACAGCAGCCATACTATTGGATACAGTACAATGGCAAGTATAGCCAGCGGCGCACAAAGCACCAGCAATATTAGCCATAACAAAAATGTAATCATAACGCGTATATTTTCTTACTACTTACCACTTACTTCTTATCTATATTGCCAAAGATACCAGCGATGCATCTTTGCTTTCCAGTAAAGAACTACCCATCAAAAACTCATCCACTTTCCGGGCGCATTCTCTTCCTTCGCTTATGGCCCATACCACCAGCGACTGGCCGCGGCGCATATCACCTGCAGTAAACACTTTAGGTATATTGGTTTGATAAGCGCGTTCGGAAGCTTTAACATTACCCCGTTCATCATATTCCACTTCAATTTCATCCAGCAAGCCTTCATGCTGAGGATGAACAAACCCCATTGCCAGCAGGGTAAGTTCACAGGGAATTTCCCTTTCAGTGCCGGCTACTTCCACGAACCGGGAAGGTCTTTGATCATCCGAAAATTTCCATTCCAGGTCAACTATTTTTAATGCCCTCAGGTTACCATTGTCATCTCCCAGGAATTCTTTTGTAGCAATGGCCCATCGTCTTTCGGCGCCTTCTTCATGTGAGGAAGATGTTTTTAATATGAGGGGGTAGGTAGGCCAGGGCATAAATGGTGTACGATCGTCCGGGGGCTTGGGCATCAATTCAAATTGCGTAACGGATGCTGCACCATGCCTGTTGGAAGTACCCACGCAATCGCTGCCGGTATCTCCTCCGCCAATTACTACTACATTTTTACCGGTAGCTTTTATTTCTTCTTTAAGGATATTGCTTTCTATTAAAGCATTCGCCAATGGGTTTTTATTTGCATTCCGCTTGTTCTGCTGTTTCAGAAACTGCATGGCAAAATATACGCCTTTCAGGGTATTACCGGGTATAGGCAGATCCCTTGGTTTGGTAGAACCACCGGCGAGTACAATGGCCTGGTATTCGCGCAACAGATCATTGATGCTTATGTTCACCCCTACATTCGCATTGTACCTGAACTCCACGCCTTCCTGCTCCATGATCTCAATACGGCGGTCAACCACCCATTTCTCTAATTTAAAATCAGGGATGCCATACCGCAATAGTCCGCCGGCGGCATCGTCTCTTTCAAAAACAGTAACCAGGTGACCCGCATAATTCAATTGAGCTGCTGCTGCCATGCCTGCAGGACCGGAACCAATGACCGCTATTTTTTTCCCTGTCCGGATATTAGGTTTGCGTGGCTGTACAAAACCTTTTTCAAATGCTATCTCAATAATATGTCTTTCGATTTCTTCAATAGTAACCGCGGGCTGATTAATGCCCAATACACAGGCGCTTTCACAAGGGGCAGGACAGATTCGCCCCGTAAATTCAGGAAAATTATTGGTAGATGTAAGTATATCGTATGCTTCGCGCCAGCTTTTGCGGTATACTGCATCATTAAAGTCGGGAATAAGATTGCCCAAAGGACAGCCGTTGTGACTATGGCAAAAAGGTACCCCGCAATTCATACACCGTGAAGCCTGTTGTACCAGGTTCGGTTCAGAAAAACGGTCAATGAATTCATTGTAGTTCTTCAACCGCTCTGCTACTGGTTTTTTCCCCGGCAGTTCACGCGTAAATTCTTTAAACCCTGTTGGCTTACCCATTGTACTAATTACTGCATTATGAGATTAAAAATATTTATTTCCCGGCCTTGACACCGGTTATCTTTTTTCCACTTGCACTTTTGCTTTTTGAACCGCGTTTTTATAATCTTTGGGATATACTTTTATAAAATTCTTTAACTGGTTGTCAAAATCATCGAGTATGAATTTGGCAACCGCGCTTCCGGTAAAAGCATAGTGCCTGGTTATCATGTCATACAACTCTTCCGATTCGCCATTGATGACAGGATCCAGATCTATCATTTCGGGATTGCAATTTTCTGCAAACTGGCCTTTTACATCGTAAACATATGCAATGCCGCCGCTCATGCCTGCAGCAAAATTTCTGCCGGTATCTCCCAATATTATCACACGGCCTCCCGTCATATATTCGCAACCGTGGTCACCTACTCCTTCTACCACAGCATTAGCGCCGGAATTTCTTACACAAAAGCGTTCACCTGCTTTACCTCTTATAAATGCTTCACCCGATGTAGCGCCATAAAAAGCTACATTACCAATAATGATATTTTCTTCAGGAACAAACCCTGCTTCCTTTGAAGGATATACAATAAGTCTGGCGCCGCTTAACCCTTTTCCAAAATAATCATTGGCATCACCTTCCAGTTCAAACGTAACACCCTTCGTATTAAAGGCGCCGAAGCTTTGTCCCGCTGTACCTGTAAATTTAAAATGAATCGTATCATCAGGTAATCCGGCCGCCCTGTAGCGTTTTGTAATTTCGTTAGAGAGAATGGTACCTGCAGTACGGTCAATATTACGGATCCTGAACTCGGCGTATACCCTTTCACGTTGTTCCAGCGCCGGCTTTGCTTTTTCAAGCAACTGCCAGTCTAATACCCCTGCCAGCCCGTGATCCTGTTCTTCCTGGTGGTATAGGCCCGTGCCTTCGGCGGCGGGTTCTTTATACAGTATTGGCGACAGATCCAGCTTTTTGTACTTCCAGTGATCAACACCCTCTCTTCTTTCCAGACAATCTACCTGACCCACCATTTCATTGATCGTTCTAAAGCCAAGCTCAGCCATCAGTTCACGAAGATCCTGCGTAATAAATTTAAAGAAGTTTACCACATGATCGGCATTACCGGTAAACCGTTTACGCAATTCGGGATCCTGCGTTGCCACGCCAACAGGACAAGTATTGAGATGGCATTTGCGCATCATAATACAACCCTCTACTATCAATGCAGCCGTAGCCACACCCCATTCTTCTGCGCCAAGCAATGTAGCAATAGCAATATCACGCGCCGTTTTCATTTGCCCGTCGGCCTGTAATACCACGCGGCTCCTGAGGCGGTTTTTTACCAGTGTTTGATGGCTTTCTGCCAACCCCAGTTCCCAGGGCAAACCTGCATGCTTAATGGAACTTACCGGAGACGCTCCCGTTCCCCCATCGAACCCTGCAATAAGAATTACATCGGCTTTTGCTTTTGCAACGCCGGCAGCAATTGTTCCCACACCTGCCTTAGACACCAGTTTTACATTGATGCGTGCCGCACGGTTGGCGTTCTTCAGGTCGTATATTAATTGAGCAAGATCTTCAATAGAATAAATATCATGATGGGGTGGAGGAGAAATCAATCCCACACCAGGTGTGGAATGACGCACCCTTCCTATCCAGTCGTCTACCTTGTGGCCGGGCAACTGTCCGCCCTCTCCGGGTTTTGCCCCCTGTGCCATCTTAATCTGCAACTCATCTGCTTCGGTAAGATATAAACTGGTAACGCCAAACCGGGCAGAAGCTACCTGCTTTATAGCAGAACGCATGGAATCGCCATTCGGCAATTTTTCATAGCGCCTTTCGTCTTCTCCCCCCTCACCGGTATTGCTTTTACCACCCAGCCGGTTCATTGCTATAGCCAGGGTAGTATGCGCTTCCCAGGAAATAGACCCGAACGACATGGCGCCGGTAGCGAAACGTTTGTAAATATTTTCAGCCGGTTCTACCTCATCAATTGATATGGAAGGACGGTTGCGTTTGAACCGGAACAAGCTGCGTAACGTGCATGCTTTTTCGCCCTGGTCGTTTACCGCCTTACTGTATTTTTTAAAAGTATTGTAATCATTCATGCGTGTTGAATGCTGCAACAGGTGAATGGTTTGCGGATTGAACAGGTGCACTTCACCTTTGCGCTTCCACTGGTATATACCGCCAACGGATAAACGATCAACAGGAATATTTTTAAGATTGAACGCAAGGGAATGCTTGGCAAGCGCTTCCTTCGCAATTTCATCTAATCCCATTCCCGCAACACGACTTACAGCACCCGTGAAATATTTGTTTACCACATCCTGGTTCAATCCTAATATTTCAAATATTTGAGCGCCCTGGTATGACTGGAGCGTGGAAATACCCATTTTAGAAAATACTTTCAATAGTCCATCGCATACCGCTTTCACATAATTTTTACGCAGCACTTCCCATGCCTGGTCTGTTTCCCATTTGCCGGTGGCTTTCATGGTACGGATGGTTGCCAGTGCCAGGTAGGGATTGATGGCGGTTGCGCCAAATCCTATCAAACAGGCGAAATGATGTACTTCCCATACATCGCCGGCTTCTACCACAATACCCACCTGACCCCGGTATCCTTTGCGGATAAGATGATGGTGTACGGCAGAAACACAGAGCAAAGAAGGTATAGCAGCATGATCTGAGTCTATTGCCCGGTCCGAAAGAATAAGCACTTCAAACCCATCTTCCACTGCATCTACTGCATAACGGCAAATACGGTCTAAAGCGGCTTTCAGCGATCCGGGCTTGCCATCCGATCTGAAATAACATTGAATGGTTTTAGCCTGGAAAATACCGGTATCAATACTACGCAACTTTTCCAGTTCGGTGCTGGTAAGTATGGGCTGCTTAAGAGCAACTGCATGACAATGATGAGGTTCTTCTACCAGCAGGTTTCCATTATTGCCTACGTAAGAGGCCAGGCTCATCACCAGGCGTTCGCGTATAGGATCAATAGGAGGATTGGTTACCTGGGCAAATAACTGCTTGAAATAACTGCTGAGATGCTGGGGCTGATCGGAAAGGATAGCCAATGGAACATCTGTTCCCATTGATCCAACGGGCTCCTTGCCATCAATAGCCATCGGTTTAACGAGGGTATCTATATCCTCTGTACTGTAGCCGAATGCTTTCTGGTATTTAAAAACAGATTCTTCAGACAGATGTGTAAAGGTTACGCGTGGAGAAGCCAGTTCTTCTAACCGTATCTTATACTGATTCAGCCAGTCGCTGTAGGGTTTTTGCGAGCAGATATCCTGTTTCAATTCTTCATCGCTGATGATCCGCCCCTGCTCCATATCCACCACGAACATTTTTCCCGGCTGAAGCCTTCCATAGCTTTTTACCATACGCGGATCTACGGGCAAAGCTCCTGTTTCGGATGCCATTATCACCCGGTCATCGTGGGTTACACAAAAACGGGAAGGGCGCAGTCCATTCCTGTCTAATGTAGCGCCAATGATCTTTCCGTCTGTAAATGAAATAGAGGCGGGGCCATCCCAGGGCTCCATAACGGCTGCATGATACTCGTAAAATGCCTTTTTTACAGGATCCATCTTATCATTATCATCCCATGCTTCAGGAATGAGCATCATCATTACATGCGGCAAAGAGCGGCCCGACAACGTAAGCAATTCCACCATATTATCTAAGCAGGCCGAATCCGACTGCCCGTTTGTTACGATAGGCAACAGCATATCCATTTCTTCCTCACTGAAATAAGGAGAAGAAAGTCCGTTTTCACTGGTTTTTAACCAGTTTAAATTACCCTGCAAAGTATTGATCTCACCATTGTGCGCTATAAAGCGAAAGGGCTGAGCCAGCTTCCAGGAAGGAAATGTATTGGTTGCAAAACGGGAATGTATTAACCCAAAAGCAGTTACTACCCTTTTATTGCTGAGGTCGGGAAAGTAAGTGCGTACCTGCGTACTGGTTAATTGCCCTTTATAGGTAACTGTTTTATAAGAAAGAGAAGCTATATAAAAACCAATGCTGTCTTTCTTTACCGTGTTATTAATGGTATGGCTAGCGTAATTGCGCAATATAAACAGCTTTCTTTCAAAGTCGTCTGAATTTTGAATATGGTCGGGGCATGCTATAAACACCTGCTCAATTTCCGGCTCAACAGAAAGAGCGGTTTGACCAATATCAGTAACATTTACGGGTACCTTGCGGTAAGTAAGTATTTCCAGCCCGAGCTTTTCGGCAGCCCGTGCAAATATTTCGCGGCATTCTTCCCGCATTCTTACCTCTTTGGGAAAGAAAATTACACCAACGCCATAGCGGCCAAAAGCGGGTAAATGCACACCCAGCTTTACACATTCGGCGAAAAAAAACTCATGCGGAACCTGTATCATAATACCTGCGCCATCACCGGTATTGTTTTCACAACCACAGGCGCCCCGATGTTCCATGTTTTCAAGAAGGGTAAGTGCGTCAGATACATTCTGGTGAGATTTATTGCCTTTAATATTAGCCACAAACCCTACACCGCATGCATCGTGCTCAAATTCCGCCCTATACAAACCGTTACTAACCATAGACGTGGAATTATTAATAAAAAATCAAAGAAACAGAGAATTATTAAATATTATTTAATTATATGGCAGGCAAGAACCTAAAAGTACTAAAAAAACATGACAAATCAATTTTCCGTCTAAAAATTACTAACAAGTGTTAATATCTTCTATATGAGATAACCAAATAGTTTATCGTCTCTATTGATCGCGGAGAAATTGACCTGGTAATCTTTCATGTTCTGAATAAGCTTATGATAATCATTTTTATCCTGCAGTTCAATACCTACTAAAGCAGGTCCGGCTTCTTTATTGGTTTTCTGCATATATTCAAAACGGGTAATATCATCGGAAGGTCCCAATACATTATTAACAAACTCTTTTAAAGCGCCGGGGCGCTGTGCAAAACTAATCAAAAAGTAATGCTTCAGTCCTTCATACTGAAGCGATCTCTCCTTTATTTCCGGCATGCGGTCAATATCGTTATTGCCTCCACTTACAATACAAACCACTTTCTTTCCCCTGATTTTAGCGTAAGCGGCATCAAGGGCTGCAATAGACAAAGCGCCTGCGGGCTCCGCTACTATAGCGTCTTTATTGTAAAGCCTTAATATGGTAGTACATATTCTGCCCTCGGGCACTAACTGCACATCATCCAACACTTCTTTACATATTTCAAATGTAATATCGCCTGCGCGTTTTACGGCAGCCCCGTCTACAAAACGGTCAATATTCTCTAATGTTACGGGATGCCCGGCCTGTAATGCTGCTTTCATTGAAGGTGCACCTTCAGGCTCAACTCCGATAATTTTTGTATTAGCGCTGTATTTTTTAAAATAAGCGCCAACACCGGCAGCTAATCCGCCACCGCCTACAGGAACAAAAACATAGTCAATATTATCCTGGTCTTCCAGTATTTCTATTGCCACAGTTCCCTGTCCTTCAATAATACTATAATCATCGAATGGAGGAATAAATATCATGTTGTTGGCCCGGGTATACGCTTTTGCTGCAATAGCACAATCATCGAAAGTATCGCCTACCAGTTTTATTTCAATCTTGTCCTCGCCAAACATTTTTGTCTGACTGATTTTTTGTTTTGGTGTGATCACGGGCATAAATACCACGCCTTTAATATTGAGTTTTTTACAACTGTATGCAAAACCCTGTGCATGGTTACCCGCACTGGCACACACCACTCCCCTCTGCTGCTGATCTTTATCAAGGCCGCATATCATATTATATGCACCTCTTAATTTGTAAGAGCGCACTACCTGGAGATCTTCCCTTTTCAGATACACATCGCAATCATATTTACGCGACAAATTGCTATTGTATATCAGCGGTGTATGAGTAGATATTCCCTTTAACCGGTTAGCTGCCTCATAAAAATTAAGCCTCCCTGACCATACAGGAAGGCTATCGGTTATTTGAGTATTTTTTCCTGCCCCGTTTATCTTATCCTCCACACTCATTTTGTATAACTTTATAAATTTATTTCTGATTTTCAGGTCTCAGGCTTCTTACGGCTTTACCGGCCTGCCACAATTCACTTTCCCTTAATTCTTTTAATTCTACTTCTAATTTCTCGCGATAATCGGGCTTGCTGTTGCTATCAATGGAGCGTTGTGATTCTTTTCCGGCTGCCACACTTTCATACAGCTCTTTAAATACGGGTGCTGTTGCATCGCGGAATTTTTTCCACCAGTCTAATGCGCCGCGTTGCGCAGTGGTAGAACAGTTGGCGTACATCCAGTCCATCCCGTTTTCGGCAACCAACGGCATAAGCGATTGGGTAAGCTCTTCCACCGTTTCATTAAATGCTTCGGATGGGGTATGACCTTTATCGCGCAACACCTGGTATTGTGCGGCAAAAATACCTTGTATAGCGCCCATTAAAGTACCGCGCTCACCTGTAAGGTCACTGTATACTTCTCTTTTAAAATCTGTTTCAAATAAATACCCGCTGCCTACGGCAATACCCAGGGCTACTACTCTTTCTTTGGCTTTACCGGTAGCATCCTGGAAGATAGCATAGCTGCTGTTTAAACCACGTCCCTGCAAAAACATGCGGCGCAGGGAAGTGCCCGATCCTTTGGGAGCCACTAAAAACACATCCACATCTTTGGGCGGTATGATTCCGGTTTGCTCATTGAACGTAATCCCAAAACCATGAGAAAAATATAAAGCCTTACCGGGTGTAAGATGCTTCTTTACTGTTGGCCACAATTCAATCTGCGCAGCATCACTAAGCAGGTAGCAGATAATGGTGCCACGCTGTAGCGCTTCTTCAATTTCAAACAAAGTTTCGCCGGGTACAAAACCGTCCTTTACTGCTTTATCCCATGTTTTTGAATTTTTGCGCTGGCCAACGATCACATTAATGCCATTGTCGCGCTGATTTAAAGCCTGCCCGGGTCCCTGAACGCCATAACCTATTACGGCAATTGTTTCATTCTTTAATACTTCCTGGGCTTTGCTTAGTGGAAACTCTTCGCGAGTTACTACGTTTTCTTCCACACCGCCGAAATTTAATTTTGCCATCTTTTTAATTTGAAAATTGATGATTTGAAAATTGAAAATTATTAAATTATAACCTTTTTGAAAGAGTTTTCCTATACTTATTTTAATGCCGTTTGGTTAAGGATGAAACGGGGGCGGGTGTCCCCACCAACCCGCCTAACTAATATTTACATACTAAACACCTCATCCTGCCTGTCTAAAAACTCATTTTCCACTATTTCATCACCAGGTTTCTCTTCTTCAAATTCCCTGAGTTTTTCATAAAAACCGTTGCTCTCATTAATAATCGCTACTCTTGCACTGCGTACAAATTCTATCAGTCCCAGGGGACCAAGCACTTCTATAAGATTATTGATTTCTTCGCGGTGACCTGAAGTTTCAAAAACAGTATAATCCTTCCTGATCACTACCGCCCGTGCACCATACTTGCGCAATAATCTTTCCACTTTTACATCTTCAATTACTTTATCGGTAGACACTTTATACAAAGCCAGCTCCTGCCATACAATTTCATCATTGTTATTATAGTAGGCCTTTAGTACTTCCACCTGTTTCTCAATCTGGCGGATTAGTTTTTTTACCACCTCTTCCACCTCATTAATCACAATCGTAAATCGATGTATTCCTTCTATTTCAGAAGGCGAAGTATTTAAGCTTTCAATATTGATCTTGCGTCTTGAAAACATAATGGCAATGCGGTTCAGCAAACCAATATGATTTTCGGTGTAAACCGTAATGGTATATTCCTGTTTCATATATAACCTCCATCCCGCAACTGCGGGAAATTTAATTTTTAATATAAATATTTTCCTGCTCCTTCTTATATTTCACGGGGTGCATTTGCTGCCGGCTGACGAGGACACCAACCGGGCGATCCGCTGGTACCTTCTCCCCTTCCCCTTCTCACCTTTCACCTCCCTACTTCAATCTTATTTCGGATACCCCACAACCCTGGGCCACCATTGGAAATACATTATTTTCCTTGCCTACCATAATTTCCAATAAATACGATCCTTTATGCTGCAACATCTCATTAAGGGAACTTTTTAATTCTTCCCGTTTTGAAATATTTTTGCCTGCAATGCCATATCCTTTGGCCACCATCACAAAATCAGGACTGGTTATATTTACAAAAGAATATCTTTTATCATTAAACAATTGCTGCCATTGGCGAACCATTCCTAAAAACTGGTTATTAAGAATAATGATCTTTACATTCACGTTGAACTGCATAATAGTACCCAGTTCCTGAAGCGTCATTTGAAAACCGCCATCCCCGATAATAGCAATCACACTCCGGTGAGGTGCGCCAAATTTGGCCCCTATTGCAGCCGGCAATGCAAAACCCATTGTTCCCAGTCCTCCGGAAGTAACGTTGCTTTTACTTTCATTGAAATTTGCGTAGCGGCAGGTTACCATCTGGTGTTGTCCCACATCCGTTACAAGAATGGCGTTGCCTTCTGTAAGTTCATTCAATACATTTATTACTTCTCCCATTGTCATTACTTCGCCGGCAGGGTTCAATTCATCATTAATAACAATTTCTTCTTCCTGTTTTTTCATATCCTTAAATTTCTGCAGCCATTCAGGATATTGCTTTTGCTTAATTAATGCAGTTAATAAAGGGAGGGTTTCTTTGCAATCGCCCCATACAGGCACCGTAGTCTGTATGTTTTTATCAATTTCCGCAGGATCAATGTCTAAATGAATAACCTTAGCCTGCCGGGCATATTTATCAAGCCGCCCTGTAACCCGGTCATCAAAGCGCATACCTACGGCTATCAGCACATCGCATTCATTGGTTAATACATTAGGACCATAGTTGCCGTGCATACCCAACATACCTACATTGAGCGGATGACTTGTGGGCAATGCGCTTAAGCCCAATACCGTCCATGCAGAGGGGATTCCCGCTTTTTCGATAAATGCTTTAAATTCCTTTTCTGCCTTACCCAAAATAACACCCTGTCCAAACAACACAAAAGGTCTCTCTGCCGCATTGATCAATGCTGCGGCTTCCGAAATATATTCTTTCCGCACAATCGGTTTTGGGCGATAGCTGCGCACATGATTGCATGGCGTATACCCCGGATAATTAAATTTTTGTACCTGCGCATTTTTGGTAATGTCTATTAATACAGGCCCCGGTCTCCCGGTACGGGCAATATAAAATGCTTTAGCCAGTACCGACGGGATTTCTGTAGCATCCGTTATCTGGTAATTCCATTTGGTTACGGGTGTTGTAATATTAATTACATCTGTTTCCTGGAAGGCATCGGTACCCAATAAATGAGCGAATACCTGGCCGGTAATACATACCAGCGGTGTGCTGTCAATCTGTGCATCAGCCAGCCCTGTTACCAGGTTGGTAGCGCCGGGACCACTGGTGGCAAACACTACTCCTACTTCTCCCGATGTGCGTGCATAGCCCTGCGCCGCATGTATTCCTCCCTGTTCATGACGAACGAGAATATGGTTTAAAACATTCGTATAATCATATAATGCATCATATATGGGCATTATAGCGCCGCCGGGATAACCAAAAAAATCCGTCACATTTTCAGCTACTAAGGCTTCCATTACAGCCTGCGCTCCGCTGATTTCAGTTCCTGCTGCGTATCGTCCGTTTTTTTGGGCAGCAGGTTTCTCCTTACCGGAAGTCCTCTTTGTTTTTTCTGACAATATTGTATCACTCATACGATTCTTTTTATCAAAACTTGTTTTTAATAATGATTTGGAGAGACTAAACATATTTTTTCTTCTCCCTTCATCTTTTACTATTATTCATCCGTTACACAACCTTCGCTGGCATCCTTAACACTGACAGCATATTTATATAAAACACCTTTGGTAGCTTTCAATGCAGGTTTTTTCCAGGCTGCTTTGCGCCGTGCAATCTCTTCATTACTTACTTTTAAGGAGAGCAGGTTTTTTGTTGCATCTATCTCAATTATATCATCTTCTTCCACCAAACCTATTAACCCGCCTTCGTAAGCCTCAGGCGTAATGTGTCCGACGACAAATCCATGCGTACCGCCGCTAAATCTTCCATCAGTGATTAACGCCACCGATTTCCCTAAGCCCGCCCCAATGATAGCTCCTGTTGGCTTTAGCATTTCGGGCATGCCCGGGGCGCCTTTTGGCCCCTCATTTTTAATGACGACGACATCGCCGGGCTTAACACGTCCGCTGGAAAGTCCGGCAATCAAATTCTTCTCTCCGTCAAATACTCTTGCCGGTCCTTCAAAACGTTCACCTTCTTTGCCGCTGATCTTGGCTACACTTCCTTTTTCGGCCAGGTTGCCATAAAGGATTTGAAGATGACCCGTTTTTTTAATGGGTTTTTCCAGGGGGTAAATAATATCCTGCGTTTCAAAATCTATACTTTTAATACCTGCTAAATTTTCTGCTACGGTTTTACCGGTTACGGTTAAGCAATCGCCGTGCAACAAGCCTTTTTCGAGCAGGTATTTCATTACCGCGGGAATACCGCCATGTTCATGCATATCCTGCATCAGGTATTTCCCTGAAGGTTTAAAATCAGCCAGCACAGGTGTTTTATCGCTTATGCGCTGAAAATCATCCTGTGTTATTTCAATGCCAACACTTTTTGCCATTGCAATAAAATGCAGTACCGCATTTGTGCTTCCGCCTGTTATCATAATCACTGTAATTGCATTTTCAAATGCTTTACGTGTCATGATATCCGAAGGTTTGATGTCTTTTTCCAGCAGCAGTCGGATAGCTTTACCTGCAGCAAGACATTCCGCTTTCTTTTCTTCACTGAGTGCAGGATTCGAAGATGAATAAGGTAAGCTCATACCCAGCGCTTCAATAGCCGATGCCATTGTATTTGCCGTATACATACCGCCACAGGCCCCCGCACCGGGACAACTGTTCATTACAATACCTTTAAAATCTGCTTCGCTGAGGTTGCCGGCAATTTTTTGTCCCAATGCTTCAAATGAAGAAACAATATTGAGATCCTGGCCCTTATAATGACCCGGTGCAATAGTACCGCCATATACCATTATAGCCGGGCGGTTCAGCCGTCCCATCGCCATAATGCTTCCCGGCATATTTTTATCGCAACCCGGCAATGCTATCAATCCATCATAATATTGAGCTCCGCAAACCGCTTCAATACTATCCGCGATAATATCACGACTAACCAATGAATACCGCATACCATCCGTACCATTGCTGATGCCATCGCTTACACCAATGGTGTTGAAGATCAGTCCCACCATATCATTATCCCATACGCCCTGTTTTACAATCTTCGCCAGGTCATTGAGGTGCATATTACAGGTATTACCATCCCATCCCATACTGGCAACACCAACCTGCGCTTTTTTCAGATCCTCATCGGTAAGCCCAATACCATACAGCATAGCCTGTGCAGCGGGCTGCGTAGGATCCTGTGTAATTGTTTTTGAAAATTTATTCAACTCCATATTTTTATCTGTTGTGCTCATCTGCTATTTATTTTATCCTTTTTGTGTGTATTGTATGCATAAAAAAACCCGCCTTGCGGAGGCGGGGTATATTGTATACTGTATTTATCGTTTTACATACAAATTCCGCCTCCATGCATTGCAGGAATAATAATGACAACGACGATAATGATAACCGCGTCAACAAAATTATATCTCCTGATTGTTCCCATACTCTAATTTGTATAATGCGAATATACACCCGCTATTAAAAAAAACAAAGAACTATTTAAATTTTAAACCTGTCTGCCGACAGGCAGATTTGAGATTTGAAATTTTATATTATCGTTGACCTTCTCAATTCCATATCGGATTCATGTTCCTCTCCCGGCACTTTATTGCTTACATATTCACATATCAGCTCGCCAATGGTACTGGTTAAATAAAAGTTTACCGGGTCAATATCTTTGGTTACAAAATTGTGCTTCAGTGTCCAGTCTACCGCTTCCCGTACCAATGCAGCTTCTGCTTTCAGGTTAAAGTGATCCAGCAACATAGCTGCCGATAAGACGGATCCCAACGGATTAGCAATGTCTTTACCGGCTGCCTGCGGATAAGAACCATGGATAGGTTCAAATAAAGCAACACCATTCCCAACCGATGCCGAAGGCAATAGCCCCAGCGATCCGGCAATTACACTTGACTCATCGCTGATGATATCGCCAAACATGTTTTCCGTTAATATCACATCAAATTGTTTGGGGTTGATGATGATCTGCATAGCAGCATTATCAACAAACATATAATCCACCGCCACATCATTGTACTGACCTGCCAGTTCCTGCACAACTTTCCGCCATAATCTTGAAGTTTCCAGCACATTGGCTTTATCAACAAGTGTTAGCTTTTTTCGGCGCTGCTGCGCATATTGAAAAGCAAGATGGCTTATACGTTCAATTTCGCTTCGGGTGTATACACAATCGTCTGATGCCTGCGTTTGTTCTTCGTTCGTTTCCTTTTTTCCGAAATAAATACCGCCGGTGAGCTCACGAAAAATAACAAAATCAACCCCTTCCAGATTTTTTGATTTCAGAGGCGACAAATGCTGCAAAGAGGGGTAAGTGGTAACCGGGCGGATATTGGCGTACAACTGCAAAGTTTTCCTCAGTTTTAATAAACCCTGTTCGGGACGCACTTTCGCTGCCGGATCATTATCATATTTGGGATGTCCTATGGCCCCAAATAATACAGCATCACTGTTCAGGCAGGTTTCTATGGTTTCATCGGGTAATGGATTACCTGTTTTGTCAATGGCATCTGCTCCCATCAGGCAATACGTATATTCAAACTCATGTGAGAATGTTTTAGCAACAGCATCAAGAATATTTATGGATTGCTGCGTTACTTCTGGTCCAATGCCATCTCCAAAAATGACTGCTATCTTTTTTTTCATACACTTTAGTTCAGGGGTACGGAGGATTACGCATGAATTAATTATGCATACTGCTTTTCAAACTTTTCAATCTCAGGTTTCATGTTTAGTAAATAGTCTATATCATCGTAACCGTTCAACAGGCAGGTTTTTTTATAGCTGTTAATATCAAATGATTCCTTTGCTCCTGTTGATGCGATTTTTATATATTGATCTTCGAGATTTACTTCCAATACGGTTGACGGATCCTTTTGTACTTCATCAAATAGCTGCTGAAGAAAATTTTCTGATACCAGCACAGGCAGGAGAAAATTATTTAAGGCGTTGTTCTTAAAAATATCCGCAAAGAAACTGCTCACTACCACATCAAATCCATAATCTTTAATAGCCCATGCAGCGTGTTCCCTGCTGGAGCCACATCCAAAATTTTTTGCGGCTACCAAAATTTTCCCACTATACGCAGGATTATTTAAAGGAAAACCGGCTTTTGGCTTTTGTTCATCCCCATTCTCATAACGCCAGTCGCGGAATAAATTTTTCCCAAAGCCATCCCTGCTGGTAGCTTTTAAAAAGCGGGCGGGAATAATCTGATCCGTATCAATGTTTTCTATTGTTAAAGGAACAGCCCTGCTTTGTATTATATTGATTGATTTGCCCATGTTTAAATTTGAGATTTCAAATTTCAAATTTGAAATTAAATCAATTCCCTTACGTCCGTTACTTCACCCGTTATAGCGGCCGCGGCGGCAGTTAAAGGACTTGCCAGCAATGTTCTGGCATTGGGTCCCTGCCTTCCTTCAAAATTCCTGTTGGAAGTTGAGATACAGTATTTTCCGGCGGGAATTTTATCTTCATTCATACCCAGGCATGCCGAACATCCGGGCTGCCTTAATACAAATCCGGCGTCTTCAAACACTTTATTGATCCCTTCTTCAATGGCCTGTTTTTCTACCTGCTTGCTTCCCGGCACCACCCATACCTCTACATTGCCGGCTTTCTTTTTCCCTTTTACAAATGCAGCCACCATTCTCAGATCCTCAATACGGCTGTTGGTGCAGCTTCCTATAAATACATAATCTACTTTTTTACCTTTAATATTTTCGCCGGGAGTTAATCCCATATACAGGAGCGATTTTTCAAAAGAAGGTTTTTCTCTTTCATCAATCTCACCCAAAGCCGGCACATGACCCGTTATGCCTATACCCATACCGGGATTGGTACCATAGGTGATCATCGGTTCAATATTTTCAGCGCTTATATGCAGCTCTTTATCAAATACCGCATCGGCATCACTGTATAAAGTTCTCCAGGTATTTACTGCTTTCCCCCAGGCATCACCCTGCGGCGCAAATTCCTTATCTTTTATATAAGCAAACGCAGTTTCATCTGGAGCGATCATACCACAACGTGCACCCATTTCAATGCTCATATTGCAAATGGTCATACGGGCTTCCATAGACAAATTCCGTATGGCAGAGCCGGCATATTCCACGGCATAACCGGTGGCGCCGCTGGCAGAAATTTGAGCAATGATATAGAGGATAATATCTTTT
Organism: Agriterribacter humi; assembly: GCF_009192765.1. Classification (GTDB taxonomy): domain Bacteria; phylum Bacteroidota; class Bacteroidia; order Chitinophagales; family Chitinophagaceae; genus Agriterribacter; species Agriterribacter humi. The sequence goes on along the minus strand of NZ_VOHQ01000006.1, from coordinate 72,761 downwards.
GACACTACACCTTTATTCAATTCCCCGTCTACAGTAATACGCATCAGCTTAGGCTTTGTATGCATAAGGCATTGGGTAGCCAGCACCATTTCTACTTCGCTGGTACCAATACCAAAAGCAATAGTGCCGAAAGCGCCGTGCGTTGAGGTATGACTGTCGCCGCATACTATAGTCATCCCGGGCTGCGTAATGCCCAGCTCGGGGCCAATTACATGAACAATGCCCTGGTAGGGATGCCCTAATCCGTATAATTCAATACCAAATTCAGCGCAATTCTTTTTTAACTGCTCTACCTGTATGCGCGATAATTCTTCTTTAATAGGAAGATGCTGATTTAAGGTAGGTACATTATGATCTGCAGTGGCCACCACCTGCCCGGGCCGAAATACTTTAAGTCCTCTTTGCTGTAATCCTTTAAAAGCCTGCGGACTGGTTACTTCATGAATAAAATGTTTATCAATATACAACACCGAAGGCCCACCGGCAATGGTTTTTACCACGTGCCTGTCCCAAATCTTATCGAATAAAGTCTTACCCATCTTTCTTTTTTAAAGAAGCGTGACGCCTGAGCGTCACGCTAACCAGAGTGCTTAACGCAACATGAGAAAACATCTGCTTATTATGCAATGGCTACTTCCGGATGATTATTGGCCGCCAATGCATTCAGATCCTCGTCCCCCACTTCTTTTTTTACATCGGCAACCTTAAGAAAGGCCTGGTACAATACATCAATATCATTGCGGTTAAAATTGTACCCCAATTTTTGAAAACGGTGCGCCAGGGCGGACCGCCCGCTTCTGGCTGTTAAAACGATCTTTGAACTGTCTGCTCCCACTTCTTCCGGCCGGATGATCTCATAATTTTCTGCATTCTTCAAAAATCCATCCTGGTGTATACCCGAAGAATGCGCAAAAGCATTACTGCCCACAATAGCCTTGTTAGGCTGCACCGGCATCCGCATGGTATCGGCCACCAAACGGCTCATCGGGTTAAGTTGTTCGGCTTTAACATCTGTATATAAACCCAATGATTCGTGCTGCTTAATGATCATCACTACTTCTTCAAGAGAAGTGTTGCCAGCCCTTTCACCCAGGCCGTTAATGGTACACTCAATTTGCCTTGCACCATTTATTACACCGGCAATGGAGTTGGCTGTTGCCAGCCCAAGATCGTTGTGACAATGGCAGGAAAGAATGGCTTTATCAATATTGGGCACATTATTCACCAGGTAGGCAATCTTCTCGCCATACTGGTGTGGAAGACAATAGCCCGTAGTGTCGGGAATATTTACAACTGTTGCACCGGCATTAATAACAGCTTCCACCACCCTGGCCAGGAAACCCAATTCTGCACGACCGGCATCTTCCCCATAAAACTCCACATCATCCACAAAATTGCGGGCAAATTTTACAGCTTCCACAGCACGTGCCAGAATGTCTTCCTTATTAGAATTAAACTTGGTGGCGATGTGCAGATCAGAAACCCCGATTCCGGTATGAATGCGGGGGCGTTTAGCACCCTGCAATGCTTCTGCTGCTACCTCAATATCCTTTTTTATGGCGCGGGTTAAACCGCAAACGGTTGCATCTTTAATAACAGCCGATATATTACGCACCGATTCAAAATCGCCGGGACTGGAAACAGGGAATCCCGCTTCAATAATATCCACTCCAAGATTTTCAAGAGCAAGCGCCAGTTCTATCTTTTCAGTTGCATTCAATTTGCATCCGGGAACCTGCTCGCCGTCGCGCAGCGTCGTATCAAAAATATAAATCTTGTTTTGAGACATAGATGGATTTTAGATGATCAAATCAGCCCACCGTAAAAGGCAATTACTTCATATAACTGTTTTATTAAAAATCGGATATTTGCTATCCGGTCACGAATGTAGTGGTTGATAACAAAGGAATAAAACCAAATTAAACATTATATTACGCTGTGCAAGCCGGTGTTTTTTTGTTAAAAACCTTTATGGTTAAGGGTTTTAAAGAAATTTGATTACGATGCCCAAACGATCTACAGACGAACTGTTCCAGTTGATTAAATCCCTAGAAAAGGCTGAAAAGCGGAATTTTAAGCTTTTTGTGCAACGGAATGCCACCAGTTCAGATATGAAAACCGTTCAATTGTTCGATGCATTAGATAAGCTGGAGGATTACGACGAGGAGTCGCTGTTAAAACGCAATACAGACATTAAGAAGCAGCAACTCTCCAACCTTAAATCGCACCTTTACCGCCAAATACTGGCCAGCCTCCGGATATTGAAAGATGACAATAACATCCAGCTCCAGTTGCATGAATTAATGGACTATTCCCGGATTCTTTACGACAAAGGGCTTTATCTCCAAAGTTTAAAAACCTTAGACCGCGTAAAGGAATATGCCAAAGAGCAACACCAGCTTACCTACAGGCTGCAGGCATTGATTTTTGAAAAGAAAATTGAGGCGTTGTACATTACCCGCAGCATGGAAAACAGGGCGGAAACACTGGCAAAAGATGTAGAAGAAGCCGGTGATAAGCTCACCATGATGAACAGGCTGTCCAATCTTTCCCTTCAATTATACAGTTGGTATATCAATCTTGGGCATGCCCGCGATGGTAAGGACAGGATGGCGATCAAAGCTTTTTTTGAATCCAATCTCCCGGCGGCCGCCGGCCTGTATAGTGGTTTTTATGAAAAGCATTATCTCTATGAAAGTTATTGCTGGTACGGGTTTATTTTGCAGGACCTGCTCATGTATTATCGCTATTGCCAGAAATGGGTAGATGCTTTTGAACAGGAACCTTTGATGAAAAAAGTAGACACCCCCTTGTATATTAAAGGCCTGCACAATTTGCTGAATGCCCATTTTGTATTGCAGAACTACGACAAGTTCAATATGGTGCTTGATAAGTTCGAACATTTTTATCATTCCAAACAGGCCAACAGCAACGACAATAACCGGGTGCAATCTTTTATTTATTTATATACGGGAAAACTCAATAAGCATTTCCTGGAAGGCAGCTTTACTTCGGGCTTAAAGATCATTCCTGAAATTGAAGAGAAGATCGGGGAATTCAGGTTAAAGATGGACCGGCACCGCATTTTAGTATTCTACTATAAAATAGCCTGCCTGTACTTTGGCAGCGGTGACAATGAAAAAGCCATTGAATATCTTAACCGTATTATCAACTGGAAAGTAGACCTGCGTACAGACCTGCAATGTTATTCCAGGTTATTGCATCTTATCGCGCACTACGAACTGGGCAATTACGACCTGTTAGAATACTTAGTGAAGTCGGTGTACCGCTTTATGGCTAAAATGCAGAACCTGAGCGTGGTGGAGGAAGAGATTTTCCGCTTCCTGAGAAAATCATTTCATCTGGATAAGAAGCAGGTTAAAGCTGCATTTATCGCGCTAAAAGCAAAGTTAGAAAAATACAAAGACAACCCGCTCGAAAGCCGCTCCTTCATGTATTTGGATATTATTTCGTGGCTCGAAAGTAAGATTAAAAATGTGCCGGTGCAGGAAATTATGCGGGAAAAGTACAAGACGGCAACGGGTACAAAGAAAAGGTGATTTCAGGGCATTGAATTTATTAATGAACCTGGTACGTGAGACAGGTACCGGGGCAGTGGAAACCATTAGATTTCATTATTAAATGAAGCAATTTTTTCCTGCTTTTGCTGACCATTCTTTACCTGAGTTTTCTAAATTTTCATGATATTGTTTATTTAAAATTGTTTAAAATTCTTTGTTTGTCCTCATTCTCTTTATCGTTCTTATGATAAAGTTCAATGAATGCTATTTTTTGTTCTTTTTCAAAGTGAGCATAAATTAGTCTCAATCCGGAATTTACACCTCTACCTTTTAATGCTTTACACGCAATCTTTTTTACTTTAATAACACAAGTTTCCAAACCCAAATTATCAATACGAAAACTAAACGGTGGTTTTTCATGTGGTGTTACTTCTAATACTTTTTTCACCACGTCCAAATCATCGTTAAGCGTTCTGTATTTTTTTAAAAGGCTTTTCAAATCCTTCTTAAACTCCGCAAGTTCATCAAAAGTCATTTTTCTTCAATTTCGTCTCCGTAATTTCTTACAGAGAAGGGAGCATCTCTGTAAAAAGCCAATTCGTAATTTATTTCTTCTCCTTCTTTAGATGCCAACCAAGGCATATCCTGATGAGAATAATTGCTTATGGCAGCCGCACTCCAATCACTTAGTTGCTGAATAACCTTATCAATGACTTCTTTTTCGCTGGCTTTCAGTTCGGTTAAATCTGCTTTCACAAGCGGAATGTAACGGGTTTGAATTTTGTCAAAGTAGTTGGTTTTAATTCTTTGTATTTGCCCGCTTCCCATCATTTGAGTAATGATAGCATCCAACTTTTGCGGAACAGGACCATAAGGCAGCTTTCGGTATTTAGCGCCAGTTAAATGTTCCTCATACAGCTCATAATAATTAAAGTCGGAAAAATAGAGTAGCTTATATAGCACCGTTTCACCGACATTTGGTTTACCGGCACATCTTTCTAAAATATAAAGGAGGACATTCTTAAATTTATTGACCCGTAGCGTTGGGACAGAAATACGCTCTTCTGTTTTCTTTGCCTTTGCTTCGGCTTTAACTTCTGCATCCTGACTAACTGAAAAATCTTTAGACACAAAATCATCCAAAGAAAAACCCAGCATCATTGACAAGCGTTGCAGTTCAAGAACATCAACAGTTCTGTTACCCAACTCTATTTGAGCCAAAGAAGGTCTTGAAATCTTGACACTTTTCGCTAAATCTTCTTGAGATAACCCCTTCATTTTACGAAGTTCAGTTATCCTTTGACCAATTTGTTTTTGTGACAGTTTTGTACTCATATCATTTGTTAATTACAAGTGAACTGAGCAAAAATAATTATTGTTTTAAAATGAAACAAATAATTGTTCTAATTTTATCAACAAGCGATTACCCCGTCCCATTTCCCTTCTATTCCTGCTCAAAATAATACACACCATTTTTATTACCGATAACAATATCCGGCTTACCATCCTTATTCATATCTTCCGTAATGAACTGTATGCCCACTCCCGAATTGTTATCAATGAGATGACGTGCCCACACGGGCCTGTTCTTTCCATCTTTCAATAATTCAAACCAATACAATACCGCAGGTTCCAGTCCGCCGGGTCCCTTGCCCTGGTGAGAGAAAAATCGTTTACCGGTGATAAAATCCGGCAGGCCATCGCCGTTAACATCCTGCAATACGATGCTATGGCCTTCAGAAAAAGTGGTGTCAATGGCATGCGTTTTAAAAGCGATCTGCCCTTTACCATCACGTATCTGTTCATGCCACCATACGCCATAATCATGCGCAGAGCTGGTAAGCACATCATTATCGCCATCGCCATCAAAATCATAAGTGATCATTTGCGCGCATGATGCTCCCAAATCAGCCTCATGAAATATCCAGGGAAAGGTTTTCGTGTCTTGGGGCGCTTCCCACCAGCCGCCGCGGATCATCACGTCTTTAATACCATCGCCGTTAATATCTCCCCAACCCAATCCGTGCGAAAACATGCCAACACCTTTGGCATTTGCTTCGCTTATGGGATGCCGTTGCCAGCTCACTTTATTGTTTTTTACCACCGTGCTGAACCAGGCCATTTGTCCAAGCTTTTCATTCCCAAATACCAAATCCGTTTTGCCGTCATTATTAATATCAACCGCCATTGGCGATTCGTTGGAAGCGATGGAATCAATCAGGTATCTTTTCCAAAGCATATCAGCACCTTTTGGATTTTCGAACCAATACACTTCTTTACCCGGGAAATCGAAACAAATCAAATCCATCCACCCATCTTCATTTACATCAATGGCAAAATTGAGGAAGGAATCGCTGTACCCTTTGGTGTAATCAAATTTTTTGTGCTTCCATATATCATGCGCCTTCCAGTCCGGTGCTTCAAACCACCTGGCGCCGGCTATGATATCCATTCTGCCATCCTTATTAACATCAGCTACGGTAGCGGCTTCTGTATAAAATTCATCCCACAAATGATATTTTTTGAACCTAACATCGTTGCCTGCTGTTTGTGATACGGCGTGAAGGGAAACCAGGCATAACAGGCATAGTCCAATGGCGCAGATATTCTTTTTTTGTTCAAACATAACGTACAGGTTTATGATTTATGGCAATCAGCTATCAGTAGTCAGCTTTCAGCATTCGGCTTTCAGGTGATTAACTACTAACAACAGGATGAATACCTGAATGCTGAGTGGTGAGTACTACACAGGTTGCAGGGAAAAATTAGTTTCAATATTGGATTTATCGTTTATGGTTGTATGGGCGTCGGATTTCGAAATTCAGGCTTCGGATTTAACTTTATTTGTCATTGGTAGCATGTCCGCCGTGGCACGAATCATCTGTATATAATTTGTTTTTTGCGATTCGGTTCTTAGTGCTTTTACCCACCTGCCGATTCCATGGCTTTCTTTACACTCCCATATTTTACCAGCAGGGCTTTGGCTTTGGTATAATCCGTACCCGGTAATTTTTCCATCAGCATTTTAGCGCCTCTGTCCAATAACTTTTGGTTGCTCAACTGCATGTTCACCATTTTATTATCTTCTACCCTGCCCAATTGAATCATAATAGCAGTGGAGATCATATTGAGCACCAGCTTTTGGGAAGTGCCACTTTTCATGCGTGTGCTGCCTGTTACAAATTCGGGGCCTACAGCCAGTTCAATAGGATAATCGGCTTGCTTTGTTAAGGGTGATCCGGGATTGTTGGTTATACAACCTGTTATAATTCCATTTTCGCGGCAGTTTTTTAATGCGGCTATTACATAAGGCGTGGTACCACTTGCCGCTATGCCTATTACCACATCTTTATTATTTACATGGTGTTTTTGCAAATCGTCCCATCCCTGGGTAAGGCTATCCTCTGCAAATTCAACGGGCTGTGTCATCGCTTTTTTTCCGCCTGCAATTATGCCAATAACCAGGTTGGGCGATACGCCATATGTAGGCGGACATTCGCTGGCATCTACTATAGCCAATCTCCCGCTGGTTCCGGCGCCAATGTAAAACAACCTGCCGCCCGCCAGCATTTTGTCTACAGCAACTACCACTAATCTTTCAATTTGCGGAATCATTTTTTCTATAGCATAGGGAACTGTTTTATCTTCATCATTGATATGGGTAAGAATTTCGGCAACAGGCATTTTTTCGAGGTGGCGGTAAGCAGAAGGTTGTTCCGTGATCTTTATAAAAGATGCCATAAGCTATATTAATTACAATGGATGTATAGTGATAAATATAACATTTCATTACATCTAAGGTTACTGATGATACACAGCAAGTCCTTCCATCGGGTTTTTTAATATTTTCCCCATTGTAAATTCGTACGACCGGCAAAGTTCTTTCAGCACATCCTGAAAATAATACGACACTCCGCCAACAAAACTGACAGGTAAAGTCCAGCTTTCCCTGAATTTACAAATATGATGAAAGAAGAAATCATTTAGCGCATCCTCTATTATATTTTCAATCATATAATGCCCGCGATTTTCAGATAAAAAAGGAGTAAAAGATGCCAGGTAACGGTTGGCCAGCGGCTTTTTGTATACACTTTCCAGGATGTCTGTAGTGCCTATATTGTATTTGATATTAAAACGTCCCGTCAGTTCCTCATCGAAAGTATTATATAAATAATATTGCAATACCTTTTTACCGAGATAGGCCCCGCTGCCTTCATCACCCAGCACATAACCCAATCCGGGTTTATTGATCACTATTTTTTTCCCGTTGTAATAGCAGGAACTGGATCCGGTTCCCAGAATACAGGCTACACCTTTATCGTCGGCATATAACGCCCTGGCTGCCGCCATCACATCATGTGTAACTTCAACCTTAGTTAATTCTTTAAAAATATTTTTTATGGATCGCTTTACGATCTGGTTATTGTTGGGGTTTATGCATCCTGTTCCATAATAGTAAACTTCATCTACTTTTATACCCTTAAGGGAAGGAAGCAATTCCTTTTCCAGTATGTTCGTTATTTGAGCGGTATCAAAAAAATAGGGGCTGATCCCCTGGGTAAAAATGCTCTTTTTCTTTTTGCCCTGCAATAAACACCATTCGGCCTTAGTTGCCCCGCTATCGGCTATCAATTTTACAGATGACATCTTTAATTGAACTTATTTCGTGAAATTCGTGCTCTCAAAGATAATATACAAATACAGACTGATGGTTAATAATAAATTAAAGCTCTGGCTGCCGCTGATCTTTTCCATAGTAATGATTGGCGGAATGTTTCTGGGATATAAGATGAAAGAAAAAATGCCGGTTACAGCCCGTTTTTTTTCTGCCGAGCGAAAAGGAACAGTTCAGGAAGTGCTTGATCTTATCTCGAAAAGATATGTTGATCCTATACAAACCGACACGCTTGCCGATGCCGCAATTGAAGAAATGCTGAGCCACCTGGATCCTCATTCCATCTTTATTCCATCGAGCGATTTACAACAGGTAAATGAAGATCTTGCGGGCAAATTTGAAGGCATTGGCATTGAGTTCAATATTTTTAATGATACCATTCACGTACTGAGCGTGCTTAAAGGCAGTCCTTCGGAAGATGCCGGTTTACATCCCGGCGACAAGTTTTTAAAAATAGGCGATTCAACTGTAGCAGGCAACAACACCGATTCCGATGAAGTAAAACAATTGCTCAGGGGTTTACATGGCTCAAAAGTGCAGGTTACCCTTCTTCGTGGCAGGGAGATAAAGCAGTTTACGATTACCAGGGGTATTATTCCGCTCTACTCGTTAGACGCAGGTTATATGATTGCCCCGGCAACGGGTTATATCCGCCTCAACAAATTTTCTGAAACCACTTACGAGGAATTTATGGAAGCCATGCAAAAGTTAAAAGAAAATGGCGTAGAGAAATTAATACTCGACCTGCGGGGCAACGGTGGCGGTATTTTGCAGGAGTCTGTAGAGATTGCCGATGAGTTCTTAGATGGCAATAAGCTCATCGTTTACACACAGGGAGACCACGTAAAAAAGCAGGAATTCAGGGCAAGACGGGAAGGAATCTTTGAAAAAGGAAAATTAATAGTGCTGATAGATGAAGGATCTGCTTCTGCCAGTGAAGTGCTTACCGGCGCTCTACAGGATTGGGACAGAGCCGAGGTAATTGGCAGAAGAAGCTTTGGAAAGGGGCTGGTGCAGGAGCAATATAACCTGAATGATGGTTCTGCTTTACGGTTAACCATTGCCCGTTATTATACCCCGCTGGGGCGTTCTATACAAAAGCCATACGATAAAGGCATTGAAAGTTATAATGAAGAATTATACGATCGTTATCATAATGGTGCATTGATCAATGCCGACAGCAATAAAATGGCTACGGGTGAGCCGTATCATACACCAAAGGGCAAATTGGTATATGGTGGCGGCGGTATAACGCCGGATGTTTTTGTTGCTATGGATACAACGGGCATTAGTAATAAAGTAGCTCAATTGTATACAAAAAACACTATTGGAAATTTTGTATACCGGTATTATGTAGATCATATTGATCATTTTAAATTATTTGCAAATCCTGCTGATTTCGAAAAAGGATTTGATATCCGCCACGGCGGACAGGTTTGGAATGCATTTGCCGCATTTGCATTACACGACAGTATTAAAATAAATACCATGCCTGCAGCAGATACGCAATTTATAATACGCAGACTGAAAAGCCTGTTTGCGCGGCAGCAGTGGCGGAATGAAGGATTTTATGAAGTAAACAATGCAAAGGATCCGATGGTTATAAAAGCGCTGGAGGAATTGAATGAACAGTAAATTTAAAAAGGAAAATCAACAGGAAAGCTGGAGGCGCCTATTTGCACCGTTCCTTTTTTATCGCATTCGCCATTTCCAAAATCCAATACCGGCGTAGTAGTATCTATCTTAAATTCAATGTTTCCTTCAGTAATATCTCCGCAACTCATTTTACTGATCAATGGTTCAACTATCTTTCCATTCATTGTTCCTTTGTCTGACGCTATAGCTATATTGCCCGTAATGGAATACATATCATCATTTACTGCAAAAACAGTTTTCCCGCCTTTTGTTTGTTTAACACTTGCTTTTAAAGACATAAAGTGCCTGTTCATAATAAAGGACACAAAGCCTTTGAAATTGTATCTTTACTGCAACAGAAAATTATAGCATGACTATTAAAAACGATATACTCGAAACCATTGGTAATACGCCCTTGATAAGATTAAATAAAATAACCAAAGGGCTACCCTGTATGGTAGCTGCAAAAGTGGATTATTTTAATCCCGGTAACTCTATAAAAGACCGGATGGCGCTGAAGATGATTGAGGTGGCGGAAAAGGAAGGCAAACTAAAACCCGGCGGCACCATCATTGAATGTACCTCGGGCAATACTGGTATGGGGCTTGCCTTGGTGGCCAGTGTAAAAGGATACAAATGCATTTTCACTTCTACCGATAAACAATCCAAAGAAAAGTTTGATATACTGAAAGCCGTAGGAGCCGAAGTAATTGTTTGTCCTACTAATGTTGAACCGGATGACCCTAAAAGCTATTATTCTGTTGCCAAAAGATTAGCGAAGGAAATTCCCGACTCCTTTTTGTGCAATCAATACGATAATCCTGCCAATCGCATAGCGCATTATGAAACTACGGGCCCGGAAATATGGGAACAAACAGACGGCAAGATTACACACTTAGTTAGTACGGCCGGTACGGGAGGAACGGTTACAGGAACAGCGATGTACCTGAAAGAGAAAAATCCGGCAGTTAAGATCTGGGCAATTGATGCATATGGATCCCTGCTTACAAAATATTTCCGCACCGGAAAAATTGATATGACAGAAGTACACCCTTACATATCAGAAGGTTTTGGTGAAGATTTTGTTCCTGAAAATTTCGACATGCGGGTAATTGATCATTTTGAGCAGGTTACAGATAAAGACGGAGCCTTAATGGCCAGACGGCTGGCCAAAGAAGAAGGTCTTTTTTGTGGTTATAGTGCAGGTAGCTGCCTGCAGGGCTTATTACAGTTAAAGCATCTTTTAAAAAAAGACGACCTGGTAGTGTGCATATTTCACGACCATGGCAGTCGTTATGTGGGCAAGGTTTATAATGATCAATGGATGCTGGAAAGGGGATTTCTTGAAATTAAAACCTTTAAAGATATTATAATCGGAAAAGGCAATCAGCCTATTGTAACGGTTAAGCCTAACCAAACCGTGGCAGAAGGATTTGAACTGATGAAAAAATATGATATTGAAAACATACCGGTAATGAAAGACGGATCCCTTGAAGGCTCTGTATCGGAAAGTGGCTTATTCAGTAAAATGTTTGCTTCGCCCGATATTAAAAACCAGGAAATAAGCAAAGTGATGGAGCCGCCCTATCCTATTGTGTCGTATGATACACCTGTTGAAAGATTGGGCAAACTGATCAATAAAGACAATGGAGCCATATTAAGCAGGGATGAGACAGGAGATTTACACATTATAACTAAATACGATATAATACAATCTCTTACCAGGGGCTAATTTTGAGCTTTGGTATGATTCCTTATCAATTACGCTCAAACGCTGTGTAACAGCCCATTTCATAAGTTTATATTTTCCTTTTTTAACTGCCGCTTAGTAGTTGTACCTGCAATGGGAATGGTATATACCCGACAAATATTTAGCAGGTTTACGTATCCAGTCCGTAAAAACATAACATAAAAAATGGGGAAAAGCGCTCTTGCACGGTGGATAACTGGTTAGTATTTTTGTTTTGAAGTTGATTGATGAGGAAGCTACGCCTCAACCGTCCAAAAGTCCTGAAAACCGTCCTGAAAAAAATTGAATTCCAAATCCTTTGAAAAGGGTAGAATAAAATCCAATATCAATCAACTTTCTTTTTGTTGTTAAACCATATTGAATAATAACCCAATACCATAGAGGAAACCAAAAACCTATATCCAAAGAAAAAAAGTTCAGTTCCTAAAACCGAAAGATCTTATCAAAATCCAATTTCCACGACCTGAAAAACCGCCCCGAATCGAATCCAATATTGCAAAACCTGAAACAACAACCTTGGACAACGAAATTGAATTGAATTGATTATTACTGTTGAACCAAAGTCCAATCCTGCGAAGCCCATCTAATCTTAGTAGGCTCGATTAAAAAGATTCCTCCACCTGTTTTTGGGTGGAGGTTTTTATTTTGTAGAACTTGTTCTACTTCCTCTTTAAACCCATTTTCACATTTCCCAGCCATCCTGTCACAAAAATGAAATTTGTACATAATTTGATGTAATAAGTCTTTTCCGGTCGTAATCTCTTATTACTTTTAAGTATGAAAATTCTTTTCACTTACCTGAAACCATTTAAATGGCTGGTATTGCTGGTGCTGGTATTGGCTGCCATGAATATAGGTTTTTCCTTATTTGACCCAATCATTTTTGGCAACTTAGTGAACCTGGCAAATGACTATGCCAAAAATCCCACGGGCTATGCATGGTCTGATTTTTTTACGAAACCTTATAATAGTGTTCTGTGGCTGCTGCTTGCTTCAATAGGTGTTGCCATGATCAGCCGCATAGCAAAGAACTTCCAGGACTATTTTTTGAATGTTGTTATCCAAAAATTCGGGGCAAAAGTATTTACAGAGGGTTTGCAACACGCCATGAAGCTTCCCTACCAGGAATTTGAGGACCAGCGCAGTGGGGAAACGCTTAGCATTTTGCAAAAAGTAAGAACAGATACGGAAAGATTCATGTCGTATTTCGTAAATGTGCTTTTTACTGTAATAATAGGCATCGCTTTCGTAGGCGCATTTGCTTTTAGCATTCACTGGTCATTGCCTCCCATTTATTTTGGTGGCATATTTTTGTTGGTCATCATTACCAATCTCCTCAGTAAAAAAGTAAAAACCATTCAAAAAAACATCGTTGCGCAAACCAATTCTCTTGCGGGAGCTACCACAGAGTCATTGCGCAACATTGAACTGGTAAAGAGCCTTGGACTTACCCACCAGGAAGTAAGCCGTTTAAATACAAATACCTACAAAATACTGGGACTTGAGATCACTAAAGTAAAACGCATACGCAGCATCAGTTTTATACAGGGCACATTTGTAAACACATTGCGCCAGGTAATCTTGTTCATGCTGCTCTGGCTGATATTTAAAGACAGAATGAATGCCGGTCAATTGGTAACCATGCAGATCTTTTCTTTTTTTGTTTTTGGTCCTTTGCAGGAAATAGGAAATATTATCCTTTCGTATCGCGAAGCGGAAGCCTCACTCATTAACTTTCGAACATTAATGCAGAAAAAACCGGAACCACAACCGGATACGCCTTTACACCTAGGCGAAATCAATACACTCGAATTCAGAAATGTTGCTTTTAAACACCAGACCGCCCAGCAAAATGCCATTGACAAAATTAGCTTTAATGTACGAAGAGGTGAAACCATCGCCTTTGTAGGTCCCTCAGGTGCGGGAAAATCTACACTCATGAAATTATTGGTCGGACTTTACCGGCCAAAGGAAGGCAAAATATTATACAACGACATTGACGAAAGCTCCATTAATTATGAGGACATGCGTAACCAGATTGGTTTTGTTACACAGGACACCCAATTGTTTGCAGGTACTATTAAAGAGAACCTGTTATTTGTAAATCCGGCTGCCAGTGAGCACGACCTTTTAGATGCATTAAATAAAGCTTCCTGCAGCAATTTACTGAGCAGGGCCGAAAAAGGAATAGAAACAATGATAGGAGAAGGGGGATTAAAATTATCCGGGGGCGAAAAGCAACGTTTATCTATCGCCAGGGCTTTATTGCGTCATCCAAGGCTGCTTATTTTTGATGAAGCTACGTCCGCGTTGGATTCACTTACGGAAGAAGAAGTTACCGGCACCATCAGGCAGGTATCCTCCCAGCGTAACCAGATCACCATACTCATCGCCCATCGTCTTTCTACTATTATGCATGCCGACAGGATTTATGTACTTGAAAAAGGAGAAATAGTGGAAAAGGGCACGCACGAATCGCTGGTAGACGAAAAAGGATTATACTATGCTATGTGGAGGCAACAAATCGGGGAAAGGAAAAAACCGGTCACCCTACAGGAGGCTCCTGCCGAACCCGTCTAAGAAGCATTGCTTCTTTTTTCAGGATTGCATTTATTTCTGAAGGATTACAGTAAACAGGCTTCCTTTACCGGGCTCGCTTTCGCACAATATTTTCCCGTTCAACTCTTCCACCAGCCTTTTAACAATAGACAGGCCCAGCCCGGTGGAGTATTCGCCCTCCGTGGGCATGGAAGAGATTTTCCTGTATTTGGAAAAGAGGTATGGAATATCTTCTTTGGCTATTCCTACGCCCTCATCTTCTACTTTAATATGAATCTCATCTGTTGTATCCAGGAGGCTCACCAAAACCTTTTTGCCGCGGGGCGTAAACTTAATGGCGTTGCTCAGCAAATTTTCACAAATCCGGCTTATAAGATGACGATCGCTGATCAGTATTACAGGCTCATTTCCCGCGGTATATAGTATACTAATTTCTTTTTGCTGCGCCTGTGGCTGGTACATATTTACAATATCATCTAAAAAAGCATTCACATCCAACTGCTCCAGGTTTAATGTATGATGTTTAATTTCCTCTTTTTCGATGTACAGAATATCTCGTATTAAAAGCTCTCCATTATCTGCCGATGACTGAATGCGGTAGAGTGCCTTTTTCTGGTCTGCAGTAAAATTAGAAACATCCGATAATAATATCTGGCTCCACATTTTTATGCTGGTAAAAGGCCCGTTCAAATCATGAGAGACTACGCTGATGAGAGAATTTTTTTCGGCATTAAGCCGGGCAAGTTTACCATTCTGTTTTTGTATCAACTCATTTTGCTTTTTCAGCAGGTTATTCTTTCTTCTTATAAGCAGTAAACTAATAAAGGCCGAAACAGCCAACGCCGCTATGCCCAATGCCATAAAAAGAATATTCCTCTTTTCGAGTTTTTGCCTGGCGATTTCAAGTCCCAGCATTTTGTTTTGCTGCTCCTTTTGCTTCAGGTTATATTTTTCCTGCAGTTCAGCAACAGTGTGTAACGTACGCTGGTTAACCAGGGCCGTATCCAGCGTATGCCAGTCCGTAAAATGTTTGTAGGCCGACTTATAATCACCACGAACAGAATAATATTTAGAATACAGGAGATGAACGTCCGCTTCTTTCTTTTTGGACCCCTGGGATTTTGCCATATCAAAAGAAAGATCAATGTATTTACGGGCCGAATCGAAATTTTTCTTTTCAATATATACATCTCCTATATTCAGGCAGTCGTACCAGAGCATCTCCCTGTCGTTATTGGCAATATTTGCTGAATAGTTGAGCTTAAAAAAATGAAGGGCTTTATCCCATTGCTTTTTGTGAAACCATGCGTTTCCTATGTTGTTGTATACAGAATGAAGATCAATGTGAAGATTGTATTTTTGGGCAACGCTTTCTGCCTGCTCCAAATAAAATAAAGCACTGTCCGGATATCCAAGGCGATTATAAATGGAACCGAGATTGGAACTGTTTGTAAATATGGATGAGGCCTCCTTTCGCTGTATGGATACCTGGAATGCTTCCTTAAAAAAATCTCTTGCTTTTTGAGGCTGATCAATATTGTTATAAGCCATGGCAAGATCGCTTAAAGCAGCAGCTTCGTACTCATTTTTTTTTAGCACCCTTGCCTGTTCGAGTGCCTGGTAATAATAATTTATTGCTGAATCGTACTCTTCCCTGAATTCCTGGTAAATTCCTTTAAGCCTTAACGACAATACAGCTCCTTTATTAAAGTCCAGCTTTTTTGCTTCTCTATCAATATAATCCGCATAAAACAGAACAGAATCTGCTTTAATGCTGTTAAAATCAAGTACGCGATCGTATAATGCCTTTAAATAGGAGGTATCTTCCTGGGCTGAGGCTGTTTGGCAAAAAAAACAAAAGAACAATACGTACAATGCTGTGGTGAAGCCTCTCATGCTGAGTAAAAGATATTGGTTTGGAGTATCATCCCGTTAAAAGTAATTTATCCGGTTAAACTGACCGGCTACTTTTACTGTTCCTTCATCCCTGGTAAAGATAAGATAAACATATTATAAGTTTTACAACATTGCTGCAAGGCTCAAAAGGATCTCAATGCGTATTATTTTACTTTTACCACCGGTTTTACCTGTTGATACGTCCCATTATTTTACAGGATTATACCAGGTACAGACATAATAAAACCCGGAAACATATCCCGGGTGTAAAAACAAAATCCGCTTAATCTTTATTTGAGGAGTTATTATTTAGCTTATATTTTCAATTATTCCCGCAATTCCCTGGCCTCCGCCCACACAGGCAGTTACAATACCGTATTTCTTATTCAAACGTTTCATATCGTGCGTAATTTGTATGGTAAGTTTACAGCCGGTGCAGCCTAAGGGATGTCCCAAAGCAATAGCGCCACCATTTATATTTACAATCTCCGGATTGATATCCAGTGTACGGATTACAGCAAGCGATTGGGAAGCAAAGGCCTCATTTAATTCAACCAGGTCAATATCATTCAATGACATACCCGCCTGTTTCAATGCTTTCGGTACCGCCTCAATTGGTCCTACGCCCATAATCCGCGGATGCACGCCTGCAGAAGCGCAAGCTACCAATCGGGCCCATGGCTTAAGTCCTAACTCCTTCACCATATTTTCACCCATCACAATTACAAAAGCGGCGCCATCGCTGGTTTGAGAAGAATTTCCCGCTGTTACTGTTCCCCCGGCAGCAAAAACCGGTTTTAATTTTGACAGCACTTCAACTGAAGTATCCTTGCGGGGCCCTTCATCGGTATCCATAACATAGCTCCGGGTTTGTCTTTTTCCTTTATCATCCACATATACGTCTTCAACTGTTACCGGTAAAATGCCGGTTTTAAAATACCCATTCCGAATGGCATTAATGGCCTTTTGGTGAGAGCGATATGAAAATGCATCCTGGTCTTCACGGTTCACATTATATTCTTTGGCAACAGCCTCCGCTGTTAGTCCCATACTCAGGTAATAATCAGGTTCATCTTTGGCAATAGAATAAGCCGGAACCGGTTTCCAACCCGCAGTTGGCACAAGACTCATACTTTCGGTACCGCCCGCAACAATGCACTCTGCCATGCCGGTGCGGATTTTTGCTGTTGCAATAGCAATGGCTTCCAAACCAGAAGCGCAGTAGCGGTTTATCGTCATTCCCGGCACTTCAATACCCAATGCGCGGGCAGCGATGATCCTGCCAACCTGTAATCCCTGCTCGGCTTCAGGAACAGCATTTCCCACAATTACATCATCAATTCGTTTAGCTTCCAGCTGGGGTACAGAAGCGAGCACATTTTTGATCACTTCTATAGCAAGGTCATCGGGCCGGGTAAAGCGAAATCCTCCGCGTTTGGATTTTCCTACAGCCGTACGAAAGCCTGCAACTATATATGCATCCTGCATGGTATTTGAGTTTAGTTGTTTATGCAACTTTGTAGTTCAAAGATAAATGTTCCGGATATGGATACCAAAATCTTACCGGGCGCTTTTATTGTGTAAACCGGTTAATACCTGCTTTTATTGCCATAAAAATTTGATTATTAATTCGAGATGGAGCACATGGCACAAGAAACCCCCGCTCTTTTCCTATGTCTCATTCTTTCGCCAAAACGGGGTTCCACTTTCACCCTTTACACCGCCCCCGCCTGGTGTTGTCACCAGCGGGATAGCCAATAAAAATAAAAAAAGGCTGTTTTAAAATTTCTGCTTTTAATGTAACTTTCGCTTCTTTCATATCTCTACCAAATCAAATATCGGCTCTTGTTGTTGGTGATGCCGACACAAGTTGCCCATCCCACGAACAGCAACAACGGCGACAAACATAAAAAAAACCGTCTTTTGACGGTAGCAAAAAGTGTGGTTTTGACGGTAGCGATACGCATCCTCTCCGTTCCCGTCAGGACAGAAAGTTTATTATGCTCCGTTTCCTTTATTAACTTCGCGCCGGTTATGTATACACTATTACGCAAGATCCTTTTTCTTTTCCCGCCCGAGCGGGTACATTATTTTTCTATGAACGTATTAAAGGGTTTATGCAGCGTGAAATGGATAAGGGATTTTATCAAAGGATATTATACTCCCCCAAAAGATGACCGTTTGGTTACCGTTCTTCATACCCGGCATTCGTCACTCATATTTTCCAACCCGGTAGGTTTGGGGGCCGGTTTTGATAAAAATGCAAGGTATTTGAGAGAACTGGAATGTTTGGGATTTGGTTTTGTTGAAATAGGAACGGTTACACCAAAGGCACAGGCAGGAAACGATAAACCAAGACTGTTTCGTTTACCCAAGGACAAAGCCCTGATCAACAGGATGGGGTTTAATAATGATGGGGCGGCAGTGATTGCTGAAAGACTGCGTAAATGGAAAAGCAGGCAGCCTTCCGCAAAAAACACGTTACCATTATTGGTTGGAGGGAATATTGGAAAGAATAAATTAACCCCTAATGAAGATGCATGGAAAGATTACGGGATATGCTTTACCGCTTTGTTTGATTTTGTTGATTATTTTGTAGTGAATGTTAGCTCACCCAATACGCCGGGCTTAAGGGCATTGCAGGAAAAAGACGCACTCATGAAGATCTTGTCAAACCTGCAAAGCATTAATAAAACAAAACCAAATCCCAAACCTATATTGCTGAAAATTGCACCCGATTTAAGCGATGAGCAAATTAATGATGTTATAGATCTCGCTGAAGAAATTCAATTGGATGGTATAGTAGCTACAAATACTACCATTAGCAGGCAGGGATTAAATACCGCTGTATCCGCAATTGAGGCTATAGGTGCGGGAGGAGTAAGCGGGAAACCGGTACAACAAAGATCAACGCAAATTGTGCAAAAAATTACCCAGCAAACAAATGCAGCAATACCTGTTATTGCCAGCGGCGGCATTTTTAATGGTAACGATGCCATGGAAAAAATGCAGGCCGGTGCAACTTTAGTGCAGGTGTGGACAGGCTTTATTTATGAAGGACCGGGAATTGTAAAAAAGCTGTGTTCAGATTTAATTTTTGGTAACTTTTTCCGTTAATGCAGCCTCAATCGGAGCTTTACTCCCATCGCTTTTCTGAACATCACGCAGCGCATGTAAAACTACTATAGCAACTATAACCAGTAATAAGGTAACAAGACCAGACGGATTATTTTTGCGTTTCATATTGTGAAAATTCTATTGATTTATTTTTACTCCTTCTATTCAACAACAGCTTTATGCATAATAGCAACTATTAGGCCAACACGGTATCCTTGGTACATTAAATTATTGGAAGGAAGTGTATGTTACAGGAGAAATTTAAACCTCTTTGAATTAACCGTTTCTATAAATTTCAAGTAATCCATCCGGAAGATCAACAAACACTTTCCGGTTTTTATTATCCACCCGTTGCAATGTTTGCGCATGCAGGGGTATTAGTATTTCTTTTTCTCCAAACATAATTTTACACAGCACCTGGTGGGGTTGTTCTATTATTTCATCTATTTCACCAATATCTTCATTATTATGTATTAAATGATAACCCAGTAAAGAAATAGGCGCCGATTTAGCAGCAAATTTTTTAAAATCCTTTTCCTCCATCCATATTTCTTTCTGTACAATTTTTAAAGCCGCTTCACGTGAAGTAATATCTTCAAGTTTAAGGTATATTTCCTTTTCACTTTTTATGCGTGAGGATTGAACAAAATAAGGCAAAAAAGAAGTTTTTCGTTCTTCAATGAAGATGGCTTCTATGCTTTTAAGCGAGGTTTTTTTTCCCAGGCTGTGCAACAGGATCATCTCGCCCTCTAATCCAAACGCCGAAACAACTTTTCCTATTTTAAAATATTCGGGCATTACATGAATTCAAATTTTTCTGCAAAATTGCAATAAAAAAAGCCCTGCAATAGATGCAAGGCAATTTAATTCAGTTGAAGAAAACTTTATAATCAGTTACCTTCTTCTTCTTTTTGTTCAGTTCTCCTTGGTGCAACAGGTCGTCTTGGCCTTCTTGCTGTAGCGGCTTCTTCCTGTTTTTTTCTGATGTTGCCTTCATGTTCTTCGTGCCATTTCTGGAACTTGCCCATAGCAGTTGCTTCATCAAATAAACCTAGGCTTACACCACGCAGCAAATGTTTGAGATACAAAACTCCTTTGTAAGACAAAATGCGGCGGACGGTATCTGTTGGCTGAGCTCCTTTTTGCAGCCAGTCCAGTGCTTTTTGCCTGTCTAACTGAACAGCAGTAGGTTGCCCCAATGGATTGTAGGTGCCGATCTTTTGGATGAATTTTCCATCCCTTGGCGCACGGGCATCGGCTACCACTATAAAATAGAAGGGTCTCTTCTTGCTCCCGTGACGTTGTAGTCTGATTTTAACAGCCATAAAAAATAAACATTTTAAATGGGTGATGCATTATGGTTTCTTTCTTAAGGTTTGCGAAGATAAGTCTTGCAAACTATTTACAAAAATTAAAAGTACAAAAAATCAACGTTTTCCCAAACCCATTCTTCCCATCGGCATCTTATTCATCATTTTCATCATTTGTTTCATTTGCTCAAACTGCTTCATGAACTGGCTTACTTCTGTAAGATCTTTTCCGGCTCCTTTGGCAATCCGTGCCCTGCGGCCCGGGTTTATTACATCCGGGTTGGCTCTTTCAAAAGGAGTCATAGAATTGATCATCGCTTCTATGCCTTTAAAGGAATCATCGCTAACATCAATATCCTTTACGGCCTTTCCCATGCCGGGTATCATCCCCATCAAATCCTTAATATTTCCCATTTTCTTTATCTGCTGCAACTGGTCCAAAAAATCCTGGAAGTCAAACTGGTTCTTCCGCATTTTTTTCTGCAACCTGGCTGCCTGCACCTCATCAAACTGCGCCTGGGCCTTTTCTACCAAAGTGGTAATATCACCCATTCCCAGAATCCGCTGCGCCATCCTTTCCGGGTAAAACACATCCAGCGTATCTAATTTTTCCCCGCTGCTGATGAATTTTATAGGCTTTTTAACGGTGTACTTTATTGACAGGGCGGCGCCACCGCGGGTATCACCATCTAATTTAGTAAGTACTACTCCGCTGAAATCAAGTCTTTCATTAAAAACCCTGGCCGTATTTACCGCATCCTGTCCTGTCATGGAATCTACAACAAAAAGAATCTCCTGGGGTTTTACAGCATTTTTTATACTTTCTACCTCCTGCATCATAATTTCATCTACTGCCAAACGCCCTGCAGTATCTATGATAATGACATTCTTATTCCTGCTCCTGGCCTCTTTTACAGCATTTTGTACAATGGCTACAGCATCTTTATTTTCGGGCTCACTGTATACTTCAACGTTGATCTGCTCTCCTAATATTTTTAACTGATCAATGGCTGCGGGGCGATAAATATCTGCAGCAACCAGGAGCGGGGACTTTCCTTTTTTTGTCTTAAGATAATTGGCCAACTTACCGCTGAATGTAGTTTTACCACTTCCCTGTAATCCTGCAATCAAAATAACCGCAGGATTTCCGGTAATATTAAACTCACTTTCAGAACCGCCCATCAGTTCTGCCAGTTCGTCCTTTACAATTTTAACCATTAACTGACCGGGACTTACTGCCGTAAGTACTTTTTCCCCGAGTGCTTTGGTTTTTACCGTATCGGTAAATTCTTTTGCTATCTTATAGTTCACATCAGCATCAACCAGTGCACGGCGAATATCCTTTACCGTGTTGGCGATATTCAACTCATTAATTCTCCCCTCTCCTTTAATTTGTTTAAAGGCTGAATCTAACCGTTCGGACAATGACTCAAACATACAATTGCTTATTTAATCATTCTTAAAAGAAGCGCTAATGCAGGTTCAATTACAAGTATGCATTCGCTTTTTCCACATAAAAAAAGTGAACAGTATCAAATTGTTCACTCTTGAAAACGTTACAAAGTTAAGCAAAGTAACGATGAGTAGAATTATGTGCCCAAATAAGTTTTTAAAAGTTTACACCTGGAGGTTGTTCTGAGCTTGGTGATTGCCTTATCTTTTATCTGGCGAACCCTTTCACGTGTCAGATTGAACCTTTCACCTATGTCTTCAAGGCTCATGGGGTTATCGAAGCCTATGCCGAAGAAGAAACGTATCACATCCTGCTGACGGTCGGTTAAGGTGTGCAGGGATCTTTCAATTTCCTTCTTCAATGATTCGTGATGGACTATTTTCAGGTCAACACTGTCGGCATTGGGATTCTCCATAACATCAACCAGGGTACTGTCCTCCCCATCCGACAATGGAGTATCCATACTTACATGCCTTGCAGCTACCCCAAGTGTGGCCGAAATTTCGTCGGAATCTATATCCAGCAAATCTGCCAGTTCTTCTGCAGAAGGTTCCCGTTCATATTCCTGCTCTAATTGCTGAAAAGCCTTATTGATCCGGTTGGTAAGCCCTACCTTGTTAAGCGGCAAACGAACAATACGTGATTGCTCGGCCAATGCCTGTAAAATGCTCTGGCGGATCCACCATACCGCATATGATATAAATTTAAATCCTCTTGTTTCATCGAAACGCTGTGCAGCTTTGATGAGTCCCAAATTACCTTCGTTAATAAGATCCGGAAGTGATAAGCCCTGGTTCTGGTATTGCTTGGCTACAGAAACCACAAAACGCAGATTGGCTTTGGTAAGCCGGTCCAGCGCTTTCTGATCGCCTTGCTTAATAAGCCCCGCCAGCTTAACTTCTTCTTCAGGGCCAATCAGTTCTACCCTACCGATCTCCTGCAGGTACTTTTCAAGACTCTGAGACTCACGATTGGTAATGGACTTCGTGATTTTGAGTTGACGCATACTCATACGCAGGAATATTTAAGAGGTTTAATAGAAATCATATATATACGGATTTATCTATAAAACGCTGGCTACCATAAGAAATTGCACTTCTTTAGCAATTTAAGGAAATAGCAGGGATAAGAAAAAAATATTATTCCCTGAGGATCAACCCTTTTTCATGAAAATAATGCCCGGGACTGTTTTGTTACCCGTTTAAAGAAAAATATTCCGTAAAAACCTTTGATGCTTCTATTAATTTTATATTATTGCAGGCTATCATGCATTATGACTAACAGACTGATAAAATGAGTAAAAAACAATTATATACGCTAGAATATCCGGTTCGCTGCTCCCCCTCTATATTATATGAATTTCTTTCAACCCCTGCAGGGCTACAGGAATGGTTTGCCGACAGGGTTGATGAAAGGGATATGGTATTCAGTTTTACATGGGAAGGCTCTACAGATAAAGCTGAGGTGCTGGAAGGGGAAGAAAATAAATTTATCCGTTTTCACTGGTCGCATGCTCCCAAAGAAGAATATTTTGAATTTAGCATTGAAAAATCTGAAGTCACCAATCAAACCATATTGGTAATTAAGGATTTTGCTGAGAAAAAAGAAGTTGCCGATCAAAGCCGCCTTTGGGATTACCAGGTAAAAGAGTTATTTCACCGCATTGGGGCTTAAGCTTTGAGATCCAGTGTGGTTATTATACTGAAAAAACAGTCCGAAAACAATTGTTCTGCTTCCCGCCACTGCTGCAAAGAAAAGTAGAATGCAATTTTTATAAAGCATGCGCCTGTAATAACAGAAGGCATTTTATGGACTGTAATATCATTAACTGGGAGATGCGTATCGTGTGCATAATGGTGCTGCCATTCATTTCCAGACACCTGCAAATACCATCCGTGATGTTTTAACAATGACACATTTTTAATCAGCGGCTCTTCAAAAAGTGTTTTATACCGCCCTTTAAGATGCAGTGTAATGCTAAAATCATTTCCCCATAAAAACATAGTACGTATAGCAAAAATATCTTCCTTTGTGAAATGCTTTGGATAATCCAGTATCACATATGGCAGACCGTTATAATTTTCACCACGAGAAATTTTGGGTTGCTGCACAATGCCCAGTGAAGAGAAAATATCTGCAGATGCAATACGATAGCTGTTCTGCAGCAAACCAAAAAAAATGGAAACTTTTTCAATAATGCGATTCTTTGTTAAAATGAACTGCTCGTCTGTAACCAAACGCAGTTCATCTGCCGAAAACTGTATTTTTGCATTATCCATCAGCTAAAGTTATCGCAGTATAAAACAGCAAGCGTAAAACCGTGATTAAAAAATTAGACAAGCTTATCATCAAAGCCTTTATCGGCCCTTTTATTGTCACTTTTTTTATCACCCTGTTTGTCCTGGTACTTCAGTTCTTCTGGAAATATATAGACGACCTGGTTGGAAAAGGGCTCGATTTTTTTACTATTGTACGTTTAACCAGTTACGTTACTGCCACGGCAGTTCCGCTGGCATTACCCCTGGCTGTGCTGATATCCTCCATAATGACTTTTGGCAAACTGGGAGAAAGCTTTGAAACCGTTGCCATAAAATCAGCCGGTATACCATTGCTGCGTTTCATGCGTCCTTTATTTATTATTTCTTTCCTGATTTCGATAGTCGCCTTTTTATTCTCCAACTACATTATTCCCGTTGCTCAGTTAAAATTTCAAACCTTACTGTATGATATAACAGTGGCAAAGCCTGCATTCAACCTTAAAGAAGGTGTTTTTTTCAGGGAATTTGAAGGCTACACCATCAAAATTGGAAAGAAAGACAAGGATAATACTACTATCCATAATATCATCATTTTTGAAAGAAATTACAGCCTGCAGGATAATATTATTGTTGCTGAGCATGGTAAAATGAGCATCAGCGCCGATAAAAAATTCCTTGAGTTTTACTTAGAGAACGGGTGGCGTAATGAAGAAAGAGGACCATCATACACGATCAATACAGACTATATAAGACTGAGCTTTAAAAACTATAAAAAGGTTTTTGACCTGAGCTCTTTTAAAATGATGCAAACGCCCGACAGTCTTTTTAAAGATAATTTCAGGATGTTGAATGTAAAGCAACTGAATAAAACCATTGATTCGCTTAAAAAAACTTCGGGGAGAGATATTGAGAAAAAAACAGACCGGGAAGTAGGCATTAATTATTCTTTTGTGAGACGTGAACTGCTTCCTCAAAAAAAAGAGTATCCTGTTGCTGAAAAGATAACAACTGCCGATATTCAACCCAACGGCGCAAATAAACTTTTGGCGCCCAAAAAGCCTGAATACAATCCAAAAAGAGGCAGTGTTGTGCTTGCGTTGGAACCCCCTGAAGGAAGAGGATACACTCAATTGCTGCCCGATTCGGCGAGGAGAACAATAATTACAAGAGCTATTGACAGGGTAAGCAGCCAAAAAAACAGCCTTGATATCATAGCTGAGGAAGCCCGTATGAAACAAAAAGACCTGCGCTTTCATCTTATAGAATGGCACAGGAAGTTTTCATTGTCTCTTGCATGTGTTGTTCTTTTTTTAATAGGCGCCCCATTAGGCTCCATTATTCGCAAAGGAGGAATGGGTATGCCGCTGGTAATAGCAGTAATATTTTTTCTTATTTTTCACTTACTCAATATGTTTGGCGAAAAATTTGTGAGGGAAGACATTACTTCAGCATTTTTTGGAATGTGGCTATCTACACTGGTATTGTTGCCTGTTGGCATATTTTTTACCTATAAGGCCATGCATGATTCTCAGCTGTTCAACAAAGAATTTTACTACCGCTTTTTCAGGAGTCTCAAATCAATTATCAACAAAAAGAAATTGGCGAAGGAGCAAAATTGATTTTTGACTTATCTTTATTTATTCATTTCAGTTTGAGGAAAATATTGTTAAGGGACCTCTACTACAGTTTGAATAAAGCTTAAACAGGAACAAACGGGGTTCGTTGCCTTAATCTGCACACACTATACAAATGACGAACTGGAAAATCATTGGCTTTTTCTTTGCCGGAACCATATTTTTTTTGCTGATGCTGCAATTACAGGGAAAGCAATTGATTACACCATCATCTCCTTCAGGTATCCTGTCGCTGGAATTCAGCTACCACTCATCACATACGCAGGCCATTGCAACGGCGTGGAAAAATGCACTGAGAGGAGCATTCCGGATGAATATGCTGCTGGATTTCCTGCTCATTCCCTTTTATGGACTTTTTCTCTACTCCACATGTGGATATTTTTCCGTTCATTACCAATCCGGCCGCGCACAAAGAGCTGGTGTACTGCTGGCTTTCGGAAGCTTGGTGGCTATGGTTTTTGACGCAATAGAAAATATCCTGATGAGCTTTTCCATTCATATTACAACCACTTCTTTTACATCTGTACTCACCACAGTTATGGCGGCTACCAAATTCTTATTAATAGGCCTGGCGCTTTTGTATATTATTTTTTCGGCTGCACTAATGCTGCTCCGCAAAAAAGCAAAGCTGGGGTAGCCACTAATTGGCTCAGCCTTTGTTAGAACCTTCCATAAACGGTTGGACCAACAAAGGCTGATATATGACTTGCAATGCGATGCAAATATAAAGCGCTGCAGCATACAAGCATAAACCCAATCATAAAAAAAATGTAAATTTTTTTTATACCATACGCATTACAATAACATCTTGTTTGCTATTCCTGTATGGTAAAAACCACCTAATTTCGTTCCTCTGTCATCTTCATCCTAAAATTTCAGATTATGCAGGTATGGAAAGATTACCAGTTAAAAAACAAAGACCGTTTTTTAAATGAATTACTGGATCTGTTGCGTATTCCTTCGGTAAGCGCCAATAGTGAACATAAAAAAGATATGATAGCCTGCGCCGAAGCAGTTAAACAAAAATTATTAGAAGCAGGCGCTGATAAAGCCGAAATGTTTTCTACAGAAGGCCACCCTGTAGTATATGCAGAAAAAATAATTGACGCTTCAAATCCAACGGTATTGGTATATGGACATTACGATGTACAGCCTCCCGATCCGCTTGATTTATGGAATAGCGGCCCTTTTGATCCCGTAATTAAAGACGGCAAAATTTTCGCCAGGGGATCCTGCGATGATAAAGGACAATTTTACATGCACGTAAAAGCATTGGAAACATTGGTTAAAACCAATACTTTATCTACGAATATTAAATTCATTATTGAGGGAGAAGAGGAGATCGGATCTCCCAACTTAGCCAAATTTGTTGCATCCAATAAAGCTTTGCTGAGCGCCGATGTAATTCTGATCAGCGATACTGCCATGATCAGCATGGATACGCCTTCAATAGACATAGGCGTACGCGGGCTATCTTATATAGAAGTAGAGGTAACAGGGCCTAACCGCGACCTGCACAGTGGCGTATACGGCGGCGCTGTAGCCAACCCTATAACAATACTGGCTAAAATGATCGCTTCCTGCCACGATGAAAACAATCATATTACCATTCCGGGTTTTTACGATAATGTAGTAAATGCAACAGAGGAAGAAAGAAAACTCATGGCCGAAGCCCCTTTTAATGAAGCAGACTATAAAAAAGACCTTGGAGTGGAGGCTTTGTGGGGCGAAAAAGGATATACCACCAATGAAAGAACCGGCATCCGTCCAACACTGGAGCTCAATGGCATTTGGGGAGGCTATACAGGCGAAGGCGCAAAAACCGTTTTACCTGCCAGGGCACATGCAAAAATATCAGCGCGACTGGTACCTAACCAGTCATCGGCAGATATAACAGACAGATTATTACAATATTTTAAAAGTATTGCCCCGGCGGGCGTAACTGTAAAGGCCGAAGAACATCATGGCGGAGAGCCCTATATGACGCCGATTGATTCACCTGCCTACCGGGCTGCAGCAAAAGCGATTGAAACTACTTTTGGGAAGGTACCTATTCCGGTTCGTGGCGGGGGAAGCATTCCTATATGCTCCCTGTTTGAGAAAGAACTGGGGATTAAAATTGTATTTATGGGATTTGGGCTGGATAGCGACAACCTCCATTCGCCCAACGAAAAGTTCGATATTTTTAATTTTTATAAAGGCATAGAAACGATACCCTATTTTCACCGGTATTTTGCAGAACAGCAATAAGGTTACAGCAATGCAAAACATGACCGTACAGCAGGATGATTGACAACTTTACGAAATACATAGTGGCAACTTGCTATTTTGACAGCGTATGAGAATTTGGTCTGTTCATCCAAAATATTTAGACGCTAAGGGACTTGTAGCCCTGTGGAGAGAAACACTGCTCGCCAGGCAGGTTCTTGAAGGCAGGACCAAAGGTTATCGCAATCATCCACAACTTGACCGGTTTAAACAAATGGACAGATCGCAAGATGCAATAAATCAATATCTGGCTTCTGTTTTTGAAGAATCTGCCAAACGAGGCTATAACTTCGGCAGAAATAAAATAAATTGGAATTTTTCACCTGTGTCAATGCAGGTTACAACCGGACAAATAAAATATGAAACAACCCATTTGCTCAGCAAGCTAAGAATCCGTAACGTACTTAAGTTTACGGAAGCAAGCAATAAAGAAAGACTTGTTTCTCATCCTATGTTCAATGTTGTGAAAGGCGAAATTGAAAAATGGGAAATTATTCAATAGGACAACACCCTTATATCAACCGAAAATCGTCCCCATCAAATAATCCTTTATCGCTAAGCTTCAGGTGGGGTATAACCAGTAAGGCCATAAAGGATAATGTCATATAGGGCGCCGACAGGTTTGATCCAAGCGCTTTGGCTGCTTTATCAATAGCGGCGTATTGTGCGGCTACCTGGTAACCGTCTTCATTGCTCATTAAACCGCCTACCGGTAAGGGTAATATAATATTTCCGGGTTCGCCATCTCCGGACCAAAGACTCACACCTCCTTTATGCTCAATGATCATATTTACAGCATTGCAAATGGAAAGATCATCCGCACCAACAGCAACGATATTATGACTGTCGTGTGCAACCGAAGACGCGATAGCTCCTTTCTTTAATCCAAAATTTTTAATGAATGCCTTTGCAACAGGCGCATCTTTGTAACGGTTAACCACCACTATTTTTAATATATCATTCACAATATCGGGTTCGGATAATACTTTTCCATTCATCCACTTATTGGTAATCAACTGCCCGTTCAGTGCTTCAATTACCGGCAATGCGGCTTCAGGCTCCGCAAGCTGAAAATCATTTATGGTTTTCTTAGTACAGGAAAAATGATTAATTACCGTATCGTTTCCTGCGTCACTACCGGGCAGGCGGATCAGGCTCTTTCCTTTTTCAGCTACGCATTCACCCTTAATGTAGGTTTGCAATACCTCAAAGCCCCTCAGGTCTTTAACCAATATAAAATCTGCACTTTCGCCTTCCCGGAGCAAACCCACTTCAAGCTTATAATGCAACACGGGGTTAATGCAGGCCGCCCGTAATATTTTAAACAGATCTATGCCTTTATCAACTGCTCTTGCACATAGCTGGTTAATATGTCCCTCGACCAGGCTGTCGGGATGTTTGTCGTCGCTGCAAAACATTATCTTTTCCGGGTAGTGGTTCAATAAATCAATTAATGCTTCAAAGTTTTTGGCTGCGCTTCCTTCCCTGATCAGGATATGCATACCCCGTTTCAATTTATCCAACGCCTCTTCTTTTGTAAAACATTCATGATCTGTTGAAATACCGGCATCTATATATTGCTGCACCTGTTCACCTCTAAGACCCGGCGCATGCCCGTCTACCGGCTTGTTTAATTTGTGTGCAGCAGCAATTTTTTTCATCACTTCGGGGTCCTTCATCAAAACGCCCGGGAAATTCATCATTTCACTTAGGTATTTGATTTCATCCTGCTGTAACAGTTTTTCAATATCCGCGGCATTCAATTCCGCGCCAGCCGTTTCAAATACAGTGGCGGGCACACAACTGGGCGCACCAAAGAAAAAACCGAAAGGAACTTTTTTGCCATCGCTGATCATATATTCCACTCCTTTTATGCCGCATACATTCGCAATTTCATGCGGATCGCTTACCGTGGCTACCGTACCATGAACTACTGCAAGTATTGCAAACTGCGAAGGCACCAGCATGGAGCTTTCAATATGTATATGCGCGTCAATAAAGCCAGGTAAAATAAAAGGAAGTTCCCGATCATTATTATCTCCATCTGCCGCTTTATGTATTGCCTGTATCTTACCCCCGGAAAAAGAAATTATTCCCGGAAAAATGGTTTGCCGCAAAACATCTACAATCCGGCCCCTAATTTGAGTAATACCAATCATGTTAACAGGAATTGATGATCTGATGACAAGTTAAATGATAAACGGACAACATAAACAGTCCGGAAAAACTTATTTTTGGCGGAACCAATTAAAAATCAATCAATGAAAAAATTAAGATTTGCAATACTGACCGTTTTTACCTGTGTTTCGGTGATGTGTGCATACACACAAACAGTTGAAGAGTTACAAACCAACTATATTAAAGCATTGGGCGGAAAAGAAAAAATTGACGGGTTGAAAAACATTGTTATGGAAACCAATATGCAGGTAATGGGGATGGAACTTCCCGCCAAAATATGGATAGTGTATAATAGAGCTACCCGCCAGGAAATAGAAGTGCAGGGGCAGAAAATAATCACTTTTATCGGGAAGGATAAAGGCTGGTCTATTAACCCGTTAATGGGTAGTACAGAGGCGCAACCATTGCCCGATGAAGCGGTAAAGAGTGCATCAGGATCATTAAGTGCGGGGGGCGAGTTAACAGATTACAAAGCGAATGGCTATACAGCCACCTATGAGGGAAAAGATACAGCCAACGGAACAGCGGTACACAAGATTCAGTTAAGCAAAGGAGATGTTGTGTCTACCATTTACATAGATGCCGCCAGCTATTATCTTATACGTAATATTACAAAAGCAACTGTAATGGGCCAGCAGGTTGAGCAAACCACCAATTATTCAGATTACAAAAAAACGCCTGAAGGATTCCTTTTTGCCTACAATACAGTAATCAGCAGCCCTATGGTAGGAGAGATAAAAGCCACCATCACAAAAATTGATGTAAACACTTCGCTCGATATCAAAGAATTGGAAAAAACGAACTAAGCAAGACTGCTCAAAGATGAAAGTGAGAGGTGAGAAAAGAGAAAAACATTTAATTTTCTCTCACCTTTTTTATGATGCTTTTTTATGAATATTGAGCATTTCGGTAAACTGCATTATTTTCTTGTGCAGCTCTTCGGGTTTAAAAGGTTTAGGCACATAATCATTAAAGCCTTTACTGAGCAGATCTTCCTTTATATTTTCATATGTAGCTGCGGTAAAGGCAATAATCGGGATATAGGGGTGTGTTTTTCTTATTTCAGCAACGGTTTGCGCTCCATCCATTTCCGGCATTTCAAGGTCAATTAACAATAAATCGGGATTATGCTGATAGAAGCGCTCAACGGCCTTCACTCCGTTTTCGGACTCCACTACCTCAATATTCCATTTTTGCAGGAATCTTTTGGCAACGATCATATTAATGGGATTATCTTCAGCAAGCAGCACTTTTATTCCTTCCAGGCTGGAAAGCCCCTTTAATTTGTTTTCATCAACATATGATTTTTGCTGTTGTGCAATTTTAAAGCCAAGCGTAAAATAAAAAATACTGCCGGTTCCTACATTGCTTTCTGCCTGCAGATTACCACCCATTTGCGCTACTATTTTTTTGCTTATGGCAAGCCCCAATCCTGTACCACCAAATTTCCGCGTGGTTTCAATATCTGCCTGCGTAAAGCTTTCAAATATCTGCCGCATCTTGCCCTGCGCAATACCGATACCGGTATCTTTAACCGCAAAATATATATCCGCATTATGGCTCCTGTGGTTAACGGCTTTCACTTCAATTGTAAGAGTGCCTTTTTCTGTAAACTTAATAGCATTGGCCAGCAGGTTATTCATTACCTGTATCAGGCGCATTTCATCTCCATATACTTCCAGGTCCGCATTGTTGTCAACTTCAATGTGAAGCGCAAGGTTTTTTGCCGCAATTGGGGCGGCAAAAGATGCCGCCACCTTCTGTAAAAATACTTTCACATTAAACGGAGTACTTTCAAGCACCATTTTCCCGGCTTCAATTTTGCTGAAATCAAGAATATCATTTACCAGTTGCATCATGTGTTCTGAAGAATACTTGAGTACTTCAAAGCTTTGTTTTTGCGATGGCAGGTACTCCTCATTCAATATGATATTGGTAGTGCCTATAATGGCATTTAGAGGCGTCCTGAGCTCATGGCTCATATTCGACAAAAACCTTGACTTTACCTGCACTGCCTTTTCTGCTTTTTCTTTGGCTTTTAATATTTCAAATTCGGCAATTTTGATCTCTGTAATATCAAGAATACTGATTTTACAATAATTAAACTCTCTGTGCGAAAAAGGAACAATGTTCACATATGCAAAAAAAGGTGTGTCATCCTTTCGTATAAAATCCATGTTACCATACCAGGGAGATTTTTTAGCAAACTGCTGTTTTCCCTGCACCACTATATGTTCTTCCATTACATTGCCCAAAAGTTGCCTGGCAGCAGTGCCCAGGATTTCTTCCTTACCTGTAAACCCAAACACTTCCATAGCTTTTTTATTGCAGCCGGTTATTACCATACTATGGGTGTCAACAATGAATACACTGTCAAGTGAGGTATCGTACACGGTATCTTTAAATCGTGTTTCATCTAATAATTTCTCCTCATTGATCTCCAGTGTTTTTAAGATATAGTAAGTAAAGCATGCCGTTATAACCAGGGAAAGGCTAAGATTTGAACTGAATAAAGCGCTGTATTGCTCTGTGCTGATGGTTTGAACATTACTTACATAGGGCGCAACAATAAAAATTAATGCCGCAGTAATAAACGTTACCACTGAGGTCATTATCAGCTCTTCATAATTTTTGCGGATATCAATTACAAAAATAAGAGCCAGTAAAAAAGGGAAATAATACATGTGCTCGCCCGCCTTTAAGCCTTCGGCATAACTAATGGCAAACAAATAGAGATTAATTGTAATTATACCCAGCACCTTTGCAAACACTCTTTTGCCATCTTTATTTAAAAAATAGCATACCGACAATAAGATGATGGAAGTGATATTAAGAGAAACGCTTATGTACAATCCATGTACAACATTCAGCAGCACTGAAATAAGGTTTACACCTATACCGAAAAAGATAAAAATGATGAGCCTTTGTACATTTTTGTTCTCCTCATGTCCTTTTGCAGGATCAATACCACTATTTAAAATACTATAACAAAAAGATACTAATTTATCCAAAATATTCGTTTGCATAACCTGAGATGATGATTTTTCCCAATAATAATTATTCAACGCAAAAGGTAAAACGCCTTTGTGGTTTACAAATTGTGACATGTACAATGAAGATCAGAAAATAGCATTCTATTTCTCACCGGAACTGGATACCGCATTCCTGCAGGAATTGTACGGAGATGATTTACAGCAGGCTGAATTCGTTTTTGAATCCACAGTACAGCAGTTGCGCAATGAGCTGCCATTGGTGGAAAGCAGGTTCCACGATGGAGATATAGCAGGATTAAAGAAAGTGGTCCATAAAATGAAGCCACTATTCGGATACACAGGTCTTAATGAAACCATGCAGGAATTTGCATCGTTTGAACAGGTATGTGCACAGGCTGAAACGATGGCTGAAGCCGAAAGCGGGTTTCATCATATCATAGCCATAAGTCTTGAAGCGATAAAGATTGCAGAAAATGAAATTAAGCGATTGAAACAATACAATACCCAATATTTATGAAGTTCCAGAGCATTATTGTAGAAGATCTGCAGGTTGCTGCAGAATTTCTTAAAAGGTTTTGTGAAAAATCAGGTGTTATAGAAGCTGCTCATCACTTTTTGAACGCGGAAGATGCCCTGGTTTTTTTGAAAGACAATGTTGTTGATCTTATTTTTTTAGATGTTGAAATGCCCGGCGCCACCGGTTTTGAATTGCTGGATCAACTGGTATACACACCACAGGTGATCCTTACCACTTCTAAAACCGAATATGCTTACGATGCCTTCCAGTACAACGTTACAGATTATCTTAAAAAGCCATTTACCTATCAGCGTTTCCTGGAAGCAGTACAAAAAGTAAGTAAAAAAACCGAGCAGCTAAACGGCAACTCCGAGCAGGACCATATGTTCATAAAAACAGACGGCAAACTTATCCGGCTGCACAATGATGATATACTCTTTATTGAAAGTATGGGTGATTATGTAAAGTTTATCACTCCAGCCAAAAAATACATTACTCATAACACCATCAAAAATTTAGAGACCAAGGTAAATCCCCAGGTGTTTATGAAAGTACACCGTTCCTATATCGTAAATTTTACCAAGATCAACGATATACAGGAAAACGTTCTATTCATAAATGGTAATATGATCCCCATCAGCAAAACCCATAAATCGGGTGTAATGCAAAAAATTAATATTCTGTAAAGGTTTAAACCATTGATACCCTATTGCAGCAGAACCTATTGATCATTTATTTATCCCGGATTAATATTAACTGTGGTTTTGTCATTTTTGCAAGCCTTTCTCAAATATTCTTTCTGCCATCCGCACATCATGCCCGTAAATATCATCTCTGAAATTCAATTCACCTTTTGAATCTACCCAGGCTGTAAAATAGCCGATGAATACCTGAACAGGCGCTTTTAACGTAACATACTTTTCTTTGCCTTTATTCATAGCCGAAGTTATTGCTGATTCGGTCCATGAACTGTCATTTCGCAAAAGAAACTGAGCTAATTTCTCAGGTTCATTTAAACGGATGCATCCATGACTAAAAGCTCTTTTTGTTTCGCCAAACAGGCTTTTTGCCGGTGTATCGTGCAGATAAATATTATAGCTGTTGGGGAACAGAAATTTTACTTTGCCAAGTGAATTGTTGGGACCAGGTTTTTGCCTTACCGCAGGAATATTGTTTGCATAGCCTGTGATCTCCATATTATGCTTAATGATATAGTTTTTATCTTTTTTCATGCCGGGCATAATTTCATTTTTTACAATGCTGACCGGAATATTCCAGTACGGACTGAATACTACATATTTCAAATCGCCGCTAAATACAACCGTATTGTGCTGGGCAGATCCAACTACCACATTCATACTGAATGAAAGCTGACCATTTTCAAATACATGCAATTTAAACTCGGGGATATTCACCAGCAGGTAATCCTTATTGATTTCCTCCGGCACCCACCGGAGTCTTTCCATATTAATAAGTATTTTACGAATACCTGCCTGCAAAGGCTCATTTATTTTGCGAAGTGTGGCTGCACCTATAACACCATCTGCATGCATGCCGTGTCTTCGCTGAAATTTTTTTACTGCTATCTTTAAAGAGCCGGTAAATAAATCTGAACTGTCTGCTGAACTCAAATCCTGCAAAAGAAATAACCTGTGTTTTATACCGGCAACAACCGCATCAGCATCACCGGCTTCCAATTTCTTTCTGCTGGTAACAAGCGGCTGCCACTCCCCTGCTTTTTCTATAGCGTAGTAATCCAGTAATTTTTGTTTTAAGCGTCTATAATATATATTTACCGGCTCATAACTGGCAACCTTTTCACCTTTATGTGTAATCAGGGAATCAAGGAATGCCACTTCGTTTATTTTTTTACGGGGGATATACCATTTCAGATCGGTGGTATTTAAATTATTATCGCCCTGGTAAGCTTTACCTGCATAACGAAAAAACTGGGTAGTAAGCGATAGTTCCGCCCTCAAACGATCATTGCTATTTAATGGAACAAAATGCCCTCCGGATTTTAAGGTATCAAATACCTGTTGCAGTATGGGGTTATATAAACTGCTGTCTCCGCTATAAGCGATGTAATCGCTCTGCATGTTTAGAAAATTGTACGCCTGTTCGGCAGGTCCATCATGGAAGAACCAGGCATACTGGTAATTGCGCGCATTATAAAAACTACGGAACTGGTTGGCTGCGGTATCGGAATATTGCTGCTGCTGAATGTATTGCTCCAAAGCAAGACTATCAAAGAACAATTGGGTGTAGGCGTTAGACACGGTAATGGTAGTATCTCTTTTTTCAACAACAGGAACTTCACTACCGGGGTTACGGCAGGACAAAAAAAGAAATGACAGTACCGTAAGAAATAAAACAAGTTGCTTCATGCCTGAAAGTTAACCATACATTTTAGTTAAACGGCTGATAGCACCTTCATCAATGTAATCTTTACATTTTTTAATTCAAAAATGCTATGCTTAACTGAAATGCTTTACACCGCCTTTGTATAAACGCTTTTCAGTATTTAAAGATCGTTTTCTTTCTCATCCAAATCCGGTCTTCTTTCTTTGGTTCTTTGTAAAGCCATCTCATAACGCCAGTCGGCTATTTTCTTTGGATCGCCGCTCAGCAAAATTTCCGGCACCTTCCAGCCCCTGTATTCGGCAGGACGTGTATATACCGGCGGGGCCAATAAATTATCCTGGAATGAATCAAACAATGCAGAAGTCTCATCATTCAAAACGCCCGGCAGCAGGCGTCCAACAGCATCTACCAATATGGCAGCAGGCAGCTCTCCGCCACTTAGCACATAATCGCCTATTGAAATTTCTTTTGTCACATAATGCTCGCGCACTCTTTCGTCAATCCCTTTGTAATGGCCACAGATCAGCAACAGGTTTTGCTGCAAAGAAAGTTGATTGGCTGTTTTTTGATTAAACTGCTCTCCGTCAGGAGTGAGATAAATGACTTCATCATATGTTCTGTTTTTGGATAGCTGTTCAATGGCATTCACTAAGGGTTCACACATCATTACCATACCTGCGCCACCCCCGTACTGGTAATCATCTACCTGTCCGTAAGCGTTTACTGCCCACTGCCGCAAATGATGCACTTCCACATTCAGCAAACCTTTGTCCCGGGCCCGCTTCATTATAGAATGCGCAAACGGGCTTTCCAGTAATTCCGGCAATACGGAAATAATATCTATATGCATAATGCAAAGATAGCCGGAGTAAATTCAAAATAAACAGGCCTGTATAAAGATGGATCATTTATATCCTGTGCTTCCAAATGCATCTGTTGTATTTATTTTGAACTTTACCTGTGCCTGCATTTGTATACAATATCGTTTAGATAAACTATTCGTTCATTTCACTATTTTTGCGCCACATATGAATACCATTACCAAAGTACTTACTGCAATTTTTCTCATAACTGTTTCCTTTACCCATGCACAGGAAATAGAATTAGACCCCATTACTGTAACCGCTACTTTAAGCCAGAAAAGAGCTTCCGAAACCGGAAGAAATATTACCATACTAAAGGGAGAGCGCATTAAAAATTTACCTGTGCATTCGTTGGATGAGCTGCTCCGCTATGTACCTGGGGTGGAAATTCAGGCAAGAGGTCCTATGGGTTCCCAGAGTGATATTGTATTGCGTGGCGGCACTTTTCAGCAGGTATTGATAATATTAGACGGCATGCGGCTGAATGACCCCAATACCGGGCACTTTAACAGCTATATCCCCATTGCGCCGTCTGAAATAGAAAGGATTGAAATTTTAAAAGGGGCCTCTTCCGCCATTCATGGCGCCGATGCGGTAGGTGGCGTAATCAATATTATCACCAAATCATTTGCCGCTAAACAAAACCAGGAGAAAACAAATATTTCGGCAGGCATTTCCGCAGGCGAATACGGTTTTTTAAATGCCGATGCCGGTTTTTTTTACAGCAAAAACAACCTCAGCGTTGGCGGTGGCGTATTAACCAATAATGCCGGTGGTGTACAGCAAAGAGGCACAAAGGGATTTTTTCATAATACTACAGCATCGCTTTCTGCCAATTATCATTTTAACTCCAAATGGAATATTGCATACCGCACGGCATACGATAACCGCGACTTTGCAGCACAAAATTTCTATACCAGTTTTTTGTCTGATACCGCAACAGAACAAGTATCTTCTTTGTGGAACCAGGTAAGGATTGGCTATCATACCCAAAAACAAAGTCTTTCCATAGATGCAGGCTTTAAATCGGTAAATGATAATTTCAACTACAACAGCAGCTCAGCAGCCAATAAAAATATTTCGAAATTATTCCAGGCGCTTCTCCTGTATCAAAATCAGTTAAGCACAAAAACAATGCTGGTTACCGGGTTGAACTACCAGCAAAAAACAATCCGTTCAAACGACAGGGGCAATCACTCTTTGTATATGGCGTCACCCTTTGTTTCTGTTTCGCAACAAATTGCAGAACATTTTTTAGTTCGCCCTTCCGTGCAATTGGCACTGTTTGAAAAAATTCCGGCCGAACTCGTGCCACAGCTTGATCTTTCCTACAAAATACGGCAATGGCAATTGCGGGGCAGCGCGGGCAAAACCATCAGGGATGCCGATTTTACGGAACGATACAATAACTACAATAAGGAACTTGTTACAAGCGGAAGAATAGGCAACCCCGGGCTTAAAGCGGAAAGGTCGTTCAGCTATGAAGCGGGTGCCGACTGGTTTTTACAGGACAAGCTAAAAGTTTCCGCTACTTTTTTTCAGCGCTTTCATCAACGGCTCATTGATTACAGCACCACACCTTATAGCGACATGCCAAGGAAAGACAACCTTTCACCTGCAGGTGTGTATGCTTTGGCAAAGAATATTGCTACGGTAAATACTTCAGGTTTTGAAACGGATCTCCAATATATACATACATTGAATGAAAAGCAAAGCATTACCGCATCTGCCGGCTTAGTATGGCTCAACAGCAAAAGCAGCGATACGGTTCCCTCTTTTTACATTTCTTCGCACGCCAAATTTCTTACCAATTTTTCTGTTGTTTACCAGTGCCATAATTTCACTGCAAGCATTAATGGCTTATACAAAAAGAGGCAGGAGCAATTTGCTTCTGCTATTCATGCCAGCATTACTCCCGATTATTTTATAATGAATGCCAAATTGGATTATGCATTTTTCCAAAAAGCATTATCCGTTTTTATACAGGCAGATAATATTTTCGACAGGCAATACAGCGATTTGTTAGGTTCTCCCATGCCCGGCAGGTGGCTGATGGGGGGGGTAAAATGGCAATGGAACAGGAAGGATTTATAGTTTGTCGTTTATAGTTTATTGTGACGCCAACCTTGCGACCTGCGCCCTGTAACATATACCCCGCAAGTTTCACCCTGTAACCTTGCACCCTGTAACCTGCACCCTGGAACTTGTAACCTGCACCCTGCATCTCATCACCATCCAATTCCATAATCCTCACCATGGTTGCTGCTGCCGCCCCATAGTGTTTTATGCTTCCAGTCGAAATAAATAGCATTGATGGGACCGGAAGTACGGTCATCGAAGCTGAGTCTGTATCCTTTTTGCGTGAGTTCTTTTCTTATCCATGAAGGGGTATTGCTGTTGAGCAACAAACTGCCTGAACGTGGCTTTCGGTCGGCATTGCTGGTTCCGCCGAGCGATAACCATAGCTGGTTGGTATTTACATTGGCTGCTTCGGTAGCTTCCTGCACCGTCATACCAAATTCAACAATGTTTAAAAAAAATTGCAGTAAATTCTGATCCTGTGTATCGCCGCCCTGCACAGCAAACGACAAGTACGGTTTCCCGTCCATCAATGCAAGGGTAGGCGTTAGCGTTACCCTTGGACGTTTGCCCGGCGCCACTAAATTAAAGGGATTTAATGTACTGTCGCAAATAAAGCTCTGCATACGCTGGCTCATACCCATGCCCGTATTGCCGGCAATACACGCTGGTATCCAGCCGCCACTGGGCGTTACAGATACCACCCAGCCTTCCGCATCGGCAGCTTCTATTGAAGTAGTGCCCCGCCATAACCTGTCTTTATACACCGCTGTTTCTTCCGGTGAAGAAAAAGATTGCACAGATGTTGTGGCATCGTGTGCAGGCATAAATTCATCTGAATTACGGCTCTTCGTTGTATCGGTAATAAATCCTCTTTTGTTCATTATGTTAAGATAAGGATTGGACCTTTTTTCATAAACATAGGGATTGCCCGGGCCCGCATTGGCATTGTTGTACCCGGGATGAATGAGTTGGGCTCTTTCTTTTGCATAATCTTTCGACAATAATCCTTTCATAGGCTCTTCCGGTGGGAAATAAGGATCACCATAATAAAAATCCCTGTCGGCGAAGGATAGCTGCATGGCCTGTGTTATGGTATGTATGTAGTTAGCAGAATTATACCCCATACTTTTCAGGTCAAAATTTTCCAGGATGTTCAATGCCTGCAGCATAACCGGGCCCTGTGTCCACTGCGGTAACTTATACACTTCTATACCTTTGTAATTTACTACTAAGGGTTCCTCTGTTTTCACAGTCCATTTCGCCAGGTCTTCAGTGGTGATCAACCCGCCCTGCTCCCTGCATCCTCTTGCAAATTCGGCCCCGATATCTCCTTTATAAAAGCGGTCGTATGCCGCGTATATCGCTTCCTTCCTGCTCCTTTTCTTCTTCAGCGCCTGCTGTTCCGCTTCTACCAGCTTTTGCAGGGTTTGCAACAGATCTTTTTGCACAAAAACTTCGCCTGCTTCCGGCGCTTCACGTTTTTCACCGGCGTGCGGCAGAAAAACTTTTTTTGAATAAGGCCATTGCTTAATGCGCTCCTTGTTTCTTTCTATACTATTGGCAGTTTGCGCTTCCATAGCATAGCCTGCCGCCATTTCCATTGCAGGCCCCAGCACTTCTTTCAAACTCATTGTGCCGTATTCTGCAAGCATGGTACACAATCCGCCAGGCGTACCGGGAGTAACCGCAGCTAAGGGCCCATATTCAGGAGGAAAATCCATGCCTTTGCTTTTAAAGAAAGCAGGTGTTGCCCCTGTTGGCGCCACGCCCAGCGCATTGATCCCAATCACTTTTCCTGTTTTGGGATTGTAGATCAGCGCCTGTGTTTCGCCGCCCCAGCTCAATACATCCCACATGGTGCAGGTTGCGGCAAGCATGGCACAGGCGGCATCCACCGCATTGCCACCCCGCTGAAATATAGCGGCGCCTGCTGTAGCAGCCAAAGGCTTACCCGTAATGGCCATCCAGTGTTTACCGTGTAAGGGAGGCTTTTGTGTAGGCTGCGCCTGTATATAAGCAGTGCAGAAAATAATGATGAAGCAGCTTATGACATATCTCATAATGCATATCCTTTGATTTCTAAAGGTACGGCATCAATACACTTAAAATAGCGGAAGATTTCAGCCTTTTTCTTATGTTCAGGGCAAGAGAGATGTAATCTTTATTATCTATCTTTATTGCAGCACCTCATAAATAGCTTAATATGAAAAATGGATTTCTTTTATGGGCAGGACTGCTTTTGTTTGCATGTAACTCTGGTCCAACGGATAGCCCTGTTGCAGGCGTGTTTGTAATACAAAACGTGTCTGTGATCCCTATGAACAAAGAAACAGTGCTTGAAAACCAGGATGTATTTGTTGCTGACGGAAAAATTACACATATAGGACCAACTGCAGAAAAGGAACCTGGTAAAGAAGTTTTGATCATTGATGGTGTGGGTAAATTTCTTATACCCGGATTGGCAGAAATGCATGCACATATGCCCCGTGGAGAAGATACAGCCGCAATGAAGGATATGCTGGAACTGTTTGTATTGAACGGGGTTACAACCATTCGTGGTATGCTTGGCGATCCTGTGCATCTCGAATTAAAAGCGCAGCTATCAAAAGGAGAAATAACAGGCCCGCATTTTTACGCGGCCGCTCCGGGCTTATCGGGCGGTACGGTAAAATCAGTAAAAGACGCGGACAGCCTTGTAAGAAAATACAAAAATGAAGGATATGACCTGCTTAAACTTTTACCAGGACTTACTCCCGAAAATTTTAACGCTATAGTAAAAACGGCTAAGGAAGTAAACATTCCTTTTGCAGGACACGTTTCCTACGATGTAGGCATATGGAATGCCATTGCTGCCGGTTATGCCTCCGTTGATCATATGGACGGTTTTGTAGAAAGCCTGGTACCGGGCATAGAAAAAATACCGGAACATAAAAGGGGCTTGTTTGGCCTGCACATTGCCCGCCAGGCCGATCTTTCAAAAATAGATACCCTCGTTAAAGCCCTTAAACAGCATAATATTTGGGTTGTGCCTACAGAAGCATTGCCCGAAAGATGGTTTACCCCTTTGAGAACGGCTGAAGCTTTCAGCAAAGACCCGGAAATGGTATACATGAATGAGTCTGTTTTAAACAACTGGGTGAAAGCAAAAAACAATATCATGGCCGATCCATTGTATGATTCTGCAGGGGCGGTAGCGCTGATAGCATTGAGAAAAAAAATACTGAAAGCCTGCAGCGATAATGATGTTGGTATTGTATCCGGCTCCGATGCGCCCCAGGTTTTTGATGTTCCGGGATTCTCACTGCACCAGGAGCTGAAATATATGGCCGATGCGGGACTTACGCCTTTTGAAGTATTGCAAACCAGTACCGTAAACGCCGGCGCCTATTTTAATAATCCCGGGTCAGGTGTAATTAAACCGGGTGCGGTTTCCGACCTTGTATTGTTGAATGGCAATCCGCTCAATGATATCACGCAAACCTCCAGTATTGCCGGTGTAATGATTGGAAAACAGTGGTTGCCCTCAAACGTTATCGCTCAAAGATTAGACGCATTAAAAGGGAAAATAAGACAATAAATCACTACTTCAATTTGAAGTAATATTATATACAAATACAGCAATTGATATTTTGGACTTAGCTGCCGTGCTGGTATTGGGCTTTACTTGCCACGACTGCCCGATAGGTAGCCCGCTTGCCACTAAACATCAAATTCCCCCGGAAATATTAAAGGCCATTTTAATATTCAAAAAATTTCCTGCTTTTTATTACGTTTAAGGTATATAGTCCCTGAAATGTATGAGTAAATCTTTTGTAAAAGAACTGCATGAGTTGGTAGGCGCCAATATCATAACCCAAGTTACGGCTCAGGAAATAGCTGACTACTATAAACACAGAGAGAAAGACAGACCCAACAGGTTCTCCGCAGTGGTTAACATTTTGGGCGCTTTACTGGTTAGCCTGGGCATAGTGCTGGTAGTGGCGCACAACTGGGATGAGTTGGGAAGAACAGCCAAAACTTTTTTTGCTTTTCTGCCATTGGCAATTGGCCAGGGCCTATGCCTGTATGTGCTCCTTAAAAAGAAAAACAATATCGCCTGGCGCGAACCGGCGGGCGTTATCCTGTTCTTCGCTGTTGCGTCTTCCATATCACTCATTAGTCAAACCTATCATATCAGCGGTACAATAAGCGACTTTTTACTAACATGGATGCTGCTTACCATACCGCTTGTTTATATTTTGCCTTCTTCCATAGTGGCATTACTATACATTGCAGGCATTACCTGGTACGCCTGCGCTACAAAATATTTTAACTACCCGGATGATGCGGTTCCTTTTTATTATTTGCTTTTGCTGGCCCTGGTTATCCCTCACTATTACTCCTATTTGACACATAAAAAAGAAAGCAACTTTTTTCATCTGCTCAACTGGTTGTTGGTGCTGTCTGTAACAATTGTACTGGGAAGTTTTAGCGGTGGGCAAGACAGAACCGAATGGGTATTTACGGGATATCTTGCTTTGTTTTCTGTGTTTTATCTTTTGGGCAGGTTGGAAAGCTTTAGCAATCAAAAGTTATTCGCCAATCCTTTTTTAATCGTTGGAACATTGGGAACAATTTGTATTCTTATGTTCTGGAGCTTCGACTGGTCGTGGACAGATGCCTACCGTTATTCAGACATTGACCGTCCATCCATATATTTTTCTCCGTTTCTATATGTTACTATTTCTATACTTATCGTTGCAG
This sequence comes from Agriterribacter humi, assembly GCF_009192765.1. GTDB lineage: Bacteria > Bacteroidota > Bacteroidia > Chitinophagales > Chitinophagaceae > Agriterribacter > Agriterribacter humi. The sequence goes on along the minus strand of NZ_VOHQ01000006.1, from coordinate 28,945 downwards.
CGTGGCTTGTACTATCAGGCTACAGGACTACTAAAACTATCATTTTCGATCCCACGGGCTTTTCGGGTTTTGTTCTGCTTGTATTGTTGCTGGCGTTCCGGAGCCTGCCTCATATTGCTGTGCTGTTCATCAACCTGTGGATACTGTTCCTGGCTGTTTTTTTCATTCATAAAGGAGCTTTGCAGGATCATCTGGGTATATTAAATTTTGGCTTGTTCATTATAGCGACATTAGCAGTTCTTCGCTTTTTCGATGATGAGATCCCTTTTATATGGCGTGGATTTTTCTTTCTTATTACAGGTGCAGGCTTTTTCGCTGCCAATTATATGATGGTTAAAAAAAGAAAAGCGATTGTCAAAAAATAATTTTATGATGAAACAATTTGCAATTGGAGCATTTATCATTATTGCCATTGTACAATGGTTTGTGCCCGGAAAAATGATATGGGATAAGGAAGCCGTGTTGCGAAAAGGAAAAATTTTCAATTTCCGTACCGAACCTGTTGACCCGTCACATCCTTTTAAGGGAAGGTATATTGCGCTTTCATTCAAAGAAAATGCGTTTACAACAACTTCCCCCGATTCGGGCCTCTTCAATTACGGCGACGCATATGTGCTGCTTGAAAAAGACGGAGATGGCTTTGCGAAGATTAAAAATGTAGTAAAGCAAAAGCCACTTGCAGCGCCCGATTATGTACAAGCTTCCATCAGCTATATTGACAGGAAAAAGGATACAGCAGTCATTCACCTGCAATACCCTTTCGATGAATTTTATATGGATGAATTTAAAGCACCCAAAGCAGAAACGGTGTACCGTGAAAGCACCAGGGATTCAACCCAAAAAACTTATGCGATAGTAAGCATTCTAAACGGTGATGCTGTAATAAAAGATGTGATGATCAATGATCAATCTATACGGCAGGCAATCAGGAAAATGGATAGTCGTGAATAAATGGCTCTTTCACTTCTCTCTTTTCACCTCTCACCTTTATCTTCTCTCTACCTGATCTTTTCCTTCACCAATTCCTTTACTTTGTCAATAGGCAGTCTTTCCTGTGTCATGGTATCCCGGTAACGGATGGTAACAGTATTGTCTTCTTTGGTTTGATGATCTACAGTTATGCAGAACGGCGTGCCTATGGCATCCATGCGGCGGTAACGCTTACCAATGGTATCCTTCTCTTCATAAAAGCAATAAAATTCATCCTGGCAGTTCCTCATAATATCCCTGGCAATTTCGGGCAAGCCATCTTTTTTGGTTAAAGGGAGTATAGCCAGTTTTACAGGCGCTATTTTAGCAGGGATACGCAACACGGTGCGGCTGTCGGAAGAACCATCTTCTTTGGGTATCGCTTCTTCTTCGTAAGCATTGGAGAGCACAGACAAAAACATCCTGTCTAAACCAATGGATGTTTCTACTACATAGGGAACATAATTGCCATAAGGCTTTCCGGTTGCTGCATCAATATCATTATCATAATACTGCAGCTTCTTTTTACTATACAACTGGTGCTGGCTCAAATCAAAATCACCCCTGCTGTGTATGCCTTCTACCTCCTTAAATCCAATAGGAAATTCAAATTCTATATCGCAGGCCTCCTTAGCATAGTGGGCCAATTTAACATGATCGTGATAGCGATATTTTTCCGCAGGCATTCCTAAACTCAAATGCCATTGCAGTCTTTCCTGCTTCCAGTATTTATACCATTCACCTTCGGTACCAGGCCGCACAAAGAACTGCATTTCCATTTGCTCGAATTCCCTCATCCTGAAAATGAACTGACGTGCCACAATTTCATTTCTGAATGCTTTGCCGGTTTGTGCAATACCAAAAGGAATTTTCATGCGGGCGGTTTTTTGCACATTCAAAAAGTTTACAAAAATGCCCTGTGCCGTTTCCGGGCGCAGGTAAACCATGTTGTCGCCCTCATTTTCGGAAGCTACAGCCCCAAATTCGGTTTTGAACATAAGGTTAAACTGGCGTATATCCGTCCAGTTGCCGGTGCCGCTGATGGCGCATTTGATTTTATTATCTTCAATCAGTTGTTTCAGCCCGGTAAAATCATCTCCCGACAGCAGCCTGTCCATTGAAGCAAGCAAAGATTCAGCATCCTCTTTAGGCAGCGTTTCCGCATGCGCTTCAATTAAATGATCTACCCGGTATCTTTTTTTGCTGTCTTTATTATCAATCATAGGGTCGCTGAAATTATCAACGTGCCCCGATGCTTTCCAGGTGGTGGGATGCATAAAAATAGCCGCATCAATTCCCACAATATTTTCATGCAACTGGGTCATGCTTTTCCACCAGTAATCGCGGATGTTTTTCTTTAATTCGCTGCCCCAGGGACCATAATCGTAAACGGCGCTGAGCCCGTCATAAATTTCACTGCTTTGAAAAACAAAACCATATTCTTTTGCGTGTGCAATAACCGCCTGAAATTTGTTATTATCGTTGGTAGCCATAAGGGCGCAAAGATAAGAGATAAGATGAATTTATGAAGGGGGTTGTCAGCAATCAGCTACGAGCTATCAGTGGTGATGCAGGTTGCAGGGTACAAGTTCCAAGGGAATGCCCCTGAAACGTGAGACCTGTAACCTGAAACCTTTAACTATACCTTACAAGCTTTCTTATAATCGTTTTTTTGCAGCCATTGCAGCACCTTATCGCGCTGGTCACCCTGTACAATAATTTCGCCTTCTTTCACCGATCCGCCTGTACCGCAATAGTTTTTTAATTTTTTACCCAACGATTCAAGGTCATCATCCTTACCTTTAAACCCGTACACAATGGTTACTGTTTTTCCTGCACGGCGTTTTGTATCTAATATAATTCTTAAGGGCTGCTGCGCCGGAGGCAGCGTTTCTATATTTTTATTTTCTTCTTTAAAAGAAAAAGAGGGGTCTGTGCTGAACACATACCCACGGTTGTCTGGCTTATTTTTTTTAGACATGTTCGGGATATTTTCAGATCAATACAGCTTTTAAGCTTAAATCGGCACTTACTGCATGATGGATAACAGCGCCAACGCTCACATAATCAACCCCTGTTTGGGCATATGCGGCTACATTTTCGAGGTTAATGCCTCCACTGGCTTCGGTTTCAAATTTTCCATTGATTATTTTTAAGGCTTCCGGCAACTGTTCAGGCGTAAAATTATCAAGCATAATTCTGTCTGCTTTACCAAATGCCACTACCCGCTTTATATCATCAATATTCCGGGTTTCTATTTCAATTTTTAAACCGGGCTTTTTTTCCTGAACATATGCATATGCTTTTGCCAGCGCTTTTTCGATACCGCCGCAGTAATCAATGTGATTGTCTTTCAGCATAATCATATCATACAATCCCATACGATGATTTAAACCACCGCCGATACGAACCGCTTCTTTTTCCAGCAGGCGGAAATTGGGCGTGGTTTTCCGGGTATCCAGCAACCTTGTGTGATACCCCTTTAGCTGATCCACATATTTGCGCGTGAGTGTAGCTATACCGCTCATGCGCTGCATGCAGTTCAGTACCAGCCTTTCGCATTGCAATATGGCATGCACCCCGGTCTCCACCTCAAAAGCTGTTTCCCCAATGCTCATTTCATCGCCATCTTTTTTGAAGGCAGTGAATACAACATCAGGCTGCACGTATCTGAATATCCTTTCTGCAACCTCCATTCCGGCTAAAATGCCTTCTTCCTTTATTTTTAAAATGGCTTTGCCTTTTGCATCCGGCGAAATACAACTCAATGTAGAATGATCGCCATCACCGGTATCTTCCTGCAGGGCATTTTGGATCAGAAATGAAAGCGCCTCTTCGTATGTTGTCATAAAGCAAATCTAAATGAAAATACAGAAAGAGAAAGGGTGCAATGAAGCAGGAATTTTTTTTATACGCTGCCTTTCTCCTAACGGAGAATAGCGGATGAACGTTTCGGACGAGCTGGCAGGTTTTCAAATTAGCTCATTTCCACATTTCCCATATTTTCACATTCATTTCGTTACAACTGCAATCTTATATTGATCCTGATGAGTCCCTTTGCTGCATACATTACCGCAATGGCATAAAAAACGGCCCAAAAAAAGCCAGGGAGCCCGTAACGGAGGCCGGAAGGAAAAAGGGTGATCTGCAATACAGAAAACAAAGCATACAATATTCCCGGGATAATATAAGTAAGCAGGGGGTTGGTGGCGGCCGGCTTAAAGAAATGCGTCCACGCGCTTTTCTTCTTAATATCAATTAACCAGTACAATATACCAAATGCTATGCAGCAAATAACTGCGCTGTATAAGCACCAGGTGGGTGTGGCATTAATTTTTGAGATTTCAAAATAAGGACGCAAAACATATCCTGCTGCAAAAAGCAGCAATGCAAAAATACCGGCTTCCACAAACCGGCGGGTAACAGACTTTCCACCGGGCTTATCAAAATAAATAAGCGATAATACTATTCCGCAGAGCACTACCGAGGTATGCGCTGCATTACCGGCCTGGTTGCTGATCCAGCGGAGACCGCTATTATTCTGCACAAAAGATGTTTGGCCGGCAATATAAAACGAAATGCAAAAAGCGATCATTACCAGCATCGCAAATATATTTTTTTGGAACAATTGAAAAACGATACAGCCAAAAAGATAGGCCCATCCAATCAATCCCAATATACCCCACCAACGGGGCTGCATATGGCCCGTACCGGCCTCTCCGCTGCGATAAATACATGCAAGCGCAATTAACCCGGCTATTCCTGCTGTCCTCAGCAGGTACACCCATACTCGTTTTTGAGCACTGTATACATTCCATACCAGAACAGCGCATATATAAAACAACAGCAGCCATAAGTGTATGGACATGCCCATTGCTTTTTCGTTATACCCGCCTTCTCCATTTACCATAAATATACCCAGCACCAGCAAGCCTGCAGTACGCCATACAATATGCCATTGCAACCGTAGGAAACCATCACCTTTCTGCATCCGGTTGTGTAAAGCAAATGGCACAGACATGCCTACAATAAATAAAAAAGCAGGGAATACTACATCAACAAAGGTCATGGCATCCGCGTCAGCGGGCATATGTTTCATCCATTGGGGAATATCTCTTATGCCTGCCAGCTCATTTACAAAAACCATTATCAAAATAGTAATGCCACGAAAGGTATCTATGGAAAGAATACGTTGGGGTTTGAGCGCTGCCTGCATGTACTATTGTATTGTTTTATATTACAAGTTACGGCTTCAAATACAAAGACATATTTTCAAAGATTTTAAATATAGCTTTACAGTATTAATCTGCCAGTAACAATTATTAAATTTACTGATCTATTACTGTTTACCAGTTGTAGCCCTTTAACTGTTCCGTTCCCTTCCTGTTTTCTGATAACTTGAATTGATGCTATGAAATGTTACAACCAGCCAGTTGAAATTATTATCCGGCAAAATGCTGAAGCGCCGCAAACTAAAGGCGGTATGCTTCCCAGCAATGAAAAGGAAATACAAAAATGCCTGGAAGCGGCAGGCATTCCTGTGCATTCGGTAAAAAAAGCGGCTGGTGTACGTTCTGCCTCATCCAAATCAAAATACAAAACCACTATTCCTGAAAATACATATACCAAAACAAAAATCAATGATGCCGAAGTAAACCCCTGGGATGTGGCGCATATGGCCCGCACTGCTTTAAACGATCCTCATACATTTGTGGAGCCGGATTTTTTACAGGAGTTTCCCATTAATAGAAAAGTTAGCACCGAACCGGGAAAGACAGATGCCAAATCTTTCGGGAACAGGAATAATGATATCAATTACGATAAAGACTGGCCGCCCCATCAAAATATGATCTGGCACTTAGATGACGCATATTCACAGTTAAAATCAGCAAGGGAAAGCGTGCAGGATAGAGAACCGGTTATACGCGTTGCTCACCTGGATACGGGCTACAGTCGTACCCATTTTACTGTACCGGATAGTGCAAAGGCAAATAAATGGCAACACAATTTCGTTGAAGGGGAACCAGTGGATGACGCACACGACCCGTTAAAAGATGGCTTTTTAAAAATGCCCGGCCATGGCACAGCAACCCTGGGCCTGCTTGCCGGCAATAAAATTAAAGCGCCGGCAAGTAAAGGTGAATTCAATGATTATTTAGGCGGCGCCTGGTTTGCTGAAGTTATTTGCTGCAGAATTGCATCTTCGGTAGTATTATTAAAAACAAGTGCTTTGGCAGAGGCGTTGAACTATATCACCCAACTCACTGCCAGTGGTACACCTGTTCATGTTGTATCATTAAGCATGGGAGGTGCGCCTTCCGCATCGTGGGCAACAGCCGTGAATGCGGCATACAATGCAGGCATTGCTATTGTATCTGCCGCGGGGAATAATTTTAATGGCTTACCCACCAGGCATGTAATATATCCCGCCCGGTTTGGAAGAGTAATTGCAGCCTGTGGCGTTACCTACAATATGGAACCTTATTTTACACTGAAACCGGGTGAAATGCAGGGCTGCTTTGGACCTAAGCGGTATATGAAAAAAGCATTAGCGGCATTTACGCCTAATATGCCGTGGGTAAACACAGCAGCAAATAATATTAGCTTTGACGGAGCCGGCACTTCGTGTGCTGTACCCCAGGTTGCTGCCGCCGCCGCTATTTATTATAAAAAGTATTTTGACCAGTTGAACAAGCTCCAACCGTGGCAACGTGTGGAAGCCGTGCGCCATGCGTTGTACACATCTGCAAAAAAAATAGTAAAGCATGCGCCCCTGCCCTATCATCATTATTTTGGCAATGGCATATTGCAGGCCAATGATGCATTGAAAATTCCGGTAACAACAGGCGCAACAAAAACACCGGAAGATCATGTGCCCTGGTTCCCTGTGCTGAGCACGCTGTTTAAAAATAAAAATCCACAGGCTATACCCGTTATGCAGATGTATAATACAGAACTGGCACAATTGGTTTATACTTACCCCGAACTATCAAAGTTAATTGATGATGAAACCCTCCCTTACGAAAGAGTAGGTATAAGAAAATGGAAACAATTTACCGAAGCAGTGATCTCCCATCCCGGCAGTTCCGCAAGCTTAAAAGGGTTTCTGCAACAGTTATCAATATAATATTATTGTACACCTTTAATACCAACTACCATGTATGCTAAAAAAATTATTGTCTCTGCCAAAAGCACGCTGACATTAAAGTATGGTACCCAATTTTCTAAAATAAAAAAACTGCTTCAAAACCTGAAAACGGCCGATAAAAAAAGGGGCATAGCAACCCGCATTGTATTTATAGATGATGCCACTTCTGCAAAACAGGCTGGTATTAAACCGGTAAAAAATGTAAATGCAAGGGAATGCAAAAGAGCCGTGGATGACCTGTATAAAAAACATATACCGGATTACATTGTGCTGGCAGGTTCGCAGGATATATTTCCATTCCAGGAGATCAATAATCCTGCTGATGCAGATGGAGATTTGATCGTTCCGTCCGATCTTCCCTATGCCTGCGATGCTCCCTACAGCAGGAACGTACAATCCTTTACAGGACCTACCCGTGTGGTAGGCCGCATTCCTGATGTGCCCGGTGAAAATGACATACAATACTTTACAACCATCATCAACAACATCATAAATGCCAAACCCCGGAAGGAGGAATTGTATATGGAGTATTTTGGTGTAAGCGCATGGGTATGGCGTGTATCAACCCAACTGAGCCTGCAGAACATCGTTGGCAATCATAACAATCTCCTGCTAAGCCCGGGTTCAAAAAATAAGTATACCACTGCCCAATTAAAAAAACTTACTCATTTTTACAATTGCCACGGCGCACAAAACGACATGGCTTTTTACGGACAAAAAGGAAGCAATTACCCGATAGCGCTCAGTTCAACACAATTGAACGGCAAGATCAGCGAGGGAACCATTGTAGCAGCAGAGTGTTGCTTCGGCGCCGAATTGGTAAACCCCGACCTGCTTCCTCAACCCGGCGCTTTAAGCATTGCCAATAATTATTTAAAGAACAATGCTATTGCTTTTATGGGCAGCAGCAATATCGCATACGGCCCAGCGGACTCGCAGGGGCTTGCAGATTTGGTAACACAGTATTTTATAAAAAATATTATTGGTGGCGCATCAACAGGAAGGGCATTGCTACAGGCAAGACAACAATTTTTGAGCGAATCAGGGCCCCATCTCGACCCTTATGAATTAAAAACCATCGCCCAGTTTCATTTGCTTGGCGACCCCTCGGTGTTAGCAGTAATTGATGAAAGCGTAAAAAAAGTGGTTTCTAAGAATACAGTACAAAATACAAGAATGAAATTATTCAATAAAGGCACCGATCTAAAAAAGAGTCTTGCACCCAGCCATAAAGAAAAAAACGTAACACCGTCTGCTCATCAAAAAGACATCAATACACTGCTAAAGGAAACAGGTTTTACTGCTTACGACAAAAAGGGGTTGTATAAGGCCACTATAAAAGCCAGCCCGCAGAGCATGGCAGAAAAGAAACTCGCACCCCGCACAGCCAGATTCCGTACTTTCGTTAAAGAAATTTCCACACCAGGGTCAGTAGGTTTTGATAATATTAAAGTACTGGTGGTTAAAGAATCCCAGGACCAGCTACTGGGGTGGAGAATATATGAGCGGAGGTAAAAAAAATACGGGTAAGATAAAGGAGGTACAGCTTTCAGGGAAAGTTGTGATGAAAAAAACTTCTGAGGGTTCCAAATCGGAGCGCAATGCAGTATTGTTACAAACCGAAAACAAATCTTATATTTTAAGGAAATTGGGCGGCAACCCATTCAAGGATGCATCACTTGAAATACTTGCAGGAAAAAGCATAACGGCTACAGGGATATTAGACCGGAATTTATTTTTGGCAAAAGAAATAAAGGAGGATTTGTAGTTTGTAGTTCATAGTTTATATCATTTTCACAGCGGACTGACGCTACATTTGTCGCGTGCCGGCCGCACCGACTTGCATTTCTCCACATTTTCACATTCTCAAATTCCCACATTCAAAATTTGTATCCCCTTAAAAACGCTTCCACCTTCATTCGTTTCTTACCTTCCAACTGCAATTCCTGTATTTCTATATAACCGTCTTTACCCGCATAACGCAAAAATTGCTTACCGTCTGATTCATATGTGCCCGGCGGAATAAGCGGCGCAGTTGTATTTTTTTTTGCGCGGAAGATCTTTAATGTTTTTCCATTTAACAACGTAAATGCAGCCGGAAAAGGGGATAACCCCCGTATTAAGTTATAAATTTCATCCACCGGCTTGTTCCACTCTATCCGGCAGGTTTCGGTAAATATTTTGGGAGCATGTTTAAGGGGCTGGGGGGTGAGTGGTGAGTGGTGAGTGGTGAGTGGTTGTGCAGTTTCTTCAATTGTTCCGTTTATGAGGCCGTCTATGGTTTGCACTAAAAGCCTTGCTCCTGTTTCTTTCATGCGGTCATGTACTTCGCCGGCGGTTTCATCTTCACCAATAGCAAAACGCTCCTGGAGTAAAATATTCCCTGTATCTATTTCGTGCTGCAGCTTAAAAGTTGTTACCCCGGTTTCTTTTTCACCATTGATCACAGCCCAGTTAATGGGGGCTGCGCCACGGTATTGGGGAAGTAATGATCCGTGTACATTTATGGTGCCCATCGGCGGCATATTCCATACCACTTCGGGCAGCATGCGAAAGGCAACCACAATTTGTATATCCGCTTTCAATGATCTCAATGCATCAACAAATAAGGGATCTTTTAGCTTTACAGGCTGAAGAATCCTTAATCCCTGTTCCAAAGCATATTTTTTTACTGCGCTTTCGGTAAGCTTCATGCCCCTGCCGGCAGGCTTGTCGGGAGCGGTTACTACTGCGGCTATAGGGTATCCTGCTTTCACCAATGCATCTAAAGAAGCAACCGCAAATTCGGGTGTACCCATAAATACAATGCGAAGATCTTTTTTATTAGAAGGAACTGTTTGTTGTGCAGGCATGATTGCAAAATTACTAAACCGTTTATGAAGCCATATTATTCATCAATAGCGGGCTATTAATAATTAGATGTAATACTTTGTCAAACGCGGGAAGTGAGGTGGTGAAGGGTGAAATTCACTATTGGCCCCGCCCGGATGACACCAGTAGGACGGGGCAGGCGGGCGGGCTCTCACTTTTCACGCTAAAAATCTTCATACAGCAAATACTTTTTCCTTATTTTTTTGAATGCAGATAATCCGGGTTCCCAGCTTTTGCGGATCTCCGTTTCCGGCACACCGTTTTTAATTTGCTGCCACAATTGATTATTGCCCGCTAATTTATTAAAGAATGACTCTTCCATTTTTCCGGATCTGGGAAGAATAAAAAATTTCTCCTTATCAGGAAAGAACCGGTAAGCTTCTATCAGCCATTTTAATTGCACCTGGTTATTAACTTTCTCCAGCACTTCTTCCATTGTTCCGCTTAAATCCCATCCATAACAAAGCTGTCCGTATAGTTTTGAATTTTGGGCTCCTTCAGTTGGATTGGGTGTAAAAGAAAATAAGTTGTTTGGCAAAGACGGATGTCCGAATACCTGGAAGGGTTTTGCCGTTCCCCTGCCCTCGCTTAAAACGGTTCCTTCAAAAAAACAGGTAGAGGGATAAAGATATACAGATTGAATATCGGGCAAGTTGGGAGATGGGCGTACGGGCAGTACATATTTACTATCATGCGTGTAGTTGCCGCATTTTATAATGGTAAGACTGAATTTTGATAAAGCAATATTATCCCCTGTTTTTGGATCAATGTAAACAGCAGGCTGAACCTTTGTTTTTACGGAGAGCATATTTTCTTTCAGCAACATGCAGGCGTATTCTCCAATCGTCATACCATATACTACAGGTATGGGCTGCATACCAACAAAGGATTTGTATTGCGTATCCAGCACAGGTCCGTCTACATAAAAGCCATTGGGATTTGGCCTGTCAAGAATGATCAGTGGTTTATTTAACGCTATGGCAGCTTCAATAAATTCCTGTAGTGATGAAATGTAGGTATAAAACCTAACGCCCACATCCTGTATGTCAAAAATCAAAACATCCACATCTTTTACATCTTCAGCAGCAGGCTTTCTTTTGCTTCCATATAAAGAAACAACCTGTACCCCCGTTTGTGCATCGGTATAATTACCCACTTTTTCACCAGCATCGGCAGTGCCGCGAAAGCCGTGTTCGGGAGAGAATATTTTTTTTATGTTAATACCGCTGTTTTTGAGGGTATCAACAAGATGTGCCTGATCAACAAGTGAAGTTTGATTGGCAAATACGGCCACCGATTTCCCTTTCAGCAAATGAATGTATTTATCTAATCGTTGCGCACCGGTAATAATATTATCATTTTTATTGATGTTGTTTGCAACAGAAACATCATTTGTTTCAGCACCATTATTATATGTAGCTGAAGTACAGTAACATGAAGCACCTGTTGCAAAAAAGGTTACCAGTGCTATTATGGAATGATGAGCCGTCATAACAATTTTTTAAGATTGATATATATACATTTGCCGGAATAATCCGGCGCTCAAATATCCTTAAACTTTTGTAGAAAGAGCAGGATCATTTACCTTTCCTGATTTTAAATACTCAAAATTTACATTTTATGCAACAGGCAAAAAAAGGAGATGTGGTACGTGTGCACTATACAGGACGCTTAACCGACGGTAACCAGTTTGATTCTTCTGCTGGCCGTGAACCATTGGAATTTACTTTGGGAGCAGGGCAAATGATCAAAGGTTTTGATACAGGAGTTGAAGGAATGGTTGTTGGAGAAAAAAAACTAATTAACGTTGCACCCGAAGACGGATATGGCTTAAGAAATGAAGAAGCTATTATTGAGTTTCCAATTGAGCATGTTCCCGCCGATATGAAATTAGAACCAGGTATGCAGCTTACACTTCAAAATCAGGAGGGGCAACCCGTTCCTGTGGTGGTTACCGAAGTACAGGAAAAGGCTGTTATATTAGATGCCAATCATTTTTTGGCAGGTAAGGACATTGTATTTGATGTGGAGCTGGTGGAAATTGTATAATGAATAAAATTGTAATGCGGGAAGTGAAACGAGTATTGTGTCAATGTGAAAGGTGAGAAGTGAAACGTGAGAAGTGAAATTCTTCTTTCACCTTTTCTTCTCACTTTTCCCGATAACATACAGATATACTTTGCCTGACTTAACATTTTTTTTACTTCCCGTTTATTGCCATTCAAAGTTTTCAGAACGCGGTATCTTATTAAATACTTCAGCAAACAATGGAGGTGGCGTAGCCAGGCGGCGTCTTTGTGTATTCATCCAGGCGCCGTCTACGGTAATTACAGCAGCCAGTGTGTCGCCATTTGTATAAATATGATGCTGCATGGTCCATCTTGAACCATCCTTCCTGGCTTTGAGCATCACAAAATCTATTTCAACCCGGTCGCCAAATTTTACCTCCCTTTTAAACACGCATTCCTCCCTGAAAAGTATAGGCCCGAGACTATGCTCCTGCATTACCACAGGTGTTAATCCGTGTTCGGTTAAAAAGCACATGCGTACATAAGCCCCAAAATCGTAATACCTGGAGTGGAGCATATGAAAATTGGGATCAAGATCTGCCCATCTTACTTCAGGGTTTTTTTTATACGCCTCCATGTCTTATATAAGATTTAAATGCGTGTAAATGATTTAAATGACAGACAAACCCAATACCTGCTAAACAACAAATAATATACAACGCATGGCAATACAATCAGGCATTATAGAGTAACCTGTAATATTCATCGGCCATTCTTCCGGAATCAAATCTGAAACGGGTGTCATCCATGCCGTTCTTCATAACCTGCCGCCACAGATCGGGATGATCATAATACAGGGGAAGAATTTCCTTCTCTAATATTTCGTATATTTTTTCAAGATCGTAGGCATCCTGTTCCTGTACCGTCATACGCGCATAATCTGCTTTGGGCACTACAAAGCCATTGTGTCCGTGCTGAACAAATTCGGGAATCCAGCCATCATCTGTTGAAAAATTCACGGCTCCATTCATAGCGGCCGTCATGCCACTGGTGCCCGATGCTTCACGGGGCACACGTGGATTATTCAACCACAGATCTGCGGCCTGTTTTAACCTTTTACTCAGTGTTAGTTCATAGCCTATACATACGGCCACATTTTTATATGCCTTGCTGAGGTTAACAAGGTAATTAAAATCACTGATGGCAGGATAATCCACCGGGTAAGGTTTTCCCGCCCAAATAATCTGCACAGGATATTTGGTACTGCTAAGCAGCGCCTCAAAGCGATGCTTGTCGCGGGTAATTAGTTCAGCCCTTTTATATCCTGCAAAACGTCTTGCCCAAACAATGGTAAACACATTCGGATCAAACAGCTTACCACTTTGATCGGCTACGGTATCAAAAGCTCTTTTCTTCAAAAACCATTTACGGTCAATAAAATTATCTTCGTTATTTTCTTCAGCCGCATAGTACAATTGCTTATCGGCCCAGTACCGCCAGTTTTGTGAATTGGTGATATGAATAATAGGGCAAATGCCAGGGTACTTGCTCCACATGGCCCTGCTTACATGGCCGTGCAGTTCACTAACGCCGTTGGATAAACGGGCGAACCGCAGTGCAGCGAGCGAATGATTAAACTGATCGTCTGTTATACCCGTAAGCTTACGCACTTCATCAAGCGGTATACCGCAGAAGTAGCTCATTTTTTCGCAAAGATGAATTTCATGCTTCTCATTTCCTGCTTCCTCGGGGGTATGCGTGGTAAATACCAGCCGTTTTTTTACATCTTCCTTATTTCCAAATTTTTTATACAGGTAAAACGCCGCAGAAAGTCCGTGTGCTTCATTCAAATGATATACTTCGGGATTGAAGCCCAGCTCATCCATGAGTTTGGCCCCGCCTACCCCAAGCAGTATAAATTGCGCCACTTTGGTCGCTACATTGGCGTCGTATAAGCGGTGGGTAATGGTTTGTGAAATGTAATCGTTCTCCGGCAGATCAGTGCTCAATAAAAACAAAGGTGCACTCTTAAAGGTTTCGGGGTTCAGATAATAGGCCTTAACCCAAACCGGGTGATCGTGTATATTGATCTGGAATTTTATGTTATGGTCTTCTAAGAAATTGTATATTTTTTCATTCCACTGCACCTGCAGCGTTTGATCCTGGTTGCGCGACTGATCGTAATACCCGTATTTCCATAAAATACCTACGCCTGCAAGATTTTGTTTTAATTCATATGCGCTCCGCATGTGTGAGCCAGCCAAAAAGCCGAGACCGCCACTGTAAATCTTAAGCGGCTGGTGAATGGCAAATTCCATCGAAAAATAAGCAACCCGTTTGGTGTACCTTTCATCTATAGCAGCATAGGGTACTTTGAAATTGGTAAATGAAGTCATAATGTGCACCTTTCCTTAAAAATTCGCCGCAATATAACTGGATTTTTTTAAAAGAAGGCTATTTATCAATATTACTGTTCCTTCAGTCATGAATTTTGATCTTTCTCATTAAGGCATTTTCATGCCTTGCTGGCAAATAAAATACTGAAATATTTAACAGCCTGTGAATACTTATGGCATTGTTTTATATGCTTGTATTATTTAATTTGGCAGTACAGTTTATTCTTTCGCTTAGTTTACTCTTTCCATTACTTACTGCCTGATCATTTTTTTATTCAACTTAATCAATGCTATATAAATAGAATTCTACACGGTATCATTTTTTACTTAAACCAAACCTACCGATGAGTTCTATTGCTAAAAGAATTGCATGGTTTATGCCATTTGTAACCTGCAGCCAATTAATATATGCACAAATTTATACGCACCGCTATGAGGCGGGTGTTAGTGTGGGCACTTTTGTTTACCAGGGCGATCTTACACCTTCTGATTTAGGGTCGTATCAAACGATTGCTCCCAATATTAGTTTTTTTGCTGGCAGGATATTAAACAGGTCTTTTGCTGTGCGCGCCAATTTTACTTTTGGCAAATTAAAAGGCAACGATGCAGTGTACGAAAAACCTGAATACAGGAGACAAAGAAACTTTAAGTTCTCTACACCTGTAACAGAGTTCTCGGGTATGCTGGTGTGGAATATACTGGCAAAAAACGGACTAGAGCAACCCAGGGGATTATCACCTTATGTATTTGCGGGAGCGGGATTATCGTTGTTGCATATCGGCCGCAACTGGAGTAATTATAATGCCGCTTATTTTAACAGCGAATCGGTTTCGGACGGTTTGATATCCGATATTGCACATCGAACACCACGCACTGCAGTGGTATTGCCTGCAGGCATCGGGCTAAAATATGCTTTAACTAAAAATCTTTCGCTTGCGGCAGAAACCAGCTACCGGTTTATGTTTACCGATTATTTAGATGGATTTAGCCAGGCGGCCAATCCCGGTAAAAAGGATAGCTACCATAGCCATTCTATAGGATTGATTTTTTCGCTTGGGTATAAAGACAGGTATGATTGTCCTGTGGTAACGCTATGATGATTTTTTTGTCTTCTCCACTATTTTCATGTCCGGGAAAAGCGCTGCCAGCAGCATAACCACTGACCCAAGCAAAACAAGGTATAATCCATACTGCCTTTCAGGGCAGGTTGCCATTTCACAACGGGCATATATCAGGAAATTACGTATTGCCCATGCTAAACCCAATGCACAAAAAAACCAGTTCACTCTTTTAGCCCATACCAGCGGGAGCAGGAATAAAACCGAAGCCAGCACACAAAAAATAATATGGAGTTTGCCCGGTTTACCAAAATTGGTTCCGGCAGTGTCCATTCCCGTGAGTATTTTAGATAAAGAAGCAATTTCAATCCAGGGTAAATAACAGGCAATAACCACCAGTATGGCCGCAGCCAGTCCAATCCATTGAGAATATTTCATGTGTGTACCAATTATTAAGCAGAACTGCTAACAGGCTGCAAGTATACTATTTTTATCGGAGGCAAACGGAACCCGTGCGGGCAGTACCTGGTTAAAGGGTATTTATTTGTATAAATTCGCATAAACACTCCCATGCTTTGCATTTATCATCAATCTACTGATCCTTATTTTAATATAGCCACCGATGAATATATTTTTAAACATATAGAAGAGGATTGCTTCATGCTCTGGCGCAATGACAATGCCATTATAGTAGGCAAACATCAAAACACTTTAGCGGAAATTAATTTCGATTATGTAAAAAAATACAATATTCCTGTTGTGAGACGGCTTTCCGGTGGTGGCGCTGTGTACCATGATTTGGGGAATCTTAATTTTTCTTTCACCAAAACAGGCAGGGATTCTACCCTGATGGATTTTGAAAAATATACCCGGCCTATTGTGGAAGTGTTGAGAAGCCTTGGTGCAGATGCCAGGTTTGAAGGCAGGAACGATATCACCATTGACGGTAAAAAAATTTCAGGAAATGCGGAGCATATTTATAAAAATAAAATACTCCATCATGGCACTTTATTGTTTTCATCTGAAATGAAAAATGTAAGTGAGGCATTGCGGATAAACCCTTTAAAATACAGGGACAAAGCAGTAAAATCCATTCCCAAAAGGGTCACCAACATAGCGGAACATCTTACCACACCGTTGAGCATAGAAGCATTCACGCAAAAGATCATGGAGCATATTATTGCAACCAATGAAGATTGTGTGCCCTATACATTTACCGCTGCAGACATTAGCGCTATTGAAAAGATAAGGGATGAAAAATATGCTACCGATGAATGGAATTACGGACAGTCGCCCGACTACAGTTTCAGAAAAGAAGTAAAAACCAATGGCGGTATGCTGGAGATGAACCTGGATGTTGAAAAGGGCATCATTCAAAAAGTAAAGATATTCGGCGATTTTTTTAATGAAAAGGATATTTCCGACATTGAAAAAGCATTAGAAAACCAGGCGCATAACGAACCTGCACTCCGGGAAGTGTTAAAGAACTTTACTATTGATGCCTATTTTAAAGGAATGACGGGGGATGACCTGGTGTCTGCTCTTTTTTAAATATACTTCTTTAACCCTTATCCCGAACGTATACAGTATGTTCTTCCGGGACTCCGTCCCGCAAAATATTAATAACCCCCGCTGTACGAATCTCCGTTCTTCCGCCACTCCGTTCAGCACAGAAAAATACGGCCTGACGCTCCTTTGTCGCGTGCCGACCGCAGCCGGCAGTGTTTTAATCTTTCATCAAATGTTTATCAAACCCTAATGCAACCAGCCTTTCATAAGCATCCCAGATTTCCGCAGGTATCTCCTGGTAAACTTGAAATCCTCTCGCAGGATAGTATTTAATGCGTTGCAGGTCGCCGATCATAATATTGATTACCCGCTCCAATGGTATTTCATCTGTTGCGTATTCATCAAAACCCAGTTGCGGAGAGGTGACCAGTACATTTTTATTGGGCCAATGTTTTTTAAAAGTGGCATACGACCTTCTTTCCATATAAGGTTTCTGCACTACGATAAAATTATTGGGATCTAATCCTTTTTCTTTCAATAACCGGGCTGTAAATAAAATGTTCTCACCTGTATTGGTTGACCTGTTTTCAATGAGTACCGCATCGGCCGGTACGCCCTTTCGCATGGCTATAACTGCAAACTGATCGGCTTCCGTTTCTGTCCACATACCCTGTGTAAAATTTCCCAATCCGCCCGACATAATGACCAGCGGCGCCCATCCTTCTACATACAGTTCAGCAGCTCTGTGTGCCACCCGCAAATCATGACTGCCCAGGGCCAATATACAATCGCACTTTGCAAGTGTATGGTTCATGTGGTGATAATCCCATAACCGGCGGGCAAGGACCAAAGTTTCTTCTGTAATCATACAGGCTTGTATTTTAAACCAATAATAGAATAGTATTCCAACTGCCAAAGATATTGGAGGTGAACATTAAATAAAAACCGGTATAGCCCCTGATATCCAAAAGTTGCTTCTTTATGAAATTCCTGTCCTGCCCTGTCCCGCTCCACTCCCGTTCCAAATACAAACCTGCGGGTATAATGCATAACCCATCCACTGCACCACCCCCCTTAAAAATAATTTGATTTCATATAAATTCAAAAGCGTGTATTTTTTTATTATATTGCCTGAATGTTTGCGTTAATCATTTGAAAAAAAATTCCATAACTCACTAAACCAAATATTAATGAACGAGAACATTAACAAAAGTGCTTTATTTAACGGAAGTTGCTTTGCACTCATCACTACCGCCTTTACCTTCAGCATCAGGGCGGGCATTTTACCACAACTTGGTACTGAATTTAATCTTACTGCCGAACAGCTTGGGTTCATTAACCTTATGTTTTTCATAGGGTTCCCCATTTCAATGATCCTCGGAGGATTGTTCTATCACACGTTCGGCGCAAGAAACATTATGAGAGTAGCTTTTGTTGCGCACACCCTGGGTATCATCTTTACCATTTACTCCGGGGGGTATGCGTTGCTGCTCATTTCGACGCTTTTCATCGGCTTTGGAAACGGTTGTACGGAAGCAGCATGTAACCCAATGATTGCCGATATGTATTCGGGCAATAAAATGAGTAAGATGCTCAACAGGTTTCATATGTGGTTCCCTGGCGGTATTGTTCTCGGAAGTCTTATTTCCAAATTTATGACCGATGCCAATTTGGGCTGGCAGGCACAGATGTGGATTACTATGGTTCCTACCATTATTTACGCCATTCTTTTTTACGGAAAAACCTTTCCCAAATCAAAAGTGGAAGGCGCTACCCATCTTGGTAAAAACTTTAGGGCGATGGTTACACCAACCTTTATTTTCCTGTTTGTATGTATGTCGCTTACGGCTATTTCCGAATTCGGTCCGCAACAATGGGTAGGATTGATTATGAGTAAAAGCGGGGCAAGCCCAATGCTGATTCTGGCCTTAGTTACGGGGTTGATGGCTGTTGGAAGATTCTTTGGAGGTCCGGTTACGCATGCTTTAGGCCAAACAGGTGTTTTGCTGGGGGGAGCTATCTTCGCAGCAATCGGAATATATATGTTCAGTACTGTTACCGGCTCTATGGCTTATGTAGCGGCTATATTCTTTGCGATAGGCGTTTGTTTTTTCTGGCCAACAATGGTAGGAGCAGTTGCACAGCGTGTTCCACTAAGCGGCGCACTGGGCATGTCAATAATCGGTGGCGTAGGTATGTTTTCCACCGCAATATGGCAACCCATCATCGGTAACTGGATTGATCAGGATAAAGCTGCTGTTGCAACAACCGGCTTAACCGGCGACCAACTGGAGCTGGTTGCAGGGCAGGCAACGCTGGCCAAAATGGTTGCCTTCCCGGCTATACTGATTGTACTGTTCATTATATTTTTCTTCTGGCAAAAAAAGGTAAGTCCCAATAGCGCTGCCGTGGCAGCAGCGGCTGCGCATTAGGGATAGTGAGTGGTGAGTAGTCAGTAGTGAGTAGTAGCTTTCACTAAAAAAATAGTAATAGTATATAAGTGGTTGTCTTTACAATAAAGACAACCACTTTTTTATGTGATGGAACAAAATATGTACCGATGATTAAAGCAAGCCGGAATGGCTTAAGAGGCCCTGGTGTTGTAAGCACGCTGTGATTCAAGAGCTAAACAGGCTCATAAGGGCAAGCGCTTTGTCCTCATTATCGGCTTCTTCCAGTATTTGATATAACCGGGAATCTTCATTTTTGGTAAGTAAAATAAATACGCCCTGTGCCGGCGTTTGCAGGATGATGCTTTTACTGTATTCGGTAAGGGAATAACCGGGTTCATTGCATTTATATTTTACCAGCTCACAAAACGATTGAAATTCGCTTTGCGAAAGTGTTAGCATAAAACTGGCAAAAGCAATCTGGTAATGCCCGCAATTTTTGCAACGCACCACATAGCCATCTTCACCATTATATAGATATTGGAATCCGCACATCCGGTAAATAATTTTGCAGCAATAATAGATTCCTCAAAAAGAGAAATGTGCTTCAATCAGGAAAATGATTTTCGAAATAAGGAAACTAACGCCGGGTAATTGTATTGATATTCAGCCCGGCAATTGAATCATTACCGCTTACATAGGCTGTCCCGGATTTCTTCAATATAGCTCCCTTCTATCCTGAAGGGATACAAGGTTTATAAAAAATTATAGAGAAAGTCTTCGACCCCGAAGGGGTCGTACCATTTCGGTGTGAACGGGCTATAGCCTGCAGTCCTTTCAGGTCGTATAACAATACTATGCCCTATACCTTTCAGCATTGTTAAGCCAGGCTATACCATGTTATTTTTCAAAGTGCTTAAATGCGCTTCTTACTCACCTTGCATCTCCCTTTTAATTAAGCCACAGAAGCCGCCACTGATGTTTTTTGTTTTGCAAAAACAGCCTTCTTTTTCTTCTTCCGTCCCAGCCAGATATAAAAGCCCGTTACGGGCAAACTGGCAGCAATGAGGCTCGCAAAAAAAGCCAGTATCTTTCCCGGAAGACCCAATATAGCGCCTACATGCATATCGTAATTCATGCGCACTATTTTATCCGCCAGCGCCGCATCTTCAAATTTTCCGGCATAGCTGCCGGTAGCCGGTAGCTCTTTGCCGGTATATTGATCGTAATGATAATAATCGGAATTGTAATAGGTGCCGGGTTTATGATTGATTGCTATTTCAACCGGGTCGGTTGGAATGCCGGCGAAATACACACCAATGCTTTCATTTTCTTTTAACCCTGCGCGGTGTTCCTGCCATAAATGATCGGCCATATTGGCAAACGATGCCGTTTTTGTGGTATCTGAAACCGGGTGGGTATGTTCAACCATTGTTTCACCGCCGCTTGTAATCCAGTATAAGGATCTGGCGAACCATTGAAAACCGAATACCAACCCTGTAATTGCCAGGAAGATGGCTATCCAGGTCATGTAAAAACCCAGCACATTATGCAGATCGTAATTTTTACGCCGCCATCCTGCACTCCATTTAATGGTGAATCTTTGCTTTTTTGCCGCTTTGTTCTTTGGCCACCAAAGGATCAAACCACTGATCATCATCACCAAAAAAACAAGTGTGGCAGATGCTGCAATAGGCTGCCCGATATCATTTGGCAACCACAAATAATAATGACCATCCAAGACAATACGGAAGAAATCCTTATTCATGTTTTTATGCTTCAGCACTTCCCCACTGTACGGATTCATGAAAAGAAGTTCGTACTCTTTTTCATCATAATAGGCCGCAACGGCTGCTTTGTCTTTACCCGGGTACTCAATGCCCAGCGCTTTTTTTGATGCTAAGTATTTTTCCGCAATGGCTTTCAATTCCGATGGTGGTAAAACAGCTCTGTTCTCCACCTTTACGTTCCGGAATGATTCGGTCAGGCTCCTGATCTCCAGTTCAAATGCCAGTATACAACCGGTAATACCCAGTATCAAAACCACCAGCCCGGAGCTGAGCCCGAGCCAGAGGTGAATTTTTCCTGTGAGTTTCTTAAATGTCATGCCTTACTACAATAGCATTGTGGAATTAAAATCTATACGATACGCTAAACCGCATGTTCGTTCCCGGCTCTGCCTGCCAGTAATAATAATCCTCGTACGGCGCACCAGAATATAAATATTTGTTCAGAATATTATTCACCACCAGGTTAAAGCCTATCTTTTCTTTTTGGTAAGAAAGGCTTCCGTCTAAGCGAAAGTAATCGGGCAGGCTGTTTTTCGAATTATCAAAAACATACCAGGGAGAACGCTTTACCTGGTACTGGTAGCCCACTGAAATACCAAAGCCGGTTAATGCTCCCCTGTCCATCCTGTAGTTCAGCCAAGCGTTCTGGATATGACGGCTGGAGCCGGCAACCTGTGTGCCGATAACTTCTTTATCGCTGTCTTTGGTCACTTTGGCATCCGTGTACGCATAGTTAATGATCACATCAAGCCCTCTTACGATCTGTCCTCTTATATCAACCTCCACTCCTTTCGTTTTTTGCTGACCCGATTGACGGGTATAATAACCACCTGCGGGATTTAGGTGATCAAAATCGGTAGTCTGCACATTATTCCGGGTGATCTGGTAAACCGAAACGGCGGAATTCCATTTGCCATTCACCCAGTCTTTTTTTATCCCCGCTTCAATATTTCCGCCTGTAATAGGATCAAAACTTTTTCCCTGCCAGTCGGACCCAAAATTTTCTAAAAAAGATGCATCCTTTACAAAATAAACGGCTGTATTCTTATCTATCGAATAGCTAAGGCCTAAACGCGGCGTAAACCGGCTGCTCTTAAAATCCCCGCTGTACACATCGCCGGTTTTAAGGGTAGTATAGCGGCCGGCTACAGTGAGGCGCAATGCATCGTCAAAAAAGCCCAGTTCATCCTGCACATACAAACCGGTATACCCATCGTAATACCGTACACCTCTTTCCCTGATGTTTTTGGTTCTGTCGAACACCGGCTGGGTGGCATTTCCATATGCAGGAGCGTAAATATTAAATTCACCTCCCAGTGCGCCACCCTGGTTCCAGTCGTGATAATATTCCTTATTGCTCATATCCAGCCCTGCCAGTATTTTGTGCGATACGGCGCCCGTCTGCACTTCACCATTAACAAACATCTGCCCTATTTTACTCGTGCCCAGCACATCCCATATAGACATACCCCGGTACAATATGCTATCATTCTGCGGATCAAAAGCTACCGGCCACTGCGGCCATAATGATGCTCCCTGCTGCTGGTAATTAAAATAGGCAGCCTGCGCGGTAATTTTCCAGTTGTTGCTGAGCTTATGATCAAGGATCACGAGCAAACTTTTATCATTCATTTTAGTAGGTGCCAGATTGGCTTCGGCTGTAGTAAAATCGCGGGGAAGGTCTGCATACCCTTTTTTGGAAAATAAATAGTTGGATCCAATTACATTCACTTCAGAAAACTGGTGTGTATACTCTAAAGTAACAGATGTTTTATCGTCTACTAAATATTTCAGTACGGGCACAACAGAGTAACGGTTATTAAAATCGAACTGCCGGTGCGAGCCTTTTAACTGGCCCATTACATTGATGCGGTATAATAATTTTCCATCTTCCGAAAATTTCCCATCGAGATCAAGGCTGGCTCGATAAAGGTCAAAGCTGCCCATTGATATGCCCACTTCTCCTTTGTTACGGCCGCTGGGCTTTTTGGTTACCACGTTATAAAAGCCGCTGGGATCGCCATTGGCCAACATAAACCCCGCAGGACCTTTTACAAATTCAATTCTTTCCACCATGCTCATGTCTTCCGTTAAAGGGCCCCATGCCGTAGATACATTCATCCCGTTTCTAAAAGCGCCCACATTGCTTCCCCGCATGGTTATCCGCGCGTAATTATCCCAGTGCTCCACCCTGCTGGCGCCGCTCACATTGCGGGTTACCCCTTCCAGCATATCAAATATCTGCTGGTTGCTGATCTGTTTGGCTGTTACTACCTGTATATTCTGCGGCACTTCTAAGATGGGGCTTTGCAGCCGCAGGGAGTTGGAGGTGCGATTGGTTTTAAAGCTGTTCCTGTTGGCTATTACCACCACTTCATTCAGTTCCCTGTTTGATAATGTGAGCTGAAAAGATACGGTTGTGGCTTTCCCGTTCTCAACAGTTACTTCCTGCTCCGCATCTTTATACCCCACAAGGCTTACGGCAAGCGTATAACTGCCGGGCTGAATATTTTTAATTTCAAAATTGCCGCTATTATCAGCAACTGCATTCTTCACCGTATTTTTTAAAAGTATTGTTACACCTTCGGCCGGTTTATCATCTGCTGTCGTAACTTTTCCTTTGATATAGCCGGTTGCAGGCTGCGCGGAAATACCTGTGAGCAGTACTAACACCGCAACCATAAGCATATTAATTTTCTTCATTTTGTTTTACGTTGGTTTGTTTGAGACAAGGCAAAAATATGTGCAGGAAAAAAAAACACACTACTCAATTGGGAAATCGTGTTGCGAAAAGAGGAATTTACAGATCCGGCAATAAAAAGGTAATCGGCCGGCTATGGGAATATGTGGAGTGGGAAGTGAGAAGTGGGGACGTGAAAAGCGAGAAGTGAATGGTGAGAGGAAGAAGTAAACGAGGGGATTTTGTCTATCCTTTGTCTCTCCTCACCTCTTACAAAAAAATACGCAACCTGCCAATGCCGTTTTGTTGTAGAGCCAGATAAGTTTCGAAACATCTATTCCTGGTTTACGGGTAATCTTGACATCACTACTCTTTCTGCCAGTTCAGTGCCGGCCTGCACAAGCGGGTTGAACAGTGTATTAACGCCGGCGGCTTTTAATATCGCGGACTGCGCTTCCGACTCAGTTACCGCACTGACAGCTCCAACAAATCCTCTTTTACGAAGCGTTTCGATGATATTGAGCTTAGCCGTCTCTTCGCGTATAGCAACCACTACACCCTGCAGTTCATCTATATCTAAGTTTTCCCAGAGCGTTGTGCTGCTGGCATCACCGTATAATATTCTTCGTTTTTGGGCGCGGTGCTTTTCCAGCACACCCGGATCGGTATCAAAGCCCACTACTTTTTTGCCACTTTTAGACAGATAGTCGTATGCAGCCGTACCCGTTCTGCCCATTCCCACCACAATGAAATTGGCAATGCCTATAGAACTGGGTTCTGCATCGCTGCGTGCTTTTTTCCTTTCAAAACGTTCTAAAAAATGCTGTAGCCGGTTGTAAATAAAATTAGCCTTTTTGTTAACGGGCGCTCCTACCAGGAAAGATAGGGCCACTGTTGTGGCTATTGTGATAAGCAGCGATTCCGGCAGCAATCCGGCACTAATGGCAACGGCGCCGGTTATGAGTGCAAACTCACTGAAACTCGCCAGGGATGTAGCGGTAAGAAAAGCAGTACGGGCGCGCAGCCGAAAACCGGTCAGGATCGTAAAGAAAACGCCTGCCCTGAACGGCAGGAACAGTACGAGCGCCGAAGCATAAAACAGATCCTGCCAAACCGGGGTTCCTGTAAGCCCTATCTTAAGGAAGAACCCGATAAGAAAGGCCTCACGCAGTCCCCATAATTTTTCCGTCATTTCATCCGATTTTTCTTCTCCCGCATGCAGCACACCAAAACAAAAGGCGCCCAGTTCCGCACTAAGGTGTACGGTATCGAAGAGGTAGGATCCCACCAGTGCCATAAAAATGCCGTACAACATCAGCAACTCCGCGTCTTTAATGGAACGAAGCAGCCATACGGCAACCGGTTTAAGCAAGGGCAGCAACAGCAAGGTCAGCGCCCAGGGTGATGGCGCTTTAAGACCGGTAAAAGCGAGGATGCCGATCAAAATAATATCTTCCATAACGAGGATACCAATCGCTAACCGGCCATGATAGGAATCAAGCTCGCCCTTATCTTCAAGACCCTTGGCGGCAACAACGGTACTGGCTACCCCAAGAAGGATGGCCAGCAGGATGGTTTGCGACATGGAAAACCCTGCTGAAATACCGATCACAAAGAAAAAGCCTGAGAGCACAACAACACTGATCGCAATTTGCAATAATCCCGATACAGCCACTTCCGGCTGAAGAAAATTCTTTAACCTGATCTTTAGTCCAAGTGTAAACAACAGGAATATAACTCCCACATGAGCCAGTTGATCCAAGGCAGGCGAACTGCTATAGTTAAAAGCCGATAGCAGGAATCCACCGGCAAGGTAGCCCAGCAATGGCGGGAGTCCGAATCTTAAAAATATATAGCCAAGAACAAAAGCAACAGTGATAAAGAGGATTTCTTCCATAGCAATTAATTTTCCCGACTTGTAGATTATAAAGATAATGCGCTTAACAATCCGGAGCAGGCAATTTCTGTCATCGCGATCCTGTGAATGCTATGAGCATATTGAAATATTAATGGTAACATTAACAGTTTTCTCCAAAGTCCGGGTCTTACACACCATTGAATGACTGTAAAAAAATAGTATCTTCATCAGGCTGTACCTCGTCGTTTATAAAAACAAAATACCGGCAACTTTTTTAATGGACCCAAACAAAAAATAAAAATATGAAAGCTAGTCTCGCATGGTTATTCCTGCTTTTCTCCACACCCATTTTTGCACAATTAACAGTTAGAGAACAATTTGAAAAGATCGGCACAAAAGAGGAAGCGCAAAAATTCATTGATGCTAATCCGGCGCTCAAACCTACCCTGCTCTACCTCACACTTGGAAAAGATACCACGCTTATTGACAAGCGCCTGCTGAAGCAGAATAAAGGGGATATTTTTTCAGTAGGTTATGTTACGTATAAGGTGTTAGACGGAACAGAAACAACCAACTACCGGGCAAATTATATTTTTCTCGACGGCTTCTCATTATCTCCGGCTGAAGTTGACAGCCTTAAAAAAGTTATCCTGCAAAAACATTCCGAAGGTGTTTCCTTTGAGGATCTTTCTGACCAGTATACTATGGATGGGAATAAAACCCGCGGCGATACCGACTGGTTTTTCGGCGAAATGATGATGCCTAAAGAATTCCAGGACGCTGTGAGCAAGCATAAAAAAGGAGATGTATTTTTTGTAGATGTGCCCGAACGGCAATGGCATTATATCGTAAAAAAAACCTATGACGACCAGGTGAAGAAAGAAATAACTGTATTGCGGGCAAATGGGAGGTAGTGCTTTGTCAAACGTGAAAAAGTCAAACACTTCTTTCACCTTTATCCCCGTCCGAATGGCATTCAGCCGCCCGCCCGGATGACACCAGTCGGATGGGGGTAGGCTCTCACTTTTCATACAAACATAATTTGCTTTACTTAACAGTAGACCCTGGTGATGTTATTGGCCATCAGTATTGCTTTCGCGAACCGGAATTGCCCTTGTTTATTGCCTAAAGTCCCGGCTCTGCTCCGGTTAAGTGTCGTTATCAAAGCTACAAGATCAGCGCAGTACCTGCTACGGGCTTTGAAGATGCTGAACCCAAGCGTCCGACACCTCTTTCATACTTCTCCGCAAGGCACGATTCTCCCGAACAAAAGTATCTGTATTTTTTCCCGGCTTTATCGTTTTAAGGAGCGACTACCTAACGGTGTGGCACAATTGAATTAATGAATAATATTATCCGTAGGTGTATTTTACACCCCGCATAAGCATAAACTCCTAACAGGTAAATAAATCACCGTTGCATCAAAATAAATATGTCCTAATCTTGTTTTAGCCGTTGTTTTTCTTTGAGAAGAAAATTATTTCAGTAAACCATACAATGGTTCAACCCAATCTCTTATGAATAATCCTTACCCTACCCGTTCATTCTACGGGCTGTTCTATGCCTGTATCAGCAAACTATGGTTCAAAAGTAAAATCGCACTCATTTTCCTGTTCGCCATTGTCATGCACAAAGCGTCACTTGCACAAACTACGCTTTCGGCAGGCGATATCGCTGTTGTTCGCATCAACGAAGATGGCACAGACGGCTTTTCATTGGTAAATCATGTTCCGGTCTCCGCCGGCACAAGTAATTACAGGGCTTATGCTATCAACTCAGATGGTACAAGCTATGGTACCACTACTGCGGTGCCGGGAGCATTATTAAGCACAAACCCGGTTATCAGTTTCTCAAATAATAGTGGTTTTAGTGATAATGTTGCATCGGACGGTGAAGGAGGTTCTATTGCTATAAGTGATTTTGATATTAATATACTTCCTATAAACAGTGGTGGATCAAAATTAACGGCCGATCCCATTGAATATCACGATGAAACCCAACCCGGCTGGTCGGGATATCCTGCTATCATTACTTACGGCTCCGTCAATGCACATTATGGCTGGTCTGTCCGTTCCGGCGATGGTGCTGAATTCAATCTCAAAGCCATTGATGCGCATGATTGGGGAAACTGGGAAGGTGGTACCACTTTTGTATTGCAGGCATTCAGGGATGGTATCTCTCTCGGAAGTATAACGTTTAGCGGTAATATAGATGGAACATATGTTCAATTAAGAGAGGAGGATCAGCTTTCTGCGATATTTAAAAATGTGGATGAGGTGCGGATGTATCAACAGGGCGGAATAAGTTCTTATATTACAGTAAACAATATACAGGTTGGTCCTGCATCAGCAAGCCCACCACCAGCCATAACAGCCAATCCTCTCAACCGTACAGTGTGCGCATTGTCCAATACTACTTTTTCGGTAACGGCAACCAATGCTACCGGTTACCAATGGCAGGAAAACACCGGGTCTGGTTTTAGTAACATCTCAAATGGAGGGGCATATTCCGGTGCTACAACAAGTACACTTAGCCTTGCAGGAATTACCGCGGGAATGAGTAGCAACCAATACAGGTGTGTAGCCAGCGGCTCAGGAACTGCAACGTCAAATGCCGGTACACTTACCGTATCAAATATAAGCTCAGCTTTCGGTCAGACGAATATTGCCTGCTATGGAGCGAGTACGGGCAGCGTTACTGTTACCCCTTCGGGCGGGATTTCACCCTATAGTTACAGCTGGTCGCCCAGCGGTGGTACAGCAGCTACAGCCAGCGGGCTTTCGGCAGGTAGCTATACGGTAACCATTACCGATAACATAACCTGCACGGCTACAAAGAACTTTACAATCTCACAACCGGCAGCCGCATTGTCTGCTACCATTTCAGCTACCAATGTGTCTTGTAACGCAGGCAGCAATGGTACGGCGAGCGTTGCCGTAAGCGGAGGGACACCCGCTTATACTTATAGCTGGAGCCCCAGCGGCGGAACCGGCGCAATTGCCAGCGGCCTTGCAGTGGGTACCTACACCTGTACAATTACCGATGCTAATAGTTGCCAGGTTACAAAAAGTGTGACCATTAACCAACCAACAGCACTTTCAGTTACTGCTTCTAAAACAGATGTAAGCTGTTACATGGGCAGCAATGGTACGGCGAGTGTTGCCGTAAGCGGTGGCACAGCACCTTACAGCTATAGCTGGTCGCCCAGCGGTGGTACAGCAGCAACTGCAAGTGGTCTTACTGCCGGCACCTATACAGTAACAATTA
>NZ_VOHQ01000005.1 GCF_009192765.1 Agriterribacter humi | reverse complement strand
TTACTAATTCCTTAATCGCTTTCTTTTTTAATTCCTCAGAGAAAATCCGATGCTCACGGATTTCTAATTTTGAGTTAACTTGCCGCATAAGTGACTGTTTTTTGTCAACCTATTTTAGGCATACACAGACTGTGTCATGTAACCTGTAACCTGAAACCTGAAACCTGTAACCTGAAACCTGTAACCTGTAACCTGAAACCTGACACCTCCGTTCACTTCAATATATTGAGCACATTATACATTTTGCGTACTAAAGCAGATGCTGAACCATTGTAGTTGTTCACTAAAAAAGAGAAAATATAGGTTTTACCATCTATTGCGGTATGGTATCCCGTAAAACCTTTCACATTTCTTATAGTGCCACTTTTCATTTTTATGCCGTTATATTCTGGTAATGACTGATAAAAAGCGGGAAACCAGCTTTGCTTTTGAGCATATTTCAGTATTTCAACCTGCGCATGGGTAGTAACCCGGTTTAATGGCGAAAGCCCGGAGCCATCCACCATATTTATTTCTGCAGGATCAATTCCATTTTGTTCCCAGAAATTTTTTACAATGTTTATGCCGGTATCTGTGGCGCTATATCCTTTTTTTTCATACGCCATTGTTTTTAACAATGCTTCACCATAAAGGTTAATGCTTTTTTTATTGAACCAGTAAATGATGGAATCAAGCGGGGGAGATGTTTCTGTATGAAGAATTGTATAGGCGTCAGCTTTCCCGTCAAAAACCTTATTTGCTTCAAACGAAGGATCCGTTATTCCTGCATTTGCCATTTGGTCTGTTAATTCAGCAATAAACTGTTTGGCGCCGGAAGGAAAAGCGCCAGATACGCCAAACCCGTTTTCGTTAACAGGAATCGTTCCTTTAACAATTCCGGCAGTATCATTTAAGGGGAAATAGATATATGCATTGTCTCCCGTTCCCCGGGCTGCAGCGGTTACCATCGAACGAAGAGCATAGCCAAATAACTTGGGATTGGTGCCTGCTATCCGCACAGGGTCGCCTATGTTGCTCCCCGATTGCAGCAGCAGATCATATTGATTTTCGCGCCAGTTTAATTTTTCAGATCCGGCGCCATAGTAATTTCCTATATCCTGCCATATCCAGCCATCGGGGATATAATCAAATGCCCACCCTTTGTTATCAACAGAGATTGAATCAATATGTAAATGTTTTTGCCTGAACGATTCAATAATCCGTTCCAGTATTTTGTTGGCTTTTGTATTTTCCCACCGCTCACTTCCCAATGTTGGATCTCCTGAAGGTAAAATATACAATGTGTTGTTGCCTGTGCCAAATTTTGTTTTGTACCTGAAATCCTGTCCCAGCAAAGCAAAAGCGGTGGTACTGGTAATTATTTTTTGAGTAGAGGCCGGAGCCAGCCCTGTTTGTCTATTTTTATCAAATACCACTTTCCCGCTCTTCGCGTCAATTACATACAATGAACTGATGGCATGTGTCAACTGGCTGTCTTCTTCGAACCGGAGGAATGCTTTTTGCAGTTTTTGTGTAACCGTTTGCGCGCTAATCTTTGTTGCAGGGAACATTACCGCCATTGCAAGGATATACAACACAGCCATATGGTTGAAACTTCCGATTGTTCTTCTCATAATAAAAAATATTTATCGCTAAACCGGGAATAATTAAATTTATAGTATGGAAAATGAAGTTAAAGAGCCCGCGCCAAAATACAACTATATTTCACCTGAAGCATACCTGGAGGCGGAAAGGGCTTCCAAAAACAGGAGTGAGTATTATGACGGGCACATTATTGCCATGGCCGGCGCAAGTTTGCGGCACAACAGGATTGCCATGAACTTGTACCGGGAAGTGGGTTTTTTTTTGAAAGGGAATCGTTGCAATATGCTTCCTTCCGATATGCGTGTTAGTACCCCCTTACATGATTCGTATATGTATCCTGATGCGGTAATTGTATGCGGTGAACCTCAATTGGAAGACGACAAATTTGATACCCTGCTAAATCCTTCGGTGATATTTGAAATCCTTTCTCCTTCCACCGGCAGCATGGACAAAGGAAGAAAATTTTTCTTTTATCGTGAGATACCTTCGTTAAAAGAATATATTATGATTGATGCGCTCAAGCTATCCGTCATTGTTTCCCGCAGGCAGTCCGGCAATGCGTGGGCTTTTGAAAATATAGATGAAGGTTCTTTCACTATTCAAACCATTGGCTTTACCCTTACCTTGCAGGAAATTTATGATGGCACAAATATCTGATCCTTTTAATAATACACTCAAAATAAATGCTTCTGTTATTACCATTGGCGATGAATTGCTGATAGGGCAGGTAATAGATACCAACAGCGCATGGATAGCGCAGGAACTGAATAAAACGGGTATATGGCTAAGGCGCAGAGTGTCGGTTGGCGACAATAAAGAAGAAATTATCCGGGCATTGGATGAAGAGAGCAGGGATACGCCCATTATTCTTATAACAGGTGGACTGGGTCCTACCGCTGATGATATAACCAAGCCGGTGCTTTGCGAATATTTTGGCGCTTCATTGGTTATTAATGGAGAAGCGCTGGCGAATGTAAAAGCTATTTTTGAAAAATTGAATCATCCGCTTATAGAACGCAATCTTAAACAGGCGGAAGTGCCGGATAAATGCACCGTTATTCCCAATAAAAGAGGAACAGCCCCAGGCATGTGGTTTGAAAAAGAGGGAAAGATTTTTGTAAGCATGCCCGGCGTACCGCATGAAATGAAAGGAATGATGACGGATTATGTTATTCCGCATTTGCAGCAGTATTTTACTTTCCCTTTTATAGATCATCGTACCCTGCTTACTTTTGGCATTGGCGAATCCTTTCTCGCGGAAACCATTAAAGGCTGGGAATCGCAACTGCCTGATCATCTCAAATTAGCCTACCTGCCCAATTATGGAATGGTGCGTTTGCGCATTACCGGGAGCGACAGCAATAGCAGCAGGTTGCAGGAAACGTTAAACAGCCAGTTTGGGAAATTAAAAACGCTGGTAGCCGAATGGCTGGTAGCAGCGGAAGACACTACGCTTTCGCAGGTAATTGGAAAAATGCTGCAAAAAGGCAAACAAACACTTTCTACGGCTGAAAGCTGCACGGGAGGATACATTGCCCATCTCATTACTTCGGTGGCAGGCTCCTCTGCCTGGTACAAAGGGAGTGTGGTGAGTTATGCCAATGAAGCAAAAGAAAATATACTGGGTGTGCAAAGAAGCACGCTCGTATCTGCTGGCGCCGTGAGTGAAGATACCGTAAAGGAAATGGTGCGTGGCGTTATAGCAAAAATGAATACAGACTACGCGGTGGCTACTTCGGGTATAATGGGGCCTGATGGAGGCACAGCGCAAAAACCGGTAGGAACCGTATGGATAGCGGCGGGTAGCCGGAATAATATTATTACCGCACAATTTAATTTCCGGCACAACCGGGCCCGTAATATTGAAATGACGGCATATTATGCTTTAAATCTTTTGCGGAAACTAATGGTTGAAGAGGGCATTTTATTGAAATAATGCATGGGCAATAATGATATGCCGGAAAGAGTTATTAGAAAAATATTCACATATGTTTCTATGGGTTTCTATTTGAACAGCAATACTTACCTTTGAACCTTAACGATCATTAAAATTCTGATATGGCGATAGTTGACCTGGTAATGCCTAAGTTGGGCGAAAGTATCATGGAAGCTACCATTTTACACTGGAGTAAAAAACCGGGCGATCATGTAAAAATGGATGAAACCGTGTTGGAGATCGCTACGGATAAAGTAGACAGTGAAGTGCCATCTACAGCAGAAGGTGTAATTGAAGAACTGCTCTATAATGAAAATGATGTAGTGCCCATTGGTACCGTTATCGCAAAGATCAGGTCGGAGAATGGCGTTGAGGAACAAGTTCCTGCCACTGCGGTTGCCACTCCTGAAATAAGGGATGAAACAGGAATAAAAGAAGTGCCTTATCAGCCATCGCATACCACTGCACCTAAAACGGGCAGCGCCCGGTTCTATTCTCCGCTTGTTTTAAATATTGCCGCCAATGAAGGCGTAAATTTATCGGACCTGGAAAAAATACCCGGCACCGGAAATGATGGGCGGGTTACCAAAAAAGATATCCTTCAATGGATTGCTGCCAAAAAAGAAGGCACGGCTCCGGAAGCCATTGAGCAGCCACAAGCGGTTTCCGCTGTTCAGCAAGCTACTACTGCCATTCAGCCTGAAGAAGCCGCAGAAGTTACGGAACCGGTTTATGGTGGGAATGTAGAAGTTATTGAAATGGACCGTATGCGTAAGCTTATTGCAAAGCATATGGTAGACAGCAAACATACCAGTGCACATGTAACCAGTTTTACTGAATGCGATGTAACCAATATGGTATTGTGGAGAGAAAAAGTGAAAGTGAATTTTGAAAAGCAGGAAGGGGAGAAGTTAACTTTTACACCTTTGTTTATTGAAGCCATCATTAAATGCATTAAAAAATATCCCTGGCTCAATGCCAGTGTTGATGGTGATAAAATTATCGTGCGTAAGGATATCAATATAAGTATGGCTACCGCTTTGCCTAACGGTAATCTAATAGCACCGGTTATACAGGAAGCAGATATGCTGAACCTTACAGGACTCGCTAAAAAAGTAAACCGTTTGGCCAACGCTGCCCGCAATAACCGCCTTCGGCCCGATGATACCCAAAACGGAACGTTTACCGTAACCAATGTAGGAACTTTTGGTAGTTTAATGGGCACGCCCATTATCAATCAGCCCCAGGTAGCCATACTGGCAATAGGCGCTATAAAAAAGCGCCCGGTTGTAGTAGAAACCCAACAGGGCGACAGTATAGCCATACGTCATATGATGTATCTCTCTCTTTCCTACGATCATCGCATAGTTGACGGATCATTGGGCGCTACATTTCTTACTGCAGTAGCGAACGAAATGGAAAACTTTGATGTGAACAGAAGCTTTTGAGTTGCGGGTTACAGGTTTCATGTTACAGGCACAAGGTGCAGACTTCTGGCAACGCTATTCGGGTTTGTTTAAATTTTACTCCTCTTTTAAAATAAGCGCGGCAATATAACCGTTACCATTTGGCAACGGCAGCTGAATTATTATGCGGATATGAAGCAGCATGTTAAAAAAGGGAATGCTGCTTTTTACGATGATCTTTTACTTATAGTTGGTTGGAAGTTTTTTGTATTTTTCTTAAATTCGGTAAACTAACCCATACAATTATGAAGACTTTATCTCATACCTGGTTTGCAGAAGGATATATTGATTTTGAGCTGAAAAAATATACCCTGCTGGCTTATCTCCAGGAAATACACAAGGAGTTTACACAAAATAAATTGTACCCGCAGTTATCCGACATTATTTTTCATCACAACAATATCCTGCATTTTAAGCACAACAAGGAAATGCTACAGGATCAGTTTCCTAAAAAATTTACGCATGTAAATATGGATAAGCTGCAACTGCTGTATGAAAAAATTGTTGAAGATGATGAAATGATGAAAGAGCTGGAAGATATTATCCAATATGCGGTTAACCGCATGAGCGCTACCATTAAAGACGGGGCTGGGATATACGAATTTGTAGAAGAAAAGCTGAATATCCTTCCGGTAGGTATTATTCCGCTGGAAAACAATGAAGGATACTTCTTTCTTTGCAACGGATCATATCATCAAACCAATGTATACCAGTACCGGTTGAGTATTTTTGAAAAGCACGACGAGAAATACCGCAGCATTAAAACATCCTTCATTGCTCAATGGAAAAGAACAATCGTAAATACTTATGAGCACATAAAAACGGAACTGATCAGGAGTAAAACAGATTTGCCCAACCCTGCGGTATATAGTATTGAAACCGATTTGAGCTTTCCTTTGGAAGAAACCTTATTACCGGTTGCCAAAAGAACGCTGGTGAAATACATTACGGGGAATGCAGCGTAGTTGAAGTAACGCCACGAAGCCACAACGTTCTTCTTTGTAAGGATTTTTATGGCAAATCCGGCTTTAATAACCGTGCTTGGATGAGATGGCGATATCGGCACGGTTTTTAGCAACCGCTGTTCATTGGACTAACTTTTGAATTGCCACTTCTTTGTCCCGCTCCAGTTGGGCTTTCAATGCATCCAGCCCGTTAAATTTTTGTTCGGGCCTCAAAAAGTATTTTACATATACTTTTACTCCTGTATGATAAATATCGCGGTTAAAATCAAAAATGTTCACTTCAATCACCATTTTGCTGCCATCAACCGTTGGTCGAAAACCGATATTCATCATCCCTTTAAAGAGCTGTTCTTCAATTTTTATTTCTGCTGCATACACGCCATTGCCCGGTATTAACTTTTCGGGATTTTCGACATGCAAATTGGCTGTGGGATAGCCAATGGTGCGGCCCAATTGGTTACCTTCCACCACTTTTGCCTCAAAAAAATAATCATATCCCAGCAGGGCATTGGCAGATTCGATATCACCCTCCCTTATTGCTTTGCGGATGCGGGTAGAACTAACAGCTATTTCATTGAGCACTTTTTCGGGAATTTCTTTTACACTGAATCCCAGTTCCTCGGCATATTTTTCCAGCATCAGGTAGTCTCCGGCGCGGTCTTTGCCAAAGCGGTGGTCGTAACCAATAATGATGGTATGCGGATTGATATTCTTAACTAAAAAATTTTTTATATACGATTCAGCAGTTTGCTCGGCAAATGCTTCTGTAAAGGGAACGATCACAAGATGATCAATGCTTTCCTTCGACAATATTTCAATTTTCTCTTCTAAGGTGCTTAAAAGCCGCACTTCGTGGGTGTGTGAAACAATTTTCCTGGGATGCGGGTGAAAAGTAATGATAACGGTTTCACCGGATATGGGTGAGGCTTCGGTCTTTAACTGGTTAAGAATATGTTTATGCCCTGTGTGCACCCCGTCAAAAGTACCTATGGTTACTACAGCATTGTTAAAAGCGGGAAGTTTCGATATGTTGTGATGTATTTGCAGGGTAAATTCCTCTTTTAATTCAAGCCTGTTGACATTATTATGGAATGCAGGTACGAAACTCAAACAATTGATCGCTGAGCCCGTTGTGCCCGCCGGGCTGCAAAACTAACAGATAATTGATAATTGCACGGCGAATATTTACTTTTGCAGCGGTTTAAAAAAATATCATGAGCTTATATAATGAAAGAGGGGTATCTGCACAGAAAGAAGAAGTACATGCGGCCATTAAAAACCTGGATATGGGTTTGTACCCAAAAGCATTTTGTAAAATGTATCCCGATTTTTTGGGTGGGGATGAGGATTATGTAAATATCATGCATGCCGATGGTGCTGGTACCAAAAGTATACTGGCGTATTTATACTGGAAAGAAACAGGCGATATTTCGGTGTGGAAGGGCATTGCACAGGATGCGATTGTTATGAATCTCGATGATTTGTTGTGTGTTGGTGTATACAATAATATCGTGTTCAATTCAACCATTGACCGCAATAAAAAACGTATTCCCGGCGAAGTGCTGGAACAGATCATTAACGGATCACAGGAATTGTTCGACAACCTGAAACAATATGGTATACATATTCACTACTTAGGCGGAGAAACGGCGGATGTGGGTGATGTGGTGAGAACGATTGCCGTAAATGGCACAATGACTTCCCGCTGGCCAAAGAAAAAGCTCATCACCAATGAAAACCTGCCTGCCGGCAGGCAGGGGATACAGGCGGGTGATGTAATTGTAGGGTTCGCCAGCTACGGACAATGCGCCTATGAAACGGAATACAACAGCGGGTTGGGCAGCAATGGATTAACCAGTGCACGCCATGATGTATTGAGTAAATATTATGCGGAAAAATACCCCGAAACGTTTGAACCGGCTCTGAATAAAGATGTAATATATATTGGTGAGCACAAAATGACAGATAAACGTAATGTGGATGGAAAAGAAATTACCATCGGAAAATTGCTCTTGTCGCCTACCCGCACCTATGCCCCGGTATTGAAAGTTTTGCTGGAAGAACATTTCGATGCGATTCATGGTTTAATTCATTGCAGCGGCGGAGGACAAACCAAGTGCCTGAAATATGTACCGGAAAACGTAAGGATCATAAAAGACAACCTTTTCTTACCTCCCGTTATTTTTGATCTTATTCAAAAAGCAGGCAATACTCCTGCCCGCGAAATGTACCAGGTATTTAACATGGGCTGCCGGTTAGAAGTATATACATCTGAAAAAGATGCGGAGGCTATCGTTAAAGCAGCGGTCCAATTTGGTATTGATGCCCGGGTAATTGGCAGGGTGGAAGCATCAAAACAGCAGGAATTGATTATACAAACCAGGGAAGGTGAACTGAAGTTTGATGGTGCATAGCATTGCGGCAGGTTAATTGCAATTTAGTACGCACACACCTTTCTGTGCATGTACAGCATATTACTATCATTTATACAAGGTCTGCAACTGTTTTTTTCTCTAAAATTCTTAATGTAGCGTCTCTTGCCATGATTAACGTATCGCGCAGTCCACAGTTTTTTTCATCGCAGTTTTTACATCGCTCATAAAAGTTCAGACTTACACAGGGAAGCAGGGCAATAGGACCATCCAGCAAACGCATTACTTTTGCCAGGTGGATTTTTGACGGTGCTTCCTTGAAAAAATAGCCCCCGCCCTTGCCTTTCTTACTGTCTAACACCTCACCCTTTTTTAGTTCCAGGAGTATATTTTCAAGAAACTTGAGTGGTATTTTTTTCTTCCTCGCAATTTCTGCGATAAGGATGGGCCCGTCTTTTTCAACCTGGGCCATATACATGAGTGCTTTAAAAGCATACTGGGTTTTTTTAGAAAGCATAATCCTAACGGGTTTTAAACAAACAGCAATATAATTTTAAAATCTGGATTTCTGTTAAACTCGTTCATTTA
Source organism: Agriterribacter humi (assembly GCF_009192765.1). GTDB lineage: Bacteria > Bacteroidota > Bacteroidia > Chitinophagales > Chitinophagaceae > Agriterribacter > Agriterribacter humi. The sequence continues at coordinate 337,635 of NZ_VOHQ01000005.1, read as the reverse complement.
CAGTCCAAGCACATCGCTCATTGTAAATACACCCCGTTGCCCGTATATGAATTCAGCGGCGAGCACAGCGCCCAAAGCAAAACCCGAACGGTTATGTGCCGTATGAATGATCTCAATATCATCTGTTGGCGAATGATACCGGATACGATGGGTTCCTGCCGCCGGATCAATTCTTTTACTGATGATCTGGAGATCTGATGCTTTATTCGTTTCTTTATTAACCCATTGCTTTTTAAAAGGACTAACCGCCAGTATCTGTTCAGTCAGCGTAATGGCAGTGCCACTGGGTGCATCTTTTTTTTGGGTGTGATGGGTTTCTTCTATGGTAACATTGTATTCTCTCTGGGAAGCCATTAATTGCGCCAGTTTTTTATTGACCTCAAAGAAAATGTTTACGCCTATGCTAAAATTACTGGCATACAACAATGCGCCATTTTGCGCTTTACAATTCCATACTGCTTCTTCATAGCGGTTTAACCAACCGGTGGAACCCGATACTACCGGCACTCCCGCTTCAAAACATTTGTTGATATTGTCAAAAGCGCTGTCGGGGCCTGTAAATTCAATAGCCACATCGGCGTTACTGATATTGTCAACTGTATTATCTTCCGTATTGTCAATTGAAATTTTTAATTCGATGCTGTGCTTGCGCTGAATGGCGATCTCTTCAATGGCGTGGCCCATTTTACCATAACCTATCAATGCTATTTTCATCTTGTATTTTATTTATTCAGGCGGCAAAGATAAACAGATTTAACGGGCCGGGGAAAGCCGGTTGACATGGTTTTTACCAATATTAAGTACGATGCCTATTCCTGCAGTGTTGGCAACAGGCATATAACCGGGTTTAATCTGCAGGCTGAGGTCATCCGTAATATTGAAATCTCTCAAATGGGCATCCACGGTAGCGTCAACTACATTCAACCCCCATATCAAAATGAAGGCTAATACGGAGTAATCTACATTCCTTCTGAATTCATTGCGGTAATTCTGAAGTCCTGACTTATCCCCGCGGTTCACCAATGGTTGCAACTGAACATAAACATTTTTATAGTTCCCAGTGTCTTTATTTGCTAAAACATTATAGGCATACCGCGTACGCTGAAACCATTTGAGGTTGTCAATAAATGTATAAGTGGGGAAGGCCAAGGCACCATAAACAAGAGGTAGCTTCCAGTATTTCTTATTGTAAACCTGTCCTGCACCGGGGAATATGGCAGAAAGGAGCGCCGCCGTACCTGCAGGGCTTCTTTTTTTTGATGTATCGGCAGGTGCGATTTTCGGTACGGTATCCTTAATAACGGGTACAGACGTTATTATACTACTGTCAGCCATTTGTTTTGTGATAACGGTATCGTTTTGTGCACAGGCAGATTGTACACAAAATGCTAAAAAAAATATCAATAGCATGTATTGCTGACGCATAGTAGTGATTGCATTAAACAGCCGGAACATTCATTTTTTCCAGGATGGTATTGAGTTCCTGTATGGAAAAATATTCAATGGTAATGGCGCCATGCCCTTTTTTATTGTGTTGCATTTTTACACGCGTACCATAGTGAGAGGCTAAGTTATCTTCAATTTTCCTGAAAGGAGCGGGAAGCACTGCTTTTACCGGTTTTTTAACAGCAGAGGTTTTATATAATTTTCTTACAAGGTCCTCTGTTTGCCGCACAGACAGACCTTTGCTTTTAATTTCATTAAAAATAAACAATTGCTGATCAACGGTATCAACATTTACAATGGCACGGGCATGCCCCATGCTGATCGTATTGTTGCGTACAGCTATTTGTATATCCGGTGGAAGTTTTAGTAAACGGATATAGTTGGTTACCGTGCTTCTTTCTTTGCCCATACGCTCGGCTACCTGCTCCTGCGTATATTCCAGTTCTTCCATCATACGCTTATAGCTGATCCCTATTTCAATAGCGTTAAGGTTTTCACGCTGCAGGTTTTCCAATAAGGCCAGTTCCAGCAATTGCTGATCATTAGCCTGCCTGATATATACCGGTACATCTTTTAATCCCGCAATTTTAGCTGCCCGCCACCTTCTTTCACCCGCAATGATGCGGTATTTATCGCCTGTTTTAGAAACCGTTAGGGGCTGAATAATATCGTGCAGCTTAATCGAGTTGGCCAGTTCATTCAAAGCCTGCTCATCAAAATGGTGACGCGGTTGTTTGGGGTTAACCTCAATCTGCTCAACAGGAACACGTATGGTAGTGGTAACTTTTTCTACCACACCTCCTTTCAAATGATCGCCACTGGTGGTTTTTAAGTCGGCATCAATGCTTTGCAACAGGGAGCGTATTCCTTTGCCCAAAGCTTCTTTTTTATTTTTATTGTTTGGAGTGCTGCTCATTGTCAAGAGTTAAGATTCTTTCGTCCTGTGATATTTTCGTCATGTTATTGCGTTGCAAAACTTCTTTGGCAAGGTTGAGATAATTAATAGATCCCTTGCTTTCCGCATCATATAAGATAGCAGGTTTGCCCACGCTTGGCGCTTCACTTAAACGGGTGTTGCGGTGGATAATAGTATCAAAAACCATTTCTTCAAAATGATGCCTTACCTCGTTTACTACCTGGTTGCAAAGGCGCAGGCGACCGTCATACATCGTCATTAAAATACCTTCAATCACCAGTTCCGGATTTAACCGGCTCTGCACAATTTTTATCGTGTTCAACAATTTCCCTAATCCTTCCAATGCAAAAAACTCTGCCTGTACCGGCACTACTACGCTATCGGCGGCGGTTAAAGCGTTTACGGTAATTAATCCTAAAGAAGGAGAGCAGTCTATCACAATAAATTCATAATCACCCCTGATAGGATCAAGGATATATTTTAGCACATTTTCCCTGTTGGGATAATTGATCATTTCAATTTCAGCGCCCACCAGGTCAATATGCGAAGGAATTACATCTAAATTGGGGATCTCGGTTTTTAATACGGTTTCTCTTGCCGGCGTTTCATTTACCATGCAATCGTACAGGCTTTTTTGTACATTGTGCAGGTCAAAACCTACTCCTGTGGTACTGTTTGCCTGTGGGTCAGCATCTACCAGCAGTGTTTTTCTCTCCAGTACCGCCAAACTCGCGGCCAAATTAATAGCCGTAGTGGTCTTTCCTACCCCGCCTTTCTGATTGGCTATACCTATAATTCTTGCCATGTGTTGTTTACCTATATTATTATACTAAAAATGCTTTCCGGTTTTGCCAAATGGCAAATGTAAATTATTATTTCTGCTGTTTTTCATTAAATGTCAAGGGTTTCACCAGGTTGTAATAAATGCAGCTTCATTTCCTGGTCTGAAAACGCTTTCCCTGCCTTTTCATGATCAATTTTAATAAAACCAAAAGTATCATAGTGAACCCCGATAACCTGGTTGCATTGTATAAAACGCGCTGCCTGAATGGCATCTTCTATACCCATTGTAAAATTATCACCTACGGGCAGCACGGCAAAGTTCAATATGGCATATTGAGGAACCAGTTGCATATCCAACGTTAAGGCGGTATCGCCACTATAATAAAAGTTGCCCTCTTCGCTGGTAAAAACAAAACCCATAGGGTTTCCGCCGTAGCTACCGTCTGGTAATCCGCTGGAATGCTGGGCCACCACACATTTCACCGCTCCAAAATCAAAGGCCCATTTACCCCCGGTGTTCATAGGATGGGTATTGGTTATTCCCTGGTTATTAAGCCATATATGAATTTCAAAGCTGCATATTACTTTAGCCCCGGTTCTTCCTGCAATGCTTATGCAATCGGCAACGTGATCCTCATGACCATGCGAAAGGAAGATATAATCGGCGGCTATTTGGCTTATATCAATGTTTTTTGCTAATGCATTGGGCGTTATAAAAGGATCAAACAGAATTTTTTTACCCTTTATTTGTACTGCAAAACAAGAATGCCCGTAATATGTAAAACGCATCATATATATTTATGCCGTTTCAGAATTCAGTTGATGGCTGAAACAGGTTTATCTTTGTTGAATAAATGGCTGAATCAACAGTGACATGTTGACAAAAATACAGTTTCGGTATAATATTCATTGAACAATTCATTCACAGTAGCCGATATTAAGATGCATTCAGATATATATACTATTATTTCCGGTACCAACCGCCCCGGAAGTAATACCATAAGAGTGGCAAAACAATACCTGCGTTTACTTGAAAAGAAAGGAATACCGGCCAGGTTTATTTCATTGGAAGGAATAGATGTTAATAACAGGAACGACGGGCTGAGGCTGTTGGAAAAAGAAGTACTCATCCCTTCCCGGAAATTTATTTTTGTTACCCCCGAGTATAACGGTAGTTTTCCGGGCGTTTTAAAGGCTATGATAGACAATACCGACATTGAAAAAGTATGGTGGGGCAAAAAAGCGCTGCTAACCGGTGTGTCTACAGGAAGGGCAGGCAACCTGAGGGGAATGGAGCATCTTACAGGCGTATTGCATTATCTTAAAATGAATGTTCATCACAATAAGTTGCCTATATCGGTGGTGAACAAATTATTAAATGGTGAAAAGGATATTGAAGATGAGGCAACATTAAAAATGATTGATGAGCAGTTAGAGGATTTTATACGGTTTTGACGATACAGGTTGCAAGTTTCAGGTTACAGGGAATCCGTTCCAGTTTTGAGTTTGTTGCTTTTTATTTTTGGTACTGTTGTATGGGGGCCGGGATTTTTTAATTTGTAGTTTATAGTTGTATTTGGTTTCGAATTTCGAGCTTCCAGCTTCGGATTTTAGATTTTATTTGTTTTTTGAATTTTATTTTTTAGTGCTTTGCCCCGGCTTCGGACTTTGGCATATGAATTTTATTTGGTTCTTGTGATTTGTTTTTTGGTGCTTGGTACTCCGGCTTCGGATTTTATATTTGAATTTAATGTAGCAATATGCGTCGTTTTTCGGGTTCATGGATCTTTATAATAATAATACTGTTGATTGACCTGTATGTTTTTCAGGCCGTAAAACTTACAGCACAAACAGCAACGCCTAAGATAAAATTTATCGTTTACGGATTATACTGGGCGGTAAGCGCTGTGGTTGTTATAACACTTGCTGTTATGCCCTATATTAATTTAGATAACTGGCCAAAAAACTTCCGAACCTATTGGATGGCCATTATTATAGGCTTATTCCTTTCCAAGGCGCTGACTGTAATTTTTTTGGTGGCAGATGATTTACGCAGGGTGCTGCAATGGGGAGGAGGGAAACTGTTTTACCAGTATGTGCAGGGAGAGCCCTTTAAAGGAGCGGGTATTTCAAGATCGGTATTTATGAGTTGGTTAGGGCTGGCGGTTGGCGGAGGACTGATGGCAGCAATGATGTATGGCTTTGTTAACAAATACCGCTACCAGTTAAAAAAGGTGAAGCTTAATTTTCCCAATCTTCCCGAAGCATTCAAGGGGCTGAAGCTGGTTCATATTTCCGATGTGCATTCCGGAAGTTTTACCGATAAAAAGGCTGTGGAGCATGGTGTTAAAATGATTATGGCGCAGGAGGCGGACCTTATTCTTTTTACCGGCGACCTGGTAAATGATCATGCCAGTGAAATGAATGATTATACTGAAATATTTGCCAGGTTAAATGCGCCCATGGGCGTATTCAGCACACTGGGTAATCATGATTACGGCGACTACCGGCAATGGTCAAGTGAAGATGAGAAACAGCAAAACCTTGAGCGATTAAAGCAGATGCAGGCAAATATGGGCTGGCGCTTATTAATGAATGAGCATGTGGTGCTGGAAAAGCAGGGACAGCAAATTGCTTTATTGGGTATAGAGAACTGGGGAGCCAAAGCCAACTTTCCAAAGTATGGTAAATTAAATGAAGCATACGCTGGAGCAGAAAAATATCCTTTTAAAATTTTAATGAGTCACGACCCCAGTCATTGGGACGCACAGGTAAGGCCCGAATACAGCGATATTGATCTTACACTCAGTGGCCATACACATGGAATGCAATTTGGAGTGGAGTTGCCTGGTTTTAAATGGAGCCCCGTACAATATGTGTATAAGCAATGGGCCGGATTGTATGAAGAGGAAAAGCAAAAATTGTACATCAACCGCGGGTATGGGTTTATAGGCTATCCCGGAAGGGTGGGTATTTTGCCGGAGATTACATTGATTGAACTGGTGTAGAGGGTACAGGTTACAAGGTACAAGTTACAGGGTGCAAGGTACAAGTTACAGGGTGGCAAAGTTCCTGAAACCTGAGACCTGAAACCTGTAACCTGAAACCTATATAACATTTCCCTTACGTTTACTTAACAAATTACTCTGAAGCCTTTATTGCAGATGGCATTATATTGGATTAGATTTAAGGAAATAAAACTCCTCGTATGAAACGTATCATTTTTTTCGGAGCCTTTTTAAGCTTCTTTTTTATCGCTTCATCTTCATCTTCATTTGCACAGGGAATTAAGCTCGCCATCCATGCCGGCGCAAATATGGGCAAGCTGGAAGGCAAATCTTTTGAGGATGAATTTCAATTGGGCTATCATTTCGGCGTTGCACCTGAAATTATGTTTTCTCCAAAATGGGGCATTCAACCTGAGGTATTGTTTAATCAAACCAATACCACCACATCAAGCGATTTTGAGGATATTTATAAAGTATCAGCAAATGAATTAAAAGATGTAAAGCTGAATTATTTAAGTATTCCGCTGATGCTTTCTTACAAGCCTGTTTCATTCATCACCCTGCAGGCGGGTCCGCAATTCAGCATTCTCATGAATAAACACAGCACCTTCCTTGAAAACGGCAAAGAAGCCTTTAAAAATGGAGATTTTTCAATGGTGGGAGGCGCACAGGTGAATATATTAAAATTAAGGGTATACGGCAGATATGGAATTGGGTTAGCCAATATTAATGATATAGACAAACGCGATAACTGGAAAAGTCAAACGGTACAGTTGGGGGTAGGAATAGCCCTTTAAAAGAATAAAAAAATAATTATTGAAGAATCCGGATGCAATCATCCGGATTTTTTGTTTTTTTACTGGCATTATACTTGACCAACGTAGTATCAAAGCTTTTCAAAGCGCCTTAGCTTTGAAAAGATGTCATATTGACTTTTGAATGGAAGATTATGAAAAGAAGCGATATTTTTTTGCGTCCTGAAGATGAAATGGAGTTTATGCCCATCATCCCTTTGAATGAAGATGAAGCTGAAAATACAGATGAGATCAGCATTCCATCCGAATTGCCTTTGTTGCCCCTGCGCAATACTGTTTTATTTCCGGGAGTGGTTTTACCTATAACCGTTGGTAGAGACCGGTCTATAAAAGCTGTAAATGATGTATACAGGACTGACAAACTGGTAGGCGTTGTAGCACAAAAAGACAGTACGGTAGAAGACCCAACTGTAAATGACCTTGAAAATACGGGTACGGTAGCAAAAATAATCAAGCTCATAAAAATGCCCGACGGAGGAACAACCATCATCATCCAAGGACGTAAAAGGTTTGCTATAGAGAAGATTATAGCTGAAGACCCATATTTTAAGGCTGCTATACATTTGCTGGAAGAAGATAAAGTTAATATTGACGATGACCAGCATTTTGCGGCAACGGTAAGCTCCATAAAAGACCTTGCGGCGCAAATCATCCTCCTTTCACCCAATATGCCTTCTGAGGCTTCGGTTATTTTAAAGAATATCGAAAACCCTTCCTTCCTTATCCATTTTGTTAGTAGCAATATCAGCAGCGATTTAAAAGAAAAGCAGGACCTGCTCGAAATGAATGATATAAAAGTGAGGGCCGAAAAATTAATGCACCTGCTTAACCGGGAACTGCAGTTTGCGGAATTAAAAAACCAGTTAACCAACCGTACCAAAACAGAATTAGACAAACAGCAAAAGGAATATTTTCTGCAGCAACAATTAAAAAGCATAAAGGAAGAACTGGGTGGGGATGTTAATGAAAGAGAGATAAGGGAAATGCAGAAAAAAGCGGACGCTAAAAAATGGCCGGATGCTGCAAAAGAAGCCTTTAAGAAAGGGATAGAAAAGCTGGAACGCATGCATGTTTCCACGCCGGACTATTCTGTCGTATATAATCATCTTGACCTGATGCTGGAACTGCCCTGGAATGAGGGAACAGTAGATTCTTATGATCTTGGGAAAGCCAAAAAAATACTTGACCGGGATCATTATGGAATGAATAAGATAAAGGAGCGCCTGCTGGAATACCTGGCAGTGTTAAAATTAAAAGGCGACATGAAAAGTCCCATCCTTTGTTTTGTAGGCCCTCCGGGCATTGGTAAAACATCTTTGGGAAGAAGTATTGCGGCGGCCCTGAACCGGAAATATGTAAGGCTTAGCCTGGGTGGTTTGCACGATGAAAGTGAGATCAGGGGACATCGTAAAACCTATATCGGCGCAATGCCCGGGCGTATCCTTCAGTCTATACGAAAAGCAAAGTCCTGTAATCCGGTAATTATTTTAGATGAGGTAGATAAAGTGGGAAGTGACTTCCGTGGTGATCCATCTTCTGCATTACTTGAAGTATTGGATCCCGAGCAAAACCATACTTTTTACGACAATTACCTTGAACTCGAATATGATTTAAGTAAGGTGTTGTTTATCGCAACCGCCAACGATATTCAGCATATTCAGCCGGCATTGAGAGACAGGCTCGAAATTATTGACCTTAACGGATATGCGGTTGAAGAAAAAGTACAGATCGCCAAACGGCATCTTCTTCCCAAGCAAAAAGAGCTACATGGGTTAAAGAACTTAAATATAAAGGTGGGCGATAGTGTTTTGGAAAAAATAGTTGAAGATTATACCAGGGAAAGCGGGGTGCGGGAGTTAGACAGGCAGTTGGCTTCCATTATGCGTTCCTTAGCAAAAGAATATGCTATAAAGGGAAAGCTAAAACCCAGTCTTACTGCAAAAGATGTAGAAAGAATATTGGGCAGGGCAAGGTATAGCAACGATCTATATAAGATAGCCAATATGGCCGGAGTAGCGGTTGGATTGGCCTGGACATATGTTGGAGGCGATATACTATTCATTGAAACCACTCAAAGCGATGGTAAGGGCGAACTGAAACTAACGGGCAACCTGGGTAATGTGATGAAAGAAAGCGCCACAACGGCATTAACCTACCTTCAGTCCAACGCCCGTAAATATGGTATAGATCCTGAGTCGTTTCAAAAAAAGAACATTCATATACACGTTCCTGAAGGAGCGGTGCCGAAAGACGGACCCAGCGCCGGCATTACCATGATGACAGCCATAGCTTCGGCGCTTACCGGGCGCAAAGTAAAACCTTACCTGGCAATGACCGGTGAAATTACCCTCCGTGGTCAGGTATTGCCCGTTGGCGGTATAAAGGAAAAGATACTTGCCGCCAAACGTGCAGGCATGAAAGAGGTGGTAATGTGCTGGCAAAACGAAAAAGATGTACAGGAAATCAATTCAGATTTTATTAAAGGCATGAAATTTCACTATGTTAAGAACATGCAGCAGGTACTGGATCTGAGTTTGGTTTAGGGCAGATCATTGATCTTTGATAATAAAAAAAAGAAATTTCTATATTTTTTTTGTCTGATGGGAACTTTTCTACGTATTTATACGACTATTGTGTAATAGTTACCCTAAATACACCAGACATGATTAAAGTTGTGATTGCCGATGACCATCCCGAAATCAGAAATGCCTGGTCGCTCTTTCTTCAAAGTCATGAAAACATCAATGTGGTAGGAACATGTACCAATGGGGAAGAAACTATAAAAAAAGTAAAGGAATTACAGCCGGATATTGTGCTGATAGATATCAATATGAAGCCCGTTTCGGGCATTGAAGCCACGCAAAAACTATCTCTTGATCATCCTGAGGTTAAAGTGATTTGTGTTTCTTTTCATACTTCACCGGTTTATATAAAAAAGATGATGGACGCCGGGGCGAGGGGTTATGTGTTTAAATATTCCGTTGCAGAAGATCTTATAGAAGCAATTGATGAAGTATACAAAGGAAATATTTTTGTAGGCAAAGGACTAAAGCCGGGGAATAACCAATAACAATACTTCATTGAACAGGGCCATAGCCCGGAATGTCCCTCTTTCGTTTTCTGCATTTCAAGTATCTTTGCCCACTTATGGATATTTCAAAAACAGTAGCTTTCCATACCCTGGGCTGCAAGCTTAATTTCGCTGAAACATCTACACTTTCACGCATGCTGGAGCATGAAGGATTTCAGAAAAAGCCATTTGAGGATATTGCCGATGTATATGTAATCAACACCTGCTCTGTTACTGATAACGCCGATAAGGAATGCCGCCAGTTGGTGCGCCGGATCCAGCGCAAATCACCGCAAAGCCTGGTGGTTATCACAGGATGTTACGCACAGTTAAAACCTAAGGAAATTGCAGGAATAAAGGGTGTGGACCTGGTACTGGGCGCCGCAGAAAAATTTAATATAGCCGCTCATCTTAAAGAATTATCCAAAGGCGATTCCGCAAAAATATCCAGTTGCGATATTGAAGAAATATCAGGATTCAACAGTTCCTTTTCGGTAAACGACCGTACCCGCACTTTTTTAAAAGTGCAGGATGGCTGTAGCTATAATTGCTCTTTTTGCACCATACCCATGGCAAGGGGCAAAAGCAGGAGCGATACCATTGCCAATGTGGTTGCCAATGCAAAGGAACTTGCGGGTAAAGGAGTAAAGGAAATTGTATTAACCGGGGTTAATTTGGGCGATTTTGGAATAAATGAAACAGCAAGTAATTCCGGTATAAAAAGAAACGAGGATTTCTTTCAGCTTATACAACAACTGGACCAGGTAGAAGGAATAGAACGGTATCGCATCTCGTCTATAGAGCCTAACCTGCTTACCAATGATATTATATCCTTTGTGGCGGGCAGTAAAAAATTTATGCCGCATTTTCATATTCCCCTGCAAAGCGGAAGCAACCGCATATTAGGATTGATGCGCCGCAGGTATAAACGCGAATTGTATGCAGACCGGGTGGCCGCCATCAAATCATTAATGCCGCATTGCTGTATTGGAGCGGATGTAATTGTAGGTTTTCCGGGTGAAACGGAAGAGGATTTTAACAGCACATTCAATTTTTTGCACGGGCTGGATATTTCCTATCTCCATGTTTTTACCTACTCCGAAAGAGACAATACGGCTGCGCTTTCTATTAAGCCCGTTGTTCCGGTACATACCAGGCACGAGCGCAATAAAACGCTGCGTAATTTGTCGTATATGAAAATGCAATATTTTACGGGGCAGCATGCCGGGCAAACCCGCAAAGTATTATTTGAAGGCCGCCATAAAAATGGTATGATGGAAGGGTATACGGACAATTATATAAAAGTTGCCGTGCCTTACAGGGAAGAAATGGTAAACAGCATTGCGGAGTGGACGATATAATGGCTATCTCTTAACAGTTTTTGTGTTATAATTGCTCCAGACATTAAAGGTGAGGTGAGGAGGATTAAAACAATGAAAAAATTCCAGGTTTCTATAAAGTTTCACATGAATGATGAATTCATGGCCCTTATTCCCGAACACCGCGCATACGTTAATACGCTCATTGAAAAGTCGGTGATTGACCAGTATGTGGTTACCCTTCAATCGCAAAAGATATGGATCACCATGTCGGCTAAAAATAAAAGGGAGGTTAAAAAGCAGCTTTCAGGCTCTCCCTTATACAAATACTGGGAATTTGAGATTGAAGAATTGAATGTAATTGACGGGCAATTGCACAGGTTGCCGGCGGTACAGTTGAATTAGGAGGAGAAGGTTTAAAATTAAGGTGGCGAACAGATACTATAAATTCCTCTGCCCGCTTAATATTCGCAACATACAACATATCTTCAGACTAATCGCAAGAGCGTTCCAGTGTTATATGTCACCAATATTCTTGCTCCAATTGAATTTACGGGTTAAAAAAATGTCATAATATAGATGAGCAATATCACAGCGATGGTAATGCAAAACCTGGCTCCGATAACAATGTAAAAATACCAATGAGGAATATAGCGAACAGGAATGAAAGATTCCTTGCAAGGGGTAACAATAGTTGGTGTTAACGTATTTGTAGCACTGGTGGCATTGACTAATATAATATCACCTTAAAATGGTATTGACCACTAATATAAGGTTTTGTATTTTCTTATTTTAAATCATAAAAACCAATAAACATGGCAGTAAAAAAAAGTTCAACCGGGAAAAAGGTTAACAAAAAAGGGGGCGTTGCTAAAAAAAAAATTACTAAAAGCATAGGCCCTCTGAAAAAATCAGGTTCTTCAGTCAAGGAAAAAGCGTTAAAGAAACCGGGCATTGTATCTGTTATTAGTAAAAACAAAGTGCTGTACATTGACGCCTCTTTTTTCTTTCCGCCAGGTAACGGAGGATATACGGATAATTACCAGGACGGAAGATACTCAGCCAATGGCATGTTGATTGCGCCGATTTTATTGCGGGTGGGATCAGTTATGAAAAGTGTTACAATATATTATAAAAATAATACTTCCGAAGATATTACCGTATGGATTCTAAAGCATCATATTGATCATCATGCTCCCTCCGGTGAGATTGAAGTAACATATGAAGCCTGCTCTCCCGGAACTTCTGTTCCGGACAATTTCCTTCAAAAAGTAATAAATCACTTTGATGCCGGAGGAAAAATATTGGATAAATACATGTACCATATAGAAATTGGGCCAACCATGAAAACCGCTACTGAAGAAAGATTATTGAGAGGCATACGGATAGCTTATACAGAACCTGCTTAATTATTTTTCTTTAGTAAACGCTGCGTAGTATCCTCGTATAACGGATAGTAAATACTATATAACAAAAAAGGTTTTGATTAAACAATCAAAACCTTTTACCATGTGGGAGCACACGGGTTCGAACCGCGGACCCTCTGCTTGTAAGGCAGATGCTCTGAACCAGCTGAGCTATGCTCCCAATATTTTTTAGAGCTTTCTTTTATCCCTTTTTGTAAAGGGAGTGCAAAGATAAGAGATCAATTGTTTTGACAAAATTTTTTTCCATTTTCACTACAGTAAAAAATAAAAACATTCGCACGCTTAATTCTATGGAAATATCCCCAGCTCCGCATAGCTGGTACCTACTTTGTTTATCGCTACCACATAGGCTGCGGTGCGCATATCTGGAATATCGGGATTGCTTTTCCAAACCTCTGTGATTTCCCTGGTAGCGCCAATCATGGTTTCTTCCAGGCCGCTATATACCAGGTCTGCTTCATCCGGCCCATGCATAATAATTTCTCTTTCTTTTGCCTTCACTTCTTTGCCGGTTAAGTCCTCTATCTGGGTGAGTATAATACTGTTCTGGTTTTCGGTAAAACGCTTTTCCATCCTCCCATATCTTACATGGCTTAGATTTTTAAGCCATTCAAAATAACTTACGGTTACACCGCCAGCATTGAGGTACATATCGGGCACAACCAATATTCCTTTCTTTATAAAAATTTCATCTGCCTCCGGGGTGAGTGGTCCGTTGGCAGCTTCCCCTATAATTTTGGCTTTAATACGGGGTGCATTTTCGCCGTTAATTACATTTTCCAGTGCAGCCGGTATTAAAATATCACAATCCAGTTCCAGCACATCCGGCGAATGGAGAATATTGGTTGCACCCGGAAAATTAAGAATGGTGCCTTCTTTTTTCCGGTGCTGAAATACTTCCTCTTCATTTAATCCTCCGGGGTTAAAAATGGCGCCTTCAAGTTCTGCCAGTGCAATAACAGTAGCGCCTCCTTCCCGGAAAAATTTAGCAGCATGGTAGCCCACATTGCCCAGCCCCTGAACAATCACCCTTTTCCCCTTAATACCTTTAGATAATCCGGCTTTCTCCATCATATCCGGCATAGAACATATTTCTCTTATGCCGTAAAAAACACCCAAACCGGTTGCTTCTCGTCTTCCGCGTACGCCCCCCTGGGTAACGGGTTTTCCTGTTACGCAGCCCAGTGCATCAATTTCGCCGGGTTTCATGCTGGTGTATGTATCCAATATCCACGACATTTCTCTTTCACCCGTTCCGTAATCCGGTGCAGGAACATCGGTTCCCGGGCCAATAAAATTCTTTTTGATCAGTTCGTGTGTATAGCGGCGGGTAATTTTTTCCAGTTCATAGGGCGTGTATTTTTTGGGATCAATATTAATACCGCCTTTGGCGCCTCCAAAGGGAACATTTACAATGGCGCATTTATAGGTCATTAATGCGGCCAGGGCCATTACTTCATCAAGGTTTACCGTAGTGGCGAACCGTATGCCTCCTTTGCAGGGCGTTTTATGGTGAGAATGTTGTACCCGGTAAGCTTTTATTACCTCAATTTTATCGCCTATTTTAACGGGGAAGTGCATCCGGTATACCGAATTGCATTGTTTGATCTGTTCTAATATTCCGGGATCCCATGCGGTGAATTTTGCGGCTTTGTCGAAACTTGCTAAAACAGCATCGAAGAAACTATACTCCTGGTGGGTAGACATATAGCAATGTTTTTAAGGTTCCAATCGTGAATGCAATAATAACCCGAAGCTGAGAAAATTATTGTTTTTGATTTTCTTTTTCCAGCCGGCTTACTTTCCTGTCAATGTTTATCAGAAAAAGGAGCAATCCAATGAAAATGACCGCAAGCACGGCCACTACTACGTAAATCTTACCATTGCTGCGCAATCCATCCGCCATTTCCACTTTTTCCTGGGCATAAACAGATTGTGCTGCAACAAACAATAGTACCGCGAAGAGGGGTTTTTTTACAGATGAATTAAACATGTAAAAGGTTTTTATCTTCTATTTTACGAAACCGGATGATGATGGTGCTGATCCAGATACCCAAAAGTATAAAGCCCGGTACCGCAGCCGGCCAGAATATCATCCGCATACGCGTGTCCATGTCTCTGGGGTCAGCACCGGGGTTTCCCATGCCACCGGGGTGCAATGATTCCATCATACGGGGAATGATCCACAATGCAGGCAGCAGCATGGCGAAAGCGAATATATTGTATACTGCGCCTACTCTTGCCCGTTTGTCTATATCTGTAATGGAATTTCTTAATACAAAATAAGCTGCATATATCAATAAAGCTATCGCTGCGCCAATTTGTTTGATATCGTTGCTCCAGGGCTTACCCCAGGTATAATTGGCCCATATGGCACCTGTTATAATACCGAGTATACCATACAGCATACCAGTTGAGGCATACGAGGTTGCTTTGATGTCGCTTAATAAATCGGGGTTTCGCAAAAAACGGATAGAATGGTATACAGAGCAGCCGCACAACGTCATCATCCCAAACCACATGGGTACATGAAAATAAATATTCCGTATGGTTTCATTCAAAATGGCTTTTCGGGGTACTTCCATCAAAAGACCGCCAAGCAATACGTAAATCAATAAAACGATGCAAAGTATCTTCCACCAGGATTTCTTCATCCTTTTTCTATTATTTAATGCCGCAAACCTACATCAATTTAGCGAATGAACAATGCGTTTAATCTTTCCATAAAAATGGAAAAAGGATAATTGCCATTATCATAACCAGTAAGTCTAATCCGCAAAGCAGCCAAACCATATCGGCTAAAGCTCCCGCCTGGAAGGCTTCTCCCAAGCCGGCTTTGGAAATTCGCATCAGCAACAGCAATTGCGGAATGATGATCGGAAAGCCCATGATTGCCATTAAAGAAGCCTGTTGCTGTGCTTTTGCAGCAATAGCAGCCAGCATGGTAAATACAAGGCTCAGGCTTACGGATCCAATACATACTATGCCGGTAAATTGCCAGAAGTTTATCAACGGGTTACCCAGGAGCGCACGAAAAAGCACGAGGCTGATCAAACTCATCAGCAACATAATAAAGGTATTGTACAACAACTTGGCAAGAATAAAGTGCTGCGGTCCTGCAATGGCATAAAAGTACAGCATCCTTCCCCTGGTTTCCTGTAAAAAGCTTTTGGCTACCGCATTTACGCAGATAAACAACTGGATGATCCAGAATAACCCGTTCCACACATCGCTTTCGGGTTGTTGTATGGCCAGGTATAATACAAATATGGATGAAGCCACATACAGCAAAACGCCGTAAAAAGTATATTGCTGCCTGAGTTCCAGTAGCAGGTCTTTTTTTAAAAGTGTTATGACGTGTTTGTACATGCAGCAAAGTTAGGGGATGGAGAGGTATGTGGAGGGGTGGGATTGTTAGAGGTTTCAGGTTGCAGGGAGAGAGACGGGAGACGGGGAAACGATAGACGGGAAAAGTGAAAGATTTATCCTCTCACTTCTCACGTTTCACTTCTCACCATAAGGTTGCAGGTTGCAGTATCTGAGGTGAAAGTAAGACCGCAAGACTGTAAGACTGTAAGACCGTAAGATCGTGATATCCTAAGATATGGAAAATTCACTTTTTGCTATCACCCTAAATCAGAAAATCAAAAATCAGAAATCAGAAATCCCGCATCATTCTTCCAAATTATAACAATACCTGCACCTGGGTTCATATATATCCCTTTCACCTATCACTACCTGTGCCTCATGCGCTGTTTTGCGATACGAATAATTGGCAATGTTGCCACACCGCACACATATGGCGTGGAGCTTGGTAATGTATTCGGCAGCAGCAAGCAAATTGGGCATTTGTCCAAACGGCCTTCCCGAATAATCCATGTCGAGCCCGGCAACAATTACTCTTATACCCTGCAGGGCCAATTGATTGCACACCGTTGAAATTTCATCATCAAAAAACTGCGCTTCATCAATACCAACCACATCCACATTGCGTGCAGGCGATAATATAGCTCCGGCGTTTTCAACCGGTGTTGACAAAATAGAATTTTCATCGTGGGAAACGATTTCGTTTTCATGATACCGGTTATCCATTGCAGGTTTAAATATCTCAACCCGCATGTTCGCGATCTTTGCACGTTTTAATCTCCTGATCAATTCTTCTGTTTTTCCGCTGAACATTGAGCCGCATATCACTTCTATCCATCCTCTTCTTTCTCCTTTGATGTGCGGTTCGGTAAACATTTGTGATTATTTTATGGCAAGGTGTTTGTAACTTCACCGAAAATAATGTATAATATATTCTTAATTAAACAGACGCTCAAAAATACCATATTCAAATGGAACGTATCGGCGTTTTAATAAACAAATTACAGGAACTTTACCAGCAAAATGCTCCTCCGGATCAAATCATTCATGTAGCGCAGATGTTACAAACAGAACTGTTCCTGCTCAAACAGCAGCAACATGCTCCTGAACGTAAAAAAATTGCAGTAATGATGCCGGGCGGTATATCTGTTGCCAATACGGAACAATTGGCAAGTAAAACGGGCAATGATAAAAGCAATGATAAACCGGAAACCAGCGATCAAATAAATATAAGTTCAGATGAGGATGCAATAACGCTGCCATCAAAAAACGGATCCGGAAATAGGGGATCTGTTGCAGCACCGGCGTTTAATGTACTGGAAGAGGTGCCCACGCTGTCTCATCAGCCACAGGTAAAAGAGCTTAATGAAGTAATGGGCAGAGGAGAACCCTCACTCAATGAGAGATTGTATGAACAGAAAACAGAGCTGGGTGAAAAATTAAAAGAAGAACCACTTAAGGATATTAAGAAAGCGATTGGTGTAAATGACCGGTTCATTTTTATTACAGAGCTTTTTCGGGGAGACGAAGCGATGTATGAAAGATCGCTAAAGACCATCAACCATTTTACCATTTATCCCGAAGCCGAGTTCTGGATATTACGTGAACTGAAACTGAAACTAGGATGGAATGAAGAACACCCTGCGGTGAAGCAATTTGATCAGTTGGTAAGAAGACGATTTTTATAAATATAGTCCATTATATAACCGGTAGCGCCGGCGCTGGCATATACATATTGTTTTGCAGCCTCTCCTTTTTCTTTCAGCAAATTTTCATTTTCCCATAACTCTTTCAGCCTGGCTTCTAATTCCAGTGCGTTTTCTATACTAATTGCCCCACCGGCATCTTCAAGTTCAATAGCTTCAAAATGCTTTTGATACACGGGGCCAAAGAAAACCGGTTTGCCATATACCGCAGCTTCCAGTATATTATGAAGTCCCGACTCACCAAATCCGCCGCCTACATATGTTATGTCGGCATACTTATATAAGCGTGAAAGCATGCCTATATTATCTATGATCAGTGTATTGATCACTTCATTAGGCTGTGCAGACCCTGCAAGCGCATCAAAAGCTTTAACAGCCTCATTATGAAAAGGTTTTGATTGCAAAGCTGAAAAAAGAACGGATCGGGGAAATTCCTTTTGCAGGTCTTTTATATTTTCTTCGTCAACCTCATGGGGTGCTATAATAAATCTTATATCCGGGTTCACTCTTACATAATGTGTCAATTCTTCTTCATCTTCCGTCCAGGTACTGCCGGCAACCAGTACTTTGTGCCCCGAACAAAATTTTGCCACGGCAGGTATATGTTCGAAAGCCTCTGCAATTTCAATTACCCTGTCAAAACGGGTATCGCCCGATACGGTTACATTTTCACTAAACCCTATTGCTGCCAATTTTTGAGCTGATGCTTCTGTTTGTACGAAAAAATGAGTAAAACAGGCAAGCAGTCTTTTGCGGTATAATTTGTAAAAAGCGTTTTCATTTTGTAACAAACCCGATATGAGCAAAACAGGTATGTCTTTTCTTTTTAACTCCTGCAAATAATGCAGCCAGAATTCATATTTCACCCACAGTACCAGGGTAGGATTAATATAGTTAACAAATGTTGCAGCATTTGAAGCTGTATCTAAGGGCAGATAGCATACCAGGTTTACACCCTTGTAACCCTTCCTGATTTCATATCCCGAAGGAGAAAAAAAAGTAAGTATGATTTTTGCCTGTGGATGCCGTGCCTTTATTTTTTCTAAAAGTGGTCTTCCCTGTTCAAATTCGCCCAAAGAAGCACAATGCATCCATATGGTGGGATTACCATTGGGTAAATTTTCCAGTGTTTTGGACAGTTTTTCGAAGAATCCCTTTCGGCCATCTTTCCATTGCTTCGCTTTGGGATTCCACAGGGAAGCGACTTTCATGGCAAAACCATATATATTGATGAATAGATTGTAAAATTTTGTGATCACTTTTATAATGATTAAAATATGGCACAAAACTAATACCTATTGCTTATCCTATGCATATTTTACTATTTTTGCACCCATTTACAAAAAAGAAAGATATATGCGGCCTATTCAAATGGTAGATCTTAAGCAGCAGTATGAACATATCAAACCAGATGTAGACGAAGCTATTCATAATGTGCTTGATAGTTGTGCTTTTATTAATGGAAAACCTGTTCAGGATTTTGCCCGGCACCTGGCCGGTTATTCAGGATTAAAGCATGTAATACCCTGCGCCAATGGAACAGATGCTCTTCAAATTGCATTAATGGCCCTTGGGCTTGAGCCTGGCGATGAAGTTATTACACCTTCCTTTACTTATATCGCTACCACCGAGGTAATAGCATTGCTGCGCTTTAAACCGGTTTTTGTTGAAGTAGACCCGCAAACTTTTTGTATATCCCCTGAGGCTGTTGAAAAAGCCGTTACGCCCAAAACCCGGGCTATAGTGCCGGTTCATTTGTATGGCCAATCCGCCAATATGGAAGAGATTATGCGGATAGCTGAAAAATATAATCTGCATGTGGTTGAAGACAATGCACAGGCAATCGGCTGCGATTATACTTTTACCAATGGCATAAAAAAGAAAACGGGCACTATCGGCACTATTGGCTGTACTTCTTTCTTTCCTTCTAAAAACCTGGGTTGTTACGGCGATGGAGGTGCAATGTTTACCAACAATGATGAACTGGCTGAACGGTTAAAAATGATCGCCAATCATGGACAAAAAGTAAAATATTATCATGAGGTTGTAGGTTGCAATTCGAGGCTGGATACTTTACAGGCTGCTATATTGAATATTAAACTTAAAAAGCTCGATGATTACATAGCTGCAAGGCAAAAGGCCGCCGCTTACTATAATAAAGCTTTTGCGAACCAGCCTAAAATCACAACTCCTTTTACTGCATCTTATACCAACCATGTATTTCATCAGTACACATTGATCTTGAATGATGTAAACAGGGATGAGCTTAATAAATATCTTGCGGAGCATCATATCCCTTCCATGATTTATTACCCTGTACCTGCGCACCGGCAAAAGATGTTTGAAGCATTTGGCGGAGCAGCTTACCAGTTGCCTCAAACAGACTGGCTGACGGAAAGGGTTATTTCCCTGCCCATACATACAGAATTAGATGAAGAACAACTTGCCTTTATTACACAAAAAGTACTATCGTACATTAATTAATTAATTACATAAATATAGATATAAATGAAAATTGCTGTAGTAGGAACAGGATATGTAGGTTTGGTTACAGGAACCTGCTTTGCCGAGACCGGTAATACAGTTACTTGTATAGATATTGATAAAACCAAAGTGGAAAAATTAGGCAATGGTGAGATTACTATATATGAACCGGGACTTGAGAAAATTTTTCTCCGGAATCTGAAAGAAGGACGGCTGCATTTTACTACCAGCCTTTCTGAAGGAACTGAAGATGCCGAAGTTGTTTTTTTAGCGCTTCCAACGCCTCCGGGAGAAGATGGCTCGGCCGATTTAAAATATATACTGGGTGTTGCGAAAGAACTGGGCAAAATTCTTAAACCGGGTCAATACAAAGTTATTGTAGATAAAAGCACGGTTCCGGTTGGAACTGCTGAAAAAGTGGAGCAGGCTATAATTGAAAGTTCTGGTGCTGCTATTTCCAACGGTGAAAAAGACAGTCACAAAGGGGCTTTTGATGTAGTATCTAATCCTGAATTTTTGCGTGAAGGGGTAGCTGTAGATGATTTTATGAAGCCCGACAGGGTAGTAATAGGAACATCTTCAGAAAAAGCGAAAAAGGTAATGACCGACTTGTATGCACCCTTTGTGCGCCAGGGAAACCCGGTTATTTTTATGGATAAGCGCTCGGCTGAACTCACCAAATATGCCGCTAATTCTTTTCTCGCTACCAAAATATCTTTTATGAATGAAATAGCCCAGTTGTGTGAGAAGCTGGGTGCAGATGTTGATATGGTTCGGCGCGGCATTGGAAGCGATGACAGGATAGGCAAAAGGTTTTTGTTTCCCGGTATTGGCTATGGCGGAAGTTGTTTTCCAAAAGATGTACAGGCTTTGGTAAAAAGCGCTGAAGAAATCAGCTACGACTTTAAAATACTGAATGCGGTAATGGAGGTTAACCAAAAACAGAAGCTGCATTTGGTAACCAAAATAAAAAAGTATTTTAATGATGATCTTAAGGGGAAGAAAATTGCATTGTGGGGATTGGCCTTTAAGCCGAATACAGATGATATAAGAGAAGCTCCGGCATTGGAAATTATTGATGCTTTATTGCAGGAAGGCGTATCCATTGCGGCATATGATCCGGAGGCTATGAATAATGTTCGACAGGTGGCAGGCGATAAAATCGTTTTTGCCGCCAACCAGTACGATTGCCTGAAAGATGCCGATGCATTGGTGATTGCTACAGAATGGAATGAGTTCAGAACACCTGATTTTCTGAAAATTGTATCCAACCTGAAACGCAAAGTGATTTTTGATGGCAGAAACTTATTTGATGTTAACGCTATTCGTGAATTGGGGTTTTATTATGAGAGCATAGGACGGCCGGTAATTTCTCAGTAAACAAAAAGGAAATGAAAAAAAGAGTATTAGTAACAGGAGCAGCAGGATTTTTAGGGTCTCATCTTTGCAACAGGTTTATTAAAGAAGGTTACCATGTTATTGGCATGGATAATTTGATTACAGGCGATCTTAAAAACATCGAATCGTTGTTTGCATTGGAACAATTTGAATTTTATCATCATGATATTTCAAAATTCATTCATGTTCCCGGGCATATAGATTATATTCTTCATTTTGCATCGCCGGCAAGTCCTATTGATTATCTTAAAATTCCTATTCAAACTTTAAAAGTCGGTTCATTAGGTACGCATAATTGTCTTGGATTAGCTAAAGCCAAAGGAGCAAGAATATTGGTTGCTTCCACTTCGGAAGTATATGGCGATCCTTTGGTGCATCCGCAAACAGAAGATTATTGGGGAAATGTAAATCCTGTAGGACCGCGTGGAGTGTACGATGAAGCCAAACGTTTCCAGGAAGCGATCACCATGGCCTATCATACTTTTCATGGAGTTGAAACAAGAATAGTCCGCATTTTTAATACCTACGGTCCGCGCATGCGCCTGAACGATGGGAGAGCTTTGCCCGCATTCATTGGGCAGGCACTCCGTGGCGAAGACCTTACTGTATTTGGTGATGGCTCGCAAACCCGCTCTTTCTGTTATGTAGACGACCTTATTGAAGGCATTTGCAGGTTACTGTACAGCGATTATATTCATCCCGTAAATATTGGAAATCCCGATGAAATCACTCTCAGGGATTTTGCTGAAGAAATAATTAAACTTACAGGAACACATCAGAAAATTGTATATAAGCCGTTACCTACAGACGACCCGAAGCAACGACAACCTGATATAGGCCGTGCCAAAAAAATATTGGAATGGGAGCCTAAGGTAAGTCGTGCAGAAGGATTGAAAATTACATATGATTATTTCAAATCTTTACCTAAAGAGGAATTATATAAACTACCCAAGGAATTTAAAAAATAACTTTTATGTTAATCTACCAGGATATTATTGACAAGAAGGCTAAATTGGCCGTAATAGGATTGGGCTATGTTGGCTTACCCATTGCACTCGAATTTGCAAAAAGTGTGAGTGTGATTGGTTTTGATATTAATGCCAAACGCATTGATATGATGAAACAGGCCATTGACCCAAGTAACGAACTGGAAGCTTCGGCTTTTGAAGGATGTGATATTGAGTTCACCAATTCGCTGGATGTATTGAGAGAAGCGAAATTCTTTATCGTTGCCGTTCCAACCCCCGTTGATGATCATAACGTTCCGGATCTTTTGCCGGTAAAAAAAGCTTCTGAAACCATTGGTAAAGTAATTAAGGCTGGCGATTATGTGGTTTACGAATCCACCGTATATCCGGGTTGCACTGAAGAAGATTGCCTCCCCATTATTGAAGAGCTGAGTGGTTTAAACCTGAATATTGATTTTAAATTAGGCTATTCACCGGAACGTATTAACCCGGGCGATAAGGAACATACACTATCCAGGATTATTAAAGTAGTATCGGGATCGGACGCAGTATCACTTGAGGAAATTGCTAAAACGTATGAGATTGTTGTAAAGGCAGGCGTACATAAAGCCTCATGCATTAAAGTAGCCGAAGCGGCAAAGATCATTGAAAACACGCAACGCGATCTGAACATCGCTTTAATGAATGAGCTATCCATTATTTTTGATATGGTGGGCATCAATACCTATGAAGTGCTGGAAGCTGCCGGAACCAAATGGAACTTCCTGAAATTTCAGCCTGGCCTGGTGGGCGGACATTGTATAGGGGTTGATCCTTATTATTTAACCTATAAATCGAGCGAACTGGGCTACGAATCGCGTGTTATACTTGCAGGCCGCGTAATTAACGATGAAATGCCTTTATATGTGGCTAAAAAGGTAGTGCAGCATATTATTAAGCATGCAAAAGAAGCAACCGGCGCACGTGTATTGATTATGGGTGCAACATTTAAAGAAAATGTAAGTGATATCCGCAATTCAAAGATCATTGATATGATAAAAGAGTTGAGAGCATTTTCATTAAACGTAGATATTGTTGATCCCTATGCCGATAATGCGGAACTGCAGCACGAATATGGATTTCCGCTTTCTCCCGCAATCGGAAAGAACTACGATGCTGTTATATTAGGCGTTGCGCATAATGAGTATAAAAGCCTGACGGAGGAATATTTGCTTGGAATTACCAATCCCAATGCCATTTTTGCCGATCTGAAAGGATTGTATAGAAATAAGTTTGCAAATTTGAAATATTGGAGTTTGTAATGGCACAGTATATTAAAACCATTGCTGTAACAGGAGGCGCCGGCTTTATCGGTTCTCATGTTATTCGCTTATTTGTAACGAAATACCCCGCTTATCGCATCGTTAATATTGATGCGCTGACCTACGCCGGTAACCTTGAAAACCTAAGGGATATTGACCGGCTTCCCAATTATATTTTTGAACATGCCGATATTTGCAATGAACAACAAATGGATCAGTTATTCGGCAAATACGCTTTTGATGGGGTGATACATTTGGCCGCTGAAAGTCATGTTGACCGTTCCATAATGGATCCGCTTGCCTTTGTAAAAACAAATGTACTGGGTACGGCTGTATTGCTCAATACCTGCCGGAAATATTGGAATGACGACTATAGCAATAAACTTTTTTATCATGTTTCTACCGATGAAGTATATGGCTCATTAGGAGAAACCGGTTTTTTTACGGAAGAAACGCCTTATGATCCACGTTCACCGTATTCAGCTTCCAAAGCTTCTTCCGATCACATGGTAATGGCCTACTATCACACGTACACATTGCCAGCAGTAATATCCAATTGCTCCAACAATTATGGATCGCACCATTTTCCGGAAAAGCTGATCCCCCTGATGATCAATAATATTAAGAACAATAAACCGCTTCCGGTTTACGGAAAAGGAGAAAATGTAAGAGACTGGTTGTGGGTGGAAGATCATGCCAGGGCTATTGATACAATTTTTCACAAAGGCAGGGCAGGAGAAACCTATAATATTGGCGGGTACAACGAATGGAAAAATATAGACCTCGTTAAACTGCTCTGTGCTATAATGGATACGAAATTGGGCCGACCCAAAGGGGAATCGGAAAAACTTATTACATACGTTAAAGACCGCTCTGGTCACGATCTGCGCTATGCCATTGATGCAACCAAATTGAATAATGAATTAGGCTGGAAGCCTTCGCTGCAATTTGAGGAAGGTTTGGAAAAAACGGTAAACTGGTACCTTCAGAACCAGGAATGGATCAACCATGTTACATCCGGCCAATATCAGCAATTTTATGCAGACCAATATGTAAAGCGATAAAAGAACATTCGTATCTTCATGCATATTAAATACAGTATTTTGCTGTACTGTAATACAACCAGATTTCCATGTCGTTTATAAAAACCGGTTTCCCAGGACTTCTTATTTTTCAGCCTGTTGTATTTGAAGATGCAAGGGGATTTTTCTTTGAAAGTTATAACGAAAAAATTTTTAACGAAGGTGGAGTAGATTATCAATGGATGCAGGACAACCAGTCTTTTTCGCACTATGGAGTAATCAGGGGCTTGCACTATCAGAATCCTCCCAAAGCGCAGTCAAAACTTGTACGCACCCTAACCGGGAAAATATTAGACATAGCGGTGGATATAAGAGCAGGCTCACCTTCCTATGGCAAAGTATATAGCGTTGAGCTTTCTTCCGAAAATAAGTTGCAACTGCTTATTCCTGCAGGTTTTGCTCACGGTTTTTCTGTCTTAAGTGAAAATGCAACCGTATTGTACAAGTGCGATAATTTGTATGATAAAGCTGCTGAAGGTAGTATTGCATACAATGATCCTTTTTTAAATATTGACTGGAAAATTCCGCCTGGCAAAGCAATACTTTCCGATAAAGACCAGGGTCATCCCTTATTAAAAGACTGTAAAAACCGTTTTGTATTTGAAGGATAACCATTATCCATGCACAAATTAAAAATACTTGTAACCGGCGCTGGTGGACAACTGGGTAAATCCATAAAGGATATTGCAGCATTCTATCCCGGCTTTGAATTTGTTTTTTTATCTAAACAGGATATGCCTGTTGAACAAAAAGCTAAAACAGAAGCTGTTTTTGATGCTGTTAGACCGCAATTTTGTATTAATTGCGCAGCATACACCGCTGTTGATAAAGCCGAATCAGATAAAGAAAGCGCATTTCTTATCAATGCGGAAGGAGTTAAAATACTTGCGGATGCATGTACAGCTTACCAATCAAAATTTTTACACATCTCTACCGATTATGTTTTTAACGGGCAGTCATCCGTTCCTTACAAAGAAGATGCAGACGTTGACCCCCTGAATATTTATGGCGCTTCCAAGGCAAAAGGCGAGGCGTTGTCCATAGCAAATAATGTGGAAACTATAATTATACGCACATCCTGGGTGTACAGTGAGCATGGCAGTAATTTTGTAAAGACCATGATGCGCTTAATGAAAGAAAAAAAGGAACTGAATATAGTGAATGACCAGGTGGGCTCTCCAACGTATGCAAATGATCTGGCCCAGGCTATTATGCAAATCATCATTAGTAAGCTTTGGTTACCGGGCATCTATCATTACTGCAATGAAGGAAATATCAGTTGGTACGATTTTGCAATGGCTATAAAAGAAATGACCGGAGCCAGTTGCATCCTGCATCCTGTACCCGCCACTGCATATCCGGCTCCCGCCAAACGTCCTTCCTTTTCGCTGCTTGATACATCAAAGATCAGGGAAACCTATGGGGTGAATATTCCCTTGTGGAAAGAAAGCCTCAGGAAGTGTATAGATAATATGCAGCAGGCATAAAAGATCATGCTTATCACAGGTCTGCCAGGAACTGAGAATGAATATAGGCTGCCACATCTGTCAGGTTTTTTGTGTTTTCATGAACAGCCAGTTGCCGGTCGGCGCCGGTGCCCTGATCAATTATTTTTTGCACATTGCCAAGCCGGTGCCTTGATCCGAGGTGATCTACCATATCATCTACAAAATCAAGCAATTCATATATCAGCACTCTCGTATTTACTTCTTCTTCTTTGCCAAAATCAATCAGGTGCCCGTCTAACCCATACCTGCTTGCTCGCCATTTGTTTTCGTTTACCAGTGCCCGGGAGTATTGTATGAAATTCATGTTTTCCATCCTGAGCTTGTAAAGCTTGGCGCATATAGCCTGGAACAAAGCGGTAATGGCTATGGTTTCATCTACGGTTAACGGCACATCACAAATACGAAATTCAACGGTGTTAAAAAAAGGATGAACACGCAGATCCCACCATATTTTTTTTGCGTTATCAATGCAATTGGTTTTGATCAGCAGGTTTACATAATTATCATAGGCTTCAATGCTTTCAAAATAGTCGGGTATGCCGGTGCGCGGAAATTTATCGAATACTTTTGTCCGGAATGATTTAAAGCCTGTATATCTTCCCTCCCAGAAAGGAGAGTTGGTGCTGAGCGCAAATACATGCGGTAAAAAATACCTGGCCGAATTGGCGATATGTATAGCCATTCTGCGGCTTTCCATACCTACATGCACATGCAAGCCAAAAATAAGGTTGCTCCGGGCTGCATCCTGCATTTCATTTACAATTTCATGATAACGTATATGATCTGTAATAAGCTGCCTTTCCCACAAACTGAAAGGATGTGTACCTGATGCGCCCATTGCAAAGCCAAGATCGCCTGCAATGCCTGCAATGGTTTTACGCAGCAGTCCTACATCGTTATATGCAGCATCTATATCTTCACATACATCCGTACCTACTTCCACCACCGCCTGGTGCATTTCTGCCTTTACTTTATCCTTTATGATCTTTTGTCCTTCAGATACAATTTTTTGTTCATGGCTTTTAAGTTCAAAGGTAGTGGGGTCAATCACCATGTACTCTTCTTCCACGCCAAGGGTAAATTGTTTGTAATTCAGATTAGCCATATGGTTGGTTTCGTTTAGTCAATCGGGGAAAATCGAATTGATAAAGTTTAATTAATAAAAAGTAAATCATAAATCCACGCGAGCCATCCTTGTACAGACGAATGAAACTCCCGACAGATCAATATCAAATCTTAAATTTCAAATTACGTTAATGGCTGCTTTTCTACACTCCGCTTCACATATTCGCCCCAGGTAAGGTTATCTGATCCTTCTTTGCAGTTTTGCGCTCTTTCAATAGCATAATTGGCTGAAGTTTCCACAACCCACTCAAAATTTTCTTCACCCACGCTGCTTTTCTCCGCATCAGGAGCAGGATTGCAGAAATCAATAGCGTAAGGTACGCCGTTGCGAAGAGCTAATTCTACGGTATTAAAATCATAGCCAAGAAATTCGTTAAGCCGCAGCACAATTTCTTCCATAAGCTGATATCGTTCCGGTGATGGCTTAAAATCGCTTACATACCGCAGGTGATGTGGATTGCGGGGTTCATAAGGCATAATACGTACATGCTTGCCACCAATACAATAACACCTGTAATATTCATCAAATACAATCTCCTCCTGGAGCAGCATAACCAATTCGCCGGTTTCTCCATGCTTATCAAAAAAATCCTCCATGCTGTCTAACTTGTATACATTTTTCCACCCTCCTCCTGCAAATGGCTTCATGTATGCAGGGAATCCAACATAATTAAAAATTCCTTCCCAGTCCAATGGAAAAGCAAGATTGGCAAACGATTCGTCAGATGTGTCTGCCGGTAAATTCCTGGAGGGTAGAATTACTGTTTTGGGAACAGGGACGTTAATTTTTGTAGCAAGGGCGTTATTAAAAAATTTTTCATCTGCGCTCCACCAAAAAGGATTATTAATTACCGCTGTACCGCTGATGGCTGCATTTTTAAGAAAGGCACGGTAAAAGGGAACGTCCTGCGATATACGGTCCACTATTACGGCATACCCGCTTGGTTCGCCCTGCATTACTTTATTAATAGATACAGATTCGGCAATAATACCATCAGGCTTTTTGCTGTTAATCCTTTCTATAAAAGCATTGGGAAAGGACCTTTCTTTACCGTGCAGGATTCCGATTTTTTTCATACTGTTTTTTTCTCCGTGCGGTATCGCCCGGGTATTTATAATAGGTTGTTAAGTGCATTGTAAGATAGCTAAAAACTATTTTACCAGATCAAATTATCTTTAAATCTTTCCATTATATTTGGTGTTGATGCTGATAAAAAAGGAAACCATAATACCATTAAAAAAACTGCAACTTCCTTCCCGTTACCTGCAGCGCGAAGTGCGTGTTGATTTTTTTATGACCCATTCTTTTCACGAAAAGAATGAAGTAAGTTTATTGCTCATCAATGACGGTCAAAATATGGAAGAACTGGGTTTGGCCGGCATCCTTTCCGGCTTATACCGGCAAAATGCAATTCATTCTTTACTTTGCGTGGGTATATATTGTGGTGATGACCGGAAAAATGAATATGGCACCGCATTCGTTACAGATTACAAAGGGCGCGGTGCTAAAGCGGCTTTATATACTCAATTTATATTAGAGGAATTGCTCCCTTTCATACGCATGCAAACCGGTATTGTTTCTTTTAAAGAAAAATCTTTTGCCGGTTTTTCCTTAGGCGGACTGTCTGCATTGGATATTGTATGGAATCATCCAAAAGAATTTGTAAAAGCAGGGGTTTTCAGCGGTTCATTCTGGTGGCGGTCGAAGGGGCTTGATGAAGGGTATATTGAAGCTACCGACCGCATTATGCATGCCTGTATACGGGAGGGCGGTTATTATCCCTGGCTTAAATTCTTTTTTGAAACCGGAACGCTTGATGAAACGGAAGACCGCAATAATAACGGAATTATTGATTGCATTGATGATACAATTGGACTGATAGAGGAACTGGAACATAAAGGATATAAAAGGCAACGCGATATTGAATATCTTGAGCTAAAGGACGGCAGGCATGATGTGGCCACATGGGCAAAAGCTATGCCGGTATTTTTAAAATGGGGGTGGGGGAAGACAATTTGAAAATGGGGAAATTTGAAAATGTGGAAATGAAGAGCGCACTGCATAATCCGGAAGAGCGCAATTGTAATAAAACCTGCGTATAAAATAAAAGAGACATCTTGCAAGGGAGTCTCTTTTGTTTTTAATGAATGTATAATCCGTTAATTGAACATATAACGCAATCCTATTTGCATACTCCATGTAGGAGTAGTGGCAGTTACATCTCTGAATGCCGTTGTGGTCAAAATGATTTGCCCGCCTGTCTGCACAGTGTTCATGGTAAAAGTGGGTACTCCATCCGCTGTTACACTTGCCTTTTTAAGCAACATTAAAGAATCCGCTTTTACCTGAAATGGTGGTGTAAAATGTTCCTGATGGTTCATGAGTGGCGATAATGGTGGCGCCTTCGAGTGGGAAACCGGTAGAGTCGGAAATTGTTCCTGTAATACTGCTGGTAGTAACCTGGCTATGCCCCAATAGGGTTGCCATCAGTACAATGACTGATAAAAATAGTTTTCTCATTAGTTGCATAACAGATGTTTTTTCTCACTGCAAAGAAAAATCAATCTTTTATAAAACAGGCTGTGTATTATTAACATATTATTACGAATTGGAGGCATCACTAAAATCTCATATATGGGTTGCCGGCAAAATTGTATATGTCTGTTCAAGCTGCCAATTCGTAACTTTGCCAAAATTTCAAAGATGTTCAATACTATTGAAAGTGCGATTGAAGATATAAAGAATGGAAAGCTGGTAATAGTGGTGGATGATGAAGACCGTGAAAATGAAGGAGACTTCATTACTGCTGCTCAGAATGCTACTCCCGAGATCATTAATTTTATGACCAAACACGGAAGAGGACTGGTTTGTGCGCCTTTAACCGAGGAAAGATGTACAGAACTGAATCTTGATCTGATGGTTATCAGCAATACTTCCTTGCATGAAACACCTTTTACAGTATCTGTAGATCTTTTGGGTCATGGCTGCACAACAGGTGTTTCTGCTCACGACCGCTCTAAAACAATCAAAGCTTTAATCAATCCTGAAACAAAGCCTGTCGAATTGGGCAGGCCGGGGCATATCTTTCCTTTAAAAGCGAAAGCTGGCGGGGTATTGAGACGTGCCGGCCATACGGAAGCTACCATTGATCTTGCACGGCTGGCAGGTTTTGATGCGCCATATGGCGGGGTACTGGTAGAAATTATGAATGACGACGGTTCAATGGCAAGGCTGCCTGAATTGCAGGAAATAGCAAAGAAATTTCAGCTTAAGCTGATTACCATAAAAGATTTGATAGAATACCGGTTAAGAGCCGATTCTCTGATAGAAGAAATAGTTAAGGTAGATATGCCCACTAAGTATGGTCATTTTAAGCTCATTATTTTCAGGGAAAGGAACAATCCTTCCAGCGGTGAACATATGGCGTTGATAAAGGGGGAATGGCAAAAGGATGAGCCTGTGCTGGTTCGTGTGCATTCATCCTGCTTTACTGGAGATATATTAGGCTCTCTCCGCTGCGATTGTGGTGATCAGTTACATGAAGCAATGAAATTGGTAGAGAAAGAAGGGAAAGGTGTGGTATTATACATGAACCAGGAAGGCCGTGGAATAGGGCTGGTGAATAAATTGAAGGCATACAAGCTCCAGGAAGAAGGCATGGATACAGTAGAAGCTAACCTGCACCTGGGATTTAAAATGGATGAAAGGGATTATGGTGTAGGTGCTCAGATTTTGCGGCATCTGGGTATTAATAAAATGCGGCTGATAAGTAATAATCCACGCAAGCGGGTAGGTTTAATAGGTTATGGTTTGGATATAGTTGAAAATGTGCCTTTACATATTCATCCAAACCCCCACAACGAAAAATATCTGAAAACCAAACGGGATAAACTAGGACATGAGATCCTCAGTGGGAAATGAGCAGTTTCTACAAAAGTCTTTTATCTATGGGGATAATCCTTTTATACACCACTTTTATTTTTGAGAAATCTTTATGATTGGGATTGATAAGGATATTATTGTCTTCCGGCATAATGGCTGAAGGCAGTTGTAATGCCAGGTATTTATTTTTCTGAATGAAATAATCGCCAATAGCGGCAAGTGAGCCGGGCGATGGATTGGCATACCAGTTTTCCGGCAGATCTTTAATGCCTATAGTAAGAATGTTATCTTCAGGAACTTCTATACAAAGCATACAATAATCATCTGCAGGAATGCCGGCAATATGTGCCACACTTTCCAGCAGGGCCAATGAAGCGGTGGCAGCAGTATATAAAATATAAGTGCCTTTACTGTGCCAGCGGCCGGAATAATTTGCAGCGCCGGTACCCTTCAAATCTTCAATATAAATGCATTTACTGATGCGGTATACCTTTCTCATCAGGCAAAAATTCCATGTTCAATTCTTCCCAATTCATTCATCAGGAGGTCTATCCCCAAAGAAGTATCTAAATATGTTTTGGGCTTTTTATTGCCTAAAGCTATTACGGTGCTGTTCATCCATTGTTTAAAGGCATCCATATTGCCAAAAACTTCTTCCCCACGGCTGTAGAGCTTGGCAAGTTCAATAATTCTTTCAGACTGCTCAGGATTAAGCTTTTGACGGGCAGTATACCTTCTGAGGGTTCTGTCCGAAGTTCTGATGATGGTTGAAATTTCAGCCACGGTTAAACCGGTATTATCCATGAGGTGATCGAGTGATTTTTTGGGAACGCCTTCCCGGATTATTCCGATAAAATCTGCATTATTGCGAATTGGTGATGGCGTTGTTTGCCCTGAAATACCCAGAAGGTGAAGTACACCGCGAACCAGGTTTAAAAAAGGGCTGGAGGGTACCGCCGCAGCGTATGTTACCGCAGGATCTTCCAATATATTTAAAGAAGGATCTTCTATAATATATTTTTTAGGCGTAGCCATATTTTTGATTTATGACCCAAATTTACGGTCATTTGTCCGGATTAAGAAGTTTTTATAATAATTTCTTTTTAATGGGCCTCTATATCCGGTTAAAAACATCCTGTGGGTTACTGAGAATACCAAATCCCGCGGTAATCATTACAAATATCCAAAACAGCAGAAAAAGTATAGAAGGGATTAATCCAACAATTGCACATATTCTTCCCGTACGCAGGTTGCTGTAAGATGAAGCGGTATACCATTCAGGATTTGCCTGGAATAATTGAGCGTCTTTGCTGTACAGGATCAATGCTACAATTGAACACACCACACCAGGAACGCCATAGCAACAACAGCCGATAATGGAAATAATACCAAGTGCCATTACTGCAGAAGCATTGGGTAGTGAACGCTGAGATTGCGGAACGAATATGGAACTATCCTGTGGATTCATTTAATGAAAAATTTGATGTGTAACTATTTTGTAAATGTAATGTGCTGTAACGATACTTACAACAAGCACTTGCAATCCGATAATAATTTTTGAACCATCTGAAAATTTATATTTCAGGTGAAGCAGGGCATAACCACATAGCAGCAAAAGTGGCACCAATGCAGGATATATTACCAGGGAACCGGAAAAATTTCCCTTAAGCAGCGCAATCATGCTGCGTTGTATTCCGCAACCGGGGCATTCTATGCTAAAATATTTTACCGAAGGGCAGGTAAGCATATTCGCTTCCAGCCATTTAATCCATGATACATATAATGCAATCAAAGCTGCCATCAATTTATACGCTCGTAAAAAACTTTTACACAATCGTACATTATTAACGAATTAGCCAGTTACCCGTCTCATATCATAATCTGCCATATATACTTGGTACCCCATTTGCCCCAGCGCTTAAGGCTATCCTGTATCGTCTTCTCCATTCCGGAATAATTGGTGGTTTTTCCTTTTTTAGGTGGAGCAATAGCAGTTTCTTTTACTTCTTCAAGCTGCACTTTGGTAGCATACCAGTTGGTATACAGTCTGGGTATAACCACACCAAGGATCATCCCGGGTAATCCCTGGAAAGATTCCGGTCCACCGGGTGCAACAATTTCATCGGTGTAAAAAGCTACCACGAATACCGAGTCCATAATAACGGTAAAGGCTCTCCTGCATTCAAAGCCCGCTATCTTACGGGTATCTTTTGTAAGATGCCACCGGTACTTGCGCAAACTGTCCTGTATAAGAAAGGACTCATCAAACACCTGCTTGGCTGCTATGGTGCTTTGATTTGCAAAATCGCTATATACCATATTAGATGAAGCCGGACCTTCACCAAAAGGACCGGCCTTCTCATTGCTTTCACGCCCGGGTGCATACAATGTCTTATCTCCGGCAAATACCAGATTGAAGTAGGTATGCTTAAATTCCGGTGTTTGTTTTTTAAGGGTCGAAGCCCAGCCATCATCGCCCAGGTCCATCTGCTTGTGGATATTAACGGTTTTTTCAAACTCAATCTTTCCTTTCAGGATAAACTGTGCGTTTGATATTTGTACTATGCCCAGCAATATGGATAAAAGGATGGTACTGTTACGTTTCATGGTTATGGGTTTTGCGTTTGTGCATTGTTTTTAGAAAAATTCCAGGTAAAGCTTACCAACCAGAACCGCCTTAATGTAGCGTATGTGTTCTCGGTAATGAAATTGCTTTGTATGTCCCGCCTGAACCCGATGTTCTGATCGAGGATATCATTGATGGAAAATTTCAAAGAGCAGGTTTCTTTAAACAAACGCTTGCTCAGCGAGGCATTCCATATAATAGTGTTACGGTTCTGATCGAATACACTGGTCTTTTGCCTGAAATTAAAATCGGCATTGCTGGAGAGATCAAATTTGTAAGGGAGTGCAAAATAAGTGTCAATATTATAGCCATATACCCAATACTTTGTTTGAACAGCTTCATTGATCGAACTTAGAGATGTATTGTAAGATACGTTTGTTCGGAGATTGATACCCATTTTGTTTTCCTTTGAGAAGTAACCTCCAACACCTGCGGAGTAAGTATTGTTGTGTGTGACGTTTTTTTCAAGGTTGACGAAATTGATCCCTTTGCCCCCATAGGTATTAATATTGGCGAAGAACCTGGTTTTAATAGAGGGCACTTCCATATTGTAGCTGATATAAGAGGAATAATTGTAAGTGCCGCTGGTATTTACAGACTGGTATATGCGTTTGCCAAACCTATCTATCGTATTGCTTGTGGTAATGGCGTTATTGGTAAGGTTAAAGCTTGCATTGGCGAAGATACCCCTTTGCTTGAGCACTTTATAGTCGTTGAAGAAAATATTGAAGCGGTGATTGAATGCAGGCTCAAGATCGGGATTGCCGGTAAAAATATTAAGAGGATCATTGTTTTCCTGCACCGGTTGTATCTGCTGGATGGTAGGCTGTTGTGTACTTCCGTTGTAACTTAAGTTAAGCCTTGTTTGTGGTTTAAAGTTATAGGAGAAATTGGCTTTCGGGAATAGGTTCAGCCTGTTGTAATGAAAGGATGAATCTTTAAGATTATCTTTTTGTGTATAGGCCTGCGAAGCCAGGTCGCTGCCGAAAGAAAGATTGTATTTCTTTTTGGCTATGCGGTAAGCAACACCACCGGCGTTAGTAGTAACAAGAAAATCATAATCATTGGTCAGAAATGGGTTAAGCACATCGTATTTGCCATCGTTATAATCATAGGTAGACCGGTCGGCGCTGCTGGTAGTATTGGAAATGCCATAGTTCAGTATCACGTAATTATTGTTGCCTATAGGTTCAGTATAGGTCACTTTCCCGTTAAAAGTAAACAGTTTGCTGTGATTGTACTTGCGCTGGTTAATCGTGTCATTCTGGAAAATTTCCCCAGCCTCTCCATAGTAGTTATTGATCGCATCAAGATATCCCTGGGAGTCATTATCAGTATACTTTTGTTCCATGGTAGCCGTGATGGTTCTTCCCGTTTTTTTAAACTTTTTCCTGTAAATGATACTGGTATTCAGGGAGGACTCCTGATTTTTATTAGAGGTTTTCCTGTTGCTGGTATTTACAGGGCCCGAATCTTCGTTCAGCGCTTCGGAGTGAAAAATACTGCTGGTCTCCGTGTGGCCTTTATACCCGCTGAACACGAACTTCAGCGAAGAAGATGAATCAAGTTGTATTTCATATTTTCCGTTCAGGGTATTGCGGTCGCGCTGCGAAAAACTGGCATTGCGCTGGTTGATATAATAAAGCGTATCAGGAAGAATGTATTGGGTTCGGGTTTCTCCATCACCCGCTACATCTAATTTCTTATACATATAGCTGGCGTTGAAATTATGTTTGTCTTCATTCCATTTGTTTGAAAAGTGAAGTCCTCCGGTCCATGCTTTAGGCAACCCGTTACCATTAAACTCGAAAGCATCATTTTCAGCAAACGAGTAAAAGAAGCCACTGTTCTCATCGTACTCAAAGTTATCTTCAGTAATTCCGTATTTTCGGCTATCCTGCCAGTTAAGCCCTGTTTGACCTGTATTGGACATGGTACCGAAAGCAGCGATTTTCCTTTTGCCTTTAAAGAAGTTAATCATCGCTTCATTATTGAACTTATCCTTTAAACCGCCACCCGCTGAGGCTTTACCGAAATAGCCGTTTTTCTTGTCTTCTTTTAATTTAAGATTGAGCGTTTTGGTTTTTTCACCGTCATCAATGCCGGTAAAAGCGGCCTGGTCGCTTTTTTTATCAAATACCTGCACTTTATCCACCGCGTCTGCCCTTATGTTTCGCGTAGCCACGGTAGGATCATCGCTAAAAAACTCTTCTCCATCTACCAGCACCTTCTGCACCTCCTGCCCCTGTGCAATAATTTTCCCGTCTTTGTCAACCTGTATCCCCGGCATCGCCTTTAGTAACTCTTCTGCGCTGGCGTTAGCTCTCACCTTAAAACTATCAGCAGCGTACTCCAGCGTATCACCCTTCATACGCATGGCATTGTTCTGCCTGATGATGATCTCTTTCAGCAGAACACTTTTATTAGTGAGGCTGACCTTCCCCATATCGGCAACAGCACCTGGTTGCAGTTGTACCTCATCCACGTAATCGGCAAAAGAAGGGTAGGAGATGACAACGGAAAATTTTCCGGGAGAGAGCCCGGGCAAAATAAAATTGCCCTCTTTATCAGTTCTTGTAAAAGTGATTATAGACGAATCGGCAGGGTTAAGCAATGTAACCACAGCATATTGCAGTTTCTTTTGATTGGCGGTATCAAAAACTGATCCCGTAATGGATGCTTTTTGTCCGTATGTTTTTGATAAAATGCACAGGATAGCAAAAAAGCAGGTAATTGGTCGGAGCATAAGCGATATTTAGAGGATAAGGGGGTTAAGTATATAAAAATCTATTATTTATCTTTAAATTCATAAGCTGTACTTTTAATCTTAAGTTAAAATAGCTTCACATACTTAATACAGCAAGATGCCAAAACCTGAAAAATCCATAAAGCATACAAAAGCTTCTCAAAAGAAGTCCTCCAAAATTATTTCGGAGGGAACACAATCCAAAAGAACTAAACAATCAGAAACCAAATCTAAAAAAATGATGAACCCCCATAATAGTGTGACAGACGTAAAATACGAGGAGATTCATTTTGTAGATAGTACAAAAACTGTATGGAACTATTCTTTATTTACAGATGAAGATATAAATAATTTTCAGCAGGGTACACATTACAGTTTGTATACTTTATTTGGATCGAGACCTGTGAGGGTGCTGGAAACCAATGGCTACTATTTTGCGGTATGGGCGCCTAACGCCTCCTATATATCTGTTAAAGGCAATTTTAATAACTGGGATAATGAAACGCATCCATTATTTGTTCGGCAGGATAATTCTGGCATTTGGGAAGGGTTTATTCCTCATCTGCAAAAAGGTGAAGTTTATAAATATCATATCCACGGCTATAAAGGAAGCCGGCAGGATAAGGGTGATCCATTTGCCTGGTATTGGGAAAAAAGACCTGCTACGGCGTCAATTACCTGGGCGTTGGAATATGAATGGAATGATGGTGTATGGATGAAAGACAGGAAATATAACAATTCGCTGGAAGCGCCCTGGAGCGTATATGAAGTACACCTGGCAAGCTGGATGCGGCCCAATAGGAACGATGAAGAAAGTTATAATACCTACGCTCAAATTAAAGAACGGTTGGTGCCTTATATAAAAGAAACCGGATTTACCCACGTGGAATTTATGCCTGTAATGGAGCATCCTTTTGACGGATCATGGGGCTACCAGGGCGCTGGGTATTTTGCTCCCACTTCCCGCTTCGGCGATCCGCAGGGTTTTATGGAACTGGTAGATGCATTGCACCGCGAAGGAATAGGCGTTATACTGGACTGGGTGCCCTCGCATTTTCCTTATGATGCACATGGTTTGTTTATGTTTGATGGTACACATACTTACGAATATGCAGATATGCGCAAGGGATTTCATCCCGACTGGAACAGCTATATATTCAATTACAAAAGAGGAGAGGTGAAATCATTTTTAATCAGCAGCGCAAGGTATTGGCTGGATAAATATCATGCTGATGGAATCCGGGTTGATGCTGTTAGTTCTATGCTCAAATTAAATTATTCCCGTACAACCGGGCAATGGGAACCCAATGAATATGGCGGTGATGGCAACCTGGAAGCCATAGCTTTTATTAAGGACCTGAATGAAACCATTTTTCGGGATTTCCCCGACGTACAAACCATTGCAGAGGAAGCAACAGACTGGCCGGGCGTTAGCAGGCCTACTTTTGAGGGTGGACTGGGCTTTGGAATGAAATGGATGATGGGGTGGATGCACGACACACTGGATTATTTTAAATTAGATCCGATACACCGGCTTCATCACCAGGATAAGTTTTCTTTTAGTATGATATACTACTATGATGAGAATTTCATGCTTCCCCTGAGCCATGACGAAGTGGTGCATGGCAAAAGCCCCATGATATATAAAATGCCCGGTGATGACTGGCAGAAATTTGCCAACCTGCGCCTGTTGTATTCCTATATGTTTACCCACCCCGGCGGAAAATTGCTGTTTATGGGCGATGAATTTGGGCAAACGAGTGAGTGGAATTATAAATCGGAACTGGACTGGTATTTATTACAGCACGACAGTCATAGGCTGTTAAAAGATTGTGTTAGAGATTTGAACGGGCTGCTGCGCTGTGAACCTGCTTTATATGAAAACCAGTTTAATATTTACGGATTTGAATGGATAGATCTTAATCACAGGGCGGAAAGCGTAATTGCATACCGCAGAAAGGGAAAGAAACCAAAAGATGATTTGCTCGTGGTTTTAAACCTTACACCAGAAGTCCACCGCGACTGGAAAATACAGGTGAAAGATAAATTTGAATGGAAAGAAATATTCAACAGCGATGCCAAAAAATATTGGGGTAGCGGCGATGTATTTAACCCCTATGTTGAAACAGTTGAGATTGATAAAAAGGATAAAATTTTTGAAATTAATATTCATCTCCCGCCTTTAGGAGCGCTGGTATTTAAATGATAAGATTAATCCCTTACGGTCGGTACGCATAGCGTCAGACCGTAAGGGATGGTTTGCAGGATATTACAATTTCACATTTACTCCCACCATAAAATTCCTACCCGCCATGGGAAAATAATAATTTTCGTTTACTAACGCTCCGCCGGAAATATAGCTGTAAGTATAGCCGTTGGGGTCGTATTTTTTATTGAAAAGATTATTTACCTGCAATACCAGGTTAATTTCGCTGAACAGCAATTTGTTCAGCGTATATATGGTTCTGAAATCCTGCACATAAAAAGCATCTAATTTTCTGGACTTATTACTGGTATTATCCAAATATTGTTTACCGGCATACTTGCCCAAAAAACTGATCTCCCAATTTTGTAAAGGCATAAAATTGATAACAGCGCCGCCTGTCACGGAAGGAGAAAAAGAAATATCACTTTCATTATATGTTTCAGATTTCTGGCTGCCATCATCATAATTATCGTACCAGGCCACAAAGTTTTTTACTTTATTGCGGCTGAAAGCAATATTGCCCGAAGCATGGAACCATTGGGCAGCCTGCCATTTGGCCTGCAGTTCAATGCCCATACGGTAACTGTCGGGGATATTGGTGCGAACGTATGCACCCACATCATTTACTTTACCGGTTAATACCAGTTGGTTGCGGTATTTCATATAATAAAAAGATGCGCCCCAGTTGAATGTATAATTTTTCTGTTCAATCCCAAGCTCAAGATCATGCAGAGTTTCGTGCCTGGGTTGTTGTTCAGCGCCTGCTTCAAAATCATCCCGGTTGGGCTCTTTATTGGCTAAAGCGTAAGAAATATAACCCGACCAGTTTTGAGTAGTGTAGCTTATTCCCGCTTTGGGATTGATAAAATGATATGTATTGTTCACGAACAATGCAGGGTTATCCCTGAAACCGTCTAACTGGTATCCTACATTCCGGTATTGTATGTCGCCAAATACCTCAAGGTTAGACGTTAACTTTTGCTGAAGCTTGGTGTAGATATTGAAATCTGTTTTAAAGGCATCCAGGTCATACCATTGATAGTCTTTAGTAATACCCACCTGTGACCATATGATCTTTCCATAATGATTGCCATCATAACGGTTCCATCCGCCGCCGGTTATCCATTGCGTTCCCTTATTTTTATACTGAAGCGAAAAGATGCCACCATAATAATAATTATCAAGCCATAATTGGCGCACAACATCTGTACTGCTTACTATTGAATCGCCTATAAGTATATTGGGCAACCCGAAATCAATAAACTTTTCGGAGGCCTTGTATTGTTCATAATATCCTTTGCCCCGGCTCAGAAATGCCGCTACATTAAAGCTCAGGCGATCATTTACATCCTGGTTGTAAAACAACTGGTAATGATCCTGCTGGTAATTATCGGTTTCATTTTCGTATGGCTCCCCCGGCTTTTCTGTTCCCGCGGAATTGTAAGTGCGGTTTGTTTTTAACAGGCTTTCGGGAACACCATTCCAGGCCTGGTAGGTTTTTTCTTTGCCGGAAAAAACATTCAGTCTTACCGAGGCTTTCCCGGAGAAGTAAGCAGTAGACAAATAGAATGATTTCAGATCGCTGCTGGCGCGGTCTATATAGCCGTCACTTTTCAACGATGAAAGTCTTGCATCTACAGTAAAATGCCCGTCAATTAAACCGGTACCGGCTTTAAGGGTGTTCTTCCATGTGTTAAAAGAACCGTAACTGTTGTTGCTTTCAGCATAAGGCTTTTCGATAAACTCGTTGGTGGTCATATTAATGGTTGCGCCAAAAGCCCCTGCACCGTTGCTGCTGGTGCCAACCCCACGCTGTACCTGTATGCTGTTGACCGATGAAACGAAATCGGGCAGATCAACAAAAAAACTACCCTGCGATTCTGCGTCATTATAAGGTATGCCATTTAGCGTTACATTGATTCTTGTAGCATCGGTGCCGCGAATGCGTATGCCTGTATAACCTACGCCATTGCCGGCATCTGAGCTTACAATTACAGATGGAAGCTGGTTCAGTACAAAAGGAAGATCCTGACCCATATTTGCTTTTTCTATTTCTTTTTTCGACAGGCTGCTTTTCGTAAAAGGCGCTCTCTCACCTGCTCTTACGCCTTTTATTTCAATAGGTTGCAGCATAAGGTTAATCCTTTCTAAGACAATGCTTACAGGAAAAGATGAAGGAACCTGTATGGTTTCCCGGATCGCTTTAAAACCAATAGAACTTATGGTTATTGTATAACTGCCTTCTTTGAGATGGCTAAAATGGAAATCACCATTTTCGGCGGAAAGCGTATTCCGGTTACCGGATAAGGCAATGCTGGCATTGGCAACAGGTTGCCCCGACTCTTTTTCTACAATTTTTCCATGAAGCGGGTACTGGGCAAAAGCTGCAACTGCGCCTGCCAGCATAATCAATAGCGAAAATACTTTTTTCATTTCTGTTTTTGTTATCGGCTGCCGACGTGCATATTGTTTTTACTGCACTCACTTGTCGTTGGCCGGGTTTACAAAAACAGGAAAGGAGAGATGTGAGGACTCGTCCTTCCCTGCGCAGGCATTACCCTGATCAGGTTCTACGGGTTTGATCTCAGTCTTGCCCCGCTGTAAGCGAAACAAAACACCCCGGGAATCACTGAGGTTAAAACAAACTTTAACCGCGGTTGTTTGTGATGCAAAGTTAACGGAGTTTTAAAATATTTTCCAAATCGTGTAACTTTTATGTCGGGTCACCGTATTACAATGGTTGATAACAGGGATTAAAAAGAATATTATGCCCGCTTCTGTAACAAAAACATCTTTAAAAAGCTCCGCATGAAAAAAATATTACTGCTTGCATTATGTACTGCTTTTGTCTTTGCAGCCAGCGCTCAGGACGAGAAAGTATTTGTAAATGATAAAAATGCCCAGCCCAGGAGTATAAACGGACCTTTTTCCGCCATTTCCGTTTCAGGCTCCATTGATTTGTATTTATCGCAAAGCGACGAGGAAGTAGTGGTAGTGAGCGCCGCTGAAACCAAATACCGCGACCGGATCGTGACGGAGGTTGTAAACGGGGAACTTAAGATACATTATAACGACAAAGGGCTTTCATGGACAAGTGGCAGTAAAAATTTAAAAGCCTACGTTTCGTTTAAAACAATCCAAAAGCTATCAGCCTCAGGCGCTTCAGATATTTATGTAAATGGTGTGATAAAAGCGGATGCACTTAAGGTGGATATATCAGGTTCCAGCGATTTTAAAGGAGCGGTGGATGTTAATCATCTGAGTCTTGAGCAGAGCGGCAGTTCAGATTCCCGGATCAGTGGCAGGGCGGAAAATGTAAAAATAGAAGTGAGCGGCGCCAGCGATGTAAAGGGTTATGACCTGGTTGCCAACTGTTGTGAAGCCCGTGCCAGCGGCGCCAGCGATATACAAATCACCGTAGCAAAAGAGCTTACCGCCAGTGCCAGCGGCGCCAGCGACATCTATTATAAAGGACAGGGCATAACCCGCAATATTAAAAGCAGCGGCGCCAGTTCAGTAGCGAGGAGAGATTGAGGGGAATGTTTATTATCAATCAGTTTGGTGTAGTAACAATAGATTTGTTTTGGATGTTTTATAAAATCATAATATTTTTTTTACACTATCCCACAAAAGATCTGATGTTTTATCCCATGAAAAAAAAGTTTTTCTTATACGGCCTTTTTGAATTAATTCTTTTCGAAGCGTTTTTTCTTCATCTATTTTTATCATAGCTCCGGCTATCTCGCGTATATTTTCAGGGTTCACGAGAAGCCCTGCGTCACTTATTATTTCAGGCAATGAAGTGACGTTTGAGGCAATTACAGGGACATCACATTGCATTGCTTCTATAACAGGTATTCCAAAACCTTCGAATAACGGAACAAAAACAAGACTTAGAGCGGATGCAAGTACATCATTTAGATCTCTATCAGTTAATCGACCGGTAAAAATCACATCCTTACCAAATAACATTTCACTTTTATAAGCTACTAATTCATTCGTTTTATACATTCCGCTGCCAGCTATTATCAACCTGGTAGCTTTATTAGTTATTGATTTATATATTTCAAAGGCTTTCATGAGAGCTAGTATGTTCTTTCTTGGGCTAAGGGTGCCAATAAAAACAAAATAATCTTCTCCTTGTGTATATTTGTTGCGTGTTTGTATTTTAATATTACTGTCTACAGGGTGATAAAACGAATTAATACCATTATAAAGAACATCAATCCTTTCTCCATTAGTCTTATAAGTATTGATAATATCCTGTCGGCTATATTCTGAAACGGTTCCTATCCTGTCGGCTTTTTTTGTGTAACGTGGAAAAAAATAATTATAATATTTTCTATTGCTATATTTTAATACTTCTGGAATGTGGACGAAATTAAGATCATGTATAACGCTGTATTGTTTGCCCTTCCATCCTAGACATAGGATTCCGTCTGGCGAAAGAAAAAGGTCGGGTTCTATTTTTTTGAGAACTTTTTTAACACTCCATTCAAACCACATGATATTAAGCAAAGCATGTTTTGCTGGTGGAAATAAATTATGAGGAATGATATTTTCTGAAAATAAAAACCTCTTATCAATGCCCGAATCAAACAAGAAATGAAATTCAATATCAGGGTTTTCTTTTGTAATTTTCTTGAGCGTATTATATGTAAACCAGCCAATACCATCCATTTGATCTTTGCGGAGTAAGCGTGTATTTACGACTATCTTCATTTAATTAAATTCTAAGATTTAAATGGCGTTAAAATTCTTTTGGTAAGAAAATTACGGAGCAACGTTAATGGAAAAAACAAGAATGCTAAAACTACTTGTTTATAAAAACTCCAATTATTTCCGTACACTTCTTCATTTACCTTAATGTGTTTTATAATAGCTTTAAATTGAAAATAACAGATGAGGTTATATACGATTTTTTTAGTGGTTTTGAACCGAACGGGAATAATTTCATTGTATTTCCGTTTTGCAGCAGGAAAATCTGTCAGACATAGCTGAAGGCAGCATATGATATTTTGTTGATCTAAATTGAGTAAATCAATAATGTTATCAGTTGATTTACCATGTCTTTGGAAATCTCTGCTTACCGGATTTACCCAATCTGTATTCGGATTTACTAATTGAATCATTGGAAGTAATTTTGCATGATCAGACGTACTAATCCAGGTAATGCCG
The DNA here is from genome assembly GCF_009192765.1 of Agriterribacter humi. Classification (GTDB taxonomy): domain Bacteria; phylum Bacteroidota; class Bacteroidia; order Chitinophagales; family Chitinophagaceae; genus Agriterribacter; species Agriterribacter humi. Next base: position 293,274 of record NZ_VOHQ01000005.1, on the reverse strand, counting down.
CTTGAACATCCAATTAAATGCGTGCAGTAAAATGTTAACGCTGCCGTTTCTCTTAATGTTAAAGTGCTGCCATCAATAATCCTCTTATTGGGATGATTAATTTTAAGCGCAGATGATAAAATCACGGCGATATCAGTATTCTCAACTATTTTTTCAGCTAGTTTTACGGCAAACTCTTTAGTAATTGGTAATTGTCCACTTTGCGGTGCGAATTCAAATAAAACTCGGTACTGATAATTTTCCAAGTCATGTGCTTTTACAAAAGCACAAGTTTTTTCTTTTTCTTTTTCAGTAAGTCTTATCACCGGGGTTATATCTACAGTTACTGGATGTGGATAAGAACGGAAAATACCTGTTCTAATACAACCGTCATAATATGCCTGATTTTCATCCATGTTCTGAGTAATAAACAGTTCTTTCCAAAAGCCACTTCTTTTTTCAGTATGCAATCTCTTTTTTAGTCTCCTAAAAGCAGCCACATCATTCTTGGGAACATCATTTATTTCAAGTATTGCATCAATATAGGGATTGCCTTCGATTATACTTCTGCAAAAACCGGCAACGGCCCAGGTTAAATGACAACCCGGATAGTCCTGCTTTATCTGTCTGGCGATGGTTGTGGCATACAAACAATCTCCGTTTGAGAAAAGCTGTACCAGTAAAATTTTATTTTTCCCGGCTGGATTATTCATGGTTAAGCATGAGTTTTACCAGTTCAGTAAATGAAGTTTTGGGCTGCCATCCCAAAGAAAAGATGGTAGCTGGGTTCGAAACCAGTTGAGAGTATTCAGCGGTGAAACCTTCCTTCGCCTTAACATATTTTGTCCAGTCTTTGCCTATAACAGCAAAACATTTTTCAATATAGTCTTTTATGGAGTATGCTTCGCCCGTTCCCAATACTGCTTCTGAAATATCATCCTGTTGTACAAGTGTCCATACCGCCTCTACGATGTCTCCGGCGAATCCCCATTCTTTTTTTACAGACATATCTCCAATCTCAATCATTTCTTCTTTTCCTTTCGATATATTGCTAACAGCGTTGGCTATCATTTTACTGATATGCCTGGGCGTTCGCCGGGGACTGTCGTGGTTAAAAAAGTAGCCTGCATAGGTTTTGATGCCCAGTGAACGATAATATCTTGCTGCATATACCGAATGGATACGGCTTACAGAATATGCATCTCTGGCTTCGAAAGGATCAGTTTCTTTAATAGGATTTCCTTCATTTTTGAATTGCAGTCCACTGCCTGATATAAAAACTTTAGCAGTTGGATGAATCGTTTTTACAGCTTCAAGTATATTTAGGGTGCCTGTAGAAATAGTTGCATGATTCTCAAACAAAGCATCATGCCGGGTAGTGGAATTTGCGGCCATGTGAAAGATGTAATCTGGTTTGTAATTTCTGATTAACGTCTTAACCTCTTCCCTGTTTGCAACATCGGCCTTAATTGAAGTTCCGTTACGTGACACAGGTAAAACTTCAATATCTTTTTTTTGCAAAAGTGCGGAAAGATAAAATCCATCCTGACCATTTGCGCCGAATATTATTGCTGTCATTACAATTTCGTCTTTTGTATTACAAAAGTGGCAAACGTATATTGATATTTACCAAGATAATTAAAATCTGGATTTTTACATTCCCAATGTGGGTTATCAATAAGTTTACATTCCGGAATATATGAAAGCAATCTTGTTGTGAGATCATACTTTGTATAAAACCGGGCATCAACATCAGGTTTGGGTTCACCCGGTTGCCAGCCATCTTTATAATCGCAGGTGAGTATGGCTATTCCTTGCGGAGCCAATAAGCCTTCTATACATTTGATAAAGGACTCGTCATCAGGGTCATGCTCTATAACTGAGGTGGAAAAAATAATATCATAGGAGTTTTTAATAGTAGTTGGTTTGGAAAAGAACTCCTGCAAGTAATAATTCAGTACGGGATCAATTTCTTCAACCTCAAATCCTAATCTTTTCAACGACATGGCTGCCGTATCTTCATAGCTGCCAACACAAAGAATTTTAGAGTTCTTATAATTTGCGCTTAGCCGGTATACTGTATCAAATACAAAAGCCTGCTGCACATTTGCTTCAGATATTTTTTTTGCCATCGTAAGTGGAACCAGTTCTTCTAATTTTTTGATAGCAGGTTTGTATAACAGGCGTGCATTATTATCAAGTATCCGGTTGAATACGTTTGGTGCCGGAAGATGAACAGGTATATACTTTTGGGAAGGATCAACGGTTAAGATATCATCAGTTGCTGCTTCAGTATTTCTTAACCATGTAAATTTATTTTGTTGAAGCCCCAGGAAGTTTCTGATTTGTGTTTTTACAGTTGACCAGGTGTTTTTTTGCTTGTTGTATTTTTTTTGCTCTTCTTTTTTCAGTATGGCTTTTATAATTCTTTCATATTCCCATACAAGCGTAATATGATTCCAATCGGTTTGAATTTCCTTTAAAGGGTCTATACCGTTTTTTATAATTTGTTTTAATGTAGACTGTCCATACACTATTGTCGGGCTTACGGTGTGAAGATGGCGGAACATAATACTATCTGAAACGGCAAGCGGACGATTTACGGCTAAAGCATAATCAGGTGTGCTAGATAATCCACGATTGATTTTATCCTGGTATAAAAAAACATTAATGGAATTTTGGGCAAGAAAATCCAAAATCTCCTTCTGTTCTAAAAAATCATGTGTAACGATTAGGGTAACACCAGGCTTTTTAATAAGTTGATTGCATTTCTTTTCCAATTTGGCAGCATTGCTTCCATCGCGATCACCAAAATCAGCTGCAGGAATGTTAAACCGGATAGCGGCGATGTCAAATTCATTTTGTACAGCTTCAACTATTTCTTCAAAACCCTTATTGGGGGTGGCAAATCCAAAACTACCTATAACGGGCTTATCAGGTATAGTAAAAGGATTATTATATTCCGGAATCAACCGTCCTGTTTTAAATACTATAGGATTTTTTAACAATAATGTGGGGTCTGGTGCGATATAGTAATTAAAAAGTGCACTAGTCGCGGTATCCGCTTTCTCCTGGGTTACTTCATGCATAATGCCTATCTGAGGAATAGAAATATGACGATTTAGTGGTTTGTGTTTTGTATGAATAATCTTTTGAGTAAGCCAAGGCAGGGTGGAAAAATGATAGTTATATATTACTGCAACTGGCGAATGCATATCAATGGCATCCTGTAAATCAGCCATGCTGCTGCATTCCATATATACAAAATTGAACTGTTGTGAAGATTGTAATGCGTCAGAAATAGCCCTGCCAAATTCATGAACACCACAATTTTTTTGTGGATGAGAAATAAATAGTATTTTTTTTTTCATTAAATGGTATTGTGGATATTTCTTTTGTTCACTCTTTTATTTTGTATGTATAGTAACCTTAGGCAAAGGAAAAATCAGTCCTATTCCTTTTTCCAATGTTTCTTTTTCTCTTTCAAGAAACTCTTCTTTGAAATGCCAGGGCAATACGAGGTAATAATCAGGGTTCATTGCCCTGCTTTCTGCTTCACTGATGATGGGAATATTGGTGCCGAGCGTACTTGCTCCGTACTTATCCGGGTTCCTTTCTGCGGCGTAATCAATAATTGTGTTATCTATATTGCACCATTGCAAAATGGTATTGCCCTTGGTAGAAGCGCCATAAATATGAATTTTCTTTCCTTCAGATTTTAGTTTTACAAGCAGCCCGTGTAATTCCTCTTTTAAAACGCTGATCCTGTTCCAGAATGCCTGGTAAGGTTTATCTGTATCCAGCTCAAGGTCAAATTCGGCCTGGCGGGTTTCATTTAGCAGATGGATGGCTTCAGGGGTATCGTATGTAATGTTGGTATCATGGGTGGCATAGCAGCGAACGCTTCCGCCATTAATATCATTGAATCCTATCTTAAATAACCGCATGCCGGCCTTCTTCAAAATAATTTCAATCACTGCCAGACTATAGTATTCCAGGTGCTCATGGCAAATGGTATCAAAGGAATCCAGCTTAAGCATATCGGGCATATACGACATTTCAAATACCCAAATGCCTTTAGGAGAAAGTAACTGTTTAATGCCTTTTACGAATTCAACAGGATTTTCAAGATCGTAAAACATGGCAATGGAAGTAATCACATCAAGGGTCTTTCCCTCCAGTACTTCCACCAGCTTTTTTGAAGGAAAAATATCCTGCACCACAATGGCGTCTTCCTTTATTTCCTGTGCTATATCAGAGGGATCAATGCCATATTTCATTCCGCCTTTTGGATAATAGCTTAATAATGTTCCATCATTGCAACCAATATCCAATACAATAGCATCCTTCTTTTTAATAATAGATGTTACAGCATCAACCACGCCTTTCAGATGATTGCGCATGGTATTATTAGTGCCCGAACGGTACCAGTATGCGGCATATAATATTTCTGGCGGCACACTATGTTCCATTTGAAGCAAACCGCAGGCATTTTCATCTTCTTCGGGGTTGCATCTTACCAATGTACATGAAATCCGGCGGGTGGAGGGCATCTCCTTGCCGGGTTTTATAAAGGATCCCTGCAAGTACTGTGGCCCAAGATCAATTACTTTTTTTAGTGACGAAGACCCGCAAACCCTGCAGGTTGTTCTCGTTTTTATATGCATAAAATTGAATGACTTTATATTAGGTGGTCTGTTGCTTTTTTATATAGTTTATAAGCTGCTGGTTGATCGCATCAATGCACTTATTCCTTTCCAGGTTTAATACCGCCAGTTGTTTTACTACTGCATCTTTCTGTTCAACGGGTACTTTTTCAAATTCATATACTTTTTCCTGTTCATGCCATAAACGGCAATTCACATCTGCCAACTGGTAAAAGACCTCACCTATTTTTCCAACTACCTCGGCTACTTCATTACCTTCTTTTTTGAATACTTTGTTGGCGGCAAATGTAAGACGTTCCGGAGGAATCTGCCCGTTTACAGCCAGGCTAAGGTATTCATCTATTTCCTCCTGTAACAGCAAAGCCTGTTCGCCCAGGCTTGCAAGCCGTGAGGCATCCTGGGTATGATATTCTTTTAGCTTAACAATGGTTAATTTATCGCATAGCATTCCTAATGTTTCAGCCATAGTACTTTGGGTATTAAGTTACCGGCAAATTTATATTGTTGAATTTAAACTGGTGATTTAAAATATCAAACAAAATGAAAATTTGTTTGATATTTTGGTATTCCTGTCAAAAAACATGCAGTTTTAAAACGAAGCGATTATCAGGAAGGCAATTTGCCAGTTATGCATCATAAAAAACTCAGGCATATATTAGAGAAAATTGTAGTTTAGCAGAAATTAACCTTAACCCACTAACATACAACCTTACCCATGGGAAACTACGCCAGGATGCTTTTTTTTATTACTGGTTTTATTTCTCCTTTTTTTGGAAAAGCGCAAACAGCTAATTTTTCTACCCCCGACACGGTTTGTATATCTGAACCGGTGAATATTACCAATCATTCTGCTGGTGCAACAAGTTATTACTGGAATTTTTGCGTTGCGGATATAGTTAATACTCCACCTGTGGCCACCAATTTAGGCAATCCCGGTAATTTACTCAATATGCCGGTATTCAGCGATTTTGTTGAAGCCGATGGTAATTTCTTTGTTTTTGTGGTTAACCATGTAACTGCTGAACTAATAAGACTTGATTTTGGCAGCAGTCTGCTCAATACGCCATCGGCTGTAAATCTTGGCAATATTGGCGGCGTGCTTAAAACACGTATAGAGGGAATACAGATTATAAATGAAACCGGAAAATGGTATATATTTATTGTAGGTGGAGATCCTGATTATGGCAATGTGCCACAGATCGTAAAAATTGACTTTGGGGCCAATATTTCAAATAATACGCCAACGGCTGTGGACTGGGGAAATCTTGGAGCAATGTATCAACCTCTGGACCTTTACATGTTTAAGGAAAACAATAACTGGCATGGATTTACCGTAAATAAAAATGGTTCTATAACCCGCTTTAATTTCGCTAACGGACTTGATAATGCACCTGATGCAGAAAATCATACGGGATTGGGGCTGATTTACCCGACTGGAATAAATGTGCTGACCGACAAAGGGGAATGGTATGCATTTATAACCACTGCTCATGATAATGGTATTACCCGGTTGGAATTTGGTAACTCATTATTAAATGATCCCATAGCTTTCAACCTTGGAAATCCGGGTAATGCCCTGAACTCGCCGAGGGATGTTTATATAATGAAATTTTGTGACGCAATAGTAGGCTTTGCAGTTAATGGTTCAGGCAACGATATCGCAAGGTTTAATTTTCATAACGATCTTGAAAGAATACCATCCGGGATATCGCTGGGAAATATTGGAACACTTAATTTTCCTCATTCTTTATCCAAACTATTCAGGGTAAATGATAAAGTATATACTTTTATTACCAATGTTAATAACAACACGATAACGCGTGTAGAGTTTCCCAGTTGTACCAATTCCAGTTTACCGGGTTTTAACCTGGAAAATCCTCCACCAATTATTTATGATGCTCCGGGCGTCTATAATATCAATCTTACTATTGACGATGGATTGCCATCTCAATCTTCTTTTTGCAGACAGGTAGTGGTGGTTCCAAAACCTGTGCATAAACTCATTCAAACGTTTACCATTAACCCCGGAGAAGATATTAAAATCGGTACAGACAATCCTTCAGGTACTTACACATGGAATACAGGTGAAAAAACGGATTCAATAATTGTACAGGATGAAGGTATATACTGGGTGGAAACCACCGGTTACGGATGCAGCAACAGGGATAGTTTTTTATTGCGATATGCAATAACTGCCGACTTTACCTACAAACAGGATGTTTGTAATCCCTTACTTTTTGAATTCAGGAATGAAACGGCTGGCAGCACGGTAATCAACTGGGATTTTGGGAGTGGCCCGGTTGCACCCGGTGAAAATAATCCCTCAACTACCTATAGTGGTTTTGGAAATTATGATGTTACATTAAAATTGGAAACTTTCGGAGGCAATATTGTGAGTGTTACCAAACAAATAGCAGTTCAGGTTGCTGTTGACAGTCTTATTATTACGAATGATACTACAATATGCGAAGGATCAAGCTTACAATTAAATGCTATTCCTGCTTTAAAATATTGCTGGTCGCCGGCCGCAGGGCTTTCCAGCACAGGTATTGCTAATCCAATTGCAGCACCCAATATGTCAACAACATACTATCTCACCTCATTAGCTAATGGTTATGGAACAAATATTATTGTAAATGGTGATTTTTCCGCAGGCAACACAGGGTTTACATCAGAATATAATCTTGCTCCTATTAGTACTACAGAAGCTGAATATTTTGTAGGACCCAGTTCTAAGGCCTGGAACCCGCATCTGGAAGGTGATTGCCCGGATCATTCCGGAAATGGAAATATGCTTTTGGTAAACGGAGCACCACAAGCCGGTGTAAATGTTTGGACACAAACGGTAAATGTTACGCCCAATACGAATTATTCCTTTTCAACATGGATCGAAGCATTATTCCGTGACAATCCGGCACAATTAAGCTTTTCAATTAATGGTAATGATATAGGAGATATTATAACAGCCAGTTTGCCAATTTGCACGTGGACACAATTCTATACCACATGGAATTCAGGGAATAATACAACCGCTACTATTGCTATTGTAAACAAGAATACGCTAACCTGGGGGAATGATTTTGCACTTGATGATATTTCTTTTGCACCGGTAACCATTAAACGCGACAGTGTTGTTATCACTATTGAAAAGCCGCCTGTTGTTCGCACTAATAATGACACGCTCGTATGCGAGGGCAGCGTTGTTCAATTGAATACTATGGGTGCGGGCAGTTATTCATGGACTCCTGCTACGGGGCTCTCTGCTGCGGACGTTGCCAATCCACAGGCCAGCCCGGTTAATACCACTCAGTATATTGTCACGGGCACTACTGCCGCCGGTTGCAGTGGAAAGGATATGGTTACTATATCCGTAAAGCCCAAGCCAGCTATTACAATAACAAATGATACATTGATCTGTTCTAACAGTTCCCTGCAATTAAATGCCGGAGGGGGGAATGCTTATTTGTGGTCACCGGCCGCAACACTTGACAATACCGCTATCTCTAATCCCACCGCTTTGCCAATGCAAAATGCCGTTTACCGCGTATTGGTTACAGATGCTAATAATTGCACAAATACAGATTCCGTTAAGGTGGGCATTCGCCCTTATCCGAAATTTTCCGTTTCACAGGATCAATCAATTTGTGAAGGTTCGTCTGCCATGCTTACTGCCAGTGGTGGAGATATGTATCAATGGACACCGGATACCTCGGTAGACAGTCCCCAGGAGCCCTCTACAAGGGTGTCGCCTGCCATAACAACCAGCTATACGGTACGGATAAACGAAAGTATTTGCCATAATGATACACTGATGAATGTGCGGGTTGATGTTAATCCAACTCCTGCAGTATCGGCACTTAAATTAAATGACATTAATTGTACGGTACGTACTGCGCAATTGCAGGCCAGTGGTGCAGATGTCTATACCTGGAGTCCCGGCATTTATCTTAATGATATGAACCGGGCCAATCCTGTTGCTATTGTGGACAGTACTACTACATTTATTGTGACGGGAACCAGCCAGCATGGTTGCCCTGCAACGGATAGCGTAACCGTTAAAGTTACTGCCGATGGCCGGGGGCTTTTCCTTGTACCTAATGCATTTACACCTAATGGAGACGGACTAAATGATTGTTTTGGTCTTTCTAAATGGGGGAATATACAAATACAGGAATTTTCTGTTTATAGCCGTTGGGGTGAATTGGTTTTTACTGCAAAAAATTCTTCTCAATGCTGGGATGGAACTTTTAAGGGTATTGAGCAGCCTTCAGGCAGTTTTGTGTATGTGATAAAAGCAAAAACCTTTTGTGGTACAATTGATAGAAAAGGATTAATAACCTTGATTCGCTAACAGTCTGACGATTGATTATATAAAAAATTCTGATGATTGTGGTCATCAGAATTTTAATATAACTAAGTAGATATACTAATTATTAGTTTGAATAAGTCACAATAAGTTTAGGATGTTTTCCTGAATCAGTATGCCTACTTGAATAAAAAATTCTTGAATTATATATAACTTCATTTTGTAGGCGAATAGAAAAGCCATTATTTGTATTACCTGCTGTCATGCCTTTCACTAACTCTGTCACATTAACATCAATTAGGTCTAAATATGGCTGAGTTGTTGAAGGAATAATAACTTGGTTATTAGTAGTCGTAGAAGGTTGGCTAACCCAGTTAACTGCATTAGCGCTCCATTGGCTTGTTATTCGTTGAATAAGCATTGTATTATCAGGGCCTGAATTTGCATTTGGAACACCTCCGTTGAGAGGGCTATGGTTAGAATAAAGCGATAACTTGGCATCTAATATGGTTGCAGTTGCAGGAATGCTACTTAAATCAAATTTAAAGGCAGACCTCATGCCTATTACAGCTCCACCATATGTCCACGATACTGCGCCTAATTCTGGAGGATTTGAATCGGTCTGGTCAAGTCCGTTAGTATTACCCCAAATTGCTACTTCATCCGGATTTATTGCAGGCTGAAGTATTAAATTTGTGGGGCCTTTTACAGTTAAAGAAACCGTATCCACACCAGTTGCTCCGCCATCGTCTACCACCATCAGCTGATAAGTATAAATTCCCGTAATGAGCTTCCTCACTTCAGTTGAAGCGGCTCCTTCGTTCACTATTTCCGAAGCATTGGGCCCCGATATCTGGCTCCATAAATAAGCTACTACATTTCCGTCTGCATCTGCACCTGTTCCTGTGAGGGTTGCTGATCCTTCACTCTCTTGTAATTCAATAACCCGACTTTCTCCGGCTTCAGCTATGGGAATTTTGTTATTTATGATCTCCTCTTTTGTGCAATTGGTAAAGAGCAGTATGCTTAATGAGAGGATAATTAAGGAAGAGGTTCTTAAATTCATAGTTTAGGTGTTTGATTTTAATAATACCACAAATAAAAGAAAAATAATTGAAATAAAGATTTAATATGATGTTTATTCGATCAATTATGCCTTTCAATGGATTTGAAAGCATCTTAGATTGGTACAACCTAAGAGTTGAATAAAATAAGAAATGATTATTATTTCCGCTTCCCCGCAATCACCAATATCGCAGTTGATTTAAAAGGGAATCGGGTCCTATCATCTTTGAAGAAATGCTTTACCAAAAAGCGCTTCAGTTTGCCTTCTTTTAAAACATCCATGGGTGCGGTAATATAGCTGCTGTGCAGCACTTCGAATCCGTTGCGTTCGAGCAATCGTGTAATTCTTCCTTTGGTGTAAATGCGGGCATTGGCCCAGCGCTCGTGCAAAAAGCGGGGTAACCACGAAAAGAAAGGAACCCTGTTCCACGGTAACAGGGGTAGTTTAGCGCCATGCGTTTCAAATATCCACCACTTGTTGGGAACAGAGATTGCCATCAGTCCATCATTTTTTAAAAGCTCCCGGTAAATGGATACACTGTTCTCATCATGCAAATGTTCTATTACTTCAAAACTGGTGATGCGGTCGAATTGTTGCTGCAAGGGTGAAATATCCTTTTCAATATCCACACATTGAAACCGGCAATTGATGATATTGTTTTTTTTGAGATAATCATTAATGTCCTGTTCGTAATCATTTACAATATCAATTCCCAGGCATGATTTCATTTTTTGCGACAGCAGGAACATAGACGCACCGTTGCCACACCCTATATCAAGATGTGTGTATTGCTTCCCGGTAAACCCGGGATATTGTTCCAGCAGGCTAATGCGGCGGCTAATGATCTTATCCGTTATATCGGCCGGCCGGCCGAGGTAATGTTCACCGGTAAATAATTCGTCCGGAACCCTTTCTTTATATTGCATGAAATAATCCTTTGGAATATCAAAAGTAAACATTGCGCTGCTGATCAGGCTATCGAAAGTATATGCTGATATGCTTTTTGTACGATATTGCCCCAGTAAAAATGTTCGTAAAAATCTGTTGAAACATTTTCTTTCAGCAATATTACAGACTGCCGTATGGCTTCAAAAAGTGCTGTGCTGTCCCCATCGGGCACAACGATCAGCTTTCCGCCGGTTAATTCAGCCGGAACGCCAAAGGCTCCGCTGGCAAAGGATACAGCCGAAGTATTGCCAGCCAGGGCTTCCACCAATTTTGTTTTTATACCTCCTCCTTCACTGATGGGGTTCATAAAAATATCCGCGGCTTTAAAATAAGTATCAATATCTTTTACAAAACCCGCGTAAATGATGTTTTTATTTTTATACGCTTCAAGATTATGGTAGCGTTCGGGCAGGTGATTGCCGCAGATCATTATCGTATACGCAATTTCGTTTTGCTGCAGCAGGGGATTGATCTCATCCAGAATAATATCCAAACCTTTTAAATTGGGTTGATAGTATAAAGTGCCTGTATAAAACAACAGCAGGTCTGCGGGATCAATATGATGCGCAGTGCAGACGGTTGTCCGGGCAATTGTTTTTTCCTGCGGGGTAGGAGAGGTGTTGAAGTTTATACCATAAGTAATAACAGTACATTTTTTGGGCTCTAGTTTAAAATCCCTAATGGCATAATTCATATCCTCCCGGGTGATAAAGAAATTCATATCAGCCCGGCGATGTACTGCTTTCTCATACAGCCACAACAGGCGCCACCACCATTTGCCAAAACTTTTAAACCGCAATGCTTCAATATTGTGCGAATGTATGATCAGTTTTATACCAAGCAGTTTTTGCAAAGCAATGCCCAGCCAGCCATAATAAGGATGTTCTAAAATAATATGACTAACTTTTTTTTGCCGGATGATCTTTTTTATAGTGAAAAAATAAAAGGGATTGATATAACGGATGATACTGTTGGACAACAAAGGAAGTATATCATATGCGGCAGCAGCAGGTACTTCTACCTTTTTTACAGTAACACAGCTAAGGTTCACCAGGCCTGAAAGATAATTATTAAATATGCTGATATTCTTTTCGCCGCCCATTAAGGCTGGTAAAAAACGATACGATACAATACTTAATACATTTATCATTCAATTCGTTGCTAAAATTATACAGTGAACTTTTCCCTGTTTTTCCATAAAGAAAAAATGCCTCCAGCAAGGGCAAGAAAGAATAGCACATTGCCGGCGTATATGAGTTTTTGCCCGTTCGAATAGGAGGTTGGCTCAAACTTAAATACTATTTCATGCTTACCCGCCGGCACAGGCATACCTCTTAAAACGTAATTCACTTTCGCGTAATCCGTTTTTTTGCCATCTATATAGGCATTCCATCCCGCCGGGTAATATATTTCACTGAACACGGCAAACTGGTTGGTAGCGGATTGGGTGGAATATTTTATTTCATCATTATCATAGCTTGCTAACTGTATAGTAGCCGAAGAATCGGGTGCGGGATCGGTGCCGGTTATTGATTTAAAGCTGTTGTCAACAATAACCGTATCTTTTGGTCCAAACTGGTTCAGCGCCTTTATTTCTTCTACAGGACCATTTACATATTTAATATGCTTAATGAACCATGCCGCTCCCAGTGCTTCATCATTTTTATGCACTGCAGGCGCCTGTTGCTGCTGTTGGGGAGGAATAATAAGATAACGGGTATCCAGCATATTCAGCACATCCATGTTCAATGATTCTTTCGACAACTGCGTTTCAATGAGATCCTGGTATATACGCAGTTTGGCCGCGTGGTATCCGCCAATGGAACGGTGGAAATAGGCCGTGATTGCATCGCTGAACCTGTCGCCCGATAAATGGTATACCCTGTAATGCGGGTCTTTGTCCTGCAGAATCTGCGTATCGGCTGCTGTTGGTGTAAAATTTTCTGACTGGTAACTATCTTCATCCATATAATGATCAGTATTCAGGTATTTGCTGTCAACTACCAGAAGGTCAATCATATTGATCACAGTAAAAACAATAACAGCCGCCAAAGGTTTAATAATGTTCTTCAGGTATAAATACAATAGCCCAATCACCAGCCCGGCAAATAACAGCGCACGTAAAATACCACTGCTGAACATATCCTTTCGTTCCACTTTTAAAGCATTCACGATCATGCGGCCTATTTCTGTACTGCCATCCTGTGGGTTGGTATATGCCTGCACAATACGGGAATCGAAAGCACTGCTGAAATCGTTAAAGAAATAAATCAGCAAAGTAACGCCGAATAAAGCGCCTATGGAATACAAAATGGGTTTAAAAGACGCCTTCAACTGGTCTTTGCCGTTAGCCGTAAAAAATATGCGCTGCAATCCCCAAACAGCCAGCAAGGGCAGCAGCATCTGGGGAATAACCAATGCCATATTGGGTGAACGGAATTTGTTATACAATGGGAAATAATCCAGCAAAAATGAATTGAAAGCCGAAAAGTTTCTTCCCCATGCCATAAAAATCGCAAAAACTGTGGCTGCAAGGACCCACCATTTGACCGGGTTTTTTATTAAGATAAGTCCAATAACAGCGAGAAAGCAGATAATGGCTCCCAGGTAAATAGTGCCTGCGGTGCCTTCCTCTATCCCGCCCCAGTAGCGGGGGAGGGAATAGGCTAGCTGAACAGCCTGGTCTCCCGGGATATTCTTTTCCGTGAGCGCTGTTACCAGTTTGGAGTCTTCATCGAAGTGCTCACCTGAACCTCCGCCAAATACATCCGGAATGAAAAAAGTGAGAATTTCACTTTTGCCTATACTATAGCTGAACGCATAATCTTTGTCTAATCCTTTTGTATCTACCTTTTTTATTTCCGTTCCCGATGTTTCAATGGTTTTGCCGCCCCGCATGGTATACTTTGCATATTCGGCTGTGGTAAGTAAGCTCATGGCCGAATTGGCAAGCGCGGCGCACCCGGCAACAGCAGCCAAACCAAGCGATATAGCCAGGTGTTTCCAGTCTTTGGCTTTAATCCATTGTACAATATAACCAAGGGTGATAATACCCGCTGTAATAAAAAAGTAATAGCTGATCTGGGGGTGATTAAACGCTATTTCCCAGGTGGCGAATATAGTCGTAACGGCAAGCCCGAAGAGGTATCTTTTTTGATAGATGAGCAATAACCCCGCCAGCACGCCCGGCATATATGCTATCGCCCACATTTTACTTTCATGCCCTACTGCTATCAAGATAGGATTGTAACTGGCATATGCAAAAGCAAGGCTCCCCATAATACCCAAAACAGGTTTTATATTAACGGTGCAGCACAGTATATAAAAACAAAGGCAGGCTAAAAAGAAGAAATTGATGGGTTTGGGTAGTCCTAATGTTAGTATGGTATGAAAATCCGGAACCAGGGAATGGGCTTCCATAGCTACCTGGTAATTGGGCATTCCGCTAAACAGATGGGTATTCCATAAGGGAAAATGCCCCTTCTCTTTTTTATATTCGAATGAATTGTGCGACATACCTTCCCAGTGCACAATATCACTTTGTTGCAACACTTTTCCTTCTAAGGCAGGCCTGCAATAAATTACAGACACCACTAAAAAAATGCCTATAGCCACCAGGTGAGGGACAAGTGCTTTGAAGTTAAATTTTTTCACTTTCAGAATATTTTAATGCTGATTTTATCAGGGCCACAGAAGCAAAACTTCTCCCGGAACAGGAATTCAAATTTAAGGCGGCAAATTAATGTTATTTTTAATCTTCCCTTTAATTTTAACGCATAATATGATACAGCAAATACTGAAAGATCGGCCAACCAAACTATTTATAGGGTTTGCGGCTTTTTTTGTAGCCAATGCACTGATAGCGGAGTGTATTGGAGGTAAAATTTTTTCTCTCGAAAAGCTATTCGGTTTCGATCCCGTAAACCTTACCCTTTTCGGTCAAAGCGGGCTGTCGTTCAGCCTTACCTGCGGGGTGCTGTTGTGGCCACTGGAATTTGTTATGACGGATATCGTAAATGAATATTACGGACCCAAAGCCGTAAAAAGGATCAGCTATACGGCTGTTGCATTGATATCCTATGCTTTTATTATGTTTTATGCCAGTATTCATATTCCCTATGCCGACTGGTGGCCGGCATCTAAGGCAAACCAGGGTGTTCCGGATATGCAGGTAGCCTTTAACGGTATATTCGGACAGGGCATGTGGATTATACTGGGAAGCCTGGTAGCTTTTTTGGTAAGCCAGGTAGTAGATGTATTTGTATTTCAGCGGATCAAAAGGGCAACAGGCGAAAAGAAAGTATGGCTGAGGGCAACGGGGTCTACACTGGTATCTCAGCTCATTGACAGTTTTATAGTGCTAACCATTGCCTTTAAATTGGGCAGTAACTGGACGTGGGCGCAGGTGATTGCGGTTGGCTGTGTAAACTATATGTATAAATTTACTATAGCTATTCTTTTAACTCCCCTTATTTACTTTGCTGAAGCAAGAATTGAAAAATATGTAGGTAAGGAAACAGCAATAAAAATGAAAAAGGCGGCGATGGAGAGATAATTTGAAAATTTGAAAATGTGATAATGTAGTGTGGTCGATACGCGACGCAGGAGCGTCAGACCATACAAATGTGGAAATGTGGAAACCTGCCAGCCGGCTGGTGTGAAAATGAAGAAAGGGTTAGACTGCTTCTGAAAAGCACCAAGAATCAAATCCCAAGAACCAAATAAAACTCAAATCCAAAAGAAAACAAACGATAAACAAAAACTAATAGTGTCCGGAGAAAATCTTTGAAAGCTAAATGAAAGCCAATATAGGAGAGGATTTTAACCCCTCTCCGGGCGGAGAGGGGTTGGGGTGAGGCGAAAACAGGCTGCTAACGGCTTTTATTACTTTTACAACAAACTATAAACAACAAACTAAAAACTACAAACTCCTATGTTCAATCTCAGGGTTTACGGCATTCTTATCAATGAAAAAAAACAGGTTTTGGTGAGTGACGAATTTATCCGCGGCAGTTACTACACCAAGTTTCCGGGTGGAGGACTCGAATTTGGTGAAGGCACAAGGGATTGCCTGAAAAGGGAATTTATAGAAGAGATGAGCCTCGAAGTGAAAGTAACGGATCACATTTATACAACGGATTTCTTTCAGATGTCGGCATTTACACCCGATCAGCAAATTATTTCCATTTATTATTTTGCCGAGCCTCTGGCTGCTATTTCGGCACCGCTCCGGTTAAAGCCCTTTGATTTTGATCAAAGACAAATGAACGTATACGAGCAAACAGGTGAAACAGAAACTTTCCGGTTTATTGACTGGAATGATTTTTCCGAAGAAAGTGTTACGCTTCCTATAGATAAGGTGGTGGCGGGGATGGTGAGAAGAGGTGAATGGTAGGTACAGGTTGCAGGGTACAAGTTACAAGGGGGCAGTTTCAAATCAACTACTCAACCAACTTATCAAAACCATTTCTTTTTCATAAAATAGGCGCCCATAATAATAGACACAGATAGGGCCAGGATAATAGGGATATAAAATGCGTGAGCCTGATGCTGATAGGGGATAGGTACATTCATTCCATATATACTGGCGATTAATACGGGAAATTGTAAAATGATGGTTATGGAAGTCAGTCGTTTCAATACGGAGTTTTGATTGTTGGAAATGATGCTGGCAAAAGCATCCAAAGAACTGCTGAGGATATTGGTATAGATATGGGCCATTTCAAGTGCCTGAGACATATCAACTACCATATCATCCAGTTCCTCTTTCTCCTGTTCATTGAATCCTAAAAAATTTGTTCTTTCTAATTTCATCAGCAGCATTTCATTGGAACGCAGTGCTGTTACAAAATACACCAGGCTTTTTTGTATTCGCATCAGTTCCAGCAACTCTTCGTTGCGGTTAGAGGCATACAATTGCTGTTCCAGGATATTCCTGCGGTGGTTGATCTCTTTAAGGTATTCCATGAAGGCCTGTGTGATCTTCTCGAATATCTTGAGCACCATCATGTTCTTTTTACCGGCATTCCTGTTCTGGAATGTACTCAGAAATTTTTTAATAGCTCCGTTTTCAAAGGAGTTAACGGTAACAATCTGGTTATGGGTGAGAATGATGCAAATGGGTATGGTTATATAATACGCATCGCTTTCGTTAAAAGAATTGTTTTCAGTAGGCGTTTTGATCACGATCAGCTTCACATTATCTTCCAGTTCAAACCTCGAACGTTCATCAATATCTAAGGAATCCTGTAAAAATTCAATAGGAATTTCAAGGGTTTCCGATACTTCAGCAAATTCTTCATGCTTCAGGGGCGGCAAAATATTTACCCAGGTTTCATTATCCGCCTTTTCTATGGCGGTGGTTACCCCATTGATATTTTTGAAGTACTGAATCATTGCGGCGCAAAGGTAGGGGTATTATGATTTGAGATTTAATATTTGAGATTTGAAATTCACTCCAATCCTATTTCTCCTTTAAATACAAATTCTGCAGGGCCGCAAAGCCAGATATTGCTGTATTGATTTTCGTCTGAAAGGTCAAACTCCACGCTCAGATTACCTCCTGTAGTGCGTACATCAATTTCATTAAAGCTGTTTTCATTATGCGCCGAAACGAGCGCTGCAGCCGTTACGCCGGTTCCACAGCTTAACGTTTCATTTTCAACACCCCGTTCATAGGTGCGTACAAAAATGGTGTGATCATCAACTGTCTCCACAAAATTTACATTAATGCCCTCATCAGCAAAAGCATCGCTATACCGTATTTTCTTTCCTTCCTCCTTTACATTCAATTTTTGCAGATTTTGAACAAACTGTACATAATGCGGTGAACCCGTATCCAGGATAAAGTGATCCGTTTTATTTTTCACTGTCTGCACATCCTTCATTTTTAACCGAACAATGCCCTGCAGGTCTATTTCTGCTTCATGGGGGCCATCTGTAGCCATAAAATGATAGGTGGTTTTCTTTATACCGGAGTCGTATGCAAACTTTACCAGGCATCGCCCGCCGTTTCCGCACATGCTGCCCTCTTTTCCATCGGCATTATAATAAACCATTTCAAAGTCATAGCTGTTATGCTTATTCAGTAACATCAGCCCGTCTGCACCGATACCGAATTTCCTGTTACACAAAAAGTTTACCTGCGCTGTATCAAGAAAAGAATAGGCATTGTCACGGTTGTCTAATATAATAAAATCGTTTCCCGTTCCCTGATATTTAAAAAAATGTATATCCATTACCCTTTTTTTATGCTGCAAAGTTATTGGTTGAATGGCATTAATTGATTAAATAAGTTGTTCTGGCAGATGCATAGAAATGGCTGGTAATTAAAAAGCCGATATAATCTCCAGTGCTTTTTTAATCAGTTGATCAACAACCGCATTCCCATCCCTGGTGAATTTTTTGCTGATCCGGTTGGCCACAATAGCACTGAGGCTAAGGCAATGATGCCCCAAAAGTTTCCCCATGCCGTAAATGCCTGCTGTTTCCATTTCAAAATTACAAATACGATGGGTACCAAAACTGAAGCCGGACAACCTGTCTATAAAAGCAGGGTCACTTAAGCCCAGCCGCAACATTCTTCCCTGCGGCCCGTAAAACCCGGGACAGGTTACGGTAATGCCATGATGAAACCCTTCTACAAAATGCTTGATCAGTCCAACACTGGCGCTATTAATATAAGGCAATGCAGCATTATTATGCAGTTGGGTTTGTGTAATAAAAGACTGAATCAACTGATTTTCCTCTTCATTATTTTCATATCGGTAAAAATGCAGCAAATTATCTATGCCCAGTCCGTGGGTACTGGCCACCCAGCTATCAACGGGGATATCTTCCTGCAGGGATCCGGCTGTACCTATCCGGATAATTTGTAATGAAGTAAGCTGCGTTTTCACGGTTCTTGTATGGAGATCAATATTCACCAGGGCATCCAGTTCATTCATCACAATATCAATATTATCGGTTCCGATGCCTGTAGATACAACGGAAATGCGCTTATTACCCAGGCGTCCGGTATGTGTAATAAACTCGCGGTGCTGCTGGCTGCATGCTACCATATCAAAATATTTGCTTACCTCTTTTACCCGGCCCGGGTCGCCCACAGTAATAACAATGTCGCCCAACTCTTCAGGCAACAAATCTAAATGATAGATGGCGCCCCGTTTGTTGAGAATTAGTTCAGATTCAGCAATATATTGCATTGGTAAGTTATTTTGTGGTTCATAAAAATATCCTATTTTCGCAACCCGGTAAAAAAGATAAAAGGTCCTGTGGCCGAGTGGTTAGGCAGAGCTCTGCAAAAGCTCCCACAGCGGTTCGAATCCGCTCGGGACCTCCGCTAAAAAAGGATCCATCAATGCGATCCTTTTTTAATTTCAAATGATTCCCAGTATTCTGTGCCTCCTGCCTGTAAATAAACGTTGTGCATGCCTTGGCCCCAATGCATTCCCCGTACAATACCTTAAGCGTATACCGTATTTCGCGGACCTTTTGCTACTGTTGAACATGGGGGTAGGCTTATTGAGATTATGACTTAAATGCACAAGTTTTGCCCAAAACTTCCGAGAAACCTTAGTAACATCAACAGACCGAAAAAGAAACTACAATTTTTAGTAAATTTGACGAATGACAGCAAACGAGAAAGAGAAATATAAGGCGATATTCAAAAAAGAACTTGACAGATTTACGGGCAAGTTGGAAAAATACGTTTCAACTGATAATGGCGACTGGTCGGTAAAAGGGTTTATTGATGTTTATAAAAACATTTACACCATTTCGTCCGACACGAAAATCGTTTCAAAAATTCTTGAAATACACATCTTCCCTCAAATCTTGCAATTTGCGGAAGAAATTGGCTACAAGATTTTACTGACCGAACATCAGAATTATTATCCAGACTTGACTTTCATCAACAAAGAAAATGAAGATGTAAAGTTTGCAGTGGATTTGAAAACAACTTATCGTAAGAAAAGCGGTATTTCAAGTTTTACGTTAGGAAGCCACGGAAGCTATTTCAAAGAAAGAGATAAGAAGAAAAACATTCAATTTCCTTACCGTCAGTATTTAGGTCATTATTGTTTAGGTGTAATTTATACAAGAACTGATATTACTGCTGACGACCCTTCTGATACTGAAATCTTTCAGGTTGAGGAGCTACAGGAAGAATACGAAACGCCAAACAAAAAAGTAGGAGAAAGAGAAGTAACGACTGTAAAGAATTTGAAATCTATTACTTCCGTAATTAAGGATTTTGACTTTTTCGCAACCGAAAAATGGAAAATTGCCAGCGACAAACAAGGTTCGGGCAATACTGCAAATATTGGCTCTACATTAAGCATTGATGACTTACGGAATGAAAACGGCATTTTTAGCCAATTAGGCGAAGAGTGGTTTGATGAATATTGGATAAACTTCGGTTTGGCTACAATGGTTAAAGACGGTAAAACCATCAAGATAACCAACCTCAAAGACTTTTTAGAGTTTAAAGGCAGAACAGATTTGTGGGAAAAAATTGTAACAAGAATCCCTAAAAAATTAAGCCAATGAAAGTTATTGTCCCACCTATAAAAAGTCAGGGTATAAAAACCAAACTTGTTCCCTGGATTAAGGATTTAGTAACTATTGCCAATCAAAAAGGCAAATGGATAGAACCATTCTTGGGAACTGGTGTAGTCGCTTATAATTCGGGTTATAAAAAAGCAATTTTAAACGACACAAATCCTCATATAATTGGTTTCTACAAAGGGATACAGGATAAAAGCATTTCTGCACCTTTGATGAAACAATACCTGGAAGAAGAGGGCAAACTTTTAAGCGAAGCTGAAAACAATGGTTACGAACATTACCTAAAAATCCGTTCCCGTTTTAACAGCGGTGAGTTTTCACCTTATGATTTTATTTTTCTTTCGAGAGCTGGTTTCAACGGAATGATGCGTTTTGGAAGTAAGGGCAACTGGAATATTCCTTTTTGTAAAAAACCTGATCGTTTTGCACAAGCATACGTAACAAAAATTACCAATCAGGTTGCTGCAGTTTCTCAAATCATACAACCCGAACCTAACTGGATATTTCACAACAAATCGTTTGCTGGTATCATTCCTCTTGCAACAGAAAACGACATTATTTATTGTGACCCACCCTATTACGGTAGACATGTTGACTATTACAATGGCTGGACAGAACAGGACGAAGAACTGTTATTCAATTTACTTACAGAAACCAAAGCAAAATTTATTCTATCAACCTGGCATCATAATGACTGGCGAGATAATGAAATGATAAATAGGTTTTGGAACAAATTCAACATTGTTACCAAAGACCATTTTTATCATAACGGTGGCAACATTGAAAACCGACGGACAGTTGTAGAAGCTTTGGTATGCAACTTTGACACAGACAAAATTGAACAACATAACCACGGATTGAAAGCTAAACCACAAGAACAACAATTAGAAATAGTGTGGGAGTGACGAAAAGAAGCACTGGCATAACAACAAGTTATTGTCAAAAGCAGGGATGAAGGAGACAATTGAATGTCGAAGAGGTAATAAGTATTTTGGAAGATGCGGAAAAAATTCCTGTTTAGGACTATTAATTAATAGCGTTGTTCATTAAAAACTGGGGTACAATTTATGAATGCGATCAATCCAGTCCTGGATTCCGTCGTTTGTAATATCATTGGTACTGAAATTGGCGAGACTAAAGCGGATCGTACGATTTTTGGCATTGGATATGAAAATAAAATTGCCCCCGGCATAAATAGTATAGGATTCTAATCCGGGCGGAGAAGGCAGCTTTTTAAAATTGATGGTATTGGTCAATGCTTCAAAATCTGTCAATACACTAATGTTATTCATGATGCAAAAATAGGTGAAAAAATCAGAAGCTGAAGAAGCATTAATTACATTTTTGATTTATTCACCAATAATTCCTATATACGTTGTGCATTTCTTAACATAATTATGCCTATCTTCAAAACAGATAATACAGTCAATCGTTTTCCCCCTATTCAGGAACTCATTTCTCATTCGGATGTTTCCCAAAAATAATTCCTGTATTTCTTCAGGCTACCTTCTGTGGGAATAAAATCAATTTTATGACTATACTTATTTTTTTTGTATCAATGTGGTACATGTCCTTGTTTACACAAACATTTTTTCAGCACAGGTATGCCGCTCATGCCGCGTTTAAAATGAGTAAATTCTGGGAAAGGTTTTTTTTCATTTTCACTTATTTAATGCAGGGGTCTTCTTATTCATGTCCCCGTTCCTATGCCGTAATGCACAGGATGCATCATGCTTATACCGACACCGAAAAAGACCCGCATTCGCCTAAGTTTTCATCGAATATTTTTTCAATGATGTGGCGAACGCGGAATATTTATGTTGGTATACTTAAGGGAACATTGCCTGTAGAATCGAGATTTACCAAAAACCTTCCTAAATGGAATAGTTTTGATAAATGGGCCAATTCTACTACTTCAAAAATTTTATGGATTTTGCTGTATATCAGTTTCTTTATCATTTTCGCATCTTCGGCATGGTGGTTTTTATTGCTTCCTGTAGTAATAACCATGTGCGCGTTTCATGGTGCCATCATTAATTGGTTCGCCCATAAATACGGGTATATAAACTTCAGGCTAAAAAACACTTCATACAATTTATTTTCGGTTGATGTTTTAATGCTCGGAGAGTCGTACCACAACAACCACCACAAAAATCCCTCTTCCATTAATTTCGGGAAGCGCTGGCACGAAGTAGATCCTGTTTACCCGGTTATACTTCTTTTAAAATGGCTGGGTATTATACGCGTTAATAGAATATTGGTGGTATCCGTTCCAAAAGGAATTAGCCACCAGGATGAAACCGTGAATAATTAAACTCCCTTTCACCAGGAAGTATGATCACGGAAAATTTTCGGATTATAGCATGTTTTCCGGTGAACAAGGCTTCAATCGCAACTATTGAAGAAGCGTTCGGTGAAAACGTAAATGTGAACAAAATTAGTCATGTAAAAAATGAGGCACTTGTTTTATTATTTACATTTGGACTATAATATGCTGCTATGAAAGGCGTAATTGCTGCTTTTTGTTGTGTGTTATTGTATTGCGCCAATATACCTGCTCAACCAATATGTGGCTTCGACCAGTCGCATCGTGCGTTGCAGGGTGCTGATCCTTTATATAAATCCCGCGTAACCTTTAATGAGCAAAAAATTGAAAAAATTATCCAGCAACGGAAAGCCCCAAAGAATTATCAAAAAAAGGAAACAAATATCTTTACTATTCCAATAGTAGTGCATGTATTACACACCGGCGAACCGGTTGGAACGCCTTTCAATCCTTCGGACGAACAGATCATTGCTGCGGTTGACTATCTGAATGACGTTTACAGCGGCACCTATCCTTCCCTTACTCCTGCCGGTATAAATGCTGCCGGTGATCTTGGATTACGGTTCGTTTTAGCGAAAAGAGATCCTGGTTGCAATCCAACACCTGGTATTAACCGGGTTAATATGTCTTCCAATGCAGATTATGTGACCAATGGCGCTACCAATAATGATGTTAGCCAGGATATAGCTATGAAAGAGCCGGTGTCGTGGGACAGGTCGCGGTATTACAATATTTATGTGGTAAATAAGATCAATGGGCAGGATGGAACTACAGGGCAATTTATTGCCGGGTATGCTTATTTTCCTACTTCCAGCGTGGTAGACGGAACAGTAATGCTGGCCACGCAAATGAAGGCAGGCTCTAAAACACTTTCCCACGAAATAGGTCATGCCTTTAATCTTTATCATCCTTTTGAGGGATCTAATGTAAGCACTAAATGTCCTGTTGGTAATGGCGATCATGTTGCTGATACTGATCCTGTTTCCATGAATGCCAATGCTTCAGGTGTAGTTAATTTTACCTGCCGCACGGGCAATAATATTTGTATTAACCAGCCTTATAATATTCGTACGGAAAGCAATTTTATGAGCTACACCAATTGTTACACGCTTTTTACACCCGGACAAAAAGACCGGATACAGGCAAGTATACTATTGGAGGAAAGAAGCTCCCTTATTACATCAGCAGGAGCCATACCCACCTATGCAAATCCTTCCTGTACACCAAAAATAAATTTTGAACAGCAAAATGCTGAGCTTGTAAAAACGGCAACAACTGTAAACGGCTGCCGCAAGTACTGCGATCATGTTTTTAATTTTACCATTGGCAGTGACCCGGTACAAAATGCTACCGCCATCATTGGTGTTGATCCTGTTTCAACAGCCCTGGAAAAATCAGATTTTGATTTTCCCTCTGGTAAGGAGGTTGTATTTCCGGCAGGCGCAAACAACAACCGGTCTTTCATACTGCGTGTTTATGATCACGGAAGCTCACCGGAAGCAAAACTTTTAAAGCTGAGCTTTTCTGTTGATAATGGTGGCGGTATTGCCGAAAAAGGCAGCGCTGTTACCGTAATGAATATCACTATCCGCGGACATGATTATCGTCCTGTAGCTCCGGGTACACTCTCAAACAGCAGTATAGGCTCATCAACTTACGATATTAATAATGCTAAAATCTTTGATGCATCACTCCAAAAGCAAAAAACCCAGATCTTGTATAAAGCAGGTGAACTTACTGCGGCAGGGCTTTCGGGTTGTTCCATTTCAGGAATAAGGTTCTTTGTAAAAAAGAATTCTCTCCGGGCCTTTAAAAACCTGAATATTAAAATGGCCAATACCAGCCTCGGTAATCTTGTGGAAAACGGAAGTATTCATACCATTGCTAATATGACTACTGTTCTTTCGCTTCCTTCATACACTACAAAGAATGGTTGGAATGCATTTGCATTCACGCAACCTTTTAAGTGGGATGGTACCAGTAATATCGGAGTAGAACTTTGCTTTGATAACGGCACGGCCATTGCAGATGCCGCGGATATATTATATGCCTACCCTGATGGAAGCAATGCTGAACAGGGCAATATGATAGAAAATGAAGGAATAAGCTGCTCCGAAGACTTTTCTTTGGTAAGTTTTTATCAAAGCGGTATAAAACCCGTAATAATATTGGATTATGCTGTGCAGGGCAATCCGGTAAGCAATTCTGTATGCACATCCAAAGAAGAATACCTTGGTCCATATAACGAAGTATATTTTTACGATAAATTTCAGCCGCAGAAGATCATTGCTAAAATTAAAAACCTGGGTGACTGGGATTATGGTTGCACAACTGTAAGCATAGACCGGGATGGTAACAGTGCAGCACCGTTCTGGAACAATACACCAGCTCAGTTTCTTACACGTAAAACATTTTTTGTAACGCCGCAAAACAACAATGCTTCGGGAAATTATGAAATAACACTTTATTATACCGATGCGGAAAAATTGGGTTATGAAGCAGCAACAGGAAAGTCCTGGGCCAATGTAAAAATGATCAAAACGGAAATCCCGGTTTCATCTTTTTCTCCAACCAGTCCGCAAACGGAAAAAGTAAAGCTGAGTACAACACTGGTGCATGGCGGCTTTGGTGAAGACCATACGGTGACAACTACTTTTAATACGGGTTTTTCGGGTTTTTCAATTGGTTCGGTTGATGCAGCTTTGCCTGTAAGCTGGCTTGATTTTGAAGCTTTATATGCTGATGGCAATGTAAAACTGAACTGGTCAACGGCTATGGAATTGAACAACAGCTATTTTGAAATAGAAATGAGTACCGATGCAGTACGTTTTATCCCGGTGGGAAAACTGGCTTCAAAAGGCAACAGCAACATACCTGTATCTTATAACTATCTTCATGTTCAACCCCGGGGAGGAAAATTGTATTACCGCATAAAACAGGTAGATGTAGATGGGAAAAGTTCGTACAGTAAGGTTATCCAAATAAATACAAACGGCTCCGGTAATACTACGCCTACACTGTACCCGGTTCCTGCAGCAAATAATGTTACGATTCATTTCGGAAGGCCGGCGTCCAATGCCCTTATTGAAATTTTAAGCAGTGATATGAAGCTTGTTTATGCCGAAAAAATAAACAACACGCTGCTTACCAAAAACATATATACCGGTAACTGGGCTGCCGGTACGTATATTATAAAATTAACCGCCGGGAAAAACAGTTATATACTGAGGTTTGTTAAGCTTTGATAGCTGGTGATTGGTTGAGTGGTTAGTTGTCCATGAAAACATTGCAAAACTTGAAACTTGTAACCTGTAACCTGTAACTTGTATATCACTCGCCACTTACTACTCACTTAATATATCCCAGTATCTTCAGCATGCTTTGCGAAGACTGTTCTTTGGCATACAGCCAGTCAACCAGTTTCCCGTTCTTATCGTATTCCACTATTACATGTTTGGGGGAAGGGATAAGACAGTGTTTGATGCCACCATAGCCGCTGATCTGGTCCTGGTATGCACCTGTATGAAAGAAGCCAAGATAGAGCGGTTCGCCGTTTACAATTTTGGGCAAAAAGACCTCGTTGATATGTTCTTCGGAATCATAATAATCATGGCTGTCACATGTCATGCCGCCAAGTACCACCCGTTGATATTCTTCATCCCATTTATTAATGGGCAGCAACAAAAACCTTTCCCCTATGCCCCAGGTATCGGGCAGGGTAGTAATAAAAGAAGAATCAATCATATACCAGGTTTCCCGGTCGTTCTGGACTTTTTGACCTACCACACTGTAAATATGCGCCATGCTTTCGCCTACTGTAAAGCTGCCGAACTCCGTATAAATGTGGGGCATGGGTACCTTGGCTTTTTTGCAGGCGCTTTTAATATTGCGTACAATTTCATTGATCATGAACTGGTAATCATATTCAAACCCAAGCGAATGTTTGATGGGGAATCCTCCGCCAATGTTAATGGAATCCAGTTCAGGACAGATCTTTTTTAACTGGCAATACAGGTGAATGATCTTATTGAGCTCACTCCAGTAATAAATATCATCCTTGATCCCTTTATTGAGAAATATATGCAGCATCTTTAGCTGAAATTTTTCCTCGTTGCCTTCGATCTTATCAACATAAAATTCCAGTATATCTCTTGCCCGCATACCCAGCCGCGAAGTATAAAACGGGAAAGTAGGTTCTTCTTCAGCCGCAACGCGTATCCCTAATTTAAAAGGCACTTTTACGGAACGGCGGTAAGCATCTAATTCGTCTTTATTATCCAAAACGGGAATCACATTCTTAAATCCGGTATTCAGCAGCCGCGCAATGCGGGAAGTATATCCTTTTTGCTTGAAGCCATTGCAAATGATATGAATGTCTTTATTGATCTTTCTTTTTTCATACAGCCGGTTTATGATCTCAATATCGTATGCATAAGAGGTTTCGAGGTGAATTTCATGCTTCAGGGCTTCTTCCACAACAAAAGAAAAATGTGAGCTTTTGGTACAATAGCAGTAAAAATATTTGCCCTCATACCGGTGTTTTTTAAATGCTTCTTTGAACATTTTCTTGGCTTTGTCTATCTGCATACCTATTTTGGGCAGGTAGGTGAGTTTAAGCGGGGTGCCATATTTATCAATAATAGCTTTAAGATCCAATCCGTTAAAACGCAGATAGCCGTCGGTTACTTCAAAACCTTCCTGTGGGAAGTAAAAGGTTTGTTTCACCAGGTCGGTGTATGATTTATTCATTTTTACTTAGCCTTGTTGTTTAGCGTGAGCAATGATTTGCAAATGTAGTTCTTTGATCAGTCCCCCATAAAAAAACCGGTTGTGATTTTTTCACTACCGGTCATATGCAATTATCTGGAAAAATTATTCAATTCATCCTTCCTTTTATAATTACTTAACTGAAACGATCAGTTTCTTAAAGCTTTCGGCTTCATTCATTGCCAGATCGGCTAAAACCTTACGATCAAGGTTAATTCCTTTCTGTCTCAGTTTGAATATAAACTCCGAATAAGTAAGCCCTTCTTCGCGAACGGCCGCATTGATACGGGCAATCCATAAAGCGCGGTACTCTCTCTTTTTCAGTTTGCGTCCTACATAACTGTAGGTTAATCCTTTTTCTACTACGTTTTTGGCAACGGTTAAAACATTCTTACGTTTACCATAAAAGCCTTTGGCGGCTTTTAAAATTCTTTTCCTTCGTGCCTTAGATGCAACGGCATTTACTGAACGTGGCATAGTTTAATAAGTTTTATGTTTCGGTACTTTATTGATGTACGGTCAACTGTTTTTTAATGGAGGTTTACTGGTTTTTTCGCCCGCCTTATGAAAGGCACGGTCATTACTTTAGACGTAACAGGCGTTTCACGAAATCCATATTGGACTTGTGTACCTGCCCGTCAATTCTCATGCCCCGTTTGCGTTTTTTTGATTTTTTAGTGAGAATGTGGCGGCGAAAAGACTTTTGATGTGTGATCTTGCCTGTGGCGGTCACTTTAAACCTTTTCTTTGCACTTGAATTGGTTTTAACCTTTGGCATATGCGTAAAAGTATTTATGTTATACCCGTGGGGCGGTTCCGAACAGACGGAACACTTATGGAGCCTTTGGGGCAATTTGTGCCTGTTCCTGCAAAGCATTTAACAAACACACCCGTTTTTACGGGCTGCAAAGGTATATAAAACATCTTATATGAAAACAACTTTTTCAGAACAGGTATCAGCAGTCAGATAAGGTATTGAGGTTGTGTAAGGTATGAGGTATAAGGTTGTGAGGTGTGTTGAGGTATAAGTGTTACTAACGACAGGCTGAATTGTCCTGAAAGTTGATCGCCAGCCCCGGATTTCGGGTTTTCAGTCTCCGGATTTGGCGTTTGAATTTTTCCATCATGCGGACAGGCTTGCCTGCCGGCAGGCAGGTTTGTTTCTTGAGATTGGGCTTTTTGTTTCTTTGTATTTCTTCCGATTTTTTGCTTTCGGATTTTGCACTTTAATCTCTATCCTTTAATTTCGCTCCCTAATGCAACTCAGCACCAAACATTTGTTGGGCATTAGAGACCTCACTCCATCGGATATTCAACTCATTTTAGATACTGCCACCCAATTCAAGGAAGTTTTACAGCGCCCCATTAAAAAGGTACCCACGCTCAGGGATGTAACCATTGTGAACCTTTTTTACGAAAGCTCTACCCGTACCCGTATTTCATTTGAACTGGCGGAAAAGCGGCTGAGCGCCGATACCATTAATTTTACAGCCAGCGGTTCTTCTGTATCAAAAGGTGAAACGCTTCTGGATACCGTTAACAATATTCTTTCTATGAAAGTAGATATGGTGGTGATGCGGCATAGCGCCAGCGGAGCGCCTCACTTTCTGGCAAAACATATTCCGGCGGCTATTGTAAATGCCGGCGACGGTATAAATGAACATCCTACCCAGGCCCTGCTGGATGCTTTTTCCATGCGGGAGCACAAGGGAAAGCTGGAAGGTTTGAAAGTGGCTATTATCGGTGATATCATGCATTCCAGGGTGGCGCTTAGTAATATTTACCTTTTAAAAAAGATGGGCGCCGAAGTGATGGTCGCCGGACCTCCCACACTCATTCCACCTTATATAAAGGAAGCATTCGATATACGGGTAGAATATAATGTTCGTAACGCATTGAAATGGTGTGATGTAGCGAATGTATTGAGAATTCAATTGGAACGTCAGAACCAGGTGTTGTTCTCATCCCTCAGGGAATATAATCTCGCCTATGGCATTAATAAAAGAATGCTGGATGAACTTAATAAAGAGATACTGATCATGCATCCCGGCCCCATCAACAGGGGGGTTGAATTAGACAGCGATGTGGCCGATTCAAAACAATCTATTATTTTACAGCAGGTAGAAAACGGTGTAGCCACCCGGATGGCGGTATTGTATTTATTAGCCGGGGGAAGGGAAGTGAGTTGAAAAGGTAAGTAGTGAGTAGGGAGTGGGGAGTACTGAGTGAGTAGGGAGGACGCCGGGAAATCTCAAATTTTAAATTTCCAATCTCAAATAAATATATGCAACGCATTGCTTTATTTCCCGGAACATTTGACCCAATAACCATTGGTCACTTAGATATTATAAACCGGTCGCTCAATTTATTCGATAAGCTGTTCATTGGTATTGGTCGGAATGTAAATAAAACCGCTATGTTTTCGGAAGAGCAACGCCTGCAGTGGATAAAGGAAATATTTAAAGATGTAGATAAGGTTGATGCGGTTATTTATGAAGGATTAACGGTTGAGTGCTGCCGGAAAGTAAATGCGAATTTTATTTTAAGAGGCATTCGCTATGTCAGTGATTTTGAATACGAAAAGGCAATTGCAGATATGAACCGAAGCCTTACCCCGGAGATAGAATCAATCTTTTTAACCTGCCTTCCGCAATATACTTCCGTAGCTTCTACTTTGGTAAGAGATGTAATTCGCAATGGTGGAGATGTCACCCAGTTTTTGCCTGAACCAGTTGTGAGGTCATTAAAGATAAAGAACTGATACAAAATATTTTATCACATCATTTTTCTATAATGGTAACCGCAGAGCTGAAGCGAAGATTATTAGCATCTGTGACATTGAAATAATATGCTTTTGCATCGCCCGGCAAAACAGCCAATGCCACGTCTTTATTTAATGTTGCTGGTACCTGTACCCAGTTGCGGCTTTGCCAAACACCAGCATCGGCTGTATAGCACAATACTGCTTTGCTTAGGGTTGTTTCAGAAACAATTTTTGCCGTAACAATATTCTTTCGGATGGGGTTGTTAGTGATTTGCATTAATTTTTTACCACTCTTTACCATCATATCCGCAAAGGCAAATATTTCTGGCTGGTTCCATATGTGTCCGTGCTCGCTGGTAACTGGTATGCAAAGCAGTGGCGCTGCTTTAACAAGTGATACCGATTGCTGCCATATATTTAAGGGAAACGATCCATCGTTGCTGCCAATATACCATAGGCTTGGAACGGTAGAAGAAGGAATATATAATGAAGGATCCCATTTGGTTTTATAGGCATTTAACTGGGCAGGCGTCATCACTTTAAAATATCTTTCAAAATTCGAAACGGTGGATTCGTACAAAAAGCCGCAACCGTATACCGGCACGGCAAAGGCGAAACGATTATCCAACCCCATTACTGCGGCTGTTATTACTCCTCCCCATGAAATACCGTGCACCCCGATTTTTTGGGGATTAATTTCAGGAAAAGAACGCAGTAACGAATTAGCCCTGATCACGTCTGCTACCGCATGATAGAACCATTGTTCCCTGTCGGCAATCTCAATATCGCCAAAGGTTGTGATACGGGGTGGTCCGGCCTGTTCATGCCATTCGCGGTTGGGAAAGTCTCCTATAGGAAGATGCCCCTCCAGGTCCATAGCGATAGCGGCATAGCCACGATCTACCCAGGCTTGTACCCATTCCGGAAATGCGATTCCACCGCCGCCATGCACACAAACCACTGCCGGCCATCCGCCCTCAGGCGGAGTTCCCCCGGGTGCTTTATAATAAGCAAACACTTTTGTTGGTTTGGTTTTAAAAACAATTCCTTCATAAAAAAAAGATCGTATGCCGGGCACACTGCAGCAATCTGTTTCATGCACAGGCGGCGTTTGATATAGTTTTTTTATATTCCATGGAGCATTGGGTGCGCTTGTTTGCTGCGCATAGGCAAAAGCAACCGATAAGAATAATCCAGAGAGAAAAATTTTCTTCATGCTGAAACCTGTGGTTATGAAAGACAAATAAAAAAATAAAGATAAGGAGTAGTGCCGGGGCCGGAGAACATTCCTTATATATTTTAGACTATTGGTATTGAATACTGTAACCTTCATCTGTGAAAGCAGCAAATGAATGCAGAAATATAATTACTTTTAAATTGATTGCCTGCAGGAATTTTCTTTTTGTTCGTTTTACAACGCGGCAGGAATAACCTGACAAGCATTCATTTTTTTATTTACACAAACCTTTTATTATGTCTTCCATGAACCGCCGGTCTTTTATAACCAAAACTTCGCTTGGCGCAGGAGCTTCACTTGGTTTACCCGTATTGTCTTCTTTTACTGCTTCGCCCAAAGAACCCTGGCAATGCGTGCACAACACCAATACCATGCAAACCACCATATCATTAACCGGCTTGCCTGCGCCAGTAACCGTATTACAGATAGCGGATACCCATATCAGTTGCGACAATGAAAGCGACCGCGAATATGAACAATACAGTGCCCGTATGAACAGGGCTTTTTTGCAGCCTAAGCATTATAAAACCGGCGAATCTACAACTACTGTGGAGTGTTTTATAGATATGATGCAGTTGGCGAAGCAGGAAAAAGTGGATTTGATCGCTCTGGTGGGTGATATTGTTAACTATCCTTCTGCGACCGCTGTGGAATTTGTACGCTCGGCTGTTGAAAGCGCCGGCATTCCTCATATTTATACCGCAGGCAATCACGACTGGCACTATGAAGGCATGAAAGGTTCCTCAGATGCACTTCGAAAAGAATGGTGCGAAAAAAGGCTTAAGCCTTTATATACTGGTAGCAACCTGTTTTACTCCTCAGATATTGTGGGTGGCATTAATATGGTTACTATTGATAATTCTACCTACCAGGTAAATGAAGAACAACTGGCGTTTTTCCGGGATCAGATTAAACGATCCGAACCCGTTGCGCTTTTTGTGCATATTCCCCTGTATATGTCATCCATGCGCATGTGTTGCGGTCATCCCGGATGGGGTGCGGCCAGCGACAAAAATCATGAGACCGAACGCAGGGAACGCTGGTCAGCAGCAGGTAACCAACCTTCAACAGCGGCATTTGTGAAAGAAGTGATGGCAGCCAAAAAACTGACCGGAGTTTTTGCCGGGCACTGGCACCAGTACTATTCCATATCCCAGCGCCGGGTTAACCAGCACCTGGCACTGCCGGGCTTTAACGGACAGTACCGGATGATCAGGTTTCAGCCCTTGATTTAGCATTGCAGCGCACACCATTACAGGCTACTTAAGCCAGATTTCATATTTCGAATTGAATTTTGAATCTTATCTGCCCTGGCAGACAGGTTTGTTTCTTATGGCTTGCTATTTGGTGCTTTTCATGTCAATATCAAACATTCTCCAAACCATATTGTTTTAATACATCTGCCGGCACGCCTTCCCATTTGTTGGGCATATTGCCAGCATAACCCAGATCCTTTACGCCCATTTCACTGGTAAAAAAACCAGATGCTGTAAGGTCGCGCATGCGGTTAAAAAAAGCAACCCCCTGTTCCATACCGGGCTTTACATTTTCGGGCCAGGCAATATCGTTCACCATTTCGAGCTGTTGTTCTGCTGTAGTATCTTTAAAAGTATTGTTGTACCTGTTCAGGCATTGTATATCCAGCCATCTTAATCCCCCGCGCATGGGAACCTGGTGCGAAGGAATATCTTTCACAATGAATTCTATAAATTCCGGCACTTTGGCATCTGAAGCGCTGCCGGATTTTTCATCTTTGGGTATAATGATATCAGCAAGCGCGGTAATAGTGAGCATTTCATGATCAGTGAAAAATCGCTCTTCGTTCAGCTTTTTGTTGCGTTCTACTTCAAAAGCTTCCCGCCCTGCATTGTTGTCATTAGCAGTTGTTGCCGTAGCTGCCGTTGTTTTTTTATTATCGGTTTTACAGGCTTCCAATAAAACGCCCGTTGAAACAGCGGTTAAGCCAATGGCCTTAAGTGATTCGCGTCTGTTCATAATATAATAAAATTATAAAGCTTTTACACGTTTAATTTCTTTCTTTGTTCAAGAATATATTCTGCTGTACGCAACGATAAGGCAAGGATCGTCCAGGTGGCATTTTTATCTCCCTGCTGCACAAAGGGCGCCGCATCTACCACAAATAAATTTTTGCAATCGTGGGCCTGGCACCATTTATTAAGGGCCGATTTTTTCGGATCATCTCCCATTCTTATGGTGCCCACTTCATGAATGATCCTGCCTGGCGCTTCTAATCCATAATTATCTTCGGGGCCATGCGGGCTTGATGTAACGATTGCATCCATCTCGTGCATAATAGACTGAAAGGTTTCCTGCATGTGTTTGGCCTGCTTCACTTCTTCATTGCTCCATGTATAATTGAAACGCAATACGGGTATCCCAAATTTGTCAACAACATTGGGGTCTATCTCACAATAATTCTCTTTTCTTGCAATGGCAGTGCCTCTTCCGGCCATGCCAACACGGGTGCCATAAAAACGGCGATAATCATCTTTTAGTGATGCGCCAAAGCCGCCCGCTTGTTTGGGTTTGCCATCTCTTCCGGGCACCTTTCCGTTTGTCCGGTGTATACCCGATTCAAAACCATAGGAAGGCATTCTCATTCCGCCTCCATATTCAATATGGTAACCTCTTGGGAAATCCAGTTTTTTATTGTCTAACCACCAGGGTGAGTAAATATGTATGCTTCCTGAACCATCTTCATTAAAGCGTTTACGATCGAGTAATTGCGGCAAAAAACCAGACAAACTGGAGCCGGTAGAATCATGGAGATATTTGCCCACCACGCCGCTGTTATTGGCTAATCCATTGGGATGGCTGGCAGACTTAGAATTTAGTAATATACGTGCCGATTCGCAGGCGCTTGCACCAAGCACTACCGTTTTGGCGCTTACCTGGTACTCCTGCATATCATCTTTGTTAATATAAGAAACACCGGTAGCCTGGCCGCTTTTATCGGTAAGTATTTCTCTTACCATGGCATTGGTAATTACTTCTAAGTTTCCCGTTTTAATGGCAGGAATAACCAGGCAGGAAGATGCGGAAAAATCGCCGTACGTTTTGCAACTGCGGCTGCATTGACCGCAATAGTAGCAGGGTTGACGGTCTTTATTTCCGGGTATGGGTTCGGTAATTACCGATCCTCTGCCTGCAATAACCGTTACGCCTGCTTTGGCGGCCGATTTTTTTATGAATAATTCGGGGAGCCGGGGTTTGGGAGGTGTCATGAAAATACCGTCGGGCTCGCTTTCTATACCTTCAACGGTACCATAAATCCCTATTAAGCGGTCAACCTTGTCGTAGTAAGGTTTGATGTCATTGTAGGTAAAGGGCCAATCATCGGTTAAGCCATCCTTAGGCCTGAAATCTTCGGGACCCATGCGTAAGGATATCCTGCCCCAGTGATTGGTTTTGCCACCCAGCATCCTGGAACGGAACCAGTCGAACTCCGTATTGTTTTTTCGCGTGTATGGCTCACCATCTATTTCCCATCCTCCGTAAGCGGCATCAAAATCACCAAATGGGCGAACAGTAGAGGCGCCACGGCGCGGAGATTCCCATGGCCATTTAAACTGCTGTGAATCTTTGGCAGGATCAAAGAAAGGACCCGCTTCCAGCATCAGCACCTTAATACCGGCATTGGCTAAAAAATGTCCGGCCATTCCTCCTCCTGCTCCGGAACCAATGATAACTACGTCATGAACAGTGGAAGATTTTTTTATTTGGAGTTTTCCCATACTTAAATGATCTGATTTAGAGCGTTATAGTAAGAAGAATTTATTATCAGTTGTGTGAAATTTCAAAGTATAGCTACAGTTAAAAACCTGCTGCTTTTACTTTAGAGTATGCCCAGGCAGAAAGATACCCAATATTACAAATAAAAATTTCATTACCATTACTCTTTTTTATTTGGCCGGGGAATAACAATTGGTAAAATAATATATAACAGTGCGGGCTACATGCTTTTCTTGCCTCTGAGCCGGCTAAGCGTTTCCTCCGACATGCCAAGATAGGAGGCCACATATTTGAGTGGTATACGGTTTACCAGCTCCGGCCTTGTAGCATTGAAATGACTGTATCTTTTTTCAGCGCTGGGGAGCCTGGAAATGTATGATCTTTCTTCGGATGCAGCATAGTATTCTTCCAGCAGCATCCGCGCTACTATATTCATTTCCGGAAAGAGCGTATACATCTTTTGCAGGCTTTCAAAAGATATTGCATACAGATCGCTGTTTTCCAGGGCTTGTATATATTCCAGTGATGGTTCACTGCGTGACATGCTCCGGATAGAGGTAGTGATTTCATTTTCGGGGTTAATCCATGTAGTGATCTCTTTATTGCCTTCTTTTATAAAAGCACGTAAAACGCCTTTGTGTATATAATAATAATGTGAGCAAAATTCACCTGCTTTTAAAAGGTATTTGCCCCTGCTTATTTTTTGATGAAACGAATTTTGTATAATGTATTGCTCAGCTTTTTTTCCTATTGGATATACCATCCTGATAAAATCCGCCAGCGGCGAATAAATCGGTTTTGCTTTTTCAGATGATGTGCGGTTTATTTTATGTGTAAGCATCCGGAGTACCTGTGTGAATAGTAAAACAATTATCGCAAATCTAAAACTATAACAGGTATGAAATCAAATGTTATCCTTATAAAATATCGCTTATTAAAACAAAATATTATTTTAGACTCATTATTTTCTTAACCAGCCCTATTTGTCCCAGATGATAAATATCGTGCTGAATAATGCCTTCCACTATATATTCAAGGCTATCTTTCCCGGTGATTTTTTCTTCAGGATAACGATCTGTCTTTTCCTTAAGATATTGTATAATCTGTTCCTGGCTTTCTTTCCATTCATTCCACAAATTGTTCCATCCTTTCTGCTTTAAAGTTTCAATGGATAAAAAATTATACTTATCAACGGTTTCGTCTCTGTAACCGTAATTTCCTTCCATTCGTTTAATCAATACTATTCGCCAGTACAGGCTGTGCCACATTATTTCGGCAATGCAATGAATGCCCGGCAAGGGCCGCATAAAAGCTGTCTCTTCAGTTAAATCCTGCAGCTTTGCTTCAAAGCTTTCATCCTGCCAGCTTCCGCCGCTGTACAATTGTTCAAACTGGCGGATATAGCTGTTGATTTTGGTATTGGAAAACGAATAGCTTTTATAATGCGTAACATAGTCTTCGGCATCCAGTAAATATTTTTCATCCTCTTCGTAGTATTTCGCCTTCTCAAGGTCTTTTCCTGCAAACGCTTCAATACTTTTCATGTCTTTCCATTGCGTTACGGTATACACGTGCGTTATATCTCCTTCTGTTTTTTGCAGAATTTGTACACCCATATTACCGGCGGTGTTCAAGTAATCTTTTATGCCTGTATCTGTTATATATTGCGTGTACATGCGTTCCTGCACGGTTTTAATTTTGCCATGCCATATTCTTGTGATCATAATTTAACGGTTGTGTTAAAATAGTTATGCAAAAATTTTTATCGTGCTATTCCGCAAAATGAGGTTATGTATAATCCTGCCTGGGAACGCATTGTCGCCATTCCTTTTGTGCCCGGTGTTATGTCGCCCGCGCGGACAGGCACTGCTTTAATAAACCCATCGTTTGTTGCTTGCTCCGCCGGAGCATTCATGTTTATCTGCGATAATTGTACCATATCCTTCAGCAGCAACGGCCTATAAAGAGGAAGCAGCAATTCTGACAGAAACAATAGAAGCAGGCCGATTAATTTTACCATCTAATCAATTTTGCATGGTAAAAATAAAAAACTTTACCAATAAAAAAAATTTTAATAGTAAAATATTGCCGGCTGATATTATAGGCATTGTAACGCAGAGCAGTCAGTTAGGTGTTTTAGTTAGCAGCCTCTGAAGCGGAGTTTTGCCGGGATGATATTCGCGGTCAGGAAAGGTTTCGGGATCCGATTTTTTTTGTTCTTCTTTTTTTTATATGTTGTGTATCCTTAAACCCTTACTTATTATGAATGCTCTTTTGTATCCTGCATCTCCTGTAGTGACGGATGGGAAAAAGCTGGCTCCATCCGCCGCATTTAAACAACAGGTGTCTAAAGTGATCGTTTCGATTGTACTCTTTTTTATGGTTTACCTTATTCTTATTATAGCCGCAACAGGTTTGGCCATTGCATGTTTTTATATAGGGTTGTCGGTCATAATTGCGATGCCGAAATTTATAACAATAATGTTGGGACTTGGGTTGATGGGTGTTGGGGTATCTGTTGTTTTCTTCCTGATTAAATTTATTTTTGCAGTATCAAAAAATGAGAATGCCCGAAGAATAGAAATTAAGGAAGCGGATCAACCACAGTTGTTTGCATTCATCAAAAAATTAACAAAGGAAACGCAAACTACATTCCCCAGGAAAATCTACTTATCGCCTGATGTAAATGCCTGCGTATTTTATAACTCCAGCTTCTGGAGCATGTTTTTACCTGTTCGTAAAAATTTGGAGATTGGATTAGGCCTGGTTAATACGGTTAACATGAGCGAATTTAAAGCTATTATGGCTCATGAATTTGGCCACTTTAGTCAAAGAAGTATGAAGCTGGGAAGTTTTACCTATAATGTTAACCGCGTAATTTATAACATGCTTTATGAAAATACGAGTTATACCCGGTTTCTGCAATCCTGGAGCAGGATAAGCGGCTATTTTGTTTTGTTTGCTGGCATTACGGTTAAAATATCGCAGGGAATACAATGGGTATTGAAAGGTATGTATTCATTCATCAATAAGAATTACATGTCGCTTAGCCGTGAAATGGAGTTTCATGCCGATGCAGTGGCAGCAAGTGTAGCGGGCGGAAATAACCTGGTGAGCGGGTTGAGCAGGGTAGAAGTTTCCCAAAGTTGTTACAATTCAGCTCTTGAGAAGGCCAATGAATGGATGAAACAAAATAAGGTGGTTAAAAATATTTTTGGTAATCAGCTATCTGTATTTCATTCTCTTGCTAAACAATACCAGCTGCCTCTAAATGAGGGCTTGCCTGAAGTGTCTTTTCAGTTTATCCAGTCTTTTTCAAAATCAAGGATCAATTATAAAAACCAATGGGCCAGCCATCCGCCCATTGAAGAACGAAAACAACATCTTGACGGACTCAATATAAACTGTACTCCGGATGAAAGAAGAGCGTGGAAGGTTTTTGAAGATATAGAAGCATTACAGGAAAGAATGACAAATAATTTATATCATGCTGTTCACCTGGAAACAACTCCCGAAATCTGCGATGCCAGGCATTTTGAAGAATGGTGCCGGCAGGAAAATGAAAAATACGAATTACCCTCAGCATACAATGGATTTTACGACAATCGCTATATAAACATGGATAGCTGGGATATTGACTTTATTGGTAACACGGGGAAGCTTGCAACGTTTGAAGAAATATTCAGTGAAAAGAATGGTCAATTGCATGTTTCTTTAAAAAATAACGAGAATGACCTGCTGATCGCGAACGCTATTAAGGACAAAGAAATTGATGTCAGCAGTTTTGACTTTGATGGTAAGAAATATACCAGGGAAGATGCCGGTTCGGTTATCAGCATATTAGAAGAAGAAATTGAACAGCAAAAACGGGCTTTGGAATCGTTGGATAAGGATGCGTTTGTTTTTCTCTGCAACAAAGCCGGGATAAATGCGGGAAGCGTTAAAAATGAGTATGCCGGTTATAAAGCGATCACTGCTAAGCATAATGCTTACTTAGATATTGCCGATAAAGCGCTCAATGCAATTGCCCCGTTATATCAGTCTGGTCTTACGGAAGATCAGATAAAGCACATCATAAAAGAATTAAAAGAAGTGTGGGAGCCTGCCTTGAAGAAACGTTTCTCCGAAACAATGAATAACCGGCTTATCTTTCCGCAACAAAATGAAGAATTGTATGGAGTATTAAATAATTTTTTAAACAAAGAATATGCTTATTTCGTGTTTGGCGCGTTTCAAAATGATGAACTTGGTGAACTAAATGAACTGGTGCTTAAAGTTGCAGATGAATGGAATGCATACAAGTACCGGAATTATAAAAAATTACTGGAAATGCAATTGCAGTATTACAACCCCGGTAAATGAAATACATGTTGAACTAAAGAGGATGGATTGATGTATTAATCATCGGTATTATTTCAAATGCCTTTTTGCCTGCAAGATGTGCCGTTCGTTATGTGCTATTAAAAACCGGAAGGTGTCGCCGAGCTTGAGCCGGATCCATTTTGAAATGGAGACGGGCACACGGGTAGCACTGATATTGACTGTTTTTGCTTTCCGAAGCTGTATTATGAGCTGCTCCTGCTGTTCAATGAATTCAGCTATAACGGCAGCGGCATTGAGATCAGCAACCGGGGAATGATCTTTGGGCGACTTGTATTTTTTAACGGAACTGCCGGGCTGCATCATTTTAGTAAAATAATTGCCCAGCCATCCGCTTGTAAAGTTTTCATTGCAGGCATTACCCTCCGGATGATCAAGCGCATGCGCTATGGCAGGCAAATAGAATCTTCCGTAACTGTTTAAATGCGCCAGGCACTGCGCTATGCTCCAGCCGCCATTTGCAGCAGGTTTTAATAGGATTTTTTCAGGCAAGTTCTGAAAAACGCGAACGGCTTCCGTAAGATGCTTTTCTGTTTCCTGTTCCAATGTGCTTAGTAATTCGAATTTTGAGATTGCTTTCATTTGCTTCATATTTATTTATGATGCAAAATTGTACCTCGCCGCAATAATAATTATTGGTAAATACCAACATTTTTCAGATCCTTATTTTATTGATGAGCTTGCTGAAATTGGTGGGGTCTATCCCCAGATAATTGGCCAGGTATTTATGAGGAACCAATTGCAAAATATGAGGGCTGCGTTGCAGCAGCTTCCTGAATTTATCTTCTGAAGAATAACATTGTATTTCCACCAGTCTTTCCAATAAGCCCGATAAGGCATTGGTTACACCCAAACGAACCATGGTTTCAACAGCAGGCGTGTTTTTCATTATGGTTTCCACCTCACTGTATGCAGCTCTTAAAAAAACAGAAGCGGTAAGTGCTTCATAAAAATAACGGGAAGCCTGCCCGAGCATCATGGCATCCAGCACACCGCCAAAAGAAGGTGCATAGGTAAAAACGAGTGTAGCTTCCCTGTCCTGTTCATCGTAATAATATATTCTTTGCACACCCTCCAGAACAAAATATAAATATTTTTCTTTTTCACCGGCAGCGGTAATGATCTCCTTTCTTTTGGCCGAAAAAGGCCGCCATATCCCGGTAAATGCATGCCAGTCTTCATCAGGCAGCGGGTGCACAGCCTGAATCATTTGCCTGAGTTGTAAAAGTTGTTCCTGCATTAAAAAATCTGCCGGCAATATTAAAATTATTTACTGATCAATGCAATCAGTAACGTGTAATTATGATGAAAACAATTAAGTTTGAAGTTATTTGAAAGGTTAAAATCTCCATGTCCATGTCGCATATCTGGTTTAAAAAAGAATTTTCACTCCAAAAGCTGCAGGCCATGAGCGCCGGAACGATGGGTGAGCACATTGGTATTGTGTTTACTGAAATTGGAGATGATTATCTGAAAGCCACCATGCCGGTGGATCACCGCACCCGCCAGCCTTATGGCTTATTGCACGGTGGCGCATCCGTTGCGCTGGCAGAAACACTGGGGAGTGTGGCTTCATCGCTGGTTTTGGATACCAGTGTTTTTA
This sequence comes from Agriterribacter humi, assembly GCF_009192765.1. Classification (GTDB taxonomy): domain Bacteria; phylum Bacteroidota; class Bacteroidia; order Chitinophagales; family Chitinophagaceae; genus Agriterribacter; species Agriterribacter humi. The sequence continues at coordinate 251,911 of NZ_VOHQ01000005.1, read as the reverse complement.
TATGTGTAGGACTGGAAATTAATGCCAATCATATCCGCAGCGCCCGGCAGGGATTGGTTACTGGCATTGCAACACCCATACATCTGGGCTCCTCTACCCATGTGTGGGATATAAAAATTTATGATGACAGGGAAAGATTGCTTTGTATAAGCCGCCTTACGGTAGCCATTTTAAAAGGAAAGGATATACCAGTTATATAAGCAGGGCAAATGCACCTGGTTTAAAAAATCGTAAAAAAGGCGTAGCCTCGAAAGATATTATAATCCCGCAAAAATCGGTAGGGTTTCAACCCATTTAAAAACAGCAAAAAGTTATAGAGAGCCGGCAATATAAGCGGCTATCGCCGGCTTATAGAAAACCAAAACATGATGATCGCGGAAGCGGTAGGTTAATGAGCATGCCGGCTTTGCTGCAGGATATTGATCTGTCTTTTTTTCCTCGGTCAGACCATGCGAACATTACCCAAATGGTCTTTGATAAAATAGTCATAGGTTAATCCGGTAGGGGTGTTGGGGTTTAGCGGGTCATTATACAATGCCCTTATCCTTCCTTCTTCGTGGGAAGCAAACAGTAGCTTGTCAGTATATTCCAGCGGGTCAAGGAAAATTTTGCAATTCAATAAAGCCCCCGCTTCTTTCATATCTCTACCGAATCAAATATCGCCTCTTGTTGTTGGTGATGCCAACACACATTGCCCATCGCACGAACACCAACAACGGCGGAAATAATATAATAATAAGCTTGATTTACATTATTTATGGATTTTGCCACAATCAAACTGTCAGAAAAACCAAATTCTATTACTCTATGTGGAACTCTTCCAGAATAGCTGTTAGTAGCTCCATCCCGATAAGCAATATTTAGCTGTTCTTTTGTATCTATAGCTACCAAATAATACTGACCTGTAATTTGCTTTTTAAAGTAAAAGCCTAATCCACAAGAAGAAAGGAAACAAAGAACTGTAATAAGGTTCATAAAAAAAATACTCTTCATATATTAATATTAGTTAAACCCCTGTGCCTGCTGTTAAATACTCGCTATATCAAGCAAGATATACCGGTTGCATAAGCTTTGTCTTAGCTTTCTTTTCTTACATGCCCACTTTCAATCACATCTTTAATGGAAGGAAAGGTATTTTTTAATTTTTCACCCAGCGCAGCGGCCTTTACCCATTCTATTTGCTGAATATCTTCTTCTGTTTGCGGTTTCAATGGCTGGGAGGATGCGGCTTTCATCCTGTACCAATGCGATTCTTTTAAGATATGCCTGCCAAATTCATTATACGTATGAAAGGTGGTTAGTATGAATTTTTTAAGTTGCACATTTTTCAGCCCGGTTTCTTCCTTCACTTCCCTCACCGCGCATGCTTCCAGCGTTTCTCCTTTATCTAATTTGCCTTTCGGGAGGTCCCATTTCCCTCTCCTGTAAATCATCAGGATCTCATTTTTTTCATTTTCTATCAAACCACCCGCGGCCTGTATTCTGGTGAAATGCTTCCAGAGTAATTTCTTTGATTGTTCCATATTGGCAGTAAAAAGAATACCTGCATGAAACCCCGGTTTTGCAATTTCATGCAATAATGCATTAATGGCATGATTGGTCATTTCATCTATAAAAACGGTATCCGGGTGATGCCTGTATATTTCTATAGCAGGGGTTATCTCATCACAAAGAAAAACGGGCTTATCACCAAAGTATATTTTCAGAACCATACCATTCAATTTTTATTATTTTCGCGCCATGACGAATGAAAAAGCAGTAGCCGAAAAGCTTTTACAAATTAATGCTATCCGGCTGAATCCGCAACAACCATTTACATGGGCATCGGGCTGGAAAAGTCCTATTTATTGCGATAACCGCAAAACACTGTCTTTTCCCTACATCCGCGACTTTGTAAAATCGGAGCTCTGCAATGTGATATTTGAAAGCTTTCCCGAAGCGGATATGCTGGCTGGTGTAGCAACCGCCGGTATTGCGTGGGGCGCAATGGCTGCCGACCAGCTAAAGCTGCCTTATATATATGTTCGTCCCAAGCCCAAGGAACACGGGTTGGGCAACCAGGTTGAAGGTTATTTTGAACCCGGCAAAAGGGTAGTGGTGGTGGAAGACCTGATCTCCACAGGCAAAAGCAGCCTGCAGGTTTGCACGGTGCTTAAAGAACAGGGATTGAAAGTGGAAGGCATGGTTTCTATTTTTACTTACGGCTTCGATGTGGCTGCTGCCGCTTTTGCAGAAGCCGGGGTGCCTTTGAAATCATTAACCAACTATGAAACGCTTATATCCCTGGCATTGGATAAAGGTATAGTAGGCTCTGCCGAAGAAGCAACTTTGTTAAACTGGCGCAGCGATCCGGCGCATTGGCAGGGTTAACAAATTGTTTTGAAAAAAACAATTACCTTTTCACCATATAATTCCGCAATAATATTTTTACATTAAAATGTATTTTATGAAAAAACTCGTACTGCTTGTCACCCTGGTTTGTGGTATTGCCTGGTCTGCCTCGGCGCAACAAAAAAAACCGGTAACGGTTAAAATCGCCACACCCACCGTACAATGCGAACAATGCAAAAAACGTATTGAAGATTATATGAAACATGAGGAAGGCATTACAAAAGTGAACGTAAATTTTAAACGCAAAGAAACTACGGTAACCTACCTCAAAGACAGGACCAATGTTGAAAATATAAAAACAGGGATCGCTAATGTAGGTTATGATGCAGATGACGTGAAAGCGAATGAAGATTCATATAAAGAATTACCAACCTGCTGTAAAAAACCGGATGACCAGTGATGGTTGGAAGTTTGAAGTTTGTGGTTTGGAAGTTTATGGTTGGTTACAGGTTGCAAGGTACAAGTTGCAGGGTACAGGTTGCAAGGTACAAGGACAGTTTGCAAACCCGCAAGCCCATTCTCCTGTAACCTGCTCCCTGAAACTTCTTATACCACTGCCTTTATCTTCAGCAATTGTTTTAAAAGCGGTTCAAGTAAATCCAATTGCAGCATATTGGCGCCATCACTTTTAGCCGAAGCAGGATCAGGATGGGTTTCTATAAACAGTCCCTCAGCACCGGCCGCTATAGCAGCTTTCGCTATGGTGCCTATCAGTTGCGGATTGCCACCCGTTACGCCGCTGGTTTGATTGGGCTGTTGAAGAGAGTGGGTACAATCCATTACTACCGGTACGCCATGCGCCTGCATCCACGGGATATTGCGATAATCCACTACTAAGTCCTGGTAGCCGAATGTGGTACCCCTTTCCGTTAGTAAAATTTTATTATTTCCTGCTTTTCTTATTTTTTCAACCGCAAACTTCATAGCGGGGCCGCTTAAAAATTGTCCTTTTTTTACATTTACTACCTTGCCGGTTTCTGCCGCTGCCAGCAGCAAATCGGTTTGGCGGCATAAAAAAGCGGGGATCTGCAATATATCAATATATGCGGCCGCGGATGCGGCTTCATCGTGTGCATGTATATCGGACGTAGTGGGCAGCCCGAATTTTTGACCTGTTCTTTTCACCAGCGCCATCGCGTTATCATCACCTATACCCGTAAACGAAGAGGCGCTGGTACGGTTGGCTTTGCGGTAAGAAGCTTTGAATATATAAGGAATGCCCAGGTTTTTACAAATGCCGGATACTTTTTCGGCCACTTCCATTACCAGCTCCTCACTTTCTACAACGCAGGGACCAGCAATGAGGAAAAAGTTTTTTTCGTTATACGATTGCCCGGCAAACAGGTCTTTTAAAAATTGTTCCATACGACAAAGTTAGGTAAGGCTGGGAAAGTAACCTCACCCTCTTTCCCTCTCCCCGGAGCGGAGAGGGACGGTGCTTCAGGGTAGAGGCGGGCATAAGTTCTTCCATTTCAGCTATTGAGTAGAAGGGGACAATGCATGCAAGAATTCGAACGGATTCAATCTCAAATCTAATATCTCAAATTTCAAATTGTTAAGTCCGAAGCGAAATGCGACCATAAACCAAAAACCGCAAATCATAAATAGCTCTTATTTATTTTCCCTGAATTTTTTTGGTGAAGTGCCCATGATTTGTTTGAATGATCTTGAAAAACTGTACTGATCGGTATATCCCATTTCCTCGGCGATCTGCTTAATAGGAATTTTTGTTGCTTTCAGCAACTGGCTTGCCTTCTGAATTTTAAGTGAAGTAAAAAGCTGAATGGGGGAATAATGTGTTTTTTGCCTGAACAGTGCCGAAAGATAGGAGGCTGATACGCAGGCTTCTTTCGCTAATTCATCCAGTGTAAGATTGTCATGAAGATGTTGCTTCATAATGAGGATACAACGCTCAATAATATTATCCACTCCCTTTTTCATATAATTGAAAACGGTAAGCCGGAATGTGCCCAAAAAACTATAGAACCGGAAGTTGGCGTACAACAGGTTTTCCATGTTATCCATCAGGTCAAGGTGATGCATAATGTCCTGGAATTGTGCTATCCGCCCTACCAGTGGTGGTGTGGTTTGGTTTTTATTATTTTTATCCCGCAGCAGGTAGGTATACATCGCTTCACCAATTGCCCCGTTAAATTTTACAAAATAAAGACTCCACTGGTCAGAAGCTTCCACACCCAACCGGAAATAGGTTTTGCGGGGTAATACTGCAAAATGATTGGCTTTGAGGATTAGTTTTTTATTATTGATCGTGTACCATCCAATACCGCTTACGCAATATACCAGCACATAGTCGGGATTGTTTTTTAATATCTCTTTTTCAAGAGCGCTTTGTTCAGTATAAAAAGCTATTTCGGTTATGTATAGGTTTTTTCCGATCGGATGGCTCTCTAATTTGCTTCTTAAACGTGCAGGCAAAACCCAATGTGTTTGGGCCGTTGTTTCCATGGTACCGGTATCTTGTTTTGTTGCTATACTCACTATATTCAGTTAATTTTCGGTGGCTTAAAAATAGTATTAATTTACAGGGCAATAATAATTTATGCTATTCTTTTTATAACAATTAACATTGGCCGCTTTTTAAATTTGAATAATCTTTGATTGAAACCCGCATTTAAACGCACCGATCTGAACCATGCAGCATTTACCCCTGATTGATCTGATAGTAATCCTTGTATATCTTCTCAGTATGGTACTGGTTGGCGTATACTTTTCCAGGAAAAATAAAAATACCAAACAATTTACTACGGCTTCAGGCAGCATACCCGGCTGGGCCCTGGGTATATCGTTATATGCTACCTTTTTAAGCAGCAATACTTTCCTGGGTGTTCCGGGAAAAGCGTTTGGCAGCAACTGGAATTCGCTCGTATTCAGTTTGTCAATGCCTTTTGCCGCCTATTTCGCTACCCGGTTTTTTGTGCCCTTTTACCGTACTCATGGTGAAGTAAGCGCCTATACTCACCTCGAAAAAAGATTTGGCGCCTGGGCCCGAACTTATGCCATGATCTGCTTTATACTTACCCAGTTGGCCCGCATGGGCTCTATCTTTTTTGGTATTGCGTTAACCTTGCAGGCATTAACCGGTGTGGATATGAAAACCATAATGGTGGTTACAGGAATCTGCATTATTATTTATACGGTATTGGGAGGAATGGAGGCAGTGATATGGACAGAGGTGGTACAGGGGATCATTAAAACTGCAGGCGCTTTAATTGTATTGGGTATTATATTATACGAAATGAAAGGAGGTGTAGGGGAAATATTCAGAATAGGTGTGGCGGATGAAAAATTTGGCTTGGGTAGTTTCTCTCTCACCGATTTCAGTTCTTCTACTTTCTGGGTTGTTTTTTTATATGGATTTTTTATCAACCTGAATAATTTCGGTATGGATCAGAACTACGTGCAACGCTATCATACCGCGCGGAGTGAAAAGGAAGCTGCAAGAAGCGTTTGGCTCTGCGTATACTGGTACCTGCCTGTATCTCTGCTGTTTTTTATTATAGGTACGGCATTGTATGCGTATTTTAGTCAGCATCCCGAACTGTTAGATGTGGTAAAGCAACAGGTGGCGGCCGAAAAAAATGTAGATATTAATACCCTAACGCCTGCTGATTACGGAGATAAAATATTACCTTATTTTATGGTGCTGAAAGTACCTAAAGGTTTGGTGGGATTGATCATTGCCGCAATTCTGAGTGCCGCAATGAGCACCATCAGCAGTGGTATGAACAGTTCGGCCACTGTATTTTTAAAAGACATTTACCAGCGCTACATCAATCCCAATCCGGGACCTAAAAAAGAGATGCTCATTCTTTATACAGTAACCGCTTTTACGGGTATATTATCCATCGTATTTGGCATTGCACTGATTGGCGTAAAAAGCATTCTGGATATGTGGTGGGAGCTGGCTGGTATTCTTTCGGGGGGTATGCTGGGTTTATTTTTATTGGGCATGATTGCAAAAAAGGCGCGCAATGCCGAAGCCGTTACAGGAACGATCGTTGGTATACTGGTTATTTTATGGATGTCATTATCCAAATATTTCCCGGCACAATGGGAGCATCTTAAAAGCCCGTTCCATGTAAACATGATCGTGGTTATAGGTACCTTGACCATATTCCTTGTAGGACTATTATTAACAAAAGCCAGAAGGAAATGAGTATGAACGCCTATGATAGGGGCTCTTTATTTTACTGAGTTACAATGCCAAAGAAATGAAGATCATATAAAAATGTCTTCATTCCCGCGTATGTTCAGTAAAGTAATGTTGCGTTTAATTTGTAAAGTATATTATTCAACAAATAATTGATAAAACCAAAACAAATTTATGTCAAAGAAATTTGTTCCTGTAATGATAACGCCGTTTACACCTGAGGCAAAGCTCGATTTTGATATGGTGAAAGTACTGGTTGATTTTTATCTTGCCGCGGGAGTAAAAGGATTATTCGCCAATTGCCTTTCCAGCGAAATGTATAGTATAAGTGAAGATGAGCGGTTGGCACTTACCAGGGCCGTAGTGGAGCATGTTAACGGCCGCGTTCCGGTGGTGGCAACCGGTTCATTTGGCCTAACCATTGAAGATAAAGCGGAATTCACCAAAAAAATATTTGATACCGGTATTGATTCGGTTGTACTGATTACCGGACATTATGCGGCGATAGATGAAGGAGATGATATTTTGCTGCAAAGATTTGAAAAAATGTTATCCTTAACGGGTAATATTCCCCTCGGGTTATATGAATGCCCCGCTCCTTATAAAAGAGTGGTAACGCCGGAAGTATTAAAAACGCTGGTATCAACCAACAGGATGTTTTATCATAAAGATACCTGTTGCGATGAAGCACAGGTAAAGGCAAAATTAGCGCTGATCAAAAATACACCCATGCAATTTTTTGATGCCCATACGCCCAATGGCGTTTCTTCCATGAAAGCCGGTGCAGCGGGACTATCGGCCATAGCCGGTAACTTTTACCCCGAAATATTGGTGTGGTTGTGTGATCATGTTAACGACCCGTCCAAGCAAAAGGAAGTAGAATGGATACAGGCTGAATTGGCCCGCGTAGATCCTTTAATTCATGTTGCTTACCCCATGAGCGCTAAATTTTTTATGCAACTGAGAGGACTGCCCATTCATGCCATTAGCAGGGCGCATGCACTGGAGCCTACACCTAAAGAAAAAGCTGTTTTACACTCCATTTTAGATACTTTAAAATCATGGTACGAAAAGTTAGACATTAAAGAAGTGGTGTATGAAGATGTAGCGTGAGGAGTTGGGTTAGGTATACGGTATGAGGTGTCAGGTATCAGTAACAGAATCCGAAGCCTGACGGAAGGAGAGAAGAGAGAGGTGAAAAATGAGAAGTAAAAGAAAGAATACTCATCGTGTCGTTAGCAGGTACTCACCTGATTGCTCCTATGTTTGCCACCAATCCGAATCCGAAGCGAAATGCAACCCTAAACTATAAACCACAAATCTCAAATCTCAAATATCAATATGCCTGTTAAACTACTCACAGTTTTATGTATTTTCATTTTGTCTGCCTGCTCGGGGCCGCAACAGAAAACAGAAACCAATAGTAAAGACGCCGATATGCCTGCCGGTGATTCATCTTTTGTAAAAGGATATTTTTTTACGATGCCTGCGCCTTTCCCGGAGTGCCATGCATCCACCATTCTGCATTTGCAAAATGGTGAATTTTTGGCTGCATGGTTTGGCGGACAAAAAGAGGGAACCGATGATGTAGGGATCTGGCTGGTAAAGGGTAAACCCGGCAACTGGACAACGCCGGTTGAAGTGGCTAAAATAAGAGAAGATGCACATTGGAACCCTGTATTATTCCAGGCTCCCGAAGGCAGAGTGTTTCTGTATTTTAAAGTAGGGAAAAAAATTCCTTCATGGGAAACATGGGTAAAAACTTCTGATGACAACGGGCAAACCTGGTCGGAAGCCACCGAACTGGTGAAGGGCGATAAAGGAGGAAGAGGACCGGTGCGCAATAAGCCTATTGTAACGTGCGGCGGATTGTGGATAGCAGGTGCTTCTCACGAAGAAGGAAAATGGGATGCTTTTGCAGATATCAGTACCGACCAGGGTAAAACATGGACGGCTGCTCCATATATAGCGTTAAACAGAAAAGAGTTTAAAGGCAAGGGAGTAATACAACCTACCCTATGGGAATCCGCTCCCGGTAAAGTGCATATGTTGCTGCGCAGTTCTGAAGGCGCAATCTATCGCAGTGATTCCGAAGACGGGGGAAAAACCTGGTCTGCCGGCAGCAAATCAGGGTTGCCCAATCCCAACAGCGGTATTGATCTTACCAAACTTCCAGATGGAACACTGGTATTGGCCTATAATCCGGATACGGCTAACTGGGGTTCGCGTTCACCGCTTTCGCTTGCTATATCATTTGATAACGGTGCTACCTGGCCGAAGATATTGGATATTGACAGCGGCGATAAAGAAGACGAGTTTTCCTACCCCGCAGTGATCAGCTATGGGGATACTATTGCCGTAAGCTATACATGGAACAGGAAGAATATCGCTTACTGGATAGGTACTAAAGATGCATTGATAAAAGCGGCCAAAGACAGGTAGATGTGATTTGAGATTTAAAATTTGAGATTTGAATGTTTCGAAACTTTTTCGTTTCCTCCATGTCATTTCTCACTTATTTTCCCAGCTTAGCGGCCGATGTTTTAGTGCTCTTATCACAACGCCGGTGTACTCACCTGTATTACTAAACCCTTACTGATGCATACATCTTCATTATTTTTTAAACGCATGCTGCCTGTGGGCCTTGCATTAGGAACTGCATGGGCCGCCCGTGGACAAATTGGCCATGAATATGGTGCAACCTGGGCTGCCGCCATTGGTATATTAACGGTAATAGCGCTTTCGGGCCGTAAAGACTGGTACGATCGTTTGCCTGTTATTGTGGTATTGGGCGCTATTGCATGGGGCGCCGGCGGTATGATCAGTTATGGAAAAATTGTTGGTTACGGGCATGCTGCGGATTACCTGAATGTAAGCTACGGCTTATTAATGCTGGTAATTATCGGAGCGTTATATGGATTTTTGGGCGGAGGAATAACGGCACTTGCTTTATCAACCACACCTGAACATAAAGTAGACTGGGCTGCGGTATTTACGCAGATGTTTGCAGGAGGATACCTGTTCTGGGGTGTATTTATTTTTCAGTTGGAGTGGTTTATGACGCCCCCCCGCTCTGAACTTTGGGCCGCCTGCATGGGCGCCGCCCTGGCTTTGGGATGGTATATGCATCGTAACGGCTATAGCTATGCGCTGCGCATCGCTTTTTTCAGCGCTTTGGGTGCGGGTTTTGGTTTTGGCTTTGGTAATTTCCTGCAACGCATGGGGCATACTTCAGGTATAAAATTCAACTGGTGGAATGTAATGGAATATTCTATCGGTTTTTTTGGCGGGCTGGGAATGGCTTATGGAATATTTTCTGTTAACAAATGGCCTAAAACCGTTGCTCCCGGTAAAACATCTAACACAATAGCGTGGATATTTTTAATAATACTCCTTCCTGTAATTAATCTTATGGAAGGCGTGAATACCAAAACCATGATGTCAACCGGGGAAGGTATACATACTGCCGATCCGGCGGCTTTTGCTTTCAACTGGCAGGTTATTATGTGGGTGATGTCTGCATTATTTATGCTGGCACTCACTTATTATTATAAGCCGGCATTGCAGGAAGCATCCACACAAAAAAAAGTAGTGTGGCTCACCTTATTTTACATGATATGGTATATAATAATCAGCAACGTGATCAGCGCTATATGGCTTACGCCAAAATTCAGTTCTCAACATTTATATTGGGTGAACCTGGTAGTATTGTGGCTGTTGCTGCGTAAAAATACCCCGGATGCATTAGCCGGGGAGGAAAGTTCCATTCCTGCCCATTGGCCATATGTTGTGCTTAAATGGTGGGCTGCAGTACTGCTCTGTATTTTATTATTGAGCTATATTGCCATTTCCATCGGGCATGTGCATCCCAATGCGCAGATACGATTTGAGTAATGACAGACGTTGTATGATAAGTTGTTATATGATTATATGCCCAAATTCACATGATTATAACAGTAACATGATTAAATTTGTATAATCAATTTATTATAATAAAATGTCATCTGATTTCGAAAAAGCAAAAAACGTAAAGGCCGGAACAATAACGGGTGTAATATCCGGTGCTTTATTATTATTCTTTTTCCTGGTTTCATGGTCTGTTCCGGTTGTTCCGCCTCCTCCTGTTGAAGAAGGAATGGTTGTAAATCTTGGAAACAGTGATGATGGGTCCGGAGACATACAGCCGCTTATTCCGGGTAAACCCGCAGCAGCGGAAAAAGAAGTGAATACCCCTCCCAAAGCTGCCAATACACCAGTTCAGGATGTAAGAGCTATTGAAACAGACGACAATGATGAAGAAGCTCCCGATGTAACGGTACCCAAACCTAAGGTATCTAATCCCAAAAGCACCAACGTTCCAACTAAGGAAAATACAACGGTAACTAAGCAAAATAATACCAAGCCACAGATTGTTGAAAATCCCAAACCTGCTCCACCAAAACCTAAAGCCACTTATAAAGGCGGTGATGGTAGTGGTACCGGAGGCAATAATGCCGATTCATGGAATGGTAGTCGTAGCGAAGGCAATACCACAGGCTCCGGCGACAGGGGTAAGATTGATGGTGATCCCAATTCAAAAAACTATGAAGGATCGGGCGGCAGCGGCTATACCATATCGGGTAATTTGAGAGGGCGCCGTATCTTGCAACAACCTTCCTTTCAGGATGATTTTAATGAAAATGCAAAAGTGGCTGTTGATCTTTCCGTTAATGCTTCAGGAGCGGTTACCAGCGCTACCTACCAGCCAAGAGGATCTACCACTTCCAATGCCGGCTTAAAAGATATCGCTTTACGTAAGGCCCGCCAGCTAAAATTTGCTGCCGGTGATGAACAAAGAGGAACGATCATTTTCAATTTTAAAGTAACGAATTAAAGATACCTGTTTTTGAAGCCCAATATCTTCAAAAGGCATACGCAGATCAACCATTAGTTGCAGCGTATGCCTTCTTTTATTTTACAAATCATACTTACATTTATTTTTCCGCTTACTTTTGTTCCCTGCACCAGGCAGGGTATTTTCATGAATTACAAAGAAACCATTGACTATCTGTATAAGGCGCTTCCCATGTTTAGCCGCACGGGCGCTTCGGCTATTAAAAAAGATCTGACCAATACCCGCATTTTGTGCGAAAAAGCCGGTGATCCGCAAAATACATTCAAAAGTATTCATGTAGCGGGAACAAATGGCAAAGGGTCTGTTAGCCATATGCTGGCGGCGGTATTGCAAACAGCAGGCTATACTACGGGGTTGTATACATCGCCTCATCTTAAAGATTTCAGGGAACGGATCAGGGTAAATGGTGCTATGATTGATGAAGATTTTGTGGTATCCTTTACAGAAAAAAAAATATCCCTGATTGAAACCATTGAACCTTCTTTTTTTGAGATAACCGTTGTGATGGCATTTGAATATTTTGCCGGTAAACAGGTAGACATTGCCGTTATAGAAACAGGTTTGGGCGGGCGGTTAGACAGTACGAATGTAATAATACCCGTGTTATCCGTAATTACCAATATCGGCATGGATCATATGAATATTTTGGGTGATAGCCTGGCACAGATCGCTTTTGAAAAAGCAGGCATCATCAAGCGAGGGATACCCGTCGTTGTTGGTGAAACTCTGCCTGAAACAAAGCCCGTTTTTGAAAGCATTGCCAAAGAAAAAAAATCTCCTCTCGTATTAGCTGAAAAGGAATGGTATGCTGATGATCACAAATATGAAAAGCACGAACTGGCGGTAGAACTGGTGCGTCCTTCACATAATGAAAAGCAAACCATCCACCTTGATCTTACAGGTATTTACCAGGTAAAAAATTTAATTACTGCATATACTGCCATTGGCCAGCTAAAGAAAGAAGGCTGGCAAATTCCGGATACAGCCATACAAAATGGATTGCGCAATGTTAAATCACTGACGGGGCTGCATGGCCGCTGGGAAATTATTCACCGGCAACCCCTGATCGTACTGGATGTAGGTCATAATGAAGATGGCATACGGCAAATAACAGAGCAGTTGGAATTAATGAGCTATCATAATCTCCATATTGTAATTGGAATGGTAAAGGATAAAGAGATAGAAAAAGTGATGCAGTTATTACCCAAAGAAGCCTCGTATTATTTTACAAAAGCGCAAACACCCCGGGCCATGCCGGAAGACCAGTTTGCAACTATTGCTGCAGAATATGGCCTGAAAGGGGATCATTTCGCCAATGTAAACATTGCGCTGCAAAACGCAATCGGTCATTCACATCAAGACGACCTTTTAATAGTTTGCGGAAGTGTATTTGTAGTAGGGGAAGTAGAGCGGAATTTAAAATGATTGGAGTGGATATTCATTTTCTGAACAGGGAAGAAAATTGCAGCTTTATCCCCCAATTCGGGTATTTGCAGACAATCACCTTTTTGTATCTTAAACGTTAAATGCAATTGTATGCAGGAATTAACGGTTACTGGTCGCTACCGGATTGATTCGATTGATGTGCTTCGCGGACTTGTGATGGTTATCATGGCGCTGGATCATGTCAGGGATTTTTTTCATAGAGTGATTGTTGAGGGCGGGGATGAACTTGCCACCGGTCCCACTGATCTTGATAGCACCACGCCGGCATTGTTTTTTACCAGGTGGATTACTCATTTCTGTGCTCCCATTTTTGTTTTCCTGGCAGGTTCTTCAAGTTATTTACTTGGTTTAAAAAAAACAAAAAAGGAACTCAGCAGTTTTCTGATGAAAAGAGGGTTATGGCTGGTAGTGGTGGAAGTAGCGATCATTACTTTGGGCTGGACTTTCAATCCATTTTATAATGTTGTCATTCTGCAGGTCATCTGGGCTATCGGTATAAGTCTTTTCATCCTGGGTTTATTGATATACCTGCCTTTTAAAGCGATCTTAACTATTGGGTTTATCATTGTCTTTGGTCATAACCTGCTCGATTATCCGGGTATCAACGCGGGATTGAAAGGAAGTTTAATTTCAAACCTTTTGTACTTCTCTGATTTTTCTGTTTACAATATTGATAAAGATCATTTAGTTCTTATTGTTTATTCGTTTCTACCCTGGACGGGAGTAATGCTGCTTGGATATTGTTTTGGAAGATTATTCAGTTCCGGTGTTAATGCCGCATGGAGAAAAAAGATATTATGGCAGATGGGAGCAGGGCTTTTACTGCTTTTTATTCTTTTCCGGTTTATCAATAAATATGGCGACCCGGTTCCATGGTCCGTACAACCAAGAGGTGATGTGTTTACTTTTCTTTCCTTTATTAATATCAATAAATACCCCCCATCGCTGCATTTTCTTTGTATCACTATTGGCGGTGGAATGCTGCTGTTGTCATTACTGGAAGGAATAAGAAATAAAACCACTGATTTTTTCAGGATATACGGACGTGTACCAATGTTTTATTATATCCTGCATTTTTATCTTATTCATCTGCTTGTTGTCATTTGTTTCTTTGCGCAGGGTTATTCCAATAGCCAAATTGTTACGCCCAACAATCCTTTCCTTTTCAGGCCAAGTGATTTTGGATTTAACTTGTGGGGAGTGTATGCAGTATGGTTATTGGTAGTACTTATTTTATATCCATTTTGTAAAAAATATGACCGGTATAAAAGCCTGAATGTACATCACAAGTGGTGGCTTAGTTATTTATAAGAAAAAGCAACTGGCAATACTGTTTCCACTGCGTAGTATAAAACGCTAACGTACACAAAGCATACCAGCCTGTATTATGTTTGCAGAAAGCTTAAAAAACATTCTAAAATGTTATAAAAACATTTGAAATAGTACAAAGGAGTTGGTATCCTTGTAAAAATTGCCATATGAATACCAGGCTGCTTTGCTTCTTCTTCGCTTTTATATTATTCTCCTGTAAAGAACAACCCGCCAACATAGCTATTGATCGCCTGCGTTGTGAGTATCTTCAAAACCCATTGGGCATTGATGTAACACAACCCAGGCTAAGCTGGGAATTGTTGTCGGATGAAAGAGCAAAATCACAATCGGCATACCAGGTGTTGGTAGCGGGCGATTCTGGGATGCTGACAGAAGATAAAGCTGATGTATGGGATTCTGAAAAAGTAAAATCAAATCAAACAAACCAGGTAAAATACAGAGGTAAGGCCCTTGAATCGGGCTACCAATATTACTGGAAAGTAAGAGTGTGGGATGAAAAGGGAAATACAAGTGCGTGGAGTGAAATTGCAAGCTGGTCTGCAGGATTATTGAATAAACAAGACTGGAAGGCCAAATGGATAGGCGCTGCGCCACAGCAGGTTCCAATGGAAGACAGGTTCTATTTTCATTATGGCTATCAGTCGCGGAGCGATTCATCGGCAACAAACCCCGGATCAGTAACTGTTGATTTGGGCAAGCCTGAATCATTTGCTGCCATTCGTTTACATCCCGTGGTATTATACCAGGAGTCTTCCCCTTTTATTTTCCCGGTACGTTTTAAAATAGTGGCTTCCTCCACCGCTGATTTTAGTTCCCCGGTTATCCTTGCTGATGAAACAGGCAATGATTATGTTTCAAAAGGAGTGAGCCCGTATTATATACACTTCAATAAAACAAATGCGCGCTATATTAAAGTGTATGTTACAAAATCTGCCGCTATTGATTCGGCACAGTTTGGCTTTTCATTAGCAGAAATAGAAGTTTTAGATGATCAGGGAAAAAACATCGCATTAAAGAAGCATGTACTGGCAGATCATCTTTTTAATAATTACAGGAGATTGAAAGGCGATAACTGGCTCCCCGAACTTTTAACAGACGGATTTTTAAAACCCAATTTCAATCATAAACAATTTAGCCTCCCCGTTCCTCCTTCCCCCGTATTGCGTAAGGAATTTACGACAAAAAGAAAAGTAAAAAAGGCTTTCCTGTATGCCAGTGCATTGGGCGTTTACGATATCCGCATCAACGGAAAAAACTGTGGACAATATATTCTTGCGCCGGAATGGACGGATTATCATACACGTGTGCAATATCAAACTTACGATGTAACCAACCTGCTGAACCAGGGGCAAAATGTTATTGTGGCTATGCTGGCCGATGGATGGTATGCCGGTGAAATCTTTTCGCATTCAGACAGGGGTTCCTATGGTTTTGACCGCAGATTAATGGCCCAGATAGCAGTTGAATACGATGATGAAACCAGGGACCTGGTGGCAACAGATGAAAGCTGGAAAATATGGGAGAATGGTCCCGTGCAGCAGGCATCTCTTTTTAATGGGGAACATTTTGACGCCAGGCTTGTTCAGGCAGATTTAAATAAGGCCGGTTTTGATGACAGCAAATGGAAGCATGTTACTGTGGATAATGAAGTATCTCTTATACTGAGCGCTCAAATGAATGAACCCATTGCAGTTACTGAAGAGATTGTTCCCGTTAAAATAATTTCTGCCGGAACAGGCACATATATTTTTGACATTGGACAGAATATTGCAGGCTGGGTGCAATTAAAGCTGCCATACAATCCCGGAAAAACAATAAAGATGCGCTTTGGTGAAGTTTTAGATGAGGAAGGGAAATTATATACCGATAACCTGCGACAGGCCAAGCAAACCGATATTTATATTCCCGGGAATGAAAAGCAAATAAGCTATGAACCGCGCTTTACCTATCACGGGTTCAGGTATGTGGAAATATCAGGACTCACACAGGAGCCTGAGCCCGGCAATGTTATGGCCCGGGTGGTGGCCTCTTCCGCATCCATTGCTGGTAACTTTGAAACCTCTAATCCGGATTTGAATAAACTGTGGTTGAATATTTTATGGACGCAGCGCGATAATCTTCATTCAACGCCTACCGATTGTCCGCAAAGAGATGAACGGGCCGGATGGATGGGCGATGCACAGGTATTTTCCACTACCGCTATTTTGAATATGGATATGGCAGCCTTTTTTACCAAATGGATACGCGATATAAGGGATTGTCAAACTTCCCAGGGACGTTTCCCTGATTTTGCACCCCAGGTAGGTGTAATGGCCAATTTCTATAATTCTCCCGGATGGAGTGATGCAGGTGTAATTATTCCGTGGAAGGTTTATGAACATTATGGCGATACCACCGTACTGTCATTACATTACGGTGCGATGAAAAAATATATTCACAGCATTGTCAGTGAAAACCCGAACCTGCTCTGGAAACGGGCCCGCGGTAATATATACGGAGACTGGCTGAATGGAAATACAATTATTGCGGATGATTATCCAAAAGAAGGGGGCAAAGTTCCGGATGATGTATATGCCACCGCATTTTTTGCATATTCTGCAAACATTGTTTCCAAAGCAGCCCAACTCTTAAATAAAAAGGACGACATTGCCTATTATGATTCACTGGCAAAAAATAGTAAAGCAGCATTTGTAAAAGAATATGTGTCTGATGATGGAATGGTAACAGGCAATACACAGGCAGGGTATGCATTGGCGTTAGATTTTGACCTTGTACCTGAAAATATGAAGCAAAAAGCAGCCGCACATATGGTGGAAGCAGTTAAAGCATATGATTACCGTATTTCAACCGGTATTCAAACCACCATCCGGTTAATGAACCAGTTAACGGCGTTTGGATACAATGATATCGCTTACCGGCTAATTGAAAGCCACAGGTTTCCTTCATGGCTTTATTCTGTTGACCAGGGCGCTACCACCATATGGGAGCGATGGGATGGATATGTAAAGGGCAGGGGTTTCCAGGATGTCGGGATGAATTCATTCAATCATTACGCCATAGGTTCAGTGGGAGAGTGGATGTACAGGAGTATCCTGGGTATTAATAACGATAAAGAGAATGCGGGGTATAAGCATTTTATCATTCAACCCGTTCCGGGAGGAAGCCTTACCCATGCAAAAGGATCCTATCATTCTATTGCAGGCAGGATTGGCGTATCCTGGAAAAAAGAAAAGGAAAGCTTTAGTATAGATGTGGAAATACCTGTGAATACAACGGCCACAGTTGTTATTCCGGCCGGAAATGGTGTTACCGAAAGCGGAAGTGATATTAAAAGTGCCGCAGGCGTAAAATTACTTTCAGCTACGGGCAAGGAAACGAAGGTGCTATTGCAGTCGGGGAAATATAGTTTCAGCGTGGCAATGTAATAATATGGTATTCAAAAGATTTAAAAAATAAACCGAAAATATTATAAATCTTTATCCGGAAATGATTGATACATCCGATTTTTTTTGATCACCTAAAAAGATACCTATGCCATTTAAAAAACGACTGCTATGCTTTTTCTGTTTTACGGCGCTTTCATTTTGTACGCTTGCCGCACAGGACACCGTCAAAAATATCAGGGGAAGAGTGCTTGACCAGGACCGCAATCCTTTAGCGGGCGCCACCCTAACGCCGGATGACGGCAATATGTACAGCACCAATAATAATGGTGAATTCAGTTTTCCCTTCAGCAAAAGAACAAGTATACTGATTACCAGCGTGGGTTACCGGGATACTACTTTGGTGGTTGATAACCCCGATGCCTACCTTACAGTGATTTTATCGGTCAATACGGATGCCCAGCAACTGACTGAAGTAAAAGTAACCGCCCTGGGTATTTCAAAAAAGACGGATGCCGTTGGTTATTCCATTGCAGAAATAAAAGGGGATGCCATACAAACGGCTAAAGAAGCGAATTTTGTAAATGCTTTACAGGGCAAATTAGCGGGTGTTCAAATAAACACCAATAATGGCGCTCTGGGTGGTTCTACAAAAATACTTATAAGGGGTAATAAATCCATTACGGGTAACAACAATGCGCTCTTTGTTATTGACGGCATTTTCATGGGTAATAGTTCGCCCATTGCCAACACCAACCAGGAAAAAGGGGGTGGCGGATATGATTATGGCAGCCCCATTCAGGATATAAACCCCGATGATATTGATCAGATCAGTGTTTTAAAAGGGGCCGCGGCTACCGCATTGTACGGCAGCCGAGGTTCGAATGGCGTGGTACTCATTACCACTAAAAAAGGAAATAGGAAATATGGATTAGGCATTACCTATAATATGAATGCTCAAATAGACAATGTGTATTATTTGCCCAAATTTCAAAACAGGTATGGCGGCGGCGGATCTAATAATGCACCCGATTTTGTGGCCAGTGGCTTTGATACCTTATGGCAGAGCAAATTCCCGGATCTTTTTTTGAATGGCCCCACATATAATGACCCGGTGAATGGAGGATATGATCTGCTGCCTCAGTATTCGGTTGATGAATCATGGGGACCTGAACTTAAAGGACAGATTATAAGACCCTATTACTCTTTTGATCAGGATAAGGGCAATCCCTATTTTGGTGTTACTACACCCTGGTCGCCTCAGCCGGATAATATCAGGGATTTTTATGAAACAGGAATTACTTTAACCAACAGCATCAGTGTGGGAGGAAGCAATGACAAAGGATCATTCAGACTGGCATACAGCAACCTGAATCAAAATTTTATTCTTCCCAATTCCCTTCTGAAACGAAATAATTTTGGCTTTAACGGCAGCCATATACTCACCAAAAACAGGAACCTGAGTGTAGTACTGAGTGCCAATTATTCTGAAAACTTCGTAAGGGGCCAATCGGCAACCGGCTTTAGTGGTTACAATCCAACCCAGCTATTCACTATGTATGGGCAAAGGCAACTGGAGATGGATATGTTGAAATTTTACAAGTTTGCTGATGGCTCGCAGGTTAGCTGGAACAGAACCTCTCCAACCAATCCCCGTCCGCTTTTCGCTACTACTCCTTACTGGCATCAATATGAAGATTATCCTACCGATAAAAGGAAGCGGTTATACGGGTTGACAGGGTTTGATTTTAAACCGGTAGACTGGATCAACCTTTCTGCAAAAGTTTTTATTGACCAGTTCAATACCTTGCGGGAAGAACGCGTAGCCAGGGATTATACGCCCGGTAATTATTCAAGAACAGACATTGAGCATAGAGAATTGAATTATCAATTTATTGCCTCTGCACAAAAGGAGCTCAGTCAAAGTCTTAATATCAGCGCGGCATTGGGCGGAAATATAATGAACTCAAAAGATGTAGTAAATTCGGCCAGTTATGCAGGACTCATCACTCCCGGATTATATACCCTTACCAATAATATTGGAAGGATTGGTGTTGGAGAGAATATTTTCAAAAAAACAATAAACTCTGTTTTTGGAACTGCAACACTGGGGTATAAGGATGCTGTTTTCCTGGATATATCGGGAAGAAATGACTGGTCTTCCACGCTGCCGGCAGGAAACAATTCTTATTTTTATCCTGCAAGTTCCCTGTCTGTTATCTTTTCAAACTGGCTGACTTCCGCCAGCAAATGGCTTAGCTATGGGAAATTCAGAGCAAGTGTGGCACAAATAGGGAGCGATACGGACCCTTACAGAACCGAGGTAGCATATAACCCTGCTGTACTATTTGGAAGTAATCCCTATATTTTAAGGAACCCTACATTATCGAACAGTAAGTTAAAACCTGAAAGAAGCAATGAAATAGAAGCGGGGGTAGAACTAAAGTTCCTGCAAAACCGTATTGGTATTGACTTTACTTTCTACAACCGGATCACCAATGGTTTGATAATGCCACTTTCCATTTCCAATACTTCGGGGTATAGCTCCTTTCTTACCAATGTTGGAAAATCAAGAAACAGGGGAATTGAATTGCAATTAACGGGTATCCCTTTGCAGTTTGAGCATTTCTCCTGGACAATAGGAATTAATTACGCTGCAAACCGCAGTATTTTGCTGGCTTTGGATATTCCAAATAATCCGAGTATTGACCGTTACATTCTGGCAACAGAGCGGAGAAGAAATTCTGTTTCTGTTGCGGCAATCGTTGGACAACCATTATTTGTACTTACCGGTACAGATTACACCTATTTAAAGGGAGAAAAAGTGGTTGATGCTAACGGGTTTTATGTACCCTCCGATAAAAATCAGGTTATTGGTAGTACCCAACCCGATTTTGTGGGAGGTATAACCAACACTTTCACGTATAAAGGCGTTGTATTGAGTGGATTGATTGATTTCCAAAAAGGCGGAAATTTCTTTTCTTACACCAATATGTATGGATTTGCTTCGGGCATGTTACAGGAAACCGTTGCCAATAATATCAGGGAAACCGGTATAGATGTTACAGGTGTATTGGCCGATGGAACCCCCCTGACCACCAGGCTTACAGCCCCGCGTTATTTCAAAAACAACTTCGGTACCAGGCTTAATAAAGCCAATTTGTATGATGGCAGCTATGTATACTTAAGGGAAGTAAAGCTTGGATATAGCTTACCTGAAAAATGGATCCGGGCCATTCATTCTAATAAGGCTACACTTTCATTATATGGCAGGAACCTGTGGCTGATCAGCTCCAATTCGCCTAACGTAGACCCTTCGAACATTATTAATTCAGATTCAAATATTATAGGAATAGAGGGCGGAGCATTGCCATCTGTACAGTCTTTTGGCATCAACTTAAACATTAGTTTCTGATTTTTAAAAACAGTGATATGAAAAAATATTTGAAAATACAATTTGCTATCGCCCTGTTGGTTATTTACTCGCTTCAATCGTGCACCAAGGGATTTGAAGAATTGAACCGCGATCCTACAAAACCAACTGCTGTTACTCCGGCACTTCTGATTACCGGAATCGAAAAAACGGCGTCTGATATCATGTACCATCAGTTTGTAAACATCAATATCGGTAATCTTTATGCGCAATATTATTCACAAACTCAAAATGAATCTCAAAGCCAGTACCAGTTAGACGAAGGCGGAAATAATTTACTCTGGACATTGTATTCCACTTCTCTTTCCAATATCCAGGAACTGGAAAGAATAAACCAGCTCAATGCAGAGCCCGGCGCTAAAAATCAAAATGCCATAGCTTCTGTTCTTAGCGCCTGGATTTATGAAGTACTCACAGATACGTATGGAAATGTCCCCTTTAGCGAGGCTTTAAAAGGGGATGAACTTATTCTGACTTCCAAATACGATGACTCAAAATCAATTTATGACGGTTTAATCACCATGCTGGATGAACAGATCGCTGCATTAAATGCAGGTGAACCTACTTTTTCAAATGGTGAGCTCATTTACAATGGCGCTCCGGATAAATGGAAAAAGCTGGCGAATTCTTTAAAGCTCCGGATAGGGTGCAGAATGCTCAATGCCGATCCTGCAAAGGCTCAAACGATTATTGAGCAGGCGGCAAGTGCCGGTGTTTTTACCAGTATAAACGATGAGGCGAAATTTACTTACCTGAAAGACGTGCCGGATCAGTTTCCTTATAACGATCAATCAGGCGGTGGGGTATCCAATCAATACTTTGTATCTGCTACACTCGTTGATTTCTTAAAAGAGACCAATGACCCCCGTTTAACCAAATATGCCAGGGTTGCACCCACACCTAATGATATTGTGGGCAAGCCTTATGGCCTTGGCGATTTCACCGGAGGGATAGACCGGTTTTCCCTGCCCAGTTCACAGGTATACAGTCCTGTATTCCCCGGTTATATTATGAGTTATGTTGAAGTGCAGTTTGCCCTGGCCGAAGCCGCAGCAAGAGGATTTAGCGTAGGAGGCGATGCAGCAACGTTTTATGAAAATGGCGTTAGAGCCAGTATGAAATTTTGGGGTGTAAGCGATACGGATGCCGATGCCTTTCTCCTCGCTAACCCTTACGACCAGGCGAACTGGAAAAACATCATCGGTTCACAAAAATGGGTTGCGCTTTATAACCAGGGGTTGCAGGGTTGGTTTGAAAGAACCCGGCTGGATTTTAAAAAGCCCAATGGCGATGATTTTTTCGTTATCCCGGCTACGATCCTCGATAATACCGTAACTTCTGTTCCATTCCGGGTTTCTTACCCGCTTGCCGAGAGTTCCAATAACCGCGACAATTACAATGAAGCAAAGCAGGCGATGGGCGGAGATACCAAAGGAACAAAACTTTGGTGGCAGCCTTAATTTAAAGTATTAACCTTTAAACTTCTCCAAAAGCCAGTTGATAATGAGTTTCTGCCTGCAGTCCATAACACTTTCGTGCTAGATAAAGACTGGAGTCCGGAAACAATTCACTTTCCGGAAAGCACAACAACCAGGATGAAGCCGGATATGAGATTCAGGCGGTTACAATTATTAAACGATAAGATCATTATGAAAAGACTATTATTGATTTTAGTTTCGATACTAACAACCAGCGTTTATGGCAAGGATTATTTTGTTCAGGACTTTGGAGTCTATGGTGATCATGTTACCCTGAACACAAGATCAATCCAGACTGCCATAGACTTTGTATCCAAACAAGGCGGAGGGCGGTTAATTTTCAGCCCCGGAAATTATGTAACCGGATCTGTTTATATAAAAGCCAATGTAACCCTGCATCTGGAGGCAGGGGCTACCATTTGGGGTTCGACTAATCCGTATGATTACATTATGGATAGCACGGTAAAATGGAAAGCCCTGATTTTCGCAATCAAGCAGGATAATATAGGCATTACAGGCGCCGGCATAATAGATGGCAGAGGATTTACCACAGCTATAAACACGCTGAATCTTGCACACAGGGGACTGATTGAGGACGAGATGAAATACGACAGAGTACGCGAATGGAAAAGACCTGAGAATATTTATTTCCGCGAGTGCAGGAATATAAAAATTGAAGGCATTACTTTAAAAAACCCGGCCAGCTGGAATCAAACCTATGATCAATGCCAGAACCTCCTTGTTGACAATATTACTGTAGACAGTAAATCTTACTGGAATAACGACGGTATTGACATCGTAGATTGTAAAGACGTGATTATTCGTAACTCTTATTTTGATGCAGCCGATGATGTGCTTTGTTTAAAATCTCATGACGCAACAAAATTGTGTGAAAATATTCTAATCGAAAATTGTGTAGCCAGGTCAAGCGCTAATGGTTTGAAATTTGGTACGGTATCACGTGGCGGATTTAAAAACGTAACGGTTAAAAACTTAACAGTAATTGACACCTACAGGTCTGCAATTACTTTTGCCGCGGTTGATGGAGCTGTTATAGAAAATATTTTGGTTGATGGCGTTAGATCTATCAATACCGGCAATGTAATTTTTTTAAGGATAGGAGACCGCTGGGGTAAAGGTAAGAAGCCGGTGATGAAGAATATAACGATTAAGAATGTATACGCGGAAGTGCCCCTTCAGAAACCGGATAAGGGTTATGATTATGAAGGCCCGGTGGAAGATTTACCCAGGAATATTTCTCCGTCAAGTATTATAGGATTGCCGGGTTATAATATTGAAAATGTGTTATTGGAAAATATTGAGATCGTTTATCCGGGAGGGAGCGATTCATTCTACGCATACAGAGGTTTAACTGCTGCGGAACTGGACTCCATACCTGAAATGCCAACTGCGTATCCCGAGTTTTCTCAATTCAAAGAATTACCGGCATGGGGATTCTATGTTCGTCATGCTAAAAATATCACGTTCAAGAATGTAACATTCAGAGCCAATAAGCCGGACTACAGACCTGCTATAGTAAGTGACAAAGTAGATAATATTGAATTTATAAATGTAAAAACGGAAGAACCTGAAGCCGGTAATAAACAACAAATTTTCTTTTATAAGTCTAATAATACCTCAATCAAATAGCTATGAAAGGAATACGACTGTCGCTATTTATAGCAATATTTACTATAACCATTTGCCAGGCACAGGAATATAAGGCTTCCCTGTTTGGGTGCATGTCCGACGGTATTACCAACAATACAACTTCCATTCAGGCGGCAATAGATTATATAGCAGAAAAAGGCGGAGGCAAGCTGAGCTTTTATGTAGGCCGTTACTTAACAGGCGGATTAGTGCTTAAATCCAATGTAACGATTGAGTTGCACGAAGGAGCAATATTGGTTGCCAGTTCTAATATTAATGATTATATACTCTATGAAAACGAAAGGGCATTATTATTTGGAAATAACCTTAGGAATGTAAGTATTATTGGGAAAGGAGTAATAGAAGCAAATCCAAAGCAATATTTTTTAACTACGAATGCGCTAAAGGGTAAGCAACAACTACAGGCTGATTATTTAGCGCTAACGCCCTCCTTACTCACCATGATAAACTGTTCCAATGTTAAGGTGGAAGGGATCATCTTCCAGAAATCACTTCAAAATGCTCAAAAGTATATCTCCTGTAATCAGATTGATCTGAGCAATCAAATCATCAGAAACAATACTATTGAAAACAGCGGCAGTGTCGTTTTTCAAAATACAAAATCAATTACGCTAAAAAATATTTTTATTGATGCTAAGGGGCAGCCCATTATAAAGGATCAGAATAGCGAAATAATCATGGTGGAAAATTGCATTAATCCAAAGGGTAAACCTGTACTTTAAATTTGAAATGGTGATGAATACTAAACGATATATTATTTCCGCATTGGCTTTATTGCTGATAAATTTTCATATAAAAGCCGGAACCACTGATACCATTTATAATGCATCTTTATTTGGCATTAAGTCGAATGGAACTACGCTGAATACTACATCTATACAAAAAGCCGTAGATTATATCAGCGAAAAAGGAGGAGGAACATTGCGTTTTTATGTGGGCAGGTACCTTACAGGAACCATTGAACTGAAATCAAATGTAACCATACTTTTAGAAGAAGGAGCCATATTACTGGGCTCAACCAATATTTATGATTACAATATAAAAGAACCCATTCCCGGCCTGGTGTATGCTAAAGGAGCTGAAAATATAGCCATAAGGGGTAAGGGGGTTATTGACGGGCAGGGCAGGGAAGTGGCGTATAATCTGGTTGATCAGATTCATAAAGGTGTTATAGAAGACCCCATGAAATATGACCGCCCTGATAATAAACGTCCGCATTGTATTTATTTCAGGGAGTGTAAAGGTGTAAATATCTATGGCATCATTATTAAAAACTCCGCTACATGGGTTCAAACCTATGATCAGTGTGAAAACGTTGTTGTGGATAGTATTACGGTAATCAGCACT
Organism: Agriterribacter humi; assembly: GCF_009192765.1. Taxonomy (GTDB): domain Bacteria; phylum Bacteroidota; class Bacteroidia; order Chitinophagales; family Chitinophagaceae; genus Agriterribacter; species Agriterribacter humi. Next base: position 226,365 of record NZ_VOHQ01000005.1, on the reverse strand, counting down.
GCTTTCTGGAATAATGATGGTATTGACATTGTTGACTGTAAAAATTTTAAGTTACTCAACTCTTATATTGATGCTGCTGATGATGCCATCTGTCTTAAATCCCACGATAAAACCAAAAGAAATGAGAATGTAGAGATACGCAATAACGTAGCCAGGTCAAGCGCTAATGGTATCAAGTTCGGAACAGTGTCGGCAGGAGGATATAAAAATATCAGAATTATCAACAATAAAGTCTATAATACCTTAAGGTCTGCTTTAACCATTGCTACACCGGACGGTGGGATTATAGAAGACATATTCGTAGACAGTTTGTACGCCTATCATACGGGGAATCCTATTTATTTGCGTATTGGCGCGCGCTGGAACAATGAAAGGATTGGTTCCATGAAAAATATAACCATCCAGAATTTTTATGCTGAAATCACAGAAGAAAAACCCGATGCAGGTTATGAAATAGAAGGGCCTGTAGAAGATAATCCAAGAAATATTTCTCCATCCGGTATTGTAGGATTGAAAAACATGTTAATAGAGAATATGAAATTAAAGAACATAGAAATTTCATATCCCGGAAATGGCAATCCCAATTATGCTTATCGGGGAACCTCGGCAAAAGCGTTGAGTGAAATCCCGGAAATGGAAACTGCGTATCCCGAATTTTCTCAATTCAAAGAATTACCAGCCTGGGGGTTTTTTATTAAAAATGCCAGGAATATATCTTTCGAAAATGTAAAGCTCATTGCACGTAATAAAGATTACAGAACTGCAATAGTTATGGATAATGTAAACGGATATTCTTTTAAAAATTTGCAGATAAAAGAAGCGGGTGTTAAAAAGAAAAAACAAATGATTAAGAATAATTCAAAATAAGCGTATGGTATCTTAAAGGACGTGATGGTTCTCCTATACGCGCTGTGGCTGTGGTGAATGATAGTGAATTGAAAGTGAGAGGTGGAACGAGAAAGGTGAGAAGTGAGTGGCCAGTTTCATTGCCCGCGTTGTGGGAAATCTTTATATCTTTCCAAAAATTTCAGGCATGAATAATTCATTTTGGGATTCAACATTGGGCAGGTTCAGGTTGGTAGCGATAGTGGAAGGTATATCCTACCTTATTTTATTAGGTATAGCCATGCCCTTAAAGTATTTCGCAGAGCTTCCGGAGGCGGTAAAGTATACGGGCTGGATACACGGCGTATTGTTTGTGTTGTATATAGCGCTGCTGTTAAAAGTATGGATACAGTACCGGTGGAGTTTTGGTAAGGTAGTGCTGGCATTTATAGCATCCCTTCTGCCTTTCGGTACATTTGTGCTGGATAGTAAATTAAAAAAGGAACAGCAGGCAGCCAATGCTTAGTATGAAAAGCGTTATCATTTATAAAGGAAAGTACGGAGCCACACGCCAGTATGCTGGATGGCTGGGTGCAGCACTTCATCTGCCACTTAAAACACCGGAAGAACTGCCGGAAGCGGATATCAAAACGTATGATTGCATTATTATGGGCAGTTCCGTGTATATCGGCAAATTGCTCATCCGCGACTGGATAAAGCAATATGCGGATGTTTTAAAAAATAAGAAGATACTCCTGTTTATAGTTTGCGGCAGCAATAACCCCAAGGACCGCGAAAAGATCATAATGCAAAATGTTCCTGACGGGCTTGTTGACCCCTCCCATCTTTTTTTCCTGCCCGGGCGGTTGATCCAAAGTAAGCTCTCATGGAAAGACAGGTTTATGCTTAATGTAGGTGCTATGCTGGTAAAAGATCCTGAAGCTAAGAAATTCATGCGGCAGGACAGCGATAATGTAAAGGAAGAAAACATCAATGCTATAGTGCGTATGAGCAGCGCTGTACTTGAGGCGGATAGCATTTCTTCATAAAATGAAGCGCGGGAGGAAATAGCTGCCGACAGCGGCTATTGTCCTTTAATGGAATATAACCGCTTACTTCTTTTTCTTCACCAGCCCATACGAATCATCCATCCATTCTTTCAATAAACCAGATGAAACAGATCCATCAACAATAATCGTGTTCCAGTGTTTTTTATTCATGTGGTAACCGGGAAGTACGCAGGGATATGCTGCTCTGAGCTCCTCCGCTTTATCCGGATCACATTTTACATTGAACTGTGTTTGTGCTGTATCCAAAGCGAGCAATAAAAATATTTTCCCGTCTACTTTAAATACTACTGTATTGGGTCCAAAAGGAAGAGACTCCTCTGCGCCTTCTTTTAGCAAGCAGTATTCGCGTATTTGTTCAACGTTCATGTGATATATTTTTCAATGGTCAAAATTAAAACTTTTATTCACGCTGCGCATATCGCTGCGTACGCCGTGTGAAACCTATAACCCTTAGCCACGAAACCCAAACCGAAAGATTAACGGCAGGTACATTATGCAGTATAAATCGAAATATAATTTCTCTATAGTAAATTAGAATAAGATTCAGCATAGCCGTGCTGTTTTATATAGTTGAATACCTTAATTTCATCATTATGTTTTGTTCAACCCACAGCAAAGTTATTTGTGCAATATCCCTGACGGTTATTTTATTGCCTGCATATTTGTTTGCCCAAACCGGCAGCGCCTCCGAACCCGTTCGCTATGTGGGCGGCGTAACCATTGATCCGAGTGTGCATGAAGGTCGCTTACGTTGGGCAGTTGGCGCCGAAAGCATACAGGTAATGCGGGCCAATAGAGAACATGGCGGGATGGATGCGGATTCGGGGTGGACATATAATCATGCACCTAACCTGGCCTACCGGAATGGAAAATTTTACCTGCAATATCTCAGCAACCCGGTTGATGAACATATTGCGCCGGGGCAAACGCTCCTCACTACTTCGGCTGATGGACGCAATTGGGAAAAGCCACGCATTTTGTTTCCGCCTTACCAGCCGCCTGCCGGAGTAACAATACCGGACGGATACCACGGGTATATGATGCATCAGCGCATGGGATTTTACGCGGCGCCAAACGGGCGGTTACTCACCCTTGCTTTTTACGGGCATACGGAAGACCCTTTCCAGGAAGGTGGCATTGGCAGGGTAGTGCGGGAAATATACAAAGACGGTAGTTTTGGCCCTATACATTTTATCCGTTATGAAAGTCATGCCCAATGGAACGAAACCAATACCAGCTTTCCTTTTTATACCCAATCAAAGGATACCGGTTTTGTTGCCGCCTGCGAAGCATTGCTGAAAAACAGGTTAATGGTGTTACAATGGAAGGATGAGGATGATGGTAACGATGCCTTATATGCCGAAAATAAAAATGATGACCATCTTTCCGCATTGTCTTATTTTCATCGTAAAGATGACAAAGTGGTTCTGCTATGGAAAAAATCAAAAGCCGCTTTATCGGAAGACGAAGGCGCTACATTTTCCACACCTGTGAGAGTGCCTACGCTCTTAATGTCGGGCGGTAAAAACTGGGGACAAAGAATGGAGGACGGCAGGTATGCCATGTGTTATAACCCGATAGACAACTCCGAATACCGTTATCCCTTAATTATAGTGACCAGCAACGACGGAATTGTTTTTGATGATATGCTGCTGGTGCAGGGCGAAGTGCCGCCCAGGCGTTTTTTTGGCAGGTGGAAAGATTTCGGACCCTGCTATACAAGAGGCATAGTGGAAGGCAATGGCAACCCGCCGGGCAACGATATGTGGATCACTTACAGCATGAACAAGGAGGATATGTGGATAACGCGTGTACCCGTTCCTGTTACCTACAGTATAAACACACCTGTAAATGATAATTTTAATTCCTTTGTTGCGGGGAAAGCAATACCCAACTGGAATACCTATTCTCCAAAATGGGCGCCCGTTGCAGTAGCAGATTTTCCCGGTGCTAAAAATAAAAGTCTGCAGTTAACGGATGAAGATCCCTATGACTATGCAAGAGCCATACGGGTTTTTAAAGAAACCACTAAAGCTGATCTGCGGTTCAGGTTATATGCCGGGCAAAGCGATCATGGTGAACTGTCAGTTGATGTAACCGACCGCTATGGCAATCGCCCGGTACGGATTGATTTTACAGATAAGGGATATATAGAAGTAATGAATGGCAGTAAAAGCATTATGATCCAAAAATATCGGCCCGGTACATGGTATGATTTCCGGCTTATCATTAATGCTGATATAAACGGATCATTCGATCTTTTCCTGAACGGCAAAAAAGTGCTATCACGCGCAGCATTAACCGAAGCAGTGAAATCGGTTGAGCGGATATCTTTCAGAACAGGGCCATACAGGGATATTCCGAACCGCAGAACGCCTAATGAAGAACCAACACCTCCATTGCCCGGCGCAGATGAGAAAGTTGCAAAAGCGGTGTATTATGTGGATGATGTGGTGAGTAGGTGAAAGGTGAAAGGTGAAAAGAGGAGAAGTTGGATAGTTTATCGTCTCACGATATGAAAGGTGAGAAGTTGAAACGGTTTATCGCTTCACGTTTATCGTTTTATGAACTAAGAGGTGAGTCATCGCTGACAATTGACAACTCACCCCTGACCATTCATTCACCATTGACCATTCACTAACTTATAATTTAACTCCAAGGGTAAAGCTCAACACCCGGTGCTTGTTCAATTCATCATCCGAGCTGCTGGTGCCTGATTGTAATTTCGCTAATCCTAATCCATAGTTGATGGAAAACAGGGCACGTTTACCTTCTATACCTGCCGTACCATTCAGACCGTAGTCAAAGCGCCTCATAATGCCATAACCAGATCCTTCTTCACCACTGGTAAACGGATCATCATCTGAAAATTTAATGTTCTGTGTTCTGCTGAAGTCTACGCCAAACAGTTCGCCTTCTACTTTATTTTTTCCGCCCACGCCAATGGCGGCATACGGGCCGGCTCCAACAAAGAACCGGGCGTCTTCACCCAATGGAATTTTTATAATGGCATTCACAGGAACCTCAATGTAATAGGGGCGTGTAGAAACCCTGTACCAGTTATCGCCCGATGTGTTGCCCGATTCGAGTTTTGATCCTTTACCCGTAAAAAATACACCGGGCTGAATAGCGAAGAATGAACCTATAGGAAGATCGGCCTGTAATCCCGCATGAAAAGAGGGAAGCGTTCTCGAATCATCTACCTGTCCGTCTTTATTAACAGAAATATTGGCCAGGTTTAAACCAGCCTTTACGTATACGGAAGATTTTTGCGCCTGTACAACCAGTCCGCTCATCAGAAGTAATGCACCAAGTGCTGCGATAGTCTTTTTCATAATGTACTCTTTTAGTTTCTATCCTCTTTTTCAAAAGTCTTGCCAGTTTGATATGATCTGTTTATTAATGCGTAAGTCAGCACACCTGCAACGCAATAGCATATCCGTAAACGTAAGGAGAATTATAAAACGAAACCTGTGGAAAAAAAGCCCCGGTATTTCAAATATGAGTAGAACAAAAATGTGAATAGGCCATGGGAGAGAAGAAAGAGAGAAAGGTGAAAGTGAGAAGACACTTACCACTGACAACTGCCCAATTACTACTAAAACGGATAGCCAATCCCCAAATTAAAAACAAGGTTGTCTCTCCGCCATGCGCCGCTGCCGAATTTTATCCCGTCTATTACCCATCTTTCCGGTTCCGGAAGCCAGGGTTTACGCAAAGGAAAGGCCACATCGAGCCGCAACACGAGAAAGGATACATCAAAACGTAACCCCACACCTGTACCTACACCCAGCTCTTTCATAAAACTACTACTAAATTTACCGCCTGGCTTATCTGTATTTCCCCGGTATAGCCATATATTGCCTGCATCTGCAAAAATAGCTCCATGTACTATGCTGAACAATTTAGCTCTTAACTCTGTATTGAATTCCAGCTTGATATCGCCCGACTGATCAGGAATAAAATTAACCGTATTCATGTCTTTATAAGTACCGGGCCCCAGGGAACGGCTGCGAAATGCACGGATGCTGTTGTTCCCACCCACAAAAAACTGTTTGATAAAAGGAAGCTCTGTGGAATTGCCATACGGATAACCAAATCCAACGATCAAACGGTTTGCCCATGTATTTTTTGAAGAGAGCTTCACGTAATACCGGAGATCGGTTTCGAGCTTAACATACTGTGAAAACTGTGCGCCAAAAATCGTTTTAGGTTTTCCGTTCAGTGTATTGGCGCCGGTAATTAAACCGGCAATATTTCCGGAAAGATCGGCATTGCCATTAAAATAGAATCCTTTTAAGCCATTGTTACCTGTTAGTTCATTGTAATTGTAATTATAATTGGAACCAATGATGAACTGCTTTTCAATTGCCTTTTGCAGGGTGGGATTGTTGAACGCATTGCTTTCATATAAAGGGGTAACACGGATGGGTTGCACGTAATTGATTGAAATGGGATTGAGCTGGTGTTCTTTATTAACTGTTTCTTTCCAGGCATAACCAAATTCGCCCCTGAAAGAATTCATGGTATACAATTTTTCCTTTGTAAGGATATCATAGGCCAGGAGCATATTGGTTTTAGGCACAAAGCCGCTGCGCGTATTCAAACTAACAAAAGGAATAAGAAAGCGTGGAAAAGTCAATTTGGTTTCCAATCCGCCTCTGTAGGTATTAAATCCTTTTAACTGTCCGCTAAACTGTATTTCAAAACCAGCAGTAGCATTAACAGACAGCAGTTCGCCACCCCGGAACGTATTGCGGTTGCGCCATCCTATGGTAATGCCGGAGCCGGTAAGATTGTTCGATTTGGTATTGGCATTGATATCGGCACGCAGCGATTTCCTGGGCAGGGAAGTGAGGTAATAATAGGTATTGAGTTGGGCGGAATCTGAATTTTTAACGGGCTCAAATCTGTTCTTTACAAACTTAAATACGCCCAGGTTTACCAGCCTGCTGATGCTCTGGTTGTGATCAGTGCGGTTATACACATCGCCGGGGTTAAATTGCATGGACTGCGCAAACATTTGCGGTTTGTAGGTTTTACGTTTATCTACAACATAGTAGCCTTTATAGTATTCCGCATCACTTTTGAGAGTGTCGGCTTTTTCTGCACTGAGCCGGTAGCCCGGGAAAATATATACATCGTTAATGGTATACACCTGCCTGGCCATTTGTGGTGTGCCCGGCTTAATTTTTACATCCAGGTCCACTGCATTATTACCAATCGTACTATCGGCCCGGATGATAAGATAATCCGGATCAAAATAGTAAAATCCCTTTTCTTTCAGATCTGCATCTATCCGTTCCCGTTCGGCTTTGATGGTTTCAAGATCAAAATAAGAGCCGGTTTTAAGCAGGGTTTTGGCAGAAGATGCATTTATTGTTTTTTGTAAAACAGAACTGTCCTTATCAAACATAATTTTATTAATGGCATAGCGGTTGCCCGTTTGAACGGCATACACTACTTTAGCTTTTTTGTTTTTCAGTATAGAATCGCCCTGTACGGCAGCCTTGAAATAACCCCGGTTTTCCATTGTGCTTTGTAACACTTTTACATTCCATTCTATATTAACATCACTGGCCAGCACGGGAGGCTCACCTACTTTATATTTCAGCCAGCCCATTATTGATTTTTCTTTTTTGGGATTGCCTGCCAGGTTATACATCAATAATTTGAAAGGAACACCTAATATTTTTTTATTCGGTAAAGGGCGGGTAAGCGCTTCCAGCTCATTTTTAATATTCTTCTTTTCTTTATGCCCAAGGGAAGGACCTTCTATTTTTACATCAGCACCTGTATACAATGCCTCGCCGGGCGGTAGTTTCCTGGTACTGCTGCAAGCTGCCAGCAAGCAAACCGTTACCCATGCTATAATAATATGAATGGTCCTTTTCTTCATTTTATTGGTTTGCAGGATTGGTGTTTTCCGGTGGATTGTTTTTTTGTTCCTGCCGCTCGGTTTTTTTTATCTCCCTGTCTTTTCTGCGTTGCTCAGGTGTTTTCCTTTTTCTGAAGATATCCCTGAAGCGGTTATAGTCTACAGTAATGATAAAGCCTATGCCCGTTTCCACGATATAACCATCAATTACGCCCTGGTAATCATTTTTCCGGTAAGCCCTCAGCATATACCTGCCGTCTTCACTTAAACGGTAATCCAGCGCTACATCACCGGCAATATTGCTTGAAGCCTGATTGGAATTTTTAGGACCCTCAACCTCAAAATTGCTGCCAACGGTTACGGTTAAACGATCATTTAATAATTTTTTGGATAGTCCCACGTTCAGGTCAGTACGGCTTTGTCTTTCCCCGGTAGTATAGTCATCGGAAGCGGCAATGTCGAAGTTAAGATCAACACCTTTTACCAGGTCGGCCGCAAGCTGGTTGAGTTGTTCCGTCATCAGTTTGCTTACGCTTTGCCGCACCAATGTAGAGGCGCTGGTGCTTCCGCTGCTTCTGAAAGGATCCTCTGCCACAAAACGGTTAAGCAGCAATAATGAAAAAACCTGTTTGTTCATTTCCGCTTCTTCCTGCCGCAGGATATCAAGTTTCGTTCTTACATTGGCCAAAATATCATTTGAAACACCGTAATTTTTATTCTCCGGAAGAATAATATTAAAGCTAATGTCGGGCTTCAGCAGTTTACCTGTCATACTAAGCATTACATCGAAAGGAAGTTTTTGCAGGTATGTATTTCTTTGGGCAGGAGTTACGTCCTCACCCAATTGGTTTTTCACCAGGTCCAAAGGAGCTGTGCTGGCTGTGTATTTGGCGGTAATATCCACGTTGGCATCCGTAGGTTCTCCTTCCCAGGTAATTTTGCTTCCTTTTACGATATCAAATTTTCGGTGAAGAAAGTTGAATGTAAGATCATAACTGCCTTCTTCCATTTCATAGGTTCCGGCAAGTGTTATTTTACCGCTGGGATCTACACCGGCACTCAGTTGTGCATCACCCCTCACATTCAGAAAATCGCCATTGCCTTCATCAACGATCAGTGTAAAATCCGCAGCCTTATCTACTTCAATATTTACCGAAACGTCCATTCCCTGCAGCGATGAAGTGTTCAGTGAATCATAGGAAGCCAGAAAAAGAGAATCATTTTTCGGCGCATCTTTATCAATAAAAACTACAATGCCTTCCCTATCAGCCACCCCTGGTTCATTTTGGGGCAGTACGATGGTCATTTTTGTTTTTTCATTTACTTTCAGGCTTCCATCAATCACGGGCGCTTTTTCCGTCCCTTTTACGGTAAGGTTGGTATTAAAATACAATTGACCATAGAATAATTTATTGTCTTTTTTGGTGCTGTTCAATGCTCTGAAATTATCCGCTCTTATTTTAAGGTCAAAATTGTAATTCAAAAAATTGCTGGTGGCTGCAGTACCGTCAAGCATCAGTGCATTGCTGGCTGAATCCCTTATCTCAAAGCGATCGAAAACAATACCCTGGCTGGTTACCGATAATTTTTCCTGGTCAATAGCGAACATATTGTTGAGCATGCTCAGGTTAAAAACTGTTTTGTTGAAAAGCAATTCGCCGTTTACAGCAGGCTGGTCTGTTGTACCCGTAATTTTAAATGCCCCGTTTACAAACCCTGAAGCATCGCGCAATGCCCCTGCCGAAAACGCCTGTGCGGTAGTAAGAGGCAGTTTACGTATGTCGAGGCTCAGATCAATAGCCTTATTGTTAGCATAATAATTGCCGCTGAGTTGTACATCATTGTCATTGCCGGTTATGGTTACATCGGCATTGTAGGTATCTGCTACTTTATTGTTGACCAGCATTTTTACATTTCCTACCGTATCTTTTTTGATGCTCAACTCATTTATAGAAAGGTCACCAACAAAAACAGGCTGCTGCATGAGATTACTAATGGTAATTGTACCATTCAGTGTGCCATCAGCTAAAGTGGAGTCGGGCTGCACAAAACCGGTGAGGGTGGCAATGCTAAAATTGGAAAAGCCGATTTCCATCGGGGCATTTGCTGCTTCGGAAATACTATTGATGCTCAGTTGCTGCTTGTCCTGGTTTAAAACAAAATTTTCCGCATGCACTCCTTCATCAGCTACTGTAATTCTATTATCTGCCGATATTGTCCAGTCTTTATAATTCAACAGCAGGTCTTCAGGCTTTATCGAAAACAGGTAATCACCGTTTTTTGATTGCTGTAATAATCCTTTCAGGTTGTATCTTTCGCTGTCGGTTTTGTCTTTTATATTCAATGCATAATCAATTGTATTGTTTGCTACCGAAGCGGTAATATTGGTTTTATGCAGGGCGAGGCTTTTTCCAATAACTATATTTTCTACATCAGCATTAATCTGAAGGGCACTGTCTGCAGTTGAGGCGTTCAGTTGCAGGTTGTCTACCTGGTTGGCGCCAATATGTACAACCGGTGCAGCCAGCAATGCATTCCAGCCTTCATTGGTTGTGAACCTGCTTTTGAGCACTACAGAATCCATTCTTTCGAGTTGGGGCACAAAAGCCTTTAGCGCCGGTCCGTTTATGATATTTGCATTTATGGTAAAATCATAGGGCTCCGGTTTTTTTGCTGAATCTGTATCAGCCATGGCGAAATAAGGTGGTATAGCATATTGAAAAATACTGCCCAGTTCGGTGAGCTTATACCTGCCCAGCAATCGGGCGTTTACCACATCACTGTTTAACTGTATATATCTCGCGCTGTCATTTGTTCCTGCCAGTAATTGTATGGTATCCATTTGCACTCTTTGCTGGTTATGTACCAGCAATGATTGCAGGATGAACAATGTACCATCAAGACTATCCGGATTTGTATTTTTAAAATCGCCCTTTACATTACCACGGTAGATCAACTCATCGCCGGTTAAATGCAGGGCTTGCGTTTTAATACTGTCAATGGTTGCATTCAATTGTACAGACGGGTATTCTTTGGAAAGGTCGGCTGTAGCATCCGCCGCAAAATGAATATTGGGATCAGCAATATCAGCATGTACTGTTGCCTGCTGATCGGCTATTGTTCCCTTCATATTCAAATCGCGGTATTCATATTGTTTAATGATGGCCGATCTTATTTTTCCCGTAAGTGTAGCGTTGGCTGTTTTGATATCATAACCATTTCCTTTAATGTGGAAATCGGCAGACACCGGCCCAAGGCTTTCCTTATTCTGTAAAATGGTTCCCAGGTCAAGAGCTGTTGTATTCAGTTGAAGATTGTAAACAGAGCGTTTGGCGTCAGCAATCTCCTCCATGGTTCCTTTTAACGAAGCATTGCCCAGGCTGGTTTTCAGTAACAGGTCGGTAACAAGCTTCCCCGTATTACCATTGAGCTTGCCGGATACATGCATTTGGGAAGGCAGTGTAATATTTTGAGGCAGGGTTCCTGCAGGCACAAATAATGCAATGTCTCTTTGTGAACTGCTGATATTTTTTATGGAAAGATCGGCGCCCAGGTTATTCATGTCAGGCAAACCCCTTAATCGCCCGCTTATGTCAATCCGTGTATCTTTCAATCCGCTGATCTGTAGAACAGGGAGCTGCAGATCAGCAATGCGGCCGCTTATGCGGCCATTGATCAGCCATGTAGTATTGGGGTCGGCAAAAGCGGGTTGAGAATGCAGGTCAGGTACAAAGGTCAGTATATCTTTTACCTGAATTTTGCTTTTCTGCAGATCAAGGTTCAGCTCCATGCGGCCTATATCTTTTTGTAATGCAGCAACACAATCGTACCGGATAGCAATACTTCGCTTCAATTCCGTTCCGGGCGTTTTTAAATAGAGCTCTTTTAAATAAGCCTGCCTGTTTGAATACAAAAAATGTGTTTGCAATTGATTCAATACAAAACCGCTTTGCTCGCTAAACGTTCCTTTTGTAATATTGCCGGCAATGGAATCACTGCTGTATAAAAGATCGCTAACGTGTAAGGTCAATGCTTCTGTTTTCAGGTGCATATAGTCCATGCCGCTTTGCTGTTTGGGGCTGTTGTCGTCATCAAGCTGCAGGTTATTGTTGTCTAATTGCAAGTTTCCTATCTGTACCCGCCAGCCCGCTTCCGCCTGGGCCTCTGCTTCCTGCCGGGTTTCTTTTTTTACAATTTCCGCACCTTCTTTTTTGCCCAGGCGTAAAACAACGGTTGTGCTGTCTAATGCAAGGGCATCGAGATTAATGATGCGTTGTGCGAGGTCAATTTTTTTCGGTTGAATCTGCAATGCTCCCAGGTTTAGCTGCGTATACAAAGCAGAGACATCGTTGCGGTAATCGAGGTTGATGTTTTGAAGATCTAAATTGTCTATATCTAACTGCACATTAAGCGGTGTTTTGGCATCTGTTATATCTTTTTGTGCAGGTTCTGCATCAAGCAATGGCTTCGACTGGTATACACGGGCAGTTAAACCCTGCAGGGTAATAGGAGCCACGCTGAACTGCATTTTTTCCAGATCAAATGTTTGCAGTCTGGTGTCAAAATGTTCTAAGTATGCCTCCACATCGTTGCCTGTGATAGCATCTTTATAGATCGTTCTTATTTTATTCAATTCAACAGAACGTAAAGTAATGGGAGTAGAGCTGGTATCTTCTTCTTTGGGACTTGTATCTGTTGAAGCAAAAGCATCAACAATGAACTGGAAGTTAAAAACCGTATCGGGTAATTGTCGTTTAATTTTAGCCGTTATATTATCTAATTCAACAGACTGGATGTCTACTCCATTTCCGGTAATGAGATCAAATAAATCAACATTTACTTTTATGCTGCCTCCGGAAATTAGCGTGTCTTTGCTCCGGTCTTCTATATAAACATTTTCAACCACCACTTTTTTGGGGAAGCCGATATATATTTTGCCAATAGCAACTTTGGTGTGTAGCTTTTTTTCAAGATAAGTAACCGCTTTTCCACGAATAAAATTTTGCACGGGCGGGGTGAGGATGAGCCCGGCAAGAAGAACCAGAAACAACAATATAAAAAGAACAGTTTTGACCACTATCCGTGCTATTCTTCTTCCTGTATTTTTTTTTGTTCCCTGCTGGTCCATGCTACTCATGCTAAATGAATACGGGTATTTGTTTTTTTGAGCTAATCCCTTATCAATCAATAGAAAATATCATGCTAATGCATGTAAACGTTGTATTGATACAGCGGGTGTGGTATAAATTACCCAAACCGGTCTGTTTTGCTACAAAAATAAGGGAGTTTATTGCTTGAGGAAGAAACCGGATGGCCGTTTATCGACTGGTAAAGCAATCCCGCGTCCTCATTCCGTGGTTATTGTTTGATGGATGAAACCTATGCAGTTTTAAATCGGATGATATTAACTTTTACGCAAAACTATAGCGCCTGGTGGCAACGCCAATTACTTTTTAACAGCCGCCGACAACGCGGCAATAGGCGTTAATTCAACTTTTCGAAATTCTACTTCTGCGCCTTCAGCCTGTAACGCGATCTGACCCTTTTCCGCCGTGCAGTTGAAACCATCGTTGACCAGGTCGCCGTTTACCCATACCCGTATCGAATTTTTTAGACATTCCACTACCATCGTGTTCCATTCTCCCAAAGGCTTTTCGGATCCGTCTGTTAAGTTGAGTATCCTTCTTTTTTTACCTTCCGTTATGCCCCATTCTTTTTTTGCTCCCCGCCGTTTTTTCATATCAGGCACGGCTATATCTTCCACAATGCACCAGAAGTCACCCGCGTTTTCATGCATCATTTGCACTTCAATGGATTTGGGAAACATTTTATAAAGTGACCGGGGAGTGGAAGCAAATACCAGCACACCACAATTTCCCGGTTTACCGGCAAAGCGGTATTCCACCTGTAACCTAAAATTCTTGTAAATGGAATCTGTGATCAAATGTCCATTGGGTTCGCCTAAGCTTACCAGCAGTCCGTTTCTAATGATAAAAGGATTTCTAGCCAGGGCATTCGTATCCATTTCCGGAACATCTATATGCCATCCGCTTAAATCGCGTCCGTTAAAAAGGCTATAGGAGGCAGATTGAGACAACAGTCCGGAAGGAATCAGGATGAAGATGAAGAAAATTATTTTCATACGCAGCTATGTTGAGGAATATATTGATGATAATATCCAAATCAGCCCTAACACCGTGCATTCGGTTGTTTTTAGAACTTTAACCCTACAAATTAATCATATTACAGGATATTAAACAGTTTTATGGTGCCGGCATTTCGGTTTATTATTAAATTTCCCGTTCCGGGCCATACGATTGCGGAACAATCCTTAAAAGCATGGAAGGTAGAATAGATATGATGCAATGCCAGTCTATTGGCACTATAGTATAAGTTCGGCTATAATTGCAGCGAAAAAAGCCAAGTTCTTGAAAAAAACTTAGCTTCTTTTACGTGGTCAAGATCAGTTAATTATTTAATCTTCAGCACTGGTTTTAATTTATAATCACCGGTTCCTTCCTGCAAAATGGACAGTGCAGCATCAAAATCAATCAATAAAGAATCCAAAGAGGCATTGAGTGTTTTATTAAGCTTAATTTTTAAGCCCGACTCCGCACCACTGGGAATACTTAGGGGATAAACTGCGTCTCCAATTTTAATGCTGTTCTCATTGCCAAGTACAAAGCGGATTTCTTTGAGTGTGCCAGTGGGAATAACGCCCTGCGCCAATACTGTATCAATGCCGTTTTGCAGATCCAGCAGGTTGTAAATGCCTGCATGTGTTTCAAGCCGCGTCCAGCCGGCAGAATCATTATTTAATTTTATGTTTACTTCCATGATGTCCACATTCACTTCTGAAGCCTGGTAGGGATTATCCGTAAGCTTGATTTTTAAATGTGTAGAATCATTCTTATTGTCTTTTTGGCAGGATGTTATTGCCAGCAACATGGTAGCTGAAATAATCAGCAAACAAAAATTACGTACGGACATAAGTTATAAATTTTGCAAAGAGGTTGAAAAAATCATGCCATAACACCACAAAAAACAGTAGAAGAAATCTTTGTCTGTTTAAATGCACAATTATTAATTTTAAGGGAGATTTATTATCATTAGATTATAAGAATTCAATTATTATATGTAACAAAATCTTTATTTACTGATCTATTGAGTATATTTATTACAAGCACTTATTCATCTTAACAAATGGGTTATGTACATCTTTCGCGAAATTTTCCATCTTCAGTTTGGCCGCTACCGTGATGCCAAAGCTTTATTGGATGAAGGGATTCAAAAAGACTTACTGCTTCATCCCACCGGCACAAGGGTTTTAACTGATTTTACCGGCGAAGGTTACCGCCTCATTATTGAATTACCCTATGCCCGTTTGTCCGATTATGAAACAGATCTGAAAAAAGAGCTGGGCGGTGATCAGTGGAAAGACTGGTATGAGCGGTTTAAACCTCTGGTACGCTTTTCTGAAAGGGAGATCATGAAACAGGTAGTGTAGCACTACCCGCTTTTTATTGCAGCTTGTTGATCTCCTGGTATAGCACCCGGAAGGAATCCCATGGGGTGTTCCCGCCTGACGGCGTATTTTCTGTGCCGCCATAATAACCTCTGAGGAATCCATCGGCGCCCGACCATACGGTTTGAACCATTCCCCTGAACCTGGAGTTCATTTCAGGTGTTGATCCATTTCTGAAACTGATCATATCGTTGAGCTGGCTTAATGCAATGGATGGGTTCCGCCAGGGGCAGGTAACTACATTGAAGCCTTTCATAGCAAAGTATACCGCTGTTTTATCGGGCCGTTCGTAATGCCAGTCGCATATTACCACATCTTTTGGGATCATATCAATCGCAGGATATGTGTTATTATGACTGGCTTCCCACATGCCCAACCCAGTGGTATATCCGTCAATCAGCCTGTCGCCCCAAATCCATAGTTTTTTTCCTGAAACGGCAAGATGGTCGTGTATACGGGTTACCTCTCCGGCAAACAGTTCGGCCTTATCTTTTCCACCGCAGCGGGGACACCTGGTATCGGCAATATAGAATACTTCATCCATACCCGCATGAAAAGCATCTGTTTCAAACGCATCGCAAATCTCATCCATCAATGCAAATACAATTTTATGAACACCGGGATGCAAAGGGCAATAGCTCTTGCAGTACAAACTATCCGCATTGGGCCATACATATTTTTCCGGCATTTTTACATGAGGCGTTTCATCAAATTGCGGGTATTTTAGTAAAAGATTAGCCGTTTTGTTCGCCCACGACTGGTGCCCAAGCAGGTTAACCTGCGGTATTACTTTTATTCCGTTCGCCCGGCAGGCGGCTACTATCTTTTTAGCATCCGTTTTTGACAAAGCAATACTATCGCGCAATTCGGGGTGACTGGTATATTGATAATTATAATCTACACGAAGGATCAGTGTATTTACTTTGCGGGGAGCCAGTTCCTTATTAATAAAGGTCACAAGTGAATCAACGCCTTTTGGCATCGGCGCCGCAATACAAAACCCGCGAACGGGCAATATACTGTCTAAAGCATTTTGAGCGGAAGCATTGCTGCTTACCATAAAAATGATCATGGAAAACAGTAAAGGAATGCCTGTTTTTTTCATAAAACCAATTTACGCATTTTTGTTAAAACAGTCCGGCACAGCAAAAACAATTTATTTTTTGACACATAGACACATAGACACATAGTTGCATAGAAGCACCATAGAGGGAACTAAAAAATTTTCATTTGCACATTCATTCAAACACCCATCACGGGTAGGCTACAGGCTCCATATCCAGCACCTGGTGCAAATGGTGTAAGAGGTGTTTATTATAATCTGACGCTACCCAGCCCATGGTATGTGGTTCGCTTGTGAATACCGTTCTGTTTTGTTTTTCGGCAGCCGTATGGGCAAGAATAATACAGATATGCCGGTTCAGCAGTTGCCACAGTTGAATTAAGTCTTGCACAGGGTATTCCTGATAATTGCAGATGTTTACCCACTCATCCTGCTGGTAGGTGATCTGAGGCTCATCTTCATATTGGGCTACAATAAACCGCCTGGTATTATTTTGCGCTGAATCTACCAAATGACCCAGTATTTCTTTTTTACTCCACTTATGCGGTAATGGTTTGTATGTGTAATCAGCGTCACTAACCGTTTTAAGCAGTGGGCAGTATTTTTCTATAATAGTTTGGAGTTCATTGATGGTAGCTGTCATAAACGATGTAAATTGTTCATAAAATTATAGTATTTGTTTTAGGTTCAACCCCAATTTTTGCCTTTATTCGCATTGCGTAGCCGCTGAGGTTTTTGAAAGCAATGATTTGTATGAAGCGCTGCCTGTTAAATAAACCTGAATGTGAAAAGATCCCTTCTATTCATTGCTTTTTTATTGTTTTGTGTGAGTACGCCCGGCGCATTGTCCGCGCAGGATAACCCCAAACCCAATATCATCTTTTTTTTGGTGGATGATATGGGCTGGCAGGATACTTCGGTTCCTTTCTGGAATGAAGCAACGCCTTTTAACCATTTGTATCATACCCCCGCTATGGAACGCCTGGCTGCTTCGGGTATGAAATTTACCCAGGCTTATGCCAGCAGCGTGTGTTCGCCTACCCGTGTGAGTTTGATGACGGGAATGAATGCTGCAAGGCACCGGGTAACCAACTGGACTTTGCGAAAAAATGCCTCTAATGATGCAAAAGACGATGTACTTGAGTATCCATTATGGAATGTAAATGGATTATCACCCGTAGCCGGTATTGAGCGCACCGTGTATGCTACCCCGTTACCCGCGGTTTTGCGCAGCAACGGATATTATACCATTCATTGCGGTAAAGCGCACTGGGGCGCAATGGGTACGCCGGGGGCTGATCCTAAAAACCTTGGCTTTGATGTGAATATTGCCGGACACGCGGCAGGCGGTCCGGCTACTTACCAGGGTTTAAATGATTTTGGCAATAATTCAACAGACCCCGGCAAACAGGTATGGTCCATTCCGGGACTGGAAAAATACTGGGGACAGGATATTAACCTGAGCGATGCGCTTACTAAGGAGGCTATTCTGGCAATGGACACGGCGCGCTCATTGCATAAGCCATTCTATTTGTATTTGTCGCATTACGCCATACATGTTCCATTGGAGGCCGATCATCGTTATTACAAAAAATACAAAGACCGGGATTTACCCGAAAGCGAAGCACGCTATGCTTCTATGATAGAAGGAATGGACAAGAGTTTAAATGATATTTTGAATTACGTTGATGAAAAAAATATTGCAGGTAATACGATCATCATTTTTATGTCGGACAACGGCGGGCTGAGCGCCCAGGCCCGTGCGGGCAAACCCCATACGCATAACGCTCCGCTCAACAGTGGTAAAGGTTCTGCATATGAGGGCGGCATACGGGAACCAATGATCGTGAGCTGGCCGGACGTTACCAAAGCCGGCAGTTCCTGTAACCAATATATTATCGCTGAAGATTTTTTCCCAACCATCCTTTCTTTGGCCGGTATAAAAGCAACAAAAACAGTACAGCATGTTGATGGTGCATCTTTTGAAGATCTTTTAAAAAACCCTCAGGCCAAAAGAAAAAGCCGTAACCTGTACTGGCATTTTCCCAATAACTGGGGCCCTGCAGGACCCGGTATCGGAGCAACCAGCACCATCCGTTCAGGCGACTGGAAATTGATTTATTATTATAAAGATGCACGGACGGAATTGTTTAATATAAAAGGCGATATTGGAGAGCATAATAACCTTGCACAAAAATACCCGGCTAAGGTGAAGAACCTTGCCGGCCAGTTAACGGCATATTTAAAAGAAGTAAAGGCCCAAAAGCCGCTGTATAAAGCAACCGGTAAGCCGGCGCCATGGCCGGGTGAAAAAGCATCCTTATAAATACGAGTTTAAAAAACCGGAGTATGAAATTAAAATACCTGTTTGGGATACTGATCTGTTTTTTGATTGTTGAAAAAGCCGCGGCGCAGGCAACAGATACCATTGCCTGGTGGAATCCTGCCGGCAATGCTTTTCCTGTTCTCGAAGGACAGGCATGGCCAAAGGAAGTAAAAAG
The DNA here is from genome assembly GCF_009192765.1 of Agriterribacter humi. Classification (GTDB taxonomy): domain Bacteria; phylum Bacteroidota; class Bacteroidia; order Chitinophagales; family Chitinophagaceae; genus Agriterribacter; species Agriterribacter humi. The sequence goes on along the minus strand of NZ_VOHQ01000005.1, from coordinate 207,503 downwards.
CTTTTACGACCGCTTACCCGCAAGGGCAGAACCAACCGTAAGAAAAGAAGTATGGAATTTATCGCGGCACAGCGCAGGTTTGTACATCAAATTCAAGACGAATGCAAGTAATATCGCAGTTCGTTATGGTGTAACTTCAAAAGGCAATTTCGCCATGCCACATATGCCGGCTACGGGCGTAAGTGGGGTAGACCTGTATGCTCTTGACCATAGCGGGAACTGGGTGTGGGCGCCGGGAAAATATCATTTTTCTGATACCATAACCTACCAGTATGCTAATATAGAAGTGGACCGGCAATTTAAAGGAAGAGACTGTGAATTCAGATTGTTCCTGCCCCTATACAATGCCGTTAGCTGGATGGAAATTGGCGTGCCGGAAGGAAATACGTTTATCCCGATGCCGCTTTCGGAAGAGAAACCGGTAGTGATCTATGGCACTTCTATAGCCCAGGGTGGTTGCGCATCCCGGCCGGGCATGGCGTGGACCGCTATATTAGAACGTCAGTTGGATTATCCTTTGATTAATCTTGGTTTTTCGGGCAATGGAAGATTAGAAAAGCCGGTGATTGACCTGATGACAGAAATTGACGCTAAAATATACGTGCTTGACTGCTTGCCCAACCTGGTCAATATTCCTGATAAAGAACTGGAAAATAAAATCAGGGAATCGGTGAAAGGACTGCAGGCTAAACGATCTACCACACCTATACTTTTGGTTGAACATAGCCTGGGTTCTCATTCAGGTATCATCAATGCTAAAAGGGTGGAGGATTGCGAAAGATCCACTAAAGTATTGCAGCAAACCTTCGCGAAGCTAAAAAGCGAGGGCGTTAAAAATATTTATATACTATCCAATGCAGCGCTGGGAATGGATATTAATTCAACTGTAGACGGCAGCCATCCTACGGACCTGGGCATGAAACAGCACGCCGATGCCTACACGAAGGCCATTCGCGAAATTGTGCATGAGCCTGCCAATCCGGTGTACAGCACCACGCAGCCGATAATACAAAGCCGCGACGGGTACGACTGGCGTGGAAGACACAATGCCATCAGCGAACTCAATAAAAAATCTCCACCCCGCAATGTAATTATCGCTAATTCAATAATTCATTACTGGGCCGGTGAACCCAGAGATCCGATTGCAAGAGGGGAGGATTCGTGGAACCGCTACCTGGCGCCATTGGATCTCAGAAATATGGCATTTGGATGGGATAGGATAGAGAATGCGCTGTGGAGGGTGTACCACGGCGCATTAGAAGGGTATACCGCAAAACACGTGGTGTTGATGATAGGCACCAATAATTTGGCCATCAATACCAATGAAGAAATAATAGCCGGATTGAAATGGTTAGTGGAAGCCGTTCAACTGCGTCAGCCGGGAACAGGCATACTGCTGTCTGGTATATTCCCGAGAAGAGATATGGAAAAAAGAGTGCGGGAGATCAATGAAAAAATTACAAAACTGGCAACCACAATGAAGGTTACCTATATTAATCCCGGCCGGGTATTCCTTAAGGCCTCCGGTAAAATTGATGAAAGTCTTTTTAGCGACGGACTGCACCCCAACGCCACAGGTTATAATAAACTGGCGCCCGTATTAGCCGGCTATCTTAAAAAATAATAGCGTATGATAATGGGCTGCTTAGTATCTTTCAAATTTTTGAATGATACGGGAAATGATTATGAAAACCATAAACCACCAGCATGAAGTATTTGATTTATTTAAGTTTAACTTTTAGTTGCATTGTTGTTAGTGCCCAGGAAAAATCTTTTCAATGGCAGCAGGTAGCGCCGGGGGTATGGAAAGCCCTGGCCGGCATTCCGGAAAAAGTAAGTCCGTTAAGTATTGCAGGTATAGAGCCCAATAGAGCGGCGCTTTCAAAATTGGGTGAACCGTCTTTCCCGGCAAACTTACAGCAAAGCGTAAACGAAATTTTTGATGCCAAAACGCTGCTTAGGTTCCCCCTGGAAAGAGAAGAACAACTTTTTGGACTGGGATTGAATTTTAAATCGGTTCAGCAAAGAGGCACCATTAAAGAATTGCAGGTAGATCATTATGGTGGAAAAGACGATGGCCGCACCCATGCGCCGGTAGCGCTGTATATATCCGATAAAGGTTACGGTGTTTTAATAAATGCCGCACGCCGCATTAAAGTGTATGCGGGTATAGCGGTTAGAAAGGATAGCAAAAACCCGCCTGATGAAATGAACCGGAATACCCAGTCCAACTGGGATCCGCAACCTTACTCCGATGCGGTGGAAATAGTAGTGCCTGCGCCGGGTACGGAAGTGTACGTTTTTGCAGGCAGCAATGCATTAGAAGTAGTACAGCGCTATAACCTGTTTTGCGGCGGAGGTGTATTACCGCCCAAGTGGGGATTGGGCTTTACCCAACGTACGCCAACGCTTTTTTCCGGTAAGCAGGTGATGAAAGAAGTGGATGCTTTTGAACAAAGAGGATATCCTTTAAGTTTTATAGGCCTGGAACCCGGCTGGCAAACCTACTCCTATCCCAATAATTTTGTTTGGGACAGTACCCGTTTTCCACAGCCGCAAAAATTTGTTCGCGGGCTATTGGATAGGAACATCAGGGTTAACCTGTGGATCAATCCTTATGTATCTTCCCATTCACCCATTTATAAAGATGTACTACCGTACACCGGCACCCATACCGTTTGGGCCGGTGTGGTACCCGACCTTACTTTACCTCCGGTACAGGATTTGTATAAAAAACTTTTTTCGCAACAGCATCTCGGTATCGGCGTGTCGGGTTATAAAGTTGATGAAACGGATGGCTTTGATGTATGGCTTTGGCCCGATGGCGCTAAATTTCCTTCCGGGCTAAGTGGTGAGCAAATGCGCCAGATATATGGTTTGCAGTTTCAGAAAATGAGCGACCAGTGGTTCCGCGAAAAAAATCAGCGCACTTACGGGTTAACCCGGGCTTCCAATGCAGGCGCTCCGTCTTTGCCTTATGTGATCTATAATGATTATTACAATCACCGTGACTTCATCACCGCTTTATGCAACAGTAGTTTTATAGGCGTACTATGGACGCCGGAAGCACGTTCCTCCAAAACATCGGAGGAATGGCTGCGCCGTATGCAGTCGGTTTGTTTTTCACCCATGGCTATGCTCAATGCATGGGCGGATGGAACCAAACCCTGGACTTTTGCTGATGTGGCCGATGAAGTGAAATCGGTAATGTTGCTGCGCATGCAATTGTTGCCTTACCTGTACAATGCATTTGCACAATATCATTTCGAGGGCAAACCTCCGGTGAGGGCCATGAATCTCGAAGAAGGATTTTTCTTTAATGCCAAAGAAGAAAGAGGTAACTTAAATTCATCCGACAATCCTTATGAAACAGCGATAAAGCAGGATATAAAAGACCAGTACATGCTGGGCGATTATTTATTGGTGGCGCCCATGTTCGCCGGTGAAAAAACCAGGAAGGTAGTGTTGCCCAAAGGCAACTGGTACGACTTCTATACGGGCAGGCTTGCAGGCAATGGCGCTATAATTGAAATTGAACCGGGACTTCAAAACATCCCTTTGTTTGTAAAAGAAGGAGCCATTATTCCAATGATACCGCCGGTATTGCATACGCCGGGTAAGGATGAAATATTACCTTTAACTGTGAGGCATTATGGACATACAGAAAACAGTATACAATTATACGACGATGACGGGGAAACCTTTGACTATGAAAAAGGCGCTTATGCCAGGGCGTTATTGTCGGTAAAAAAAGATAAGGAAGGAAAGTTAAAAGGTTCGGCTAAATTGCCTGAAAGCAAGGCGTTTCACTACAATAAAATTACGTGGGAATTTATGACGAAGTAGGAGGGGGTTTGGGGCAGGTTACAAGTTGCAGGTTTCAGGGACAGGAGGCCGGTTACAGGTTGCAAATTGCAGGGAAAACGAGAGACGAGAAAGGAGCGATGAAAGGGTCTTCCTCTCACTATTGACTATTCACCACTCACCCCGTCCGAAAGGTGTTCAACCGCGCCTGAATGACTCAGTCGGGCAGGCGGGCGGGTACTATTACAGGTATATGAAAAAGATCATCATAAAGATATTATTGCTCTGCATCTTCGGCTGCACATCCGTATTTGCACAGCAGGAGCCGCAACAAAGCGCATGGCATGGCTTTGTTAAACACAGTTTTGTTTTTGAGGGAAGGCAGGCACGTATTGTAGCACCGCAACAGGCTTTGCCGGGAAACCCGTGGGTATGGCGGGCCTATTTTCCCGACTGGCATACGGATATGGACAGCATCCTTTTATCACGCGGCTTTCATATCGCGTATATTGATTGTGGCGATATGTTTGGCAGTGCAGAAGCCATGCAGGTATGGGAACAATTTTACGATTATCTTATACGCGAAAAACAATTTTCAGAAAAGCCGGCATTGGAAGGGGTAAGCCGCGGCGGACTGTATGTATATGCATGGGCTAAACGGAATCCCGGTAAGGTGAGTTGCATTTATGCCGAAGCGCCTGTATTAGACATTAAGAGTTGGCCCGGTGGCAAAGGAAAAGGGAGAGGCAGCGATGCCGACTGGAAAAAATTATTCAAAGCATATAACTATACTGAAGAGCAGGCAATGGCCTTTGCCGATAACCCGGTTAACAACCTGGAGGTATTGGCCGCGTATAAAGTACCTGTTGTGCACGTGGTGTGTGAAAGAGACAGCATAGTGCCACTGGCTGAAAATACAGCAGTACTGGAAAAGAATTATAAAAAGTATGGAGGCAATATTCGCGTGGATTACATGACGGAAGGCGTGAATGATGTAGGACATCATTTTACGATTAAAGATCCTGAGCAATATGCGGATTTTATTTTCAATCATACGATCCCTTTAAAGCAAACGCTTTCTAATGAAAAGTTTGTGCACAGCTATGGCAGCCTGAACAATACATTTTACCAGGTCGAAGAAAAAAAGGAGCTGACGGTTGCTTTCTTAGGCGGTTCCATAACGCAAAACCCCGGCTGGAAAGATAAAACGGCCAAATACCTGCAGGAAGTTTATCCGCAAACAAAATTTCATTTTATATATGCAGGCATTGCATCCCTGGGAAGTGTGCCGCATGCTTTTCGTTTGCAGACAGATGTTTTAAGTAAGGGGAAAGTTGACCTGCTGTTTGTGGAAGCGGCTGTAAATGATTTGGCCAATCAAACGCCAGTGGCACAACAGCAAAAAGCAATGGAAGGCATCATAAGGCATGCGCTTACGGCTAATCCTTATATGAATATTGTGTTAATGGCTTTTGCAGACGAAGACAAGATCAGGGACTACGAAAATGGAAAAACACCTGCTGAAGTAGCCTTGCACGACCAGATGGCAAAGTATTACCAACTTTCCTTTCTTAATCTTGCACACGAAGTGCAGCAGCGTATTGCTAAGAAAGAGTTTACCTGGGAAGCTGATTTTAAAGATCTGCATCCTTCTCCTTTTGGCCAGGAAATTTATTTTCAGGCTATTAAAGCACTTTTAAAAAAGGCTGGCGAGGAATATAAAGAAGAAGGATTGGTTCCTGTAAAACTTCCGGCGGCCAGATATAAAGCAGCTTATGATAATGGAAGATATGTAAGCGTGGATAAGGCCACTGCACTGAAGGATTTTTCGCTGAACGCCAACTGGCATCCGCTTGACAAAGGAGGAACCAGGCAGGGCTTTGTGCATGTGCCCGTACTTGAATCAGGTAAAGCCGGTGCATCTTTTGGTTTTTCATTTACAGGAACTGCTGCGGGCATTGCTATTGTTGCGGGTCCGGATGCGGGAATGATAAAATATTCGGTGGATGGAAAGGCTGCCAAAACCATTGATCTGTACACACAATGGAGTGGGGGATTGCATCTGCCCTGGTACCTGGTATTAGCCGATGGTTTACCAAAGAGGAAACATATATTGAAGGTGCAGATCATAGCTCAAAAGAACAAAGATTCGAAAGGAAATGCCTGTCGCATTGTACATTTTTTGGTGAATGAATAATAATGTTCAATAGGTTAAACAGGGGTATCATAAAACAGAGTTAACTATATTTATATCATAAAATATCATTTCAGTTATGCTGGACAATACAAAAAAAATACGCGTTTTGGTTGTAGGTTGTGGCAATATGGGAAGTTCCCATGCAATGGCTTATCATCATCTTGATGGATTTGAGATCTGTGGACTGGTTTCTGGTGGAAGCACTAAAGAAATATTGAATGAAAAGTTGGGCGGTGGCTATGACCTGTATAACGATTTTGACCTGGCCCTGGAAGCCACAAAGCCCGATGCGGTATGCATATCTACCTATCCCGATACGCATGAACGCTTTGCTGTTAAAGCCATGGAAAAAGGCTGTCATGTATTTGTTGAAAAGCCCATAGCGGATTCTGTTGCTGCCGCTGAACGTGTAGCGGAGGTTGCCCGCAAAACAGGAAAGAAATTAGTAGTGGGTTATATCCTGCGGCATCACCCTTCGTGGGAGCGGTTTATTGTAGAAGCCCATAAGCTGGGTAAGCCTTTGGCTATACGCATGAACCTGAACCAGCAAAGCAGCGGCAAAATGTGGACGTTGCACCGTAACCTTATGAAATCGCTGAGCCCTATTGTTGACTGTGGTGTGCATTATATTGATGTGATGTGCCAGATGACCCGCTCAAAGCCGGTGCAGGTATACGCCATAGGAGCGCGGCTAACCGAAGAGATACCGGCAGGAAATTATAATTACGGTCAGCTGCAGATCCGTTTTGAAGATGGATCGGTAGGATGGTATGAAGCAGGGTGGGGGCCGATGATCAGTGAAACAGCGTTTTTTGTGAAAGATGTAATTGGACCAAAAGGTTCGGTGTCTATTGTGGCAAAAACAGCGGGAGGAAGCGGAAAGTCGGATTCTATTGACGCGCATACCAAAACAGAATCGTTGCTGGTGCATCATGCGGAATTAGATGCCAATGAAAAATTCGCGAGAGAAGATGAATGGATCAACTTAGAAGATGAGCCGGGCCACCAGGAGTTGTGCGACCGCGAGCAGCTTTATTTTCTAAAAGCCATAAATCAAGATATTGATCTCACCAATCATATTGAAGATGCCGTTAATAGCCTGCGCATTGCTTTTGCCTGTGATGAATCGGTACGTACAGGGAAGGTTGTAGCGTTGGCGTAAGATAGCGTGCATGCATGAAACAGACCGTTAATTACAGGTGCTTATATGAAAACAGTTCTATTATCCCTTGTATTTATCTTTTGCTGCATTTCCCTGCTCTGGTCAAAAACAGGTGATACTATCCGCGTGGTTTCACACGATCAAACCGTAGTAGTTACCGATCCCGCCAAAGGTGTAAAAGCCTACAGGCGGTGGGCGGTATTTCCCTCAACAAAAGTGCCGGTACGCAGAATTAACCTGCTGGTTATTTTCGGCTGTCCGGATTCCTTGCGTTGCGCCGACTGGGATTACTTAGATCATATTTATATCCGCAGGAAAGGAGGCGTTAACAGCCCGTCTTTGGATTATCCCATTGGCAGAATGCTTACTCCTTATGGTGGCGCATTTGGGCAGGATTGGAGCTTTGACTGGAAGTCGGACATTACGGATTTTAGCTTATTGCTGCGGGACAGTGTTGAAATTGAATACGAGCATACGGGCTACGAACCCAATAACGACAGGGGCTGGAAGATTACCGTAACCTTTGAGATTGTTGAAGGCACGCCGGTGCTGGAACCTGTTTCTATTCTTAAGTTGTATGATGGCAGCTTTCTTTATGGCGACAGTACGCAAAGCATAGAGGAAAAATTAAAACCGGTTTCTTTTGTTACCGGAAAAAATACGCAACATACCCGTATCCTTATTTTTCAAACGGGGCATGGTATGGACGCCAATGGTTGCGGCGAGTTTTGCAGCCGGTACCGCGAACTTTGGTTCGATGGGAAAATGATTGACAAAAGGAATATCTGGAAAAAATGTGGCGATAATCCTTTATACCCGCAGGCAGGCACCTGGCTTATAGACCGTGCCTACTGGTGCCCCGGCTACCTGCAGCAACCTGATGTTTTTGACCTGGCTGTTACTAACGGTACAGAGCATACGATAGATATTAACATGGAACCTTATGTAACCGGTAACCCCAGTGCCAATGAACGCATCAGCGCTTATCTCATTCAATATAAAAAACCGGCGGCGCAACATGATGTGGCTGTTGAAGATATTAGGGTACCTACGGGTTCGAAAACGCATCTTCGTAAAAACCCTTCCTGTGCAAATCCCGTAATCGTAATCCGGAATATGGGCAGTAAGCCGCTTACACAATGTGTAATTGAGTATGGTACGGCTGGTTTTAGCCGGCGGAAACATGTATGGAAAGGCAACCTGTTGTTTAACCGGCAAGCGATTATAGGGTTGCCAGGTGAAGTGCAGGGTAATACAGGTGAAAATACTTTCAACGTATCGCTTGCCGAACCCAATGGAAAAAAAGATGATAACAGGAGTGACAATACCATGCATACGCTGTTTACAAAAGCGCCTGTGCATGGCAGTGAGCTGGTGTTTCATTTGCGCACCAACAAACAGCCGCAGCAAAACGGGTATGTTGTACGCAACAGTGATGGTAACACAATGTATGAAAGAGCTTTAGGCACCTTAGAAGCGGAAACCGATTACAGGGATACACTTCGTTTAGCTCCCGGATGTTACGAGCTCGTATTAAAAGATACGGCGGATAACGGGCTGGAATTTTGGTTCAATAATCGTGGTGGAAGAGGCTTTGCCCGGCTGCTGGATAGTAAAGGGCAATTGCTGAAACATTTTGATTCGGATTTTGGAAGTGATATCTATTATAGCTTTGAAGTATCAACCGATACCACAGCATTTGCTTTACCGGATGCCCTGCCCGCTATCGGTGTTTTTCCAACGCGTACAAGCGGCAAAACCACGATGGATTACTTTGGGAACAGTCCCCAAAAAGTAACGGTGCACCTGGTTACCGATCCCGGCAATGAGGTAATCGAAGAACATATATACGAGGAGTTGAAAGAAGCTGTGTTTACATACGACCTGTCGTACCGGCCGGCACAACGTTATTATTTAAAAGTATATGTGGGCGGTAAGCTGGTTTTTAATAAACGGGTTAGGGTAGGAGGGTAAGAGTTAAGATGGTAAGAAGTAAGAAGTAAGAGGGGAAACCGGAACTGTAGAAATTTTTCGGGAAGAATTCTGTCTCTTTTGGGAATTGATTGTCATTTCCATTACCTTTGCCACCCTTTCAGCATTTGCCTTAACGGCAGCGGCAGGAAAATGAGGTTCGGGAAGTAGTTCAGCCCGGTCGTAGAAAATCATTGTAACGAAAGGACTAATAGATTTTCAAAGATCCCGCTTTAGGGTGGGATAGAAAAAAGAGAACAGTTCGGGAGGTAGTTCAGCCCGGTAGAATACGTGGTTTGGGACCACGGGGTCGCAGGTTCGAATCCTGTCCTCCCGACTTAATTCGATGTCAAATCAAATCAATCCCTGTAAGTCTTCATTGATTTACAGGGATTTTTGTTTTTCTCCTGTCAAATCATTTCAAAAAAAGGCAATCTCAGGGTGAGTAAATGGGTGGGTGTTTTTCAGATTTACAAATACGATGCATTAATGGATTGTGATACTCTTTGCTTATAATGTGATGGAGATTCACCTGTATATTTTTTAAACTGCCTGTTAAAATTCGACATGTTCTTAAATCCACTCTCGTAACAGTTTTGAGCAATATTGTACCTGTCCTCCAAAAGTAGTTTACGCGCATAACCGATTCGTACTTCATTAAGAAAATTAGAAAATCCTTTTCTTGTGCAGGCTTTGAAAAACCGGCAAAAAGAGGGAACGGACATATTAGCTACTTTGGCGGCGTCAACCAACGAAATGTCTTTTTTAAAATTTTCCATAATATATTCATGAACTTTTGCAAGACGATCATTAGCGGAAACGGTAGATTGCTGAACAAAACCAGAATTTGCTAAAAGTTGAATTTCCTTTGAAACAGAAAGCATTTCGAGTATAGATAGTAAAAGAATAATGCGTCTATGTCCGCCTGAGGTTTGCATTTCCAGCATCATGTCTGAAATCTTCTCACGGGTATCCCCCAGCACTTTTACTCCGAGCTTGGCTTTATCAAAAAGCTGGTTTACATAAATCATCTCCGGAAGATTAAAGAATTCTTTGCCTAAAAAATCTTCTTTAAAATGTATAACTATTGCTTCCGCTGTTAAGTTTGAATTTTTCTGGTAATAAACAGGATCGTTTTGATAAGCATGAGGCAAATTAGGTCCCAGGAAAACTAAATCACCATCAGAAAATCGTTCAACACTATCACCGACTGTTCTCTGTCCGGTACTTTTTAAAACCAGCACCAATTCATACTCCGGATGATAGTGCCATGGAGTAGGATAGTATGGGTAAACATCTTTTTGCACTACAAAAGAGTATATCAGTTCCAAGATTAGTTTTTCCTGCCGTGGCTTCATATTTTAAATATTAGTACAGTCAATAACAAAATAAACATACCGACTTTTTCATTCAACTCAACAACTTAAATTTATCATGTCATTTTTACGAGTTGAAAAAAGTAATTTGAAAGACGAAATGTTTCTTCTTTTCCAGCGTACTTTTTATCTGTAAATTGATTTCCATTCTTTTGTCCTCGTTACTCCCGAAGTTAAAAAAATTTTGAACATTGAGTAAAGTCAAAATATTTGCATGAATTGGTGAAAAAGTATCAACCCTGAGGCTTTTACCATTTTATATTTGTTACAGATAACTTTTATCGGAAAAAGTAATATTAAAACAGCATGCTGATTAACATTCACCCTATTAAAAGTCCCTCAGCCTAATTACACCCGGCCAAAATGAAATTCAGGGTTGCGCTTATGATTGATCTCCCGGAAAGCTAATGAGGTAGTCGCTTTGGCAAACAATTGCCCTGGATCATCGTAGAAGGTGCTGTTGGCTCAGGGGCATTTTTTCAATTTTTACATTGCTAATATTTCATATATCCGTTCAGTTTAATGCATCATCATTTTATTTTTCGAAAATAATAGTCTGATAGTGCATTTTCATTCCTTTAAATATTCTACAACAATGACTTCTTGCCGAATCAATGATTACTTTATCCTGTTTTTGTTATTTCTGGTATTTTCCTGTACATCTGGTAAAGAAAAATCTCAAACAGCGCCATTGCTATTTGTTCCTGATGGCCTGGAAGCTACTGTATGGGCTGAATCGCCGATGTTCTATAATCCTACAAATATAGATGTGGATATCAGGGGACGTATTTGGGTGACTGAAGCAGTTGATTATCGAAACTTTAATCATGATACCACAAAATATCTCCTGCATTCGAAGGGAGACAGAGTTATGATATTAGAAGATACTGATGGTGATGGCAAAGCAGACACTTCAAAAGTTTTTGTGCAGGATAGTGATCTTGTGGCGCCATTAGGAATTTCGGTCATTGGCAATAAAGTAATTGTCTCCTGTTCCCCTAACATTATTGTTTATACCGATGAAAATGGAGATGACAAGCCGGATAAAAAAGAAATTTTTCTCACCGGTTTTGGCGGCAAAGATCATGATCATGGCTTGCACACGGGTACTGCCGGACCTGATGGGAAATGGTATTTTATTGCCGGAAACGCCGGACCTCATATAGTTACGGATAAAGCTGGCCGCACGTTACGTGCCGGAAGCGTATATACCGGGGGCACTCCTTATAACACAGAAAATACGCCGGCAATGAAAAGTGATGATGGAAGAATATGGACAGGAGGGGTAGCTTTTAGAGTAAATCCGGATGGAACAGGATTGGAAGCCCTTGCTCACAACTTTCGCAATTCTTACGAAGTTGCAGTAGACTCTTATGGTAACTTATGGCAGAGTGATAATGACGATGAGGTAGATGCCTGTCGTACAAGCTGGGTTATGGAAGGGGGAAATGCAGGATATTTCAGCTCTACCGGCGAACGAACCTGGCAGGCAGACAAACGGCCGGGGCAAAGTATCCTGACAGCCCATTGGCATCAGGAAGACCCCGGCATCCAGCAATCAGGAGATATGTACGGCGCGGGAGCCCCAACAGGAATAGTGGTTAATGAAAGTGATGGATTAGGTGCAGCATACCGGGGTTTATTGCTGAGCGCTGATGCCGGGCGGAATACTATTTTTGGCTATCATCCCAAACCAGATGGTGCCGGTTATAATTTATCAGGCAGAACTTCCTTTATTGCTTCGGTTAATATGGATAATGAGCACTACCGCTGGAGTGAAATAGATTCCGTCAATAAAAACAAATGGTTTCGTCCAAGTGATGTAGCGATTGGCACTGATGGGGCTATTTATGTAGCTGATTGGTACGATCCTGTTGTGGGCGGACATCAGATGCTGGATCAAAAAGGCAATGGCCGGATATACCGGATTGCTCCCAAAAACAAAAAGCTCGCTTCACCTCTTATTAATTTAAAAAATACCAGCGGCCAGGTACTTGCATTGTTGAATCCTGCCATTAATGTACGGAACCGGGGCTTTGAACTATTGAAAGCACAGGGAAGCAAAGTGCTGCCTGAAATAAAAGAAATATTATCTGCTGAAAATCCTTATCACCGTGCCCGGGCCGTTTGGCTGCTCTCTCAAATGGGAGAACAGGGTATTAAAGAAGTAGAAACGCTGCTACAGGATGCTGATCCGAATATAAGAATCACGGCTTTCCGCGCACTCAGGCAGGCAGATGCGGAACACCTGATGCTGTATGCAGGGCGCTCAGCTAAGGACAAATCGCCTGCAGTAAGGCGGGAGGTGGCCATTGCCATGAGGGATGTACCACTGGATAAAAGCAAAGAAGTTATACTAACACTGATAGACGCATTTGATGGTAAGGATCCGGCGTACTTAAATGCATTAGGGATTGCACTGGAGGGCAAAGAGGAAGCTTTTTACCCGGATTTACTGCAACATTTTAATGCTGAGGATGCCGAAAGCTGGCCCCAGCCGCTGGCTTCTATCGTTTGGGAATTACATCCGTCATCGGCGGTTCCGGCATTACAAAAAAGAGCTTCATCCAGGCAGCTCTCACCTGAAGACAGGAAAAAGGCTTTGGTAGCTCTGGCGTTTATTCCTACACAGGAAGCGGCTACAGCAATGCTTCACCTTGAAGATCATTCGGGTGATGACATGAACCGCATGGTGAAATGGTGGCTCGTGTTTCGCAAAACAAATAGCTGGACGGACTATTTAAAAAACTGGAAATCATCCGTAGATCTGTTACCGGAAGCGCACCCCGAAATGCTGACATACCGCCGGCAGGTTGCTGATTCAACAGTAGCGATGAACATAAGAATGGAAAGTGCCTCCACATTGGCGGTGAGCCCAACAGGTAAACTCCATCTCCTTTATTTATTGGTTAGTCATCAGTTGCCGGACACCATTATCCATACTTTAAGCACGCAAATGCTACAAGAGGACGATAGGAATATAAAAGTACTAATGGCCCATTATTTTGCTTCGCCGGATAGTTCTTACCAGGTTGACGCCATTGCAGGATTACCGTCAGATATCGGCCGTGGCAAAAACGTCTTTATTGCAAAATGTGTTGTCTGTCATAAAGTAGGAACCACCGGCCAGGACATTGGTCCTGACCTTACCAATATCCAAACCAGGTTTGATAAGAAAGTAATACTTGACGCCATTACAAATCCCGCCTCAGGTATCTCCTTCGGACTTGAGCCATACCTTGTACTGTTGAAAAACGGGGCAGTCATTTATGGCTTACTTCAATCGGGTGGGCCTGTAGTAACAGTTATGGATACCTATGGCAGGCAATACATCATTGAAGCTTCGCAAATTGAAACCAGGAAGCAATTGAACAAAATGACGATTATGCCTTCACCCGAATACATGCCGGTAAGCAGGCAGGATATTGCTGATGTTGTTTCATTTTTGTTGCAAAACGACAAGAAACTGTAGCAAGACAGAAGGATTATACAGGTTGCAATTAGTTGGATTTTAAACATCTATATTGAGTGTCAACCATAAAACAGAAAAACAAATATTTAATAACTAAACTAACGATCATGCACAAAAAGCTCAGATTATTTAAAGCATTCTGCGATCTCTGGAAACCAGGGAGGTATTCCTTTTTGATCCCTGCGCTTCTATTGCTGTTTTCAGCCGGCACTTTAAGTGCCCAGTCGGTAAAAGTTTCCGGAGTAGTCAAAACTTCCGGACAGGAACCGCTTGCATCTGTAAGTATAAAAGTGAAAAACTCGCAAATTGGAACTATGACGGATGTGAATGGAAGATTTTCCCTCGAGGTTCCTGGTAGCCAATCTGTTTTAGTATTTACTTATGTTGGGTTTACTGAGAAGTCTGTTGTTGTAGGAAATCAAAATGCATTTGATGTAACTATGGAAGAAAATGGTACCGGGTTAGCAGGGGTTGTAGTGGTGGGATATGGCAATAAAACCAGGAAAGCAACATTAACATCTTCGATCAGTGCGATAAAAGGCGATAAATTAATTGAAGCTGTACCGAATATCGCTAATAAATTATCTGGTAGAGTTACAGGAATTTTATCCTACCAAACCAGCGGAGAATCGGGTCTTGATGAAACTACTATCCGGATCAGGGGTCAAAATACCATTGGAAATTCAGCCCCCCTGATCATCATTGATGGGATTCCGGGGCAAATGAGTAGCGTAAATTCTGAAGATATCGAAGACATATCTGTTTTAAAAGATGCTGCTGCTGCTGCTCCTTACGGATTGGCCGCCGCCAATGGCGTAATTTTAATTACAACAAAGAAAGGGGTTAAGGGGGGTGCAAAACTTTCTTATAATGCCAATTTGGGATTTCAAAACCCTGTTTATTTAACGAAGACCCTCAATTCGTACCAGCAGGCATTGATGCAAAATGAAATTTATTTAAATGATCATCCTAACGATACCAATGTTCCCTGGTCGGAAAGTGAACTCGAAGAATACCGCAAGGTATCTGTAGGAGATCCTACCGGTAATTACGATAAATATTTTAACAGCAATAACCTGCACGATGTTATCAGGCATGATTACCCGATCAGCAATCAAAATTTTTCGATCAGAGGCGGTTCGGAAAACATTACTTATTACGGAAGCCTCGGATACTTTAACCAGGCGTCAATGATCCCCACTGAAAATTTTCAGAGATATTACGGGGTGCTCAACCTTGATGCTGATCTGAACAAGTCATTGAAAGTTTCTTTAGGGGTAAGGATGGACCGGGGTATCAGGAAATGGCCTTCATTCGGCAGTCAAATAACAGATGTGTTTGGGATTTATGGACGAATGTATGAAATCGCTCCTGATGACGCGATATGGTATCCTAACACGGACGGATTTTGGGCAAGAGGCAGGTTTGATTTCAATCCTGCTGGTCGTATATATACTTCGGGACAAAGTACCAATAAAGCAGATAACACCCTTTATAGCGTGGGTCTTGAACAAAAACTACCGCTAAAAGGCCTAAGTATTAAGGGCGTTTTTAACTATGGAACCAATAATACATTTGGCGAAGCATGGAATACCGATCCTATTTACTGGGACGTTGACAATACAGTAACACCTGCTGTGTACACCAAAAGACTACCCACATCAAAACCAGGCTTTGCACAAAACTATTTGAGATCCAATACCATTACCGCCCAGGGTTTTCTAAATTATGACCGCATTTTTGGTGAACATGCGATCACCGCATTATTTGTGACTGAGGCACGTGATCTGAACACCAAGAGTTTTTACGCGACCAAAAAGAATTATAGTATCCTGATTCCCACTCTTGACATGGGTAGTTCAGTGCAGACTGATATAGGTAATGGTGGTACTGCAACCCAAGCCCGTCAATTTGGGCTAGTTGCTAAATTAGATTACAGATACCAGGACAAATATATGATTGGTTTTTCCGGCCGGCGGGATCAGCATTATTACTTTGCTCCCGGATTCAGGACTGGTTATTTCCCTGCTGTTTCTGCAGGATGGAGAATTGGGCAGGAAAAGTTTATTAAAAATAAATATGCCTGGATCAACGAATTAAAGCTCCGTGGCTCATGGGGACAATCCGGGAACCTTGCCGGTGATCCTTATCAATATCTGAGTACATATGGCATATCTAACGAAATTTATAGACTGGGTGGTCAGTTAGGTACTGGATTGTATGAAAGATCTCCTGCCAATCCTTCTATTACCTGGGAAAAACAAAAGCAAACCAATATTGGTGTTGACGTTGTTTTATGGAATGGTTTATTATCCTTTAGTGCTGATTATTTCTACCAGATCCGCGATAATATGTTGCTTAATCCTGATGTTACTATTCCTGCAGAATACGGAATTACCCTACCTCAGGAAAATGCAGGGAAAATGTCAAACCGGGGGTTTGAGTTGACAGCAGGCACAAGAAAAAATTTTGCCAATGGGATTACCTTTGATATCAATGCTAATTTTTCTTTTGCCAGAAATAAACTGCTTAGAATTTTCGAAAACCCGGCAACTTATAACGATCCTAACCGGCGACGTACAGGTAATCAATTGGGGGCACAGTATGGTTTGGTAGCCCTGGGATACTTTCAGACGCAGGAAGAAGTGGATAACTCGCCAGTACAAAATTTTGGCACCTACACAGTCGGCGATGTAAAGTATGCAGATCTCAATAAAGATGGCATAGTTGATGCCACTGATGAAAAAAAGATAGGATACCCGAATTTTCCTGAGAGTATATTCGGCTTAAATCTGGCCGTTTCATGGAAAGGTTTTGATATCAGTGCATTGATCCAGGGAGCTACCTTAATGAGTGTTAACAGACCGGGAGCAGCAGGTGGCGGAGCACCTGGCAATTCCAATGGGAATACCCAGGTTGAAGCCTTGGATCACTGGACCCCACAAACGCCCAATGCAAAATTTCCCAGGTGGTCTTACCTCAGTTCAGCTAATAATTTCCGTACCTCAACGCATACAATGAGAAATAATACCTATATACGATTGAAGGGTTTTAATGTTGGATACACCATCCCTGCCGGTTTATTGAAAAAAATCAGAGTGGGGTCTGCAAGGTTTTATGTTTCTGGTCAAAATTTGTTTACCTGGACGGCTGAATACCTTAACTCGGATCCTGAATCCGCAGCGGGAGGTGCTTACAGATTTGCCAACCAAAAATCTGTTTCTTTCGGTGTTAGTCTATCATTCTAAATACAGCAACAATGAAAAATATAAAAAGAGCAATACACTATAGTCTTATTATGGTTTTAACAACCGTTATTTTAACCTTTTCATCGTGTAAAGAAAAATGGTTAGATATTGAACCGCAAGACCGTGTGAGTGAAGATGCAGTTTGGGATAAACCTTCAGTAGCAGACTTATTTTTAAACGATATCTATGGTTTTTTACCACCGTATAGAACTACCGGTTGGTGGAGCGAAAGCTGGACAGACAATTGCATGAATGTCCAAACCTGGCAAGGCCAGGCGGAAATTGTTCGCAGTGGTTCAATGTCTCCAAGTAATACTTTATTCACTATCAAAAGATATGATGCTGTAAATGATTGGGCCTGGGATGCGAACTTTTCTTATATCCGGAAATGTAACGTGTTTATACAAAAGGTAAGACAATCTGAAGCGTTAACCAGCGAGTATAAAACCGGGCGGATAGCTGAAGCCAAGTTTCTGCGGGCGTGGTTTTATATGACCACATTCAAATATTTTGGAGGTCTTCCTATTATTGAAGAGCCTTTAGATCAAAAAACCCAGGGAGATGCGATATTCCGGGAAAGGGCAACTGCGCAGGAAACCGCTGCTTTTATAAGCAGAGACTGCCAGGAAGCAGCCGACTCACTTCCTGTGGATCAACCGGAATGGGGCAGGATAACAAAAGGGGCTGCACTCGCATTGAAAGGCTATGTCGAGCTTCTTGCAGCAAGTCCGTTAAGCAATCCTGATGGTAATACTGAGCTATGGGCAAAAGCCGCTGCCAGTTACAAGCAGGTTATGGATATGGCAAAATACCAACTAACGGATTATTACCACGGATTGTTCGTTGAAGATAATAATCACAATGCTGAAATGATTTTGCCCTACGTCATAAGATATCCTCTTGCCAATGAAGACCAGGATACTCGTTTTTTGGAAGATCTCTATGGTCCTGCTAATGCTATAATAGAGCCATTTGGCGTTGTAAATTATTCTATTGTTGAATCCGCGCCTACCCAGGATTTGGTAGATGCCTACCGTATGAAAGACGGAAAAACCATTACAGAGTCTCCACTTTATGACGCAGCTCATCCCTATGAAAACCGTGAACCCAGGTTTTATGAATCTATTATTTACGACGGGGCGCCATTTAGAGACGGTTTTATTTACACCAGGAAAGGAGACCCTTACAATGCTGTTGATCGGGCCCGTACATCATGGGTTACCCCTACAGGATATTATATCCGCAAAACGTATGACGAAAGAATCAATGGGCTATTGGAACGTCCTAAGGGAAAGAAAAATTTGGGAGATTGGCCATTGATCCGTTATGCTGATGTACTCCTGGGCTATGCTGAAGCACAAAACGAAGCCGTTGGCCCCGATCAGTCTGTGTTAGATGCCATTAATCAAATAAGAACAAGAGCCGATGTAAATATTCCTACGATCCAGGATACGTATGGTGTTGTGAGCAAGGAGCAAATGCGCGAAATTATCCGTACTGAAAGAAGAATTGAGCTTGCATTTGAAGATAAGCGATATACAGATATTACAAGATGGAAAATAGGCAATAAGCTGCAAGGTTTTGTCAGGGGAGTTGAGCCTTCTTTGAATACGGTAACCAATCAAATCAGTTATGAGTATTTTAATGTTGTGCCTCAATCTTATATTATAACCAATGATAAAAATTATCGGCTTCCGATTCCTTTGAGCATTATGGAAAAAAATCCGAAATTGACACAAAATCCCGGATATTAGTTTTGTTGAAAGACATAATCGGAGCAACGTAACGCCAGTGTATGCAGGCTGGTTTTATTATAAACCCGGGTTGAAAGACCCGGGTTTACTTACCCAATCTTTACGGTTATCAAAAATTTTTATGAAAAAAATATTGTTTTCCCTGGTTGTATTAAGTTTTTGTTCTATGGCGAAAGCTCAGAACATTTTTGAGAAAGATTATACTAAACCGGAAGCTACGGAAGTAGTAGGCCCGTTACCTAAAATCGTTACTCCGGGTATAGGTAGTGCACCACCATCCGATGCAATAGTTCTATTCAATGGCAAAAACCTTGATAATTGGGTAATGTCAAAAGATAAGAGTACTTGCCTGTGGAAATTGCAAGATGGTGTGATGACTTTTAAGCCAGGAACCGGCGATATTCAAACCAAACAAAAATTTGGTGATTGCCAGTTACATGTTGAATTTAAAATTCCGGCAGATGCTAAAAACAGTACTGAGCGCAACAATGCCGGTAATAGTGGCGTATTTATGCAGGAACGTTATGAGGTACAGATATTCGATTCTTATAATAATGAAACGCCGCTCTATGCCAATGGACAAATGGGAAGCATTTATAAACAGGTTATCCCTATGGCAAATGCTTCCAGCAAGCCGGGTGATTGGAATACTTTTGACATTTATTACACAGCTCCCCGATTCCGCTACAACGGTAGTGTTGAAAAACCAGCCTATATTACTTTAGTGCATAACGGAGTATTAACACTGAACCATTTTGAAATTCAGGGAACGATAGAATATATCGGTATTCCGCGCTACGAGCTTCATGATAAAGCAGCTATCAAATTACAAGGTCACGGGAGTGAAGTTAGTTTTCGGAATATCTGGATAAGAGCGTTGTAGAGGGGCCGGTCTAAAAAGGAATATTTTGAGACAATTTCTCTTTAAATATGCATAGCAGATGTATGCCTTAAGAAAATGAATACAACTGCGCCGGGTTTTTAAAAAAAATATTTTCATAATACTGGACTAAGTCCATCTTTTGCAGATCATCTTTAAAAGTGGTTAGCAAAAAATTCAATCCGGGCTTGCCACCGTAAGATAACCAATAGCTGCTTTTAGCGGCATCCATTCCCATCGTTATCTGATCAGGAAAATCAGGCAATAAAGCTTGCAGTAGTTTATAGGTCCAGTTCTCTTTTTCTTTCCATCTGAAAGCACTGTCGTATTCTACTCTTACCCCTGTTTCAAGTAATGCCCGGTTGTATCCAATATCCTCGTAGCGATCAACATGTGAAATCACCACATGCGCTAAATGAGCGCCCAGCTTTTCAAATATATTCACCTGGTCAATGGCATGTTTACCAAAATTGGAATGGGTTAAAACAGGTACACCGGTTTCCAGGTGTGTGTTCACTACTGCACGAAATATTTTTTCCTGGTGGGCAGTAATCTTTTCATCACCGGTGGCCAGCTTAATCATACCGGCTTTATGCGTGGTGCGGTCAACATTAGGACCGTTATAATCATTGGCATCAATTCCAATCATTACATCAGCGATAAATAACCGCGTCAATTGTTCTTCCGTATAGGAATATCGCCAGTGATTAGGTAAATAATATTTTTCGAGATGAATGCCGGTAGGCGCTATAATATGTACACCTGTTCTGCGGGAAACTTCAGCCAGTTTGAGCACATTACGGCCACAATCAGCGGGCATGGTATCAACCATCGTTCGTCCCCCTGCGTCATAAAAGCTTTTTAATTCCTTCGAAATTTTATCTACGTCGTTAAGCAGAAACAAAGGATATTGCAGGGTAGGATAACTTTCCTCAATAACAATGTGCTCGTGCGAATAGGTTAATCCCATTTCAGCAGGAGAAATGTCTCCCAGAACTGTTCGCACAAATGGGATCTTAGTGGATTGCATGTTTAATGTTAAGTTAAGACTATTGCATCGTAAACAATTGTGAGACGTGAGATTTCCACGTTTGACTTCTGACGTTTCACGATTAACATAGCACTGGATTGCTTATGGCTTTCAACCATCGCTTCTGGCTGAATGCTGATGGCTGATCGCTGAATGCTTATCAAAGATTGCTCTACCTAAAATTATATCTCCAACCATTTCTGCTTGTATCTGCCAAAGTTTGAGGAACCTCCAGGATGGCTCCTGTCTGTAACAGTTTTGATTGTAATTTGGAAATATCTAAGGAATGAGCGGCCATATCTTCATCTATGGATAACGCAGCGGCAAGTCCCGCAGCTTGTCCCATACACATCGTTTGGGCCATCGAGCGGCATGAGGCATGGGCATCATGCGTAGCAGAAAAACAACGTCCTGCCACCCATACCAATTCGCTTCCTTTAGGCACAATTGTTCCATAGGGAACTCCATACACTCCGTTATCAGGAATATATTGCCAGAAAGTTTCACTTTCTCCGTTTTTGGACTTTCGATGATCTTCAATAGGCGCCCCGCAGAGAAAAATGCTATCCGGTGAAATGTTGCCAGACAGACAATCATTCTTTTCGAGGCGGTATTCGCCATATACACGCCTGGTTTCCCGAACCCCGATCTGGTGTGAAAGGCCGATAATCTTTGATTCTTCATACCCCGGCACTTCGTTTCTAAAGAACTCCTCGAAAACGAATGCCTGTCTGCGGCCCTCAATCTCAGCCCGGGTGAGCTCCTCTGCATTTAATGGATTTAAATCGCCTACTTTCACCGCCACAGTAGAGATACATCCTTTCTGGCACATTTCATGAGCCGATCCTTCTTTCCGGGGTAATGCATAGCTTCCGGTTTCAAAGGCGGTTTTCATTTTTTCATTCATCATTTTTTTACCGCCTGCCTGTTTGTATTTTTCTAAGTTCACATTGCTCATCCTGAAAGTAGTAGTCATACTTTGTGCAGGCGCTGACTCACCGGCAACTTCATAAGAAAATCCCGCCAAATGACAAAAATCAGCATCACCGGAAGCATCAATAACTCTTTTGGCTTTAACTTTATAAAATCCACTTTTATTCCAGAAAATACAACTCTGTTTTTCTGCTTCTTCCCTTACCACGTCAACCAAAGTAGTATGCAGCAAAAAACGGATACCAGCTTCCATGATCTTTTGATCCCACACATATTTTAAACGCTCCGGATTATAATTTACCCCTGTTCCCGCTCCATAAGTATTGGGACGTAAAAAAATATCCCCTGTTTCATTCAATGTATTTACAATCGTATCGGCCAAACCGGACACAATTTTTTTGGGTGTATCCCCCGGCGTGAAAAATCCATAAAATGTATCGAGCATCTGCGTAGATGTGCCGCCGGGAAAACCGTATCGTTCAACCAACATCACTTCGTATTTCTTACTTTGCCTTGCAGCCAACGCAGCTAAACAACCGGCAGAACCTGCGCCTATTACCAGGATGTCCGTTTCGGCGAGTAAAGGAATTTGATGATGATCAATAAATGCTATCATTGTATGAATCAGTATTAATGAATAGAAGATACCGGCTTTCCAACAGATTTATATAATTCTGCCAGGCGATGCGCATGTTCATCATAAGCGCTTTCAAATAACTGAACAGCCTTTTCTGCTCCAACGATAGCTGCACTACTCAATACTTTAGGTGGCTGTCCGGCCGCTGTCAGCAAGCGGGCTACTTCAGCTTTGATGGTATTAATAATCAAGACTCCTCCAACTGTAGATCCGGGAGATACGGGCGTTTCCAGGTTGGGTATCTTTATCATCGCATCACCTAAGGGAGCACCTGTGTCTAATATTATATCTGCAAAATCACCCAGTTTTTTCCCATCTTTCCGCTTACTGCTGCTGTTTGCAGCATGCGCTGCTGTAAGTAAAGCCACAACTTTAATGCCCTTCTGCTGAAAATTTTCTGCCATTTCAATCGGAACAACATTACAACCACTTGACGAAATAATCAGGGCCGTGTCCCGGGTACTCAAATCAAAGTTGCGTAAGATTCTTTCAGCAAGTCCTGGTACATTTTCTAAAAACATGGCCTGCCTTTGTCCATTGGACCCTACTACCAGGTTATGGAAGGTGAGTGATAGTTCAACTATTGGATTGAATCCCGGAAAAGAGCCGTAACGGGGCCACATTTCTTCTACCATGATCCTGCTGTGGCCGGAACCAAACACATGGACCATGCGACCGGCCAGAATGGTTTCGGTAAACAGATTTGCTGCTTTTCGTATGCTCTCAGATTGTTTCTCTACAACCTCAATGATTTGACGGCATTTAGTGAGGTATTCATTAATTACATCCATATCAATTGATTTTAGGCCAAAGATTTAAGAAGTCAATATTATTTTTGATTCATCCGGGTACAAAGCATTTCAACTAACCAATGCAACTTTGTCAAAAGCAAAACCCGCAGCACCTACTGCCCCGGCCATTTCACCGTATCCCGCTTGTTTAATGGGTGTTTTTTTACCTGTATTTTTCCATTCATATACGTCTATAAAATCGGCTAACGGCTTATATAAGGCGTCACCGGCTTTTGTAACGCCTCCACCTAAAATGATCAGTTCTGGGGAAAGTAAATTGCATAGGGAGCAAAGACCCAGGGCCAATTGTCGTACCGTGTTAAGCCAGATATAAGTTGCAAATGAATCTCCCTGCCGATAGGCTTTTACGAGTTCATGCGTTGACTGGATTCTTCCAAAAGATCGTTTTGATACCGTGGCATCGCCTATAGCATTTTCAAGCGTTCCGGGCATACCTACAATTCCGGGATCTTCATTATAAACATCTAATATCATATGTCCCAGGTGCCCCGCCATCTGATAATTGCCCTGATATAATTCTCCATTAATTAATACGCCGCCGCCCACGCCCGTTCCCCAGGTTAACATAACAATGTTTTTTATGCCCTGCCCAATTCCGAATCTTGCCTCAGCTATTAAGGCGGCATGTGCATCATTTAAAACCCAAACGGCTTTTTCGTCCAGGTAATCCGTCCAGATAAGATTTTCCAATCCATCAAGCCTTCCAGGCATTACCCGGATGGCTGAATTGTTTTCGTTGGGAAGGCCGGGAGCTGCTAATCCAATAGCATTTACCGGGTTGGCGCTTTTTGATTTTAGTTCCAGGATCATTTGGGATACGGTTTGTTTCCAGTACTGTTCTTCCCCATTGTTGCGGGTTCTGCCTGGTTCCGTTGCCCGTGCCACCTGATGTATCAGGTCACCTTTAGCATTTAGTAATACACCCTTGATATTGGTGCCTCCCAGGTCAATACCTATAGCTGTTGTCATTGTTATTGTTTATACTTTGAAGATATTTGCCCTTCACTTACACTCCAGCCTCCGTCAATCGCCAATACTTGTCCGGTAGTAAAGCTGGAATTGTCAGACATAAAGTAACAGGCAGCGCCGTCCAGATCTTCAGGCCTCCCAATTCTTCCTCCGTCTAAGGGTTGCTTACTTTTGATATAGGATAGAATATCCGCATCGCTAGCGGCCCGTTGTGCCATTGGTGTTTCTACCAGGCCCGGGGCAATCACGTTAATGCGTATATTGTCTTTTGCATAATAAGCCGCTAAAGACTTAGAAAGACCAATGACAGCGGCTTTAGCAGCAGCATATGTATGTGTAGTAAAATATTTGGGCGCTGGCGAATAACCCAGAACGGAACCCATATTCAAAATAGTGCCTCCGCGTTTAGTGTTTAAGAAAAATTTCACTGCAGCCCTGTTGGAAAGCATTAAAGAAGTAAGATTCAATGCCAGCGTTTTATTCCAACCATCCAGCGAAAGTTCATGCAATGGGCCATCTCCCATTTTACGACCGCTTCCGCCTGCTACATGATAAAGTCCGTCCAAACTTCCCCAGGTTCTTACACATAATTCAATCGCATCAGCCGCAGTATTTTCATGAATTGCATCTCCGGTAAAAACCAAACCTGAATCGCCGAATGCCTGTTGAGCTTGCTGGTTATTATCAGAATTGCGGCCAACCACAACTACATTTGCCCCGTGCCGGATAAATGCTTTTGCCGCTGAGAAGCCTATTCCGGTTGTTCCCCCTATAATGACAATATTTTTATTGTTGAGCATAAGAAAAATATACAGCATTCAATTTTGAAAATACGGTATCCTGTTAACCATCTGCTTTATTACCCCGGTGTTGAATTCTTTATTGAGCAAACATACAAGTTGGTAAGCTGCGGATTTGATACTTTATTATTACTTCATGCATAAATCTTAACTGTAGGATTACCGGTATCGGACTGGTATCATTTCTGATTTCAATTATTGAGGCTGCACGCAAATACAGAAACCAGGTAGTAAAAATTCTATCTGATCCCTTTGCTGACAACAAAAGTGTCAGCTATATTGTTAAAAAGGATAAACGCAGAACAGAAAGAATAAATCGTTATCATTGTTTTATCTTCGCGATCTCAAATAAATTATATGTACTGGACATTAGAATTGGCAAGGCACTTAGACGATGCGCCCTGGCCGGCAACAAAGGATGAATTAATAGATTATACGATCCGTTCCGGCTCTCCCGTGGAAGTGATAGAGAATATCCAGACACTGGAAAGCGAAGATGATTCTTATGTATATGAATCAATGGAAGAAATTTGGCCGGACTACCCCACGCAGGAAGATTTTTTATTTAACCAGGAAGAATATTGATTTTAATACCTCTGTCAATAAAGCAATCTCAGGGGAACAAAAATTACCAACAAGTAATGTTTTATTTGTTGGTTTAAATGATTAGCATGAGTGCTGAAAAGATGCCTTCGAAAATGATGCTGAAAAAAGCAGGGAATGTTTTATTTATTGTGCTACTGCTTTTTTTTGTTTTCAATACCGATGCAAAATCCTGGGTACTGCGACAACTGGTTTCTATAGGTTTATTTAATGCAGAAATTAAAAAGGACGCCCACAGCAAAAATCCACCACAAAACGATCTGTCGTTTTCTTTCAGCGATACCAATGGAAAACAAATATCAACAGCGGATTTAAAAGACAAGGTTGTTTTCATTAACTTTTGGGCCAGTTGGTGCCCGCCGTGCCGGGCAGAAATGCCTTCACTTCATGCGCTATACAATAAGTTTAAAGACGATAAAAGGTTTGTTTTTTTATTCATCAGTGAAGATGATGACTTGTCTAAAGCAAGAAGCTATTTGCAAAAAAAAGAATTTGATATTCCTTTAACCGTCTCCACAGGTATTGTACCTTCTCAAATTTTTAGTGGCACATTGCCAACTACCGTTGTTTTGGATAAAGAGGGAAAACTGGTATTAAAGCAGGAAGGCATTGCTGGCTATAACACACCTGGTTTTATACAACAACTGAAAGACCTGCTGTAACTACTTGTTTCCGCCTTATCGCCAAAATAAAAGGCATGTTGGATGAAATCCGTTTCGCAGCCTGCATTCAATGGTTAAAATTCCCTGGCATTAATTTTTCCGTATCAAAAACTACAGAGATTACCAACAACAAAACAACGTTTGCCGCCGTTGTTGGTGTTCGTGGGATGGGTAATGTGTGTCGGCGTCACCAACCCGTCCGACTGGGTCATCCGGGCGGGCAACAAGAGGCGATATTTGATTCGGTAATGATATGAAAAGAAAGAAGGGGGATTGCCTTAAAGCAAAGCAGAATTGGTTATCCCGCTGGTGACAACACCAGGCGGGAGCGGTAGCAGCAGAAGAACCAAATCACAAAAAACAAGAACCAAAGAAATTTCAAATCCGAAATTTCAAATCCGAAATCCGAAGGAATACACGGTAAACTAAAAATCAGAAATCAACAAATCCGAAATCAGGAATAGTATACATTCGCTGATTAACGGCTGAAAGCTGTTATTGGTTTCCGTAATTTCATGCAACAAAACTACCTGTTGCATTGCCTGCTGCGCTTTTATATATTATTGGTGGAATTATCGTATTAACTATTGTTCTTTATTTTGTACAAGATAAATTTATTTTTAAGCCTGAAAAGTTACCCGCCGATTTTAAGTTTAATTATGATGCCCCTTTTGAAGAATTATTTTCCGCCGTTGTTGGTGTTCGTGCAACGGGCAACGTGTGTTGGCATCACCAACAACAAGAGGCGATATTTGATTCGGCAGAGATATGAAAGAAGCGGGGGTTGCCTTAAAAGCAGAATTTTAAAGCAGCCCCTTTTTATTTTTATTGATTACCCGCTGTATAATCTTATGCGGGCAAACAGATGCGGAGCGCTATCAAATTTCAAAATCAGAGATGATAATGTAACCTCAGCTAAGCGCAGGCATCCATACCGGATCGGGGCGAATCCAAAACAATTCGATATGTTACTTTTTCATCATCATCCAGGGCTTACTGGTTAAAATAAGACTAACGTAGAACTGCGAAATCCTGTCTTTGGGGGCATTGCGCAAAGACTGATTTTCCCTGCTCCTCCATGCTCTTTTCTGAAAACTGCCTGTATACCCGGCCTGCAAACCTATTGAACTTGACGGATGTTTGGGAGACTTAAATGACAAACCCAGCCCGGCACGATATACCCAGAACCCGTTATTAAATTTCACCGGATGAATACTGTTCTCTACAGCAGGCGATTGGAGTACATCATCAAAATCTACTGCTGAGTTGTCCTTATAAAAAATGGCCTGGTATGCCTGAAACCCAATACCCACCAGCGGACATAGTGTTATTCTTTCATCTTTTAATACATCATAGCCGGCATTGGCGTTGAAGCCAATATAGCGGATGGTGCTGCTTTTTTCATCTCTGTGGCGACTAAGGCTGCTGCCAATGGTAATGCCCATGTCGGAAATAAACCGATCCTTTTCTTTCATCCAGCCCAATCCAAGGGTAGCCGTATAGTCCTTTAAATGTTCATACTGGGGCAAATTTGCCACACGTGCATTCAGCCCGTCAAATTGTTGAAAGCTCCCACCTATACTACGCGTAACCGAAGGCAGAAACTGCTCCATTTTTTCCATGTCGTGTTTATTGTGCTCATTCTCCCGCTGCGCAAAGGATGGCATGACAATAGCAAACAGGAGAGCGGTGATAATAATTTTCATAACCATTAATTTATTAGGTCTAATGCAAACCCAGTGCCTGAAATATGTATTTAGGGTAAAATAAACAATTGAACAGAAAATGCGGCCCGGATATAAATGCATTGTAAGCCTTTGCTATTCAAATCCTGTGATTCATTAAGCGGTTTTAGCCGCGTCAATTGCATCTTCGGTTGCACATGTACGTTGTTACAGGGAGAATTGCAAAAAACAACTGGCAGAACATGACAATTATACAGATCATGCGGTTACCGCATCATTTATGAGCGGGGCAGTTATTTCCACAACAGTACCTTGTCCTTTGGCAGACCTGATTTTCAGTGATCCTCCGATCATTATAGCCCTTTCGTTCATTCCCAGCAAACCAAGGGTTTTCCTCTTTTCAGACGAGCTGGCATTAAACCCCTTGCCATTATCCCGTATGGTAAGTGACAGCTTATCATTGATGATGTCAAAACTAACTTCAACGCTGGTGGCCGCGGCATGGCGGGCAACGTTAGTAAGCGACTCCTGGTAAATACGAAACAGCCCGGTTTTAATGAGGCCGGATATTTGGAGGTTTGCAACCGAGCTACTAAAAGCAACAGGAATATTAAAGCGTTTTGTGAATTCACCGCAATACCACTCCAGTGCTGCAATCAGTCCCAGGTCTTCCAGGGGGCCAAGCCGCAACTCTGATGAAAGTCTTCTCACAAACTGTATTGCTTCACCCGCGGCATTTTCGAGAGAATGAATTTTTTCTGCTATGGCCGGGTCTTCATCACCTGCCAATTTTCTTTTTAAAAGATATACCTCCATTTTAAATCCTGTTAACAATTGACCCAGCTCATCGTGCATTTCCCTGGCAATATGCAGCCTTTCTTCCTCTCTCACATTTTCCATATGGGCAGAAAGGTTACGCAACTGTTCATTCATCTGCTTTGCCTCAAGTATTTGCTGTTTCATTACATCCTGGGCAGCCTTTAGTTTTGCGGACATGGCATTGAAAGACCTCCCTAGTTTGCCCACTTCGCCGCTACCGCTAACATCTACAGTTGAAGCATAGTGCCCGCCGGCAATGGCTGCAGCAGCAGCAGTCAATGTATTGAGCGGACGGGTGAGGTTGCGGCTCATCAGCCACGCTGCTATGATGCCCCCTCCGATAAGAATAAGACCTACAACAATCAGCCAGTTAAAAAATTGAGTTGAAGCCTGCAGAAATGCCTGGTGCGGAAACTCCAGCACTACTACCCAGGGTGCATCTGGTATATACCGCACTGCGCCGATTAATTTATTATTGTTTTTCTGAACATATTCATAGGTTTTGTCCTTATTAAAGTGGCCTACCGGAAGCTGGTACGATACAGGATGTACCAGATCTGTCCAAAGGCTGCCATCCCTGTTACCCACATACAGGGCTGCTCCTCTTCCCGCGAGTTTTGAAAATTGTTCTATTAATTTGGAAGTTATTTTCACCTGCCGATACCTGACAATATATCCAATTGCCTTTTTATTCTCCATAACCGGAATGATAACAGGAAAATAAATAGAATCATTAACCTGGTAAATATTGCCTGCTTTATTTGTAAAATTTTTTAACGAAGTATCTGGTAATGGTTTTAAGCTACGGGGCCTGCGATCCGGAGCTCTGCCTGCCGACAATAAAATATTAAAATTGTTGTCCATCAACTCTGCATAAACCGAAGACCCGTCACCACCTATCTGCTGTAATAAATGGAGTGTTGCACTTTTTGATTCTGCGGTGCCGCTTTTTAAATAAGCAAGGACAGTATGTTCTGTAATGGCTTCTTCTGTATCCATTACTATATCGCGCAGGGATTCCTCTATCATGCCGCTTGCCTGGGAAGCAAGGTTAATAAGTCGTTGTTTACCTGCGTTCATTTCAAGACTTCTGACACTTATATAGGACATGAGACTAAAAATCGCTACTACACTGCATAAAAGAAGGCATATCAGTAAAGGAATGCGTTGCCGGAGGGACAATCCCTGCAAAGAGAGGCTTATTTTTTTGGGGTTCAGAAATTCTCCTTTCATCATTACGAATATATATTTTTTCCCGGGCTTTCCATTGGTTTCATAACAACATTATTACGCCAGGGTCATTCACCTAATGGGTTACCATTAGTAACCGGGAACCCCCGGTAAAGAATCATGCGGTTATAATAGCGTTAATTTAAAACAGCCGGGGGAGTAGAGCGTGTTATAATAATTGAGGGCATTGTGTAAAAGGGAAGGAGCGCTTATCATCAATGTGTTTTATTATAAAAAATGTCCCGGTTTTCCGGGACATTTTTTATATGCATAAATTTGAATTACTATAATTCTTACTGGGGTTCTTTACTGATATTATAAGTATACAACCCTTCAAACCCGGGGTAAAACCCATCAAGTTTAATGCTGTTTCCTGCCTTTTCAACTTCAGCGGATAATTCATCCACAGATGTTACAGGGTTATCATTTACACGAAGAATAATAAAGCCGTCACGCATCCTTGTTTGTGCTTCTATTAAGCCGTTGGGGTTTATCTTCTTCACTATTACGCCACCAGTTTGCCCGTATTCATTTGCTTTTTTCTTATCAAGAGGCACAAAATCCACTCCAAAATCATCCAGCACAGAAGTTCTTACAATATCATATGTACCTGTTTTGTTTTTTAGCGTAAGATTTACAGTGGATTCTTTTCCGTTTCTTAGATAAGTAATTTTAACCTTGTCGCCGGGTTTCAGTCTCGCAACTTTTTCTACCAGTTCATTGCCTGACGTAATGGGAACATCATTAAGCTTGGAGATATAATCACCGGCCTTGATGCCTGAAGCTGCGGCAGCACCGTCTTCTGCAACTTCTCTTACATACACACCTTGCCCGGTTTTATAGCCCACTTTTTCTTTTTCAGAATCCGGAGCCCCATCGGGCAAATAGCTTATGCCCAGATATGCTCTTTGAACGGTACCGAACTGGATCAGATCGTTTACTATTTTCTTTACAATATTTACCGGAATGGCATAGGAATAGCCGGCATATGATCCGGTGGGGGATGCAATAGCAGAGTTAATACCAACCAATTCACCATTTGTATTAACCAGCGCACCGCCACTGTTTCCCTGGTTAACCGCCGCATCCGTTTGTATAAAATATTCTATAGGCGTTTTGCTCCGGCGTGCATTTAAACCCAGTGTTCTTCCTTTAGCACTGATTATACCTGCAGTTACCGTAGTTTCCAGGTTTAAGGGATAGCCAATGGCCAGCACCCATTGTCCTATTTGCACATTATCGGAGTTACCATACAATAAAAAGGGAAGATTTTTTGCATCAATTTTTAATACTGCAAGATCGCTGCTGGCATCGGCGCCTACTACTTTTGCTGTATAGCTGCTATTATTGTTGAGGCTTACTTTAATTTCAGAGGCGCCATCAATTACGTGGTTATTGGTAATAATGTAACCATCCTGGCTTACAATAACTCCTGACCCCGAAGCTCTTTGCGGCATGCTCCTCATATTGGGCCCGTTACCAAAAAAATCGTCAAAAAAGTCATCAGGCACAAGTCCCTGAAAAGGGTTACTCTTGCGGGGCAGGTTATTGCTGGCCTCTGATTTTCCAATCACTGTGGTGATATGCACTACAGCGGGTACAGCTACTTTTGAGGGCTGTTCAAAGTCTACAGGACCAGGAATATTGTCTCCATTAAATAACCCTGCATAATTAGCCGGAATTTTTACACCATCCTGAATAGCCACGGGTTTTGTAACAAATGAGTTGTAAGCATACATTACACCTAATGCGGTAGCGGCGCTTATCAACACTGTGAATACTATCTGTTTAATTTTCATTTGTATGTGAATTTTATTTTTTAGCTAAATTAAAATAGACTTCAATTGTTCAATCAAACGCTATGCCTTTACTGATACAAAATAAATAAATCGGCCGTGAATATGACATTTCATCGTAACAGGCTTAACAAATGATTAGGAACAATTTCGTATTTCAAAGAAGTGTTGTGAAGTTACGAAGGAATACGTAATGAAAATGTTAAGGAATGTTAGATGGTTGTGAAAAACAGTGCTCTGTAAAATCAATTGCTTTTTGTGAGCCGGTTTAAAAATTTCATAGTATCAATTCCATCCGCGTAATCGGTTAAGCCGGGCGATTGGGCAGTACCCAAAGGAATTTTACCTGTTCCAATAATGCATTGAATTTCTTCCGGGTTAAGGGTGCTGTATATATCTTCCGGCTCGTTATAAAACGCATAGTGTAGCTGGCTTATCGGCGAGAAAACGGATGGATTTTCAGATAAGATGACAGAACCATTAGTCATATAAAATTGCTGGTTCATCATTTGCATTGCCAGGTTAAAATCATAGTTATGTTTATATTTATGATTTTCGATCAGGTTGTCATATTTTTTAAATGATTCTAACAGCGGTAGAAAATCATAGCCGGCAGGCACATAAATTTTAGTAACATTCCGGCACCCCAATCCAAAATACAGGTAAACATCGTCCGCCAGTTTTTCCAGTTGCCCCCCGGTTTCATCTCCTTTTAATATGGCTATGGAAGTTCGGTTCTTTCTGATGATATGAGGATATTTCCTGAAATAATATTCAAAATACCGGGCAGTATTATTGGATCCTGTGGCAATATAGGCCTCACATCCTTTAAGCATATCCGCAAAAACAATGTAATCCTTTATTGCTGGATCCCAGGATATCATCTTTTCGGCGATATGCCTCAGGAGTACATTATCTTTAGAAGACAGCTTAATGGTTTGTTTATGGCCGGATATAAAAACACATAAAAAGTCATGAAATCCTGCAAGGGGAATATTACCCGCCATGGTAATACCTATATTAACAGGAGCGGGGGTTTGCTCGGGTATATCGTATGAAGCAGCCCAAGTATTCATTTTCGATGGTTCAAGAAGCTGTAAAGCTATATTCTGAATGGCGTTATCAATAAATGGAGCGATAAACCAGGGATTGCTTTCGGCTGCCTGCGTTTTTATATTCAGCCAAACGGGATCGTTACCGGCTATATATTTTTGCAGATAGGTTAATATATTGATTCGTTGTTGTAAATTCAACATGGATTTTAAATTCAGTGTGATTATCTTTGATGTGCAAATCTATTGCTAAAAATTATCCGAAAAATTGTAAATTAGTATGGCGATTAAAATAACAGATGAATGTATTAATTGTGGAGCCTGTGAACCTGAATGTCCGAACAATGCAATTTATGAAGGTGGAGTGGAGTGGGCAATTGCTGATGGCACTACTATAAAGGGGGATTTTACACTGATGGACGGAACGGTTATGGAAGTAAATCAACGCAACCCTCCTGTAAGTGTTGATATTTATTATATTGTTCCTGATAAATGTACCGAATGCCAGGGGTTTCATGAAGAGCCTCAGTGTGCTTCGGTATGCCCGGTAGATTGTTGCGTACCTGATGAAATGTATCAGGAAACAGTAGAGGAATTAATGGCTAAAAAAGAAAAGTTGCACGTATAACCTTTTGGAAGGGCGTGCGCTGCGGCAAATAAAGAGCAGTTTTACATTCTTAACTAATGATGCTTCGCATCATATTACAGGCGGGTGATATTTCCCGTTTCAGGGTGAAGACATGAAAATGATTCTTCACCCTTGTTTTTTGAATATAGAATTATGAAAAGGACTGTGATTTCTTTTGCACCTGCTTTATTATTTCTGATTAATGCTTCCTGCAATCTTCAGTTCAGGGAGAATACTGAACGGATGAATGCATTAAATGAAATGCAGCAAACGGATGTTGATTTCTCCAATCGTTCAAAAGAAGTGGGAATGAAGAAAGCCTTTCTTGAATATATTGAGGCTGATGGCGTGTTATTACAGCCAAACAGTTTGCCGGTAAAAGGTGCTGATGCTATAGATTTCATTAGTTCCTTTAATGATTCTTCGGTTATACTTACCTGGCAGCCCGTGGGCGGCGATGTTGCAACATCTGCAGATATGGGTTATACCTATGGGGTTTATAGTATGCAAACAGGAGATTCTGCGCGCCGGGGAACCTATGTAACCATCTGGAAAAAGCAGGCAGACGGGAGATGGAAATTTGTTTTAGATGCGGGAAATGAAGGGGTGGGTGCAGAAATGAAAGAAGATAAGTAAGTAAACAATGGGTGGCAAACGATGAAATTTAGCTTTTCAATTATCATATTTGATATCAAAAATCGTTTCTTTGCATGCAAACTGGCTATAATACATGAAACCCAATATTGCTTTTGTTACCGGCGGCTATTCAGGTGAAGCGGTTATTTCCTATAAAAGTGCCATCACTATTGAAAATAATATTGATAAGGATAAATATGACGTTTATACGATAAACATAACCCCCGGTGGTTGGTTTTACAGTACCGGTAATGATAATTTACCGGTAGATAAGAATGATTTTTCGATTAATATCAACGGAACCATCATAAAGTTCGATGCTGTTTTAATTGGTATACATGGCACGCCGGGCGAGGATGGAAAGCTGCAGGGATATTTTGATTTGCTAAACCTGCCCTATACTTCCTGCGATGCCGCCACTTCGGCCCTTACGTTTAATAAACGGTACACTGTGGCCATAGCTGCTTTTTCAGGGATCCGTGTAGCCAAGTCTGTGCATCTTTTCAGGCACAATGCCATATTGCCGGAAGAAATACTGGCGCAGGTACAGCTCCCTGTATTTGTTAAGCCCAATAATGGAGGGTCCAGTATAGGCATGAGCAAGGTGCTTACCCCGGCAGCGTTACCTGTGGCGTTGGAAAAAGCTTTTAATGAAGATGAGCAGGTATTGGTGGAGGAATTTATAAAAGGAAGAGAGTTTACCATCGGGGTATTTAAAACCAAAGAGGAGATTATCATTCTGCCTGTTACAGAAGTAATCAGTAAGAAAGATTTTTTTGATTATGAGGCGAAATATACCGCAGGAATGTCTACGGAAGTTACACCGGCACAAATTCCGGAAGGAATTTTGGAAAAGTTAACGCAAAATGCCAGGAAGGTATACGAATTGTTCAACTGCCGCGGTATTGTTAGAATGGATTTTATTTATAATGAGGAAAATGAGCTTCCTTACTTACTTGAAATCAATACAGTTCCCGGTCAGAGCGAAGCCAGTATAGTTCCACAACAGGTAAAAGCCTTAAATTGGACATTGAAGGCGTTTTATTCAGCTTTAATTGATGAGGCTTTGTTGCGAAGGAAATGAACAATAGGATTAACAGGTATATATGGAGTAAAACTTAGGTTTCCGATTTAAAGACTTATCAGTAAATATGTTTAAGATAATAACTCAACGTCCATTATGGTTCAATGTATTGGTTGCTGCTGTAACCATTTTTCTCCTCGTTTTTTTGTCTCTGCAATCACTTCAATATTTCACGCATCATGGTTCTTATCTTAAAGTTCCCGATGTGGGCAACAAAAATATCAAAGAAGCTACTGCTTTGCTTAATAAGCAGGGGTTTGAGGTGTGGGTGCAGGACTCCGTATATTATGATACGCTTGCACCTCTTGCTGTTGTAAAGCAGTTTCCCGAACCAGATGCATCCGTGAAAGTAAATCGCGTGGTTTATTTAACAATAAACCGGGCGGTTCCGCCTGTAATTGAAATGCCTAACCTGGTGGGGATGAGCTTTAGAAATGCGGAACTTGAATTAAAAGCAAGAGGCCTGAAATTAGGCGACACAACCTATACGCCGGATATAGCCAAAAATGCAGTGTTGGATCAGTCGTTGAATAATAAAACGATAAAACCGGGGGCAAAAATTACAATGGGTTCAGTGGTGTCATTGGTTTTAGGAGCCGGGATCGGAAGTATAGAAATGCCTGTACCTGATCTTTTTGGTATGAATTATGAAGAAGCTGTTACCTTACTGGAAGCCAATGGAATTATACCTGGTAGTGTTATTCAGGACGGCACAATCCAGGATACCGGTTCTTCTTATGTATTCAGGCAGCAGCCGGAGCGTTATAACGATAACGGAAATCTGAACCGCATTCGAAAAGGGCAAATGATAGACGTTTGGATTACCAATAACAAACCGGTTAGAAAAATTGATAGTACAAATGTTGATGCACCCAACCCTGAACCGGCATTGAACGAATATTAGTTAGATTAATAGCATAAAGCAAATAAAATGGAACTTATAACTGCAGAAGAAGTAAAGAGCAGATTGGACGCAGGTGAACAACTTAATTTAATAGACGTACGTGAACCGCGTGAAAATGCGGAGTTCAACATTGGAGGTATTCTTTTGCCACTCGGCAAAATTCAAAGTATGAGCATTGATGAAATTGAACCTCTCAGGGAAAAAGAAGTTATATGCTATTGCCGGAGCGGCAACCGGAGCGGCCAGGCATGCCTGATTTTGGATACATTAGGTTTTACCAAAACCAAAAATCTTTCAGGTGGTATGTTGGGCTGGCAGGAAAAATATCATAATTAATTGCCCGAAAGAAGGTAACAATGCTTTAACCTGTGTGATATTAGTGGTAGATGATAATAATAATTGTTGTATAAATACATTATGAAAAATAAATATTCGTTTTGCTGTATAATTAAATGTTTGCAGTAAGTTGTGTATCAGATACCTTTTATATAATTGATTAAAGATAAAATGAGCAGAAAGTGCTTGAATGTGAATTTTTTTTATCATCTTTGCAACGAATTGTTTCTTTTTGCTCTCTACTGATAACCCCAATTTCCTATTCTCGGATGTTCCTTCTGAGTTAGATGAAATCATTTCCAGTATCGTTAATGTATTGCCAAAAAAGCTTGTTGCCTGCTGTATGAATACGGGCAAACTAAACCTTATTCCTTTCCTTTACATCCTTAATTCCAGTATTGTATTTTAAAACCTGGTAATTATTTGTTATCCGAATCTAATACTGTACTGAAGTATGAAAATTTTTTACGACAAACCCTTCATTGTTCCACGCTGGATCATTTTGATGGTAGATACAGTTATTGTAACTGCATCTTTTGCACTGTCTTATTTTATTTTAAAACAATTCCGTTTTCCGGTTTTGGTGCGTGGGCACTTTTTTATCCACGCAGGATTATTCAGTTTTTTATCTCTTGCAGTGTTTTATTTTATGCGGATTTATACAGGGCTTATCCGTTATTCCAATACAAAGGATATGTTCAGGATATTTTCAGCAATCCTTATGGTTAGCCTGATCTATCCGTTTGTTTCAGAAATAATAGCGAATCGCATATACCATATTCCATCTCTTGATATGCCAACTTTACTGGTATTGAATTTTTTCATTAGCTCTTCTTTACTGATCATGTTCCGTACTTCTATCAAAGAAGTATACATTTTAGCCAAAGGGTATGCAATGACCGATGTAAAAAAAGTATTAATATACGGATCGGATAATCATGCTATTCTTATTAAACAGGCAATTGAAGCAGCCGGAAATCATAAATTTGTTGTAAGCGGTTTTATTCAATCGGGAGGCAAAAAGATCAATAGTACCATAGAGCAAAAGAAAGTGTACCATACGCGTGAATTGGCCGAATTGCACAAAAAGCTTACAATAGACAAGCTTATTCTTCCTAACGGACAGTCGGGCAAACCTGAGTTCAGGGCAATTATTGACCGTTGTCTTAATTTGGGCATCAAAGTTCAAACAGTACCGCCATCAGAACAATGGGTGAGCGGCAAACTTAGCCTTGGCCAGATGCAGGATTTGAAGATTGAAGATTTGCTTCCCCGTAAGCCTATTGAGATTAATAACCAATTGGTTTCTGAAGAGATTTTCGGGAAAAGGGTGCTTATTACAGGTGCCGCCGGTTCTATTGGAGCCGAAATTGTGAGGCAGGTCATGTCATATCGCCCGGAAATGGTTATATTATGCGACCAGGCTGAATCACCCCTTCATGAGATACAGCTTGAGCTGGAAGAAAAATATCCTTCAGCCAAAATAAAAACTTTTATTGCCAGTATAAGGAATTTGAGAAGAATGCTCATTCCTTTCAAGGAATATCGTCCTAATATTGTTTTCCACGCTGCGGCATATAAGCATGTTCCTATGATGGAAAAGCATCCCGAGGAAGCGATACTTACCAATGTAATGGGTACAAGAAATATGGCGGATTTATCAGTTTGTTTTGGAGTAGAGAAATTTGTTATGATATCTACCGACAAAGCAGTGAATCCAACAAATATCATGGGTGCTTCCAAACGCATTGCTGAAACATATGTTCAATCGCTAAATCATGCATCCAATAATCCGCCTGCAGCAGAATTCCTTTCCCGTCTTATACAGGATGATGATGATGATTCAATTACGATTACCGCCAACGTTAAAACAAAATTTATTACTACCCGGTTTGGAAACGTACTAGGTTCTAATGGCTCTGTTATTCCCCGCTTCAGGACTCAGATACAGCATGGCGGCCCCATAACAGTTACTCACCCGGATATAACCCGTTACTTTATGACTATCCCGGAAGCTGTACAACTGGTTTTAGAAGCTGCTACCGTAGGACATGGCGGGGAAATATTTGTTTTTGACATGGGTGAGCCTGTGAAAATCGCTGACCTGGCAGCAAACATGATTAAATTATCCGGACTGATACCTGATAAGGATATTAATATAGTATATACTGGCTTGCGGCCGGGTGAAAAATTATATGAAGAGTTGTTGAATGAAGCGGAAAAGACTTTACCTACTCATCATGAAAAAATTAAAATAGCAAAAGTAGTTTCCAGGTCATATAAGGAGGTGCTTAACGATATTGAAAACCTCACCGACCTATGCAAACAGGGAGATCATCTCAAGCTGGTTGGAAAAATGAAACAAATTGTTCCTGAATTTATCAGCAATAATTCTGAATTCTCTAAGTTGGATGAAGTTAAAACAAAAAAGAAGGTGCTGTTTGTTCCTGCATATACGGATTCCATAAAAATGTCATAATATAAAAAACATATACAAAAGGGATAAATCACCAAGATTTATCCCTTCATTTTTATAATACATTTCCTTTTCGGGCTCATTTCATTGCATACTAACTGGCTGTACTAAAGAGTTTTAATTGCAAAAAAGCGTACATTATGCCATTAAGTTGAGTACGCATTAATTTTCTTACTCCTTCCATCAGAAAGGGTTCATTCAGCACTGCCCTATAAGCATTAATCATTTGTTTTTCACTTTCCCTGCAAAATTCTAATGTGGTAACGTTTACAATCTTGTCCCGGGTAGCATCCATTTCAGGCGCCGGATATTCTTTGCTTCTTATATTTTCATTCTGTTCGGTATTTGCATCCGCACCAAGTGATCTTAATTGGGATACCAGTTCACATATATATTGGTTACTTTCCTGTGCTAAAATGCTCACTGCATATTTTAATTGCCGGTCAGTTACAGAAAATGCAACCCGTTCATATTTTTCCTTTTCAATTTTCAGTAAATTCAGTAAATGTGATAGGCGCTCTAAAACGTACGGAGGAGCTTTGTATGTGCTGGGTTGTATCATATGCTCGGTTAAAGTACAGGCAAATTGAAAAGAAATAACAAGGTCGGAGGCCAGTCTGTTTATAAAACAATTGTTGTACCATTTTTTCATTTAGCTTTACCCTTGTTTTGGTACGTTTTTAATACCAACTGTACATACTAAAAACAAAATCCTTATCATATTGCCTTACCAGAATCTTCGGCTATTATTTTAATTATACATGAAACGTATTATAAAAAAATTCAGAATTGATAAAAGGATCAGGGTGGGGTATGGCTCTGCTTTCTTTATTTTACTTATTTCCTATCTTATCACTTTATATATTAATAAGCAGGTGCTTAAGCAATCCAGGCTGATTGAGCATACCAACCAGGTAATACATAAACTGGAAGATTTTCTTTCACTCATGAAAGACGCTGATTTAGGTTTCAGGGGTTTTGTTATCAATAAGGATAAAAGTTTTTTGAGCCCCTACTACCAGAGTAAAATGAAATCGGGCCCTTTGTTTTATGATCTGCTTACCCAAATAATTAATAGCAAAACGCAGCGCGATTTGATGCAACAGGCAAAGAAGCTGATGGATAAGAAATATGATCTTATCCAGAGTGCTGTTGATACATTTAGTGGAAACAATTATCAGCTAACCGATAGTATGCTACACTTCGAAAGAGAAGGGAAAGCAAATATGGAAAGCCTGGATGCCATTATTAAAACGATGCAGAAATCTGAACGCAATCTGCTGGAACAGAGAAATATTGATCTGATATCCCGGTCCAGTTTGCTCAACATTGTTGTAATTGTTTCACTTATTGTTGCTTTATTGTTATTTGTTTTTGGATTCGTTACTTATGTAACAGAAAATCGGGGCAGGCGGCTTGCAGACAGACGTGCTGAAGAGTATCGTTACGAACTGGAAGAAAGAATTAAGCAATTGGATAAAGTAAATAAAGAAATACTGGAAATGCGCAGGATGGAAAAATTTGCTTCTACAGGCCGTATAGCCAGAACCATTGCACACGAAGTCCGGAATCCCCTTACCAATATTAACCTGTCTGTAGACCAGCTCAGATCTGAAACAGATTCTGACGAGGAAAACAGAAATGTTTTTTATGACATGATTACGAGAAACAGCCAGCGCATTAATATGCTTATTACTGAACTGCTGAACTCTACGAAATTTATAGAGCCCAAAGCAGAAGCGGTTTCTGTTAACCATTTACTGGAAGATGCTTTGCAACTGGCCGAAGACAGGTTAAAACTAAATGATATTAAAATTGTAAAAAAGTACAATAAGGACATATGTAGCATATCGGTAGATAAAGAAAAAATAAAAATAGCTTTTTTAAACATTATTGTAAATGCCATTGAAGCTATGGAACCCGGTAAGGGAATTTTGACTATTTTAACTTATGACCAAGATAATAAATGTATAGTTGAAATTGATGACAATGGATGCGGAATGGATAGTGAAACCCTTAATAAGTTATTTGAGCCCTATTACAGTAAAAAAGCGAAGGGAACAGGATTGGGATTGACCAATACCGAAAATATTATACTAAGTCATAAAGGTACTATCCATGTTGAAAGTGAACCGGGGAAAGGTACACGTTTCATTATTACGTTTGATTTTGTGTAACGCCAATTGGTATAAATTTACTTCTTTAATGAAATACGGCAAACTCCTATAGATAGGGATTTGCCGTACTACGGTATGAGCTGTGTTTATTATAAACTTTCAATCCACTTCTTTACATCTTGTTTGGACTTTCCAATTTTTTGCTGAATCCTTCCCAGTAATTCATCATCTTTACCTTCTTCATATATAAGATCATCTTCGGTTAGATCTCCATATTTTTGTTTGATCTTGCCTTTAACTTCATTCCAACTGCCTTTTAGCTTTAATTTCCAGCTTTCCATAAATAATATTTTTGATAAAAAATAAACGCCTGTTTCATGTGCTTTAACAAAGAAAATTAGTTGGCTGCCCCTCTTATTATTCTTAACAGAACAACAACAACGGCTATTACCAGTAAAATATGTATTAATCCGGAGGCATGATAACCTAAAAAGCCGATAGCCCATGCTATAACTAAAATTACCGCTATCAGGTATAATAAATTTCCCATACTAAATAAATTTTAAATGATGAATGATTATACCATATTAAAAAATATTGCCAAAAAAAATAATTCTTTAAAAATCTTACCTGATAAGGGTTTTAACGTGACCGGGATAAATTTTTAAGAAATGAGCGTGAAATAATTTCTACACAATGAGCAAATAAATCCAATTATGCTGTAATCTCATTAATTGCAGAATAGATCTTTTCTTTTGTAAAAGGTTTAGGAATAAAAACATCTACTCCTTCGGCATATGCTTTTCGATGCTCAGCAGGACTATCATGGGCTGTTATCATTATTATTTTACTTACAGGATACCGGGATTTTATAAATTGGATAAAATCAATTCCCAATCCATCGGGCAAGTGGTTGTCGAGGAAAATGATTGAAGGGGGATCGTTTTTTAAAGCAATTTCCGCATCAGATAATGAAGTTACATAACGGGTACTGTAATGTTGCTGTTTTAATATACCGCTTAGCAAATAACATATATCCAATTCGTCATCAATAATCAAAACTTTCATAAAAAATGGGGGCTAAACATATTTTCAACGTGAATTTAAGCCATTGGGTTAAAACAATCACGTCTTTTCATTGCAACTTGCCTGCCATATTGTGTTGCAGCGTTTTTATTCACCGTAAAACTATATTACCCAATTTACGCATAATTTAAATATTATATATAAAAAAAGAAATTATAATCTATTGCCTACTGGGCATAAATTTCCCCAATATGGCGATTTTACTCACCAACGAATTATGATTAAATAAAAGCCATAGTACCATCACATGGGGCTAGATAGGTTTTTGGCTATTGGCAGGATTTTTTAATTTTGTAAGCTGGCTGGAAAATGTCCTCATCGGAATACTTAAAATTAAAACTATAATATTTTTTAGGTAGATTTATGAAAAGGGATAATTATAAGCCACTGCATTTTGCAGTGGCTTATAAATTAAGCTCCTTAAGATGTATTTCAGGATACTAAAATTATATAAGCTATTATAGAAACGGGATTTTTAAATGTTTTCAACTAACTTAGACATTGTTTAAATTGATTCTGATATGAATAGAATATTGATAGTGGATGATGATATGGATATGTGTGCATTACTTAGCAGATTTTTGCAGCGTAAAGGTTTTGAGACGGAAACAGCGTTTACAGGAAATTCAGGAATATCTAAGTTTAAGGAGCAGCATTTTGATATAGTACTGTGTGATTTTAGATTGGGTGATAAAGAAGGCAATGATGTATTAAGAGAAGTTAAATCTCTTAAGCCTTCTACAACTGTTATTATTATTACGGGTTATTCTGATATTAAAACGGCAGTTGATATAATTAAACAGGGGGCATTCGATTATATTGCCAAACCGCTTATTCCTGATGAAGTATTAAGTGTTATAAAAAAATCGCAGGCACATATTTCCAATGCCGGCGCGTCTGTTTCTTCTTCAAATATCAGTACAAGTAAACAGAAAGGAAAGCCAGTACTGCAGGATGACGAATACCTGGTAGGTAAGGATCCTGCCACGAAAGAATTGTATAAGCAGATTAAACTGGTAGCGCCTACACCTTATAGTGTTATATTATATGGCGAAAGCGGAACGGGCAAGGAGGTAATAGGAAAAACAATCCACCAATACAGCGACAGGGCCAATAAACCTTTTATAGCATTAGACTGCGGTACTTTATCAAAAGAACTGGCGGGCAGCGAATTGTTCGGACACATGAAAGGCTCCTTTACCGGAGCTATAAATGATAAAGAAGGACATTTTGAAATGGCTAACGGAGGTACTATTTTCTTAGACGAAGTTGGTAATCTTCCGATAGACGTGCAAGCTGGTTTATTGCGGGTAATACAAGAGCGTAAGTTTAAGAGGGTAGGGGGCACAAAAGAAATGAACCTGGATATCCGGATAATTGTAGCGTCTAATGAAAATCTGCAGGAAGGCTACCGCAAAGGGAAATTCAGGGAAGACCTTTTTCATCGGTTTAATGAGTTTTCTATTCACATACCTGCACTCCGGGATCGTAAAGAAGATATCCTGTTGTTTGCAGACTTCTTTTTACAAAAAGCCTGCAATGAACTGGATAAGGACATTGAAGGATTTGACGATGAAGTTTTACAGTTATTTATACATTATTCGTGGCCGGGTAACCTGCGTGAATTTAGAAATGTAATTCGTCGTGCTGCCTTATTAACCAATGCACCGCGGATCAGTGCATCTGTATTACCCAATGAAATTATACAACCGGCATCACTTATTGAAACGGGAAAAGAACCTGTTTTTCATAGCATTACTCCTGCTAAAAACCCTGATCTGAAAGGTGCTGCATCGCAGGCTGAGTATGACACGATTTTAAAAGTATTGAAACAGGTGAATTACAATAAAACAAAAGCTGCCGAAATTCTTAAAATTGACCGCAAAACCCTGTACAATAAGATAAAGGATTATGAAAGTCCAAAAACCGTGGAAGAGTAGCTTTTCATCAGCCATCCTTCCATTCCGGTATTTCCATCAAAGGTTGAAAATCCTTTCCTGTTCTCTCAAATGCAAAGCAATAAGATCCGTTGGTAATAACCAGGTATTGTACAGGCAATGAAATATTATATCGTAAAATCTGTTCTGCTGCACTGGCGTTAATTTCTATTTCCATTGCCTTACATTCAGTCATTAG
This sequence comes from Agriterribacter humi, assembly GCF_009192765.1. Taxonomy (GTDB): domain Bacteria; phylum Bacteroidota; class Bacteroidia; order Chitinophagales; family Chitinophagaceae; genus Agriterribacter; species Agriterribacter humi. Next base: position 163,208 of record NZ_VOHQ01000005.1, on the reverse strand, counting down.
CAGTGGCGTTGCATTCCTGTCATAAATAACAATGTCACAACGCTTGATGAGCTCACCCAAACGAATTTCTTTTTCCACGGCAATTAATGAACCCGGGAATTTTTTTACCTGTAATAAATATTGCAGGAAATTTTGCCTCACCCATTCTTCAGGAGTAAGCATTACCCATTGTTTGCGTATAGCGTCAAAAATAAATTCCCTGTTGTTTTCTGTTTTGATCTTATACTGGTATGCAGGGTATTCTATTTTAATCATACTTAATAATGAATTTGCTAATTTAGCCAATTAAAGAAGTATGCACACAAAAGAGAATATTGTTAAAAACTGGCTGCCCCGTTATACTGGCGAAAAGCTTGAAAATTTCGGTAAATACATATTATTAACGAATTTCAGCAGTTATGTTAACACTTTTGCCCGGTGGAACAAGGTTGAGGTAATTGGGAAAGACAGATCAATGGAATGTGCTACGGCTGAAGGCATTACGATTATAAATTTTGGAATGGGCAGCCCGGGTGCTGCAACCATTATGGATTTACTCACAGCTATTGAGCCCAAAGCGGTATTATTTTTAGGCAAATGCGGAGGATTAAAAAAAAGAAACAAACTGGGCGATCTGATACTGCCCATAGCTGCTATACGCGGAGAAGGTACATCGAATGATTATTTTCCTGCCGAGGTTCCTGCATTACCTGCATTTGCCCTTCAAAAAGCCATCTCTACCACTATAAGAGATTACGGTGTGGATTACTGGACCGGCACCGTGTACACTACTAACCGGCGCGTTTGGGAACATGACGAAGAGTTTAAAAACTATCTGCAAAAAGTACGGGCATACGCTATTGATATGGAAACCGCCACCATTTTCTCGGTGGGATTTTATAATAAAATTCCTACGGGGGCGCTTTTACTGGTAAGCGATCAGCCTATGATACCCGAAGGCGTTAAAACGGAAGAGAGTGATAAAAAAGTGACGGAAGAATTTGTTGCAACACATATAAAGATCGGCATTGATTCCTTAAAACAACTGATTAATGATGGGCTAACGGTAAGGCATTTGAGATTCTAATTTTTGCATGTTTCCTCTTTTATCCATACAAAATCTCAGTATCAGCTTCAGCCAGGAAGGAAAGGCTGCACCCGCCCTCCACAATATATCTTTCTCTGTAAATCGTGGCGAAACCGTAGCAATAGTGGGAGAATCCGGTTCCGGAAAATCAATTACTTCGCTTGCTGTACTTCAATTATTACCTCCTGCAGCATATACAAGCGGCAAAATTATATTTTCTGCACAAGGCGAAACAGGTGTTGACCTTTTAAGGATTTCTGAAAAGGAAATGCAATATGTGCGGGGTAATAAAATTGCCATGATCTTCCAGGAACCCATGACGTCGCTTAATCCTTTATATACCTGCGGAAACCAGGTTACAGAAGCCATATTATTACATCAGCATATCAATTATAAAAGCGCGAAGCAAAAAACAATTGAATTATTTGAAAAAGTTCAACTGCCCGACCCTGTTGCTGTATTCAATCGTTTCCCGCATGAAATAAGCGGCGGTCAAAAGCAGAGGGTTATGATTGCTATGGCTATGAGTTGTGAACCTTCATTGCTGATTGCCGATGAACCTACCACCGCATTAGACGTAACCGTGCAGCAAAGCATTCTTCGCTTAATAAAAGAGTTGCAGGTTGAAAAAGATATCGGTGTAATTTTTATCAGTCACGACCTCGGTTTGGTAGCCGAAATAGCAGACCGGGCCATAGTAATGTTTAACGGAAAGATCGTTGAACAAAATACAATACATGAGTTGTTTACTGATCCCCGCCATCCTTACACCAAAGCTTTGTTGGAGTGCCGTCCCGTACTTCATGCAAAAGGAGAACGGTTGCCTGTAGTAAGCGATTTTATGGAAATGAATGAAGATGGGAGTATAGTAAGGAAGGAAAGACTGAGTAGCAATCATGAAAAAACAGAACACATAACCATTGAGGCAAAACAGGATACCCCGGACATTGCATCCCCACTGGTAAAAGTGGAAAACCTGAAAGTATGGTTTCCGGCGGAAAGAAGAATGAGGGGTACACATAAGCGTTATATAAAGGCTGTGGATGATGTGAGTTTTGATATATACGAAGGGGAAACGGTAGGGCTGGTGGGAGAATCGGGTTGCGGTAAAACAACATTAGGAAGAAGTTTGCTCCGTTTGATTGATCCTACTTCCGGAACAGTTCATTTTCATGGACAAAATTTACCGGATCTGTCTCCTACGCAATTGCGGCATGTTCGAAAAGATTTCCAGATCATTTTCCAGGACCCGTATTCCTCCCTGAATCCCCGTCTTTCTGTAGGCAACGCTATACACGAAGGCATGAGTATACATGGCGTAGGAAGCAGCATCAAAAACAGAAAGGATTTGATAATTAACATTTTAGAAAAAGTAAACTTAAGCGCTGATCATTACAACCGCTACCCGCACGAATTTAGCGGCGGACAACGTCAACGTATAGGTATTGCGCGGGCTTTAGCGTTAAATCCATCGTTTATTGTTTGCGATGAATCTGTTTCTGCTCTTGATGTAAGCGTGCAGGCACAGGTGCTTAATTTGCTTAATGATCTGAAAAAGGAATTTCGTTTCGCGGCACTTTTTATCTCCCATGATCTTTCCGTGGTCCGTTACATCAGCGACCGTATCCTGGTGATGTATAAAGGAAAAATAGAAGAAGCGGGTGCTGCTGAGGATGTATACAATGCACCCCAAAGTGCATATACAAAGCAATTGATTGCAGCTATACCAAAGGGAATATTACCCGGCTAAACTGGTATTTTATATTTCACCGAATTTTAGGGACTCTCCGGCAATGTATTGCATTTTTATCTGTTTTTTGAAGATTTCATTATTGAAATAATTATTTCCTTACCTTTGCACGCTGTTAAATACAGCTATTTACATGAAACCTGGTACCGTAAGATCAGGTTCAGGGCAAACAAAGATACCTCGCCGCATTGATAAGGGTAAGTTTCATGTGACTGCAAAAAATAATAAACATTCAGATGAAATTATCACAATTCCGTTTTGACCTCCCACTTAATCTTATCGCACAACACCCTGCCAAAAAAAGAGAAGACGCCCGTATGATGGTAGTTCATCGCGCTACAGGCCAAATTGAAAACAAACATTTTCGCGATGTACTTGATTATTTTGACGATAAGGATGTATTTGTTGTAAACAATACCAAGGTGTTTCCCGCCCGTATGTATGGACGTAAAGAAAAAACAGGTGCTAAAATTGAAGTGTTTTTGCTTCGGGAACTGAATCACCAGAATAAATTGTGGGATGTTATTGTTGATCCTGCACGTAAAATAAGAGTTGGAAATAAGCTGTATTTTGGGGAAGCAGAAGACCTTGTTGCCGAAGTAATTGATAATACTACCTCCCGTGGACGTACGATCCGGTTTCTTTTTGACGGGAGTAATGAAGAGTTCAAACAGGTTTTAAATACTTTAGGTGAAACGCCTTTACCGAAATATATTAAACGCAAGCCTGATGAGGAAGACCGGGAACGCTACCAAACTGTGTATGCCAAACATGAAGGAGCAGTTGCCGCGCCAACCGCCGGCTTGCACTTTAGCATTGAGCTTATTAAGCGCCTGGAAATACAAGGCATCCGTTTTGCCGAAATAACACTGCATACGGGGCTGGGAACTTTTCGGCCTATTGAAGTTGAAGACCTCAGCAAACATAAAATGGATGCGGAATATTACAGAATTGAAGAAAAAGCCTGCGGTATTGTAAATAAGGCCAGGCTGGAAGGGAAAAGAATTTGCTCAGTTGGAACTACTACCATGAGAGCGCTGGAATCGTCATTTACTGCTGAAAAATTACTAAAACCTTCTGAAGGATGGACGAATACTTTCATTCATCCGCCATATAATTTTTCTATAGCTGATTCACTCATTACTAATTTTCATCTTCCTAAAACAAGTCTTTTAATTATGGCTTGTGCTTTTGCCGGATATGATCTTGCTATGGAAGCATATAAAAAGGCTATAAAAGATAAATATCGTTTTTTCAGCTATGGAGATGCCATGCTGATCATTTAAATGATTTATACTTTCAGTTTACTGCGTTGGCTCCTGTAAATAAATGTAATCCGTACTTTGTTTGCAGGAGTATTTTTTTTAACGCTGCAACTTTTTAGTGACAACCACCCGTCTGTATTGTTGAAATCTCGTTTTTAATTTTCCTTATATCCGTTGGGCAATACCTTTGCCGGTTTCAGTTTATCCCTACCCTTAGCATAGTATAATAACGTTTCGCCGAACCGCGAAAATCCGTACCCATTTGCATGCAAACCGGTCAAACAATGTTGATTGACTTTTCTGCTGACCCCCCCGGTCCCTTTTAGTTTCAGGCCGGTTTGTGTGCATATTTTATAAAACAGTCTGCCTGTTTGATTTTCTGCAGGAAAGCCAGCTCCGTGACTATTATGGTATAAGCAACATTTCCACTCTCCTGTTTGTTGCTCTTCCTTCCATTGTGTTATTGTTTGCCGCAGGATATGAAATGCCGTTTGCTGAAACGATGATCTGGCCTTCATTTACGCCCAGGTCAAGCATATAGTGCTTTACATTTTCGGCACGTAAAAGGGAAAGTTTTTTATTGTATTCCGCATTACCTGTGTTATCTGTAAAACCTGCTATACTTATCTTTAATGATTCGTCAAAGATCAGCTTGTCTGCAAGCTGAAGAATAATATTAAATTCTTCAGTTTCTACATTCTCATACTGATCAAAATCAAACAGCAGTGTGTTTAGTTCAAGATATTTGCCGGATTGCTTTATTTCATGATGAAGAAGGCTGTTTTTACTATTCATCCGGTTAGAGCGATTCATGCCGGGTTTTATTTTTGCAGGCCTGTTTTTTTCTATACGCTCCGGAGCGGATTTTAAAGTTAATGCGCCGGAGCTGATTTCATTTACCTTAACAGGCGCCTTTATATGGCTGTTTGCGGCTTTTATGTCCGGCAAACTTTCATAAACGGAAAAGGCATTGGTTAATGATGGCATTTCAACGCTGGCATCTGATAAATTGATTACCAGCAGGCGGTCTATCTGGAAGGATAAAAGGATAATACTGGTAATGATTAATAAAGTTTTCATACGTGTTTTTTTTACTGTGAGCTATAGTATTATCCCCGTAAGGGTAAGTAAAAATACTTACATAAATGATGAAAACTGCATGAAACACTATGTAAATTAACTGAAGGAATGATTTATTATCATAGCTCAACAATAATCAAAAAAGAAAGCCATGGATGTGTTGATATATATCAATCAGCCTGTATTTTTTCAACGCTTACAACTGCATCAAGATTGATAGGTCCGTAAACATGCGGGAATGTATCTTCAATAGCATTGGACCAATCGTATATTAGCTGGCTGGTTAATTTGTTTGTTTGAATGGTTAATTTAACAAGATCAGTTTTGTCGCTATAGTACCTTTTCAACACATCAGGTATTTGCCTTTCTTCACTGCAATGAATAAATCCTTCTTCTTTGAGCGCCCGGGATTCATAATATCCTTTTTGTTTTGCATCGTTCCATTCAGAAGCGGTTGTAACATGGTAGATGAGAGGCATGGCAGTTGGTTTAAGTAATTAAGTATGTATTATCCGCGGTATCTTTTGTTCAATTAGCATCAGGTCGGCTAAAACAATAGCTGTAATGGCTTCAAGCACAACAGGCACCCGCAAAGCTATGCAGAGATCATGACGACCTTTTACTGAAAACGCTTCCACAGCACCGGTTTCCCAGTTTAAGGTTTGTTGTACTTTGGGTGTGGAAGAAGTGGGTTTAACAGCAATGCGAAAAACCAATTCATTTCCATTGGTTATGCCTCCTGCTATTCCTCCTGCGTGATTGGTAATTGTTGTGCCACTCGTGTCGGCAATAGCATCATTATGATCGCTTCCAAACATGCTGGCAGCGGCAAAGCCTGTTCCAAATTCAATTCCACGAATAGCGGGTATGGCAAAAACAGCGTGACTCAGTAATGACTCTGCAGAGTCAAAAAAAGGTTCACCCAGGCCTGCCGGCAGGCCATTCACCCTGCACTCTACAATACCTCCAATACTATCTTTAGCGTCAATGGCTTTTTGCAGACCTTTTTCCAGGTCTTTTTCACCGCCAATTTCTAATATAGATGCAATCACAGAGATGCCTGCAGATTTAACTTCAGTTAAAGCTTCATTGTTGCTGGTTGGAGCCAACTGTAATAATTTTTTTGCTATTACACCCGCAGCTACCAGTGCTACTGTAAGACGCCCGCTGAAATGACCGCCACCCCTGTAATCTTCAAATCCTCCATATTTTTGATGCGCTACAAAATCAGCATGCCCTGGTCGTGGTACCGCTCTTTGTTTTTGATAATCTCCTGAACGGGTATTGTTATTTTCAAACAGTATGGTAACAGGCGCACCCGTTGTTGTGTCGTTAAAAATACCACTTTTAAAAATAGGCAGGTCCGATTCCTGCCTCGGAGTTGTTCCTTTTTGCGTGCCTCCTTTCCTTCTTTCAATATCATTCAAAAAATCATCAGCTTTCAGCGGCAGACCAGCCGGGCAATTGTCAATGGTAATACCCACACTTTCGCCATGTGATTCGCCAAAAATATGTACACGAAAAAATCTCCCAAAAGAATTCATATGCGATTTTGCTTAAAGCTAATGATTGGTTATTGAATATGTATTGTTTGCTGCTTTATTTTTATTCCGGCTCCCAGTGTTGTCAGATCATCATAAAAATCAGGGTACGATTTGTTTATTGCTTCTGCTTCTTCGATCATTGTTTCTCCCGCGGCCTGCAGTGCAGCCACAGCACAGGCCATGGCAATGCGATGATCATGGCGGGAATGCACTGTTGCTCCTTTTAATCCTTTTCCACCCTGTATCCGCATAGTATCCTTCTCCAAATCTATAATCAACCCCATTTTACCAAATTCTTCCTGCAGGGTTAATCCCCGGTTACTTTCTTTATGCGCCAGCCTGCTTACCCCTTTTATTGTGGTTAACCCGCTGCAATATGCTGCCAATGCCACCAATGGAGGAAAAAGATCAGGACAGTCTGTTGCATCAAACGTAAATGCTTTTAATTTACCCGTAAATAATTTAATGCTTTTATTGCTGACTTCCATTCCTGCGCCGGCATCCCGCAATGCTGCCAGAATTTTTTTATCGGCCTGTGCAGAATCAGGATCAAGCCCGTATACCTCTATATTTCCTGCAATAGCTCCTGCTACCAGTAAAAATGCTCCGCCACTCCAGTCTCCTTCTACAGTATACCGGGTTTGTGATGCTGTATGCCCGGTAATGGGTGCTTCAAAATAGAATTCTTCGTAATTTTTATTACGTGGTGCATTCAATCCAAAAGCCTGCATCACTTTTAGTGTGAGATCTATATAAGGCTTACTTTTTAAATTGTTCACGGTAATGGTTACACCTTTTGCATCCGCAGCGGCATATGCCATGAGTAAACCTGTTAAAAACTGGGAACTTAACGAACCATCAATTTCAATATCCCCGGGTTGCAGCGGACCGGAAAGCGTAATGGGCAACCTGCCTTTATTTGAACTAACTGTAACGTTTAAACGTGGTAATATTTCATCAAAAAAATCCATGGGGCGCGAAAGCAGGCTACCTTCTCCCTGTATGGTAACCGGTCGTTTGCTTAATGCAATGATGGGTGCAAACATGCGTATGCCCAGCCCGCTTTCACCGCAATTTACTACTGTTGAAGACTGTGCTTTGCCGGGTGAAGATAGATCAATGCCAGTGCTGTCTGTTTCTATTGAACCATCACTGAGCTGGTTAACTTTGGCTCCCATTGCTGCAATTACCTGTAGTGCAGCTTTATCATCGTTAGAATGGCCGGGATTATAAATGAAACTTTTGCCCTTCGATATCAAAGCCGCAGCACAGGCCCGTTGCATGGAACTTTTGGATGCAGGCGCCTGGATGGTATCTGATAACCGCGAAGGTTGAATAGTTGCAATCATAACTTATAATGCTGATATTATTTTTTCCAATTGCTGTAAAGGTATTAACTCAATCACAGCCTTACCTATCTTATCCAATAATACATAGTTCATTTCTTTTCGCTCCCTCTTTTTGTCCATTTTCAGTACTTCTATAGCCTTTTTTTTATTAAAAGAAGCGTAGGTGGGGAGCCCGTACTGTTCTAATAATTGCACTACTTTTTCCGTATCCTTAAATCCTCTTAATTGTGCTGAAATATGACAGGCATAGGTCATGCCAATGGAAATCGCCTGTCCATGCGATAAGTCGTATTGGTTTTCCAAAGCGTGCCCCAGTGTATGGCCGAAGTTCAATAGCTTCCTGCCGGCTTTTTCAAATTCATCTTTTTGCACCACTTTAATTTTGATCACGGCATTGCGCTGAATTAAGGTGCGCATTGCCTGTCTTTTGTTCTGGTATGTTTTTAGCGTATTGGCTTCCAGTTCCCTGAACATAGCAGCATCTTTTATACAGGCATGTTTGATGATCTCGGCAAAGCCATTCTCCCATTCATGTTGCGGCAGGGTTTGCAAAAAAGCAGGATCATGTAATAAAAAAGCGGGCTGACGGATAACCCCTACCATGTTTTTATATACACCTACATCAATGCCGTTTTTTCCGCCAATACTTGCGTCAACCATGCTTAATACCGATGTTGGTACAAAGCCAAACGGGATGCCACGCATATACACCGAAGCTGCATACCCAGTAATGTCTGTAATCACCCCTCCGCCAACGCCAATAAGTGTAGTTTTCCGGTCGGCCTGCAGCGCTATCATTTGTTCAATTACGGTATCAACAGTGGCCTGCACTTTAAATGCTTCACCTGGTTTTAATACAATGGTATTCCAGTTCCTGAATTTTTTGATATGCCCGCTGTAAACATTTTCATCGGTAACAATAATCGCCGATTTGGGATCCACAATTTTTTTTAATTGCGGAAAAGCAGCGTCAAAATAGCAATGTGTAGAAGCGTTGCTGAATGTGTATTTTACGGGATCCATTATAATCATTTCTGATTTAAGAGTTGAAATTAGAGATGGACGGATTATCCGGGTCACGTTATTTGAATGACCATCTTATCAAACGCAGCCAGTTCCTCATCAAGGGTTTTTGCCAGGTGATATTCTTCCTGCTTATTAATATATTCCACAGCCTTATCAATAGTGGAAGGGCTAACAGACCATGCGGAATAAATCTTTTCCCATTCAAAAGTATGGAGGAGGAATTTATTGTCATTCAGCCAGCTCTCGGATTCAGTTTTGAGTTGCTTTATGATTTCGGAAACAGACTGAACAGGCATCAGCTTAAAGAGGCAATGAACATGTTCCCCGGCCCCGTTTACTGCCATCACCTGTATACCCTTTTCTTCTGCATTTTTTTTTATATAAGGGAATAATACTTTTCTTACCACGCTGGTAAGTGAAGGCTGCCTGCCGGCAGTACACCATATGGCATGGATATAAATAAAAGTATTAATGCTGCCCTGCATATTATTGATGCGGAATGGTTCAGGAGTTCATGATCTTATTTTGATGGTTGATAGATTCCATATGTATAGCATCAAAATACTTGGTAATAAATTCATTGCTTAAACCAATCTTATCACCTCTTTTAAATGCTCTTTCCAGAATTTCATTCCACCTGGACGTTTGCAAGATCGTAATATTATTGTCTTTTTTGTATTGCCCTATTTTTTCAGCCAGGCTCATGCGCTGGCTTAATATCTGCATCATTTCATCATCGAGGTGATTGATCTGCTGGCGGAGTTTTTCCAATGCCGCATGAACCTCCTCCGAATTTACATCTTCCTTTCTCCAGGTAATAGCGTCCAGCATTTCGGCCAGCTTTTCGGGCGTAACCTGCTGTTTGGCATCGCTCCATGCATTATCCGGATCAATATGGCTTTCTATCATCAATCCGTCAAAATCAAGGTCAATAGCTTTTTGCGCTACTTCAAGCAGGATATCCCTCCGGCCGCAAATGTGGGAAGGATCATTTATTATTTTCAATTCAGGATTACGCCTTTTCATTTCGATGGCCAGGTGCCACATGGGGGCATTGCGGTATTCTGTGTTGCCATATGCGCTAAAGCCTCGATGAATCAATCCTATGGTTTTTATACCGGCTTTGGCTATGCGTTCTACTGCACCTGTCCATAATTCAAGATCAGGATTGATGGGATTTTTGATGAATACAGGAACATCTGCACCACGCAACGCATCCGCTACTTCCTGAACGCTGAAAGGATTAACTGTTGTGCGTGCCCCTATCCAAAGCATATCTATTTCAAAATGCAATGCATCCTGCGCCTGCTTACCTGTAGCTACTTCTACTGTTGTGGGCAAGCCTGTTATTTTTTTTGCCTGCTGTAACCAGGGTAAACCCTTTGTGCCAATTCCTTCAAAACTTCCGGGGCGGGTGCGGGGTTTCCATATACCTGCCCGGAGCATATCTACTTTTCCTGTATTGGCCAGCCGCTGTGCCGTTTCCAGCACCTGCTCCTCGGTTTCTGCGCTGCATGGGCCGGAAATGATCAGTGGTTTTTTATTCAGTTTTTCCAGCACTGCAGCTTTTGTATTGGTTTCAACCGCTTGCATATAATAATGTTTTATTTGTTACAAATTGGATTACTAATTATTTCTCACACTATCTTCTCTGATCGGCATCGTTCATTCTTATGCTTCTTCCTTTATATTTTTTTCCGTCAATAGAACGTATCATCTGGGGAGCAGATTTTTTATCCACCTCTATCCAGCTATTCATTTCCTTCATATCAATTCTGCCCAACGAATCTTTTTTTAAATCACTCATGTCTAAAATAAATTGCAGGAAACTTGCTTTATAAAACCCATCTTTAGTCCCGAGATTAACAAACAATTTGGTGTAGTCTCCGCCATTGCCGCCAAATTCACGTCCCCGTGTATCGCGCCTGCGGGTGATGTCCCTTCTTTCTGTAAATGCTTTCGGATCTCTTTCGCGGTATTCGCGGGTTCTTTCTCTTACGTTCAGGTCTTCTGCATTTTCATAATATTTTAAGAACCTTTTAAATTCATGTGCAGCTAATCTCTTCAATACTTCTTCCTTGCTCACGTCCGCAAATTTTTCTTCCAGCATGGGTATGTATGGTTCATAGCTGTCATCCTCTATATCTAATTGAAGCAGGTTATCCATAAAATGGTAAAACTGTTTACGGCATACATCCTTGCCTGCAGGTATTTCCAGCTTATGAAAAGGTACCTGCACCATTCTTTCAATTTGCCTGATCTTGCCAATTTCCCGGCTGTGTATAACAGACATACAAATGCCGGTGTTTCCCGCACGCCCTGTACGGCCGCTGCGGTGGGTGTATACTTCCACATCATCGGGTAATTCATAATTGATAACATGGGTTATACCCTGCACATCAATGCCCCTGGCCGCTACGTCTGTTGCTATTAAAAGCTGAAGTGTTTTCTCTCTGAACTCACCCATCACTTTGTCTCTTTGCTGCTGTGTAAGATCGCCATGCAAAGCGTCAATATCGTAACCTTCCCGTGTAAGCTTTTCGGCTATTGCCTGGGCATCTGCCTTGGTTCGGGTAAAGATGATGCCATAAATACCGGGGTTAAAATCAATTAGCCGTTTCAACGCATCGTAGCGGTGCTGTGCGCTGGCAACATAGTATTGGTGATCAACATTTTTATTGGCAGTGTTCATTTTGCCTACCGTTATTTCTACGGGCTGCTTCATGTATTTTTTACTTACACGCCGTATTTCGGGGGGCATGGTGGCGCTAAATAACCATGTGCTCTCCCGATTTGGGGTGTTCTGTAAAATAAATTCAATGTCATCCTGGAAACCCATGTTCAGCATTTCATCTGCTTCATCCAGCACTACATATTTAATCTGCTCCAGGTTTATTGCTTTACGTTCAATTAAATCAATCAATCTTCCCGGTGTAGCTACAACAATCTGTATTCCTCTTTTCAGGTCCCTGATCTGTGCACCAATAGATGTTCCTCCATATACCGCCACCACATGCATGCCGGTTATAAATTTTTTAAAGAGCTCTATTTCATTCACAATCTGCATACACAATTCCCTGGTAGGACAAACCACCAATGCCTGCGGATACTTATCTTTTGCATCTATTAATTGCAGCAATGGTAAGCCAAAAGCCGCTGTTTTTCCTGTACCCGTTTGTGCCAACCCCACCAGATCTGTGGTGCCGCTCAGCAAAACAGGAATCGCTTTTTCCTGTATAGGGGTTGGCTGTTTAAATCCCAAAGCATCGGTAGCCTGTACCAATCTCCCGTCTAAACCCAACTCTTCAAATGTCATCATATATTAAAAAAATTTTCGCAAAGATAAACACGATTTCGCTGATTCTGCTTATTATTTGCCATTTTGTATGCTGTATTTCTCTTAATGTTACTTGATTATACGATTTATTTTATTGGCATTCTCCATCAGCTCCTGTAAATAGACATAGTTTTCTTTTTCGATACAACTTTTAAATTTTCTTAATTGCGTAATATGCTCATTGAGTACGTCTAATACATGTTCCCGATTTTGTCTGAAAATGGGAAGCCACATAGCGGGATTGCTTTTCGCAAGCCGGACCGTGCTTTCAAAACCGCCACCTGCGAGTTCAAAAATGGCATTTTCTTCTTTTTCCTTTTCCAGCACTGTATTTGCCAGCGCAAAAGAGGTAATATGAGAAATATGACTTACGTAAGCAGCATGCATATCGTGAGCGTCTGCATCCATATAAGTAACATGCATTCCCAGGAGTTTATATACTTCTTCAATGGTAGCTACGGCATCTTTATCGCTTTTTTCTTTCTCACAAATTACACAGGTACGTCCTGCAAATGCATCACGAACGGCTGCTTCCGGCCCGCTGTATTCTGTTCCCCACATAGGGTGCGTGGCAACAAAACGGCTTCGCATAGGATGATTGGCCAAAGCTTCGCAGAGTGCCTGCTTGGTAGAACCTGCGTCTGCCACAATTTGTTTTTCGGTTATCAGATCCATTATCTTCTCCATCACCGTAATAGTGGCATCTACAGGTATGGCAACATAAATAAGATCACTTTTTCTAACGGCTTCTTCCAACGGCAGCGCCTCGTCAATAATGCCTAATTCCAGCGCTTTTTTTATGCTGTTCTCTGTACGGCTTACGCCAATTACATGTTTTACTAATCCTTTCTCTTTTAAAATAATACTAAATGAACCGCTGATCAGGCCTACGCCTACAATGGTAATGGTATCGAACATTGTTTATTTTTTTCCTTTCAATGATGTTTTGATTCTATTTATGCTCTCATCTATTTTTTGCTCTGTGCAACATAAGCTTACCCGTACATAATCCTTGCCTGCACTTCCAAAAATGCCACCGGGCGTTATAAATACATTTGAAGTATACAATACCTCATCACTTAAAGCATAGCCATCTTTGTAGCTTCCGGGAATTTTAGCCCATACAAACATGCCTGCCTGCCCTGGCGAAAATGAGCAATTAAGCAACTGTAGTAAGGCAAATACTTTTTCTCTCCGGTTTTTATACATTGTGTTGATACTGTCATACCATTCCCCGCCAAGCATTAAGGCAGTTGCAGCCGCCAGTTGTACCGGTAAGAACATACCGCTGTCCATGTTGCTTTTAAAGCGCAATACTTCATCAATTCTTTCCCTGGCACCGCATAACATTCCCACACGCCAGCCGGCCATATTCTGCGATTTGCTCAATGAATTTAGTTCAACAGCTACTTCTTTGGCGCCTTCCACGCTTAAGAGGCTTGCGGGCCGGTTGTTCAAAATAAAACTATACGGATTATCGTGCACAATTAACAACTGATTTGCTTTTGCAAACGCAACCAGGGCTTCAAAAAATGATTGGGTTGGCAACTGCCCCGTAGGCATGTGGGGATAATTTACAAAGAGCAAACGGGTTGACTGATTCGTCTTTGAGCTGCTGATCAATTTTTCAAGCTTTTCAAAATCGGGTAACCAGTTGTTGTTTTCTTCCAGTGTATATTCTACAATATTTCCCCCGGCCAATTTTGCAGCGCTTCGGTAGGTTGGGTATCCGGGATTGGGCACATATACATCATCCCCCTCATTTATATAGGTCATGCATATATGCATAATGCCTTCCTTGCTACCTATCAATGGTAATATTTCTGTATCGGGGTTAAGCGTTACAGCGTACCATGTTTTATACCAGGCTGCAATAGCCTTGCGCAAAACGGGCGACCCTTTATAATTCTGATAAGCGTGCACGTTGGGTTTGGCACTTTCATCCTGCAGGGTTTTTATTACATCCGGATGCGGAGGCATATCCGGGCTGCCAATGCCGAGGTTAATGACTTGCCTGCCCTGCCGGTTCAATTCATCTATTTCCCTCAGCTTTTGGGAGAAATAGTATTCACCAATACCTTCTAATCGTTTTGCTGTCATAATAGTGGTAAGTAGTAAGTGGTAAGTAGTGGGTGGTGTTATGAATAATGTTTTCCTTTGCGATATACTCCATAAATTTTTAAATCTTCAGTGAGGGCTTTCATTTCTTTTATTACCTGGTAAAACCGGCCCAGCGAATCAAACTCCATATCGGCATGAAAAGAATATCTGAAGTCGGATCCCGGGATAGGAGAGCTTTGCAATTTACTGAGGTTGATCCCTCCTTCAGCAATTTTTGTAAGCACTTTGGCCAGGCTGCCCATAGAGTGATCGGTATGGAAATTCACAGAAGCTTTATTGGCATTTTCAATTACCTGTGCCAGGTCTTCATGCTGTAATATTAAAAAGCGGGTATAATTATTCGTTAGTGTATGAATGTCGGGCGCAAGCACATCCAGATTATATAACCTGGCTGCCAGTGTGCTTGCGATAGCGGCAATGTGTTTGCTTTTATGCTGGTGAATATGTTTTGCGCTTAATGCTGTATCCTCGGTTTCAACAAGCTTCCAGTTGTACTTTTCAAGGTATTCCAGGCATTGCTGAATAGCCATTGGATGTGAATGAACTTCTTTAATGTCTTCTAATTGTATGCCCGGATTAACCAATAAATTTTGTTTGATTTGCAGGTATATTTCACCAATAACTTTAAGCTTGCTTTTTTGTAGCAGGTTATAGTTGGGTAAAATGCTTCCGGCTATAGAATTTTCAATTGCCATTACACCACCATCGCTTTCTTTTTTGTTAGTGACTTGTTTAACCACTTCTCCAAAAGTAGCACAACAAATTACAGATGTTTTTTTGCCAAAGAAATGCTGTGCCGCCACCTGGTGAAAGCTGCCTTCGTAGCCTTGTATAGATGCCAGCACAGGTTTGTTTTCTCCCGGTATATCCTCCTGGTCAACCATTGCAAAATTATCTTCGGAAGTTGCTGTTTCAGGTGGTGTGGTATTATTATAATTACTCATATATTTGGGTATATCTTGTCAAAAAGTCATAAAAAAATCCCGGTTTTTAGCCGGGACTGTGTATGCTGAATTTTTTGTTTTTACTTATTTTTCAACAAAAGCAATCCCGGTCTGCCTGTAAAGTAGAAATAAAAATAAAAGAAACCGTATGCTTTTGTTGTATTCATTGCAAAGCAAATGTAAGACTAAAAATAAACAAACAAATATTTAGAGCGCAATTTTTAAAAAAAATGCCACTCCTGAACAGGAGTGGCCTCAACGATTGCTTGCCATATAAAAAAAACTTGGGATCGCTTATTGCTTGGTTGCGTCTTTTACAGAATCAACAGCAGCATCTGCAGCGTTCTTTGCACTGTCTACAGTAGCATCTGCAGCATTTTGTGCGCTGTCAACAGTAGCTTCGGCGGCAGTTTTTACGCTGTCAACAGTAGCTTCAGCAGAATCAGATGCATTGTTGCAGGCAGCAAAAGCGCCTATAGCCAAAATAACGAGTAACTTTTTCATTCTTAATGTTTTTGAATAGTTTGATAATGAAATCTACCTTTAATACAAAAGTGAAAAAAAGGTAACCCGATTTTTTTTAAATTATTTTTTGCCCAATTTTGGGTTACCAATTATGGCATTATAGTATTAATATAAGCTTAGTGAATAGTAACCTTAAGGAACAAGAATTAATCAAAGGCCTGTCGGTCAACGATAAAAACGCCATTGAAGCAATATACAAGGATAACTATGGAATTATTCAAAGCCTGATTCTGAACAATAACGGAACGGAGGATGATGCAAAAGATATTTTTCAGGAGGCTTTGATTGTATTATATGAAAAGGCTAAATCGGGGGTATTTGAGTTGAATTGCCAGGTTAAAACCTATTTGTACTCTGTTAGTAAACGATTGTGGCTCAAACGATTACAAAAAAATAGCCGGTATGAGCTGCAAAGCAATGGACTTGAAGAAACGGTGTATGTGGAGGAAGATCTTGGGGCGCATGAAAAGAGAAACAATGAGCTTGGGATGATGGAACATGCTATGGCAAATGTCGGAGAACCCTGTAAAAGCCTGCTTGAGGCCTATTATATACATAAACAAAATATGCAGGAAATAGCGGAGGCTTTCGGCTATACCAACTCGGATAATGCAAAGAATCAGAAGTACAAATGCCTGATAAGATTGCGAAAGCTATTTTTTGCACAATATAAAAATGGTAACAAATGAATGACATTCGTTTACTTGAAATGGTGGAACGTTACCTCCAGGGGGAGTTGTCGGAGGAAGAAAAAATATTGTTCCAGGAATTACGCAGAACCCATCCCGATGTTGACCAGTTGGTTGTAGAGCATCACTTTTTTATTAATCAAATGGAGCGGTTTGAGCAGGATAAGCAATACCGCTCTTCCTTAGAAGATGCGCACAATAAATTAGTAGCAGAAGGAAAAATAAAGAAATTTGGTGGAAATAAACTTATCTACCTCTGGAACCGTTCCAGAAAAACAATAGCCGTTGCAGCTTCAATAGCAGGGATCACCGCATTAATTATAAGCGGCATGATTACCTCGTTAACACCAAAAACCGATAAAGCACAAATAGAAAACCTGGGACGAAAGATTGATATTCTGGAAAAGAATCAAAATCATACCCGCCGCGAATTAACCGATGTAAAGAATAAAATCGAGATTCCCGGTATTCCGGCAAAGTTTGGCGGAACGGGTTTTTTAATTGATGCTAAAGGGTATCTGGTAACCAACGCCCATGTGGTAAGCAAAGCCGAAAAAGTTACTGTACAAAGTAAATCGGGGGTTGAATTAAGCGCTGTAACCATATTTTCGGATGATAGCTTAGATATTGCAATTCTTAAGATCGGCGACAGCCTTTATAAGCCTTTGAACGCCCTGCCTTATACCATCAACAAAAAATCGGTTGTTGACCTTGCTGAGCCCATATTTACTTTAGGTTATCCCAGGGAAGAAATTGTATATGGCGAAGGTTACCTTAGCGCAAAAACAGGGTTTAATGGCGATTCGCTCACCTGCCAGATATCTATTTCTGCTAATCCCGGAAATAGCGGTGGCCCGGTTATTAATAAAGATGGAGAAATAATTGGTATATTAAGCACCCGTCAAACAAGTGCGGAAGGCGTTGTTTTTGCTATTAAATCAAAAAACATTTATAAGGCGCTTGATGAATTGAAAAAAGATAGCGCAAACCTCCACATAAAATTACCTTCCACTTCCACCATAAAAAATATAGGCAGAACCCAACAGGTGAAGAAGATTGAAGAATGTGTATTTATGGTTAAAGGATATTAAAGTTAGGGTGAAAAGTGAGAGGATAAAAGTAAAAGAGGGAACGGGCAATGCCCGCCCGGTTTAACGCAATCGTGAATTCAGCACAGCCCTCGTGAGAGGATAGATGATAAACGACGTGAAATTTATTCATCTCTAACCTTTCTCGTTTCACTTTTCACGTTTCACATAGCACTGGTTTCTTAAAGCCTGATAACCGATAGCTGCTCTCCTGAATCACTGGATCTCCAATGGTTTTTTAAAAGATTGTGCAAAATCGTGCATCATCTCCCATGATTCGCTGCATGGACTTCCGGGAATTCCGGCATTTGTAATGGGAGAATGGTTTTCATCTTTTCCCGGTACAATATATTCGCCTGATAACAACAGGTTGCCATCCTGAATTTTTGCTTTTAAAAGCGTAGCTACACTCGCTTTTTTTGTTTCTTTTAAATGCGTTATAATTACACTCATGGAGGCTTCACTTTTTTCGATAGAATATCCGGCATCCAGAAACCCGCTGACCAGTTGTTGCAAACTGATACCTGCCACTTTAATTACCTGTTTGGCATTTGACTGACAAAAGCCCGTTGCAGGACCCGCCATCATAAGCAGAATAATAAATATTTTCATCATGGCAAACTCTTTTTATAAAACAATATACATATAATATCGTACCATTTGTTTTTTCAGCCCTTAGTTGTGAATAAATAGTTACCGGCCGCCTTATTCTGCTTTTATTGAGGAATCCTTTACCTGATTTGTGGAAAAGCCACCGATTGCATTTTCCAATATGTTCAGTTCCACATGCCTGTAAACTTTTCAAAACATTTATAAGCTATTCGAAACTTTTCAGCGCTTCGATTATCAAAGTGATACTTAATGGTTTTTGATTCATCACTGAGCGTAAAGGACTTTATTTTGAAAAAGCCCAAAAACATAATTTCCGATTGATCGGTACCGAAGTCCTCTAAACGTGCTTCTGTGTTTGATATAAATGCAGCCTGCATATTTCTGCAGTTAGAAGGCAATGCGTTTACCAGGGTGGGAGAATGATTCTCATTCATCAATATAATTATACTTTGGCCCTGTTTACTGCAGGCTATATCTTTTGCTAAAAAAGTAATTTGAATATGATCTTTTGCTGAAGTAGTGTTTAATTGAACGATTAGCCTTTCTCCTTTATCACCAATGGCAAAAAAAACCGGAGATCTGTAAGAAACCCCGCCATTTATTGTATTGGTAAATTGCTTAATGTAAATTTTACTGCTGTCTTCTATATTCTCCTCTTTTCCAGGAACTTCCTGCGCAATTATTTCGGTGATGGTTATACTTGTTAATAAATAGATCAGAAAAGGTATTTTCATCATTGATCAAGGTTCAGAGGTTATTCTTTTGTAACTGATATAACAATTTATACTATTTTTTTAAAAAGAATTAATTTTAAATCAATGTAATCGTAAATAAATTAAATAATAATATGTTCATTGGCAAGTAAAAAACTTTCATCTGCATCCGCACCTATACCATCTGCATCCGGCAATTCTACATAAAAATTATTGTAGATCACCCCGCCTGTTACCGGATCAAGCTTATGTCCAAGCATGCAGGTATCCATATCATAAAATTTTATATTGGCGGTAGCTGAGGCGAAATGCGCAAAAGCGGTAAGTGCAATGCGGCTTTCGAGCATGCCGCCCATCATACACGGAATATGATGATGCTGGCAAACTTCATTTATTTTTTGGGCTTCCAGTATACCCCCGCTTTTCGCAAATTTTATATTTACATAACTGCATCCGTTGCTTTTTATAATCCGTTCCGCATCGTGATGATCAAAGACACTTTCGTCTGCCATAATGGGAACAGGAGAAATGCGTTTTAATTCAGGAAGAAAATGATCGTCATGCCTGCGCATGGGCTGTTCGCAAAACTCAATATTATACCGGCTTAATGCGGTTAAAGCCAGTTGCGCCTGGTTTTTGTTCCATCCCTGGTTGGCGTCTATACGCAATAGTAAAGCATCGCCTATGGCTTCACGTACCTGCATTATGCGTTCTACATCTTCTTCCGGCTCCCTGCCTAATTTTACTTTAATTATTCTTACTCCCCTGTTTTTGAACTCAACCGCCTTTTCCGTCATCGCCTCAGGGGTATCAATACCAATCGTAAGATCTGTTTCCATGCTTTTTTTCTTTCCTCCCAGAAAGTCATACAGGGGCTTGCCTGCAGCTTTTGCGCTTATATCGTACAGCGCCATATCAAAAGCACTTTTAGCCGTACTATTATATGCAGTATAAGCATGCAACTCGTTCATGCGTTCCTCTATGTTCAACGGATCTTTATTTTTCCATAACAAAGCGAAATCCTTAGCCATTTCAAAACAGGTTGCCTGCGTTTCGCCAACAATCATTGGAAAGGCTGAGCATTCCCCTACGCCATAGATTCCCTCGTTGGTATATACTCTTATGAAGATATTCTGGGCAAAATGCATCGTGCCCGTGGCGATGGTAAAAGGATGCATGGGAATGCTGAATTTGTAAATTACGGTGTGGGTAATTTTCATAAAATGTACTGCAAAACTGCAAGATAAAGAAACTAATGAAGGAAAGGAGAGCAGAAAGCCGTAAGAAATAAGTGACAGGCAGGCAGTGAAAAATGCCGCTACATAATTTTCCTTACTTACATTTGGAACAAATAATGCAGGTATGGACACCATCGTCCCCATTTCATTTGACAATACTGAAAATGCATTTGCTTACAAAACAGATAAGGAATTAAAAAAAGCGAAATTCCTTTTTTCGTCAATGGGATATCCGTTGCTGGTAAAATGGGGTACCCGGTTAACGCCCTGGGTTTTAAAGGCCGGGCTACCGCTGAAAGGGCTGATCAGGCATACCATTTTTGAGCAGTTTGTAGGAGGTGAAACATTAGAAGAAACGGCGCAGGTAGCTCAGCAGCTCGGCGATTACAATGTGCGTGTTATTCTCGATTATGGCGTGGAGGGAGGAGAAAATGATGAGGCGGCTTTTAATCATTCAATGGCTGAATTTATAAGAGTAATTGATTATGCCTCCACCCAGCCCAATATTCCTTTCATCAGTATTAAGGTAACGGGTTTTGCCAGGTATGGTTTATTGGAAAAATTAGACTCTTCCGTTTCGGACCACAAGGGCTCCCTTATGAAAAGATATAGCAAAGCAGTTGCATCGCTGAGTGATGAAGAGCGGGCCGAATGGCAAAATGTGCAAAGAAGAATGGAGACGATTTGCAGGGCGGCAGCCGAAAAAGGAGTTGGCGTACTGGTTGACGCCGAAGAAACCTGGATACAGGATCCGGTTGATGTGATCGCCATTTTAATGATGGAGAAACTTAATGTAACGAAGGTGGTGGTATATAATACAGTTCAATTGTATCGTCACGACAGGCTATCTTTTCTGAAAGATTCACTTGAAGCGGCCGAGCTGCGTGGTTTTATCCTGGGTGTTAAGCTGGTTCGCGGAGCCTACATGGAAAAAGAAAGGGAAAGGGCAGAGGCTATGGGGTATGCATCACCCATACAACCCGATAAGGCGGCTACCGACCGCGATTACAATAATGCTGTTTCATTTTGTATTGATCATATAGATAAGATTGCTGTTATTGTGGCTACGCATAATGAGTACAGTAATTTGCATGCTGCACAATTACTTCAACAAAAAAAGCTTTCATTGCATCATCCGCATATTCATTTTTCACAACTATACGGCATGAGTGATAATATAACTTTCAACCTTGCCAAAGCCGGTTGTTCGGTAAGCAAATACCTTCCGTTTGGGCCCATTAAAGATGTTGTGCCTTACCTTATGCGCCGGGCGCAGGAAAACAGTTCCATGGCCGGGCAAACAGGCAGGGAACTGGGGTTGATCAAAAAAGAGATGAAGCGCCGGAAATTGTAATTTTTTACAATTCATTTCATGTTTTGGCATCACATTTAAAAGCTGTATTCCCTCATATCCGGCATGTATGCTTTACCCCTTAGCTATTAAATATTTATCTTTGCCACGGCAATCATAATCTTACCATATTTTAGATGAGTGATAAAGATATATTAAGGGCTGCTTTCAACCAGTACCGTACCTGTGTCATCATACCTACTTATAACAATGATATTACGCTCCCTGCAGTAATTGCAGATGTTGCGGAATATACCCACAATATTATCGTGGTAAACGATGGCTCTACCGATGATACGGCTTTAATTTTAGCATCTTTACCGCATATTGACATTGTCAGTTATCCAAAAAATAAAGGTAAGGGATGGGCATTACGGAAAGGCTTTGAAAAAGCAGTTGAATCGGGCTATGCACATGCCATAACGATTGATTCGGATGGCCAGCATTTTGCCAAAGACCTGCCGGTATTCATGGATAAATTAGAATTAACGAAAGACGCAATAATAATAGGCGCCCGCAATATGGATCAGTCTTCCGTTCCGGGAAAAAGCAGCTTTGGCTATAAGTTCTCTAATTTTTGGTTTAAAATAGAGACGGGCATTAATACACCCGATACACAATCGGGTTACAGGCTTTATCCTGTAGCTTTAATGAAAGACATAATTTTCTTTACCCGCAAATATGAATTTGAAATTGAAGTGCTGGTGAGGGTTGCCTGGAAAGGAATTAAAATTGAGTCTGTTCCGGTTTCCGTATACTATGCTCCGAAAGAAAAGAGGATATCACATTTCAGGCCATTCAAAGATTTTTTCAGGATCAGCCTGTTGAATACATTACTGGTACTGATTGCATTTTTATACATCAAGCCACGAAATTTTTTCCTGTCTCTTTTTCAAAAAAGAAACTGGGGAGCATTTTTCAGGGAACAGGTGTTTAATGTAAATGAACCTCATCATATAAAAGCCTTTTCTGTTGCACTGGGTATATGCATGGGTATAATGCCTGTATGGGGCTTTCAGTTGGTTACCGCCATATTTTTATCCATTGTGTTAAAGCTAAATAAGGCGCTGGTTATAATAGCAGCCAATATCAGCATACCGCCATTAATACCACTGATCATTTTTTTTAGCTACAAAACCGGTGCGGTATGGATGAAAACCGGAGGCGGAAGTTTGACTTTGACCAGCGACCTGACATTCGACTCTGTAAAAAACAATTTTCAGCAATACCTGTACGGCAGCATAACACTGGCAATTGTTTTGGGTATATTGTGCGGACTGCTGACATGGGCACTGCTTGCATTTTTCAGAAAAAAAACGAGTACGGCAGTTTAATGCAACAATTATATGGAGAAGATTTTTGCCGGTATATATGGTTATTTTCAAAAACGTAAATGGCAACTGTACCTGCTCTTCTTTGTTTGCTTAATTGGGTCGGCCCTCTTTGCAATTCAACTGAAGTTTGAAGAGGACATTTCTAAAATACTTCCCAAAGATGATAAGGTTGAAAAACTAAACCATGTTTTCCAGCATTCCAAATTCATGGATAAACTGGTGGTAATGGTTTCCTTAAAAGATACTGCCATAGCCGAGCCGGACAGCCTGGTTGCTTTTGCGGATGATTTTGTAACACAGGTACAGCAAAAGCTCCCATCCTATATAAGCAGGATAAGCTATAAAGTAGATGATGAAGTAACGATGGCTATGTTCGATGTAATCAATGAACACCTTCCCGTTTATCTTACAGAACAGGATTATCTTACTATAGACAGTCTTATTACTCCGGATGTCATTAGCCAAACGCTTCAACGGAATATTCAAACCCTGACATCCCCTGCGGGCATCGCTTTTAAAAATATGATCAGCAACGATCCCGTGGGTATTTCCTTTATTGCGCTCAAAAAGCTACAACAACTCCAGTATGATGAGAATTTTGAATTGTATGACAACGCGGTAATAACCAAAGATCATAAAAATCTGCTGCTCTTTATTACACCGGTATACTCCCCGAATAATACAGGGAAAAATGCATTTTTTTTAAAAGGACTGGATAGCGTGATGGCTTCGCAGGCAACAGCTTTCCCCCGTATTGACGCCTCTTATTTTGGCGCTACAGCAGTTTCGGCCGGTAACGCCGCCCAATTGGAAAAGGATACTTTATTTACGCAAACAGCTACCGTTATTTTTTTGATTGTCTTTATCGGGCTTTACTTTAAGCGGGTAACTGCACCCATACTCATAATGATCCCTGTTGTTTTTGGAGCCCTGTTTGCTTTAATGGCTGTATATTTTATAAGGGGAAGTATTTCAGTAATTGCTATTGGTACGGGTTCAGTAATTTTAGGCATTGCCGTAAACTATTCGCTGCATGTTTTTAATCATTACCGTCATACCGGCAATATCCGGAAGGTAATAAGCGACCTGGCTTTTCCGCTTACGCTGGGCGGCATTACCACAATAGGCGGTTTTTTTTGTTTGAACTTTGCAGCATCAGATATGTTGAAGGATCTGGGTCTTTTTGCAGGGTTTAGCCTTATTGGCGCTTCTCTTTGCTCCCTGGTTTTTTTACCTCATTTCCTTCCTTCACAAAAAAAGCATCAACTGAATGCCGCAGCAAAACATTCCTGGATTGACAGGATAGCTTCCCTGCGCCCCGATCATAACAAATACATTTTAATTGGTATTGCAGCGTTAACTGCTGTTTTTGTATATACTTCCGGACGGGTAGGCTTTGAAACAGAGCTGAACAATATGAACTTTATGCCGGAACATTTAAAGAAGGCAGAAGCTAAACTGAACAGGATAAATGAAACCGCCCTGCAGTCGGTTTATCTTGTTGCTGAAGGAAAAACACTCAACGATGCATTGGTGCTTAATGAAGAGCTGACAAAAAAGATAGCGCAGTTTAGAGAAAAGGATATTATTACCAAATACTCCGGGGTATCCTCATTGCTTATTTCCGATACCCTGCAAAAACAAAGGATCACCCGCTGGAATAATTACTGGACGCCCCAAAAAAAGCAACAACTATTGTTGGTATTGAAACAGCAGGGAGCCGCATTAGGATATAGTACCACAGCTTTTAACCGTTTTGCATTGTTGCTTGACAAGTCTTTTGACGACACAGACGAAACTACTGTAGCCACTATTCGAAAAACCTTCCTGGATGATTATATTACCGAAGAACCCGGTAAGAGTACTGTTGTAACCTTGTTGAAAGTGCCCGCACAAAACAAGGCGGCTGTATATGATGCATTTGAAAATAAGCCCGGCGCTACCATATTAGACAAGCAATACCTCACAGGTAAATTTGTGGAACTCATCAATGCTGATTTTACCACTATAGCGCTCATTACCTCCTTGCTGGTATTTTTTGTTTTGCTGGTAACGTATGGAAGAATAGAGCTGGCGCTGATGGCTTTTTTGCCAATGCTGGTGAGCTGGATATGGATCCTTGGCATAATGGGTATAGCGGGTATTAAATTTAATATTATTAACATTATTGTATCTACGCTCATTTTTGGTTTGGGTGATGATTACAGTATTTTCATAATGGATGGTTTGTTGCAGGAATATAAAACCGGTAAAAAAAACCTTTCTTCCTTTAAATCATCCATCCTGCTTTCGGCCATTACCACTACCGTAGGACTTGGTGTGCTCATCTTTGCCCAACATCCCGCCCTGCGGTCCATTGCCATGATTTCCGTTATTGGTATACTATGCGTAGTGCTGGTGGCGCAGGTATGCATTCCTTTTTTATTTTCCGTGCTGATCAGGAACAGAACACAGAAGAAACTGTTTCCCTGGACTTTTTTTGGCTTTTGCAAATCTATGTTTGCTCATGTGTGGTTTATTGGCGGCAGCATTATTTTGGCTATACTGGGCTTTCTGCTGGTAAAATGCAACCCTTTTAATAAAGAAAAAGGTAAATATTTTTTCCATGTGGCTATTGCCCGGTTTTCAGGGTCGCTCATTTATATAATGGGTAATGTTAAGAAAACGATCATTAATCCGTTGGGCGAGGATTTTTCAAAGCCTGCTGTGATCATCTGCAATCATCAGTCGGGGTTAGATAATTTTATATTGATGATGCAA
Source organism: Agriterribacter humi (assembly GCF_009192765.1). Taxonomy (GTDB): domain Bacteria; phylum Bacteroidota; class Bacteroidia; order Chitinophagales; family Chitinophagaceae; genus Agriterribacter; species Agriterribacter humi. The sequence goes on along the minus strand of NZ_VOHQ01000005.1, from coordinate 137,416 downwards.
TATCCAAAGCTGATATTGCTCACCAACGACAGGGTAAGGCATGCGCCTGTTTCGGGCGCGGTGGTTCGCATGGCGGATTATTATTCGGCCTCGGCAGGAGCGGAGAACAGCATTGAACAAATGCGGGAAAAAGTGAACAAGGGCTATTCGATTGTAGTATTTCCCGAAGGTACCCGTTCGCCGGATGGGAAAATGAAAAGATTTCACAGGGGCGCTTTTTACCTCGCGGAGCAACTGCACTTAGATATATTGCCCGTGGTTATTCACGGTACCGGGTACACGATGACCAAAAAAGATATGCTGGTAAAAGATGGAAAAATAACGGTTCGGTTTTTACCGCGTATACACCCCTTGGATAAAAGCTATGGTGATGGTTACAGTGAGAGGGCAAAACAAATCGGGAAGTATTTCAGAACTGAATATGAAAAATTAAGAGCATCGGAAGAAGTTCCCTCCTGGTTCAGGGAACAACTGATTTATAATTATATTTATAAAGGACCGGTGCTTGAATGGTATATGCGCGTTAAGGTGAGACTGGAAAAGGATTACCTGCAGTTTCATCAGTTGCTGCCTTTGCAGGGCAATTTGCTCGACATTGGCTGTGGCTACGGCTTTATGTCGTATATGCTTTATTTTGCTGCAAGGGATAGAAATATTACCGGTATTGATTATGATGAAGAAAAAACGGTTGTAGCCGGTCATTGTTTCAGTAAGGATGAACAGATCAATTTTAAACATGCAGATGTACTGAACTTTGCATTCAAAAAATACGATGGTATTATACTTGCCGATATGTTGCATTATCTCACCCCCGGGCAGCAAAAACAGATCATCGGTAAGTGCATGGAAAGCCTGAATGAAGGCGGAACACTTATTATACGTGACGGTGATAAGGACCTGGAGGAGAAGCATAAAGGTACTAAGCTGACAGAGTTTTTTTCCACAAGGCTTTTTGGATTCAATAAAACTACCGGTTCGGGCTTATCCTTTTTGTCGGGCCGTTTGATCAGTGATATGGCAGCGGCACATCATATGGAATGCCGCAAGATTGATGAAACGAAGTATACATCTAATGTTATTTTTGTAATTCAAAACCGCAAAGGCATACAATGAACAGGTATGATATAGTGATAATTGGAAGTGGTATTGGCGGGTTGGTATGCGGAGGTATACTCAGCAAAGAAGGATACCGTGTTTGCATACTCGAAAAAAATAAGCAAACAGGCGGAAGTCTTCAGACCTTTGCACGCGAAAAAGTAATTTTCGATTCGGGCGTACATTATATTGGCGGATTAGATAAAGGACAAAACCTTTACCAGATATTCAAATACCTGGGTTTGATGGATAAGCTGAAATTGCAAAAGATGGATGAGGACGCCTTTGATAAGATCATCATCGGCAATGATCAGAAAGTATACCGGCAGGCCCAGGGATATGAAAATTTTATAAAAAACCTGGTTGTGGATTTTCCGGATGAAGAAACAGCTATCCGCAATTATTGCTGTAAAATAAAAGAAACCTGCAGCAAATTTCCCCTATATAATTTGAGAACAAACGGGTTGTATGAAGAAAAGGCGGATGTATTGACCTTGGATACCCATTCCGTTATTACCTCTTTAACCGGTAATACAACATTGCAGGCTGTGCTTGCAGGCAATAATGCGCTGTACGTGGGCATACCAGATGAAACTCCTTTTTATGTGCATGCGCTTATTATAAACAGTTATATTGAAAGCGCATGGAAATGCATTGACGGCGGATCGCAGATAGGAAAGGTTCTGACCAAAACGATCAGGGATGCCGGCGGTGAAGTTATCAGGCATTGCGAGGTAAAAAAAATAGTAACCGAAGATGATGTGGTTGTATATGCGGAATCGGCTGATGGCAGCCGGTACTATGCAAACCAGTTTATTTCTAATGTTCATCCGGCAAAAACAATGGAAATGACGGATGCGGCGGTTATAAAAAACATCTATCGCAAGCGCATACGTAACCTTCCCCATACCATTTCTTCTTTTTTACTGCATATTGTATTAAAGAAAAACTGTTTCAGGTATGCCAGGCATAATTATTATTATCACAAAGAAGGACAGATATGGAACCTTGCTGATTATACAGAAGACAATTGGCCTTTGGGCTACGCGCTTTTTCTTCCTCCTTCATCCAAAACAGGAGAATATGCAGAGGCGATGACCATTTTTACTTATATGCGTTATGAGGAAGTAGCACCCTGGCATGATACTTTCAATACGGTTTCAGCCGAAAATAAACGCGGCACAGCGTATGATACCTTTAAAAAGTATAAGGCTGAAATATTGTTGGATTGCGTGGAAGAAAAGTTTCCGGGACTGCGGAATTGTATACAATCATACACTACTTCCACACCGCTGTCCTACAGGGATTATATTGGTAATTATGACGGATCTTTATATGGCGTGGCAAAAGATTATAAAGATCCTTTAAAAACATTTGTATCACCCAGAACCAAGATCAGAAACCTTTATCTTACCGGGCAAAATATTAATATCCACGGTGTGCTGGGTTCTTCCATAAGCGCCCTGCTTACCTGTGTTTCACTATTGGGTAACGAAAACGTAGTTGAAAAAATAAAAAATGCGTAGCATCATAAAAATAGGGAAATGGTTATTATACAGTATTGGCGTATTGGGGCTGATATTGCTATGTGGTTTTGCATATGTGGTATACGTAAGCAAAACAGATCCGCCTGTTGTTGCAGATAGGAGCAGTGTGAAATGGCAGCGGGAAGATCATGGCAATGGCTTTTATACGCTTGGAAACAACTGGCTAAAGAAGAGCAGATCAGGATTATTTGAATTGTATGTAGAAGGAGATTCTTTTGAAAGGGGAGTGGTAAATGGTAAGCTTTCCAAAGAATTGCTGGTATCACAGGAAGATTATTTCAGTGCGCAGATCAGCAAAATGATCCCTTCCACCTTTTACCTGCATTTTTTAAAATATGTGATCGGCTGGTTCAACCGCGACCTGGATAAGAATATTACCGATGAGTATAAACAGGAAATATACGGCATATCCGAATCCGCTTCAGATGGATATGGATATATAGGTACCAACTATCAGCGTATACTCAATTATCATGCAGCACACGATATTGGTCATGCGTTGCAGAACATGGCATTGGTGGGATGTACTTCTTTCGGTACCTGGAATGCAGCCTCGGAAGACAGCACCATGATCATTGGCCGGAATTTTGATTTTTATGTGGGTGATGATTTTGCCAAAAACAAGATCATCCTTTTTGAAAATCCTTCGCAGGGTTATAAGTTCATGAGCGTTACATGGGGCGGCTTTATAGGCGTGGTATCGGGCATGAACGAAAAAGGACTTACCGTAACCATAAACGCCGCCAAAAGCAGTATACCCTCCGGTTCAGCTACGCCGGTTTCACTGGTGGCAAGGGAAATATTGCAGTATGCTGCTACGATTGATGAAGCCATTGCTATAGCGCATCAACGAACGATGTTTGTATCCGAATCGTTTTTGGTGGGATCAGCGGCAGACAATAAGGCCGTGATCATTGAAAAAACACCCGATACCTTAGATGTGTATGATCCAAAGTCGGATCATATTCTTTGCGCCAATCATTTCCAGAGTAAAGCATTGGCAGGGTCTGAACCCAATATTGAACAAATGAATGAAAGCGCATCGGCTTATCGTTATAAAAGACTGCAGGAACTTTTACAGGAGAAAGGGAAAAACACTGTGCAAAATACAGTTAGCATATTAAGAGACAGGAAGGGGTTGCATGATGCCAATATTGGTATAGGAAATGAAAAAGCGCTGAACCAGCTAATAGCCCATCACGCCATTGTATTTGAGCCAAAAAAATTATTGGTATGGGTGTCCACGGCTCCCTGGCAGTTGGGTGAGTTTGTAGCCTACGATCTTAATAAGGTTTTTGCGTTGCATGGACTGCCGGAAAACCGGGAAATATATGACCCTGAGCTTACGGTTGCTGCCGATACCTTTTTATTGAGCCGGCAATATAAAAATTTTGAAAAATATAGGGAATATAAGCATCGGGTAGCCGAAGGAAAAGATATAAATACAGATAGCTTAGTAGAAAGCAACCCGCAATTTTATCATGCGTATGTGCTTGCGGGTGATTATTGTTTTAAACGTGAACAATTTGATCGTGCTTTAAAATATTACGGGCTGGCATTAACGAAAGAGATCGCTACAAAGCAGGAAGAAGCCTATATCCGGCGACAGATAACCGATATTCAAAAGAAACTTCAATAAAATGATTGCGGGTATTGGAACAGATATTGTTGAAACAGGCAGAATGGCAAAAGCCATTGAAAAAGAACAGGGCTTCAGGGAACTGGTATTTTCAAAAAATGAAATAGCCTATTGCGAATCAAAAACGAATAAATACCAGCATTACGCAGCGCGGTTTGCAGCCAAGGAAGCTTTTTTTAAAGCGATCGGCACCGGGTGGAAAAATGGAACGGCTTTTAATGAAGTTGAAATTGTTAACAATGAAAATGGTAAGCCGGAACTAAAATTGCTTGGAGAAACTGCCGTTACAATTGGCCTTATGAAGATACATGTTTCCTTATCGCATGTTAAAAGAATAGCAACGGCAGTGGTGCTGGTAGAGCAATAAAGAGGAGTGCCGTAATCCTTTAAGAATATTGTTAGCGTTATATCGCTTTTCTCCATAATATTTACTATTCCCCGATAAATTAAAAATCCGCATTTAAATCCATATGGATTTGCTTTTCGTATGTGTATTAAAGCATTTTAAAACTTTAATTCAGAAATTATGAAAAGTACAATCCAGTCAGCATTTCAGAGCGACCAGTTTTCCGAAGGCATGCAACGGCGTAATTTTCTCAAATATATAGGAGGAACTGTTTCCGTAATGGCTGTAGCCGCAGCATGTAAAAAAGACAATAATAATAATAATAATAACGGAAACAACAAAGGCATACCACTTGGCAGCGATGACATAGGGATATTGAATTATGCTTATGCACTGGAGCAATTGGAAGCTGCTTTTTACGTGCAGGTAATAAGTACGCTATACAGCGGCATTACCGCAACTGAGCAGTCGTATCTTACCGATATCCGCGATCATGAAATTGCTCATCGTGAATTTTTTAAATCGGCTTTGGGTGCAAAAGCTATTCCTGCCCTGGAAGTAGATTTCAGTTCCATAGACTTTGGAAGCAGGGACAGTGTACTCGGAACGGCCAAAGCTTTTGAAGACCTCGGTGTATCGGCCTATAACGGGGCGGGCCACCTGATAAAAGATGGCAACTATCTGTTGCTTGCCGGTAAAATCGTTTCGGTTGAAGCCAGGCATGCGGCAACCATCAGGGATATGATCAGCAACGGTTCATTTGCCGACAACACAGTTATTGATGGTAACGGGCTGGACAAATCACGTTTGCCCGGAGAAGTATTGACTATTGCATCCACTTACCTTAAATCAAAAATTGATGCAAGCGGATTGCCAACAAGTTAATCAGCATTTATTATTCACTTAAAAACTTACTAATATGAACTTATATAATATTATTTCTGAAATTGAAAAAGCCGATCCCGAAGTATACAACAGGTTAGATTCAAGAAGAAAAGTGATAAGCGGCTTTACTAAAATGAGTGGAAAAATTGCCTTAGCTACGGTTCCTCTCGCCTTTGGCTCCATGTTTCAAAAAGCATACGGACAAACCACCGCAAGTGTTACAGATGTACTTCAGTTCGCTTTAACACTCGAATATCTTGAAGCTGAGTTTTACACTAAAGCAGTAGCAGCTCCGGGACTTTTGCCTGCTGGCGCTGCCACCGGGGCCATCACTACCATCAGGGATCATGAGGTGGCCCATGTGGAATTTCTTAAAACAGCTATAATGGCAATGGGCGCTACACCTGTATCCAAACCTGAGTTTGATTTTTCAGGAGCAAAGGGCGATGGCAACGGACCTTTTAAAGACGCCTTCTCTAATTATGACTTGTTCCTTGCGGTAGCGCAAACCTTTGAAGACACGGGAGTGAGAGCGTATAAGGGCCAGGCGGGAAATTTAATTTCCAATAACGATGTACTTACGGCAGCGCTGAATATACATTCCGTAGAAGCCAGGCATGCAGCTCATATCCGTAGTATGCGCCGGGCAACCACGCAAAACAATGATCTGAAGCCGTGGATAACAGGAAAGGATAGTGGCGGAATTGGGGCTGCTGTGCAGGCAAGTTATGACGGGGAAGAAATAACCACACAGGCAGGTGTTAATATCGTAAATATTAATGGTCAGAATATTAGCATGGAAGCCGCTTCGGAAAGCTTTGATGAACCCCTTTCCATGGAACAGATATTGGCCATTGTTGATCCGTTTTTGCCTAAATAAAAATAGTAAGTTTTTATGTGATGTAAGGTATCATCAGGTCTTAGCAATATATCTTCCTATAGTTTCAACCCTGTTAACCTTTTAAACTCTACTCAATTGTTGCAGCCGGTTCCGGCATTTATTTGCGCATCGACATACTTTTTTACCTGTTAAATGCAGATGATATTCATTTATATTACGCGTGCCTGAAAATAATGCATATTAAAAAGGAAAGGACTAATTTAGCAGGATTAATGCCAGTTACCGGAAATTATAAAGAAGCAGATCTTGTGCTGTTGCTGAAACAGCGCGACCGCTCTGCTTTTGATTACCTGTACGAACAATACTCAGGCGCATTATACGCGGTAATACTCAATATTATTACGGACAGAGAAACAGCCAGTGATATTTTGCAGGACGTATTTGTAAAGATATGGAGGCAGGCAGATCAGTATGATCCGGCGAAAGGCAGGCTTTTTACCTGGATGCTTAACATAGCGCGGAATGCATCAATAGATTTTACACGGGGAAAGCAATTTAAAAACAGCCGTAAGCATCTTGACATCTCTGATACTATGGGTCATTTGCCGGAAAATATTCCATTTGATACCGACAGGATAGGAATTGCGGGTATTGTAAAACGCTTACCTGGTGAGTATGGAAAATTAATAACACTGGCTTATTTTAGAGGATATACGCATGAGGAAATATCAAAGGAGGAAAACATCCCTTTGGGAACGGTTAAAACAAGGATCAGAAAAGCACTAATTGTACTAAAACAACTTTTATAATAATAGTATAGCTAAAAGTGGATATTAAAGCATACATAGAAAGTGGAATAATTGAAAGTTACGTCATGCGGCTTACTTCTCCGGAAGAAACTGCTGATGTTGTGTCTATGATGTCTGCCTATCCCGAAATTGCCAAAGCGGTAAATGACTTTGAGATCAGTCTTGAGCAGCATTTAACAGCCAATGCAGTTGTACCATCGCCTGATGTAAAGCAGGCGATATGGAATGAGCTTAATCCTGATTTTTTGCCGGTAATTAAGGAAGACCCGGCTATTACCGGAACTGCAGTAAGACGGCCCGCTACCTGGAAATATCTGGCAGCCGCCAGCCTGGTGCTTTTATTGATCAGCGCTGTGCTGAACATTTATTACTACAACAAATATGCTGATGCGCGGCGTGAGTACAACGGGCTGCTTGCCGAACGTAGTTCACTTTTTGCGAACCTTGATGCTGCTCAAACAAAACTGAATGTGTTGGACAGTAGTATGCAGATGATGAAAGATACGGCCATGCAGATTATTGCCATGACAGGCAAAAACAGCAAAGCTACCGTATACTGGAATTCGCGTACAAAAGATGTATACGTATTGCAGAATGAAATGGCCAAAGTGCCGCAGGGAAAACAGTACCAGTTGTGGGCAATTGTAGACGGCAAGCCCGTTGATGCAGGCATGGTTGGGGACTGCGGCGATGTGCTTTGTAAAATGAAGAATATACCCAGGGCTGAGGCATTTGCTATTACACTTGAAAATGCCGGGGGCAGCGCTGTGCCTACAATGTCTCAATTATATGTGATCGGAAAAGTATAGCACTTTTAAGTTTAGGTATATGATAATCTTAGCTCTTTTCAACCAATGTAATTTGCGCCTTCCTGCATCACAATCTATACCGGTACTCATCCTATTCAATTACTTTAAAAGAGGGATCACGGACCCTATGAATCCGAAATGCGGGTAAAAAGAATAATTAAAACATACAATTGAAATCTGTTTAGTAATTTCCTGCCATGAAAAAACTGGAGACGCATTATGATGTGGTGATCATAGGCGCCGGCATAGGCGGACTAACTGCGGCAGCTTTATTAAGCAAGGCCGGACTTTCGGTTTGTGTGCTGGAAAAAGAGCCGCATGTGGGAGGATACTTAGCCGGTTTCAGGAGAAAGGATTTTATTTTTGATACCGCTATTCACTGGCTCAATCAATATGGGCCGGAGGGAATGGTAACCAAACTTTTTGATGTGCTGGGTAATGATCATCCAAAAGCCATTACCCTGGAGCGCACCCGGCGATATAAGGGCAGTGGTTATGATTACCTGCTCACCAATAATCCTGACGAATTAAAAGATCAGTTGAGTGCAGAATTCCCAAATGAAAAAGAAGGAATTGAACGTTTTTTTTTAAAAGCCAAAAAAATAGGGAACTCACTTAATAATCTGAACCAGATATTCAGATCGGAAGAAACCATGTCTTTTTCAGAAAAGCTGCAAAACAAGTTAAAGGTGCTTAAGGTGATCCTGCCTTTTATTCCTTTTATTTCATACAGTGGGGAAAAGGGTTTAAAGAAGGGATTAAAACGTTTCTTTAAAAATGAAAAATTGCACAGCATTTTTGCATCTGAAACCGAATTAATTGGTTGTATGGTTCCTATAGGCTGGTCGTATGCCAACGATTTCCAGTGTCCGCCAAAAGGAGGGGGGCAGGTAATACCACAATGGCTGCAGCATGTAGTGGAATTTTATAATAATGTGGTGTGCACGCAATGCAGTGTTAAAGAAATCGTGGTGAACGGAAATGTTTGTACCGGTGTAAAATTTATGCATAAGGGGCAGTTGCATCAGCTCAGCAGTAAGTATGTAATTGCCGCCTGTGATATTGAAACCCTGTATGAAAAGATGTTACCGGCTGATGCTGTTCCTGTAAAGCTGAAAAGTAAACTGCAGCATGCTGAATTGTATACTTCATCTGTAACCATTTCTATTGCCCTTGATTGCACCGCGGAGGAATTGGGCTTTGGTGAAGAGATGATACATGTTGCGGACGAGAGACAGTCGTACGACAGTCATCATACCGGCGATCCTGCTACAACCGAAATTAGTATACTGGCGCCCTCTGTGAGAGATAAGACGATGGTGCCGGAAGGACATGGCTCACTCACTTTATTTATGCCGGCGCTAATGGACTATAGTAATAACTGGCATACTACACTGGATGATAAGGGTAGTTATATCAGGGGGGAAGCTTACAAAACATTGAAGAAAGAAACCGCTGAAATTATCATCGGAAGGGTAGAAGCGCTGGTAGCTCCGGGGCTGCGATCGCGTATATTATTTTATGAAGTGGCAACACCGGTTACGCATCATCGTTATACGGGCAATAAGAATGGCACGATGATGGGAGCAAAACCCGGACGAAAGAACATGCAAAGCAAAATAGCCCATTACCAAACGCCGGTAAAAAATCTGTTGCTGGGTGGCCATTGGGCCGAACTGGGCGGAGGCGTGCCTATTGCTGCGAAAGCAGGAACCAATGCCAGTTTATTGATTTTAAAAAAAGAGAACAGGCCTGCGTTCACAGCGTTATGCCGCTACATTGACGGTAAAATAACCCTGCAGGAATTATTGGCCAATGCCTGTTTCAAACCTTATGATAATTCATGGGTTCAGCCGCTTACACCGGCTCAGAAACGTGCTGCACGTGAGGCTTCGGCTGCTTATCCTGTTCCTCCCGTTGTTGAAGAAGATGAGGCCGCGGAATGACCTGGGACGAGAAAGGAGAGAGGAGAGAGGAGAAAGGAGAAAGGGCAATACCACATATTACAATTTAACTCAACTCTGTGTCAGGCCGGGATTTATTTCACGATCACGGGAAGCACCAGTCCCTGCCCGACAATGGTGATCAGCACCACTATTGTTGCAATAAAAATAATGGATTTCCTCTCCACGGCGTGTAGAGGGACGGTACTACAGTTCAATTCCAGGATTTTGATTCTTCCACATTTATCCGCGGTCTGACGCTCCTTCGTTGCTTACCGACCGCTTATTTCCACACTTCCACCCGCCTATTCAGTCGGGCAGGCATTTTCATATTTGTATTATTCTGTTCTCAGGCTTTTCACGGGGCTGGCTATTGCTGCTTTGATGGACTGGTAACTTATTGTGACCAATGCAATAATTGCTGCAATGAGCGTTGCCGAAGCAAATACCCACCAGTTAATGCTGATCCTGTATGCAAATCCGCGCAGCCAGTAATTCAGGAACCACCATGCAACCGGGAATATGACCAATGCGCCAAGGAAAATGGATCTCAAAAATTGCCGGGATAACATATTCACTATTTGTTTTACACTGGCTCCCAGCACTTTTCTTATCCCTATTTCTTTTGAACGCTGTTCTGCCATATAGGAGGCCAAGCCAAAAATACCAAGACAGGCAATTCCTATTCCCAATAAAGCAAAGGAACTGAATAATGCCGCAAGCCTTTTTTCGGAAGTGTATAATTTTTCCAGCGATTCATCTACAAATGAAATTTCAAATGATTTCTCAGGAAAAGTTTTTTTCCATTCGTTTTTAATGGTTTCAATTGCCGCATGCATATTTCCCGGATTGATGCGAATAAAAGTATAGCCGCTTGTCATGTTGCCTTCTGCCCTTAATGCTAAAGGAGCTACTTTATGATGGAGGCTAAGCCCGTTGAAATCTTTTACTATGCCAATTACGGTGCCCTGTAATGCGGGATAACTGAGCCGCGTTCCCACTACAGGTAGTTGTAACCCCAATACTTTAACAGCGGTTTCATTTAAAATGAGCGACCTGTCGCTTAACGCTTTTCGAAAAGCTTCCCCGGTTAATTTTTTATTTCCCGACGGTTCTAATGTGTCCAAAGGATGCTTTTCAGAAAAGTCCCTTCCTGCAATGAGCTCAATACCCATGCTTTTTATAAAATGAACATCTGTAAACATCATGTCTACCGAAATCTTTTTAGATGAATCCGCCTGGTCGTCCCAGCTTCCGCTGCCTCCATAACCTATACCGGGGCTCCATGAAGAAATGGATATATTTTTAATAGCAGGATTTTGCTGCAGCCTGTTTTTAAATATTTCTACATTTTTGCCATACCTGTTAAAGGCGATCATCAGTAATTGTTCCTTATCGAAGCCCAGTTTTTTATGCTGAATGAAGCGGAGTTGCTGAAAAATGGTAATGGTAACAATGATGAAGAAGATGGAAACCCCAAATTGAAACACCACTAATGCTTTCCTTAATATTACATTAAATGCGTTTCTGCTCATTATCCCTTTTATAATGAATGCAGGCGCTTGTTTTGATAAGTAAAATGCAGGATAAAGCCCTGCTATCACTCCAAAAAATAATATTCCTCCCAAAAAAACAAGGAGCGAAGCGGTATCAAATGCTGTAAAAACATCCGGGTTAATGTGTAATATTCCCGCAATGAAAGCAGAAAAAATAATTGTTAATACAATTGAGGCGATGGTTGCTAAAAGGAAAAACAGGATTGTTTCCGAAAGGAATTGTATGATAATCCCTTTTCTTTGGGCGCCCAGTACTTTTCTGATACCTGTTTCTTTTGCACGGTGCAGCGAACGGGCAGTTGAGAGATTGATGTAATTGATGCCTGCAAGAAACAATAGCAGCAGTGCTGCCAGTCCGAAAATGTAGATATACCGGATATCGGAGTTTACAGATAATTCACCACTGAAATTGGAGTGCAGGTGGATAGCTGTTACCGGTTGCAAAACAAGTTGTATATCTTTAGGAAAAGCATATTTTTCATAAACAGACTTAAACTTTTTTTGCAGCGCCCCTGCTTCAACGTTATCTCCTAATAATACATATTGGTATATACCGGAATAGGCTTTCCAGTTGAGCGGCTTTAAGGCCCAGGGATAGCTTAAATTAACAATAGCCTCTGCTTCAAAATGAGTATTAGCCGGGATGTCTTTTACAATAGCAGTTACGGTAAATGGTTCATTTTGGGTATTCATTAATACCTGGTTCAAAGGGTTGGTGTTGCCAAATATTTTTTTAGCAGCAGATTCGGTAAGAACAATCGAATTTTTTTCCGATAACGCCTGCTGTGGGTTACCTGCAATAAAGGTGAAAGGAAATATGGTGAAATAATTATTGCCGGCATCAAGCGTGCCGACTTTTATATTTCCGTTTTTCCCTATAAATTCCTGTTTTCCCTGGTTTATCTGCACGAACTCCTTCACTTCGGGGAACTCCTTTTTAAGCATTTCTGCCAGGCCGGTTGGCAATTGCAGTTTATTGGCATCCTCCTTTAACCGGGTATTTTCAGTATAAAGCCTGTAAACATTACCGGATGTGGGTAAATATTTGTCGTAAGACAACTCGTACCGTATATACAGCGATATAAATATTACAGCCGTGAGGCTAACGGTTAACCCAAGAAGATTTATGGCGGAGAAGACTTTTTGGGTTTTCAGGTTTCTAAGAATGATTTTAAAATAGTTTCTTAACATAATTGTATGATTTGAGCTGTCAGTAGTTAGCTTTCCGTCAGCAACTTGTCCGCCGTGGCGAATCAGCTTTCAGCAATTTAAACATTTTACATAATCCCGTATTCGCGGTCTGACGCTCCTTCGTTGTGTGGCGGCCGCTCATTTTCAATTTTCAAATCATCTCATTTTCAAATTAACTTCACTCCGTTTTCAAACGCTCTTTGAGAGCCGTAGCTATTCGGTGCGAAGGCTCTTCACCGGGTTATCCATAGCAGCTTTATAGGTGCGGGCTACAATGATCAGTATCGTAACTGCGCCAATAAAAACAAGAGATGCCATAAATGGTATGCCGGTTATGGCTACCCGATAAACGTATGCATTCAGCCAACTGTTCATTAATATATAGGCAAGCGGGCAAACCACCAAACCGGCTATTAACACGATTGACAGAAATTCTTTTACAAACAAGGCAATAATGGCCGAAACCGAAGATCCCAGTATTTTCCGGATACCGATTTCCTTTATCCTTTTTTGTACGCTTAAAGATATTAGGCCCAGCACGCCAAGCAATACAATAACAAGCGCCAGCAGAGCAGCGGTATAAGACGCCTGCTGTAATTGTATTTCTGTTGTATATAATTTTTTGATGGTATCATCCATAAATGTAAAGTCGAATGCAGTGCCTGGCAAAAGCACAGACCATTTTTGCTGCAAAGCCGCTATGGATTCACGTACATTGCCAGCCCGCAGTTTGAAAGACAGGAATCTGAAAATAGTATTGGTTTTAACATGCACGAATGTAACCGGCGGAATCGCTTTTTGCAATGAGCCGGTATTGAAATCCTTTGTAACACCTGCTATTGCAGCTTTGTAACCATTAAATCCCAGGAAAACTACTCCTTTACCAATGGCATCTTGTGGATCGTTCCAGCCCAAGGCCTTAGCCTGCTTTTCATTGATAACGATTTTAGTTGCATCCACCAGCCCGCCTTCCTTTCCAAAAAATTCTCCGGCGGCCATCGGGATATTAAAAGTGGACCTGTAATATTCATCTGTGGTGAATTGTTGTGAAGAAACAGCATGGGCAGAATCGGAACCGATCCTGTACAGTGTAACCTGCCCGGCATTGTTATCGTCCGGCACTTCATAAGACAGTGCGGCATTACTAACCTGCGGCATTGCTGCAAACTGGCTGCGGATTGTTTCCATTTTATCAACTCCGGGCCGTGACCAGTCGCGTGGCAACTGGGCAGACACGATATAGTCTTTATTGTATCCTAAGTCTTTTGTAAAAAAAAGCTGCATTTGTTCCGTAATAATATAAGCGCAAATAAAAACAAGCGCTGCCGTGCCAAACTGGAAACCGATCAATAACTTTCTCAACAAAACATTGTCTTTTACTGCTCCCAGCTTGCCCTTAAGGGATTCAACCGCTTTAAGAGAAGATAAAACAAAAGAAGGGTAGATGCCTGCCAGGAACCCGATCAATACAATTAATATAGCCGGAATAAAAATGAAGTATAATGGAAAGGCATTTAAAGAAGGAATTTCTTTGCCCAGTATATTGCTGAACAGGTTACAGGTTGCTATATATAAAAAGACTGCTACTATTGTAGAAAAGAGAACAGTGATTACCGACTCCACCAGGAACTGAACAATCAATTGCCTCCTTACGCCACCCAATACTTTACGAATGCCAATCTCTCTCATCCTCGCCGCTGATTTGCTCACCGATAGATTTATAAAATTTACAATGGCCATCAGCAGTATAAAGAATGCTATGCCGGATAAGGCAAACAGGGTTTTTTTGATCAACCCGTTATTGGCATCTAAGTAATATTGGTTTAAAGGAACAATATAGGGAGTAAGGTTTTCCGCAACTCCCGGTGGCGCATTTTGTTTTAACAAATGCTGCATCGGCTTTTCCAGTTCAATCGGTGAAACACCTTTCTGAAGCTCAATATAACCTACAATATAAAAATTAGGCCAGTCCATATTTCGGCCAAAATAACTGATGTTATTGGCCGATATATAGAATTGGTTATTGTTATTATCGTTGAGCATCGTTACAGAATTTTTTGCAGGGCTCTTTAATACAGCACTTATCATGAAATCATGCTTCGCTCCTGAAAAATTTTCTATAGACAGTGTTTCTCCTGTCACATCTGTTTTGCCAAAATATTTGATCGCTTTTTCCGCGGTGATAACCACTGAAAAAGGATCATCAAAAGCTGTTTTCGTATTGCCATGCAGCACACTGAATCCATACATGCTTAACATCGTGCTGTCGCCAACCTGCAGCCCTTCCCTAAAAACCTTATCTCCCTTAGATACATTCGATGTAATGCCATCCCAGCGGTAGTAGTTGGCCACAAGGTGGGGGTACGTTTCCCTTAGCGCCTTAGCCAGTGGGCCAACCGTGGTAAGTTCAAGTCCCTGGTTGGGATTTTTCCATTTGCTTTGCAGTATATACTGCCGGTTAAGGTTCTTTAATGCACTGTTCACATTCAGTTCACTCCATACATATGCGCCAATAAGCAATGTAAAAGCAATGCCCACCGATAATCCTGAAATATTTACCAGGGCATGAAAACGGCTTTTTGTAATATTCCGCCAGGCGATTTTAATATAATTTTTTAGCATGAAGTTTTATTTATGATATCTGATCCGCCACGGCGGACAAGTTTATTGATTGCTGATTTTCAGCTGACTGTTCAGGCGGGGATGAGCCACAGTTTGGTTTAAAAAATTTCTGATTTGATGATCTGTGATGTCTGATTTTATTTTTAAATCAAACATCAGACATCCTATTCCGTTCTCAAACTCTTTACAGGGTTTGCCACAGCCGCTTTGATGCTTTGATAGCCCACTGTTAACAACGCCACGCCAATGGTGAGCAAACCGGCAAGTGCAAATATCCACCATATTATATCAATTTTATAGGCAAAGCCCTGCAGCCACCTGTTCATCGCGTACCATGCTATGGGAGAGGCGATGAGTATGGCGACCAAAACCAGTTTTATAAAATAAGAGGATAACAGCGCAATAATATTGGGAACGGATGCGCCCAGCACCTTGCGTACGCCAATTTCTTTGGTACGTTGTTCGGCAGTGAACATTGCTAAACCCAATAAACCCAGGCAGGAAATAAAAACAGCCAGGAAGGCAAAGTAATTGGATAGTTTGCTGACAACCTGCTCGCTTTTATACAATTTCATATATTCAAGATCGGAGAACTGGTAGGTAAAAGGAAATTTTGGATTTAATGATTTACCTATTTTTTCCAGTCCGGTAATGGTTGCTTTGGTTTTGCCTGCCCCGGCACGAACCAGTATGGTGCCCCAGCCCCAGTTTTCGTCCAATCGTAAGATCAGGGGTTCGATGGACTGGTGTATGGAATTGAAATGAAAATCTTTAAGTACGCCAATGATCTTACCTGGACGGTTGCCCCATGACACAGGCTGACCAACAGGGTCCTTGTATCCCATTTTTGCCGCGGCTGTTTCATTCAGCAGAAAACTTGCGGAATCTGTTCCAAAGTCCCTGGAAAAATCACGCCCATCTTTTAACTCTAATTTCATTGTTTTTACAAAATCATAACCCACTACGCCATCGGAAAATGACACGGTAAGATTGGGGTCTTTGCCCGGCCACCCGATGCTGCTGGTATGGTGTTCAATTACGGTTGGTGAATTTCTCATTTTTGAAATGCTGAGGATGCCCGGTATTTTGCCTGCTTCTTCTTTAAACTGTGCATAGTTTTTAACCAGGTCGCCTTCTATAGGAATATATACCAGGTTTTCCCGGTCATAACCGAGGTTTATTGTCTGAACATAATTCATCTGCTTATAAATTACAATCATACCTACAATAAATACAATAGAGAGGGCAAACTGGAAAACCACCAGCGCCTTACGGAAAAATATTGCGCTCCAGCTAAATGTCAAACTACCTTTTAGCACCTTTACAGGTTTAAGCGAGGAGAGAAAAAATGCAGGATAGCTACCCGCTACCAGGCCTGTAACCAATAGCAATCCCGCTAAAGATGTCCAGAAAAAGGGTTTAGTAATGGGTACGTATAATTGTTTGCCGGTAAGCGTATTAAAGGCCGGCAGCAGCAGCGCTACCAAAATAACGGCAATTAAAACTGAAATACATGTCAGTAACATTGCTTCTCCTGTAAACTGACCGATCAAAGCATACCTTGAGGCGCCAATAACTTTTCGAACACCCACCTCCTTAGATCGTTTGGCAGAACGGGCAGTTGCCAGGTTCATAAAATTGATGCAGGCAATTAACAAAATAAAAGCAGCTACAAGCGTAAACAGGCGCACATATTCTATGCGTCCACCATCAATTTTGCCGTTTTTAAAAGAAGAATGAAGGTATTTTTCAGGGTAAGACTGCAAATCCAGCTCCACTACAAAACCTTTTTCTTTTTGCCTGTAATTGTAAACGAAATCTTTGATCCTGGCTTTTACTTTCAGGGGATCAGCACCGGCGCTTAGTTGCACATAGGTGGAAGGACT
This sequence comes from Agriterribacter humi, assembly GCF_009192765.1. Taxonomy (GTDB): domain Bacteria; phylum Bacteroidota; class Bacteroidia; order Chitinophagales; family Chitinophagaceae; genus Agriterribacter; species Agriterribacter humi. Next base: position 120,247 of record NZ_VOHQ01000005.1, on the reverse strand, counting down.
TGTGTTTCCCCAATTGTTTACCCAGGCATTCTCTTTTACAAAAGCTTTCCAGCTTCTCAAAAAATCGAATTGCATTGAAGAATTGGAAGGTGTATTTTCAAACACAGCAGTTACCTGCAATTCATCTTTGTTTTCGTAACGGATGGCTTGGCCAATAGCTTTTTCCGGGCTTCCAAAAAACAGTTCGGCCATTTTTCGCGAAATAGCAATGCCTTCGGGCGTATTCAAAGCTGATTCCGGTTTTCCTTCCAGTAAAGGAAAGCTGAACATGCTGAAGAAATCAGCGCCTGCAAAAAATCCACTCATTTTATTGATCCTTGTTTCCACTTCAAAAGTACTGAGCGCGCCCGGTGCTGCTGCATATTCCAACCCGCTGGCATATTGTATTTCAGGAATTACTCTTTTAAGCTCATCCGCAAGCAGTCCCTGCGTTGAATAGCCGGCTTCCACTTTACCATCGTAGTGCTGTCGCTCATATACCTGGTACAAACGACTGCTATTGGCATGAAAGCCATCAATGCTCCGCTCATCCTGTACCCAAAGCATGATCAGCAGGCTGCAGGTTATCCCCAGCGCCAGTCCTGAAATATTAATGGCCGAGAATGCTTTGTTGTGAACCATGTTCCGCCAGGCAGTTTTGAAATAATTTTTGAACATAAAGTGTTATTTATGATGTCTGATTTATTGATTGTTGATTTTCACCCGCCTGTTCAGTCGCCCACCCGCCTGAGCCCCGCCAGAATGATTCTTTCGAGCTGGCGTGAGGTTCACTCCGTTCGTAATAATTTCACTGGATTTTCCACTGCCGCACTCCCGGCTCTTATGCCCAAAATAATAAGTGAAATAACAATCATGATTACTCCACTAACCAAAAATATCCACCAGCTTAAATTAGTTCGGTATGCAAAATTTTGCAGCCATCCATGCATTTGCCACCATGCAATTGGCGTAGCAATAATAAATGCAAGTATGAGTAATTTGACAAAATCTGTTGAAAGCAAAGCAATAATCTGTCGCACTGAAGCACCTAATACTTTTCGAATTCCTATTTCTTTTATCCGTTTATTGGTAATGAAGATTACTAGTCCTAATAATCCAAGGGAACTTATAAATAGCGCTACCGCTGCCGACCAGGTCAATAGTTTTGAAAGTTGCTGATCTTCTTTATAAAAATTTTCAATTGTTTTATCCAGGAAGGTATACTCAAAATCCTGATCGGGATATATCTGCTTCCAGGCTTTCTCCATTTTGCTTATTGCTGTTTTCCAGGTTGCCGGGTCAGGTTGTAATGCTATATGCATAACATAGGCATTCTTGGGAGATGCATAATATATAAGAGGATTAATACTATTTCTTACAGATTGCAAATTGAAATCAGTCATTACGCCAACAATGGGTTTAGGTGCACCATTAAAAAACACAAAATGCCCAACTGCATCTGATGGTTCTTTAAATCCCAATTGCTTTGATAATGTTTCATTAACAAGAAGCTCATTTGCAGTATCAGTTAATAAAATATTCCTGCCCGCAAGCAATTTAATATCATACACACTTAAAAAAGAAGTATCGCCATTCCTCGTATTAACTGTTATCTCCTGATTCTTGTTATTTTCTTTATAAGTAATACTACTCGTCATATATCCATTAAAAGCAGGAGACTGATTACCAAAACTAAGCTTTTGTATTTCCGGTATTTTAGATAGGGCATCTTTCAATAAAAATTTTTTATTGTTGGGATTATACCAATCAAATGGCGGATAGAAATTGATGATAGCATTTTTTCTGAAACCCATATCTTTTTGCAGCGAAAATCGTATTTGCTTATTCACTACAAACACCCCTATAATAAACACCTGTGCTATTACAAACTGTGATACAATTAAAGTTTTACGCAACAATACACCTCTGGATATATTATCTCCTGCCGGCAAATTGCTTTTTAAAGCCAATACAGGTTTAAATGTTGTTAATACAAATGCAGGATACAAACCGGACAAAACACTTACCGCTATAATCAATACCAGTAAAAACAGCCATACAAAGGGTTGTTGCAGAAAATAATTAAAATGTAAACCTTCGGGAACAAAACCTTCAAACCCTTTCAGCAATAAAGGTATAAGAACAATCGCCAACAAAGCGGTAAGTACAGTTAGCAAAAATGTTTCTGACAGAAACTGGAAAACAATTTGCTTTTTCGTGCTGCCTAATGTTTTCCGAATACCAATTTCCTTTGATCGTTCCGATGCATGCGCAGTGGATAAATTAATGAAATTGATTGCTCCCAGCAGCAATAGAAAAGCGCCTAAAATCACCAGGTTGCGCATCGTTTCAGGATTAGCGGATCCTCCAAATACAGGATTGGTATGCACATCACTTAATGGCTGAAGTCTGTGAATCGTTTTAGTATTGCCAGGATCACGTTCCTTAAAAACTTTTGCGAGCTGGTTATTAATTTGCTCTGGCTTTATTCCCGGCAAAAGTTTTATGATGGTTTGAAAGCTTGAATTAGTGTTATCCCAGTGCTTCCAATTAAAATAGTCTTTCAAATTTCCCAGGGTGGCTGTTGGGAGGGAAACAAAAATCATTTTATCAAAATCGCTATTGACTTCCAGGTCATTTACGATACCAGTTACGGTTGTAGTAATAGTATCATTAAGTATAACTGTTTTACCAATTACATTTTCAGGTTTCAAATCCGGGAAATATTGCTTTGCTCTGCTGTTAGTTATAACGATTGAATAAGGGTTACCTAAAGCCTTTTGCTGATTGCCGGCTATCCATTTATGTGGAAATATTTTAAAGTACTCCATATTGGTAAACGCCACATCCGTTTGTTTCCTGAACAATTTCGGCTCGGTATTGTTCCCCTCGTTTATGCTTATTTTAACCTTATCGGAATAATTAAGTATTGGCGTTACGCCTGCAACACCTGAAATATTATGTAATGCAGTATGGAAAGGTACAGGCACGCCGCTATTGTTCCAACCCTCTCCTTCAGTAACTATTCTATATACATAGTCTCTGCCAGGAACAAACCGGTCAAAACTAAAATTATAATGTACCACCATAAAAATGATGAGCGCTGCACTAATTCCTACGGAAAGCCCCAATATGTTAATAATAGCAGTAACCCGGTTTTTAACAAGAGAACGCCATGCGATTTTTAAATAGTTTTTGAGCATAGAAGAAGATTTATGATTTCTGATTTTGTCATGTCTGATTTCACATTACTACATCTCTCACATTTACCCGCGGTCTGACGCTCCTTTGATCGCGTACCGACCGCTTTTATTTTCACACCTGCCGGCAGGCAGGTTTCCACATTCTCACATTTGTCCTTACTCCGTTTTCAAGCTCTTTACCGGGCTGCCTGATGCCACTCTTACTGTATTTAAACTCACTACTATCAATGTTAAGAGGAACATAGCGATACCCACAATAAAGAAAAGCCATAAACTGATGGTAATACGATAATTATATTTGTCGAGCCAGTTACTCATTAGCCAATAAGTAAGCGGCATGGCAATTACAAATGCAATTACAACCAGTTTTAAAAATTCTTTTGATATCAGCATCAGCAATTGCTGAACACTTGCCCCTAATACTTTACGCACACCAATTTCGCGGAAACGTTTTTCAATTGTAAAAGATGCCAAACCAGCAAGACCAAGACAACAAATAAAAATGGCCAATGCAGAAAAAATATTAGTGAGTTTACCAATCAGTTTTTCAGTTAAGAATTTCTTTTGAAACTCCTGGTCAACAAACTTGTATTCAAACGGCACAGAAGGATTGTTTTTTCTAAAAGCAGCTTCTAAAAATGCAATTGCCTTTTGTGCCGGCACTCCTGCTTTAATGCGCATGGTGTTCATGCCGGAGCTGCGGTTTTCATAAACCATCAACATTGGATAAGCCGGTTCAAAAGGCGAAGTCATAATCACATTATCAATAACACCAATCACCGTATATGTTTTTCCATACCGCATTTGCATACCGACCGGATTTTTTAGTTTCATCGCGTCAACCGCAGCTTTATTTAAAATCATAGAAGTTGAGTCTGCAGGCGTTCCTGTAAAATCATGTCCCTGCAACATTTTCACATTCATCGTTTTCGAAAAATCAACGTCAGTTGCCAGCCCACCCATAATAATTTGTGAATTGGCAGGCTTGCCATCGTAATCCGGTGCGCCGGTATTCCACCAAATTTCTGTAATAGGAGATGAGGTTCTTGTGATATTTGTAATTATTCCAGAAGACAATAATTGATTCCTGATAACTGCAAAATTTTTATCCGTATCAGGTGTTGACGGAATCATCACCAGACCGTTGGGGTTATAACCCATGTCGCGACCTTTAACATGTTGTATTTGCTGGTAAACAATGATGGTGGCAGATATCAATAAAATAGAAATTGCAAATTGTAAAGTAACCAGCACATGCCTTGGCAATATTGTTTTTCTGCCTGCTACAATTGTTCCTTTTAAAACTTTTACCGGATTGAAAGAAGAAAGATATAATGCGGGATAGCTACCTGCAACAAATGCAGTAAATAAAATAGTGCCCGAAGCCATAACCCAGAATACGGGCTGCATTACATTTAACGAAAGGTGTTTGTCAACCATTGCATTAAACAGCGGTAACAATAATATAACAACAACAATAGCCAGCACAAAAGCAATCAATGTCAGGATGAATGATTCGCAGAAAAACTGGAATAATAATTGTTTTCTATTTGAACCAAGTGTTTTTCTTATCCCGACTTCCTTTGCGCGTTTTTCACTTCTTGCAGTAGAAAGATTCATAAAGTTGATGCAGGCTATCAGCAAAATAATAACAGCGATAATAGAAAACAGGCGCACATATTCAATCATGCCGCCGATATTCTTGCCATTTTCAAAATCGCTGTACAAATGCCAGTGATTCATGGGGAAAACAAAATAGCTGCTGATCTCATCGTTTCCATGTTCTCTTTTTATTTTAGTAACGGTCTTATTCAATAAAGCCGTATCAGCCTGAGGTACCGTTAACAGAAATATATTCCATGAAGAATTTATCCATTCGTTCATGGATTGTTTTGTACCAGGATCATCATAGTTAAAAGGTCTTATCCAATCAAACTGAAAAGTAGAATTGCCTGGTGCATGTTTAACTACAGCACTCACTTTTGCTGTCTGGTTATTATCAATTGTAAGTACTTTATTAATAGGATCTTCATTTCCAAAAAAAGCTTTCGCTGCATCCTCTGTAAGAACAATAGAATGCGGATCTTTCAGCGCTGTTGCTGCATTGCCTTTAACAAACTGCCATGTAAAAATGTCAAAGAAATGATCGCTTGCAACATAACCATCTTTCTTTATTTTTTTGTTGTTATAAGCAAGAATATTTTGTTGCTGGTAAGTAGTAACAACAGCATGTTTTATTTGCGGAGAACTATTTTCAAGCGCTCTTGCAAGCGGAAGCGCCATGCTTCTGTCGGTAAAAACCTGGTTATTAAAATCACGGTTGGCAATAACCTGGTAAATGTTATCATAGTTCTTTTGAAACCTGTCGTAGGTAAGCTCATCATACACCCATAATAAAATAAAGGTGGTGCATGAAATACCAATGGTTAAGCCAAGAATGTTTGTAATAGAAAACCCTTTGTTTCTAAAAAGATTTCTCCACGCTGTTTTGAAATAATTTTTAAACATAAAGCGTTATTTATGATAGCTGAATTGCTGATTTCTGATCTATGATTTTGTGATCTCTGATTTACATTTAAAATTTCTATATTCTCACATTCTCTACATTAAACCGCGGTCTGACGCTCCTTTCGTCGCGTACCGACCGCTTCCATTTTAGGTTTCCATACTTTCACATTCTTCTTTAAGGCTCAGCCTCACCTCTTACATTTACTCAACCTGTTATAAATTTAGACACCTCTCACCACTCCGTGAAGAGGGGCCGGGCCCGCCCCCGTCCGACTGGCGTCATCCGGGCGGACGAACGACGTTCAGTTGGGTGGGGGGTGAGGGTTACTCCGTTCGCAAGCTCTTCACAGGGTTAGCCACTGCCGCTTTGATGGCCTGGAAGCTAACCGTAGCTAAGGTGATCAACAATGCACCGATACCCGCCGATGCAAAAACCCACCACGATATGGTTGTTCGGTATTCATAGTTTTGTAACCAATTGTGCATGAAGTAGTATGCCAGTGGAAATGCAATAAGAAACGAAAGTGTCACCAGCATTATGAAGTCTTTCGACAATAAATTCCATACATTAAATACGGATGCACCCAGCACTTTGCGCACGCCTATCTCCTTTGTGCGTTGCGCCGCAACGAATGAGGCCAGTCCAAAAAGACCAAGACATGAAACAAGAATGGCAAGGGCAGCAAAGATTCCCGCAAGTTTTCCAATCCTAAGTTCATTTGAAAATTTAGTCGCATATTCTTCATCCACAAATTTGTACTCAAACGGCACTGCCGGGTCATACTTTTTAAAAACCGTTTCAATTTTTGACAATGCATTGCCAATAGGTATCTGTGAGGCAATTCGGATATTTATGATATTTGTTGCATTCGGGTCAATAGTAAACAATGAAGGGTTTACTTTATTAAATGGTGAAAATTTTATCATATCGCTCACCACACCGATCACTCTATAATCTTTGCCGGCAAGTTTAACTGTTTCAGCCAGCGGGTTTTTGAATCCCATCAGTCCCACAGCAGACTGGTTTAAAATAATAGCTGCTGTGTCCGTGGAAAAATTCCTGGAAAAATTTCTTCCGGACAATATATTCCAGCCGATTGTTTCGCCGTAATCATGCGTCACTTTGTTGGAAATCAGCAGGGGTTGTGTGCCATGCGCTTTTCCTTTCCAACCTACCGCCGTAGTACCGCCGTAGTCGTCTGTTACAGAACCCATGGACCGGGAAACATTTTTTACATCTCCCGTGCCCAAAAGCGCTGTCCGCAGCACTTCATAATTTTTCAGTATATCCGGCGTTCGCATGGATACTTCAATAAGACCATTGCTGTTGTAACCGGCAGACCGGTCTTTGGCATACTGAATTTGCCGGTAAACGATCATAGTGCCGATGATTAATATGCAGGAAACCGCAAACTGAAAAACAACCAGCGCTTTTCTTGGCAATGAAGCCAGTCGCCCGGCTTTGAACGTTCCTTTGAGCACTTTTATGGGCTTGAATGATGAAAGGTAGAAAGCAGGATAGCTTCCGGCTATTAATCCGGTGAGTAAACAAAAGCCAAGCGCCGGTAACCAGAAATACATATTGTTCCAGGGAATGGCCATTTCTTTGCCGGCCAACCGGTTGAAAAAAGGCATGGACAATTGTGCAAGCAATAAGCAGAGAAGAAAAGCGATAAAAGATACCAGTACCGACTCGCTGAAAAACTGGAACAGCAACTGCTTTCTTGCAGAACCAATCGTTTTTCTGATACCCACTTCTTTGGCTCTTTTTTCACTGCGGGCCGTACTCAGATTCATAAAATTGATGCAGGCCAGCAGCAATACAAAAATACCGGCTATGCCGAACAGTCGTACATAACGGATCAATCCGCCTGTATTCTCTCCATTTGCAAAATTTCCGTGCAAATGCCATTTACTCATTGGATGTATAAAAAATTCCGGCTTGTACTTGGGCGGATTGTCCCTTATCATCCGCATGTCTTTAATGGCGGATGATGACTTAGCGAAATCAGCGCCTTCTTTCAGTTGAACAAAAACCTGGAAGGAATTTTCATCCCATTGATCTGAGGCGTACTTTGCATAACCGTTCAAACTTGTGAACAATTCCCAGGGCGCTAAGAAAAATACATCTTTGAACGAACTGTTGCCGGGGAAATCTTCATACACCCCGGCCACTTTTACATCTGTACTGTTGTCCAGCCGGACGGTTTTGTTCATCGGGCTTTCGGCGCCAAAAAGTATATTGGCCATTGATGCAGACAACAATAGGGAATGCATGTCCTGCAGGCTGCCCGCCGATCCTTCCAGCATTTTTACCGTCATCATGCCGGGAAAACCGGGCTGCACATACATCCCGCTCTTTACAATTTTTTTATCTCCGTCAGCGCTCAATATCACATCCCGGTTATAGGTGGTAACGCAGGCGGCCTCTACAGCCGGGTATTTGCTGCGTAATTCTTCCGCCACCGGTATCGGCACTGAATTATAAGATGATTTTTCTTCGGTAAAACGCACAAACTGCCATACCTGGCCGATACGCTCATAGCTCTTGTGGTATTTGTCAAACGACAATTCATTCCACACCCACAACCCGATGATTAACGTAACGGCCATGCCAATAGAAAGCCCTGCAATATTGATGAAGGAATGCAGCTTGTTCTTAACAAGATTACGCCATGCGGTTTTGAAATAATTTTTGAACATAAAGCGTTATTTATGATTGCTGATTTATTGATTGCTGATGTATGATTTTGTGATCTCTGATTTACATTTAAAATTTCCATATTCTCACATTCTCTACATTAAACCGTGGTCTGACGCTCCTTTGGTCGCGTACCGACCGCTACCATTTTAAAATTTATTTCCATACTTCCACATTCTTTAAATTTTCACATTTTTAAGCCTCACCCTCCTTCTCCCTCCCCGTACAACAGAGAGGGAGCGGTGCTGTAAAACAGAGCCAAGCTTTTTGTTCTTCCACATCATCTACAAAATAAATCCGGACAGGCGTCTACATATTTTCACACTTTCATACTCTCATGTTCTTTCGATCTTCAGCTTGCCACTCTTACTATTTTTCAAACTGTTAAGAGTTAAGGCACCCCTCTCTCCCAGCGGGGAGAGGGCCGGGGGTGAGGGGCTCTACTCCGTTTTCAATGATTTCACAGGGTTTGCCATCACCGCTTTCAAACTCTGCAAACAAACTGTCACCAGCACTATCAGCAGCAACATCAGCGGCGGCATAATAAACATGAACCAACTTAATTTGACATGGAACGCGTAATTCTTCAACCATTCATTTGCCGCCCAGAAAATAACCGGCACAGCTATAGCAGCCGCCAGGCAAACCAGTTTGATAAAATCCTTTGAAACAAGCAGCAACACGCTGGAAACCGGCGCACCCAGTACTTTACGTATGCCGATCTCTTTGGTACGCAGCTTTATTATAAAAGCTGAAAGTCCGAGTAACCCCAGGCACGCAACAACAATGGCCAGCGAAGCGAATAATCCAAACACATTGCCCAAACGTTGATCGGCCTGGTATTGACTGTTAAAATAATCATCAAGAAAAAACGATTCGAACGGCGTTCCTGGAAATGCCTTTTTAAACACAGATTCTATGCCTGAAAGACTCTTATTGAGATCAGTTGTATTCATGCCAACCGATGCATAATTCCAGGGCAGGACGGAAGAATAGCTCGGGTAATAAAACAAAATCGGATCGTATGTTTCTTTCAGTGAACGCTGGTGAAAATTCTTAACCACTCCTTTAACGGTAGCATAGTATTCTCCCAATCCAAAGTTAAATACGATCCTTTGATTCAGCGTTTCTTTCGCCGATTTATACCCCAAACTTTTTGCAAGCTTTTCGTTTACCAAAACCTTTAAATCCCTGTCTTGTCCGAAGATTCCCGGTAGTCCCCAATTATAAATTCCTGAGCTGTCCGCAGGCGAAAAACCGCTTCCTTCCGTCATCGGTACCTGGTAAGTATTTAAAAAATCATGATCGACGCTTATAAAATAGGTATTGAAATTGTGTTGTTTATCCAGGCTGCTTTTTCTTACAGTGTTATGAAAGTCGATTGACCGGCCGGGCACTTCTGAAGTATACGTTGTATTCAATACAGAGGACACTCTTGATACTTCATGTTTAAAATAATTCAGTTTGGATTCATTTGTTGAATCAGATATAGCAGGCAGTTTGATAACTAGTGTCTGATCTGTCTTATAACCCAGATCGCCTCTGCGCATAAAGTTCAGTTGATTGAATACAACCAGTGTGGCGGCAATCAGCATGATGGAAAGAAAAAATTGAAAAAAAAGCAGCACACGCCTGAGCGACAGGTTCATTTTTGATTTTATGATCAGCCCTTTCAATACCTTTACAGGATTAAAAGAGGACAATATAAACGCGGGATAAGCCCCTACCAGGATGGCGCCCAGGAGAAAAGTTCCGAGAGTATACAACCAGAAGGAAGGGTGGCTTCCCATGCCTTGTGTGAAAAATCCCTCACTGATATTTTTACCAATGAACCGGTTAAACCAGGGCAGGGTGCCAATAATGATTACAACGGTAACAATTAACGCCATTACATTGATGATAAATGACTCCAGCAGGAATTGTATCATAAGTTGTTTTTTCATGGCGCCGGATACTTTCCGTATGCCTACTTCCTTGGCCCTTTCCATTGATTTGGCGGTAGAAAGATTGATATAGTTCGTCCAGGCAATCAGCAAAATGAACACACCTATAACAGAAAGGAAAAAAACTTCCTTTTCACTGCCATTTATTTCGGCTTCTTTATTAAAATGAGATGTAAGGTGAATATCGGTTAGCGGCTGCAGTTGAAAAGAAGACCCGAAGTTGAACTCTTTCATGATATTACCAAGGTATTTATCAATGAAAGCGGGGAATTTCGCTTCCAGTTTTTTGGTATCCGTTCCCGGCGCAAGTAATACATAGGTGTACCATTCCGGCCATCTCCAGTTTTCGTCAGCTCCCCATCCATCAAAATGAAACAGTACATTGAACTTTATATGTGAGTTTTCCGGCGGATCGGCAAAAACGCCCGTAACTTTTGCGGGAAACGATCCATTAGCGATGAGCGTTTTGTTTAAAGGGTCTTTATCTCCAAAATATTTTTTCGCCACCGATTCGGAAATCACAACAGTGTTAGGATCCTTCAGGCAATTATTTTTATCTCCGCGGATCAAAGGAAAAGAGAATACCTTGAAAAAGGAAGAATCAACAAAATAAATATTGGTTTCATAAAATGTCTTAATTCCCTTACCTCCCTCTTCCTCATAAGCCATGTAACTCGACTTAAAAAAATTAGCAAAGTTTACCATTCTTACATAATCTATTACTTCGGGAAAATCCCTTTTCATTGCCGGCCCCAGGGCGGGATGATTGGTTACAGAAGTTCCATTATCGGCAAAACTTCCTGAGTAGGAGATGGGAACACGATATATGTTCGGCGCGTTAGTATGAAACCGGTCGTAGCTTGATTCAAAGGCTACGTACTGGAATATAAAAAAGCATGCCGCCAGGCCAAGCGCCAGACCAAGAATATTTATAATGGAATAAATCTTATTCCTTACCAGGTTCCGCCAGGCGGTTTTGAAATAATTTTTGAACATAGTTGTAAGCTTTGAGCTGTCAGCCATTAGCTTTCAGCGATTGTTTAATATTCTTACATTTAACCCGCGGTCTGACGCTCCTTCGTCGCATACCGACCGCTTCATTTTCAAACCAGTCTGCCGCCTGCTTGTCCGGTAGACTGGGCTGGCAGGTTTCCCACATTTGTATCACTCCGTTCTTAAGCTCTTCACCGGATTCGCCACTGCCGCTTTTATTGCCTGGAAGCTGATCGTAAGCAAGGCAATAATCACTGCCAGAAAGCCGGCCGCTAAAAATATCCACCAGTCAATATTTATCCTGTAGGCATAGCCCTGCAGCCAGTTGGTCATTATCCACCAGGCAAAGGGAAATGCAACAAGACAGGAGAGCAGCACCAGTTGAAGGAAATCTTTGGATAGCAGCCCCGCAATACCCGAAACGCTTGCCCCCAGCACTTTTCGTATGCCGATCTCTTTTGTTCTTCTTTCAGCGGTATATGCTGCAAGTCCAAACAGCCCCAGGCATGAAATGATGATGGTTAACGCCGCAAATACACGCGATAATTTACTGATCAGCATTTCATTGATGAACATCTGGTTGAACTGATCATCTACAAACCTGTACTCGAAAGGATAGGCCGGGTTGTGTTTTTTCATTACGGCTTCTATTTTTGCCAAAGCCTGTTCTGCGTTTGCATGCGCTTTGGTACGCAGGTAAAGTAAACTTGTAAACTGTGGTATACAATAAAATACCACCGGGTCTGATTTACCATACATATCGCCATAAACATAATCTGCCACCACACCGGTTACTTTCAGGTTGAAATATTGATTTTCCTTTTGACCCGGAACCTGCAGCATTGTGCCCAATGCACTCCCTTTCGTAACCAGCTTTGCCAGTGATTCTGTAATGATAATATTGAACAACTGGTTACTATCTTTTGGTCTGAAATCATTTCCCATCTCCACTACATCCGTTGGACCGAAGTCTCTTCCCTCATTGATATGCATACCTGTAACTGAAATAAATTCGGGGCTTACCAATCGTTGCGAAATAAGAATATTGCTGTTGGGGTCTTTGCCCGGCCATGTAATGTCGCCGGTATTATTACCATCGTATATCGTTTCATGATCAGCAAGGGCCACATTTTCAATTGCGCCGGTGGCTATTAAATCATGCTTGATGGCAGAGAAGTTTTTCAGCATATCCCCCTGGAGTCTCATCTGCACCAGGTTGTTTTTATTAAAACCGAGGTTCCTGCTTTTTACATGCTGAATTTGCCGGTAAATAATAATTGTTCCAATAATGAGTACAATGGAAACAGTGAATTGCAATACTACTAATCCTTTTCGTATATAGGCAGCGCTGCCCGTTTTTAACTTTATTCCTTTTAAAACAAATACCGGGTTGAATGATGATAAATACAAAGAAGGATAACTACCTGCTACCAATCCGCATATGAATGTAATAAGCAATAATGCTGCTATATGATTTGGATTATTTAAACCCAGCGACAGATTTTTCTGAACCAGGGCATTAAATGCAGGTAATGCTAAAGACATCAGGATAATGGAGCCAATCGCAGCAAGCACCGCCATACACAATGCTTCACCCATAAACTGGCCGATCAATCTTTTTCTTCCCGAGCCCAGCACTTTCCTTACTCCTATTTCCCTTGCCCGTTTTTCGCTGCGGGCTGTGGCAAGATTCATAAAATTGATACAGGCAATGAAAAGAATAATCCATGCAATGATAGTGAACAGGCGTACATATTGTATTTGGCCCCCACCGGTTGGACTGCCATTATCGAACTGGTTGTACAAATGCCAGTTGTTCATTCCGAATAAAAAAGCATGCACTGCAGATTGTTCTGCCTGCTGTTTTTGTTGAATATAATCGTATAGTTTTTTATTTACTGCTGCAGGATTGCTTCCGGGTTTTAGTTCCACATAGGTGTTGATGCAGAAATTTCCCCATGTTCGTGCCCAGGGACTTTGCTGATAAAAAATGTCAAAAGGCGCCAGCCATTCAAATTTCAGGGAAGCGTTTTCGGGGATATCTTTTAAAACTCCCGTTACCACATAGTTCTGCTTATTATCAACCCTTACTGTTTTTCCCAGCACATTTTTTTCATTGCCAAAGAATTTTTTGGCGGTTTTCTCTGTAATTACTAAGGAGTATAATTGTGAAAAAGCGCTCTTTGCATTGCCCTGTACAAAAGGCAATGTAAACATGCTGAACAGTGAAGACTCTGTATATTTCCCTGAAGCATATACCGGTTTATCTCTTATAGTAAAAAGGAGCGAAGTTTGCTCTTCAGTTACCCGGCATGTATTGGTAATTTCCGGAATATCTGCCTGCAAAGCCGGTCCCATTACACCCGGCGTTGAAGAAAATGTGGCCGTGTATGTATCATAAAGCTGGTTTACCCGAACAAGGTATAATTCATCTTTCTTTGCATTAAAGCTATCGTAATTCACCTCGTCTTCCACCCACAAAAAAATAAGGCCGGCGCAGGCGATGCCGGTTGCCAATCCGAAAATATTGAGGAAGCTATAGGTTTTATTCTTCCTGAGATTTCGAAAAATAGCTTTAAAAAAAAGATGCAGCATGGGGAGTGTTTAGCCGTAAAGAAACCTGCAATATAAATGTTTCAATACCTGTGCCAAGCATATAAGTATCTATAAACAAACACTTTAAGAATATTCATTTAAAGAAAGCGTCCGAAAACGAACGGTGCCTGTTACATTGCCGTACATGGCTCACCCCCTTTCCTCTCTCCACAGCGTGTAGAGGGACGGTACTACAGTACCATTCCAAACTTTTGATTCTTCCATATCATCCTTAGCATAATTCCCTGCATATCTGAACGATCAGATTGTTTTTCATTTCTCGTCATCTTAAGTTTTCGTGTTTCCCCTCCTTAAATTTACGCCACACGCTCTGACCTTAGGCACCCCTCTCCTCAGCGGGGAGAGGGGCCGGGGGGTGAGGTTCACTCCGTTCTCAAACTCTTCACCGGGTTGGACATGGCTGCTTTGATGGCCTGGAAACTCACGGTTAACAGGGTAATCATCAATGCTCCGGCTCCAGCCGCCACAAATATCCACCACGAAATATCCGTTCTGTATGTATAATTTTGTAGCCATTTATTCATACAATACCAGGAGATCGGAGCAGCGATGAGGCAGGAAATGAATACCAGAATTACGAAATCCTTTGAGAGCATTTGCCATAGATTAGCTACCGAGGCTCCCAATACCTTGCGGATGCCGATTTCTTTGGTGCGTTGTTCGGCTACGAAAGAAGCTAACCCGAAAAGTCCCAGGCAGGAAATAAATATCGCTAATACGGCAAAAAGTGCAGCCAGCTTTCCGATCCGTTGTTCCTGGCTGAATTTTTTGTCATATACTTCATCTACAAACCGGTAATCAAAAGAAGCAGACGGTACCAGCTTTCTGAATACGGCCGCTATCTTGGGCAAAGCTTCACTGGCGCTGACTGTGGGTTTGATTTTAATGGTCATTTGCCGTGTAGATTTATTGAAGTCTAAAAAATAGAGTGAACCACTGACAGGTTCATAGGGCGACTGAATGATCATGTCTTTAGTTACCCCAATAATCTGCCAGGCTTGTTTCCCGTCTTCAGATTTAATAAATTCACCGATTGGGCTTTTCAACCCTATATATTTGGCGGCGGTTTCATTTAAAATTACTGCTGCTGAGTCGGTTGCATACGACTTTGAAAAATCACGGCCGGCGATCACTTTCCAGCCGATCATTTTACCAAAATCGTGTGTTACGCGAATGGTATTAAAACCTGATGGAGATTCGGGGTCTTTCCCTTGCCAGGTAAATCCGCCCGACCTGTTCCAGATATCAGTTAACGGACTGTTGGAAAGGGCCATGCCGGATACCACTCCTGTGTTAAGTAACTCGTTCCTGATCACATCATACATGCCTTTATAATTGGGATCATTCAGCGGTATGGTTAACAGACTTTCCTTGTTATAACCTACAGGACGATTTCGGCCATATTCAATCTGCCGGTACACTAAAATAGTTCCGATAATCATTACGATGGAAACTGTAAATTGTACAACCACCAGCACTTTCCGGGGGAGGGTTGAAAACCGGCCCACTTTAAATGTTCCTTTAAGGATTGTAACAGGTTGAAAAGAAGACAGATAAAATGCGGGATAAATGCCAGACAGCATACCGGTGAATACGATAAAAGCTATACTGCTTAACCAGAAGTAAGGATTATTGAATGGCAAAGAAATTGCTTTGTCTGCCAGCTTATTAAACCATCCTAAAGAGAGTAGGATGAATACACAGGAGACAGCAAAGGATAGGATGACCACTAAAAATGATTCACTAAAAAACTGGCTGATCAACTGCCCGCGGAGGGATCCTATGGCTTTGCGGACGCCTACTTCTTTTGCACGGTTTTCGGAGCGGGCTGTAGCCAGGTTCATAAAATTGATGCAGGCCAATAGCAACACAAAACCACCTATAACACCAAAAAGCCAAACAAATGTAATGCGTCCTCCGTCAGGCCGGCCGTCCTTAAAATCAGAATACAAATGCCATTGTTTCATCGGGTAAACGAAGATCTCGGGCTTATTTTTCTCAATAGATTTAAAAAAATCTCCCGGCATATTTTTGAGATAAAAGTCTTTAATACCTGCCTGCGCCGTTTCTAAAGTAATATTCGGCTGGAGTTCTACGTAGATACCGAAAGAGGTGTTCCCCCAAAAGTTTACATTTTCTTTGACCCATTCATTAGAGGAAACCCACAAATCCCAGGGAGAAAAGAATTGCACTTCGCCAAAGTATGAATTCCTGGGTAAATCCTCGTATACACCCGTTACCTTAACATCCATTTTGTTATCAATTTTGAGGCTTTGATTGATAGGGTCACGATCGCCAAAAAGCGCATCGGAAGCAGTTTTTGACAAAACAATAGAATGCGGATCTTTTAAGCTCCCGTAATTCCCCCTCAACATCTTTAGAGAGAGCATCTCAAGGATACCCGGCTCAACAAAATGTCCTGTCCTGTTCAGGTTTTTCTCTCCGCCAAATCTCAAGGTATATTCTCCTATCCCCCAGGATATAAGAACTTTACTGAACAAATGCTGATAGTTGGTTTCCAGTACATGTTCCATCGGGATGGGCATAAAAGGACTCCCTTCAATTGCACCCGTTGACGGCTCTGTGGAAACAGACCGGATCCGGCCGATACGTTCATAATGCTGATGATATTTGTTAAAGCTCAATTCATCATAAATCCAGAGTGCGATCAGCATAGCCGAAGCCATGCCTACAGCAAGCCCGCCAATGTTGATCGCAGAATAAACCTTGTTTTTAATCAGGTTCCGCCAGGCTATTTTGAGATAGTTCTTAAACATAAAGAAAGTTTATAGTTTGTAGTTTATGGTTTATGTCTATTGTCACTCAACCACAAACATTAAACGCCAATTTATTATCATTCTGTTTTCAAATTCTTTACCGGGTTCATCATGGCCGCTTTGATGGACTGGAAGCTAATCGTAAACAGCGCGATCAGGAATGCTGTTATACCTGCTATCACAAATATCCACCAGCTAATGTGGATACGGTAAGCGAAATCAGCCAGCCACTTATTCATTGCCAGCCACGCAACCGGGAAGGCAATTACCGCGGCAATACAAACCAACTTTAAAAAATCGGCAGACAACATGCTTACAATGCTGATAACACTTGCCCCTAATACTTTCCGGATACCAATCTCTTTGATACGTTGTTCGGCTGCATAAGTGGCTAAGCCAAACAAACCCAGGCATGCAATTACAATAGTAAGAATGGCAACAATGAGAAAAATGGTCTCTCTTACCTGGTCTTCACGGTAAAACAGCTCCCACTGTTTATCTAAGAAATGATATTCAAAAAGATGTTTTTGATCAAACCCGTGAAGCACAGCGTCCATTTGTTTGAGCGTTTCGCTTATATTATCTGTTGTTACTCTTACGGCGAAGTAATCAATAGACTGAACAGGATTTTTTTGAAAGCCCAATACCATAGGTGCAAGTGGCTCACGCAATGACTGAAAATTAAAATCCTTTATAATACCAATTACTCTTGCTTTGAATGGCTGATCCAATGGTATTTCAATCCGTTGTTCTGAAGGCCGGGTGATGCCTAATGCTTTGGCTGCCGTTTCGTTGATCAGCACTGCAGAGGAGTCGGCAACACTGCCGGCAGCAAAATTTCTTCCCTGCAATAAATCTATCCGGAAGGTTTCCAGGAACTGATCATCCACACCAATGAAATACATGTCATCACCTTCAGGTGTTTGTATTTTTTCATTTTTTACCTTTACCTTAGGAAGGTCTTTCCATTCGCCCGGCACTCTTGAACTAACCGAAACGTTTTTTACCTGTGCTAATGCTGCAAAGGAAGTTTTAATGGCTTCGGCGCTCTGTCTGATCTTTCCGCTGTTAATATCCACCACAAGCAATTGTTCTTTATTAAAACCCATATCCTTTGCGTTTACATATTTCATTTGCATGTAAACCACAATAGTAGCAATGATCATAATAATGGAAAGCGCAAATTGAAATACCACCAGTGAACGCCGCATGGAAAGATTTCCTTTGCCAATATTGATCTTGTTCTTAAGTAATAAAAGGGGTTTGGCAGCGGATTGAAACAGCGCAGGATACATGCCCGACAGTAATCCTGTGATGATAAAGATTATAAAAACGCCTGCATAAATGCGAAAGTCGGTTTGATTGTTAAGCGTTAATTGTTTTTCTGTGAATGCATTAAAAGAAGGCAACAACAGTTTAACCAGGATCAATGCAAGCAGCAATGCAACGGTGGTCAATAAAAATGCTTCTGTAAGAAATTGCCCCGTAAGTCTCCTCCTTGAAGCTCCTGCTACTTTTCGTACGGCTATTTCTTTTGCCCTGTTGGCAAAACGTGCCGTAGTTAAGTTCATGTAGTTGATACATGCGATGAGTAAAACAAACAATGCAATTATGCAAAAAACATATACATATGAAATATCCCCTTTTCGGCCCGAATTGCCTTCAATATCATTGGAATAAAAATGAATGTCTTTTAAAGGCTGAAGTGTATACTGTCTTTTAATCCCGGGTTCATTGTTTTTACCGGCAGCAGCCAATTGATTTATTTTTGCTTCAACCTTATGCGCATCGGCTTTGTCATCTAATAACAAATAACTTGCAAAAGCGCCGGAATTCCAGTCTGAGCTTATAAATTGCCTGAAATCATCATCAGTAATGCTTGATTCAGAAAAAAGCAGGTTAAAGGAGAGGTGGGAATTAACAGGGAGATTTTTTAATACAGCAGTAATTTTAAAAAGTTGATTGTCCCTGTCATTCTTTATCATCCTGCCAATCACATGGGTAGTGCTAAATAATTTTTGAGCGGTTTCTTCGGTTACAATTACAGAATGAGGTCCAATTAATGCGGTATGACGGTCGCCTTCTAATAATTCGAAACTGAAAGTGGTCAAAAAATCCTGGCTCGCCAGCGTATAATTTTCATAAAACACGTTGGTATTTTCAGTGGCAGACACATTCACCCTTCCTAAAGCGATCAGGCGAACAGCATCTTTCACTTCCGGAAAGTCGGTTTTGGGCTTTTCAGAAACCTGGAACCCAGCGCCTGCGCTTTTGGTTTGTTTTCCTTCAGGTGTTGTTCTGGTTTCTATAACACGATAAATGTTTTCTGCACTTTTATGAAAACGGTCGAACGTAAACTCATCAAAAATATACAAGGCGATCAGCAGAAAGCTTGCCAAACCAATGGTCAAGCCAAAAATATTAATGAAGGAAAAAGTCTTATGCTTCATTACATTCCGCCATGCAGTTTTGAAATAGTTTTTAAACATAGAAGAAGATTTATGATTTCTGATTTTGTGATTTCTGATTTCCCACATTCCTGCATCTCTCACATTTACCCGCGGTCTGACGCTCCTTCATCGCGTACCGACCGCCTCAGCCCCGCCCGACTGAAGGTCGTTCGGGCGGGCAGGGAGAGGAACGGCGCTATAGAATATTTTCAGACATTAGAGCTACCGCATCATCAGTTGAACAAAATTCAGCACAACAATATCACATTTATCATATTATCCAGTTCCCCCCGTTATATTTACTCCACATTCTTCGACCCTCGGCCCCTCTCCACGGAGTGGAGAGGGGCCGAGGGTGAGGTTATTCGCTTCGCAATGCTGCCACCGGGTTGGCCACCGCTGTTTTTATTACCTGGATGCTTAATGTGATCAGCGCTATCAAAAGCATCGAAATGCCGCTTAATACAAATACCCACCAGCTTATGGTTGTTCTGTAAACAAAGTCCTGCAGCCAGTTGTAAATGGTCCACCAGGCTATGGGAGCTGCAATTGCAAAAGCGATTAATACCAGGCGCACAAAATCTTTTGATAAGATGGAAATAATATTTGCTACAGAAGCACCTAAGATTTTCCTGATGCCTATTTCCTTTGTTCGCATATTGGTTGTGTATATTGCCAGTCCCAATAAACCCAGGCAACTAATAAAAATGGCCAGTCCCGTTGCCCATTTTAAAAGCCGTCCCGTGTTCTGCTCACTTTTATAAAATTTTGCAATGCTTTCATCAAAAAAGCTATAGCTGAAATCATTTTGCGGGTAAACCTCCTTAAATGCTTTCTCTATTTTACTTAATGCTGCCTGCCAAACCGTTCCTCCTGCATTTTGCTGTTTGAGTGCAATATGAAAGAAACCGCTCCGCTCATTAAAAGCCGCAAATACAACAGGGTCTATAGCTGCATGCAGTGATTGTTCATGAAAATCCTGCATCACACCCACTACAGGCATCTTTTTGCCATTGAAATCCAACTGCTTGTTGAGCGCATCTTCAGGATGTTGAAATCCCAATAGCCGGGCATATTTTTCATTGATTATAAACTCCTTAATGGTATCACTTTGCTGTACGTTTCTTCCGGCAAGTAATTTTATGTGATACAGTTCCAGGTAATTCGTATCGCCCCATCTTATTTGTACATCGGCTTTTATATCTTCTTTACCGTTATTGTACATTATATTCGTAAACGCAGGACCATCTGAAGCGGGTGGCAGAAAACCTATGCTTGCTTTTTCTACCTGGGGAATAGCACTTATTTTCCGTAATAATGCATACCTGTTGTTCATTGAAGTATCCCTGGGAACAACGAAGTTTACAATTGCATCTTTTTTAAATCCAAGATCTTTATTGATGGCAAAGCGGATCTGTTTGCTTACCAGCACCGTGGCCATAACAAATACCTGGGCTATTACAAATTGTGAAACAGTAAGTGTTTTTCTAACCCAGGCTCTTCTTGTTTGGTTTGACCCTACCCGTTGGTTTTTTAAAACTGATACGGGCTTGAAACCAGACAATACCAGGGCGGGATAGCATCCGGAGAGTATACTCACCAGCACCGCAAGCAACAATAAGAACAATACTACATACGGTTGGTGAAGGAGATCAAAATGTACTTCTTCCGGAATAAAATCTGCAAATACGCGCAGCAAAAAAGGAGTTAAGATAACCGATACAACAGTTGCTGTAAGCGTAACAAAAAATGTTTCTCCCAGGAATTGAAAAATTAAATGTTTCCTGGAACCACCCATTGTTTTGCGTATGCCTATTTCTTTGGCTCTTTCAGCGCTCTGTGCCGTAGTGAGATTGATAAAATTAATACAACCCAACAATAATAGAAAGGCTGCAACCGCAAGCAAACCATATAAGGTGGGCTTGTGTGCCGTTCTCTGCCCCACACTTCCATAATTAAAATGCACATCGCTTAAAGGCTGTAGCCTGAAAGCCATAGTATGCGAAGGATTTTTATTGGCTTCTTTATTGTATTTATGCAACAGGCTGTTCATATTAACTTCTGCCCGTTCAACCGTATTGTTTTTTGAAAGTTTTACAAACAACTGCGAATAAGCCATCCAGTCGTTCCATACATCCATCATGAAATTATCTTTTAATGCGGTATGCATAACGGTTGCAAGCGAAATGAATTCGCCGGCTGTAAAAAAGGTATGCTCGTTAAGGTCTTTTACCACACCTGTAACCATTGTTTTAAGCGAATCGCCATATATAATATAGCGCCCTACAACATCCCCTGCAGGAACGCCGGGAAAATACTGTTGTGCCCTACGCTCTGTAAGTACAACTGCAAATGGGTCCTGCAATGCGGTAACCGGCGAGCCAGCCAGCCATTCATAGGTCAGCATTTCAAAGTATTGCCTGTTGGTAAAAATAATATTGGGTTGTTTTTTATATAGAACAGGCTTATCGGGGTTGTCTTTTATAACAGAGACAGTGGTTGTTGCATCTCCCTGGAACTGAAAAAGCGGGACAGTCTGCTCAAAACCTGTCATTTCAGTTTCAGCAGCGCTGCCTAAAGGGGCCGGCACAGCGGCACTGTAATTGATTTCACCACCATTCTTTTCTTCAACTACCACACGATAAATGCTATCGCTGTCTTTTTCAAATTTGTCGAAGCTGAATTCATAATACACGATCAAAAAAATAACCAGGGCAGCACTGATGCCAATAGACAATCCCAGGACATTAATAGTGGAAAAAGTCTTGTTACGCCAGAAATTCCTGAATGCAATTTTTAAATAATTTTTGATCATAAAATAGGATTACTGATGTATGATTTGATGATTTGTTGATTTCCACACTTGCCTGCCGTCCGCCCGGATGAGCTATTCGGACGGGGCTGGCAGGTTTCCATATTTATCACATTTAACCTGCGGTCTGACGCTCCTTACGTCGCGTACCGACCGCTTTCATTTCCGCACTTTCAAATCTTCACATTTTCACATTTGCATCACTCTGTCCGCAAAGACTCAACAGGGTTCGCTACCGCTGCTTTTTGCTTCTCCGCCGCGGCGGATCGCAATGACGAACTCACTCTGTGCGTAATGATTTCACCGGGTTTGCCAATGCTGCTTTTATGGCCTGGAAGCTGACTGTCAGCAAAGCGATCAGCAATGCAACACCCGCCGCCATGATAAAGACCCACCAGCTAACAGCAACACGATAGGCAAAGTCCTGCAACCAACGGGTTACACCGAACCAGGCAATCGGCCAGGCTATCAGTGTAGAAATAATGACGAGGCGAACAAAATCTCTTGACAGCATAATAGTGATATTCTGAACAGATGCGCCCAACACCTTCCGGATGCCAATCTCTTTTACTCTTCGCTCTGCAGAATAGGATGCAAGGCCAAACAACCCAAGACAGGAAATCAAAATGGCAAGGCCTGCCAGTATCCCCACTACTTTACTTACAGCACGATCAGCATCATACAGTTCCTTGAAATGCTCATCAAGAAAGCTGTATTCAAAAGGTTGGTCAGGATTGAGTTTATTCCACGCTGTGGAGATATGCTCTATGGCAGCCCGTGCTTTGGCGCCATTTATACGAACCGAAACCTCGCTATAGCCCCAATCTTTCTGACAAAAAATACTCAGTGTTTCGATCTTGTAGTGAAGCGAATTGAAGTTGAAGTCTTTTGAGACGCCTGCAATAAAACCTGCAGAGTCCATACCGCCAAAGCCGTAATGTTTGCCGATGAGTGATTCATAGGTCTTGATAGGTTGATCTTTTAATAATTCTTTAGCCATCGTTTCGTTGACGATGTAGGCCTTTGCATTATCATTGGGATCGCTGGTGAAGTTTCTGCCTTCAATCAGCGGTATTTTATAAAGTGTGAGATAATCGGGGTCTACAACTACCTGCGAAGAGGTTAGTTCGCGGGCAGGACCGTCACCATGAAAGATCATGCCGGACTGATGCAGGTTATTGCCCAGCTTTTGCTGCGATGCACTCACACTGGTAATCGCGGCATTCATTAGCATCTCCTGTTTCAACGCATCATATTTTCCGGAAGTCACTCCGTTCAATGGAAGAATCATAACCTGGTCGCGGTTGAAGCCGGGATCTTTCGATTGCATATAATGCAATTGTTGTATTGCAAACACGGTTCCTATGATCAATAATACAGCACCAGTAAACTGACTCACGACAAGTATATTTCTAAAGAAACTTTTACTCCGGCCCGAACTGATTGCACCTTTGAGTACTCGGATTGGCTGAAAAGAAGAAAGATAACCGGCGGGATATAAACCGGCGATTATGCCAACAACTACAGTGCCGGCAATTATTAACAATAGCAGCGGTAGGTCAGTGAGCGGCAACCTCAGCTCCCGCTGGCTTAACTGTGTAATAGAAGGCAATGCCAGCTTTACAACCAGAATTGCCAGGATCAATGCGATCAACGAAAGCAGTATTGATTCTCCGAGGAATTGCCCGGCCAGTTGTAAACGATGCGCACCGATCGTTTTCCTGATACCTACTTCCCTCGCTCTCTCAGCAGACCTGGCGGTGGACAGGTTCATAAAATTGATACAGGCAATAATGAGAATTACAATGGCGATGATGGAAAAGATATAAGTATAGCGTTTATCAAATTTTTTATAGTTGATGTAATCATGTGTAATGGCAGTTGATCCGCCATGTACTTCTGCAATTGGTTGCAGGAATAATTCATAGAATTTCCAGCCCTCATTTTGCGCCATGTATTTTTTGAGATAAGCCGGAAATTTTTTCTCCAGTGATCCGATATCAGTGCCCTCCTGCAGATCGAGGTATGTAACCAGCCAATTACCTCCCCAGTTTTCCATATTTCGCGGGCCGGCAATTGTGCTGAATGAAGCAAGACCATCAAACTGCAGGTGAGAGTTCTCCGGCGCATCTTTCATGATACCCGTTATGGTAAAAACGATGGTATCTCCTACATATTTGGTCACCGTTTTACCAATCGGATCTTCATTGCCAAATAACTTCTTTGCGCTTTCTTCTGTTAAGGCAATGCTGTTGGGTTTTTCAAGAATTTTATTTTTGTCACCTCTCAACACCTCAAAATCGAAAATCTGCAGAAATGTTGAGTCTACGTATAAAATGGTGGGAAAGAATATCCGCTTTTCTTTATAGGTCAGATCCAGCTTTTGCGCCTGTCTTACCCTGGTAAAATTTTTGATTTCCGGAAAATCGGTAGTAAGGGTTGGCCCCATTGGATACATGGACAATGCCACATTCTGCGGTTCCACCATGCCTTCAAACTTCTGCACTTCATCTAACCGGTAGATGTTTTTTGAATGCAAGCTGTCAAAGCTTTTTTCATAAAAAACAAAAAGCATGATAACAATGCAGGCAGCGATGCCGATAGCCAATCCAAAAATATTAATGGCGGAAAAAGCTTTGTTTTTCCACAAGTTTCTGAAGGCGATCTTGAAATAATTCTTAAACATAATTGTAAGCTTTGAGCCGTCGGCAACTTGTCCGCCGTGGCGGATCAGCTTTCAGCAATTAACCTCACCCCCGCCCGACCTTGTCGTTCGGGCGGGCTCTATCCCTGCCCGTCCGGTCAGGCGGGCCTCTCCACAGCGTGTAGAGGGGCGGTACTAACAGTGCAATTCCAAACTTTTGATTCCTCTATATCACCCTTAGAATAATTCCTTGCACACCTGAACGATCAATTAATTTTTCATTTCTCATCATCTTAAGTTCTCGTGTTCCCTCCTTACATTTACTCCACATGCTCTGACCTTAGGCGTCCCTCTCCTCAGCGTGGAGAGGGGCGGGGCCCGTGCGAACGATGTTCAGTCGGGCGGGGGGAGGTTCACTCCGCTCGCAAAGACTTCACCGGGTTTGCCAATGCTGCTTTTATCGCCTGAAAACTTACGGTAAGCAATGCAATTAATAATGCCAACACTCCTGCAACGATAAAAATCCACCAACTTATATTCACTCTGTAAGCAAAATCCTGCAACCATTTGTTCATTAAATAATAAGCAACCGGGGATGCAAGTATGATTGCTATTACTACCAGTTTTAAAAAATCTTTGGATAAAAGTGCAATAAGACTTTTTGTATTTGCACCTAATACTTTGCGGATACCAATTTCTTTTGTGCGTCGTTCCGTATCAAAAGCAGCTAAACCAAATAATCCTAAACAGGAGATCACTATGGTCAGGTAAGCAAAGTATTTTGCGAGGGTAAAGGTACGTTCCTCCGTTAAATATTGAGCCTTAAAAGTTTCATCGAGGAACTGAAGATTTAACGCATAACCGGGATTTACTTTTGTGTAGAACGCAGTAAGATGATCAATCACTTTTCTTTCCGACCCCGCTTGAATGCGAACCATAGCCATGCTCACATCATCTGGTACGCATCTGAATATCAAAGGTGAAATCGGCTCATGAACAGAAGCTGTATGAAAATCCTTCATTACGCCAAGTATCATTTTTTCTTCTCCCCATAATTTTACTTTCGTTCCAACAGGCTTCTTTAATCCCATAACCTTTACTGCGGTTTCATTGAGCAACAAATAAGCATTATTACCGCCCATACTATCGGAAAAAGATTTTCCTTCCTTTATCTGCATTCCAAGCGTACGCACCAGGTCTTTATCAACTGCCCTGATCATGAAGTCAATATTCTTATTTTCTATTTTGCCGGGCCACTCTACACCATAAGTTGACGAGCCGCCATCTTCCCGGATCAGACTTTGGTTTATTCCTGCTGCCTGTACTACACCCGGTACTCTTCTCAATTCATCAAAGAAATTCTTTTTGTTTTCAAATATCTTTCCTTCCATATCAAAATAAACCACATTCTCTTTTGCATATCCAATGGGTTTGGTTTGAGCAAATTGAATCTGCCGGTAAACAATAAAGACAGATACGATTAAAACAAGGGATATTGTAAATTGAAATATGACCAATCCTTTCCTTACAAAATGTTCACCTGCCTTTCCCTGCAATTTTCCTTTTAAAGTTTCCAGTGGTTTGAAGCCTGAAAGATAAAAAGCAGGATAACTTCCGGACAATATACCTGTTACCAATGCAATTAAAAAAAGCACTGATAGCTGGCTGACGGAAAAATGAAATTCCAAATTTTTTCCAGTAATGAAATTAAATTGAGGAATTAATAGTGCAACCAGCACCAATGCAATAACAGTTGAAAGAGCAGTAACAAAAAGCGATTCCCCGAGAAATTGAAAAACAAGATTGCGCCTGCTGCTGCCAACTGCTTTTTTAATGCCAATTTCTTTGAGTCTCCCAGACACTTTTGCAGTGGATAGATTCATGAAATTAATAGAAGCGATTATTAACAGCAGAATAGCGATTACAGAGAATAGTCTCACATTGGTGATCCTGCCGCCAACCTGTTTATCGCCTTCATAATTCCCATACAAATAAGCATCTGAATATTTTCTTACAAAAAGGGAAAAGATGTTATTCTTATCATACTTGTCAATAAATTTTTCAATTTTTTTATTAAAGGCCGATAGATTAACTCCTTGTTGAAGCAAGAGATAAGTTTCAGGACCGGTGTTCCACCATTGCTGGCCGTTTTGCCACAGATCTTCAATTAATTTTTGTTTGGTAAATACAACATCAAACTTAAGTGTGGACTTTGAACTGACATTTTTAAAGATACCTGTAACAGAGGATAAATGATCTTTCCCGAATGCATTCCATTGCAAAGATTTTCCCAACGCTGCATCTGTAGTGCCGAATAGTTTTCGTGCAAGATCTTCAGAGATCGTTATACTGTTTTTTTCTTTTAATACTGTTGCTGCACTTCCGGAGATAAGAGGAAATGTAAACACTTTAAAGAATGCATCACCTGAAAACAACGGAGCAGATTTAAAAGATTTTTCCCCATTTTTTATAGTGATATCCATACCCTCTTTCGACAAGTTCATCACTGTAACTGCATTTTCTACTTCGGGGAGATCTTTTTCCATAGCTTCCGACAAAGGACCTTGTGTACCATCCTGTATTCTTATTATCCCATTTTCTGTACTTTTTTCCATTACCTGGTAAAGCCTGTCATCATTTGCATGAAACTTGTCTATACTTTTCTCATCCTCTACCCATAAATAGAGAAGAAAAGCAAAGGCCAATCCCGTAGAAAGGCCGGTTAAATTAATAGCAAAAGAAGATTTATGTTTCTTTATACTCCGAAAGGCAATCGTAAGAATGTGCTTTAGCATAAATTATTTTTTAGTTCTGAATATTGTGATCTTAGCCAGCTATTTATCAATCATTTTTCTATTCGGCTCCTGCTTCCTGCTTCGCTCTTCTCGCAGTGATGTTCACTCTGTTCGCAGTGACTTTACTCCGATATGCATAGGAGTCTTCGCATTACTTCGCTATTCACTTCGTAATGCTGCGACCGGGTTTGCCAATGCTGCTTTTATGGACTGGAAGCTCACCGTCAGTAGTGCAATTAATATTGCTATTGTTCCTGTTGCTGCAAATAACCACCAGCTTATATTAATCCTGTAGACAAAGCTTTGCAGCCACTGGTTTATTGCCCACCACGCAACAGGAAAAGCAATCACGAATGATATTGCAACCGGCTGGATAAAATCTTTTGAAAGTAGTGCCACAATGCCTGCCTCACTTGCACCCAGAACTTTTCTTACACCAATTTCTTTAGTGCGTTGCCGGGTGGCAAATGTTGCAAGACCAAATAAGCCCAAACAGGAAATAGCAATTGACAAAATGGAAAAAATATTAAAGAGCCTTCCCATTCTCTGTTCCGTAACATACAGTTTAGAAAGATCATCGTTTACAAATCCGTATGTAAAGGGATAGTCACTATAAACAGTATCAAAGCTTTTTTGTAACGAGCCTATAACTTTTTGAATGTTGGCAGGCGTTGTTCTCATCACAACATAACCTCCTGAAAAATTGCGTTTCATTACCAGTGGCTCAATAGGTTGTTGTACCGGCTTAAAATTGAAATCTTTTACCACTCCGATTATCGGCGCTTCTTTGTCCTCTAATGATATTGAAATTAGTTTACCAATCGCATCCTGTATATTCAGCTTCATCACTTTCAAGGCAGTTTCATTCACAACATAACCGGTGTCATAATTTCCGAAATCTTTTGAAAAGGAACGCCCTGCTGCCATCTGCATACCAAACGTTTTCGTAAAATTCTCATCAACTCTTAGCCTGTATGCTACCACTTGTGTTCCCGGGTTCATACCACGCCATGTAAGTTGTGAAGCCCCGGAACTAAGATTAGTAGGCAATTCATCCGTGAATGTGTAATTGCTGATGTCAGGATATTGTGCCAGGGTTGCTTTCATCGCGTCTTTATTGTTTTTCAGATCGCCTACCTGGGGCATTGGTATATACAGCAGGTTCTCTTTGTTAAAACCAATATCCCTGTTTTTTATGAATTGAAGCTGTTTATAAATGACAAGAGTGCTGATGATAAGGATCACAGAAATTGAAAATTGGAATACCACTAATCCATTTCGCAAAAATGATTTTTTACCGTGCAATATTTTATTTCCCTTTAGTGCTTTTACAGGATTAAATGATGAGAGGAAAAATGCGGGGTAACTTCCTGACAGGAGTCCGGTAATTATTGCAATACCAATAAGGCTGATGAATGTGTAAGGATTGAACAGATCAAACGAAATTGATTTGGATGCAAGCTGGTTAAACAACGGCAGCATTAAATAAACAATCAGTCCTGCAAGAAATAATGAAATGAATGAGAGTAATAATGATTCACCAATAAATTGAGCAATTAGCTGAAAACGTAATGCACCAACGGTTTTTCTTAGTCCTACTTCTTTGGTACGCTGGCCTGAAACGGCTGTTGTAAGATTAACAAAATTAATGCAGGCAATAATGAGTATGAAAACAGCCACCAGCGCAAATATTTTTACATGCTCATAATTACCCTGACCCGCAACATCCAGCATATAATGTGAATGCAGGTGAATATTGGTTAAGGGTTGAATATGTAATGAAGCTTGTATGGAATTATTCTGCTTCAATATGGCATTTACCTGCTTACTGATGTCATTCAAATTATTCGCAGTAAGCGCTACAGCATCTTCTATCCGGAAATAAACATATACATCAAAATTATTCCATGCACCCTCGGGATTGTTTACCTTGTCATACAGATCCATCGGGATGAGCATATCAGGTTGCAGATGTGAATTGGAAGGGATATTTTTCAATACACCTGTAACCGAAAGATTAGTGCCCTTTATATCATTATCTATATAAATAATTTGGCCCATTGCAGCATTTATTGAACCAAAATATTTTTTTGCAGTTGCTTCGGTAAGAACAACACCATTGGGCGAAGAAAGAACGGTGGCAATATTTCCTTTCAGTAAAGGGTAATTGAATATCTGAAGGAAATTACTGTCGGCATAATAAATATTTTTCTCTTTAAACTTTTTTATTCCGACAGTGATCATTTCTTCTGCTGAAGCAATTCTTGTAACGTTTTTAATAGCTGGAATTTGCGTTTTTATAGCAGCCGCTAAAGCAGGAGGTACCACCGCGGCTTCAACGCCAGATATTTTTGCTGTAAGCCTGAACACATGATCTGCCTTGTGATTGAATTTATCAAAGCTCAATTCATCCTGCACCCACAAAAAGATCAATATGCTGCAAGCCATCCCGGTCGCAAGTCCAAAAATATTTATCCCTGAAAATAACCTGTGTCGTAAAATGTTACGAAAAGCGGTTTTGAAATAATTTTTTAACATCACTATTTTATTCTCTAATGTTGTTTTTTCCCCTATTCCCGACTTCTATTTATTACAAGCCTCACTAGTTATTCTGTTCGCAATGACTGAACCGGGTTAGTAATAGCAGCCTTAATAGCCTGGAAACTCACTACCAGTACAGTAATCAGCAATGAACCAATGCCTGCTGCTGCAAAAACCCACCAGGATATTGGAGTGCGGTAGTTATAGTTCTGCAACCATTGATTTAAAAAGTACCATGCAACCGGGATAGCAATAAGACAAGAGATCATCACTAATCCTACAAATTCTTTTGACTGCATTTTCCAAAGATTGAATACAGTGGCGCCGAGTACTTTGCGTACACCAATTTCTTTATTCCGTTGTTCGGCTACAAAAGAGGCCAAACCAAATAACCCCAGGCAAGAAATAAATATGGCAAGAATAGCGAAGAAACTGGCCAGGTTGCCGATCCTTACTTCGCCGGAATATTTTTTTGCATATTCCTCATCAATAAACTTGTAGTCAAATGGATTACCGGGGCTATACTTTTTAAATACAGTTGCTATTTTAGCTAAAGCTTCTCCTATGGCCACTGATGGTTTTATCCTGATAGTAATAACGCCCATCCATCCTTCACAAAAAAAGATAGACGGCTGCATAGGCTCATAAGGAGATTGTGTCAACATATCTTTTGCTATACCGATGACCGTATATGTTTTTCCATTGAATTCTATTATTTCACCAACAGGATTTTTAAGCCAGGTTATTTTCGCCCCGGTTTCATTCAATATGACGGAGCCTGAATCGGCTGGAAAATCTCTTGAAAAATCACGGCCTTCTTTCATTGTCCAGCCAATGGTGTTGCCAAAGTCAGGTGTTACGTTCACATTTCTGAAGTAAACAACAAGCTCAGGGTCCCTTCCTTTCCAGTCAATGCTATTATTATTACTGAAATGGGATGCAGATTGTGAAGACTCAGCCATATTCTCTACAGCTCCCGTCTGAAGCAGGTCATTACGTACAGCATCATAACGTCCAAACAATTCGTTTGTAAGCGGAACGGAAATAAGCTCGTTGCGGGTATAACCTGCCGGCCTGTCTTTTGCATATTGGATCTGACGGAACACGATGATAGTACCGATGATCAATGTAATAGATACGGTAAATTGTACTACCACCAGCGCCTTACGTGGAAGCGATGCAAACCGTCCTGCACGGAAAACTCCTTTTAAAACTTTTATCGGTTGAAATTTTGATAAATAAAAAGCAGGATAACTTCCGGATACAATTCCGGTAAAGAAAGTAAAACCCAATGCCAGCAACCAGAATAGCGGGCTGTTCCATACAATAGACATTTGTTTATCCGCTAATCCATTGAAGAAAGGAAGTGATAATTGCACCAATGCTAAAGCAAGTATAAAAGCAAGGCTGGCGAATACAATTGATTCACTTAAAAACTGTCCGATCAATTGCCCCCGTAATGAACCCATTACCTTCCGGATGCCAACTTCTTTTGCACGTTTTTCACTTCTTGCAGTAGAAAGATTCATGAAATTAATACATGCCAGCAGCAAAACAAATACACCAATGATACCAAACAGCCATACAAATTGTATGCGGCCACCCACTGCTTTGCCATTTTTGAATTCAGTATATAAATTCAGTTTTGCGAAAGGATGCAGCATGATCTCTTCTTTCACTTCTTTGATATGAGGCGTAGGAATATTCTTAACTTTTGCAGTAATATTATTGAAGTCAGCGCCATCATTTAATTGTACGAATAACAAACCGCAATGGTTATCCCAATCCGTTTGTTTGTTCATCCAGTTTTCATTATTATCCCAGGGCAATAATAATTTAGTGTTGTAAAAACTGCTATTGCGGGGAAGGTCTTCGTACACACCGCCTATTTTCATATCCAATTTATTGTCCAGCTTTACAGTTTTATTTACCGGGTCATCATTCCCAAAAATGGCTTTGGCAAAAGATTCAGCAACCAGGATAGAAGAAGGATCTTTTAAAGCATCACGGCTGCCCTGTATCATTGAAAGCGTAAACATTTCAGGAAAATCGGGTTGCACCCACCTGCCAGCGCCAGGTAATTTATTATTCCCAACAGCCAGTATATGATCATTGTTCCATGAAGTAAGAGATACATATTTAAAATCACCTGAGTGGTTGTTTCGCAATGCTTCTCCTAATGGCATAGCAACCGTTTCGCCGGTATAGGTTTCTCCCATACTTGTTTGACTGAGCATTACCTGTGCAAGCTGTGAGTGATTCTCGTGATTGGAATTAAACGAAAGCTCATCCCATATCCATAAGCCTACCAACAAGGCAACAGCCATCCCAGTTGCAAGCCCCGTAATATTAATGAAGGAAGAAACCTTATTCTTAGCAAGATTTCTGAAAGCGATTTTTAAATAGTTTTTGATCATAATTGTAAGCTTTGAGCCGTCAGCAACTTGTCCGCCGTGGCGGATCAGCTTTCAGCAATTGTTTAACGTTCTTACATTTAACCCGCGGTCTGACGCTCCTTTCGTCGCGTGCCGACCGCTTTATTTTTCCACTTCCATATTTCCGCCCGCCTATTCAGTCGCCCGCCCGGATGACACCAGTCGGACGGGGCTGGCATTCAGGCGGGGAGGAGCCACAGTTGGGTTCAAAAAATTTCTGATTTGGTGATCTGTCTGATTTTATTTTTAAATCAGATCTCACTAAATCAGACATCAGACATCCTATTCCGTTCGCAAACTCTTCACCGGGTTCGCCACCGCCGCTTTTATCGCCTGGAAACCTACTGTTAATAAAGTGATTACCAGCGCCGCCAATGCAGCCAGCACAAATACCTGCCATCTTATTTCAACTCTGTAATCGTAGTTAGCAAGCCAGTTGTGCAGGTAATACCATGCAATTGGTGTAGCTATAATGCATGAGAGAAGAACCAGAACAAAAAATTCTGTTGAAAGCAAACGCCATACATTAATAACGCTGGCGCCAAGTACTTTGCGGATTCCGATTTCTTTTGTTCTCTGTTCGGCTACAAAACTTGCCATACCAAACAAACCCAAACAGGAAATCAAAACGGCCAGTATAGCAAAATAAGAAGATAGTTTTCCTATACGTTCTTCTGCTCTGAACTTGCTTCCAAATTCTTCATCCACAAATTTGTAATCAAACGGTACACCGGGCGTGTATTTTTTCAAAACCTGTTCAATACTGCTTAAAGATTTTTTTGCATTTTGCTGAGGGCTTAGCTTCATGATCAGGTTATACATATCATCATAACCGCTTGTATGATACAAAGTAGGCCGGACGGGATAAAAAGGAGACTCCTGCATGATATCACTAACGACGCCAATAATGGTAAAAGGTTTTCCATTCCATTTCAGAACCTTGCCCACCGGGTTTTCAAAGCCTAAAAACTTAACGGCTGATTCATTAATAATAAATGCGGCAGAGTCGGTTGCGAATTCCCGTGAGAAATCACGTCCGTCTTTGATTTTCCATTGTACTGTTTTACCAAATTCATATGATATTGTATTGTTAGGGAAATCAACGGCCAGGTTGGGGTCTTTACCTTCCCATTCAAAGCCACCATTGGTATTCCATACCCCTGTTAAAGGACTATTGGATGCCGCTATTTCTTCAATGGCCCCTGAATTTTTTAATTCCGTTCTTATAGCTTCGTAGTGTTCTCTTACTTCCTTTTCCATGCCCAGGTTTATCAAACCACTACGGGTATAACCAATAGGACGGTTTTTAGCATGCTGAATTTGCTGGTAAACGATAACAGTTCCGATGATCAGCATTACCGAAACAGTAAACTGTGTTACTACCAAAACTTTGCGGGGAACAGATGCCAGCTTACCAACACGAAATGTTCCTTTCAGTACTTTCAATGGCTGAAATGAAGAAAGATAAAGCGCAGGGTAACTGCCGGAAAGCAATCCTGTTACCAGGATAAATACAAGATTGAAAAGCCAAAACACCGGGCTTTGCCAGGGAATGCCGATCTTTTTTCCTGCTACCTCATTAAACATAGGCAGTAATACGGCCACTAAAATCAGGGAAAGTACAAACGCCAGCAATACCACTAAATAAGATTCAGCAAAAAATTGTTTAATTAATTGCCAGCGTAGTGAACCTATCGCTTTGCGGATGCCTACTTCCTTTGCCCGTTTTTCACTTCGTGCGGTGGTAAGATTCATGAAATTAATGCAGGCCAGTAGTAATACAAATATGCCGATGATGCCAAACAGCCGGACATATTGAATGTTTCCGCCTGTATTGACGCCATTTTTAAACTCATTATACAAATTCCATTTGCTCATGGGTTGCAGAAAAACGGCCCATTGATATTTTTTTTCTTCCTTCCCGACATTGTCCAATTTTGTATTCTTAATTTTTGCAGAAACCTTTTCCATATCCGCATTGTCTGCAATCTGCACAAATGTTTGAGAGAAATTGCTTCCCCAGGGGTTATCCATTTTTTTGGCCCACGGATTTTGAATTAACCACAACTGCCATGGCATAATAATTTTTAATTCCCTGAAAGAAGTATTATCTGGCAAATCTTCATAAACGCCGGTAACTTTTACATCAAAGCTTCTGTCAAACTTTATTGCTTTATTAATCGGGTCTTCTTTACCAAAGACAGATTCGGCAGCGGATGCCGAAAGCATGATAGAATAAGGGTCTTTCAATCCTGCCCTTGTGCCTTTGAGCATTTTCAGCGAAAGCATTTCCGGCGCATCCGGCTCAAAAAAGTTACCTACCTTAGTGATATGTTTATTTCCAACGGAAAGTAAATGACTCCCCGTCCATGATGATTGTACAACATATTTGAAATCGCTTCCGTATTTATTCCGTAGCTCCGGGCCCATTACCGCAGGATTGGCAGTCTGTGAATCCCATTCACCATTAAAGTTTGCATGCTGCATCACCTGCGCAATGCGGTCGTAATTCTTATGGTATTTGTCGAACGAAAGTTCATCATATACCCATAAGCCAATCAGTATTGCAACGGCCATGCCAACAGCAAGGCCACCAATATTGATGAAAGAAGAAACCTTATTCTTAGCAAGATTTCTGAAAGCGATTTTTAAATAGTTTTTGATCATAATTGTAAGTTTTGAGCCGTCAGCTTCTTGCGATCAGCTATCAGCTTTCAGCAATTGTCCCCACCCTCTTATCCCTCGCCACTCAGCGGAGAGGGACGGCACTGCAGTGCAAGGCTTAATATTTTGTTCTTCCATATCGTCTTTAGAATAATTCCTTGCACATCTCAACAATCAGGTTGTTTTTCATTTATCGTTATCTTAAGTTTTCGTGTTTCCCCCTTACATTTACTCTACACGCTCTGACCTTACAGGCAGCCCTCTCCTCGGCAGGGAGAGGGGCGGGCCGCCCGAACGATGTTCAGTCGGGCGGGGGTGAGGTTCACTCCGTACGCAATGACTGAATCGGATTCGCTATCGCCGCTTTTTGCTTCTCCGCCGCGGCGCATCGCAATGACGGATTCACTCTGTGCGCAACGATTTTACAGGGTCCGCAACTGCTGCTTTGATTGCCTGGAAGCAAACTGTTAGTAAAGCGATTGCCATAACAATGATGCCTGCCAGGCCAAACATCCACCAATGCAGATCAATCTTATACGCAAAATCCTGCAGCCATTTATTCATCGCCCACCACGCCACAGGTGTCGCAATCAACATGGCTATCAATATTAAAATGACATACTCTTTTGAGAACATAGAAACAATTGACGAAACGGAAGCACCCAATACTTTCCTGATGCCTATTTCTTTGGTACGTTGAAAAGCAGTAAGCGCTGCCAGTCCAAACAATCCGAGGCAACTGATCAGCACGGTAATGATCGTGGCGAGGTCAATGAGTTCTCCTATTTGCCTTTCCTGCGTGTACATCTTTTCCAGGGTTTCGTCATAAAAAGTGAAATGAAAGCTTTCTGCGGGATAAAAATGATACCATTGCTTTTCAATTTTTTCCAGCGTGTTTTGCCATTGAGCAGTATTATGACTGCTGAGTTTGATATTAAAAGTAAAGAGGTTGTTTTTGTCATTGGAAATTGCTAATGGCTCCATTTTGGTATAAAAATCCTGTGTATTGAAATCCTTTACCACGCCTACCACCGGCAGTTTAGGGTTACCCAATTGCCCTATCATTTTTCCTACAGCATCCTGCGGATTGGTAAAGCCAAATGCTTTTGCCGCTGTTTCGTTTATGATATACTCACTCATGGAATCTGATGCATGAAAGTTCCTGCCTGCGAGTAACTTTATCTGGTATAGATCAAGATAAGTAGTATCGCCACTCTTTTTATAAGTTTGCATTTTAACTTCAGGCTTTCCATCAGCTTCATATACAAAAGGGCTCGAGGAATAGCCCGATGACAAAGGTGCATTTCCCAATGCTATATTTTCAATGCCTGATTCATTCTTTAACAGGCCCAGCAATGCAAATTGTTTATCCTTATATTTTGCATCGCCACTATATTTCCATGGAACGCTTACCAGCACAACTGCATCTTTATTAAAACCCATATCGGCATTTAGCGTATATCGCAATTGCGAACCTACGATCATGGAACTGGTAATGAATACCAATGCAATGATAAATTGAAATACGATAAGGGTTTTTTGCAAACTGAATTTCTGATGTGCGTTTGAAACAACAGAAAAATTCTTAAATACATTCACCGTTTTGAGCCGGGTAATGAGCCAGCCGGGATATATGCCCGCCATTAGGGTAATTATCAAAGCAAGCGCTATCATAAAAAATAAGACTTCGGCTAAAGAGCCATAGGGAGCCACTCCTGCAGGAATAATATCTTTTAAAATCGCGAAACCCAAACTGTTCAATATCAACGCCAGCGCGCAGGCAATTAAAGCAGTAATGAACGTTTCACTAAGAAACTGCCTGATCAATTGCCCGCGGCTGCTTCCCAGGGTTTTACGAACACCAATCTCTTTACCTCTTTGCGGAATTTGCGCCGCGCTCATATTGATATAATTAATACATGCGAGCAGCAAAAGAAAAAAACCTATTCCCATTAGCCCGTACAATACCGGTTTGCTCGTTTTGGAAATACCATATTCTTCGACATCAGTAGCAAAATGCACATCCTGTACGGGCAACAGTTCATAGCTTTTAGACATTTTTATTTCCTTCCCGGTAATTGCTTCAAAATCTTTCCATTTCCTGGCAGAAAGGGCATTTATTTGCTGAAGTACAACAGATGCTTTTGCTTCTTTCTTTACCTGTATAAAAAGTTGATCACTGCCATTGGTATTTGTCCATGCGTTCGGCTGATAGTCTTTTTTAGGAAGCGATACAAATTCTTTGTAAGTGAATTGTGAGGGCGTTACATAATCGGCCACAATGCCGGTAACGGTTCTGTTAATTGTATCTGATCTTTCATAGTAAACAATTGTTTTATTGAGGATATTTTCTGTTCTCTGATTGGGAAAATATTCCTGCGCCCTGGTTTGGGTAAGTACCACCTCATTAGGGCTGTTTAATGCGGCAGCCTTGCTGCCTGCGATCCATTTATAAGACAGCATATTAAAATAAGACACATCAGTTGCAATAATATTGTCCGGATCTTCTTTGGTGAAAATTTTATCGGGCCTATTTATTTCAATACTGCTCACATTTTTTTTGAAAACAGGAACTACATTAGCCACTCCCGGAATTTCCTGTCTTATCCCTTCATATAATGGTGCAGCCACGCCACCCATTTTAGCATTTTGCCTGTCTGGCGAATTAAGCGCAGTGATTACTTTATACGTATTTTCTTTATTGGGTACAGCCTGGTCGTAGCTGAATTCATAGCTTTCAATGCGGTAAATGACCCAACTCGCACTTATGCTTACGGCCAATCCGAAAATATTGAGAACCGTAAATAATCTGTGACGCCAAAGATGCCGTAAAATGGGTTTAATGGAAGTGTTCATTTAATACTTATTATTTCTTTATTAAAAATTAAATTTATTTAGCTGTGCGCTGTCAAATGACTTCAGCAATTAAACTCACCCTCTATCCCTCTCCACAGCATGTAGAGGGACGGTACTACAGTGCAATTCAAAACTTTTGATTCTTCCATATCATCCTTAGAATAATTCCTTGCACACCTGAACGATCAGTTAGTTTTTCATTTCCCGTCATCTTAAGTTTTCTTGTTTTCCCTCTTACATTTACTCCACACGCACTGACCTTAGGCGCCCCTCTCCTCAGCGGGGAGAGGGGGGGTGAGGTTCACTCTGTGCGCAACGATTTCACCGGGTTCGCCACCGCAGCTTTGATGGCCTGGAAACTTACGGTTACTATTGCTATTAACAGAATTGATATTCCTGCCAGCAGAAAAACATCCATACCAATAGAGATCCGGTAAGCAAATTCACTGAGCCAATTATTCATTGTCAGCCATGTTAGAGGAAATGCAAGCAAAACAGCAAAAAGTATGAGTTTCATAAAGTCTTTAGATAACATGATAGCTATGCTGCTTACCGTGGCGCCCACAATTTTTCTGATCCCTATTTCTTTTTGTTTTCGTTGAGCGGTAAAAGCGGCCAACCCAAACAAACCCAAACAGGAAATAATAATGGCAAGTCCTGTAAAATATTTTGACAATACAGATACTCTTGTTTCACTTACATACAGGGCCTGGTATTCAGCATCGAGGAATTTGTAATCAAAAACCAGCCCCTTGTTAAAATCGCTATAAATTTTTTTAATCATTTCAATGGTCTGCTTCTCTGTTCCGTGCTTTATTTTAACGATAACATTAGGCATAACAGGATAAGCCTGGAAAAAACAGGGTTTTATGGTTTGATACAACGATTCAAAATTGAAATCTTCGGCTACTCCCACTATTTGCCGTTCCTGCCCCCAGAATTTTATCGTTTTTCCAATGGGGTCTTTAAGCCCCATTTCCTTTATAGCTGATTCATTAAAGATGATCTCTCCGGATGTATTGTTATTGTTAGAAAAACTTCTTCCTTCTTTCATTTTTATTCCAACTGTTTCAATAAAACCATAGCCAACTTCGAGGTTCGAAAAATTGATCGTTTTTGTTGGATCTTTGCCCGGCCATTGAAAATCGCTTATAGCGCCGTGGTCTCCATTCAGGTTATGATAATAACTGCCAACTTGTATCACCCCCGATATATTTTTTAATTCATTTACAAAAGACGTTGTGGCAGCGATCTTGGCCGGATCCATTTCGAGCGGTATTGCGAAATCAATAACGTTATCCCTGCTGTACCCGGGATTCCTGAATTGTATATAATTTACCTGCCTGTAAATAATAATAGCAGCCGCTATGGCAATTACCGATAAGGTGAACTGAAAAACCACCAATCCCTTCCTGATCCATAATTCACTCAGAGATGTTTTAAGTTTCCCTTTAAGAACAACAGCCGGTTTAAAGCCTGAAATATAAAATGCAGGATAACTGCCAGCCACAATCCCTGTAATAAGCGTAATTAAGATAACGGATAAAACAGGCGCGTTACTGAACCGCAGGGTGAGGGTTTTACCTGTAATATCATTAAATGCAGGCAACAACAGGATAATTAATGCAACAGCCACGAATAATGATAAAAAACTCATTATTACAGATTCTCCAAGGTATTGCATGATTATGGACAACCTGCGTGCCCCTACTACTTTTTTTATGCCCACTTCTTTTACCTTACGGGAGGCTTTTGCTGTTGATAAATTCATGAAGTTGATGCAGGCGATCACAAGGATGAAGATGGCAATAAGAGAAAATAATTTCACATAGGTAATTCTTCCCCCGGTTACTATGCCGTTGGTATATTGCCCATAAAGATATTTATCTGAAAATCGCCGTATAAATAGTGTTCTTCCGGTCTCTTTGCTTTTTTGTTCAAAAAAATTTCTGATCTTATTATTGAACTGATTAACATTTGTTCCTTCTTTAAGCAGCACATAGGTATAAGGGTCACTATTACCCCATTCCTGCATGCCGGGCCGCTTTTCAACAAATAAATCGAAATTAAAAAGAGCGTCAAATTTCATAGAAGCAGCAGCCGGGTTTTTCCTGAATATTCCTGTTATCAGATAGGAACCATTAAATTCGTTTTGGTTCCATTCAATGCTTTTTCCAACGACATTTTCGGTCGTGTGGAAAAGCCTTTGGGCTAATTCATCAGAGATGGCTATGAAATGTTTCCCGGTCAATAATTTATTTTTATCTCCTTCTATAAAAGAACAGGAGAACATATTGAAAAAATCTTTGCTGATAAACTGACCTCCCGCTTTTATACTATTGTTGTCAAAGGAAATAATCCCGCTGCTGGAAAACCATGAAGCCGGTACAACTGTTGATGCGTATTCTACTTCCGGCATTTCTGTTGCCAAAGCTTTAGCCAGAATTCCGGCAGTGTTTTCTAGTGTTTGTATGCCATTTTCCTGACGGATATTTTGCATTACCTGGTAGAGTTGCTCATCTTTCGGATTATACTTATCCATCTGAAGTTCATCTGTTAACCAAAGCCAGATCAATAATGCACAAGCAAGTCCCGTTGAAAGCCCCGAAAGATTTAGCAGTGTAAATTGCCTGTCCTTTATTAAATTCCGACAGGTAATTTTTAGATAGTTTTTTATCATATAAATAGCTTGTTAATTATTCTATTCTCATCCCGCTTTAATAAGGAAGGAATGTTCATCCTGCCTCCATCTTAATTTAAAATCATTCCGTTCGAAGTGACTTCACAGGGTTCGCAACTGCTGCTTTGATAGCCTGGAAGCTTACCGTAAGCAATGCCAGAACCAAAGCCGTTATTCCGGCTACAATAAATACGCCTCCGGTTAATTCGATTCTGTAGGCAAAATCTTCCAACCATTTGCTCATTGCGTACCATGCAATGGGAGTAGCAATGCACAATGCAATGAGTACAAGCTTTAAAAAATCTTTTGATAATAAGACCACAATGCCTGCCACACTGGCCCCAAGTACTTTGCGGATTCCTATTTCTTTAATGCGCTGGCTGACAGAAAAAGTAGCGAGGCCGAATAGTCCAAGACAGGCGATAAGGATGGCGAGTATAGAAAATAAGAAAGCGATTTGGCCCTGTTTTTTTTCCGCGTCATACTGCTTTGCAAAGTTCTGATCAAGAAAATGATATGTAGCCTGGTTCGTTTTATCAAACTGGCGGTACACTTTATCAATGTAAGCAAGCCCCTCTGGAATTTTCCCTTTTGCAATCCGCACATACAGGTTATCTTCCATAGAAGAGGCCGATGGCATTACCATTACCAGGGGTTCTATTTTGTGTTGCAATGAATACGTGTGAAAATCTTTTATAACACCTATTACTTTTTTAGGTGCTGTGTTCCCATCGTCATCCGATGCTTTCAGCATTTGTTTGCCAACCGGTTCTTTCCACCCTAATTCCCTTACCAGTGTTTCATTAACTAAAACGGAACCGGATTGATCAGCGGGTATAGCCTCAGAAAGATTTCTTCCCTCTAATAGTTTTATTTCCATTGTATTTACAAAATCAGCATCCACCATTAATTCCTGTGCCATTTTTGTATGATCCGAAACTGCGCCATTGTTTTCTTCATATTTATATCCATTGCCGCCCAGGTTGTTATTGCCAATAGGATTGCCTGCTGCAGCCACGCTTTTTATAAGAGGGTTTTGCAACAATTGTGCTTTTAATGCTGGTATTTGATTGCGAACCTTTTTATCATCAATATGAAAAGTGAGTACTTCGTCTTTGTTAAACCCGAGATTGGTGTGCAAAGCATATTGTAATTGCTGGTAAATAATAACAGCGCCTGCAATCATTACCACCGTAATTACAAACTGGAAAACCACCAATGACTTTCTGAAGAATATACTTCCGGATTGCTTTCCCAATTGGCCTTTAAGTGCAGGAATAGGTTTAAATTTTGCTAAAAATAAAGAAGGGTAAATACCACTGATGAAGCCGGTTAACAGTGAAAATGCAATCAAACAAAGGATAGTATTTAAAATACCAAAACGGTTTGCCGACAGCTCTTTTGCGGTAAGTTCATTAAACAAAGGAAGCGTTAGCGATACTATAACTGCTGCAATGAATGCCGCAATGCATGTTACCAGCACTGCTTCTGTAATGAACATGCCTGCAATAGAACGCTTTCCTGAACCAATGGCTTTGCGCACCCCAATTTCTTTTATGCGTGAAGCAGAAAGCGCAGTAGTAAGGTTCATATAATTGATCATGGCAATGATCAATATCAACAGGGCGATAGCAGCAAAAGTATAAACGCGGTTAATATTTCCGTTAGCGCTAAGCTCGTATCCAAGATTAGAATGCAGGTGAATAGATGTAAGCGGTTGCAACTCCATTTTATAATCCGTAATTCCCATTGCTTTTTGAATGGTTTCAGCCGCAAAAGCCGGGAGCTTTTTTTCCAGTTCTGTATAATTAATCCCTTCCTTTAAAAGCAGGTAAGTATAGATGCTGAAATTTTGCCAGTCACCCGTATCATCAGCTGGGAAGGGGCGTACCGCACTAAAGCGCAAATGCGAATTACCTGGGATGTCTTTAATAATGGCAGTAATAGTGGATGGAAACTGCTTATCAAAATAAATGGTTTGGTGGAAAGCCTTTTCGGCGCTGCCAAAAAGTTTTAGGGCAAGGCTATTCGTAATTACTACAGCCGAAGGCTGGTTCAGGGCAGAACCGGCATCACCGTATAAAAAATCATAAGAAAAAATATGCAATAAACTTTTATCTGCAAATACGATATCACCCTGTTTTATGTTTTTATCTCCATAAGTAATGATGCCTCCGCCTTCAGTGTTAATTCTTACCGCATCTTCAATTTCAGGGAAAGCTGTTTTCAATGCAGGTGCAAAGGGAGCCGAAGTTAGGGCCAGGTGAAGATCATTGTCACTCCACCGCGAATGTTGCACTACGCGTACTATCCTTTCGGCATTGGCATTATAACGATCGTAACTCAGTTCATCGGCTATATATAAAACGATCAGCCAGAATGCGGCCAGCCCGAGCGCCAGTCCCAGGAGATTGATGCCTGAAAAAATTTTATTTCTCCTTATCGTTCTCAGCGCTGTTGTGAGGTGATTTTTGAACATATGGATTGCTTGAAGAATGAGCGGATGAAGCTATTTTCCCAAGACATGTGCCACTTTGTAACAAGCTGAATTGTAATTACTTGTAACCTTTAATAAAAGATATTGTGCGATAACGGACGAAAGGTGTACGATAACGGACGGTGCCTCACCCCGCACGACTGAGCCAGTCCGGCGGGGATGAGCCACAGGGTTGGCTCAAAAAATTTCTGCTTTGATGATCTGTGATGTTTGATTTTATTTTTAAATCAGACATCACTAAATCAGACATCAGACATCCTGTTCCGTTCTTAACCGCTCTTTGAGAGCCGTAGCTATTCGGTGCGAAGGCTCTTCACCGGGTTGGCTACTGCCGCTTTTATAGATTGATAGCTGATGGTGAGCAGCGCGATCATTACCGATACCAGGCAGGCCAATGCAAATACCCACCATTGAATGCTTACACGGTAAGAATAATCCTGCAACCATTTGTACATGGCCCACCACGACAATGGTGCAGCGATAATAAAAGACACGATAACAAGCTTTAAAAAATCCTTTGAGAGCAGGGCGGTGATGCCCGTAACCGATGCACCCAATACCTTTCTAACGCCAATCTCTTTAATCCTGTTTTCGGCCATATAGGTAGCCAGTCCAAACAATCCTAAGCAGGAAATGAAAATGGTAAGTCCTGCGAACAATGCAGCAAGGGTTCCCTGCCGTTGTTCATTTTCAAATTTCTTGGCATATTCCTCATCAACAAATTTGTAATCGAAAGGATATTCCGGATTGTATTTTTTGAAAATGGTTTCGGCAGCTTTCAGGTTTTGTGCAACGGGCTGCTTATCGTTAAGCTTAATAAGCACGGTTTGAAACCAGTTGGATTTTGCACCCATGATGAGCATCGGGCGGATGGGCTCATAGGGAGAAGTAATGATAAAATCTTTTATTACGCCTATAATATGCCACGATATACCATTGTCTTTTACTGTTTTGCCAAGCGGCTCTTTAAATTTCATCACCTTCAGCGAAGATTCGTTGATGATCATTCCTGTTGAATCTGTTGGAAATTTTTTCAGGTCGAAGTCGCGCCCCTGGACGAACTGCATGCCTGTTGCGGTTCCCAGCCCGTCATCGGCCACATAGCGGTAAAAATCCGTTTTATCGTTCGGATCTTTTCCTTCCCATTCCTGTCC
Source organism: Agriterribacter humi (assembly GCF_009192765.1). Lineage (GTDB taxonomy): Bacteria > Bacteroidota > Bacteroidia > Chitinophagales > Chitinophagaceae > Agriterribacter > Agriterribacter humi. Next base: position 75,999 of record NZ_VOHQ01000005.1, on the reverse strand, counting down.
CCAGCCATCGCTCCACACTTCTGTAAGAGGCGAATTGGTTTTTACAACCGATGTAGCAGCGCCGGAAGCAAGCAGTTCGTTCTTAATAAGCGCATAATTTTTTTCAATATCGTTTGAAAAGAAATGATAGACCAGGTTGTTTTTATCATATCCTGTTTGCCGGTCGCGGGCATAATCAATCTGCTGCTTAACGATAATGGTGCAGATAATAAGGATAATAGCGAATGTAAATTGAAGTACTACCAGAATTTTACGTGGCGTAACCAAAGCGTGTACCTTTTTAAAAGTTCCTTTGAGCACTTTTGCCGGCTGAAAGGACGAAAGAAAAAACGCCGGGTAGCTGCCTGCCAGCACGCCTGTAAATACAATAAAGCCCATACCCGCAAGCCAGGTGTTAATATCCGCAAAATCAATGAACAACTTTTTATCTGTTAGCTGGTTGTAGGCGGGTAAGCTAATGACTACAATAATAAGGGCAAGCAGGGCTGCCAGGAACGATAATAAAATGGATTCCCCGATAAATTGCCCCACCAGTGTTCCTTTGCGGGCGCCCACCACTTTGCGAATACCTACTTCTTTTGCCCTTTTTTCGCTGCGCGCCGTGCTCAGGTTCATAAAATTGATGCAGGCGATGAGCAGAATAAACGCGGCTATAATGCCAAACAAACGTACAAATTCAATGCGTCCGCGGCCGTCTTCCACTCCGTTGGTAAAACCCGAATACAACCGCCATTTTCGCAAGGGATATATAAACATTTCCCATTTATCTGTACGCGCTTCCTCATCGTATTTTTGCTTCAATACCTGCAATTTGGGGGCTACAGAAGCCAGCGTGGCATTGGGCTTCAGCATTACATAGGTGCGGGTGCTGTTGTTGCCCCAACTGGAATCATCACCGCCGGTATGCCTTAAATACGACCAGGGTATCAGATATTCGGAAGTAAATCTTGAATGATTGGGAAAGTCTTTTAAAATACCTGTTACGGTAAAATTATCCTTGTTATCCACTTTAAGTATCTTACCCATCGCGTCTTCATTACCAAAAAGGCTTTTTGCCATCTTTTCCGTAAGGAGGATGGAATGCATATCATTGAGCGCTGTGGCAGGATTGCCCCTGAGCAGGGGAAAGCTGAACATTTGAAGAAAGCCTGTATCCACCGTATTGCCGGACTTCATTATTCTTTTATCGCCTACAGTAAACAGCAGGTTGCTGTTCCAGTTTACCCGCACGGCCCTTTCTACTTCAGGGAGGTCATGCTCGAGCGTTCTTGCCAGTATTTTGGGTGTGGTGTTCCAGCACATAAGCTTGCCGTCAAAACGTGCCCGGTTCCAGGCTTCGTAGATCCTGTCTTTTTTATCATGGAACTGGTCATAGCTCACTTCGTTCTGTATCCAGAGTAAGATAAGCATAGCGCTGGCCATGCCTATGGCCAGCCCGGTAATATTAATGGTTGAAAAGCCCTTGTTGCGCACCAGGTTGCGATACGCTGTCTTAAAGAAATTTTTAATCATACGACTGTATAAGAAAGATGAAATCCCGCCGGCGGAATATTATCAAAAACGACAGGCGCCGGCCCAAGTAAAGACCGGCAAAAAAAATCAATGTTGCATAGTATGTACGTATCAGTAAAAAAAATGTTACACTTCAACCGGTGTTATGTTGTTTATCGTTTTGAACTAGCCGTCTGACGCTTCTCATGTCGCGTGACGACCGGCTCCATTTTCACATTTATATTCCGTGTACGGAGCAACTTTTGCTTCACTCCGTTCGCAATGACTGAACCGGGTTGGCCACCGCTGCCTTTATTGCCTGGAAACTGATGGTTATCAGCGCAACGAGTGCGGCTGTTATACCAGCCACTGCAAACACCCACCAGCTTAAGTTTATCCTGTATGCAAAATCCTGCAGCCATGTGTACATCGAGTATCCCGCCAGCGGTGCAGCTATCACAAAGGAAATGAACACCAACCACAAAAAATCCTTTGATAAAAGATTTACAATATTGGTTACCGATGCACCCATTACTTTGCGAATGCCAATTTCCTTGGTACGTTGCGCGGTGCTGTGAGATGCTAACCCAAGCAAACCCAGGCAAGAAATGAAGATGGCCAATACCGCAAAATTCAGAAATAGTTTTCCAAACCGTTCTTCACTCCGGTATTGCCTGTCAAAAAATTCATCCAAAAAATAATAGCTGAACGGGCGGTTAGGAATGGTTGTTTTCCATTTGCTTTCGATAGCCTTAATCGTTGCCGGCAAATTGGTGGCAGACACTTTTACTGAAACCAGGTCACAGCCATCGGGTTCTATACGCATGCTCAACGGTTTAATGTCTTGTTGCAAAGAACGAAAATGAAAGTCCTTCATAACACCGATGATCTTTCCTTCGCGGCCCCATTGCCTGAAACGGCGGCCGACTGCCTGTTCCGGGCTACTGTACCCAAACATCTTTACTGCAGCTTCGTTTAACAACATTGCCTGCGTGGTATCTGTTCCAAATTCCTTTTGAAAGCTACGCCCTGCCGCCATTTTTATATTGAACTGGTTGATGTAATCAAAGTCAACAAAATACAGGTCAAGATTAGCGATTTGTAAATCACCTTTCCTGTTTTCTATTTCGGAATAAGCGCCGCGATTTCCCCCACCGGGAACGCTCGATGACAGCGCCGAAGATTTTATGCCCGGAACACTTAACACGGATTGTTTAAATGCCATTCTGCCCGGGTCGCCGTTGGTATTGATCACCATTACCTGGTCCTTGCTGAAACCCAGGTCGCGGCTGCGCATAAATTTCATTTGCGTATATACGATGAGTGTTCCGATGATCAGCGCAATGGAAATGGTAAACTGTCCTATTACCAGTGCTTTTCTCAAAACGATACCGCGTGTGCCTGTTGCAAAGCGTCCTTTCAGTACAGTTGTGGGCTTAAACGAAGATAATACCAGTGCAGGGTAGGCGCCTGCCAGCAAACCAATACCTATTGAGGCAATAAACAGGATAAGAACGTGTTGCGGATCTGCAAAAATACTTGTAGCAATGGTTTTACCAGCCATGTGGTTAAACGAAGGCAGCAGCAGTGCCGCCAGCCCGGTGGTGAGGATATAAGAGAGGAGACACAGCAATACAGATTCTCCTATAAATTGTCGTGCCAGTTGGCTTTTGGCCGCACCCACTACTTTTCTTATGCCTACTTCTTTAGCTCTTTCACTGGATCGTGCAGTAGTAAGATTGATAAAATTGATACATGCGATCAGTAATATAAACACGGCAATAACGGAAAAGATATATACATTGCTGATATTGCCCTTTTTAGAATCACCGTTTCGTGTGGAACGAAGATAAACGTCTCTTAGTGGCTCGAGCAATAGTGTAGCATACATTTGCTGTTGCTTCATTTCGGTACCGTTTCTCTTTTCCAGGAAGTCGGGGAATTTTCTTGCCAGGGCTTTGGCATTTGTTCCTTTCTTTAACAGCAGGTAGGCAGAAGCGCCATAGTTTCCCCATTGGTCATCGAGCCCGGGATTAAATTTTTTGGTGAGCGTAGTCATAGACACCAGCATGTCTGCCTTTATATGCGCATTCTCCGGCATGTCTTTCATAATGCCTGTTACGGTTGCACTTATCCCTTCTCCCGTTAATAAGAGTGTTTGTCCTACAGGATCGCTGTTGCCAAAATATTTCTTTGCCGCTGTTTCGGAAAAAACAATGCTTAACGGGTCTTTTAAAGCTGTTGAAGGATTGCCATGAATTAACTTGAAATCAAACATGCCAAAAAAAGCAGAGTCGGCCCATAGTGCATTTTCTTCCTGGAATTTGATATCTCCTTTTCGTACCAGTAGGCTCACATCACCAACGCGCACTGCCGATTCAATTTCGGGAAACTCGCTGATGATGTGCGGTGGCACTGCCCATGAAGGACCGCTTGCTTTAATGACTTCGGTAGGCGTTTTAATATCGCAAACGATGCGGTAAATACGATCGGCTTTTGTATTAAATGCGTCGTAGCCCAATTCAAATTTCACAAATAGAAAAATAAGGAAGCAGGCCGTCATACCTACTGTAAGTCCCATGATGTTAATAAATGAAAACACCCTGTGTCGCCACAGGTTGCGAAACGCTATTTTCAGATAGTTTTTTATCATAAAAAAAGATTATTGGTCTTGCCCAGGGGTAGGGAGGTTAGTTGATTTTGATTTTAATATTTTTCACATTTCCCACATTTGTATTATTCCGTTCTCAAACGCTCTTTGAGAGCCGTAGCTATTCGGTGCGAAGGCTCTTCACCGGGTTAGCCAACGCAGCTCTTACCGCCCTGTAACCAACCGTTATCCATGCGATGGTGAGCGATGCAACAATGGCTAGCACAAAAACACCTAGGCCCATATCAATCCGGTAAACAAAATTCTGTAACCAGCCGTTCATGATATACCAGCCCACCGGCACTGCAACCAGGAAGGCGATGGCAATGAGCAAAGTAAATTCACGCGAAAACAACAATACAATATTGCTTATACTTGCGCCCAGTACTTTGCGAATGCCCACTTCCTTTGTTTTTTGTACAGCCATATATGACACCAATCCATATAGCCCAAGACAGGATATGAAGATGGCAATACCGGCGAAAATTTTGTACAGCAGCGATAGCTGGGTTTCCTGTCGGTAAAACCGTTCTATGGTTTCATCAGAAAAATGACTGGTATAAGCATATTCCGGGTATGTTTTTTCCCATAGCTTTTGTATTTGGGCTGTTGTTTGAGCAAGGTTTTGCGTACGGAGCTTTACGGCAATTGTAAAATAGAAATCTTTTCTTGCTGCGATAGTCAGTGGCTTTACTTCTTCACGCAGGGAGTTTACTTTAAAATCTTTTACTACACCTACTACCGGTAACCATTGGCCGCCACCCATCCGCAGGTTCTTTCCAACAGCTTGTTTGGGATCCTGTAATCCCAGTCTCTTTGCCAGGGTTTCATTAATTAAATATTCCTTTACTGTATCACTGGCCGAATAACTTCTTCCGGCTATTATCTGCAATCCGAATGTTTGTACATAATCCTCATCAGCATATTTAGAAAAAACCGGGAAGGGGGCATCTTCTTTATTATCGAAAGCAAAATTGGAAGCCCAGTTGTTTTCGGAAGAAGCTTCATCGCTTGCAAATGAAACGCTTATTACATTGGGATTTTGCAGCAATTGTTCCTTTAGCGGATTTCTTCTGGCCAGGTTTTCACTGCTGCTATTTGAAGGCAACACCAGCACCGCATCTTTATTGAATCCCAGGTCTGCATTGCGTACAAACTTCATCTGGCTAACGGCTACTATAGTTCCAATGATCAGCACCTGTGAAATGGCAAATTGCGTAACAACCAAAACTCTTCTTAAGGAAATGCCACCCATACTGGCAACACTGATCTTGCTTTTTAACGCAAGCGCAGGTTTAAACCCCGAGATGATCAAAGCGGGGTAGGCGCCGGATAACAGGGTAACCAAAATCAATACGGTGGTTAAGAATAGGCTGCTTGCCGGTGTGAACAGCGAAATGCCGGGAGGGACACTGGCAACATTGCTTAACCAGGGCATCACCAATCTGGCAATACCGAGCGCCAGCATAAGTGAAAAGAAAACAACGAGAAAGGTTTCGCCCATTACCTGGCGTATAAGTTGACCACGGCTGCTGCCTAAAACTTTGCGGATGCCAACTTCGGTACCCCGGCCAATAGCCTGTGCGCTGGAAAGATTGATGAAGTTGATGGAAGCCATAATAATGATCAGTACGCCAATCAGCGCAAGTGTTAACAAAATCGTTTTGCTGGAGCTGTGATCACCAAGTGCACCATATTGCATATTAAAGTGAAAGTCTTTCATGGGCTGTAGTACCAGCATTCTTTCATCCCGTCCTGTATTACGGGAATGCTTTTTGACGAAGCCTTTTATTCCGGACCGGATACTTTCTGCAGTTACATGTGGCGGGAGCATGAAATATAACTGGTGATTGCTGCTGAGGCTTCCCCATTCGGCAGAATAACCAAAATTATCAGGGTATTTTTTAAAGGCTTCGTACGATGCAAATATTTTTATCGGGAAGTCGGTATTGGCTGGCATATCTTCTACAATACCGGATACCTGCAGCAGTACGGTGTTATCTAATTTCAGGAACTGACCTACAGCGTTTTTCCAATCGCCAAAATATTTTATGGCAGTAGATCTGTCAATGACGACATTGCCAGGGTCTGCCAGGGATTTTTTGTTTCCTGTAAGCCATTTCGTATTGAATATATCAAAATAAGCAGGCTGGGTAAAAATCATATTGCCCTCTTCTATAAATTTTTTGCTGATCGCCACATCACTGTTGGGATTGTTTCCCAGAACGGTAAACTGGTTGCGGGAACTTGCGTTCAATGCAACCATTTTTTTAATTTGAGGAAAAATTGCTTTCAATGCATCATAAGCCGGGCATGGTACACCTGGGTTATAATCCACACTACCGTCTGCATGCTTTGATGATGTGACGATGCGGTAAATGCTGTTGTAGTTTGTTTGAAAGGTATCGTAGCTCAGTTCATATGACACCACTATAAAAATGAGCAGGGAAGCAGCGATGCCTGTTGCAAGTCCTGCCACGTTAATAGTGGTATGCGCCTTATGCCTTGCCAGGTTGCGCCATGCGATTTTAAAATAGTTTTTGAACATAAAGTGTTATTTATGATGTCTGATTTATTGATTGTTGATTTTCACACTCCTCACATTTTCAAATTTGCATTACTCCGTATGGAGTGATCTCACAGGATTTGCCACCGCCGCTTTAATAGATTCATAACTCACCGTTAGCCAGGCAATCAATAATGCAGTTGCACAGGCTGCAAGAAATATGGTCCAGTTGAATTCAATCCGGTAGGCAAACCCGTCAAGCCATTTGCTCATGGCCACCCAAGAGAGGGGGATTGCTATGCACATCGCAATCAATATTAACCCCGTAAAGTTTGCAGACAAAAGATATACGATATTGAATATTGAAGCCCCCAGTACTTTGCGTACGCCAATCTCTTTTGTACGCTGTTCTGCCATGAAGGCAGACAATCCGTATAACCCGAGACAGGAAATAAAAATAGCGAGTGCGGCAAAGAGATTAAATATGCCACCCATCTGCTGCTCGCCACGATATAAATTATCAATATCCTTATCGAGGAAACTGTAAGCAAATGGATAAGAAGGATTGAGGGAGTGGCTGATGTCTTTCAGCGCGGCTATAGTGGCTTCTGTTTTTCCGGGTTGCGTACGTACCATTACCAATCCGCCGTATTTGTTAAATCTCAGTACCAATGGCTCAATGGCATATTGCAACGGTTTAAAATTGAAATCTTTTACTACCCCTATCACCGTCCCTTTATTATCGCCAAACCTGATGTTTTGCCCCACCACATTATTTATATTCATTCCCATCACCTGCATCATCTTTTCATTGATCATGTAATTCGAACTGTCTGTTGTCAGCGCCGCGGAAAAACCACGGCCGGCAAGCAGCTTTACTTTGAAAACATCCATAAATTTTACATCCACATCTATTGAAGGCACTACTACCTGAGATTTAGGATCTCTACCCGGCCAATCAATATCCGTTGTGCCGGAAATGAGCGCAGTAGGTAAATCTGAAATCACTGAAAAATCGGAGGTAAGCGGATTTTGTTGCAGTGCAGACCTCAATGACTGCCGCTTATTCCACAACTCACCCGTCATGGGTACATACAGCAGGTTTTCCTTGTCGAAGCCGAGATTTTTGTTTTTAATAAAATTCAGTTGCCGGTATACTACAGCGGTCCCTGTGAGCAACAATATAGCTACTACGAATTGAGCAACAACAAGTGTATTCCGTAATATAAAACTGGCGTCCGCCACTTTAACTTTTCCTTTCAGCACTTTCACCGGTTTAAAGCCTGAAAGGAATAAAGCAGGATAGCTGCCAGACAGGATGCCGGTGACGGATGCTATGATCAACAGGTTGATCCATAGCTCGCCACTAAACGCATTTATAGTCAATTCCTTTCCAGACAGGGTGTTGAATACCGGTAATAGCAGGTATACTATACCGATAGCAACAAGCAGTGAAATGAAGGCAATGATCATGGCTTCACCTAAAAACTGGAGAATGATCTGGTAACGGCTGGCACCAACAACTTTTCTCAATCCTACTTCCTTTGCACGCCGCGCTGACCGGGCTGTGGCTAGGTTCATAAAGTTGATGCACGCTACCGCAAGAATAAAGATAGCCACTATGAAAAAAATGTTGACATACTGGATATTGCCATGTCCGGGCAAATCAATCTGCAGATCAGAATGCAGATGAATATCCGGTAATGGCTGCAGGTGAAAATCCACTTTGAGTCCGTCGCCGTTATGCGCCCTGTGAATGGCCTTGATTTTTTTGATGATACCGGGTATGCCTGCTTTGTTGAAGTTGTTATGAAACTGAATATATGTATAGAAATTAAAATTGCCCCAAACCTTGTTGATCAAATCATAGTCTGTCCGGGCAAGCGTTGCCATAGGAAAAATGATATCAAACCGGAAATGAGCATTAGACGGTGCATTTGCCAAAATGCCTTTTACTACAAAGTTTTCATTATTGTTTACGCGTATCATTTTACCTACAGCATCTTCGCTCCCAAAATATTTCTTTGCAATATCCTGAGTGATTAAAACACCGTCAGCGCTGTTCAGTGCTGTTTTACGGTCGCCACTAAGCAGGGCATAGGAAAAGACCTGCAGGAAATTGGAGTCAGCAAAAAAAACACGATGTTCTTCAAATTTTTTGTCACCGACTTCTACCAGGCTGGTAGACGGCTTGCTTATACGTACCGTAGCTTCTATTTCCGGCATTTCCGCCCGCAATTCTTCCGCCATACCTGCCGGACTTACGGCAGCTTTGAAATCACCGGCATTACAGGTGAGACGGTATATCTCATGTGCATGCCGGTTGAAGCGATCATAACTTAACTCGTGCTGTACCCAAAGCAAAATAAGTATACTGCAGGCCATGCCAATAGATAGTCCTGCTATATTGAGTATGGAATATGCTTTATGCCTTGTAATATTCCGCCAGGCGATTTTGAAATAGTTTCTAAACATTTATTGTTTATGATTTTTACTTTTGGTTTTGATCTCTCCTGAGAAGTTTAGCCTCATCCTCTTATCCTTCTCCTATAGAGAAGGACGGTGCTATAGTACAATTTCAGGTTATATTAACTACCACATCATCTATTGAACTAATCCCAGCATTACATTTTCACACCTCCACATTTGCCTGCGGTCTGACGCTTCCTTCGTAGCGTACCCACCGCTTTCATTTTCACCCGCCTATTCAGTCGGGCAGGCATTTCCACATTTTCACATCTCCACATTTGTATCATTCACTCCTCAAAGCCTTCACCGGGTTAGCAACAGCCGCTCTTACGGTATGAAATATAACCGTAAGCATCGTTATCAACAACACAACCAGCGCTGAAAGTATAAATGGCATTATACTTAACCCCGTATTGTATGGAAATATCTTCAGCCATTTCGCCATAAAATACCATGCAACCGGAAAAGCTACAATACAGGATAATCCAACCAGTACAACAAAATTTTTAGTAATCAGCGGAACGATCTGGCCAACATTCGCACCCATTACTTTACGGATGCTGATCTCTTTCTGTCTTTGTTCTGTTGTAAAGGCAATCAAACCCAGAAGTCCAAGGCATGTAATAAGTATTGTAAGTATAGAGAATGCGGTAAATATTTTTCCACGTTTCTGATCGGCGGCATATTGAGAATCAAAATCCTGGTCAAGGAATGTATACTGAAAAGGAATATCGGGAAATATTTTTTTCCAGGTATTTTCTATACGCGTAATAGCAGAAGAAATATTTGCAGTGCTTAATTTTAGCTGGATAAGATTGGTATTGGGCCGGTACAATAAGATCAATGGAGTAATAGGATTGTATAATGACTTTTGATTGAAGTCTTTCACTACGCCTACCACTTCAAGATAATTACCTGAAGTATCACCGGGAAATTTCACTCTTTTGCCAAGCGGATTATCGCCCCAGCCAAATTCCTGTACCATTTTCTCATTCACCAGCATACCATGCAGCGTATCCGGAAGTCCTGAAAAGTTTCTGCCCTTTGCCAATTTAATACCGAGTGTTTTAATATAGTCTTCATCAATAGCATATACATCTACTCCTTTATCTACATATCCGTCTTTTGTTTGAACAGAAAATAAATTAAAACTATTTCCCTGCCCCGGCACTGAGCTTGCAGCACTAACAGAAAGTACCTGCGGGTTATTGCGCATTTCATTCTTAAAAGAAAGAACAGCACTTTGTATATCCCTGTCTGTAACAGCCGATGCAGTCATCACCTGGGCTTTATCAAAACCAAGATCCTTGTTTCTTAAATATCGAAGTTGTCCATATACCACCCATGTGCAAATGAGCATAATCATGGATATGGAAAACTGTATCACCACTAAAGCCTTTCTTAAATTAGCATTGCTGGAGCCTTTTGACAAGCTTCCCTTTAATACATCAACCGGGTTAAACTTTGATAGATAAAATGCCGGGTAACTGCCGCCCACAATTCCAACAAACACAACTACAGCCAGCAGAATAAGTATAGTATCTGGTCTGAATAATGTACCGAACGAAATATATTTCCCGGCCAGTGTATTGAACATTGGAAGGAACAGCGCAATCAGCCCTATACTCAATAATAAAGCAACTAAAGCCGTAAGTGTTGATTCAATCAAAAACTGTAATACCAGTTGTGTTTTATTTGAACCGGTTACCTTTCTTATACCTATTTCCTTTGCTCTTCTCGCTGATCTCGCGGTAGTGAGATTCATATAGTTAATGCAGGCGATCAGCAACATAAAAAATGCAACAGCCGAAAATATGTAGATATAAGACATGCTACCCGTTTCTTCAGGCTCGTTAGCGGTATTGGAATGAAGATGTATGGAGGTGATGGGTTGCGCTTCAAACTTTATTTTAATATTATACTGCGCAAAAATGGAAGCCAGGTATTTATCGTACATGGGTTTCATCTTATTATCAAAGACGGCGGCCGTTGTACCCGGTTTTAGTAATACATAGGTGAAGTAATCAAAGTTCCCCCAGTTATTCGCGAAATCGGCCGGAAGCGAACTCCTCGAAGCCAGGATATTAAAAATGAAATGGGAATTTTTGGGAACGTCTTTCATCACTCCCGTTACTTTGTATACCTTACCATTAACATTCTCCAAAGTTTTACCAACGTAAGATTTGTTTGTGCCAAAAAATTTTATAGCTGATGATTGAGAAAGTACAACTGTGTTGGGTTCTTTCAATGCTGTTTGTGGATTTCCTTCAATAAAAGGATAAGTAAATACACGAAACACATTACTGTCGGCAAAAAATACCTTGTCTTCATACAACCTTAACCCACCATTCTTAAACATGGTTCTTCCACTGTTTACAAATCGAACGGATTCCTCTACTTCAGGATAATCTTTTGCCAAAGCGGGTCCCATTGGAAAGGGCGCTATCGCCCAGCGCATGGTATCCCTGTCTGCCTCCTTAATGATGGAGTTTACACGAAATATTCTATCAGCTTTCTTATGATACCTGTCATAGCTTAACTCATCTTTAATATAAAAGATAAGGAACAAACCAAAAGTTATTCCAATGGTAAGCCCAAGAATATTTAAGAGGCTATACCATTTGTCTCTTTTAAAATTCCTCAGCGCAACGAGTAAGAGATTTTTTATCATTTGAGATTTGATATTTAGGATTTGATATTACCTCACCCTCTTATCCCTCTCCATGCAATGGAGAGGGACGGCACTACATAACAATTACAAACTTTTAGTTCTTCCATATCAGCATTTGAATAAATCCGGATAAGCGCTTTACATTTTTACATCTCTTCTATTTCCCGGTTGCCTTGAATGCCAGGTTGCTCCTCTCGCCATTCACTCAACCAGCCATAAATTTAGGCACCCCCCTCCGCTACGCGGAGAGGGGCCGGGGGTGAGGTCACTCCGTCCGCAACGCTTTCACCGGGTTCGCAACTGCTGCTTTTATAGCCTGGAAACTCACTGTGAGCAGGGCAATTGCCAGCGCGGCCAATCCTGCTACAGCAAATACCCACCAGGAAATATCAATACGATATGCAAAGTTTTGCAGCCACTTATTCATGCCCCACCAGGCAGCCGGGAAAGCAATAAGCGATGAAATCAATACCAGCTTTAAAAATTCTTTGGAAAGCATTTGGGTTACCTGAGTTACACTGGCGCCTAATACCTTCCTGATGCCTATTTCCTTTGTGCGTTGTTCTGCAGTATAGGTTGCCAGTCCAAATAAGCCAAGACAAGCCACAAAAATGGTGAGTATCGCAAAGATGTTCAGTATGGTACCTGTTTTTTGCTCTGCTGCATAAGCTTTGTTGAAATAATCATCCATGAAAGAAAAAGTAAACGGTTCTTCTGTATTGTAACTGTCCCATTTTGTTTTCATAGCAGCCAGCAGACCGGATATATCACTGTTGGTTACTTTAAAAATCAATCCGCCTTCGGGTTGCAGGGTCATATACAAAGGACTGATGGCTTCGTGAAGGGATTTGAAGTTGAAATTTTTTACAACACCAATGACATGAAAAGGAAAATTATCGCCTTTAGAGCTGTTCTGTCTTATCACTGTTTTATCAATAGCTGTTTCTGCATTCCATCCTAAAGCCTTTGCTGCAGTTTCGTTCAGAATAATGGCGCTGGAGTCGGTAGCGAAATCTTTCGAGAAGTTTCTTCCGCTGATCATTTGCATGCCCAGGGTTGGGATATATTGCTCATCTACATAATAGTTTACACCACTTACTATTAAATTGTCGTTGCCGGCCGGGTAGCCCAGTGCATTGTTGTAGTTGTTGGGCTCTGTAGGCTTATACCACGACATTGTTGCATTTAATACACGGGGATCCTGCTGCATTTGTTGCTTAAATACTTTTTCGTTTGCGCCTAAAGCCCATGAATTGGGAATAGTAATGACCTGATTTTTGTTGTATCCCAGGTCTTTGTTTTGTATATATTTCATTTGCTGGTACACCACTATGGTTCCTATGATCAAAGCCACTGAAATGAAGAATTGAAAAACAACCAGTCCACTCCGCAAGGCAAAGTTTTTATTATTGCCGGCAGGTTTTCCTTTTAATACAGCAATTGGTTTAAAAGAGGATAGGTAGAACGCGGGATAAATTCCGGCCGCCAATCCAACAATCAATCCCAGCATGATAAATGCCAATACAGGATTTAACCCGATGCTCAATTGCTTTCCGGAGATGTTGTTAAACCAGGGAAGCGCCAGTTGCAACAATACAAACGCAATGAGTAATGCAAAAAAGGTTATCAGCAGCGATTCGAATAAAAATTGCCTGATAAGTTGAAGTTTACCGGAACCTGCTACTTTCCGTATACCCACTTCTTTGGCTCTTTTGGATGCACCGGCAGTAGAGAGATTGATAAAATTGATGCAGGCTACAATGAGCATGAAAAGCGCAACACCGCCAAATATATATACGTATGTAGCATTTCCGCCCGGTTCAAATTCATTAGACGTATCAGAATGCAGGTGTATAGAAGTTAAAGGCTGGAGCACAAATCCCAGTTTATTTCCCTTAGTTCTGAATTGTTCGAGGCTTAAGCCCATCCCTTTTTGAATTTGCGGGCCCATATACTTGGCTACCATGTCCGGAAACCGTGCCTGCATTTTTTGCTGATCAGTACCAGGTTTCAGCAATAAATAGGTATGAAAGCCACCCCCCAGCCATGAATCGGAACCAGCATCTCTCCAGCCTTTCATCGAAGCAAATATATCGAAGTGGAAATGCGAATGGGCTGGTATATCTTCCATAACACCCGTTACTTTGTATAGCGTGGTATCATTATTGATCGCAAATGTTTTACCTATCACCTCCTGCTTCCCGAAATATTTTATTGCAGTTGACTTTGTTATCACAACTGAATAGGGGTTTGCCAAAGCGTTTTTTGCATCTCCTTCAATCATGGGTAAAGTAAAAATGCTGAAGAAGTTGGGGTCAGCAATGGCCACATGATCATCTTTAAAAGCTTTGTTCTCAAAGCTGATCCTGGGCGTACCGTAATTCAAAAGCCTCGTGGCATCTTTTACTTCGGGAAAATCCTTTTTCATGGTTGCTGCCACCGGGGCCATCACCACGCTTTCATTTATTTTTCCGCCATTTATGTCTGCCTGGAAAATTATTCTTGCAATATCACCGGCATTTTTGTGAAACCGGTCGTAGCTGAGTTCGCTTTGAACATACAACATGATAATGAAACAGGTAGCAATGCTAATAGACAAACCAAGTATGTTTATGAAAGAAAACAACTTGTTCCTGCGAAGGTTCCGCCACGCGGTTTTGAAATAATTTTTTATCATTTTCTGAACTATGATTTTTTTGATTAAATGATTTTATGATTGTTCCTGAACCATGATTAATCTATAATCAGATTAATCATGGTTCAGACAATTCTCTATTCCGCCCTCAAGCTCTTCACAGGATTTGACATCGCTACTTTTATTGCCTGGAAACTAATTGTCAGCAATGTGATTACTATTGCAACCAATGTTACTGCAACAAAAACTTCAACATTTATATTCGTTCTGTATTTATCATCATAATTTTTCAGCCACTCATTCATGCAATACCAGCCAACAGGAATTGCAATTGCACATGACAACAAAACAAGTATCAGGAAATCTTTTGAAAGCAATCGCCACAAATTAAACACGCTTGCACCAAGCACTTTTCTTACACCGATTTCTTTTACTCTTTGCTCTGCAGTAAATGATGCTAAACCAAAAAGCCCGAGGCATGAAATGAAAATGGCGAGCACTGCAATGATTGCTGCGAGATTACCAACGAGTTCTTCATAATTAAATTTCTTTGCGTATTCTTCATCTGCGAAATGATATTCAAACGGATAAGCGGGATTGTATTTATCAAAAATCGGTTTCATTAAAGCAAGTGACTTCGATGCAGACATAACCGGATTCAATCTAATGTCCAAATTGTTTACCCAATATTTATCGAATATTATTGTAAGTGGTGATATAGAACGATAAGGTGATTCTATTTGAATATCGGGTATCACTCCAATAATAGTCATAGGCCTGTCTCTCCATTTCAATACCTCACCTACAGGATGTTGTAGTCCCATCCGTTTTACTGCCGATTCATTTAAAATAACTGAATTGGAATCTGCAAAATCTCTTGAAAAATCCCTGCCTGCCAACATTTTTATGCCTAGTGTTTTTGTATAGTCGTAAGTGGTGGTGATTGTTGAGAACAATACGGCTTTTTCAACAGGCTGACTTCCTTTCCATTCCCAGCCATCATTATTGCTGTCAATTTCGGTAGGGGACGAATTGCTTTGGCATAAAGAAATAGCTGCACCTGAACTTAGCAATTCCTGTCGAAGCGCTTCAAAATGTTTGGCGATATCATCAGACCAATTCACCGTAATCAATCCTTTATTATTATAACCAATTGGCCTGTTTTTCCCATATTGTATTTGCTGATAAACGATAAGGGTACCAATCATTAATATTACCGAACATGCAAATTGAATCACCACTAATATTTTTCGCGGTAATGAACTTTTCTTTCCTGCATTTAAATTTCCTTTTAATATACGCACCGGGTTAAACGAAGAAAGATAAAAGGCAGGATAGCTCCCCGCGAGCAAACCTGTAACAAAAGTGAATAAAATCATGATTAACCAAAAAATTGGGTTAGATACCTGAAGGCTCATTTCTTTATCGGTGAGCTTGTTGAAATATGGCAAGGCAAGTGCAACCATACCAAGAGCTAACAGAAATGCAAAAGAAGCCATCAATAGCGATTCATTTAAAAATTGGTTAATGAGTTGTCTTCTGCCCGAACCCACTGCCTTACGAATACCAACTTCTTTGGCTCTTTTTTCCGAACGTGCGGTGCTTAGGTTCATGAAGTTGATACAGGCAATCAGCAAAACAATAAAACCCAATATGCCAAACATCCTTACGTATTTTATGAAACCGCCCACATTTTTACCGTTTTCAAAATCGCTGTGCAATCTCCATTTCGACATTGGATGAATAAACAATTCCGGTTTAATGTGCTTTAATATATTCTCATCTGTGAGATGAGAAATCACGACATTGCTGATTTTTGTTTTTACACTTGCGGGGTTAGCATCAGGATATAATTGTACAAATGTTTGCCATGAATTATTTCCCCAGTTTGTTTTGTGATGTTGCTTTATCCATGGATAAATACTTTCCTGCAATTGAAAAGGGATTAAATAATCAAAAGAGAGCGAACTGTTTTTAGGTTCCTTATCTACAACTGCTGTTACTTTCAAATCGGTTT
Source organism: Agriterribacter humi (assembly GCF_009192765.1). Classification (GTDB taxonomy): domain Bacteria; phylum Bacteroidota; class Bacteroidia; order Chitinophagales; family Chitinophagaceae; genus Agriterribacter; species Agriterribacter humi. Next base: position 59,560 of record NZ_VOHQ01000005.1, on the reverse strand, counting down.
GATTATCCAGCTTTACAGTTTTATCAATGGGATTTTCATTACCGAAAAGTATATTGGCTGTTTCTTTTGTTAATACAATTGAATATGGATCGTGCAATGGATTTTTGCTTCCGTCAATTATGTTTAAAGAAAACATCGAAACAGCATCTTCACTAATAAAATGCCCGAACTTGCTTATCTTTTTTTCACCATAAATCAACGATCTGTTTTGACCCCAATCGCACATTGCCACCGCTTTAAAATCAGGAAATTTATTTTTAAGTTCTTCACCTATTGGATAAGGCAAAGCTTGTTGAGAACCACGAACACCATCAAAGGTTTGGTTCATCATTAACCGGTAAATCGTATCGTAGTTTTTAAAATTTTTGTTGGCAGAAACTTCATCATATATCCATAATGCAACAATCATTGCTACAGCCATGCCTGTTGCTAATCCAAGAATATTAATAAAAGAATAAGTTTTATTCTTGATAATGTTTCGCCATGCGGTTTTGAAATAATTCCTGAACATGTTATATATCTTAATTTATACCGCTTATTTATCAGTTTGATTTATAAAATTTGCTGATTCGCATTCCTGTCTTTTTTAGTTTTTTTTTAGCTGATATTTTTATCGAAAAATTTTAATACCGTCCATATCATCCAGTCGTGCAACAACTCCCCATCCATAAAAATAATTGGCTAACCCAATCAGTATTTCATTTTCTCCTTCCTTAAGCGGCAGTTTGAAGCTGGTATTTTCTACCGTACATCTTCCGCCTGATTTCTGCTGCGGTGTTCCGAAATAGTTTTTATCAACATAAAGCATTTGCCCGTTTATAAAAACCCAAACCTCATCGCTAAAACCCAGCCTCAACGTCTTTTCCTGTACCTTATCAGATTGAATGGTAGTTTTGAGCCATGCCATTCTCCGGCTATCATTTTCTTTGTGCCCGTATATTCTGCTTAGGTTAACAATGCCACGACTTTCTGCCTGTATGGGCATCCATTGTGTGGTGCTGTCTGGCAGCTCCGAGGTATTCAGTTTTCCATACATACTGGGCAGCGGCATTATTATCTCTTTTCCAAACGGGAAATCTTTTGGAGCGTTTATCATCCAGCTTCTCAGGTAGCGGGTATCGTTGCACGTTGAGATGTATCCCGCTTCGGGGCCTAAACCTTCAGTAGCGTTTGGTTTAATCACTAAGTTGGCATACACAACATTTCCTGAGAGGGAAATACTGCCCGAATCACGCCGGCCTTCCAGCTCAGGAACGATGAGCGCGGGTTTGTTCATGTCATTTACATAGGCCTTCATTTGTTTACCTGAGATAACCAGCTTTATATGGTTCCATTTATTTTGATAAACAGCAGCTCCTGCCTGGTATTCATCCGATAAATCCCAGATGCTCATGCCATCTATTAAGGCAGCATATTGCAATGTGTTTCTGGCTTCGGGCTGAACAGGCCCGAAGGAACGGATATAAAAATTTTCCCCATTTTTACGATCTTCAGACATGCGGAAATTGATGCCCGGAAAACCCATACCGCTTAGCTCCACATCAAACTCAATAGTGCCCTCTGAAAAAATTTCATTTTTGAGAAACACCTGGAACCCCTTCCCATCTTTACCTTTTATAACGTTTGTATTTTTATAAGTAACAAATTCTGTAACAGACGTATCAAATTCCCAATAGGCGGGCGTCATTGGAATTTTTATTTCTGTGCCTGCTATTTCTTTTTTTGCTTTAGTTCTTTGCGCAGCACAGCAAACCGTAAGCGAAAAAAATACTATGAATAAAACTGACTGTTTCATATTACCTGTTGCTTTAAGCATTTAGACAATTATTCTGTTCTCAAACTTTTTACTCCGATATGCATCGTAGTCTTCGCATTACTTCGTTATTCACTTCGCAATGCTGCGACAGGGTTTGCTACTGCAGCTTTTATTGCCTGGAAGCTAATCGTAAACAAAGCAATGGAAAGCGCCAGCACACCTGCAATGCCAAATATCCACCACGATATGTTAATGCGGTAGGCAAAGTCCTGTAACCAATTGTGCATGGCCCACCAGGCCAGCGGCGCAGCAATACAAAACGCTATGGTTACTAATTTTAAAAAATCTTTCGAAAGCATAGTAACTACATTGCCAACAGAAGCGCCCAGCACTTTTCGTATACCAATTTCTTTGGTGCGTTGTTCGGCCATATAGGTGGCTAATCCAAACAATCCCAAACAGGCGATAAGAATAGCCAGTACAGAAAAGGTTATAGCGATTTTTGCTACCCTTTGCTCCGAGCGGTATACGTTGTTAAATGCTGCATCTAAAAATTGATAGCTGAAAGGCATTTCAGGAGCATAGGTTTTCCATTTCTTTTCCGCATATTTTAGGATTGCCGGGGCATTGGCCGCATTCATTTTAAAAGAAACGAATCCGGTGCTTCTACCCAAAAACAAACCTACCATGCCAATATCTCTTTTCAGGGATTCGAAATGAAAATTTTTAACTACACCGATAATGGTGTACGATGCAGCGGAGCCGGGGCCCATGCCCGATTTGTAAATATGTTGTCCTACAGGATCAGTGTAACCCAAAGTTTTTGCTGTAGCTTCATTGAGAATAACCGCGTTGGAATCTGTTCCAAAATCGCGGGAGAAATTCCTCCCTTTAATAAGTTCTATGCCTAATGTTTTCAGGTAATCATAATCCACGACCCATTCCTGCATGCTAAACCCGTTTTTTGCATCAATGACCTGTTCTCCTGAAAAAATATTATCGCTTCTCGAAGAGGGTATGGGTAAATAGCTGCTGATGGTTCCGCTGACTACGCCGGGTTGCTGCAGCATATCCTGCTTAAACGCTTCCAGCTTATTTTGTAAAGCGTACCCGTTTTCAATGAGCAGTAGCTGGTCTTTATTGTAGCCCAGGTTTTTGGTTTGTATATAATGCAACTGCCTGTAAATAATAATGGTGCCTGCAATGAGCACAATAGAAGTGGCGAACTGGAATATTACCAGTGCACTTCGGAGACTTCCGTTGCTTCGGCCCGAACTTAACCTGCCTTTTAATACTTCTATAGGCCTAAATGAAGAAAGGAAGAACGCAGGGTAGCTACCGGCCAAAAGTCCTACCGCAAATGGCAATAGCACCAAAACAGGAATGATGGCGGGTGTGAAAATGTGGAGCGCACTCATGGTTTTCCCGGAAATACTGTTGAACAAAGGCATAATGGCAAAAGCAAGTAATATGGCCAGTATGCAGGAGATGAAAGCAGTTAAGATGGATTCACTAAGGAATTGCGTTATTAAATTTTTGCGTTCGGTACCCAATACTTTGCGAACGCCCACTTCTTTAGCCCTGTTGGCCGAACGTGCAGTAGTGAGGTTCATGAAATTGATGCAGGCGATCAGCAAAATAAAAATAGCCACCGCCGAAAAAATATATACGTATTGTATGTTGCCGCCGGGACTCAGCTCAAAAGGCCGGTTAGAATACAAATGAATACCGGTAAGCGGGGTTAATGAATATTCCAGCTTATTGCCCGATTGCTGAAACTCATCCATACTGGTGATCTGCAAATATGCTTTTGCCTCAGGAAGCACATATTGGTCTGTATATTGATCAAAATTCTTTTTAAAAGCTTCCGGGGTTATACCGGGTTTCAGCAAAAGATAGGTATGGAAATTATGGCTCCCGTACTGTCCCCACTGGTAATTCACATTTTTCATAGAGAAAATAAAATCGAAATTGAAATGCGAATTAGAGGGAATATCTTTTATAACCGCCGTTACTTTGTACAATGTTTTACCATTGTCATCGGTTTCAATAATTTTTCCAATAGCGTTATTAACGTTGCCAAAATATTTTCGGGCGGTCGTTTCCGTTATTACCACTGTATTGGGTTCATAGAGCGCTGTGTGCGCATTGCCTGCAATTGCGGGTAAACTAAATACATCAAAAAAAGTTGAATCTGCATGCGCCACGCGGGTTTCTGTAATAAACTGTGTTCCTTTTTTTAACAGTTTGCTTCCATTGGAATTATAAATGCGTGTATATTGCTCAACCTGGGGATAGTCCTTTTTCAGCGTCTGCCCCATCATGTCGGAAGTGAACGGATACTTTGTTTCGGCTCCGCCAAAACGGATATCGGAACTGATGCGGTAAATGCGATCGGAATTTTTGTAAAATCGGTCGTAGCTCAGTTCATCCAGCACATATAAGGCAATAAGGATAAAGCAGCATAGCCCGGTAGCGAGTCCAATAATGTTGATCAGGGAGAAGGTTTTATTTCTCCATAAATTTCTTAGTGCTACTTTTAAATAATTTCTGATCATTACAATACAGTTTAATGTTATTGTTGTTGCCGGCGGTTTGTTTCTCCTGTTGTACGATCAGAAATGAAATCATGGGGATTGGACTGGAAGACAGTATGTTTTATTTACCAGATCATGGATATAACAGGCAGCCAGGGTATATCTTTTATATCTGTTGTGGTTTCAATAATGCCGGTCTTTGCATTGCTTTCGCATTGATGTGATTGCTTAGCAGGTATGCATTTTGTACCTGCCGATACATTTTTGGCAATAGCGATTACCAATGCCAGCAGTGTAAGCAGCATGGTAATGCGCTGTACTTTGGTTTGATATTGCTGTGTCATAACTGATTTTAAATTTTAAATTTCAAATCTCAAATTACACGAGTATATTTTCTGTAACCGTTTGTCCGTCTAACATGCGAATGATCCGATGGCTGTACCTTGAATCGTGCTCGGAGTGTGTTACCATAATAATGGTGGTGCCCTGTTCATTCAGATCGGTAAGCATTTGCATTACTTCATTGCCATTGCTTGAGTCGAGGTTACCCGTAGGCTCATCCGCAAGAATAAGCTTGGGATTATTGACTACTGCCCTTGCTACGGCTACGCGTTGCTGTTGCCCACCGGATAATTGCTGGGGATAGTGGTTGCGCCTGTGCATGATCTGTACCTTATCCAAAACTGCTTCCACTCTTTTTTTGCGGTCGGCGGCTTTTACACCGGTATATATTAATGGCAACTCCACATTTTCAAAAACGGTGAGCTCATCAATAAGGTTAAAGCTTTGAAATACGAAACCAATATTATGCTTGCGCAGGTCGGCGCGTTTGCGTTCATTAAAATGCGCTACCTCAATACCATTGAATAAAAAGCTGCCTGCATCAGGATCATCCAGCATCCCCAGGATATTTAACAGGGTTGATTTTCCGCAGCCCGAAGGGCCCATTACCGCCACAAACTCGCCTTCTTTTACTTCAAATGAAAGTTTATTCAGCGCAACCGTTTCTACTTCTTCTGTGCGGTATATTTTTTCTAATTCGGAGATTTTGATCATGGATGATATATTTTATTAAGAATGATAATACGTTTATATGCATAAATTGTTACACTGTTGCTTTCAGTAATCGGCAGTCAGCAATCAGCTTTTGGCCACTTGGTATTTTAAGTTAACTTCATATTTGTTGTTAACCTAAAATGCATTGCAGAATGAGAAACTTCCGAAATCTTTCTGTCTGGCCTAAAGGGCATTCGCTTACTTTGAAAATCTACTCGCTTACAAAGTCATATCCTAAAGACGAAATTTTTGGACTTGCGTCTCAAATGCGCCGTTGCGCTTATTCCATACCTTCAAATATAGCTGAAGGATGCGGGCGCAGCAGTACTCCTGATTTCAAACGATTTCTGGTCATTGCTGCCGGTTCATCTTCGGAGCTGGAATACCAGCTTTTCTTATCAAAAGATCTGGGTTACCTCTCCGAAATTGTATTTAAAGAGCTTGAATTTGAAACAATCGGAATAAAAAGAATGATCTATTCACTCATAAAGAAACTTGATGCTGATGGCTGATCGCCGAAAGCCGATAGCTATCAGCTACTTCAACACCAGTTCCTGCATGGTTCCATAATTTTCATAGCTGCTGGTTACTACTTTATCGCCCGGTTGTAATCCCTGCAACACTTCATAGTAATCCTGGTTTTGATTGCCCAACTGTATATCTACTTTATACGCTTTTTTGCCATCTGCAGATACTTTAAATACCCAGTTGCCGCCGGTTTGCTGGTAAAAGCCGCCACGTGCCAGCAGTAAAGATTTTCTTTCATCGCTTAATGCCAGCAGGGTTTGCAGGGTTTGACCGCGCCTTATGCCTTTGGGCACTTTATCCACAAATTCCATATCTACCTGGAAGCGGCCGTTGGTTACCTGCGTAAACACTTTTTTAATTTCCAACTGGTAGGTAGTGTCTGCAAAGGTGAAACGTCCTCTCTGACCCGGGTATATTCTTGAAATATAATGTTCATCAACATCCACACGCACTTTAAAACCGCTCAGCACATCTATCTGCCCCAATCTTTCTCCCTTGTTTTTATTCTGCCCAATCTCCGCGTCTAATGAAGTAAGCTGCCCGTCAACCGGTGCACGCACAATAAGATCGCCAACTTTTTTTTGCATGATATTGAGCGCCTGTTGCGAACCGGCATAGGATTGTTTATCCTGGGTTGCCTGTTGTAAACGCGATAAAGAGTCACGGTATAATATCTGTTTTGTTAATTTTTCTTTTTGCATGTAATAATTGTAACTGATCTTCGATTGTTCAAACTCCTGTGAGCCGATAACTTTTTGTTCAAAAAGCTTTTTATTTAAATTGTATAGCCTTTCAGCTTCTTTCAACTGGCTTTCTACATCGGCCATCTGGTTCAGCTTACTCACCGTATTTTGCTGTGCCGCATTATTGTTGATCTGCATTTGCGTTAGTGTATTGTAAACGGTATTCTGCTGACTCATCAGGTTCATTAAAAGGTCGGTATTGGAAAGCCGTAAAATGGGTTCTCCCTTTTTCATAATGGCGCCGTCTTCCACATATTTTTCTTCTACCCGTCCGCCTTCCTGCGCGTCAAGATAAATACTCGTTACCGGAAGCACCACACCATTTACAGGAATGGTTTCCTGGAAAATTCCTTCTTTTACTTCGCTTATGGTAATCCTTTCCGTGTCTACATTTAATTTTGAATTACCGGAAGTAGAATAATAACTCGCGGCAATCAATCCAACGATACCTGCTATACCGGCTATAGTTAGTATCCGTTTTGTACTCCATTTCTTTTTTGCAATAGCTCTGTCCATTCTATTTATTTTTTCAGGCAATTTTACCGGCTTTTTTAAAAGCCTCCCGACTTTAAAACCGGGAGACAAAAAAATCAGCACATGAGAAAACATTAATGTTATAAGTGAATGTTGTGCCAGAATACAAGTGTATTGATTATCAATAATTTGTAACCTATTATTTTGTTTCTTCGTACGTTAGCGATACAACAGGTGTTCGTTTTTGATACAGCTATTTTATTCCCGGCAATATAAAACATGATAGATGCAATGCGGCATGAAGACATTTAGAGAGCCCTATCACCTGCAACCAGCTTAGCCAACTACAAAGGAAATTGATATCATATAGGAATGCCCCATCACTTCCAGTCAGCTTTAGTTGACTGCCTTAAAAGTGATACTATGTGGCTTTAGCCACATTAATTTCATTAAATTGTATTCTAAAAACACCGCTTATGAGTTGGGTTAGAATTTGGGTCCATCTTGTTTTTTCTACCAAAAACAGAGCACCCTTCCTGCATGCAGCAATCAGACAAAAAGTATTTCAACACATTAAACAAAATGCAGAGAAAAAGGACATTTATCTTGATTCCGTTAATGGCTGGTCAGACCATGCTCATTGCCTGATCTCATTAAATAAAAACCTGAGCATGAGCAAGACAGCTCAACTTATAAAAGGCGAATCATCTATATGGATCAATCAAAATAAATTAACTTTAGACAAATTTATCTGGCAGGACGATTATTGGGCAGTGAGTGTAAGTGAAAGACATGTGCAAGCAGTAAGAAATTACATATTCAACCAGGAAGTGCATCATCAGAAAGCATCTTTTGTTGACGAGATAGAAGAATTTATGAATAAGTATGGCTGGCAATATATTCAGCCTAAATAAAGCATGTTTTCTAACTGGAAACAGATGGGGCTAAAGCCCAATTCAAAATATTGTTTTTTTTCAGTTGGCTAAAACCAAACTGCAATGAAGAATGAAGATATTTGGAGATGATTCAACACTTGCGACCAGGTTAGCCAACTACAAAGGAAATTGATATCATATAGGAAAGCCCCATCACTTCCAGTCAGCTTTAGCTGACTGCCTTAAAAGTGATACTGTGTGGCTTTAGCCACATCCCTTCATAAGCAAAATGGTACTAAAGCCCTGTTGCAAAATATAGTTTATTTTCAATTGGTTTCATCCAAAATGCAATAAAGAAAGAGCACATTTAAAAGCCATTACCTGCAATCAACTATAGCTGGCTGTACCTATCCTAAAAAGAGAAATCAATTGACTATTGTTTATTACCCGGATATATCAGAATGCCCGGAATTTTCCATTAACATTAATTAACGTTCACTTATTTACAAGTGGTGAATGTTTCAACTTCAAATTGTATTAGTTTCGCAGCCGATGAGAAACTTATATTTATATATTATTGTCTTCTCCGGCTTGTTTGCCTGTTCTGCAAAAAAAGAAAAAGCCGCAACCCAACCCAAAGAGAGAAGCCGCATTGTTATTGCTGATGCATTTATTGTAAAAACCATTCCCTTAAGCGAAAATATTGAAGTGGCCGGCTCATTGTTGCCTGCAGAAGGAACGGATATCCGCCCGGAAATTACCGGCAGACTGGTAAGCATTAATTTTAAGGAGGGCAGCTTCGTGAGAAAAGGTACATTATTAGCCAAATTGTTTGATGATGATCTGCAGGCCCAGTTAAAGAAGCTTGAGGTTCAATTGGCGATCAATCAAAAAACCGTAGAGCGTTATAAAGAATTGTTAAAAATACAGGGCATCAGTCAGCAGGATGTTGACCTGAGTGAACTCCAGGTAAATAATAATAAGGCGGATATTGAATTAGTGAAAGTAAGTATTGCTAAAACCGAGATCAGGGCCCCTTTTGACGGACGGATCGGGTTAAGGAATATCAGCCTTGGCGCCTATGTTTCCCCGGCAGATGTAATTGCTACCATACGGCAGGTAGATCAACTGAAATTAGATTTTACCGTACCTGAAAAATATAGCGCTAATTTTGTACCGGGTAAAAAGATCAACTTTAGTGTTGATGGCGTAAGTACAAAATTTGAAGCTACTGTAATAGCAACGGAATATTTTATTGATGCCAATACCCGCAGTTTAAATATCAAAGCATTGGTAAAGGGAAAACACGCATCCCTGTTACCCGGGGCTTTTGCAAAAGTTGCCCTTAACCTTGCTAGAGATAATAACGCTATTATTATACCTACCCAGTCCGTAATTCCGCTCAGCCATGGCAAACAGGTTATTGTATATAAGAACGGAGCGCCGCAGTTTTTACCCGTTACCACCGGCATAAGAGATTCGGTATATGTGCAGGTAACCAGTGGAGTAAATATTGGAGATACCGTGTTGATGTCGGGGTTAATGGCAATACAACCTAATTCTCAAATACAACTCAGCAAAATACAATAATGAATATTTCTGAAACAAGTCTGAGGCGCCCGGTGTTAGCAACCGTTGCAAGCATTCTGATTATTGTGTTTGGTGTAATTGGTTTTACTTTCCTTGGTGTAAGAGATTACCCCGCTATTGATCCGCCCATTATTAATGTACGTACCAATTATTCCGGTGCTAATGCCGATATTATAGAATCGCAGATCACGGAACCCATAGAAAAATCTATTAATGGTATTGCTGGTATTAAAAACATGACCTCTTCCAGCAGCCAGGGCATGAGCAATATTACCATCGAGTTTGAACTGGGTGTTGACCTGGAGGCGGCCGCCAATGATGTAAGAGATAAAACCTCCCAGGCGCAGCGCCGTCTTCCCCAGGATCTTGACGCTCCTTCTGTAGTTTCCAAGGCGGATGCCAGTTCCAGTTCCATTATATCAATGACGGTGCAAAGCAATACCCGTAACCCATTACAGATTACGGAATATGCAACCAATGTACTGCAGGAAAGACTGCAAACCATTCCGGGAGTAAGCAGCCTGCAAATATGGGGTGAAAAAAAATATGCTATGCGCATCTGGTTCGAGCCTTCACGGCTCAATGCATACGGGCTTACTTTCCAGGATGTGCAGGAAGCGCTTTTAAAGGAGAACGTGGAACTGCCTTCAGGAAAAATTGCAGGCTATAATACAGAACTTACGGTACGAACCTTCGGTCGTTTATCTACTGAGGAGGAGTTTAATAATATCATCATAAAGAATTTCGGCGGCAGTATTATACGGTTAAAAGATATAGGAGAAGCGGTATTGGGCCCCGAAAATGAAGAAACCATATTAAAGCTCAATGGTGTGCCTATGATTGCGCTTGCCATTGTACCGCTGCCGGGAGCTAATTATATTTCTATTGCCGATGAGTTTTACAAACGGTATGAGCAATTAAAAAAAGAAGTACCCGAAGATATTAAACTTGATATTGTTCTGGATGACAGTGTATTTATTCAGCGCTCCATATCCGAGGTGGAGGAAACGCTTATTATAGCTATAACGCTCGTTATCCTGATCATCTATTTCTTCTTCCGCGACTGGCTGATGGCGTTGCGTCCATTAATAGATATTCCCGTTTCATTAATAGCCGCATTCTTTATTATGTATCTCTGCGGGTTTACCATCAATGTATTAAGCCTGCTGGCTATTGTGCTGGCAACGGGGCTGGTAGTGGATGATGGTATTGTGGTAACGGAGAATATTTATAAAAAGATGGAGCAGGGGATGAATAAATGGCAGGCCGCAAAGGAGGGGTCCAAAGAAATTTATTTTGCCGTTATTTCCACATCCATTACACTCGCCGTTATCTTTTTGCCCATCATTTTTTTACAGGGTTTTGTGGGCCGCCTTTTCCGTGAGTTTGGAATTGTAGTAGCAGGAGCTGTGCTGGTATCGGCTTTTGTATCGCTAACGCTAACCGCGGTACTCAATGTAAAGCTTGCACGCAAAAAGCATACACACGGATGGTTTTACAGGGTAACCGAACCCTTTTTCAGTGGTATGGAAAACGGGTATCACCGTTTGCTGGGACTGTTTATGAAAGTAAAATGGCTGGCGGTGATCATTATATTGGTCTGCGGAGGGGTGATATGGCTGATAGGCGGCAGCCTGAAATCTGAATTAGCGCCTATGGAAGACCGTAGCCAGTTTCGCATGTCGGTAACCATGCCCGAAGGCTCCTCTTTTGATTATACCGACCGCTATATTGATAAGCTCACCAATTTTGTGCTGGACTCTGTTCCGGAATCTAAATCGGTATTAACGGTAACCGCACCGGGATTTTCCGGCTCTGGTTCGGTAAACACCGGTTTTTTGAGAGTAACACTGGTTGATCCGGCTGAACGCACACGGTCGCAGCAGGACATTGTAGACATGGTAAACAGGAATCTTCCAAAATTTACAGAAGGTAAAGCATTTCCAACCCAGGAGCAAACCATTTCGGTTAGCCGAAGGGGTGGCCTGCCGGTTCAGTTTGTTGTACAAAATAATAATTTTGAAAAGCTTACAGAAATCCTCCCCAAATTCATGGAGGAAGCGAATAAAAACCCGGCCTTCCAGGGAGTGGATATTGATCTCAAATTCAATAAGCCCGAACTTTCGGTTACGGTTGACCGTTTGAAGGCCAGTGCGCTTGGCGTTAGTGTTGATGCTATTTCTGAAGCGCTGCAGTTGGCTTACAGCAACCGGCGCCTGGGTTATTTTACAAAAGAAGGAAAACAATATGAAGTAATAGGGCAGGTGCCAAGGGTTGACAGGAACAAACCCACTGATTTGAAAAATATTTACCTGCGCAATCAACGGGGTGAAAGTATTTCGTTAGACAACCTGGTAAGCGTTAAGGAAAGCACTACACCGCCTACTATCTATCACTTTAACCGTTATAAATCGGCTACTATTTCGGCGGGGCTGGCTCCGGGCATAGCCCTTGGCGATGGCATTAAAGCCATGCAGGACATAGCCGATAAAATGTTAGACGATACGTTTGCTACTTCACTTGCCGGCTCTTCACGCGATTTTGCTGAAAGCTCCGGCAATACCATGTTTGCCTTTGTGCTGGCGCTGGCTTTAATATTTTTAGTGCTGGCAGCACAGTTCGAAAGTTTTATTGACCCTTTCATCATTATGTTCACTGTGCCGTTGGCTATTGCCGGCGCTGTATTATCACTATGGTTATTTGATCAAACCTTAAATATATTTTCGCAGATTGGTATGATCATGCTGATCGGGCTGGTAACCAAGAATGGTATTCTTATTGTGGAATTCGCTAACCAGAAGCAAAGATCAGGCATTCCAAAAGGTCAGGCGGTTATTGAAGCTGCCGTGGCCAGGTTAAGACCGATCTTAATGACCAGCCTTGCCATGTCTTTGGGCGCTTTGCCCATTGCTTTATCATTTGGCGCGGCTGCTACCAGTCGTATTCCTCTGGGTATAGTAATTGTTGGTGGTATTATATTTTCACTGATTTTAACCCTGTTTGTAATTCCTGCCATGTATAGTTTTCTTTCGGCAAGAAAACACGAAAGTCATATTGACGAATATTTTTCAGAAGAAAAAAGAGCCTGACCTGTTATGGAGTGGAAAAAAATAATCAGCATCGTTACAATAGTATGTGGTTTTAATTTTTCGGTACAGGCGCAGCAAATGATTACGCTGCAGGAAGCTATAGCCGCCGGACTGCATAGTAATTATGACATATTATTATTAAGCAATGATTCTGTAGCTGCGGCTACGGATCAACGTTATGTTTATGGTGCTTTTTTGCCCAATATAAACGCAACTGCAGGTACCCTGTGGTCTACTTCGGCACAAAAACAAAAATTTGATACAAGGGACGATGTTGAAGGCTCGGGCATTAAAACAGGTAATATTAATGCTGCTGTTAATTTAAACTGGACCTTATTTGACGGGTTAAAAATGTTCGCCACCAAACAAAGGATTGACGAATTATATAACCTGGGAAGAATTAACCTCAAAGCGCAGGTAGTGAACACTACCGCGGAGATCATTAATAACTATTACCTTATTGTGCGGCAGAAACAACTGCTGAAGGCTATCGAGGAGCAAATGTCCATTAATGAAGAAAGGGTGAAATTGGCCGACAGGAAATTATCAGTGGGGCTGGGCACAAAACCGGAACTGCTACAGGCCAAGGTAGATCTGAATGCACAGAAAGCTGCTCACCTGGAGCAGCAAACAACCATGATCCAGTTAAGAGACCAGTTAAACCAGTTAACCGGCATGCAATTGCCGGCAGTATATGAAGTGGCTGATTCCATTCCGCTGGAACTGGACATGAATATATCTGATATTCAAAACCAGATCGAAACTTCTAACCCGACTATTTTACAGGCATTAAAAGGTGCGGATATTGCAAAAATTTCATTGAAAGAAGCTAAGGCTTCACGCTGGCCTACTGTTTCCTTTGTATCTGCGTATAACTTTACCCGTAATCAGAACCAGAATAATATTAATCCCTTTTCTTCTACATACAGCCGTAATAAAGGATACAATTTTGGCTTTACCGCTGCCATCCCTATACTCAATAATTTAAGCGTTAACAGGAATATACGGCAGGCGCAGTTAGATGTGGAATACCAGGATATTGCAGTATCCAAACAAATGAGCCTGGTAAATGTTTGGATTAAAGTGGCATTTAACAGTTATCAATACCAGATCAATGCATTGAGGCTGGAAGAAGAGAATATTGAGCTGGCGAAGGAAAACGTAATGATCGCACTGGAACGTTTTCGCCAGGGTGTATCTACTTTTTTAGAATTAAGAGAAGCGCAAAAAAGCTTAGAAGAAGCCTACGACCGCCTGATAGCGGCAAGATACAATACCAAGCTTTCTGAAACGGAATTGCTGCGTTTGAAAGGAGAAATTATAAGATAATTTGAAATTTAAGGTTTATGATTTGAAATTCATACTACAGGGCTTTCAGCATTCAGAGCCTTCTCTGCATTTCAAATATCAAATCTTAGATCCTCACCATATTTCTTTAAAATCAATTAGCGCCTTACAATCTTCGAAGTCAAAATCGTGTTTAATATCTTTCCCTTTAGCGGAAAGCGTATATGCACCATTCTGTAAGGTATATACTTCCACTTCTTCGGTATCCGGCGCTATAATAATAAAGTAGGGTATGCCCTGTGATTCATAAATACCGTATTTGGTATGACGGTCTTTTAACGCCGTGGAGGGAGAAAGGATTTCAGCCACCAGGGCAGGCGGGAAATCCAAATAATTTTTAGTGATAGTACCACATACCACCAGCATATCAGGCTGTAAAATGGTGTCATCGGCTACATGGTAATCTACGGGCTGATAACCACTGCATTTATCACATTTTTTCAACTGTAATCTTAATTCTGCCCCCAGGTTATTAGCAAGCCGCTGATGCTTTGGAACAGGAGATGGGCTCATGGCATAGGGTATACCATCAATCAATTCCCACTGACCTTCCCATTGTACATAATCGGCATAGGTGTAATGTGGCAATATTTTTACTGATGAACTCATAATAAGAATGAGGTTAAAGATACATTATTTGGCTTAGTCCTGTTAGATTTGCTGCGCTGCCTTCCGCCCTGCAAATCTAACAGGCCTGCTCATTCCTCTTCTCCCGCATTCTTCATCTGCGACAATACCGCATAGGCGTTTTTAATGATTACTGTTTTACCCGTAAGATCATTATCCTCACTTATAATTTCCACCATCCCATCTTCTTTCATTCCTGTTTGAACCGGCAAAAGATGAAAACTGTTATTTCCCCTGTATTCAACCACAAACTCGTTATTGCCATACCGTACTACGGCCGCTTCAGGCACGGCAGTTACCTGTGCATTGGTTACTTTGATCCTTGCATTTATAAACATACCCGGCAACAATTGTTTGGGCTGTTCTTCAAAATGACAATGCACTAAAGCGCTGCGGTTGTCATCTACATTTTTAGTTACCAGTATTACTTCACACTCATATTCAGTAGAAGGATCATCTACAAAAGTGACCATTACTTTTTGTTTGGGCTTTACTTTACCCAGGTCTTTCTCAAATACAGTAAGCGCGGCATGTATGTCTGCAGGGTTAATGAGTTCAAACAACACATCCGATGCGTTCACATATTTACCAATATTCACATTTACTTTGGAAACAAATCCGTTGATAGGTGAATACAGGGGCACGCTTCTTGAAATCGTATTTTCATTCAGCTTTTCGGGATTAATACCAACCAGTTTGAGCTTTTCACTATACCCTTTTACCAATACTTTTTGTGAAGAAAAATCCGCCTGTGCCTGCTGGTAAATCTTATCCGCGTTTACCTTGCTTTCATTCAGCATCTTTTGCCTTTCAAAATCTTTTTCCGTATACTGCAA
Source organism: Agriterribacter humi (assembly GCF_009192765.1). Classification (GTDB taxonomy): domain Bacteria; phylum Bacteroidota; class Bacteroidia; order Chitinophagales; family Chitinophagaceae; genus Agriterribacter; species Agriterribacter humi. The sequence goes on along the minus strand of NZ_VOHQ01000005.1, from coordinate 44,102 downwards.
TTTTGCTTTCGCTACCAGGTAGTCCTGTTGCAATTGTATCAGGGACTGATCTTCCATAATAGCAATTGTCTCTCCTTTATTTACATGCATACCCGGCAGCAACTTTGTGTTTTTGAGGTAACCACCCAATGGAAAGCTGATCGAAACAATATTTTGCGGGGGCACGTCCACCAGTCCATGCACTTTAAGCTCGCTGTTGAGCGATTGTTTTTGGATCGTCCCGGTTTCAATACCCGCATTTTTAATTTGCGCTGCGGTAAGCGTTACTGCATTTTCAGATACAGGGGTTTGTTTTTCCTCCTGTTGTTTTTTTGAAGTGCAGGCTGTCATTAGTCCAAGCCATACAATGATATATAGATAACGCATAAATTTTATTTTCCGGTTAAGTATTCTAATTCAATAAGGGTTTGATTGTATTGGTGCACAGCATCCATATAATTCAACTGGATATTCACTGCATTGTTCATCAGTGCAGTCCATTCTAAATAACTTATTTCGCCGTTCTCAAAACTCAGTCTTGCTGTTTTTATGATCAGTTCGGCCTGCTGCAATCCGGTGTTTTCATAATATGCCAGGTTGTTCAGCTCTTTTTTGTATGCTGCCATAAGTTGCTGAAGATTGTGTTTTATGTATTGCTCCGTTGCTTTTGTATGCAGCTTCGCCACTTCTTCATGTACCCTGCCCGCTTTAATCCTTGCTTTTGTGGCGCTGTTAAACAATGGAATGCCAACGGTTACATTGGCAATATGAAAGCGGTTGCTGCTACTATAATACTTTTGGCTGATACCATCTTCACTGTGATAACCAATAATAGACTGGTTGCTGTAGCCAACAGAAAAGTCGGGCGATAACTTTGTTTTTTCAACACTGGTTTGTGCTGCTGCTGTTAGTTCCTGCAATTTATTATACTGTATTTGCGGGTGAGTAGCCACAGAAGTTGTATCAGCCATCAAAGCAATATCTTCCATTTTTAAAGTGGCATATGCCGGAAGAAAAAGTTCATCCGTATTGAGAAGCCATTGCAATTGCTGTTGCAATATCAGTATATCGGCGTCTAATTGCTGCTGTTGTAATTGTAACTGTTGCAACTGTGCATCGGCGGTGGTTTTTTCCAGCACATTGCTTTCTCCTGCTTTTAAACGCAGGTCTGCCGATTGCTGAAAGCGACTGTATACCGAATCTAACCGCTGCAATAATTTCTTTCTTTCCAATCCATCGGCCAATCTATAAAACACGCTTTTAATTCCCCGTTGCAGCTCCGCTTGTTTCCAGTTGGCCAACTGCTCCTGTGCGGTTTGCTCATTTTTATACAATTGCCGCTGGCGGCGGTATACTACCGGCAGGTTAAAACCCTGGCTTACAAAAAAGCGGGTGTCATTTTTTATGCCGTTGATGCCCCCGTATTCGCCACCCAACTGGGTTTTGCCCGGATCAAAAACACCTGTCTGCAATTGCTTCCAGTAATCCGTTTCTTTTTTTATGGATTGCAAATTAAGATTCTGTTCACTGCCCATTTTCAGCATTTCCTCCAGCGTTACCCTTTGTTGGCCTTGTACAGCGCTGCATAGCCCCAAAAACAATATTATCGTTGCAGGAGGCTTTATCTTCATTTTTTTCATTCCTCCTTTTTCAAACCAGCGGTATAAAACCGGCAGCACAACCAATGTAAGCATTGTGGCAGTCATTAATCCGCCAATTACAACGGTAGCCAACGGCCGCTGCACTTCAGCGCCGGCTCCATGGCTTAAAGCCATTGGCATAAAACCCAGTGAGGCCACGCTGGCCGTCATTAGTACGGGGCGAAGCCTTATTTGTGTTCCTTCCATAATAATTTGTTGAATGTCCTGTAGTCCTGTTTGCTTTAACCGGTTAAATTCTGCTATCAGTACGATGCCATTTAATACCGCTACGCCAAACAAAGCAATAAAACCTACTCCTGCTGAAATACTAAATGGCATATCCCTGATCCATAACGCTAATATCCCGCCAATGGCAGATAAAGGAATGGCGGAAAAAATAAGCAGGCCATACTTCAGGGATCCAAAAGCGAAATACAAGAGCACCAGTATCAGCAGTAAGGCCACGGGAACAGCAATAGATAAGCGCTGCGTGGCTTCCACCAGGTTTTCAAATTGTCCGCCATATTTTACATAGTAACCGGCCGGGAATTTTATTTGTTGGTTCACTTTTTCACTCAGTTCATTCACTACCGATTCCACATCCCTTCCTCTTACATTAAAACCAACAATAATTCTCCGTTGCGCATTTTCACGTTGTATCTGGTTAGGCCCTTCTTTTATTTCAACCGTAGCCACCTGGTACAGCGGTACCTGCAGTCCGCCAGGGGTAGGGATCAGCAATTGCTGAACATCGGAAACATCATTACGCTCGTCATCCTGCAATCGCACCACAAGATCGTAGCGCCGTTCACCTTCATAAACTATTCCCGCTGCTTCGCCGGCAAAAGCTGTACGTATTACCTGGTTTACATCCGCCACATTCAATTGGTAATGTGCCATTGCCTCCCGGTTATATTTTATTACAATCTGGGGCAAACCCGTTACGGTTTCTATATAAATATCCTTGGCTCCTTCTACGGTAGACACCATATTTCCCATTTGATTGGCATAGGCCGAAAGGCTGTCTAAATCCTCACCAAAAATTTTACATACAATGTCCTGGCGGGCGCCCGATATCAGTTCATTAAAACGCATCTGCACGGGATATTGAAAACCGTTGGTCATGCCCGGTATTTCTTCTAATGCCTTGCTCATTTTATTGGCCAACTCATCAAAAGATGAAGCAGAAGTCCATTCCTTTTTTGGTTTTAAGGTGATTATAATATCCGTCATTTCCAGCGGCATGGGGTCGGTAGGTATTTCACTTGAACCAATACGGGTTACAATCTTTTCTACTTCCGGAAAACGGCCTTGTAAAATAGCCGCCGCCTTCTGGGTTTGTTTAATGGTTTCGGTTAATGAACTGCCAGCAAGCAGGCGGGCGTCTACGGCAAAATCACCTTCTTCCAGCTTGGGAATAAATTCACCACCCAGGCGGCTCATGATAAAAGCTGCTATTAAAAATAATACTATGGCAAATCCTACCACCGCTTTCGGAAAAGCCAGCGCTTTTTTCAGTAAAGGCTGATACCATCCCTGCAATGTTTTCATCATCTTATCGGCCCATGTATCTTTATGCTTCAATTTTTTGCTTAAAAAGAGCGAAGACATCATGGGTACATAGGTAAGCGAAAGTAAAAAGGCGCCGATCAACGCAAAAGAAACGGTTTGCGCCATGGGCCGGAACATTTTTCCTTCAATACCGGTAAGGGTAAGAATGGGCAAATACACGATGAGGATAATGATCTGTCCGAACACGGCCGAGTTCATCATCTTGCCTGCTGAAGATTCCACTTCCTCATTCAACCGGTTTTGCGTAATGCGGTTCATACCAGCAAAGGATTTGCTATGCGAAAGCCGGTGTAATACCGCTTCCACAATAATGACCGCCCCATCTACGATCAACCCAAAATCCAGTGCACCAAGGCTCATAAGGTTGCCCGATACGCCAAAGAGATTCATTAAAATAACGGCAAAGAGCATAGACAGCGGAATAACCGATGCCACAATCAAACCTGCCCTGAAATTGCCCAAAAATAATACGAGTACAAAAATTACGATCAGGGCGCCTTCAAGCAGGTTGGTTTTTACGGTACCAATGGCATTATCCACCATTTTAGTACGGTCGTAAAAAGATTCCAGTACAATATCTTCCGGCAATGTTGTCCGGATTTGTTTTATTCTTGTTTTTACATCTTTTATTACCTGCGATGCATTGGCGCCCTTCAGCATCAGCACCACTGCTCCGGCTACTTCTCCTTCGTCTTTATAGGTCATGGCGCCGTAACGTATAGCATGTCCAATACGCACTTCCGCTACATCCTTCATATACACTGGAATGCCCGATGTGGTATGCTTTACAAATATTTTTTCCAGTTCCCCGATAGTGGTTGCCAATCCTTCGGTACGAATAAACAATGCAGCCGGGCCTTTTTCAATATAGGCGCCGCCGGAATTCTGGTTGTTTTTTTCCAATGCGTTAAATACATCTGCAATAGTAATATCCATGCTCTTCAGGTGATCCGGCCGCACGGCAATTTCGTATTGCTTCAAATAGCCGCCAAAGCTGCTTACATCGGCCACACCGGGTGTTCCCAGCAATTGCTTTCTTACTATCCAGTCCTGAATGGAGCGCAGTTCAGCCAGGTCGTATTTCCCCTCATAGCCTTTTTTGGGCCGCAGCACATATTGATAAATTTCTCCAATACCTGTGGTTGCCGGCGCCAGTTCGGGGTTTCCTGCGCTGGATGGTATTTGTTCACGCACCAGGTTCAGCCTTTCGCCTACCTGCTGGCGGGCCCAGTACAGATCTGTCTCATCGCTGAACACCACAGTAACCACCGATAAACCAAACCTGGAAATGGAACGCATTTCTTTTATGCCGGGAATATTGGCATTGGCCTGTTCCAGCGGGAAAGTGATCAGCCTTTCTACTTCGGGAGCGGCCAATGAAGGCGATACGGTAATGATCTGCACCTGGTTGCTGGTAATATCGGGCAGAGCGTCAATCGGTAAATTTCTAAGGTCTATGGTACCCCACACAATGAGCGCCAGGGTAAATAAACCTACGATCAGCTTGTTCCTTACGGAAAAGCGAATAATAGCATTTAACATGTAAAATGGTTTGGCCTGTAAATAAATAGTCAGTCTATATCACTCAGGACTTGCGTGGGGGTTGAAAAATATCAAAGGAAGAGAACTGGGGCTTATTCGTTTCATTACAGCAATAGAATACAGACGGTATTTCAGCGGGAGGATCAATTTCCACTGTAACAGGCTCATATATGCAAACTGCGGTATTGAGCATGTGGCAATCCACGCTTCGGAAAGGCAATTGCTGATCCTGCTTAAAATCGTCGGTAACAATAACAGGACCGAGGTAATGTATTTTGATAAATGCGCTGAAGTTCATATTGGGATCGGCTGCACGGTGCTGCAGGAAATGCTGCATTAAGTATGGAATACGCAGCAACTGATGACATTCTGTAAATGCCAGGATATGTAAAGAGAGCAACAATATGCCGGTAAGCCGTTTCACGGCGGCAAGTTACGAAAGCGTTTTATATTTCAGGCATTTGCGGGTATGAGTTTCGTCGTGCTTTTATATGATATTGGGCAAGATGGAATTTCTTGAGTTTTGAAATTTTTTGTTTGTGTTTTGCCCGGGATAATAGCCTTGCCTCCCTTTCTTTAACAATTAATTCATGGTATATTTACCCGGCACTAATTAAGGATGTTTTACAGTACGGCTTTTACATCATTAATATGCGAGTTAAAATCTATAGCCATGAACTCTTTTGAATTAAAAAAGCTTCAGGCGCCTTTAAAAGAAAGCTATCAGCGGGATCCTGAAATGGCATGCGTTACTTTAAAGGCTGAAGGAAAGATTGGGGAGGGGATATCCTGTAAAGTGGATACTGGCAGGGCATTGGTGGAAGCGGGATTGCATCCTGCTACTGGTGGAAACGGGTTGCTGGCCTGTTCGGGCGATATGCTCCTCGAGGCGCTTGTTGCCTGTGCCGGCGTTACTTTAAGTGCTGTTGCCACCGCAATAGGAGTTGAAATACCAGGTGGAAGTATCAGGGCGGAAGGAGACCTTGATTTTCGCGGCACCCTGGGCGTTTCAAAAGAAGCGCCCGTGGGCTTCATAGCCATCCGCCTGTATTTTGCTTTCACTTCAAATGCAACAGATGAACAAATCAGCAGCCTGGCTAAGTTAACAGAAAGATATTGTGTTGTTTATCAAACCCTCACTAAAGGTGTTCCGGTACAAACATATTACGATAAATAATCAGAGTGAATTGTCCGATTCAATTTTTTTATAACGGTAAATACCAATTATTATGGATACAGATGAATTATCTTCAGAAGCTTATGAGGGAATAATAGTGGAGGCGGAAAAATTTAATCACGACCTCACATTGCCATTTGGTTTACTGGCTTCCTCCTGTGAAAACGAGAAGGAATACCTCATTGAAGCAAAAAAGTTAATAACAGAAATAAAAGCGCTTAAGACACACGAGCTATCCGATGTGTTTTTTGAATCTGTTCCGGATAAGAAAGATCTACACCAGGTACTGGACAGCATATTGGCTAATATTTTAGCAGTAGAAAAAATTCCGGAAGGAGAAAGACATTATGATTTTTAAAGGCAAAATAATTGAACCTGCAAAATATGTATGCTTGTTTAATTACACCGTAAACGAGTAAATGCGTTGGGCAAAATCTAAAAATTTATACAGAAATGAGTGAGCGCAGGAATCCTAAAGCGAAAACACTGCACAAAACTTTGCGCACCTGTAAAAACGGGCATAAATATTATAAGAGCAGCGATTGTCCCACCTGCCCGGTTTGTGAAGCGCAACGCAAACCCAATGACGGATTTTTATCTATTCTCTCTGCGCCCGCCAGGCGTGCGCTGGAAGCTAAAGGAATTACTACTCCTAAGCAACTTTCAGCATTTTCGGAAAAGGAATTATTGGCCCTGCACGGGTTGGGTATTTCAGCCATTCCCAAACTTAAGACCGCTCTGGCAGCAAAACGACTAACTTTAAAAAATGATTTAGTATGACAGCACAAACGCTTGAAATTAAAGCAGCGATTGAAATTCAAAAGCCGGCTACGGTAATTTTTGAAGCCATTACGGATCCTGCCCAAATGAGCCACTATTTCATTTCTCAAAGTACAGGCATCATGGAGGAAGGCAAACAATTGGTTTGGAATTTTCCGGAATTTGACATTGATGTTCCGGTACGTGTTGGTAAAATAGTGCAAAACCAATACCTGTCTTTCTACTGGATGAGCGACAACCAACAGGAGCTACTGGTAGAAATATCGCTCACATCGCGGGAGAACAACTCAACAGTTGTAACCGTAACAGAAAAAGGCATGAACAACGATGAAACAGGAATAAACTGGCTGAAGGGTAATACCGAAGGTTGGGCTAACTTTCTTGCCTGCTTAAAAGCATATCTTGAATATGGAATTAATTTGCGAAAAGGAGCATTTGATTTTCGCAAGCCACAATAATGTATAAATAAAGACGACAATTGAAGGGTGGTTTGCGACAAAAACCCTGCTGTTTATTTTTTCCTGGCAGCAATGACAATATATATTTATGAACTGCGATTTATTTTTGAGGAGAACCGTTACAGTCAGTTACTGCATCGCAGTATATGAATTCTGGTTATATTTAAGGTTCAATTCTAAACTTACAAACAGATGCAAAGAAAAACTTTTATAAAGAACACATTGATTGGAGCAGCAGCATTTACCATCGTTCCCCGGCATGTGTTGGGCGGAAAAGGGTTTTTAGCGCCAAATGACCGGATTAACCTGGGCTTTATTGGGAATGGAAAACAGGCAGGGGGGTTGCTGAAAGCTATATCCGCCGTTCCCGAAACTATGGTACTGGCTGCCTGTGACCCAGATAAAAAGAAACTGGAACATTTTGTAAGCCTTGCAAAAACAGCTAATGCAAAAAAGACAAATGCTGATGTAACCGCGTATGGCCATTACCGGGAGTTGCTGGAACGTAAAGATATTGATGCTGTAGTAGTAGCCACGCCGGACCATTGGCATGCCCAAATAACCATTGACGCAGCAAAAGCCGGTAAAGATATTTATTGCGAAAAGCCACTGGCTTTAACGATTGCCGAAGGCAGGGCAATGGTAGACGCTGTGCGGAAATACAAACGGGTGTTGCAAACCGGAAGCATGCAACGCTCACAATACAATTTCAGACAGGCAGGTGAGCTGGTGCTGAATGGTTATATAGGACAGGTGAAAGAAATTAATGTTTCGGTAGGAGAGCCGGTAAAGCAATGCGATTTACCCTCCCTGCCAGTTCCGGAATACCTCGACTGGAATATGTGGATTGGTCCGTCTTTGTACAGGGGTTATAATCCAACATTATCACCACCAATCGAAGACAATTCATGGGCGTGGTGGCGCGGATACAGAGGCTTTGGAGGCGGGTATATTACCGATTGGGGAGCGCATATGTTCGACATTGTACAATGGGCTTTGGATATGGACGATTCCGGCCCGGTAGCCTTTAACCCGCCTTCCACACCGGCGGCACAAAGCGGCTTATCTTTTACTTATGCTAGTGGAATTGTGGTTAATCATAAACAATGGGGCGACGGGAATGCCATACAGTTTATAGGCACAGAAGGTACAATAGAGGTATCAAGATCTTTTTTGAGGTCGAACCCGGAAAATATTGTTAAGCTGCAGCTAAAGCCATCAGACAAAAAATTATACCACAGTAATAATCATCACCAGGATTGGATCACTGCCATTAAAAAAAGAACGAAGCCTGTAGCAGATGTGGAGATCGGGCACCGTACAGCAACAGTGTGTAATGCGGTAAATATTGCCTATGAATTACAAAGACCACTGAAGTGGAATCCCAAAAAGGAAAAATTTGATGATGATTTCGCCAACCTTATGATCTCAAGACCATACCGTGCACCATGGAACTTTAATGATTTTTAAACATTACCTGAGTTTCAGTTGTACTTTCATAGCTCAATTAATTCAAAAACAAATTCTCAATTTGAAAGAAATAATCAAAAACATATCAGGCTTGCCAGAAACCAGGTCCGAACAGCTTTTAAGTATAGCTCAATCTAAAAAATTATTAAAAAACGAATATTTCATTACCGAAGGACAAATTCCCCGGAAATTCTGTTTTGCGCTCAGTGGCCTTTTTCGGTATGTATATATTGATAAGGAAGGGAATGAATACACAAAAGCGATCATACCTGAAAATAATTTTATCTCTTCCTATTCGGCTATGATAAAAGATACACCTTCTTATTTTTTTATCCAGGCCCTTGAAGATGCCGAAATACTGGAAATTAATTACCGGGATTGGCTCAGCCTGAAAAAAAGCGATCCGTTTTGGGATGGCTACCTGGTTACACAGTTGGAAAAAGCATATTGCATAAAAGAAAAACGGGAAAGAGATTTACTGCTACTTGATGCCGAAACCCGGTACATGGATTTTTTAGAAGCTTTTCCTTTGCTGGAAAACCGGGTAAGATTGCATATGGTGGCGTCTTATCTTGGCATTAAACCTGAATCACTCAGCAGGATCAGAAAAAAAATCATGACTTAACATAGGTCAGGATTTTGCACGAAAGGCTGGAATATTTTTGTTCGCACAGGAACAAAAATATTCCAAAATGAAACTTACCAACAGCAGGATCCTTATTACAGGCGGCAGTTCCGGAATCGGACTGGAACTGGGTAAACAACTCTCAGCTAAAGGAAACAAAGTAATTATTTGCGGAAGGCCGGAAGAGAAACCAATTGCTGCGAAAGATTTCTGCAAACTAAGCGGATATTTCCGGTCTGACATTTCCGATCCGGAACAATGCCAGGGTTTGGCCTATTGGGTAAAACAGGAACATCCGGACACCAATGTAATTTTCAACAATGCAGCTATTGTGCATAGAACCGGTTTTTGGCGAAATAAAGATATTGTTGAAATGGGGGAGTCCCAAATGCAAACAAACTTTATAGCGCCTGTGCGGCTGATTCATTTGCTTCATCCTGTTATATCATTAAACTATAACGCCCTGGCATAAAGGCAATCCTCCTAAAATAGCCATAACTCCACAAAAAGCAGTAGCGGAAATGATATCTGGATTAGAAAAATGGAAACAGGAAATCAAAATTGGGAAAGTAAAAATCCTCCGGTTCTTATCAGCAATAGCGCCGGGCGTTGCATTAAAAATAATAAACAATCAGAGCAAAACATAATGCAATACATTAACACCATTACGGATATGCCTATGTGAACCTATGATCCTCCTATGGTAATTAAAAAAACACATAGACACAGTAGGCACATAGACACACAATAGTATAAACCTATGTGATCCTGTGCGTCTATAATCCTATGTGGTAATAAAAAAAACGTATAGACGCAGTAGGTGCGTAGACACATAATAGGTAAAGGAAAACTTATCTGAATCAAGGGTAAGTTTTTATCCAACTATTTTTTATATTGTATATCAATTAACAATCAATGACAAAGTCTGCACAACAATCCGGCGAAGATCAGGTAAAGGCGTTTATTCAAAAACTGGATCACCCACTGAAAGATACAGTTGAAAAATTGAGGCAAATTATTTTGCAGACCGACAAAACAATAGGGGAACAGGTAAAATGGAACTCCCCGGCTTTCTGGTATACGGGCAAAATGAAACCATTTGATCCGAAGGAGTATAAAAGAGATATTGTTGTTTTCAATCTCCATAAAAAAGAATATATCTTACTTGTTTTCCCAACCGGGGCAACTATTAACGATACCACCGGTCTATTGGAAGGTAATTACACGGACGGCCGGAGAGTAATGAAAATAACGGGTAAAAAAGATGCGGAAGTGAAGGCTGAGGGATTGAAAAGGTTAATTAAAGCATGGCTGAACTTTGTAGATAGGTAATGCATATTGAATATGCGCTGGTTTTGAAAATGAGTTTCCTAAAGCTAAAAAGTTTTTTCAAACGCTCAATAAAGCGAATACTTATATCATTGCCTGGCGTTTGCAAACGGCTAAAAAGCCAGAAACCGGGGAAAAGCGAATGAAGATCATACTGGAAATGTTGAGCAAAGAAGAAAAATTTCATTAAATAAGACCGGGATATTTTTATTATAAATTTCGAAACAACTTTCGTATCTTATTGCAACTAAAATCTACAGTCATGAGAAATTATGTCATTCTCGTGCTTACCGCTTTTATCGGTTCCTCCATACTTTACTTATACAAGGCGCCCGGTGCCGCTGATGTATATCAAAGCCCGGAAACTGTAGAATCCTATAAAAAGCAATATGCATTGGGTTGTAGTCCCAACCTTTCTGCTATTAATTTTAACGACAGCGCCAATATCATTCCGTTGCTGGAAGGCTGGGGAAAGCATCGCATGCCGGTAACTGTAACCAACGACAGTGCAGGTATCTATTTTCAGCAGGGCATCAATATGTATTATGGTTTTCACATTATTGAAGCCCTGGCTTCTTTTGAAAAAGCTGTACAATTCGATGAGAATTTTGCCATGGGGTATTGGGGGAAAGCTTTAGCCTATGGCCCTAATATCAACGACTTTGGCTATGCCGCTTCACCCGGAGCGCTGGCTGCTGTGCAAAGGGCAACCGAACTATGTGGCAACTGCACACCTGTTGAAAAAGCATTGATTGCCGCTATGCAAACCCGGTATTCTACCGACACAACGCAAACAAGAGCATACTTAAACCAGTTGTATGCCGGTGCAATGAAGAAGGTGCATGAAACCTTTCCGCAGAATGGCGATGCGGCCGCGTTATACGCCGATGCGTTAATGGTGCAGCATCCGTGGGATCTGTATGACCGGTTGTATAAACCCAAGCCCTGGACGCCTGAGATCGTGCGTGTGCTGGAACAACTGGTAAAACAATTTCCTGATCACCCGGGAGCGAGTCATTATTATATTCATGCCATTGAGGGTTCGGAACATCCCGAAAAAGGATTGGCTGTTGCTAACCGGCTCGGCGCTATGATGCCCGGCCTCGCCCACCTGGTACACATGCCTTCACATATTTACATTCGTTCCGGTTATTACAACAAGGGAGTGGAGGTCAATGAAAACGCCGTTAAAGGCTATTATCAGTATCTCTCTCAATATCCGCCCGTAGTTAATAATGCTTTTATTTATATCGTACACAACCTTCATATGCAGGCAAGCTGTGCTAATATGGCTGGTGATTATACAACAGCACTGAAAATATCGGAAAGGGCAAAAAATAGTTTCGACAGTTCATGGCTTGATGCCGGTGGATATTTTGGTATGTATGCGCAGTATGTGTATATGACACCTTTTTTTACCCAAATCCGTTTTGGTAAATGGGATGAGATTTTGAAAACTGCTGCTACTCATCACTCCCGGGCATATGCTAATATTATATGGCATTATGGGCGGGGGTTGGCCTTCGCCCGCAGGCAGCAGTTTGAAGCGGCCAAAATGGAACTACAGTATATGCGCGATAGCATGCCGTCTGCCTTATTGCATGAAAGTCCTGCTGCTTTTAATCCTGGTATTGCGGCGGTGCAGGTGGCTGAAAAAATTTTGGAAGGCGTTATCGCAGAAGAAAGCAATCAGTATGCTCAGGCGGCCCAACTACTGGAAGAGGCGGTGAATAAAGAAACAGCTATGTTATATAATGAGCCAAGAGATTGGCCGCATCCCGCACGGCAATACCTGGGACATGCTTTACTGAAAGCTAAACAATATGCAGCGGCCGAAAAAGTATACAGGGAAGATCTTATTGTAAATCCCAATAATGCCTGGTCGCTTACCGGGCTGGCAGATGCATTACAGCAACAGAAAAAAGAAAAAGAAGCTAAAAAAGTGCGGCAACAGGCTGTAGCGGCGTTTACGAAAAGCGGTGTACAAATTACAGGATCTGTATTTTAAAGTATTAAGTAGAAAGCTTAACGTTAACGGCATTGGCGCCTTTAGGGCCCATTTCAACTTCAAAAGTTACCTTACTATGTTCTTTTACCGGTTCCAGCAATGAATTCACATGTACAAAAACACTTTCCTGTGTTTCTTTGTCTTTAATAAATCCGTAGCCCTTCGATTCATTGAAGAAGGTTACAATTCCCTTCCGGATTAAATCTGCCGGATCAATATCTGCCTGTTTGCGAACGCCAATTTCAATGTCTTCTACGTTAATCTTTACTTTTTTCCGTGGATCAGGAGGAGTGGATGAGAAATGGCCGTTTTCATCTACATAGGCAAGCATATCATCCAAACTCTTTCCTGGTTTGGAATTTTCTTTCCGCTCCTGTTTCCGTTCGGCTTTTTCTTTTTTGTTTTGTTGTTTTTTCTTTTCTCTTTCTTTTTTACTCCAGGTTTCTGCCATAAATATAATTTTACTTAATGTTTAACTGATTGTTTTTTCAGGTGAAGAGATTGCAGGAAAAGTGATGAAGCTTTTCGCGTATCCCTCCAAAAGTACGAAATTTCCGGCTAATTAAAGGCACTTGTTTGTAAATCACGACCGGCCTTGATTTTATAAGTTCAGCTTTAAATGTATTAACTTAACAGAAGATTTCCTGTTGCATACAATTTTTCATCCACCCACTCAATTTTTTTTATGAAAAAGATATTTTTGTTTGTCACCGCTGTAATGGCGCTTTCATTTGTTGCTCCCGAAAAAGGTATTTCAAAAAAAGAAAGAAAAGATGCCGCCAAATTTCTGAAAGAAACCGAAATGGGAGTATATGCTTCTGTTAAAAACCTCAGCGAAGCGCAATTAAAATTTAAGCCCGCGGAAGATAAATGGAGCGTAGAAGAATGCCTGAAGCATATTGCAGCTTCTGAAACTATGTTGTGGCAAGCAGCCAACGGCGCAATAGAACAGGCTGCCAACCCCGAAAAAAGAGCGGAAATTAAAATGACAGACGAAGATGTAAAAACCAAAGTTCCTGACCGTACACATAAAGTAAAAACTGCGCCTCCGCTTGAGCCTCAGAATACTGCCTTTGCAACTGCGGAGGAAGCGTTAGCTTCCTTTAAAGAAAACAGGACAAAGCTTATTGCATACGTTACTAATACCGAAGCAGACCTGCGCAATCACGTTGCTGCGTTTCCATTTGGCAGCCTTGATGCCTACCAGGTAATTTTGTTTATTGGCGCCCATAGCAGGAGGCATACCATGCAAATTGAAGAGGTAAAAATGGATCCAAATTTCCCAAAGGAATAATGTTTTCCAACTAATACTAATTCTTTAAAATTTTAAATTCAACTCTTCTGTTCAACTGCCTGCCATCATCCGTATCGTTTGTTGCTACGGGTTTTGTTTCACCATATCCCTGCGAAATGATCTTGCTTTCGGCTATGCCTTTAAAAAGAATATAGTCCCTTACAGATTTGGCCCTGTTATCACTTAATGTAAAATTATATTCATCAGAGCCTTTGCTATCGGTATGGGCGCTCATTTCTATCTCAATAGCCGGGTTTTCCACCAGCAATTTTACCACTCGGTCTAATTCTACAAAAGATTCAGGCCGCAGATCCCATTTATCAAAATCAAAGAACACGTTATTCAATCGTACTACCTGCCCAATTTCAATAGGAAACAGGTACAGATCTTTATGTATCTCTTTATACCCCGCTTTTGTTAATGAATCTAAGTTCAGGTTCTCCGATTGCGCAAAAAACTTATCTGCGGTTGCCCTTATCAGGTAATTTTTATCATAGGGTAACACAATTTTAAATGCACCGTCTGAAGGATTGGACACTGCATTTCCTGCTTCTACGCCATCGGGTAATGTTTCATATAAGAGTGAAGCGCTCAATGGTTGTTTGGTTTTCGCATTGTATACATTACCGCTTACCAATACTACAGGATCAGGTTTTTCCTTCTCCAGCAATTTAACCCGCACAATATCGCTTTGGCCGTAGGTATCCAGATTAGTAGATAAATATGCATATTCGCCGCCGGCGTCCAGTGTAAAAAAGGCATCCCAATCTTCCGTATTGATGGGACTGCCCAGGTTTACCGGATCGCTCCATTTTTGCCATGTTTTATCCAGTTTTTTGGTCATCCATATATCGTTATCGCCCAGCCCTCCGGGCCGGTTACTGCTAAAATACAGCGTTACACCATCCGCTGCTAAGTAAGGCGTCATTTCATCATACTCCGGTAAATTTATTGTCTTACCTAATGTTTTAGGTTCTGTCCATGAGCCGTCGGCAGTTAAAAAACATACATACAAATCATTGTCGGGGCTTCCTCTTTCGGGAGTCATATACAATAAAAGCGTTTGCCCGTCATGTGCCATGGTAGCGCCGGATTGGCGTCCCTTATCATATTTTTCATAGTTTTTAATGTAGAGCATATCAGGGGCACTCCAGGTGCTATCGGGCTGCAGATGACTCATGCTTACACCTTTACCCAGAAAGGCGCCTTCCGTAAATGCACCACGCAATAAAATCCTGTTGTTGTCGGGAGATATCCAATAAACAGCATTATAGTGGGTACTGTTCATAGGATAACGCATGTGCCTGGCTTCACTCCATATACCCAGGCTATCTCTTTTTGAATACCATATATCCTGCGAATTGGGCACAGACCGGTATTTTGTATTGGCAGGATGGTTTTGACAGATGAAGAATAAAAGATTTCCATCTGCCGATATAGTAGGTCTTAACTCCGGCAGGTCGGAATTGATATTGATGCCCAGGTTTTCAATTTTAACGATAGTGGAAGCCATAATGATATTCCCCTGCTGAGGAACCAATGCAACCGAAGAATCAAAAGAGGTTTGCGCTGAAACTACTTGTATACAAGCACAAAGTATAAAAGGAATAATGGTCTTTTTCACGGCACCGGATTTATTAATAAGAACGTAAATTTTAAACAAATAATATATTGCTTTTTAGGGCCGCTAATGGTTTTCATATTGATGTGCTGATGATTAATGCCGGTTCTGCAGTATTCTTTTTAAAATAGGAACAAAATTTGGGACATTTTATCTGTCATTTGCAATTTGGAACGTATCCGGGAATAGTATTTCTTAAATCACTGGTTATGAAAAAGGATATTTATGGTTTAATTATTTGCTTTTTCATCTGTATTTTCTTTTCCGCTTCACTACCTGCTCAGGTCACTGCAATAGGTGTTAACGGAGGCATAAGCGTTCCGCAATTACGGAGTAGCGGGAACAATGAAATAAGTGAAGGATATGAATCGAGGCTTGCCGCTGTTTTTGGAGGGTTTGCGGATGTGGGTATAACGCAGAAATTTTCCATAAAAGCTGCTGTAAATTATACCGGGCAGGGAGGAAAAAGAAAAGGTATGCAGCCTGTTACCGCTATTCCCCCGGATTTATCGCAATTGTTGCCGCCCGGAACAATGTTGTATGCCGACTTTCAAAATGAAGCTATTTTAAACTATCTTGAAATTCCGGTTACTGCTAAATTCACCTGGGGTGATAAACTAAAGTATTATATCAATGCCGGGCCTTATGCAGGTATTTTGCTGAGTGCTACTCAAAAAACCGAAGGCACCAGTCAGCTTTATTTGGACAGGGCGGGCACGCAGCCGTTAGGCATCCAGGGGCAACCAATGCCTGCCCAGTCTTTTAAAGCAGATACCGACATAAAGCAAGACATCAACCCGATTAATTTCGGACTCACCGGAGGAATTGGTTTAACCTACCCCGCCGGAGGAGCCGGTGAAATTATTTTGGATGCACGGGGAGGGTATGGTTTAACATCCATTCAAAAAGATACAAAGGCAAACGGTAAAAGTCATACGGGAGGTTTGTTTTTAACGCTTGGATACGCATACACATTTCAGCGCTGATAGATTGATTGTATTGCTGCGTGTTATTGCTGGGAGATGACAACTTCACATTTCAATTTAAAAGGGATACCAAAATAATTTGAACGGAGAAACATTTATCAGGATATATTTCCTGAATCGTCCGTTCAATAACAATTGCTTAACCAATTGTTTTAATGCCTGTTACTTCAGCGTTTCAGGCCTACTGAAGCGATTGTTCAGCGGGCATTCGCGAATGAAGTGCAGTATAGCCCCTGTTATTCTGTAACTTTCACCTGCTTTTTTTCTGCTGCTCATTGTATTGCGCTATAGAATTTCTTCACTTTTTAAATGATGTATATGGAATACGAAAATTTGCAAACCCCTTTCTCGAAAGCATTTCTAACAGGCGTTTTTGTGGGTATTGTCAGCACCTTTATTTGTTTAACATACAACCTTATTTACCGGGCCGAAACAGGATTTGTGCCTACGGATATTATCAATGTAGCTTCTATTATTTTTGGAGTAAATATCCTTTTCATTGTGATTGGACTGATTTATTTTGCGCTCACAAAAGCATCAGGAAAAGGAGAATTGGTTTTTATCATTCTATTTTCTCTCCTTACTGTTTTTTTGGCATGGCAGGCGGAAGGTGTGAACCGTTCTTTAAATCATGAGATGACTGTAGAATTCAGGGGATTGTTATTGGGTGTTATTATCATTACGGGTATCGGTGCTACTTTTCTTATTCCTTTTTTATTTCATAGTAAAGGGTTTGAAAAAAACGTTTTATAGGTTAATGTAATTAAACACGCTCACATACTAAAGCAAGGTATTTACTTGTACGTTTTTTATAAAAGTGCTGGTATAGTATATATCAGCACTTTTTATGTGTCATATTAACGAACCTGTCCTCTTATAATACCGGCAGGATTAAAATTGGAATGTGCATTTACATATGCTGGCTCATTTAAAAGAAAATTATATTGTTCATCGGTAAGTTCTGTTACTATGTTTTGCCCGAAATCAGCAGCGGTATGGCATAAGAAAATCCTAACGGGGCCATTTACACCGGTGGCGCCGGAATGTACATGGGCAAATCGTAGAGCATCGCCGCTTTCCAAACGCTGAACAATTACTTTGGAATACAATTTTTTACTGGCGCTTACCCGTAAATGTGCAACGCCTTTTGTTGTGGTGGAAACAGCAGGCACTTCATTATTCCCGCTGAGTTGGATCACCATGTTGAGTACATAAGGCCCGCCGCCATTGGCTTCCTTGTCGGACATATGCATAGCATTTGCAGCAACATCATCGTGCATTACATTTCTTTTTGTGCAGGAAAAAAGCGTTATGCTTACAAGCATAAGCATGTAACAAAACATGTTCTTTTTCATGATGTAATCTTTTAATTGTTAATAAATAGAACTCAGAAACCATTCATAGAAAAGGAATAATGCAGGGATGGGTTAAATTACAATAAAATCCTGCCGGATGCAAGTTTCCGGCGGTTAGTTTTGAGTATACGATGAATTGCCTCTAATGGTTGCGCGGGTCAATACTATTCCTGTGGTTGCTGTAAAGATTGTGCAGGCTGATACGACTAATACGGGTTACCGATAAATGCGTTTTTTTAGACTGACTGCCGGCACAATAAGCCAATAAAATATGCTTTTTATAAAAATGAATGGCGGTATAACAGTACCAGCCATCGGGGTCGCCCTCGATTGTTTTAATATTTTGCCAGGTTTTTCCTTCATCCTTCGAAATCGCTATAGTCAGCGGTGTACGTTTATTTTTGATCGAAGGATCACTACCATCATTATTGTTCCATACCAAAAGCAAATTCCCGCTTGCGGGAATCCTTTCAATGGAAGCGGGTGATAACGGAGATTTAATATTAGCCGGTTCAATATGTCCCCAGGTTTCGCCCCTGTCTTTTGAGCGGGATAATTGCTGCAAACCACCACTGGCCCTGATGAACATCATTAGAGAGCCATCTTTAAGCTCAACCACCCCGGGTTCCTGGGTAATGATCGCGGTGCTGTTGGGTACCTGTTTACTATGTTTCCAGTTCATACCATTGTCATCCGAATAATAACTATACAATGTGGCTTTGTTTTGCCATTTGCCGCCAGGTACCGCATGTAAAGCCACTGCCATCAGCAACCTTCCGCTTTGCAGTTGGATTACGCGGTTATTGTTTAAAACAAAATACCCTTTTTTATCTGTGATACACGCAACGGGATAACTCCATGTTCGGGCTTCATCCGTTGAAATGCGCACCAGGGGAATGCAATCCTGCTCCGAGTTTTTACGCAGGTAGAACAAGGCGATGTTGCCGTTTTGCAGCCGCAGCAGGGAAACCGACATCACATTCATGTCTCCTTCATTGGCAATAATGAGTTTGTCTTCCTGCGTCCAGGTTTTTCCTCCATCATCAGAGAATCTTCCTGCCAGGTGAGCCGGGGCATGGTCGCTGGCAGATATACCGGTATAGTGGCTGTAAATAAACAGAATACGCCCATCCTTTAAAGTGATGAAATCTCCTTCGCTATTGCGGGGATTATTTTCACGGGGGTTGAGTTGAAGCGCTACCTGTTTTTTTATATTGTCAATAACAGATTTTTGGGCAGCCTGTTTGCAGCTCACTATGACTATAACGGTAAATAGAAGATAAAATATATTTGGCAATTTATCCATGGGAAAATTATATCCGGCTTACATCAAAACTAAGATAAAATGGCAGATATGAATGAGCAATACGCGGGGTGTGGTTCAGTATTCAAATGTCGTGTATGGTTTAACGGTATTGCCTTATCAGTGCCGGCCTTTGGGTTATTTCGTGATAGCAGATCGCATTTTCACTAAAATAATGAAATACCATACTCTTCCTGGTTTTCACTTTATTAAGATGAGGATCCCCGCCATGAAAGAGGTTGGCATGCCATATGATCAGATCGCCTTTTTTCGCGAAGAACTTTACTTTCTCCAGTTTTTGCGCTTTGATTCTTTCCGCTATCATATCCTCATAATCAGCATAGGATTTCTTTCCCAGGAAGAATGCATTTCCTTCATTGCCATAATCGCCATTCAAATAATAGGGTAACTTATGGCTGCCGGGATAATAATGTAATGGCCCGTTTTCATTCGTAATATCCTCCAGTGCAATCCAAACACCCAACAGTCCTCCTAATGGAAAAGTAGTCATATGGATACTGTCGGAATGTGTTGCCTGTTCGCTGCCTTTTAAAAAATTAATGCTTTGAAAAAGTATGGCTTTGCCTCCAAGCAAAACAGAAAGCACTTCTTTAAGATCCTCATTGTTGCCGGTATTCCATATCAGGCTGGAAGCATGAATAGCAAACATGATTTTATTGCGTTCATTTAACTTTAGCTTTCCCTGTTCCAGCAATCCACTGATTTCAGCATTAATAGCCTCAGCCTGCTGAACAGAGAGATAATTATCAATGATGGCAAACCCTTTGTCATTAAAGGAAAGAATATATTCTTTGGCGCGATCACTTATGCTGCTGAAAAGTGCACATGCCGCAAGCTTTTGTTTATCTATTGCAAGGCTTTCAGATAAATTTTTCGGCAAACCCGCAAAGTCTTTGCTTGACAGGGAAGAATAATATTTTTTCTGTAATCCTAATTTTTTATACAATGGTACATTATGTGCCAATTGATTTTTATGAAAGAAGTTGTATATGGCATATACCAGTTTCGTGCGTTTGATGAGTTGTATCATATTCAGTAGTCAATGAAAATAAGCGGTTTGCAACTTACCTCAGTATAATACCACTTCTTCCTTATCCCATTCCACCCTTACTTTTTGAGAAATGATGGAGTCTATTGCTTTGCCGCAATAATCGGGTTGTATGGGCAGTTCGCGGCTGAAGCGGCGGTCAATCAATACACACAGTTCCACTTTATCGGGGCGGCCAAAAGCAAGCAGCGCATCCAGAGCTGCGCGAATGGTTCTGCCTTTATGCAGCACATCATCAATCAGCACTACTTTTCTGTCTTCAATTGAAAATGGTATATCCGTTTTATTGGCTTCGTGCAGTTCACTGCGTACATCATCACGGTAAAACGTAATATCCAGTTTGCCATAATCTATAGAAACAGAAGGAACCAGGTGGCGTATATGAGCTGCTATCCTGTCACTCAAAAAAACACCTCTGGGCTGAATGCCGATCAATACGGTATTATCCAGATCGCTATGGCGTTCAATGATCTCATACGCCAGGCGCTGTATGGTGAGGTTTAACTGGTAAGGATCGAGAATGGTTTTCAATGCATGAATATTTTTGACAGCGAATGTAACTTATTTTTCACCTAAAAAAGAGTAGGCATAATCTACGGGCGGATTAAAAGTTTCTTTAATGGTTCTGGCGCTCAGCCAGCGATACAGGTTCAGCATACTGCCGGCTTTATCGTTGGTACCACTCGCTCTTGCACCGCCAAAAGGCTGCTGGCCTACCACTGCGCCGGTGGGCTTATCATTAATATAAAAATTACCGGCCGCATGGCGCAGCTTATTCGTAGCCAGCTCTACTGCGGCCCGGTCCTTCGCAATCACCGAACCCGTTAATGCATAAGGCGAAGTTTCATCTACCAATTGCAGCGTTTCCTCGAACTTATTGGCATTGTATACATATATAGTCAATACAGGTCCAAAAATTTCTTCACACATGGTAATATACTTCGGATTCTTTGCTTCTATTACCGTAGGCTGAATAAAATAACCTTTGCTCTTATTGCACTTACCACCCACCAGCACTTCCGCTTTCCTGTCTTTTTTTACGTTATCTATATACGTTTTTATTTTATCGAAAGCTTTTTCATCAATAACCGCATTAATGAAATTGGAAAAATCTTCCACTGTTCCCATCTTAAAACTTTTTACGCCATCCACCAGTTTCTTTTTTACTTCTTCAGCAATATTATTGGGGATATATGCTCTTGAAGCAGCAGAGCATTTTTGTCCCTGGAATTCGAATGCCCCGCGCAACAAAGCGGTAGCAACCACGGCAGCATCAGCACTTTTATGAGCGATAACAAAATCCTTACCACCCGTTTCGCCCACAATGCGGGGGTAACTTTTATAAGAAGCAATATTTTCACCTATGCTTTTCCACATGGAATTAAATACACCCGTAGATCCTGTAAAATGCACGCCGGCGAAATCGCGGTGTGCAAAACAAATCTTTCCCAGCGTTGGTCCGTCTACGTAAATCAAATTGATCACACCATCAGGTAAACCTGCTTCTTTTAAAATGCGCATGAACATCTGAGCGGCAAAAACCTGTGTGTTGGCGGGTTTCCATACCACCACATTGCCGCACATAGCGGCCGATGTGGGCAGGTTGCCACCAATGGCCGTAAAATTAAAAGGCGTAATAGCCAGCACAAAACCTTCCAGCGGCCGCCATTCCATACGGTTATGAATACCTGCTGAACTTACGGGTTGCTGTTTATATATTTCGCTCAGGTAATGTACATTGAACCGTAAAAAATCAATGAGCTCGCAGGCAGAATCAATTTCTGCCTGGTAGGCATTTTTGCTTTGGCCCAGCATGGTAGTGCCATTCATGTACGAACGGTACTTTGTAGCGATAAGGTCGGCGGCTTTCAGAAAAATATGCGCCCTGTTTTCCCAACTCATGCCAGTCCATGATGCTTTAGCCGCCAGCGCTGCATCAATAGCCTGCTGCACGTGTTTTTCATTGCCTTCATGAAAATATCCCAATACGTGGTTGATCTCATGTGGCGGATGAATGGCTGTCTTCTTTCCTGTTCTCACTTCCTTACTGCCGATATACATGGGGATATCCGCCGTTTCTTTTTTAAGTTCCGACAATGTTTTTTTTAAAATGTTTTTTTCATTGCTGCCTGCTGCATAGTTTAGTACAGGCTCGTTAGCCGGTAAAGGATAGCTGAAATAACCTAAACTCATAACTGTAAGATTGATGTAACGAATAGATTAAGACGCAAAGATAAGACAGATTCAGGAGCAGCACTTATGACTTACCACTTGCTACTTACTACTTCATATCACCTGGAAGCCATAGGCGTAAGGATCATCTTCTGGATCAATCGTGATGGTATTGTAGCCGTAAATTCTTGCCCAGCCTTCAATGCCGGGGCGAATGGCAGGTTTTCCGTGTATATCCAGTTCTTCCTCAATGGTTCCCGTAAATGTTGAACCGATGATGCTCTCATGAATGAAAATATCTCCCTTTTTGAGCTTTCCTTTGGCGTACCATTGCGCCATGCGGGCAGAGGTGCCAGTTCCGCAGGGGCTGCGGTCAATGGCTTTATCGCCGTAAAAAACGGCATTGCGTGCTGTAGCATTTTTATCCAAAACGGCGCCTGTCCATAAAATATGTGAGCACCCTTTTATGGTAGGATCCTCCGGATGAACAAATTCATATTTTTCGTTGATGCGTTTACGCATTCCCCTTGCCCACGCAATCAGTTTATCGGCGGTATAATGTTCCAGTCCTTTAAAATGAGGCTGTACATCTATTATAGCATAAAAATTACCGCCGTAGGCAATATCAATCACAAGTTCTCCTAATTCGGGACAATCAGCAGTTAATCCTTCCGCGGCCAAAAAAGCGGGCACATTGGTAAGCTTTACAGATTTAATTTTTTTGCCTTCCTGTTTGTAACTGATCCGTACCAGTCCGGCAGGAGTTTCCATGCGTATAACGCCGGGTATTTGCGGTACAATTAATCCTTCCTCCAGTGCAATGGTTACGGTACCGATAGTGCCGTGACCGCACATGGGCAGGCAGCCGCTGGTTTCTATAAACAATACGGCTACATCATTTGCAGGATCATGTGGCGGATATAAAATGCTGCCGCTCATCATATCGTGACCACGGGGCTCAAACATCAATCCTTTTCTTATCCAGTCATAATCCTTCAAAAAGTGCTGCCTTTTTTCACTCATATTTTTCCCATGCAGTATGGGACCGCCGCCTGCTACGAGGCGAACAGGATTGCCACAAGTGTGCGCATCTATACAAAAAAACGTTTTTTTCATTTTGAGATCGCTGCATTGGTCCATTCATTGTTCACTATTCTCCATATATATTGCGGATTGCTGTTCTTCAGTGCATCGGGCAGCATACGGTCATTAAAGCCCTGGAAACATACCGGCCGAACCCACCGTTTAATAGCAGTAGTGCCAACCGATGTAAATCTTGCATCTGTAGTAGCGGGATAGGGACCGCCATGTACCATACTGGCACATACTTCAACGCCTGTGGGCACATCATTTAAAATGATCCTTCCCGCCAGCGTTGTTTGCAAATCAATAATATCGTAGTTAGCGGCAATATCAGCGTCAGTAGCCATAACGGTAGTGGTTAACTGTCCCTTCAGTTGTTTCAATACCGCTATTAATTCTTCTTTGCTATCGCAACAAACTGCTAAAGAGTAAGGACCAAAAACCTCTTCCCGGAAATGCGGGTTTTGTAAAAAAATATTTCCCTTCACTCTGGCTACTGTAGGAAAAGCCTCTCCGTCCCCCGCTTGTTGTTCGGATTCCCCTATCTTTTCAATGCCTTTTTGCGATAATGCCCGGTCCAATGCTTTATGATAAGATGTATGAATGCCGCTATGCAGCATTTTTTGAGGAATGATCTGTGTGATCTCTGCGCCGAGCAGGTTTAAAAAATTGTCTAAAGCTTCACTTTGTACAGCAAGCAGCAACCCGGGATTGGTGCAAAATTGTCCCATGCCAAGCGTAACGGATGCCGCGTAGCTTTTGGCCAATGCAACTGTATTTTGCTCCAGCGTATCGGGCAAGAAAACTACTGGGTTGATACTGCTCATTTCCGCGAAAACAGGAATAGGTGTTTCCCGCTGATTGGCATATTCCCATAACGCTTTACCTCCGCTAAAGGAACCTGTAAAACCCACACCAGTTGTATTGGGGTGTATCACCAGGGCCTTACCTGCTGTGCTACCGGAGCCTAATACATGCTGTACTGTATGAGCATGTACTCCTGTTTTTGCAATTGCTTTTTGTATGGCTTCAAAAACCAATTGAGAAGTTTTGGCATGAGCCGAATGACCTTTAATAACCACCGAAGAGCCCGAAGCCAGGGCACTGGCTGTGTCGCCTCCCGCAGTGGAAAAGGCAAAAGGAAAATTGCTTGCACCAAAAACCACCACCGGTCCTACAGGCAATAACATTTTACGGGTGTCGGGTTTTGGAGGCGTTCTGTTCTTATCTGCGGTATCAATGGCGGCCTCTACCCAACTTCCTTCTTCAATAAGGCGGGCAAACATTTTTAACTGGTTGGTAGTGCGGCTTAGTTCTCCGTTTAAGCGGGGGAGAGGAAGGTTTGATTCTTCATGGGCTACCGGTACCAACGATGTTCTTGCCGCTTCTAATGCTGCGGCTATTTCATTTAAAAAAACGGCGCGTTGTGCAGGGCTTAGGGTTTTATAACTGTTAAACGCATCCTGCGCGTTTTGCATTACCATATCAATATCGTTCATTCCTTATTTTTTTGATGCGCCAAGATACTGCATTTTAGTGAGTGGCGGGTAGTGAATAGTCAGTGGTAAATGGTGAGTAGTGAGTAGTCAGTGGTGAATATTGAACCGAAGTGAAAGCGGTGAGAAGAGATTGTGGGATCAGGCCCCATCGATAACCGGACGTGTGGCTAAAGCACCACTGATCACTTTCAGTACCTGTTCTCTTTCTTTACCGATGAGCGCCAGGCGCGGCGCTCTCACATACTCGCTGCCGATACCCGTTTGCGCTTCTGCCAGTTTAATGTACTGTACTAATTTAGGATGAATATCCAATTCGAGCAATGGCATGAACCATCGGTACAGACCCAACGCCTCTTCGCATCTCCCTTCTTTTACCAGGCGATATAGCTCAACGGTTTCGGCAGGAAAAGCACATACCAGCCCCGCCACCAATCCATCGGCGCCCAGGGCAAGTTCTTCAAAAGTAAGCGTATCTACACCACAAAGTATTTTAAACCTTTTGCCAAAGCGATTGATCATACGCGTTACATTGGTTGTATCACGTGTTGATTCCTTAACGGCTTCAATGTTTTTTACAACACTCAGTTCATCAAACATATCCAGGGTAATCTCAATTTTATAATCAATGGGATTATTATACAACATAACCGGCAGATCTGTGGAATTAGCAACAGTGGTAAAGTAAGTAACCGTTTCCCTGTAGTCGCTTTTATACCGCATAGGAGGCAATAGCATTAGTCCGTGGGCGCCCCATGCTTTGGCCAATGCCGCCTGCTGTATCGCTTCACGTGTTGAGCCTTCGGCAATATTTAAAATTACAGGTATGCGGTCCTGGATTTTTTCAACAGCAAATTTTACCAGTCTTTCCTTTTCATCCACAGTAAGCACACTGGCTTCGCCCAGGGTACCGCCTAAAATAATGCCGCTAACGCCGGCTTTTAATTGCGCATCAAGGTTCTTTTCAAAAAGCGGAAGATCTAATGCATCACCGGAGGTAAATTTTGTAGTGAGCGCAGGATATACGCCCGTCCATTGGATTGTCATTGGTTATTTGTTGATATTTTTACAAAGATGTCTTTTTTCGCTTTCCTTTTTCATAAAATACACTGTATAAGTTACCTGGCTCATGGCTGATAGCCCACCCCTGTTTTTACAAGATGTGATAGCAGTATACCCGTAGCCACTGCCGCATTGAGCGATTCTGCCCGTCCTGCCCCCGGAATGGTTAGCTGTTCTTTGCAAAAGCGCAATAATTCCGGTTGAACACCTTTCGACTCATTGCCCATAAGAAGAGCTCCATTCAATACAGGGGGACACTGATATATTGATTTTCCATGCAATGTGGCCGCATATATGGCAATGCCGGTATTTTGTTTGCACCAGTCAATAAGTTCTGTATATATAACATTTACGCTCAGCAAACTGCCCATTGTTGACTGAACAACTTTAGGATTGTACAGATCTGCACATGCTTTATTGCATATGATGGTACCAATACCAAACCAATCGGCTATGCGAACGATAGTACCAAAATTACCGGGGTCCTGGATACTATCAAGCATCAAAAAAATGCCGGGGGGAACTGTAGCCTCATGCTGTTCTTCCTTTTTTTTCACAATGGCGAGCACCTGGTTGGGCGTGTTGCGTGAAGATATTTTTTCCAGGCCGGCTTCTTCTATAAGAAAAATACCTGATGGATCCATCCGCTTTATAAGTGCTTCGTTATTATTTAGCCAACTTTTAACAGTATATAGCGAAAGTATTTTATCTGGTGCATGCAACAGGAATTCTTCCGTAATTTTAGGGCCTTCAATTACAAAACATCCTTCTTCATCCCTTAATTTTTTATGGTATAAACTTTGAATATATTTGACCCTTGATTTGCTGAGCATCCTTATTTTTATTTATGCCTGATTCACCAACGAAACGCACATGTAAATTTTTTTTCACAAAAATAATGTATATAAGGCGTTCCCTGTCTGCCGACCAGGCAGGCATCCGGCAAAATATCAGCGCTGAAAACGGCAAATTAAAAAAAATACGGATGAAAATACATTCTTCTTTCTTTAATCATTCCTATTTTATCATAATCATTTTAGGACTGGTATCATCATGTACGGTAGTTAAAAAATACCAGCCCTATAAGCCATTCGTTTTTGAGAACGAAATTCATATTAACGGTAAAATGAACTCCGGTGAGAAGAAGGAACTGGAAAATAAGCTGGAGACCCAGATTGAGGATAGTGTAAAGCCCGTTTTTAAAAGTGTTTTGTTTGTGCGTCATGTTTTAAACCGGCCTGCGGTTTTCGACAGCAACTATATCAAGCGATCAGTTCAGAACATGAACAATTTGCTGCACAATAATGGCTATTACCGGAGTGATGTACAGGCAGAATGGAATAAAGTGGATACGGTTATCCGCAATGATAAACCCGACCAATACCGCCTGAAAGTAAATTATAATATCAATACCGGAAGTCTTTTTCGTATAGATTCCATAAGCTATCATTTCACGGACACTACGTTGCAAAGACTGGTAAACGAAAACAAGGATAAATCGCTGTTAAAAAAATCGGAAGCTTTCAGCAATCAGCAAATTGATGAAGAGCTGAACCGGCTTATTGAAGTATTCCGTAACAATGGGTTTTATCGTATTAACAGGGAGATGCTGAAAGCACAATTAGATACCGTGAATGTATCTTTAATAGACGCCTCTGCGGATCCTTTTGAACAAATACAGTTGCAGGTAGAGGCTCAGAAAAAATATCAAAATCCAACAATTGATATTGCCATCCTGGAAATACCGTTAAAAGACAGTTCCATTACACAGTTATATAAAGTGGGCAATGTAGTTATTTTGCCTGATGAGCCGGCAGAATTAATGACAGGCATGCGACGGGACGTGGAGCGGACAGAATATGGAAATTACAGCATTTACAGCCGGTATAATCTCTTTAAACCATCTTTCCTGGTAAAAAGAATTGCACTGAAGCCCGGCGAACTTTTTCGGGCATCAAATTTCAATAAAACGCTCCTCAACTTTAACCGTATTGAGGCCTGGCAAAACGTTACGATCAATGCACGTCCGCGGGATTCCATTGAACCGGCAGTGGATTTTTTTATACGCATGGTTCCTGCAAAAAAATATTTTTTCAGCGCCGACTTCGAAGGTTCCAGTATTCTGTCGGCACAAAATCAACTGTATAATGCAGGTAATAAGGGGCTGGCGCTTAATTTCCAGTTAAAGAACAGGAATGTTGCCCGCCAGGCATTGCAACTGGAAAATGTATTAAGAACTGGGATTGAATTTACAGATTTCAGTAAGATACTTTCTACAGAAATGGGATTAAGCAACCGGCTTATTTTTCCACGTTTACTCACGCCATTTAAACTAAAAAACCAGGAAGATTTTTTAAATGCAAGAACATACGTGAACTTAGACGGGTCGTATATAGACCGGTATAAATATTATAAGATCAATACATTGAATGCATACCTGGGGTACGAATTTCAGAAAAGGGCCAATATTAACTGGCAGATCAGGTTCCCTAATATTGAATTTACCCGCATTTATGATATTGACCTGGGTTTTGAACAGTTGATCAGAGACTATCCGCTCCTGTCTTATTCTTACAATAACGGGCTTATTATGGGCATTAACGGAACGTATACGCGGAGGTTTAATACTTCAAATCCACGGATATTTAATTACCTGAGGTTATATGGTGAAGAATCGGGATTGCTTATAGGTGCTTTATTTAAAAAACAAACGCAGGATGGTAAACCACTTGGCCAGCTATACCGCTTTATAAAGCTAAGTGCAGATTTCAGGCATTATGTTACACATGCCAAATCCATGTGGGCTTACAGGGTATTTGCAGGTTACGGACTTGGGTTTAAAACCGAAAACCGGCAGGGAGATATTTCACTTCCATTCTTCAGGCAGTTTTTTGCGGGAGGACCCAACAGCATGCGGGGGTGGCAACTGCGTAAATTAGGCCCGGGTTCCAGCATTTTTTATGATACACTCAGGGTCCGTACGATTACTACAGATCCCCCGGGCGTAGTGGAGAAAAAATTCGACGACAGGTATGCCGATATTCAATTAGAAGGAAATGTTGAATACCGGTTCGATATTTTTCCGGTGTATGGTTACTGGTTGCGCGGAGCCTTGTTTACAGATATCGGTAATGTTTGGGTAAGAAGATCTTCAAGCCCGGAATTTAAATATGCTGTATTTGATTTGGGCAGGTTATATAAAGATATTGCTGTAGCCGGAGGAGCGGGGTTGAGGCTTGACTTTAAGTTCTTTTTATTGCGGTTTGACCTGGGCTGGCGGTTAAAAGATCCGTTATACGCATCGGATGAATATATAAAACCGCAAAACGATGGATGGTTTATCACTTCCAACATGAGAAGACCTGCTTTCCAGTTTGGGATAGGTTATCCATTTTAGAACTTTACTGCTCATTACACTCACCACGTACAACTTACCACTTACTTCTTACCACTTTGTTGCTTCATCTCTTCTGCCATTTCCTGAAAGCCTTCCATGCTCATAGCATTTTCCAAAGTAAATTCTCCTATTCTTGTACGGCATAAGCTGCTGAGGTAAGCACCACATCCCAGAACATTTCCATAATCATGCGCTAAACTTCGTATATACGTTCCCGTAGAACATACTACTTTAAAATACAGTTTAGGCAATTCAATATCCGTAATGGTAAATTCTTTTATGAACAATGTTCTTGGTTCCAGTTTTACGGCCATCCCTTTGCGGGCCATTTCATATACACGCTTACCGTCTTGTTTAATAGCGGAGTGTGCGGGAGGTATTTGCTGAATTTGACCGGTGAATTGTTTTGTGGCTTCATGCAACTGGTTTTCTGTTATATGATTGTAATCTCTGAAATTTTCCGGTTCACTTTCAAGGTCATAGGTAGGCGTTGATGCGCCCAGGGTAAAACTGCCGGTGTATTCTTTTTCACGGGACATATATTCATTTATTTTTTTTGTGAATTTTCCGGTACACACGATCAGCAATCCTGTAGCTAAAGGATCAAGGGTACCGGCATGACCTACTTTTTTTATTTTTATGGTAGAACGTATTTTTCTCACAACATCAAAAGATGTCCAGTGTAATGGCTTATTGATCAGTAGCGCTTTTCCTTCGGCAAACGGATTATTATGTTCAGGTTGCATGCGGTTTAAAAATTTGAAGCAAAGATATGGGCAAGGAATATGAAATGTGAAAATGCCTGCCCGACTAAATAGGCGGGTGGGAAATGTGGGAATGTGAGAAGTGTGGAGATGTGGGAAATAGAGCTATGTGTGTGACTTGAATTCGATTGTTTTTCGGATTTCAGATTTGCAGTTTCGGGTTTGAATCCGCCACGGCGGACAGGTTTTATTTGGTTCTTGTTATTTGTTTTTTGGTCTTTTCTTCGGCTCGCTTATAATGCCTGTCTTGCTTTCAATTCAATATACTTATTAATTGTATTTACAGTTACCTGCTGAGGAGTAGTTAACATGGAAAGTATGCCATGCTGCTGGAGTTCTTTTACAATCAATCTTTTTTCAAAAGCGAATTTGCCGGCAATGGTTTTAATGTAGATGTCTTCTATGTTTTCGGCTGGTTTTTCCCTGAGCGCTTTCAATTCCGTATTCTCAAAGAACACTACCAGTAGCAAATGATGTTTGGCTATTTTGCGCAGGTAGGGCAGTTGCCGCTGAAAACCGGGGATAGATTCAAAATTGGTGAAGAGGATCAGCAATGCCCTGTTCTTTATTTTACCGCGAATATGAGTATACAATGCTTCAAAATCGGTTTCTGAAAAATGCGTTTGCTGGCGGTATAAATTTTCCAGTATCATTTCCATTTGTATGCCTTTGCGGTCTGCAGGTAAAAAAGTATCAGGCTGACTTGCAAAAGTGAGTAGCCCGGCCTTATCGTGTTTAAGCAAAGCTACATTGGTTAATACCAGCGATGCATTAATGGCATAGTCTAAAAGCGTCATCCCTTCAAAAGGCATTTTCATATTGCGCCCCTTATCTATGAGACAATAAATATGCTGGCTTTTTTCATCTGTAAAAGTGTTCACCATCAGGTCTCCTTTCCTGGCGGTAGCCTTCCAGTTCACATTCCTGTTGTCATCGCCATGCACATATTCCTTTATCTGCTCAAATTCCATACTACTGCCGGATTTGCGTAAACGCCGTATGCCCGTTTCATTCAGCGGGTTGCTTGCCGCCATTAGCTGGTAGCGTTTCAATTGTTGAAAAGAGGGATATGCAGGTACTGTTTGCTGCTGTTCAAAAACAAACCGGCGTTGCACCAGCGCCATCGGACTGGTTACAAAAGCATTGATATTACCGAAAGCGTATTCACCTCTTTGCTGGGGATGCAATATATAGGTTAAATGATAATCCTGCCCGCCTTTAAGTACAGCTTTCCTTTTCCAGCTTCTTTCCTGAAACTGAAACGGCAGTTCATCAATGAGTTCAACCCTTACCGTAAAAGTATAATGGTTTCCAAGCTGTATGTGAATGATATTATCATCTCCGTTACTAAACCGTTCTGCGGCATTTCTTTTGCCGGTAAGGCCGTGCAGGCGCGCATACAATACAATAGCATCCACCACTACCAGGCAAGCCACCAGCAGTAACAGAAGTTGGCCTGCCATCATAAGTATGGGAATAAAAAAAGAAACGATAAACAACAGCACAATACCTGCCAGCAACATATATACGTTGCGGGTAAGCATAAAGGAACGGTATAAGGCCACAAGTTTTTTCAATATTTATCGCGGTATTTCCAGTGCATGAATAATTTCTTTTATTACATCATCTTCTGTCGCACCCTCCATTTCCTTTTCGGGCGTTAAAATAATGCGGTGGCGTAATACGGGAGGAGCCATTTCAAGTATGTCTTCAGGCGTTACAAAGTCACGGCCCTGCATAGCCGCTGCGGCTTTTGCCGACATCATTATAGCCAATGATGCCCTGGGAGAGGCGCCAAGGTAAATGGATTTATGCGAACGGGTAGATGTTACCAGGCGGGCAATAAACTGCAATAGCTTTTCCTCAATCAGTACAAGTCTCACCAATCGTCGCAGTTCGCTGATCTGTGCTGCCGATAATACAGCATTTAACTGTGCGGCTATTTCTTCTCCCGGTGTTTGATGAAACCTGTTCAATATGGCAATCTCTTCTTCTTCGGTAGGGTAGGGAACGGTTATTTTAAAAAGAAAACGGTCTAACTGCGCTTCAGGTAAACGATAGGTACCTTCCTGTTCCACGGGGTTTTGTGTGGCCAGCACCATAAAAGGTTTTTCCATAGGATGCGAATACCCATCTACCGTTACCTGTTTTTCTTCCATCACCTCAAATAATGCCGCCTGCGTTTTAGCCGGCGCGCGGTTAATTTCATCAACCAGAACAATATTGCCGAAAATAGGCCCGCGTTTAAACTGGAAGCCGCCTTCCTTCGGATTGAAGACAGAAGTACCCAATACATCGGATGGCATCAAATCGGGCGTAAATTGTATGCGTGAGAAATGCAATGCAATACATTTAGCCACCAATCTTGCGGTTAAGGTTTTGGCCACGCCCGGAACACCTTCTATCAATACATGCCCGTCGGCAAGCAGCGCCGCCATAATTAATTTGACCATGTCGTGCTGCCCAACAATTACCTTGCTTATTTCGCTGCGCATTTGCGCTACAACTTCATGCAGTTGTGAGAGATCCGTTCGGGGCTGAAATACATTTTCTTCCATGCTAAGTAATTTTATAAAAGCGTTCTAATAACTGATAAAACTCAGCTACCTGCCGGTCGTGAACAGCAGGCACTTCCTGTATAAAGCGAATATAGTCTGTTATAGATTGAATGGTATGCACACTGCATCCTGATTTTTGAGAAAGCCGTGTAATAAAATCCGCATCCATATTTCCGGTAGCTATATTAAAATGACTGTGGACATGCTCCGTGAAATAAACAATCATTTTCTGGCAGAGATTTTTATTATCCCGCTTTTGAAAGTATAAACGGCCGATGGTTTTTACAAAATCCAATGAATCATTTTGAGGTGCAGCAACAACAGGTATCATGCGCTGGTTTCTTTTAATACCAAGCAATACAAATAAAATCAATCCTGCAAGCGCCGTTAATAAAGCCATACGAAAAGCCGGTTGTTCCATTAATACCCGGAGGGGAGATGGATCTTTTTGTCCGCTGTTTTGAGGCTTATGCAGGTAATATTCGTCCCATGCCACGGTTGATGCCCCGGCATCCATAGAAGAAAGCAACTGGCTGTAATAACCCATGTTTTGGTTATGCAGCAAAAAATAATTGCTGAATGCGAGTGGCGCGGTGTGTATAAAAAAGCTGCCATCTCCCACACGCAAACGAATGCATGAGGCCCTGCTTTCACCTGACGTACCCAGTACGTACGACATGGAAGAATCAATGGTATTGAACCATGAATTGAATTTTCTGCCGGGATAACCATACTGGTTATCTGTTTTTGAAAATGGCGGATGTATTAATCCCAACTGCAGCGTATCTAATTCACTAAAATTGTCATACACAGGAAAGCCCGCATCTGCATAACTTAAATTCAAATGAAAAAAATGCTGCGCATCGTTGCTCAGGTCGTACGATGATATCAGCACATCATTACCCCTGCCTACAAAATGAAACAATTCCGTCAATTCTTCATCACTGGCATTAAAATCTTTGCAAATAATGATTATAGCCTGCCTGCCCGTATCATAATCCAATACCGCCTCATCCCAATAACCCGGCGCTTTTTTGTTGATGGTTATTTTTGCCTGTGGAAATAAATGAGAAAGGCTCTGGTAGGCTACATAGCTTCCGTAAGGAATCTTATCATTTTTACTTAATGTAATTCTGTGGTCGAAATTTTTCTTATTCCCTCCTATCAGCAATGCCAGTAATAGTAAAAGCAATAAGCTCCCTAACAGGTATGGTATTGCTTTTTTCAAATGGATAAGCCTGCTTTTTGATACAGTGAAGAAAAATCGCTTACAACACTTTCATATTGTTGTTTGTTCACAGGCATTTCGCCGTACCATGCATATTCATAGCTGCGGGTAACATTAAAAAAATCCCTATAGCAGGGCCGGGAATACAATTGGGCCAGGTATTCACTATTGGTGGTATCGGTACCGTAGCTGATCAAACCATTTTCAGAAAATGTTTTTAACAATAGCAGGTAGGAAAAACGAATGGCCAAACGGTAATCTCCCTTCTCCGCTGCCTTATCAGCGGCTTCCTGCAGGTCGGTAGTAAAAAGGTTATCTGCATCACCCCCCTTCGCCTGTGCGGCTAATATTACCGTTTTGCCTGAACCAAAAATATTCATTTTGTTTTGAACAAGAAACCAAATTACTGCGGCAGCAAATAATGAGAGCATAAGCAGCCATATGATCTGCCTGAACAGAGGCGAGCGGAGCATTGTAAAAACGGTTTCCCAAAATTTTTCCCAAAATGAATTGCTTTCCGTCTTTTTGTTTTGGGCATGCCTGTCTTTATTAGCATACCAGAAAGCATTGTCACCTTTCAGATTTTGCGTAATGGAATCGGGAACAAACCTGTTTTTTATAATTGATGAATCGTATAATGATTCAGGATCCTCTTTACCTGAAAAAAATAAAGTATCCAGGTCCGGTTCAGCAAATTCACTTTCAGAGTGGTAGCCGCTCAGGCTGTCTAATTGCGCTTCTATACTGTCTTTCTGTTCTATTGCCCGGATGCTGTCTCTGAATTCCTGGCCATAGGCAACAACAGGCGCAAAAAGATGTATAAAACCGGGGAGGAAAATGTATATATAAAAAAAGCGTCTGATCACATTATACGGTTTTGCGGGCTAACATGCGTTTTTGCACCCGCACGGGATAAATAATATAATACCAGGTGATGTAGGAAGCAGAAAGCAGTAAAATAAAACCACTTAACCACCACGGCATTGTATAATAACGCGTAATAAATCCTTCAAAAAAGGCTGCTACCATAAAAACCGGGATAAGACTGGCTAATATGATAACGCCATCTTTAGCTCCCCGCATAAATGCATCTAACCTTTTACCCGTTCCCGGAAACATCCAGCCCTTGCCCAATACAATGCCCGCCGCGCCTGCAATTACAATAGCTGATATTTCCAGTGTGCCATGAATAAAAACAGTTAGCACAGATTGCATGCCCAATCCTTTTGCAAAGAACATTTGTTCAAATGCGCCCAGCCGAACGCCTTCGGTAAGTAAGGAAATGATCAACGGAATGCAAAGCAAAAGTCCCTGCGCAAAATAGCCAAAAGCCACAAAAAGATTATTGATCATGATCCCCATCCACATCAGCAGTTCACCTCCTTCAGCGTATACGCCAAAGGGCTTACCTTTTTCAATATTCTCTTCCGTCATATTCACATAACCATCACTCAGCATTTCGCGCACAAAAGTTTCATCATGCTGCGAAGAATAAAAACCGGTTATAAAAAAAGTAATAAAAAGTGCTGCACAAAACAACAATACGCCATGATGTTTACGAACGGTAAGAGGTACGGTATACTTCCAGAATTCAGTAATGCGGTTGCGCTCCTCTTTCCTGCTCTGGTAAATGCTCATGTAAGTTTGCGATGCCCTTGCATTCAAATACCGGGTTACCCTGCTATGCGGGTAAAAGGTTTTGGCATAGGAAAGATCGTCTACCAGTTGCGTGAAATCTACACCGGTTTCGTCAGCATCTTCTGCCGGCATGTGCTGTGTTTTCAGCCACCTGTCTTTATGCTTTTTTATAAATAAGGCTTCGCGCAACGGTAATTAAATTTGCTCCAATTTAAATAAATACTTAACATCGTTTAAGAACTGACCCAAATATATATTATTGCATACTTATGGGTAAGATTTTTATTCCTACCAGTTTTAATATTGATCTTGAATTTGAAAGCGCTCCTTTTCATACAAGAATGATAGCCTGGATCATTGATTTTGTGCTGCAAATATTTTATATCATCATTGCTTACAATGTATACGCTTCCGCCGCAGGTAATTATGCACGTAATATTTCAGGATACGACATGTGGGCCCTGCAACTCATTATATTGCTGCCCGTGTTCACCTATCATTTTTTTTGCGAATTGTTCTGGAACGGGCAAAGCGTGGGGAAAAAATTACTGGGCATAAGGGTGGTGAATGATAACGGGGGCAAAGCCGCTCCGGGTCAGTATATGATCCGCTGGCTGCTGCGGTCATCCGATCTTTCTATTCCGATTATCATCATAGCTATTGTATTTGGCTGGATAGGCGCATTAAAAGCATTGTGGATAACAACGCTGATGTTTGTTGCAGACCTGGTTTTGGTAGCAGTGCATAAAAAGTCAAAAAGGCTTGGAGATTTGGCCGCCGGGACACTCCTCATAAAAGCTAATCCCAAAGGAAATCTTGAAGACACCATTTTCATGGAAGTAAGCGACAGCTATGTTCCTGTATTTCCACAGGTAATGCGCCTGAGCGACAGAGATATTAATACGATTAAGGGTATTTTGGATACGGGCCGCCAAACAGGACATATACAGATGGTGGAAAACGCTTCAGTCCGGGTAAAGAATGTATTAGCCATTCAAAGTACCATGCCTGCATTTGATTTTTTAGATACCTTGTTAAAGGATTATAATTATTTATCAACGAAAGGATAGGAGGTTCCAGGTTGCAGGTCCCAGGTTTCACGGGAGCAAGTTCGCAAACTGTTCTTGTGCCCCGAAACCCTGCAAACAAACCATAAACTCTAAATCTTCTCAATCCGCCTTTCCCGTATCCACATCCCAGTCATCTGTTCTGAAAGGATTTACAGGCAATCCCTGTCCGTCCGGGCCGGCTTCTTTGCTGAAAATATTGGCTATTGCCGTATTGCTGAACGCAAAGCGAACAGCTACAGGGTTTTTAATTTGTTTGTTGTAAAGTATTACATGATCTCCATCAATCTTTACATCGGCAGGCAAAAAGTTCTTATCATCTCCGGCAATATAAAATTCAGTTGCTTTCTTTTCTCCTCCTTTTATGATTAGTCCATTGGGGGCATTGTCGAAATACACCGTTACTTTATTTTTATTTACTTCCATGTTTTTATACATGGGACTTTTATAAGTGATCCCTTCTTTTTTGTAGGTTTCCGCCAGAGCCCAGGCGGCCAGCCGTGCACCTACATCCTGCTTATTTTTTGGATGAATGTTTTTAACATCATCTACCAGGTCTGTTATTACAGCCATGCCTGTATTGGGATGTGTGAGCGTTTGGGTTTGCGCTTCTCTTAATAATGCCCCTATATTTTTATTGCCATAGGCAAAGGGGGCTATCTGTACGTAATAAAAAGGAAAATCCTTGTTCCAGTCTTTGCGCCAGCTATCAATCAGGGTTGTCATCAATTCTTTATAGGTAGATGCTGTGCCTGCATTGCTTTCTCCCTGGTACCAGATGGCGCCTGCAATATTAAAAGAAGTGATGGGAGCGATCATAGCATTATAGGCTCTCCCCGGTGCGTTGGGCCACCAGTTGGTTACGCCAATTTTAGCTGCAGCCGCTTTCAGTTCCGGATCGTTTTCCACCAGTTCTTCCGGTGTCCATACTTCGGCAGGGGTACCGCCCCAACTGGTATTGATAAGCCCAATGGGCACGTTTAATTTTTGTTGCAATTGTTTTCCAAAATAGTAAGCTACTGCGCTAAAGCTTTTTAATGTTTCCGGGTTGCATTCTGTCCACGTAGCCGCGCAATCATCCTGGGGAGTTAGCGCTGTGGTTTTGGGAATATGAAAGAAACGGATATTGGAATTGGCGCTGTTCGGAAGTTCGGCATCCATTTGAGGTAAACCATTCAGGCTGCTCCATTCCATATTCGACTGACCGGAACATACCCACACTTCACCAATCAATACATTATTAAGCACAATCGTATTATTGCCTTTGAAGGTAATAGTATAAGGACCACCCGCTGCAGGCGTTTTGATTGCAATATTCCATTTGGCATCACCCGATGCAATGGTAGAATCAACTGTTGTGCCCCATGATGTGGTAATGAAAACCTTTTCTCCGGGAGATGACCAGCCCCACAGATTTGCGGTTGACTGCTGTTGCAATACCATATTATTGGAAAGTACTGCAGGAAGGCGAATGTTGGCAAATCCTTCGAAACTCAGACCTATTAAGATAAAACTGGCCCAAAAAAACAATGCAACGCTTTTATTCATACGGTTTATTTTATACCGAAAAGGTAACAAACAAAAAAAGCATAGCAAAATCAATTCTATCTTTGTCAAAATTTTTTCAATGTCAATGCATACCGCACTCATAGGTGAACTCAAATACGAAGCATCAAATACGCGCAAAATACTGGAACGGATACCCGAAGAACAGTTTAACTGGAAACCACACGAAAAAAGCATGTCGCTGGCGCGGCTGGCCTGTCATATAGCGGAACTACCGCAATGGATTGATCATATAATGACAGGTACTGAATTTAATTTTGCCACGGATGTTTTTAACCGGATAAATGTTTCTTCAAGAGATGAATTAATAGCAATTTTTGACCTTACCATACAACGGGCGGTTGAATTTCTGGAAAAAACCTCTGATGAACAATTGAACATCCGATGGACGCTAAGAAGAGCTGAGCTGATGCGTTTTGAATTGCCCCGGAAAGTGGCTATTCGCAACATGGTAATGAATCATATTATTCATCATCGGGGACAGTTATCGGTATATCTCCGTTTGCTGAATGTGCCGGTGCCGGGTTTATACGGACCTTCGGCTGATGAAAGATAGCCTCACCCCCCGCTGAACGACATTCAGCCCCGCCTGAATGGCTCAGTCGGGCAGGCGGGCGGACTCTTGTCCCTCTTCACAAGTAGAGATGGACGGCACTTTGGTTACAAACCCGGACAATACATTCTTCCACATCTGCTATAAAATATTACCCGGCAAAGTCAAACCACGGATGCTTTCATTTTACCTCCTAATCTCATACCTGAAACCTCATATCATCTCCGGAATATGAAGTTCATTGCTGACGGCTGATTGCTGACACCCACCACCTACTTGTTTTTTACATACCGAAACTTGTTGCCGTTCAGCAACGGATGCTGTCCCACAAGCATGTTATTCGTAAACAATAAAGTAAAATCTTCAAAAAAAACTTCTGCCACCCATTTTTCAAAAGCAAATTCAAAATTATTCTGAATTTTATTGGTTACGATAAAGGTGAAAGGATGATCCGGAAAAAGCGGGGAAAAGATATGCAGGGAATCCACCTGCTGTTTAGGGAATTTTACTATGCCATTTTTATCGGTGAATAATTTTTGCCTTCCTCTTGCGGTATACAAAGTACATTCAATGCCGTTCACCAACGCAGGATTTTTATCTGTGAATTTTACCGTAACAAAATTATCATTTACCCTCCTGCCCGATAGAAGTTTGAAATCTCTTAATGGTTTTACGCGACTGTTAAATACGATCGAATTTTTTTCCTGCGCCCATCTTCCCGATCCATAGCGGTCGAGCCCGCCATAGGTGAAAAAAAATGTAAAAGTATAATTGGGTTTTAACTGAAATCCGCTTGCGGTCTCCTGTACACCTTCAAGAAAATATCCCCCGGATACATCATCAGATTGTTGGGCCGGCAGTGGCGAAACAAAAAAGCATATACTGAATAATAATTGAAATACTTTTTTCATGATGGGTAAAGGTTGATAAATGGGATTTACAATGATAGTCCTTTCTTTTTCATTTCTTCTACCAGTTTTTTGGGTATAGGGCGGCAGGAGCAATGTTTTTTATGCTCCATATGCCATTTAACCCTTTGCTCAAAATTGGCATTCGCAGGCATCCGGTTCTTTTCGTGCCATGCACGGTTAATGGAAGAAGTCTTTGTCACTCTGGTGTGTTTAATAATAAAAATATGGGTTCATTTATAAAAATAATGCCTTTTCTCTTTTCATTTATTGCAGCCCGTTTTCTTAACATATGTATAAAAAAAGACGGCCATTATCTTGTTATAATCGCAGAATACATGGAGGCATGTCCATATACAGAAGGGCGTTCGCTCAGCAGCCGGACAGTGTTAAAACCCGCATCCCAAAATAAGTTTTGTAACGCTGTAAAACTTACCGGAAAGGGCACCCATACCGGTATGGGTTGATTGGTATTGTATTCCACAATTAAAAACCGCCCGTCTTGCTTTATATGAACTGCAATTTTTTTTATAAAGGCATCTTTGTGTTGCACATAATGAAATGCATTAGCCATAAGTATTCCATCAACTGTATCAAATGGCAACTTATCGCCGACAAAATCGGCTTTGTGTTTTTCGATGCTTACTTGTTTATAGGATGAGGGTATTTGTTGCAGGGAGGCGGCGTTGCTGTCTATAGCATACGCAAGGCTTCCCGGAGAGAGCAGATTTGCAAGCGCCAGGGTAAAAGTTCCTTTGCCACATCCAAGGTCGGCCCAAACCATTTGTTCTCCAGTATGGAAGTAATCATTATTAAGCATTGCTGCCGCCTCATCTAAGCGCATAAAGAAATAATTTGTTTCGATTAAATCAATATATTGAAATATTTACCGGATGGCTGAAATGATGTCTTTGAGTAGCTTGTTTTCATCCATTACATGCAAACCCAAACGTACTACCACTAATTTTTTTGAAGGGATGATGTAAATATCCTGCCCACCGAAGCCATCAGCAAAATACATGTCAGCCGGCACATCAGTGTACCAGCGTTGCGAAGGATCATTCTTATTGAAACCATTTAACCAAAACTGGTATCCATAATGTTGTAGTGTATCTGCTACCGATGGCTGAACCGTTGCTTCTACCCAATCTTCAGGCAATAATTGTTCATTGTTCCATTTACCATTATTATAGTAGAGCAGGCCAAAGCGGGCATAATCACGGGCTGTTGCATAGCAAAAGGAAGAACCCACATAAGTTCCCGATGCATCAGGCTCCAGCACTATAGAATACATGCCTGTTTTATAGAAAAGCGATTCATAAGGAAAAGCGTGATAGTTTTCGCCCATGGCCTGCCGGACGATCCTGCTTATAATATTGCTGTTGCCGCTGGAGTAGTTGAATACAGTACCGGGCGTATATGCTAACGGAAGTTGTGCTGCATAGGCTGCAGCGTTACCTTTTTCAAAAAGCATGCTGGTTGCACCGGATGGTTTTCTGTAATTCTCTTCATAATCCAACCCGGTAGTTTGCTGCAGCAACTGCTTTAAGGTAATTTTTTCTTTTCCGGTACCCTTCCATTCCGCTACGGGCGCCGGAGCATTTACATCCAGTTTTCCTTTTTTTACGAGAATACCGGTTAATGCGGCTGTTATGCTTTTGGCAACAGACCATCCCGGCAGGAGTGAATTTTTATTGTAGCCATGAGCATATTTCTCAGCCGCCAATTGACCATTATATAATACTACAATTGCGTTTGTATATACAGGATTCCCATCTTTATATTCATTGAGTGCTTGCTGCAATATCGTATCCAGCCTCAAGGGATCAATTCCCGGAGGCAATGTATCCGGCAACTGGTTGCCATTGGGCCAGGCAATGGTATCGGTATTTTTTGAAGGCTTTACCGGAAGTATAAAATGTTGTGCTTTTATTTGGGTTTCACTGCTATCGCTCACCAGTGTTGCGCCCAGTCCTTTGCGGTAAATAGCTTTTCGTTTTGCCAAACCCCATATCGTTCCGGTAACCGATGAATCCTGTTCATTTAAAGTATAGTCTGCCAAAGAAAAAGGGAAGGCATAAAGCTCTTCCTCAATAACTTTTTGTACACTCCGGTGCTGAAGGTAAAACGCAGAGCATATTATTTTTGCACCGTATGCATTTATAACAGATGCAGCCAGATAAACATATCTTGTCACAATAACAAGTAAACAAATAAACAGTAAAAAAGCAATGCGGTAAAAGACCTTTTTACGGGGCATAGTAAACTGTATAATTGAAGAGTGATAGTTCCCGATACCGGTAAATGCATTCTTCAAAACAAGCTAACAATATCCCAAAAGATAGTAAATGATTACAAAAACAAGGATGCCACCCAAACATCCGCCTCCCCATTTGTAAGCGCCGTATCCTGCAAGTAAAGTTCTAAGCCAGTTTTGCATAAAATTTATTTTGGTTTTATATATATAAAATTATGCCAGCATATCGGAAGGGCTCCTTGTATGAAGATAATTCTTTTGTAATGCAATTTACGAGGATGTTTTTCCGGTTAGTAAATTTATTGGGGAAATTATTGGACATCTTAGAAACAATGTTTGAAGAAAATATAAAATGACAGTCATTCATTATTTAATAGTCCGAATAGACCGTAGGCTGCGTTAGTATAGTTTCATTTCTTGAAACGTTGTTTTTATATTCCGGTTTTGCTGAAAGTTGTTTCCATACGGCATCATCCCTGAATGCCTGCCAGTGTGCTTCCCTGTCAGCCATGTTTTCAAAGCTGGTCATATACATCAGGTTAGGCATGCGGCTTCCGGCAATTACTTCACCGTAAAAAACTGCATTGAACTGAAGCCTTTTAAAAAGAGGGATTTCCCCGCCTTCATTAAACATGTGCACTTTATTCCAGTATAGTTTTTCAGTAGGGCTTTCATAACTGCGCAATTCATATACCCTTTCATTTTTGTTCGATTTTAATTGCGGTATTGCCGATTTTGGCGCCAGGTGAAAGGCACGCAGTAAAATAGATTCCATCCTGGTATAGGGCGCTGCATTGTAAGCCGCATCCGTATAAGCTTTTGACGCATTAGTATAATCAGCATTTTTTTGCAATTGTTGTGGCAGCGTAAGTAGCTGTTCCATTGAGTTAAGCGGAATAAGAACGTAAAGTCTTTTGTCGGCGGCAGTATCGTTGCTCAATGGCTTAAAAGCCCCGATATTTTTAATGCCTGCTTTATGTAATGCTGGTATATAGG
Organism: Agriterribacter humi; assembly: GCF_009192765.1. Lineage (GTDB taxonomy): Bacteria > Bacteroidota > Bacteroidia > Chitinophagales > Chitinophagaceae > Agriterribacter > Agriterribacter humi. The sequence goes on along the minus strand of NZ_VOHQ01000005.1, from coordinate 1,149 downwards.
CTTCCGACAAATATTTGTCCAATACTTCTTCCTGTGCAGTTGTAGTAAAATGATATAATTTTATCTCATAAAACTCCCTGTTATTTTTTTTATTCTGAGCAATAGCGTTTGTAAAAAAAAGGATACCTAAAACGGAAGACAATAATAAATGCGTGCTCTTTTTGATCATGGCAATTTAATTTGTCCCCAAAATAAACTAAATAAGCCAATGGAGCTTTGGGGAGATAGATTTTTTATTTGATTTCAATTTTCTTTCTGCCTGCTGTTGGAATTTTATAGTGCAGGATGCTTTTTTGGGTAGTTGCTGTTTGTTACCATCATGTACCAACCTGTTTTGTATAAGGTTGATTTGTTGGTTCTATGATGAGATATATTACATTTGTATTTGAAAAATAATCATTATGCCTTCATTTGATATGGTAAGCAAAGTAGATGCCCAGCTATTGGACAATGCTGTAAATGTTACTAAAAAAGAGATCACTAACCGTTTTGATTTTAAAGACGCCCATGTGGTAATTGATTTGAATAAAAAAGAATTTAAGCTGAATATAGAAACGGATGATGATATGAAGATGCGGCAGTTGATTGATATGCTCATCAACAGGGCACATAAGCAGGGTATCGCTCCCGAAGCTTTTGATTTGTCAAAAGAAGGATCGCAAAGCGGTAAAGTATGGAAAAAAGAAGTAACCGTGAGGAATGGGCTTAAGCAGGAAGATGCTAAAAAGATAGTTAAACATATAAAAGATGCAGGCTTAAAAGTACAGGCTTCTATTAATGATGACCTGGTAAGGGTTACTGCAAAAAAAATTGACGATCTGCAGACTGTTATACAGGCTTCCAAAACATGGGAGTTGGGTATTCCGCTGCAGTATGAGAATATGAGATCATAGGGAATACAGTTTAATAGTTTATTGTTTGTAGTTTGTTGTTAGCGTTCGACTTTTAACACCTGTGACCGGGGATAGACGTTGCGGAGGGAGTCATATGTTCGTTTGAATTTCGGATTTTTAGACTTCGGATCATTGCTGTCCGGTAAAAATAGAATAATTCTTTTTTCAAACGGCTGGTTGCGGTTTTGCGGTTAAGATTTGGCTGTTTAGTATTTTCCAAGCCCCTATGTTGGAAATAAGGAAGGATTAAAAAGTT
>NZ_VOHQ01000004.1 GCF_009192765.1 Agriterribacter humi | reverse complement strand
TTACTAATTCCTTAATCGCTTTCTTTTTTAATTCCTCAGAGAAAATCCGATGCTCACGGATTTCTAATTTTGAGTTAACTTGCCGCATAAGTGACTGTTTTTTGTCAACCTATTTTAGGCATACACAACTTGTAACCTGTAACTTGTAACTTGTAACCTACCTACACCACCACGTTAATCATCCTGTTCTTTACGTAAATAATTCTTTTGGGTGATTTGCCTTCCAGCCATTTTTGTACTACAACATTTGCAAGTATCATTTCTTCCACCTGCTGCTGGGTGGCATCCAACGCAATAGTGATATCTGTACGGGTTTTGCCATTAATAGCTACCGGGTACGATTTAGATGATTCTATTATATACTTTTCTTCAAACACCGGATAAGGAGCATCCAGCACATTGCCACTATTGCCCAACCGTTGCCACAGCTCCTCTGCAATATGCGGCGCATAAGGTGTTAACAACACCAGTATATTTTCCAGTATCTCTTTTTTATGGCATTGCAAATCGGACAGTTCGTTTACCGCGATCATAAACGCGCTCACGGCCGTATTGAAAGAAAAACGTTCGGTGTCTTCTTCTACTTTTTTTATGGTGCGGTGCAGTGTCTTCAATTCTTCAGTAGTAGGTTGTTCTTCTGTCCAAACTTTCCCCTTCTGCTCATCATAAAACAAGCGCCATAATTTTTTCAGGAAACGGTGTACGCCTTCAATACCCTTGGTATCCCAGGGCTTGCTTTGCTCTACCGGGCCCAGGAACATTTCATACATGCGGAAAGTGTCGGCGCCGTATTTTAAAACCAGCTCATCGGGATTAACCGTGTTAAACTTGGATTTGGACATTTTTTCTACTTCCGCTCCACAGATATACTTGCCATCTTCTAAAATAAATTTAGCATTGGCATATTCACCATTGCGCCATTTTTTAAAAGCTTCAATATTTAGTTCAAGGCCATCGACAATGTTTACATCAACATGAATAGGTGCCGGAATTAGATCTATTTTTTGCGCTATATCTGAAAAATCCATGTCATTATATATATCAGGAAATTTAAGCCTGATTAAATCCTTAATTGAGTTTCCTGGGCTTTCAGATTGCTCAGCTTCTGTTAGAACATTTCTAGAAATAAATATTTGTTCGGATTTGCCAGAAGTATTGCTTTTCAAATCCACCCTATACACAAACCTGCTGCTTCCCTGTATCATTCCCTGGTTCAGCAATTTTTTAAAAGGTTCATTAAAACCGATATAGCCCAGGTCGTATAAAACTTTTGTCCACATGCGGCTGTAGAGCAAATGCCCAACGGCATGCTCGGTGCCTCCGATGTACAGGTCTACCTGGTTCCAGTAGTCGGAGACTTTCCTGTCACAAAAAACCTCGTTATTATGCGGATCCATATACCGCAAAAAATACCAACTGCTGCCCGCGTAGCCGGGCATGGTATTGGTTTCAAGATGCTGCGCTGTCCACGTTTCAATATTGGCCAAAGGGCCCTCACCTTCCGCCCCGGGCTTATACGATTCCACATGCGGCAGTTCTAACGGCAGCTCACTTTCATCCAAAGGATAAGCAATGCCCTGCCCGACTGCGTCATTCAGGCTGGCACCCTTCCACACTATGGGAAACGGCTCGCCCCAGTAACGCTGGCGGCTGAACGCAGCATCCCGCATTTTGTAATTCACCTTTCTTACCCCTTCTTCATTGTCTTCTAACCATTGTATCACTACTTCAGCGGCATCCTTCATTACAATTCCATCCAAAAAACCGCTGTTTTGCAATATCGCTTCTTTGGTAGGATTGGCTTCTTCTCCATTATAATAATCACCTATAATATTGGTAACGGGTATATTAAAATGCTTTGCGAATTTATGGTCGCGTTCATCACCGCATGGCACGGCCATAATAGCGCCGGTACCATAGCCGGCTAATACATATTCACTGATCCATACCGGAATGTGTTTCCCGCTCAACGGATTAACAGCATAGGCGCCTGTAAAACAACCGGTGACCTTTTTTTCGGACATGCGTTCCCGCTCGCTGCGGCTTTTTACATAGGCCACATATTCCTCCACCGCCGCTTTTTGCTCTGCCGTGGTTATTTGCCCCACCAGTTCGTGCTCCGGCGCCAGCACCATAAAATCCACCCCAAATATGGTGTCGGGGCGGGTAGTGTAGACCTTCACCCCCGCCTCTCTTTTTGCCTCATCCCCTAACCCCTTCTCCTTACTGAGAAGGGGAAGCCCGGCATGAGTACTGCTATTTTTCTTTTGAACTTGTATTTCATCTTTTATTTTTCCAATTACACTGTGGATATCGTTCAACACTTCATCATTACTAAATCTTATGAGATTTAAACCAAATTCCTTTAAATAACCTGTTCTTGCTTCATCATATATTTTTTGTTGCTCCACATTATGGTATTCACCATCTACTTCAATAATTAATTTTACTTCCAGCAAAGCAAAGTCAACGATATATCCCTGAACAGCATGTTGCCTCCGGACTTTTACACCCAATTTATTGTTGCGTATATTCTGCCATAATGCATCTTCGGCTGCTGTCGGATTTTGCCGGTTCAGCCGTCCGTATTCTTTTAAAATATGCCAGTTTGTATCTGCCGTTTTGAGAAACCTGCCTGTACGGGGGGAATCAGCATCGCCCCTCTCCGGGAGGAGAGGGGATGGGGGTGAAGCGAGAGAAAATTTAATCTCCGCTCCGCTGCTTTTGCCAATCCAGTTGGTCTGCATTTCTTTCATGGCATCGCTCCATTCCAGGGTATCAAGGTCACCCTGCAGGCGGTCGGCATATTCCGTTATCCGCAAATACCATTGCCGCAATTTTTTCTTCACCACCGGGTAACCTCCGCGTTCACTTACTCCATTTATTACTTCATCATTGGCCAGTACGGTTCCCAGGGCTTCGCACCAGTTCACTTCACCATAGCCGCAGTAAGCCAACCGATATTCCATCAGGATGGCCTGCTGTGTTGCCTCATCAAACCCCTTCCAGTCGGAAGCAGAAAAGATTTGAGATTTGAGATTTGGAATTTGAGATTTAGGATTAGGTATGGGATGATTGCCATTCCCTTCCGTTTCAAGAATTTTAATCAGCCCATCTATGCTTTCAGCCTTTTTTGTATCCCTGTTGTACCAGCTTTTAAACAATTGCAAAAAAATCCATTGTGTCCATTTGTAATATGAGGGATCGCTGGTACGGATCTCCCGGCTCCAGTCGTAACAAAATCCAATATTATCTAACTGCTTTCTGAACGTATTAATATTATTTTCGGTTGATACAGCGGGGTGAATGCCATGATCAATGGCGTATTGCTCAGCAGGCAGGCCAAATGCATCATAACCCATTGGGTGCAATACATTAAAGCCTTTCAGGCGTTTGTAGCGTGCAAAAATATCACTGGCAATATAGCCCAAAGGATGACCTACATGTAAGCCCGCACCACTCGGATACGGAAACATATCCAATACATAGTATTTAGGTTTGGAAGCATTATTGCTTACCTTATATACACCTTCCACTTTCCATTTCTGCTGCCAGCGTTGCTCTATTGTTTTGAAATTGTATTCCATAATGTTAAAAATCCCTTATCGTACAAAGTAAATGGCTGTTGTAAAAAATATTCAATTCACTCAGCCGTTAAGTGGGGGGCAAATTTACGGAATGCAGCTATAAAACCGTTATTTTTGCCCAACCCTGACCGTACCTTCACTACGTTTGTAGTAATAAAAATGGAAAGTTGCATTATGTTTGAAAGATGAAAGGCGAAAGTTGCTTTTTCTCTTTTTAAACAAAATGCTATCATTTACAGAACTTATTTAATCCTGTTTCAATGATTGAAATCAGTAAAACTTCCATGAGAAGGAGTAAACCTTCTTATTTCTTTAGTATTCTTGGTGTAGCTTCTTTGCTCATCCTTGTAGGCATCTTAGGCTGGTTTGTAATTAATGGAAGTAAACTCGAACGTTATTTCCGCGGAAGTGTGCAGGTACAGGTATACCTGCGTGAAAATGCCCCCCAGGCAGATATAGACAGTTTAATCTCTTATATCAGGTCGAAACCATATGCCTCAGCAGCCGAGCATGTTACCAAAGAGATGGCTAAGGATAAATTTATAAAAGACGGTAATGAGGACTGGAATAAAGTGCTGGATTATAACCCACTGCCCGCAAGTATTGATTTTAATCTTAAGTCGGAATACGTTAATAAAGACACCCTTACCAATATAACGGCAGATCTTTCACAAAACATTATTGTTAGCGAGATCAGGTACCCCAATGAAGTGGTGAGCAACCTTAATAATGTAGTGCGCAAGGTAGGATGGGTTTTAATAGGTGCGGTAACATTACTGGGCATACTGGTACTCATACTTATTGATAATACGATTAAACTGGCTATGTTCAGCAATCGCTTTTTAATTAAAACCATGCAAATGGTAGGGGCTACCCGCTGGTTTATTTCCAAGCCTTTTGATTTAAAAGCAGTGGTGAACGGCTTTGTAAGCGCCCTTATAGCCATAGTGGTGGTGCTCATCTTTATTTTTAGTGTTGAAAAATGGCTGCCCGAAATTAAAGCACTGCGCGATTATACCCTGCTGGCCATTTTATTCCTGGGACTCATTATTATAGGGATCGTTATTACCTTCATCAGCACCCATCGGAGCGTAACCAAATACCTGAAGATGAAACTGGATGACCTGTATTAAAGATTTTCCTTTTCTTATCTTCGCGCAATGGAAGCGTTGTTACAAAAAATTGAGGCATACCGCCAGGAAATAAACGACTATGCCGGTACCGGTGCAGAAGCTGCAGAACAGTTTCGCATTACTTATCTGGGTACCAAAGGTTTGATAAAAAACCTGATGGGTGAGATGAAGCATTTGCCTGCAGACCGCAAAAAGGAATTTGGCCAGATATTAAACGACTTTAAACAATTTACAGAAGCCAGGTATAGCGCTCTTAAAGAAACAGGGTCGAACGGGCAGCAATCATCTGCTGCCGCTATTGATCTGAGCCTGCCGGGTGATACTATTCCTGTGGGTAGCCGCCACCCCATCAGCATGATGCGTAATCGTATCGTTTCCATCTTCCAGCGGCTGGGATTTTCAGTTGCCGAAGGTCCTGAAATTGAAGACGACTGGCACAATTTTACCGCGCTCAATTTACCCGAATATCATCCAGCCCGCGATATGCAGGATACTTTTTATATTTCAACCGATCCTGCGTGGCTTTTGCGTACACACACCAGCAATATCCAGATCAGGGAAATGGAAAAAGGTATTTTGCCTTTGCGCATTATCTGCCCGGGAAGAGTGTACCGCAATGAAACCATCAGCGCCCGGAGTCACTGCTTTTTTCACCAGGTAGAAGGCTTATACATTGATGAAAATGTTTCCTTCGCCGACCTGAAGCAAACCCTTTACTTTTTTGTAAAGGAAATGTATGGCAATGATGTAAGCGTACGTTTCCGTCCAAGTTATTTCCCTTTTACCGAACCAAGCGCCGAAATGGATATCAGTTGCCAGTTGTGTAAAGGCAAGGGCTGTAATGTATGCAAATACACCGGCTGGCTGGAAATACTGGGATGCGGTATGGTGCACCCTAAAGTACTGGAACACTGCAATATTGACCCTGCTAAATATACCGGTTTTGCATTTGGAATGGGTGTAGAACGCCCCGCTCTTTTAAAATACGGCATTAATGATATCCGCCTGTTCAGTGAAAATGATGTGCGTTTTTTGAAACAGTTTACCGGAGTGGTGTAGAAATTAATGGGAAATGTGAAAATTTTGGAATGTGAGCATCTCAAAGCTGCCCGCCGCGGCAGATCAATAAATCTCAAACTTGTCCGCCGTGGCGGATCATAAATCTCAAATCCAAATGGTTTTTGTTACGGGTGGCACAGGATTATTGGGTAGCTATCTTCTGCGCGAGCTCGTTGCCCGTGGAAAAAAAGTAAGCGCATTATACAGAAAAGAAATTCCTCAAACCAGTTACTCAAATCAGGTGCATTGGATACAGGGCGATATTCATGATATCGTATTGCTTGAGGAAATAATGCTGCAGGTAAAACAGGTATATCATTGTGCAGCTACAGTATCTTTTAATCCTAAAAAAAAATACGAACTGCTTAAAGTAAATGCAGAAGGTACTGCCAATATTGTAAATGCAGCGCTTAAGGCGGGCATACAAAAACTAGTGCATGTAAGTTCCGTATCGGCAATGGGGCGTAAACGTGACGGCATGCTGGTAACGGAAGAAACGAAATGGGAGGAAGAAAGCAACAATTCCAACTATGGCCGCAGCAAGTATTTTGCTGAACTGGAAGTTTGGCGGGGTATAAGCGAAGGATTGAATGCAGTAATTGTAAACCCTACTTTTATTTTGGGTGCAGGAAACTGGGAAACAGGGTCATCGGCCATTTTTAAAAAAGCCTGGAAACAATTTCCCTGGTACACCGAAGGTATCAGTGGTTTTGTGGATGCCGCTGATGTTGCAAAAGCCATGATATCGCTCATGGAAAGTGGTATTACCAATGAAAGATTTATCATTAGTGCGGAAAACTGGCCCTTTAAAAAAGTATTCACAGAAATGGCACTCGCTTTTCACAAAAGACCACCTCATAAAAAAGCAGTGCCTTACATGGCCGATTTATTATGGCGTATAGAAAAATTTCGTGGCTTTTTTACAGGAAGTGAGCCCCTGCTTACCAAAGAGGCGGCGGATACTGCGCGGCGGAAGGTTTACTTTGATAGCAGTAAACTCCTGGGCGTATTGCCCAATTTTAGCTACAAACCATTGCAGCAAACCATTGAAGAATACTGTGATGCGTATAAAACCATGCAATAATTGCAGCGCGTTAATGTTATTATATATTTTACATAAACCGTAAAATGGCAGGGCATTTGTCATTTGAACGACTACGGTGAGCAATTGAACAGCCGCTGTATCATACATTATAAGCACTTAATAATTATTACCTAATGATAAGAATAGTAAAATTATTACCCATACTGTTTTTCCCTATTGTTGTTTTTGCGCAAAATAACTTTCGGGTTGCGGGAAGAGTAATAGACTCCACCACACAGCAACCTTTGCAGGGCGCTTCGGTATTTTGCCAGAATACCACCATAGGAACAGTGACCAATGCGAACGGAGAATTTCATCTTACCTTAAGTAACGGTGGTTACGACCTTGTGGTTTCTTTTATGGGACTTGAAACACAGTCTATACGCATCAGCAATACCATGCCTGAAGCTACGGATCTTATCATAGCACTACAACAAAAAGAAAAGAGCCTCGAAGAAGTGGCCATTGTGGCAACCAATGAAGTAGCCAACGGTTGGGAAAAATATGGACAATTCCTCACGGACAATTTTATAGGTAAAACAATCAACAGCAAAGAATGTGAGATTGAAAACCCGGAAGTACTTCGTTTTTTTTATAGTAGAAAAAGAAAGCGGCTGAAGGTTACCAGTGATTCTGTTCTTGTCATCAATAATAAAGCACTGGGCTATACCATTAAATATCAACTGGATTCCTTTGTGCATGAGTACGACAATGGAAAAACACTATATGCCGGCTACCCTTTTTACGAGCAAATGGAAGGCAGTGAAGAGGAAATGCTGGTGTGGAAGGAAAAAAGAAAGATGGCATACAATGGTTCGGTGCTCCAGTTTCTTCGTGCATACCACGACAGTACATTGAATGGCGATGGTTATAAAGTTGAGCTCATAGATGATGGATCCACCCAGCCGTCTCCCATATACAATCCTTATGATACTGTTTACTACGACACATTAGATTTTAAAAGAGTAGGACTCTATTTTCCAGGGAAACTGAGGGTAGTATATTCAAAAGAAAAACCTGATCCTGCTTACCTGGCAGCAAATAAATTACCCATGAGCACTCCCATCCAGATATCCATACTGGATTTGGCCAATGGAATTATCATTGAAGAAAACGGGTATTTCTTTGATCAGAAAGATGTGCTTACATTGGGTTACTGGGCCTGGGAAAAAATGGCGGATTTTCTTCCCTATGATTATCACCCGGACAGAGATACCATTGAGGAGATGAGAGCAAGGATTAAGGAGAGGAGAGCAAGGATGGAGGAGATGCGGGCTAAGATGAACAGTGAGCCCGAGCCTGAAAAAGAAAAAGAAGAACCAGTGGAAGAAACCGTTCCTGAGAACAATATTCAGTGGTGAGAGAAACGTGAGAGATGAATAGTCGTGTTACGTTTATCATCTCACAAGGTGAATAATGAATTTTCCATTGCCCATTCACTATTGCCTATTCACTATTATTCATCACCTTCTTCCATATTTCCGGTATGCGTTTTATCCAAACCAGTTCGCGTTTTTTTATCCCTGCGTCATCCGCGGGGGAGCCAAAGTAGGTTTTTCCTTTTTCTAATAAACCTCCAACACCGCTTTGTGCAAGTACCGTTACATAATCTTGTATAACTAATGTTTTGCTTACACCCACCTGCCCCCATAATGTTACGCCATTCCCGATTTCAACACCGCCCGCTATACCTACCTGCGCCGCCAGTAAACAATTTTTACCGATAATGGTATCGTGGCCTACATGCACCATATTATCCATTTTGGTGCCGCGGCCAATTACAGTATCATTGGTTACACCACGATCAATGGTACATCCAGCTCCAATTTCCACATCATCTTCTATTACCACACGTCCGCAACTCTCCATTTTCTTATACCACACTTCCCGGTTTTTTTTGCTGTTATAATAAAAAGCATCAGAGCCAATGACCGTGCCCGGCTGTATGATTACATTATTACCAATTACACAATGATCCAAAACGCTAACATTGGGATGAATGATGCAATCGCTGCCAATAGTCACATGGTTACCAACAACTGCGCCTGGTGCAATGATCGTTCTTTCTCCAATGAGCGCTGAATCGCTTATTGCTTTTACGGCAGGCGTGTATGGCCTGAAATGGCGGACGATTGTAAGATATGCCTCAAAGGGCTGTTCTGTTACCAGTAATGTTTTGTGTTCCGGAAAGTCGGCTACACTATTAATAATAATGCAGGTTGCGGGTGAGTTAATGCACTTAGCGTAATACTTTGGATGATCTACAAATACAATATCGCCGGGTTCTACCCTGTGAATTTCATTTATGCCCGTTACAGAACCGTTAATATTACCTAAGGGTTTTGCGTTTATTAACGCTGCAATCCATTGAACGGAAACCGGAGATGGAAATTTCATGCGGGAAGTTTTGGCAAAAGTAAAGCAGCTTAAACAACTTCAGTAAAGTAAATTAGAGAACAGCTTTGGTTCCTTTAGCAAAATGACAAAATAAATGAATCGCTGCTGATGCAGTGGTACCAACAGTTTACAAAAAGAATCGCGCTTCTGCATTCAGCCGGTGATTTTATAAAGGAGATGAAAATCTTTTTTGAGCCGTATCATACTAACTGTAACACCATGCCGTCAAAAATTTAAAACCAGGGTTTTTTATTGACGTCTTTTTTAAAAACCGGTGATATCCACAAGCCGGTGAATGAAAATGTGTATAAAAATTAATCGAAAATTTTTCTTGTTAGAAAAAATTATTTTTAATATTGTGTAGGGAAATTTATTTCCCGGTACTTACTAACCCATCCATATAATGAAGTCTCCCGCAAAACGGGAGGCTTTTTTATTTGTCATGCAATACAAATACTACATCATTTACAAACCTTACCTGGTACTATCGCAGTTTACTTCTGCCGGTGGTAAACCATGTCTGAAAGATTTTTTTCAGGTAGAAAAAGATATATACCCAGTGGGAAGATTAGATTACGACAGCGAAGGTTTGTTGATTTTAACCAATGACCCTTCGTTAAATCATCGTTTGTTACATCCGCAGTTCGTGCACGAAAGAGAATACCTGGCGCAGTGTGAAGGATTGATAACAACCGAAGCAGTTCAACAATTAATTCCAGGTGTGCCTGTTAATATCAATGGCGCCGACTATCGCACCAAACCATGCAAAGCAATCCTTTTAAAGGAAGCACCACAGCTACCAGATCGCAATCCTCCCATACGTTTTCGCAAAAACATTCCAACTTCATGGATAAGACTTACCCTCACAGAAGGGAAAAACAGGCAGGTAAGGAAAATGATGGCCTACACGGGCTTCCCTGTGCTCCGGCTCATTCGTTGCCGCATTGAAAACATCCTGTTAATGGACATGCAGCCGGGGGATATGAAATCCTTGTCGCAACGCACAATCTATCGCCAACTCTTCGGAAAATAAATTACCTTGCCACCTAAACATTTGCAGATATGCTAAAGTCAATGACGGGTTTTGGCCGTGCGGAACAAACCATTGGGAAAAAAACTTTCCTGGTAGAGATCAAATCGCTGAACGGAAAACAATTTGAGATTTCACTGAAGCTGCCATCTTTACTGAGACCTTATGAATTTGATATCCGTAATATGCTTTCGGAAAATTTGCTCAGGGGCAGCATTGATTGTTTGATAACGCTTAAGCAAAATGGCGCCGCCAAGCCTGTTGTGATCAATACCGAACTGGCAAAATCATATTATCATTCATTAGCAGAGCTGGCCGAAAACCTTAACTTAGACACAGGCTCCATTTTAAGTTCACTGCTTAAATTGCCCGAAGTGGTAGTCCCTTCTACCGAAGTATTGGATGAGGACGACTGGAAGGGTTTTCAGCAGGTTATGCTCAGCGCAATAAAAAATATTAATGATCACAGGATAAATGAAGGCGCTGTTCTTGAAAAAGATCTCACGCAGCGCATTAACAATATCCGGGATCAGCAGAAAAAAGTGATTGAATTAGAACCCTTGCGCCAGCAAAAGATACGTGAAGGACTGGAAAAGTTGTTGGAAGAAAATGTAGGAAAGGATAATTTTGACAGCAACCGCCTGGAGCAGGAAATGATATACTATATTGAAAAGATTGACATTAGTGAAGAACAGGTGAGATTACAGAATCATTGCGACTATTTTCAATCATTGCTAAAGGAAAATGGCGAAGCCAAAGGAAAAAAGCTTTCTTTTATTTTACAGGAAATAGGAAGGGAAATAAATACAACAGGGGCCAAAGCATACGATGCTACCATTCAAAAATGCGTGGTACTAATGAAAGATGAACTGGAAAAGGCCAAAGAGCAGGTTTTAAATGTTTTGTAAGTAAAAAATATGTGCTTGAAAAACAGGTTTGTTTCAGCAGTGTTATCCGCTGTAATTGTTTCGGGTTTGGTTTTGTGTGGTACAGCATGCAAAACCATTGATGTTTTTGAAAAGAATGTCAGCATCCCGCAGCAGCAATGGGAGCGTTCCTTTCAACCCGTTATTGTATTTAATATCAGCGATACCACCGCTTTGTATAATATATATGTAACCTTACGCCATACACATGCCTATAATTATAACAATATCTGGCTAAACGTTAATTACCAGCTTCCGGGCGATACATTAAAACAACAAAGAGTTGATATACCCCTTGCTGATAACAATAAAGGATGGCTGGGTACAGGTATGGATGATATTTATGAAGTGAGGAGACTGATTACCCCGCAGCCTTACCGGTTTAAAAACTCCGGCGAATGTACTTTCACACTTGAACAGATCATGCGCGAAAGCCCGCTGAAGTATGTTATGAATGCGGGTATACGCGTTGAAAAAGTGAACCGGTAATGGCAAGCTTATACAAAAGAAAAAAACTTACGGTTATTACCATTGTATACTGGTTCCTGCTCACCTATATTGTTACCGCACTCATATTCTGGTTTCTGTCGCTTGTAAGACAAAGTACACAGATGTCGGAATACAAGTTGCTGCAGTTAAAAAAGGATGCGCCCGACTACAGCACCAGGGTAAATGAAATTGAGGATGAAGAAAGAAGGAAAATAGCACAATACATTGGCGAAGGTTCTACTTTTTTACTGCTGATACTGGTGGGAGCGGTTTTTGTTTACCAGGCCACACGAAGGCAGATCTTGCTTAATACGCAGCAGCAAAATTTTATGATGGCCATCACCCATGAATTAAAAACGCCAATTGCCATAACAAAGCTCAATATCGAAACACTGCTCAAAAGAAAATTAGAAGAGTCTCAGCAGGAAAAGCTTTTAAACAACGCATTGCAGGAATCTAACCGGCTTAACGATTTGTGCGATAATATTTTACTCGCCTCTCAAATAGATGCGGGTGATTACCTGCCGGATAAAGAAATGATAAACCTGGGTGAGTTGGTGCAGGAAAGTGCGGCTTATTTTAAAACCCGGTTCCCGTACCAGCTCATTGAAGAAACCATAGAAGAGAACATATATGTAAAAGGCGATCGTTTGTTGCTTCAGTTAGCGGTGAATAATTTAATTGAAAACGCCATTAAGTATTCAGGAAAACAAAAACCGGTAACCATTCTTCTGCAGAAAAGCAATACGGAAACACAATTGCTGGTAAAAGACCTGGGCAAAGGCATAGCCAGACAGGAAAAGAAAAAAGTATTTGAGAAATTTTACCGTGCGGGTGATGAAAATACGAGGAATACAAAAGGCACAGGGCTGGGATTATATCTTACTAAGAAGATCATCAAAGATCATAACGGAAATATAACGGTGCAGGATAATACGCCTTCCGGCTGTATTTTTGCAATATCATTACACACAACATCCTGATGGATTATGGGCACAACTACCGAAGAGGGATATATTTTACTGGTAGAAGATGAAGAAAATTTGCAGGAAGCGCTAAAACTTAACCTGGAACTGGAAGGATACGAAGTTACCTGCGCTGGCGATGGGGCCGAAGCTTTGAAAAGGATCGGAGAAGAATATTTTGACCTGATCATTATGGATGTGATGTTGCCGGAAATAGACGGGATTGCAGTTACCGAGAATGTACGCCTGAATAATAACGATGTTCCCATACTAATGGTTAGCGCTAAAGGCAGCAGCGCCGAAAAAGTGCTGGGTTTAAAAAAGGGAGCGGATGATTATATTACCAAGCCCTTTAACTTAGAAGAGCTTTTGTTACGGGTAAAAAAACTGATCAACAAAAACAAAAGGTTACAGGATAAGGAAACAATAGGAGACCACTACCAGTTTGGGAAGAATACAATAGACTTTAAAGCGCAGTCGGCCACCAATTACCGGGGTAAGGTTATTGAGTTGAGCCGTAAAGAAGCCATGCTGCTGAAGCTGTTGCTCGAAAACAAAAACGATGTGGTGCCCCGCGAAAAAATATTACAGGCTGTTTGGGGTTACAATGTATATCCCACTACCCGTACGGTTGATAATTTTATACTAAGCTTCCGGAAATACTTTGAAGAAGACAGCCGTAACCCGCGCTATTTTCATTCTATAAGAGGTGTGGGGTATAAGTTTACGAATTAGTGTCGTGCCGGGGTTTTCATCTAAAGCCATGCGGGCAGCTATGAAACCCTGGCACTGAAATGCTATATTTTTCAAACAACACAATCGCATTGTGCCTGTAGCTTAACCTAATGCACATGGCCAACACCGTGAATATGTGTTGTGCCGGTGTTTTATGTAAAGCCATGTGGGTTGCTATGAAACCCTGGCACTGCGATACAATATTTTTTCAAACAACTTAATCGCATTGCGGCAGAGAAATTGTAGTTTCTTCATGGGAGACTAAAAAATCAATTCACCTTATTTTTAAGTTTCTCCAACGCCGGTATTAAATCATGAACATCGTTAACATAGGTTACTACTTTGCCTTTTTTATCTAACAGAATATGGGTAGGATAGGTATCTACATGCAAAGCGTCTGATATAAAATCTTCTGCATCGGGGATCACTAAATAATCAAATCTTCTCTCTGAGAGAAACGATTTAAGTCTCTCTTTCGAATCAAAAGCAAAACTTATAAAAACAATATCATCTTTATACGGTTTATTCTGCTCAACAAGTTTGTTCAACTCCGGAAACTCTTTAATGCAGGCTACACAACTTATAAACCAGCATTTTATCACAACTATTTTTCCTTCAAAAAAAGCATTGTCGTATAGGTCTCCATTGATGTCTTTGAAAGTAAATGCTGGCATTGGCTTGCCTTCCATTCCCATATAAAATGATGTTTTCCCCGCATAATTTTTAATATCCCTGATGATTTCCGGATTGGTATCACCGGGCATTTTGAAAAGCATATAAGTAGGCACAGTGTCAATCTTCACAGGCATAAATTCTCCTGTTACTAACAAACGCAAAAATGAGTCTTTGTCTATAGCTGTAAAAGAACTATCTAACCCAATAAAGTCCCTGGATAATTTTATATTATAATACCTGTACGTATAATATGAACGAAAGTCTTTTGAAAGCCCTTTTACTTTTACATTAAAAGAGGACTTAGAAACATGTTTTTTTTCATATACAGAGCCGCTGTTGCATTGAGTAAGGGCTACAATTAAACACAGTAAAATATTCGTTTTTAAAAATGAACCCTTTGTAAATTCAGTACGGGCGATCCTTTTAAAAAAAGCATGTTGATTACATTTCATTGCCACTGAAATTTTAATTTTCTTAGCTCATTCGTTTGACAATCTATGCCTTGTTCATCTTTCTCTTTATACTAACAAGGCTCAGTATTGTTCATTTCATTGGTGGGGATGCTTAAAGTTAATAAAATAATTGCTGCCTGTAGTTTTTGTCATCAACGGATTTTGGACTACCCGGCAGAGGGTGTGCAGTCCGGAAGCTGAATGCTTCTCTTTAGTGTCGTGCCGGGGTTTTCATATAAAGCCATGTGGGCGGCCATGAAACCCTGGCACTGAAATGCTATATTTTTTTAAACAGCACAATCGCACTGCGCCGGGGGTAACTCAATGCACATGAAAGCAAGGGAATCTATTCCAAAAGGAATGTTGTACATTATTAATCGTATAAGTGGCATGGAATTGGCGCCCGTTAATGAAATGGTTGGTGTAAATATTATGCCCATCGTAATGCAGCAAGCATCACGAATTCATCATCCGTTGTAATTTTTCATTCTTATTTCTCAAATCAATACCAGCTTCCATCAACGATTTCAGGTTGGCAAGATAGAAAGTCCATCCCTGCATACAACCCACATGAAAATTGGATTTGCTCCTGTCGTCCACCGCGATATTATATTGTGTAAGTTCCACTATTGTTTCTCCTTCCTCTGTGCGAAAGGCAACGCTTACATGCATTGGCGATCCTGCTGGTCCGCCGAAAGTAAATTCGAAGAAATCTTTTCCATTGGCCTGTAGTACTTTGCCATATTCCACCACGCTATCGGGATAGCCAAACCATTGCCATTTATAGCTATCACCCTGCTGCACCGGCTCATCTGCCTCAAGCAGCACATTGCTCCTGCTGTATTCACTCAACCGCAGGAACCAGCTTTCAATACCTCTCCGGGTAGCCCATGCCTTGTACAATGCTTCAGGGCTGGCGCTTACATTAATGCGTAATGTAAAGCGTGTCCAGTCGTAATCTGCCATTATTTATTTTTTTGTTTCTTTTTTTCTCTCCTTTCACTTCTCACTATTCACTATTCACAATTCTTATTGAGGGCTGGAATGTAAACCAATCCGGTTCCCTTCAGTATCAAGAAATAAGGCCATATAGCCATATTCTGGCGTAATTTCGGTTTTGGGCATCAGCACTTTGCCTCCCGCCGCTTCTACCCGATCTAAAACGATCTGCAGATCTGGGCTTCCGTTTAAATAGATCAGTGGTCCATCGGTAGCGGAAGGCTTATGAGAGCCGCCACTATCTACCACGGCGCCGCCCACTCCCGACATCATATCCGTTAATGCAAACATGCGCATTTTTATTTCAGGCATATCCATGGGAATAAGCTGCGTATCGAATATCGTTTCATAAAACTTTGTTGCCCGGTTTAAATCAGTTGCAGGAATTTCAAACCAACTGATTGCATTTGTAAATGTCATAATAGAAATGTTTTAGTTATAGTTTATGCGTATCCGCCGTAGTTAATAACAGCAGCCTGGCACAGCCTCTCACTTCTCACCTTTCACAACTCACTACTACCATCTCACCTCCATGCGCCTATTATTGCGCCCATTAAGGTAAGCGCCACCACGCTGTAAAATCCATTGATCAGTATCAGCCGCCAGCGTTTCAGCTCAAACAGACTATGAATGGCAATGGCGCAGAAAGTCCATACGCCTGCCAGAAAACCAGCAGTCGCTCCCCAGGCAACATCCGTTTTTTGACCACAATCTGCCGGACAGTTACCGGGTGTATCGGCAAGAAACATACCGAGATTGGCGGCCATCAGCAGGGAAAAGATAAGCGTCCAGCCGAAAATCTTTCCTTTATTACCCCGCTTTATCTGTTCTTCCGAGAGGTTATTTGCTTTCATCCATGCTTTTCCAAACAGGTTGGGCGAATACCATATCCCGCCTACAACAAACGAAGAAATGCCGGCAACCAATACCGCCAGCCAGTTAACTGATCCCATACAGCGTAAGATTTATTGTTCGAAATGTTATTCTATCGAATCTAATGTTGATTTTTACAGCATAAAAGCAAACCCGGACGAAATTGGAAAAGAGGCAGACCAATATCAGCGTTTCACCGACAAAGCCAATCCCTCATCCGTTAAAGATCAATGATATCGGATTCAGACTTGTTCTTGCTCCTGTTTTTGGTATTGCGATACCATTGATAAGTGGGATGATTAATGTGAACAATTTCACCCACTGGCAGGTTAAATTCAGTTTCCTGTATACCATTCTTATCGCTTTTGTTATATGGGAAGGCAACCGTTACCTGCATTTTTCATTGCGGAGCTATTTTAACTGGTACAATAAACCCATACATAAAATTGCAGTGGTATTAATCGCTATATCCTTCTACACCGTTCCGGTTTCGGTGCTGCTGCTATTGGGATGGTATACCCTTTTTGGAAATGGCCAGCCAAACCGCCAGGTAATTGTTATTTCAACACTCATCATTATGATCTGCGTTATTTTTATCGCGCATGTATATGAAACGGTTTTCCTGGTAAAAGAATCAGAAAATGAAATACTCCGCAACGAGCAATTGGAAAGAGCAAAAGCAGAAGCGGAACTGGAAACATTAAAAAGCCAGATAGATCCGCATTTTATTTTTAATTCTTTAAATACGCTTTCGCATCTTATAGAAGAAAAACCTGCTAAGGCCAAACTGTTTAATGATCATTTGGCTGACGTATACCGCTACATCCTGCAGCATAAGGGTCAGGAACTGGTACTGCTACGGGATGAAATGCATTTTTTGCATGATTATTTTTCTTTGCTGTGTATTCGTTTTGAAAACGCTGTTCAGTTAAAATCAGAAATAGATGAATCGCAATATGAAGCCTGGCTTATTCCTCCTATCTCTTTACAGCTCCTGGCCGAAAACGCGATCAAGCACAATGAGTTTTCAGACAGCAGCCCTTTGGTAATTCATGTACAATGGAAAGAAGAAAGTTTAATGGTGAGCAATAGGCTGCATAAAAAAGAGCTGCGAAAAGAATCTTCAAAAACAGGTTTGAGCAATTTAAATGAGCGGTATAAATTAATCGCACGAAAAGAAATTACAGTTACAACCACTGCAGATTTTTTTGTTGTTCAGTTACCCCTGCTCAAAATGATATAATATGAGAGTTATCATTATTGAAGACGAAAAGCCGGCCGCACAAAAATTACAAAAAGCCATTATAAAATGTAATGGCAATATTGAAGTTTCCGCCATTTTAAGCAGTACAAAAGATGCCACGGCATGGCTTCGGGAAAACGCATTACCGGAACTGATCTTTATGGATATTGAGTTATCCGATGGACTGTCTTTCAGTATATTTGAGGAAGTAACCATTACCTGTCCGGTGATATTTACTACCGCTTATGATGAATACTGGCAGGAAGCTTTTGAGCATAACAGCATTGACTACCTGCTAAAACCCATACGACAGGATAAGCTGGAAACAGCATTGAAAAAATACGAAACACTGAAAAAGTATTTTACGCTCAATTATCAAAAACTAAAACACTGGCAGTCTGAAAGCAATGAATATAAAAAACGATTCCTCGTGAAAAAGGGGCAGGATTATATAAGTATTAAAACAGAAGACATTCCTTACTTTTATGCTACGCACAAGCTGGTGTGTATGGTAGATAACAAAAGTCAAAAATTTATCCTTGATCAATCGCTTGCCGACATTGAAAAGCGATTAGACCCTTCACAATTTTACCGGGTTAACCGCAAATACCTCGTTAATATGACTGCTATAAAATTGATGAAAACATATCCCAAAGGCAAATTAAAACTGGAGGTAGCACCCCCGGTTAATGAAGATATTATAGTAGCACAGGAAAATGTAAGCGCCTTTAAAGAATGGATAGGCCGCTAATGCAGGCCCTGCTCTAAGATGTAACATTTTACTGTGCAACGCGTTATGCTATATTGCTGTCTGTTACTTGCATATTTGCCATTATAGTATGGCAAAATATTAACAAAACACACTATAAAAACAATCCTCTATTCGGTAATTTTAAATTAAACTAACAGTTATAAGTTTAGTCATAACAGCACACAATTAAATGTTCACAATATGAAAGCATTATACACCCTGATAACCGCCCTGCTTTTTGGACTGGTATTACCAGTTGCCGCTACCGCTCAAAATGAGTGGCCAAAAACCATTACCGGTCCCAATGGCAGCCTCATTAAAGTGTATCAATGGCAGCCTGAATCCTTTTCAAACGGAACACTGGAGGCTAATGCAGCCATATCCGTTGCCGAAAACGGAAAAGATGAACCGGCATTCGGAATGATCTGGCTAACCGCTTCAACAAATGATAATGGCCAACAGGTAATTATCCGTTCAGTTGAGGTGAATGCTATCAAACTTCCTGATGAAACGGACGAAAATAAATTGGCAGCCTTGCAAACATCCATTGCCAATGGAATGTCAAACCAAAATTTTTCCATTCCGGCAAGTGAGATAAATAATGCTTTACAAACCAATCAGGAGCAGGAAAAAATTTCAGGTAACCTGAATAATAATCCTCCAAAAATTATGTATTCCGATAAACCTTCACTGCTCGTTGTAATAGATGGAGCACCCAGGCTACAGCAAAACAGCAAATGGGGAGTGGAAACGGTAATCAATACACCATTTATCATTGTAAAAAATAATAATAACAAATTTTACCTGTATGGCGGAAAGCATTGGTATGCTGCTCCATCGGCTACAGGCCCTTATGCTATAACTACAAGTGTTCCGGCTAATCTCGAAAAGATCCAATCCGAAATTACACAGGCCAATAAGGACAATAAAGTACAACAGGAAGAGAACGATTATACTATTTCAAACATTATAGTAAGTACGGAACCTGCTGAATTATTACAATCTAATGGGGAGCCTAATTTTACTCCCGTACAACAAACCAACCTGCTGTATGTAAAAAATTCCAACAATGATATTTTCATGGATGTCAGCAGCCAGCAATATTATGTATTGCTTTCGGGCAGGTGGTATAAATCACAAACATTAAGCGGTAAATGGAATTATGTTGCTTCGGATAAATTACCTGCCGATTTTGAAAAAATACCTGAAGGGTCGCCAAAAGACAATGTGCTGGCCAGCGTGGCGGGTACCATTGCAGCCAAAGATGCAGTAATGAATGCACAGGTTCCGCAAACAGCTAAAGTTGACCGTAACAACGCCAATGCTGATATACAGTATGACGGTAATCCTCAATTTGATGATATTGATGGTACGGATATGGCGTATGCCGTGAATACGCCGGATTATGTGATACGCTGGAGAGGCACTTATTATGCTGTGGACAATGGCGTATGGTTCCAGTCTTACAGCGCAAACGGACCATGGGCCGTAAGTGCCGACCGCCCTTATGCAGTTTCGCTTATCCCGCCACGTTACCCTGTATATGCCATGAAGTATGTATATATATATGATGTAACGCCGGATTATATTTATATGGGCTATACCCCCGGCTACCTGAATACCTTTGTTTACGGACCCACTGTTGTATATGGAACAGGATATTATTATCGCCCCTGGTATGGCAGTCATTATTATGCCCGTCCCTACACCTGGGGTTTTAACATGCATTACAATCCATGGACTGGATGGGGTTTTGGATTCAATTATAATATGGGATGGTTTCATATGAGCGCAGGTAATTATAGCCCATGGGGTTGGGGCGGATGGTGGGGACCATCAATATACCGCCCTTCTTATTGCTGGACACCCTACTACGGTGGGTACAGGCACGGCTATTACGGCAATAGTTATTACAGGAGCAGAAACACTGTTATTATAAATAATGTTTATCACAACAATAATATTTACAACCGGCGCAGAGATGTGGTTACAAGAGATAACCGCAGAGCCGTATCATATAACAGAAATGCGCAGTCTGCACCGGTAAGAAGATTTAATAATGCAAGGCCTTCGGAAAGGAATGTAACCAGGAGTGCAAATACATCTTCGCGCCCTTCAGTAATAAGAGATAATGGCTCCGGTTCACCGCGCAATTCATCCGGCCGTATTTCGGGCAATAACAACAGGGCTACATCAAGACCTTCCAGAACCTTTACTGAACGTTCCGCTTCAGGCAACAATGACCGTGCTACCACGCAACGGCCTTCCGCAAGAACCAATGCCGGAAGTAACAATGGTGTTAACAGGCAATTGGCTGAACGAAGAGATAATACAAGTACACAGCCTTCTACTGTTGCCAGGCCGGGAACAGTTCGTACACAAACACAGCAGCAACCTGCTGTACGTTCTTCGCAAAGAAGAGCACCCAATACAATCAGCGAAAGATCGCAGCCCGTTCGCAGAAATGTTGAACAGGCACCACGCTCTTCCGCCCCGCAAAGAGTACAAAGACCTGCTACCAGCAGCCCTTCCAACAGGAGCGAGGGTACCCGCAGCAGCAGATCATCCGGTAACGGTGAGCCAAGAGCAAGAAGAGGATAATTTACTTTAATATACAAGTGATAAGGTAAAAAGAGAAAGAATATTAGCTCATTCTTTCTCTTTTTTATTAAAAATGATAGCTTTGTGCGATATTTTCAACCTTTGAAACGATTTTAATCATCTTGATAACATATCTTTACCAATAACATCTCAAAAAACAATTCAAAATGAAATTGAAGTATTTTTTACTCTTGGCCATTGCCCCGGCTTTTCTATTTTCCTGTGTAAGCAGTAAAAAATTTAAAGCGGCACAGGCTCAATTAGATTCTCTGAATCAGGCCCACACTAAGCTACAAGGCGATTTCAAAATTTGCGAAGACGACAAAGCAGAAAATGCCCGCAAAAGCGCAGCTTACCAAAGTGAAATTGAAGCGCTGAATAAGCAACTTGCATTTCTTAAAGAGAACAGCACTACAACGTTAAAGCAACTGGAAGATCTTTCTGTTATCTCCAGTGCCCAGGCCGAAAGCATAAAGAAATCGCTCGAAAATATCGGCGCAAAAGATGCTTATATCCAGGATCTGCAATCGGCTATGGCCCGCAAAGATTCGCTGAATATGGCATTGGTAATGAACCTGAAGGGTGCCATAGGCAATTTAGATGATCAGGATATTAATGTTAAAGTAGATAAAGGCGTTGTGTTCATTGATATTTCTGATAAATTATTATTCAGAAGCGGCAGCTATGTTATTACCGACAAGGCAAAAGAAGTATTGGGTAAAGTAGCGCAGGTTTTGAAAAATCAGCCAGACCTTGAATATATGGTTGAAGGTCATACCGATGATCTTTCATACAGTAAAGGTGTATTGTTAGACAACTGGGATCTGAGTGTTAAACGTGCTACTTCAGTAGTAAGAGTATTACAGAAACAATACGGCATTGCTCCTGCCCAGTTAACTGCAGCCGGACGCAGCGAATATGTTCCTGTTGCTGATAACAATACCGCAGAAGGAAGAGCAGCCAACCGCAGAACAAGGATCGTTGTACTTCCGCAATTAGACCAGTTCTTTAAACTGCTTGAACCCAAACAATAAGCTATTATAATGTTTTTTAAAAAGCCATCCGATGCCCGGATGGCTTTTTGCTTTTAGCCTTTAAATTAGCAGTAAACTGCTTTAGAAAGACAATTGTCAGGCTACATCATTTTCTCTGTGGAAATAAAATTATAGAAACAGCGAATCGTTCTTGCCATTTGTCTTACTTTGTATCACCAAAACCTATACTGACAAGATTGAAAAAAGCTGCCGCTATACTACTCTCTGCTTTATTATGCTTCAACTGGTACGGTTACCGGCTTGTAACAGATTACCTGCAATACCAGGCAGACCTGCAATTAGAAGTAAGGCTGGATAATAATGATTATGACGAGTCACAACTTATAGAATTGAGAATACCACTACATCTTCCTTATCATAACGACTGGAATTATTATGAACGATACGATGGTGAGATTGAGTTCAAAGGCATCCATTATAAGTACGTAAAAAGAAAGATAGAAAGAGGCGACCTGGTATTATTGTGCCTTCCGGATAATGCAAAGCAACGCATCCAGTCTGCAAAGGAAGCATTTTTTAAGCTCGTAAACGATTTGCAACAGGATACAACAGGTAAAACAACGAATCCGGGTAAATCATCAGTTCAGAAAAATTTCTTCAGCGACTATCACCAGGAAAAAAACAACTGGACAATTCCGGCGTTGCAGACGGGCAGCGCTGAATATAATGATACAAAATTTTATTTCCTTTCTGCCGTCAATAAGCTTAAGCCCGAACAACCTCCCGAGTGTTTATGACGAATAAAAATAGTCGGATATTTTCTTTCTTTACCATTTACTGTCCCTTTAAATATTCATCTGTTTATTGTTGTAAAATTATTCTGTATGAAAAAGATAGTTGCGCTGGTCGCATCCTTTATATTTTTTGCTTCATTGAAAGTTCAATCGCAGGGCTGCGTGGCTGTACGCAGCACAGGCGGCGTTTGTATGCTGGACGGATCCCACGATACGGTTAGAACCAACTGGGAATTATACGCCAATAACCGGTATTTCCGGTCATTCAGACATTTTCGCGGATCTGAAGAAGAAGAGAACCGTGTGAAAGAAGGCACGGAAGTAATCAACCACAGCTATAGTCTCGACCTCACGCTGATCAGGAAACTGCACAATGGCTGGTCAGTAGGTTTCAATCTGCCCATTAACTCCAATGCCCGCTCTTCCATGTATGAACATGGTGGCAATGGCGGAGGCGCCGATGGAAGACACAAAACCCATTCTTTTGGAATAGGGGATATCCGGCTGACCGTGTATAAATGGTTACTGGATCCTGCTGTTGCCAAAGCCAATGTGCAGATCGGCGTTGGTATTAAACTACCTACCGGCGATTATAAATATCAGGACTATTTTATTAAGAACGACAGTACCAGGTTGTTGGGACCGGTAGATCAGTCCATTCAATTGGGTGATGGCGGAACCGGCTTTACAACAGAATTAAATGCCTATTATAATATCAGTCATAGAATTGGGTTGTACGGAAATGTATACTACCTGTTTAATCCACGGGAGCAAAATGGTGTATCTACCTCAAGAGG
This sequence comes from Agriterribacter humi, assembly GCF_009192765.1. Taxonomy (GTDB): domain Bacteria; phylum Bacteroidota; class Bacteroidia; order Chitinophagales; family Chitinophagaceae; genus Agriterribacter; species Agriterribacter humi. Next base: position 349,453 of record NZ_VOHQ01000004.1, on the reverse strand, counting down.
CGGAGCCACAGCGGCGAGCAGTATATTGTACCGCAGCGATGTAATGAGTGTGCCCGATCAGTATATGCTTAGAGCAGGCATCAATGTTAACTTCAACAGGCTCACCTTGTCGGCCGGCGTGCGTGATGAATGCGTACCTGCCCGCGATGCTATAGGTGGCAGCGATGGTTTTCGCAGACCGGGATATATTGTTTCTGTAGAACCAGGCTTACAATACCACATCAAAGGAGGCATGCTGTATGCTTTTGTTCCTGTTGCTGTTGTACGCAACCGTACGCAAAGTGTGCCGGATAAAATCCGCACGGCTGAAACCGGAACCTATACAATTGGGGATGCCGCTTTCGCAGATTACCTGGTGAATATTGGTTTGGCAATACAGTTTTAACCTGTTGCTATTCATCATGTATGTGGCTACAGTATTCTGCTTTCCCTGAGAATATAAAGCCAGGATTATCCGGCAATGGGGTGAAAATGCGAATGCACAGGAAAAATATACCAACAAACCCTGAAGTATTTATATGCTTCAGGGCTTGTTGATAATGGTCATTGGTCCTTATTTTCGGGTAAACTTAATTTCCATACTCTTAAATTCTTTACCATCCTGCTGCATAAACATCTCCATCAGTTGCGTATTGTCGTCTATCCATTTAAATGTTTCCCTAACCTGCATTTCTTTACCGGTAGAGGGATCAACCGAAGTGCCTGTAAAATTGATGATTTTCATTTGCGGGTCCCATTTGCCTTCCATATGCATAATACCGGTACCCATGTTATCTACCCAGGAACTTTGAAAAATTTTCTTTGCATTATCGTAACCCACCAAACTATATCCTTCAAATGGCTGACCCATAAAACTACCGCTGTGTTTTGATTCCTGGTAACGCCCTCCCATTATCATTTTATTTACCGCTGTAGCCGTGCTTTTAGATGGAGGCGCCCCGGGAGCCATCCACGTGGTTATTTCTTCATTCCACTCTCCGTCATCTTTTGCAAGCATCTGGTGCATTTCACCAGGCGTCATATAGGCCATCCAGGCCTTTGAGGCAGCATCATCCTGGGCCATTAACTGACCGCACATGATGAGCAAAAAAATTGCGCAGCAACTGGTAGTTATCTGTTTCATAAAATGTGTTTTCTTAAAGTTACAAAATCACTTTTTCATTTTTTGGGGGAAATAACCCGGAATTAAAAACACTTGTTCGGGTACCAGTATGATTTGGTTAAAAACCCGTAATTTGCCGAAGCGCTAAATTTATAACATGAAACAAATCTTCTCCTTAAGCTCCTGCATTTCCCGCATATTTGCCGTAATTATTTTCTGCACTTCCTGCACACTGGCGCAACAGCCTAAACAATGGGTTACTTATGCAGGCGGCGAAGGCCCGGGTAAAGGAAAACATATCGTACTGATAAGTGGTGATGAAGAATACCGCTCCGAAGAAGCATTGCCCATGCTGGGAAAAATACTCGCCAGCAGGTATGGATTTAAGTGCACGGTATTGTTCGCTGTTGATCCAAAAACAGGCCATATTAACGTGGAGACACTTGATAATATCCCGGGACTTGAAAATCTGCAAACCGCCGACCTGATGGTGATCTTTACCCGGTTCAGAGAATTGCCCGACCAACAAATGAAATACATTGATAACTATATACGGCAGGGTAAACCGGTTATGGGATTACGTACTGCAACACATGCTTTTTACTATAAAAAGAATCCCAGTAATCAATATGCAAAGTATTCATTTAATAGTAAGGTAAAGGGCTGGGAAGATGGTTTTGGAAGAAGAATTTTGGGCGAGACCTGGATCAATCATCATGGAAAACATGGAAGTGAAGGCACACGCGGGCTGATTAATGGTATAGTAAAAGATGAAAAAAATCCTATTCTCAATGGAGTTTCAGATTTATGGGGACCAACAGATGTATATACGGTAAGAGAATTGCCGGGTGATACCAGAGTTCTGGTATATGGGCAATCCACCAATGGATTATCGCCAGACAGTAGTGTCAATCTAAACAAATCCATTATGCCGGTGTCGTGGATCAGGACTTACAAGGGGGAGAATGGCCAAACAGGAAGGGTTTTTGCCAGCACGATAGGTTCTTCTATTGACTTTAAAAGTGAAGATCTTCGCAGATTGTTTGTCAATGCAGCTTTTTGGTGTATGGGTATGGAAAGTAAAATACCCGAAAAAACTGATGTAAATGTTATAGGAGAATACAATCCTACTATGTTTGGCTATGATCTGTTTAAAAAAGGAGTATTCCCTTCTGCGCATGAGTTAAAATAATTTTAGCTTGAATGAAAGCTTTCATCATTTGCAATTATAGCTAAACATACCAAATTGCCCTGGTATTTAAAGAAATATATACCGTATCGCCAATGGGTGGAGGATAACCCTCCGCTTTTACTGTAATTTTATCTCCTGAAAGCAATATTTCTATTTCATAATGACTTCCAAAAAAGTATACGGCATTTACTGTTCCTTTGAGTGACCGCTTCCCTTCTGCAACTATTTTAAAATGCTCTGGCCGCACAAATATATTTTTCCCATCAGCTTCAATTGGAGCAGCTTCTAAAAGGGGTTTTGCCTGTTCAGGGTCAATGACATAGTATTTCCCAAATAAGGCCGCCGCATATTCAGTAACAGGACGCTGGTATATCTCTGCGGGTGAACCTTTCTGAATAATTTGTCCGTCTTTCATTATAAAAATTTCGGCTGCCCAGGGAAGTGTATCGCCGGGATCATGTGAAACCAGTGTACAGGTAATATTCAATCTTTCACCAATATCGCTGATAACGGATTTCAGTATGTTTTTATGAATCAGGTCAAGATTTGAAAATGGTTCATCTAATAATAAAAGTTTGGGTGAAGTGGTAAGTAACCTGGCCAATGCAATTCTTTGTTTCTCTCCGCCTGATAATTCATCCGTTTTTCTTTTCAGTAAATTGCTGATCCTGCATACTTCGTATAAAGTTTCGGCTTCACCGGGCAATAATGTGTTTGCATAACTCAGTATCTCTTCTACCCTGTAGTTATTGCGCAATTCAAATTGCTGTGATAAATAAGCGATTCCGGGATGTCCCGGTATTAATTTTTCATAAGGCCCTTTTACTCTTTCATTTTCAAATAATACCTCACCTGCATCAGCCTGAATCAATCCTGCTATAATTTTCAGCAATGTGCTCTTGCCTGATCCCGAGGCGCCTGCAATAGCAATTTTTTGCAAATGTTGTTGGCTAAAACTAATGTCGCGCAATACAAAATCATCTCCTTCCTGCTTGCGGATTTCCGATATTTTTAATAAAACCATATAACCAGAACCATGTTTTTAAATGCAGCACTAATTTTTGTGTCAGGATTTTTTATGCTACGCTGTATATGCATATGGAATTTACTATTTCGGTGCAAAGATAGCATTTGCCTTTAGTGTGCGGCTATTTGAGCAATGGCACTTATAACTATTCGTAATATCAATCATAAATTGCCAGGCTTCCTATTTTGCATGACGAAGCAATACTTGTTAATCACCTTTACGTGGTATAGGAACCAAAAAGAGATACGCGTACTTTACAGGAAACCATTCTTCATGAAATCTTACACTATCCTGCTAATGGGCTGGCTCTGGCTGTTTAATGGCGCCACCTGCAAAAACGCCAATACGCCTTATCCATTAGGCGGTCGTTTCTGTAAAGGAGATAGCTGCATTATTCTGGATACACTTTCTAAAAATATACAGGCAGAACTGGATGGAAAAGTTGTGAAATATGCATTTGTGCTTCGGCACGGCCTTGGATCTGTTGCTCATGCTGCCGGTAAAAAAAGAACTACCACTGATCCTCCCGAGCAGGAATTTACCGTAGATGACCGGTTTAATCCGGCCAGCGTTACCAAAACAATAACCGCTGTTGCCGTATTGCAGTTATTAGAAAAGAAAAATCTGTCTATCCAGGATAAAATTTGGAATTACCTGCCGGCATCATGGACCATCCCTAATACAATAAAGGAAATTACTTTCAGACAGATACTACGGCATACCGGGGGCATAAGAACAGATGTTGGAAATAGCCTTGCCAATGTAAAAACAGTAGTTGAAAGCGGCATTAAACTTTCTGATACTACCGGATGCGATGGTGGCGCAAGCTGCTACCGAAATGTTAATTATGCCATTTGCCGGGTATTGATCGCTTACCTTGATGGTTATGTTCCGGTTTCATCGCCTTATAATAGCAGTATAGAGGAAGCAGAGATCAGTAAACGCTTTACAACATATCTGCAGAAAAATATTTTTGATAAGATTGGTATCAGCAATATTACTTTTACTCCTGCCACTAAAAGCACTTTATTTTACCCGTTTCCATCAGGCTCATTTAACGGAACGGATTATGGAGACTGGAACCTGACTGGCGGGCCTGCTGGCATTCAATTATCCACCAACGAAATATCTACCTTTTTAATGCAATTACGCCTGTCAACCATTTTACTGTCAGAAAAAATGAGAACTGCGATGGATGACAATTCACTGGGATGGGATGTACCCTGGACGAACTGGAATATAGATGGCGATGTATTTTATGGCAAGGGTGGCTTTTTTCCCGGCGATGCCACTCATGGCCAATTGAGCAGTGAGATTATGGATTTTAAAAATGGATTGCAGGTTACCATCGTTCTTAACGGAACACTCAGCGCTCCGGAAGTTGTGGCAATCGCTTACAAAAAATCATGGACCAAAAAGATATGATAACAATATAGTTGCATTCTGAAAACGGTTTCCTTACACGGGAAATCCGGCACAATTGTTTTCTTTTGCTATGCAGGATTTCAACACTCCAACAATTTCAGTCTGCTGCTCCTCTCCACATTTACCAGCGAATCCTGTTATAATTTATTCAATCTGTTTATTTTTCCCGAACTTTCTATAATTAATAATATTGGTCCTTTCAACTGAAAATATATGAAAGAGATTATTAATTGCGCTGCTTATGCAGGTGGTCGAAGACTTGCCGATATTGAATTAAATAATGTACATGATATCCTTAAAGAAAAGGATAAGTTCGTATGGATAGGATTATATGAACCATCAGAAGAAATACTCAGCAAAGTGCAGGATGAATTTAATTTACACGACCTGGCTATTGAAGATGCACACCGGGCACACCAGCGCCCTAAAATAGAATTATACGGCGATTCTATTTTTGTGGTGCTCCGAACAGGACAAATGAACCAGGAGCGTCATATTGAATTTGGCGAAACGCATTTTTTTGTTGGAATGAATTTCATTGTCAGCATCCGGCATGGCTCCTCAATTCCTTATACCGAAGTGAGGTCGCGTTGTGAAAAAATGCCTGATTTATTGGGTAAAGGACAGGGGTTTGTATTGTACGCGATTATGGATTTTATTGTTGACAGGTATTTTCCTGTTGTAGATGAGTTGGAACAGGAGTTGGAAGTAATTGAGGACAAAATATTTAAAGGAAAGCCCAGCCGGGAAACCACAGAACAGATATACGAGTTAAAGCGGGAATTGCTGGAAGTAAAAAGAGCGGTGTCTCCGTTGATAGATATTTGCAACCGCCTGATGCAGTTTGATATCAAAAGCATATCAAATGAAACACAACCTTATTTCCGCGACATCTATGACCACGCTGTACGTATTAATGAAATGATAGATAATACAAGGGAGTTATTAAATACTGCGCTGGAAGCAAATTTTTCTTTAATATCCATATCTCAAAATGATACATCAAAAAAATTTGCGGGATGGGCTGCAATCATTGCTATGCCAACAATGATCGCCGGATTTTATGGCATGAATTTTAAATTTATGCCTGAGCTCGACTGGCATTATGGATACTACGCTGTAATTATTATAACTATTGCAGTCTGCAGCTTGCTCTATTATTTTTTCAGAAGGTCGGGATGGTTATAGCGAGAAAATACAGGCATTTAGCGCGTAGAATACAAAGCACCAAAACCCAGATAACAAGAACCAAATGAAAATACAGATGCTTCGTCCCTCAGCATGGCAGGAAAATCCGAAGCATTAAATCCGAAATCCGAAACGATAAGCCCGGATTGAAACGGATACTCCCTGCACCTTGCAACCTGTACCCTGCAACCTGAACCAATCTCAAATCTTAAATCTCAAATCTCAGATCCTCTCCCTCCCTTTTCTCGGGCCGCATCTGCGGAAAGAAAAGCACATCCTGTATAGAAGGTTGATTGGTTAACAACATGCACAAACGATCTATGCCTATACCTATGCCCGCAGTGGGAGGCATGCCGTATTCCAGTGCTCTCAAAAAATCGTGATCAATAAACATGGCTTCCTCATCGCCACGTTCCATCAGTTTTACCTGTTCTTCAAAACGTTCGCGCTGATCAACAGGATCGTTAAGCTCGCTATAGGCATTGGCTATTTCCTTTCCGTTGATCATGAGCTCAAAACGCTCTACCAGTCCCGCTTTACTGCGATGCTTTTTAGTGAGCGGACTCATCTCCACCGGGTAATCAATAATAAATGTGGGCTGTATATAATGCTTCTCGCATTTTTCACCAAAGATGTTGTCAATGAGCTTTCCGCGCCCCATGCCCGGCGTAGTTTCTATATGAAGCTTTTTACAGGTATCTCTTAATGCTGCTTCATCCATTTCACTAATGTCAATGCCGGTATGTTCTTTTACGGCTTCATAAATGGAAACCCTTTTAAAAGGCGCTTTAAAATTCAGCATTTTATCACCCACTGGTACATCGGTAGTATTATGCAAGGTAATCGCTACCTGTTCCAGTAAGTTTTCGGTGGTATTCATCATCCAGAAATAGTCCTTATATGCCACATAAAATTCAAGGATAGTAAACTCCGGATTATGGGTCCGGTCCATTCCTTCATTACGGAAGTTTCGGCTGAACTCATATACCCAGTCGAAGCCACCCACGATCAATCTTTTTAAATACAGCTCATTGGCAATACGCAGGTACAGTGGAATATCTAATGCATTGTGGTGTGTAATAAAAGGACGTGCGGCGGCGCCTCCGGGAATGCTTTGCAATACAGGTGTATCTACTTCAAGCGCTCCATGCTCATTCAAAAAATCACGGATGGTATTGATCATGGTGGTGCGCTTAATGAAAGTATCTTTCAATTGCGGATTAATGACCAGGTGGGCATAGCGCTGACGGTACCTGAATTCCGGATCGGTAACCGCGTCAAAACTTTGTCCTTCCGCTTCCTTTACTACCGGCAAAGGTTTGAGTGATTTGGAAAGTATAATGAAAGCGGTAACATGAATAGAGGTTTCTCCGGTTTTGGTAATAAAGCCATATCCTTTTACACCAATGATATCACCTATGTCTAATAACTTTTTCCATATCGTATTATACAGTGTTTTGTCTTCGCCGGTGCATATATCATCACGCTTTACATAAATCTGTATCCTGCCCGAATGATCCTGTAGTACGGCAAAAGAGGCTTTTCCCATATCGCGTATGCTCATAATGCGGCCGGCGAAACTAATATCGGTAAACCTGTCCTTATTTTCTTCGGAAAAATTATTTTTTATATCTGTTGCCGTGTGGGTAACAGGAAAAGCTTCGGCGGGATAAGGATCAATACCCAGCTTTTCCAGCTCCTGTCTCTTTTCTCTCCTGATGATCTCCTGTTCAGATAAATGTGCTATACTCATTGCATTTCCTTTTTTCAAAAGTGCAGCAAAGGTACTGGTTAAGCGGAAGCCCGCAAAGATTTTAGCGTTGCAACTCCTGCAACAGTAACCGTACCGCTTCTTTAGGTATAACCGGTGTGTAAGAAAAGCGTTGATTAAACTTGCTGCTGTCAAAAAAATAATCACGGTCATACTGGTACACCATCTCCTTAATTTCCTTTAATACCGGCATAAAAACACCCAGCAATCCCAGCATGGTTTTAGATAAAATACTATAGCGGGGTTTCGCATTCATTTCTGCTGCCAGCAGTTCAATCCATTGCCGGCCGGTTAGTTTAGTGGCGTCTGTAGGCAAATGCCACACCTGGTTAAAGGCATCGGGCGTATTACCCAATATAGCTGTACCTTTTGCCGCATCAGATACAAAAGTAAAATTGTGTATTTTATCTGCATTTACCAGCCAGTTTGCTTTTTTGCCCTTTAGCAGGTTGTCTGTAACCAATTGATGCAATACGCTGGATTTACCATTGGTGAAATCTGCCGACCGGGCAATAAGTGCAGTAAGATTTCCCTGCTTTACCTCATTCATCAGCATGTCTGCTACCTGTTGCCGGATTGCTCCCTTTTTACTGGTGGGGCGAACAGGTGTTTCTTCCGTCATGTGCTGCAAATGATCCCTGTCGTACATATATACATTATCAAAGAAAACCAGCCGGGTATTGTGCTTTTTGCAGGAATCAATTACATTGCGCATGGTAGCAGGCCATCGTTCTTCCCATATTTTTAAGCGGTACGGAAATCCTACAGTAAGATAAACTACTTCGGAGCCTTTTACAGCTTTATCTACCTGGGCTGCATTGGTAATGTCGGCCGGGAATAACTCGTCGCCGGAATTAATTTTTTGTGGTGTACGGCTCACCAACCGGATGGCATCTGTATAAGCGGGAAGGAATTTTGCGAGTTCAACACCTATGGAACCTCCTGCACCTAAAATAGTTTGCATGATATATCGTTATGAATAAAATGAAAAATAAACGATCCTTCGTTGCATTTCATCAGCCGGCCTAAGGCTTTGATTGTTCTTCTGCAATAGCGGCTTCAGATGCCAGGTCGGTTTTATGTTTTCCACTGCTGTGATGCAGTTCATTGATTAGTTCGGCTACCAGCGAAGTCCATCCGGTTTGGTGGGAAGCGCCCAGCCCGTTGCCCTCATCGCCATGAAAATATTCGTAAAAGAGCACCAGGTGTTCATTGCCCGGCTTTTGATAAAACCAGTTGTGCTGTCCGAATAATTTCCTTTTTCCGGCATCATCCTTTTTAAAAATACTTATTACCCTTTTTGTGAGCTCATCCGCCACTTCACCCAGCGATAATTGTATACCAGAACCTACTGGACATTCCACTTTTAAATCGCTGCCGTAAAAAGCGCCGTACTTGCGAATGGATTGTATGATCAAATAATTAATAGGCATCCACACTGGTCCGCGCCAGTTTGAGTTACCACCATAAAAATCGGAAGTAGAATCTCCGGGATCGTATTGTGCAGTATAATTAATGCCATTGATCGTAATACTGTATGGATCTTTTTCGTGATGCTTTGACAGCGCCCGGATGCCTCCTTCGGAAAGAAATTCATCTTCATTGAGCAAATGTTGCAGCAAATACACAAGGCGCTCCCTTGGTACTAATGACAACAGCATGGCTTCTCCATCGCTTTTCTCCTCATTGGGCCAAAATTTCCCGTTTTTTTTCCGGTAGTTTTCAAACCAGCCGATTCGTTTTTTAAAGTCTTTTAATTTATCAAATACTTTTTTTTCTATGGTGGATACGGCAAATAAGGTGGTGAGCCCAACAATTGATTGTATGCGCAACTGCAAAGGCTCGGATCCGGCTATGGACAATATATCATAAAAAAACTTGTCTTCTTCATTCCACAATCCATGTTCATTAATGGCTTCCGCAATCAGCACAAACTGTTCAAAAAACTTGGTCGCTGTATCTTCAAAAGCAATATCATGCACGGCAATCTCCAGGGCCATATCCAGCATATTCAGCGCATACATGCCCATCCAGCTTGTGCCATCGGCCTGCTCCAACTGCATGTTGCTGCCCAATTGCGAACTGCGGTTAAATACGCCAATATTGTCCAGTCCCAAAAAGCCGCCTTCAAAAAGATTATTACCGCTCATATCTTTGCGATTCATCCACCAGGTAAAGTTGATCAGCAGTTTTTGAAAAACTTTCTTCAAAAAATCAATATCTCCTTTACCATCATTTTTCTTTTCAATATAATATACCTGCATGGCTGCCCATCCCTGCACAGGAGGATTAACATCACTAAAATTCCACTCATAGGCGGGCAACTGTCCGTCTGGCTTCATATACCATTCCCGCATGATCAGCAATAACTGGTTTTTAGCGAAACAGGGATCAGCTACTGCCATCGAAATACAATGAAAAGCCAGGTCCCATGCCGCGTACCACGGATATTCCCATTTATCGGGCATAGATATTACATCCTGGTTTTTAAGATGCTTCCAATCGTGATTGCGCCCGTTTTGCTTGCCGGCACTTACAGGAGTTATTCCGTCACTTGTGGTAAGCCATCGTTCCACATCGAAATGATAATACTGCTTGCTCCACAACAAACCCGCAAGTGCCTGCCGCTGTATTTTGGCCATGTCTTCATCCATCTCCGCAGGTAATATTACTCCGTAAAAATCATTGGCTTCATTCTTACGCGTTGCAAATACTTTTTCAAAACCCCTTGCAAAAGCATTATCCAGCAGTTGGTTGGTGAATCTGCAATAAATGGTTTTTGTTGCACCTGCGGGAATTTTTAATTTATATACAGGAGAAAATTTAGTTCCTGATTTTTTATCACGCAATGCCTGAATATTTTTCCCATCAATAATGGCATCATGAAAAGCATCTTTTACAAAAACCGTTGCATTAGGTGTTTCATTGACTTTCTCCGTATTGGTTTCGTTTTCAGTAAACAGGCAATCCTGCGGATTTTGAAAATAGAAGTAATAGTTTCCCAGTTTATAATGGGAGGCCTGCACTGCATTTTTATTTAAATATTTTATCGCAGGTTTTACATCCGCACCGGCATAGGCCCAGCGATTATAAAACCAAAGCGTTGGCAATACGGCTATAGCGCAAGGCTTATCAGCACGGTTCGTAACTTCAATTTTAATAAAAATATCCTGCGCGTTTTGCTTTGCATAAGTAACCAGTATATCAAAATATTCATTGTTGTCAAATACACCAGTGTCTAAAATTTCATATTCGGTTTCCTGCTTTGATCTTTTGGCGTTTTGTTCCAATAAATCGTCATAAGGAAAAGCCTGCTGGGGATATTTGTATAAATATTCCATATAGTAGTGAGTAGGAATATTATCTAAGTAATAGTACAGCTCTTTTACATCTTCGCCGTGGTTCCCTTCACTATTACCTAACCCAAAGAGTCTTTCCTTCAAAATTTTATCCTTGCCATTCCATAAAGCAATGCCAAAACAAAGGTTACCGAAAAAATCGCAAATGCCGGCCAGTCCATCTTCTCCCCAGCGGTAAGCACGGGTGTGCGAATGGCTAAAAGGAAAATAATTCCAGGCATCGCCGGTAGTACTGTAATCTTCGCGCACGGTTCCCCATTGGCGTTCGCTCAAATAAGGGCCCCATTGTTCGAGCGGAATAGGTTTTTTAGCATTAACGGAAAGACGTTGATGTTCTGCTGTCATAGCCTTTTTTTATAAGATATTAGCCTGACTGATCACCATTTTAATGGATGCAGTGCAGTATTACACGGTTAAAAACCAGTTACCGGCAAACAATTTTTAAAAATAATTCAAAACGCAAAATTAATGGTTATGCCGCATAAGGAGGCGCACCAGTTAAAAGCTTCAAAGCTGGGGTTTAAATCAATTTATTATTTTAAAATATTTTATCAGACTTTTGGTGCTATCGTTGCTTCCCTAACCTAATATTTATGATGCGAATGATAACAGTTTGTTTTGATTTTGGCAATACAAGGCTTAAATACGCTGTATTCAAGGAACGCGAACTGCAATTTGTAGAAGTGTTGAATGATGCGGAACCTGGTACTATTGCCCGCTTGCTCCAGCAAATTCAGCCCCAGAAAACTATTTTATCTTCAGTAATCAATCACAATATTGAAATAGAAAATATTCTATCTGAACATTCCCGGTTCCACCTGCTTTCAAGTTTTACACGGCTACCCTTTACAGCACCGGTTACAAAACCTGAAACCATTGGTGCCGACCGGCTGGCTTTATCTGCAGGAGCCGTTTCTTTTTTCCCCGGAAAACATAATCTTGTGATAGGTTTAGGCACCTGTATCACCTATAATTTTATCAGCAAATACAACCAGTTTTTGGGAGGAGGCATCTCTCCGGGTATGGAAATGAGGCTTAAATCGCTTAGGGATTATACAGCCAAATTACCCTTAGTAAAGGCAGATTGGAATTTTCCTTTGGTGGGATATGATACAAAAACCAATATAACCAGCGGAGTAATACTGGGTATGGCAAAAGAAATTGATGGTATAATTGACGCATATTCAGAGCGGTATAACAACTTTAACGTGCTTTTAACCGGGGGCGATTCACCCTATTTTGCTCAAGTGCTGAAAAATAAGATATTTGCAGACCCTCATTTAATTTATAAAGGCTTGTATGCGATCAGTGAGTATAACTAACTGCAGAAAACTTTTTTTGTTCAGTTCAATTTTCCTTCTAAAATATGGTGCTGCTTCCGCGCAGGAAAATTCGCCCTATTCACGGTTTGGGCTGGGAGATATTGTGCCAGGCCAGAATATTGTAAACCGTGCAATGGGGGGCGTTGCGGCTTCGTATTATGATCCGGTAACCGTAAACTTTGTTAATCCGGCATCATATGCCCGCTTAAAATATACCACATTTGATGTGGGTCTCGATTATACAGGGCGCACCCTTAAAGCCACCAACCCGGTTCGTACGCTCAACTCGGGTTATCTTATACCCTCATATATCCAGGTGGGGTTTCCATTGTCAAAAAAGAGAAACTGGGGAATGAATATCGGGATGAGGCCACTAACCCGTATCAATTACGAGTTACAGCAAACTACCCGTTTGCCCGGTATAGACAGTGTGCTTACCTCATTTAGCGGACAGGGTGGTTCTTACCAGGCTTACTTGGGAACCGGTATTGGCAGTAAACATTTTACCGTTGGCGTAAACGCGGGGTATACATTTGGCAGTAAAAACTACGTTACAGAACGTATTTTAATAAATGACAGCGTTTTGTATGAAAAAGGGAAATGGGCCGACAGTACTTTTTTTGGTGGCTTTTTTGTACATGCTGGAGCGCAGTATTCAACCCGCATTGGTAAGAACCTGACACTCAAGTTGGGCGCCTATGCACAGTTTAAAAATTCATTGAACGCCTCAAGGAAAATCATCCGCGAAAGCTTCGAGTATACAGCTTCCTCCGGTGAAATACAAAAAGACAGTGTATATATTTCAGATGACAACAGAGGCAAAATTATAGTGCCCGCTACTTATGGAGCAGGCATTACCATTGAAAAAGATCTTACCTGGTCGGTAAGTGCTGAATATAGTTTGTCGCAGTGGTCGGATTACCGGTATTACGATCAAAAAGACCAGGTAAAAAATAGCTGGCTGTTCAGGCTGGGCGGATCGGTGATACCGAATTATAAAAGCACCAGCTACTGGGCGCAGGTCCAATACCGCGCAGGTTTTTATATGGGACCAGATTATATAGCAGTAGACAAGAACCTGCCTGTATATGCCATAACATTCGGCGCTTCCTTCCCAGTACGTAAGTATGGCTATAGTTTATATTCCGGTCAGTATACCAGCATCAATACCGCTTTTGAAATTGGCGCCCGCGGTAATAAAAGCAACTCACTCCGCGAAAACTTTTACAGGATTTCCATCGGGTTATCTTTGAGCGATATATGGTTTATCAAACGCACATACCAATAATGCGTATCGCAACCGGGCGTAAAAATTTTTATATTTGGATATGCCTTTGTTTACCGCTTCTTTTTTTGCCTGGCTGCGAAAACAGTGAGCAGGAGATAAGGGAACTTACACAAAAAAAGATTGGGGTTGACGAGGCAAGAACGATTGAAACTTATTTTAGCCAGGCAGGCAAGATGCGGGCCAAGCTTACTGCTCCTTTAATGTACCGTTACCAGGATACTTTGCCAAGGGTAGAATTCCCAAAAAGTTTACATGTTGATTTTTATAATGACTCTCTGGAGGTAGAAAGCGTGCTGGATGCTCTATATGGACGCTATATTGAAGGACAAAAGAAAATGTACCTTAAAGATAGCGTGGTGGTGATCCAAAAATTTAACCAGGACACCCTGCGTTGCCAGGAATTGTGGTGGGATCAGAATAAAGAAATATTTTATACCGATAAACCGGTAAAGATCACAAAAAAAGATGGCACCGTTCTTCCGGGCCAAGGATTAGAAGCTTCGCAGGATTTCAGGAATATAAAAATCATTAATCCTTCACAGGGCATACTTCCTGTTCCGGAGTCGGAGTTTACAGGTGTTGCTACAGGAGATAGCACCGTTGTACCCGATAGCACTTTTGTACGGGATAGCATACGGCCTGTTACAGATACGGCAAAAAAACAGCCTTAATAAAGAACACCTTCCTTTTATTTATTGCCTGAAAACGCTTTTTCAATCTTGTCAAAAAAGGTTTGCAGTTCGTGGAAAGTATTTTTAAATGTGGGTATTATTGCGCCCAACCCTTCTATTAAAGCCGGAGCTATTCCTGCAGTAAGCGCATAAGCATGGCTGTTTGATAATGTTTCGGGATTGATTAAATGCATTTTGTCTGCATAAAACAACAGTATGCTGCCCAGTAGTATGTACATGCCGGTATACAACAAAGCGCCACCTAAACGATTCACCCAGCCTAACAAAGTAAAATCAAATATATTTTCTATCGCTTTGCCTGCCCACTGTACCAGTAACACTACTATTACAAATACAAGTATAAAAGAAATCAGGGGCAGCCATTTGGCGTTGATGCCCGTATGTTCCTGCATATATACCGCAACTACTGCTGATAATTTTAGCGCTGCTGCCAGTCCGATGAACCACCCGGCAAATGAAAACAATGCCATTACAATGCCCCGCATAGCACCTTTAACTACTGCTATGATTAATGCAACCACAAATACAATATCAATCCACATGTATAGTTGTATTATTCATGACAATATCATTTTGCCAATAAGCTTTTTACAGCGGCGCTAATACTTTTGCCATCTGCCTGCCCGGCCAGTTGTTTGGTTGCCGCAGCCATCACTTTACCCATATCTGCAGGAGAAGCCGCGCCCGTGTCGGCAATAATTTTAATCAATGCTTCCTTTAATGCTTCTTCACTTAATTGTTTCGGAAGGAAGGCTTCTATCACATCAATTTCTTCCTGCTCTGTTTGGGCAAGGTCTGCACGATTTTGTTGCTGGTAAATTTCTAATGAATCTTTGCGTTGCTTTACCAGCTTCTGTAATAATTTAGTTTCATCCGTTTCTGCCAACTGTCCTCCCGCACCTTCGGCTGTTTTAGCAATAATAATAGCGGCTTTTATGGCCCTCAGCCCCCGCAATTTATTCGCGTCTTTTGCCAGCATGGCCGTTTTGATCTGGTCGTTTACAATTTGTTCCAATGCCATATTTATGTTTTTATATTGTTAGTACTGTATCAGATGTGAAACGTGAGAAGATAGAGGGGAACAGGCAATAGTGAATTCCACCCTTCTCACCTTTCACTTCTTACCTCTCACTGCCATTCACCACCTCTGTCACCTAACTTTTTTCCAGCAGTTCCCGGGATCTTTTATAAAAATCGTCTGCGAATAATTTTATCGCTTCCACCAGTTCGGTTTGACCCGTAGCCCGCCGGTAAGTATCTGCCATGGTCATCAGCGTTTGGTGAAAAAAATCACCCATTTCATCTACCATCATATCTTTGGTCCAGAGGTCAATACGTAATGCGGATTTTTCCTGCCCGTCCCAAAAAGCCAGCATCATGGCTTTGGATTGCTGCGGATCTGCTGCGCTGCTACTACTGGCCTTCCATGAAATCTGCTGCGGGATCTTATGCGGGTCGAGGGTAACGTCAATAGTAATTGTTGATTTTTGCATGGCTACTTTTATAAAAATGATGCAAAGGTAAGTGGATTTATGTGGTAACTACCTGCTGAATATAATTCCAAAGCCTCTCCATTGCAATTGCTTCGTTAAGCGGCAAAACCTGCTCCCGTCCTTTGCTGACAAGTGTATGTCTTAATTTTTCATCTTTGTATAAGTTCATCATATTAGCGGCAAGCTCTTTAATAATATCCGCGGGGTTATAATACAACACGGCATCACCACCTGTTTTGGCAAGAGCTTCTGTTTTGGCAGCAATAACAGGTGTACCGCATTGCAGCGCCTCCGCCAGTATAACCCCTGTTTCATCAACGCCAGGCAAACAGATCATCGTCATGCACGATGCCAATACATCTGCATAACCGGCATCATTAAGCGTATTTCCTATGAGCTTTATATCATCCCGGTATTTATATGTTTGCAGCAGATCCTGTATTCTTTTATCATGCAAAAGGTTTCCCCATAAAATGAGTTGCATATTACTTTGCTGCCATTTTTTGAATTGGGAGAAAGCCTTTAATGTAGCGATGATATGATGATGGGGGGTGGATAATACAGGCATCAAAAAGTATTCCCTGCCATCTGTATACTTATTCTTCACTGCTTCTCTTCTCTCCCAGTCAACAGGTTGATACATTAAACCAGGCGCCTGTGGCAATATAAAAACAGCCGGTTCCGGTACGGTTTCTTTAACCAGCTTTTCTTTCATGAAAACCGATGAAGTAACGATACTGCACCGTTTACCGCTACGCAAATACCTGGCTGCGGCTTTAATTGTTTTGATATCAGTAGCATCGGATATGATAAGGATTTGATGTATACGCGTTGGCAACAGGCAACCGTTGAGTGAGATCAGTATATCTGCTCCGTTTTTTTTAATTACCGATATCACTTTATGATTGCACCATATATTACTTACAGGTCTTGCAAAAAAAGGAACCGGCACAGAAACAAATAACCCATTACCAGGTAATGACAGTTCGTTACCACAAGATAAAAAAACAAAAGAATCAGAAACATGCTGCCGGCAAAGCGCACAAATGATATTGTGAATAAACCCCTCAAAATTTTTCTCCTTTGGTAAAAAGCCAACACCCCCGTATATGGTCACTTTCATGATTCTCAATTGATTAAAATAAACACATTTTTAAATATCATTCCATATGAGTTTGCAAGGTAATTATCAGGCCTGCGCGGCGTTATTATTAGTGTATTATTGCAAAGGTAATCCGCTTGCTTATTCCCGGTAAAATATCCTTGATGGAGATATGATACCGGGTAATATCCAAAAGAATTTCCTTTATATCCAAACCTATCGTAAACTAAATCCATACCTATGAGGCTTAGAATTCTACGCATTTGCTTAGTTATAGTATATGCTTTGCTGAACTGGAATAAGGTATCCCACGCACAATGTCCTAATGGAGAACCGTTTCAAACTGTAACTTACACCTATACTACAAACCTTGCCAGTTTAACGGATTCCCTTTATTACCCTTACAAATTCAATCCCTCAATGGGCACTCTCATGGGTGCAGATCTCACTATATCAACCTTGGGAAATGCTATACTTGAAGTAGTGAATGATGTGGGGGCGCCGATAACATATAAAATTACTTACTACAGAACTGATTATATAAGAGGTCCGGGATTAGGGGCGGGAATCATGCTTGATACCACCATAGTATATAACAATATCAACATTGGCGCCAGTGATAATCCTGCCGTAGAAACCAGTACGCCGCCATGGGCAAGCAATGGACCAAATGATGATTATAGTAATGCATGGGGAAAAATACAGGCAGCGCCAACTGAACCTTTATCCAGCCCCTCTACGCCGCGCGTTTTTACTCAATCCATTGCTCCCGAAGATTTTGGGGCATTTACCGGAACAGGATCAATCAAATTCAAATACGATGTGCTGGCATCCCTTTTGGCGCAGGGCTTTGGAGGAAGATATACGCAAAGAATTGTTACCCTCAATACACAGGTATCTATCAGCACTACCTATACCTATTGCCCCATGAGCGTACTTCCTGAAGGAAAGCTTACATTTTTGGCGCGTAAAATCAATAACAGCAATATTGAATTAAACTGGATAAAGGAAAGGGAGGAGAACAATATCATATATACGCCTGAGGTAAGCATTAATGGTTACGACTTTAGCAGTATCGGCACCATGCAAAGCCAAATGCCGGCTTCACACAGCACTGTTGTGAAATATGAGTTTGATTATGCTGTTCCGGCATCAGCTAACGGCAAAATTTATTTCCGCTTAAAGCAAACAGATGCACGGGGCAAAGTACAGTATTCTGCTATTACTTCGGTTAATGTAGAAACCCTGCAACAATCAGCATTCAGCATCTTTCCCAACCCTGCAGAAAAGGAAATTACCCTGCAGTTCAATAGTATACAAAAACATAACCTGCAGGTTGAGTTGGTAAACAGTACGGGGCAGATAGTGGAAAAAAGCAATATGGCTCCAAATGGCGGGCGGCAACATAAACTCACATTAATGAAAAAATACCAGTCCGGACTATATTTTGTACTTGTAACCAATACCGCTACAAGAAGTCAGCATATAAGCCGTTTGCTAATCAGGTAAAGCTATATACCGGTATAATCGTATAATCCTCACAAAAGAGTTGGTAAGCCCCGAAAGTTGCCAACTCTTTTGTATTTTTGTCAACATTGAATTTACACATGGAATATAATACTACAAGGAATCATCTTATTATGAAGGAATATGGCCGTCATATTCAGAAGATGATTGATTATGTGATAACGATTGAGGACAGGGATAAAAGGCAAAAAAATGCCCATTCGCTTATTGAACTGATGGGATTTCTAAACCCGCATCTTAAAAATGTAGAAGATTTCCGGCATAAGCTATGGGATCATCTTTTTTTAATATCCGATTTTAAGCTGGATGTTGATAGTCCGTATCCTATTCCCACACGGGAAACTTTAAAACCCAGGCCCCAGGTATTACCTTATCCTAAAAAATACCCCAGGTATTCACATCTGGGAAAGAATCTGGAGTTGGTCATTAACAAAGCGCTGAAAGAAGAAAACCCGGAAAAGCGCTCGGGTTTTGCGAATTCTATCGCTTATTATATGAAACTTGCCTACAACACATGGCATAAGGAACTGGTGCATGATGATGCTATCCGCAGTGAATTAAACGCCATTACCGATGGGCAGCTTGAATTTACCACTACTCCATTTGTAAAGGCTTATCGGGAAAGAGACAGCAGGGAAAGCAACCGCTTTCAGCGCGGAGGAGGCAAAGGTGGTTACCAGCAACGCAATAATGGAGGCGGAGGTCGTAATGAACGTAACGACCGTAATGGCAAGCCGGGAAAACATTATAAGAAAAGATTTAAATAAACCAAACTGGTAATCTCAAAAATAAAAGAACCCCGGCGCATGAACACAATGCCGGGGTTTTATATTTGCATTCATTCTATTTAATATGCATTCATTTGAAGTAACAGGTGGAAAAAAACTTAAGGGTGAAATAATCCCGCAAGGCGCTAAAAACGAAGCGCTCCAAATTATTAGCGCCGTATTGCTTACCCCTGAAAAAATAACCGTACATAACATACCTGATATATTAGATGTGAACCTGCTGATAGAGCTACTCGGGGAAATGAATGTAAAAATCGAACGTCACAACAGGCATTCCTGTTCTTTTACTGCGGATAATGTAAATATTGATTACCTGCATAGCGAAACTTACCGTAAAAAAAGCGGCAGGCTGCGCGGTTCTGTTATGCTGGCTGGTCCCCTGCTTGCCCGGTTTAAAAAAGCGTTTATTCCAAAGCCGGGAGGCGATAAAATTGGAAGAAGGCGTTTGGATACTCATATTATTGGTTTTGAAAAATTAGGCGTACAATTCGATTATCATCAACAAGACGGATTCTTTCACCTCAAAGCGCCTTCTTTGAAAGGCACGGATATGCTGCTTGATGAGCCTTCCGTAACAGGAACAGCCAATATTGTGATGGCCGCCGTACTGGCAAAAGGCACTACTACTATTTACAATGCCGCCTGCGAACCCTATGTTCAACAACTGTGCAAAATGCTAAACCGGATGGGAGCCCGCATCAGCGGTGTAAGTTCCAATTTACTGACGATTGAAGGCGTAGATCATTTGGAAGGAACAACCCATACTATGCTGCCGGATATGATTGAAGTGGGTTCTTTTATTGGGTTGGCGGCCATGACACAAAGCGAGATTACCATAAAAAACGCGGGTATAGCGCATTTAGGACAAATACCCGAAAAATTCCGGCAGTTGGGTATTCAATTGGAATGTAAAAACGATGATATCTATATTCCTGAACAGGAGCTTTATGAGATACAAACATTTTTAGATGGCTCGGTAATGACCATTTATGATCACCCCTGGCCTGGTTTTACACCCGATTTGCTAAGTATAGTATTAGTGGTGGCTGCCCAGGCCAAAGGTTCGGTACTGGTGCATCAGAAAATGTTCGAGAGCCGTTTGTTTTTTGTTGACAAACTTATTGATATGGGTGCACAAATTATTCTTTGCGATCCGCACCGGGCCGCAGTAATAGGGCTGGGGCGGCAACACCATCTGCGGGGTATTACTATGAGCAGTCCGGATATACGCGCCGGCGTTGCATTGCTTATTGCAGCGCTCAGCGCCGAAGGCAAAAGCACCATCCAGAATATTGAACAAATAGACAGGGGATATCAATACATTGATAAACGACTACAACAGTTGGGTGCGCGAATACAGCGCATTTAAAAGCAGTGTTGAATTTTGGATCCTGGAATTTCACCGATATAAACCGGTTTTTAATAGACATGAATCAAAATAAGATCATTATTATTACAGCTCCTTCGGGTGCAGGTAAAACCACTATTGTACATTACCTGCTGCAAAAATATCCTCATCAACTTTCATTTTCTGTATCTGCCACTACCCGACCGCCAAGAGAGAATGAACAAAACGGTAAAGATTATTATTTTTTGAATAAGGAAATATTTCAACAAAAAATACAACAGAACCAATTTGTAGAATGGGAAATGGTATATGAAGGGAAATATTATGGCACTTTACAGGCTGAGCTGGAACGCATCTGGAAAACAGGAAAGATACCTGTACTGGACATTGATGTAAAAGGCGCATTGCATATACAACGCCGTTATCCCGAATCTTCGTATTCTGTTTTCATTCAGCCACCTTCGGTAAAGGAATTAAAAAACAGGCTCGAAAGCAGGGGAACGGAAACCCTGGAATCGCTCGAGGCAAGAATAAATAAAGCATCCTACGAATTATCCTTTAAGGATCATTTTAATTATACTATTGTAAATAACAATCTTGAAGATGCCTGCCGGGAAGCAGAAAAGATAATCACAGCTATCGTTAGAGGATAAAGGTGAATAGGCAATGGCGAATTTTAACCCTCACTATTGACCCTCGTGAAACGATAAACGTGAGACGATAAAAAAACTACTTATCTCTCATCATTCAATTCATCTCTCACGTTTCACATTTCAGGTTTGACACAGCAATACAATAAGTTTCCTGATTTTAGTACTATAATTCTGCTTTTTCTAAACACTATATATCTTCCGGTTCCGTTTTGTTTATGCTATAAAAAAGATGTCATATTGCAATTATATACAATATACCCCTTGTGAGATTTACATTTCCTCTTATTAAACAATTATTAATCAATTTATTATATTTGAAGATATATGGCCGATGTTGATATATTAAAATTAGTGGGTATTATTCTAACCTTACTGCTGGTTGGCTTTTTTGCCGGTATTGAAGTAGCATTTGTATCGGCCAATAAGTTTTCTTTTGAACTCAAAAGAAAGCAAGGATTACGCAGCGGCAGAATATTATCGCAATTACTGGAACAACCTGTGAAGTTTATAGGAACAACTTTAGTAGGGCTTAGCATGGTAGTTGTGATATATGGTTTGCTGGTAGGTGAATTTCTTTCGCCTTTGTGGGATTGGATTGAAAAGCATCTTGCCACATCATTTTCCGCCTATGTAAAATACCTCAGGCTTATTTTTGAAACCCTGCTTTCCACTTTAATTCTTCTCATTGTTCAATTTTCTTTTAAGGCTTTATTCAGGGCAAAGAATGATTCTGTATTATCCATTTTTGCCCAGTTGGGCATACTCGATTTTTTTCATGGCATTCTCTATCCTGTCGCATCTTTTTTTATCAGCATCTCGGAATGGATACTTACCTATTTATTCAATATCAGGATATCAGATCAGAAAAAAGCCGCTATTTCGCCCGTTGACCTGGAACATTTTATTCAACAGCACAAAGATCAGTCCGATGGTACCCATGACATGAATACCCAGCTTTTTGAGAACGCACTACAGCTTCCTTCCGTTAAAATACGTCAATGCCTGATACCACGCAAAGAGATAGAATCTGTTGAGATGAATACCTCAATGGATACCGTAAAGCAAAAATTCATTGACACCAAATTAAGCAGGCTGGTAGTATATGAAAACAATATTGATAATATCCGCGGATATATTCACCAGATTGAACTTTTTAAAAATCCTTCCGGTATACAATCTATTTTATTGCCCATTCCGGCGGTTCCGGAAAGCATGAGTGCCATGGACCTGATCAGCAAATTCACTAAAGAACAAAAAAGCATTGCATGGGTAGTAGATGAATTTGGAGGTACCGCAGGCATTATTACTATGGAAGATTTGCTGGAGGAAATTTTTGGTGAAATACGCGACGAATATGACACAGATAAATTTGTTGAAAAACAAATAGCTGAAAATGAATTCATTTTTTCAGGAAGGCTTGAGCTTGATTATTTAAATAAAAAATATCATCTCTACTTTGGCGAAACAGAGTCGGAAACCCTTTCAGGCTATATCATTCATCACCACGAAATGATACCAAAAATTAAGGAAAGAATCATTATTGACAGTTACGAATTTGATATCATTAATGTTAGCGACACCCGCATTGAGATGGTGAAAATAAAAAGACTAAAGTAATCCTCCGGCAGTTTATTGCCACGTATCCGCTTTTGCCATTTCCAGGTCCTGTTTATACTTTTCAGGTATATTGCCATTCAGGAGGCAACCGGGTTGCAGCGATGGAAAGATATCTTCAAACGTTCTTACCTCATTCATAAATACACGGCGGTAAATATGTGAGCGGGTCAGTTGTTTGTAATCGTCCAGACCTGCGGCCCCGGTAAGTTCTATAAAAGAGTTTACGGTATCTTCATGATAATTGGCAACCCTGTGTTTTTTATCGTCTACTACCAATCCAATGGTTAACTGTGGATCCTGCGTGGCAACCCCTGTAGGACACTTATTTGTATTACATACCAGGGCCTGTATACAACCCAATGCCATCATCATAGCCCTTGCGCTGTTGCAACCATCTGCGCCCAGGGCAATAGCCCTTAATATATGAAAACCCGATAAAATTTTTCCTGAAGCAACTATTTTGATATGCTGCCTTATCCCAAAACCTACCAGCATATTGTGTACAAAGGCCAAACCATCCATTAACGGAGCTCCTACATAATTGGAAAATTCCTGGGGCGCAGCGCCGGTGCCACCTTCACCACCATCTACAGTAATAAAATCCGGATAGATATCCAATTCAACCATTGCTTTACAGACACCTGCAAACTCACTCTTTTTTCCAACGCATAACTTGAACCCTGTGGGCTTTCCGCCGGATAGCTCCCTGAGCTGCTGTATAAATAATATAAGCGCTTTCGGAGAGTTAAAGGCACTGTGGTAAGGTGGTGAATAAACCGTTGTACCTGGCTGCACATGACGAATAGTGGCTATTTCAAGCGTATTCTTTTTTGCCGGCAAAATGCCGCCATGCCCCGGTTTTGCACCTTGCGAAAGTTTGAGCTCTACCATTTTAATTTGCGGCCTGTCAACATTTTTTTTGAATACTTCTGCTGAAAACCGGCCATCTTCATCCCTGCAACCAAAATATCCTGTTCCTATCTGCCATATAATATCACCCTCATGTTTGAGATGATAGGAACTGATGCCTCCTTCACCTGTATTGTGCGCAAACCCTCCTATTTTGGCCCCGGCATTTAAAGCTTCAATAGCATTAGAACTAAGGGATCCAAAACTCATAGCCGACACATTTAAAATGCTGCATGAATAAGGCTGCCGGCAATCTTTATTACCAATAAGTATTCTTGGATCGTGATCCAATGTATTAAAATCTTTGGGCGCTATAGAATGACTCAGCCATTCATATCCTTCTTCGTACACATTGAGCTGCGTACCAAAAGGCATGGTATCCATTTGCTGTTTGGCCCGCTGATATATAGTTGAACGGTCAATGCGGTTAATAGGCCGCCCGTCAATATCCGACTCTATAAAATATTGATACATTTTAGGCCGGATATCCTCCATCCAGTAGCGCAACCGCCCCACTACAGGATAGTTACGCATAATAGAATGCCTGGTCTGCACCATATCATAAATGCCCATTACAACGAGCAGAACCACCATAACAAAAACAATCAGCCACCATTGACTTACCGCATAAGATAAATAACCTGTTACCAGCATACAGATCAAAGCGGTAATAATAAACCCTTTTCGCATGCTTTTTAAAAAATTTGATTAAGGCAAATGTATCGAAATAAAGAGCCCTAAAAAAGCCATCCTCTTTTAACAGCATGCTGGCAGAGAAACAACAGATAAAGAGCATGGAAAGAGTGAAAAAAGCATTTTGCAGTAATGAAACCGGGTACAGCCCAAACAACAAATGAATAGCGGGAGTGCACTTGCTATACGCTACAGAATACTTATGTTTATATTTTTGGAAGAATCGTAACTGCTGATTACCTTTGCTGCCACTATGTTACAATTAAAGAAGCATACCAAACGCACAAAGAAACAGTTCCTGCAAAGGAAGGGTTAAAGAGTGTATGGTATGACCGAATATATTCAAGGCCTTTCCGGAACAGGAAAGGCTTTTTTAATGCGATGTATCAAAACTAAAACCATAAAATAAACCAAAAATGAAAGTTGCAGTAGTAGGCGCCACAGGATTAGTAGGCACTAAAATGTTACAGGTTCTGGCAGAAAGGAATTTCCCGGTAACAGAATTGATTCCTGTTGCCTCGGAAAAATCTATTGGCAAGGAAGTAGCGTTTAAAGGCAAAAAATATAAGGTGGTAAGCGCTGGCGATGCCATTGCGGCAAAACCCGATGTGGCCTTGTTTTCAGCGGGTGGAACCACTTCCCTTGCATTAGCGCCGCAATTTGCGGCGGCAGGCATTACCGTTATTGACAACTCTTCTGCGTGGCGTATGGATCCCTCTAAAAAATTAGTAGTGCCCGAAATCAATGCCGACGCCTTAACGAAAGAAGATAAGATCATTGCCAACCCGAATTGCTCTACCATACAAATGGTAGTGGCACTCAATCCCCTGCATAAAAAATACAACATACAAAGAATTATAGTAAGTACTTACCAGAGTGTTACCGGCACTGGTGTAAAAGCCGTGGAACAAATGCTGGGTGAAAGAAATCATGCGGTTAAAGGGGATAACAACGAATACCCGATGGCGTATAAATACCCAATTGATTTGAACGTAATACCTCAAATTGATGTGTTCCTTGACAACGGATACACCAAGGAAGAAATGAAAATGGTGAATGAAACCCGAAAGATATTAAGAGATGACAGCATTCGGGTAACCGCAACAACGGTTCGCATCCCGGTTATGGGCGGACACAGCGAAAGCGTAAACATAGAATTTGAACATGATTTTGATCTGGCAGAAGTAAAAGAAATACTTAGCAAAGCACCCGGCGTAGTAGTGGTTGATGATCCTTCCAATGCGCTGTACCCCATGCCTAAAGATGCACATGAAAAAGATGATGTATTTGTGGGAAGATTAAGAAGGGATGAATCGCAGCCCAACACGCTTAACATGTGGATCGTTAGCGATAATCTGCGCAAAGGCGCAGCTACCAATGCGGTGCAGATTGCGGAATACCTGGTGGAAAATAATTTATTATAATTGTGTAACTCCGGTTAAGGGCTGTTTTAAAAAGGCTTTATAAGCCGATTTAAAACAGTCTTTATTCTTCTATAGTACGATTCAAAAACCAGATCAGTGGCTGTATGGCGCTGAAGGCCTGCACAGTTTGCTTTAGCAGGTTTTTAGAACTGAGGGCCGCATCATCAATTGCCTGCATTGCAATCCAGCTTTTTAGCTTAAGGTATTGTGCCGCGGGATTATCTTTAGCATATCCCTTAGGTACATTCACCAAAGTGATTTCCGGTTCATTATCCAGATCACTGTAAATGGTTTTGAATTTTTTTGCTGTAATTATTTTTTTAAACTCCGGCCAGCAATAATCAATTTCCTGCCTTATTTTTTGCGTTTCAGCCGGCATGGGCATCCAAATACCGCCGCCCACAAAACTATTACCAGGTTCCAGGTGAAAATAATAACCTCCAAAAATGGATTTTTTACCCCCCCGGTTAATACTGGCTGCAAAATTTTTTTTGTAGGGTGTTTTATTTTTGCTGAAGCGGATATCCCTGTTAATACGGAATAAGCATTGCTTTGCAATTAAAGGTGCTATAGAAGGATCGGTTTTGCCAAATGCATTAATAACCGATTGAATAAAATCTTCGTAATCTTTGCGGGCAACTTCGTATTCCTTTCTGTGTAAATCGAACCAGGGTTTATTATTGTTTTTGGAAAGATTTTTAAGAAACCGCACTGTAGCTGGTTGTATCATTGGGGTACGATTAGTGAATCTCAATTAAAGCAAAGATAAGGAAGGTTAAATAACTCAACGGCAAAAACGCCGGAAGATAGACCTGGCAAAATGACAAGACACCCACTACTCACCATTCACTACTGACTACTCACTATTTCACCCGCGCCCAGTTTTCACCACTCTTAATTCTATACAGCGTCATTTCGCTCACATCGTACTTTTCGGCCAGTTGTTTATAGGTAAGCTTGCGTTTGGGATCGGCAATGGTTTTTTTGATAGCGCTTACCTGGTTGGTATTGAGTTTTAAACCGGATGACCGGTTTGCCTGTATTTTTTTATAAGCGATCTTAGCAGGGCTTTTTTGCTGGTGATGGCTTACTTCGCTTAAAGTTGCCCATTTCAGGTTGGAGGATTTATTATCCGTTTTATTGTAGTTAAGATGGATGACAAACTGGTGCTTGGGCGAAGGCTTTTTACAAAACAAACGTGCAATCTCACGATGAATATATAGGGTGCCCTTATTGTTGGGGCGATGGAGATTCAGGCTCCTGTAACCCGTGGTGAGCGATCCGCTGAGCAACTGGCCATCAGCATAAATGTCGTCAGTATAGCTGGCTACTTTACCATGGTTGGAGACGGCATATTTTTTACGAAGCTGCTTCCATCCGGAGAACTGCAATGGCTTCCATGTTTCCCCGGGAATTTTCTTTATCATGAGGAGATGTTTTTAGGTATTATAAATTTACTAAATTAGAATGGCTTCGCATATTTATTTTTATACCCCTACTTTCTGCCATGGTTACCCTACAAAAAGCCGTTATTTAGCCGCCCCGTTGATCATCCTCAAAAACTCATCTTCGCTAATGATTTTTATAGTAGCTATCTTTTTTGCCTTTTCGAACTTGGAGCCCGCATCCTCACCCACAACAAGGTAATTTAATTTACTGCTTACACCGCTAAGAATAGTGCCGCCATTTTCTTCCACTGTTGCTTCAGCTTCGCTTCTTTTAAGTTTATTGAGTGTACCTGTAAAAAGAAAGGTTTGCCCGCTAAGCGTGCTGCTGGTGTGCAGCTCTTTCTTTTCATTTTTAAGCTGCAATCCTATATCTTCTAACCGTTGCAGCAATTGTATGTTTTGATCGTTATGAAAAAAACGGTATACGCTATCCGCAACTTTGGGACCAACATCTTCCATTTCCTGTAATTGCTCAACACTAAAATGGGTATAATCCAATAAATGGTTTACCTCCTGTGCCAGTACTTTGGCTGTAGTTTCGCCTATATAACGGATGCCAAGCCCGTATATCAAACGGTGAAGCGGTTGTTTTTTTGATGCTTCTATGGCTGCCTGCATATTGGTTACACTCTTTTCCCCAAAGCCTTCTAACTTCCTGATCGCCTCGAATGGCAGGTGATAAATGCCGGGAATATCTTTGAGGTAGTCCAGGGCATAAAATTTTCTTACAATCGCATCACCCAAACCACGGATGTCCATCGCATCCTTGCTGTTGAAATGAATGATGCGCTCTACAATCTGAGCCGGGCAATTATTGCTGTTGTTGCACCGCCATACGGCTTCATCCTGTGGTTTCTCCAGGGGATAAGCGCATACAGGGCAGGATACCGGAAAATGAATAATCGCTTCGCTTCCCGTTCGGAGTTCCGGAAAAGATTTAACCACCTGCGGAATCACATCACCTGAGCGTTCTATTAAAATGGTATCTCCCAACTGCAAATTCTTTTCCTTAATATATTCTTCATTATGCAGTGAAATACTGGTTACGGTAACGCCACCTACCTGCACAGGATCAATTTTTGCAACAGGCGTAACAGCACCTGTTCTGCCTACCTGAAACTCTACTGCCTTCAGCTTACTTGTACCCTGCCGGGCTTTAAATTTATAGGCAATGGCCCAACGGGGGTGGTGTGTGGTCATTCCTAATTTTTCCTGCATTTCAAGCTGGTTTACTTTAATTACCATACCGTCAATTTCATAGGGCAACCCGTCTCTTTGCTGTTCAAATGCTTCGCAATATTCAACTACGGCAGCTATCCCTTTAAACACTTTCTTTTCTTTTTCGGGACTCCGGAAGCCCAGTTCCCATAACATTTTTAATGAACCGCTGTGCGTTTGTAATGCAGGAGGGGCCTCGTGCTTTGACAAAAGACTTACATCACTTATATGATAGAGGAATGCTTCTAAGTTTCTGCGGCTTACTTCTTTAGGATCTTTAATACGCAATGAACCGGCGGCAGCATTTCGTGGATTGGCCAGCCTGGCTACGCCCTGGTCCTCCAACATATCATTATAGGCCTTAAAATGATTTTTATTCATCAGTACCTCACCCCGTACTTCAATTTGCTGTATTCCAAAGGAAGAAAAGCTCGCCGATAATGGCACTGACCTGATCTGCCGGATATTGGTCGTAATATCGTCTCCCACTACTCCATCACCACGGGTGGCGCCGCGTACCAGTAAATCGTTTTCGTATATCAATGAAATGCTGGCTCCATCAAATTTAGGTTCAACACAATACTCCATTACCTCCAACCGGCTTAGCTCCCGTGCTTTGCGGTCAAAATCAACCAGGTCTGCTGCATCGTACGAATTATCAAGCGATAACATGGGTACCAGGTGCTGCACTTTGGGAAAATCTTTTATCAATCCTTTTGATACCCGTTGAGTAGGCGACCCGGCTATGATCAATCCGGGATTTTCAGTTTCTATTTTTTCCAGGGCCTTGTATAACTGATCATATTCCGTATCAGCAATTAAAGGATCATTCATCACATAATAGCGGTATTCGTGAAAACGCAGCACGCTGCGCAATTCATCAATTGCCGGTGCATCAATTCCCTTATTCATATGTTTCAAAAAAGAAATGGTTTGTTGCTGCAATTGCTGCGTTTGTTCTTTATTATACATAGCGTATATTTTTCTACTGTAAAAGTATGGCAAAGGAGTTAAGCGAAATAAGATTTGAAATTTGTTTTTTCCCTTCCCCTGACGGCGTGGGCTTGTTGCTAACACAATCTCCTTTGGCTCGCAATTCCGTGTATGCAGTTTCTGTTTGTTTTTATATTGTACTATTTTTATCAGATCAATCCTTTTTATGAAATTGCTTTATATCCTCATTGCATTATGCAGTATACTATCCTGTAACACCAAAACCAGGGTTGATCTGATTGTGCACAATGCAGTAGTATATACGGTTGACAGTAACTTCAACATAGCAGAGGCTTTGTCTGTAAGCGGGGGAAAAATAGTAGCTACAGGCAGCAATGAAAATATTCTTAACCACTATACTTCAGATCATATAACAAATGCGCGGGGGAAATCCATCTACCCTGGATTTATTGATGCCCATGCTCACTTTTATGGATATGCGCTGAGCTTGCAGGAAGTGGATCTTACAGGAACAAAAAGCTGGGATGAATGTATAGAGCGGGTAAAGAATTTTGTAAAAACGAAAGCAATTCAACCTGACCAATGGATCATTGGCAGGGGTTGGGACCAGAACGACTGGCTGGATAGATCTTTCCCGGTAAAAGACAGGCTGGATGAAATATTCCCGCAGAACCCCGTCCTTTTAAGCCGTATTGACGGTCACGCGGCTATTGCAAATCAGGTAGCGCTTAACAAAGCAGGCGTACAACCCGGCGATACCATTGCAGGCGGACTCGTTGAAGTAAATAAAGGCCAGCTAACCGGTGTTTTAATTGACAATGCAATAAACAGGATAAGTACTATTATTCCTGAACCTGGCATGCCGTTTTTAAGAACGGCTTTTACGCAGGCAGAAGATAATTGTTTTGCCAGCGGATTAACCACTATTGTTGATTGTGGCTTATTGCGCAGGCAGGTTATTCAGATAGATACCCTGCAAAGGAGCGGGACGCTCCGCATGAAGCTGGTAGCTTTGCTATCGGACAGTCCTGAAAATTTTGATTATTACCTGCGTGAAGGTCCTTATAAAACAGACCGGCTGAACGTAAACGGATTTAAGTTATACGCAGACGGTGCATTGGGCTCAAGAGGAGCATGCTTATTGCAGCCGTATCATGATAAACCTGGCTGGAGTGGTTTTTTGCTTGGTAATGCTGATCATTATGAGCAGGTGCTAAAAAAAATATATAACTCATCCTTTCAGGCATGCACACACGCCATTGGCGATTCGGCCAACCGTACCATTCTTAAATTGTATGCAGGTATTTTAAAAAATAAGAACGACCGCCGCTGGCGTATTGAACATGCACAGGTTATTGACAGCAACGATTTTAAGTGGTTTGGGCGGTATAGTATAATTCCTTC
Source organism: Agriterribacter humi (assembly GCF_009192765.1). Classification (GTDB taxonomy): domain Bacteria; phylum Bacteroidota; class Bacteroidia; order Chitinophagales; family Chitinophagaceae; genus Agriterribacter; species Agriterribacter humi. The sequence continues at coordinate 318,509 of NZ_VOHQ01000004.1, read as the reverse complement.
CGTTCAACCCACGCATGCTACTTCGGATATGTATTGGGCAGCAGATCGTTTGGGCGGCGAACGCATAAAAGGGGCTTATGCCTACCGGCTGTTGTTGCAGCAAAACGATTGGGTAGCGCTTGGAACAGATTTCCCGGTGGAAGATATCAGCCCGTTTAAAACATTTTATGCGGCAGTAGTAAGAAAAGATGCCCAACATTTTCCACCCGATGGCTTTCAAATTGAAAACGCATTAACGAAAGAAGAAGCTTTGAAGGGCATGACGATATGGGCAGCCAAAGGCAGTTTTGAAGAAAAAGAAAAAGGAAGTCTTGAAAAAGGAAAATGGGCCGATTTTATTATTACCGATACCGACATCATGCATTGTGATCCGTCAGATATTTTAAAAATCAAGGTGCAATACACTTATGTGAATGGAGAAAAGGTATATGAGAGAGAATAAGAATTGAGGTTGCTAATAATTAATAAACAGGCTGTCCCTCAATTTTAAAATTCTTACTGAAGATCAATATCTCTTTAGAGCTTTTATCATTGCTCATACCGTATTTCCAGTTGGGTGTAAGAATATGAAACCCTTCATACATTTCCCTGATCGGCTCACAATCATTATACGATAATATCCAATTTTCTCTTTGTGTTAGTATCTTCGCCAATGCTTCATGATCAAAACCCTTATGCGCATCGCCTTTCCTGCCATACAAAGAATTCCCGATCAGGTATGGCGGATCAAGGTAGGCGAATGTATGCGGATGATTTACGAGCGATTGTTTAAAATCACCTTTTGTAACGCTAACATTCGGATTATAAAAATTCCTGAGCCTTTCAATTGCCGTTTCAGTAAACCTCGGATGATCCGGCGACATGCCTCCTGAAAGCGTTGAGCCCGAAAAAGAAGAACGGTTTAATACATAATATACTGCTGCCCTTTGCAATTTGGTTCTGAAACGGGTTTGTGTTTTCTGCAGTTCATAAAAGCTGTGTTTGGGAAGCGGGAAATATTTTTCAACCTCCCCGGCCAATTCCAGGGGTTTCGCAATAAGACATTGCCAGAATTCTACCAGCGGAGAGAAAACATCATATCCGTATACTTTTGTTCCCTTTGACGCGGCAGCCAGTTCAATGGAACCACCGCCAAAAAAGGGAGATAAGAGTTTGTCAAGCCGTTGAGGAAAAAACTGTGTAATGAAATCTACACCCCTTGTTTTTCCACCCGGATAACGTAATAGTGAACGGGAACTGTAATTATTTTTAACATCCGCTGCGCAATTACCAGGCAATTCAGATGCATTCAAAACCGTATCCTCAATTTTTACAGTGTTCATCCCAATTCAAATATTCATCGAATATAGGAAAGTTCGTTTCAAATTTAAACAGCAAAGGTGACAACTTTACGTGTCACCTTTCTATATATTACCATTTAGGAATAATCAAATTATGGCTTTTGCCCCAGTTGTTTCATGAATCGGTAGTGCGATGCCACCGCGGAGCCCAATGTTGGAAAATAAATATATTGCAAATCAAATTGCTTGCAGGTTTGTTCAACAATTTTACTAATGGCAGGGTAATGCACATGACTGATGCGCGGAAACAAATGATGTTCTATCTGGAAATTCAATCCACCTACAAGCCATGAAAGGAATTTATTGTTCGCTGCAAAATTGGCTGTGGTTTTTACCTGGTGAATGGCCCACTCGTTCTCAATTTTTTTAGGTTCAATACCAGCCACTTCAAATTCTGCATGCTCTACCACGTGCGCCAGTTGAAATACCACTGCAAGGGTTAATCCCAAAACAAAATGCATCACCAGGAACCCTAACAGCCACGGTTGCCAGCCTACTACTATTATAGGAATAACTATGGTAATGGCGATATACAACAACTTGGATATCCAGAACGTAAGATGCTCTCTCATATCCATCGGCTTTAAGGGCGTTGTATATACTTTACGTGTAACATATTTAATATAGTCGGTTATAAACAACAGAAAAAGAGAAGTAAACCCGTAAAGAAAAAACATATAAAACTGCTGATATCGGTGAATGGGTTTCCAGGTTTGTGTGGAACATTCACGCATAAAAGGCATATTATTGATGTCATCGTCAATACCATCAATATTGGTATAGGTATGATGTACAATATTATGCTTCAGTTTCCACAAAAATGCATTCCCGCCCAGGGCATTCATACTAAGTCCGAACAGGTCGTTTACCCACTTGCGGGTTGAATAGCTGCCATGGCAGGCATCGTGCATGATATTAAAGCCAATACTGGCAAGTGTAAATCCGAATAAGCCACTCAGCAAAATCCCTGTAAAAAGGTTAAGCGGAAGCAATAACAGCGAAAGATATATTAATATAGCAGCCGGTATAAGCACCGCCGATTTTAAATACAACTTCCAGTTACCGGTTTTTTGGATATTATTGTCAGTAAAGTACTGATCCACGTTTGCCTTTAGCGCATTGAAGAACACTTTGTTCTTATTATTGAAAGTAACCTTGTACATTTATTTAATTTTTCCTGATATGAATGGTATTGTACCGTGCAATTAATGAATAACGTTTGTTGGGGGAATAAATTTCAAAATCTATCTCACCTTTTCTCCTCTTGCTCAATAAATATTGATTTTACAGGCGGATGGGCAAAGATACGGCTTTTATAGTGAAAAAGATGCTAATTCATCTTAAAAGGAACGATCATGTCAAACACCGGTATTTTAACATCGAACTGCTTTTTGGAGGCTATATTTTCCATTACATAGGTACCATACATTTTACCCATTTCTGTGCGCAGGTTGCAGCCACTAACATATTGATATTGCTCACCCGGATTAATTTGAGGTTGTACACCCACAACACCTTCCCCTTCTACTTCCCGCTGAGTGCCATTGCTGTCAAAAATATACCAATGTCTCCGCAACAACTTTACAGGAAACGCATTATTATTCTGCAATGTAATGCGGTAGGCAAACATAAACTCACCACTTACGGGATTACTGTAATCCGGCTGGTAGAATGTTTCAACCGTTACTGTCACCCCTTCCGTTACTTTTGATGCCATTGCCTTACCAAAGTTTGCCTTAAAAGTAGCAAAAAACAATGACAGGCTGGGGAATTAGTGAGAATTTTCTGTAGTAATTCAAAACCCGTTTACCTTTGCCGGGCAAATCAAATGCACTTTTTACCCCATATATTTTTTTTTTAATATAAAACACCTTTAATTATGAAAATTGCCGTAGCCAAAGGAGATGGAATAGGCCCAGAAATAATGGACGCCACTTTAAGCATATTTGCCGCCAATAAAGTTCCTCTTGAGTATGGGTTTGTAGATATGGGGAAATGGGTTTTTGATAAAGGCTTTTCTAATGGAATGACTCCTGAAGCCAAGCTTACTATTGAAGATCTTGGACTTTTGTTTAAAGGCCCAATGGAAACACCTAAAGGCAAAGGGGTAAAAAGCATAAATGTAACTGCCCGAAAAACCTGGAACACCTTTGCGAACAAGAGAGTATTTCAAACCTTACACGGAGTAGATACCGTTTTTTCGAAGGCGGGAATACCTATTGATATTACTGTAGTAAGAGAAAACATTGAGGATACATATGGCGGTATTGAACATATGCTTACACATGATGTAGCTTTAAGCCGGCGCTTTATTACCCGTCCGGGAAGTGAACAGGTGATAAGGTACGCTTTTGAAATGGCAAGATTAAAAAAAGCCAGGCGCGTTAGCTGCGGGCATAAGGCCAACATTATGAAAATAACAGATGGCTTATTTTTAGAGTGTTTTTACGAGGTGGCAAAAGCGTATCCCGATCTGAAAGCAGATGATATTATTGTAGATGATCTGTGCATGAAGTTGGTAACCAAACCAGATACTTTTGATGTGGTGGTGCTCACTAATTTACAGGGAGATATTGTATCGGATTTATGTGCTGGATTGGTAGGAGGATTGGGTTTTGCACCCTCAGCCAATATCGGCGACCATATTTCTATTTTTGAAGCGGTGCATGGTACTGCACCGGATATTGCAGGTAAAAACATAGCAAACCCTACAGCTTTAATACTAAGTGGCGTATCCATGCTGTTGCACCTGGGGCTAACGGAAAATGCAGGACTAATAGAAAATGCCCTGTTGTATACTTTAGAAAGCGGCGTACATACCGGCGATTTCGGGGATAAATCAACGCCGGCTGTAAATACTACGGAATTTGCTAATGCGATCATAAACAATCTCGGTAAAAAGCCTGAATTCAATGCCAAGCCTGTTGTACCCAACAAACCTGGTACACCTGCTCCGTTTAAGCTACAGCAAAATGCCATGATGGTGTCAAAAGAAATAGGAGATGAAAATATTGTGGGTGTTGATCTTTTTATAGAAAGTGATGAACAGCCACAGGCAATCGCTACCAAATGCGAACGGCATGCCGGCGTTAAATTCAAATTAGTGAACATCAGCAACCGGGGCACACAGGTATGGCCTACCGGCTCTGTGTATACCAACCTGGTGAATTTATACAATGTGCGATTTGAAAGCCTTGATGACGAACCTCTTACCCAGCAGGATGTATTGGGGCTATATGTGAGCCTGAGCGGCAACTTTAAAATATGCTCCTCCGAGTTACTGAATATGTGGGGAGATAAGAAGGCATACAGCCTGGCGCAGGGACAATAAGAAACTGAGCCATGAGCCCTGAGCTTTCAGTTCAAGGCTCATGGCTTTACACCAATACCTTATACCTTACACCTCATACCTTACTCCTCTTTACGTTAAATAAGGTTAATGGTTTTCTCAGCCATACGCAGTAAACCAGGCATTTTATACAACCGGCCGTTTTACGGTTAAACTTTGAAAAAAGTATGAGGTCTACCATGTATCAATAAAAACTATTCATACATGAAAAAAATCACGCTAAGTATACTGGCACTTTCATTGGTGCTCACAGCCATCCAGGCACAGGAAAAAACAAATGAAGCTGGTAAGAAAGAAGCTAAGGAATATCGGCATCACCCCGGTAAACACAGAAAACAGCACCATGCTGATTTTAAAAAATTAAACCTCTCCCAGGAACAACAGGATAAATTAATAAACATTAATAAGGACTACCGTGCAGGTGTAGCCGATCTTAAAAAGCAAGAAGCTACTACTACCGTAAAAGATTATAAAGCACAGATGCAGACTTTAAACAAAAAACGGCGTAGCGAGGTGGATAATGTATTCACAAAAGAACAGAAAGATCAGTTGCAGCAAATGAGAACGGAACGAAAAAGAAAATTTGATACGGCAGATAAAGGAAGAACAGAGAAAATGAAATCTGCCTTAGGATTATCAGATGACCAGTCTGCAAAACTAAAAGCACTGAGAGCAGGTACCCAGGAAAAAATTAAAGAAATACGTGCCAACAAAGCTTTATCAGATACTCAGAAAAAAGAGCAGGTTGTAGCAGCTTTTAAAAAACAGCACGAGGATATGAAATCCATTCTTACCCCCGAACAGATAAAAAAGATGGAGCATTTCAAATCCAGGCGTATCAACAGAATGTCTAAATAAAAATAAGTAACAGGGGCGGTGTATAGTAACCGGCGCCAAAAGTGCCGGTTACTTTTATTATGGAGCTGAACCGGGATTATTTCGCTACTTCAAATCAAAAAATATTATCCTTTTTAATTTACTCCTTTTTCCTTTAAAACGGCGTTTAGCCAGCGAAGCATAGCAAAACAAACCAGGGCAGCCACCATAAGCAATGCAAAATTGAGCCAGAAATAATTGGCTTTATGATCATACTCGTCCCACAAGGTTGCCAGCACACCCGATAGTTTATTGCCTATGGAAGTAGAGAGAAACCACCCTCCCATCATTAATGCAGTTATGCGTGAAGGGCTCAGTTTGGATACAATGGATAATCCCATAGGGCTCAAAAACAACTCGCCAACCGTAATCACGCCATAGCTTACAATCAACCACCACGTGCTGGCTTTCTCCACGCCGTTATTACCTGCATACACTGCTCCAACCATTACCAGGGCCGATAACCCTGAAATAAAAAGACCCCATGCAATTTTTGTAGCTGTTGTAGGTTCGCGGTTCCTTCTTCTAAGCCAGGTAAAAAAAGCAACAATCAGCGGCGTAAAAATAATAACCCAGCCGGGATTAATGGACTGGCTGAGATTGGTAGCCCATACGCTGATACTGCCGCGGGGCTCAGGTATTGATTCCGGTTTCATATTTTTAAAATAGGAAGGATAATCAAAGGTTCTGGGGATCTTTCCATCTTCCTTTTGCAAACGAAACTGTTCATCATATAATGGCACAGAATCCTTTGTGTAAACCAGGGTTTGTGAAAGTCTTAATGTTTCAAAAACCTTCTGCGGAGTACCTTTTACCTCGCGGTTGGTATACCGGTCGGCCCATGTATTGAGTGCAGAACCGTTTTGTTTAAATACCGCCCAAAACAATATCACTACTGTAAAAATGGCCAGCAAAGCGAGTATGGGCCGCTTCTCCTCTTTTGCGGCTTTGGCATATAATGATGTATAAAAATAAATAACCGGTGTACAGGCGAAAATGAATGCATCGGTAGAAGGTGAACCGAATAAAGTAGCATTCCAAATCAATCCCGGCAATACCCATCCGGCGGCGCCGGCAACAACCGATGGCACAAGAATCAGCAAAACAATGCGGGTAAAAGACATATCGCTTTGCTGAACCCCTTTTTTTATATCAAATGCGGCATAATGCTTTGTACCTGTTAAAAACACCACTACGCCTATAAACATTCCAATCCCGGCTGCAATAAAAGCATAGCTCCATCCCATCATAACATAGAGTGCAGCTCCAAAGAAATTGCAGATAAATGCACCTACATTTATGCCCATATAAAAGATGTTATACCCTTCATCTTTTTGTGCTTTATAGGCCGGAGTTGAATATACATTACCCAGAAGTGTAGAAATATTGGGTTTAAAAAATCCGTTGCCCACAATTACAAGTGTCATGGAAACATACAGCATCACAAGATTATGAACCGACATCAAACAGTACCCAACGCCCATCATTAACCCCCCGATAATAATAGATTTTCTATAGCCAAGATAGCGGTCGGCGATCAATCCGCCCAGAAATGGTGTAAAAAAAACAAGCGCGATAAATGTACCGTACAAATCGGCGGACTCGGCTTCCGTCATACCATATCCTGTTTTTACATCTTTCAGGTACAATGTAAAAATGCCGATCATCAGGTAATAGCCAAAACGTTCCCACATTTCTGAAAAAAATAAAAAGGGAAGCGCTTTGGGATGTTTTTTCCACATATGCCAGTGTTGAAGTTTATAGTGTTTTGTCAATCGTGAAACGTGAGAAGCGACACCTCTTTCACCTTTCCCCCATCCGAATGGCATTCCGCCCCGCCTGAATGGCTCAGTCGCCAGGCGGGCGGGCTATCATTCTTCACCATAAAATACAGACATTATTTGTTTGACTTAATATATAGTATTGCGTACAAAAAAAGGACTTAATTATTTGTCCTGGTGCATCATATACTGCAACTTTTTAGTAAGGAGGAATAATAGCAAAGAGGCAATCCCCGCCATAAATACAAACAACATGAAGAACTCATGCATATTATGCATTTTATAGCCTAAAAAAGAGGTGGTTTTTCCGGCTTCAGGATACAATGCACTTAATACACCTGCAAGTTTATTGGCAGCGGCATTGGCAAGAAACCAGACGGCCATTAACAGAGAGGCGAATTTAAAAGGCGCTAATTTATTAACGAGGGACAAGCCGATAGGCGACAGGCACAATTCGCCCCAGGTATGTAGCATATACATCCCCGTTAGCCATATCATACTCACTTTAATACCCGGCTGCACATCTTTTACACCAAATGCTATCCATAAATATCCTATAGCCAGCAGCAATAAACCCAATGCCATTTTTGTAGGAGAAGCGGGTTCCTTCTTGCCCAGTTTGATCCATAACCACGCGAACAACGGTGCAAATGCCACTACAAAAAGGGAATTCAGGGATTGAAAAAAACTGGCAGGTACAACAAAGAAGCCCATATCCCTTTTTGTTTGCTCCTCTGCAAAAAAAGTTAGTGAAGCCCCGGCCTGCTCAAATGCGCTCCAAAAAAAGATAACAAAAAAAGCCACGATAAAAATGACGCCTATCTGCTGTTTTTCAATGCCATTTAATGTTTTATCGGAAAAAATAAGAAATGCAATAAACAACACCGCAGCTAAAAGTAAATAGGTGAGATAATTTACCACTTTGGCATCTATATAAAGCAGCCCAATCATTAAAAAAGACATTAAAATCAATCCGCCAACCACCACCACAGGCCTGGTTGCTATTTTGGGTGCGTCCTTAGGCACCAGCCCAAGCACTTCTCCCTTCGGGTTTAATACATATTTATGATGAAACAATTTCTGAACCACCACACTTAACAGCATGCCAATGCCGGCAGCCAGGAAAGCCCATTTAAAATCGGCAGGGTTGCCGGTATCGCCAACCAAACCACAGATAAAAGGACCGATAGCTCCGCCCACATTAATGCCCATGTAAAAAATGGTATACGCCGCGTCAATTCTGCGATCGCCTTTAGGATACAACTGTCCTACAAGAGAAGAAATATTGGGTTTGAAGAAACCATTGCCCGCTATCATAAAGCCAAGCCCCGAAAAAAACAATAAAGACGATAATTGTGGCGAGCTTTCATACAGGTGCCCGCAAAAAAATAAAATAAATTCACCAATAGCCATTACCAGTCCGCCTGCAATAATAGACATCCGGTTGCCCCAGTAACGATCTGCAATATAGCCACCCAGTAAGGGCGTTAAATAAACAAGACTGGTATAACTTCCATACAGGTTGGAAGCGAAAACTTTATCAAACAAAAGCGCTTTGGTCATAAAAAGCACTAAAATGGCCCGCATACCATAATAGTTAAAGCGCTCCCACATTTCAGTTGCAAACAAAACGTATAATCCTTTAGGGTGTCCCTTTGAAGCTGTTTGATTCATTCATCAATGGTTTTATGGATGTAATGTTCCTGATCTGCACCTCAATATAATGCTTATTTTGGGACAGCTATTACTTAGAATACTTCCGCTTGTAAAAAAAATGAAGTTTTAAAACAACATCGTTCTATTTTCGCAACTCTTTACTATAAGTTTATTGCTATGAATATTTTATTATTAGGCTCCGGTGGACGCGAACATGCTTTTGCCTGGAAAATGAGTCAGAGCAGCCGATGCACAAAATTATTTATCGCCCCGGGTAATGCAGGCACCAGCCTTTGTGGTACCAATGTGGAGCTGGCAGTCACAGATTTTGATGGAATAAAACAATTTTGTATTGAACATACCATTGAAATGGTAGTAGTGGGTCCGGAAGAACCCTTAGTGAAGGGCATTTATGATTATTTTAAAAATGATCCTGCTATTCAGCATATTTCTGTAATCGGACCCTCAAAAGCAGGCGCAAATTTAGAAGGCAGCAAAGCCTTCGCCAAAGCATTTATGCAGCGGCATAAAATCCCTTCTGCCGCTTATAGGGAATTTAATGCAGATAATTATGAAGACGGCATTGCCTACCTGCAATCACATGCCACGCCAATTGTATTAAAGGCCGATGGACTGGCGGCAGGCAAAGGCGTGATCATTTGCCAGAATCATGTAGAAGCAATGGCTGAATTTGAACTGATGATCCAGCAGGCCAAATTTGGGGATGCCAGTAAAAAGGTAGTAGTTGAGGATTTTCTTTCCGGAATAGAATTAAGCGTATTTGTACTAACAGACGGAGAACATTATGTACTACTGCCGGAAGCCAAAGATTACAAACGGATTGATGAAGGAGATAAAGGGCTGAACACCGGTGGCATGGGTGCTATTAGCCCTGTACCCTTTGCCACAGAAACATTTATGCAAAAGATAACCAGCACCATCATTGATCCTACGATCAGCGGGTTAAAAAAAGAGCAGATTGAATATGCGGGATTTATCTTTTTTGGGATAATAAAGGTAGGAGACGACCCCTATGTTATTGAATATAACTGTCGTATGGGCGATCCCGAAACGGAAGCCGTGTTGCCCAGGTTAAAAAATGACCTGGTAGAATTGTTTGAGGCTACGGCCGCAAAAAAGCTGCATGAAATAAAGCTGGAAACAGATAACAGGCAAACGGCAACGATAGTAGCCGTAAGCGGGGGCTACCCGGGTGAATATGAAAAGGGACTGCTCATTGATGGGCTGGATTTGCTCCAGGAAGATGATGCTATTGTATTTCATGCCGGCACCAAACAGGAAGATGATAAAACAGTTACCAACGGGGGAAGAGTATTGGCTGTAACCTCTTTTGGAAATACTTTGCAAAAAGCTGTTGAAAAATCAAGAGCTATCCTTGATATTGTTGAATTCGATGGCATGCATTTCCGTTCGGATATAGGATACGAATTTTATTAAAATGCGATAGCCCACTGACAATCGCGTACATAAGCAGCCACCGGCAACAATCACAGCCGGGAAAATAGCAATCATTAAGCGGTAGCCCGCAGATATGAAAAAAAATTATTTCCCTCAAAGTCAATAAAAATCAAGGTTTTGCCGTTGTATTTCAAATTATTTACAACAACTTTGCAAACATTATTTTAGAACCACATTTCTCCAATATCAATTATGGGTCTTTTCAACTGGTTTACACAGGAAATTGCTATAGATCTGGGAACGGCTAATACCCTTATTATTCATAACGATGAGATAGTAGTAAATGAACCTTCTATTATAGCATTAGACAGGAATAATCCTAAAAATGTACTTGCGGTGGGCAAAAAGGCATTGATGATGCATGAAAAAACCCATGAAAGTATACGCACAATACGTCCTTTAAAAGATGGGGTGATAGCCGATTTTAACGCGGCCGAACTAATGATAAGGGAACTGATCAAAATGATCTATCCCAAAAAGCCCCTGTTTCCCCCAAGCTGGCGGATGATGATCTGTATTCCTTCGAGCATTACCGAAGTGGAAAAACGTGCGGTAAGAGACAGTTCGGAGCAGGCAGGCGCCAAAGAAGTATATTTATTGCATGAGCCCATGGCGGCAGCCCTGGGAATAGGTATAGATGTGGAAGAACCGGTGGGGAATATGATTGTAGATATTGGCGGCGGAACTACGGGTATTACGGTTATTGCGCTGGCAGGCATTGTTTGCGATCAGTCCATTAGAATTGCCGGCGATGAATTTACCGCAGATATTATGGAAGCGCTGCGTCGCTACCACAGTTTGTTGATTGGAGAAAGAACAGCAGAACAGATAAAAATACAGATAGGAGCTGCAATGAAAGACTTAGACAATCCTCCCGATGACCTTCCGGTTAATGGGCGCGACCTGGTAACAGGTATACCCAAGCAAATTATGGTGAGCTACCAGGAGGTTGCTGAAGCTTTGGATAAAAGTATTTTCAAAATTGAAGAAGCTATTCTTAAAGCATTGGAAACCACTCCTCCTGAACTGGCTTCCGATATTTATCGCAGGGGAATTTACATTACAGGTGGTGGTGCGCTCCTTCGCGGTTTAGATAAAAGATTAAGCCAAAAAATTAAATTACCCGTACATGTAGCCGATGATCCTTTAAAAAGCGTGGTAAGAGGAACGGGCATTGCGCTTAAAAATTATCAACGCTATCCCTTTGTAATGAGATAATAACACTATTGCTGATTCTACACCTCCCTCTGTGAAAACATTTTTACCGGCGGTATTCAAACTGTAGAATTGTAAAAACACAACCAAGTGCGAAATGTTTTTCTTTTTGTCAGGCGTTATTTTAATTTCCTCATCTTTATTATAATGCAGGCGGTTGCCCTGTATATGCTGTTTCATTATAACAGGTTTCATGAAGCGGCATTTATGGGTGTTGCAGGCGAAGTAACCGGCAAAATAAGCAAACAATACAACACCGTTGAGTACTATTTTCAACTCCAAAAAACCAATGCATTACTTGTTGAAGAAAATCAAAAGCTTCGTAATTTATTAAAAGATGATTTTCTCCCCGCAGACACTACTACCAAAATTGTAGTGGATTCTATAAAAGTAGATTCGCTTGAACAATACCGGCGATACTTGTATTTTCCTGCCAAGGTCATTAACAATTCTGTTACTTCACAAACCAATTATTTAACTATAAGCCGTGGAACCAACCAGGGAATCACCAAAGATATGGCTGTAGTTAGCCCCGCGGGAGTTGTTGGAACCGTAGTAAACGTAAGCCCGAATATGGCTACAGTAATGAGCCTATTACACCGGCAAAGCCGCATAAGCGCCAGCCTGTTAAAAACAGGTGAAACGGGCAGTGTGGAATGGGATGGCAAAAATCCCCAGCTTCTTACCTTCAGAAATATTCCCAAATCGGCCCAGGCAAAGAAAGGCGATACCGTTGTAACCAGCAGGTACTCTACTTTCCCTCCCGGGCAGCCTATAGGTGTTATTGTTGAAATTGTAAGCCAGGCAGGCAGTAACTTTTATTTGATGAATATAAAACCATCCACTAATTTTTTTAATATTCAATTTGTATATGCCGTAAAAAATTTGCAAAAGGAGGAACAGGACGCCTTAGAAAAAGCAACACGCAAACAGGAGTAAAGATGAGTGAACTATTGAAAAATATTATCCGTTTTATAATTTTTATATTATTCCAGGTATTTATCCTGAATAAAATACCACCTCTTCACCAGTTTATTACACCTTACCTGTATTTCCTTTTTATACTATGGCTGCCTTTTAAAATACCAAGGCTTTCATTAACCTTAGCAGGCTTTTTGTTTGGGCTTAGTCTTGATTTTTTTACTAAAACACCCGGGCTTCATGCCGCTGCCTGCACCTTAGTAGCTTACCTTCGTCCTTTTATGATCAATATTCTTATTTCAAAAGAAGATTCAGACTTTAATTATATTGCTCCCGCACCTTCCAGCATGGGATGGTCTCCATATATTGTGTATGTGCTGGTATTGTCTTTTATTCATAATGTTTACCTTGTTTTTTTAGAATGGCTGCAATTTGCAAATTTTTGGTACTTCTTAGGCAAGGTTATAGCTACTACAGGCGTTAGCTTTTTATTGATCATGATCACGGAAATACTATTTTACAGGAAACAGAAGTTCAGGACAAACATATAGGGGGATATTTATGCCTGCGTTTAATCAATCACGACAAACTATTATAAGGCTCATTTTTGCGGCCACTTTTTTAATTATTGCGGGACGCTTGTTTATACTTCAGGTGGTTTCTGATAAGTACAAGTTATTGGCGCTCGATAATGCAGTATACAAGAAAGTGGTATATCCCGACAGGGGAATTATTTTTGACCGGAATAACAAAGCCATCCTGAACAATACTATCATTTATGATCTTACTGTTACTCCTTACGAAGTAAGAAAGGTAGACACCTTTTTTTTATGTAAACTTTTAAGTATAGATACAGCCGAATTCAGGGAAAGGATAATTACAGCTATCATCAAAAACGGGCGCTACCGGCCTTCTGTTTTTGAAGGGTTGCTTTCACTTGATCTGCAGGCCAAATTAGAGGAGAATATCTGGCGGTTCCCCGGATTTACACTGATTGAACGACCAATAAGAAATTATCTGTATAATGCCGGCGCCCATTTGCTGGGCGATATTGGCGAGGTAGACACAGCCATTATCCGGCGAAGCAATTATTTTTACCAGATGGGTGATTTTGTAGGCAGGTCGGGGCTGGAGCAATATTATGAAAGTGTGCTGATGGGACAAAGAGGTATTCAAAACCTGATTAAGGATAACAGAAACCGTTTACAGGGATCGTGGGAAAACGGTAAATACGATACCGCTGCATCGGCCGGCCGCAACCTGTACACTTACTTAGATATTGAACTACAGCAGTTAGCCGAAAAACTAATGGCCAATAAAGTAGGCAGCATAGTAGCTATTGATCCCCAAACAGGGGGCATTCTCACTATGGTGTCGGGACCTTCATTCGATCCGAATGACCTTACAGGGAGTACACGCCAGAAAAAATACGCAAACTTAGCATTAGATGTATCTGCACCACTTATGAACCGTGCAACAAGAGGTATGTATGAGCCGGGCTCTACATTTAAACCTATTGGCGGACTGGTTGCGCTTGATATGGGGGTTATCACTGCCGACTATGGTGTAGCATGTAACGGCGCCTATCATGGATGTGCAAGATTAGTAAGATGCGAACACCATAATCCAGGACATGCGGCCAATATGCGCCTGGCATTAGCCAATTCATGCAACTCTTATTTCTGCCAGATATACAGGCTAACACTGGATAATTCCAAAGACAGAAGTGTAAAAAAAGGGTATGCCCGCTGGGAAGAATATATGAATGCATTTGGCTGGGGTAAAAAATTAGGTATAGATCTCCCCAATGAATTGCCTGGCAATATTCCGGATACCACTGAATATGATAAAGACTACAGGGGATCATGGAATTCATGCACCAATGTTACCCTGGGTATAGGGCAGGATAAAATGCAGGTAACTCCTGTTCAATTGGCCAATGCCATGTGCATCATTGCCAATAAAGGCTATTATTACACCCCGCATTTTGTTGAAAAAATTGAAAACGAAACCGCAAAGGATTCTATACTTAATAAATTCAGGGAAAAACATGCAGCGCTCACGCATATACCAAATGAAGCATACGAAGCCATTCATGCCGGCATGCAGGATGTGGTGGAAAGCGGAACGGCCAGAAGTGCAAAGGTTCCGGGCATAAGTATTTGCGCTAAAACGGGAACTGCTGAAAAATATACTATTCTGGATGGTAAACGCATCAAACTTCCCAATAACTCAATGTTTGTTTGTTTCGCGCCACGTGAAAATCCCAAAATTGCCATTGCCGTAGCAGTTGAAAATGCAGGGTTTGGTTCTACATGGGCATCTCCCATCGCCTCCTTTTTGATAGAAAAATATCTTACAGATTCTATACGAACCGACCGGATGAAAGAGGTAGAAAGAATATCCAATACCAACCTTATGCCTTCCTACCTTAAACGCAAACAATTCATTGCGGATTCTACAAGAGCTTATTTTTATTTTAACCTGAGGAAAGACAGCAGTTACATCAAAAAATATCTAAGGGGATATACAATCAAAGAAAAAAAACCTGTAAAAGCAGCTCAGCCTGTAAAAGTAAAAGCATCTGAAGAAACCGTGAACAACAGGAAGGCACAAAGACCTGCCGACACTTCTTCAGCACATGCTTTTCCGGATAACAAGATCATACATATTAAAAGACCGCCCCGTAAGGCAGATACAATATGGATCAATGATGAGAAACACCTGAAAAACCAAGCGTCCTGATGAGAACCAACAACAATGAAATATCGAAGGGTATAGACGGCTTGCTGCTATTGCTGTATATATTATTATGCCTTGTAGGCATTGTAAGCATTTTTGCCGCCACTTATAATGAAGGTGAAAATATAGTGGATAGTTTCATTTCTTTTAGAACCGATTATGGAAAACAAACTATGTTTTTTTTGTTTTCCCTTTTTGCAGGCGTTGTAATACTATTAACAGACAGCAAGTTTTTTACGGCAACAGCCAATTTATGGTATACGGCAGGTATATTTTTATTATTGCTGGTTTTTCCATTCCACTCAAACATTAAAGGAACCGAATCCATCATTAAATTCGGTAATGCCTTTCAGCTACAACCCATACAGCTATGCATAGTGTTTGCCAATCTTGCCCTGTCAAAATATATGTCGCGCATTGAAACCGATTTCACCAAACTCCGGTCGCAGTTAATCGCTGCATCTATTGTAGTGGCGCCGGCTTTGCTGGCTATATTGCAACAAGAAACCGGGCTGGCACTGGTATATTTTTCATTTTTCCTGGTAATGTTTCGCGAAGGCTTACCTGCTATTGTGCTGGTAATAGGATTTTCATTTGCTATACTGGTAGTAGCTACCTTATTAATGGATCCCAATATACTTGCGCTCATTCTTACCGGCATTGGGCTGCTTGCCGCTTATTTTATGCGCCGGCAAATTAAACGCTACAAATCTGTATTGTTCTGGATCATTACCATCTGGGCCATTTGTGTAAGCATACAGCGCTTTGCTGTACCTTTTATTTTTGATCATGTATTACAACCATACCAGGTAAAACGCATATACGATACCATTGGAAAGGATTATATTCCTAAAGACGCTGCTGCGCTTGCCGATATTGAAAAGAATACCCCCCAAAAAAGAGATGCCGGAAACTATAACGTAAAGCAAAGTAAAATTGCAATAGGCAGTGGCGGTTTGTTGGGAAAAGGACTTTTAAAAGGCACTCAAACCCGTTATGCTTTTGTACCTGAACAAAGAACAGATTTTATTTTCTGTACCATTGGAGAAGGCTTTGGGTTTGTGGGCAGCATGATATTCTTATCCATTTACGTTATTTTGCTTTTCCGCATTGTTACTATTGCAGAAAGGCAGCGAAGTGCGTTTAGCCGGTGTTATGCTTACGGAGTGGCTTCTGTACTTTTCTTTCACATCGCTATCAATCTTTGCATGACAATGGGCCTGGCGCCTGTAATTGGTATCCCGCTTCCTTTTGTAAGTTACGGGGGTTTATCTCTGGTAACTTTCAGCATTATGATATTCATACTGCTTCGTTTGGATAAAGACAGGCAGATGGTGCTCAGGTAATTTCAATTTGAAATCTCAAATTTGAGATTCGTTAATACATTTGCCTTATGAAAATTATTCCACTAAGCGAAGGCAGTTTTACCATTGACCAGTCTAAATTATTTGTTCCCTTCAATCTTACTAATGATGATCTTCAGCAAAGACCTGCGGGAAGCCTGCTCGTGGAAATTCAACCCTTTGTCGTAGTTACTTCAAAAGATATTTTATTAATAGATGCGGGATTGGGGTTTTTAAGTGCCGGCGACACGCTTCAAATTCATCAAAACCTCATTAACAATGATATTAATCCATCAGATATCACCAAAGTACTGATGAGCCACCTGCACAAAGATCACGCGGGTGGAGTGAGCTTAAATGATACAATGCTTAACCAGCGTTTCCTGAGTTTTCCTAATGCCACCTATTATGTACAACAGGAGGAATTATCGTTTGCATTGCAAAAAGGATTGCCATCGTATATACCCGGCGAAATCGAAATACTGCAGCATGCAGGCAATGTACATTTTTTACAGGGAGATGGCGTTATTGATGATTATATCCGTTACGAGGTTACCGGCGCTCACAGTCCCTGGCACCAGGTATTTTGGATAGAAGAAAACGGGGAAACTATTTTTTTCGGGGGTGATGACGCCCCCCAGTTGCACCAGATGAAAAGCAGGTTTGTAGCCAAATACGATTATGATGGGAAAAAATGCATGGAGCTGCGGCAACAATGGTGGCAGCAGGGCCAACGGGAAAAATGGACCTTTCTTTTTTATCACGATGTAAAAAACCCGGTGTGGAGCTTTAAATAAAGACAAAAGCACTCCCGGTTGCCGTGCCGGGAGTACATATAATAAAATAAAAATTATTTAACTTCTCCTGTTGCCAGCGTATATAAGTATATATTGAGCAAGGGTAACTATAGAAGCTATCGCCGCAACTACATAAGTCATGGCAGCCCACTTTAAAGCATCTTTCGCCATGGGAAATTCCTGCCCATTGGTAACATTGGTTCTTTGCAGCCAGGCTAAGGCCCGTTTGCTGGCATCAAACTCTACCGGAAGGGTTATAACAGAAAAGATGGTAGTAAGCGCAAATAAAACAATTCCTATCAATAATAGCGAGGGAAACACCTTGATGAGGAGTATGCCACCAATTAAAACCCACTGTACCAGCACAGAGCTGTATTGCACTGCAGGCACCAGGCGGCTTCTTAACATTAGCCACCTGTAGGAAGTAGCATGCTGAACGGCATGACCGCATTCATGGGCGGCCACCGCTGCGGCTGCCACAGACACCCCATTATACACATCCGGACTAAGGTTTACGGTTTTATTCAATGGATTATAATGGTCGGTTAAAAAGCCATTTGAGGCGTTAACGGCAACATCATATATTCCATTTTCTTTTAACATCTTTTCTGCCACTTGCCTGCCACTTAAGCCACTTGTAAGTCCTACTTTACTGTAACCGGCAAATTTTCCTTTTAAGCGCATGCTTACCAGCATACTGATACCCACAAAAATGAGCGATACCACCCAAATTGATCCCATAGTTTTTGAATATTTATTATGCGTTAAATACAGCAAACTACCTACCATTTAAGATTATTGACATTAAATCCGGGAAACAAATGTGTATGAAGTCTTTTTGTCAGTTGCATTAGTTTAAAAAAAATATAACTGCCAACTTGACGAAATTTACTAAGCTTCGGGCAATTTAAAAAAAACCATAACATACTGATTAACATATAATTATAATGCGCAAACAGGCTGTCCTGTGGTATGAAAAGTTATTCACAGGGGCCAAAATTAATTTTGTTATGTTTAAGCAATTTGTAATTTAGTGCAAGAATTTAATGGGTTAGTAAGTACTAAAGGGTCGGCGAAAGCTGACCCTTTAACTTTAAAATACTTTTCGTTTTTATCTGCATGTTTTCTTTGTAAAATATTTTCTGCGATCTTTTTAAAAATTTTACCCGTCTTTAAATTTTAATTGCTGTAATTCTCATTTGCATATTCATCAATGATCTTTTCTTCAGCATAAAGTCAAATTTTAATGATTGACCAAAGCCCATTTTTTACTTTACCTATACTACGATACAATCAAACATATCCATTTCCGGTTTCTTCCCTCTCCGTATCTTTAGCACATGAGCAAAATAAAAACTGCTTTCTTTTGTAGTAATTGCGGCTATGAATCTGCTAGATGGACAGGAAGATGTCCTTCATGCAGCGAGTGGAATACTTTTGTGGAAGAGCTTATTGAAAAACCTTCTAAAAATAATAAGGGATGGAAAGGATACAGTGAGAATGGAAGCGAAGTAAAAACAATTGCGCTGCACGAAATATCAGCGGCGGAAGAGAAAAGGATTATTACACCGGATGCAGAGCTGAACAGGGTTTTAGGCGATGGCATTGTAACAGGAAGTCTTGTGCTGGTAGCAGGTGAACCGGGCATTGGTAAATCTACGCTGTTTCTGCAAAACGCATTATTGCTGAAAGACGTGATTACTTTATACATCAGTGGAGAAGAAAGTGAACAGCAAATTAAAATGCGGGCCGATCGCCTGAATATCAAAAATGAAAACTTTTACCTGCTTACCGAAACATCAACACAAATTATATTCCAGGAAATAAAAAAACTAAAGCCGCAGTTGGTAATTGTTGATTCCATTCAAACTTTACATTCTCCATACATTGAATCTTCCGCAGGAAGCGTATCGCAGATCAGGGAAAGCGCTTCCGAATTTCAACGCTTTGCAAAAGAAACCAACACACCTGTTTTTTTGATTGGACACATTACCAAGGAAGGAAGTATTGCCGGCCCTAAAATTTTGGAGCATATGGTTGACACTGTACTTCAGTTTGAAGGCGATCAGCATTATGCTTACCGGATTTTACGTACGCTCAAAAACCGTTTTGGCTCCACTTCCGAATTAGGCATTTACGAAATGACAGGAACCGGTATGCGCCCGGTATCTAACCCTTCCGAAATACTGATTACCCAAAAAGAAGAACAATTAAGCGGTATAGCCATTGCAGCTACGCTTGAAGGGCAACGGCCTTTATTGATAGAAGTACAGGCGCTTGTTACCCAATCGGTGTATGGCACCCCTCAACGAACAAGCAGCGGGTTCGATCTGCGCAGACTTCAGCTTTTGCTGGCTGTTTTGGAAAAAAGAGGCGGATTTCATTTTGGAATGAAGGATGTATTTGTGAATATTGCAGGCGGACTAAAAGTAGAAGACCCTTCCATAGACCTGTCCATGGTAAGCGCTTTGCTGAGCTCTTATGAAGATATTTCCCTTCCGCATCAGATTGCTTTTGCCGGCGAAGTTGGGCTGAGTGGTGAAATAAGGGCGGTAAACCGGATAGAGCAGCGCATTGCAGAAGCCGAAAAACTGGGTTTTGAAAAAATGATCATCAGCAAATACAATCAAAAGGGCTTAAGCAAACAACATTTTGGCATTGAACTGGTAACGCTGGGCAGGGTTGACGAACTGTATAAATACCTGTTTTAAAATGAATTGCACTTGATAAAAACTGCTTTCAATAGCGTTTCTCACCTTCTCTTTCCGCAATTGTGCAATGGCTGCGGAAGCGACCTGGTTAACGGGCATCACCTCATTTGCCTGAAATGTTATCAGCACCTGCACGAAACCGGCTTCGCATCGCTCGCCAATAACCCGGTTGAAAAAACATTTTGGGGAAGACTGATCTGCAGCAGTGCCATGAGCCAGTATTACTTTGCTAAAGATTCATTGCTGCAACAGCTTATTCACCAGTTTAAATACAAAGACAATAAAGAACTGGCCCATTACTTTGGAACGCTGATGGGCGAAACATTACAAACATCCTCAAGGTTTCAACTGCCGGATGCGATTGTTCCTTTACCGCTTTTCCCTGATAAGGAATATAAAAGAGGTTATAACCAGGCGGCTTTATTAGGCGAAGGCATTGCTGCAGTTTTACAGGTTCCGGTATTATACAATGCAGTGCTCCGCACAAGGTATACTACTACTCAAACCCATAAAACACGTATGGAGCGCTGGCAAAATGTAGAAGGTGTTTTTACAACAGCAGCCAATACGGAACTCCGTCAAAAGAATATATTGCTGGTAGATGATGTGATTACCACAGGCGCTACCATTGAAGCCTGTGGTAATGCTATCCTGGAAGATGTGCCGGATGTAAAATTAAGCATTGCCACTTTGGCCTTTGCTGCTGCTTAAAAGAATTATACGTGCAAATGAAAAGACTCATTTATTTTTTGCTGCTATTGTTTTTGCTGAAAGGTATTGTGTCCTGTAAAAAACAAACATTCATTACCGATAAAAATGCGGTATTGTCTTTTACCGCCGACACTTTGCGATTCGATACCGTATTCACATCCACCGGATCGGTTACACAATATTTTACCATCATCAACAGCAACACACAAAAACTCAAACTAAGCAGTATAAAACTAATGGGAGGCAATGGCTCCGGCTATAAAATAAATGTGGATGGCAACGCTTCGCCGGAGATAAACAATATTGAAATAGAGGCAGGAGACAGCATTTATATATTCGTTTCGGTTACTATTGATCCTTCATCAACCGATCTTCCTTTTATTGTGCAGGATAGTATACAGGTTAATTACAATGGCAATCAAAAATATATTCAATTAGAAGCGTATGGACAAAACGCACATTTCCTGCGCAATCATTTTATTGATACAGATATTACCTGGAACAATGATCTCCCCTATGTTATTTCGGGTGGCATACAGGTTGCGCAAAATGCCACACTCACCATTGAAAAAGGCTGCCGTATTTATTTGCATGCCGATGCGCCATTTATTGTAGACGGCACATTGACCGTTAACGGAACAAACACGGAGGGTGTAAGTTTCCAGGGCGACAGGTTAGATAACGTATACCGCGATCTTCCGGCATCCTGGCCAGGTATATATTTCAGGCAAACCAGTGTTAATAATATAATTCATTACGGCACTATCAAAAACGCGTACCGGGGCATTATAGCCTTTGGAGACGCCGCTAATGCATTACCCAAACTACAACTGCGACAATGTACTATAGATAATATATACGATGCCGGCATACAGGCGCTGGGCTCTGGTATTGATGCTGTGAACTGCCTTATCAGCAATTGCGGATCCAATATAGTGCTCAGCGAAGGTGGAGAATATAATTTCACCTATTGTACAATAGTAGGTTATGATAACAGCTATATCAGTCATAAAAAACCGCTATTGACCTTAAGCAATGCCGATGAGGCAGGCAACAGCTATAATCTCAATGCACTGTTCCGCAACTGTATCATATGGGCTGGCGGCGAAAATGTTGAAAATGAAGTGTTAGCAGATAAAAAAGGCAACACTGCTTTTAATGCAAACTTTGATCATGTTTTATACAAGGCTAAAAATATATCGCCGGATATTAATGTAATGAATAGTATCGCCAACCAGGACCCTGCATTTGACAGTGTTAATGCCGATCGCCATTATTTTGATTATCATATTGATAAAAATCAATCTCCTGCTGTTAACGCGGGCACAGCCACTCCGGTAAGCAATGATCTTGATGGAAAAACAAGAACAGGTGAGCCCGACCTGGGCTGTTATACAAAAGATTAACGCCGGATTCGGATTTTTTGTAGCAAATTTGTACTTTAATTAAACTCTTCGTTATGATACGTTTATTATTTGTAGCACTTGCTGTAATGATCGCCTCTTCTGTTTACGATTTTAAAGTAGAAGGACTGGAAGGCGGAACAATTGATCTTTCCCAATATAAAGGGAAAAAAATATTAATAGTAAACACCGCATCTAAATGTGGATTTACTCCTCAATACAAAGACCTGGAGGCATTATATGAGCAATATAAAGGAAAGCTGGTGGTTATTGGATTTCCGGCAAACAATTTCATGCGGCAGGAGCCCGGCACCAATGCAGAGATAAAGGAGTTTTGTGAAAAAAATTATGGGGTTACATTTCCCATGGCGGCTAAGATTTCTGTAAAAGGAGATGATATACATCCATTGTTCAAATACCTTGATGACGAAGCGGAGAAATTGGGGATCAAAGATCCGGTTAAATGGAATTTCACCAAGTTTTTGATAGATGAAAAAGGAAAGCTGGTTACTGTTTTTCCAAGCAAAGTAAAACCAATGAGCGAAGAGGTTTTAAAATACCTGAACTGATCCTGAGTTTGATATAATTAAAATGCCCGCGTGAGTAAATCATGCGGGCATTTTAATTTACGCAACCGGTTGAGCGGCGTTTTGTCGTTGCGTTATATTATCTTGGAGATAAATCACCGTCAATGTTCGCAATAGAGAAACTTCAGCATAATGGATTTGATAAGATCCTGTTAACAGACAATGCTTCACAAAGTAAAGTAGAAATTGTACCTGGCTGCGGCGCCATGTTGCATGCATTTACTGTGCGGTACAAAAAAGATTCAATAAATATTATTGACAGTTACGATAGCAAAAAAGAGTTTGATGAAAATGCCGAAGCCAATGGATTTAAGGGGTTAAAGCTATCGCCCTTCCCGTGCAGGATCCCCGATGCAGTATACAGGTTTAACAACCAGCAGTATCATTTTAATAATTTTTTGCTAAACGGATCTGCCATACACGGTTTATTATACAAACAACCGTTCCGGTTAGTGCAGGAACAGGCAACCGAAAATTTCGCCGGCATAAGTCTATTGCATGAATATAAAGGCGGTGATGCAGGTTATCCTTTTCCGTATAACTGCATTATTGATTATCGTTTGGAAAAAGAAAATGCATTAAGCATCACCACCACGGTAAAAAACACAGGTGATTCTGCCCTGCCAATAGCCGATGGCTGGCACCCTTATTTTACCTTTGGCAGTAAGGTTGATGATCTCGAATTGCAATTTCAATCGCAGGAAATGATGGAATTCATCAATCTTATTCCTTCCGGAAAAATATTGCCTTATACTGCATTCACTTCACCAGCACGCATTGGTGAAACAGCATTGGACAATTCATTTGTGCTGGATTTCAGCAAAACGCAACCCATGTGTATTTTACGCGCCCCTTCCATAGGATGGCAATTGGAAATACGACCGGATAAAAGCTATCCTTATTTGCAAATTTACATTCCTCCGCACCGCAAGAGCATTGCTATTGAAAACCTCAGCGCCCCGCCCGATTCATTCAATAATGGTATTGGTCTTATTACACTCGCAGCAGGCAACAGCACCACTTTCACCACACAATATACCATAAGGAAGGTATGAGTTTATGGTTTATTGTTTGTACATCTTCGGAATTTAAAATTTATTTGTCTTCTGCATTTTGGTTCTTGCTGCTTTGTATTCCCTCAATTTCCGGCTTCGGATTTGTACACTCCATCATACTGCATGAATACAATAAGTAACCACACCCCATATTGAAAAATCTGCAGCAGCCAGGTCTATATCTATAGGCGACAGCTTGCGTGTTTCCGGTATCAGTCTCGTTTTATTAAAAGTTTTCTCCAGCCTGCGGATCAGCATTTCCCCATTGAGTATGGCAATTACTATTTTACCGTTAGCGGCTTTTACCGACCGGTCAACAATTACAATATCACCGTTGAATATGCCCGCATCAATCATTGCATCCCCGCTTACTTTCATTAAAAAAGTTGAGGGCTTGTTGCGGATCAGTTGCTCATTCAAATCGATGCCTCTTTCCATATAATCATCCGCGGCAGCGCCGAAACCTGTGGCGTTGGCATGATCCACATTCCATTGTGTAAAGCGTTTTGAACCATTGTAAGCAGTATTGAGCACCATTTCGCCGTCCATATATCATTTTTTGGAATTACTAATATTTTTAGTAAATTTATACTAAATATTTGATCATTCAAAATGGTTTTTTATGGAACATAATATTCAAATGCTGCCCGGCTATCGCATTAATGAATACCTGCTGGTGCTGAGCCCGCCGGAAGAAGTATGGAATAAGATTGTAAAAGTAAAAGAAGAATTTGCTGAAACATACCAGAGTGCGCAAGCCAGGTGGGGCAAGCCGCACATTACGCTGGCAACTTTTGTGCAATACGAAATGATGGAAGCACGGATTGTGAACCGGCTCAAAGCGGTAGGCATGGGGCAGTATCCGTTTAAGGCGGAACTGCGCGACTATGGCAGCTTTCCTTCGCACACCATATATATTAATGTGGTAACAAAAGTGCCGGTGCAAAACCTTATTAAACAGGTGCGCAGTGAAACGCAACGGCTAATGAAATTAAATGAGGAGAACAAGCCGCATTTTATTATGGAACCGCATGTAACGGTTGCGCGCAAGCTGCAGCCCTGGCAATATGAAAAAGCATGGCTGGCATACAGCAACAAACACTTTACCGGGCGCTTTATTGCGGATGGCATGCTGCTGCTGAAACGGGCACAAAACACAAAAGCATACCAGATCGTACAACGGTTTGCGTTCCAGAACTTACCGGTAGCCACAATACAGGGAGAATTGTTTGGATAATTGCCCGGACATGCCGCCCTATTGTAACAACATGAGCTGATTTAAAATAGAAGACGTCAATGGTAAATAGTAGTGAGCAAAAAGATTTCGATCCACTTACAGCAAGAGAGCAGTGGTTAGCTAACCAGATAATAGATATCGCAATCTGCATTCATAGGGCATTTGGCCCCGGATGAATGGAAGGTGTATATGAAAAGTGTTTCTGCTATGAATTGGGTAAAAGAAATATTCCTTTTGAAAGGCAAAAGACTGTCCGGTTACAATATGATGGACTGGTAATTGATGAAGGCCTGCGGATTGATCTACTTGTAGATGGATTGGTTGTTGTAGAATTAAAAGCACAAGAGTATTACCATCCTGTATGGGACGCACAGGTATTGAGTTATTTGAAACTAAGTGGAAAACGTTTAGGCTATATATTAAATTTTAATGTACCCCTGATGAAAAAGGGAATTAAAAGAATGATTATGTAATGAACGCGCAAATTGGTTTTGGAACAAAGGGACACGGAGACACTATGGCACAGAGAAAACAAAGGCATTTCCCGCGCCTTGCGCGCGGGTGTTTCAAAAAAATAAGAATAGTAAAGACAAAACATCCTCCGTGTCTTTATGTCTCTGTGACACCGTGTTTCAAAACAAAAAGTATGTAATTTTTCAGATTATCTGATCGTACGCAAAGAAGATGAGTTCGACATTAATCCCATTTTATTAACAAGTTTGAATCAATTTTATGTCAGAAAAACTTAAGCAGGATCATTATAAAGTTTCCGCCAAAGAAAAAGAGGAGGCAGAGCAATATTTACAGGGTCGCGGCGCCCAGTTCAATACCAAGAACCGTTTTCTTAAAGACGAAAGAACGAGGGAACACGTGGAAGCCATTGACGACTGGTCGGAAGACAACACGCCCACACAATACCTGGAACAACTTTCAAAAACCATTGTAAATAAAGTAGAGAGCCCGGATGTGGGCATGGCTTACAGCATGAATGCGTATGCCGGCTGTGAGCATGGCTGCATTTACTGCTATGCCCGCAACGTACATGAATACTGGGGCTATAGTGCAGGATTGGATTTTGAACGAAAGATCATCGTTAAAAAAAATGCGCCACAGTTGTTGCGAAAGCAACTTATGCATCCCAGGTGGGAGGTAATGCCCATTATGCTGAGTGGCAATACCGATTGTTACCAGCCCGCCGAACAAAAATACCGGTTAACCAGGGGGCTGCTTGAAGTATGCAATGAATTCAACCAGCCGGTAGGAATCCTTACCAAAAACGCATGGATCATTAAAGACAAGGATGTACTGCAGGAGTTGGCCAAAAAGCGACTGGTATCGGCAATGGTTTCCATCACTTCCTTTAATGAAGATTTGCGCAGGGTAATGGAACCCCGCACCACTACTGCCAAACAGCGACTAAAAGTAATTGAAGAGCTAAGCAGTGCCGGCATTCGCATGGGTGTGATGATGGGCCCTATGATCCCGGGGCTCAATGATCACGAAATGCAGCGCATCATGAAAGCCGCCGCAGATGTGGGCGCTGTATTTACCGCCTATACTTTCATCCGTTTAAATGGCGCTATCAAGTTTTTGTTTCACGACTGGCTGTATAAAAACTTCCCCGACAGAGCCGATAAAGTATGGCATTTAATTGAGCAAAGTCACGATGGCAAAGTGAACGATACCCGCTGGGGACTGCGTATGCGGGGAGAAGGCGCCATAGCGGAGATTATAACGCAACAATATAAAAAATACGGCAAAATGTATCACATGAATGAAGACCGTTTTGAATTGGATACTACCATTTTCAGAAGACCGGGACAACAGGGGAGATTGTTTTAGCATAAATCCTTACTATGACTGCTAAACATAACATTCATAATTGCCTAACTTTGCATCAAAACAAATCTTTGAAAATCACGTTTTTATTGTACATTAATAGTATACCGTCACATAATGAGTAATGATCATACAATAGAAAAGCTCTTAACTGAGTATCAATCAACGCTTGAACAATACAAACGAGTAACATCCACATTTTCCAAAGAAACCCTTTTTGAATACAATGAAATCCTCCTTTCAGCTCATTCATGCGCGATAGAAGGCAACAGCTTTTCTGTCAACGACACAAAGGAACTGAAAGAGCATGGGCTTAATCTGAAGCTTCAGAATAAATCCATGCTTGAAGCCTATGAAATCTTAGACCACTTTAAAGCTTTTGAATACCTGTTTACTAACCTGGAATTACCTCTGACAGAACAATTGCTGGTAGATACGCATAAGCTGCTTACTAATAATACGATTCAATATACCAAAGGTTATGCACCGGGAGAATATACCAAATCAAGGATGGCAGCAGGCGACACCATATTTCCTGATCATGAAACCAGCATCGCCAACGTGCCGGCTTTAATGGAGCAGACACAAGCAGCATTAGAAAAAAAAACAGTCCATCCAATTGAAATAGCTGCCAAATTCCACAAATATTTTATCTATCTCCATCCATTTCCTGATGGTAACGGCAGACTTGGACGACTCTTGTCAAATTTTATTCTGGCTAAAGCCGGCCACCCATATGTTATCATCGAAGCAAAACAAAAAGAGGAGTATATTAATGCACTTAAGTTTTCACATAAGCACAATGATTTAAATGTAATATCATCTTTTTTTATTCAGACCTCTATCAACAGGATGAAACAGGAAATGCATCAGACTTCGCAAAATCCTGTACAAAATAATTCGCAAAAAGTTGCCAATAACAAATCAGGGGGAATGAAGTTTATTTTTTAATTGTAGCTTTTTTCAAACTTTCACGCTCACCTCACTATTTCCCAATCGGATTTTTCATTTGCCCTTTCCAATTTTTGCAGTATGCTGATCTCACTTTCCACATTGTTAATATCTACCGCGGTAATACCAATGTATAATTCCTTACCTGAAGAAAGCGGCTGTGGCAACAACGATAATGTCAACACGCAATCTGCTGAATCTGTAGTAGATGGAATGATCTGCAATGGCGCTTTATTGGAGATATCGGTATTTTCCAAAGAAGGAAAAACATATAAAGCAAATTGACGCAGCCTTTTGTCTGTATCAATATATGCCGTATTGATCCTGACCTGTTGTTCAGATCCTTTTCCTTCGCTGCTGATGGTATTGATTACCGGGGGTTTGGGCGGTATGCTGTCTATCCACGGCATGGGAGGAATTAAAGCAGGATATTTATAGTAATGCTGCTGCAAACTGTCGTTCCACCCGTTAGGGTTTTTCAAAAAAGATTTACTGCTGAAATAAACCTGCCCCTGTATGGTGCTGTATGATCTTGCATCGCGTATTTGCATGGGAATGATATTCCTGTCGCGCCAGCGTACATTGCTCCCTGCTTTATAAATACCTAATCCTATATAACAATGTTTGCCATAGCTGTGCCGGCTCCACCAGTCTACCAGCACTTCATACGGCGCCGCTCTGTGGCCATGCTCCCAGTACAACTGGGGCACTACGTAATCAATGTATCCTTCCCGCAACCACAATAATATGTCGGCATACAGGTCATCGTAATTGGTTTGCCCGGCTTTGGTATCACTTCCCAGGCTGTCCCTGTCTTTGTTGCGCCATACCCCAAAAGGACTGATACCAAATTTGCAATGCGGATTTTCCTGCCTTATCCCGCGGTGCAGTTTAACAATGATAGAATCTACATTACCCCTTCGCCAGTCGCCCCTGTCCATACCCGAACCATATTGGGCGTAGGTTTTATCATCCGGGAATTCCTGTCCGGCAATCCTGTAAGGGTAAAAATAATCGTCAAAGTGAAGGGCATCCACATCATAACGGCTAACAATATCGCGGATCACATTCACCACAAATTCCTGCGCCTCCTTGTTACCCGGATCAAAATACCTTTTCCCTCCATAAGCCACAAACCATTCGGGATGCACTTTGGTAATATGGGTGGGTGAAATAGAGGATTTGCCGATCTGTAATTCCGCCCTGTAAGGATTGCACCAGGCATGAAATTCGAGTCCTCTTTTATGGGCTTCTTCAATCATAAACTGCAGTGGATCATAATAGGGCACGGGAGGGCGGCCCTGCTTACCCGTAAGCCATTCGCTCCAGGGTTCATAAGGCGAAGGATAGAAAGCATCTGTTGCGGGACGGATCTGCACAATAACCGCATTCATGCCATTTTGTACATGCATATCCAGCAGTTTCTTATACTCCGCTTTCTGGCTGTCGGAATTGTAATTTCCCTTTGACGGCCAATCAATATTGTCTACAGTAGCGATCCATGCGGCACGAAACTCATATTTAGGTTGTGCAGCGCAAAAAACAAAAGGACAAACAGCAGCCCAGAAAATAAGCAGAACTTTCATGCAGCAATTATAAAGGAATAAATAAAGCGGAAGATACATCAATCCGGCTTCCTGATCTTATCTAACAGTTGGTTCAGTATTTTTACTTCATGCTCCGAGAGCGCTTGTAAAAGGGAATCCATTTCTTCATTTTTTCGATCCAAACGTTCCAGCATAGCAATGCCCTTTGAGGTAATGGCAATGTCTACAAGGCGTTTATCGGTGAGGGAGGGTTTTTTAGTTGCCAGGTCTTTTATAACCAGCCGGTCTACAATACGGCTGGTGTCGCTCATTTTATCCAGCATTCTTTCCCTGATCTGAAGTGTAGAAATAGGCTTTGGATAAGAACCCCTGAGTATGCGCAGAATATTGAATTGCTGAAGCGTAATATTTTCCTGATCGAAAAAATTTTTCTGCCGCGCCATGATCCAGTTACAGGTATAGATCATGTTGATAATGCCTTTTTGGTGCTCATTGCGGAACGAAGGTTGGCGGATATCATCTTCTAAGGACATGCTGATGGTTTTGCTGCAAAAATATATTTTTAAACCATTTTTAACATTATATTAAAAAAGAGGTTGATTTTTTTTGGTCAAACATCGTACATAACGTAGTTGATATTGTTTCGTAAATTTGTTTTAAAGTCAAAATCACAGATCATGCATATAAAACCTCTTTTTACGTTGTTATTCGCGCCCATGATCTTTTGCCAGTGTAGTTTTTCGCAACCACCTCAAAAAAAATCATCAGCACATATGGATAATACAAATAATAAAAACAAAGTGTACTCCCGCTCCGACAAGTCGAAGGTTGTGTTAAGTGATGAAGAGTGGAAAAAAGTTTTGCCCGAAGACGTTTATTATATAGCGAGGCAAAAAGGAACGGAAAGACCATGGAGCAGTAAGTACGAAAAGTTCAGCGATGTGGGAACCTATTATTGTGCGGCTTGCGGCAATCCCTTATTCAGAAGCGATACCAAATTTGAAAGCGGGTGCGGCTGGCCCAGTTTTTACGAGCCTGTTACCAAAGGCAGTATAATTTATGCTCCGGACAATACAGCAGGTATGGAAAGAACTGAAGTGATGTGTGGGCGCTGTAAAAGTCACCTGGGGCACGTATTTGAAGATGGACCGCCGCCGACCGGCCTGCGATACTGCATTAACGGTGTTGTACTTGACTTTGAAAAAGCGGCTGCGGCCGATAAAAAATTCAAAGAAGAAAATAAAAACGGCTGATTACAAAGCAAAACAGCACATGAAATTTAGTATGCAGACATGACCATGCTGCCTGTAGTATACCTATTTTAAAAAAAACTGCTGCAGATTCACAGAAATCTTCTGCGAATCTGCAGCTAAAAATAGCTGTCACCGGTAATGCTAAAGATATGCATGAAGCCTACACAGGCCCTGGTTATTGTATATTCTCTTTTACAAAATCATCCGCATACGCTTTAATCATATCTCTTACATTTCTGAATTGCTGCATGATCTCTTCCTCAGTACCTTTTGCCTTTGCCGGATCCGGGAAATTATGATGAAACTGCTGTGCGGTTGAAGGAAAAACCGGGCAGCGTTCCCTGGCATTGTCGCAAACCGTAATAATATAATCAAACCCAATACGCCGGTATTCCTCCATATTATTGGAAGTATGCTTTGAAATATCAATACCATCTTCCTTCATAATCGTTATCGCACGTGGGTTTACGCCATGCGTTTCTATACCTGCGCTGTATACTGCTGCTTTATCGCCTGCAAAATGCACAAGGTATCCTTCCGCTATCTGGCTGCGGCAACTGTTGCCCGTACAGAGTACTAAAATCTTCTTCATTCCCTTAACTTTAAATGATTACTGGCAGCATCCCGAACCACAGCAGGTATCTTTTGCTTCTACTGGCTTTTCAGCATATACGGTAATGCTGAATATACCGGTGTGACCTGCTTTAAAATCAGCCATTTCATCTTCATTCAAATAGTTCTTTAGTATATCGGCCGGGATGACGATGGGCTTTTCTTTTTGCAGAACCATATTTTCAAAACCACTCGCCTGTATCAATTCCAGGTATGCCTTCTTTTGAATGGCGCCTGCCACGCAACCCGCATACATTTCGGCATCTTTTTTAAGATTACCGGGAAGCTCGCCCACCAGCACAATATCTGAAATACTGAAGTGGCCGCCGGGTTTCAGCACCCTGTACATTTCTTTAAATACTTTGGCTTTGTCGGGCACAAGGTTAAGCACGCAATTGCTTACAATAACATCCGCTACATCGGCGGCAACAGGCATATTATCAATATCGCCCTGCCTGAATTCCACATTGGTATAGCCCAGGTTTTCAGCGTTTGCTTTTGCTTTTACAATCATAGCGGGTGTAAAGTCAATACCAATTACCTTACCGGCTGCCCCGGTTTCTGCTCTTGCAATAAAGCAATCATTACCCGCGCCGCTGCCCAGATCAATGACCGTATCGCCCTCCTTTATTTTGGCAAACTGCGTGGGCAGTCCGCAACCCAGCCCTAAATCGGCATCGGGCACATATCCTTCCACCTGGCTGTAATCATCGGTCATAATATTGTATACTTCGGTTGAACAGCCACCAGCGCCGCAACAGGAGGACTGATTTACTTCTTTATCCTGCAAGGCTATTTCACTGTATTTCTGCCTTACTATATCTTTTAGTTGTTCCTGCGTTTGCATATTTTTAATATTTAAAGTGTATGATCGAAATATTACGATTGATTGAGTCAAAAAAAATCAGCAGCATTTTCCGGCAACGGCTTTATATGCCGAAAACAAATCGCTTATGTAATTTTTGGCGATGTTCCATTCCGTTTCATCTATACAATAACAAACCTTCACCCCTTCTATATCTCCTTTTATTAAACCTGCGACTTTCAGCTCTTTTAAATGCTGTGATACCGTACTTTGCGACAGCGGCAGTTCATCCACGATATCACCACAAATACAGGACTGCTTATTGATCAATAATTTCAATATGGCCACACGTGCGGGATGCGCCAGTGCCCTGGCATATTTTGCTACCCTGTTGTCTTTTACCGAAAATTCTTCTGCCTTTGTTGCTCCCATCGTTGTAATTATATCGCAATATTACGATTAATTTTAAAAAATCAAAAGTTTTCCGGGAATATTCTTTTTTTTGTACTCCTTTTGTAGGAAGGTTTTATTTAGAATGGTATGTTCAAACAATTACTCTTTATAGGAATTGGTGGTGGTATTGGCAGTATACTGCGCTATGTAGTGCAGTGGTCAATAAGCAGGCACACTACTATGGTATTTCCTGCCGGAACCTTTATCGTAAACATTACCGGCTGCTTTTTAATAGGACTGTTTTATGCACTGGCTTCCAGGAACAATATGCTGAATTTGGAATGGCGGCTGTTTTTAATTACCGGGCTTTGTGGCGGGTACACTACTTTTTCAAGTTTTTCGTACGAGAATATAGATTTATTGAAAAACGGACATTATCTCCAGTTTTCATTGTATACGGGTTTAAGTATTTTTGCCGGATTGCTGTGCACTATTGGTGGAATGGCAGTGGGCAAATAACTGCTTCAGGCAATGGGAGTGTACAACAATTAATTGCTGATCATTATTTTGCAGCAATAACATTACGCCAACTTAGCTCAGCTGGTAGAGCATTTCATTCGTAATGAAAGGGTCGTCGGTTCGAATCCGATAGTTGGCTCAATAATATTATTTTTGAGGGATGCAGGGCGTTACCTCATAACGTCAATGGCTGAGCGATCCTTAAAACAATACCATCTGTTCGGGTTTTGTATTTAATTCCGTTTTATCAAAAAACCAGACGCGGCCATGAGCGCCGTCATAACCTGCGGTGAAATGCTTTTTATTTTGACGGAGGCGATCAACAGCAACGGATAGCTGATGATGATAACGTTGAATATCCTGTATGGGCACCTGGTGCAAAATATTGAACTCCGTACCAAAATGCGATATTGCTTTTACATACAGGGCGTTTACTTTTAAGCTGCTTTCGCTAAAGCCTGCGATCTCAGCAAATATTTCGGGCAATGGCAATACATATTTGAAAGGCTGAACCTGACCGGCTGCTTCCTGCTCGCTACGGTTGGCCAATTGTTCCACACGGTGCGCAACGCCAACGGTCAACGGCTTCCGGCACACAGGACAAGTAGCATCATGCACTTCTTCTACGCCAAATGATATATTGCAATTGCGGTGACCATCGTTGAAGTATTTGCCACGTTGCGGATAGTATTCCCAGGTTCCGGAGAAACCCTGTTTTGTTTTAAAGGCATTGAACATCGCATCGTAATCCTGTGCTGTATCGAGCAAATTCACTTCCCTGCCCAGCTTGTGGGCGGAGTGCACGTCGGAGTTGGAGAGCAGGGTTAACCCATCTAATTCTGCATACCGCCGACACATGAGCGGATCCGCAGAAAGACTTGTTTCCACAGCAAACAGCTCGTTCGTAACATCTTTAAAACAATCCTGAAGCGAAGCATGCCCGTTCTTTGAGCCCAGCGTTGAAAACCAGGGTGTCCATATATGCGCCGGTACAAAAAAGGCCCGGGGAGCAATATCCAATACTATTTTCAACAATTCATGCGCCGGTAACAAGAGTGTTGGCCTTCCGTCGGATGAAAGATCGCCGTAGCCTGCAAGGGCTTTGTTGATGTGGCGGGCAGTTTCAAAATCCGGGGCATATATTAAATGGTGGTTCTTATACTGTTTACCGTTTACTGCATATTCGCAGTTCACTTCCGTTGACAGGCAGAAGTACACCGTTCTGCCCTGTGGCTTTGCGCCGGGCAGCACAGTTAATTCCGGCAGTTGCTTTAATGTAAAAAACCCGTTACCGGCAGGCTGCAGCTTTTCCTCCAGCTCTTTTATCCATGCCGGATGTGTGAAGTCGCCCGTGCCCACTACATCAATACCTTTTATCAATGCCCACTGATACATCGTTTCCAGGCAGAGAAATTTACTGGTAGCTCCGGCATAATGCGAATGTGTATGCAGATCGGCGATAAAAAACATAACCGAAGTTACTAAATTAATTAGTATTACAATGCTAATGATTTATGTATCAGTAAGGATTGACAGGAATATCTTTCTGCTTTTGATGGCTGGGTGAGGCTATTTATCAACGGTTGTACTGGTAAGCGGCTTGTTCAAACTGCTGAAATAATGCTGCGATCTGTTCTTTTTTCATAATGGTTAGTTTTATGGTTGATGTGAAAGTAAAGCTTCTATTGGGCAGCGTTCAAATAAAGTGTAAATGGCCGGAGGGGTACGGACCTGCTCAAAGCATTTAACATTTTTTACTCATCAAAAGGCTTTCCGGGCAGATTCTCCGGGTCTTTTAAACCGTTCTTCATTAAAAGATCACCGTTTTATTTCCGCTCAGCATTACCCTGTCTTCCAGCACCAGCTTTAGTGCCTGAACCAGTACCATTTTTTCTATACCCTTGCCGGCGCGGGACATTTCGGCTGCGTTCTGCGAATGATCAACAGGAATAACGTTCTGGCATATAATGGGTCCTTCATCTAAATTATTATTTACGAAATGCGCAGTGGCGCCAATGATCTTTACACCACGGTTGTAGGCCTGGCGGTAGGGATGTGCGCCGATAAAAGCAGGCAAAAAAGAGTGATGGATGTTGATTATTTTTCCATCGTACTGTTTTACAAACGAAGGAGTGAGTATGCGCATATACCTGGCCAATACAATATAATCCGGTGCATAGCTGTTGATGGTGCTGATCAGCAATTGTTCATGTTCCTCCCGGGAAAATCCTTCTGCAGCAATATGATGATAGGGCAGGTTGAACCTTTCGGTAAAATCCTTTAACAGGGCATAGTTGCTTATTACTCCCTTTATCTCTGCATTCCATTCGTTAAAATGATTGCGCATCAGCAGGTCGCCCAAACAATGATTTTCTTTGGTAACCAATATAACCAGTTTCTTTTTGCGGTCGGGCACTACTTCTATCCGGCTATTGGGCGGAAGCACTTTTGTTAATGCTTCCAGCAATGCCTTTGCATCTGCTATCCCTTCCACTTCGGTGCGCATGAAGAAGCGATTGGTATCTTCATCTACAAACTCCTTATTTTTTACAATATTCAACCCGTTTTCATATAATACACGGGTGATCTTATAGATCAAACCTTTCTCATCGGTGCAATTCACCAGTATGGTGATTGATTTATTCATGCTTATCAATATCCTTTTTGTAAAGTAAATGTTTTTTTAATATACAGCATTTCAATCATTTTCATTTCCGATCATGACAATATGGTTTAACTTATTATAGCCTGTTCCGGCTTCCCATACATTTTCATTGGCGAGTTGTATGCTGTATTCGGGTCTTTCTGAAAGAGAAGGATATTGATCGGGAAAGTTCAACAGCAATGCATAGCTGCCGGCGGCAATGGTGTCAGGTAGTGCTTCTGTTTCCTTCCATTGTATATCGCCCGAAAACCAGAATCGTATATCGGTTTTGCAGGGAAGGATAAAAATTTTTCCGCTTTCCGTATTACGTAATACCAGTTCAACAGTACGGGGATTGAAAGGAGAAGCAAAACCTTTATTGCTGAGGTTAACCGAAAAAGCAAATGGTTCACCTGCTTTACCGGCAGCCGGAAAATGGGCATCCTTTAAAACAAAACGATAGCCCAGTCTTTTTTTAATGCTGCTCATGCAGCCCGCCGAATCCCAATCATTGTTTACTGTATTGTTGTAACCTGTATTGAGGTAACTGTAATGCATAGCCGCCATTTCTTCTTCTGCGCGCCCCGCAGGAGCGCAGTCATTTTGCGGACTAAAAGCATCATCGCAGGTTTCGCCGCCAACCGGCCCGTACCGGCTATCGGCTGCAAAATATTTTCGCATTGTTTCATTGGCAGGTTTTTTTGGAGTGGAGGAACTGCCATAATCATAGTATGTACCGTAATCATCGGAACTTGCTAAAAAGCAATCGTTATGAAATCCTATTCGTGCTTCATCGGTATTGTTGTATGCTTTTTCGCGGCTCATTGGTTTTGAATCGGTAGATGCAACTGGTCCGTATACAAATTTCTGTTTCATTTGCGGGGTGCGAACCTGCACCATCCTGTTCTTTGGTAAAGCATCTAACAGCGCTTTCAGTATGTCGTTCCTGTCGCGCCAGCTACTGTCCATTATCCTTCCGGCGCCATTTTCGGAAGCATCGCCAAAATAATCTGTATAATAGTTTTCACCCCATATACCAATAAAGCCCTGTTGCAGAACGGCGATAATATCCGCATTTTTTTGCAGTAATGGTTTCAACTGCAAAATGTGTTGCAGCACAATGGTTTTGGGCGCATCTCCATAGGGAGGGCAAATGCCTTCTTTATCGGCACAGCCATTTGCCTGTACTTTATTGATATAGGAAAAACGGATGATCATTTTTAGTCCTGCATCTCTCACCACGGTGAAATCATTATCCAGTTTCTGAAGAAAATCAGTACTCAATGGCTTGTGAACGAACTGGTCTAATATATAATACCTGAATAGCAGGGTTGAATAGATAGCGTAACTGGCACTGCCGTGCTTTTGCTGCGCTGTTCTGTATTGGATCAACTGCTGTTTGTTCAAAGGAACAAAATTGCCCGCATGTGTTTGTGAAGGGATATAGAAACCTCTTTCGGGGTTGGGGAAATCGGCGCTGCTTTCGGTATAGCGAATTGTTACAGTCTGTGCATGCAGCCTTTGAAAGTTGATAATAAAATGAACGCAAAGCAGAATAAATAGAAACCTTCTCATAGAGACGCTTAATTAATTCTATTAAAAATACAGCTTCCCGTACATTTTACTTTGATATTATGGTATTAGTCCGGAATGTTTTTTGAAAACCCTTTGCGGGTTAATAAAATATTTTATTATCTTAAGCTATCCGTTCCCGCCGTTTCATTATTTACAGCTAACACCTAAAATGCTAACCATGAAAGTGCACACAGTTTACCTGTTGTTCCTGTGCTGCTTATTGAGCAATCCCTCCTTTGCACAGGATTATTTTTACAATAACCGTTATTACGAAAGCGATTTTCTTTTTGAAGCCGGGTTTTCAATTGGCGCCATCAATTGCCTCACGGATATAGGGGGAAGGCCGGGCAATGGCAAAAGATTCCTGAAAGATTTGAACTGGCAAAATACAAAGTTCAGCGGAGGTATATTTATGGGTGTAACTTACCGTTATGCACTATCTGCCAGGTTATCATTTAATATGGGCAATATTCTTGCCTGTGACAGTATTCTAAAAAATGATCCTTCCGAAGCCCGGAACCGTTACCGGCGCAACCTGCATTTCAAAAGTAACATTGCTGAGTTGATGTTGCTTGCCGAATTGCACCCGCTGATGTTTTTCCCGGTAAATAATAAAGCGAATATATTTTCTCCCTATTTGGTTGGCGGTATAGGGTTATTTCATTTTGATCCGCAAGCCTGTCTTAACGGAGAATGGATTTCCCTAAATGAACTGCATACCGAAGGACAGGGCTTTGTGGAATATCCTGAAAGAAAGGAATACAAACTCACACAATTAAATTTTCCTCTAGGAGCTGGTATAAAATTAGAATGCTCAGCTTTACTGAATCTTCGACTCGAAATATTGCATCGCATTACCCGAACGGATTATTTAGATGATGTAAGTACACGGTATATTGATCCTTCTTTATTTCAAAAATATCTTTCTCCCAACAAGGCATCTTATGCCCTGCAATTACACAACAGGCAAAAGGAACTTGATCCTTTAATTGTAACAACGCCCAACGCTATACGGGGCAACAACAGCAGGAACGATTCTTATTTTACCATACAATGTAAGCTGAGCCTGATCATAGGACGTGAAAGAAGATAAAGTGATGGAGACGCATAATGCCACCAAGACACTAAGGCACTAAATCGCACCAAGTTGTTTTGTGAATCTTTGCGTCTTCGCGACTTTGTGGCAAGTAATAAAGGAAACCCATCAATAAAAACCGTATTGATAAAAAGATAAAACTTATGGAATATTTTCCCCTGACCAAAGAAGAAGAAACAATCGGAAAAGCCATAGTAAATGCTGCTTTTAAAATCCATACAACGCTGGGCCCCGGTTTACTTGAGAAGGTTTATGAAATATGCATGGTTCATGAACTCACTAAAAACGGCTTTCATGTTCAGCGCCAGGTAGATATCCCTATTGTTTATGATGGAATTGTTTTTAATGAAGGATTGAGATTAGATTTGCTGGTGAATGATTTAGTCATAGCAGAATTAAAAGCGGTAGAAACTATGAATCCTGTTTGGCAGGCACAAATAATAAGCCACTTAAAAATGACCGGACTCAGACTTGGATATCTTATAAATTTTACTGTTCCAATGATTAAAGAAGGTATAAAAAGGTATAGAGTATAATTGTATAATTGAACTACGGCTACGTAAAAAGAAACCTTCGTGACTTTGTGGTAATAAAGGAATGCCACATAAGTCGCGCTAAGTCGTTTTGTGAATCTTTGTGTCTTTGAGATTTTGTGGCAAGTAATAAAGGAATGCTACCAAGCCACTAAGGCACTAAATCGCGCCAAGTTGTTTTGTGAATCTTTGCGTCTTCGCGACTTTAGTATAAAAGTCGCTGGTTATGATGATTTTGAAAAGTGCTATGCCGGAAGGGTAGAAACGGGTAAGGAAGGTTTCAGCGATCCATTTATGGGAAGGGTAATAGCCTGAGAGTTCCGTGTTTATTGATTCCTTGTTATATCATATACCGCTTTTACTTTCCGGGCCTTACAAAACCATTGAAGCTGATGGAAGATCTGTTGGTAAGCTGTACATTTAACTGTGCTGAGCCATTGTTGAATAAAATAAAATCGAATGACTGCACTTCCCTGTAATCTTTTGGTCTGATCGTAATGCTCCACCGCCCTTTGTCATTTTGTTCTTTACTAATGCTAAAGTCTGTGGTTTTAAAATCCAGCGGGCTGGTCGTTTCCAGAACAGGAGCTGAATATGCCCTGCCAAAATAGGGTAAGTAGGATACGATCGTATCCTTGCTGCAATGTACTTCATATTGGCCGGTTAAATTTCTTGAACGTCCACGTTGAGGAAGGGCCCTGTCGGCAATAAATAACCAGTTATCTGTAGATATCGCCTGTGCAATTTCTTCATTGGAGCCAGTACCCGTGGCCTGCTTCGCAGGAGAGCAACCGGGGGGAATAAAAATAAATAGCATCCCTGCAAATAAACAGCAGTTTAGCAGTGAATTAAATTGTTGTTTCATATGCATAGGTTTAAAAAAAGTGTAAGTTTTCGTTGTTAAAGTTACAGGATACCTGGGTATAACAGGTAACGGATGCATAGCATTTTTAAAGGGGATTGCCGCAATTATAGGTGGTGCATTATGCTTTTAGGCAATTAAAAAAGTAGATTTGACGAAAAATTTAGATACACTGCAGTGAGTAACCAAACAAACAACGAAGGTTAGGCATCGCCTGATCAGTGGTATACCGGTTATTTTAAAACAGGAAGCTGCATTTTACATTCTGAGGTTCTCTTAATACCAGCCTCTTTTTCTGAAAAGATACAGCATAATCAGGGGAATAAACAGCATGGCTGTCACGGAAATGTAAAAACCCCACTTATTGTGGAGCAAAGGAATGGCTTCGAAATTCATTCCAAAAATGCCACCTATAACCGTGGCAGGAGCCATCAGGCAGGTAACAATCGCCATTACTTTCATCACTTCATTCATGCGAAGATTTACATTGTTGATGTAAATATCCTGCATGCTCATCATCATATCGCGGTAGTTCTCGGTAAAATCATAAGCCTGTACAATATGGTCGTATACGTCTTTAAAATATTTGGTGGTGCGGTCCTCGAGTAAGTCGCTTTCGCTGCGTATAAAACCATTGATAAGCTCACGAACGGGGGCGATATTGCGTTTGAGTACAATTAATTCTTTGCGTAAGTGGTTAATGTGTGCCAAAGAGCGGGTATTGCTCCGGCGGATCACTTCTTCTTCCAGCAGTTCAATTTGTTCACCCAGCCTTTCCATTACTACAAAGTAATTATCCACAATCATGTCGAGCATCGAATAGCACAGGTAATCCGCCCCGCGCTGTCTTATCTTGCTGTTCACCATTTTTAATTTGTTCCGCATCGGGTCAAACACATCCCTTGATCCGTCTTCCTGGAATGAAATAACAAAATCCTTTCCCATCGCAATGCTGATCTGCTCGGTTTCTACTGTTCGTGTGGTTTCATTAAAATACAGCATATTGAGCAGGCAAAATAAAATGCCTTCCACATCATCCATCTTAGGGCGCTGTCCTACGCTCAGAATATCTTCCATCAGCAGGGCATGTATACCAAACTGGTTGCAAATCGTTTCTACATCCTGCTTGCGCAGCCCGTCAATATTGATCCACGTAATATGTTCATTATCGCGGAACGAAAAGC
Organism: Agriterribacter humi; assembly: GCF_009192765.1. Taxonomy (GTDB): domain Bacteria; phylum Bacteroidota; class Bacteroidia; order Chitinophagales; family Chitinophagaceae; genus Agriterribacter; species Agriterribacter humi. The sequence continues at coordinate 277,493 of NZ_VOHQ01000004.1, read as the reverse complement.
AATCTGCTACATGAGCCGGCCTCTGTTCTTCAAAATGTTGTGCATTGTAATCATATACGTATATTTTTACTTCATCCGCTTCTTCCCGAACAGGAAGTATGGTAGGATTATATTGAAATAATTCTCTAGTACGCTGCGTACCAAACAGCGAGGCCAGCGGCAAATAACGGAGGTATTTGTTTTTTACCATCAGGTTTTGTTTAATGAACGGTATAGCGGAAGCCCGACGTTAAAAAAATGATATAATAAATTTTAGCCCCTGCCTCCTTTTTCTGATTTTAAGGAAACTTCAATGGTAACAATATCGCGGTCAAATAAATACAAGCCGCCTTTATCATCTCCAATCAGCTTCAACTTGTCAATTACTCTTCTGGCTAAAGCTTCTTCTTCTATCTGTTCACTTACATACCACTGCAGGAAATTATGGGTGGTGTAGTCTTTTTCCTTTAAACAGATGTCTACCAGCTTATTGATCTCTTCGCTTACATGAATTTCATGATTGAGCACCTGTTCAAATAAGGGCCGGATACCTTTGTATTTTTGGGCGGGTTGAGGAAGTGCCGGAATAATGCCATGCCCTCCTCTTTCATTGATAAATTTTATGAGTTTTAGCATGTGGATCCGTTCTTCATCGGAATGCTTGAACAAAAAGTCCGCAATGCCATTATATCCTTCAACCTCGGCCCAACTGGCCATAGCCAGATAGATCTGCGAGGATTCGGCTTCAAGTTGTACCTGCTGGTTCAGTGATGTTGCAATTTTAGGAGATATCATAATGTTCAGTTTATCAGTTCAATAAATGAATAATTGAAGCCCGTGCAGCATAATTTTACCGAATGTACGGAATCGTTAAATGATTGCCTAATCGGGAGCAGCCAATAGAAAATAGCCTGAAGAAGCGTAATTCTTTTTATCTTTGCATCCTAAATTTGAGTGTATGATCAGGACAGGTAACCCCGTTATAAGCATTTATACGGAAATGACACCGAACCCCGAAACAATGAAGTTTGTTGCCAATAAGTTGCTGTATCCCGGTAAAAGCATTGATTTCCCGGATATTGAAACGGCAAAGCCTTCTGCCCTGGCGCAGGAGCTTTTTGGTTTTCCTTTTATAAAATCTGTATTTATTGCCAGCAATTTTGTAACGCTTACTAAAACATTAGAAACAGAATGGCAGGATGTGATTCCTTCCATACGCAGTTTTTTAAAAGAATATCTCGAAGAAGGCAAAGCTATCATAAATGAAGAAGAGGTAGCAATATTAAAACCAGAAGCATCTAATAATGTTGCAGCCGATGACGATGATGTTGTGAAAAGAATTAAAGAGATCCTGGATAATTATGTAAAACCTGCCGTTGAAATGGACGGAGGCGCTATACAGTTCAGGAGTTATGATGATGGTGTAGTGAACCTCATGCTACAGGGCTCCTGCTCAGGCTGTCCTTCTTCCATGATCACGCTTAAAGCGGGCATCGAAGGTATGATGAAAAGAATGGTACCTGAAGTGAAAGAAGTGGTGGCGGAAGCCGAATAAGGTAATTGGTTTGATAAGAAATATAAGAGATATGTTAGCGCATGTCTCTTTTTTGTTTTACACAAGTTCCTTTTTTTTCCAAATTACATCCCGTTCTTTCAGGTACTGAATCATAAAGTCGAAGCAGGACTGGTTCCTGCCTACTTTTTCAGGCGGGAATACACCGGTTTCTTTAAAAAGTTTTTGAGCAATAAGATGCACTGCCGCGGTGCAGGTATAGCCGGTGGAACGCGCCATGGAGGTAGTTTGGCTTTTTACATCATACCGATCCATCAGGGTGTATTCAATCGTTTGCTTTACGCCTTCCTTCTCGCCCTCTACCAATATCTTCATAACGGTAAGCTCTTCTTCGCCAGGTTGTAGTTTCCATTCATTAAATAAAATAGCCGAGGCAAATTCAATTGGTGATATATCAAGGCCTTTGTATGAGATACTGTTGATATTAAAAAACCCACTTCGTTGCAATGCAATAATAAGTTCGCAGTGCCCCGGGTAGCGGAGGGTTTTTTCTTTCATGTTCGGAATATGGGGCATGGTATATAAAATGGATCGCAATCCATCTGTATTAAAAGCCTCCAGGGTGCCTACGCCTTCAAATTCCATCAGTTCAATTTCCGTTAATGCAGGTTTGGTAACAATGCAACCATTTTCCATCAGCCTTGCCGGACGTGTATATTCTTCAATTACATCAACCGGCGAAAATGGCGCTTTGTATTCAAATGGTTTTTTCCTGATCTTAGGCAATCCTCCTACATAACATTCAAAATTATGCACCTTCATTTCCTCATTGTACCTTCCTAATACCAGGTTGCTCATACCAGGCGCGACACCGCAATCTACTATAGCGGTAACATTTTTTTCTTTTGCGAGTGCATCCAACTGAAGGGTCTCTTCGGGAGAAAAAGAAATATCAACCACGTTTTTCCCTGCTTCAATAACCTGCTTCAATATGGCGAAACCCATAAAGCCGGGAACAGCGGTTACCACCACATCAAAAGATTTAAGTAGCGCGTTGTATCCGCCGGGCTCCGTAAGGTTGTATTGCTGTGTTTTTACTGAAGGCGCTCTTTGTGCAAGTATAGCAAGCGATTCAGTGCTTTTATCGAAAGAAGTGACGTCAAAAGATGCGGCGAGATCTTCAGCAATAGCGCGTCCAACCATACCGGCGCCCAAAACAGCAATTTTCATGAATGATTATTTTGAGCAATAAAGATATTATTTCGCTTTTACATCGCGTTACTTCCTTCTTTAATGAATGCATTGGGATAATAAATTTCTGTGAACTTTGTCCTTTCGCATTCTGTGTTTAATTTCCGCTATGGATACAAGAAGCCGGGTAAGTGCAATTTAAACTTTCGCTATGCAGCAACTAAAAAAAATTGTGATCATTGGTCCCGAGTCAACAGGCAAAAGTACCTTGTGCGAACAGTTGGCCAACCACTATCAAACCATATGGTGCAGGGAATATGCAAGGGAATATCTCTTAAAGCATGGAACAAATTACACGTACGACAACCTGTTAACGATTGCAAAAGGTCAGATTGAGCTGGAGGATAAAGCAGCTGCATCGGTATTGGAACATGCTGCACCAACCGTTACAGTTGGTTCCCCGCTTCTTTTTATAGATACCAATATGTACGTAATGAAAGTGTGGTGTGAATTTGTTTTCGATAAATGCCATCAATGGATCATTGAACAGATCATTAACCGGCATTATGATCTTTACCTGTTGTGCAATACTGATCTTCCCTGGGTGAAAGACGAGTTGAGAGAATACCCCGACCTAGAAACAAGAGAAAGGCTGTATCATATTTATAAGGATATTATGATTAACCAGAACACGCCCTGGGCCGACATTAGCGGTGATTATAACGAACGCTTTGAAAAAGCAAAAGAAGCGGTGGAAAGAGATTTAAAATTTGAGATTTAAAATTTGAGATTGATTCAGGTTACAAGTTGCAGGGTTCAGGTTACAAGGATGTCGCTTTAGATGGTTTCACGCAGAATGCGCAACGAATGCAAAGACGCAAAGCCCATTTTTTCACTTTTATTCAATCACCGCCAGCTACAGCATTGCTCACTTTTATTCGACAGTTGAAATGGAAGAACCTACGCTTGGTGTTGCCATTAAGCGCCATCCCTCTGCACAACGTGGAGAGGGAAAGAGGGTGAGGGGTATTTTCTTTTTTGGTATTTCCATTTTCTGTCATCACCTTTGCGCTGTATTTGGTTGGCGCCGCGGCGCCATTAAAAGGGAAGTCCGGTGTAAATCCGGCGCTATCCCCGTAGCTGTAAGGTTTGTGAGTTGGCGATAGTCAGTGTGTATTTCTCACTCACTATTCACGACTCACCTGTTGAATCTTCATACCACTGTTCCGAAAGAACGGGAAGGTGTTCAACAGTAACCAAGCCAGAAGACCTGCCAGATCCATTTCTTAATCAAAGGGCTTTCGGGTGAAAAGCCGGAGATGAAAATGACTTAATGCATTAAGCAGTTTCTTTTCCTTTCACCATGGCTCATTCGCTCAATTATTAAAATCCCGCAGGGAACAGCAGATGAACAGAACACAGGTAAGTTTTATGGCTATGCTTTTAATATGCAGCCATGCAGCATGGGCACAGGATGACAGCACCAAAGCCACCTCCTTAAACGAGGTAGTTATTACCGCTACACGGTTTCCTAAAAAGGTAAGTGAAACCGGCAAGGTAGTCAGTGTTATCAGTAAAAAGGATATAGAAAGCAGTAATGGTAAAGACCTTGCACAATTGCTCAGCGAGCAGGCGGGACTATTGGTTAACAGCGCGTACAGCAATCCCGGAAAGGATAAAAGCATTTACCTGAGAGGTGCTTCAACAGATTATATCGTTATTCTTGTTAATGGAATTCCCGTAAGTGATCCTTCTGGTACGGGCGGGGCTTTTGATATACGGATGTTTCCTTTGGAGCAGGTTGAGCGTATTGAAATACTTAAAGGAGCGCAATCTACTTTATATGGTTCGGATGCCATTGCAGGGGTTATAAATATTATAACTAAAAAAGCAACAGATAAGCCGGTGCAGGCATACGGAGGTCTGGCCGCAGGTTCGTACAAAACTTTTAAGGCCGATGCCGGCATATATGGGGCCGCCGAGGGATCATCGTATAACATTGGCTTTACGCATTACAAAACAGATGGTTTTTCTGAGGCCTCCGACACAACTGCTGCCGGGATATTTGATAAGGATGGATTTACCCGAAATGCATTTCATGCCAATTTTGATGCCCGGGTCGTAAAAGGTCTGCACTTCAAACCTTATTTCAGGTATGCGCATTTTAAAGGGGATTACGATGGCGGCGCATATACTGATGCCGACAGCAAATACGAGGCGCAAATGATTACTACCGGCGCCCAGGCACAATATAGTTTTGCAAATGGCGGGCTAACTGCTTTTTATAATTATGATGAAGTAAGCCGAACCTTTTCAGAAATATATGGCGTATATCCTTATAAGGGAAATAAAAACAGTCTTGAACTATATGCCCATTATTCATTTAATCCGCGTTTTCAGTTACTGACAGGCATTCACTACAATAAACAAAAAATGAATGATGAAACAGCAACACCTAAAAATCCAACGGCGGAACTAACAAGTCCATACCTGTCTTTTTTTGTACGCGATCCGGGTGGTTTTAATCTTGAGTTAGGCGGGCGATACAATAAACACTCCGGATACGGCGATAATTTTACATACAGCATCAACCCTTCTTTTACTTTTAGTAACGCTGTAAAAATTTTCGCTAATTATGCTACTGCATTTAAAGCGCCATCTCTCCAGGCCCTGTACGGACCTTTTAGTTCAAACACAGATCTTGCACCGGAAACCTCCACTACAACAGAAACGGGTGTGCAGGCAACGCTATTGTCGGGTACAATAGATGCAAGAGCGGTATATTTCAGGCGTACCATTGAAAATGTAATTGTATACGGTCCTTCTTTCCAATTGATTAACCTGAATAAGCAAAAAGATCATGGCTTTGAATTTGAACCTACAGTTTATATAAATAAGCAATTGACATTGAAACTTTTTTATGCTTATGTAGACGGGAAAGTAACTACAAAAAACAATGCTAAAGACAGCACCTACGCTAATCTTATCCGCAGGCCAAAACACAGTTTTGGCATTAATGCAGCTTACCAGGTTACACCACAATTTTTTGTGAGCACACAACTCAGCAGTTACGGTAAAAGAAGTGATCTGTATTATGACGCGGCTACTTTTTCACAACAACCGGCAATACTGGGCGCCTATGCGCTGTGGAATGCGTACGCCTCCTACGGGTTTGTTCAGAACCGTATAAAGCTTTTTGTGGATGTAAAGAATATTGCTAACGCAAAGTATACTGAAGTATATGGGTATAGTACGCAGGGATTTAATATAACTGGCGGAATAAGAATTAAAATATAAAGGGAGTTTCAGGATGATTGCCGGCTAAAATAACGGCTGACAATCATCCTGTTTTTGAGCCACATTTCCAGCTCCTGTTAATGTGCATACCTGCTGCAATAACATTTATACAGAACCTATAGTTCATTGGCTACTGCTTCTTTTTCATTCACCAGATCAAGCGCTGCTGCGGTTCTCTTCCTCGACTCTTTGCTGAATGTTTCATTTTCAGCTAAAGATTGCCTGTAAGAAGGAATCATTTTTTGTATTTTATTTTGCCACTCTGCTGTTTTCATTTTATCAGCAAAGCACCGGTGTAAAAGATCAATCATTATGGCTACTGCCGTGGAGGCGCCAGGGGAAGCACCTAATAATGCAGATATGCTGCCGTCTGCTGCATTTACCACTTCCGTTCCAAACTCCAGTACACCACCTTCCTCTTCATCTTTTTTAATCACCTGTACTCTTTGCCCTGCGATCTCTAAATCCCAGTCCTCAGCTATAGCATTTGGAAAATATTCCTGCAGTGCTTCTATCCTGTCTTCACCGGATTGACTTACCTGCTCAATAAGATATTTGGTTAGCGGCAGATTATGAATGCCTGCCATTACCATTGGTTTGATATTACTTAGTTTAATAGAAGAAGGAAGATCCCATAAGGAACCATTTTTAAGAAATTTGGTGGAGAAGCCTGCATACGGACCAAACAGCAATGATTTTTTTCCCTCAATCACCCGCGTATCTAAATGTGGTACGCTCATTGGCGGCGAACCTACCGCGGCCTTACCATATACTTTTGCATGATGCCGTTCAATTACCGCGGGATTATTGCAGATGAGCCACTGCCCGCTTACCGGAAACCCGCCATAGCCTTTACTTTCGGGGATATCAGATTTTTCTAACAATGGTAAGGAGCCCCCGCCGGCGCCTATAAATACAAATGGCGTAGTAATGGTTCTTTTTTTATCGGTGGTAAGGTTTTTTACTTTTATTTTCCACAACCCCGAAGCATCCTGGCTCAGGTCGTTTACTTCATGCGCCAGGTGTAGTTTTACGCTTGGAAAGTCAAATAGATACCTGAACAATTTGCGGGTAAGGGCTCCAAAATTAACATCGGTGCCTATATCCATGCGGGTAGCAGCAACTTTTACCAGCGGGTCGCGCCCTTCCATTACCAATGGTATCCACTCGGCTAACTGATCCCGAGCCTCCGAATACTGCATGCCCTTAAACAGCCCATATTGGGTGAGCGCCCGGACGCGTTTTTTCAGGTAAGCCACATTTTCCTCGCCCTGCACAAAACTCATATGAGGAATGGAACGGATAAAATCTGCGGGGTTGCGAATATGCCCACGCTCTATCAGATAAGTCCAGAATTCCCTGCTTTGAACAAACTGGGCCGCAATTTTTATTGCTTTACTGCAATCAATGGTTCCATCGTCTTTTTGAGGAGTATAATTCAATTCACAAAAAGCCGAGTGCCCTGTGCCGGCATTGTTCCAGGCATCAGAACTTTCCGCAGCTACAGTATCTAACCGCTCTATTACATGTATGGTCAAATCGGGTTGCAGCTCTTTCAGCATCACACCCAATGTTGCGCTCATAATGCCCGCGCCTATTAATACTACGTCAGGATTACTACCTGCATGAGATTTATGCATTTGCATTAATATTTAAAGTTACAGACGAAGCAATTGTTGAAATTACTGCTTGTATAAGTACATCCTCATGGCAGAGGTTGAAGGCAGAATGCAAATTTACAACAGAAAAAATTAACCATTTTATTAACCGGAATTTTATAAAATATTGTTAACGGATTTTCAAAATGATGATTTTTTTTCCCAGGTTTCCACAGTTTTATTTTGCTAAAAATATAATTATCCCAGGCATTTAAAAGAAAAATAAATTTATGACTAAGCGTTAATAAACAATCACTTACGATGCTTTTTCACGCAACAGAACAGATTATGGCCTGTTTCTTGCAAATATGAGGTTAATCAAATCATCAAAAAAAACGGAAATGAAAACAATAACAGAAATATTTGAAATTATAGCAGAAGGTAAACCATATACGGTAAAGACAACATCTTTCCTGAATGGAATGGAAAAGCTACGTTTTCGTGTGAGCGTGAACAATAGTCCCGTTTGTATTTTCGGATGGGATGAAGATCTGGACCGCTTTGCAATATTGAAAGATGCACGGGATCCGGATATCCAGCCTGCTGTAGAAATGATCGTTGCCAGGAAACTGGAAAATCTGTTTGCCAAAAAACAGGCAGCATAATCTTTTAAATTACCTTAATTTATTATATCCAATCTATGAATGCACTGATAATGTGCGTGGCTTTGGCTGCGCACATTTTTTTTCAGGGCAGTTGCTGCCCTGTTTTCATTACTGCTTTTTGCACAAACTTTTCCGGCTTTAATCCTTTTCTTACCTTGCACCCATGCAGGAGTATTTAAAAGGATTGAATGAAAGGCAGATAGAAGCCGTATTGCATGTTGACGGTCCGTTAATGATCATTGCCGGTGCGGGCAGTGGAAAAACCAAAGTGCTTACTACCCGTATCGCACATTTGATGGCCAATGGTGTGGATGCTTTTAATATACTGGCGCTCACCTTTACCAACAAGGCGGCAAAAGAAATGAAGGAAAGAATAGAGCATATTTTGGGTAATAATGAAGCCCGCAATTTATATATTGGAACTTTCCACAGTGTATTTGCACGTATTCTTCGCGGAGAGGCGCATCGTTTGGGCTACCCCAACCATTTTACCATTTATGATACGGATGACGCCAAAAGCGTAATAAAGGCCGTTGTAAATGAAATGAATTTAGACGACAAGCATTATAAACCAGCTACGGTATACAACCGCATTTCAAGCGCAAAAAATGCGTTGGTCAATGCAGAAGAATACGCTAATGATTATGCTATTCAACAGGAAGATTTGCGCAGCAACCGCCCGGCCATTGCAAAAATTTTTGATGCCTACACCAAACGCTGTTTCAGGAACGGCGCTATGGATTTTGACGACCTGCTGATAAAAATGTATGAGCTGCTCAAAAATTTCCCTGAAGCATTAAGCAAATACCAGCGTAAATTCAAATACATTTTAATTGATGAATACCAGGATACCAATCCGGCGCAATACGAGATCATAAAGCTGCTTGGCGCCATGCACGAAAATGTTTGTGTTGTGGGCGATGATGCACAAAGCATATACAGTTTTCGGGGCGCTACCATCGAAAATATTTTGCAGTTTCAAAAGGATTATGATGATGTAAAAGTGGTGAAGCTGGAACAAAATTACCGGAGCACGCAAAACATCCTGAATGTAGCCAATGAAATTATAAGCAATAACAAAGGGCAGATAGAAAAAACCTTATTTACCGAAAATGTAATTGGCGAAAAAATAAGGCTGGTCCGTACCATGTCTGATAATGATGAAGGAAAGTTTGTTGCGGATACTATCCAGGAACAAAAGCTGCGCAATCATTTTAACAATAAGGATTTTGCCATTCTGTACCGGACCAATGCACAAAGCCGTGCTTTTGAGGAAGCCCTACGGCGCATGGGCATTGCTTACACTATTTACGGGGGCATTAGCTTTTACCAGCGCAAAGAAATTAAGGACTATATATGTTATTTACGTGTGCTGGTAAATCCAAATGATGAAGAGGCCTTAAAAAGGATCATCAATTACCCGGCAAGGGGGATCGGTAAAACTTCTGTTGACAGAGCCATCTTAGCTGCTAATGAAAATAATATTTCATTCTGGCAGGTATTGGAACGTGCACGGGAATTCGGCTATAAAGGCGGCACGCTGGAAGCGATTGAAAATTTTGTGCTGATGATCAGAAGTTTTTCGAGCATGCTGCAGCATAAAAATGCATACGAGGTGGCCGTGCATGTAGGCAAGCAAACCAATTTCGTAAAGGAATTGTTTAATGACAAAAGCACCGAAGGTGTAGCAAGATATGAGAACATACAGGAATTGTTGAACTCTGTTAAGGAATGGGTAGAAAGCGCTTCGCTTCCTCCTGTTGAAGATGAAAATGCAGCCAATCAACCGGTGCTGGTCAATAATGTCACTGCAGCATTAGTAATTGGAGAAAATACAGAAGGTCTGCATGATGCAGATAATACCGGCGAAGTATTGGAAACAGAAGACAAAAGCCTGGGCGCATACCTGCAGCAAATTACTTTATTGACCGATGCCGATAATAAAAATGCCGATGCCGATACGGTAAAACTGATGACCATACATGCGGCAAAAGGATTAGAGTTTGGTTGTGTGTTTGCAGCAGGCCTGGAAGAAAGTCTTTTCCCTAATGCGATGAGCATTAATACCCGGGAAGAGCTGGAAGAAGAAAGAAGACTGTTTTACGTGGTAGTTACCAGGGCCAAACAAAAGCTATGGATTACTCATGCCAATTCGCGTTACCGTTTTGGAAGTCTTATACAAAATGAACCCAGCCGTTTTATTAATGAAATACCTGAAGAATATTTAGACAGGAGTTTTGCAGGAGGTGGCGCCAGGAATGGATTAAGGAGTCCGGCTTTTGAACGGATGAAGGGAGATGCCTTTGGTACAACATCCCGCTCAACTGCCTGGCAGGCCGAAAAGCAATATGGAGCTCCTCCCGGTAAGAAACAGGAAGCTGCTCCTGCTTATATTGGTCCCATACCTCAAAACAAGCTCAAAGAGCATCAGCCTTCACCCGATTTTACTGCAAGTGATACTTCAGGTTTGCAGGCAGGGCAAAAAGTGGAACACCAGAAATTTGGCTTTGGGGAAGTGATAAAAGTTGAAGGCAGTGCGCAAAACCCAATTGCACTGGTAAAGTTCGACCACAATGGAGAGAAAAAAATCATGTTGAATTACGCGAAGCTCCGCATCATCAGTTGATCATTTTATATGCAACCTCAATACCTCATTATAGGCCAGGGGATAGCGGGTACATTGTTGAGTTATGAATTTTGGAAGCAGGGTAAATCTTTCCTGCTAATAGACGAGGCGCATAATATTTCAAAGGCAAGCCTCGTTGCCGGAGCCATTATTAATCCTGTAAATGTGAATCGGTGGACAACGGTACAGGGACAGGAAAATTATATTCCAACGGCACTGCAAACCTATAGGGATCTGGAAAGGATTCTCGGAATTTCATTAGTAGAGGAAAAATCCATGCTGGTTTTTCATGATGAAAGAAAAGGGCAATTGTTGAAAGAAGCACAATCGTCTTCTTCTGAATATATACACCCGCCAAGTCGTGCAGATATTACATTGGCCAACCGTTTTTTTACTGGTAAATATGGTATAGCTAAAGTAGCGCCGGTATGGAAAATACATGCCGCACAATTGTTATCGGCCTGGTCTGATTTTCTAAAAAGCAAAAAATTGCTTAAAGAAGAATTTCTTAATACCGATGAATGCGTGATAACACCCGGAGGTGTGACTTTCAAAGAAATCCGTGCTGAAAAAATAATTTTTTGTGAAGGAGCGAAAGCTATGCACAATCCTCTTTTTAATAAACTGCCCTTTACCAAAAACAGGGGAGAAGCGCTGTTGTTGTCTGTTCCGGATTTGCCACGGGAAAATATATATCATTATGGCATTCGTTTGGTGCCTGCTGCTAAAGATTTATTCTGGTGCGGCAGCAATTACCAGTGGCAGTTCAATAATGTATTGCCCGATCCAATCTGGCGTATGCAAACAGAAGCAACATTGCGACAATGGCTTACCATTCCTTTTGAGGTGGTTGATCATGTTGTAGCAGAACGGCCCACCACTGCAGGGCAGCAGTTTCTGGCAGGAATACATCCTGCAATGCCCTCTGCAGCTATATTTAACGGGTTGGGCACAAAAGGATTTTCCTGCGGACCTGCATTGGCTAACGCATTATGCAGGCAGCTTACTGATCCTGGTAAAACATTTTCATTAATAAGTAAGCCGTTAGAGACCTGGCTTAAGTAAATCCTTATCGGGGATAATTAATCTCGGGGAAGATCTATTTTTTTTCTTTCATAGATATAATTTATAGGATGATAGATAATCATGATTGATGTCTATAATTTATTGCTGTACATTTGCATCACCAACGACAAAGCCATTCCGGCCACAGTTTCCTGCCATAGAAAAGTCAGATCTCGTTTATTCACTCATAGTAAAAAATTTAATTTCAATATGAGCAATCGTGTATTATCCGTAGGAAGTGTGCTTCCTGCATTTCAAAAGAAAGCCGTTGTATCAACCGAAAAAGGGAAAGAATTTATTGACATTACCAATGATTATGCTGCTGCCAAAGAGCAATGGACCGTACTGTTCTGGTGGCCTAAGGATTTTACTTTTGTATGTCCTACCGAAATAGCGGAATTCAATAAAAAGCATAGTGAATTTGCTGACAGGGATACGGTGCTGATTGGCGCGTCTACCGATTCTGAATTTGTACATTTAGCCTGGAGAAAGGATCATACAGATCTTCGTGAATTGAAATTTCCCATGCTTGCCGATACTTCCAAATCGCTTGCTGAAGCGCTGGGAATTTTAACTGAAGACGAAAAGGTAGCGTATCGCGCCACATTTATTATAGATCCGCAGGGTATTATCCGTTGGGTGAGCGTAAACGATCTGAACGTTGGGCGTAATGTGCAGGAAGTGCTTCGTGTGCTGGATGCATTACAAACAGATGAGCTGTGCCCCTGCAACTGGAAGAAAGGAGAAGAAACGCTAACCACACAATTGAATTTGAATTAGGATAGGGAGTAGTGAATCGTCAATAGTGAGTAGTCAATGCTTAAAACAGGCAATTCGATTCCTGTTATAAGCTAATAAAAATAAAATATCATGTCTGAAATAGTAGCCATACAAAATGAAACTTTAAATAACCTGGTAAATGATCTGCAATTGCAGGGCTATGAACCATCTGCAAATATGGAAACACTGGCAAATGCAGCATCACGTTATATTAAAGATCTGAAGATCAATGTAAGCAATGCATTGAACAACACGCAATATTTGAACAGAAAAGAAGCTTTATTATTAGGATTGGCCGTTGCGATCAATGAAAAATTTGACCTGCTCAAACAAAGCTTTACCAACCAGGCTAAAGAAGAAGGAGCCGGAGAAGCGGAGATAGCGGAAATTACCGCAATTACTTCGCTTATGAATACCAATAATGTATTCTACCGGTTCAGGCATTTTATGCAAAAGGATTTTTACAACAACCAGCCTGCAGGAATTAAAATGAGCGTAATGATGAACCCGGTGCTGGGTAAAGAATTTTTTGAGCTGGTGAGCCTTGTTATTTCTGCCATTAACGGTTGCGAAATGTGCGTATCCTCGCATGAGCAATCTGTTTTACAGCATGGCAGCAGCGAAGCAAGGGTTTTTGAAGCGGTAAAAACAGGGGCGATCATCAAAGGGCTCATCACTGTACTTTCGTAGCTTTTGCAACGCAGAAAAACATCGCAGCATGCACAGGTGGGCTTTCAGGTATCAGCGCTCAGCAACAACTGATAGCTGATACCTGATAACAGCAAGGTACCAAAAGACAAATAGCAAGAACCAAATAAATTTCAAATATTAAATTCCAAATTTCAAATTCTTCAACCGACACCTCACTATTCAGGTATTCATCCTGTCGTTAGTAGTAACTCTCCTGATACTTGAGTACTCCTGATCGCCAACCCGATGGCTTTAAAGGTATTTATCGCCCTTGGCAATTTTGATTTGTGAAACATACTCTTTTACTTCCTGTTCTTTGTTCCTGTCGCAGATCAGCAGCACATCGCCTGTATCAATCACAATATAATTTTCAAGTCCCTGCAGTACTACCAGCTTGTCTTTTTTGGCAGAAACAATATTTTTAGAAGCGTCAAAGAGCATGATATTGGTTGCGGAAACGGCATTGGCGTTCTCATCCTTTTCCATGTTTTCATACGCCGAATTCCATGTTCCCAGGTCGCTCCAGCCAAAGCTGGAAGGGATGAGATATACATTATCCGCTTTTTCCATGATGCCATAATCAATGGATATATTGGTGCATTGCGGATAAATCCTTGCAATTGCTTTTTTTTCTGCAGGCGTATTCAGCGCAGTTTCTTCTGCCGTAAAAAGTTCATGAATCTCCGGGAGGTATTTTTCAAATGCCTGTATTATATTTTTTACTTTCCATACAAAAATGCCGGCGTTCCATAAAAATTCGCCACTTGCTAAAAATGTTTTTGCTATTTCAAGACTGGGCTTTTCTGTAAACGTTTTTACTTTATAAACGTTATCACTTACTTCATACTGCTCAATTTGTATATACCCGTAACCTGTGTTGGGGTTGCTTGGTTTAATGCCCAGGGTAAGCAGTGCATTGTTTTGACGAACAAAATTCAATGCCTCGTAACATACCTTTTTAAAGGCGATATGTTCCATTACCAAATGATCAGAAGGCGCACAGATCAAACATCCGTTAGGATTAATGCCTTTAAGTTTATAGGAAATATAAGCAATGCATGGAGCCGTGTTTTTTCGGGAGGGCTCTCCTATTATATTTTCATGAAGCACATCGGGCAATTGCTTTTTTACAATGGGAATATATTCGTCAGAAGTAATGATGAATATATTTTCCTTGGGAATAAAATCTGAAAAGCGGTCAAAGGTTTCCTGTATCAGCGTTTTACCTGTATTCAAAATATCCAGGAACTGTTTGGGTAAGGCCGTTCTGCTCATCGGCCAAAAACGGCTGCCGATTCCACCGGCCATAATGGCTACGTAATGGTTTTTATTCATGACTGCTCCTGAAATATTAAAGTCGTAAAAAATCTTTTCTCAATGGTTATAAGGTCTGCCACCCAATGCTTATAGGCTGTTAAATGATTCCCTCCCTGATCAGGTCATGCAAATGTAACACTCCTGCATAAAGTCCATTGCGGGTTACCAGCAACTGGCTTACATTGTTTTTTCTCATCATATCCAGAGCAGAAACCGCCAACTGGTCTTCTTCAATACATTTAGGGTGCCTGCTCATGATATCTTCCGCAGTAACGCCCGATAAGTTTTCTTCTTTTTGAAGCATGCGCCGTAAATCTCCGTCTGTAACAATTCCTGCAATTGCTCCATCTTTCATTACTGCAGTGGCACCCATGCGGTTTTGAGTGATGGCTACAATTATCTCCTTCAATTTGCTGTTTTCTCTTACCTGCGGGCGGGCGTTTTTCATAAGCAAATCACTTACTTTTAAATACAGGCGCTTGCCCAGCATGCCGCCGGGATGAAATTTGGCAAAATCATCGCTTGTAAACCCATTGTATTCCATTAAGCAAACGGCAAGGGCATCACCCATTACCAATTGCGCCGTTGTGCTTGTGGTAGGCGCCAGGTTATTAGGACAGGCTTCCTGTTGAACCGTTGTATTTAAAATAAAATCGGCGTTTGCGGCCAAATAGGAATCCAGGTTTCCCGTCATTGCAATAACAGGATTACCAAAGTTTTTTATGAGGGGTAACAGCAATTTGATCTCGGAACTTTCACCGCTTTTGCTTATAATCAATATAATATCATCTTCCCGTACCAGCCCCAGGTCGCCATGGATAGCGTCTGCTGCATGCAAAAAAGAAGCCTGGGTTCCTGTTGAATTAAAAGTAGCTACTATTTTTTGAGCTATAACAGCGCTTTTGCCGATACCGCTAATCACTATCTTTCCCGTACACGCAGCTATTTTTTTTACAATTTCTTCAAATTGCATATTGATAAACCCGGACAATTGTTGAACGGCTTCCGATTCCAGCAAAATTGTTTGTCTGGCAATTGCCTGAATATCAGTTGATCTCATTTGTAATTTCCGCAAACCTAATTTAAAAATACTGGTTAACAAAACAAGGCATTATTATAGGAGCTGAGTGGAATATCATTTTGCAAAAAAACATCCCGGATACTTTTTTATATACTGCATATTTCATAACTTATGGAATTTAATATACATTCTTTAACCTTAATATTTAGTACATATTAACTTTCGTGATAGCGGTTAATATAGTAACTTCGTTCACTTTTTTAAAACACACAATAAGGAATTTTTAGAGTGCGAAGGAAAACAGACAGACATGCCAACAGCAACAAAAAAACCATCTGCAAAAGCAGAACCCCCAACCAGGAACAATAAAGGAAACAGCAAACCCAAAGCAGCAAAAAAAAGTATAGACCTTAAGGCCAGTCTCCGGGAATATTTCGGTTTTAATGCATTTAAAGGTAACCAGGAAGCCGTTATTGAGAGCCTGCTTGCAGGAAATGATACTTTTGTTATAAAACCAACGGGTGGCGGAAAAAGTTTATGCTACCAGCTTCCTGCCATCATCAGCCCGGGCTGTGCTATTATTGTTTCACCACTTATAGCTTTAATGAAAAACCAGGTTGACCTGGTACGGGGTTACAGCAGTAAAGACAATGTAGCGCATTTTTTAAATTCCACCTTAAATAAAAAGGAAATAAAGGAAGTACATGACGACCTGCTGAGCGGCGATACCAAGTTGTTGTATGTAGCGCCGGAAACGCTTACCAAACAGGAGAACCTTGATTTTTTCCGCGACCTGGAAGTATCGTTTTTTGCTGTTGATGAAGCCCATTGTATTTCTGAATGGGGGCATGACTTCAGGCCGGAATACCGCAGGTTGCGGGAGATGATGACGGAGATCAATCCCAATATTCCCGTTATTGCACTTACCGCAACGGCAACACCCAAAGTGCAAAGTGATATCGTTAAGAATCTCGGTCTTAAGGATCCTAAAATATATATTTCTTCGTTTAACCGTCCCAACCTGTATTACGAAATACAACCCAAGATCGGCAAGGATCAAACCATCAAAAATATTGTGCGGTTCATTGTAAACATGAAAGGCAAAAGCGGTATCATTTACACCCTCAACCGTAAAACAACGGAGGAGCTGGCAGACATACTGGTAGCGAACGGCATTAAGGCCGTAGCTTATCATGCAGGCTTCGACAGCAAGCTGAGGGCGGGCAGGCAGGATCTTTTTATGAATGAGGATGTGCAGGTAATTGTGGCCACCATTGCTTTTGGTATGGGTATTGATAAACCCGATATCCGTTTTGTGATCCATTATAATATTCCAAAATCGGTTGAAAATTATTACCAGGAAACCGGCCGTGCCGGCCGCGACGGGCTGGAAGGGAAATGTATATTATACTATTCGCATAAAGATGTGGCGAAATTAGAACACCTCATGCGCGACAAGCCGCTGAGTGAAAGAGAAGTAGGCGCCCAGTTAATTAATGAAACCGTAGCTTTTGCCGAAACGGGGGTTTGCCGGCGTAAAGTGCTGATGAGTTATTTTGGTGAAGATTATGGTGATAAAAATTGTGGAAGTTGTGATAATTGCCTGCATCCGAAAGAAAGAGTGGAAGCCAAAGATGATGCGGTGAAGGTATTAAAAGTAGTAAAAAAATTAGATGAACGTTTCGCTACGGATTATGTGGTGAATATTCTCATTGGGCGGCTTACACCACAAATCAATATGTACCGGCATGGAGCCATAAATGAATTTGCCATAGGGAATGATCAGCTCCCTCATTACTGGAATTCGCTGATGCGGCAAATGCTGCTGGAGGGCTTATTAGAAAAGGACATTGAAGAATATGGCGTACTGAAACTGAGTGCTAAAGGCGAAAAGTTCCTTAAGAAGCCCACTTCATTTAAGATTGTACTGAACAATTTATTTGAGGAAGCGGATGATGACGATGATGAGGGAATTGAAGCGGCATCAGCCGCTGGTACGGATGATAAGTTATTTGAGATGCTCAAAGAAATACGGCAAAAAGAGGCAAAGAAAAAAGGCCTGCCGCCCTTTGTAATTTTCCTCGAAACCTCCCTGCAGGATATGGCAACCTTGTATCCTACCACTATAACTGAGCTTGAAAAATGCCAGGGTGTAAGTAAAGGAAAAGCATTACGGTACGGGAAGCCATTTGTAGAGCTGATTGCCCGCTACGTGGAAGAAAATAATATTGAGCGTCCGGATGATTTTGTGATGAAGAGCGTGGTGAACAAGAGCGGTCTGAAAGTGTATATTATACAGCAAACCGATAAAAAAATTCCTTTGGAGGCCATTGCCAAAAACAAAGACCTGCGTTTAGATGCTTTGCTGGAAGAAATGGAAACCATTGCCGCCAGCGGAACCAAACTAAACCTTGATTATGCCATAGGAGAAATGGTGGATGAGTATGATCAGGATGATATCCTGGATTATTTTAAAAGTTGCGAAACCTCGTCTTTACAAGTAGCCCAGCAGGAATTAAGTGAAGGGAACTTTACCTGGGAGCAGTTAAAGATCATGCGTATTAAGTTTTTGAATGAATATGGGATGTAGGGAAGTAAGGTATGAAGGGATAGCGAAATTTACAAAAGATTGGAATTTCGTGGTTTAGATTTCGGAATTATTCAGGAAACCCCTATTTTTGCTGCCCCTTTTGAAAGAAAGGGGTATTACGGTGCGGTAGCTCAGTTCGTAGAAATCAAGGCGAGGCAGGAGTCGTAGATTTCAAGATCCGATAAGCAATAGCGAAATCGGGACGGTAGATAGAAAATTAAATGGTGCGGTAGCTCAGTCGGTAGAGCAAAGGACTGAAAATCCTTGTGTCGCCGGTTCGATCCCGGCCCACACCACAGTGAAGCAGAAAAGCCCCAACGAAACCGTTGGGGCTTTTGTTTTTGCCGATGGGCTTTTCGCTTCACTGTGTCCCGAAGCGATGGGGAGGAACGAACGACATCTGCTTCGGGACTTTTCTTTAACTTTCTATCCAAACAGCCAGCTATGACAATGCCACTCCCTTATTGTGTTTATATTCTTTTTAGTGAAAAAGATCATTTGCTCTACATTGGATTTACAAGTAATATTCAAAAAAGGATAGAGAATCATAATGCCGGACTTACGAAGAGTACAGCCTGGAGAAGGCCGTTGCAATTGGTGTTTTGTGAATATTATCTATTTGAACCCGATGCCCGAAAACGGGAAATGTATTTCAAAACAACTGCCGGTAAAAAAGCGATCAAATTAATGCTTAACAGCACCCTTGAAAAGCTAGATTACAAGCAATCAAAGATTGAATGTTTGTTTGATGAAGAATAGCCCGACAGCGATGACACCTTTTGAAAAGGTCTCACCTTTTCAGAAAAAAAGTTTAATCTGAGATTCAAAATACTCCTCCAAAAGGTGTCGTCTTTAAAACACCGCTACCGCATTCTGATTTACCCTTTCTACCAGGGTCACAATATCTGCCGCTTTCTGTTGGTTGAATACTACTGTCAAATCCGTTGGAAGCAATATCTGGAGTTACGGCCCATACGTCTTTTCAAACTACTTTTTTGTTTATGCACTATGTATACATCATATATTGCCCTTCTTTCGACCGATATTACATTGGAGAAAGTGTAAGTGCAGTTAATGGAACCGAGGAGTCTATGATGATTGTGTAGTATGCAATGATTGTAGGTTATAAAAGCTGGAAAAAATTTGCGAAGTTTAAAAGTATGGACATAAAAAAGCCAGGCGAGCCTGGCAAACTAAATCCTTACTAAAAAAATCCTTTCTAAATAACTTACTCAAACTCAATTCTTAAATCTTATTTCACCGCGGATGCGATATAACTCAGACCCCGTCCAAGTATTTTGTCTTATTTGCGCGCACTAGGAATCGAACAGTTCCACCAAATCCACAATCAGCCTTAGTATTTCGACTATCAGAGTAGCCGACCCCAGACAAAGCTGCCATCTGGGCTTTTTCGAAAACGACATTTCCAAAAGAACTACCGAACTGCTGCGGGACTGCAAAAGTAATACGCCCTTTTTGATTTTGCAAATGCGGGAATTCAGTTAAGTAATATTTAACGAATTATGGCTGCATGCGGGTTAATCTATAAATTTGGATATGTTTAGCGAATCCCTCAACAATGCTATAGGTTATCTTGCTCAGTGCTTTGCGATTGCTTGGGCATACTGGTTGACAAGTATGCTTTTAAAAACCTTTTGGATCGAGGGAAAGCCGTATGCTTACACAGTAGCTGGTAAGATATTGTCCACGCTGTTTTGCGTCATCGGGTGGGCGTTTATAGCTGCAGCCATTTACTTCATGATGAAAGAGATCAAATCCGCATATGTCGTGTTTATCATCGGTATCGCTGTTTCCGGATTTGCGGTCTATAGGGTATATTCGAATAAAGAGCTTAGGGATAAGCTACCTTAAGGTTGATCTTTCCCAAACTTCTTGTATAAAGCAAGAACCAGAACGATAGACGCATTGGTTGTCGAATCTTTAATCGGGATGCATGACATGATTGTTCATATGTTTCGGCCAGGCAGCAGATAACACTCATTCATTTTTCGGCTTATGTTCAAGATACCACCTCAAGCTAATCCTTAATCAGGTATGATATCAAATATGTACAAAAGTCAAAGCGTTTCGGCTTGAGTTGATTACGCGATGTAATGAGTTCAAATTGGAACACTTGTGTACCCCATTGCCGTGTTCTGAAAACGATCAAGAGGCTAACTCCATATCTTCTCAAGGTAAGCTCCAAAGTCACGACCATGTTTGATAAAATACTCCTCTATCGTTTGAATGTAACTATCACCTTGTATGTCGGTCTCTAACATGGTATTTCAGGTTTTGAAAGTTCCATCATCGTATATATGTTTCTCAATCAACATGTTCTCGACTTTATACGGTAATTCTGGTATCATCTGTGATCCGATCACTTCCCCTCTCAAGCTCTTGTCAAGAAGGATTACGTCTGCGTGATTCAATGCGTGCATAGGTTAAAATGTTTTAGAATACAAAGTTGGAAAATAAAAAAGTGAAAAATAATGGCGCCTGTAAAAAGTATCCAAAAAAAAGGATATAATCTTGGTTTATTGATGTGATTAATGGAAACTATCATTGATGTTTGTTGTGCAAGATGTTTTGGGCTGACAAGAATAATCCAAACGTCGAATGATGTCCGATGGTGTTCGATTTACGAATTTAAGGTCAATGCTATATTGTGGAGCTGCAGGGAATCGAACCCTGGTCTATTTCAGGTCATTCGTTCCTATCCAATCCGGATTAACAGCGGTTTGAATCCGCTCGGGACCTCCGCCGATTATATTCCTGTTCCGGGCAATTTTATGAGCATGAGAATACTGTTAAACTTGCTCAAGTTAATGATAATGGACCCATGGAACGGGCTTTGAAATAGGTGTGAAACCGGGGCGCGGTATGCGTTTCAGAGTGCAACACGGCAACCAACGGAAAGATAAAAAATTAGGATTCGCCGCAACATCTATAGCTTTGTTATTTAAAACATACTTATTATGCAACCTAAAGACGCCTTAAATCAAATTCTTTCTTCACGCGGTCAAATCTTGGACATCGGTTTTCCTGACACTCAAGAAAAAGTTTGCCAGATAAAACTCATCTTAAATAATATGCGAGGATTAGTAACCTCAAGCACTCTTAAGAATAATGAAAAAGATACCGACCATGGGGTTTTATTAAATCTAATACTTCAACATCATTTCCTCGACTGTCATTTTAAGACTATACACGCCGACAGCAGGCATCGGGCTTTTTTGTTATATTGGGGTAACCTAAATCCCGCAGTATGAGAAAAATCCCATTGATTGCACTTCTTATTATGATAATTATTTGTTCATGCAGCACCACCCGGTATTACACTTATGATATCAGATTAGAAAAGCCTGCACCCTCCACCAGGCTATTTTTTGAAAACGACACCATGTCCTTATCATTTCAGTTTAAGCCACGGTATATTGAATTTGAGACATATAATAAACTCGAGGATGGTATCCGGATCAATTGGGATGAACTTAGCATTTCGGTAAACGGTGATGCTAAAAGGATCGTGCATTATGAAACCGGAGAAAACAAGATAACAGAAACACAGCCACCGACAACTATACCCCCTAAATCAAAGCTTGTGGATGGAGTTATACCGACTGAAAACATAAAGTATATTATTTCTTCCGGTAAAAGAATACTTCTACCTCTTTACACCTACCCAATTTCAGACAACGGAAGCAAAAAAACAAAGAAGAAGATATTGACTATGAAAGGACAAAAGACGGTGTTTTATTTCCCTTATTATTTAAAAGGGGTCTATCATTCTAAAACATTTGAATTTTTGATTGCAGATGTGGTGCAGAGAAAGAAAAAATAAAGCATGGAAGGGGTTCGACATGGTGTCGGGGCATTATTTAAGCTGCTGCAAGAAACGGGATTAAAGAAGCCAGAAAAGACACAGAAACCGGCGGCGATTACCAAAAACAGCATTCCGGATGTGAAGTCCAATGAAAAGCAATTAAAGTTTCAGGAGCGGTATAATAGAGGTGAGATAACATTTGATGCTTACCGGGCGGGGCGGGATAAACAATCAGATTAGGGACGCAATAAAAAAACCCCACTTTCATGGAGCTTTTGAGTTGTGTCCAAAACCCTGAAAAAATATTTTCTCTAATTTATGATCATATTCTGATTAAAACAATAAGAGCTAACACTCAAAATAAATGCTGTAATGCCTTATAGCTTACCCAAAATACCTTTATTCAATTGTGGAATGAATTAGGCTTGAGTGGCTGGAATCATTCCCCGCAACTCCCCAAAATTGCATTAACTTTAACCTGCTTCGGATAATTGGTCTTTACGCAAGGTTACAACATGCCTCCTCCGGAATTTTATTAGTACAAGGATTTGTTGGTCAGCAGGCTATTTTTTCATCTTTCAAATCAGCAAAAATGAAAGCGCCTTATTTGTTCGTCCTGATATTGGCCGGCATTTCAATATCTGCCTGTAAAAACAAAAATTCTTCTACTCAAACCTCAAATATTGCCGCAATCACTGATTTGCGTAAAGGAGATATTGTGACTTGCGGCCCGGCCAAAGAACAGTTTGGCAATGTTGCTTTTGCTTTATCGGCCACACAAAAAGTTAAAGACAGCTTTAACCTCGCACTGGCCTTATTGCATTCTTTTGAATATGAGGAGGCCGAGAAAGCATTTGCCAAAGTAATTGATATGGATCCAAACTGTGCGATGGCATACTGGGGCGTGGCTATGAGTAACTTTCACCCGCTCTGGAGCCCGCCCAATAAAGCAGAAATGGAAAAAGGCGCCAGGTCCAGTGAAATTGCAGCATCATTAAAAGGCAAAAATAAAAGGGAGAATGAATATATAGACGCGATTTATGATTTCTTCCATAACTGGCAGCAACTCGACCACCGTACACGGGCAGAAAGCTATGAGAAAGCTATGGGAAAGATATATGCCACTAACCCCAACGACAAAGAAGCGGCTATATTTTATGCGCTGGCATTAGATGCCACCGCGGATCCCCGGGACAAAACTTATACGCATCAAAAAAAGGCCGGTGAAATATTAAATGCCTTGTATCCCGGTCAGCCCGATCATCCGGGTATTGTGCATTATATCATACACACTTATGATTATCCCGAACTGGCAGAAAAGGCCTTACCGGCAGCGCGTAAATATGCTTCCATAGCGCCATCATCGGCTCATGCCCTGCATATGCCTTCACATATTTTTACGCGGCTGGGATTATGGAAAGAAGCTATTCAGTCTAACCTTGCTTCAGCCGATGCCGCCAGGTGTTATGCCGCAAGTTTGAAAATGAAAGAACATCCGGGATCCGAACTGCATGCCATGGACTACTTAGTATATGCTTACCTGCAAAACGGGCAGGACAAGGAAGCAAAAACCCAGGTAGACTATCTCGGCACCATCACCGGTTCATTAACCGAAAATTTTTCAGCCAGTTATGCAACTGCGGCTATCCCGGCCCGTTATGCACTTGAACTGCAGCGCTGGGAAGAGGCTTCTGATCTGGATACCACTATTGCCGCGCTTAATACAGACAAGTATGCATGGGAGAAAGCTATTGTGCATTTTGCACGTGTGCTGGGTGCCGTACATACTGGCAAGCTTACAGCGGCCAGGGCCGACTTACAACGTCTGCGTTCTCTGCAGACTGTATTAATAAATGCAAAAGATAATTATAAAGCCAACCAGGTTCTTATACAGGTAAAAGCCGCAGAAGCATGGATCAGTTATGCCGAAGGGAAAAAGAAAGAAGCAGCCGCATTAATGTTAGAAGCAGCTAACATAGAAGAT
Organism: Agriterribacter humi; assembly: GCF_009192765.1. Taxonomy (GTDB): domain Bacteria; phylum Bacteroidota; class Bacteroidia; order Chitinophagales; family Chitinophagaceae; genus Agriterribacter; species Agriterribacter humi. Next base: position 253,351 of record NZ_VOHQ01000004.1, on the reverse strand, counting down.
GGTACAGAAAAACACCCGGTAACGCCTGGCGAAGTAATTCCGGCGAGAGAACTGGAGGGAGACCTGTTGCTGGCGCTCGGAAAAAGCAGGGAAGCATTGCAGGCATATGAAACCAATCTGAAGCGATGTCCCAACCGGAGGAACAGCCTTAAAGGCGCAGCATTGGCCGCTGCCAGATCAGGGAATAAAGAGAAGGCAGCAGATTATAATAAGCAATTGAACGGAAGGTAATTATGCTATATCCTGACTCAAAAAACGCCCATATACAGCAACTCTATAGTGCATTAAACAAATAATGCGGAACATACTTAATTATGCTCCGCATTTGATCCTTTCTGTGGCTCCGTCTTCTCATGCTGCAATGTCTCAATTTATTCCTGCCTTCCGGTGTTGTATAAAAATTGTGCGTAAATGCAATCAAAAAAACTAATCAATAGCAGGTTGAGCTGTATACCTTAAATAGGGTTTTATTTCCTTAACTCCTTTGGGGAACTTTTTTAGTGCATCTTCTGTTTTTATGGCCGTTGATATAATAACATCGTCTCCCTGGTTCCAGTCGGCAGGGGTTGCCACACTATGTTTTGCCGTTAACTGCATAGAATCAATTACACGTAAAATTTCAAGGAAATTTCTTCCTGTGGATGCCGGATAAGTTAAAGTAAGTTTTACTTTTTTATCGGGTCCAATTACAAATACGGAACGTACCGTTGCTGTTGCTGAAGCATTGGGATGAATCATATCGTATAATCCTGAAACGGTTCTGTCGTCATCGGCAATTAAAGGAAACTCCACATTGGTATTTTGCGTTTCATTAATATCGCCGATCCATCCCAGGTGCTTGTCTACAGGATCAACACTTACCGCCAGCACTTTTACATTGCGTTTGTCAAATTCACTCTGTAATTGCGCTGTCCGTCCTAATTCTGTGGTGCAAACAGGAGTAAAATCGGCAGGGTGCGAAAACAGAACGCCCCAGCTATCTCCAAGGAATTCATAAAAATCAATGTCGCCTTTCGATGTAACCGCTTTAAAGTTCGGAGCTGTGTCGCCTAATCGTAAACTCATAGTATTGTTTTTTAATGTTCGAATAGTATAAAGAAGCAGGTTGTAAAGCTACAGCCGTATATTTTTTGATTGTGGTGTTTTATACTTCGATTATGGTACTTTTTATTTATTCTACCAAAATCATAGAGTATTTAGGCTGTCTGTTTCATCATTACCAGTTATTCTTAATGCTGTCGTTTATCCTTTCCGGTACTTCAGCCGGTTTTTCCCTCCATTGCGGATCATATCCTACAAAAAAGGACAGCCACATGGTACGGGCGAGGCGCATTAAATAAGGCTGTAATGCAACAAGGAGCAGTCCATTAAAAATTAGCCAGTAAAGCACCCTGGAATCATGAACAGATATGCCAATAGTGAAGGCCCATAGCAGGAGTGTTGCAACGCTTATGGCAATGGCCAGGCCATAGCTAACGTAGCCGGTACCATAATAAAACCCTACTTCAAGGTCAAAATGCTGGCCGCATACTCCGCATGTATTATTCATTTTCATGAAATGTTTCAGGTGATAAGGGTTAGGGTCCGTGAACATTTTACCCCGGCGGCAGCGTGGACATTGCGTTTTGGCCATGCTTACCAGGAGCGAAGGTTTTTTATTATTTAATGATGCTGACATTATTTTGTTTTAATGTTGTTTGTAATTTTTGTTTCGGAAAGCCTCCGGCGTTGTATGGGTGTATTTTTTAAAGAATTTTACAAAATAGGAGTTATCCGGAAAGTTGAGTTCCTGTGCGATATCACCTACCGATAGATCAAAATTGATCAGCAGGCGCTTTGCTTCCAGTATGATCCTGTTCCGGATCACTTCCCCCGCAGAAATACCCAGGTAATCTTTGCACAACGCATTTAAGTGATTGGGGGTGATATACAGCAAGCCGGCATAATCTTTTGGAAGCCTTATGGATTTGAAATTATCCTCAATGAGTTTTTGAAAATTGCGCAGGATAACGAAATTGTAACCTGCAGGTTCTTCCTTTATTGTTTTGGGATTGTCTCTTTCTACTATTAAAAACAATTGCAGCAATAAAGTAGCGATCATCAGTTGCGAGGACGGCTGTTTTTCAGATTGCTCATATAAAATCGCTTCAAAAATTTGTTCAGCCTGCTGCTGTGTATCTTCTTTTAACAGCAATACCTGGTGCGCTGCAATTTGATCAAAAAAAGAAAACTGGTCAATAAAATTGGAACTGATAAATAGTTGATCAAAAAAAGTGGAAGAGAAGTTTACGATATAGCCGTCTACTCCTTCATCAAAATGCCACTTGTGCACCTGCCCCGGTCGCATAAAATAGATCATGCCATTTTGAACCGGAAATGTTACGAAATCTATGACGTGTTCGCCCGAGCCTTCTGTAAAGTATACCAAATGATAGAAAGCATGATTATGGGCTACCCCAAGATGCGGATTGCTGCTGAGATATCTTTTAAACCGGTCGGCATTTAACAGGTTATTGTGTGATTTGTTGGCAACAAGGTTATGAATATCGAAAGTGGGATATATGGGTTTTGCCATGATTTGTGCTTTACCTGTACAAAGGTACCGCATATAACAGGTGCTTTATGGAAGATTAGCAGGCTTCCGTGGTACTATTTACTGATAATTGAAAAATACTGTGAATAGGGCCACCTTGAAAAAGAAAAAATTCCAGACTGGTTTTGTAACTGAATTGTTAACGCGGCTCAATAGCAGCTTTTATTTCCTGTATTGTAAAATCAGGCCGGATACAATTATGGGTAAGATCAGTTTTTTCGTTAGGTTTGCTACCTCAATTTTTAATTAATTGGCAATAGAATCACAAAGGAAATCATTTTTTAAGCGGATCAGGGGACAGCAGGATGCTGAAGACGCCGAAATGAGTTTTATAGACCATTTGGAAGCACTCCGCTGGCATATTGTTCGTTCCGTATTGGCAGTATTGGTTTTTGCCATTGCCATCTTCCTTAATATTGACTGGATATTTGACAAAGTGATCATGGGACCCACCCAGGAAGGTTTTATTTCTTACAAACTGTTTTGTGCGTTAAGTCATAAAATAGGTATGGGCGATTCTTTATGCATGCCTCCTATCGCTATGAAGATCCAGGTCACTACTGTGAGTGGTACCTTTATGTCGAGTATTTCTATAGCCGCCATAGGCGGTATACTTGCAGCATTCCCTTATTTGTGCTGGGAAGTGTGGCGTTTTGTAAAGCCCGCATTAAAAGAACAAGAGCTAAAACATACCAGGGGGATAATTTTCTGGGTTTCTTTTTTCTTTTTCCTGGGGGCTGCATTTGGCTATTTTATGCTGGCGCCCTTTACTTTTAATTTCCTGTATAATTATACACTGGGTTCCCAGCAAATACTGGATTATAAACCCATGCTGAGTGATTACCTGGATTCAATTATTGATATTACTATAGGGTCGGGGGTTGCCTTTGAACTACCAATGGCTTCATGGGTGCTGGCAAGAATGGGGCTACTCACAGCCGGGTTTTTGCGGTCTTACCGTAAGTACGCATATATAGCCTTGCTGGTGCTTGCCGCCATCATTACACCTTCGCCGGACTGGGGTAGCCAGATGATTGTTTGCGTTCCACTTTTTCTTTTATACGAGATCAGCGTTATTATTGCCGCCAGGGTTAACAAAAAGAGTGATAAGAAATGGGAAGAATGGAGTTAGCAAGTGGTGAGTAGTCAGTAGTGAGTGGTCAGAGGAGAGGTAGCAATTTGAGATTTTTCTCAGTGCACCGGGAGCTGATGCTTTCTGCCCTGTTTCTCTATCCCGGTTTCATTGCGGGGGTTGACTGAAATTCTTTTAATTTTCACTGAACGTTTTTTTACTTACAATTATCTTTTTCCTGCCTGTATCAATAAATTGTAGTATTATGTAGATAAAACAGGGTAAAATGGCGTCAAAATTAAATTTAGACAAATTAGACCTGCAGATCATATCAGCTATGATGGAAGATGCCGGGATCTCGTATGCTGATTTGGGAAAAAATCTTTCTGTATCAGGCGGTACCATCCATGTGCGCATTAAAAAGCTACAGGAAAGCGGTGTGGTAAAGGGCACCCGGCTTAACGTGGAGTTGAAGGAACTGGGTTATGACATCACAGCCTTTGTGGGCATCTACCTCGAAAAAAGCTCTTTATACGATACCGTAGCCAAAGACCTGAAAAGAATACCCGAAATTGTGCGCCTTAATTATACAACCGGCAACTACAGTATGTTCATCGAAATTGTATGCAGGGATATCACCCAGTTGCGGCATGTGTTGCATGATGAATTGCAAAAAATAAAGGGTATTGAACGAACCGAAACATTAATATCGCTGGAAGAAAGTTTTAACCGAAATGTACAGGTAGGGCCTTTATAAGTCAGGAAAGCACCAAGAACCAGAACACAAGAACCAAACATGTCCGCCGGGGCGGATAAAATTCAAATTCAAAGAGGGCTGCCAGCGGGCAGCAGTCAGCAAGCATCTACTCACCCGACCGCCAAATTTCAGCAACGGATATTCCCTGCACCCTGCAACTTGTAACGTGCCCTTCATCCCATCAATCTCAAATTTTAAACCTACACCTTACCACTTCCCCCTTACATCTAATGCATCTCTCAACCCATTGCCTAATAAATTAAAGGCCAGCACCAGCAACATAATACAAATGCCAGGCGATATGGCCAGTAATGGATTATGGGTGATGATGAAATTGTAGTTTTCTTTGATCATTAAACCCCAACTGGGCTGCGGTGGTTGAACGCCGATGCCTAAAAAACTCAGTCCTGCTTCTATAACGATAGCCGATGCAAAATTGGAAGCGGCCATTACCATTACCGGCCCCAGCACATTGGGCAGTATATGCCGGAAGATGATTCTGGTATTGGTAAAGCCAAGCGCCCTGGCAGCTTCAATATATTGCAGTTCCCGGATACTCAGCACCTGCGTGCGAATGATCCTTGCCGTGTTTACCCATAAGGTTAATCCAACGGCAATAAATACCTGCCAGAACCCCTTACCCAATGCCAGGGTAATGGCAAATACCAGCAGTAAGGTGGGCATGCTCCATACCACGTTAATAAACCACATGATGATATTATCTGTTCTGCCGCCGAAATACCCGGCAACGAGCCCCAGCACTATGCCGATAGACAGGGAAATTACAACTGCGATCAATCCAACGGCAAGGCTTACCCGCACTCCTACGATCAGGCGGCTGAGAATGTCCCTCCCGAATTTATCCGTGCCCAGCCAAAAAGTTTTATTAACCACAGGGGAAGAAGGATCAGTATTCAGGGTTTTAATAGAATAGGATTGCCGTTCTTCTATGCCTTCATCAATGTATTGCTGCACAACAATACTGTCGCCTTTTTGCTGCCATGAACGAACAGGTATATAATTATACACATCCTCCTGGCCGCTGAGTAACCTTTCAAAAATGCCAGCTTTTTCTACAGCTTTATCTTTGGGTATCTTAAGAAACCACATGCTGAAACCGGGCTTTTGTCCTCCAATTTCCAGGGTCATCCTGTTGGCGTTCGGTGAATGATCCGGGGCAAGCATATAAGCACCAAGGCCTGTTAATACGGCTAAGGCAATGATGCAAAGCCCAAAAACGGCCCCTTTGTTTTTCCGCAATCTTTTCCATGCAGACTGAAAAAAAGTAGGTGATACATTTTGCACGGCGTAAAATAAAGAAAAGAACCAAGAACCAAATGACAAGAACCAAATAAAAAACAAATCCGAAGCTGGTCCCGCACGTGCGGAACGGAAAACGATAAACTCAACATTGAAACGGACAGACCCTGCAACTTGTAACCTGCAACTTATGCAGGCGGTCTGACGCTCCTTCGTCGCGTACCGACCACCACATCCCTACTCACCTCACTCTCCTTCCTTTCCATTTATAACTGCCGAAGCTGCCGAAAAAACCGGCTATAGCGGTATAGGCTATATGCAATGGTTGAAACAAAGGAAACCACCGCATTAAGTGTCGAAGATTAAAATACTTCAATACGCCTGTTACAAAGTTCCATTCAATAAGTGTTTTATAGCAAACAGTCACTGCAAAAAATAATAACCAGCCAGGCTGTACTATGCTTCCGGCCAGTAAAATAAAAAGGCTTAGGTTAATGATATATACAAGCGCAAGAACAAACACAATACGCTTGTCTTTATACTGCCCGGTTTTGCTGGCCCATCGTATCCGTTGGTTAAAAAAGGCTTTCCAGCCAGGGGCAGGTGAAGTTTCCACGGTAGCCTCTCTTGCTTTGAGGTAAGCAATTCCACCCGGATATTTGCTGTATATTTTTTGCATGAGCAGCATATCATCGCCGGAAGCAATATGATCAATGTTTTCAAACCCTCTTACTTCATTGAAAATTGTTTTTTCATAGGCAAGGTTGGCGCCATTGCACATGCTGTGAAATTTTTTATATACGGAAGCTGCCGTTATGCCCTGCAGAATGGCAAAATCTATGCTTTGAAAAACAGAAAGTAGTGAATTATGGGGTTTTACTTTAACAGGCGCTACGATGAAAACCGCTTTGCTGTACTGGTGAAACGCGGCAATCGTTTTAATCCAGTCTTTATGAAAAGTGCAATCCGCGTCGGTAGTAACAATCAGGTTGCCGGTTGCCGCCCGTATGGCTGTTTCAATGGCTTTTTTCTTAAAGGCAATGTAGCCGGCGTCAGTACCTGGTTGTTCATGGAGTGATATGAGTTGGATGGCTTCTTTGCTGTATTGCTTTACAATACCGGCAGTACGATCGGTTGAATGATCGTCCACTATAATAATTTCAAGCAGTTCTTTTGGATAGGATTGCTGTAATAAAGATAGGATACATTGTTCAATTACAGCTTCTTCATTGCGCGCCGGAACAATCACCGAAATTTTTTCTGCAGCAGCAAAATCATTTGCTGCATTGCTGTCGAAATGGGGAACCTGTTTCCACGCCTGGTGGTAATAACGTATCAGGAAATAATAAGCGCCCAATAAAGCAAGGCTTATGATAAATATTATCATGCGCACAAATTAGGGCAAATTGTGTTACTGTAATAAAGCCGCTATAGCCGCTGTATTTTTTTCGTGCAACATCCTGTGGCCGCAGGGCAGGATATGCAGCGTACAGAGATCTTCCATACCTTTTTTAAAAGAACTGCCTGTAGTATGGCGTATTACCCTGTCGTACCGGCCGTATATTAAAAACGCGGGTGTGCTGTTTTTTTGAATAAGCGCTTTTATATTTTTTGCAGCAGGTCTTAATTTTCGCATGGTGGTCCATATCGTATACAATTGTATTCGTTTGTCTTCCTGGTTGAGGTACTGATGCACATAATTATATACGCCTATATTGATCATGCCTGTACTTTTAAGGGCTTTGGTAACCGTAAAAAAAATGCCCGGCTTTTTCATAAAGTATTTGAACAGACGGTTGCCCAAAGCGGTTTGCGTTGCCAGCCAGTACCAAAAGTTAATTTTTAAACCATCCGAGGCCAGTAGTATCAATTGTTGTATGCGTTGTGGGATTAGCTCATATACAGATAATGCAACTCTTCCGCCCATGCTGTATCCCGCCAGTGAAAAAGATCGTTTGTGCAGCACCGGTATATTATCAATAATACTGATAATATCTTCTGTTGTGCACATCATTCCTTCATTCCAAACTGTTTTTCCGTGCAATGGCAGATCAATAGCTACGATGGTATATGTATCGCCAAGCTGGCGTGCAAGCGGAATGAAGCTATCAGCGTTTTCACCAAAGCCATGAAAGCACAGCAATGTTTTTTCACCTGTTCCAAACTGGAGGTAATGGATATTGGAGTATTTGTATGGAATAAAGGTTGACCGCATTGACCGATATCGAAGCCAAATAGAAAGTAAGTCCAAAAATAGGTGAGAATTAGAGAATATCCCCACATTAGGTACCTGCTTTAAAATATAATAATATTTTTTATATTATGGATATAATAATATATTTATATAATAAAAATTAATTGCATGAAAAGTTTTATTATTATATTTATTTTTTTTAACATATGTCTTTCTGCCAAAGGGCAAGTTACATATAATGTAAATGCAGCAGGCGATTATACGCATGAGATATGCCCTGGGGTGGATGTCATTTTAAAATTCAATTTTACTTATCCTTTAAGTAACACTATTAGTTCAACAAATGGACTGAAGGGGATAACGATTGTATCTAATATCCAATCTAATAATACAGCAATCGTACGATTTTCCGATAAAAAAGAACCCCATGAATTTAAAGTATATGACATTGCCTGGCATACCACTACTAATCCTTTTGTTTTTAAGAGAATTAAAACCCTGGATGGGATAAGGCCAGAATGGCCTGCTCCAGTCCCTTCCTGGATTACGCCATTTCCTCTGGGACCTAACCCTACATATAACGATGTCCTAAATTCTGCGTCACCTGCAACTGCTTGTGCAACGACCAGTTTCACTTATTCCGGGCCTGACTTAAAATACAAAGATGCAAATGGTAATGCCTTCGGCACATTTCCTATGCATCAGTATGAATGGCTGCCGCCTAAAGGTTGGAAAATTAATGGGACTATTTGCGATGGAACAAATCCTATTGGCACCACTTCTCCTACAGCGACTATTGTCCCGGATCCTTTAACTGGCGGTGAAATAAGGATGCGTGCAAAAAATGATTGTGATCAGGTTAATCTTAAGAAAAGTGATTGGTATCGAATATTGCTTTCTGGTAGACCCCCTTTAACTTTGTCTGTTAATGGCGTAAATCCAATAACAATTGCTTGTGAGGATCAAGCTACCAGGACTTTTACCATAGCCAACACTTTACCATATACTTGTATTACAAGTTATATTTGGACAGTTGGCGCTAATTGGTTACTTCCTAATGGAACGCCAGCGCCTTCTACAATAACAACAACAACTCCTTCTTTAGCTTTAAAACCTGTCGGTAATGCTGCGCCCGGCGTTATTTCGGTAAAATTCAATATAAATGGAACTCTTAATGCTAATACGCAGTTGTCATGTTCAACTTTATTTATAAATAATCCACCGCCTTCTTTTTCAATCTCTGGAGAAAATGCAATTTGTTCAGGGCAAAAATCCTTCTTTGTAGTTAGCTCTAATACGAATACAACATGGAACTTAAACTCGCAACCAGCAGGAATAGTTACCTATAGTATCAATGGCAACAATATTGTAATAAGTAGGGTACCAAATATGAGTGGGATCTTAACCTTAACATCAACTATACAAAATGCATGTGGAGCACAAAGAATATCTGCACCGAAGACTATTAGCATCGGTACGCCTAACACCCCCTCCTTATATGCCTTTTGGGATAATACTGTCAAAATACGAGTAATTGCAGCCGAGGTTCCCGGCGCAAGGTATCGTTGGTTTATTAATGATGTATTTGTGGCTGAAACTTCTGATTATAATACATCTATCCCAAGTCGGATTGGATATTATCCAGATGGTTGTACAAGAACCTTTGATGTAGGGTTGGATTTAGTGACGAGTTGTGGTACTTCTACCGTTTTACAGAGAAAGTATTATTATCTTGGTATGCCACCATGTGATGGTTCTGGTGGAGGGCATAGGAAATCATCCGATACATCATCTGAAGCAAACTCAAAAGATACTTCCAACAATAAACCCATTAATGATAAATTGGTTAACGCTGAATATAAAATTAGCATTGCACCAAATCCTGTCGCAACAAATTTGAATATTTCAGTATACCGGAATATACTACCACCAATAGATAACGTAGATAACGGCCAAGCACCAAATATAATTAAAGAAATAATTTTGCTGGATCAAATAGGAGTTATAAAGAAAAGAATTAAATGTGGAGAAGGAGTTAAAAATGTAAATATGAATGTTCAAGAATTTATTCCTGGGATATATTTCCTTCGAATATTTGATGGGGAAAAATGGACGAATCACAAGCTTTTAATAGGAAGATAGTTTGATGTAGTGTCTACTGTTTTATTACTACTTCACGGAGTGCTTCAATTCAATTTTGAGGCACTCTTTTTTAATATACTACTTCGTTTATCTAAAACATAGCAAATACTTACACCTGGGAATACCTATAACATTCCACAGTTCTCATACATGTATTAGAGATTTTAACCCACATTGCAGCTAAAACTATTATTTTTTATCATTTTTCATGATTATTTTGGTTTTTAATTTCTGAAAGCCCTGCTACTAAAGGGTTTTGTCTTTTAGAAATGGTTTGTAGTACACAGGGGTGTGTTCGTAGACCAACAGCTATTTTTAGCTTTGTGTTCAATGTATTTAAAAGCTTCATTCAGACACAATCCCGCCATCAAGGATATTGCTGCTTACTACCGGCTGGTAGAAAGTTATCGTAACGAATTCGATAGGGTTTGCCATAAGACGCTTTTAAATATTGGCTTTTGGGCAGATGCTACCAGATCGCAAAAAGATAAAGTAGTTGACCATCTTAATGAAAGATATAAAAACGAATTAGCCCTTTTTGAAGAAACAGATGAGCAAGTAGCGGAATGGGTAAATAGGTTTTGGAAGGAGATGATTGCAAAGAAAACCATCGACCGTAAAACGATGGAAGAAAAACACAGGCTGGTAAAAGTTAATACCATAAAACATAAAGAAGCCAAAGAGATAGGTACAGAATGGATATGTGCCAGCACGTGGCATCAGCTAAAACTTACTGAGCTATTTGAAAATCTCGGCTGGAGTGAAGAAAAGGTGCAATTAGCCATGACACAAGTGATAAGCAGGGCAGTATATCCAGGCTCGGAACTGGCAACCGGCAAATGGATAAAAGAAAATTCGGCGGTCTGCGATATTACCGGTTATGATGCAAATAAAATTACCAAAGACAAACTTTACCAAAGTGCTTTAGATGTATATCAACACAAAACAACCATCGAAAAACATTTATCTACCACTACCAATGAACTCTTTGATCTGCAAGATAGAATAATGCTGTACGACCTTACCAATACTTATTTTGAAGGCAATAAACGCAATAGCCAATTAGCAAAATATGGCCGCAGTAAAGAAAAGCGCAGCGATGCCAAATTGGTTGTATTAGCAATGGTCATCAACATAGAAGGCTTCATCAAATATTCGGCTATCCACGAAGGGAACTATGCCGATACAGCAGACATCAAAACACTCATAGAAAACCTAAGCAGCAACACCAGTACAGCAGCAAGGTCAATAGTGGTAATGGATGCAGGCATAGCCACCGAAAAAAACTTAGCCACTTTAACCCAACAGGGATACAAATATGTGGTGGTGAGCAGGGCAAAAATAAAAGACTACCAGCCAGTGCAGCGAGGCAAGGAAACCTATTTGCTTACAAAATCGAAAAAAATAATAAGGCTGTCATTGGTGCAAAGTTAAAAATATACAGACAGCTTTTTGAAGGTAGAAAGCCCAGCCAAAGGAATCAAAGAGCAAGGCATTAAAAACAGGTTGGAGCAGGGTTATGAAGAACGATTAAATTTAATAAAACAAGGTTTAAGCAAACCAAGGGGCATAAAAAAAGCAGATAAAGTGCAGCAAAGGATTGGCAGAGCCAAACAAAAATATCCGTCCATCCATGATCTATACAACATCATCCTTGATATTGACACAGCTACCAGGATAGTAAAAAACATTTACTGGCAAAAGGATGTAGTAAAAGCCCAGGAAGCTAATAAAAATTAGGTGTCTATTTTTTAAGAACAAATTTAGAGGATACAGATGAAGCCTTAGAATGGATGATTTACAATATGATCCGGGAGATAGAATCTACCTTTAGAATATTGAAAACGGATTTAGACCTGCGCCCCATTTATCATAAAAATGACACCTCAATCATGGCGCACCTACATTTAGGCTTACTGGCCTATTGGTTGGTAAACACCATACGTTATCAGCTAAAACAATCGGGCATCAATGATGATTGGAAGGAAATAAAAAGAAAAGCATCCAGACAAAAATCTGTGCTGACAACAGCGCAAAACAGTTACAATAAAATGATACAAATTAAGCGATGCACCGAACCAACCGAAGACCTCAGACAAATCCACAATGCCCTAAAACAACAAAAATCAAAACCCTTTAAGCAAATCAAATTTGTAGTACACAAACCGCCACCCAACAAAATTGAAATCCCTGCTACCGCTGAACTTGGCTATGGTTAGCTGCAATGTGGGTTAAATTGCAATGATCTTGCTCTGCTAAGCCCTCTTGCTACCAAATAATGTAATGTAATCCGGACGAACAAAAAACATAGTTTAAAAAAAAGAGGCTGTCGTTAATGACAGCCCCTGGTTTCCCAAAAGGATTATAATTTTCCTGATGCGTTTCTCTTAACTCAAATCAATAAATTCTGAAATTTATTATTATTTTACTTAACCCACCATGGTTCAGAACTAATTTTATCATTGCCTTCCCCAAACTGGCTGCTAATAGCAGCCGAAACGTTGGTGGCATTATTATTATATTCTGCCTCCGGATAAATCCAGCGGAAAGGTATAGAAACCCCTGCAGGCCTGCGGAACGAGGGATAGCCGGTTCTGAGATGGTCAAAAAACGGCCCCCACGGAGATTGCTGGAATGCACGTAAATAACGCTGCATAATTATTTTTTCAATCTTTTCTTCCGGCGTGGCCGCAGTTGAAAGGTTATTAATTGCTTTTCCAAGATAAGCATCTGCCTTAGCGGGTGTTACATAGCTCCCCAATCCCTTTGCATACGTTTCGTAAAACTTAAAGGATGATTTTACTCCCTGGTTGTAGTAATCTACTTCATTTCCTGCAACCCAGCCCCTTACAATGGCTTCTGCAATAATCAATTGTTGTTCGGCATATCCCAACAGCACCAATGGCTCAGTGGTTGGATCTTTATGGTACCTGTTATTTACTTTAGAAGTTTTACCGTTGGCTGCCTTGGTATTTACTTCCGCATAAGGAGCGGCAGGGTCTCCACCCTCATATGCAGCGAAGTTATCAATAGCCAGGCCGCCATCTTCCGCATTTTTGGTTTGCGTGCAATAAATAAACAACCGGGGGTCTTCCCGATCCTGCAGGCGGCGTATAAAAGTAGAATCCATATACATGCCGGAGCCATACCCGCTGGAATTGAATTCAGGATAGCGGTTTCCCTGCTGATCAAGGAATACTAATTTTGCATCATCTTCATTACCGGTAAAAAGGGGTTCACTGGTAACAATCTGTGCAAACTTTGATTTAAGGTTCAAATCAGCATCAGCTTCTTTCTTAGAAAGCAGCAGTAACACTTTCAAACGAAAAGCGTTTACCAGTTTGCGCCATTTTGTAACATCACCTCCATAAATAATATCCCCCGCAATAATGGTGTTTTCGGCCGCTAATATGTCATTGGCTTCTTTAAGCTCAGCGAGGATCCCTTTAAATACCTCTTTTTGGGCATCATATACCGGTGGAGCATATTCGGCTTGTGTTTCGCCCTGTAAAGCTTGTGAATAAGGTACATCGCCGAAAGTAAGGGTCAGATTAAGAAAATAAAAAGCTCTGAAAAATTTACCCAGTGCAATATAAGCCTTGCTGTTAATACGTTCGGCTTCTTCCATCATTTTGGTTACATCCCGCATACGGGAATACGCCCCAAAGTCGGAACGATCCCATTTATAATATTGGCCACTGCTTTCGCCATCGGTTTGCACCAGCATTTTCATAGCATAAAGCGAACCGGTACCTGTATTATATTGAAATGCATTCCATTGAATTTGAGTGAGTTGAAGCTGCGGGTGCGTTTCGGTTACCCGGTTAGGATCAACATTTATTTCTGCCAGATCTTTTTTGCAGGAAGCCAAAGCAAAAAAAGCAGCAGTAACTATTAATAGTATCTTCTTCATATCGTTCTAATGCTTTAAAGTGTTTATAAACTTGAACTATAATTTCACATTCAGCGAAAAGCCTACATACCTGGGTGACGGGTCTTGTAAGTCGCCGTCATTACCAGTACCATAATCAGGATCAAGCAATGGAATTTTTTTCCATATCAGCAGGTTATAACCAAATACCTGGGCATTCAGTCCTTTAATCCAGGTACCAAGATTAATTACTTTTGCCAGATCATAACCAACCGCAACTCTTCTCAGTTTAAAAAATGAACGGTCGAAGGTATTAGCGAATTTCTCGTTCTCTTTTTCAGTTACTCTGGCCCTGTAAGGATATTGCTGTCCCCAGGTTTGCCAGCTCACGGCTGTCTTATTAGGTGTGTAAGTCCTGGTGTCGGATATCACATTGCCCAATACGTCACGCTGCAGTTCTCCGCCTGTAACCACTACTCCCTCCGGAACGTAAACCGGTTGCCCCGCGGCATATTCGGCTGCCCGAAACTCTGTTGAACTCGGATGTTTTCCTCCCCACCACATTTTCTCTACAGTAGTAGAGTTCATGATACCACCCCATACGCCATCTATATCTATTCCAATATCAAAGCCTTTGATATTGAACTTATTCATTAATCCCAAGCGCCAGGACGGATCCAGGTGGCCGAGATTCTGTGCAAAAGCATCTCTGATTGGCAATCCGTTGGCACCCAGGATCAGCTCTCCTGTTGCGCTTTTTTGCCAAACGGTAGCATAATAACTATCAACTCTTTCACCCAGTTTCAGATTGCCATATTTGGGCTGATCTCCATAAATCTCTGTAATCTTTTTCACATATTTCGACCAGTTAGCCGCAATGCTCCAGGTGAAATTCTGCCTTTTTATGGCTTTATAACCAGCTACTATTTCAAAGCCATTGGTTGTATAAACATTGCCATTAACCTTGCGGGATGTAAAACCAGATGCCTCGGAAATCCCCAGATCAATAATCTGATTTTCATCCTTGATATTGTAATAGGTCAGATCTAAGCTCAGCCTGCTATTAAGGAAGGCAGAAGACAACCCAATTTCATAGGAAGACGACTTTTCGGGGAGGATGTTGGGATTAATAATGCCTGCAGGATAATATACCGAAGGCGTACTACCGTAAGTAGTCCCTTTATTGTAGGCGGAATATATACTGTATGGATTTAAATCGCTTGACACCTGCGCCCATGAAGAATATAATTTCAGGTAATCAACAAAAGATGGCATCTGGATATACTCAGAAACCATAGTGCTCAACGAAACGGATGGGTAAAAATAAGAATTATGTTTCACCGGCAAGGTGGATGACCAGTCATTTCGGGCTGTAAAACTTAAGAAAACTGCATTGTAAAAATCCAGATTAGCGGCTCCATAAACGCTTCGAATCGATTTTTCCTGCAAATAGTTACTTGCCTGTACCGGTCCTTGTGTATTGTTAAGGCTATATACAAAAGGAACGATCAAACCATCGGATGATTGGTATTCCTGTGAATAGTTACGATTAAATACCGAAGCGCCGGCATTGATGCCTACCTGAAAATTATCCGAAATTTCTTTGTTGTAAGATGCCAGTACGTCCGCATCAATATTCAATTGTGAAGAGTTCCATATTTTGTAATCACCATTTCTCGAATCGCCATAGTTCATATAAGACTTGGGACTTTTCATAGACTCGAAATTGGAAACATTTCTGCCTGTTCCGCGCACCTGGATATTAAGGTCTTCTGTTACCTTCCACAACGCTTTCATTTGCAAATCCACTACATCCCTGTCCTGTTTCTGCTCCAGCTCATACGAGGCAAAGTACGGATTGTTATACCAGGCGTAATTATAATTGGCCTGGCGGTACCCTTCAAGTCCGGGCACGTACATATGATTTTTCAGATCCTGTCCGTTAACGTCATCACTCATCCAGATCAGGATTGTATAAATGTGATTTTTGGGACCATATCCATATCGCGGATAATTTGGAGAAGATACCTTATTATAAGAAAGCGAACTTTCAATTGTTAGATTTTTAGAAATATCAAACGCGGCATTGAAGTTAAGGCTACCTGTAGTGAGAGACATATTGGGAACCTGCCCCTTCTGGTAAGCATATTTTCCGGAAGCGTAATACCGTGCTTTTTCACCTTTGTAAGCAACAGAAAAATTATTGGTGGTTACAAAACCTGTTTGTAAGAAATCTTTAAGATTATTGTGGTAGACAAAGTCGGTAGGAACACGCTCATATCTTGAACGGTCATCGTATACCGTACCTTTTACATCTCCGTACCATTCTATGGTTTCGCCCGTTTGTTTATCCCTGATCGGACTGTTCCATTGCGGAACTTTAACACCGGCGTTCAATTTAGGCCCCCAGGTCATGTCACCATCGGAGATGCCGCCATCGGCGCCATCCCAGAATTCATATAGTCCGTTCGATCCGCTACCATATTCCGTTTGGGTTTTTGGGAAGGCGGCAAAACCGGCTGTGAACATGTTATTGGTAGTAAAATTAACTTCCATCCCTTCTTTTTTTGCATTCTTAGTGGTGATCAGTATGGCTCCATTCTTCCCTCTTGAACCATACAAGGCAGATGCGGCAATACCTTTCAGCACATTAATGTTTTCAATATCTTCACCGGAAACATCATAAAAGTCCGTTTCAACCGGAACGCCATCAATAACAATGAGGGGATTCTTTCCCCTTAATACAAACGAAGGTTTCTGAAACATACCCGTAGGGTTGGTGACAGTAAGACCTGCCACCTGCCCGGATAAGGCAGTGCCCAGGTTCATAGTACGGGAGTTGGACAATTGCTCCGTATTTACTTCCTGCGTAGTGAAACCTAATCTTTTTTTCTGTTGTTTGATTCCAATCGCAGTCACAACCACTTCACTGAGGTTACGTGTATCTTCTTTGAGTTCTACCGATACTGTGTTCCCGTTAATTTCTACTTCAGCGGCTATATAGCCAATGCCGGTTATTACAAGCACGTCGCCTCTTTTGGCATCAATGGAAAATTGCCCTTCCGATGTAGTTAAAGTACCCTTAGTAGTACCTTTTACCGCAACGGATACACCCTCCAGCGGGTTTTGGTCTTTGGAAGAAGTTACTCTTCCGGTAACGGTTTGTTGCGCGAGGGACAGTAATGGCAGGGCCCATAGTGCCAGCATGGCGATGCAGATTCGCCAGGAACATAACTTTTTGGTCATAAGCGTAGTTTTTTGATTTTTTGATAAAAGGGTTTGCAAAGATTACAAACAGGTGTAAACCGGGGGTTAACCGTGTTTAACCATAATGTTATTTGTATATTAATACTAAATATATTGATTTATATGAAAACTGCTGAAACGGGATAGAAAAACTTGAAAATAATTCTCATTTTATTTTTTTAGCTGCATGGAAACACGCGTTTTATGGCATCAACTTTTGCGGGTTTTGAACTTGTTCCTGCACCAATTCCTCACTATTTCTTAACGCCGGCTTAATATCATAGTAATATGAAATAGAGAAATTTGAGAAACATATCCCTCATGGATAAACGTCCCATAGATGTTGTTGTTATCTCCGATGTGCACCTGGGTACTTATGGCTGCAAGGCCAAAGAACTAACCGCTTATCTTAAAAGTATCGCCCCCTCCATGCTTATTCTTAACGGGGATATTATTGATGCATGGCAGTTCAGCAAAAGTTATTTTCCCGCTACTCATCTCGGCGTGATCAAGGAAATCATTCATTGCATCACCAACGGTACAAGAGTATTTTACATTACCGGTAATCACGATGAAGTGCTAAGACGCTATTCGGGTTGCAGGGTGGGTAATTTTATGCTAACCGACAAGCTGGTGCTGGAAATAGACAATAAATTGACCTGGATATTTCATGGAGATGTGTTTGATAACACCACAAAAGGGAGCGCTAAATTTCTGGCCAAGCTTGGCAGCACCGGCTATGGCGCGCTAATACTGGTTAACCGCTTTATCAATACAATTTTACGATGCATTGGGCGTGAAAGAGTATCGCTTTCAAAAAAGATAATGGAGGGTGTGAATAAAGCCGTTTCAAAGATTAATGATTTTGAGATGACTGCCGCGGAACTGGCGATTAAAAAAAAGTACGAGTATGTTATTTGCGGACATATTCATAAACCGCAGAAAAGGATAGTGCGTAATGAAGAAGGTGATGTTACTTATTTGAATAGCGGCGACTGGGTGGAGCATTGCACAGCATTGGAGTATTGTAAAAAGGAATGGAAGCTGTTCGAGTTTGATCCATCCAATTTCCCCGAAATGAAAGTGGAGAAAGAAAGGCCCCGGCCTGATGTAGTTACAGATGAGATCAGCTATTATATCAGTTCGCTAACGGGATAGGATAAGGGAGCAGTAGGTGGTAAGTCGTAAGTGTACAGTAAAAATTGAATATGATTGTATGAAAATATTCTATGCTATACAGGCAACGGGAAACGGGCATATCAGCAGGGCTATGGAGTTATTGCCCTACCTGCAGCAATATGGAACGGTGGATATATTCTTAAGCGGCGCCAACAGCAGCCTGCATCTTGATGCACCCATAAAATACAGGAGCAAAGGCTTGAGTTTGTTTTATACCTGCAAGGGAAGCCTTGATTATTTTTCAATGATAAAAAGGATTTCGCCGTTTCATATCAAAAAAGAAGTAGCGGCATTGCCTGTGGAAAAATATGATCTGGTTATAAATGATTTTGAATGTATAACCTCACTGGCCTGCCGGCAAAAAAAAGCACCCTCCATTCATTTTGGACACCAGGCGAGTTTTATGTCGGCAAAAACACCCCGCCCGGCTCAGCAAAGCCGTATAGGTGAATGGCTCCTGAAAAACTATGCAGGAGCTACGCAATATATGGGTCTGCATTTCAGGCAATACGACGACTTTATTCATACGCCCGTTATTAAGTCTGAAATATGGAACGCCCGTCCGGTCCACGATAATCACATAACCGTTTACTTACCCGCTTACTGCGATTGTGAGATCCGTAAATTTTTTGGAAAACTTACTTCGTACCGCTTCCAGGTTTTTTCACGGGAAGTAAAAGTTGAAACAAAACAGGACCACCTCACTTTTATACCGGTAAGCAAAGAAAAATTTAATGAAAGCCTGATCCATTGCGCTGCAATTGTTTGTGGCGCCGGTTTTGAAACGCCTTCGGAGGCGCTGCATTTAAAGAAAAAAATAATGGTGATGCCCATCAAAGGGCAATATGAGCAGCAATGCAATGCCGCTGCCCTACGGCAACTGGGGGTAAAAACACTAGCTCACCTTCCTGAAAATTTTAATACCATTTTTGAACAATGGTACGCTGATGCGCAGCCCGTTGATATTTCATTTCAACACGATGCCGGTCAAATTGCAGCGATGATGATGCAGAAAGCCGCTGTAGGCCTGTAGTTTTTAATAAAGCCATTCTCCGTAAAACATTACAGGTGTACCAGCCCGGCTTGTGGCAATAAAACCGCACCCATCCCTAACACGCCGCCTGCTACAGAAGCCACGGCATCCATAAAATCATATCTGCCTTTTCCGGTAATTTTTGAGAACAATTCAAAGCCATAGCTGATAGCAATTACTATTGCCAGCGCCATTATGGATGATAAAATAATATCTGTTGGCCAAAGCCACCAGCCAGTTGCCTGCAACAGGGCGCCCATTGCAATGCCAACCAGGAAATGCCTCCATTTATCAGGCGCTATTTTTTTGATCATGTTTTTTAAATGAAAAGGATTATAAAGGGTTGATCACTATTTTTCCGCCTGGCAGGCTTTACCATTTTACTCCCATATTTCCATTTGGGCAGATATGCATTGAAAACTTTTCCGGTGAAAAGGGCTAAGCCCGTGCTTTAGAATGGATCTGCGGTGTGCCGCTGTTCCATAGCCTTTATTATTATACCAATGGTAGTGCGGAAAATCTTCATGTAGTTTCATCATGTATTCATCCCTGTACGTTTTGGCCAATACGCTGGCAGCGGCGATAGAAGAAAAAATCCCATCACCTTTTATGATGCAGTGGTGATCAATTTTTTTATAGGCATGAAACCGGTTACCGTCAATTAATAGCAGCTCAGGTATAATAGGTAGTCCGTCTAAAGCCAGGTGCATTGCCCTAAACGATGCATTTAATATATTGATCCTGTCAATTTCTTCATGATCTACACTTGCTACATTATAAGCTATCGCTTTTTCTTCAATGTATATTCTCATTTCACTGCGCTGTTCCGCAGTTAATTGTTTGGAATCATTGAGTACAGGGTGAAAAAAATCACGGGGCAAAATCACGGCTGCTGCAAATACAGGCCCGGCCAGGCATCCGCGGCCCGCTTCATCGCAGCCTGCTTCGATGTGTATATCCTGGTAAAACGCCTGTAACATATATTCGTGCTGCAATGTTAAGAATAAAAAATCGTACAATACTTTTGCAGTTATGAACAAATCGCTTTCACCCTCGCCCAACAGGGCGGTAGCCTGGTGGTTATTAACAGGTGCGGGTATGATTATGATCCAGGTATTGATAGGGGGCATTACCCGCCTTACCGAATCCGGACTCTCCATTACAGAGTGGAAACCCATTACAGGCATATTGCCGCCAATAGGCGACTTAGCCTGGCAATCGGAATTTGATAAATACAAACAAACCGACCAGTTCAGGTACCTCCATTCAGATTTTTTATTATCCGATTTCAAATTTATTTTCTTCTGGGAATGGTTTCACCGTTTTTGGGCCAGGTTATTGGGCATTGTTTTTATTATAGGATTTGCATGGTTTATATGGAAGAAAAAATTCAAACGGGAGATGATCATTCCGCTGATCATTCTTTTTTTGCTGGGCGCTCTGCAGGGCGCTATTGGATGGATAATGGTAAAAAGCGGGCTGGTGCCTGAAAAATATTTTGTAGGACATGTTGAGCTGGCAACTCATTTTGTAGCGGCACTAATACTGTTGGTATATACTTTATGGTTTGCTTTACGCATGCTGGTGCCGGAGCAGCAAATTGTTCGTTATGCATCTTTAAAAAAATTTACAGTGCTGCTGATGCTGCTGTTATTCGTTCAGCTTGTTTATGGTGGTTTTATGGCAGGGCTTAAAGCCGCTACTATTGCTCCAACCTGGCCTACGATTAATGGCGAATGGTTTCCTGCATCATTGTTTAATACCCGGGGGGTGGAGAATTATATAAACAATCCATTTATGGTACAGTTTATTCACCGGGGAATAGCCTATCTTTTTGTTATACTCATTGTTGCCTGGTTTATTAAAGCACGAAAGGCTGTTGCAGCCCCCTGGCTGAGCAAAACCAGGGCATTGCCACTCCTGCTGGTATTGGTCCAGGTGTTGCTGGGCATACTCACTGTTTTATACTCCCCTTCAGTAAACGCATTAGTATGGTTGGGTGTGCTGCATCAGTTTACCGCTATGCTGCTGCTGGTATCGCTGGTGTGGATGTTGTACCTGGTGAAGAAGTAGAAATTGCAAATAACTAAACAAGAACATTTATTCCGTTATACCTGATGCGAAAAGATAAATTGCTGTTAACAGCATATTATTGTATCCGTCTTTTGCGTTAAATATCAAAGTATTATATTGCGTTTGATGCCTGTTTTTTCTAACATAAAAGCCTATATAAAGGGGTTTTATTATTCCTTTCCTGTTCAGCTTTTCATTCTTCATCTCAGGCGTTATCAGTTGCTTCTTGCTTTCTGGTTCATTTTGGCCAGTGCAATTCATGGCGATTTTATGAGCACATTCGGTGCGGATTCACTTTTTCTGGCCCCCGAATACCTGGGAGAAGTAAACGGGTTTAGTATGGCAATAGTGGGTGTGGCTACAGGTATTTTTATCATGAGCTGGAACATCACTACTTTTATTTTGCATAGCAACCAGTTCAAATTTTTAGCCACTACTTCCAAACCCTTTTTGAAATACTGCATCAACAATGCCATTATACCGCTGCTGTTCCTTATTTTCTATTTGTCTAAAAGCATTTATTATGATACGCATAATGAGCTGCTTCCTGCTCGCAGAATTATTGTACTGGTAACTGGTTTTTTGTCGGGACTTAGTTTTGCTTTCGTGATTTCTTTTTTATATTTTTTCAGAACAGAGAAATCCATGATGCGTACTATGGAGCCTGTTTTCAGGGATCCCAAAACATTTGCCGCACAGTTTGGCATTGGCGGTAAACATTTTCATGAAAGGGGAATGCTGCATATTGACTGGTTTTTTAATACGAGGATGAAATTGAAAAAGCCCCGCAACGTAACGCATTATTCGCAGGAGTTTATTGATACCGTTTTTAAAAGACATCATTTTACCGCTGTAATATCCATTATACTGGCTTTTTTATTTTTGGCGCTGATCGGGATGCTGATGGACAAGCCTTTTTTTATTATCCCTGCGGCGGCGGCTATCCTCTTGTTTTTTTCTGTGCTGATTGCCGGCTCGGGGGCGTTAACCTACTGGCTTAAAAGCTGGGCTTTTCCCATTTTACTGCTTTTGGGTATTGGATTGAATTTTTTGTTTGAAAAAGAGATCATTGATCCGCGCAATAAGGCTTATGGTATCAATTATACGAACCGCAGTGAACGACCTGTTTACACCAGAGACAGTATCATGCAATTGTGCACCATTGAAAAAATGGAGGCGGATAAGAAAAATATGATCCGGATACTGGAACGCTGGAAACAGCGGCAGCGTGAAGAAAAGCCTTTGTTATATATCATAAATGTAAGTGGAGGCGGCACCCGGTCGGCAACATTTACGCTTAATGTAATGCAGCACATGGACAGTATCATGAATGGAGAGTTGTTGAGAAAAACCTTTATCATCAATGGTGCTTCAGGTGGTATGCTGGGAGCGGCTTATTACCGCGAATTGTTTCGCTTAAAACAACAGGGCAGGCCGGTTAACCTCCAGGATCAGCAATACACAGATAATATATCCAAAGATCTTTTGAATGCCCTGTTCTCCTCTTTTGTAACACGCGATCTTTTTGCACCCGCCCAGCAGTTCAAAGCGGGAAATTATAATTATATCAAGGACAGGGGTTATGCCTTTGAAGAACAATTCAACCGCAACACAGGCAGAATATTAGATTATACCTTAAGAGATATTACTGAAGATGAAGCCGCTGCCAAAATCCCTCTTATGCTTTTTAATTCTACTATTACAAGAGATGGGCGGAAAATGATCATCAGCACACAACCTGTTAGTTTTATGATGCGCAATTGGCCCGATTCAGCCGCCGGTATAACAGCCGAACCCGATGCCATTGATTTTAGCGCTATGTTTAAAAAGCAGGATCCGTATAGCCTCCGGCTGCTTTCTACTTTGCGTATTAATGCTACTTTCCCTTATGTTTTACCTAATGTATGGCTACCTTCTTCGCCAATTATAGATGTAATGGATGCGGGTATGCGCGATAATTTCGGTCAGGAATCTTCCCTGCGTTTTTTACATGTGCTGGAAAATTGGATAACTAATAATACAGGGGGAGTTGTATTTATACAAATACGCGATCGTAAAGATGGTGAATGGGATGAAGGGTATGACGATCCCAGCATTACAGGTATGTTTACAAAGCCCATTATGACGCTGCAGCATAACTGGATGAAGATGCAGGATTATTATCATGATGAAATGATTCAGTATGCACATACCGGCTTTGGCTTTCCCTTTAAAAAAATCACTTTTTCCTATGCGCCATTACCCAAACAAAAAGGAGCCGCTTTAAACTTTCACCTTACCAGAAATGAAAAATTAGATATCAGAAGAGCGCTTCATTCTGAATCAAATGTGACGTCATTTAAAAAAATCATTTTTTTTCAATCTGCCCGCGTAAAGGCCGGATCAGCCGAAATGCATTTGGAACAACGCTGATATCAAAACCAGAAGCCGTAGGTTTGGGGTCACCATCAATGTGCAAAGGAGCAGCATCGGGGTTTTTGATATAGAGATTTTTCGTTTGATAATAAATAACGCCCTTTTTTTTATGACGGATTTCTTTTACCTCTCCCCTCCATATTTGCTGCAGTACTGCAAGCAGCATATGCGGCTTATTCATTTTTTGTACAATTACAATATCAAGTAAACCATCATTAAGATCAGCTTTAGGGGCAATGGTAAACTGGTTGCCAAACTGGTTGCTGTTGGCTATGCTAACAAAAAATGCTTCTGTAAAAAGAGAATCACCATTTGCGATAATTTCAAAATGGTATGGTTTTGCCTTAATAAAATTAGTATAGGTCTGCTTTATATAAGTTATAAGCCCTCTCCGGTTTTGCTTTGCGAAATCATGCGCTACCTGCGCATCAAAACCTAAACCGCTAAGCATGCACGAAAACTCATTATTGATCGTAAAGGCATCGGTGAGTACCGGGGCGCCTGTAAAAATAAGATCAATGGCTTTGTGGGGGTTTTTAGAAATACCTGCGCAAAAAGCAAGTCCGTTGCCCGAACCGCAGGGGATAAGCCCAAAACTAACACGGGTATCCCTGAGGTTATGTACTACGCTGCTTATGGTGCCATCGCCCCCGGCAACCACAACATCCGTTACACCTTCATACAATATTTTATAACGGATATCATCATAATTGCCCTCGGTCCTGGTAGGAAAAATTTCAAAATTCACTCCCGATGCAGTAAGTTTTTTTTCAATAAGCCGCCTGATTTTAGAGCGGTTTCCTGTTCCGGCAATTGGATTCAGCAAAAAAATGATCCTGCGTTTCATACTGCAAACTGCGCAACTTAAATGATATTAAGACAAGGCTTATGCTATTATTTTCTGATATTTGTAGAAATAGCCTTAACAGCACTATAAGGCCCCATGAAGCAGCGCTACGCATTTTAGCAGAAAAACGAGCGTTTGCAAGTGAAAATTAAAAACCTAAGCTCTTTGCGATACTTTTTTCTTGCTTTTTAATGCCTGGGTAATAGCCGCGGAAAGATTTTGTAAGGTAGGTTTTCCTTCAAAGCGCTCTCCATTTACAAAAATGGCAGGCACATCTGTAACACCTGCATCCACAGCCTGCATCTGGTCGTCTCTTACATACCATCCAAATTTTGAATTCATCAGGTCGTCCAGAAAATGTTTGCGGGTAACTCCTACATCGCGGGCATAACCCTTAAGGCTGATAGTACCCAAGTTACGCTGGTGATGAAGCAAAATATTGTGCATTTCCCAGAATTTTCCTTCCTGGCCTGCAGCAATGGCAGCTTCGGCGGCTTTAAAGGAACGCTGGTGAATACGGGTAAGCGGAAAATGACGAAAATTGTATTTTATCTTCCCTTTATATGTTTCCAGCAATTGCTGCACAACATCGTGAATTTTAGCGGTGTCAGCACTTTCGTAGTCTCCGTACTCCACAATAAGCACTTTTGCCTCCGGATCACCAACAATCATTTCTTTTGGTGGTATTATCTTTTCTTCAACTTTAAACTTCATAATCCAATCTTTTTATGATTAATCCAATGGCGTCAAAATAGATGCCATTTCATGGTTTGTAATCTAAACCTATATAATATATTAATTAAAAATGTAAAGATCATCAATTTTCAATGATTTACAGCATATTCATCCAATATACTGTATAATGACAGATTGTCTTACCGGGGTTGGCGCTTTTTAGCAAAAATCCGGTAGGTTTGGAATATTTATTTTCAAACTATGCCTAAAGAAAAAGCTTCTGAGATACGGTTTTTAGAAGGCCCTCAATCCAGGTGGGAGGATTTTAAGTTTACTATAAAAGTTGCTCTGGAATTTGTAAAAGGATTTCGCGCCCTGCACTTTGCCGGGCCCTGCGTTACTATTTTTGGATCTGCCAGGTTTAAGGAAGATCATGAATACTATGTATTAACACAAAAACTTTCCGGTCAGATAGCCCGCCTTGGTTTTACTATTCTGACGGGGGGAGGCCCCGGTATTATGGAAGCAGCCAACCGTGGGGCAAAGGAGGTTGGTGGAAGGTCCGTTGGATGTAATATTGTTTTACCACACGAACAGTATCCTAATCCTTACCTTGATAAATGGGTGAACATCAGGTATTTTTTTGTGCGTAAAACCCTGTTGGTAAAATATTCCTATGCTTTTGTGGTAATGCCGGGTGGATTTGGCACGCTTGATGAATTTTTTGAAGCCCTCACGCTTATCCAAACCCAAATGATCAAGGCATTTCCCATTATTGTTTTTTGCAAAGAGTTCCATAAGGAATTAATGGATTATGTGGAGAAGCTGATCGTAGCAGGCACTATTTCACCCGTTGACCTGGAATTGGTATTGCTTACCGATTCTATTGAAGAGGCGGTTGAACACATTAAAACAAACAGCATTGATCAGTTCGGGCTAAAATATGCTGAGCCAAAACCTACGAAATGGCTGTTTGAGAAAAAGTTTTTTTAAACAATATTGCCACTTTTCAGCGGCAATATTGTTTAATGATCATAACAAGTGATCTTATTATAATTATAGCAAAGTAGCGTCCAGCGTAATATCGGTGTTCAGCAATTTACTGATCGGGCAATTGGCTTTGGCATCTGCCGCAGCCGCATCGAATTTGGCTTTGTCAATACCGGGCACTTTTGCTTTAAGTACCAGGTGCGATGAGGTAATGGCGCCATCTCCCAGTGTAATAACACACTCGGTTATAATTTCATCGGGTGTAAAACCCCCGGCGTTCAGTACAAAAGCCAGCTTCATACTAAAGCATCCTGCATGGGCGGCGGCAATCAGTTCCTCGGGGTTGGTGCCTGTACCATTCTCAAAACGCGACTTATACGAATACTGTGTTTTATTGAGTACGGTGCTTTGCGTACTCACTGAGCCATTGCCATCTTTGCCTGTGCCGTTCCATACGGCGGTTGCTGAACGTTTCATATTATATTATTTATTTGTTACGAAAATGCAAATTGCAGCAGGGCGGAATTACGGATCGCAGAAGTAAAATAACAAATTCCAGCAAACCATCCGGTCATTACACGCCACTAAGTTCCGAAATCTTTTCGAGCCTTTGCTGTATAACAAATAATTTTACGTTTTTCGAAAACCAAACCGTTTTAAATGCCATCTATAATCTCCAAACTTCCGGAAGTGGGTACAACCATTTTTACGGTGATGAGTTCCCTGGCAAAGGAACACAATGCGGTAAACCTTGGCCAGGGCTTTCCGGATTTTGACATGAATGAAGAACTGATTGCAAAAGTAAATGAAGCCATGCAAAAGGGATATAACCAGTACACCCACATGAATGGTTACCTGCCACTGCGTGAAGTACTCGCGGAAAAGATAGCAAACCTGTATGGATCAAATATACATGCTGATACCGAAATTACCATAACACCCGGCGGAACCTATGCTATTTATACAGCGCTTACAAGTGTATTGCAGCCGGGCGATGAGGTCATCATTTTTCAGCCGGGCTACGACAGCTATATACCCAATGTGCTGGTTAACGATGCTACCCCTGTACTCATTCCCTTACAGTATCCCAATTATTCCATTAACTGGGATGCGGTGCGCAAAGCCGTTACTCCGCGCACCCGAATGATCATGCTCAATTCGCCGCATAACCCAACGGGCGCCATATTGCGACAACAAGATATAGAAGCATTAAGAACGCTCGTTACCGGAACGGATATTTTTATACTAAGCGATGAAGTATACGAGCATATAATATTTGATGCATTGCCGCACCAGAGTATGCTCCGTTACCCCGATTTGCTGGAGAGAAGCTTTGTATGTTTTTCTTTTGGCAAGATCTATCACTGCACAGGCTGGAAGATCGGCTATTGTGTAGCTCCTGCTGCTGTTATGACCGAATTCAGGAAAGTGCATCAGTTCAATTGTTTTTCAACCGATACGCCCAAGCAGGTGGCGCTTGCCTCTTTTTTAAAGCAAAAAGACCAGTATGAATTTCTGGGCGCTTTTATACAGCAGAAAAGGGATTATTTTCTGCGACTGATGAAGGATACAAAATTTAATATGCATCAATCGCATGGTAGTTATTTTATTTTGGGCAGCTATGGTCATTTCAGCGATGAAGCGGAGAAAGATATTGCCATCCGCATTACCAAAGATTATGGTGTAGCCACTATCCCCGTCTCCGCATTTTACCGAACTCCCATCGATAACAAAGTCCTGCGTTTTTGTTTTTGTAAAAAAGAGGAGACGCTGGAAAAGGCGGTGGAAAGACTGATGAGGGTGTAGGGGATCCGATATTCCACGGACATTATGTTCCTTCAGGGCTAATCTGCGGGATTGGCCAGAACCGTGAAGGGGCGTAATATACCGGTAGTATCAATTATATTAGCGGCAGAGACAACAGGTGTACTATTTTATCATCGCTAACTTATGCATATGGGACAGTCGCTCGTAAAAAATTACGTTCATATCGTGTTCAGCACCAAGTGTCGTCAGCCGCTTATTTACCCTCCGTATGAGGATGAACTTCACAGTTATCTCGGCGGCATCTGCAAAAGCATGGATTGCCAGCCGATAAAAATCGGAGGTTATACAGATCATGTTCATATGCTCTGCAGGTTATCACAAAAAATAGCTTTGATGAAACTGCTGGAAGAAGTAAAATCACATTCCTCCAAATGGATGAAAACCAAAGACAGATCATTAAGTAACTTTTACTGGCAGAATGGATACGGTGCATTTTCTGTTAACCCCGCGGAGGCAGATGTCGTCATCGCTTATATCGCTAATCAGCATGCCCACCACAGTAAGAAAAACTTCCAGGATGAATACAGGGAATATCTTAATTACTATGATGTGGACTATGATGAGAGATATGTGTGGGATTAATATCGGCTACACTCCGCGATCCGGGGATACCGTTCGGAGAATATACGAGGGGCTACTTTCACGTTATGAATATTACGCCATTCAGGGCTAATCTGCGGTGTAATCTGTTATTATGAGCATAACACATCTTTTATAACGAGGGGCTACACCCCACGTTATGGATATTACGCCCCTTCAGGGCTAATCTGCGGGATTGGCCAGAGCCCCAAAGGGGCGTAATCTCTTAACGATGGACATCGTCCATCGTATAATCAGGAACTAAACTGCATAGCCCTGAAGGGGCGTAATATCATATACCGGTAGTATCAATTATATTAGCGGTAGAAACATCAGGTGTACTATTTTATCACAATTACTTCTTGCCCCACACCCGCACATAATCCACCTCCATCTGTTTTGGAAATGCAGTGTGCTGCGGATCACCACCATTTTGCCCGCCAATGGCAAGGTTCAGCAGCATGTAGTGCGGTTGTTTAAAAGGATTGAATCCGCTGCCATCCTTATTTACCAGATCCTTTACTGCTACTTTATTCAGCAGTGAATCATCTACAAATAAAGCTATGTATTCTTCTGTCCAGTCCATACGCCAGGTGTGGAACTTTCCGGCCCACGCAGCGCCCCCTAATTTTTGTACACTTGTTTTGGTAGTATGCCATTCATTGGAATTGTTTTTACCACGACAAAGAATATTCGCTAAAAGTATTTCGCGGTAATATTCCATGATGTCTATTTCACCATTCTCAGGCCAGCGTTTTTCTACCCCCAGCGTCCACCAGGCTGGCCACATACCGGGGTCAATATCAATGCGTGCCCGCATTTCAAAACGACCATACTGCCAGCTCTGTTTTTCTTTGGTGATCAGGCATGAAGAAGTATATTGCACAGTTGGTCTTTTCTTTCGCCAGTTATCACTGCCCGGTTCATATATCGGATTGGATTTTTGTTCCCGCCGTGCTTCAATGATCAGCATGCCCTTTTCACAACGGGCATTTTCGGGCTGGTACCATTGTAATTCCTCATTGCGTACAAAACCTTTTTCATAATTCCATTTTGTTGAATCGGGGGCGCCATTGATATCAAATTCATCATTCCATACGAGTTGGTAGTTATCCTGTGTTTGAGATAGTGCTGCGCTGTGAAATAGTACAACACATGCAGATAAGAATATACATCGGGCAAATTGCATAAGAATAGGTTTACAAATTTTAGTTGAATTTTAAAATCCGCTTACATTATATCCTGTTCCGCCATACGGGCTTCAATTTCATATTTGTTATCGCGGTAACCTTTTTTAATGGTTTCAATGGTGTAACGGGCTATAAAAGGAATGAACCCGTATCGCCTGAATTGTTCAACATGCTTCAATTCGTGTTTTACCCAGCGGGTATCGTCTAAAAACTCCCGGGCAGTAGCATTATACAGGTGAATGGTTTTGCCCAAGGTAAAAGCCACATTGTCTACTCCGAGCCACCAGGCAGCAATCTTTGCTTTCCAGGATCGTTCTCTTATTTTTATATTAGTGGTATCTACCTGCATTTATAACTGCTCCCATGCTTTAATAATTTCTTCTGCATGTTGTTTATTCCTGGGACGTAAAAATACCTTCCTGACCACCCCTTTTTCATCAATAATAAAAGTAGTGCGGTGCAATCCCATGTACTTTCTTCCGTATAACTGCTTCTCGCCCCATACCCCGTATTTGTCAATAACTTTATGATCCGGGTCGGCCAGCAAATTAAACGGGAGTGTATATTTTTCTTCAAATTTTTTATGTGATTTTTCATCATTGGGGCTTACGCCCAATATTTCAAATCCCTTTTGTTTCAATAAAGAAAAATTGTCCCTCAAATTACAGGCTTGTATAGTACAGGTAGGCGTATCATCCTCCGGGTAAAAATACAATACCAGCTTTTTCCCTTTATAATCCGATAGGGCAATTTTTTCTCCTTCTTGATTCTTTCCGGAAAAGGCAGGAGCTTTATCGCCTTCTTTTACTGTAATCATAATGAATGTGAAAATATGGGAAATGTGGGAAATGTGAAAATTGGAGAATGAGGAAAGAGTAGTTGCAGCGTGATAAGAAGAACCAAATAACAAAACACAAGAAGCAAATAAAAATTCAAATCCGAAGCCTTAACTCTGAAATTCGAAGGAATACAATGATAAACACAAAACTAAAGACCAATGAATCCGAAAAAGCCCTGAAACCTGCATTCCTGCAACTTGTAACCCGATCCCCACCTACCGGGTAAATGTAAAAATTTGTGCAGCCGTATTCCCTGCTTCATCGGCTACGCTAATTTTCAACGAATGCTCCCCCGGTGTGCAGTGTTCATCAAAAGTGTAGATAAAATTCCTGGCTTTGTCATTGGTAAAGCGAAGCCATTTGCCGTCTAATTCGGCCCTGAAATTTTTTATCGCTCCCAGATTATCTTTTACGCTAAACATTAACCGGCTGGCTTTGCTCATGTTCTGGCCGCTTTTAAATCCTATTGGAATAATTTCCGGCGCTGTTTCATCCAGCACCAACTGAAAGCTGCCAAAGCTGTTAAATTTCCCCATGGCCCAGCCATTCTGCCATTCCGGTTTTGATATTTCTTTTTTGGTTCCGGCAAACCGTTGCATAACCACCCTGTTTCTTTTATCCTGCAGCAAGCCGGAGTCTGGCTTAATACGAACAACCAGTCCCTCCTGGAGCGGAATGTAATCTGCTCCAATAGTGTGTATAGCCGATACCACTACCGGGTTTGCGGAGGCCGATCTCCGGTAGGCAATCTGTACAGCATCATATAAACCTCTTTCACCAATGTAAAATTCGCAATCTCCACTTCCTTCTCCCACATTCACCATAAAAGGATAATACATCTTGCCGGCAGGCGGTATGGGCTTTATTACCGGCGGCTCGTACTGAACTTTAAAATTCAACAGTGCTGTATTGTTATAGGCGTCTTTTGTTTCAATGCGGATGTTGTGTATAGCTCCTTCAGTTAGCCTGATCACTCCGTTTCCCCTTTGCTGGCGGTACACGCTATTGATATAGCCCGGAAGCTCCGATAGATGTTGCAGGTAGGGACCGCCCTTGGCTTTGGTTTTGTAGTCAATATGCGCATTCAGGTAGCGCGTATCGTAATAACTGATTGTATCCATTGTAAAACGGATTACTTCTTTGGAGCTATCATACAAAACGCCCTGGTAAATACCATTGTGGTTAGCCGAACCTGTTTGTGCATCATAGCTGCTCACAGCAAAACTTACCTTATCTGATGATACTGTTATGGTCGAAGGAACAGTAATATAACCCTGCGTTGTTTTTTTAACCGCTATTATTTGGGGAGATTGTTCGTAAATACTTTTGTTGCGATCGTAAACGGCAAGGCGTTGAATAACGGGTGGAACATTGTCGGCTATGGGAAATCCAAATAATATAGGGTTGAGATTGGTGTCCGTTGCGGTATTGCGTATTTCAAAATGAAGATGCGGACCCTGTGAGCCACCGGTATTTCCGCTATTGGCAATAAAAGAGCCCTTTTTAACCGGAAACATTCCCACGGGTATATCTAAGTAAACGTTCCATGATTCCAGCTTGTATTGCTGTTCCTTTACATATTGTTCCAGCTTTGGAAAGAAACTATTGAGATGCGCATAAACTGTGGTTAAACCATTAGGGTGATTAATATAAATAGCCCTGCCAAATCCAAAGGGCTCAATCTTTATTCTTGCTATATACCCGTCGGCGGCTGCATGTATAGGCAGGTTCTGCACGTGGTTGGTTTTAAAATCAAGCCCCATATGATAGTGATTGGGACGGAGCTCGCCAAAATTGCCGGATAAACTTGCAGGAATATCCAGTGGCTTGATGAAATATCCTTTAGGATAAATATTGGGCAAATGCTCCTGGGCGAATGAATGGAAACCAGTTAAAAAAAACAAAAAGAAAATGGATCTCATCAATAAAGTAATTCTTAAGTATTGGGTAACAAATCTACCTATGATTGATTTAACAATAAAATCATTTTGCCAATCCTTTGAAGCAATATTTACAAATGATGGTTAACAATGCTTATTTGTTGTTTAAATAAATGTTTAATTGTGGTTTTTTTGAACATTTAAAAAAACTGGCATTCTCTTTGAGAAATAAGCAATGACTGCCCCCTGGAAAAATTGCTACTGTTTTTGCCTGCTCTGTAAAGATTATTACAAATATATTTTTCGGGCTGGTTTACACCTCCCCCAATACCTTGATGAACCGTTAAAAATGGGTTCTTGTATACCCTGATTAAGGTATGCCGATGAAAGAATCAATTTGATTTTTGGTAATAATCTTTGAAACGACGAAAATACCCTAAAAAGAGTATAATATTTTCAAACTATAATACAGCGTTTTTCGTCTATATATTGTCTACTATATATTGTTGAACCTAAAATTGAATGTTATGAAAGGGATGAAAACAAAAATCGTACTGGCACTGGCCATCATGACAGGATCTGTAATTGGCGCTTTCCGGGGAGAACTGGCAAAACAGAAATTTATTGCCAAAGTGAAGAACAAGTATGAGGATCATAAACAGGTTCAGCAACAACAGGAAATTATGCTTGATGAATTTGAACTTTCTGCGTTTCATACCAGTTAGGTTCTGTTCCAATATTTTTAAAAGACACTCGCATTTAGCAGTGTCTTTTTTTATGCCATGTCATGTCTTACAAAATGAATGCATGTCCCCGAAACAGGTAACCCGAAAACCGCTGGCCCCGGTCTCGTGCCTTACATAAATAACATATCTCGGAAATATTAACCGTTTGAGTTTCGCATTTAATTTTTCAACCCTTACCTTTGCCCGGTTTTTTCAGTGCCAACCCGGAGGAGGTTTATGCGGAAATACCTGCCAGATTCTTTCAAATCTTTATTAAGAAATGCCTAAAGACAATTCAATCAAAACGGTCCTGATCATTGGTTCAGGTCCTATTATTATCGGACAAGCATGTGAATTTGATTATTCGGGAACCCAGGCTGCGCGAAGCCTGCGGGAAGAAGGGGTTAAAGTAATATTGATCAATAGCAATCCCGCTACCATCATGACCGATCCCATGATGGCCGACCGGGTGTATTTGCTGCCGCTGACTGTAGAAAGCATTGAGCAAATACTGGAAGAAAACCAAATTGACGCTGTATTGCCTACTATGGGCGGACAAACCGCATTGAATTTAGCCAAGGAAGCCAATGAACTGGGTGTTTGGGAGAAATATGGGGTAAGATTAATTGGTGTGGATATTAAGGCCATAGATAAGGCAGAAGACAGGGAACTTTTTCGCCAGTGGATGATCCGGCTGGGTATAGCAGTAGCGCCGGCCAGAACCGCCAACTCATTTTTAGAGGGAAAGGAATTTGCCCAGGAAATAGGATTTCCCTTGGTTATACGTCCGTCCTATACCCTTGGTGGTACCGGTGGCGGATTTGTGCTTAACAAAGAATTTTTAGATGATGCCCTCGACAGGGGCTTATCTGCTTCTCCCATACATGAAGTGCTGGTGGAAAAGGCCGTACTGGGCTGGAAGGAATTTGAACTGGAGCTTCTGCGTGATGATGCAGATAATGTAGCAATCATCTGCACGGTTGAGAACTTTGACCCCATGGGCGTCCATACGGGCGATTCAATAACCGTTGCCCCGGCTATGACGCTGAGCGATACGGCTTTTCAATTGATGCGCAATACCGCTATACGCATGATGCGCGACCTGGGTAATTTTGCGGGAGGTTGTAATGTACAGTTCGCCCTTAACCCGGCAACAGAAGAAATTATTGCTATCGAAATTAATCCAAGAGTAAGCCGTTCTTCGGCCCTGGCCTCTAAAGCCACAGGTTACCCTATTGCTAAAATAGCTGCCAAGCTGGCTATTGGTTATAATTTAGATGAGCTCAAAAACCAGATCACCCAGTCTACTTCGGCTTATTTTGAGCCAACACTCGACTATGTAATTGTAAAAGTACCCCGGTGGAATTTCGATAAGTTTAAAGGCGCCAATGATACATTGGGGCTGCAGATGAAATCCGTGGGCGAAGTAATGTCAATCGGCCGCAGTTTTACCGAAGCCATTCAAAAAGCATGTCAGAGCCTCGAGAATGAAGCGGTGGGCCTGGGTTATTACGGAAAAAGCATGATGCGGTCTGACGAAATTGTGGAATATTTAAAAACACCCAAGTGGGACAGGATCTTCCGTATTAAAGATGCCCTGATGATGGGGGTAAGCGTAAAATCTATTTGTGAAGCTACCCGCATTGACCGCTGGTTTATTTACCAGATCCAGCAAATTGTAAATATCGAGAAAAAAATAGCGCAGTACAACCGGCAGTCCTTACCCGATGATCTGCTGATTGAAGCCAAACACAACGGGTTCAGCGATGAACAGATCTGCCGGATTATGAAAGATGGGAAAGACGAGGATATTTATGAGCGCAGGAAAAAGATGGGATTGACCCGTGTATATAAGATGGTGGATACCTGTGCCGCCGAGTTTGAAGCCAAAACACCTTATTTCTACTCCAGTTTTGAGGCGCATTCTGTTTCAGGAAACGCAAAAGCCGGTGTTGTGCACAATGAAAGTATTGTGCATCCGGGCAGCGCAACTTCTAAAAGTGCCAAAGGATCTGTATTGGTTTTAGGTTCCGGCCCCAACCGGATAGGTCAGGGTATTGAGTTTGACTATTGCTGTGTACACGGGTTGCTGGCCATAAAGGAATGTGGTTATGAAGCTATCATGGTAAATTGTAATCCGGAAACCGTTTCAACTGACTTTGATATTGCGGATAAGCTGTATTTCGAGCCCGTATTCTGGGAACATTTATGGGAGATCGTAGAATATGAAAAGCCTGTGGGCGTAATTGTACAGTTGGGCGGACAAACCGCATTGAAATTAGCCAAACGACTGCATGAAAAAGGCATCCGTATTATAGGTACCTCTTTCGACAATATGGATATTGCCGAAGACAGGGGACGTTTTAGCGATCTTTTAAAAGAATTGGGCATTCCTTACCCCAATTATGGTACAGCCTACGATGCGGATGATGCCATTGAGGTAGCCAAAGAAGTGGGCTACCCGGTGCTGGTAAGGCCGAGTTATGTGTTGGGTGGACAAAGAATGCGGATTGTATTAAATGACGAAGAACTGGAAAAAGGTGTACTGAGTTTATTAAAACATCTTCCCGGGAATAAAATCCTGATTGATCATTTCCTTGACCGTTGCCAGGAAGCGGAAGTAGATGCTATTTATGATGGCGAAACCTTTCATGTAATGGGCGTAATGGAGCATATAGAGCCGGCGGGTATACATAGCGGCGACAGCCATGCCGTATTGCCTGCTTTCAACCTCAGTCCGCTGGAAGTAACCACAATGGAGTTCTATTCAGAAAAGATTGCCCGGTCGCTGGATATCCGCGGGCTCATCAATATACAATTTGCTATTAAAGACGGGGTGGTATATGTTATAGAAGCCAATCCCAGGGCTTCCCGCACTACGCCGTTCATAGCCAAAGCCTACCAGATACCTTATCTTAATATAGCTACAAAAGTAATGCTGGAAGAAGTGAAGTTGAAAGATCTGACCTTTAAGAAGAATCTGAAAGGGTTTGCTATTAAAGAACCCGTTTTTAGTTTTGATAAGTTTCCCGGTGTAAATAAAGAGCTGGGCCCGGAAATGAAATCAACCGGCGAAGCCATCCGCTTTATAAAGGACTTACGCGATCCTTATTTCAGAACACTGTATAAGGAAAGGAGTATGCATTTGAGCAAGTAAATATAATGGTCATTAAATATTCGAAGGCGCTGATTTTTCAGCGCTTTTTTTGTGAACATCCTGCTATATGTCTTCAATAATCGCTTTTGAGACAACTCCCACCTGTAGCTCATATTTTCGAACGGCACTGTATTTGTGACGTTTTCTTTTTTAAATGCTACTGGTATGAGGAAAGAACATTTTCGCTACCTGCAAATTGCTTTTTTACCGGCGCTTATTCTCTTTTTCCAAACTATTGCCCGCTCACAGCCGGCGATTACTTACGAACCACTGATCAGTTCAGGGCTTTCGTCACCCATGGAAATTGCTTCAGCGCCGGGAGATGCTCCCGGCAGATTGTTTATCGTTGAAAAGGGCGGCACTATTAAAATATGGAATGGATCGGAGGTTCTGGAAACTCCTTTTCTTGATATCAGCACAATTATTACATCGAATGGAGAACGCGGGCTCCTGAGCATAGCCTTTCATCCCAACTATGCAAGTAATGGGTACTTTTTTGTTTATTATACAAATGCTGAGGGGTCGGTTACTGTTGCCCGTTACATCGTTTCTTCCAATCCAGATATTGCCGAACCCAATCCCAATCCTGTCGCACCTTTAGTAACAATACCAAAATCTTTTGCCAATCACAATGGCGGTCATTTGCAGTTTCGCACTGAAGAGGGGATTAATTACTTATATTTCGCCACCGGTGATGGAGGTGGCGCCAATGATCCGGATAACAATGCGCAAAACCCCGCCTCATTACTGGGGAAGATGATCCGCATGAATGTAGATGCAACGCCTGTAACAACGGAGCTGTGGGCCATTGGCCTGCGCAATCCCTTTCGCTGGAGCTTCGACCGCTCAACGGGTGATGTATGGATCGGCGATGTTGGACAGGGTAAAAAAGAGGAAGTGAACTTCCGGGAAACGGGCTCATCCGGCGCCAATTATGGCTGGCGTTGCTACGAAGGAACTGTTCAAAATACAGATGTTGACCCGGTTTGCGATCCACCAGGTAAAGTGATTCCTGTTTTTGAATATGATAATCCGGAGGACGGAAGTTCAGTGGTAGGCGGTTATGTATACAGGGGTGATGAATTTGCAACTTTACAGGGATATTATTTTGTTACCGATTATTATTCGGGTACCGTATGGACGATTCAGCATGTTAATGATAACTTTAATATTGTAAATACGCAGCCGGCTTTAAAGACAGGTATATCCAGTATTAGTGAAATACAGGATGGAACCTTATATGCGGCAGCCCTCACTGAAAATGCTGTATATAAAATAATCCCGTTGGAAGCTACACCACTCACCCTTACCCATTTTTCGGGCCGCGAAACGGATGGTGGCTATAATGAATTGAGCTGGACGACGGCAACGGAACAAACCGTTGAAAAATTTGTAATTGAATACAGCAGCAACGGAAATGAATTCAGTAGCGCAGGAGCAGTAAATGCATCCAATAATATTAGTGGAGCTGAGTATAGTTTCAGGCATTATACCATTACAGAAGGTAAAATATTTTACCGGTTATATATTATTGACGCTGATGGCACCGGAAATTATTCTGCCGTTATCAGCATAAACAATGCAATAGCAACCGATGTAAAAATTTATCCTACCATCATTACTGCCGGAAGACTGGATATTAATTCGGGGAAACGGATAGATAGAGTACAGCTCTTTACTGTAGCAGGCAAACCGGTTTTAACAAAGGAAATGAATGGAGCAAGTGGCTATTTTTCTATTGTATTACCCGCTTTGCAAAAAGGGATGTATATCATCCGGTTGACCGGCCGCAATTTTCAAAAAAACCAAAAGATTATTATTAAGTAATACTTCTATGCTTTGAACTGTTAATGTGCATCCACAGGTAAAGCCACATTCTTTTTAAATTTCTGCAGGTATACCAGCGGAATACAGCAAAGCACAAATACGCCCACCAGTAAGTATATATTATCGTAGGTTACCAGCATCGTTTGTTTGATCACCGAACCTTCAACGGCCTTGTTGGCCATTTGTTGCGCATCAAAAGCGCTGTAGCCTTTACTTTGAAAGCCTTGTATAAACGCCTGTTGTTTTTCTGCAAATGCCGGGTTATAGGG
Source organism: Agriterribacter humi (assembly GCF_009192765.1). Taxonomy (GTDB): domain Bacteria; phylum Bacteroidota; class Bacteroidia; order Chitinophagales; family Chitinophagaceae; genus Agriterribacter; species Agriterribacter humi. Next base: position 214,711 of record NZ_VOHQ01000004.1, on the reverse strand, counting down.
ATTGATATTTTCCAGTAAAATATTTCTGTTGATCCCGCTTTTAATATGAATGAGGGTAGTAAGAATAGCGATTCCAAAAGAGCCACCGAGTTGGCGCATCATATTGTTGAGACCCGCACCCTGGCCAATATCTTTTCCATGAAGATCCTGTATAGCAAGGGTAGTTAATGGTACAAACAGCAGGCTCATTCCAATTCCGCGTATAATAAGCGGCCAAAAGAAATTGCCGGTACCCGATTCCAGTGTAGAATTAGATAACATCCAGCTAAAAATGAAGAATAATACAAATCCTATGGTAGACATCAACTGCGCCGGTATTCCACGTTTAAGCATCATTCCAACAACTGGCATCATGCATATGGTTGCCATACCTCCGGGAAATAACAATTCTCCTGTTTGTTGTGCAGAAAACCCAAGTAAATTTTGACAGAATACAGGGAAGATAAATACGGACCCATATAAAGCAAATCCCAGGGCAAAGGAAGTTAATATGCCTACAGAAAAACTGCGGAATCTTAGTATTTTGAAATTCACTACCGGGTGATCCGTACTGAGCTCACGCCATATAAAAGCAACAGCGGCAACAATAGTGCTTACTATAAGCACCGCAATGTAAGGAGTAGCAAGCCAGTCTTCGGATTCTCCTTTTTCCAGCACCACCTGTAAACTTCCCACACCAATGGCCAGGAAGGCGATCCCCCACCAGTCAATCGGTTGCCCTTTGGCATATTGGGGAGATTCTTTTACGAACATCGAAACCAGGAATGCTGCCAATGCACCCACCGGGATATTTACATAAAAAATCCAGGGCCAATTAAAATGATCTGTAATGTATCCTCCAATAGTTGGCCCCACGGTTGGTCCTACCACCGCTCCCAGTCCAAACAAGGCGGTAGCCATGCCCACTTCTTCACGGGGCCAGGTTTCTATAAGTATAGCCTGCGCTGTAGAAAGCAGCCCTCCTCCTGCCAGGCCCTGCAAAATCCTGAAAACAATCAATTCATACAAGCCGGTGGCATTGCCGCAAAGTATGGAAGCAATGGTGAAAAGTATAATGGATGCCATGAAATAATTCTTTCTTCCAAACCTGTCACCCAGCCAGCCCGACATGGGTAATACGATTACATTCGCTACTGCATAACCTGTTACCAGCCATCCCGCATCTTCAAGCGTTGCGCCCAGGTTGCCCATGATCTGGGGTAAAGCCACATTTACAATAGTAGTATCAATCAATTCCAGTAATGAAGCCATTATTACTGTAATTGTAATGATCCATTTTCTTAAGCCATGCTCTGCCATTGCTTTTTCTTTGAGTATTTTTTGTGTTTAACCAAACCCTGTATTTACTACTCACCACTTACTACTTACCACTATTTAGTATGTACAATTACTTTTACACTCATCCCCGGGCGCAGGGCTGTATTAAAAGCAGGGCTGGAATCAAGTTTTATCCTTACCGGTACACGCTGTACTACTTTCACAAAATTGCCTGTGGCATTATCGGGCGGCAGCAGTGAAAATTTAGCGCCTGTAGCGCCGGCAAAAGATTCCACACTCCCATGAACCGGCGAATCCGGATAAGCATCAACAGTGATGTCTACTTTTTCTCCAATCTTCAGGTGTTCCATTTGCGTTTCTTTAAAATTAGCCGTGATATACAAACCCTTATCGTTTACTACAGCAAGCAAAGACTGGCCTGCCTGTACCAGTTGACCCAGTTGTATATTGCGTTTGGAAGCAATGCCATCTGCAGGAGCAATAATAGCCGTGTATGATAATTGCAGCCTCGCAAAATCTACATCAGACTGCCTGCCGGCGATATTGGAGGCGGTTGCCATTGCTTCCTGCTCGTTGGTGCTTACTTTTTTATGGATTACCGGTACCTGGGTTTGTGCAACAAGCAAGGCCGCTTCAGCCGATTCCTTCTCTGCCTTCACCGCGTCATATTGTGCTTTAGTAATGGCATGATCATCGTACAGATTTTTATAGCGGTTGAAATCTTCGGTGGTCTTCCATACTTTTACTTTAGCAGCTTTTACATTTGCCTGGGCAGTTGCAATATTAGATTCGGCTTCCTGTATGGCGTAACGGGATACGGTTACCGATTGTCTGGCAGAGGCCAAAGCGGCTTGCGCCTGTTGCAATTTTATTTTAAAATCCCTGTCATCGAGGATTACCAGGGTATCGCCTGCTTTCACCTCCTGGTTATCGGCAAACCTGATCTCTTTTACATAACCGCTTACACGCGAAATAACCGGGCTGATGTCGGCATCAACCTGGGCATTGTCTGTTACCTCATGTGCCTGGAAATAGAAATATTCCTTTAATGTAAATACTACGGCCAATACCAGTACTGCTGCAAGAATAACAGGAAATATGATTTTTTTGCCTTTGTATTTCTTCTGTTGTTTTTTATTGCTCATATAATTTTTTTAAGCTTTTGGTCGGATTGGTTAAAGTTGAATATGCCCCGTTGATTTAAGAAGCATATAATATGCAGCAGTAGCATCTGATTTTGAAAGCTCTAAATTGATACGTGCCTGGTATAGCAGGGTTTGCGCATCAATGCGATCGGTAGTGGTGGCTAAATTGTTGCGGAACTTCGATTCCATTATCCTTTCATTTTCGGTTGCCTGCACAATGGCTTCCTGCAGCACAGTTATTTTTTCCAGCGCCTGTTTATACTGCAGGTAACTTTGGTTCACTTCCGTTTTGATCCTGTCTTTGGTTATCTCATACTTATCAGCTTCCTCCTGTTTCTGAATTTTTGATTCAGTCAATTTGTTTTTATTTTTATACAGGCTGCCAATGTCCCACCCTACACTTATACCCACTACAAAGGGCGCCAGGTAGCTACCATTTTTGGGAATAATATTTCCGGAAGGGTTAATAAAATACAAATTGCCACCAGCGCTTACCGTTGGTAGTTTTTCATCCTGTGTTTTTTTAATGCTGATGTCTGTGAGTTTCAACCGGTATTGCAGTTCAGTTAGTTCCTTGCGGTCTTTCAGTGCCTGAAGCAGGAAATTTTCAAACGGGTCATTTTCTCCCAGACTGTAGTTGATGTGCTCTTCCACAATAACAGTGCTCTCGGGCAAGCCTAACAATACGTTCAGGTTGTAGTTAACAATTTTGCGGTTATTATCCAGTTCAATTGCATTGAGCTTCATATTCGATTTTTCAAGCTCAAACCTCAGCACATCGTTTTTTGTAGCCAGCCCCTGGGCTTCAAATTTTTTAATTTCAACGAGCTTATTTTCTATGTCTTCAAGATTTTGTGCAAGGATCTTTTGGTTCTGCCGAAGTTTATAATAATTGATATACGATTGAATAATGGTAAAAATCACTTCATCTTTATCCGCTTCAGCATTGAGTTTGCTCATTTGCAGCAAAAGGTCTGCCGACTGCCTGGCATAACGGAGTTGGTTACCCGCAAAAATGGGTTGGTTAATGCTGAGTGTAGACTGGTACAATGTATTGTCGAAAGGAAAACTTAACTTTTGCGGGTCATTGCCATTAGCGGCAGGAAGATGAAACGTTTGTGAAAGCATTAAAGCATGGTTATAGCCGACGCTTATTTCGGCCGATGGGAGTGAAGCATCTTTGGCTTGCTCTGCCTGCGATAACGCCTGTTCAATTTCATGCGCTGCCAGCCTTAGCTGTTTGCTGTTTTGTATGCCCATTGTCACTGCATCACGAAGACTCAATGTTTTGGTTTGTGCGGATAGTTGAATAAAGCCTGTTATCCAAAAAAGCAATACGGCTGCCATTTTTTTCATGCTGTGCTGTAGTTGAAGATTTTTAATTCTGATTTTTTATATCCAGGTGGGCTTTCAGCAATTCTTTAAGATGTGCTTTTATTTTGGGGATCATTTTTTTCCTGTAACCTTCTTCATCATTTTTATCAATATGCATTAACCGGCAATACAGGCTTTTAGATAAAGTAACCTGTGTAATTGTTCCCATCACACAGCCAACCGTAAGTTCCATATCTACTTTTCTGAATACTTTCTTTTTTTGCCCTTCTGCAATAATCCTTTTTACCTGTTCAAAATTTTTAAGCTTAATATCGGTGATCATTTCCCTGATGTCATCTGATTGTATGGTAGGCAGATGCATTGTCATAATGCAATGAAACTTATAATTATTTACAATCTTGTCTACATACAGATCAACAAGTCTTTCAATTTTATCCCAGGGAGAAAGCTTTTCGTCTTTATTCAGCTCTTCCAGAATACCATGCGTATAACTTGACCTGTGCGCAATAAGTGCTACCAGCAACTTTTCTTTTGAACCGAAATAATAGGAGATCATGGCAAGATTCACTCCTGCATGCCCCGCTATATCTCTAACTGAAGTACCATCAAAGCCTTTTTCTGCAAAAAGTAGTTCTGCTGAATCCAGTATATGCACTCTTTTATCCTTCATAAACGATTTATTTCGGGCGCAAAATTAAACAAACGTTTAAATTAAACAAGCGTTTAACTTCACTTTTTCGTTAATCCTTTGTTATCGGAGCTTTAATAAAGCTTCCCTTTATTTTTAAAAGGAAATCCTGTATTATTTTAAAAAAGCACCATCCACAAACGATTTTTACTTTTGCTTTCATGCATGATTGCGCTTACGGTTTGTGAAGCGCAGCGAATTACAGGTTGCGGTTTTAAGGTTCCGCCCCGGTCACTACGGTCCAATTTTAGTTCTGTGTATGAGGCAAAGGATATACTGCAAAACATGCTGAACGCGATTAATTGGCAGGAAAATTTTAATGTAAGGTAGCAAAACGAAATACAAAATGCATATGCTACGATCATCAACCGGGCCAGGTGGATTATATATGATAAGGCACAATACAATTTACTAAGCAATAGTACTATTTGAACTCCTGTTGATATAGCGCATCATTGTAACCAGTTACTATTTTGTTGTTATACTCAATAACAGGGCGCTTAATGATGCTGTGATGACTAAGCATTACCTGCACTGCCGCTTTCTGACTGGTTACTGCTGCCTGCTGTTCGGGTGCTAAGCTTCGCCATGTGGTACTTTTTTTATTGAGAATTTTTTCCCACCCTGCCAGTTTACTCCATTCATTCAATTTGACGGCTGTTATGCCTGCTTCCCTGTAGTTGTGGAATGCAAAGTTTATTTTCCTTTTTTTCAGCCAGGCTATTGCTTTTTGTGTGGTATCGCAATTGGGTATTCCGTAAACGATCATTTGTGCATTTGTTTTAAGAGCAATTACCATTTGTCTTCTGTATCATTAGTGTTGTCAAAATGCCTGGTATCATGACGGCTTTTTATTTTTTCCATTTGCCGTTCTATGATTAAGCCGGCAATAATAGCTGCCGCGTCTTTATCATCGTTTGATTCTAATAATTGCTTTAACTTTTGTTCACTCACATCTATGCGGTACAATATATTCACCAGTTTCCCAAAATCGTGCTCAATCAGTTCATTCACTTTTTCCTGTACCCGCAATTGCAGTTCCTTTTCATTTAGCTGGTCATACAATTCTAATGATAATTCCTTTTGCAGCGCGGTTAGTAATGCCTGGTTATCCATGATTAAAATTTTTCAACAACGCCCAATCCAAATAATGCGAAATCATATTTTACAGGGTCTTCAGCACAAAACTGCCGTAAACATACTGTTAATTCCAAAGCCGTAAGCCAGTCGGTTTGATGGCGCGACACCATATTAAAACGTTTGGCCACACGGGCTACATGTACATCAACAGGGCAAATGAGCTGGGAAGGGGAAATATTTTTCCATATACCAAAATCAACACCCCTGTCGTCATTTCTTACCATCCATCTTAAAAACATATTCAACCTTTTGCAGGTAGATTTTTTATCCGGAGTGGCTATATGTTTGCGGGTACGCGGCGGTGCATCGGGGAGGGAAAAGAAGTAATGATAAAAACCGCGCATTGCATTTTCGGTGGTAAGATCGTCAGGGCGCATCCATTGGGTAAAAGCTGTTTCCAAAGAATCGCAATGCGTATAATGGTATTTTAGAAATTCAACGAAATACAAAATGTCTGTTGCATTAAACGTTCTGTGTTTAAATAGCATCAGTCTTTTCAATTCCGGTTCACCTGCATGCAGGCAAAAATCGTGCGGCGCATTATCCATTGCCTGCATTAAGGCTTTGCTTTTGGCGATAATGGTAGTACGGTTCCCCCAGGCTAAAATAGCGGCAAATAATGCGGCGATTTCTATATCCTGTTTTTTTGTAAAAGCATGGGGCACACAGATGGGATCACTGACAATAAAGGAAGACTGATTGTACTCATCCACCTTCCTGTTCATGAAATCTCTGAGATGTGGAGGCAAATTCATTTGCATTATCCTAATGCCTGCTTTAAGTCTTCTATAAGGTCTTCCGCATCTTCAATGCCTACGCTCAGGCGGATGAGTGAATCCACCAGGCCGTTCGCTATTCTTTCTTCCCGTGGAATGGAAGCATGTGTCATACTGGCCGGATGGCCGATCAGCGATTCTACACCACCTAACGATTCTGCACAGGCGAAGAGCTTTGTGGATGATAATACTTTTTCCGCTGCGGCTACCGTGTTATCTTTCAGTTCAAAACTGATCATACCACCAAAGCCGCGCATTTGCGTTTTGGCTATAGCATAATTGGGGTGATCTTCAAATCCGCACCAGTGCACTTTGGCCACTTTGGAGTGCTGGCGGAGGAAATGAGCGATTTGTTCTCCGTTTTCGCAGTGCCTTTGCATGCGCACATGCAGTGTTTTCAATCCACGCAATAAAAGAAAGCAATCCTGCGGGCCGGGCACGGCGCCACATGCATTTTGTAAAAAATACAACTGGTCTGCTATCTCTTTATTACTGGTGATAATACATCCATGCACAACATCACTATGCCCGCCAATATATTTGGTTGCGGAATGCATTACCATATCCGCTCCCAGATCGAGCGGGTTTTGCAGGTAAGGTGACGCGAAAGTATTATCCACTGCCAGCAGGGCGCCTGCTTTTTTTGCAATAGCCGCACAGGCTTTAATATCAATGATCCGTATTAAGGGATTAGTAGGTGTTTCTACCCAGATCATTTTAGTGGCAGGCGTAACATGTTTGCTGATATTGTCAGCATTGCTCATGTCAATAAATTTAAATTTTAAGCCGTAAGTCTCCCAAACTTTCCTCATTAGCCTGTAAGTGCCGCCATATAAATCGTTGGTACTTATAATTTCATCACCCGGTTTAAAAAGCTTAAGCAGTGTATCTGTTGCTGCAAGCCCGCTGCCAAAGCTAATGCCATACTCCCCGTTTTCCGATGCAGCCAGTGCGTTTTGCAATTGGGTGCGGGTAGGATTTTGTGTGCGGGCATATTCATATCCTTTATGTTTACCGGGGCCATCCTGAACAAAAGTTGATGTTTGAAAAATGGGTGTCATAATAGCGCCTGTGGAAGGATCAGGATGCACGCCCGCATGAATAAATTTTGTAGCTGATTTCATATCGTGAATAAGATGAAATGCAAAGATGAGGAAATGAAACGAGTTTCAACTTATCAAGTTATTTTCCGGAATTCCAGTTTAACAGAAACTTAACCGGCCTCGCGTAACAATCTGCAACATTTTTTGAAAGGCTTTGGTGTAAAGGGTTTTACGCGATGCATATATTGTTGTATACACGCAACATTACTATAAGGTAAATACCATCTTATCTTGATCAATCCACCGGCGTAGTATAATTTTTGAATGAATAATGGCGTTCTATTTTTGTTTCGTCAAAATGATTTAATTATCCAAGTAAATGTAATGTTATGAAAAAGATATTTGTTCTTGCTATTGTTGCCCTGATGTCGGCAGGTGTGTATGCCAACGCTCCCTCCGTTAGCGAAAAAGTACTTAAAGCGTTCCACGAAACTTTTACTGCGGCCGAAAATGTAAGCTGGCATGAAGCCAAAGGCGAATACTCCGTTCGCTTTTTGCAGTCGGACGTAAGGTATATTGTTTACTATAATAAGAATGGCAAAATTACCGGTTCTATGCGTTTTTACAAACCTTCATTATTGCCCATGAATATTTTGTCGGAACTTAAAAGGAGTTATGCAAAGAAATCGCTTTTTGGCGTTACCGAAATTACATCCGGAGAGAATGTTGCTTATTTTGTAAAAATGGAAGACAGTAAGAATTGGTATACTATTAAGACGGATGCTTACGGTAATAGCGAGGTATATGAAACGCTCCGGAAACAAAAATAAATATTGGAAGGCTATTTTAAATGCAGCAATGTAGCCGCAATAAGATAACGCCAATCACTGTTTTCTGAATCATAAGCAGACCGGGGACGAACAGAAATGTTCAGCACATCTTTTTTGAGAATGCCTGCAGCCGAAAGTTTTTGTTTAGCATCATGTATACAGTCCTGTAATGAAGGTTGATTCATCCATTGCATTTGAGGAGGTTCAAAACCAATTTTATCTTTTCTCCAGGTAATGGTTGCAGGCAATTCTTTTTTTATACTTTCCCGCAGAACCCATTTGGTATAACCCTCCCGTATTTTATAGTGACCCGGCATGGAGAAAAGGAATTCCACCAGTTTATGGCTAAGAAACGGCAACCGCAGCTCTAATCCGTGCGCCATCGAATTACGGTCTGCATAACACAATAGTTCGTCCAGCCCGTTTTGCATGGTATTGTAATACAACACGTCGTTTAGTCTGCTTACAAAGGGTTTGCAGGAACAATCCCCGTTATTAAATGCCCGCATAAAAGCCGGTTCAATTTCATTATTGATATTAAGCCTTTTTTGTTCCCTTTTTTGAAGTGTTATTGCTGTAAGTCCCGGCGCACAGGCAGCCATATAGTTTTTATAGCCCCACTCAAAAGGCATGTTGTTATCTGTTAAGGCTTTTTTTTCTTTTTTAAACTGTATAAATTTTTTGCGGCTTACCAGTTCCTGGAGCCACCAGTGTATATATTTGGAATACCCGCCTATTGTTTCATCGGCGCCCTGTCCGTCTAACAGTACTTTAATACCATGCCGGCCTGCCAGTTGGCAAACGGCATACTGTGTAAATACGCTGGATGAGCCTATGGGTTGCTCATGATAATAACAAAGCCTTTCCAGGCTATCAATCAAACAGGAATGGGTAGGCGAAACTGTAAAATTGGTAAGGGCAAATGCAGATACAATCTCCTGTATGTGCTTCGACTCATCTTTTTCATAACCCGGAAAAACGGCCGAAAAGCTTTTATAATTTGTATTGTTGGGAAGCAGGATATGTATGGCACTTGCAATGGAAGAGCTATCCAGTCCACCGCTCAGACTGGTTCCAATGGGCACATCGCTTCTTAGCCTTCTTTTAACAGAGGTAAAAAAAAGCGATCTGAATTTTTCTACCCCTTCTTTTTCGTTACAGGGGTTAATATCGTCTTTATCAATATCCCAGTAACGGCAGGCTGTAATACGACTGCGTTTAACCTGCCATTTCATATAATGGGCAGGGGGAAGCGCGTATATGTTTTTATAGAATGTCCGTTGTTTCTCAACCGGAAACTGTGTAAAACCTAAGCCGATATAATATAGTAACGCCTCTTCCTCTACAGTTTTTTCAATTCCGGCTGCCCATAAAGCCTTCATTTCACTGGCAAAAAGAAAAGTGCTACCAGGTTCATCCAAATAATAAAAAAATGGTTTTTCACCAAACCGGTCTCTTGCTGTAAAAAGAGTTTGATTCTTCTCATCCCAAATAGCAAAAGCGAACATCCCGTCAAAGAACTGCAGGCATTCTTCTTTATAGCAATCGTATGCCGCCAGTATTACTTCTGTATCTGAGCCGGTGCTAAAAGTATATCCTTTGGAGGCGAGTTGTTCTTTTATTTCGGGAAAATTATAGAGTTCTCCGTTATAGGTTATGGTATATCGTTGAGTTGATGCTGGGAACCCTCCGGAAGTATAATGCATGGGTTGCGCGGCGGCTTCACTCAAATCAATAACGGATAGCCTCCGGTGCGCAAAACCAACTGTGCCATCCCGACTGATCCAGAATCCTTCACCATCAGGACCACGATGTGCTATAGCATCCGCCATTTTTTTTAAACGGTGGGTAGTAATTGACGCAGGGTTGGGTGATATAATACCGGCAATGCCGCACATAGTAGGTAAATATCTAAAATCTTTAAGGCAAATACGAATTTTTTCGGCGGATCAGCTTAAATATTTTCCCACAATCGGCATTCTCCTGCCTACGCCAAAAGCTTTTGAACTTACCCGTATGACAGGACAAAACTGGTTGCGTTTGTATTCATTTATATTTACAAGCTTCAATATCCTGTTTACCAGTGCAGCATCAATACCCATAGCTATGATTTCGTTTGGTCCCTGCCTTTTCTCAATATATTGATACAATACTTTATCCAATACATTGTAGTCGGGCAAACTATCACTGTCTTTCTGATTGGGACGTAACTCTGCCGAAGGGGCTTTGGTAATGATATGAATAGGGATGACCTCTTTATCACGGTTAATATATTTTGCCAGGGCGTACACCTGCATTTTATATACATCGCCCAGTACACTTAACCCACCGGCCATATCGCCATATAAAGTACCATAACCGGTTGCCAGCTCACTTTTATTGGAAGTGTTTAATAATATATATCCAAATTTATTGGCAATGGCCATTAAAAGATTTCCACGCGACCGGCTCTGGATATTTTCTTCCGCAACGCTGAATGGCAGGTCTTTAAAAACAGGTTTTAAAGTAGTAAGAAAAGTATCATAAACATCTTTAATGGGGATAATATCATAAGGATTGCCCAGTGTTTTACTGAGTTGTTCGGCATCCTGTACAGAATGACCGGATGAAAATGGAGACGGCATTAAAATAGCGCGAACATGGTCTGCACCCAATGCTTCACAAGCCAGGGCCAGCACCACTGCACTGTCTATACCGCCACTGCTGCCCAATATAGCTTTTGAAAACCCCATTTTACTGAAATAATCCCGTATGCCCAATATAAGCGCATCGTGTATCTGGCGGATATTATTACCGGCCGTAAGAAAATCAATGATCTTATCGGGATCCTTAATTTTGGAAACACGCATTTCTTTGTCGGTTTGGCCAGAGATAACTGCAGGTTGCTGACCCTCTACCTCATTTTGTTGTACGGGTTGATTACCGGGCTGCGCTATATCTATTATGCTGAACGCTTCTTCAAAGTATTCCATTTCTTTCAGCAGGTTACCCTTTTCGTCATATACGAGGCTGCCCCCGTCAAATACAATTTCCGTTTGGGAGCCAACAGCATTGCAATACACTAAAGGAAGATGATACTTCAGCACATTGGCTTTTGCTACTTCTTTACGGTCTTCATCATGATCATAGTCAAAAGGAGATGCCGAAATATTGATCATGATATCGGGCTGTTGTTTGGCCAGTATATCCATCGGGCAAATACGGTATAAGGGATTGTCCCCCAGGTTCCACACATCTTCACAAATGGTAAGGGCAATGCGATGGTTTTTGAAAGGGATTACATTCCACTCAAATGAAGGTTCAAAATACCGGTTTTCATCAAATACATCATAGGTAGGCAACAATGTTTTATGCGCTACGCCCGATATTTCCCTGTTGTACAGCAGCCATGCTGTGTTAAAAAGATCTTTACCGAGAGGATTGGGGTTTCTTTGAGGAGCCCCGATAATGACGCCTATACCTTCAGTATGTAGTTTTATTTCTTCAACCGAAGCGTAGCATTCATTTATAAAATCATCAAATTCCAGGAAATCGCGCGGGGGATACCCGCAAACGCTTAATTCGGAGAAAACCACCAGTTCGGCTCCGGCGGTTTTAGCCTGTTCAATGGCAGTTATGATTTTCTTTACGTTACTTTCAAAATTGCCGATATGATAATTTTGCTGCGCTATTGCTATCCTCATAACTGCAAAATTAATGGGAGATCAATAAGATGCAACAAATAATAATTTTGTTGTGCCAAGGGTATTACCGGGCCCCGATTGGGAACATACCCGCATTCGTTGTACCTTAGCACTTCAATTGATAAGGCAATGCAAATGAAAAGGATGACAGCTATTTTGCTGGGTATAGTTTTGATGGTGCTGAGTACTGTTGCTGCTTCCGCGCAATGTTCTATTTGTACTAAAACAGCACAGCAAATGGGTGAAAAGCCGGCTAAGGCATTAAACGCGGGTATCCTGTATCTTATGGTTACACCTTTTGCTGTGGTGGGATTTATAGGTTACCGGTTGTGGAAACAAAACAAGAGTGATAAGGTTTAATAATAACCGGTTAATTGTTATATCAAAATATTTTTCCCAATTTTCTTCTGCCTTCCCAACAATGGGTTAGCTCATATTATGCTTCCGCTGAAGTTGTAAAAGCTTTACATATTTGAGCAGGGTTTGATAAGCAACACTTTTTGCAATCAAAAAGCCATCCACACCATCTAAAAATCCTCTTCTAAAAATATAACCTGTAACAAAAGCGGCGAGCGGATTAAAAATGACATGAAATATAGTTGATCTTTTTCCTTTTTTCAACATGGCTTCCGACTGTATGGTGGTAAAGCGGTTCATCTGCGATATATGCTCCTCAATGGTATAATACGTATAATGCAGGATGTCTCCGGGTAAACGGCAAATGCTGGCTCCGGCATCCATTTCAATCTTATCGTGGGGATTAACGCCTCCCCATTTCCCTTTTTGCCTGTTCAGTATACGCAGTTTTCTATCCGGGTACCATTTACCATGCCTTATCCATTTGCCGCAGTAATTGGCGCAACGGTTCATTGCGTATCCATCGTAAGGAAATCCTTCCTGCTTTGCAGAAGATATTGCATTGTAAAGCGTTTCATCCAACGCCTCATCGGCATCCAACGACAACACATGGTCATACTTTGCCTGTTGAAGTGCAAAATTCTTTTGTTCGATATAGCCCAAAAAAGGCTGCTCAATAAACCGCACTCCATATTGCCGGCAGATACCCCTGGTATGATCCTCTGATAAAGAGTCCACAACAACAATCTCATCTGCAAGATCCTTTACACTTTCCAGGCACCTGGCAATGTTTTTTTCTTCGTTGAATGTAATGATAACAACGGATAAAGGTTTCATTAAATATAAAGAATTATTATTTTTATAAATATATTATTCCTTATGTTATAAAAGCAAAGCTTTGCGCACCGATTTAAAACATCTATTTCCATACCAATGCTTTCAAAATTTATTTAATTAACTCAACTTTCTGTTTGACAATCATATACAGCATTATGTTGCATATGCTTAGTATTAGAAAATATCGGGTACCGGCAATTTTCAGCGTAAGCTCTTCCATTGAACTATTAAAGGTGAAAAAAATTGCCCTCCTTCCTTATAAAAAGGAAGATTGAATGAGAAAGTATTATTTTGTGGCCGTATTTGTATTAAAAGGAATGAATCTGGTTTTATCAATAACCCCATTTCTTCATGATCTTCAGATCTTCGGTTATGCTTTCCATAGGCGTTTTCCCCTGGTAAGATTCCTGCTCAATAATAAAATGTTTGGTCCCGGATTTTCTGCCCAGGTCAATTATCTCTTTTACCGGGATAACACCTTTGCCCAGGATCGTACTTTCGTAAGGATCGTGTCCCCCTGTTGATTTTATTTCATCTTTCACGTGCATGGATTCAAACCTGCCCGGGTATTTCTTCATAATATCAAGCGCTTTTGCACCGGCATTGTACATATTTCCAATATCCAGTTGCTGTACTACCAATGATGGATCGGTATTTTGAAGAAGTATATCAAAAACAGTTATGCCATTGAGCTTTTGGCTAAATTCAAAATCATGATTATGATATCCAAACTTCATCCCTGATTTTTTACACAGTTCACCGCTTTTATTGAATACATCCATATAACGTTTCATATCATCGTATGTTTTGCGGAGACTTTCATCCAGCCATGGGCTGATCACTATTTGTTGCCCTAAAGTGGCTGCATCTTCTACAGTCATTTTCCATTCATCTGTAAAATCATTCTTAGCGGCGTCCCAATGTTGCTTACCCATTACGGTATGCCCGCTTGGCATCTTTAAGCCAAGACTGTCGAGTATTTTTTTAAATTCCACGGCACTATATCCGTACAGTTTTCTGTTTACATAATTGGCGTGCTCTACGTGTTTATATCCCATTGCCGCCACCTTTTTAAGACTGCCAAGCGGATCGCTTTTCATATCATCGCGTATACTGTATAGTTGTATGCCCAGCAACTCACCCGGGTTTATCGCGGCAAATAGTTCATTGGACAATACAGTGGTACCGGCTAAAGCCAGCGCAGTTTTTTTTAGAAAATTTCTTCTTGATGTATACATTGAATGTAGTGGTTTAAATAAATGACGAAAGCGGTAAAATTATTGAACCCAAAAGATAAGACTTTATTCGTTGCGGAATAATTTCGGGAATCAATCGTTTAAAATAGGCTTTACCTGAATTTACGGTTTCCATTAGCCTGACCCTTTAACAAAAATATTATAATAATGAGTATCGGGTAAATATTTCCGTCTCCCGTTGGCGGATCAATACCATCATCTTTTTAAGGTAGATCATGTTTTCTCATGTTGGCTTTCTACCGGTCTGCGAGCGTTGTTTCCACAGCACTCCACATTTTTTAAAACGGGTGGTTGTTGGCGGGTATCCGACCATAGAAGAAAGCCGCCTGGATGGGAGTGGACTTTAATATCCCCGAAACACCCTTCCGTAAACATTATTCACACTTATGCAACATACCGGTAATCAAATTGTCTTTACAAAAGCTATAACAGCATCGTAAATTGACCTGTCCCCCCGCCCATGGAAATCTGTCCCACCTATTGAAATCTTTTCATTCCATAGTAACATTTTGGCAAACCCATTCGTACAAGTAAAAAATCAGCGGGCGGTATTTCAATTGTACAATTGTAAGCTATGTTTATATCCACCACGAAAGTCAGGCGCTTCAGCCTCGTAATTTTATTTGTTGCCCTGGGGCGGCAAATCCTGGCGCATAATGGTACGGTAGGTTATGCCTACCCGCTGGGCAACATAACCATTGACGGCGATTTTTCCGACTGGCCGCAGAATATCGCCACATACAAAATCGGGGTAAACGGTTCGGATACCAAACCACTCAGTGAATCAGATTTCAGCGGTTTTTTCCGCATGGGTTACCGTATCGAAGATCATTCCCTGTATGTGGCCATTACAGTAACAGACGATGATTTTATAGAAGATACTTCTGCCAGTGTGCGCTGGAATACACAGGATGCACTGGAACTCTACCTCGATGCACGGCACCTGCCCTTTGGTTCCGGAGTGGCTTCTTTTATGTACAGCAAAAAACTTCGCAATACCAATAATGCCTATTACGACCCCTTTGCCAAAAACGCGAAATGGAATATCATAGACGTAGCTTTTATACAAAAAGGCAATACGCGTTACTACGAATGGCAGATTAAACTCGGTGACCAGCTTACCATAGGAAAATCTATCGGGCTGGACTTCTTTGTTTTTGATATGGATGCCGATAAGAGCTTTTCGTTCGCCTCCTGGGGCAGTGGTGAAATGAAATATGTAAATCCGCGCAGCCTGTCGGATGTGATCATTATGCCCGCCAATCAAAAGTTGGTTACACTTTCCGGTAATGTGGCATGGGACAAAAAAATAAATGTGCCGCTTCCAGGCCGGGTACGTTTGATCAATACCCAACATCCCGAGCAATGGCTTACCACGGCAACGGATAGCCTGGGCCATTATTCGGCACAGGTTCCCCCAGGAAAATATACCATTGATCTGCCCGAAGCATATTCTCAACGGGGCGATACCGTATATGCCGCCGCGCAAAAAAAGCCGGTCATCGTTGACGCTGCAGGTGGCAAAAGCGCCACGACCCCCGGCATCATCATTCCTTCTGCCCCCGCGCCTCACCTCATCCCGGATAAAGGCATGCTGCAAGGCAACTTCACGGCAGCCACCGCCAAACAGATTGATCATTTTATAGAGACTTACAAAAAGTATTACCAGGTACCCGGTGTGTCGCTGGCCCTGATTAAAGATGGTAAACTGGTATACCACCACACATACGGTGTACGAAATACTTTTACAAAACAACCGGTGGACAGCAATACCCTGTTTGAAGCCGCTTCCATTACCAAGCCTGTTTTTGCTTTTGCCGTCCAGCGGCTGGCAGAGCGGGGTGTAATTGATCTCGACAGGCCATTATACCTCTATCTCCCTTACCCGGATATTGCGTATGACGACCGATACAAACTGATGACGGCAAGGCATGTGCTTACACACCGTACGGGTTTTCCCAATTGGCGCTCCATGAACCCCGATGGTAAGCTGAACCTGAAATTTACACCTGGCACCAGCTATAATTATTCCGGCGAAGGTTTTGAGTATTTGAAAATGGTAGTAGAAAAAATCACCGGCAAAAAAGTGGAACAGGTGTTAAAGGAAGAAGTAATACAACCCATCGGGCTCTGGCATACCTTTTTTTCGCGCAACGATTCACTGAGGAATATGGTAGCGGAAGGGCATATAGATATGCTGCCCAATTACGATGAGCTGCCCGACGCTCCCGGTATGGCCTACTCGATGCATACCGAAGCAAAAATATTTACGCGTTTTATGCTGTACCTGTTAGAACAAAAAGGGCTGAGCGCTCAAACCTACAATACCATGCTCAGCAAACATTCCGACTACTCTTTTGAACCCGGCGATGAAAAGCCCAAGTATCCCACCTATATGGGTGAAAGCCTCGAGATCCGGGAAACACCCTGGGGTAAATCCTTCGGACATGGCGGCAACAATGGTGACTTTAAATGCACTTTTCGTGTATATAAGGACCAGAAAATGGGTTATGCGCTTTTTACCAACTCCAATACATCGGATGTATTACTGGAAGCCATAGGACAGTTTTTGGTAGAGGGAAAGGATAAGTAACGTGAATTTTGGATGTTGGGAAATGAAAATCAGTTTGTTATTTTTACTGAACATTAGCCACATAGGTACACATCGTCTTTAATATAACCCTATTTTTCATAGGACCTATTGTGCCTATGTGTTGAAGATAACAAACACAGGAGGAACATGGTAGTTAAGGGGGAATATCATTCAGGGTCTTAATCAGTATATTTGAACCCTATGATTTCAATCAATCTTTTTTCCCGGAGCTTCATTTCAATATTGCTGCTGCTTTGTTTTGCCGGTTATAAAAGCCATTCGCAAAATGCGGCAAACCAGGAGCAACATCCCAAAATTGTAAACATCATCAATTTCATCCGGTTACTCGAACCAAGGGATGCACAGATAACAGAAGATGTACTGTATCAAACCGTGGTAAAACAGGTGCAGATCATGCAGCAGTATCATTTGCCCGGCACTTTTTTATTGCAGTACGACGCGCTGATGGATGCGCGTTACCAGCAATTGCTGAAAAATCTTCCTCCTTCTTCTTTTGAAATAGGCGCCTGGTGGGAAATTCCACAGCCGCTGGTAGAAAAATCCGGGTTACAATGGAGAGGTCGTTATCCCTGGGACTGGCATGCGGATGTGGGGTTTTCTACCGGCTATACGCCCAAAGAGCGGGAGAAGCTCGTAGATGTATATATGCAGGATTTTAAAAAAATATTCGGCTATTACCCAAAGTCTGTAGGCTCCTGGTTTATAGATGCGCACACGCTGAATTATTTGTACGAGAAATATAAAATTGTCGCTTCTACCAATTGTAAAGACCAGTTGGGCACGGATGGATATACCTTATGGGGCGGCTACTGGAACCAGGCCTATTACCCCAGTAAAATAAATGCTTATATGCCTGCGCAAACCGAAAAGAACCAAACGCCCGTTCCTATTTTCCGGATGCTGGGGAGCGACCCTATACGGCAATACGATGATAAAGGAAGTGGTAGCAACGGACAAGGCGTGGTAACGCTGGAGCCCGTATATAAATTTGGTGGCGGCGATTCTGCCTGGGTGCATTGGTATTTTAAAGAATTTGTAGAGGGACAATGTATGGAATATGCTTATGTGCAGGCAGGGCAGGAAAATTCTTTTACATGGAACGCCATGTCGAAGGGTTTTGAAATACAAATGCCATTGATCGCCCGTTTGCGGGATGAGCAAAAAGTAAAAGTAGAAACACTGGCGGCATCCGGCGAATGGTTTCGTAAAAAATATGCGGTTACGCCGGCAACATCTGTTACGGTAAATAATGATCTGAACGGAAGCGATAAAAAAACGGTGTGGTTCAACAGCCGCTTTTACCGTTTCAATTTATTGTGGGAAAACAACAACCTGCGTTTCCGCGATATTCATATTTTCAATGAAAATTTTCCTTCCGTGTATACAGAGAACAGGGCCACATCTAACGAATGTTCTTTTTTTACACTTCCTTTTGTTGACGGCTATCGCTGGAGCAGTGCTGAGCAACCCGCGGCGCTGCGGTTCAGAATGGTTTCCAATGGCAAAGAAATACCGATGGAAGGCGGCACTCCAACTATAAACGATGATGTTCCGGGCAAGCTCCATATTGAATGGCCATTGAAATCTGCGAACGGAACACTGGTAATGGATGTGGATGAAAAGCAAATGCAGATAAAAGTAGAAGGAAGCAAAACGGTTGACTGGTTTTTGGATCTTTCGGCCGGCGATACAGCATCCCTGCCTTTTACAAAAATAGCTCCGCATACCATAAACTGCCGGTTTCAAGAAATGGATTACCGGGTTAAAGCATCCAAAGGAAATTTTTTAAATCCTGGTGGTGATGCCATTATGCGCATTAAGCCTGAAATGAGTACGGTGGTATTGAATTTTACGCGATAATGAAACAATAAGTATGGCCAAAGAAAAAACAGCAAAAGAAGAACCATTGGAAAAGCAACTCTGGAAAGCGGCGGATAAAATGCGTAAAAATATTGACGCGGCCGAATACAAGCATATTTGTGCTTGGTTTGATCTTTCTCAAATACATCAGCGACTCCTTTGAAGAAATGTATGCAAAGCTGGCTGCAGGCAAAGGCGAATATAAAGGCGCAGACCCCGAAGACCGGGACGAATACAAAGCGGAGAATATATTCTTTGTGCCTCCTTCTGCAAGATGGAAATACCTGCAAAGCCGCGCAAAGCTGCCCGAAGTGGGTAAAGATGTAGATGAAGCGATGGATGCTATTGAAAGAGACAATGCATCATTAAAAGGCGTATTGCCCAAAGTATTTGCCCGGCAAAATCTCGATCCTGTTAGTCTCGGTGGATTGATAGACCTGGTAAGCAATATAGCGCTCGGCACTGCCAAAGCAAGGAGCGCCGATGTGCTCGGTCACGTGTTTGAGTATATTCTCGGTGAGTTTGCACTGGCCGAAGGAAAGAAGGGCGGACAGTTCTATACGCCAAGAAGTGTTGTTGAATTATTGGCTGAGATGATGGAGCCGTACAAAGGCCGTGTGTTCGACCCCTGCTGTGCTTTTACATTACTTGCCTTACAAATAGAAATTTTCGGCACCAGGGCTGTTTTGTTCCCATTGTTTACTGAAAAAATGAGTAATTCCGCTTGCTGTTTCCTTTAAACCTAACCCATTAACAATAAAATATAGTAATAAATAAAATATAGTAATAATAGGTATCCAGCAAACATTCCTATCTCCTTTTTGCGGATTAACACTATTGCCTGCGATGTCTTTTTATTCTTCTGCAACAGCAGGACGTACAAATGGTCAGCGGCGGGAAAAGAAACAGCTAAAAAACAATACCCTGTACAGGAGCTTGCTTTTTAACAAAATAAACAATGAATGGAAAATAGCGTATGCGCATGAATTGTGCGCTTCGCCGGTGCGGGAACCTAAAATAAAATAGTTCCTTTCATCGTTAACCAACAGGTTGCTAAATTTTTAGGTAGATCAAGTTTTCTCATGTTGGCCTTCTACCGGTCTGCGAGCGTTGTTTCTACAGCACTCAACATTTTTTTAACGGACTTCTGCGGGAGTTTCGTATGTTTATAGAGACAAGATGGGGCATGCGTTGTTGTATGTACTATTTAGTTCATTAAACATCTCAACGTCAGGACCGGTGAAAACCACGGTATTTGACTTTTCATCTAATTCATCCTCGCATTCATGTTTTTAATGTGTAACTCAATAGTATCGGAATCCTTACCGGCTAATTGAGCCATAAACGATAACCAAAGTGTCTGACTTTCCTGCTTAACCTCAACTGTGGTTTCATCATTGTTGCTTTTATGAATAATAATTTCCCCGGTTTGTATATAACTTACATGTGGAATAATTCCACTATACTGCCAGTTCATTATAAGGCAATGCGGAACTTTCGTAACAGTCAGCTCATCCCTATTTTACGCCCCAAGGGCTGCCGGATGGGAGCGAATACCCCGCTGAAGCCGTCGCCCGGCTTTGTGGCGGAGTAGCAGCGCACAGCCGGTTTTGTGGCCGAACAACGATATCCGGCTCACAGCCCCAAATTTTTTTAAAAATATTTTCTCTTTTTTGTCCAATTGCTGCAGGTTGTTTGTCATTCTGCTTTAAACGCATTATAATGATTAATACAATGGAAAAGAGAACGAATTTTTTTGTAAAGGGACAGGAAGCCCTGAAACCACTGTTTGCAATGGGCAATTATGTAAAAAACAGCCGTATAGAAAAACCGCTGCAACTGTTGATAGAGGTCAGGGTTTCGCAGATCAACGGTTGCGCCTACTGTTTGGATATGCACTGGAAGGATGCCCGCGCTATAGGCGAAACGGAACAACGGCTGTATGGGCTGAGTGTATGGCAGGAATCGCCTTACTACAGCGACAGGGAAAGGGCAGCACTGCTTTGGGCGGAAGCAGTTACGGCGAGCAAAGTGCCGGACACAGTGTATGATGAAGTATCACCACATTTTTCCGAAGAGGAATTGATAGACCTGACGATGGCGGTTACTACCATCAATACCTGGAACCGGCTGAACATTTCCTTTCCGCATGGAGTGGGTACGTACAGGGTGGGGCAATTTGGTTAAATTTACTGTACTTTTTTACGGAAAAAGGTACAGAAAAAACCCTTTCACACACAAACAACTTACGTAAAAAAGCAAGCAATATGAAAATAGTAGTAATTGGCGGCAGCGGGCTGATCGGGTCGAAGCTGGTAAAAAGGCTTACCACAAAAGGACACGCGGTGATCGCCGCGTCACCATCGGCAGGCATCAACACCATTACAGGCGAAGGCTTGGCCGAGGCGCTGGCAGGGGCTCAGGTGGCGATAGACGTGGCCAATTCGCCTTCGTTTGAAGACAATGCGGTAATGGAGTTCTTTCGCGTGTCGGGGCAAAACCTTTTGGCTGCCGAAGCAAAGGCCGGCGTGCAGCATCATGTGGCGCTATCGGTGGTGGGGACACAACGTCTGCAGGAAAGTGGGTACTTTCGCGCCAAGCAGGTACAGGAAGAACTGATACAGGCTTCCGGCATACCGTATACCCTTGTGCATTCCACGCAGTTCTTTGAATTTGCAGGTGGCATAGCGCAGTCGGGCACCAAAGCCGATGGTATACATTTGTCAACAGCGCTGATACAACCCATTTCTTCGGAAGATGTGGCAACAGCAGTAGCGGATATTGCAACCGGCGCACCGCAAAATAAAACGGTGGAAATTGCCGGACCGGAAACCTTTCAACTGGACGAGTTGGTGCATGCATACCTGCAGCACAACCGTGATACACGCAAGGTAATAGCGGATGGTGGCGCCCGTTATTTCGGCGCCTTATTGCAGGAGCGTACCCTATTACCTGAACAAGACGCTTACACCGGTACTGATCGTTTTAGCGATTGGCTGAATGGGTCACCAATAAAAAATTAGAAACAGATTTAATTAGCGTCTTATGCTGATATTGCTTTAAGAATCATTTATCACCATTTTAATTCAAATATTATGAACGAATTTTTAATAGCCATTCACAGGGATATGAAAAGCAAAAATGCAAGTCCCTCGCCTGAGCAAATGCAGGCAGCCATCAAGCCTTTCCAGGATTGGATTGGCGGCATTGCTGCTCAAAACAAATTGGTAGCGCCACCCAAACGCTGGGATGGCGATGGCAGGGTGGTAAAACAACATTCGGTAACCGAGGGTCCGTATGCGGAGATCAAGGAATCGCTGGGCGGATTGTTTTTTATCCGCGCCGAAAGTTACGATGAAGCGGTGGAAATCGCTAAGGGCTGTCCCGTACTGCAATGGGGTGCCACTGTAGAAGTGCGTATGGCGCTGGCTCCGCCGGTGCAGTAGATAAAGCGTTCCAAACTGTTATTGCGTTTGCAATATTCAATTTTATTATTTATCACCGGCAGCAACATTTAATGTCCTTTATTTTTTATGTACCAGGCCGCATTGCTACTATGAATCTTCCGTTGCGTCGCACACTTGTGGGTTCTGTTTTTTTATTCAGCAAACAAAATGCAGGCCGTAGTGTTGCATCCGGTGTTTGTATTTTAGCGGTACAATGATGAAACCTGAACAGGAACTATTACCCGGCTTATTCAGAACAGAGTACGGCAACCTTGTGTCGGTACTCTGTTATAAGTTTGGTATAGAAAATATAGCAGTTGCCGAGGATATTGTGAGCGATACTTTTTTAACGGCTATGGAAACCTGGTCGCTGAAAGAAATACCCGGCAATCCTAAAGCATGGCTGTACACGGTGGCAAAAAACAAAACCCAGAATTACCTCAAACGGCATTCGCTGTTCAATAAAAAAATTGCTGCGGAGCTAAAGCACAACAGCGTCACCACCCAGGAAATAGAAATTGATTTGTCGCCTAAGAATATAAACGATAGCCAGCTTGCCATGATGTTTACGGTATGTGATCCGTGTATACCTGCCGATGCACAGACCTCACTTGCACTGCACCTGCTGTGTGGGTTTGGTGTGCAGGAAATTGCCGATGCCTACCTCACCAGTAAAGAAGTGGTGTACAAACGCATCAGCCGGGCAAAAGAAAAGCTACGGGAACACAACATCCGGATACAACATCCAGGGCTAACCGCTATCAGCGACCGGCTGGAACAGGTGCTTACAACGTTGTATTTATTGTTTTCGGAGGGACATTATTCTAAATCGCACGACCTTATTGTGCGGCGGGATCTTTGCAATGAAGCCATGCGCCTTACCCTGCTGCTGATAGAAAATGATGTGACCAACAAGCCGGCGGTGAATGCTTTGTATGCCTTAATGTGTTTTCACGCCTCAAGATTAGATGCGCGAATAACCGGCACCGGCGAAGCGGTTTTATACGAAGACCAGGACGAAACCTTGTGGGACCGGTCGCTGGTTGAAAAAGGAATTGAACACCTCAACCTGGCTTCGCGTGGCAGTTACATATCGCGCTACCACCTGGAAGCCGGCATTGCTTACTGGCATACCCATAAGGAAGATACACCTGCCAAATGGGAAGAAATACTGCAACTGTACAACCAGTTGCTGCAAATTGAATATTCGCCCATAGCAGCGCTCAACCGCACGTTTGCGCTTGCCAAAGCCCGTGGTAAAGCAGCGGGTATAAAGGAAGCAGAGAAGCTGCAGCTCAACAGCAATCCGTTTTATTTTTCATTGCTGGGTAATTTATATACTGATATTGACAATGCTACTGCACTGCAGCATTATACTACCGCATTAGAGTTCGCAAATACAGCGGCTGATAAACAAACGATCGGGAGACATATGGAGAAGATTATTCACGAGATTAAAATTTCCGGGAAATAGATTTTGCCGAAGGCATTGTGTTTTTTTGCTGCTTTCATTGGATGAAATCCCTGCAGAAATATTGAGCCGGTCTGATTAACAAAGCTTCGTTTGCTTTTTCTGCCGATCTTTATTTATAAATACAAAACAATGGCAGGTATCAAAGTAATCATTACCGGGGCAACAGGTATGGTAGGTGAAGGCGTTTTATTTGAATGTCTTCAGAATGCCGAAGTGGTCGAAGTGCTGATCGTAAACCGCAGGCATTACGAATTGCAGCATCCTAAGCTCAAAGAATTGATCCTGCCTGATTTTTTTCAAGTGGATAAACATGATGAACAGGTGTCAGGCTATGATGCCTGTTTCTTTTGCGCGGGCATCAGCTCTGTAGGCATGAAGGAAGATAAGTTCAGGCATATTACCTACGATACTACGCTGGCCTTTGCCAAAAGCCTACTGAAAGTGAACAGCAATATGGTGTTTACCTATGTATCGGGCAGCCATACCGACAGCACAGAAAAGGGCAGGCTGATGTGGGCGCGGGTAAAAGGCAAAACGGAAAACGACCTGGCAGCATTGCCATTTAAGGCGGAATACAATTTTCGTCCGGGTGCTATGCTGCCGTTCCCTGATCAGAAAAACTGGAAGACGGTATACAAATGGATTGTAAAGATCATGAGGGTGCTGTCGCCGAAAAGAGTACTTACCATGGAACAGGTAGGCAAGGCCATGATTCATGCGGTGACGAAAGGATATGGTAAAAATATTTTAGAGATTGGGGATATACGGGAGTTGGCTGAAGCCTGATTGATGCTGACTTTTTCTGCGAAAATTTTCTACAAAGTTGCATTTGTATCTGTATTATTTTGTGCCCCATCGGATTTATAGCTATCCTTAACACAATAGTATCCATTGCAGTAATTATACCTGTTTCATCATGGATGCTTTTATTTTTTATTCACCTCGTTGTATTTTTCATCTGTTACAGCTTTCAGCCACGTTACATTCTCTTCGCCATTGTAATTGGTAATAGCAATGTGTACCATCTTAGTGTTTGCAGTAGCTCCGTGCCAATGCTCTACATTTTCAGGAATGTTCACCACATCGCCTTTCTTAATCCGTTGTGCAGGGTTCCCTTTCTCCTGTTAAAAACCTTCACCTTCTGTTAGGATCAAAACCTGGCCCTTTGGATGTGTATGCCAATGCGTTCTTGCAGCTGCTTCGAAAGTTACACTTCCCAAAGCAAATTCATTGTTTTTATCTTTTATCAATAAGGGTTTTAAAAAAGCGTCTCCGCTAAACCACTCGCCGGATAATTTATCTCCTTTCGGAAAAAGGGAGATGTTGTTTTGTTCGTTCATTGTTGTTTGATTTTTATCTGGATTATCAATAGTACGAGGGTGCAACGCAGCGGAAATGCCATGAAATATTATTGCTGGTATTATAAAATTACCATGTATTATTCTGAATACCTGTTAATTTCATCAATTGGTCTTCTATATTGCGAGGGTATTTACCGGCCTGCGGGATTACAATTGAACACCTTCAGCGGACTTTGTCCGCCGTAGCCCACGACTAATAAAATTGAAATAAGATATAATGAAATAAAAAGCCCCGTCTTCGTTAAAACTTCGGTGGGCGGAGGCGAGGTGAATGGGTCTCTATTAGAACACCTTAGTAAAATTCTGACTGTAATCCAGGAAATAACAGTCAGAAAATGACCTAATTATTGTTGCTATCTCCTTGATTATTATGAATGAGTCAATTATTCTGTCGCTTAATCTTTAGTTGCAAAACCGCCAGGGGATATAATTTTTCAAAAAGTCCTGATGTGCCGTCTGTGGATGCATTCTGAAAAGTAATGATACCAAGTTTGGAAACCGGATTGAAAAAAAGATAAGTTATAATACCCGGATCGCCGCCAGTATGGCCCCATAGTATTTCACTATTCCCCGGAACATCCCATTCATAAATATGCCAGGTCAATCCCTGAAATTTATAGTTTACGGTTTGAAGAGACAGCATTTTACTCACCGTTTCTTTCTTCAGTATCCTTTTTCCTTTGAATTTGCCCCCATTCATCATTGCAATAAGGTAATTAGACAATTCTTTTACGCTGGTGCGAACGAGCCCGTCAGGGTAATTTGGAAAGCTATAGAGGCAGGCCGGGACAAATGTTCCGGGCAGGAATTCTCCACCCTTGGGATAAAGCTGCTTTCTTTCCATTAAACTGTTACGGTTCTTTTCCGTTACGTAGGCGTAGGGAATAATATGGTTTTGAGTATTCACCTCGTTAAGCATCCAGCCCGTATTTTTCATACTGAGAGGCTTGAAAATATGTTCCCTGCAGTATTGGTTAAACGGTTGTCTGGCAATCCGTTCGATGATGAGGCCAAGAAGTCCAAAAGAAACGTT
Source organism: Agriterribacter humi (assembly GCF_009192765.1). Lineage (GTDB taxonomy): Bacteria > Bacteroidota > Bacteroidia > Chitinophagales > Chitinophagaceae > Agriterribacter > Agriterribacter humi. The sequence continues at coordinate 188,555 of NZ_VOHQ01000004.1, read as the reverse complement.
GGAATACCTGCGTTGCCCGGACCCTGGAGCCCACTCTCCAAAGTTGCTTCCGTTATCGTAAAATTTTCCCTTCGGCGTCAGGTTCTCAAGTATCCAGTCGTGCAAGGCAATAGTCGGATCACCGCAGGAGTAACTATGGCTATACGCTTTTCCGTCCTGAATAGAGGAGGTATGCGTTAAGACCTGGAAAACTGTTATCGGCTTATCCGGGTATTTGGGGTTCCTTACTTCAAAATCCAGATATTTGTTAATATCGGCATTAAGATCAAGCATCCCTTTTTCCCAAAACTGCATGGCAGCAACTGTAGTGAAGGTTTTGGATATGGATCCGATATTCATGATGCCATCTACACTCATTGGGGTTTTATCTTCAATATTTGCCTGCCCGTATGCTTTTGACCATATTATGGATCTTTTTTTAACAATACCCATTGCGAAGCCCGGTATTTTCTTCTCTGCCATAAAGCTTTTAACTGCCGCATCAATCGATTCGCTGTTCTTTGGCTGGGCGCCGGCTATTGTAACGGCACCTGAAAAAATAAGGGCAATAGAAACCCTTATGGGTCTGTTTATTAATGTACTCATCGTAAAAATTAATTAGAAGATGATTATCTTAAGACCGGCGTCTATCTGGAGGTATTAATTTCAATAACGCCTAATCTGCCATCTGCGCCATATTTCTGTGCGGCTTCGTCTTTTGTTAAAATTATGACCTCACATTTTTTGCCTGAAACCAGAATTGACGAATCAAGCACTGCTTTCTTACCATCAACTACCAACAGGTTTACCTGTCCGAATCCTGAAAACCTACCCGAGCCGGTAAAGTCGTTCGAACCGAACTTTACGATCATTTTTTCGCCGTATATCCAGACCTGTTTTGTTTCTGCCGACCATACCAAGCGTTCGGCATAGAATGAACCCAGAGTTTTTGCTGCTGTGGTTTTGAAAGCAGTTGTGAAGAATAATACCATGATAAGCGGAATAAAGAGTGCCAGTTGGTATGCCGGACGTCTTTTCTGGTTGAATTTTGATAACATAGTGAGTCTTTGATTAATTAATAAATGGTTAAATCCGCTTGCAAACGCCAGAGGCTGCCTGCTTTTTACGGTATGGTTGAGAAGTTTTAAAGAATAGTCGTTTTGCCTGATGCCTGATCTTATAACATAATCATCAGCCAGAAATTCATGATTGGCCCGGATTAGTTTCTTAAAAAGATGAATAAAGGGATTAAACCAGAAAAACACCTGGATGAATTCGACTAACACGATATCTGCTGAATGAAATTGTTTTTTGTGTGCGATCTCGTGAACGATCATTTCTTCATTCACATGTCTCTCATAGTACGTACGATTGATAAATATATAACCCATAAAAGTGAATGGGTCGATATTTTCATCGATCAGCGTGAGTTTGGTTCCATTATGGTCCGTTTTATCCGATTTACGGGCTTTTATCGACAGGATTGAAATATTCGTTGCAAACCTTATCAGGAATACAAAGCATATAATTGAATAAGCAATCAGAACGATTCGCCAAAGGTCGGTTGAATTCTCTGTAGCTAGTGTTTTTGCAGGGACAGAAGTCTGAACATAGTGCTGATAAGAGGCAATTTTATAAAGAACTTCAACCTGTTGGATATCTGCTACCGGAATTTCTGCCGGTGTAATCTTAAACAGTGGTGCCAGCAGGGGAAAGATCACTGAAAACAGCAATACTACCCGGTTAATATGATAGTTCCTGGAGCGCCTGAACATTATAACGTAAACCAGGTATAGGAACAGCAAACAAAGCGTTGATTTTATGAGATACTCAATCATTGGATTTAGTCTTTAACTGTTTGTCTACGATATCCCTCAATTTCTTCAGGTCATTCTCGCTGATCTCAATTTCTTTGGTAAAGAAACTTCCGAATTGTTCCACGGAATTATTGAAATGATTTTTTATCAAACCGCCGATCTGCCTGGAAAAGTACTGATTCCTGCTTACCAGAGGATAGTATTCACGGCTATTGCCATATAAGCGGTAATTGACAATACCTTTATCAATCAGTCTCTTCAGCAGGGTATTAATGGTTGTGGTAGCCGGTTTAGGATCGGGATACTGATCTTTCAGATCTTTGAAAAAACACTTCTCCAGTCTCCATAAATATTTCATTAACTCTTCTTCTCCCTTAGTCATCATAACTTGCTCTATTTGGTTTTAGTTTACTCTACAAATATAGAGCATATATTTACACGTGCAAATTATATTTTAGAAAGTTCAAAAAGTAATGAACGGAAGAGTTGATTTGAAATCATTGCTGTCAGTACCTGATTGAAGATTGGCTGTCCGGTAAAAAAAGTACCTTTACTCATCGGCTGTTTTTTTGTGTGGTAACTTAAAAATACCGAAAAAGGAGGCTACTCGCCTCCTTTTAATTTATCAATCAAGTATTTTTACCGGACACTAATGATGAAATTCAGGGTGTTTGTGTAAGAACCGCTAAATGGAACGAACTACAATATAGCTCGTGCTTGTGGTGTTCTAAAAAATAGAATTGCGGAGAGGGCGGGATTTCTTTCAGTGATCCCTAACGCCTGCGGCGGGCGGGCTTAAGCCGGTAAATGACCGTTCGCTCCGCTCACTTCCATTTTTGTTTCCACTCACTTTGCAAAACAAGCTTTGCACGCTCCTGAAAACAAAAATGCCCCGCTAATGCGGGGTCATTTACTGGCTTGCGGAGAGGGCGGGATTCGAACCCGCGATACAGTTTCCCATATACACACTTTCCAGGCGTGCTCCTTCAACCACTCGGACACCTCTCCTTTTTTTGAAGGACTGCAAAAATAGTATTATTAGCCTTAGTGCAGGCGGGTGGCTTTATTTATTTTTCAGTGAGTTCGCCTTTTAAAGAAATTTCAAGCAATTGTTTAACTTTTTCCACCGGGTATCCCTGTGCCAGCAGGTACATTAATTTGGTAACAGCCGCTTCAAAAGTCATATCATGGCCACTAATTACCCCTGCATCCTTTAGGTAAGCGCTGGTTTCATATCGCCCCAGCTCCACCGATCCGCCATCACATTGTGTCCTGTCTAACACAATAATGCCTTCATCAATGGTTTTTTTCAGGCAATCAATAAACCAGGGTGCTGTAATCGTATTCCCATTGCCAAAGGTTTCAAGGATAACAGCCTTGAGTTGCGGTGTTTGTAAAACTGCGTTTACAGCATGGGGTGTAATGCCAGGGAACATTTTGAGCACAGCTATATTGACATTTAACCGGGTATTGATCTGAAAAGGTTCACGGGGGTAATCCAATATAAATTGATCATTATATTTAATATCTATACCTGCTTCAGCTAACGAAGGATAATTGAACGAGTTAAAGGCTTCAAATGTTTCTGTATTGTATTTTTTGGTGCGGTTTCCCCGGAATAAATCATAGTCGAAGTAGATGCAAACTTCAGGAACCCGGGCCTTGCCGTTTTTTTTGGCGGCGGCAATTTCCATAGTGGTAATAATATTCTCTTTGGCATCGGTACGTATTTCGCCTATGGGTAACTGTGAGCCGGTAAGTATAACAGGTTTAGCGAGGTTTTCGAGCATGAAGCTTAGCGCCGATGCGGTAAAAGCCATCGTATCGGAACCATGTAATATAATAAACCCGTCATAGTTCGCATAATGGGTATAAATGATGTTCGCCAGTTCTATCCATATTTCAGGCGACATATTGGAGGAATCCATCGGTGGATTAAAAGCATGCATGTCAAATTCATAACCCAGTTTGGCAAGCTCCGGTATATGGTATTTTATTTCACGGAAACCCATGGGCACAAGTGTTCCTGTGGCGTCATCGAAGGCCATCCCAATAGTGCCTCCGGTATAAATGATAAATAGTTTTGCGCCGGGTGAAGAAGCAATGGACATATCTAACCCTTATTTTGAAAAACGAATGTAGCATTTGCGGTGGTGATCTGTGCAACTTCTTCCGGAGAAGTGTGTTTGATTTCGGCCAAAGCCGCTATAATGTATTTCAGGTAAGCGCTTTCATTCCTTTTGCCGCGTTTGGGCACGGGAGCAAGATAAGGCGAGTCTGTTTCCAGTACCATATGATCAAGACTTATATGCTCCAGTACGGCCGGCAACCCCGATTTTTTATATGTCAGTACACCGCCTATGCCCAGGTAAAAGCCGAGGGCTATTATTTTTTCAGCTTCCTGTATGCTGCCGCCAAAACAATGAAAAATTCCTTTCAACCCGCTGCCTGCATATTCCGAAACTACGTCTATGCATTGCTGCATCGCATCTCTTGTATGTATTACAATGGGTAACTGGTATTGCAGCGCCAGCGCTGTTTGCCGCCGGAAAGCTTCATACTGTTGTGTTTCAAAAGTCCGGTCCCAGTAAAAATCAAGTCCTATTTCACCTATGGCCGCAAAACGTCTTTTTTGCAGCCAGTTTTCTACTATTTGTAATTGTTCTTTATAATCTGCATTAACGGAGCAGGGATGCAGTCCCATCATGGGTATACAAATGCCGGGATATTTTGCCTCTAACTGCAGCATATCTTCAATGGAAGCGCTGTCTATATTGGGAAGATAAAATTGCCGAACAGCTTCTTGTTGCGCATTTTCAATCACCTGTGCAATATCATTTTCAAATTCCTTTACATACAAGTGGCAATGTGTATCAATAATGGTCATGTGCTTTCTTTAAGTCTCCCCTTTGAGGTGCATGCTGTAGTTTCACTTCTGCACTTCGGGTACATTATTTTCTTTATGCTGTCCTTTACAAAATCCTTCATACAGCCTTTCATACAAATGTTCATATTGGGGTACAATACGGGTGATATCAAAGTTTTCGGCCTGTCTTCTTGCGTTGGCCTTAAACCGTTTAAAAGTATTTTCATCTTTTAAAATATCTATGGCATACTGTGCCATTTGACCGGTATCTCCAATATTGGCCATAAAACCGTTTTCGCCCGGCGTTATAATTTCGGGTAAACCGCCAACATTGGTAGACACAACAGGCGCCCCGCCAGCCATAGCTTCCAGCGCCGATAAGCCAAAACTTTCATATTCCGAGGGGAGTAAAAACAGGTCGGCTATGGCAAAAATCTCTTCCATGTCCTGTTGCTTGCCTACAAAGCGTATTTCATCGCACAAATTCAATTCCCTGCATAAAGCTTCCGCCATAGGCCTTTCCGGTCCGTCGCCTACCAGTAATAACTTAGATGGGATAACATCATTGAGTTTTTTGAATATTTGAATAACATCGTCTATACGTTTTATCTTCCTGAAATTAGAAGCATGCAATATAATACGTTCATTATTGGGTGCTATTACTTTACGAAAAGCATCAATAGGCTTTTTACTGAAGCGCTGTACATCCACAAAGTTGTAAATCACCTCTATGTCCTTTTCAATCTTAAAGGTACGGTAGGTTTCTTCTTTCAGGTTTTCCGATACGGCCGTTATGGCATCGCTCTGATTGATGGAAAAGGCCACAACAGGGGCATAGGTTTTATCGCGGCCTACCAGGGTAATATCCGTACCATGCAATGTGGTTATAACAGGAACATATTTATTCTCTTTTTGAAGGATCTGTTTGGCCATGTAGGCAGCAGAGGCATGCGGAATGGCATAATGTACATGCAGGAGATCGAGTTTGTTGTTTTTTACCACATCAACCAGGGTACTCGCTAATGCTGATTCATAAGGAGGGTAATCAAACAAAGGATAAGTCGGAACCCTTACTTCGTGGTAAAACATATTGGCGCGAAACCCTGTAAGTCGTACCGGTTGCCGGTAGGTAATAAAATGAACATTGTGATCTTTGTCGGCCAGCGCCATGCCCAGTTCGGTAGCCAATACACCGCTTCCCCCAAAAGTAGGGTAGCAAACTATTCCTATATTCATACATTTTTGTTTTAAAAGATCAGCGAAGTTAACTATTATAGCCGGGCTATGGGAATGGACGGAAAGTGAATTTTATATTATACCTATGCAACAGTATTCCAGCTACATTTATTAAATTGTTGTTTCAAACACCATATATGAAAAAATTCTTTCGTATTTTTTTGCTGCTTGTTGTAGTTGCACTTGCCATATTTATTTATGTACGCTATTATTTTGTTTTGGGCGAGGGGGTAAAATCGGGAGAGTTGAATTATTGTGTAAAAAAAGGATATGTTTTTAAAACCTACGAAGGAAAGCTTATCCAGTCTGGTATCCGTTCCCTTTCCCCGAATACTATACAGTCGTACGACTTTGAATTTTCTGTGACAAATGAAAAGGTAGCAAAAACATTAATGGCTAACTCTGGTATGGTATTCGACCTGTATTACAAGGAATACAAAGGAGCCATTCCGTGGCGGGGATTTAGTAAATACGTGGTGGATAGTATTGTAGCGATGAAAGACCCCCGGAATGGTAATATTGTACGCTAATTCCCTCCTTACTCAATTTTCGCCCAGAATAAAGATCGCCGGTTTTTTATGCAGATCGGGTTTATCTTTTTTCCATTCTGCAATGCTTCTTGTTTTAATATATTCTTCAGGAGAAGTAAGGGAGGCGGCTATGCATAAGCTTGTAAGCGGGTTGCAGGTTTTGAGCAGCGTGTCGAGCAATTGATTGTTCCTGTATGGGGTTTCAATGAATATTTGCGTGCAATGCTTTGTAATTGCTTCGTTTTCGACAGCTTTTACTGCTTTCGCTCTTGCGGCATTGTCTATGGGCAAATAGCCTGCAAATCTGAAATGTTGTCCATTCATGCCGCTGGCCATAAGCGCCAGGATAATCGAACTTGGACCTACCAATGGTTTTACCAATGCGCCGGCCGATTGTGCGGCCGCCACTAAAATTTGCCCGGGATCAGCAATGCCGGGGCAACCCGCTTCACTGATGATGCCCACTGTTTTATTGTTTTTCAATGCTGCTGTAAAAATGGATCGTACTGTTTGTTCTGCTTTATGAATAATATGCCATTCATAATCATCAATCACCATTTCTTTCCAGATGCTTTTTAAAAAGCGCCGGGCGGTTCTTTCATTTTCAACAAAAAATACACTGCACGCTTTAACTGCATCTGCAATATATGCTGGTATAGTTGCGGGTGCGCGATCATCAATTACAGAAGGAATTAAATAAACAGTTCCGTTGTTCGTACCGGGCATAATCCTTGATTTTGATTTGAGATTTGAAATGTGGAATGGCGGATAACTTCTTTGTAACGAATGATATAGACTCGCAATGGAAATTTGAAATCTAAAATTTCAAATCAGAAATGGTTCATTCGCCTTCTTTAGGATGATACAGGCTGAGTGTTGCTGCTATTACCGCATAAGCGGGTGCCAGTACCCAGCCAATTCCTATTAATCCATGCATCAAATAAAATATCAGTCCGTTTCCAATAGCGAGTCCTTTGTGCTTACCTATAAATTCAATGCTTTGTGTGGGAGATAGTTTTTGCCGTTCACAACTATAATCCAGCATGGAAAATCCATAATAATAACATTCTATCAGTAAAACGATTAATGGAGTTATCCAGCCCAATATGGGCACAAAAGAAATGATAAGCAGTGTAAAAGTATATACTGTTTGCCATAATGCATTACGCATAGCCAGCCGTATACCCCGTGCAATATCTTTTAATAACTGTGGGAAGCTGAAAGGATAATCTCTTTCTTCAATAATTGATTCTGTTTTTTCGCTCAGGTATCCAAATAATGGCGATCCCACGATCAGCCACATGTATTTGAACCACGAAAAATACAGCATCATCAGTATCAGCCATATCATTATGCCCCCCAATGCAAAGAAGAATCCCAGCAGGCTGCTTTGCATTTTATCTACCCATACTTTTAAACCTGTTTTAATACTCAGCAGTTCAATTACATAGGTAGCACTTTTGCTAAAAAAATACATGCTCACCACAAACAGCAAAGCATAAATCAACCCGGGAATAATGATCCATTTCCACAGGTTGTGCTTACGGATAAACTGGTGTGCCTTAAAGTACGATTGAACAGCTATTATAATCTCTTTAAGCAAATGATCCTGTTTAAATGATTTTTGTAAACTTGCCTCAGTAAATGGGGCGATCCCAATGATCAAACTTAATGAAATTCTTTTGCTTAATTTCCGGAGATGAAGAAACTGGATTATTATTTTTATAACCGTGCCGATGTAGTGAACATTGCCAGGGAATTATTGGGTAAAGTGCTGGTTACACAATGGGATGGCGTGGTAACATCGGGAAGGATTGTTGAAACAGAGGCGTACCGGGGTGTTACCGACAGGGCTTCTCATGCATGGAACGGCAGGCGAACCCGGCGTACAGAAATAATGTATGACGAAGGAGGTAAAGGATATGTATATTTATGTTATGGCATCCACCATTTGTTTAACGTAGTTACCAATATAAAAGAAACGCCGCATGCAGTGCTGGTGAGAGCAGTGGAACCAATGGAGGGAATAGGGACTATGCTGCAAAGAACAGGAAAGAAAAAGCCGGATCGTACTTTAACGTCGGGCCCCGGAAATGTATCCAAAGCCCTTGGGCTGATGGTCTCGCACACCGGGGTTAGCCTTTTAGAAGATACTGTTTTTATTGCAGATGATAGCTATGAACTTAAGAAAAAAGATATTATTGCTACCACACGTATAGGAGTGGATTATGCCGGCGAAGATGCTTTATTGCCCTACCGTTTTTTTATCAGGGATAATATATATGTAAGCGGAAGAAGATATTGATTGCCACTTTGATGCTGATCTTCAATACAGAGGCGTAATCGGATCATAGGAAAGCATAGGGTTATATTAAAAACGATGTGTAGCTATGTTTCTATGCTCTATGTGGCAAATATTCAGAAACAGAAACAATAACAAACCGATTTTCATTTCCGAACATCCAAAATTCACGTTAAGATTGCCTTCAATTCAATGCCGCCTGCAGCATAAATCCGCATTCATCTGGATTATTGTTTTACTTTTGCTGCCCGGATGGCGAAATTTGACCATGATAGCGTAGTTCCCTATAAAGAATCGGGTTTAACAAAAAAACAGCAGGTTGCTGAAATGTTTAACCGGATAGCGTTCCGCTATGATTTTATGAACCGGTTTCTTTCTGCCGGTATAGACGTTGGCTGGCGTAAAAAAGCGTTAAAGCAATTGGCAGAAGAAAAGCCTAAAATTATATTAGATGTTGCCACCGGAACGGGTGATATAGCCATCATGGCATATGAATTGCTTAAACCCGATAAAATAACCGGTATTGATATATCGGAGAAGATGCTGGAGATAGGTAAAGAGAAAGTGTTAAAGTTAGGACTGGAGCAGTATATTGACCTGCAAAGCGGTGATAGTGAAGCAATAAACTTTCCCACCGGTTCGTTTGATGCAGTTACTGTAGCCTTTGGCGTTCGGAATTTTGAACATCTGGAGCAAGGCCTTGAAGAAATAAAAAGAGTATTGAAACCAGGTGGTAAATTGGTAATATTAGAATTTTCAAAACCTAAAATAACAGGCATAGCACAACTTTACAATTTGTACGTGGGAATCGTAGCGCCGCAGATGGCTTCAATTGTTTCAAATAACAGGAAGGCCTATCAGTATCTTAACAAGTCGGTGCAGGGATTCCCGGAGGGAAAGACTTTTGTGGAAATTTTAAATAACGTTGGATTCCGAAACACATCATGCAAAAAATTAAGCCTGGGTATTTGCAGTATTTATTGCGGTGTAAAATAATTGTAGCGGTTATTATTGCATCGGGTTTTGTTACACCTTCTTTTGCACAGCTTCGTGGTAACATTAATCTTCCCAATCACGATGAAAAGCCGTACTACTTTGGTATAGTGCTTGGCTATAACACTTCGCACTATCATATTTCTCATGCTTCCTCTTTTTTAAACCAGGACAGCATACAGGGTGTGAATGGATTGAACAGCGGCCGGATACATTTGGGTATTATGGCCAACTGGCAGTTGTCGAAACGCTGGGATATCCGGTTTTACCCATTGAATCTTATTTTTAGTGAAAAGAAATTTCGTTATGATCTTAAATATCCCGACCTGGGAGAAAGCGTATTAGAAAAAACGCAGAAAATAGAATCTATTGTAATGAGTTGGCCATTGCAGGTGAGGTTAAAAAGCGATCGTATAGGCAACTTCCGGGTATACACGCTTGCAGGAATAAAATTTGATTACGACCTGGCATCCAACTCCGGCACTTCCAACTCGGAGAACCTGCTGAAAGTTAAAAAAACCGACTTCGGCGTAGAAGCCGGAATCGGTTTTCAATTCTTCAATAAATATGTTATTGTATCCCCTGAAATCAAAATCAGCAGCGGTCTGAGCAACGTTCATGCAAAAGACCCCTCGCTCAAATACTCCAATGTTATAGACAAACTGAATTCCAGGATGATCTTGTTTTCATTGCATTTTGAAGGAGGGGGTATGCTATAGGTAACGCTAAACTGGTAGCTAACCTAAGTTATCATCATTTATTCCCAGCCTTGTTTGGCTGTACCCGCTTTAATGGCAGCCAGGGCTTTAGCTTCACCCAGCAATGTGGTAAGCTTATTTCCCTTTCCATCATGACCCTGAGCCATATAAGCTCCTTTGGAAGTTTTTGTGATTACTGCGTCCTTGATGGGAACGTTCTTTTCTTTGGTTTTTACGTTGTATGCGGTTAAAGTTGCATCGTCTGACATAAAATTACATTTGATGGTTAGTAAAGTAATGATTTATTCTATGGATAGCCAAGTATTATTATTCTAAGATAAGAATATTTCACCATCCTCAATGCTAAAATTGTTTACACGTCGAGATTGGCATATTTGGCGTGCGATTCAATAAACTCTCTTCTTGGCGCTACTTCATCGCCCATTAACATACTGAATACGCGATCTGCCTCAGCCGCGCTTTCAATAGTAACCCTTTTAAGGGTGCGGGTTTCGGCATTCATAGTGGTTTGCCATAATTGTTCAGCGTTCATTTCTCCCAAGCCTTTATAGCGCTGCACATTTACACTGTCATCTTTTCCTGCTCCAATCTTTACTACCAATGCTTTACGCTGCTCTTCCGTCCAGGCATAACCCGATTCTTTTCCTTTTTTTACAAGATAGAGCGGCGGCATAGCAAGGTATACATAGCCCTGCTCCACCAATTCTTTCATGTACCGGAAAATGAAAGTAAGAATCAGGGTAGCGATATGGCTACCGTCTACATCGGCATCGGTCATAATAATAAGCTTATGATAGCGGAGTTTGGATATATCCAATGCCTTAGGATCTTCCGGCGTGCCGATTTTTACACCCAAAGCCGTAAACATATTGCGAATTTCCTCATTATCATAAATCTTATGCTCCATTGCTTTCTCTACGTTCAGTATTTTTCCTCTTAAGGGCAGAATAGCCTGGAAACGCCTGTCGCGGCCCTGTTTGGCCGTTCCGCCTGCAGAATCGCCCTCAACTAAGAAAAGCTCACATTTTTCAGGGTCCCGGTCGGAACAGTCGGCCAATTTACCCGGCAATCCTCCGCCGGTTAACACGCTTTTGCGTTGAACCAGCTCCCGCGCCTTTCTGGCTGCCGCACGCGCCTGTGCCGCCAGTATTACTTTGGAAATAATTATTTTGGCATCTTTGGGGTTCTCTTCAAGGTAGCTTTCCAATACCCTGCTTAAGGTAGTATCCACCACACCCATTACCTCATTATTACCTAATTTGGTTTTGGTTTGTCCTTCAAACTGCGGTTCGGGCACTTTTACTGAAATAACAGCGCTAAGCCCCTCCCGAAAATCGTCTCCTTCAATTTCTACTTTGGCCTTTTCAAACATGCCCTGCTTTTCACCATAAGCTTTAAATACTCTTGTAATGGACCTGCGGAAACCGGCCACATGTGTGCCGCCTTCAATGGTATTGATATTATTTACATAACTAAAAATATGCTCCTGGTAGCCGGTATTATAAACCATGGCTACTTCCACCGATACATTGCTTACAGGTTCAAGCGCTTCCCCGTAAATAACTTTAGGCAGCAGTGGCTGGCGATTGCCATTTTTATCTAACATTTCTACAAATTCTGCAATACCACCTTCGCTGAAAAACTTTTTGCTGTAGGTAATGCCGTTATCATCTTTCTCACGCAGGTCATCAAGAACAATGTTCAAACCTTTATTCAGAAAAGCGAGCTCTCTCAGGCGGGCTTCCAGAATATCCTTGTTATAAACGGACACGATAAAAATAGACTGATCGGGCCAAAAACGAATCAGGGTACCGGTTTTTTCGGTTGGTCCTATTTCACGTACAGGATATTGCGGTATCCCTGTATGATATTCCTGCTCAAAGATTTTCCCATCGCGCCATACAGTTGCATGCAGGGTAGCACTTAATGCATTTACACAACTCACACCCACACCATGCAATCCTCCCGAAACTTTATAAGTATTCTTATCAAATTTTCCTCCGGCATGCAGTACGGTCATTACCACTTCCAGCGCGCTGCGCTTCTCTTTGGTATGCATACCTGTGGGTATGCCCCTACCATCATCTTCAACACTTATAGAATTATCTTCATGAATGGTAACGGTAATGTTTTTACAATATCCCGCCAATGCTTCGTCAATGGAATTATCTACTACCTCGTATACCAAGTGATGTAAACCCTTAGTGCTGATGTCCCCGATATACATAGCGGGACGTTTGCGAACCGCTTCTAAACCTTCAAGAATTTGGATACTGTCTGCACCATAACCGGTTATAGGAGAAGGAGAGGCTAAAGCCTGTGTTTCATTGCTCATAAATCGTTCTGAATCACTTTTGCTGATCAAAAAAAATATTCGTGCAAAGGTACTGATATTAGCCTGCACAGGCAATTTTAATATCCTTTTTTACTAATGGCCCGGCGGGGAGAATTTTGGGTAATTTTTCTGTTTTTTGAGCGTCCCGTGAGATCCGTTCCGGGGAGTTGAAACCAATAAAAAAAACAGTCGCAACAGGTTCTGTAAACTGCTGCTCTTGGCTTTTTTATATGATGTATTTCATTTGTCATGAAGCAGTCATTACTGCTGTTCCTGCTTTTTTAATTGTTTATCAATGTATATTTGCAAACTTATTATGCTGCAGGCACCCAATATATTAGATTTGGCACAAAAGCATCCCGTGATGCTGGAAGCATTGAATATATTGCATGAAAAGGAACGCCAAACCCCTGGTGCAGTGCAATACAGCATAAAACGCTACAGTCGCATTCCCCAATGGAACGCCGAGGATATGGGCATGATGGTATACCATTATAAAAAAAATGAGCCCGCTGCAAGCTATCTTGAAATGCGGTTTTGTGTGAGTGGAAATGTGTATTGCAAGGGTAAGGAACAGGAGTGTCTTAATTGTAGGAACGGCCTAACAAAAGCCTGTTCAGAAAGAGAAGATACTATTGATGTAATGAATTTTACATTTTTGCCTGAACATTTATTGCAATTTGTAAAAAACCCCCGTTCTTTCAGCTTTACCAATGATGTGCTTTGTTTTAAGCACCCTTCATCTTTTACAAAGATCCTCCCGCTTTGCAGCCGTGTGAGAGTGATATTGGAAAGCCTTTTAAGCAATACTTATACAGAAAGCTTCGAGAATATATACATTAATGCGCAAACCCAGATGCTGTTGTTGTATAGCCTGGAATGCATGCTGGGTAATAAGGAAGAAGAGACCTTTAGTTGTAAGTTTCTTGCCAATGAGTCCGACAGGGATAAAATCCTGAAAGCAAGGGAAGTGTTATTGGAGCATATTGGCGAGCCCATCACCATTAAAGATCTGAGCCGCAAGGTGGCAATTAATGAATGCTACCTGAAAAAAGGATTTAAAGAAATTTTTGGGACTACTATTTTTGATTTTTACCAGAGCCAGCGTATGGAACACGCAAAATACCTTTTATATGAAAAAGGATTAAGCGTAACCGAAGTTTCACTTATGCTGGGCTATTCCTCTATATCTCATTTTTCTACTGCTTTCAAAAAACATACCGGCTTAAAACCTTGTGAGTTGCTGCTGAGATAGGGATATTTGTGATTTATGGTTTGTGATTTATGGTGGCATTTCGCTTCGGATTTTGTTTCGCACGTGTGGATACCCGCCCTCGGATTTTACCTGTCATGGTAGGCACGAACCATCTGCATTTATTTGTTTCTTGTTTTTTGTGATTTTATTCTTTGTATTTCCACGGATTTCGGATTTCCCGTCTTCGGATTTCTCCTTCATTTGGTTCTTGTGATTTGGTTTTTGGTTATTGTATTTCCCCACACAACTCATACCTGATTTTAATCAGTTGAATAAATGATTTTGAACAGTTTATACAGAGATGACTATTTTATGACAATACACTGACGCTAAGATGGTTGTTGTCTATTACATTTGCACCTGTTTATGTTCAACTCTTGTACATACGATGTTTGTAGCGGATTAGACAATTTTATTGTTATTGGCGTTAATTATCACAATGCCGATACCTCCACCCGAAGCAATTTTTCGGTTTCTAATGCAGCATACGACAGGATCGCCGAAAGTGCAGCACAAAAAAACATTAAAGATATTTTTGTTCTTTCTACCTGCAACAGAACTGAAGTGTATGGCATTGCCCCTGCTGAATTGCTGACCAATATGTTATGTGAGGCCACCGGTAATCCTGTTTCCGGGTTTAAACAGCACGGTTATGTTTACCAGGGCATGGCTGCTGTGATGCACCTGTTTAAAGTTGCTGCGGGCCTGGATTCCCAAATTATAGGCGATTATGAAATTTTGATGCAGTTAAAAAAAGCAACAAAATACGCTAAAGAAAAAGGTTTGCTGGGTACTTTGCTGGATCGCCTTGTGAATTTTGCGCTTCAGGCATCAAAAAGAGTAAAATCGGAAACCCGTCTCAGCACCGGCACGGTTTCAGTGGCCTACGCAGCTATTGAAGTGATACGTGAAAAAGTACCGGATATTAAATACAAAAATATTCTGCTCGTTGGCGCAGGTAAGTTTGGCTGTAATGTGGCTAAAAATATCAATGCATATTTTCCCGGGGCAAGAGTAAGGATCACAAATCGTACGCATCAAAAAGCGGAAGCTTTTGCGCAGGAATATGGATTGGAATGTGTGCCTTATGAAACGCTGAGCGCTGTAGCCAATGAAAGTGACGTGTTGATTGCAAGCACTGCTGCTGAATCATTTAATATCATTCCTTCATTTTTTTCAGTTCAGAAGCCCAGGTTGCTTTTAGACCTTTCTGTTCCTAAAAGCATTGACCCCGCTGTAAAATTTTTGCCTGGAACTACCTTAATGGATGTGGATGAGATATCGGCTATTTTGGATAATACATTCGCTATGCGAAAGGCCGAAGTACCTAAAGCATTGACCATTATTCAGGAAACCCTGGGTGAATTTGTAGAGTGGCATAAAATATTTTTACATCGCCATTTTCTTGGTGAAGTAAAATCCAAATTATATGAAATAAGCGAAACACATTCTTGTGTAGCCGCCGGTAAGAGGGAAAAGGAAGTTACGGATGCACGAATTCAGAAAGCAGTAAAAACGCTTGCCGTAGATCTGCGTACACGTACCGCCAAAGGCTGTCAGTACATCAGTACAATTAATGAGTACCTGCAAATGAATCCTTCATAGCATAAGAGTAGCGACCCCTCTTTTTCTAAAAGATTTCAGTTTAAGAATATTCATTTCATGAAGCATACAGTAAAAATTGGCACCCGTGAGAGTGAGTTAGCGGTTTGGCAGGCAAAAAAGGTACAATCCCTTTTGGCTGAGCAAGCCATTGATTCATCGTTATTGTATATAAAGAGCGAAGGCGATATTAACCTCACCGTTCCGCTTTACGAAATAGGGGTGCAGGGTATTTTTACCAAAGCCCTGGACAGCGCGCTGCTTCAAAAAGAAATTGATGTTGCTGTACACTCTTACAAAGATGTTCCAACACAACCGGCAAAAGGAATTGTGAAAGCGGCAGTGCTCAAACGGGATTCGTACAAAGACATTTTAATATATAAAGCTGAAACAGCCTTCCTGGAAGAAGAACTGGGTTTTTCGGGAGGAAAATGGCTGGAGAAATATGATAATACCCCCGGTGGAATTTCAAACTTTACCATCGCTACCAGCAGCACACGCCGCAAAGCTCAATGGTTGCACCGCTATCCCCATCACAGCATTGACAATCTTCGCGGAAACATCAACAGCAGGCTTAGAAAACTGGAGGAAAGCAAGTGGCAGGGAGCTATTTTTGCCGCGGCTGGTTTGGATCGTATTAATCTGCGTCCGTCAACGGGTATTGAATTAGACTGGATGTTGCCTGCACCGGCCCAGGGAGCTGTTGTGGCCGTTTGCCGGGAAGAAGATCAATGGTTAAGAGAGGCTTTTGATGTATTAAATGATGAGTATACAGATATATGCACCCGAACAGAAAGAGACTTTTTGCGCGCATTATTGGGGGGCTGTTCTACACCAATAAGCGCACTGGCACAAATTGAAAATGGGTTCCTGCAATTTAAAGGGAGCATTGTTTCGGTTGATGGAAAAGAAAAAGTTGAAACAGAAAGAAAGGTAGCGTTAAATAAAGTTGATGGTTTAGGCAGGGAGGCGGCCTTGGAAATTTTAGCCAATGGCGGTGATAAAATAATTGAATCTATCCGGAATGGTGGAAAATAAAATTAAAATATTATCAACACGGACCCTGAACGGTGAATTGTTGCACAAAACAGTCTTGCAGGATATGGATGTGGAGGCGGATACTTTTATAAAAATCATTCCGGATGTTTCGAAGGAAACGGATGCATTCATTCAATCCCTGGCACTGCAGCCGGCAGCCGTTATTTTTACGAGTGTTAACGCAGTTAATGCGGTTACAACGCGGCTAACTGTTGTTCCTTCATGGAAAATTTTTAGTATCGGCGGAGCTACCAAAGATGCCCTGCTGCATTTTTTTGACGCGTCTTCCATTGTTGCTACTGCTAAAAATGCCACCCTCCTGTCTGAAAAAATAATTGCTTACGGAGATATAAAAGAAGTGGTATTTTTTTGCGGCAACAGGAGAATGAATCATTTACCGGAAAGGCTTGGCGATGCAGGAATAAGGGTAGAGGAACTGCTTGTTTACCAAACTGTGGGAACGCCCGTAGCCACCACTAAGGAATATGAAGGCATATTGTTTTTTAGCCCCAGTGCTGTAGATAGTTTTTTTTCAATAAATACCATACCTGTACATACTGTATTGTTTTCCATTGGTGAAAGCACTACCGCTGCAATAGAATCTTATTGCAGTAATAAAGTGATCACCAGTCAATGGCCGGGGGAATCCAACATGCTGGAGATGGTTGCAGATTATTTTAAATGATATGAAGAACGATTTGTTATTAAAAGCACTTAGCGGTAAACCTGCAGAACGACCGCCTGTATGGATGATGCGCCAGGCCGGCCGTTATTTACCTCAGTATATGAAATTGCGGGAGCAATACGGCTTTTTTGAGCGTTGTCAAACTCCTGAACTTGCCTGCGAAATTACTTTACAGCCTGTAGATATTATTGGCGTGGATGCCGCTATACTTTTTTCGGATATTTTGGTGGTGCCCCAGGCCATGGGACTTGAAGTGCAGTTGATAGAAAGCAAAGGCCCATTTTTACCGGATCCCATTAGAACGGAGGCAGATTTACAGCGGTTATTCATACCCGATGTTCATGAAAAGCTTCAATATGTTTTTGATGCAATACAATTGATTAAAAAAGAATTGAATGACCGTGTGCCCCTTATAGGTTTTGCAGGGGCGCCGTGGACAATTCTTTGTTATATGGTTCAGGGCAAAGGCAGTAAAACCTTTGATGAGGCCAAAGCATTCTGTTATACCCAGCCCCAGCTGGCGCATCAACTGCTGCAAATGATTACCAACACCACCATAGCCTATCTTGAGGGACAGGTTGAAGCGGGTGCGGATGTGATACAAATTTTTGACAGTTGGGGCGGATTATTGGGGCCTGCAGATTTTGAAGCCATTTCATTGAAATACATCAGGCAAATCGTAAACGCACTAAAAGATAAAGTGCCTGTTATCATTTTTGCCAAGGGCGCCTGGCATGCATTGGAATCTATGGCTGCAACCGGCGCACAGGGGTTGGGTATAGACTGGTGCATTACCCCGCAGATGGCCCGGAGCTTAGCCGGCAATAAAGTAACTTTGCAGGGTAATTTTGATCCCGCAAAACTATTATCGCCTGTACCTGTTATTAAAAAGGAAGTAAAAGAAATGCTCTTTGCTTTTGGCAGTGAACGGCACATTGTAAATCTTGGACATGGCATTTTGCCCAATGTACCTGTTGATCATGCCCGGGCGTTTGTAGATACGGTTAAGGAATGGCGCAACAGCGGGAGCAATAATGCGCATTTCGATTAGTACCTGAATGGGCGTATTGAAGTAGGCTGTATTAAACAAACTGAAAGAAATGAAAACCCATAATCTGTCGTCTGGCATTGACGAATCATTGACTACTCACCACTCACCCCGTCCGAACGGTTCAGCCGGGCGGGCACTCACCACCGACAGTTGGGTCAATTATATACATGAGCTCCAGGATCGCATATGCAATGCATTGGAGCGGGAAGACGGGAAAGCCGGGTTTATAGAAGATAAGTGGGATCGTGCAGAAGGCGGGGGAGGAAAAACGCGGGTGATAGCGAATGGGAATGTATTTGAAAAAGGAGGGGTAAACTCATCCGTTGTTTATGGGAAAGTGAGTGATGCGATGCGAAACCAGTTGAATATCAATGGCGATAACTGGTTTGCATGCGGGCTCAGTATTGTTATGCATCCCCTGAATCCTTTTGTACCCACTGTGCATGCCAACTGGCGCTATTTTGAATTATACAACGCATCAGGGAAAGTGGTGGACAGGTGGTTTGGAGGAGGCGCAGACCTTACCCCCTATTATTTGTTTGAAGAAGACGCAAGGCATTTTCACCAAACATTGCATGATGCTATTCTCCCTTTTGGTGAAGATCTATACCCTAAATTTAAGCAGCAATGCGATGCCTATTTTTCCAATACCCATCGGGGTAATGAAATGCGTGGGATAGGAGGCGTTTTTTATGATTACCAGCGGCCGGAAAATGAAGAAGACGCCAATCGTTTGTTTGCATTTCAGCAAGCCAATGGCAATTGTTTTATCAATGCATATATGCCGCTTGTAGCAAAAAGAAAACATACAGAATGGAACGAAACGCATAAGCACTGGCAGGAGATCCGTAGGGGCCGGTATGTTGAGTTTAACCTCATACACGACCGCGGAACATTGTTCGGGCTAAAAACAAACGGGCGAACAGAAAGCATTTTAATGAGCCTGCCTCCCACTGTACGGTTCGAATATGATTATCAGCCGGAACCTGGAAGTGAAGAAGACAAACTATTACAGGTTTGTTTGCATCCACGGAAGTGGGTGTGAGGGTTGAAAGAAGAAGGTAACGAAGCATGCAAGCCCGAAGCCGTAAATGCGAAATCCGAAAAGAAGAACCAAAAGACAAATAACAAGAACCAAATGAAAATACAGATGTTTCGTTCTTCAGCATGACAGGAGAATCCGAAGAAGAAAATCCGAAATCCGAACGGCTTCAATCTTAGATCATAAATTTCAAATTAAAAATGTATTTACAACGCAGAAACCGTATACTTCGCAATAACGCTTCCATAAGGAATATGGTAGCCGAAACAGTATTAACACCCGCCGATTTTATTGCACCCTTATTTATTGATGAAGGTGAACACATCTCTTACGAAATTCCATCCATGCCCGGATATTACCGTCATTCACTTGACAACACGATTAAGGAAGTGAAAACTTTGTGGAGCATGGGTATTAAAAGCACTTTGCTTTTTATAAAATGCAATGATGAGTGGAAAGACAATACCGGCAAAGAAGCATGGAATGAAAACGGATTAATGCAGAGAAGTATCAAAGCCATTAAAGATGCGGTGCCCGAAATGATTATAATGACGGATGTGGCATTGGATCCCTATTCTGAATATGGGCACGATGGTATTGTAAAAGAAGGCAAGATCGTAAATGATGAAACCGTGGATGCTTTGGTGAAAATGAGTGTAAGCCATGCTGCTGCAGGTGCAGATTTTGTAGCGCCGAGCGATATGATGGACGGCCGCATTGGGGCTATCCGGAAAGCCCTGGAAGAAAATAACTTCACGCATACGGGCATTATGGCCTATAGCGCCAAATATGCCTCCTGCTTTTACGGCCCATTCCGCGATGCTTTAGACAGTGCGCCGGGCTTTGGCGACAAAAAAACTTACCAGATGAATTATGCCAACCGTATTGAAGCCATAAAGGAAACCATAACGGATATAGAAGAAGGCGCTGATATTGTAATGGTAAAACCTGCCATGGCTTACTTGGATATTATCCGCGAAGTAAAAAATGCGGTAACTGTTCCTGTAAGCGCGTATCATGTAAGTGGTGAATATGCCATGATAAAAGCCGCTGCAAAAATGGGCTGGCTCGATGAGCCAAAAGCAATCATTGAAAGTCTTACTGCTATTAAAAGAGCCGGGGCCGATCTTATTGCAACGTATTTTGCCAAAGACGCGGCGGGGATGCTGACATGAGGGAAGTGAATAGTGAATGAGGCAATGGTGAATGAATACATCCGGGATGAGGCGTAAGTGTAAAACAATTATTTTGCAGATATTTCTTCATCTAAAAAATACTGCCTATGTTTCTCAAACTCAATCACCAAAAGTTAGAAGTATATACTTATTCAAGAGCATTTACATTAGCATGTTACAAGCTTACAAAAGCATTACCGGTAGAGGAAAAATTCGGAATGATTTCTCAAATAAGAAGAGCTGCATTGTCAGTACACCTCAATATTGCAGAAGGGGCCTCTAGAAAATCTGAAGTGGAGAGAAAAAGATATTATGAAATTTCAAGAGGTTCAATGTAGAAGTGGATGCGGCATTAGATATAGCCAGTGATTTAAACTATTTGAATAACGTTGATATGAAAGATTTAGAAGAAAAGATAGTCGGCACCTTTAAATTATTGACAGGTTTAATATTATCTTGTTCAAAGCATTAATATAGACATTGCAATTCACTATTAACTATTCACCATTCACTTATTCACCATGATCCATCAATCCAGTAAAGCCTTATTTGAACGTGCCCAACATTCCATCCCCGGCGGTGTAAACTCTCCGGTACGGGCATTCAGAAGTGTTGGTGGCACTCCGGTATTTATCGAAAAGGCCAAAGGCGCTTATTTGTACGATGTTGACGGCAATGAATATATTGATTTTATCAATTCCTGGGGACCGATGATCTTAGGTCATGCACACGAGCCTGTTATAAAAGCTATCCAGGATAAAGCCGTGGCATCTACTTCTTTTGGCGCCCCAACTGAACTGGAAATTGAAATAGCGGAACTGATAAAAAAGATGGCGCCGAACGTTGATCTGATCCGCATGGTGAACAGCGGTACCGAAGCCTGCATGAGTGCTGTAAGACTGGCGCGTGGATATACACAAAAGAATAAATTTATAAAGTTTGAAGGCTGTTATCATGGCCACGCAGACTGCTTTTTGGTAAAGGCCGGTAGTGGGGTAGCCACGTTTAATATTCAAAAGGTACCGGGCGTAACGGCAGGCGTTGCCAATGATACGCTTACCTGTGCATACAATAATATAAGTGCCGTAGAAAAATTAGTGGCAGAAAACAAAAATGAAATTGCCGCTATTATTATTGAGCCTGTAGCAGGTAATATGGGTTGCATTTTGCCGGAGGAAGGATATCTGGAAGCGCTTCGTAAAATTTGCGACAGGGAAAACGTACTGCTGATCTTTGATGAAGTGATGACAGGATTTCGTCTGGCAAGAGGAGGTGCACAGGAAAAATTAAAAGTCAATGCCGATATTATCACCTTTGGAAAAATAATTGGCGCGGGAATGCCGGTTGGTGCTTTTGCAGGCCGAAAGGAGATCATGCAGCATATAGCACCACTTGGGAGCGTGTACCAGGCCGGTACGCTGAGTGGTAACCCACTGGCGATGATAGCGGGTTATACCCTGCTTAATGAATTAAATATCAACCCTGTAGTATATGAGGAGTTGGAAGCCAAAGGCGCTTACCTCCAAAAAGGTTTAACAGAAGTGTTGAAAGCAAAAGCGCATCCTTTCCGTATCAATCGCATGGGAAGTATGATTAGCGTGCATTTCAGTGATCAGGAAATTGTAGATTTTAACTCGGCTGCGGAATCCAATATTGAAATGTTTAATAAGTTTTTTCATCATATGTTGAATTCCGGCGTATATTTGCCTCCCTCTGCTTTTGAAACATGGTTTATAAGTAATGCCATTACCTATCAAGACCTGGACCGTACCATTGACGCGGCGTCCCGTTTTTGATCCATCATATCAGTAAAGGTCACCCTGAGTGACCTTTTACCATTTTAACCAAGTAAGCATATCAAACATGACAAATACATCAGCCAGGCGCGGAATAATATTGATGAACCTGGGTTCACCCGACTCAACAGAAGTAAAAGACGTACACCGTTACCTCATGGAATTTTTGATGGATGGGAGAGTAATTGATTATAGCTACCTGGCGCGTTTGCTGTTGGTTGGGGGCATTATTGTGCCGTTTCGGGCGGCAAAGTCTGCAGCAGCCTACCGTTCTGTATGGACCAAAGAAGGTTCTCCTCTTATTGTAATAACGCAACAATTGCAGAAGGCGGTACAGGCAAAGCTGCAAGAGCCCGTAGAAATAGCCATGCGGTATGGAAATCCATCTGTTGCCGCTGCATATGATAATTTATTAAAGCGATTGCCCGGGCTGGAAGAAGTGATCGCTATACCCTTGTACCCGCACTATGCCATGTCGTCTTATGAAACGGCTGTAGAACACGCCAAAGCAGTGCACAAAAAAGGGAAATATCCTTTTTCGCTTTCTTTCATCCGGCCCTTTTACAATGAATCAAATTATATACAGGCATTAGCGGAAAGTATTGGACCCTATCTGCAGCAGGATTATGATCATATATTATTCAGCTACCACGGCGTACCGGGCAGGCATATACGCAAATCCGATATCACAGGCAATCATTGTTTACAAACGCCCGACTGTTGCCAAACAGCTTCTCCTGCCCATGCTTTTTGCTACAGGCATCAATGTTTTACAACAACCCGGCTTATAACCGAAAAATTAAACATTCCCGAAAACAAATACAGCATTTCATTTCAATCAAGGTTAGGAAAGGGATGGCTGGAACCTTTTACCGATATACGTTTGGCAGAACTTCCAAAAGAAGGTAAAAAGAAATTACTGGTACTTTGCCCTGCCTTTGTAAGTGATTGCTTAGAAACCCTTGAAGAAATAGCAGTGGAAGGAAAAGAAACCTTTTTGCATGCAGGAGGCGAATCCTTTACTTTTATTCCCTGTATGAATACCAGTACTGCCTGGGTGGATACCATCGCTTTATGGATGAAAGAATATGCGGATGGTGAACGCAGCATGATCTTTTAAAGCAATTTCATTTCATGAAAGCATTGGTATATAAATCTACAGGAAGCTGGTATGTGGTTAAAACCCGCGACGGGTCATTGTATAATGCCAGGATAAAAGGTAAGTTTAAGCTGGATGGCATTACCTCTACCAACCCGATAACGGTAGGTGATGAAATAGATATTGAAATAGAAGAAGGAGAAGACCAGAGTGCCATCATTACCCGTATATACGAGCGCCGCAATTATATTAACCGGCAATCTCCCTCCCATAAATACCAGCATCACATTATTGCGGCCAATCTTGATCAAACTTTACTGGTTTGCACACTCAGGGAACCGCGTACATCGCAGGGGTTTATGGACAGGTTTCTGGTTGCTGCCGAAGCATATCATATACCTGCAGTACTTGTATTTAATAAATCCGATCTGCACAGGGAAAAAGAAACGGTTCAGTTTGAAGAAAGAAAGGAAATGTATGAAGCAATAGGGTATACTGTGATTTTGATGAGTGTGGAAAAAAACGAAGGCATAAAAGATATACAACAAATTTTACAGCATAAAA
The DNA here is from genome assembly GCF_009192765.1 of Agriterribacter humi. Taxonomy (GTDB): domain Bacteria; phylum Bacteroidota; class Bacteroidia; order Chitinophagales; family Chitinophagaceae; genus Agriterribacter; species Agriterribacter humi. Next base: position 164,471 of record NZ_VOHQ01000004.1, on the reverse strand, counting down.
CTTCTTTGGTCAGCGGGCATTCCGGCGTGGGAAAATCTTCATTCATTAATACCCTTATCCCCTCCTTTGCCCTTAAAACGCAGGAAGTAAGTGGCTGGAGCGGTAAGGGCCTGCATACCACTACTTTTGCGGAAATGTATGATCTGCCCTTTGGTGGAAGGATAATTGATACGCCGGGGATACGCGAATTTGGGCTGGTGGATATTTCAAAACAGGAACTTTCGCATTATTTTCCTGAAATGCGAAATATAATATCCGATTGCCAGTTTAATAATTGCTTGCACATTAATGAGCCTGGCTGTGCAGTTAAAGCTGCTGTTGAAAATGAAACCATTCATATAGACAGATATATAAGCTATTGTAAAATTTTTGATTCCATCAACGGCAAAGAATACAAATAGCTATTGTAAAATGATCATCATGCCTGTTCAAAAAAGATATACGGTCTTTGTTGCGTTATGTATAATGTATATAATATCCTGTGTAGATGAAGATAAAAAAGCTGATACTAGCGATGGTATTCCCGAAAACAAAACACAACTTATCCCCTATAGTGTTGTAAATAGTATGCCTCACGACACTCTTGCTTTTACCGAAGGCTTATGCTGGTATAATGGAAAGCTATATGAAAGCACCGGGTCGCCCGGTGAATTGCCACAAACAAAAAGTTATTGGGGCATAATAAATACTGCTAACGGAAAAGTAGAGAACAGGCATGAACTGGATAGAAGTATTTTTTTTGGAGAAGGCATAACCATACTACACGACAGGCTTTTTCAACTTACTTACAAAAACAGGAAGGGGTTTGTTTATGATCTTCACTCCATGAAAAAAATCGGGGGATTTAGTTTTTTTAATGAAGAGGGTTGGGGATTAACCACTGATGGGCAATACCTGATTATGAGTGATGGTACCAGCAATATTACTTATATGGACCCCAAAACATATAAGCCCTTAAAAAATTTACCCGTTACCGAAAATGGAAATCCGGTTGATCAATTAAACGAGCTGGAATATATAGATGGCTGGCTGTTTGCCAATGTATATCGTACCAACTATATTGTAAAAATCAATCCGGAAACCGGCGTAATTGCAGGAAAAATGGATCTGTGGCCGCTGGTTAAAATGGCTAAGGATGAATATCCGCGAACGTTGGAAATGAACGGCATTGCATATAATCCTGGTTCAAAAACCCTATTTGTAACAGGGAAGATGTGGCCCAGGATTTTTGAAGTAAAACTTAATCAGTAGCAAAAACAGCTCTAAAGACGATGATAGAAATTGTGCTATGGTTTTGATTGAAACTCCGGGAACTGGCATTTTGGTAAAAGCCGTAGCACGGCAGCAAAAAAGAAATGTAATAGGCAACGCCCTTTTATAAACGCTGCTTCATTTTAAAACATTTGTATTTTGTTAGTGTAAATTTTCGTTAAAGCAACTGCTGCTAAAATTTTATTTGATCTGCAGTATCAATATTTGCTCATTCTTTCGTTTTTAAAATTAAAATTCATGAGAAGATTTACATTCCTCTTCCTGATTGCTTTCATAATGATATCTGCCGTGAATGGTCAAATACAAAAAGGGACTACGGTATGGGGTGGTAATATCGGTTTTAATACTCAAAAGTACGATCCCGGTCCAGGCGGAGGTTCAATCAACACCAATCGCAGCTTCAATGTAGCGCCGTTATTTGCCAAAGCTATAAAGCAAAACTTTATTGTTGGAGGCGACGTTACCTATGGAAATTCTTTCAATAAGCAAGAATCCCCTGCCAATGCTGTTTATAAAACAGATAATAATTCTTATGGTATCGGCGCGTTCATAAGAGGATATAAAAATCTAGGCAATTCGGGATTTTATCTTTTTCTGCAAAGCAGGTTAGGAGCAAATGTTACAAAAGGTAAAACCAGCAATACAGGCAATCCTGGTCCGGTTATGAAGAGCGACAATAATGGGTTTGATATTCGGCTTAACCTTTATCCGGGCGTATCTTATGCTATAACGCCTAAAATGCATATAGAGACCGGCTTAAATGATTTATTCCAGGTGGGCTATGGCAACAGCAAGACGACTTCCGGTAATCAAACTTCAGAAACAAAAACCAAATCAAGTGGTTTTAATGCAGGTATAGGGTTGGGCAGTTCCACGTTATGGACAGTTGGGGTAAAGTTTTTTCTGGGTTCCTGATGTACAAAACTTACGCAATTCCGCAGAGGCTTCTTTGCGGGTTTTGTGGTTTATGATGTTTATTGCAAAATGAAGGTGAGATGTGAGCATTTCACCTTTCATGTCTGCCATCTCGTGATTAACATGGCACTTTATAATTTACAGGTATCCCTCTGTTACCTTTGTGCCTGTCATTATTTCAAATGATCTTCCAAAACCCTGGCCAGCTCTTTTATCGCTTCATTGTCTTTTGCTACAGCATTTTTAAGCCGCACGGGCAAAATGGATACGCCGTCATATATATTATAGTGCAGAGTAAGCTTGTGTCCATTGAAATTGAAGTCCCAATAGGATGTATCAAGGTCATCAATTTTGTTGGTAAAATGTACCTGTAGCTTTTCTGCAAGTAAACCGGCAACTCCATAAAATTTGTCGAAGCCGCAGTTTTCATCAATTACAGCTTCAGTACAGCCATAATCGTTACGTAGGGTTAGGTTCATAACTTTATTTTTTAAGTGGTGAAACTAATTTTTAAAGGACTTCGCTTTGGGTGCTTTTTCGCCGCTCAAAATTCTTTCAGCACCAACACTTTTGCCATTGGCCGGGCATCCGTATTTTGGTGAACAGCCACATATATACGACACAAACAAAAGGCTGCATGCTGCATAAATGATCATTTTTTTCATAGCATTATAGTTAAGCGTTGGCGTTGGTTTCCCGTTTTATTTTTTATTAATAAAAACGGTTCAGGATGATTTTTGGTATATAAGTATACTAAAAGCTGTTAAAACAGAGTTATCCTGCTTATCACTTGGGCATAACCATTTTCAAAAAGAAACTGCATATATCGTTTTACAAAGGATATTTGCCTCTACTAATTATAACAAAAAGAGAAAGAAAATGTTACTGGCTACTGACCTTGATGGCACTTTTTTAGGGGGAACACCTGTACAGAAGGAGCAGTTGTACCGCATTATAAACAATGGTAAAGGCATTCAGCTTGTTTTTGTAAGCGGAAGAGGGTTGGCTACTATCCTCCCCCTTTTTAATGAGCCGTTCATGCCAAAGCCTGAATTCATTATTTGTGATGTAGGCGCCACTATTCTTAATGGCAATACGCTTCAGCCCATTGAACCGATACATTCTTTGATTGAAGAAAGATGGCCTGGCGAAGAAATGGTATCCGGATTATTAACCAGTGTAAAAGGACTGGTGCCGCAGAATGTGCCGCAACAAAGACGTTGTTCGTATTTTTTTAATGAGCATACCGATGTTGATGATCTGAAGTATAAAGTGGAACAACTGAATTGCGACCTGGTGCTCTCTGCCGGAAAATTCGCCGATGTGCTGCCAAAGGATATTAATAAAGGATATACCTTACAAATGCTGGCAAAGCAATGCCATTTCCCTATGGAAGAGATTTTGGTTGCAGGCGATACTTTCAATGATCTTTCTTTATTTGCCACGGGTTATAAGGGAGTAGTGGTTGGCAATGCCGAGCCCGGTTTGTTAGAGGCAACCGCCGGCTGGCATGCTATCTATCATGCAAAGGAAGAAGGCGCAGGTGGCATACTGGAAGCCATGCGATACTTTAGCCTCGTTGAAGAATAGATCAGCTATTGCTGTAATTATATTTTAGGTTAGTTTATATCCACCGGGCCTATACGAAATGCTAATGGTTTTATGCGGGGTATAGCCGATGTCAAACCCATCTTTTTCTTTATCTTTCTTATGCAAAATTCCAGAACGATGTCTGAAAAAAAATTCCAACCCTTTATAGCGCCCGAAACCAAAATGGCCGAGTTTACAATTAAGGCAGTGCTAACCGGTTCGGCTTTTGGTATTATTTTCGGCGCGGCTACAGTGTATCTTGCGCTTAAAGCCGGGCTAACCGTTTCCGCTTCAATTCCCATTGCAGTGATGGCCATAACCCTCAGCCGTATTTTTTTAAAGACCACTATACTCGAAAATAATATTATTCAAACCACGGGGTCCGCAGGTGAAAGCATTGCCGCAGGGGTTGTATTTACGCTACCCGGCTTTTTATTTTTAAGTGATAAAGCCAATGAAGATTATTTCAATTATGTTACCATACTGACCCTTGCCATACTGGGTGGTATACTGGGCACATTAATGATGATACCATTGCGGCGTCCTTTAATTGTAAAGGAACATAGTACGCTTCCTTACCCCGAAGGAACCGCCTGCGCTGCTGTGCTGAAAGCGGGAGAAAAGGGCGGGGATTTTGCCAAAACGGCTTTTATTGGTTTGGGGTTTGCACTGCTGTACGCTTTTTTACAAAGAATTGTTCATGTAATTGCCGAAACACCCGCGTTTATGACGAAGCAGGTCAATAAGTTTCTCCCTTCAGCCAAGATCAGCGGTGAAATAACACCTGAATACCTGGGAGTAGGTTATATCATAGGCCCTAAAATCGGGGGTGTGCTGGTGGCGGGCAGCGTACTGGCTTCTTTTGTACTTATTCCTTTGCTGGCAACATTGGTACCTGCTGATGCCTTTGCCGCCCAATTGGTAAAACTGGGTGTACTCGCCGGCGTGAATACAGAAGGAGGGAAAGGTGGCTGGAACCCCGACACGCACACCTTTGCAGATCTTTCAGATGCTATTTATTGGGCGTATATCCGGCAGATAGGCGCAGGCGCTGTTGCAGCAGGCGGCTTTATAACACTGCTGAAAACCTTACCCACTATCGTCTCTTCATTTAAAAGCAGCCTGGGATCTTTAAAAAATAAAAATACCGGCAACATGATCACTGAAGAAGCCCGTACAGAAAAGGACCTGAGCTTAAAACTGGTGGGCTTTGGAAGTTTGGGACTGGTATTGATCGTATCTGTTTTACCGTTCATACCCGGTGAAAATTTCATAAGCCGTTTGCTGGTGGGCATACTCATTGTAGTGTTTGGCGCTTTATTCGTAACCGTTTCTTCCCGTATTGTTGGTTTGATCGGTTCTTCCAATAATCCTATTTCGGGCATGACGATAGCTACTATTCTGGGTACCTGTTTAATTTTTATAGCCGTGGGGTGGACGGGCAAATCCTACGAGCCCATGGTACTGGTTGTAGGTGGAATGATATGTATAGCCGCGGCCAATGCCGGAGCTACCTCTCAGGATCTTAAAACCGGCTATATAATCGGTGCTACTCCACGTTACCAGCAGTTGGCCTTGTTTATCGGTGTCATCGTCTCTTCGCTGGCAATAGGGATAACCATAAAAGTGCTGGATACTCCCACGCCCGAAATGGTAGCGCAGGGCATCCATCATGCCATTGGCCAAAGCACATATGCCGCTCCGCAGGCCACATTAATGGCTACACTAATAAAAGGTGTTTTATCGTTTAACCTCGACTGGCAGTATGTGCTGGTGGGTGTGTTTATAGCTGTGGTGGTAGAACTCTGCGGCATTAAAGCATTGTCGTTCGCCATTGGTTTGTACCTTCCTTTGTCAACCACCTTACCCATTTTTATAGGCGGCGCTATACGTGGTATTGTTGACTGGCAGGCTAAAAAGAAAGGCGAAGTGTTACAACCCGGTGAAGAAGACCTGGGCAAAGGCAATTTGTTTGCAACGGGATTGGTGGCAGGCGGCGCTATAGCCGGTGTTATCGTTGCCTTCTTATCGGCCAACGATATTATTTTGAGCGGATTAAAAAAGCTGAGCTTTGAACATGGCATAACCAATGTACTGGGTGGCGCATTGGGCTATGAAATATTAGGGGTAATATTTTTTGCAGCGCTGGGCGGCTTATTGTATAAAGTAGCAAAAAAGAAATAGATTCCTGTTAAGCAGTTCGATATATGTCTCCATTTACTATCATAACATTCGTTACCGGCTGTACGCTTGTTGTTATGAGCATAATAACGCTCTTCTATACGCCTAAAAAAATCAATTCTTCTTACGGTTACAGAACAAAAGCTTCAATGCGCAACCAGCAAACCTGGGAGGAAGCCAACCGCTATTCTTCAAAATTGATGTTGTTTTGCGGACTTGCTCTTCTAATAATTGGTCTCCTTTCTTTTTTTGTTTCATTCTTAAACCAAACAGGTATAATTACCGGAACAATACTTACTTTTTTATTTACCCTGTTGCCCATTCCGCTTACGGAACGGCATTTAAGAAAGTCGTTTGACAAAGATGGGAACAGGAAAACAGAATGACCGGCCATTTTGCAGTCGGTATACAACGAAGGAGGGTCAGACTGCAAAATGATTAGATGTTCTTTGGCCTTATACCTGCATAAAAGGAATATACTTACCCGGTCTGACGCTGCACATACCGACAGGGTAATCCGAAATACGTTTGTATAAACCCTCCGCTTCATTTAGCTTATATTTATATCAACGTTTTGCATTACAGTAATGGCTACCTGAAGTTTTATTCTGTTCAACATTTAAAAAAATTCTTAGCAATGAAGCGCTATTGTTTACTCATCATTTCACTTTGTCTTTTGATTACTGCGTCAGTAAAAGCGCAAACAACTTCATCTGAGAAGCAAAATGAATACACACTCTTCTACGGCAAAAAAACCAATTACCGGATTGCCATTAATGCCACCGCATCGGAGTCTGAACGATGGGCGGCCAAAGAACTGCAGCACTGGCTGAAGGAAGCGAGCGGTGCCGATTTTCCTGTATCCGCTATTGGTGATTTGCATGCAGGCCCCCAAATCATACTGGGATATAATGAAAGCGTAAAGTCCGAAACCGGCGCCGAAGCTCCGGCAGATCTGGATGAATCTTTCGCGTATTTTAATGTAGGTCCTGATATTTTTATTTACGGTGGTAAACAGCGGGGAACAATGTACGGCGTAATGTCTTTCCTGGAAAACGAACTGGGCTGCAGGTGGTATACGCCTTCCGTTTCAGTTATTCCTAAAAAAGATGAATTGAAATTCTATGCATATAAGCATGCGGAAACACCCGGAATAAGAGTACGTAATGATTTTTATTTTGAAGCATTTGATCCCACCTGGGCCGCAAGAAATAAAATGAATGGCAGGATGGGTTTTGCAGAACAACCCGGCGGCGTGGAAGCCTACTGGTCGGTGCATACTTTTTATCCTTTAATGCCACCGGAAGAATTTTTTGACAAGCACCCCGAATATTATAGTTTGATCAATGGAAAGCGTACGCACGACAGAGCCCAGCTATGCCTTACCAATGCGCATGTTTTAAAAATTATTACAGAAAGGATTAAAAAGCAGATGCGGGATCATCCCGAATACCTGATATATTCCGTATCGCAAAACGACTGGTACAATCCCTGCCAGTGCAACAAATGCCAGTCCATTGTAAAACAGGAAGGAAGTGAATCCGGTCCGCTTATTCGTTTTGTGAACAAGGTAGCAGAGGCGGTTGAAAAAGAATTTCCGGATAAATTTATTGGTACACTGTCTTACCAGTATACCCGCACTCCACCTAAAACATTGCAGCCACGTAAAAATGTAGTAATTCGTTTGTGCCCTATTGAAGCCTGCGTTGCCCATAGTTTGGAAAGCTGTCCGCAAAACCAGTCGTTTTTGAAGGATCTCAAAACATGGTCCTCTATATCGCCGCACCTGTATATTTGGGATTACGTGGTAAACTTTGCGCACTACGTGATGCCCTACCCGAACTTCGGGGCGCTTCAACCCAACATCAAAACCTTTCAGTCAAATAAAGCGATCGGCATTATGGAGCAGGCTGCCTATCAAAGCCGCGGCGGGGAATTTTCCGAACTAAAATCCTACCTCATTTCCCGCTTGCTGTGGAACCCGGATTGCAATACAGAAGAAGTGATTGATGATTTTATGTATGGGTACTACGGAAGATCGGGTAAGTATATCCATCGGTATTTCGATTTGCTGCAAAGCCGTATTACTCCGGAAACACATATGCATATCGGGTTAAAGCCGGATGACAAGATATTTTCGGACGACTTCGTCAACGAGTCCGTTCAGCTATTTGAGAAAGCGAAAATAGTAGCAGATAATAATGAGATATTACATCGCGTTGAAATGGCTTCCCTTCCTGTATTATACCTGAAATGCAAACGCACGCCGGTTATTGCCCGCAATGATGGTACTTATGAAAATTTTAAACGCATTGCACAGCGCGAAAAAGTAACGCATTATGCCGAAGGATGGACTGCTGAGCTTGTTGAGCAAAACCGTAACAGGTTTAATGAAGCCGTGGAAAATGCCAAATAATAGCATCGTGTTCAATGATGGTTAGCGTTCCTGTATTTTTAAAAAAAGAATGAACCTCAATCGCTGACATTCTAAATCAGAATCATGAAATTCTTTTCTTCGAGGCTCCTTTTTGTGGCGATCAGTATGGTGGTTTTCGGTGCATGTGTTCCCCAAAAGCAAATGCAAACCGCCGCGGGGTCATTTATCAATGGTGATGCATTACCCGACGCTCCGGAACTGGCGGCAAGAGGACCATACAAAGTAGGTGTGCGAACTTTAACCCTTGTAAATAAAAGCCAGCCGGATATACTGCATTCGAAGGGAGGCGTTGATCCATTATACGATCGCCCGCTGAAACTTGAAGTATGGTATCCTGCTATTGTGCCTGAAGGCAAAACAATGCTTGCTGTTTACGAAGATGTATTGGGTAGCGCCAATGATTCATTAAGACCTGTTGTTCCATTTACATTTAAGGGCAGGGCATTGCGTGATGCTGCTCCGGTTAATGGATCAGCGGCCTTTCCCCTGGTCATTGTATCACATGGTTATCCGGGTTCAAGGGTATTGTTATCCTACCTCACTGAGAACCTGGCGTCCAAAGGGTATGTGGTAGTGGCAATTGATCACACCGAATCTACGCATAGTGATACAAAGGGTTTTCAAAGCACCTTGCTTAACCGTTCAAAAGATATCCTTTTTGTGCTTAATGAAATGGCGGAAGCAGGTAAAGCAGGTAGCGGAAGTTTTTTATCAGGATTAGCAGATGCCGGCAATACGGCGCTTATCGGGTACTCCATGGGTGGCTATGGTGTATTAAATGTAGCCGGGGCCGGTTACAGTGAAAAATTAGCAGGCTTTTTTACTGCTATGACGGGGGGAAGCAAAGCAATCAATGTACGCACTACCAATAACCCGCAGTTTGAAGCGTCTTTGGACTCACGGATTAAAGCCGTAGTGGCCTTTGCGCCATGGGGTATGCAAAGAGGCGTATGGGATGCAGAAGGATTAAAAGGCTTGAAAATACCTGTTTTTTTTGTGGCGGGAAGCAAAGATGATGTATCGGGGTATGAGGATGGAACAAAAGCCATGTATAACGGAGCGATAAATGCCAGCCGTTACCTGCTTACCTACGAAAACGCAAGACATAATGTAGCGCCCAACCCCCCTCCGCCTGAATCACTACAACCCGGGCTATCTATGCAGGAATATTATCATTATGCTGAACCGGCCTGGAATGAACGGCGCATCAACAATATTAATCAACACTTCTTAACCGCTTTTCTGGGAGTTTACCTGAAGAAAAAAGACTTTGACAAATACCTGTTGGTAAACGAATCCGCCGGTGCAAATGCATGGCCGGGATTTAAGCAACGAACACTGGTAGGCTTGGAATTGCTGCATGCGGCTCCTGGAAAATAAACGAAACACTTTTCTCACTGCCAATATTGATCCCGGCAGTTATTGAAAATGGAATACACTCATATAATTTCCCCACCTTCGCATAAATGCGCAGTACATGGATAATAATGCTATAATTGGAAAGATTACATCTGTAAATCACGAAAAACAATATGTATCCATTGAATACATCCATAAGGATAAAAAGAAAACGATTACCTGCAAAACAGATGATAAAGAAAAAGGAAAGAAGCCTCATCAATATCGCGCAGGCGATGCAGTGAGTTTTCAGATAAAAGGCGCCGACCGCGGCAAAAGGATAGTAGCCTGGGATTTGAAATTCCTGTATAATACTGCAATAGAGCAACTCATTCATAAAGCCGGAACCGATAATCGCTTTAAAGGGTATTTGAAATTAGTAGATAATCAATTTTTTGTAAAAGAATGGGATAATTATCTTTTCTTCCCGCTCGTATTATCCAAATGGGAAAACCCGCCTGCTGAAAAAAGCTTTAATGAGCCTGTTGAATTCAAATTACTTCATCCTGATAAGCCCAACAAGCTGGCAGCGGAGTTGTTTACACATGATTATATTCCTGAATTCCGCAAAGCTGTTCAACATTTTAAGAATAAAACTGAGATAGATGCTCCTGTTGCCAAAGTTTCACCTTACGGCGCGTATTTGGATCTTTTTGGCGATAAAATACAGGTTAAAATCCAACTACCGGCAGAAGAGCTTTCGACCTTAAAAACAGGTGATATGCTAAAAGTGATCATTACTCACTTAAGTAATACCCGCATTGTGGTGGAGAAAGTGAAGTAACATATTTTTTTAACCACATAGGAGGATTATAGATGCACATAGGTACACATAGTTTTGTTTTATCCCTATTGTGCTCCTATATTGCTATTGTGTCTATGTGTTCAATATCTCCCATTTTCTTTTTTAACATATAGGATCATTAGAAACACAAAGTTTTTTGTCTACCCATATTTGTTCCTATGTTACTACTGTGCATTTACGCTATGATTTTTGCTCCAAAATATTTGTGCAACACTTCGGGTAGTACTATATGATTTTCCTGTTGATTATTTTCGAGCAGGCAGGCTACTATACGGGGCAGGGCCAGCGAGCTTCCGTTTAAGGTATGGAGCAACTGGTTCTTTCCGTTTTGATCTTTAAACCGGATCTTCGCCCTGTTGGCCTGGTAAGCTTCAAAATTACTTACAGAACTTACTTCCAGCCAGCGTTCCTGGGCAGCGCTGTATACTTCAAAATCGTAAGTAAGTGCTGAAGTAAAGCCCATATCGCCACCACACAATTTTAAAATGCGGTAAGGAAGATTTAAAGTGCCCAGTAATTTTTCCACATGCGCTACCATTTCTTCTAATGCATCATAACTTTTGTCGGGATGGGTGAGTTGTACAATTTCTACTTTTTCAAACTGATGTACCCGGTTTAATCCACGCACATCCTTACCAAAACTACCCGCCTCTCTCCTGAAACAGGGAGAATAGGCCGTCATTTTCAGAGGCAGATTTTCTTCCTTAATAATTTCATCGCGGTAAATATTGGTTACCGGAACTTCGGAAGTAGGGATCATGTAAAAATTATCCGCAGGCATATAGTACATCTGCCCTTCTTTGTCGGGTAACTGCCCAGTGCCATAGGCGGAGGCTTCATTTACCATAAATGGTGGAAGATATTCTGTATAGCCTGCGGCCGTATTGTAATCCAAAAAATATTGAATCAGCGTTCTTTGCAGTTTAGCGCCCTGTCCTTTATACAGTGGGAATCCACTGCCGGTGATTTTTGCGCCGGTTTCAAAGTCAATGATATCATATCGCTTTATTAAATCCCAGTGGGGAACTGAATTTTCGGGCAATTGAGGTTTGGCGCCGCCTTCCCGCACAACCACATTATCTTCAGGGGTTTTACCCGCAGGCACCTTATCGGATGGCAGGTTGGGCAATTTTACCAACTCATCCATCAATAGTTTTTCTGTTTCAGCGAGCTTTTCATTCAGATCGCTTATTTGCAATTTATAGCCGGCTACTGCTTTTTTTGCATTTTCAGCTTCATCCTTCTGCCCTTTTGCAATCAGTTGTCCAATTGCTTTGGAACTGCTGTTCACTTTAAACTGAAGGGTTTCAGAATCTGTTTGAAGCTTTTTTCTTTCATCGTCTAATGCAATGATCTTATCTACCAAACCGGGGTTTGAAAAGTGTTTAACTGCCAGCCTTTCTTTAACCCGGGCTACATCCTGCCTGATGATATTTATCTGTAACATTTTCAGCAATTTCAGGCAAAGGTAATTGTTGGCTGATTTCAAATCCCCGTATTTTTGCTGTTATGAACAATATTGAAAGTGATTTACAAACGCGTTGGTGGAATCTTGAAGCACAATTAGTGGAACGCTTTGGAAAGAAACCGGATATGGAAGCCATTTTGTTTTTGATCGGCATACAGGAGTTTGGGGAATTAAGGGATAAGTTTACCAAGGAGCAGAAGCAGGATTTGATGCATGTAGCTGTTTGCAGTTTGTTTGCACAAAGCGGGTATTATGAGATGGAAAAGGTGGATGATGACGGCTGGCCGCATTTCAGGCAATTAAAACCCCTTCCGGTAATGGATTTACGCGAACAGGAAAATTTTATGAAAGACCATGTTTTGTTGTACTTTGAAAACAATCATCTGATATAAAAATTATCAGGGAAAGATTAATAAAAAGAAGGATCAGCAATTCATTCAACCGGATCTTTTTATCCAGGAAAGAGATTCTCATCAGTAACCGGGATTAATCCAACTGTTTTTTGTAATCTTTGCAACACAAAAACACAAACCATGAATTTTCCTGAAAACTTGCGCTACACCAAAGACCATGAATGGGTTCGTTTGGAGGGTGATACAGCGGTAATAGGCATTACCGAATTTGCCCAGAATGAATTGGGTGATATAGTGTATGTTGAAATTGAAACCCTGGATCAGCACCTGGCTGCAGATTCCGTATTTGGTACAGTGGAAGCCGTGAAAACTGTGAGCGATCTTTTCTTGCCCATAACAGGAACTATAATTGAAATCAACCCTGAATTAAACAATCAGCCCGAACTGGTAAACAGCGATCCTTATGGGGAAGGCTGGATGGTTAAAGTTAAAGTAGATGATGCTGCAGATATGGAAGCTTTGCTGAAGGCTGACGCCTATGCTGCACTCGTACAGGGCTGATGTTAATTGCGTATGAAAAAAAAATTGCTGCATTCCATATGGCCGCCTGTTGTGTGGTCCGTTATCATTTTTGTTTTATTGATTATACCGGGAAGCGATTTTCCTGAAGGGCCCGAAATCCCTCTTTTTGACAAAATCATTCACGTTTTCCTGTTTGGTGTACAGGTATTTTTATGGTGCAGGTATACCGGGTATTCAAATACCCAACCGCCTTTGTGGATATTTTTGCTCATTTTCCTCATTTCGTGCATATATGGTATCGGGATGGAGTATGTTCAGAAATACTGGGTAGCCAACAGGGGGTTTGAAACGGGTGATATGGTAGCTGATATTATCGGTTCCTTTTGTGGATGGGTGGGTTACCGCTTTTTCTTTTTGAAGAAACAGGAAGCCCTGTAAAAAAAATTGGCCTCTATAGAAATAGAGGCCGCAACCAAAACTAACTGCTTATGAGAAAATTGACTGTTTTTATAATCTCTTTATATTAAGACACAAAACAAAGAAGAAAGGTTTATTCCTGTTTTGTTAAATATTTCTAAAGAACTTTTTCTAAACGTAATATACAAAATTTAATTGCAATTACAATGCCATTGTTTGTGAATACAAAGATCATCAAAAAGTAGCCACTACACTCTTAATGGTTTGTAAAAATGTCTTAAAGAACTGTTATTCATTCAGTTTTCATTTTGAAATAAGCGTTTCTCCCTTGTTACGAGAATAATATCTCTTCCCGATACCTACTGTTACCCGTGCTGCTTCATTTTTTATGCACAATGTGTATCTTTAGTTCTCTTCAACTCCTGATTTTTGAAACAACGCTTTTACGCTTTAGATGTATTTAGGGGAGCCACAGTAGCTTTTATGATACTGGTAAACAACCCCGGAAGCTGGAAATATATATACCCGCCGCTGGATCATGCGGGGTGGCATGGCTGCACTCCTACCGACCTGGTATTTCCGTTTTTTTTGTTTGCAGTAGGGAACGCCATGGCCTTTACTATGCCCCGGTTCAGGGAAGCCGGAGATGCAATGATGTGGAAAAAAGTAGCCAGAAGAACAGTATTAATATTTTGCATTGGTCTCTTTTTGAATGCTTTTCCTTTCGTAAGATATAATGCTGAAGGGGTTTTAGAATTAAAAGCTTTTCAAAACCTCAGGATATTAGGGGTGCTTCAGCGGATTGCACTATGCTACTTTCTTGCTGCTGTTATGGTTTATTATTTACGCCCTGCAAGGCTTTTTACAGCAGGTGTGGCGCTGTTGCTCCTGTATTGGGTGATGTGTTTGTTTTGGGGCGGCGCTGATCCTTACAGCCTGCAAGGTTGGTTTGGAACGGCGATAGACAAGACGGTGCTGGGTGAAACGCATATGTATCATGGAGAAGGAGTGGCATTTGACCCTGAAGGATTAATGAGCACCATACCTGCGGTGGTGCAGGTAATATTGGGTTATTGGGCGGGCAATTTCATTATCCGGACAAAGAATACGCCGGTTGAGAAAAAGCAGGAGCCTGCACAGGCGGCGAATGGTCTTTATCCGCTGCTGACAAAACTATTTGTTGCAGCCATGCTATTGATCTTTACCGGGCTATGTTGGAACACCATTTTCCCGATCAACAAGAAAATATGGACGAGTTCTTTCGTAATATATACTTCAGGGATGGCAATTGTTGTATTGGCCACGCTGATTTACTTCATTGAAATAAGAAAATGGCGTGGCGCCTGGAGTCATTTTTTTGATGTATTTGGAAAAAACCCGTTATTCATTTTTGTATTAAGCGGCATTTGGGTGAGGTTATACGGATTGGTGCGGATAGCAGATGGAATAAAAGAAGGAAAGCCGGTACATAAAGGCTTAGGCGGCTGGATGTACGATCATGTGTTTGCTCCTTTGTTTGGCAATATGAACGGCTCCTTATTGTATGCTGTCTTTCATATCCTCATCTTCTGGGCTATAGCCTGGTGGCTTGATAAAAGAAAAATCTATATTAAAGTATAATAATCCCTTCATTGTATGACCAAAGCTCCTTCTCCCCGGTTTTTAGCCCTTGATGTTTTAAGAGGCATGACCATTTGTTTCATGATCATTGTAAATACGCCCGGAACCGGCGCCGAACCATTTGCTCCTTTATTGCATGCCTCATGGCATGGGTTTACCCCTACCGACCTGGTATTTCCCACCTTTATGTTTGTTGTGGGCAATGCCATGAGTTTTTCCATGCCCAAATACAGACAATTGGGAACCGGCAGCGTGTTGGGTAAAATATTTAAACGTACAGTAATCATTTTTCTGCTGGGCTATCTCATGTACTGGTTTCCTTTTTTCAGGGAAGCGCAGGGGGGCGGGTACGAGCTTTCACCCATCAGCCATACCCGTATTTTGGGTGTGTTGCAACGTATAGCCCTTGCCTATTGTGCGGCAGGCTTAATGATCCATTTTTTATCAAAAAAAACAGTGTGGGCTTTAAGTATTATTTTTTTGGTGAGTTACTGGCTGATTCTATATGTTGGCGGCGATTACAGCATGACAGGCAATGCGGGGCATAAATTGGATGTAATGCTGTTTGGGGAAAACCATTTGTACCATGGGGAGGGCGTAGCTTTTGATCCTGAAGGGCTGTTGAGTACTTTGCCGTCTATAGTAAACGTAATAGCTGGTTATTATGCGGGTATTTTTATTCAGCGAAAAGGAAAAAGTTTTGAAACGGTGGCTAAGCTGATGATTGCCGGTTTTGGACTGCTTTGCGTCGCTTATTTCTGGGATTTTGTATTTCCCATCAATAAAAAGCTTTGGACGAGCACTTTTGTGTTGTATACTGTAGGGCTCGATCTTGCCATTTTGGGCATACTTATTTTTATTGTAGAAATAAAAGCGATAACAAAAGGAACTTACTTTTTCCAGGTTTTTGGGAGAAATCCTTTGTTCATCTATATACTGTCCGAAATATTGTACGTTGTGTTTTATATGATCAAAACAGGCCCGGAAACACCACTGTTTGTGGGGATCAATAATAGCATTTTTCAAAAAATACTTCCCGGCGCCTGGGGTTCATTCGCCTTTGCACTATGCTTTATGCTCCTGTGCTGGTTAGTGGGCTACTGGATGGACAGGAAAAAGATTTATGTGAGAGTTTAAGTAAATGGTGAGTTGTGGAAGTCGCAGGGGCAATAATCATTATTCCGGGACTGAACAAATACTTTTAGCATTATTCCGGTGACCTGTCTCCCGGGAACAATACCTTTGCATAAACCCGCAACTATGCCATTTAGCCTTAATGAACTGGTAACGGTTATATTTACCCTTTTTGCGGTGATTGATATTATAGGGTCGGTACCTATACTGATTTCAATCAAGCAAAAAATGGGTGGCATAAATGAATTCAGAGCCACGCTCATTTCAGGTGCATTAATGATCTTATTTTTATTTGCAGGAGAGGAATTTCTGCAAATTCTGGGGTTAGACATTAAAACATTTGCCGTAGCCGGTTC
The DNA here is from genome assembly GCF_009192765.1 of Agriterribacter humi. Lineage (GTDB taxonomy): Bacteria > Bacteroidota > Bacteroidia > Chitinophagales > Chitinophagaceae > Agriterribacter > Agriterribacter humi. Next base: position 148,003 of record NZ_VOHQ01000004.1, on the reverse strand, counting down.
GGTGGTCATTTTTATACTGGGATTGGAGATGGTGCTGGGACTGGAGTTTTTTAAAAGTGAAAAAGATGTAAAAGCGGCTACGCTGGTCCCTATTGCTTTTCCGCTCATTGCGGGTTCCGGAACACTCACTACCATTGTATCGCTTAAGGCCAATTTTCATGACCTTACCATATTCCTGGGTATTTTTATCAATCTTATTGTGATATATGTGGTATTGCGATCGCTTAATTTCATAGCCCGTTTGTTGGGTAGTGCCGGATTAATTGCGGTGCGTAAGTTTTTTGGTGTAATTTTGCTCGCCATTGCCGTAAAAATATTTGCGGAAAATGCACATGGGTTGATTAAGTAATTTGAAAATTTTGGAATTCAATCATTTTCAAATTGGCTAATTTTCAAATTTTTGAGGGCTAGTAGTACAATGCCCGCCCGACTGAACGCCGTTCTGACGGGGATAGTATAAGAGTTTCCGAGACGTCCCGGCTGACGTAAAAGGCTATAGGTTCGAATAGTATAAATTAGTTCTTGGCCTCGTAGTACAATGGATAGTATAAGAGTTTCCGAAGCTCCAGATCCAGGTTCGATTCCTGGCGAGGCCACGCTACCGCTTTTCCCATGTTTTATGCTTATGTGTTAAAAAGTATTGAGCATGACTACTATTATAAGGGCCATCGGGATCTTGAAAAAAGATTACACCAGCACAATTCAGGAATGACAGAATCAATCCGGCCTTATATTCCTCTCACATTAATCTATTTTGAAGCGTTTGAAACAGAGCCGGAAGCAATAAAAAGAGAAAAATACTATAAGTCTGCTGCCGGAAGACGATATTTAAAAAAAGTACTGCCCTCGTAGTGCGATGCCCCCCCGGTTGAGCACCGTTCGGACGGGGATAGTATAAGAGTTTCCGAAGCTCCAGATCCACCCGCCCGAACGCCGTTCGGTACGGGCGGGGGTTCGATTCCTGGCGAGGCCACACTACCGCTTTTCCTATGTTTTATGCTTATGTGTTAAAAAGTATTGAGCATGGCTATTATTACAAGGGTCATTGCCAGGATCTTGAAAAAAGATTACACCAGCACAATTCAGGAATGACAGAATCAATCCGGCCTTATATTCCTTTCGCATTAATCTATTTTGAAGCGTTTGAAACGAAACAGGAAGCAATAAAAAGAGAAAAATACTATAAGTCTGCTGCCGGAAGACGATATTTAAAAAGAATACTACCTCGTAGAACAATGTCTGCCCGCCTGCCCGACTGAGCCATTCAGGCGGGGTTGAACGCCGTTCGGACGGGCCGCCCGGATGAATCTTCTGCCCTCCCAGATGACAACAGTCGGACGTGATCTGGCGTTCGGGCGAGTGTTACTCACCTATACTGTAACAATTCTAATGAGCAAAGCGAATAGCAATATAATAAATAGTCATCCCGCAATTGATGATGGATTGCCCAAAGGATAGGGTGGAAGTATTCTGGCATTTAAAGGGACTTGCGTAAGAGATATCACTCCCCAACCCATCCCACCTAATTATCCTATTTTTGCCGGCAATTACATAAAGTTATTATTATGCAAAAAGGACCCGTATCGCAGTTTATTCAACATCACTACAGGCATTTTAATTCCGCCGCGCTGATGGATGCGGCTAAAGGATATGAAACCCATTTACTTGAAGGCGGTAAAATGATGATCACGCTCGCCGGCGCCATGAGCACCGCCGAGCTGGGACTGTCGCTGGCCGAAATGATCCGGCAGGATAAAGTGCAGATCATTAGTTGTACAGGTGCAAATCTGGAGGAAGATATCATGAACCTGGTGGCACACAGTCATTATAAACGCGTGCCCAATTACCGCGACCTGAGTCCGCAGGAAGAATGGGACCTGCTGGAAAATCATTACAACCGCGTAACCGATACCTGCATCCCCGAAGAAGAAGCTTTTCGAAGGATCCAAAAACATATTGTAAAAATATGGAAGGAAGCAGATGCATTGGGCGAACGTTATTTCCCGCACGAATACATGTACAAACTGTTGCAAAGCGGTGCACTGGAGCAGTATTATGAAATTGATCCTAAGGATAGCTGGATGCTGGCCGCAGCGCAAAAAAATATTCCTATTGTTGTGCCGGGTTGGGAAGACAGCACCATGGGCAATATTTTCGCGTCCTATATTATTAAACAGGAGCTAAAAGCCAGCACCATGAAAAGTGGCATAGAATATATGGTTTGGCTTACCGAATGGTACAGGGCCAACAGTGGCGGAAAAGGAGTCGGTTTTTTCCAGATCGGCGGCGGTATTGCCGGCGACTTTCCCATATGCGTGGTGCCCATGATGTACCAGGACCTGGAATGGCATGATGTACCTTTCTGGAGTTATTTCTGCCAGATCAGCGATTCCACTACTTCCTACGGCTCTTATTCAGGCGCAGTGCCCAATGAAAAAATTACCTGGGGTAAATTGGATATCAATACGCCAAAATTCATCGTGGAAAGTGACGCCACCATTGTAGCGCCGCTGATATTTGCCTGGCTGCTGGGATGGTAAAACAAATAAAAATTTATAAAAGCCGGTGATTTTATTGCCGGCTTTTTATTGTATTAAAATACTTTTAACCGTCCTTAGATATTTCATGCGCTAAAGAAAAAACAGATCATCAACCATTGTAAACGATGCAAAGAAAAAACATTCTCGCCATTTCAGGCAGTACCAGGAAGCATTCATCAAACCTCAACCTGGTAAAAGCCATTGAAAAATTATATGCAAATGAATTATCCATAAGGATCTACGATGGTTTATTAGACCTTCCGCAATTCAATCCTGACGATGATACTGAAAATCCACCCGCGCCGGTAACAGATCTCCGCAAACAAATAAAGGAAGCAAATGGCATCCTGATCTGTACGCCGGAATATGCCATGGGCATCCCCGGTAGTTTGAAGAACTTATTAGACTGGACCGTTTCCTCTTCCGATTTTTCAAACAAACCGGTAGTTGCGATAACGGCGTCTTCGCTGGGACAAAAGGCACACGCTTCGTTAGTAGGTACGTTGCAGGTGATTGAAGCAAGGATCACCGAAAACACACAACTGCTGATCCCTTTTATTAAAACAAAAGTGAATGACCGGCAGCAGATCACAGATGAAAATACATTAAAGGATGTGAGGAGCATAATGGATGCATTTATAGCCGTGTTAAATAATTAAAGCATCTTCACAGCGAATTGGAGCTATAAACGGCCGGTCATCATTAACAGCCCGTTCATTACCGCCTGCCCGCGTTTTTTATTCATACGTTTATTTTTTTCGTAGCTTAGTTCTTTTGTATAACTAACAGCATAGCATATACGAAATTTCCCTTACTTACATTTTAACCACATCAATGAAACGCAGAAATTTTATCGGATTGGGAACTGCTGCTGGCATAGCCGCAGGCTCAGCGTCGCTTCTTTCTTTTAAAGAGAAAGACTTCAGCCAAAAGAAAGAGAAAAGATTTCAGAAAGGAGTGAGTCCATGGCCCATTTGCCTTGATACGGCTACTATACGGCCGGCATCGCTTACCGATAAAGTAAAAATAGCCGCCAAAGCGGGCTTCGATGCCATAGAACCCTGGGATGGTGAGCTTGCGGAATACGAAAAAAATGGCGGCAATCTTAAAGATCTCGGCAAACAAATCAAAGACCTGGGTTTATTTGTGCCCAGCGTTATTGGCTTATGGAATGCCCTGCCTCCTACAAAAGAACTATTTGATGCTTCACTTAAAGATACCCGCCGCCGTATGCGCATGGCATCGGATATTGGTGCGCAGCATATACAAACCATTCCCAATACCGTTGGTGAAGATTTTGACCGTAAATGGGTGGCAGACCGTTACCGGGATATTATTGAAATAGGCCTGAAAGAATATAACATATTACCCGCCCTTGTTTTTGTAAAGTTCTTTCCGCTAAAAACACTGGGGCAGGCAGTTGGTATTGCCTTAGACGCCAATCACCCTAAAGCGATGGTCATTCCGGATGTATACCATATGTATATAAGTGAAGGTGGATTTGAAGGCATTAAGCTGATGAAAGGCGATGCATTCGCTATTTTTCAATTCAACGATGCACCATCCACTCCTGCCTTGGCGCAATTAGAAGATAAGCACAGGGTATATCCCGGCGATGGCATATTGCCACTCACTTCTATTTTAAAAGATTTAAAAGGAACCGGCTTTAAAGGATGTGTGTCGCTGGAAATGTACAATCCCGAATACTGGAAGCAGGATCTCCAAAATGTAGCGGAAACGGGGCTCAGGAAAACGCTGGAAGTAATACAAAAAGCGGGGGTGTAAAGAGAATTGTTGATTCACGAAATGAAGATGGGTTGTTGCATGTTACAGGTTACAGGGGCTGTCCTTACCCTTGTTAGCTTCCCACCCTGAAACTTGTACTCTGTAACCTTTCTCACCCTGCAACTTGTACCCTGCAACCCGCACCGGCTACCTCCATTGCATCAACGCTGAATTCAGGGCCTGCTCTACACGCCAGCGGGGCTTGTGAAAATATATCATGCCATGGCCGGGCAGCATAATATCAGAATCTACTTTGGCAAAGCGCCGCAGCGATTCCGTATATATTTTTTTATCGAAATCAATGGAACCATCCCAGCCAAAATCACCCACCAGCAGGGTGCCGATCACATCGCCGCTGATGACGAGTCTCTTGCCTGTCCATTCAAATAAAAAAGCCGTACAGCCCATGCTGTGTCCGGGCAAATGCATGGCTTCTATTTCAACACCCAACAAACTGAACTTTTCTCCATCTTTCACCAATTGATCAACAGTAACAGGAGTAAAAGTTTTGTGATAGAGGTAACCACAGCAACGTTCATCACCCGAAGCCACGGCATCGGCAGTTTCACGTATGGCTACCAACTTCACGCCTCTCTTTTTAAGTATATGCGCTCCGCCGGCATGATCATAATGCGGATGCGTAAGCACACAATAACGTATATCGTTGGGCGACAAATCCCAGTACCGCATATTATTAAAGATCTGCTCTATCGTATCTCCACAACCACAATCAAACATGATCAGCCCTTCAGCCGTTTTTAAAATATAGGAGTTACCATCATTCCATAAAGCATCCGGCACATCAAATGTTATACCATTGATATCACCCCCAACCTGGAAAAGATCTTTTAAAACCTGCATAGCTTTTATTTACAATGAGAAAAATAAAGTGTTTGAATACTATATGCCCAAAAATTGGCACACAATTGTAAGGTAGTATAGAAAAAGAAATCATGAAAAAGAAAAGAGGGCAGCAATACCTGCAACAAAAGCGTGAAAAAACAAATCCATTAAAGAAAGAAGACATTCAGGGCAATCCGGATAATCATATTGACCAGGATTATCCCGGATTTCCACACGCTCCTGCTAAAGAAGAGATCATTCATCCAAAAACCAAAACAGAAAAAAAGACAGCCGCTGTGCATCAGAAAGACGGAGAGAAATGATTATGCTTTAATTTTAAACCATGCGATCACTAAAGCTCTACATGGTACTGCTGGGCTGCAAACCCGAAGGAAGGCATACAGAACAGCATGATGTTTTTTTTGGGATTGGCTATGAATTGGGCGATCTTTTGCCGGATATGTATGCTTTTTGGCCGGAAGCTAACGGCAAAATACATATAGATTCCTGGCGGGAGGTAACGCAGGTAGCTGGTTATACGGTAAAAGTTATACCCCGAACTGAACTTTCTGCGGATATTCAACGAATGGCAAAATTGTTTTTCATAAATCTCGGAGGATACAAGGAAAATGACCCGGAAGAGTATCATTACAAAATGCTGGTAGCCTGTGCAGACAAAGGCATTGCGGTACAAGAGGCAAAACAAACCGCATTTTACCGTCATACCGGCTTTGCCGGCGCTGTTTCACATATTGATGATAAATATGGTGTGGATGTGGATGATATATATGAGATCGGCGATATTCTGCCTGATACTGTTAAAGAAAAATATGCAATTGTACTATCTCCTGCTACACAAAATACAGAAGACGAAATGCATGTTGGATATCTTAAAGTGGAAAAATTGTCCAGAGTCTGAAAGCCATCAGCATCAAAGCACCTGGTTAAACTCCAGCCTTTCCCCATCGGGACCAATAATGTTAAAGTATTTACACCCGTTTTGCCAGAAATTTAGAAATACAGGCGCCGCTTCCGCAATAGTAAATCCTTCTTTTTTCAATACGGCAAAAGCTTCATTAATATCAGGCACATCAAAAGCAATATGATCTATATGCCCGTCTTTACGGTTGCCGATACTTTCCAGTTCCCTGCCGGGCAACTGGTACAATTCAATAATCATATCCTTCTGCTTCATCATAACACAGGTGCCAGGCTCCTGGTTATGCAAAAATTCTGCCTGCATTACATTGATAAATCCCAACTGTTTATAGAAAGTCTCTGACACAATGATGTTGGTAACCGGAATTCCAATATGTTGTATGGAACGTATAGAAAGCGGAAGAGGATTTTTCATTATCACATTATAAAAACTTAGCTCCCTCTTTGTGAACCCGTATTGGTTTGTTTGCTTACAAAACCTGTGGCTTTGGGTTTTTGTATGAATTTGGATCCCTGGTTACTGGCCAAATTGGCTTTCTTATTTCCCTTTTTTTTGCCCTTGTTGTTTTGTTGATTCAGCAATGACATAATGCTATATTTTTTTATAAAGATACGTCTTATACCGCATTCTGAGCCTTCATAAAAAGCAAAAATGCAATGGGATGAAGATACGGGTAATTTATTCTACAGGATTACAATTATTTCATTAAAGGTATGCAGTAATAGCTGTGGTATGATTTATGAACTTAATGAAGGAAAATGTTCATATGGAAGATATTAAAAATTTATCCGATGATGCGGCTATTAACAAACTCAAAGCACTTGCTGAAAATAAAATATGCCTTTTTTGCACGTTCGAAGGAAACGAAATTGTTTCAAGGCCAATGAGCACACAAGGCATTGATGATAATGGAACCATTTGGTTTTTTAGCAGCAGGAATAGTCTTAAAAACATACAAATAACAGCGGATAATAAAGTTTATCTGATGTATGCCGATACAGGCGCACAACATTACCTGTCGCTTACAGCGTATGCTCAAATTGTAGATGACCGAAAAAAAATTGAAGCGTTGTGGACTCCACTGGCTAAGGCCTGGTTTGAACAGGGTAAAGAAGACCCGGATATTACACTCATAAAAGTACATCCCGATGTAGGGCATTACTGGGACACGAAAAATGGCAAGCTTATTTCCATGATAAAAATTGCTGCGGCAGCCCTCACAGGAAACCAACCGGATGCAGGGGTTCATGGTAGCGTAAAATATTAATCAATAAAAAAGGTACACGAAAACCGGGCATTAACCATTTTGCCGGGTATCTAAAACACTTTCAATAGGACGTAGGGGGAAAGAGTCCCTAAAACAGAAATGATTCTCAAAAACGAAATGCCTAAAAATATATTACGATGGAAAATAAAAAGCATGGTAAAAAAGGAAAGCCTGAATTTCCGGATATCAAAAAAATCGAAAAAAATATTCACCCCGGCAGTAAAAAAATAACAGAAGTTCCGGAAACACCAGACGATATTCCATATAAAAAATCACCGGAGGAAGTACCGGATATTACGCCCGATGAAACAGATAAAAATCTGGACGATCCGGATATAGATTCAGACCCGGATGCAGATGTAACCCCTGATGAAAGAAAAGACCTTGCAAATGCGGCGGAAAAGATGCCAACAGATGATGAAAATGTTTTGCGGCGCGCAAAATTAGATATAACAGACGATGAAGGGGAATTACTGAATGAGGGCAGCGGCTTAAGTGGCAGCGACCTGGATGTGCCGGGAAGTGAAGCGGATGATGCTGATGAAGAAATAGGTGAAGAGGATGAAGAAAACAATTCCTTCAGTACAGACAATGAAACAGAAGACAGGAATAAAGATATAGAGTAGTATTATACCCGCATCGCATCGGGCAACCAATCTTTAATAGCCTGTTTAATTGCAGCAGGAGGCAGTCCTTCTTTTAACGTACGGTGTATAAGTGGAACAAGCTCTTGATCGGAAGCAAACCGCAATGCAGCCAGTTGCCTGAAGCTTAACTGCTGTTCTATATTTTCTAAACGTTGCTGTGTAAGCTGGTAATAACGCACACGAAGTTCCAGCCGCACTATACGGTTTTGAGTGGTTAGCGCATAATGTTGCCTCACCATAAAGCTCAGCCATCCTGTAATCACGGTTAACAAAGTAACCATTATCCACAGCCATTGGTTGGCAGCATCAATCCATACTCCCCGGATGCTGATAAAAAGCAGTAATATAATAACCGGGTAAAAAATAAAGTGGTGCGGAGGGTAATAGCGCACATGGTTTCTATACTGCTGATTTTTCATATTGCTGATTTTTATTCGGGTAAGCATACAAATTACATGTCTTTTTGCTTCTGGTGAAATCCTATACGGATCATTAGAAAAGAAGAGTCCTTATTATGCAAAAAATTTATGCTTTATCTTTCATGAGTATATGCGAACTTTATTCTGCATCGTAAGTATGTAACCCAATCTTATTTAAACATCTGTTATGAATTCCCGCCGCGATTTTTTACAAAAATTATCTATCGGAATAGGTGCTGCTGCACTGGCCCCGTTATCTTCTTCCGCATCTTTGTTTCCCTCTTTTAAAAAACCGGGTAAAAAACTTCGTGTGGCCCTTATGGGCCTTGGCGGCTATGCCAATATTGTAGCCAGGGCCATGAAAGAATGCCAACTGGCAAGCCTTACAGGTATTGTTACCGGAACGTCTTCCAAAATCGCTGTCTGGAAATCTAATTATGGAATACCCGATAAGAATGTCTATAATTATGGCAATCTCCATACCATAGCCAACAATCCTGATATTGACCTGGTATATATTACTACGCCCAATTCACTGCATCACAAGCATGTATTGCAGGTAGCCGCCACAGGTAAACATATTATTTGTGAAAAGCCCGTTGCCGATAATGCACAGCAGGCAAGGGAAATGATTGCCGCATGTAAAAAAGCAGGTGTGAAGTTTTATGTGGGCTACCGCCTGCATTTTGAACCCCATACCCGCGAATTGATAAGAATGCGTAAAGCCGGTGAATTTGGCAGGATCATGCACGTAAATAATTACATGGGCTTTAAAATCGGCGATCCAACACAATGGCGTTTAAAAAAAGCGCTTGCAGGTGGAGGCGCCATGATGGATGTAGGTGTATATGCGCTTAATGGCGCCCGTTATGCTACCGGCGAAGAGCCCATTTGGGTAACGGCCCAGGAAACCAAAACAGACAGGGTTAAATTCGCCGAAGTAGACGAAACTGTTACTTTCCAGCTTGGCTTCCCCAGCGGCGTTGTCGCCTCCTGCGGAACAACGTACAATTTTAATAATTACGAAAGGCTGTACCTTATCGGTGAAAAAGGTTTTGCAGAACTTAGCCCTGCTTTTGGGTACGGGCCTATCGGGGGGAAAACCCACCTGGGACCCATGAATCAGCCGCTGATCACACACCAGGCGGCACAAATGGACGGCCTGGCCGATTGCATACTCAACGGGACACCCGATCCCGATATGACCGGCGAAGAAGCGTTGAAAGATATGATAGCGATTGATGCCGTGTACGAATCGCTGCGGAAAGAAGGACGAAAAATTTATTTAGATAAAAAATAAAACCACGCTTAGAATAAGGCGTGGTTCAATCATTTGAAATCTTGTCAGGAGGTTGTAAAGCAAACGTTATTTGGTTTTTATTCAAGGGTACTGACGGGACTTCACAGTTTCTTTCAAGGGATAAATTGGATACGGTTTTTCAGGTTGACTTTTGTTTTTTCCTAAGTATCGGATCTTTCTTTCTAAGGATCAGGTTTCGGGACCCGGGGCAGTTGTTCAAAGGATTGGGATTTCAGTTTTCATTGGGTTAACGTCATCAACTATAACAGTACAAATATGTAAAACATTAACCGGGTATGAAACTTAATTCGATTAAGTATTGTTTTGCTTCGACTACAGGGAAAAAAGGTTCGATAAACCACTTTGCTTTGAACTAACTTATTTTAAATAAGCCCGTGAATAAGTCTATTATACTGATGCAGGGTTCGCTGCTATTGGCTGTTTACGGCTTTTCGCAGGCAATGAAGTGCTTAAAATAATCATTCAGCCCGACTCAAGCAAAGAGCAAATTGTATTGTATTGCGCTAAAAAGACCCTTATAAAGTTGAAAACGGGGACGGAATATACTATGGGTTCAATAAGCGGTATTTTGATAATGATGGACTACTGTTAGAAGGTTCGTTGATCCTGCAAAAAATGGCAGCACTTGAAATGGTACTTAGAATAAGCCTCCTGTTTTCGACGCCTCAAAATGACCGTACCTGCTTTTTTTATATACCCATAATGTTGGCATTTACCCTGAACGTACTTACCAGTTTTACAGTTATATCTGTATTCATGATTTTGCTTGTAGTAACTTTTAGCCTTATGCGGTATTTTTCCTTTATGAGGTAGGGTTTGAGCTCTTCCAGTCCGGTTTCAAGCAATATTTCTTTTCCTGTGGTATCCGGAATATTGTATTTCCATGCAATGCGCATTTCTTTTTCTCCCTCAGCGGAAATATACAATTCTATGTCTTTTAAGAAATCCAGGTTACGATCAGCCGGATTGGTAACGGCTATCAGCATCTTTTTAAGCTTGATGGATTGCACCAGGTTTTTGGCCGTATTGTGTCCTTTAAATTCAGATTCTGATTGAGTGGTAACATCTGGCGTAAATACATCAAAAGGCAGGTTCGACGCAATGCCAGCGCTAATAGTAGCTTCACTGGTATATGTAAGGTCGAATTGGGTAAGCTTATCTAATTTTTTACAGGACAAAACAGTAGTAAAACAAATCAATAAAATTGGTAAAATATATTTCATTCAACGGAGTTTAAAAGTCTAAGATGGTAAAACGAAAAATCCATTTGATTATTTCCCTGCACAGTAAGCTACCTGCTTTTAACTTTTAGAAAGACTGCACAAAAAAACCGGCTCAGCGTTGCTTAACCGGTTCCAATTTCTTTCCACTACTATTAGTTCACTCTACAATTTCCTGATCTTAATGTTTTTATACCACACTTCATTGCCATGATCCTGCAATACGATGTGACCTGATTTAAATTTGGCAAAATCTTCCAGATCTTTAAACTTACTGCCTGCTACCAGCTTGTTCCAGTTATCATCCCACAGCGTGGTTGACACTACTTTAACGCCGTTTTGCCAAAGCTCCAATTTGGAATCTTTTAATTTAATTTCTACAATATTCCATTCTCCAACGGGCTTTACGTTTTCTGGTTTACTGGTAATCAAATCATACAAGTCGCCGGCGCGGTGTTTAATGATCTTTGCATCCGGGTGCCCGTTATTATCCAATACCTGCATTTCAGGGCCGGTATAATGGGCATATTTATATTTGGGATCTTCCTTTACCAGGAACATGATACCACTGTTGCCATTAGGCGAAATCTTCCATTCAAGCTTTAACTCAAAATCGCCAAAAACTTCATTGGTAATGGCATCGCCGCCGGAATCCCTGTCTTCTTTCTTCCCCAGGTGAAATGCACCATCGTTCACATTCCATGCGCTGCCCAACTGAGGCTTATTAAATGAATGCCAGCCATTGGTCGTAGTCCCGTCGAATAGCAATTGCCAGCCCTGCTTTTTTTCTTTTTTGGAAAGTGTATTGTCTTTTTGCTGGGCAACCGCATCAGTGAGTAAAGCGCCACCGGCCAGCAATAAACTGCTTAAAACTATTGTCCTGAAAATTTTCATAATATTTATTTAATGGTAAGAATGTATTTGACCATGGCTTCCACATCATCATGTGCTAAAGATGCATGCGGGGGCATGGGAATCTCTCCCCAAACACCTGAGCCGCCATCTATTATTTTTTTAACAAGCTTTGGAATATCCGCTTCTTTGTATTTTTTAGCAACTTCAGCATAGGCAGGTCCTACCAGCTTATTGGTTTCCTGGTGGCAGGCCAGGCAATCCGATCCTGCAATCAACGCTTTCCCGTCTTTAGCTGGTGCAGCAGCCGTTGCCTGGGTTCCGCTGGCTTTGGCTGTGTCGGCCACCGCTACCTTATGCCCGGCATTTATCTGTGGATTTACATTGATGCTAATTGGTTTTTTTACTTCGGCATTGGAACTGCCACAGGCGTAACAAATTGTAATTAAGGAAAATACTGCTACCACTTTTTTCATGCTTGCTTTTTTTAATGTCATCGTATTGTCAAAAATCAGGGCATAAATATCCGAATAAATACTACGCAAGACCCAAAACTTTACGATTAAATTTTTCATCACTGCCTGTTCCTGCAAAATCATCAAAGGCCTTTTCGGTTACCCGGATAATATGATCTTTAATAAACGGCGCTCCTTCCGCTGCGCCTGTTTCAGGATGTTTAATGGCACATTCCCATTCCAGCACAGCCCAGCCGGCGTAATTGTATGCAGCCAGTTTACTGAAAATAGACTTGAAATCTACCTGCCCATCGCCTAAAGAACGAAAACGGCCTGCACGTTGTACCCAGCCCTGGTATCCGCCATATACACCTTGTTTCCCGGTAGGATTAAATTCCGCATCCTTTACATGAAACATGCGTATGCGTTCGTGGTAATTGTCTATATAATCTAAGTAATTCAAACATTGTAAAACAAAATGGCTGGGATCATATAAAAGGCAGGCGCGTGAATGATTGTTTACTTTTTCTAAAAACATCTCATACGAAATCCCGTCATGCAGGTCTTCTCCGGGGTGTATTTCGTAGCACAGATCTATACCATTTTCATCAAATACATTTAAAATGGGCAACCAGCGGCTGGCCAATTCCGTAAAGCCTGTTTCTACTAATCCTGCCGGACGCTGGGGCCAGGGATACACCGTATGCCACAATAAAGCGCCGCTAAAAGTAGCATGCGCCTTCAACCCAAGATTCTGAGATGCTTTAGCTGCATATTTTAATTGTTGCACAGCCCATTCGGTACGTGCCTTTGGATTACCGCGGTAGGCCTCAGGAGCAAATCCGTCAAACAAATCGTTATAAGCCGGATGCACTGCTACTAACTGTCCCTGCAAATGAGAAGAAAGTTCGGTGATCTGCAAGCCCGCCCCGTTTACTATACCTTTAATTTCATCGGCATAGGTTTTACTTTCTGCTGCTTTCTGCAGGTCAATAACGCGGCTGTCCCATGTGGGTAGCTGAGCGCCAACATAACCTAACCCTGCCGCCCATTCGCAAATAGATTTTAAATTATTAAAGGGTGGCTGATCGCCCAGGAACTGGGCAAGAAATATAGCTGGACCCTGGATATTTGTCATGATTGTAAAATTTGAAAAAAATTATTAATTGAGGTGGAAGATGTAGGTATAGGCCGGACAACCTTACATCTTATACTTTATTCCTTACCCCTTATGCTTTACACCACAAATTCCGTCCATTTTTCATTGCTCGCACCACTCTTTACCACGTTATCTATAAAAGCCATTCCTCTTACCCCTTCATACACCGTTGGAAAATCTAATATTTCTTCTGAAGGCTTTTGTCCATCAATATGTGCAGACACTGTTAATGCGAAATTGCGGTAAATATTACCAAATGCTTCTAAGTATCCCTCGGGATGGCCGCCAGGTACACGGGTATTGTGTTTGGCATAATTACCCAAATAACCACCGCCCGTGCGATATATTTGTGTGGGCTGATCCAACCATTTTACCAATAGAGTATTGGGTTCCTGCTGTGCCCATTCTAATCCTCCTTTTTCGCCATAAATCCTGATCTTAAGCGCATTTTCTTCACCTGCCGCTACCTGTGATGCCAGTAATGCACCCGCGGCTCCGTTATCAAACTTTAATAATACATTGCCGTCATCATCCAAAGGTCTGCCTTCTACCATAATATTAAGATCTGCCGACAATTTGGTAATTTTTAATCCTGTTATATATTCTGCAAGATGCGCTGCATGTGTACCAATATCGCCCATACAACCACTCTTTCCGGATTTGGAGGGATCTGTTCTCCAGGCGGCCTGGGCATTCCCTTCTCTTTCTGTAAGCCTGCTCAGCCATCCCTGCGGATACTCCACCCAAACTTTCCTTATTTTTCCCAGAACACCTTCTTTGATCATTTGTTTAGCCTGCTTAACCATAGGATAGCCGGAATAGGTATGCGTAAGGCATAACACCAATCCTGTTTCCTCTACCTTTTTTTGCAATTGCCTGGCTTCGTCAATCGTAAAAGTCATAGGTTTTTCAATCACTACATGAAATCCTTTACTTAATGCAAGCATAGCCGGAGCAAAATGTGCGAAGTTAGGCGTAACAATAGTTACAAAGTCTATCCGCTTGTCTGCAGGCAGCAGGCTTTCTTTTTCTAACATTTCTTCATAAGTCAAATAAGTTCTGTCTTCCGGCAAAAAAAGTACTTTACCAGAATCCATGGCTATATCAGGCTTTATACTTAAAGCCCCGCAGGATAATTCTATAAGCCCGTCCATATTAGCGGCAATGCGGTGAACCGCGCCGATGAAGGCATCTTTGCCCCCACCGATCATACCCATTCGTAATTTTCTGTTCATGAAAAAGATATTAACGTATTAAATAATCAGAAGAGGCTTAAAAATAAAACATTTACATTTACTGGCAACTTGTTTTTTGATAAGATACAATTTTGTGCTGCCGGAAAAATGAATTCATTCCCTCTCAAAAGCAGGTAAGTATTATTGCCAGCGCTATATAAGAGAGTTAAACGGGTTAACATTTAAAAAGGATTTATTTATTAAACATTCCATAACTTAACTTTCCTAATTTATTATTATGTCTGGTTCTTCATCAAATCCCCGCAGGCGTGCTATTAAAAATATGGTTGTAGGATCTCTGGCTATGGGTACTACCGCAGGTGCTTTTGCACGCCCCTCTTCATCAAAAGAACAGGAAGTTTATACCATGAAAGGAAATATCAATCACTCCGTATGCAGGTGGTGCTACGGTGGCATTCCACTCGAAGAACTTTGCGCAGGTGCAAAAAAGATGGGTATCGTGGCCATTGACCTGGTGGGCCCGAAAGATTGGCCGGTTTTGCAAAAGCATGGCTTGTATTCATCCATGTGCAATGGCGCCGAAATTAACCTGGAAGATGGGTGGAATCATACGGAATTCCATTCTACGCTCATAAAAAATTATGCTGAAATGATTCCACTGGTAGCAAAAGCAGGATACAAGCAACTGATCTGCTTTAGCGGCAGCCGCAGGAATTTAGATGATGACACCGGCTGGAAAAACTGTACCGAAGGATTGAAAAAGGTGATAGGAATTGCCGAAAAACATAATGTAACACTGGTAATGGAATTGCTCAACAGTAAGATTGATCATAAGGATTACCAATGCGATAAAACAGCATGGGGAGCGGAATTGGCTAAACGGATAGGATCAGAAAATTTTAAACTGCTTTACGATATTTATCATATGCAGATTGATGAAGGAGATGTGATCAGGACCATCAGGCAATACTATCCCTATCTTTCGCATTTTCATACAGGCGGCGTTCCGGGCAGAAAGGAAATTAACCAATCGCAGGAGTTGTACTATCCCGCTATAATGAAAGCTATTGTTGACCTGGGCTTTAAAGGATATGTTGCACAGGAATTTATTCCAACACCCAAAGACGCCGAAGGCCAATTGGCTTCCCTGCAGGAGGGAGTAAGAATATGCGACGTATAAGAAAATACCGTGTTTTTTAATACACTAATACGCTTTAGAATTAAATAGGGAAGCATGCTAAACAATTGAATAGTTTCCGTAAAACCGGCAATTGGTTGAAGCCTGCATTTCATAAATACATTTATACAGCTAATCCTTAAAATTATAAGCTATGCCTGATAATGTTTATGATGCTATTGTAATAGGCTCCGGAATCAGCGGCGGTTGGGCCGCCAAAGAGCTCACCGAAAAAGGACTGAAAGTACTGATGCTGGAAAGAGGACGCAATATTGAGCATGTAAAAGATTATGTGAACGCCAACAAAGCCCCATGGGAATTTCCGCACAGGGGTGGGCGTACGCAACAGATGATCAAAGATTACCCCGTATTAAAACGCGACTACCCGCTTAATGAAACCAACTTAGATTACTGGTGCAGCGATAAAGACAGTCCTTATACAGAAATAAAACGCTTTGACTGGTTTCGCGGCTACCATGTGGGTGGCCGTTCCCTGATGTGGGGAAGGCAAAGCTATCGCCTGTCGGACCTGGATTTTGAAGCAAACGCGAAGGAGGGCATTGCTATAGATTGGCCGGTACGCTATAAAGAAATTGCACCATGGTACGACTATGCCGAACGGTTTGCAGGAATCAGTGGCTCTAAAGAAGGGTTACCCCAACTGCCGGACGGACAATTTCTTCCACCCATGGAAATGACCTGCGTGGAAAAAGATGTTGCTGCGCGTATCAAAGAAAAATTCGATGGCAAACGGCATATGATCATCGGCCGTACGGCTAATATTACGGTGCCTTTTACCGATCAGGGAAGAGCCAGTTGCCAGTACCGTAACAAATGCTGGCTGGGATGCCCCTTTGGCGCATATTTCAGCACACAATCCTCTACTTTGCCGGCGGCTATGAAAACAGGTAACCTTACACTTCGCCCCTGGAGCATTGTTACAAAAATTTTATACGATAAAGACAAGAAAAGGGCAACTGGTGTTGAAGTGCTTGACGGCGAAAACAATAAAACATATACCTACAATGCAAAAATCATTTTCGTCAATGCTTCCGCATTAAACAGCGCATGGATACTAATGAATTCCGCTACCGATATATGGCCCGATGGCTTGGGCAGCAGCAGTGGTGAGTTGGGGCATAATGTAATGGATCATCACCTGGGCGTAGGCGCCGGTGGGCAGGTGGAAGGTTATGAAGACCAATATTACTTTGGACGGCGCGCCAATGGCGTATATATTCCCCGTTACCGCAATTTCTTCGGAGATAAAAGAGATTATCTGCGTGGCTTTGGCTACCAGGGTGGCGGTGGCCGGGGTGGTTACAGCCGCTCTGCAGAAGAAATCTCTATTGGCGCTGATCTTAAAGACGCGCTTGTTGAACCAGGAACCTGGACAATGGGTATAGGTGGCTTTGGAGAAACGTTGCCTTACCACGAAAACAGGATATATCTTGATAAGAATACCTATTCAGACAAGCAGGAACAGTTTAATGATCCTATAACCGGTAAAGACCTCGGTATGCGTCCTGTGCCTGATAAAAATGGCAAACAGCGCTTAGACAAATGGGGGCTGCCAGTGCTGGCTTTTGATGTGGAGTATAAGGAAAATGAAAAGAAAATGCGCAAAGACATGCTGAACGATGCCATTGAAATGCTGGAAGCCGCAGGCGTTAAAAATGTAAAAGGGCGTGATGGCGATGGTACATTAGGAAGAGGTATACATGAAATGGGCACAGCGCGTATGGGTAAAGACCCTAAAACATCGGTACTGAACAAATGGAACCAGGTATGGGATGCACCCAATGTATTTGTTACTGATGGATCATTTATGACATCAGCCTCATGCGTAAATCCGTCGCTGGGTTATATGGCTTTTACAGCCCGGGCGGCAGACCATGCCGTGAATGAATTGAAAAAAGGAAATCTTTAATATATCATGCCAAACGACAGTACAAATATCAACAACAAAGCCGTGGCCCAAAATACATATGATGCCATTGTGGTAGGCTCCGGAATCAGTGGCGGATGGGCGGCTAAAGAACTTTGTGAAAAAGGATTAAAGACCCTTGTGCTGGAAAGAGGAAGGAATGTTGAGCACATAAAAGATTATACGGGCACTACGCTTGACCCGTGGGAACTGAAGCATCATGGTAACCGCACACAACAGGATAAAAAGGATAGCCCCATTCAAAGCAAATGTTATGCTTATAACGAAGTGTCGAAACATTTTTTTGTAAACGATGAGGAGAATCCCTACAGCCAGGTGAAACCATTTGACTGGATAAGGGGATACCATGTTGGAGGGCGGTCATTAACCTGGGGCAGGCAATGCTACCGCTGGAGCGATATAGATTTTGAAGCGAATGCTAAAGATGGTCATGGTGTGGATTGGCCCATACGTTATAAAGACATTGCTCCCTGGTACGATTATGTAGAGCCTTTTGTAGGTATAAACGGATCTGTTGAAGGACTTCCGCAATTACCCGATGGGAAGTTTTTGCCCCCGATGGAAATGAACTGCTTAGAAAAGCATGTGGCGGAAAGGATTAAAAAAGAATTTTCAGATGGCAGAAGAATGATCATTGGCCGGTCGGCCAATCATACGCAAAAAGTGGGCGACCGTGGTCCGTGCCAGTATAGAAACAAATGCCATGAAGGTTGTCCTTTCGGCGGTTATTTCAGCAGCAATTCGGCAACGCTTCCTGCTGCTAGAAAAACAGGCAACCTCACCCTTCGTCCTTTCTCCATTGTTACGGAAGTAATTTATGATAAAGAAAGCAGGCGCGCTAAAGGCATCCGGATCATTGACGCCGAAACCATGAAAACAGAAGAATATTTCGCTAAAATAATTTTCCTTAATGCATCCACTTTAGGTACGGCATCTATTTTACTTCATTCCGTCTCCGATGCTTTTCCAAATGGTTTGGGAAACAGCAGCGAACAGGTAGGCCATAATTTGATGGATCATCATTATGGTGTTGGCGCCAGCGGATCATTTGAAGGATTCCAGGATCAGTATATTTATGGAAGGCGGCCGAATGGCATTTATATTCCGCGCTTTCGCAATATCAGCGAAAAAACAAAACAAAGCGATTATGTGAGAGGTTTCGGCTACCAGGGCGGCGCTTCCAGGGGCAGGCAATGGAGTGCCGATGGAGTGGGGGAAGAACTAAAAGACCAGTTGCTGGAGCCCGGCAACTGGAGTATGGGTATTGGCTCATGGGGAGAACATTTGCCTTATTACGAAAATAAAGCAACGCTCAACAAAGATAAAAAAGACAAATGGGGGATGCCCACGCTGGATATAGATTGCGAGTTTAAAGCCAATGAGCTGGCAATGCGTAAAGACATGATGAACAGCGCTGCGGAGATGCTGGAAAAGGCCGGGTTAAAAAATGTAAATACCTATGACAGTATGCCTGCGCCTGGGTTTTGTATTCACGAAATGGGTACCGCCCGGATGGGACGTGATCCCAGAACATCTGTATTGAACGGCTTTAATCAGATGCACGAAGTAAAAAACGTGTTTGTTACAGATGGAGCCTGCATGGCATCTTCGGCTTGTCAAAACCCTTCTATAACATATATGGCTTTAACAGCAAGGGCAGCGGATTTTGCGGTAAAGGAATTGAAGAAAGGGAATATTTAATAAATTATTTTGATTACTTAAAATATCAATTATGAACAGACGCGAAGCCTTATCAAGAGTAGCGCTTATACTGGGCGGTACTGTGGTGGGAGCCAATGTTTTTTTGGAAGGATGCAAACCCGGCGATAAAAAAGCGGCAACCACCCGAACCTTCAGTGATGGCGACATTGCTTATTTAGATGAGATAGCCGAAACCATTATACCCACTACCAACACACCAGGCGCCAAAGCTGCCAAAGTGGGGGCCTTTATGACCGTAATGGTGAACGACTGTTACGAAGAAAAAGATCAAAAGGTGTTTTTTGAAGGCATGAAACTATTAAATGAAGCAAGCGACAAAAAGTTTGGCAAATCATTTATGGATATTGATGCTGCGCAGCGTAAGACATTGCTTATGGAAATAGATACGGAAGTAAAAAAGTATATGGCTGAAAAAAAGGGAGAAGATCCCAAACATTATTTCCGCATGATGAAGGAACTGACCCTGCTGGGTTATTTTACATCGGAAATTGGCGCCACACAGGCTTTACGTTATGTAGCAGTGCCCGGAAAATATGAAGGCTGTGTACCTTATAAAAAAGGCGACAGGGCATGGGCGACTTAAGAATAGTTTATAGTTTGTTGTTTATGGTTTTGAAGTATTGGGTTACAGATGCCGGCAATGTTTGGTAAAATCCCCTGTAACCGGAATTGACATAAAAAACGTTTAAGAGAAGTTTATTGAATTTCGTTTCAATAAACTTTTTTCTTTTTATAGATATTAAAAAAACAAGCCCGGAGTTGCAATAGCTAAATATCATGTTTTATGAAAAAGCAAAACCTGTTTTCGCAGCAAAAACTTAGATTTGATCATGCAACATTTTAAAAAACATAGCGTTACACCTGCTATGCAAAAATGGTTTTTTTTTCTGCTGTTTGTTACCGCATGCTTTACGGCATGTAATGGAAACAAAAAAACGCCCGATGTATCCAACATCAAAGTAAATCTTGAAGTACAACGGTTTGAACAGGATTTTTTTGCAATAGATACCAACAACATTTCTGCGGCAATGCCTGCCTTACTGCAAAAGTATCCTGTTTTTTTACCTGATTTTATCCAGCATATCCTTGGGCTTTCGCTTATTGACGACGGAGGAAAATCTGATGCAGCCATTAAAATGTTCCTTCGCGATTACAGGCTGGTAAAAGATACAGCATCAAAAGTATTCAGCAACTTTACGGCTATTGAAGATGACCTTAAAAAAGGACTGCAGTTCACCAAATATTATTTCCCTGCGTATCATACACCCGAAAAACTCATCACTTTTATTGGCCCCCTCGATGCTATTTTTGAAACTACGTTGGGAAAAACCGGTGATGTGATAACACAGGATGCGCTTGCTGTTGGATTACAGTTGCACCTGGGTAATAATGCTTCCTTATACCAAAGTCAGGTTGCGCAATCCCTCTTTCCTAAATACGTATCCCGGAAATTTGAACCGGCTTATATAGTAGTTAACTGTATGAAGAATATTGTTGACGATATATATCCACCCCGTGCAGCAGACAAAACTTTATTAGACCTGACCATAGATAAAGGCAAACGGCTGTATGTATTGGATAAGCTGTTGCCGCATGTGGCGGATACTTTAAAAATTGGTTATACTGAAGCCCAGTTGAAAGGTTGTTATGCCAATGAAGGACTGATATGGAGCTTCCTCATTCAAAACAACCTGATATACAACAGCGATCCGTTAAGGATTCAATCTTATGTAGAAGAAGGCCCGCTTACGCAGGAACTGGGGGAAGGCTCGCCAGGAAATATCTCCTTATTCCTGGGATGGCAGATCATAAAAAAATACATGGAAAAATTTCCGGATACTACTATTGATGCACTGCTGCAATTGGATGCCAGACAAATTTTACAGGATTCAAAATACAAACCCCGCTAAAATCAGCGGGGGCTATATTCTTCTTATTCTTTTGCGCTTTTTTTTCTTCTATTATATACCATGCGCCTGTTGTACCTGTGCGTTACTTTTTTCAACACATAGGATCATAGGAATATAGAACTGACTTCCCGCTTCTATTGTGTTCCTATGTACCTACTTGTGCCTATGTGTTAAATTTTCTTTCCTTGTCAGTTACTCTAATATGCCGTATTTTCCTGATTGAAATTCCAGTATGGCTTCCTGTATTTCTTCCTGGGTGTTCATAACAAAAGGACCGTAACTGGCAATGGGTTCATTAATGGGCTCCCCGCTTAATAATAGTACTACCGCATTTTCAGTGGCTTTGATCGTAATTTCTTCGCCATCGTTATTAAATAAAACGAAGCTGTGCTCCGCGGCTTTTTCACCATTCACTTCTATGCTTCCATTTACCACCAGAAGTGCGGTGTTGTGTTCCTTAGAGATGTTTGTGGTTACTTCGCCGCCTTTGTTCAGTTTAATATCAAATAAATTAACCGATGAATAAGTAACGGCAGGGCCTTTTACGGCATTGAACGTTCCCGCAATTACATTTACCAGTCCGCTGTTGTTGGGTAATTGTACTTTGCCCATTTGTGCGGCAGTAATAGGTTGGTAGTGCGCTGGTGTTGATTTATCTTTTTTAGGAAGGTTTACCCAAAGCTGCACCATTTCAAAAGGTCCGCCTTTTTTTGAAAATTCTTTTTCGTGAAATTCTTTATGGAGAATACCAGCTCCTGCCGTCATCCATTGCACATCGCCGGGATGGATGATACCGCTATTGCCCGTGCTGTCATAATGTTCCACACTACCTTTATAAGCAATCGTTACGGTTTCAAATCCCTTATGTGGATGCACATCTACTCCCCGGATATGGTTGGATGGGCCAAAGTCAAATTCGGCGTTAAAATCCAGCATCAAAAAAGGGCTAATGCGCTTTTGGGAAATATTGGCTCCGGGAATAAAATTAAATACCCTGAAACCATCGCCCACCATTCCCGGACGGGCGGGGCGGGACGTAATTTCTTCAATTGTTTTTCTCATGATTTCTGTTTAGCTTTTTGATATATTGTTACAGGCAGATTAAGTGCTGCCTTTCATTTTTATTGAATACTAATATTCCATTTTGCACTTTTCAGCGCATCATCGGTAATAGAAATCGTTGGTTTGTTTTCAGCACTGCGTTTGCCAAGCGCTTCCCTGATCTCATTCTGCAACAATCCACTGCCACCACCATAGTGCTGAATTATAATAATGTCAGTATCCTGGTGTGTAAAAATTTTACGAAGCTTTTTTTCTTCTTCGTCACCAATGCCATTGGTGAGTAATACCACATCAAAATGATGATGATGAAATTTTTCAATAGCATCCTCATCCGTAGCCGCACCTGTTCCAATCCATTCCGGATTATTATTAACCAATCTTACTACAGTTTGCAAAATGCTTTCATTTCTGCCTATTATCAAAATTTCTGTTCGCGTGTTCATATTATTATTTTACGTTGTTGTTCGATCATTAAATATTCATGGGAACATCCATCAGCAATACTTCCGCATCGCTATCGGCTGTAATGGAAACTTTATTTGTTTCCCATACTCCAAATCCATCACGGGTATCAAGCTTTTGCCCTTCAACGGTTACCTTTCCTTTCAATACAAAAATATAAGCACCATTTTCCTTTCTTTTGATTTCGTAGATTACCTGCTTCTCCTTTTCAAAATCGCCCAGGCTAAACCAGGCCTCCTGCTGAACGGTAACCCCATCGCTGTCCTTTGAGCGTGGCAATACGATCTGCTGTAACTTGTTTTTCCTGTCTGCGGGCTGAAGCGTTACCTGGCTGTATTGCGGTTGAATATTTTTACGATCGGGGTAAACCCATATTTGTAAAAACTTTACAGGCTTGTCTGAATTCGCATTATACTCGCTGTGCGCTACACCGGTGCCTGCGCTCATGGCCTGGATGTCGCCTTTGCGAATGATTGTTTTGTTTCCCATACTGTCGCTATGCTCCAGGTCGCCTTCCAGTGGAATGGAAATGATTTCCATATTGTCGTGCGGATGTTTTCCAAAACCTTTACCCGCGGCTACTGTATCATCATTAAGTACCCTTAAAGCGCCAAAATGCATTCGTTCAGGATTGTAATAATTTGCAAAACTAAAAGTGTGATAACTGTTCAGCCAGCCATGATCTGCATGCCCTCTCGTAACTGCCTGGTGTAATACTGTGTTTGCCATATTATTTGATTTTAATAAAGCAAAATTACTTTGATGCCCGGAGGTGGAAAATAATGCAGATTAAGCCAAAAACTTAATCCAGGTTAATGGCTTTTATTTTTTAGCGGTTCCCTGGTTTAGCATTTTACTCAAAAACTCCGGTGTAACGCCAATGTATGCCGCAATCTGTTTTTGTGGCAGGCATTGTATGAGCGAAGGGTAGAGCCGGCAAAAATTTTCATAACGTTCTTTTGCGGACAAACTCAGGTTGCCGATTAAGCGGTGCTGGTAAGTAGCCAAAGCATTTTCAGCCAATATGCGGAAGAATCGTTCAAACTTAGGAACAGCAGTATATATTTTTTCAAGGTCAGATTTAAACAAAAGAATAATGGCTGTATCATCAATAGCATCTATATACAATGTTCCGGGTTGTTGCGTTATAATGCTCTGCATATCGCCAATCCACCAGCCTGGTGGAGCAAACTGCAGCACATGTTCAAATCCGCTCCTGTCAATAGAATAGCTGCGCAAACATCCCTCAATAACAAAAGCCTGGAATTTATTTACATCACCTTCCTGGAAGAGAAACTGTTTTCGCCTGATATTTTTGTATTGCAAAAAAGAAGCAAAGTATGCTTCCTCTTCAGTGGTGAGGCTGATATGCATAGCAATATTTTTCAGTAGTAGCTCGGTATTCATTTTACTAAGCAATATGCACAAAACTAACGGGTTTTATTATGGCCGGAGACACAGCTATGGATTTTATTATATAGCCATTATGTGCCTTATGTATTTTATATCTTTGAAACAACATACACTATTCATATCACTGCTATGCAAAAATTATTATCCCTGCTGCTGATAACATGCATATGTCAATTAAAAATTTGCGCCCAAACAGCAGATGAAAAAGCGATTCTAAAAATATTAGGTGATCAAATCCTGTACTGGAACAAGGGCGACCTTGATCATTTTGTAAAAGGATACTGGAACAACGATTCGCTGATGTTTATTGGCAGCAGCGGCATTGTATATGGCTACCAGAATACATTGAACCGGTATAAAAAAAGCTATAGTGATACTGCAAAAATGGGCAGGCTCCGGTTTGAGGTGCTCCATATAAAAAAACTTTCGCCGGAATATTATTATGTAGTGGGCAAATGGTTCCTTAAACGAAGCACAGGAGATGTGGGAGGCCATTATACTTTACTGTTTCGCAAAATTAAAGGAAAATGGAAAATTGTTGCTGATCACAGCAGTTAAACTACATTGCGGTGATCAGGTGGGTATACATTATATACCGCTATTTCCTCATTGCTGTTTGCTATTGGTGAGGGGGAAACCCATTTTTACAGAGATTCCGCCAAATATAAACATGTATGGTAACTGGTTTTATCGGTCGTAATGAAGAAACCTACCTGTTAAAAGAAGCTTTACATTCCGGACAACCGGAAATGGTAGCCGTAATTGGCCGCCGACGGGTTGGAAAAACATACATGATAAGGCATGTACTCGAAGGCGCATGCAGCTTTGAAATGACTGGCTTGCAATAAAAAAGTTGTTTTTTTTGATGAACTGCCGTGGATTGCCACCGCCCGGTCGGGGTTCCCGGAAGCATTCGGTTACTTCTGGAACGATTGGGCAAGCCGCAATAACATTATGGTGGTGATTTGTGGTTCCGCGGCGGGCTGGATGATTAATAAAGTAGTGCATCATAAAGGAAGCCTGCACAACAGGATTACAAAGCTTATACATTTAAAACCCTTTACCCTTAGTGAAACCGAACAGTTTTTAAAAACAGCGCATATCACCCTCAACAGGTACAGATCATACAATTGTATATGATTACAGGCGGCATTCCGCATTACCTGAAAGAAATAAAAAAAGGCAAAATTGTAGCGCAGCAGATTGATAAGATGTGTTTTTCGGCAAACGGATTACTAAAAGAGGAATTTGATAAATTGTACGCTTCCTTGTATGATAAGCCGGATACGCATATTGCAGTTATCCGTGCCCTCGCTACCAAATGGATGGGAGTTACCCGATCCCGGATACTTGAGCTAACAGGAATGAATGATGGCGGCAGCCTGACGCGCATCCTTACAGAACTGGAACAATCCGATTTCATATTATCTGTGCCGCCATTCAACAAAAAGAAGAAAGATATACTGTATCGCCTGGTAGACAACTATTCTCTGTTTTACCTGAAGTTCATGGAAGGAAAAAGAAAAAGCGGGGAGGGCAGTTTTATCAGTCTTGAGCATACGCCGGTGTGGAAAACCTGGTGTGGCTATGCGTTTGAAAATATTTGCTTTATGCATTTACAACAAATGAAAATGGCGATGGGTATTGCAGCCGTATATACTGAAGCTGGCAGTTATATACAAAAGGCTGGCAACGAGAATAAAGGCGTGCAGGTAGATATGCTTATAGACAGGGCAGACAATATCATTAACGTGTGCGAAATGAAATTTTATGACGCTCCTTTTACCATAACAAAAAAATATGCAGCGGAATTAAGAAATAAAAGAGCAATGGTAAGAATGGTTGCTCCATCCAAAAGAAGTATTTTTATTACCATGGTTACCTGCTTTGGTATACTGGAAAACAGTTATGCAACAGAGTTGATTCAAAGCCAGGTAAGAGCAGTGGATTTATTTGGCTGATTATTGGGTCACTCAAGACTTTCTGCCGCATAAAGGGGAGCTTTATAGAAATGGGATATATCTATATTTGGCGGAATGTGGGATTTTTATAAGGATTTCGCCAAATATAAATTGTCCTGAACAGCTATATATTTAAAAATAGAAGCGGCAGCTTAAAACCCGCACAGCATTTTCTCTTACTTACTCCATATCCTGTAGAAATAATAGATGAGTGCCCCGAAACTAATTACAAACCATGTATAGAACATTCCATTAAAAGCATTAAAGCCTCCCCTGACCAATGCCCATTCGAGGTATAAGCCAAAGAAGATGGTAATGACAGACCATATAATAATAGCTGTTATCACCCGCAGGATCTTAGTTATGAGTCGTTTTAACTCGGGTTCAATATCACTGCTCATAGTAAATGCTTTGGTTATTAATCTAATAATAATTGACTGAAGGCTGCTGAATCGCCGTTAAATACATTAAAATCTACTTTACTGCTTATGCCATTAACCCTCCCTGTTTCGCTGTGTTGCCAAAATACCCAATTCCTTTCAATGCGGGGCTTATTCGGCTGCAGGTAGTGCGCCACCCATAAAGGATAATCGTCAAAGTCTTTTCCCAAATAATGATTGTAAAAATCAACATTGGTATAAATAATGGGTTTTACCTTATAGTAGGTTTCAATAGTGGTGAGCCATTCTTTAACCCTTATGCGAAGATCCCTGGGTTTTACTCCGTATAACTGCTCTACATCCAGCACCGGTGGCAGATCGCCCGGCTCCAGCGTTACCTGCGCTATAAAATTATCCGCCTGTTTTTTACCACTTTTAGTGGCCAGAAAAAAATGGTAGGCGCCTCTTGTCATTCCCTCTTCCCTTGCCTTATACCAGTTGCGTTTAAACAATTTATCTACGTTCACCAATCCTTCAGTGGCTTTAATAAAAGTAAAGCTCAACTGCATGTCTTCAACGTTCATCTTCTTCACTTCTTCCCAGTCTATCACATCCTGGTGATGAGAAACATCTATACCATGAATATTATAATTTACAGGGATATCAATGCCAAAGGCGGTGTACCGCACAAAATGCACATGATATTCCTTCCAGCGCATATAACCATATATCCCGGCAGCAGTTAACAGCATCATGCCTGTCATTACCAGCAAAGCCTTCCAGCCAGGAATTGTCTTTTTTTTTCGCGCCATCCGGTTTTAAATACGAAGAAATACAAAAGCACCAAGAATCAAATCACTAAGAACAAATAAATCTCAAATTCGAAGCAGGAAATCCGAAGCGGAATGTAATCTCAAATATTAAATTTCAAATCCTTCCTACCCGAAGCGAACAACAATAAACCACAAACCCCAAACTATAAATACCCCCTACACCAACACGCCCTTGCTTTCATACATCGTTTCTCTGAGCTGTTTTACTCTTTCGTCTTCCAGGTACTCATCAAATGTAGTAAGCCTGTCTATTATACCCTTAGGTGTTAGTTCAATTACGCGGTTGGCAACGGTCTCCATAAAAGTATGGTCATGAGATGTAAGCAATACAACGCCTTTAAAATTCACCATGCTTTCGTTGAACGACTGAATGCTTTCCAGGTCAAGATGATTCGTGGGCTCATCTAATATTACAAGATTGGGATTTTGTATCATCATCCGGCTGATCATGCACCTTACTTTTTCACCCCCGCTGAGCACACTCGTTTTTTTCAGGATCTCATCGCCACTGAAAAGCATTTTTCCCAGAAACCCACGCAAAAAGGGTTCATCAACATCTGCAACATTTGGTGGTACAAATTGCCTTAGCCAATCCATGAGGTTAATATCCTTTTGCTCAAAATACGGAGCGTTGTCATTGGGCAAATAGGCCCTGGTAATAGTTGTGCCCCATTCGTACTTTCCTTTATCTGCCTGCATTTTGCCATTAATGATCTCAAAAAAGGAAGTGAGTGCAAGATGATCTTTTGAAAAGAAAGCGATCTTATCGCCCTTGTTTACCGAAAAGCTAACATCGCTGAACAACACTCTTCCATCATCCGTCTTTTTGAATAGTTTTTCTATATTCAAAACCTGGTTGCCCACTTCACGGTCTTGTTTGAAAATAATGCCCGGATAACGCCGGTTGGAAGGTTCGATATCTTCAATTACTAATTTTTCCAATGCCTTTTTACGGGAAGTAGCCTGCTTGCTTTTGGAAGCGTTAGCACTAAACCGGGCGATAAACTCCAGCAAGTCTTTGCGCTTATCTTCCATCTTCTTATTCTTGTCCGACAACTGGCGGGATGCCAACTGGCTGCTTTCGTACCAGAACGTATAGTTGCCGGTATAGATCTTTATTTTTTGCCGGTCCACGTCCGCTACATGTGTACATACTGAATCAAGAAAGTGCCTGTCGTGGCTCACTACGATCACAATATTTTCGTAATCAGCCAAAAAGTTCTCCAGCCAACTGATGGTTTCCACATCAAGATCGTTGGTAGGCTCATCTAATATCAGTATGTCGGGGTTGCCAAATAATGCCTGTGCCAGTAATATCCGCACTTTTATGGCTCCGGGCAGTTCTTTCATGAACGCCTGGTGATATTCTTCACCAACACCAAGCTCACCCAGTAAGGTTCCTGCATCGCTTTCCGAAGTATAGCCGCCCATTTCACCAAATTCGCCTTCCAGTTCGCCGGCACGCATGCCATCGGCTTCCGTAAAGTCTTCTTTGGCATAAATAGCATCTCTTTCCTGCATTACCTGCCACAGCTTTTGATGACCCATCATTACGGTTTGCAGGGCAGTGTGCTCATCAAAAGCAAAGTGATTCTGCTGCAAAACCGCCATACGTTCCCCGGGAGTAATATCTATCGTTCCTTTACTGGGATCAATTTCTCCTGAAAGAATCTTTAAAAAAGTGGATTTCCCTGCTCCGTTCGCTCCAATAACGCCATAACAATTTCCCTTGCTGAAACTAAGGTTTACCTCGTCAAATAATACCCTTTTTCCAAAGGATAATGATATATTGTTCACTGTAATCATAACTGCTTCTTATTTTAATTCCGCCTTTAGCGAAAAACAAGCCGCAAAGGTACGATTTAATGCGCATGTGGAGAAGAACTGTAGTTTGTAAGACGCATGCTTTTTACTATGC
Organism: Agriterribacter humi; assembly: GCF_009192765.1. GTDB lineage: Bacteria > Bacteroidota > Bacteroidia > Chitinophagales > Chitinophagaceae > Agriterribacter > Agriterribacter humi. The sequence goes on along the minus strand of NZ_VOHQ01000004.1, from coordinate 118,573 downwards.
CGGCGAAACATGAGAAGTGAGAAACGAAACACCTCTTTCACCTTTATCCCCGTCCAAATGCCCGCCCCGATGACACCATTCGGACGGGGGGCAGGCGGACCCGTCCGAATGGCATTTAGCCGGGCGAACTCTCACTTTTCACGATAACATACAGGCATCATTTGCCTGAATTAACAATAACAGCATCTCAGATCCGATTCTCACATTTTCATCTACTTTATTGATCGAAGCATTTTGACACCTCACCGAAATGCGGATTTTTTTACCTCCGGCTTTTCACTCGGAATTCCCGCGCCAAACAATGTCATTTTCTTGACTATTATCAAGGTCTATTAATATTAATAATTTATAATATGCTGTTAATAAGCATATTATATAAATGATGCCAAATTATCAAGTTTATCGCTAAATGTGTTTTCCCAAATTGAATAAGTGTATTACTGTTTTTGACTAAGCAATAACCCTTATTTGAGTGCCGTTATCTTTCTGCAATAACTTGAATGATATGAAAATATTTCTACCCCTTACCTTTCTTTTGTTTTTAAACATATTTACTGCAAAGAGTCAATGCAGCTCCGGCAGCACAAATGTTTATGGGACTAATAATGTCTGGATCGGTTATGTATATAACAACGCGAACTTAGGGTCTTTCCAAGGCCGTGTAAATGAAGGTTCAGCCGCCAGTCCTAACTTTGACCAGAATTTTGGAGGAAGCAATGTAAACTATCCCATCATCGGCGGCTGTACTGTACAAACAGAAACCTTTAGTGTCCGTTACAGGTTGTCTAAAACCTTTACCAGCGGTAATTATATTTTTACGGTAGGTGGAGATGATGGTTACAGGCTGAGCTTAGATGGCGGTTCCACATGGGTGATTAACCGCTGGACTGACCAGTCGTATACTGCCACCACTTATACAGCAACACTGAATGGTACCTATAATATGGTATTGGAATATTATGAAAATGGGGGAGAAAACAGGATCTCATTTTCATTGGCTGCCGCCTGCAGCGCAACAGAAAACACCAGCATTTCGGGTACGGGAAATACCTGGAACGGCTATGTGTATGATGGTATTAATTTTGACATTTATACAGGCATGGTGCAGATGGGCTCTGTTTCTGATCCTTCATTCGATGAAAATTTTGGAGGTGCTAATGTTTCGTATTCTACCAGTGGTTGTGCTATTCAAACTGAAACTTTTAGCGTACGCTACAGGTTAAGCAAAACTTTCGCACCGGGAACCTACATGTTTACCGTTGGCGCCGATGACGGCTACAGGTTAAGCTTGAACGGAGGATCGAGCTGGATCATTAATAACTGGGGGCTTCATTCTTATACCACAACCAGCTATAGTGCTTCACTGAACGGAACCTATGATATGGTACTGGAATACTATGAAAACGCCGTTGATAACAGGATATCTTTCGCCATGCAAACATTGAGCTTACTGCCCATTACCCTGCAATCATTCACCGCAAAAGAAAAAGAGAATGCTGTACAATTGAACTGGAATATATCTTCCAACAGTAACCCCCAATCATTTGAAATAGAAAGGAGCATAGATGCAACATCATTTTCCGCTATTGGCACGGTGCAGTCCAATAGTAGTTCTGCAACACAATATAGTTTCACCGATCAGGCTCCTTTCCGGGGTACCGCTTACTATCGTTTAAAAATGACGGATATGACCGGCATTACCACTTATTCGGCAACAATCAGTATTCGTGTAGCCGCAGCTTCAGCAAATAAAATAAACATTTACCCCACAATAGTAACCGGTAATTCCTTTTTTGTAACAGCCGGCAGCAATATACGCAATGCCGTAATTACCATTACCGGTTTAAGTGGCAACATCATAGCTAAACAAAACGCCGGTAATATTACAGCAGGCCAGGCCGTTCGCGTTTCTACCGGCGCTGCAAATACCGGTAAAGGAATATATGTGGTTATCATATCGGGCAGCGACTTTGGAACTACTACGGGTAAAATTATTATACCATAGCTGTAGATTAAGAATCCATAATTCTTTAAAACAAAGATTAGCACGGCAAAAGGTGTCAGTTCAAACTGACGCCTTTTATCGTGCTATCAAATATCCGGCTTCTCATTTTGAAAACGCATGCACTCCACTAAATACAAACTCACAAAAGATGTTTATATTTATTGATTCAAACCACCTGCGGCTTTTAAAACCCTGTTTTGTATGAATTTTTTATTTCCCCGTTTATACCAGTTTTTACTCCGTAAAGTTTTGTTTTTTTTGCTCCCCACCTTATTAATGAACCTGCTTCTTTCGGGCTGCCGGGCGCCTGATCAAAAGACCAGTAAGGAGAAACCGCTTTCCGATGCGCAAAAGCACCTCCCCGAATATGCGCTAAGGGGGTTGAAAGGAGCGGCTGATCTGCAGATCAGCCTGTTCGCCCATGAACCCATGCTGGTAAATCCCACCAATATGGATATTGACGAAATGGGCAGGGTGTGGGTATGCGAAGGCTACAATTACCGTTACTCGCTCAATCCTGATAATCCTTATAAAAAAGAAGGAGACAGGATCGTAATACTTGAAGACAGCGATGGCGATGGACAAGCTGATAAGCAAACCGTTTTTTACCAGGGAGAAGATATCAACTCCGCATTAGGCATTGCAGTACTGGGCAATAAGGTGATCGTATCGCGAAGTCCGGGTGTTTATCTATTTACCGACGAAAATAACGATGGCGTGTCCGATAAAAAAGATACACTTTTTACCGGTATCAGCGGCCAGGAACATGATCATGCCATACATGCATTTAATTTTGGCCCGGACGGCAAGCTGTATTTTAATTTCGGAAACGAAGGCAAAGGATTAAAAGATAAACATGGCAACCCTGTAAAAGATATTTCGGGAAAAGAAATTATAGCTAACGGCCACCCCTGGAGGCAGGGCATGGTATTCAGGTGTGATACAAATGGTAGGAATGTGGAAGTATTGGGTAATAATTTTCGCAACCCCTACGAGGTAGCAGAAGATTCTTATGGAACCCTTTGGCAATCGGACAACGATGATGACGGCAATCGCGGTGTACGCATTAACTATGTAATGCCCTATGGCAATTATGGATTTACAGATGAAATAACCGGGGCTTCCTGGCCGGAAAGACGTATGAACCTCGAAGATTCCATTCCTTACCGTCACTGGCATTTAAACGATCCCGGCGTAGTGCCCAATATGTTACAAACCGGTGCCGGTTCGCCAACAGGCATCCTGGTGTATGAAGGCAACCTGTTGCCCGAAAGATTCAGGGGCCAATTGATACACAGCGATGCCGGGCCCAATGTAGTGCGCTCCTATGCTGTTGCACCCGATGGTGCCGGGTATACCGCCAGCATTAATAATATTGCAGAAGGAACCGGCGACAACTGGTTCCGCCCCTCCGATGTTTGTATTGCACCCGATGGATCCTTGTTTATTTCCGACTGGTACGACCCCGGCGTAGGTGGTCACCAGGTAAAAGATTTTGCCAAAGGGAGGATCTTCAGGGTTACGCCAAAAGATCATAAGGGCTACAAAATTCCTGCATTAGATCTTACAACCATTGAAGGTGCGGTAAGCGCTTTACAAAGCCCCAACCTCTCTACCCGTTACTTAGCATGGCAAAAATTAAATGGCATGGGTGAAGCAGCAGCATTGCCCCTGGAAAAATTATACGCCTCGGAAAATCCACGTTTTCGGGCCCGCGCTTTATGGCTGTTGAGTAAAATTCCTGCTAAGGGTTTGTCTTATGTTCAGGAGGCATTAAAAGATAAGGATCCCAATATCCGCATTACCGCATTAAGAGCCGCTTTGCAAATAAAAGCAGACACTATTGCCATAGTAAAATCATTGCTCAAAGATGAAAGCATACAGGTAAAAAGAGAAGCTGTGCTGGCGCTTCACCGCAACAATTCACCCGAAGCCTCCGCAGTTTGGGCACAACTGGCGCAGCAATATAACGGCAAAGACCGATGGTATCTTGAAGCATTAGGTATTGCTGCAGAAGGACAATGGGATCACTATTTTAATGCCTGGCTGCAATTGGTAAACAATAACTGGAACACTCCCGCGGGAAAAGATATCGTATGGCGGGCAAGAGCAGCTGCGGCATTACCCTTACTGGCGCAAATCATCAGCGATCCCACCACAAACCCCAATCAGCAATTGAAGTTTTTCCGTGCCTTTGATTTTTATAAAGGGGGAGAAAAACAAAAGGTATTGTTATCCTTATTAGAAGGGCATCATCCGCAGCAGGATAATATTGATGCACTAACGCTGTTGCAGCTTGATGCCAAAACTCCCCAAACGGCAGTGGTAAAAAGGGCCATTCAGCACGGACTGAACAGTGCTGAAGGAACACAGCTTTATGTGGACCTGGTAAGAAAGTATGCACTAAAAAATAAAAAGACCGAGCTTCTGGAATTAGTGAAACAAGGTAACAATGAAGCGACAAAAGCAGATGCTTTGCGGCTACTGCTTGAATCGGGAGGCAGCGGGCTTATTGCTAAAACATTGCAACAAAAAAATGAGGCCGCTGCTCAAATGATAAACCTGCTGGGTAAAGCGGGTAGTGATGCTTCAAGAAATATACTACAGCAATTCCTTATCAATAAAAGCAATCCGGTTCAATTAAGAACGGAGGCGGTAAGTGCATTTGCTACCGGCAGATCCGGCGAAGCCAGCCTGCTCCAACTGGTAAAAAACAAAAAATTACCCGAAGACCTTGAAGCGGTTGTTACAAACATCTTTACAAAAACACACAGGAAGGATTTGAAGGAAGAGGCTGCCAAATACCTGGCTATAAAACTACAAACCAATAAGCTACCTCCCATTCCGGAATTAATGGAAATGAAAGGCAATGCAGATTCTGGCGCAGTTGCCTTCGCAACTTACTGTGGTTCCTGCCACCAGGTAAAAGATCAGGGTATTGCTTTTGGACCCGATCTTTCTGAAATTGGTTCAAAACTATCGAAAGACGCTTTATTCACTTCTATTCTTGAACCCTCCGCAGGCATCAGCTTTGGCTTTGAAGGATATGCCTTTAAATTGAAAACCGGCGCTTCAGTATCGGGATATATTGCCAGCCAAACAGAAGACGAGATCAGTATTAAAATGATTGGCGGTATCATTGAAAAATACAAGAAATCGGATATCGTTTCCAAAACCCTTTATGATCAGTCTTTAATGCCACAGGGTTTAGCAGAAGGAATGGGGACGCAGCAATTGGTAAATATTGTAGAATACCTCAGCGGATTAAAAAGAAAATAAATCTTTACAAAGCTGTTCGATAAAAGCAATTTATTGTGGCTTAACAGGAGCAGCTTTATACACAGGCACTGTGCTGCACGGTTCGCCATACATCAGGCTTTTAACCACTGGACGTAATTTTTGTGTAATGGCCGCATAAGCCGCTTCCGGGAGCACCACATCGCCGCATCCTTTTATAACAATTCTTTTGCCCGCATAATCATCCACGCTTATGTTTGAAATATTATTGAGCATCAGTGTTTGCAGTAAGTTCCTTTCACTGCCAAATACAATGTCTTTGGCGAGCGGCTGCAAATAAGAAACGGCAAGCATATAGGCCCACATGGGTATTATGGCATCTGCAGTATTGGTTAAAGCAATATATTTTCCATTGTATTGCTGCCAGTCTGTATGCTTTAGTGCTTCCCTAAAATCCTTTTCTTTTAAAATCAATCCTTTAAACAGGTAGTCTTTGATATCAAAAACCGCTGTCTCTACTTTAGGATAAAAGGTTTCCAAATCTATTGTAACAATGCCGCTTTCGGCTACTTTGTTAATTATTACATCATTCATAAAGCAAAGTTACCGAAATAAAAAAAGTCGCCAACTTTAAGCCGGCGACTCTTTGGGAATAAATAGTATCGTTTATCAATACCCCGCTTTCATACGGGTATCTTTTACCGTTGCTGCTTCTTTCAATGCCTGCATCACAGCATAACCCATCGTTTGTTTCATTTGCATCGCTGTTGCTTTACGCTGTTCTTCAACGTTGGCGGCATCATTAGGCAAGGCTCCTAAATTTTTTACCTGTAGTGCATACACCCCGGTATTGCCGGCGAGCGGCGGCGATACTTTTTCCTGATAATTTTTATTTAGCGCGGCTCCTATCAATATTAATTCATTACCGAATGCCGGTTTAAAATTATCGGCGAACCGTATACTGTCTGCCTGCTGAACCTGTTGGCCCGTATTTTTCGCTGCTTCATCAATGGACGCATATTTACCAAATTTCGCAACAAGCTGAGCAGCTTTCTTTTTATTCCGTAATTGCGGCTCTACTATTATCCTTGCTTCTTCAGCAGATTGCACGCCCTCTTCTTTTTCACCGGTAATAAGCGCCACCACATATTGGTCACCTACCGATATGGGATCCGAAACCGTTCCTGGCTTATTGTTATATATCCATTTAATAAATGCTCTGGATGTTCCGACCCCCGTAACCTGGTAATCCATATCTTTTACACTTTCTGCTATGCGTTTATTGAGTTTTTCCTTAACAACATTCTCATCAAAAGCCCTGGCTGTACGGCTTACAGAAGCAAATTGCGTGGCCGCTGCTGAGGCTGCACGATCTGTTTCCACACTGGCTTCAATGGGTTTCGACAAATAGGCGATTTTATATGCCTGCTCAAAATTCTTCTGATCCAGAATTTCGATATAATGGTATCCGTATTCCGTTTTTACAACGCCTTTGTCACCTGTTTTTCCTTCAAAAGCAAAATCATTAAAGGCTTTTACCATTTGACCGTTTGGAAAATAACCTAAATTACCAAACACTGCTTTTGATCCTTCATCATCTGAATACTTAGTAACCAATAATTCGAAAGAAGCGCCACCCGCAATAGCCTGCTGTATGCTGTCTATTCTTTTTTTGGCAACAGAATCGGCAAGTGTTGGCTGACCTGTTTGAGGGTTAATTGTTCCTATTAATATATGACGGGCTTTTACCGAATCGGGCAATACTTTCGATCCGATCATACGGGCAATTACAATGGAGTTCCCATCATAGTAAGGACCATACACTTCACCAGGCGACAACCGAAACAAAGAGTCTTTAACCGGTACCTGAATACGGCTTTTGTTCATGTAACCATCGAAAAACTGCGATTTTGTTCCCTGCCTTGTAACAAAAACACCGGCATCCGCTGCTTCGGCCAATGGCTTTTTCAATTCTTCCATTTTGTTCCACAAATTGGCGCTATCCTGTTTATTGGGTGCCGCATTAAATAATACATACGCAATGCTCCGGCTTTTTTCCTGCTTAAAATTGTCTTTATGCTTTTGTATATAATCGTTAATCTCCGCATCTGTAACATTCACTGATGAATCGGCAACTGTTGAATAAGACAAGCCCACAAAAGAAATGTCTGCCACCTGGCCTGTTACTGCATTTTGTTTTTCAATTAACCATTTGGGTATATAGGTACCATTGGTAAAAATGGTCATGAGCTTTTTTTGTATCTGGCTCAGTACAATGGGATCAATCAACTGATCATTCACCTGCCGCAGTTGAGCGGCATCCTTGCTTTTTTGCAATGTTTTAAAAGCGTTGCGTGCCGCTTCAATATTATATACGCCTGTTTTAGGATCGGTGAATTGTTGTTTAAATTCCTGTGGTGCATTTTCACTAAATAACAATTCTGTAAATTCTTTGGATGTAAAGTCTATACCCAGTTTTTGAGCTTCTGCAGTTATCAGTTCTTTGCTTATTAAACCATTCCATATCTGGTTTTGAATTTCCTGACGCACAGATTCATCTACGCGGTAGCCCTGCGACTGGTACTGCGCTTCCATAGCTCTCACCCTTTCATCAAAACTTTCCCTTTCAATAGCAACGCCATTTACTTTTCCTACGGTGGAAGACGGGGCAGTAAACAAATGGCTGCCACCTCCAACAAAAGCATCCTGCACTAAAAACCCAATTAAGCTGATACCGATAATCCCAAATACCAAAACAGCAGCTTTGTCCCGGATAGTCTGAATAATAGACATATAATAATGAATGTATTTTTTATGGACGGCAAAAATAGGGTAATATACGTTTATCAACAAATTGTGGAAAACGACTGTAAAGCAGCATCCCTCCTGCTTTTTAAAAAGTGGATATCTGCTGGTTCCCTCAGAACAATAAAAAAGGAAGGAAGCGCGTTTATAGCAATCCACATCCTGTTGTTGATACATACCCTTTTATGTTGAAAACCCCGGGTTTAACCTTTTTTTAATGTGCTGTTCAGGACAACATATTATTTTGGAAATATCAGTCTCTTCCCAACCAGTGAAATAATGACCAAAAAAAGAAATTTCACCACAGCTTATTAACAGCTAATTAATAAAAAATAAGAGGAAACTTTTCCGCACCCTTAATCCTTCAACATTGTTAATAACATTTGAAAACATATACTGCTGTTTATTTCCTCCCTGTGAACAGCTTGTGAATGAAAGTGTATAAAGTATTAGTTTTAACTTTGCCAAGAAATTGGTTTACCTATATTTCCCCATATTCACAGCCGTAATAGTAATAGGGCTTTTAAATAAATAATCAATTATTATTAAATACTATGGCAGTAATTAACATTGATGAGGCAAAGAAAAATGTACAGCAGGTTGGTTTTTTAGATGTTGATATTGACGCACGCCTGGATCTGTTTAAAGAGATAGAAAGATTGAAGAAAGAAAAGAACGCCATAATTCTGGCACATTACTACCAGGAAGCAGATATCCAGGATGTAGCGGATTATATTGGCGATAGCCTTGGACTGGCACAGCAGGCCGAAAAAACAACCGCAGACATTATTGTTTTTGCGGGAGTTCATTTTATGGCTGAAACAGCAAAAATTTTAAATCCCGGAAAAAAGGTTTTATTGCCCGATCTGAAAGCAGGTTGTTCTTTATCTGATTCGGCTCCTCCGCCTCTGTTTAAAAAGTTTAAAGATGAGCATCCTGATCATCTTGTTATATCTTACATTAATTGCTCTGCGGGAATTAAGGCTTTAAGCGATATTATCTGCACTTCTTCAAATGCCAGGCAAATAGTAGAGAGTTTACCGGAAGATCAAAAGATCATCTTTGCGCCCGATAAAAACCTGGGTGCTTACATCAACAAAAAAACCGGCCGCAATATGGTGTTGTGGAATGGCGCGTGCATGGTACACGAAATTTTTAGCAGGGAAAAGATCACCAGATTGAAAGTAAGGCATCCCAATGCCAAAGTAATTGCACATCCGGAGTGTGAAGATGTGGTGTTACAATTGGCCGATTTTATTGGTTCCACTACACAGTTGCTCAAGTTTACCGAAAAAGATGAGGGAAAGGAATTTATAGTAGCTACAGAAACGGGTATATTACACCAGATGCAAAAGAATTCCCCGCATAAAATATTTATTCCTGCGCCGCCGGACAATAGTTGCGCTTGTAATGATTGTCCGCATATGAAACTGAATACGCTTGAAAAATTATACCTGTGTATGGAATATGAATCGCCGGAACTTACAATGGATGAAGATTTACGGATAGCCGCTTTGAAACCGATCAGGCGTATGTTGGAGATAAGTGCATCCTTAGGCTTGTAAACAGGGCTTTAAGCACTTTAAATCTATCTTCCCATATATACCATCAAAATTTGAACATCGCTTGGATTGACGCCTGAAATGCGTGAGGCCTGACCAAGTGTTCTGGGTTTAACCCTTATAAATTTTTGCCTGGCTTCTGTAGAAAGTGCGGAAATACCAGAATAATTAAAATTTTCCGGGATCATAAGATCTTCGAGTTTGCTCATCTTTGAAACCAGCTCTTTCTCTTTTTCTATATATATATTATATTTAATTTGAATTTCAGCCTGTTCTATAGCTTCCGGTTTGTCGTTTTGAAGCGCTTCGGTTAATTTAGGCAGGGCTGTTTGCAAATCCGTGAGATTGATACCCGGACGAAGCAGCAATTGAGCCGCTTTTTGTTTTTGGGTGATTGGTGCAGTAGGAATATTTTGAAGAAAAGGATTTATATCTTGTGGATCAATATATAAAGAATTAATAATATTTAGTATATTATTAACTGAACTCCTTTTTTCTTCTAACGCTTTCATTCTTTCTTCTGAAGCCAATCCTGACATATATGATTTTTCTGTTAACCGTAAATCGGCATTATCCTGCCGCAATAAAGTTCTGAATTCTGCACGGCTGGTAAACATTCTGTAGGGTTCTTCTGTTCCTTTACTGATCAGATCGTCAATGAGCACGCCAATGTATGCATCGCTTCTTTTAAGAATGAAAGGCGCTTTATTTTGTGAGGTGAGATGCGCATTCATCCCCGCTATTAAGCCCTGGCAGGCAGCTTCTTCATAACCTGTAGTGCCGTTGATTTGCCCGGCAAAAAAAAGGTGCTCAATACGTTTTGTTTCCAAAGAATAATTGAGTTGGGTAGGAGGAAAATAATCATACTCTATGGCGTATCCGGGTCTGAACATTTTGGCAGCTTCAAAGCCAGGGATCATGCGAAGCGCCTCAAATTGTACCTCTTCGGGCAGTGAAGTGGAGAATCCATTTACATAGATTTCTACCGTATTCCATCCTTCCGGTTCAACAAAAATCTGGTGCCGGTCTCTTTCAGCAAAGCGGTTTATCTTGTCTTCTATACTGGGGCAATACCTGGGGCCAACACCTTCTATTCGCCCGGCATACATCGGGCTCCTGTCGAACCCTGTTTTAAGAATGTCGTGAACAGTTTGATTGGTATATGTAATCCAGCAGCTTTTTTGCTGCCGAGCTTTAATTTTAGAAACCGGGGAGAAGCTAAAGCCGCTGATTTCGTCATCTCCTTTCTGTTCCTCCATTTTGGAATAATCCAAGCTTCTTCCGTCTACGCGGGGCGGAGTTCCCGTTTTTAACCTGTCGCTTTCAAACCCCAGTTCCACCAATTGTTCTGTAATACCGGTTGCTGCTTTTTCAGCAACTCTTCCGCCTCCAAATCTTTTTTCGCCAATATGGATAATACCATTTAAAAAAGTGCCATTGGTGAGTACTACTGCTTTGGCTTTTATTTCATGTCCCATGCCGGTTATTACGCCAAAGCATTGACCGTCTTTAACGAGTAAGCCGTTAACCATATCCTGATAAAAATCCAGGTTGGGTGTTTGTTCCAGCATTTCCCTCCACTTTTGCGAGAAAAGTATCCTGTCGCTCTGCGCCCGGGGGCTCCACATTGCGGGTCCCTTGGATTTATTCAGCATTCTGAACTGGATCATGGTAGCATCTGTAACAATGCCAGAATAGCCACCCATAGCATCAATCTCCCTTACTATTTGGCCTTTGGCAATTCCACCCATAGCCGGATTACAACTCATTTGAGCTATGGTTTGCAGGTTCATGGTGACGAGCAAAACCTTGCTGCCCATATTTGCCGCCGCTGCTGCTGCTTCACAGCCCGCATGGCCTGCACCAACCACAATTACGTCATATGTTGAAAACATGCGGCAAAATTACAGCAGCAAAAAATAACAGGGATATTTATTTACGGATTGATGTATGATAACAATGTTTCACGTGGAACTAACTTTAATTGCAGGAAAAATCCTGAACCATAAAATATTGGTTCGTCCTTCCTTTAATTGGAAAGAAGGATACACCTATATACTTCATATTGGAGTCAAGTATATTTTTACGATGTCCCAGGTTTTGGACACCGGCGTCAATAAGAAGAAAAAGAACTGCCTGTAAACCATCTTTTTTTCCCTCGTACACATTCTCTGAAACACAGTCAAAATAGCCAAACTTGTTCAGGCGTTCTTTAAAGGATTCACCTTTTGAAGAATTATGAGAAATGTTGAGCCGATTGGAGCCTAAATCTTTTGTGTGACTACTGGCGACTTCATATAGTTTTTTTGAGGGAGCAAGTGGCGGGCGGGAAGAAAGGTTTGACAGATCATTGATCAAGGACCGGGTGTAATTGCTTTTTGCTTCAGGAAATTGCTTCAAAAAGGGCAATAAAATGGTTTTGGAGAACAGCCGGGGTTCCTTCCTGGCATAATTTACCCAGTAAACAACCTCTTTTTCCTGAGCTCCTAACTGAGCATAAGCCGGGTTTATGCTCAGCCAGTTTTCCAAAGCCGTGTCTTTTACCGGTGTAATTATGAAGGGTTTGTCACTTAAAACCATAGAACCCTGGCTAAAAGCGATGGTAAAAAAGAGTGACACAATAATTGTAATAAGGAAACGTTTCACGTGGAACGGAGTTTATTTTTTATCAAAGTATAACTGCAATAAACGATCTTCTTTTGTTCTCATTTCAAGGTTTTCGTTTTTTAACTTATCCTTATAGCCACAGAGATGCAGCACTCCATGAAAAATTACGCGGTGCAATTCTTCTTTAAAACTGGTTTGCATTAACCGGGCATTTTCCTTTACCCGCTCTGCACTGATGTATATTTCACCGTCAATCTTTCCTGCTGCGCCAAGCTCAAAAGTTATAATATCGGTATAATAGTCATGCTGTAAATATTGTCTGTTGATTTCAAGCAGATATGCATCGGTACAAAAAATATACTGGAGCTTGACGAGGGATTTCTTTTCCTTTTTAAATATCTCCCTGATAAACGACTTTAGCTTTGTTCTTTGAGTAAGCGAGAACTTTTGATAGGGGAAGAAAAAGTGAATAGGGACCATTAATAATTCCTTTTCCGAAATTCGTAAATAATGCTGCAAAACTACCGATAGATTTGCTTATATGAAAAAGCTTTCTGAGATAAGTCCAGGTATTGCGGTAATCATCAGGCAAATTGAAAATGATGAGCTTTTTCTAAAGCTGATGGAAATGGGTTTTATTCCCGGGGAAGTAATTACCATTGAGCAGGTTGCTCCATTGGGTGATCCTATTTCTGTGTCTGTTGCGGGATATAGCTTAAGTTTGCGGTTAAATGAGGCTAAGAGCGTGCTGGTAGAAGAAGTATACAAAAAAACAGCCTGATTGTTTTTTACACATGCAGATAGGTTTGTATTTCGGTTCATTTAATCCTGTTCACCACGGGCACTTGATCATAGCCAGTCATATTGCCGGGCATACAAATCTTGATCAGATCTGGTTTATTGTATCACCCCAAAATCCTTTTAAAATATCGCACTCCCTGCTCAACGAATACCAGCGTTTACATCTTGTACACATTGCTATCGAAGGCGAGTCAAAACTAAGAGCCTCGGATATTGAATTTCATTTGCCCAAACCCTCCTACACCATAGATACTTTGACCTACATAGAAGAAAAATACCCACAGAACCAGTTTGCTGTTATTATGGGCAGCGATAGTTTTCAAAATTTGCATAAATGGAAAAATGCTGATGTGCTGATGAAGCGCTATTCCTTTTTTGTTTATAACAGAGCGGGCTTTGAAGCCGGCCGGCTTCAGCCTGAAAATATTACGATACTGGATGCGCCATTGCTGCAAATTTCGGCTACGCATATCCGGGACCTGGTAAAACAGGGGAAATCCATACGGTATCTGGTACCGGATATAGTAAAAGAGGAAATTGAAAAGAATGGATATTACAAATAAAATACCAGCCGGGGTTTATCATCAACCTAAATAATCCATCCCAATAACAGGCAGAACAAAGCAATTACAGGTGCAGGTAAGCGGGTAAAAGTGAGCAATAAAAAGGTTCCGGTAATTACGCCAATATTTAAAAAGCTGATTGTATTTTCTTCGTTCACTTCAAAGAAAGAAATGTCTTTCATTAAAAAAAGGGTAGAGGCTGCCATAATACCTACTACTGCTGCATTTATCCCCTTTAAAGCACGGTAAATGGCGGCATATTTTTTTAAATTATTCCAAACCGGGTAAAAAAACAATACCAGCAAAGCGCTTGGCAAAAAAATACCAAAAGCTCCTATTGCACAACCTATAGCCTGCATACCCATTCCTTCGTTTTTTAAAGCCTCTCCACCCACGAAAGCAGAAAATGAAAAGGTCGGTCCCGGTATGGCTTTTACCATTCCTGCGCCCGTAAGGAACTCATTTTGATCAATGCGTATTACATTTTGATTTCTTTGCTGTATGCGTTCCGTATTGGGACGAACAACATATTGTTCATACATTATGGGCATCAACACATCGCCTCCGCCAAAAACCATTCCCCCAAAGCGATAGGTATTTTCAAAAAGATTAAATGCTTTGCGGTGTTGCCATTCATTTTTCCGGGAGAGTTCACTGAATACACCAGCCATTATAAATATTAAAAAGAATATTACTATGTTACCCCATTTAATGGGTCTTGGTTCAACGATAATTTTTTCATAAGTCTTTTCTGTAAAATTGGTAATCAGTCCGCCAAGTAAAATAACAGCAGGAAAAACCCAGGGCGAATTAAAAAGAAAATAGGTAGCGATCATTGTACCAGCCATAATCAGTCGTGCAATGCGCCTGTTGGCCACCAACGTATAGGCCCTAAAGGCAGCAAAAGCCAGGAAGCCTACAGCCATTGGCTTTATGAATTTAAATAAATCATTTTGAAGAGTGGTTTTACCGGCAAAATCAAGTGCAAAAGAAAGCCCGCTCATGAGCAGGCAGGCGGGCAATATCCAAAGCAACAAGGTTAAAATAGCCAGGGGTAGTTTGCCTTTTTTATATCCGATAAGTGTGATAATCTGGGTAGAGGATGCACCGGGAAGCAGTTGGCAAAATGCGTTGTATTCCAGGAGTTCCTGCTCCGTGATGTCTTTTCTTTTGGCAACAAAGGTTTTCATCATCATTCCAAAATGCCCCTGTGCTCCGCCAAAAGCTGTTAAGCTATACAATGTAACAGCTTTCAAAAAAGAAATGTGACGCAAAAGTTTCAAACGCATTCCATAAAGCATTAAAAGTGACCCTCATTTTTTAAGTCCTATTTCTCTTAGTCTTTCATCTAAGTATTCACCTGCCGTGGCATCTGTATAAGATTTAGGGTGGTTTTGATCCTCACAACCGGGTAAGCAGGCCAGCGACATGTTACTCCTCGGGTGCAAAAAGAAAGGAATCGAAAAGCGGGAAGTATGCCACAGTTCCTTTGGTGGGTTAACTACCCGGTGCGTTGTGCTGCGGAGTTTATTGTTGGTAAGCCTTTGCAGCATATCACCCACATTAACCACAATTTGTTCCGGCAAAGAAGTAACAGCAACCCATTCATTTTGTTTCGTTAATATTTGTAATCCGTCAGCGCTGGCACCCACCAGTAGTGTAATCAGGTTAATGTCTTCGTGCTGCTCGGCTCTTATGGCCGATTTTGGTTCCTGTAAAATAGGTGGGTAATGAATAGCTCTCAAAATGGAGTTGCCATTATGAATATGCACATCAAAAAAATCTTCTTCCAAACCCAGATACAACGCTATTGCCTGTAATAGCACTTTACCAGACCTTTCAAAAGCCCTGTAAGCATCATGAAGCGTGCTGTTGAATTGTAAAACATCTTTTACGATTACATTACCGGGATACTCCTTTTTAACCGGGTCATTGTCTTCCACCGGTTGGCCAAATTGAAAGAACTCTTTTAAATCAGGCGCGTCACAACCCCTGGCGTGCTCGCGGCCAAAGGAAGTATAACCCCGTTGCCCCGCCAGACCAGGAACTTCATATTGCAATTTTTTTTGCAAAGGCAACGCAAAAAATTGCTGTACCTGCCCGTATAAAGTATTGATAAGGGCATCTGAAATAAGATGATTCTTTACCGCAACAAAACCTACCTCTTCATAAGCCTTACCCAATTGTTGCACGAAATCTTTTTTTCTTTCTCGATCGCCTCCCGTAAAATCGGAAAGGTCAACAACAGGAATATGCATAGGAAAATTTTTAGTTTGCTTTGAGTAACAAAAAGTAGAATTTTGTATGAAATTAGCATCAATTCTTTTAAAATTGTATTTCAAAGATATCTGCAGGTAAATAAAAGCCCCGGCAAACTGCTCTTATCATCAACCAACTGCTGGTATTATTTTTATTAGTGTAAAAGCAATCTGATGAAAACAATTATTGTTCCCACAGACTTTTCCCCGGCAGCTATTAATGCTATGCATTATGCTGTAAATATGGCACAGGTCATTGGTGCCGATATTATGCTGTTGCATGTATACCAGATGCCTGTATCGTATAATAACAGCGACATCCCGCTGCCGCTTATGGACATTGGCGAACTGGAAAAGATCAACGAAGAAAGATTGCAGGAATTAAAAGAGGTAACAGGGCGAACTTCTTCGGGAAAGTTAAAAATATATGCTGAAGTAAAATTGGGAGACCTGGCAGATGAGCTGGAAACAATTTGTGCTGCCACACAACCCTTTGCCATAGTTATGGGAACCAGAGGCGCTGGTTTTGTAGAAAGGCTGCTGGTTGGCAGCGCTACTTTATCGGTGATAAGGCGGTTAACCTGGCCTATTCTGGTTGTTCCACCCGGCGCTATTTTTAAAGGGATACAAAAAATTGGATTTGCCTGCGATTTTAAAAAGGTTGTAGAAACTACGCCTGCGGCCTATATAAAAGAATGGGTAAAAACTTTTGGTGCTTCGATGAGCATTTTGAATGTAGATGATAAAAAGAATGCCGCAACGGGTAATACAGAAGAACAGTCTGCCTTATTGCATACTTTGTTGGAAGAAACCCACCCTCAATATTTTTTTATTGACAATCCCGATGTGGAAAAAGGCATTCACGAATTTACTGAAAACAATAATCTTGACCTGCTTATTGTAATACCCCGCAAGCACCGTTTATTAGATTCATTGTTTCAGAAAAGTCATACCAAAGAACTGGCCTTTCATTCACATATCCCTATTTTGGCGGTACACGAAGAGGAGTAGGGTGGATTTATGGTTTGTAGTTTATAGTTTTTTGTTGCATTTCGTTTCGAATTTGAATTTTTATCCGCCACGCCGGACAGGTTTGTTTTTTGTAATTTGGCTTACTGATGCTTTGTATCCTGGTTCTTAACGTTTGGCGAAGATGCACAGATACAAACACATGAAGAAATGCTGGAACAGTTTGAGTTATTTAAAGAAGGTCTGCCGGATGATGAAGATAAGCGGTTGCATTATTTGCGTTTTATAAGAGAATTTAAAGACAACAACCCCAAAGAATTTAAACGTATCATATGTTGCTTTAAAACTACCTGGGCTTTCAGGCTTCAACCGTAGGGTAGTTACAGAATGATGCAATTTTTTGAGTCTTACACTGCATCGTCTGAGTGTTATTTACTTTGGCAAAATCTTCAAACTCAAAAAGTGTCGCCAGCGGCGACACAATTACAAAGTACTGAAAATCAAAGTCAAAAATTTGTGTCGGCGGTGCTGACACAAACTTCATGGACCAATCACCGGGAAATTTTTTCAGCCGTAAAAATTGCAGAGCAACGGCTTTTTTACATGCTAATGTGCATTAAAGAAAATGGCTGGGTGTAATGAAGGAATATTTCAATGCTAAGAAATTTCATATAAAATCTTGCCTGTTTCGTTACCTATTACATGCGGTTTGATCGGATGGTCCGCCAAACAACATTCTGGAGAAAAAGAAAAATGTATTTCAGTTTACTCATTATATTGAGTAATTTTACTCAGCACGTTGAGTAATTTGTATAAAATGTTTGAACGATCTCATTTACAAGAACTTATACAAAGAGTGAAAGAACCACGCCGTTTCATTCAGGTGGTAATGGGTCCGCGACAGGTGGGTAAAACCACGCTGATTACACAGTTGGTTGAAAAAATAAGCATGGCTTATCATTTTGTGTCTGCCGATGCTATAGCTGCAACCCATACCACCTGGCTGGAACAGCAATGGGAAGCGGCCCGGGCTCTGATGGACCAGCATAAAGCCCCCGAATTACTACTGATCATTGACGAAATTCAGAAAATAGAGCAGTGGAGCGAAACCGTGAAATTATTATGGGATGCGGATAGCCGTAAGAAAAGAAATATGAAAGTGATACTGCTCGGTTCGTCCCGGCTGCTGCTGCAACGCGGACTTACAGAATCGCTGGCGGGCAGGTTTGAAAACACCTATATGGGGCATTGGTCTTTTACCGAAATGCAGCAGGCATTTGAGTGGAGTGCTGATGAGTATGTATGGTTTGGCGGATACCCCGGAGCGGCGGCACTTATACAAGATGAAGTGAGATGGAAAGCTTATGTGCAGCAATCTTTAATTGAAACGAGCATCTCCAAAGACATACTCATGCTCACCAGGGTAGACAAGCCGGCGCTGATGAAAAGACTTTTTGAAATGGGATGCCTGTATTCGGGCCAGATCCTTTCCTACACCAAAATGCTGGGGCAATTGCACGATGCGGGCAATACCACCACCCTGTCGCATTATTTGAATTTATTAGATACCGCGGGTTTGCTTGGCGGACTTGAAAAATATGCTACTGATATTATCCGCAAGCGGGCTTCCAGCCCGAAATTCCAGGTACACAACACCGCTTTGATAAGCGCCCAGCGTGATGCAAACTTTAAGGATGTTGCAGCACAACCTGCCCAATGGGGCCGTATGGTAGAATCGGCGATAGGAGCTCACCTGATCAATCATGCGCTAACAGAAAAATTTACCCTGTATTACTGGAGAGAGCGAAATGAAGAAGTGGATTTTATTATTGAAAAAGGAGGTAAAACGGTGGCGCTGGAAATAAAGAGCGGAGCAACACAAAGAATTCCAGGTATGGCTGCGTTTCAAAAACAGTTCAATCCGAATAAAGTATTGCTGGTTGGTAATTCCGGTATGCCCTGGCAGGATTTTCTAAAACTAAACCCCGTGGAGTTGTTTGGATGATCCCGTTGCGGCAATGGTGCAGGAAAACGATCTGTGAAAAGCTTCCAAATCCCCGGCGTAAAGAGCTTCCCTAAAACTCCGCACTCCCCGGCGTTCTTGGAAAAGCAATGGCATCGCGGATATTGCTCATGCCGGTAACGAACTGCACCATGCGTTCAAAGCCCAGTCCAAAGCCTGCATGCGGAACAGTACCAAAGCGGCGGGTATCTAAATACCACCATAATTCTTCTGCAGGCACATGCATTTCCTTCATGCGCTGTTCTAATTTATCCAAACGTTCTTCACGTTGTGAACCGCCCACAATTTCACCAATGCCGGGGGCTAAAATATCCATGGCGGCAACGGTTTTACCATCATCGTTCTGGCGCATATAAAATGCTTTTATGCCCAGCGGGTAATCCGTAACGATAACCGGTTTTTTAAAATGCTTTTCAACCAGGTATCTTTCATGCTCGCTCTGCATATCAATACCCCATTTTACTTCGTACTGAAATTTCTTTTTCTTGTATGCGGGCGATTGCAATAAAATAGCAATGGCTTGTGTGTAAGTAATCCGTTCAAAATTATTATTAAGAACAAAATCTAATTTTTCCAATAGCCCAAGCTCACTGCGTTTATCCTGCGGCAATTGTTTCTCTTCATCGGCAAGTCGTTGCGCTAAAAATTCAAGATCTTCACGATTGTGTTCTATAGCGTAGCGGATGATGTATTTAATGAATTCCTCTGCCAGGTTTATATTGTCTTCAAGGTCGCAAAAAGCCATTTCGGGTTCAATCATCCAAAACTCGGCCAAATGACGGGGCGTATTTGAATTTTCAGCCCTGAAGGTTGGTCCGAAAGTATATATTTCCCCCAGGGCTGTAGCACCCAGTTCGCCTTCTAATTGCCCGCTAACAGTAAGGTTGGTTGCGCGGCCAAAAAAGTCTTCCTTGTAATTAATACTGCCATCTTCGGTACGGGGTGGATTACCGGCGGGTAAAGTAGTTACCCTGAACATCTCTCCTGCGCCTTCGGCATCGCTGGCGGTAATTACCGGGGTATGCAGGTAAACGAAGCCTTTATCGTTAAAAAAATGATGTACAGCATAGGCTAAAGCATGCCGCACCCTGAAAACAGCTCCAAAAGTATTTGTGCGAAAGCGGAGGTGGGCGATCTCTCTTAAAAACTCGAGGCTGTGCTTTTTAGGTTGCAGGGGATATTTTTCAGCATCGCTATCGCCAAGGATCTCAATGGTATTGGCTTTTACTTCCAGCTTTTGTCCCTTACCTAAGGAGGGAATAGCTAAACCGGTAACTTTTAAGGAAACCGAGGTAGTAATGCGTTTAAGCAGGGCTTCGTTAAATTTCCCCAGTTCAGCCACTATCTGCAGGTTATTATTGGTAGAGCCGTCATTTAGGGCAATAAACTGGTTATTTCTAAAACTGCGTACCCATCCCATAACTGTAACTTCCTGGCTATCTGGTTCCTGCGACAGTAGTTGCTTTATTTTAATTCTTTTATTAAACATATGATTCTTTTTGATCAGGCCTTCCCTAAAATAGATGATGATAATGAAAGCGCACAAAGATAAGGGAGTAAAAAATTTTTTAGATTCCGGAAATTTGATGTATTATTGCCACGGAATCAAACTGATCAGTTCTTACCAAGCTCCGGGATTCTATCAGTTTTAGCCATTCCGCACCAATTTCATTCAACCAAAAATTCATTTCAACATTTCTCTTTCAAATTATCAGGTGTTTTTGATGAGAGGTTAAACCGTTAAGTATATTTATGTACGACATTCTGCAACTGAATGATATGCTCGTTCCTGAGCTGCTTGATATTGCCGAGCAATTGAGCATTGCTAACGCTAAAAAACTCGATAAACAGGAACTCATCTATAAAATTTTAGATAAACAGGCTATAGAAAACAGTGCTGAAACCAAAGGCACGGAAGAAAAAGGGAAACGCAAGCGTGTTGTAAAAACAACAACGGCCAACAGTACCGAAGAAGCACTTGTGGAATCCGAACCCGAAAAAGCGGCTCCGTCCGGCAGAAAAAGGAAAATTGTTGCCGCCGAACCGGAAAAAAAGGCGGACAGGAAAATAGTAAAAAAGCCAAAACTTTTCCATGACGAGACGCCGGAGCAGGCTGAAAAGAAGAGGGAACAGGAAGCTGCTGCGCTTGCTGCTGCTGAGGAAACAGAAGAGCAGGAAGAGCAGGAAAACGAACTATCTGAAGAAGAAGCGCCCCAGTCCGAAACAGCGCCTGCAGAAGAATCGCAAACCGAACGCAGGCAATACCCCAACCGCCGCGAACAGAACTTTAACATTGAGTTTGACGGTGTAATAATGAGTGAAGGTGTTTTGGAAATGATGCCCGATGGGTATGGGTTCTTAAGAAGCAGTGATTATAATTACCTTTCCTCTCCCGATGATATTTATGTTTCTCCATCGCAGATAAAATTGTTCGGATTAAAAACCGGCGATACTGTTTCCGGCGCTGTGCGCCCTCCAAAAGAAGGCGAAAAATACTTTGCTTTACTGAAGGTGGAAGCCATCAATGCCAAATCGCCTGAAGAAGTGAGAGACAGGGTGCCATTCGATTATCTTACACCATTGTTTCCTTTTGAAAAGATGAATCTTTTCACCCAGCCTTCGGCATTAAGCACAAGGATGATTGATTTGTTTACACCAATAGGCAAGGGCCAGCGCGGACTGATTGTAGCTCAACCCAAAACCGGCAAAACGGTTTTACTGAAAGATATAGCCAATGCCATTGCCGAAAATCATCCGGAATGTTATATGATGATTGTGCTGGTTGACGAACGGCCGGAGGAAGTAACCGACATGGAAAGAAGTGTGAGGGCTGAGGTTATAGCGTCTACCTTTGATGAACCTGCAGAAAAGCACGTGAAGGTTTCTACCATCGCCCTGCAAAAAGCAAAGCGCCTGGTAGAATGCGGTCATGATGTGGTTATACTGCTTGATTCTATTACCCGTTTGGCCCGTGCGCACAATACGGTGGCTCCTGCATCCGGCAAAGTATTGTCAGGTGGTGTGGAAGCCAATGCCATGCAAAAACCAAAACAATTTTTTGGTGCTGCAAGAAAAATTGAGAATGGCGGATCATTAACCATACTGGCTACTGCATTAATAGATACCGGTTCAAAAATGGATGAAGTGATCTTTGAAGAATTTAAAGGAACCGGCAATATGGAATTGCAGTTAGACAGGCGTTTGGCCAACAGGCGTATATTCCCCGCTATTGACCTTGTGGCTTCCTCTACCCGCAGAGAAGACTTGCTGTTAGATAAGGATGTGTTGAAAAGAATGCATTTGCTTCGCAATTACCTGGCAGATATGAATGCAGAAGAAGCCATGAATGAATTGTTGAAACGGATGAGGGGAACAAAAGACAACCAGGAGTTTTTAGCCAGCATGAATAGCTGATAAAGCAGAAAGCTGTCAGCAATCAGCTTTCAGCCAGAAGAGGGCGGCGAAAGGAAAACGGCTACAACGATAAACCCAAAATCATAAACTATAAATTATATATCCATAGATCCAGGATTTTTAAAATGCCCGTTAAGTTTTATCTTTTCCTTCAGGGCCTCTGTTTCAGTTAATATGGAAATAATTTTATTGAGATGCCGCTTTAAATATTCCTGCCTTTGTATTTCCTGTGTCAGTCCAAGCAGCTCATATTCTTCTTCAATAGAAAGTCCGGCGTGATGCGCTATATCATAAGCGCTTAGTTTTTCATCCGGGTTATTAAATGATTTGGTAATTTTTAAAAGCCTGTGCATTTCCCTGAGTCGTTCCAATACTTTTTCCATTAACGATTTACTTCCGTTTTCACTGATGTTGGGATAATGTACAATAGCACCGCTGTACAGCTTATCGGGAATTCTTTTGATGATCTCCAATATCCGAAAAACCGATACCCCTTTTGTACGGATATCCATTTCACCACTGTCATACACTTTTACTATTTCAACTACTTTTACAAGGGTTCCTGACTCGCCAACCTGGTTGTTAATAATGCAGGGGATGCCAAAAGGTTTTACATCGCTGAAGCATTCTTTAACCAATTGTTTATAGCGGGGCTCAAAAATGTGGAGGTTTACCTCTTCTCCCGGAAATACTACAATGCTTAATGGAAAAATAGGAATGAAATTGGTCATTTATTGTAAGTTGCTAAATGAAAAATGCAATTCCTCTCTATATACCGAGGGTCATACTATCCATTCTACCGTTCCCCATAACCACTCCTCTTCAATATTATCCGTTTCAACAACCAGAAGCCCTTCTGCTGTAATTCCTTTTATAAGGGTGTCAAACACAAGTCCGTTTTTTTTAAATGTAACATTTTCATTCAATTTGTACATCGCCTGCCCATAGTCGTGTAAAATTTGTTTTTCGTTCCCTGCTTCCAGCGCCTCATATCGTTGTTCCAAAAAAAAGCAAAGCTCCTTTGCCAATTCAATCACCTCAAATTTTTTGCCTGTTATTTGCCGGAGTGAAGTTGCCTTTTGCAGGTGCTCTGCGAAATTTAACTGATTAATATTAAGGCCTACCCCTGCAACCGCAAACGACCAGTGTTCAGCGCGTATAATGTTTTCTATTAATATGCCTCCTGCCTTTCTGTCACTCCAGTAAATATCATTCGGCCATTTTATCCGGGTTTCATGGCCGGCATATTTTTTATAAAAGTCGTAAACACCCAGCGTAATAGCAGCATTTAATAAAAATGACTGCATGGGAACTAAAAAAAGGGGCTTTAAAACGATGCTTAAAAGAATATTTTCACCCTTGCTGCTCTGCCAGCTTTTACCTCTTTGTCCTTTTCCTTTTGTTTGCTCCAGTGCAAACCATGCATCGCCATGCTTTGCCAAACGGGCATGAACCATTTGCATGGCATAGTTGTTGGTGCTGTCAATACTGGGTATTACGCTAAAAGACTGTCCGAAGGATTGCATAAGAGAATACCGAATTAATTCCTATTTTTGAGCAAGTTAGATAATCGAAAAACAAATAAGCAGTCGCAAAGCGATGCTTTTAAAATATAATCAAATCAACCCCAAAAAAAGGGGTAAACCTAAAATTGATTTCTATTGGCAGCATTACAGGTGTTAACTGCACGGCCCAAACGTGCAGCCAGGTTGACGAGGAACAGTAAGCTATTTAAAACCATCATCAGCGCCATCCGTCAAAAAAAAGGAGAAAATATTGTTTCGCTTGATCTGCGCAAAATACAGGAAGCCGTTGCGGATTTTTTTATCGTTTGTGAGGCTTCCAGTAATGTGCAGGTGAGGGCAGTTGCTGATGCCATTGAAACCGAAGTAAAAAAACACACAGGTGAACTGCCGTATCACCACGAAGGTTACCAGGCTCTGCAATGGGTGCTGATAGACTACGTAAATATTGTGGTGCATATTTTTCAGCCGGAAACACGAAAATTTTATAAGCTGGAAGAAATGTGGAATGACGGCGATCATATACAGCATGAGGCATAATCCGAAAAACAGCAGTAACTATAATTTTTTATGTATAACTGGGTATCCGGTTTTTTATTTTAATTTAAATATTTAAGCGAAGAAGTTTATGGCACAGGATAATAATCAGGGTAAAATACCGGGATTCAATAAGCGACCCGAGGGAGATGACAAGTCTCCACGCCGTGGTCCGAAATTCAGCATATACTGGGTTTATGGCATCGTTGCGCTTTTGCTGGTAGGATACCAGTTATATAATGGAGCTACACCAACGGCCACGGTCATTTCGGATCTTCAGTTCCGCAATGAAATGCTTGTAAAAAATGATATTCAGAAGCTGGAGCTGGTACGCAATAAGGATGTGGTTAGGGTTTTTATAAATAAAGACAGCCTTGACAAACCTATATATAAAGAGCTTTTGGGAGACAGGTGGTCCATTGTTGCCAAAACAGATGGTCCGCATTTTCAATTTGAAATTCCGGATGCAAAAACCTATACAGGTACAACACTTGCCGAATTTTACAAAGAGCATCAGCAGGTAAAAGAAGTTCCTGTTAAAATTGTGAGCGAATCAGAATGGTTTGGGTCTTTACTCAGCTATATATTTCCCTTGCTAATGTTTGCCCTGTTGTTTATTTTAATGATGCGTAAGGTGGGCGGTCCCGGTGGTGGTAGTGGTCCCGGTGGTATTTTCAGCATTGGCAAATCCAAGGCCACCTTGTTTGAAAAAGGCACTAAAGTAAACATCACTTTTGCCGATGTAGCCGGATTGGAAGAGGCCAAACAGGAAGTAATGGAAATTGTTGATTTTTTAAAGAATCCCAAAAAATATACAGCCCTCGGAGGTAAAATTCCAAAAGGCGCTTTGCTCGTTGGATCTCCCGGTACAGGTAAAACCTTATTGGCAAAAGCCATGGCAGGCGAGGCCCAGGTACCTTTCTTTAGTTTGAGCGGTTCCGATTTTGTTGAAATGTTTGTGGGGGTTGGCGCCAGCCGGGTAAGGGATTTATTTAAGCAGGCGAGAGAAAAAGCGCCATGCATTATATTTATTGATGAAATAGATGCGATTGGCAGGGCGAGAGGAAAGAACATGATGATGAGTAATGATGAAAGGGAGAATACCCTTAACCAGCTATTGGTAGAAATGGATGGCTTTGGCACCGATAGTGGCATTATTATACTTGCCGCTACCAACAGGCCCGATGTGCTGGATAGTGCCTTACTACGCCCCGGCCGTTTCGACAGGCAAATAACCATTGACAAACCGGATGTAAAAGGCAGGGAAGAAATATTTCATGTGCATTTGAAGCCCATTAAAAAATCAGCAAAGCTGGATGTGTTTAAACTGGCGGAGCAAACCCCGGGTTTTGCAGGTGCCGATATTGCCAATGTGTGCAATGAGGCGGCTTTAATAGCGGCCCGAAAAGGGAAAACGGAAGTGGAGATGAATGATTTTCAGGATGCAATTGATCGTGTAATTGGCGGACTGGAAAAGAAAAACAAGATCATCTCTCCCGATGAAAAGGAAATTATTGCTTACCATGAAGCAGGACACGCCATTTGCGGATGGTTTCTGGAGCATGCGTATCCTTTGCTAAAGGTTACCATTGTTCCCCGCGGTACAGCGGCACTTGGGTATGCACAATATACACCCAAAGAGCAGTATCTCTACAATACAGATCAGTTAAAAGACCAGATTGCTATGACCCTGGGCGGAAGGGCAAGTGAAGAAATTTTCTTTGGAAAAATTTCAACCGGCGCCAGCAACGATTTGCAGCAGGTAACCAAAATTGCCTACTCCATGATTACCATATATGGTATGAACGAGAAGTTGGGAAATATCAGTTACTACGATCCCCAGCAGGAAAATTATTTTACCAAGCCATTTAGCGAGGAAACAGGCAAAATAATTGACGAAGAGGTAAGAAAACTGATAGATGAAGAATACAGCAGAACTAAAAACCTGCTGATGGAGAAAAAGCAGCAGGTTGAAAGAATAGCAAAAGAATTATTGATAAGGGAAGTACTTTTTCAAAGCGATCTTGAGCAAATGATCGGTAAACGTCCGTTTGAGGAAAAGAAGCCGGCGGATGTGGTGCACGACCTCCATCATCACGATGAAAACCCTTCTTCTTCCAATGGTTCAGAAGGCGGCGGTATCAGCGCTGGTGTTCCACCTGCTGAAATTATACCTAAACCATAATGTAATGAAGATATCTCCTGCAAAGGAAAATATGCTTAAAAAAATACGAAAGGCACTGAGTACACCAGTGCCTTTGCCTTTTCCTCAAAGTGAAGGAAATAATTCAGTGTTTTTACCCCCTGCCGATGATGCTGAAATCGTTTTTGCGGAAGCATTTGGAAAACTGGATGGCCGGTTTTTATACTGCACCAATGAAGCCGAAATGCTCGCGCAATTATCCCTTCTTATTCAGCAAAGGCAGTGGAAAGAAGTATTTTGTAAAGAAACCCTGCTTAGAGAAAAGCTTGCCTCTTTAAATTTTGGAGGATTTTCTCAAAAGCCGCTAGCCCTGGCGGATGTGGCCATTACAGGCTGCGAAGCCTTAATAGCTAGAACAGGAACAATCATGATGAGTGCGGCGCAGCAAAGTGGCAGAACAACCAGCGTATATGCGCCTGTGCATATTTGCGTGGCATACCTAAATCAATTGGTATATGATATAAAAGACGGTCTGCAACTGATAAAAGAAAAATACAAGGGCAAGTTACCTTCGCTTATTACCTTTGCAACAGGCCCCAGCCGTACAGCCGATATTGAAAAAACGTTGGTGGTTGGCGTTCATGGGCCTAAAGAAGTATTTGTGTTTTTGGTAGAGAATTGAAGCTTTCATTTTATCTTGCACAGATGCAGGTTCCTACAGGGAAAAAAATATACTTTCTTTCTGACTTTCACCTGGGCGTTCCCGATCATGCTTCAAGCCTGAAACGGGAAAAGCTAATTGTTCGCTTTCTTTCCGGAGCAAAAGAAGATGCTGCAGCCATTTTTATCGTTGGTGACCTTTTTGACTTTTGGTATGAATATAAAAAGGTAGTGCCTAAGGGGTTTGTTCGCATTTTAGGCAAATTGGCGGAATTAACAGACAGTGGCATACCGCTTTATTTTTTTGTAGGCAATCACGATATGTGGATGAGCGGTTATTTTGAAAAGGAACTGAATATCTCCGTGTTTTATGAGCCGCAGCATTTTGAATTCAATGGAAAACAGTTCCTTGTAGGGCATGGCGACGGACTGGGCCCCGGCGATGAGGGCTACAAGCTTTTAAAAAAAATATTCCGCAACAAAATATGCCAGTGGTTGTTTGGAATTTTACCTCCTTATATCGGGATGGGTATTGCGCATCGCTCCAGCAAAAGTAGCCGTGCAGCTACCGGTGAAGATGATGCCCGGTTTTTGGGTGAGGATAAGGAATGGCTGATCAGCTATTGCAGGGATGTGCTGCAACAAAAGCATTACGACTATTTTATTTTTGGTCACCGCCATCTTCCTATTGATTTTATATTGAATGATTACAGCAGGTACATTAATTTGGGCGACTGGATCCGGTATAACAGTTATGCCGTATTTGACGGGCATAATCTTGAATTGAAATATTATCAATCCTGATGCGCTTTTCTTTTATCATATTATTGTGTTGTTCTGTTTTTTGCGTACAGTCGCAAACAGATTCCGCCGGTAAAGCATCGGGCACTGTTTTTTTGCCTCCTGTTTCCATATACAGCGGCAAGGTTAAACAGTTTGCCGCCGATAACCTGGGAAATGTTTATGTGCTTACGCCTCCAGGCCTTTTAATAAAGCTTAACAGCAAGGGTGATTCTTTGAATGTTTTTAATGATGTTCGCCGCTATGGAACAGTGTATGCAATAGATGTAACGAACCCTATGAAAGTGCTGTTGTATTATAAGGATTATTCAACGATAGTAATGCTGGATCGCTACCTGAACAGGATAAATATGATAGATCTGAGGAAATCGGGTATTTTTCAGGCAAAGGCGATAGGGTTGTCGTACGATAATAATGTGTGGATATTTGATGAGCAATCCGCGAAGCTTAAAAAGATTGATGAAAACGGTAGAGTGCTTAGTGAAACAACGGACCTGCGGCAGGTATTGGATATTATGCCATCTCCACGCACCATAATAGACAGCGATGGGTTTGTGTATGTTTATGATGATACAAAGGGGTTATATGTATTTGATTATTATGGGGCGCTTAAAAATACTTTACCGCTAACGGGTATCACCGGTTTACGGGTAATCGGCCAAACCATTGCAGGACGCAGGCAGAATAAATTGGTGAGGTATACATTGGGAACGCTGGAGTTGCAGGAGCAGCCTCTTCCGGCAATTATACAAGATGCATTAAAAATTTACATTACGCAACAGGGTATCTATGTGCTTAATGAAACAGGTATTGAAATGTATCCTTATCATTAAAGAAAGACAACATGAATGACTTTTTGGACAGGATGGTTTTAAACAACAGCATAGGAGATTATCTTACTATTGGCCTGATCATTTTTGGAATATACCTGTTGAAAAAATATTTCAGCAGGCCCATTGTTGCTGTTATTATTTTTTTATCAAAACGGATGGGCAGGAAAATAGACCGCCAGGCTTTTGTTGACCTGATACTTGCACCGCTGGAATATTTCATCATCATACTTACTGCTGTTATCGCCCTTTCTTCTCTTAATTTCCCGGAAGTATTTAAATATAATTTCTACAAAACAGATACCAAAACAATCATTGACCGCATTGCAGTAACACTCCTTATTGTTTCCTTTTTCTGGTTGTTGTTGCGGATGATTGATTACCTGGCATTGGTTATTGCCAAAAATAATCAGAACGAAGAAATGCAGGGAGAACACCAACTGGTTATCTTTATTAAAGATTTTTTAAAAGCTATTGTAAGTATAGCGGGTTTATTAACCGTCATCAAGTTTGCTTTCCGGTACCAGATTATGGACCTCCTTACCGGGCTGGGAATAGTAGGCGTGGCGCTTGCATTGTCTGCAAGGGAAAGCTTAGAGAATCTTATCGCTTCATTTATAATTTTCTTTGATAAGCCTTTTGTTATAGGCGACGTCCTCAAAGTACAGAATGTAACGGGTACGGTGGAAAGAATTGGTTTCCGGAGCACACGGTTACGCACAACCGAAAAAACATATGTAAGTGTGCCCAATAAGCAAATGGTGGATAGCATTGTAGATAACCTGAGTCTTCGCACACAACGCCGCGCCGATTTAAAACTGGAAATTGATACTGCCGCAACAGCGGAGCAGCTCCGGCAACTGCTGGAGGGAATGAATGAAATTCTGGATCACCCGAAAATTGAAAACAGGAATCTTTTTTTAAACGACATTGTACAGCAGGGATATATTGTACAAACCGATTATTATACTGCGCCCATACCGATGGATGAATTTAATGCTTTAAAGCAGGAAATAAATCTTAAAGTAATACAATTAATGGAAAAGTTGGGAATCGAAATATCGCAGTTGGTCCCTAAAATCAAGCCCTGATTGATGTAATTCTGAATCAATGCTGCTCCCGGGTAAATTTTTCTGCTTGCTATTTTTTTCATGTTTTTGCATTTTTGTGCAGGTATTTGATGTATTTTTAAGGTGCCAAAACTGAGATCATGCAAAAAGCAATACAACTGGCTTCTTTACTCTGGAAAGACTTCTGTTCCGGAATATTTTTTTTAAATGCTGAACAAAAATGTTCTTGTGCAATACAGGAACATTCGCCTGGTTTGGGGAACAGGTCACTTCACAACAATATCCACTTTCGCATATTCAACTGCATCAGGAAAAAAATAGTATTACAGGCTGTCCATCTCCAGGCTTATAATGGGCCGGTATTTTATTATGTTTTTTGAAGCCAGGCAAACCCTGTGCACCATAGTCATAAATAACTCCTGGGATAAAATTTATTTACCATTCTACACATCAAAAACACAATTATGAGAAAAATGCTCCATTGTGCAGTGGCCTTTACACTACTGCTATTTTTGTTGCCTCAAATGCTGCAGGCACAGGAAAGAACTGTTAGGGGCACCGTATTGTCTGCGGAAGATAATACAGCATTAACAGGCGTTACCATCAGGATAAAAGGCAGCCAGCGCATTACCCAAACAGATGCCGATGGGAATTTCAGTATTCAGATTGCTTCAGGTCAAACGCTGCAGGTTTCGTATGTAGGTTATGAAGACCAGGAAGTAACACCGGGAGATGACGCTGTAGTTAATATCCGGTTACAAGTGGCGGCCGGAAGCCTGGGAGAAGTGGTTGTAACAGCAATGGGCATTAAAAAAGAAAGGAAGGCGCTTGGCTATTCGGTTTCCGAACTGAATGCGGAGGAACTAATGAAAAACAAGAACACCAATGTTGTTAATTCTTTAGCGGGTAAGGTTCCCGGTGTAAATATTACTCAATTCAGCGGTTCTGCCGGCGCCGGTGCATCTATCACTATTCGTGGTGGTAACTCTACATCGGAGGGCAGGCAAAACCAGCCGTTATTTGTTATTGATGGTGTTATATATGATAACTCCACTACAGTTACCGGTAATACGGGTACCGATGGGATGAGTCGCAGTAATACAACTTTTTCAAACCGTATCATGGATGTAAACCCGGAAGATATTGAAAGCTTGTCGGTATTGAAAGGAGCTGCAGCGGCGGCATTGTATGGTTCCCGGGCAGCCGATGGTGTTGTTATTATTGCTACAAAGAAGGGAGCGGAAGGAACAGTAAAAGTTGATGTTACCAGCAGGGTGAGCACCTCCTGGGCAAACAAACTACCCGAGGTTCAAACGGAGTTTGGACCCGGTTCTTATTCTGTTAATGGCGTTCTCACCAAAGAAGGTGTTTATAATTCATGGGGAGAAAAGATTACATCGCAGGAAACGGTATATGATAATATCGGTAATTTTTTTCAAAATGGTATGCTGTATGATAATAACGTAAACGTATCCGGCGGCACTAAAAACAGCTCTTTTTATTTATCCGGCTCTAATTTTGATCAAACAGGTATCGTTCCCAACACAAGTTATGATAAAACCACTTTCCGATTCAATGGCGAACAGAAATACGGTCGTTTGACCTTGAATGCAAATGTTGCCTATTCTGTTGCCAAAACCAACAGAACGCTGACTACCGCAGGGTTATATGGAAGCGGAGTTGGAAGTATGCAGGCATTATACCGTTGGCCTCAAACATTAGACATAAGCCATTACATCAACGAAGATGGAACGCAATATCGTCCTTACGCCGGAATTATTACTGAACTGCAAGACGATATAGACAACCCTTACTGGATCATTAATAAGGATAAATTAACATCACAAACCAAACGTATCACCGGAGGCGTGAGCGGTAATTACAAAATTGCGAGCTGGTGGGATGTTATAGCGCGTTTGGGCTACGACCAGTATACAACAGATGATTATACTTATATAGCCCCGGGTTCTGCCGTGGCCCCGCTGTATCAGAACGGGCGATTGAGCAAGCCCAAGTATGATTACACATTCATTACAACAACGGTAATGAGTAATTTTCATAAAACATTTGGCGATTTTGATACACATCTCATGCTGGGAACTACTTCAGAAGATACGAGAACGAGCAGGCAAAATCATTGGGGATACAACTTTGTTACAGCCGGTACGATCAGCTTTAATAATATCGGTACGGAAAATAAGTTTTTCGCTGATGCGACAGTGCGTAAACGGCTGGTGGGGGGTTATGGGGAAGTTGGCGTATCTTACAAAAGCATTGCATTCCTTACTGCAACAGGACGTAATGACTGGTCGTCCACATTACCTTTTGAGAACAGATCTTATTTTTATCCTTCCCTGAGCGGCTCTCTTGTTTTTACAGAGCTGTTGCCAAAAGGCAACATTCTTTCTTTCGGTAAGTTCAGGGCAAGCTGGGCACAGGTCGGCAAAGACGCGAATCCGTATGCAACCAATACTTATGTATGGGCCCCCTACACTATTGGCTCTTATGTGCTGGTGGGCAACCAGTGGGCGGCAGGTAATCCTGTTTTAAAACCCGAAATTCAAAATTCCTGGGAAGTTGGGGGAGAGTTTAAATTCCTTAATGGGCGTATAGGTTTGGACTATACCTATTATCATAGCCAGACAAAGAACCAAATTGCACAACCACGTTTAGCCCAATCCGGAGGCTTTATTTTCAGCTCGCTCAATACCGGCTCTGTTATTAACGAGGGTATGGAAATGATGCTTACAGGTAAGGCAATATCTCAAAAGAATTTCGGATGGGACATAACGTTTAATTTTTCCTATAATAAAGGCAGGTTGGGAGACTTTCTTCCGGGGGTAGCCTATTTTTACCCAACAGATGCCCAGTTCGGAACAGTAAAAGCGGCATCTGTTCCAAACGGCGGATATTTTCTTGGAATGACCGGCCAGCCTTATTTGCGTGAAGTAGACTCAAAAGGGGATGAAATTCCAAACGGGCGCTACCAGGTTGATCCTGCAACCGGATTATATAAATTAAACACTACTAACCCGGTTGTTGGTAACCGTGAACCAAGTTTCATTGGCGGGATCAACAATACATTCCGGTACAAACAGCTCTCCTTATCATTTCTTCTCGACATACGCAAAGGCGGGGATGTGTATAACGGTACAGAATATGCGATGATTGTAAACGGGTTAAGTAAAAGGACTTTACTGAATGACAGGCAATCGGTAACCATAACCGGGGTGAACAGCGTGACAGGAGAAGATTTTACGCAAACCTACGATGCCAACCAGTCCTACACCATTGGTGGTACAACGTATGCAGGTACAAACATGATTCAGCAATACTGGTCGAACTATGCGGCTAATTCCATGAATTTTATTACTTCAGTAAACTGGGTGAAGCTGCGCTCTTTATCATTAACCTATGACTTCTCCGGTATATCGAAGCGCCAGAAAGTTATTAAAGGACTCTCAGCAACAGCGGTAGGCACCAATTTATTTACCTGGACAAATTACAAGGGAATGGATCCTGAGGTAAGCGCAGCAGGCGGAACGGGAGGTTCGGGTTCTACGGGTATTGATTATTTGGGAGTGCCTGCGGTAGCAAGCTTCACTTTCGGAGTAAATATTACATTTTAATTAATGAAAAAAGAAAAGCATGAAAAATTTAATCTATATAATATTGGGTTGTGTACTTGTAGCAGGCTCCACTTCGTGTAAAAAGTGGCTGGACGTTAATACGGACCCGGATAACCCTAACAATCAAAGCGTATTGATCCAAAACAGGTTGCCCTGGATTGAACACTTTTATATGTACTCCTCCGGGGTTGCCAATTACCGTACTGCATTACAGGCGGGCGTTTATTATAGCACAAATGTTAATGGCAATACGTTTAGCACAACATGGGCAGCCGCTAACGGGAACTCCACAACCCCCTATCAAACCTGGTTTGTGGCAGTATCTTCCAACGTGATTGATATGTATAATACTGCTGAAAAGCAAGGAGCCTATCATTATATGGCTGCGGCAAATGTCTTCCATGCGTTGGGTTTTATGCAAATGCTGGATCTTTATGGCGAAATGCCTTATACAGAAGCCGCCACAGGAAATCCAAGTCCTAAACCTGATGACGGTAAGACCATTTTCAACGGGTGTATGGATAAATTGAATGAAGCCATCAGCCTCTTCGATAAAACACAGGAGGCCGGAGCACCTGCATTTTCTCTCGGCGATTATATGAATAACGGCGATGTGAGTAAATGGATAAAATTATGCTGGGGATTGAAAGCCCGGTACATGCTGAAGCTGTCAAAAAAATCGGATTTATATAATGCAGATTCTGTTCTTTACTGTTTGTCGAAAGGTCCACAGTCTAATGCCGACAATACGGTGGTACCATCCTTTAACAACAGTACTGTAACTGACTTTTTATTAGGCGATCCTGTTGTAACAAATGGAAACTTTAATTATGCGGCTTATGGCAGTACTCAGCGTATTTCCCAATATTACTACAACCTGTTGACGAATCTGCGTGGCTCCGGGGTAACGGATCCCAGGATGACTAAAATTGTACCGGCTTCCATGTCCAATGTTAAATTAGATCCCAGTGGTAAAGTGTCATCTTATACATGGAATCGTTCAATAGGGGTTGATTCTTATGGGCCGGCAACCCGGTTGATAAAAGGTGGGGGAGCAAGGTCTATTGCAACGGCAACTTATGCCGCTACAAATACTAATATAAGCTATACGATCGCCGATGGAACGGATCTTGCGAATTTTATTGCTGCCCAGGTTGCGGCAGGGCGGACCCACACGGTTAGCGGGAATGTTGTAACGGTAACCTACCCGGCTGGTTCTATATATGTAAACAGTACCAATTACGTACTTGCCGGCGATACGGTTTATGTAAATATGCGTAGCAGCGCTCTTGCTACATCAGGCATAGACGATCAGCCTGCTACCGATGTTAGCTGGTACCCTTCAGCAGCAGCGTACGCTGCCGGCGTTGTAGGTTCTACAGGATCCTTCCAGGTTCGGCCTGTTTCCGACCAGGAGATATTGACTTATCATGAGATGTGCTTTATCAAGGCTGAAGTTTATATGCGGAAAGGTGATGCCGCAAATGCTTATACGGCTTATACAGACGGTATCAGGGCACATTTGGATATGATGCAGGCTAAGTTAACTGAATGGCAGGGCGGGGGCTATACCAACACCAATCCGGATATGGCACCTATGGATGAGGCTGCCATTAATGCTTATTTTGCAAGTGACGCGGTTTGCCAGGCTTCCGGTTCTTTAACGATGTCGGATATTATGCTGCAAAAATATATTGCCATGGGCTGTAGCATTGAGAACTGGAATGACATGCGCCGCTTTAACTTTAGCGCTGGCAATGTAGATGGTTTTGGCGTTGTTTACCCGGGTTATCAACGTGGGGCCTTATTTACAGGTGCAGCTCAGTTAACAGGTGGTTCCCCAACAGACCCTGGTTATTGGATGCGCCGTTGGGCATTACCGCCGGTTTATGAAATACAATACAACTCTATAAATACGCTTGCCTTAAATCGCCATGCCGCTGAACCGAACATCTGGAGTATGCCTGTTTGGTGGGATTGTGCAACAGACGATGAGTATTACGGATACCTCAAATAATTGAAAGCCAATTCAAACGCTTCAAGTCCTACCTGTTTAAATGAGCCTGTTTGGTGGGGCAAATCTTAATGCATGTTGGTTTTGAGTTGTTAAAGGGCTGCCTTAAGAGGCGGCCTTTTTTGTACCATATAGTATGGTAGCGGGAGTAAAAGCCTCCTTTACCTGTATCATTTCATATGCAGTATACCGGTATAGAAGTATATGAGCCTTATTTGAAACTTGTTCTGCAAAAAATTTTACCTTGAGCTTTACTTACATATAAAGCATTATGGAACAGGAACAACTTACACTGGGTATTGGTACCCGACTGCAACATACACAATATGGCCCCGGCGTTATTGTGGGCGTTAAATACGCTGTATATATGATCTCTTTTATCAATCATGGCATAAAAGAAATTGACAAAACCGATCCGCAGCTCGATGAGATCATCCCGGAAAATGTAACGCCGGAAGTGGAAACAGTTTCCGATACGGAAAAATCGTTGCTTAAAATTTTACGTTTGTGGGGCGATGTAACAGAGAAAGTGCCTTTGGGCGACAGGTGGACGGGTGGTACCATGCTGCTGCAACCCGCAGACACATCATTGAAGCCCAAAGAGATACCCGTGGAAATCTTCTTTCACAAGATTGTAATGCTGCGCGACAGACTTCGCGTACTGGAACAACAGATCAATGCACATAAAAAGCTCAACGACGAAGACAAAGTAAATCTTCAGCAATATATAACCCGTATTTACGGGTCGCTAACTACATTTAATGTACTCTTTAAAAACAAAGAGCAATGGTTTACCGGAGAGAAGGGTGCAAAAGAGGATTGAAAGCTATATATAGACTATGTGTTAAAAAAATACATTAAACACATAGGCACAATAGAAAAAAAAAAATATGTACATATAGACGATGATCCATATGATCCCCAACGCATGTTTAACTAATGCATTGATATAAAAAATAATTTCGCAGCATGAAGCAACACGCTCTTCTGTTATTTGGTTTTTTGTTGTATTGTATAGTTGTTCATGCACAAAATTATACAGCCATACATGAGAAGCAATTGTGGTGGATACCCACAATGATGTACTTTCTTCGGCTACTATGCATGGGTTGAACATTGAAAATGATCTTACCGGCAAGACGCATTCTGATATTGCCCGTTTTAAAACAGGGGGTATAGACGTGCAGGTATTTTCCATTTTTTGCGATGAAGCATTTGGAAAGTATACGGCATTTCAATTTGCCAATATTGAAATGGATTCACTATATGCTCTCGTTAAGCGCAATCCCCGCAAAATGATGCTGGTTACTTCCCCCGCACTGTTGCAAAAAGCAGTGCGGCAAAAAAAACTGGCTTGTATGATAGGGGTAGAAGGCGGTCATATGATAGAAGACAGGCTGGATTATCTGGATAGCCTGTACCGGCGCGGAGCCCGATATCTCACGCTTACATGGAATAACTCCACTGCATGGGCAAGCTCGGCAAAAGATGAAACTTCCTCGGATCCCGATACCGGAATGCCTTCCGGAGAACTGAAACACAAAGGCCTTACCGATTTTGGAAGGCAGGTGGTAAAGCAGATGAATGAAATGGGTATGATGATTGACCTCTCGCATGTGGGTGAGCATACATTTTATGATGTAATGAAGACTACAACCAAACCGGTGTTGCTTTCGCACAGTAGTGTTTATGCCATTTGCCCGGTGTTCCGCAATCTTAAAGACGAACAAATAAAAGCAGTAGCTAAAAACGGAGGTGTGATACAGGTAAACTTTTACTCGGGCTTTTTAGACAGCAATTACCAGAGGCGGCGCCGGGAAATTTTTCAGCGCCACAGAATTGAACGCGATTCCCTGAAGCAGCTAAGCTGGCAGTCGTATACCATTTCAGAATGGCTGGCTAAAAAATATGCCGGGGAGATGGAAGCGCTGCGTCCCCCATTATCCCTGCTGATAGATCATATTGATTATATTGTAAAACTGGTGGGTGCGGATTATGTGGGTTTGGGTGCAGATATGGATGGCATTGAATCTTTGCCGCAGGAATTAAAGGGGGTGGAAGATTTTCCAAAAATAACCAAAGCACTGTTGGGCAGGGGATATAGCGAAAAGGACATTCTTAAAATATTAGGGGGGAATTTTATCAGGGTGTTTAAAGCAAACACTAAAAATGTGTTGCAGGCAAAATAAAACCGGTGCAGGTATGCTGATAACGATTACGCATACCTGTACCGGCTGGCATATGATCATGGTTTTTGTTTTTTAAATTCTTTCCAAACATCCATCTCTCCATTACACACTCTTATGAATTTGTAATCGTTCTTACCTTCTATGTGCACAATATAAGTGGGGACGCCGCCTGACTGAAGGGTCTCAATTTCATCAACGTAATTAATGCTACAGTCGCAATAGGCACGTTTAATCATGTCACGTACCTCAAAGGATAACTTATCTTCTGTATAGTTTTTTAAATGGGCAGTCCATTTCCCTTTTTTATTGTAATACACTTTGTTGCTTACACCATTTAAAGTAAAGGAGGCCCTGAATCCGTCATTAATTGTTATCCATACTACGCCGGCGGCATTTTTATATGACTGGTAGAAGTGTTTTATGGCCCTGGCGTTAATGGCGTTGGGAGCTGACGCAGTAACATTTTCGGAAACCGCGGCTTTGTTAAAATGGATATTCTCTTTTAATGTGCTGCTATTTTGAGCATAAGCTCCGTTCATGGCTGCCAGGGCGGGAATACATCCGGCCGCAAAGGCAAAAAAAATCTTTTTCATTTTTCATTTTATTTTTTGTGAATGATGCAGTCCCTGATCTTAGTTATTAAGCATCAAATGAACCGGTAAGGTTTGTCGGGGAAAAGGATTATTAAAATTGTTTTGCAAGCTTGCCGGC
This sequence comes from Agriterribacter humi, assembly GCF_009192765.1. Lineage (GTDB taxonomy): Bacteria > Bacteroidota > Bacteroidia > Chitinophagales > Chitinophagaceae > Agriterribacter > Agriterribacter humi. Next base: position 80,222 of record NZ_VOHQ01000004.1, on the reverse strand, counting down.
GAATAAAGGCTGTTTTATTTCAAAAAGGGTAAGGATGACGCCTTGGTTTCTGCAATTGAGCCTTTTATAACCGGGCCTCAGTTTTTAAGCCTTTATAGCTTTGTCGTGATACGAAAAAGGACAGGAAACAAAAAATGGTTTTTTTTCATATTATTTTTATTATCTTTCTGAAACACACTACATATCATGTCTTTTGACACCTCACGTATTGTTTCTTCCGATGAAGAATTAATCCAGAATCTTCAGGAAAACAATTTGCTTAAAAGAAAAGCTGAGGATGCGTTATTTAACCGGTATACCTATTTTATAAAGGAAGGAATAAAAAAATATGCATTGCAGGAAGATGAATCCTTTGATGCGTATTCGGATACCATCCTGCACGCTATTGATAATATCAGGAAAGGACATTTTGAAAACCGGTCTGCACTTAAAACCTACCTGTATAGAATATTTATTAATAAATGTGTTGACCTTTTGCGAAAGAAAACGACCAATAAGAATAGTGTTCATCAAACTTCATCCATTCCGGATATGCTAATGTTAATAGCTGATCCGGCAAAAACAGCTGTTCAGCAATTAATTGAACGAATGGATATGGATGCATTAAAAAACAGGCTGCAGGAGTTGGGAGAAAGCTGCCGGAAGTTATTGATGTTGTTTGCCGATGGATACAGCGATAAGGAGATATCGGTATTAATGGAATATAGATCAGCCGATGTAGTAAAAACAAGCCGTTTGCGTTGCATAGATAAATTGCGGTTGTTGTATAACGTTAAAAGAAACTCAGATGGATAATATGGAATATATTGATAACTATTTTAACCACCCAAACACCGCGGAACAAAAGCAAGAGTTTGAGCAGCGGATCATCCATGATGTTTCATTTGCAGAAGAGGTGGCCTTTTATATTTCAACCCATAATGTAATTAAGGAGCAACTGCAAATTCAGCAAAAGGAAAGATTCAGGGAACTATATGAACAACAAAAAGAAGCGCTGCCCCGGAAACAGCCGGTGACGCAAATATGGAGATATGCGATTGCTGCATGTGCAATTGTTGCAGTAATGGTGTTGTCGTGGATGCTGGTCAGTACAAGCAGTTCTCCGGAACAACTGGCGGATGCGTATATACGGCAAAACTGGAAAACTTTAGATATAACCATGAGCAGCGAACCAGATAGCCTGCAGTTCGGGCTGACTTTATTTAACGCCGGTAAGCCGGCAGCAGCATTGTTACAGTTCGAAACCATTGCAGAAAAGGATTCTGCAAATTTCAGCGCAAAAAAATATGCCGGTATTGCTGCACTCCGGCAGTTTCAATACGATAAAGCGCTCTTTTACTTTTCCGAACTCGCAAAGGATACAACGTTACACAGTAACCCCGGCAAATTTTACCAGGCGGTTACTTTATTCAAACGAAGCGGGACTGGTGATATAGACGCGGCCAAAAAGCTATTGCAGGAAATCGCAGCAAATGACCTGGAAGGAAGCAAAGAGGCGAAACAGTGGTTGAGGAGGTTGGACTGAAAACAGTCGTTCCGGAATCAAATGCTCATCCGCACTTCAGAATTGTTCTTCTTCCGCCCACTCTCCCAGTCCCCTCCTGATCAGCACGGGTTCTTTTCCTGTGCAGTCAATTACGGTAGAAGGGGTTACTCCGCCGATGCCGGCGTTTATAACGATATCCACCAGTTTATTAAAATTCTCTTCAATAATTTCGGGATCGGTATATTCTTCTACCATTTCGCCGGGCAGGGTTGTACTCAATATGGGATGCCCCAGCTCCTTTACGATCATTCTTGCAATTTTATTTTCCGGTACTCTTATACCCACCGTATTTTTTTTGCTTTTCAGTATTTTGGGCACTTCTTTACTCGATGGTAATATAAAAGTATAAGGACCGGGAAGATGGGTTTTTAAAATGCGGTATAAAGGAGTGTCAATGCTTTTGGTATAAATGCTCAGGTCGCTGAGGTCGTAGCACACGAATGAAAAATTGGCTTTTTGAGGGTCAATGTGTTTAATGCGTGCAATACGCTCAATGGCTTTATGCTGAAAAATGTCGCAGCCCAAACCATAAATGGTATCAGTGGGATAGATAATAATGCCGCCATTTTGCAAACATTCCACAATGGTTTTTATTTGACGGGGTTGGGGATCAACAGGGTGTACGTGCAAAAGCATATATGACGAACAAATTAATTTTAGTAATCACTGCCGGGACAGAAGGCCGAAAATAAAAGGAAAAATACTTTCTTTGACTATCAGCTCCATACTTTTGTTCCTTCGCTGCAATTGGCACAAATGTCAATATTCTTGCGGCTGGTCATCAGTTCACTGCGAAATTGTTTGTAATTATCATTATGCCATATTTCTTTAAACGACTGCATTTTTAAATTGCCCAGGCGGTGCATGGCATCTTTATCAAAACAGCAGGGAACTACCAGCCCATCCCAGGTAATTACATTGGCATGCCACAGTTTCCAGCAATGATTATTCAGTTTATTTTTTACTTTATATTGTCCTTCTTTGTCTTTTTTGTAACGACTGAATTTACCGGTAGAAGGAATTAAGTTGTTGGGGTCATTTTTATAATCGTATACCTGGGCTGTTTTAAACCATATATCATCAGCACCTACTTCTTTTGCCAATTGTTTCACTTCTTCTACCTGGTGCTCATTGGGCTTTACAACGAGGAACTGGAAAACAATAAACGGCGTTTTGCTTTTCAGTTCTTTTTTCCATTTCACTATATTTTTAGCACCTTCCAATACTTTATCCAATTTACCACCACGCCGGTATTGCTGGTATACCTCCTGAGTAGTTCCATCAATGGAAATGATCAGCCTGTCCAAACCACTTTCCACAGTTTTTCGGGCATTGGCATCATTCAAGTAATGCGCATTGGTTGATGTTGCGGTATAAATTTTTTTGTTCGAAGCATAACGCACCATTTCCAGGAAGCCGGGGTTGAGATAAGGTTCGCCCTGGAAATAAAAGATAAGATATAAGAGCTCTTTGTGTATTTCATCAATGGTTTGACTAAAGAAATCTTTTTTAAGCATGCCCGTAGGCCGGGTAAAACTTCTTAGGCCGCTTGGGCATTCGGGGCAGCGCAGGTTGCAGGAAGTAGTGGGCTCAAAAGAAATGGAAATAGGATAGCCCCATTGCACTGGCTTTTTTGTCCAGCGGCTTATATAATAACTGCTCAATACTTTGCCTGCATTCCAGGCACGGCGAAGGCTGAGCTTGGACAATAAATTGATGCTATCGTGAATATGAATGCCAGGCATGAGCGTAAAGGTAAAGAATATGAACTATCCATTTTATATAGTGGTCCCTACCCTCCAAAAAGGGTGAGGCCGCTATATAGCTATTTCAGCAATTCATCTACCCTCACTATATGATATTGTTTTTGCTTTAAATAATCCACCAACCCGCCTAAACGATGATACATTTTATCTGGGCGTTTGGCATCGGTACCAATATGCAGTAATAAAATAAAACCATTCAACCCATGAGTTTGTTCATACCCGATTATGGATTGATATATGGTATCCGACGACCGGTAGTTTTTCATATCGGGTGTGGTATAATCCGCATTGCTTAATGTACCGCTTGTAAAATTGATCAGTTGTATCCCGGATTGACGCGCCCATACACTAATACTGTCGTTGTACCACTCATAGGGAGGCAGAAAAAATGGAGCATCTTTTTTTGTGATGCCAAAGCCGTTCATGGTAGTATAGCTATGCTGCAAGTCGGAGCTAAATTCTTCTTTTGTTACTAATAGGCTATCTCTTTTGTACCAGTCGCAATACAGCAAATGCTTATCGGAATGACTGCCCAGGTAATGCCCATCTTTCTTGAAACGTTTAATGAGCTTGCCAAATGCTGGATTCCGGTAAAAATTCCCTGTAAGAAAGAAGGACGCTTTTACCTTTTTTTCTTTCAATGTTTTTGCTATATGATTACCGCCATCTCCAAATTCATCTCCTGTAAATACAATGGCAATGGTTTTAGCGCCTGTATCGCCCCGCACAATACCACCATGGTTGTAACTGAATTTTTTGAGCTGGTTATTGCCGGTTAGCGTTTTTTTTTAGCTGAAGCTTTTACCGGTGAGGAGTCGCCACTTTCCTTAGCTGCCAGCAGGTATATCAGTGAGGCGGTTCCGTCCATAGTGGGTTCATTGGTGCTATAGTCACCCGAATCGTCGTGATATACAGCCAACTGGCTTTGAAACTGCGCATATTCGTCGGGTTTAGTAAGCTTCAGCCCGATAAGATTTCCAAAAATACTCCCATAAACGGGGCCGTCCACAATGCCGCCGTTAACCGGAAAATTACCCACTTTTAAGAATGAAGCATGCGGATCAGTGGGGGTATCACCCCAGGCAGGCAAGCCGTATACCATACTGGTTCCCCAGGGGTTGCAGCCAAACAGCCAGTCAAAATTAGCCTGCTCCAATTCTTCAAAGCTTGTATCGCCGGTGGCTTGCCGGTACCAGTAGCATTGTATGGCAAATGAAGTGGTAAGGTTATTGCTGCACCATATAAAAGGCACACCACGTAAAAAAGCATTCTGTTTTGCTTTGTTCCATACCAGTTCAATCCCCTTTTTGTAATAGCCTGCTACAGTATCCCTTCTTTTATCGCTTAATTTTTTGATCAGTTCATAGTGCCCCACATTAATGAAGGGATACCACTGGTAATGACTGGCAGTATCGGCGCCCAGCCAGGGAGTCAGGGGTTCTTTTTGGGACAGGTTATACGCATAATCAATACCGTTAGTGCCACCTAACTGTGTTTCAGTAGCATCGTCAAGCATAGCACCGGCTAATTCCATATCGTCCATCCAGTTGTCTTCGGCATAAATATAGGGTGATACTACCGAGGCGGTTTGCGTGTTTCCCGGTTTCTTTAATCCAAATGCAAAGGCGGTGTATGACTTTTCTTTTAATGTTTGTGAATAATTATTATCCAGTGAATTAAAAATGAAAGATCCCAATGAAAAGGCACTGCTGAATTTGCCTGCTGCAGAAGAAGTACCTTTTGTATTGTTCATAAATTTTCCCCGTATTTGAGGCTCTCCGCTTACGAAATATACGGGTCGCTGGTATCCCCGGCCGTATTGATTGTCCATTCCGGGCATGCGCATCCCAATATGATCGCGGTCATCGGCTACCTGGTTAAACATCCAGTCTGCACGCGGATGCATTTTTAACAGCCAGTCTAATCCCCAGCGGGCTTCGTCTAACACATCGGGTATGTCGTTTCTTCCTTCCAGTCCATTAGCCTGGTGGCCATCGCCAAAAACACCTGGAAAATCGCGGTACGCGGCCAACAGGTGAAAAGTAGCATTGGCCGATGTGGTTACGTATTGCAGGTAGTCGGTAGCATCGTGCCAGCCCCCGCTAACATCAATGAATGTGCTGTCGGGCATGGGGCCATATAATGTGTAGCCATCCTGTGTATGGCAACTGTCTTTAGTAACAGGATTGAACTTATTGCGTTGCTGCCGCATATAGTACAGACAAAAATCAGCAGCTCCCTTGTATACATCTTTTCCAATTTCAAATTCAGGAGATATGGTATTTCCTGCCTGCAAGTAATAACGCCCCGTTTTTTTAAATGAGGAGAAATTTAAACGCAACGTTTCATTGAATGGTCCGTATGCGCCGGAAAACTTTCCGGACTTTGCGCTTAATACTACTTTTTTTGAGACGGCATCTATCAATTGCCAATTCTTAAACGATGGATTTTCTTTACCGGCCCATACCGCTACTTTAATGCCATCCGGCGTATAGCCCAACTGGTTAATGCGTATCCATGAGGATTGCGAAAAGGCTGTTTGAGTGCCTGCTATTGTGCAGATAAGGATAATGATCCACCAAATGCCATTCAATTTTTTTGTGTTTGATGTTCGTGTAGACCTGCATAAGTGACTGGTTTTTGTACATTCATCGCAAGGGTATGACAAATTTGATTTCTTTAATCGCCAGGAGGCGATATAATAATTACGCGAGGCGATAGACGCCTCGCATAGCAATCGTACAAATGCAATGATCCGGGTAATAACATTCATTTTTTTTTATGTTTATGTGGGGCTATGTAAACGGGACGGCGCCTGCTTTCCTTCTGGTTGCATTCACGGCTCACTATTGACCACTCACAATAGTAAAATTTTTCAGATCGGGAACAAACTTCCGCTTTCTTTCCAGTTCATACTGGTAAATAATATTTCCCACTTCTTTAAAAAAAGGATAACCCAGTTCTTCATATTCATATTTGTCATCATTGAGTATCCCATCGCGGTTTACGTAAATAGTACCGCTTAACATAAATTCCACTTTATTTTTAAAATCAACGATGTAAGCAATATCCGTTAAAAAGCCATAACTCCATCCTGTTTTGTTGAATACTTTTATATGTGTTGGGATTTTGGTTTTGCCGGATCTGAACATAAAAAACTTGGTGTAACTGTTGAAAAATTTCGTGGTATCATATTTCGGATAATCACTTTCTGTTGGGAGTTTAGACATATAGCTGTATAAAAACCGGTAGTCGTTTCCGGTAAGATCAAACCTTTGGCGGGCGGGCACTGATGCAGGAAACATAACGGATTGCAGAATCTGCTGCAGCTCTTCAAGCGGCGCATTGTTGTGCGTGGTAAAATCCATAGGGGCATGAATTAAACTATCATCGTGGTTATAATGCGCCTGTCCTATCAGTATTTTTTTGCTGAAATCAAAGTTCAGATCGCTGTAAGCGGCAGGTTGTTTATAAAGCAATTTTCCGGCTCCGTCAACAAACCGTATAAGATTGGTATGGCGGTTCTCCTCCTCCGCAGCGCGAACAAAACGGCGGGTAATGCGGAAATCTTTATACCCCATTTGCCAAAGCCGCTCGTTGATGGTTTTTTGCCCGATAAATTCGTACAACCGGTTATAGGCATCGTTATCGCTTACTAAAAATACTTTTTTTATGTAATGAGCTATAGAAGGCAAACCGTTTTCGGAACTGCTGTCTTCCAGAACAGCTGTTTGTCCGTTATAAGCACTATCCGTTAGCATTGCGGTGAATTTATTTACACCCGGTTCATTCATTTTATTCAGCTTTTCCAATGCCAGGAAAGCCAGTGGCATTTTTACAGTAGAGGCAGGATTGAAATACTGGTTTTTATCAACATGCAGGTAATGATGTTTAAAGGAAGGCTTATTGTTTTTATCGCGGTTGATCTGTGTATAGATCAACTGGTACTGAAAGCTGTCGGGATTGTTTAATATATGGAGCAGCGGCTCAGAAGCAGTATTGCGTAACAATTGCGAAAGCCATGCATCTGTTTTTACCTGGGCGTTCATATTTTGTGTGGTGAAAAATAAAGTGAGAAGCAGGAGAAACATTTTCATACAAAAAGGTACAAAACATTCAGTTATATTGCAGTTTAAATTTTAGTTGTGCAATTGATTTCCTACCTCAGCGATTCGCATGATCAGTTAGCCCTTTTAATTGGTGATTTTTTATATAATATGGATGAGCTGCATCCCGATTTGCCCGGAAGCATGGGTATGTTCCTGAATTACTGGGAAGATGCTTTTCCGCTGGCAAAAAGGGCCGAAGAGGGCGTTAAGTCCGGCAGGTTTCTGCAAAACAGGGGTATTCCATACGATACCGTGCAATTGTTAGCACCTGTTCCCTTTCCCACTTCGTACAGGAATGCATACGCTTTTTGCCGGCACCTGGCCGCAGACAGGCACAACCGTGATGTGCCCATGCAGCAAGAGCTTGACCAATACCCTGTATTTTATTTCGGCAATCACCACAGCATACAGGGTCCGGGAGAAATACGCTGCCTGCCCGATCATTTGGAAAACTTAGATTTTGAGCTTGCCGCGGCCATTGTAATCTGTAAACATGGCCGAAACATCCGGGCGGTACACGCAGATGAATATGTTGGAGGCCTGATGATCATGAATGACATATGCGCAAGAAAATTGCAAATGGAAGAAATGTTGCTGAACCTTGACCCTGCAAAAGGAAAGGATTTTTCAACTGCAATAGGACCAGTATTGGTAACGCCTGATGACCTGGAGCAATTTGAAATACCTCCCCGGGCAAATCATACCGGGAAAAGTTGGAACCTGGCTATGAAATGCAATGTAAATGGTGTGCATGTGAGCGAAGCCAACCTGGGTAATATGAACTGGACTTTTGCGGAACTTATTGAACGGGCTTCTTATGGAGCCGATCTTTACCCCGGAGATATTATTGGGAGCGGAGCCCTGGGCGGCGGATATTTCCTGGAACTGAACGAAGCCGGTAAACAAAATAATCCTGATTATACGGAGCAATGGTTACAAGCCGGGGATATCATAGAAATGGAAACAGATCGTCTGGGCAGCCTTACCAATAAAATTGTTGCTGAAGAAGAAAACTGGAGCATTTTAAAGGAGAAAAAAATATAGCCGGGCGGTAACACAATTGCGGACTGTCTTTCTAACTTTACAGTATCAATTCATAAGCATGACAAAGAAAATATATGTTATTGTTTCCTTGCTTTTTTTTGTGTTCTTAACTTCCTGTTTAGACACGGAAGAAAGAATAGTGATCAATAAGAACAACAGCGGTATTTATACACTTACGCTTGATATGAGCAAAATGCTTACGCTGATGGACCAAATGGGACAGGCAAATAAGGATGATTCCAAAATACAGGAAAAGAAAGATTCAACTGTTTACTTTAAATCCTTTGTAGATACTTCCACTGCGCTTACTGCCAAAGAAAAAGAAATGTTTAAAGATGGAAGCCTGCGTATGCGGGTAGATGAAGCTGAAAAAGAATTAATTATCGTCCTCAATTTTCCCTTCAGGCACATAGGGGATTTACCGGAACTCAAATCATCTTACCTGTCTGTTATAGACAAATTGGGCATATCAAATAAATTGAAGAACCCCGGCGATAGCGGGTCTGCAGAAGACATGCCGGCAGATATAGCAAAAGATAAAAATATTTTGAACCCTGCCCGTGATGCTTTTGCTTTTGCCGCCGCACCGGGTAAGCTATCCAATACCCTGGTCAGTAAAGATATATTCAATAATAGGATACAGAACGATTCATCTATGCAAATGCTGCAGCAAATGTCGATGATGATGGGTGATATGAATTATAAAACGATTATTGTTTTGCCTAAGAAAGTAAAAAAATATAAAGGCAATCAAACCATTTTGTCGGACGATAAAAAAACGCTCACCTTTTTAACTACCCTGAGCGATATGCTCAACCGGCCCGAAGCAGCCGAATACAGTGTGGAATATTAATATGCCTGTCGGATGCCCTGGACAAAAGCCCGAAGATAACCTCACCCCCGGCTAAAGGGCAGGCAGGCTCTTTCCCTCTCCACCTGTAGAGAGGGATGGTGCTTTATAACAATTCCATGGTAATAATCCTTCCATTTCAACTATTGAATACAATTGAACATTGCTGAAGTTGACATAATTGGTGAAAAGTGAAAGAATTGCTTTGCGTTAAACAAATCCGGGGGAATACAAAGCACCAAAAAGCAAGAAACAAATAAAATATAGATGCTTCGTTTCTCAGTCCCGAAATGTTACGGTGTAAACTATGACAAACAGTAGTAATGCTGTTGAGGTTTATAACACAGCTAAACCAACAACGCACTGCTTGTCACCCTGACGCAGCTTGGCTAAAGGGCAGGCAGGGAAGGCTCTGGTTCCTCTGCAATCATTGCAGATGGTTCGTTCATCCATGACAGACAAATGTCAAATCCGAACCCGGTAATCGAACCTCAAACCCGAGTACAACCAAGAGCGCGTTGAGAGGTAGAAAGAGGAAAATAAAAGAAGGAGTATTCACCCTGGGGTTAGTAGTTATTCATCTGATAGCTAACGGCTAATTGCCCCTCCGTTAACGGCCATCTTAGTTTTGTTTACCTTTGCATTCAGTTTTCTTTTATACTTATATTATGCAATGGTATTGTGAATCCTTAACTGAATATAAAAGGCTAAAAACCAGGGAAGTAAATATTGGTGGATTATTAACAGGCAACTTTCATCCCATTCGCCTGCAAACCATGACGACTACCGATACCATGGACACACTGGCTACGGTAGAGCAGTCTGTTCGTTGTATTGAAGCCGGCGCGGAAATGGTTCGGATTACAGCACCCAGTAAAAGAGAAGCGGAAAATTTGCTTAACATTAAGAATGAACTCCGCAAAAGAGGATACAATACACCACTTATCGCCGATATTCATTTTACACCCAATGCGGCCGAAATTGCCGCACGTATTGTTGAAAAAGTGCGGGTAAACCCCGGCAATTATATTGATAAAAAGAAGTTTGAATTTATTGAGTATACCGATACTGCATACCATTCCGAAATAGAAAGAATAAGACAGCGGTTTACCCCATTGGTGAAAATTTGCAAAGAATATGGAACGGCTATGCGCATTGGAACCAATCATGGTTCGCTGAGCGACCGCATTATGAGCCGCTATGGCGATACACCCATGGGCATGGTGGAAAGCGCTATGGAATTTTTGCGGATCGCCCGCGATGAAAATTTTCACAATATTGTGCTGAGCATGAAGTCCAGCAATCCGCAGGTAATGGTGCAGGCTTACCGTTTGCTGGTAAGGCAAATGTCCGATGAGTTTAAGGAATGTTACCCACTGCACCTGGGAGTAACGGAAGCGGGTGATGGAGAAGACGGGAGAATAAAATCTGCGATAGGCATCGGCACTTTGTTAGAAGACGGCATTGGCGATACCATACGGGTATCCCTAACCGAAGATCCGGAGTTTGAAATACCGGTGTGCCGTGATATTGCCAAACGATACCATGCTGTATCACTCCACTCCGATCGCTCACCCCTTACTACTCACTACTCACCACTGATCACTGACCCCTCACTACTCCCCCCTCACTACTCCCCCTTCCAGTATAAACGGCGTGAAACTTTTGTGGTAAATCATATAGGCGGCCACAATGTTCCCGGGGTTATAGCCGATCTGAGCAAAGCAGGCGTTATTACAAAACAGGTTTTACAACGTATCGGTTATGGCTATGATGAAGCGCTTGATAAGTGGAACATCAGCGACCTTGCGGCTGACTATATATTTTTTGATGGCGATGAGTTACCCTTTGCATTACCCGGAACCTTAAAAGTGATACTTCCGGCAAAGCGTTGGTCGCACTGCGCGGATAAAGAAAAATATTATCCTTTATTTTCTTTTGAGGAATATCTTAATGCTGGCCATCAAAACAAAAGCGGCATATTGAATGTTGTACTGCCCGATTGCTTTAACGAAGGCGATGCGTTTGATGTAAATAAGCTGGATAAAATAAAAAATGACCCTGCTGTTGTGCTGGCATTGAGCAGCAGCAATAAGAATGCCATGCAATCGGTGCGGCATATGTTTAAGGAACTGTTGCAAAAAGATATCCGTAATCCTGCTATATTAATAACCGACAGCAACTGGCAAACACCCGATGAGCATCTTATACATTTTGCTACTGAAACCGGGGCCTTGTTTTTAGATGGTTTTGGAGATGGTATTTGTCTGAGAATGACTGCGGGGAGCTATGCACTGCTTTCCAATCGTTATGGACAGCTCAATGCCAGTGGCAGAAATTATATAGACAATAAAAGTGCCGAGCAATTTATCAACAGCACGGCGTTCAGCATCCTCCAGGCAACACGGACACGCATTTCAAAAACCGAATATATCTCCTGCCCTTCCTGTGGCAGAACCTTGTTTGATCTGCAGGAAACCACTGCTAAGATACGTGCAGTTACCAATCATCTCAAAGGCGTTAAAATTGCCATTATGGGATGCATCGTAAATGGTCCCGGTGAAATGGCTGATGCCGACTTCGGCTATGTAGGCAGCGGCCCTGGCAAAATAACGTTATACAGAGGTAAGGAAGTAGTGAAGCGTTCTGTTGACAGCAATATAGCTGTTGAAGAGCTCATTAACCTGCTTAAAGAGAGCGATGCATGGGTGGAACCCTGATTTTACCGGCTTTTTCTTTGCAGGTAGGGATAAATTAACAAGCCGGCTTCGTCCCGCGGATCAACGGTTAGCACTTCACCCTTTCTGTTAAAACTATACCGCCTGCCTGTTCTGTTCCCTGTTATGCTAAATCCTGCATCTCCTGTATATTCAATTTGAACAGTACCGGAGGCCGTTCCCTCATTTTCCTTTTGATGATTTGTTGCGGATGAATGCTGATAGAACTCAGCATTTAGCGCAGCTCTTTTTTTACCACAGCAACTCATAAACGATTGTTTTTAATTTTTTGAATGATTGTTGGATGAAGAAGTCAGTTGTTCAAGCAAACAGGCAACTCCGGAAAAGGCGAGCCAAAGCAAAACGATTTCCTTCCAGCCTTTGCCAATACAAAATCCTGCCGGCAATGCCACCCATATGCTGGTGCAGTAAAAGCAGTCGAGCAGGTTTCCGAAGAAACCCGCTCCTGCCTTTTTTCTGATTAAATAAATGATATCAAAAGGCCCGTCTTCTGCCTGCAGTAAATGCGTTATTCTCCAGACAGCTAATGAACCTAAAACAAACAGATACCATTGCATACAATTTACATTTTACAAATGCTTACAAGATCAGCCTATACAGAAACCCTTTGCCAGTTGGCTATGATGATAAAATCCGCTGCTGTGAACAATTGTTCTGTCGTTTCCGTTTATCCATACATTGTATCCGCATGGTTTGATGGTAGCGGGCGTTTGTATTTGCCAGGTTCCCGATTGGCCTGTTCCCGGTAATGTACCGCCTGCATAGGATAAGGAAGAGGTCACTATGCCGTCTATCGAAATAATGGATCCTGCTGCTTCCGCGGCCGGTGTCATACTGATGGACATGGAATGACAATAAGCATCTGTTATGGAATAGGTTCCCGAAATGGTATCACCCGGTACAAAATCACCACAATCACCCGTTCCGCTGGTAATAACAATATCAACGTCAGGATAAATCTTATCTACATTAAACACCACCGTATTGCTGTTGTAAATTACATTGGCAGTAACATCCCAAAATTCAATCCTGATGGTATGCATGCCATTTTTAGTAGGAACAAAATTTCCGAACAGATCATCAACAATCACCGTATTGGAAAATGGATTGGCTAAATAATCTATCCAGCCATCGGGGATTGAAGGCGTTAATGTAATTGCCGGTGACAATACGCCAAATGTATCTGTTTTTAAAATTACCTGATCCATAATGGGGTGAATGGCTGTGGCTGGTTCAGTAATCACTAAGCGGTACTTAAAGTTGTGTGCATTTTGGTTGAACAGCCGTCCCCTGATGGTAATATTTCCGTCGAACGGGCTATCGTTGGCGGTGAATCCCAATGTATGCATACCTGTAGCATTACCAGTGATATTGCTGATCAGGTCAACTGGCATACCACCCAGCAATTCTATAAAGGGGTAAATCTCTTCTTCCGGAACACCTGCCGGTAAAGGCTTTATTTCCACGTTACATTCTTCCCAATCGCCCCATGGCGCTACCCAGTTTGGATCAACAGGCGGAACAACGGCCCATGACAGGATTACTTTTATTTTGGCTCTGCCCGTTTCGCACCATTTTTTCTGATAGGGCGTGAGATAAACAGATAATGGCGCATTGTACCACAAACCCTCATTGGGAATAGTTGGAATATCATGCACATTTACCGATGTGGTACCCATATAAACCCAACCGGCGCCAAAATCCATATAGTAGGCGAGATATTCCCAACTGCCTTTTTTACATAAATCGCCCGAATAACCCGTTGCACGTTTTACATGTACTGCAGCATTCAGCAGGTTAAAATTCCTGTTCAAACCTACGCAGCTTACTTCTTCATATCCCGTATTGAATTTTTTAGGCTTAAAAAACTCAAGAATGGATTTCAGATCCAGGTCGTATTTTTTGAAGAAAGCAAACTTATTGTCGTTTATGGCATCGGAATCGGATAATAACTGGTGTGCGAACTGGTAACCAATTCTTGCGTCTTCTACCTTACCACCATAATAACGCTTTAATTCTTTCAAGGAAATATTATCCTGGATGATGCTGGTAAAATCATAATCCGCTACTGCATTTTCCAAAAATGCAAATTGTTCTTCATTGAGCTTAATATCAATTTTTTCGAACAGGTGATGGAAGTGACAGAATATGCTTTTAGATGGAGCTATTTGTATATTAGCGTTCATGGCATTGCCCCATATGGGCGTCCACCACCATATTCCGGGAGGCGGCATTGTGTTCCAGGAAAGTATTGCTTTAACCAGCGGCAGCACTGCTTTTCTGTCGCAACAACTCCTTTTTTTAGGTGTAAATGTTTTACCCAGCTCATAGCACAAATCAATATCAAAAGCCAGATCATGTGCATCAAAGTCAACCACACCTTCATCATCCCATGTGGCGCCGCCATCGTAACTAATGAAAAACCGCACAAATTCCTTACTTCCGTTGGTGCAGGGTCCGCCGGCATAACCGAAGCCCTGCTTTATTTTTATATTGGCGCTTAACCGCTGGAGTTGTGGATTATAACTTACACAGGTTAACTCTTCAAAGCCCGTATTTGAGAGAAGATCAATTACAGGCTGAAATCCCTGGAGTAGTTTATTTTCCTTATCCTGGATACCAAAGTAATTGGGATTTTCGAGGAGGAACATTTTTGCATTATTCCTGAGTTCAACCATTTTCCCGGTATCTTCCCCTTCTTTCACATTTCTTTTCATAAAAAAAATTAAGTTGTAAGACTTTCCTTTCGTTGAAAGTAAATCACGCCCTACCCTGCCAGGCCGGTAAGGTTTGCCGGTTCATCTGTAGATAAAAAGAAATTAAAGATTGTCCTCACAGCAAAATATTAAGGAGGACCTTTTACATTGTTGGATAAAACTGGCATAAAGGATGGTTTAATGGTTAATTAAAAATCTTCTCAAAAAATGCAATAAGATTGTATTAAAGGAGCACTAAGTTAAAAGAGGGTACAGTAAAAATTACCGTTTCACATTTGTACTGGATGCGGGTAAATATCAAAACCATCAGTAGTATTTTTTGTTACCCCCGGTATTGATCATTAACAAATATGTGCAGGAGCCGGGAATAGTTTTTATTTTACAGGATTATATTTACCGCATGAGTACAATCAGAAGACAGAGCATTATTTCTTCTATAGTTATATATATAGGCTTTGCCGTTGGGATGCTCAATGTGTATTTTTTTACCAAGGAAGGACTTTTTACACCTTCTCAATATGGGTTAACAGGTATTTTTATTGCCATAGCCAGTATGATGCAGGCTTTTGCCAGCCTGGCCATGCCCTCGTATATTTTTAAGTTCCATCCTTATTATAACCACCACCTCTCTGCCCGTAAAAACGATATGGTTACCTGGGCCCTGCTCATTGGCTGTATTGGGTTTTTATTGGTGATGCTGGCGGGTTGGGTATTTAAAGACCTGGTGATCCGTAAATTCGGAGAGAACTCGCCTGACCTGGTAAACCATTATTACTGGATTTTTCCAATGGGGTTTGGGTTAACTGTATATACGATACTTGAATCCTATACCTGGAGTATACATAAGCCGGTACTTACCAGTTTTTTGAAAGAGGTGTTGTGGCGCCTGTTCACTACAGTACTTATTGTTTTTTTTATTTTCCGCGCCATTGGGAGTTTTGACGTGTTCATAAAAATGTATGCCTTTACTTACCCCGGTATTGCTTTAACCCTGTTTATCTATTTAATTGCTACCAAACAAATCCATTTCACTTTTGAGCTGAGCAAGGTTACCCGCCGCTATTTTAAAAAAATAATTTCGCTTTGTCTTTTTGTGTATTCGGGGATGCTCATCTTTACGCTTTCACAGGTATTTGATTCACTCGTTATTGCCTCAGTACTTGACGATGGGCTTAGTAAAGCGGGCATATTCGGGCTGGCGCAGATCATGACCAGCGTAATACAGGCGCCGCAAAGGGGCATCATCGCGGCTTCTATCGCGCATTTATCCAAGGCCTGGAAAGATAAGAATATGGAATTGCTGCAAAAGATCTACCAGCGCTCATCCATTAACCTGCTGCTTTTTGCTGCTGGTATTTTTGCATTGATAACGCTTAATTATAGGGAAGCCATTTATACATTAGGATTGAAAGATGCCTACCTGGCGGGCTTCAGTGCTTTTGTACTGCTGGGTCTTACAAGAGTAATTGATTTGGGTACCGGGCTCAATGCACAGATTATAGCCACATCCAACTACTGGCGTTTTGAGCTGGTGAGCGGAATCATATTGCTGGCATTTATGCTGCCCCTTACTTATATCCTTACCAAACAATATGATATATTGGGTCCTGCAATAGCCAATCTTATTTCCATCAGTATCTATAACATGGTACGCATTGTTTTTTTATGGAAAAAATTCAGATTGCAACCCTTTACGCTTTCCAGCATTTACACTATAGTGGTGGCGGGCTGTAGTTATGCCATCTGCTATTTTATTTTCAGGAATATGCATGGCTTTGCGGGATTGTTTTTACGCAGTGCAGCATTTGTTTTGTTGTATGGAGGAAGCGTTATTTATTTTAAACTTTCACCCGATGTGCAACCGGTATGGGCAAGTATCAGGAAGAGAATGGGGTGTAAAATCTGAAATCCAGACATATGCAAAGCGCCAAGAAACCAAATCACAAGAATCAAATAAATTTCAAATCTGAAATTCGAAGGAGATAGTCAGCATTGAGCGATAAGCAGTACAAGTCGTATTCATCCTGTCGTTTAGCAGTAACTCACCTGATAGCTGATACCGGACTGCTATACTTCCTATCCACAACTGCCTGGCGGCAGACAGGTTTTCAAATTATCCATCTTATCTTGCATCAAATATTGATCTGAAATCATGCAAACCGATTTTCTTATTATAGGCTCTGGTATTGCAGGACTTACCTATGCCCTAAAAGTTGCCCGCGATTGTCCTGATAAAAAAGTACTCATTTTTACTAAAACCACATCGGATGAAACCAATACCAAATATGCACAGGGCGGAATAGCCGGCGTATGGGATAATGAGAATGACAGTTTTGAAAAACACATAGAAGATACATTGATAGCCGGAGATGGTTTATGTAACGAAAAAACTGTGGAGATAGTAGTAAGGGAAGGCGTAGAGCGGATAAGAGAAATTATTGAATGGGGAGCAAAATTTGATAAGGAACCGGATGGCGATTATGCACTCGGGAAGGAAGGCGGTCATAGCGAATTTCGTATACTGCACCATAAAGACGTAACCGGCAGGGAAATGGAAAGAGCGCTTTTAGAGGCAATAAAAACGCAATCCAATATAGAGGTTATCACCCATTGCTTTGTGGTAGATATTATTACGCAGCACCATTTAGGCTATTTGGTTACAAAGGCCACGCCCGATATAGAATGTTTTGGAGTGTATGCATTGAATCTTCGCACAAAAAAAATAGAAAAGGTGAGGTCCGGTATTACCCTGCTGGCCACAGGTGGTAACGGGCAGGTATACCGTACCACTACCAATCCTGTTATTGCCACCGGCGATGGTGTGGCCATGGCCTATAGGGCAAAAGGGAGAATTGAAAATATGGAGTTCATCCAGTTTCATCCTACTGCATTATACGAACCCGGTGTAAAGGGGCAGGCTTTTTTGATAACAGAAGCGGTACGGGGCGATGGCGGTATTTTACGCAACAGCGATGGAGAAGCTTTCATGGAAAGATATGATGCCCGCAAAGACCTTGCCCCCCGCGATATTGTGGCAAGAGCCATAGACAATGAAATGAAAAGAACAGGTACGGAGCATGTGTGGTTAGACTGCCGAGATATGGACCAGGAAAAGTTTCTGCATCACTTTCCCAATATCCACGAAAAATGTTTGTCCATTGGTATTGATGTTGCTAAAAGCATGATTCCCGTAGCGCCTGCTGCGCATTACAGTTGCGGCGGCATTAAAACAGATGAGTGGGCAAGAACTTCCATCCGGCATTTGTATGCAGCGGGCGAATGCGCCTCAACAGGATTACACGGCGCCAACCGTTTGGCCAGCAATTCCCTGCTGGAAGCTATGGTGTTTGCACACAGGGCATACGTAGATGCTGTAAAGAAAATGAAGGATAATTCTGGTGAGGAGTGGGGCAACTGGCGTCGCGATGCTATACCCGACTGGCGCACCGAAGGCACCACGGCTCCAAAAGAAATGATCCTGATTACGCAGAGTTTAAAAGAACTGCAATTGCTGATGAGCGATTACGTGGGCATTGTAAGAACCAATACCCGCCTTGAACGTGCTATGCGTCGTTTGGATATGATGCACGAAGAAACCGAAGAGTTGTATAAAACCACGGAAGTATCACCACAGCTTTGCCAGTTGCGCAATATGATCACCGTAGGATATCTCATCGTTAAATCGGCACAGTTCAGGCATGAAAGCCGGGGGCTTCATTTTAATACCGATTATCCGCATAAGAGTGAACAGGTGCAGAATATTGTATTGTAGGCCGAAGTTTGAATACAAAACCCCAAATCCGAAGGGAATACAAAGAACCAAGAACCAAATCACAAGAACCAAAAAAGATACAGATGCTTCGTTCTTCAGCATGACAGGAGAATCCGAATATTAAATTTCGAAATCCGAGGGAATACATGATAAATCAACAAATCAGAAACCAACAAATCAGAAATAGCAATAACTCACCGATAGCTCACGGCTGAAAGCTGATCGCTGGTAATTTCAAATCCTTTTTATCTTTGCATCCATGTATTATCTTATTCTTGGCTTACTGTACCTGTTTTCTTTTCTGCCGTTGTGGATCATCTACCGTATATCCGATTTCATCAGTTTTTTACTGCATTATGTTTTAGGGTATCGCAGAAAAGTATTGATGAAAAACCTTTCTATCGCTTTCCCGGAGAAAACAGAAAAGGAAAAAATGGCGCTCATCAAAAAGTTTTACAGGAATTTCACCGACACTTTCCTGGAGGCCATCAAGCTGCTTTCAATATCTGAAAAAAGTCTCCGCAAAAGGATACAATTTGATCCATCGGTATTTAATGAGCTGTATCGAACCGGTAAAAGTTGCCAGGTGCATGCGGGACATAATTTTAACTGGGAATGGGTGAATGTAAGAGTGGCGAAGGAGCTGCTCTATCCATATCTTGCCGTTTATATACCTATTGGTAATAAAGTACTTGACAGGCTGTTTAAATATTTTCGGGAAAGAACGGGCACTACCATGTTGCCTGCAACGGATATGAAAAACGCCATGTTGCCCTACCGCAATAAACAATACCTGCTGGCACTGGTAGCCGACCAAAATCCGGGTGATCCTTCACGGGGGCATTGGGTGAAATTTTTTGACCGCTGGACGCCTTTTGTAACGGGCCCTGAAAAAAATGCACGCTTAAATGATATTCCAGTTGTATTTGCCCGGTTTTCCAAACCCAAAAGAGGATACTACCTTGTTGAAACGAAATTAGCCAGCCTGCACCCGGCAGCCATGAAAGAAGGGGAACTTACACTCCAATATGTGCGCTACCTCGAAGAAGTGATACGTAAGCAACCGGAGGTATATCTATGGAGCCATAACCGCTGGAAATGGGAAATCAAAGACGAATATGAGAACAGAAAGATTGAAGATGAAAAAGTTAAAAATGCCGGCGTATAGGCAGGGTAGCTTTAACCTAAAGTAATACCTTCATATATATCATCCATAGAAAGAAGAAGTCCGATAGGGTTAATCCATATTTGCTCATCGGCATTAAAATATTCTTCAAATTTCCATGCGCCATCTGACTGTTTTCTTCCTATACGAACATGACGGCTGGTGGAATCTATTGTTATATATTCTTTAAGCGTTTCAATCTGCATATAAAAGAAGAACTTTCTGCCAAGGTCATAGTCTTCGGTTGAGGGAGAAAGTATTTCAAAAGTAACCAAAGGGTTTTTTACGGTATCTTTTATTTCATCCGATAAATCCAATGCTCCGCATATTATGCTGGCATCGGGATAAAAATAAGATTCACGGGAAGGGACATATATCAGCAGATCACTGGGATAAATATTGCAGGATTTCCCTTTTAAAAATGTACCGGCTATCGCAATGATATTTGAAAGAATAAGATTGTGCTCCGGCGAGGCACCGGCCATGGAAACAATCATGCCGGAAGCATACTCATGTTTAGCATCCGATTTTCGTTCCCACTCCAGGAACGCCGAAGGGCTCATTGAAGTATAATATCTGGGCGCCGGTTCTTCAATAATCATATACTAATATAATACTTAACTCTCTTTTTACCTTTCGTAATTCTTTTTATTCTGTTAACCCCGTTAATAAGCCTCCCACAAAAATATTGCTGCTATAAATGGCAAACGCTCTATCTTGGAGAAAAATAACTGTTTATGTATAAAAAAGCTGCCTTGCTGGCAATAAGCTGCTGTTTTATCAGCATAGCTGTGCTGGCTCAAAAAAAACAAAAAAAAGCCGAAGCAACTCCTGCTGCGGTCGTTGACACAACAAAAAAAACACCTCCAAAACCGCCCAAAGCCACTGTAGCTGAAAAGATAAAGTCGAGCAAAAAAACAGAAGGGCTTTTTACCATATACCAGGACACGGCAACGGGCAGTGTGCAATTGTATATTAAGAAGGATCAGTTGGGGAAAGAATATATATACCAGAGCTTTTCCATGGGAGGACCTACAAGGCTTTACCTGAACCAGAATATGATAAGAGCCACATTTGCCTTTAGCATTGGCAAAGCGTTTGATAAGCTGGAATTTGCCCAGCAAAATACCAATTTTTATTACGATTCATTAAATGCTGTCAGTAAGGCTGCTAATGTGGATGTTGCCCCTGCTGTCTTTTTTTCGGAAAAAATAGTGGCTGAAGATTCAGTGGGCTACTTAGTTGCTGCCGATGGTTTGTTTCTGAGCGAAAAAATGGATCCTGTAAAGCCCTTAGTAGCTCCGGGTACGCCACCCACAGCCGTATTCAATTTGGGAATGCTTAATGCGGGCAAATCAAAATACAGCCATATAAGGTCATACCCCGACAACACCGATGTAGTGGTAGATCTTGTTTATGATAATCCCATGCCTTTTAACCAGGGGGGAGCTGATGTAACAGATGCACGTTATAACCGCGTTCGCATGCAACATTCTTTTCTTGCTATGCCGCAAAATGATTACCGTCCTCGCCGTGATGATCCGCGTGTAGGTTATTTTGGAGCAGAGGTACAGGATCTTACCTCTGTATCGGCTACACCATATAAAGATTTTATCAGCCGTTGGTACCTCGTAAAAAAAGACCCTTCTGCAGCAATAAGCGAACCCGTGGAACCTGTTGTGTACTGGATTGAAAATACCACGCCGGTTGAGTACAGGGAAATCATTAAAGAAGCAGGAGAAAAATGGAATGAGGCTTTTGAGAAAGCCGGGTTTAAAAATGCCATTGTTATGAAAATCATGCCCGATACCGCCACCTGGGATCCGGCAGATATCCGCTATAATGTTATTCGCTGGGTAAGCAGCCCTTATCCGAATTACGGAGCGATAGGCCCCAGCTTTTTTAATCCCCGCACGGGCCAAATTCTGGGTGCAGACATCACTGTAGAATGGAGAAGCGGTGCGGGTACCGTTAATTATGACGACCTGTTTAATGGCAGCAGTGCAACGGGGCTACCTGCAGTGCAATTGCCCTGGGAAGCTGCCGCCACTAATGCTGCCCCGCATCTGAGTTTTGATAAAAACCATCTTCCGTTTTGTGATATTGCCCGCGAATTACAATCGCAATATGTTGCCGGACTTACAGTATTGGAAGCACTGGATAATAAACCCGAAGCGGTGAAAGAGATGCACCGGGAATTTCTTATTTATTTGATCATGCATGAAATGGGACATACGCTGGGATTGAATCATAACATGAAGGCCAGCCAGATGCTCAGCCCGGCGCAAATCAATGATAAAACCATTACCGATAAAATTGGGATGATCGGTTCTGTAATGGATTATCCCGCCATTAATGTAAGCCTCGACCGCAGTAAACAGGGAAATTATTATACAACCAAAGCAGGCCCATATGATATATGGGCTATTGAATATGGCTATACTCCTTTTGCTGCCGGTGAAGAGCAATCCGCGCTTAATAAAATACTCAGCCGCAGCACGGATCCACAACTTGCTTTTGGCAATGATGCAGACGATATGCGCTCACCGGGTGGGGGAATAGACCCACGGGTAATGATCAGCGATATGAGCAATGATATGATTGCCTATGCGGAAGATCGCTTTAAACTCGTCAATTCATTGTTGCCCAAATTAAAAGAAAAATACAGCAAACCGGGCCAAAGCTACCAGCAATTGCGCCAGCGTTACCTGATGCTGCAGAGCCAGCGGGCACAAATGGCCAATGCTATTAGCCGTTATATAGGAGGGGTATATGTAGACAGGAGTTTTCCCGGACAAAAAACAACGAGCAAACCGTTTACCGCTGTTTCGGTGGAAACACAAAAGAAAGCGCTTGCTTTGCTGAATAAATATATTTTTTCTCCCAATGTATTCAATGCGGATGCATCGTTGTATCCTTATCTGCAACTTCAACGCAGGGGGTTTAATTTCTTTGGTTCTACGGAGGATTATAAGCCCCAGTCAACCGTTCAGAGCATCCAGTTATCTGTGTTGGCACAATTGCTGCACCCGGTTACTTTGCAGCGCATCAATAACAGTGGTTTGTACGGTAACTTCTACAGCACAGCTAATCTTACATCGGATCTGAATAAATATTTCTTTACCGAAGATCTGAAAACCAATGTTAATCTCTACAGGATAAACCTGCAAACAGAATATGTAAAGGCATTGGTGGCAATTGCTGACAGTCCGTTGCCAAACACTTACGATAATGCTTCCAAAGCAGCGGCGTTATCTTCACTTAAAAAAATAAAATCAATGCTTGGCTCTGCCGTATCTGCCAATGAGCAAACCCGGGCCCATCGCACCAATCTTAATTTTATTATTGATAAAGCATTGTCGGTAAAATAAACCAATATTAAATCAAGTAAATAATGTCTGTATTTTATGGTGAAAAGTGAGAGGGGAAAGGTGAAAGAAATTTCACTTCTCACGTTTTGCACAGCACTAAAAACATTCAGGCTAAAGAGGGAAAATGGTAATCATTTTCCTCTTTTTTTTGCTGCCCAAAAATTGACATTTCGATCCTGCCTGCACTTACGGCGGGGTGTAAGTGTAGCTGTTATATGGAAAAAGGCGTTAGGGGTTAATAAGGGCATTTACTTATCAGATTCGGTTAAGCGCTGATGCCTTGCAATACTGGCGATATACATGGCAAATCCGGCTATGGCAGTGTCTTTTAATGCATTAACCAGCGCTAACTGCCGCATTTCGGGAGTACCTGAATTTAAGTGATTGGGAATGTGAATCAGTACTACAAACGCAATTAATAAAACAGCCAGGAGGTAACCTGCAAGAGATACATAACGGTTGCTGATAAAGGCTATGGCGGCAAGGATAAAAGCAATGCCAACCAAATAAACCCATACTATTCCTCTTGGCAGATACAACGGTACATAGTTGAGCATTCCGGTTGGATTAGTGAAATGCAGGATACCGAAGATAATCATAACAATGGCCAGAAGCCATATGGCTATGCGGGAAATCGTTAGGTGTATCATAAAAAGAGCTTTTAATGGTATTAAGTTAGTTCATTTCTTTTAGAATGAGAGATTATATTTTGCACAGCTATTCCCGAACTGCGTATAGCCGTTCTGTTTGGTATGTATTTTTTTATGGTGCGGCAATTGCCGGGGCTATCCTGCAAAAAGACAGAGGCCTGTAAGTTATACAGGTATGCTGTGTATGATGTTTAAAAAACAATACCGGGTTATTTATGAGAAGCCCATAAGATGGCATTCTCCAAAAGTATAGTATACGCTTCGTTTTTGAAGAGAGCGGGAGAATGCCCCATGAAGATGTAAATATTTTTGGCGGGGTAATGATCGTTTGTCCATATTACAGGATGATCACCCATTTTTACAGGCGAATCAGGTACATAACTTTTTTCATCAACCCATGCAATAACATGCACATTGGGCCGGGGGTTTTTATCGTAAGTATACCATTCTTCTTTTTCTATGCTAAAAGTTTTTGGAACTCCTTTTACACAGGGATGTGAAGTATCTTCAATATGCACCTGTGCGCCGGCAAATGTGGGGATATAGCTCTTAAATTGAATGCCGCCCATGAAATGGTAAAACCACGGCCACATATTGTACCCGTCAAAATTGCCCAGCAAACTTGCATGATGTAAACCAATCCATCCTCCCCTGCCCTGCTCTATGTATTTAATGAATGCATGCTGCGCCTTTTCAGTCCAGCCATACGGTGGATAGTCAAGTTGAAGAAAAAGCTGGTAACTGTTAAGTACAGTTTCGTTTATCGTATCTGTTTTAGTAATGTAATCTATAATAAAGTTTTTTTGAACAGCAAGTGAATCCAACCACAATTGCGCTGCATTGGTAAACTGAAGATGATGTCCCCCATTTTCAAACAGGGCCAGTACCCTGAAAGATTTTGCCGCTCCCTCCGCAGCCATTTTTTGTTGAGATCGCGCCACTGTTACCGTCAGTAAGCTTATGAAGACTGTAAGAAATATTCTTTTCATGAAAATGATTGTGTGTAAAGTGTCGGCGGTTCAATACCGGGTTTAAAAGGATGGCTTTAATTAAACTCTAACTATTTTTTACGCGCAAATCCCTTTGCTGTTCTGCCGTCCATGCTCTGTTCTCTCTCTACTGCTTTTGTTGCGTTTCTAATTTTTTAGCTATGCGGCTGAACATATCGTTTTGGGTTTGTTGTATTTCAAGCAGCTTCCTGTTTTGATCAAGAAGTAAATGATCAATTTTTTCATGAAGGAGACGGATTTCCAGCTCTGCTTTAAGATTGATCTTATAATCGTGTTCTCCCCTTGCCCGGTCTTTGGCTTCCTGCCTGTTCTGACTCATCATAATGATGGGCGCCTGTATAGCAGCCAGGCATGACAGTACCAAATTGAGCAATATAAACGGATAAGGATCAAACCCCCTGTTATGCAACAGATACATATTGATGCCCATCCAGATAAGCAATAAAAAAAAGAATATTGAAATAAAGGTCCAGCTTCCGCCAAATGTAGCCACACGGTCGGCCAGCTTTTCACCAGGGCGGCTTTTTTCGGCAGATTGCAAGACAATATTTTCCGAAAGGATCTGGTTATCCATTATACTGCTTACCACTTCTTTTTCAGCATCCGTTAATTCGCCAATTTCCTGTCGCAGGAGGACCTCAATATACATTTTGCGCTGTTCCTGCAAAGTATCTGCTGAAATATTGCTTTTTTCATTAAAATCAGGATGTCGCTCCCTTATAAAATCATATAAAGGCTTTCTGAGCTGGGAACCCGTCAGCAGTTCCTCATCGGGATACTCTTTTTTAGTGATAAAGCATGTGCTGTTCATACGCTTCTTTTAGGTGTGCTTTATCAAACTTAGTGAAAAACAATCAGGGAAAGATAAACCCGGATATGTTACCGCATGCAATACAGTAATGAACAATAAAATTAAGCAGGAGTATTAAGCCGGAATCCTACGCCATGTATGGTTTCAAGATTAACAGAATCATCGTTTTTAAAATGCTTACGGAGCTTGGTAACAAAAACATCCATACTTCTGCCCAGGAAATAATCATCTTTTCCCCATACATTCAGTAGTACTTCATCTCTTTTTAAAATATGATTCGGATGCTCGCATAAAAACTTCAGCAGGTCGGCTTCTTTCTGTGTTAAATTGGATACTTCCTCACCATTATAAATTTTAAGATCGGTATACGAAAAATGCATTTTGCCCAGCTTATATTCCTGTGCCTGATCGGAGAAAAGTTTTTTTGTTCTGCGTAAGAATACCTCCATCCGCATCAATAGTTCTTTCATGCTGAAGGGCTTGGTAATATAATCATCAGCTCCGCTGGTAAACCCTTTCAGCTTGTCTTCCTCCATTGATTTAGCCGTAATAAATAAAATAGGGATAAGATCGCTTTTCTGGCGGATTTTTTTTGCCACACTAAAACCGTCCCTGGCAGGCATCATTACATCTAAAAGGCAAATGTCAAATTCGCTCTTTTGAAAGTATTGCAGCGCCTGTTCTCCGTCTGAACACAGCAATACATTATAGCCTTCCTGTTCAAGGTTATCTTTAATAACATAACCCAGCGAAAGATCATCTTCAGCAAGTAAAACCCTGGCTTTCGGTTGCATGATAAAAGTATTTATCCGGGTAAAATAATTTTAAATTCTGTGCCGATACCCGGCACGCTGTTTACGGTAATTCTTCCATTATGGGCGTCTACTATTTTTTTAACAAAATTCAGGCCTAACCCAAAGCCCTTTACATTATGCACATCGCCTGTGGGTACCCGGTAGAATTTCTTAAAGATATTTTTAAAATATTTTTTATCAATACCTACGCCATTGTCTTTTACCGAGATATAACTTTCCGTTCCGTTTTTTCCCGCTTCTATAATTATTAAAGGAGTGCGGGAATACTTTATTCCATTTTCGATGAGGTTAACAATGGCGAGTTCAAGATGTGTTTTATCGGCCTTAATAGCGATGTCATCGTCTTCAATTTTAATTTCAATCTTTGCACCTTCCGCTTCTACCAGGGGCTGCAGCTTGGATATCGCCTGATCAATAATTTCCTTTACCGGAATAGATTCCATCTTTACCCGAAGTTCATTTTGTTCCGACACCGCCATCTTTAACAATTGTTCTACCTGGTTTTGCAGGTGTTCTGTTTCATGCGAAATAATGTTGGTGTATTTTTCCATCCGGTCGGGTTGTTTTATTATACCGGGCTGCGCCAACACCTCCGAAGCGATTTTCATTACGGCGAGGGGTGTCTTAAATTCATGTGTAAAGTTATTTACGAAGTCTTTTTGTATTTCTATGAGGAACTTTTGTTTATAGAAATAGAACATACTCACAGCCAAACCAATTAATACCAGCACCAAAACAATGCTGCCCATTATCCATAAATTCATTTGCGATAAAATATACGCGCTCCTGTCCGGGAAATGCAGAAGAATATAATGGTAATTTGCCGGATATACCTCTAAGGCTTCAGACTTCAATGGCGGGTCTGAAGCCGGCGAAGGAATATTTTGCTGAAAAATATAATCCTGTTTTGTTTTATCATATAAAGCCACATTGCATTCGGTTAAAATGTCGAAATCCATCAGTTCGCGGGTCAGATAAAATACCAGGGTGTCTTTATGCGGCAGATTACTGATTCTTACAACAAAAGTATTGCGGGATGGCCGCATGGTAACCATTTGCTGTAAATGGCTGCCGGGACTGTCTGAAAGATTAATATCCTCAAAAAGCCCGCGAATGCTTTTCACCGCATTGGTATCAAACTGTTTCTGCTCTAATTTGTAGATATGGTTCAACCAGTATAACTGGATGGCAATGATTAGCCCGATAACAACAGCACCCGTAAGCACTATCCATTTTAAAGTGGCGGAACGCATACCAAAACGGTTGGGAGAATTAATATGCACAAATATGTTTTTAATTATTTGAAAAGTATTGCCAACTGCTTCTTTTATTGTTAACCCACCGTTAAGTGCTAATAATTATTCCACCAGGATTTTACCGGGTAACTTTCATTTAGAATTACGGGTTCCCCAATTACGGGAGTAGTGATATTGACATTTAATTCAGCCGCTTTTTTTACTGCTCTTGCCACAGGCTCATTCCACGGGTGATTGGCTAAGGCAAATTTTCCCCAGTGTACGGGAAGTAACCATTTTGCTTTAAGATCTATACTTGCCTGTACGGTTTCCTCGGGCATCATGTGTATAAATGGCCAGGAGGTATTGTATTGACCGCATTCAAGGATTGCCAGGTCAAATCCGCTGAATTTTTCTCCTATTTCTTTAAAATGTGTATCATATCCCGAATCGCCGCCAATAAAAATAGTATAGCCGAAGAGCTTAAGAACAAAAGAACACCAGAGTGAACCGCCCCTTTTCAACCCACGCCCCGAAAAATGCCTGGCAGGTGTTGCAGTAATTTCAATTTCATTTGTTATACGTTCTGTCTCCCACCAGTCTAATTCCGTTATAGAGTGAATATGAAGTTTTTGAAAACTGGCGCCTGCGCCCAGGGGAACACAATAAGCACTGGTTTTAGCGTTAAGCCGTGTAATGGTACGGGTATCAAGATGATCATAATGATTGTGCGTGAGAATCATCAGGTCTATGGGCGGTAAATCATCGGGAGTATATATATCTGTACCTGCAAAAGCTTTAACCAGGCACCGGACAGGTGAAGCATGCCCGCTAAAAACAGGATCTACAAGAATATTTTTTCCCCTGATATGGATAAGATAAGAGGAATGTCCGAACCAGATGATTACCGGATTTTCTGAATAGAGGTTTTTAAGATCCGTTTTTATTGATGGAAGGGGTTGGGAAGGCCGAATTTCTTTTGGCCGGTTAAAACTATCTTTTATTACCTTATACCAGGAACTGTTTTTTGCCACTACCGGTGTTGCGGAAAGATTCTGAAAGGAGCCTTTTTTATAATTGGGAGATCTTTGTATCTTTTCTGTCATATGCAGCACCGTGTTGTTTATTTTTTAAAGTTAAAAAAAAATGACCAGCCAATGTTATTTGGTGTTTTTCCATCAACAGAGAAGCCTTGGGTTTTGTGACGAAAGCAGCAGAACCGGCTTCTGATGAACGGATATTTGTGAAAATCACTCATACAGTTTGAAAGAATGGTTGCTGCCAGGATTTTTCAGACCTATTTAAAAGCCCTGTCGCTTACCTATTCCCAACCGCCTCCCAGGGATCGGTACAGGTCCAGTACAACGGTCAGCAAGTCTTTTTGTGAGGTTGTGCGTTTTAATTCGGTCTCCAGCACTCCTTTTTGGGCCGTGATCACTTCCAGATAGCTGGCGTATCCGTTAAGGTACAATTCGGTTGATGTGCTTACCGCATCGGTCAGC
This sequence comes from Agriterribacter humi, assembly GCF_009192765.1. Classification (GTDB taxonomy): domain Bacteria; phylum Bacteroidota; class Bacteroidia; order Chitinophagales; family Chitinophagaceae; genus Agriterribacter; species Agriterribacter humi. Next base: position 51,121 of record NZ_VOHQ01000004.1, on the reverse strand, counting down.
ACCTGCACTTCAGACTGGTTCAGTTCAACGATTTTCATGTAATGCTCTATTCCCTTCAAATTGTTCAGCACTTCCCGGTAACCCTGTAAAATGCTTTGCCGGTAATTATAAAAAGCAATGTTTTGCTCGGCATTGGCAACAGCGAAACCAGCTTTTAGGTGGTGGCGGTTAAAGACGGGTTGTGTAATTCCCCCCAATAATCCATAGGCTACAGAGCTTCCGTTGAACAAGAGGGGTAGTTTAAAAGCATTCATTGCAAGGTAGGGAGTAAGGGTAACAGAGGGCAAGAAGGCTTTCCGGGCGGCTGTTACATTGGCTCTGCTGGCTGCCAGTTCCAACTCTGCCTGCTGTATATCGGGACGGTTTGTTAACAGATCGGCGGGTATCCCGGACGTGATCACCTGCGGTATTTTTTGTTGCCGTATGGGTAAACCCCTCGGAACAGGCGTTTGTGCAAAACGGCCGAGCAGCATGTTCATTTCGTTCTCAAGTTCAATAATGGCCAGCCGGGTTTCCTGCTCAAGAATGAGGGTATGTATCAAATGCGCGTTGAATTGCTGCACAGCCAGTGCGTTGGCACGTCCGCCTTCCATTTGTGCTTGTACGATCTCAACCGCTCTTTCCTGTAATTTTATATTCCTGCGGATGATCTCCAGCCTGTTGTCTAAAGCCAGCAGTTCATAATAGTAGGAAGCTACCTGGGTTACCAGTTGCGTGGTTACCCAGTGCCTACCTTTTTCGGAGGCCAGCAGTGCATTATAGGCAGATTTTTTCTTCGCCTTCAGCTTTCCCCACAGGTCAATCTCCCATGAGCTTTTTAATCCGAGAAAAAAATCTCGGGCAGGGTTGGTTACTTTTTGGTCTTCTGTAATATTCTGGGAAAGATTGGTATCAAAGTTGCCTACGCCCGTCATTGTATATTTACCGTATTTATCCACTGCTCCCGACACAAAGCCATCCAGGGAAGGAAGTCTCAATCCTTTTTGCGTAAGCAGGTGGGCTCTCGCTATCATAATTTTTTCCACCGTGGTCTTGAGCGTAAGATTATTCTTTATAGCCGTGTCAATCAGCCGGAGGAGTACGGTGTCGCGGAAAAACTGTTCACGGGTGAGGCTGCTTAAACTGGAACTGTCGGCTCGGCCGCTGTAGCTGCCGGGCAGGGCCGCAGCAGAATCCTGCACAACCGGCTGCCGGGTTACACAGGCCGGTATAAATACCAACAGGAAAGCATAAGCGCAAAACCGGATATACAGTGCGGAACTGATCTTTTTCATAAACGATGTGTAATTAATTTTTTTTACAGATAAAAACAGGGTGCGGCCCCGGCATCACAGTGGTCGTGCCACAGATGCTGTATGTTATTCTTCTTCCTGCGCTACCTTAAATTTTAAGGAATCTACTTTGAGTTTCATTTTCTTTTTCAATCCTAACTTTTCCTCTATGCCTGCAAAAACAACATACAATCCCGGTATCAGGATAATCCCTAAGAGCGTTCCCGTAAGCATGCCACCTGCGGCCGCCATGCCGATGGAACGGTTGCCCAGTGCCCCTGCACCGGTTGCAATACAAAGAGGAATAAGCCCGGCAATAAAGGCAAAGGAGGTCATTAAAATAGGTCTTAGTCTTGAGGCGGCTCCTGCTATAGCGCCTTCCAGTATGGATGATCCCAGCTTTTTTCGCTGGATGGCAAACTCCACAATAAGAATAGCATTTTTACCTAGTAAACCGATAAGCATCACCAGCGCTACCTGCGCATAAATATTGTTTTCCAGCCCTGCTAGTTTCAATGACAGAAAAGATCCGAAGATTCCCGCGGGCAGCGAAAGGATAACAGGCAACGGCAGCAGGAAGCTTTCGTATTGTGCAGCCAGGATGAGGTACACAAACACTAGGCAGATGATAAAAATATAAAGCGCCTGGTTACCCGAAAGGATCTGTTCCCGGGTCATACCCGACCATTCATAATCGAACCCTCTTGGAAGCACTTCTTTGGCAGCGGACTCTACTGCTTTAATGGCATCACCGCTGCTTTTTCCGGCTGCAGCGTCGCCATTAATGAGTGCAGAAGTATACATATTATAGCGGGTCAGCTGCTCCGGCCCATATACCCTTTCCATTTTGATAAAGGTGGAAAACGGCACCATTTCACCATCTTTATTTTTCAGGTACAGCTTAAGTATGTCTTCAGGACTTGAGCGATACTGGGGATAAGCCTGCACCATTACCTTGTACATTTGGCCAAACCGGATGAAATTGGTGGCATAATAGCTTCCCAGCAGTGTTTGCAGCGTGTTCATGGCATTTTCAATGGTCACACCTTTTTTTGCGGCCATGTCCTGGTCTACATGAACCATATACTGGGGAAAGTTAGGATTGAAGCCCGTGAAGGCATTGCTTACCGCTCCCGACTTTACGGCCGCGGCAATCACATCATTGGCCACTTTTTGCGTTTGCTGCAGATCTTCGCTGCCGGTTTTGTCCAGAAGCCGGAACTCAAATCCGCTTGAATTGCCAAACCCGGGAACGGTAGGCGGTGGCAGGAACTCAATACTGGCATCGGTAATATGTTTCGTCTTTTCCTCCAGGATTTTAATAAGATCGTCCACGGATTCCGACCTTTCGTCCCAGCTTTTCATATTGATCATGGCCATACCGTAAGAAGCGCCGGACACTTCGGTGACGAGGCTATAACCCGCAAGGGTAGAAATATTATCAACGGCATCCAGGTCCTGCGCGGCTTCCTGCACTTCATCCAGCACTTTACCGGTGCGTTCAACAGTAGAGCCTGCAGGGGTAGTAACGTTTACATAGATCATACCCTGGTCTTCGGTAGGAATAAAGCCCGACGGCAGCACAGCACTGCTGCCCCATGTAGCCACAAAGAAAACGACCAGCAGGCCCATGGTTACCGCTTTTCTGCCTGCGAGGTATTTTATCAGGTGCTGATAATTGCCCTGCGTGCTATTGTAAGCTTTATTGAACCCGGAAAAAAAACGCTGTACGGGGCTTTTCTTTTTTTTCGTTGCCGGTGCAGGATGCCGCAGCATCAGCGCGCAGAGCGCCGGGGTAAGCGTTAAGGCATTGATGCCCGATATTACGATAGCAATGGCAAGGGTCAAGGAAAACTGCCTGTAAAAAACACCTACCGGCCCCGACAGGAACGCTACCGGTACAAAAACGGCCGACATGACCAGTGTAATGGCCAAAATAGCGCCAGTTATCTCTTTCATGGCGGCAATCGTGGCATCCATTGCTCCCATGTGATCTTCCGTCATTTTTACATGCACTGCTTCCACCACCACTATGGCATTGTCTACCACAATGCCAATGGCAAGCACCAGTGCAAAAAGTGAAAGCAGGTTGATGGAAAAGCCCAGCGCCAGCATAAAGGCAAGGGTACCAATAAGTGCTACAGGTACAGCCAGTGCAGGAATAAGCGTGGAACGGAAATCCTGCAGGAACAGAAAAACCACGATAAACACCAGCACAAAAGCTTCCAGTAATGTTTTTAATACCTCGCTGATGGAAGCGTCGAGAAAACGCGATACATCATATGCGAAATTGTAATCCATACCGGGTACAAAAGAAGATTCTTTCAGGTCCGCCATGCGCGCCTTAATGTTACTGATCACCTCTCTTGCATTAGACCCCGGCCGTTGTTTGATCATAATAGATGCCGAGGCCCTACCATCTGTTTTGGAAACCATGCTGTAGCTGAGCGCACCGAATTCAACCCCGGCTACATCCCGTAGCCGGAGTATCGACCCATCTTCATTTGCACGTAAAACAATATTTTTATATTCCTCCGGCTCCGAAAATTTACCGGTGTAGCGCAAAACATACTCCAGTACATTGGATTGCTTGCCCGAGCCCTCACCGGTTTTGCCGGGAGCGGCTTCCACATTCTGGCTGCGGAGGGCTGCAATCACTTCATCTGCCGACACATTGTACGCCAGCATGCGGTCGGGTTTCAGCCAAACCCGCATGGCATAATCCTTTGCGCCCATTATTTCAACGAATCCCACGCCATCAATGCGCTTTAGTTCTTTTAGCACATTAATGTCGGTGAAGTTAAAAATGAACTGCTCATCCATCGTGGTGTCTTCACTCACGATATTGAGATAAAGCAGCATGCTGTTCACCTCTTTTTCCGTTACAACGCCCGCTTTTATCACTTCTTCGGGGAGTTCATCCAGCACGGTGGTTACCCTGTTCTGCACATTTACCGCTGCCTGGTCGGGATCCGTGCCCACTTTAAAAGAAATGGTTATGAGGGTTACTCCGTTGTTGCTGGTCACCGTATTCATATAGGTCATGCCCGGCACCCCGTTAATTGCCCTTTCCAGCGGCGTGGCAACCGCATCGGCGCATACCTGGGCATTGGCGCCTGTATATCTTGCTGTTACCGTTACCGAGGGTGGCACAATATCGGGGAACTGTGTAATGGGTAAGTTAAACAGTGCCAGCACGCCCAGTAGAGTAATGATCAATGAAATAACCAGCGACAATATGGGTCGCCTGATAAAAGTTTCTATCATAAAAGAGGTTGTTGTACAGATCGGTTTTTAAATGGTTTTTGGCATCCAGGAATAAAAAGCAGGGGCTTTACCTCATTGTTTTAAAGCAAACATCCTACAGCCCCGCTTTGTCCTAACAGCCTGGCTTGCTCCATCCGGTCGTCGGATGCGCAGCAGGGTCTGTATGATCCATCATTCTGTTGCTATGCAGATTTGGCCGTTATGATTGTCTGTGTATAAGAATGGGTTGTATGCGGGCACCTTCGCGGAGACGCTGTACGCCCTCGTATACGATTTTATCTCCCTTGTTCAGGCCCTCCTTGATAATATAAGATTGCGCTATTCTTGCCTGTGGCACCACGGTTGTCATTTTCACCGTATTGTCGGCGTTTACTACGAATACGTAACTTTTATCCTGTATTTCAAATACGGCTTTTTGGGGGATGATCAAAGCATCGCCGGCATTGATCGTAAGTCTTACTTTACCCGATGCGCCATGCTTCAGCAGCCTGGAAGGGTTGGGAAACCTTGCCCTGAACGCGATAGAGCCCGTGCTTTCATCAAATTCACCTTCCACGGTTTCAATTTTCCCCGAATAAGGATATGCTGTTCCGTCGGCGAGCAGCAGGCTGATATTGTTGTTCCTGCTTTCTGTTGCCGTTTTCCGGTAGTTCAGGTATTCATTTTCCGAAACATTAAAATAAGCGTATACTTCATGATTGTCTGAGATAGTGGTGAGCAGGGCGCCGGCATCAAGCACGCTGCCGGCTTTAAACGGGATGCGGTTAATAATGCCATCGAACGGAGAATGTATAAATGTATAGGAAAGGCTGGTTTCCGCTTTCTTTTGAGCAGCCATCGCTTCTTCCACCTTGGCCTGTGCAGCCTTATATTTGGCTTCCGCCATATCCTTTTCGGTAGGCGATACGATTTCTTTCGCTAATAAGCCTTTTACCCTCAGCAGCTCTACTTCGGCGGTTCTTGCTTCGGCTTCGGCATTGTTTACATTTGCTTTTGCTTTGGAGAGCGCAATTACAAATTCCTTGTCATCTAACTGGAAAAGAGATTGTCCTTTCTTCACTACCTGTCCTTCATCTACAAATATCTTATTCAGAAATCCCTGGACCCTGGTGCGGATCTCTACATTTTTCACCGCTTCAATGCTCGTTACATAATCATGGTGCAAGGAAGTGTCTTTAAGCGATACTTCTATAACAGGCAACTGGGGCAGATCTTTATTATCCTGAACATTTCCCTTAACCGAACATCCTGCCATAAAAATGCCGGCAAGTATATACCATATATTTTTCATCCTTTAGAGTTGTATTTAAAAATGAATAACACAAACCCGATCTGCTGACGGGAATTAAAATGAATTGTGAACAGTAAGCAGCATGCAATAACGCATGAAATGATTCACAACCTCAAAAAGGGGTAAGTCTGAAAATAAAATTATGACGTTGCAGAAGGGGAAGCCTGCCTGCGTAGGAAGCTTCAGGAAAGTCGTGTTTTGCAATGAGCACCGGCTGAACTTCAGGAATACCGGGTGGTACAATGAAATGCTGGAAAAAGCAGGCGTTTATCCTGTTCTTGGAATTAAAAAAATGTGCATTGAAGCCGGGCTTTTCATGATCGGGAAGCTTGTCCTGCAATCCTGCAATATCTTCCAGGAGCAGTTCAAGCATGGTGGAAGGTGTGTTGTCATCCTGTTCATAAACCGCATTCCAGTCACCGCTTTTAAACACGGGATAGCTCAGATGAACGGCATTGTCTTCCGCCCGGCTCGCAGGTAAAAAGGTCATGATATTCAAAAAGCCAAGAAGCAGGAAGCAGGCTACAGTTCTCCTTTGTTTTCTTAAATGTTGAATCATGACTTAGGGAAATTGTTTGTTGAAATGCAGCAGTGCTGTATACTGCCGCAGGATTTATAACTCGGTTATTTCAGGTTAAAATCAATTGTTGCAAAGATAAAGTCCGCTATAAAAAACGAATGAATTAAAGGTTAAAATTATTGAAAAATTGAAATTGATTTATGTCAATTTATGCAATTGGAAATCACCAGAGGGCAGTATATTAATAGTAAGGACTTATCAATAAATACACCAGTACACCTGTTACAGAAACATACAGCCAAACCGGCCAGGTAATGCGTGCAATTTTTTTGTGCCGGGGAAATTCTGCTGTCAAACCCCTGTAAGCGGTAAATAAAATAAAGGGTAGTATAATACCTGCGAGCGGGATATGCGTACCAAGAATAATATAGTAGAAGATCCTTAGCGAACCGGCTGCCGATTTTTCCGCATCGCTTACCAATCCATCATGGTTTAGGTCGCCAAACCTGGTTTCGCCAGCAAACAAATGATGGCAGATATAAGAAACGAGGAACAGCACGGAAAGAATAATGGCGCCCAGCATTATTTTTTTGTGTAAAAGATAATTGCGGCGTTTTACTGCAATAAGGCCGGCAATGAGTAAAATGGATACAAAGGAGTTTATTAAAGCATTTATTAAAGCAAAAACATGCACATCAAACCCCAGGTTCGCCTCTATTTTTATTTTGCTTAACAATACGATTGCTGTAAATATTACAAAGGAAACAACACCAATCACCAAACGGGCTAATTTATCATTCTTTGTTATTTGGGGCTGAAGCATGTTCTCTGCGCTCATCTCTGTTATGCCTGATGTTTTATTATTATTAATTTTTAAAAAGCCTTAATTTCCAAAAAGCCTTCGTTTTTTCTTTTTATCCTTTTCCAGCATAAGCAATACCACATCGCTGGCTAATTTATTCAGGTGAATGCTGTCCATACCATTATACCAGCCCCGCACTACCCTGTCCTTATCCAGGATAAAAAAATATTCAGTATGAATAAAGTTGGTATCTACTTTAGTGTCGGCAATATTGGCCTTGAATTCTTTTTTTGCAATATCATATATTTCCTCCTTGTCGCCGGTAAGCATCCACCAGGTATCGTGATTGATACCATATTTATCCGCATATTTTTTTAGCTTTTGAGCCGAATCCCTTACAGGGTCAACACTAAACGAAAGGAACCTGACGATGGTATCTGTTTTGTTGAAAGCATCCTGCAGGCGTTTCATATTGCGGGTTAATGTTGGGCAAATGCTGGGGCAGGAAGTAAAAAAGAAATCAGCCACTATAATTTTCCCCTCTAAATCGCTGAGGGAAACCTGTTTTCCGAGCTGGTTGGTAAGACTAAAGTTCCTTACTTTATGCCAAATGGTGTCGGAAGTGGTTTTGCCGTAAGACGTATTGTTTTGTACGCTGTCGTAAAAAAAGCGCTTTGGCATAACTACAGCTTGCGCACTAAAATGTTTCAGGAGAAAATAACAGGTTAAAGGGAGCAGGCCTGCTAATACAATTGCCACAAAAGACTTCTTGATCATCATATCCGGCAAAGATAGTTCTTCTATTGTTTTAGAATTCTTTTGGACTCGTTGATCGTGGCGCCACGGATGCTTAAAATATATTCTCCTTTGGGCACGCTGTACATATCTAATATCTGCTGCATATAAGCCGTGGTTTTTCTGAGTTGGTAGCTTCGTATATTTTTGCCGGTCATATCATACAAAATGCAGGAAATTTCACCCAGCCCTTCATCATTGATGATTAGCGAAGCATTGTTAAATACGGGGTTGGGCATAACAACCACCTCCGCCTTTGGGTGTCGGGGCAAATAAATTTTTTGAACGGCGGAAAAAGTTTTTTTCCCGTTTCCTGCCAGTCGTGCTATCCTGTAAAAAACGCTGTCCTTTATAGAGACATGATCGGTATACTGATAATTTGCCTCGTTAGCACCTAAAGAAGACCCGGTTTTGTACAGGGGTTGAAAAGCAATGCCATCGGCAGAGCGTTCAATAATAAAATGAATATTGTCTCCTCCCTGCTGCACAAATCCCCACTTTAACTGAACTGCATTTTTATTCAGAAGCTCAGCTTCAAATGAGCTAAACTGTAAAGCAGTTGGGCCGGTTTGGGACAAGCCGGTAAAATGAGCGAGCAGGCAAACGATACCCGGCAAAAGTAAAAAAGATATATTGCGGACCAGGGGGCTCATACAGACATTATTTCGCGTTTGGTACTTATGAGAACATTCAATTATTTATAAACTGAACGGGGAGTGAGCAAAACGCGAAAATTGTGCCGATGGTATAAAAGAATATATAAAGTTTTATTAAAACGGTTATGGGTGAACGTTATGTTGTATGCATGCACCGGTGAAATCAATACAAAAAGGTGATGTTTCGAAACTTTTTCCGCTTTATTTCTTCTCCGGCGCCCTGATCACTTCAAGGTATCGGCCCATCCAGTAAGGCAATAAGTAAGTATCGCCGGCGCCCTGCTCGCTATGCCCTTTATACTGCACGTCTAATGTAAAGAGATTCCGGTTGTGTTTCTGTTCCGGCCGTTCATCGGGAGGCAGCACTTCCGTGGTGGTTTGCCCCCGGAAATTTTCTTCCATATATCTGATGTCTGCGCGATGACTGTTATGCATTGACCATTCGATCATATCCAATGGCATTTCTTTTAAATGCCAGATGCTTTCCTGCAAATTAAAATCGCCGGCGCCGGTAAGGGCGTAGCAAAAATTCCAAAGGGCGTTTTTGTCAGGCTTTTTTATTTCGTAGTGATCCCGTATGGCGCTCCGGTATTGTTCTTTCAGCGAGTCGTCCAGCGCATAAGGATACAAACCCCAGTAAGCGAGGAAGTACATTTCATCATCCGAATGGTTCCATTCTGCCGACAAGGTTCTGCTCCAGGCGTCCGCTTCAGGAGGTGCCTTTCCTATGGCTGCAAAAGGACGCGTTAAATTTTTGAGGTATCCGTGCCGGTACAGAAGATCTTCCGCAACTTTTCTATACTTTTCTTTCCCGGTAAAATGCCAGGCGGTTTGCAGAAAAGCGATAATGTTGGAAGAATATAATTTTCTGTCGCCCACCATTTCCGGGAAACGGTTCACATATTCCGGATGCCAGATTCCCCATAACGTAGCCCTTCCGTCATGATCAACCAGCCGGAGCTGATGGTCAACAATATGTGACATTAGCCCGTCCATTAATTGTATGGCCCTCTTCTTTATCCCTTCATCATCCATATATTGGGCCAGCAAGGTAAGTGCAAACATTTGTCCAACGGTTTGATCGCTGCTGGGCGCGCCTTTCCAGTCCCACTCCGTATCAGCGGCATGCCTCCAGCTAATGGTGTTCTGATAACCGGGGTACCAGTAATGCTGCAGGTAGGGACGATACTCATTTTTGAAAGGCATTATACCCCGCCGCTCAAAGGAGCGGGCAAAAAAACCGGGAATATCATGTATTGTATACAGCCTCTCCATTGCTTCAAAGGATTCGATACAATTTTGCTTCGCTTCCGCTTGATGAGTAACCAGGTACCTGAACAACTGGCCGCCGAGGTACATGGCAGTCCAGAGATTATCACTGTCACGTGGTTTTAGTGTGGCAGTGGAAAGATCACCATCCTCCAGGTTCGCCACATCACAATACAAACCATATCGTATATGTCTAAGCCTTACCTGTTTGTCGTAAAAAGCCGCTTTTTCCTCCAGGGTCATCTGCATAAAGCTGATCTTTCCCAACCCGGCGCCCGTCAGCACCAGCACGCTGCTTCCATCACCTTCAGCAATATGCTTTACATCATCTGAAGGGAGCCACCGTTTAGATGTGTAGTAATTGAATTTGCCATCGTCTTTCAGCATGAAAGCGCCTTTGGCGGAACCAAACCATAAACTCCCATCTATTTCAGCAACAGCGGTAAGTTCCGTCGAGGGCAGCATTCTGTTCACCCCGCCTTTTTGCTTGCCGGTAACTGCATCTATAACGATATAACCGTTACGGGTACCCACCACTATCTCCTTCCCGCCGTTGGACAGGCTAAAGCAGGTAAGACTGTCTGCTGCAAACAAGGAAGTAGAGCTTTTATCAGCAGGCGAAAAGGAAAATATTTGCGCAGGGGTAAGCACCAAAAAGCGATGCTTTACGCTGTCGGATATGATATCCAATACCCGCTCCGTGCTTTTGCCTTCCCACAGCACCTGCGCGTCTTTAAGATATTGCAGGGCACTGCCATCCGATATCAGGAAATCAAAATTACTGCCGCCGGAAAAAATACTGGCGTTGGCAAGACCGTGTTTTATATACACCCTGCCAGCCCATGCATTGCTGAGCACGGCTTTATCATCAAGGTATACCAGTTGATGCCGGTATATACCCATGGCGCTGATCTTCTTATCCTTCATAGGGTGGTAGCTGTCATCGGGCACCAGCGTTCCGGGATAAAGCATGGCGCCGGAAAAGGGATGCAGCAAACCTTTGGAAGAAAGGACCTGTATAACGCCATTGCGGTCGGCGTACGCTTTGTATAGATTAATGCCACTGTCGGCTATATCATATTTAATGCTGTAATCCTGCAGGTAGGGCACATCGGTATATGCCTGTTCATGCTGATCTTGTTCCGGCTTTTCCTGCAAACAGGAAACCAATCCCAGGATAGCTATGCATGCCGGTAACCATTTTTTCATTTGCCGTATTTTAAACCAGCTTAATGATGAGGTTTATTTATTGGCCGGCGCATTGATCACCTCAAGGTATCGGCCCATCCAGTAAGGGAGCAGCCATATGTCACCGGCGCTATACTCGCTGTTGCCGTTGCGTCCGCCATTCAAATCAAACCTGTTGCCATTATGCCTGCTGATATCCAGTTCATCCGGTGGCAATACTTCTTTGGTTGTTTGCCCGCGGAAATTGGGTTCTACCAGCTCTATATCTTTTCTTTCACTATTTTGTACCGTCCAGCCGATCATATCCAGGGGATACTCCTGTAAATACCATACGGCTTCCTTCAGATCAAATTCTTTTGCACCGGTAAGCGCGGTAAAAATATTCCAGGCGCCTTCTTTCTCGGGTCTTTCTACCTCCCAGTGATCAATAATGGCTTCTTTATATTTTTCTTTGAGGGTATCGTTGAAAGCATAACGGTACAAACCCCAGTATCCCAGGAAATACATTTCATCGTCTGAATGATTCCACCCCTGCGACAACATTTTACTCCAGTCGTCTGCATCTGCAGGTGCTTGGCCAATTTCTTTCATGGGACGCATCAGGTTTTCGAGGTAACCATGCTTGTTCATCAACTCAAAGGCCTTTTCCTTGTAGATCTCTTTTTTGGTAAAATGATATGCCGTTTGCAGCATGGCAATGATATTGGATGAGTTGATTTTTCTATCGCCTACATTTTTTGGCCTTGCATTTACATATTGCGGATTCCATTTCCCCCAGAGGGTGGGTTTCCCATCCCAGTCTACCAGGTAAAAATCATTATCCACAACATGCTGCATCAGTGAATCTATCAGCGCTACCGACTTCTTTTTTATATCCTCATCATCTACCAGTTCTGCCAGGACGGCAAAAACAAAAATATGACCAATAGCCTCGTCACTGCTGGTGGTTGATTTCCAGTCCCACTCAGGATCGGGTGCAGGGATCCATTTTTCGGGGTCGTGGAGCTTATACCCTCTCCTTTCATATGAACGTGCAGGGAAACCCTTTACAGGATTAACGGAATAAAGGCGTTCCATGGCGTCCAGCGATTCGCGGCAATTTTGTAAAGCTTCCGGTGATTTGGTAACCGCATAGCGGAAAGCCTCTGCGCCGAGATACATAGAGGTCCATAAACCATCATTATCCGAATCTTCCATATGACCTGTTCCCAGGTTCCCGTCTTTCATACCGGCGAGCGTAGCATTAAAGCCGTTGCGGATATGCCTTTGTCTTACCTGTTTATCAAAGAAAGCGGCCTTATCTTCCAGTGTCATTGCTGTAAAAAAGATTTTCGCTAATCCTGCATCGGTCAAAATGAGTACGTTGTCTTTTCCGCCTTTAACGATTTGCTTTACATTATCGGAGGGGAGCCATCGTTTGGAAGCATAGTAGTTGAACTTACCATCTTCTTTAAGCATAAAAGCCCCTCTTTTTGAACCGAACCAGAGTTTGCCCTCTATTTCCGTAACAGCAGTAAGTTCTGTCCAGGGCAGCTTCCTGTTTATTTCTCCCTTTTGTTTTCCTGTAGATGCATCAATAACGATATAACCATTATGGGTACCTGCCACAATATCTTTTCCATTATTTGCTATGGTAAAGCACGTAAGACTGTCTGCCTTAAACAGGGTGGTATAATTTTTGTCTGCAGGCGAAAAAGAAAATATTTGTTGGGGGGTAAGCACTAAAAAAGCGTGCTTTGTGCTGTCATATACAATATCAAGTACCTGCTCACCGCTTTTGTTTTGCCAAAGCGCCTGTGAATTTTTAAGGTATTGCAACGAACTTCCGTCAGAGATTAAAAAAGCGAAATCATCCCCTCCGGCAAAAACAGCGGCATCGGGTAAACCATGTTTGGAATATAAATTTCCCGCCCATGCATTGCTGAGTACGGCTTTATCATCGAGGTATACAAGTTGATGCTGGTATAAACCGATGGCGGCAATCTTTCTATCCTTCATGGGCCGGTAAGTGTCATCGGGCACAAGCGCTCCGGGATAAAGCATGGCTCCTGAAAAGGGGTGGAGCAAACCTTGGGAAGAAAGGATTTGGATAACGCCGTTACGATCAGCGGAAACTTTATATAATATAGTACCGGTGTCTGTTATATTATATTTAATGCTATAATCCTGCTGGTAGGGCTGATCGGTATATGCAGTTCGTGTATCGGAAATCTTCTTTTCCGAGCATGAAAAAAGGGAAATGAAGAGGACCAATGTAAATAATAATTGCTTTCTCATTGAAATATGCGTAAATATTAAAAATGTTATGCATGAAATTTTGACCTGAAGGTTTATTTCCGGGCTGGCAAGGGATTTTTCAAAAAAAGGTTACAGGAATACGGGGATAGGAGATCAGGCGCTGCTTTTGATACTCATTTAATATTTGTAAAGCATAGACGGACGCCCTAAAAAACAATTTTAACTTACCTTTCAACCTCATATATTTATTTAAAACATCTGCTGATGAAAAAATTAATTTTCTCATGGTTTTGCTGTGCTGTAATGAGCGGAGTATATGCGCAACAAACCTTTCCGGTAAACGGTGTTGCCGATGAGCGGAGCGGGACCTATATTTTTACCCATGCTACTATAGTAAAGGATGCGCAAACCACTTTGCAAAATGCATCACTGCTCATACAAAAAGGAAAGATCATTGCAGTTGGAAATGATATTGCTGTTCCCAAAGATGCCATTGTGGTGGATTGTAAGGGAAAATATATTATTCCTTCATTTATTGACCTGTACAGCGATTATGGTATACCCGCGCCCCGGCGCAGTGGGGGCGGGTTCAGTTACAGCGCTCCTGCACAGTTAACTTCCAATACAAAAGGTGCTTATGGCTGGAACCAGGCCATTAAGGCGGATGCAGACGCTGCTGCATTGTTTGAGGCGGATAATGATAAAGCAAAAAACTTCAGGGATATTGGTTTTGGTACGGTGCTAACGCATCGCAAGGATGGTATTGCACGCGGTACGGGAACATTGGTTACCCTGGCAGATAAAAAAGAAAACCTCGTTATTGTAAAAGAAAAAGCATCAGCCCATTATTCTTTCAGCAAAGGGACCTCTACTCAAAGCTATCCTACCAGCCTCATGGGCGCAATTGCTTTATTGCGCCAAAGCTACCTTGATGCGGCCTGGTATAAGAGCAATCCAACTGCCGAAGGCGTAAACCTCAGCCTGCAGGCCTGGAACAATAACCAGCAACTGCCGCAGGTATTTGATGCCGGCGACAAGTGGGCTGATATACGTGCAGACAGGATCGGGGATGAATTTGGCGTGCAGTATATCATTAAGGGAGGCGGCAATGAATACCAGCGCATAAAAGAAATAGCGGCTACCAAAGCTGCATTTATTTTACCCGTTAATTACCCGCATGCAATGGATGTGGAAGACCCCGATAATGCCCGCCTTGTTTCACTAAACGATTTAAAACATTGGGAGATGGCGCCTGTAAACGCCGCTGCTTTTGAAAAGGCGGGAATTATTTTTTGTTTGACACCGGCCGATTTAAACGACCCCAAACAGTTTTTGCCCAATATCCGCAAAGCCATTGATAACGGGCTGAGTGAGCAGAAAGCATTGGAAGCATTAACCAAAACACCGGCAACCCTGTTGGGTGTATATGATAAAGTGGGCAGCATTGAAGCAGGCAAACTGGCCAATTTTTTGATTGCTTCGGGGCCCATATTTAAAGAGCAGTCCATTGTTTATCAAAATTGGGTGCAGGGTGAAAAATATACGGTACAGGATGCGGAGTGGAATGATATAAAGGGAATATATACCCTTGTATTGCATTCCGGAAAGGGAGATATTAATTATACTATTGACGTTAAAAATGCACGTGCTGCCAATATCATCAATACCGATACGCTCCCTGTTAAATTCAGTTTTAACGGCAAGTTGGTAAGCCTGGGTTTTAAACCCAATAAAAAATCAAAATCGGTTATACGGCTGAGCGGCGTGGTAAACGATGATAGTTCATGGAAAGGCAATGGTGCCGATGCGGATGGCAACAGCCTGTTATGGACCGCCCTTTTTTCTAAAACAACAACTATAAAACCAGATACCGCCGCGGTTCAGCAGGACTTACCGATGGCAAAGATTACTTATCCCTTTGGCAGTTATGGCTGGGATGAATTACCCAAACAGGAAACGCTGCTTTTTAAGAGCGCTGCGGTCTGGACCAGCGAAGCAGAAGGAAATTTAGAAAATACGGATGTGCTCGTAAAGGATGGAAAGATTGTGCGGATAGGTAAAAATATTTCCAATGTTTCCGGAGCCAAAATCATAGATGCAACAGGCAAATACCTTACGGCAGGTATTATTGATGAACATTCGCACATCGCTACTGTTTCCATTAATGAAGGAGCACAGTCCGTTACCTCGGAAGTGCGGATAGGCGATAACTTAAATCCCGATGACATCAACATATACAGGCAGCTTGCCGGGGGAGTTACAGCTTCGCATATACTGCATGGCTCTGCCAATACCATTGGGGGGCAAACGCAACTGATAAAACTGCGCTGGGGTGCAGATGATGAAGGATTGAAATTTAAAAATGCGGATCCTTTCATCAAATTTGCATTGGGTGAAAATGTAAAGCGTACCACATCACCTGCCAACAACCGTTTCCCCGATACAAGAATGGGCGTGGAGCAGGTGCTCACCGATGCTTTTCAAAGGGCTGTTGATTATGAAAATGCGTTGAAAAAGGCTTCCGTCGCTACAGGAAAAAAGAAGCAGGCGGCAAATCCTTTTGCTGCGGTAAGAAGAGATCTTGAGCTGGATGCGCTGGTGGAGATCATGCATAAAAAAAGGTTTATCACCTGTCATTCTTATGTACAAAGCGAAATAACCTATACCATGCGGGTGGCAGAAAAATTCGGTTTCCGCATTAATACCTTCACACATATATTGGAAGGATATAAAGTAGCGGATAAAATGAAAGCGCATGGCGCGAATGTATCCACTTTTGCAGACTGGTTTGGTTATAAAATGGAAGTGGCTGATGCTATTGCCTATAATGCGGCCATAATGCAAAAAATGGGATTGAATGTTTGTATCAATTCGGATGATGCGGAAATGGCCAGGCGCCTGAACCAGGAAGCCGCCAAAACAGTAAAATATGGCGGCGTAACGGAAGAAGAAGCATGGAAGATGGTTACCATCAACCCTGCCAAAGCCCTGCATGTTGATGACAGAACAGGAAGCATTAAAACCGGCAAGGATGCCGACCTGGTATTATGGAGCAACAACCCGCTGAGCATTTATGCCAAACCCGAAAAAACAATTGTAGATGGCACTGTGTATTTTGATCTTGAACATGACCTGCAATTGCGGCGTACTATTGCTGAAGAACGTAACCGTATTATTCAAAAAATGACCGCCGAAAAAAAATCGGGAACACCCGTTGCAGCATTTAAGCCAAGCACTTATATAACATTGAGTTGCAGGGATGATCATGGTGATGAGGATGAGCAAAATAATATGCAATAGCAATCATTCCCTTTCATTGCTCCATTTTAAAAAAAAAGTATGACAAAAATATATTTCCTGTTAGCTATACTTTCTTTCGCGCTGTTTGCACAGGCGCAGGACGATGTGTATCCCGCAAAAGAATATAAAGGATTATTGTTTATTACCAACGGTACGGTGCATGTGGGAAACGGGCAGGTAACAGACAATGCTACAATAGAAATAAACAATGGAAAGATCGTTCGGGTGGGAACAAATATTGCAGTGCCGCAGGGCGATGTGAAAGTGTTTGATGCCAAAGGCAAACAAGTGTACCCGGGGCTCATCCTTCCGCAATCTGATCTTGGATTAAAAGAAATTTCCGGCAGTGTGCGTGGCTCCAATGATTACCGTGAGCTCGGCGATCTTAACCCGAATATCAGGTCTATTGTAGCCTATAATGCGGCTTCTTCCATGATCAATGTATTGAAAGCAAATGGTATATTATTAGCCGGCACTGTGCCCCAGGGTGGAACGATCAGCGGTTCCTCGTCTGTAGTGCAGTTAGATGCATGGAACTGGGAAGATGCCGCGTACGCAACCGATAATGGTATGCATATTAATCTCCCGTCTTTTGCTGCACCCCGCCGTTCTGGTGCTGCTCCGCCAACGCCTGCTCAACCGGAGGATATTGCCCAAAAGACGCTTGAAAAAATTGAAGAGATAAAAAATTTTTTCAGGGAAGCCAGGGCCTACCTGCAGGAAGCTACGCATGCCGCCACCAACCTGAAGCTGGAAGCGGTAAAAGGTCTTTTTGATAAAACACAAAAACTGTTTGTGCATGCCGGCCAGGTAAAACAAATGCTGGTAGCCATTGATTTTGTAAAAGAGTTTGAATTTGATGTTGTTATAGTTGGGGGAGAAGAAAGCTGGCAAATTGCTCCGCTGCTGAAAGAAAACAATATAGCCGTTATATTAAATGCCGAACATAATTTACCATCAACAGAAGACGAAGACTTTGATCAGCCTTTTAAAACGCCGGCTGTGTTGCAAAACGCCGGGGTATTGTTTGCCTTGAATGACGATGCCAGCAATGCCCGTTACCGTAACCTGGCTTTTAATGCGGGTACGGCGGCAGCATATGGGTTGAGCAAAGAAGAAGCATTGAGCGCCATTACTTTAAATGCCGCTGAAATTTTGGGTATTGCCGGCAAAACAGGTTCCATTGAAGCAGGAAAAGACGCCAATATTGTGATAAGTGAAGGAGACATTCTTGATATGCGTACCAGCATTATCACTCATGCATTTATACAGGGACGGGAGGTAAATCTTGCCAGCAAACAAACGCAGTTATATGAAAGGTATATGAGAAAGTATGGGTTTAAATAACGGATCGGGAATGCCGCTGCAATACTGTTAACTACTTTATAAAGATCAGCGGATTCAAAACTTTTTGGGTGTCTTTTTGTATATTGCCAGCACACAGGTCAACCGGACATCATCGTTATTCAACCCTAATGCGTAAAGTCAGGATCATATTCATTTATCTTTCTGTGTTGCTGATTATCTTGCTTCTGGCCATTTTTTTCAGCGACCGGGTTATTACAAATGCGGCCAAAGGAAAATTGTATTCCAGCATAGAAGCTATACCGTATAATAAAACGGGTTTATTGCCCGGCACTTCCAAATACCTTGTGGCAGGCTATCTTAATCCTTATTATACCTACCGCATTGATGCAGCCGTTAGTTTGCTGAGGGCAGGTAAAATCAACTACATTATCATCAGCGGTGATAACAGCAGCATATACTATAATGAACCGGCTTTAATGCGGGCGGATTTATTAAAAGCGGGCATTGATTCATCCTGTATTTATTCCGATTATGCGGGTTTCCGGACTTTTGATTCGATGGTTCGTTTAAAAGCCATTTTCAGCCAGGATTCTGTAACGGTCATCTCCCAGCCTTTTCAAAATGAAAGAGCCATTTACATCGCTTCCAGGGAAGGCATTGCGGCCATTGGCTTTAATGCCAGAGATGTGGGAACACGTGCCGGCTTTAAAGTGCAGGTTCGCGAAAAGCTGGCCAGGGTAAAAGTATTTATTGATTATTTATTTGGAGCAGAACCAAAATTTCTTGGCGAAAAAGTAGATATTCCCTGAAAACGTACGGATACAGGTCATTTATTATACTATAGTGTCGCGTAATCATTCCTGCACAATAGGCCGAACCCCGTCCATTTACTTTCTTTTGCCATGCATGTTGTTTCTGAACTGCACGGGAGAAACACCTGTTTTTTCTTTAAATAATTTTGAAAAATAGTAGGCGGAATTAAAATTCAAATTAAACGCTATTTCTTTTATTGATGTTGAATAATCAGTCAGCAACATTTTCGCTTTTTCAATCTTCAGTTGTAATAAATACTGGTGAGGTGCAATACCGGTGTACATTTTAAAAGCTTTGCGAAACCATGCATAACTTACATTTAGCTCTTCCGCAGTCTTTTCTATTGCCATTTCATGATCTATATTAGTCCTGAAAATAACCCTGGCTTTGTTGATGATGGATTCCGTAATGTCTTCAGGCTCAAATTCACCCTGTTTTGTAAGCGAATGAATTTCTCCCAGCAGATGTACTATTATCCCCGACACCAGCGGCTGGTAACCTGTTTTTTCCGTTTTTGTTTTTTCAATGATTGTTTCCAGCAGGTCAATAATGACTTCATTAATCCCGATGTGTAAAATGGCTTTTTGGGCAGAAAAAAATTGTTGCTGTACAAGATTTTCCATGATCGCTCCTTTATAGCCTACCCAATATTCATCCCAGCCTGTTTCCTGGCTGGGTTTAAACCGGTGCCATTCGCCGGGGAATAACAACAAAACCGTTCCTTCTTTTACCATGTGCTGTTTGCAGCCCGCAGATTCAAAAAGTCCTTCACCTTTTGCAATATAAATAACCTGGTATTCATCCAGTATGCGGCCCTTGTTCCAGTTAAAATAGTGATGGGCAGGATGCTGTATGGAAGGATAAGTTTCATTTTTATTGATCCGGTTACAACCCGTGTTCAAAACATGCAATCCCCAGCTTTCATCTTCAGAGCTGGTAGGCAGGTATTTATAATAATTGATCATGCGGCAAAAAGTATCAGGATATGTATCTGAAATATCAAATTGTGTATCTGCTTTATTTTATTCTATAATACATTCATACCCGGTAAAAAGTTTCTTACAAAAATATCTCACAGTACTCCGTTTGCGCTATTACCTGTATTAAGATAATTTAAACAATACGCTATATGAAAAAAGATCTTTTTTTTGCTGTTCTCCGAATGGTTCTCATTGCAACAATCGTGCTTCTGTCTTTTAAAAATCTTCAGGCACAAAATAATAGCATTTCAATTGATTGGAGCAAAACGATTGTTGTATCCAAAACAACGCCAACCTTACAGTTGGTTGAAAATCCAATGGTGAGGAATAGTTCGCCTATACATAAATCCACTTTTAAGGCATTAAAAGAATTAGGAGCCGATTATGTCAGGTATGTTCCATGGTTTCCCTATCCTAAAATGGCCGTAGCAGAATTAAAGCGGCCAACGGCCAACGAAACCTTTTGGGATTTCACTTACCTGGATAGCACGATGGGGGCTTTTATGGAAGCCACAAAAGGACATTCCGTTGTGATCAATTTCAGTACTACTCCCGCCTGGATGTGGAAGACGGATGCGGATGTAACTTATCCGGATAATGCTTACCAAACTTCCTGGAATTATAATCAGGGAACTGAACTGCGGGATTCTTCTTTGTCTGAGTTAACCCATTATTATGTGCGATTATTTAGTTGGTACACCAAAGGAGGTTTTACCGATGAATTGGGGAAGTTTCATAAATCAGGTCATTACTATAAAATACCTTATTGGGAAGTGTTGAATGAGCCTGATCTTGAACATCACATAACGCCGCAATTGTATACCAGGATTTATGATAATATTGTCCTCGCTTTAAAAAAAATATCTCCCGAAACAAAGTTTATCGGTATGTCGCTTGCTTTCGAAAAAGATCCGGAATGGTTCGAATATTTTCTTAACCCTAAAAATCATAAACCAGGAATTGAGTTAGAGGGTATTTCATACCATTTTTATGGCTCACCGGATAATAATAAGCAACCGATCGGCACCTATCAGTATTCATTTTTCAACCAGGCGAATGGTTTCTTAGACAGGGTACGGTATATAGAAAATATACGCAAACGACTGGCCCCTCACGTTTTTACCACTATAAACGAGATCGGTAATATTCTGTCGCGAGATGGTGTTAACGAGCCTATACCCGATGCATACTGGAATTTATCAGGAGCTATGTACGCATATATTTATCTTGAGCTGGCAAAAATTGGGGTTGATGCAGCGGGTGAATCTCAACTGGTTGGTTATCCTACCCAGTTTCCATCGGTAAGTATGATGAACTGGGAAAATGGAAAACCCAATGCACGCTTTTGGGTACTAAAATTACTCAAAGATAATTTTGGACCCGGTGATAAATTGGTGCAAACACATGCAAACATACCAGGGTTGGTTACACAGGCATTTATTACCAAAGAAGGGAAAAAGCTTTTACTGATCAATAAGCAGCAGGAGGAGATACAACTTCAATTGCCTGCAGGAGCAAATGGTTCCCAAATGAGTTATGTAGATGGAACCACCGGGGAAAATGAACCCGCGAAAAAGCAATTGTCCGGAGACGCTGTCAGGCTCAACGCATTTTCTGTTGCGGTAATTAAATTTTAAATCAGAAATCAAAAAATATGACCCCTCCCCTTAAAATCGGATTGTTTGGAATTGGCCTTGAAGCATACTGGCCGCAGTTTGAAGGATTGGAAGAAAGGCTTTCAGGATATGTGCAGGTTGTAGAAAGTAAATTAAAAGATTTTGGCGCGGAGATCATTAACCTGGGGCTGATAGATACTCCTGCTAAGGCGTTTGATGCCGGGCATCGTTTTCGTTCGGGAGATGTTGATCTTATATTTTTATATGTTACCACTTATGCATTGTCATCAACTGTACTTCCTGTGGTAAAAAGAGCAAAAGTTCCTGTAATCGTACTCAATCTCGCTCCTGAAGCCGCTATAGATTATGAATGGTTCAATGCATTAAAAGATCGTACCCGTATGACAGGTGAATGGCTGGCCTTTTGTTCGGCTTGCCCTGTACCGGAAATTGCCAGTGTGTTTAAACGTTCCGGCATTCCTTTTTACCAGGTTACGGGTATGCTGCATAATGATACAATTGCCTGGCGTGAAATAGAAGAATGGATCGCTGCTGCCAAAGTAGCCAATATCATGTATCATAATAATCTCGGTGTTATGGGCAATTATTATGGGGGCATGCTTGATATTTATTCCAATTTAACGCTGCATTGTGCAGTATTTGGCGGGCATATAGAAATCATCGAAGTGGATGAGCTTTCGTTTATACGTCAGCAGGTAACAGACACGGAAATAAATGATAAAGTAAAAGCATTCCTGGAAATATTTGATGTGCAGCCCGACTGCTCAAAGTTTGAACTGGAGCGGGCTGCACGAACAGCGGCAGCGCTTGATCAACTGGTGAATAAGTACAGGCTGGGCTCAATGGCATATTATCATAAAGGCACAGGAAACCCGCAAAATGAAGATACAATGAGCTCCATTATCCTGGGAAATTCGCTGCTTACCGCCAATGGTATTCCGGTAGCGGGCGAATACGAGATCAAAAACGCCCAGGCCATGAAAATAATGGACAGCTTTGGGGCCGGCGGCTCCTTTACGGAATATTATGCAATGGATTTTAATGACGATGTGGTACTGATGGGGCATGATGGCCCCGGTCATTTGGCTATTGCAGAGGGGAAGATTAAGGTAAAACCTTTGCAGGTGTATCATGGCAAGGTAGGCAACGGACTTTCTGTAGAAATGTCGGTGCGGTATGGAAAAGTAACCTTACTATCGGTAGTAGAAACCATGGATGGTAAATTATTATTCCTGGTTGCCGAGGCGGAATCTGTGCCGGGTCCTATACTGGAAATTGGTAATACCAATAGCCGGTACCGGTTTTCCATTGGTGCACGACAATTTGCAGAGCAATGGAACGTGCATGGGCCGGCTCATCATTGTGCGGCAGGAATTGGCCATGTAGCATCAAAAATAAAAAAACTTGGAGAACTGCTTGGAATTGCTACCGTACAGGTATGCTGAAGAAGAGTTGTCATAGATGAGAAATGTGAGAGATGAATAGTGAATTGTGAATTCACTATTGCCCCGTCCGAACGGCATTGCCCTTCACCTCTATCTTTTCACTTCTCACGATAATCATATCTCCGGGTGGAAACATCAACCGGCGGCAAGCATTTCAAATTAGGAATGGGATGATTTTGAACAATATTTTTAATCGCAAGCTTATGTTTTTACTTCAGAATAGCAAATTGGGAATTGTTTTTATTTCAGCTATTGTACTCCTGTGCTATGGATGTAATAAAAAAATAGCCGGTTCCGATAAAGCGGATATATCGGGCATACGAGCGCTGCGGTTGGGATTTGTAAAGCCGCCTGATGCGGCCAAACCCGGTGTATACTGGTATTTTATGGATGGAAATTTATCGGAGGAGGGAATGACGAAAGACCTTGAGTCCATGGCCAAAGCAGGCATTGGCAATCTTATATTCCTTGAAGTAAATGTGGGAGTACCCCGCGGCAAAGTAGATTTTTTAAGTGACCGGTGGCTTGAATTATTTAAGCACGCCGAAAAGGAATGCCGGAGGCTGAATATTGCTATGACCCTGGGTATAGGACCGGGATGGACGGGAAGTGGTGGTCCATGGGTTACCCCTGAACAATCTATGCAGCACCTGGTTTCAGTAAGTGTAGCGGTATCGGCAAATGAAAACAAAAAAATAAAGCTTCCAATCCCTCCTCCCAGGAAACCATTTTTTGGAGAGGGAGGATTTACACCTCAATTAAAAAAGCAATGGCAGGATTTTTATGAAGATGTTGCTGTGCTGGCATTTCCGCAGCCCACAGTTATTGATAAAATAAAAGACATTGATGAAAAAGCGCTGTACTATCGTGCGCCGTACTCATCCGTTCCGGGTGTAAAGCCTTTTCTGCCTTCTTTTTTTGAGGCTGATGATGTTCCTGCAGGTGCAATCATTTCAAAAAATAAAATTCTGGATCTCACAGATAAATTGCAGCCAGATGGAACATTAAACTGGGAAGCGCCACAGGGCAACTGGACGATCATGCGTTTTGGTGCACGCAACAACGGCGCTGTTACCCGGCCCGCACCTTTTCCCGGACTGGGTTTTGAATCAGATAAGTTTGATACGGTTGCTTTAAATAAGCATCTTGATGAATATACAGGCAGGATCTTCAGGAAGATTGGGAAGCCCGGGAAAAAATCTGCAGGTGGATTAAAATTCCTGCACATGGACAGTTGGGAAATGGGGGCACAAAACTGGACAAAAAACTTTAGAGCGGAATTTATGAAAAGAAGAGGGTATGATCCATTGCCTTTTTATCCCGTGTATGATGGCGTTATTATAGAAAGTCCCGAAATCAGCGAAAGATTTTTGTGGGATCTTCGGCAAACAGGACAGGAGTTAATATTAGAATACCATGCCGGGCAGGTTAAAAAATACAGTCACCGCCATGGCCTGGGTTTATCTATTGAACCCTATGATATGAACCCCACTGCCGACCTTGAACTGGGCGCCATTGCGGATGTACCGATGTGTGAATTCTGGAGTAAAGATTTCGGTTTCAATACTTCATTCAGTTGTATTGAAGCGGTGTCGGTTGCGCATGTAAATGGTCAGTCACTCGTTCCGGCAGAGGCCTTTACAGCCGAAAAAAACGAAGGCTGGAAACAATACCCCGGCTCAATGAAAGCGCAGGGTGACTGGGCTTTTGCAACCGGTATTAACCGTTTTGTATACCATACTTTTCAAAGCCAGGTGCTGCCAGACAGCTTACGCCCTGGTATGACGATGGGACCTTACGGCGTGCATTGGGACAGAAACCAAACCTGGTGGCCGATGGTGGGCGGTTATCACCGGTATATCTCCCGCTGCCAGTTTATTTTACAGCAGGGAAGAACGGTAGCGGATATTTTGTATTTGACTCCGGAAGGTGCTCCGCATATTTTTCGTCCGCCTTTATCCGCACTTACCGGTGAAGAACCGGTACGCGACAGAAGGGGTTATAATTTTGATGGATGTTCCCCGGCACAGTTGCTTACTGCAAGCGTTAAAGATAACCAGATCGTATTTCCCGGCGGAGCGGCTTACAAAATATTGATAATGCCCGATGTTAAAACAATGACACCCGGGTTATTAGAAAAGATCAGAACACTGGTATATGAAGGAGCTATCGTAGTTGGCTCTCCGCCTGTAAAATCACCGGGCTTAACAGGCTACCCTGCTTGCGATGAACAGGTAAAACAGTTATCCCAAACCATATGGGGAGATCTGGATGTGCCGGCTAATGAGACGGAGCGTGTATATGGCAAAGGAAAAGTAATCTGGGGCGCTGGTATAAGCACAAAATCAGATGGTATTTACCCCGCATATGCTGTAGCCGCAAAGTTATTAAACGATATGGGTGTACCGGAAGATTTTGAATGGGCGGGCGATTTGCGTTATACACACCGTACTGCTGAAGATTGGGATATTTATTTTATTGCAAATAAAACGGGTGAGCTTTTAAATACGGATTGTGTGTTCAGGTCTGATAAAGGGAGCCCGGAACTTTGGGATCCTGTTACGGGAGAAATGAGGGCGCTGCCGGAATTTATACAGGAGAACGGGCAAACCCGTATCCCTCTGCAGTTCGAACCTTATCAAAGTTTTTTTATTGTATTCAAAAAGGGTAAAACAACGGTTCACGGAAAAGAGAATTTCCCTGGCTTCAAAAGCCTGATAACATTAAACAATGCATGGACCGTATCTTTTGATCCCAAATGGGGTGGACCGCAAAAAGTGATTTTTGATACACTGCAGGATTGGACAAGCCGTGGGGAAAAAGGAATAAAATACTATTCGGGAATAGCGGTCTATAGCAATAACTTTGATCTTTCAGCGGTGGATGATAAAAGTAAAAACAAACGCATTTTTCTTGATTTGGGAGAAGTTAAAAACCTGGCGCGTGTAAAACTTAACGGAAAGGATTTGGGCGTGCTATGGACTACCCCCTGGCAGGTAGATATTACAAGGGTTGTGAAACAAAAAGGAAACCAGTTGCAAATAGAAGTAGCCAACCTATGGCCAAACCGTTTAATTGGAGATGAGCAATTGCCTGATGATGGCATAAAAAATGGCAAATGGCCCGAATGGTTATTGCAGGGTAAACTCAGAACAGGTGACAGGTATACCTTTACTACATTTAAACATTATACCAAAGATGCTCCGTTACTGAGTTCGGGCCTTATGGGACCGGTAACGATCCGGCAAACTGAATTTTAATGAGAACTCATTTAATCACTATACTGTCTTTTTTAATGCTGTTGGCTTGCCAAAACAGGCAAACGGATGCCCAAAATGAAACACTAACGGATACCGCTGCACTAAAACCTGATACGATTGATTCGGTTGCACGGATACCGGGATTGTCCAAACAAGTTTTAACGGCATTAAAAAATAAAGACTATGAATCTTTTGCGGGTTTTATACATCCTGCGCAAGGGGTTAGATTTTCTCCTTATGGTTATGTTGATACGACAAGTGCTATACTATTCAGCGTTCAGGGATTTCTTGAGGAGGTATCAAAAAAACCACAAACTAAAATTACATGGGGACAATATGATGGAACAGGCGAGCCCATTGTGCTGACCATTGACGAGTACTTCAAAAAATTCGTGTACGATGCCGACTTTTTAAATGCTCCGAAAAACAGTTTGAATGAAATGATCGGGAAAGGCAATTCCCTTAACAATCTTACAGCCATTTATAAGGACAGCGATTTTACAGAACATCATTTTCCCGGCTTCGACCAAAAGTATGATGGCATGGACTGGCGCTCACTTCGCCTGGTATTCAAAAATTATAACAGCAAAATGTATTTGGTTGGCATAGCGCACGATCAATGGACGATTTAGGAATGATGATTGTTTTACCCCGATTGTTATTCCACCCAATCGGCTATGAAAACATTGGTATCTCTTGTGCCGCCATTGTTGCGGTTACTGCAAAAAACAATTTTTTTTCCGTCGGGAGAGAACATGGGAAAAGCATCAAATCCCTTGTCGCGGCTAATTTTTTGCAGGTTGGTTCCGTCTTCATTGATGGTATATAAATTAAAGGGAAATCCTCTTTTGTATTCATGATTGGATGCAAAAATGATCCGTTTGCTGTCGGGCATAAAAGCCGGAGCCCAGTTCGCCTGCCCGTATGCTGTAACCTGCCGGGCATTGCTGCCATCTGAGTTGGCTACCCACACTTCCATGCTTGTTGGCGCTACCAGACTTTCAGCAAGCAGTTCTTTATATTCTTTTATTTCGGCTTCTGTTTTGGGTCTTGATGCACGCCATATTATTTTCTTTCCATCCGGGCTAAACCATGCTCCTCCGTCGTATCCCAATGTGTGTGTAATTCTTTTTTCTTTTCCAGATTGTAAATCCATAATATAAAGTTCTATATCTCCATCCTTATCGCTCGTATAGATCATTTTGCTGCCATCCGGCGAAAGCGTAGCTTCCGCATCATATCCTTTGGCATGGGTAAGTTGTTTTACAATTTTTCCTTCCAGGTCAGACATAAAAATATCGTAGCTATCATACAGCGGCCAAATGTATTTGTTGCCATATTTTTTCCTGTCGGGCACAGGCGGGCAACTGTCTGCGCTGCGGTGTGTTGAAGCATAAATAATATGTTTCCCATCCTTAGTAAAGAAGGGACATGTTGTTCTTCCTTTGCCTGTGCTTACCAGTTTGTATTCAAATTTTTCGCCGTTCTGTTGCGGCACCTTACCTATAAATATCTGGTCGCAGTTCAAGCCGTCTTTTGTATTGGTTCGCTGAAAAATAAGGTATTTGCTATCATAGCTCCAGTATGCTTCGGCGTTGTCTCCGCCAAATGTAAGTTGCTGTATATTCTTAAAATGCTTTTCTTCCGGGTAATGTACAGTGTCGGGTAATGGCTGAAAGTGAGCCGTTGTGGAAATAAGATCTGTTGACGTATTTACAGGAACAGGCCCAGTATATGCGGTTCCGAAGGATGTTAACATCAGCCATATCACAACCGGAAAAATAATCGTATACTTTTTTTTCATTTTTGCCTGTTTATCCGCTAAGTATTCAAGCCACCACAAACGCTGATTGCCTGCCCGGTGATATAGCTGCTCCAGTCGCTGGCCAAAAAGAGCACCACATCTGCAATATTTTCGCCTGTTCCAAAACGGCCCAGGGGGATGCTGCTTTTGTATTTTTCCGCAGTATCTCCTTCTTTAAGATAACCGGTCATATCGGTTTCAATAAACCCGGGCGCTATAGCATTACAGCGGATATTGCGGCTGCCCATTTCTTTGGCAATGCTTTTGGTAAACCCAATAATACCTGCTTTACTGGCCGCATAACTGCTTTGTCCGGCATTACCCGTAATGCCAATGATAGAGCTCATATTGATGATGCTGCCACTTTTGGCTTTCATCATGGGTCGTATAACCTGTTTGGTCATATTAAATACACTTTTCAGGTTGGTATTTATTACTTCGTCCCATTGTTCGGCCGACATGCGGAGCAATAAGTTATCTTTTGAAATGCCTGCATTATTAACGCAGATATCAATGGTGCCAAATTCTTTGATCACATCATTTACAAAGGTTTCACTTTGTGTAAAATCGCCTGCATTACTCTGGTATGCTTTTGCTTTTACACCCAATGCCTGTAATTTTTCCTGCAGTGCTGCGGCTTTTTCGCTGCTGTTGTCACTAACATATGTAAAGGCAATATGAGCGCCATGTTCCGCAAGTTTAAGCGCAATGGCTTCCCCGATACCCCGGGCGCCTCCCGTTACAATAGCTACTTTGTTACTAAGTAATTTCATGAAGGTTTCTTAATTATTATTATTGCAAGATAACAGAAAGAATGTAAAGTAAGTATGGTTCTATAACAGCGGATTATGATTTGAACGCGAGAATTTCTTCAATAAGGGAACGTTCATTACTCAACCTTGGAACTTTATGCTGCCCGCCCAGTTTGCCTTTGCTTTTCAACCACTCATTAAAAAGCCCTTTGGGCATAATATGAAGCAAGGGTTGATGGAGGGCAATGTCTTTATAGCGCTTTGCTTCATAATCGCTATTTATGCTTTGCAGCGCCTTGTCTAATTCAAGTGTAAAATCATCGAGGCTGGCAGGTTCCTTATCAAACTCCACCAGCCATTCATGTGCGCCATTTCCATTATCGCTGAAGTAAACCGGGGCGGCCGTATAATCATTTACAATGGCGCCTGTTTTTTCGCATGCCATGGAAACCGCTTTATCGGTGTTGTCTACAATCACTTCTTCGCCAAAAGCGTTGATAAAATGTTTTAACCTTCCGCTTACCTTAATCCGGAAAGGATACAGTGTTGTAAACTGTATGGTATCACCCAATAAGTAGCGCCATAACCCTCCGTTGGTACTGATCACGGGTGCATAATTTTTACCTGTCTCCACATCTTTCAGTCCGATGGTCTGAGGATCTTCTTTTCCGTATTCTTCAAAAGGCATGAACTCCATGAATACCCCATGATCAAGATACAGCAACATGCCATCTTCGCCTGGTTTGTCCTGCGCCGCAAAAAAACCTTCGCTGGCATTATAGCTGTCTATATAGTAAATCTCCTTTCCTATTATTTTTCTGAACTGCTCCCGGTAAGGGGTAAACGACACACCGCCGTGAATATACAATTCAAGGGATGGCCATACTTCGGCAATGCAGCTTTTACCGGTAATTTGCAGTATTCTTTTGAATAACACCATTGTCCAGGTAGGCACTCCCGAAATAGAAGTAACGTTTTCCGCAATAGTGGTTTCAGCCAGCTTTTCAATTTTGGTTTCCCATTCATCCATAAGAGCAATAGACAGTTCAGGCGTACGGATCCATTGCCCCCACACGGGAGAATTTTGTAAAAGTACAGCGCTCAGGTCGCCATAATGGATCTCCTCATTTACCTGGTTAATGGTATGGCTGCCACCAATTACCAATCCTTTGCCAGTTAGCAGGTCTGAATCGGGATTGAAATTATAATACATGGTAAGGGTATCCTTGGCTCCCTTATAGTGGCAGTCTTCCAAGCTTTCTTCGCTTATGGGAATGAACTTGCTTTTATCGCTGGTGGTACCACTACTTTTGGCAAACCAGCGGATGGGCGTATTCCATAAAATATTTTCTTCGCCGTCCATCATGCGTTGTATGTAAGGCTTAAGGTCATCGTACTCATGGATAGGCACGGCTTTTTTAAAATCGCGTGTAGAAAATAAGGAAGAAAAATTGTATTTGCGGCCGAACTCCGTATACTGGGCCGAGGTAACCAGGTCCTGCAATACCTCCCGCTGTGAAGCTATGGGATGTTGTACCCAGGCTTCAATACGCCACAGCCGCATACGGGCCAATTGCGATATGGTTGTACTTAATATTCCCATTGGATTTTAGCAAAATAAAGCATTTACCAGAAATGAGAAACTAATTCTTTGCAGCGATTATTCTCCCGACATTTTCCTTTAAAATATTCATTATGGCAATTACCGATGGCTTTTCGTAATTGCTCCGGGTTGTGGTTTTTATATCTTTATGCAAAACAGTATAAAATATCAAAGCGGATAGGCTACATTGTGCCTATCGCAGATTTCAACTCTATAAGAAAATGAACAGCCACGAAATAGAAGATAACGTAAAGCGCATCTTTAAGAATTTTTCAAAAACAGATTTTCTTTTTGATTTGCTGTTGGCTTACGGCATTTCTAAAACTTCCATTACCAGGTTGAAAAATGGTGACTTCAATCTTTCAAAAGGGGAAGGAGAAGTACTGCATAAGAAAAAGATATTCTTCAAAGAAGAGGAAACCAACAAACTGCTCAGCTCCATTGATGCCATTTCTAAAGAAGAGCGGGTATTAAAACATAAGCCCCGTTTCGCCATTGTTACAGATTATAAAACTTTGGTGGCAAAGGACCTGAAGCTGGGCAGGAACCTGGATATTCCTGTTGAAGAGTTGCCCAAATATTACAGTTTTTTCTTACCGCTTGCAGGGAGCGAAGTATATCATTCCACCAATGACAATGAAGCCGACCGTAATGCAGCGTATAAAATGGCCCGGTTGTACGATGTGCTGGTAACAGAAAATAAGAATATTTATAATTCCAAAGAAAGCATTCACAACCTGAATATTTTCCTGTCAAGGCTATTGTTCTGCTTCTTTGCGGAGGATACGGAAATATTTGAAGAAGAAAGCATTTTCACCAATACCTTGGCCCAGCATACAGCCGATAACGGAAGTGACACACACTTGTTTTTAAACCGTCTTTTTGAACGGTTGAATACTGAAAACACCAAAGGTCTATCTGCACATTTGGCTACATTTCCCTATGTAAACGGCGGCCTGTTCAGGGATAAAATTGATTCGCCGGTTTTTACTGGTAAAGCGCGGAAAATACTGGTGGAATTAGGCGAACTGAACTGGCGCGACATCAACCCCGATATATTCGACTCCATGATACAGGCGGTGATAATACCCGAATACCGTAGCGACCTGGGCATGCACTACACTTCAGTTCCCAATATTTTAAAGCTCATTAAACCGCTGTTTCTGGATGAGTTGTATGAAGCATTTGAAAAGTATCAAAATAATGCGGCACAATTAAGAAAACTGATTGCCCGCATTGCCCATATCAAATTCTTTGACCCGGCCTGCGGCAGCGGTAATTTTTTAATTATCACTTATAAGGAGTTGCGGGTGCTGGAGATAAAAATCATACAGCAGATAATCGGGCTGGAGAAAATACCCTTATTTGCAGACGCTTTCACCACTTCCATTTCGCTGAACCAGTTTTATGGTATAGAATTAGACGACTTTGCCCACGAAATGGCTATCCTTTCCCTATGGTTAGCCGAGCACCAGGTGAACCGGGTATTTGATGAGCAATTAGAGGGCTATGGAAAATCCAAACCTATATTACCACTCAAACAAGCGGGTAAAATAGTGCAGGGAAACGCCGCCCGTATAGACTGGAAAGAGGTTTGCCCGATTGATAAAGATGATGAAGTGTATATTATTGGAAACCCGCCTTATTTTGGGGCAAGGTTGCAGGATAAAGAACAAAAAATGGATATGGCTATTGTATTCCGCGGGATTAATGGATACAATAATTTGGACTATATCTCCTGTTGGTTTTACAAAGCAAAAGATTACATAGAAGGGCTTAATGCAAAAGTCGCGTTTGTAACTACCAATTCAATTTGTCAGGGTGAGCAAGTAGCTTTGCTTTGGCCGCATCTTATTTCCGATAAAATTGAAATTGGTTTTGCTTATCAATCTTTCAAATGGTCCAACAATGCAAAAGGCAATGCAGGTGTTACCGTAATTATTCTAAGTTTTCGTAATGCTTCAAACGAGGCAAAGTATTTGTTTACAGGAAATATCAGAAGGGAAGCTAAAAACATAAACTCTTATTTACTGGGTTATGCCAATATTATTATTACAGGGAGAAGTAAGCCAATTTCTAAGGTTGCTGAAATGAGTTTTGGAAATATGCCAAATGACGGAGGATTTCTACTGTTAGAAGAAGACGATATGGCAAGGCTAAAAAATGAGAAATCAAGAAAGCTTGTTAAACCATTTATTGGAAGTTCCGAGTTTCTTAAGGGAAACCAGCGTTATTGTTTTTGGATAAATGATACTGAAAAGGAAGAAGCTATACAGATTCCAGAAATATCTAATAGCGTAAACTCAGTCAGGGAATATGGATTAAACAGTAGTCGGGAAGCTACACGAAAATTAGCGGCATCAGCACACAAATTCGGAGAAATTAGGCATCAATATTCGGATGCAATACTAATTCCAAGGCATTCTTCTGAGAACAGAGAATATATACCATTAGGTTTTTATAACGGTGATACAATTATCGCTGATTCTGCAATGGCCATTTATGATGCCCAACCCTGGCTTTTTGGAGTAATCCATTCCAAAATGCACATGGTTTGGGTACGTGCAGTTGGTGGTAAGCTGAAAACAGATTACCGCTATTCAGTTAAGCTGTGTTATAACACTTTCCCTTTTCCCGATATCACCCTTAAACAAAAAGAAAACCTGAACCTGTATGTGTTTACTATTTTAGATGAGCGCGCCAAACATCCCGAAAAAACAATGGCGCAACTTTACGATCCCAACAAAATGCCCAAAGGTCTGAGGCAGGCGCACGAAGAACTGGATAGAGCCGTAGAACAATGTTACCGCATACAGCCGTTTGCATCAGATACGGAGCGGTTGGAGTATTTGTTTAAAATGTATGAGGAGATGACAAAGAAAGATACGCTGTTTGCAAAACAGAAAAAACCGAGAAAAAAGAAAGAGGCGCAATGACAGACATACTCAACAAGCTATTGACCTTATCTGCCGAAAATGAGGTGGTAGAGTTTAAAGAAGCAAAGACCCAATATGACAAAGACAAATTGGGACAATATTTTTCTGCTTTAAGCAACGAAGCCAACTTAAAAAACACAGAAAATGCCTGGTTGGTATTAGGCGTAAAAAACGACAGGACGATTGTTGGCACTATCATCAACGACAACCAACTGAATGAATATAAAAACGAACTGGCACAGCATACCAGTCCACGGCTATCATTTGATAAAACAGAGCGGGTAGAAAAAGACGGCAAAACGGTAATCCTTTGTAAAATACCTGCTGCACCGCAGGGCCATCCTGTTTCCTGGAAAGGTCATTACTATGGCAGGAACGGGGAAAGCCTGGGTGCATTAAGCGACAGGGAGTTTGACATTATCCGCGTGCAAAACAAAGCCCTTGACTGGTCGGCACAAATAATTCCTATAGCTACCCTTGCCGACCTTTCAAAAGAAGCCATTGATTTTGCCCGGAAGCAATACATTGAGAAAAACAAAAAGAATGAGCAGGAAATCCTGCAATGGGATGATGTTACTTTCCTTAACAAAGCCAAAGTAACCATACAGAACAAAGTAACCAGAACGGCAATTCTATTGTTGGGTAAACCGGAATCAGACCATTTCATCAATCCGGCACAGGCAAAGATTTCATGGATACTGCGGGACAAGGACAATATTGAAAAGGACTATGCCCATTTCGGATGCCCGTTTATACTGGCGGTAAATGAAGTGAAAGATAAAATCCGCAACCTGAAATACAGGTATATAAAAGACGACAGCCTTTTCCCCGATGAGGTTGATCAGTTTGACCCCTACATTATCCGTGAGTCCTTAAACAACTGTATTGCCCACCAGGATTATACTTTGAACGGAAAAATAAATGTTGTGGAGCGGGAGGATGCTATGCTTACATTTATTAACGCCGGTTCATTTATACCGGAATCGGTAGAGCATGTAATAAAATCGGATGCGCCCGAATCAAGGTACCGTAACCCGTTTTTAGCCAATGCCATGCTCAATTTAAATATGATAGATACAACAGGCAGCGGTATAAAAAGAATGTTTGTTATTCAGCGGAAAAAGTTTTTTCCTTTGCCCGATTATGATTTGAGCAAAAATAAAGTGCAGGTAACTATCGTAGGCAGGGTGCTGGACCTGAAATACGCCATCAAACTGGCACAAATGCCTGACTTGTTGCTTGATGAAATTATGTTGCTGGATAAAATAGCTAAAGGTAAAAGCATCACCGATGAGGAGGCAAAGCGGTTGAAAGTAAAAAGGTTGATCGAAGGCAGAAAGCCCAATTATTATATCTCATCTTCTGTGGCCGGTGTAACCGGGGAAAAAGCCACTTATATTAAGCAGAGGGGATTTAAGGACGAACATTATAAGCGGATGATATTGGAATATATTGACAAATACGGTTGGGCATCCAAAACAAACATAGACGAACTGCTTTTAGATATTCTTCCGGCTGTTTTAAATGAAAAACAGAAGCTGAATAAAGTCAGGAATTTGATATATGCCCTCTCAAGAAAAGAGCATATTATTGAAAATCAAGGAACTATAAGATATCCTAAGTGGGTTAGAAAAGCTAAAACTTAGATGAACTTTAGTTAAACTTTAGATGAACTTAGTTAAACTTTAGATGAACTTTATAAGTAAAAATATCATAACTATTTGAATACCAATGCCGACATCGTTTAAGACAACTTTTGTTTAGACAGTCATTAGATAAAAAACAGGTTATGCCCGATTTAGTACGAGTAGAATACAGCCAAACCGGAAAAAGCAAAAAGACAAATGAACTGGGAATGCGCGAAATGCAGGAAAAAGCGTTCGCTGCCCGAACTGCGAATTATCTTTTGATAAAGGCACCGCCCGCTTCGGGGAAGTCGAGGGCATTGATGTTTATTGCTCTGGATAAACTGAAAAATCGGGGTATTAAAAAAGTGATTGTCGCCGTTCCCGAAAAAGCAATCGGCGCTTTCTTCTTTTTTAATCACTCACCGGGTTCCACTGTAGGGTATTCTCCAATCGCTTTGATGGCTTCTTCATGTAAATAATCTTTCCGCTTTAATTCAAAATTGCGGCCAAGGTAAAGTCGCTTTACATGTTCATCCTGGGCCAGTTCTTCGGCTGTACCGTGTTTAAATATTTTTCCATCAATAAGCAAATAGGCCCTGTCGCATATAGAAAGGGTTTCATTTACATTGTGATCGGTAATCAAAATGCCAATATTCTTATACTTCATGCGGGCAACCACCGCCTGTATATCCTCCACCGCAATAGGATCCACCCCGGCAAAAGGCTCGTCTAATAAAATAAATTTGGGGTCAACTGCAAGGGCGCGGGCAATTTCCGTTCTGCGCCTTTCTCCGCCGCTCAGGGAATCACCATTGTTTTTGCGTACATGGTGCAGGTGAAATTCATCCAGCAAGGCCTCCAGTTTTTGTTTTTGCTCTGCTTTGCTCAGTTTGGTTATTTCCAGTACAGCGGCTATGTTATCTTCCACACTCAGCTTACGAAATACAGACGCTTCCTGCGGCAGGTAGCCAATGCCCATCTGCGCCCTTTTATACATGGGGAGTTTGGTAATATTCCTGTCCTGCAAAAAAACCTGTCCTTCATCGGGCTTTATCAATCCTACCACCATGTAAAACGTTGTGGTTTTTCCGGCGCCATTGGGTCCAAGCAGCCCTACAATCTCCCCCTGCTTTACTTCTACCGACACCTGGTTTACCACTGTACGGCTACCGTATTGTTTTATTAAATTGCTGGTATGTATGGTGATGCTCAAATTATATGGGTTTCGGCAAAAATACAGGATAGCCGCTAATTGCTGGTATTTATGCTTTACACTTTAACAGGCAATTGGAAAGTGATTTTGCCATCACAGGCACGGTAAACGGCGCTAAAAATTGTTATTATTATCATTTATCGGCACAGCAGGGTATTCTGGTATGGCGTGTTTGAATTATGTTTGCACATTATTTTGAAAAAAGCACAGTTGGAACAATGAAAGTTACAGAGCACCTGCGCCAGGCCAAAGGAACATTGGTATCATTTGAAATATTACCTCCTTTAAAAGGTAAGACCATTAATTCTATTTATGACCACCTTGATCCGTTAATGGAGTTCAGGCCTTCTTTTATTAATGTAACCTACCACCGGGCCGAACACATTTTTAAGAAAAAAGCCGACAGCAGTTTCGAAAAAGTGGAGATCCGGAAAAGGCCGGGAACCGTAGGCATTTGCGCAGCCATTATGAACCATTATAAGGTAGATGCTGTTCCGCATCTTATTTGTGGCGGGTTTACTGTTCGTGAAACAGAAGACGCCCTGATTGACCTTTATTTTCTGGGTATAGATAATGTATTGGTATTGCGCGGCGATGCGGCAAAGAATGAAACTTTTTTTGAGCCGGAGCCC
Source organism: Agriterribacter humi (assembly GCF_009192765.1). Classification (GTDB taxonomy): domain Bacteria; phylum Bacteroidota; class Bacteroidia; order Chitinophagales; family Chitinophagaceae; genus Agriterribacter; species Agriterribacter humi. The sequence goes on along the minus strand of NZ_VOHQ01000004.1, from coordinate 14,513 downwards.
GAGGGGCACAAGTATGCCATTGACCTGCTGAAGCAAAGCGTAAACCTTAACAATGGCATTTACTTAGAAGAAAGTATCCGCAATGGCTTTCGCACTAATTTCTGCATTGGTGTGGCAGGCTACCCCGAAAAACATTTTGAATCTCCTAATGCTTCTACCGATATGCTTTATCTTAAAGCCAAGGTAGATGCAGGGGCGGAGTATATTGTAACGCAAATGTTTTTTGATAACCAGAAGTACTTTGAGTTTGTGAAAAACTGCCGGGATAATGGTATTGAAATTCCCATCATACCTGGTTTAAAACCCATTTCATCTATCAAGCAACTGAGTGTATTGCCCCGTACTTTTCATGTGGATATACCTACCGACCTGAGTACAGAAATACTGAAATGTAAAACGGATGCTGATGTAGAACTGGTAGGTACAGAATGGCTGAAGCAACAATCCATTGAACTCAAAAAAGCCGGAGTACCCGTATTGCACTATTACACCCTGGGTAAACCAAGGATAATTGAGAATGTGGTAAAGGAAATTATGTAGATTGGAAACAAAGCTTATAACCTGAATTCGGGATAAGGGTTAAAGTGCGTGTATGTCACCCTTTCAGGGTTTAATATTGCCTTTTGGTTGCTTTCTATAATAATCACACCACTTCGTGGTTATTTTTAAGTCCGAAGGACTGGAATAATTATAGGAAAATAAAATTACATCAACAAAACCGCGTAGCGGTGACATTCTTGTTTAAACGGGGCCCAGGTTATGAGGAACTTTATCCGCCACGCGGACAGGTTTGTTTCTTGTTATTTGTATTTTTTGGTTCTTTCTTTAAGCGTTCCTCTTTAATGCGCTAACGTTTGCAAAAGTTTTTCATTCACCTTTACGCGATACTTCTTCTTTAATGCCTTAATCCATTTTCCTTCAAGCACTGCCTGGTAATCATTGATCACCAAACCCCTTGCTTCATCAAAGCTTCTTTGCGCGGGTTTATTGTACACATTAAGTACATACATGAAATTGGTTGAACCATTTGCCGGATCTGTTATAAGTTCTGTAATTTGTCCTGGTCGTATATCTTCCTTAGCACCGGGAATCTGTCCCAGTTCAAACCTGGCCGAATCAGCAATGATCCTGCCGGCAGAGCTTTCAGCCAGTGTTCTCCATTTTTTAATGTAGTTTTTAATATCCCTGCTTATGTCTTCCGCTGTTTTACGGTCATCAGTTGTAAAAAATATGGCATTAACGCTGGGGCCCCAGGTATATTTTTCTTTGTGCTTTTCATAATATTGTTGCAGGCCTTTTTTATCTTTCGAAGCTTTACTCCAAACCTGTTGTTCCATTATTTCAAATAGCTGGTTCCCTTCCGAAAATTCGGTTAACTGGTTGCGGAAATCCGTGTTGTAGTCTTCAAGATGAGCGCGGTAATAATCTTTTGCCTGTAGTGAAACAAATGTTTTCATAATGGCCGGATAAGGCAGCGGGGACGATCTGCTGTATTTGTTCTTTTCTGTTTGTATATAGCTTAACCAGTCTTTTACTGTTGTATTTTCTTTGTCAAACGAAAACAAAACCGTTTGCTCATCGGCTCCTTTTGAAGGAATAAAATGATTACGCACTAAAAAGCTATCGGTAATTGACCATAGCAGCTCATCCTTATATTTTTTTTGATATCCTGTACGTTCCAGCATTTGTTCTGTAAACTGTTCGCCGGCAATAGAAACGCGGCTGTCCTGCAAAACGGCTTCCTTAAACAATGCTTCCGCTTGTGAACTATCGCTGCTTACAGGCAAATGTTTGATTCGTTTTACAAGGTGAATCCCATAAGCCGTTTCAAAAGGTGCGGAAATGTCTCCGTCATTTTTTAAGGAAAGAACAGCATTTTCAAAAATGGGATCGTAGCGACCCACGCCAAAATCGGGCATTAGTCCGCCGGTGGTAGATGCATTTCTTTCCGAACTGAACCGCTTTGCAAGGGATTCAAAATCGCTTCCCTGCTCTAACGCATTGTACAATGAATCCGCCAGCGTCTTTTTCTTTTGCCGTTCTTTATTTGACGCGGCCGGCGTATAAGCCAATAATATCTGCGCTGCCCTCATCTTTCCAAAGGCAGGTCTTTCTGCTATTTTTTTAATGATATGATATCCTGCCTGGCTTTTACAGGGCATGGAAAATGCACCGGTTTGAAGCGTATAGGCGACGGATTCTAACGGGTAGGGTAAGGAAAAGACGGTAATAAAACCAATATCACCTTTATTATTCTTTACTGAAGGATCAAGTGAATATTTTTCCGCGGTTAAGCCAAAGTCTGCCCCGTTTTTTAATGCCGCATAGGCTTTTTGTATATTTTGCCAGGCAGGCAGGGTGTCAACAGCATTGTTTCCTGCAGTAACCGAAGGGTCTTTCACGTAGCTTTCCTCAAATGGAATAAATATATGTGCTATGCGAATGTCTTTCCGGCTGCGGTTAAATGCTTCCTTCACGAGTATATGAATAATGCTGTCGTCGTTCAGGTAATCTGTTTCTATCTGGCGGCGAAAATTGAGCAGATCATTTTTTTGGCCCGGAAGCGTATCCATTTTAAGGTCTTTGGCTGCCTGTACCTTTAACTTAAATGCAATAAAAAGATTCAGGTAATCGCGCATGGCCTGCCCGCTTTTATCACCTGTGTTATTTTTATAGAAAGCCCGGAGAAATTCTTCTTTATCAACCTTATGCCTTCCATAAGTAAAAAGGGTTTGAGCGGAAAGGCAGGTTCCGGATAAAATAAGCAAAATAAAAATAACCGTTCTTTTCATATGACTATATCAGGTATGAGGTGAAGGGTGATTGGTTATTGTTTATTACCTGCTGATGTCCGATATTCCACCCTGCGATCTTATATTCCTTTATTTCATCTTCAATTGCAGCAAATCATCCAGTTGATTGTGGTTTAATTTTTTAGCAATGATGTTTTTATCTTTATCCAACAGGTACAACACGGGTGTTTGATACACATCGTATAATTGTTTATAGCCCGGTTTGCCTGCGGCGTATTCTGCATCTTTTACCGCCGGCAACTGGTATACATGGGTCCAGCCTTTGAGCTGGTGATCACGGATGAATTTCAACCAGGCTTTCTTTCCTCCGTCTGTCATTACGCCGTACATTTGAACCCCCTTCTTTTTCCATTTATTTTGAAAAAGAGAATCCAGTTGAGGCACTTCCGTTTGGCAATGGCCACAGGTAGGATCCCAGAAACAAATAACAATATATGGCGCTTTAATGCTATACAACGGTGCGGGCTTACCCGAGCTGTCCACCATATTCATGTCGGCGGCTTTTTCACCTATGAGGTTCGCCATTAGGCTGTAAGCACGGTCAAACACTGCTTTCCTGTATTTGTCATTAAGCCAGTAATCGGCTTTTCCCGGGGCATAATATCTTTCAAAAAGATTTACAAAAACAGCATCCTGCCCCATATACGTGGGATTGATGTATTTTTCCGTGAGTGATGAAAGAATAAATTTGAACATTTCCTTGTTGCTGATGGCTGCGTCTAAGATTTTATTGGCAGCCTTGCTCAGCGTATCGGGATGCTGCATCAGAACATTGCTGAAATATCTTTGCAGCCTGGGTTCAAAAACGGGGGTGCGCACCAAACGTTCATCTGTAAACGAAATTCCGTCCCAGTAGTGCTGTTTGTAATATTGATAGGCAAATGCCGAATCATATTTGCCTCCGGGGTGTTTGGACGCTTCCGGTACTTTTACTTCCTGCAATACATGAAAGATCGCACTCAACAAATGGGTAGGATGCGCTTTTATAAATTGTTCCCGGTATTGCTGCATCTCATCATTCAGCCTGGTAATTTCCGACTTTATCCTAACGGAATCCGGATTGGCCGGATTTTCCTTTAACTGCTTTTGTAATAAAAAAACAGATTTTCCTTTTTCCTGCGCCATCTTTTGGTAAACCTGGAACAACTGGTTATCGGAAGAGCCTGTGAACTGCGTTTTCCCAGGCAGATCGGTGGTGTCTGCAACAACCGAAAAATGCTGCTGCTTGTCTACCAGCATCTCAAACCAGCCATTCTTTCTGGGGAAGATAACCATGTACACGCCGCCGAATAATTTTTCTTTTCCTGAAAAAGTTACTTCGCTGTTGCTGTTGATGGCAGCGGAATCAATGATATACTGTTTACTTCCAAAGTGATGCCCGAGGTAGAGGTAGCCACTGGTAAATGGTTTGAGCGTTACCTTTATCTGATAGCCGTTTTGGGCAAATGCGGATAAACCTGCTAAAAGGAATAAAAAAATTAAAATACGGTTCTTCATGCTTTTACGCTGTAATGCCTGCAAATCTATTTAAAAAGGATATTGATACTGAGCAATTAACGTACTATTTAGATTTTTGTTGGGTTGAACTGTAATGGATAATATAGCAAACAATAAAAAGGGTATAGAATAAGTTTTCATTGCTCTGTAAGTATAATGACAATATTTTAAATATACTTGTATATCATTCATTATTCTTCTTTAAACCCAAAGCCGTTATGAAATGTTCAAAGCTGGTTGCCTGTATTGTTTTTCTGCTGACAGTATTTTCTTCTTATGCGCAGCATATAGATCTTTCCAAAGCCATTATATGGGTGAGCAGCGAAAAGCAAATATCACTGGAAAAGCCGGTTCAGGTATTGCGTGAGGAAATTCAGAAAAGAACACAGCTATTGCTTCCCGTTGTTACAAAACAGCCCGATGAAGGACAAACGGTTATTTATGTCCTTGCAACAGGCCGGGAATCTAAACTGCCTAAAACTATCCGGGAGGCGTTAGACGCCGTTGCAGAACCCGGTAATGAAGGCTTCAGGCTGCTGACGATAAAGGAGCAAAATGCTGTAGTAATAACGGCAAAGGACGCACGAAGTGTATTGTATGGTGTAGGGCGATTGTTGCGTAAAGCTGCCATGCGCCCCGGGCAATTGTTGATACCGGATAATCTTAAATTGTCAACCTCTCCCAAATATCCCATACGGGGGCACCAGTTGGGTTACCGTCCTAAAACCAATTCATACGATGCTTTTTCCGTAAAGCAATTTGATCAGTATATACGCGACCTGGCTTTATTCGGTGCCAACAGTATTGAAATAATGCCTCCGCGTACAGATGACGATGATACCAGTGCGCATATGAAACTCCCGCCTGTAAAAATGATGGTAGAACAATCAAAGATTGCCAAATCGTATGGCTTAGACGTGTGGATGTGGTACCCGAATATGGGGCCGGATTATACCAACAGGGATTCACTTAAGAAAGAAATGCAGGAGCGGATAGAAGTTTTTGCCGCTTTGCCAAAATTAGATCATCTCTTTGTTCCGGGTGGTGATCCGGGCGACCTTGAGCCTGATGTGCTTTTCGACTGGCTGGGAAAAATAGCAGTAGCACTGCACCAGTTCCACCCCAATGCCAAGATATGGGTTTCACCACAGGTGTTTCGCCCCAATCAAAAATGGTTTGATGATTTTTTTAAACATGTCAACAGCGGCTACCCGTGGTTTGGGGGCGTGGTATTTGGTCCGTGGGTTAAAATACCGCTGGCGGAATTGCGTAAGCTCGTAAAAGCGGAAATTCCCATCAGGCGATATCCGGATATAACGCATAGCTTAAGCTGCCAGTATCCTGTGCCAGACTGGGATGTGGCTTACGCGATGACCCTGGGCAGAGAATGTGTGAACCCCCGGCCTGAAGACGAAAAGCATATTCACAATATCCTGGCGCCCTATGCATCGGGCAGCATCAGCTACTCCGAAGGCACGAACGATGATGTAAACAAATTTATATGGAGCGACCAGGACTGGGATCCTGGTACACCGGCAATGGAAACATTGCGTGATTATAGCCGTTTGTTTATGAATGCTGATATTGCTGAGGAGGCGGCACAGGGCATTATGAGTCTTGAGAAAAATTTACGAGGGGCATTGCTCACCAATGAAAAAGTTGGACAAACGCTTCAGCAATGGCAACAAATAGAAAGTGAAGCTTCTCCCGAACTAATAAAAAATTTCCGGTTCCAGATGTGCCTGTTAAGAGCATATTATGATGCTTATATACAGCGCCGTTTAACGCATGAAAAAGCATTGGAGGCACAGGCGAAAGATATCCTGGAAAATGCAACCAGTGAAACTTCATCGGTTGCTATACTGCAGGCAAGGATGATATTGGAAAAGGCCGTGGAGGAACCGGTAGGACAAGCATTAAAGGAAAAATGCATGGTACTTGCCGATTCATTGTTTAGCAGCATTGGGGCGCAGCTTACCATTGAAAAGCATGGGGCCATGCCTGGCAGGGGTAATTTTATTGACAATATAGATTTACCGCTCAACAATGCGCCATGGCTGCTGGATCAGCTTTCGGCATTTGAAAAACTTGAGGATGATAACGAAAGGGTGGGTAAGATAAAAGAAATGCTTCACCGTACCGATCCGGGACCAGGTGGCTTTTATGATCATTTCGGATCAGTACAAAGCAAACACAGGTTAATTTCGGAAAAAACCTGGCAGGAAGACCCCGGAAGCCTGCAATCGCCGAGAATAAGTTTTGGGGTAGGTGTAATTGGAGAAGAATGGGTGCATGAAGTAAGATCGCAGGGTTTTTCGGGACAAACCACGCCAAACGCGTGGATGAGTCAGATCAATACTTTATATGATACTCCCTTAAAAATCCGGTATGATAACTTAGATACAACAGCCACTTATAAAATGCGCATAACTTATACCGGCAGATTCAGGTCAAAACAAAAGCTGGTGGCCAATGACAATATTGTTATACATGATTTTATACAAACCGGCGAAAAACCCGTTTATGAATTCGAGATTCCAAAAGAAGCCACTTCAGGCGGACAGGTAACTTTTACCTGGACATGTGGCGAAGGGCAAAGAGGATCGCAGGTAACAGAAATTTGGCTGATGAAGAAATAATACGGCATTCGCCCGGAGGCAGACCGGGGTGAAGTGGGTTGCAGGTCGCAGGTTGCATGGAACCTGCAACTTGCACCCTGTAACTTGTACAGGTTCCACCTCTCACCAACACTTTACTATTTAGCAGTAATCCAATCCATAATCAAATTGGCTCGTGCGCCGGTTTCGCCGGTACTGGGGCATTTGCCTTCTCCCCGAAGCTGTTTTACAATAGTTTCCAGCAGGGGTTGCTGCACGTGTTGAGGATAAGGAATATCATATTCAACTATGCCTTCCGGAGTTTCTACCACTATTTTACTGCTTTCAAAAAACGAAAAGCTGATCTTTCCTTTTGAACCAATGAGTTGTGACTGATCAATACGTTGCTCTTTGTTAACCGTATAACACCAGCTTCCTGTTCCTATAATGCCCGATTCAAATTCAAAATTGGCTACTACAATATCATCGGCTTTGTATAAACCGGCCTGGTTGCGCGATATACCCTTTGCATATTTTACGGGACCGAAAGCATATTCCAAAAAATCGAACTGGTGTGAGGCCAGGTCATGAAAATGCCCTCCTCCTGAAATTTCCGGGAATACACGCCAGCGGGGTTGTGGATTTTCACCTGTCTCTTCACTATAAGGCTGCCAGTGCAATGCTATAATAATGCAACGGATATCCCCTATCACTTTCGCGTCAATCAATTCTTTCAATTTCACAAAATAGGGTAGGGTACGCCGGTAGTAGGCAACGAAAAGCGGTATGCCCGTTTCCCGGCTTACCCGGTTCATGGCTTCACATTCAGCAAAGTTGCGTGCCATGGGCTTTTCAACATATACCGGTTTGCCGGCCTGCATAGCTTTAGCTGCATATTCAGGATGCACATCGGGTGGGGTGGCAATATATATGGCATTAACATCAGGATCGTTGATCAGGTCATCCACGTTATCATACCATTTGGGTACATTGTGTCTTTGAGCGTAATCCGCTGCCTTTTCCATTTTTCGCGCCATTACCGCAACTAATTTTGAATGTGGTACTTTATTGATGGCCGGCGCGCCGCTCTTCTTTTCGGTTACATTACCGCAACCTATCATACCCCATTGTATTTCCTGCATATGTTTGTGTTAGTTGTTTAAAATAAGGTGAAGAAGCAGAAGTTAAAAGAGAAAGCACCGTACGGGTTTGCCCGCTAACCTGCAACTTGCAACCTGTATAAGCCATCCCTTTCTTTTACACCACCGGCACATCTTCCTGTATTGCTGTATCATCGTTTGTAGTGTCGCCAATCGCTTTTTTTATAGCGTTTATATCGGCATTTAGTTTTTGACTAAACAAGGCAATGTCTGTACTGTGCACTACAATGTTTACGCCTTCCTTTACCCATTTTGCCTGGCGTTGGGGCTCAAGAGAAAAATGAATAGCAATAGACAGTCCTTTATTTCTTGTGGTATGAATGATATGTTTAACCGCTTTTTCAAATTCAGGATGGTCGTACTGTTCGGGTATGCCCAGGCTGATGGACAGATCGTGCGGACCGATAAATACGGCGTCTAATCCCGGAACACTTAATAAAGCATTCAGCTTATTTATGGCCGGAACGCTTTCAATATTGGCAATGCATATATTGCCCTTGTTGTAATTATCTAAATAGGCTTTCATTTCCACAGACAGCACCTGCTCTCCGTTCAATACCTTTTGCAATACTTCTCCTTTAAGCGGACGGAATTTTGTTGCGCCCACCAATTCCCTGATCTGCTCCACCGATTCTAAGTAAGGAGCAATAACTCCTTTAGCGCCACCATCAATGCACTGGCACGCTAAATAGGGGTCAGGGGAGGGAATACGTACTATGGGTGTTATACCGTATGCCTGCACATTCTGGCATATCTTTGCCATGTCGGCCCGGTTCAGCGCGGTATGCTCTGTATCAATAAACGCGAAATCAAGTCCGGCATTTTTTAAAACTATCGGCCAGCCTGGCGCTGTTGAAGTGAAACAGGTGCCGTATACATTTTTGCCACTTTTTAATTTTTGCAACATATCCATATGCGTATCTTATTTCGTTATTTTTTCAGGGTCTACTACTGCATACTTAATAGATTTTGCTTTTTCTCCGCTATGCCAGGAATAGGTCATATGCAATAGCCCGTCCTTAGCCTGTATAAGTGACGGATAAGAATACCTGCCATTTTCTTTTGGATGATCCTCGATCCTTGTTTTCCATTTCCATGTTTTTCCCTCATCGTCCGATATATAAAGGCTTAGTATGTATCTTCCGTCATCAATATCATTGCCCAGGAAGGCCCATTTACCATCTTTTAATACACAAATTTCTACACTGGCAGAATTGGGTATAGCTGTTTTTACAGAAGCCGTCCAGCTTTCACCTTCATCCGCCGACTGGCTGGTATGCACCCTGGTGGGCGAATCACCACTATCACGCATAAACGCTACAATAGTACCATCTTTTTTTTGTGCCAGCGCAGGTTGTATAGGCCCTCTGCCTACGATGGGCAGGCTGGGCCGCCAGGTTTCACCATCGTCGTCAGAAATGGCTACCAGCGACATATTAAATCCATCAGAGTATAATGGGAGTAATATTCTTCCCTTATTGGTGATTAATGGTTTTATACGGGTCATCCATCCTATGCTGCGTTTGCGAACGTCCTTGCTCGCTTCAATGATCATATCATCGTATTCAGGCGCATACTCGGCCCAGCCATGTCGCAGAGGGGGCATTTGTTTGAATTGAGCTGCCGTCTCTTTGGCAAACCTGTCATCGGGTTTCAGGAGGATATTATCCTGCCAGTTCCATACGGGGGCTCCCGGTTTAAGATAATCAGAAGATGTTTTATACCGCAGTATGGAATATTCCCAACGGTTAGCCTGAACGGCAATCCACACTAAAAACAATTTGCCTTTTTTGTTTAGAAAAAATACGGGATTGCAATCTGGCAGTCCGGGTGTATCGGCCAATAAAAAAGGCGTGCTCCATTTTTGCTGTCCCTGTTTCAACCTGGCTCCCATGATCTTTACATCATCGGCGCTCCTTTCGCCACTTCCATAAAACCACGCGGCTAAATAATCACCATTGGGTAATGCTACCAGTGTGCTGCCATGAACATGTTTGTCCTGGGCGGGAAAGATCAGCCCGGATTCGACTACCGGCGACTGCGGAAAAACAAAATGGGCAAGAAAAGAAAAAATGATAATGAATGCCGGCTTTTTCATTGAAGATGATTAATAGTATTGTATTGATTGCGAAAAGCCGGATCGGAATGCAGATACATCACCTGGTTTACTTTTCAGGAAACGTTGATACACGTTAAAAGAGCAAAGTACCCTGCCACTCATCCCGAATGGTAATCCATAGCGTTTCCTATTTGCAATTTATTTTTAAGCTCAGTTATTTCTTCCTGCATATTTTTCACTTTAAGCAACAGGTGCGCAATAGCATCAATTCCCTCCATATTTATACCCAACTCATAATGCAGGCGTATGAACTTTTCCAGGTCTTGCAACCGTGTGTTGTGTATGAATTGCTTTTCTTCAACAGAGATTACTTCAATTAACCCATACTCATTCAGCGACTGTATAAATGTTAGCTCAATATTATAATGTGTGCAACATTCTTCGGGAGTAACCAGGTCTTCAATATTTGACATAAGAAATGATTTAGTATTAAGATTGAGACAATTCCCTGAATAAGGCCTTTTGCTTTTCGGTAAGGTTAACCGGTATTTTAATAAGCCATGTTATAATCAAATCACCATACGAGCCTTCTTTTTTATATACCGGAAACCCTTTTCCCTTTAATCTTGTTTTGGTGCCATTTTGTGTTTCGGGTTTCACTTTTAATTTTACTTTGCCATCCAGGGTATCTATAGTTTTTTCTCCGCCCAGCAATGCGGTATACAGATCGAGTTCCACGGTAGTATATAAATCATTTCCCAGCCGTTTAAAAACAGGATCTTCCGAAATGTGGAACGTGATGTACAGATCGCCTGGCGGACCCCCGTTAACACCAGGCCCACCGTGTCCTTTGAGCTTAATGTTTTGCCCATTAGTAATGCCGGCAGGGATGGTAATGCGGATATTTTTGTTATTGATCGTGAAAACTCGCTGGTGCGTGGTATACGCTTCTTTTAAACTTATTTGCAGTTCTGCATTATAATCCTGCCCGCGGAATTTTACCTGGCTTCGGCTACTCCTTCCTCCTGCTGAACCACCACTAAACATGGAATTAAAAAAGTCTGAAAAATCTCCCGAAGAAAAATCTCCGCCAAAAGATCCTTCCTGTGCGTATGGATTATAGCCCGTACTTCCTGCGTTTTGTTGCGAACGCCTTGCCTTTTCGTATTCTTCCCCATGTTGCCAGTGCTCGCCGTACTGATCATATTTTTTCCTTTTTTCAGGGTCGCTCAATACTTCATTCGCTTCATTAACCTGTTGAAATTTTTTATTCGCATCCTTATCGTTCGGATTAAGATCGGGGTGATATTGGCGTGCTAATTTCCGGTATGCTTTTTTAATATCTTCGGCGCTGGCGGATTTATCCAGTCCAAGTATCTTATAATAGTCAATGAATTCCATAAAACGAACGTATATAGTTTATTAAACCGGCGATAAATGTACTAAAAGAATAGGTTTGAAAAAGAGGTTCAGGAAGCCTTATGCAATACTTTAGGCGTTTTAACTGCACTGCGGTTGCTTTGCAAATGCTTTTCATGAATAATGGCAGCCAGGGGTTTGCCGTATACTTTGCTTTCCACCCAGGAAATAACGTCTAAGTAGGCAAAAGCCCGGGTTTCAAAACGATTTTTTTCGAGATGCTTTATCTTATACAGAAATTTTTCCAGTTCAGGCTTTAACTGGCGTGGAGAAACACGAAATGAGCTGCGCAGGAAACGAAACATCTCTTCCTCAACAACAGTAAGGTTTTTCATTTTGGCCATGAACCGGTAAACCGATTTTATAAGCGATTCAATGATTTCGTCATTACCCAGTTCATAATGCGCCATCAGGTGCATCAGCCGGGCATAACATTGTAAATCATTGCGGAGATCAAGCGGGCCATTAATTATTTTTTGCAGGTAATCAATGGCGTTTTCATACTGTTCAGCGCCAAAATATAAAGTGGCGATCTTGTAGTTAAAAACCAGTATACGGTGCCGGTCTACATAAAGCGCATATTCCTTAAGGTTAGCTTCAATTTCAGGGACAAGTGCCAGCCCTTCTTTAAAAGTTCCTACCATCAGGTGCCAGTTCACCTTTGCAATGTTGATATAGATAGAAGTATGGATGCGAAAATTATCGTGATGCCGGGCAACAGGTGTTTTTGCGAATGCTTCAAATTTGCGCAGAGTGCCCTGGAATTTCCTGTAATTGCGGAGATCAAAATGGGCATTCAGCAAATTGTGCACACCCTTTATAAAGTGGCCTGTCTCCACAGCGATCATGGTAGGGTTCGCTTCGAATAAATTGATCCATTTTTCGCTGTAACGGTAATACATCAGGAAATCCTGGCGTATAAAGGCGTACCAGCAATAACTTTGATAGAGATAAAGGTTTTCGTAAAAGCCGTTTATGGCGTGAATGTCGTCAGGAATATTGCTTTTAAAAAATGCCCTGATGTCCTTCTCATCCTCCACATTACGCGCATGTCCGAACTTAACGTACCAGCGGTAAAGCAATAAGGCCAGGTTAGACAATCGTGTTACCCTGTCAATGTGGGCGCTGATGGCCAATGCTTCCGTGGCAAGATCTTCTGTTCTTTCAAGCGTACTGCGGGTAATATGAAGGGTTTCTATTTTTTTTTCAAGAGAAATAACCTGGGCTAAGAAATTGAATTTCTGGTTGGTTTTGGCCAATTCTTTGGCTTTTTCCAAAATCCTGAGACTTTGAATTTTCAGCCCCTTATTATACAGTAAACGGGCGTGATCGAGGTGCTCACTCAGTTGAAGATCAGTATTTTCGGTGGTTTTAAGCAGACGCAGGCTCGATAAAAGTTGTTTGTACAGGTGCGTTTTTAAATTAGCCAATTGCGGCTTGGTAACGCCTTTAAGCTTTGAAATCAGCAGCTTTTCATCGTATTCGTGCAATTTCTCCAGCGCATCAAACAATTGAATGATCTTCAGGTCTTCTTTACCGGAGCTTCTCTTTATATAGAGTTTAAAATGTCTTTTTTCCGACTTTTCAAGGGAACGGACCAATTGAAATAAAGCATCTGTAAAACTGTTGGGCATCATAATAAAAATTTCCTGAAACTCAGTACCACAAAGGGTTTTGCATTACTGCACCCCTTTTTGGCATGATAAAATTACGAACAACTTGTTTTGCAGGGCAAAAATTCGTGTACTACTTTTACATCAGCAAATGAGGAAAGAGAAAAAGGCAAGCAATCGTGAAGCAAGAAACTGGCAAGTGTTAGAGGCATCTAAATGAAAGCAGAAACGCTGCAATCATTTACAGAACAAGACTTATTAAGAATTTTCATATGGCAAGCAATCGTTAGAGGTCATCTGTTTCTACAGAAGACCTTTTTTTTATTTCAGTGCCAAATCTACAGTAATTTTTCTTTAAAATTAATTTTTCCTTAACTTTTTATTTTGTGTGTTTGACACATCGGTAATCTCCTTTTCAACCAAAGACATATCTTCTTTTTCTTTTCCGGCATTTTCACATCTTATGTAAAGCATAACCAGTTAACAATCAAAGCCAAATACATTAAGTCCATCCCGACCCACACTTAGCCTATTGCGTAAAATTTCAATGTTCCTTTCTTATTTAAAAGGAAAATAAATTTTTCATAATGTAAACTATACATTACACTTGGTAATGTAAAAATTACTTTTATGAAGCATAATTCCTTTCCTTATTCATATTGGACAAAAATTTTAGGGCTATTGATCATTATCGCAGGAGTGATCAGCTTTTTCCAGCAGTATCATAAAAAGGGAATTTTCGATACAAATGAATTGGCCATCGGACTTAGCTGGGGGCTTGTTTTTATCTTTTTTTCCAAAGAAAGAACAGATGACGAAATGATACATGGGCTTAAATTTAAGGCATTGACAAGGGCTATTATTGTAGCATTTTTTATTACTCATCTTTACAATTACCTTTTTCTAAACTGGCGTTTCAACAGGGAGCATGATATGATCCTTTCTATTTCCGCTTATCAATTTTTGGCCCTAACGCTCATTATTGCCACAATAAGCTTTCATTATTTGAAGCATCAGGCAACTTTAAATGAAACTGAATGAAGAATCTTATAAAAGTTGAGCGGGCAAGGCATAATATGACGCAGGCAGAATTAGCCGAAAAAGTGAAGGTCGCCCGGCAAACCATCATTGCAATTGAAGCCGGCAGGTTTGTTCCTTCTACAATGTTAGCCTTTAAAATTGCCACGGTACTTCATTGCAAAACAGACGAAATTTTTGAGCTTGAAGACATTGCTGTCCGGTAAAAATAGAATAATTCTTTTTTCAAACGGCTGGTTGCGGTTTTGCGGTTAAGATTTGGCTGTTTAGTATTTTCCAAGCCCCTATGTTGGAAATAAGGAAGGATTAAAAAGTTC
>NZ_VOHQ01000034.1 GCF_009192765.1 Agriterribacter humi | reverse complement strand
ACATTCGTCAGTCCCATGTCCTCTCTTACTTTTTTAATAGCTTCACATTCAAGCCGGAAACCTTCCTTATATAAATCATTATAATACCTTGATGCCCCACGGAATCCAAGCATGGGATTTTCTTCATGCGGCTCAAAATCCTTTCCGCCAATCAGGTTAGCGTATTCGTTGGTCTTAAAATCGCTCATACGCACAATCACATCTTTGGGATAGAATGCCGCTGCAATAGTAGCCACCCCCTGCGAGAGCCGATCTACAAAATATTTTTCTTTGTTGGGATAATGATGCGTCAATTCCGTTATTTTCTGTTTTACCACCTCGTCTTTCAACTGATTGAATTTTACCAGTGCCATTGGATGAATCTGTACAGAATGTGCAATTATAAATTCAATACGCATCAGCCCAACGCCATCATTTGGGTAGAACGATAATTTGAATGCCTTATCCGGATCGCCTGCAATCAGCATCACTTCAGTAGTTTCAGGTTTTTTTACAGAAGAAAAATCAAGGTCTGTCGTTTCAAAATTTAGTTTCCCTTTATACACAAAACCTGTTTTTCCTTCGCAACAGGAAACGGTGATCATTTCCCCATCAGTAATTTTAGCAGTAGCATCGCCGCAACCGACAATTGCAGCTACACCCATTTCTCTGGCCACAATAGAAGCGTGGCTCGTCCTGCCGCCCTTATTGGTAATAATGGCCGAG
>NZ_VOHQ01000033.1 GCF_009192765.1 Agriterribacter humi | reverse complement strand
GGCTTAAGACAAGTGAAAGAAATTATGTTGCCCGACAGTTCGGTAGTGGTACTCAATGGCAATTCTTCCCTGCGGTATAACAGCGATTTTGCAACAGCTTCTGTAAGAGAAATTTTCCTGCAAGGCAATGCCTACTTCCGCGTAAAAAGAACAGCAGCCCTCACTCCTTTTATTGTACATGCTAACCAGTTGAAGATTTATGTAACCGGAACAGAGTTCAATGTAAATGCCCGCACCAAAGCTACCGATGTGGTGCTCACCAGCGGCAGGGTGAATGTAACCCTTGAAAAAGATAAAAGAAAAACGGTGTATATGCAGGCCGGCTATACACTCAACGTGGATACCCTCAGCAATGAACTGATCACTGCCAGGGCTGATACCGGATTATATACCGCCGCATGGAAAATGGGCGAATGGCATTTTGAGGAAACCACTCTGGCAACCGTTGCCCGGCTCATTAAAGAATACTATGGAATGGAGATGGTCTTTACCACCGAAGCTCAAAAACAGCTTATGATTACCGCTGTGGTATCGGTTAACGATTTTTCAACATTGATACAGGTAATAGAGAAAACCTTAAACATCAGCATACAAACACAAAACCAACAATTAATCATTATTAACCCTCAATCAAAACAGTTATGAAAAGAAAACCATCTTTTTCAAAACGCTGCTTAGGGACAATGTTGACGGCCGTATTGTTTTTACTGGCCACAACCGGGGCATGGGC
>NZ_VOHQ01000032.1 GCF_009192765.1 Agriterribacter humi | reverse complement strand
ATGCTGCCCGATGGTGCAATAGAACCACTACCATCTAAGCTTACACTGTTAGCAGGTAATGTTATGATCTTATCTGCTCCGGCATCGGCTACAGGAGGTAACGGCGCTGCCTTTACCGTGATGGTAACCGAAGCGGTTGATGTGGATCCGTTATTATCAGTTATTGTTAATTGAAACTTATATACACCTTCTGTAAGACCAGTAACATCGGTTATATCATTAATTGAATCAGTTATATTTTCGCCAGATGGCCCCGAAACTTTACTCCATTTGTAACTGCTAATACTTCCTGAAGGAGCGGCAGAAGCGCTGCCATCCAAAGTTGTTGTATTGTTTGGCAATACTAATGACTGCGCAACACCCGCATTAGCTACAGGAGGCATAATAGCAGTACTTACCGTTACAGTTATTATACTTGTTGATGACAAACCATTACTACCTGTTACTTTCAACTCAAACTGGTATATACCTTCTACCAAGTCTGTAATTGTAGTAACCGCATTACCCTGAGCAGTTATACTCTCACCCGAAGGACCAGATAGCTTACTCCATTCATAGCTGCTGATGCTGCCCGATGGTGCAGTGGAACCACTACCGTCTAAGCTTACACTGTTAGCAGGTAATGTTATGGTCTTATCTGCTCCGGCATCGGCTACAGGAGGTAACGGCGCTGCCTTTACCGTGATGGTAACCGAAGCAGTTGACGTGGCCCCATTATTATCGGTAACCTTTAATTCAAAGGTATAGGTTCCTTCTGTAAGACCGGTTACTGCAGTAACAGCACTGCCCGCGGACATGATCGCTTCAC
>NZ_VOHQ01000031.1 GCF_009192765.1 Agriterribacter humi | reverse complement strand
TGTGTATGCCTAAAATAGGTTGACAAAAAACAGTCACTTATGCGGCAAGTTAACTCAAAATTAGAAATCCGTGAGCATCGGATTTTCTCTGAGGAATTAAAAAAGAAAGCGATTAAGGAATTAGTAAGCAAGCGAACTACGATCAAGTCGCTGATGGCAGAACACCAGATAAGCGCTAATACCGTTTACCGCTGGTTGTATAAGTACTCTCCTTATCATGAGCAGAAATGTACCTTAGTGGTACAAATGAAAAGCGAAGAATTAAAAAACAACGAACTGCGCCAGCGCATGGCAGAGCTGGAACGCATTGTTGGTCAAAAGCAATTAGAAATTGATTTTCTAAACAAGCTCCTTGAAATTGGCAGCGGCGAACTGGGCTTTGATTTAAAAAAAAGTTTCAGTCCGCCACCATTGAATGGTACCGGATCTACAAAAGGAAGCATCAATACAAGCTAAACGAAGTACTGAAGCTGTGCAACATCAGCCGACAGGCACATTACCAGTGGCTGCAAAGATTGGTGCAGGAAAAAGAAAAAGAAGTATTGTATTTGCGTATGATGGAGCAAGCCCGGGAAATTCATCCAGGCATGGGGCTGCGTACAATGTATGAGATGCTGGCTCCGGAAGGTATAGGAAGGGATGGATTTATTGCATTGGGTTTGCAGGAAGGGTTTCGTTTAAAAAGTATAGAGAAGCAAACAAGGACCACCTACAGCGTTAAATCGAGCCGCTATAAAAACCTGTTGGGTGGGATGGAATTTACAGATATCAACCAATTGTGGAGTAGCGATATTACGTATTTCTTTTGCCTTGAACAGTTCTTTTACATTGTGTTTATTATGGACGTTTATTCCAGAAGGATCATAGGCTACAGCATAGCCGACAACATGCGGGCAGAAAATAATGTGACGGCACTGAAAATGGCTTTAAGAACAAGGGGTATGAATGATTACAGCCAGTGCCTGATCCACCATTCAGACAAAGGCACACAATATGCCAGCGACAGCTACACACAACTGTTGGAAGCCTATGGGATACGCATCAGCATGTGCAATGAAGTATATGAAAATACGCACATCGAAAGAGTAAATGATACCATCAAAAATCAGTATCTGAAAAGAATGGAAATCAAAAACAGGAAAGAGCTTGAAAAAAAACTGAATGAAGTAATAAAAACATACAATGAAAAAAGACCCCATCAAAGTCTGAAGAAAATACCGCCGGTCAAGTATGAAACCCATTTAAAAGAAATAGCAAAAGAAAGCAGAAAAAGAATGACAATCTATACAGTAAAAATTAATGAAGATGACCCATTAAATAAACAATTAAATTTGTTTGAACCATTATAAAATATGTCAACCTATTTTAGGTACACACA
>NZ_VOHQ01000030.1 GCF_009192765.1 Agriterribacter humi | reverse complement strand
CATTGCTGTCCGGTAAAAATAGAATAATTCTTTTTTCAAACGGCTGGTTGCGGTTTTGCGGTTAAGATTTGGCTGTTTAGTATTTTCCAAGCCCCTATGTTGGAAATAAGGAAGGATTAAAAAGTTCATTTTTTCTTTGCTGTATTTTTCTGAGTAAACTTTTCTCCGGGGCCTTCAGAAAGCTTTTTAAGTCCATATATGTCATCAGGTGCAGTCTTACCAGTCCAACAATATTTGAAAATGCCATTGTTGATCGCGTTCCCTGTTTAATGACCTTAAGCAAAAGGTCGGCAATGAGGGCGCACCAGATTTGTATTTTGATCGCATTTTCATTATCGCCCAAAAAGTACTGTAGTGGATAGTTCTGTTTGATGCGTTTAAAGAAAGTTTCGATTTGCCAGCGTTGCTTGTAATAGTTGGCAATTGTTAATGGAGCCAACTGATGGTTGTTGGTTATGAACTGAAATTTTTTTCCGGTTACCGGGTCTGCGTATCCAATCATGCGTGCAGGCACTTTTACCGCCCTTTTTGAATGACTGTGTCCCAATTCTATAACCCAATCTGTATTAACACCTTGTTGCTTTTGATATTCATTTACAGCCTTCCTTTCCCTGATTTTGTATACCGAACTGTCCCTGTGACGGGTTATCCATGTAATATGTTCGGTAGTGAAGCGGTTATAAGTTGAATAATCCCGGTATCCTTTATCAAATACAATCACAGAACCAGCGGGTAATTGCACTTCTTTGAGGTATTTAGCATCGTTATCGGCTCCCGCACTATAACGGATCATAGTGGGAATATCCTCTTTAGCATGCAGTAAGGTGTGAACTTTAATACCCCCTTTACGCCTTCCATCAGTTTTTGAAAGACCTGAGCCTTTAAGTATTTCCTGAAACAGCGCAATGCTTGTGGAATCAAAAATATAGAGATTGTTTTTGCGGGAACGCTTTTGGCTGTCCGGTAAAAGTGGCTGGTAACGCTTCAATAAACCAAAGTATATTTTTTCAAACACTTCTGCCGTACGCTTTCTATTGGCATCGGAAATAGTGCTTCGACGCGGGTGGGATTCTATACCTAAATGATGGATACGCTGATCCCACGCCAGTAGTCCCGTGGTCACTTCTCTAAGGGATGTACATTGATTGAAAATCGCATAGAGCATAGTAACCAGATGCTCATAAGTTTTAAACGTTTTACAATAATAATCAGCATTCAACTCCCTGGCAACGGATTTAACCATGGAACGGGGAATGAAATTCAGTACCTGATTGAAGATTGGCTGTCCGGTAAAAAAAGTACCTTTACTCATCGGCTGTTTTTTTGTGTGGTAACTTAAAAATACCGAAAAAGGAGGCTACTCGCCTCCTTTTAATTTATCAATCAA
>NZ_VOHQ01000003.1 GCF_009192765.1 Agriterribacter humi | reverse complement strand
CTGTCCGGTAAAAAAAGTACCTTTACTCATCGGCTGTTTTTTTGTGTGGTAACTTAAAAATACCGAAAAAGGAGGCTACTCGCCTCCTTTTAATTTATCAATCAAGTATTTTTACCGGACACTAATGGTAGTAAATTGATGATTCAAAATTCATTCATATATATAGCATGTCTGCAAGTTTTATACAGGTAATATTTTTTTTGCTGGCGGGCATCGCCTTAATCATCCTGCTAACGGCAAGGCTTAAGGTACATGCCTTTTTTGCTTTATCCATCGCCTGCTTTGTGGTTGGCATGGGCGTTCAGTTACCTGTAGAAGGCATTATTACATCCATGAAAGAAGGATTCGGTCATATTATGAAATCACTTGGTTTTATAATAGTGCTTGGAACCACATTGGGTGTATTGCTGGAACATACTGGCAGCACCCGCGTAATGGCGGAATTCATACTCAAAAAAACAGGCGAGCGGCATGCGCCCCTGGCCATGAACATAACAGGATTTGTTGTGGGACTGCCAATTTTTTGTGATTCGGGATATATTGTATTGAGCGGGTTAAATCAAACCCTGGCAAGGCGCACAAAAATAGCGGTACCCGTTATGGCTACTTCACTTGCAGCCGGGTTGTATGCAGTACATTGCCTTATTCCTCCCCATCCCGGCGCGGCTGCGGCTGCCGGTATTATTGGTGTTGATTTTGGCAAACTCATCCTGGCAGGTATAGCGGTTGCCATTCCGGCAAGTGCAGTGGGTTACTGGTGGGCCCGGTATGCAGGAAAAAAGATTTCCCCACTCCATGTTGCACAGGAAAAAGGTGATGACACACATAAAAAACTACCTTCGACCCTGCAGTCTTTTCTGCCTGTAATCGTTCCGATCGTTTTAATTGCGTTAGGTTCATTTGGTACGGTTGAAGCCAATGACAGCCGGATATGGCAAATTTTTAAAATCGCCGGCGACCCGGTGATCGCTTTATTTGCGGGTGTTTTGCTGGCGCTAACTGCTATCCGCTCATGGAAGAAGAATGCCATAAGCAAATTATTGCAGGAAGGGGTGGAAAAAGCTGGTGGCATCCTGGTGATCATTGGCGCCGGCGGTGCTTTTGGCGCTGTGCTCGCCGCCACCAAAATTGGCGACCATCTCGGCGACAGTTTACCGCTTGCCAGCATGGGCATTTTTTTTCCGTTTTTGCTCACCGCCCTGCTTAAAACCGCACAGGGTTCATCTACTGTGGCTATTATTACGGCAGCATCCATTATACAGCCATTGATGCCCGCACTGGGATTACATACGCCAGCCGGGCATCTGCTTTGCGTGCTGGCAATGGGCGCCGGCTCTATGATGATCTCCCATGCCAATGACGCTTATTTTTGGGTGATCAGCAAATTTTCCGGGCTGGAAATGAAAACCATGCTGAAAGTATATTCGCTGGCTACTTTGTTTATGGGACTAACGGCCTTGGCTACCGTATATATTTTGTCGCTGATAATGCTGTAAAGCTATGTGTAGTTATTTGTGAAACGTACGACAGTACATTTGTAAGACCGGAAGATCGGAAGATCGTAAGATTCTAAGGAATACCCGTATTAAGGATTTGCTTCTTATCAATTTACAATCTTGCTATTTTACAATCTTACTATTTTACAATCTTGCTATTTTACAATCTTACTATTTTACAATGAATGCATTCACTACAAAGCATTAAGCTGTATGAAGCGTCCTCGCTTCATACCTAATTACTATCGCCTCCGGCGATTACGTTTATGTTAACCCGAACTTAATTTCTGCTGTTTTTCAAAAGCCTTTTACCTTTACCTCCACATGAATGTATTCACTACAAAAGCAGCTATTACCATAACCTGTCACAAACGTATCACCCCTTATCTTGAACAGGAGGTAAAGGAATTGGGATTTACTATTGAAGACCGTTTTATAACGGGGATACGTGTTTCAGGCACAGTGAATGATTGTATAAAACTGAATCTCAACCTGCGTTGCGCCAGCCAGGTATTGTACAGTTTAAAGCAATTTGAAGCCCCTGATGCGGATGCTATTTACAATAATCTTGTTCATTATCCGTGGGAAAATATTTTACCCGAGGGTGTCCATTTTTCCGTTACCAGCAATGTAAGCAATGAAACCATCAATAATAATTTGTTCGCTAACCTGCGTGTAAAAGATGCTATAGTTGACCGCCTGCGCGAAAAAACAGGTAAGCGCCCATCCTCCGGATCCGAACTTACAGGCGCCGTTTTTAACCTGTTCTGGAAAAACGATCAGGCAGAAATTTTTATTGATACTTCCGGCAATTCGCTGGCGCGGCATGGCTACCGTAAAATACCCGGACTGGCTCCCATGCTGGAGGCATTGGCATCGGCTACTATTTACGCTACACGCTGGGACAGGGTTTCACCGTTTGTAAACCCCATGTGCGGGTCGGGAACACTGGCTATTGAAGCTGCGCTGATTGCCACCAACAGGCGGCCGGGTTTGTTCAGAACAAACTATGCCTTCATGCACCTCCGGGGATATGACGATGCCGTTTACCTTAAAGAAGATGCTTTATTAGAAGATCAGATCATTGATGTTCCGGGACTTCGCATTATTGCTACAGACTATAATGAACGGGCTATTGAAAATGCAAAGAAAAATGCTATCGCGGCTGGTGTTGCCAAAATGATTGAGTTTAATGTATGTGATTTCGCCGATACTGAAGTGCCGCAAAATGCACCGGGCGTTATGCTCGTAAATCCCGAATATGGAGAACGGCTGGGACAAGTGCAGGAACTGGAAGCAACTTATAAACGCATCGGCGATTTTATGAAACAGCGCTGCCGGGGCTATTATGGCTATGTATTTACAGGTAATCTGGAACTGGCTAAAAAAACCGGGTTAAAAGCAAGCCGCCGCATAGAATTTTATACAAGCACTATTGATTGCCGGTTACTCGAATATGAATTATATGCCGGGAGCAGAAAGGAGAAGGAAGCATAACGCTATTTCAGCCCCAACCTCTCCTTCAGGCTATCTTTCTTCGACTTAGAAACAGGAAATTGTTCGCCTGTTTGTAGTTTAACATAGCCACCATCGGTACGAACAAAATGAGTAATAAATCCAAGATTAACCACTGTTGAATGATGTATCCGCTGAAACAGATCAGCCGGTAATAATTCTTCAATATCCCCCAGGGTTTTCGACACCAAAATGTATTTCCTGTTATCAATAAAAACTTTGGTATAAGCCCCCTCTGCCTGGCAATAAATAATGTGTCCCACCTCCACAAATTCATATCCGTCTCTATAAGGCAGCGCTATTTTTTGTTGTGCGGATGGTATCTTAATATTCCGGAGCAGGTTCTCAATATGAATATTTTCCGGTTGTTGCAATTTCTGTTCGACTTTTTTAACAGCCGCTTTCAGATCATTGGCGTCTATCGGTTTTAACAGGTAATCAACAGCGCTTATGCGGAACGCTTTGGCAGCGAACTCATCATGTGCGGTTGTAAAGATGATGGAGAAATTCACATCGCCAAGCACCTCCAGCATTTCAAAACCATTCATCCAGGGCATTTCCACATCAAGGAAAACGAGCTCAGGATGATTTTTCTTTATGGACATGATACCCTCCTTTGCCGAATAACAGGTATCAATAACTTCTACAGAAGGGCAACTTTTTTGCAGGTCATTCAACAATGATTTTACACAATGCTGTTCATCATCCAGAATAATGGCTTTAATCATTTTAATACTCGTTGAAAAAGGAATCCATGTAATGTGCTATACGGGGTTCCATGGATCCCATTTTGTTTATAAATGTAAAACAGTTTTCAGAATCTTAGCATATGGTATGGCAGATGATCAGAATGACTTAATAACTATCCGAAACGGGTTAACGGTTTTTGATATTATGCCAAAGATATTGCCGCCGTTCACATTGGTTAGTATTACAATTAAACTGTCAAATCAAAACAAACAAACGTTAAGTAACCATTGCCACTATCATCATCACGAAATAATTTAGCTAAAATATCAGGGAAGGAAGGTAACACCAGAACTATCCAAAGCATATGAAGAGTGAATCCCATAACCTCTTTAAAAAATGGGACGCCTTTGCCGAAAAGCGATAGGAGTAGGCATTTAAACGTAAAACTTTAATGTATGAGAAATTTATCAGTATTTTTTATAGCAGTTTATTGTACTTCGTCGGTAACAGCTTTTTGCCAGAAAACCAGCTTTGGGATCACCGGCGGTGTATCGCTGGCTAATATGCGCCTCAAAGCAGAAAGTATTTCTGTATCCGGCGACAGTAAGACTGGCTTTACCGCCGGTGTATTTACCGATGTGGCCCTGGCAGAAAATTTCAGTTTTCAGCCGGCTTTGAATTATGTGCAAAAAGGATCAAAAAACGAAATAAATGATATGAGTTATGAAAGCAAACTCACCCTTAATTATATTGAGCTTCCACTTAATCTTCTTTATAAACCGGAAATGCAAAAGCTAAGGTTCTTTGTAGGGGCTGGGCCATCCATTGCATATGCACTGTCTGGTAAAGAAAAGGAAAAGGATAATGGTGTTAACACCGCCTATAGTTATAAATTTGGCAATAACCCCGATGAGCATGACCTGAAAGCGCTGGATTTTGGTGTTAACTTTCTTACGGGTATTGAAACTCCGGGTGGGTTCCTGGTAGCCCTTAATTATAACCTGGGTTTATCCAACCTGGCACCGGGAAGTTCTTCTGATGATGGTACGATCAAAAGCAATTACTTTGGTTTTAAAGTCGGCTACAAGTTGAAAGGGAAAAAATAGTTATTAGTTACATTCTCTGTTTGAGTTTCGATCCGGCATTGAATACTTGTTCGTAGCCGGAGAGGCAATGGAACCATTGATCTTAAAAAGAAAGACTGGTCAGGACTCTTCCGCCAGTGTAATGACGACAGTTGTACCTTTAGCCATCCCTTTTTCATCCATTTTGTCAATGATTTCCAGTTTGGCTTTCCGTTGCCTCAATAGATTATCCAGTTCTAAGCGGGACTGGGTAAGGTTTACTCCTTTTGACTGATGAGTCGGGCCACTTACGGATTTATTTTGCTGTGACGCCACTCTGCCAATACCATTATCCTCTATCATAATCTTGACCGTTCCATTTTTCTTTATCAACTTCAGTTGCACAGTACCGCCTTTCTCCGTGGGTACAATGCCATGCCAGATAGCATTTTCAATAAAGGGCTGAATGATCAGCGCAGGAACATCAATTGATTTCAGGTCAACATTGTCATCAATAACCACTGTATATGAGAGCTTTTCGCCAAACCGCATTCCTTCCAATTGGAGATAGAGTTTGCAGGTTTCAATTTCGTCATGTAATGAGATTTCCCTTTTAGCTGCATTATTGAATAAAGTGCGGATAAGCTTTGAGAAGGTAGTGAGATAAACAACCGATTTCTCATTTTCATTTTCCTGGATCAAAGCTTTGATTGAGTTAAGGCAATTGAAAATAAAATGAGGATTCATTTGTGCACGAAGCGCCTTTGCCTCAAATTCCAATAGCTTTTTATGATAATTGATCTTTAGTTTTTCCGTTTGAGATTTTAGAACCTGAGATTGCATATACTTTAATTGTTTAAAGGATTTTGTCAATTTATCATTACTTCTCGTTAACTGGGCCGTGCGTTCCTCCACTTTTTTTTCAAGTAAAACATTTTGATCTACAATCAATTTACGATTTTCCTCTAATGATACGAGAGCTTCCAACTGTGCTTTTTCTTTTTCTTTTTTATAATCGCTTATTCTGTTAGCCAATGCAAGCGACAGCAACATTGTTTCTACTGTAGACCCGACTAGTAATGCATTTGCAGTAAAATTGTTATACGGCAATATATTATATTCCTTAAGAACAAAAATGATTATGCATATCAGTAGCGATGTCCACGCGACAAGATAATACATAGCAGGCTTATAGCCTTTTTTGTAAACGATTAGTCCTGCGACGAAAAGAGTAATAGACATTATAAATGATACCCACTCTGTTAAAATAAATCCGATAAACGTCTTTTGAAATGTAATGAAGATTATTGTAATAAAATAACATCCAATAATCCCATAAAAAACAGGTCGCAAAAAGCGGGCAAATTGAGAAATGCGTAGAAATGATGCAGTGAATAGGATCGCAAAAATACCCGAGAAACATGCGGCAAGATTTACAAAATCATTTAGAGCCGGAGCAGTATTCCATAGAAATTCGAATGCTAAACCTTTTAGATACATGTTTGTCAATGTCATAAAAGCAACATACAATATGTAAAAAAGGTAAGATTTGTCTCTTATAGTAAGATAAATAAAAAAATTATACAGAATCATAATAACCATACAGCCAATGTAGGCACCTTCCATAATTGAGTTTACATGTTCCTTCTCAATCCAGGTACTTACTGTGTATATCATTAGCGGAAATCCAGCACCGCTACTCATTTTTAATCGCAGGTAATAACTTTGAACACTATCTTTGGGAACATCTAATAAAAAAGCAGTTTTATTTGAGGAAAAATCTCTTTGATGAAAAGGTAGCTGAAGCGATAAAGTTTTATGTGATGCCTCGTTATTTTTTATAGAATAAAGATCCGCTCTTTCTGCATGATAAAAAAAGACTACGAATTTTTGGTTTGTAGGGCTGTGTATGTTAAAACGGCACCACAGAGGAAAAATATGGGGTCCGGGCTTAAGGTATTTTTGTGTACCCGGAATAAATTTATTTCGATATGCTTCCGATGAAACTTCATTAAAAGTAAGTACGCCAGATGTATCCGTCAAAAGGAGAATTTGCTCACCGATATTCACAATTTCTTTATCCCGGGTAATAGAAATGACTGGTTGCGCATAACAAAGATTTTTTTGTAGAAATAAAGACGATAAAAGGAACAGACAACGTAACATGGAGTTACTGTATTAATAATTCCTAAAAAACCGCTTAAGCACTATCGTGACGTTAGATTCAACTATTAACCTACCTTAACTTTGGTGATAGTCCTTTTAAATCTCTTGGTAAGAAAAGGGAAATGCAATAGTTGGTCCCTTGTCGAATTTTTCTGGAAAGTTTTAGTGAACCCCATCCCCGTTATAACAGGCAAGTTGTATGCTTCTTTCACCAAACTGAATATTTTATATTTCAGTCGGCCTCTATAATTTTTCCAGGTGCCGATTGAAAATATGCGTCATCCATAGAATATGAAGATATAGGCAGGATTTGCCTCTGGCTTTATATTTAGATATTAAAAATATTAGCAGCAAATTATAAATATGTCCTAATATTTGCCAGTTCGAACCAGCAAGCAAATAATATTTAAATTAATCTTTCATTAGCCAGGCGCATATGCTCGTTCAAAAAACATAGTGTTAACAGTTAGCTCTTAAGGGTTTGCAGATTTATATAATTGATAAACAATCGGATTAAGAAGGATTTTCATTTTCACTATTTCCACTTATCAAGTTAAACAATAAAATTGTTAACTCAAAGCCTTAGTCCGCAAACTTTCTATTGCTAATGGGCATTGGGGAAACTAATTTGTATAAAGACTGAGATTCCACTCCTTTATCAAAATCATTAAGTCATGAAAACTTTTACTTCCGGCTTAATCGCCCGAATTTGGCTGGCACTTATTTTGCCGGTATTAACCGGGTATTCGGCAATAGCCCAGGGTTTTTCTCCCCATGCTAAAGCCCGTCTCCAATTTATTATTGATAGTTTCCAAAACAATCCCGCCAATCCTTATATAGGTGGCCTGTCTGTTGCCATTGATGTGGATGGACTTGCTTCCTGGAATGGAGCTACCGGGTATGCCGCCCGTAATGTAGATGGTCAAAACAACCTTTTAACCGGTGGTACTCCATTTACTACCAATACGCTTTCCAGGATGTACAGCGTAACCAAAATTTTCACTTCGGCACTGGTACTCGAACTGGCAAAAAAAGGAGCATTCAGCCTGGAAGACCCGGTGAGCCGGTTCCTGCCTCTGAACCTCATCAATCCCGAACTGAACGAAAATGTAACCATACGCCAGTTGCTTGCCCACGAAAGCGGCTATTCAAATTATACAGATGAACTTCAGTTGCAGATAGCTGTGGCTTTTCAGCCCACACATGTATGGACTCCTTTTGAAATGCTCAGCTTTGTTCACCAGGTTAATGCACCCGGTACTGAACGCCGCTACTCCAGTACCAACTATATCACCCTCGGGGCTATTATTGAAGCTGCAACGGGAATACCAGTTGAACAGCACTTTCGAAAAAAATTCTTTGGGCCGCTTCATCTGAATTCCATGTTTTTTGGCGAAAGAGAACCTTTGTGGAATGGGGCCATACTGGCTTCTCCTCACGATAACCTCAGCCCGTTCAATCCCATCTTTCAACTAACCGGCCAACCCACTTTTCCGGATGCTTACACCAATGTTTCGGCATTTCCATTTACTGGTATAGTATCCCTTGCTTTTACAGGGGGAGCTATTGTTACCGACGCGAAAGACATGGCCAGATGGGGCAATGCTTTGTTTGGAGCAAGAGCAACGAACTATTCAACCCTTCATACGATGATAAACTCTATTTCACAGGTACCCGATGATGACGGTGATTTTTTGGGTTACGGTATCTTCAGAACTACCAGGATCAGTGCAACGGATATTTTTATAGGTCATGACGGCCGGGCACCCGGCTATCGCTCGGTAATGTTTTACCAACCGGATAAAAAAATGACAATAGCTATCCTCACCAATTACTACGGAGCTAATCTTTATGATGTTGCCAAAGCACTATATGAATCATTGCCTGGATTTACCTGCGGTAATAAGAACAGAAAGGAAGATAAGATAGTAGTTTGTTTTAAAGGTCACGATCTATGTGTAGACCGCAAAGCAGCAGCAGTTCATATTAATAAAGGCGCGTGGCTTGGCGGATGCGAAAAGCCGGCAGTATGCCCGGTATATAAATCAAAAATGGAACCAATGGAAAGGCTATCAGGCAATGCAGGAATAAAAATATTTCCAAATCCTGCATCCAACCGTGCCACGCTATCATTCAGTCCGCCAAAATCAGGTCAGGTTAGCGCTGCGCTGTACGATATTACCGGGAAATATGTTTTATCAATTTTTAAAGGATACGCTGAAAAAAACATATTGCGGCAAGTGGAAATAAGTACTGCAAACCTTTCCGCAGGAACATATATCGTGCGTCTGCAAATGCAGGAAAAGATACAACAGCAAAAGCTTGTGCTGATAAGATAATTTTAAACGCTTATTCCTATTTGTCGGACAATAATGATAATCAATAACTCTTAAAAATTTAAAATGACTAAAAAGTTATTCATTTTCATAACACTTTTCTTCCTGCTGGCTACGGATGTTTCGGGGGTTAACAGAACAGATACTTTGCCTTTAGCAGATTCTTCCGCCGCTGGCCTTATGTATAAAAAGAAAGCAAAGACAGCGTTAGTAACAGGCGTAATTTTAAGCAGTGCCGGTGTAGTAGCGGCGGGTATTGGTATGGGGTTAACATTAGCCGGACTTGGCCATCTATTTGAACCAGGTTACCAGGGTAAAGATTATGGAAGTCTTCCTGCCATATTGGGGTATGGCGGACTGGCTTTGATAGCAGCAAGTGTTCCTTTGTATATTGTTTCGGGGAAGAACAAACGAAAAGCAAAATTGTATTTGAGATATCAAAAGCCGGATTTACCGCATGCGGGTAAAGAAATAAAAGGTCAGATGTCTGCAGGGGTGGTCATTAATTTTTGAAAACTGGCTGATGTGATGTACTCCTTAAAAATTCAGTTATGAAACAACTTCTCATTGTACTATTGCTTGGAGTTTATTCCTTAACCATTTCGGCTCAAACTGATACGATAAGAAATCAAAAACCTCAGTGGGTATGGGTGTATACAACAGGCGGTAAGATGCAAAAGGGGATATTGGCTGGCCGTACCGACAGTGCCCTTTTACTATACCAGGGGAGCAAAAAGGCGTATAAAAAACAGGAAGCGCCTCCACTGGCAGGCATCCATTATAAAAATATAACCATTATTAAAACCAGAAGTAAATTAGGCTTTCTTAAGGGAATGGGGATTGGCGCAGGCATAGGTATTGCCCCGGTCCTCTTTGGAGAGGGTGGTGCATATGTGGCAGTTGTAAGTTTTCCGACGGGATTGATTGCCGGAAGCAGTATTGGCTTTAATGCCAAAAAGAAAAATAAGATCAATGGTGATTTTGCCGCTTTCCGGGGGTTTGCCGATAAATTCATTAAGTAGTTCGGGCTATTCGTTAACTACCGGGTTAGGGCAATTACAAACAGATACGCAAAAACAGCATAATGAAATCAATAGCTTTCCTGATCTTATATTCTGGTTATATACTTTCTGCGTTTGCACAAACTTCAGCATCGGACATTAAGCTTTCAAGTTTGATAAAACTTGACCTCGGGGGGCAAGGAATAGGACTAACTTATGAACCAAGGCTATCCAAGAAAATGACCTCAGAGATAAACGCTGGTGTTGGCGGGGGGTATTACATTGACGGATGGACAGTTGAACTAAATTATTTAAACCCTGCTTTTATTTTTCATTGACTCCGAAATATTTTCATAAAAGGCAGTCAAGGATTGACAAAGGGAAAGAAGCGCGTTTTAATTCGGGGAACTATTTTGGTAGCCCGGAACCCCAGAAAATCAGATTTAATCAGCAATTGCATTTTTTGGCAGACCTCCATTGGGGCATTCAAAGGGCAATAAGCAGGTATTGGACATTAAATTTTCATATCGGGTCAGGTTGTGCGCAGAACATTGATTATAGTGTTGGGACAATTTATCCCGCTATTGATTTAAGTTCTCTTATATTCTTTTAGATTCAAAAAAGTGACAGCTATGCTGGCAGATGTACAAGGTATTATTTTTTTTAATTGCTAATCAGCAGCAGTCCGCGGACAACGTTTTCCTCCTTTCATCGCCTGTAGCGCGGTTTCACAGGGTAAAGCAAGTCTTAATTAAACCGGACTACCTACGCAGGGGGCTTTCATGCGGCCCCATATTGCCCATAAATCGTCTTTTTTCATAGTATAGTTTTGGCTTAAGTATCTCCTTCGCATATATCTTTATCTTCCAATTCATTTGTAGCATGAAATATTTGAAACCGTTTTTTTTACTGCTTACAGCATTTGCCACTTTTATATCCTGCAATCAACAGGAGCCGAAAATACAAACCAATGATATTGCTTCCATTGGCATGAAATGGGAACTGGTGAATAATTTCACCGATTCTGGTTATACCGCAAGGATAAGCCTGGTTAACAAAAAAGAGCAGCAGCTTACCGATAAAAACTGGGCAGTTTTCTTTTCTATTGCTCCCAGTCCCGTACTTCAACCCGACCAGCCCCAACCGGCAAAGCTTGAGCACATCAATGGCGATTGGTATAAATTATCCCCCAATGCTGGTTTTTCACTGGCTGCCGGCGATTCCGTTACTATTGATTATAAAGCAACCGGCGCCGTTATAAAAGAATCGGATGGTCCGCTGGGCATTTATATTGTTTTTTATGATGGAGGTGGTAAAGAAGAACGCATCGCCAAAATAGAGGATTATACCCTTATTCCGTTTACAAGAAAAGAACAATTATTGCGTGGCGCAGCCGACCAGGAAGCGCCGGCATCTGCAGCCAAAACCTACCAGGAGAACGCCGGCTTATCGGTGCTGAAGCCAGATCAGCTTTTGCCTATTATTCCCACCCCTGCACATTTTTCACAAGGCAAAGGCGGTTTTACGCTGGCAGACAAAGCCATTCATTACGCTTCTTCGCTCAAAAACGAAGCCGATATATTATCGGCCCGGCTGAAAGAAATTACCGGTAAGGGTTTTGCCGTGAGTGAAGGATCCGGAGACTATAAAAGCATTTATTTATCGGTTGACCCGTCAGCCGTTAAAGAGAAAAAGCCGGAGGCCTACCGCTTAAGTATAAGCGAAAATGGCATCGTCATTACAGGCGCCGATGCGGCAGGTGTATTTTATGGTGTTCAGAGCTTGCTGGCACTTATACCTTCTGCTGTTTATCTCAATAAAAATGAACAGGCTGCAGTTCCGTTCGTAACCATTGACGATGCTCCGCGATTTGGTTTCCGCAGCGTACACCTTGATGTAAGCCGCAACTTCCAGGAAAAAGAAACCATCTTCAGGGTGCTGGATGTGATGGCGCAATATAAATTGAATCACTTTCTGCTGTATACTTCTGAAGACGAAGGCTGGCGGGTTGAAATTCCCGGCCTGCCTGAATTAACCGAAGTAGGCGCACAACGCTCGCATATAAGCGGCATCAATACCCCGGCACTGCATCCGGCATATGGTTCGGGGCCCTTTGCTTACGACAAAGGTCATTACGGAAGCGGATTTTATACCCGGAAAGATTTCATTGAAATATTGGAGTATGCTAAAAAACGGCATATAAAAGTTATACCCGAACTGAATTTTCCGGGTCATGCCCGTGCTGCCATTAAATCAATGGAAGCCCGCTACCAGCGCCTGATGAAGGAAGGAAAAGAAGCCGAAGCGAACGAATACCGCCTCGTTGATCCGGCGGATAAATCGGTATACCTGTCGGCCCAGATGTATAAGGACAATGTAGTGAATGTAGCCCGTGAATCAACCTATCGTTTTTTTGAAAAGGTGGTAGATGAATTTTCAAAGATGTATGAAGAAGCGGGTTTAAAGATGGATGTATTTCATGCCGGTGGAGACGAAGTGGCCGAAGGCGCATGGACACAGTCGCCTGAAGCATTGGAACTGCTGCGCCAACATCCGGAGATTAAAGATCCCAAAAACCTGCAAACGTATTTCTTTCGTGAACTTTTAAAACGAATGGAGAAAAGAAACTTAGAAGTACATGGCTGGGAAGAAGTTGCCCTGATAAAAGATGCTTTGGGAAAATATGTTCCTAACCCCGAGTTTACAAACAAAAAAGTAGTACCGTATACATGGAACAACCTTTTTGATTATCCCGATCTTGGTTATCAACTGGCCAATGCAGGATATAATGTGGTACTCTGCAATGTATCTAACTTTTATTTTGACCTGGCCTATAACAATGATCCTAAAGAACCCGGCTTATACTGGGCCGGATTTATTGACACTAAAAATGCCTGGGCCTTTGCTCCTTTTAATATGTTCAACACCACCCTCAAAGGTTCCATGGGCAATGAACTGCACTGGGATGCACCTGCTGCTAAATTGCAAAATTTGAAGCCGGAGGCAAGAAAAAATATCATTGGGGTTGAAGCCCAGCTTTGGAGCGAAACAATAAAGGGAAGGGATATGCTGGAATATTACATGCTTCCGAAATTAATAGGCTTTGCAGAAAGCGCATGGTCGCCGGAAAGAAAATGGGAAACGCAGTCAAACCGGGAGCAAAGAATAAAAAGTATGGAAACGGGATGGAATCAATTCGCCAATACCATCGCTCAAAAAGAATTTGCGCGGCTGGCGCATACTAACGGTGGATACGCCTATCGTGTACCCCCTGCCGGAGTGATCATTGAAAACGGGCAGGCGAAAGCCAATGTAGCGTTGCCAGGCGTAAGCATCCATTATACCACCAACGGATCGGAGCCCACCCTGCAATCGGCCGTATATAATGGACCTATCCCGGCAATGGGCACTTTAAAATTTAAAACATTTGATGCATCGGGTAAACCCGGCAGAACGGTTGTGCAGGAAGGGGCACAGGGACAAAAACTGAATTGAATATTAAACATCCGATATATGGCGAGCTGAAAATTATTTTAAAAGGCTGATAATTTTTCGAACATCCCTTTCCTCTGCCCAGTGTACTATTTTAAGCACGAAACCAGCCCAGGTGCCGGGATTAATAATTCCATTGGCAAGAGCAACAACTGTATTATCCAGCCCGGCAATATAATTTTTTTCTGCGGGGCCCTCTGTCAGGGCCATTGCCGCAGCGCTTGCCCAGGCCGTTTGCCTTGCTTTTAGAATACTGAAATTAATCACGGCTTTATGCCGGTTATTGGAAATCCGCATAAGCAATTTCATTGGCCACCATATTTTTTCAAGCCTGATCTGCAGGTTATTTGCAGCGTTTGCAATAATATCATTGATGCGGTCGTAATCTGCCCGCATCTTAAAAATATCCTGCCCCGGAGCTGTTTCGGCGGCTGCAATGCTTAAATCAAGATTAATATGCGTATTGATGCCCAGCACCAGGTGTTGCACTACAGTAAGGTTGTTCTTTTCACAGGCATCAAAAGCTGTTTGCCACGACAAGCTGCATGGGTTTTCATTCCTGTAGCAATGCCAGGCATCAATATATCGCTTCGCAAATATTACGTCCAGCTTTTCCATGCGGGAAGCGTTTTCGAAAATGTTCCCGGATATGCCACTTCGGATCGCGTCCGTCATCTGCCTGTACAGCACAGCAAAATAAGCCTGCCTGCTGCCTTCCTTTTCGCACTGTGCAATAATTTTATCCAGTTCAAGCAAAACACCGTTAATATCGGTAATATTTAACCCAGGCATTATGAAAAAAAGTTGATGGATGAATGCAGTTCTCCGGCTGTTGATTACCTCTAAAGATATTACTTTCAGGATAATATATTTACTACTCTCTCTTCAGCTGCCTTATATCCAACTGCTGTATCAGCGCGGGGTTTTCCGGCGTGAGCGTAAAATAGATTTCAATATCTGCTTTTTCACCCTTCATGATAAAGCTACCGCGCAATTGATTTTCAGGAACCAGTTCAGCAACACGAATGATCTTTCCTGCTTTCTCAAATACATCCCATGCCTGCTTTTTCCGAAAAGGCAATGAATGGTCGGGGAAAAAATTAATAGCAAAAATTTTGCTTTCTTCAGCTCCATTCCAGTCGGGCAGCAATTTCACAAGTTCATCCTTTCGTTGTTGCAGTACAGGCGAAACTGGCACCTGACGGGGGGGAAGTTCAGCGCCGGCAATCAATGTATCCAGCACGGCCCAGTTTACCACGCTCATGCGTGCATAGGTAAGATTGCCATATACAACAATGCCTATGCCATACTCCGGCAGGATCACCCACTGGCTTCCAAATCCCGGCAACCCGCCTGTATGCCCCACAAATGCCCTTCCCTTGCAATCCGTGCTGATACGTAAACCGTAGCCATAGCTGTTTACCATGGCACAGGTTCGTCCATTGGGATAGGTAAACTGATCATCTAAGTTATTAAACCGCCAGGCTTGCTGCATTTCGCGAACTGAACTTCGTTTAACCGGTCCCGTTTCCTTATCGTTCCTGGCCGGCCATGCCGACAACTGGAAAGCCATGTATTTGCTAAAATCTTCTATAGAGGTGATCAAACCGCCCATTGCGCCATACACCCCATCGTGCAGTAATTCCTCTTGCTGCCAGTTGTTGTTCTGCCACCTGTAGCCATACGCCAGCAGGCCGGCAGGCGCTTTTGTATATTCCCATATAGTATGTGTCATACCCAATGGTCTAAGAATGTTTTGGGTAATATATTCCTGGTAAGGCTGCCCCGATACTTTAGCAATGATTTCTCCCAGCATGGCAAAACCCATATTGCTGTACTCATAAGCAACGCCGGGTGCATTAGAAAAGGATATGCCTTTTTTTAGCATCACCATAAACGCTTCGTGCGTAATACCCAACTGCCTGTCGCCCCAGGGATTGTCTTCAGGAAAGCCTGCAGAATGCGTGAGCAAATCCCGGATAGTAATGGATGATGCATCGGTAGTCAACAACTGTATATCATTAAGCACAGGAATATACAGACCTGCAGGATCATCTAATTTGAGTTTACCCTCATCGCGCAGGCGGAGGATGGCCATTGCCGTGAAACTTTTTGACATGGAGGCAATCCGGAACAGCGAAGCTGAACTAACGGGTATTTTCTTAGCCAGATCCGTATAGCCAGCACTACCTGCATACAACAACTGATCATCCACCACAATTCCAAAAGCCATTCCGGGGAATTTCTTTTCCAGTGCATAATCCTTATACATTTTTTCTATAGCCGGAAGCAACGCCTTAATTTTTTCAACTCTTGAAGCATCATTAAAAACCGGAGGCTGATAGGTGGAAGCATTGGAAACCGGGGCTTGCTGTGCTTTTACCAATACGTAAGGAAAAAGCAAAAAAATCAACAGGCATTTTCGTGTCCGTGAGTTCATATACATAAGTTCACTTTCAACTAATATACATGATAAAACCCGGAGGAAAGAACCAAATAACAAATAGCAAGAACCAAACCTGCCTGCGGCAGGCAAGCCTGTCCGCCGTGGTGGATAAATTTCAAATGCCAAATGCGAAGGTAGAATTTCGAAATTCGAAGGAATACAAAGAACCAGAGCTGGCCGTTCAACTATGAAAAGGAAGATATGAAAGAAGGAGTATTCAGCCTGTTATTAGACATACTCCCCTGATAGCTGACCGCTGATACCTCATAGCCGCATAAATTTCAAATCTCAAATCCTAAGGTTTACCTTTGCCACGATTTTTTAACTATGAAGATATTAATGGTATGTCTGGGTAATATTTGCAGGAGCCCGCTGGCAGAAGGTATTATGGAATATAAGATTCAACAGGCGCAATTGGATTGGGAAGTGGACAGCGCCGGCACCAATGGCTATCATGCCGGTGAAGCCCCGCATCGCCTGTCGCAAAAAGTAGCGCTTATGCATGAAATTGATATCAGCCGGCAGCGGGCAAGAAACATTACCGGCAATGATTTTGACGAATTTGATATAATTTATGCCATGGCCGAAGATGTGGTAGATGAAATAAAATGGAGAACAGGAAAAAAATTCAATGCAGCAAAAGTGAAGCTACTGATGAACGAAGTATATCCCGGCAGCAATATGGATGTACCCGATCCATGGTACGGAGCTGAGCCGGGCTATCACAAAGTATTTGACATGATTGACAAAGCATGTGATAAGATCATTGAGCATTATGCTATACCAACAAAATAATTTCATATTCAATACTATATCAGCATGAGCAAACCCTCCATTCCACAGGGCACGAGAGATTTTGGAGCCGATGTTGTACGGAAAAGAAACTATATCATCAATACCATTAAAAACGTATTCGAATTGTATGGTTTTGAGCCCTTAGAAACACCCGCCATGGAAAACCTTGATACGTTAATGGGAAAGTATGGAGAGGAAGGAGATAAACTGATTTTTAAAATTCTGAACAACGGGCTGAACGACCCTAAAAACATGGATAAGGCAAGAAGGGCTTTTGAAAATGTGCTGCAGGGAAAGAATGATAAGAACCTCACAGAACGGGCTTTAAAATATGATCTTACCATTCCTTTTGCCCGTTATGTAGCAATGAATCATGGCCAACTCACGTTTCCGTTTAAACGCTACCAGGTGCAACCGGTATGGCGGGCCGACCGTCCCCAAAAAGGAAGGTACCGTGAATTTTATCAATGCGATGCCGATGTGGTAGGCAGCACTTCTTTATTAAATGAAGTGGAACTCGCAAATATCTATGCCACGGTATTCCAAAAATTAAAAGTTGATGTTGACATTAAGATCAACAGCAGGAAAATATTATCAGCCTTAGCCGAATTATGCGGTGGCACAGACAAATTAACGGATATCACTATTGCCATTGATAAATTAGATAAGATAGGGATTGAAAAAGTGAAGGAAGAATTATTACAAAGGGGGTTGAACGAAATCCAGGTTACCATTATTGGCCAATACCTGGATATTGATGGCGATAACACAGAAAAGATCAATAAAATAAAAGAGCTGCTTGGCAGAACCATTACAGGTGTAAAAGGAATAGAAGAACTTGAGTATATATTACACCACCTGCCACCTGCAAATATTATACAACAGCTCAGTATTGACTTTACATTGGCCCGTGGACTGAACTATTACACAGGGATCATTTTTGAAGTGAAAGCAAAAAATGTTCAAATGGGCAGCATCGGCGGTGGGGGCCGCTATGATGACCTTACCGGTTTATTTGGCGTTCCCAATATTCCGGGCGTGGGTATTTCATTTGGTGTAGACAGAATGTATGACGTATTGGAAGAACTGAAATTATTTCCGCAGGAAGTGCACAGCGGAACACAGGTGCTGTTTTTTAATCTTGGCCAGGCAGAAAGTAAAAAGGCATTTTCATTAATGCAGCAACTGCGGGATAAAGGAATACGCTGCGAATTATACCATGAACAATCGAAATTCGACAAGCAGTTTAAATATGCTGAACGGAAACATATCGCTTATGCTGTAATGATCGGCAGCCGTGAACTGGAAAGCAATACCTGCATTATAAAAAAACTGGGAACCGGCGAACAATCTACTGTAGCATTGTCCGATCTTACCGGCTATTCTTTCTGATAATGCATCTTTGTTATTCATTTTTTTGGGTTAAAAAAATATTTCCTATACTTTTGCTTTATTCTACGCATTGCAAAGTATAACGCCCTTCATTTGATTTAACTTGCTCTTAAGACGCCCGTAACTTTCGATTCATATTTGCCATTGACTTTTGCATTAATACATTGCTGTCCTCACGAGCTTCGCCTGTTACGTACAAATTAGCCTGCTTACGGTTGCTATAGCATAATAATACATGAATGCCATATGATAGCATGATTGCTTCCATACAACGAAGTAAACTAAAACAAATACATATGGAATCGCTTACATTTTTTTCAGTTATCCGCAAGTCTTTATTTGCGATCGCTATTGCAGTAATCACTGTTCCCGCCTCAGCTCATTCACTTTCGAATGTTGACCCGCTCGAAAAATCGGCCGACATTAAATATTTGGGATCCGAAGACCAGGCTTTGGTATTTAACGTAACGTACAACAATGCCAGTGCCTCCAGGTTTTTTGTAACCATTAAGGATGAAAATGGTGTGACTTTTTTCCAGGCTGCATATACAGACAGT
Organism: Agriterribacter humi; assembly: GCF_009192765.1. GTDB lineage: Bacteria > Bacteroidota > Bacteroidia > Chitinophagales > Chitinophagaceae > Agriterribacter > Agriterribacter humi. The sequence goes on along the minus strand of NZ_VOHQ01000003.1, from coordinate 544,005 downwards.
AAATTCAATAAGAAATTTATCCTTCCCGGTACGGATGCCAGAAAAGTATTTTTTATCATTAGCGATAAAAAGAACAGGTATACAGAATCCTTTGAGATCAGTACCGAAACACGTGTTGTAGAAGATGTGGTAGTTAAAAGAATAAACTAATGCGTGGTTAAGTTGTTTATCATAAGAATCGGGGCAGGCGATCCCTGCCCCGAAATTCTTTTCAGCGTTTAATTTTCGCTGTAATCAGGTCGTACTATAGTAAAGACGAACACGAAAGCTCATCATTTATCTCAGTTTTCCGAGCGCGTCTTTTAATGCAGCGAAATTGACCTGGGTTCCGGGATTGGTTGTTTCCTCTGCATACACAACCGTACCACTGCCGTCTACTACTGTCACCCCTCTTTTGGCTACTCCTTTCAGGCCAAGCGTAAAATCTTCAAGGTACATATCATAGTCGCGGATCATTTTTTTATTGAAATCAGACAGCAGGTCGAAATTGATATTGTTCTGCGATTTAAATACACCCAAAGTAAAAGGCATATCAACAGATACGCCTGCCACCGTTGCACCTATATTGTTATAATAACTCAGTTCATCGCGGTTGCTGCACATCTGCGCAGTACAAACACCGCTGAAAGCAGCAGGAAAAAAATTGATTACCAATAATTTCCCCGCAAAATCGGTTAAAGACACTTCTTTCCTTTCTGTATTAAATAGTGTAAAAGCCGGGGCTTTGGAGCCAACTGCTAATGCCATAGTATTGTTTTTAGAGTTGCTAAGCTAAGAAAGTTTAGGTACGGATCATATATATTGATGAACATAAGCAGATATACTATTAAACGGGTCAAACTTCCCTGGATTATTTCATTCCCCATGGCAAATCGTTCATATATCAGTCTACCGAACAACCTTTCAAAGCTATAGCGATGTTGAATGCTTTCATCCCGGATAGGTTTTGTAATAATCTTTATTTATCTAAACCATATGAAAACACTGCCCCACCCGTAAAATGACCTTTTTCCCTCTTGGGTTATCATTATTTTAAACAAATATTTGACAAATACGGAATCATAATCCGTATTTGTCAAATAAGCTCTTTATTCTGACTGGAAAGAAATTGTGCTGTGAAACGTGAGAAGTGAGAGCCCACCCGGCTGAATGCCATTCGGACGGGGATAAAGGAGAAGAAAAAGTTACTGGTTTCAAGGTAGCTTGTTCTCACTTTTCCCGTTTGACGTTTCAGCCATTGACTTCTCACTATTCACCATTCACCCTTACAAATTCCACCAATAATTAAACTTCAGCACAAAGGCTCTTGTTTTAACTGCAAAGGGGCCCGGATAATAATTATCGGTATACACTAAAAAAAGATCTGAAGCAGGTTTATACCGCCATTGTAGCCTTGCATTGATATTGAGGTTCTTTAACTGTTCATTATACTGTATATACGTTGTAAAAAAAAGGGTATTCGTAAACGTTACATCAATGCGGGGGCCCACCAGTAAAAAATTAATATTGCCCCAGGGCTTTGATAGCAAAAGCCGGTTATAGCTGGCGCTCATGGTGATATTTACAAAAGGCTGAAAACGATAACCCACATCACCGCCTGCAGTTAACAGGTGCCCGTTGGCGTAATAACCACCATACCGCATAGATGCGGTGTAAGTAAACAGGTGCTGCGGCGCCGAAACATAATCAAAGCCAATGGTGTTCCAGTTGTGTTTTGAACCGGCAGTCAGTGAATCTTTGCCAAGGTTGGTTGGGTCGAATGGATTAAGCAGTTGCACATAATCATTTTGGGCAACTATATTTAATGTGCTTTTGGAACGGAAAGTAAAAAGATAAGACAATATATTGGAGTGATCCGTTTGTTTGAATGCGGTATTGAAATAATATATGCTGCTCCATTGCGGACCATGCGTAAGTATATTTCCTCCCCTGGGGAAAAAATAATGGGTGATCAACGGATTGAATTTAATATATCCTTTTCGCGGTACATAACCCGCTTCCGAAGTGTAGTTTTTACCTACCCGCTGAAACTGAGCCGTAATAAGCCATTTGCGGCTGCTATGCTGTATGTTGGCAGCCTGCGTCCAGTCGTCACCGGTAGTTCCCGGCTGAAAAGATTTAAGCACCAGCGCTTTACCCGTCCACTGGTTACCGGAAGAGGCAAGATTGTATTCTATCCCGATATTCCGGTTATACCGCGAGTAAATGTTTTTACTGCTGTCGGCTTCATCGGGATGATAATTCAGGGATGTTTTATCAATATATATAAAGCCGATATTCGACCGCCTGAACACTTTTCGCTGTAAGGATAACACGGCAAAGTTCTGGGCAGGCAAATCCGTTTCTGCCACCTTTGCTGTTTGCATATTCATAATGCCTATACGCCAGTTCTTATCCAGCTTGCCGCTTAGCCTGGCGCCAAAATTAATGGGAACACCCAGTCCTATTCTCCTGGAAAAAAATGGCCGGATATCCGCATAACCAAAATTGGCGAACAGATCGCCATTCTCTAAAAAGAATTGCCGCCGTTCGGGAAAGAACAATTCAAACCGGCTGAGGTTGGTAACCTGCTTATCTACTTCCACCTGCGAAAAATCGGGACGCACCGTAAGATCGAGATTGAGTGAAGGGCCAAGCGATACCTTAATATCTCCTCCAATACCCTGATCAAAAACGGATTTGGTATGATTCGTATAGTTTTTCGCCACACTGCCCAGTACATAAGGTATGATGGATATATTAGAGCGTGGGGCCGGGGGCGCTTCATCCCATATAATGGATCCGGTATAGGCGAGTGATGCCGTAGGGAACTGGCGTGGCACGGGTGTCCAGCTCGACTTTTCGGTAGTCTTCAGATCATTCCGGCTGAAATTGATGCCCCATTGTTTTGCATCTTTTTTATAGCGGATTGTTTTAAAAGGAATAGCCGCTTCAAATATCCATTTGTCAGGATAATTTTTTACGGCAGAAGTCCATTTGTTGTCCCAGTTCAGATCTACTTTTCCGCCTTCATACATGGCGCCATCCCATTGCGCTCCAAAAGCATTGGCGCCAAAAGAAAAGCCGGTTGTCTGGTCTTCAAAAGTATCCATGAACAACAGGAAATTATCATTCTTTAAAAAAGAGAAATCCCTCCGGAGCGATTCAACCATATGGGATCCTTCGCCGTAATTATAGCAAACAGCCAGCAGGTAAAGATTTTCATTATCATACGTCATGCTTACATCGGTGCGAACCAACGCATCGCTTGTATCCATGGGCAAAACCATTCGAAAATCGCCGGCTACTTCGGCATTCAGCCAGCCTGCTTCATCTGCTATACCATCTATATAGATAGGTGCGTTGGTTTTATGGATATGCAGTTGAAAGGCAGCATTCTTCTTTTGAGCGTTGGAATAGGAAAAAGACAATAGAAAAATACAACAGGTAAAAAAACGGTTCAATGGAATTATTTTTTGATCTTGAAGAGGTGGAAAGATAAAGATTTTTTGAATGTTGTATGCGCGATGCTTTACTTATGCCGCAGATTTGCAGATTAAAATCTTTTTACAGCTAAAGCAACACGCTGCTATTTTATTTCTGTACGCATTGCAAACAAAGACTACTCCTTCATCCAATTAATATTTCATGTTATATTCGTTTATATAAGCGACTATATGTTGCGTAAAATATTACCATGTCTTTTATCATTCGGGCTGCTGCTGGCATCCTGCAAAAAGGGAAGCACAGATGATCCATCGAACCAAACCGATTCGCTGGGAGCAGGATGGAGTAAGGTTGATATAGGAAAAGGAAATCAATTTATTGACATTTTTTTCTTCGGGAGCACTGGATTTGGAACAGGTGGGAAAAATATCTTCAGATCTAAAGACGGAGGGGATACCTGGAGTATTGCTTACCAGGTTGAATTAGACATAACAAATACTGCGATGGGGAGTACAGCTAATGTAGTATTTGTATCGGCTGTAGGAGGCAAAATATATTATACCGGCAATGGAGGTGATAGCTTTGACAGCACTATTGTTATGGACACCGGTATTTATGATGCATTTTTTGTAAACGAAAATACTGCTTATGCATTAGGAGACAATGTATGGAAAACAGAAGATGGCGGGGACAGTTGGAATCTTTTATATGCTTTTACCCCTTCGCCCGGTTATTACAAGACCTTATATTTTACAGATGAACTGAATGGATGGATAAGCACGGGTTCCGGCTTATTTAAAACGGTGGACGGAGGGATAACCTGGGAGAAAAATACGTCAGAATTATTTTCGGGAGTTATTGGAGCGATATTCTTCAATGATGCCGATAACGGCTACATATCCAACCGGAATAATATTTTAAAAACGGAAGATGGTGGCGCATCGTGGAAAATAGTTTTTTCCGAGCAAGATCTTTTACTTGATATACATTTTCCCTCAAAGGATACAGGCTATATTAATTTAAGAAAAAGTATTTATAAAACCACTAACGGAGGCTTAAGCTGGCATAGAGAAGTTAAATTGAATGAGCATGACGGAGTCATGGGAACAATAGAGTTGCATTTTACGGATACCGGTCATGGGTGGGCCAGTGGCTCTAAAGGAGCGATCCTTAAATATATTCGATAAAGAGGAGAATATCTTACAACTTTATCTCTTCTTCGTTGCTATCAAAAAAGTGAAACTCGGTGAGGTAGTAATTGTTGTTGGTTATTAATTTGATCTTCTGCTTATATTTCCAGCTCCATTTGCGGCGGATGGAAAAAAGCCAGCCTTTGGTAAGATAAGCGTATACGATGGGATGCACAACAATGGTAAGTCCCGTATGTTTTTGCATAACTAAGTAACTCAGGTTCTTTTCAATCTCATCTTCCAGCACAAGTGTAGATGAAATTTTTCCGGTGCCATTACAGGTAGGACAAACTTCCTGTGTATTGATATTCATCTCCGGCTTCATACGCTGCCGGGTGATCTGCATTAACCCAAATTTTGAAATGGGAAGCACTGCATGTTTTGCCCGGTCGGCACGCATACAATCCTCCATTGCCTCAATAAGTTTTCGCTTATTGTCGGGCAATTTCATATCAATAAAATCCACTACAATTATACCGCCTATGTCACGGAGCCGTAACTGACGTGCAATTTCCGCAGCCGCTTCAAGGTTGGTTTCCAGCGCATTCATTTCCTGGTTATTGCTCACGCTTTTATAGCCACTGTTTACGTCAATTACATGCAGTGCTTCTGTATGCTCAATAATGAGATAGGCGCCGCTGGGCAAGTTTAGCGTTTTGCCAAAGGACGCTTTTACCTGTTTGGTAACGCCATACTGATCAAAAATAGGGGCGCCATTGTGATAGAAAGAAACAATCTCTTTTTTCTCCGGGGCGATTTTTTGAATATAGTTACGTGTATCGTTGTAAATATTCTTATCATTCACCACTATGCGGTTAAAATCTTCATTCAGAAGATCCCTCAGCATACTGGTAGTTTTGGTTTGCTCGCTTAAAATTTTGCAGGGGGCAGTTGCGCCTTTTAGATTATGCTGAAGACTTTTCCAGCTCTCCACCAGCATAATCAGATCTTCGTGGAGCTCTGCCGTGTTTTTTCCCTCTGCTGCGGTTCTTACAATTACTCCAAAATTTTTGGGCTTGATGGACTCCACAATTTTATGGAGCCGCTTTCTTTCTTCTGAGGAATGTATTTTGCGGGAAACGGCAATAATATCATTAAAAGGAGTAACTACCACAAATCGGCCGGGCAGTGAAATTTCGCAACTCAGGCGCGGGCCTTTGGCCGCAATAGGTTCCTTTAGTATTTGAACCAGGATATTAGGCTTTTGACCCAATACCTCATTTATTTTCCCGGTCTTAACAATCTCTGACTCGGTTTGAAACTGTGAAAAATCAAATTCGGCCTGTGGATTTTCATTCATTGCCTGCTGGGTAAACTTGAGCAAAGAACGGGCATAAGGACTAAGGTCTGTATAATGGAGGAAGGCATCTTTTTCAAACCCTACATCTACAAAAGCAGCATTGAGCCCCGGGATAAGTTTTTTTACTTTTCCGAGGTACAAATCTCCGACAGCAAAACTGGCATCCACTTTTTCATGATGCAGTTCAACCAGTTTTTTGTCTTCCAGTAAGGCAATTTCCACGCCTAATGGAGCTGCATTAATAATTAATTCTTTGTTCAAGCAAAAAAGCCTTTTAATCAACCATCAAACAAACAGGAGGAAACCATTGGGAAGGTTGTTTGCATATACAACTTACATTTATACGCAACCGCGGATACAAGCAGCCTTCAGCTTCACATTAAATACATCGTTCAGTGCAGGTTATCCGGCATTGAAATACAGCAGTAGTTATTTGTTCTTTTTCTTATGACGATTCTTTCTCAGGCGCTTTTTACGCTTATGAGTAGCAATTTTATGACGTTTTCTTTTTTTACCACAAGGCATAAACCAAATAGTTTTTGTTAGTTAATTATATTATTAATTCAATCCTTTAATGCTTCAATACTTTAATCCTGTCATCAATTTCTTTAAGTGCCTCAGGGTTTTGTACAAATTTTTTACCTGCTTCGTACCATTGGGCGGCTTTGGCATTTTCACCATGGCGCTCGTAGGCTTCTGCCAGTAAAAAAATGGCTTCTGTATTATCTGGTTCGGTCTGTACTACCAGGTTCAACCTTTCAATAGCCTTATCAAACTGCCCGGTCATTATTCCACCATACCCCAGCATAAACTGAGCATACATATTCGTGGAATCTCTGCGTACCACTTCCAGTAATTTTTGAATACCTTCCATGGGGCTTGAAGCACCGGATGCACCAAAAATATAACTGCTTCCCAATCCAATTTTGCTGGAATCATTATCCGGATTCAACGTCAGCGCCTGTTTAAACAGGTCAGCCGCCTGGTTAGCCATCCATACCTGTAAAGCATGCTGGTCTACACCCTTAAGCTGCTTTAAATACAAATGGGCTGCAAAGGTGAGGCTTTTTTCAGAATTTTCCAATTTGGACTTTTCGCCGAGATAATACAGGAAAGGCTCAAAAACGTGGGCTGAATCTTTCCAAAAACCTGCCAGTTCATCGTATAATTTCATTTTCTGACCGGCCACATCTCCTCTGGTAATGGAGTTTTCTCTTGAAGTAAGCCAGGCCTGTCTTTCCGGCGACAGCCTTCCTTTAGCCGTTTCCAGTATAGAACGCGAATCCAATTGATCGTCTGTATGTTCGGCCTGGGGCTGTTCAGTGGGGGATGTTAGGGCATTGGGTTTTGTGCGTCCAAAAAAATAAAGGCTCAGTAAAAGTATGAGCCCGGTTGCCACAACCATCCATTGTTGCTTTTTCACTCGCTTATAATTTGGACGCAAAGTTAAATGCTATCTTCCGTCCCATCATCAAAATTCTCTTCAACTGGTTTGGCTGATTGCAGTTTCTTTACTTCATGCACAAATTCTTTTGCTGGCTTAAATGCAGGTATATAATGTTCAGGAATATGTACTGCCGTGTTTTTCTTTATATTACGTCCTATTTTGGCGGCTCTTTTTTTAGTAATGAAGCTTCCAAATCCGCGGATATAAATATTTTCTCCCTTAGAAAGATTTTCTTTAACCTCTTTAAACAAAGTTTCCAGTGTAACTAAAACATCTACTTTTGGAATTCCGGTTTTTTCAGAGATATTATTAATGAGATCGGCTTTTCGCATGGTATTGTATTTTATAAGTAAATGAAATTCAATGATAAAATAACATAAATAATGTATTTTCTGCAAGTTATTATTGTAAAAATTTTTTATTCTTTCTCTGAACGGATAAAAAACAGTCGTCCTTCTCCCTGCTATACTTGATTATTACTGAACGTGCAGAATATCAGAAAATTGTATATTATATAAACAAAAAGCCCGGCAGATTGTTGAATAACAGATAATTATCCCCTTATGAGGTCATTTTTCCCTAAAAAATTATTAGCATGGAATAAAAAAAAGAACCGGCGGGCAATGCCATGGAAAGGCGAAAAAGATCCATATAAAATCTGGTTAAGTGAAATTATTCTTCAGCAAACGCGGGTAGAACAGGGGTGGAATTATTACCTGAAATTCATAAACACGTTTCCTGCGGTGCAACAATTGGCCCATGCCCCCGAAACAAAAGTTTTTAAACTATGGGAAGGCCTGGGCTATTATTCCCGCTGCAAAAACCTGATTGCCGCCGCCAAAATCATTGATAAAGCATACAATGGCGAATTTCCGGCTTCGTATGAAAAAATACTCGAGCTGCCGGGGATAGGACCTTATACGGCTGCCGCTATTGCTTCTTTTGCATTCAACCTTCCCTTTGCCGTGGTTGATGGCAATGTGCTCCGGGTTTTGGCCCGTATATCCGGCACAGAGATTCCTGTTGATTCGGCAATGGGGAAGGCAGTGCTAAACAAACTGGCTTTTGAATTACTCGATAAAAAACAACCCGGATTATACAACCAGGCTATAATGGATTTCGGCGCCGTAGTATGTAAGCCCAAAGCACCTGCATGTATACAATGTATAATGCAGAAAGATTGCATGGCTTATGAATTGGGAGTGGTGGAAAAACTACCCGTAAAAGAAAAAAAAATCGTTAAAAAGAACCGGTGGCTGTATTATTTTATTATCACATACAAAGCAAGGGTATACATCCGGAAAAGAACTGCCAAAGACATCTGGCAAAATTTGCATGAGTTTTTACTGGTAGAAAAAAATGGTCCGCTCAACAAAAAAGAGTTGCTGCTGCAAGCTCCCGTAAAACAGTTGTTCTTGCAAAAAGGGACATCGGTTACACAGATTTCGAGGTTGTATACCCATCAGCTTACCCATCAAACACTACACGGACAATTTATTGAAATAAAGGTAGATCACTCACCCGATTTAGGTGTGGATTTTGTGGGAGTACCTTATCGTGAACTTACGCGGTACCCTTTTCCAAAATTTATGATTACTTATTTGCAGGAAAAAAATGTAAATTTAAGTCAGCATTGATGAATGAAGTTCATTTGAATGAATCTAAAACAAGTTTTATGCGAGGAGTAAACAGAGTAATGTTAATTGGCAACCTGGGGAAGGATCCTGACATTCAGTTTTTAGAAGGAAATATTGCAGTAGCAAAATTTCCGCTGGCAACAACAGAAACTTTTAAAGATCGCACCGGAAAACTGATAAGCCAAACAGAATGGCATACCGTGGTGCTTTGGCGCGGACTGGCTGAACTGGCGCAAAAATATCTTCACAAAGGCAGTTTGGTATATATTGAGGGAAGATTACGCACCCGGAGTTGGGAAGATAAGGAAGGCAACCGTAAATTTGCTACGGAAGTGGTAGGTGATAACCTGATTATGCTGGACAAAAGAGTGGATGGCGCCCATGGCGCTAACCATGCCAACGATCATCCGGAGGGATTCAATAGTGATGTACCTCCTATCAGCGACTCTTCTTCCGAAAACATGGCTTTTTAATATTTTACACGAATACTTATTTTTGTACGTTATTTAAACAGGCAGGCCCAGTGACCTGCCTTTATGATTACACCGCTTTACTCACAAAAAAACACTTGACTTGGATTATCCATCGGCATATTACAGTCTGCTTAAACTTGAGCCGGTACTGTTAGCTGTTAACCCGCAAAGTATTACCATTTTAATTATATTACTGCTGTCATTATTAATTGTATCCTTTTTTGTATCCGGGGCAGAAGTAGCTTTATTTTCCCTTACTTACAGGGATATTAATATGCTCAAAACAAAGCAGCACCCCGCTGCCAGAAGAATTATTACTTTACTGGACCAACCCAAAAGACTGCTGGCCACATTACAAATAGCAAATACTTTCGTAAACATAGGCACCATCATCGTATGTAATGTATTGATGGATGAATTGCTGATGCAGCCCAACGCTTTTTTAAATTTCGTTATCAAATTAATTGTCATTGTTTTTTTATTAGTGCTTTTTGCCGAGATCCTGCCCAAGGTATCGGCTACCCAAAACAATATAAGATTTGCTTACAGCGCCTCCCTGCTTATTGAAGTTTTATACAGCTTCTTTAGCAGCATGAGCAGATGGTTTGTGAAATTTACGGATGGCATTGAAAAAAGTTTTGGCGGATTGAAACATCATCATGTTTATAATCCAGAAGATATTGACCAGGCAATAGAAATGAATGCCACAGAAAATACTACAGAAGAAGAAAAAAATATTCTCCGGGGCATAGCGCGGTTTGGCCAGGTTACAGTAAAGCAAATTATGCGTACCCGGCTTGATGTTAGTGCTATTGATTACAATACGGGCTTTCACGAATTAAAAAATAAAATAGAAGAATTGCATTATTCGCGCCTGCCGGTTTATAAAAACAGCCTTGATGATGTGGTAGGCATTATACACAGTAAAGATGTATTGCCTTTTATTAATGAAAAGGATGATTTCGACTGGCGCCAGTTGATCCGCCAGCCTTATTTTGTTCCCGAACAAAACCTGATCAGGGATCTTTTACGTGAGTTGCAAAGAAAAAACACACATTTTGCTGTGGTGGTGGATGAGTTTGGCGGAACGGAAGGCATTGTAACCATGGAAGATATAATGGAAGAAATTATTGGTGATATACGTGATGAATTTGATGATGAGGAAAGCGTGAATAAAAAAATAGACGACCATACCTATATTTTTGAAGGACGGATAATGATAACAGACGCCTGTAAGGCTATGGGCTTAAATGCAGATACTTTTGACCAGGTGAGAGGGGAAAGCGAATCCTTAGCCGGGCTGGTACTGGAATTGGCCGGCGAAATACCGCAGGAAGGACAGGTTATTCCTATCGGCGATTTTGAATTTACGGTTATGGAAATTGAAAAAAACAGGATTAAAAAAGTAAAAGTAACCATCAGGCTATTAACCGCTCAGTAAGATGGCTATCAAAGTAATTGTAAGATGATTAAACAAACAGGCATTCTGCTCTCTTTTTTATTTTCCATACTGCTATTTTCCTGCAACAGCAATTACACCCCACACCCCAAAGGATATTTTGCCATAGACTTTCCGCAGCATCAGTACCAGTTGTTCAACCAGCCGGGCTACCCGTACAGTTTTGAATACCCGGTATACAGTACTGTAACCAAAGACAGTTCTCTTTTTGATGAAAACCCCGACAACCCTTACTGGATCAATATTGATATACCTTCCTTTAATGCCCGGATATACCTGAGCTATAAAACGATCGGGGGAAGGTCCTCATACAGAGTAAAGACGGATCACGGCTATAAGGATTCCTCTTCCTTAAACACCTTTGAAAATCTTCGCGAAGACGCTTATAAAATTACATTCAAGCATACCGTAAAAGCATCTTCCATTGAAGATTCGGCATTTGTAACACCGCATGGTATCGGTGGTGTTTTTTTTAGTGTAGGCGGCAATGCGGCAACCGGCAAGCAGTTCTTTGCAACCGATACCGTTAAACATTTTCTTCGCGGCGCTTTGTATTTTAACGCCACCCCCAATGAAGATTCGTTACACATTGTCTACGATTTTTTACAGCAGGATATGCTGCATATGATCAACACGCTTGAATGGAAATAGGAAACTGTAGATATAAGAATTTCTGATTGTTGATTTCTGATTTTGCGTTCACAGTATATTTTGATAGCTTCTTCTTTGGATACGCTGAACAATTACAGTCCGTCACCTGTTAGGTTTTACTGTTCTTCCTAAAAAGGACATAAGCTCATGGAAATCTGCATTTTCTCCTGAAATCTTTTGCTTTGTCATAATATCGAAATTATTGTTTAAGGCTGAAGCGCGTTGTCTTGCCCTACTTCTGTTGTCCGACAGTGGCGGCAGTGGATCAGGTTCGCTTTTTATTTCCCTGAATTCTGAAGTTATAGCACGCTCTAAACTGTTCGCATATTTAACACGTTGACTGATGTATGGCTTTTTCTTTCCACAAAACCTTGCCAATATGGATTTTAATATGGATGTATGATCAAGTTTTGTTTTCAGTATACCTCCTTTTTTTACATAGGGCGAAACCAGGAAAGTGGGCACACGCAGTCCCATGAACACATCTGTATGACTCGTGCTGTTACTGCTGGGAGACCCGGATTCTCCTATAACCAAAGGATTTCGATATGTTTCAACAACCGGGGGCACTACATGATCAAAAAAACCACCATGCTCATCATAAGTTATCACAAACAAAGTATGATCCCATATATCAGGGTTTGATTTCAGGGCTTCGTATATTCTTTTTACCAAATACTGACCATGCAGCATGTCGGCGGGCGGATGATCATCATTAACCGGGTAATCATGCATGGCAGGATCAATAAAGACAACAGAAGGGAATTCTTTTTTTGTTCCCGCCCTGGTCGAGTTTTTTATATCGCTTTCAAGATTGACGATATCTTTTATTTTTTCATTATTTCCTGCATAACGGGAAAACATCCGAAGCATGGTAACAGATGGCAATGATTCATACACTCTCCAGGAAACTCCCTGCTGGGAAAGAATATCAAAAATATTTTGATCCCTGCATAAAAAAAATGTGCTGTCAACTGCATTGGTCATTCTCGGCTCTCCATTTCTGTCTCTTTGAAGATTCCCTTTCAATGAAAACATCCTGTTCGGCAACGTTGGCCCTGGATGAGAGCAAAAGTAATTATCGCAAATTGTAAATTCGGAAGCAAGGAATTCATACATCGCCAGTTCCTCCCCCGTATAATATCCCAATACATCCTGGGGATCTATCTTTTTCTTTTTTAATGCATCTATTCCATTTTTTTTTATAAAATTGGAAACAAAACCTTTCATTGTTTTATCCGGATCCAGTTGCTCTTCCACATCTTTCAAACCATGACCTACATCGGCATCTAACTTTGTTTTAAGCCCCGCTTCATTGGCTTCAAATCTTGCATTTTTTAAATGCTGAATTGTTTGATCACTATACCCGGTTACCGGAATTTTATATGTATTTAGTAATTGTTCTGTTAACCCGTTAACCTCACTATTAATTGGCAATGGCCCCTTTACACCTGGTAACGAAAGATATCCCGACACGTGATCAAAGGACCTGTTCTCCATCATCAATACCACTATGTGCTTTATATTATCCGGATTTGACAGGTTAGGCGCATTCCATGTTTCGTTTAGTCCCTGGTTATACCTGCTTTCATATTTATCATTGCGTTCAGGCTCAGGCAGTTTATCCGTTATATACTCAAACTCCATTGCTTTATCTGTCTTATTCCATTTAGCCCCGGTAAAAGTGAAAACACCACCCATCATCCTGTCAAAAATATCCTGAATTTTCTCCGTGACCTTTTTGTTGAATTCTTCATCTATTGCTCCTGATATTTTCGACATTAAATAGTAGGTATCATTATACAATGGTATGTGTGGATTCCCTTCGTCTCCCGCCCATTTAGCAGAATGGGGGTCTATCCAGCAATTTGCTTTGATATTTCCATTGTTTACGGATAACGCCATTTCAAATAAAAGATCCGGTATAACAATCTCACCATTATCCCAGTTATCAATGATTACCCGGATAGAATTTTTTAAAGACCCCGTAATTGCTATCTTAGGACATCCTTTTGGAATCATAATTTCCCCGTTGGAAATTTCAGTATACGCGCTTTCAGTTTTTACAGCATACCGCTCTTTAGATTCTCCAAACTCCACCTTAATGAAATCAGTTTGAATATTATTACATTTTGCCTGTATCTTACCGGTAACCAACGGGCCGTTTTCCTCAAGTACCAGTTCCTTTTCATACACTTTATATTCTTTATTTTCCTTTATGGGTTCGTTATCTTCTTTTTCAAATAAATTACTAATAAACATCTCAAAGAACTCTGCGAGCTTTCTTGTTTTTGCCTTAATAGTAAACACATTTGTAAGCAGGCTTCCGTTCCAGTTCGCCCTGATTACTATGTTTTCACAATCTTTACCGAATAAATCATTAAATCTGTCTAACAAAATATCCTGAGGTATTTTAATCGTATCATATACTTGTGCATGCAGGGTTAAACGTCCGCTACTTTTTCCTTCAAACCGGAGTGTCCAGAGCTTTTTCTTACCTGCAGAATCCCTGCTGTATTTTATATCAGGGTGTGTAATCTGAGCTTTTAATGAATTGTTTTTAGGCAATACCTTTACTGTTCCATCGGGGCGAACCAATGAAATCCTGATGTTGGAAGATGCTGATGTGGCAGTAACCCTTAATTCCCCAATCCTGTAAAGATCAAATTTATACTCCCATATTCCGTTTAACGGGCGCTGAACATTTAATAAAGGAGGGGCGCTGATGTTAGAAAGCGTTTCACGTACAGATAGAAAAACCTGCACTTCCCTGGGTAATGTATTGCGGGAACTGTGCAGTGTTTGTGCGCCTATAACCAATTTCCAGGGTTTGATGAATCCCAATAAGTCGCGATAGCGGTCCAGGTCCGACATGCTAACCCGGTTTTTTGTAAAAGGAATACCATCCGGATCAATGAGCGTTATTTGTTCTAAAGATTCTTCACGGGTGATGCCTGTTCCGGGATTCGCAGGGTCTGGTCTTGGGGACAAGGTTGTAACTTTAATGTTTGCGCCAAATGACAAAACGCCTATGCGATTGATGATTACTTCGTATTCCTTTTTACTTAGCCTTTTCCCCGTAACTGTAAATTTCTCGTTTAAAAATACGTGGTTAATTATTCTTGACATATTGCCTCTTTAATTGTTTAGTAAATATTTTTTAAACTTGAAGAGTTGGAAACAGATTTACAAAAGTGAATGCATTACAAAAATCAATATTAAGGCTTACCTGTACAATACCCCATTGGGTGATTTTATGAAAGTGTAAGTTTGAATAACGCAGATGCGTATAATGAGAATTCATAACAGTCCCTGTTGCCGCGCCTTCATAACCACTTCGCTCCGGCTGGCTACATGCAGTTTTTTATAGATGTGCTTTACATGGGTACGCACGGTTTCGTAACTAATAAATGATTTAGTGGCAATGGTTTTATAATCATAACCTTCCACTATCAGTTGCAGCAGTTCTTTTTCCCTTTCGCTAAGCCGGTAATCATTGCTTTGCGGACTTACAAGTATTACATTTTTATTGGAGAAAAAGCTCAGCATTTTTTTAGCGACAGTCGTGTTAAAGGGAGCGCCGCCATTGTATACTTCTTTAATAGCTTCAAG
Source organism: Agriterribacter humi (assembly GCF_009192765.1). Lineage (GTDB taxonomy): Bacteria > Bacteroidota > Bacteroidia > Chitinophagales > Chitinophagaceae > Agriterribacter > Agriterribacter humi. The sequence goes on along the minus strand of NZ_VOHQ01000003.1, from coordinate 528,810 downwards.
ATACCGGTGAGGAGGATCGCTTTTAAGTATATAGCCCGACGCCCCCGCACACAAAGCGAGGAAGATACGTTCGCCGTCATTAAATACAGTTTGAATAAGCACCTTAACTTCAGGGAAACTGTTGCAAATATTTTTGGTTAGTTCAATGCCATTGAGCCCTGGCATTTCAATATCCATCAGCACCACATCCGGTTCACTTCGCCTGATATCCATTTCCCAACGATTGCCATCGGCAGCCCCACCCGTAAATCTGTAACCGGGTGTACCATTCAGAATGGCCTGCATGGCATCTCTTACAAGTTTATTATCCTCAAATATGGCAACGCGAATATCCAGCATATATCAAATATGGCGTTAAAATCAGAAAAATGCAATACCCCATCAGGTGATTTTCATTTGCAGCGACAGCCTGGCGCCTTCATCCTTTTTTGATTCCAAAAAAAGCTTTGCTCCCATTTCATCTGCACGCCTTTGCATATTGTCAAGACCGTTCCCACGTTTAACCGTTAGCGTGTCAAATCCTTTTCCATTATCGCTTACCGAAAATTCCAGTATACCATTCGTTTCTTTGATCACTAATTCCAGCGCTGTTCCATTACTGTATTTTACGGCATTATTAATAGCCTCTTTACAGAACAAATAAATATTTCGTCTTTGCTCTACCGGTAAACTGAGCTCAGCCATTCTTTCGTATACCTCAATTTTTACTTCCATATTCTTCGCCGATGCCATTTGCCGGGCATATTCTTCCAGCTTGTCTGTTAATTTTTGCAGGCTATCCTGCTGAGGATTATTCAGCCAAACAATATCGTAGAGCTTATTTACCATTTGTACAGATGATTGCTCCATTATATCCAACGAATTTTCTATCCCTCTTTTATCATCCAATTTTAGCTGCTCTTTGGTTAGATGACTGTACATGGCTATTCCGCTGAGTGTGGAACCAATATCGTCGTGTAATTCTGCTGATATTTTATTACGGAATTGCTCTACTGCCAATTGTGATTGTATTTTTTCGAGAACAAGTTGCTTTTCCTGCCAATGCCATTTTTGTAACATTGCAACGAGAAGAAAGATCATATCACTCAATATGCCCAAACGGATAAACAATAACGGATAACCGTAAGTAAGCAGATGTTCTGCTCCATAATTTCTCAATATATTCATTAATAGAGTCAGCAGGGTTCCCGTGATATAACAAATTAACCCCCAGACAAGAAGTTTGGAAAAGGGATACTGATGTTTTGAAATATGAAGAATAACCGTAACTGCCGGAAATATTGAAATGAGATTTACAATATAAAAAATAATCTGACGATTAACTTTTAGAGAAGCAAGTACCACAAATATTATAATCAATACCGGAACAGACCACAGTGCAATTCTGAATACCGCTAAGGATTTTTTTTCTGCTGCTATATCTATATAAAAAAATCGCAAGAAAAGCAGGTAAAGAAAATTCATTATAATGATAACAGGTGTGTTGAAATTGTTGTACCAGGATGAGTTCCAAACTTCATCCTCGGGAATATTAAAAAAAGTTGCAGGCGCGTTAATAAAAAAATAGGCTGCTGCTGAGAGCAGGAAAAGACTATAAATGAGCAGGTAATTCCGGCGGGTAATAAAATAGAGGATTAAGAAAAGTATTACCTGAAAGCAAAGTATCCCCTGGAAGAAAAGGTAGAAAAGTTCTATTGTCCTGCTTTGCATTCAAAATGAATTAATGTACTATTCCGGAGCTAAAAATAAATAGCATTTCTCAAAGCGTTTAATATTCCTTAAATTTTAATAGCTTTTACCAGGTTTTACAGGCAGGAACCTTCGTTCTTTCCAGATTCCAATAACAATTTTGCGCCAATCTCATCTGCTCTACTTATCACACCTCCACAATATAGTATCTTTACAAAAAAATATCTGTGATAGAAATTGATAATGTTCTGGTAAGCGATGAGGTGGTAAAAGCGCAATTTGTTTGCGACCTTGTGAAGTGTAAGGGCGGCTGTTGCGAAGATGGGGATGCCGGCGCCCCCTTAACCAATGAAGAAACAGAAATGCTCAATGATGCTTTTGAAACGATGAAACCTTATCTTACTAAAGAAGGATTGGAAGAAATTGAAAAAAGAGGCAGATATTATTACGATAAGGATTTTGGCTGGGTAACCCCCACCGTTAATGGGAAGATTTGCGCTTACGGGCATTACGACAGCAAAGGCATTATTAAATGCGGGATAGAACAGGCTTATTTAGATGGTAAAACACAATGGAAGAAACCCATAAGCTGCCATTTGTACCCGGTTAAAACAAAAAAAACAAGAACTTACGAGCTGGTCAATTATGAGCCCCGGGAAACGCTGTGCAATCCTGCCTGCCAGTTGGGGAAAAAGCTGGAGGTTCCTGTATATGTTTTTCTGAAAGAAGCATTGATAAGAAAATTTGGAGAAGATTTTTACAACGTTCTTGACCAGGCCGCAAAACAATATTACGACGAGCATGACTGAGCAGGCATCTACATTTATCGCCAAAAGCACCATCAAGGCAGCCGATCTTGAGCATCGCCGCACCATCAATCATAATATCGGGAAGTATAATGCTGCAGTACCCGCAGGTAAGCTGCAGTTCTATGACCTGAACTTAGCCAGGGAAAGAGCAAAGAATGTGAAATGGAGAGCCATAGAAACGCTGGATCAGCAATTAGAGGAATTTGAAAGACAGTTTACAGCAAGAGGCGGTAAGGTAATATGGGCGGAAACCGCAGAGCAGGCTTTAAATGAAATATTAATGATCTGTAAAGCAAGAGCCTGTAAAACCATTGTGAAAAGTAAAAGCATGGTGACGGAGGAAATTCACCTGAATGCTTTTTTGCAAAAAAATGGTATAGAAAGCATAGAAACAGACCTGGGTGAGTATATACAACAGTTAGACGGGGAAGCGCCCTATCATATTGTTACTCCCGCTATGCATAAAAGTAAAGAGGATATTGCTAAACTTTTTGCTGAAAAATTAGGAACAGATTCAAAGCTCAACCCGGAACAGTTAACCCTGGTAGCCCGTAATATTTTGCGCGAAAAATATACACAGGCCGAAATAGGCATTACCGGCGCCAATTTTTTAATTGGCGATATTGGCGCTATTGCCATCACAGAAAATGAAGGAAATGCCCGGTTAAGCTGTGCCTGGCCGCCCGTACATATTGCTATTGCGGGCATCGAAAAAATGATTCCTTCCTTTTTGGACCTCGGGCTTTTTTGGCCCCTGCTTTCAACCTTTGGCACTGGTCAGCGCGTTACCGTTTACAATACCATTGTTTCAGGACCAAAGCAGGCCGGGGAAACGGACGGTCCTGAAGAAATGTATGTGATATTATTAGACAACGGACGAACCAACCTGTTGGCCAACGCAAAGACGCGTGAAGCATTATACTGTATTCGCTGTGGCGCCTGCCTCAATGCGTGCCCTGTATATAAAAACATTGGCGGACACAGTTATAACACCACTTACAGTGGTCCTATCGGGAGCATTATTACCCCCCATTTAAAGGGACTTGATGAGTGGAAACATTTAAGCTATGCTTCTTCGCTTTGCGGAAATTGCACGGAAGTGTGCGCTGTAAAAATAAACCTGCATGAACTATTGCTCGAAAACAGGTATGAAGCGGTAGAACAGCACAATACTTCCTTTGCTGAACGGGTGGCATGGAAAGGATGGAAACAGGCCATGCTGCATCGCGAAATGATGAATATGGGAAATGGCAAATTGAAAAGCTGGTTTGTAAATAAAATGTTTAAGGGATGGACAGCCCACAGAAGCGCATTGCATTTTCCGCCAAAAACCTTTAACGAAATGTGGAAAGCGCAGCATGCCGAAAAGAAATAATTCTTCCGGCTTCGCTAAATACTATACAGCATAGAAAAATTACTTAGTGAATTTTTTCGGCTGATACCCCTTACTTGTTTATTTTGTGCAACAAATTTGCCTATGGATAGATGCTTTTGATATATTCCACATATAACAGCCCAAGGTTGCAGTATATTACAGATGTTTTGTTGCATAGCCAGAGCGGTATTGAAGTATCCCTTACAACCAGTCCCGATGAGTTTATACAGTATGGAGGCGCTAAGATCAATTATTCCCAAAGCAGCCTGACTGATGATGAATTGAGGGTAATGCCATCGCCACTGCTATTTGAAAACAATATTGTTCCGCAAAATATACTTTGTAAAGAACAGGGAAATTATAAGGTATTGTTTCCAACTGAAACCGGCGATCTGCACTTTGATATTTTTGCCGCATCGTTTTATTTGCTCAGCAGGTATGAAGAGTACCTGCCTCACCAGCCCGATGAATACGGGCGCTTTGCGCATACGGAAAGCATAGCATACAAAGAGGGCTTTTTGCAACAACCCATAATCAATTACTGGCTCTTTGATTTTCAAAAAATATTGCAGGCAAAGTTTCCTTTCCTTGTTTTTGCCATAAAGAAATTCAGGTTTATCCCTACTTACGATATTGACATCGCTTTTTCCTATTTGCATAAGGGCATTACAAGAAATGCAGGCGGATTGGTACGCTCCCTGCTAAAAGGAGAGCTGGCAGCCATAAAAGACCGTATGGATGTGCTGACAAAGAAAAAGGAAGATCCCTTTGATGTATATGAATGGCTCTATGCTTTACATTTAAAATTCAGCCTGCAACCTTATTATTTTTTTCTTGTGGCGGGGGCAGCCGGCGAATATGATAAGAATGTTGATCCGCATCATGCAGAAATGCAGGAACTGATCAGGTATCACGCCATTGGATACAATGTGGGCGTACACCCTTCATGGCAAAGCGGTGACGATATTGCATTACTGGATGAAGAAATAAATACGCTTGAAGATATCATTAATCGTAAAGTAGTACACAGCCGTCAGCATTATATCCGCTTTACGCTTCCCGGTACATACAGGCAACTGATTGCCCACGGTATTTTAAATGAATTTTCGATGGGCTATGGAACAATCAATGGTTTTCGCGCTTCCATAGCTTCGCCTTTTTACTGGTATGATCTTTCCGCAGAAACAAAAACACCCTTGCTGGTATATCCTTTCTGTTTTATGGATGCCAATGCATTTTATGAACAAAAGCTCACGCCTTCACAAGCCTTTACTGAAATACAGTACTATCATGATGTAATAAAAAAAATTGATGGTACCATGATCAGCATCTGGCATAATAATTTTTTTGGCAATGATCCCCTGTTTAAGGGCTGGAAGGAAGTATACGAGGTGTTTTTGGATGAAGTGGTGTATTGGGATCTGTAGTGTCAGTAGTAAGTGGTGAGGAGTGAGTCAACTACCCTTCAGCTTCTGCCAGTTGTTTTACATTTTTCATGGCCTGCGAAAGTTGCGTGGTAGCGCTCCGCCCAAGGAACTTCCACCACATCCAGCTTAAGGGACCTTCCACCCATATTTCATGCGTAAAAGTGGTCTTCATATTGTGATAGCCCAGGAAGCGGTGAATATGTATTTGAGCCAAAGGAAGTTTAGTGGTAACCGTATAAGAAAAATTCGGATCACAGGAGGTAACTGTGAATTCCGCTTTGGGTCCTTTTTCAGGAATAAATACACCGTGTACGTTTTTTTGAAAATTGCCTTTAAGTAAGGCCCCGCGTAGCATCACATCCCATTGTTTCCAGTTTTTTACATCCGTCCATATTTTCCAGATTCTTTCGGGGCTTGCGGTTGTTAACATGGTATGAGTGATGTGCATATATGGGATTTTAAAACTGGATGACAAGGTATCCTTATTACAAGGAATAAAAATGAACAAATTATACAGAGCAGGTTTAACCAACTGTATTTTATTGATTATCAGCTTATAGCCGCTATATTAAGTTTATGTTACGTGAATGAAAGCCATTAATCATATTGCGCTGTATTCAGCTATTCACGTTCCATCCTTGCCTTTCTTTTAAATCCTGTATTTACAAGATAAATTCCAAGTATGGTTACCAGCGTTCCGGCAGCAATGATTATGGTTAGCTTTTCATTGTTCAACAGTGCGCCAACAATTACAGCCACAATGGGATTGATATACGCATATACTGATACCTGCTGTGCGGGCAATCTTTTTAGCGCATAAATAAAAGCGGAATAGGTAATGATGCTGCCCACAAATACCAGGTACAAAATAGAATACCAAACTTCTGCGCCGGTATCCGTTATTGCTGTATACTGCCCGCTGAAATAAGCCGCCAGCAGAAGCACAATGCCTCCAAGAAACATTTGCCAGCCCAGGCTGAAATAAGGGTTAACATGTTTGGCATTTTTTACAGTAAATATGGTACCGAAAGCCCAGGTAACAGAGGCTATAAGATTTAAAACGATGCCCACGGAAAAAGATGAATTAAAGAGATCCTCCAGATAATCAGAAAAAATAATGAGTATACCGCTAATACCAAGCAGTAAGCCGATGATCGTCATGGTATTGAGCTTCGTTTCTTTAAATACAAATGTGCTCAGGATAGCAATCCATAAAGGAGATGCCGCACCTATTACCGCGCCCAGCCCGCTGGGGATATACTTCATTGACCAGGTGCTGAAGCCATTATTGATTACGATCATCAGCAGGCTCATCCATCCAAACTGTATGAACTGATCGCGGGTGGGCAGCTTAAATCCTTTTATAAAAAAATAACCCAGAAAAAAGGAACCTGCAAGGAACTGGCGCAGTCCGGAAAGCTGCAGGGCAGGCATATGCTGCACTCCCTTTTTAGAAGCCAGCCATGTGGTACCCCAGAAAAAGCAAACCACTATTACCGCCAGGATCGCTTTGGTTCTGTCGCTTTGATTGCGGAGGTAAACGGGTTCTATGATGGATTTAGCCCTGCCATAAATATCGTAGATATAATTTTTCATAACAGGTGCTGCAGGTAAGCCATGCAGATAGTGCCATATTGTTTTTTAACTGTGAAACCTAAATGACAAGTCAATCGTTGTTGTTCCACCTTATATTACAGACACTACAAAGCTGCTGTTAATGCCTGAAATGTCTTAAACCGGTAATAACCATCGCCAGGTTATGCTGTACGCAATATTCAATGGAATCCTTATCCCGTATAGAACCGCCGGGTTGTATAAAAGCAACGATGCCAGCTTCATGACCCAGCTTTACACAATCGTTAAAAGGGAAAAAAGCATCCGAAGCCAGTACAGCGCCATTCAAATCGAATTTGAACTGGCCTGCTTTTTCCACAGCCTGGCGCAGGGCGTCTATGCGGCTGGTTTGTCCGCATCCTTTGCCCAGCAACTGCTTATGCTTCACCAGTGCAATGGCATTCGACTTTAAATGCTTGCAAACAATATTGGCAAAGCCCAGGTCTGCTCTCTCGTCAGCAGTTGTTTCCCTTCCCCCCGTTTCTTTCCATTCGGAGTAATTGCCCTTATCATTTTCCTGCAACAGCACGCCATTCAGTATTGTTTTAGACTGGTGTGTGGCAGCAGGCTTTTGTTTCAGCGTAAGTAATATCCGGTTCTTTTTACTTTGTAAAGCACTAAGCGCGTCAGCATAATACCCATCGGCAATCAGTACTTCAAAAAATATTTCACTGATGGCTTCCGCAGTGGCCTTATCTACCCTGCCATTGCATACCAGCACGCCGCCAAATGCGCTCTCCGGATCACCCGCCAATGCCGCGTCCCAGGCCTCCTTAATGGTTGCGCGGGAAGCTATTCCACAAACATTGGTATGCTTAATAATAGCAAAAACAGCTTCGCCCCCTGTTTCATTAAAAGAAGGAAACTCACTGATCAGTTGAACGGCAGCGTCTACATCTACTAAATTATTATAGGAAAGTTCTTTGCCATGCAGCTTATCAAAAACATGATTAAGGTCGCCGTAAAAAATGCCCTGCTGGTGGGGGTTTTCACCATAGCGCAATACCTGCTGTTGCCCCGAATGATTAAGCGGTAATGCAGTAGAGGGATTGAAATAATTGCTGATGGCAATATCGTAATGCATTACAATTTCAAAAGCTTTTGCGGCATATGCCCGGCGCTGTTCGAAGTTAGTTTCCCCATTCTGCGTGGAGAGCAGGTTTACCAATGCCGCATAATCATCTTTAGCCGCTACAACCAGCACGTCTTTGCAGTTTTTTGCCGCGGCACGGATCATAGAAGGTCCGCCAATATCAATCTTTTCAGTGATCATTTTTTCCGCTTCTTCCGCAGTTCCTGTAAAGGACGATGATTTAGCCTGCGCCAGTGTTTCTTCAAAAGGATACAGATCAACGATCACCAGGTCTATTTCGGGAATTTTATATTCCTTCATTTCTGCCATATCCTGCGGCACATCGCGGCGACCTAAAATTCCTCCAAAGACAGCCGGATGCAGGGTTTTTACCCTGCCTCCCAATATGGAAGGATAGGTAGTAAGACTTTCCACCGGTACACAGGGAATGCCAATATCTTCAATAAATTTTTGAGTACCTCCCGTAGAGTATATCGTAATACCAAGGCGCTGAAGTTCTTTTACAACGGGTTCAAGTCCGTCTTTATAAAAAACGGAAATTAGTGCGGAGCTGATCTTTTTCTGCATAGTATATATTGCTGTACACCCTGCGGCAATAATAGCTACTCCTCAGGGAGTTGAAGTTATAAATCAAGTATAAAAGCGCCATCTTCCTGTACCGAATGGCGGCGCAAATGTAAACTATCGCAGTCATTTTTCCATTGACGGGTTTTCCACGCCGGGGCGGAAGCGTCAAAAACGTATTGCCGGCAGCGAAACACCTGCTGCAGACGGCTAATGCGCACATTTACATTTTTAGAGAGAATAATGATATCCACATCTATCGGCTGAGCAACACGTGGTAAGACGGTAATGGTATCCAGCAAAAGAATACGCTTGTTATTAAAATAGAAGAAAGGTGAAACCGTTTTCATGTTTTTAAGACTATCTGCCGCCTGCATTCTGAATAAAAGCCGGGAAGGATTAAGATGAAAATCATGCAGAAAAGGATCGGTTGTCAAAGCCTCATCTCCGGCAAAGTAGTAATTTCTTCCACTTATAAAATCAACAGCGCTATGGCGGGGTATATTGTATACAATAAGTTTATGTTGCTTTTGCTTATCCCTAAAATCAAGCATGCGGCAAAAGGCAAAGGCCAGCAACGCCATTACCGCATATGGCAACATTTGTTTTTTTACCTTCATCAACCATGTAGCAACAGCAATAATAAAAACGTATAACAAAACTGCCTGAAGAATGGAGATGAAAATATTATTGCTAACGGCAAAAGGAATACCATCTACAAAAGTTATAAAATTGTTCATCATCCGCAACACAACAGAGAGTATTTTACCTGTAAACACGGCAACAACTGGAAACAGGGAGAGCAGGCAAAGCAATATCTCACCATATAGTATAAAACCGGAAAGCGGAACAATTACCAGGTTACTGAGCAGGAAGAGATTGGGCACCTGGTGAAAATGATAAATGCTTAAAGGCGTGGTAAGAACCTGTGCAGCAAGTGTAACGGCAACAAGCTTCCACATATAATTGGCAAAAGCATATTTAAAATAGAACCTACTGGTGATGGGGCGCAGAAAGATAACGATACTTAATACCGCGGCATAAGACAACTGGAAGCCCACATCCCAAAGAAAAAAGGGGTTCCAGCACAAAAGAAAAAAGGCCGATGCGCTTAAGGTGTGGTATACCGATATTTTCCTGCGCATACTTTCGCCCACTACGATAAAAGAAAACATAACAGCGCTTCTTAAGATAGAAGGACCCGCGCCTGAAAGTAAGGTGAACAACCATAGTACCGAGAGTATAACCACTCCCCTCACCCATTTTGTTTTTGCATTGCGTTGCAATGGTTTCAGCAGTACAATCAGCAATCCATAGATCATTGCCAGGTGCATGCCCGATATAGCAATAACATGTATTACCCCGGTGTTGGCATATGACTGTACCAGGTCGCGGTCCAGGTCATCGCGATAACCAATTAGCAATGCCTCTGCAACCCCGGCTTCACGCTTACCCGGAATATACTTTTTCAATATTTCTAATAGTCTCTTACGCGACTGCTGCATCTGGTTTGTATATACAGACAGGGTTTGCGCCTTGCTTACCGTAAATTCATTTTCTGTAAGATATACCTGGTGTGTAATACCGTGAAAAAGACAGTACCGGCTATAATCGAAGGCGCCGGGATTGCCGGTGTTTTTTATAGCCTGCAATCTTTTTTCAAAAACAATGGTTGACCCGTGATCCAATCGCGATAAAAGACTGCTGTCTTTTTTAAAATAAATAATGATGCTGCCTTTGGTTTGAACCACGCTATCATTGCGTATAAGCGCATACACCGTAGCATCGGCTTTGTAGGATTTATTCTTTTCAATTAAAGGTTCAGATAAAACAGCAACCACAGCCGTGCTGTCGCTATACAAATGGCCAAACCAGTTTTGTTGATGCGTAATATTTTTAAAATGCGTGATGACTGCCCCAAACAGCACAACCACAATCATAAGCGCAATACCGTAAACCCATTTGTGCAGGTATAAAAAATAGCCACGAAACAATTGTGCAAGCAGAAAAAAAAGAACAGCAATACCTGCGATAATACTCATGTTCTTTATAGAAAGGGGGAGATACCATTGCAGCATTATCCCAAACATCAGCGGGATGAGCAGGCGTATAAACGGTGCATGTTTCCATACAGGAACCACAGGTAGCAACATGATTAAAAGTTAAGAAAGAAGCGGGGAATAACAAAATTCCCGGAGCAGTATATTTTTCACTTACAATATACCATCTGTAAAAGGCAGTCCATATAATCTGTGGCCATATGCCACAGCAGGCCAATAGCGACTAACCGGGCAGGTCTAAAAAATAACAATAGAATATAAATAACAATAGCCGGATAACTATGCAGCAAATGAAAACCTATACTGCACCTCCAGGCCGCATATACAGGGGTAGCCAATACATGATCCGCATCTACCATCATCGTCAGTAACAAAATACCATAAGCCTTTACCCAATGCTGCCTGTACAGTAACAGGGCAATAAAAACAGGAACAATAAAATGAAATGAATAGTGAATGATCTGCTGCATCAAAAACCCTTTCTTTTAAAAGGTAATAAACTAATCTGTTGCAATATATGTTTTCCGCTTTTAGGAGGTCAGGAAAATCAGTAGTATATAAACAGCTTGTTAAATTGTAGAAAAAATTACTCCATATCCTTCCTTTTCAGATTCCTACAACCCAATGTTCCAAAGGGAATTGCATTACGGCACGATATTTTATTACTGTTAATGAAACTGATTTACTAATAATAAAATTACAGATTATGCAAAAGAAAGGATTAGGCCTGCTTATTGCAGCAGCGGCAGCTTATGGTTATTACCGGTTTTCTAAAATGACCCCGGAACAAAAAAAAGCATGGAAAGAAAAAGGCATGAAATTCATAGATGAAAATTTTAGTCTGGGAAACCTGTTCGGGAAGAAAGCCCCTGCACCTGAAAACAATTTTCAGTCATAAGCACTTTCAATATTGACTAAACATAAAGGATACCCGCTTCATATCCTTTATGTTTATCAGTACGCTTCGTATTCTACTCCCTATTATGCGCTTATTCCCTGAATTCCAGGATATCTCCCGGCTGGCATTCGAGTACTTCGCATATTTTTTCCAGCGTTGAAAAACGCATGGCTTTGGCTTTTCCTGTTTTCAATATGGAAAGATTGGAAAGCGTTATATCTACTTTCTCCGCCAGTTCCGACAACGACATTTTGCGTTTGGCCAACATCACATCCAGGTTAACGATTATTGCCATAGCTTAAACGGTTAATGCATTTTCTTCCTGCAAAACAATTCCTTTCCGGTATACAGTAGCAATGATCCAGATGATCAGTCCTGTTATAATACCACTTCCTGTATTGGTAATTAACCCCAAATGAGGTGTTGTAACCGACTGGCGTAAAAAACTGTTAAACAAAAAATAGTCTGTTAATTTTAGGAGGTCAGCAACGATGAATAATGCGGCCAATATCTTCAGCCGTTTTGTAATGCTATACTTAAACGGGTCATCAAGATTGGTTTCGCTGAAAATCTTTTTAAAATTCCACAAAACAGCGATCCCCATTCCCATGAAGATCAGTTTTATGAATATGGTATAATAACCAATTGCGGAGTTGGGTTCAATCTCAACACTGTACCTGTTGGCCATGGTGCGGTACCGCACCAAACTATCAGCAGCATACAGGTATGGCTGTTCTGCCTGCCCTTCTCCAAAAGCCGTCATTTCATATACATAATTTTTTCCGCTTAGTTTTCTATCCTTATCATTTCCCACAATATTGAATATGGAAACACATAACAAAAAGCCGGTAAAAACAATCAGCACCCACATCAAAATATTAGTAGCTATTCTCAGGAATGATAAAACAAACTTCGGTTTCATTGCTTTAAATTTTATACTGCAAGAGTAATACTTATTTTATTAATAAACAAACTATTTTTATTGTTTATCAATAAATAATATTCGTATAATGATAAATAAAATAAGCATCCCGCAATAACTGCTCCATGGAAACTGAGATACTGTTTATATGCGTTGCCGGATTACAATTCATCACTCATTACATTTGCGCTGCATGGATGTATCTTACCTGGCAATTTTTATTTTAGTAACAGCAGGCATGCTTTTTAGTGTGCTGAAAAAAAAATTAACAGTTGCAGCGGCGCTCACAGGAGGTTTGCTGGCGGTTATTGTTTTTATAGGAGGAGGCTTTACAGGCATAGGGTTGTTAGCAGCCTTTTTTACTTTGGGTGTTAGCGCTACCGGATGGAAGTTCAATACAAAACTGAAGGAAGGAATTGCAGAAGATACACAGGGAAAAAGAAATGCAGCGCAGGTTTTCGCTAATGCAGGCGTAGCTGCTATCCTGGCTTTACTGGCAAAATACAATCCGGGGGCGGCCGAAGTGTTACTTCTGATGCTCGCTGCAAGTTTTTCTGCCGCCACTGCCGATACGCTGTCATCGGAATTAGGAAATGTTTACGGCAGAAGATACTATCACATTCTTTCTTTTAAAAAAATGCAACGTGGGGCAAATGGCGCGGTGAGCCTGCAGGGAACTGTTGCCGGAATTATAGGAAGTGCTGTTATTGCGGTGATATATATTTTAGGAACCGGCTGGAACGGGCAGCATTTCCTGGTTATAATTTTGGCCGGCACAGCGGGTAACATAGCAGATTCTATATTAGGGCTTACTTTAGAAAACAAAGGACTGCTTACCAATAATGCAGTTAACTTTTTAAATACGGCTGCCGGAGCGGCAGTGGCGGGGGTATTGTATGTGCTGTAAGCGCTTTCCTTCAGGCAAACTTTTATTATCCGGAGGGCTTTTTACACCCGGGCAATTGAGTGGAGGCGAGACTCAGGCGAATTCGGATAAGCTTGCTCGTTGCGGTTGAAATTATGGGCTTCCATCGCCGGGGCTTCATAGCAGCCACATAGCATTTTCATGAAAACCCCGGCGAGATACAAAATTTTGGCAACTGCTATAGCAGTTTTCTTCAGCAGGAAGCCACTATACCGCACTTCGTCAACTGGTTGCTGTTATTTTTTAATTACCAAATAATTGGCTGCCACTTATTGTGGGAAGAAACAGATATTTGCTAAATGAAAAAAAGTATTCAAATTCTGCTTCTGTTAGCTATTGCCATTTTCTTTAAAAACTCCATTTCCGCTCAAACTTTAGCTCAACTGGAAAAGAAAAGGGTGGGACTTCCGAACGGCTGGTCATTGACGCCCGTTGGAAAAAATATTCCGGTTGGCGACCTTCCCCTTAACCTTGTAGTAAGTAACAATAAAAAATGGCTGGCAATTACCAACAATGGGCAAAGTACACAGACCATTGACCTTATTGATATCAAATCGGGCAAAAGGGTGGATAGCATCATTATTGCCAAATCCTGGTATGGCCTTGCCTTCAGTAAAAATGATCGGTTTATATATGCATCCGGGGGACACGATAACCGCGTTAATAAATATTCGATCGTCAACAACAAATTGCGTCTGGTGGACTCATTAATATTAGGTGACAAATGGCCGGAAAGGATCGGCACAGCCGGGCTCGACATAGATGAAACCATTCACAATAAATTATTTGTGGTGACTAAAGAAGACAACAGTCTATACGTTTTTGACCTGGCCACAAAAAAAATAGTGAATAAGATTGCTTTAGGTTTTGAAGCCTATACCTGTAAACTATCTTCCAGCAAGAAGAAACTTTATATCAGTTCATGGGGCGGAGGCAAAGTGTTGGTTTATGATATTGCGCAGCAAAAAATAGCCGCAGAGATTGCTGTTGGCAGCCACCCCAATGAAATGATCCTCAGCAAAAACGGATTATATCTGTATGTAGCCAATGCGAATGATAATTCCGTTTCTGTGATGAATACCAAAACCAACCAGGTAATTGAAACATTAAACGCCGCTTTATTTCCCGGTGCACCCAGTGGCTCTACCAGCAATGGCCTGGCTTTGAACGGCGATGAAAAAACACTGTATATTGCCAATGCCGATAATAACTGCCTTGCTGTTTTTGACGTTTCCGTTCCAACCAAAAGTAAATCCAAAGGATTTATACCTGTTGGCTGGTATCCCACCAATGTGAAAGTTGTGGGCAGGAAGATCTATGTCACCAATGGTAAAGGCCTGTCTTCTTTTGCCAATCCGGATGGACCTAATCCTGCTGTTAATAAGCAGGTGGTGCTAAGACACGAAGGAGACAGTACAAAACCGGCAAAAGTTCAATACATCGCCGGACTGTTTCATGGCACATTAAGTATTATTGATGAATCTGCATCGGATCAGCTCAGCGTTTATTCACAGGCAGTTTATAAAAACACGCCCTATTCAAAAGAGAAAGAATTAAATGCGGAGGGCGAACCCGGCAATCCTGTTCCCATGAAAGTTGGAGACACTTCACCCATCAAACATGTCTTTTATATCATTAAAGAAAACAGGACTTACGACCAGGTATTAGGTGATGTGAAAGAAGGTAACGGCGATACCAGCTTAGTGTTATTCGGAGAAAGAATCACGCCTAACCAGCATAAACTGGTAAAGGATTATGTATTGCTGGATAACTTTTACGTAGATGCGGAAGTAAGCGCTGACGGACACAACTGGAGCATGGGCGCTTATGCCAATGACTATCTTGAAAAAACCTGGCCCTCCAGCTATGGTGGCCGCGGCGGCACCTACGGTGGCGAAGGTGAACGAAAGATCGCCAATAACAGGGATGGGTTTATATGGGACCACAGTGCAAGGCACAATGTAAGCTTCAGGTCTTATGGCGAATTTGTTTCCAAAGGTGTTCCTACCCTGGATGTATTAAAAGGCCATATAGCCGATTATACCGGTTACGATTTGAGTGTAAGAGATACTACCCGCTTTTATCAATGGAAAAAAGACTTTGATTCATTGGTGGCCGTAAATGCTTTACCGCAATTAACTACCCTGCGTTTTGGCAATGACCATACCGAAGGAATGAGGGCAGGAAAAGCAACACCCTTTGCACATGCAGCCGACAATGATTTAGCGGTTGGAATGTTTATTGATTACCTGAGCAAAAGCCCTGTGTGGAAAGAAAGCGTTGTATTTATTTTAGAAGATGATGCGCAAAATGGCCCCGACCATGTAGATGCTCACCGCAGCCCAGCCTATGT
This sequence comes from Agriterribacter humi, assembly GCF_009192765.1. GTDB lineage: Bacteria > Bacteroidota > Bacteroidia > Chitinophagales > Chitinophagaceae > Agriterribacter > Agriterribacter humi. The sequence goes on along the minus strand of NZ_VOHQ01000003.1, from coordinate 513,081 downwards.
AGTCGGACCCTTTGTAAAACGAAATCATGTGGATCATACCATGTACTCAACATCCGGCATGTTAAGAACGATTGAATTAATACTCGGTATGCCGCCAATGACCCAGTATGATGCCGCTGCCACTCCGATGTGGAGATGTTTTACCAATATGCCCGATTACACGCCTTTTGATCATCTTCCTTCTAATATAGATTTGAATGACAAAAATCCTGCGCATACACCCTTAGCTATCTTCTCAGAAAAATTTGACTGGTCGAAAGAAGATGCTGTACCTGATCTTACTTTTAATGAAATACTATGGCAGGGGATAAAAGGCAAACCCGCACCCTCGCCGGTAAGAGCTGCATTTTTAAAACGTAATCACAAAGAAGACAGAGGAGAAAAGGGTGAAGACGATTAATGAAAACAGTTCTCATGCAATTTACCATCCCGGACAAGCAGACCGGGGTGGTTTTATTTTCTCCATGCTGTCCGCCTTTACATAAAGGATAGAAAATAATAAGTGCAAGTAATGATGAAAAGTTTAATCATTTTTTTTGCTTTATGGCTGACCGCACACTTCGGTGCCGGAGCCCAAACAGCAATGGAGCAAAAAGAAGACACGATCACACGGCTGCTTGATGAAGTAGTATTAACAGCGCAACGAAATAAACAGCAAAATTTATTAGTGCCCTATTCTGTTAGTAGCCTTTCGAAAAAAAAATTACAGGAATTTACTCCGCGTACTTCACCTGAGGCATTAATGGGAATGAACGGCGTATTTGTGCAAAAAACAAATCATGGCGGCGGGTCTCCTTTTGTAAGAGGGCTGACCGGTAACCAGACGCTGCTCCTTGTAGATGGCATCCGGTTGAACAATTCTACTTTTCGTTATGGCCCCAATCAGTATCTTAATACGATTGATGTTTATACCATTAATCGTATCGAAGTCGCAAAAGGAACAGGCTCTGTTCAATACGGAACCGATGCAATAGGCGGTGTTGTACAGATGTTTACAAAAGACCCTGTCTTTACAGATAGCAAACCGGTTTTCCAGGGCAAGGCTATTGCCAAATATATGACGGATGATATGGAGAAAACCATCCGGGCTGAGGCCAACTATTCAGGTAAAAAATTTGCTTTCGTGGGTGGTATTTCTCATCGCAGGTTTGGTGATTTGGTGGGTGGCGATACAACAGGAAAACAAATACCCTCGGGGTATAATGAATGGGCGTTTGATGCCAAAGCAAAAATGCTGCTTAGTGAAAACACCCAGCTTACACTGGCTAACCAGTTTTTGCAACAACAAAATGTTCCGGTCTATCATAAGTTAAAACTGGAAAATTTTGCAGTGAATGAAATGGATCCGCAGCAGAGATTATTGAATTATGCAAGAATAAACACAAAGAATAAATCGGCGCTGTTTAGTGAAACAGAAATAACGCTTTCCTGGCAGCAAACGCTTGAAGGAAGGAACAGCCGGAAAAACGGCAGTACTGTTTTACGAAAAGAAAAAGATATTACCAACACGATTGGATTTACAGCCGATGTGTTTTCAAAACCAGGTAAATATTGGACAGCAAATTCCGGTATTGAATTGTATTATGATAAAGTGGGAAGCACAAGAAAAGATATCAACACACCGGATGCAACAATGACTTTTTTGCGTGGTTTATATCCTGATGATTCGCGGTATGGAAATTATTCTATTTACTCCATGCATCATATAACGTTTAAAAGATGGATCGTTGATGCAGGAATACGGTTTAATACTTTTTCAATCCGCATCAGCGATACTACACTGGGCAATGTAACAATTTCGCCTTCAGCATGGGTGGGCAATGCCGCTGTTTTATACCGCCTGGGTCAAAATCAGCATATTTATACATCTTTCAGCAGTGGTTACCGGGCGCCGAATGTTGATGATATGGGTACCCTGGGCATTGTTGATTTTCGTTACGAAATCCCAACGACTCATCTTAGCCCGGAAAAATCACAACATACAGAGCTGGGTTATAAGTTTAAGACAAAATATTTTAGCGGAACATTTGCGGCTTATTATATGCATCTTGATAATTTGATAACAAGAGAGAAAGCAGAAGGGCAGTTAATAGATGGTTACCAGGTATATCAAAAAGAAAATACAGAAGCAGCTTATATTAAGGGATTGGAAACGGAGATGAATTGGAATGTAACAAGAAAGTTGAACTTAACCGGAAGTGTTGCGTATACATACGGCCAAAGTTTAAGTAAAAAAGAGCCCTTGCGCCGTATTCCGCCCTTTAACGGAAGATTGATGAGTATGTACAAAAAGAATAAATGGTTTGCCGCGGCGGAATTTCAGTTTGCTTCTCATCAAAGAAGGTTAGCACAGGGCGATAAGGAAGATAATCGCATCCCGGTTGGTGGCACACCAGGATGGGAATCGCTTAATTTTTTTGGCGGCTATAATTTATCCATGATTCGGATAAATGCAGAGATACAAAATATTTTTAATGAAGATTATCGTACGCATGGCTCCGGCATAAATGCCGCAGGAAGAAATGCATGGATATCGGTAAATGTAATTTTTTAAAAAAATGCAACATCAAATTGAACAGGCAGTAATGATTATGCGGAACTGGTAAGTAAATTAAAAAGAGCATGAAAGATATTCCCAGGGAAAGAAAAGATATTAGGTATTGCAAAACGTTTAAAAGAAAGATTTTCTTCGAAACTCCGGCCCCCAAGGGGCTGGAACAGACAACAGCTCCTAATAATTATTGCCGGAACAGCGGGTAATGTAGCAGATTCTATACTGGGTGATTACTTTAGAAAACCAAGGGCTCCTGAATAATAATGCGTTGAACTTTTTAAATACGCGGCTGGAGCGGTGGTGACGGGGGTATTGTATAAGTTGTAGATGCTTTCGGTCAAAGCAAACCTTAATTAAAATCTTTTAAGAAACTACACAAGATTATATCTGCGGAAATTCATTTGGCACACAAGCATCTGCAAAGAACTTACCAAATTCTTCTAATCTTCTTGTATTATGAATTAGAGATCCAGTCTGATTTCCTAAGAGGTCTATAACTGCCTCTTGATCTCCTATTTCATATGTACCTGCTAAATTTAAACTATGCAGATGATTCATGTATAGTAAAAAATGCATAGGAAAATACAATTTATCGGAAGGGAATTCTTCGTAGATTTTGCGATGATTGTTCCACCTATTTGTCTTAGCATCTATATCAATTTGTTGAGTCATTTTATAATCTTGTTTCTTAAGGAAAAATAATATTAAAGCCTCATCATGACTTAGTTGTTTAATGATATTGGGAAAGGCTGGATGGGCTAAATCTTGCTTTGTCCTATCAATAGAATTAGAGAGCAAGTTTACAAACAATTCGCTTAATAAGGAGTTTTCACTGCATAAGCTTAACCCTTCGAGTACTGGAATAACAATTTGTGGGTGTCCTTCGACCAAGTTTATATCCTCTACTTTCGAAGCAACCTTAATAAGGTAGCGTTCCCACCGGTCATGTTGAGCAGCCAAGTATTCGAAAGGAGCAAGTAAAAACCTGGAAGTTTTCGTCACACTTTCAATTGCCTTTCCAATTTGTATCATTGCCGGACGAAAAGCATCATCATATACCTTTTCAACTGGAATTATATCTTTTGGATTCATTATTAAAGGTTTCAAGATATTATTTATAGCAAATAAAATTTCCTTCTCTTTACCCCCTAATCAAACCCCGGCACCTTCATGCATTCTCCACCTTTCAACGCCGACTGGTGGGCAACTATACCCGGCGCTGTATAGGCCAGCGCTTCGTGTATGTTCACTTCGGGACTGCGGTTGCTGATTAATGCATCAATAAATTCATGGGTAATAAAAGTGTGCGAACCATCGTGCCCGCTGTTGTGGCGCAGGGGTTGGGGCAGCATATCCGTTTGCCACCATTGGGGTTGCTTGTATGCTTTTACCGTTGCTTCTTTATGCTGAAATCCGGCATCATCACGCCCCATCGTTTCTGCCGCCTGAACCATTGTGTGCTCCTGCCCTTCCTGCAGCGCAGAGAAAAAGCTCATCTTATCGCCGCGCCACTCACCGCGTTCCACACCCCTTAAAGCACCCCGCCAGTTTACTTCCACCCGGAACGGATTGCCCTTGCTGGTTTTAAAGAATGCCGTTTCATTCCAGAATGGATTGTTGTAAGGATTGTCTTTGAGCAAAGGGCTGCCATCACCCCAACCCATCCCACTCACTTCAGTAAGACGCTCGCCGGTTACCGCAATTAAAAAAGCGGTACAATGGGTAGGATAATGCATTGGGGGAAATCCATGCCGCCAGGTTTGTGCACCATCTTCCCAAAACAGCACTTCCAGTCCCGGGTGATTGTATTCCGCCGCGGCACTGAAAATATTACCAAACTTTCCTTCGCGGTACATTTTTTTTACGGAGATGGTATTCTGACGATAAACAGTGGTTTCCGCCATCATATAGGTAAGTCCTGTGCGTTTTACTGCATCGCGCAGCGCGGCGCATTCTTCCAGCGTCATAGCCGCGGGCACGGCGCACAATACATGTTTACCGGCATCTAATGCTGCCAGCACATGACGGGCATGGTCGGGTGCACCTGTGGCGATGAATACCGCATCAATTTTTTTATCCTGCAAAAGTTTCTCCAGCGATTCATAGGTCTTTTTGCAATGGTATGTTTTTACCAGCACATCCCTGCGGTCGGCACGCAAATCACTCACTGCTTCAACAATACAGTTGGGATGTTCATGAAAATAAAAGCTGGCGCCGAACCTGCCGCCTATAATGCCTATCCGGATCTTTCGGTCACTAAAGGGTTCTCCTGCAAATGCAAAACGGGGATTTAAAGCCATTCCTGCTCCTGAAAGTGCGGCCAGACGGAGGAAATGGCGGCGGGGCAATATCGAATTGTTTTTATGGGTTGATTTGGGCATAAGGGTGATTTTACGATCGTATATTTTATTTCAGAAACCCATCCACATTTTCTTTCGTCACCAACTGAAATGGAATGAATATTTCTTTCTTTTCTACCGGTTCTTTTTTGATGAGTTGTATAGCCATATCAATGGCGCCTGCGCCCTGTCCTTTCGCATCCTGGTAAACAGTAGCATCTAATCTGCCGTCTTTCACCGCCTGCAACGCATCGGCAATGGCATCAATGCTCACCACTACCACTTTATCCTTTAGTTTGGCCTGCTCCAATGCCTGCAATGCGCCCATGCCCATTTCGTCGTTGTGTGCAAATACAGCATTAATTTTATCGCCATAGCTTTGTATCCAGTTTTCCATTAAACTCATTCCCTTGGCCCTGTCCCAATCTGCTGTTTGTTGCGCGAGAATTTTTATACCGGGATATTTACTGAGAATGGTTTTTGCACCGGCAGACCTTTTGATCTGTGCCGCCTGTCCCATATAGCCTTCTATGATCACCACATTTCCTTTCCCGTTCAGCAGCTTAGCGATTTGCTCCATGGCTATTTCACCGGCTTCTTCATCGCGGGAGCCTGCAAATCCATCGGGTGCAGCGGCTGTTTCTGAATTTACATTAATGATGGGTATGCCGGCTGCTTTGGCTTTTTCAATAGCGGGCGAACTGGCTTCTACTTCGCAGGGATTGAGAATAATGGCGTCTACCTTTTGCGAGATAAATGTTTCTATCTGCTGCACCTGTTTGTCGGCCGTACGTTGCGCGTCATTTACAATCAGCTCAACATTTTTTTCTTTGGCGCGTGCTTCCATAGCATCTTTTACATTCACTACAAATTCAGACTGCAGGCTGAGCATGGAAGCGCCTATAACAAAACTTTTTTCGCCATTCTTGCTACCACCCCGGTTACACCCTGCCAATGCCATTCCCGCAAGGGCCATAACAAATAATACTGTACCTGGTTTATGCATTGTATAATTTTTTGGATGGGTAAGATATGCATTTTTTACGGCCTCCAAAACCGTAAAAATGGAAATAATAAATGAAATGCATTCCTGATGAAGAACAGGAGTTGAGGACTTTATTATTTTCCTACACCTGTCAGGAATAATATTTGCGAATAAATACACCTGCTATTGATGAGATCAAACTATGATGCATGCCGAAGGAATCATATACTTCTTTTGCCCATTGCTTTACAATTTCCTTACAATCTTCTGAATTGTACGCATTGAGCAGGTCCGAAGTGGTTATGCGCCCTCTTTGCTGCAGGGGCGGCGGCATTAAAAATGCGGTTTTATTTTTCTTATACTGATTAATAATATTACTCAACAAAGGCGTTTTAGCATAATCCCATGCTATATTTTTTTCAAAAATGAGGAACAGTCTTGCCAGGTGGATATGATTGTTCCATGGTCCGTGTAATTCACAATGCTGCAAAGCCATAGCATCAACACTCAGGAAACGGGTCAGGTAACATGACGGGTCATTAAAATCAAGTATTGCAGCTATATGATGAAGATTGCTATGGCATTCAAAAACACCGCGGGCCACAGGAGCGCCACAAAACTGGCAGGGGCCTTCTCCCTGCAAAACAATACCGTTTTTCTTCGCGTAATCTTCCAGGTTTTGCATAGCCTGATGTGCATTCAGTTTACCGATCCTGTTTTTAAACGCTGTGCAGCCTTTCTACTGCGTATTCTTCCTGTCGAGCAGCACAGCACCAATAATAATAATGCCCTTAATGATCTGCTGATAGTAGGATGTTACATTCAATAAATCCAGCCCGTTATTGATTACACCTATGATCAATACGCCGATCACCGTTCCGGCAATACTTCCCCTTCCACCCAATAAACTGGTGCCGCCAATTACTACCGCTGCTATGGCATCTAACTCATACGCGATGCCCGCATTGGGCTGACCCGTGGTTATGCGCGAAGCAAGTACAATACCAGCCAGCCCTGCCAGCCCGCTGCACATAATATATGCAAACAGTTTTACCCCGCTTACCCGTATGCCGGAAGCTCTTGCGGCATTTTCATTACCACCAACTGCATAAATATAACGGCCGATGCGGGTATAATTTAAAATTACAGCCGAAACAATGATCACCAGTACAAACAGTAATATCGGCACAGGAATATGCAGCAGGTCGCCGCCACCAATATAATTAAAAGCGGGTGAAAGATTCGTAACCGGCCTGCCATCGCTCCATACCAATGCCAGTCCCCTTGCTATCGTCATCATACCCAGTGTAACAATAAACGGGGCCACCTTTCCCAGCGTAATGGTTAACCCGTTGATGGCGCCGATAATAACCCCGGTGAGTATGCCCAGCATAACCGGAACAACGAGGGCATAGGTGCCGGGATGGGCAAAACTGGCGGCAACTACTCCTGTTGCCGCCAGCACCGAACCCAGGGAAAGATCAATACCCCCGGCAATAATAACGAACGTAACACCAATGGCCAGTATACCGTTAATGGATACCTGCCGTAATACGATGATTATATTTTGCGCCGTAAAAAAATAGGGCGTGGCAATAGACAGCATGATGCATATCACAATAAAGGCTATGAAAATGCCGTACTTAGAAAGGTAGCCGGATGATGATTTTATTTTCGCCAGGTTCATTTTTGAATGGTTAAAAGAAATTGGGTCTATGGATATAATCTCCAATTCATTTTAGTGTCGCTTTTTTTAAACTTTTACTTTTCTGCCGGCCTCACATCATGGCATATTGCATAATTTTTTCCTGCGTGGCTTCGGCGCCGGTAAATTCTGCTTTTATGCAGCCGTTATGCACCACGATTATTCTGTCGCTCATGCCCAGTATTTCCGGCAGTTCGGATGAGATCATGATGATCGCTTTTCCTTTCGCTGCCAGTCCATTCATTAGCCGGTATATCTCTGCCTTAGCGCCAATGTCAATACCTCTTGTGGGTTCATCGAGAATAATAATATCCGGGTCATTGAGCAATACTTTTGCCAGCACAATTTTTTGCTGGTTACCACCACTTAAAAAATTAACCACCTTGTTGGCCGATGGTGTTTTGATAGCAAACCGCTGAATTTGCAACTCTGCAATGCTACGCTCCTTTTGCATTTCAATAAACGGACCCTTGCAGCAACTTTTTAATGCAGCCAGTGTAATATTATGTTTCACCGTACCAGACAGTACAAGCCCGGTGCTTTTCCTGTCTTCTGTAATCAATCCTATTCCATAACGTATAGCGTCCTTTGGTGAACGAATGGTCACCGGTTTGCCCTTTACAGCAATCGTTCCCTTATATATTCTATCCAGGCCAAATATCGCGTTTACAATTTCTGTTCGTCCTGCCCCCATCAGCCCCGCTATTCCAAGGATCTCACTACTGCGTACAGAAAAACCAATATCACTGAATTTCGCGCCGGTTAAACCCTTAACCGACAAAGCTACCTCACCCGGAACAATATTTCTCTTTTCAAAAATGGTATTCAATTCCCTTCCTACTATCAGCGAGATCAAACCTTCTTTGCTTATTGAATCCACCGGGTGCGTGGCAATATATTTACCATCACGCATAACCGATATGGTATCCGCGATCCGCAATATCTCATCCATTTTATGCGATATGTAGATAATAGCGATACCCTGCTGTTTCAAATCACGGATCATATCAAACAGCACGGCGGTTTCCCTGTCGGATATTGCTGAAGTGGGCTCATCCATAATAATAAGCTCAGCCTTATTGGACAACGCTTTGGCAATCTCAACCATCTGCATTTCCGCGATGCTGAGGTTTTTCATGCGGCGGGTAACATTTATTTGCAGCCCTAATTGATCAACAAGCAATTGTGCATCCTTATTTCTCTTTTTACGGTTGATCCACCCGGGAATAGCCGTGGTAGGCTCTTTTCCCATAAAAATATTTTCCGCCACGCTCAGCTCCGGGAAAGGCAGCAGTTCCTGGTGAATCATGGAAAAACCTGCCTTAAGGGCGTCATGCACCGAGTTAAAAGCTATGGGTTGTCCCTTATAGATAATTTGTCCTGAATCGGGCGTATATATCCCGATCAGGATTTTCATTAAAGTAGATTTTCCTGCACCGTTTTCCCCCATTACTGCATGCACTTTTCCTTTTTCAACATGCAGTTGCACATTATCCAGCGCCTTAACACCGGGAAAAGATTTTGATATATTTTCTGCACGCAGCAGGTATGCGGGATTCATTATTGTAAACTGCTTAATTTATTTCTTCACAATATAATATCCTTCATCTGAAATGATCTGCTTATTATCTTTCAAATGAAAAAGATTCATGATGATCCGGATATCCGGCTTATTAAAAAGACAGAGATGATGCCAGCCATATATTTCACCGGGAGCAGGGTTTTCCAATTCATAGCGTCCCTTAAAATAATACAGGAAAACAATATTGGAAGTAAACTGTCCATGCCAGTCGTTGTGCAGCGAATCCTTTGCGGAAGAACGATGGATATTTATAGTAATTCCCGGTACAGGCGACAGGAAATTAGTCCAGCCATACGATACGGTGAAAGTAACGTCATCAGGTTGTTCGTTTGCCGGAGTAATATGGGCATACTTACCGAAAAAGCGGGATAACCGCGCCAGGGCAAATATTCTTATAACAATAACAAATAAGTACAATGCAAAAAGAAAGCATAAAAGGGAATACAAAAAAACAGGGATGGTATACATTAGATAAAAATAATTTTAGAATTTTACTTTCGCGCTGGGCAAAAATCTTTGCAAATCCTCCATCATTTCCTTTGACCCAATAAACAAAGGACTGCGCTGGTGAATATGTTCAGGTTGTATATCCAGTATGCGTTGCTTACCATCCGTTGCGTTACCACCAGCCACTTCCGTTATAAAAGCCATAGGATTGCATTCGTAGCACAGCCTGAGTTTTCCATTGGGCTTACCCGTTACCTGCGGATAAAAAAATATTCCGCCCTTTAATAAGTTACGGTGAATATCGGCCACCATACAACCATAATATCGGTTGGAATAGGGACCGTTCTTATTTGCCGTAGTGGATATACAAAAATCCACATAGTTTTTCAGCTTCTGATCCACCTGGTTATAATAACGGTTATCGAACGAATAAAAAAGACCATGCGGAGGCATTTTCAAATTGGGGTGACTAAGGTAAAATTCGCCGATAGCGGTATCTAACGTAAATCCATTCACCCCTCTGCGGGTGGCATATACCAGTATAGTGGATGAACCGTAAATTACATAGCCGGCCGCGACCTGCTTGATACCGGGCTGCAGGAAATCTTCCAGCTTCGCCGGTTTGCCTAAATCGGAAACACGACGGTAAACACTGAATATACTCCCTATGGAAATATTAATATCTATATTACCCGAACCATCTATCGGATCCATGAGCAGCACATATTTCGACTGGTTGCTTTTGGCATCATCAAACACAACCATCTCCTCATTCTCTTCAGAAACAATACCGGCGCAATTGATGCCCGATCGCAATACATTGATAAAAACATTATTGGCATACACATCCAATTTCTGCACCACTTCTCCCTGGATATTGATACTTCCTTCTGCACCTAATATATCTGCCAGCGCCGCTTTATTTACTTCAAGGTTTACCCGCTTGGCGGCCAGTCCAATGCCGCGCAGCAAACCCGATAATTCTCCCGTTGCATGAGGGAATAAGCGAAGCTGCTGAATAGTGAATTCATCAAGTGTGATCAGGTTATGGTATCTGGGCATGATTTTTAAATTAATATTAATAATACAACAGCTACCTCTGCATTTTTATTTCAATGCAGGAGGAGTTGTGATCAATTCAATAAATCTTTTCTTAACGCCTTCTGCCTGCTCAGCATTTACTTTTAAATAGCGATGCTTCCCGGTTGGGTTGGGAGTAAACGCAGTGAACTCATCAGCCAGAACTTTAATAGTACCAGGTTCGCTAACACTAAAATAATCCTTTGCACCTTCCGCGGCGTACAATACGGCAGTAAGATCCCAGGTTTGGCGGTCGTAAGGCATTTTTGCATAACTTTCATAAGCGATCACCATGGGATGATGGGCTGCCCATTTAAAATCATTGAGTATACTTGTTGCCGGGTACCTGATTTGTTCGCCCACTTCAAAAGGACTGACCACTATTTCGGTTGGCCATTCCTGAAAAAGCTCCCGGGCGGCAGGAACATCTTTAATCACGTTGTATTCCTTCATTTTCTTTCCTTCAAAATTGCCCGCCATTACCGATAAAAATTTCACTTTTTTTGCCACAAGCGCTTTTCCGTTCAAACCCGTATAACTATCCGGGGGCGAATTGAGCAGCTTGGCGAGGTTAGTTGAAAAACCGACAGAAACAATAACCACGGAATGATCAGCAGCCTCCGATAATACCCGGCGGTAAAGATTTACTGATTCGGGATAAGCAGCAGTATCTTTTGTTGTTCTTTTGAAAGCTGGCTGATAAACGGCTACCGCCTGGGTATAATTAACTGCATCATGTTCTGAGTTTGCGCCATTTACTACTTTTCCAACCGGTATCTTCGGGTAGCCATACCAGGTATTCATGATATCAAGATATATAGCAGATGTGGTATTGTTTTTATTGGAACTCACTGCAAGCAACTTAACCATTTTTTTATCGGCATATTTATACAGCATATCCAGCGCCAGGGCATCATCAATATCATTGCCCATATCTGTTTCAAAGATGACAGGTAAAGGCTTATTGATAGCAGTTGCTTTTTTCAGGTTACTGCAACCTATGAAAATAATATATGTGATCAGTAAAAAAGATAGGCTGAACCTTTTATCAGTCATTTTAATCTTTTAATATGTGTGATGAAGAATAATGGTTATATAAAATATGCTTGCCTTATCACCCCGGTTGAAGTTTATCCGTGTTACGGTTAACTGTGTTCATCTATTTTTCCCGACTGTATCTGTAAAATAACTTGGCCAGGCAATATCATAACACATATGGTCACTGCTTTGTGTATCAGTTATGAATCAGGTTTTTAATGTGCTCAAGATATTTTTCTGCCAATACCTGCCTGTCAAAATTTTTTTTCGCATACTGATAACCATTCTCTCCCTGTTGATTCAACAGTTCAGGATGCGCCAGGTAATTCCTGATGACCCTGTTAAATTCAGCGCTATTTTCAGGTTCCACATAAGTGCCTGCCTGCGCCTTTTCAACCAATTCCCTTGACACGCCATCAATTGCCATAAGGATAGGAATTTTACATGAAAAATAATCAAAGGTCTTATTAGAATATACAGTTTTAAAAGTATCTACTCTTTTCAGAACAGAAGCTCCCATTTCAGAGGCCAAAATATATTTAAATACATCCTGCTTAGGTACTGCATCTATAAATCGCACATTAGCTATATTTTGATCGTACGCCATTTTTTTAAGCCGTTCTTTTTCCATTCCCTGTCCTATTAACAGAAATAATACATTTGTATCCTTAAGCAGTTTCGCGGTTTCCAAAATTTGTTCCAGGTGATTGGCCACGCCATGGGCGCCTACATAAGTAATTACAAAGTGGTTACTTAACCCATTTTGGAAACGAAAATTACTACGATCAAAATCTTTCATTACCTCTTCGCTAAGACTAAAATCCGCAGCGTTAGGTATCATCAGCAGCTTGCTTTCTGCAATATTTTTTTTATCTCTTAAAGTAGTATAAAACGCGGGTGTCAACACATTAATCAACGCAGCCTTTTTATAGATAAACTTTTCAAACGCATAAGCAATTTTAATAACAAATTTATTGGTCAGTATTCCTGTATCAATAGCAGATTCCGGCCACAGATCCCGGATCTCAAAAATCATTGGAATACGTTTGATTTTAGAAATAAGATAGCCACTGGCACCTACAAATAATGGAGGAGAGGTAACTACAATCACATCATATTTACCCTTTGCTTTAAAAAGGCCCGCCCATAATGAAGAGAACATAAAAGAGAAATAGCCCCACAACCTCCCGGCAAAGCCCTTGTTATATGATTCTGAAACATGGGTACGATGTACGGTTACTTTGCCCTGCTGTTTTACGACAAAGTGTTTTCCTTTATACTCAGGTCTTTTCTCACTCCCATTGGCATGCACCATACCGGCAACAACTGTAACCTCATGCCCGGCATCGCTCCAGTTTTTTGTCATTTCATTCCATCTTGAGCCTCCGGAATCACCTTCTTCAAGAAAATATTGATGCAATAAAAGTATTTTCATGACTTATTATATTTCATTCGCTTATCCCTAACATTTCAATGTTATAAATTTAAAGGTGCGAACTTTTATTGTGTTTATCCCGTAAAAATTAAAAACAATACGATTATATTTATTAATCTAATGATTAGTATCCAGTATTACTGAATATAACACTTTACAGATCATCCGGTTTAATCATGCGGAATTTTCAATGGCAGATCCATCCATGCCAGGCCAATGTTCCTGAACATGTGGCTCTTGCTTTGCCCTTCGGCAGCATCATATAGCAGTGCCAGGCGATTGCCCACCTTAATAACAGCAGGCATGCCTATGGCGCCTTTGGCCCAAACTGAGTTCGTACTATCTAATACTACAGCTTTATGTTTTGTATTCCATTTATTGACATCCTTCGACCAGTATACCCATATGGCATCTGTATATTCAAGTTCTTTTTCATCAATACCTATATGATTGGTAAACAAGAACCATGTTTTAGCGAACCGGTCATAAAACAGGGAAGAATTTTCAACCTGCTCTGTTAAAGGAAATACAGGCACGCTATCTATCCGCCAGGAGCCGTTCAGATCTTTGGTTCTTGCTATACCCAACGTTCTTTTAGTACCTGCACTGTCCTGTGCGGCTCCACTAAAGAACATAAGATATTCTTTTTTATCCTTTACTATAAAACCCGGACTGGAAGTAACCGAATAATAACTGTTTTCCTTTGGAGGCAAAGGGGTAACATCATATTGTTTAATCCATGGGCCGCGTAAAGATTTAGACTGCGCTTTCATGGTGAGGTAGGGAAAAGCAGGAATGCGATAAGGAGGCGGAGTTGTATTAGGTGTTCCCAGGTAAAACATATGCCATACATCTTTTTCTTTTATTGCCCATGGTGTGGATGCACTTTTATAATCAGTTTTTGTTGAATCGCCCAGGGTAAGAATGGTTCCCTTCTTCGTCCAGGTGCGCAGATCTCTACTTTCCGCCAGGCAGGAGATCCATCCGTCTTTACCTGCTCCATCATAAAACAGGTAATAAGTATCTCCTTCTTTGTTAACTACGGCTTCCCTTGCGCCATAGGTATCGCAACTGTCTTTTCCATCGCCATAACGCATCACAATACCTTCGTCCCTGCATTCCATGCGTAAGGAAGCAGCGGGCCTGCCATCGCTGTATTTAATTTTTTGCGCTGCTGCGTTCGCCGATAAAATAGTTAACAGCATACAGCAGCTTCCGTAATAAATAATTGTATTTCTTTTCATATGCAACATGGTTATTGGGCATTCATTTTTGCAGGGCAATATATTTAACATGCAGCATATCTCCATCCTTTGCCGTATGGTCACTGTCTGGTACAATCTTTAACCCGGTAAGCACTCCTTTGTAGTTTGGCGACTGATGTAAGGAAATGTGCCAGGTATGCATTTTACCATCACCCGAAACCATAAATTCTATACTGTTCTTCTCTTCAAATTTCCCGTTAAAACTGCGCCAGTATACTTTTGCTTTTTTAACATCAGCATGGTAAGCCGCTTCAAACACCAACACAGGCGCATCGGCCGCTTTCCAGAAAGTATACGGACCAATCATCGTGGCCTGCTTATTCAGCTTAACAAATAATCCATCCTCAATTGGCCATCCCGCATCGGTAGTATTTTCATATGTCCAGTGCCGGCGATCATTGTTAAAATGCCAGGCGGGTAGTTGCAAAGGATTATTTTTATATACATAGCTCCTGATCTCTTTTAGCGATCCAACAATAAGCGTGTAGTTATAGGTATAGGTAATATTATGATCCAGCACTTCTGTATTTACGGGTGAGATATAGCCCGTGCCCGCATCTTTGCTACTGCCTTTAAAACTGGAATCGCCGTAATAACCGCCGGAAAAATTTTGTACTGCTGCGTTCCAGATACCAAGCCCATAATCATTTTCATCAACATTAGCCGCCCAGTTTTCTGTTGCCTGCCAGTGCGCCCATTGTATGGAAGGAGCGCCGGGAAAATTATGATTGGCAATAACGCTTAGGGTATCATGCGTAAAAGGTTTATCGCCTTTGTAACTAACCAGCCTGTGCCACGGTGCATTGGTATATACGGCAGGCAGCTCCTGTCCTCTTGCTTTATACTGTGTAGTATCTGAACGGTTATTCACTATCCTGCTTTTCACTTCAACAGCATTAGCTTTTAATTGTATCCACGATTCAAAAACACATTCACCCGGTACACTATCCAGCGGCCAATGCATAGGGATGCATTTTACATACAAGGTTTTGCCAGTATTTTTATACTCCAGCACTTTTGAACGGTTGCCGGCTACATCACCCGATTGTATAGGGTTCCAGCCAATAAAAGTCCATGACGCATGAGCTTTTTTATTGCCAGGCTCATAAGGAACGGGACCACTGTAAAAAGACATCTGCACCTGCCGGCCCCAATCAAAATTATTGATCAGGTTGATCTGTTTCTTCGTATCAGCGATATAGGTGATAGCGCCGCCAAGGCTCAGATCAATACCCACTTTGATATAGGCATTCTGAATATAGCTCATTTTACTAATACTGTCTGCATCATTCGCCTGCGCTGTTGCATCAACTGTTATCCAACCATGCAGCAGCGCATAAAATGCTATTGTAATTTTTTTCATTGTTCAGTTTATTCAGATCACGTGTTTATTGTTTATCCCAATTCTCCCGCACCATTCATTTGTTATTTTAAGTTGAATTTTATCTGAAGTTAAAAATAAAAGCCTGGTGAGATCAATTTGAATGATCTTTCACCGCACTTAGGTTAACGCGAAACAGCGCCATCGGGGAAACAATAGTTAAGAGGGTTAGCTTTACTTTTTAAAACCCAGCTTCTGCGCGCTTTTTTGCGCTTTCAATGCAAGCTCAGTAGCAAGGAAGCAATGTTCCTGTGGAATAGCAATTTCAGTGCGGTTGACGATATCATTTACAAACAATTCACCGAAAGGAAGCGGATCTTTGTTACAGTTAATATAGCGGGTTTCTTTTTGGTTTACAATAAAAAGATGATTGCCGCCTTCACGCCCGCCAATATCAATATTCTTACGAATTTCAATGTATCCTTCTGTACCAAGAATGGTGAGCCTTGCATCTCCCCATGTGTTTAATCCATCGGGTGTAAACCAATCCACGCGGATATATCCTGTTCCATTGTTCCCTCTTAACATCACATCACCAAAGTCTTCAAATTCCGGGTATTGGGGATAATGCACATTGCCAACCTGCGCAGAAACGATGTCCGCTTTGGTGGAACCTGTGAAAAATAAAAACTGGTCAAACTGGTGTGAGCCGATATCGGTAATGATGCCGCCAAAATATTTTTTATCAAAAAACCATTCCGGTCTTGATGCGGGATTCATACGATGTGGGCCCATACCAATCGTTTGAATAACGTTCCCTATAATGCCGGCCTTTACCAGCTCACCCGCTTTTACCGTTGCCCGGTTCTCTAATCGCTCGCTATACATGATCGTATACATTCGTTTGGTTTCCTTTTGTACACGACGCACCGCTTCAAGCTGCTCCAGCGTGGTAATGCCGGGCTTATCAACAAGATAGTCTTTCCCATGCTGCATCACTTCAACGCCTAACGGGGCACGTTCCACCGGGATGCCGGAGCTCAGGATGAGTTGTATAGCATTGTCTTCGAGTATTTCTTTTTTACTACGGACAGGCTTTGCCTGTGGATATTTTTTCGCAAAAGCAGATGCCAGGTCAGGTTCTTTGGCATAAAAAGAAACCAGTTCCCCGCCCCCTCTTGTTACGGCATCAACCATACCGTATATATGAGAGTGGTTGATATTGATCACCGAAAATTTAATTTTGGGCTCGTTATGCATCAAAGCAATTGATTTTTTGGACAATGATGAGAACAGGGCTATGCCTGCGGCAGCTTTAGAGCCATTCGTTATAAACCGGCGTCGGTTAAGAATAGATTGTTTCATGGACTTCTTTTTTATGACAAGCGTTGAAGATTAAATTTAGCTTATTCCCAATGTTCTTTCAAAATACTATTGTAATCTCTTTCATTGTTCAATTTATTCAGATCACCTCTTTATTGTTCATACCAATTCTCCTGCGCAGTTCATTGTTACCTTAAGTTGATTATACCTGTAAGTTAAAAAAAAGCCCGGTGAGATCAGTTTGAATGATCTTTCACCGGACTTACAGTTAACGGCCCCAAAACGAACTTTAGTGTTTAATATTTTTGCCTTTTGAAACCGGCTATGTTGATTAAAAATTTGGTGTCAATGCTGACTCATCAGCAGGCAACCCATAATAAGGATCCAGGATAGTGAATGCATTATTAGGCGGAACAGCACCATCGGGGTAATAATAATCCAGTGGGTTTGCTTTTACCCTGTTGCCGTAAGGAACAATTACAGACTGTATCCTGTCTGTTCTAACCAGGTCGAACCAACGTTTATTTTCAAACGCCAACTCTACTCTCCTTTCCTGGTAAATCGCATCGCGCATATCAGTTTGTGAAGTGGCAGTGGTACTTCCCAGTCCTGCGCGATCACGCACCTCGTTCAAATAAGGCGCTGCATCGAGCGGTTTGTTCTGCTCATTGAGCGCCTCAGCCAAAAACAATAATACTTCCGCATACCTGTAAACCGGCCAGTTAGTGCCTGTATTGCCATGCAAGGCATGGGGTTTAGCAAATTTTTTAATGTAAGGATATACTTTATTGGTTCTTAAACTCTGACTCAATGTAACATAAGCGATGGAAGCGTCCTTTCTTTCATCGCCAGGTTCATAAGCCGCAATAATATCAGGAGTAGGGATATTATTTCCTTCTCCCGAAAGAGATTGAGGATTAGAAGTTCCGGTAATGGGCGCCAATTCTGTTGAAGTCATTGGCCGGGGCAAAAAGTTATAGATGAAACTGCCATTATACCCTGCGGACCCTTCCATAAACTGAATTTCAAAAACAGATTCCTTGTTGTTTTTATTACCCGTAGAAGTAGAAAAAACATCTTCGTAGCCTGAAGTGATTAGCGAATATTCCGCACTGGTTACTACATCCCTGGCAACTGTTTCTGCATCACTCCATCTTTTTTGCCACAGGTACAAATCGGCAAGCAATGTTTTTGCCGTACCCGATGTAACCCTGCCCGGTTCCTGAACTGATTTTGGCGGCAGCAGTTGCGCCGCTTCTTTTGCATCGCTTTCAACCTGGGCATATAATTCATCAGCAGTAGCCAATGGTAAAGCTGCTTCCTGGCGATTGGTAACCGGTGTTAAATGCAATGGCGCCTTTCCAAAATACCGCACCAGTTCAAAGTAGGCAAAAGCTCTTAAAAAAAGTGCCTGTCCTTTTAAGTTATTCTTTGAAGTAGCATCAAACTCTATATCATCAATAGTTGCCAGAATTTGATTTGTACGGGCTATGATCTGGTAATCCTGGCGATACTGATTAAGTACATGCCCGTTGGTTGTTACACCATTGCTCATTGGCAAAGCAAAATCTGCAACGTTTTCCGTTGCATCTACTGCTCCAAACAGGATATTGCGCGGATAGTAGGTATTGTCGGAGTGCATTTCACCCAAAACCCAGGACCTGTCATTAAATATAGTCCTCAATGGTGCATAAGCGCCATTAACCGCCTGTTGAAAATCGGCTTCTTTAGTAAAAAAAGTAGCCGAGCTCAATGCTGTTTCCGGTGGTACATCTAAAAACTTTTTACAACCAGTTGTAGCAATAACTAACAGTGCGATTATTGTGATTTTTGTTTTCATTCTTACAAAATAAAATGTTAGAAAATAATTTGGCAGCAACTAAAAATTCAGGTTAATCCCTAAAGTAAATGTACGCGGAACCGGGTAGTTAGAAAGATCCACCCCCTGACTCAGGTTTCCACCATCACCGGCGCCATTGCCCTGTGCACTGGTTTCAGGATTTGGACCGCCCCAGTAATTGGTAAAAGTATATAACTGCTGAATTGCCGCATACAACCTTGCAGACCTGATGGTTTTGCTCCTCTTAAAATCAAGGTTATAACCAAGTGTAACGTTCCTGATGGTAAAATAGGATGCATTGGCAATAAAGCGGCTGTTCATCCAGTCTCTTTCTACTCCGGTAACAGTACCTCCGCCAACGGTAGTACCATAAAAACCTTTACCGGGATTGTCAACCGATCTGAAACGATACTTTACTTCCTCCACCATGTTGAACACACCATCTAAGTTGGCTGTACTATACAAATGACGTACAAGGAGTTGATTTCCTTTTGAGCCTGATCCCACAATTGAAAGATCAAAGTTGCCGTATTGCAAAGTATTGGTTATACCGTAAATGAAATTGGGGAAAGGATTACCAATAATAGTCCGGTCATCTTCGTTGCCGCCATAAGTAATCACACCATCTCCGTTTACATCTTTAATTTTAATGCTGCCCACGGTGGAACGTCCGGGAATTTGAGGAGATTTATCCAGATCATCCTGGTTCATATACACGCCCTGGGCTATAAGTCCGTAAAATTGCCCGAATGGTTTACCTACCTGGGTAATGTGGAAGCTACCATATACCCTGTCTATGCCATCAGCCAACGCAATCACCTTGTTGCGGTTAAATGAAATATTAGCGTTGGTAGTCCATTTCAGTTTGCCAACGGTATTCCTGGTGGTTACCGCAAATTCGTGACCCCAGAATTTAATTTCACCAATGTTGTCGTTGAAATTACTAAATCCCGCTTCCTGGGGCACCTGCACACTATACAATAAGTTGGTTGTATTTTTCGTGTAAAAATCATAAATGAACTGCACCCTGTCGTTAAATAAAGACAAGTCCAATCCAAGATCAAATTGTTTGGTTGTTTCCCAGCCCAGATTGTTGTTTGCCAAAGAAGTTACCACTGCACCTGTTGCTACATTATTGCCAAAAACGGCATTTACGGTATTGTTAACAAGGGCATACTGTGTGTAATTACCTATATTGTTGTTTCCAATTACACCATAACTGGCCCTGATTTTGGCAAAAGATACATGCCGCAGGTTTTGCATGAAGTTTTCATCAGAAATAATCCAGCCTACGGAAGCGGAAGGGAAAGTACCCCAACGATTGGCGGATCCAAAGCGGGAAGATCCATCACTACGAACAGCGGCGGTTAACAGGTATTTACCTTTAAAATCATAAGTAAGTCGTGCTAAATAAGAGGTTAGTGCCCATTCCTGCACGCCATTATTAGTGCCACCCCTGTTTATATTAAGTGCACCCTGGATGGTGGGCAGCCTGTCATCGGTATAGGTATCTGCCTGGATACGGGTATTTTCCTGGCGGAAGTGCTGGTTGGTATAGCCTGCCAGTAATTCAAAATTATGGTCATTGAAACTCCTTGTGTATGTAGCCAGGTTTTCGTTCAGCCAGGTAGTATTTTCAACATTCTGCCTGATGGAAACGGCCGTAGTGGGTACAGGCACGTTCATGGCGCTGGTTGCTGTAGATGGATTGAAGAAAAAGAACTTGGAAGCCAGGTATTCAACATTGAAGGTTGATTTCAGGGTCAATCCTTTAATGGGCTGATACTGCGCATATACATTTCCCAGCAGGTTAATGTCTTTTGTTTCATTCGTTAATTGCTCCGCTGCTCTTACCCAGTTGGGATAATCGAAGATATTGCCTGTATTTCCGGGAAACTTATTATATAGCGTAAGTTCGCCATTCGCATCGTAAATAGGCATTACGGGCCAGGTATGCAGAGCGTTAAATAAAATACCTGTACCACGGTCTCCATCGGTTCTGGGCGTGTTATCATAAACGTAGGAAGGTGCAATATTAAAGCCGAGTTTTACTTTATCGGACAGCGCATAATCCGTGTTCATGCGGAGTGAATATCTTTTATAGGAGTTATTGAGCACAACGCCTTCCTGGTTATATACTCCCGCTACCAATGCCGTACTGGTTTTTTCAGTATTGGATGTTACAGTAAGATTATAGCTCTGCAAAGGCGCCTTTCTCAGCAAAGCGCCATACCAGTCGTTATTTTTGCCTTCGTATTGTGAAGGATTTTGAAACTCCACGGGTACAGCCTGCCCTGCATCTTCATAATATTCTTTTTTAAATTGCGCAAATTCAACTGCATCCATCATCTTTATCCTTCCTCTTTCAGGGACTTGTTGCAAACCCACAAACGTATTGAAACTCACATTTGTTCTTCCTTTCTGTGCTTTTTTAGTGGTGATCAAAACGACACCGTTAGCTGCTCTTGAGCCATATAAGGAGGTGGAAGCAGCATCTTTCAATACAGAAATAGTTTCTATCTCGTCCGGGTTAATCGCGCCAATGTTGCCTGTAATCGGAAATCCGTCAATTACATATAAAGGATCGCTTCCTGCAGAAACCGATAATTGTCCGCGAATTCTAACCGACATTCCCTGCCCGGGCTTGCCTGTTGTTTGATTAATTTGCACGCCTGCCAGCTTACCTTGCAGTTTTTGTGTCATTTGCGAAACAGGTATGTCTTTAAATTCCTCTGCGCGTATATTCTGCACGGCTCCTGTTACCTGTCTCCTGATCTGGTTACCATAACCAACCACTACAACCTCTTCCAGGCCTTTCGTAGAAGCAGCCAAACTTATATTAATAGTGCTCCTGCTATTAATATCCACTTCCTTGCCCTCGTAACCTACAAAAGAAAAAACAAGTGTTTTCCCTGCTCCGGCATTTATGGAAAACCTCCCATCGTTATTTGTTTGTGTGCTGATATTGGTTCCCTTAACGGAAACCGTTACGCCCGGCAAACCTGCAGAAGAGCCTGCATCTGTTACCGTTCCGGTAATGGTTTGCTGTTGGGAAAATACCTGTAATGAAAACAATGTAACAACCAGCAGGGTTGTAAAACATTTGATGTAAGTAATGGTTTTTTTTTGCATAACACTTTTTTGAATTGAGGTGAATTACAATTTTTTTTGTAGGGGGGATCTAAATTATACGGGATAGATTGGGCAATACTTCCCTGCAGCAAAATCTCCACAGATTTTACGGGTCAATATTTTTACATTGAGTAAAAAAGGATTAATATTTCAGAACAAACTGCTCCGGGGTATTCAATGTAAACAGACAGGTATCCTGTTTTAAGAAGTGTTCAAACCATTTTCCAATGGTATTTGTTTTTGCATAGCAATCAATTTTGGGGGTTATCAAACTGAATGGGTAAACCCACTCATTATAATCTAGTCGAAAATATTAACATTCTTTTATACAACTGTCCCGTACCTCCACGTACTGTCTTGTAGCATACTGAAGGATGCAAGGAATCATTGAGTGCATATCATATTTTCCACAGCATGACCCTCTTCTTTATTTTGGTTAATGATTATAATAGCGATCAGAGTAGCCAGGACTTTCATATCATTGCTTCGTTATTACAAATTCGTACGTTCCGGAGCCCAGCGCTAATTTCGTATACCCGTTCTCGTTATCAATAACAGTAATATGCGTACCGGAATTAAGCGCCTTTCCTTTATATGAAATAGCGTTGATAGTTGCCGGTACATATACCTGCGCAGTTGTATTTACCGGAATACTTACCCGTTGTATAAGTTGTTTACTTTCATTTTTCCATGATGCGCTGATCTTTCCATAAATGGAATGGTAATTTGCACTTACATAATGAATGCCCGAATCCGCAATCTCAGGCCTGATAATAAAAGTCTTAAATCCTGCATCAAGCGGTTGTATTCCTGCCATGTTTTGAAACATCCATTCGCAAACCGCGCCAAATGCGTAATGATTGAAAGAATTCATGCCCGCATTGTTTTCAAAACCTTTGTCTTTTGTAAAACTGTTCCAGCGTTCCCAAATGGTGGTGGCTCCATTCACTACTTCAAAACCAAGGGAAGGATAGGCGGTATCCTGAATTAAAGCATATGCCATATCACTGTTGCCCGTAGCTGAAAGTGCAGGCAGCAATGGTTTAAACCCGAGGAAACCTGTCGAAAGCTGGTTGTTGTTACCCCGTACCAGTGCTGACAGGTATTGACCGGCTTTCATTAAGTTTCCAGGTGAAAGCATTTTTAAATAAACAGCATTCGCATATGCTGTTTGCGTATGTCCTGAAAAACCCAACTGCCCGTCTACATAACCTTTCCCATCTCCATAGGCAGCAGCATTGGTTTTTAATTTCCCATCAGCATCCATATAGTGTGAAGCAAACGCTTTTTTAATTTTTTGAGATACATCTTTAAAATGATCAGCGTCTTTTTTATTACCAGTCGCATCTGCCATTTCGGCCATCAGCAAAGCGCAGTAATTATAATACATGGTAGCGAGCATATCGGGCGGTGTTTTTTTGCCTACCGACAGCCAGTCGCCAAAACCACCTTTGGGATTAAAATCTTCGAAACTTCCTTCAGTAAAATAATGGCTGCCTTTACTCCCTGTTTCAAGAAATGCCATATACTTTATCATATAGGGCCACGACTGTTCAATGATCCTGGTATCGCCATACATTTTATAAATATTGTAAGGGCATACGATACCTGCTTCGGCCCATCCGGGCGAAAAAGTATCTGTTGCCCGTATGGCGGCTTTGCCATTGGCGTCCACAGGCAGCGGTGCATACACAGGATAGGCGCCCGATGGCCACTGGGCATCGTTCAGGTCAGTGATCCATTTGGTATGAAACGCAGCGATATCACTGTTGAATGCAGCGGAACGGATATAGACCTGGGCGTCTCCTGTCCAGCCTAAGCGCTCATCACGTTGGGGACAATCGGTAGGGATATCAAAATAGTTAGATCGCTGTGTCCACACAATGTTTTTATACAACTGGTTCAGCATAGCATTATCTGTTTCAAAATTTCCCACTACAGGCGTTGCGGAACTCATTACAATCCCGGTAATATCTTTTACAGTAAGTTTTGCTCTTACACCTGCCATTTCCACATATTGAAATCCGTGATAGGTAAAGCGTGGCATCCAGGTTTCTCCGTTTGCATCTCCTTTTAGAATATAGGTATCGGTAGCACGTGCCTTCCTCAGGTTTTCCGTCATCACATTTCCATCCAAATGCAGCATTTCGCCATACTTAATAATAATGGTATCACCTTTGTTGCCTTTAACCGTAAGCCTCACCACGCCCGAAAAATTTTGTCCCATGTCCACTACATATTTTCCGGAGTTTTCTTTTACACTTACAGGAGTAATTTCTTTAATAATTTTAACCGGGTTACCGGGATATAACTGCAATGGCAAAGCAGCTTTCGCCGGGTAGGTTTTCACCTGCTTCCACCCCGCGTCATTGAAGCCTGTTCTTTTCCAACCTTCAGGTTCCAGATTAGCGTTATAGGTTTCCCCATTTAATATATCTGCTTCAAGGATAGCACCGGCAGATGCTTTCCATGAATCATCGGTACTGATCACTTCTTTTTTACCATTCGTATACTCAATTTCTACCTGCGCCTTAAGCAGGGGCACTTTCCCGTAAAAGCTATGCGTAACGGGACTGCCTACCAGTAAGGCATACCCCAGATATCCCGCATACCATCCCGTGGAGAGCACAGCGCCAAAAGCATTGTTACCATTTTTCAGTTCCCTAGTTACATCGTAAGCGCTGTAGTAAACTCTTTTATTATAATCTGTCCAGCCGGGAGCAAAATAATCATCGCCAATTCGCTTGCCATTAATATAAAACTCATATAGGCCCAAAGCGGTAACATACAAATTTGCTTTTTTTATTGTACTGCTTACTGCAGCTTCTTTACGCAAATAAGGAGAAGGTGGAAGATGATATTTTTTATTTACTGATAAATCGTTTAGATCATAACCGATCCAATCTGCCTTCCAGTCGCTTTGCTGCAGGAGGCCTGTGCTAAAGTATGCGGGATCACTCCATGGACCCGGTTTACCATTTTTATCCCAGCTGCGTACTTTCCAGTAATAGTCTTTGTTATATTCAAGTCGTTTTCCTGCGTATGCAACCTGGTTGGTAGCATCGGAAGCGATCTTCCCTGAGTTCCATACATTAGCCTTCTCATTGTTTAATAAAGCAACAGAACCAGCTACCAGAATTTGCCGGGCTGTTTGCTTCTGGTTAAGAACAGCAGAGTGCAATTCCCAGCTAAACCTGGGTCGCTCTGCATCAACAAATGCATTGGTTTTATACTCTACCCGCAGGTACAGGGGTTTCAGATCAGATTGCGCCTGAACAGTAAACACAAAGAGGCAACAAAAGAAAGATAGCTTTACAACCGCTTGAAAAGCTCTTGATAATGATGTTATCATCGTTAGGCTTTAGTATGATGAATTTATTTAGAACGTAATTTTAAAATCAATTATCAGCCTGCGCAACTATGTGCAATGCCCTTTTACTGCATCACTTTTATGCCTTTAGGCGCATCTACTGTAGTAACTACTTTTCCATTTGCCTGTTTCACATGTTTTACTTTCAGCAAACCATAGGGTGTGGGAAAACTTCCTTCCGCAAACCGGAGATCGCCCAGGTGTGGTTTTATTTCTATTACCTTACAACCTGGCGCCATTACCTTAATGCCCAGCACGTGTTCGGTTAGCCACGGTGTTGGGCCACTTGCCCAGCCATGACTTAAGCTATGCCTGAAGCCGATATAACAATAGGCGCCGTAGTCGCCATGAATATCTTTTTGTCCGGGTTTTGGCAATTCATCAATACGGGATGCATTGGGCAACCAATCTAAGTTAAAGTCCTCCCAGAACGAGGTTGCGCCAAGATTCAGCATAGCGCCCCAATATTCCCTGATGGCGTCTAAAGCGCCCTGGTAATCTCCCGCTTTTGCTTTAGCCTGCAACATATAGTATCCATAAAAAGTAGAAAAATTGTGCGCGCCGTTTACCGCCAGCACGTCCTTATTGGCTTTTGCAGCCGGCATCAAATCCGTAAGCGCCATAAGCGCTGCCCCTTGTTTGGAACGATTATGATCGGGAACATATTTTTTTAAACGGGCAACAGCAGCTTCGCAATTTTTTTCCGTTACCGGTTCGTTTAAGATTTTGCACAGTTCTGCCCCGGCTGTTAATGACCATACCATCATGGCCTGTAAACCTGCATCCACGCCTTTTTTATTTTCGCTCGAAGGCCAGTCTAAAAACCGGGTACCATCCAATTGTTCTTTGCCATCTTTATCAATTTTTGTAATGATGTAAGCCAGCAGCTTTACCAGGTAATCTTTTTGCTGCTGCAGGTATTTTAAATCGCCGTTATGATAATACCAGTCGCGGTGAATAATGATCCACCACATAGAATAGGTGCTGATACTATTCATCCAACCGGGCAGCGGGGTTATATCGCGCGAAAGATCAAGACTCTTGGGCACTACTTCGTTATTGCCAAAAACTGCGCTGATGGTAGAGGTTTCGGGATGCATATCGCCAACCCAAACCAGCCTGTCGCGTTTGATGCCATCCCACAAATAATCCTGCATATTCAGGTGCACGGTATAAGCGCCTGTCATCCATATTTTATTCAGCAAAGTATCGCTGCTGTTGAATGATCCGAGGTAAGGAATATCCCTGAATACAAAAATGGCACGCACTTCTTTTAACTGCAATTCTACATTTTCATCGAGCAGGTCAATGCGTACAAAACGAAATCCTGTATTGCCCACTTCCAGTTTACCCAACCAGGGAACTTCCACGATCATATCGCGCATAGCATGATCATTTGTGGCATTTTGTTTGGGCTCAATATCGCTCATTGCTTCGCTGGCCGATTCTCCAAAACGAACCCTCAGTTTAACGGGTTTATTACCCGGATACATGCCGGTTACTATTTGCAACCCGCCGTGCAATTCTCTTCCAAAGTCAAACAATAAGGCGGGTTTTATTTTTGCATCACTTTTAAGCACACACATGTCTTTATTGGCAAGATCGGCCTGGCCATTCCCGGGTTTCAACAGTCGCTGTTCATTTTTAATATTTGCGGATGCATTTTCTGTTTGCCATAAAATTTTAACCGGCGACAGATACCGGGTTACAGTTTCGGTGGATTGTGCCTGCCGGGTTTGGTTAAATACAGGAGGCAACTGTGCATATGTTGTTCCGCAAGCTATAGCGCAAAGGAGCAATGCGGATAAAAATCTTTTTTTCATTTGTAAGTGTTTCATCAGTTTTCTGATGTGCGGGAATAACAATAGCAGTCGTTCCCTTCAGCGCTGAAGGTAATTGCGATACAGCATAATTTCATCCTGTACCTTCCTGAAAAAGATTATATATTCAGAAGTTTGCGGGTAGACGTATTCAAATCATTTTGCTGAATCAGAGCGCATTCCGCTTCAAGGTTTCAAGGCGTTTTCTAAAATACGCCATTTGCTTTTTATATTTTCCATTTCCTGCGAGGTTGGTGGTTTCGTACGGGTCGCGGGAAAGATCATACAGTTCTTCGTAATGATGCTCTGTATAAATAATGTATTTCATGGATTTGCTGATCACCGCTTCGGATTGCGGCAAGGCTGGTGTTCCGGCGAATGTATGCTTGTAGAAAAAATCTTTTCTTTCAGGAATCTTATTATCTGTTAATGCAAAAAGATCCTGTCCCTGCATTCGTCCGGGTGTAGCTACCCCGGCCAGTGATAACAGGGTAGGTGCAATATCAATATTCAGTGCCATTTGCCTGGCTATTTTCCCATTTTGAGCCGGCGCACGCCGCGGATCAAATATAATAAGCGGTACACGAACAGATTCTTCATACGGATACCATTTTCCCTCTAAACCATGTTCTCCTAATGAAAAACCGTTGTCACTCATATATACAATAACAGTATTACCGGCTATTCCCAATTGCTGCAATTTTTCCATCATCTTACCCATCGCCTCATCTACACCGGTGATCATGCGGTAGTAGTTTTTTACCGTTTGCTGATACAGCTCAGGCGTGGAGAAAAGTGGTTTCCACCTTATCCTTGCAATATTTTTATCCGTTCTGAAAAAATCCGGAAAATTGTTCCAATATGCCGGATCGGCCGTGAGTGGTTCAGGAATATTATCATTTACATACAACGTTTTAAATTTTTCCTGCACGGGATATGTGGGAGGACTTCCATCTAATTCGTGCGGCGCTTTAAAACTTACCGACAAACAGAATGGGGTTTGCGTGCCATGCTGTCCGAGAAATTGTAAGATGGCATTGCTTATGCTATCTGTATTGTGTACCTTTTCGCTTTTAGTATTGGAAAGATGATACTGGTGATCCATCTCTTTTGAACAAGCCCAGTAATCAAAAAGAGCAGGAGAAGGATCTTTCGTTCCTATACCGAATTTGCCAATAAAGCCTGTTGTATAACCAGCTTTTCGTAGCAATAAAGGATAGGTTTGCTGTAAAGCCTCATCGGTGAAAGGAGTGGCGAAATCCTCTATCTTATGCCGGAGCATGTATTGCCCGCTAAGGATACTGGCTCGGCTTACACAACAAATGGAAGTTGTTACATACGCATTGCTGAACAGAATTCCTTTGCGGGCTATCTTATCTATATTGGGTGTAT
The DNA here is from genome assembly GCF_009192765.1 of Agriterribacter humi. Lineage (GTDB taxonomy): Bacteria > Bacteroidota > Bacteroidia > Chitinophagales > Chitinophagaceae > Agriterribacter > Agriterribacter humi. The sequence continues at coordinate 484,453 of NZ_VOHQ01000003.1, read as the reverse complement.
GGATAATTGTATTGCCTGTAGCGCCTAAGGCATCAAGGCGCTGATCATCAGTAAGAATAAAAATAATATTGGGACGGGAAGTTGATGCAACATCTGTATTTCTTTGTGCTTTACCTGCAAGGCAGATAAACAGAAACAATAACAGGTATAACTATGAACATTGGTCATAAAACGATATGCAAGAAAAAAGATAACGATATGCACATATACTTACCACGATATCTTATTATGATCGGAAGACAGTTGAAACTTTAGCCCAGCTGCCTTCCGGTAAATATTCGGCTCCAAACAGATATATCAATATATCAGGAAGCAACCGTAGCTTCATATTGCTTCTTTAAAAACTTCACACCATCAATGGCTATGCCCTCCCTCGAAGGTTCCATCTCTCTCCAGATGCATGCAGCCCTGGCGATGATTTCAATGGCGGGAGTAAAGGATTCAATTACTACATCACCATCATAACCCACCTGCTTTAAGGCGTCGAATATTCCTGTCCAGTTAATGTGATCATTGCCGGGTGTGCCCCTGTCGCTGCCGCAGGCGTGAAAATGCCCCAGCTTATTACCCGCTTTCAATATCGCCTTTGCCGAATCTTTTTCTTCAATGTTCATATGAAAGGAATCCAAATGCACAAACAGTGAACCTTCATTAACATCATTCACCATTTTCAATGCCTGGTCGCAGGTATTGATGAAATCCGTTTCAAAGCGGTTAAGCGGCTCAATAGCCAGCTTTACATTGAGCTTGCCTGCATGTGCCGCCAGCCCACGCAAATGTTTTACAACGGTATCCCATTGCTTTTTATAGTCATCAGGCGCCACTAGCTCTGCCCTGCCTACTGCAGAATATAAAGGACCAATTAACGTAGGATGACCCAATGCCGGAGACAGGTCAATTACCGCTTTCAAATAGTCCAGCGACCCTTTCTGTTCTTCGGCAGTACCCCGCAGATCACGTCCTCCGCCCATAGCGGCGCAAATGGAACCGCAAACCAGCCCGTTATCATCCAATGCCTTTTTCACAGTAACCGGATCAATATGTGATGCATCTTCCAGGGCAATTTCAACGGAATCAAATCCCCATTTTTTAAACTGGGGAAATAATGAAATGCTTTCTGTGGTAAAAGGAGAGGTAAATAAAAACGTGTTGATACCAAATCTCATGAATCAAATATTTAATTAGTGAATGTTAGTTGTAAATATAAGAAGGACAGACTGCTTTGCAAGTACACATTTCAATTTTTTTCATACAATAAAAAATGAAAGTATTTACGCCTCGTATTAATTCTTACAGGAGAGTGAAATCTGCTTTTTCTTCTTTTTTTTCTTTTTTGCTCGTCCAAAAAAGAAAAAAAAAAGGCGCCCGAAAACGATTACACCCCGTTTTCGGTATGGTTCCCTGATTAAAGCTTTTGTACTACTGTGGTTTCTGCAGCAGGACGTTATTGCTGGCCTTAATTCGGATAACCTGATAAAACTACAGCCTTGAAATGCATCTGCCTTTGGACCTCTTTACTTTTTCTGCAAAAAAACATGCACGCCTTTTTTGTTTGACACGATAATATCGGGCAGTTTGTCGCCATTAATATCTTCTACAACAAGATTCAAACCCGAACCGGAATCATTGTCCACTTCATGTTTTACCCAGGCAGGCATTTTACCCGGTTTATATTCAAACCAGTACAATACGGCAGGCTCATGTGCGCCGGGATCTCCGCCATTGTGCGCAAAATACCGTTTACCGGTAACCAGGTCCGGATGACCATCACCATTAACATCCGCCAACGCCAAACTGTGGCTTTGTGAAAAGCTGGAGTCAATGTGATGATGCTTAAACGTGATGTTGCCACCTGCATCTTTTTGCTGCTCATGCCACCATATACCGTAATTGTGGGCGGAAGAGCTCAAAATATCTGCTAACCGGTCTCTATTTAAATCCATCACATACATTTGCGCGCAATCTTCACTCAGTTCTGCCGGGTGAAATGTCCAATTGGGTTGTTTGGCATCTGAAGGGCCTTCCCACCATCCTTTGCTGATCAGCACATCTTTTTTTCCATCTCCGTTTATATCATCATAACCCAAGCCATGCGTATACATATGCGTGCCGGGTATCCCTTCCTTACCATCTATCACCGTAAGTGCCCAGGCGGTGTCACCCTTTTTTTGTGGCGATTGCAGCCAGATGATCTGTTTCTTTTCAGGATCATTGCACAATATATCTTTCCTGCCATCTCCGTCTACGTCAACAAACAACGGGGCCTCATTACCTACCGATGCATGAATAATATGCATGGGCCAGTGGCCTGGTTTGTTTTGTGGATTTTCATGCCATACAGCGGTTTTACCCGGCCAGTCAATCCGCACCTGGTCAATCCATCCGTCCTGGTTTACATCCATGCTGAAATTCAAAAACGAATTACTGTAACCCACTCCCACCACATATTTTTCCGGTTCTGCTATTTCATGTTTCTTCCAGTCCGGTGCTTCAAACCAGAAAGCGCCGGCTATCACATCTGTTTTGCCATCCTTGTTCACGTCTCCGATTGCTGCACCTTCGCTAACGAAATCTTTGGTTAACACCTGCTTGCTGAATGCAACCGCCCGGGATTTTTTTTGCTTGCCCTGCGCAGTACAGCCAGCAGCCATTAAGCCCAATACTAAACCGCTTAATAATATTTTACGCACCTCTGCTATCATAATTTCTATTTTAAACATTTATAAATTTACGAAACATACAGATACCCATTCCCTATTCACCATTCACACGTTTCTCCTATCACCTTTCATCTCGTGAAACGATAAACTTGAAACGAAACCCCACTATTGACAATTCTTCACTTCTCACATCTCACCATTGCCTATTGACCATCCACTCTTCACATCTCCTCACTTCTCTCTTCTCACCATTGACCATTCACTCACTTCACACTCAACAAATATTTCAACAGCGCATAAAAATCTTCTTCTTTAATGGTATTCCTGAACTGATCGGGCATTAAAGTGTATTGCGATGGTTTATTTTCTTTAATATCATTTTTAGCTACAGAAAATTCTTTGCCCGATGGGTCGGCATACACCATTACTTCACCTTCCGTTCTCCGGTATAATCCACTCAGCAGCTTTCCATTCTTCAAGGTAATGTTATAGGTACGAAAAGCCTGCGATATATTCCGGTTGGGATCAAGGATTTTTTCAGTAAGCGCCTTAAGACCCCAGTTGCCTATTCCATCTAACTGCGGCCCTACCAAACCTCCTTCACTCTTTACCTGGTGGCACATACTGCAGTTCTGGATAAAAATATTTTTTCCGGCTTCGGCAGTGGCAGTAGAAATACCAACGCCGGCTATCCGGGCTTCAATCAATTTTTGTCTTTCTTCCGCATCGGTTTTATTACTGCCCCAAAGCGCATCCAATTGCTTTTGCTGAGCCGGTGTAATATTGGCAGCCAGCCTTTCACGCACGGATGGCTCTGTTAACACAGCCGGGTTAAACTGCTTTGCTTTAAAGGCATCTAATATGTAATTGATGCCCTCCTGTGAAGCAGAGAGATTGGAAACAACAGCCGTTTGTACTGAAAAGCTGCTCCCGGTCAATCCCCTCTGCAATGTGTTGTAAACAGCGGCGGAAGGAACCTGTGCCAGTGCCGCGGCCATTTTTTGCCGAAGTGCGGGCAATGCTGTTTTATCATTGAACAGCTTCCCGATCAATGCTGTATTATTACCGGGAGCAATATTCATGAGCGCATTGGCCGCTGCTGCACGAACTTTATAATTCAACCATTCGGATGCCACTATTTTTTGCAAAGCAGGCTGTAGTGCAGCTACTTTATATTCGCCGGCAATTTCGGCCGCCTGTATGCGACGTTCATTAATTTCATCTGTTCCCTGGTCAGGAATGGGCACAACCGCCGGTTCCAGCTTGCCTATACCAATGGAACCCGTTTTTGTACTGTCAACAACTTCTATATAGCCCAATTTTCCCTGCCAATCCGAAAGATCAAAAGGCACTTTTTCTTTGATGAGATCTTTAAATTCCATGGTTTCCTTCTGCTCCATCCTGTATTCAGCTACCACTTCATTATTACCCTGCAGGCGTATGCGAACAACATTTTTTGATGTACCCTTTTTGGTATCACTATTGTGTATATCGTTATCAAAAACATTCATATGCAGGGTGGCAGGCAATGTAAACGGAACCGAATATAGTACTGCCATTGGATTATAACCATGCGCCTCGCTGAAGATGATACGGAAGGCCGGAGCCACATTTGTTAAAAACTCATCAGACACCCTCCATGGATCCGCAGGTTCACCGGTGCTGTCGAGCGGGCGGCTTTTCCAGATATCACCGGCTTCGGAAATGTTTTCAAGAAAATATTTGGTTAGCCCGATACCCCATTGCTGCATCTGCTGCGAAGGCCTCGCTCCCTTTTGTGCTATACCCTGTCGTATAGTATTGTACAGCATAAACTGCACATCCTTATCTTTTTCAAAACGCTGCCTGATCAGCGCAATGGCATCATCTACCCTGGAAGAAGGAAGATAACGGCCGGCGTATTCAAAGCTGTGAATAAGCTGCTGCCGCGGCATTTCATGGTTTTTCATATAGTTCAAAACAAAATCTGCCGCCTCAGCCGAAGGTACATCCAGCATTACTTTGCACAGGATAGCCAACTGCTGCTCATCCCACTGCATGCCCAATGCTTTTTTTATTTCCTTATTATCTCTCAGGTTATTGCGAATGGCCAGCAGCGCTGTATACCTTAGATGCGAATCGTTTTCATCAGACTTACTATACAGGTTCAGCAACGGCGCAATATTTTCAGCATTGGTAAATTTGGTGAGCACACCGGCCGCAATACGCCGCACATGAGGGTTTTGATCAGTCATCGCCTCTACAGCCATATCATGGTACGAAGGGCTTAGGGTATTCATCTCTGTGAGTATCCTTAGCGCATGTACTTTTATTACCGGATCCTTGTGGTGCAGCGCTTCATTAAGCTGCTCACCGGGTAATGCATTTAAACGATTCAGTATCCATAATGCCTGTATATATGCTTTTTGTGATGATGCAGCAGTAAGTAGCTTCTTTACAGGTTCAACAGCTTTTTCTTTCCATACATCTGCAATACGGTTGGCAAGCGCAAAGCGGGTAGTTAACTGTGTACTTTGCAAACCAGTTAACAGTTCTTCCAGGCCGGCTTTCGACCAGTCTTTAACCTCCGCATCCTTATGCGCGTCACTGCCTTTGTATGTAATTTTCCATATACGCCCGCTTATCCTGTCCCTGCCCGGATGGTTTAAAGGCACTTCATAATGGCCTATAATACGGTTATAAAAATCGGCTATATACAATGCGCCATCCGGTCCTGTTTTTACATCAACCGGTCGAAACCAGGGATCGTTACTCACCAAGAAATCCTCCTCACGTTTAGCAATAGGCGTAGATCCGTTAAACGTCATGGTATTGCGGTTAACCTTGCAGGTTACCACATCACCCGAAAAAAAACTGTTCCTGTATGCTTCGGGAAATTGTTCGCCGGTATAATAGTCCAGCCCGGCAAGCGCAGTAGAGCCCAGCTCATAGCTGGTCATTTCAGGGGCAAACCCTATGCCGGCAGGGGCAATCTTGCCAAAATGGGGATAATCGCCACCGGGGATGAGCTGGTAGATGGGTTTGGTATGACAATCTAAAGAGTACAGGTAACCCCATTCATCGTAACTATAACCAAAGGGGTTCACCCTTCCAAAAGTAGTTTGCTCCACGCGGCTCCCATCGGGCTTAAACCGAAAGGTATTACCCGATGTCATAGTAATGGAATCGCCATCCGCCCCGGCTATGGTAGATGTGTTGGTAAAACCATGGGAAGAATGAATCCATCCATCGAACCCGCGGATGAAATTATTTACCATACCATGGGTATCTTTAAAACCAAAGGGGCCCAATAACACTTTTTGCTTATCGGCTTTGCCATCCTTATTGGTATCGGTAAACCGGTATACATTGGGAATGCTGTAAGCAATGGCGCCATCGCTTACGGGCAATATGCCGATAGGGATATTCAAGGTGTCTTCAAAATGACTGAATTTATCCGCCTTTCCATCCCCGTCTGTATCTTCCAGTATGCTGATGCGGTCTCCGCCTCTGCCGGAACCTGCCGCCATCGGGTATTCTGATGATTGTGTAACCCATAGCCTTCCCTGGTCGTCAAAAGCAATATTCATAGGTTTAGTGATATCGGGCTCAGAAGCAAAGAGTGTTATTTCAAAACCTTCCGGCAATATAAACCCGGCACGTTCCTGTTCAGGCGTTTGAAATGCTGTACTTCGAACATGTTCGGAAAATTTTTTCTCGTCGCGCTCACCTGGTTTTGTACCAGAAGACTGATCGCAGGACAAAAGACAACTATACAAAAGAAAAATGCAGGAGATGGTAAAAAGATATTGGCGCATATTGAATACAATCGTTTAAAAAATTATACCATGGATATTGAAAATATCATATTATAGAAATAAATGTAAAATAGGCAGTTTATTTTACATGAGCATCCTGCACTTACCTTTTATAAAGAGTAGTATGGCAGTCAGGTCTCAGCAATGAGCTACAGCATTTACTAATTAATACTCACTACTTATCACTTACCACTTTTCTACATATTCCCTTTCTTCATTTCGTCCACCGCAAAATTGGCCGCCCTTGCAGAAAAAGCCATATACGTGAGTGATGGATTTTGAGTAGAAGTTGAAGTCATGCAGGCGCCATCGGTTACAAATACATTTTTACATGCGTGCAACTGATGCCATTTATTAAGCATGGATGTTCCGGGATCATGCCCCATGCGAACACCACCCATTTCATGAATATCCAGGCCCGGCGCGCCGGGGCGTTTTCTGGTTTTTACGTCTTTAAATCCTGCGGCTGTAAACATTTCACTAACCTGCTCAAAATAATCATTCAGCATCTTTGCATCATTATCATCAAAGTCTACTGAAATTTTTAATAACGGAACGCCCCAGTCATCTTTTTTATCTGCATCCAGCTTTATAAAGCTTTGTTCTTTAGGAATGGTTTCGCCCATCATGTGCGAACCCACATGCCATGAACCGAGTTTCCGGTTCAGCAAATTATCTTTTAATGTTTCACCTATTGCAGATGTATCGCTGTAAAATCCACGTCCCGCGCTAAACCCTGCTGCATAGCCACGGAGGAAATCTGTTTCCTGTTTGTATACATTTCTAAAGCGGGGGATATAGCCACTTCCCGGACTACGCCCATCCGTTGTGAATTTATCTAACGGGCCTTCATACCTGCCGCTCACGTTACCACCATAGTGGTGAAAGGCTACATACTTTCCCAATACACCGCTATCGTTACCCAATCCGTTTGGAAAACGGCTTGATTTTGAATTGAGCAAAATAAGATTGGTATTGATGGCAGATGCATTTACAAAAATGATCCTGGAAAAATATTCTATCTCTTCCTTTGTATTGGTATCAATTACTTTAACACCGGTTGCCCTTCCTTTCTTTTCATCGTATATGATGGAATGCACTACAGAAAAAGGGCGCAGTGTTAGATTACCTGTTTTTTGCGCCCAGGGAATAGTAGAAGCATTGCTGCTGAAATATCCGCCAAACGGGCATCCGCGCTGGCACAGGGTTCGGTTCTGGCACTGCCCCCGGCCCTGTTCCAGGTGAACAGGCTGCGGTTGAGACAAATGTGCCAGCCGTGCACTGATCAAATGACGGTTTTTATATTTAAGCGCTACCTGTTCTTTAAAATAATCCTCTACTGCATTAAGTTGAAAAGCAGGAAGGAACTCACCATCAGGCAATTCTTTTAAGCCGTCTTTATTACCCGCTATGCCTGCAAATTTTTCCACATAGCTGTACCAGGGAGCAATGTCTTTATAACGAATCGGCCAATCCACCGCAAAGCCATCCCGTGCCGGGCCTTCAAAATCAAAATCACTCCAGCGCTGTGTATGACGGGCCCATAGTAACGATTTTCCGCCTACCTGGTAACCCCGTATCCAGTCGAATGGTTTTTCCTGTATGTAGGGATGTTCGTCATCCTTAACAAAAAAATGCATGGCATCTTCCCTGAAAGCATAACACTTGCTAACGATAGGCGACTTCTCCTTTATCGCCAGCGGCACTTCGTTCCTGTGCTCAAACTCGTAAGGAAGCATATTGGTGGTAGGGTAATCTTTGATATGCTTTACATCCCTGCCACGTTCGAGCAGCAATGTTTTCAATCCTTTTTCAGTAAGTTCTTTTGCCGACCAGCCACCACTGATCCCCGAGCCAATTACAATCGCATCGAATGTGCGTTCTTTAATGCTGTCTGTATTTAACTGAGGCATAATTTTTATTGCGTTTTATTAACCCTTACCTACGGGAAAATATCCGTTATATCTTCCCGGAACCATTTCATATTGCTTCAGGTCTGTCATTACATATTTTGAATTGATGAACCCCTGTATCACTCTTTGTTTGGTGATCTCAAAAAAAGTACGAAGCGCGGGATTATCGGTAGTATCCTTCAGGGTACTTTCAATAAACTGAATTCTGGTAATAGCGTCTAACTGGTTAAAGGGTTTGTTGTTTTTTTCCAGCGAGATTTTATTCAGAGAAGCAAGTCCTGCTTTAAAAGCTTTTTGATCTTCGGCATTATGACAATCATCTACCATTTTTAAAGTAAACAAGTGCAGGTTAAGGTCCCTGGCCCCGGGGGCATCAGCCGTTTTGGGGATCATTGCTTCGGCAACTTCCCCCAACAAGGCTTCTTCACCTACCAGTATGTCAAGGTTCTTAAGTTCAATGGACGATTTGCCGTTTCCTGCGCAGGATGGGAGAAGGTATATCCCTCCCGCAAAGATCATGAGGTTTTTTATGGCTGAACGTCGTTTCATTAAAGGCAATTTTTCTTTGATCATGAATGCTTATATCAATGATGCCGGCGTGGCATCCTATTACTATACGCTATCAATGCACCATTAATTACGGGTTAAGATAAAAAAATATTTACTAACGAAACCTATTTTTTAAATGTCCTGCTCAGTATTCCAGCTTAACATAGGCAGTGCCATTAAAGGAAGGGATACTTACTGTTTCCGTTTCTTCATTATATACACCCCCTGTTATTTTGATTGGTTTTTTACCATCGGGATGAGGTAAGCGAATATTTACCGACTTCAGGCCCCTGCCTGTTTTACATTCAACAGCAGCTTCTATATATCCTTTACTTACAGCGGAATTAACTTTCACATTTAAGGGCCCGTAATAGGAGGAAACATTTTTAAGTTCGATGATTTTACCATCCTCCATCCAGTTGCGGGGTATAGTACGCAACAGATGTAGCGTAGAGCCTTCCTCCATATACAGCATCCACCTCGTTTCCATTAAAAACCAGGCTTCTTCATGGGTTTTATGCACACTTACATGGTAAAAATGTTCCCAAAAGGTAAATGTTTCCCTGTCGGCAAGCGCAGCAAAAGCATTATAATAAGTTTGCAAAAAAGGTTTTACCATGCCGAGTTTTACCTGCATCCAGTTATGGCGGCTGTAATAGGGCTGACTAAATGCAACATTATGCTGGTAGAACATTTCACTGTGGTAATTCAGTAGTATGGCTGATGCGGGTTCGTTAACATCCAGCACTTCGCAAAACACGAGGTATAAGGGACCCAATAATGCATCGGCGGTAGTAAATGTGGCATGAGAGAAAAAGTTTTCCGGTTTAATGTACAAAGCCCTGGGGCCTGTCATTTCGGGCCAGGGCGCCACAGTAGGCAACCAGTTTCCGTTACCCATGGGAATCACGGGCGAATGCGCCATTGAATTAAAAAAAGATTCGCGTATATCTGCCCTCCAGGCTTCCGCTTCTTTTTTTATACGTTCTGCCTGCACATCGTCTGTACCAGCAAGCATTTCGGCAACACGTATACAACCAAGGTAAGCGTATCCATTAAGCATAAATTGGTGAAACTGGTCTTCAGGATCGGCTACTTTTCCATCAATCATACCATAACCTTTGCCGCGCAGATTTTCCTTTTTATTCCGGTTTCGCCATGCCAGCAAAAAATCGCATGATTTAAGCAATTGCGGTTTTATCTTTTCTACCCATGCTTTATCATTTGTATAGCGATAATATTCGCCCATACTCCATAATGCCGCGCCGGTTTCTACCATGTATCCGCCAAAATTCTGGATCATACCATCATCGTGCTGCTTATCAAGGAAATATTGTAAGGATCGTTTGGCTATATCATGCCAGCCCATTGAAGCATAGAACTGGATGATCGGAGCGCTTTCTGTACCAATGGGAGAATATACGCCAATAGAAGGAGCCAGTGTGCTATCTGGTTCTGTTCCGTAAGTGATCAAATCCAAATGAAGCAGTCCCGCCTGCAACATGTTTTCAATACGCTGCTCGGGTAAATGGATTTGTGCCCCGCTTTTAAGCTTCGCTTTCCAAAAGGATTTACAATCATTCCATTTTTCGTCAAACGATTGTTTCGACAGCGCTATGGCACGTGTATAGGAAACAGGTGTATGCGGAAGAAAAAATTCGAACACGGCTTTTTCGCCAGGCTTTAATAAAATAGCTATTTCTTCATTGGGCAATGGTTTCCCGTTTAGGGTTGAAATGCAAAAAACTTTATCCGGCGCATAGGTTGAAAGACCGGTTGCGCTATCATAAGTGTACGGATATTGCTCATACCATCCACTGCCCGGTCGTGCTGTTTTAAACCATGCATACACCGGAGCACTACCTTTGTTTTCTGCAACAGACCTGAAATAAAAAACCGTTTCCTCGCGCGTATCAAAGGCTTTTTGCAGTTTATGTTTTAATACTCCCTCCTGTTGCTTTGTAAACATATGTCCATGGCTGTAATTATCGGCAACAAGAAAGTCAGTACCGCGTGGGCCTTGTTCCGCAAGTGAAGATTTTTCCAGCGCAACAAATGAAATGGAATGGTATTGTACATCTTCATCCTTAGTAACAGAATGTAAAACAGGCAACACTCCATCATCCAGCCAGCGCTTTGTACTGAGTTCTACACCCTGGCCACGCCCTGTTACAAACAAATAGGCTGAAGCATTATTCTTTGTTTCGGGCAGGTTAACATTGCTGGCTGCATACTTAGGGGTAATGATGCTGGCTTCCCGCGGCATACCGGGCATACTTTCTGTAAGCTGAAAAATTCGGAAATCCCTGCTGATGCCTAGCCAGGTGGGCACATACTGCCGGCGAACAAAATGTTCTGCGGAAGCAAAGGAGGCTTCCGGTTCAAGCTGTATTTTTCCGAGTTTTGTGTGATGCTTCAGCGATGCAATATGATCTTTTATGGTTGTATAAGACCGGTTATCCTTACCCGGTAGTACCACCACGCCGTATATGGGGATGTATACCGGAAACGCTGTGCTTACATCTCTCGTAAAAAAAGAAAATGGCCGTTTCCCGGTTTGAACAGTAAGAAGCGTAGCGCCCGGGCCCGGATTATTTTGAATACTGTCCAGATTAATGGCAATACGCGCACTACCTGATGAAGCAAATTGAAAATGGGTTCCTTTTATTTTTCCTTTGCCTTTTAGTATGGTTATTTTCTCAACCCGTCCATTAAGCACTTCAATCGTTCCTGATGTTGGTGCTTTTTCCCATTCCACCTCAACAGTATCTTTCCACTGTATTTGTTGCTGCCCCAATGCCTGAGCAGAAACAGCAAACAATATGCACAGCGCAGCAATCATGGCAATAGAAGTTCTCTTACATAATTCATCCATGGCTAAATGGTTATTTACAAATCTAATATTCCAATCGTTATCAAACTATATATAAAACAGGTGTCCTTTCCGAAGGTTATGTATGTAACCGGAAAAATTAATTTTATCCTACACATTGGGCTCTTTGTAAAAAGCAGGAGCGAAGTGTAATCTATTGTGCCGTATACTGATAATTAAATCTGCCTCCCGGTGCGGCATCTCCGTTGATATACCAGTCTAAAGGGTTTTCTTCCTGCATGTTATCCGTCCATTTAAATTCAAAACGGAGTGGGCCAGCCAACTTACTAAAAAGCGAAAGCGGAATCGTAAGCATCATTTTGTTTCCGTTAATAACAGGCTTGATTGCTTTTTTATTAATGACTGTCCATTTACCATTGCTATAATGTTCCAGTACAGTACCCTTTACAACCCGGTAATCATAGCCCTTCCAGCCGGTTTTGGCATTCTTATCCCAATCAATATAGAGGCGCATCCAGTTGTTGCCCGATGGCTCTGTAATATCATGTACTGTTTCGGTGTAAAAAAATAAATGCTTATCATCCTTTGCCACTTTTATAATATGAAAGTCATTCCGGCCTGTATTGCTGGTGTAAATGGTTTCGGGTTTTGACTGTGCCCCGGGATGATTGCGGTGTTGTGTGTCACCGGTATAATCGGTATATACAAGCGCTACTTTTTTCCAATCCTGCATATTGCGAATTGTTATCAATCCCTTGTCTGCCAGATTTTTTTCAACGCCTTTATACCGTCGTATGTTATTAACCATTTGCATGTAATAATGATCTTTTAGTCCGGCGGTTAAAGAAGGTTCAATATCGCGACTGTATTCAGGACTTGCCTGGTCGCAAAACCAGGAATGCTTTGGATTACTATCCATGCTCTTCCAGCGGCCTGCAATCCATTCATTCCACCCGGTAACAAATACAAACGGAATGTCTTCCTTAAGCGCATAATCCCATTGTTCCTGGAAATTGTAACCATACCGTATATCGGTTTCCGGATTGCCATGCGTGTTGTTATGATAACTGCGTCCCCAGTTGTCCATGTTCCCATAGAATGCCGAACCTCCCATGCCGGCAGTGGGATTTGGGTGTTGCGCCACAGACACGTTGATAATTTCTTTTTCACCACGTTCATTGTAGTGTACTTCGGGCTTCCGGGTAAAACTAATCCAGGGCCAACCATTTGGTACTTTGGGCACCGTTGGCCATTGCGACTCCCTGAAAGTGAAAAAATTCTTATACGCTTTACCTTCCGTTTCTTTGGTTACTCCTATAATCAGGGGTTTATTATCTAAATAATACCAGCAATCCGGATGACGGTAAGGCGCTCCTTCTTTATAAAAATTCTCATAAATCTCCTGCATGGTTTCTCCCGAAGCTGTATTGGTGTAGAACACAATTTTAGGAGGATTTTTTCCCTGTGCCCGCACTGCATCCATTGCTTTCATCAATGCTTCAGACTGAAGCGGATAAGTAACCCGGTTGGTAGCATCTATCACCAGCATATCTACGCCTGCATCGGTAAGCAGTTGAACATTGCGCAGATGCACCCAGTAATCATCGCCACGGTAATATCCGTAAATAGGCTTACCCCAAAAATAATAAGTTCCTTTACCACCACCCCAATTGGGATCACCGGCATCATCAAAAACTTCCCGGTGGTTTGTATACAGTTCGTGCAAATCCCAGTTGTTGGGCGATGTTGGTGAACCTTTATCGCCCTGCCACAAAAAATAGAACAGTGCAACATGACGATTGGATTTTGGATTTCCTGCGGCATCATTTTGCACCAGCGTACGACCCAGCCCGTCGGTTGCAGCCAGCGTTTGTGAGATGGCTGATTCAGCAATGAAGCAACTCATACAAACAATAAGGATAAACTTTCTCATTTGAATTGACTACAATTTTAAAAGTTAACTAAAGGTGGTGTATTCAATTGTCGCTGCTGGTGGTGGAGACACCAGCCAGGGCAGTAGAAACGGATGCACTTACCTCCGGTGAGAAAAGTTCAAATTGTCGCCGGTCAACTTAAATAAAAAGAAGCCCTGGTGGTGGTACGTGAGACACGTACCACGGCGATTGCCCCGGCAGCAAACCATGCAGCGTTTTTATTTTGCTGTATAATGATAATTAAATCTTCCGGCAGGCGCTGTATCGCCATTGATCCAAAAATCCATGATATTGTTCTGCTCCTGCATATTATCGCTCCATTTAAAACCAAAATCAGGCTCGCCGGTAATGCCCAGCAAATCTTTTGGTACTTTAATTTCCAGTTTATTGCCATTCACTGCATAATCCACCTCACCGGCTTTTTGCCAGTTCCATGCTGCATACGTTTTTTCCACTATAGCTTTCTTACCCGGATTAATGCGGTTGATCACAAAATCATATCCTTCCCACCCGGTATTCTTATCCAGATCAATATCAATAAACAAACGCATCCATGCAGGGTCTGTTTTGGGCGTTAATGCCTTAGCGGATTCAACATAAAAATAAACATGATCATTATCCCTGGCCACTTTGGCAAGCACAATATCATTTCTTCCTGTATTGTTCGTATAATGCAAGCTGCCCCAACCCGCGCTGTTGCGGTGAATGGTACTGCCTTTGTGAGATGTGAAAGCCGGTGTTACTTTATTCCATTCTGCAAATCTTCCGTCAACGGCAATGGTTATAGGCGCAGATACAGGCTGCGTAGCTGGTACACCTTTAAACCTTCGGATATTGCTTACCATCTGGTAGTAATAATTATCGCCATGTCCGCCCTTCATGGGTTCAATATCGCGGCTGTTTTCCTGGTTAAATTCATCGGGAAATGCGTTGGTTTGCTCCTGCCAAACATCATACCTCCCCGCAATCCATTCATTCCATCCTGTAATAAAAATAAATTCAGGATCAATTTCCAGCGCCCGCTCCCACTGTTCCTGGAAGTTGTACCCATAGTTTACCGCTCCGGGCTCTGTAATGTGGCCTTTTGCATGTGTATAGCTACGGCCAAAAGCACCGGTAGCATTCAACGCAGTTAGCCCTCTTTCCTTAGTCCAGTTCTGCGCTGCCCCAACAGTTACCTGTTCGAAGCCGCCATCTTCTTTTTTTACAAAACCATGCTGCGGGTAAATTTCCAGCCATCCCCAATGGTCTGGTTTTTCGGGGCCTTTGTTGTATACCGGCTGACCCGTACGAAAGGTGAAGAATTGCTGCAATTCTTTTTTGAGTGCGGGATCATTCGCTCTGCCAGGTATGTCTTCGGCAAATTCGGGAGATCCCATTACAAAAGGCTTCCCTTTCCATTTAAACCAAAGGTCTTTGTATTTACCTGGCTTATACAGATCATTGTATATCTCCCTTAATATTTCTTTACCGCCAACGCCTACCCAAAAGGGCAGCATAAAAGCAATTTGAGGTGTTTTAACACCATCTTTCCGTGCCTGTGTAAATACTTCACACAATTTCATATACGATTCTTTCCAGGTAATATTACCATTGGTGCAATCAAAAATGATTACATCAACGCCTGCATCGGCAAGCATCTCTGCATGCTTACGCAACACCCATGCATCGGTATCAATATAATAACCAAACAAAGGCTCGCCCCAAAACCAGGGACTTTTGCCTTTGGGCCATATGGGATTATTGTAATCATGGATTGCTTTGGGATCGCGCGAAAGGTATTCGGTAACGTTATAAGGTGGATTGTTTTTGCTTTGTTGTGTATGCCATGTCCAGTAAAACAATCCTACAAACCTATCTTTCTTAGGTGCGCCTGCTTGTTCATAACCAGGTAAAGATCTGCCAACGGCATCTGTGGCTATAGCGCTAATGCCTGGCGACTGGGCCCTTGATTGTATACAAAAAGCAAGAAGCAATAAACCTGTGCAATATTTCATCTCTTAATTTTTAGTGTGACTGACCAATGATTTTGTTTGCTTTCCGAACTTATTTTTTCCAGATGCTCCGATAGTTGAACCGGCGGTTGGGTGCACTGTCGCCGTTAATGCTAAGCGAAATGGGCGTTTCGAGGTCTTCGGGATTGTCTGCCCAATGATAATCGAAAGTAAATCCATCACCTTTTAAGCCCAAAATGCTGCGCGGAACAGACAACTCCAGCACAGCGCCGTTATATCGATACGTTAGTTCGGCGATTTCTGTCCAGTGATTGCTTGCGGTATTGGCATCATAACGCATCAGGGTTGTGGTTTTATCGTCCTTAATTTTTTTATTGATAAGGAAATCATATCCATGCCATCCGGTAGCCGGGTTCTGATCCGCATCTATCAGCAGCAGCATCCAGTTATTGCCAATAGAAGGGGTAAGCGGCTGGTCTGTTTCGGCGTAAAAGAATACATTGTTTTTATCTACTGCTACTTTACAGGTTACAATATCGTTACGTCCCGAATTGTTGCTGTAATGCAGACCACCGTATCCTTTATGATCACGGTGAAAAACATCGCCTTTGGTATCGCGGTATTCTACCGATATTTTTTTCCAGTCATCAAAGTTTCCATCCACTTTCATCCTCGACAATCCTTTTAATTCCGGTATGGCACGCACACCTTTATACCTGCGGATGTTTTGTGCCATCTGCATGTAATAATTATCCGTATAGCCGCCTTTCATGGGCTGTATGGCACGGTTAAATTCGGCGTTGTACTGGTCAACAAAAAAATAGGGACTTTTGCGGCGCATGAAATCAAATGTTTTTCCATCTGCCGGCTGGTACTTGCCTGCAGTCCATTCGTTCCAGTCGTTGATATATAAAAACTGAGGATCGCTTTTCAATGCTTCTTCCCATCTTTCCTGGAAGTAAATACCATAGCCTTCCGGATTGCTTACCGTTTTCTTCAACCACGGTACGTAGGTAGGTTCAGGAAGATCATATTGGTTTAACGGCGGCTCTCCTTTTTCCCTGGACCAGGATTTGCCCACTAAGCTCGACGGATGCTGCGCAGGCGTAACGGCCGCTTCCTCTTTTTTTCCATTGTGTGTAGAGACAAGGCTGTCGGGATGCATAGCTTTCACTTTGTCGTTACCCAAATCATACCCAAAGCTCCAGTTATCTTCGGTGCCTACAAAACGCCTACCTGCCCATTTATAATATCCCCACCACATTGTGCGCAGGGTAAAATATTTTTTTACTTCTTTGGTATAGTCTTTATAAAATTTTTCAGTGTAATCAGGATTTCCGTAATGAGGGTTATTGCGGTTGGTTAATGCCGTGGAATCATAATGTAGATTGGGATTCTTTACGCCGTTTCCGTTTGCATCCACACTTGGGTCGCCATTATACAACATCAAAGGCTTATCGTCCCAGTGAAACCACAGGTCTTTGTATTTATTTTCTTTGTAAATTCTGTCGTATAAATCCTGGACTACTGTAATGACCGGTCCGTTAAATGCCCAAAAACAAAATTTAGGCACTTTATTTCCTTCTGCCTTCATTTTTTGCATTACCGAAAAAACAGCGTCCCACTCACTCCAGTACCGAACCGCATTGGTTACGTCCATGATCAGCACATCCACACCTGCATCGGCAAGCATAGACATGTCTTTGCGGATCACATATTCATCCTTACTCAAAAAATACCCGGCTTCCGGTTCGCCCCAGTGATATGATCCTTCTTTCCATAAAGGATGTTTGGCATCAAGCCGGGCAGATGGATCTTCGGCAAACACTTTGGTTACATCGGCACTATAAGGAGGCTTAAGATTGGCGAGATTATCACTATGCCAGGTGATATAAAAAATGCCCACAACACGGCGCTGATCATGCTTAACCGGCCCCACCGCATTAAACCCCGGCATGGTTCTGCCAATGCCATCGGTAGCCACCCAGGTGTCGGGATATATATCGCGGTAATCGTTTTCATCGGTGGTTTGAGTATATCCATGCAGTTTACTTAATAAGGCAACAAGCGCAATAAACAGTATTCTTCTTTTCATAATGTTAAACAGGTTTAATGCAACACCCGGGTTTTACATTAGCGGATGTTATAGTACTATATTAAAAACGAACAGGGTGCCATGCTGTATTCCACTTACCCCAGTCCGGACCATAAGCGTAAGACAGGTATTGTTTTTTCCGGGGATTAATGTGACCGCAAACAGCAGTAAAAAAATCATTCATACGGGTAAAAATATACCGCCCCTGAAAAGCCAGGAGCGGTAAGTTGAACCAACTGCCTGAGAAAATTACCATCGGAGATTTATAGCCTCGTTTATGAAAAATTTACAGTTAACTATTCAAAAAACATCATGTCTGTTTCAATAATGTTGTTCACTCAACATTTCACTTCTCACGTCTCTCTTCTCACCACTCACCTTTCACTTCTCACCTTTCACGTCTCACTATTCACCATTCACCACTCCCTACTCACCACACTAATCCAGCCATCCCGGATTCTGCCAGTTCACATCAGAAAGACCGATTATTTTATTTACTTCATCCTGGTCAATGGGGTACATCAGGTATTTATCTGACGAACAATCCCTGTCTTCAAATTTGAAGCGGTTGTATGTAAAGTCTGCCCCATTTTTCGTGATCTCAACACCTGTAACAAACTGATCTGTCTGGTTTAATATTTTCCAGCGGCGAACATCGAAGAAACGATGCTCTTCAAATGCCAATTCTATCCTTCGTTCATTACGGTATTTTTTATCAAAATCTTCCTTAGACATGCCTATCGGAAAAGCAGGCATTCCAACTCTTGCCCTTACTGCACTTACGGCTTCTCTTGCCGTCATGGACTGTCCGTTGGCTGTAACCGCTGCATCCGGCCCAACAGACTGGTTAGCGGCTTCTGCAAAATTTAAGTACAGCTCGGCCAAACGAAACAACCGTATAGCACCGTCGGCGTCATTGTTTTGTCCAGACTTATAATTATTAAACTTACGCTGGTAATAACCGGTTCGTGTATGCTTACGGTTTAGTGCTGATATCTCTTCTTCACCACCCACATATGTTTCTACTTTTTTCCCGGCGGGCTGATCCAGGTTCCGCACTGCACCATTGTAATAAATAGAAGCATAAAACCTGGGGTCGCGGCCGGCATAGGGATTTGTTTCATCGTATCCTGAAGCAGGATTGACAATGGGAATCAGGCGGCTGGCATCTGAATACCCGCTGATGGGCGCTTCGCCATTGGCCATTTCATAACTGTCTACCAGTTCCTGCGTAGGACATGGGCCTGCTTTTTCCATACCCGGGGTACTGGGCAGCCCGGCAAATTTCCATACCTGCATTTGACCACCACCCTGGTATATAGTTTCTTTATCCACAGCACGCTGATCGTTGGATGTTGTAAAAAAGTACAACGCGTAAGAGTTTTGTGCAATGCCGGAGGCAGGTACTTCATCAAAGAGTTTATATCCGTTTGCCAGGCACTGCTGCAAAGCTTCAGCCGTTACCTGGGCCGCATCTGCCCAACTGTAAGTGCCATCGGCCCATAAGGGGCTGGCGGCATACGTTATTGCCTGCGATTTAATAGCATATGCTACAGCACGGCTCATAATACCAAACTGGTTATCGTAAATGTTCCAGGAAAACCCATTTTGTGTATTGGGTACAGCCAGCGCCGAATCGCAATCGGCCATAATAAATTTCACCACCTCTCCAAACGTAGCACGGTTGTCTTTGCTAAAATCGTGCAGGATATCCAAAGGTTTATCAAAAATAGGTACACCACCATATCGCTTGATCAATTGCAGGTAATACAAAGCCCTTAAGGTATGCGCCTGCGCTGTCCATCCTGCTTTCACTTCCTCGCTGGCATATACCGTAGCGGTTCTTATGTTTTCAATAAATGTATTGCACTTGGTGATTCCCTGGAAAAGTTGTGCCCAGGGGCTTCCATCCGAAGAATACAGGGCATAGGTTTGGGAAGTAATATTACCGCCATACCACATGGTATATCTTGAACCGGAAGTAATGTCATCTGCATCCTGCGCTTCATCTGTAAACGAAGCCCTGTCCATATAAGGAGCAGGTAAATGCCCGTAACAGGAATTAAGATATCCACGCGTTCTGTTATAATCGCTGAATACCTGGTCAATGGTAATCCGGCCATCACTGGGCAGATCCAGTTTCTTGTTGCAGGAAAACAGAACAAGCAGGAATATGGAAGAAATAATGATTTTATAATAATGTTTCATTTGTTTATTTTTTATTTTTTTAGCCAAATGGAATTCGCCAAATAATCATCCTGGTTAGTGATAAGCATTATCAAGGCTCATTTCATGTGTAGATTTTTATTTTGATTTTAGCACATGTAATGAGCTATGAAAAATCCAGGTTAATAAATTGTCCTCCATCAAAAGGTTACACTAATGCCCACGTTGTATACTTTGTAAACAGGGAATGCGGAGTAACCGCCGCCTTCCGGTCCAAAATCATCCGACTTCATTTTATCCCATGTAACCAGGTTTTGCCCGCTCAGTACGAATCTTACTTTCTCTGCTGTAATGGCATTGGCCAAAGACGCGGGCAGCGTATAGGCCAACTCAAGGTTTTTGAGTCGCAGGTAAGCGCGGTTATAGATATAATAATCGCTTGCTTCATGATTAACTGTTTTAGCCAAAGAAAGCGCCGGTGAACTAATTTTTTCTCCGTTATCGTACCGCTCCTGCGTCCAGGCATTGGCATGCAAAGCTCCAAATACGCCATCGAAAGAAGTTTCCCAAATGCCTGTGCCACCAATCATTGTTGAATAATTGCTCACGCCCTGGAAAAGAAAATTTAACTCGAATGCCTTATAATTAAATCCTCCATGTATTCCATACACTACCCGCGGTAATGCTCCTGTGCCAACAGGCGCCTGGTCGCGGTCATCAATTTTACTGTCTCCGTTCAGATCTTTATATTTAAGATCGCCCAATCGTGGATTGCCAAAACCGTATTCCAGATTGCTGTTGTCTAATTCGGCCTGTGTATTAAAGAAGCCGTTACCATTGCTGTAATCAACCTGGTAACCAAACTGCTGTCCATAAGAATATCCTTCCTGCCATTTTATATAGGCGTAATCCGTTGTTTTGGTAGCCTCATTTACTTTCACAAGTGTATTCCTGGCATAACTCATCATACCACCCGCCGAAAAAGACAGGTCGCGGTTAACCACCTTATCATAACTGGCAACAATTTCATATCCCGTGTTTTTAAATGTTCCGGAATTGGTACTCGGATAAAAATTCAACGGAATGCCCTGGTAGCTGGGTATGGTAGATACCGCGCTTACAATCATGTTCTCCATCTTCTCGTTGAATACATCTACAGAAACAGAAATTGAATTGAACAAACCCAGGTCAATACCAAAGTTTTTCTTCGTAGAAATCTCCGCCTGGATATAAGGATTGCCTCTTTGATTTTCATTAATATAATACTGGAGATAGCCGATTGGGCCTCCCCCGCTTACGGTTACATTGTCGAGATATGCATAACGGTTAAGCCCACTTTGATCATTGGCCGTTTTGCCATACGAGGCTCTTAATTTAAGATTACTTAACCACGCTGTGTTCTGCAAAAAAGCTTCATTAGAGACTACCCATGCAGCCGATACAGCAGGTGTTGCAATATAACGCTGGCTGCGTTCATACTGCTCCGATCCTGAATATCCAATATCAAACTTTACCAAATACCTGTTATCATACCCATAAGTAGCTTCAACGCCCGAGCTCACCCGGTTATAAGGAAGCAACCACGGTGAACTCACATCGGCTTTTGTAAGATTTTGATAGAACATATAGGCCATGCCGCTAATATTGTGTTTGCCAAAATCGCGCTTATAATTCAAAGCGGTATTATAGGTAAGATGGTAATAATAAGAATGCGATTTACTATATGCAAGCGGTGTATTGGTTTCTCCGCCTTTTTTAATAAATGCCAGTGTATCGGCATTATCTGTTCTTACCCAGCGTTCATAATTTTGCGTGGTAGACAAGCTGCCTACGGAATTGGTTTGATAAGCAAATACACCACTCAGGTTTAATCCTTTGGTAAGAAAGCCCATATCAAGATCCAGCCCAAACTGCGAAGTTATATTGGTTACTGTATGTCTTCGGTAACCGGTACGGTTAAGCATGCCATATGTAGGAGAAGCTACTCTTTCTGTTGTGATAACCTTACCGCCATCATCAATCATTTCACCAGTGCCCTTATCAACTTCGGGCGGCGTAACCGGGCCATATACATTTGAAGGTATCTGGAAAATGCTGCTGTAAACAGCTTCATTGCTGGCGCCGGGCGTACGTTCTCTTTTAATATTACCACTCAGCCGTACAAAAGCTTTCAGGTATTTATTAATGGTCATATCTACATTGGACCTGTAGTTAAACCATACATTGTTTGCATTGGGGTTGTATTTGGATTGATCCGTTTTAAACTGCCCGCCCTGGTGCATGAAATTGATATTGGAGTAGAAAAGTATCTTATCGTTTCCACCCGATAAATTAACACTGGCACGCTGCATGGATGCCATGTCTTTCATGTACTGGTTGTACCAGTTGTTATTCGGATACAAATCTTTATTAGCACCCGAACGATAATTTTCAATTTGTTCAGGAGAATAAAAATAGTTCTGACCCTGCCCGTCATTAAACGCAGCCTGGTTTCTCATTTCCGCATAGCTTGCGGCATCGTAAAAAGCAGGCTTTGTTGTTACCTGCTGTACAGACTGGTCGAATCTTCCTTTGATCTGCAACTCCCCTTTTCTGCCACGTTTGGTTTTAATAACAATTAAACCGTTAGCACCCTGTATGCCATACAACGCCTGAGTAGACGCATCTTTAAGAAGGGTAACCGATTCAATTTCATTGGGAGATATATATTCCAGCGTTTGATTGCTGTTGTAGGCACATATAATTCCATCTATAATAACCAGCGGTCCGTTCAAACGGGCGGAGGAAAGACCTCTTACATATAAATTGGTATTGGCACGCGACAATTCTGAAAATGTTTCCTGCGTGGTAAGTCCCGCAAGCCGGCCGGCCAAAGTTTGTGTAAAGTTGGCAACAGGAGCGCTTTCGAGCTCCTCCCCGGTAATAGCAGATACAGCCCCGGAAACTTCCTTCCGCAATTGAGATGTATAGCCCAGTTCAATCACGTCATCTCTTCCATATATATCCTGCAGGAGTTTGATATTGATATTTTCTTTATCGCCAATTGCTATTTTTTGAGTAGTGTAGCGCCTGTTTGAAAAAACGAGTATATCGCTGTTATCATCCACAATGATATTGTATTCGCCATTTCTGTCGGTGGATGTCCCGTTTTTTCCATTTGAGGAATTGATCAATACACCTGAAAGCGGTTTACCAAATGCATCGGTAACCTTACCGCTTACGGTGGTAGATGGTGTTTGTGCATGCAGTGCTGATCCGCAGAAATAGATCAGCAAAAATGCAAGCAGCCGTATTGTTTTGATTGTTATCGTTGATGTATGTTGCATGTATGTATCGTTGTAAGTCAATTAAACCTGTTTACTATTTACCAACCCGCGTTCTGCCAGTTTTCTCCTGTAATAGAGAGCAGGCGATTGGCTTCGGCAAGCGGCATGGGTACCCACAAAAATTTATTGGTATAACATTTACGCTCCGAATCGCGTACCGTGCGGCGGCCATATGTATAGCTACCATCATTGTTGCGCTTGATTTCCATCGCGGTGATCCACTTGTCTGTTTTAGACAGATCGCCACCGGGTTCCGTCCAGCGCCGTATATCGAAATAACGGTTTTCTTCCATCGCCAGTTCTACCCTGCGTTCATTACGCACACGCCGGATGAGTTCATCTTTTGAAAGTCCGGCCGGTAAATCAGGCATTCCTGCTCTTCTTCTTATTTCATTAACGGCATCAGCCGCTTCTGTTAACTGGTCGGCTTCTGCAGCGGCTTCCGCAAAATTGAGGATCACCTCTCCCAGGCGGAAGAGTTTCCAGTTAGCGCCTCCCACGGGGTTATCTCCTCCTGAATTGGGATGCAAAAACTTGCGTTCGAAATATCCTGTGCGGGTAGCTTTTCTTACAGTGCCATCAATACCCGTTTGCGGTTCACCAACATAGGTGGCAATAACTCTTGTGCGATTACCAATGCCCGCAGGGTAATTTTCAGGCGATTCCGGCGATTCCGAAAAATTCCAGAAACATTTTCTTTTAGAACCATTATAATAAATGGAAGCATAAAAACGGGGGTCACGGTTTTCGTAAGGATTGTTTGGATCATATAAAGCATTATCCGTATTGTAGTTGGGCTGGAGATGCTTTTCATCGAGGTAGGGATTTTCAAGATTAAGAACAGGCTTCCCGTCAATCGTTTCATAGGAATCTACCAGTTCCTGTGAAGGACAGGTGCCGGATTTATAACCATCCTGTGCGCCTATACCATCAATATTCCAGATGTTTCCCTGACCATCCCTGCTTTGGTATATCGTTTCTTTATCTACAGGATTGGCTGTATACGCCATGTTTTGTGTGAAATATTCATTGTAGAGCGCTGATTTTTCATTTTTATCAGGACCTATAAAAGCAACATCGGAAAGATAGGTTTGGGGCAGATTTACTTTGTTGTATAATTCATAGCCGTTGCTGCGCAGGTTTTGAAGTGAAGCTTTATTAACCTCGTATGCTTCCTGCCAGTAATTGGCGCCACCATTATTAAGCGGGCTGGCTGCAAAGAGGATCATCTTCGATTTGATGGCTTCGGCCATGGCTTTATTAACACGCCCTGCTTCACCATTGGTGGTAATTCTCCAGGGTAATTCTGCTGTATTTATGGCCACATCACAATCTTCCATAATAAACTTGGCCACATCATAATAACTTGCTTTTTCAAGGCTAGAAAAGTCATCCGAAAACTCAAAAGGTTCACGGCTAACAGGTAAAACGGGTCCAAACCATTTCAGCAATTCAGCGTAATAGTATGCCCTCAGCAAATGTGCTTCAGCTTTCCACCGGCTGCGGTCAGCTTCATTTTTTACAGCAGCTTCATCAATGCGGCTGATAAAAATAGTACAGTTGCGTATAGCGCTCCAATATCTTGCCCAATAGTCGCCATTGCCTGCATCTGTGCTGATATTGGTTATCGGGTGACTGCCGGCAGATGCATCGCCGTTGTACATGCGTCCTGCCATGATCCAGGACTCCGCTTCCGCATCCGTATCCCAGGCATCATCACTCCATACCACAGGTCCGCGGCTCCAGAAAAAGTACCGGGTTCCTTTTGCCGGCATATTATTATAGCAACTGTTCAGAAATGCAGCCGTTTTATCGTTGTCGGAAAAAATTTCATCCATTGTAACCTTTCCGTCGGGCGCCATATCCAGCGCCTTTTTACAGGACTCCAGTGTAAGCAACGACACGGTTAACAATAATATGATTTGTTTAATTTTCATAATTGCTTTATCTAAATTGTTAGAAAGTAATGTTTACGCCAATATTTGCCATCCTGGTTACAGGATAATCTATTGATCCTACATTTTCCGGATCAAGATGATTTAAAGGCAAATGATCCCAGGTAATAAGATTTTGTCCGCTTACGTACAATCGCAGTTCCTGTACGCCAATTTTTGTAAGGGATCTGGCGGGAAGCGTATATGCCAGTTCAATATTCTTTAACCTTGTAAAGGCGCGGTTCATAATAAAGAAGTCGTTCGCCCGGTGATTGGTGGTAGTATGTGTGCTTAAAGCGGGGTAGGTGATCTTTTCACCGCTGGCATAACGTTCAGGTGTCCACGCGGTTTTGTGATAGCCGAAATAGGTGCCTCGTATAATATATTCATATACACCCTGTGGACTGCCAAACATACTGGAATATCGTCCTACACCCTGGAAAAATGCTGTAAAATCAAAGCCCTTATACCGCAAACCCAACGAAAATCCATAGGTTATACCAGGAATGCTGGTGTATTTAATGGGCGCCTCATCTTTGGCATCAATGGTGCCATCGCCGTTTAAATCCTGGTATATAAAATCGCCCAATCGGGGTACGCCAAAACCATAGGCCGTTTTAGCAAGATAGGCATCCAGTTCCTGCTGGCTGTTAAAATAGCCGTTGCCGTTGCTGTAGTCAATTTTGTAGCCCCATTGTTGCCCGAGTGCATAGCCTGTGCTCCTGTATTGATATGCATAGGTGTCATCGCGCATGGATTCATCTACAAACTTCACCGTATTATGATTATAGCCAAAATTGCCTCTAACTGTTAAGGAAAAATCTTTAGAGAGCGACTTGTTGTAGGTCAGTTCAATTTCATAACCCCGGTTATCAACCCGTCCCAAATTTGCTTTCGGAATATTGCCTAGTGGCACACCCTGTAGTTCAGGAATCGTTCCCCTGGAGATCAGTATCTGGCTCCTGTTTTCTACAAAATAATCGAAGGAAATGTTTAGGTCACCAAAGAGACCGAAATCCACACCAAAGTTTTGCTTTTCGGCCACTTCCCAGCTTATATTTGGATTTCCCAAAAGTCCCTGGTTAACACCCTGCCCCAAACCTAAACTGCCCAGTGGCCCTCCCCCCATAGTAATGTTATCCTGGTATAGAAAGCGGGCATTGCCCATCCTGTCATTACCCACTTTACCATAAGAGGCCCTGAATTTAAGGTTGGAAACAACATTTGAGAAAGGTTGCATGAATGCCTCATTGCTCACTACCCATCCTGCAGATACCGCGGGAAAAAAGCCAAAGCGATGGCTGGGTGCAAATTGTTCTGAACCGTTGTAGCCCATATTTACTTCGGCCAGATAGCGGTTATCGTAACCATAGGTTGCTCTTGCCGCAACACCCAATACGTTGAATGGTATTTCTCCGAGTGTTGATTCCCAGTTATCGCGCTGCACCAGAACCAGACCACCAACATCGTGCTTTCCGAACTGTTGTTTATAGTTAACAGAACCCTGGAGGTTAATATTATAACGCGAATCGGCTCCTTTCACCAATGAAAGCAAGCTTTCATCGGAACGCTTAATGGCATAGCTTAACTCGTCTGTTTCGTAATTAACATTAGCAAGGTAAAGCCGTTCCGATTTGCTTCCCTGCATGGCAGTGGTTGCCTTTGAATCGTAGGAAATCATGCCCTTTATGCTTAACCCTTCTGTTACAGTTTCACTTAAATCCCAATCCAGTCCAAAGGAACTATTCAAATTAGATCTTACTTCGTTGCGGTATCCAAAACGGTTCATGATCTCAAAGGCTGAACGATCCATATAACCCGGGTCCACAATTTGGCCCGGTGCTACGCCATAGCCATCAATAGTAGTTGGTCCGGGCGTTATGGGAAGAATGGTTTGCGCCTGGTACATAAGATCTGAGATCATCCAGTGGGTATCGCCTCCATACAGCCATGCTGCAGGCATATTCACCTGTTCAATATAGCTTCCGATATTTAAAAATGCCTTAAGGTTAGATGTTATTTTATAGTCCAGGTTAGCCCTGAAGTTATAGCGATCCATCCAGGAAGAAGCATCATAACCCAGCACCGATTCCGGCTCTGTTTTGAGGTTACCACCCTGGTGAAGGTATACACCATTCACAAAATAAGAGAGCTTGCTGGTACCGCCGCTGGCGCTTACGTTTACGCGGGTTTGCGGGGAATAGCGTGCAATATATTCACGGTAATAATCGTGGTCGGGATAGATATATCTTCTGAGCGCCGCCTTGCTTTCGTAATCAGGATCATTCGGATCAAGCCCGGCAAGCGGGTTGGCATATTTATCCATTACCTCCTGCGGAAAAGGAATATCCGTAATACCATCATTGGCGGCTGCTTCATTTCTCAAACGCATATAATCAAGCGAATGAAGGCGCTCTGGTTCGCGGGTGAAGGAAGTAAAACTCTGTTCAGCATTAATGGTCAGCTTTGTTTTTCCTATAGAACCACGTTTGGTAGTGATGAGAATAACGCCATTGGCACCCCTTACCCCAAATACGGCTGTTGAAGAAGCATCTTTTAAAATAGAAACAGACTCTACCTCGTTAGGATCCAGTGTTCGTATATTGTCTCTTGGCACACCATCTATAAGAATAAGCGGTGACTGCCCGTTTGTAGTAGCAGCCCCACGCAAATACATGGTAGCGTCATCGCGGCCAGGTTGGCCACCGCCCGACTGAATGGAGGTTAATCCCGAGAGTCTTCCTGCCAAAGCATTGGCAAGGCTTGCAGAAGAGCTTTGCCTGAGCTCATCGGAATTTACAGAAGAAACAGCACCGGTTACCGATACTTTCTTTTGCGAGCCATATGCCACTACCACCACATCTTCCAATTCAGAAACAGCAGGCAATAATACGATCTCAATATTTTTTCTATTGCCTACGGTAAGCTCCTGTATCTGGAACCCAACAGATGAAAATACGAGCACTGCTTTTTCATTGGGTACATTGATGCTGAATGAACCATTGGCATCGGTGGTTACGCCTGTTGTGCTGCCTTTTAACATAACACTTACATTGCCGAGAGGGGTCCCATCGCCGCCTGTTACCCGGCCTGTAATAACAATGGCCGGAACTTCTGCAACAGCAGGCGGCAAAGGAGCGGCAACATTGTAACGCTCCCTTTTCTTTACTACTATGGTATTGCCAACCAGTTCATAAGTTAATGGTTGGTTTTTGAAGCTGGCTTCCAAAGCCTCTTCAATGGAAACATCTTTAAGTGATAAGGTCACTTTTCCGGCAAGATCCAGCCATTCTTCCCTGTACACCATATGAAGCTTTGATTGCTTCCTGATCTTTTGCAGTACTTTTTCGAGGGAAGTATTTTGCGCTGACAAGGAAATACGCTGGGCGTATCCACTGGCGTGCACCTGCATGCAGGCAGCAATTAATAAAACAATGGTCAACCTCATAATCAGCCATGTTTTGGGATGAAGAAACATACGCACCCGCCTCGTGCAGGATAATGCTTTGCGAAACGCAATCAATCGCATAGTTTTGCTTAGTTTAGGTTAAATGAATAAAATGATCCGCTACGATTATTATTAAGAGGTTAACCTGAATACTTGCCGGAGTTCCGTTGCCGCGGGACTTCGGTTTTTCAGATCACGCTTTTACTAATAATAAGTTTATCTTTTACGGGTTCACGATAATCTTTTTGTTATCAATTTTAAAATGAACCCCGCTGAGTTCCATTACTTTTAATACTTCCGATAAATTCATATCCCTGGGAATATCACCGGTGATACGTCCTTCCGGTATACCATTATCGTAAACTATATCAACATCGTACCAGCGTGCTAACTGGCGCAATACAGCAGGGATAGCAGCGCTGCTCATCATAAATAATCCATTCTTCCATGCTACCGTTTCTTCCAGATTCACGTCTTTCAGCAATTGCAGCGACCCGGTTTTATTAAGCCTGGCCTGCTGCCCCGGTTTAATAATAACAGCCTCCAATGATTTTTCTTTCGGTTTGGATGGCGATATTTTTATACTTCCTTCAAGCAGGGTTGTGCTTATTGCATCTTCGTCATCATAAGCATTTATATTAAAATGGGTACCCAGCACTTCAACTTCCGCTCCGTTTCTGCCCGGCGTATTTATTTTTACTTTAAAGGGTATTCTTTTCGCTGCCTTCCCCTTTGAGGTCTCAGCAGTAAGATGACTTATTTCAAAGTATACTTCGCCTGTTATTTCCACTTTTCTTTCATCACCGGCAAAAGAGGCAGGATAACGTATAGATGAAGACGCATTCAACCATACTTTGCTTCCATCCGATAATACCAGTTTATATTGCCCCCCACGTGGTGTTGTTAATGTGTTAAACACTGCCGGTGCAGGTTTATCAGCACTTCCTTTTGCATTGTACATTAAATTTTCTCCCTGTTTGCGAACAGCAGTACCGCCCTGCTTTGCCAGTACGCCATCCTGTGAATCATCCAGCAATATTGTTTTCCCATTGTCCAGGGTAAGTATCGCCTTATTGGTTCCCGGAAGCGCATCATTTTGCAATGGTGGAACAGTAACGCTTACGGGTACTGTTCTTTCGTGCCGGGGAAGCAAAAAATAATAAATACCTGTGCCAATGCTTACAATAAGCATGGCCGCCACAGGAAGCCAGAATTTCTTATACCAGGGAAGCGATGGATCTATAAGGCTATCATTTCCCTCTTCAGCTTCTTTATTGGTAATGCTATCATTAATATCATGGTATAGCTCTAACAACCATATGGCTTTGTCCTTATTATTCATTAACTGCCATTCCGTATTGTGCTGGCTATTTTCTTCCAGCCATTGCTCCACAAGTTTTTGCTCCTGCGAAGTGACATTGCCTGCGATATAACGGTCTAATAAACTTTTGATCTGCGAAATACTCATTAGTTCTACAGCATTAAAAACAGGGAACCGGACTATTGAAAAATAATTCCTGGTAATTAGTCGGATGAAAAGAGGAGTAGTACTATAAAAAAATAAAAAATAACAATATCGTTACATTAGTGCAACAATAACAACACTGCCAATACAGCCAGTCTTTCCAATGAGGCACGCAGATAACTGAGTGCTGTGGTAAGCTGGTTTTTTACGGTTTGTTCAGAAAGATGAAGCTGGCATGCAATTTCCTTAACAGCCAATTGGCGGTGACGGCTTAACCGGTATATTTCTTTGGTACGCAACGGGAGGTTATTTACCGCAAGCTCCAGCGTTTGATTAAGATTTTTAGCAGTCAATTCATCTTCTGCATTATTAATAAAATCATTAGTAAGGCGCTGCGTCATTTCTGCGTACTCGCGACGGGTAATATTTTTACGGATATGATCAATGATGCGATACCGTACAGCAGCAAAAAGAAAAGATTTGAAGGAAGTGGTGATGGTAATGCTGGCTCTTTCGTCCCATATATATACAAAAAGATCGTGTATAATGTCCCGGGCTTCTTCAAGGGAGGCTAACCTTGAGGCTGCATAACCAGTTAATGAAGCTGCATATAATTCGTAGAGTGCATTAAATGCAGACTGATCACCGGACTTCAATGATTGCAGCAGTTTGGTATCGTTATGTACATTATGGGCAAGCATAATAACCCAAAAGGATCGTTAATGTTGTTCAAAAATAAACGACTTCGTTTGCACAACCATCCTGCACTTAGGGGCAGGACGGTCAGTTGCCATTACAGGAACCCGCTATGCTTCATCCATTTTGTACAAACATTCATCCATTCTTCTACAGGCATTTTCAAAACAAAGCCGTGATCGCCTTTAGGATAAATATGCATTTCGGAAGGAATTTTTTTATGCCGCAATGCTTCATAAAAGGAAATGCTGTTGTCTACATCCACTACTTTATCATCGCCGGCATGAATTAAGAAAGCGGGTGGTGTTTGTGCTGTAACCTGCAGTTCATTGGAGAATAATTGTATTTTTTCGGAAGATGGATTTTTACCAAGCAGGTTATCCCTTGATCCACGATGCCCCAGGCTGTCTGTCATACTGATGACAGGATATACCAATATCATAAAATCAGGACGAACACTTACCCGTGGTTTAACGGCAATAACAGGGTGATTAAAATGCGTACCGGCAGTAGAAGCCAGGTGTCCGCCGGCCGAAAATCCCATAATACCAACCTTCGTTGTATCTACATTCCATTGCCGGGCATTTTGCCTTATCAGGGTTATAGCTTGCTGAGCATCCTGCAAGGGGCCAGCGCTTTTGTCTTTCATTATTTTATCATCGGGCAGCCTGTATTTCAATACAAATGCCGCTACGCCCTGCTTTGCAAAATATTCAGCAATAGCAAATCCCTCTTTGTTCATTACCAGCGCACCATATCCGCCCCCGGGACAAACTATTACTGCTGCACCATTCGCTTTTTCTTTTGGTGGAAGATAAACGGTTAATGTTGGCGTAAACACTTTAAAAGCAACTGCATTAGCAGAATCATAGCGTTCTTCACTGGGAGCGTTTAATGCTCCCGGAATATTTTCTTCGTATAGAGGAATCGTTTGTTGTGCAAAAGAAGTTTGCAAACCAACCGTCAAAATAAAAACACACAAGGATAATTGTAAACGCATAAACTTAAAATATTACAATATAAAAACGCGCATGGTTTTGGGACCATGTGCACCCAATACTAATGATTGTTCTATGTCGGCTGTTTTAGAAGGTCCGGCAATAAATACGCCGAAACCATAATCCGCATTCCCAATTCTTTCATAGGCATAATGCATGGTTGGAACAATATCGGTTCTTTTAATGATAACAGCTAACTGCTGAGTTATAAAAGGCAGCACTCTTTGCGGAAGCATATCATCTGTTACCCATACCGCCGCATTTTCGGCTACGCCAAATTGCGCATTTATAATAGCAAGGTCTACTGTTTCCAGCTCATGCGGATCCGCATACTTTTCCGCTCTACCCGGCATTGGCAGTTCCTTGGATAACGATATTATTCTTTGGGCTTCTTTATATTCCTGCCCGATAATATTATCTATTTCTGCGTAGCTGTTCACCACATGCGCCAAGCCGCCAATTGCTGTTAATACATTTATATATTTTTCAAGAACTTTCGTATCCGGTTTCAAAAAGGATTGCAGTTCAGGTAATATATTTTGCGCCGGTTGATTATTTTTTACTGCGGAAAGGATTTTTTCTCTGCTGTTCATGATGATATAAATGACAAATTCTAAAAAACAAGAGCCAAACCTGTCCGCCGTGGCGGATAAATTTCAAATGGTAAATCTGAAGCCTGAAATTCGAAATTCGAAACGAAATTCTAACAATAAACTACTAATCATAAACAATAAACTCAATATTGAAACGGTACCCCTGCAACTTGTACCCTGCAACCTGTAACCCGGATCAATCTCAAATCTCAAATCATAAATTATCTTTCCTGTTCTTTTTATACCATTCTCCAAATGATTGCTTTGGAGGCTCCGGCATTTCGCGTTGCTTATACCAGGGATTCAATTTATTATTTACAATAAATGGTATTTTATCCATTATCCACCGGCCTGCTTTACCCGCAAACTGATATACTCCCGGATTGGATAGGGTAAAGGTCATTCCCTGCATGGCTATTTTTTTTGC
The DNA here is from genome assembly GCF_009192765.1 of Agriterribacter humi. Taxonomy (GTDB): domain Bacteria; phylum Bacteroidota; class Bacteroidia; order Chitinophagales; family Chitinophagaceae; genus Agriterribacter; species Agriterribacter humi. The sequence goes on along the minus strand of NZ_VOHQ01000003.1, from coordinate 451,664 downwards.
TGCAGGAGCATAGCCTTCTTTTACCAACACCTGGCGCCATTTATATAACTGATCGTGTATATCAATTTTTACAGGGCATACATTACTGCATGAGCCGCATAATGTGGATGCAAAAGGCAGGTCGGCATATTTGCGCATATCAAGATTGGGAGCTAATATAGAACCAATAGGTCCTGCTATAGCGGTATGATAACTATGCCCCCCACTCCTTCTGTAAACCGGGCAGGTGTTCATACATGCACCGCAGCGTATACATTTAAGAGAATTGCGAAAATCCGCTCTTCCCAATTGCACACTTCTTCCGTTATCCACCAGCACAATATGCATTTGCTGCCCTTTTCGCGGCTTTTTAAAATGACTGGAGTAAGTGGTTACCGGCTGCCCCGTAGCGCTCCTTGCAAGCAGGCGTAAAAAAACAGATAAATGGTTTCGTTGCGGTACAATCTTTTCAATACCCATACATGCAATATGTACATCGGCCAAATGTGCGCCCATGTCTGCATTGCCTTCATTGGTACAAACCACGAATTCTCCGGTTTCCGCAACAGCAAAATTTACTCCCGTCATTGCTGCACGCCGGGTCAAAAATTTTTCTCTCAAATTCAGTCTTGCAGCATTTGCCAGGAATTTTGGATCGGCATTACCGGCAGGCGTACCCAGGTGTTCGTGAAATAATTCTCCTATTTCTTCTTTCTTTTTATGTATGCAGGGCAACACAATATGACTTGGCGGTTCATTTGCCAATTGCACAATACGTTCGCCCAGATCGGTATCTATTACTTCAATTCCCTGCTGTTGCAGGTAGTCATTGAGATGGCATTCTTCCGTTAACATGGATTTGCTTTTCACAATCCGGCTAATGCCATTTTGCTGCAGTAAAGCATATACAATTTCATTGTGGTCTTTTGCATCTGCTGCCCAGTGTACTACAACTCCATTGGCTTTTGCTTTTTCTTCAAACTGCAATAAATATTCACTGAGATTTGATAATACATTGTTCTTGATCTGCGAGGCGGCTTCCCTCAATTGCTCCCACTCCGGTAGAGTATGTGCTGCTTTATCGCGCTTTGCACGTACCCACCATAGGGTTTCATCGTGCCAGTTTACCCTCGGCTCATCTTCATTAAACCGTTCGGCCAATGCAGCGTGATCTTTATTTCCCTGATCCATGATTTATTATTATATGACAAATGCTCAATACGTTAATGACTGTTCAATATCTCTGCGATATGCTTTACCTGCACTTTACTTTTTTGTCTCCGTAAAATACCTTCCATATGCATCAGGCAGCTCATGTCGCCACCAATTATATATTCCACACCGTGGCTCAGATGATCATCCACCCTGTCTTTACCCATTTTTACACTAACGGATTCTTCAGCAACGCAGAAGGTTCCGCCAAATCCGCAACACTCATCGGTTCGCGACAATTCAACTATTTCCAGCCCTTCCACCATTTTAAGCAGCTTATCGGGCTTTGAAAAAGGTTCTGCTACCAATTCACTCATTTGTGAAAGTTTTAATCCGCGTTGGCCATGACAGCTTTGGTGCATGCCTACTTTATGCGGAAACCTGGCATCCCATTGTTCAACCTGGACTATATCCGTTAAAAATTCGGTTAGTTCATATACATGCGCTTTTATATACTCCGCTTCCTTTTCGTTTTCAGCCTCGTGCAAATGTTGTTTTACATGTAATGTACAACTGCCTGAAGGGCATACTATATAGTCGAATCCGGTAAAGTTCTTTACAAACAATTCATTACAGCCTTTGGTCAAATGTTCAAAACCGGAGTTGGCCATGGGTTGTCCGCAACAGGTTTGTTTTGGTGGATATACAACGGTTACACCGGCCTTTTCCAATACCTGTAAGGTGGCTATGGCTACATGCGGATAAAACTGATCTATATAACATGGAACAAATAATGCTACAGTCATTTATGAAAGTAATTATAAGGGAGCGCGTTGAATAATATATCCGAAATTAATACAATTTCATTTTGGAGCCGACCTGTACTTACCTGAATGAATAACCCCGGAAGGGAAACATACTGTAAACTACCATCAAACAATGTGCATATCTTTATCATCCTTTTTTAACAAGCTGTATAATAAGTTCCTCCCTAATTTGCGTTATTATTATGGCAATGGGTGAAAACAATACACATTTTTTTGCGAGAAGCCTTGTATTAAATACCATAGGATTGCTTACCATTCTTCCTTTGGCTCCTTTAATCAATCGCTTTATACCCCCGGTAATTGTGGGTTACTGGAATGTTGACCTGTTAATATCCATCATCGCAGCTTTTTTTCTGGTAAGAGCTATTTTATGGATATTCCGACCACTTATTATTCCCGCGTTTATTGTAGTGGCAGGCTTTGTAGTGTATAGCCAGTTTACAGAAGGCTACAACCTTGGCAATATGATCCTTGATTATAAAAACCTGGTGGTAAAAAGTTGGGATATAAGAGATAATAAAGAAAAAGATCTATACCTGATAAAACCTGATATATTTGATACGGGCGTGGAAAAAGCGGTGAAGGGATTAAAGTCGAAGATCAATCCCAAAGATTCAGTTACCAGGAATTTTGCCGTAAAGCACTCTATAGAATATTTTGATGATTACCATAAAAAGTACGGACCAAAAGTAAGGTACCTTTCCCTGTTTAAGTATATCAATAATAATTTCAAGTATGTAGCCGACCCCAACAGGGATGAATATTTCGCTTCTGCCAGGGAAACCATCGAAAATGGAATGGGCGGCGATTGTGATGATCATACGATCATGATGATATCAAGTCTTAAAGCCATTGGAGCCAAATGCAGAATGGTGCTAACAGAAAATCATGTATATCCTGAGTTATACTGTGGCGATAAAAAAAATTTTACAGAGCTACAGGAAGCCATCACTCATTTATTTGCTTCAGAAAATTTTACCGGTTTATATTACCGCGAAGAAGACGGCAATTTCTGGATCAATCTTGACTACACAGCCCATCATCCCGGCGGGCCTTATGTAGACAATAAAGCATACGCGATTGTAGAATTTTGATTGGTTAAGCGTTGCTGCGATGTTGCTCCAATTGCTGAATAGCCTTTTCGGCCCTGTTGTACGCTTCCTTTACCTTATAATTATACCATTTATCTTTAAGCAGCTTTCTCATGGCATTATCAAAGTTACGTGTAAATACCAGGTTGCTGAAACCAGTAACCCTGTCGCGGGCTGAAGATAAGGCCCGTACACTTACAGAATATCCACCCGTTACATATTGTATATAATGCCAGTAACCCGAAGGCATAAACAAGGTTTCTCCAAAACGAATAACACATTCCCATCCATTGGCATATTTTAAGGCCGGAAATTTTTCAAAATCCAGGTTTTTCATATCGCCAATTCCGTGAAAATTATAGGGAAGTTTATACAGCAGGGAGGAATTACTATTAGAAAATAAGGTTACCTTCTTTTCTCCATGAAACTGTGTAAGAAAAACATGCGACATATCAATATCAAAGTGATTCCGGGTGCTGGATCCGCCGCCACCAAAAAACATTAAAGGCAGCCAGGTAAGAATATTGTCGGTAATCTTATTAAAAACCAACTGCCTGCGTATTTCCGGTTTTTCTATTAACAGGTTAAAAAGAAACAACCGCGATTCTGTAGGTTCGCGCTGTATAAGATCCAGGTATTCGCTGAATTTCATTTTAGCCATAGGGGCACTGTGTACCATATCAGGATGAGCATTTTCACTGCCATGCACAGGCACAATAAGATCACCCGCTACTTCTTTAAAATAATCGTAATTCCAAAGATCTATAGCAGGGCTTCCCTTGATAAAATCTTTGAGAATGACAGGGGTTTTTGTTCTGATAAATTTTTCAGTAAACTCCTGCTTTGTTAAACCTTCTACTCGCTGAATGGGTTGTAAGTTCATATGATGGCATCAAATTTATTAAGCAAAAGCAAACAATGATAAAAATTATTTTTGAAACATCATACAAGTGGGCCGAAAATTACCTGCAAACCTGATTTTTTTCTTAATATGTAAATTACATGAAATACATCAATATCCAAACCAGGTCCATTTCCATTATTAAAACTACCAAATGATTATTGAAAAGCCGCAAACAATGAACTCCTATCTTTGCTTTCCCCTGATAATCTTTTTTACCGCCCTCCCCAATTTATTAAAGTTATCTATCTGGTCCTGTATTGGAGTGAGTACCAGGTCTTCAGGCTGTACACCTGTTTCCAGGTACTCAGATTGTCTTTGCTCGGGATATAAAAGTATGAGGTTGTTCTTTTCAAAGTGCTTCAGCAATTTTGAAGGTATCGTTTCCATATAAGAATGGTACGAAACGGTTCCTTTCCTTGCACTAACAGCTATAATGAGATCATTACTGCGGATTTCCCTTGCCAGTACAAGGAAATCTTCTACATCTTCAAAGTGGCGGTATGAAATTTCTGCACTAACCTTGTTTTTAGCAAACTCTTTGGCAAAGGCCTTTTGGGTATCAGCGGCGCAGCATACCTGCACCCGTGCCCCTGCCTGTTTCGACAATGCAACAACTCTTTTTACCCAATGGTGAAAGCCTATTTCGTACTCTGCATTTTTGGTTAATACCAAAATTATTTTGGCTGTTGTATTAAGCGGGTAACTGAAGCGGCATATGAAAACGGTTTCCCATACACTATTCAGAATATTCTGAGTTGTTGTGCCAAATAAAGAATTGAACAGGAACCCGGTTGCTGTATTGCTTTTATCAGACCACTCCATCACCACATCAGATATGAGCAATTCTTTTACCGCGCGCCTGATGCCGTCGGCCATGTTCAGATCAACCCTTGTAACCGCCTGTACTTTTGTATCCGTTTCGGCGCCGTGTTTTATTGCTTTCTCAAGATTTTTATTGTTCAATACTACCTTTTCCTTTAACCTGTCTTCATCCTGCATTACGGTAAGCATGTATACAGGCGTTTTTTGCTGAGAGGAGTTAATCATTACGGCAAAATCCAGCAAACCATCCGTTTGATTTGTATCATTAACAGGGATAAGTATGCGTTCCTGAATATTTATTATATCCGGAACTCTGCCGGATTCCTCTACCGCCAGCCTTTTACCCGCATTAGCAGTAACAAAAGAACCAACCATGCAGGTAATTAATATCAGGATTATAGTGCCATTCAAAACATTCTCATCAATGATCTTCATATTAAACCCAATAAGAATTACTGCAATAGTAGCCGCTGCATGGGAAGTACTTAGCCCGAACATTACATTGCGCTGGGTTGCAGAATACCTGAATATTTTTTGGGTGATAAACGCCGCGATCCATTTGGTGGAAAGCGCCATAGCGGTAAGGGTTCCGGCAATGATAAGCGCCTGGTTTCCTTTCAGCAAAACCTTCAGATCTACCAGCATGCCCACGCTTATTAAAAAGAAAGGTATGAATAAAGCGTTGCCGGCAAATTCAATCCGGTTCATTAATGGCGAAGTATGAGGTATTAATTGATTCAATGCCAACCCTGCAAGAAAGGCCCCGATAATACCTTCAACACCGGCTAACTCTGCAAAAAATGCCCCAAGAAAAACCATGGCAAATACAAATATGAAATGTGTTGTTTGATCATCCTTGATCTTCTTAAAAAACCAGCGACCCACAAAAGGAAACCCGACAAGCACCGTTAAAGAAAATACCAGGAAAGAAAAACCGAGTTTAAGCCAGAATTGCTGGTTTAATTCACCTTCGATAGATCCGGTTATTACAGCAAGGATCAGCAAAACGGCTGTATCGGTAATAATAGTGCCGCCCACCGTTATCGTTACCGCTTCATTTTTAGCAATTCCCATGCGGCTGGCTAAGGGGTAAGCCACAAGCGTATGTGTTGCGAACATGCTGGATACCAGCAATGAAGCCATAAAATTAAAATGCAATAGGTAGTTACATAAAAAGAAGCCCAAACCCAGTGGAATAATAAATGTAAAGAAGCCAAAAACCAGGCTTTTATACCTGTTCTTTTTAAATTCGGCCATGTCCAGTTCAAGCCCGGCAAGAAACATGATATATAATAATCCCGCTTTGCCGAACAGGTCAATGCTACCGTTGGCTACCAGGTTAAAGCCGTGGTCGCCAATAGCCATTCCCGCCAATATTAAACCTATAATGCTGGGTATACGTAATTTCCGCAGTAAAATAGGCGCCAGTAAAATAATAAACAATACGATAACGAAAATTGGAATCGGATCATTTAATGGAAAAGTAAAACCATTCAATATCATCATAATGCGACCATTTTACCGGTTATCGTCCGGAATGGTTTCAAAAATACAAATGTTGGGGCAGTATTTAATATTGTATCCAATATCAATGCTATACTGGTTTATATATCTGTTTTTTAAAAACAGGTTGTCGTTTTTAACGGACACGATTACAAGTGGTTAGTAAATGCTAATTTTGAAATGAAAATAATTAACAATGACGGCAGGGTACAACACATCAACAGCGGAAGATAAAAAAACCCTGGTTTTAACCGAAAAGCCATACCAACTTGTTGTATGGAATGATGAGGTGAATACTTTTGAATGGGTTATTGAAACACTGGAAGAAGTGTGCGGGCATAGTCATGAACAGGCAGAGCAATGTGCTTATATTATACATTTTAAAGGAAAATACGCAGTAAAACAGGGCGAATATGATGAGCTTAAACCCCAATGCGATGCTATTACCGAAAGAGGCATAGGTGCTACGATAGAAGTAATGGTTGATTAATTGATTGGTTACTTAGTTGATTCGTTATTTGGTTGATTCGTTGTTGGGTTTTATCAGCGCTTTAACAGAACGCATCCGGTAGGCATTGATAGCAGTTACACCCAGCTTTTTAATGAGCCTGTAATTTACTATTGCCCCAACCGGGGCGCCAATGATGGGCACCAGTTGAGCCATTTTGGCTATATCAATATAATCACGATATTCCTGCTGGAAACTGCGCCAGTCGAACTGGTGAATGTCTTCCGGTAAATGCTCCCGCTGTTCTTCCCAGTTAACCATTCGCTGATAAATGTTTTTACGATGCTGCGGGCTGGAAAAAGCCAGTTGGAAAATATACAGAATATATAACCGTTCTTTATAATCCTTGAGATCATAGCCGTAAATAGTAGCCAGTTCAAAAAGAAGTTTAAGTTTTATGCCTATAAGCAAAGGAAAATCAGCCAGTCCCAGCAAAATGCCACCAGCTCCGGTAAGACCGCCTTCGGCAGCGGCTGTTTTTTGGTAAAGGCTTATTTTTTCTTCAGCAAGAGCGTCTTTTACCTGAAGGGATACATCTTTTTTAAACTTGGTTGTCGTTATATTTGCGCCATATAAAACACCCCTTACCATTTGTTTAATGGTAACCGTAATGGCCTGGTGTATTTTTTCAGGAATGAAACTGTTCACTTTATTCTGAAAACGTTTCGAAAGGCGATCAAAAAAAGAAGGCCCTGACAGCATCCGGTATTGCCACAATTTTAATTCCCGCAATACTTTTTGATCGTAGTACCGGCTCATTTATTTAAAATTAAAGATGGAATATAGACTGTTGTGTGCTGCGATCATTATACGGCGTCTACATTGACAACAATTACTACACTTCTGAATTTTTTATTTTGATGCAACAGAACGATCTGATCTTTTATAAAAGCCTTACAGCGGTTAATAAAAACAGTGTCCTTCGGAATCTTCAATAATAGCTCCATCAGGTATTGGTTACGCACCCGGTTAACAGGAGGCTCAGCCGGCCCAACTATATATTTCCCAAGTTCCTTTTGTAATCCCAACGCAAAATATTGAGCCGCTTCCGAAGTTCGTTCTTTTAATTTATGCCGGAATGTAATAAGTATAATACGGGAATACGGAGGATAGAAAAATCGTTCGCGGCCTTCTATCTCAAACCTGAAGAATGCAGCATAATCATGCTGTTGTACAAAATGAAGTACCGGATGCTTAGTGTTAACCACCTGGATCAGTACCCTGCCCCTCTCTTCTTTTCTGCCCGCCCGGCCGCTTACCTGTTCCATCAACTGAAAGGCCCTTTCATTTACCCTGAAATCTGCAAAACTTAAAAGGCTGTCAGCGTCCAGGATACCAACCAGGCTGACATGCTCAAAATCTAAACCCTTTACCACCATTTGAGTACCCACAAGAATATCTATCCGTTTCTGTTCAAACAATTGTATAAGACTATCGTGTGCATGTTTGCCCCGCACACTGTCTATATCCATCCGTGCTATTTTTGCTTTTGGAAAAGTCTCTTCCAGGTATTCTTCAATTTTCTCTGTTCCAAAATTACGTTGTACAAAAGCATAGCTGCCACATGCAGCACAAGTGGTTACATTAGGGTATATTGTTCCGCAATAATGACAAACCAGCTTGTTACTGAGTTTGTGATAAGTGAGGCTAACATCGCAGTGCTTGCATTGTGGTATCCATCCGCAAACGGCACAGATCTGGTAAGGCGAATAACCTCTCCGGTTTTGAAATAATATAACTTGTTTGTCTCTTTCTAATGATTTTTCTATCGCTTCCTTTAATTGTGGTGAAAGGATAATCTTCGACTTATCTTTTCTTACAATTTGTTTTGTATCTATAATTTCAATTGCCGGCAGATCCACACCCCCATATCTTTCGTTCAACGCCACTATGCCATATTTACCCTGCGATGCATTAAAATAACTTTCAACAGATGGGGTTGCACTGCCTAACAAAATTTTTGCCTCAAAAAGTCCCGCATAATATATAGCACTGTCTCTTGCGTTATACCTGGGAGCCGGGTCGTGCTGCTTAAAGGAAGTATCATGCTCTTCATCTACTACAATTAAACCCAGGTCGGTAAATGGAAGAAAAAGGGAAGATCGTGCCCCCAGTATGATCTTCAGTTCCCCGCTTTTGATCTTATTCCATATTTCTATCCTTTCGTTCTGGCTAAATTTACTATGATAAATTCCTATATACCCGCCAAAATGCTTTTGCAGACGGCGTATGATCTGGGAAGTGAGCGCGATTTCAGGTAGCAGGTAAAGCACCTGTTTGCCCTGGTGAACATACTGCTCAATTAACTTTATATATATCTGCGTTTTTCCACTTGAGGTGATGCCATGTAAAAGGCAAACCTGCTTCTCAACAAACAATGCATTCAGCTTTTCATATGCTTCCTGTTGTGCGGAGGTCAGGCTAAAATCAACGTTGATATGAAGCGGGAGATAACGCAAACGGTCAACCGCCCGCTTTTCAAGCCATAGAATATTTTTCTCACTTAGTCCTTTTAATTGTGCATCGGAAGCGCCTGATTTTTTGAGCAGGGCCGATTTGGTAACCTCCCCCTCAGTTTTTGTAAGATGCAGGTAACTAAGCAATAATTCCAGTTGTTTAGGCGCTCTGCCCCAGTTATTCATCAGTTCGGATAAAGCATCTTCATTTGCATATACCGGGTTAAGAACGATATAGGTCTCTTTTTTAGCACGGTATGTTTCTTTAAGTGCTTCCCATACAAAACACACATTTTTTTCGATCAATCTTTTAATAACGGGGTATACATGCGATGAATCGAGAAGCTGCTGCACTTCCGCAAGTTTTAATTCTTTTTTTATATGGAGGGCCTCAGCAATAATGTATTCATCATTGTCAAGCGCAGAAAAGTCATCCCCGTATTCCTCATTGCATAATAAAATAGTTTCACTGCTAAGCTTAAAATATGAGGGGAGGGCTGCAGCCATTACTTCGCCTTCACTGCACATATAATATTGGGCTATCCATTCCCACAATTTCATCTGCTGTTCAAACACGATAGGTTCTGTATCCAGCACATTCAAAATATCCTTTGGCTCAAATGCCACAGGTTTATTACCATGAAGCCGTTTAATAATACCGGCATATTTTTTATTCTTTCCCAGGATAACTTCTACCCGGCAACCTGTTTTTGCCTTATCCTTTAAATGATAGGGTATTTGCCATGTATAATTTTTAGGCAGCGCTAAAGGGATGATGATCTCTGCAAAAAGAGCGGCGTAAGAAGCGATATGATCTTTATCTGGATGAATATCCGTCATGAAGAATAAAGATAGGCCTGAAAAAAAGGAAAACAAATTAGTACCCGAAGAATTTAATCTCGTCTAAAATGTCTTATCAATTAAACACAGCTCAAGTATAGGCTACGCATCGGGATAAAATAGATTGGAAAATGGATTGGAACAAGGTTTTTGATATGGATCATATATTCCTATATATTTAACAGGTGTTGTAGCATCCATTTTATTAATAAAAAAATCCGTTGAAAGCAAAAAGTTACCAACAATCCGGCTACGGTCTATTTCATACTTTGTATTATACGGAAGAGAAAACAATGGATTATCAAAATGATAATGCCATTTCAATAGTTGCTGATTGGAAAATGGCAGAGCATTAACTAAACTTTTATTTTCCCTTGAAGCCAGCAGATACTTATCAATTTCTTCTGTAGAAATGCTCAAAGATGAAGTATCCTTTATTATAATCTTACGCACTAACACTTCAAAATTTTCAAAAAAAATATATCCGCCAGCAGCAACACCTGCTGCGCCTGTCGTTAATAACCAGATAAAATTTCTTCTCTTCATTATTCCAAAATAAAAATATTAATCAAAATATTTTATCCGCAGCCATTAACGATAGCGCAGATAGCGTAAGAGTGGGATTTGCCGGTGTAATGCTTGGATAAACCCCACTCCCCAGAATAAACAGGTTTCTATACTGATGATGAATGAGATTTTTGTCTACAACACCCTCTTCCTTTGAATCACTCATCCGAACAGTTGAACAAATGTGGTACTCAGATTTCTGAAAGTAGCCATCCATCTCAATTTTTTCTACAGGTAAGAAAGAAAATATTTTATCAATGTTACCTTTCAAATTTTTCATTGCCTTGTCTACATAAGAAGTATGCTTAGCGTATTGAACCCCAGGTTTTAAAAAATTATCACTCAAAACAACTTTATTATTATCATCAGGAAGGTCCTCAAATACAAACTTCAATCTCGCTATCTTTCTCCATTTTCCAGGTTCATTGCGAATAAAAGGAATATTGGAGCTTTCAATAATACAGGCAGCCTCATTTTTTCTATGATCGCCATCATAGAGCATATATCCATTAGCCGTAATAATAGAGCTACCTCCAACATTGTCAATATCCTTAAAATACAGGTAAGCAAATGTTCCTCTTTGTTCACATAAACCCTTACCAGTCTTTGGATTAGTGTCACCAGAATTCAATAAAATATGCGCATTAAAAATTGCATTTGCGCCTAAGGCGACAATTTCAGCATTCACCTCGTAGTCTTTACCATTGTACTTGTAAGCTACTCCCTTTATCGTGTCATTTTCGGTTAGCAAATGATGTACTTGCGAACCATAACGTATCGTAACTCTCTTATCAGCATATAAATAATCTAAAGTATTTTCAATAGTAAACTTACTGTTTACCGGGCACAATCCGCAGACTGCGCTTGTGCAACAGGCATTTCTTTTACCTGTTGGGACTGTAGCTCTGGCTGTTGGCTGACTAATGTACAATTCCTTATACTTATCCTGAAGTAATTTGTCTACTGAAGAAAGCGTTTGCGGCGGCAAAGGGTAAGGCTTACTCCTGGGGAAGGGTGTAATCTCTGGCCCGGCGATCATCATAATCTCTTCAGCCTGGGTGTAGTAAGGTTCTATTTCGTCATAAGATATTGGCCAATCCTGACCCATACCATAAAGCGATTTAATCTTGAAGTCATTAGGTAAAAATCTCGGAGTACAGCCTGTCCAGCAATTAGAGCTACCTCCAAAATTGGGATCAAACATCCATACTTTGTCTTCGCTATCGTTGATAAAAGTATCCCCTGTTTTAACTCTTTTTTCAAATATATCTGATTGTTTTCCTCCTGCAGCTTTTAGCCGTTCCGTATAAGGACACATTATTCCTCTTTCCAATACGAGGACCCGATTATCCAGAGGAGATTTTTCAAGATATTTCCTTAAAAAAAAACTCGAGGCAAATCCAGTGCCTACCAGTATAAGATCAAACTTTTCCATTAGCTTTTTTAACAATAATAGAATTGGCTCAAAAAAAATGGAAGCATAGAACAAGTATGCTTCCATTTAAAATTAAGTAACTAAACCTACTTCACAACAATAATTGCGGCTTTTTCTCCTTTTGGTAATCCCAGAAGCTGAATTCCATAAGTTCCCGCAGGAAGTTTGCCTCCCTTTAATCCCATCCTATGCTCACTGATTCCTTTTTTAAGATTCGTTAATGTAGTGGAGAATATTGGTCTACCTGAGATGTCTTTAAGTACCGCAATAATCTTGCCGGCAGGGTTATTCAAAGAAAGCTTAAGTGTGATATCATCTACAAACGGATTGGGATAAGCGCCCAAAATTACATTTCTATCTGTTTTTGATACAGAACCGGAATCTATATCTAATAATGCTACATTCCTGTCTCCGGCCTGAATAACTTTACGTCCGGACGGTGTACCATCTATGTCCGTACCAACGGCTTGAATACTAAGACTATTAATGTAGCCAAATCCACTAAGAATAGTCGGGGTAAGTGATATTAGCACACTTCCCGCTGCATCAGGAACTATATTATTAATTTGTACAGTATTCATCGTATTGTTTTTGGCATCCAAATTTACGTTCTCATTTTCTATTGTGTATGTAGTTATCTGGCCTTTGCCTCTATCTTTACATCCGCCATAGAATACAAAATTGTACCGCATGCTCTGGTTCAGTCCATCAATCCGAATTTTACCTATCTGCCCATATTCCAAGAAATAAAAAGTAGACATAACGATATCGGGAACAGCTCCAGAATTATTACCTGTAGTTAGAGTATTATCTTGCCGGTTAGTGCCACTAAAGGAATTTAAGCTGCCTACTATTGTCATGTTGATGCCGGTGTTCTGGTTATCATCATTCAACAGATTCGGCAGAATAAACCCTTCATAAACCAATTGATTTGTATTATTCCATGGTGCAGGCTGAGATGGTCCAAGTTCCGAGCCATCATTAAAATTAATATTAATAGAATATTTTATTGTTGCACCGCTAACGTAATCACTAAAGTCGGAAAAGCTTGAACCTGATACAGCTCGTACTTTATAATAATAAAGCTTACCGGTTTGCAGCCCACCATCCGTATATGTAAATGTGTTAGCGGGAATGGTAACAGGAAGTTTTACATATGTACCATTTGAAGCATCAGACCGCCAAATCTCAAAACCTGTCAAGTTTGTTGCGTTACATTTCCATGAGAGGCTTATAGTACTCCTGGTACTTTTGCTCATACTAAGATTAAAAGGAGGTAGGATTATCGTATTATCATACTCCTGAATCACCATTGCATTAATAACTGCATATCTATCCATATCAGCTTTAATTACCACATCAATAACACCTCCCTGACTGGGAGTTAAACTATTGATTTGTGTGGTTTGAGTACTGTTATTGGTTGCGTCTAATGAAACGGTTTGCCCCCCTGCTGTAAAATAAGTTACCTGCGCCTGGGTGTACGATCTGCTACCAAAAAAGATCAGATTATACCTTTTACCACTATTCAATCCTGAAATCCTGATTGTCTTCTGAGGAACTGTAGACTTGGTATAAAAATAATACCCGGTCATCATTACACTATCAGGAAAAATTCCCGAATTATTGCCGGTAACCATACCAGTATAAGTCTGTGCCCATGCCTCAAGCAATTGAACACTCATCGTAGTAGCACTACCCGTTTCTTCTTTAAGATTAGAGAGTAAGGTATTCTTAACTACTGCAGTCGCCCCAACCTGCGCAGCATTAAAGCTATTCCAGTGCCCAAAACTGATCGGATAATCCTTATTATTAAAATTTACTAATACGGAAGTGATATACTTATCCGTAACAGTGACCTTTATTGTTTTAACAGAGATTGCTCCATAATGATCACTTGCTTTTACCGATATATTATATGTACCGATATGTGTGCCGGTTGGGGAAAGATGAATTGTAGCATTGCCGTTGCCATTATCCGTAAATGTAGCGAATGAGGGTAAATTTGATACTGCAAGCGTTATTATATCTCCGGGGTCATCTGTAGCCACAATAGCTATACTTTTTACATCTCCACTTTTTATATATATATCTTCAGCGCTGATCACAGGCGCTTTGTTAGGTGTAACAATCATCACTATGGTTGAATTGGTTCCCCCATTGGTATTTATAGCCCGAACAGCATAAAAATATGTTTTGTTGCCCACCGCAGTATAATCATAATATGATGTCGAATCCTTATTCGTTGCTCCGGGATTCAATAACGTATAATACCCTGTTACTGACGTTGCGCGGTAAATCTCAAATCCGGTAGCATTATAAGCCATATTTGTCCACGTTACCTGAACTCCGTTAACACTACCAACAAACCGAACAGCTATATCTTTAGGTTTAGCCGGTACGGTTCCGTCGTTAGGGTCATGAGAAGCATCTACGTGAATTACCTTAACATCAAACGAGGAAGTATCTTTACCGTTACGTCCGTCTTTAACTGTTGCTTTTACTCTGTAAACACCCGCATCTCCATAATTGGGGGCAAATGATACAGAAGCAGTGCGGTTGGTAGTTGTTATAGTTGCAAATGCCGGCAAGCCTGTAAAAGACCATATCAAATAATCATCCGCATCATCATCGGTAGCAGATAGGTTAATTTGGTTGGTTTGCATTTCATTTACAGATAAGCTGGTTAAATTATTATTAAGAATCGGAACATAATTCGAATTTACAGTAAGATTAAATTGGACAGTGCTTTTATCATTTTGCGGATTAGAGGCCGTAACCACTATATTTCCATATAAGCCTTGCTGACCTTCCGAAGGAGAAAAAGTTATTATTCCTTTTCCATTGTCAGTTTGCTGAAATGCAGCAAAATCCGGAAGATTGCTTACCTGTAAAGTTATAGCAACTGGCGACCCTGAAGTGGCTTCTACCGGCACCTGAACTGTGCTGTTAAAACGCATGTACACATTTTCTACAGGCAGTATAGAAGGAATAACTCCAAGCGTACGAGCGTCTTTTTCATTGCTATACCCCGAATTACCACCTTCGCCTGTAGCCCTCACTTTGTAATAAAACAAAGAGCTGGGGTATAACTCTGTATCATTATAGGAGGTTGCGTTCGCAGGAAGTGTGGCTAGCAATACATAATCAGCATTACCATTATATGAACGATACAATTCGATATTTGTAATGTTTGCCAAACTACTATTGACCCATTTAATATTAATAGCAGAGTTACTGAATCCAAGAGCTGTTAGATTTGTTGGAGCGGCTGGAGTGGGCGGTGGTGCTAAAGTAGTGGCATTAGCTAATATATCGCCTAATACATTCCCGGGTATCGTTTGCTTATTAATACCCGGACCCTGATAACTTACGGTTAGTGCCTCGCCTCCTGTTGCCTCAAAAAAGGTAACACTTATCGGGTATATGCCTGCGTTTAATGAAACTGTACCGGACTGCTCACCGGTAGCATCATGCAATCCGTCATTATTCACAACCGGATTGTTATTGATGTATAACCTGGACCCATCGTCAGACTTGAGATAGAAAGTATAACTTCCCGTAGTCGGTATTGTAATAAATCCATCAAACTTTACTGCAAAATTATCCCCCCTTAGTTGCATACCCAATTGAAATGCGCTCACCCTTCCTGTTCTGACAGAAGTCATTGTATTGAAATCTGGCACTACCGACATACCGGTTCTTTCATAATAAGCATAATCCACACCCGGTCCTGTCTTATCAAACGGCGATTCCCCATATTGATTTATCGCCCTGATCTTGTAATAATAAGTTGTGGCAGGCTCAACCAAAGTGTCTGCAAAGCTGGTAGTATTAGCAGGCACCACTCCAACAGTAACAAAGTTTTCCTGAGGATTTGTGGAGCGGAAAAGCTCAAAAGATTTTTCATTATTGCCGTTGTCGGTCCATGTAAGATTAATTCTTTTAAAAGAAACCGCTGTAGCAGCCAGGTTCGACGGCTTTGCTGGCACAGCTCCCGCAGGCGTAGATGGAGGATCAACAAAAGCAGAATCGGGAATGGGAGCCATTGACCAGCCGTTCTGACCTGTTTTCCGCCAGGATACGCTCATGTTTGCCCCGCCACCTTGCTGGAAGAAGGTAATAGTTATGGGATAAACGCCTGCTGCGAGGTTATCAATAGCACCCTCTGCATATTTAGATCCATGAAGTCCATCATTATTAACCAATGCTGTTGCTGTACTATTATATGGAGCAAGGTATAACTTGCTTCCGTCGTCAGAAGTGGTGCTGAAAATATAGTTGCCAGTTGACGGAATCCGAATATATCCCTCCCATAAAAAAGCGTAATTCTCGGCCTGGCTGGCGTTTGCGAGCGTTACATTAGGCACTACCCCGGTTAATATTGGAGTAAGTGTATTAAAGTCAGGCAAATTATTCCAGATACCTGTATAATGCTTAAAGGTTAACCCTTTAGCCAGAGGCTGAGCTGTAACCTGGTTACTGGCTGCGGATTTGTTACCCGCAATATCAACTGCTTTAACGGTAAAATTATACGATTTACCAAAATCCAACCCATATACCGTATACTCCGTCTCTGAGGTAACATAGGATTTGATGCTATTGACATAAATCTCATAATGATCCATACCCACATCATCCGTTGATTCGCCCCAGGCGAGCGATATGTAATTTCTCGCTGAGCCTGTCACATTCAAATTACCCGGAGCCGTTGGAGGATTGATATCCTTTTGCGTAATGGCCGAAGCTTCATTTGAAACAGGGGCTGCTGCTGTACCGCTCACAGACCTTACAATATAATAGTATCTAACTCCGGGAGTTAACCCTTCTTTTACAAAGGAAAACACATTACCATCAACCAGGCTTATAAATTGATAAGGGCCGCCGGACTGGGTTGCCTGGTAAATTTCAAAATTGGTTTGAGGGTAAACCGGGTTCGGGTTGCTACTCCAATTCAATTTCAAAGAAGTATAGGAAAGCGGGATAGCGATCAGACCGGTTGCAGCATCTGGTTTATTGGGACCATTGGCATTAATAACTGTAAAAGGATCGCTAAATGCGCTGGCACAACCAAATTGTTCGGTAACCTTCACCTTATAGCTACCTATACCAACTCCATTTACCGCGTTACCAGTACTGAGTGTTGTAGTATCACCCACTTTCTCCCATTTATATCCTGCGAAACCCTTAGGCACTTCTAAATTTACAGTAGTCTTCCCATCAGGAGCGGGCAAAACTCTACTTGCCAAACCACTCACTTTTATTGCAGGCGGAATAGTGCTGGTTTTGTATTTAATCTCAACCGGAATAGGAGACCATCCTGACCAGGTTGTTCCTTTTCTTATCCGGCATGAGTAAACGCCAATATCCGTAACCGTAAGCGTATTGGAACTGGTTCCCAACCCGGTGAGCACTACATCATTTTTTCGCCATTGGTATTCATCGAACCCCGCAGTAACACCAATAGTTGTATTAACAGAACCCGGACCTGTGTTACAAAACTCAGTTCTGCCATACAAGGGCCAAGGGTTCGCTTTGTTTGCCCTGTTTAAAAAAGGAAAATAATCAGGTTCACCCCAAGCTGAATACCAACAACCATGCCCTAAATTTGGATATTCTGTATATGTAAAATTCGCACCTGCATTTTCCGCTACACCATTAAGATATTGCGAGACACTCGGCATAGGGTTTAGATCCAGGGCTCCCTGAAATAACCAGATTGGTGTAAATTTATTGTTCACTATAGTAGTATTGTGACTGGATGAGGAGCTGCTTATTGGCAAACAGGCTGCCACCAGTTTAGGATAGAATTCAAAAAACTTCCACGTTGAAAACCCACCCCCTGAAAGCCCGTCTACAGATATTCTAAACGGATCTACATTAACCTGGGGAATAAGAAAGTCCTCTAATAATTCCATTACAAACTGTCGTTGTGCCGTACTCCAGTGACCATCGGGATCAGAGGTTTGTGGATATAAAAGAAAACCATTATAGGTACCGTTATCTACTGCATTTCTATGCAATTCGCCTCCATGAAACAATTGATATTCGTTATCGTAAATACTACCTCTTTCACCTTTTCCATGGAAGAACAGAAATAAAGGATACTTCGTATTTCCGGAAATATCATAATTTTTTGGCCATTTAAGCCGAAATGCAACTCCTTTATATATATAAGCTTTAAATGAAGAAGTGTTCCAAGGCAACCGGTTTGTTTTTACCCATTTACCAGGTTGACCGAAAACGGGCTCAGTTGGGGGATTGGAAGGATTGTAAATTACTATGGGATCATTAGGGTTAAAAACAGATTGCCCCTGGGTTGACACAACCGCTCCTATCATAAAAAACGAGAGACAACCCCAAACTAATTTGTGTACGAATTGGTTCATATTAATTTTTTGTAACTGTTTAAAGGTTCCAGGGAGGAGATTGGGTATTAGTAGAAACTTACTGGTGTTTATTAAGATAAAATCAACGGCTTTGATCTTCTTTAAACATTATACGAAAAAAAACGGAAATAGGTTTGACAGAAGACAATTGGAAAGAAAATTGATGCTAAAGTGCAGACCCGAAACATCAATAGGGATTGCAAGGTATAAAAGTATTTTTGATTATACAATACATTCACATCAGAATTTTACTTTAAATAAGCACTCATTGATAACCAGCCTGTTAAAATACGCTCCCTTTATCTTATGATAAAAATGCAGAGGTACTTTCTCATTCTTTTTGTAACACTTTTTAAATACGCTGTCATTACTGTTTTTATTTAATCTTCTAATCAGAACAATTGCCGGTAGTTTTGTTACCGGTATTGAGTAGCTCTTTTTGATTAAATGAATTAATACCAGTGCAACGCTTCTTTAAATTTATTAATCATCCTCTATTAAAAAATATCATTATTTTTCGATAATGCGTTGGAAAACTATTCCTCTTATTTTCATTTGTACCACTTTTCTGAGTAGTGTTTATGCGCAAATCTGTACCAACTTAGGACAAAATCCGGGCACAGCATTCCCGGTATGTGGCACATCTACTTTTACGCAACAAACTGTCCCGGCCTGCGGCGGGCGCTCAATCCCCGTTCCAGGCTGCGAAAATGATAATGCGGCTTATGGAGATCTCAACCCGTTCTGGTATAAGTTCACATGTTTTACTGCAGGAACCCTCGGATTAACCATCACTCCACTTACTGCATCGGATGATTATGACTGGCAATTGTTTGATATTACCGGCCATGATGCTGCCGATGTATATACCGACCGCAGCTTATATGTTGGAAGCAACTGGTCGGCACACCCCGGTGCAACCGGCACCGCAACCAATGCCGGCTCATTTACAAATTGTGCCGGATTCGACTATCCCAATACAAGTAAAATGCCCGCACTTCTTGAAGGACACCAATATCTTTTGCTGGTGAGTCATTTTACAATAACCAACCAAAGCGGGTATAAACTTTCTTTTGAAGGTGGTACAGCGAACATAACAGACCCAAAAGTTCCGCATCTCCAGGATGCAAGAGCTTATTGCGACGGAACAAATATTATTGTGAAGCTGAACAAAAAAATGAGATGTAATACCCTTGCGGCTGATGGCAGCGACTTTTCCGTTTCATACGGAGGCGCAACCATCACCGGGGCAGTTGCAACAGCCTGCCTTACCGGCTTTGATATGGACTCTGTTACCATTACGCTCAACAATCCATTGCCTGCCGGCGATTATTCACTCACTATAAAAAAGGGTTCAGATGATAATACCCTCTTAGATAATTGCGACCGGGGTATTGAAGAAGGTGAAAACATTCCATTTAGCGTTTTGCCCGTTCAGCCTACCCCAATGGATAGCTTAACCACCCCGGGCTGTGCGCCAAACTTTCTGCAACTGGTATTTAAAAAACCTATACGCTGTAATTCCATAGCTGCGGATGGAAGTGATTTTATGATAAACGGATCGCCGGCAATAGCAATTGCTTCTGCTTCCGGCCAATGCAATGATAATGATATGAGCAGTGTAATTCATGTACAACTTGCTGCCCCGATCTTACACAATGGCACATATACCATTGCACTAAACAAAGGAAGCGATGGCAACACTATTATTGATGAATGCGGAGAAGAAACACCGGAAGGCGCTGCCTTACATTTTATTACTAAAGATACTATTTCAGCCGCCTTTAATTACTCTATATTATATGGCTGCAACACCGATACAATTATATTTTCACACAACGGGGCAAACCAGGCAAATTTATGGAAATGGGCATTTGAAGATAATACTTCAGGAACCGGGCAGCATTTTCAAAAAACATATTCGGTTTTTGGCCAAAAAACGGCCACACTAATAGCATCGAACGGTGTTTGCCATGACACTGCTTCCGCTGATATTATCCTTGATAATGAACTGAAAGCGGATTTTGAGGCTCCGGAATTTATATGTCCCCGGGATTCAACAATATATGAAGATGCAAGCACCGGAAATATTTTGCGCTGGGACTGGAGTTTTGGTAATGGCACAAACAGCATTCTTAAATCTCCTCCTGCACAATCCTATTCGGCACCGTTAACAGACCAGGAATACAATATCCGGCTTGTTGTTACAAATAACCATGGCTGCATGGATACTGCAGTTAAAAAAGTTAAACTGGTAAGCAGTTGTTACATTGACATACCCTCTGCATTTACCCCCAATGGCGATAACCTTAATGATTATCTCTACCCGTTAAATGCCTATAAAGCCAGTAATCTTATTTTCAGGGTATATAACTTATATGGTCAAAAAGTGTTTGAAACTACCGATCGTTTAAAAAAATGGGATGGCACGATCAACGGAAAGATGCAGGGCAGTGGCACTTATGTATGGACACTGCAATACATACATACGGATACCGGTCGGGTATTTCATTTAAAGGGCACTACCACACTAATAAGGTAACTTTCCCGTTCCTTCACGCTTTTACATTCATTTTTACTGTTCTCATTCATATCTGGCATGGAATATGAATTATATGGCTCCTGTACAAAGAAAAACAAACTATTTATACAACATTATTTACAGGAAAATCGTTTTAATTATTAATATAAACTCCTGCCGGTATGAAAAATGCAGATAAACTTTTCTTCGCCTTTGTTGCCATAAGTTATTTTATACTTTATGGGGTTATGGCTATGCTGAGTTAATTTCGTCTCCTTATCTTTATCTTTATATTTATATCGCCTTGCACAGGCAATGCGTTATATCTTTTCCCAATAGTTATAAACCCCTTTTTTTTATGAAAAATAGCATATTGTTCGGAAAATATATTTTACTATTCGCTTTTTTTTCAACTTCTATACTCATTTCCTGCCAGAAAGATAAAGAGGAAGAACCCGCTCCCCCAACCAAAAAAGAGCTGTTGTCTAATAAATGGAAGGTATCTGATGTGAAAAATGCAGGCGGAACCAGCGTTATTGATTTTCCTCTTCCACAGATAGTATGCCTGAAAGACAATATTTTTACACTCAAGAAAGATGATACTTATACAATTGATGAAGGCGCCGTAGCATGTGAGCCCTCTACTGCTCAATCGGGCACATGGAAGCTAACCGATAATGAAACCAAAATCCAGTTTACTCCAACTACCGGAGACCCGTTAATCTTTGATCTTATTGAAGTAAATACCACTACATTAAAGATAGCTTATGCAATTACAGGTACGGGTATACCTGGTGCCGATGGCACGTATACCATCATCCTGGAAAAAGCTTAAGCCGAAAGGACAGAATATTATACAGGAGTTACCTCGTACACCGGGCTGAATAAATATATTTTCCCCGTTTTTATTTCTAAGCACCTGATGCGCTTCCGCAACTGATCACCCCGCTTGAATATTCTGCCATCATCTGTTTGGAATGACCCGTTGACATCAATTTCTTCCACCAGCTTTTTCTGATCTTGTTTCTGATCATATTTTCGCAGCACTCTTATCAAACCGTCTTCGGCGCAACTGCCGGCCGCTGGACTATGCATTGTAGTTTTTATTTCCATAGCTATGTCTCCCGGAAAAATATCAAGCAAAAGGAATTGATGCAAAATCTCACCATATACTAATTTCCACTCTTTTCCATGAGATGCGATCCGGTTTCCATATTTTGCAAAGGCTATGAGATGCGCCAGTTCATGCAACAGCGTAATTAAAAATGCAAACGAATTAAGATTGCCGTTTACACTGATACGATGATTTTTTCCATGAACAGCGAACCTGTAATCGCCTAAAACACTTCTTCGCTCTCTGGTAACGGTAAGATGCACTTTGTAGTGCTGGAGGTATTGCATTACCGCATGATAAGAACCAGCGGGCAAATAAGAATCCAAAGTAGCAAGTGGGGCTTCTCTTTTTTTACGCATTTTTTTGCTTACCGGCTTTGAGCAGCATGCTTATTTCAATAAAAGTATATAACATATAAAACACCATACAGGCAATTACAGATGCCTTATTCACCTTAGTGGCCGCTTTTGCATATATCAAAGCCACTACAGCTACTAATATGAGTTTTACCAGGAAAGAAATATAGAAATAACGGACGATGAGTTGTGGCGAAGTAGATTTCGCCGCTTTTTGCTGAAGCAAAAATGAAATGATACTTAACCCAAATAAAAACACATTTCCCCACAACAATACCTGCGTGCTAAAACCATATCCGGTGAGCATACGCTGAAAAAGCACAAACAGCCCGTTGAGCAGCAGAAAAAGAAAAAAAGAAGGCAAAAAGGCTTTTAATCCACTCATATATTCAATATTCCAAAAAGCAAATCTACAACAAGCTGAATGAAAGCCAATTTCGGTTGACGCGATATAATCCTGTGCGTAGCGCTGCATTATTCTTATATTCAAAAAAAATACTGTATAACTATTTAGCCAACAACAGCTCGTGCAGTTAAGAAATTATTGTATCCTGCTTATTTTATCATTGCATAATTTCACCTGATTTTACTACCTTTGCAAACCTTAAAACAAAAAGCATGGCGAACCGGCATGAATACGAGATTGCTTTTGTAGGGCTAAAGCCGGGCAAGCATGAATATGTTTACGAGATAAATGACAAGTTCTTTGCAGAGCAGCAACCACAGGATTTTACAGATACTCACGTTACTGTAAAATTGATCCTGGACAAAAAAGCCTCTTTTCTCATGCTTAAGTTTGAGATAGGAGGAACGGTTACCTTGTTATGCGACTTATGTGGCAATACCCTGGAAAAAAGTCTGTGGGATGATTTTGAAGTATTGGTGAAGATGGTAGACAACCCGGATGAAATGAATGCCTCTGAAGAGGATCCGGATGTTTATTACATATCAAGAACAGAAAGTCATATTAACGTGGCAGGCTGGATATACGAATTTATTAACCTGAGTATTCCATTGCAACGCACCTGCGGGGAAAATTCCGACGGAAGTTCGAAATGCAACCAGGAAGCGCTGGATATGCTCAGAAAATTGAACGAACGCAATACAGAAAATGAAAATCCGATCTGGAAAGATCTGGACAAATTCAGAAACAATTAAAATTTAGTGTTATGCCCAATCCAAAACGCAGACACTCTCAGCAACGCAGTGCGAAAAGAAGAACACATTACATAGCTGAGACAGTGACGTTAAGCAAAGACAGCGCTACAGGCGAAACGCATGTACGCCACCGTGCACATGTGAGTGAAGGAAAACTCTATTACAAAGGAAAAGTAGTAGTAGAAAAATCGCCGATTAAATAGTATTTTTTACTTTTTTGATATGGTTCCCAATTCCGGATAAATAATATTATTTGGATTTGGGATTTGTATTTTTCAGATTTTCCCCAAATTTGCTGCATGAACATCGCCTTAGATATGATGGGTGGCGACTTCGCCCCTCTTGAAGCTATTAAAGGAGCATCGGCATACTTATCGGAAGCACCAGTTCCCGCCCATCTTCTTTTAATAGGAGATGAAATTCAATTGCAAGCGCTTTTGCAGCAATACCCGCTAAAGTCAGGCGATTTTACAATTGTTCATGCAGCACAGGTAATTGGCATGCACGAACATCCCACAAAAGCGCTTAAAGAAAAACAACAATCTTCTATTGCCATTGGTTTTCATTTATTAGCCTCCGGAAAAGCAGATGCTGTTATTAGTGCGGGTAATACCGGGGCTATGCTGGTTGGGGCATTATACAGCATCAAACCAATAGAAGGTGTAAGCCGTCCAACTATAGGTGCATATATGCCCCGGGAAAATGGTAAGCTTGGACTTTTATTAGACGCAGGGATTAATGCTGACTGTAAACCCGAGAATCTTGCCCAATTTGCCATCCTGGGCTCCTTATTTGTACAGCATGTATGGAATATTGAAAATCCGAGAGTAGGATTGCTGAATATTGGTGAAGAAGAAGGGAAAGGGAACCTGCTGGCACAAGCCACTTACCCACTGCTTAAGGAAAACGCTTTAATCCATTTTATTGGTAATGTTGAAGGACGTGACATCTTTTTAGACAAAGCAGATGTAATAGTTTGTGAAGGATTTACGGGTAATGTAATGCTTAAAATGGCAGAGAGTGTTTACGATATAGTAAAACGCCGCAATATCCATGATGCCTATTTCGATCGTTTCGAATTTGAGCAATATGGCGGCGTTCCGGTTCTGGGCGTTAATAAACCAGTGATCATAGGCCATGGCATTTCACATGGGCCATCTTTTAAGAACATGATCCTGATGGCTCAAAAAATTATTGAAATAGACCTTATTGAAAAAATTAAGAAGAGCTTCAAATCACAATAATGGATTTCGGCCAGGTTACTGCGGCAATAAGTACGGGTGAGGTTACCGGAAATATTCTATAGCCCGCATGCACCTAACAATAAACTATAAACGACAACCCATAAATGATTTAACATCCCCATTTAATCAATGTAGATCCCCAGGTAAACCCTCCGCCAAAAGCAGCCAGTACAATCTTGTCTCCTTTTTTCAACTGATCCTGCCATTCCCATAAACAAAGCGGAATAGTACCTGCGGTTGTATTGCCGAACTTTTGAATATTGAGCATCACCTTTTCATGCGGCAGTCCCATGCGGTTGGCTGTGGCATCAATAATACGCTTATTGGCCTGGTGCGGAACCAGCCAGGCTATATCGTCGGCGCCCAACTGGTTACGCTGCATTAATTCATAGCTTACATCCGCCATATCCCTTACGGCATGCTTAAACACAGGTTGCCCTTCCTGGTATATATAATGCTCTTTATTGGTAACCGTTTCTATGGATGCGGGCTTAAGAGAACCTCCTGCTTTCATATGCAGGTGATGCCCGCCTGCGCCATCGCTTCTTAAAATACTATCCAGCACACCATATCCTTCCGTATTGGGCTCCAGTAAAACAGCGCCTGCACCATCACCAAAAATAATGCACGTAGTACGGTCACTATAGTCAACTATGGCGCTCATTTTGTCTCCTCCGGCTACTATAACTTTTTTGTAACGTCCGCTTTCTATTAAGGCCGCTCCGGTAGTTAAAGCATATAAAAATCCTGAACAGGCAGCCGCCAGGTCAAATCCCCATGCATTTACAGCACCCAGTTTATAACAGGCAATATTTGCAGTAGAAGGAAATATAGTATCAGGTGTAACAGTTCCAACAATTAAACAATCTATTTCTTCAGCGCTTATTTTTCTTTTGTCTAAAATTTCCTGCACTGCCGGCACTACCATATCAGATGTACCTAGATCTTTGCCCTTCAATATCCTTCTTTCCGTTATTCCTGTGCGTGTACGTATCCACTCGTCATTGGTGTCTACCATTTTTTCCAGTTCAGCATTGGTCAGGCGATATTCAGGCACATAACCACCAACAGCAGTAATAGCGGCAGTAATTTTTGAACTCATATTCACTTGTATTTCAAAATTGGGCACGAAAATACAATTATAGTGATAAACCAAATCTTAGGGTACTGCTTTTCTGGTTAAATTATATTTTAAGTATCAACCAGTCTTAAAGTGTTTTTTAAACATCTTATCATTTCTGTGCCACTAAAAACACGAACAATACTCTTTCTCAAAATTCCGGCTTAAAAATTGAACAGGGTACAACAGACACACTGATTTTTAAAAAAAAACGCTTTTATGCATTGTTTTATCGAAACAACAAATATGAAATAGCTCTTTTTCTGCAAACACAATCCGTT
This sequence comes from Agriterribacter humi, assembly GCF_009192765.1. GTDB lineage: Bacteria > Bacteroidota > Bacteroidia > Chitinophagales > Chitinophagaceae > Agriterribacter > Agriterribacter humi. The sequence goes on along the minus strand of NZ_VOHQ01000003.1, from coordinate 425,397 downwards.
ATCTTTGCCCTCTTTAAATAAGAGATGATAGCTTTTGTAACAGGTAAGTTTGTATATAAGTCTCCTGCGGTAGTGCATGTAGATGTTAATGGAGTGGGTTATGAAGTGCAGGTAAGCCTTAATACCTATTCAAAAATACAATCGCTCGAAAAAGGTTCCCTGTACACCTGGCTGCATATCAAGGAAGACGGGCATACTCTGTATGGATTTTTTGACATGGCTGAAAAAAATATATTTACCCAGTTAATCAGTGTGAATGGGGTGGGCACTTCTACAGCCAGGATGATGCTTTCGGCCATGCAGCCCGATGAACTGGCGCAGGCTATTGTAAAAGGAGATACCACACGTTTGGAAAAAATAAAAGGAATAGGCAAAAAATCAGCAGAAAGGATCGTACTTGAACTGAGAGATAAAATGGGCAAAACCAGTTTTGAAACCACGGGTTCTGCGCTCATAAACAATACTTTGGAGCAGGATGCGTTAAATGCCCTGGTGGCATTGGGCATTGTACGCAATATGGCAGAAAATGCAGTTAAAAAAGCCGCCGCATCCGCCCCCTCTACCGAAAATCTGGAAACATTAATTAAAAAAGCATTACAGCTTATTTGAGAAAAAATTTACCTACTAAACAAGAAGGGAAAATTGGCTTTACGAAATTGGAACATACTACGTATAATAGTATGTGCTGCTGCAGTATTAATGTTTGGCGCCGGGGCATATGCCACCCCTGTGCATGCTGGTAATACATACCAGCTTAAAGATACTATACCCTTGCCCCCAGATTCACTGCCATTCCGGGATTCATTAAAATATCCCATATCAGACAGGCGGGGCGATCAGCTTACTTCATCACGGCTTCGTGGCTTTGATCTTAAAGACCCGGCCAACATTACCGATTCGGTGATTTACGATCCTAAGGAAAAGAAATATTATATCATTGAAAAAATAGGCAACAAGTATTACCGGAAACCCACATCCCTCACTTTTGAAGAATTTACCAGGATACAGGCAAGAAAGCAGGAAAATGATTATTTCAGGCAGCGTGCCAATACGATCAGTTTATTGAACAGAAGCCTCCTCCGCCCTAAGCTTACCGCTACCGATGATCTGTTTAACCGCTTGTTTGGAAATGGTAAAATTGATATTCGCCCCCAGGGTAATGTAACCATAACTGCTGGTTACCAGGGACAAAACATTAAAAACCCCACCTTGCCCGAAAGAGCCAGAAAAAACGGGGGCTTCGATTTCGACATGGCGGCAAATCTTAATGTGATCGCCAATATTGGCAGTAAAGTAAAGCTTCCCATTTCCTATAACACACAATCCACTTTCGATTGGGAAAACCAGTTGAAATTAGAATATACCGGCACTACAGACGAAATCATTAAAAAAATTGAACTGGGCAATACCAGTTTTGCATCAAAAGGCACTTTAATACCTGGTGCACAATCACTTTTTGGGATAAAAACACAATTGCAGTTTGGCAAACTTTGGGTAACCGGCGTATTTGCCACTCAAAAGTCACAAAGACAATCAAGAGCTTTACAGGGCGGTGCATCTACATCGCAAATTACAGTCAGGGGTGATGATTATGATGAGAACCGGCACTTTTTATTGGCGCAGTACTTTAACAAAAAGTATAACGATGCCATGAAAACCATACCGGTAATAAGCTCGCAGGTACAGGTAATGCGGCTGGAAGTTTGGGTAACCAACAGGATGGGCACCACTACCGATACAAGGGATATTGTTGGTTTGATGGATATTGGCGAACCCAATCCCTATGGCCCCTGGGGTGGATCAGGGAATGATCTTGAGCTGCCCGGAAACGATGCCAACAACCTCTATCGCCAGATTACCGGAAACCAGGCCAACAGGAACCCTTCTTTGGTAGTGGGCAACCTTACCGGGATGGGTTTGCGTCAGGTACAGGATTTTGAAAAGACCTTTGCCCGGAAACTTGATTCAAGCCAATATATTTTTAACCCGCAATTAGGGTACTTGTCACTAAACGGGGCGCTGCAACCCAACGAAGTTCTGGCAGTAGCCTTTCAATATTCCTATAACGGCCGGGTATACCAGGTAGGCGAGTTTTCACAGGATATCCCGGTTGATTCTGCCTCCGGCGTTCAGAAAGTGCTGTTCCTGAAATTATTAAAAGCCACATCAGCCCGCACCCAACTACCCATATGGGACCTGATGATGAAAAACATTTATACACTCAAAAGTGATAACGGGGATTATCTCTCCTCATTAGACCGTACTGACTTCCAGTTAAATGTTTTGTATGATGAACCCGGAGGAGGACAAAAAAGATATTTGCCGGAAGGCAACCAGGCAGGTGTGCCTTTACTTACTTTGCTGAATCTTGACCGGCTGAATAACCAAAACGATCCTCAGCCGGATGGCGTTTTTGACTTTATGGAAGGCTATACGGTTATGTCCGACAAGGCCCAGATCGTATTTCCCGTACTGGAGCCCTTTGGCCGCGACCTCGCCTTTGCGTTTAGTGATCCGGCCCTGCAACAAAAATATCTTTACCTTCCGCTATACGATACCATTAAAGCCATCGCCCAAACTTATGCCAATCTTAACCGCTTTGTAATGAAAGGAATGGCAAAGGCTTCTTCACTTGGACAATCCGAAATATCCCTGAATGCTTTTAATGTACCCCAGGGTTCTGTAACTGTTACCGCCGGGGGACGTGAATTGCAGGAAGGCGCCGACTATGAGGTAAATTATAGTTTGGGCACAGTTAAAATACTTAACCAGGCCATTCTCAGTTCGGGCATACCCGTAGATGTACAATTCGAAAACCAGGCAGCCTTTGGTATGCAGCAGCGCAATTATATGGGACTTCGTTTGGATTACCTGGCAAACAAAAATCTTACTATTGGCGCCACTGCAGTAAGGCTAAGCGAAAGACCCTATTTTACCAAAATGAGTTATGGTGAAGATCCCATACGCAATACCATGCTTGGTATGGATTTCAGCTACCGCAATGAAGTGCCGCGACTGAACAGGCTGTTAGACAAGCTTCCTTTTTATACCCCAGAAGGCGTGTCTACCCTTACAGCTTTTGGCGAAGCGGCAAAAATTATTCCCGGACATGCACCCCAAATCGGCAAAGGTAAAAATGGATTGATTTATATTGATGATTTTGAAGGAACAAGGGCCAGTATTGATTTACGTTTCCCGCTTATAAGCTGGGCTTTGGCCAGTACACCCTTAGGCGCCACCGATAAAGATGGTAATGTTCTTTTTCCCGAAGCGGGCGTTTACAATAATTATGATTATGGCAAAAACAGGGCAAAATTGGCCTGGTATAATATTGAACCGGTGCTGCAGGAAAGAAGGAACGCCAATAACCCGCTGCAAAACAACATAGAGGAACTTTCTGATCCGCGCGTACGTGCTGTTTCACAATCAGAAATATTCCCCTTACGAACACCGGATTTTGGGTTAAATCAATTGGTAACGTTTGACCTTGCATATTATCCAAAAGAAAGAGGTCCTTATAACTACGATGCTACCGGAATAGATGGTACCGGAAGATTGAATAATCCGTTAAAAAGGTGGGGTGGCATGATGCGTTCTATTGACCAGACAGATTTTGAAACCAATAATGTAGAGTTCATAGAATTCTGGATCCTGGATCCTTTTATAAAAAACACCAATAATACCGGCGGACAACTGTATTTTAATTTAGGCAATGTGTCGGAAGATATTTTGAAGGATGGCAAGAGAGCTTATGAAAATGGACTTCCCACGCCCAAAATTCCTGCCCAAACGGAGAATTCTATCTGGGGTACCGTTCCTGTTAATCCCATACAGGTTACCCAGGCGTTTAGTAACGAACCCGATGACAGGCCTTACCAGGATGTGGGTTATGATGGTAACAGGGATGAGGATGAACAAACATTGCATCAGCAATACCTGCAGGGATTACAAAGCACTGTTGGCGCCGGTTCACAGGCATACCAGCAGGCGCTCAATGATCCCTCTTCAGATAATTTCAGGTACTACCGGGATGGCGCATACGACCAATCCAATACAGGTATCCTTGGCCGTTATAAGAATTTCAACGGGCCACAGGGCAATTCTCCCGTATCATCGGGAAGCTCAGAATTTTCCTCTGCAGCCACCATGTATCCCGATGCCGAAGACCTTAATAAGGATAATACGCTCAATGAAAATGAAGAATATTTTCAGTACCGTATAGCAATTAAGCCTACAAACGATCCTGAAATGCAGATCGGTAATAATTTTATCATAGATAAAAAAGAAGTAGCTGTTCAGTTGGCGAACGGAAACAAAGAAAACCAGATATGGTACCAGTTTCGTGTTCCCATCAATGCATACGATAAAAAAATAGGAAACATCCCGGATTTTAAATCCATACAATTCATCAGGATGTTCCTTACCGGTTTCGAAGACTCTACCGTACTGCGTTTTGCCAAACTGGAACTGGTAAGGAATCAATGGAGGAAATTTACTTACGAATTAGATACGGCAGGCGTTTACAAGCCCATTGATGCATCCGACCCGGTAAACTTTAATGTAGGTGCAGTAAATATCGAAGAAAACGACCGGCGTCAGCCCATTCCCTATCGCATGCCCCCGGGTATTGAAAGAGTACAGTCGCTCAGTAATGGCGGCATTAATATTTTGCAGAATGAGCAATCCATGAACATGCAGATCTGTAATCTGCCTAATGGTGAATCAAGAAGTGTGTTTAAAACCCTGAACTTAGACATCAGGCAGTTTCGCAGGTTGATGATGTTCGTTCATGCAGAAAGTGTAAATGGCCAGCCAGCACTGGCAGACGGAAGAATTAATGCCGTAATAAGAATTGGCAATGATTTCATCAATAACTTTTATGAAATAAAAATACCACTGAAAATTACTCCTTCCGGTGCTACTGCCGATACAGATATATGGCCGGAAGAAAACAATCTTGATTTTGATCTCGGAATATTAGAACAACTAAAGGCAGAAAGAAACCTCCAATTGGTTAATCCCAATGCCATTTACCGCACAACCGTTGATAACCGTACGTATTCAGTAATCGGTAATCCCAACTTTGGTGAGGTAAAAGGATTTCTGGTAGGTATTGAAAATCCAGGCGATGGCACAGGATCACCCATTTGTACCGAAGTATGGATAAATGAATTGCGGCTTTCACAAATTGATGAAAAAGGAGGATGGGCCGCATTGGGCAGGGTTGATCTTGCACTTGCTGATTTGGGTACCCTTACCTTTTCGGGCAACACGCATAGCGTTGGCTTTGGGGCTCTGGAGCAAAGAGTAAACGAAAGGGCAAGAGATAATTTTGTTCAGTTTGATGCTGCTGCCAACCTTGAGCTGGGCAAATTATTACCCCGGGGCGCAGGAATAGAAATTCCTTTTTACGCCAGTGTATCCCAAACCATAAGCACACCGGAATACGACCCTTATGATATGGATATCAAACTGAAAGACAAGCTGGGGGCGGCACAGGGTAATTTAAAAGATTCTATAAGAAATGCAGCCATTGATATCACCACTATTAAAACAGTCAATTTCACCAATGTGCGGAAGGTGCTGCCCGAAGGTAAACGGCAAAGGATCTGGAGTATTTCCAATTTCGATCTCAGCTACTCCTATACTTCCATCAAACAGCACAATCCGCTGGTTGAAAACAATGAGATAAAAAAATATAAAGCGGGTATAGGATACAATTACACCGGCCAGGTAAAATCGTGGGAGCCATTCAAAAATATGTTCAAAAGTAAATCGGCATGGCTTGCTATGGTCCGTGATTTTAATCTCAATTTCACTCCTTCGCTTATTGGTATACGTTGGGATGTGAACCGGCAGTTTGGGGCCTTGCGGCCACGTGAAGTATACGTTCCCGGCACCGCTCCCAGCCCCTTTAAAATACCGGAAACCTACGACAAGTTTTTTACTTTCGACAGGCATTATAATTATCGCTGGGATATCAGCCGCTCTCTGAATTTCGATTTTGAAGCAATGAATAATGCCAGGATAGATGAGCCTGCCGGCAGACTGGATAATAAAGCCAAAAAAGATACCGTATTCAAAAATTTGTTTAAAGGAGGAAGAAATGTATTGTATAATCAAAGAACTGACCTTACCTATTCATTACCCACTTCCAAATTGCCACTATTAGACTGGACAAACGCAAACCTTGCATATAAAACAACCTATAGCTGGATAGGCGCATCGCGGTTAGCCATTAACCTCGGCAATACCATACAAAACAGCAATGCAAAATCCGCTACGGTTGATCTTGATTTTAACAGGCTGTATGGCAAATTCAGGATATTGAGGGCATTAGAGCAACAGGGCGATAACGCTCCCAAACCACCACCGGCAGCAGGCAATCAAAAAGCTGACACTTCCAATACCGGAAAAAAACGCGACCCGAATGAATTACCCGAACTGAATGGTTTTGTAAAAGGTATCGGTAAAATCATCACATCCGTTAAACGGATTAACTTTACTTACAGTGAGGGTGCTACTTCATTTATTCCTGGCTATACCGACAGCACAAAATACCTGGGGCAAAACTGGGGCAGCATGGCTCCGGGACTGGGTTTTATTTTGGGGAACCAACCCAATAGTGCCTGGCTCGACAGGGCAGCACAAAAAGGGTGGATATCAAGAGACAGTCTTCAGAATAATCTGACACGCCAAACCTTTGATCAGCAGTTTACGGCCACCGCTCAATTAGAGCCTGTACGTGACCTGCGTATTGATCTTAGCCTGAGCAAAACGTTCAACCGAACATATAGCGAATTGTTTAAAGATACGATCGGGAACGGGCAGTTTGGGCATCTTAATCCCTACGCAGGCGGCGGTTTCAGCATCAGCTATATTGCATTTCAAACCTTATTCAAAAAAACCGACCCTAATCTTATCAGCGAAACTTTCCAAAAATTCCAGGACTACAGGCTGATCATGTCGGAAAGATTAGGCGTTAAAAATCCATACAGCCAGGTAAAAGGGTCTGATGGATATTACCTCGGATACAGCCGGTATGCGCAGGATGTGCTGATTCCTTCTTTTGTTGCTGCTTATACCAATAAAGATCCTAACCAGGTATCGCTGTTAAAAACAGGCGGAACCAATGTGCGTTCCAACCCGTTTTCGGGGTACCTGCCAAAACCGAACTGGCATATTGAATATAGCGGACTGAACCGCATTGCACCTTTAGATAAAATATTCACCAGCTTTACCCTTCGTCACGATTACAAGAGCACACTCGGGATGAATGCATTTAATTCCAACCTGCTTTTCCAGGACAGGTGGAGACTGGGCTTCCCTTCTTTCCTGGACACCATGTCCAACAATTTCATTCCCTACTTTTTAGTGCCCAATATTACTATAGAAGAGCAGTTTGCCCCATTGCTGGGCATTGATTTTTCATTGACCAACCAGTTAGCCGTAAGATTTGAATATATTAAAAGCCGCACCCTGAGTTTAAGTCTTATTGATTACCAGCTAAGCGAAATGCGCTCTTCAGGCATCAATCTTAACGCATCATGGCGTATACGCGGCTTCTCATTGCCTTTCAACATTAACCTGTTCAATAAAAGCTCAGATACGACCAGTAAAAGAGCCGAAAGCGATGTGAAATTTACCATAGACTTTAGCGTAACGGACAATATTACTTCCAACAGCCGGCTCGACCAGGCCAACGCTTTTGCTACCCAGGGACAAAAAGTGATCACTATAAACCCTTCTATTGATTATGTATTAAGCAATCGTATACAACTAAAATTCTATTTCGACCAGCAAAGAACCATACCTTATATTTCTTCCTCAGCGCCAATGGTAACTACAAGGGCAGGCGTACAGGTTAATATATCGCTGGCGCAATAACAGGATTTGAGATTTGATATTTGATATTTAAAATTTGAAATGTCCCCAGACTTCGGCGGCAGCCGGTTTTTTTGTATATTTCACATTATGAAAACCATAATTATTACAGGAGCAAATGGAAATTTGGGGGCCGTTACGGTAAAAAAATTTATAGAGAATGATTACCGGGTAATTGCCGTTGCCCGTTCGGGAAGCGAATTGGGTTTTGCAAAAGACAACAAGAACTTTGAGTTGCACCAGTTAGATCTGGCCGATGAAAGTGCTTCCCTCCTTTTTATTAAAGAAGCGATCAGCTTATATGGCAGCATTGAAGCCGGTTTATTTTTGGCCGGTGGTTTTGGCATGGGCAATATAGAAAATACCACAGGTGATGATCTGAAAAAAATGTTTACTCTTAATTTTCAGACGGCTTACCATATTTCACGCATGTTGTTTCAGCACATGTTGCAAAATGATTATGGAAGGTTGATTTTCATAGGTGCAAAACCTGTAATTCAACCGGAACATGCAAAAAATTCAGTAGCCTATACCCTTTCCAAATCTTTATTATTTAATTTAGCCAATATACTGAATGCAGAAGCCAAAGGCAAAAACGTAACCGCCTCTGTTGTGGTACCCAGCACCATTGATACCGCACCTAACCGTGAAAGTATGCCCAATGCCGACTGGAGCAAATGGGTAAAATCCGAACAGGTTGCAGATGTGCTTGAATTTATCTGCAGCGATAAGGGACTTTCTTTACGGGAACCTGTATACAAGGTATATAATGATGCATAAGAGCAAGTTCGAAGCCAGGAATTCGAAGTCCGAAGAGAAATGCAACTATAAACTGCAACCATAAACCACAAATGATAAGCACACTCTGTAACCTGCACCCTGAAACCTGCAACCCCGCTCCTAACTCACCCCCGCTCCCGGTTCTATTGCTTCTTCGGTATTTATAAAATGCAGCTTGCCGTTTTTATCTTCTGCCATCAATATCATACCATTGCTTTCAATACCGCGCATTTTACGGGGTGCCAGGTTAGCAACAACTACCACCTGTTTCCCAATAATCTCTTCAGGTTTGAAATGCAATGCAATGCCCGAAACAATAATGCGCTTCTCGAAACCAAGATCAATTTCCAGCTTTAACAGTTTATCCGCTTTTTCTACTTTTTCGGCAGATAATATCTTCCCTGTTTTCAGATCCAATTTTGCAAAATCGTCGTAAACAATTTCCTGCTTAAGCATATTTTCCATCGGCTGAACCACATTGCCTCCGGCAGATTTTTTTTCAACATTTTGCGTATTGGAACCGGCAATAGCATTTGCCCTCAACTTCTCCACCTGTGCGGCTATTTCACTATCCTCTATTTTTCTGAACAGCAATTCAGGCGCACGTAAAGTATATCCCACGCTCAGTAATTTGAAGCTGCCTGCGTTTTCCCAGTCTAACATTTTTTCTACCACTTTCAGCATATGTAATATTTTCCGCGCAGTGACGGGTAAAAACGGGTTGATGAGAATGGCAAGATTAGCTGTGAGTTGCAGGCTCAGGTGGATACAATTATCTATTTGTTGCTGCCCGTTTTCCGCGCCGGCTTTCTTCCAGGGTTCCTTTTTTTGAAGATATTGATTACCCTTGCGGCTCAGGTCAATGATCTCGAACAAAGCTTCCCTAAACCTGTATTCCTCTATGGATTGTGTAACTTTTATTTTAGCAGCCTTGATATCCTCCATAAGCTGTTTATCATCTCCATCAATAATGGCATTATGAAAAGGGGGCACTTTGCCGCCGCACAATTTATGCATGAGCACCAGCGACCGGTTTACAAAGTTGCCGAAAATGGATACCAGTTCACTGTTATTCCTGTCCTGAAAATCTTTCCAGGTAAAATCATTGTCTTTGGTTTCGGGAGCATTGGCACATAGCACATACCGCAATACATCTTCGCATCCCGGAAAATCTTTGAGGTATTCGTGTACCCATACCGCCCAGTTGCGGCTGGTAGAAACTTTCTCTCCTTCAATATTTAAAAATTCATTAGCAGGTACATTATCGGGTAACACAAAGCCACCATGCGCTTTAAGCATGGCCGGAAAAATGATACAATGAAATACGATATTATCTTTACCAATAAAATGCACCAGTTTGGTATCTTCTTTACACCAGTAATCCGCCCATTGTTTTGTTAGCTCCTTTGTTGCACTGATATAGCCTATGGGCGCATCAAACCATACATACAATACTTTGCCTTCAGTACCAGGCAATGGAACTTTAACGCCCCAGTTGCTGTCGCGTGTCATCGCCCTGCTTTGCAATCCATTATCCAACCAGCTTTTACATTGTCCGTATACGTTATTCTTCCATTCTTTATGATCTTCCAGCACCCATTGCTTAAGCCACGGTTCATAATTTTGCAGAGGGAAATACCAGTGTTTGGTTAATTTTTTTACCGGCACAGCATCGCTCAGGGTGCTGCGGGGATTAATGAGTTGTTCGGGGCTAAGCGATGACCCGCATTTTTCGCACTGATCGCCATAAGCGTTAGGATTCCCGCATACAGGACAGGTACCGGTGATATACCTGTCGGCTAAAAAAGTATTGGTTTTTTCATCGTAGAATTGTTCCGTCTCTTTTTCTTCAAACAACCCGTCATCATACAATTTCTTAAAAAAATCTGCTGCTGTTTTATGATGAACAGGGTTGGTTGTTCGTGAATAGATGTCGAATGAAATGCCCATCTTTTCAAAACTATCTTTAATGATAGCATGATATTTATCAACGATCTGCTGCGGGCTCACCCCCTCTTTCATAGCCCTGATGGTAATAGGAACGCCGTGCTCATCGCTGCCGCCCACAAATTTAATATCCTGTTTTTGCGCTCTCTGGTAACGTACATAAATATCCGCAGGTATATAACAGCCTGCCAAATGACCTATATGCACCGGCCCATTTGCATAGGGTAATGCCGCTGTAACCAAAATTCTTTTATAATCTTTCATATTTGTTAAAAAGGAATGCAAAAGTAACTCAATATGGCGACATGCCTATATCAATTCGTAAAGCTTAATAACACCAAATGCTCCCATTTTGCCGTGAGGCTACAGCAATTATCTTGGCCAGACAATCTGCTAATCATAGCAATACCTACCCGATTAAGTATTGAGAATACTTAGATAAATAAAGGCTCTTATCCCGGAATTTCATACATTTACTGTCTTCTATAAAACTTGTTTTTATTCTTTACATCAAAAATAATCTTTTATGAAAAGTCTTCATTTTAGTTTTCGCAAAACAGCAATGCTTGCAACCGTAAGCTTTTGTTTCTTCGCTTTTGGAGCAAATGCGCAGGATGAATCCAAAACAGTTTCAGGCGAAGTGCTCGACATGGCCTGCTATATGGCTAAGGGCGCTCACGGTGAAAAGCATAAGGGATGTGCTGCAGCGTGTATAAAGGGTGGCGCCCCAATGGGCTTACTTACCAGTGATGGCAAAATATACTTACTGGTGGAAAATCACGATAAAAAAGAGGCGTATGCCAAAATAAAAGATCATGCCGGCGAAAAAATTACGGTTAAGGGTACTGCCTCAACAAAAGGTGGTTTGCAGGGTTTGGTTGTGGACGAATTGAAGGAAAAGAGCTAGTGTCAAGTCAATCAAATTATGTCTGTATATTATCGTGAGATGTGAGACGTGAAATGAACTTTCACGTCTCACGTTTGACATAACACGAGTATAGCACAACGTCTTTATATGAACTTTTGGTGTTGTTGGTGCTGCGATTGGCGTTTTGCAATGGCTGCATCAACAACATTTTCTTTTACTTTAAGGCATGAATCGAAAACATTTCCTTTCTTCCCTGTTTACGACCGGTGTTTCATTTAAAGCCTTATCGGCCTCCCTGCACAATCCGGATCCATCTATACGCATTCCCCAGCACCTTAAGTCCCGAGATGTGGTAGCCATTACTTCTCCTGCCGGATATATTACCATTGATGAACTTCAACCCGCAATAAAGCAGATAGAAAGCTGGGGGCTGAAAGTACGACTGGGCGATGCCATAGGGAAACGAGATTTTGGTTTTGGCGGAACCGACCATGAAAGAGCACAGGATTTTCAGCGGATGCTGGATGATCCATCCATAAAAGCCATTATGTGCGCAAGAGGTGGCTATGGCTCCATCCGGATCATTGATCAGCTTAATTTTTCAAAATTCCTTATCAAACCCAAATGGATCATTGGCTTCAGCGATATTACCGTTATGCATTGCCATATCAACAGCAATTACAAAGTAGCTACCATTCATTCAAAAATGTGCAATAGTTTTCCCGACGACTGGGTTCTAGCTGAACCTGTGCAGAGAGAAACCATCGAATCCATAAAAGATGCCTTAACAGGCGTAAAAATGAAATACACCGCTTTACCCAATTTAAAAAACCGGAATGGTATTACCGAAGGCACACTAACAGGAGGCAATTTAAAAACCATTGAAACGCTTGCCGGATCAAAATCTGAGATTAAAACTGCCGGCAAAATTCTATTTGTGGAAGATACAGGCGAATACCTTTACAGCATTGACAGAATGTTCTGGAACCTGAAACGTACCGGGAAGCTTTCGCATTTAAAAGGACTTATTATTGGCGGCTTTAAAATAAAGCCCGACGATCCGGGCGAAGAATTTGGAAGAACATTATATGATATTGTATGGGAAAAAGTGAAACCCTACAATTATCCTGTGTGCTTTGACTTTCCTGTAGGACATCAAAAAAACAATTATGCCCTTAAGTGCGGTGTATTGCATCGCCTAAGCGTTACCACTAATGGTGTGGAATTACGGGAAGTGTGAGAGAGATGTAAGTGAGATACAGAATTACAAACAAATTAACAGCGCTCAATAAATGATAAAAATACCTCCTTACCTTAAAAAAGGCGATACCATTGGCATTACCTGCCCCGCAGGATATATGGCGGCCGAAAAAGTACAGACCTGTATTGAGACATTGCAAGAATGGGGTTATAAAGTGAAAACCGGAAATACAGTTGGTGGCACTTCAACCACTTATTTTTCCGGTACCGATGAAGAAAGATTAGCCGAGTTTCAGCAAATGCTGGATGATAAAAATATAAAGGCCATTTTATGCGGACGCGGTGGTTATGGCGCTGGGCGCATAGTTGAGCATATTGATTTTAAAAAATTAAAAAAATATCCCAAATGGATCATTGGCTTCAGTGATATTACCATTTTACATACCCACATTTATTCCAACTACCGTATCGCTACCCTGCATGCCCCTATGGCTGCCGCTTTTAATGATGAGGAATATAAAAACGAGTATGTACAATCTTTAAAAAAAGCCTTAACAGGTAAAAGAGCAAAATATATCTGCGAAACAAATGCGCTGAATATAAAAGGTAAAGCTTCAGGACAGTTAGTAGGGGGCAACCTCTCCTTGTTAGCACATGTTACAGGTACTTCTTCCGACATTCAAACCAAAGGCAAAATACTCTTTATAGAAGAAACAGGTGAATACCTGTACAGTGCCGACCGGATGCTGTATCAATTAAAACGCAGCGGGAAATTAAATAAGCTGGCAGGTTTAGTAATTGGCGGATTTACGGATATGAAAGATACCACAAGACCTTTTGGGAAAACGATATACGAAATTATTTTCGATATTGTAAAAGCTTATGATTACCCGGTTTGTATGGGCTTCCCGGTAAGTCACGATAAGGAAAATTATGCATTAAAAGTGGGTGTTGTTTATCATTTAAACGTTGCACAAAAAAAAGTAGTGCTTCAGGAAATGCCTTAATGCTGCTGTATTGCATAATAAAAACAATGGTAACAAAAAGGGCCACCCAAATATACTTCAGGCAGCCCGTATCTAACCGTCCAATATTCTTTAATACTATTGTTTCAGGAGCTTCCGGGAACCAACTGTGCCATTTTCACCTGTGATTTTGATGATATAAAATCCTTTTTCAAACCGGGCGGTTTCCGCAATAACGATATTGTTGTTGCCACTGGTTACCGTTGTTGCCTTTACCAATTGCAGTTGTCCCTGAAGATTAAAAATGGCAATACTGATCTTTTCTTTCCGGAAGGATGGATAACTGATGTTGACCTGGCTGGTAAAGGGATTAGGCGAAGCTGCAATACCGTTAACCGCCTTGGAACCAAACCTGATTGTCTTAATATCACTATATTTTTCTATGCCACCGGGTTCTATAACTTTAATGCGATAGTATACTATTGCCGGCTGATTAGAGGGTAATTCCCTGTCATAATATTGATATGTCGCATTATCCTGTCGCGGCATTTTAATAAGCGGAACAAATTCTTTTCCATTGTTACTGCGCTGCACCTCAAACAATGTTCCGGGATCAGATTCGGCAGACCAGTTTAATACGGGTATTTGATTCGCAAGGCTTACAGAAAAATCATTCCACACCAGGGGCAATATGATGGGAGCGGAAGCAGTATAACAGGGATAAATGGAGGCGGTTGCAGTATCTGGCGCCTGAAATGGAAAATATATAGTGTTGGGATGCACAGTACCCCACTGATCATCAAATATTTGGGTAGTTGTGCTGCGGTTTACCGTATACACTTTTAAGGTATCGGTAGTATACCCGTTTATCCCTATCGTTCCGCTACCAGTGGTTTTACCCGTTAAATACATAAAGCCATTTCCTTTTATAATGCCGTAGTTGGTAAATTTTACAGCTTTGATAATGCCATGGCCCAGGCTTATAAAGGTTCCCTTTTTATTATTAGTGAATTCGGATGCCTTTTGATCATTAGAAGCCCAAAATAGTCCGCTGTTATAAACCATACCTGAATTAATAGTAATCGTTTTTCCTGATGCCATTCTGCAGGTATTGGTTATGGTAGCATCGCTATTCACCGTAATGCTTTTTTGAGCATACCAGTATCCTTCATTTTGTAATTGCCCGTTACCTATGGCAAAATCTTCTCCTATCAAAACATTCTTCCTGTTTATTATGGAAACAGATGCGTAAGTACTGAGATCTTTCTCTATAATTATTTCTCCATAATTGATAAAATGGCTTCCATTTGCATTTAAAGCAAGAGAACCCGTAAAGTGAATGGTCGCATTATTAGCGTTGGTCCAGGTTTGTGCACCGCCATTCATCTGGGCATTTCCGTTAACCGTAGTGGCGCCATAATTTTGCAATTCAAAGCCGTCCGCTGTTTGGAGGGAAGGTAAAATAGCTGAACCGTATACAATATATTTACTGTGGTAACCATTTACCGAGGAGGGTTTAAAAGTAGCGCCAACGGCTATTGTTACTTTGCCTCCCTGGTCCCAGTCATTTATTTTTCCCGTAAAAGTGCCTTGCCTGATATAAAGACTGTCGCCGGTTTTTAAAGTGTAAGTTGCGGAACTGCCATTATCAACATAGGTAGTTTGCGAAAAAACTGAACATGATAGCATAACAAAGAAAAGAACAAGGGTAAAATTCTGTTTCATTTTATAGGGTTTAAGGTTTTACCAAGTGCTTTTACAAATAATCCCCTATTGTTTATAGGAAAGACATTTATTTTATTCTAAAAGTTTACACTTAGTAAACTGGGCGCAAAGTAACTGTACTTTTACTAAAAAAGCATAGTATTTTTACGATTTTGACTTTTGCTAATGGAATGAAACTACACGGAACAGGTTGAGAAAGAGGGAGCTATATACTAAAGCCCTGAGACTAATAGAAGATACGGTGACGGCTATTTTATAATACCATCTACCAAGGAAATCTATGCGTGGTTTTTAGGGTAATCAAAAAACCAAAATTGTTTGGGAGCTTTTCGGAAGTCCTGCCATTCTTTGATATTGGCTTTTATTGCAAAAATGCCACAGGTAGGAATATTGTCTACTTTAATCTCATTAGTGAGGAGATTTACAAAATTGGTAATAGCAGGATTGTGGGAACATATTGCAAGATGGTGAAACTGGTTTGCAGTACCTTCTATTACTTCATAAAATATATCAGTGGAAGGCAGGTATAGTTCTGGTTTCAAAACAAGGATGCTTTCGGGCAACCCATAAGCCTTAATAAAAAATTCGGCTGTTTTTCTGGCTCTGTTGGCAGGGCTGGAAATAAAGGAGTCGAGAGGAACTTTTCTGCTTATCAGGTGCCTTGCCATCTCCGGGGCGTCTTTCTTACCCCGTTCATTCAGAGAACGGTCGAAATCGCTTACAGATGCATTATCCCAACTGCTTTTGGCATGGCGAATGAATAATACAGACTTCATCTGTTCTCATACATTTAGGGGAACAATAGTTTAACGATAGGAGCATACTTATAATGAAAATTTCAAAAGGGTACTTCATTACAATCTAGAAAACAATATAGGAAATGCAGGATCTAAAAACGGGTGCAAAAAGCATTTCAGTGTTTGAACAAAAATCAAGCCAACAATCTGTTAATATCCCCTGATATTCTTTCCTTCCATAAAATTTATGAACGCTTTATTCACAACCCTGTTGCCGCCCGGGGTAGGGTAATTACCGGTAAAATACCAGTCGCCTGTATTGGTAGGGCATGACTCATGAAGATCCTCAATAGTTTGGTATATCACATCAACCGGTATAGTAACATCCGGCGGTGTAATGAGTTGTGCTATTTTTTTAGATATACCCTCCGCTGTAAATGGCTTATAAACTCCGCGCACTACGTTTTCGGTATGTAACTGGTTGTTCCTTTCCATCTCCCTGCATTTATTGTACAAATCCTGCAGAATATAGTCCATTTTTTGTTCCTTGAGCAAGATGATAGCTGCCTGAAAAGCAATAAAATCATTCATCTTACTCATATCAATGCCATAACAATCCGGGTACCTTATTTGTGGAGCCGAAGAAACAATGATAATTCTTTTGGGTTCAAGTCTTGACAGCATCTTTATTATGCTCTCTCTAAGCGTAGTACCACGCACAATGGAGTCGTCAATTACTACGACAGTGTCTTCCCCTTTCTTTATTGATCCATAGGTGATATCGTAAACATGCTGTACCAATTCATTACGGCTAACATCTTCCGTAATAAACGTTCTCATTTTCACGTCTTTATTGGCGATTTTTTCAACCCGGATGCGCCGGTTGATCATTTCAGCAAGCTTTTCTTCATCATAATCCTTTCCCCAGGAGGTTATTCGCTGTACTTTAATTTTATTCAAATAGTTCTCCATACCCTTTAACAAGCCATAAAAAGCTACTTCCGCGGTATTGGGAATAAATGAAAAAACAGTGTTTTTAAGATCATGATCAATTGCTTTAAGCACATGGTCGCTTAAATGATTTCCTAAGGCTATTCTTTCCTTATAAATTTTTTTATCGTTACCCCGGGAAAAATAGATCCGTTCGAAGCTGCAGGCTTTACGCTCCCTGGGCTCAATAATCTGTTCAATCCCGTAACTGCCGTCTGCCCGTACAATCAATGCATGGCCGGGCATGAGCTCTTTCACTTCACTTTCCCCAACATTAAACGTAGTACGGATAGCGGCACGTTCTGAAGCCGCCACAATAATATCATCGCTTATATAATAATAGGAAGGACGTATGCCATGAGCGTCACGCATAACAAAACCATCCCCGTTGCCGATAAGCCCGCCTACATGGTAACCGCCATCAAAAAGACTTGCTGATTTCCTTAATACATTCACAATATCAAGCCTTTCAGGATGCTGCTCATCTTCTTTAACCAAAAAATGATGGACCACTTCCATCATTGCAGCAAGATCACTTTGCTTTTGAAATACGCCAGGTTCAATATTCACTAAAGCAAACAGTTCTTCTGTATTTACAAGATTAAAATTACCGGCTAATGCAAGGTTTAAAGCCGGAATAGTATGACATTTAATAAAAGGGTGACAAAATTCAACATTATTTCTTCCCTGCGTACCGTACCGCAAATGGCCCAGTAATAACTCTCCCATAAACCGCATATTGCCTTTCATCAGCCCAGGGTGCTTTTTTAATTCCGGCTGATATTTTTCCAATTCGGCAATTTCTTCCGATACCTGGCGGAACAAATCGGCAATAGCCATGTTTTGAATACTGCGGATACGATGCATAAATGGATAGCCGGGCTCTGTATTCAGTTTAATCGTAGCTATCCCCGCCCCGTCCTGCCCCCGGTTATGCTGTTTTTCCATAAGCAGGTACAGCTTATTAAGTCCGTACATTACAGTACCATATTGCTGCAGGTAATACGAGAAGGGTTTCCTTAGTCTTATAAATGCCAGTCCGCATTCATGTTTTATAGGATCGCTCATGAAGAATATTAAAAAAGAAGCCGCAAAGGTACATGGTTTATACTAAAGAATCAGTAACAACAATAATGGAGAATTACTAAATTTTTGCTTTTATAAAAAAAATGCCCGCGGAAAATCCGGCAGGCACCAACGGCTATCTTTCATAGTAGCGCACTTTTGCGCTTTAACTGTTTCGTTTTGACTTTAATTGTTCTAAAATCTTACGCTGGGTTTCTACTTCCGTTACCTGGGTTTCCTGCTTTTTTTTGTTGTCTTCAAGATCTTCCTGGAGGTTCTTGATCTTCTTTTCTAATGAAGCCTGGTCTTTTACCAGGTCGTCATATTTCTTTTGAGTTTTTTTAGTAACCTCCTCCTGGTCCCGGATATCTTTTTCCAATCGCTCAGTTACAGTGTAAGAAGCAATGCTGCTGTAAAAACCATCTCCCGACAACATGTTGTTTTCGAAGGGTACAGGTGTTGCCTGGTCACCCGGTTTACTCGCAAAAAAATACACCAGGCTGGCTTCTTTTTCTTTCCTGCTTTTTCTTTCTACTTTTATATACAGGTCACTACGTTCATTACTGATTTCCGGATCGTCAATATCTTTAAATATCATCCAGCCTTTGCTTTCCTTCGGCTTATATCCCGATTTGAGCATTTTGCTTTTTATGGCCTGCTCTACAATATCCGGCGCGTCACTTATTTCCATTGACTTTACCGTTCTTTTGGCTTTATTGAACTCCACAACCGCTTCGCCAACCTGGGCGGACACTGTTATACCACAGGCAATAGATATCAAAAGAAGTAAAAAATATTTTTTCATATACTCATTTGTAATAAGAGACTATATATTACAGAAAAAAGGTTGCATCCCTATAAAAATTTCATTCCAAAAAGCAAAAGCACAATAAAAACCATTACGCTGAAGCCGGGAAAGAAAAACTATAGCATGTGAACCCGAACGGGAGAAATTGATTATTCAAAAGGGTTTGTGATCAAAATACTTATTCCACTTATCTTTACCGCACTCTTTTTCGTTTAAACATTTTTGTTTTTGGCAGGCATTAAACAATTAGCAGGACAAACGTTATGGTATGGAGTAAGCAGTATTATTGCCAGGCTGCTAACTTATATACTTACCCCTTACCTTACGTTAAAGCTAAGCGGGGGAAGCTATGGCGATATGACCCTGGTTTACGCCCTTACTTCTTTCTTAAATGTCATTTATACCTACGGGTTAGAAACCGGCTTTTTCCGGTTTAGTCAGCACCCGCAGTACAAAAAGGATTTGTATAATACTACAAGTATTTCAATCATTACTTCTACCATTTTGCTTACAGGATTATTGTTGCTATGTACATCGCCGCTGGCCAGTTTTGCTAATGTAGCCGATCATCCTGAGTACATTACCATTGCTATACTGATAGTAGCTTTTGACAGCCTTTCTACTATACCCTTTGCCAGGCTACGGCAGGATGGCAGACCACTAAAATATGCCTTTGTCCGTTTAACTTCTGTACTTTTAAATATTGGCACACTCTATTTCCTGCTATCCGTTACGCCAAAACTTGCAGCTTCAAACCCCAACAGCGTTTTTTCCGTCCTGAACAATAAAAACATGGGGACTACCTATGTTATTATCGCCAACCTGTTTCAGTCTGCTTTTGCGGTATTATTATTATGGAGCGAATTCCGGTTAATCCGCTGGCACTTTAATGTAAAATTATGGAAGGAAATCATGATCTATTCCCTGCCCATGTTAGTAGTGGGGTTTGGAGGTATGGTTAACGAAACAATTGACCGCCTGATGCTGGGGTGGTGGGGTGTACCGCCAGCCGGTGGCGATATGAAGGTTGAAATAGGCACATATGGCGCCTGTTATAAATTAGCAATTCTGATAACAGTTTTTATACAAGCCTTCCGCCTGGGAGCAGAACCCTTTTTCTTTAAGCAGGCCTCCGGTGAAAATCCCCAGCGTATCTACGCAAGAGTGATGAAATTTTTTGTGATCATTATTTGTGTTATGTTCCTTTTTGTGGCATTGTACATGGAGGCATGGAAATATTTTATACAAAATCCTGTTTTTTGGGAGGGGCTGAAAATTGTACCTGTCCTTTTATTGGCCAACATGTTCCTGGGCATTTATTATAACTTGTCGGTATGGTATAAAATAACCAATAAAATATCAGCAGGCGCATGGATCACTATTGGAGGGGCACTGATCACTATTTTTATTAATTACCTGTTTATTCCACGCTTTGGTTATATGGCAAGTGCCTGGGCAACCTTTTTCTGCTATCTTGCCATGATGGTAAGTTGCTATATATGGGGACAAAAAGAATACCCTGTTCCTTATGCCTGGAAAAAACTCAGTGCCTATATTGTTATTGTGGTTTTATTGTTTTACCTGCACAAGCTGCTAACACACTTATGGTCTAATATGGCTTTTAATTATACTACGGCTACTGTAATATTAGGCGCCTTCCTGCTTTTTGTTCTTAAAATAGAAAAGAATGAGTTTCAGAAACTTCCTGTTGTGGGCAGGCTTTTAAAGTAAAAAATATGTACTTCTACATTAAAGCGCTTCATATTATTTTTATAGTAACCTGGTTCAGCGGTATGTTTTACATAGTGCGCCTGTTTATTTACAATACGGAAGCCGCAGAAAAACCGGAACCGGCCAAAACCATACTCCACGACCAGTACCGTATTATGATCAAAAGATTGTGGATGGGCATTACCTGGCCTTCTGCTGTACTTACCCTCGTTTTCGGATCATGGATGTGGTATATGCTGGGTTCTCTGCCAGGCTGGCTGATTATTAAACTTTGCTTTGTACTGGGATTATTTTTATATCATTTTTCCCTGCAACACATTTACACCCAGCAAATGAAAGGCATTTTCCGCTGGTCATCCCGGCAATTAAGAATATGGAATGAAGTAGCGACCATTTTTTTGGTTGCTATTGTAATGCTGGTTTCCGTAAAACAAAATATGAGCTGGGCCTGGGGATTATTGGGACTAATAGCTTTTGTAATTGCTTTAATGAGTGCAATAAAAGTATACAGAAGGCTGAGGGAGAAAGAATCCAAGGGGAGGAAATAATCGGAAAGACAAAGAACCCAGAACCAAACTACAAAAAACAAAAAAATCCTGTCCGCCATGGTAGATACAAAACCCCGAAGAATTAAATTTCGAAATCCGAAGACAAATGCAACCATAAACCACATATAATAAACGATAGGCCCAGATGGAAACGCGTTTTCCCTGAAACCTGAAACCTTTAAAAACTAATGTATGCAATACAACACCGATAGCATCAACCATCTTATCCGTAACAGGCGTTCCGTATTTCCGGACCAGTTTGATACAGGCAAATACATACCCGATGAAATCATTGAAAATATATTGATCAATGCCACATGGGCGCCAACGCACGGGCAAAATGAGCCCTGGCATTTCTCTGTATATACAGGAGACGGGATAAAACAACTGGCTTCATTCCAAAGTGAATTGTATAAGCAGGAATCCGGAAGTAAGTTTACAGAAAGCAAATACATTAAATTACAGCAGCAGCCTCTAAAAGCCTCGCATATTATTGCTTTGGGCATGAAACGGGACGCAAATAGCAAAATACCTGAAATAGAAGACATAGAAGCTGTTGCCTGTGCGGTGCAAAATATTTATCTTTCTGTTGCTGCATATGGATTAGGAGGATACTGGACTACAGGGGGCATCACTTATTATGAAAAAGCTAAAAGTTTTTTTGGACTGGGAGAAACGGATAAGTTACTTGGCTTTTTTTATACCGGTTATATTGCTGTTCCTTCTGCAAAAGGCAAACGTATCCATATAAATCGGAAGGTAAGCTGGATCCGTTAACCCAAAGCGTTAGATGTATTTTCTAAAAAAGGATACTGACTGAAAGTAGAAGTGAACGACAGCACTGATTAAATAAGAGTGTTGTTAAAATAATGCAAAATCAATAAAAAAATAAGCTCTCTATTTTTAGTCCGGCGGTTATGTAAAAGAAGAAGGGAGCACGACTGCTCCCCTCGATCCCTAATCCCTAAACCCTGGAAAAACTTAGTATTTTTATTTAAAGAAATCTATGTGTTTGTATTTAAAGAATGAAAACACTTACTTAAAATGCTGCTGTCTTCGTATGTAAGTCTTTAATTTTCAGAAACTGTGCCAAACTTTAAAGATGTGGATAAGTGAACATCTTTCACCTCATTAAATACCATTGATTACAAACCTTATAACCACTTTGAGGTATAACCTTTCTTTACACTTCCTCCTGTTTTATTTTGTGCGCATTGTGTAAATGCACACACACTTTTGGTTATGATGGGGAAATTATTCCCGCATCTGCATCATCTACCGTATATGCATACCTGAAGATTAGCGGAAGATTATCGGGTTCCGCTTTCCTCATTTGCTGAATCATCAACATCCGGTAATTCAAATAACCACACCTTATTCATTATGGCTTTAAAATGCTTCCTGTTATAACTTCAGAATAATCATGCCAACCCTGTAGTGAACGCACACACAGGAACAATATGCCGCTCAATAGCTTATATTTCTGTAACTTCGCCAACATTTTTTGGCTTTATATGGCAATAAGGTATAAGGAATATACGGGATTGAACCTGCCGGCTACAGAGCAGGAAATATTAGCAAAATGGGCTGAGGATCAGTCGTTTGAAAAAAGCATAAGCCTGCGCAACGGAGCGCCGTCTTTCGTATTTTATGAAGGGCCGCCCAGCGCCAACGGCATGCCGGGCATTCACCACGTTATAGGCCGTACCCTAAAAGACCTGGTTTGCCGCTATAAAAGCATGAAAGGATACCAGGTAAAACGTAAGGCAGGCTGGGATACCCATGGGCTTCCTGTAGAATTAGGGGTTGAAAAAATGCTGGGCATTACAAAAGAAGATATTGGCAAAAACCCGTCTGCCGGACAGGCAGGAATATCGGTTGAGGAATACAACGCTATCTGTCGCAGGGAGGTATTAAAATACAAAGACAAGTGGGATGAGCTAACCACCAAAATGGGTTACTGGGTAAACCTCTCTGATCCATATATTACTTTTGAGAATAAGTATATTGAAACACTCTGGTGGTGCCTGAAAGAGTTATATAAAAAAAAATTGCTCTATGAAAGTGTAAGCATTCAGCCTTACTCGCCCGCAGCAGGTACGGGTTTAAGCTCGCATGAATTGAACCAGCCCGGCACTTATAAAATGGTGAAGGATACTTCCGCTGTTGTTATGTTTAAGGCAGTGAAAGACGAAAAAAGCAAGTTCTTATTTGATGCCGCCCAGAGTGATGAGCTTTTTTTTCTGGCCTGGACCACTACCCCATGGACTTTGCCCTCCAATCTTGGGCTTACCGTTGGAGCTAATATTGATTATGTATTGGTGCAAACATTTAATCCTTATACACATTTGCCTATACATGTTGTGCTTGCCAAAGCCCTGATCCATACATATTTTAAGGCTGAAGATGAGAACGGAGATTTTGAAAGATACTCCCCCCCAGCCAAAACACTGCCATGGAAAATACTCAGGGAGTTCAAAGGAAAAGACCTTGAAACGATAAGCTATGAGCAACTCCTTCCATTTAAAGCAAACTCTGCTGAAGCCATCCGGGAAATAACTCCCGGCGCAGATCCATTTCGCATTATGCTGGGCGATTTTGTAACAACCGAAGATGGCACCGGTATAGTACACACGGCTCCGGCTTTTGGTGCGGATGACTATAAAGTGGGGAAAAAGTACAATATTGGCATCCTTACTATGGTAGACAGGGAAGGAAAATTTATTGAGGGGCTTGGAGAATTCAGTAACCGATATGTAAAAAACTATAAGGATCAGGAGGATTATGCGGATGTGAACGTGGATATTGCTGTAAAACTAAAAAAAGAGAACCGCGCTTTTAAAATTGAGAAATACGAACACAATTACCCCCATTGCTGGCGTACGGATAAACCGGTACTATATTATCCTTTGGATGCCTGGTTTATAAAAACAACTGCTTTAAAAGGCAGGATGGTTGAATTGAACAAAACCATCAACTGGAAACCCAAATCAACAGGTGAAGGTCGTTTTGGCAACTGGTTAGAGAATATGGTTGACTGGAACCTAAGCAGGAGCCGGTATTGGGGAACACCGTTACCTGTTTGGAGAACGGAAGATGGCTCTGAAGAAAAATGTATTGGCTCAATACATGAACTAAACGAGGAAATTAAAAAGGCGAATGAAGTACTGGGTGGCAATGTAAATGAAAATTATTTGCACAACGGTATCCTCGACCTCCACAAACCCTATGTAGATGAAGTAATTCTGGTGAGCAATACCGGGAAACCCATGAAACGCATCCCCGACCTGGTAGATGTATGGTTCGACAGTGGCGCCATGCCTTATGCCCAATGGCATTTCCCTTTTGAAAATGTTGAAATTTTCGCCCAAAACTACCCTGCCGATTTTATAGCCGAAGGGGTAGATCAAACCCGTGGCTGGTTTTATACGCTCCACGCCCTGGGAAGCCTGCTTAAAGAATCGGTACAGGAAGAACTTCAAAAAGCCGGTATAGAAGTGAATGATGAGAAATACCCCGGGCTCGCTTTCAGAACCTGTGTTTCAAATGGTCTGGTGCTGGATAAGAATGGGAACAAGATGAGCAAGCGCGTGGGTAACGTAGTAGATCCCTTTGCCACTATTGAACAATACGGGGCAGATGCTACCCGGTGGTATCTTATTACGAATGCTTCCCCCTGGGATAGCTTAAAGTTTGACCTCCAGGGAATAAAAGAAGTACAGCGCAAATTCTTTGGTACCTTGTATAATACCTACCAGTTCTTTGCGCTATACGCCAATGTAGACGGGTTCGCATTTAAGGAAGCCTATATTCCTTTAGATCAGCGCCCGGAAATAGACCGCTGGATCCTTTCTTCTTTAAACAGCCTGAAGAAGCGGGTGACGGAATACATGGACGATTATGAACCTACCCATGCCGGAAGGGCGATTGAAGATTTTGTAGATGAGCATTTAAGCAACTGGTATGTAAGATTGTGCCGCCGCCGCTTCTGGAAAGGCGAATATGAGCATGACAAGATATGCGCTTATCAAACGCTGTACGAATGTTTGGAAACCGTACTGCAACTTATGGCGCCTGTTTCACCTTTCTTTTGCGATGCCTTATTCAACAACCTGAATGCTGTTTCCGGTAGAAACAAGGCAATATCCATTCATCATACTTTATTCCCGGAACCAGACGCAGCAATAATAGATGCAGCACTGGAAGAAAGAATGCAAATGGCCCAGGATATTTCATCGCTGATACTTTCGCTTCGTAAGAAAGTAAACATAAAAGTTCGTCAACCGCTGCGGAAAGTCCTCATTCCTGTACAAAACAAACAAATGAAGGATCAGATAATCAAAGTGGAAGACCTCATCAAAAACGAAGTGAATATTAAGGAAATAGAATATATTACAGAAGGAAATGGATTTATAAGCAAAAAGATAAAGCCCAACTTTATAGCCCTGGGCAAAAAACTGGGAGCAAAAATGAAGCCTGTAAGTACTGCGATAGCATCATTTACCCAGGAAGATATAGCTACAATAGAAACAGAAGGTGTTTACACACTTCATGTAAACGGAGAAAAAATTCCGCTTCAACTGTCGGAAGTGGAAATTCAGAGCGAAGATGTACCGGGTTGGATGGTAGCCAATAAGGGAATGCTAACCGTGGCCCTTGATGTAACACTTACGCCCGAGTTAGAAAGCGAAGGCAATGCAAGAGAAATCGTTAACAGGATCCAAAAAATCCGTAAAGACAATGGCTATGAACTGACTGACAGAATTCTGGTAAAACTATCTGAAAATACTGCTCTCAAACCGTCTATCACTGAATATAATACATATATTTGCGCGGAAATTTTGGCAGATAAATTAGAATGGTTACCAGATATTACGAATGGTATTGATATAGAAATAAATGACATACCTTTAAAAATTTTAGTGACCAAAAAAGTATAAATGCATGGCAACCAATAAGAAAGCAGCAAAAAAAGCAGCAACTCCTAAAGGAAAACCTGCTAAGGCGGCACCCAAAAAAGCAGTGAAACCTGCAAAACCCGCACCTAAAAAGGTTGCAAAGCCTTCTAAACAGGCTAAACCTGCCAAAGCGGTGGCGCACAAGCCTGTTGCGAAAAAAACAGAGAAAAAGCTGGAAACTAAAAAGCCTGCACACCCAAAAACAGCAACAAAACCTGTTGCCCCTGTAAAAAAAGTTGCGCATGCAGTTAGTCACGAGCCAGCTAAAAAAGTAGCTAAGGAAGTACCGGCTGCCCCAATAAAACAATCACCTTCAAAATTTGAACAAATAAAAAAAGCAGCGAAAGCACAAGTGGAAAAGACAAAAGCAAGCAAACCCGTTGTTATTCCCAAATTAAGTACAAACCATGCAAGGAAATACGAGCCCGAATTTACCCAGTCTGTACTTGATCGTCCGGCAGCTCAGCAAAGTGGCCCTACTATGAAGTATAGCGACTCTGAATTAATTGAATTTAGAGAACTTATAGTACGGAAATTAGAAGCCGCAAAAAAAGAGCTCAATTATCTTCAGGGGCTTATTACCCGTAAAGATGATATGGGGGGAGATGAAAGTGAAAACAGGTACATGACAATGGAAGATGGCAGCATAAGCATGGAAAGAGAACAATTGAGCCAGATGGCAAGCCGCCAGATTCAATACATTGATCATTTGGAAAAAGCCATGATGCGTATTGAGAACAAAACATATGGTATTTGCAGGGTTACCGGCAAGCTCATAGATAAAGCAAGGTTACGTGCAGTGCCTCACGCTACTTTAAGCATGGAAGCCAAAATGGGATACGCTAAAAACCCCAACATTCAATAATTGTTTGCCCAAACTATTTTAAAGCCGGATGCCCATTGAAAAAGCATCCGGTTTTTTTATACCGCCTTCTGCCGAATTCCTTTCTGCGGAAGTTCTGCCAAATAAAAATCATATGCAATCAAGACTATTTCTGCTAATGCTAATTACAGCCATCACAGGCTCTATTCTCCCCATACAGGCAGCAATAAATGCCAAATTAGGTAAAGTCTCGGGAGGGCCGGTAATTGCTGCCTTTATATCTTTTTTAGTAGGAACTGTTTTTTTAGCCGCTTACCTGATGATTAGCCGTAAGCACAGCTTTCAGTGGAATGGAATACAGTCGGCGCCGCTATGGTTGTTTACGGGGGGATTGATCGGCGCTTTTTATGTAGCGGCTATTACTTTTATTATACCTACCCTTGGAACCGCCCTGACCTTTGCTCTTATTATAGCAGGACAATTGCTGGCTGCTATGGTTATTGACCATTACGGATGGCTGGGAATGAGTGTACAGGAAATAAGCGCGGGAAGAATAATAGGCGCTGTTTTATTAATTGCAGGCGTAATATTGATCCGAAAATATTAGAACGTATCAATTGCACGTTTCTACAGTTTTGCTTTGCCTATTTTATTTTTGAGGAATGTTCTTGCTGCATGTATCCTGTCACTATCGCCAAATGCATCTTTAGGCAGTAAAAAAAAACTGCGGGGATTAAAATAAAGGTGGAAAAAATTAGGTGTTTCTATCATCTCGCTAAATTCTCTCCATGCCCAGCTTTTACTTCCCTTTGGATTTTCAATAAAAAAATGATTCTCTTCCAGCGAAACCTGAAAGCTGTCGCGGAATGTAACAGATTTTTTGTAAATGGCTGAGGGTAACCATCGCCAGAAAGCGAGCATCAGCACAACCCATAAAACAAAGCTGATCAAAAAAGCGAGCGGGGTTACTTTTTTATAATAGAATAAAATGGCAGCCACTGAGGTAAAAACATTTACCAGTATGATCATAAATTTAATTTCCCGCTTACTGATAAAATGATAGCGCAGCGCTTGTAATACCTGGGCTTTTTTATATGTTACTGTTACCTGCATAAGCCATGAAGATAAAAAAAGAAAAGTTTAAATTCCTGCATTATATAAATTAGGGAATTTAAACTTTTACTGCGCTGGTAACCGGAACCGGTAAAGTTTTGCGGAACTTTAAACAGCGCCATGCACAGCATTTTATTTTCCGGAAAACGTACAGCCTGAGCCTATGCGTTTTCCCTTCACATCATCTGATATCACGGCATTTTTTGTACCCGCCATTTGCAGCCTGGTAAGGTGTTATAGATTGGGCACAGGAAGAAAGAAAAAGAACGAAAAGTAATGCAGCGATTAATCTTATCATTTTTAAAAGTTTAGACTGTAAAGAAAATACCAGGCATGCATAAAAAAAATTATATGGACGCTAATTCTACGAGATTACACTTACCGCCTGCTCAAACGCAAAAAACGATAAAAATTGTTCATTTAACGTAAACAGCTACATAACAGCCCGCTATAAAAACAATAGTTGAAGCCTTAAAGCGCCCTGTTTCAAACTATAATATTGATTTTCAATATCAGGAGGAGCAAAAAAAATCCATCCCGGAGATCCGGAACCGATTTGTGCAGTTTTATATTCCTAACCGTTATTGTTCCTAACTTTGATACATGGCAGTTTTCAAAAAATACCGGATGGATAAAACAGCTTTCAGCATTCATACATTTGAGGAAGCGGATAATGCCATGCGGGATTACAGTAATCATACGTTCAGGGAACGGTTACATATCTATTGGCACCTTACCAGCATTGCCTACAAATTTGATTTGAACAACCCACCTAAAATGGATAAAACTTTTTTTGGCATGAGAAAACATCAAAGCTGATGCCTGATATTTTCCAGGAAGATTTCAGAGATTTTTTACACGCACTTAACGACCATGAAGTAAGATATATTATGGTCGGTGGTCTTGCTGTGGTTCTTCATGGACATGCAAGAGTGACAGGCGATATGGATATTTGGGTAGACTGTACAGAAGATAATTATAAGAAACTGGCAAAAGCTTTTGAACAGTTTCACATGCCGGTATTTGATATGACATTGGAACGGTTTTTAAATGTAAGTGCGAATGATGTTTTTTCATTTGGCCGCAACCCGGTGGGTATTGATGTAATGACAGCGGTAAAGGGTTTGAATTTTGAAGACGCTTATAAACTTTCAACAATATTTGATGATGACGGACTATTCATCAGGGTGCTACATATTAATCACCTTATGGAAGCCAAGAAAGCTGCGGGCCGTTTAAAAGACCTCGATGACATTCAACAACTCCGGAAAAGAAAGGAAAAATAAAATATAGGCTTATGCCGCATTGAGCGGTATTTGCCCGGTAACCATTGTACTAAACGTCCCTGACTGCCATTCGTTACGGCAAGTAACCCGTCAGGTCATTTAGCACGTTCCTCTTATCGCTTCCGGCGATCCCTCCTGATATATAATTGTAGTCATTGCCAAACGATAAATAGTTCAGGCTGAAATAAACATTACCAATCCTCCCTTAAGCAAAAAAAATCCATCCCGGAGACCCGGAACGGATTTGTGTAGGTTTATATTCCTAACCGTCCTAAAATGATTTTTTTAGCTGCAACCCATGCTGTTGCCACAGTTCAAACATTTGTAACAGGTGCCGCTCCGTACGGTAATGTGTCCGCAGGTATTACAGGCGGGTGCATCGCTTTGCATGCTTTTAAGATGCTGGCTCACCACATTTGTACTTGCTGCCGACCTTTGCGCTTTAGAGGGCTGAACTGCAGAACCACTATTGGGTGAAGTTCCCACCACCCTTACATCACTGAGTGCCGGTGGCTTAGGAGCGTATTCCGGGCCTGCTGGCACATCGTCCCACGCATCATTACCCGCATTCCCGACTTCTGGTTTATCCAGTACATGCACTAAATCTGTCCTTCCCAAATACTCATATGCCAGGCAGCGGAAAACAAAATCTACAATAGAAGTAGTAGACTTGATATTTGGATGATCTACCATGCCGGCGGGCTCAAACTTGGTAAAAACAAATTTTTCTACAAATTCTTCTAATGGCACTCCATACTGAAGCCCAACGGAAACCGATATGGCAAAACAGTTCATCAGGCTGCGTAATGTAGAGCCCTCTTTTGCCAGGTCAATGAATATCTCACCCAATGTTCCATCTCCATACTCCCCTGTGCGGAGAAAAATCGCCTGGCCGTTTATTTTAGCTTTTTGGGTAAAGCCACGGCGTTTGGCAGGTAAGGTTTTTCTCTCCACAATCATTGATAGCTGGCGCTTTAACTTGGTATCGGTTGATTCCTGCATGCGCTTGTGCAGTTCATCTAACAATTCATCCACAGTAAGCTTACCCATATCAATAAAATGGCTGTCCTGGCCGGGTGTTGTTTCTGCACGCTCTTCTTTTTCTTTGACCTTTGTCTTCTTTGTATCGCTTTTATTACTTAGCGGCTGACTGAGTTTTGATCCATCGCGGTATAAAGCACAGGCTTTCAAACCCAGTTCCCAGCTAAGCATATATGAATCGGCTATTTCTTCTACCGTTGCTTCATGAGGCAGGTTAATGGTTTTGGAGATCGCCCCGCTGATAAAAGGTTGTGCGGCAGCCATCATACGGATATGCCCGTGTGCATGGATAAAGCGTTCGCCTTTTTTACCACATTTGTTGGCACAATCAAATACAGGATAATGTTCCTTTTTCAGATGCGGCGCTCCTTCAATGGTCATCGTACCGCATATATAGTCATTAGCTGCTTCAATTTGAATTTCTGTAAAGCCTAATGCTGCAAGCAGGTTAAAATTCCAGTCATTGTATTGCTCAGGTGTAAAGCCAAGCCGTTCTAAGCAGGGTTCTCCTAAAGTAAATTTATTGAATACAAAGCCGATCTCAAATGCAGAGGCGAGTGCAGCATCCAGCTTTTTGATCTCTTCAGCTATAAATCCTTTTTCACTTAATGTTTGAGGATTAATAAAAGGAGCGCCGGCAAATGCAGCCGAACCAACAGCGTATTTAATAATAGCGTCAACTTCTTTTTGATTATACCTCAGGTTTTTTAATGCCTGCGGTACCGACTGGTTAATGATCTTAAAATAACCTCCGCCGCTCAGCTTTTTAAATTTCACTAAAGCAAAATCAGGTTCCACCCCGGTTGTATCGCAATCCATAACCAGGCCGATAGTGCCGGTAGGGGCTATAACAGTAGTTTGGGCATTCCGGTATCCGTATTTCTCTCCCATTTCCACAGCTTCATCCCATGCGTTGCAGGCCGCTTTTAATAAGTAATCCGGACAATACTTAGCATGAATACCCTGTGGCTTAATGCTCAGTTGCTCGTATTCATCGGCATCATATGCGGCAAGGCGGTGGTTACGCATTACGCGCATCATATCTTCCCTGTTTTCTTCATACCGGGCAAAGGTCCCCAGGTGCTGCGCAATTTCAGCAGATGTTTTATAAGAAACACCTGTCATAATTGCCGTAATGGCCCCGGCAATGCCGCGAGCTTCCCTGCTGTCGTAAGGAATACCGCTTATCATAAGCATAGAACCCAGGTTGGCATATCCCAATCCCAGGGTTCTGTAATCATATGAAAGCTGGGCTACTTCTTTAGAAGGGAACTGCGCCATAAGCACAGATATTTCCAGAACAGTTGTCCATAGGCGCACGGTATATTCGAAGCCTTTTACATCGAAAACGTTGTTGTCTTCATTAAAAAACTTACGAAGGTTTACAGAAGCGAGGTTGCAGGCAGTATTGTCTAAGAACATGTACTCACTACAAGGGTTGGAGGCCCGGATACGTCCACCTTGGGGGCTGGTATGCCATTCATTAATGGTGGTATCGTATTGGGTACCCGGGTCTGCACAACGCCAGGCTGCATACGCAATCTGGTTCCATACTTCTTTGGAAGGTATTTTTTTCATTACTCTTCCGTCAGAACGCGCCTTCAGTTCCCAATCCTCGTTATTTTTCAGTTTTTCAAAGAAATCATTTGAAATGCGGATCGAATTGTTTGAGTTTTGACCGCTCACCGTTTTATAGGCTTCTCCTTCATAATCGGATGCATAACCGGCGGCAATCAATGCAGCTACTTTATTTTCTTCCTCCACTTTCCAGTTAATAAATTCCATTATTTCCGGGTGATCGAGGTCAAGGCATACCATTTTAGCGGCACGACGGGTAGTGCCACCACTTTTAATAGCGCCTGCTGCCCTGTCGCCAATCTTTAAAAAGCTCATCAATCCGGATGAAGTGCCGCCTCCGCTCAATTTTTCGCCTTCGCCGCGTATATTGGAATAATTGGTGCCTACGCCGCTGCCATATTTGAATATACGGGCTTCTCTTACCCACAGATCCATAATGCCTCCTTCGTTTACCAGGTCGTCCTCAACACTTAATATAAAACAGGCGTGGGGCTGCGGGCGCTCGTATGCCGAAGTTGATCTTTTTAATTTGGCGTCTTTGGGGTCTACATAATAATGTCCCTGTGGTTTTCCTTTAATACCATAGCTTTCATACAATCCGGTGTTAAACCATTGCGGACTGTTGGGCACGCAGGCCTGGTTTAAAATACAATACACCAGCTCTTCATAAAATACCTGTGCATCTTGTGCGGAAGCAAAATAACCATACCGTTCTCCCCATACTTTCCAGCAATTGGCCATACGATGCGCAACTTGTTTTGCTGAAGTTTCGCGACCCAGAGATCCGTCAGGCTGGGGCACGCCGGCTTTGCGAAAATATTTCTGCGCTATTATATCCGTAGCTATCTGGCTCCACTGTCTGGGAACCTCTACATTTTTCATTTCAAATACGATTTCCCCATTGGGATTACGTATTACAGAAGTGCGGTAATCGTATTCAAACTGGTCAAAAACATCTGCTCCATCCCTGGTAAAGAGACGGTGATACCTCAAGCCACCGCTTTGTTTTTCATTTGTCATAATTATGCTGGGTTTGATAAGTTTTTCTGATAAGTTAAGTTACTATTATCAAATGATAAGAGGACGAAAATATCAGGCTTAATTGTTTTGTCAAACTGTTAAATATCAACAGCGTGTGGATAAGTGCGGAATAGGTAATACAGGGTTTGCTTTTACTATTTTTTCACATTTATCTGAAAAAAAAATTTGGTTTTACGGCTAAAGTTTTTTAAATACTATTAAAGCATTGGTTAACACTGCACTGCCCGGCATTTTGCAGGCAGGGTGAAGATTTATGGAAATGCAGGCTTTTTCTTTGACCGGGTATATTTCTATTCATCAGGATAGAAATGTTCATAAAAATCTGCTATTTCAGCAAAGGCAGGAGCATTGAATATCTGCTTTTACAAACAACCCAAATAATGCGTTTTGCGTACTTTTACCCGGCGCTTCCTTATATTTACGATGCAGCAATATTATTTTTTTAAACCGGGCTAACCCAAAAACTTTTTGCATTTTTGCAAATAAGGAATTCATAGCATGACCGATCTCATTTATCAATCCATAGCAGGCAAAAAAAAGGCGGGTAAGAAATCATTTGCCGTACTTATTGATCCCGATAAAGTAGACGAACAAAAGATAACTGAACTGTTGGATCTCACCGCTGAAGCCAAAGTGGATTATTTATTAGTAGGAGGAAGCCTGGTAATCAGCAATCACTTAGATGAAGTAGTGAAACAGATCAAAAAGCAATGCAGCATACCGGTCATACTTTTTCCCGGCACCCCTTCGCAGGTTACCCGCTTTGCCGATGCGCTGCTTTACCTCTCCCTGATTTCGGGCAGAAACCCCGAATTGCTGATAGGACAACATGTAATTTCGGCCCCATTTGTGAAGCAAAGCGGACTGGAAATTATTTCAACGGGTTATATGGTCATTGATGGCGGTGCTCCCACAACGGTTTCCTATATCAGCAATGCCAGCCCCATACCGTCCAATAAAAATGAAATTGCCATGTGCACTGCCATGGCGGGTGAAATGCTGGGCATGAAACTCATATATATGGATGCGGGCAGCGGCGCTGAATGGCCCATTACCGAAGCAATGATTGCCGGGGTAGCCAACGTAATTGAGGTACCCCTTGTTGTTGGGGGAGGCATCACCAATCCTGAAAAGGCCTATCTTAACTGCAAAGCGGGCGCAGATGTAATAGTGGTAGGCAATGCCATAGAAAAAGACGTTTCTCTTATAAAAGAAATAAGTGCCGCTGTACATAGTGTGCCGGTTCGTTTATAGATTTATCTTACATTTTCAAAATTTCACATAAAAAATACCCCTGCAAGTAAAAAAAGTATTTTCTTTGCATCGTCAAAAACTTATTAAAGCGTAGCTATAATGCAAAAAAATCTCACCACAGTACTCGCTGATGTGTTTGCCAGGGCAAACGCTACATTGCGTGGGGTTTTTCCTGTTCTGCCAGGAGCAGTTTTTTTCTGTCCCCAAACGCCCTTTCGGGTACGACGTTGATACATTTTACCATAGCACACCCACCGTTATGGAAAAAACACCGCATCAGAAAAGCTGATGGCGGCATGGTGGCAGTTATCCCCTTCTATCACTTGCTATTAAGGAACAAAAAGAATGAAAACGCAGGAACAATTTCAGATACTCATTGCCAATGAAAGCCACCTCAGCTTTGCACAGATCATTTGCGATGAAATGGCTTCTTCAGCCAAAGCCCGGGGAACAGGTATAGCCAAAAGAAGCCCCGAATACATACAACAAAAAATGCGTGAAGGCAAGGCGGTGATCGCCTTTAATAAAGAAGGGATTTGGGCAGGATTTTGCTATATCGAGACCTGGAGCCATGGCGAATACGTAGCCAACTCCGGGCTCATTGTAGCGCCCCCTTTCAGAAAAGGCGGATTAGCACGCGCTATTAAAAGAAAAATATTTGAACTGAGCCGTAAATTATATCCTGAAGCAAAGATATTTGGACTTACTACTGGTTTGGCGGTAATGAAAATCAATTCCGAATTGGGGTATGAACCGGTTACTTATTCAGAATTAACGCAGGATGAGGCTTTTTGGGCGGGTTGCAAAAATTGTGTAAACTATGATATATTGATGAGTAAGGAGCGGAAGAACTGCTTTTGTACTGCTATGCTCTATGATCCCAAAGACCATTACGAACCGGAAGAAACCAAAGAAGCATTTCAGCAACATTCAAAATTGTATGAGCGCTTTATGCGTATAAAAAAATGGAAACTGCTGCAGCCTTTTTTAAGGAAGGAAAAAGAAGAATCCAAAAGCGGGCGAAATATGAAGACAATATTGCATTTTTTCTTTAACCTGTAGATTTGCAGTTCCGGAATATATTCTTTCGGCGTATATCAGTTTAAAAAGTAAAAAGTAATGAAAAAAATTGTTCTGGGCTTTAGTGGTGGATTGGATACATCCTATTGTGTAAAGTATTTAAGTGAAGACAAAGGCTATGAAGTACATTCTGTTATTGTAAATACCGGCGGCTTTACCGGCGATGAGCTGAAGAAAATTGAAGCACACGCTTATGCCCTTGGAGTAAAAACGCATACTACTGTTGACGCTGTATCATCGTATTATGACAGTATTATCAAATACCTGGTTTACGGAAATGTATTAAAAAACAATACCTATCCTTTAAGCGTAAGCGCAGAAAGACTGAGCCAGGCGCTGCATATTGCAGAACATGCAAAAAAGCTGCATGCCGATGCGGTGGCGCATGGCAGCACAGGGGCGGGCAATGACCAGGTGCGGTTTGATATGATCTTCCATATTATGATTCCCGGTGTTGAGATCATTACTCCTATCCGCGACCTGAAACTAAGCCGTGAAGCAGAAATAGCTTACCTTAAGGACAAAGGAGTACAGATGAATTTTGAAAAAGCCGTATACTCCATTAATAAAGGGCTGTGGGGCACAAGTGTAGGCGGTAAAGAAACTTTATCATCCAAAGGCATATTACCCGAAGAAGCGTGGCCTACACAGGTTACCGCATCGGATGCAAGGGAAGTAAAACTAAGTTTTACAAAGGGCGAGCTAACCGGGGTGAATAACCAGCATTTTGGTCATCCCACAGAAGCCATTCAATACCTGCAAACCATTGCCGGCCCTTATGGCATAGGGCGCGATATTCATGTAGGGGATACCATTATTGGCATAAAAGGACGTGTAGGATTTGAAGCAGCTGCACCCATGGTTATATTAAAAGCGCATCATGCACTGGAAAAGCATGTGCTTACCAAATGGCAGCTTAACTGGAAAGACCAGTTGGCGCAGTTTTACGGCAACTGGTTGCACGAAGGACAGATACTGGATCCTGTAATGCGGAATATTGAAGCGTTTTTAGAAAATTCGCAGCAAAATGTTACCGGTGAAGTATTTGTTCAGTTGTTGCCTTACCGTTTCCAGATCATTGGTATTGAATCGCCTTATGATTTAATGAACAGCAGGTTTGGAAAGTATGGCGAGATGAATACTGGTTTCACCGGTGAAGATGTAAGAGGATTCAGCAAAATATTTGGCAACCAGGTTGCTATACATCATTTGGTAAATAAACAGGTATAAGGTGGAGGATATGATACCTTATAGCTTATTTCTTAAACCTCATACTACTGTTAAGTAAGCGTAAATTATCAAAGATATAGTCACGCATGCACGAACATTCGTGCATGCGTGGAAAAAAATACCTCGTTTTATGATAAACATGACACCACTATAAACATGAAAATAAAAGCAGGAATAATAGGCGGCGCAGGATATACCGGCGGGGAATTGATCAGGTTATTACTGAATCATCCGGATGTGGATTTTTCTTTTATTCACAGCCGCAGCAATGCAGGTAAACCACTTTATTCGGTTCACCAGGACCTGCTGGGGGATACGGATTTAATATTCACCAACGACCTTACTCCCGTACAAAATGGCAATCTTGATGTTTTGTTTTTATGCCTGGGCCATGGCGAGTCAAGAAAATTCCTTTCAGAAAATACAGTGGCGGAGCATACCAAAATCATAGACCTCGCAAATGATTTCCGGCTCACCGCTCAGTCCACAATTGGCAAACGAAATTTTGTATACGGCTTACCTGAAATAAACAGGGAAGCAATACAGTCCGCACACGACATAGCCAATCCCGGCTGCTTTGCAACCGCTATACAATTAGGGTTACTCCCTTTAGCAAAGGCCGGGTTGTTAGAGGAAGTGTATACTACGGGCATCACCGGCAGCACCGGCGCCGGGCAAAGCCTTTCATCCACTGCTCATTTTAGCTGGCGGGCAAACAATATACAGGCATACAAAACTTTAACCCACCAGCATCTCGGGGAAATTGCACAGTCGCTTATGCAGGTGTCACCGCCCAATGGTCGTGAGCAACAACTTAATTTTGTGCCCTGGCGCGGGGATTTTACACGTGGCATTTTTATAAGTTCCACTGTACATTGTGAGCGTTCGTATGAAGAGCTGATCCGGTTGTATAAAGATTTTTATAAAGATCAATTATTTACTATGGTAAGTGATGTACCAATATTTTTAAAACAGGTGGTCAATACCAATAAATGCGTTGTTCAGTTAGAAAAAGTAGGTACCAAGCTGGTGGTGCATTCCATTACCGATAATTTATTGAAGGGTGCCTGCGGGCAGGCCGTTCAAAACATGAACCTGGTGTTTGGATTAAACGAAGCGGCAGGACTGAAGTTGAAGGCAACAGGTTTCTAGAGAGGTGGGTGTAGGGTGTGAGGTTGTAAGGAGAAATATTCTTCTCAATAAAGTTTGCTAACTAAAACACCAGTTATGAGAGACTATAAAAAGCTTGAAGTATGGAGGAAATCACATGAATTGTATTTGCATATTAAAAAAGTTATTGTGGTGAAATTTCATAGGAAAGAAAAATACGAACTGACCTCTCAATTACAAAGAGCGGCACTGTCTATACCACTGAATATTGCAGAAGTATGTGGAAGGGATACAGAGAAAGACTTTGCTCACTTTCTTAATAATTCATTAGGATCGGTAAACGAAACTGACTATTGTTGCTTTGCCGCATCTGAACTGAGCTATATTAACCATGCGGAATACACAATAGTAAACAAAATGATAAATGAGACCAGAGGAATGCTGATAGCATTCCTAAAATTTTTGCGATAGCAGCATGCACCTTATACCCTACACCTTAGGCCCTATACCGTACACCTAATACCCTACACCAAAAAAAATATTTTAATACCATGAACTTATTCAACGTTTATCCCATCAACAATATCAATATTGTAAAAGCCAAAGGTTCTTATGTGTGGGATGATAAAGGAGAGCAATACCTTGACCTGTATGGCGGACATGCCGTTATTTCCATAGGGCATACACACCCCCATTGGGTTCAGCGCATAGAAGACCAACTAAAAAAAATAGCTTTCTATTCCAATTCCATTAAAATTCCCCTGCAGCAGGAACTGGCAACCAAACTTGGAAAGTTATCCGGCAAGGAAGACTATCAGCTTTTTTTGTGCAACAGCGGCGCCGAAGCCAATGAAAATGCTTTAAAACTGGCCTCCTTTCATAACGGCCGAAAAAAGGTAGTGGCTTTCAGTAAATCTTTTCACGGACGTACATCATTAGCGGTGTCCGTTACGGATAATAAAAATTATGTCGCTCCCATAAATGAAACCGGGAATGTACTCTTTCTTCCGTTCAACGATGAACAGGCTTTAGAAGATTGCTTTGTAAAAAATGGCAAAGAAATTTCTTCAGTTATTATAGAAGGCATACAGGGGGTTGGCGGCATTAATGTGGCGGAAGACAGCTTTTTGAAAAAGATCCGCAGTTTATGTGATGAATATGGTGCAGTATACATTGCCGATAGTGTGCAATGTGGTTATGGAAGAACAGGGAAATTTTTCAGTCACGATTTTGCCGGCGTAAAAGCCGACATCTATTCCATGGCCAAAGGCATGGGCAACGGATTTCCGGTAGCGGGTATTATTATTGCACCGCATATTAAGCCCAAACATTTTCAGTTGGGCACCACATTTGGCGGTAACCATTTAGCCTGTGCTGCAGGGCTGGCCGTATTAGAAGTATTAGAATCGGAAAAATTATTAGGCAATGCGGTAATGGTGGGTAAATATTTGAAAGAAGCATTAAAGAATATTCCTGAACTGAAAAATGTTCGTGGCAGGGGTTTGATGATTGGATTTGATGTGCCTGAGGCATTGAAAGATTTAAAAAAGAATTTGTTGCTGAACCAGAAAATATTTACGGGAGAGGCCAAGCCCAATGTCATCCGCTTATTGCCTTCTTTGGCTTTGAAAAAAAGAGACGCTGAAGATTTTATTGAGGCTATCAAAGAAGAAATTGCCGCTATGGTTGTTCAGGAAGCATAGCCACATGCACTTTAGAATAAGAAGAAGAAAAGACTTATAAAAATATTGTACGCTTTTATAATCATTAAGAAATGGGTTTCGAATCAAAAGAACTGCTCCAAATTCCACCATCCGGCATTGCCCGGTTTGTTTCTGCAAATGACGTAAATGATATTAATGCTTTGGCAAAGCTGGCTTTAACATACAAGGCAGATCCGTTCATGCACAAAACAAGGGGACTCAATAAACGCATAGGCCTGTTATTTCTGAACCCCAGCATGCGAACCCGTTTAAGCACGCAAATTGCTGCGCAGAATTTAGGGATGGAAGCAATCGTATTTAATGTAGGCAGCGAAGGCTGGGCTTTGGAATTTGAAGATGAAGCCATCATGAGCGGAAATAAAGTGGAACATGTAAAAGATGCGGCTCCTATTATGGGCAAATATTTTGATATCCTTTGTATCCGTACTTTTCCTTCTTTAAAAAACAGGGAAGACGATTACAGCGAGTTATACATCAATCAGTTTATTAAATATGCCGGTATTCCTGTAGTAAGTCTTGAAAGCGCCACATTACACCCTTTACAAAGCTTAACGGATATTATAACTATTACTGAGGTTCTGCAAAACCACAAACCACAAATCACAAATTGCAAACCCAAAATTGTGCTCGCCTGGGCCCCGCATGTAAAAGCATTGCCTCAGTGTGTAGCCAATAGTTTTTCGCAATGGGTGAATGCATGGGGAGAAGCTGATTTTACGATTACTCATCCTGAAGATTACGAGTTGGATGAAAAATTTACGAAGGGTGCAGCTATAACACATAACCAGGAAGAGGCGCTGAAAGACGCCGATTTTGTATATGTAAAAAACTGGAGTACATATAAGGATTACGGAAAAATATATTGCAATGACCCGGAGTGGATGCTGACGAATGAAAAATTAAGCTTAACCAGTAATGCAAAAGTAATGCACTGCCTGCCAGTAAGAAGAAATGTGGAACTGAGCGATGAAATATTAGACGGATCCAGCAGTATTGTTACGCTGCAGGCTTCCAACCGGGTATGGGCGGCACAGGCGGTTTTGTCAGAAATGTTAACCGCCATCTCTTAGAGGGGCGCTGGCAAGAGCAAAATAATTTGCATAACTACAATAAAATGCAAAGTGGAAATATTCCTTTCAAATAAATATTATAGCGTCCCTTCGGGAGGAGAGGGTGGAAAGGGAGTCGGGGAAAGCAATATGTTCTATGGTGCAGGCAACCTGATTTTTGAAAGAGCCAAAGCGTTGCGTAACAAAATGACGCCTGCCGAAGAAATATTATGGAAGAAAATCTATTAAGATTTAAAAATGAAGAAATAATTAATAATTTGACACTTACATTGGCTGCAATATCGCAAACTATACATAAGCTTACAAGCCTTCCTTTAGGCCTGCCCGTTCCGGTACAGTCGGGGGATGGGGGCAAACCATCGCTTTACGTAATAAAGATTGGCGGAAACATCATTGATGATGATAGAATGCTGTGTTCTTTCCTTGAATCTTTCGCTGCGCTCAATACCGGCACTGCGCTTATCCTGGTGCATGGCGGTGGAAAGTTAGCGACCAAACTCGCAGAAAAAGCGGGCATCAAACAGCAACTGGTTGAAGGAAGAAGAATTACCGATGCAGAAACATTGAAGATTGTTACTATGGTATATGCAGGTTATATCAATAAAAACATTGTAGCACAGTTGCAGGCCAATGGCTGCAACGCGATAGGGCTCAGTGGCGCGGATGGCAATGCTATACTTGCCCACAAAAGAATAGTAGCCGGAAATACGGACTACGGTTTTGCCGGGGATGTGGATGAAGTAAATGCAGCATTTCTAAAAACTTTACTGGAACAAAATTTTGCGGTAGTGCTTGCTCCCATAACCCACGACAAAAAAGGGCAATTGCTCAATACCAATGCCGATACCATTGCGCAGGAAACGGCCAAAGCGCTCTCCACTTTCTATAATGTAACGCTTATCTATTCGTTTGAGAAAAGCGGCGTGCTGTTAGATACTGAAGACGACACAACGGTAATTAAAGAAATCAACCCCTCTTTTTACCAGGAATTAAAATCGCAACAAAAAATATTTGCCGGTATGATTCCCAAATTGGATAATGCTTTTGCAGCACTGAACAGCGGTGTAAAAAAGGTGGTTATCGGAAAAGCGGAAACACTGGAGCTATTGCTTAATGGCAGCGCCGGCACAACCATCACCAATGAGTAAACTCATTTCCATATTAGCCGCCGAAGCAATTCATTTGTTAAAAGAACTGATCACCACTCCCTCTTTCAGCAGGGAAGAAGATCAAACTGCCGGTATAATAGGTTTGTTTTTTGCCAATAAAGGAATAGCGCATTTCCGCATTGGCAATAATATATACGCCTCAAACAAATATTTTGATGAAAGCAAACCCACTATCCTGCTTAACTCGCATCACGATACGGTAAAACCCAATAAAGCATATTCACTCAACCCCTTCAATCCTCTTGAAAAAGATGGGAAGCTGTATGGATTGGGAAGCAATGATGCAGGCGGGCCGCTGGTTGCGCTGCTGGCTT
Source organism: Agriterribacter humi (assembly GCF_009192765.1). Lineage (GTDB taxonomy): Bacteria > Bacteroidota > Bacteroidia > Chitinophagales > Chitinophagaceae > Agriterribacter > Agriterribacter humi. Next base: position 383,358 of record NZ_VOHQ01000003.1, on the reverse strand, counting down.
CCTTTTTATTTTTTTATGATCGTGCCGATCTGAAATACAATCTCGTATATGCAGCCAGCGCAGAAGAAGAGATTTCCGGTAAAAATGGCATTGAGTACATGCTGAATAATCCTTCATTCAATCCACCCGGAAGACAGTGGGCCTTTGCGTTAGTAGGCGAGCCTACGCAAATGCAGATGGCAGTGGCTGAAAAAGGCTTACTGGTATTGGATTGTATCGCTACCGGTATTGCCGGGCATGCGGCGCGGGAAGAAGGAGATAACGCCATTTACAAGGCCATAAAAGACATTGAATGGTTCAGCAACTTCCGTTTTCCGCGGGTATCGGATTTTTTAGGACCTGTAAAGATGAGTATCACCGTTATTGAAACGGAAAATAAAGCGCATAATGTGGTGCCATCGCAATGCAGCTTTGTAACCGATATAAGAGTAAATGAGCTGTATACCTTTGAAGAAATACTGGATATCATCAAAAGCAATGTAACCTGTGATGTACAGCCAAGAAGCTTGCGCCTGAAGTCATCTTCCATCGCTTTAGACCACCCGATCGTTAAAGCCGGGCTGGAAGCAGGCAGAACCTGTTATGGATCCCCCACAACTTCAGATAAGGCCCTGATCCCCTTCCCTGCATTAAAAATGGGGCCGGGTGATTCGGCAAGAAGTCATACAGCAGATGAATACATATATATTGATGAAATAAAAGAAGGGATTGAGTTGTATGTGAAGTTGCTGGAAAAACTATTGTAGAGCGGGTTGCAGGGTACAAGATGCAAGGTACAGGGGAAATACGTAATGCAGGGTGAAAGTTCCAGGTTACAGGGGGCAGGGAAGTACGTAATGTACCGCAAACATTTGTTTTGTATTTTTATTGAAATATTCAACCATGAAAAGTTAGCATGATCTGCAGATATATGCAGAATCAAAACAACTGGCGATTGAAATTCATAAGATCACGTTGACATTACCAAAATTTGAATTGTATGAGGAAGGATCACAAATAAGACGTTCTTCGAAAAGTGTTACTTCTTCCATTGTTGAAGGATATGGCAGAAAGAGATACAAGGCGGATGTTATAAAATTTCTGGTATACGCACATTCTGAATGCGATGAAACAATAATACATTTGGATTTTCTTTTTGAAACACAATCATTAAAAGACGAAAATAATTATAAAAGAATCAGGGCAGAATATGAATCTCTTAGCGAAAAGATCAACGTATATTCAGTGAGTTTCAGCAAACCTTAACGAATTTCCCGTATCTAAAACCTGAGACGCTTGTATTCAACCCTGCGACTTGAAACCTGCAACTTGTAACTTACACACATGAAACTTTGGCAAAAAGACAACGCTTCAACGAACGAACTGATTGAAAAATTTACGGTAGGCCGCGACAAAGAATTTGATCTGCTGCTTGCCCGCTACGATGTACAGGGGTCTGTAGCCCATGTAAAAATGCTGCAGGAAGCAGGGCTGATGACCAAAGCAGACGGGGAGCAGGCCGTAAAGGGGCTGGAAATTATTCTTGGAGACATTGACCAGCAAAAATTCACTATAGAAGAAGGTATAGAAGATGTGCACTCCCAGGTGGAATACCTGTTAACCCAACGCATAGGCGAAGCAGGCAAGAAAATACATAGTGGCAGAAGCCGCAACGACCAGGTAGCCGTTGATTTGAAATTATACCTGCGGGCAGAAATTTTGAATATCAAAGATGAAGTAAAAGGATTGTTTGATTTACTGATTGACCAAAGCGAAAAGTATAAGGATAAATTATTACCGGGATACACACATCTGCAAATTGCCATGCCCTCATCATTTGGGCTATGGTTTGGCGCTTATGCAGAAAGTCTGACGGATGATCTGGAAATGCTGGCAGCCGCCTATCATGTAGCCAATAAAAATCCATTGGGTAGTGGCGCAGGCTATGGTTCTTCATTTCCGCTAAACAGAACATTAACTACACAATTGTTGCAGTTTGCCTCTCCCCACTATAATTCCGTATATGCCCAAATGAGCCGGGGTAAAACAGAAAAGTTAGTAGCTACAGGTTTGAGTACCGTTGCTGCAACCTTAAGCAAGCTGGCAATGGATGCCTGTTTATATATGAACCAGAACTTCGGTTTCATTTCTTTTCCAAATGAATTGACAACGGGCAGCAGCATTATGCCGCACAAAAAAAATCCCGATGTATTTGAACTGATACGGGCGAAGTGCAACCGTATTCAATCTACACCCAATGAGCTCACCCTTCTAATCAATAATTTACCATCGGGCTATCACCGCGATCTCCAGCTTACGAAGGAAATATTATTTCCTGCCATTGAGGAACTGAAAGCCTGCATTCAAATGGCGGTATTGATGCTATCCCATATCAGCATTAAGGATAATATACTGGATGATGAAAAATACAGATACCTTTTTAGTGTAGAAGCTGTGAATGAACTGGTAAATAAAGGCATTTCCTTCCGCGATGCATACCGCCAGGTAGGAAACGACATAGAAAAGGGAGCATTTAATTTCGATTATAAAAAACAACTCCACCACACGCATGAGGGAAGTATAGGCAATTTATGTAATGATTTAATAGTGGAAGAGATGCGGAAGGTGCTGGGGAAGTTTGCGTAAAACTTTAAGTAAGAATTACCTGAGCACTGAAGTATATATTTCCATGAGCAACCGGCATTCGTTTTAACACCTGATGGGAATCAATTGAAAAGTTGTCGGGAATCATCCTTTTCTTTCTTTAACGTGCTTATGTTTGTAGGTCATATATTAAAAGCATTCGATTATGAAATTCCGTATTGAAACGCCCGGACACAGAGCAAGTCCTTCTTTGAAAGAATTCGTGACCAAAAAGCTGGGTTCGCTCAACAGGTATTATAAAGACATCCAGGAAATAGAAGTAACGCTGCTGAATGAAGTAAAAGGTAAAAATGAAGTAGTGAACTGTACGCTCAATATTCGCATTCCGGGTAAAGACGAATACATTAAAACCAAATCTTACATTTTTGAAGATGCTGTTTTGAAAGCCGCTGAAGCAGCTAAAAGAAGGCTTCGCATCCGTAAAACACAATTACAACTGGCCAATAAAAAGAATACAGCCAACAGGAAAGTAGCTTCAAAATTGGCAAAAAAAGCGGGCAAATAACAGCAAAATCCTCTAAAGGAATTTTTTCTAAATTATTTTTCAATATTAAAAAGATGTCAACCTTTCAGGGGTTGATGTCTTTTTAGCAAATATAAAAAGTCGTCTTCCCAGGACATATATCTGCTTTCGGCGAGCTACACTCCTTCCAATGGCAGGCTGCTGTCATTCATAATTTCCCCTATCTTCGCAGCGAAAATTTCACCCGCATGCAACAAAAATTCAAACGTATCCTGCTTAAATTATCCGGAGAATCATTAATAGGCAACAGCGGTTTTGGATTAGATCCTGATATTTTAACCAGCTTCGCTACTGAAATCAAGTCGGTGCATGATGCCGGCGTGGAAGTAGCTATTGTAATTGGCGGCGGAAATATTTACCGGGGCATGAACGAATCGGAAACAGGAATAGAAAGGGCTCATGGGGATTATATGGGCATGCTTGCTACCGTTATTAATGGCATGGCATTGCAGGCCTCGCTCGAAAAGGCAGGCTTATTTACCCGCTTACTGAGTGCCATTAAAATGGAACAGATTGCCGAGCCTTATATTCGCAGAAGAGCGATGCGCCATCTTGAGAAAAAAAGAATAGTGATTTTTGGCGCAGGCACAGGTAACCCCTACTTTACTACAGATACCGCAGGTTCCTTACGGGCGATAGAAATAAAAGCGGATGTAATTTTAAAGGGAACAAGGGTTGACGGTATATATACTGCCGATCCTGAAAAAAATCCATCAGCTACTAAATATGAAACCGTCAGCTTTAAAGAATGCATTGACAAAAACCTGAAGGTGATGGATATGACTGCTTTTACGCTTTGCATGGAAAACAAACTACCCATCATTGTTTTCGATATGAATAAGCCAGGCAACCTGCTCCGTGTGGTGAAGGGTGAAAAAGTAGGTACCCTTGTAAAGTAATAACAATACGCCGTTACAGGAAACAGCCGGACTTAACTAAAAAGGTATTGCACATCTTCTTCAGTAAGCGATTTGGCAAAACCTTCATCGGCTGATACAAGATCTTCAGAGAGTTTCTTTTTCTTTTGCTGCAGGGTAATTATTTTTTCTTCGATGGTATCTTTACAAATCATTTTATAAGCGAATACGTTTTTTGTTTGTCCGATGCGGTGCGTACGGTCTATCGCCTGAGCCTCCACAGCGGTATTCCACCAGGGATCAAATAAAAACACATAGTCGGCGGAGGTAAGCGTAAGCCCTGTATTTCCCGCCTTCAGACTTATCAGAAATAAATTAACCTTATTGTCTTCCTTTTGAAATGCGTTCACCATCTCCGTTCTTTTGGCAGGAGGCGTTTGCCCGTCGAAATGATAAAACTCCAATCCTCTTTTTTTACATTCGCCGGCAAGTAAGTGCAGCATGGAACTGAACTGTGAAAAAACAAGTGCTTTATGGTTGCCCAGAATATTATTCAACTCCTCCATTAATACTTCCGTTTTTATTGATTCGGTGCAATGCTGCAACTCCTTATCAGCCAGCAATAAAGGCGAACTGCACACCTGCCGGAGTTTCGTCATGCCCTGCAGGATTGATAACTTACTTTTTGCCAGCCCGCTTTTTTTGATCTCCAGGAAAATACTGCTGCGGGTTTGCACTAAAATCTCTTCATATACATTTCTTTGCAATCCGTTCATTTCACACCACAAAATGGACTCGGTTTTCTCCGGCAAATCCTTTGCCACCTGCTCCTTGGTGCGGCGCAGTATAAATGGCGCGGTAAGTTTTTTTAATGTAGCTATTTTCTCTTCATCCTGGTTATTATCTATAGGATCGGCGTATTCTCTTTTAAAGAACTCGCGGCTTCCGAATAAACCCGGCACAGCAAAATTAAGCTGTGTATACAGGTCAAACGTGTTGTTCACTACCGGGGTACCGCTTAAGGCCAACCGAAAAACGGACTGCAGTTTCATTACCGCCTGCGCTATCTGGGTAGCCGGATTTTTTATATTATGGCTTTCATCAATTACGGCAACTCCGTAAGTCTGCTCACCGATCAGCTCCACATCGCTCCGCATGGTATGATAAGTAGTAATAATAACCTGCACCTGCGTATCTGTAAGTTGTTCTTTTTGCCGTAAGGCGCCGTGATACACAACAGCTCGTATGCCAGGGGCAAAGCGCTCCAGTTCCTGCTGCCAGTTGTAAACCAGCGATGCGGGACAAATGATTATATGCTTTGAAGCGGGAAGTTTTTCAATAATATGAACGATTGCACAAATGGCCTGCAGGGTTTTACCCAAACCCATATCATCGGCCAGGCAGGCGCCCGCACCTATTTCATTTAGCAATAACATCCATTCGTACCCTTTTTGCTGATAGGGCCGGAGCGTAGCATTTATGGTTGGCGGAAGTATATACAATTGTCCGGCGTTTGTTTGCCAATGCTTCCATTTTTGCCACCAGCTATTTTGAATAGCCAGCTTCAGCTCAGGTGTTTCTGTTTCAGAGTCCTGCTTTGCTACCGCCATCCAGCGAAGCAATTCAATTGTATTGCCTTTTATCTTGCTGTGTTTAACAATGGACGCATATTCCCCCAGCCATTCTTCCCCGAGTATGCCCAATGACCCGTCTTTTAATAAAACCGCTTTTTGTCCGGCCAATAACATTCTTTGTAATTCATTCAATGGTATTTTCTCTTCCCCGAACAACAATTCCATTTCAAACAACAGGACGTTTTCATCTTCACTTATTGGTTTCATGGTAGTTACTGCTGCATGGGAAGAATAGCGAAAATGCCGGAGCATATCCATACCCGCTATTTCAATATCCATTTGCAGCAACTGGTGATATACTTTGAGGAACCATTGTTTTTTTTGTGCATCAGCAAAAGACAGGTAAAAGTAACCGTTGCGCTGGTTGATAAAATTTGGATGAAGAGCAACCAGCGTTTGAATGAAACTCGTTTCGGCTTCCCTATTTCTCTTCATCACCTGTATAGCCCCTTCCACTTTTACTTCAAAACGATCTTTCCATTCTCCGTCAATTAAATGCCCGTTGTATAGCCATTGCGGGGTAAGCATCAAAAAAGCGTTATTCAGCTCGCTTAACATAAGCCGGTTAACAGGAACCACCGCAAGTTCATACTTAGAGAAATGATTGTTCCGGTTTACGGTATAGCGTTCTTCCAGCGGAGCCAATACGTGCAGGGCGAACAGATCAGGCGCATTTTCATACTGCTCCCCATTTACCCACTGCAGTTTTTCGAGGGTAAGATAATCGGTATAAGACAGTATAAAATATTCATTTTTACTTTCTAATAAAAAATGGGTACGGGTAAATATTTCTATCGGGTAAACATTGTTATGAATATGCACATTGATTTTTAGGTGAAGCCGCTCCTCCTCCTTAGATACCTCAAAGCTTAGCTTAGGTTTAAAACTGCTGAAGCTGCAAGGGGCGGTAAGCAATGTTTTTTTACCGGGTTGCTGCTTTTGATGATACCATTTTATTAAGGGAAAATAAGGCTGAAACGCGTCAAGTATTTTATGCCAGTATTTGACAAAATTTTTACCTGAGAATACATCAAACGCTTCCTCATTTCTCTTCAGTGCAAAAGTTTTTTTTATAGCCGAACGGGTTTCGGCCAAAGCCTCCGTGCAGCAATTCATCAGTATATCCCTGAGTGGTTTGGGATAATCCCTGAAATGCTTTCTTACCACAGACCATTCCAGAGCAGCAGTGCTGTAACTTGTTGCTTTATCTTTTTTTTCAATTTTCAGTAAATTCACCGCTGGCTTACCTTCCGGTATGATCCATGGAGAAAGCAACAATACGGTACGAACATTTTTTCCCATTAAGAATCGTATTACAAAGAGATACAATGCTGCAAAAATAAAATGATTGACGCGGCAAAAGCAGGCATGCGCCAAATAAAACAATCTTATTTGCAATTACCTTTGCGGTTCCGATCATTAAACAGTTTACATATTATGAAAAGTGAAATAGCCACCATCCGTCTTAATTATTCCCAAAAAGTTTTATTGGAAGATGATGCAGAAGATGATCCCGTTAAACAGTTTAACAAGTGGTGGCAGGAAGCTGTGCTGTCTGAAATTGATGAAGTAAATGCTATGGCGCTTGCCACCGCTTCACCGGATGGTATTCCATCGGCACGTATCGTTTTGTTAAAGGGCTTTTCCGAAAAAGGATTTATGTTCTTCACCAACTACGAAAGCTTTAAGGCGCAGCAATTAGACAATAATCCCAAGGCCTGCCTGGTTTTTTTCTGGAAAGAGCTGGAACGGCAGGTGCGTATCACCGGACTGGTTCAAAAAGCAACACCTGAAGAAAGTGATACTTATTTTCAATCGCGACCCGAAGAAAGCCGTATTGGCGCAGTTACATCGCCGCAAAGCCGGGTAATAGAAAGCAGGGAATGGATAGATGAACGGTATGAAAAAAATAAAAAACGATTATCCGGCAAAACGATTAAAAGACCCGATTACTGGGGAGGGTATATTGTTCGTCCGGTAATTATGGAGTTCTGGCAGGGCAGACCGGGCCGTTTACATGATCGCATACAATATACTTTGCAAAATAATAATGAATGGAAAATAGAACGGCTTGCGCCGTAGGAGGTGTCAGGTATGAGGTATCCAGGTTACAGGTATAAGCAATCAACGGATTGTGTCTGTGCTTCCCTGTAACCTGTAACCTGAAACCTGAAACCTGTAACCTGTAACAAGCTACAAACCATAAGCTATAAGCTCTCAGCCTGCCGTGCTATTCTGGCTTTTTTGGGGCGGTCTTGGCTTTAGCAGGTTTAGCGGGGCGGCTTTTGCCAAATGATCCCTGCGATATTTTCCCCTTTTTTGTTTTTTTATCACCTCTTCCCATATTACTGATGTTTATTGTTTTGAAAAAATAGTTTTATACCTCCCGGCAAAAATAAAAAAAGCAAGATACAACCGGTGCATCCTGCTTAAAATGTTCTTACTGCTGGAATTACAATTTTGCAGACAATTCTTTACCGGCTTTAAAGCGGGCAACTTTTTTAGCTTTGATCTTAATAACAGCGCCAGTTTGTGGGTTGCGGCCATTGCGTGCAGCACGTTTGGAAACAGAGAACGTTCCGAAGCCAACAAGCGTTACTTTACCACCGCCTTTAAGGGTTTTGGTAACCGCTTCAATAAAAGAATCCAAAGAATCGTTAGCCTGAGTTTTTGTGATGCCTGCATCATCTGCAATCTTTGCGATTAATTCAGCTTTGTTCATGATAGAGCGTTTTTAGAATTTTATTTAGGAAAAACAAATATAGATGCTTTTTGCATCCAACAAAATTTTTTTACGCTTTTTAACCTTATGCAATTTCCTTTCGGAACCCGCACCGGATAAGGATTACATGCTGAAACAGCCTGTCTGAATAGCCGGCACTAAACAGCAAAACAAGCCAAAATCCTTGCTGGCACTACGTTTCACGACCTGATAATTGAAATGCTTGCCGGTTAAGGGTTTTAAGGGAATTTACAATAAATTTCAATTCACCAAATTGTTTTTAATTCTTTTCCACAATTAGTCCACAAGCTGCATAACTGTTCTGAAAGCAATGCATTGATTTCCCCACTTATCCACAGCTTTTTTACGCGCGGAAGCAGAACAGGTATCTACATATTGCTGGTACCGCTGCCAGGAAGAAGTAAAATACTGAACCGTAAAAGTGAGCCCTTCCGATTCATCCTGCTCCATCAAACGGTAAACTTTGTATTCATCAAACAAGCCTGTAGCCATAATTTCAGGAATATGTTCATTGGTTTGCCAGTGCAGCCATTGTTCTTTAATTTGAGGGAGGATTTTTGTGGTAATGTTATATACAATCATATTATAAACAGCTAAGCCATTAAAGATTCTTTTACTTCTCTCCTTTCATCTCTGACCAGCCATACGCACATTACAATTAACCCGGCAGCAGGTGCGTATCATGGCAATACTTTATGATTCTATTTCAAGGTATACCGGGCAGTGATCGCTATGTTTTACATCGGGGTATATTTCGGCGGCAATTAATTGATCTTTCAGCCCTTTTGTTACATTAATATAATCAATACGCCAGCCCTTATTGTTTAAACGAACGCCGGGAAAACGCTGGCTCCACCAACTGTACCGATGGGGATCAGCGCAAAAATGACGAAAGCTATCTATCCATTGCGCCTCAAAAAACTTATCCATCCATACTCTTTCCTCAGGCAAAAAACCAGATGATTTTTTATTGCCTTTCGGATCATGAATATCTATCTCTTTATGGGCAATATTATAATCGCCACACAAAATCAGTTTGGGATATTGTAAACGCAGTTTGTTGAGATAAGTAAAAAATTCATCCAGCCATTCGTATTTGAATTTCTGTCTTTCTTCGCCGCTGGTGCCCGAAGGAAAATAAGCGTTGATTAATCGTATATCGCCGAAATCCAGTTGCAAAACCCTTCCTTCATCATCGCTTACTTTGTGTTGCGTGCCATATTCAATATGGTCGGGTTTAATGCGGGTAAACACCGCCACACCACTATATCCTTTTTTTTGCGCACTGAACCAGTAGTCGTAATAACCCAGCTCATTGAACCTTGTATGATCTACATTTTCTTTTTGCGCTTTGGTTTCCTGAACACAAATAATATCGGCAGGATCGGTTTTCAGCCACTCTAAAAACCCCTTTTTAATTGCCGCCCTGATGCCATTAACATTATAAGAGATAATACGCATGGTATGTAATTGTAGCTGCAAAATACTGCAACTACAAATAAAGTCAATACTCAATTGCTGGTGAAAATTATAAAGCGGCGTGCTTCCCTACTGGTAAATTAACTCCTATGCTCAATATCATTTCATAGGTGCCAAAAGCGTGTTTGGCGGTTCCTTTGTAAATTTTAAGATGGGAGTAGCGGGCATAATCCAGCTTATTGGCATACTCAATAAAAGCATATTTAAAAAAGGTTGCTTTTACTGTCGCTTCAACACCCATGTTCCACCCGCCCAACTGAAAATGCGGTGTGTTGGCGCCACCGAAGAAACTGTTTTCTACGTGTGGTATAACGGGGCCTACACCCGCTTTACCCAGAAAATCCAATTTCAGATTCCCATCTTTTGCAGAAAGCAATTCGCATCTTTTTACCAGGTTAAACAAAAGGAAATTAGCGCCATTATTCAGGTAATAATAAAAACCATTATCCTTTGAAAATCGCACGGTGGTATCTGCATGTTTTCCATGCAGGGTTCCCGTAATGGAAGCATCCTGCCCGTCTTCAAAAATAAATTTGGTATGATCAAAGTTGATCTCAACACCCCACCCTTTTTGAGGATTAAAAAAATAACCCAGCCTGTAGTTGTATTGCGGTATGGAAATAGCTTTACGAAACAAGCCGTTATCCCAGCCTTTCTTATCATGTCCTTTAATACGGTTAAAGGTATAATCGTTAGCCAATTCGGGTTGACTAATATGCACATTACTGCGTGTATACCATTCCGTATTGTACCCCCACGAGAGATACCATTCGCTTTTAGGATAAACTTTTTTGTTTTGTGCTACACTGTTTGAAACCGAAAAGATTAAACCAAGGGTTACCAGGTAAACACCAATACGCTTAATATTCATATCGCCTGTCTTAAAAATAACCAACACCGGTGAATTTTTGAATTGCGGTGCGAAATTAGGATAATGAAATTACAAATTTACAGTAATGACTAAACGAAAAAATATAAGCTTTTATTTTCTTACTGATTTGCAGGCAGGGAAGTTGTAGCAGGCATTTTCTTTAGAAAATCTGCGAGCTTTTCAATGTGATCTGTATTGATATAATCCACCTGAAGATCCATAAAAGTATGCCATGTATGAATGTTATCCGGGCATCCCCAAAAACGGATCTTTTTATGCAGGGTATGGGCTTTTTGAATAACCGTTGTTAATGCATGCTTCTCTTTTTCAGGAATATTACCTTTCCCGTCCCATCCGGAATACTTTCTGAAATTATCGCTGAACATGCCAATGCGGCTTATTTGCTCTATATGTGCCGGGTTATTGATGTTACCGTCAAAATAAATATAAGGAGGATACTGACCGAAGGTTGAGGGCGGAGGCTGATTACCGGTAATGACAAATTGTACAGCAGTGGTTTTTGTCAGCATGGGATATTTTTCAATAATCGCAATTACTTTATTAAGTGCAGAAAGCGTCTCCGTTTTAAGATCAATGAGTAAAATAACTTTACGCGTGGTATCTTTTTGCTTTAAAAGGGCATCCTGCAGTGGCTGTATATAATCCCGCTCAAAAAAAAGAGGCCTTGCAGTAATATCCTTAGTACTATGACCTACAAACAAGCTGTCATTCTGCAAAATCACATCTGCTTCAATGGAGCCAAAGCCAAGGTTATAAGCCTGTATAAAAGGAATATTGTGCTCATAATCGTTGTGGGCGTGGGCATTGGATACATTGTATTTTATGGTTTGGCCATATCCTGTATAAAAAGCAACCATAACCACTATAAAAGAGATACACTTTTTTAAGAACAATTGTTTCATCGTTGTTGTTTAATAAAAGCTGTTTAGGCGTATAAAAGATTAAAAGTAAAGAAGATTATATAGGGAGACCGTCAAAACATCACCATTCATCATTAAAATATACCATTCATCTTTTCTTAAAAAAAATATCATCCACCTAAAATTCCACGCAAAAGCTTTACTGCATTGGATTTGGAAGGATTATGAGGGATTGTTTACTACCAACTACTGAAACAAAAATGGTACTATGTATTGCATAGTATTAAATAAGTATTTATCTTTGTTTTCAGATGAGCGGAAATGTCCGGCGAAAGATGAAAGATTATAAAAGACCGGGAAGTATTGTTAAGATGATCAATAAAATGCGGACATAAGATTGGTATAACAAATTTGTTTAACATCTTGCTTTGCCCCGGCCGGAAAAAGCAGGAAAAATCCCTGAGATTATGAATATCGAGAACACGCAGAGCCAGATGAGAAAAGGGGTACTGGAATTTTGTATCCTGTCTATAATTAAGCGTGGAGAGGTATATCCGAGTGATATTATAGAGGAAATGAAAAGGGCCAACCTTAATATTCTGGAAGGAACACTTTACCCTTTATTAACGCGATTGAAAAATGCAGATTTACTCACTTACCGCTGGGTAGAAAGTACAGGTGGCCCACCACGGAAATATTTTTCTTTAACCGACAAGGGGGCTTCTTTTTATGCTGAGTTGCAGGCTACATGGAATGAACTGGCAAATGCTGTTCACGCGCTAACACAAAACGGACAGGCTATCTCTATAGACCCCAACAACTTCAACCAATAAAATTGAACTGATCATGAAAAAGGTAATAAATATAAATTTCCAGGGAAGGGTGATACCCATTGAAGAAACGGCATATGAAACGTTGAAGCAGTATGTAGAAAGCCTGCGCCGCTATTTCGCCAATGAAGAAGGTAAGGATGAGATCATCAATGATATTGAGAACCGTATTGCGGAGTTGTTTGATGAGAAATTAAAGAAGGGCTCGGTTTGTATTACCGATGAAGATGTGAGCGTGGTAATGGCAAGTATGGGCAGGCCTGAAGATTTTGAGCAGGAAGAAGTTTCGTATAGTTCGGCGTCAACAGGAAACGGAGGTGCGGGCAATAATACCCAATCATCCATACCTGAGCCTGCGCCTGCGCCACACCGGCTTTACCGTGCGGAGAATGACAGGGTACTGGGCGGGGTATGCGCCGGGGTAGCCAATTACCTGAGAATTGATCCGGCGGTGGTACGTATCATTTTTGCGCTCATTGCTTTTGGCGGATTTGGTTTCGGCTTTTTATTGTATATCATTTTATGGATCATACTTCCTTCAAAGCCATTGCAGACCAATGTGCGTAAACGGCTTTACCGCGACCCCGACAACAAAATGATTGGTGGCGTAGCCGGTGGATTAAGCGCTTACTTTAATATTGATACCTGGATTCCCAGGCTGATATTTCTGCTTCCATTTTTGTTGAGCCTTCTTCCTAACCTGTTCAGTGGCTTCTGGTGGCATTGGAAAGGTCCCTGGGTGGCATTCAGCGGATTGGGCGGCACCTTCTTCATTACTTATATTATCCTGTGGATCGTTTTGCCCCGTGCAGTATCGGCAACGGAAAAATTAGAAATGCGTGGTGAAAAAATTGACCTGGAAAGTATAAAGAACACGGTACAGGAAGAACTGCAGAATGTGAAAGGCCGGGGCGAAAAGATAGGCGCTGAATTTAAGGAAAAAGCGAAAGATGTTGGACAAGAGATGAGCAGTACCATTCAGCAGAGAACACAGGCATTTGCATCGGAAGTTGGACCTTTTGCCAAAAAAGCAGGTACCGGAATCGGAAATGCCATAGGCGTATTGTTCAAAGCATTCTTTTTATTCATCGCCGGCATGATCGCTTTTGTGCTGCTTATTGTTTTAATAGCGCTTTTGTATAGTGGTGTTGGCATATTCCCATTGAAAAACTTTTTATTGGAAGGATTCTGGCAGAACTTTTTTGCCTGGAGCGTGGTAACCATGTTTATAGGCGTACCGATCATTGCTTTTGTAGTGTGGGTCATCAGGCGCATTATGCGGGTAAAATCAAAAAATCCTTACTTAGGTTATGCATTTGGAAGTCTTTGGATAGTTGGACTGGTAAGCTTGTTTATATTGATAGGTATGATTGCCCGCAATTTCAGAACCCGCACCAGCATCAACGAAGATGTAGCCATCACTCAGCCATCAAGTGGAAACATGATCGTAAAAGTGTCTGAAGGAAAAGTGAAGTATTACAGCAGTGATTGGTTTGACGGGGAGTTTCCTTTTCTTTCGATGAATGAAGACAGTATGTTGCTGAATACGGTAAGGATAAAACTGGTAAGAAGTCCGGACAGCAGCTATCACATCCAAAAGGTAAAATTCGCCAGGGGAAATACACCGGCAATAGCAGAAGATAATGCGGCTAATATAAACTTTGCGGTAGCCCAAAACGACAGTATAATTTCTCTGGGTAAAGGCTTCCCGGTATCTAAACAAAATAAATTCCGTAATCAGCAGGTATTGCTGGTAATAGAAATTCCGGTAGGCAAAAAAATAATGATTGACAAAAGTGTGGATTGGTACGATTGGTTTGATATTAATGTGGATCGCAGAAGGGGATGGAATATTGACTGGGATGAAAGATGGGATAATTCTTATTCGTGGAGAAATAATGTGTCGTATACAATGACCCCGGAAGGACTTGAAAGAACAGAAAAAAATGATGAAGATAAAGGGAATTTAAAAAGCGGAAAGTTCAGACTTAAAGCGGATGACAGTGGTATAGAAATAGAGGCAGAAGGCGAAATGGATAATGGCAAAGGCGTTTACCGTTACAAAAAACAAGGCGATTCCATCCTCATTGAGGAAGGAAAAAAGCCGGTTCCGCCGAAAACGCCGGCAGAGCCACCGGCACCGGTTCCGCAAAGAAAAGCTTCCGTTTCTGCAGACGACAGGCAGGAAGAAAAAGTGGTTAAAGCACGGCCAAGAGAAGATTTGCATACTCCCTTTCTTTTCCTTTCCGCCCTTTAACAAAATGCTATAGGAAAAATCGTTTCAATAGACAGGTTGAAGTTGAAACAAACACTGCCCTGCAGGTAACATTGCGGGGCAGTTTGTTGTTAGTCAGTGGTAGGTGGTAAGTGGACAGTAGTAAGTGGTGGTGAAAGGTGAAAAGAGAGAAGGGAGAGGGAGATCAATGTGCTCCGCTATCTCTGCTATCCGAAGTTTTTAACTTCGGATTTTTATGTTCTTCCCCGTTTAAAACGGGGAAGAACATAGTTCTGCAAAGTCAGGGACTTTGCAGAACAGGGTGGTAAGTATTTGCTGGTTCATGAAATGGAGAGACAGTATAGTGGTGAGTGACAATCATACCTGATACCTCCTACCCAATACCTCATCCCACCCTGCAACTTGTAGCAAACCACAAATCATAAACTTCCAAACTAAAAACTATCTGTAACAGGTGTATTCCTTTCAGGTGTATCGCGCCAGATGCGCATATACCAGTAAATGGGAAATCCCATCATATTTGCGAATATGAAAACAAGGATCCAGACCAGTCTCTCATTGCTATCTATGGTTTTATTATTAACAACGTGTACAATATAGTAAATGAGCAATCCAAAAGAAAAGATCACCATCAGTGCAATCCAAATAATCATCCAGATCATGTTGCCCAAAAAATAATCAGGCATTTCTCCGGGATATTCATTGCCCGAACCGGCAGTTCCTATCATATGTACAAAGAGTCCCATGAGCCATACAAAATAGCCAAGCAGAAAAACGAAAGGCAAAAAGCTCACTATTCCCAGTATTATTTTTCCTGATTTTGACATGACTAAGAATTTATAAGAAAGTTACGAAAAGAAAATAGCAGTGACGCATCACCAATGATGCTATATTTTTTGTACATTTTGCTAAAATTACCACCATGAACTTCATTATTCGTTTGTTAGTAACCGCGGCGGTAGCCTATGGACTGGCCTATTTTCTAAAGGGGATTCATATAGATTCTTATTGGACTGCATTGGTTTTTGCACTGGTGCTGGCTATCGTTAACCTCATTGTTCGTCCGCTGCTGGTTATTCTTACTATTCCGCTCACCATTATAACACTGGGACTTTTTTTATTCGTCATCAACGCCCTGATGGTGCTGCTGGCCTCCAAAGTGGTAGATGGCATTACTGTTGACGGGTTTTGGTGGGCGCTGTTGTTTGGTTTGCTGCTTTCCATTGTTTCATCCCTGTTTTTAAGCAGTAAAAGCGAGTAAAGCAGTAAAATACCTGCGCTGGTAATATCATAATGGCCATGCAAATTACGTTTACCCTCAAACGTAAAGTCATCAAAAAGCAAAATAACCATTTTAATAAACCGGCATATTTTCAAAAACCAATAGGTTTGTATATGCATTTTGCTCAAAAGAACTTTACCCCATCCCAGCTAGAACAATTTTATAAGTCATTGTTATTGCCCCGGATGACCGAAGAAAAAATGCTGGTGTTGTTGCGACAGGGAAAAATCAGCAAATGGTTTAGCGGCATAGGACAGGAAGCCATTGCCGTAGGCGCTACAATGGCGCTGGAAAATGATGAATGGATCATGCCGCTGCACCGCAACCTGGGCGTCTTTACTACCCGCAATATGCCGCTTAACAAACTTTTTATGCAATGGCAGGGCGCCAAAAGCGGGTATAGCAAGGGAAGGGAAAGAAGTTTTCATTTTGGAAGCAGGGAACACCATATCTGCGGGATGATCTCTCATCTTGGGCCACAGATGGCCGTAGCTGACGGCGTGGCACTGGCATATAAACTAAGAAAAGAAAACAAAGTGTCCCTTGCCTTTTGCGGAGAAGGCGCTACGAGTGAAGGCGATTTTCATGAAGCCCTGAATATTGCAGCCGTATGGGACCTCCCTGTTATTTTTTTGGTGGAGAACAACGGGTATGGATTAAGTACGCCGGTGCAGGAACAATTCAGATGCGAAAACATTGTTGATAAAGCGAAAGGCTATGGCATGGAAGGGGTTCAGATTGACGGTAACAATATACTTACCGTGTACGATACGATAAAAGGAGTAAGGGAATATTGCATTGAGCGTCAGAAACCTTACTTAGTGGAATGCATGACCTTTCGTATGCGTGGCCATGAAGAAGCAAGCGGTACAAAATATGTACCTGAAGCATTATTAGCTGTTTGGGATAAAAAAGATCCGGTTAAAACATTTGAACAATGGCTGATACAGGAAAATATTTTGACTACGGCTGATATTGAAAGTATAAAAACAGAAGTTAAAACTTATATTGATACTGAAGTTGAAAAGGGTTTTACAAATACTGCAATCATTCCTTCAACGGAAGAAGAAGTAAGTGATGTTTATGCAGAGCGAATAGCATTCGGAGGCTTTGCCACAGCCATTATTGATAATGATGCCGCAATTGAACATTCCCGCTTTACCATCCGGGAAAAAAGATTTGTAGATGCCATCTCCGAAGGTATTTATCAAAGTATGATCACCCACGATAACCTGGTTTTGATGGGACAGGATATTGCGGAATACGGAGGCGCTTTTAAAATAACAGAAGGCTTGCTGAATAAATTTGGTAAAGACAGGGTGCGCAATACTCCCTTATGTGAAAGCGCTGTTATAGGCGCCGCATTGGGACTGAGCATTGAAGGATACAAAAGCATTGTAGAAATGCAATTTGCTGATTTTATAACATCGGGGTTCAACCAGGTCATTAATAATCTTGCCAAGATACATTATCGGTGGGGCCAAAACGCCGACGTAGTAATCCGTATGCCCACGGGGGCAGGTGTGGGTGCGGGTCCTTTTCATTCACAAAGCAATGAAGCCTGGTTTGTGCATACACCCGGCTTAAAAGTAGTTTATCCTTCCACCGCAATGGATGCAAAAGGATTATTGATAGCGGCGGTAAATGATCTCAACCCGGTATTATTTTTTGAACATAAAGCATTATACCGCAGTATAAACGGACCCGTGCCCGAAGAAAATTATGAAATACCCATTGGCAAAGCAAGGCGGGTGGAAGAAGGAGAAGACATTTCCATTATTACTTACGGAGCGGGTGTACACTGGGCCCTTGAATATGCTACCCGGCATATGGATATATCATTCGATATTCTTGATCTGCGAACGCTATTGCCTTTGGATTACGATGCCATCAGCGATTCGGTATCCCGTACGGGCAGGGTATTGATATTACATGAAGATACTTTAATTGGTGGTATAGGAGCAGAGATCAGCGCATGGATACAGGAACATTGCTTTGCCCGGTTAGACGCTCCCGTTTTACGCTGCGCTTCTTTAGATACACCTGTACCTTTTAATACAGAACTGGAAAAGCATTTTCTTGCCAAATCGCGCTTGCATGAATATGTTCAAAAATTACTTCATTATTAGCTATTAGCTATCAGCATTCAGCCATCAGCTATCGGTTGTGAGCAACTCACCTCTTGTCTCTCACTATTCACTATTGCCTTCTCACTATTCACCACTCACTATTCACCAATCACCACTTCCCTCTTATCTTTGCAGCCTTATGGGCCATAAAAAATTAATACGGTTTGAAGCCATCAAAACCTTTCCTAATGTGCTGCAATACCCGCAGGGCATGCAGGGAAAATGGGGTGATTTTTTTGAAAACAGCAATGGCATTACTTTAGAATTGGCCTGCGGCAAAGGCGAGTATACAGTAGCATTGGCAAAACAATATCCCGGCCGGAATTTTATTGGCGTTGATCTGAAAGGCAACCGGATATGGGCAGGTGCAAAGAAGTGTTTGGAAGAAGGAATAAAGAACGCTGCCTTTTTACGCACGCAAATTGAAAAGATCGCCGATTATTTTACTCCTGGTGAAGTACAGGAAATATGGATCACTTTTCCCGATCCTCAACTCCGGCTTTCAAGGGCAAAGAAAAGGCTTACGCATCCCCGTTTTTTACGCTTGTACCAGCAGGTACTTGCACCCGGTGGTTTAATCCATCTAAAAACAGATTCGCCCGACCTGTACCGGTTTACTAAATTAGTGGCCGGCATATATGAACTGCCGGTACTGGAAGATTACGATAATGTATATGCGCAGCAGGATATTGCTGATGAACTGAAAATAAAAACCTATTACGAAAGTCTGGATATTGCAGGCAGCAACAGTGTACACTACCTGAAATTCCGTTTACCGGCACAGCTTCCTTTGGAAAAGGATGATCAGTTAAAACAACTGATGCATGAACCTGCAGTTGATTAAAGGAAGGGATTTTATTGTATCTTCTAATTTGTAGCACAGGGAAACTTCCAGCGAATAAAAATAAGGCGTAACATGAAACGCATATCAAAACCTTCAGCTTCAAAGCCAACAATAGCCATCCCGGCAAAAGAAAAAAGAAAAGATTCTTTTTTTGAATCGGTATACGATGTGGTGCGGCTGATACCCAAAGGACGCGCTACTTCATACGGGGCTATTGCGGAATACCTGGGCACAAAATTATCGGCCCGCATGGTAGGCTGGGCCATGAATGCGGCGGGTGCGGCTTATCCGCCTGTGCCTGCGCATCGCGTGGTAAACCGAAACGGAATGCTGAGTGGCAGGCATCATTTTGCCACACCAACCTTAATGGCCGACCTTTTAAAAAGTGAAGGCATAAAAGTTAAGAACGATACAATTGTGAATTTTGAAAAAATATTCTGGGATCCCGTTAAAGAACTGGATTTGTCATAACGCAATTGACACTCAAAAGAGAAAGTTTAAATATTTGTAGTTGATGAAATGATAGTACGCATTAGGGCGCATCCCAAATTTTCGTTCCATTTTCCCTTCGCCACCAAAGGTGGAGAGGGGATTAAAGGGTGAGGTAAAAATATGCTGCGAAAATTTAGGATGCCCCTACGCATTAAGCTCATTTAGCATTGATGTATTTTTTATATAAATTGAGGACAATAGTCTAAAATGTTCATAACTAAAGTATGGGTTACAATGCTGAAGCCGTTCATTTCAAAGGGAGGATTTTTTAAAAGTATATTGCTTTTCTTTTGTCTTGCTCATGCTTATACAATCTGCGCCCAAATATCGGCTGATTATATCCGGTCTAAAGAAGGCAGACCTGTGATAGCCCGTAAATCAATGTTGATCAACTGTCTCAAAAGTTTTAAAAAAGATAGAACTGATAAAGTTGCGGTAGAGATATGTGAATGTTATTTGAATAAGGTTGATAAACGTTTCACCAATAAAGAATATAAAGAAAATACGAAAGGAAGAATGATTGACTTTGAAGCGCTGATTAATAAAGATGCGACTATTAAGGAGCAGATTGATAGTTGCTTTAAAAATTCGGGCAGGTCAATATTAATGTCTATTGAAAGTTTTCAGAAAGAAAATATAGCTGAATGCATCTCGTCGTTACAAAAAAGCACGAATAAAACCCTTGATCCGCAAAAGGTAAAAGAATTTTGTTATTGCCAGTTTGAATTAATAAAAAGAAAGAAGCTGAGTGATGCAGAATATCAGCAGATTCATAATCCAAATTCTTTATTGTATTATGAAATGATGTACAAATGCGGGAATCCTTTTGAAGACAGCACGGTTGCCAACAATCAATGGAATGAGAACGCCCAAAAAGACATTGATGGCCCGCAATCGGATACAATAAATATTTTGAGTTTTAACGGCATGGCTTATGCAAGAATTAAAATGGGAAGTACTGTTTTATTTTGGCTGTTGGATACAGGTGCAAGTGATTTGTTGATAACCAAAGAGATGGAAGAAGAATTTAAAATGGAAAATATTCTTCGACAAGACAATTATCTGGGTGTTGGTGAATATGAAATGGCAAATGGTTCTGTGGATACCTGCCGGAAATACATTGTTGACGATGTGCGCATTGGAAAATACCACCTGAAAAACATTGTTATAGCAGTTAGTGATAAAGCAAAAAAAACAATTCTCGGCAGAAGTTTACTTAATAAGTTTAGCAAATGGATATTGGATAATAGAAGTAATGTATTAATACTTGTCAAATAGGTTGCTAAATTTTACTGAATTGAACAGGAAGAAGAAACAGGGTCTGCCCTGAATTGCATTTCGCTGTGCAAGGCCTCCTCGCCCTGCACAGATATACTATCGCTCCCGGCGATTCCATCAATACCATATTAAGCGGGCAACGCTAATAAATTACTATTCGAACTTCAGTAAAATTCTTTTAGCTTACACTTAAAATAAAAAGATATGTCATTCAATGGAAAAATAGTTTTTATTACCGGAGGCAGCAGGGGCATTGGCAAAGCAATTGCCTTACGGTTGGCTAAAGAAGGGGCGCAGGTAGTTATTGCCGCCAAATCGGTAGAAGAGAATCCAAAGCTTGGCGGAACGATCTTTTCTGTGGCAAAAGAAATCGTAGAAGCTGGCGGTCAGGCCCTGCCTGTTCAATGCGATATCCGGTTTGAAGAACAGATAGACAATGCCGTAAACAAAACCATCGAAGTATTTGGTGGTATAGACGTTCTTATTAACAACGCTTCGGCCATATCGCTTACACCCACGGAAAAAACAGATCCCAAACGTTTCGACCTCATGCATGACATTAATGTAAGAGGTACTTTTTTCGTAAGCAAAGCCTGTATACCGCATTTGCGAAAAGGCAATAATCCCCATATCCTGAATTTATCACCCCCGCTTAACATGCAGCCTAAATGGTTTGGCAATCACCTTGCCTACACACTTAGTAAATACAATATGAGCATGATTGCGATGGGGCTGGCTGAAGAATTAAAAAAGGATAAGATCGGCGTTAACGCACTTTGGCCCCGGACCACCATTGCTACCGCCGCCGTACAAAACTTACTGGGTGGAGATGCACTAGTAAAAATGAGCCGTACTCCTGAAATAATCGCCGATGCGGTTTATTATATCTTATCCCGCCCTGCGGAAACTTGCACGGGCAATTTTTTTATTGATGAGGATGTATTGGCACAGGCAGGCATAACGGATCTTGAAAAATACAGCGTGCTACCCGGGGCTAAATTGTATACCGACTTGTTCCTGTAAGAAGGCATCGGCAGCAGTAGCAATTTTGTTCTCCACATTCTCTCCCGTGTCATGGCAAGCATACGCTGGTTCCATTCAATAGTATCCATCAGGTAGCGGAAAAATGAATCGCTGACCTGACTCATCAGATTATTGTGATTTTCATACAAAATATCCATAAATGTCGTTTGTAAATGACACAATTAGGACAAAAATGTTGGTTTGAGAATACACTTTTAAAAATGACTGTAGTAATAATTTAATGTCAGTAGCGGTGATGTCAGTTATAAACAAGAAGTCAAAACTGTAATTCATCATTTTTTAAGTCAATATCTATATCATCATCTTCCTACTCATTCCATATTTTCAGGCAGGGGCAATATGCTTTAAAAATACAATCCGGTGCATAGCCGCTGCAAAAATCAAAATTCATAGATATGCTGTTTACAATATTCGTTTTCATATTTAGAGAATCTACCACCATCTTATAAGCAAATGCCGCAGGCAAACTTTCAGGCAAATCAATTCTGTGGTTCCATTTAAGAGATAATTTCCTTTTAGATCATCACAACCCTGATTCAACTCTAATACAAACATGAAGTCATCTTATTACTAAGCCTTTTTTCATGGATTCGATTGGTTGAGATGTAAATGGATTTGCTTTTGAGCAATGCCGCTTTGATGAGTGCCGGACGATGCTATTGATACGCTGATGTAAAATTCTATATCTTCAGCGAGGAAACATTGTATAAACAGATTGTATTGTAAATTGTATATTCAGACCTATTGACCCTCCTGGTTTCTTTTGCAGCCTGCAGCCTTTGGCCGGAAGAAAATAACACGCGTATTGACCGGAGTGCATCACTCAGATACATTCGCATTAGATCCTTCGCAGTTATTCTGAATGCTGAATATTGCCACCGCATCATCAAAATTCTTAATTGCTTCCACCGGCACTTTCTATGCACAGGCCACTTGCACCGGTAAATCCTGCTCAATCCTTTGAACAACTTCTCCTGAATAAAATTTGAAAATGTTCAACACTACTGTGTAAATTAGCTATCAATTTACATTCCATTCCTTTAATAACCAACCTGCCTGACTGTGTAAAAACCGGGGTTTCTTTATTATCAAATTATTAAAAAGAATACGCTTGCCCACTCATCCCCAACGAAAAAAGATATTCATCAGCTACCGTGTTCAGGATACCGCGGCAGATACCGGGCGGCTTGTGGACGCTTTGAAGCAGGCTTTTTACGAGGACCAGATATTTATGGATATCGAAAAGCTTGAGCCCGGTGTTGACTTCAGGCAGGCGATTACAAAATCTCTTGAATCCTGTGATGTGCTTTTTGCCATTATCGGTACTGACTGGGCAGGAACCGACAAGAAAGGCAATCCCCGCATTAAGCAACCCGAAGACTGGGTAAGAATTGAACTGGAAACCGCTTTAAAAAGAGATATACGGGTTATTCCCGTTTTAGTGCGTGGAGCATCTCTTCCCGCAACGGAAGATTTACCGGAGTCTTTGTACCCTTTGCTTAACCGGCAAACCTATGAGATAAGCAATAAACGCTGGAGCTATGACACGGAGCAATTGATTAATTTCTTACAAAAGATTGGATTTACCCCTAAAAAACCGGATACAGCCCTTCCTGAACAAAGCTCCGGTGCAGGCAAATGGATTATCTACGGACTTTTTGCTTTAGCGGTATTGGCTATCGCGGCTTTACTGTTTGAATCAACCCGTAACAATAAGCCTGCACAGGAGGATATTACGGTAAATACAATTAAGCCTGATACCGGTAAGGTAACCGGTAATGATGGCAGCAGCACCCCATCCGATTTTGCTGATAAGGATACTGACCCTGTAAGAGAAAAAAACCCTTCTGCTATTCCCGTGAATGTAGGAGGCGCATGGTACGATGCTACCAATCAATATACCATGTACATTGAACAAACAGGCAGCACGCTGCAATTAAAAAGCGTTACAGTTGCAGGGATCACTACCGGTGAGGGAGTTGGAACTGTGGAAGGAGATAAAATGAATTTCAAAGTTCAATTGTATAATGTTGGTGTAATATCCGGCTCCGGCACGGTCAGGAAAAACAGCTATACCTTAAATGGCAAATTTGTAGTTACAGCCAACGGAGCTTCTTATACCGAAGACTTTTACTGGACAAAACAATAGCTACCGGGGCAGGTACAAATATGGATCCGGGCATTCGTGGCGCAAAATGCGTCATTTATAATAAACATACATTGGTGCTGTGTCAAATGTGAGAAGTGAGAGGTTGAAAGAATTCACAATTGCCTGTTCACTCCCTTCCATCTTTCTTCTTTCACGATTACATACAACCATCATTTGCCTGACACAGCACCGGGTAACATTTCGCCTGCAGGATGTATATAATGCAGTATATGCTGCAAAGAAGCCCGATTGTTTTAATAACCATTAACAATGTATTTTATGGACTTTAAAAATCTCAACAATTTAAGGATTGATGTTCCATACGAACTGGAACAAAATGTATTTACATGGCTGTATTACAGCAAAGTGCTTAATTTCAATATGGAGGCGCAGCTCAGGTCGAACTGGTGCTGGGCAGCAACGGCAGACAGCGTATCTCATTTTTATGCCAAACTTTTAAATCCCTGGTCGCAATGCAAAATTGCTTCCCATGAGCAGGGGTTGTCCTGTTGCAATACACCCACGCCATCGGGTTGTAATGTGCCGTGGTATTTAGATAAGGCGCTCGACTGTACACACAATTATGTATCCATGAGCGGCGGAACAATGACATGGGACGCGGTAAAAGCAGAAATAGGTAAAGGGCTGGTAGTGGGAACACGTATAGGATGGAACGGCGGAGGCGGTCATTTTATGGTTATTCATGGGGTGTCGCGGATAGGGTTTACACATTATTTTCATATTGATGATCCTATTTACGGGAAGAGTGTATTAACAGTAGACCAGTTCTCTAATAATTACCAGGGAAGCGGCAGTTGGACACATAGTTATATCACCAAAAAATATTCTTATATGCGGTTTTTGGATCTGACATTGTACGAAAAGTTATTAATCCCCATTCCCATGATCAGGCCATTGCTTAAAATTCAATTGCCCGAGCTGAATATAGAAAAGAAATTAGATCAGCTTGACTTAAGCATGCCGCATCATGTCTTTACCGTATCATTGAAGGAGATTGATAAAGAAATAAACATCTCCAAGGAGCCATCAAGTGTACGTGTTATTGAGCTTGATGCAGCAAAACCCGTAGCGATCTATGATCTGTCTACCAATGAAAGCCGGCCCGAAGTACTGCAGGTAAGTACGGATAAAGCATATTTGAATAATATCGAAAATGGAATAGAGCAACTGAGGCGCGTAGAAAGCAGCGCAGATGATGGCAATGAACTTCGCCTGCTGAGGTTTCCCGCGCTGAACTTAGAAGCATTGTGGCTTACCGGAAACGATGGTAACGATGATAAATATTACTTAGTGCGTCATTTTGAAGACAGGGACGGTGTGCTGGATCAAAAAGAATTCAATGCTTTGGTACAAAGACTTAAAGCCACAATAGAAAAACAGGACGATACAATGGGCGCATGATGATGCGCTTATAATAAAAAAAGCAAAGCGGTCAGCCACGCACCAAACGCAGGCTGACCGTTTTTTATTTTACTCCCTGAGCAGTCAGCTTCTCCTGAGCCGTCAGCTTTCAGCAGTCAGCTATCAGTGGGTAATTACTAACGATGGGATGAACTCCTGCTCATGGCTGAAAGCCGATCGCTGACAGCCTTCATCGGATTTTGGATTTGGGATTCCTTTGGTTCTTGTTTTTTGTAATTTGGTTCTTTGCAACATCAGCTATTAGCTATCAATCGGCCAATATATACTAACGACAAGCCATTCACTATTCACAATTCACAATTCACTTCTCTCACATCCCTGAGCC
This sequence comes from Agriterribacter humi, assembly GCF_009192765.1. Lineage (GTDB taxonomy): Bacteria > Bacteroidota > Bacteroidia > Chitinophagales > Chitinophagaceae > Agriterribacter > Agriterribacter humi. Next base: position 357,675 of record NZ_VOHQ01000003.1, on the reverse strand, counting down.
AAAGCTCACCAGGATAAGTTTATAAAATTTGTAACATTTTCATGTGTACAACGTACAACAGTTCATGTTTGTATGTGCTGTCAATAAAACCGTTGAAGTGGCTTTTTCTACCATTCACCGCTAATCCGTTTATTACAGCTTTTTTCAAAAATATTTTTGCTGATTATGCTGAACCGGATGTGTTTTATGAAATACTTTTTTTACGCCTTATTCTTACTGGTTACTACAAATATTTCTGCTCAAAATATAACGGGTAAAGTATATAGAGAAGATAATAAACCGCTTGCTAAAGCGACCGTTTCCTTGTTGATTGCTAAAGATTCGTCTCAGTTATTATCCACGGCAACTGATGCATCAGGAAACTTTACATTTAGAAATGTTGCCGGCAATCAATACCTGGTAAAAATTACCGCGGTTAGCTATACTACGAATTTTTCTCCGGTATTTAATATAAATGGCGGTGATTATATTGTGCCTGCGCTAACCATGAGCAAAGCCAATACTGTCTTATCAAATATAACAGTTACGGCCAAACGCCCACCGGTTCAGGTAAAAGCCGGTAAAACTGTTGTAAATGTTGATGCTTCACCAACCAATGCAGGGCTAAATGTGCTGGAGATCCTGGAGAAATCTCCCGGGGTATCGGTAGACAGTGATGGCAATATAAGCCTGAAAGGAAAAGGTGGTGTAACTATATTAATTGACGGAAAGCAAACCTATTTAAGCGGACAGAATCTTGCAGCATTTTTGAAAAGCCTCCAGGCAGGTATATTGGATCAGATTGAAATTATGACAAATCCACCGGCAAAGTATGATGCCGCAGGAGGAGCAGGTATTATAAATATTAAAACCAAAAAAGGAACCATAAAGGGATTGAATGGCAATATGAACTTTAACTATGCACAGGGATTTTATCCAAAATATAATGGTGGCGCTAACTTTAATTACCGGAATAAAAAAGTGAATGTTTTTGGCGGTTATAATGGTGACGTATGGGAAGGATTAGGCGTGCTAACCATCAACCGGAATTTCTACAAACAGGAGGTTTTTTCAGGGCGATCAGATCAAAAAACAAACAGGCACAATATAAGCAACTGGCACAATATTAAATTAGGCGCAGATTATTATTTTACGGCGAAGGATGTAGCCGGTATTGTTATCAACGGCAACATAAATCCATGGAAGAACTGGCAACAGAGCACATCTTATTTAAGAGATGTAAACCACCAGGTAAGTTCCGCTTTTATATCCGATGCATCAACTCCAATAAGTCAAACAATATAACAACAAATCTTAATTACAAGCATAGCTTCGATTCTACAGGATGGGAAATTTCAACAGACCTGGATTACGGCTATTATAAAAGCAGTGGAAAGAATTTTTTGTCTACAGAAATTTTTAATGCTGATAACTCCAAAAGGGGTAATACCATTTTGCTTGACGGACTATTTCCTTCCATTACGAAAATATATACGGGCAAGGTTGATTATGTGCATCCGTTCAGTAAAGATCTGAAGCTTGAAACAGGTGTTAAAACCAGCTTTGTTGATATAGATAACGATGTTGTATATAAAAGAGATACCAGTACCGGTTGGTTTTTTGATGAAGAAAGAAGCAATCATTTTATATACAAAGAGAATGTAAATGCAGCATATGCAATACTTAGTGTGAACATACAGAAATGGGACCTGACCGGCGGTCTGCGCATGGAGAACACCAATGCAAAAGGCACCCAGGTAAAAGGAGATTCAGCCTTTACCAGGAATTATACAAGCCTGTTTCCAAACGCAGCGATGGAGTATACTATAAACGATAAAAATCAGCTTGGTTTGAGCTACAGCCGCAGGATCAGGCGCCCGGATTATAATGATCTGAATCCTTTTGTTTTCTTTCTCGATTCTCTTACTTACGGGCAGGGTAATCCATACCTGCAACCTCAATTCTCTAATAATATTGAATTAAGCTACACTTACAACAGGTTTTTAACTACCACTATAAATTACACGCAGACCAATGATATTATTACAGAAATTTTAAAACAGAATACAGATAAGAAAACCATATTTCAAACCAAGGAGAATTTTAGTAAAATGCGTCAGTGGGGCTTAACCGTTACTGCCAGCAAGCAAATATTAAAATGGTGGAACATGAACATTTATGGGAATCTCTTTAGCAATACCTATAAAGGATTGTATAATGATGGTACTGAAAACTTCCTGATACAAATAAATGTTACCGGCTTTATGGGCAATATGACCAACAGTTTTTCTTTTGCCGAAACCTGGACGGCTGAGCTTAGCGGCTGGTTCACAAACAGGATTTCAGAAGGACTGCTGGTAGGAGGGAATATGGGTGCTATGAATATGGCACTGGCAAAACAAATCCTTAAGAAAAACGGAACCATTAAGATCGGTGTGCGGGATATATTCCGTACGCAAAACTTCAGCGGGTATTCACGCTATGCGGATGTTGATATAGATATTCTTAATGACCGGAGAAAAGACAACAGGCAATATGTTATTTCATTTACTTATAAATTCGGGAAAAACAATATAGCTCCTGCACGCAGGCGAACCGGCGGATCGGCTGATGAACAAAGCCGTATAAGGAGCGGGGAATAAACTAATTCGCGCCGGGGTCTCACTCTTCACACAGTTGCCTGACTGTGAAGACCCCGTCGGAAAGAAAAGTCTTTTTCGGCAATATATCATCAACAGCATATCAATTGTTGGCGATACCATCCTCCCATAACTTACGCATGAGCAGCGAAAAATGGAAAAGCGGTCAGCCCGCGCATGAAACGCAGACTGACCGCTTTCTTATTGTAGTTTACTACTCACTATTCACTACCTGAGCAGTCATCTTTCAGCCGTCAGCAATCAGCTAAGGTATACTAACGATAAGCCATTCACTACTCACCACTGACTCTCACCACTCACTATTGACTACTCACTAAAACCAGCTTCCTATCCATGCTTTATTAACACTATTTCCTAATTTCCTTCTTCTGCGGGCGGTACTTATCCTTTGCTGAATCATCGTATATATCATTAACAGCATGAATACAATAGTGAAAGGCGGTATGCCCAGCATAGAGATCCATTTGCCTCCAAACTGCCTGCGCATCGGTCTTCTCAGCCTTTCAGCAATCAGGTACATACTGGGCACAATGATCAGTGTCATAAAGAAAGCGAAGATCAAACCAAAGATGATCGTCCATGCCAGCGGTTTCCAAAACCGTGCACTGTCCCCGCCAAAGAAAATATGCGGTTCAAAGCTGGAGAACAATCCTACAAAGTCAATATTAAATCCAACGGCTAATGGAATCAATCCAAATATGGCAGCCAATGCGGTGAGCAATACAGGAATGATACGTGTTTTTCCCGCTTCAATCATGGCTTCCCGTGTTTTTAAACCGCGGCTTCTTAATTCATCTGCAAACTCAATCACCAGTATCCCGTTCTTCACAACAATCCCCGCCAGGCCCACAATACCCAACCCCGTAAACGCTACCGATACTTCCATACCTGTTAAGCTAAACCCTAACAACACTCCAATAATGCTAAAAATGATCTCCATTAAAATAATAACCGGTTTGCTCACCGAATTAAACTGCAATACCAGTATAAACAATATCAGCATTAATGCAATAACCATGGCATTAACAAGAAAAGCCCCTGTTTCTGCCTGCTGCTCACCTTCACCGGTTTGCTTAATCGTTACGCCATCCGCTCTTCCCGGAAAATCATCTATATAATTCCTGATCTGCTGGTTCACCGCTGTTGGCGTATAGCCCTGCGATGTAAGCACATTGGAGCGGAGCGTTATTACTCTTTTCTGATCCTTTCGTTTTACACTGCCAAGCGTATTGGTATAATCTATTGTAACCAGTGAACTGATCGGTACATTTTTTATAGCTCCTCCGCTGGCCATATCCCTGAAAGTAATATTCATATTCAACAGATCGGAAAGGCTATTGCGTTGCAATTCATTGTTTCGCAATTGTATCTTATACTCATCTTCTCCATCCTTTATTTTAGACACTTCTCTTCCAAACAATGCTGTACGGATCTCCATGCCAATCTGCGCCGACGATACGCCTTCTATCAATGCCCTTTCCCTGTTTACGGTAATGCTGATCTCCGGATTGGTTAAATCCACATCCATCTTCAATTCTTCAACACCGGGCACCTGTATGGAATCTAAGTAATTTTTTAAGCCAACGCCTGTTTTAATCAGCTTATCAAAGTCTTCACTGGCAATTTCTATATTAATGGGAGGATCCGTGGGTGGCCCGCTGGCTTCCTGGTCTACCGAAATCTCGGCGCCCGGTATACCTTTGATCGCATTCCGTATAGAGTCCAGCAAAACCGCTGTGGATGCACCATGTCTTTTTTCAAATTCAACGAATGATACCTGCACCCTTCCCAGTTCAGGGCGGGCACTCCTGTCACCGCTTTGCGGGTCTCCGGCGCCAATGGCCACGTTGGAAATCACACTTTCCACGATCGGGTTCTTTTTTCCATTTTCCATATCCAGCACCTTGTATACACGCTGCTCCAGGCTGTGCGTAATAGAATCCGTATACTCCACATTGGTGCCTACCGGCAATTTCAGATATACATAAATAAAATTAGGATCAGCCTTTGGAAAAAACACAATGGGCACCCGCTGGCTGCTTACTGCCGAGCCGAATATCATGAAGCTCAGGATCAGCAAAACAATTGTGCCTAATAATAAATGTACAGGCCGCCATCCTTTCAGAGCCCAGCGCAGTAAACTTTCATAGTGTCCCATGATCCAGGGCAGCACCCTGTTCTGAAATGCATGAATGATGCCATCCAGTACATAGCGGTTCAATAAAACCATCAGTACTAAAAACAACAGGATATTACCCAAGAAAGAGGCACCGGAAAGATCAAGCACTATACCCGCTGCAATGGCTACCCAGAAAAAGGGTTTCCGGAAAATAGCGGATTTCTTTTCCTTTGCTTCTCCTTCGGGATGATTCATGAAATCAACCGCGAATACCGGGTTCATAATAAACGCTACAATAAGCGATGCGGTAAGCGTAAAGATGAGCATCACCGGCAGGTAGATCATGAACTTACCTATAATACCCGGCCAAAACAATAACGGGAAGAAAGGCGCCAGTGTAGTGAGCGTACCCGCCAGCACCGGGATAAATACTTCTCCTGCCGCCACAATGGCCGATTTTTCAGAGGTTAGTTTACCTTTTGCCTGTATAAATATACGATGCGTATTTTCTATAACCACAATGGCATCATCTACTATAATACCCAATCCAAACAGCAGTGCAAATAATACCATGAAATTGAGTGTAACGTTCGCCCCTATGATAAGATCCGCCGCCGGTAAAAACAAAAATGCAACGAACATGCTGAGGGGAACAGAAAGCGCAACAAAAAACGCATTGGTTACACCCATAAAAAACATGAGGATGATCAGCACGAGGATAAAGCCGATAACAATAGAGTTCACCAGCTCATCAAACGAGTGTTTGGCGTTTTTGCTTTGATCACCGGTAAGGACAATGTTCAGGTCTTTAGGAAACTCACTATCCTGCATTTCTTTCACTGCCAGCTTTACCGCATCGGCTGTTTCAATAAGGTTTTCGCCCGAACGTTTAACAATATTAAGTGTAATTACATTTTTGCCATCGAGCCGTGCATAGCTTTCTCTTTCTTTGGTAGTATCTTTGATAACCGCAATATCTTTCAAATAAATGGAGGCGCCGGTTGGACTTCTCACCACCACTTTTTCAATATCCGATGCAGAACGAAACTGGCCTTTTAGCTGCAGCGTACGTTTCATATTGCCCACTTCCAATAACCCACCGGAAATGTCCATGTTTTCGCGCGATACGGCATTGGCAATATCATCAAAAGTAATATTGGCGCTGCGCATCCGGTAATTATCTACATTAATCTGGAACTCTCTTTCAGGAGCGCCCACAATATCAACACGTGTAATTTGCGAAAGTTCTTCCAGCTTATCCTGCAGATCATCGGCATACTTTTTCAGCTTCATGTTATCATAATCCCCGCTCATGTTTACATACATAATAGGAATTTCAGATAAGCTCACTTCCATAACAGTAGGCTCTTCCGTAAGATCCGTCGGCAAATCCTTTTTTGCTTTATCTACCGCATCCTTTACTTTCTGAACCGCCACATCTATAACCACATCCGTATTAAACTCTACTACAATAGCGGAAAAGTCCTGAACGGAAGTGCTGGTGGTTTTCTGAATTTTTACTCCTGTAATACCCTTGATCTGTTTTTCGATAGGCTGGGTAACCAGGTTCTCTATATCGCGCGGGGAATTACCTACATAAACCGTTTGAATATATACCGTTGGAATTACAATATCAGGAAACTGCTCCTTGGGCAAAGTGACGAACTCGTATACGCCAATGGCACTGATAAATAACATCAGCAGGTAAATGGAAGTCCTGTTCTTTATGCTCCAGGTGGTAGGCCTGAATTCTTTAAACTTAGCGGTCAGATTTTCTAAAGCACTCATATTAATTAGTGTTGTATATCCACAAAAGATTGTCTGTGCTGATTGCAAAACCAGTAAGCCCGAAGCAAACTCTGGCGTTTACAATAATCAGTCTGAAAAATTTATTTAGCACGTATAATAATAAATAATAAAAGAGAACCCCGGTGAGCACATTTCTGTGCAACAGGTACAGTGCCTGTCAGTCACCACTCTTTTTCCACCACTTATCACTTACCACTTACTCATCATTAAATCGTATTTGTTGTAAGCGGCTGGCCCTCATACAATCCCTGGAAGCCATCGGTTATGATTTGCTCTCCTGCTTTCAAACCAGATTTCACTTCTACTTTATCGCCATACAATTGCCCTATTTCAACAGGTTTTTTGCGTGCAATCCATTTGTCGCTCTCTTTTACCGCTACCATTACAAATTTCCCTTTATCATCGTTTTGCATGGTGTTCACGGGAATGGTGATCACGTCTTTAGCCGTATAATCCTGAATTTTAACCAGGGCAATCTGGTTTGGCCGAAGTGATTTATCAGCAGGCATTTTAGCTTCAATATAAAAGGAGCGGCTGTTGGGATCAATTAACTTACCGGCAACCGATACCTTAGTAGTAATGATTTTGTTTCCCAGATCAGGAAAATTAACCAGCACCTTACTTCCAACAGCTACACGGTTTAAATAATTTTCAGGCACCTGGGCCACAATTTTAAGGTCGTTTGTATTAACAATGCGTATTTGAGGGCCACCCTGGAAAAATTCGCCCACTTTCACATTCACAGTTTCCGCAACACCCGACAGCTCAGCATATACATTAGAAAAAGAAGATTGCTCTTTTGCAGTTGCAATTTGCTTGTCAATGGATTCCACATTGTTCTTTGCGCTCAGCAATTGTACCTCAGTTCCTATATGCTGGTCCCACAGGTTTTGCTGGCGTTTTAAAATATCCTTAGCATAGGCCAGTTGAGAGTTCAACTGATCAATTTGCTTTTGCGCCATAGCATCATCGAGCTTTAAGAGCAGTTGACCTTTCTTTACATAGTCACCCTGTTTAACATATATGGCTTTTACCAGTCCGCCCTGTCCGCGCGGCGCCACATAGGCGATATTGTTGGCGTCTATGCGTCCCTGCAGATCAATATAATGTGTAAAGCTGCCGGTTTCAAGCGGTGCAATTGCCACAAGCTTCGCGTTTTCTTTTTTCTGCGAAGGGTCGAGTGTGATGATCTCTTCTTCCAGAGCGACAATTTTATCACTCAGTACTTTTTGATCTTCCTTCATTTTATCCAACTGCGCTTTTTTCTCAGCAACAATTTTGTCCTTTCCTTTTTCAACTTTAGTAGTTGTTCCGCCACACGCCGCCAATAATACCAATGCGGCTATTACTGAAGCTGTTTTTAAAACGTTTTGCATATACCTGGTTTTATAAGTCATTCAATAGTTGTATTAAAAAATTATAATCTTCCTGTTGCCTTTATATAATCTATCCTTGCGATGATAGCATTATATAAAGCATTTATATAGTTGGTTTGCGCGGCTTTCATATCGGTTTGCGCCTGGGTGATCTCTGTATTGGAACCCGTACCGATCTCAAACTTTTTCTTCGTTTGCTGGAATACCGTTTCCGCCAGTTCCATATTTTTCTTTTGATAATCCATGGTGGAAACAGCCGTACTAAAATTGTTCCGTGCAGATTCAATTTCGTTGTCAATATTAATCTTCAGCGCTTCCCGCTGGTTAAGGGATTGCTCCAGGGCAAGTTTGGCTTTGGCTATACGTGCGTTGGCCGCCATGCCGGTGAATATGGGAATATTGAGTTGCAATGAAACCGCGGAAACATTAAACCAACTTCCATCGCCCAAAAAATCAAACTTGTTGCGCTGGGCGCTTTTGTTATAATATCCATTTAAATTAAGCGTAGGCAATTTGGACAACTTATACCTGCGCACATCAAATTCTCCTAAGGCTACGCCAAGGTCGGCATACTGATAATCCCTGCGTTGTGTATAATTAAACTCACTCAATTCCAGGATGCCGTTTTTAATCTGCTCATCATTTAAAGAATCTGTAAGCATCAGAGAATCTTTAACAGGCATGCCCATTAAAACTTTGAGCCCCAGGTAACCGTTTTGTACCTGGTTCAATGCGCTTACTTTTTCAGTTTGCAGATTAGCCAACTGAACCGATAGCTTGTCGAGGTCCAGCTTTTCAGCAAAACCATTTTCATGCATTATTCTGGTATCGTGCTGTAATTTATTCAGCAGCTCAATATTGGCATCCAGCAATGCTATTTGTGTTTTACTCACTACCAACTGATAATATACTTTATATATATTGGCTCTTATCGCTTCTTCCGTTATTTCAGCTTTCTTTTCCTGGAATTTGATTAAGGTTTCTCTTGCCTGTAGTCCTACAAACACCTGACCGTCAAATACTATCTGGCTTAACGAAACGCCCGCCGTAGCGCTGAATTTGGTACCAAATTGCGCCGCTATAAAACCAAAATCTGAAGGCATTTTAATCGGATTACCATCACCATCTTTTACTCCTTCATTTACCAGCACCTGGTAGGCTGCCGGCCCAATAAAGTTGGGTATTACCTGGGTGGCCACATTGGGGTTATAGGTAGTTCCTATTGTGCCATGTATTTGCGGATAAGCCATGCCGGTAACCTCGCGATTGGTTTGTTGCTGAATCTGGATGTCCAGCAGGGCATTTTTTACCTGAACATTATTTTGTTTGGCATAGTCTATGGCCTGCTGTACTGAAAAAGCATGCACTCCGGGGGATTGCGTTTGCTGTGCCTGTACGCTTGTTGAACATATCGCCACAAGTATCATTAATCCCCACTTTGCCGGTTTCCATTCTTTCATCTGTTTATTTTTTTGTTTGGTCAGATATAAACGCTATAAAATTTTATAGTGGTGGCTCTAAAATTTTATGATTTGTTTTATTTTTGATTTTTTTGTCGTTTCAAAAGATATTTCTGAACGAGTTTTTGCCCTTTGGCGGTAGTGATGCCATATAAAAAATGGATCGTTACCTCCTCAATTACTGCACCCAGATTATATTTACCAAGGGGATAGAGATCGGGGCTGAACATCATAAATACAGAAGCCAGCCTGAATCGTGACATGATCTCCGTATCAATTTCGGGGCGATACAACTGTACCGCAATACCCTGTTCCAGGTTTTCCTTTATCAGCTTATATAAAAATTCATTCTTGTGGTCGGCAATCTTCTTATAGGCAGCCGGGTGATATTTCTGCAGGTCGTACATGATCGTAGGATTCATCGTCTTCAGCATTTCCTGCACCATATCTGTAGCCACCAGAATTTCATGGACCGGGTTTTCACTTTCTTCCCTGTGGATACAGCACTCATTGGTATTACTGCTAACCACTATATCTATCGCACTATCCACCAGGGCATCCTTATCGGCATAAAACTGGTAAATGGTTTTTTTACTGATGCCCAGTTGAGAAGCGATTTCATCCATGCTTATACTGCGGATCCCGTATCTCAAAAATAAATCGTGCGCCTTCTGCGCTATTCTTTCCTGTATCTCCATAGCTTCCAAATCGGGGACAAAACTATGGAAACTTTTTTTGTTACCAAAGTTTCCGGAGTTTTTTTATATATTTTTTGATGAACGGTAAATACAGGACAAGCTCCCGTATATTATAAAAATGGTGAAATTGTTTTATGGTACAGAAGCGGAAAATCGCCAGGCCAACGGGTGCATTTCAAATTAGCCGGGCTGGCACACCAGCAAAATACGGGATATCCCTGGCTTTTTTAGGTGGCAGATACGCAGATTAAATCGGCGCATCTGCGGCATTTTCTGCATGGGGTATATATAATTGCCGCCGGTTGGTGTCCCCACCATTTGAAATGCATCTCCGGCAATGACCAACAATTGTACGCTTAGGTTACTTTTACATTTCTAAAACATACCTGATGGCTACAAAAAACTGGTTAAAAAATTTATTGCAGATTTTTTTACAAGGGTTAATTATTCTTGCACCTATTGTTATAACAATCTGGGCATTAACTTCGTTATTCTATTTTGTAGACAGGATTCTGCCTGATATTTTTGAAAGTATAATCCCTGAGTTTTCTACCTACTACCTGCCGGGCATGGGGTTTATAGTAGCGCTGCTCATCATTTTTACGGTAGGCTATGTATCTTCTTCCTTTGTAGTAGGAAAACTGGTGGAATTGTTTGACAGTGTACTGCAAAAAACGCCGGGTATAAAAATAATTTATACCACCCTGAAGGATTTCTTTGAGGCTTTCGCCGGTAACAAAAGAAAATTCGATAAAGCGATCCTGGTATCTGTTGCAGCAACAGATGTATGGCAAATCGGTTTTATAACGCAGCAGGAGGTGCAGGAATTTGGACTGAATGAATTTGTGGCCGTATATGTTCCCCAATCTTATGCTTTTGCCGGGCATCTTTATTTTGTAAAGAGAGACAGGGTACGGTTATTAACAGACGTCAGCTCCGCCAATGCTATGAAATTTGCGATATCAGGCGGCGTAACAAACATTGATGAAGAAACACATGAAAAAAGCAAATAACCCTGCCTTTTTCCTTAAACCCTTAACATATGTTAACCCGTTGCTTATTTTTATTTTTTTTACTGTTCGCCCCTGCTTTGAATCTGCTCGCCAATGATTACGAAAATGCCTGGAAAGCGCTTGACCAAAACGACAGGAAGAAAGCGCTAAGCTTACTAAAGCATGCAATGAATGATCCTGCTACCGCAGTTGATGCGTATATAACCTATGTTTACATCAAAACTTTTGAAGGGCAGGATGACAAAATACATGATTATATATCTGAAGCATATGAAAATCTCCCCGATCCTAACGCTTATGTATACGCTATGTGGTTTAACCGGGCAGTGCTCGGCGAATATGGCAAAAAAACATCAACCCAGCAGAAGCTCCTGGCAAAAATACTTGCAGATAAAAGAATCAATGGGTCGGTTAAAGCAGCGGCTTACTATGTAAAGTCATTGCATTACCAGTTTTCAAATGATATTACCAGCGCACTTAATGAATGCGGGAAGATAGGTGCCGCCGGCCCGCTATGGCAACTGGCCGGCCCCTTCGATAATTTATCGGGCAGTGGCTTTTTCAAAAATTTCGGACCCCTGGAACAGCCTGGACCGACAGCAAGGTTTACATCATTGAATAATGCGGAAATTGCATGGTTTACTCCTCCTGTAATGAACCAAAATGGCTGGACCTATCCCTTTCCTCATATCCGGTATAATACGGCATCAGTATATGCACAAACATTTGTAAATGCCCCATCCGATATGAAAGTATTACTGAATGCGGGCTGCAGTGGAGCAATTAAAGTATGGGTAAACGATGAGGTCGCTATTGCCGAACCAAAAGAAATAGTTACAGAACTGGATTATTACAAAAATTATGTACAGCTCAAAAAGGGATACAACCGGCTGCTGGTTCAATTGTCGTATACCAACAGTTCATTTCCCAATTTCATCGTACGCCTCACCGATGATAATTACAACTCCATAAAAGGACTTGAATACAATAGTGTGTTCAGAGACTACCCCAAATTAAACAAAGGGAAACAACCCACTTCGTCCATAAAGCATTTTGCAGAAGCTTTTTTTGAGAATAAGATAAAACGCGAACCAGACAATATCATTAATTACATTCTTCTGAGCCAAACCTATCTCAGGAACATGAAAACCGCCGATGCCAGATCACTTATTGAAAAAGCGGTAGAGCGCTTTCCCGATAATATGCTGCTTCGGTTTGAGCTGATGCAGTGCTATTTAAAAGAAGCAAACCGCACATCCCTGCTTCAGGAAATGGAGCGAATGAAGGAAAGAGATCCTGATTGTATGCTGGCTTTCAGATTGAACATTGAGCAATTGATGGATCAGGAGAAATATTATGAAACAGAAGCGGAGCTGAAGCGATACGACAGTCTTTATAATAATGACGGGCAACTGACAGATATAAAAGTAAAATTATACGGCGCACAAAATAAAATGGATGATCTGATAAAGACGATTGAGGATATGTATAAAACCAATCCGGATAATCCCCAGGCGGCACAAATGATGTTTAACGTAAAAATAAAAGTGCATAAAGATGTAAAGGGAGCGCTCGGTATTTATGAGCATTTTTTAAAAACGAATTATAGCTATGATATTATTAAGATGCTGGCTAATGAATACAATAAACAGGGAATAGCAGAAAAGGAATTGCAATGGCTGAAATACCTCGCAGATAATTTTTCTTACGATCCTGAATTGTATACCAACATATCCAATTATTATTTCAACCAGCAGGAATATGATAAGGCCTCTGAATTTGGCAGAAAAGCACTGGAACTGGCTCCCTATGTGGCTACTTACTGGGAAAACCTTGGAGTAGAACTGCAACAGCAAAATATAAACGGCGAGGCCGCAAATGCATACCAAAAAGCGCTGTATTACGATGGCCGCAAATACGATGCACGGGCACGCTTAAGAGAACTTCAGAATAAACCATCCATATGGAAAGCTTTTCCCGAAACCGATGTGTATGAGCTGATCAAAAAAGCAGATAACAGCATCATTGACTATGATTTTTATTACCTGCTGGATGAGAAATTTGCAGTTGTATACCCCGAAGGCACATCTGAGGAATATTATACGTTGGTGATAAATGTTTTAAACCAGAAAGGCATAGACACCTGGAAAGAAACAGATATTTCCTATAACTCCAATTCATCTGTACTTAGTGTAGAAAAGGCTGAAACGGTAAAAAAGAATGGCGTAAAGACACCGGCAGAACGAAACGGGAACCAATTGGTATTTACCGGACTTGAAGCCGGAGACGCGCTGGTACTCAAATATAAAATACAAAATTATACAGAAGGGCGCCTTGCAAAAGAATACTGGAACAAGTTTATTTTTAATGCTTTCGTCCCTGAAAAAATTTCAAGGTTCTGCCTGCTTATTGCCAACAATATAAAATTCAATCACAAAACGCTGAACACATCAATCAGTCCCAGGGTAAGCACCTATGATGATTTTACATTATACACCTGGCAAAAAGACAGCTCAATTGCACTTAAAACTGAGCCTTATATGCCAACCCTGGGAGATGTGGGAGAATCGGTAACCGTTTCTACCATTGCTTCGTGGAAGGATATCGCTAACTGGTACAGCGATCTTTCCGCACTTAAAACAGATGATGATTACGAAGTAAGGCGGGTGTTTGGCGAACTTTTTCCCAAAGGCGTTGCCGCATTAAGCCAAAAAAATATTGCCCGCATCATTTATGATTATATTACTAAAAATATCCGTTACAGCTCTGTTGCGTTCAGGCAAAGCGCTTATGTTCCGCAAAAACCTTCTGTAACTATTAATACAAGCCTGGGCGACTGTAAAGACCTTTCTGCTTTATTTGTATCGCTGACAAAACTCGCCGGTATAAAAGCCAATCTCGTTTTGGTAAATACACGCGATTACGGGCAAAACAGCATGGCGCTTCCCTCGGTAGAATTTAATCATTGCATCGTTAAATGCTGGCTCGGAGGTGCCCCGTATTATATTGAATTAACAGACAGTGATCTTCCATTTGCAAGCCTTCCATCCAGCTTGTACCAGGCAACATGCCTTGTAATACCTTCAGGCAGTAAGGATACCATTTCAGCAGATCTCGGCCAAATTACAGCTATAAACCGTACAAAAGAAAAGCTGAAAAGAAAAGCCATAATAAACATTGTTGGAAACGACATCAGCCTCAAAGTAAATGTAACCAAAACCGGCACACTTACTTCTGCACCAAGAAACCAGTTTGCGATGCTGTCGGTAGAAAAACAAAGGGAGGAGATGGAAAAAAATATCAGCGGCCGGTACAAGAACCCTGTTAAGGTAAGTTCGGTTTCATTTAGCGGTTTAGATGAAAAAATTGACTCTGTTCACTATAGCTGTGATTACACCATACAAAACGAAGTATCGGAACTGGGTGATATCCAAATGATCAAAATACCATTTGAGGATATGGTGGCCACGATAGATAATTTTTCGCTTATTCAGCGTCGTTTCCCAGTAGAATACTGGAAGTATGAAGACGTGGACGAGTATGAAACTACAATAGACATAATAGCGCCCGATGGCACACATTTTATTGAATTACCTAAAGATGAAAAATTTATTTTCCCGGGTGGCGCCTATGCCCTGCAGTACATACGCAAAAGTCCCGGCAGGCTAACCATTATAAGAAAAGCGTCTTTAAAAAGAGATAATATTCCGGCTGCCGGTTATGCCGGTATGAAAGATTTTTTAAATAAAATCGTAAAAGCCGAATCAAAATATATAGCATTCAAAAAGTGATGCTGCTCCGGTACAGTAAATAAACACATACCATGTACTTATTCATATAGCAGGTATTTTTTTCGCATAGTCTTGTATTCAGACAATGCCGGTTCCCAGGAATTGCGGATCTCCTCAGCCGACTTACCGGCGATGATCTGTTTTTTGAATGCATAGTCGCCCGCAAGCACATCAATATTACCCATCTGCCGGCTTTGTGTTCTGTCGAAAAACTTATCCCTGAACGGGTAAGCATTGTACAGGTCTATCATCCATTGTATATTGATCCTTTTTGTTTTCCGCAGCTCATTTATATCGTAGTTCCTTAAATCAATGCCATAACAAACCGTATTCATATGCAGCGGGGTTTCGCTCATCCCTGCAATACTGACTGGTGTAAACGAAAAAGGAAATTGTCCTTTCAGGCCGGGACTGCCCAGCACCGTAAAAGGAAAATAGGTGCCGCGTCCCTGGCTGATGATCGTTCCCTCAAATAAACAAACAGACGGGTACAGCATCACGCTTTGTTGTGTATTGAGGTTGGGCGAAGGTTTTACCGGCAATACATATGGCATGTCATGCCTGTAGTTGGCTACGGGAACGATCTTCAGCTTACAGATCATTTTGCCCGGCAGCCAGCCTTCACCATTGATCATTTGTGCAAACTCGCCAATGGTCATGCCGTGGGCGATGGGTATGGGAAACATACCGATGCCCGATTTCAGCCGCATATCCAGCACAGGCCCGTCCACCAGGTAGCCATTGGGGTTAGGTCTGTCTAAAATCAGCAGTTCTTTATTATGCTCCGCACAGGCTTCCATTACATCGCGCAATACATTTATATAGGTATAAAACCGGCATCCTACATCCTGTATATCAAATATCATGATGTCCACGTTTAACAGATCCGATGCATATGGCTTACGTTTTGCGCCATATAAAGAAACTACCTTAATGCCCGTTGCAGGGTCCTGCTCATCACTCACTTCCGCACCATTGCTGGCATTACCCCGGAAACCATGCTCGGGTCCAAATACCTTTACGATATTAATACCGGCGGTAATCAAACTATCCACTAAGTGCCGTTTACCAATAATGGTGGTAGGATTTGCCAGCACTGCAACCCTTTTACCCTTTAAAAATTCAATGTATTTTTCAGTCTGTCCGGCGCCCGTAATAATGCTATCGCCCCCATCAGCAAGTGCAGCGCCCACACTGTATGCTTTACCCATTCCTGTAAAGCTTAATAACAGCAATACATACATCAGTTTCATATATGGAACTTTATTGTTGAACGTTATTATTAAGTTGCTCTTCATCCGGTACAGCGCAAACCTAACACATTGCAGGATATATCAAAAAGGAATTTGGGGCTATGAGCGGCAGTACTGTTTTCAACTGCTGTTCCGGCTGTGCGCTTCAAGTCCGGCACAGTTCCCGTATACAAATCCTCACCGGGCTTTCCGCTTCCATCCGGCAGCCCATGAGCAGCAGTCCGTCAGAAATGAAATGAGAGAAGCAAAACAAATGCCTGCCTTTGTCCTCTCACCTTCTCACAAAGAAGATGCAGCATGTTATGATGAACTAATGCTACCATCATTTATTAATTGAACCCAAACTCTGGTGCTGAGTCAGGGAACCATTTTTTCTACGGCCTTTCTCAACAAGTGTCTGCATAGTATATCAGCTTCCCTGTTGTAGTTGATGGTATCATCCTGTTTTTGATGCGCCCTGATTTTAACAAACGCAATGGATCGTTCTGAAAGGAGTTCAAAGAAAATTTTTACAAGGTCCGCATTTTGCAGGGCATTCCCTTTTTGTGTGGTAAAGTTTTGGAGCACTATTTTTTCTTTGCGTGCCGGCAGGCCTGTTACATATTGACTGTCGGTGTATACCCGGATAGGAGTGCCTGAATCGCAATGAGCCAACGCGTATTGAACGCCTTTAATAACAGCCATTAATTCCATCCGGTTATGTGTAGTATGCTGTACTGTGCCAGACAATACTTCCTTTGCTGTTCCCAAAAATGCAATGGCAACCCAGGTACCAATCCTTTGTTGCGTATGACAACTTCCATCGGTATATATTTCGGCTGATGTTTCGGGCATGGTGTAAAACTAAGGGTTTAGTAATTGGATGATTAAATACTGGCAAGAGTGTAACTATCGCAGTTGATTGGTGCAGAACGAATTGCCCGGGTGTCTCACGAACCCGTTTATAGATTATTTCTGGTGGGAAGCTAAATTTATTTTATGCCAAATGTGGACAAAAGTATTTCTTACTATATATTCCCTGCGATACCTGCCGGAATATTTTTTGGCTTCTGGATTTTTTTAAATCAACTCCATGACATGGTTTTCTCAATTCGGAGTTTACTATACTCACAGGATTCTTTGAGTTAAAGGCAAATAATTCCTGCTCCACTATTTTATTATATATGTCGTTTGGAGAAGCAAATGCTCCGGTGGAAGTCTTGATTTCAGTCAATCTATTGCCAGCTTCTTTCTTACCTGCTTTAAGAGTGAGAATGATGTTTACGATTAGAAGAATCGCAATGACTGAAAGGATTATGTATACCATTGTCACGGTTTTACATTAGCGTTCAAAATATAATTCAGGTAAAATAATTTTTGATTCCTGTTCTGCATCTTCTTTCAACCAGTAAACAATGAAATTCACTTTAGCGTGTTTTAAGTGATACCTAATTGATCCAGGGCCTTGTTGTGTTTTCATCATAGAGGTATTGATCTATAATTTCATTTTCTAAATGTGGAACATTTAACGCCATGTATATATCAGTATTTTAAATAAGGGTAGAAATTTGGGTTTTAGTTCAGGCATCTAAAATTTATAATATGCAATATAACCAAGCCCGAACAATAATTCCCAGGTTATTTATCAGTCATACATTAGTCGGGCACAAACTTCCTTATTTATTCCGGTAATTTTCAACATAAATAAATAATTGTGCGTCATCTCACAAGAAGCAGGTGCTCTTTATACTCATTTGAATTGTTCAAAAGCAGGTAGAAACCCCATTTCAAACAATATATTTCACCTTAAAGCCTGCCTGTCCTTTTAAAGCCTCAAATTCATCATCGCCTGTTACCAGTGTTCCTTTTTTTTGAATAGTTAGTGCTGCAGCGAATGCATCGGCAAAAGAAAGTTTATGGCTGGCTTTAATTTTCGCAGCTTCCAGCGAAAACTCCAAATCAATTTCAATAAAATGAAGTGGAAATTTTTTCATCGCCTCCCAAACAAGGGCCGCCCTTGTAGCGCCATCTTTTCGGTGGCTCATATAAAATACTTCTCCGGCATTCACCGTAGTAATAAACAACTCATGTTTATCTTCTGCTGCATCATTTAATAATTGTTCCACTATATCCGCACCAGATTCATCACGAAAAAATGCAAGCAATGCAAAACTGTCTAACACATAATTCGCCATTCCGCCTTATTTCTTTTTAATAGTCTTATGGATATTCAATTTCCTATCCTCCAGTTTTTTCTCATCTAATTTCATTGCTTTTATTTCTTCTTTCAGTTTTCCTGAAGAAGTTAGTATACCCCTGAAAGCTTTAAAATATTGATCATTGATGGGCCGGATTACCACTCCTCCTTCTGCTTCTTCAAAAATAACTTTCACACCAGCTTCAATACCATATTTTTTTCTCAGCCGCTTTGGTATCAGCAACTGTCCTTTGGATGTTAATACAGAAGTTTCCATAGTTTCAAATTTAGTAGTTAAAAATACAAAAGTATTACCAAATAAAAAAGTATTACTTTTAAAATGTAGTAATACCCCATACGATAGTTGCATAATATGCTGCAAATACATTCTGGAGCAAGCCATCCCGTCAGGAACACCTCAATCGTAATCAGCTAATTTTTAAATAAAAACTAAACCCTACATTTATAATACCAACCCTTCCCCATTTATGACCCTGTAATTAAAGCACAATGAAGTCATCAAATATATCACGCCGGAAATTTTTAGGGAATGCATCCCTTGGCGCAGGCGCCTTCGGACTTCCCGGTTATTTTTCACAGGCTGAAGGTATAAAATCGGGGGACAATGTTCCGCGGCATGTAAATATTGGCACCGTTTCAATCATGGACATCTCTGCCTCCAATCCACCGGATATGATTCAAAAAGTTCTGGGTATTATGGAAAATATGGTTCCGTATAAGCCAGACATTATCTGCCTGCCGGAAATTTTTGCTTATGCCAATATAGCCAATCATCATTACCAGCTTAAAGACGTAGCCGAAAAGGTTCCCGGAGCCGTTGTTACTCCTTTCCTCAATTTTGCGCGTACGCATAACTGTTATGTAATTTGCCCCACCTATTCCCTTCATGGAGAAAACATATATATTTCCGCAGTTCTGATCAGCCGGCAGGGAAAAGTAGCGGGTGAATACCATAAAATGCGGCCTGCCGAAAGCGAACTGAAAATGGGTATAACACCGGGGAAAGCTAACCCGCCAGTTTTTGAAACCGATTTTGGCAAAATCGGGGTACAGATCTGCTTCGATGTTAAATACGAAGAAGGCTGGAATGCTTTAAAAGACAAAGGAGCACAGATCATTTTCTGGCCTTCCGCTTATGCAGGAGGACAGGAAATAAGCAGCAGGGCCTGGCGCCACCAGGTGTATATCGTTACAAGCACACAAAAAGATACCAGTAAGATATGCGACATCACCGGTGAAACGATTGCTCAAACCGGCCGATGGCAGCGAAACTGGATCTGCGCACCTGTAAATCCTGAGAAAGCTTTTATCCCTACATGGCCGGCAGTGAGCCTGTTCCCTGATATTCAAAAAAAGTATGGGCCAAAGCTCCGACTTACTACTTTTAGCGAGGAGGAATGGACCATTATGGAAAGTCTTGATGCGGGGTTGAAGATTGCTGACGTGCTGAAGGAATTTAACCTTAAATCAATGCATGAAACGCTGAAGGAACTTTCTGCAGCGCATAAAAAAGCAGGAGAGAAAACTTAGCGGCGAAACTGAGAATGGAAAAACCTTTTAATTTTAATTGTACATTTATATACACAGTTTTTTCATCTTTCACCACCTAACCGCTAACCATTATGCACCAAAAATTATTGTTGCTGGCCTGCTCAGCCATTATCTGTCAGCATGCATTTTGCTGGGGCTTTTACGCCCATAAAGAAATCAACCATCACGCGGTATTTTTGCTACCGCCCGCCATGATGGTGTTTTACAAGCCCAATATTGATTTCATAACGGAACATGCCGTTGATCCCGACAAGAGAAGGTATATGGTTACTGCAGAAGGGCCCCGGCATTATATTGACCTGAACCGCTATGGTTCATACCCCTTTGACAACTTGCCCCGCGCATGGTACAATGCCGTGGAGAAATACGGAGAAGATAGCCTCATGGCGCATGGCATTGTTCCCTGGTGGATCAATATTATGCTGCAAAGACTTACCAAGGCTTTCAGTGAAAAAAACCATAGCGCTATACTTAAACTTTCTGCCGAAATAGGGCATTATATAGCCGACGCCCATGTACCATTGCACGCCCATAGCAATTACAATGGCCAGCAAACGGGTCAACAGGGTATTCATGGCTTCTGGGAAAGCCGGATCCCCGAACTGCTGGCCAAAACAGCATTCGATTATTTCATCGGCAAGGCGCAATACCTTTCCAATCCCCGGCAATTTATGTGGCAAAGGGTGTTGGAAAGCTCCGCTGCGGCAGATACCGTTTTATATGTTGAAAAAGCGCTGACAGAACAATTTTCACCCGATCTTAAATATGCCTTTGAAGAAAGAAATGGTATCATTATCCGGCAGTATTCTTCTGTGTTTACTATTGCTTATGATCAGGGTTTGCAGGGCATGGTGGAACGCCGGATGCGCCAGTCTATTTTTGCAGTGGCCTCATTCTGGTATACCGCATGGGTTAATGCCGGGCAGCCGCAATTACAGCCACTGGCTAATATCAGCTTATCAGAAACAGATAAATCCACATTTGAAACGTTAGACAGGATTTGGAAAACCAGTGATCCAAAGGGAAGAACTTGCGGGAATTGACGTATATTTGGCGCCCTCAACGAACGCAAAGTCCAATATGAATTGGGTTTATCAATTTTTCAATTGTATGCAATGATACATAACTTTAATGCGGGGCCCAGCATTTTGCCCCGGCAGGTGTTTGAACAGGCCAGCCAGGCTATTCTTGATTTTAACCAAACAGGTCTTTCCATTCTCGAAATCGGGCATCGCACCCCGCTTTTCCAGGCAGTGCTGGATGAAGCCATCGCTTTGGTAAAGGAGTTAATGCAATTAGACAGCGATCACGAAGTTTTGTTTTTACATGGCGGTGCTACCACCCAGTTCTTCCAGGTGCCCATGAACCTGCTGAACGATAACGAAACGGCCGCTTATCTTGATTGTGGCGTTTGGGGTACCAAACCTATAAAAGAGGCCAAACTCTTTGGACATGTAAATGTTGCAGCATCTTCAAAAGACAGGGGTTATACTTATATACCCAGGGATTTTGAAATACCCGCTGACTCAGCTTATTTTCATTACACTACCAATAATACCATAGAAGGAACGCAGATGCATTTTGTTCCGGAAACCACTGTACCATTGGTAGCCGATATGAGCAGTGATGTTTTAAGTCGCGTAATGGATTTTAACCGTTTCAGCCTCATTTATGCGGGCGCCCAAAAAAACATCGGCGCAGCAGGCGTAAACATGGTGGTGGTAAATAAAAACATTCTTGGCAGGGTAACCAGGCAATTGCCCTCCATGATGGATTACCGCAAACATATTGAAAACGGTTCCATGCTCAATACCCCTCCCGTATTTGCCATATATGTTTGTATGCTTACCCTGCGCTGGTTAAAAGAACAGGGTGGTGTAGCTGCTATTGAAAAAATAAACAATCAAAAAGCGGCATTGCTCTACGATACATTAGACAGCATTCCTGTTTTTAAACCCACCGTTGATAAAGCCGACCGCAGTAAAATGAATGTGGTATTTGTAATGGAAAATCCAGAACTGGAAAAAGCCTTCCTTGAGCTTTGCAAAAAAGAAGGAATGGTTGGTGTGAAAGGTCATCGCAGCGTAGGCGGGTTCCGGGTTTCCCTGTACAATGCCCTGCCGCTTGGCAGTGTAAAAACTTTAGTGGAACTAATGCAGCATTTTGCATTGAAGCATGCTTAATCAAAAAATATTCTAACCAATTATTATGGCAACTATCGTTCCGTTTACCGCATTGCGCCCGCAGGCACAATATGCCAAACAGGTAGCATCGCAACCCTATGACGTGCTGAACAGCAAAGAAGCAAAGCGGGAGGCAAGAGGCAATCCCAATTCTTTCCTTCATATTACAAAAGCAGAAATTGATCTCCCGGAAGATACGGATGTACATGCAAAGGAAGTATATGAAAAAGCAAAAGACAACTTAGACGCATTTATTCAGCGTGAAGTGTTGTTCCGTGAAAATAAGCCCTGCTATTATATCTACCAGTTGGTAATGAACGACAAAAGCCAGACCGGGCTCGTTTGCGTGTCTTCTGTTGATGATTATGAAAATGATATTATCAAAAAACATGAGTATACACGTCCGGAAAAAGAGCAGGACCGCATCAGCCATATATCCACTACCGGCGCCCAAACCGGCAATGTGTTTCTGGCCTATAAAAATGTAGCTGAGCTGGATGCGCTGATCGAAAAATGGCAGACAGATAAAAAACCGGTATACGATTTTGTGGCCGATGATGGTATTAGTCATACCATTTGGGTGATCAATGACGACAAAACCATTGCCGCTATTACGCAAGCTTTTTCAGAAAAGGTGGATCACACCTATATCGCCGATGGCCACCACCGGGCTGCAAGTGCTGCCAGGGTTCGGCTTACTGCTGCCGGCGATACAGAAGGCGCAAATTATTTTCTGACCACTTTATTTCCAGCCTCCCAATTGCGGATCCTGGATTATAACCGGGTGGTAAAAGACCTGAACGGATTAAGCAAAGATACCTTTCTGCAACGCATAGCCGAAAGCTTTGATGTTGAACCCAGCGATTCTGCCTTCGCGCCGCAGCAACTCCATAGCTTTGGAATGTATATTAATAAACGCTGGTACAAATTAACCGCAAAGCCCGGCACTTATACCGGAGACCCGATAGGCGTATTGGATGTAACCATTCTGCAGAATAATCTTTTAGATCCGGTGCTGGGCATTAAAGACCAGCGTACCGACAGGCGCATTGATTTTGTAGGTGGTATAAGAGGATTGGCAGAACTGGAAAAGAGAGTAAACAGCGGCGAGATGCAGGTGGCATTCAGCTTATACCCCGTAAGCATTCAGCAATTGTTTGATATCGCCGACAGCGGTATGGTAATGCCTCCCAAAAGCACCTGGTTTGAACCCAAGCTGAGAGACGGATTACTGACGCATTTGATTGACTGAGGGGAGCTGCAGGGTGCCGGTTACAGGTTTCAGGTCTCAGGCCTCAGGTTTCAGGTTTCAGGGAAAGGAGCGGTTGTGGGCAGATGTTTAGCTTTTGTACTACCGGCGAGTTATGCTCTTTAGCTTGTCATCCTGACGAAGCTTGCCTACCGGCAGGAAGAGAAGGATCTGGATTTTGCCGTCCAAGCGGGGTCTTCATAAGGCAGGTTTGAAGCACAGCGTGACCACGGTGCAGTAATTGTAGTTGAGTTTGTCGTTTATGATTTATTGTTTATCGTTGAACCTCCTTCGGACTTCGAGTTTCTTCCTTGGAATTTAATATCAGCCACGGCGGCCAGGTTTGAATTTTACCCGCCCCGGCGGACAGGTTTGTTTTTTGTGATTTGGCTTCTTGGTGCTTCCTTTCGAATTTAGGATTCCCCGCTTTGGATTTAATTTTATCTATCCAACTCCTATTCTTCCCCGTCATTGACTTCGACTCCTTTGGAGTCGCTAAAAACTTTTCTGTTCTTCTTCTAAACCTTATATCCTTTCAGGATAGGAAGAAAGAGCTATCAAACAGTGGTCCGACCCTCCTGCGTCGGGTATACCAAACGCTTTACATATACGGACCTGTACTGACCCTGAAAGGGTCTAAACGTTTATAACTACACGATAAAAAGTATTACGACCCTGAAGGGGTCGAACATATGGCTCGTATAAAAGCATTACGAACTATGGTTTGGCCGTAAATCAATAAACTAATTCTCCGTCTTCCCCGGAAACTTTTCAAACAACGCTTTCAGCTCAGTGGCTTTCTCCGGGAATTCCGTTAATACATTGGTTCGTTCTCCCGGGTCATAAGAAAGATTAAACAATTCCTCCTTAGCTTTTCTTGCTTTACCGGAAATACCATTGGCCGGAGCAGCTTCTATCCGCCGGTATTTCCATCCGTCTTTGCGCACTGCTTCACATACCCCATTATTTACATAATAAATTTCCTTATGACCAGGATGCCGCCCTGCTTTTCCCAGCAATACATCAGATACCGACTGGCCATCAAGTGTTCTTCCTTCCGGAAGCGGGGTATGTGTCCATGCGGCAATGGTAGGCAATACATCTAAGTTGCTTATCATATCTGTAATTGTGCTTCCCGGTTTCGTGTGGCCTTTCCAGTATACAATAAAGGGTTCGCGCACTCCGCCTTCATATGATTCACCCTTTTTTCCGCGGAAAACACCCGCCGTACCTGCATGCCAGGGTCTGGTAGCACCATCGCCCGCCATGCGGTCCGGGAAATCTATCCACGGCCCGTTATCACTGGAAAAAAAGAAAATGGTATTATCCGCTAATCCTTGTTTCTTTACAGCATCCCATACCAGCGCAAGGCTGGCATCGAGCTCTTCAATTACATCTCCAAGCGGACCGCCTTCAGATCTTCCTTTATTATTTTTGGATGAGGCAAAAGCTACCGGCAAATGCGGCATGTTATGAGAAAGATATAGAAAGAACGGCTTTTCTTTTTTTTGCTGCCGTATATACCGGATGGCTTCTTTGGTATAAAGACCGGTAAGAGAAGAGTCCGCAGGCTTCATTACTTCAGGAGTACGGTTGCGAAAGATTTTTAAAGTGGTATCTGTTTTTACATACGGATACCTGTAATCATGACTATACAACAATCCATAGTACGAATCAAAACCCTGTGCTGTGGGGTGGTGGTAGGGTGCATGATCACCGAGGTGCCATTTGCCAATCATAGCCGTATTGTATCCAATGTTTTTCAACAGTTCCGCAATCGTTATTTCCTGGTCGGGCAAACCTAATGTAGAACCCGGGCCTATCGGGTAGGGCAGATTCATGCGGGAGGCATAGCGGCCGGTTAGTAACGAAGCTCTTGAAGGTGTGCACGACGGACTGGATACTGCATAATTGGTAGCCCGTATGCCATCCCTGCTCATTTTATCAAGAAATGGGGTTTTGATTACAGGATTACCATAACAGGAGAGGTCGGCATAGCCCATATCATCTGCCAGCACGAAAATAATATTGGGCTTGTTTTGGGCAGATAACATATTGCTGAAAAGAACAAACATTGCCAGTAAAACGGAGGCATATTTCAGTCGCATTTGTTTATCGTATTATTTAGTATATAAAGTTTTAAAGATACTATAATCAACCGTTGCTTTACTTCAATACTACTGCTCTGCGCTTTCAAATGTTCACAATATTTTTATTATTGCAGGCAGTATCTTTACCATCATGAAAAAACTTACCCTTTTACTGGTATACATCCTCTTTGCAGTAATTGTTTTTGCACAGCAAAATGCCGATACCCTGCAGCAAACGGGCCGCGATTATATGCGTAAAGGAGACTGGGGAAATGCCATTATGGTATTTAACCGTGCGCTGCAGCAAAAACCAAATGATATCAGCCTGCTCAATGATATAGCCTATACTTATTTTTTGCAAAGAGATTTTGCCAAATCACTCGAAACCATAAAGCCTGTGGTAGAAAGTGATGGAGCGGATGTACAAAGCTTCCAGATTGCAGGCACGGTATACCGCGCTATTGAAGAGTTAAAGGAAGGCGCCAAAATATATTTCAAAGGCTTGAAAAAGTTTCCTAACAGTGGTGTATTATACAGTGAATACGGAGAACTGCTCTGGCAGAAAAAAGATTACGCTGCCATCACCCAATGGGAAAAAGGCATTTCAGTTGATCCCAATTATCCCGGCAACTATTATAATGCCAGTCGCTATTATTATTTTACTACCGATAAAGTATGGAGCCTGATTTACGGGGAAATTTTCGTTAACCTCGAAAGCTACACGATCAGAACGGCGGAGATAAAAAATATTTTGTTTGATGGTTATAAAAAACTTTTCGCTGATCCCGATCTCCTGAAAAATTACGACAGCAAAAAGAAAAATGAATTTGAAAAGGCCTTTCTTACTTCAATGAATAGTCAATCATCGTTGGCCACAGCCGGTATTGATCCTGCCAAACTGATTGCCATAAGAACAGGATTTATTAAAAACTGGCTTGAAACCAATGCCGCAAAATTTCCATTTCGTTTGTTCGGTTACCACAAACAGTTGCTGGAAGCCAACATGTATGAAGCGTATAACCAATGGATCTTTGGTTCAGCCATCAATGCAGAGCAGTATCAAACATGGACAAAAAGCAATTCCGAAGCCTATACTACATTTAATGATTTTCAACGCGGAAGGGTTTTTAAATTACCAAAGGGTCAATATTATCAAAATTAACAGGCTTTCTTTATTCTTTATTGTTTTTTACCTAAATTGAACCAAAGCACAAACAACGATTGTTATGATTCAACCCCTGCGATTATTTGACTGCCTCAATTACCAGTTGGAAAAGTTTCCCAAGAAGGATATGCTTGTGGCAAAGGAAAATGGACAGTGGCGCCCTTACAGTACCGAAGAAGTAAAACAAACTTCGCTGAAATTAGCAGCCGGACTACTGACCCTGGGCGTTTCGGGTAATGACATGACCACGGAAAACAGGGATAAGATCGCGATCATTTCGAACAATCGTCCCGAATGGCTGATCACCGACATGGCCGTACAGCAAAGCGGCGCTATACTTGTTCCCATTTATCCTACTACCAATCCGCTCGAAATTGAATTCATCTTTAACGATGCCGCTGTAAAGTATGTATTTGTAAGCAGTGAAGAATTGCTCCAAAAGCTACAGGGTATCCGCGCTAAAATACCCACGGTTAAAGACATTTTCACCTTTAACCCAATTGACGGCGCCAAACACTGGTCGGAAGTATTGGATAAATCTACAGACGCAGGATTAGCCGAAATAGAAGCCATTAAAGGCAAAATTCAGAAAGACGACCTGGCTACCATTATTTATACTTCCGGCACAACGGGCACGCCCAAGGGTGTAATGCTGAGCCATAATAACATTGTTCAAAATGTATTTCTTTCTAAAGAATGTTTTCCTTTCGACGACCAGCCGCAATACAAAGCACTGAGTTTTCTGCCCCTGAATCATATTTTTGAAAAAATGGTAAGCTATATCTATATGTTCAGCGGAATAGGCATTTATTATGCCGAAAGCTTGGAAACCATCGGTGCTAACCTGCAGGAAGTAAAACCCGATGTATTTACCACCGTTCCCCGCCTCCTCGAAAAAGTATATGAACGCATTATGGGTAAAGGCGCGGAGTTAAAAGGCATCAAGCGACAACTTTTTTTCTGGGCCGTAGAAATAGGAAAAAAATATGATAACCTTATTGACGGCGGGTTTCTGTATAACCTTAAATTATCCATCGCTAATAAACTTATTTTCAGCAAATGGCGCGAAGCGCTGGGTGGAAATATTAAATACATTATTACCGGCGGCGCGGCCTGCCAGGAGCGGCTGATCCGCATATTTAACGCGGCTCAAATACCTTTGTATGAAGGCTATGGCCCCACCGAAAATTCACCTGTTATTGCTGTTAACCGGCGTGAGCCGGGAGGAATGAAGTTTGGTACTGTTGGACCACCCATAAAAGGAGTGGAAGTAAAGCTGATGGATGACGGAGAAATTTGCGTAAAGGGCCCATCCATGATGGTGGGTTATTATAAACGCCCCGATCTTACTGCGGAAGCCATTATTGATGGCTGGCTGCATACCGGCGATATCGGCGTATTTGAGGATGATAAATTTTTGCGCATCACCGACCGTAAAAAAGAATTGTTCAAAACCAGCGGTGGCAAATATGTAGCCCCTTCTGCTATTGAAAATAAACTCAAGGAATCCCGTTTTATTGAACAGGTCATAGTATTAGGCGCCGGGCAAAAATTTGTAGGCGCACTCATCGTTCCGTCATTCGCTAATTTAAAAGACTGGTGTGCAAAGAATGGCGTCTCTTTTCAATCCAACGAAACTGTCGTTAAAGACCCGGCGGTAATAGCACATTACAAAGAAATTGTGGAACAGCTCAATCACAACTTCAACCATGTGGAGCAGGTAAAGCGATTTGAGCTGCTGCCGCGTGAATGGAGTGTGGAATCGGGAGAAGTTACGCCCAAGCTCAGCCTGAAACGTAAAGTGATCATGGAAAAATATAAAGATGCCATAGAAAGGATATACGCTAACGGAACGATAATATAAGTTGCAGATCGCTCCCTCAAAGCTTCTTAATATATACTGTTTTAAGAATAGATAAACAAAAATTATGAGCAACACAAATGATAAAACTGCTATTGCAGTAGTAGAAGAAATAATGAACAGGGACAGCTTCAGCAGGTGGCTGGGCATAAAAGTGCTTGAGGCGGGAGAGGGATATAGCAAAATTCAAATGGAAATACGCGATGAAATGCTGAATGGACTGGGAATAGTGCACGGCGGCATTCCTTTTTCACTGGCCGACAGCGCCTTCGCGTTTGCATGTAACAGCCGTAACAATCTTTCTGTAGCATGGGATACTTCCATCACTTTTACCAAAGCTTCAAAACTGTGGGATATATTAACCGCAGAAGCCAAAGAGCTGCACAACGGCAAAAGCACCGGACTATACATTGTTACCATCACCAACCAGCGTAATGAGCAGGTAGCCCTGTTTAAAGGCACCTGCTTCAGAACAGCCAAACCATTGATCTGAGAAGAAATTATTGTACCTGCATTACGCTGTCCTCCCGGCGTATATTTTCCAGTTCATGCATAAAAGCTTTGCCCCAGTTATCAATATCGTAATGCGTTACCTGTTCAAACAAACGCTCCATGCGTAGCTTTTTTTCGTTTTGTTCCAGCGACAAAGCCTGTTCCAGCCCCTGCACCAGGTCCTTAATATCATAAGGATTGGTACGGATAGCATACGACAATTCAACAGAAGCGCCTGCAAATTCAGATATCACCAGTACACCATCAGCGGCAGGCTTAAGTCCCTGCACACCAATATATTCTTTGGCCACCAAATTCAATCCATCCCGCAGCGGTGTGATCCATGCCACATCGGCAATAGCATAATAAGTGATTACCTCCTCAAAAGGCACCGACCTGAAAAAGAAACGGATGGGTACCCAGTCTAACCGTGCATATTTACCGTTAATTTTACCAATAGCCTGCTCCAGTTCAGCTAATATTTTATCATATACTTTCATACCCGAAGCAGGTGGTGTGCAAATATTAATCAATTCCACTTTACCATGTAATTGCGGATTGCGTTCCAGGAAAGATTGAAAAGCATTTATTTTTTCGAGCGGGCCTTTTACATAATCCAGCCGCTCAACAGATAGGATTATTTTTTTACCATCCGTTTGTTTTTGCATTTTCTTTATTTTTTCCTGCGTGGCCGGCTGCTCAAAAATGTGGCGGATATTTTTCATATTAATGCCTACAGGATGTGCGCCCAATCGTATTATTCTGCCACCGGCATCTATCTCTCTTGTCATTTTATCTACGCCCAATGCACAACTATAGGTCAAAAATCTGTCGGCGCAGGATTGCTCGGAACGTACTTTAACCGGTGTATGGCTTTTTACTACGTCCACAAAATTTTCAACATACCGTGGAATATGAAACCCTATATAATCACATTGCAGCATGCTGCCAATGATTTCTCTTCGCCATGGAATGATATTAAAAATATCGGCCGGAGGAAAGGCGGTATGATGGAAGAACCCAATTTTTACATCCGGCCTTAACTGCCTTAATATTCCCGGAACCATCCACAGGTTATATTCATGTATCCATACCGTAGCATTTTTATCGGCCTCTGCCGCCGCCCTTTCTGCAAATAAGCGGTTTACATTTACATACTGCTCCCATTGCTCATGATTGAACCTCACTTTATCGGCGAATGAAAATATTACGGGCCAAAATGCTTCTTTAGAAAATAATTTATAAAAAACTTCAATCTCTTTTTTGGTGAGCGGAATGCTGGAAGCAATAAGATTAGGGTATTTATTTTCATCAATATACCTGTCGGCACGTACTATATTTTTGTTCCGCACTTCTTCCCATGCAATCCACGCGCCTGTACGACCATTGCTGAAGAATCCTAATAAGGATGGAATAATTCCATTGGGGCTCTTTGGCGACACTTTTTCTTCTATTCCGTTTACATCCTTCATTTCGTAAGGAAGCCGGTGATACATTACCAGCAATTGCGTATCGCCTTGCGCATCCTCAGGTATATTGTTAGTTTCCTTATTAACATAACCACTGAACTCGGGGAAATGCTTCATAGATTCCAGTATCCCTCCGGCGCCATGCGATGTTGCCTGCAATACATTCGGCATATCACTGGTGTAATCAATCAGCGCCGGTTCTGCTGCGCCAACAACCACCCCTTTGTACTGTGTATCATATAAAGACCGGTCGTTAAGGGTGTCGCCGGCTACCAGTATATCCTTGGAAGAAAAATGCATTAATTTAACCAACCGCTTTAGTGTAGATCCTTTATTTATATTTTTAGGAAGAATATCCAGGAATCTTCCGGCAGACAGCAATACATCCAGCCCCATTTCATCAGCAATTTTTTTTACTGCATCAATATCCGTGCGCCCATCATAAAAAAAAGAGCAACGACGTTGCTGCGATACGGGCTGCAAGCGAAGTCCTTTTACTTTTCGCATTCTTTTTTGTATAACCAATGTACCCGGCCACTGATTCTCAATTTCTGATTGTATGGGTTGAACAGGCTCCAGGGTTTGCCCGTTTAAAATAGTTGCGCCAACATCGCAAATAATATAGTCCGGGTCGGGGATCACAGGGTTATCCAGCAAGGGCATCACACTTTCAATACCACGCCCCGTAACAAACATTAAGCGTATATCTTCCTGCTCCCGTATCAAACGATATAATTTTAAACGGTCTGCCTGCCGGCCTCCCAAAAATGTTCCGTCAAGATCAGTTGCTAATAACATAAAAGAAATTTATTGCTCTTCGTTTTAGGGAAGAACTGTTAAAAAAATTATATAAAGAACAATCGCTTGTTTTTACAACAAGTGAAATGTTTGTTTTACAAGTGTTTCTAATTATTTCCGCCTGGATAGTAGGCGAAGACTAAGTTTTATCCAAAATATGCCAACACCCTGAAGTATTTAAGGTGGTTTGGAACGGATATGCAGCGCAAAGATAAAAAAATTAAGGCAGGGGTGCAAACCAAATAATAGCCAATTTGACCAGGATAACGACACATGAGCATAAATTGAATGTGTTTTATGCTATTTTACAATGACTTCCTGGCATTTAACCCCTTAGCAATCCTTATATAAATTTGATGAATCTGTTTTGCTATATCTCAATAGTGCCATGCAGGTCATATCTTTGGCCAAAGTGCAGTATGGAAAAATCGAATTTTGTTGATCAGATCAGGATATTTTGTCGTAGCGGGCATGGAGGCGCCGGCAGTAAGCATTTCATGCGCACAAAATACAATCCGCAGGCTGGTCCTGATGGCGGTGATGGCGGACGGGGCGGGCATATTATACTTAAAGGAAATAAAAATTTATGGACCCTTTTGCATTTGCGGTATTTTAAAAATGTGCTGGCAGAAAATGGTGAAGGTGGCAGCGGCAATAACTGTACGGGCAAAACCGGAAAGGATATTACTATAGAAGTGCCACTGGGTACGATAGCCTTTAATGAAGAAACAAAAGAGAAGGAAGCCGAAATAATGGAAGACGGGCAGGAAGTAATATGGATAAAGGGTGGACGCGGAGGACTGGGCAATGCTAATTTTGCCACAGCCACCAACCAGGTACCTGAATATGCCCAGCCAGGTGAACCCGGACAGGAAGCATGGAAGGTTTTAGAATTAAAGGTACTGGCAGATGTAGGCCTGGTAGGTTTTCCTAATGCAGGCAAATCCACTTTATTATCGGCTGTTACTGCGGCCAAACCCAGGATAGCCGATTATGCTTTTACTACCATTAATCCCAACTTAGGCATGGTAGCATACCGCGATAACAAAAGCTTTTGCATTGCCGATCTTCCCGGTATTATTGAAGGCGCTGCAGAAGGCAAAGGCCTGGGTCATCGCTTTCTTCGCCATATTGAACGCAATCCTGTGCTGCTGTTTCTTATTCCTGCCGATAGCAAAGATCACCGTAAAGAATTTGATATACTCGTTAATGAACTGGAACAATACAACCCCGAGCTGCTACACAAGGAATTTATTATTGCCGTAAGTAAAAGCGACATGCTGGATGATGAATTAAAAACAGCTATCAGCAAAGAATTGCCCACTGATATTCCGCATCTTTTTATTTCATCGCTTACGCATAAAGGTTTGGTTGAGCTAAAGGATATCTTATGGCAGACCTTAAATAAAAAACTGATCAATAAATAGCAAATAATAACAAAATGCTGTAATATTACTTCCACAAAAACGATTATCTCCATTTTATTATAATGTACGATTGCCTGCCATTTTTGGCATTTATAGCGAAGCCCCCGGGTTTCGCTTTTTTGTTACATCTGCTGAAGTCAACACAAGCCGGAATAAATTATGCCCTGCAAAAAGGATTGATTTTTCCTGCAGGGATTATAATCCCTATCCCTTAACTTTATAGCACTGTTTATATTTAAGCAACCGGAGCGATTGGGTATTAATTAATACGGTTATCATTTTTAAAAATTCTGTATATGGCTTTACTACCCTGGCGCAAAGGTATAGTTACACGTATCAGGGAAGAAGCTCTCCTAACCCGCAGGTATTGGATTGAAGTGCAGGATACAGATAATTTTGATTTTACTCCCGGGCAATTTGTTACGCTCGACCTTCCTATTCACGAAAAGCCCGCCAGAAGATGGCGCAGTTATTCCATTGCTTCCTGGCCCGATGGCAGCAATGTGTTTGAGCTGGTAATAGTGTTACTGGAGGGCGGCGCAGGCACCACATATATTTTCAATGAAATAAAAGAAGGTTCTGAATTTACGTTACGCGGAGCGCTTGGCGTATTTACCCTGCCGCAGCCTATTGAAAAAGATTTATTTCTGATCTGCACCGGAACAGGTATTGCCCCTTTCCGCAGCATGGTTAATTATATCAATCTGCACAATGTTCCCCACCAGGATATTCATCTCATATTTGGCTGCCGCGAAAAATGCAACCTGCTCTATTACGAAGAGATGGTTGAACTGGAACAAAAAGTGCCTCATTTTCATTATTACCCCACTTTATCACGACAGGAATGGGAAGGAAAAACGGGTTATGTGCATGCCATTTATGAAGAACTCGCCCAAAATATTCCACCTGCACAATTTTTCCTTTGCGGCTGGAAGAATATGATTGACGAGGCCAAACAAAGAATACTTGCCATGGGCTACGACCGCAAAGCCATTCACCAGGAGTTGTATGGGTAACGGCGTATATTTCTGATTTGAAATTTTACATTTGAGATTGGTCCGGGTTGCAAGTTGCAGGTTGCAAGTAACAGATTTCAGGGACAGAAAGATCCATTTCAATATGAGCTCATCATTTAATCCCCTTTCGAATTTCAGATTTTCCAATCTTCGGGCTTTCTTCGGTTCTTCCAAAAATCTTATCTTTCATCCTTCAAATGCCAATACCATTTTATATGATAAGATCGTTCACCCGTAACACAATACTTCTGTTTTTTTTTATTTCAGTATGTACTGCATCATTCTCCCAAACATTACAAAGAGCCCCGCCTGCATCCGTACAGGTTTCTGAAGAAAGGTTAAAAAGGATTGATTTGCTTATCCAGCAGTATATAGACAGCGGCTGGATCAATGGCGCTACGGCACTTATCGCCCGTAATGGAAAAATTGTATACCATAAGGGGTTGGGATACGATGATGTTTCTTCAAAGAAACCTTTACGCAAAGATGCCATTATGCGTATTGCTTCGCAAACCAAGGCCATTACCAGCGTGGCCGTAATGATACTGTATGAGGAAGGGAAATTTTTGCTTGACGATGCAATCAGTAAATACATACCCGAATTTAAAAATCCGGTGGTGCTGAACAGCTTTAATGAATCCGACACCACGTATACCACCTTTCCTGCTAAATCGGAAATAACCATTCGCCAGTTGCTCACCCATACTTCCGGTATTCACTATGCGCAAATAGGCAACAAAGCCTTTAATGCTATTTATGCCAAAGCAGGTATTGTGGCCGGCATTGGCGTAGGCAGGATAAAGCTGGCAGACATTATGAAAAAATTAGGCCCGCTGCCTTTAGCGCATCAACCGGGAGAAAAATTTACGTACGGACTGAACACCGACCTGCTCGGCTACTTAGTGGAAGTTGTATCCGGCATGAGCTTAGATCAATTTTTGAAAAAGAGGATCTTTGATCCATTGGGCATGAAGGATACTTATTTTTACCTGCCTGCAGAGAAACAAAATCGCCTTGCCACGCTGTATACAGAAGATGACAGCAAACACATCAAAAAAGCCCCGGAAACCATGGATATTAACGGAACATTTTATTCCGATTACCCTAAAATGAACGGTACTTATTTTTCAGGCGGGGGCGGATTGTCGTCTACAGCTTACGATTATGCTATTTTTATGCAAATGCTACTGAATAACGGTGTGTATAACGGCAAACGCATATTATCACGCAATACCATTCGTATGATGACCACCAACCAGATCGGGGATCTTACATTAGGCCATGGCGATGCATTTGGATTGGGCTTTGAAATAGTAACTGAAAAAGGCAGCGCATTTTCTCCACGGCCAGAAGGCTCTTATAGCTGGGGCGGTATGTTCAGCTCTTCTTACTGGATAGATCCCAAAGAAAAAATGGTGGCGCAATTCTTTTTGCAGTTGTATCCCAATAGTCATGGCGACATCCACGAAAAGTTTAAAATACTGGCTTACCAGGCGCTTAACGATTGACCTTATTAATTTCCCATAGCATGAAAAAGATCAGCTTTATTATTGTGTTCTGTTATACAGCCTCTCTATTTGCCCAGCAGAAATCCATGGATTTTGAAAAATACGATCCGGTATCCACGCTTAAAGTTCCGGAGCATATTGTTACTAAAGCAAAATTCCCTTTTATTGACGTGCATAACCACCAATGGAACCTGTCGGAACAAACCATTCCAAACCTGCTGTCGGATATGGATAAGCTTAATATGGCAGTAATGGTAAACCTGAGTGGCGGCAATGGCAGTAAGTTGGAAGGGATGACAAAAAGTATCCGCAGCAAGTCGCCAAAACGTTTTATTGTGTTTGCCAATATTGATTTTAGCGGCATAGGAGAAGCGGATTGGACAGCAAAAGCGGTTCATCAATTAGAAGCTGATGTAAAAAACGGCGCTAACGGGTTAAAAATATTTAAAAATCTTGGGTTCTCAGTAACAGACAAAGATGGTAAACGGGTAGCCATAGACGATCCCCGCTTATATGCGATATGGGAAAAATGCGGGGAGCTGAAAATCCCCGTGCTCATTCATACCGCCGACCCCAAGCCCTTTTGGGACCCGGTGGATGAGCACAATGAACGCTGGCTGGAACTGGTTACACACCCCCGCAGAAAAAGGGAAGCCAATGATCCGGAACCATGGGAACAGCTCATTGCCGAACAACACCGCATGTTTAAAAAGCATCCCTCAACTACTTTTATTGCAGCCCACTTCGGCTGGTATCCTAATGATTTGGGCAAATTAGGCAGCCTGTTAAATGAGATGCCGAATATGATGGTTGAATTTGGCGCCATAATCGCCGAACTGGGCAGACAGCCAAGGGCCGCAAAACAATTTTTTGAAAAATACCAGGACAGGATCATGTTTGGTAAGGATAGCTGGGTACCGGAAGAATACACTACTTATTTCAGGGTTTTGGAAACAGAAGATGAATATTTTCCCTACCACAAAAAATATCATGCCTTCTGGCGCATGTACGGGATGGGGCTTCCGGATGCCATTCTCAAAAAAATATATTACAAAAATGCCCTGCGGATCATCCCAAATATTGATAAAACACTATTCCCGGACTAACATTTCCAAATTTCCCGTTATCTTGCACGTCCTTAAAATGTTATGATTGATATGGAATACAGTAAGATCATTTCTGTAACCGGCTTAGGCGGTTTATTTGAATTGTTAAGCTCCAAAGCAGATGGCGCCATTGTACGTTCGCTGGAAGATAAAAGCACAAGGTTTGTATCGTCCCGCGTGCATAATTTTTCGCACTTGGAAAGTATTGAAATATTTACGGTTCGCGATAATGTGAACCTGGCAGATGTATTTCTTGCCATGCAAAAAGATACCACGCCATTGCCCAGCGAAAAAGACAATGCTGCGGTAAAAAAATATTTCGAAGCTGTATATCCCGATATGGATTTTGAAAGGGTATATACCAGTGATATGAAAAAAATGGTGAAATGGCTTGGTATTTTAACGGCGAATAATATTGAGATCAAAGCCCCTCAACCGGAAGAAGAGGAAGAAACCGTTGATTCCGAAGATAAGCAGGAAGCAGAAGCAGTAAAAGATGCTGAAGCTGCCCCACAAAAAGCCGCACCTAAAAAAACGGAAAAGAAAAAGGAAGAAGCAGCGGAAGAAGAAAAAGAAGCGAAATCCGCTCCTAAGAAAAAAGCCGCTCCTAAAAAAGCCGAAGCGTCTGAAGAAGAGCCTGCTCCAAAAAAGAAAGCCGCTCCAAAGAAAAAAACAAAAGAATAATGTAAAGTCAGAAGTGAGAGATGAGAGGTGAAAGAAATCACCCTCCTTGCTCTTATCTTTCACCTCTCACCTTTCACCTTTTTATACTACTATGATCCAGGCAAGTGCTGACATTAAAAAAAAGACAAGACATTTTCTGCCGGAAAACTTCCAGGTAACCACATGGGAAGCTCTTGAACCGTATTTTAAAGATTTGGCTGAAAGACCCATCCATTCCAAAAAAGAGCTGGAACAGTGGTTAAAGGATTCCAGCGAACTGGAAGCTGTTGTGTCGGAAGACGCCTGCTGGCGGCAGGTACGCATGACATGCGATACAGAAAATAAAGCGCTTACGGAAGCCTTTAATTTCTTTTATACGCACATACAGCCCAATATACAACCCTATGCCGACCAGATCAACAGGAAACTGATCAACTGCGCTTATACAGCAGCGTTAGACCAGGATAAATATTTTACCTACCTGCGTTCCGTAAAAAAGAGTATAGACCTGTTCCGGGAAGAAAATATTCCCATATTCTCTGAACTAAGTGTAATGCAGCAGCAATATGGCGCCGTTGCAGGCAAAATGACCATTGAAGTAGAAGGAAAAGAATACACACTGCAGCAGGCTTCCAAATTTTTAGAAAGTCACGACCGCAGCTTACGCGAATCGGTTTACCGCAAAGTGAACGAAAGACGCCTGCGGGATAAAGACACGCTGAATGAGCTGTTCACTCAACTGATCCATAAGCGTCACCAGGTGGCTTTAAATGCCGGATTTAAAAATTACCGCGATTATGCATTTGTAGAGAAAGGCAGGTTTGATTATACAAAGGAAGATTGTTTTGATTTTCACGAAGGCGTAAAACGGTATGTTTTGCCTTTGGTAGATATCATCAACAAAAAGAAAAAGAAAAAACTGGATCTGGATCCACTAAAGCCCTGGGATACAGAAGCGGAGCCGGAAGGTGTAAAACCTTTAACTCCTTTTACCGATGGGAGGGAATTATTGGAAAAATCCATTCAGTGCTTTACCCGCCTGCGGCCTTTTTTTGCAGACTGCCTGCGCCGGATGAATGAACTGAACCATCTTGATTTAGACAGCAGGAAAGGCAAGGCTCCCGGCGGTTACAATATGCCGTTAGCCGAAAGTGGCGCGCCTTTCATTTTTATGAATGCCGTGGGGCAAATGCATGATGTAACCACCATGGTTCACGAAGGCGGGCACGCCATTCATTCTTTTTTGGCTCATCCGCTTGAATTATCGGCTTTTAAAGAATACCCTATCGAATTGGCAGAAGTGGCCAGTATGAGCATGGAACTGTTCAGTATGGATTACTGGGATACTTTTTTTGCGGATGCCAATGATTTAAAAAGAGCCAAAGAGCACCAGTTGGAGAGAGTGATCACCGTTATGCCCTGGATTGCCACCATAGACAAGTTTCAGCACTGGCTATATGAAAACCCCTTTCATACCACGGAAGAAAGAACTACCCGGTGGACGGAGATTATGAAAGAATTTTCTTCTACTGAAATAGATTTCAACGGATTAGACCAATACCGCGAAATAGCATGGCAACGACAGTTGCATCTTTTTGAAGTGCCATTTTATTATATTGAATATGGTATAGCTCAGTTAGGTGCAATAGGAATGTGGAAACAATTCAAAGAAAATAAAGAAAATGCTTTGGATAATTACATGAAAGCACTAAGTTTGGGTGGTACAAAACCCTTACCGGAGCTATACAGTTCCGCAGGGTTACGATTCGATTTTTCACCAGCCTATATAAAAGAATTAATGGAGTTTGTTCATACCGAAATGCCGGCATAGAATAATCCTTAAATAGCTACTAATCAGAGCCTTAACCAAAAGTCCCGATGTTTCTACACCGGGGCTTTCTGATTTTTATCCTCACAGCAACCTGGCAGTTCAGGAAAATTCCGAAACCATTGTGAATATAATTTTATAAAATCATCGCTATTTTCGGTAAACATTGCGATTCAAATTTTACTGTATGCCTGCTAACATACCTGTATTAAAACGATACATAGGCCGGATATTCCGTATTGCCAAAGAAGAATCGGAAGAAGAAACAAAACAGGAAATACTGAGCGAAGTAAATTTTAAAGGGGCCACACTTTGGCTACTGGTATTTACCATGATACTCACCTGCGTGGGATTAAATATGAATTCCATATATGCAATAATCGGCGCCATGCTCATGTCTCCACTGATGGCGCCGGTAATTGGATTGGGATTTGCCATTGCCACCAACGACTGGCCGATGGTAAAACGCTGTGCAAGGAATTGGCTGGTTGGGTTTGGTATCAGTTTACTGGCATCCACGTTGTATTTCAGCATAACTCCTTTTAATGAACCTACGGAGATAATGACTTCTTTTACGGGGGGAACAATATATGATGTATTGATAGCTTTCTTTGGCGGATTGGCAGGCTTTATAGGCCTTTCAAGAGTGAGAGGCATGAAGGTTATGGCCGGTGTTGCCGTGGCAACCGCCTGTATGCCCCCTTTATCAACCGCCGGTTATGGAATAGCCAATTTTCAGTGGAGCCATATATGGGGCGGTTCTTATTTTTATATTATCAATTGTGTGTTCATTGGTTTAGCGGTAATGCTGCTGGCCAAATATATGCAGTATAAAAAGGTACAACCATTTAGTGAAAAACCTGTTACAGCCCGCATTGTTTACGTGATTGCCTTCATCAGCCTTTTACCTGCAGCCTATTTTGCCTGGCAATTGGTGCAGGAAAAGCAAACGACAGGTAATATTGAACGGTTTATTAAAGAAAACTTGGTTACAGGAGATATGTCTGTGTTAAAAAAAGATATTCAGGTTAAGTCAGCTTCTCCAAAAGCTGAAGTATATATAACCGGGCACCGGCTCACGGAAGAAGAAGAAACCGCGCTACGCAAAAAATGGGCCGGCTACCAGCTTACAGGCGTTGACCTGGTTATTCATGAAACAGCAGACCTGGAAAATCTTGAAAATGACCCGGCTCTGTTAAGGCAGTTTACCATTAGCCAGGAAAAAAAATTGAATAAACAGGACAGCATTATTGCAACCTTAAGCTTCCGGCTCGACAGCATGACGAAAGTTGTGAACCGGTTACATTAAATACATATCCATTTTCAAACAGCAATAGCTTCTTTCAAAATAGATCAGGCAGCAATAAACCATACTTCCTCAATAACGTACAGTTAACCTTTTTCTGCTTTTCATTTCTGTAAATAACGTAGCTTCATAAGTATAAATTCCATTTAAAACGCTTACACACATGAAATATCTTATAGCGCTTGCTGTAGTCAGTTTATCATTTTTATCGTTTACACACGTTCCCAAAAACCAACAGGATGGATGGATATCCATATTTGACGGAACGCTGAACAACTGGAAAGTCGGAAAGAACGCATCTACATTCAGTATTGAAGATGGTAGTATCAAGGTGAACGGACCTGTTGCACATATATTTTATGATGGCCCTGTGAAAAAACATATTTTCACCAATTTTGAATTCAAAGCAGATGTAAAGACTTTGCCTGGCTCTAATTCAGGGATCTATTTTCATACCAGCTACCAGGAAGGCGGTTGGCCGGACAGGGGGTATGAAGTACAGGTAAACAACTCCCACAGCGACTGGCGCAGAACGGGAAGCCTGTATGATATCGTAGACATAAAAGAAACCTATGCGAAAGACAATGAATGGTATACTGAATACATTAAGGTAGAGGGAAAACATGTAATCATTAAAGTAAATGATAAAGTAGTGGTTGACTATACCGAACCCTGCGATGTAAAAAGGGAAGACAATCACCCGTTGCGCCTGATCACCGGCGGAACCTTTGCCTTGCAGGGACATGATCCTAAAAGTACAGTGTATTATAAAAACATAATGGTTAGACCGTTGAAGGATTAAGAAGCAACTGATATACTTTGTATATCCAAAAAGAGGCTATCTCAAAAAGGGCTGGTATAGAAGATATACCACTAAGACTCAAAGTCCTGATCTTCAGGTTTTATTTTCTTCGTGGCTTAGCGACTTTGTGGCAAAATATTACTTTTTATACAGCCCCTTATTTCTATACTCCCCAATATTTACCCGCTTTTAATATTATTTTCTCCCTGAATCCCATTCCCGGACAGCCTGTCCGGTATCGGCCGTTTTTAATCATTCGAAATTCCGCAAGCTATTCATTTTCATAGTATTCTGTTTGGCACCTCTCTTGAAAAGAAACAGGTACAAAATGTATTATGGATACGATTATTGAAGAAGAAGTGCGCGCCGGTAAAAGAAAAAAAACTGTCATTATAATCTCTGCTGCGATCATACTTTTTATTGTAATGATATGGCTGCTTCGTTTTTCTCTTTCCAGTTCCATAAAGAAAGCTGACATCCATACTGCCGTGGTTGAAAGAGGCAATATTGAAAACACCATTACCGCTTCCGGTGAAGTATTGCCGGAGTTTGAAGAAATTATTACAAGTCCTATTAATGCTTCTGTACAGGAAGTTGCTATGGATGCAGGCAGCCAGGTAAAAACCGGCCAATCTGTTCTTATACTTGACAAATCTGCTGCCCAAACAGAATGTGAGAAGTTAAAGTTTCAGCTCGAATCTAAACGGAACGATATTAAAAAATTAAAACTGGAGCTGGATAAAAGCTTTTACGATATCAGATCAAACAACGATGTGAAACAGTTGCATATCAACAGCCTGGAGGCGGACGTTGAAAATACAAAACGATTATTTAAAGCCGGGGGAGGCACAAGAGAGGATATTGAAAAAGCGGAGCTCAATCTGAAGGTAGCCCAATTGGAAAAACAACAATTGGAGAATGAAATAAAAACCAAGCAGCAAACCATGCAGGTAGAAATGAAGGAAGCAGAGATAGCTGCAGCTATACAGGAAAATGATCTGCAGGAGCTGGAACGCAAGCTGAAGCTGGCAAATATCGTTGCCAGCCGGGATGGAGTGGTTACCTGGGTAAACAAAAATATTGGCGCCAGCATTCATGAAGGCGACGCGCTGGCGCGGATCGCTGATCTCAGCAGTTTTAAAGTGCAGGGCAGTATTTCAGATAATTATCTGGACGAATTGCACCGGGGAATGGCTGCTATTGTCCGCATCAATGAAACACAGGTTCGTGGTATCGTTAGCAATGTACAGCCCTCAATTCAAAACAGTGTTGTGTCATTTGATATACAATTAGACGAGCGGAATAATAAATTATTACGGCCCAACATGAAAGTAGAAGTTTTCCTGGTAACGGCTTCACAAAACAATGTGCTGCGCGTAGCCAATGGAGCAGCTTTCAGGGGTGCTTCTTCGCAGGATATTTTTGTGCTGCATCACGGCAAAGCAGAACGCAGAACCGTAAGTATCGGCATGAGCAATTTCGATTATGTAGAGCTAAAGAATAATGTACAACCTGGTGAAGTGATCATTATATCAGATATGAGCTCCTATAAGAATGCAAAAGAAATAACCATCAGCAACTGATTGCATGAAACAACAGGCGATACATATCATTTTTTTTCTTTTGCTTTTTTATAGCGGATACGGGCAACT
Source organism: Agriterribacter humi (assembly GCF_009192765.1). Classification (GTDB taxonomy): domain Bacteria; phylum Bacteroidota; class Bacteroidia; order Chitinophagales; family Chitinophagaceae; genus Agriterribacter; species Agriterribacter humi. The sequence continues at coordinate 315,154 of NZ_VOHQ01000003.1, read as the reverse complement.
GCATAGTGATACCATCCGGCTTAACTTACAGCAGGTTGTAGAAATGTCAAAATTAAAATCAATAGCATCCAAACAGGCATTAACTACAAGAGAAACGAAATACTGGGAATATCGTACTCACCGCTCTAACTATCAGCCGCAATTGTCACTAAATGGAATTCTGCCCGGTTATAATAAAACATTCACAGAAGTGCAACAGCCGGATGGTACCATACTGTTTCAATCCATTCATAATAACAATTCTTCCTTAGATCTTTCTTTTAGTCAAACCATTACAGCTACAGGCGGAACTGTGTTCGGCACTACACAACTACAGCGCTTTGATGATTTTGACCGGAAGAATATTTTATACAATAGCGTACCTTTTGGAATAGGATATAATCAACCTTTATTCCAGTTCAACAGTTTAAAATGGGATAAAAAAATTGAGCCGCTTAAATTCAATGAAAGTAAACAGGCATACATCGAATCTATGGAACAGATTGCTATTACTGCCAATGGATACTTTTTTGATCTGTTACTGGCACAGGTGAATCTGCAGATAGCAGAAACAAATCTTGCCAATACGCAAAAAATACAACAGATCGCGAATGAAAAATATGATCTGGGAAAGATCTCAAAAAATGAAATCCTGCAATTGCAACTGGAGCAGTTGAAAGCGCAGAAAGCGGTGGGTATAGCCAAGCGCGATAAGGAAATTGCTACACTGAACCTGCGGGCTTATACAGGTTTACAAAACACAGATGAAGTGGCATTATTTATACCCCATGCTACAATCAATATGCTGGTAACGGCAGATAAGGTATTAGAAGAAGCGTATGAAAACAGGAGTGATGCCATTGCGTTTGTGCGCCGTATGGCAGAGGCGCAGAGAGATATCGCAAAAGCAAAAGGCGATAATGGGCTGAATGCATCACTGACCGCGCAGATAGGCTTTTCAAAAAGTGCAGTAACTGTACCCGGGGTTTACCGGTCGCCCCAAAATCAGCAGGAAGTACAACTGGTATTTGCTATTCCTATTCTTGACTGGGGAAGATCAAAATCAAGAACAAAAACGGCAGAAGCAACTCTGCAGTTTACAGCATACGCTGTAGAGCAGGATAAGCAGATCTTTACACAGCAGATCGTAACGCAGGTTACGCTTTTTGAAATGATGAAGGAACAGCTAACACTAACCGCAAGTGCGGATAGCATAGCAAGCGAAAAATACCAGATAGCAAAAGACAGGTATGTGCTGGGGAATCTCAGCATTACGGATCTGAGTATTGCCTTCCAGGAAAAAGACCAGGCGAAGAGAGATTACATAGCTGCGTTACGTGATTTCTGGGGTGCATATTATCAGCTTCGCTATTTATCGTTGTATGATTTTGAAAAGAAGCAGAAGATAGTGTACAGGTGAGAAGCGAAAGGGGAAAGTGGAATATTATTAACGATCTAATAAATCAGATATGCCAAATCAAAAATATCAAATTATAAATCTCAAATTTCAAATGATATGATCCGTTTACAGGATATAGAAAAAGTTTACCGTACAGATACAGTGGAAACACTGGCGCTGAGCAGCATCAGCTTAGATATTGCAAAAGGAGAATTCCTCTCTATCATGGGCCCTTCAGGTTGTGGCAAAAGCACTCTACTGAATATCATGGGTTTGCTGGATGCACCTACTAAAGGAGATATCAGGATTGATGACCAGAAAACAGTCCGGCTTTCAGACAAGCAGTTGGCGCAGTTCCGGAATAAAAAGCTGGGGTTCATATTTCAAAGTTATCATCTTATCAATGACCTGAAAGTATTAGACAATGTAGAATTGCCGATGTTGTATCGCAGCAGTACTGCAAAAGAAAGAACGCAACTGGCTACAGAAGCATTGAGAAAAGTTGGATTGAGCAACCGGGTTAAACATTTTCCTGCTCAACTTTCCGGCGGACAGAAACAGCGTGTTGCTATAGCAAGAGCGATTGTTGGAAAACCTGAGATCATTCTTGCAGATGAACCAACGGGCAACTTAGACAGCGCTATGGGAAATGAGATTATGGATATCCTGTTGCAGCTAAATAAAACAGAAGGCACCACTATTGTAATGGTTACACATGACGAAAATATGGCCAGGAAAACACACCGGCTGGTAAGGTTATTTGATGGGAGCCAGGTGCAGTAGGCAATGGCGAAAAGTGAATGCCCGCCCGGCTGACGCCAGTAGGACGCGGGCAATAGTGGTTATTGTGTCAACACTTTAGAGCGCGCTGTGAAAAGTGAAATGCGATAACAGATCAGACATCACAAATCAAAAATCAGAAATTCTGTTTTATGTTAAAAAATTATTTCAAAATAGCCATTGCCGTTTTTAAACGAAGGAAGTTTTTCACTTTCATCAGTTTATTTGGCATCAGCTTTACGCTTACGATACTCATAGTATTAACAGCCTTTATAGACAAGGTGATTAATGATAACTATCCGGACAGAAAAAGAGACCGGTCGCTATACGTTAATAAGATGACGGAAAGAGGAGATCAGTCGTATAACGGAGAAGCCTTATCGTTTTATTTTTTAGACCATTATGTGCGGCGTTTAAAAACGCCCGTTAAGTTGGCCGTCTCATCCGACTACCGGGGCACTAATACTTATGTAAACAACAAAAAAATTTCCATCAGCTATAAATATACCAATGCTGATTATTGGGATGTAACAGAATATGATTTCCTGGAAGGGAAACCTTTTACCAAACAACAAATAGCGAATGCTGAAAGAGTAGCTGTAATATCTGCAGACATAAAGAGGGCCTATTTTGGAGATGTTCCATCCGTAGTTGGCAAATACATAGAAGCCGATAATGTGCAATACAGGGTGTGCGGTGTGGTGAAAAATGTTCCTGTTACACTATACATGTTGTACAGTGATATATACCTGCCTTACACTGTTTCAAAAACGGATTATAGCAGCAACACGGGCTATCGTGGAGGGTATTACGGCATATTGCTTGCTGCATCAAGTGCAGATGTTCCAAAGATGAAGAAGGAGTTTGAGCAGATGGTAAAAAAGTTACCCATGAGCAGCAAGGAGTACAATAAAATTTACTGCCCTGCTGAAACTTTTATCCCGGCTTATTTAAATACGGGCAATGAAGACAAATCGGGCCTGGTATATGCGCTTACGGCAATAGCCATATTTGTTCTTTTGGTGATGTTACTGCCTACTTTAAACCTGATCAATATCAATATAACCCGCATCATGGAGCGGTCATCTGAAATTGGCGTACGCAAGGCATTCGGAGCATCTTCACAAACATTGGTTTACCAGTTTATTGTAGAAAACATTATCCTTACCATTTTAGGATGTCTCATAGGCATTATTTTATCTCTTATTGTTCTTAAGGTTTTGAACAATGCAAGCCTGATACCCAACCTGGAGCTTACTTTAAATTTCACAGTGCTATCTGTCGGGCTGCTCACCTGTTTGATTTTTGGTCTTTTGTCAGGCGTATATCCGGCATGGCGAATGTCGAGGCTAAATGTAGTAGATGCTTTAAAAGCGCAATAAAAATTAATTCAATTTTAAACTAATAAAAATGTTCAGGCATTTATTTACACTTATCTGGAATAAAAAAAAGCAAAACTTTTTATTGATCACAGAGATGCTGATTTCCTTCCTGGTCGTTTTTGCAGTTTTCACACTTGTTGTATTTAACTATAGAAATTACAGGAAGCCAATGGGACTGGAATATGAAAATGTGTGGGTAGTTAATTACAACAATACATTAAAAACGACCAATGCCGACTCTGTTATGCTCTTTTATGAAGGTCTTAAGCAGATCATTAAATCAATGCCACAAGTAAGAGAAGTAAGTTATACCAGTGCCAATATTCCATTTACGCAGAATAGTATGATGAATGGTTTGGACTATAAGGGTAAGCACATCAATCCAAACTATTGCCAGTCAGACGAAGAGTATAAAAATGTATTGCAAATAAAAATGAAGGAAGGACGATGGTTTGGCAAGGAAGATATGAATGTGAGCAAAAGGCCCATCGTTATTAATAGCACTATGAAAGAGCAACTATTTGGGAAAGAAAGCGCTACGGGAAAGCTGATTGGTGACAGTAAAGATCTTAAAATAATTGGTGTTATAGATGACGTAAAAATGAAAGGTGATTATACTGATGCAGGGGCATGGTTGTATGTAAAAATAGATACTTCTTCCATGCCGGGGATCGGGAGAATATTAGTAAGTGTTGTACCAGGCACTGACGCGGCTTTTGAAAGCCGTTTATATAAAACAATTGCCAACACAATGAAAGATTCAAATATTGAAATTGAGCATTTAACCAATAAGTTAAAGGATATCAATTATTTTGCGCTGGTACCGATGATCATATTATCCATAGTAGCCGGTTTTCTTATTATCAATGTAGCGCTGGGGCTATTCGGCGTACTTTGGTACAACATCAATAAACGCAGGTCCGAAATTGGTCTGCGCAGGGCTATTGGCGCTACTTCCGGTTCGGTATCCGCCCAACTGGTATCGGAGGCATTAATATTAGCCACCCTGTCGCTAATTGCAGGTTCCTTTTTTGCTATACAATTCCCATTGCTGAATGTATTCGATCTGCCGGCCGGCGTGTATTTAACGGCGCTTGCTTTATCCGTTGTATTTATTTATATACTGGTATTGATTTGCTCTTTGTATCCCGGCAGGCAGGCTGCCGCTATTTATCCGGCGGTAGCGCTGCATGAAGACTGATGAAGGGCATAAGGTATAAGGTGGTGCAGGTTACAAGTTGCAGGTTCTTAGCTGTTCGAACTGGATAATGAAAAATTCGCCTTTAGTTGAAAAAGGAGTTTTACGTTCAAACGAGGGAAGGCGAGCAAGCTCTTTCTATGAAATTTGATTGAGCCATAATTGCGCCACAATAAAGCCATGATTGTGTTATCTCAGGCTCAAAATGGATTCAATAAAATCACAAGCCGCTTACGCCTTCAGCCCTATGCCTCACACCTTACCCCTTTCCGCGGGAAAATTACTAAATTGCTTTCCTTCTTATGATATTGATTATTGATGACGATATTGCGGTAAGAACTTCGCTGACGCTTTTGTTGCAGAATGAAGGCTATGGAATAACAGGAGCTTCTACACAAGCTGAAGCATTGGATATGCTTGCGTGTCACAGTATTTCGCTTATTATTCTCGATCTCAATTTTTCTATTGAAACATCAGGCGCTGAGGGTATGCAGCTATTAGAGGAGATAAAAGCTTTACACAGTGCACTGCCGGTAATACTTATAACCGGATGGGGTACCATTGAGCTTGCGGTAAAAGGAATGAAGCTGGGTGCAAATGATTTTATTAATAAACCGTGGAGCAATGAGCACCTGCTGCAGTCTGTAAAAACAATATTGCAGTTGCAGGAAAAAAAGATAGTGCATCACACCCGCAAGCAGTTAGACAACCTCTACAACTTTACCTATATAATAGGAGAGGATCAGCGGATGCTGGAACTACTGGATACCATCGGGCGTGTTGCTTCAACGGACGCTTCGGTATTGATCACCGGTGAAAGCGGCACGGGAAAAGAGCTGATAGCAGAAGCCGTACATCAAAATAGTTTACGCAGCAATAAATCTTTTGTAAAAGTAAACCTGGGCGGCATTTCTACTTCTTTGTTTGAAAGTGAGATGTTTGGCCATGTACGTGGTGCATTTACAGATGCGCGAACAGACAGGGTGGGCCGTTTTGAAACAGCAAATAAAGGAACCATTTTCTTAGATGAAATTGGAGACCTTGATATGGGCAGCCAGGTAAAGTTGCTGAGGGTACTGCAAGACAGAACCTATGAAGCGCTTGGAAGCAGCCGCACCAAAATGGTAGATATCCGTGTAATATGCGCTACCAATAAAAACCTGGATGATATGGTTGCCAAAGGCACATTCCGCGAAGACCTGTTCTACAGGATTAATCTTATCAGCATACATTTACCGGCATTAAGGGAAAGGAAAAGCGATATCCCGCTGCTTGTAAATTTCTTCATCAATAATATGAAAGAAATTTACACCCGGCCTGCACTTAGCGTTACCCCGGAAACCATGAAATGGTTGCAGCAATTGCCATTGCCGGGTAACATCAGGCAACTGAAAAATTTAATTGAACGTTCCGTATTAATTAGCCGGAAAGATAAGCTGGAGGTAGAAGATTTCAGTACACAACTGGCCCTCTCCTCTGTAAAAAAGGGAAGTATACAATTGCCTGAGGTGGGCACATTGACCTTAGAAGAAATTGAGGTGCTAATGATCCGGAAAGCACTCGATTTTCACAACAACAGGATATCAAAAGCTGCAGCATCGCTCGGGCTTACGCGCAGTTCATTGTACCGCCGCCTGGATAAGCATAATATTCCCTACGATGAAACTTCGGACTAAATATATGCTGTTTGTGGTGATACTGCATCTTGTTGCAGTGGTGCTATCGTTTTTTATTTTCCGGCAGAACAAAATCCTTTTTATTGTTTCTGAGATTTTTATCATCATTTCCATTATACTATCCTGGCAACTGTTTAAAGAGCTGATCCAGCCGCTGAAATTATTAATGCAGGGTACAGAAGCTATAAAAGACAGGGATTTTAATGTGAAATTTTTGCCCACCGGGAAATATGAAATGGACGAGCTCATAGCAGTATACAACCGGATGATTGATGAGCTGAGAACAGAGCGTACAAAGCAGGAGCAGCAGCATTTGTTCCTGGAAAAGCTTATCTATACTTCTCCAACGGGTATCATCATTTTAGATTATGAAAATAACATTCAGCAGGTAAATCCCAAAGCCCTGCAGTTACTGGATGTCGAGGAAAAAGATATCCTGTCAAAATCAATTCATGAATTATCACACCCCGTCATTGAAGCGCTAAAAAGCCTGGAATCCGGTAAGGCAAAAACTTTCACATTTAATGGTATAACCACTTATAAATTACAGAAATCGCATTTTATAGACAGGGGCTTCCCCCGCCATTTTATTATGATAGAAGAATTGACTGTTGAAATACTAATGGCAGAGAAAAAAGCGTATGGAAAAGTGATCCGCATGATGGCGCATGAGGTAAATAACAGCATCGGCTCCGTTAATTCCATTTTGCAATCTGCACTGGCGTCAAAAAATATCTGGACGGAACCCACCAATGAACCCCTGCAAAATGCACTGCAGGTAGCTGTTGAGCGCAATTATAACCTCAATATTTTTATGCGCAACTTTGCAGACCTCGTTCGGCTACCCCAGCCCGATAAAAAAAAGATCAACCTGCATACAGTTATTTATTCTGTTGCACGGCTTATGGAAATGAAAGCAGGTGAAAAAAATATTTCTTTTCAATATCATTTTGCAGATGCCCCTTTTTATATTTCTGCCGACAGCCGGCAAATGGAACAGGTATTAATCAATATTGTAAAAAATGCTATGGAAGCCATAGAAGCCAATGGAATTATTTCTTTTAATATCAATAGCCGGATTAAAGAGCTGACTATTACAGATAATGGAAAGGGTATAACACCTGCTGAAGCTGCGCAGTTGTTCAGCCCGTTTTACAGCACAAAAAAAGACGGGCAGGGAATAGGGCTCACACTTGTTAAGGAAGTATTGCTGAACCATGATTTTGGGTTGTCTTTAAAAACGGTGGCGGAACGGCAAACCGAATTCAGGATCAGGTTTTAAGGTGCGTAAAATTTGAATTACGGACGGCTTCGAAATATCAAAAATTGAATACCCGGGTTTGTACTGCCCTGAGAGCAGATTTGAGATATAATATCCGCTATGGTGGACAGGTTCTCTTTGTCTGTTTCTCTTTGTCACTTTTTTTACGGAAAAAAGTAACCAAAAAAGCCCCGCCCGACTGAACGTCGTTCCCGCCTGAGTGATTTATTCGGCAGGCGTGCGGGCGCCCGAAACCCAGCCTGCCACCCGCCCGGATGAGCCGTTCGGACGGGGCTGGCAGGGATTACTGCCCGTTTTCAGGAAGGAGCCCTGATTAAGCTTTTGTGCTATTGTGACTTCAGCTTCATTCCACTGTTGCTTTCTCATTTTTCAGTAGCCCGCACTATAGCTATTTTATTTGAGCGTTGAGATTGCATTTCACTTCGAATTTCGGATTTGCAACTTCGGATTTAATATCCGCCACGGCGGACAGATTTGAATATTATTTGTTTCTTGTTATTTATTATTTGGTGCTTTTCTTATTGGCTTCTTCTCTTCGTATTTCGAAATTCAGGCTTTAGGTTTTCTTAAAACCTCCCTCCTTACCTTTGCTCCATGGATTATTTCAAAAAGCTACTGGATCTATTGAAAATGGAGCGGGAGCAGGATCGCAGGGCTTACCAGCAACTCATCGAAACATCTACTGTAGCCGAACGCCGGACAAACGGACTCACCTGGTATCCCATTGCCATACGCGATACGGAATTGGGCCGCGGCGACTATTTAACGGTAGAGGTTGAACGCACTACACACCAGGATATTCCACACCAACTTCGCTTCGGCGCATCCGCCGTTATTTTTTCCAATCACGATCCACGGGAAAACAGGGTGGAAGGGGTAATCACTTTCCAGGGTGGTAACCGGTTGAAGATTACATTGCGTACCGATGAAATGCCCGACTGGAGCCGCGACGGGAAATTAGGTATTGACCTGCTTTTTGACGACAACAGCTACGACGAAATGCAAAATGCGCTGAAGCTGGCATCAACGCTCAGTGAAAAGCCAAAGGAAGGGCATTTGATTAAAATACTTACGGGCGAAAAACCAGCTACTTTTGAAACCGCCGTTCCACATTTTAGCAGTACCATATTAAATGACTCGCAGCAGGCGGCGGTAAATAAAATTTTATCGGCCAATGAACTGGCAATCGTGCATGGCCCGCCAGGCACGGGTAAAACCACCACTTTGGTGCAAGCCGTTAAAGCATTGATACAACAGGATCATAAACAGGTATTGGTAGTAGCGCCCAGCAATACCGCTGTGGACCTGCTCACGGAAAAATTATCGGACGAAGGCTTAAATGTATTGCGTGTAGGTAATCCCGCCCGTGTATCTGAACGGCTGATGTCCCTCACGCTCGACAGCAGGATGGCTGAGCACAGCAGCATGAAGGAAGTGAAGAAAATGAAGAAGCAAGCCAATGAGCTCCGTAATATGGCGCATAAGTATAAGCGCAATTTTGGCAAAGCCGAACGTGAACAACGCAAAGCGCTTTTTGATGAAGCGCACCGCATCATTAAAGATGTTGAAAAAACGGAGCAATACATTACAAATGATCTGCTCAGCCGTGCGCAGGTAATTACCGCCACGCTGGTAGGCGCCAATCATTATACCGTGCGCCATCTCAGGTATCACACGGTAGTAATTGATGAAGCAGGGCAGGCGCTGGAACCTGCCTGCTGGATACCCATCCTCAAAGCGCAGAAACTTGTACTGGCAGGCGACCACTGCCAGTTGCCTCCCACTATCAAATCGGAAGAAGCCGCCCGCAATGGTTTGAGCACTACCCTGCTCGAAAAATGCGTACAGCTCCATCCCGGATCCGTTGTGTTGCTGGAAGAACAGTACCGCATGCATGAAACGATCATGGGTTACTCTTCCGGTGTATTTTACCAGAACAGGTTAAAAGCGCATGCTTCCGTAGCGGCACATTTGCTGTTTGATACAGATTGCCCCATGGCTTTTGTAGATACTGCCGGGTGTGGCTTCGATGAAAAAACAGAAGCCACCAGTACCTCAAACCCCGAAGAAGCAGCTTTTGTCTTTAAGCATCTTACACAATTGGTAACAGAGCTGGGCGCTCATTACCAGCCCCATAATTTTCCTTCGATAGCTGTAATTTCTCCCTACCGCCAGCAGATCCAATTGTTAAAAGAGCAGTTGCAGCACAGCACACAACTGCAGGTATATGGCGATAAAATTTCGGTAAATACCATTGACAGCTTCCAGGGGCAGGAGCGGGATATCGTATACATTAGCATGACACGCAGTAACAGCGAAAGCAGGATCGGTTTCCTGTCCGACATCCGCCGCATGAATGTGGCTATGACGCGTGCCCGGAAAAAATTAGTGGTGATCGGCGACAGCGCTACGCTGAGCCAGTTTCCTTTTTATGCCAACTTTATTGCTTACGCGGAACAGCAGAACGCTTATCAAAGCGCATGGGAATTCGTGGATATGTAAGCGAATACTGAGCTATAAGATTGCAGGATAAAAAATTTTTGAACGCGACTTTTGTATTTCTTAGCATCGCCTGTTGTGTCACTCCCTTGTACGCCCGCCACTCCAATCGGCAGTATAGCCTATTGTTTTCGGAATGAGACGCTGATAAACTTTAAACGTCCAGGTTATGGCTGTCCACAATGGCTTTTTATGAAGACCCCGGCGCGAACTGATCAACGGTTATTGAGCCAACTTACGAACTAATCAACGATGATGACAAGTATGCTGCAGTTGGGTTCACAGTAAGACTTTTGTCCAATCGAAGCGAATGGCAAACGGCTGTACATCGCCCCGTCTGCAGACGGGAAGAAAGAAGAAAAAATGGCAACAACTATTTAATACTATGTCTCAACGGACTTCAATATGCATTCGTTTCTGCCATCGTCCACGACTGCGCTTTCTTTACCGTTACCTTTTCACTGCCACTGAACACTTTTACGTTCGTACTATTCTCTAATTCAGGATATACTACCTGGGTAACACACTGCCTCCCGTTGGCAAACACTTCTATGATAGAACGGTCCAGAAAAATATCAAGCTGTAATGTTTCGTCTTTCTCCAGCTCAAAAGGCGCCCTTTGTTCCGATACCTTTTCAGGAAATCCATCTACAGGTGCCCCGAACATAGCATGAGAAGGCATTTTTACAGGGCCTTTTACAGAGGATTTAATGAAGTTAATGACCAGTTGCTTTTTAAGCGGATCATAGATGATGGCGGTTTCTTCCTTCCCATCCGGAGAACAAAAAACTTTTACCCCGTATGGGGCAGTATCTCCACCTATCATTTCTATTTTCAGCTCAATGGATTTCCCTTTTGTTTTTAATGTTTGTTCTGCATTCGCTTCCAGCACCATATTATTTTCCTGCACTTCATTCAGCCTTATGGCTTTTACTTCTTCGGGCGGATTGATCTGCAGCGCACCATTTTTAGCAAGCGACAAAACCCTGGGCAAACTCATAATGCCCGACCAGCCATAATCAGGAAACGTTTCGGGCTTGCGTTCCAGCACCCATCCCCATATAATATTCCTTCCATTATCATCCTGTAGCTGTTCGGGGGCAAAGAATGTTCCGCCCGGCCAATTCATCCGGCCATGCTGTTCTATAGCATACCGGTCATTGGCAAATCTCCCGATGAAATACTGCGCACCAATATTATGGCTGATGAAAAGCAGCATGGATTTGTTGCCGATGGAAAAAAAATCCGGACAGGAAACGTCTTCAGATGCATACAACCAGCTTTTAGTACTGTCTAACAACCGGCCGATGTGCTCCCACTTGTACATATCTTTCGATTTGAACAAAGCCGGTGTTTTGCCTCCGGAGATCTGGTAATACCAGCCTGCCTTTTTATCGTACCATCCTTCCGGATCCCATGCCGTGTATTTGCCTGAATTACCAAACGGATCATCGGCGGCAGGCGTTTTTAAAACAGGGTTGCCTTCAAATTTCTTCCATACTTTCAGATCATCATCTGTTGAATACGCCACCAGGTTTGCGGAAGCGCCCTGCCCATGATACATGATATGCGGAACACCTTCTTTTGATAAGAATGCGCCACCGCTGAAAATGCCCTGTTCCATATCCCCGTCTTTTATATTCAGCATATCAGGATATAAAGTCCAGTGAAACAAATCGGTGCTTACGGCGTGTCCCCATACATGTTCCATTTTGCCATCGCGTAATTTCTGATAGATATACCCCAGGTGGTATTTTCCTTTCCAGTAAATGCCGCCATTGGGATCAAAAGGCATGGCATGACCCTCCGGGGCTACAAAATGATAAACAGGGCGGTGGGGGTCGGATTGCATCAGCGACCGCAGGGCGCGGGTATCATTGATCATCTCAGCCATATCTTTTTGCTTTTCCTGCTGTGCCATCCCGCAATGGGTTAACAGGATAGATAAGAAGAGGGCGTTTAATTTTTTCATACAGGGTTGTTGTTTATTTTATTTACGTGCTCCATGTTGCGCACCTTTAAGGTTTGCTATTGCTCCGTTAAAGCGCATTTACCAGTGCCTTCATTTTTTGCAGGCCGGTTTTGGCCACCAGCAAAGCGTCCTGCGCCCAATACGTTTTATTAAACAACTCCAGCGATAGCACTTTTGTACCGCCCATGGCCCGGAGGTCCTGCAAAATCTGCTTAAGCGGCGCCACGCCATCACCGGGGTATACCCTGTCGCCATCCGTTTGTTCGTTTACAGGTTTATTACCCGGGTAATCGTTCATATGTATTATTTCAATCGCTTTTCCATTCACCAGCTTTAATCCGTTAAATCCCGAACCACCGCGGAAAAGATGGTATACATCCGGCAATATCCGCGCAGCAGGATCATTGGCAGCAGCAGCGATGGACAGTGCCTGTCCTAAGCAATACAGTGTACCCGAAGCGCCCCAGAATTCCAATTGCGGCATTACCTTATACTTTCTTCCCAGCTCCAGTATCTCACGGTAATATATACCCGCCTGCTGAAAATCTACCGGTTCATTTTTGCCTACACCCGAGGGCGGAGCAGCTATACGGTGGCAACCCAGCGCGGCCATTATCTTCATCTCTTCTTCCAGTTCCTGCAATCCGGCTTTCCTTTTTGTGGTATCATTCACCATCCAGGTGGTAAAGCTGATCGCATCTTCTACTGTCAGGTTGTGATCTGCAATGAATTTTGCGAGTGTATCCACTTTGTTTCCCTTTTTAAGATAATCCCTTATATCGCTCACCCACAATTCCACGCCATCGTAGCCGGCCGCAGATGCAATTTCCAATGATTTAAGCAGCCCCATGTTTTGTCCGCGTATAGTGCTGGTATTAAGACAAAAGCGAAATGCCCCACCGGCATGGTTGGGACTTGCTTTGATAAAGGAGGGCATAAAGGCTGTTAAAGCCGCTGCACCTGTTAATTTAAGAAGCCTGCGTCTGTTAAGCATATATGATGGAATGAAAATTTAAGGTAAAGTATTTTTTAGTGAGAGAACAAAGTCATTGTTGTTTTTTTCGAGCGATGGAAGCTACTAACCTAAACCAGCATCTTTAATTTATTTTTCCCATTTTCCCCACTCCTACCCGGTAGGACTCTCCTACCGGAATGCTGATATCTCCCAAACGCAGCTCCTCCCGGCCAACGGAGGTAATGTGCATCGTGCCCACCAGGAAAGAGCGGTGTATACGCTTAAAATATTTTACCGGTAAAAGCTCAGCCAGGTATTTCATGGTCATATGGGTGATATACTTTCCATCTGTAGTAACAAGAACAATATAATCTCTTATGGATTGGGCATATAGGATTTTGCTGTGGAACAGCTTCACCATGCACCCGTCAACTTTAAAATAGGAGTAGTCTGGCGCAGGTGCGGGGTCTGTATGAACTTTCAAAAAATTTTCGATACTGCGCTTGAACCGTTCGTAGGTAACCGGCTTTAGCAAATAATCCACGGCATTTAGTTCATAGCTTAGCACAGCATGCTCGGGAAATGCTGTTACAAAAACAAACGCCGGTGGATTTTTAAGCGATCTGATAAAACTGATGCCCGTCACAGAAGGCATTTGTATGTCCAGAAAGATCAGGTCCGGTGGATTAGTATGAATGCTGTCAAAGGCTTCCATCGCATTGCTACATTCCGCCGCAAGCTGCAGATCAGGGTGGCGGCGGATATACTCCGCCAGTAATTGCCGGGAAAGTGGCTGGTCGTCAACTATGCTGCAATTAATCATTGTAGTTTCAAAATTAAACTAACACGAACTTCAAATATAGTTTCATCTTCCGTTATCGTCATCTCGTGCTTACCCGGATACAGCATCTGCAAACGCTGTGATACATTCTGCAGGCCAATACCGCTTTTCTTATCCTTCTTTGAATAAGTGGGCTTGCTATTCTTTATTTCTGCAAACAGGTCGTTTTCTACCAGGCAGACCACGATATGAATAAATCCCCCTCCCGTCTCTTCGAGCAAGCCATGCTTGAAGGCATTTTCGATAAAAGGGAGGAGCAGCAGCGGCTCGATCAGTGCCCGGTTGGTGATGCCCTGCGTTTCAAAGCTGATGTGCATTTTTTCTGAATAATGCATGGATTCCACTTCCACGAAGTTCTTTAGAAATTCAATTTCCTGCGTCAAACTTACCTGCTGTTTGGATGACTCATAAAGTATATAGCGCATGGTGTCTGAATGCCGGGCAATTAAAGGCGCCGCTTTATCGGATCCCCGGAGCGTTAGGGCATAGATATTGTTAAGCGTGTTGAAGAAAAAATGTGGCTGGATCTGCACTTTCAAAAATTTCAGCTCCGATTCCAGGTGTTGCTGCTGCAGTGCGCTGATCTGCTTATCCTGGCGGGCAGAACGGATAAAATAGGCTAGTGCCGACAGCACCATCAGATCACGCAATTCATAGATGCTGATAAAATGATAGAATACGTTGTTTGTATACCAGCCCCGGGCACGGGAAACCATATCACCCGGCAGAAAGTGAGCGTGGGCTATAAGCCAGTAAACGCCGAGCCGGTAGCATTGATGCAGCACCAGGTATATCAGCAATGCCAAAAGAAACCACAGGTATTTCTGCTTAAAGAGCAGTTTTTTGATGATATACTGATAGCATATCCATGCAGGTATCATGGAGGTAAAGTCATAAAAAAGATACTCGGGCAAATGTTCAAACAAACCTGGTTTATGAGGCACCGGCTCGTAAATATAATATTCTACGCCGCTCAACACCGGGAAAAATATGAAGTAAATGATAAAGAAGATCACCTCAAGCCTGTGGTATCTGTCCCTGAAATAATTATCCTTTAACAGCATAGTTGTAAAGTACAGCATATTACTTTACTGCCGCGTTCACGTTTTCGACAAATCCCGTGTTTTTTTCGACAGACATCCTTTGTCTGATTTATACGGGGGCTTATCTAAAAAATAATCATTACCTGCAGGTAAGCGCATAGGTTTGTTCCTATCAAATATTTATACAATGAAAGCGATAGCGTTGATCTGGTTTTTGATGATTGCATCTAATATTTCTTTTTGTCAAAGTACAGCAACTTCATCTGAAGTGCTGGCCGAAGTCCTGAAAGCACAGGGTGCTTTAAAAACTGCGGAATACTCAGTTGAACGCCGGGACACGCTCCTTACCGGTGATATCCGTACTATGACCGGCACGGTTGTGATAGCGGTTGACAAAACAGATACGCTCCTGGGGTTCCGCTTTTGGGCAAAGAAACACGGAGAAAAGGAGGAGAAAGTATATGATGGACGTGTTTGCTACGCCATAAGTCCTGATACGAAGACATACAGGCTAATGAACAGTCCGGCAGCTTTGCATAGTATGTTTCTGGGTGGTGGCGGGCACCTGGTTATTCCTGATCTCGTTAAAATAGACACCGCTCAATGTAATGGCATATCAGTGATGGAAAGCCAGGATCATTATGATATCATCGTCAGCTACCCCAATCTTACAGACTATGATGTGACCAAAAGAAAAAAGATCATTACGATTGACAGGAAAAGCATGCTGCCCGTTGCCGTCAGGCAACACCAGGAGAGCTATGGTAAAGTGCAGGACCTGTATTTTAAGATCACGGAGCTCAAGGTCAATCCTCCCAGGCCTTACAACTTTACATCCCTTCCCTTTTTAAAAGCGTATACTTATGTATCGCCCGAACCGGTAAAAACGCATCGCCAGCCCCTGCAGGGAAAGAACGCACCTCAATTTAGCCTCGAGTCGTTTGACGGAAAATTAATTTCGGCAAATGATTGGAAAGGGAAGGTGGTTTTGCTGGATTTTTGGGAAATATGGTGCGGCCCCTGTATTGAATCAATGCCTGAGGTAATTGCCCTCTATAACAAGTATCATGATAAAGGGTTGGCTGTATATGGCATCACAAATGATCTTAAACAACTTCCCTCCGCCAGGGCGTTTGCCGAAAAAAAGAAGATCAATTTTCCTTTATTAATTGGGAATGAACAAGTCAAAAAAGAATATCAATTGGAGGCTGTTCCTTTATATGTGCTCATTGATAAGAAAGGGATCATTCGTTCAATCAGACCTGGATACTCCGCGGAATTGGAGGAGATGGTTTTGGATATTTTGAAGTAGCTGTACAATGTTAGTAGTATGTAAGCACATCGTATTTGACATCCATATCAAGCAAAAATCTATAGCATTTACTATGCGGCAAATGCTATAGATTTTCAAAAGGAAATACGATCGGTATTGTTTACGCGGCAAAATGCAGGGAACCATCAGGACCTGTCCCAGAAAGCTGGAGGCTCTACGCTCAGCGAACGGAGATATACATAGGCCTGACCCCGGTGGTGGATTTCGTTATCAATAAAATAAAATATAAAAAAATAACCGGTGCCTTCCCATTGGCCAAATGCTGTATCGGTTTCCTGGAAACGATGCGGGGGTATCTGTGGCCAAAGTGCATTTAACGCTTCGGTTGTTTCATCCCAGCGTTCCAGCAATTCCTTTTTTGAGGCGGGTGCTGCTGTCTCTGCAAATGCCTCATCATAAGTTTGCCATTTGCCCGTAATGATGCCTTTTATTCCCGGCACCGCCATCCCAAGCATTTCTAATACCAGTTCCGAAAAGGGCCGCATGCCACCAACAGAATAAGTAAATAATTTGTCTTCGGGAAATGCTTCTATCATTTTACGGGTAAGCTTACGATGTCCCTGCCAATGTTCGAGCAATGCTTCCGGAGTGATAACAATTAAAGGTTCGGCCGCTATTGCCTGGTTATTGTTTGCCATTGTTTTCGATTTTATGGTTTATTATTGATTTGACCATACAAAGAAAACAAGGCAGGGTGACAACCCTATGGCAGCCGGTTTTTGACAGAGGAAATATTTATTTACAGATTGGGTGAAGTGCTCTGTTTTACATTGCCTTCTTGTACATTGGGTTTTCTATGGTATCCATTCCCTGTAATTTACCTCTGTATCGTTTTTTTGTTTTTTCCCTTTTGTTGATCTTCCATTTTCAATAATAGCTTTGGCAATAGCTGACAATTCCCTTACTACGGAAGGATGATCTGAGGCTACATTATTCGTTTCTCTGATATCCGTTTTTAAATTGTATAACTGCAGATCTGGTAATCCCTGTGTTTTTGCTTCTTTTTCGGTAGGCGCGCTCCACCCCCCAGATCCCCGTGCAAAAATCAGTTTCCAGTCATTTTTCCTGATGGAAAAATTTCCGTCAATGGAATGATGAATAATGCTGGTTCTGGCATAGCCATTTTTTTGCAATAGCAAAGGCAACAGGCTAAAGCTGTCTTCGCCTTCATTATCTTTTAGCGGCTGCTGAAACATATCTGCGAGCGTTGCCATGAAATCTGTGAGGCAAATGGTTTGCGCAGTTTCAGTGCCCGCTTTTACCATTTTCGGCCATTTAACTATGAAAGGAATACGGTGACCTCCTTCAAAAATGTCGGCTTTTGCACCGCGGTAAATATAACTGGGATGATGACCGGCAGCGGAAAGTTCCTCAAAGCCGGCGGAAGGAGAACAACCGTTATCACTGGTAAAAACAATGATCGTATTTTGTTCAATGCCGGCAGTCTTCACTGCATCCAGAATTTTACCCACCACATCATCTGTCATCAGCACAAAATCTCCATAAGCATTCGTACCGGATTTTCCCTGGTAGGAATGGGTTGGCAGTATGGGCGTATGCGGGGAGGTGAGCGCGAAATAAAGAAAAAACGGATTATCTGATTTTGCTTCCCGGGAAATGTAATCTACTGCTTTGTCTGTAATCCTGTCAAACACCTCTTCGTGCCTGAAATCATTTCCTGCCGGTCCTGCTCGCCAGAATCCTTTGCCACTGTTTCCGCCCGTGCTGTCAATAGCGGTTGCAGTTACCCTGTTATTTTCAATATAAAAATAAGGCTGCATATCCAGTGAAGCAGGAATGCCGTAGAAATAATCAAACCCTGCCTGCAACGGTCCTGCTGCAAGTGGTTGAAAAAAATCAAACGCACCTGACTCATTTTTCTTCCAATCAAGACCAAGATGCCATTTGCCGATACCGCCGGTGTGATACCCATTGCGTTTTAACAAGGAAGCCAAAGTTGTTCTGCTGTTTTTTATCAGCATCGTATCATACCCCCATAATACACCGTTTTGCAATACTGTACGCCACGCGTACCTGCCGGTGATTATGCCATAACGGGTGGGAGTGCATACTGCGGAATTGCTGTGCGCATCTGTAAACTTCATTCCTCCTGCCGCCATTTTATCAATGTTCACGGTATGCAGCTTGGAATCGGCATTCAGGCAACTCACATCCCCGTAACCGAGGTCATCAGCAAGAATATAGATGATATTGGGCTTTTGCTGTGCCTGCGTCATTACTGCTGCCAAGCAACAAATAGCAAGGGTTGTAAGGTTGTTTATTGATTTCATTGCATTTTTCTTTGAGCTTCTACGCCAGGATTGTCGTTATGAAAAATCAGCCATCCTGTTTCATAAGATTAAGTTTCCGCTGTTAAAGGTTTTTCAGATGTCGGTAAAATAGCCGCCTTCTTTCCGCCAGTGCCGTTGCAAGATATTTATTTAGAAATTCTTTTTGTTCCACACTGCGCTTCCTGAGTGATGTTAGCTTTTGCCGGATGCCCTCCGTATTGTACTGGAAATTCTCTACCAGCAGCCCGATCCCGTCTAACTTTTTATTTGCCTCCGCAATCAATATACTGATCGGTTCCAGCATGGTTCTTATTACTGCATCCGGTTTTTGAGGAAGGAAGCCGTTATTACGATAATGTACAAACGAATTAAAGATATCCGTAGCGGTATTCAGGTTATCTACTGCTGCATTGTACAATTGCATATCATGCTCGCCTGCAATGATGGCAATATTCATTCGGTTATAACCCTGCCATAGCTTAACCATTTCACTATTCGCCCCTGCGTTTTTCATGCGTTGCTCAATCGCAAGGTATTGCTGCAGGCTGTCCATCTGTAAGAAAGCTTTAACAGAATCTTTATAGTGTAAGATCGGTTTATTTTTTGCTGCAGTATTGCGGTAGTTTACAGGTTTTTCCAATAATTGCCATAACGGATCAAAAGGCATATGGGTTTGTATAAAGGTAGCAGGGTGCACCATAAAATACTGAAATCCACCCTGAAACCCGGCATCCCAGGTAGGATCAAACAACCACCACTCATCATCCAAGTTTACGGCGCACCAGGCATGTCCTGTATTTCCTCTTGTACTAACGCCTATGGGACATCCATAAATGACATGGGAAGTTAAGCCGAGCCTTGATGCCAGATCAGCGAACAGCCCGGCATAATTTTCACATACGCCCTTTCTTCTGCGGAGCGTAGCGGCAATTTTTGTTTCATGATCCACACTCCTGTTAAAATAATAGGAGCTGTCGTCATCGTAACGGATATTGGCGGTAACCCAGCCATAAATGGCCTGCAACTGTGCTTTTGGAGTATCATAACGATTTTGTATATATGCCGCCAGCCCGGCAGCAGAACGACTGGTGGAATCAGGCACAGCAATAGTAAACCTGCCAAACCCCGTATAGTTATTCCAAAGCTGCCCGTTTGCAACCCCACAGGCCAGTAGCATGCCATATAGCAGCAGGCTGAATTTCATACCCTAAAGTTATTACAAAGAAAGAATGTAGGGAAGCATCGGGTGCATTTCGCTTCGGATTCCCGGATTCGGATTTTTTAATTTGTGGTTTATTGTTTGTGGTTTATAGTTGCATCTCGCTTTGCATTCGAAATTTGTTATTTGAATTTTATCCGCCCCGGCGGACAGGCCTGCCTGCCCTTTAGTTTGGTTCTTGCCATTTGGTTCTTGTTTTTGTATTCTCTTACGATTGCGGTTCAAGCAATTGAAAGAACTGGTCGAGCTGGGGAAGAATAACAATCCTTGTACGCCGGTTGGTGGCCCTTCCTTCGGCTGTGGTATTATCTGTTAACGGTTTATATTCACTTCGTCCGGCTGCAGCCATTTTGGAAGGATCAAGCGCATACTCATTTTGAAGGATGCGTACAACGGAGGTAGCCCGCTTAACGCTGAGGTCCCAGTTATCGAGGAGCACTCCGCTCCGGTAAGGCACATTATCTGTATGCCCTTCCACCATAAATTCAATATCGGGCTGGTTCTTTAGCACCTGTGCTACCTTGCCTAAAACCGTTTTAGCCTGCGGCGTTACTTCGTAACGGCCGCTTTTGAACAGCAGCTTATCCGAGATGTCAATATATACTACGCCTTTGTCTACTTTGATATTAATGTCCTCATCGTCAAGGTTACCAATAGCGCCTTTTAAGTTCATTACCAATACCATGTTCAGCGAATCTCTGCGGGATATGGCGGATTGCAGTCCCTGGATATATACATCCTTTGAGCCAATATTATCCAGTGACTTTTTGATGCTTTCGGCCTGCGATGCAGAAATTACAGAAAGATCCTGCAGTTGCTTCAGCGCCTGGGTATTGTTTTCTTTCAGGAAGGCTACCTGGTCTTTCAGGTTATCATTTTCTTTCTGCAAGTCCCCGTTCTTGCGCGTAGCCGCATCCCTGGCATCTGTACATTCTTTTAAGGTTTGCTGAACATTTACATACGTTGTGTTGAGGGCTTCATTTTTGGCCTGCTCTGCTTTGAACTTTTTACTGCTCACACATGAAAAAAGAAAAAGGCAAGTAACTACTGTTAGAAGTGGCAATCGGCGTTTCATAAAATGAATTTTTATGATGGATAAATAAATATATGCAAGATAATGCAAACACTAAAGATGCACGCTTTTATCCATTGACGGCTTATCATTATTAAAGTTAACAAAAGATAAAAGATGTAGAGTACTGTAGAAACAAACTTCGCAGACCTGGTAGAGGGATCAACATGAGAAAACAAATCTGCCTTATATAGTCCTCCGGTGAGAATATTCAAGTTTTACTATAGTATATTTTAATCAAATAACAGGACAAACTACGGAAATAAAAACTTATACTTGTCCATAACTATATTTAAAATTATATTTGTGGACGGAAATAAAAACTTATACCTGTCCACAAATACATGCCAGAAACGATCATTGGCCGAGATGCCGAGAAAAAAATTCTAAAAGACATGCTCGACTCGAAGGAAGCTGAGCTAATCGCCATTTTTGGCCGCCGCCGGGTTGGAAAAACTTTTCTTATCCGAAATTACTACCAGCAAAGGCTCGTATTTGAGTGTACGGGAATTCACGAGACTGGCTTGGCCGAACAATTGTTGAATTTTAGCAGAGCACTTCAACAAGCTATGAAGTCAGTCATCCCGCCAGCGACCCCCCATAACTGGATACAGGCTTTCATTTTCCTGAGCGACTTTCTGCAAACAAAACTTAAAGAGCAACCAGCAGTTGTCTTGTTTGATGAATTCCCGTGGATTCATACTCCCAAATCTGGCTTTTTAACGGCCTTCGGACACTGGTGGAACACCTGGGCATCACGTCAGCCGCAGTTGAAAGTTGTCATCTGCGGTTCTGCAGCATCCTGGATGATTGAAAATGTTCTTCACAATCGGGGCGGTCTCCATAACAGAATAAGCCGAACTATCCAGCTATTCCCCTTTAGTCTAAAAGAATCCGAAGCTTATCTTGTGAGTCGTGGTATCGGGCTAGACCACTATCAGATACTGCAACTATATATGGCGATGGGTGGTATCCCTCAATATCTAAAACAGGTTGACAAAGGTGAAAGTACAAACCAGGTCATTGATAAACTCTTCTTTGAAAGGAATGGCATGCTAAAAACAGAGTTTAATGTGCTGTACCGATCCCTGTTTAACAATGCCAGCCATCATGAAGCCATAGTCCGGCAGCTTGCTAAAAAAGCCAAAGGAATGAGCCGGACTGAAGTAATCGAGGCTTGTGGGCTCACGACCGGCGGGACAACAACAAGGTTGTTCGAAGAGCTCGAACAGTCAGGATTTATCTCACAACATATTCCATTTGAAAAAACTTCCCGTGACGGGATTTATAAGTTATCAGATGAGTATTCCCTTTTTTATCTGAAATTCATTGACCGTGCCCGCGCTACGGGTGCAGGCACCTGGCATAAGATCGTAGAAGGACAGTCTTATAATAGCTGGAGTGGGTATGCTTTCGAAGCTGTTTGCCAGAAACACCTGCAGCAAATCAAGAAAGCCCTGGGCATTGCAGCGGTATATACGGAAGCGTCAGGTTGGAGATACAATGCCAAAAAGGGAGAAGCTGGAGCACAAATTGATCTTCTAATTGATCGCCAGGATCATTGTATAAATATATGTGAAATGAAGTTTTCCGGCGAAGAGTTCGTCATTGATAAAAAGTATGCAGCAGAACTGGACAGCAAGGTGAAAATTTTTAAGGAACAAACAAGAACAAAAAAAACGATTTTCCCGACAATGATTACGACATACGGTATCAAGCAAAATATTTATTATACAGGACGTATCATATCAGAGGTAAAGATGGGGGATATGTTCTGATGATTATTGGCTATTGTATGTTCCTGGGTGCGTAATAAATAATACAAATAACCGAGCAGCGCAATCAAAGCGCCGATGCAATCATACTTGTCAGGAACATACACGTCAAACTTTGGTTCCTTCATTAAGTTAGCATTCAAATTTCGATAGCACGACAATAGTATTTGGGTATACGGCGTGTGAATATATTCAACATTGTTGTAGCTCTCCGGAAAAAAGTCTCCTGGGGACTCCAATTAAATAGATTATTATCATGCCTACATGGTCCCATGTCGTATTCATCTGAACAGACGGTCTTCCCAACTGCAATGTCATTCCTGTTTATCACCTTTCCCATTGCTATATCCTAAACTCCTTCGATCCGAATTTAAGTTCGATGACACTTACAGGGAAAAACCAGGTGTGATGTTCAATAGGAATAGGATATTTACGAACCGTTTTCAAATTTCCCAAAAAACACTAAATTTGTATTATGCATCGCGCTGCACATAAGAAGACCCGCAAAATGCGTCCTGTATAACAGGCGTCCCTCCTTTTATTTTCCTTATTTGATTGGTTTCTCTTTTACCACTTTTAAAAAACGTTTGCTATGCTACAGCAGGACTATAGCGCCTATACGGCAACCGATCACCATACATGGTCTGTTTTATTCAACAGACAACTGGAAAAAATAAAAAAAGTCGCCTACCTTAATTTCGAACCGGGATTATCCAAACTGGATTTCCAGCCACAGCATATCCCTGATTTTACACTCGTCAACCAGAAACTAAAATCCATTACCGGCTGGCAGATTTATGCCGTGCCGGGACTGATTGACAACCGCCTCTTCTTTGAAAAAATGCTGCACCGCCAGTTTGGAGCAACCACCTGGATACGAAAGCCGGAGCAGCTCGACTATCTTGAAGAGCCCGACATGTTCCATGATGTTTTTGGTCATATCCCCCTGCTTACCGACCCATTGATTTGCGATTTCCTGCATGGGTTGGCGGAGATCGCCGGCAGGCATCAGTATGCTGAACCTGTCATCGAAATGCTTGCAAGGCTCTACTGGTACAGCATTGAGTTTGGGGTAGTGAGCTCGAATGCAGGGTTAAAGATTTACGGGGCAGGCATTCTTTCCTCCATCGGGGAAACGGATTTTTGTCTCTCCCAAAAAGCGAACCGCGTACCGTTTGATATAGAGGCCATCATTGCAAAGCCCGTCATTAAAGACAAATTCCAGGACTGCTATTTTGCGCTGGATTCAATGCGGCAGTTGCCGGGATCATTGCTCATCATTTCAGAAAAAATCAATACCCTTTCCTATGCGTCCTGACTATCCCTCTAAAAATTTTTCGGACAGACGTAATTGTTATGTCCTTCTTCTGCTTTCGCTTGAAGAGTCCTCCTGCCGTTAACGCTAAAGGCTTCTCTGCCTTACTATTTTTTATTACTCTTCAATTTTAAAAATGCTTTTTCAATGCAAACGACACTTCGTCCGGCTGCAAACGCGTCCGGCACTAAAGACTTCCTTCCGCTTTACGGAACAGATCACATAGAGTTCTATGTAGGCAACGCCAAACAGGCTGCTCACTATTACAAAACCGCTTTCGGCTTCCAGTCACTCGCTTATGCCGGCCCCGAAACCGGCTCAAAAGACAAAGTGAGCTACGTGATCCGCCAGCATAAAATCATACTGGTACTGACAACGCCATTGAGACCGGATAACGCAATCGCCGACCATATCCACCACCATGGCGATGCTGTAAAGACCATAGCGTTGGGCGTAGAAGATGCCCGTGATGCCTGGCAGCAAACCACGGCAAGAGGCGCTCAAAGTTTTCTGGAGCTAACTGAACTCAGGGATGATCATGGAGTTGTAAAACTGGCAGGCATCCATACCTACGGCGATACCGTTCACCTGTTTGTGGAAAGACAGCATTATGATGGTGTCTTCCTGCCCGGCTTTGTGAAATGGGAACCGGAATACCAGCCTTCAGAAACCGGCCTGCTCCACGTAGATCACTGCGTGGGCAATGTGGGATGGAATGGTATGGATAGATGGGTCGGCTTTTATGAAAGCGTGATGGGGTTTAAGAACATCCTTTCCTTCGATGACAAAGATATCTCCACCGAATACTCCGCACTCATGAGCAAGGTAATGAGTAACGGCAACGGATATGTGAAATTCCCGATCAACGAACCTGCGGAGGGAAAGAAAAAATCGCAGGTGGAGGAGTTCCTCGACTATTACGGCGGCGAAGGCGTGCAGCACATCGCTGTGGCAACCAAAGACATTGTGGCAACGGTGCGCAAACTGCAGTTTCGCGGCGTGGAGTTTTTAAAAGTACCACATACCTATTATGATGATTTGAGGAAAAGGATCGGTGCTATCGAGGAAGACATTGATGTGTTAGCTGAACTGGGCATCCTGGTGGACCGGGATGAGGAAGGCTACCTGCTGCAGATTTTCACCAAGCCGGTAGAAGACCGCCCCACGCTTTTTTTTGAGATCATCCAGCGCAAGGGCGCCCGGAGTTTCGGAAAAGGAAATTTCAAAGCGCTCTTTGAAGCCATTGAAAGGGAGCAGGCGCTGAGAGGTAATTTATAAAACTAAAATTTTTAAACCATGCCTTACTATAAAATACTGGGCAACGTTCCGCACAAGCGTCATACACAGTTCCGTGCGCCGGACAGAAGGCTCTATGCCGAACAACTCTTTTCAACCGAAGGTTTTTCCAGTGACTATTCACTGTTCTATCATCTCTATCCGCCTACACAGATAAAAAATACAGGGGCTACCGTTGATCTGCGGCCTGATGCAGCAACAGAAAAAAAATTGCAGCATCGCAGCTTTGACGGATTTAAAATTCTGCCGATGGAAGATTACCTGCGAAGCCGGCAGGTGATCCTTTTCAACAGCGACTGCCATATTTCCCTCGCCGCTCCTGAGCAAAGCATGAAAGATTATTTCTACAAGAATGCCGATGCGGATGAGCTTATTTTCGTGCATGAAGGCAGCGGTATCCTGCATACCCTCTATGGTGACCTGGACTTTACTGCCGGAGATTACATCATCATTCCAAGAGGTACGATTTATCAAATGGAGTTTTCGGGTACGCTGAACCGTTTGCTTATCGTTGAATCCTTCAGTCCGATACGCTTTCCGAAACGATACCGCAGCCCTTTCGGCCAACTGCTGGAACATGCACCGTACTGCGAGCGGGATATACGGGGACCAAAGGAACTCGTTACCCATGACGAAAAAGGAGATTTTTTAGTGCGTGTCAAAAAGCAGGGGCATCTCTACAATTTACATTATGCCACCCATCCTTTCGACGTGGTGGGTTGGGACGGCTGTTGTTACCCGTTTGCTTTTTCTATCCACGATTTTGAACCCATTACCGGCAGGGTGCACCAGCCGCCACCAGTACACCAGACTTTTGAAGCCAGGAACTTCGTGGTTTGTTCCTTTGTGCCGCGTCTCTTTGATTACCATCCCGAGGCCATTCCCGCACCTTACAACCACAGCAATATTGACAGCGATGAATTGCTCTATTATGCAGACGGCGACTTTATGAGCCGAAAGAATGTAACAAGAGGAATGATCACCCTGCATCCTGCGGGCATTCCGCATGGCCCGCATCCGGGCGCCGTGGAAAAATCCATCGGTACCAAAGAAACAAAGGAACTGGCGGTGATGATAGATACCTTCCATCCGCTGCAGCTCACAAAGCAGGCAGTGGAAATTGAGAACCCCGGCTACACCATGAGTTGGGCAGAATAAAAATTTTAAATATGAAACTCGTTACTTACTTATCCGGTGCGGAAGAAAGGTTAGCGATGCTCTCCGGCAGCCTGCTATATGACATGGCAGCCCTGCACCCAACGCTACCTTCCACGATGCAGGCCTTCCTCGAAGACTGGGATGAATTTTATCCGCTGGCAATGGAGAGCAAACTCAAAGGCACAGGAATACCCGTT
The DNA here is from genome assembly GCF_009192765.1 of Agriterribacter humi. Classification (GTDB taxonomy): domain Bacteria; phylum Bacteroidota; class Bacteroidia; order Chitinophagales; family Chitinophagaceae; genus Agriterribacter; species Agriterribacter humi. The sequence continues at coordinate 288,492 of NZ_VOHQ01000003.1, read as the reverse complement.
GACAGTGCAATACTGCTGTCACCCATACCACGCCCCGCTTCGCTGCGCGATGGCTATGCTTTTCGCCAGCATGTACAGGCGGCAAGACGCAATCGTGGTCTGGATATGATCCCGGCTTTCGACATGTTTCCTGTTTTTTATTTTGGCAATCACCTGAGTGTACAGGGGCCGGGCGATGTTCATTGCATGCCTGATCATTTTGAAAAGCTCGATTACGAGTTGGAATGTGCAATTTTGATTTGCCGGCAGGGTACGAACATTCCGGCAGCGGAAGCTGACTGTTATATAGGCGGGCTGATGATCATGAATGATATGAGCGCAAGAACCCTGCAGATGGAGGAAATGCAACTGAGCCTCGGGCCAGCAAAGGGAAAGGATTTTTCCACTGTGCTTGGTCCCTGGCTGGCGACAACCGATGAACTGGAAGTGTATGAAGCACCCTGCAAACCTGGTCATAGAGGCAAATCCTGGAACCTGGAGATGACTGCCGCCGTCAACGGCGTTACGCTAAGCAAAGGCAATCTCGCTGATATGGATTGGACCTTTGCTGAGTTGATTGAGCGGGCAAGCTATGGGGTGACCCTTTATCCGGGTGATGTTATCGGCAGCGGAACCGTTGGTACCGGTTGTCTGTTGGAACTCAATGGCACCGCCAGACATCAAACCCCGGATCATAAGGAACAATGGCTGCAAGCAGGCGATAAGGTGGAATTGGAAATTACGGGGCTGGGAAAGCTGAAGAGTACGATCATACCGCAGTCCACCCACTGGAGTATTCTCAATCATAAGAAAACACATGTTACTACAACTTGCTAAACTGTCTGCCGCCACGCGGCAACAATGGCTGCAACATGCTATCGCTCCCCGTCCCATAGCGTTGGTAAGCACTGTCAACAAAAAAGGCGAAGCGAACCTTGCGCCCTTCAGCTTTTTCAACATGGTCTCCACCGAACCGCCGCTGGTTATCTTTTCACCCGCCCGCCGGCTGCGGGACAACAGCAGCAAACATACCCTGGACAATCTTACTGAAACAGGTGAAGTGGTGATCCATATGGTAACCCCGGAGATGGTGCAACAGGTCTCGCTTGCCTCCTGCGAATATCCCGCCGGGGTAGACGAGTTTGTGAAAGCAGGATTTACCAGAGAACCGGCTACGCTGGTAGCGCCTCCGATGGTAAAGGAAAGCCCGGTTAAACTCGAATGCAGGATCATAAAAGTACAGCCCCTCGGCTACACAGGTGGCGCCGGTAACCTCGTCATCGCGGAAGTGCTCTGTATGCACGTAAGCGATAATGTGCTCAATACGGAAGGCACGATGATTGACCAGCAAAAGACATCGCTGGTGGCAAGGCTGGGTGGCGATTGGTATTGCCACGTTAACCAGCGTAACCTCTTCAAAGTGCCCAAGCCCAACACGAAGCCCGGGATGGGATTTGATGTCCTTCCGGAGCACATCAAAACAAGTGAGATCCTTACAGGCAATCACCTGGCGCAGTTGGCAAACTTTGAAGCCATTCCCTCCAGGGACGACAGCTATATCCATGAGCTGCTTAGCCTACGGCTCCGTACCGTGGAGAGGAAAGAGCAAAGAATAAAACTGGTGCACTCTGAAGCCATGCACCTGCTGGATGAAGGCTGTGCAACGGAAGCCTGGCAGGTCTTGTTAATAGATATATAACGAACGCTGAAAAACAACCGCGCCGTTTTCAGGATCAATGAAAACGATTACCGGCTGATCGTGGAAATCAACTACCAGAAAGGCTGAACATGACCCGCAGGTTACACACGCACCTGAACATCTCATACGATACCCTGGTGAAGGCGTATTGAACAGCATAGCCGCCTTAAAAGAACAACAATAATGTAGGAAAGTATGACCACTTCCGCACATCTGCTGTATCAAAACCGAACAACTTTATCTGCAATATTCACTGCATTCCATTGATTCTTAATTCTCAGTAACACTGGCACCCCTTTAGCTAAGCAATCAGTAAAGAACTTTAGCGCTACATTCAATTAAAACGGGTAAATGCTTCCGGATGCTTAAAAACTATTTCAAAACCGCTTTGCGCAGCCTGGCAAAACGTAAGGGTCATGCTGTTATCAATATCCTGGGGCTTGTGGCTGGCTTTGCCGCATTCCTGGTTATCTTCCTCGTGGTAAAATATGAAAACAGCTACGATGATTTTCATGAAAATAAAAACAGCATCTATCGGGTGGTGCGTATGGGACGGGGTACGGAGAACCGTGAATACCGTACGGGGGTGCCCTTTCCCGTGAGCCTCGCACTGCGTACTGATTTTCCTCAACTTAAAAAAGTAGCATCATTCTATACGGATCGGAATGTACAGATAAGCATACCGGACGTACCCGGCAGCAAGAATTTCAAAGAGAAAAGAATATTTGCGGCCGATGCTGCATTCTTCAGTATGCTCAACTTTAAACTGGCAGCCGGTACATTCACCAGTATCAATGAACCCAATACTGTTTTGCTGACAAAAGAAATGGCCGCCAAATACTTTGGCGACTGGCAATTGGCCATGAGCCAGACGATCAATATGGGCCGGCTTGCTTTGAAGGTCACCGGCATTTTAGAAAATCCTCCTGCCAATACAGACTTCCCGCTGAACGTAGTGGTATCCTACGCCACACTGGTAAAGAATACGGATATGGATGACTGGGGCAGTATTGATGACAGCAACTATTGTCTCGTGCAGTTGGATGAGAAAGATTCAAAAGCAGCGTTCACCCCCTTCCTTGATCGCTTTACAGACAAGCATATCAAACCGGTAAACCCCGGCTATGTATTGGGTCTGCAGCCACTGAATGAAATTCATTTCGATGAACGCTATGGCACACCTACCGGTAAAACGTTCAGTAAGGATCTGATCTTCGCCCTCAGCCTGATTGGTATCTTCCTGCTGGTTATCGCCTGTGTCAACTTTATAAACCTCACTACTGCACAGGCTATTAACCGTGCCCGTGAGGTAGGCGTACGGAAAGTACTGGGAAGTAGCCGTTCTCAACTCATCTTCCAGTTTTTAGGAGAGACAGGTATTATGACCACACTATCCATGGCAACGTCGGTGATACTTGTCATCTGCAGCCTTCCTTTTATAAATGGCTTGCTGGATATACAACTCGCTGCATTCAACTTATATAATACCAGCTTTATCCTCTTCATGTTCGGTGCGTTGGTGGCGGTTACAGTATTATCCGGTTTTTACCCGGCGCTGGTATTATCCGGTTTCAAATCGGCGATTGTATTAAAAAGCCTTGTTGCGGTGGGAAGTGGCAAGAGCATATCGCTGCGCAGGGGCCTGGTTGTTTTCCAGTTTGTTATTGCACAGGTATTGATCATCGGTACGCTGGTAGTTATTTCGCAGATGGATTATTTCCGCAATGCAGATATGGGCTTTAACCGGCAGGCGGTTATCAATGCATCCTTCCCGACAGATAGCCTTAGTCGCACAAAAATAGATTTACTGGAAAATGATTTGAAGAAACTGAGGGGTGTAACTGCGCTTAGCTTCAGTTTGTTTTCACCTGCAAACGAAGGTGGCTGGGCTACCAGCCTGAATAGGCCCGCAAATCATGCTAATGAAGATATGGTGGTGCAGATGAAACCTGCCGATACCAATTTCTTCGATTTATACAATTTAAGATTAGTAGCAGGAAGAAAATATTTTCCGTCCGATACCATGCGCGAATTTGTAGTGAACGAAAAAGTAGTGAGTAAGCTGGGTTATAAGACGCCCGACCAGGCAATAGGCAATATGATTGTCGTGGCTGGAAAGCCAGGCCCGATTGTAGGTGTGGTAAAAGATTTTCACGTCAGCTCTCTGCGCGACCCGATTGATGCAGTTGTGCTGACAGGATTTAAAAATGCGTATCGGCTTGCTAATGTGAAAATTGATCCAGGGGAATCGAAGGCCGTGATTGCCGGTATGCAGGATATATGGCACAACCATTTCCCGGATTTTGTATTCGAATATAATTTCCTTGATCAGGCGATTGCCAACTATTACCAGCAGGAAGCACAGTTGACACAACTGTATAAGATATTTTCTATACTGGCGATATTTATTTCCTGCCTGGGTTTGTATGGATTGATTTCCTTCATGGCGGTACAGCGCAGGAAGGAAATAGGTATCCGCAAAATATTGGGTGCGCCGGTCAGGGACATTGTGCTGATGCTATCAAAGGAATTTACAGTATTGATATTAATTGCATTTGTGATCGCAGCGCCGATAGCCTGGTACTATATGCATGAATGGTTGCAGCAGTATACCTTCCGGATTAAAATCACCTGGTTGTATTTTGGTGCTACTATTTTATGTTCATTGATCATCGCCTGGATGACGGTAGGATATACGGCAGTAAAGGCAGCGCTCGCAAACCCCGTGAAGTCGCTACGAACCGAGTAGCGAAAGCGCGCTATAATCACTGCGTCTGTATAGATTTCCCGTCATGGTTGTTTGCTGAACATTAAATACCAAGTTAGCTTGCTTATTTTTCCGTTTATAGTATTTCTCTTTGTGATGGTCTCGAAACTTATGGATGAAATTAGTCTGTACAGTAGAAACATTGATTAATCATTGCCCATGCACCTGGGCCTGTTTGTCAGACTAAAACAACCAGGCGTTTTCCGCTCTCAATACTCATATCCCAGACTTTTTCAAGTGAAACAACTTCATCTGCACCCAGGGTTAGCAATGCTTTCAACGACTGCTCGTTTCTGTCGGTAGTAATTTTTTTTGCACTATAATGTTTGGCTATCTGCACCGAAGTTTTCCCCGTAACGCCTGTCGCTCCATTTACCAAAACAGTTTCTCCCTTTTGTAAACCTGCTCTGAAACGCAATGCCGGCGCTGAACCCATTACTGCATTGGGCAAAGCCGCAGCCGTGGCGTCATCAATTCCAGCAGGGAGTTTTACCATTATGTCTTTTCCAATCGCTGCCTTTTCGGCGATCATTCCACTTGCGGCTATGGCGTAAACACGTGTTCCGTCTGCCAGTAAGCCCACCCCGTCTCCACCCGGAACTTTTGCCGTCCATTCTTCATCTTGGGTAGAATAATGTTTTCCGCTTGCCCGCATTTTGTCGATATTTTACAATGCAGAAGCTTTTACCGAGATCAATAACGCGTTTTCGTTTTGTACTTCCGGTTCTGCAAAATCTTCCACATATTTTGGCGCTTCGCTTTTTGAAATATTACTGCTGCTTTCATTTTGTTTAAATTTTCAGCAAAGCTACAGTTCAGTATATGGTGACCCGGTAACATTTGGTTAATAATGCCAGGTTATTTTTTCCCGATCAGCAAAGTTGCATGTGGTTTAAACTGACAAGGCTTAGGAGCTGAAGCGGATTACTTGTGATTTTTGAATGACTGCCGGTGGTGCGAATGTCTGAACGTTGCAACTTTTGACAGTACAATACTGATAACAGAAATGTATTTTATCATTACTAATCATTCAGATGTTCTTTTTGATATGTTGACAAGGTTCCCAATTTTTTATTCGGTTTAGGCATTTTACCCTTGATTACTTAAGTCAGTTTATAAATCATTTCCTCTATTTCTGCTTGTCTTGCATTTGCAAAACCTGTGTCGGAACCTACTCTCACAAATCCGCATTTTTCAAGTACTTTCTGTGAGCCATAATTGTCAAATGCAACACGCCCAAAAAGGGGTCTTGCTTTTTCAATAGTTAGAAAGGTTTTAAGTGCATTTTTAGCAACGTCCTTGCCCCAAAAATTTCTGTCTATCCAATAGGTTATTTCTGCATCTCCTTCAATTACAAATTTTGCAATGCTTCCTGCAATAATATTGTCAACCAAAATTGTTTGATTATTTATGGATGGGTCGTTTAGGAACTTTGAGTGCTTGCTTATGTAAGCTGATTTATCCGTTGGGTCCAATGAAGTGAAAGCAGCCAAATAATTTGCTTCCCTGTGAAGTTGAAAGTTAAATAGAGCCTCTAAATCATTTATAACTGGTGCTCTTAAAACTATTCTATTGTGGTCTATCATATATGATTTTATCTCCGGGTTCAATTGAAATTAAATTTTAGCATTTTGTATCCCGGCTTATGCTGTCCGGTTCGAAGGTAAGTTCGAAAAAACTTTTCGAAGAGCCCGATTTCGTTAGTGGTGGATAACGTGGATGAATATTATGAACGTATTAAAAATAATAGCGCTAAAATTCTTTCTGTACCTGAAACTAAGGAATGGGGCATGAGAGAAATGCAGGTGGAATGCCCTGACGGACACATCATAAAGATCAGGGGATGGTCAGTATCCGGTGAGGGTGAAGTCCTTGCCCTGTGTCTTGCACCGGACTGGTGGCTTAATAGGATTCGGGGAAGCGGACCAGCAACTCGCACTATTGAAGAACCAACATCATTTCAGCGCAGTGGATGTCAGCGGCCAGCGCACTACTATTGAACTGGAAGGGGCTCATGCCCGCGACGTGCTTGCCCATCTTTGGGAACAGGATCTACGGGAAAAAAGTTTTCCTGTTGGCAGTGTTTCACAGGGGCTGATTGCCAAAGCACCGGTGATCGTGTGCCATGTGGCTCCGCTTCGTTACCGGATAATGGTGAGAAGTTCTTTTGCGGTGCATGTATGGAAGGCGTTGGTGGATGCGGGGGAGGAGTGGGTGTGAGGAGGAAATGATTGGTCTTGTTGTTGGTGATTCTTGTGCATATTTACGCACTTATAAATGCCGACAACGGCAGAAATAGCTCAGTACTTCCAATAGCTTACATTTATGCCAAGTTGTTACTAAATAACATTTCAGATTCTAAATATCACCCAGTTGGATTTAACCCGGCATCTTGCTAATTTCGGATAACGGTATGCAGCTTCTGCCAAGTCAGTCGACTGATCCGGAGTTATGACAGCTAATTTTAAGTTATGAGAAGATACATTATTATATCAACCCTATTTGTTTCGATTCTTTTTATTGGTTCCTGCAAAAAGGATGAGATTCCTCCGGAATATCATCTTATCTGCTATATCAATGATACATTAAGAACTTTCAATTTTTCGCCTATAGCAGGGGTTCATAGATTTAACGGCACGGATTTCAGTGGCATCAGCATACTTGGTTTCGGAGAAGCATCACAGGATATGAATTCTCCGAGCCTGGAAATAAGGGTCGAAAATTTTCACAACAAAAAAATTGTACCAGGCATTTATGCCGATACTTCCTCAATCTTTCAAATGTATGCCCAGTATCATGCTCCTAAATCCAATCCTTCACATGTTAACTGCGGCACACGTATGCAGGCAGATGCAAGAGCTGTTAATTACAAAATTCAAAACGGATTAACAGTAGTTTTCACCAGGGTGTCAAAAACTGCGATGCAGGGCACTTTTTCAGGTGACTTTTTCTACCAGGCCTTTGGCTACGGATTTGAGAAACCTGTTCGTATCAGAAATGGCAGTTTTTACGTGCAGGTCAGGGAGTAGGAATATAAACTTTTTATACCAGCTCCATCGATAACCGGTCTTCTGGATGCTTATGCACCGGTGGACGGCTTTGTGGTGAAAATAGGGATTAAAATTGAGCTGTAGCATTAAAATAATCACACGCAACCCGCCCGGTTGCCTTTGATTTAATAAAGTTTCCCTATATAGTCCAAGCATATGAACTAACATAATAATCATCTTAAAAATACGCTGGTACCAGGCGCAAGCGTCCCGCTTGTGCCGTAGATACCTAAGGGATTGCTATAATCAATTAAAGTTTTTACATTTATTAATGAGTCGTAAATACAAGTTTGGAGATCATGATAAGTTATATTTTATCAGTTTTGCAGTGGTGTATTGGATTGATTTGTTTATTAGGAATGAATACAAGGAGATAATGGTGGAGAGTTGACGATTTTGTCAGCAGGAAAAGGATTTAGAAATATATGGATGGTGTATAATGACAAGTCATGTACACATGATTATTGGCAGTAAGGGTAGAGCTTTGGATAAAATTGTTGGGGAGATGAAGAGTTTTACATCCAGGAGATTACGAAAAGCCATAGACCAACATCCTGGCGAAAGTAGAAGAGCGTGGATGGAATGGATGATGAAGCGTGCAGGCATTAAAAATGCTAATAACAATGATTGGCAGTTGTGGCAGCAGCATAATAAGCCACTGGAAATATTAAATAGCGAAATGTTTTATCAAAAACTTGAATACATTCATATGAATCCTGTAGAGGCTGGATTTGTTGAAAAAGCTGAAGAATACATTTATAGCAGTGCAAGAGATTTTCATGGCAAGAAGGGATTGATTGAATTAAACTATATTGTTTAAACGGCACAAGCGAGACGCTTGCGCCTGCATGCGAATTCAGCTTGCCCATATGGCTTAGAGTTGAGACTTTCTGGAGAAGCTAAAAAGGTAAGTAATAAATGTTAGATTAAGATGGAAAAATCTGTTTCTTCTGTAGCCATGTCACTACTTCTGGAATTCGAAGTTGCATTTCCAGGAGAGAAACCTTTAACGCCAAAGGAATATCTTAAAGGTGGAAACATGGATGTGGTATTAAAAGCCGCTGCTGCATTTCTTGCATTTAAACAACATGAGTCCAAGTTTGATGATATCAAGGATTTTTTAAGAATGTTTTTTAGCCCAGGCAATGCTGAATTTGCGAAAAAAATATTTAGCAATATTGCAGCCTTGAAGAATAAAAACTCCATTAGAGTTATTAATCCCTATACAAGCCTAAAATTATTTGAATATTTTTTCTCATTGCCGCAAGAGGAACCTACTCAGACTGATCTTGAATTCGAGCAAAACCTTTTTAAAGCTTATTTAGGTTTTAATTCAGAATTTACAAAAGCACAGGATTATATTGGGAACGATATGGAAGATTATGACGAGGAGGCGAGAATCTATTTTATACTCCTTACTATGCAGTATCCAATAGGTGACAAGACAAATTTTGATATTCGTGAAATTTGGATTTCACAGCTATATAAAGCTTTCTACTTTTTTGAATTCTTGGAAAGTACGGATAAAACTAAGCCTTTGTTAGCTTCTTTTCTTGCTCACTTTAAATGTGAGTCTTGGAAAGTCTATCTTAAGCGACTACTTCCTTTAACATTATCCGCAGTTAAAAATCAAAATGAGTCTTTTACTGATATTGTTATTTCTAAAGGAGCAACTTTCAAAGAAGATTGTGAATTTGTTGAAAAGCTAGCAGTCCAGGAGACTGACCCAATTGAACAAAATGACTTCCTCACTACGAGGGCAAAGCCATTCTACAAAGTATCTGAGGGAGATTATAGAATTATTTTTAATTTATTTGTTGTCGAAAAAATTTTTAAGGGACTGTATTTTTTTCTTCGAGATATTAACCAAAAGCTCCCAGAGAACCAAAGGATATCGAATTGGCGATCACATTATTGTGACGAGTTTTCAGAGAAGATATTATTATATAAGATTATTCCTCTTATCTATCCAGTTAAGTCTATACAATTTACAGGGCAGGAATTGGTAAATATGCATATTGGAGGAGGCCCTGATTATTATTTAAGAAAAGGAAAAGATATTCTCCTTTTCGAATCGAAAGATTTTCTGATTCTAGCAGACCTAAAAAAATCTTTCGATTTTGCTGTTTATGAGCAAGAATTCATGAAGACTTTATATCTTAAAAAAACAGATAAGGGTAAGAAAAAACCTGCAGCCGTAATGCAATTGATTGGTTCTATAAAGCAATTGCTTCTCAAGAAATTTGAGGGGGACACCAACTATTGGTACAAAGACGTACATATTTATCCCATTATAATTACACATGATCACCAGTACGACATTCCCGGACTCCACGAATTGGTAAACTCATGGTTTTTTGATCAGTTGGCGATTTTGAAAGACGCGGGGCTGTTTATTAATAAAGTGAAGCCTGTCACAATAATAAACCTTGATATTTTGTTGTGTTACCAGGCGAGTTTTTCTGATGGAGTTTATTTACACGACATAATAAAGGAGCACAATAAGTTAAAAGATGAAAAGATGCCAAAAAGTTATGTTACACTTAACGACCGTAGAAATTTTTTCTACAAAAAGGCAATTCCTTTTTCATTTTTCTTCAGAGACTATATCGAGAACCATAATTTGAAAAGAGCACCTAACCTAAAAAAATTAATTGAAAAGCTTTTAGGATGATTCTTCTACAAACTTTTGCGCAAATAAGTGACGTTGAGAGCATTGGTGGAAGAAAATTTATCTTCTAATTAGGATTAATACCAAAAACCTGTTGAATAGCCTTAGCTATAGAATAGTGATCTACAGCCAATGCATCCAAGCGCATTACATATAGTAAAATCTCAAGAATCTTCAAATCAGATAGATGAATAGGCAAAAATGTAACCCCCAAATTTCCGTGAGCAAAAGCATTTCTAATTAGACATATCCTTTCAGGCATTGCTTCTATAATCTCGTCATCACCAATTCCATAAAAATAAAAAAGAAACGGGCTGATTATTGTTTGGTATTTTTTTAGTGCTTTTTTAATTCTTGCATCAAGACTGGAATCGCTATTATCAATGATCGAAATGAACCTCTCAACATACTTTCTTCCCTTACTGTTTAATGTAGTTTTTATTTCCGAAAGCGCCATAATTGCTTTATCCTTAGTTATCAAATATCCAGCAGACCTTATGGGAGATTCACTAAAAAAATAGCTATATTCTTTTTCGAACGCGGCGAAAATAAGAATAGCCCTTGACGGACTATAACTTTTCTGACTGTCTATATTTATGCAAAAATGACTAAACAGGATTTCATCTTTTGATACAGCTTCTAAAAGATTGATAATCTTTGAATGTATCAAATCGTAGGTGATAATTCTTCTTTCTTTAACAGAACTTTTCTCTTCTTCGTATCGATTGAGCGTAAAAATCCTTCCTGAATAAACTAATAGATTGTCCTTATCTCTACGTAAAGTTGTTACGGATCGAAGATTTACGTTTGACCTGTAACAGATAAATTTAATAAATTGTCTTACATAGTGTAGGACCTCCAAGCATCTTTGGAAGCCTATAGGCTTATCAAACATTACACGCAACATCGTTTTTTTCTTTCTAATTCCACCAGCAACATGATCAATATTATAAACAGAATAAATTTCAAGTTCAAAATCAAGTTTAATATCATTATCAATGAAAGAGCCTAAAGGTGTAATTGAATCTGACGCAGTAGCAGAATGGTGCTCGTGTGGGGTAAGTTGATTGTGATAAGGCGAAAACCTGTTTACTGAACGATTAGTAATATTATGAAAGTATTCTAGTTCGTCAGAGTGCACCGCAATAGCATAAATAAAAGCATCTTTATCATCGCCTTTGCTATATTCAAAAATGTTCTCTACTTCAACTGCTTCAAACCCATTATCGTTTTTGACAGTCTCTTTTGTTTTGAAAATCACATCGGTTTCCCTATTAGTTACACCTTTATAAAACCTACTTTCAGACCATTTATTATTCGGCTGGTTGTCTTGCAGCTTCTCCAATTCGGAGATTAACAACCTTTTTTTTCTATTCCAGTCTTCATGTGAAGGTGGAAGTAAATGCAAAACAGGCTCTATATAGCTAAATGGGTAATCTATACCATTCTGGTTTATAAATCCAAGGATTTTATTAGGAAGTTTTTCCATTAACATCTTTTCCAAATTTAATAAATCTAAATAAAGTATTTGTCCATCATAAATGCGGACAAATGCTGGCGCGTATATTCAACTGGAGCCTTAAAAATGGTTTCTTGCAACTTGTCATGGTAAGGTGGTGAACATCGATAAAGAAATAGAAGTAAAATATTGTTGTAAAAAAATAAGACAACTGTTGAGTTCTCCGCAATGTCTCCTCGTGCAAAGTTCCGTGCGCAGGCAAGGGACGTTGCGGGCGACAGTCATCTTTTTTTGCCTCACCAGCTTGCCCATATGGACTGGAGTTAAAACGTTGCGGAGGGCCTAAGGTGCTTAACGCCCTGCGCAGATTTTAAAAATCAGTTCCTGGTTGTTATTTTTACAAAACTTTTAAAAGACAATATGAAATACGAAGAACTGGTAAAAAACAATGCCGCCGAGTTGATTGAAAAGCTGGTAACAGACGTGGTGACCAAAGACCCTGTAGAAATTCGCTTCGATTTTGAAGATGATGATCAGTGGGCGATCATCAGTATGCATATTTATGAAGAAGATAAAGAAATCTCTGTGAGACTTCACGCCAACCACCGTTACTCCCTTTATTTTGGCTATTATGATGATGAAGATGAATTTTTCGAGATCACCAAAACATTAACCGAAGAAGAAAAAGATGGTCTTCCGAAACGACTCCAAAAAGTAATGGAAAAAGTACTGGCTGATGAAAAAGGCATGCGCATGCCTGGCAATTTTTTATCACGATAAAAACCTGCATAGCGCAAGTATATCGCAGCCCAACAAGCTTAGTGTCCGAAATGTGCCCCCGTATAAAGTTTTGTGCGCAGGCAAGAGACGTTGCGAGGGAATATAATCGCATTACCTAATAAATCTTCATCTTGCAACAATAGGTAGCCACAAGCTTTCCTACTTCCTGGATCCAAACTAATATGTTTATACCCACCTATCGCAGCGGAGCCAGCTAACACACCTGGCCAACTGCGGCATACGTTGCGCAGAAGCAGAGAATCTCCCGCAGATTACAGCTTGCTCACATGGCCCGGAGTTGAGACGCTGCGAAAAACCGAAAATCATTTCGATATCACTTACTTGGAGCATCCGGATCAATGCTTATCTTACAGATCAATCATGTATTAGCAATACAAACCCTTTATTATTTGTTTACAGCAAATTTGTTATTATGACATCCAATAGCCGTAGAAATTTTATCAGGAATACCGCAGTAGCAGGCGTAGGTACTTCTCTTATGGGGCCGCAGGTTTTCACGTCTCCGCTTCCTTCATCCCGTGCCGTGAAAAAAATTATTGTTGCCGGCGGAGGTATTGCCGGTTTATGTGCGGGTTATGAACTAATGAAACGCGGTCATGATGTTACCGTGCTGGAAGCCTCGGGAAGACACGGTGGGCACGTTTTTACAGCCCGTGATGGCTTATCTGATGGTTTGTATGGTGATTATGGTGCCGAACATATTACCAGGCCGGGGTATGAACGCTATTGGCAATATTTGAATGAGCTTGGTGTTGAAGCGTTGCCTTATCCCCGGCGTAAAAATCTATTGCGACAAATAGATGGCAAGTTTTATACAGAAGAAATGCTGAGTGATAGATCGGTGCTTACTAAAATGGGCTTTAATCTAACAGAAGTTGACTACTTAAGTAAGCATCCTTATTGGGATCTCGTTTCTTTATACAATAAACCTTACCTCGATAAATTTACAGACGAGTACCAACCATTCGGAGTAGGGTATGATAATATGGACAACACCCCTATCGCAGATATTTATAAAAAAGGAGGAGCTTCAGCAAAAGCGCTGGACCTATTGGGAGGAGCCAATACTTCCGCCTTATTTGAATTGTGGCGCTCAGCTATTTTGAAACTGCGTGGAGTATCACAATTTCCCGTAGATGTTTTCAGACTGAAAGGAGGTAACCAGAGTTTGCCCACTGCTTTCGCTAAAAAATTGGGTGATCGTGTACAACTGAATTGCCCCATTCAAAGCATTCAACATGATAAAGCAGGTGTGCGTGTAAAATTTAAATGGATGGGAGAGCCGCAGGAGCTTTCTGCAGATTACCTGGTAAATGCTATACCACCTCCAGCGTTCAGAAAAATTATTGTTACACCCGGGTTCTCCCCTGAAAAACAATTTGTGCTGGATAATGTGCAGTATGATTCTTACCAGCGTTTTGTATTTCAATGCAGTTCAAAATTCTGGGAGAAAGATAAAATCAGCATCAATATAGAATTTGATAGTCCTGATCTATGGTCTGTTTGGCAAAGCGCAGACGAAATAGATACGCATAGAGTGATTGTTTTAGGTACCGGTGCCGGTGGTATTACACCGCAACGGGCCATGGCTGTTTTTAAAGAAAATTATCCTGGTGCAACTAAACCTACCGTAGAGCAGGTAGTAAGTAAAGACTGGACAAAAGATGGCTTTGCACCAACTTGTGAGCGGGTGCATTTTCCTATGGGGCAGTTGCACAAATTTTGGCCGGAAATTATGAAGCCCAGTGGACGGATCTATTTTGCAGGTGCCTCCACAGATAATCTTAATTGGGGTATGGAAGCTTCTACCCGCTCCGCATACCGTGCGGCAGACGAAATTGATAAAGCATAATCCTGTATCAATAAAGCGGCATGACTAAATATCTGGCATTGTTATCCTTAGTAATTATAATAGCATTAAGCAGCTTTTCATTGTATCACCAGGATAATGATATTCCTGTTGTGGAGATAATTGACCCTTCAAACAGGAGCACCGTGAGTTACGGTAGTGTCATTAATTACAGGGTTAATATATCTGATAAAGAAGACGGCACCTCGAAGTATGACGAAATTCAGCAAACAGAAGTTTTTCTGCAATTAAAGTACCTGCCTTCAGAAAAAGACGTTTCAAACTACCTGCAGAAAGAAAAACAATCAGAGAAAGCATTTATTTTAATGAAGCAAAATGGATGTTTAAATTGTCACTCATTGCAGTATAAATTAGCCGGGCCTTCGTTTCGTGATATCGCAACCAGGTATGGGGCCGCTACTACTACTTATGAAAAATTATCAGAAAAAATCATCAAAGGCTCCCATGGGGTGTGGGGCGATAGTCAACAAATGCCCCCTCATCCTGATTTAATAAAAGAAGACGCTGTAGCATTAGCAAGGTTAGTTGTACAATATGGCACTGATAAAAATATTGATTTGTATACCGGAACCGAAGGAACAATACAACTCCGCAAAAATCAAAATAAAAACGCGGCTGTATTGTTGCTGACCGCATCTTACCTTGATCATGGTATAGAATCAGCCAACAGAAAAGAGGGACGGGCTGTGGCAAAAATATATTTGAAGTAATCATTACGTAACTCCGGATTACACTTCAGCAGACACCATCTTATAACCAAGCTGCTGGTACATGCTTAGAAAATCGAAATTATCCAGCCTTCAATGATTTTACTATCTGCAATTCTTACAATAGCCATTTTTTGCTAAAGGTGGGTCTCACCACCCACCTGCGCTGAAGAACGGTTGGTGAAGACAGCAACCGATAGAGATACAA
Organism: Agriterribacter humi; assembly: GCF_009192765.1. Lineage (GTDB taxonomy): Bacteria > Bacteroidota > Bacteroidia > Chitinophagales > Chitinophagaceae > Agriterribacter > Agriterribacter humi. The sequence goes on along the minus strand of NZ_VOHQ01000003.1, from coordinate 273,281 downwards.
ATTCATCAATACCTTTTCCCTAACAGTGGGTGTCGTCACCCGCCGGCACATCCACTGGCCGATGTTGCCTGCAGAATTTACGCACAAATCAACGGATGGAGCCATGTGGGTGCTTGAAGGAGCAGTGGAAGAAAAATATCAGGTAACACTACGGCCGGGAGACATTTACCCAAAATATACCAATTGCCTTATGCACCTGGTTAACCTTACTGACCTGAATACCAAAGAATCGCATTTATTAATGAGCATTGTACCAGATTGGAGAGAAATTAAAAGAAAAAATTGTTGTTACAAATAACATAATAATTGGCTACTTTTCAATCGAAAGAAAATGTATGAAGAAAATAGGATTTTTATCGTTTGGGCATTGGTCTAACCATCCTGCCTATAAAACCCGTACGGCAAGTGACACATTGCTTCAGTCTATTGATTTGGCTGTTGCTGCCGAAGCAATGGGTTTAGACGGGGCCTATTTTCGGGTGCATCATTTTGCGGCCCAGTTAGCATCGCCATTTCCTTTGCTTTCGGCTATCGGCGCCAAAACAAGCAAAATAGAAATTGGAACGGGTGTAATTGATATGCGTTATGAAAATCCGCTGTATATGGTGGAAGATGCCGGGGCTGCGGATTTAATTTCGCAGGGAAGATTGCAATTGGGAATCAGCAGAGGTTCGCCTGAACAGGTAATCGAGGGGTGGCGCTATTTTGGATATGAACCGATGGAAGGAGAAACCGATGCAGATATGGGGCGTCGCAAAGCGTTAGAATTCCTGGATAAGCTAAAAGGTGTTGGCTTTGCCCAGCCTAATCCGTACCCGATGTTTCCCAATCCGCCCGGCCTGCTGCGTTTGGAACCACATTCCGAAGGACTGCGGGAACGTATCTGGTGGGGAGCGGCTTCCAATGCTACGGCTGTTTGGGCGGCCGAAAACGGGATGCATCTTCAAAGTTCCACCCTGAAGTACGATGAAAGCGGCAAGCCTTTCCATGTACAGCAGGCTGAGCAGATCAGGTTATACAAAGAAGCCTGGAAAAAAGCGGGGCACCGGCGCGAACCGAGGGTTTCGGTAAGCAGGTCTATTTTCGCGCTGGTAACCGATCAGGATCACTATTACTTTGGGCAGGAAGCCGATCGTGCAGATAAAATCGGAATGATTGAACAGGACAAACGCGCCATTTTCGGAAGAAGCTATGCCGCGGAACCAGACCAGCTCATAAAAGAATTGGCCGGGGACGAAGCTATCCGGGAAGCAGATACGATCCTTTTGACGATACCCAACACATTAGGCGTTGATTACAACGTACATGTACTGTCTTCTATTTTAGAGCATGTTGCACCCGGATTGGGTTGGCGTTAATTGTCTCATGAAGCTTTATATGTGAGCAATGGTTGTCCTGGAAAAACAATGGGCTTAGGTTTCTTACATCCAAAACCAACCAGGCGTCAATAACAAAAACCCCATGTATTTTATTGATTTCATACTCCGAAACTTTTCCTAAAGTTGCAGCCAATGTTGAAGATATTCACGATTAGGAGAAATGAGACGGAGCTTCCTTTACATTTATTTGGATTTCTGATTCATCCTACTATAAATATCGTTATATACTATAGCTGGATTAGTGTTGTTACGGCTTCACATATTTATAAATGGTCCCTTTGTCACCAGCAGCCCATCCATGATTGGCGTCAATAAAATGTAATTCACATAGTTCTGCGGCTGGTGTTTTAAGCTCAACTTTCCACGTGTTTCCCCTGTCAGTTGTTTTCATGACCATGCGTCCGTTTGTCACGTAACCTGTATCGGCACTAACGAAATGTACGTCATGATAGAATGCCGTACCATAGTCATAAAAGTCATAATAAAACTGGATAGTCTTGCCAGCAGCATTATATGTTGCGAGTTCATGAGATCCGGTTAAAAAGCCTATTTCTTCACTATAGAAAAAAATTGAACCGGGGTGGTTTTCCGGTGCTGAACCGTCAAGACCAAGTTTCTTCCAGGTAATTCCCCCATCTCCTGTAAAAAAAGCCCCATTATATTTATTTATAAAACCGTTTAGCTCATCAAGAAAATATAAGCTACGGTATTCACCTTTGGAATCATTAAAATTGTACACTTCCTGCCAGGAAGCTCCGCCATCAATTGTTTTCCAAAACTTTTTACCGATCATGAATGCAGTTTCACGGTTGATAAAGAAAACATCTGTTACCTGATCATAAAATGTCAGACTATCAAAGCTGCCTCCCCCATTTTTGGTAAAATAAACGGTAGAAGGGAGATCACCTGTGCTGTATGCAGAAAGTATCACTGCATTTTCCGCGCTGCCCATGCTGATATTTCCAAAATGCTTTGGAGAAAATAAAACTTTCTCCCAATTGTCACCGCCATCAACTGACCGGTAAAGGTGCTTTCCCGCATAACAATATCCGGTATCCCCATAAAATACAATATCGTATATATAATCGTCGGTTGGCAGTTTTATTTCCTTCCAGCCAGGCGCTAAAGTTTCAGTTACAGGGCTGTCAATTGGTTGTGTTGTATCTGTAGGATCAGGCGGCGGTGAAACTACATCGTCCGTATCTCGGGTACAGGACGTAAATGTGATGACCAAAGCTATGGCATGGCAAATAATTCTGCTTAGTGCAGGGTAGGGCATTTTAGTCGAATTCTACTTAAAAGGGAATAAACGCGGATTGCCAAATAAAAGTATCGTCGGCGTCATATCAGTTATCCAATGATAATACTGTACTGTCAGCGAACGATCCGATCAGCCATTGCTATCATTACTTGACATCGGCGAAAACAGTCAAATAACGGAAAGGAACGCATTCTTTTATTATGAAAATCTGTATGTTCTTGCAGTTGGGTCAGATAAATAAAATAGCGAATGTTAGTGTCATTTTCATTACATAGCAATAGAGGATACAGTAAAGCAAAAAATGATATATAAATACAATATCTTGCAAATCTAATATTTTATGTTATAATTGCAAGAATGATCACAAGGAATGTACAAACAGAAATAGCTCGTTTGCTTGAAGAATTTCCAGCTGTTGGAGTGCTTGGCCCACGTCAGGTGGGTAAAACAACGCTGGCCGAAGCAATTGCAGCCAGCTTTGATCCTGTGCCAATTTACCTTGACCTGGAGCAAGCCTCTGACCTGGCAAAACTCACTGAACCGGAGGATTACTTTGAATTGCACAAGGGTAAGCTGATTATTCTTGATGAGATTCAGCGTGTCCCGGAGCTATTTACTGTACTTCGCGGCGTTATTGATCGGCGACGGCGGGAAGGGCAAAGGACAGGACAGTTTCTTATCTTGGGATCAGCATCACTGGAGGTTTTGAAACAGTCATCGGAAAGCCTTGCAGGGAGGATTGCTTATAAGGAATTGTCAGGACTTACCGTTGCAGAAATTAATCACAACACCCAAGCTGATTTTGACCGGCTTTGGCTGCGGGGGGGCTTTCCCGACAGCTTTTTAGCAAAAAACGATGAAGCTAGTTTAAGATGGCGATTAAACTTTATAAATACTTATCTGGAAAGGGATGTGCCGCAGTTTGGCCCCAGGATCCCTGCAGTTACTTTGCGGCGACTTTGGACAATGCTGGCGCATAGTCAGGGAGGGCAAGCCCATATTGCCAAGCTGGGAGCAAACATAGATGTGGCTGCTCCTACGGCTAAACGCTATATTGAATTACTGGAGGATTTATTGTTAATACGAACGCTTCGCCCATGGTCAGGAAATATCAGCAAGCGCCTTGTCAAAACACCCAAGATTTATATCCGAGATAGTGGCTTAACGCATGCCTTGCTAAACCTGACAACGCTTGATGATGTAATGGGACATCCTGTGATCGGTGCAAGTTGGGAAGGCTTTGTAGTTGAAAACTTATTATCGTGTTTACCTATTGGCATTACCCCCTGGTTTTACCGAACCGGTGCAGGTGCAGAAATTGATCTTGTGATTGAAAAGAATAGCAAAGAGAAATATGCAATTGAGATAAAACGCTCTATGGCACCCGCGTTATCAAAAGGGTTTCATTTGGGGTGCGATGATATCGAAGCCACCCACCGTTATATTGTTTATCCGGGTAAAGAACGCTTTCCTGTGACAAAAGAAGTAATAGCTATTCCGCTTATTGATATGATGAAGGAGTTGCGGAAGATGAGGTAAAACAAAAGAAGGAATTTTCAACTTGATCTGAAAATTCCTTCTTTGCTGCTCCCCTTCAGGACTTGAACCTGATACCCTCGGATTAATCCCGCACGTGCGGGACGCTAACCAACTGAGCCAGTTCACCACCTGGTATAAAATCTGGGTCTATCATCTTTTCTATCAGGGCTTTACTTTTTTGCTTTTTAATAAAACGTTCTACACGGATGACTTCTTTTTCATCCTCACCAACCCGGAAAAGCCCCTTAAGTATCCATGGTCTGTATTTTCTTGATAGGTATTAAAGTTTTCCTGGTGGTTGTGTTTTTCCAATCTTACCGTAATGTCAGTAGTGTAACCTATGTAATATTTATCGGCAGAAAGAGAGTATATGATATAAAATGTAATACATGAATTAAAAAAAGGTCGGCCACTGCCAACCTTTCTGCTCCCCCTTCAGGACTTGAACCTGAGACCCTCTGATTAACAGTCAGATGCTCTAACCAACTGAGCTAAGGAGGAATATTTACTATTTATGGTTTGTTGCTTCGGGTTTTTAGTTAAGTTCCTTTGCAACATACCTCCCCTTTCGGGGCGGCAAAAATAGGTTTTTTGATGCGATCCTGCAAACAATTCCAGAAATGTTTTTATCGCCGGAATTGAAATTTAATGTGGGCTTATTTGTATGATACTATTAATAAATCCCCAACATATCCATTAAATAAATTCCGTATCAACATAAGCAGTAAATTTGTAACCCGGTTACCACAAAATCCTTTTCAAATTTCCTGCCCTATCCCGGAGACGTATATTTTATTACTGGTTGCTCTCTTAAAATTAAAAGAGCTGACCTGTAACAAATAGTTGCTATTGATGAAAACACGATAAGCGAAAAATTAATTTCAAATTTAAACTATAGTATTATGGCTTTTACATTACCGGCACTGCCGTATGCGCACGACGCATTGGAACCTCATATTGATGCTTTAACCATGCAAATACATCATGGCAAACATCACCAGGCTTATGTTGACAACCTTAACAAAGCAATAGCGGGCACCCCCAACGAAAATAAATCCTTAGAAGAGCTGGTTAAAGCTGCTGGCACCATCAGCCCGGCGGTACGCAACAACGGTGGCGGACACTGGAACCACAGCTTTTTCTGGGAAATTCTTGCGCCTAATGCCGGTGGTAAGCCTTCCGGGAAACTGGCTGCCGCCATTGACGCCGCATTCGGGAGCTTTGACGAATTCAAAACAAAATTTAGTGCCGCAGGCGCCACCCGTTTCGGAAGCGGATGGGCATGGCTGACCGTTAAAGATGGTAAATTAGAAATATCCAGTACCCCCAACCAGGATAACCCCCTGATGGATGTTGCAGAAGTAAAAGGCACGCCTATACTGGGCGTAGATGTATGGGAGCATGCCTATTACCTGAAATACCAGAACAAACGTCCCGATTACCTGGCAGCAATATGGAACGTGATCAACTGGAAAAAAGTAGAAGAAAAGTTCGAAAAAGCATAAGAAAATATAAAAGCCGCCTTTTTCCGGGGCGGCTTTTATATAATTTGAAATTTGAGATTTCTTCACGGTACCGGGTCATACCCATGTCCACCCCAGGGATGGCAACGGGCAATGCGCTTTGCCGCCAGCCATATGCCTTTGAATATACCATATTTTTTAATCGCTTCTAAGGCGTACTGCGAACAGGTAGGTGTAAACCGGCATTTAGGCCCAAGTATCGGTGAAATAAATATTTGGTAAATCCTGATCAGCCCTATGAATGGAAGACTAAGTATGCGGCGGATGGTTTTCATCAATACGATGTATAAGTTTATCCAAAATTACCTGTACTTTTTCTTTTGCCAGCAAAAAATCAGGAATCTCTTTGCCGGTATAGATCAAAAAAAGGATAAGTTGCTGACCCGTTTCCGTTAATTTTTGCTGCAAAGCAGGCTTTTGTAAACGATATGCTTCCCGGGTAAGCCTTTTGATTTTGTTGCGATGAACCGCTTTTTTAAAATTTTTACTGCTTACCGTTATGCCTGCCTGTAAAGAAGATGGCAATTGGGCACCGGCGCCGGCAACAGGTAAATATAGCACACGGTAAGGGAAAACGGAAATACTTTTCCCTTCCCTGAACAACTGTTCAATGAGCTTACGGCTTTTGAGCCGCTCCTGTTTGCTTAAAGTAAAGGTCTTTTTCAAAATCGGCTGATTTCAACAAAACATATATCACAAAAATAGCCCCGTTTGGGGCTATACATATTTAACGATCTATGCACAGGGCATAGCCGGTATTATTTTGCTATTTTCTCGTCGGATACAGTCAGTTTCTTGCGTCCTTTTTTACGACGGCTGGCTAAAACCTTGCGCCCGTTTGCGGTTTGCATGCGTTTGCGAAAGCCATGAACTGATTTGCGACGACGTTTATGCGGCTGAAATGTACGTTTCATTATTTTTACTTTTTCACTTTTTGAAATAAAAGTTCGGGAGAAGCGAACCGGGTTTCAAAATCATTTACCTTTTCCAGACGGGCCACCACGCCCTTTCTGTTGAGGCTGGATGAAAGGACGGCAAAGGTAAGTGTTCAAAATTAATTTCCGGCCTTTTTTTTCAGGTACATTATCCTCAACCACATTGGTTTTTTTAATGCGGGACAGCGTCCCGGAAGCACATATAAATACGACGTTATAAACTTCGTATAGCAACGTTTTTGCAAATAATGCCTTATTCGATGTTAACATGTTCAGAACGAATGCTTTTCCCAAAGAAAGTAGCTGCATGTGTATCAAAATCCTCCGTTGAATCGGTGGTATAAAATTGTACAGCGCCCTGCTTGCTGCAACGGCTTTCCATTTCGGGGTGCCGTTTAAAATAATCCACCAGGCTGTTGGCCACAATTTCACCCTGGGAAAGCAAGTTAACCTCATCGGGCAAATACTTTCTAATCTTATCTTTCAACAATGGATAATGGGTGCAGGCCAACAGAACCGTATCAATATGTCCACCCTTTGCAAGCAGGTTCTTTACATTCTTCTCTACAAAATAATCTGCCCCGGAACTTTCATATTCATTGTTTTCCACTAAGGGAACCCACATGGGGCAGGCCTCCTGGTATACTTTTACATCAGGATAAAACTTTTCTGTTTCAATAAGATAAGAGCCCGATAAAACAGTACCCGCAGTGGCTAATATGCCTACTTCTTTTGTTGCAGTTAAAGCCCCTATCTTTTCGGTGGTAGGCCGGATTACCCCCAAAACCCGGTTTTCGGGGTTAATAACGGGAAGATCAACCTGTTGTATGGTACGCAGGGCCTTGGCGGAAGCGGTATTACATGCCAGAATAACCAAAGGACAGTTTTGTGCAAACAGCCATTTCACACATTGAAGCGTATAACGGTAAACGGTTTCAAAAGACCGCGGACCATAAGGAGCACGGGCATTATCGCCTAAATACAAATAATCGTACTGCGGAAGCGTATGAATAAATTCTTTCAAAATGGTTAATCCGCCATAACCCGAATCAAAAACACCGATGGGTTGCTGTTTCATGGCGCAAAGATAATTGTGTTGTTATATTTATACATAAAAAGCCGCTCCCGGAATGGAAGCGGCTTTTTTATATTGATAAATTAATATACTTATTGTTTCTTCCCGCTTGTAGCAGGCTTAGCAGGCTCATTTGTCTTACCCGGCTGGTCTACGCCAGTGGCGCCTGCCGGCGATTTAACCCCCAATTTTTTAGCCACCAGTGGCAGCAGGTCATCTGTTTGCGGAGCCACCAAAAGCGCATCCTGTTTAAAAACCCAGGTATAGCCATTTTCCTTGGCTACGGTACTGATCAATTCAAAAGCTTTGGCAAAATAAGGATTCAGCACTTCAGCCTGTTTGCGCTGCATTTCATTTTGCGCAAACTGATCCCAGTTTTGAATGATCTGCAAATACTGCGCAGCTTCCTGCTGTACAGTTTGCTTAATGGCTGCAGGTGTAGCGGGAGATTTTGATATGGAATCTTTACGTTTATACTCATTTATATAAAATGGAAGAGAATTGTCCAATGAGTCCTTGCGGAATTTTTGTAACAAAGAATCTGCCTTTTTTATATCCGGCATAATGGAAACAACATCTTCAAGACTGGCATGTCCAAATTTCTGCTGAGCGCTGGCTGTATTGCCTAATATTAAAACTGCTAATGTTACTGCTATAAAAGAAAAAGCCTTTTTCATATAAGTCAATGTTTCTGTTTTATGAGTTAAAAGATGAAAATATGGTTGCGTTAGTTTGATTGCCCGCAGGCTTTAACAATTATTTATTTACCCCCAGCATCTTCAGAATATCCTCGCTCCGGTCTAATTTGGGGTCGGCAAAGATAACGGTAATTCCTTCACTTTTATCCAAAATAAAATCATAGCCTTTTTCCACTGCTAATTTTTGAACAGCATTATATACCTTATCCTGGACGGGTTTTACCAGTTCCTGCCTTTTTTTAAACAGATCTCCTTCATAACCAAAGCGCTGCCGTTGCAAATCCCTCAGTTCCTTTTCTTTATTAAACAACTCATCTTCTCTTTTCTTCTTCAGTTCATCGCTCAGCATAACCTGTTCGGCTTCAAAATCGCGGTACATTTTGTCTAATGTAGTTTGCAAGGCGTCCAGTTCCTTTTGCCAGCTCTCACTTAACTGGTCCAGTTGTTTTTGAGCCTCTTTATATTCCGGCAATTTATCTAAAATAAATTTACTATCCAGGATAGCATACCGCTGGGCGTTTGCGCTGAAAATAGCCAGGCATAAAAAACCGGCAATAAACAATATTTTTTTCATCATCACTTTTTATTTAAAGTTACATAAGCTTTTTAAGTAACCGGATATGCAGTTAGCTGTCAGCTGTCAGCGATCAGCTAAAATATACTAATGACGAGCAATTTCACTCCTCTCACTTCTCACGTTTCTCTTTTCACTTCTCACAATTCACCTTTCGCCGGCCGTGCCGTTAGCTGTCAGCCATCAGCAATCAGATCAGCTAAAGCATACTAATGAAGAGCTATTCACATGTCTCACGTTACACTATTTCCCTTTCACCTCTCACCATTCACTTCTCACCATTCACCTCTCACTTCCCCACTATTCCGGCTCAAACCCGAGCATAAAGGTAAACCGCGTTGCATCTTTAAATGTAGCTCCCGGAGCCGATAACCTGTCGAGCCCTAAGCCGTAATCAAATCCAAGCAAACCAAACATGGGCAAAAAGAACCTGGCGCCCAGACCAACAGACCGGCGAAGCTGGAACGGATTCCACTTTTTGAAGTCATACCAACCGTTGGCTGCTTCAAAAAACGCCAGCCCGTAAATGGTACTGCTGGGGTTTGTTGAAAAAGGATAGCGCAACTCCATCGTATACTTATTAAAAATAGTAAAGAATTTGGTAGTAGACTGCTGATCCGGATTGATCGTGGGATCAGAATTATCATATACCGGGTAGCCTCTGTGCGCTATGATATCGTAACCCAGTATTCCAAAATTATTGGTCAGCCCTGCATCCCCTACCTGGAATCGTTCAAACGGAGAAATTTCAAGGTCTTTATTGTACTTTCCAATAAAGCCGTATTTGGCAGCCACTTTTAACACAAACTGGCGGTTCTTTTCTTCACCTGCAGGTTTACCCAGGGGCACGTACCATTCACCGTTTACACGCCATTTATGATATTCCACTAATTTGTATTTGTCTTCCGATTTAATGGAGCCGGTACTTTTAAAGGCCGAATAAGGAGGTGTAAACGCACCACTGATCATAAAGCTGGAACCACCTGTTGGAAAGATAGGCTGATTTACAGACGATCTTGACAGGGTAAGCTTCAGGTTAAGGATATTAGATGTGGCGTCTGACAATCCCTGGAAAAACCCGGGATAGTTTTTCAATTTGTACTGGGTAAAGTTCAAAGCATATATAAGTGTAAAATAATCATCCGGCCATTTAAGCTGTTTGCCCAAAGATATCGTTGCACCCATAGCTCTCAGGTACGATGAATCCGCCCTGGCATTGGTATACCTGCCCGTATAAGGGTCGTATGCGTTGGCGTATTTGGAACTATACAAACTTACCGTAAATGAATTGCGTTTTTTCCCTCCCAGCCAGGGTTCGGTAAATGAAAAATTGGTAGACCGGAAATAACGCCCGTTACTCTGGAAGCGAAGACTGAGCTTTTGGCCGTCTCCCGAAGGAAGGGGGCTCCAGGCCGATCTTTTAAATATATTGCGCAGCGAAAAATTATTGAACACAACGCCCACCGTTCCTGTTAACCCTATACCCCCGCCCCAGCCCGCGCTGAGTTCCAACTGGTCGGAAGATTTTTCTTCAACGGTATAATTGATATCCACGGTACCATCATCGGGATTGGGAACAGGATTAATGCCGATCTTTTCCTGGTTAAAATAACCGAGGTTGGCTATTTCACGCTGGGAGCGGATGAGTTCCTGGCGGCTGAACTTTTCGCCGGGCAGGGTTCTCAGTTCCCTGCGTATTACATGTTCCTTGGTTTTGTCGTTACCCGCAATGGTAACCCGTTTTATGGTAGCCTGCGGACCTTCGGTGATCCGGATTTCATGATCAATGGTATCGTTGTATACTGAAGTTTCAACAGGATCAACGCGGAAGAACAGGTATCCGTTATCTGCATACAAAGCGCTTATATCGCCACCTTCCTGTGTAAGTTCCTTGCCTACTCTCTTATTCAGCGTTTCTAAGTTATATACATCACCCTTTTTGATACCCAGTATTACATTTAATACCGAATCAGAATATTTTGTATTTCCTCTCCAGGCAATATCTCCAAAATAATACTTGTGTCCTTCATCTACCTTAATGGCAACATTGAGGTTCCCTTTGTCATTATAATATACCGTATCCTTTTCAATGGTAGCATCACGATAGCCCTGGGAGTTATAATAGGCAATAATGCTTCTTTTGTCCTCAGCGTATTTCTTTTCGTTAAACTTGGCCGAACTAAATACTTTAAAACGGAAATAGGGATCCAAATAATCCAATGTTTTAGTTGGAGAGAGAAACCCGAAATTCTTTATATATTCCTTAAATGAAATGGTTTCCTTTTCACCATAAGGACTGGTATTTTTATCGGCAAATAAGCTAAACCTGCTTTTTTCCTTTGTTCCTTTTAATTGCTTTTTGAGCTTTAGTTCGTTTATTTTTTCATTGCCAAAAATCATTACATCATTCACCCTTACTTTATTACCTTTTGCAATAATAAAAATCAGGTCTTCACCGTTGGTATAGGCGGTATCGGGGCGTTCCTGTACTGTTATTTTAGCGCCCTGGAAGCCTTTTTCGGTATAAAATTTCTGGATAGCCTCAATGGCGTTTTGTTTCCGGGCTTCCGTTACCACCTGGCTGGCCGAAATACCTACTTTCTCTTTTAGGTCTGTTGCTTCTGATTTTTTTATACCTCTGAAAATGAGTTTAGATAACCGCGGCCGTTCCACAGCCGCAATCTCTACCCATATTTTATCGCCTTCAACTTTAGTAATGTAAATTTCAATATCGGCAAACAGGTTTTGTCCCCATAATTTTTCTATCGCTTTGGCAAAATTATCTCCACCGGGGATCCTCACCTCATCTCCCACATTCAACCCGGAAATAGAGGTAACCAAGTTGGGATCAAAATACTGGGCCCCGGTTACTTTAATTTCAGCAATGGAATATCTTTTTGGAATAGATTGATTGAACAACCCTAACAGAGCGGGATCCGCAGAAGTAGTAGGCAGTGTATCGCTTACCTGTGCGTTAGTTTTGGTTGAGATAAAACTTAATCCAAGTAAAATCGTAAAAATCGTGCAGATTCTTTGCATCCGTTTTATAAGTTTCGCCCGGCAAATTAACGGGATTAATTGAAATGGTTTGTTAAAAGAATAATGGTTTAACTTTATCTAATGCATATCTGTAGCGGATTCCCGTTGAATCTGATCTCCCGTTTTGCCAAATCGTCTTTGTCTTTGCTGAAAGTTCAGGATAGCTTCATATAAATGTTCCTTCCCAAAATCGGGCCACCGGGTATCTGTAAAATACAATTCAGCATAAGCCAACTGGTATAATAAAAAATTGCTTATGCGGTATTCCCCGCTGGTTCTGATCATTAGCTCGGGATCAGGAAAGGCACTGGTAACAAGATAGTGGCGGAGCGTATTTTCGTTAATCTGATCAGGCATTATTTTGCCGGATTTTACGTCCGCTGCAATTCCTTTTACTGCCTGTAGCAATTCCCAGCGGGAGCTATAGCTTAAGGCAATAATTAACGTTAAACCGCTGTTTGCTTTGGTAAGATCAACGGCTTCCTGTAATGACTGGCGGGCATAATCGGGCAGCATTTCAATATTACCAATCATTTGCAGCTTAATGTTATTTTTATTTAAAGTAGATACTTCCTGGCGGATGGTTTGCGCCAGCAATTCCATAAGCCCGGTCACCTCGGTTTCAGGACGATCCCAGTTTTCGGTGCTAAAAGCATATAAAGTGAGGTATTCAATTCCCAGCTCAGCGCAACCTTCTACAATATTGCGCACACTTTCAACCCCCTGGTAATGCCCAAAAAGGCGGTCTTCCCCTTTTTCCTGCGCCCATCTTCCATTACCATCCATGATTATGGCAATATGCAAGGGGAGTTGGTTTTTATCAATTTTATCCAATTGCGACACACGCATACAATTTAAAAAAGTCAGACGCGGTCTGACTTCGGCGCAAAGATATAAATATTATATATAGAGCGATAATTTAGTTGAGCTAACAGGCATCGGTATGAGGCGTCAGGCTTCCTTTTTTGAGTTTATCACTGTATGCTTCGAATTTCGGGTTTCGTCTCCAGATTTGAATTTTGATTTTTTATCCGCCACGGCGGACAGGCCTGCCTGCCTAGGCAAGTTTGTCTTTTGTGATTTGGTTCCTGGTGCTTTGTATTCTCCCGGGTTCGTCCCGTACGTGCGGGATCCGCCTTCGGGCTTTAAAATTTGTGGTCTGCGTTGCATTTGCTGATAATATTTACAAACAGGCCGTAAACCACATTGTTCACATTTGGGATTGCGGGCAACGCAAATATACCGGCCGTGTAATATGAGCCAGTGGTGCGCTTTATGGATCATTTCGGTCGGAATATTTTTAATGAGTTGCTTTTCGGCTGCCAACGGTGTTTTGGCATTGCGTGTTAATCCAATTCTGGCAGCAACACGAAAAACATGCGTATCTACTGCCATATTGGGCTGCTGATCAATAACGGAGGTAATTACATTCGCTGTTTTTCTGCCAACACCCGGTAACTGCATAAGCGCTTCCACCGTTAATGGAACTTCACCATTAAATTGCTCAACCAGCATATTGGCCATGCCGATAAGATGCCTTGTTTTGTTGTTGGGATAGGAAATACTTTTTATATAAGGAAAAAGCTCATCGAAACTTGCTCTGGAAAGCTGTTCCGGTGAAGGATACTTTTCGAAAATAGCGGGGGTGGTAAGATTTACCCTTTTGTCGGTACACTGCGCCGATAAGATAACCGATACCAAAAGCTGGTAAGGATTATCATATAGCAATTCGGTTTCCGCATCGGGTGCATGCTGCCTGAACCAGTTCAGCACATAGCTATACCTTTCTTTTTGTGTCATTGGAAATTCTCCTGATCACTCAAAAATAAGATACCCGGCTGAGAATAAGTTAATGATGTTCGACCTCTTTGCCAATACCGGCATAGCGCAATAACGACTGTATTGCAGAAGGACGTGGAGAAAGATGGATGGTATTAAGACCCTCAATTGCATTTTTAAGAATCTCAAACTTCTCCCGCAGTGTCCAGTCTGTCTCCAAAGCAAACTGTATTGCAGCAGTTTCTTCGGCTGAGGTTTCTTTGTAGAGGAATCGTATCATGTTTTCAGGTGTAAAAATATCCATGCGCCATTCGTTTTAGAATTCACAATAATCTCAATTATACGGTTTTTAGGATATTCGGGACAATACGGATTAATGGTGTTTCCAGGTGTTTGTCAACGGGCGGGGATAGAGTTGCTTTTGTTAAAACGAGGCAAGAGAACAGATATTGTGAAAAGCACAAAAATTTAGTAAAATTATTTTTCTTCGATGATAAATACATCTTCGTTGTCCTTTTTCATCATATATCTTTCCCTCGCCGCTTTTTCCAATGAAGCAGGATCATTATCCAGCTCTGAAAGTTCCTTTTTCATTTCCTGTATCTGTTCTGTGTAATAGTCCTTCCCTTTTTCAAGCTGTTTCAATTCGCTTGTTCTTTCCATCTGCACAAGCAAATCATTATGATCGAAAAAAACAAGCCACACCACAAATACCAGCAGGGTAAGGCTGTACTTGTTTCTTAACCATGGTGGTATATTTTTAAAAATCTTCATAATCGTTTGGCATAACAAAAATCGAACGAAAAGCATCACTACCACTCACTACCCCACAATCATTCACCATTGACTGCTCACTACTCACTTCCTTACCCTCTTCCAAAAATAATCTTTCCCTGTGGATATATCGCATTATCGCCCAAAGCTTCCTCAATACGAATTAATTGATTGTATTTGGCCAGGCGATCGGTTCTGGAGGCGCTGCCTGTTTTTATTTGACCGCAATTTAAGGCAACCGCCAGGTCGGCAATGGTAGTATCTTCTGTTTCCCCGCTGCGATGGCTCATAATGGTAGTATAGCCGCTTGCCTGTGCCAACTGAACGGCATTAATGGTTTCGGTAATGGTGCCTATCTGGTTCACTTTAATTAATATACTGTTGGCTATACCCCTGTCAATTCCTTCCTGCAGGCGTTTAACATTGGTTACAAACAGATCATCACCTACCAACTGGCATTTTTTGCCAACTTCATTCGTGAGGTTTTTCCATCCATCCCAGTCATCTTCGGCCATACCGTCTTCAATAGATACGATAGGATATTTTTTAACCCAGTCGCTCCAGTACGCTACCATTTCATCGCTGCTGATCGTTTTGCCGCTGCTCTTGTAAAACTTGTATGATTTGCTTCCTTCGTCAAACATTTCGGTGCTGGCTGCATCCATAGCAATGGATATTTGTTCGCCTGCTTTGTAACCGGCTGCATCAATAGCCAGCAATACGGTTTCAATAGCTTCATCGTTGCTTTGGATGTCTGGTGCAAAACCGCCCTCATCTCCTACATTTGTACTGTAGCCCTTTTTCTTCAATACCGATTTAAGCTGATGAAATACTTCCACACCCCAGCGCAATCCTTCGCTAAATGAAGCCGCACCCACCGGAACGATCATAAATTCCTGGAAATCTATCTTATTATCGGCATGTACACCTCCGTTCAAAATATTCATTAAAGGCATGGGCAATACGGTAGCGTTTACTCCCCCCAGGTAGCGGTACAAAGGCAGGTTGCATTCCTGTGCTGCCGCTTTGGAAATAGCCATGGAAACAGCCAGTGTAGCATTGGCGCCTAATCTTTCTTTGTTTTCGGTGCCGTCAATTTTTATTAAAAGATTATCTATGTAAGCCTGTTTGGTTACATCAACACCGATCAACTGGTCTGCTATAATATCATTTACATTTTTTACTGCTTTTAACACGCCTTTGCCCTGGTATACGCTTTTATCGCCATCCCTCAGTTCTACCGCTTCGTGTTTCCCGGTGGAAGCACCGGAAGGAACAGCAGCCCTGCCTACCAAACCATTTTCAGTAACTACATCTACTTCTACCGTAGGATTTCCGCGGCTGTCTAAAATTTGTCTGGCATGAATATCTGATATGAAACTCATAGAAAATGATTTACGTGTGGTTGTTTTTTTGCAAAGAAACGGTTTTCATTTTTGTTGCAAAAATAAGTGTGGGGATATTATTCGCTTTTGCCCGTTAATTCTTTAAATACCGATTCCAGGCTTTGGTTTTCGCTTTGCATGGAGATAATGTCCAGGTCATGCTGCAGCGCCAGTTCCCTTAATTGCCTGCGCAACAGCTCGGGGTTTTGTGCAAACAGTTGATAGCGTGTGCCGCTTATCTGCTGCACCTGTGCGGATTCAAGGATTTGTGTAAACAATCCGACACCCACTTCAGTGGCAAACTCAACCACAATACGATGCCTGTTTCCACTGGCTGCCTGCAGGTTGGCCACTGTATCGTCTGCCACCAGTTCTCCTTTATTGATTATAATTACCCGGTTACATATGGCCTCCACTTCCTGTAATATGTGGGAAGAAAAAAGAACAGTTTTATTTTTACCCTGTTGTTTTATTACTTCTCTTATTTCAACGATCTGGTTGGGATCCAGCCCTGTAGTTGGCTCATCCAGGATAAGCACTTCCGGGTCGTATATTAATGCGGCAGCCAATCCCACCCTTTGCTTGTATCCTTTTGAAAGTTGCCCGATCTTTTTCTTTTGCTCCGGGCCTAACCCCACCATTTCAATAACATCCTTTATAGCAGTGGTTTTGTCTTTAAGCCTGTGCACCCCGGCAATGAACCCGAGGTATTCTTTTACATACATATCATAATATAAGGGATTGGATTCGGGCAGGTAACCAATTTTCTTTTTTATTTCTAAGGGATGACCGGCAACATTCAGTCCGCAAACAATTGCTTCACCGGCAGTTTGCTTCAGGTAGCCGGTTAAAATTTTCATGGTAGTAGATTTGCCCGCGCCATTTGGGCCTAAAAAACCAACGATCTCTCCTTTGTTTACAGAAAATGATATATCATTTACCGCTTTTTGCTCACCATAAACTTTATGAAGATTATTTACCCGGATTGACATGCAACAAAAATAAGGACTCCATTTTACATTTGTCTTTTATACTCGTCTTTCCATGCATACCAGCCAAATATGCACAGGCCAATGGCAATAGGTATAAATACAATAACAAATACGGCCCATTGTATTTTGGTATCTGTTACAGGATGAAGGGCAATTTGGTGCAAAGCCGTTTTAATAAGATAGAGCATAGACAATGGCCCCATCAGCATCCATATGAGGCCCATCCATTTTCGCAATTGGTTCATCATATTTTTATTTAATCGCTTACATCAGGATCTGTTTTATTACTGATATAAACAGTCCCGATAACAAGACATACAAAAGAAATAATAATAGGGTACATCAATCCTACCAGTTTGTCGCCCGTATTAATGGTAGTTAACAATAAAGCAATAAAAGGCGTTAAGCCCCCAAACACACCATTGCCTATATGATAAGGCAATGACATGGAAGTATACCGAATACGTGTGGGGAACATTTCAACCAAAAATGCGGCAATAGGCCCATACACCATTGTAACAAAAATGACCTGCACAAAAATCAGGAATACAAATTTCCAGTAAACCGGTGCTGGCAATTTCTTCTCGGTATATACAGGCGCAGCATCCACCACGGGTTTCGATGAGCCTGCAAAAACCGTGTCCCTGCTTTTTTGCGTGTAAGCAAAGCCGTTATCAAAAGTTTTTACTATGCTGGTAGTAACGATCGTTCTTTGGTTCATTTCATCTGTCTGAACAACAGGCTCACTTATACTTGCAGGTGTTTGTGTTTGATATATGGTTGTATCGGAAAGATCAAGGAATTGCTGATAGATAGGCCGGTAAAATACAATGGCCAGGAACATGCCTGCCAGCATGATCCATTTTCTTCCCACCCTGTCGCTCCAGGAACCGAATACCACAAAAAAAGGAGTGGCAAAAAGTATAGCCCAGATCAGCATGGTACGCGATTGTTCAAAGTCTATTTTACAAACCGTTTCAATAAAGCTTTGCGCATAAAACTGACCGGTATACCACACCACGCCCTGGCCCATAGTGGCGCCAAATAAGGCCAGCAAAACCATTTTAAGGTTGGTTTTATGACCAAAACTTTCTTTCAGCGGATTAACTGATGTTTTTCCTTCCGCCTTGATCTTGGTGAACAATGGCGACTCATTCATTTTTAAGCGGATATAAATGGAAATACCCACCAGCACTATGGAAACCAAAAAGGGTATGCGCCAGCCCCAGTCGTTAAATTTTTGAATAGAAACATTTACATCGCTGTCTAATCCGTGTCTTACAAGCAATATCACGCCTAATGAAACAAATAGCCCGAGAGTAGCAGTGGTTTGTATCCACGAAGTATAATAGCCTCTTCTATTGGGGGGCGCATGTTCGGCAACGTAAGTAGCCGCTCCGCCATATTCGCCTCCCAAAGCAAGTCCCTGCAGCAAGCGCAGCAATAACACAATAACAGGAGCGGCAAACCCAATACTTTCGTAAGACGGAACAAGTCCAATGGCAAAAGTAGAGCCCCCCATAATAATGAGTGTAAGCAAAAAGGTATACTTACGTCCCACCAGGTCGCCCAAACGACCGAATACCAAAGCGCCAAAAGGCCTTACAATGAAGCCTGCTGCAAAAGTTGCCAGCGTTGATAATAAGGCGGCGGTTGGATTGGTTTGAGGAAAGAATTGAGTGGCAATTACGGTAGCCAGACTTCCGAAAATATAAAAATCATACCATTCAATAAGTGTGCCTACCGAAGAAGCGCCTATAACCTTCCAGATACCTTTTGGTGATGTTGACATTATACGCAAGCAAATTAGGGAATGAATATACTAAACATGCCGGTGTGAGCAAAAGGAAAATAAAAAGTTTATCGTTTGAAAGTTTATAGTTTATAGTTTGCATGAAAGATGAAAATTTTACAATCCCATTTATATTCAACTGAATGTGGTTAATTTAGCCCTTCCGAATATGAACTAAAATTGCATCGCTATATGTCTTATCCCTATCAGTTAAAAAGCATTGAAGCATACAGGGCAGCTTACAAAAAAAGTGTTGAAGACCCGGAATCCTTTTGGACAGAAATTGCTGAAAATTTTAAATGGAGAAAAAAGTGGGACAAAGTATTGAACTGGAATTTCAAAGAACCCAGAATAGAATGGTTTGCCGGCGGTAAATTAAATATCACTGAAAATTGTTTAGACCGCCACTTAGAAACCCTGGGTGATAAACCAGCCATTATCTGGGAATCCAACGATCCGGAAGAAAGAACCAGGGTAGTTACTTATGAAAGGCTCCACAAAAGAGTATGCCAGTTTGCACAGGTACTCAAAAACAATGGCATAAAAAAGGGCGACCGTGTTTGCATTTATATGGGCATGATCCCGGAACTGGCTTACGCAGTATTAGCCTGCGCCCGTATCGGCGCTATCCATAGCGTGATTTTCGGTGGCTTTTCTGCCCGCAGCATTGCCGACAGACTGGAGGATACCAAAGCTGAATGTATTATTACCTGCGACGGCGCTTACCGCGGCGGTAAAGACATACCGTTAAAAAGCGTGATTGATGACGCACTGGTAGGAAACAACCTGGTAAAAAAAGTTATTGTATATACCCGTACAAGAATACCTGTGAGCATGATCAAAGGACGGGATGTGTGGTGGGAAGATGAAATGCTGAAAGTAACAGATACCCTTCCCGTAGAAGGCTTTGGCGATGCGGAAGTAATGGATGCGGAAGACCCCCTGTTTATTTTATATACTTCCGGCAGCACCGGCAAACCCAAAGGGGTAGTGCATACTACCGCCGGTTATATGGTATGGACAAACTATACTTTTGTAAATACTTTTCAATACCAGCCCGGGCAGGTACATTTTTGCACTGCCGATATTGGCTGGATAACAGGACATAGTTATATTCTATATGGCCCCTTAAGCGCTGGCGCCACCAGTGTAATGTTCGAGGGTATCCCCACCTGGCCCGATGCCGGCAGGTTCTGGGACATTGTTGATAAATACAAGGTAGATATTTTGTATACTGCCCCTACTGCCATTCGCAGCTTAATGGGTTATGGACTGGATCCCATAAAAGATAAAGACCTTTCTTCATTAAAAGTATTGGGATCGGTTGGCGAACCCATTAATGAAGAAGCATGGAACTGGTACAACGAGCATATTGGCAAAAAAAGGTGCCCCATTGTTGACACCTGGTGGCAAACAGAAAATGGCGGCATATTAATTTCAAATCTTGCCGGGGTAACGCCATCCCGTCCTTCCTGGGCAACCCTGCCCCTGCCGGGGGTACAGCCTGTGCTGGTTGATGAGAATGGAAAAGAAGTTACAGAAAAAGATGAAGAAGGTTTTTATAAGGGGAATTTATGCATGAAAGCCCCATGGCCGGGAATGCTGAGAACAACCTATGGTGATCATGAACGCTGCCGCACCACCTATTTTGCTACATACGATAATTTATATTTTACAGGAGACGGAGCTTTAAAAGATGAAGAAGGCAATTATCGTATAACCGGAAGGGTGGATGATGTACTGAACGTGAGCGGTCACCGGATAGGAACGGCTGAGGTTGAAAATGCCATTAATATGCATGCCAGCGTGGTAGAAAGCGCTGTGGTGGGTTACCCGCATCCTATCAAGGGCCTCGGTATTTACGCCTATGTGATCGTAACCGGTTTTCACGGAGACGAGGAAAGAACGCGGCAGGATATTGTTCAAACCGTTTCCCGCATTATTGGCCCTATTGCCAAGCCTGATAAAATACAATTTGTAACGGGCCTGCCCAAAACACGCAGCGGCAAGATCATGCGGCGTATTTTACGGAAAATAGCAGAAGGTGAGTTGGATAAAGTAGGTGATACTTCCACCCTGCTTGACCCGGCAGTTGTAGACGGCATTAAAGAAGGAAAATTATAAGCTACTTAATGAGTTTATTTCCTGATTATGAGGAAAAAATAAACGGGTTTCGGTACAGAAAAAAGGAAGAAAGTCCACTCTCTGGCTCCAATGATGAAGCAGAAGAAAATATAAAGGAAACACCTGAAGAATTAATTGAATCCGGATAATGTCATTTATGTTCAGGCTAAAAGATGGGAAGGCGTTGTAGGGCGTCCCGAACTACACAAGTTTGTTGGCGCCCTGGCAGGACAAGGCGCCAAGAAAGGTATATTTATCACAACTTCTTCTTTCACTAAGGAAGCAGAATTGTATGCGCCAAAAAATGAAACTAAGATTGTTTTGATAGATGGTGCTAAACTTTCCCAGTTTATGATAGATTATAATCTTGGCGTTTCCATTCAAAATACCTATGAAATCAAAAGAGTCGATTCGGACTATTTTGAAGAAGATTAGCCGTTCTTATTAAAAAACCATCAGCGTCTACCTTCCTGCACCGGATACCGGCTGCGGATTATAATGCTTTACGCAATAAGAAAGCAGCAGCGGAATGAAGCTGAAGTAATTATGTAAGAAAAGCATAGTGCAGTTGTTGCGGTCATGCAGCACCAGTAGCATAAAAACTCAATCAGGGCTCCATCCGGAAAACGAGGGGTATCCCCTGCCAGCCGGCAGGCTGGGTTTTCCGGCGGCTTTTTGGATTACTTTTTTTCCGCAAAAAAAGTAACAGAAATCACCACAGTGATGCGGAGACAGAAGTGCAGTCATAGTAATTTAGTACACTTTGAGGCTCAGCATTCAGAATGAATACCTGTTATCGCTTATCAGCTTATCTGCTATACGTCTTCTCGCGTCTTTGCTGTTGAAAGGCTCTGCTTTGGTGAAACGTTTTACACCCAGCAGCATCATACGTTGCTCATCTCCCCCGGCAAATGCATTTATGGCATCGCGGCCGCTTTTATTTACCCGGTCGGCAGTATCGTACAAATAGGTACGAGCCATATCGAGATATAGGGCAGCAGCCGGCTCACCCTGCTGATCCGTTATTTTGATGGCTCTTAACAATGCGCTCTCGGCATGAAAAACGTTAATCGCCATATCAGCAATATGCATCAGTATCTCCTGTTCACTTTCAATTTTCATCATCAGCTTTTGCACGGCGGCGCCGGCTACCATCAAAATCGCTTTTTTCATGCTGGAGATCAGCTTCAGTTCTTTTGCAAAAGCGCCATCATCACCACTACCAAAATCAGGGATGCTCATCAGCTCCTTTTGTACGGCTGTAGCGGGGCCCATTAAATCCAGCCTTCCTTTCATTGCCCGCTTCAATACCATATCCACCGTGAGTAAACGGTTAATTTCATTTGTGCCTTCAAAAATTCGGTTGATCCGGCTGTCGCGGTAAGCGCGTGAAATAATATATTCAGCGCTGAACCCGTTACCGCCATGTATCTGAACGCCTTCGTCCACTACAAAATCCAGCACTTCACTGCCAAACACCTTGAGCATCGCGCATTCTATGGCATATTCCTCTGCGCCTGCCAGCAGGGCTTCGCTGAAAGGTTTTCCTTCCTGCACCAATTCCTGTTCCTTATCGTCAATCCATTTTGCCGTTCTGTACAAAGCACTTTCGGCTACCCATATGCGTGTGGCCATTTCGGCCATTTTATGTTTCATAGCGCCAAACTGGGCTATAGGCTGTTTAAACTGCTCGCGGGTATTGGCATATTGAATAGCAGTAGTGGCTGCTCCTTTTGCTCCGCCCAGTGCCGCGGCGCATAATTTTAAACGCCCGATATTAAGAATATTAAAAGCGATAATATGCCCCTTGCCGATTTCACCCAATACGTTTTCAACCGGAACTTTGGCATCCTGGAAATAGAGCTGAACAGTAGAGGAGCCTTTAATGCCCATTTTATGTTCTTCCGGTCCCTGGGTAAATCCTTCTATACCACGGTCTACTATAAATGCAGTGAACCCCGTTTTGCCGTCTGCCTGTCCGGTAGGCAGGGCAGGCAGGTCATCACCAACAACTTTTGCAAATACGGTATACACATCGGCAAAGCCTCCATTGGTGATCCAGCATTTTTGCCCGTTCAATAAATAATGTTTACCATCACTGCTGAGTTTTGCAGAAGTTTTGGCACTCAGCGCATCGCTGCCGCTGTTGGGTTCCGTGAGCCCGTAAGAGCCCTTCCATTCTCCGGTGGTTAACCTGGGTATGTATTTTTCTTTTTGTTGGGGCGTTCCAAAATATAATATAGGCAAAGTGCCGATACCTGTATGTGCAGCTATGGCTACGGAAAAGGAAAAGCCACTTCCCAATCCTTCATTTACGAGTGTGGAGGTAACAAAATCTTTTCCTAATCCACCATATTCTTCGGGTATGGATACACCCAGCAATCCCTGCTCGCCCGCCTTATCGAGCAATGAAGGCATTAATCCCGGTTCCTGTTTATCAATACGCTCAATAATGGGAAGTACTTCATTACCAACAAAAGTGGTGCACATTTCCATGATCATCTTTTGCTCTTCGTTAAAATCTTCAGGAGTAAAAATGTCTTCCGGTTTACTTTCCCTGATGATCCATTCGCCTCCTTTTAGGATGGTTGTGGCTGGTGCTCCGGTATTCATACAATTATTTTTTTTATGTTAAGCAATAATTAAGTCTCACTTAAAACGCAACTATGGAATGAAATAATATGAAAAACTTCATTCCTGTCCGAATTATTATTTCAGGTTATCATATACCCTTTGCAAAACCGATTTGCACATTTCAATCTCTTCCGTGCTAACGCCACCTAATGCCTCATTGAGCGTTTGATTCGCCATTTCCATAGTTTGATCCCTGAGTGTAGCCGCTGCTCCACTTAAATAGATCATGTTTATTCTCCTGTCTTCTACAGAAGCAACCCGTTTTACCAATTTCAGCTTTTCCAAGTTATCTACCAACCGGGTAATGCTGGGCTTATCCTTGAAAGTGGCATTGCATAATTCCTGCTGGCTCAGTCCATCCTGCTTCCATAAATGATATAGAACGCTCCATTGTTCAATCGTAATATCAATGCCATGCTGCTTAAAATTTTTCTGCAGCCGCCTTGCTATAGCCGTGGAAGCTACTCCTGTTATAAAACTGTATAATTCGCCTCTTTTAAATTGGTTGTCGGACATATAGTTAGTTATGCAACTAATTCAAAGCTATATAATATCCGGCTAATTCAAAACTTATTTTCTAAGTTTTAAACCTGTGATAACAACCCCGGTAACGGAAAAAGAGCGCTCGAAATTGGAGGAATCAATTTAATCAAAGCTGTACGAAACAATAGGCGCATTATTCATACCCACCGTCAGCAGGTCTTTACTTCCCACATGTATAAACTCCATAGAACGTGCATCGCCGCGCAGTTTTAAGCCGCTTTTATACTGTGGTGCATAGTCGAACCCTCCTTTTCCATCTCCCATCAGCATAATACCATGATTGGCCCTGTACCGGCCAAACTTAATCCTTGTCCATGCATTGTTGCCGGCAAGAATAATATCCTTTTTCCTGTCGGCATTAAAGTCTGCAGACGCCATGGCATAAACCGGAGCATATTGCACTTCCTGTGGTAAGGATTTCATTACAAAACCGGAATCACCATTGTTTTGCAAATAAACGGTAGACAATATTTCAACGTTGAGTACTCCCGCATCTTTTAGCTGTTCCCCCGAAAAGACCTCTTTTATCGTGGCATTGGCATAGCTGCTGTAATCATTAAACTTCTTTTTTAATACAGGAAGTTGTTCAACGAGGTCATCACGTGAAGCGGCAGGATAAGAAATACCATTGATATAATAGCAAAAAATTGGATCAACAGAACCATTGCCATCAAAATCTTTGTAATAAATGCTAAGCGGTTCTTTTTCGCTGGCCCTGAATTGGGCATTGGAACCCAGGTTGCCGATTATAATATCCGCATCTCCATCGCCGTCAAAATCATCAGCCAGTATTTTGTTCCACCATCCCGAAGAAGCAAAATGTATATATTTTGCTGAAGCATCTTCTAATTTCCCATTTGTATTAATGAACACTTTTACAGGCATCCATTCACCCACAATAATAAGATCGGGCTTCCCGTCTTTATTCAGATCGGTCCAAAGTGCATCCGTTACCATCCCGATATTTTTAACAGAAGGAGCAATGATTGATGCTGCATCTGTAAAATTTCCCCTTCCATCATTTAACAGTATATAGCTTTCCGGAGCCATTGGATATTTACCGGGGACTACTCTTCCCCCCACAAACAGGTCCATATCGCCATCTCCCTCAATATCCGCAGCTTTTACACAACCTGTGCTGGTTATCATTTGAGGTAACGCATTGTCAGTTTTTACAAAGCTTCCTTTACCATTATTAATATACAACCTGTCCTGCAGCAAAATATCTTTTTCAGCAAATTCATACCCACCGCTTCCAGCATACAAATCAGGATACCCATCGCCGTTAGCATCAAAGAAAACAGCGGAAACATCCTCAGCTAAAGAATCCTTTATAAGATCAGGCTGCTTTGACAGCGTAAAAGTTCCACCGGCGGTTTGTATAAACAATTGACCAGGTTTCCCTTTGGCGCCGCCAATAAACAGGTCCTCACGGCCGTCTTTGTTTACATCGGCTTTAGCCATACAGGGGCCCTGCCGGGATAAATAATTCGGTAATAAAGATTGCACGGTAAAGTCGTTGAAATTATTTTCCTTATGTGTATAATTAAATGTACTTTTTTCTGCCAGGTAAGGTGTAGTTGTTACGTTGCCGTATTGCCATTTCTGCCCTGCATCCTTAATATCCACTTTCAGCGACTGGTTAGCAGGAATATTCTGCAGTACCTGGAACTGATCATTCGGCCAAATCACTTTTATTGAATCAATTTGTGTGTGTTTACCAATGCCGAAATTCAATACCTGATCAACAGAAGACTGGTAGCCCCTTACAGGAACCTGCTCCTGATAAAAAACCTGCCCTTTGCAAAAGAGCTTTACTTTTGTGCCTATACCGGTTGGGTTTTCAGCATTCCCTTTTAAATCTATTTTTAAATAATGATTAGGTTCAGTTGATGAGCCATTGTTTTTATATATACCGGCGTAATCATTGGTATTATTGATTATGATATCCAGATTACCATCGTTGTCAAGGTCGGCATAAGCGGCGCCTGCGGCCACAGTTTTGTGATCAAAGCCCCATTCCGCATTGCTTTTTATAAAAGAGCTATTACCGTTATTTTTAAACACAGTACTGGTTAGGTGATTAACAGGCATTTTATTTATATACTCCTTTACCGCGTCTACCCTTTGTCCGCCGCGTTGTTTCACGGCGAGGTCAACCGAATATTTTATAAAATCCATATCGGTATAGTCTTTCACATAGCCTGTAGTAGCCAGCAGGTCTTTGTTACCGTCATTGTCAAAATCAGAAAGCAATGCAGCCCAGCTCCAGTCTGTATTGGAAATACCAGCTAACTGGCCTATTTCACTAAAGGTACCATCGCCATTATTTCTGTGCAGCATATTGCGGCTGTACTGGTAATAAAAGCCCAGTTTAAAAAGCATTTGAAATTTGTCAAAATTTTCCGCTCCGCTGTGCATTTTCTGGGTGCGGTTATCTTCGGGCAGCATATCCATTGTAACCAGGTCAATAAGTCCGTCATTATTGTAATCTGCTGCATCGGAGCCCATTGAGTACAATGAAACTTCATCCATACAATCGGACAGTTTATCGGTAAAGGTTCCATTTCCGTTATTAATAAACAGGTAGTCGGGTTCATTAAAATCGTTGGAAACATATACATCGGGCCAGCCGTCATCATTGATATCGGAAACTGCAAGACCCAAACCAAAGCTCAGCACATTGGAAGTTATGCCCGCCTCCGTAGTTACGTCAGTATATACAGGATGTTGCTGACCTGATGTATTGCCCTCATTGCGATAAAGCTTACACTCAAATGCGGGTTTGCTTTGTTTACGCCAGCCGGGGTTTTCAACCGCGCCTGTAGTGTATTGCTGCAAAGAATGGTTGATGAGAAACATATCAAGATCGCCGTCTTTATCATAGTCGAAAAAACTGGATTGGGTTGAATAACCATCATTGGCCAGTCCATAGGCTTCAGCCGCTTCGGAAAAAGTGAGGTCGCCATTATTAATGAAGAGCAGGTTTCTTCTCATGGAAGTACCTGCATCGGCCGATCTGCAGATATAAATATCCAGGTTGCCATCGCCATTAATATCTGTCATGGTTGCTCCTGTACACCAGCCCTGTTTAGCGGCGATACCACTTTTATCCGTTATGTTTTCAAATTTAAAATTGCCTTTATTCAGGTATAGTCTGTTCTTTACCATGTTACCGGTAAATAAAATATCCTGTAATCCATCATTATTGATGTCGCCGACAGCAACACCTCCGCCATTGTAGTAATAAACATAATTGAGCACGTTCAGGTGCTCATTGTCAAACAAAGTATTTTGAAATTCTATTCCTGTACCGGTATGATCAAGCCGGGTAAACAGGTGCTTTTCGTTTTTATCTGTGCAAGACAAAGAATTGATGAGCAGCAAAATAAAAAAGATATTTATACTGTGTTTAATCATACTTACATGTTAAAATAATTTGTACATGAAATATAAAAAGATTCCACCAGTTGTCTGGTGGAATCTTCTAAAAAATACAAATTTTGAATTAGTTCTTATCCCACCATAGCGGCGTGGTAACTTTATCTTCACCGCCAAGCAGTCCCACAGCTTTCTCTACCTCTTCTCCATTGGTCTCTTTCTCAGAATCCAAAAAGGTAATTCTTCTTATCCATTGGGTTGTTGTATTGGTTATATCAGGATTTTCTGAATTGGCTACAGGGTAAAGCTTTAGTACATGGCTCCTTCTATAATCCGCCCAACCTTCCATCCCATCGGGGAACAATGCCAGCCATTTTTGAGTAGCAATCTGTTCTTTTTGCACATCAGGATCTGTTCCAAACTTAACTGGAATATTTGTCATTGCAGGGGAGTTCAAAAAATCATTTGGAGCAACCGGAGTTGCCGTACTGTTGGTATATGCAGTAATAACTGTATTGTCCGTAACTCCCCACTGCTTAAGTGAGTTAGCAATGCCTGCTTCATATAGTTCTTTTGCAGTTCCATTCATATTCCAGCCCATCAAAGCGCCTTCGGCCCGTAAAAAATAGGCCTCAGCGGTTGGCATTATATTTTGTGGCGTTTCAAGGTGAGTACCGTCTCCTCCGAAGGCGGGAGAAGACCACCTTTTACCCACATGAGAATTGTTATCTGGTTTGTTCGCGTTTACTTCTAACTGAGCAGCCGTTAATCCATTTCTTAATCCTTCGTACGTACCTGTATTTTTTGCAGGTGAAAAATAAACAGGCATTCTTGGATCGTTGTAACCCTTTAATACCGATTCCATAGAAGCGCTCATGCGAAATTCGTTCCAGTCGGACATTATAGATAATCCATTGCCATCATCACCTTTGGTTGATCGTGCAATTAGCGCATCATCATCCGGGCTGGTAGTCAGAACACCATCCGCTACTGCGGCTTCTGCTTCTGTTTTAGCCCTTGGAGGATCCACTTTTGAGATTCTCATTGCCAGGCGTAAACGAAGCGTACTTGCAAATTTTATCCACTTCGCTACATTGCCCCCATATACCAAATCGTAAGAACCGTAAGGAGTTTCTCCTGTTTTGCTTTTTAAAACATTTACTGCATCTGCTAAACGTTTCAAAAAGTCATCGTAAATTTTATCCTGGCTATCATAAGGAACTGAATTACCTGGCAGTCCTGCATTAAAATAAGGAATAGGTCCCCAGTAATCAGTAACCTTGTGAAACACATATACCCACCAAATATTTGCCAATGCATATTCAGCGGAGCCGGGATCGGTGTTTTCAAAAATACTTTGCAATTGTGGCATCACATCTGTGTACATAGGTCTGAAAGCAGCACCTACCCAGTCCTGACGTATGAATAAACGGTCTGACGGGAAATAGGTGGCTGTGCAGGCAAAATACTGGGCATATTGATCAGAGAAAAGATTTTGAGCCACCTGGTAATTCCATTGGCTATTTGTACCAATTGACTGCGCTTTGGAAAAAAGGAAAGGAAGTTCGGCAGGACCGATAATAGCAACACTGTTTTGGTCAGTGTTGATTTCCTCATATTTTTTTGTGCAGGAAAAAGCTACTAATAATAAAACTGATATGCCGACCACCTGCATTTTCCCCGCTAAATTTTTAAATCGTTTCATATTTAAATGTTTTAATATTCAGGTTTTAGAATGTAAGTTTTAGATCAAAACCTACTGTTCGGGTAGCAGGTAAAGTACCATATTCAACACCCTGGAAATTTCCATTACCTAAGCTCATGTCGGGGTCAAACCACATGGTGCGCTTTCCTAAACCGGGTATATCTAACTTCGATTTGCCTCTGTACAACCATGCCACATTACGTGCTACTGCGGATATCCGTGCATTCTTAATAAAGAAGGCTGAGCCTACGGGAATGTCATATCCTATGGAAAGTTCTCTAATTCTGAAGTTCGTTGCGTCATAGGCAAAAAACTCTCCATTGCCATAACGTTTTCCGGAAGCTATTTGCCAAAATTGCTGAGATGTAATAGCTTGATTAACAGGTTGACCGGATGCATCAACGCCACCCAGGTTCAACCCTCCTTCGCGGTACCGGCCCGTAACTTCAGGTATGCCGCTAAATGCAAGGTTCATTTCGGTACCCGACACCATCACACCGCCTGCACGTCCGTCAAGTAACAGTCTTAAAGAAAACCTTTTATACTCAAAGGAATTACTGAATCCAATCGTTGCTTTAGGATTGAAGTTTCCTATTGATCCCCTGTCTGCAGTTATAGAAGGAGTTCCATCAGCCTTAACTACAAATTGACCTTTGGCATTCCTTTCCCACAAGTAGGATATCATATCCCCGTAATGCCCGCCTTCTTCTGCAATAGGAGTGGCAGACCGCCCATAGCCACCACCCAGGTAGAATATTTTAACATTTTCGTCAAGTTTTTTGATTTTATTGGTATTCATTCCCAGGTTAAATACAACATCCCAACTAAAGTTCTTTGTTTTAATTGGGGCTCCGGTAACTACAAATTCAAACCCTGAATTCTGGATATCACCTGCATTAATGTACTGGTTAGCATATCCCGTGGCAACAGGAAGATCCACCTGCAATAACTGGTTAGTAGAATTACTTTTATAATAAGTAGCGGTAAAACCAATGCGGTTATTGATAAATCGCGCTTCTATTCCAAACTCGAGGTTTTTTACAATTTCCGGCTTTAACCCCGGAATGGGCAGTGTTGAACTGCGTGTTAAAAAACCGTTACCTGCACCTTGTGAATAGCTATAGGTGCTTAACCGTATCTGGGATCTGCCTCCATTGCCTACAGATGCATAATTTGCACTTGCCTTTAAAAATGATATCGCCGAAGGCAATTGCATTAAGTCAGAAAGAATTACCGAAGCACCTATAGACGGATAACTAAAAGAATAGGGACTTGGTAACGGAGAGGCCCAATCGTTTCGCAAACTCGCATCTAAAAAAATCGCATCTTTAAAAGAAAAGTTTAATTGTCCGAAAACAGATTGCGTTTGTGTTTCTGACGAACTTGATGAAATTGCGGGGCTTGTAGCATAATTGAGACTAAATTTGTTGGTCACATTCAAACCATCGGCTGTATTATTAACCTCATTATATTGTCCGTCCTGGTAAATAGCACCCACCCGATATTCTATTTTCAAATCTTTGGTAATCTCGTTATTCCCTTCCAACATTACATCAAACCATTTTTGGGTTGTTGTAATTTTTCGCTGTCCGTAATATCCGCCTACTTTGCCAGCCCAAAGTTTCGTTCCCGTTGCATATTGCGACTCACCGCGATCGAATATGCGGTCTAAATTTGCCCTGCCTTGTAAACTTAACCAATCCGTAATTTTATATTTAGCGGTAATAAATCCCATTATCCTGTCTCTTACTTCGTTGATGGCTGTATTGTTAATCATCCAGTACGGATTTTGATATATAGCTTCCAATGTCGCCGGCCATGGGGTTGGTTCAGCTATCCCGACATTGTTGGTCATTTCATATTGTTCGGCTTCTGCAGTACTTACATTACGGGGTATCTGGTAAATGTCAATAGTAGGCGCATTTTCCTCTCCCGTCCGGGGCCTGTTGTGAATGGATTGTGCTATATACGTGACTTTAGCATCCGTAGAAAATCGCTTACCTATTTGATTGGTTAAACGAAGATTTACTGTATGACGGAGCAAATCATTCTTAGGTATTATACCCTGAATGCTGTTATTGGTATACGACAAATAAGTTTGCATTTTCTCAGAACCACCAGTTACACCGATTGAGTTATTTAAACTGGTACCTGTCCTGAAGAAATTTTTAATATTATTAGGTTGGGCATCGTAGGTTGCCTGTTCGCCTAAATGATTGGTATAATCTTGTCCGGTCATTTTAAGTCCCCAGCTATCTCCTAAATCCACTTCCAATGCACCGCCGGAACCTGCTCTTGCCTGCCCATACTCATTTTGAACTTTGGGAAGTGATGTAGCCTGCTCAAACACTGCACCAGAGTTTACCGTTACCGCTATTTTACCTTCTTTCCCTTTTTTGGTTGTAATAACGATCACCCCATTGCCCGCTGCACTTCCATATAAAGCAGCCGCAGAAGCGCCACGCAATACGGTTACAGATTCAATATCATCAGGATTAATATTGGACGCGCCATCAGACCCCTGCACACTTCCAAAATCACTTCCTGCGGCGCCATTTGTACCATTGGTAATAGGTACACCATCTACCACAATTAATGCATTGTTATTGCCTTGCAGGGAACGATTTCCTCTCAGTACAATTCTTGCGCCGCTGCCCGGCCCACCAGATCCCTGGGATATAGTTGCATTGGCAATTTTACCCTGGAAAGAATTGAGCACATTGTTGGCATCCCTTACTTCTGTAAGCGTTGAGGGTTTAACGGTTTGAGTAGCATAAACAAGCGTCTTCGCTTCACGGGTAATACCCAATGCCGTTACCACCACTTCACTCAATTGTTGCGAATCTTCAGATAATTCAACCGATACACTGGTTGCGTTTGCTGCTACTGCTACTTCTTTAGGCAGGAAGCCGACAGAAGTAATAACTAAAGTAACCGCTCCGGAAGGTACTGAAAGCGAAAAGCTGCCATCCGTTGACGTTGTAGTTGCCTGCGAAGTTCCTTTAACGGTAATGGTAGCGCCAATTACATTAGCCTGATCACCGGAATGGGTGACCTTTCCTGTAATCGTTCTGTTTTGTGCAAAAAGAAGGAGTGTAAACAAAGAGAAGAAACACGTTAAAAGAAATTTTAACTTGCTCATAAGCTATGCAATTTTGGAGTAAGATGAATTATGAAATCTTTGTTAAATTTACTAAAAATCCAAATACGTAGTTTCACTTATCCAAAATATAACGCAAACGGTTGCCTACAAATAATGGCTAAAACTTCCATAAGGAAGCGGTTATTATAGTAATATCACACAATAAAAAACCCCTCTGCAAATAATTGCAAAGGGGTATTTTATTATTGAACAATAATAATATTAAAAGTTCGGTCCGCCGGTATCCCACCACAAACGGGTAGCGATATCATCTTTCGCGCCGGGCCCCATTTTAGATACGGCGTCGGCAACACCCTCGGCGTTACCGGTTCTTTCGGAATTAACAAAAGGCATCCTCTTAATCCATTGATCTGCTGGAATAACTCCCCAATCCGGGCTGCTGTCGTTTTTAGCAACATGCGGAATTTTAGGATAGCCGGTCCTCCTGAAATCTACCCAGGCTTCCAATGAATTGGTGTAATTGTTGATCCATTTCTGAGTAATGATCTTTTCTAATTTCACTTCGTTGTTATCCGCGTCGTTCCAGGCAACGGTTACCGTGGAGAGAGATGTAAAATTATTCCTCGCATCCAATGGATCAACATAATTCCACGGCTTACTGGTGTTATCTGCCAGGTAAGCGTCAACACCGCTTGCACCCCAATCTGCGAAGGATAGTTTTACGCCATTTTCGTAGTTTTCTTTTGCGTCACCGGCGCCCGCCCAATTCCTGAGTGCCGCTTCAGCCTTGAGAAAACTTACTTCGGCCGCGGTAAAGGCCCTCCTTTTCTGCACCGTTTGGAAATCCGTAGATATCCTTGAGAATGGAACTCTGTCGATTTTAGCAGCTACATAAGCGCCATTGCGTATGCCTTTATACGGAAAACTTGGATGATCGGCGTAATGAGTGGGGTTATCGGCCACAGAGAAAAATTTTTCTACTCTCTTGTCCTTTAAACCACCCAGGAAAGACTCCATTACTGCACCCATTCTTGTATCATCCCACTCGAAGCAAATAACTGCAAAAGGGATCTTTTGGCCCAACAATGCAACATTAAAGTTGTCAGCATTGGCTTCTATCAATCCCGCCGGATCGCTCATTGCCTTTTCTCCCTGCGTTTTAGCCACGTCCGGAGCTACTTTTGAAATACGGATGGCTAATCGCAGCCTCAGGGAATTCACAAGCTTCATCCACGCGGTAATCTCCCCTTTATAAGATGGATCGAATTTCGCAAAACCTTTATAGCCCGTGTTTGCTGCAAACTCCGCCTGTATGGCATCTAACTCAGTAAAAAACTGGTTGTACAAATCTGATTCTTTGTCGTAGAGAATTGAACTTTCGGTGGTCCCGTAGTTGGAATAGATAACCGGACCGTGATAGGCTGTTAGTTTAGATACCGAAAGAATTCTTATCAACTTTGCCCACGTTGCAAAAAGTGGCAGGTTG
Source organism: Agriterribacter humi (assembly GCF_009192765.1). Lineage (GTDB taxonomy): Bacteria > Bacteroidota > Bacteroidia > Chitinophagales > Chitinophagaceae > Agriterribacter > Agriterribacter humi. The sequence goes on along the minus strand of NZ_VOHQ01000003.1, from coordinate 239,560 downwards.
TTATCTTCTGCCAACTGGATGACTTGTTTTGCGGGAGACATTACACTACCGTATACGCGGTCCCAGTAAACATTCCAACGTACATAATAGGTGGTGTTGTTTACGTTACCCACAAAAGGGGTAGGAGTTTGCAAATGCCCCATCCAGGAATCGTGGCAAAGGTCTTCTTCAATCTGGTGCCCGAAAAGATTAAATAACAAACCTGAAAACGGCGAGCCTACCAGGTTAAAGTCCTGCTTGAGCAACTCATCAGATATCTGATTCGGATCTGTATTGATGCGTTCAAAATTCTTGGTACAGGATCCGAAGATGCTCAGTATCAGTATTGCGCTAATTATTTTTTTCATACTAATGATTTTAAAAAATATTAGAAAGTAAGTCTAAAGTTGATTCCGTATGACCTTGTTGGCGGAACACTGAAAACGTCGTTCGACTGCATGGAATTGCCAGTGCTCATCGCTTGCTCGGGATCATAGGGGGCCTTTTTGTAGAAGAAAAATAAATTTCTTCCAATCAAAGAAACGGAAGCATCTTTAACTACGCCGTTGCTGTTTCTGATGGGTACATTATAACCAAGAACCAATTGAGCTAACCTCACGTTTGTTCTGGAGAAAACATAAGGTTCCATGATCCTGTTTCTGTCACCAACCGCATCATAATACACTTTAGGATCAATAGAACTTACTTTAGACGATCCCTGTATTGCAAGAATCGGAATAGTACCCGCGTCCCTGGCATCTGCAGTTCTCTGGCTTGCGCCGTAGGCATCAAGGAATGCTTCTGTTTTTGAAAATGCAACTCCTCCAAACTTACCATTAACAAGTACATTGAGGAAGAGGTTTCTATAATTCAGGGAATTGTTCCATCCTAAAAGAAAATCGGGGTTTACATTACCAACTTTTACCATGTTGGCCGCTTTTGTGGGTTTACCCTGATCGTCAAGAATGATTTCTCCCGCATCATTCCTGTTAAATTTAAATATCCACACATCATTGAAAGAACCACCTGCTTTAATAATGGAAGCAAACCCTTCATCATCACCTCCTACCTGGTAGTCAGGATTTGAGGCTATCAGTTCAACAATCTCATTCTTGTTTTGCGACAAGTTGACTGATGTTCTCCATTGGAGATTGGAATTGCTAACTACATCAGCATTCACAGTTAATTCAAAACCTTTATTGGTAATCTTGCCGGCATTTACATAATATCTTGTAAAGCCAGAGCCGGATGGAGCAGCCAAACTGAGGAACTGGTTAGTGCTTACACTATTATAGTATGTAAAGTCAAATCCCAGCCTACCATTAAAAAATCTCATTTCAGCTCCATACTCGTCGCTTTTGATCTTTTCTGGTTTCAAAGTGGTAAAAGGCACCTGCGTATTTCTGTTAATGCCTCCTATTCCATCAGGGGTGCCGGCACCGCCTATCGTATTGTTAGGAGAAACCACGTTAAAAGGCACTTCATTGGCAGTAGTAGTGCGCGAAGCTCTAAGTTTTAAGAAAGAGATTGCGGTTGGCATGGCAAACATTTCGCTGACAATAACGGAAAGACCCACAGAAGGATAAAAATAAGATTGATTGCCCGTCAATGCCAGGGTAGAAGCCCAGTCATTACGGCCAGCCAGATCTAGATACACCATCTCTTTAAACCCCAGAGTCGCGTTGCCGAACAACCCCTGCTTAATGACGGTGCTGCCTGTTTTGTTAAACATCACATTGAATGGGAAGTTAGAAAATGAGAAGAAATTGGGATACTGTAAAGCAGTTGTTCCATTACCAACGTTCATACCATCGTTAAAGGTATTTCTCTGATAACTGGCACCTAAAATTGCCGAAACACTTATTGGACCAAGGGTGTTATTATAGTTTAAAATTCCGTCTGTATAAAGCGACTGGTCTGTATATTTTGAATACGACCAGGTTCCGTTTGGACTAACACTTACTGAATTTCCTGCAGCGGCCCACCGGTTATCAAAAAGTCTGTTGGCATAATCTATATTTCCTCTGGCTTCCAATCTGAGGTGCTCTGTAAGCTCATACGTTGCTTTGGCACTTGCGATTATACGATTTGTTTTGGCCAATTTAGAATTGTTATTGAGCTCCCAAAAAGGATTGTTTTGTTTTTCCTCGGTAGAATACCAGTTCATCCTGTACAAATTCCTGGTGCTGTCAAATATCTGGTAATTCTCCTTATACTGATCAAAATTTCTTTCACGGGCAAACAGGTATAAACCGGTGAGCGGATTGTTATAATATCCTGCACCAGGCCTGTTGCGCGACAATTCGCTTGCCAACATCACATTTGAACTGATCGTTAATTTATCATTCAATAACCGGGTCGATTGATTGAAAGTGATATTATTTCTATTGTATGTATTCGTTGGCACAACCCCTGTAGCATATGTATTTGCATAGGAGAAATACGCCGTTGTTTTGTCATTTCCACCAGCTATCGAAATTGAATTTGTTGCGTTAACTCCGGTTCGGAAAAAGTCTTCGATATAGCCACTTTGGTAATTGCCTTTAGTAGACGACCAGTTGTAGTCCGATCCGTTGTCTGCGCCATATACATATTGAAAATCAGGTAGGCTGGTTACCTGATCAAAAACGGTGCTGGAACTGAAATTAACACTCACTTGCCCTGCTTTTCCTTTTTTTGTAGTGATGATAACCACGCCATTAGCGCCCTGACTCCCATACAATATGGATGCATTCGCGCCTCTGAGAACCGTCATGCTTTCGATGTCTTCGGGGTTTATCGAAGAAAGTCCGTCACCCTGATCATTACCGCCGTATGAGCCGGGCTGTCCTCCTTTATTGTTTACCATGGGAATACCATCAATAACATACAATGGTTCGCTGAGACCAACAAGTGATCTGTTGCCTCTTAATACAGCCTTTGTAGAACCACCTGCCCCCGAAGCACTTGTGGCAATGTTTATCCCGGCCGCCTTTCCACTCAAAGCATCCATAAAATTGATGTTTGACGCTTTTCTGAGTTCATCACCACCGACGGTTTGTGAAGCATAGGTTAGCGCTTTTTTGTCTCGTCTGATACCCAATGCAGTTACAACAACTTCATTCATAGCTGTAGAAGAACCAGCCATTGTAACAGATACATTGTTGTTGTTTGCTTCCACAGTAACTTCTGTTTTTTCAAAACCAATTGAAGAAATTTCTAAAACAACTCTTCCCGATGGTACTGATAGGGTGAATCTCCCATCAATATCGGTTAGCGTTTGAGCGTTAATACCCTTAACTTTTACGGTGGCGGAGGGTATACCCTGGTTGCCAGCATCAGTTACAACCCCGCTTAATTGGCGGTTTTGTGCTAACACAGCATTTGCTATTAACATGAATAGCAGCAGTAATTTAAATCTGGTCATAAGAATCAATTTAGTTTTAGTTAATAAAGACCTGAATTACACATTCTAATAAAAAAGAAGTTATTAGTCGTTTGCTTATTTAGCCTTATATAAAACTATTAAGCCGTATATAGTATGCTTTAGGATCAGTTTCCCTGGTGAGTGGCCTGTGGGAATCTCTTACACTTTAGAGCGATGGCCGTAACTTCAGATGTCAAGCTAAATTAATAACGTTACCAGTTATTGCGAGGGCCTGAATAAAAAAAGTGAGGTGGGAAAAAAATGATACACGTTAAAAGAAGCTTCAACTTGTGTACACATGGCAGTTTTGGTTTAATGTAAATATGAAAATTTACTAAATATAATAAGAAACATAATATAAGTTTCACTTTCGTAAAATAATATACAAAAGATTTGTTAACCCAGGCGTACTTACCAAATATAGGTGCCTGCCGCACCCGGATTCAGAACCGCAGTAAACTGCCGGCCCTTATATTTTATATCGAATTCTTGAGTGGAACCTGCTTCATTTAATACAATCAGTACCATTTTCCCATCTGTATTTTTAAAAGCCACATTAGGCAATGCATTAAGATTATTAGAAGCGATGCGAACAGCCCCGGGACGAACAAATTTGGATGCCTGTGCAATAATATAATAAGCAGGATTACGCGTTACCGTATTACCCTCTATGGTAAGCGCCCCCAAACACTGGGTACAGCCGCCGGGCGTGTGAGGTTCGAGTTTGGTATCGGCAGCAAGGTTCCACTCCAGCGCCACCCTGCACCAATTGCGCATGGACCCTATAATTATATTTTTAATGTGCCAGTTCAGATCAGTTTTTAAATTACCGGGTGCTCCTATCCACTGCTCCGTAAAGTAAAGATGCTTATCCGGGTAGGCATTGTGCAACTGCGCTAAAGTATCAATATTGCCTCCATACAAATGAAAGGCGGCGCCATCCACATATTGGGCTGCATCTGCGTCCTTATAAATAGTAACCGGGTAATCGGGCCTGTCTGCATTGTGGTCGTACACTATAATTTTAGTATTGATACCGGCCGCTTTAAATGCCGGGCCAAGACTTTGTTTTATAAAAACAGCCTGGTCTTCTGCCTCCATCAGTAAACTGGGGTTATTGCCGGGGTGCAGCGGTTCGTTTTGAACAGTAATGGCATCAATGGTTATACCTTCCGCCTTCATGGCCAGAACATATTTTACAAAATACCAGGCATAGGCATCGTAATATTTGGCCTGTAAACTGCCGCCTTTTGAATTATTGTTGGTTTTCATCCATGCTGGTGGCGACCAGGGTGAACCTAATATTTTAATAGCAGGATTAATTGTCAATATTTCTTTTAATACCGGAATGAGATGTTCCCTGTGGGGCGCTATACTGAATTTTTCCATCTGCTCGTCTGTTTGGCCTGCAGGCAAATCATCGTACGAAAACACATTGGCATCCAGATCGGAGGCGCCAATGCTTACGCGCAGGTAGCTAACCCCTATATTGTTGCCATCCGTTGCAAATAATTCTTTTAGTATGGCAGCCCGGCCTGCGGCATCCATATTATGGAGGTGCATGGCGCTTCCTCCCGTTAAGGTATACCCGAAGCCGTCAACATTTTGAAAGGTTTGCGCATCATCCACATCAATAACAGCATTTGTATCCGATATGGCATCTGCAAATACCAAAGGTGCTGGCTGTTCTTTAAAAAGTATACCGGCATCCGGGTCTGTAAGCCACACGGTTACTTCGTTTTTTATCGTATCCTTATTGCTTCTGTTTTGCTCACCAGGATTTGTTTTACAGCCCGAAGCCATTATTAATAGCAGCATACAATGCAGAAACAGTTTGGCCATATTTTATCTTTTAATAAAGATAGTCGTTTAAATTGGGCAAATATTTACCATTAAAACCTGTCAGGTCTGCCAGGCACGGGACCTTGCCGCAGACCTTGCAGGTCAGTAGCCCGGGTTTTGCGTAAGCCTCGGGTTACGGTCTATTTCATTTTGCGGAACCGGGTACAAAAGCCGGAACTGTTGTATAGGATAATTCAACGGTTCATTATTTGCTTTTTTAGCGTTTTGCATTACGGCAAGTGTTCGGCCGGTACGCTGCAGATCGAACCAACGGTAACCTTCAAATGCCAGTTCTAACTGGCGCTCTTTTTCAATAGCCAGCCGCAGATCTGCCTGCGTGGTGGCAGTAGTATTAGCTAAACCTGCCCTGTTCCGGATCTTATTCAAATAAAACTGTGCGCCGGAAACATCATCCAACTGGTTAAGTTCGGTTAATGCCTCTGCCTTTAACAAAAGTATATCGGCAAAACGGTAAATAATAAAATTACTTATATCTCCGCCACGTACTTTATTGATCAATGGAAGGTTATTCATCGGCCAATAAGGATCAACCCATTGCCCCGAATAATCAACCCACTGTATTGAACTGTTGAACCGCACATCATCCCCTTCTGCTTCAAAAGCCCTTACCAGGTCGTGTGAAGGCGTATTGAATTTCGGCCAGCCGCCACCGATATACATGTCTTTAATCCATAAACCATAGGTTCCGCTTCCCCAGCCTTCATAGGTGATCTCCCAGATAGACTCTGAAGAATTTTTATGCTGCCCGTCAAATAAAAAATCATAATCAGGCAGTAAGGTATACCCATCTGCTATTACAGCATCACAATACTGATTTACTTTATCCCAGTCGTGGGGTTCAATGGTAGCATACACTTTAGCGAGCATGGTATTAACTATACCTTTGCTTATAATTTGTTTCAATGGTACTTCGTTAACGTTGCGCACGTTGGTAAGGGCATACTCCAGGTCAACAATAATACTGTCATATACAACAGCCACAGGTGCTCGGGGTATAGCAACCGATTCAAAGATGGTTTTTGTGTTGGTAGTAACGATAGGTTGCAGTATCAAAGGCACATCTCCCCACAAGCGAACCAGCTCAAAATAATTAATAGCTCTTAAAGCCCTCGCTTCGCCCAGGATCTGGTTTCGTCTTTCCGGAGGTAAAGCCGCATCGGTAGCTTTTGATACTTTATCAATGGTTTCGTTCAGTTTGCCAATAGAAGTATATAACCTGCTCCAGTTCCTTTCTACATTGCCATTTAACGAATTGGTTGTAAACAGATCAATGGCATGATTGGCAGGATTATCACTACCTGCATATGCGTTATCAGCCATTGCATCGCCATTGGTCGTACGGTCAAAAGCCCAGTATTCTTCGCCGTCCCAGTACATATCATTGTATGCCCCGCTTAATAACTGTTCGGCCTCTGCAGCGGTAATGCTTCCACCGGAATTTGGATCATCTATCGTAGAGGCATCAATTTCTCCAATAGGTTTTTTGTCAAGTATTTTGCTGCAACCGGTAACGAACAGAGCCATTATCACCATTATGCAGCTAAAGTTTAATAATTTTTTTTTCATCTTTATTTTTTTAAATAATTGTTGCGAACAATTATTATTAAAGAATAGGATTGCGATTCTAAAATGTTACATTCAGTCCAATAATAAATGCCTTAGACTGCGGATACGCGCCATAATCAATTCCCTGCGCAATATTTTTTACATTGCTGTTACCATCATTTCCATAAGTACTTACTTCAGGATCGAAGCCGGTGTATTTGGTGAAGGTTAAAACATTCTGACCGGTTACATATAACGAGGCATTGCTGATCGCCATTCGCCTGAGAAAATCACTGTTGAGACGATAGGAAAGCGTAATGGCTTTCAGGCGCAAATACGAACCATCTTCTAAGAACCGGTTTGAAATATACGTATTAGCAACATCATTGCGAATTGCTTTGGGAACATCTGTAATATCGCCGGGATTTTTCCACCTGTTTAATACGGTGGTTGTTTGATTGCGGGAATCATACATGCCCTCCGTTTCTATTCTTGCCCCATTAAATATCTGGTTACCCTGTGATCCCTGGAAAAAAACAGAAAGATCAAAGTTTTTGAAAGTTACCGTATTGGTCATGCCATAAATAAAGTCGGGTTGTGCATTCCCGATAAAAGTACGGTCGCCGGGATTGATCTCCTCATTTTTATCCCTGTCTTCATACATCACATTGCCTGTTTGCGGATCAATACCGGTTGCCACGTACCCGTAAAAAGAACCCAAAGGATAACCGGCCTTCACCAAAGAAGCATTGCCCCGCTGATAAATATCTCCTGCGGGTATTTGCACATTCGGATCATCGCCGAGGTTCAACACTTTATTCCGGTTGAAGCCCATATTGAAATCGGTATTCCAGTTCCAGCTTTTACCTTTTATATTTTGGGTTGAAATATTGAACTCAAATCCTTTGTTCTCCATGTCGCCCACATTTAACGAAATATAATCCAACCCCGAAGTAGTGGGAATAGGCATACGCACCAGCACATCTTTGGTTTTTTTCTGGTACCAGTCTGCTGTAACTGCAATACGGGAATCTAAGAATGTTACATCCAGTCCTACATTTACAGAAGTTGTTTTTTCCCATGTAAGGCTGGGATTAGCAAAATTAACAAGTGTAAGATCGCCCGTAACCGGGTTTTTATAATACCGTTTCATGTAATCATAATTACCAATGCCTTCCTGGTTTCCGTTCATACCCCATCCTGCACGCAATTTCAACTCCTGGACATTGTTTACGTTTTCAAAAAAACTTTCGGAAGAAATGCGCCAGCCGGCAGAGAATGACGGGAATATACCCGTTCTGTTGTTTTCAGGAAACTTTGAAGAAGCATCCGCGCGAAGATTGCCGGTAAATAAATAACGGCTATCGTAATCGTAGGTTATGCGCGCTATGCCCGACACCAATCCCCATTCTGTTGCATACCCGGTGGTATCGGGTTTGTTGCGCGAATGCGATAAAATATAATCAATGCCCTTGGCGGCTGTGTCGCGTCCAAACTTGCCGGTATTAATGCTTGAAGGATCGTACCGGGATGTTTGCGTGGTAAAGCCAGCCAACGCTGAAAAATTATGTAATCCCAACCGCTTTGTGTAGGTGAGTGTTTGTTCTGTTAGCCATACCGTTTCTTTTGATTTTGTTCGTCCGGCAGTACCTTCCTGCTGGCGGCCGTAAATGGTAAGAAACGGGTCGAGGATATTATAATTATATCCGTCTGTATAATCCAGTCCTAGAAGGGATTTGAATGTTAGCCCGGGCATCAGTCTTATTTCAGCACTGAAATTTCCAAGAAAACGATTGTCCCTGGCATGTGATTCAGAACCATCAATAGTGCCAAGGGGATTTTCCCAGCCCGAATTGGGATTAATGCCTATTGTGCCATCAGGAGCATATTTGGGAACAGTAAAAGGCGTGGTAAGCGCTGATAATACAACACCGCCCCGGGATGAACTTGCATTATCCGTCACATCCCGGCTTACTGCGTTGGAAAAACTAAGGTTGGTGGAAAGCGTTAACCAGGAAGTTGTTTTGTGCGTTAAATTAGCGCGCCCGGTAAATCGTTTAAAATAAGCCGGTTTGATCATCCCGGTTTGATCCATATATCCTAAAGAAAAATATTGTCTGAACTTATCCGTGCCACCTGAAAGGGATAGCTGATAATTTTGTTCCACGCCTGTGCGAAAAACCTCATCAGGCCAATTAACATTGTTTGCGGCTACCACCTCATCCGTAATTATATTATCGTTATATGCTTCATTGATTAATGCCTGGTATTGTTTTCCGTTTAATACATCCAATGTATGCGTAGGTTTGGAAAACCCCACATAGGCATTCAATCCCAGTTTCATTTTTTTACCACTTCCTTTTTTTGTGGTAATCAATACTACACCATTGGCTGCCCTTGCGCCATATATAGCAGCCGAAGAAGCATCTTTTAAAATAGACATGGTTTCAATATCGGTGGGATTGATAGAACTGATGTCTGTAGTAGGCACACCATCTACTACATACAGCGGATCGTTTCCCGCACTGATAGAATTGGCGCCACGTATGCGAACGGTCATCCCAACACCCGGCTTGCCCGAAGGCTGCACCACCTGCACACCTGCGGCTTTACCCTGTATGGCCTGAGCGGCATTAATAATCGGACGGTCAGCAATGTCTTTAGCAGAAACAGTAGAAACGGCTCCTGTTATATTCTTTTTACTCTGGCTTCCATATCCTACCACTATAATCTGGTCTAATTGTTTTTCCGATGGCGTTAATTGTACATCTATTACATTCCTGCCCTTTACTTCCATTTCCAAATCGTTATATCCTATATACGAGAATATCAATACGGCATTTTCTTCGGCAGTAATGGAATAGCTGCCATTGTTATCCGTAGCCGTTCCGGTGGTAGTATTTTTAATCTGCACTGTAACTCCTGCCAGGGGCTCACTATTGGCTCCGTTTACTCTACCGGTGATGCGTACAGGCTGGTTTTGCATGGTGGCCGATAATACCACCACCAGGTTATTATCCAATAGTTTATAAGTGAGATCTGTATTGGAAAATAGTGTTGCCAATGTTTCATCAAGCGAGGCATTAACCACCTTAATGTCAATTTTTTTCTTCAGGTCCGTCAGATCATAATTATATAAAAATCTGAACTGCCCCTCTTTTTCAATTTTGTGAATAACTTTGGCAATCGCTGTTTTTTGAAGTGTAAGGGTAATATTTCCCTGACTATACACTTTGGCCTGCAAATGGCTAAAACTAAGTATGATCATCAAAAAAGACAGTTTCATAACTATCAGCAATTTAATAAGGGAAGGAACAGTTGCATAGCTTCGCGGAGCCCTGTTTTTTTTCATACATTTATGCTTTAAGGTTAATAAAATAGGAAACCTTACCACATGCCAGTGCGTATAAGCGTTCCTGTATTACCCGGGCGGGGAATGTTCGTGCATTTCCCGCTCTTCGTTTTAAAAAATTACTTTTTGAATATTTCTATTTCATTCCCGTTGATTTTATATTGAAAATTATTGGTGAGTTGCAAAGCCAGCAAAGCCTGTTGTATCGTTTCATTCTCAAAAATGCCCTTAAACCGGTAATGCAGTAATTTTTCACCCCGGATATTGATCTTCACATCATACCATCTTTCCATTTTATCGGCCAATTGCCTGAAACTGTCTCCTTCAAAAATGAGTTTATTATACCTCCATGAAGTTTCAGACATCAGGCTGTCGGCCTTATTTCCAGGCAATGACGCCACTGCGATGTTCCGCTCTGTTGTATATGTTTTCTTTTTAGCTGTGGTACTGGCAACCGCAGGCTGCGTACGGCTATTTATTTCTTTATTAAATACCAGTTTTTCATGAGGACGAAGAATAATTTTAGGCGCCGAAGGATCATTTTTTTGTGCTATTTCAACCATACCCCTGATCAGTGTTGCTTCAATTGTAGCATCTCCGGGATAGGATTTTACATTGAAGGATGTGCCTAATACTTTAACGTCAATGCCGGAGGTATGCACTATAAACGGACGACCGCTATCTTTTACCACATCAAAAAATGCTTCCCCTTCCAATTCAACTTCTCTTATACGGCTGTTAAAGGTGTTATGGTAAGTAAGCCTGCTATCGGCATTCAGCCATACTTTTGATCCGTCTGGCAGAATTATTATGGTTGACCTGCTGCCCTTTTCAGCTATCACTTCATTTGTTTGCTTTCCCTGAAGATGATGGTTGTTGGTTGGCTTCGCTGAGAACGCATATATCCATAATGCGCCTCCTGCCGCTATTATAGCGGCAGCATACATCCATTTTTTCCATGGCTTGCGGCGCAACGGAATAAATAAGTTGTCGTAAGCATATTCATGCTGTATTTCCGGTTCTGGTAAATGCTCGGGTGCATGAACAGCAGAACTGATAATACGATTAAAAACTTCCTGTGAATTATCGTCATCCGGTGACAAAGCATCGGGTTCCTGTTTCCAGTAAGCAGAAAGCATTTCATATATATATTCATTATCAAAATGCTCCCCCAGAAGCCCCTGCAAGTCGCGCAGTTCCTCCTCTGTTGCTTCCCCCGCCAATTTACGGGCCACTAATAGGTATAACCGGCTATCCTGCTGCATGAGGTATGGTCTGTGATTAATAAGACAGGTAAATAAAACACATCTACTAAAAGAAAAAATAAATTTTCTGAAAGCGCAGGTAAAGCGTTATAGTGATGAAGCTACTCTTTGGGTTTTAATCCTTTGGCGCGAATGAGGGGATAATCAATCTCTGAACGAAGTCCGGACATTATTTTTTTTATCGCAATGGCCATCTGCGCGTCAATTGTATTTACTGAAATATTAAGTATTTCAGCCACTTCTTTATACTTCAGCTTGTCTTCCCGTACCAGCTTAAATATAATTTTACAACGGGGAGGAAGTTCATCAATGGCATGCTGAATTTTTTTGTGAAGTTCTGCTGTGATCATCAATGCTTCAGGAGAGTTGATTTCTGCCAGGTCAATATTAATACAATCAAAAGGCTGTGTAAGATTTTCTTTTGCTTTTTTAGCCAGGAAGTTGAGCGATGTGTTTTTTGTTGCAGTGTACAAATACACTTTAATATTATGTATGCCGGCAAGGCTTTGCCTTATGCTCCATATTTTAATAAAAACATCTTCCACAATTTCTTCCGCGGCTTCTTTGATTTTTACAATCGCAAAAGCAAAATAGAACAGCTTCTTATAATAAAAGTTGTACAATTGCCTGAACGACTGCTCATTTCCGGCAGCAATCTGTTGCATTAACTGCACAGATGCATTTGTAATATCATTTCCGCTTTCCATAAAAGCAATCGCCTCAATGGGCACACAACAATAGAAAATTATAACTAAATGACAATATAGTTACTGTATATGCTGCACAGCAGCCAATTGAACACTGATTCTTAACCGCACAAAAAACTGTATATATGTATTAGGATCGCTGGAGATTCAAGAAAAGAATCAGCTATCCTTCAGCTTATCATTTAGTTTATGCCTTTGGGCATCGCGTATGTTTTTCTTTTCAAAATTCTTTTGCAGGGCAGTGGTTAGGTCAACCCCGGTTTGATTGGCCAGGCAGAGCAATACCCATAATACATCTGCCATCTCATCAGACAAATCCTTTCCTTTATCGCTTTCTTTAAACGACTGCTCTCCGTATAAGCGAACCATCAACCGCGACAGTTCTCCTACTTCTTCCATTAATATCCCCAGGTTGGTGAGCTCGCCAAAATAGCGTACGCCTGTTGTTTTTATCCAGTCGTCTACCTGTTGCTGGGCCTGCTGTAATGTTATTTCCATAAAGGATTTATTAAAGAACAAAGATATTGAATGTAAATCCGAAGCCTGAATTTCGAAATTCGAAGACAAGAACCAAGCGTTCGGAACGGAACTCCAGGTGAAAGTGAGAGGTGAAAAGAGAGAAGCGAAAGGAGTATTTATTCTATCGTTAGTAGTTATTCTGATACCTACACCTGGAACCTGAGACCTGGAACCTGCAACCCGAATCAATCTCAAAAATTTCAAATCCGCTCTGTTACAAGCTATAAGCCACAAACCATAAACTTTTCTAAAATACTACCCTGAAACTCCCAAATATGCCAAAGCGATCGAATGTTTTTTCAGGCAAAGGACGGGGCAATACTTTCCAGATAAAATCAAGCCGGAATATCTTAAAAATATTATCAACCCCTGTTCCGATTTCCATATAGGGTTTGCCTTCAAGACTTTTAAATCCATTCTCCACATTGTCAAAATTATATTCTTTATTGGCCTGGCTTATATCACCCCACAACACTTTAGCGCTCCAAAACTGCCTGAACTTCAACATCCTTGTTAAAGGAATAAAACGAAATAAACCATTACCAATATTGTGTTCTACGTTTATACCCGCATACCAGTCTGTTAAATACTCATACCGGGTCATCATGTTGAAAGCGTATTTATTGTAATACCATAAATTATTTCCGGGGGGAATTTCAAGCAGGGTATAGGGCAGAGTACCGAATACTTTACCTGCATACGCATTGTAATAAATACTACCGAATGGTGATATTTTTTTGTAGTCTGAAACACTACCACCCAATTTGTGATAATTATAGCTGCTGCCCAATACTCCGGATATGCCTTTTGAATAATGCGCTTCCACAATCGGGTAATCACTGCCAATACTGATCCGGTAAAAATTGCCGTCTAAAAATTTCTCTAAGTAAGCAAATCTCAGTTTAATCCCCATTTCAAAGCTATTTAGAGACTCGCCGCCATTTGCTGTAGGAAAACTATCTTTTAAAGGAAGATTGGACAATGGGCTAGACCGCCTGCGCATTCCATTTAGTGTAACCGAAAAGCCACTGTTCCATTCCTTAAAATACTCCAGCTTTTCCTGCTCTATTTTCATATACCTGAGCGGCACATTGGGCTTTCTTAAGGCAATGGCAAATAAATTATCGCTTCCCACCTCATCGTAATAAACCTGTCCGTTATCAATATCATTAATGAAAGAGGCCATTAATGTGGAGCGCGGCGACTTGTTAAACAGGTATAAACTCTGGAACCTGCCTTTCCATTTTTGATCAGCAAAACCATAGGCCAGGTAACCAGTGAGATAAATTTTTTTATTAAATCCTGTATTGGTTCCCAAATCAAACCGTAACCTCAAACCTTCATAAGCATTGGCCGTAACCCAGTTATACCACGGGCCAATTTCATAATTTCCTACATTTTTATACCCTGTGCCAATAAAATATACCAGGTCTGTAAACCGTTGAAAGCTGGGCATTTCCATAAGGGTATCAATCATCTTATAAATGCCTTTCTCGGTTTTTGTTAATTGCTCGTGGCGTGCGCCCTGCCAATAAGCATCGGAGTGTTTGGATGCCGAATCGGATACCACCACTTCTTCTCTCAGCTTATTTTTTTGCAGTGCGTTTGTTACCGATGTATCATTGACTAATATATTGCGATAAGTGCTGGTTTTTCTTCCAATAAAATTCAAACGATTTTTATCTAAAAAAATAAAGTCAGCCACAAATTTATCCTTCGACAAAAACCATACGGAATCATTGATCAACTGGTATTCCTGGACAAGATCCAGCTTTTCAACAAAATTCAGGTTGGCCAGTTCCGAAACACGAAGATTCATTTTCATTACCGCATACGATGAGTCGGCTATCCATGCATCGCCTATAAAAGTATTTTCGCCTTTGTGTTTGGGTGTAAACAAAAAATGGAAGAACCGTCTTCCGCCTATATACTGTGTATCAGGAACGCGGTAATAATAGTAAGCAGAGCCGTAATCGCTGATGGGACTAACAAAATCCTTATCAAAAACCGGTATAAAGTTTTTATACACATTTACATTCTGATACATGCCACCCAGCATTTTGCTTATGCTTGGGTTATTAAATCCCATGGTTTTAACGGCCTTAAATTCCTCTCTTGTTTTTTGAGGTCTTCTTTGATAATAATAATCCGAAAGCGATTCGGTTAAATAGAGTGGCAAAATGGGCTTGGTTTCGCTTGTTGAGTCAATATTTTTATAAATAACAGATTTAAAGGGTTTCAGCAGCGGGAACCTGATCAGCTTGTTATTGGCGGCATCGTTGAGATCAGCCTCAAGCTTATTGTATAATTCGTAGGAAAAATTATCAAATCTTGCACGGTCATTGAATTGTTTATGCTGTACGATTTTACGCCACATGATCATTCCTTTGCCGATCTTGCTTTTTATGATCACTTCCGCATTGCTCTTCCCTCTCTCCATTTCAATGATCACCTGTATTTCTTCCAGCGTAGTATCTATAGGTAAAGCATAGTCTTCAAAACCAACAAAAGTAACCATAAGTGTATCGGAAGGCCAATGGGAAAGGGTAAAGGAAAAATTGCCTGCGGAGTCGCTCAGGGCGCCGATGGTGGTGTTTTTGAACTCAAGCGATGCAAAAGGTATCCGCTCTTCACTGTGCGAATCCTGGATATGCCCGGATATCTTTTTAACCTGCGCCGAAGCACTGAATGTAAAAACGGACAAAAATACGATGCTACTAATAATCAGCCTTTTCCAGCCCATATGCACAAAAGTAAACACACTGCAATGTATAACGTACAATAGTTTTATATATTTAGAATTGCGTTAAGAAGCCCCCTGCTGTGTCAAATGTGAAACGTGAGAAGTGAAACACTTCTTTCACCTTTATCCCCCGTCTGAATGCCAGCCCGAAAGAATCATTCAGGCGGGGTTCAGTCGCCCGCCCGGATGACACCAGTCGGACGGAGGCAGTCTCTCACTTTTCACGATAACATACAGACATCATTTGCCTGGTTTTAAGAGTAGTATAAACGAATAAGCATTCTGAACTTTTCAAACTTGATAGCCTTTTTGCTTAAAACGTTGCGCAGGTGCCAGCGACAATAATATCAAATAACAAATAATTATAAAAAAGTTTGCAGATACCAGTTTTTATTAGTTACTTTGAATTTCAAAGTACTTTTTATGGAGCAAGAACATCCCGCACTGCATACCTTAAAAGATATAAAACAAATGATGGAGCGCAGCAGCCGTTTTATCAGTTTGAGTGGATTAAGCGGTGTGGCCGCAGGCATTTGCGCTTTAGCCGGCGCCTGGTTTGCCCACCAGGTTATTTCTGGGAATGAGCCGGAAAGCTACGATTACGGGAGCCTGACGATTAACAATATTATGAGATATAAACTCTTTATTATTGCCTTGCTAACATTAAGTTCGGCCATAATAACCGCTTTTTTGTTTACCTACATAAAAAGTAAAAAAAACAATATTCCCGTCTGGAGTACCGCCACCAAAAGATTAATACTGAATTTTTGCATCCCCTTATTTGCCGGAGGGGTATTTTTACTGCGCATAACAGAACTGGGGTATTTTGGAATGATCGCTCCGGGATGCCTTTTGTTTTATGGAATAGCCCTTGTAAATGCCAGTAAGTATACCCTGGGAGAGGTTAGGTATCTAGGATATGCACAAATCGTATTGGGATTGACCAGTTGCTGGTTTCCTGAACTTAGTTTAGTTTTCTGGACCCTTGGATTTGGCATATTGCATATTGTATATGGCGCTGCAATGTGGTGGAAATATGATAAGAAAAGATAAAGGATACAGGGCATTTTCGCGCTGCTTCATGTCTTTAAAAAAATGGAATGAAAAATCCGATAGAAAATTTAAATAAAATATTTGACAGCCGCATACGGTTAGGCATTATGAGTTCACTTATGGTGAATGAAGATCTTAATTTTAACCAGTTAAAAGAAATCATAGGCGTTACCGACGGTAACCTGGCATCCCATTTAAAAACCCTGGAAGAAAATGAATATATTAAAGTGCAAAAAGGGTTTATAGGCAGAAAAACCAATACCACCTATGCAGTTACTAAAAATGGAGAGAAAGCATTTAAGCAGCACTTAGAAGGTTTGGGGCAAATGATCAAATTAATAGAGTAATTTTTTTTCTTAATATACTTTGAATTTCAAAGCGCTTTTAAAAAATAAAATCATGGATACGACAAGCACATCCCATTTTCTATCGTCCAACAGGCTTACCATTAAAGGTATTATAGTAGCCGGCCTGATACTTATTATGCTTATACCCACTTTATTTATCATGAACCTGGTAAGTGAAAGAGCGGACCGCCAGGAAACCGTTGCCAAAGAAGTAAGTGCTAAATGGGCAACGGAACAAACATTCACCGGTCCGATGCTGGTAATACCTTACAGGGAAAGCATTCAATCGGAAGATGGAAAAACAACAGTGTATAAAAAGTATGCTTACTTTTTACCCGACCAGTTAAAGATAAATGGGGTATTGGAACCTGAGATAAGGCACAGAAGTATATACAACATCGTTGTATACCGGGCAAACATGCAGATAGAGGGTTATTTTAGCCCCATACAAACTGAAGGACTACAAATTGCAAAGGAGGATTTACAAATGCACGAAGCATTTGTTTGCATCGGGTTGAATGATTTCAGGGGCATTGAAGACCAGTTAAGCCTTTCATGGAATGATAGCAGCCATATTTTTAATGCAGGGATGCCGGATGATCACATCATTAAAAACGGATTGCACACTCCTGTTGCATTAAATGATAATGATCTTGCAAAATCAAATACCTTTAAACTGCAGTTGCATTTACGGGGCTCCGAAAATTTGTCTTTCACCCCTGTGGGTAAAACCACTGATGTACATTTTACTTCAGCATGGACTAACCCTTCTTTTGATGGCAGTTTTTTGCCTGTAACTACACCGCAAATAACTGAAAAGGGTTTCAGTGCTGAATGGAAGGTGCAGCATTTAAACCGCAACTATCCCCAATGCTGGAAAGACGGCAACTATAATATAGCGGATTCACGGTTCGGCATTACGCTTTTGCAGCCGGTTGATTCTTATTCAAAGACAATGCGCTCCGTTAAATATGCCATCCTTTTCATCGCACTTACGTTTGGACTGTATTTTTTTCTTGAAATATTGCAAAAAAGAACTGTTCATCCCATTCAATATGTACTGGTGGGACTGGCATTAAGCATTTTCTACACTTTATTGCTATCCATTTCTGAATACATCCGGTTTAATATAGCATACAGCATAGCGGCTGCAGCAACAGTTGCACTCATTACCCTTTATACAAAAAGCATATTTCATAAGTGGAAGATTGCAATACTGTTTGGCGTTATGCTTACCACATTGTATACATTCATTTTTATATTGCTGCAACTCCAGGATGGTGCTTTGCTTTTTGGAAGCATAGGCTTATTTATAGTATTGGCCGTAGTGATGTACTATTCGCGAAAAATAAACTGGTACATTTAAAGTAAATACAGCTCATGAAATTCATTCAATCCCTGCAATATGCCTTGACGGGCATCGCTACTTTTTTCAGGAACGAAACAAACGGGCAGATCCAACTGTGCGCGGCAATAATAGCGGTAATCCTGGGATGGGTGTTTCAAATTGATGCTATGGAATGGCTGGTTGTTGTGCTTTGCATAATGGTGGTGCTAACACTTGAAATGATAAACACTGCTATAGAAAAATGGTGTGATGTAGTGCATCCCGGTTATCACCCGCAAATTAAAATTATAAAAGACATAGCCGCCGGAGCGGTATTATTGGCCGCTCTTGGCAGTGTAATGGCCGGCGCTATTATTTTTTTACCAAAAATTATTTCATTTTTTCAAAATTGGATATGAAAAAAATACAAACCATAACGGGAATGATTTACCTGTCGCTTTTGTTTACATTGTTAATGATCGGCGCAAGAATAGCCTATAGCAGGGAAGTATACGGCACATTTCTTGTATGGAATCTTTTTTTGGCATGGGTACCTTTTGCATTCAGCAAGATACTGTATGCAAAGAAAACTGCTCGCAAATGGATACCATATGCCGTGGTATTTGCATGGCTCATTTTCTTTCCCAATGCGCCCTATATCATCACAGATTTTTTTCATCTGCAACACCGGCCTCCCGTCCCTTTGTGGTACGACCTGGTAATATTGTTCTGGGCATCATGGAATGGTTTGCTGCTGGGCTTTATTTCCTTGCTGAATGTTGAAAGATTTTTATTAACACAGTTTAAGCCCAAAATAGTAAATGGAACTGTATGGCTTTTTATGGTACTTTGTGCCTTTGGCGTTTACGCCGGCCGTTACCTGCGCTGGAATAGCTGGGATATAGTAGCCAACCCGCATGATATTATGAGAGATGTAAAATACATCGCATTAAACCCCGAAGACAACCTGCGCACCTGGGGCGTAACCTTTATTTTTTCGGTGCTGATGATGACCTGCTATTTAACGATTAAAAGTTTTAAACAGGCGATTACCACGAGTAAGGAATAAGGCAAAATGAAATGTTTGTGAATGGTGAGAGGTGGAAGAGCCCACTTACCACTCACTACTCACTTAAAAATCCAGACCCAAAGAAAAATACCACATTGGTTTACCATTAAAGAAGCCGCTCATGGGCCAGCCGGCATCCACTCTCAAAAAGTAGCCCAACAAAGTGCTTCTCACTCCAAAACCATATCCTCCCACAAAAGGACCTACGCCACTACTCTTAAAAGTTACCTGAACAGGAGGGAAGCCATAAGTTGCCGATGGCCGGCCGATTTTGTCGTAAGCTCCATTCCATGCGGTTCCCAGATCAATGAACTGAACCAACTGGAAATTCCTTAAGAAAGCATTGTTTATTGGACGGCTTAATAAAGTAGTAAAAACAGGAAGTCTGAATTCGCTGTTGATGACTACCGCATTATTACCATTGGCAGCATTTTGCCTGTAACCCCTGAGGTTAACCGCCAGCGATTGATAAGCATATGTTTGATCCTGCGCAGGCTGGTTTGCATCGTTGAACTTGGGAGAAATCCAGCTATCGGTACCACCGAGATAATATAGTATTTTCTGACTACCCCATGAAATATCCACAGCGCCGCGGCCGGCCCATATAAAATTGCGGTAAATGGGATAGTAATAACGGATATCCGTACCTACATTAAACGTAAATTTCCCTTGTTTTTGTTTTGTTAGATCAGTATTAATGTCGGTATAGATTTTATACCGCAACCCATTCCAGATATTTAATGCGGGGTTGATGCTGTTATCATGCACGTATTCAAAATGAGTAAGTATCGAATTTTTTACGGTATCCTTAATCGCTAATGCAGGAGGGTAATTAACATTGGTTCTGATCGCTACCCTGTCGGTACGCAAAGCTACATTTGCACGAAGGCTTCTTACTTTATCCCAGGGATAAGAAACATTCACCTGGTAAATATTGGAATACAATTTATTCTCTAAGGCGCTCAGGGGAAAATCATCTGCTTTATAAAAAGGGAAATTTGTTACCGTTGAACGATAGTAGGTAAGTCCCCAGTCTAATCTTTTGCGCATATTATAAAAACTAAACAGCACATCTTTATCATCAAGATTAAGCCCCAAACGGAACCCGCCTATGAATTTGATATCTTCAAAAAGATCAGAAACTCCAATTCTTACAATGCCATTTAAATTAGAGCTCCCGTTTGTAAGATAGATAGGCCCGCCGCCACCGCCATAAGGTTGCCAGCGCGTCATTAATACGGAATTGTTGAAACCTGAAACGGAATATTCCGTTGCAAACTTCAACCTGTAATCATATAGCTTGGCCTGCGAAAGTACCGTTTCATCTACGGGCTGATCGTTTACATCCATTACCCGGCCTTCAACTGTACTATCCTTTTTCTCCTCTTCAAATTCACTTTGAAAAATATCGCCTTCACTCGGGGTGCTGTCAACCGGCTGATAAATGGTAGCTGCGCCTTTTACAACCTTATCGTCCTCTATTACTTTCTTCATGTATTCCGTAGGCCGCACATTTATATTTCTTCTCTTCAGCGCATCCTCATTTACTTTAAGTTTATACAACATTTTAAGATCACCCTCCTGCCGTACTTCCGACACTTGTCCGCCATCGCCTGCTATCCTGGTTTCCTGTAGTCCGCTCTGGTAATTGGTTATAGGAAAGGCATAGGCCGAATCGGTGGTAACCGCCATATAGCCTATGGAATCGGGTTCATTTTTGTTCCAAACCTGTAGTATGGAGTCTAAATCGGCAGTGGTAGGGTTGCGCAATAATTCATCGCCAACTTTGTATATCGTATCCACGCCTGCTTTACGGGTAGTAAAAAATCCGGCATACCGGTTGGCGATCCCCATTTCATCATTTACAAATGTAAAATGGTTGGTATTATACTGCATAGGGTAACGCGCATTACCATATTTTACATGGGTAAGCTGCGAAACCTGCCTGAACTCACTCCGGTTCCAGTTGTCAACTAAAAATATATTGTATTGGTTATTGGATGGTAAAGCAGTATCGCTGTTAACAGCATTGCCCGATGGACGGTTGGAAGAAAATATAATACCTGTTCTGTTGGGAAATGCCACAAAGGAAGGATCAAGATCATCATACACATCATTGGTAATTTGCTCCAGTGTTTGTTCCTTTATTTTGTATACAAAAACATCGGAGTACCCATTTTTTACTGCGCTGAACAAAAGTGTATTCTCATCAAGCATGTATTTTACATCGGTTACCTGGTCAAATTCTTCTGGCAGCTCCTGCTTAAATTTTTTGAGCCTTGTTACCAGGTCAAAAACAAACATTTTCAGCTTATTCTTTTCCATATATACTACCACCAGTTTCGATCCTTTAGGATCCCAGGCCAGTTGCGGGTAGTTGGGGTTGATCTCATTTTGATTATCAAGCACCCCCGATTTCAATAAAATTTTCCTTTTAAATCCAAAATCTTCCAGCTCAATGCGATAAATGCCTTTTTTAAACCGCACCACGGCATAGGTACTGTTGCGGGGATTGGGATTGGCCTGAAAGCGATAATAATCCAGGTTCTTGTTCACTTCTTCCAAAGCTACTACGCTGCCCTTGGGAGCATTGCGCCTTCCTCTCAGATCCTTATAGTATTTATCAGCCTCCTTTTCCATGAATTCGTTCAATACTTCTTTAAACTTCTTCTTGGTTACCTTTAAGCTGGCCGAATTCAGGCTTTTGTATATCCTTGCCAGGTAAAGAAAATAGGTAACATTGTCTTTCCTGTAATTGTCTGCAATAAAGCGCCAGAAAGCATGACCTGCCAGCTCTGGTTTATCGAATGCAAACTGGTAAAAGGTTCTGTACTCACCGGAAAGCAGGGCTGATTTTAATTTATCATCCAAAGCGGGGCTCCAGTTCTCTGCAGCATACATGATGTATCCTTCGGTTAGCCATTTAGGTAAGTCAAGCAATGCCTGGTTGCTGGCAAATTCACCCAGATCATCACCAAATAATAAATTCTCAAGTAATATTTTAGCGATTCCCTGCCGGATCTGTTTTTTTAAATTTTCATGATCACCATTAAAATAAACGATCATTTTATTGTTCACAAACTTGGTAACGCCGCCTGTATTTTGCCAGTCAATGCCCAACCCTATATTGGATTGCTCCAGTTCATTAAAGCTATTATACATTACAATATTGATCCTTCGCTGCGACCCGTATTCTACAAAATCTTCCAGTCCGGGCAATTCTTTTTCTGCCAATTGCGCAGCATATTTCCCCAATGCCAGTCCGTTTTGACTAAAGTATACATTAAAGTTTTTTGTTTGATAATACCGCCATTTAAATTTTTCATACTGTACCCTGTTTTTCCCGAATTCTACCGAATTTACCTGGGCGAATGCTTCCTGCTGTATAATGAAAGAAAGAGCAACCAACGTTAAGTTTCCAAAATAGTACCGTAGCCTGTTCTGTAAGATTCCCATAATTTCGTGCATTCTTATATTAAAATTAGCGTTTTTAAGGTACAAAAAAACATTATGCTGGCTGTTAAAGTTTTCATATTTAGCCCTGTACAGGAGAATACATATCTGCTGTATAATGAACAGAAAGATTGTATTATAATTGATCCGGGATGCTATTACGATGAGGAACGGGAAGAACTGGCTTCCTTTATAAAGAATAACGCCTTAACGCCTAAGTTGTTGTTAAACACACATTGCCATCTTGATCACGTTTTTGGCAATAAATGGATTGCAGAAAAATACGGATTAAAGCTCCACCTTCATGAAAAAGAGAAACCGGTTTTAGACTATGCACCCACCTCCGGTTTAATGTGGAACCTGCCTTTCGATAATTATAAAGGTGAAGTGCTGTATTTACGGGAAAACGATACGGTATCATTGGGTGAAGATAGCCTTGAGGTTTTTTTTACGCCAGGGCATTCACCCGGCAGCGTTATCTTTTATTGCAAAAAGCAACAGTTCGTAATTGGCGGCGATGTGCTGTTCAGGATGAGCATTGGCCGCACAGATTTACCCGGCGGTAATTATGATGAACTGCTTAACAGCATACGCAGCAGGCTCTTTGTTCTGCCCGATGAAACGATCGTATATTCCGGTCATGGAGAACATACTACCATTGGGTTTGAAAAAAAGCACAATCCATACGCGGGGATTTAAAATTTGAAACTTGTCTGCCAACAGGCAGGTTGATGATTTGAGATGGATTCGGATTGCAGTGTGCCGGGTACAAGGTTCCAACTTTCAGGATGCAGGGAGTATCCGTTGTTGCAATTAGCAATCAGGTATCAGGTGAGTTACTACTAACGACTGAATGAATACCCCTTCTTTCACTTCTCTCTTTTCACCTCTCACCACGCTCTTGATTGCATTTCGCTTCGGATTATTTCTCGCAAAGGGCGCAACGCATGCAAAAGACGCAAAGGAAATTCGTTCACTTCTTACCAATCATTTGTCAGTTGCAGCATTGTTCAATTTTATTCAATAGTTGAAATGGAAGATTTTTTGCTCGACATTGTAATAAAGCACCGTCCCTCTCTGCTGCGTGGAGAGGGAAAGTAGGGGAGGTCATCATTCCATACTGCCCATTTGCCGTGTATACGCTTTAATGAATAAAGCGCCCAGATTTTTATAAGGGGGTATATAATTATCGAATCGCTCTTTAGCTTCACCGGTTGGAAACTGAGCGGCTAAATCTTTCCATATAGGCAGCCATTCAATGTCTTTGCCTTCCTTTAAATGGTCATTTATTTCCTTCAAAATGGGTTCATTAATAACTCTTGTGCCTACCTCTTTTGAAGAAATAATATGTGCATCAGGGCATGTTCTCAACACATCGTCGAGATTGTGAAACCCGCCACAGGAGCCTAAGATTACAATTTTTGAGGAGGGGGGGAGGTTTCTGATGGTTGAACCTACCCAATAGCTATGCCCTCTGTGAATGGTTATGCCCGGTTTAAGATTCTTCTTTTCCAAAAACTGGTGCAAATGTGTTTGGGCAACCGAGTCCAGTCCTTTTTCATAATCCAATGGCAGGTTCGCATAAATAAAAACCGGTTTTCCTTTGGTTGATTTTATTTCCACCCATTCCGCACTGCGTTTTACTTTCCAGTCGGACCCCGTAAACATGGTCATAAAATTGGCATACGATTCTTTACCATCCTGGTCGCCATAAAAGAAAACCTGTTGCACAATGCGTCCGCTGTCGTCTAAAAGATCTTTATAATTTACCCTGTATACAGGTGGTATATTCAATTTTGCGGAAACATCAATGCTGCTGTCCTGTGATGACTGGAAAATGGTTTGTAAAATATCATAAATAACGATGGCTCTTTTGTCCTGTGTTTCTTTTGCCTGTATGAGGTTTTTTTCAATTTCCTGGTCTATGAGTTTTTTTACCAGTGGATTCTTAATGCTTCCATACGAGTCCGCAACATCTACTGCATCTTCAAGGGTGCCGCTCTTTTCAAGTCCCCGCACAAAAGCCATCATTAAACGCTGCGAATTGCTATCGGGCATCGTTTGCAGAAATTCATCCAGCTTATTATAACCAGCAGCCAGCCTGATGAATTTTTTAAAGCGATCAAACCGCACACTCATCAGTAACGAATCGCCCGAAGGAACGGTCATGCGCTGCATCATGCGGTTAAATACGCCTTTATAACTCGAAGTATACATTACATCTTCACCCAAAACAATAAGGTAATACAATTCCTGCGGTGTAAGCGGATCGGTAATTTTAAACCGGGCATTATCCGGGAGATCATGCAGGGCGTTAATCTGGTCAATATATACATTTTTGGCCCTGTCCTGCAGTTTAATCAATAGTTTATCATGAGCCAGCGGAGTATCTTTTTTGATCATCCTTTCTGCATAGCCAATCTGGGTTTTAACCAATAAACGGTAATACAGCAGGTTATCATCCATGGCATGAAATATATCGGGCATGGTTAAACGTCCATGTACAATCTCATCGAGAAAGGGATAATATTGCTGCCCGCTTTTGCTGCTGGCGATAGCAACAATAGCTTTAACGAGCGAATCCCTGTTTCTTCTTATCAAACGACCTGCCTGGGTACGTGTAGCGGCGGCATAATCATATAGCTGATTGGGATTTCGATGTGCCGTTGCTTTAACAAGGCTGTCGGCAAAAGGAACATTGTAGTACTGTTCCAGCATAGAAAGGGTTTTGTCGGGATATTTTTGACAGAATTTCCTGAATAAAATAATACGGGATGCTTCAAACCCCTGGTTTTCATACATAGCGCTTCCACTTCCATTAATGTTGATATTGCCCACCTCGTAAGAAGCGCTTTCAACGATAGAGCGGATATCCTGCTTTTTAATATCGGCTGCCATTAAGGCTTTATAATTTTCCAGTAATTCCCGGGCAAGAACGGCAGTAAAACTTTTGTTGCGCCAACCCGCATTAAATCCTTTAAGGAGGTTTTCCAACCCGCTCAGGTATTTTACTTTTAATCTATGATCAAGCTGGGTACCCGATTCTATTGAATCCTTTAATATATCAACTTCTTTTATTAATGCATTTGTAACCAGTGTATTTATCTCTTTATTTGCAGATGCATTGATCCAGTCTCCGTTCCCTCCATTAAAATGCAATGCCAGTTGCTGTTCCTTTTCAATATTTTCATGATACCGGACACGGGCTATATTCACTTTCTTTTTTAAAGTATCAATATTGGCAGTTGCAGCTTCTGAAAAAAGGAATAATGCGATGAGTATAGATATTGTCTTATACATATATATTGAACTGCTACAAAATTAAGGTTATTAGATGAACGAGGTTATTGCCGGATTTTGCAAAAATATCACCTGTTTAATGAAGGACAATAACTCAACCCATTAACGTTATCAGAGAGAATTTAGTGCCAAACTGCGAAATGGGTTAACAATTTCATAATCCCGGCCTTGAGGGACATATGGCCGGCCGGGTTATTTTTGCGTAAACATATTGTTAATGGAGCAGAAAGGGAAAATACTGATCGCTGATGATGAGCCGGATATCCTGGAGATTGTGAGCTACAACCTCAGAAAAGAAGGCTACGAAACAATTACAGCCAAAGATGGAGAGGAAGCCCTGCATAAAGCAAAACTTATCAAGCCTGATCTGATTATGCTGGATGTAATGATGCCTTATAAAACAGGCATGGAGGTATGCAAAACATTGCGGTCATTACCCGCGTTCCACGACACGCTTATCATTTTTCTTACCGCATTAAGCGATGAAGTATCACATATTAAGGGACTCGAATACGGTGCAGATGATTACATTAGCAAGCCGGTTAGCCCTAAAATATTGGTGACCAAAGTAAATACGCTGTTCAGGAGAGTACAAAAACCTGAAAATGATAAAATTTTACAGGCTGGCAATATAACGATTGACCCCGTAAGGTTTATTGTTCTGGTGAATGACCAGGAACTCGTTTTAGCCAAAAAAGAATTTGAACTGCTGCATCTCCTGGCTACTAAACCAGGAAGAGTGTTCCTGCGCAATGAAATATTAAGCCAGATATGGGGAACTGAAGTAATTGTTGGAGACAGAACTATTGATGTCCATATCAGGAAAATCCGACAGAAGCTGGGTATAGACTGCATCACCACCGTAAAAGGAGTGGGATACAAAATGGTAATATGATCGGGCGTCTTTTGCAATAAGGAAGATGAATGACTTCACCTGAACAGGTATTCTACTTTGTTTGTTGCCTGCTATATATGAATCCCCTGCATTTTAACTTTACATTCAGGCAATTGTAATGGCAATGTGTTATCTTATGAAATATCTTTAAGATAAAGCCCGGCGCTTGTCAATGGGCTAAATGATCAATCCTTCGACAACTGAATTTATGCTCACTAAAAAAAACTTTTCCCCCCGCCAGTTGGCAGGCTTTACGGCATTCTTTATTGCACTTCCTGTAGCCGCAGGTATCTTTTTATTAAAGCCATTGTGGTGGGTGTTTGTAATGGCATTCGTTATTGTTATGGCCGGAAGCTATGCCCTGATATTATATACCCTTCAGCGGTTTATTTACAGAAAGATTAAGCTCATTTATAAATTCATTTATCAAACAAAAGCCAGTAAAAGAGAGGAATTTTATTATAAGAATTTGCTTCCGCAAAAAAGTATGGACGAAGTAAGTGAAGATGTTGAAAAATGGGCCGAGCAAAAGAAAAAAGAAATTGAGATATTAAAAGCGAATGAAGCCTACCGTAAAGAATTTTTGCAAAACCTTTCGCACGAATTAAAAACCCCCATTTTTGCTATACAGGGATATGTAGAAACTTTGTTGGCCGGAGCTGCAGAGAACACAGAAGTAAGTACAAAATTTTTAAATAACACATCAAAAAATGTATCCCGGCTGGTAAACCTGCTCAATGACCTGGATGAGATTACCAGGCTTGAAAGCGGGGAACAAATATTGTATAAAGAGAATTTCGTTATACAGGATCTTGTTCGGGAAGTGTTCGATTCGCTTTCCTTACTGGCCACAAATAGAGGAGTTAGATTAGGGCTAAAAAAAGGTTGCGAAGCGCCTATTGTTGTTTTTGCGGATAAGGAAAAAATAAGGCAGGTGCTTATTAATCTTACAGACAATGCTATAAAGTATGGCAAAACCAATGGTAATGTAACCGCGAGCGCCTATATAACAGACGAAAGGCATGTGCTGGTGGAAATAAGCGATGATGGCATTGGGATTGCTGAAGAACACATTCCACGGATATCTGAAAGATTTTACCGCACCGATGCCGCCAGGAGCAGAAAAGAAGGAGGAAGCGGGCTGGGGCTTGCTATTTGCAAACATATTATTGAAGCGCACGGTCAAAGTATTCATATTCGCAGCAAACCAGACGTAGGTACCACCTTCGGCTTTATTTTGAATGCAAAAAAAGAATAGCACTTACAAATCAGGTAAAAAGCCCATGTGAAATCACTTACATTACCGTAAAAATACTATCGAAAGGCTTGTCAGACGTGATTTTAAGCATGAAAAATCTTGCAAAAATCAAAAAACATTGTAATTTAGTCCCAGTTTTCATAGGGTACGGATTAAAAACGGGCCAGGGTTTCCACCCAGGCCCAATTTATTAATATTATTTTTTCCTGATTTATTCTTTGTTTGAAAACAAGGTTTTTATAAATTAATTTTCTCAAATCTATATCCTTTTTCAGTAAAATGTGCCAGTACTTTCGGTAATGCATAGGCTAAGTTTGACCAGGCCTTTGCGCTGTCATGGAACACAATAATACTTCCCGGTTTAGCTGAAACTATTACATTTTTCAAACAGGATTCACCTGAAACCGTAGCATCAAAGTCTCCGCTCAGTACCGACCACATTACCACTTTCATTTTAAAAGAATCCCTAAGATATTTGAGTTGAAATTTTGATATTTTTCCATAAGGAGGCCTGAACAAAGCAGAGTCAATATTTTTTCCTGCTTCTGCAATGTCTTTGAAATACGCCATATCATTCGCTTTCCATCCATTTAAGTGATTGAAAGTGTGATTGCCTGCACGGTGTCCCTGATTTAAAATACGACGATATATATCATTGTGTTGGGTTACATTTTTGCCAACACAAAAAAATGTAGCTTTTGCATTATATTTTTCCAATTCGTTTAATACAAAAGAAGTGGCCCGAGGATGCGGCCCATCATCAAAAGTGAGATATAAAACCTTTTCATCCGCTTGCATATCCCATATGCAGGCGGGATATAATTTTTTTATCCACCAGGGTGTTTTTACAAAGTAAAACATCACTTATTTTTTTACATGCAATGCTATAACAGCATCGTAGTCATTTATGCTCAGGCCTGGTATACTAAATGAAAGCTCATCCTTTTTTAAAGTAAAAGAAACAGGGCTTTTATCTTTTAGCCAGGTGGCGGAAATGATTTTTTTGTACGGGAACGAGGTAAGGACTATCCTGCCATCTTCAGGCTTTTTGAGTAAATGAATAAATACTTTATCGCCCTTTTCCGTTACACAGCCCCACGACTGCGGAAGTACGAATCCCCGTTTGGTGTCGTAAATACTTTCACCATACATTTTCAGCCAATCGCCCATGTATTGCAGCCTGCTGATAAATTCGGGCTGAAATTTGCCGTTGGGCATAGGCCCCACATTCAATAAAAGATTGGCTCCATTGCCGGCAGCATTTACAAGCAGCGAGATTAGCTGTTGATTGCTCTTATAAGAAGTATCAGTGAGGTTAAACCCCCATGATCCGTTAATTGTTTCACAGGTTTCCAGCGGAAGCTCATCTGAAGGCTTTTGAAAATTGAGCCCCGATTTATTTTGATGCGGCAGATCTTTTTCAAACATCTGGAAGTCCTCGCCGGGGAAAGGTGTAAGATGATGGTTATTGCCAATTAAACATTGCGGTTGCAGCTTATGGATCAGCCCGTATATTTCATCATATTTCCAGTCAATCCGGGAAGTCCTGTCTTTATCTCCTTCGGGGTTTGTCTGATCCCAATGGCCATCGAACCATATTCCCGCCACTTCCCCGTAATTGGTCAGTAATTCAGTGAGTTGGTTTTTCATAAACTGCAGGTAACTGGCATAATTCCCTTTTCCTTTTCTTCCTGTTCCCTGCCCCGTGCGGCCGGTTTCATGCGGGTAATCTTCTCTCCGCCAGTCTAACAATGAATAATAAAAAAATATTTTAATGCCCTGCTTATGACATTCATCCGCTATCATCCTTACAATATCTTTTTTATAGGGTGTGTTCATGATGTTAAAATCCGAATATTTCGTATCCCACATACTAAAGCCATCGTGGTGGCGGGTAATAAGCGTAATGTATTTCATGCCGGCATTCTTAGCGATGCTCACCCATTCGGCCGCGTCAAAATCAATTGGATTGAAAAAGTCTTTCAGCCGGGTATAATTTTCAACAGTAATATTCCTGTTGTTCATCACCCATTCCCCGCTTCCGGGTATGCTGAAGGGCCCCCAATGAATAAACATGCCAAACCGGGCCGCGGCAAACCATTCCCGGGCCTGCTTATTGGCAGCGGTAGCTTCATATTGCTGAGATTGTGCCGTAAAGGCAAGCATAAGCAGAAAGACGCTAACTATAATTCTACTTTTCACGATGCATAGTTTAAGGCTAAGGTAATTGTATTCCTGCAGATTGATTTATCCACCTTACTTTTGCGGTCTATGCACACAACAAAAAAAGTACGTGTCCGGTTCGCACCCAGCCCTACCGGCGGGCTGCACCTGGGCGGTGTAAGAACTGTTTTATATAACTATTTATTTGCAAAGCAACACCAGGGAGATTTTATACTCCGTATTGAAGATACCGACCAGAGCCGTTACGTAGCCGGGGCGGAGGAGTATATATTCAATTGTTTGAAATGGACAGGGCTTGAGCCTGATGAAAGTCCCATCCATGGCGGCGCGTACGGCCCTTACCGCCAGAGTGAAAGAAAAGCACTATACAGGCAGTATGCCGAACAGTTAGTAAAAGACGGCTATGCATACTATGCATTTGACACTCCCGGAGAACTGGAAAAAATGCGGGTGGATTTTAAAACAACGCAAAATCCTTCTCCCCAATACGATCTTACTATACGCACTAAAATGCGCAACTCCCTCACTTTAGCCGAAAGCGAAGTAAAAAAATTATTAGATGAAAATACCAGGCATGTAATACGCATTAAAATGCCGGAAAATGAAACGGTAACTTTCACCGATATGATTCGTGGCGAAGTAAGCTTTAATACTTCCGTGGTGGATGACAAAGTATTGCTGAAAGCCGATGGTATGCCTACCTATCACCTGGCGGTGGTAGTGGATGATCATTTAATGGAGATCAGCCACGCCTTTCGCGGGGAGGAGTGGCTGCCCAGCGCTCCTGTACATATTTTGCTTTGGAAATATTTATTTGGGTTAGATGCCATGCCGCAATGGGCGCACCTGCCATTAATACTTGGACCAAACGGAAAGCTCAGCAAAAGAGATGGCGCTAAATATGGCTTCCCGGTTTTTGCCATGAACTGGACCGACCCCAAAACCAATGAGCTTACGGAAGGATTTAAGGAAAAAGGATTTTTGCCGGAAGCATTCATTAACCTGCTGGCGGTATTAGGCTGGAACGATGGCACGGAACAGGAAATTTTTTCTAAAACGGAATTGATTGAAAAGTTTTCTATAGAAAGAGTACACAGTGGCGGCGCCAAATTTGATTATGAAAAAGCGAAATGGTTCAATCATGAATGGATAAAGAAGTTACAGGTTTCAAGTTACGGGTTGCAGGTAAAGGAGCTACTGGAAAATAAAGGCATAGTCATAACGGATCAGGCCCGGTTTATACAAGTGCTGGAATTGGTAAAAGAGCGGTGCCATTTGCTTACTGATTTTGCAGAACAGGGCGCCTTCTTTTTTAAAGCGCCCGAAAAATATGATGTAGATGCCGTTAAGCCCAAATGGAACGAAGCAAAACAGGTGTTCTTTGCCGAACTGATTCGCAATTTTGAATTAAACAGCAACTGGAATGCGCATGACTTAGAAACCGGTTTTAAAGAAATGGCCGCGGCGCATCAAATAAAACCTGGCGAACTCTTGCTGCCACTGCGTATTATGCTAGTAGGCGGTAAATTTGGTCCGCATGTGTTTGATATTGCGGAAATACTGGGTAAGGAAGAAACGGTTGTAAGGGTAAAGCACTTTTTGGGATTGTTGCAATAAAGATATACAGGTTTTTCGTGGAACCCCAGAGGCAAGTGTGCGTCATACAAAATGTTGAAAGTCGCCGGTGTCCCTCAAGTCACACCCTATGGGGGACTACTGCTTATTTCTTTTATTAATCGGCTTCAGCCAGGTTTCATTTCGCTTCTGCTTTTATTCCTACGGCTTGCTCGCCGGGCAAAGGTCTAATATATCTTTTCAATTTCCTGCTATTCAGGAAACGAAGGTGCACCGCACCGACCAGCAAAGCGATGATACCTTCTGTCAAAACGGTATTTTGTACGCCGAAGTATTGCGATACATAACCGATGATAAGTCCGCCCAGGGGCTGCATCCCGAAAAAGATCATGGCATAGAAACTAATGACGCGGCCCCTCATATCGGGGGCTACTGTGGTTTGTATTATTGTATTAACGATAGTAACCTGCGACATCATGCCAAAAGCACCGAACGTAGCGAATACCAATGCCAGCGGATAATGCGTGGCATGAGAAAACAATACCAGTCCCGTACCCAATACAAAGGTATTTATGGCCAATATTTTCCGCAGATTTGCCGATGGCTTTAATGAGGCGAGAAATAAGGCGCCGGCAAAAGCACCCAACCCAATGGCGCTGTCAATCCAGCCGAAAGTTGCGGCCGTACCATGAAAAATATCTTTGGCATAAACAGGTATCAATGTAATGAAAGGCAATACCAGCAAGCTTACCATACCAAGCATACCCAGGAGGAATGCAATTTCAGGAGCTTGCTTTATATAAGACAATCCTTCTTTTAATTCGCCCAAAATGTTTTTGGTATGAGGTTTAGCCTCGTATCGTGGAAGCTTCATCAGCAGCAATGAAAAGATAACGGCACCAAAGCTCAATGCGTTCAATCCAAAACAAACAACATCACCAAAAGCTTCAATAGATATGCCCGCAATGGCCGGACCGATAAGTCGCGAGAGGTTTACCATAGAAGAATTCAGAGCCAGCGCATTAGGCAAATGCGCTTTGTCGTTCACCATTTCGTATACCAATGATTGTCGTGCAGGCACATCAAATGCATTGATGATGCCGAGTAATACACTGAGCGCAATGATATCCCAAACCGTATAATGCCTGAAGAATACCAGCAATGTCAATAGCACCGCCTGTAGCATGGATATAATCTGCGTAACCAATAGCAGCTTGTGGCGGTTATAGCGGTCGGCAGTTACCCCGCCAATAAACGAAAACAGAAATGAGGGAAACATCGCGGCAAACAACGTTACACCAAGCATAAGCTTGGAATGTGTTAACGAATAAACCACCCAGCTTACCGCTGTTTTCTGCATCCACGTGCCAATGAGGGAAACCGATTGACCGGCAAAATATAGCCTGTAGTTGCGGCTCCTGAACGCGTTAAATGTACTGATGCTCATAATTAAAAAACCTCCTCCACAGCCTGTTCCACAGCCCTATTCAAAATCAATTAAACGGGTTAAGGGTGGCAATGCCCGGCGCAGCAAATCGAGCTCCCGTGCAGAGCAGGTTTGCCGCAGTGCCTCGTGCAGCCACTCATCTTTTTCGTTGCGCATTTTATGTAATACGGCCTGTCCCGCTTTGGATAACGAAATAATAGCTTTTCGCCTATCCGTAGCCGATGAGCTCCTGTTGATGAGACCAAGCTCCGAAAGGTGATTTAATATCTGTGACATGGATTGTGTAGTTACTTTTTCCATGGCTGCCAGCTCGCTGGGCAGCAGGGATGTATGCTGATCAAGCAATCCGATAGTAGAGCGCTCCGTGAGCGAAAGCCGGCTGCCCTCTGGTGTTTGCTGACGTAGCTTTTTAACCAGCCTGGTAACTACCGTTCGAAGGCCGGCAGCCAGTTCTATGTCATTTTTTTTAGTTGCCATAATATTATAAAGGAAACTTACAAGTTTACTTTATAAAAGTACAATAAAGCAATGATGGCAACAATGGCTTATACAATAAAACGTTGTTAAACAGGGTACCTGGGATCTTATTTCCTCTTCTTATCCCCCAACTGATAACAATCAGTTAATCTCCTCACACAAATCAGCGGCTGCAAGCAGGTATTTCGTATCTTCAAAACTACATTTGTCCATTAAAATACATTATTCATGAAAAAGATCATTGCCGCCGTAGATTTTTCTGAACCTTCAGTAAACGCAGCAAAATACGCCATTCAGTTAGCGTCCGACATAACAGACAGTACCGTTACGCTGTATTATGTATATGAAACGATAGTTGCGGGTTCCGATGGCACCCCATTGCTGATTGATCCCGATGCCAGGAAGAATATGGCTATTGCTGCATTAAGCAACCTCAAAAGAGAACTGGGCAGCATTGCCGGAGTACCCATAGACGTTGTAGCAGAAGAAGGCAGTTTGACGCCCACCCTGGAAAAATATGTAAATCATAATCATGCCGATCTTATTGTAATGGGCATTACAGGAAGCAGCAAACTGGAACAGTTAATTATCGGGAGCAATACGCTGAATGTGATCAGTAAAGATATTTGCCCCGTTTTTATCATTCCCGGAACGGCTGTTTACCAAAAAATTAAAAACGTAATTCTTACCTCCGACCTGAAAAACGTAGAAGCCACCACGCCGGTAAAACCATTGAAAAAATTTTTAGATATACTTCAACCTCAATTATACGTACTGCATATCACTTCGGAACAAACTGCGCTACCAGATGAAGATAAAAAAGAAAGTAAAAAATTAGAGCAGTTGCTGCAGTCCTATAATCCTCAATACTTTTCTTTGCTCGAAGAAAATTTCACAGAGGCCATAGATAAATTCTCTATTGAGCATCATGCGGATATTATTATTACCGTTCCGCGCAAACACTCATTTTTAGGAAGCCTGTTCAAAAGCAGTAATACTAAAAAGTTAGCTTACCAAAGCCGCTTGCCTATATTGGCTTTGCATTCATGGGAATAAAGGGACCTCTCCGCGCTGTGGCGAGGGACGGTGCTTAATGGTAACTTCGGGCATAGGCTCTTCCCTTTCAACTTGGAATAAAAGTGGGCCAATGTTGTAGCTGATGGCTCCTATGTCTGATTGCCACAAGGAATACGGTCGGCACCCGATGCAAGGAGGGTCAGACCGCATTTGGAAATTCGCAGGAATACAGCCCAAAAGCACCAGGAGCCAAATCACAAATCATAAACCCAACATTGAAACGGACGCCCCTGTAATCTGCA
This sequence comes from Agriterribacter humi, assembly GCF_009192765.1. Taxonomy (GTDB): domain Bacteria; phylum Bacteroidota; class Bacteroidia; order Chitinophagales; family Chitinophagaceae; genus Agriterribacter; species Agriterribacter humi. The sequence continues at coordinate 204,477 of NZ_VOHQ01000003.1, read as the reverse complement.
CCCTGGAACTTGCAACCCAAATCAATCTCAAATCCGGATGTACTCACCACTGACTACTAACACCTCACCATTCAAGTATGCACCCTATCATTAGTAGTTATTCCCCTGATCGCCGGTTGCCAATAAAGCATCCTACCTTTACCTGCACAAAACGTATCACTGCAGATGACCGGATCATCTACAAACCGCTAAAATGAATTTTTATGAAATTGTTATCCTTATCTTTTCACAACCATACGCTAATCATCACCATCAATCGTCCTGATAAGCTGAATGCGCTTAACAAAACAGTGATAGAAGAATTGAGTGTGGCCATTGATGATGTGTATAATAATGCGGAAATAAAATCAGCAGTTATAACCGGCAGTGGCGCCAAAGCCTTTGTTGCGGGAGCCGACATTAGTGAATTTGCTGCGCTTGATGCCAAAGGCGGAAAAGCAATGGCCGAAAAAGGCCAAATGCAGGTGTTTAATAAAATTGAACATTGTCCCAAACCGGTTATAGCCGCTGTAAATGGCTTTGCTTTAGGCGGCGGCTGTGAGCTGGCTATGGCCTGTCATTTTCGCGTTGCCAGCGATAATGCCAAATTTGGCCAGCCTGAAGTGAATCTTGGTTTGATACCGGGATATGGAGGTACACAACGTTTAACGCAACTGATCGGCAAAGGACGCGCCATGGAATTGCTGATGACAGGCAGTATGATTGACGCTCCTGCAGCCCTGCAATATGGATTGGTAAATTATGTGGTGCCCCAGGAAGAACTGATGAATAAAGCCTTATCTGTTACCGAACTCATCAATACGAAAGCACCATTGGCAATAGCGGGGTGCATAAAAGCAGTCAATGCCGTTTTTGAGGAAAACAAAAATGGCTACGAAACGGAAATAAATATTTTCGGTGAACTTTTTGATACCGCCGATGCAAAAGAAGGCGCTGCCGCTTTCCTCGAAAAACGGCAGCCGGTATTTAAGGGGCTTTAATATTGAATATGTCTTTTAATGCCCGCCTTGCCGCATGATAACCACACATGCCATGCACACCTCCCCCGGGCGGAGTAGAAGAAGAGCATATATACATTCCTTTTGCTGAAGTTCTGTAAGGTGAAAAGCGCAATGCCGGCCGGGTAAACAACTGACCGATATCAATTACACCGCCGTTAATGTCACCACCAATATAATTGGCATTATAGGCTTCCATTTGTTCGGTATTCATTACATGCTTAGCCAGTATCCTTTCCCTGAAGCCCGGTGCAAAACGTTCCACCTGGCGTTCAATAGCTTCGGTCATATCTTTTGCAGAGCCATTGGGCACATGGCAATAAGCCCATGCGGTATGCTTTCCTTCCGGCGCCCTCGAAGGATCAAATAAACTTTGCTGTGCCAATAATACAAAGGGTTTATCGGGGTGACCGCCATTCCATGTTGATTGTTCCGAAGCCGTTATTTCTTCAATCGTATTGCCAATATGTACAGTGCCTGCTGTTCTGCACGCTCCGGCTGCAAACGGAATGGGTGCATCCAATGCCCAGTCTACTTTAAACACGCCCATTCCATACCTGTATTTTTGTAACTGCCATTTGTATAATGAAGAGAATTTATGTCCCGCGATCGCTAACAATTGTTGCGGCGTTATATCAAATAAAATAGCCTTTGAAGCGGGCAACTGCTGCAATGAACGAACGTAAAAGCTGGTTTCTATTTTTCCGCCTAAAGAAATAAAATAAGAGGCGAGTGCGTTAGCTATCGTTTGTGATCCTCCTTTAGCCATAGGCCATCCTTTAAGATGTGCGGCCGTCATTAATACCAACCCTATTGCAGATGTTGTGAGATTGTTTAATGGTTGAATGGAGTGTGCCGCCATGCCCGCCCAAAGCCCCCTTGCTGTTTTGGTACTAAACCTTTTGGCTAAATCTGTGGCGGAGGTAATGGCTTTAAGCCCAAACTGAGCCATTGCCAGTGGATGTTTGGGAATATGCAGGGGCGCCAGTACATCAGCGGCTATTAATGGCCAGCTTTTTATTATGGGATTGATGAGTTGCAAATATGCATCCTTGTCTACGCCCAATGAAGCCGCAGTTTCTTCAGGAGATGATTTCAAAATAGCCGCAGTTCCGTCATCGAAAGGGTGTGCAGCAGCAACAGGAGGATATATATAGGAATAGCCATGCTGTTCAAGCGGAAGGCTATTAAAAAAGGGTGAGCTAACAGCCATGGGATGAATGGCGGAACAAACATCATGTATATAGCCGGGCAATGTAAGCGCTTTCGATCGCAAGCCGCCCCCAATCGTATCTCCACCTTCCAATACGAGTACAGAAAGTCCGGCCTGTTGTAACGCAATAGCTGCCGCTAATCCGTTTGGGCCTGACCCAACCACAATAGCATCAAATTCCGTTTTTTGCACCAGCTTTTTATTTTAAACTTCCTGTCATCTCCCAAAATACAGATGATTTCCGGCAAACATTCCTAAAGGAACTACAGCACTAAAATAATGCAGTGGGATCAATAAACCGTAAACTTGTAATTTTGCACCGCCCGGCGGATAGTCCGCATCGTAACCGATTTTTTAATTCCTTTAAAATGCTGCATACCACCATGGATTACAGGATAGAAAAAGACACAATGGGAGAAGTAAAAGTTCCCGCTCATGCGTATTATGGCGCACAAACACAAAGAAGCATTGATAATTTTAAGATCGCGCAGGATATTAACCGCATGCCGAAGGAAATTATCAGCGCATTCGCTTATCTTAAAAAGGCGGCAGCACTTACTAACTTAGAAGCGGGCGTTCTGCCCAAAGAAAAAGCAAAATTGATTGGCGAGGTTTGCGATGAAATACTGGGGCATCAATTAGATGATTATTTTCCGCTGGTAGTATGGCAAACCGGCAGCGGCACCCAAAGCAATATGAATGTTAATGAGGTAATAGCATACCGCGGGCATGTATTGAATGGCGGCAAACTGGAAGACAAGGAAAAATTTTTACATCCTAATGATGATGTAAACAAATCCCAGTCGAGCAACGATACTTTCCCAACGGCTATGCATATTGCCGCTTACAAAATGCTGGACGAAGTTACCATTCCCGGAATACAAAAACTCAGGGATACACTGGCTGCTAAAAGCAAAGCGTTTATGCATGTGGTAAAAATAGGCCGTACACATTTTATGGATGCCACTCCATTAACACTTGGACAGGAGTTCAGCGGTTATGTATCGCAACTGGACCACGGGCTTAAAGCCGTTAAAAATACTTTACCGCATTTAAGTGAACTGGCTCTGGGCGGTACCGCTGTGGGAACAGGAATAAATACGCCGAAAGGCTATGCCGAAAACGTGGCCAAACATATTGCCGCTTTAACCGGACTGCCTTTTATAACCGCAGAAAACAAATTTGAGGCTTTGGCCGCGCATGACGCTATAGTTGAAGCGCATGGCGCTTTAAAAACCATTGCGGTAAGCCTGATGAAAATAGCAAATGATATCCGCATGCTTTCATCCGGGCCACGGAGTGGCATAGGCGAAATTTTCATTCCCGATAATGAACCGGGCTCCTCTATTATGCCCGGTAAAGTTAACCCTACACAATGCGAGGCCTTAACAATGATTGCGGCACAGGTAATGGGAAATGATGTGGCTATCAGTATTGGCGGAGCAACCGGACATTTTGAACTGAACGTTTTTAAGCCAGTGATGATTTATAATTTTTTACACAGCGCCAGGCTGATAGGAGACGGGTGCGTAAGCTTTAATGACAGATGCGCCTCTGGTATAGCGCCTATTGAAGCTAATATTAAAAAGCATGTAGACAATTCCCTAATGCTGGTAACAGCACTCAATACAAAAATTGGTTATTATAAGGCTGCGGAAATTGCTCAAAAAGCACACAAGGAAGGCACCACATTAAAGGCGATGTCGGTTAAGCTGGGTTACGTAACACCGGAGCAATTTGACGAATGGGTGCAGCCCGCTAACATGGTGGGTGAAATTAATAAGGAGTGATATGCCAATCACTCACTACTCACCACTAACTACTCACCACTTTCCCCTACAGCAATAAGGCATCTCACCAAACGGGAGATGCCTTTTGCTTTAAACCAACTACAACATGAGAAAAAAGACGGAATTAAATATTTTAACACAGTTAGTATCCTTAAAACGGACTTTGCATAAGAATAGTATTTATATGCCGTAAATATTAAATGCAAAATTACACACACATTACGCCGTTCCCTTTCGGGTGATGTGGAAAAACTTAAATTATCATTTGGTAAGGAGCCTTAATTGTTCTAAAAAAGATTGCAAGATTATCAAAATGAAGCATTTAATCTGTTTGTATTTTTTTTATCGGTCCAATGAAAAATAAATGCAAAAGTTAAAAAGAATATTTTGAACCGTGCTCCGTTTAAATATCTCAGATATGCCAATCACAAATACATTTATATTCCTGTTCCCTAACCCATCACCTGCAGGATGCTATAAAGCCTGCTCATTAATTGTACCCTATGGCTGTGTTAATCGCACGGCCGCTTAATCCATACCCCAAACAAAGCCTGTTGATTGATTTCACAACCTCTCAGCAACTTTGTAAACAAAAAACCCTCTTTTACAGGAGGGTTTTTTGTTTATGTGGAATGGATGATCCAACAACGTGCTTATTTACATTCATATTCAAATTTGGTTAACCCGCTAACCAGCGGCAATCCATCTATTACATCACCCGATGCATATACCTCCGTAACATAATCATCGGAAGAGAACTTATAATTGGTGTATGTTGTTTTATATGTAAGTATTTCGTTACCATCTGAATCATAAATGCTAACACCAATGTTTTCCAGCAAATTTTTTGGCTTTGCACCTACATTTACTGAAAATATATAAGGAGCCAGTTCATCCGCATCGGGGAAATAATATAAAAAATTTTTCACCGTTTTGGTATCGTTATATTTTAGTTCAGATCTTAAGGCTATCCTCTTGTCGCCGGAGGCTTCATTAACCTCCACTTTGACAAGATTTTCATTAACCCATTCGTATTTATAAACAAAAAAGGGAACATCAGTATTAAACGACATCACAAACCAGTTTTTACTGTAAAGATGTCCGCCGGCATCATATTCATAGGTATACTTGTAGCGCTCAGAACTTGTGTCGGAAGGATTCTCAAGTGTATTAAATTCTTTTATACGCCCGGCGCCATCAAGGAGAAAAAATTCATTTTCATTTACCCTGATGGTATCATTGATATAGGTAAGATCTGCATGAAAGTCTACAGTTCCGGAAGTACTGTCATACCATTCTATTTTTCCTGCAAGATTATTGTTACCAGGCGTAATATGAAATGACCCATATCCCTTTCCTGAAGCCGAGTCATAAGGTGTTATAGTGGTTACAACACAATCATTACCCAGCGGCGGGTTGCCTGTTGCCCCCATTTCACGGCTATATTCTTTTGTACAGGAACAGAAAAGAATACAAAGTATTGAAACAGTAAATGCTAATCCTGGTATTCGCGTCATAATTAATGCAGCACAGGCATTATGATACCTGCACTTCATCATTTACGGTAGTATTGGTCTCTACCGTTGGGTGCGATTCCTTCTTTTTACGTTCAAAAAAGCGTTTCTGAAACAGCAGTATGGTTATAACGCCAATAGAAATGGACGCATCCGCAATATTAAAAACCGGCCTGAAGAATTCAAACTCTTCCCCCCCCCAAAATGGAACCCACTTCGGAAAATGAGTATCGGTGATAATAGGAAAATACAGCATATCTACTACACGACCATGTAAAAAGCCTGCGTAGCCCTCTGCCGGAAATATAGTGGATATGTATGGATTGAATATATCGCCGCTGTTTTCAAATATCAGCCCATAAAACATGCTGTCTATAAGATTTCCGATAGCGCCTGCATATATTAAAGCAGCACAGATAATAAATCCCCTATGGTAGCCTTCTTTAATAATATGCCGGATATAATAGGTTCCAAATACCACTGCAAAAAGCCTGAATAAAGTAAGGATGATCTTGCCCCATTCTCCGCCAAGCTTCCAGCCATAAGCCATGCCCTCGTTTTCTATAAAATGGAGCCGGAACCATGAGCCTATGAGTAGTTTTTCTTCTCCCAGGTAAAAATTGGTTTTTATCCAAATTTTAAAACCCTGATCAATAATAAGAATGGCCAGTGTGAGAAAAATAACAGATCTGAATTTCACTATCAACAGTTTAAGCGCAAACCTACATGAAAAAGCTGATTTTCCGAACACTTCGCCTGCCGGAAGCGGTTTTCTAATTTTATGAAAGAGAAGGACTTCACTTTAAAAAAATAAAATCAATTTTTACATGATATATCATTAAAATAATTCGTTAACATTTTGATATTGCTATCTAATTATCAATTTTGTACCTTCGGGCACTTCATGGCATCAAACAGTACATATAAGCTAAAACATTATGCGTCTGCAGTCTTTATGATTTTTACGCTGTTGTGGCTTACAGTCAGTACTTCCCTTATTGCAGATATTCAGCAGCAATTGAACGACAAAAGCTCATCCCGTGCTCCTGCTCAATCAATGGAAGAAAATACAAATCCATTTTCTGGTCTCAATGAAGAAAAGTGCAGCACGAATACTTTTTCAGAATATTTGCACGAATCTTTGACACTTTCCGTACTTGCACAACCCGATCTTGAACATAGCAGCCATGCGGGTTCTCTTATTTACATTGCTTATTACGGAGAATTGATTTCACCTCCTCCGGAAGCTTAGTTATTCTTTTTGCTCCTACTTACATGAATGGGCCGTTTGCTTTTAAGTGCCTGCATTTTAATAATGCAAGTTGTTGAAAGTCGGGGGAAGTTTTTTGTTTTTTTCCCCAAATTCAGCCTGCATTTATCCAGTAAATAACGACAGATTATCATCCGGTCAATACCGGTTTATAAAAAAATATTTTTAAAAAGTATCGGGAATATCAATGATAAGATTTCCTGTTATTTAATTGTTATAGATTATGAAAAATCGCATTACACCTTATATCAGGAACTTTCCGGGCGACATGGGTTCCTCAGTAGTAGTATTTTTAGTGGCTTTACCCCTTTGTTTGGGGATAGCTTTGGGCTCTAATGCTCCCTTATTCAGCGGTATTATTTCGGGCATTGTTGGCGGTATTGTTATAGGCGTTTTAAGTGGCTCGCAATTGAGTGTGAGCGGACCTGCCGCCGGGCTTACAGCAATAGTAGCAGGGGCTATTATAATGCTTCCCTCTTTTGAAGTGTTTTTACTGGCCGTAGTACTTTGTGGTGTATTTCAATTGATACTTGGATTTGTTAAAGCGGGCTTTATAGGCGACTATATTCCTAAAAGTGTGATCAAGGGAATGTTGGCGGCAATTGGGATTATTCTAATACTAAAACAAATTCCACACCTGATTGGCTACGATAGCAATTTTGAAGGCGATCAGGCCTTTTTACAACCCAATGGAGAGAATACATTTACAGGTATCTGGAGCGGGTTGGCAAGAATAGCCCCGGTTGCAGTACTGATAGGCGTCATCTGCCTGGTTTTCCAGTTTTACTGGGGTAGTCTTGTAGAAAAAAAGGGTGGTTGGATGAAACTGGTTCCGGCGCCACTACTGGTTGTATTGCTCGGCGTTGGGATCAATGAGCTCTTAAAATGGCAAAGCGGGGCTTTTGCGCTCCGGCAGGAACACCTGGTTACTATTCCTGTAGCTTCCTCTGCCACTGAATTTTTTTCTTTTTTTACTTTTCCCGACTGGAGCAGTATTATCAATAAGCAAATCTGGATTACAGGTGTTACGCTGGCGCTGGTAGCCAGCCTTGAAACACTGCTGGGGATAGAAGCTGTGGATAACCTTGATCCACAAAAAAGAATTACGCCTACCAACAGGGAATTAAAGGCGCAGGGTGTGGGCAACATTGTATCAGGACTAATAGGCGGGCTGCCCTTAACAAGTGTAATTGTACGTTCTTCGGCTAATATTCATGCCGGTGCCAAAACAAAAATGTCCACTATCTATCATGGATTTTTTATTTTACTTAGTGTGGCCTTTATACCGCGGATATTAAGCATAATCCCTTTGTCGGCCCTGGCAGCCATATTAATTTATACCGGGTTTAAATTAGCCAAACCTTCTCTTTTCAGGGCTTTTTACCGCAAAGGATGGGATCAGTTTCTGCCCTTTGTTGCTACGGTAGTTATTATTTTATTTACTGACTTACTGGTAGGCGTACTGGCAGGATTAGCCATAGGATTGTTTTTTTCTGCCCGGAGCAATTTTAAGACAGCAGTATTTATTGTAAACGATAATAACAATTACCTCATCCGCTTAAGAAAAGATGTTTCTATTTTAAATAAAAGAGGTATCAAAAGCAAACTGGATGCTGTTCCCGAAAATTCAAGTGTATTAATTGATGCAACCCGTGCCGATTTTATTGACAGGGATATTGTTGAAATGATAACTGCTTTTACGCGGGAAGCGCATAAAAAAAACGTACGGGTGGAATTCAAAACAAATCATATCAAAGACCATGGATTTGATATAGAAGTTTCAACCCGGCAACTACATAAAAAAGCAGAAATGATATCATAATTATCTACAGGGAATCTCTCTGTTAATTCATTTAAAATGATTACAATGAAATCGAACGAAAAATTATTATTGGAAAATAAAGCATGGGCAACGGAAAAAATAGCAATGGATCCCGATTACTTTAACAGGCTGTCGGAGATTCAGACGCCGGAATTTTTGTGGATAGGCTGCAGCGACAGCCGTGTGCCGGCCAACGAAATTACCGGTACTCAACCCGGCGAAATATTTGTACACCGCAATATCGCCAATATGGTTATCCATACCGACATAAACCTGTTGAGCGTGCTGGATTACGCGGTGAATTTTTTAAAGGTAAAACATATAGTGGTTTGCGGTCATTATGGCTGCGGGGGAGTAAAAGCATCCATTACAAATAATGACTACAAAGCATTATTAAATATGTGGCTCCGGAGCCTTAAAGATGTATACCGCCACAACAGGGAAGAGCTGGATGCCATTGCAAACATAGATGCGAGAACTGACAGACTGGCTGAATTAAATGTGATGGAACAGGTAGTAAGGCTGTCGCAAACCACTATTATTCAAAATGCCTGGAAAGAACAGAAAGCGCCTGAGCTCCATGGATGGGTGTATGGATTAAAAGACGGACTGCTTAAACCGGTTATGGAAATAAAAGCCGGCAGCGCTGTTGATCCGTTATACAGGTACGACAACATACAATCGTAAAAGAAAGAAGAGAAACAAAGGAGAAAGCGGAAAGTAAGAAGGATATTGCTTGCCGCTTTCTTTTACCTGCGTTAATCCTTCCATCTCCACTCTCCTGAAATTTTTAATGCCACCTTGAGGTTACTTTGTAATAATGCCGCTTTTAGTTCATCATCATTTAAACGTTTGGCCTGTAATTCAGGCGCATCGGCCAGCCCATACAGCAACATGGCGCTGAACCGTATGGTATTCTTCAGTTCCTGCTCATTCACCAGGCTAAAAACATCGCAGTCTGCATGATAGCAATTCAGCACTTCCCTGCTCAGGCTTCCTGATACACTTCCCGCAGGAATGCCCTGCAGCATAAAAGGCTGATGATCGCTGTGCAAACCAAATCCTGAACGAAATGTATTTGAAAAAGATGTGTCAATACGATTGGCAATACTGCCGATAGCCTGAAAAAGCGCTTTATCTTCATCGGTAGTGGCTGAATATCCTTTTGGATTATTAGACATATCAAGGTTGAGCATATACTTTATATTCGCCACAGTTCCATCGTGCAATGATTTTTTCATATAGGCTTTTGAACCCAGCAGTCCCTGTTCTTCTCCCATAAACAAAACAAATTCCACGGTACGTTGAGGCTGCAGGTTCAATGCTTTAAAAGTGCGGGCTATATCTATTACCGAAAAAGAACCAATACCATTGTCAATAGCGCCTGTCGCAAGATCCCAGCTATCCAGATGCCCTCCAATCACAATTTTCTCAGCAGGCTTTATTTTTCCGGGAATGCCTGCAATTATATTCCGCGCTTTTATTTTACCTGAAAAATTGGTCATGGCAATGCTGGCGGTGGCAGGGGCTGTTTTCAGTTGCTTTTTTAACCGCATGCCGTCTTCATTACCTATACATATTGCCGGAATACTGATCAGTTTGCCCGTTACAGAAGCTGTGCCGGTAAGCAAAATACCATTCGGTGCAGCATTAAAAAGTATGATGGCTTTTGCGCCATACCGGATAGCCAATGCTGTTTTTTCTGACCGGTGCAAATTACGTAAGCCGCTTTGGGAACCCGGCAATATACCCAATGAAGCCAGTACAATTTTGCCTTTAGCCGCCCCGGGATTATCAAGATAATCTTCTTCCAACCCATTACCCATATCGGCAATACTGCCTGAAATATTTGCTTTTACGGGTGAATGTGCCAGCGAAACCGATTCGTATTTTTTATTATTGATAACAACAGAGAGTGTACCCCGGCTCCAGCTTTCTGCTTCAAAAGGAGCATACCGCACATCTAATCCATAGGATTTTAAAAGTTCGTAAGCGTATGTTTCTGCTTTAGCGCCCTGGGCAGAACCCGTTAGCCGGTGGCCAATATCTTCTGTAGCCTCCTGCAAATTACCGTAAGCGGTTGAATGTTGTTGTACTTCCGCATCAATGCTTTTAAAAATTGCATCCCACTCCGGCCTGGATTGTGAGTAAAGCATATTGCCGGAAAAAAATAAAAAAAAGGCTGATAGAAAAAATCTTATCATATACAACAAGTATGGTCTTTGATGAGCATTCTATTTGAATGTATGGGTGGTTACCACGCAACAAATTATTCAATTCAGTTTGGATAGCGTATCATTGAGCTGCTGTAAGATGTAGATGCGCTTGTTTTCATAATAATCAGGCGTTGCACTATTTTTGCTCCAGTGAATTGGTTTGAAATCGAAATCGGTAAGTACGCGATAATTTTTATCTGAAAGATGTTCCGGTAATGCATCATTGTATTGAGTAAGCAGGTGAGCAAACAGGTACATCACTTCATATCCCCTGAAGGCCATTTCTGAAGGAGAAGAATAGGTGCTCATTGCGTATCGCTGTGAAAAATCAGCACTCCATGCATGCTCTTGCCCGGGGTTAAAAAACGTGGAAGAATAAATGACAGGTAATGTTCTTAGGTCGGCAGCTTCCAATTCGCGATAGTCTTCCCAGGTAGGCATTCCTACCAGTGTAATTTTGTAAGTAGCAGCAAGGGATCCAACCGCAGTGATCAGTTTTTTACTGAAGCTCTCATCAAGGCTGCCACAAATAATAATGTTTTCCCTTGTCTTATCCAATGAAGCCGCTATATTTTCCGGGGTAAAAACTGTATTTAATGTATTGGTTTTAATATTCAGCACCTGACCCGATGAAGATGCATTAAGCGACTTAAATACTTCTGTTACCCTGTCGTCTGCCGCGCTTTGCCTGCGGAACATTACAATATTATTGGTGCCGAGGTTGCGCAAAACATAGTTATAGATAGCCTGTAAATGCGTGTTTAATTTGGAGTTCACGATAATTACAAAGGGATTTCCGCTGATGCCGCCATCGTTGGGATAAGTTGCCGAAACAAAAGGAATTTGTTTTTCCCTTGCAATGGTAGCAAGGTCTAAATATTCACTGCCGCTAACAGCGCCAATAATAAGGTCAACATCATTGAATGCACCACTATCTGCAAGCTTATAAATGGAAGTTTTGTGCCTTGTATCATATACCTGAACGTCAAGTTCCAGGCCTTCTTTATCTAATGAATCTATTGCTAAAGCTGCTCCCTGGTAAAAGTCCAAACCTGTATTTATATAGCGCGGAACAGTTTTACCAAACCTGTAATTCCCGGATGCATCAAAAGCCGAATCAAGATAAAGCGGTGCAAAAAATGCAATACGGGGTGTTCTTGCTGCACTATCCTGGGCAAAACCGATGTTTGTAATGAACAGCAAAAGTGTAAAAAAAAGAAATCCGGCTTTAGTCATACTTTCAACTTTACCATAAGACGTATCATTCCCACTCTATAGTTGCAGGTGGTTTGCTACTGATATCATATACTACGCGGTTGATACCCCTTACATTGTTAATGATTTCATTAGAGATATGAGCAAGAAATTCGTAAGGCAGATGCGCCCAGTCTGCTGTCATACCATCTACCGAAGTAACAGCCCTTAATGCAATCGTGTATTCATAGGTTCTTTCATCGCCCATTACTCCTACGCTTTTTACAGGAAGCAAAATAGCGCCAGCCTGCCATACCTTATCATACAGATCAAAAGATTGCAAAGCTTTAACATATAAAGCGTCTGCCTCCTGCAGCAACCGTACTTTTTCTTCTGTTATTTCTCCTAATATCCGTATAGCTAAGCCCGGTCCCGGAAAAGGATGACGGGAAATCATAGCCGAAGGCAGTCCTAATTCGAGACCAACCTTCCTTACTTCATCTTTAAACAAATAACGTAAGGGCTCTACCAGTTCAAGATGCATTTTTTCTGGCAATCCGCCTACATTATGATGCGATTTAATGGTAACGGAAGGGCCATGCACGGATACACTTTCAATCACATCCGGATAAATCGTTCCCTGTCCAAGCAACCCTATACCTTCAATTTTATGCGCCTCTTCATCAAATATTTCAATAAAAGTTTTGCCTATGATCTTTCTCTTTTCTTCAGGATTTGTTTTTCCTGCAAGTCTTGTATAAAAGTGTTCACGGGCATCTACTCCTTTAACATTGAGTCCAACTTCGTTATAGGTTTTCAAAACCTGTTCAAATTCGCCTTTTCTTAATACGCCGTTGTCTACAAAAATGCCAAATAATCTGTCGCCAATTGCCTTATGTATTAAAGTGGCTGCCACAGTGGAGTCCACGCCCCCGCTCAATGCCATAATTACTTTGCGGTTGCCGACCTGCTTTTTCAGGTTCTCTATGGTATCATTTATAAAATGAGATGGTGTCCAGTCCTGCTTACAACCACATATTTCCACTAAAAAATTCCGGATCAGTTTTTTACCATGGGTGGAATGATATACTTCGGGATGAAATTGCAGCCCGTAAATAACATGTGCGTCACTGCCGTTTTTTTTGAAAGCAGCTACGGGTATAGTATCCGTTGTTCCCAATAGCTCAAAGCCGGCAGGTGTTTCTAATATGGAATCGCCATGGCTCATCCATACCTGCGATTCCGCAGGCACATCCGTCCAGAGCACATCATCCTGTTTAGTCTTTAATAAGGCTCGTCCATATTCTCTTTTTCCGGATTTTTCTACTTTACCCCCAAATGCTTTGGCGGTAAGTTGTGCACCGTAACAAATGCCGAGCACAGGTAATTTCTTGCTTATCGCTTCAATATCTACAACGGGTGCATTATTGTCGTTTACCGAAAAAGGAGAGCCCGATAAAATAACAGCTTTTAGCCCTGGCGTATAATTTATGGGTTTGTTAAACGGCGTAATTTCACAATACACGTTTGCTTCGCGTACGGCACGTGCTATGAGTTGGGTATATTGGGAACCGAAGTCAAGAATAAGTATTTTTTCTGTCATTTGGTTGCGAAGGTAACGAGAAATTTAAAAAATTGCTTTTCAGGGTATAGGCTCTATAGATTCAATTACCGCTATAAAAATTTTCCCGTATAACTCTCCTTCACCTTTTTCAAATCTTCCGGCACACCGGCAAAAACAACATTGCCACCTTCATCGCCTGCTTCCGGCCCCAGGTCAATCACCCAGTCGGCGCTTTTTATTACATCGGTATTGTGCTCTATAACCCAAATAGAATGGCCCTGCTCTATTAATGCGTGAAAAGAAGTCAGCAGCTTCTTAATGTCGTGAAAATGTAATCCGGTAGTGGGCTCATCAAAAATGAACAGGATATTGCCCCGTCCGACCGTGTCATCCGGGCGGGCTTGTGCTTTCCCTTTACCCAAAAACGAAGCCAGTTTAACCCGCTGCGCTTCCCCGCCCGAAAGTGTATCGCTGGATTGCCCGAGCTTTATATATCCCAGGCCCACATCCGCAAGGGGTTTTAATTTGGTGAGAATATCCTTTTCGTCTTTAAAAAATTGCAAAGCTTCCTCTACACTCATCTCCAGCACGTCAAAAATATTCTTATCCTTATACATTACTTCCAGCACCTCTTCCTTAAATCGTTTGCCATTACAAACTTCACAGGTAAGATGAACATCGGCAAGGAATTGCATTTCCACAACCTGTTCTCCTTCACCTTTACAGGCATCGCAGCGTCCCCCTTCCACATTAAAAGAAAAATGCTTCGGCTGAAAACCGTTTATTTTGCTCAGCGGCTGTTTGGCATACAGGTCCCTTATTTCATCGTAGGCTTTAATATATGTAACAGGATTGCTCCGCGATGATTTACCAATAGGATTCTGATCTACGAGCTCTACCTGGCTAATACCATCAACATCTCCGCTTATATTTTTATGCATACCAACTTTGTCCACAAACTCCCCTTTTATTTTTTTTAAAGCGGGATATACGATCTGTTTTATCAAAGTAGTTTTCCCGCTACCGCTCACCCCGCTTATCACACATAAAATATTAAGCGGTAATTCAACAGTAATATTGTTGAGATTGTTTTGACGGGCGCCTTCCACTACCAGGGAACGCTTCCATTTACGTACAACAGCCGGCGATTCAATTTTTAATTCCCCTTTCAAATACTTCCCGGTAAGACTTTTTGTATTATTGATTAAATCATTATAATCGCCCTCCGCAATTACTTCACCACCCATATGGCTTGCTAAAGGTCCCATATCAATAATATGATCGGCTTCCCGCATCATCATTTCATCATGCTCTACCACCACTACCGTATTTCCCAAATCCCTCAGTTCTTTTAATACTTTTATCAACCGGGCAGTGTCTCTTGAATGAAGCCCGATAGAAGGTTCATCCAGGATATACAAAGAGTTGGTGAGATTGCTTCCCAAACTTCTGGTTAACTGAATGCGCTGGCTTTCTCCGCCGCTCAGGCTATTGGCCAGCCGGTTAAGGCTCAAATAGCCCAGGCCCACATCAAGCAAAACCTGTAATCTTTGCCTGATTTCAATAAGCACACGTTTGGCCACCTGCTTATCATAATCGCTTAAATGAAGTTCATCAAACCACTTTTTCAGATCTTTTACCTGCAATTCGCATAGCTCACCTATATGCTTTTGACCAACTTTTACATACAAAGCTTCTTTGCGCAACCGGTAGCCCTTACATTCCGGGCAGAGCGTTCTTCCGCGATAGCGGGATAATAATACGCGGTATTGTACCTTATATAAATTTTGTTCTACCTCTTTAAAAAAATCGTTAATGCCGTTTACATGAGTATTTCCATTCCATAATTCATCGTATTGCTGTTTGGAAAGGTCAATAACCGGTTTATGTACGGGAAAATTAAAATGCTTTGCACCCCGTATAAATTCATCTTTCCAGCGGCTAAGCTTCTCCCCTTTCCATGGCGCCACTGCACCTTCATATACACTTAACCGGGGATCTGGTATTACCAGGTCGGCATCAATACCCAGCACCTGTGAGAAGCCTTCACATACAGGACAGGCGCCGTAAGGGTTATTAAATGAAAAAAGATTGGGAACAGGCTCCTCGAATTTAATGCCGTCTTTTTCAAATCTGCCGGAATACTGTAGCTGTTTTGTACCATTTACTTCAACCACCATTTCTCCTTCCCCCTCAAAAAAAGCGGTGCCAACGGAATCGGACAACCGGTGTATATCATCTTCGTCAAACTCCTTTACCACTATACGGTCAATCAGAATATAAATAAGGAATGATGACTGCTTATTGGAGAATTTCTTTTTTAATTCAGTGTCCTTTTGTTCAAGCGCATCCTCAATACGTAATATTTCGCCAGTGGAAGATTCAGCAACGGTATACAATCTTGAAAATCCTTTTTGGAGCAAAATGTTCAATTCTTCCCTTATATTTCTTTTGCCCTGAAGTCTGAATGGTGAAAGTATCAATATCTTATCACCCTCCTTCTGCGCCCCAATGGCTTCTACCACATCCTTTACGTCATCTTTCTTCACTTCTTCCCCGCTAACCGGTGAAATGGTTTTGCCGATACGGGCATATAACAAACGCATGTAATCGTATACTTCTGTCATGCTGCCTACAGTAGACCGCGGGGTGCGGGTAATAACTTTCTGTTCGATGGCTATGGCAGGGCATAAGCCTTTAATAAAGTCCACATCAGGCTTATTCATCCTGTTCAAAAACTGGCGCGCGTATGCACTAAGACTTTCCGCATAACGGCGTTGCCCCTCGGCAAAAAGGGTATCAATAGTAAGAGAAGATTTGCCGGAGCCGGATACGCCTGTTACCACAACCAGCTTATTGCGCGGAATTTCAACCGTTATGTTTTTTAAATTATGTACCCTTGCGCCTTTTATTAAAATATTATTGTTACTGCGCTGCGCCAATTGTTTTTTCTTTTTACCCGATGTTGCTATCATAAAAGTGGATCAAAATTAATACTAAATTGTTTAGCTTAATCAAAGACGCATAAATAAGCCGTCATTTAAGAAATGGTATTATTGTTTCAGCGACTATGTATTTAATATTATGCGGTTTAGCGAAGATTTTCAAATGTTAATCGAAATTTATTTAACGAAAGTTTGGTTATATAAAAAAAAGCAATATTTTAGCAGTCCCAATATCGTACGAAAGAAACTAGAATTTAAAACATTACCGCCTATTTGGTATTAACTTCTACTTCTTTATTATGCTATTGGGGATATCAAAATCCCAACCATTAAAAACCGTAGAAGTTTATGAAATCCCTAACCAATCTGCCTGACCAGCAATTGATCCACCTTTTTATGGGTGGAGATGCGTCTGCACTCGAGATCCTCATTGTCCGCCACAAGGACAAGATTTACACTTCCATTTTTCTTCTGGTGAAAGACAAGTACCTGGCCGAAGACATTTTTCAGGATGTTTTTATCAGGGTCATTGACACCATTCGCAGTGGCCGCTACACAGAAGAAGGAAAGTTTCTGCCCTGGGCTATGCGTATTGCCCACAACCTGTGCGTAGATCATTTCCGCAAGGTTAAACGCACTCCTGCTATTAAAACAGGTGATGATCGCGACATTTTTGAAGTGATCAATTTTTCAGAGGATGGAGTAGACCGCCGGATGATGCAGCGCCAAAGTCATGACCGCGTTCGCGAAATGCTTGATCGTTTGCCTGAAGATCAACGCGAAGTGATCATTTTAAGACATTACGCTGAATTAAGCTTTAAAGAAATTGCTACGTTAACCGATTGCAGTATCAATACCGCTTTAGGACGTATGCGTTATGGTTTAATCAACCTGCGCAAAATGATGCAGGAAAAACAAATTGCATTGTAACACATTTACTCAATGAAAAGGGGTTGTATATTTTTATACAACCCCTTTTCTATTTCCCTGATCCTTTACCCTGAATATTTTTATCCGCCAATATTCACTTTGAACGAAACTTCTGCAGGAGGTAAACATTCCTTATCATCGCACACCATAAATTCCACGGAACCGCCCACATTCGTTTTGATCTTCTTCTTTAATTTTACCAGTTGTACAAACTCTACCTTGTTTTCATAATAATTCACATCGCCTCCCCACACTTCCTCATGTTTTTTTACCATTTTACCTACTTCTTTAACCTTGCCATTTAAATCTATCAATGGATTGCGGGTAAAAGTAAATGAAGTGGCTACCGGACCTTCAACACCAACATTCTGGGCATACATATGGTATTTACCGTTTATATCGGCCGTAAAACGGACCTCATAAGTATCGGCTGCAATTTTTTTAGACGAAAAATTCCAGTTTACCATCCTGGCAGACCCGTTTTGTGCAAAAAGGATATGTGCACAAAATATAAGGGTTATAAATAGTACGATTCTTTTCATAATGCTATACTTTAAACGCAGATGCCGGACAAATTTCATACAAAAAGACTTAAATATTTGCCAAAAGTATTAACCCGCCGCTACAAGCGATTTTTCTGCAATAAGTAAATCGCTTAGTATTTTTCGGCCATCAGTATTTCCCAATGCTTCATTACATGCTCTCTCGGGGTGCGGCATCATACCAAAAACATTACGGGCAGTATTGGTTATGCCGGCTATATTACGCAGGCTCCCGTTGGGATTGGCAGCAGCGGTTATTTCACCGGATGCATTACAATAACGATAAACTACCTGGTTATTTTCTTCCAGCAGGTCGAGCGTTTTTTCGTCTGCATAATATCTTCCCTCTCCATGCGCTAAAGGAATTTTTGCCGGTACGCCATCTTCTCCTTTTATATATACATTCTGGCAAACGAATTTCATATTTTCATTGCGCAATAAAACGCCGGGCAACAAACCTGCTTCACATAATATTTGAAACCCGTTGCAAATACCTAAAACTTTACCACCTTTTTGGGCAAACGCAGTCACACTCTGCATCATAGGACTAAACCTGGCAATTGCCCCGCAACGCAGGTAATCACCAAAAGAAAACCCTCCCGGTAAAACAATACAGTCATCTTTATCAAAAGCGCTCAGGTCCTTATCCTTGTGCCAAAGTTCAATCACTTCATAACCAAGATCTTCCCTCAGCGCATAAATCATATCACTGTCGCAATTTGAGCCTGGAAAAACAACTACGCCAAATTTCATAACTGATTATTAATAGGCTGCAAAGGTATGCAGTTGAAAGGATATGACAAACCAGGGGCATGGCTGCAATACTATTGTGATGAGTATGAATGTATGATTTGCCGAATTATTTACCGTTTCCCGCATTATTTTGAATTATTTGCGGTTTTATCACTTATATTTATGCATGTTTATGCATTTTTATAGAGAATAATGCAACTAAAACAATATTAATATGCTTACAACAGAAATGCCATCACGTTTTGACGGACTGGATAAAATGACAGTAATGGAAATATTGGAAGGCATCAATAGCGAGGATCAGACGGTTTCATTAGCAGTAGCAAAAGCCATCCCCCAGATAAATGCCCTTGTAACAGCCATTGTGAAAAGAATGAAAAAAGGAGGGCGTCTTTTTTATATCGGCGCCGGTACGAGCGGCAGGCTTGGTATATTGGATGCATCTGAATGTCCGCCAACATTTGGTGTGCCGGAAGACTGGGTTATTGGTATTATGGCCGGAGGAGATGGCGCCATAAGAAAAGCCATTGAATTTGCTGAAGATAATAAGGAAAAAGCCATTAATGATTTAGAAGAATATGCGATCAACAAATCAGATTCCATTATCGGTATAGCCGCCTCCGGCACTACACCTTATGTTATTGGAGGTGTGGAAAGTGCCCGTAAATCCGGACTACTCACCGGCTGCATTACCTGCAATCTGAACACACCACTTGGAGCTTCCGTACAATACCCGGTTGAAATAGTAACGGGAGCAGAATTTATAACGGGCAGTACCCGCATGAAGGCCGGAACCGCTCAAAAGCTTTCATTAAATATGATCTCCACAGCGGTAATGATACAGTTGGGCCGGGTAAAAGGAAACAAAATGGTAGATATGAAACTAAGCAATAATAAACTGATCGCCCGTGGTGTAAATATTGTTATGAAGGAACTGAATGTTGACCGGCAAACGGCAAAACAACTTATTGCAGAAAATAAAAATGTACGAAAAGCCCTTGAAGCCCGGAAACAAGAGTAAGCGAAAACCAATTTATGCAGTTATTTAAAATATTTTTGCATTTTTTATCTGCTTCTTGCTGGTTATTGCATTTTTATATTTATCTTGTTCGAACAATTGATATATCTCAATTCAACAGAAATAACATAAATATTCACAGAACAAGCTACCTATTATGCCGGTTTTGACAACAGGAAGGCGTGAGATTGTGCTGTTTTTGGCCTGGGATGAATCCACCCTATTCAAATAAACTATTAAACTTTTTAAATCATTGCTGGGTGTAAAAGCCGGTTCAAATAACAAAATAAACTCCCTTTATTCTTTATTACTAAAACGATTGCTATGACCAGATTTCAGCGCTTTTTGCTTCTGACAGGCATTTTGCTTTGTCATTTGACGTTGCCGGCACAGGAAAAAACCATAACCGGCCGCGTCGTATCTAAAATTGAAAAAGAACCACTCCCCGGCGTATCCGTAACCAATGTTGCTACCAACAGCAATACGATCACCGATGAAAACGGAAACTTCAGCATTGCCGCACAAACCGGACAAAGACTAAGTTTTTCTTTTGTAGGATTTAAAACCACTTTCGCTGCGGTAGCAGCCCGCAGTAGTGCGCTCAGTATTGAACTGGAAAATGCAGAAAATGTACTGGGTGAAGTAGTAGTGGTAGGCTATGGTACTCAGAAAAGAGAAAATCTCACAGGTGCAGTTACTACAATTGATGTACAGAAATCTGTGCAGAACAGACCTATAGCGGATGTAGGAAGAGCATTGCAGGGTGGAGCAGCCGGATTGAGTGTTACGGTTCCGAGTGGTGAGATAGGTTCAGATCCTATTATAAAAATTCGCGGGCAAATAGGTTCATTCCAGGGAGGTGCTTCGCCGCTAATATTGCTCGATAACGTTGAGATACCAAGTATACAATTGGTAAACCCTAATGACATTGCCAACATAACTGTACTGAAAGATGCAGCAGCCGCTTCCATTTACGGCTCCAAAGCTTCATTTGGTGTGATATTGATTACAACAAAAAAAGGAGCAGCAGGCGGCAAACCACAGGTTAGCTACAGCAATAACTTTTCGTGGCAGAACGTATGGAAAGATCTCGAAATGGCACGTGTGAATGGTTTAAAATATACAGTTGATGCGGCCGAGCGCGTAGGTACTTTTACTCCAACAGGTGCATTTTACTATGTAGATAGAGCGAGCTACGAAAAAGCCGCTCAGTGGGAAGAAAAATATGGCAGCTCCATCGGTAAAGGCGATCCTACTGTATTTGGAAGAGACTGGTTTGTGCAGGGCTCAAACCAAAAAATGGGTATGCGCACATACGATGCTTACGATTATATGGTAAAAGAATGGGCCCCTACGCAGCAGCACAACCTCTCATTCGGGCTTACCACCGGTAAAACTTCTTATAACCTCGGACTGGGAATGCTGGATCAGAGCGGCATGATAAAACCTGCTAAAAAGGATCAGTTTACAAGGTATAACGCCTCGCTGAAAATATCCAGCGAGATCAATAAATACCTGACCGTTAGAGGAGGCGCATTATACTCAAGAAGAAATAAAGAATACCCATATGTTACAAGCTCAACTACAGCAGATCCCTGGTTGTACCTGTACCGCTGGGGACCTTTATATCCATTTGGCAATGATCAAAACGGCGACCCCATCCGCAGCCCGGTAAGCGAAATGGCAGCAGCCAATACTGCAAATATTCTTCAGAATTATGCTAATGTAAGTTTGGGTGCTACGCTGAATATACAAAGCAACTGGAAGGTAGATTTTGATTATACTTACACCAACCAGGAGGAAATGTGGAAACGACCCGGTACCAGGTATACGGCCAGGAATTCATGGGTAGCTCCTAAATTAAGAGTAGATGCGGATGGTAACCAGGTGTATGTAAATAATGAAGGTCAGGTTGTTTCATCTACCGATCCCGGAGCTATGCAGGCTTATGATTTGTCGTACGATACGTATACTTCGTATGGCGCAAACCCTGATCACCTTGCAAGAACGGCTACCAACTTTTTAAGTAATACCATCAATGCTTTTACAACATATAATCTTGGTATCGGTAGCGATCATAAATTTAAATTTATTGCAGGTATAAACCGTGTTACGGCTACTACTGAATGGCAATTTTCACAGGTTACCAACCTTTCAGATATTACAAACCCACAGTTTAATTTTGGAACAGGAACACAAACCGTTGACGGAGATAAGTTTTGGGAAGCACAATTAGGTTATTTCGGACGAATCAACTACGCCTTTAAAGAGAAATATCTTTTTGAAGGTAATCTGCGTTATGACGGTTCCTCAAAGTTTCCAACAGATCTTAAATGGCGTTGGTTTCCCTCTTTTTCTGCTGGTTGGGTGGCAAGTGAGGAAGCATTTATGCAATGGAGCCGTCCGGCATTGAGTTTTCTTAAATTCAGGGGTTCATGGGGTTCTATAGGAGACCAGAGTGTTCCCAACAATTTGTATATCGAAATAATGCCCAGCGGACAATCTACCTGGATCGGCGCCAACGGTGCCAGGGTAAATTATGTTGGGTCGCCGGCAGCAGTTGCTTCAAGGATACGCTGGCAGGATATTGTAACCACCAACATTGGTGTAGATGCCGGATTTCTTAATGGTAAGCTGAATGTAAACCTCGACCTGTTTCAGAGAAATACCAATGACATGATTGTGCCCGCAGAGGGCGTTCCATTAACCTTTGGCACCGGTGCCCCGCAAGGCAATTATGGTTCTTTAAAGACCAGGGGCTGGGATCTGGCTGTGTCTTTTAACCCTAGATTTGAAAATGGAATGGGCATACACATCAGCGGTAACCTTTCTGATTCAAAAACAACTTTAACTGCTTATGGTTCCGGTACCCAGGTTACAGGAAATTATAATGGTAAAGTGATTGGTGAAATATGGGGATATCGTACAGACCGGTTATATCAAACAGACGATTTTGTATCAGATGGCTCAAACAAGCCTGTATTGATCACATTAACCGATGCTGAAACCGCCTTGTATGCCGGCAAACAGGCTTACCAGTTAAAACCCGGGGCAGATGGCAAAAAACCTGTTTACCAGGCATACCTGCAAAACTCCGCCAACTTCAGGTTTGGCCCTGGTGATGTAAAGTTTAAAGATGTGAATGGAGACGGAGAACTGAATAATGGTAAAGGTACGTTAGACGATCACGGCGACCTGGAGGTAATAGGAAACTCCAACCCGAGGTATGAGTATGGCTTCAGAATAGGAGCTGATTATAAAAATTTTGACATCAGCGCATTTTTCCAGGGAGTAGCCAGCCGTAAGATCTGGGGACAGGGCTTTTTAAGCATTCCGGGCTTTCAATCTTCGGATGGCGCCATGCCGGAAACTATTGCGGGCAATTACTGGACGCCCGAAACGCCAAACGCTTTTTATCCCGCTGCTTACAACAATGCCGGCAGCAATACTGCCAACAATATGCAGGTGCAGGACAGGTACCTGCTGAACATGGCCTACATGCGTTTAAAAAACCTAACAATCGGGTATTCTTTGCCGCAAGCATTGCTTAACAAAGCACACATTAATACTTTAAGAGTGTATGTAGCACTGGAGAACTTTATTACCTGGGATCACTTAGGGGGATTACCTATTGACCCTGAAAGCATAAGTGGCTATTCCATGTGGAATGAATCCAATTATAATTTGGGCCGCACAGGTACAGGCGTGCCCGCTTTTAAAAGCTTTTCTGCAGGTCTTCAATTAAACTTTTAAACTTGATCATGATGAAGAACATAAAATTAATATATAGCCTGGTGGCAGTTATTTTATTGGCAGGTTGTAATAAAAATATACTCGACCGCCCTCCTTTGACCAGCTATGTAGACGGGCAATTCTGGAGGAATGAAGATGATATCCGCATGTATGTCAATAGCTATTATTCTTATTATTTCAGTGGATATAATACGTCATTCACGGCGGATTATACCCCGGTAAGAGGATATACATTTTCAGATGATCTTACCGGCAAAAATGTACAGTCCAGCTTTGAAAGCAGCGTCCCCACATCAAGAGGATCCACATCAGAAGCTGCAGCCTGGCTTCAAACTTATGCAGGGCCCACCTGGGATTTCGCATGGGTAAGAAAATCGAACATTCTGCTCGACCGCCTCGAAAACGAAGCCAAATCCGGCATTTCTGAAGATGCATACAAGCACTGGACAGCAGTTGCCCGTTTTTTCAGGGGATTTGAATACAGCCGGTTAGTAAGTGTTTTCGGAGATGTTCCGTATTTCGATAAGGTGCTAGCCGACGATGACTTACCGGCCTTATACAAAGACAGGGACGACCGCGGAGTAGTGATGGATAATGTGTATGAAGATTTCAAATACGCATTGGGCAATATGCGTGAGAATGACGGCGCACAATTTTTAAACAAATATATAGCTGCAGCATTTATTTCAAGATTCATGTTGTTTGAAGGCACTTACCAGCATTACCATGGGTTAGATGCCGCAAGAGCAAAAAAATACTTAGATTTTGCGGTAGAGGCCGCGGAGATAGTGATGAACAGCAATAAGTATAGTTTTGGAAGAGATCTCAAATCATTGTTTTCTTCAGAAAGCCTGGCAGGCCATCCTGAAGTATTGTTGTATAGGGTATATGACGCGGCATTAACGGTAACCCATTGCATTGGCTCTTATTCAAATGGAACAGAAGTGGTGGGTGTGGATCCTAATCTTGTGCTGATCAAATCATTTATTGCCAATGACGGGAAAGTATGGCAAAACTCGGGCGTACCGGATGCCGAAAGCTTTACAATTGCCGACCTTGTAAAAACAAGAGACCCCCGCTTTGAAGCCTCATTTGTTGATAAAGCCCTTACACCATCCGCTACGCTTTTGTATGGCTTTAAGTTTGCCTCAAGAGACGCGATAACTTATATAGGTAAAACCTATCCTGCTGCCTGGGGCAGCAATACCAATACAAGTGATGCTCCTGTTATGCGACTGGCGGAAGTAGTATTAAACTGGATAGAAGCAAAAGCAGTATTAGCGGAATACCTTGGCGGCAGCCCTGTTGCACAGGAGGATATTGATAAATCCATTAATGCCATTCGCCTGCGCCCGCTTGATGCTGCGGCTGCTGATAAAGGTGTGCAACAAACAGCGCCATTGATGTTAGGAGCGTTACCCAATGATCCAGACAGGGATGCAGATGTGCCTTCCCTGATATGGGAAATACGCCGCGAAAGAAGAATGGAGTTTGTATTTGAACATACAAGGCTTTTAGACCTTAAAAGATGGAAGAAGCTTGAGTATATGGATTTCAGCACCAACCCCGATTATTTCCTTGGTCCGTGGGTAAATGTGCAGGCTGAAGCGCCGGCTTATTTAACAGATGCCTATATTGGCAGAACAAAAGTTAAGCAACCGGATGGCACAGTTATTACTTATGATGGCAATAATGCTGCTTCGTTAGTAGGTTTCTGGATGGTAGACAATGCGCAAAACAGGAATCCTTTTACGGAACAATCTTACCTAGCGCCTGTAGGGCAGTCTCAGATTATTCAATACGAGGAAAAAGGATATACCCTTAGCCAAACTCCGGGTTGGTAAGAGCAGTTGCCCGTTTTGAAAAATATATACTAACCTATACATGTATAACAATGATAGAAAAATACAGTCCGAAAAAGCCGGACTGTATTTTTCTATACGCTACCTGAAACCGCCTCCTACTTTTATTCTATTGCTGCAACATTTAATTTAACTTACAAAAACATCCGCCCTTTAATGCTTTTACTGATCATTAAAAATTGTATTTGCTATGGCTGTACTGGGTATTGACCTGGGTGGAACAAAATTATTAGCAGGTGTTTTTTCGGAAAGCGGCGAGTTATTGCATAAAGAAAAAGCATCCCTTGAAAACAGGAAGGGTACGGAAGTGGGAGTGTTCATTACTCAAAAGATAAACATACTGCAATCTGAATGGCAGCAAAAAGGAGATGGCATATTGGCTACAGGTGTAGCCGTACCAGGTATCAGTAATCCGGCAAGCGGCACCGTGTGGGCGCCCAATATACCAGGGTGGGAAGCGTACCCGCTGTTGAATGAATTGCAGCAAAACTGTAAAGACACCAGTATAATTATTGATAACGACCGGTCATGTAGCCTCCTGGGAGAAATATGGAAAGGAAATGCGCGCCAATGCAATAACGTTATCTTTCTTGCTGTAGGCACAGGAATAGGTGCGGGCATTATGGCTAATGGTAATATCATAAACGGAGCACAGGGTATATCCGGAGCTATTGGCTGGATGGCATTAACTACACCTTTTCGAGATGCATATACATCATGTGGTTGCTTTGAACAGCATGCCTCGGGAGAAGGCATCGCCAAATCGGCCCGTGAATTGTTGCAGTCAGAAAAAATTACAACCAGCTTACTAAACCGCATTCCTCTAAAAGACATTAAAGCCCGTCATGTATTTAATGCTTACAGCTATGGCGATCCTGCCGCTATAAAAATAATAAGACAATGCATTCAATACTGGGGAATGGCTTCAGCTAACCTGGTAAGTCTTTTTAATCCTGAAAAGATCATTTTTGGCGGAGGTGTGTTTGGCCCCGCATTGCAGCTCTTACCAGATATTATGGAGGAAGCCTGTCGCTGGGCGCAGCCTGTTAGCATTAAGCACACAAAGTTTGAGCCCTCTGCATTAGGTGACGAAGCGTGTTTGTATGGCGCCGCATTTTTAGCTTCAAAAAATAAATATAACCATGGCTCCGGCAACATACAATAAAACAACGCTTTTCATTTCTGCATGTTGCGGCTTGTTGCTTTTTGGTATCGCACTGCTTACATTAGGCAGCGTATCGCAGGGATTGCAGCAAAACTTTAAATTAGATAAACTGGAGGCGGGAACACTGTTTGCCATCCTTCCTGCCGGGCTGCTTACAGGCTCACTTTTTTTTGGTCCTGTATGCGACAGGTATGGATATAAGATATTGCTGGTCAGTGCCTGCCTGTTGCTGGCAACAGGCTTTACAGGCATCGCTTATTCGCCATCCACCGAATGGCTTCAGTTCTCCATCTTTATTTTTGGATTAGCCGGCGGAATCATCAACGGGGCTACCAATGCCGTAGTTGCCGATATTAGTGATGAATACAAAGGCGCAAACCTCAGCCTGCTGGGTGTATCTTTTGGGATCGGGGCGTTGGGCTTACCGTTTGTGCTCGGCATACTGAAACAGTATTACACCTACCCCATCATTCTTTCGGGAGCAGCCGTCATCGCATTTGGAGTTGCATTGTTTTACCTGCTCATCCGCTTTCCTTCACCCAAAATAACACAGGGCTTACCTTTGAAAAGAAGCTTCGGTTTATTAAAAGATACGGTGTTGCTGCTGGTTGCTTTTTATCTTTTTTGCCAGAGCAGCCTTGAGGCAATTGTAAACAACTGGACAACTGCTTTTCTGATTGAGCGAAAAGACCTTTCAGAAAGCAATGCGTTGTACGCCCTTTCGGCCTGTGTTGCCGGTATGACGCTGATGCGCTTATTAACGGGAACCGTTTTTCGAAAAATTACTGCCAGAAATATTTTATTGTTTTCTTTCGGCTTATTCCTTGGCGGGATCATTTTTCTGCAAGCGACTGCCTCTTTTTTTACTGCGCTTTCGGGACTATTATTGCTGGGTGCAGGCATTGCCGGAGGATTCCCCATTATGCTGGGGATAGTGGGTAATCGTTATGCCGCTTTATCGGGCACCGCATTTAGCCTGGTGCTGGTAATTGCTATTACCGGAAACATCCTGGTTAATTACCTGATGGGCATAGTGGCAGCAACTTATGGTATACAACATTTTATTACGATATTGTATACTGAACTCGTGGTAATGGTATTGCTTTTCATTTTTATTTTTAAAAAAATACATTAAATATTCACTTTTAAAATTTCATCTCATGTTAGCATTGGAATGGCTGAAAAACGCCAGGGATATTATGTCGCAAATTGAAAATACCCAATTGGAAAACATAAAAAAGGCCGCAGCAATAATGGCCGACAGCATTGAATGTGGCCGGTGGGTGCATACATTTGGGTGCGGGCACGCCACTTTGCCTATTGAAGAGATGTACCCGCGAATTGGCGGATTTGTGGGCTTTCACCCTATTGTTGAGCTGCCCCTTACTTTCTTTACCAATATTACCGGGCAAATGGGTGTGCACCAGTTTGTGTTTTTAGAAAGAGTAGAAGGCTATGGTATAGAGATCATGAAGGGCCATACATTTGATAAACGCGATACCATGTGGCTGTTCTCTCATTCCGGCATAAATAATGTAAATATTGATGTGGCCTTAGAAGCCAGAAAACAAGGCATGAAAGTTATTGCATTTGGATCTGCTGCCGAGGCCAAAGGAAAGCAAACCCGTCATTCGAGCGGCAAAAATATTTTTGAAATTGCCGACCTGGTAGTGGACACCTGCGCACCTGCCGGCGATGCCAGCGTACCCTTAAAAAATCACCAGGATAAAATAGGCCCTGTTTCAACCATGGCTTTTGTAACCTGCGTATGGATGACCGTTACTACTGTGGCCGAGATCCTGGCCGAAAGAGGTGTAAAACTCCATATTCATCCTTCACATAATGTACCCGGTGATACTACAGCCAAACAAAGGCTTGAGGAAGCATTGGCAGAATACAAAAAAAGAGTGGCTGGTGTATAATGTAATTTGGGTTTAATATCCAGGGTAAACCCATCGGATACTTTTAAAATCGGGTATAAACAGGTCAAACCCGGAAGTATTAAAAATCCAGGGTTGACCATTTAAAAAAACGGGGTATAACGGGGATTTATTTATAAAGTAAGATCCCAGCCTTCACGGTATTCGCGTTTTACAAACTGGTTGGCCAGGTCGTAGTTGGTAACCTTCATACTGGCTGCATCCCACAACAGTTTTTTACGTCCATTGTATTTGTCAGCAGTTCGCCTGCCTCCCGGATTATCTCTAAGCATCCAACTGCGTATGGCTACATTGCCAATCAATATGCTTTCGGTAAACGGACCGGCGTATTCGAATGGCGAACTGGTTTGCGCATTGCCATATCCGGCAATACAGGCGTTTACCCATTGCAGGTAATGATCTTCATCAGGAACCCTAACGATCGTTTCGGGAATACTGAGCAATGCATTTTCTTTAAGGGGTAAAAGCCGAGGATTAGCGCCATAGCAATCAGCCAGCAACTTGCCTTTGCTGCCAATAAACATTACGCCGCCATCAGAATTACCAAAGGCTTCACCCTGCAACAGCTCTTCCGGAACTTCGGGCATTACGCCACCATCATACCAGCTTACTTTAATATCACCTTTCCCATCTTTACGGGGATAGTTTAAATGAATGTTGGTAGAAAAAGGAGTCCAGTCGGGGTTATGGTCATTCTCTTTCAGAATAAACGTCCAGGTACCTGCTACACTGCATTCCACCGAAGTAGGATAATCAATAGGCAGTATCCGGAAAACAGGATCCAGTATATGGCATGCCATATCACCCAAAGCCCCCGTACCATAAGGCCACCAGCCTCTCCAGTTCCAGGGCAAATAGTTGGGTTTATAATCAACTTTGGGGGCGGTGCCCAGCCAGAGATCAAAGTCGAGCTCTTTCGGAATTTTATAAGTGCCCGGATCCGGTATAGCCTGCGGCCATACGGGACGGTTAGTCCAGGCCAGCACTTTATCTACGTGCCCGATGATGCCGGTATCGTATATCTCCTGCATCCTGCGCACCCCATTCCCCGATCCGCCCTGGTTACCCATTTGAGTAATCACTTTATATTTTTTTGCCGCCTGCGCCAGTATACGGGCCTCATAAATATCGTGCGTCAGGGGCTTTTGCGTGTACACATGCTTACCCAAATGCATAGCCGCTAAAGTTGCAACCGCGTGGGTGTGATCAGGCGTGGAGATAGAACAGGCATCTATATTGTTCTTTTCTTTTGCCAGCATCTCCCTGAAGTCTTTATAATATTTGGCTTTGGGAAAATTTTTTCTTGACTCCACCGCCTGGCGGTCATCCACATCTACCAAAGCAACAATATTTACATTGGGGCTTTTGGCAAATGCCGAAAGATCACCCTTTCCTTTGCCTCCCGCTCCAATACCTGCTATGTTTAACTTATCGCTCGGCGCTATATGCCCTTTACCTAATACATGGCGGGGTACAATAAAAAAACCTGCGGCAGCAATGGAACTGTTTTTAATGAATTTTCGTCTTGAGGAATTTTTAAGGGACTTAAGTTTTCCGCTCATTGTATTATTTTATCAGGAGTTAAAAAAATAGAGATTGGTAATTGCAAATATGAGGTGATGCCCGGGAAAGAGAGCGTTTTACATGTATAATACTCACTGCACCGAATAATCCTTAAGCCCTGAATACGCTTACCCATATATTTAATGCCAGAATAAAAACAACCATTACCCAATGCAACGCCGCCGGAAGCCATTTCTTTTGTGCATAAAAAAAAGTATACCCATGAAAAGCTGCAAAAGGCAGGGCGCATAAAATCCAGTATTCGAAAGTAGAGGAAAAATTGATGAACGGAATGAGCAATGTAATAAGCAGGTAGATCAGCATAAGGCTCCAGCTTTTGCGTACCTGTATGAGCATGCGTAAGATATTACCCTGGATATAAAAACCACTGACCAAAAAAGGAACGATAAGAAGAATGATGCCACCCCAGGCCCATACGTCCTGCAGAAACTTTGGAAAGCTAACAGAAATAGAAGGCAGGTAGGTAAGCGGATTCCAGGTGTTACCCAAAAAAAGAAAAGCGAACAAGAAATAATAAGGAGTAAGAATACCCAGTATAGCCACCAGCCATTCACTCAGGTAAAAAGGCCTTAGAGTAATTAATGCAAAAAATATAAGCATAGAAAACCCAATGGCGGGAAAATACAGGAAAGAAGCTAATCCCACCAGCATACCTGCATTAAATACCTGGGCCTTGGGCCGGGGATGATTAAACAACCTGCTCAGCATGGCCCATACCCAAACAAGCAAACTGTTAATGATAAGCGTAGAGGATAACTGCCACCATTCGGGGAAAAGAGAAGTAATAAGAATATAGGCCATAGCCGGCAAATAATTCGGCTTTGGCAGCAGTTTCTCATTGTTGATCAGGTTATTAAATGTAATGGCCTGTGTTAAAGTTAATGCCAGTACAATAAAAGGATAAACAACAGGCACGGATTGGCCTGCAGGCAGCAGGAAATTCAAAAATTTAAGGTATAAAAATCCATCTGTTGCCTGCGTCAGCGGAATATGAGGATGCAGAAAAGAATACCATTTCAGAACAAATGCATATGCCAGCAATAAAAGTATATTAACCGGCGTATTGGTTTTAAAAGAGCCTGTCACAGGAATGTTTTTTTAAAAATCAATTTTTGCAAAGCAAATATAATTCCTGTACATACATGGCATCACTACCTGACGGGCTCCTACCTGCTTACCATATTTGGGCAAAAATTCAAAATCCTTATCTAAATTTTTAAGCGTTGGAGAACGTTTCACGCTGCCGTTAGGCGTTACACTTTGCTCAGATAGTAGCCTAACCCGGCGTTCGAGCTGGTTATATAAGAAATTGATCTCCCCGCCGGTATTGTATATAAGATAAGACAGGGCATCAGAAGAATTGTCATCAAACTGGCTCTTGTGCAATATGTTGCTCCATTCAATGCTTGCATTGGGATCAAATGAAAAAAGTGCAATGTTCTCACTATAGTATCTTGTACTTGAACCATAATTCCATCTGTTCCAGGGATTACCATACATACCGTAAGGGCTCCAGTAGCTGTTGTATGATGAATAGGGGGACATGCTGTACGGACTATACAGGTAATCGTAACGGTTCCAGTTGTTGCCACGGGAAGAAGTGAAAAACAATTCTGCCACAATCATAAATCCGCCGTCTTTTTTGGGCAAAACCTGCCGTATGAAATAATCATTAAAAGCCGTTTTTGCCGAAGTATTTTCAGACTTTGCATCTTCCTTCAATTCATCATTAAATATAGTATAGTTCTCTGCTTTTACCCTGTTTTGTGCTTTATCCCATATAGCTATATATAACCCTTCCACATTTCCCCTGCGTTGTTTATAGTATAAGGAACTGAGAAGATACGTTTTGTTGATGTTATCGGCTTTGATTTTAACTTCATCCAAGAAATTATTGGTAAGTGGAATATCATTCACGCGAAAGCTATCTGCCATAGCGGGCTTTATCATCAGATCCATCCGTGAAATATTGTCACGGCTGCCGTTTCTGCTACAACGCGTAAAAACAAAATCGCCGTCATTATCAACTATAAAATCACTGAATACGGCGTCTTTTTTTGACATGGTCACCTGCAGCCTGCTTTTTTTCCTGAACTCCATTTTGTCATTGTAGAGCAACGTGGTAAAAAAGTAATTCCGTTCATTCCGTTTATTGATTTTAAACACCATGATATGCTGTTTGTCTTCGCTGTATATGGTAGAATAAATTTTATTGTCGCTTGCACCGCCAATTTGTGTCGTATCAATTTCTACCGGGCCTACCAGTTTTTGTCCTGCGGCATCCATTTTTACCACATTACAGTACACGATATTTCTTTTCTGATATTGGTATATCATATAGAAAAAATCCGGGTAAGGAACGAAATCCACATTAATGAGTTTATCCGGCAAAAAATCAAGGTTAATTTTATCCTTTAATTTCATTTCGTTGTCAAATATGGATAAATCATTTTTTGACCTGTAATTTTTATAGATTACTATATTGCTGCTCACTTTTCCAATGATCTCAAAATTCACCTGGCGGTAGTCGTCTCTTCCCGGGTCTGAATAATGAATACGCTGGGCCAAAACCCAAATGGGCAATGCCAGCATCATTAAAGCTGATATGATAATTTTCTTATGCCCCATTTTTATCATTTTTTTTCTTAAATATACAGCATCCGGTTGCAAATTAGATGGTTTTGGGCGATTGGATACTACCTCTGCATTATTTTTAACCAAACTTATAAATATTGTTTTCCACCAGCCCCTGCGGGGTTATATAAATCCTGCGAACTTTCTGTTTACGATTGTAATTTACCCTATACCTTTGACGTTTGGTTTAGAGCATTAGAATATAACTTAACTGTATTTCAGCCGTGGGCAAACATACCAATAAAGCTACCGTTGCCGGACTAGTTATTGCACTTGGGATCATTTATGGCGATATTGGCACGTCTCCCTTATATGTCTTTAACGCCATTATTACTGGCAGAGCCATTACAGAAGACCTGATAATAGGCAGTCTGTCCTGTATTATCTGGACGATTACGCTTCAAACTACCATCAAATATGTAGTACTTGTATTGCAGGCCGATAATAAAGGGGAGGGTGGCATATTTGCTTTGTATGCCCTGGTGCGCCGACGAAAAAAATGGCTGGTGCTGCCTGCCATGATTGGCGGCGCGGCCTTGCTTGCAGATGGAATGATAACGCCTCCTATAACGATCACCTCCGCTATTGAAGGCTTGCAAAAAGTTCCTGCTTTTCATAATCTCAGCCAGTACATTATCTATATTGTTATATTTATTTTATCCGCCTTCTTTTTTCTGCAACAATTCGGCACAGCATCCATCGGGAAATTTTTTGGACCTGTAATGGGCCTGTGGTTTACTATGCTGGCCGTACTCGGACTGTGGCATGTTTTTGATGATCTCTCTATTTTTAAAGCTTTCAATCCCTGGTATGCTGTTAAGCTGTTAAGTTCTAATCCGGGTGCCTTGTGGATTTTAGGCGCCGTTTTTTTATGTACCACCGGTGCTGAAGCATTATATAGTGACCTTGGTCACTGCGGAAGAGAAAATATCCGCATATCATGGATATTCGTTAAAACCTGTTTGCTCTTAAATTATCTCGGGCAGGGTGCCAGCTTGCTAAAAAATAACCTGAATGTGCCGGCGGCAATTCATTCGTCTATTAACCCGTTTTTTGACCTGATGCCCGACTGGTTTATCATTCCCGGTGTTATTATAGCAACCGGTGCGGCCATTATAGCGAGCCAGGCCATGATATCAGGTTCATTTACCCTTATAGGTGAGGCTATGCGTCTTAATCTTTGGCCCCGCTTAAAAATACGTTATCCTTCTGAAGAAAAGGGTCAGTTATTTATTCCCTGGCTCAACACCATGTTATTCATAGGTTGTACAGGTGTAGTATTATATTTTCAAACTTCTTCCCGTATGGAAGCTGCTTACGGTTTGGCCATTATTATTACTATGCTTATGACCACTATACTGTTTGCGAATTACTTAGTTAGCCACCGTGTAAAATCTGCATGGATATGGCTCTTCCTGATAGGATATGCCATTATTGAAGGGGGCTATTTATTTGCCCTGTTGCAAAAATTTACTCATGGAGGTTATATTACAGTAG
Source organism: Agriterribacter humi (assembly GCF_009192765.1). GTDB lineage: Bacteria > Bacteroidota > Bacteroidia > Chitinophagales > Chitinophagaceae > Agriterribacter > Agriterribacter humi. The sequence goes on along the minus strand of NZ_VOHQ01000003.1, from coordinate 170,273 downwards.
TCATTGGCGGACTCATGTTCCTGATCATGTATATATGGTTCAGAAGCCGGAAGATCAAGAACCGTTATGTGGAATTTGTACGGTTAGAAGACTATATACCCATGCTGCAGGAACTCAGCAACGACACTTCTGTTACCAAATACGCCACGCACCTTGTATACCTTACCAGCGCCAATAATCCCAAAGAAATTGAACATAAAATCATCTATTCTATTTTAAACAGGAAGCCCAAGCGGGCCGATATATACTGGTTCGTGCATGTAGATACCTTAGACAATCCCTATACCTGCGAATTTGAAGTGCAAACCATTATACCCAATGAGATAATCCGCGTTGAATTTCGGCTGGGCTTTCGCGTTGAACCGCGCATCAATCTTATGTTCAGGAAAGTAGTGGAAGATATGGTAGCCAATAAGGAAGTAAATATAACCAGCCGTTACGAAAGCCTGCAACGCAATAATGTGGTTGGCGATTTTCAGTTTATTGTAATGGAAAAATTCCTTAGCATGGACAACGAACTGCCTTTCTGGGAAACGCTTATCATGCGGGGATACTTTTGGATTAAGGAAGTAAGCTTATCCGAAGAAAGGGGATTTGGATTAGATGCCAGCTATGTAACCGTAGAAAAGTTCCCGCTTATTGTGGCCCCGTTGTCTGAGCTGAACCTTAAGAGAATACACAGCGACTGATCTGCGTGTCAAACGCATTTAAGCCACTGGCATTGTTCAATGATGACAACGCCAGGCGGGGTCGGTAGCAGAAGAACCAAATCACAAAAAACAAGAACCAAAGAAATTTCAAACCCGAAATTTCAAATCCGAAATCCGAAGGAATACACGGTAAACTAAAAATCAGAAATCAACAAATCCGAAATCAGGAATAGTATACATTCGCTGATTAACGGCTGAAAGCTGTTATCGGTTTCCGTAATTTCATGCAATAAAACTACCTGTTGCATTGCCTGCTGCGCTTTTATATATCATTGGAGGAATTATCGTATTAACTATTGTTCTTTATTTCATACAGGACAAGTTTATTTTTAAGCCTGAAAGGTTACCCGCCGATTTTAAGTTTAATTATGATGCCCCTTTTGAAGAATTGTTTTTTGATATACAACCCGGAGTGCGCATTAACGGACTGCATTTTTATGTAAAGGACCCTTTGGGACTTATCCTCTATTTTCACGGCAACAGCAGAAGCATTAAAGGATGGGTTAAATATGCCAAAGATTTTTACAGGTACCGGTATGATGTGGTGCTGGTAGATTATCGGGGATTTGGCAAAAGCACAGGAAGGCGCAGTGAAGCAAAGATCCTCAGCGAAACTGCCACATCTATATTATTCATGGCACAAAAGACTGGCTCATACCTATCCGCCACAGCGAAAAACTGCAACAACTCAATCCCGGCAAAATTACCTTACTGCGGATCAATGGTGGCCGACATAATAATTTACCTTCGTTTCCCGAATACCACAATTTTATAAGAGACATTTTGAAATATTAGTATGGTGAACAGGTTGCAATGGCGCAAAAAGAAAAAATGGCTGCAATGGTTGAATATTACCCTGGTGGTTTACCTGCTGTGCGGCATAGCCCTTTATTTGCTGCAGGATCGCTTTCTGTTTCATCCCGTGGCAGTAGAGCGTAACAGCCCCTATGATTTTCCTGTTCCTAACAGGGAAATTAATGTGACCGCAGACGAAACAAGCAATATGAACGTGGTACAATTTCTTACCAGCGACAGTTTGCCCAAAGGGGTAGTCTTGTATTTTCATGGTAACCGCAAAAATATTGGCTGGTATGCCACCTATGCTCCTAATTTTACTGCAAACAGATACGAAGTATGGATGATAGATTATCCCGGATTTGGTAAAAGTACAGGCCACCTCACCGAACAAAAACTTTACGATGATGCCATGCAGTTATATATTATGGCACGTTCAAGATTTCCGGCAGACAGCATTATACTATACGGAAAATCATTGGGAACAGGCATTGCTTCCTGGCTGGCTGCCAGGAGAAGCTGTAAGCAGCTTATACTGGAAACACCTTATTATAGTATGACTTCACTGGTACAGCATTATATACCCATATACCCCATAAGTACCCTGCTCAAATACAAATTGCCGGTGTATAAATATCTCGGACTTGTTAATGCACCCGTTACCATTTTCCACGGCACAGAAGATAAGGTGATCCCGTACAGCAATGCACACCGGTTAACAGCAGCTATGCATCCAAAGGACAGGTTTATTACAATTGAAAATGCCGGCCACAATAACCTTAATGATTACCCGCAGTTTCATAACGCCTTAGACAGCTTATTAAATAACATTCACCAATAAAAAAATGAAGATCGCTTAAATTGCAATAATATTTGAGCCCTTGTTTTTTTTGATCTTTTCTGGCACGGAAGCAAGAATAGATCCCCGCAGCGCATCTATTAACCGCTTCTTAACAAAATCGCGCTGCACGACAAGGCTTACTTCACGTACAGGCACAGGATTTTTAAATTTGCGGATAAGCTGTAACTGTTTTGCCGGCATATCCAGTGTGGCAAGCTCCGGTATGATCGTAATGCCATCATTCAGGTCTACCATTCGCCTGAGCGTTTCTATACTTCCGGTTTCATAATCAAAATGGCTGCCCGCACGACTTTGCTTTCTTAATTCACAAAGGTTTTCTATTTGCGACCGGAAACAATGCCCCTCTTCCAAAAGCCATAATTTATTAGGATCAATATCCTGGGCCAGCACATAATGCTTTTGATAAAGCGCATTTTTTTTTGACACGTATGCCAGCATTTCTTCATAGAACAACACGTATTCTTTTATTCCTTTTTGCTGAAGAGGTGTTACCAGGATACCTGCATCTATTGCTCCCTCTTTTAGCGAATGCGTAATGATGTCCGTTGTCATTTCGCTTACAATCACTTTTACTTTTGCGTATTTCAGGGCAAACTGCTGAATGAATAATGGTAATAAATAAGGCGCCAGGGTTGGAATAATGCCTATACGCAGTTCGCCGGTAAGCGTGCCTTTTTTATATTCAATCAATTCATGAAGCGCATCTTTCTGGATAAGAATGTTTTTTGCCTGCGTTATTACTTCAATGCCCATAGCCGTAGGGATAACGGGCTGTTTACTGCGATCAAAAATGATAATCCCTAATTCTTCCTCCAGCTTTTGAATTTGCATGCTTAAGGTAGGCTGTGTAACATGACAATGGTCTGCGGCTAAGGTGAAATGCCGGAAGGCATCTAAGGCTGTTATATATTCCAGTTGAATAAATGTCATTGCTGATCAATTGAATTTATTAAAGTAAGCAAAATAATCAATTTAAACAATGAAAGCATTGGGGCTTGAAAGTTTGGAGTTTGTGCTTTGGAAGTTTATAGTTGCCTGTCCTGATACCTGAATAAAAAAAGACCCGGCATTAGAAAACGCCGGGCATCTTGTGTAGATTTTCTCTATACCCTTTATCTATTTAGTGATGCAAAACTAAGAAATGCCGTGTTAAAGATTCCAGAAAAGGAATATCAGATTGAGGTGTTTTTTCTTCCTGTATTGCTTCGTCCGCCTGCGAACAGGCAATATCATCCATCGTTTTATTGTAGGTATGACTGGCATAGCTGAACACCAAAGCACTGCTGACCAGTAAAGCAGCCATAAAAATAATTTTATTTAAATTTTTTTTCATTTTTTAAACGTTGCGAAATTAATTTCAAATTATGTATATCCAAAACCACAGATGTTAATTACTGTTAAAATGGCTTATAAAACGAAGCAGGCTGTAAAATGTTACATTACTCATTATTTTTAAAAAGCACGTAGGTTTGCAGCTTAAATATTTGCACATGAACAGGAAATTGACCGAACGCATCCGCAGCGAAGTGGAAGAAATCCGCCAAAATGGTCTTTATAAAACTGAACGCATTATAGAAAGTCCCCAGGGCGCTGATATAGAGGTAGCTGTGCCGGGAAAAAAAGAGAAAAAAAAGGTTATTAATTTTTGCGCCAATAATTATCTCGGGTTATCCTCACACCCAAAAGTTATAGAAGCTGCAAAAAAATATATTGATCAAAGGGGTTATGGCTTAAGCAGCGTTCGGTTCATTTGCGGCACACAGGATATACATAAAGAACTGGAACATAAACTTTCAGTTTTCCTGGAAACAGAAGATACAATATTGTATGCTGCAGCTTTTGATGCCAATGGTGGTGTATTTGAACCCCTGTTCGATGACAGGGATGCGATTATTTCCGATGCGTTAAATCATGCTTCTATTATTGATGGTATAAGACTTTGTAAAGCTCAGCGCTTCCGGTACGACCATAATAATATGAACGACCTGGAAGAAAAATTAAAAGATGCCCGGGCAGCCAGGAACCGAATTATTGTAACCGACGGATCATTTAGCATGGATGGCACCATTGCCCAATTGGATACCATTTGCGCTTTAGCAGAAAAATATGATGCGGCAGTAATGACAGATGAATGTCACTCCACGGGCTTTTTGGGCAAAACCGGCAGGGGCACACATGAATACAGGAATGTAATGGGCAAGGTAGATATCATTACCGGTACCCTGGGTAAAGCCCTTGGTGGGGCCTCGGGTGGTTTTACCAGTGGCAAAAAAGAAGTAATTGATATGCTGAGGCAACGTTCACGTCCTTATCTTTTTTCCAATACGGTAGCGCCAAGTATTGTGGGAGGATCTATTGCCGTACTGGATATGCTTAGCGAAACTACCGAGTTAAGGGATAAATTAGAATGGAATACAAAATATTTTAGAAGCAAAATGACAGCGGCAGGTTTTGATATTAAGCCAGGCGATCATCCGATTGTTCCTATTATGCTGTACGACGCTGTATTGGCACAAAATATGGCATCGCGCATACTGGAAGAAGGCATTTATGTAACAGGTTTTTTCTTTCCGGTTGTGCCTAAAGATAAAGCACGTATACGTGTACAGTTAAGCGCTGCACATGAGCATCATCATTTGGATAAAGCTATTGATGCTTTTACCAGAGTAGGAAAAGAACTTGGAGTGATTAAATAAAGTGTTTGATTTGCTGTTTCTTTTACAATTAACATTCTCACAATTAAAATGAAAATAAAATATTCTGCTTTCCATGTTTTAGCAATTGTTGCTATTTTACTATCCTCCTGTTCGATGAATAACGTAGAACAGGATAATTCATTTAAAAAATATTTCGATGAAAATAAGGTGAATGGAAGTTTCGCTCTTTTTGACAACGGCAGGGGAAAATTTGTGATATACAATCTTAAGAGAGATACCACACGTATATTGCCAGCCTCTACATTTAAAATAGTAAACGCGCTGGTTGCATTGCAAACGGGTGTAATAACAACAGACAGCACCATCATAAAGTGGGATGGTGTACAAAGAAATGTAAGCAACTGGAACCAGGATCTAAGCCTGGCACAGGCATTCCGGTACTCTTCCGTTCCGCATTTCCAGGAAATAGCGCGGCGTATAGGAAGAGATACGATGCAGAAATGGATAGACAGCCTTAAATATGGCAATATGAAAATTGGCCCGGCTATTGATTCTTTCTGGTTAGATAATTCGCTTCAGGTATCTCCGGATGAAGAAATGGGATTGGTTAAAAAACTATATTTCGATCAACTTCCTTTTAGAAAAGGAGTACAGAAAGCAGTAAGAGACATGATGTTGCAGGAAGATAACAGCAACTATACGATAAGTTATAAAACAGGATGGGGATTTAACGGCGAAAACCACGCCATTGGATGGGTAGTGGGATGGATAGAGGAAAACCGGCACCCCTATTTTTTTGTGCTGAACATTGAAACAGCGGACCCTGAGGCTGATATTCCCGCAATCCGGCTGAATATTCTGAATGGCATACTTAAGCAGAAGGGATTTTTTGAAGGAAAGATGTAGAGGAGAGATGTGAATGGTGAAGAGTGAATTGTGAGAGAGGAGAAGGTCAATCAATGAGTTATCAGCCCATCATTAGTACGTTTAAGCTGAAAGCTGACGGCTCAGGGCTAACAGCTAATATTTTTTTACGTTGATACGTTTTGAACATACCGAACATTTGTTATTGCTGTTGCTGATTCCGGTATTGATACTGCTATTTAAGGCAGTACTCCGCTGGAAGAAAACCACAATAAAAAAAATTGGTGATGAAAGGCTGGTAAAACAGCTCATTCATGGTTTTTCTCCCCGCAGGTATTTGACCAGGTTTGTTGTTGTATTGCTGTCCTTTGGCTGCCTTATTATTGCAGCAGCCAATCTCCAGTCTGCAACCCAGGTAGAAAAAATAAACCGCCAGGGAATAGATATCATGATTGCCTTAGATGTAAGCAGGAGCATGCTTGCCGAAGATATTAAACCCAGCCGCTTGGAAAAGTCCAAACAGTTTATAAGTAAGCTGATGAATAAACTGGAAAATGACAGGGTTGGGCTGGTCATTTTTGCGGGGAGAGCATACATGCAAATGCCACTTACCTCCGACCATACTGCTGCCGGATTGTATGTGAGCAATGCCGGCCCCGATGCAGTACCAACCCAGGGTACGGTTATTGGTGATGCATTAAAAGTATGCAACAGCGGGTTTAATGCAAAAGATAAAAAATATAAAGCGGTGGTATTGATAACAGATGGCGAAGACCATGACGAAGAGGCTGTTAAAATGGCAAAACAGTTGGCCCAAAATGGCGTAGTAATAAATACAATAGGGGTGGGCACAGCCCAGGGATCTCCTATTTTGAACCCCATTACAGCCGAAAGCAAGCGCGACCTGCATGGCAATATTGTAATATCCAGGCTAAATGAACAGGAATTGATAAACATTGCACATGAAGCGAGTGGCACCTATCAGCAATTAAACGATATAGAAACAGCAGTGGATAAAATAACAGAGCAGTTTGCAGGTATGGAGCAGAAAACAATTCAAGATAACAGCCTGCTGAATTACCGCAGCTTTTTTCAGTGGTTCCTGGTATTGGCTTTTGCCGGGCTTGCAGGAGAATTGTTCATCAGTGAAAAAAAGAAAACCCCGTAGCATGAAGCCGAGCCTGTTATATATAATGCTTTTGTTCGGTGTTCCGGTTTTTTCACAGGATATAAACCGGCTGATTGGAAAGGGCAACGAAGCTTACCGCCTGCAACAATATGAAAAAGCCGTGACGGCTTATAAGGAGGCATTAGAAACAGATCCGAACAACGTGATTGCTTCTTATAATATGGGCAATGCCCTCTTTAAAGATAAAAAGTATGAAGAAGCAGCTACTGTTTTTGATAAGGCTGCCAGGCATACAACCGATAAAAAGTTGCAATCGCAGTTATTGTATAATAAAGGAGTGGCGCTAACGCAACAAAAAAAACTGGAGGAAAGTATAGCGGCTTATAAACAAACCCTGCGCATCAACACTTCCGATACGCTTGCCCGTGAAAATCTGCAAAGGGCAATAAATGAACAGAAACAGCAACAGCAGCAGCAAAATCAAAAGGAGAAAAAAGAACAAAGAGAGAACCAGCCAAAACCCAAACCCAATAAACTTAATAAGCAACAGGTAGAACAATTGCTTAAAGCATTAGAAGAGCAGGAAAGAAAATTGCACGATAAAATGATGCAAAAAGCCCCGGTTCCCGGGCAGCCTGATAAAGACTGGTAATATTGTAAATGATGCGGGCACCCGGTGCAGTTAAACAACCGCACGAAACAGGTTTATTGCTATTTCCGGTACTTGGCCAGGTTTACCAGCAATACACCTGCCAGTATAACAACAAGCCCCGTAATTTGAAGAGCGGAAATCTTTTCACCGGCAAAAAAAACACCCAGCAATACAGCTACAACAGGATTTACGTAAGCATGTGTGCTTACCTGTGTGGCCGGCCGAACTTTCAACAACCATACATAAGCGCTGTATCCCAGTAAGGAGCCCATAGTAATAAGATATAAAACGGCCAGCCATGCCGAAGTTGAAACTCCGTGCCAGTTAAAATCATTCCAGTCTCCCCGTAAACTGCCGGTAATGGCATATGCTAATCCGGCCCCCAGCATTTGCCAGCCCGAATTAACCGTACCTGTAAATGTAACAGGTTTATATTTGGAATATAAAGAACCTGCAACCCACGCAACGGAGCCAATAACCAATACACCTATGGAAATTACTTCCCATTTATCACCATTCCCCGACAAGGCATCACCCATATTTTCTTTAAACAAAAAAATGATACCTATAAACCCTGTCACCAAACCCGCTATAATATTCGAACTGGTAAAGTTCGCCTTCCACTTGCCGTAGTCGAGCAGCACAAACCAAACAGGAGCGGACGCAAGAAAGACGGCTACTACCGAACTGGCTAAGAATTGCTCAGACCATGCCACTGCGCCATTGCCTATAAAGAGCAAAAGGAACCCGATAAAAAAGGCAAAAAGTATATCTTTCCATATAAACAGTTTCTCGCCATTGATCAAACACCAGCCTATCATAAGCAAGCCGGCAGTAAGGAAACGAAACGTTCCCATTACTGTTACCGGCATGTCCTGTATGGCCATACGAATAAAAAAATAGGTGGATCCCCATACAATATAAATAACGGCAAAAGCAGCTATTATTTTTGTTGCAGAAATTGGTGGCGTTCGGCTCTCTTCCATTCTCGCTCGTCTTTTAATTAATGTATAACTTCATTCCCGCAAGCAATCCACTGTTCTGTATATTGAAGTGCTTATTCCTTCCGCTCGGAAAAGGAAATACCGGAAGTTTATTTGAGCGGCAAACCTATAGGAAAATATTCATTAACAGGGGAAGCGGTTGGGCAAGTTTATATCTTTCCCTGCAATTATTTGTACTCCAGTATAAATTCATTGCCATTTTCATTCATCAGCGAAGGGTAACCCAAATTATTATACACATAGGTGGTTGGAGCGGTGCTGCGTACACCCTGTGCTGACGAAGGATAATTATTGTAATTAACAGAAGTGGTTTCAGTTATATTATTCTCATTTACAGAGAATGGAATATTTTCTATGCTATGATAGACTTTCCTGTACGGATTATTTTTATTATCGTACCTATAACTATGCTTAAAAGAAAGAACCGGTTCAGGGTTGAACTCGTTTCTATAATATTCTTCACTTAATACTACATTGTTGCCTTCGTAAGTGTAAAGCGTATATCCAAACAACGCGCCATCTGCCGAATACCGGGTTTGTTTAACGGGGTGCCCGAAATCATCATATGAAAAAACGGTAAAAGATCTCAGTTCATAATCGTCGTCTATTTTCAGATAGTGGTTTCTTTGTATAATTCGGTTACCGTTATATTCAAAATTGGAACGGCTGTATTGGTATTGGGTGGAAAATGTACTGCCTGAGAGGTCCACCTGCTCATCCAATTGAATTAATTTACCACTTTCATAGGTATACGCCGTTTTGGAGAAGATCAGTCCTGCTGTATAATCTTTATAGCTGATGCGGGTTTTGATGTTCCCGCTTTCGTTGTAAATGTTTTCATCCTGTATAATATCTCCCCCACTAACCTTGGTCTTTACAAATAGCAGTTTCGCGCCTGAAACATCATGGTGAATTTCGCCCTCTTTTTTACAACTAAAAATAAAGAGTACAAAGGCGAGGATATATAATTGTCTTTTCATAAACAGTACCTCTTATATTCCAATATTAAAAACACCTTATTGACATTTCAGGCCCTTATAACGTTGCACCTCCCTGCAAATAAGGATTTTAACGGAAAGCATTGGCTTACAAGCCATTCTTATTGAGCATTATTGGAAATTCCGCTTTCCTTCAATACATTTTCAAGCCTTGTTTTTAAAGTAACATAATCAGTATATCCATTGGCCAGAACGTAAAGCTTTTTTTCAGTAATCTGTAAAAACACAGCGGGGAACCCGGATACTTTAAGTTGTTTGCACAGCGCAAATTCATAGTATGCTTTTTCCCTGTACTCCGCGCTATGCAGTTTTTTATAAAAGAGCTCCGCGGGTATTTGATAATCATCCAGCAAATGGCGGTATGCTTCATCGTCACACAAATCCCTGCCTTCAAAATGTAAGGTATACTGAAGGGCGGATGCGAAGGAAACGGCAAGCCGGGGATGCTCGTCCTTGATCACACACAATGCGATAGCTGGCTTTTCAGAACTGGGGAACCAATCGCTTTTGTCAGGATTATTAATATGCCATAAATAATCCTCTCCAAATTTGATACCTGTATGTGCTTCCACTGTTTTACAGGTGTTCAGTAAATAATTTGCCATTACGCCAATATGCCTGGGCTCTTCCGGAAGGATCATTCCACCGGATAACACTTCGAAACCAATACTATCCTGATATTGCACTTCCATTTTCCTGATGACCGGGCTGAAACCATAACACCACCCGCAATAAGCATCATAACAATAAATGACTGTTGGAGCCATATTCCTTTTATTGGCTAAGGTAATTACCTGCAATTGTTATTTTAAAAAATATTTATTGAAAAATAAAAACTAACTCCTATCTTTGCGCCTCGAATTTGAGTTTGTACAGTTCCGGTAATGAAATGATTCAATCTGCTACGCATTTTCTGCTAATAGTTCAGTCGTCTTTACTTCCCTGTTTTCTCAGATTTACATTTGTAAAACTTAATCACTTAGTATGAACATTTATGTTTCCAATTTAAGTTTCAACGTCGTAGACGAGGACTTAAAAGCTTTTTTTGAAGAATATGGAGAAGTATCTTCTGCCCGAGTTATCACCGACAAATTTACCGGCCGCAGCCGTGGATTTGGCTTTGTTGAAATGCCTAATGACGAAGAAGCTAAAAAAGCTATCGGCGAATTAGACAAAGGTGTTGTTGAAGGCAGGCCTATCACTGTTACAGAAGCCAAGCCGCGTGAAGAACGCAGCAACAGCAATGACGGCGGTAACAGGCGCTCATTTGCAGGCAGTAACCGTGGTGGTGGCGGTCGCTACTAAGATGTTATCTTCCCCGGCTGTTTAACCACAACGGGAAATATCTTTTAAAGGGAGAACAAATCATTGTACAAAACGATATGTTCTCCTTTTGTTATTTTACAACCGGGGAATGGTATACCCGTTATGATAGGCCTTTGCCAGGTATTCTTTATTTACAGCATCATCTGTAAATTTTCCCGCAGCTTTATCCCAGGCCAAACGTTTTCCGCTGCGAAAGGCGATATTACCCATCTGAGCTACAATTGCTACATCTGCGCCTACCTGTATAGGGGCAGTTAACGCGTCCATTTTCCCTGAACGAATTACTGACATGAAATTCTGCATATGTTTGTCGAGCCCGTTTTCGGAAGGATTGATATGCGGCTTACTTACTTTATTCTTCGAATTTTTTTCTTCCATTACTTCCCAGCCTCCTCTGTCTAATACAAGGGTACCATTATTGCCTACAAAGGCAATGCCGTGGTCGCGACCATATTGCCCGTTATCAATACCCATAGCATGATCCCAAACCATATTAAAATTTTCAAATTCATACAATGTGGTAAGTGTATCGGGGGTTTCTTCGGCCAATTCGGGATAAGCAAACCTGCCTCCCAAAGCCATAACCGTTTTAGGCACATCGGCCTTCATGCCAAAGAGTGCATAATCTATGAGGTGTACACCCCAGTCTGTCATCAATCCTCCTGCATAGTCCCAGAACCAGCGAAAATTAAAATGAAAACGGCTTGCATTGAATGGTTTTTTAGGTGCGGGGCCCAGCCATCCGGCATAATCCACCCCTGCCGGCGGAGCAGTATTGGGCCGAACAATATCGGGCTTCATCCATCCCTGGTAGCACCAAACTTTAGCCGTTCGTATATTACCCAATTGCCCGGAATGTACAAATTCAATAGCATCCCTGAAATGCTGCTGGCTTCTTTGCCACTGACCTACCTGAACAACCTTGTCGTATCTCTTTTGTGCGGCCACCATCACATTGCATTCTGTAACAGAGTTGCCGATTGGTTTTTCAACATATACATGTTTACCGGACTGGCAGGCTTCTACCATTTGTAAACAATGCCAGTGATCGGGTGTACCTATAATTACGGCATCAATATCCTTGTTTTCCAAAAGTTTGCGGTAATCTCCGTAGGTTTTTACTTTAGCGGCATCTACATTCAGTGCAGCCAGCTCTTTTAAACGTTTATCCAGCACATTTTTATCTACATCACACAATGCAACGAGGTTTACACCCGGCACTTTTAAAGCAGCTTTCAGGTCCGACCAGCCCATACCATTGATGCCTATTACGCCAATGTTAACCTGGTCGGCGGCCATTACTCCTTTTTTATGAAATGCAAGCACATTGGGAGAGAGTGCAGATAATATAAGCCCGCCGGCGGCTATGCGTGAACCGTTGGTTAAAAATTTTCTTCTGCTGGACATATGTATTGGTTTATAAGAAAAATTGATTAAACAAAATGGGGGAATCAGCTAACCAGGTTTTTACTGATGTATTTAAAGCTTTTTTCGATGCTTTCTAAAGGTGGGCCGGGGCACTCATCCTGCTCCACAAAATAATGTTGCATTCCGGATTCTTTGGCATGAGCGAATATTTTCTTAAAGTCTATAACGCCATTCCCCACTTCTGTAAAAAACTTTTTACCGGTGTTGTCCATATCTTTTACGTGCCAAAGCGGAAAGCGGCCGGGATGCTGCTTAAACATTTCCACGGGATCTTTCCCGGCAAAACTGGCCCAATACAGATCCAGCTCAAATTTTACCAGCTTCGGATCGGTTTCTTTTAACAGTATATCAAAGCCATGCTCACCATTCATATCCACGAATTCAAAATCGTGATTATGATAACCAAATTGTATACCCGCCTTTTTACATGCTTCTGCAGCTACATTAAACTGAGCGGCAATTTTTTTATAATCATCCATTGATTTTCTCTCCGTATCTAATAAATATGCTATCACCATATATTTCTGCCCTGCAGTTACAGCATCTTCAATTGCTTTTTGCCAGTTTCCGGACAGGCTTGCCAGCATATAATGACTGCTGGGATGAGCAAGCCCGTTTGCTTTCAGCAAGGCGGAAAATTCCTTTGGCGACATTCCAAAATACTTCCCGGAATTATAGCCGAAAGATTCAACTTCCTTATAACCTATTGCGGCCACTTTTTCAATGATAGATTTTGGATCTTTTGATATATCTCCCCGGAGCGTATAAAGTTGCACTCCTATTTTTTTATTTACTTTAAGAAAAGAGGAAGGGGTTACAAAAGCTGCAACAGAGAATAAGCCGGTTTGTTTGATAAATGTTCTTCGGGTAGTCATGGCAAGAATGGTTTTAAGGAAATGAAATTAAGGAAAAAATCCAGACCCGCCCCCCGCTTAAAAAACATTATAGCTACGGCAGTGCAGCATTCATCAGGTATGGGTACAGTCACTAGCGTGACAATGATCCGCTTTGCGGCATAAGCGATAATTAATGTAATGTGCGGCAACAATCAAACCAACAGCAGGAATCAGGAGCCATATATGATAGTTATGAAACAGCTCTTTCAGCAGGAGAAAGGAAATCCCGGCGCTAAAAAAAACTACGGGCAGGGTTTTATGATGGTGCTTTTTATAACCGTGATATAAAGCATACATGCCAACAACAAAGGCCAATCCTATCATACAATATTCGAAGAAATAATTGTGGATAATATTAATCCCAAAAACGGGTAAACTGGTGAGCATCAAAGGTAATATGGCGCAATGAATGGCGCAGGCCAAAGAAGCAGTAATACCGAGGGCATCATAATTGATTCTGAACATACGTGTAGTTAAAGTGGCTGCAAATATATAAAAATTATGCAACTTTGTTGCATTTAAATAATTATAGCAAAACCGGCAACAGGTGTACAGGCATTTTATTATAAGAAGGGAACGTACCACTTACAGTTGTAACTTTGCAAAGTATAAAATTGTTATCGTATGAAGCGGAAAACGTGGTTGTACCTGGTCTTTTTTGTTTTACTTTTTGGCGGATTCTATGCTTTTTTATACGCTACTATAGATTCTTCAAAGTCGCGTTTGCCTGTTTTAAATATCGTTAAGCCTTTTTCGTTCGAGAGACAGGATGGCCAACATATAACAGGAAAAGATGTAGCGGGCAAAGTATACGCAGCAGAATTCTTTTTTACAACCTGCGAAGGCATTTGTCCTAAAATGAACAGGAATATGAAAAGGGTATTCGATCAGTTTAAAAATGAAAAGGATTTCCTGATCCTTTCGCATACTGTTGATCCGGAAACGGATAGTGTGGCGCGGTTAAAAATGTATGCCGATTCATTGGGAGCAGATATCAAAAGTTGGTGGTTTTTAACCGGAAGCAAAGACAGTTTATATAAAACTGCAAGAGAAAGTTATATTTTAGACGACCCCAAAAACAATGCCACCAATATTGACGAACAATTTATACATACACAATTTTTTGCACTAGTTGACAAGATCGGCCAGGTGAGGGGAATTTATGATGGACTGAAAAAAGACGAAATTGAAAAACTGATCACTGATATTAAGGGTTTATTAAACGAGAATCCACGGTAGCCGGGTTCAGCAAAAGTCCGCATAATATCATTTTAATGCTATTCTTCTAAACAAAACAGATATGGAACCGCATATTGCAGATTTATTAAAGAAGAACCAGTTAAGTATAACAGACAGCAGAAGAAAAATACTGGAACTCTTTTTACAAAGCGACAGCGCATTGGCACATCACGATATAGAATCAAAAACGGAAGAAAAATATGACAGGGTAACGGTATACCGCACCCTGCAAACATTTATGGAAAAAGGTATCATTCATACCATTCCCACGCCCGATAATTCTATTAAATACGCTTTGTGTAAAGACAACTGTGAAGAGGGTCATCACCATGATGATCATGTACATTTTATGTGCACCAACTGCGGCACTACTACCTGTCTCGAAGACGTGCATGTACCGGAAATTAAATTACCGCGCGGATACAAAACCCGCCAAACAGAAGTTGTTGTAAGCGGTTTATGCAAAGCATGCAGTTGAACAAATTGAAATGGAAATATGCAAAACCCTAATTTAAATACTGATAAAGCAGCGCTGAGTCCGGTTGAAAAAGAATTTGAAAACAATATACGTCCCAATGAAATTGCAGACTTTAGCGGTCAGGATAAGGTTATTGAAAATATCAAAATTTTTATCAAAGCAGCAAGGATAAGAGGCGAAGCCCTGGATCATATCCTTTTTCACGGACCACCGGGCCTGGGCAAAACTACATTAAGCCGTATAGTGGCCAATGAATTGGGTGTGCATATCAAAGAAACTTCCGGTCCTGTAATTGAAAAGCCCGCCGACCTCGCCGGTTTGCTTACCAATCTTCAACCCAATGATGTATTGTTTATAGATGAAATACACCGCCTGAGCACTGTAGTGGAGGAATATCTTTATTCTGCCATGGAAGATTACCGTATTGACATAATGATTGATACCGGACCCAATGCCCGTAGTATACAAATCAACCTCAATCCTTTTACGCTAATTGGCGCTACCACCAGGAGCGGGCTGCTAACAGCACCTCTTCTTTCCCGTTTTGCCATTAAATCCAGGCTTGAATATTATGATGCTGCTATATTAAAAAAAATAATTACCAGGTCAGCAGGAATATTACAGATAGGTATATCTGAGGAAGCGGCAAAAGAAATTGCGGGGCGAAGCAGGGGAACTCCGCGAATTGCCAATGGCTTGCTTAGGCGGGTAAGAGATTTTGCGCAGGTATTGAATGATGGCATTATAGATGAAGGCATAACGCTGCACGCACTGAAAGCCCTAAATGTTGACACCTATGGGCTTGATGAAATGGATAACAGGATTCTTTCCACTATTATTGAAAAATTTAAGGGCGGCCCTGTAGGTATTACTACCATCGCCACGGCTGTTGGCGAAGAACAAGGTACTTTAGAAGAAGTGTATGAACCTTTTTTGATTCAGCAGGGCTTTATTATGCGTACTTCAAGGGGCAGGGAAGCTACACCCAAGGCTTATGAGCATCTGGGAAAAATTTTTTCGGGAAAGAATCTTTTATTTTAGCAGCGGATAACAAGGTTTACCGTAAATGATGAATATGTACGACATAAGCTCCGGCAAATAAATTCTCTTATTGTATTTCACAATTAAATAAAATACTGCCCGCCGCGTTTACTGTAAATGGTATGACATTTGCAAAAGAAGGTTATCCTTAAGCGCCTCAAAAACAGGTCGCCTGATAACATCTTAATTAAACGTATGGATAAAAAAGTACTTGTTGTCAATTCTAAGGACGAAAGAACGGTAAAAAACAGCGAACGGAACCCGCTTGTAATGGTAGTAGAAAACGATCCCGATACCATGCTGCTGATTTCCGTTTTATTAAGAACCCTGGGATATAGCGTGATAGAAGCTTCGAATGGTGAAAAAGCATTGAAACTATTGGGAAGGTATAGCCCTGAAATAATTTTCATGGATGTGAATATGCCGGTTATGGACGGTTATACTGCTACCCGCCACATCCGGCAAATGCCTGATCCTTATTGTTCTATTCCCATTATTGCCCTGGTGGCAGATGCCCGGAGAACAGATTATGAAAAATGCAGGGCAGCGGGCATGGATGATTATATTTCAAAACCCTTTCGGCTTGAAGAAATTCAGGGAAAACTAAATCTTCCTCCGGCTGCATAGTTTTAAGCTTGCAACCTTTTGCGACAAAACTCGTCAATAATATGTTCACTTTTTAATAGCGAAATGACTACAACACAAAAGCAACCATCTTTATTGATTTGTATTGTAATGGACTTACTTGGGTATGCGAGCTATGCCCTGCCCTTTTTAGGTGAGCTTGGAGATATAATTTGGGCTCCTGTATCAGGATTAATCTTTTATAAATTATTTGGCGGATGGAAAGGAGCGGCAGGCGGTATTTTTAATTTTGTGGAAGAGTTTTTCCCGGGCCTTGATTTTATGCCCAGTTTTACTGTAATGTGGCTCATTAAATTCCTTGGTAAAAAGCAGCAAATTAGATCAATCCAACCCATATAAAGCTACGGCGCTTCAATTTGTTTGGAGCGCTATTTTTTACCCCAGAAATCCCGATGCCATCCATTGGCTTAGAAAACCTGCAATCAATCCAAACACAATATCTCCCATCCGGTGATCGGAAACCAGAAGGCGTGAGGTGCAGATTAATCCTGCAATAAAAATGGCAATTGCCAGGGGAATATTTACAAATCCCGAAGAAGTATATAACAGTACAGTAAATAAACCCATTAAACCGCCGGCTCCTGTTGCATGCATGCTTATTTTAAAAAAGATATTTGCAACAAAATCAATAATCACTGCAAGAAAAATACCGAGGCTCATTTGAGCCATAATTACAGGTATGCCCGGTTTGTTCTTAAATACATAAAAAGTCCAGAAAAAAAATATCATACTTATGGCATAGAGTATAATCCTTTCTTTTTGTGTTTTGAGATAAACAGACTGAACGAAACCCAATGCTTTACATAAAAGCACAGATAACAGAGGGAAAAAAATGCTATTGATAATGTAAATAAAAAGCACCTGTGTTTTTCCTAATACGTTGATTCCAATAAAATATTCGGGATCAATGTAAATAAGGTAAAGGGCCATATATAATCCAACCAGCAAAGGATGAAAAAGCCAGGAAAAAAAATGGGCGCCTGTTCTTACCGCCGGTAATACAGCAGCAGTATCAGGAGCAAAGGAACTATTCATAATTGTTTTCTTAAGCGTGCTACCGGAATATTCATTTGTTCCCGGTATTTTGCTACTGTTCGCCGGGCGATATTATATCCTTTTTGTTGCAGCAATTCTGTAAGCCGTTCATCACTCAGCGGTTTTTTCTTGCTTTCTCCTTCTACCATATCACTCAGTATTTTCTTTACCTCACGTGTAGAAACTTCTTCACCGCTGTCTGTACTTAAAGATTCACTGAAAAAGAATTTAAGCCGGTAGGTACCAAATTCTGTTTGCACGAATTTGCTGTTGGCCACCCGGCTTACCGTGGAAATATCCAATCCAGTACGTTCAGCAATATCTTTTAAAATCATGGGCTTTAATGTGGTTTCATCACCTGTAAGAAAAAACTCATACTGGTAATCCATTATAGCATGCATGGTAGTAAACAAGGTGTTTTGCCTTTGCTTAATAGCATCAATAAACCACTTGGCCGCATCAATTTTCTGTTTAATAAAAATGACTGCTTCTTTCTGACGCTTATCCTTTTTACTTCCCCGGTCATATTCTTTAAGCATATCCCTGTATCCCTCACTGATACGCAGGTCTGGCGCATTCTTCGAATTAAGTGTGAGCTCCAGCTTATTGGTGTTATTATGAATAAAGAAGTCGGGAATAATATAGCTTTCCCCTTTATTGGTATCGCCCACATTTCCCCCGGGCTTTGGGTTAAGCCGGATGATCTGGTTAATAGCAAGCTTCAGATCTTCGTCTGTAAGGTTTAAGCCTCTTTGTATCTTTTCGTAATGCTTTTTAGTAAACTCATCAAAATAATCCGAAAGTATATTGATCGTAATATCCACTTCCCGGCCTTCTTCTCTTTTCCGTTCCAATTGCAACAGCAGGCATTCTCTTAAATCCCGCGCACATATTCCGGGCGGATCAAACCGCTGTATCTGTTTTACCAGCAAACCTATTTCCTCTTCAGTAGCTGCAATATTCTGCCGGAAAGCCAGGTCATCTGCAATGGCGCCAAAATCTCTCCTCAAATATCCGTCATCATCTATGCTCCCCACAATATGCTCTGCAACTTTTCTTTGCTTTTCATCCAAATTCAGCATGCTGAGCTGTTCCAGCAAAGACTCGTGAAAAGTACTTTCAATTTTAAAGGGCAGTGTTTGCTTTTCGTCAATTTCCGGGTAGTTCTCGTCTTTCAGCCTGTAGTCAGCTACATCATCATCTTCGCCCACATATTCGCTTATATCAATATTATCATATTCATCCTCACTGCCTTCTGCTTCAAAATCTTCCTCTTTATCACTTTCAAATTCATCAACCAGTTCTCCCTCTCCTGCATCATGGTCTTCCTCGGTTGCTTCAAGCGCAGGATTTTCTTCCATCTCCTCTTTAATCCTTTCTTCCAGGTTGGCCGTAGGAACCTGCAGCAATTTCATGAGTTGAATTTGCTGGGGTGATAGCTTTTGTAACAGCTTTTGTTGTAAACTCTGACTCAGGGCCATAGTTGAATATATAATTATTGGAACCTGGTAAATAAAGTGAAAAAAGGACGCGCCTCCACAAAAATCAGGCCGTAAATTTAAGTACAAAACTTATTAACATCACGTATATGACAATGTTTTATTGGGATGTTAACAATTCTTTCTTATTTGAATGGGACATTTCATCTCTTTATCAGACCTGGCATCACTTTGCAAAACCCGATTGTTGGGAACAAGCAAATCAGGTTTGAAGCAATATGCGATAATATGCGTTCCCCATCCGACATTTTACAGGTTCATGATCCCGCGGCTAACACTAAATTTCTTCTTCTGCCGTTTATCTAAAACAGGAATTTTGTAATTGATCCGCATTTCCAGGAAGACTTACAACAGGTTCCTTTAGTTTTGAACAAAACAGTACATTAGCGTAGAAATTATTATAGTTCAGCCTGGCATTATTTCTAATGCGTAAACCCGATGCTGTAAATAACAGATTATGAACCCGAGGCCACTTACAAACATATCTATACTGCTGGTAGAAGACAACGAGATGAACACACTTTTAGCTTCAGCTATAATACAGGGAACCGGGGCAAAAGTTACAGAAGCCGATAATGGCATGGATGCTGTTCAACTTTTACGAAACCGTCCTTTTGACCTTGTATTAATGGATTTGCACCTGCCTGTTATGGATGGATTTGAAACAACGAAGTACATCAGAAAAAATCTTTCCCAAACCATTCCTATAATTGCTATAACCGCCAATGTAGTTAATGGAGAAGAAGAAAGGTGTATAGAAGCCGGGATGAACGGATTTATTTCAAAGCCCTATACCGAAAAAGATCTGCTTGATAAAATTGCTACCTGTATTCCTTTTAAAAATGGTATAGCCGAAAAGATTACATCAACAGCAACTACTGCCCCGGCATCCGCTCTTTACAGCCTGTCTTTCCTTGAAGATGTAAGTAAAGGAAACCGCAACATATTACAACAAATGGTTCTTGTGTTTACTGAACAGGTACCTTTGGCAGTAACCCAGCTTAAAATTGCGTATAACAACCACAGCTTTGGTGAAATGTATGCCATTGCTCATCGTATAAAACCCGATATTGATAACCTGAATATAACTTCGCTGAAAGACAATATCAGGGAAATTGAGGTATTTGCAGAACAAAAGAAGAATGGGCCCGTGCTTAAAAATCTTATTGTTGACCTGGATATTACAATCCAGCAAGTAGTCAGGGAATTGAAAGTAAACATACTGCCATAACAATTCGCTCCCCAAAATGCCCCCGTTAAATAACTTCCTTAAATCAAAGCTTAAATTTAATTAAGCAATAATTCCATTATTGTATTATTTATATTTTATTTATTTTTATTGAATATTCATTTTTATGAATGAGTTTGATAACCTCAATGATGAAGAACGCCTGAAAGCAGAGAACGAATTTCTGAAAATGAAGCTTATGCTGGAAAACGGCGCCGAATTTGAGAAAACAGAAGATGGCGCCCACCTGTCCCCGCAGGTAGAAAACGAATTCCTTAATTATATCCATGCATTTGAGAAGCAATCCCAAAATCCCAAGTATATCAAAGTTTTTGATAAGATAGAGCGGCCGGTACATTTTAAGCCTGTAGCTGAAATACGCGATGATGAAATAGAAGCGGCCTGGGAAACGCTTCAGGAATATTTGCACCAGTACCATATCAGCTTAAACGCATGCAGTCCCAATATTTCTGTTCGTGAATTATACCGCTTTACTACCGAGGAATTATTTGAACATGAAATGAGCGATATGAATATACCCGGTATGGCACACGGATTTATTTATGATGAGTTTTACCCCGATCACCTGTACGACAATACAAGATATGCTGTTGATGACTGCGTAGCATACATACTTAAAAAAACACCTTTTGAATATATGCCCTGCTTCAGGAGTAAGAACCTCCGGTTAAATGATCATTATCCACTTTCGGAAGATGCTTTTAAATTACTGGTGAACCGGTTTAAAGAAGCGTACGATACAATGGAAGATATTGAAATCAGCGATGGACTGTGTACCATTAACGACAAAACCTGCGTTGTAAAAGGCAACTATACACTAACCGGATCAATACAAAATGATGCAATAAATTTAAAAGGGAACTGGGAAGTATATTTTGAGCTGAATGAAGAACTTGGCTATTGGTACATTTGGAATGTACAAATAGGTGGCATTCATTTTTGACGGATACCGCCAATAACAACCTACAGTCTCACTAATCTCTCCGGGTTACCTTTCGATATAATTATAAAATTAACGCTTCAGTCCTCTCAAAAACCCACTGATCAGTTGTAATGCGCTTTCTATTATCTGCTCACTGCCTACAGGTATTTTTAAATAGGTTTGACCTGAAACCTTATCCTTCTCCGTTAGCCTGCTAACCAGTTGCTTTGTACTTTCGGGGTTACTGAGCGATTTTGCCAGTTGTTCAAAAAATGAATGCAGAGATTTGAGACACCTCTATATTGTATATCCGTGGTCCAAAACAAAAAAACAATGAACAAGTTAAAAACAACAGGAAAAGCATTGCGTGCCATCGGTTACCCCGAAGGTCCGGTGACAAGCGCGGCAATGAATGTGATGCAAAAAAACTGGCGTGCCTTACACCTGCCCGACCAGACGTCCGCCCGGATCGGTACGCCCGCCTGAACTGCCGAACAACAGCCATGGACAGGCAATCAAAATTGGACTATCGGCTGTATCATTGGCATTATACCAGAAATCTCCGGACTAATTTATAATTCTATTTGGTATACCTTGCAGGTATAAAAAAGTATTATGCGAATACTTTTAATTTTTGTGTTGTGTATATGGTATGCTAATGATAGCACAGCACAGGCAAACAAAACCCACCTGGTAAAAGCCGGCGAAGCGCCGGATGAAGTAATACCGGATGAAGCAAAATACATATTGCCTGCATTTACCGGAGGAACAGCTTTTTTAAGATCAGGTGCATCCGTAAAACAGCGCTTCAATTATAATTACCTGCTTGATGAAATGCAGTTTTTAAATACGAATGGAGATACGCTTGCCATTGCAGATCCCGCACTGATTAAATACATCAGCATTGATACCCTCGTATATTACTATGATAAGGGATACCTTCAGCAAACCTCACATTCCGGCTCTTATAAGCTTGCAGTAAAACAACAAATGATTCAAATTCCCGACAAAGTGGGCACTGCCTATGGCGGCTCTTCGGGCTCTTCGGCCGTAACCACTTATTCAAGCATATACTCCAGCGATAAAGTACATCGTCTTAAAGTTGACAGGGATGTACGCTTTGAAAAAGTAATGAGCTGGTATATTGGGAACCCTTATAATCGTTTTGAAAAAGCAGACAGAAAAGGATTTTATAATACTTTCCCTTCCAAAAGAGACGCCATAAAAAAATACATTGCAAAAAACAATATAGATTTCAATAAAGAAGCAGATCTGGAACAACTGCTGCTATTTTGCACTGAACAGCAATAAACCTATAGCTCTCTTTCCCATTATTTCATGCATCGTACAAATGATGGTACTGATCGTTCTGCTTGAACATTTTATTGTTGCCAGCCACCATCGCACGCTTCGCCGTTCCTTGTGTCACGCTCTTGTGCAACCGGTATGCTATGCGGCCGGTCATTAAAGAAATAAAATTCGTGTAAACCCCACCGAATGTATGGTAACAGTATACCCTATTAGCAGCCGCCTGTGCAAATGGCTTTATTTTTATTCAGGCGGCACCCTGTTACCTATGCTGTTCATAATAATTTACAGGAATGGATGCACGCAAATAAATCATTTCGTTATCTGTAAGTAAGGGTGTATGCGTAGCAGCAATAATATCGTCCAATTGTTCCATCGTTCTAACACCAACAATGGCAGCGGTAACAGGCTGTTGCTGCAAAGCAAAACGGATAGCGGTTTGGGAAGGGTTACGGTTCATGCCGGAAATAGCGTGAACGGCAGACTGTGCTTTGTACACTTCATCTTCTGTGTAATTTAAGTATGTTTTTGCGGGTTTATTTACCAATAGCCCACCTGCCAGGCATCCCCTTGCGAGTACAGCTATATCATTCGACTGCAACAGGGCAAAACAGGTTTCTTCGGCACGCCGGTCCAATACACTGTATTGCATCATTACACTTGCTATATGAGATCGCTGTACATATTCCCGGATTACATTAGGGCGTATAGACGAAATACCATAATACCGAATTTTACCTGCTGCCTGTAAGGTTTCGAACGCTTGAATGGTTTCATCTATAGGGTCGCCAATAGTACCTCCGTGCAACTGGTAAAGATCAATATAGTCCGTGTTTAATCTTTTTAAACTTTGTTCTACGGCCGAAATAATATAGTGCCTATAAGGATTCCACTCCCACCCGCTGCCATCTGGCCGCCACTGGTTGCCTACCTTGGTTGCCAGAATAACTTTGTCCCTTTTTCCCTGCAGGGCTTTCCCAACAGTAGTTTCGTTCAGTCCTTTCTGATACATATCGGCCGTATCAAAATAATTTAATCCACCCTCAATTGCACTATGTATGAGCCGGGCATTGTCTGTATCGTTATCGCCCAAAGACATGCACCCAAAGCCAACCTCGCTGATGGTTAATGATGATTTTCCTAAAAGATGATAATTCATATCCGTTCTTTTATTTATACAAAGTTCAGATTCCTGGCCGGAAGGCCAAACAGAATTCTGCAAGGTGCACGGGCTGTTATTATTTTGTAATGATTGTAATTACCTTTGCCGGTATGCAAATTGACAAACTCTATCAATTGTTTCTTCAATATCCTTCGGTTCAGACAGATACCAGGAAGCTAAAAAAAGATGATATTTTTTTTGCATTGAAAGGCCCGAATTTTAATGGCAATCTTTTTGCAAAACAGGCACTGGAAGCAGGCGCCGCTTATGTAATAGCAGACGAACCGCCCGGTTTTGAAGATAAAAGGATCATACTTACGGATGATGTGTTAACTACGCTGCAGCAGTTGGCGGGCTATCACCGCAGCCGGTTTACCATACCTTTTGTGGCTATTACGGGAAGCAATGGCAAAACCACTACTAAAGAACTGGTTCATGCAGTGCTTTCATCCACCTATAAAACATATACAACCCGGGGAAACCTGAACAACCATATAGGAATACCGCTTACTATCCTGAATATTAAACCTGATGCGGAAATAGGGATCATTGAAATGGGCGCTAACCATCTTAAAGAAATTGAAGGTTACTGCAAATACACCGAACCCACACATGGCATTATTACCAATTGCGGAAAGGCGCATCTCGAAGGTTTTGGAAGCGTAGAAGGGGTTAGAAAAGCCAAAGGTGAATTGTATGATTACCTGAAACTCCACGATGGCACAGCCTTTGTAATGTGGGATTATGATTACCTGAGAGAAATGAGTAAAGGCATACCCCACATTTTTACCTACGGAACCTCAGGAACTGAAGTAGTGGGCGATATATATAAAACAGATCCTTTTTTAGAAGTGGCTTTAATGAAAAAGAAAGAAAAGGTTATCATCCGCTCCGCGCTGGTTGGAAGTTATAACCTTCCAAATCTGCTTGCGGCTATAGCCACAGGCAGGTATTTTAACGTTACGGACGATAAGATAAAGGCGGCCATTGAAGCATATAATCCATCCAACAGCAGGTCGCAATTAATAGATAAAGGAAATAATAAAATTATTTTAGACGCTTATAATGCTAACCCCAGCAGTATGAAAGCAGCTATAGAAAACTTTGCAGGAACAACAGGCAGCAATAAGATCCTTGTACTGGGTGCTATGATGGAATTGGGAAAAGAAAGCGCAAAAGAGCATGAAGATCTTATTGAGCTGCTAAAGCATTATTTATGGAAAGAAGTAATACTGGTTGGTGGCGATTTTGCCCGCATCATACATCCTTTCAGGTTTTTTAATACCGCACAGGAAGCAAGGGAATGGCTGCTGCAACACCCCGCAGAAAATAGTGTATATCTTGTAAAAGGGTCACGCAGCATGCAGATGGAAACCATTGCAGATGTATTATGAATTTTATTATAGCATTTCGGGAGATTTTAATCCCTGATATCTGGTGGAGAATTAAGACCTTTGCAAAAATTCCCGAATGAGCATAGAAGAAAGGAAACCCGGTTATTTTTTATCAGTACTGGATAATCGTTGCCCGCGTTGCCGCAGGGGTGGAATTTTTAAAAACAGCAATCCGTACAAATTAAATACTGCCCTTAAAATGCATTCTGCATGCCCGGTTTGCAGTCAGCCTACCGAAATTGAAGTAGGTTTTTATTACGGCACTGCTTATGTAAGCTACGGGCTTACCGTAAGTTTTAGTGTATTTACTTTTATTATCTGGTGGCTGCTCATTGGCTTTTCAGTTCAGGAGGGCGATTTTCGTTTATTATGGTGGGGCATCACCAATGCCGTTTTATTGATTGTGCTGCAGCCTATATTCATGCGCCTGTCGCGCAGCCTCTGGCTTTCGTGGTTTGTAAAATATGATCCCGACTGGAAAATCAACAGCATTTCAGAAGAAAATATGGAACGCATTGTTCCCGAACAAATGAATAATTGGTAAAGTTTTGGTGAATAATCAGTTGTTGACAGTGAATGGCAAATCCACCTTTTTTATAATGCACATCATATAATCGTATGCGCCTGCCGGCAGTATCATTCCTGTAACCCGGAATATAACAGCCGCATACTTAATTTCCATTTCTTATATTGCAAACTATAACGATTGTGTAGCAGCAGGGTGATGAAGCAAATCAAATTCAACAAATCACTTTAATAAATATGACACTGCTTATTATCGCTGGCTGTATTCTGCTGCTTGTATTATTGATTACCTGGGGTAAAACCAATGCCTTTCTT
This sequence comes from Agriterribacter humi, assembly GCF_009192765.1. Taxonomy (GTDB): domain Bacteria; phylum Bacteroidota; class Bacteroidia; order Chitinophagales; family Chitinophagaceae; genus Agriterribacter; species Agriterribacter humi. The sequence continues at coordinate 144,140 of NZ_VOHQ01000003.1, read as the reverse complement.
GCTTTTTTAGTGGTATCCTTACTTGCCGGAGGACTGTTGGGTATTCCGCTAAATAAGCTGGCGGTAGCGGTAGAGAAAGGCATGGGCGATACTTTGGGTGCACTGGCCGGAGTAATTATGATGGGCGCTATGCTTGGAAAATTGGTTGCCGAAAGCGGCGCGGCCCAGCAAATCGCTTCTTCCCTGATGAAAGTTTTTGGTGTAAAATATATTCAGTGGGCTTTAATGATTACCGGTTTTATAATAGGTATTCCCTTATTTTATAATGTAGGGTTTGTATTAATGGTTCCGCTTATTTTTTCTGTTGCCTACCAGTTCAAGCTGCCTGCTGTATATATCGGTTTACCCATGTTGGCTTCCTTATCGGTTACCCACGGATACCTGCCACCGCACCCGGCGCCCGCGGCCCTGGTAAAACAATTTAATGCGAATATGGGATTGACGCTTTTGTATGGTTTGGCAGTTGCTATCCCTGCGATCATTATTGCCGGACCATTTTATGCCAAAACACTAAAAAAGATCGTTTCGGTTCCTTTGCAAACTTTTAAACCTGTTGTACTTCCGGAAGAAAATTTACCGGGGCTTGCCAATAGCCTTTTATCTTCCTTATTACCTGTTGTATTGCTCATTGTTACAACGGTTATACCTTTCCTTTTCCCTTCATCTGAATTGCTGGGCAATGTCTCTTCTTTTTTTGGCAATGCTATGATCGTTATGCTTATAGCCCTTATCGTTGCTACTTTTTCCCTGGGGGTATCAACAGGTATGCCAATGAAAAAAATAATGAGTGTATATGAAAGTGCGGTAAAAGATGTTGCCATGATATTGCTGATCATTGCAGGAGCCGGGGCCTTTAAGGAAGTACTTACGGTAAGTGGTGTAAGTAACGATATAGCACAGGCCTTGCATCATTGGCCCTTACATCCTTTATTGCTAGCCTGGATTATTGCGGCCATCATACGCATCTGCATTGGCTCCGCTACTGTAGCCGGACTCACCACTGCGGGCATTGTTGCGCCAATTGTTATGCAGGGTGGTGTAAATCCCAACCTGATGGTTTTATCTATCGGCGCGGGCAGCCTGATGTTTTCGCATGTAAACGATGGTGGTTTCTGGTTGTTTAAAGAATACTTTAACCTGAGTGTAAAAGATACCATCCGCTCATGGTCGCTGATGGAAACGATTGTTGCTATAGTAGGACTTGGCGGAGTAATGTTGTTAAGTATGTTTGTGTAGGGGAGCCGTCAGGTATGAGGTATCAGCAGTCGGTTATCAGCTTTCAGTGATATGTAACAGTAGGATGAATACTTGAATGGTGAGGATATACAACCCTATCCTTTTTTCTTTAATTTTTCGAGCGCTGCTTTTGTAAAGGGATTGATTACCAGTTTGCCGCTGATAGCAGCCCGTTGATGTAATACCGTATCCCAATTCTCAGTTCCCTCCCATAATATCTTCTTCAATTCAGCTATGGCTTCAGGATTAGCATGGGCCAGTTCATTGGCCAGGCGCTGTATGGACTCATTCATATCTTCCGCAGTGGGATGCAGTTCAGCATATAAACCATGCCTTCTCGCCCAATCTGCGGGACGCCAAATGCCAGCATCAATAGCCAAATGGCTGAAAGCGCTCAACCCTATTTTCCTTTCTATTGCCGGACCTACCACAAAAGGACCGAGTCCTATTGACAATTCACTCAGTTTCACATCGGCGCCTTCCAAAGCAATAGCATAATCAGCCGCTGCCGCAAGTCCCACTCCGCCACCAACACATTTACCCTGTATACGTGCTATAATTAATTTAGGGCAGCGGCGCATGGCATTAATTACATTTGCAAACCCACTGAAAAATTTTTTGCCTTCTTCAGCAGTAGCAATAGCCAGTAATTCTTTAAACGAAGCTCCGGCGCAAAATGCAACAGTGCCTCCCGATCGCAAAATAATGACTTTCGTTTCTTTTTGTAACCCCGCGCTATGTATTTCCTGGCTAAGATCATTTAATATAGCTGCAGGTAAGGAATTACCCTGCGGATGAAAAAATTCAATAACAGTTACTTCTTTCTGATGCTCAACCTTTACATATCCTTCCTGTATTTCATGTATCATATAGCTATTGATTTGTAACACAAATTACTAAAATTAAAGAAGTGTAGCATCTTCCGCTTTACCTTTGCGGTAATCTTATACACTGGCGTATGATAAAAATATTTATTCCGGTTATTGTGGTGATAATGGCCATGGCCTGTAACAGCAATAGGAGCACTTCCGGCAGTGAAGAACAGCAGAATAACTCATCCATCCCCAAAACGCTTTCCGACAGTTTATACAAAGCGGCAATGGAAGGGCATGATGCCGGAATGGCAAAAATGGGTGAAATTGCCCGTTATCAGGGATTGGTAAAACAGAAAATAGATTCGGTTGCGGATTTAAAAAACAAAGCGAAACTTCAACCGCCATTGGATTCTGCATTGCAGGGACTTCAATATGCCGAAGAACTGATGAACCAGTGGATGCAGGACTTTAATCCTGATAAAGCAGGCAGTACCGAAGCTGAGAAGGTTAGTTTTTACAGGAGTGAAAAAGAAAAGATTGATACGGTTAATGCACGAATCTCTAAAAGTATTGAAATAGCAAAGCAACTGATGAATGAATAGCCGACTGGTTGATTTGTTTCCCCGGTTGCTTGTAGCTTTACCGCTCATAGCTGAAAACTGACCAACAGCCCTTCCCCCTTCAGATTTACACCTTCAGGATGCTAGGATTGTCTTTTGGTCCCTGCTTCCCTGTAACCTGCAACTAACTCACTTACCACTCTTCCTGTCCACTTCTTTGCAGAGCGCGGCAAAAATTTCATCAATGCTGCCCTCTCCTTTTACCTGTTTTACTTTATCAAACTTTTTGTAATAGTCTGCAACAGCCGATGTTTTTTTATGATATTCTGCGATCCGGGCACGAATAACCGTTTCATTGTTATCATCGCTGCGACCGGAAGTTTTTCCCCTGTTAAGTAAGCGTGATACCAGCTCTTCCTCGCTAACATCCAGCGCCAGCATGAGATGTATGCCTGTTTTTTTGAGCTTAAGCAGCTTATCTAAGGCTTCGGCCTGCGCCTCTGTACGCGGGAAACCATCAAACAAAAAGCCTGCAGCTTCCGGATTGGCATCTAATGCTGAACTGATCATACCAATTACCACTTCATCAGGAACGAGTTGACCCTTGTCCATAAAGTTCCTGGCTTCCAGCCCGAGGGGTGTTTGACCGGCAATTTCACTGCGCAGCAAATCCCCGGTAGAAAGGTGTTTTAACCCATATTTTGAGATCAGTTTTTCCGATTGCGTACCCTTACCACTTCCCGGGGGACCGAATAAAATCAAATTAAACATGTACTTATTAGCCTTGGGTGAGGGGCAAATATAATGGAACAGCTTTAAAATTCTCTTAACAATTGCAGGAAATCATATATAAACGGATCACATTTCTAATCGGCCGGCATTATAGGGAAGCCTTGAAACCGGGTGTTGAGTGCGGGGCGCAAGTTGCAGTTACAATTGCAAAACTCTCACTACTGACTATTCACCATTGACTACTGACTACCCCCCACTATTAAACATCCTTCAAAATAATCTTGGCTTCTCCCTTAACAGAGGGTAATTTTGCGCCATATGGAAAACAAATTACAACAGCAGGAATTGATGCCAGAGAATATTATACCCCGGGAGCATTTTTCACAGCTTGCAGAAACCTTAATTGGCTCGGAAATCGTTAAGCTGGGCGGTGAAATACGGGAGAAAATAAAACAGGGAGAAAAAATATACAATTTTACGATTGGCGATTTTGATCCTGAAATTTTTCCTATTCCAAAAGAACTGGAAAATGAAATTATAGACGCTTACCGTAAACATTTTACCAATTACCCGGCGGCAGAAGGCAATTTTGACCTTCGCGAAGCTATAGCGGCCTTCCTGCAGCAGAAAGAAGGATTGGTATACAATACCTCCGAAATATTAGTAGCATCCGGGGGACGGCCGCTGATCTACGCTTTTTTTAGAACGATCGCCGATAAAGACGATAAAATAATTTACGCCGTTCCTTCCTGGAACAACAATCATTATACGCATTTTGTTGAAGGCATTCATTGCGAAGTAGAAGCCAGCGTCGAAAATAATTTCATGCCAACAGCCGAGGATATCACCCCTCATATTAAAGATGCTGTAATATTAGCCCTTTGCTCGCCGCAAAATCCAACGGGCACCACCTTTACCAGGGAGGCGCTGGAAGCTATTTGCGATATGGTGCTGGAAGAAAACAGGCGCCGGGGCCAAGGTGAAAAGAAATTGTATGTTTTATACGACCAGATGTACTGGCAGCTTACTTATGGTGATATCCTGCATTACGACCCGGTATCGCTCCGGCCCCAAATGAAAGCGTATACGGTTTATATAGATGCTATAAGCAAATGCTTTGCCGCCACCGGCGTAAGAGTAGGATGGGCCATGGGTCCCGAAGTGATCATGAACAAAATGAAAGCTATCCTTTCGCACGTGGGCGCCTGGGCGCCTATGGCCGAGCAAAAAGCCGTTGCACGGTTTTTATTGCAGTATGACGCGGCAAATCAGTATCTGCAACAGTTTAAAACCGAAATATCGGTACGGCTTCAAAAAATATACGATGGCTTTATGCGTTTAAAAAAAGAAGGCATGCCGGTAGATGCCATTGCCCCGCAAGCTGCTATTTATCTTACCATCAGGGTAAATGCAAAGGGTATGAAAACCGCTGCAGGACAATTGCTTGAACAGCAAAAAGATGTTACCAGCTACCTGCTCAATGAAGCCGGAATTGCAATAGTCCCTTTCTATGCATTTGGAGCGTCAAAAGATTCCAGTTGGTACAGGCTGAGTGTAGGGGCGTGTAAGAAAGAAGAAATTGATGCTATGATTGAAGCACTGGCCCGGGCATTGCGTAAGTTGAAATAGTTACCAGCAAATCATCCTTTAAAAAAACCAAAAAATAACTTTATGAAAATACTGCTGGCGATTGTCATTTTTGTTTTACTAACCGGCTGTGAAACTGCACAACAGGTATTAAACGGTATGAATACCGGCACGCCTGCATTATCCACGGCAGAAATTGCGTCAGGTTTAAAGGAAGCCCTGCGCATTGGAACTCAAAATGGCACTGGTAAACTTTCGGCTGCGGATGGGTTTTTCAGCAATGCCGCTGTTAAGATACTGATGCCCGAAGAAGCTAAAAAAGTGGAAAGCACTTTAAGAAGCATCGGGTTGGGCAGCCTGGTAGATAAAGCAGTGCTTTCTATGAACAGGGCTGCTGAAGATGCCGCCAAATCTGCCACCCCCATTTTTGTGGATGCTATAAAAAAGATGACAATAACAGATGCGCTTGGCATATTAAAAGGCGGGGATTACGCAGCTACCAATTACTTTAAAGATAAAACCACAGTTTCCTTAACCAACGCCTTTCGTCCTGTAATTGAAAAAGCGTTAACCAAAGTTGATGCCACCAAATACTGGAACGATGTATTTACTGCATACAATAAATTCGCTGCAAAACCTGTGAATACCGATCTTGCCGGTTATGTAACAGAAAGATCTTTAGCAGGTATTTTTTATGAAGTGGGACAGGAAGAACTGAAGATCAGGAAGGATCCTGCGGCAAGAGTAACCGAACTGTTAAAAAAAGTTTTTGGCAGCAACACACCTTAAAAGAGAAGGCTGAAAGGTGAAAGGCATGCCTCAAACCGGCATTCCCCCGGCTCCCCGCAAGGAATACATTTACGATTTTAGGAGAATGTTACCATAGAGGAAGAGGTTTCACGGGGCATTTTGACGCTATAATCTTAATTTTGCTGTTATTTCAATGATCATGAGTACAACAGCAATTCCTCCCCAGCCCACTTTAACCGCTAAAGATTTTGCTACCGACCAGGAAGTAAGGTGGTGCCCGGGTTGCGGGGATTATTCCATATTGGCACAGGTACAAAAAGTGATGCCCGGCATAGGCATTCCTAAAGAAAACATAGTCATTATTTCAGGTATAGGTTGTTCATCGCGCTTTCCCTATTATATGAACACATATGGAATGCATTCCATACATGGAAGAGCGACGGCTATTGCGTCCGGTTTAAAGGCTTCAAGACCTGACCTGAGTGTATGGATTGTTGCGGGTGATGGAGATGCCTTAAGTATTGGTGGTAATCATACGATACATTTACTGCGGCGCAATTTTGACGTAAACATGCTATTGTTCAATAACCAGATATACGGCTTAACCAAAGGACAATATTCACCCACTTCAGAACAACAAAAAATAACCAAGTCTACCCCATTGGGAAGTATAGACCATCCCTTTAATCCACTCGCACTGGCTATGGGGGCTGATGCTACATTTATTGCACGCAGTATGGACCGCGATCCAAAGCATTTGCAGGAAATGCTGGTGCGCAGCCACAGGCATAAAGGCGCTTCCTTCTTAGAAATATACCAGAACTGTAATATTTTCAATGATGGCGCTTTCGAAATGTTTACCGAAAAAAGTTCCAAGCCCGAACAGGCAATTTTTTTAGAGCAGGGAAAACCGCTGGTATTTGGCGCAGCAAAAAACAAAGGCGTAAAATTAGATGGCTTTAAACCCATAGTAGTGGAACTGGGGAATGGCTTAAGTGAAAACGATCTTTGGATACACGATGAAAAAGATTTTTACAAAGCACAGATATTGGTAAGAATGTTTGATGATCCTGCCATAGAGGGTCATTTACCGCGTCCTTTTGGGGTTTTTTATGAAACAACAAGAGCCTGTTATGAAGATGTAATGTCCATGCAGATTGAAGAAACCATAGCAACAAAGGGGCCAGGTGATTTAGATAAATTATTAAGAGGAAGGGAGGTTTGGGAAATAGCATAGGGAATTTGAAATTGTTTCAGGTTACAGGATACAGGGCACGCCCGCTTCAGTGCCGAGGTTATTGTTTATGATCGGCCACAGCAGACAGGTTTGTAGTTTATCGTTAGAATATCCCTTCGGATTTCAGGCAATCAGATTCAGGTGAGTGGCTATATGAATACTTCCGTCTTTTACTTCTTTCTATACGGCTGTATTGTTCACCCTTATTGAATTTCTGAAATGGAAGAACCTATGTCTGGCCCGCCCGGATGAACCCCGCCTGAATGGCTCAGTCGGGCAGGCGTTCGGACGGACATTCCCCCTCCCCCCTCTCTACTGTGTGGAGAGGGGGGAGGGGGAATAAAAATGCCGGCGATAGACATCACCGGCCTGTGCTTACCTCTGAAACCACAAAAAGAAAAAGTTGATATGCGTAACGTATTAATAAAACAAAAACACATTCAATTGTTACCCGCAGCAGCTTTATTCAGAAACTGCAGGTTATAATAAACCTGAATTAGATTGACAACTTGCCTGTAGTAAATATTAGATTTTAAAAAGAGGGAGATTGGACAATAAATTGAGGGAGATTGGATATTAATCAGTGTAATACCTTATGCGAAAGTAAATGATTACATTAATATTTCAAATAAAAAGTGAATATGTTTCCGGGCTTTGCTACTTTTCCCCGTACTGTTTCAATGATGCTTCCGTAAATTCAAAAGATGACTGCTTATTATAAACAAACTCCTGGGATGAGCAGGTTGAGTCAGGCTTCAGTTTCTTCCAGTACCTTTTGAGCAGCGATCATGGTCTTTTCGTTCTTAAGCTGATCCCACCATTTGGGAACGGTCTTTTTCATAAGGGTATCTATATTGCGCATGCCTATTAAATTCCAGGCGCCTTTCACTTTACCCCCTATACCCTGGTGGAGTGCTCTCAGGCTCATGGCAAAGCCACTGTCTATATATTCCATATGATGCCAGTATCCGGCCGGCATATACAGGGTGTCGCCATGCTGTAAAGTTACCTCGTATCCTTTTGCTAACTTTAAAGCCGGAAACCGGTCGTAATCCGGTGTGCCGTTATGCTCATAATAACGGGAAAAGTCGGCCAGGCTCAATACCTCAAAAGGCTTCCTGTATAGTTTATGCTGCTCTTCATAGGGAAAAAGCAATACTCTTTTTCTGCCCACGAATTGTGTATGCAGGATATGCGAAAGATCAATATCAAAATGGAGATGTGTAACAGAAGTCGCTCCGCCTACAAAAAGCATGGGAAACCGTTTAATAAATCCTTTCATAAAATCATCCGGCCATTCAAAATCGTGTGTCAATTGAGGTGCGTGATCAAAAATATTAAACAAAAAAATACGCCAGCCTGCCGGTCCTTTCCTGATCATGTCAATGTATTCGCCAAAACTGGTATACTCATCGGCTTTATTTACCGGTGTAAAAGCGTCACTTTTATTATTATTAAAAATGCCCACCCGCTTATCGCCCACCATTTCTTTAAAATAATCCCATGTCCATTTATGATATGCGGGCCAATCCTTAGACATGCTTTTTATTACTACAGGTTTCCCTGGGTCATAATATTGGTTTTTAAAACCTTCTGGCGTAATGGTGTCCACTGCTTCAACAGGCTGTAACAGCATATAAGCTAATTTAGTACCGGCAAAAATAATTCTTCCATACATACCAGATGTTAAAAGGTTGACAATCTGAAAAATATAAAGATAGATGGCATCTGCCGGTATTATCTTATATTAGAAGACACAAATTTTTAGAATCACACGAGCGGTTTACTATGTACGAAAACAATTACACGGATCCTTATAAATCCCATATATCATTTTCATAAAATTCTATGAATTACCTGGCTCATGCCTTTTTATCTTTCCGGCATCCGCAAATATTAGTGGGCAATATGATCAGTGATTTTGTAAAAGGCAAAAAAAAAGAAGATTATCCTGATCTCATTAAAAAAGGGATCATGCTGCACCGTGCTATTGACAACTTTACAGATTTGCATGAGACTACCACGTTCGCAAAACAATTTTTTAGGCCCCATTACAGGTTGTATTCGGGTGCATTTGTTGATGTTGTGTATGATCACTTTCTGGCAAATGACAGCAACGAATTTAACCATAGCCGGCTAATGGAATTTTCACAACAAACCTATGCAGTGCTTGATCAGTATAATGCTTACCTGCCTGAAGGTTTCAGCAATATGCTACCGTATATGAAAAAGCAAAACTGGTTGTATAACTACCACTACAGGCGGGGCATTCAAAACAGTTTCGGAGGACTGGTGCACCGGGCGACCTACTTAACAGAAAGTAAAAAGGCTTTTGAGGTTTTTGAAAATCACTACAATGAACTGCGTGAATGCTATGATGCTTTTTTCCCAGATGTAAAAAAAATGGCGTGGCAGCATTTTCAATCGGTTCTTACTGCCTGACAAAAAGGAAATCAACCGGTCATTATTATCTTTTTCATAATCATGCAAACCTGTACATTTGTTCCCTATGAAAAAAATACTTGCCTTTACGCTTGGGCTCATGCTTGTAATTTCTGCCGGTGCACAGGAAAATTGGCCCCCTTTAGACAATTCTCCAATGGATATGATCTACCTTCCTGTTGATTATCCTATTCTTAAGATCAGGAAATCTGCTCCGCAAACACCCGTGATGAAAATCATATACAGCCGGCCACAGAAAAAAAGCAGGAAGGTATTTGGTGAACTGGTTGAATATGGGGCGGTGTGGCGGCTCGGGGCAAATGAAGCTACAGAATTAGACCTTTTTAAAGACGTAAAAATCGCCAATACTAAAATCAAAAAAGGAAGATATACGATGTATGCTATCCCTTACAAAGAGAAATGGACAGTGATTATTAATAAAGACAATGATGTGTGGGGATCGTTTGCGTATGATGCAAAAAAAGACATTCTGCGCACAGATATTAAAACAGAAAAAAATGCTGAACCTGTTGAATCTTTTACCATGATGTTTAAAGAAACGGATACAGGCGCCAGCCTTCTGATTACTTGGGAAGACGTAAAAGTATCACTGCCCGTTACATTATAAAAGATCATGTTTCGTATATGACTCATCCGTCCTGCAATTTATACAGTATAGGTAGTGTGTTATTGTGTTTGATGCTTTGCTCCTGCGATGCTCACTCCCCATCTCAAAAAACAGCAGCAGATACCACTATTTTACCCGTTCCCCGGCAGGAAAATGGCAACAGCTTTTACATGCTGGACAAATCACCAATGGATATCATATACTTTCCCCCGGAATATCCCAAGCTGAAGATGATGGGTAAAATAACGACAGCCCCGGCATTAAGAGTAATATACAGCAGGCCACAGAAAAACGGCAGGAAAATTTTCGGAACACTGGTAAAATATGGCGAACACTGGCGCCTGGGAGCGAATGAGGCTACAGAAATAGAATTCTTTGAAGATGTTATCATACAACAAACAAAAATTCCTGAAGGAAGGTATATGCTGTATTGTATACCTCAACCAGCAGAATGGACACTTATTCTGAATAGTGATTTATACAGTTGGGGATTGAGAATAGATGATCAAAAAGATATTTTCAAATTCACTGTACCTGTCTCTCATGTAAGCAGCACCATAGAAGCTTTTACTATGGAAACTGAAAAATCCGGTGAGGGTGCACTGTTGTGGATTGGATGGGACGATACTAAAGTTTCTTTGCCTATACAATTACCGGCGAAATAATACCATATACTTCCCTCATTTCTTTCTATATTTCCGTTGCCTTACTGGCCTATATCTGAATATTTTCACCGTTAAAACGCTTGCTATGTTGCGCACAAAAATTGCCGGAATAGGAATGTATGTTCCCGAACAGGTTGTTTCCAATGATGATCTGAAAAAATATATGGATACAAATGATGCATGGATACAGGAACGTACCGGCATTAAAGAAAGAAGATATGCAAAACGCACCGGTGAAACAACCACTACTATGGGTGTGGAGGCTGCAAAAAAAGCAATGGAAAGGGCGGGTACTACCGCACAGGATATTGACTTTATTATTTTTGCCACATTAAGCCCCGACTACTATTTTCCGGGTTGTGGCGTATTGGTTCAGCGGGCGCTGAAAATGAAAGAAATAGGTGCATTGGACGTTCGTAACCAATGCAGCGGATTTATATATGCGCTAAGTGTGGGCGACCAGTTCATTAAATCGGGCATGTATAAAAATATCCTGGTGATAGGAAGTGAGAAACATTCTTTCGGGCTGGATTTCAGCACCAGGGGTCGAAATGTGTCTGTTATTTTTGGAGATGGTGCGGGTGCTGTAGTATTACAACCTGCAGAAAACGATAAGCAGGGAATATTAAGCACACACTTGCACAGCGATGGGGAAAGCGCTGAATTATTAGCAATGTACAACCCGGGTACGCATGCCAATTACTGGACAGAAAAGCAACTGGCAGATTTTGATGATGCTGAAATAGCAAATATGTTCATGAGCCATAACATGATTGACAATGCTCAGAATTTTCCTTTTATGGATGGGCCATCCGTATTTAAAAAGGCTGTTGTAAAAATGCCCGAAGTGATTATGGAAGCGCTTGCTGCCAATCAACTTACACCCGCTGATATCAATATGCTGATTCCGCACCAGGCCAATTTACGCATCAGCCAGTTTGTTCAGAATCAATTGGGATTAAGAGACGACCAGGTGCACAATAATATCCAGCAATATGGTAATACAACCGCTGCATCTATTCCTATAGCCTTGTGCGAAGCCTGGGAAAAAGGGAAAATAAAGGAAGGCGACCTGGTTTGTCTTGCCTCATTTGGAAGTGGCTTTACATGGGGCAGTGCATTACTGAGATGGTGAACCTTTTTTATTTTTTTTGCCGGTCAAAACCTTTATTATATCTGCATCACCATCCAGGATATTCATTTGCAACAGCACCCATGGATAGCGAACCGCTACAAAGCGTGATAAAGGTTTTACCGTGTACCGGACAGGGTTAGGCAATGATGATGCGATCATAGCTGCTTCACTCCTGGTAAGTTTAGCGGCAGGTTTTTTAAAATAATGCTGCGCAGCGGCTTCAATGCCAAATATACCCTTCCCCATTTCAACAACATTAAGGTAAACTTCCAGTATGCGCTCCTTTCCCCATATCCATTCGATCATAAAAGTGAAATACATTTCCATTCCTTTGCGAATCCAGTTGCGGCTCTGCCATAAAAAAACATTTTTGGCTACCTGCTGGCTAATGGTGGATGCGCCCACGATCCTGTTCTTTTTTTTCTGGTTCTTTTCAATCGCTTTTTGAATGCTTTTCCAGTCAAAGCCATTATGATCGGGAAAAAGCTGATCTTCCGAAGCAATAACGGCTAAACCGGCATGTGGAGATATTTTATCAGCAGTAACATAATCTCTTGCCAGCCCGTTGCCACTCAGGAAGCTACCTAACTGGGTAAGCGTTATGGGGGGATTGATCCATTTCAAAATAATAATATATACAAATTGTAAAATGAATAGGATCAGGAACAGCCTTTTACAAAAACGCCAAACGCGGGCAAAGAAATTTTTCACAATATGCAAAATAATAAGGCTGCAAAATAAAACAAATGCATTAGCCTTACGCGTTATTTCTGCGGTGATGACATTTTTATATATTCCATTTTATATTTTTTTCCTACAGGGTAATAATATTTCCTCAGCTTACGCATTGTAAAACCCAGCACTGCCACACCACCTGAAATGGCCAGGGTTGAAGGATAAATTTTTCTTTTTTGTATCAGTCCGTTAAAAGTGTGCAGGAAAGCATAACCTCCGCCGCCTATCATAAACAATGTACCATTGCGTATAAATTCAAATGCTTTTGGCGGCTTGGGTATGGCAGCTATTTCTTTATAGTGAAACTGCAGATCATAGTGACCAATGGTATCCTGCACGTTTGTACCCCATGGGGTGGGAGACATTCTAACATCATACTGTATCATGTATATGGTATCGTTATAAATCTTCTCAATAACTCCATTTACCGCCGACCCGTTAAGATGAATAAATTCAATGAGCATTCCTCTAAAATAAGTTTTGATGGTGCGGTCTTTTTTCCTGAATGATAAAAAATCACTCTGTTGGGAGAATGAAAAAAGAGAAATGAAAAAGCATGCCGGCAGCAATAGAAGTTTGCGCATGAAATAAATTTATGGTTTGTAGCTGAGGTCTTTTGACCCGATACCCTTGTAACCTTGCAACCTGTAACTTGTAACCTTAATGCACCTTATCACTCCAAAAAATTATTCCGTATATAAGAGCAAAGGCAAATCCAATTAAGATACCTCCTGAAATTTTTGTGATCAATGAAATATTATGCACGGTTAATCTTTTGCGCAAACTGCCGGCCAGCAATACTTTGGCAGCATCTGCCAGTATATTGAACAATATGCATGTGGTAAATATTATGATACGCTGCTGAAGTGTATGGGTAACCGCAAATGCAGTGGCGTTTACCAGCCAAAAGATAATAACGCTTGGATTGAGGGTATTGATCAGAAATCCGGAAAGAAAGATCTGGGTATGATCCTTCCTGTCTAATTTAACTTCCAGCCCGCTGCCGTTTGCCCTGATCTTAACTTTTTTAAAAAAAAGATAATATACGCCCATGGCCAGTAAAAACGAACTTCCGGTATAGCCGATCAGCTTTTTATATTCCAGCAGCTCCTTTACCAATTCGGTAAACGCATTGCTTAATATCACCAGAACGATGTCGCTTATCCATACTCCTGCTACAAAGCTAAAACCACCTTCATGGCCATTATAAATACTTTGTTTGATTATAGTAAAAATAACCGGACCTACAGATAAGGCTAAAATTAACCCCAAAGCCAATCCTTTCAAAAGGGCCTCAATCATGATTTACCTTTTAGATTCATCAATTTGAAGGTATAAATGTAAGAAACCATGGTTAACTGTTCTTGTAAAAAACCGTTAACGAAAACAGGGAACATCGTTTATATGGTTGCAGAAGTAATAAATTGTTGCCATTCTTCCAGCATTTTCCCCTTCATAACCCTGGGAAACTTGTGTTGCCCGCCCAACTTGCCCTTTTGCTGCATAAATTCCATAAAGTTCTTTTCACTCAAAACCGTCAGTAATACTTCCTTCAATGCACTCCTTCTTTCTACAGCATAGTCATCATTCAGGTCTTTCAGATTATTGTCTATAGCTACACGCAGCTTTTCTGCATCTACGGCATCATCACAGGCAACATACCAGTGATGTGCAAAAAATGATTCATAAGGAATGCCCGCGACCGTAAATTCGGGAATGGAAATATTCATTTGCTGTCCCGCCAGTTGAATGGCTTTATTCATATTATCAACACTCAGGTGTTCTCCCACCAGGCTCAGGAAATGTTTTGTTCTTCCGGTAATAATTATTTCCGATCTTTTTTTATCTGTAAACCTTACAGTGTCTCCAATAAGATACCTCCATGCTCCCGCGGAAGTGCTCAGTAAAATAGCATAATCCTTTTCTTCTTCCACTTCATCTAAAAGCAGCGCCTGTGCATTGGCTTTAATATTTCCTTCAGGATCGAAATTTTGATTATTGAAAGGAACGAATTCAAGAAAAATATGCTCGTTGGTGCTTAATTTCATCCCCTTTCCGTTCTGCCTGTCCTGGTAAGCGATAAAACCTTCCGAGGCAAGATAGGTTTCAATATAGGTAAGTGGTTTGCCCAGCAATTTTTCAAACCCTTTTTTATAAGGATTAAATGCTACGCCACCATGCACATAAAAGGCAAGGTTAGGCCATATTTCATGTATGTTCTTCAGGTGATACCTATCTATGATCATCTCCATACACATCTGGATCCATGCCGGCACACCTACTACAAATCCTATATCCCAGTGAGGGGCCTGCTCAACCACCTCATCTAACTTGGTATTCCAGTCTTTGGTGCGTGCAATTTTTTTTCCCGGCTTATAAAAAGGAGTAAACCAGAAAGGCACTTTTTTAGCGGTAATGCCGCTCAGGTCGCCCGAATAGTAACCGGGCCCTTTTTGCAGATCAGTACTTCCCCCCAGCATGAGCCAGCCTTTGCGGATAGACCGTACAGGAATATTTTCATAATTGCGCAGGGTAAGCATTTGCTTGATCATTACGATACGGTTACCCCGCATCAGGTCGTTGGTAATGGGTATATATTTACTGGCAGATCCCGAAGTGCCTGAGCTAAGTGCAAAAAATTCAATCTTCCCCGGCCAGCATACATCGGGAATACCGTCTAATGTACGGTGCCACCATTCACTGTAGATGCTGTCGTAATCAAAAACAGGAACATGTTGCTGAAACATTTTCTCAGGGTGTTTGTGCAGCAATATTTCATCAAAATGATAGGTCTGCCCAAACTCGGTGTATCGTGCCTTTTTTAATAATTTTTTTAAAACACGGCCTTGTTGCCGCTGTTGCGGCCCCGCATGCAATTTTAATGTTCTTGCAATTGTTTTAGGAATCGGTATTTCAATAAGCCCCATTGAATAGAGATGGGTTAAATGATATTTTGTTAACGGGCAAATGTATGACACTAGTTCGTATGTGCCTAAATTCCTGTAGCTTTTGTACTATACAGACGTTGCAAATTCAGTTGTTTTGTGCCCCGGTATATTCTTAAGCACACGTTTCAAATAAATAATAAATATTTCATAGCATGTTCCTTACAATGCCTGTCATTGCCGCATAAACAACTCCCAGGCTATGCCTTTACTCCCGGCAGCATGTATCCCTACCCTTATTCCCGTGCTGTTCAGCCCCTCTGTTAACCTTATTATTTCTCCGAAAGCGTATTTTCCTTCACAAATAACAATGTTTTTGATATTGCCATTTTTTAATATGCCGGACATATTACTGTGGCTTCCCGCAGCATTTTGCTCAACCGGTAAAAAATCAATTTTCCAGGCCTTCCTGCTATTGGTATTGTTTATCAATGCCAATACCTCTTTATAATTTTCCTCTTCACCTATAACAAGCACCTGTCTTGAACTTTCCTTGTTTTGTATTTTATTAAATTGCTTTTTAGCCGCATTTGCATTATTTCTTATCCAGTACAGCAAATTCGCTATAGCCGCCCTTAACCATATACCTGCTTGTATGCAGGCATTATATAAGCCGGATCTGTGCTTTCCATAATGTTTATTAGCGAAAACCCGCATGGCCTGGTAAAACATACGCACATAGCGCATGTTTTTCTGAGGGGTACTTTTTCCTTTAAAATGAAGTATGGTTACTCCGGGATAATAATAATTCTTATACCCCTGCTTTTGAATACGGTAGCTCAGGTCAATATCTTCGCCATACATAAAAAAAGCTTCATCAAAGCCGCCGGTAATATCCAGCACGGTTTTCTTTATCATCATAAAAGCGCCGGCCAGCACATCCACTTCATGGATTTGGCCTTCGCTTAAGTTGCCGAGATAATATTTTGCAAGGCGTGTGGAAAGGGGAAATAAACGGGCAAGCCCTGTGAGCTTAAAAAAAGAAGTTGCCGGTGAAGGAAAAGCTCTTTTGCTTTCTTTTAAAAAATGACCCGATTCGTCAATCATCCGTACACCCAGGGCGCCGGCCTGTGGATGTGATTTGAAAAAATCAATGCATTTTTCAAAGCAATCTTCGCCAACAATGGTATCGGGATTTAAAAAAAGAATATACTCCCCCGTGGAATGTACTAAGCCCAAATTACAGGCTTTTGCAAAACCCAGGTTTTCGCTGAGCCAGTAAAATTGCACCTGCGTAAAGCCCTCTTCGAGATAATCGCGGCTGCCATCGGCAGAATGATTGTCAACTACTATTACTTCCATTGCAATACCCCGCCCTGCCTTATACACGGCGTACAGGCATTGTTCCAGGAAATATTTTACGTTATAGTTAACGATGATTACAGAAAGCACAATAATATCAGATTAAAGCAACGAATTAAGAAATTTTAAAGAAGGCCGCAAAATCTTATCTGTAATTCCCATATTCAGACAAACTCATGACTGAAATTTTTGCCTGCGCAAATGCATGTTGAACTAACTTTGCAAAGTTTCATTTAAATAAGAACAATGGCTACTAAGACAGAAGTTTTACAGGAAGTAGTAATCAAATTTGCAGGAGACAGTGGTGATGGCATGCAGCTTACCGGGAGCCAGTTCACCAATAACACCGCCCTTTTGGGTATAGATCTGGCCACTTTCCCTGATTTCCCCGCAGAGATACGCGCTCCGCAGGGCACATTACCCGGCGTAAGTGGCTACCAGTTGCGTTTTTCCAGTGATATGGTGTACACACCCGGCGATGAATGCGATGTGCTGGTGGCCATGAATGCGGCAGCTTTGAAAGTAAATCTGAAGTCACTGAAAAAAGGGGGAAGAATAATCGCCAACACGGACGGGTTCGATGTTAAAAACCTCAGGCTGGCCAATTATCCTGATGGTATTAATCCCTTAGCAGACGACAGCCTCAGCAGCTATGAGGTAATAAAAATGGATGTTACCAAAATGACCCGCGAGGCATTGAAGGATATTACCATGGGTACCAAGGAAAAAGACAGGGCGAAGAACATGTTCGTACTGGGTTTTTTATACTGGATGTACAACCGCAGCATGGACAATACGATTCAGTTCATTGAAGAAAAATTTGGAAAGAAACCCGAAATATTTGAAAGCAATGTAAAAGTGCTTAAAGCCGGATATAATTATGGCGATACCACTGAGGCTTTTGGCACCACTTATACCGTAGCCAAAGCACGCATGGAAAGCGGCACTTACCGCTCTATTATGGGCAACCAGGCGCTCACTTACGGGCTGATCGCTTTTTCTCAAAAAAGCGGGCTGCCCATATTCCTGGGGTCCTATCCCATTACACCAGCTTCGGATATTTTACATGAGCTCAGCCGCCATAAGTCCTTTGGCATACGTACTTTCCAGGCAGAAGATGAAATTGCAGGAATTTCCGCTTCCATTGGCGCTGCCTATGGGGGCAGCCTGGGTGTTACTACCACTTCCGGGCCCGGGATGGCTTTAAAAACAGAAGCAATGGGACTGGCTGTTATGCTTGAAATTCCACTGGTTATTATAGATGTTCAACGGGGGGGACCTTCTACCGGTTTACCCACCAAAACGGAGCAAAGTGATTTATTGCAGGCATATTATGGAAGAAACGGAGAATGTCCTATGCCGGTAGTTGCCGCTTCTTCACCGCACGATTGTTTTGATGCCATATATGAAGCCTGCCGTATTTCGGTGCAGCACATGACCCCCATTATTTTTTTAAGTGATGGTTATATTGCCAATGGAGCCGAGCCCTGGCGTTTTCCCCAAAGCAGTGATTTACCGGAAGTGCCGGTTCATTTCAAAAAAGAACTGGGGCATGGGGAAGAAAAATATCATCCTTACCTGCGCGATGAAAAACTGGTTCGTTCATGGGTAGTGCCGGGCACACCCGGACTGGAACATCGTATTGGCGGCATTGAAAAGCAAAATATTACAGGAAATGTAAGCTATGATCCTGAAAATCATCAGTTGATGGTAAAGATCAGGGAAGAAAAGGTAGATAAGATAGCCGATGATATTCCCGAACAACGATTAGACAGTGGTGCGGAAAAAGGCAAATTGCTGGTGCTTGGCTGGGGCTCTACTTATGGAGTTATAAAAAGCGCTGTTGCAGAACTGCAATCCCAGGGGCATGAAGTTTCCCATGCGCATATCCGTTATGTAAGGCCATTTCCACGCAATCTTGGGGATATCATTAAAAACTTTGAACAGGTACTTATTCCTGAGATCAATAATGGACAGCTCATTAAAATTATCCGCGACAAATACCTGGTAGACGCCAAAGCCTATAATAAAATCATGGGTATACCTATTACCAAAGGCGAATTAACAGAGGTGATGAAGAAAATGCTGGTTTGACTCAAATCCCTTTTCTGTGTGCCTTAATGAGGGGAAAAGCAATGGCAAACCATGCTGTATAATGACCGGGATCTGCTTCCAGTTCTTCCCGGATCGCATCCATTGACTTATAACAAAACGCATTTACCTCCGATGGATCCGGCACAATTTCTCCTTCATATTCACCCATAAATACATGGTCAAATTCATTTTCTGTAAGACCATTATCAAAACCGGCTTTATATATGAAATCAAAGGCTTTCTGCAGGGGAACAACAAAACCAAGTTCCTCTTTTAACCGCCTTTGAGCACCGGCTATAGTGGTTTCACCCGGACGGGGATGGCTGCAACAGGCGTTGGTCCACAAGCCCGCACTATGATATTTGCCCCGGGCCCGCTGCTGCAACAACATTTCTCCTTTATTATTAAAAATAAATACACTGAAAGCCCTGTGTAAGAGCGCCTTGCGGTGTGCCTCCATTTTTTCCATGGTACCTACCTGCTCATCCCTTTCATTCACCAAAATAATATCGTGTACCGGGTTATTCACTTCAATGTTTTTAAGGATTTAACGCCTGGCTGCAAACCTATATCATTTAATTTTTACTTTGATGTAACTTTTATGCCGTTTAACCGTATAATAAACAAAATCACACATTAGGGAGGTAATTTTAAGGGAATTTAACTGACTGTATGACCGAAAGAGAGTATAATGAATGTGTTAACTGCTATGCAGACAATGTATACAGATTTATCCTGAAAAATCTCAGGCATGAAGAAGATGCCCGCGATGTAGTACAAACCGCATTTGAAAAGTTGTGGCGAAACAGGAATGAAGTACACTATGAAAAAAGCAAATCATACCTGTTTACTGTGGCCTATAACCAAATGATTGATCACATCAGGAAAGGGAAACGCATAAGCTTAAAAGAAGATTTCAGGGAAGATGCCGGTATTGCGCAGCCAAAGCACAGTGTAAGAAAAATACTGGAGCAGGCATTGGCAAGATTGAACGAGACCCAACGTTCATTGGTGATGCTGAAAGATTATGAAGGTTATTCGTACGAAGAAATTGGCAAAATAACGGGACTGAGCGAAAGCCAGGTAAAAGTATACCTGCACCGCGCCCGGTTGCAATTAAAAGAATACCTGGTTAAAATGGAAAATGTGATATAAGTGGTAAGTGACAAGAAAAAAATTAAACATGAAAATTAACAGGCATAATTACGAAATGTTCTTTCTGCTGTATGCAGATAATGAACTGGATATGGCAGAGCGTAAAGTGGTGGAAGCCTTTGTTGACCTCCATGCCGACATGAAGGAAGAATTACAATCCCTCATGCAAACCCGCCTCTCTACCGATGAAATAATTCCCTTCCCGCATAAAACAGCCTTATATAAATCAACGTCCTCCCTCATTACTACAAACAATTACGAAGAATATTTTGTGTTGTATGCAGATGACGAGCTCAATGCAGAACAACAAAAGGAAGTAGAAGATTTTATAGCAGCACATCCGCAGAAGAAGGCAGAACTTACACTTTTGCAACGTGTAAAATTACAACCCCATAATGCAATTGTATTTGCCAATAAGGATTCATTGTACCGTACAAAAAAAACAACGGCACGGGTGCTTTTATTGCAGTGGAGACGAATGGTTGCGGCCGCTGCCATTATAGCAATAGGCAGTTGGCTGTGGATGAACGCCGGCAACATTATTCCCCGCCAGGCAAAAGAGCAATCCTTGGCGGTGGAAAAGTGGCTAACTCCCCGGGAGCCCATCCAAAATGAAAATAAAGAATCAAAAGAAGCCCCTCCTTTGATGGAATTAAAAGGATCTGGCGGGCAGTTGGCTGCAACGGAAAAAGAAGAGTCGGCCAATAAAAATGCAATGGCCGCTAACAAAGAACAAAAGAACAGCAACCGTACATTGAACAGGCTCCGGGCGCCAGCAAACAGTATTGCAAATGCTGAAAGAATAAAAGCGCCGATGGCTGTTGATCATGAACCACCTTCTGCTGATCAAACTGAAAAACTGGCTGCGCAGATTCCGCTTGTCATTAAAGAGAAAAAGTTGATCAAAAGCAGTGCTGTTGTTGCAGAAGAAGTGAAACCCCTGATCCTTGATCAGGCTGTCTTCCAACAGAAGGATAATGAAATGATGTATGAAGCGATAACCAAAACGGATGAAGGCATCGCCTATTTAGATACAGATAATACAGAAAAAAAATCAAAAGGAATGTTTCGTGGATTATTAAGAAAGGCGTCCCGCTTTGTTGATCACGTTACAAATCCCGACATAAACGATAAACAATCTGTTGTGCGGGTTGCCAGTTTTGAAATTACCAGAAAATAACAAACTCATCAATTTTAAACCAGGAACAATGAAAAAAGTACATCTAATGATGATGGGCGGCGTATTGCTATGCCTTACAGGAATGGCACAAACAGATACTATGCCACAGGAAAAACCCACTACGGATACCTTAAGAGTAGGCTCTATTATTATTATTAAAAACGGGAAGGAAGACAAAAGTGAAGATGATATGCGTCACAAACAAGGGAACCCGCACAGAAGCCGCTGGAAAAACAAAGTCTCTACCAATTGGTTTGTTGTGGACCTGGGCTTTGCCAATCACAATGATAAAACAAATTATGGCACTGCAGAAGCCCAGTCATTTGTGCATGGGGCCACACTGGCGCACCCTGCTGATAAGAGTGATTTTAATGTAAAGACGGGATCCTTCAATTTTAATGTCTGGCTTTTTATGCAGCGCATGAGCCTCTACAAACAGGTAGTTAACCTTAAATATGGGGCGGGAATAGAATTGTATAAATATTATTACAAATCGGGTATCCGCTATATAGAGGCTCCCAACCCTTATGTGGAAAGGCAAAATACCAGTTTCAAAAGAAATAAGCTGGCTTTTGATTACGTAACTGTTCCGCTAATGCTGAATATTAACCCAAACCCCGGGCACAAAAATGGCGGATTGAATATTAGCGTGGGTGCAAGCGCCAGTTATTTGTATGGTGCAAGAAATAAACAAAAGAGCGATGATCTGGGCAAACAGAAATTCGCAGGCGACTTTAACCTCGAAAGATGGAAGCTCGCCTATATTGCAGAACTGGGATTAGGACCCGTGCGCCTATATGGTTCGTATGCTATTACTCCTTTACACCAGTACGGCGTGGATCAGCACCCTTACGCAGTGGGCGTACGTTTTAGCAGTTGGTAAAATTGTAGGTTATACCGTTTCTCCTGTTGTTTGATCACCTCCTGAATGAGCAGGAGGTTTTTTTATGCCAGGAAGCATAATATGGGTGCATGGGATTCAAAATCATGCGCAACAAAATATTTCTTTAATTTTGGGCAGCATCATCATTCTATCACAGCAACTATTCATTTATGTTAGTTGTAAACAGAAAAACCATTCCATTATGAAGCATCTGCTACTTTCTCTTGCAATCTTGATAGTTTGCGCCAGTTTTACCTCCTGTGTGTCCAAGAAAAAATTCGTCCAGGCTACCAATGCCATTAACGCATTACAACAGGATAGTCTCCGTTTTGAAAATGACCTTTCAACCCTGCGTAAAAACCTGAGAGAAAGCGGGCAGCAAAATGAATCTTTAAAAAAGGAGCTTAATGATATTACTTCAGCCAAAAGCCTGAAAGAGCAGGAACTGAACAATGCACAGCAACTCCTCACCAGCACCAAAGAACAACTGAGCAACACTACACTTACTATTGAAGAGCAGCAAAAAAGATTAGAAGCGTTGCAAAAGCTTATTGATCAGCAGCGCAGTGTGGTGGAAAACCTGCGTAAGACCATTAACAATGCGCTGGGCCAATATAAAGCCGAAGATCTTGATGTATTTGTAAAGGATGGTAAAGTATATGTATCCTTACAGGAAAAGCTGCTTTTTAAATCGGGTAGTGCAGTGGTGGGTAAAGACGGGCAGGAAGCATTGGGTAAAATAGCCCAGGTGCTGAATACCGATCCTAAAATACAGATCGTGGTAGAAGGGCATACCGATAGTATCCCTATCCGCAGAACATTTGAAGATAACTGGGCATTAAGCACAGCACGGGCAGTTTCCATCGTGCGCATCCTGACGAAAGATTACCAGGTAGACCCTGCAAGGGTGGTAGCCTCGGGACACAGCTATTTTGACCCGCGTGATACCAATGCCACAACAGAAGGCCGGGCACTTAACCGCAGAACAGAAATCATTCTTTCACCCAACTTAGATGAATTGTACAGGCTGATGGAATAAATAATATTTAAATCATTCCGGATACATGAATAAAAGCGGCACCTGAACTCCTGTGCCGCTTTTATTTTTACAGGTATTGAACTCAGACTAAGAGGTTGCAATCTTCTGTTATTACAATTGTGTAGTTTTGATAAAAGAACAATATATGAAAAGACTAACCTCATTTGCAATATTTATCTTTCTGTTCTTATCTACCGCATTCACACAAGTTCGTTCTGCAACGGAAATTTTAAATGAAGCCAATGCACAGGCGGCAAAAGAAAATAAAAATGTATTCGTGATCTTTCATGCTTCATGGTGCGGATGGTGCCATAAAATGGATAGTGCCATGAATGATCCCGTATGTAAAAAATTTTTTGACGATAATTTTATCGTCTGCCACCTGGTAGTGATGGAATCAAAAGGAAAAGAGCATTTACAAAATCCGGGAGCCATGGCTTTGATGAACAGATACACGGCCGGTAATTCAGGTATCCCCTTCTGGCTGATTTTTAATAGCGAGGGGAAACTGCTCGCCGATTCAAAAATACGCCCGCCAGGCGCTTCTTTAGATGCACCTGGCAAAAACAGCGGTTGCCCGGCTTCAGAAGCGGAAGTGGCCAACTTTATACAAGTACTCCGGAAAACCGCTTCCTTAAATCAGGAACAACTACTCACTATTCAAAAACGGTTCAGGCAAAATGAATCAAAGTAATTATAGCTTATCGCGGATTGATTATCAGGCTGCCCTAAAACAGTTTGTACATTGGAGAACCTGCCCCGGAAAAACCTTAACTTCTACCTAATTTAAAAAAATCATGGCAGAAAAGAAATTACAAAATCAAGTTGCCATTATTACCGGCGCCAGTTCCGGAATTGGCACCGGTGCAGCAAATGCGCTGGCGGCAGCAGGAGCAACAGTGGTAGTAAACCATCCTGTAGCTGCCACTAAAGATGCCGCGGAAATGGTGCTTGCCGCCATTAAAGCAGCAGGCGGTGAAGGCATTACATTTCAATGCGATGTTAGCCGCGAGGAGGAAGTTGAAAAAATGTTTGCTGAAACGATAGCCCGGTTCGGCACCATTGATATATTGGTAAACAATGCTGGCTTACAACGCGATGCAGCTTTTGAAGAAATGACACTGGAGCAATGGAATACGGTGCTGAGTGTAAACCTCACCGGACAGTTTCTTTGTGCAAGAGCTGCCGTCCGTGAATTTTTGAGAAGAGGCGTCGTACCGCAAAAGTCTAAAGCTGCGGGCAAAATCATTTGCATGAGCAGCGTACACGAGGTAATTCCCTGGGCGGGACACGCCAATTATGCCGCCAGCAAAGGAGGGATTATGCTGATGATGAAAAGCATTGCCCAGGAATTTGCTCCTAAAAAAATCCGGATTAACAGTATTGCACCCGGAGCCATTAAAACGCCTATCAACCACGATGCATGGGCTACTGCGCAGGCAGAAGAAAAATTGCTGCAATTAATACCATACCAACGGGTAGGTGTAGTGGAAGATATTGCCGCGGCCGTTGTGTGGTTAGCCAGCGATGACTCCGACTATGTGAACGGCACTACCTTATTTGTTGACGGTGGTATGACCCTGTATCCGGGATTTAGTGAAAATGGATAAATGATATATTGAGAATAACTTAAGTTATAAACCCTTTTATTGGCTTAATATGAATATAGAACAGGAGCGGCTTTTAATAAAAGGATGGAAAACATGGGGACCTTATGTATCGGAACGGCAATGGGGAACGGTGAGGGAGGATTATAGTTCCAATGGCGATGCATGGCAGTTCACTACGCATGATAAGGCCAGAAGTAAAGCCTGGCGCTGGGGTGAAGAGGGATTGGGTGGTATTTGTGATGATAAACAATTGCTCTGCTTCGCTCCGGCGTTTTGGAATGGTAAGGATCCAATTATTAAGGAACGTTTATTTGGTTTGTCCAATGCCGAAGGCAATCATGGAGAAGATGTAAAAGAGTTATACTACTATCTTGATGCTACGCCTACCCATTCTTACATGAAAATGCTGTATAAATATCCGCAGGCCGAATTCCCTTACCTGCAACTCGTCAGGGAAAATAAAAACAGGAACCGGTTGCAGCCGGAGTTTGAATTAATGGATACCGGAATTTTTAATACCGATGCCTATTTTGATATTTTCATTGAATACGCCAAGGTGGATACCGATGATATCCTTATTCAATTAACCATTTGCAATCGTTCATCCCAACCGGCATCGCTCCAGGTTTTACCTACGCTTTGGTTTCGCAATACCTGGTCGTGGGGTTATGATAATGAAAAGCCATCGCTTTTTGCTGATGATAACCAGTCCATTGCTGTACAGCACACGCGTATGAAACCATTCCGCCTGTATTATCAAAATGCGAATGAGCTTCTATTTTGTGCGAATGAAACGAATACTAAAAAATTGTATGGCTATGATGATGGGAAAAAATATTGCAAAGATGGTATTAATGATTTTATCGTTCATCATCTTCCAACAGTTAATGGCACGAACACGGGAACAAAAGCCGCGATTCATTATGATATCACAGTAGAAGGTAATCAATGTCATGTTATTAAACTGCGCCTGGCGGCTATAGAGATTGATGATGCTTTTGCAAATTTTGATGAACTGCTTCAGCAACGTTTGGAAGAAGCAAATAGTTTTTATAGTGACCTTCAGAAAAATATTAGTTCCGAAGATGAAAAGAATGTACAGCGCCAGGCATTAGCAGGTATGCTATGGAGTAAGCAGTTTTATTATTATGATGTTGGGCAATGGTTAAAAGGCGACCCTGCCGGTCCATTACCTTCTGCCGAAAGACTTGCAGGAAGAAATAATGAATGGAACCATCTGAACAACGCCGATATTATTTCTATGCCCGATAAATGGGAATATCCCTGGTATGCGGCATGGGACCTGGCTTTTCATTGTATTACCCTTGCAATGGTGGATGCTGCATTTGCAAAAAGGCAACTGCTGCTGCTAACGCATGAATGGTATATTCATCCCAATGGCCAGTTGCCGGCTTATGAATGGGCACTGGGTGATGTTAATCCTCCTGTACATGCCTGGGCAACTTACAGCGTATATGAAACCAATAAAAAAAATAACGGGGGCAAAGGCGATACCGCCTTTTTAGAAACGGTTTTTCATAAGCTGATGCTCAACTTTACCTGGTGGGTAAACCGCAAAGATGAAACCGGAAATAATATTTTTGAAGGCGGCTTTCTGGGGATGGATAATATTGGTGTATTTAACCGCAATCAAAAATTTCCCGGAGGAACCGTCTTGGAACAATCGGATGGAACCAGTTGGATGGCGGCCTATTGCTTAAACCTGATGCGGATCGCGCTGGAACTTGCTGAAACCAACCCCGTTTACCAGGATATGGCAACTAAATTTTTTGAACATTTTATGTATATCGCCGGCGCCATGTCTATTATGGGCGAAAATGATAGTGGCTTATGGGATGAAGAAGATGACTTTTATTATGATGAGTTAAAAATACCGGGAGGTAAAGAAATTAAACTGAAGGTAAGATCAATGGTTGGCCTCATCCCTTTGTTTGTGGTGGAAATACTACATGAAACCATACTCGAAAAGCAACCGAAATTCAGAGGGCATCTGGATTGGTTCTTAAAACACCGTCCCGAACTTGCTAACCTGGTTTCGCGCTGGAATGAAAAAGGCGCCAATGAGATGCACCTGCTTTCTTTGCTGCGGGAGCACCGCATGAAAAGGATTTTATACCGCATGCTTGATGAAACGGAGTTCCTCAGCCCATATGGTATCCGGTCGCTGTCCAAATTTCATGAGCAGCATCCCTATACATTAACCAATGATGAAGGAACGTATAACATGCAATATGCGCCCGCTGAATCACCTGTTCCGGTTTTTGGAGGAAATTCCAACTGGCGTGGGCCGGTATGGATGCCGTTAAATTTTTTGATCATTGAATCTCTGCAAAAATTCCACCTGTTTTATGGCGATAAGTTTAAGGCTGAATACCCCACCCATTCCGGCCATTATTTAACACTGGCTCAAATTAGCCAGGAGCTGTCGGTACGATTGAAACAGTTGTTTTTAAAAGACGCCAATGGGAAACGGCCTATATATGGCGACAACGATAAACTCCAAAACGATCCGCATTTTAATAACTATATTTTATTTCACGAATATTTTCATGGCGATAATGGTAAAGGATTGGGTGCATCTCACCAAACCGGGTGGACGGGATTGATAGCGGGATTGCTCTAATGGAGGTTTGTTCAATAAAAAAACCGCCACTCCTGCGAGCAGCGGTTTGTAAATTTTGTATAAAAAATAAAATCTCTTTAGAGGGGCACCTTATTTCCTGCTGTTCAGTTTCGCCAGTAATCTTAATATTTCAAGATAGAGCCATACAATGGTAACCAATAAGCCAAAAGCGCCATACCATTCCATAAACTTAGGGGCGCCCGCATCGGAACCACGCTCAATCATATCAAAATCCAGTATCAGGTTAAGGGCGGCAATAGCCACAACAAACAATGAAAAAATAATTCCAAATGTGCTGCCCTGGTGAATAAAAGGAATATCTATGCTAAAAAAACGAAGTACAATAGAAATGAGGTAAAAAATGGCGATACCTGCGGTTGCTGTTATAATAACCGATTTAAAAGTTTCGGTAGCGCGGATTATGCGCATATTGTACAAAATAAACATGGCAATGGCTACGCCAAACGTTAACCCAACGGCCTGGGTAATAATAAAAGGAGCTGTTGTTTCAAAAGCATGATTATAATAAGCCGATATAGCGCCTACAAACAGCCCTTCCAGTAAAGCGTATGCAGGAGCCAGAAAAGGAGCCCATGTTTTTTTGAAAACGATCACCAGTGCCACAACCAACCCGCCTATAGCGCCGCCCCACATGTAAGGCGTTACATCTACCCCTTTACCAAAGCTGTACCAGCTAAAAAAAGCAGTAGCCATAACCATTAAAAAGAGGAAACCAAATTTATTCAATGTTCCTCTTACGGTCATAACATCCTCACGGTCTGCCGTTAATGTTGATTTGAACATTTTTTCACTAAGGGTGGGATTACCGGATTTAAATAATTCCATATGTATGTGTTTAGGTTTGTGGGTAAAGATAACTCTTTTTTGAAGTTTTGATTTTCCTCCAAAGTTAATTTTATCAATAGATAGCTAAAAATTGCCCCGGCTGGCTGATGATAAAACACAGAAGGCTTTCTGTTGGCTTTTTATATGCGAAAGCAGATGTACATACACATTTTCCAAGTTGTTATCTTTGCGCCATGTTAAAACCAACTTTATTAGAGGCTGCCGAAGCGGCGGGCACCATTATGCGGGATTCGTTTAACGGCACATTCAAAATTTCCAACAAAGAGGGGATCAATAACTTAGTGACAGAAATAGACCATGCGTCCGAAAAAGCCATTATTGATATTATCAAGAAAAGTTATCCCGGTCATTTTATCCTGAGTGAAGAGATTGGGGAAATTGTTATGGATTCCGCTTATAAATGGATCATTGACCCTATAGACGGAACGGTTAATTACGCCAATGGTATTCCGCTTTGCTGTGTAAGCATAGGTATAGAACACGAAGGGAAAATGATACTGGGAGTGGTATACAATCCCTTTATAAATGAACTTTTCGTGGCCGAAAAAAGCAGGGGTGCAACCCTGAACGATAAACCTATCCGTGTAAGCTCAAAGCCCGACCTGGCCAGTTCCTGCCTGGTTACCGGCTTTCCATATAGTCTTTTAGATGAGCCAAACGGCCCGTTAGATGTTTTTAATGGCCTGATCCGGAAAGGTATCCCGGTGAGGCGTTTAGGTTCTGCAGCCATTGACCTGTGCTGGGTAGCTGCTGGCAGGTTCGATGGTTTTTATGAACACAAGTTACAGGCATGGGACAGTGCTGCTGGTTTTTTAATGGTAGAAGAGGCCGGGGGAAAGATCACAGACTTTAGCAACAACTACTATTCTCCTTACCAACCGCAGATACTGGCTACCAACGGAAAAATACATGATGCGTTGTTAGCCTGCATAAACGGAACTCAATAATATTAACCAGGGTGAAAAACAGGGCGCACCTGCATTTCATCATTCACTTTTTACGCTTAATCTTTTTTCATGTCATCACGTACAGAAATAGCATCGCTTGGCGAATTTGGTTTGATTGATCATCTCACCCAAAACAATGAAACACATCATGCCTCCACTGTATTAAGCATAGGCGATGATGCCGCGGTGCTGGATCATTTTGGTAAACAGATTGTAGTAACCACCGATCTGCTGATAGAAGGCGTTCATTTTGATATGGTATATACACCGCTCACGCATTTGGGATACAAAAGTGTAGTGGTAAACATCAGCGATGTATATGCTATGAATGCCACTCCCTCGCAAATTACCCTGAGCATAGGCATCAGCAACCGCTTTAGTGTGGAAGCTCTGGAAGAATTTTACGAAGGCGTATACGCTGCATGTGAAAAGTATAATGTAGACCTTGTAGGAGGAGATACCACCACTTCCAATAAAGGATTCATTATAAGCGTTACGGCAATTGGCGAAGTGGCGCCCGATCGCTTTGTAAAACGCGATGGCGCCAAAAAAGGCGACCTGGTTTGTGTGAGCGGCGATTTGGGGGCGGCTTATCTGGGATTATTGCTGATGGAAAGAGAGAAAAAAATATTCATGGAAAGCCCTTCCGTACAACCCGACCTGGAAAGCCAGGATTATATTTTACGCAGGTTATTGAAGCCTGAAGCAAGAAAAGATATCATCAGTTTTTTTGAAGAGAACGATATACTTCCTACCAGCATGATGGATATAAGCGATGGGCTGAGCAGTGAAATATTACATATTTGTAAACAAAGCAACGTGGGTTGTGTACTGCATGAAGATAAAATTCCTGTTGACGAAGCATCGCGGCAGTTTGCTTTTAAGCTTGACCTTGACCCTACTGCCTGCGCATTAAGCGGTGGCGAAGATTATGAATTGCTTTTTACCATTAAGCAGGAGGACTACGATAAAATTGTGCTGAATGAGCAGATCAGTGTAATTGGCTATATTACAGAACCGTCCGAAGGCAGCCATATAATAACCCGGTCGGGCAACAAACACGCTTTAACCGCGCAGGGCTGGAATGCGTTTAAGTAGGTTGCAGGTCTCAGGCATGAGGTATGAGGGTGAAGAGCCGCCAACAACAGGATGTCCCCTGCAACTTGTAACCTGAGACTTGCAACCATCTCCCCATTTCTCACATTTCCCCCATTCTCACATTTTTCCCCTCCGTTTGGATTTTGGATTTTATTTTTACCGGTATGGCAAACAGGTCTAAGCATGGTTTACTATTATCTGTCCTTATAATATTCGCGGCAAGTTGTGGAACCACCAGGAAAATGATGGATCCGGCTAAAAAATTTCCGGCCGAAGCTTTGCGTAAAGATTATGCCCTGCTTCGCGAAATAATGGAGGAGTTTCACCCCGCCCTGTATTGGTATACGCCAAAAGACAGCATGGATTATTATTTCGATAAATACTACAATGCCATTACAGATTCTATGACCCGGCAGCAGTTTGGCTTTACCATACTTGCCCCTTTAACTACCAGAGTGCACTGCGGACATACCAGTTTTAATTATCCACGGGCATACAGCAGGCGCCAGCGTGAGCATGCACAACCCTCTTTTCCGCTGTTCATGAAAATATGGCCCGATACCATGGTGCTTACTTCCAACCTCAATAAAAAAGACAGTACTTTAAAAAGCGGCACATTAATTACCCGCATTAACGGGCTTGATGTGCAGCAACTGGCAGATACGCTATTTCAGTTTATGCCAACAGACGGCTATGCAGAGAACGTGAATTATATACGGCTCAGCGCGGCATTTCCATATTATCACCGCAACATTATGGGCTTGTCGAAGAAATATACAGTTGAATATACAGACAGCACAGGCACTGAAAGAACAGATACCGTTGCATTATTTGATCCGGCTACCGACAGCCTGGCAAGAAACTTTATACGAAACAGGAACAAACAAATTGACCCGGAAGAGAAGCCGGCGAAATGGGAGAATTTTCGATCGCTGAAAATGGATACTACCCATTCACTGGCTATAATGACTGTACACAGTTTTGGAAGCAAGGGAAGACTGCCTTCTTTTTTTAGAAAAAGCTTCAGGCAACTCCGGAAAAAAAATATTCCCAACTTAGTTATTGACCTGCGCACCAATGGGGGCGGCAAGGTAAATAACTATACCTCCCTTGCCCGGTATATACGCGATACACCGTTTAAAGTAGCCGATACAGCCACAGCCATGCACAATGGACTGGGGCGGTATAAACGATATTTCAGCTCGGGATGGCTCAATTCGATGATCCTCTTTTTTACCACCACTAAAAAGGAAGATGGCAGGTATCATTTCAGGTACTGGGAAAACCATGTATTCCATCCCCGGGAAAAAAATCATTATAAAGGGAAGGTTTTTGTATTGATCAACGGACCCACATTTTCGGCTTCCACTTTATTTTCACATGCCGTAAAAGGACAGTCCAATGTATTGCTTGTGGGTGAAGAAGCCGGCGGCGGAGCGCATGGCAACAGCGGTATACTTATTCCGGATGTGGTATTGCCTGAAACCAAAATGAAGGTGAGGATGCCTTTATTCAGGCTGGTGCAATATCATCATGTGTCAAAAGACGGAAGGGGCGTTATGCCCGACATTTATGTGCCGCCTACGGTTGAAAATATAAGGAAGGGCAGAGATGGCAAAATGGATAAGGTGATAGAGATCATAAAAGATTCATCTGCAATACAATAAATACAGCGGGTACTAACGGATAAGCATACCTTACAGGAACCTTGCCGGAGATAATGCAATAATAACACAGTCCTTTCTTTTTTTATCCTTATATAATTATTACTTTAGCAATCTGATTATCCCGATCGAATCCCTTATCCCAATGTCTTACTTCTAATCTTACACTATCACAGCATGTAGCTGTATTAAATTTAACATCAAGTCAATCCCTATATAAGAACCTCCGTTACCTGCGGCCTCTACCTCTGTTTACAAAAGGAAACTTTAAAGTAATTATATAAAATGCGTATCATTTTTATTGCGCTTTTGCTGTGCTTTACAGCAAGCTACTCCCTTCGTGCACAGGATGTGCCGGGTTGTATGGATCCATTGGCTAATAACTATGAGCCATCGGCCACGGTTAATAATGGTTCATGCACATATGGTACTACAAGCGGTTCTCTTACTAAAAAAGCCGATCTTTCCTCAACGCTTGCAGAAATAAGCGGTATGATCCATATTAATGGTAAATTGTATGCGCTGAATGATGGAGGGAATGCCCATGCTATTTATGTGCTGGATTCAACAAGCGGCGCTATTGATCAAACAATTACATTAGAAAGTACCACCAATGTTGACTGGGAAGACCTTACAACAGACGGGACCTATATATATGTGGGTGATTTTGGGAATAATGCTAACGGAGCCAGAACCGATCTTAAATTTTACCGGGTTCCTGTGCAAAGCATTGCAGATATTACCGGAACCACGGGTACGGTGCCTGCGGCAGATATAGAAACCATCAATTTCAGGTATGAAGATCAGCCCGATCCTCCCAGCCCGGTAGGAGCCAATTCTACTCCTTTTGATTGCGAAGCGGTGATTTATCATAATGGCATGTTGCACTTGTTTACTAAAAATTGGGATGGTAACGGTAGCAAACATTATACATTACCTGCTACACCAGGAACGCATGTCGCCACATACCTTGAGAGTTTCAGTACGGGAGCCTTAATTACAAGCGCTACAAAAGCCAATGATAATATTGTTGTTTTGTTGGGTAGCAACATATTTTCGTACGGCGCCATTTGGATGATCTCCGGCTTTTCGGATATGAATTCTTTATTTACTACAGGCAACAAAAGAAGTATTAGCCTTACAAATGGCGGATACCAGCTTGAAAGTATCACCGCTGTTAACCAAACCCGTGTTTTAATTGCCAATGAAAATTTCATCTCAGGAGAAGAGCAAAGTTTATACGGATTAAACACCGATGCCTGGACAGCCCAATACGTCCTCCCCTTCGGCATTGCCAATTTCACATCGCGCATCAGCACTAACGAAGTAGTGCTTACCTGGGAATATAGTGAAGCCGGCGCTGCCTATTTTGAAGTGGAAGCTTCTGATAATGGCAACGGAGCATACAGGTCTATAGGCAAAGTGTACAACACGAATACCGGCTCCCAACTGTTCCGTTTTACAGATAAAGAACCCCTGGTATCCGCACAGAGATTTTACCGGGTTAAGATCATTTCACCCGATGGAAAATATACATACAGTAAAACACTGAGCGTAAAGGATAGCAGCAATATGCAATTCAATTTGATTGTGGCGCCCAATCCTTTCAGGGATAAATTAGACATCAGCTTTTACAGCGACAAACGCCAACCCGTTCAGTTCAGCATCACAGATATGCACGGAAGAACACTAATGCTTAAGCAATTGCAGTGCACACCCGGCAGGTACAGCTATATGATGGATGGATTACAGGGCCTAAGCAATGGCGTTTATTTTTTAACAGCCAGAACTCCGGGTAATAACTATGTTCGGAAGATTGTAAGGTAATGACACTGAACGTCATTTACGAGACCCTGAACTGATCCAAAATGATGCGCGATCATTTTTAAGGGTCGAAGAGTAATCCCCAATGGCGGAGGTGGATTATCTTTCCTGCATCAGGGCGACAGGCTGTGGGTTCCGTGCCGGGCTTATTATGGAGGGTTCCGGCGTTGGACAAATTATCAGGCAGTAGCCACTTCCTTCACTTCCAGCGCATCATTAAAAACCACGAACTCCGCGGCATAACCTGCTTCTATTTTCCCTAAAGGCACACTGGTTTTTAACAATTGCGCAGGATAGGCAGATGCCATGCGCAATGCTTCTTCAAGAGGTATGCCTGCATGCTGCACCGCATTTTTTACCGCTTGCATCATGGTTAAAGCGGAACCCGAAAGCGTTCCGTTGGGAAGTGTATAACGGTCGCCCTTAAATACATGCTGGTATTCACCTTTAGCGGTTTCGGCAACAGCATCTGTTATAAAGAAGAGGCGGTCACCCATAATTTTTTTGCTGATGCGCAGCGACACAAAATCAACGTGTATCCCATCCGGCACAATACTGCTTTTAACGGTATCATTATTATAAACAGCCCCAACCATTCCCGGCTCCCGGCTTTGGAATGGCGACATAGCATTAAACAAATGTGTAGCAGCGGGAATGCCCAAAGCAAATCCTTTTGTGGCTTCGGCGTAAGTGGCATTGCTATGCCCGGCCGAAACAATAATATCATTGTTAATGAGCAGCCTTATTATTTCCTCATCACATACTTCAGGCGCTATTGTCATCATTTTAAGAACACCTTTACCCTTTTCTAACAGCATGGCTACTTCGTCAATGGTGGGCTTTTTAATGTATTCCAAAACATGCGCTCCTTTTTTTGCAGGATTAAGATAAGGTCCTTCCATATGCAATCCCAGCACGCCTTTGCCGCCTTGTTGCCAGTACTGCTTCACCAGTTCAATGCCTTTCAAAAAATTTTCAATGGTATTGGTGGCCATGGTAAGCATAAACTGTGTACAGCCACCTCCGAGGCAATACCGGTAAGTAGCATCAATAGCACCTGTATTCAATTCGGCCGAAAACAACCAGCCATCGCCACCATAAATCTGCAGGTCAATAAAAGCAGGCGCTATATTAAGTCCGCCAAGGTCTTTAACAACATATGCTTCCCCAATCTCATTTTCATCAACCACTCCTTCAATAACATTATTGTTAACCAGGATGGCTTTGCCCGTTTCCTTTTT
The DNA here is from genome assembly GCF_009192765.1 of Agriterribacter humi. Classification (GTDB taxonomy): domain Bacteria; phylum Bacteroidota; class Bacteroidia; order Chitinophagales; family Chitinophagaceae; genus Agriterribacter; species Agriterribacter humi. The sequence continues at coordinate 109,125 of NZ_VOHQ01000003.1, read as the reverse complement.
ATTTCCGGTATAGATGCTGCAGTTCAACCAGGCTGTCTTCATTACATATAATTATGGGGTTCAGGGATCAATTAAAAAGCTATCAGCATCTTTCCAGAAAGGAAATTTCATGCGTACTTCTTCAAGTTTGTCTTTATGCAAAAGGCAGGTAAAAACATCTTCCTTATGCGCTTGCGTATACAGCACTTCACCAAGCGGATCAATAATCATGGAATCGCCGCTATGGTATATATCATTTCCATCGTTTCCTACACGGTTAACGCCCGCCACATAACATTGATTTTCTATAGCCCTGGCCTGGAGCAGTGTTTTCCACGCGTGATTGCGCCGTTCCGGCCAATTGGCCACATAAATAATAAGATCATATTCATTGTGTGTTGCCATTCCGTCTCCCTGCCGGGGAAAATTTCTTTGCCGCACCCAAACCGGAAATCGAAGATCATAACAAACCTGCAGGTTAATCTTCCATCCCTTTACTGAAGCGATGAGCCTTTTTTTTCCGGCAGTATAGCATTGATCTTCCGAAGCATAAGCAAATAAATGCCGTTTATCGTAATAACCATAATTACCATCGGGCAGCATCCATATCATGCGGTTAAAGTAGTTCCCCTCTTCCTCAATAATCACACTGCCGGTGAGGACTACTTTTTTATGTGCAGCCGCCTTTTTCATCCATTCTATAGTAGTGCCATCCATTTTTTCGGCCAAAATCTCCGGGTGCATGCTAAACCCTGTACTGAACATTTCAGGCAGAATAACGATTTCCGTTTTCTCCGGGATAGCATTGATCTTTTCCATTAACATCCGCAGATTGGCTGTTTTATCTTCCCAATGCAACTGGGTTTGAATGATAGTGACAGAAAGTGCCGACATGTTTAATGCATAAAAACCTGCCTCCGTGAAGCAGGAATGAATTGTTATGTAAAATAATTGATTTTTGGCTGGCGTTACGCCATCCCGGCGTTATTAATAAAATTTACAAGTGCCGCCGTATTTTTTAAGTTCAGTTTTTTTAGAATATTGTGCCGGTGAACTTCTACCGTTTTAAGTGTTATGTTTAATTGTTGTGCAATTTCCTTTGAGGATTGCCCCTGTTTAATAAGGTCAATTATTTCTATTTCCCGCTGCGATAAGAGATTAATGTCAGGCTTCTCGTTATCCTCCAGGATTTGTTCGGAAAGGATGGCCTTTACTTCATGGCAGATATATTTGTTGCCGTGTGCCACCTCACTAATGGCGCCAATCATTTCTTCTTTAGAGGAGTTTTTTGTGATATAACCCATAGCGCCAACCTGAAGCATTTTTTTTGCATAGGCGGGTTGGGAATGCATAGAAACACCAATGATCTTTGATTCGGGTGATACTTTCCGGATTTCTTTTGTGGCTTCAAAACCGTTCATCGGGCTCATATTAATATCCATTAATACGATGTTGGGATGATTGTTTTCAGCAAGGCCAATAGCATCTTTCCCGGAATCGGTTTCAGCAATAACCTGAAAGCGCGGATCGCTGTTTAATATAAACGACCAGGTGTCCCTGATCAGTTTATGATCATCAACTATTAAAATAGTAATTTTATCATTCACAGGATTATGTACAAACATATTCGGATAAGGTTTTTACGAATATAAACAGAACTTAAAAACTTTTGATGCAATGGTTGGTTTCAGTGATCATAATATGCAGTAAAGAAACAAAATCAATCTTATAAATATAAAAGATGAATTGGATTTAATTACCCCAATTAAATATCACTGCAAAGATATTTAATATAAAGTAATGCAAACCAATTATTTCGCTGGTCTATCGGCAAATAAACCCTTAACAGATCTAAATTTATACTAAAGTATAAGATGTATTTTTTATACGTTTGCAGTAGCTGCTATTGACGGCACAACATTTTTAACTACTTCGAATCCAAATTGTACACAATTAAATCTAACCACTATGGCATTCAATCTTGTTGATTCTGTTAACAATCTTTTCAGTAATGATCTGATAAGCAAGGCTGCATCTGCGTTTGGAGAGAATGAAGGCGGTATTCAGAAAGCATTAAGCGGAGCGGTACCATCGGTTTTAGCCGGCTTTTTAAACAAAGCAGAAAGTGGTGACGGGGCTCAATCGCTTTTAGATCTCGCTAAACAGGCGGGCAGCAGCGGCCTATTAAGCCATCCCGGAGGATTGTTAGAAGGCAGTGGCGGAACGTTTTCGGGTTTGTTGAGCATGGCGGGCAATTTATTTGGTAATAAATCAGGCACTATTTCCAGCCTTATTTCAGGATTTTCCGGTATTAAGCAATCCTCTGCTTCCTCATTGCTGAATATGGTGGCGCCTGCTGCTTTGGGAAGCCTCGGCAAATATGCTTCAGATAATAATCTTGGCGCTTCGGGGATCGCTTCTTTTTTAGCCTCACAAAAAGATAATATCCTTTCCGCAATTCCTTCCGGTCTCAACCTGGCAGGCGCCTTAGGGCTGAGCAGCCTTTCTGCAATGGCATCAAAGCCAGGTGCTGCTTTGACGGGTGTGGGAGAAAGCAGTGCCCATGTGGTACATCCTGCACAAATCACTGCGAAAAAAAGCAACTGGCTGCTTCCCCTCATCCTGGCAGTGCTGGCTTTTGCCCTGTTGCTTTACTTGTTTAAAAGTTGCGGTAGCGATACAATACAAATACCCGCAGCAGATACTGTTGCTTCGCAGCCAGCCGAAACCCACCCGGCAGCTATGGAGCCGGTTCGTGAATCCATAAAAGTAAAATTACCCGACAATACAGAAATTGACGCCTATAAGGGAGGCATTGAAGATATGCTGGTAACATACCTGCTTTCGAACGATGCTATAAGCAAAGACAAATGGTTTGATTTTGATGATTTGAATTTTGAAACAGGAAGCTCCACTGTTACTGCGGCATCTTCAAAACAGGTAGATAATATCGCAGCTATTTTAAAAGCTTTTCCCTCAGTCAAAATCAAAATAGGCGGCTACACAGATAATACCGGCGATTCAACCGCCAATGTAAAACTATCGCAAGCCAGGGCCGATGCGGTTCTGGAAAAGCTAAAAGCATCGGGAACAGATGTCAAACAGTTAGCAGGGGCCGAAGGTTATGGACCCACGCATTTTGTGGCGCCCAACGACACTGAGGAAAATAAAATCAAAAACAGGCGTATATCCATTAATGTAAGAGAAAAATAAATCTACAAGGCTATGCATTTAGTTTGCCAGGCCTTGCCCTGATTAAATTCCGATTAAATACCAATTACATTTTTTATTGTGCCATAGGTACATTTTGTGGGTAGATGGTTTAATTACAACCGCACCAGACATTACGAAGGAACGTTTGGTGCATTCTTCGGAATATTCTACCCACCACAAGTCCCGCTGAGACTTGATAAAACAATTCACAGCTTTGCTACCATTGATTTTGCGAACTAAATACATAATTCTATAAATCTGTAATCACAATCCGGCAATCAGGCAGCCTTCTACCTTGACGTATTCAATAAATCTTTTACTATTTGCTCCCATTCCTGCTGCAGCGAAACGGCAGGAAATGGCTTACCTGCACGATTATACCAGTACCGGGCATTGGAGGAATCACCTTCCTTGTGGTGCAGGTATGCATGAATCAGTGCAGCTTTGCTGTCATCAATATCCTGTATAATATCATGAGCCTTATCCCAATCTCCCTTAGCATCAAACCACATAGCCTGCAAATAAGCAGATATTATTTCGGGCGGTGAAGGAGCGGTAAGCGTAGAAATAAAATTTTCAAATTCCATATTGCAAAAATAAAACGAATCAATATCTCTGAGGGGGTTAAAAACCCTAAAGTCTTAATTTATTTGACTTAGTTTTGCACGGTTTTAAAACAATGTATTGATCATTTGATAAATGTATAACCATGTCTGTGATAGTTGTTGGATCCATGGCTTTTGATGCAATTGAAACGCCTTTCGGAAAAAGTAATAAAATAGTGGGCGGAGCAGCTACCTATATTGCCTGGAGTGCATCTAATTTCACCAGGCCTGTTCAGCAAATCTCCGTTGTAGGAGGCGATTTTCCGCAGGAGGAACTGGATATGCTGGAGGCCCGGGGAGTGCAGATGGAGGGAGTACAGATAAAAAAAGATAGAAAATCGTTTTTCTGGAGTGGCAGGTATCACATGGATATGAATACACGGGATACCCTTGAAACGCAGTTAAATGTTCTCGGAGATTTTGAACCCATTGTGCCTGACAGTTACCAGGGAGCCGATATTTTAATGCTGGGCAACTTGTCGCCTGCTGTTCAGCTTAGTGTAATAGAACAATTAAAGAAACGTCCTAAACTGATTGTTCTGGATACCATGAATTTTTGGATGGATACTGCGATGACTGAGTTGGAAAAAGTACTTCAAGAGGTGGATGTACTGCTGGTAAACGACAGCGAGGCAAGGCAGTTGAGTGCGCAATATTCTTTGGTGCGGGCTGCCAGGGAGATCATGAAAATGGGACCCAAATTCCTGGTTATAAAAAAAGGGGAGCATGGCGCCCTGCTTTTTCATGGCGATCATGTATTTTTTGCACCGGCCCTGCCGTTAGATGAAGTGTTTGACCCTACCGGCGCCGGAGATACTTTTGCCGGTGGATTTGTTGGTTATTTAGACAGTACCAAAGATTTTTCTTTTGAAGGCATGAAGTCGGCTATTGTTATCGGTTCGGCAATTGCTTCCTTTTGTGTGGAAAAATTTGGCACTACCCGGCTGAAGGAACTCACTAAAAGCAATATTGATGAAAGAGTGCAGCAATTTGTTGAGCTGGTAAATTTTGATATTGCATTGGTATAAGTAGATGGCTTGCATTGGAGAAACCACAAACGAAGCGTTGGCGCATATGCATTATCTCCGGCCCACAAAAAATAAAACAAACGTTTAGCTATGCCATTATTATTGCCCGTAAAGGGAGTATCTCCTGTTTTTGGCCAAAATTGCTATATAGCGCCTAATGCTACAATAGTGGGGGATGTAACAATGGGGGATGACTGCAGCATATGGTTTAATGCGGTGGTAAGAGGCGATGTTAATTCCATCCGCATAGGCAATAAAGTTAATATACAGGATGGGGCCGTGATACATTGCACTTATCAAAAAACAAAAACCATTATCGGAAATAACGTTAGTATTGGTCACAATGCCATTGTGCATGGCTGCACGGTGCACGACAATGTTTTGATTGGTATGGGCGCCATTATAATGGACAATGCCGAAATAGGAAGCCATTCCATTATTGCGGCGGGAGCTGTAATATTAGAAGGCGTAAAAGTAGAAGCAGGTTCCATTTATGCAGGCGTACCTGCAAAAAAAGTGAAGAATGTACCGGAGGAACTGATCAGTGGAGAAATTAACCGCATTGCTAACAATTATCTTATGTACAGCAATTGGTTTAAGGAAGAGGGGGAAGGCGGTAAGGAGTAAGGAAGAGGGAGGGGATGCAGGGTGCAGGTTACAAGTTGCAGGGAAAGGGCAGGTTGCAGGGATGTGCCGGTCGCTTATGCAGCAGCGGGTTTGCAGTAAATATGATACTATTGTCAACTTAACAATATCTGACGTATTCACTGTGAAGAGAATAAGGGGTATGGTATAAGGTATGTGAACAGGCAATAGATGATTTAAACCTTTCACTATTCACCTCTCACTTTTCAAGATAACATGCAGACTAACATTATTTTAATATTCGATTTTCATGAAACAAACAGCTTTTACAGCAAAACATATTGCTGCCGGTGCCAAAATGGCTGAGTTTGCAGGGTACAATATGCCTATCAGCTATACAGGAATTAATGATGAACATGCTGCCGTACGTAACAATGCCGGTGTTTTTGACGTTAGCCATATGGGGGAGTTTATATTTAAAGGTGAAGGAGCTTTGGATCTCATTCAGCGGGTAACCACCAATGACGCATCAAAACTTACTGCCGGCAAAATACAATACAGTTGCCTGACTAACGAAAATGGTGGAATTATTGACGACCTGCTGATATATTGTATCGAATACAATAAAGTATATATGCTGGTGGTTAATGCTTCTAATATTGAAAAAGACTGGGACTGGATCAGTCATCATAATACCGGGAATGTGGAAATGCACAATATTTCGGATAAGACCTGCCTTTTGGCAGTACAGGGTCCCAATGCGGCTAAAATGCTGCAACCGCTTACGGAACTGGATATATTGAACCTGAAATATTACAATTTCATAAAAGGCAAATTTGCGGGTATAGACAATGTGCTGATCAGCGCCACGGGTTATACCGGGGCCGGTGGTGTGGAAATATACTTTGAGAACCTGCCTGCCGGTAGGCAGGGTAAAGAGGGTAATGCAGACACGGTATGGAATGCCCTGTTTGAGATAGGCGGCCCAATGGGCTTAAAACCTATAGGGCTCGGCGCAAGAGACACCCTTCGCTTAGAGATGGGCTATTGTTTGTATGGAAATGATATTGATGATTTTACAACACCGTTAGAAGCAGGTTTGGGCTGGATCACCAAATTTACCAAATCCTTTACGGCAAGTGAGTATCTTCAAAAACAGAAGGCAGCGGGCGCCGACAAAAAATTAGTAGGCTTTGAAATGACGGATAGGGGCATTCCGCGCCATGATTACCGGATTAAGGATGCAGAAGGAAACTTAATTGGCAGGGTAACATCCGGTACGCAGTCTCCTACCTTAGGACGGGCCATTGGGATGGGATATGTAACAACCGAATTTGCGGATATAGACAGTGAAGTGTATATTGAAGTAAGAGATAAACTGCTAAAGGCGAAAGTAGTAAAACTGCCTTTTGTGCAACAAACATAATGCTTATAAAAACCTTTAATATCCCATGAACTCCATTCATCTTACCACATTCATTAAGGCCCCTGTTGAACGGGTATTTGATCTTTGCCGCAATACCACCGTGTATAAAAAAGCGCTGGAAGGCAGAAATGAAAGTTTATCTGCAAGCGCTGCCGGAATATTGGTAAACGCCGGCGATACGATTACGCTTTCTGCCAAACATTTGGGCAAAACCAGGATGATAACCGCAAGGGTGCTGGAGATGAATATTCCCGAAAAATTTGTGGAAGAACAGGTAAAGGGGGATTTAAAAAGTTTCAGGCATGAGCATCATTTTAAACCAGTTGAAAACGGCACTTTGGTCATTGATCTCATTGAAATGGAAGAACCCAGGGATGCCGTTGGCGGCATGCTGGGAAAGCTTTTCATGAAAAATTATTTTGAAGCTTTGCTGAACAAACGCAATGCGCTGGTAAAACTTTATGCCGAATCGGAAAAGTGGCGTGCCGTAATGGGCTGATCTTTTATGTAAATCCCGCTTTCTTTCAGATATTTGCAGCTTTCGCGACAGCGTGGTTTTACTATGAACGGAAACAAACCTGCATTACATACGGCGCTTTCGCCTTCCATGCTGCATCTTTACGATGCAAACAATACTATTGTTGTAATCATTGATGTTTTGCGGGCTACTTCTACTATCGCCACGGCATTATACAATGGCGCCAGTTATGTTGTGCCTGTAGATACGGTGGCCGGGTGCATAGAATTAGGCAAGGAGCCCGGTACGGTTACTGCCGGAGAGCGGGATGGAAAAATAGCTGAAGGACTGCAATATGGAAACTCTCCATTCGAATATCCCCGTACGTTCATTGAAAATAAAATACTTATACTTACCACTACCAATGGTACCCGGCTTTTATATATGGCGCTTGAAAAAGGCGCAAAAAATATTATTACAGGTTCCTTCCCTAATTTATCAGCCGTGGCCACCCACCTCATTGCACAAAAACAAAATGTGGTATTAGCCTGTGCTGCATGGAAAGACAGGATAAACCTGGAAGATACCCTGTTTGCCGGAGCGGTTATTGACAGGGTAAAAGGATATTTTAATATCAACTGCGATTCTTCCACTATAGCACATACGCTTTATACGGAAGCAAAAGCGGATATTTATCAGTTTGTTAAAAACAAGCAGGCTTCGCATTACCTGCGGCTAAGCAGCTATGGACTGGAAAAGGACATACAGTACTGTCTTTCTCCGGATGTTGCAGATATACTGCCTGTATACGCCGAAGGGAAGCTGGCAGTAGCATTCAACGGACATTCCCGGCCATAAAATATTATGCCTTCCTTTTTGACTTAGCCATCTACTGAGCTTTTTTTTGTAATTTCGCCAATTAGCCTTTTCTGAACGATGGGCTTGAATTACTGAATTTTTCTCAAGCATGGCTTTACCACATCTTATTAAGTTTGTATATAATAATGGCACAGATGAAGTGATCCGCAGGGGTAAAAAAATCCATTCTATTGGCTACGTTGAATTAATAGAACACGATGACCTGCTGGGTTCGGTTACCTTTAGAGTAAAGGATGACAGTTATGCCACTTTTTACAAAGTATATGTCCAAAAATATAAAGACCCCAAAGGTCTGTCGGTTCGCTGTACCTGTCCGTACAATTTGGGGGATATTTGTCGCCATGAAACAGCAGCTTTACTCCAGTTGCAGGAACTGTTAGATAAAAATGTGCTCGGTGAAAAAGATGTACTGTATCACCAGCGCCATACCGTCATAAAAATGAGGGATATTGAACTTAAAAGCATCAGGCTGCTGAGTTCGCCCGATATTTATACTGAAGCCGAAAAAATACTTCAAAAACAAAAGGCGAATATCATAAGTGCGGCAAACGAAAGAGTAGAAGCAAGCCTGGTATACAATGGCGAATCCTTCCCTTTGGTAATACAAAAAAATGAGGAAAGAAATTTTGACACTTCCTGCAAGTGCGATGAACAGGAACATCCGCTTTGTGTACATAAAGTGGCCCTGTTCCTGCAATTGCTCAATGCCTACGGCCCTTATTATTTTGACTCTATCCGTAACTGGGATAAGCAAAAAAATAAATTGCTGGAAGCATATGGCTATTCGCTGGATGATGACCTGACGGGGAAGTTTGAATTTACCTATAAAGACGGGAAGCCTTTTTTGCGGGTGCTTGATGCTTCTATTAAAAGAGCGGATCCTGTATCCGGTGGATTGCTCAAATCCCGCACTGCTGTTCCTGAACAGGAACCGGTAATAGCTGAAGAAGAAGTTCCGCTGCCCGCTGAAAATACCAACCGCATTGGCGTAGTATTTAATGAAACAAAAGGAGTATACCCTTACTTTGGACTGGATGCCATTAGCGGTGAAATAAATGACAGTGGTATAAGTTTTAGCGGCAAAATTGAAAAGCTTGATATTGCAAAGTTTGTAAATGCAGATCAGTATACAGACCAGGATAAACAACTGCTGCAGCAAATCCGTAAACTGAACGAAACTGAAGTAAATAAATATGTGAGCCGCAATTCCCCTTTTTCGGGGATCTGGGAAAACATTATCCATCATGAAGACGATGATCTTCCCGAAGAAACCAAATCCCTGATCACGGAGTACTGGTATCCTAAACTGCTTAAATTGTTTAACGAACAAAAAGATAACCCGCTCATCTATTTTTTACCACACCGGAAAAGTTTCATTACATCCAATCTCCTTCCGGTTCAGCTATCTGATGAAACAGCAACACCCGTTTTTCATGTAAATACCCAAAAAACAAAAGTGGAAATAGCCTGTTATGTGCAGGTAAACGGGGCTGAAGTGCCTTTACAGGAAAACGAATGGAACAGTTATATGGTTTTTAAGTATGCGGATACTTTTTATAACTGGAGCAGGCAGGAAGATATAATGGAAATTGAAAGGTTTGCCCAAAAGGAGAACCAGCTTATTGAGGGGGAAGATTGGCCCGATTACCTGAAAAAAATTATTATCCCGCTAACAAAAGATTATAAAGTACGGTTTGCCGAAAACCTTGTCCAGGAAGTAAAGGATGGCGATCCGGAAGTGAAAGTACTGCTGCAGGAAAAAGGAGATTACCTGTTGTTTGTACCTGTATTTTCCTACAAAGGCTTTGAAACACGGTTTAATGCAAAAGATATCATTACGCTGCCGATAAACGATAAAGTGCTGGAAATTCACAGGAACCGGCAGGTGGAGTTACAATTTATAAAAAAGTTAGAAAGTCTTCATTCCAATTTCATTCATCCCGAAGGTGCGGCCACACTGGCTTTAAAAGGTGCGGATGTTTTAAAGAACAACTGGTTCTTTTTGTTTGTTGACAGCATGAAAGAAATGAATGTGCCGGTAGTGGGTTTTGATGTGCTGAAAAACTTTCGCTTTAATACAGCCCGTCCTTCTACTGAAATTCATATCAGCAGTGGCATGGACTGGTTCGATGCCAAAGTAAAAGTAGTGTTTGACGGCCAGCAGGTAAGCATAGACGAAATTAAAAGAGCGCTGGTTAATAAACAGCAGTTTGTTCAGCTTAATGATGGCACACTGGGCATATTACCCGAGGGCTGGCTAAAAAAGTACTCACTCCTGTTCAGAGTAGGTGAAGGCAAGAATAATTCTTTGCGTCTTTCAAAATACCATCTCAGTGTAATAGATGAATTGTATGAAGAAAGGAATGAAGCCGAAGTTTTAATAGAACTGGAAGAGAAATACAACAGGCTGAGAGGATTTAACCGCATTAAAGAAATTGACCCGCCTCCAAGACTGGAACATATTTTACGTCCATACCAGGTAGCGGGTTATCACTGGCTTAATTATTTGAGCGAGGTAGGCTGGGGTGGCATTTTAGCCGATGATATGGGCTTGGGTAAAACAGTACAGGCCTTATCATTTTTACAATTTTACCGCGATACCCATGATTCACTGAAGGCCATAGTGGTTTGCCCCACCACCCTGATGTTCAACTGGGAAAATGAAATAAAAAAATTCACCCCTGATCTTACCTATCACATTCATCATGGTGGAGACAGGGGCCGGAATAAAGAAGTTTTTAATGCCTATAACGTTATTATCACAACTTATGGCACTTTGCGCAGCGATATTAAGTTGCTTACGGAAATGCATTTTGATTACGTTATTCTTGATGAATCGCAGGCTATTAAAAACCCGCAGAGCAAGGTAACCAAAGCTGCCGGCCTGCTGTTATCAAAAAACCGGCTTTGCCTGAGCGGTACGCCCCTGCAGAATAATACATTTGATATTTATGCGCAGATGAATTTTTTGAATCCGGGCATGCTCGGCAGTGTTGAATATTTCCGGAATGAATTTGCTACTCCTATTGATAAATTTGGAGAGCAGGACAGGAAAGAACATTTAAAAAAGCTGCTGTATCCATTTATCCTGCGCCGCACCAAAGAACAGGTGGCAAAAGATCTTCCCGAAAAAACAGAAACGATCCTGTTTTGCGAAATGCAGACCGAGCAAAGAGAAATTTACGAAGCTTTCCGCAACGACTACCGGAATAAGATATTAGGCGTAATCAGTGAACAAGGGATTGAGCGTTCGCAGCTAACCATTTTGCAGGGGTTAATGAAGCTGCGACAGATCTGCGACTCCCCCGCAATTATGAATGAACCGGAAAAATATCCCAATCATTCCATCAAGCTGGAAGAAATAGCGAGAGAGATCACCGAAAATATAAGCAATCATAAGGCGCTCGTTTTTTCACAGTTCCTGGGTATGTTGGCCCTGATCAAGGAAAAACTTAAAGCACTGGAAGTGCCCTTTGAATATTTCGACGGAAGCACTCCGGCACACGAAAGAGAAAAGGCCATCAACCGTTTTCAGAACGATGATACCTGCAGGGCATTTTTAATTTCTCTTAAAGCCGGTGGCGTGGGATTGAATCTTACCGCGGCTGATTATGTATATATCGTGGATCCCTGGTGGAACCCTGCCGTAGAACAGCAGGCTATTGACCGTACACACCGTATTGGACAAACGAAAAACATTTTTGCCTATCGTATGATATGCAAAGACACCATTGAGGATAAGATCCTGCAATTGCAGGAGAAAAAGCGTTCTTTAGCGCGAGATCTGATCGCAGACGATAACACTTTCGTCAAGAGCCTTTCGAGGGATGATGTGGAATATCTTTTCAGTTGATGAGCGGTTGGTCGGGTATCAGCCGTCAGCTATCAGCATCAGAATGCACAGAGTCAGTATACAAAGTCTGATAACTTCCTAACCATAAACTTCCAAACTTCAAACTATAAACTTTCCAGTTCGCTTTTTCCCCGTCTTCTTCTATGATAATACTTTATGGGATAGAAATCAGGACGTTGCATAATTTTATTCAGCAAACTGAAAAACAACCTGTTAAGATCAAATGGCTTTCTCGTTGTAAAGGAGTTCATGATGGCTATTTTAATAATATTGGATGAAGTGGATTTATAAGTAACGCAGCACCAAACATTTTATTATATTTCAGGGTGAGATGTTAATTAAGGTTAAAGCAATAACCACGTGAAAGTGGTAAACTATATTTTTGCTGCCACATGAACCGCAAATTCAGCATATCGGTTGGTTTAATGGTAGCAGCCATCGTATTGATTGCTGCCTTCCAGGTATATTGGATCGTTATAAAAATTAACGAAGAAAAAAGAGTGCTTCGCTTTCGTACCAATGTAATATTCCGCGAATCGGTTTTCGACCTGCAGTCTTCCAAACTAAAATTAGACAGTACCACAAGGTTACGCTATGGCTTGCCACCCGATATAGCCCGGTTTACAGAAACGATAAGGAAACGCATGAGCGATTCCTTATATAACATCCCACCGCAACCCACACGCAATTCTATTATTACAGTGGAAAGATCTGCAGGTTCGATGCCCGACGATACCAGGCTACGCAGAAGTTACAAAGCCGGTGGTCGCTTTTTTGAATTTTTAATCGGCATAGATTCTCTCCAGGATTCACTAAAGGTTATGGATATCAGGGATGCGTACACAAAAAACCTGCAGAAGGAAGATATTGATGTTCCTTTTTCTATTGTGCGAAAGGAGGAATCTGAAATAAAACGCGATGGTCAATCGCGGCCCGAATGGAATAAAGCCACCATTGGGTTTACACACCCGATCAGCTACCAGGTGCAGTTAGGCAATACCTTTAATTATATATTTGAAAAAATTTTACCTCAAATTATTTTTTCTATTTTCCTCATAGGACTAACCATCACCGCCTTTTCTGTTTTATACAGGAATCTCAGGGCTCAGCAAAGGCTTACTGATATTAAAAACGATTTCATCAGCAATATCACCCATGAGCTAAAAACGCCTATTTCTACAGTGAGTGTAGCCATTGAAGCGATAAAAAACTTTAATGTATTACAGCAGCCCGAGCGTACAAAGGAGTACCTTGATATAGCAGGAAATGAATTAAACAGGCTGTCTATGCTGGTAGATAAAGTGCTTAAACTTTCGATGTTTGAAAAACAGCAGACAGAACTAAAATATGAACATTTTGACATAAAGCAACTGGCAACCGAAGTAATAGACTCCATGGGGCTGCAATTTGAAAAAGCGAAAGCAAAAGTTAACCTGCACAGTTCCGGCAACCAGTTTATGATAACGGCCGATCAGTTGCATATTACCAGTGTGTTGTATAATCTTTTGGATAATGCGCTCAAGTACAGCAAAGAAAAGCCCCTCATTGATGTGAGCATAAGCTGTAAAGACAATGAATGCACATTAAGCGTGAAGGATAATGGCATTGGGATACCCGCCGAATTCAAAAACAAAATCTTTGAAAAATTCTTCCGCGTTCCAACCGATAACAGGCATAACATAAAGGGATACGGTTTAGGCTTAAGCTATGTAGCCCATATTATTCAACAGCACCACGGCACCATTACGCTGCACAGCGAACCGGGCAGTGGAAGTGAATTCATAATAAAACTGCCTCTTACCTATGAAGAAAACTAAAATACTGTATGTTGAAGATGAAACATTCCTGGCGAAAATTGTAAAAGAAAGCCTTGAAAGCAGGGGATATGAAGTTTTGTTGGAAATGGATGGTGCGGATGTGATGACACGATTCCATGAAATCAAACCTGATATTTGTATCCTGGATATTATGCTTCCCAATAAAGACGGTTTTGCCATTGCGGAAGAAATCAGGCAGGCTGACATTGCCATGCCCATTATTTTTTTAACAGCCAAAACCCAAACCATCGACCTGGTAAAAGGATTTCATAAAGGCGCCAATGACTATATCCGTAAACCTTTTAGCATGGAAGAACTTATTGTACGTGTGGAAAATGCTTTGCGCTACCGTAATGGTGAAGAACAAAACCAAGGGCAAAAGGATGAGATAAGAATGGGTAAGTATATTTTTAATCCGCACCGGCAAACTTTAACCTACAATGCGGAAGAGAAAAAATTATCTTTCAGGGAAAGTGAATTGCTGAAACTGCTGCATGAAAACCGGCAGCACGTTATTGACAGAAGAGATATCCTGAACGTGTTATGGGGAAGCGATTCCTTCTTTAATTCACGAACATTAGATGTATACATCACTAAAATCAGGGGTTATCTTAAAAGTGATCCTGCATTAGAAATCATTACCGTAAAAGGGGTTGGCTACAGGTTTGTAATGGAATAAAAGAGCCCGGTCTCCGTAGCAGACCAGGCTTCAACCTTAACCATTCTTATATTTATCTTAACCGTTTAAAACCGTAGAAAGATTTAAATATTTTTTATTGGGCGAATAAATAAACAAACAGGATCCTTCCTTGATAGCATCAATAATGGCCCTGTGATTTTCCATGGGAATGGCGGGACACCCAAAGCTTCTTCCCAGTATTCCTTTTTCCTGCAAAAAATCATCATCGGCATAACCGGCACCATGTATCACTATACTTCTCCTGAATGCTTTATCGTTAATATTCCTTTCCATTCCCTGCAACCGGAGCGAATAACCGTTTTCGCCACTATAGGTTTTTGCTGTTACATAAAACCCCAGGCTGCTTTTATGGGAAGACATAACATTAGAGAATTGCTGTGCATATTCCATCCCCGAGTTTTTTCCATGCGCTACCCTGCTGTTAAATAAAAGCTCAACATTTTTCAGGTCAATAATATACATTCTTTTTTCACGCGATGATCTTGAAAAATCAATAATGGTAAGAATGCTGTCCCTGTTTAACTTGCCGTTGTTTACCAGTTTACTAAACCCTTTCATTGCCAGTTCGAGTACATTTTTTTGAAGCCCCAATTCGTGTAAATGAATGCTGTCGTATAAGCGGTTTACAAATACTTTACGGATTTCTGCACGAAAGTCGGTTGGAAGATAATAGCTAACTGTTGGAAGAACAGGGGAAAATCGGTTTGCTTTGATGCCCGAAATGAGCACGGGCGCAAGAAAAAGAAAGGCAAGTGCCAGTTTTTTAGGTACGGAATGGAATTTCATCGGATTATAATTTCTAAGCCTCATATTAACGGCATTAGCTTTTGGATATTGTAAATATAAACTGGGACAATATTTTCTTAACCCAGTTTAATATCTTACCTAATCTTTTTAAGATCAGCGTAATTGCCCTCATTGAAAAGGCTACAAAGATACAAATCCGGGATGCAATGGCTGCTTTGTTTTGACATACATTAACAGATTTAAAACACAAGATGTAAGATATTCTTAAAATTAAGGATTTACTTAAAATATTCAAAGCGGTTGCATTCCAAATTGTCGCAGTCTTGTGTCGCACCGGCCGGGGCGGTGCTTGCCTACGGGCAGGCAGGTTTTCACCGCCCACATGAAGCAAAGCGATGCAACAATGAGAAATGCACCCTTAAAAGCGCTTTATCACTTATCAATAACGTTTTTTAATTTTCTAAGCACATTATTAATGTCAATTGTTATGGTATAAATCAATTCAAACTGATCCGTTATGGTTTTAAAGCCCGACAGCGTTTTTCTTACATTACTGTTTGCCGCCCCTTCTGTTAACTCAGACACTCTTTGCGTTAAAAGATCCTGTACAATATCACGTATCTGCGCAAACCCTTTTTCCGTGAGATCAGTTACTCCGCTCCCGCTGTTTTGAGACAGGGCAATACCCCTTTGCATTTGCCATTCTATGCTGTCTGCTACCGATCTAAATGCATCAGAATGATACCTGGGCGCCAGGGATTGCATGTACATACCCAGGGTGGCAATATGAGAGGTTAGCATATGATTGCTTACCACCAGGTGATGGAGTAATTGCACCTGCCTTGTTTTGTTTTTAGGTTCCGATAAAAGGCGCTGAAAAGCATCTGAAAGATTGGCCAATGCAACATAAGTGTCTTTTCTTGCTATTTTATATACATTGACCTCCGCGGCTACCGTATAAAATGCACGGGCTACCGTACTAAAATACTGAAGGTTGGCTTCCATTAATTTATGAATATATTCATTTACCTGCTCCCGCTCCCACCTTGGTAAAAAGAAGAAAGCGGCGGTAAAAGAAATAGCTGACCCTATGGCCGTGTCTATTACACGGTCTGTTGCCAGGCTTTTGAAATCTGCAGGGTGCAGGAAGTGAAAGGCAAGCAGTACATATACCGTAATGGCCGCCACGCTTATTGAATATTGGATCTGCAGAAAACTATAGCCAATGATCATAACAATGATCATTACGCCAAATAACACGGTATCGGTTTGCACATTGTACAACAATAAAAATCCGGCTCCTGCGCCGGTTAATGTACCCAGCAGCCGCTCCACATTTCGCTTTTTGCTGATGCTGTAGGCAGGTTTTAATATGGTAACAATAGTTAAAAGTATCCAGTAGCCATGACCAAAAGGAAGAAACTGCGCAATAATATACCCGGCCAAAATACACAGGCTAACCCGGAGAGAGTGACGAAATATATTGGACTTCAGTGAAAAATTCTCTGCCAGTAACTTCAGGTCAAATTCCTGGCGTGAAACAAAGTGTTCAGCATCTATTTCATGTTTTATTTCCTTGTCTGCTTCGCTGCTGTAAGCTGTGTATTTGTGCAGGCGTTTAATGCGATCAGCAATATCCTTTACGGAATTGAGTATGTGCCTGAGGCTGATAAAGCCTTCCAGGTTACCAGGCTTCAGGAAGGCATCCCTGTATGCTACAAACGCATCCTCCGTTTCTTTGATAAGCGTGTTTAAGCTGTCTGTATCTCTTGATGGGAATCCGCTTTGAATAACCAGTCCTATTTTATCCAATTCATTTGCTGTTTCCAGGATAAGCTGTCTGAATTGTTCCAGTATATTTCCTTCTTTAAAATATTCATGAAGAGATTTATAATTTTGTTGTGATGTCATTACCTGCTCAAACAGGTCAACAGAATCAATGAACATCATCAATAAAATCCGTCCCCTTGTTGTAGACTCCCTGGTAAATCCCCGTGCTTTGAATAATAATTCCCGTAATTGTTCCTGCTGATGATGTATGCTAATTTGCAGGGGAAGAAGTTCTTTATACACTTCATCGTAAACCACATTGCCCTTGTATAACTTTGATTTTGTTTTAAGATATGAGGCGGTAAGCATAATACATTCACCAAGCGCCTGCTGTATGAGCCGATACGGTTTTAAGGAATACAGCAAAAGACTTAGCAGCATATACCAAATGCCTCCGCCCAGCATAAAAAGGGCATCGCTGATTACCCGCTCCTGCGCATAATGTACGTCAATATTAAGTACGATTACAATAATGGCAATAAGTCCTATGGCATTGGTGCGGTTGCCATAGATACCGATAAAGGAGAGAAAGAAGCTCAATACAGTAAGCTCTATGGCCAGCAGCCAGGGATAATTACGTGTATACCCGATAATTATGGCAACAATAAAGTTAAGGATATTGCTGGCCAGCATGCCATTTCTGCGGTGATGAATCGGTCCGGGCGAGTCGGTAAGACTAACCATTAAAGCCCCCAATGGCAATGCAATACCAACCGACAGCAGGTTGAACTTGTATAAAATCCAGGCGGGCAATATTGCCCCTACCGTAATTCTCAGCCCTTTTGTAAGGTATTGCCCGGTTATAAATTTCTTAAACTCGGTCACATAATTCATACCTGGAATTGTACGCAGCATTTGCAGGTAAAATTAGGTGATAATGAAGGGAAAAACGGACTGGTTAAATTGGAGTGTAGAAAATACAAATCAGCGAAACGAATCCCTGATCAGCACCTTAACAGAGTGAAGCAATCGGTTCAATCGGGCCATTAGTGTATTTATGGTTTCGCCGTTGGACATTTATAAGAAGTAAGCGTAAATGCCAATCCCACTTCCGCTATTACATAGGCATCTGTTTGATTCCTGAATCCTCTCTGGCGGCCTTTTGTTCCCACCCTTACACCATCCCCGGTTTCATAGGAACGATCCTGCAGTAAATACCACGGAGTAGGCGCACCGTCAGGCAGGGTAGTTGCAAAAGCATCAGGATAGTAATAAGTGCTTACATCATCTATATAATCGGAAGTGGTAAACCGGTAAGCCACTTCAAAAGAGAAATTAATATTGGGATTAATATTGTATTTAAAGCCCATGCCCAAAGGCATGCAAAAAGCTACCGCACTATAAGGTTTGCGCCCGGGATACAGGGATGAACCCTGGCCCTCTGTACCCAAAGTCCGCAAAAAATATTTTTTTCCCTGTAAATATGCGTAAGGATCGTAGTTAAAAGCACCAACACCCAGCGTAACATACGGGGTAAAGCTTAAGAAAGGCTCTCCCGGCACAAAGCGCATAAAGTTAAAATCTCCCTGGATGGTTGCTTCCCAAAGATTGCTGTTAAAACTGAGGTTCCTCCTTTTTTGATAATCGTTCTTACTATAAATGTCGGAATATCCTAATTGTGCATAATGTACACCAAGACGTAATGCGATGTATTCTCCAAACTGTTTACGAAAAAAAATACCCAGTGCCGGCTTTGGGCGGTTAAGTGATGCGTTGGTATTGATGTCGCCAAAATAATGTGCGGCACCCACAGTAACGCCAAATTCACCTTCCTGCACAACGCCGTCTACCTGTGCCATGGAGGATGAAAAAAAGGCTATACAGAAAATTGATAGGAATAATGTTTTCATCAATACAAAATTTGTTTTTACAAAACACTCATCGCTAAAGTTGAAACAACTTAATACGCACCAGAACATCGTATCCTACCACCACATTAAGTAATGCAAAATACAGGATTAGTAGCTAATGTCAATGATATTGTGATTGATTTTAATGAAATCTTAATAGAAAACCAGGCTCAGTTTCTTTTATCAAGCCCCCAGGAAAGCTTGCTTCTGAGGGTTTGTAAGTAGCTGTTTTCGCTCAACCGTAGCAGTCCTATCGTAAATGCTTCTTTTTTAACGGCTAACTGTATGTCTTTATTCACAATTTCACGACGGGAGTCCAGCGCACATATGAACTGGTCTGTCCGGCCTTCTATTTCAAAAGAAACAATGCTGTCATCGGGAATTACTATAGGCCTAACGTTAAGATTATGAGGAGCTACCGGTGTTATAATAAAGCTTCCGGATTCGGGAAACAATATTGGTCCGTTACAACTTAACGAATACCCGGTTGATCCCGTAGGTGTAGATACAATTATGCCATCCGCCCAATAGGTGTTTAAAAATTCTCCGTTGAGGTAGGTATGGATCTTAATCATGGAAGAAGTATCTCTTTTGTGGATGGCGAATTCATTAAGGGCGTAAGGCGTTTTACCAAAAAGGGGAATATTGGCATCCAGGTGAATAAGGCTTCTTCTGTCTACAACATAAGTACGGTTCACCAAAGCGGTTACAGTATTGGTGAGTTCATGCTTACCAATGGTAGCCAAAAAGCCCAGTCGGCCGAAATTAATACCCAGCACAGGAATATTACTATCCCTTATAAAAGTCAATGTATCCAGTAAGGTGCCATCGCCTCCCATGCTTATAACACACTCAAAACTGTCGTCCAAATCGCCTGCATCAATAAATGTGGGGTATTGGGTGGATTGGAAAAGGTGCTTGACCTGTTCAAAAAAATCATGATGCATATAACATGATATCTTTTGCTTCTCCAGTTCATCTAAGAGCAGCATAAGGTCTTCTTGCCTTACTGTTTCACCACCACGGCTGTATATCGCGATTTTCATCAGTATGTTTTTATATTTTTAAAGGTCTGATGCCTGCCTGTTCGGCAGGCAGGGAACTCCGCAAAATATACATTTCCCTCTGTGAGAAAAATTTATCATGCTGCGTTTCATTAAAGTATTTTCTAAAAGCCAAGACGGGCCTGTAAAAATAAGCCGTTTTCACCTAACTGGTTAAAGCTATATTCCAGGAAAAGGGTAAGATCATAAATAGAAAGCATATCTAACCCCACGCCACCTGTATACAATAAGCGATTATTGAGTGGGTTAGCACCCAGCACTTTTTTACTGTACACATAGCCTAAATCGCCGTATGTTTTCAGGTAAAATTTAAAAGGAATAACCCCGTAAGACCTGGATTTTAATCCGGTTTTTAATTTAGGGCTCCATATTTCCCTTCTCAATGTTATTTTAGACATACCGCCGGCAACCCCGTCTACCACATAATATTCCAGCCCGCGCATAAACATATCGCCATAGCCCATCATTTGCTGATTAAAATAAGGCTGCTCAAAAGGAAGTTTTACGGTTGCCACACCCTGTACTGAAAAATAGTATTTGGGAAACAATTCCCAGTATTTCCCTGTTTTTGCGGAAAGCTCCCATAGGTTCATGTCTTTGGTAATGCCTCTTTTCATGAAAGAAAATTCCCATTGAAAACCGTTTAACGGAAAGGGGATATAATTGACATTGAAATATTGGTATTGATAATTCAGTTCGGGGTATTTTACTTCCTTTGTATTATTTCCATAATACTCCGGGTTAAGACTGAATACGGAATCATTGATCTTATTGACATTATAGCTCAATTTTACGTTGTGTCTCCTGATATAGCCGGTACGGTAACTATAGCCTAACCCTACCCGCAGTTTTTCGGTTACAAACCTGCTTTCATCCTTATAAAATATCTGTTTGTTATTTTCCGTGGTATAATTAAGCTCTTTATTTTGCGAGAACTGGAAGTCAATGCTCATGCCGTTTTTTAATGTTTTATCAAAATAAGGCGCTGTATAGTTCAGCAGCACCTGCTTCGAATATCCGGTAATGAGCCATATGTTTAACTTATCGTTCCTGCCACTTACATTATTACCAATGAGTTTAATGCCGTAGTTTACTCTTGCCAGGCTGGCGCCGTATTCATTGATCCAAACATTAAAATTGCGGTCAACAGGCTTAAAATAAGGAACAGGAAAATAATACCATCTTTCCTTTACATCAATAACAATGTCCATCGAATCATTGAACCAATTGGAAAAATCAACCGTAACATCAATAAACAGCCCTGTATTGATTAAATTTTGCTTTGACCGGGGAAGGTTTTTAAGTATGTCTGAAATGGAGTATTGACCATTTTCCTTCATGGGTATTTCTCTTGCAATGATATAGGCTTTGGTAATTTTATTGCCGGTAATGATAATATCGCGTATGGTAAGAAACGATGACTTCAGCACGTTGTCATCTTCATGGGGTATTTCTTCTTTTTCCTGGGCTAACAGACATTGAAAAAAGCAAAGCATCATCCCGCACAATAACAAGTATTTATACTGTACCCTCATCCGCTCTATTGATGTATATTGTTTTTTAGTGACCAAAGAACTAAAACAGGATTATTACAGAATTGTATTCGTGCTATAGCTGCTGCTGAATTAAATATTAAGATAATTCATTAAATGAACAAAATTATTCTGTAATTCATTCTGGTACAGCTCTTCGCCATAATAATATTTTATATTGTACTCATGACGTTGCAGGGTTGCTACAATATCCGATATCTCGGCTTTATTAATGCGGAGGGTAATGGTAAGGAGTTGGGAAGTTGTATCGAAAAAACTATTGAGTTGCGTAATGTAAGCATCGTTCGATTCAATCAGCCTGTTTAGTTCTCCCGCCGAAAAATCATTCTTCTCCATTTCAAGGATAATGATGCCGCCCTGCTCTTCAATACCGGCAAAAACAGCCAGATGCCTGAACAAATCGTCTTCACCAATGGCGCCTAATAATTCATACTGTTCAGTTATTACAGGCACCACAGACAAATGGAGGTCTTTTGCACGTTTTACAGCAAGCAAAAAAAAGTCGTTCTCACGTACAAAAGGTGCGGTAAAAATTCCCTGCAGGCTTTCCATCGTGCTGCTTTCATCATTGTCCAATAAATTATCTTCGCTTATCAGGCCCAGGTATTTATCGTCATTTGCAACGGGCAGATGAGAGACATGAAAATCATTCATCTCCTGCAATGCTTTACCCGCACTGTCATCCAAATGCAAAATGGGAATGTTCTGTGATATAAGTTCTCCTGCAAACATAAGAAGTAAATTTTCTTATTCAGTATAGATGCAAATTAACCGGTTACCGCTGCAGGTTCGTTCAATTTTGTGAGAAACTGGTGCAAAATTTTGTTAAACTCATTCGGGACCTCCATCATTGGAGCATGCCCGCACTGATCAATAAAATGCAATTCACTGTTTGGAATAAGGCGGTTAAATTCCCTGCCAACAAAGGGAGGGGTAATGGTATCATTGTTTCCCCAAACCAGTAAAGTAGGTTGTTTAATTTCATTCAGTTCTTCACCCAGGTTATTGCGGATGGCACTTTTAGCCAATGTAATAATCTTTATCACTTTTAACCTGTTGGAAGTAATTTCAAATACTTCATCTACCAGCTCTTTAGTGGCCATTTTAGGATCATAAAAAGTAAGCTCTGTTTTGGTCCTGATGTACTCATAGTCGCCCCGCTTGGGATAAGTATCTCCCATCCCGCTTTCAAATAGTCCCGAACTGCCGGTAAGTATCAGTGATTTAATGTTTTCGGGATGTTTCAAAACATAAAGCAAAGCCACATGCCCCCCCAGGGAATTACCCAGTAGATGAATGTTTGTATAGGATTTGTGCTCTATAAACTTATGAACAAACTTTTCTATTCCGCCAACAGAAGTGTGCAGCAGATCAAGCTCCAGCAATGGAAGCATGGGTACCACCACTTTATACTGGCGGCGGAAATATTCAATAAGGTCACCAAAATTACTCAGCGCCCCAAAAAGGCCATGCAGTAAAATCAATGTTTCACCGCTGCCTTCCTCAACATATTTGAATTTGCCATCTTGTTTGATTTCGTAACTCATCCTGTTTATACCTCAATTAATTGCTAAAATAATTTTTTTGCTCCATATACAGCACCGTTCCTTACAAAGAAAAGGAAAAATCTTTGAAATAAATGGTTATCACCGGCCCCAACGATATGCTTTGTACATAAGAAACGCTTAAATTTGAATATCCTTTTATATTATTGATTATTAATTTTTTAAGCATGGATTATCGCAACATGGGACACACAGGGCTGCAACTAAGCGTTGTTTCTTATGGCAGTTGGGTTACTTTTCATAAGCAGGTTGATGATCGTTTGGCAGATGAGCTGATGGGCATTGCCTATGACAATGGAATTAATTTTTTTGACAATGCGGAAGTATATGCTTTGGGTGAGAGCGAAAAACTGATGGGGAGGGTGCTCAAAAGAAAAAACTGGGATCGCAGTTCATACATTGTCTCATCCAAAGCTTATTTTGGCTGGAGAGGAAAAAACAACAAACCCAATCAAACCGGGTTAAGCCGCAAGCATTTGGTTGAGGCCTGTAATGAAGCTTTACAGCGGTTACAGGTTGATTACCTTGATTTGTATTTTTGCCACCGGCCCGATACCACTGTGCCCATTGAAGAAGTTGTATGGACGATGAACCATTTAATTCAACAGGGCAAAATTCTGTACTGGGGCACGAGCCAGTGGAGCGGTGCCGAAATTATGGAAGCATATCGTGTAGCCGGGCAATATAAGCTCATTGGTCCGGCTATGGAACAACCCCAGTATAATATGTTTGAGCGTTTTAAAATGGAGCAGGATTATTTACCTGTTTTCCAAAATGTTGGTTTAGGTACCACCATCTGGAGCCCGCTGGCGGCAGGATTTTTAACAGGCAAATATAATGAAGGCATTCCTGCCGGATCGAGGCTGGCCATTGAAGGCTTTGACTGGCTGAAAGAAAGATGGATCCAGGATGATAAAATAAAAAAAGTAAAAAAATTGGGCGAACTCGCAAAGAAGATGGATGTATCGCTGGCATCTCTTGCCATTGCCTGGACAATCAATAACCCCAACGTTACCACAACCATACTGGGCGCAACAAAAAAACAGCAACTGGAGGAAAATTTAAAAGCACTCAATGTGGTTAAAAAACTTACCCCTGAGATAATCGAAAAAATCGAAAAGATATTACAGAATAAACCGAAATTAGATTTGGCCTAACAGCGCAGCGTTAAACCTTTTTACATGTCTTCCACCGTTGCTTTGCAGAACATGCGTGCCTTTTATAACAACGGAGGTACGCGTTCATATACTTTCCGAAAACAACAGTTAAAAAAATTAAAGCAGGCACTCTTACAGCATGAGGAAGAAATATATGAGGCCTTATATGCCGATCTGAAAAAGAGCAGGGAAGAAGCTTACTTAACAGAGTTAGGACTTATACTTGCTGAGATCAGAACGATACTTAAAAATTTGCGCCAATGGATGAAACCAAAACCTGTTACAACCAACCTTTTTAACTTTGCGTCATCCAGTTCCATTTACCGTGATTCACTTGGGGTTGTATTGGTTATTTCTCCGTGGAATTTTCCATTGCAGCTTGCATTGATGGCAGCAGCAGGAGCCATGGCTGGAGGAAACTGTGTAGTAATAAAACCTTCTGAACTTGCCCCGGCCACAGCGGCTATCCTTCAAAAAATAATCACTGCCAGCTTCCCGCCGGAATATGTATGCGTAGCACAGGGAGATGGAGCCGAAGTAGTAACTGAAATGATGGAATCGTTTCGCTTCGACCATATATTTTTTACAGGCAGCGTAGGAGTGGGCAGGGCTGTTTATGAATTGGCCGCGCCAAAGCTTATTCCGGTTACCCTGGAACTTGGCGGTAAAACCCCTGCTATAGTGGAAGCAGATGCCAATATTGATATTGCAGCAAAACGCATAGCGGTAGGAAAATATACCAATTCGGGGCAGATATGCATAGCTCCTGACTATATACTGGTACACACATCCGTTAAAGAGAAACTCCTGAAAGCTTTGATTAAAGCTATTAAAAGCTTTTATGGCGATGATCCCGGCATTAGTTACGATTACGGAAAGATCATAAACAAAAAACGCTTCGATAAATTATTAAACTATCTGCAGCAGGGTAATATTGTTGCCGGGGGGAGGTATACAGCCGCCTCCCTGTTTTTAGAGCCCACCATCATGGATGGCATATCATTAGAATCGGAGTTGATGAAAGAGGAAATATTTGGGCCTGTTTTACCCGTTATTCCTTTTGAAACAATGGAAGAGGCTTTAGCGGTTATTGCAATCAATCCTAACCCGCTGGCGCTTTATCTTTTTACAACAGATAAAAAGAAGGAACATGCCTGGATCAGTACCGTTCCTTTTGGGGGTGGCTGTATTAATAATACTCTTGTGCATTTCTCTAATCCCAGCCTTCCTTTTGGGGGCGTAGGCAACAGCGGCATAGGGCATTATCATGGAAAATACAGCTTTGAGTTGTTTACAAGGCCAAAAGCAGTATTAAAATCTCCCACATGGTTTGATCCCTCATTAAAATATCCTTCTTTTAAGGAAAAACTAAGAATAATAAAAATGATACTGCGATAAAATGATTTTTGATTACCGATGTATTAATTTGGAGATGGAATGGGAGAAGTAAGTCCCAATTTTAAAATTCAATTTCTGCATCATAATTTTTTATTGATCTTAAAAACTATGGTATGCTCACCAAAGCAGATATTGAGCAATATTTTATTGCCGAAAAAAATGCAGGTATGCTATTGCTGATCATGGGTGCTGCCGCCGTTTTGATAGCTGTTATTTTTTTTATTTTTTTAAAATCTCCCATATACAAAGGTGCCGCATGGCCATTGATTATCCTCGGCGCCCTTCAACTGGGGGTAGGCTATACTATATATGCCCGAAGCGATAAGCAACGTATTGATACAGTATACGCCTATGATATGAATCCCGGCAAACTAAAGACTGAAGAATTTCCGCGGATGGAAAAAGCAATAAAAGGCATAACCATTTTTTTAGCACTGGAATTTGTTTTGCTGGCTGCCGGCATACTACTGATCTGGGCAAACCGGCTTTTTTTTGTAAATGTGCAACCGGGAGGTTCTGCATTTTGGGTAGGTATAGGAGTAGTATTTATTATTCAGTCGTTACTATTATCAGGTGCAGATTATCTCGCTTATAAAAGAGGAAAAGAATACATAGCCAGGCTGGAACATTTTATCAGTAAACCTTAGTACACTGATTAGCATAACCGACTCTTCATTACTCCCGCATTTGGATATTAATTTTAACATTTCCGAAGTCTTTCGTATTTCACAGAAATGCTTTACATTTGATCTACTAATAATTTCGTAATTAAAATCAAAATAGTATGAGAACAGTATTTTTTAAAAGCTCTGTGTTTACAGCGCTGGTATGTGCCTTCATGCTGATCACTGTTTCGGCTAACGCGCAGAACACCAAAAATAAGAAGCAAAAGCAGGAAGAGATCATCATCAAAAAAAAGGGTGATAAAGATGAGAAAATGACTATTGTGATAGAGGGAGATAAGGTAACGGTAAACGGCGAACCACTGGCAGAATTCAAAGATGATGATGTTGTTATCAGGAAAAGAAATTTTTTTATTTCTCCCGATGGACAAGATTGGGGAAGCAGGGATTTTCGGGCGCCCCGTTCACCCTTTCCGCCAACCCCGCCTAGGGCATGGGGGTTTTCAGGCGATGATGCAATAATTGGCGCTGAGCCACGGGCTATGCTTGGCGTATATACAGAGAAAGATGAGAAAGGAGCTAAAATTAGCCAGGTGATGGACGATAGCCCGGCAGAAAAAGCGGGTTTAGCCAAAGGAGATATTGTAACAAGAGCCGGGGATAAAGACATTACAGATCCATCCTCTTTGTCGGATGCTATTGGCGGTTTGAAGCCCGGAGACGAAGTACAGATCCAGTACCTCCGTGATAATAAACAGAAGAAGGTTAAGGTAACATTAGGTGAACATAAATCACCAGCGCGAACATTTCATTATAATACGTCTCCTTTCAAAGAAGATATGATGAAGGAGTTTAAATTTCGCGGACCACAAAACTGGCAGGGCGATTGGGATGTGTTTAACAGCAAACCCCAGCTTGGCATTCGTATACAGGATACCGAAGAAGGTAATGGCGTAAAGGTAGTAGATGTAAATGAGGCATCGGCTGCCGAAAAATCAGGTATAAAAAAAGATGATATCATCACCTCTATTGATGGTACCGAAATAAAAACAGCAGATGACGCCAAAAAGAAAATGGCTGACCTAAAAGACAAATCAACCTATCCGGTTAAGGTGTTGCGCAATAATGAAACATTAAATATTGATGTAAAAATTCCCAGGAAATTAAAAACTACCGACCTCTAACAAAGAACATCATTGTTTATACTTAGGCGGTTGCACATGCAGCCGCCTTTTTTATACTGGTTAATGTTGAATATCTTTGCGGGCCGAATGATTTTATGTATATGAAACACAGCTCCCCGATAATCAACTTATTCATAATCCTTTTGGTTTTTACTGCCTGCAACCAAAAACAGGAACTGACACAGGTGAATGTTACCATACAGAACAATCCGCAAAAACAGGTGGTATCCCTTATTGGGAAGTCCTATGGATCATCAGCCGTTGTATTGGATACTGCCACTATGGATGCGGGAAATGGCAGTTGCCGCTTTGAAACACTTACAGATGCACAGGGTATTTATAGTGTGAAATTTGAAGCGGATGGCAGGTATATATTATTCAGCAATGATGAGCCGGTTATTGGTATAACTGCCGACTGGAATAATTTTTCAGCGTATTCCGCATCCTCTCCGGGTTCTTCCTCACTTAAAACCCTGCTCGTTACGTTCAATAATTATTTGACCGCTATTGATACCCTGAAAAGCAATAGCATGCGCAGTGAAACAGACAGTATAAAAAATATATGGAACCAGGCTGAGCAAAAGAAAACACAAGAAACGCAGGAATACCTGTTGCATTATACAGATACGGCAAAGACCCCGGCAGTGGCCTTATACGCGCTGGGCATCCTGCAGCAAAAACAAACAGATCCGGCCATAATGAAACCACTTATCACCAGGTTGTCCAATCGTTTTAAAGACAATGAGGAAGTAAAAAAAATCAGCGAAGCCTATAACGCATTTCTTACAAAGCAAATGGCTATGCCGGCTGTTGGCAAAACCGCGCCGGTATTTAGTTTACCGGATACCACAGGACAAACGGTTTCACTGCAATCCTTCAGGGGAAAATATATCCTGGTAGATTTTTGGGCAAGCTGGTGCGCCCCATGCAGAAAAGAGAACCCGGCCGTGTTAGCTGCATTTAACACGTATAAAGATAAAAATTTCACTGTTCTTGGAGTGTCCTTAGATAAGGATAAAGCAGCATGGTTAAATGCCATTCATAAAGACGGACTAACATGGCAGCATGTAAGCGATTTAAAGGAATGGGAAAGTATGGTAGTGCCTTTGTACAGTATCGAAGGAATTCCTTTTAACGTGTTGTTAAACCCTGAAGGAAAAATTATTGCCATGAATTTAAGAGGAGACGCACTGGAAAAAGAACTTGCAGCGGTATTAGACAATGCAGGACAGGAATAGGTTTATGAGATGTTACAAGTTGCAGGATTCGGGATTTGCGGCTATCAGGTATCAGCCGTCAACTATCAGTTGAATCATTACTAATGACAGCTGGATACTCCTTTTTTCTTTTATCCTCCTGTTCATAGGTGATTGACAGTCTCCTTCGGATTTCGGCTGTCATTGACAGGAACGAACCATCTTTAATATAATTTGGTTCTTGTGATTTGCTTTTTGGTGTTTTGTATTACCGCTCCCTTATTCCTTTAACCGTATATCCTTCTTCCCGCAACAGGTTTATTACGCCTTCCGGTCCTCCGAGATGCCCGGCGCCTACCGCAAAAAATACTTTTTCTTTTTGCATGGCTTTTTCCATAATGGGTATCCATCTTTTATTACGGTTAAATAAAAGTACTTCTTCCGATCCGGCAATATCCGGAGAAGACATGATATGCTGGTATATAGCATCCAGATCCTCTTGCTTATAAGCGGCGGCCATTTTTGCAAATTCCTTTTTCTGCACCTGAAATTCATCCACAAACCGCATTACCATCTGCACCTGAAGGCTGTCAGGCATATCGTCAAATATTTTCATTTGCTCTTCAATGGTTTCCAGTCCCAACACTTCTTTGCTTTGTGCTTTCGCCATTTCAATAAATCTAAGTTCATACGATTCCTGTTCGGAACAGGGAAGACTTTTTTGAGTAAGAATACTGAACAATATAAAGGGCTTCATCGTATTCAGTAAGGTAAGTGGCATACCAATGGTATCGCGAAAGAAAATATTCAGTTTATGATAATCACTGTCACTAAAAATGTCGCTGAGTTTTTTTCCCTGCAACATGGAAAGCTGCATCATTTTCATATTCATGGCAGGATCATCCATATCCACTTCGAGGTAAACTTTTTGTGAGGCTTTAAACTTTTCCTTTAATTGTTCACCTATTATAAAATCCTCAGCACAAATCATATGCATGGTACCATACAAATAAGATGCACTGCCGAGGTCATTTCCTGAAATCTCCCATAGCAGCGCATTATTTCCGGTTGTTTGAGCAGTAACTGCGGGGGCACAAAAATGTTGTATCAAAAAAGCAGTAAATAAAACAGGGAGTTTTTGCATTACAATTCAATTCTTTAATGCCGGTAATAAAAATTATTCTTCCATTTCCTGCAACAGGCTTTTTAATTTTTGTATATGCCTGCCGTAAAGGCGGTTTATATACCACCTGTTTAGAAAATAAAAAATGATGGTAAAAATACTGGTAAACAACAGATATAACAAAGTAAATCCAATAGCCCCCTTTTCAGCATGCACAGCAGGAAAAAGAATAATGTGTTTATAATAAAAAAGAACATAAAAGAAAAGCATCACAACCGGAGCCATAGCCGTACCTGCAATTAAATAAAGCCGCACATATTTTTCCAGTGTTACCAGTTGAAGCTGAAGATTAGATTTTACCCTGCATGCAGGGCATTCCATGGCTTTAAGTAATTTATTTTTTTTATAATAGTAACTTATAAAACCCACAGCCAGTAATATATAGGCCCAGCTTACTTCTTTAAGTGCACCGCCAAATGAAATAAAGTAGAAGGCGGCTATTGCCGTAACACAAGCCAAAACAATAAGCAATTCATAAAAAAGATTGCGTCTCATTCTTGAAACAAGGCTTTGGGAGCGAATGTCCGGTATTTCTAATACCTGCTCCCTGCCCATGACAATAATCTCTTTTTGGTTTGCCGCCTCTTTCCATACTTCTTTTAAATATTCTAACTCCATGGCTTATATTATTAATGTACCCGATAAACTGAGTTGTTTACACCTGCCCAACCTGCCTGCGCAGCTTTTCTTTAATACGATTCATCTTAACCCGCAGGTTTGCCTGGTTAATTCCCAATACTTCTTCCATTTCCTGGTAATTCTTTTCTTCCAGGTATAACATCATTAAAGCCTTTTCAATATCAGACAAGCGGTTAACAGCCTGCTGCAGCACTACCAGTCTTTCTTTTTGTTCGATATGATTATGATCATACAAACCCGCACTTTCGTGTAATGCATTGTTAACTGTACTGATCCTTCGCTGCTGCTTGCGAAAGTCTGAGATAGCGGTATTTAATGCAATACGATACATCCATGTGCTGATCTTTGATTCATTCCTGAATTTTGGGAAAGCCTTCCAGAGTTGCATTAAAATCTCCTGAAAAAGATCCTGCCTGTCCTGGGCCGAATGGCAATACAGGTGACATACCTTATGTATGATGCCATTATTTTCCTTTACTAGTTCCAGGAACTGTTCTTGTATGTGATTTGTAGCCAAGCTGTTATTATACCTGCAAATATATTTGTCGAAGCAATAGCAAAATTGTTACAAGTACGGGAACAGAGAATATTAAATGCATTCTGCAAGCAAAACAGCCTGCCCGGTAATATCCCATACCTTTATAGCGTAAAAGAAATGACAATGAAACGGATATTTTACCTTGCCCTGGCGGCTTTTTTATCATTCTGCCTGTTCATTAATCAAAGCCAGGCACAAACATATGAT
This sequence comes from Agriterribacter humi, assembly GCF_009192765.1. Classification (GTDB taxonomy): domain Bacteria; phylum Bacteroidota; class Bacteroidia; order Chitinophagales; family Chitinophagaceae; genus Agriterribacter; species Agriterribacter humi. The sequence goes on along the minus strand of NZ_VOHQ01000003.1, from coordinate 77,849 downwards.
GCCGGTAGCATATCAAAAAATCCGGCTATAGCTTACAATCGTTATACACGAAATCATGATGACGGGTTTCAGCACCAGCCATTGTATAGGGATAGTATAAAGATGGTTCGCAGTATACTGCGTTTGCAGCCTGCTGGTATAGTGCCGCCCGGCCAATTGCCCGCAAGCTATTACAGTTCCTGCTTAGGCTTTTTCTGTAAAAAAGAATGGCAGATTGAAAAAGCTGCAAAAATTCCACTTCGTGTAAGATTAGGGTCTCTTGATTATTGTGATAAGATGGAAGGAAAATAAAAAGATAAACCCCGGTGATTGGTGTAAGAAAACATAACGGATAAACGCAAACCTGTTACCAACGGCTTATGCATTGCAAATTATATAACAAGACGGTTAAACTCCTTTATCAGTTCTTATTGCAAAGGAATATAAAGGGCTTTAATTCGCTTTGGTACATCAACTGCACCAAACATTTCTGGTCATGAAGCACCTTGTATTTATTCATGTCAACGATTTCATTTGCCCTGCAAAACGTATCAGTGGATTCTACATGAAAAAGTATTTCATTTAACAGCTCCACCTCATGTTCTATGGCCTGGTTATCCATAGATTCGTCTTTCAGTAATACAAGCAGATCTCGATTGGATGTTTTCATAACTATGGGATTTCAATTATGGGATAGTGTACTCGTTTTGTTAATAACCTACCATTCCCTTTTTACTGGGACAACCACACCCTTTCTGCCCTCCTTTAAAAACACCGCAGCCTGCAGTCATAACTGCTATCAGCAGAAACAACACTAAAAAAATCTTATAACTCCTTTTCTTCATTATTTTCCGGATTGCTGTGTGGCGTAAATTTAAACTAAATTATCTTTAAATTATTGTTATGGCAAATCGCTTTTTAAAAGCATTAACAATATTACTCATTATAATTTGAAACCTGGTATGCATTTCCCCAAAATATTAGTAGCGCCTTTAGACTGGGGATTCGGGCATGCCACACGCTGCATTCCCGTTATAAATGAACTGGTTAGCCGGAATTGCTCCGTATGGCTTGCAGCCGGGGGAAGCGGTTTACAGCTCCTTCGTAAGCAGTTTCCCCAATTGCCTTTTTTGCCATTAAAAGGATATGAGGTTTTTTATCATAACACAAAAAGCAATTTCAGATGGACTATAGCCAGGCAAATTCCTAAAATAAGAGCTTCCATAAAACAGGAGCACAATTGGTTAAAAAAAGCAATGGAGGATCATCACTTTGATGTGATAATAAGCGATAACCGTTACGGACTTTATTCAAATCAAGCGGTATCTGTTTTTATTACCCACCAGTTGAACATTAAAACAGGAATGGGGAGCCTGGCGGATAGATTACTTCAAAGGATCAACTACAGGTATATCAAAAATTTTGATGAATGCTGGATACCTGATTTTGAAGGACAGCAGAATTTGGCCGGTAAGCTATCGCATCCTTCTGTATTGCCTCCTCATACAAAATATATAGGCGCTTTGTCGAGATTTAAAAGAAAGGAGGAAAGTAAAAAATATGATCTGCTGATCGCATTGTCGGGCCCCGAACCGCGGCGTACAATATTTGAACGGCTACTTTTAAACGAACTGGAAACGTATAAAGGAAAAGTTTTACTGGTTAGGGGATTGGTGGATGGTAGCAATCCTTTAAACACTGCAACCAGCGCGGAAGTAGCTGATTTTCTTTCTTCGGATGAATTAAATACTGCCATACAACAATCTGAATGGGTAATCTGCCGCAGCGGGTATACTTCGGTTATGGACCTGGTACAACTGGAACACAAGGCCATACTGGTGCCCACACCGGGGCAGCCGGAACAGGAGTATCTTGCGCAATGGCTTCACCAAAATAAAATTTTTTATACCAGCGCCGAAGTTTCATTTTCGTTACAACAAAGCCTTCAGGAAGCAACGCAGTTCCCTTTCCGTTTTACTGCATTTCAACCTTCGCTTTCCGGTTATAAAATGCATATTGACCAGCTCATACAAAAACTGAAGTTAATGCGAAACGGCTTTTAGCCCGATGATGGAACCGATAAGCGTAGCTATAAAGAAAACACGCCAAAAATCAGCAGGATCCTTAAATACAAAAATACCAACCAAAGCCGTTCCTACAGCGCCTATGCCTGTCCATACCGCATAAGCTGTACCAATAGGTAATGTCTGCGTTGCCTTAACCAGCAAATACATACTAATGGCGAGGCATACAAAAAAACCGGCATACCATAAATTAGCTGTGCTGCCGGTTGATTCCTTTGCTTTACCCAAACATGATGCAAAGCCAACTTCAAACAAACCTGCAATAATTAATAACACCCAGTTCATAGCCGTTTTATTAATGCCTAAAAAAAATTATGTATTTAGAAAAAGAGCGGCCGGGAATTATAATAATTTCACGGCTCTTTTCAGGTCTTCGGGCGTATCAATACCAACGCCTTTATAATCTACAATGGTCATACGCAGGGGGATGCCGTATTCGAGGAACCTCAGACATTCTATTTTCTCGGCATCTTCGAGTGGTGTAACGGGCCAGTTTGTAAATTTCAGTAATGCCTGTTTCGTAAAAGCATATATACCTATATGTTCATAATGTACAATAGCAATGGATTCGTTGCGCGGATAAGGAATGACATTCCTGCTGAACAGCAGGGAGTTCATATTAAGATCGGTAACTACTTTTACGATATGGGGATTTTCAATCAATTCTTTTTCCATAAGCGGGCGCATCATTGAAGCCACCTCCACCGTTTTATCTTTAAATAATTCAATGAGCTGCTGCAATGGCTTACGTTTAACAAATGGCGTATCTCCCTGCACATTCACAATAATATCAATATCCATTTGTGCAGCGGCTTCTGCAATACGGTCGCTGCCACATTCATGTTCTTTTATGCTCATGAGCGCATTACCGCCATGCATTGTTATTTCATCATAAATAATGTCGCTGTCTGTTATTACCCATACTTCATCAAATAAACCCGTGGCAACCGTATTATCGTGCGTGTGCCGTATAACACTTTTATCGCCCAGCATTTGCATCAGCTTACCCGGGAAGCGGGAAGCGGCATACCGGGCAGGAATCATGGCAACGATCTTCATGAGTAATTTTTTTTCAAAGATAGGGTGATCATTAATAATCCGTCTTTATGGTTTTGTCAAATGGTATTCTGAACTGATAGCCGATATTCTCGTCATCCCTGCCCTCCAGTACATCTAATCCGTACGTAAGGTTCCGGGGATCTTCATAAGCAAATGTATCAAACAGCCTGTCCCACAGTGAAAAGATATTGGCGAAATTGGTATCGGTATATGGCCGTTTAAAATGATGATGGACCTTATGCATATTGGGGGAAACAAATATCCAGCTAAACGGTTTATCCAACCATAGTGGCACCCTTATATTGGCATGGGTAAAATGCGTAAAAAAACCTGCTACACTGCGGTACAGAAAATAATAGCCAACAGGAACGCCCAGCACCAATACCCCTATAACAGTTGAAGCTTCGCGGAACAGCCACTCGCCCGGATGATGGCGCGTACCAGTGGTTACATCTACCTTGGTATCACTGTGATGTATCATATGAAATTTCCACATCCATTTAATTTTATGCATCAGGTAATGAGGGGCATACTGTCCAAAAAAATCGAGAAAGAAAAGCGCAATAATTATTTTTATCCATACCGGCATATCAAATAAATACAGCAAACCAAACTGATGTGCTGTTACCCAATTGCATACTATAATGGTAGTATAGCCAAAGATGATATTAAGCACCAGTGTGCAGGCTAAAAAAACAAGGTTAACCCCCGCGTGCCGGTATCTTTTAAATGAAAAGCTGAATAAAGGATAATAGCCTTCGATCAGCCAAAAAATTATCATTCCTCCCATCAATATGAGCACCCGGTGAGCGCTGGGTATATGCTCCCAGTATTGGAGAAAATCATTCATACAGCAAATTATACAGAAAAGTTACGAAGATTTTTTTTGAGGTCAATTGGGAGAAAAATCAGGAGAAGAGGCATCGGGTAATTCATCAAACTCAAAACCGCATACAAAGCAGTGATATACTTTTTTAATGCTTATAGCATAACTTCCAAAAAGAAAACCAATAACAGCGCTTAACCAGTTGCCCGATTTTTGCGGGTTACTGATGTATTCTACATTATGTGAATGACAGTTGGGGCATTCGAGATGTTTTCTTTTTTCTTTATCGAACAGCAGCAGTAAATCAACAGCTTTTTGGGCATCGGATTCCGGAACGGTTAGCTTTATACCACCAACGGCATTGGTTAATATCGGATCAATGGTTACGGTGTATTCATCGCGCAAAAAACAGGTAATGCCTTCATTTTGTAATTTCCCGAGTATTATATTGGCGTCAATATAATTATCAAAACTTCTTACCGTAATGAAGTTCATAAGCCGTAAAGTTAAAAATGCTATTGATTCAGCATCAGGGGCATAGCCAGCATCAGCAGTTCCTCATTCTCCTCTTTTTCTACAGGGGTCAGAATACCGGCTTTTGTAGGTGTTGACAATTCCATTACCACTTCACTACTATCAGTGGCATTAAGGAGTTCTATTAAAAATTTAGCATTAAAGGCAATCTGTATATCTTCTCCCTCGTAGCGGCAGTTCATTCTTTCATTACCTTCAAAGCTAAAATCAATATCCTGGGCTGCTAATTGCAATTCCGCGCCTGTAATGCTGAGCGCTACCTGGTTGGTGCTTTTGTTGCTGAACACGCTCACCCGACGGAGTGCGTTTTGAAAATCGGAACGGCTTACTGTCATTTTATACGGGTTTTCTGCGGGAATCACTACTTTATAATCGGGAAAGCGGGCATCAATGAGGCGGCAAACCAGCTCGGTGGTACCGTGATCAATAAAGAGATGATTACTGTTATAAGATACTTTTAACTCATCCTCATTATCCGGAAGCGCGCTTTTTAAAAGATTCAATGGTTTTTTGGGAACAATAAAAGTATCTTTCTGAGGGCAGCTCACATCCGTTTTGCGATAGCGTACCAGCCGGTGAGCATCGGTAGCCACAAACGTAATTCCTTTGGGATCCAATTCAAAAAAAACACCTGTCATTGCAGGGCGAAGGTCATCGTTGCTTACAGCGAAAAGCGTTTTGTTAATGGCGGTTACTAAGGCGGAAGAACTCATGGTAAACATATTGGTATCTTTTGCCGCCGGTTCTTTGGGAAAATTGTCAGGGTTTTCGCCCATTACCTTATATTTACCGTTGTCGCTTGTAATTTCCACTCCAAAATTCTTATCAATCGTAAAAGTAAGTGGCTGATCAGGAAGATTTTTTAATGAATCTATCAGGATCTTTGCTGGTATACATATGCGTCCGCTGTCGCGGGCTTCAATTTCAAGATGGATTTTCATTACCGTTTCCAGGTCGGTAGCCACCACGGTGAGCTTGCTCTTGTCTATTTCAAATAAAAAATCTTCCAGGATAGGCAACACGGTGTTGGCGCTGATAACGCCGCTAATATGCTGTAACTGCTTTAGCAATGCGGATGAGGAAACAATAAACTTCATAAATCGCTTAAAATTAGGATTATGGCAAATATAGAATTAAGCCGATAAAACTACCCTTATTTTTTCAAACAATATCAACCACTAATCCACTAACTTTCCGCTCCGGCCAACAGGCTGTTATATTTATTGATATGATACCACGCGGCAAGGTTTCCAAAGAACAGGCGCTCACAAAAATAAAGCACTACTGCGCTTACCAGGAGCGGAGTCATAAGGAGGTTATGGGTAAATTATACGATTTGGGCCTGTACAAAAATGAAGCAGAGCTGTTGCTTTCGCAATTAATAGAAGAAGGATACCTGAACGAGGAACGTTTTGCCATACAATTTGCAGGAGGCAAGTTCCGAATAAAACAATGGGGAAAAAAGAAAATAGAGCAGGGACTGAAAGAAAAGCAGGTAAGCAGCTATTGTATAAAAAAAGCCATGGCGCAAATTGATGACGAAGCTTACCACAAAACACTGCAATATTTGTGCGCTAAAAAATGGGAGCAATTGAAGGGAGAGAAAAATATTTTTATAAAAAAAAGAAAATTGCAGGATTACCTCTTGCAAAAAGGTTATGAATATGAACTGGTGAAAGAAGCCGTGAACAATGTGGGGAAGAGTGAGGGGGTGACTGGTGAGTAGTCAGTGGTGAGAGAGGGTAGCCATTAACAGGGTTTACAAATATTTATTTCCGGAATCATTGAAATAGCTTTCTTTACAAAAATCCAGGCATTGCCGGATGGTTCATTACCGGATAAGTAAAAATTCCCGGATACCCTCCACTGCCCTGCCCGGAAAGATACCGAGCCAGAATAACAGAAGCATCATTACAATTAAGGCAATATAGGTAGAAATATAAAAGAAGGGGTGCAGGGTTTTTGCTGTAGTGCCGGTTGACGAAGATGCTGCAAATAAGGTACTGATAACGCGCAGGTAATAATATAAACCAATAACACTGGTAATGACCAGCACCAGAACAGGAAGCCATAGGTTTTGCTGAACACCCGATGCCAATATAAAAAATTTAGCAATAAATCCGGCCGTAAGCGGAATACCCGCAAGTGAAAGGAAACAAATACTTAATACAGCCGTTAATATGGGTTGTTTATGAAAAAGCCCTTTATAAATAACCAGATCCTCAGCATCTTTCATACGGGTTGATAATACTGAAATAACACCAAACACAGCTAATAAAGTAATCGAATAAGCAAGCAGGTAAAAAGCGGCAGCCTCCACCCCGGCAGCATTACCCGGCAGAAACGCAACCAGCAGGTAACCAAAATGCGCAATAGACGAATAGCCCATCAGGCGCTTTATATTTTGTTGCCGCAATGCCAGCAGGTTACCCACTATCATAGACGCCATGGCAATAACAGAAAAAATGCTGATCACCAGCGGGTACTGTGGCAGATTAACCGATTGGGCAAAACGCAACAATACAGCAAACACACCAATTTTTGATACCGTAGCAATGAAGGCAGTTACCGGTGAAGGGGCGCCCTGGTATACATCGGCTGCCCATAAATGAAATGGCACCAATGCCAGCTTAAAACCTATGGCTACCACCATAATTCCGAAGCCCATGCTGAACAGCACCGATGATGATGATTCCTTTATGCTTTGCGCGATGCGCTCAAATTCCATGCTTCCGGTTTCCATATATATAAGGGCCATTCCAAATAAAAGAAATGCGGAAGACACCGCCGCCAGTACCAGGTATTTCATGCCGGATTCCACAGCATTGTTGCGGTTGCGCAGGTAGGCGATCAGCGCGTATAAGCTCACACTCAGCACTTCAAGCCCAATGAACAGCGAAATAAAATGGGTACTGATGGTAAGCGTCGCGGCGCCCAGTGTGGCAAGGAATAACAGTATATAGTATTCTTTCGGATTTTCCTCCCGCTCCTCAAAATAAATATAGGAAAACAAACCTACTGCCATCATGGAAAAAATGATCATGCCCGTAAACAATGCCCCAAAGCCATCTACCACAAATAAGGGCGGCACGCTTTGCGGCAGCGTATCTTTTACATACCACATGGCAAAGATCACCAGGCATGCCATAAGGAATGCTGCTACCTGTATAACAGTGTGGCTCATCCGAAATGCGATCAGTAATATTACCGCCATAGAAGCCGCCGCCAGCACTATAAAAGGAAGAAGCGCTTCAAATTGAAGTTCATTCATACTTCAGCAATAAACAATGAATAATATGGGTTTCGGCGATCGGCTGTTAGCGATCAGCTATCATCAAATACAAAACCCGTCATCCGCTCATCCGTTAACCAATCAATTAATTATACATCATAAAAATGTGCACTGTTTTTTATGAGCCGGGCCACAGGATTACTATTACTCTTCCGTTGCGTCGCACCCTTGTACTTTCTGTTCATTATTGAGCATTGCACAAATTTATCAGGCGCCGGTATAGACAACTAACTAATCAACCAACGCCCCCACTACTCCCTTCACCATATCTATAACAGGCTGCGGAAACAGTCCTAATACAATAATTCCGATGGTCAATGCCGACATCATTACCCATTCCCGCACATTCATATCTTTCAGCGGCGCTGTTACCGTAGCAGGGCCCAAAAAAACCTTTTGCATCATCCGCAAAGCATAGCATGCAGAAAAAATCAGCCCGAGGGTGGCCAGCACCGTTAGTGCAGCACTGGCTGAAAAGGCCCCGATAAGGATCAGGAACTCCGCAATAAAATTACCCAGCATCGGCAAGCCCAGGGAAGCCATGGTAAACAGCATTGCCGCGCCACCCATGAAAGGCATAGCCGTCCATAACCCGCCCATCTGGTTAATATCCCTGGTGTGCAATCTTTCTTTGAGCATGCCGGCCATTACAAACAAAGCGCCGGTACTTATGCCGTGCGTAAGTATTTGCATGATCACGCCCTGCATGGCTATTTCGTTAAAAGCAAAAATACCCAGCAGCACAAATCCCATATGGCTAACCGATGTGTAGGCGATCAATCGTTTCAGATCTGTTTGGGCAAAGGCAAGGAAAGCGCCATATAAAATGCCAATGGCGCCCAGCAGCATGGCCCACCACCCAAATGCCTGTGCCTGCTGGGGAAATAATGTGAGCACAAAACGGATAATGCCATAAGCCCCCGTTTTTAATAGCAGCCCTGCGAGGATTAAACTTCCCGCTGTTGGTGCTTCGCTATGCGCATCGGGCAACCAGCTATGAAAAGGTACAACCGGAAGTTTAACCATAAAGGCAAAGAGAAATCCCATCATGATCCATTTTGCAGTGGAAGCGCCGGGTGAAGTATGGAGAAGATCAAAATAATCAAAAGAATATATACCGGTTTGTTGTGCATGAATAAAATACAAGGCCAGTATAGACAACAGCATCAACAAACCTCCTGCCTGGGTGAAGAGAAAAAATTTATAGGATGCATAGCGCCGGTTGGTATCGCCCCATATTGAGATCAAAAAATACATGGGCACCAGCATTACCTCCCAGAAGAAATAGAAGAGAAAAAGATCCATCGCTACAAATACACCACAAATGCCCGCGAGGGTCCATAGCAGGTTAAAAAAATAAAACCCGTGCTTTTCTTTGATCTCATTCCATGAGCAAAGCACCGACAAAATACCCAGGAAAAAAGTTAACAACAGCAGCACCAGGCTTAACCCGTCTAAGGCCAAATGAAAACTAATGCCGAAAGCAGGGATCCAGCTAAGCCGGTAATTGATAAACCATTCGCTGCCGGCACCGTCTCCGGAATTTTTATATTGCAGGCAAAGCCATACCATAAGTACAAGACCGGCAACAGTGGCACATAAAGCGATCCATTTAGGAAACACTTTATTCCACTGCGCCAGCAGCCAGCACAATGTGCCTCCAATGAGCAATATTGCTATCAGCCATACCAGTATCATAATAATTGCATGGTTATAATGAATAAAATGCCGAGCAGTACACCTGCAATATACCAGCGCAAGGAGCCATTCTGCGTAAGCGACAACAGGCGGTTAATATTGATATTAGCCTGCGCAATGCCATTGTACAGCCGGTCAAATACATCTTTCTTATTGATGCGGGTAATGAAAAGAAAAGGCTGTACAAACAATGCATGATACAAATCATCAAAGCCCCATCCCCCCAGTAAAAAATTTCTGATTGCCAGCAAAGCCGCAGATTGCCGCCAACCTTCAAGTATCCCCTTGTTGCTATAATATAAAACATAACCAGTGTATAGTCCCGCAAATGTTACAAGGGCGGCAATACCCTGGAAAATAAGTTCGGAAGGAAGGTTTTGTTTTAAGACAACGGCGGGTAATACTTTCTGCACCTGTTCCGAAAACAATGTAAAATGCACAAGGTTGTGGGGCCATTCTATAAACCCCGCTGCAACCGAACCTATGCCCAAAATAACGAGCGGCACCGTCATCCATTTGCCGGGATGGTCTCCAACAGGCGTCTTTCTTTCACCCCAAAAAACAACAAGCATTAACCGGGTACTGTAAAAAGCCGTAATAAATGCACCGGCTATTGCCAGTATCCATAAAAAAGGATTGCCATTTGCAGCGCCCCATGCATACCACAATATAGGATCCTTGCTAAAGAAGCCGGCAGTTACCAATGGCAGGGCGGCCAGCGATGCAGCACCGGCCAGGAAAGTAAGAAATACAACACGCATGCTATTTTTTAATCCGCCCATTTTAAAAATATTATGTTCATGGTGCAGGGCTTCTATTACTGCCCCTGCGGCCAGGAACAATAAGGCTTTAAAAAAGGCATGTGTAAAGAAATGAAAGATGGCCGCGCTCCATGCTCCCACGCCCAATGCTAGAAACATATACCCGATCTGGCTGATGGTAGAATAGGCCAGTATTCGTTTTATATCTGTTTGTACCATAGCGCTGCAACCTGCTATAAATAGGGTAAGCGCCCCTATTACCGCAACAACGGTCATAGATACAGGAGAAAGCTGAAACAGTGTATGCATCCGCGCAATAAGGTATACGCCGGCTGTTACCATAGTAGCTGCGTGGATCAATGCGCTTACAGGTGAAGGGCCTGCCATGGCATCGGGCAGCCAGGTTTGTAACGGCAGTTGCGCCGATTTGCCAATACCGCCTGCCAGCAATAAAAGCGCAATAAGGGTAATATGCGTATCGCCTGCTTCAAAATGTTTTGGCGCCTGCTCTATGATGGTGGCAATATGCAATGAGCCCAATTCTTTAAACAGCAAGAACAAACCAATAGCCATAGCGGTATCACCGATGCGCGTAATATAAAACGCCTTATTTGCCGCATGGCAATTGGCAGGGGTTTCGTACCAGAACCCGATAAGCAGATAACTGCACAGGCCTACGCCTTCCCACCCCAAATACAGCAGTACCAGGTTGTCGGCCATTACCAAAACGAGCATGGAACACACAAACAAATTCATACTCGCAAAAAAGCGGGCATAGTCGCGGTCCCTGCGCATAAAGGCGGTGGAATAAATATGAATGAGCGCTCCAACAAAAGTGATGACGAAAATAAACACCAGTGTCAAAGCATCTGCAGTAATACTAACGGCAACGGATAGCTGTCCTGCACTGAACCAGTTCCATAACAATTGTGTATAGGCGCCTGAAGCGGGCGGACTTTGTAAAAATTCAATGCCCAGCAATATAGTAATGAGTGCCGCTGCACCTATTGTACCTGCACCAATCCATGCTATAACCCTTTTATGCAAATGTTTCCCTGCCAGGGATAAAATAAGAAATCCCAGTAAAGGTAGTGCAGGTATAAGATACAAATACTGATGCATGAAATACCAGTTATTCAATTTAAAGATGGCGGCGGATGCTTTAACACATGTTACTGTTTAAACCATCACCAGTTATACCATTTCGTCTACAGCTTCATCTTTTAATGCTGTTATATTTTCAACATCTAATGTTTTATGCTGGTGATAGATCTGCAGTACCAATGCCAGTCCTATTGAAACCTCGGCGGCAGCCATTGCCAGTATGAACAGGAACATCACCTGCCCATCGGGCTGCTGCCATTTTGCACCTGCCGCCACAAAAGCAAGGCCGGCAGCATTCAACATAATTTCCACCGATATAAGCATAAAAATGACATTCTTTCGCGTGAGCACACCAATCAGTCCCAATACAAAAAGTACTGCTGAAACAATTAAAACGGTATGCACGGTGAAGGAAGGCATTGGTCGTTTATAGTTTATGGTTTATAGTTTATGGTTTATAGTTTTTAGTTCAAAAAACGGTGAAGGATCTTTTTCTTTTGCTTTCCGATATGCGCTGCGCCTACAATTCCTGCCATGAGTAAAAACCCAACCAGTTCCAGTGCAATAATGTATTCGCCGAATAAAGACAGGGATACCTTACGCGGATCAACTACAGTTATATGCATAGTTACATCCGGTGCATTAAGGAGCAGTACGATCATTTCAACCAGTAATATTAAAACCAGCAGGCACGGGCCTGCCCATACTTTTGGCCGAAGCCAGTTCTTTTCCTGCAGGGCCGTGTCCTTACCAAGGTTGAGCATCATTACAACAAAAATGAACAGTACAATAATGGCCCCGGCATACACGATCACTTCCAGCACTGCTATAAAAGGCGTGCCAAGGGATAAAAAGATCATCGCCGCGGCAAGAAAAGAAACCACCAGGTACAATAAGGCATGTACAGGATGAAAACGGGTGATAGCCAAAATGGTTGCCGCAACAGCCACAAAAGATGATATGTAAAATAGCAGGTTCATAACATGGTGAACGTTCAGTAAATGTATTTATGGCAGCAGGCTTTTAATATCTACAACAGGTTCTTCATTATCTCCTTCCCCCTTTTCCTTAACGCCGGCATCCATGCCCGCCACTTTGTAAAAATTATAACCGGGATATTTTCCCTGACTGTTGATCAGCAGGTCTTCTTTTTCAAATACCAGGTTTTGCCGGTTGTATTCCGCCATTTCGAAATCCGGTATAAGCTGTATAGCATAGGTTGGACAGGCCTCTTCGCAATAGCCGCAAAAAATGCATCTGGAAAAATTAATGCGAAAAAATTCCGGATACCTCCGGCCGTTCTCATCTTCTGTTGCCTGCAATGCAATGCAATCAACAGGGCAGGCTACGGCGCATAAATAACAACCTACGCAACGTTCCCCGCCATCGGGGTCTTTCGTTAAAACAATGCGTCCACGCCACCGCGGGTGCAGTTTTATCTTCTCTTCGGGATACTGGATTGTTTCTTTTTTATGAAACAGGTGTAAAAACACCAGCCACATTGTTCTGAGATTACTCAACATAATTTTTACTCCGCCTCCCGGAAGAGTGCTCTGCCGCACCCCGGAGAACTATTTTAAATTATAATTAAAGCGTCTTTCTTTCCTGCTATCCTGCTCTTCTCTTTTGCCCTGTTTAAACTATGAGGCTTTGCCCCCAATTACCCATCCCGCAAACCTCATGGATTGTGCTGCTTCACATTAACCACCTTTCATCCATAATGCAATGGCCCCAGTGATCATTAGATTTGCCAGTACAACCGGCAGCAATATTTTCCACCCATATTCAATCAACTGATCATAACGCGGCCGGGGCAGTGAAGCCCTGAGCAGTATGAACACGCCTATAAAGAAAAAAGTTTTCAGCGCAAACCATGCTAATGGCGGCAGAAACGAAGGTCCCAGCCAGCCTCCAAAAAACAGGGCCACCATCATTGCTGAAATCAGGGTGATACCCAGGTATTCGCCAATAAAAAACATCCCGAACTTCATGCCTGAATATTCTGCATGATAGCCTGCTATCAATTCACTTTCGGCTTCAGGAATGTCAAAAGGCAGGCGATGTGTTTCAGCAATACCGGCAATAAAGAACACAAAAAATCCCACGGGTTGAGTTACGATAAACCACATGTCTTTCTGAGCTTCCACGATAGCACCCATATTAAAAGATCCCGTAAGCATTACCACACCCATCAGCGACAAACCCATAAATACTTCATAGGCTATCATTTGTGAAGCGCCGCGCAATGCACCCAGCAAAGCATACTTATTATTGGATGCCCACCCACCCAGAACAATACTGTATACCCCCAGGGAAGACATAGCCAGGAAAAACAACAGGCCAATATTCAGATCGGCCACAACAATATTGGGCGCAAAAGGAATGATCACAAAACTCAGTAATACACTCCCCACTACAATAGCAGGCGCCAGTATAAATATCTTTTTATCGGCAAAAGGAGGAATCCAGTCTTCCTTAAAAAACAATTTCAGTGTATCCGCTAACACAATAAATAAACCCAGCGGGCCTGCACGATTTGGTCCGAGCCTGTCCTGCCATAAGGCCAATAGCCTGCGCTCTACCCAAATAAGTCCTGCAGCAATATTGAGCAGCACGAATAATACGCCAATCACAATCCATATATGTTGCATAACCGTCATACGCTTAATTTAACCCACGATCCCCATGGTGGAGCAGGCATTCCCTGATACCCTGCAGAAGCCAGTACAATTCCGTTGCACAGCTCGTCATGGATGATCAATGGTAAACGATATTGAAAATCATTTTTTTCTATGGTGATCAATGTTCCGTTTGCTGCACCTAAATCTGCTGCATCTTTTTTTGATAAGACAATCGTTGCTGCAGGAACCAGTTCGCTTATTGCCTTGCTGTGTATGCTCAATTCGCCGGAACCAAACAACTGGTATTGCGGCAGCAGCAAATACTTACCCGGCCTGGGAATAAACGCTTCAGGACTGTCTTTAAAGAATGGCGATGCGCCTTCTTTTTTATTGGCGAATAAACAGATCCCCGGATCTTCTTTTCGCAGTGCACCACCCATTTCCTGCTGGTATTTATTAACAGCCTGTCCCGAGTTCCAGCCGGGCGCCCAGAAATAAGGGATCATGGACGAAGGCGGTATTCCTGTGTATCCTTCCATTGTATAGGTAAGCGGAGAGTCATCATCCTGCAATGGTTTGGGCTCACTTACTGCCAGATTGGCCTGCATGGCGGTACGGCCACTATAACGGTGTGGCTCTCGCGGAATAGCCTGTCCGTTAATTCGGAAATGATGCGATGGCATTACTTTAGCAATATTGGCAAACTGTGGTAATGTTACTTCCAGCTTTGCCAGCCATTCATCAGGATGCTGCTGTAGCCCGTTGGCGGCTTTTGCCTGCATTGTTTTCATTTCCCCAAGCCATCTCCAGCTTTCTTTAATATGAGTATTTACGGGCATAAACACCTGGTAAAAATGTTGTGCACGCCCTTCATTGTTTACAAGGGTTCCGTCGGCTTCGGCAAAAGTGGCCGCGGGTATCAGCACATGTGCTTTTTCGGTTGTGCGGTTATGCAAGCTATCCATTACAACCAGGTTTTTGCATTGTGCAAAGAAGGTATCTGCTTCAGCGGCCGGAATATGCCTGTACAAATCATTTTCCAATACAATTGCTGTGCAGTTATCATCGGTTATAACCCTTTCCAAAGCACCTTCAAAAGAGGGCGCTTTCATTAGAGCGAGCCCCGTACTGTTGCATTCGGGAAGCACAAAAGAAATGCCTGCCTTTCTTTCGGGTGTATGCAGTGATTGCACAATATTGAAAGCTGCTTTAATGAGGGCTTCATTACAACAGGAACTACCGGTTATGATTACCGGCCGCTGTGCATGCTGTAAAGCATTGGCAATATGCTTTGCTGCCAGCATTTCCTTTTCTGTTATGCCGGAAACAGCAGGTATGCCGGCGTTGAGCAAATGTGCAACAGCAAAACCCAGCCTGGCCATGTTGTCCGGGCTCTCATGCACAGCAATAGCAGAGATGGCATCAAGCGGCGATGACAAAATAGTAATATTTGCCAGAAATCCTTTTTCCTCCTGCACAAGTTCTTTGATCGCCGCATCATGCCAGGCAAACAGGGAGGATTGTTGCGTAGCCTGATTAGCAGCCGTTTTCATTACAGATTGTCGGACTGCAAGGGCCATAATGGGAGCGGTGTTCCAAATGTCTTCACCCAATACCAGCACTGCATCGGCCGCTTCTATTTCTTTAAGTGAAACACTGTGAACGTCACCCTGTTGTAACAGTTCAACCATCCTTCCCTCGAGGTATGCTGTATCATCACTTATGCCCTGGTAAAAATTTTCTTTCCCCACCAGTTGCATCAGTGCAAAATTGCTTTCCATTGAAGCCCGCGACGAACCAATACCAATTACAGGATGGAGGGTGATCAGGTTTTTCAAATGATTCATCAACGTTGTTTCATCCACAGCTTCAACCGGGCGGGTACGGATAAGCGGTTCTGTTATCCTGTTTGCACTATTAACGAATTCATAGCCATACCGGCCCTTATCGCAAAGGAAATAGCCATTCACATCGCTGTTATACCGGTTCACAATACAACGCAACTGGCCGTACCGCTCCCCGGCTATTATATTGCATCCCAGGCTGCAGTGATGACAAACAGAAGGAGCAGTGGTGAGATCCCATTTGCGGGTATAATGTTTTTTAAGCGTTTTATCGGTAAATACACCAGTTGGACATACTTCGGCCAGGTTGCCGCTGAAAGGGCTTTGCAATACCCCGTCTTTTTCTCTTCCAAAATAAACATGGTGATGCGCCCCGAACACATTCAGATCATCGCCTCCTGCATAATCGCGGTAAAACCTTACACAACGGTAGCACTGTATGCACCGGTTCATTTCATGGTGGATAAGCGGCCCCAGGTACTGATTGGTATAGGTCCGTTTTTTAAATTCAAAACGCCGGTAATCATGCCCGGTCATTACCGTCATATCCTGCAAATGACAACTGCCACCTTCATCGCAAACCGGACAATCGTGCGGATGATTGGTCATCAGCCATTCAATAACCTGCTCTCTGAAAGCCCTGGCAGTAGTATCGGTAATGGACATACGTAAACCATCCTTCACGCCTTCCATGCAGCTCATTACTATTTTTCCATTAGCATCCTTTTCATCTTTGAATATTTTTATGGCACATTGCCTGCAGGCTCCCACACTTCCCATAGCCGGGTGCCAGCAAAAATAGGGAAGGTCAAAACCAAGGCTCAGGCTGGTTTCTAACAGGTTTTTTCCTGCTTTTACTTCGTATGGCTTGTTATCAATATAAATGGTTGGCATAATGCCTTAATTTAATATGGACATTTTTGTTCCCTGATATGCCTGTCAAAATCTTCCCTGAAATATTTAATAGCGCTTTGCAGCGGTTCCATTGCTCCGGGCGCCAGGGCGCAAAATGTATTGCCCGGCCCAAGCAATTGTGTATGCATCTGCAACAGCTCTATATCTTCCTGTTTTCCTTCTCCTTTTTCAATAGTTAGTAATATTTTCTCTACCCAGGGCAATCCTTCCCTGCATGGTGTGCACCAACCACAACTTTCCTGTGCAAAAAAATGCTGCAGGTTATGAACAAATCCAACGGGGCAGGTGGCGTCATCCATTACCACCATGGTAGCGGTGCCCAAACGGCTTCCTGCCGCAGCAACCGATTTAAAATCCATTTTAATATCTAAGTGTTGCTCCGTTAAAAAATCGGTAGAAGCGCCTCCCGGCAGCACCCCTTTAAGGCGGTATCCCTTTTTCATTCCACCCGCATGTTCCTCAATCAGTTCCCGCATGGTTACGCCCATGGGCAGTTCCCATGCACCGGGATTATTTACTTTGCCGCTAACGCCATATATTTTTGTTCCGCTATCTTCGCTATAGCTCAGGCTTTGAAACCACTCTGCACCATTATTTACAATATGCGGAACACAGCAAAGCGTTTCTACATTATTAACAATGGTGGGTTTTCCAAATAACCCGCTCACCTGCGGAAAGGGAGGTTTTGCCCTGGGTGTAGCCCGCTTACCTTCCAATGCATTCAGCAAAGCGGTTTCTTCGCCACACATATACCTTCCCGCGCCGGTATGCAGGTGCATGTTGAGGCTAAAGCCGGACCCCAAAATGTTCTGTCCCAGCCAGCCAGCCTCGTAAGCCTCATGAATAGATTGTTCCAATACCCTGGCTGCTTTTTTATATGCCCAGCGTAAAAAAATATAAGAAATATTTGCCTGGATAGCATAAGCGGCAATGATCATTCCTTCAAGTAACTGGTGCGGGTTGCCCTCCAGCAGTAAGCGGTCTTTGAAAGTTCCCGGTTCCATTTCATCTGCATTGGCAATAAGATATTTTGGCCGTGGTGCATCCGCTCCCATAGGAACAAAACTCCATTTCATACCGGTATTAAATCCTGCTCCTCCACGCCCTTTGAGATTGCTTTTCTGCACTAATTGCTGCACTTCCTGCGGCGTATTGTTTTTTAACACCTGCTGTAAAGCAGTATAGCCACCGGTGGTGGTATATTCCTTAAGACTGAGCGGCTGCCGTCCGGCATGGATATTTTTGGTGAGCGGACGTTCCATTGATAAAAGTTTGATCAGGTATATTTCAACAATATGTCATCCAATGTTTCGATACTAATATCTGTGTACAGTTCCCCGTTAATGATCAATGCCGGTGCATGATCGCAGCAACCCAGGCATGCATTAGGCAGCAGGGTAAACCGCTGATCAGCGGTAGTTTCACCGAATTTTATTTTTAGTTTCTGTTGTAATGCTTCATAAATGTTTTTATAGCCCATCACATAGCATGAAATGCTGTCGCAAAGCAAAATAACATGCCGCCCTACCGGACTGCGGAAAATGAGGTTATAAAAAGTAGCTACACTGTCCACTTCAGCCGCACTCATTTCAAGGCATTCTGCAATATCGCTTACGCTCTCATCATTGATCCAGCCGCGGTGCTGCTGAACAATTTTCAATGCTTCAATCACCGCCGCTTTTTTATAAGGCAGTTTTGCCGCTTCATGATCAATGTCCTGTATTTCTTCGTTCGAAAGCATAATTATTTGTCAATAGTTAAGGTTTAAAACTTTTATTGCCCGTCAAATACGAATAAGCGTTTTGAAATTCAATTATTCGCCTCACCCCGGCCCTCTCCTCGCGGAGAGGGAGCAGAACTCGCTACCGCAAATGATCTCATCAACTTTATACATTTTTTATCGGATAATGCTGGTTTAAATCTTTCAGTGTCTCCATTTTCAAGTTTTCATACCGGCTTGCCGAAAGATTTTCTCATCATAATATCTTTACATTTACATATTCTCACATTTACACACTTCCACATTATCTACCGGTCAATATCCGCCAGCACAAAATCAACGCTCCCCAATATCGAAAGCAGATCGGCAACCGTATATCCCTTGCTGATATAGGGCACCATCTGCATATGCGGAAACGAGGGCGTTCTGATCCTCACCCGGTATGCGGCGGTGCTTCCATCGCTGATCAAATAATAACTGTTGGCCCCCTTTGTAGCTTCAATGCAGCTCATCGCTTCACCGGCAGGAATTACAGGTCCCCAGCTCACGTTCAAAAAATGTGTGATCAGCGTTTCAATATCCTGCATCGTATGTTTCTTCAATGGCGGAGTGGTAAGCGGATGATCTGCTTTATAACTGCCTTCGGGCATATTGTTGAGGCATTGCTCTACGATCCGGAGGCTTTGCCGCATTTCTTCTACCCGCACAACCGACCGGTCATAACAGTCGCCATTATGCGCAATGGGAATATCAAAGTCGAACAGCTCATACCCCGAGTAAGGCCTTTTTTTTCTGAAGTCCCACTCCAACCCGCAGGCCCTCAAACCCGGGCCGGTTACTCCCCATTCAATGGCTTCATCGAGCGTGTATATGCCAATGCCTTTTGTTCGGGCCCGGAAGATGCTGTTGCGCATCACCATGTTGTTGTATTCTTTTAACTGCCCGGGGAAATGATCAACAAATGACTGCACTAAGGGTTCCCATCCTTTGGGAAGATCCTGCGATACACCGCCAATGCGAAACCAGTTGGGGTGCATGCGACCACCGCAGATGGCTTCGATAATGTCGAAAATTTTTTCGCGGTCGGTGAACATATAAAATACCGGCGACAACTGGCCCACATCCTGGGCAAATGTGCCAAACCATACCAGGTGGCTGGCAATGCGGAATAGCTCGCACAGCATTACTCTTATCACTTTTACCCGGTTGGGCACTTCAATACCAGCCAGCTTTTCTACGGCCAGCAGGTAAGCCAGGTTATTCATAACGCCACCGAGGTAATCTACCCGGTCTGTATAAGGAATATAAGTATGCCAGCTTTGCCGTTCGCCCATTTTTTCGGCGCCGCGGTGGTGAAAACCAATTTCCGGAACCGCATCCACAATATCTTCACCATCAAGCTGCAAAATGATCCGCAGCACACCATGCGTACCAGGGTGCTGGGGGCCTATATTGAGGAACATAAAATCT
Organism: Agriterribacter humi; assembly: GCF_009192765.1. Taxonomy (GTDB): domain Bacteria; phylum Bacteroidota; class Bacteroidia; order Chitinophagales; family Chitinophagaceae; genus Agriterribacter; species Agriterribacter humi. The sequence goes on along the minus strand of NZ_VOHQ01000003.1, from coordinate 57,942 downwards.
GCATCATCGCTTTCGCGCTGCATACCCCATTCTTCGGGTTTAAACCGCAATGCTTCCTGTTCGATGTCCTGCTTTTCATCCCACAACTGGTAAGGGCCCATTTCTGTTGCCCTGGCCGGATGTTCTTTGCGAAGGGGATGTCCCTTCCAGGTAAGCGGCATCAGGATGCGCTGCAGGTGAGGATGTCCTTCGAAGCGGATGCCAAACATATCGTACACTTCCCTTTCGTACCAGTTGGCATTTTTAAAAACAGCAGCAATAGAAGGGAGTGCAGGATACTCACCCTGCAAAGCTACTTTAAGTCGAATGAAATGATTGTGACGGTATGAAAACAAGTGATAAACCACCGTAAAGTCTGAAGGCGGAGTATTTGCTTTTTTTGTTCTGTTGCGTTCATCAATGCCGCTGAGATCATACAGGAATGAGAAAGATTGAATGGGATCGGATTTGAGGTATTGTATTACAGGTATAATTCTTTCCTTAGGTACCCAAACTGTGGGCATCTCATCAACGGTAATTTGCTGTTGAAACGCATCATTGCTGAACCGTTCCTGCAGATGCTGTAATATGGCATTCGCAAGCTGCATACAGTTTGTAATTTTATTCCTGTTGTACAATTCCTGCTACACTTCATCCACTCCTTTGTATTGTACGTTGTTCATTCTTTCTTCTCTTTTCCGTTCTTTCATGGAAGCAGGTTGCGGTTTAATAACTCCTTGCTCTCCTATCACCCAGCTTAATGGCCGTTTTTCTTTTCCTACTGCATCAGCAAGCAATATAAGTCCCTGCATAAAAGCATCGGGCCTGGGCGGACAGCCCGGCACGTATACATCAACCGGTAAAAATTTATCTACACCCTGTACCACGCTGTAGATATCGTACATACCCCCGCTGTTGGCACAACTGCCCATAGAGATCACCCACCGTGGTTCCATCATTTGTTCGTGCAACCGTTTAATAATAGGAACCATTTTTATAAATACCGTTCCGGCAATCACCATTACATCCGCTTCGCGTGGTGTACCACGGATGACTTCGGCGCCAAAACGGGCTACGTCGTATTTGCTCGTAATACTGGTTGCCATTTCTACAAAACAACAACTCAATCCAAAATGAAAAGGCCACATTGAATTTTTGCGCCCCCATGCCACCAGGTCCTGCAACGAAGTGAGCATAATGCTTTTGCTTACTGCTTCTTCCATCGTTCCCGAACCGGAAATATTGCCTGTTGAATCGCCTGCTTTACTTACCCACCATTTCATTATTGCCGTTTAATTTTTTTTGATGCATTACTTTTAATAATTTCTTCCCGTTTATTCCTATATCTAAGGCTCCTGTTCCCCATTCATAAATCAATACCACCACTAATTGCGCAACAAATATGGAAGCACCGATATAACCCGGCCACCCTAATTCGTAAAACCCCAGCGCCCACAACATGATAAATACTGCTTCAATATCAAAAATGACAAACAGCATGGCCACCAGATAAAATTGTGCTGAAAAACGAAGCCTCGCGGAGCCGGTTTGTTCAATCCCTCCTTCATAAGGTTTGCCTGTAGCCCTGTCGTTGTGATGCTGACCCAATAAATAAGATAAAATAAGAATAGCACCCAGTAATACAATAACTATTCCTGCATACAGGAACAAAGGCCATAATGGCATATTATATATTGCATTCTCAGGCATACACGCTGCTTATTCACTAATGAGGAATATAACAAGGTTCAGCTCTTTTGCACAAAGGGAAGGATAAGAGCGCGTTCCAAAATTTTATACTGCTTTGTCCCCTGCATCCCGCCATGTGCGGGAAGGAGAAAAAATACTATAAAAGTGCAGCGAAAATTTGGGAATGCGTCCCATGATAAACCAAATGCCTTTAACTGGAAATATAATGCTCAAGGTTTTCAATGATAAAATCTTTCTGATTCATAATATAATTCACCAGGTCACCAATAGATACCAATCCAACTAATTTTCCATTCTCGAGCACAGGCAAATGGCGAATGAATTTCTGGCTCATCAGCTTCATGCAATCACCAATTTCTATATCAGGAGTAACGTATACTGGTCTTTCTGTCATGATGTGCCGGACCAGCGTTTCTTTTGAGGAGCGCCCCTTTAAAATAACTTTGCGGGCATAATCGCGTTCTGTAAATATTCCGTTCAGTATACCGTCATCTTCCACCACCACAAGCGATCCGAGATTGTTTTCTTCCAGTATCTCCAGTGCTTCATACACCGAACTATCGGGGCACACAGTGTATACCATGTTTCCTTTTAATTGCAGGATATTTCTTACGGTATCCATGACATTAAATTTAGAGAACTAATTGCACTGTTAAATTAAATCTTTTTATTAAAACATGCAAGCATTTGAGATTTGAAATTTAATACCTCCGGCCAGCAGGTTTGAGATGGAGCGGATTTATAGTTTATAAGTTTGTGGTTTATCGTTTAGATGATTTTCTTTCGGATTGTGTCCTGCATTTAACTTCATACCTTTTGAAACCTTGCCGTAAAATGCCGCAGGTAAGGAGTTTCATATATTATTTTATACCCGGTTATATTTTTTCTCTGCTCAAAAACATCTATAATTACTTCTGCTGTATAATCAATATGACTTTGGGTATACACCCGGCGGGGAATAGCCAAACGAACCAATTCCATAGCGGCAGGTATAAGGCTCCCGTTTTCCCCGTATTTGCCAAACATTACCGACCCTATTTCCACACCCCGTATGCCGCCTGCAACGTACAGGGCGCCGCACAATGCCTGCCCGGGATACTGATCGGGTGAAATATGCGGTAAAAAAGCCCTGGCATCTAAATATACCGCATGTCCGCCCGTAGGTTTTATATAAGGCACCCCTGCTGTATCTAATTTTTCGCCTATGTATTCAATACTGCGAATGCGGTATTTTAAATAAGGTTCCTCCATCACTTCGTTTAAACCTATGGCAATGGCTTCAAGATCCCGGCCGGCCAATCCACCATAGGTAGGAAATCCTTCTGTAATGATCAGTATGTTGCGGCATTGCATGGCTAAAGATTCATCACGCATGGCTAAAAAACCGCCTATGTTGGCCAACCCATCTTTTTTAGCGCTCATGGTGCATCCATCGGCACAGGAAAAAAGTTCCTGTGCAATTTCCAGGATGGATTTGTTTGCATATCCCGCCTCTCTGATTTTAATAAAATAACAATTCTCCGCAAAACGACAGGCATCAATAAACAGCGGTATATGGTATTTATTGCAAACCCGTTTTGCCGCCCGGATGTTTTCCATACTCACCGGTTGCCCGCCACCCGAATTATTGGTAATGGTAATTACAACCAAAGGAATTTGCTGAGCTCCTTTTGCCACGATGAAGCGTTCAAGCGCTTCAACATCTATATTGCCCTTAAAAGGCGCCGGAACGGAGGGCAACATCCCTTCTGAACATAAAAGATCAATACCTTCTGCACCGGAAAATTCAATATTAGCCCTCGTGGTATCAAAAAGTGTATTGCTTACTACATATTTTCCTTTACCTCCCACAATGCTGAATATAATTTTTTCGGCGGCCCTTCCCTGGTGCGTGGGTATAATATAAGGCATGCCGGTTATGTTCCGTACCGCTGCTTCAAATCTGAAAAAACTTTCGCTACCCGCATAGCTTTCATCGCCCCGCATAATGCCGGCCCATTGTTCGCTGCTCATGGCGCTGGTTCCACTGTCTGTAAGCAAATCAATCATCACCTCTTTTGCCTGTATCAGAAATGGATTATAAAAAGCTTTTTGAAGTATTTCCTCTCTTTGTTGTGGAGTGGTAAAATAAATGGGTTCAACCGATTTTATTTTAAATGGTTCAATAATGGTATGCATAAACAAATCAGGTTTAATGAAATGAAGAAGTGAAACGGGACTTTATAGAAAGAATGAGTCGGGAGTGGAGCCCCATTAAGTGGGATTTTTAATGATATTTTTCCAGATAGTCACTGCTGAGCGGTAATTGAACGCTAAAATAACAATAATTAAGTAGCAAAACGATTGTGCTCCCATGGATTTGTTGTAGCTTTGCACCCTCAAAAAAATAGCCATCTGGCTTTAGGTGTCTCATACAGCCTTAATGGGCGTTGCTGATTTCTAAAGGCTGAGTTAAAGAATTTAAAAATGCAGATAAGAAACATAGCCATCATCGCCCACGTTGACCATGGTAAAACCACACTGGTTGATAAAATTTTACATCAAACCAATGTATTCCGCGCTAACCAGGAAAGTGGCGAACTGATCATGGACAGCAACGACCTGGAAAGAGAAAGAGGCATCACTATTTTTAGTAAGAATGCTTCTGTTATCTATAAAGGCGTAAAGATTAATGTAATAGATACCCCTGGTCACTCCGATTTTGGCGGCGAGGTAGAAAGGGTACTGAAAATGGCCGATGGTGTGCTGTTGTTGGTAGATGCTTTTGAAGGTCCTATGCCACAAACCCGTTTTGTGCTGCAAAAGGCCCTGCAATTGAACCTGAGACCAATGGTGATCATTAATAAGGTAGATAAAGCAAACTGCCGCCCCGATGAGGTACATGATGCGGTGTTTGAATTGTTTTTTAACTTAGATGCCACCGAAGAGCAATTGGATTTCCCTACTTTTTACGGATCCGGTAAAAACGGCTGGTTCAATGATTCGCTTACGCCTTCCGAAGATATTACTCCCCTTTTAGATGGTATTTTAAAGTATGTGCCCGAACCTAAGATAAATGAAGGACCGCTGCAGATGCAGATCACCTCATTGGATTATTCCTCTTTTCTGGGGCGCATAGCGGTAGGTAAAGTTACCCGCGGCAGCATAAAAGAAGGTCAGCCTTTTGCACTGGTACAGGCGGATGGTTCCATCAGGAAATCGAGGGTAAAAGAATTATATGTATTTGAATCGCTGGGCAAGAAAAAAGTTACCGAGGTAATAGCCGGTGATATTTGTGCTGTTGTAGGACTGGAAGATTTTAATATTGGCGATACCATTGCCGATGCGGACAACCCCGAAGGATTGCCGGTAATCAGCGTGGATGAACCTACCATGAATATGCTGTTCAGCATCAACAATTCTCCCTTCTTTGGCAAAGATGGAAAATTTGTTACCAGCCGGCACCTGCGCGACAGGCTGATCAAAGAAACAGAGAAAAACCTTGCACTTAAAGTTTCAGATAACGATAATGGCGACAGTTTTATGGTATATGGCCGCGGCATATTGCACCTGGGCATATTAATAGAAACCATGCGCAGGGAAGGCTACGAATTAACAGTGGGCCAGCCCCAGGTAATTGTAAAAATGATTGATGGCAAAAAATGTGAGCCTTATGAAATTTTAGTGGTGGATGTGCCTGAAGCATTTGCCAGTAAGGCCATTGACCTGGTATCGCGCCGCAAGGGTGAAATGCTGGTAATGGAAACAAAAGGCACTATGCAGCACCTGGAGTTTGAAATTCCTTCACGCGGTTTGATAGGATTGCGCACACAACTGTTAACGGCAACTACCGGCGAAGCTGTAATGGCACATCGCTTCAACGAATACAAGCCGTGGAAAGGGCCTATTCCGGGAAGGAACAATGGGGTATTGCTTTCCAAAAACCAGGACAAAACAACCGGTTATTCCATTGATAAATTGCAGGATCGCGGAACCTTTTTTGTAGATCCGGGTGAAGATGTATATGCAGGACAAATTATTGCGGAACATATTAAACCGGGCGACCTTGTAGTGAATGCCACTGAAGGTAAAAAACTCACCAATCACCGCGCCAGCGGCAGCGATGATGCTACTCGCATAGCGCCTAAAACGATCATGTCGCTCGAAGAATGCATGGAATATATCCAGCACGATGAATGTATTGAAGTTACGCCTAACCATATCCGTATGCGCAAAGTGATATTAGATGAAGAGGAACGCAAAAAGCAATCCAAAAAACTGAGCGTACAGGAAGCGTAAAAGCGGTTAGTATTTTTTTAAAGGCCGGTTCGGGAGGATCGGCCTTTTTTTGTATAGCAGTATTTTGCGGGACAGGAGTCCCGGGAGAACATAGTGATACGAAGTCTGGAGACTTCGTTATAGCGAGTGATGCGAAGTTGGAAACTGCGTATAGCGGTTTTGGTGTACAGCACTCCAAATGCGGGGCAGCAATAACCAATCAAGCCGGTTTTTATTTTTACCGTAGCAAGAATACCTTTACAGGATATGCAACTTACCATTTTTAAAGACTACAATGCCTTATCGCAACAAGCGGCAGATGAAATTATAGCATTGGTAAAACGCAAACCGGATGCCGTTTTGTGCCTGGCTTCGGGAAGCACACCCCTGCTTACCTGTCAGCTATTAACAGAAAAAGCCTTAACGCAAAATATTGATTTTTCGCGTTGCATTTTTATAGGATTAGATGAATGGGTGGGCATCCCCCCTGAAAATGAAGGAAGCTGTGCATTTTTTTTCCACAACCAGGTCTTTAAACAGTTGAACTTTTCTTCTTCCCGCATCCATTTGTTTAACGCTTTATCCGAAAACCTTGCACGGGAATGTGAAACAATGGATAATGTTATTGTTGAAAATGGTGGCATTGACCTGATGCTTGTTGGCGTTGGAATGAACGGGCATATAGGTTTTAATGAGCCGGGCGTATCCTTTGATCTTTATGCGCATGTAGCAAAACTGGATGAAACTACCACTTCTGTAGGTCAAAAATATTTTAGAGAAGCTACTGAACTCAGGCAGGGCATTACGCTTGGATTAAAACATCTTTTGGAAAGTAAAAAGGTATTAATGCTTGCCAATGGCAATAAAAAAGCCGCAATAATACAAAGGGCCATTGAAGGTGAGATAACCAACCAGCTACCTGCAAGTATTATACGCCGGCACCCCAATAGCACAGTAATGATTGATGAAGACGTTGCAGCTATGCTTGGACGTTAGTGACTGTTTATATGATTGCCAAAAAAGCGAATCAATAATTAACCCTTTATTTCTTCAGGTGACCTCTCTTATAAGCCTGTAGTTCTCGCGCATCGGGTATTGCCCGCACCAGGTAAATCAGTATGAAAATTTTAATAATAATGCTGCCACCCAGGTAAGTAGGTTTAAGTGCGGCCGAAATAATAGAAATTATAATAAAAAGGAATAATGCAGATAAAATAGAGGGGTATGGATTTCTTTTGGCTAAGAAAGCCAGTATACCAAAAAGAAAAACTTCAATTGATGTAAGTATAGTAACTGCCCACGAAAAATGATTGCTGGCTAATATAGATATGATTTCACCCGCGATAATCAGGCACAAAGTGTCCAAAATTGTATTTCTCGTTTTATTTTCATCCATTTTCCAACGGGGCCCAGGTTGCCCGGAGAGGGAAGAAGGTGGGTTGTTTCGCTTTCCCATTCATTTTTGAAACAAAATAAAGCAAAAACGCAATACCCCCAAAGGAATAGTCGTTTGTTTTAACACAATTATTTACAGATTGCATTTATTTACATGTACTTAGGAACTTCATGGCATCACAAACTTATCTTGTTCCCCCATCCAGCGGGATATCCCGTTTTAGCATATCGTTACGATTGGCCATATCCCAGGCAGTAAAAAATATCAGCTTTGCTCTTTTTTGCATCAGGCTGTAATTGATCTTATCCGGCGTATCGGTTGGCTTATGATAATCGGGATGTAAACCGCTGAAATAAAATATTACAGGTACCCCGTTTTTGGCAAAATTATAATGGTCGCTGCGATAATAGATCCTTTCCGGGTCTCTGGGATCATTGTATTTATAATCCAGTTCCAGTTTGCTGTATTTTTTATTAACCGCCTCGCTAATGGGCTTCAGGTCGGAGCTCAGCTTATCATCACCAACAATATAAATATAGTTGGAGGAGTCTCCGTGTTTACGACTGGGATCTATCCGTCCTACCATATCAATATTCAAATTCACCGTGGTTTTATCCAAAGGCAGGGCGGGATGCGATGAATAGTAACCGGAACCCCATAAGCCTTTTTCTTCGCCACTTACGGTCATAAACAAAATACTTCTCCGCGGACCCTTACCCGCCGCTTTCGCCTTTGAAAATGCTTTTGCCAGTTCCAGTATGGTTACTGTACCCGAGCCATCGTCATCGGCGCCATACCATATGGTATCATTTTTTGTTCCCAGGTGATCGTAATGGGCGGTAAGTACCACATATTCATCCTTTAAGTCGGTTCCTTCCAAAATGCCCAGCACATTGCTGCTTTGCAGGGTAATGGTTGTTTTATTAAAGCTGAGTGCTATATTGGCCGGATAAACCTGTGGCGTATACCCTGCTGTTTGGGCTGCTGCTTTTTGAGCGTTGTATCCTGATCCTATTATTTTTTCTGCCAGTTTTTCGCTGATGTAAAACGTATTAATACCTTGCGTTTTCTGGTAGCGGTTTACATACATACTGCCTCTGCTGTTTGTGGGGGTAATATTTTTATTGATCACTAAAAGCGCAGCGGCGCCGTTTTCCATTGCAGCGCTTTGTTGTGTAAACCCGCTGAAACCTTTCCGGCTCCCCGCCGGAACATCCTCAGACCATACCATCACCAATTTTCCTTTTACGTCCAAACTTTTGTAATCATCCCGTGTTGAATCGCTTATCCCATATCCTGCAAAAACAACCTCTGAGAAGTGGTAGCCCGCAGGGTGATTGGCCATAAGATTTACAGAAAAATCTTTGCCTGCTACAAATGCGGTGTCGTTTACAGATAAGGAAAGGTTTTGTAAAGAGTCAATATATACGGGGAAGTACATCTGGTAGTTGTTGTTATTTCCCGGAGCCAGGCCAAGTGTTTTGAATTCATTTTGAATATAGGCCGCAGCTTTTCGCTGTCCTTCAGTAGCCGTTTCGCGGCCTTCCATTTCGGCGCCGGCAATAATATATAAATGCCTTTGCAAATCTTCAATAGTAATATTTTTTGCAAAAGGTTTGGGGTTGGCTTTGCGCTGGGCCTGAACCAGCAGGGCGGATAAAACAAAAACTAACAATACCAGTTTTTTCATAATACGATCTTTTGAAAATAAATATGCCCAAACATAACGGAAAATTACATTTGGGCATACAGTTGTTATGATAAATGGTAACAAACAGGCTAAATTACATACAGGCTATTTTACCTACTCTTTTCGCATGGCGTCCGCCTTCAAATTCTGTTTTAATAAACTTCCATATCATTTCCATGGCAAGTTCAACAGATACAAAACGACTGGGTATACAAATAATATTGGCATCATTGTGCATGCGCGCCATTTTACTTACCGTAACACTCCAGCAAATAGCAGCACGCACATGCTGGTGTTTATTGGCTGTTATGGCCACGCCATTGCCGCTTCCACACAAAAGAATGCCGAATGCCACTTCTTCTTTTTCAACAGCCATGGCAACCGGGTGAGCAAAATCGGGGTAATCAACCGACTCTTTAGAATCCGTTCCGAAATCCTGCAGTTGAAGGCCCTCCGTTTTCAGTTGGGTAATAATTTCTTCTTTATAAGCAAAACCGGCATGGTCGCAACCGATAGCAATAGGTTGAAAAAGATTAAAAGACGACCGCAGTATACTCATATATACAATGTTTGCCCGTGAAAGAATGCAGGATACAAAAATAGGCAAAGCAATGCATAACCCTGTATTAAAAAATTTCACTTGCTACTCAGGAATTTGTATCTTAACAAGTGGTTTCGTTCACTTTAAAAGAGTGGTATGATCAACACTTACGATTTTCAGGTAGAACATCCCGAAATGTTTGCACATCTGGCGGTAAAGGATTTGCTTTTTCTCCACTACAAATGTCCGCAGGAGGATAAAATGATCCATATTTACACTCACCTCAACAAATTCATATTTGTATTAGAGGGAAAAAAAATGCTCCACCATCGCAATCAGTCATTGTTGCTTACCACTGAAACCGCCGTCTTTTTTAAAAAGACAGCATATAGTTCGGAAAGGTTCCGGGATATAGAATGGGAGGTGCTTTGCTTTTATTGTCCCGACAACTATTTGCGGCAGATTTTTTCAGAATACCGTCATCAACTTCCTTTAAAAAATTTACCGGTTGCCTGTAGTGATGTGCTGATTGAAATAAATATAAATCCCATTACCCGCGCATTTTTCTATAGTATAGTGCCATACTTTAAACAACAACCCCAGCCTTCCGAAAACTTGCTGGAGCTAAAATTCAAAGAATTACTTTTCAGCATTCTTGCTAACCCCGCCAATGCGCAACTGCTGGCGTATGTAAACAATATCATTGATCAGCATAAGCCTTTGTTATCCGAAATTATGGAAGCCAATTTCACTTTCAACTTGTCGCTGGCGGAGTTTGCAAGGATAGCGCAACGAAGCCTGGCAAGTTTTAAAAGAGAATTTACGAAAATCTATCACACCACTCCCGGCAAATGGCTTTCACAAAAAAGACTGGAATATGCGCAACATCTTTTGGATACCAGTACAAAAAATGTAAATGAAGTGTCATACGATAGTGGTTTTGAAAATGTCACCCATTTCAGCCGGGTATTTAAAGAAAAATTTGGATTAGCTCCGCTGAGATACCGTAAGCAAAATGCATCGTTGACTTTATTAAACCAATAAAACCTGTTGCTGATGCCGCTGTATATGGATTTTCATAAGTTCGAAAATGTAACCATTGAAGCCGTAAAAACGGCCCACATAGCGGATATTGGAGTGCAGGATAAATATGGCGTGAAGTATCACCAGTTTTGGGTAAACGAAGAAGAAGGCTCTGTTTTCTGCCTGGTAGAGGGCCCCGATAAAAAGACCTGTGAAAAGGTGCATCAAATAGCACACGGCAATGTAGCCTGCGCTTTAACAGAAGTGAACCAGGGCTTGTATGCAAAGTTGATGGGTAAAGACTACAAGGTAGATCATGGGCATGTTAGTCATGCAGATGGAACGATTGACCTGGGATACAGGAATATCCTGGTTGCATCTCTATATGGTATTACCTCAGCTAAGAACTCTAAAGACCTCTCATTATTAGTAACACCTTATTGGGCAAGAAAACTGATTACAAAAAAAATGGAAGCCTTTAACGGCCGTGAAATAAAATGGGATACCGATGACAGCCTTATTGCTGTTTTTAATGATTCTGCAGAGGCAGTACGATGCGCCTTACAGATACAAAAAGAATTGATTGAGTCAGAAACAAAAAATCCTGCTATTGTTTTTAAAATAGGTATCAGTGCAGCGCAGCCCGTAACAAAAGAAGGAGATTTTTTTACAGAAGCTATCAGGCTGGCCCATCGCTTAAGTATTACTGCCAGTAATAACGAGGTGCTTATTTCTTCCCTGGTAAAAAAACTTTGCAAGGATGAACAACTGATAAACAACAGCAGTTCTGCCAGGTCTCTCAGTTGTACCGAAGAAGAATTCCTGTCAAAACTTTTGGGCATCTCCGAAACAAAATTATCCGACCAGGATTTTGAGCTGAATGATCTTTGCACGGAGGTGGGTATCAGCCGGCCCCAACTCTATCGTAAAGTGAATGCCATTACCGGCCACTCTCCTAATGACTTTATGAAAAACCTGCGCCTGAATAAAGCCCTGGAATTATTAAAACAAAAGAAAGCCAATATTACAGAAATAGCTTTTGAAACAGGCTTTAACAGCCCTTCTTACTTTACCAAATGCTTTACTGAAAAATTTGGCTGCACCCCTTCCCGCTTTGCTAAAATTAATGTAGCCTGAACAACGAACTGATCAGATATTGATATTCTTTGAATAATAATTGATACCTCCATGTCCGCAGACGTTCTACTTTTGTGATAAGTTGTTCTTCACGCTCGCGTTACTATTCTTCCAACAGATCCTTTGAATGTTCCTGCTTTCTTTTTGATACCCAAAGAATAATTGAACCTGTAAGACAGAATTTTGAGCTTTTAAGAAAAGCATACGACCCTGCCGCTCAATAATTTTGTAAAGGTTTTAGCACGTAATTCATCACTTCAAATATTGCTATATGACATCTAAAACGATTGCTGCTTTCAAAGCCAGTTTACGGGGAAAACTGATTCAGCCGGAAGATGCTGAATACAATACCGCCAGGAAAGTGTACAACGGTATGATTGATAAACATCCTGCGCTGATTGCTCAATGCGCAGATGTGCAGGATGTGATTGCCTGCGTAAATTTTGCAAGAGATAACAAAGTTCTATTAGCTGTGAGGGGAGGGGGTCACAATGCCGGGGGACTCGGCATTTGCGATGATGGATTGGTCATTGATCTTTCTTCCTTTAAAAGCATACAAATAAATGAAAAAGACAAAACAGTAAGAGCTGGTGGCGGCTGCTTACTGAAAGAAATTGATGAAGCCACGCATAAAGTAGGAATGATCGTTCCTTCGGGCATATTCGGCACCACCGGAGTAGGCGGATTGACCCTGGGTGGAGGCCTTGGCAATTTCACCCGTTCGTTTGGTCTTACCATTGATAATTTACTGGAAGCGGAGGTGGTGCTCGCCGATGGCGCTACGGCAACCGCATCTGCCAGTGAAAACCCCGATCTCTTTTGGGCTTTGCGGGGTGGCGGCGGCAACTTCGGAATTGTCCTTTCATTTCTTTTTAAGCTGCAACCGGCACATACCGTGTATGCAGGCCCCATGCTTTGGGAGCTGGAAGACGCCGCCGAAATGATGGAATGGCATCATGATTACATCACTAAAGCCCCCGATGAAATGAATGGGTATTTTGCTTTTCTCACTGTTCCGCCGGTTGATCCTTTCCCGGCACACCTGCATATGAAAAAAATGTGTGGCGTTGTGTGGTGCTATACAGGCCCATTGGAAAAAGGAGAAGAAGTTTTTAAACCTGTCAGGGCCAAAAAAACGCCTGCACTTGATTTCACCGGTCCTATGCCGGTTCCCGTATTGCAAACATTATTCGATGGATTATATCCTCCGGGATTTCTTTGGTATTGGAAAGCGGACTTTGTAAAAGACATCGAAAAAGAGGCCATCGATTTGCATATAAAATATGCTAATGCTTTTCCTACTCCGTTCTGCCAGATGCACATGTATCCCGTTAATGGGGCTGCTTCCCGTATTGGTAAAAATGTAACGGCCTGGAATTACCGCGATGCCAATTATGCCATGGTGATAGTTGGGATAGATAATAATGAAGCCGGCAAAGAGAAAATAATAGAATGGAGCAAGGCTTACTGGAATGCATTGCATCCATATTCCTGTGGCGGGGCTTATGTCAATTTTATGATGGATGAAGGAGAAGAAAGAGTCAAAGCCACTTACGGAGAAAATTATGAAAAGCTGGTTGAGATAAAAACCAAGTACGATCCCAATAATTTATTCAGGGTAAACCAAAATATTAAACCGCAAAAAGCATCAGCAGGGGCAATGGCCTGATGAATAACAAAGTCCTGATTTCTATGATTCGATGTGGAACCTCGATGCTGTTTACATAACAGTGCAATTAATGCTTAAACAGTTTGATATGAAAAAGAATTATTTCTCTCTAAGTCTCTGGCTGCTTCTGTTTTATTTGTGCTCATGCAATAACAGTAATACGGGCACAACAACGCAAAATGAAGCCAACGCTGCTCCTGAAGTGAAAGCTGTTTTCATTAATGGTGACAGCATCCATTACATTGACATCGGAAAAGGGGATCCTATTGTACTCGTACATGGAGTAATGGGAGATTACCGAACCTGGGAAACGCAAACAGATGTTTTTTCCAGGAACCATCGGGTAATTGTTTACAGTTTGCGCTATGGGTATCCAAACAAACAAACATTGGATAGTACAGCCGATTATTCGCTTAGCCAAAATACCAAAGACCTTATTATATTGATTAAAGCGCTAAAACTGGAACCTGTTCACCTGGTGGGGCATTCATCCGGAGCTTTTGCAACCTTAATAACCACGATAGAGCACCCGGAATTGGTTAGAAGCCTTACACTTGCGGAACCACCTGTGATGTCGTTGCTGAAAAATGTTCCCGGGGGTGACACATTGGAGAAGAATTTTTGGAAAGCGGTCTTTCCCGCGATTGAATTATTTAAAAATAATGATGACGAAAAAGCTGCAGAAATTTTTGTTCATGCTGTGATGGATGACAGCCAATATTTCGCCAAACACCCTCAAAGGATGAGAGAAATCATCATGGCAAATACTGCGCAATTGAAAGGATCCATTCTTTATCCCAAAACCGTATTCCCCCCCGTTAGCTGTAATGATCTTAAGAAAATAAAAACACCTGTTTTATTGGTGGAAGGAGACCAATCACCCTTGTTTCTGACTTCAATTATCGATGAACTTGAGCGTTGTTTAGGCAATAAGGAAAAAGCAACCCTTCCCCATACTTCGCATGGATTGGAATATGAAAACCCGGCGGAATTTAATAAGGTAGTGCTTGGATTTATAGATAAAAATTAATTGCGGAGTGATAGCAGGGTTTTAGGGACAGCATCGCGCATTCAGGGTAAACCAAAATATTAAACCACAATTGGCAGAGACAGATGCTGTAGCATAAGGAGTTTGTGGTTTGTAGTTTATGGTTTATAGTTTCCTTAAATTCAAAACCGTAAAAAAAATTTGCTGCCATTTTTCTTCTGCGCTCTTTGCGGGTAACCAGCCCGTGGCGCAACCTCTTTTAAAATTACCAATACTATCCATTACCTGCTGTTTCCTGAAAAACAGAAAAAACCGACTATTAGTTTGGTGATTTAACATTATGTCTCCAAAAATTTTCTTTTATGAAAAAGATTCTTATCACAGTTATACCCGTTTTGTTTTTTATGGTACCATGTCAATACAGCGATGCACAGTCATTCAATGGAAATAAAAACTTAAATCAATTTTCCATTCCCGCGGCCCAAAGCTTCGCTGAGGAAAAACCTCCCCCGAAAGCCAGGCAATATTTAAACAGCATCAACATAAGAGCAGTAAGAGATTTCATGAAACGACATGCAAATGTTGATAATGAATCCTGGGTTGTTATGGACGATGGCGGATCTAAAGTAAATTTTATTGCCGGCGGTATTGATTATACAGTTTATTATAATAAACACGGAAACTGGACAAACAGTTTGAAAACGTATACAGAAGCGCAATTGTCATTTAAGATACGCGCTATGATTAAACGGGAATACTATGACTATAGCATTGCACATATCTATGAAATTGAAACGATCAAAAGCAATAACAGCCCCACTTATATTATTCGTTTGGAAGATGAACATTCATTTATCTTTATCAGGATACAGGATGAGGAAATGGATGTTTGGAAGGAACTGGAAAAACTGGAATAAGGTATTGGAGTATGGCTTATCATTATTGTTTGTTCCCTTTCGCAGCTTTCATAAGGCGGAATTGTTCTAATTTCGGCTTCTATGCAGGAGGATATACATTTCATGCAACAGGCATTGAAGGAAGCCAAAAGGGCCTTTGAAGAAGAAGAAATACCTGTAGGCGCCATTGTAGTAATGAACAATACCATAATTGGACGCGGATACAACCAGGTTGAAAAATTAAATGATCCCACCGCGCATGCAGAAATGATCGCGCTTACTTCTGCATTTAATTATCTGGGCAGCAAATACTTACCGGAAGCCAGCATCTATATTACAGTGGAACCCTGCCTGATGTGTGCGGGCGCTTTATACTGGAGCAAGATTGGCAGAATTGTTTTTGGCGCTGCAGATGAAAAAAACGGGAGCATCAGCCGGCCACCCTTCAGCACGCAGCCGCAACTATCCCCCTTTCATCCCAAAACCATTGTGCAAAAAGGTATTCTGCAGGATGAATGCGCACAACTGATGAAAAGTTTTTTTAAGAACAGAAGATAGAGCAATGTGAAAATGTGAATCCTAAAATATTAAGAAAAGAACCAAATAACAAGAACCAAATAAAGTGCGAAGGCAAAAATCCGAAATCTGAAATAAAGCACCAAGAACCAAATAATAAGAACCAATAAAATCCCAAATCCGAAAGAAGGCAGTCAGCGACCGGCTGTGAGCTATGAGAGCGCTACAACAAAAAAAATACATTCTGCCATTGGTAGCTACTGATCTGATCGCTGACAACCACAACCGATAAGCACTCATTGGCGAACCCTCCCTGCAACTTGAAACCTGTGCCCTGAATCACAATCTCAAATCCGTCTCCTAATCATCATCCCCACCGTCGCCTCCGCGGTTATTGCGGTGTAATAAAGAAAAATCGGCTTTACCAAATTTATAGCTGAACGATATGCGAAAACCTCTTACACTCCATCTCCTGTATGCATCCTGGTAAAAGTTTTCTGTATCATAAATGGTTCCCCAGCGCCTTGTGTTAAATACATCGTTAATGCCGAATGTTACAGAAGCCCTGTTGTTCTTTAAGAAATCTTTACGCATAGCAAAATCAACATCGAATTCGGCAAGCCGTCTGCCCTGCGGTATTACCTGTGGCGATTCATAGTCGGCTATAAGCTGAAAGCTGAGGTTATTGAACAGTGCGCTTTTTTCAGTTTTAATCTTATAATTACTGATCAGCCGCGACTCCCAGTTAAATCCCTTATTGCTCAGATCCGTGTTGTTGATCTTTGCCTGTACCGTGCGGTACTGCAGGTTAAAAGTGGGTGTAATTTCGAAATTGGGTCCTATTTTATGTTGCACGGTAAATTCGGCCCCATACCTGTTGGTGGTATTGGCGTTTACCCAGGTATTCAAAATGGCATTGGGATCAACCGCTGCATTTTGCAATTGCTCAAACTGCGCTGCTGTTATGGTATCACTGTATTGTGTAATATCATTAGGATTGCTTCTCCAGTACAAAACGCCTAAAAAATTTCCGCTGGGATAATTTTTGCTGTAATTCAATTCAAAGGAACTGATGAACTCTGGTTCCAGTTGCGGATTACCCTGCCGCAGGTTAACGGGGTCATTGATCTCTATATAAGGATTTAACTGCCAGAAATCAGGCCGCCTGATCCTCCTTGAAAAGTTAACCTGGATCTCGTCATCCTCCCCGATTTTTTGAGTAAGGAAAAGGCTTGGAAACAAGGCGTTCCATATATTTTTAATGGAAGCCGGATATTCATAACCAAACTTAAACGCACTATCAATCAGCAGTCCGTCAAATTTAGAATATTCAGCCCTTAAGCCCGCCTGGTATGAAAATGTTCCGATCTTTTGCGAATAGGTGCCATATACGGCATTCACGTTTTCGGTGTATTTGTAATTATTGCTTAATGGCAGTTTTGTTTCCTGCCCGTTGTCAAAACCAAAGACATTGAAGTAGCTTTTATAGTCGTTAAAATAGGCCCTCAATCCTGTCTCAAATTTTGCATTTTCTCCTATAGGGTGCACATAATCGGTTTCAAAAGTCATCTGGTTGTTTTTGTTGCTCCCATCATTATTCACTGTGGCGGGAGATTTATATTCTGTACCATCGGGAAAAAAATAAGTATTGAATATGGTTGAATTGGAGCTGCTATTGCCATAGTTATATGTAACATCCGCCGTAAGTTCCCTGCCTTCCTGTGGAAAAGTATGTTTGTAATTGAGCCGGGTGCTGTTGCGGTTAAATCCCCAGCGGCCGTCCTCGGAGCGGTCGCCGTAATATTGTACAACTTTATCGCTGTTCAGGTATTCCTGATGCTGCAATTCATCATTTCTGGAATTTCCGCCTCCAAAACGTTGTGTGATGGAAATGGTATTGCGGTTATCTACAAAATAATCAAACCCAAAATTAATGGAGTTAAATTTCCGGTGCCGGGTATTAACACTGTTCTGATTAAAAAAATCCCTCGTAACACCCTGCGACTTATTTTCCCGCAATGTTCTTCCCTTGGCCTTACCTCCGGATTGGTTATAACCGCCGCTCATGAAAAAATTTAATTTCCCCTGCCGCATATTTAAACTCAGGTTGCCGCTTAGTATTCCCGGCGTACCTACAGATGCGGTAGCAATTCCATTTAAGCCTATGCGTTTTTCTTTTTTTAATACCACGTTAATAATACCGCCCGAAGTGGAAGCATCAAATTTTGCCGATGGATTGGTAATCAGCTCTACCTTTTCAATATGATCGGCAGGTATCTGGTCTAAGGTAAGAATGGTAGGCCGCCCGTCTACAAATATCTGGGGGGTACTGTTGCGCAATTCCACATTACCGTCAATATCAACAGATACCGATGGAATATTTTTCATAACGTCAACTGCTGTTCCGCCTGTGGCCGTTAAACTCTTAGCCACATTAAATACTTTACGGTCTATACTCATTTCCAGCGCCGGTCGGGTAGCCGTAATGGTTACATCGGCCAATTGCTTTATTTCGGGATGGAGGGAAATATTACCCAGGTCTTTCTCAAATCGCCCCTTCCCTGCGGAGGACGCCCTGATGGTACGCTCCACCGGTTCATATCCCAATGCGGAAATGATGAGCTTATAATTATGCCCAGTTGAGATATTAGTGAAACTAAAATTACCATTGGATTTGGTGAGCATCCCACCGTATAAGCTGTCTTTATCTGCCAGGTACAATTGTACCGAGGCCGCTTCTATACCCTTACCAGAATTTTCATCTATTAATTTTCCATAAATCCTGTTCGTCCTGACCTGCAGAGTTGGAATATCCCCCGATGGTTGTTGCTCAGGATTCTGGGCATTGGCTTCACAAAAAATAAAAGTAAAAACCAGTAATGGTATAAAAATCTTCATACTTCATATTTGGGTTGATGAATCAAAAATGACTACTAACCTGATCGACAGATCATAAGTAAGCACCAGGGGTTTGATAAGTACAATTTCCTGGCTTAAGGTGCCAAAAAGGGATGTATAAGAGAAAAGTCAAAGATACGCTTTTATGCAGGAGCCGGGTATTATGGGGCAGCATTTAAAATGCATCGTAAAATATTTTAACTTTTCATTGCCATAATTTTTCCGTTACGGTAATAGTTGCCGCAACATATGCCGCAGCAACACTTCACAAGGACAATTTCCCTGCCTGCACAAAAACAAACTCATGCTTTTTTCTTCAGCAAAGCCGCTGCTGCTTCATCCACAAACCAATGCAGTTCACCTACGCGGGGTTGTATTATCTGTGAGGGATAAAGGTCGGCATCAGCGCTGCCTTCCAGCACTTCATACAGCGCCTTTGATTTGTTAGCGCCAAAGGTTAAAAACACAATAAACGAAGCCCGGTTCACTACAGGTGCAGTAAGGGTAATGCGGTACATTTGCTGGGAAGTTAAATAAAAGGCCTTCACCCATGCTTCCTTTTCGTGAATAACTTCGGTACCTGGAAAAAGGGAAAGCGTGTGCCCGTCATCGCCCATGCCCGATAATACCAGGTCAAAACTTTTTCCGTCTTCACCAAAGTACTGGTGCAGTATTTTTTCGTATTCCAGCGCTGCCTGCTGCGGTTCTGCGTCTGTACGCATTACATGCACCTGTGCCGGAATCACAGGCACTTTGTTCAGCAGGTGTGCATAGGTCATTTTTGCGTTGTTGCGGTCATCGCTAAAAGGCACTGCACGTTCATCTCCCCAAAAAATATGTAATTTATTCCAGGCAATACGCTCTTTATACGGACTTGCCGCCAGCATATCATACAAGGCTTTGGGCGAGTTGCCTCCCGTAAGCACCCAGGTAAACCGGTCCTGCTTTTGTAAAGTAGTTTCTATGGTCCGCGTTATCCATTCCGCTAATGCAGCGGTTATAGCCGAAGGATTTTTTTGTATATGAATCATAAGGAGATTTGAGATTTAAAATGGCAATCTTGTACTCAGGAGTTTGTAGTTTATTGGATTACTTTTCTAATTACGGACTCCCAGCTTCGGATTTTCCTCATGCTGAGCCTGCCCGCCGCGGCGGGGAACGAAGTGTCTATATCTTATTTGTTTCCTGTCATTTGGTTCCTGCTATTTGGTATTACAGGTCTTCTCTTCCCCCGCTCCAAACCTATGAGGCCACTCTGCCATTGCCATCGCGCAAGTCTCATGGGTTTGCTATTCGCCGCTCAGCGAAGGCAGCGTTACCCAATTAAATCCATCTCTTGCAATTAAAGCTTCCGCATCTTCCGGTCCCCACGAATCGGGTGCATAATTAGGGAAATCTACCGGCTGCCGGTTTTGCCAGGTTTCCAGGATCGGCATAATGATCTTCCATGCCGCTTCCACCTGGTCTACCCTCATAAACAAAGTGGCATTGCCCTCCATTACATCTAATAAAAGCGTTTCATAAGCCTCGGGTTCATGCTCGTCGTAGGCCTCATCATAGTTGAAGATCATATCCACAGGACTTAAGGTCATATCCTGTCCGGGCCTTTTGGCCTGGAAACGGATGCGGATATCCATTTCGGGTTGTATACTTATGGTGAGCCTGTTGGGGCGCCAGGTATCGGCTGCTTCCCGGGGAAAAGCAAAGCTGGGGGCCGGGCGAAACTGCAGGGTAATAATGGTACTTTTGTTGTGCATCCGTTTGCCCGTACGCACGTAAAAAGGAACGTCCTGCCAGCGCCAGTTGTCAATATAAAATTTAACGGCAGCAAAGGTTTCAACGTTCGATTCCGGGTTCACGTTTTTTTCCTGCCGGTAGCCCGCAATCTTTTCCCCTTTCATCCATCCTTCGGCATACTGACCCCTTGCCGCAAAATCCTGCACACTGGCATGGTCTATTTTACGGATGGCATTCAGCACATCTACTTTTTTATTGCGGATCTCGTTGGCATCAAAAGAAACCGGCGCTTCCATAGCAATCATACACATCAGTTGAAGCATATGGTTCTGCACCATATCGCGCAGGGCGCCCGATTTTTCATAATAAGCGCCCCGGGTTTCGGCGCCAACCGTTTCGGCTGCGGTGATCTGTACGTTTTCAATATAATTGCGGTTCCATATGGGCTCAAATAAAGCGTTGGCGAAACGCAGGGCCAAAATATTCTGTACCGTTTCCTTTCCCAGGTAATGATCAATACGGAATATCTGGTCTTCATCAAACATGGTGCTCAGCAAATGATTCAGTTCCCTTGCGCTTTGCAGGTCGTGACCAAAAGGCTTTTCAATAACGATGCGGGTGCATTTGGTATCGGCGCAAATGTTGAGCGGACCCAGTTTGGCGGCAATATCGGGCACCAACTGGGGCGCCACGGCCAGGTAAAAAATAACATTGGGATGTTCGCCAAACGCGGCTTCTCTTTCTTTAACGATGGCGGATATCTGCTGGTACGCCCCTTCGTCTTCAGCATCCATTTGCAGGTAGCTGATGTGCTCCGCGAAATTTTTCCAGTTGCCGTTTTCCTCGCCTTTTCGACGGGAGAATTTTTTGATGCCATCGAGCAAATGCTTCCTGTATTTATCGTGGGTATATTCACTTCTCCCAATACCCACTATACCAAATTTTTCGGGCATCCATTCGTCAAGGAACAGGTTATATAAGGCAGGCGTTAATTTACGGAGATTGAGATCGCCGCTTCCGCCAAAAATAAAGATCAGCGAAGAAGGGGGACGTTTATGGTTTTGCGTACCAGAAATATTTGAATGCATGGAATTGTAATATGAGCGTTACTGCTTAAGAAATAAATAAAAATGGACAACTTGTTCCATTTTTACTTTTACACTACAGATGATCTATTGCCAGTTGGTATGAAAAATCCCTTCTTCATCAATACGCTGATACGTATGTGCGCCAAAAAAATCGCGCTGGGCCTGTATCAGGTTGGTTGGCATCACTTCGCTGCGGTAAGCATCAAAATAGCCCAGCGACACTGACAGTGCGGAAACAGGAATACCTGCCTGCACAGCCGTGGCGATAAACTTGCGGGTATTGGCTGTTCTCGGTTTCAGCAGAGCAGCGATATGGCTATCTAATAAAATATTAGACAGTGCAGGGTTATTGGAATAGGCCTGGTAAAATATTTCCAGTAAGGTGGAGCGGATGATACAACCTCCTCTCCATATTTTTACCACTTGCGGAAGCGGGATCTCCATGTCGTATTCTTTAGAAGCCACGAATAACAAAGCCAGCCCCTGTGCATAGCTGATCAATGTGCCCAAAAACAGGGCTTCTCTTGCCTGCTGAATAATCTCTTCTTTGGAAACCCCCGTTATTTTAATAGCGGAAGGATATATTTTGGATGCGCTTACCCTTTCCTGTTTGAGCGCCGAAAAATTACGCATACTCACGGCAACGTCTATGGTGGGGATGGCAATCCCCAGATCCATGGCATCCTGCGATGTCCATTTACCTGTTCCCTTGGAGCCCGCTTTATCCAAAATCATATCCACAAGCCGTTTGCCGGTCTTATCGTCTGTCTTTAAAAATATATCACGGGTTATTTCCACCAGGAATGACTGCAGTTCGCCCTCGTTCCATTGTTTAAATACTTCATGCAGCTCATCATTGGTTAAGCCATAGCCGCGGTGCAATACATCATATACTTCGCTGATCAGTTGCATAATGCCATATTCAATACCATTGTGCACCATTTTTACATAATGGCCTGCGGCGCCCTTACCCAGGTGCGCCACACAGGGCTCGCCGTTTACCTTGGCCGAAACAGCTTCCAGCATCGGTTTTACATGGGGATATGCTTCGGGATCACCGCCCGGCATAATACTGGGACCTCTCCTGGCGCCTTCTTCACCGCCCGAAACGCCCATACCCATAAAATGAAAGCCCTTTTCCTGCATATACTGCACACGGCGCAGGGTATCGGTGTAGTGCGAATTACCACCATCAATTACAATATCGCCTTTATCGAGCAGGGGAATCAGCTCGCTGAGCACATCGTCTACCGGTTTACCTGCCTGTACCAGCATCATAATCCTGCGGGGCGATTTAAGCGCGTCTGCCATTACTTTCAAATCGGAAGTGCCTTTTACCGTAGTACCCGGAACGATCTCGCTTTCTAATTCCGTAACTTTTTGCGGGCTCCTGTTGTATCCTATTACAGCAAAGCCATGATCGGCCATATTTAATAACAGGTTGCGTCCCATAACGCCTAACCCAATCAATCCAAAATCGAATAATTGATTTGCCATTGTAGTATAAATAAAATGAAAAGGAGCGCAAATTTAGGTGATTTCATCTGTTTATCTTTCGATGATTTTCAGATACCCCATCCCCGGGGAAAAATGATGCACAAGAATAACTGCTTGAATGATAGACAGTATGGCATACTATTTCAACTCCTCGAAATCAATATATTCCCCCGCAGGAGATTTTTTGGCAGCCTGCTGCCGGGGTGGAGCTGTAGAAGAAGATTGTTGCTGCATCTGGTCGTGCATGTGCTGCTGCATTTCGTTGAACTGCTTTTTAATTTGTTTTCCCGTTCTAAAAACGGGGATCAAAAAGCCCGTAATGAAGCGGTAAAGCACATAACCCAGGAGTATGTATAAAATATATTTCATTGCAGGCAACGAAGTTAATATTTTTCTTATTTCTTAACCATAGCAAGATGTTAAAGAAAATCCGAAGATTGGAAATTTGAAATACGAAGGAATACAGCCGACAGCACCAGATAGCAAATAACAAAAACCAGATAAAGGCAATTCCGAAGACTGGAAAACCGAAATCCGAAAGGAGTACAAACAGTGAAAGGGTGAAAGGAGAGAAGTCAAAGATTGTCTTTATCGTTTTTTGCATCGCCCACGGCTTTTCCCCCTGAAACCTGTAACCTGTAACATCTTAGAAATCTATCCCCGCCCCTGCACACGCTCAATCTTAAACCCTCTTTCCCGCATCCCAATCCTCCTCTCCTGCAACTTGAATTGCTTTTTACCTCTATATTTGCCGAAAGAAATTTCCGGGCACTTTATATAAGTTCCTGAGTATGTTGAAGTTCCTTCCTGGCGTTGATGCGGGGCCCGGTTTTTTACATAAAATCAAATCCGGGTACGATATATGCTAAGGGAAGGCGGCAAAAGAAGGCGTTTGGTTTACCGGTTACAAAAAGGAGGATGTAACTGAGGAGGCGAAGCTATGCCATTTATCCATCAAATGCCAATGCAGCGTATTTAGCCGATCAATAATAAACTGTGCTGCATAAACCATATATCAACATAATCTACGTTTCAAATCTGAAGTTCCCGTAACTTTGAAATCGTATGAACAACACTAAAAAATGGTACGCTGTTTATACCAAGCCCCGGTGGGAAAAAAAGGTATATGCCCTGTTGCAGGAAAAGCAGATCACGGCTTATTGTCCATTAAACAAAGTGCGCAAAAAATGGAGCGACAGGTACAAAATAGTACACGAACCCCTTTTTAAATCTTATGTTTTTGTGCAGGTTGAAGAGAATGAAATCACAAATGTGAGGATGGTAAGCGGGGTGGTGAACTTCGTATACTGGAACGGCAAGCCCGCTGTTATAAAAGAAGAAGAGATCAATACGATCAGGCGGTTTTTGAATGAATATGGCCATGTGGAAGTTGAACACATGCAGTTTAAACCCAACCAGCGGGTAAAAATAATGAGCGGCGTGCTCATGGATGAAGAAGGGATTGTGGTGCGGTCGGATAAAAACAAAGTGCAGGTAATATTACAAAGCCTGGGCTTTAAATTAACAGCCCGGCTGAGCAGCAATGAAATAAGGCCCGTGTAGAGGCTACTATAAAACTTCCAAAAAATTTAAACCATTTTTTAAAATAAATGGTTTTTACTATCATACTAACAGGTACATACGCTCCATAATAAATTTAAGTACGTTTTTCTGAAATTAGTGCTTTATGTGGAACAAAATTTGATATACCTTTATAAGGGGAGATTTCCCCAACCTTCCCTGAAAAAGAAAAACCTAATTACCACTCTGTTACTACATAAAGAAATGTATGGCGCGAAAAAATATAGTCCTGCTGGGAGGCGGCGGGCATTGCAAATCCTGTATCGAAGTCATTGAATCTACCTGTATGTATAATATTACAGGTTTTTTTGACGATGATGAAACCCAAATATTGCCTGGCTTTCCTTACCAGCGATTGGGAAATCAGTCTTTTTTACCGGATTTTGTAAGTCCTGATACGGATTTTCTTGTAGCTGTAGGACAAATCAAAACCGCTCTGTTAAGGAAAAGGCTTTTTACCCTGATCAGTCAAAACAAAGGGTCGCACGCCACTGTAATAAGTCCTTTTTCCATTGTTTCCTCCAGAAGTTCGGTAGGAGAAGGATCCATAATACATCACCAGGTAATTGTAAACGCCAACTCGCTTATAGGAAAAAATGCAATCCTCAACAACAAAAGTCTTATAGAGCACGATTGTGTGGTGGGCGACCATTGCCATATTTCTACAGGCGCTGTATTAAACGGAGGCTGCAATATAGGCAATGAAGTATTTGTGGGCAGCAACAGCGTATTGATACAGGGCATTAGTGTCGCCTCCAGGGTGGTTATAGGCGCTGGCAGTGTGGTAACAACAAACATCACAGAACCAGGAGTATACGTTGGCAATCCTGCACAAAAAATAAACAACAGAAAGATGCGGCTGTATGCGTAGGTAACCCATTTAAGCCGGCGCAGTGCGATAATCGGTCTACTAAGACTAAGAGATTTTCTTACATGCTTTATTTTGCCCATGCCACTACAGTTATTGATGAGGATTGCATGATTGGCAATGGAACGAAGATCTGGTGCTTTTCGCATATCATGACCGGGGCCCGCATTGGTGAAAACTGTGTAATCGGGCAAAATGTAATGGTCGGTTCCGGGGTTGTTTTAGGCAATAATGTAAAAGTGCAGAACAATGTATCTGTTTATCCCGGCGTGGTTTGTGAAGATGATGTTTTTATAGGGCCTTCCGCTGTATTTACCAATGTGTTCAATCCACGCAGTGCCATACCCCGCAAAGATCAGTATCGCCAAACGATAGTACGCAAAGGAGCTACCATTGGCGCCAATGCCACTATTGTTTGCGGGTATGAAATTGGGGAATACGCTTTTATTGGCGCAGGCGCCGTTGTTACACATCCCGTTCCGCCTTATGCACTGGTAACAGGCAATCCCGCCCGACAAACGGGCTGTGAGCGCATATGGACATAAGCTGCATTTTAATGAAACAGGCTTTGCCAGTTGCCCCGAATCCGGGGAAAAATACAGGTTAAGCGATGGGTTGGTGAGGAGGATGTAATAAAAGACTCGTCTTTGCGAGGCATAAGCAAATGCCGGAACTTAAAAAAACGATGCACGCAGAAGCCTGCCTGCCGTCCGCCCGGATGAGCCATTCGGACGGGGCAGGTAGGCAAGCCGCCTCAAGCGAAGCAATAGGCCGATTCAGAAATTTAATCTCTGTACAAATCCGGAGATTACTTCGACCTTGTGACGTATTTACATGACATTTTAATCCCTTTAGGGTCTCGTAATGACGTTTATATAATATCCCCGGTTACCATACGTTAATTTCTCCTGAACTCGCATACCAACCACAACAACATTGTAAATACCAGTGAATGACCATTCATAAGCTTATTCGTAAACAAACTAGCATAGCTGTTTTGTTCACAATGGCGCTCAGCCTGCTGCTGTTTTCGTGCAAAGTTCAAAGAGCTGTGCCCTACCTCCAGGGACCTATTGACACTGCCGCGCTCAGCCAGGTGAATCTGCCGGAACCAACAATCCAGAAAGGTGATTTGGTAGGCATCACCGTTTTTAGCGATAACCCCGAAGCCACGGCCATCTTCAACCAGCAAATGAGTGCCGGCATTTCGGCCAACGGAACGGGTGCAACTAGTACAGGAGGCTCTTCGCCTCAAATGCCGGGTTACTTAGTAAATAATGAAGGGAATATCCAGTTTCCATCCCTAGGGCAAATCCACATCGAAGGACTCACCAAAGCGGGGCTGGCTCTGTTGCTTAACGAAAAGCTGACACCCTATCTCATGAACCCCTATTGCAATATTCGGTTTTTAAATTATAAGTTTACGGTACTGGGTGAAGTGTCGAACCAGGGTGTGTACACTGCCCCGGGCGAAAAGGTGAATATATTAGAAGCCCTGGGCATGGCAGGCGACCTTACCCCTTACGGGTTGAAGGACAGTATTATGGTAATAAGGGAAACCAATGGAAAAAGGAGTTTTGGCAACTTAAACGTAAGCAGGGCAGATGTGCTTGCCTCCCCTTATTATTACCTGCAGCAAAACGATATCGTAATTGTGAAGGCTCACCCCAAAAAGCCCGCTGCCACCGACCAAACCATTAACCGGAACCGTACCATTATAACTACCATTGCCAGTTTAGTTACCACCATTGCGGTAATCATCAATCTTGTTACCCGGTAATGCCGGTTGGTTTTCTAATAATCATGAATAAAACG
Organism: Agriterribacter humi; assembly: GCF_009192765.1. Lineage (GTDB taxonomy): Bacteria > Bacteroidota > Bacteroidia > Chitinophagales > Chitinophagaceae > Agriterribacter > Agriterribacter humi. Next base: position 30,656 of record NZ_VOHQ01000003.1, on the reverse strand, counting down.
AAATGCATACATGTCAGCAAATGACGATACAGGTTTCGACAGCATGCCTGCGGCAAAAGAATTCAATTTAAAGGAATTCATCTTTAAATATTTGCGGTATTGGCCCATGCTGGTAGCCTTTGTGCTGATTGCCCTCGTACTGGCCTTTCTTAAAGTAAGATACGCCACTCCTATTTACAATGTGAGTGGTAGCCTGTTTATCAACAAAGAAAACAACAACAATGCCAGCGGAGAGGCACTGGAAAATATGTTTATGTTTCCGAGTAACCTAAACCTGAAGAACGAGCTGGAGATCTTAAAATCCAAGCCCTTGGTGCGACGTGTGGCCAAAAATCTTGACCTGCAGGTGAGTTATTATAATAAAGGCAATGTACGCACTTCAAACATTTATGGAGCCTCCCCCCTGCATTTGGATATTATCTCGCTTAAAGATTCTGCCAATGCGTTTAGTTTTGAAATAGAAGCTTCCGAAAAAGGATTCAGGTTCCTGAATGGGAATGCCGGCCTTGAATATGGTAAAATATTCGAGACGCGAAATGGTGTTTTCAGGCTTAATAAAGTGGCTTCCGTATCCTTTGCCGGCTATAGCAGCGATCATTTTATCATTGTTTACCGGCCCCTTGAGGCTGCCGCTGCCAGTCTTGTTTCAGCCATTACTACCGCCCAAACCATAGAGCAGGCCACCATTCTCGATATTTCCATGGAAACGGATAATATCGCCCTGGGAAAGGACGTGATCAATGAACTGATGAATGAATACGGCAAAATGAATATTGAAGATAAACGGAGGATCTCGCAGGTAACCATGCAATTCATTGATGAACGCTTAGATACCATTAAAAATGAACTGGGCGGCGTAGAAAGCGGACTATTAAAATATCGCGAAAAAAATGAAGTAATTGACCTAACCCAGCAATCCACCCAGTATTATGAAACGCTTTCCGAGAATAACAGGCAATTGAATACGCAGCTAGTGCAAAGTGGCATACTGGATTATTTGCTCCAATATATGCAGGAGCCGGGCAACCGCAACAGCCTGGTACCTGTTAACCTCGGCATAGAGGAGCCTGTATTATCACCATTATTCAACCAGTATAATGGTTTGCAGTTACAACGCAATAACCTGCTGCAAACCACAGGACCTGCTAATCCTTCGGTAACGGCTATTGACAGGAATTTGGAAAAATTAAGGGAACAGATTCTGGAAGCCCTGAAAAATGTAAAGCGTTCTTACAGCATCGCTTCCAATAAAACAAAAGAAGAAATAGAACGCTCCCATGCGGCCATCCGCAAAGTGCCTTCCAAGGCCATGGGCCTTTTAGATATTGAACGCCAGCAAAAGATCAAGCAGGACCTCTACCTGTTCCTGCTGCAAAAAAGGGAGGAGGCCGCCATTGCCGCTGCTGCCACGGTTGCCAGCTCCAGCCCGTTGGAAGAGGCTACCGGTTCGGGTACACCGGTAAAGCCCAATCAGAAAAACATTTATTTGATAGCCCTGCTGGCGGGTATACTGATCCCTGTGGGAATTATAGCGCTTATAGAAATGCTGAACGATAAAATCAGGGAGCGCGAAGAGATCGTAAGGCAAACCCAGGCGCCCATTATCGGTGAAATAGGTCATGCGGGCGAGGAGACGCTAATCGTTCAGGCGGGCAGCCGAACGGTAGTGGCCGAGCAGTTCCGCATCATGCGCACCAATTTGCAGTACTTAGTGAGTAGGATCAATAAACCGGTAATACTGGTTACTTCCTCTGTAAGCGGCGAAGGCAAATCCTTTGTGGCCACCAATTATGGCGCCGCCCTTGCGCTTACCGGCAAAAAAACGGTGGTGCTTGAGTTTGACATCAGAAAGCCCCGCCTGTTGAAGGGTCTGGATATGCAAACTACAAAAGGCCTCAGTAATTTTATTATCGGCAATGCGGGCATAGAAGAAATTGTGCAGCCGGTACCCGAATTTTCAAATCTATACGTAATTGGCTGCGGGCCCGTGCCGCCCAACCCTTCAGAATTATTACTAGACCAACAGGTGGGGAGATTGTTTGAAGAGCTGAAAATACGGTTTGATTATATCATCATAGACAGTGCACCCGTAGGCTTAGTAAGCGATGCTTTTACCCTCAGCGCCTTTGCCAATGCCAGCCTCTATATTGTGCGCCATGGCTATACCCTTAAAAGGCAGTTGAGCATGGTGGATGACCTGTACCAGCAAAAACGCCTGCCCAACATGGGACTGGTGATCAACGATATACAAACCCAGGGCCGCTATAAAGGCTATTACGGCTATGGTGGAGGAAGCTATTATGGATATGGGTATGGATATGGATATGGCGGTGATTATTTCCAGGAGAGCAAAAACCAAAAGAAAAGCAACTGGAAAAAACTCTTCGGGTGAGAAAATAAGGTTCGCATAATGACGCTACAGCGTAACACTTGACAAAGCAATACTTAAGAAAAATATTTTACAGGATCAGTGCGTAAATATCTGCATTTCATAAGCCGGCTATACAACAAAAAGATAGACGCGGCAGGGCTGAGTGTTTTCAGAATAACGTACACCTTTATTTTACTGTGTGAAGTGTTGCAACTTTATTACTTCCGCCACCTCATATTTGATAAAATTCCTTTCATTCAGCCTGCTGAAATTAACTTAGGGCCTGCACTAATAGCATGGATGGTTACGATCGTTTTTTTAATGCTGGGTCTGTTCAGCCGGCAGGCCGCACTCATCAATTATTTGTTCTCCCTTGTTTTTATTGCTACCATAAAAACATATGAATACCATATGTTTTATTTATATATGGGGATAAATTTTCTATTACTCTTTATCAATGTTTCACAGGTAAATTCTCTGGACAGGTTGAGGATTAAACTTAAATATTCTAATACCAGGTTCAACTTTTCACCTCCCCGCAATGTGTCTGTATTAAATTATTACCTGCCAGTATTAGTCGGCATTGCTTTTGTTTATTTTGATTCCATTTTTTTTAAATTCGATTCTTCGTTATGGAAACATGGATTAGGGTTCTGGCTGCCCGCATCCGTTCCACAAGTTGCTTACCTTGATTATTCCTGGATTTTAAATATGAAGGCCATTGTGATCTTTCTTGGATATCTCACACTGGTTTTTGAAATCGTTTTTCTTTTTTTGTTTGGTGTTAGGAAATGCTGGATACTTCTTTTTCTCATTGGTGTTGGTTTTCATTTAGGCATTCTCCTGATTTTTCCTATACCCTGGTTTGCCCTCGGCGTTATTAGCATTTACCTCCTGCTTGTTCCAGCTTCCCTGTGGCTGAAAATTTACGGGAAATTCCAATTTAAAAAGAAGCAAATTGATCTCTATTATGATGAAGATTGCCCCTTATGCAACAGAACTAAAATTATAATATCACATTTCGATATTTTCAACGCAGTTGAATTTAAAGGAGTCCAAACATATGGAGCTAAAAATAAAAAGCTTTCTCACCTTTCCCCGGAAGAATTACTAAACAATATTTATTCAATTACAAAAAAAGGAAATGTATTAAAAGGAATTAACACCTACAGGAATACTTTCTTAAGAATACCCTGCTTATTTTTAGCGGGTGTACTACTATATTTACCGGGTATATATCATCTGAGCAAATGGATATATTCAAAAATAGCAGCAAATAGATTTATTGAAAGGTGTACAGAGGAAAACTGTGGTTATACCGTGCCCCTTCTCCCTCAGGGTTCAGATAATATCAGGTTATTTACAAGGCTTTCTGCTGGATCGTTAAAGATCTTTTTAATATCGTTAGGTATTTTTTTTCTTTGCATTCTTCAGATTATATCCACGTACAGATCCCCACTAATATCTGATCTTACCGAAAGAACTGGATTCAATAAAACCAGTTTTGGAATATTTTTGACAAGCCTGAGCTGGCAATCTCAAAAATTCTCAAAAACTTATTTTGGAATAACGGGGCATTCTGTTTTTTTGGACAGCCATTTTGAAGGATATAATCACATCATTGCTATTGAGTATATAGGAAAGGATAAAAATGAATGGCTACCAATTATAGAAAAAGACGGAAGGCCCGGGAACTATTTATTGGGCCCCACCTGGGCGAAATGGTCTTTCAGAGTCAACAGCCCATTGGTTAATCCTGTGAATCTTAAAAACGGCATAAGAGATTTTTCAGCGTTTTGGTTAAAAAAGAGTGGACATCCCACTTCCGATGCCCATTTTATAATTTGGGTAAAGAAAATTGAAACGCCGCATCATTGGAGTGCTGATTTCCTGGAAATACAAAGACGCAAACCATGGATTGAGGCTGGTATCGCTACATGGGTAAACGAAGAGATTTTCTTTGACATAAAGGATATTGAAAAAATTTAAGAAGGTATGGATTGATGAAATTCTTAAAAATTCTTTTACTTCTAAGAGTGTGGGTAAGAAAAATAAATTCAGCATGTGGGAATCGAATTAGTTTGTAATTGATATTCCGACAGAGGAATCTTTGTAATGCGTATATATTTTAAAGGGCTTTCAGAAATAAGGGCAATAGCGGCTTTGGCTGTAGTATTTCATCACATTGAACTTTTTAAACACAGGGAAAATCTACCCAGCCTTTTTAACTCATTCCTTTCTGGCTTTATCGGTACACTTGGAAAAAACGGCGTCTATTTATTTTTTGTACTCAGCGGATTTTTGATCACTTACCTCTTATTGACAGAACTCGGACAGTTTGGAAAAATAAATGTAAAGAAATTTTATTTAAGGCGGATCTTACGAATTTGGCCCTTATACTATTTGTTGCTTGTTATTGGTTTTTTTCTGCTGCCTCAATTGGTTAGAACCAGTACCGCCTTTTGGGGTAACAACAATTATTATGACCTTATAACAGGCATAGAGACTGATTTTACAAAAAAACTATTACTTTTTGTCTTCTTTTTTCCTAATGCCGCCCTTGCTTTTTCATACAGGGTAGCCGGCGTTACCCAAAGCTGGTCCGTTGGTGTAGAGGAACAGTTTTACCTGCTTTGGCCATGGATCATTGGTAAGTTCAAAAACAATATTTTAAAGGTGCTGGTGTCCGTAATAGTTTTAAAGTTTTGTTTTTTATTGATCTTTTGGACAGCTCATAAAACCTTCGGAAATGCTTCTTTTTACCTGTTGTACAGCTTCCTTAGTAATTTCAACATTGAATTGATGTCCTTAGGAGGTATTGGTGCGTACTTTTTATATGAAGGTAAACTGAATAGATTTTTTTCCGGAATAAATAAAATACAGGTCTTATTGCTGATTATAGCTATTGCTGGAATTATGCTGCTGGGCTGGAACTATTTTTTACTGGGCATATGTTTTTTGTTGTTCATTTTAGCCAATACTTTTCAACATCTTAATATACTTCATAATAAAGTGCTTTCCTTTCTTGGAGATATATCCTACGGTATTTATATGTACCACCCGGTTTGCATGTATGCCGCTTTTTGCACTTCGCGGTATTTTTACGGAACGGAGCACAATACAAGGTTCAACCTGTCATTTTATATATTAACGGTAGTTTCAACAATCCTGGTAAGTTCTCTCTCCTATACCTTTTTTGAAAAGCGATTTTTGGTTATCAAAAAGAAACTCGCTGTAGTCCAAAGTGGAAAATGAATAAATCTGTTTTAATAACAGGGATAAATGGCTTTTTAGGGAGGCATTTGCTGAACGCTTTGACCGCCAAAGACTACCGCGTGGCGGGATTGTGCAGAACTGATACGTCATTAATACCGGAGAATCCGGGCGTAAAGCTTTACACCAACGCAGAAGCGCTTTTCCGGCAAGAGCCCGGTTTTGAATACATATTTCACCTGGCATCTTTTATTCCCTACGGCAAGTTTCATGAGCCGCATGCGGAATTCTATACCACCAATATTAAACTTACCGGGCTCATTGATGAGCACTATGCATCCTCAAAATTTGTATTTGCTTCAAGCGTGGCTGTATATGGCGTTCCCCTGCAGCTCCCCCTGCAGGTGAATAGTCCTTTTAACCGGCCGGATTATTACGGCTTATCCAAAATTGCGGGTGAAGCCATCGTTAAAAATCACGCCAATCATGCCATCATCCGTTTTTCTTCCATTATTGGAAAGGGTATGAAACCCGTAACCCTTATTCCCAAAATGATTGAACAGGTTAAGCAAACAAAAGCTATACAGGTGTGGGGTACCGGGGAAAGAATGCAGAATTATATAGATGTGCGGGATGCAGCAAGGCTGTGCATGCAATGTGCAGATTACAGCGAGAATATAATAACATTGGGGGTAGCGGAAAAATCCTATACCAACAACCAGGCTGCTCAACTGATCGCGCTCAATACAGGTGCAATTATTGAATATACCGGCGAAGATGCCAGTCCTTCATTTACTTATGACCCCAGCCCGGAATATAAAACACTGCACTTTAAACCGGCAATAACGTTTGAACGAACCATAGCTGAAATGAAAGTATGAGAAAAAGTATAATAGTAACCGGAATCGGCGGAGTAGTAGGACAGGGCATTCTTAGGAATATTGCCGATCTGGGCCTTGATGTGGACATAATCGGGGTGAATGTAACAGCAGTGAGTGCCGGCAATTATTTGTGCGACCGGGTGTATGAAGTACCCTTTTCTTATGACAAGGCATATATACCCGCCATGCAGGGTATCTGCAAAAAGGAAAACACGGCACTCATCATTCCTTCAACAGATTATGAATCTTTTTACCTGGCGGAAAGCAAAACAGTATTCAACTGCCCGGTGGCCGCTTCTCCGGCAGCCATTACAAAAATGTGCCTGGATAAATTCAGTAATTATGAAGGGTTTGGGAAATATGATATCCCTTTTGCATCATCGGTATTGCCTTCAGCTTATGCCGGCCAATTCAATAAATGCGTGGTGAAGCCAAGGGAAGGAAGAGGCTCGAGAAATATTTTTGTTGACCCGCCAAATCCCGCCTCATTTGATGATTCTTATGTGGTGCAGGAATATTTGGAAGGCCCGGAAATCACTACCACTTTTTATGTAAGAAAAGATGGTGCATTCCATGGACTGATCACTTTTGAGCGGGAACTGGAACAGGGAAATACAGCCAAAGCGGAGGTGATAAATGATTATGACGAAGAAATGAAAAGCATTATCCGGAAAATGCTTTCGCATTACAATTTCCGCGGATCCTGCAATATCCAGTCGCGGGTTACTGCAAATGGAATCATTCCCTTTGAGATCAATTGCCGCATTTCAGGCACCAACTCTATACGATCGCAGTTTGGATTTAAAGATGTGGCTTATACGGTGCAGGAATATTTTTTGAACGAGATTCCCGAGGCACCGGATGTTAAACCCGGAACAGCATTAAGGGTGATGCTGGATATCATCTACCCGGGAAAAAAGTTGTCGGAGATCACCGATAAAAATGATACCTTCTATATTCGTTGAGAATTATGATAAAAGCTGTTTTTTTTGATGTCGCCAATACGTTGCTGTACAAACCCGACCTGTTTAACAGGATAGGCGACGTTTTAAAAAAAAATGGTTATACTGTTAAACAAAATTCCCTCATTCAAAAACATAAATTGTTATCAGAGGTATTTGCCTTCCCCGATAAAACATCAAAAGAATTCTATACTTCCTTTAATACGGAGTTGCTGTATTTGCTGGGAATTCCCGCGAATGAAACATTGGTAAGAGAAATCTTTGAGGCTTGTTCATATCTCCCCTGGCAACCTTTTGAAGACACTCCGTTTATCCAAACCATTCAACAGCCGGTAGGTGTTTTATCGAACTGGGATGATACCCTGCCGGGGAAACTGAAGGAACACTTCGCTTTCCCGTTTTCGTGGATATTGGGTTCGCAGTTAAAAGGCGTTCGAAAGCCTGATCCTGCATTTTTTACAATGATGATCGAATCGGCAGCGTGCGATCCGAAAGAAATTTTGTACGTGGGAGATTCTTTGAAATTAGATATCGCACCTGCCTTGCAGGCAGGGATAAACGCAGTTTTAATAGACAGGGCTGATATTTTTGAAAACAGCCCTGTAAAGCGTATAACCAACCTGGCCCAACTGGAAAAATACTTATGAAAAGACTCGCTATAATCGGTTCGGGCGATCTTGGTCAGCAAATAGCCCATCACGCTTTAACGGATAAGCATTACCAACCTGTTGGATTTTTCGATGATTTCCAAAAACCGGGCGTATTGCGACATGGATATCCTGTGCTGGGCGATGTGGAAGATATCGTAAGGCTTTACAAAGAGAACGCATTTGACGTTTTGATGACCGGGATAGGGTACAAGCATTTTGAAACACGTGTTGCCGTTTTTGAAAGATTTTCATTTCTTATTCCTTTCGGTTCGGTTATTCATTCCAGTTCTTATATTGACAGCAGTTGCCACATCGGGCAGGGCGTTTTTATATATCCCGGCTGTAGCATAGATATGAATGCCACCATTGGCAATAACGTATTGATCAATGCAGGCTGTATCATTGCCCATGACAGCCACATCGGGGACCATTCTTTTTTATCGCCCGGTGTAAATATTGCCGGATTTGTAACTACAGGCAAGGCTGTTGGCCTGGGTATAGGAACCATTGTTATAGATAATATTACAATCGGACCCGGCGTTCGTACCGGAGCGGGTGCAGTAGTAACAGAAAACATCAGCGCCCCTGGTTTATACCTCGGTGTGCCTGCAAAATTCAGGAAACTTCTATGATCCCTTTTAATAAACCTTATTTAAGCGGAAAGGAAACCCTGTATATCCAGGAAGCCGTACAGTCCGGGAAAATTTCCGGGGATGGCATATTCACCAAAAAATGTCATAGCTTTTTTGAACAGCGCTATGGCTTCCGCAAATGCCTGCTCACCACTTCCTGCACCGACGCGCTGGAAATGGCGGCCCTGCTATTGGATATACAGCCCGGTGATGAAGTGATCATACCTTCTTACACCTTTGTTTCCACCGCGAATGCATTTGCATTAAGAGGCGCGAAGATTGTGTTTGCTGACAGTACGGGGTTCAATCCCAACCTTGATGCATCTGCAATTGAATCATTGATCACGCCTAAAACCAAAGCCATTGTTCCCGTGCATTATGCAGGCATTGCCTGCGATATGGATATCATTATGACCATGGCGGATAAACATTCCCTTTGGGTAGTGGAAGATGCGGCTCAGTCCATTGATTCCTTTTATAAAGGAAAACCACTGGGGAGCATTGGTCACCTTGGCGCTTTCTCTTTTCACGAAACCAAGAATATTATTTCGGGTGAGGGCGGTATGCTTGCAGTGAATGATGAAAAATTTGCCCGGCGGGCAGAGATCATAAGAGAAAAAGGCACGAACCGTTCTGCATTCTTTCGGGGAGAGGTAGATAAATATGGATGGGTATCCCTGGGATCTTCCTTCCTTCCTTCTGAAATCATCTCCGCATTTTTATATGCCCAGGTAGAACACTTAGATGAAATACAGACCAGGCGCAAATGGCTCTGGACCAGGTATTGGGAGGGATTGTATGAGCCCCTGCAAAAAAAAGGTATACAGTTTCCCCGGCTTATTGAAGGCGCTACCAATAATGCCCACATGTTTTATATGGTGTGCAAAAACCTGGAACAGCGGACTGCCCTGCTGAATGCCCTTAAATCGGCAGGTATCTGGGCGGTGTTTCATTACCTGAGCCTGCACAAAAGTCCTTATTTCCTTCATGAACACACTGGCGGAGAACTGCCCTGGAGCGATTATTATTCAGATGCCCTGGTAAGGTTACCATTATTTTATGAATTGAAAGAAGAAGAACAGGATCATATTATTTCGGTTATCCTAAAAGTGCTTTGATTTGAGTACACAAAGCTCAAAAACAAAAAAAGGATTGAAATGGTCGGTCATTGACCAGGTAGTAAGACAATTCATTACGTTAGTTATATCGGGCATCCTATCGAGATTACTCACTCCTGCTGAATATGGTTTACTGGGCATGGTAACGGTGGCGATTGGTTTTTTACAGGTATTTAAAGATATCGGTCTTGGATCAAGCATTATACAAAAGCAGGGCATTACAGCAGAGGAGCAATCTACCATATTTTGGCTGAGCATAATGATAGGACTTGTTCTGGCGCTAATGCTCGTGTTAACTGCACCATTGATAGCGGATTTCTTTAATGAACCGCAACTAACCCTCCTTATACGGGTTATGTCATTGAATTTTTTATTTAGTTCAATGGCCATCGTTCCCGATGCGCTCATACAGAAAGCCATTGATTTTAAAAGCTATTTTTACCGTAACCTCGGTACCACGCTATTAGGAGGGCTACTGGGAATAGGGCTTGCCTTTAAAGGCTTTGGGGTCTGGGCCCTGGTGGGGCAAAGTTTATTAACCAGCTTTGCCGGGCTGATCATCAGTTTCCGGATGGTGCAATGGCGTCCTCAGTGGATATTCAATAAGACGTTGTTGAAAAGTCACTTGCGATTTTCCCTGCCTTTACTGGGCGACAGTTCTATTAATTACTGGGTGCGAAACATTGATAATTTGTTGGTTGGGAAATTCTTGGGTGCTGTTTCTTTAGGCATATATAATCGTGCATACGGCCTAATGCTTTTACCCCTAAGGCAAATATCTTCTACAATATCGCGGGTGATGTTTCCTTCTTTTGCATTGATTCAACATGATGCTGCCTTAATATGGGACCAATATTGCAAAATGATGTCTCTTGTAGCAATGGCCACGTTTCCGTTAATGGCTTTTTTAGGGGTATACGCTCATGAAGTTATCCTCATTGTATACGGCCCAGGCTGGATGGAGGTAGTTCCTTTGTTAAAAATTTTAAGTTTTCTCGGAGCAGTTCAGTCCATCGCCACGCTGGCAGGGCCAGTTTATTATGCAAAGGGAAAGACCTTATTATTATTTAGGGTTGGATTGGTTTCCAAAACACTGATGATTGCGGGAATCATATTAGGGCTTGTATACGGAGGGTTAACTGGTATGGTATGGTGCTATCTGTTATCGAGCATGATCGCATTCTTTGTAGAAGTTTATTTTGTTTGCTATATGCTGTTTAAAAAAATTACAGACTTCTTTACAAATGTTGCACCTGAATTTATTGCTTCTCTGCTTTACCTCGGAATTTTATTGATTGCCAAATACTGGTATGGCAACACTGGGAATTTTTTATCACCCTCCTTCATTGGGTTTCATTTTGTTGTGGGGCTTTTAGCGCTGCTGGCATATATTTATATATTGCATATCATGCGCAGTAAAGGGCTTCAAATAGCAAAGAAAAATATCTATGGGAAAAGAAAAGAAGTTCCTTCATTTAATGATGGACGAAAGGTTCATTGATTATTTTATAACACAGTCGGAAGAAGTTAAGCCGGGCGGTTCGGTGTACTGGGTCGCACAAAAGCAAACAAAAGAACTAAAGCATACGAAATCACCTCTAATAAAGCAAGTTAAATGGACGAAGCAAACAATCCCTTTCCTGGCAAAAGAGGCCAATCAATATGACAAGCTGGTGTTACATAGTTTTTTTTTCGATCAATTGGAATCTTTTTTGAAAAGCCTCCGGAAAGACACTGAGGTGATCTGGATGTTTTGGGGTGGCGATGGCTATAAATTTACTCCGGCTGAAAAAAGATGGTACCTGCCATTAACCTGGCAATACAAAAAAAATGTACTGAAAAAGGATATTGGAACTGCCAGAAGTATTGTTCGGGAATTAAATGCTTTTCGCTTACGTTGGATAAAGAGCCGTGCAACCTGCGCTTTGATCAGGCGGGTAAGTATTTGTGCAACCTGGGTAAAATATGATTATGAGATGATCCGCCATCTCAACACAAAAATGAAATGGACCTATTATTCTTATTTCACAGCGGAACAAATGGCACTGGCTACATTGGGGCCACAAACGCTGAATGTAAACAGGCTATGGTTAGGTAATTCGGCAACCGACACCAATAATCATTTAGACGCATTGCATTATCTCAAGGGTATCGGCTGGAAAGGAGATATCGTTGTCCCTTTATCTTATGGCGGAAAGGATTATGCCCAAAATATAATAGCTTACGGAAAGCAATATTTCGCTGAAAAATTTATCCCGATCACGGAATTAATGCCGTTGGATCAGTACCAGCAATACATCAACTCCTGTGGAATAGTTTGGATGAACCATATCCGTCAGCAGGCCGCTGGTAACACTCTCGCTGCCCTATATATGGGGAAGGCTGTGATCATGAACAGCAACAACAATTTATATAAAACCTTAAAAGATTGGGGTGTGCGTTTTGCGGAGAAAAGCGTTTTGGAGAATGTTGAAAATATAAAGGGAGAGCTGTTTAACCATAACAGACTGATCATTGAAGCTAATCTTTCACAAAAGGAAAATTTGGTTGCCGTGGCTAAAATATATAGTTAGTATAAATTGAATCAATCGAAAAAAGAATTAAAACATTATAAAAGAACTAAAGGCATAAAAAATTTATTAAAGAAAATGGAGAGAATTACTTTTCAACCAAATTCATATTCGTATGTCCTTAGATAATACCTACTCACATCCTACCGCCTTAATTGATGAAGGTGCAATCGTTGGAAAAGGTACCAAAATCTGGCATTTCTCTCATATTATGCAGGGTGCAACAATTGGTGAATCCTGCAATCTCGGGCAAAATGTAGTGATATCGCCGGGCGTTGTATTGGGGACCAATGTAAAAGTGCAGAACAATGTTTCTATATACACAGGAGTTATATGCGAAGACGATGTTTTCCTCGGCCCGTCTATGGTCTTCACCAATGTGATCAATCCCCGGAGTGCCATAGCACGAAAAACAGAGTACAAGCAAACCCTCGTCAAGAAGGGCGCTTCAATAGGAGCTAATGCTACCATCGTATGTGGCAACACCATTGGCGCGTATGCCATGATTGGCGCCGGCGCCGTTGTTACAAAAGAAGTGGCGCCCTACGCCTTAGTAGTAGGTAATCCGGCAAAGCAAATCGGGTGGGTAAGTGAGTATGGCCATCGCTTGAAATTCAATGATGAAGGAAGAGCAACCTGCCCGGAGAGTGGAATGGTATATGAACTAAAAGCAAATACAATAAGCAAGGTTAAATAAAAATATGGAAAAGAAAAAGATCAGGTTTGGCGTGATAGGTTGCGGGCATATTGGCAAAAGACATGCTACCATGGTGTTGAATAACCCGGAATGTGAATTGGTGTGCCTTTGCGACAACCGTTCTGCAGCCGAAACAAAAACCGAAGAATTCAATGTGCCATATTTTAAAGAACTGGAGCAAATGCTGAAGCAGGGGCCGGCATTTGATGTATTGTGCATTGCCACGCCCAACGGCCTGCACGAAGCGCATGCCATACAGGCTCTGCGGGCAGGCAAACACGTGGTGGTGGAAAAACCTATGGCGCTTACCAAAGCGGGTTGTGAAAAGATCATTTATGAATCATTGCACCAGCATAAGCAGGTGTTTTGTGTAATGCAAAATCGTTATTCGCCACCTTCGGTGTGGCTAAAGCAAATCATATCCAACAATATCCTGGGCAAAATTTTCATGGTGCAGATCAATTGTTACTGGAACCGCGATGAAAGATATTATACCAAAGCCAACTGGCACGGTTCAAAAGCTTTAGACGGCGGCACATTGTTCACGCAGTTCTCGCACTTTATAGATATCATGTTCTGGTTGTTTGGCGATATTGAAAACATTCGGTCGAACATCAAAACATTCAACCACCACGGATTAACAGAGTTTGAAGATTCAGGAAATGTACTCTTTGATTTTGCGAATGGGGGCTCGGGCGTATTGAACTTTTCCACCTCGGTATGGGATAAAAACCTGGAAAGCAGCATCACGATCATTGCAGAAAAAGGTACAGTGAAGGTGGGTGGGCAATACATGAATGAAGTGGAGTATTGCCATATCAAGGACTATACCATGCCCGAACTGCCACCATCCAATCCTCCCAACGATTATGGCGTCTATAAAGGCTCTGCAGCCAACCATCATTTTATTTTTGAAAATGTGGTTAACGTTATATCCAATACCCATCCTATTACCACCAATGCACTGGAAGGTCTAAAAGTAATTGAGATTATAGAAAGGATTTATAAAAGTGCATAGAACTCCCTGCAGTATTTCAATGGAAAATAATTTGATCGAAGAAAAGAAATGTTCGGGGTTGTATATTGTTTCTGAAACCGCTTGCTTGAATCCTAACACCGGTGCTAACAACCACATTAACGCCGGACTTTCACAACTACAGAAATATTTTGATATCAAGCTGTGCTTATTTTGCAAACCCTATAAACCTCCAACAAGAGAATCTTCATCTTACCCTTTAAAATCAAACAATACCATTGGGTCACTAAGAGGAAAATTAAAAAGTTCTATAAAATGGATTTACATTTTACTAATCAATCATGTTCACTTTTTTACATGCTTGAAAAAAGTAAAACAGGCCTCCCCGGTATTTATATATGAGCGCTCAAGCTATCTGAATTTTAATGGCATTATTATCTCGAAGCTACTTCGAATACCACACATGTATGAAGTAAATGGAATTCTCTCGCATAGTAATTCCAGGTATTTTCCAAAATTTCTTAATAAAATTTCTTTTGAGCTCGAAAAGAAGGCCTATCGTAATACTTTTGGCTTTTATGTAGGCGGAATAAATGAATTATTAAATATTCCTTATCATAACTATTTTATCATTCAGAATGGTGTTGATGAGGAATTTGCGGTAAAATTCAAAGCCAGGAACAATGTTGTTAAGGATAAAATAAACTTGGCGTTTATAGGACATGTAATGCCTCATCACCGGTTGGATGTATTAACTGAATCATTGCAACTGCTTGCCAATCCTTTTGCATTTAGATTGCATTTAATAGGATCGAACCTCGAATCTTTAAAAGATAAAATCCCTGATTCGGTGGAAACCATTTTTTATGGTAGTTTAAATCATAATCAAATTTCTGAATTAATAAAAGATTTTCATATTGGCGTTATTACTTTTGCTTTACCTTATTTTAGTCACGTTAAGGCCTTCATGTACGGCGCTGCAAAACTGACAATGATAGTTCCGGATTCCAGGAATTTTAAAAATATATTTTCTGACAATGAAGTAGTTTTCATTAAAAATGCGGACGCCAAGGACATGGCAGACAAACTGAATTTCCTGGCAGCAAACCCATCAGCATTGGAGAAATATGGCGAAAATCTGTATAATAAAATTCGTAATAAGTTTACCTGGGAAAAGATCTACGAGGAAATAGGTTGCAAAATCGATAAAGTTATCAAAGAATACCACACTTAGTTTTTATAAATTCCTCGTTTCAAAAGGGAGGGCCGATGCTGCAAACCAAATCCCTTTTTAGTAAGAGCTAATTTCTGAAACCTTATTGCTTTATTACTCCGTATCACTACTTTTAAAAAAGCACTATTGACCATTTTACGCGTACATGAAAACCCAACCATTAAGGGGGGCAGCGAAGTATACATCAGGGATGTAAGTGAGCAGCTGGAAAGCAGGGGCATTAAGAATATTCTACTTTTTATAACAGAAGAACAACCAGGATACAGAATATTTGTTAACCGGGAATGGATATCCAACATTCCGAAGGAGGATTTAACAATAACCTTAGATGATATTTTAAAGGATTATAAGATTGACCTGGTGCATATTCATGGTTTGTCCATAGTTAAAGCCATTGAATACATGTTGTCACGCTACAAAGTAGTGCGCACAATGCACGAACCGCGAATGGTTTGCCCCGGTTATGGCAAGTTTTGGGTTACAGATGGCAAGCCTTGCACCGTAAAATACGGTTTTCACTGCTTTTATCACGCCTATACACAAAAATGCTTCAGGAGCCGTATGCCCTTCAATGTGTTTAAAGACTATCAAAGAACAGAGTTCGAGGTTAAGAATGCGGGGAAACGTTATGCCGCCATTTTAACCATGTCCGAATACATCCGCAACGAAGCGATCATTGGAGGGATCCCGGAAGAAAAAGTGATCTGCAATCCGCATTTTACAAAATTTGAATTGCCCTATTTAGCCTTTGAAGAAAGGGAGAGAAAATTTTTATTTGTAGGGAGGTTGATTGAGCATAAAGGCATATACCAGTTATTGGATGCCATACTGCCGGTATTACAGCAGAATGCCGATACCGCTTTACAAATAATAGGAGATGGCCCGCTATATAATTATGTCATGGATTTTGTAAAAGGTCATCAGCTACAACACCAAATAGTAGTTGAAAAATGGAAATCATCCGCTGAGATCAGTACACTGATGAAAACATCCTACTGCGTTCTTTTTCCTTCTATTTACCCGGAAGCATTCGGGTTGGTGGGTATAGAGGCAGCCATGCATTCAAAACCCGTGATCGCCTTCAATACCGGGGGGGTGTCCACCTGGCTGAAAAACAACTTTAATGGGTTTTTATTAAATGAGGTATCAGCGGATGCTTTACGCGGAAGCATTCAAAAAATGATTGATAATCCTGAACAGTACAAGCAAATGTCAAAAAACGCCTGGGAGTTGGCCAGTTCTTATTTCTCACCCAAACGACATGTAGAAATGCTGATCGATATATACCTTAAATGCCTTGCAACATAAAATAGTAACATGCATTTCAATATAGCTTATGAAACGGAAGATATCGCGACTGATTAAGAAAACACTGGTATCCCTGGGGTGGGATGATTTTGTAGCAGATCAATACCACAAAACACACGGGTATCTTTTTAAAAAATTAATACCCGACAGAACTTTTTATAAAAGGGAAGAAGAAAAAACAATTAAAAGATATAATACCTGGTTTACAATACAACCAGCGGATTTTACACAATGGTTGCTTTTTCGCGATAAAGCCGATACGCATGTTGATGCGGCATTAAAAATAATAAACCCCGGAAAGGAAGGGCTGATCCTTGACATTGGCGCTAATTGTGGAAATTTTTCTTTAATAATGGCACAAAAAATAAAGGAAAAACAATGGCAAAAACAGGTAATGGCTTTTGAACCAAATCCCCGCATATTTAGCAGGATAAGTCAAAACCTCAGTTTAAACCCACAAATTGAATCTATACTAAAACTGGTAAACAAGGGAGTTGGCGAAAAAGCATCTGTACTTGAACTTCAGTTGCCATTAAGGAATTCCGGTGCAGCTTCATTGATACGTAATTATGAACATGAACCCCATGAAAAACATCTTGTGGATATTGTAAGCATTGATGATTTTTTAGCAGATAACAATACGCCTGTTGAGTTTATGAAAATTGATGTGGAAAATTTTGAGTACTATGTGCTTAAAGGTGCAGCCAAAACAATCGAAAAGTTTAAACCGGCCATTTATATTGAAATGGGAAAAGGGCAATTAAACCAGGCAGAGATTTTTGCTTTTTTTGCAACGCATTGCTATACTTTATTCGGAGAAGATAGTAATAATTTTGTATTAATAGAATCCCCTGACGCTGCCAATGCAGAACGATACAGAAATATATTGGCAACCGGCAACAAAGAGCATGCCTCAAAAATGAACAGGGAACTGATTTAATCAGGATGAAGATAGCATTGATAACAGATGGTATTTGGCCCTATGTGATTGGCGGCATGCAAAAGCACTCTTATTTTTTGTGCAAATACCTGGCAAAAAACCATGTTGATGTATTGCTGGTGCACACGGCTACCACCATAACAAAAGAAATAAAAAACTTAAACTGCTTTACAGATGAGGAAAAAAAATACATCAATCCGGTTATAGTAGAAAAACCGCGGGTAAAATCATTCCCCGGTCATTATATTTACCAGGGCTGGCTATACTCAAAAAAGATATACGAAACACTCAATGGTTTTCCCGCTGTGGATTTTATCATTGCCAAGGGCATGACGGGCTGGTATTTCCTGCACAAAAAGGATCCAGGCGCACCGCCTGTGGCCATCAATATCCATGGCTACGAGTTTATGCAAAAAAAGTCCGGTTTTAAAATGCAGCTCGAAACCTTATTACTCCGTTTTCCACTTACATGGGTAAATCGCCATGCCGATTACATTTTTTCGTACGGGGGTAAAATAACGGGCTATATCAAAAAGCTGGGCATATCCTCAGATAAGATCATTGAGATTCCCGCGGCCATTGAGCGCGAGTGGATGAACGCCGATAATGTGGAAGTGAGACCCGAAAGGAGATTCCTGTTCATAGGACGCTACGAAAGAAGAAAGGGCATTGAAGAGATCAATGCCGTCATTATAAAGCTTGCCGGTAAATATCGTTTTTCCTTCGCATTTGTGGGACCTATTCCCGAAAATAAAAGGCTTGATTTACCGGAAATGGTATACCACGGCACCATCCGCAACAGGGAAGATTTACAGGCCATCCTGGCGCAGTCGGATGTGCTGGTTTGCCCCAGCTATTCGGAAGGCATGCCCAATGTAATACTAGAGGGTATGGCCAACGGCTGCGCGGTTATCGCCACAGATGTGGGCGCTGTATCTTTACTGGTAAATGAACAGAACGGATGGCTGATCCCTCCAGCCGACAGCCATGCGCTGGAAACGGCAATAGCAGATGCCATCAATTGCAGTAACGAAATGTTGCAACAGAAAAAAAGATCAGCCTACCGGTGGATTGCGGGTAAATTTTTATGGCCCGATGTGAGCCAAAAATTGATCAGTGCCATTGAAGATAAATTGAGCCGATGAAAAAAATATTATACCTGCTGTGGCTTTGCGGTTGTGGGTTGCTTTTAAGAGCGCAGCAACCTGTGCATTACTGGACATTCGAGGGCAGCGAACTGCTGAATGACCAGGTGGTAAGAAAAGCGCTCAATATAAAAAATTACAATGCAAAAGTTGCACCTGTTAAAGGTATTGTAGGCAGTGGCATTGAATCTGTTTTTTCTGATAGACTGCTTGTGACCAATCTTTTAAAACCGGTGCGGGATCTGTCTGATTTTACACTGGAACTGGCTTTCAATGGCAGGCAATTCATGTTCACTACTTTTCCCAAACCGGATTTCCGGTTGAATTTTTCCTCCGGGGGTATAAATATCCGGTATACTGTTAAACGAAAGGAGAAAGAGGCGATTGAAAACTGGACCATCCCCCTGAAGGGAGCGGGAGTGGCCAGTTATAATAATCTTGTTAACAGGCAATGGCATCATTTTGTTTTTACAGCCCAAAAATCAGGGAGTTTTGAAGTATGGATAGATGGCAAAACCGACCCGACATTCACAAAAAAGATAGAATCCTTTGATAATTGGGTAATCGAGGGCGGAGACGGACTCAGACTGGATGCCGCTATAGATGAACTGGCATTTTATACAAGCGCTCTTTCTTCCGAACTCATACAGCAGCACGCGCATGAATTGGAAAACGGGCAACATTATAGTTTCCGGATTAATCCTGCTGTTATCGCCCGGCGAAAAAAACTGCCGCAACAGGAAAGCTATACCATGGATGAAAAAGAGTTTGCACCCGGTTATCCCGATTATACCGTGCAGGCCACCGAGCAGTTAAAGCAATTCCCACTTCCCCGGTATGCTCCCGGCATCAGCCTGCCCCGTAATTTCCCCTGGATGGATATAACCTACCTGCACAGGGAATTGCCCGGTGATGGTGGCAACGGCTTTGGTAAAATAAATCCAAAAACGGCGGTACAACTAACCGGAGAACTTGCCGAAAACTGGAATTACTATATTGAGCTGCCCACGCTTAGGGTAGATTCGGCTACAGCACAAAAAAGGTACAGCAGCCCAACTGAAATATTTTCCTCCCTGATAGGCTATGCCAATAAGCACCCGCAATTGCCCGCCGCTACAGTATTGATGCAGGTGCAGAATAAACCGGCGCAGGCGGGTTTCGACAGGACGTCCCCGTATGTTACGGCAAAAAACCTGTCGGATAAGTATTATCTCCGCAATAAAGCTGGCAAACCAATAGTGTACAACAATAAAAAATGGCTGAACCCATTTTCCTCAATGGACCTGGTTCAGCAAGATGCCCTTACCTCTGTTTTTTACCTTAAACAGTTAGCCAGGCATTTAACCCGCAACATTAACATGATCAATGAAAACGGGGAATGGTTTGGCCACAAATGGCCTGCACAGCTTTTGCAACAAAGCCCTGAAGTGGCCGCCTGTCTCAAAAAATCAGGAATGGATTACGATCGTTTTAACGGCTGGATGCACAACCGGTTTGATTCGGTGTATAAAGCTACCATCCTGGAAAATATCCCCTGGAAAAATGTGACATTTACCTTTTACAATGTAAGCGCTTACAACAGCGCCTATTGGCCCCAATACAGCGAAAGAATAGGGACCAACAGCCTGTTTAACGGAGCACCCCGTTCCACACCTGCTTTTTATCCCGCCCGGCCCGATAACTGGCGTCTTGCTTCGGGACCCTTAAATGGTTACGGCACGGTAGCAGAAGGCAGGAAAAAAGAAATAAGTTTAGGCGTTAAATTTTTCGCACCTTTTATCAGTGCCGGATGGAGCCTTGAAGAAAAAAATATCCGGCCGGCGCAATGGCTGGGCTTATTAAAATCCATGGTGATGCTGGGCGCCGATTTTTTTCATGTGGGCTATTTTAACGTTACAGGCAAAACGGGCTGGCCCAATGGTAAGGGCCCCAATGATCCGCGGGGATATATTTACCAGGCGGCCATGCCGGCCTATGCCCAGGCCATCGCCTCACAGGCATGGGAATTTTTAGATAAGGGTGTGCTGTTGGAAGATCCTTTATCGAAAGAACAGCGCATGCCTTTTGCCTTTGCCGCTTCAGCATCTAACCATTTGGTGCTGGTGCGTAAGCTGGATAAAAAATACCTGATCTATGGCACTGTGCAGCCGAGCTCAAACTACAAGGGCAATACGGTACTGGAAGCAACCACCTCTATCACCCTTGAAGGTAAAAAAATTAGTTTCAATATCAGGCGGCAGGGCAGCATGTATGTGCTCGATCTTTCAGGAGCCCAACCGGTGTTTTACCAGTTGGATGGCTGGCACCAGTATGAGCACCCTTATTACTGGTCAAAAGCCGTTGAAATAGAAGCGGAAAATGTAAAGTACCTTACGGGGCTAAACTTAATAACCGAGAAAGGCACTGCACCGGAAAATGATTTTTCTGATTTTGCCACATATGTTCAAATGGTACCTGGTAAGTCTATAGGGGTTAATATACCTAAAAAACGCAATGGTGAACTATCCTTTTCTTTTTCAGCCAAAAGTGCCAATGGCAATGTGTCTATAATATTTAAATCAGCTTCAGGAACCATAAGAAAGACGATCTCTTCAGGTGATCTTAAAGAGATAACCCTCACTGCGGCTGATCTGCATGTATTGCAACTAAAACCTGGTGAAAGATTGAACCTGGGTGCAGAGAACGGAAATGTGTTGTTGGATAAACTTAGATTTTGAGCAATCCCAAATGATACCAGGCTACTTACATACGATACAATCGCCTGATAAAAAAAAGATATACATGGCCTCACTTGTGGAGGTGCTGCTGGTATTATCTGTATTTACGAAAGAGATCGGATCAAGAAGGATTTTCGGTATTGACTTCGACTTTATCGCCTACCCCTTCGCTATTGTTTTCTTTTTGTTTCATTTGAAGGATATTGTCCTGGCGGAAACATTTCCTTGGAAAATCTATCTGTATCTTATAATTATCAGCTTGTTTTCTATCCTCCTCCTGCAGCTAAGCTATGGGGGATTTTTAAAGCAGTTTTTACCTATTCTAATAATATATTCCATCAATTTTTTTATTATCGGAACCTATAACTGGCGAATGCTTTTCAGGCTCTACCTGAAATTCACGTGGCTATCTGCGATATTCGGAATCATACAAGTTATAGTTTCATATGGAGGGATTGATTTGATTAACCGGCAAGCTGGAAGGCTTGATTCCATCGCATATGAACCATCGCATTACGCCGCCATCCTGGTGCCTGCCCTAGTTTTTGCATTTTTCCATTTTAAGCAATACAAACTGTATTTCTTTACGATGCTCGCCGCGCTTCTTCTTACCTATAACCTTACGGGGTATCTGGCCTTCCTGGCCGTGATCAGTATCGCATATATAAACCCCTTGTATGTTATGATCTCCGTTCCTTTATTATACTACCTGGTTTTTCATGTGCTGGTAAATTTTAACGAGAACTTTAATATACGCATCACGGAAACGCAACAGGTGTTCAGTGGCGACGTGAATGTGTTAACCCGGCAGACCGTTGCCAATGGCACAACGGTTTCGCTCTACTCTAACCTGATGGTGGCGGAAGAGAACTTAAAAAACGGGAACATCTTTGGCAGCGGTTTGGGAGGCCACGAAGAAATGTACTATCGCTATTTTGAAAACTCTTCTTTCAGGTACAGTTGGTTTTACGGCCTCAATGCGCCATCGGGCCATTCACTCACCATCCGCATTTTTTCGGAATTTGGTTTAACTGGATTGATTATTTACTTTGTTACATTAATAAGAAAAGTAGTGCTATTAGATAATGGGCTGTATAGGAGCATTTCACTTGCCTGCTTAAGTCATTTTGTTTGTAAATCTTTCAAGCTGGGTGGATATATTGACTATGGAACACCCTTCTTTTTTGCCATGCTGCTTATCAATTACAGGCACTATCACAAGTATACCACAAAAGCCCAACTAAAAAATGAAAGAAAAAAGCCAGTGCTACCTGTTCCTTTACAGCCGGTTGCCTGATTATTTTTTTCGTTGTGTGCAATATTTGCTGCAAACCAGTGCTGGCGGTTCGGAGGCTCGGATAGTGTGTTACCCGCAGGACAGCAATGCACCCTACCAATATGAAGATGCACCCGGCGCCATCAGCATTATTGAAAAAAAGAATTTGGCTGCAATTAACAATTGGGAACCCGATGTAATATATATGGCCGGCTGGGGCGATAAGGAGTACAACCAGGTGGCAGCCAAATGGATAAACAGGATACCTGTAATTATAGGGATGGACAACCCCTGGAAGGGCACTGCAAAACAAAGGCTGGCGGGTCTTATAGCTCCATTTTATCTTAAAAATAAAGCTACTCATCTATGGGTGGCGGGATATCCTCAATATGAATACGCAAGAAGGATGGGGTTCCCGGCTAACCGGATAATTCATGACCTGTATTGCGCGGATACCGCAAAATTCAGGAAGCTCCTGCCTGGTTTCCGGAAGCGTATCGTATTTGTGGGGCGGATGGTGGAATATAAACGTCCGGGCTGGTTGCTGGAAGCTTTTACTGAACTACTGGCAAACTATCCCGAACTGCAGGATTGGGAATTGCTGATGATTGGTAACGGACCTTTGCAACAGGCCTTGCAAAACAAATATACCGGGGTAAAGCAGGTGTCGTTCCTGTCTTTTGTGCAACCGGCCGAACTGGTGCAGTATTATCATCACTCTTCCGTTTTTTGCATGCCCAGTTTATACGAGCATTGGGGCGTGGTAGTGCAGGAAGCCGCCGCGGCAGAACTGGCATTATTGCTTTCGGATACCTGTGGTGCAGCGTCTACATTCCTGATCAACGGATTTAATGGCTTTGTTTTCGATTCCGATAATAAAAATAACTTCAGGCAAAAACTATATACGCTAATGAAGGTAGAACCTGCCGAACTACAGAAAATGGGTAAGCGAAGCGCGGCGCTTTCGGAAAGAATAACACATGATACCTGGTGTGGAAATTTGAAAAGCGTACTGAATGGCGAGAGTTAAAATAATGGTCTTCACCGACTGGTACGAACCCGCATTCAAGGCAGGAGGCCCCATCCGTTCATGCGTGAACTTTGCGGCGCACATGAAAGCGGATTATGATATTTATATTTTTACCGGCGACAGGGACCTGGGTGACACAAAAGCTTTCCGTGCAATTGAAACGAATCGTTGGTTAGACAGTGATGGCGTTTATCTTTTTTATGCTTCTCCCGGCGCGCTGAACTGGGAAAACATTCTGGTGCAGGTACAGGATATTAAGCCGGAATATATTTACCTCAACAATATGTATTCGAGGTATTTTACCATTTATCCCCTGCTGATGAAACGGCTGGGCTTTATTAAGGCGAAGGTAGTACTGGCTCCAAGAGGTATGTTGCAAGAGGGCGCTATACGTTTTAAATCGGGTAAGAAAAAGAAATTTCTATCCGTTCTTAATTTCTTAGGCGTGCCCAAACACATTCATGCGCATGCCACGGATGAACAGGAGAAAGCTGATATTTATACTTATTTACCCAGGGTAAACAAAGTAACGGTTATACCAAATTTCTCACCTGCCACACAGTCCGCACCGGCTTATCTTAAGAAAAATAAGGGAGAATTGCGTGCTGTTTTTATTTCGAGGCTTGCCCAAAAAAAAAATATTTTATTCTTTCTTTCCCTGTTATCTCAACTGCCTATGCATATGCAATTGTTTTTTACCATAAGGGGAAGTATGGAAGATGAAGGGTACTGGCAGGAATGCCTCAACTGTATTGCAAATTTACCGGCGAATATTTCAGTTCAATTTGAAGGTCCCGTTGAAAACAACGAGGTAACCAGCGTAATTCAACAGCACCACGTTTTTGTATTGCCCACGCTGGGCGAAAATTTCGGTCATGCCATTTTCGAAGCCCTGGGTGCCGGCCGGCCGGTGCTCATCAGCGATCAAACGCCCTGGCGCAATTTGCAGGAGCATCATGCAGGTTGGGATCTGCCCTTAAGCGATGAAAAAGCTTTTGTGCAGGTGCTGCAGGAAGTGACCAGTATGGATGATGAAGCCTTTCAACGGTGGAGCGCAGGGGCATGGCAGTATGCAAAGAATTTTACGGAAAGCTCCAAACTGAAGGAAAAGTATAAGGAGTTGTTCAGTTAAAAGGCCCGTCCTTGCGAGGCGTAAGTGAATGCAGGAACTTTGTAGAATTACACACGCCGCGGCAAGCCCCCTGTAGCGCAGCGGAGTAATAAGCCAGTTCAAAAGAATTTAATCCGCCTCCGGCATTGGGGATTACTTCGACCCTTAAAAGTATTACCCGTCATGCAGACTTGTTCAGGGTCTCGTAATGACGTTCAAAAAGGCAAATCAGGGGATTATTTCGGCCCTGTGACGTATTTATATAGCATTTGAATTCCTTTGGAGGTCTCGTAATGACGTTTGTAAAAGGCGGCTTCGTTTATATCATAACCAATAAACATCATACAGTGCTGTATACAGGCGTTACAAGCAACCTGGCAGCAAGGATTCAGGAACACAAGGAAAAAAAATATCCCAAAAGCTTTTCAGCCAGGTATAATACTGAGAAACTGGTTTATTATTTTTTCTTTCCAACCATAATGGAAGCTATTGAAGAAGAAAAAAGAATCAAGGCAGGAAGCAGGTCGGCCAAAATTAGAATGATTGAAAGTATGAATCCGGAATGGAATGATCTGTGGAAAGAAATAAAGGAGTGGTGACCATAAAAGGCCCGTCCTTGCGAAGCGTAAACGAATGTTCGAAGTTAGAAGAATTATGCACGCCGAAGCCTGCCTATCGGCAGGTAGGCAAGCCCATTGAAGCGAAGCGGAGTAATGAGCCAATTCAAAGCATATAATCCGCCTCCAATCCGGGGGATTACTTCGACCCGTAAAAGTATTATCTGCCAGTCAGGTTTGTTTTGGGTCTCGTAATGACGTTCATAAAAGCATTATACAAACCAATGCCCCGCACAGACTACAGCACATATAACAACAACTGGTACAAACAAACCATAGGAGCGGGCAAAATAAAGCAGGCCCTTTGGTATTTTACCAATGTGCTTTTTTTCATCAACCCGCTGAACCCCCTGTCGGGTTTAAAATGCTGGTTATTAAAATGTTTTGGCGCCAACCTCGGCCGCGGAGTGATAATAAAACCTGGTGTTAACATCAAATATCCCTGGAAACTGGTTATTGGCGATCATTGCTGGATTGGTGAATCGGTTTGGATAGATAACCTGGGTAAAGTAACACTCGGTAACCATGTTTGTATTTCACAGGGAGCCATGCTGCTTACCGGAAACCACAATTATACAAAAACAAGTTTTGATTTAATGGTAAAAGAAATCATACTGGAAGACGGGGTTTGGATAGGAGCAAAGGCCGTAGTTTGTCCCGGCGTTACCGCTTTTTCGCATGCCATGCTCAGCGTGGCATCAGTAGCCAACAAAAACCTGGAAGCCTATAGTATTTATTCGGGCAACCCGGCAATTATGCTTAAACAAAGAGTGATTGTATAGAAACGCGAACCTGAGTTGCATGAAAATCTCCCTCATCACGGCCACTTACAACAGTTCATCCACCATAAGAGATACATTGCAATGTATACAGGCGCAGGATTATGCGGATATTGAACATATTATAGTAGATGGGGGATCAGCAGACGATACATTGCGTATTGTTGCGGAGTTTCCGCATATTGCCAAACTCATTACCGAAAAAGATGAAGGCATTTATGATGCCATGAACAAGGGCATTGCGGCCGCAAGCGGCGACGTGATCGGCATTTTGAATTCGGATGATGTGTATGCCCGCAACACGGTTGTTTCAACGATAGCCCGGGCTTTTAGCAATCCTGAAGTTCAGGCTGTTTATGCTGACCTGCAGTTTGTGCAGCGTGATGACTTACATAAAGTAGTACGCACATGGAAGGCCGGCCCATACAGTAAAAGGAGCTTCTATTATGGCTGGATGCCGCCCCATCCTACTTTTTTTGTACACAGGAAAGTATATGATAAAGTGGGCCTTTTCAATTGCAGCCTGCGTTCCGCTGCCGATTATGAACTTATGCTGCGCATATTGCTGAAACATGAAATACCGGCCGTATATATTAATGAAGTGATCATTAAAATGCGGGTAGGCGGTGTAAGCACGGCATCATTAAGAAACAGGTTAAAGGCCAACAGCCAGGACAGGCTGGCCTGGAAAATAAACGGACTGGATCCTTATTTCTTTACCTTGTATATGAAACCGCTGCGAAAGCTGGGACAGTTTTTGAAACGATAGTCAGGGTACAGGTTGCAGGGTGCAGGTTGCAGGTTGCAGGGTACAGGGGGCAGATTGCAAGTTGCAGATTGCAGGGTGCAAGTTGCAGGGTGCAGGGTGCAGGGTGCAAGTTACAGGTTGCAGGGTGCAAGTTACAGGGCACAAGTTGCAAGTTGCAGGTTGCAGGGCGTGAAAGTTACAGAGGGCAGGGGCAGGGAACGAACTAAAGCTCAAATCCGGTGCAGACTGTCAGCTTTCAGCCGGACACAATAATCTCAAATTAGAAACCTTTCCGCTGTGGCGGATCAAAAATCAGAAATCAAAAAATCAGAAATCATAAATCTATTCATATTCCATCATGAGTAAAACCGCTTTAATTACCGGCATCACCGGGCAGGACGGCGCCTATTTGGCCGAATTATTATTATCCAAAGGATATTTTGTGCACGGCATCAAACGCCGCAGCTCACTGTTCAACACCGAACGTATAGATCACCTGTACCAGGATCCGCACGAAAAAAATGTACGGATGAAGCTGCATTACGGCGATCTTACCGATTCCACCAATCTCATCCGCATTATTCAGGAAACCCAACCGGATGAAATATACAACCTGGCGGCCATGAGCCATGTGCACGTGAGCTTTGAAACCCCTGAATATACGGCCAATGCCGATGGGCTAGGCGCCTTGCGCATATTAGAAGCCGTTAGGTTCCTGGGATTGTCCCAAAAAACAAGGGTATACCAGGCATCCACCTCCGAATTATACGGGCTGGTGCAGGCAGTGCCACAGTCGGAAACCACACCATTCTACCCGCGTTCTCCCTATGCTGTAGCGAAGCTGTATGCATACTGGATTACGGTAAACTACCGCGAGGCCTATACTATGTTTGCAACCAACGGCATATTGTTCAATCATGAATCGCCATTGCGCGGGGAAACATTCGTTACCCGAAAAATAACAAGGGGCGTTGCCAAAATCGCCCTGGGCATGCAGGATAAGATCTATCTCGGCAATTTGAATGCGCGGCGCGACTGGGGCCATGCAAAAGATTATGTGGAAGCCATGTGGCTGATACTGCAGCAGGATAAACCGGAAGACTATGTAATTGCCACGGGCATTACTACACCCGTGAGGGAATTTGTGCGGATGGCATTTGCCGAGGTAGGCGTGGAAATTGCTTTCAGCGGAACCGATGATAAAGAAACAGGCGTTGTACAATCCTGCAGCAACCCGGCGTATCAACTGGAACCGGGTAAAGAAGTAATAGCCGTTGACCCCAAATATTTTCGTCCAACGGAAGTAGACCTGTTGATTGGCGATGCCACCAAAGCCAGAACAAAACTGGGCTGGAAGCCAAAATATGATCTGCCGGCATTGGTAAAGGAAATGGTAGCCGCCGATGTGGAGCTTTTTAAAAAAGAAAAACTTTTGAAAGAAAGCGGGTTTACAGTGAAGAATCAATATGAGTAGATTGAAGCACCAGGAACCAAATTACAAAAAGCAAAACAAATTCGATATTTAAAGCGCGAAATCCGAAGAACTGTGAACCCAAACCATAAACAACAAACCAAAAACTATAAATAATATCCTTGAACACACACGATAAAATATATGTTGCCGGTCACCGGGGAATGGTAGGCTCGGCTATTGTACGAAAGTTAGGGGAGCAGGGTTTTGAAAATATAGTTGTACGCACATCCGGCGAATTAGACCTGCGCAACCAGCAGGCTGTGGAAGATTTTTTTGTACAGGAAAAGCCCGCTTATGTTTTCCTGGCTGCAGCCCGCGTGGGGGGCATTATGGCCAATAACAGTTTCCGCGCCGATTTTTTGTATGATAACCTCATGATCCAGAACAATGTGATGCATGCGGCATATAAAAACAAGGTAACCAAGCTCATGTTCCTCGGATCATCGTGCATCTATCCCAAACTGGCGCCACAACCATTAAAGGAAGCGTACCTGCTTACCGGCCTGCTGGAACATACCAATGAGCCTTATGCCATTGCCAAAATAGCAGGTATTAAATTGTGTGACGCCTTTCGTGCTCAGTATGGCTGCAATTTTATATCGGTAATGCCCACCAATTTATATGGACCAAACGATAATTATGACCTGAAAAAATCGCATGTATTGCCCGCGCTGATGCGGAAATTTCATGAGGCCAAAATAAACGGTCACAACAGCGTAACCATCTGGGGTACGGGTACCCCGCGCCGTGAGTTTTTACATGTTAACGACCTGGCCGATGCCTGCTATTTTTTAATGCAACGATACAATGAACCGGGGCTGATCAACGTAGGCATTGGCGAAGATATTACCATAAAAGACCTGGCATTGCTGATAAAAGAGATAGTAGGCTATAGCGGCGCAATAGAACACGACATGTCGAAGCCCGATGGCACACCCAGGAAATTAATGGATGTAAGCCGCCTGCAGGCATTGGGCTGGAAAGCGAAGATCCATTTAAGAGAAGGAATAGCCGAAGTGTATAAGGATTTTGCAAAACAATGAACCACGGAGACACGGGGAAGTTTGTAGTTTATAGTTTGTGATTTATACTTTCTTAAATTCAAAACGCTCTTTGCGCCCGTTGCTCCTTAGCAACCCCTGAACCACGGAAGCACAGCGGCACAGAGAAGCACACAGGGGAATGCATGATCTGCACTTTATGATTTCCTGCACCCAAAAGTGCCCCAATTTTTCTTTGCGTTCTTTGCTTCTTTGCGTGAAACGCCCCTGCAACCTGAACCCTGTAACCTTTTAAATCTCAAATTCCGTTATGTTTTCCCTCTTCAAAAAAAAACAACCTGATTTCAGCGGTAACCTCAGTGTACTGAAATGCGATATGCATTCGCACCTTATACCTGGTATAGACGATGGGTCGCCTGATATGGATACCTCCATACAACTTATTGAAGGGTTGCGCGATGCGGGCTATGAAAAGCTGATCACCACACCCCACCTCATGCCTGACCTCTACCCCAATAACAGGCAAATCATAACACGGGGATACGAAAAGTTGAAGGCAGAGGTAGAGAAAAGGAATATCAATATCCGTTTGCAGGCAGCGGCGGAATATTTCTTAGATGATCATTTTGATCATTTGCTGCAGCAGGATGAACCATTGCTAACGATAAAGGATAATCTTGTACTGGTGGAATTTTCATTTGCAAGTGCGCCGCTGGATTACAAGGAAAAAATATTTGCTATACAAATGAAGGGCTATAAGCCTATACTCGCACACCCCGAACGCTATTCTTATTTTCATCATAAGCCCGAAATATACGATGAGCTGAAGAATGCCGGTTGTTTGTTCCAGGTTAATATACTTTCATTGAGCGGTTATTACGGTAAAGGCGTGGCGCAAACGGCAGCGCGCCTTTTTAAACTCAAATACATTGATCTTTTGGGAACCGATCTTCATCATCACCGGCATTTAGAGCATTTGCAAAGCCCTGCGGTATATCAAAAAGTAAATGAAATTGCCGCAACTTTGCCACTCCTGAACAACCAGTTGTGAAAGGTTACAGGTTACAAGTTGCAGGTTGCAGGGTGTGTATGCCTAAAATAGGTTGACAAAAAACAGTCACTTATGCGGCAAGTTAACTCAAAATTAGAAATCCGTGAGCATCGGATTTTCTCTGAGGAATTAAAAAAGAAAGCGATTAAGGAATT
>NZ_VOHQ01000029.1 GCF_009192765.1 Agriterribacter humi | reverse complement strand
TTTTCTTTCAAGTGTACAGCAGTTGCAACTCCAAACCGGAAAAAGTAACTTGCCGAAGCAGTGCTATCACAAGCCGTTTTTTGTCTTGGTGCCTCAAGCCCGAGTTCAAGTCTGGCAAAGTTCTTTGAATGACAACCTGTTTTTGGTGGTGGCATCAGCCAACCCCGTTTAAGAGCGTTAATGTTATCATGAAGAACTGATAGCACTGTATTTATTGTTCATTTCTTAAATGTAAGTTATGAAAACAAAAAGCGGGTTTCCGGTTCTTTACCCTAATGCAGCGGGTATAGATGTTGCCAGCAAAGAACACTTTGTGGCGGTCAATCCAGCGATTGAACAACCCATTCGTTGTTTTGGTTCCTTTACAGAAGATTTGCATGCAATTGCTGAATGGTTGTTAGAATGCAAAGTGGATACGGTAGCTATGGAAGCAACGGGTATTTATTGGGTAAGTCTTTATCTTATTTTAGAAGAAGCCGGATTAGATGTAGTTCTGGTAAATGCCAAACATGTCAAAAACGTAAGTGGCAAGAAAAGTGATGTTAAAGATGCGGAGTGGATAAGACAACTACATAGCTGTGGATTGTTAAACGCCAGTTTTCAACCCGACAGTTTTACCAGGAAACTGCGTTGTTTTATGCGTCATCGCAAGAATCTGAGCGAAATGGCCGCTACCCACATACGCATGATGCAAAAAGCTATGGAGCAAATGAACATAAAGCTGCAAAACGTTATAGCAGATATAACCGGCAAGTCGGGGCAAGCTATTATCGCAGCTATCTTAAGTGGGGAGCGGAATACTTTAGCTTTGGTTCAGTTATTGGATGGTCGTATTAAAGCTTCAAGAGCAGATGTTGCCAAATCATTAGAAGGGGTGTGGAAAGAAGAAAATTTATTTGAGTTAGGCCAATCCTTCGAATTATATCATATCTATCGTAAAAAGATACAGGAATGTGATGATCAGATTAAGCTGCACCTAAAAGCAAAGATTGCAGAGCCAACTGAAAAAAAAGAAACTACAGTCCTCCAAAAAGAGAAAGCAAAAAGTAATAAGAATAATCTGAGCTTTGATGCAACACATATTCTAATGGAAATAACAGGGGTTGATGTAACGAAAATATTTGGTATTACAGATACAAATGCAGTAGAAATAATAAGTGAAATCGGACTGGACGTGGGTAAATGGCCCACCCACAAAAATTTTACATCCTGGTTAAATCTTGCTCCTAATAATAAAATATCAGGAGGTAAGCTTTTAAGCAGCCGAACAGGTAAGAAAAGAAATAGAGCGGGACAGATATTCAAAATGGCGGCCTTTGCCGTACAGCGAAGCAAAAACTGGTTAGCAGCATTCTATCACCGTATTAAATCAAAATCGGGAACAGCCAAAGCTATTACGGCAACAGCAAGAAAAATCGCTGTAATATTTTATATGATGCTGAAGAATAGAACCGAATTCAATCCTATACCAATTGAAAAATATACTGATAGCTTCAAAGAACAACAG
>NZ_VOHQ01000028.1 GCF_009192765.1 Agriterribacter humi | reverse complement strand
TCCTGACTTGTCCGCCTTTAATTTATCAAAAAAGTGAGGATTGATTTTCAATTATTTATGATAATATTTTTATAATTTGACCGCACTAAGTGGGTCAAATGCTGCATATCAGGGTCATAAAAACTAAGGGAAATTCACGGTCGGTACAGGTGTACCGCTACAAAAACAGTAAGCGTGTCATCATAAAACATATCGGCTCCGCCACCAACGATGAACAAATCACAGCCATGCAGGAAATGGCAAGGAGTTTTATTGCTGATTATACTAAGCAATCCTATTTGTTTGAAGAAACAAAGCCCAATGAAGAAGCCGTACTGGTAAGCCAATGTGATTACATAGGAATTTACTACACCTATCTGTATGACGTGCTTCGGGCAGTGCAACACCAGCTCGGATATACGCTTTTGGCAGACACATTACTGAACGATTTGACGTTGATGCGTGTCATAGAACCAGCATCTAAACTCCGTTCACTGGAATTAATGGAAACCTACTTCGGTATCAGACATCGGCGCCAACGCTTTTACGAATCGGCTTTAAAATGGTTGGTTTTAAAAGAACATATAGAAAAACAAACGCTTCATTTTGCTGCAAAGGAATACGGATTTGATTTTTCATTGTTGTTCTATGATGTTACCACTTTGTACTTTGAAACTTTTGAAGAAGACGGTTTGCGTAAAAATGGATTTTCCAAAGACAACAAGTCTCAGCAACCACAAATCCTGGTTGCACTGATGGTTACCCCCGAAGGTCTTCCTGTGGGCTACGAGGTTTTTGCGGGCAATACTTTTGAAGGGCACACCCTGATACCCGTTATCAAATCATTTATCAAAAAACACAAAGTCCAAAACTTTACCGTAATAGCCGATGCTGCTATGATAAGCACAGCCAATATTGCAGCATTGAGAGAGGAAAAGATCAACTACATCGTGGGAGCAAGATTGGGTAATGTTGCCGCCGACTTGTTATACACAATAGACACAAGACTCCCCAAAACAGATGGAAGCATTGTACGGCTTCAAACCCACAACGGCTATCTGATATGCAGCTTCTCCAAAAAGCGGTATAATAAAGACAAATATGAGATGGAAAAGCAAATTGAGAAAGCAAAATCCCTGATCAGTCAGCCATCGAAAATAAAGAAAGTAAAATACCTGAAATCGCAAAACAGTAATAATGTGTTGAATGAAGAACTCATCCAAAAGACCCAAAAGCTGCTGGGAGTGAAAGGATATTATACAGATATTGAAGAATCAGTTGCTGACAATGCAACGATTATCAGCCGTTATCACGATTTATACAAAATAGAACAAGCCTTCAGAGTATCCAAGCACGACCTGCAAACCCGTCCGATATTCCACTTCAGGGAAGAGCCGATACAACTACACATCCTCATTTGCTTTATGGCATTAGTCGTGTCCAGACACATCGAAATCAAAGCAGACATATCTATCAGGGCTTTCTTAACCCATTGCAAAAAGATAACCGATGCCCGCCTTTTGAATAGAATCAACAAAAAAGAAATCAGAATGAGGGCCTCGGCACCTCCCCAACTGCTCAAAATCGTCTCGAAAATAATCAGACCGCACTAAATCGGACAAG
>NZ_VOHQ01000027.1 GCF_009192765.1 Agriterribacter humi | reverse complement strand
GCGGACAGACCACA
Source organism: Agriterribacter humi (assembly GCF_009192765.1). Taxonomy (GTDB): domain Bacteria; phylum Bacteroidota; class Bacteroidia; order Chitinophagales; family Chitinophagaceae; genus Agriterribacter; species Agriterribacter humi. Next base: position 3,369 of record NZ_VOHQ01000027.1, on the reverse strand, counting down.
AGAACCATTTCTGTTAACACTGCAGGTACTTACACCGTAACTGTAACACGCAATGGCTGTGATGCCACAGATTCTAAAGATATTACCGTAACAACACCACCAACAGTGAACCTGGGAGCTGATGCAGCCATCTGTGCAGGAAATAATATCACTCTTGATGCAGGCACATACGGTGCCGGAACTACCTATAGCTGGAGCAACGGCGCTACGTCTCAAACCATTACGGTGAGCCCGGCAACAAACACCACCTATACGGTGAACGTTACACGCAATGGTTGTACAGGAACAGATTCAAAACTGATTACTGTCAATACCGCTCCTGTGGTGAACCTGGGAGCTGATGCAGCCATCTGTGCAGGAAGCAGCATTATCCTTGATGCAGGTGATCCCGGTGCAGGCACAACTTATAGCTGGATGCCTGGCGGACAGACCACCAGAACCATCTCTGTTAACACTGCAGGTACTTACACCGTAACTGTTACACGCAATGGCTGTGTAGGTACCGATGCTAAAATTATTACTGTCAATACCGCTCCTGTGGTGAACCTGGGTGCTGACGCTGCGATTTGTGCAGGTGATAACATCACCCTGGATGCAGGTGATCCCGGTGCTGGCACTACTTATAGCTGGAGCCCCGATGGTGCTACCTCTCAGACGATTACAGTAAATCCGGGTGTAAACACCACCTATACGGTGAATGTTACCCGCAATGGCTGTACAGGAACTGATTCTAAACTGATTACTGTTAATACCCCTCCTGTGGTGAACCTGGGTGCTGACGCTTCGATCTGTGCAGGTGATAACATCACCCTGGATGCAGGCACATACGGTGCGGGCACTACCTATAGCTGGAGCAACGGTGCTACGTCTCAAACCATTACGGTGAGCCCGGCAACAAACACCACCTATACGGTGAATGTTACCCGCAATGGTTGCGTGGGTACCGATGCTAAAATCATTACTGTCAATACCGCTCCTGTAGTGAACCTGGGACCGGATGCTTCGATTTGTGCAGGTGATAATATTACCCTGGATGCAGGTGATCCTGGTGCAGGCGCTACTTATAACTGGACGCCCGGCGGTGCTACCACAAGAACCATTTCTGTTAACACAGCAGGTACTTATACCGTAACTGTTACACGCAATGGTTGTGTAGGTACCGATGCTAAAATCATTACTGTCAATACCCCTCCAGTAGTGAACCTGGGACCGGATGCTTCGATTTGTGCAGGAAGCAGCATTACCCTTGATGCAGGTGATCCCGGTGCAGGGACTACCTATAGCTGGACGCCCGGCGGTGCTACCACAAGAACCATTTCTGTTAACACAGCAGGTACTTATACCGTAACTGTTACACGCAATGGTTGCGTGGGTACCGATGCTAAAATCATTACTGTCAATACCCCTCCAGTAGTGAACCTGGGACCGGATGCTTCGATTTGTGCAGGTGATAATATTACCCTGGATGCAGGTGATCCCGGTGCAGGCGCTACTTATAACTGGACGCCCGGCGGTGCTACCACAAGAACCATTACGGTGAGCCCGGCTTCAAACACCACCTATACGGTGAATGTTACACGCAATGGTTGCAGTGCCACAGATTCTAAAGATATTACCGTAACAACACCTCCTGTGGTAAACCTCGGAGCTGATGCAGCCATCTGTGCAGGAAGTAGCATTACCCTTGATGCAGGTGATCCCGGTGCTGGAACTACTTATAGCTGGAGCACAGGTGCTACCACCAGAACCATTACGGTGAATCCGGCGACAAACACAACCTATACGGTGAACGTAACACGTAATGGTTGTACAGGAACGGATTCAAAACTGATTACTGTTAATACCGCTCCTGTGGTGAACCTCGGTGCAGACGCTTCGATCTGTGCAGGTGATAACATCACCCTTGATGCAGGTGATCCCGGTGCAGGAACTACCTATAGCTGGCTGCCCGGCGGACAGACCACAAGAACCATTTCTGTTAACACTGCAGGCACTTATACCGTAACTGTAACACACAATGGCTGCAGTGCCTCAGATTCTAAAGATATTACCGTAGCCACACCTCCAACAGTGAACCTCGGTGCAGACGCTTCGATTTGTGCAGGTGATAACATCACCCTTGATGCAGGTGATCCCGGTGCGGGAACTACTTATAGCTGGAGCACAGGCGCTACTACCAGAACCATTTCTGTCAACACAGCAGATACTTATACAGTAACTGTTACACGCAATGGTTGCGTGGGTACCGATGCTAAAATCATTACTGTCAATACCGCTCCTGTAGTGAACCTGGGACCGGATGCTTCGATTTGTGCAGGTGATAATATCACCCTGGATGCAGGTGATCCCGGTGCAGGCGCTACTTATAACTGGACGCCCGGCGGTGCTACCACAAGAACCATTTCTGTTAACACAGCAGGCACTTATACCGTAACTGTAACACGCAATGGTTGCAGTGCCTCAGATTCTAAAGATATTACCGTAACCACACCTCCTGTGGTGAACCTCGGAGCTGATGCAGCCATTTGTGCAGGAAGCAGCATTACCCTTGATGCAGGTGATCCCGGTGCAGGGACTACCTATAGCTGGATGCCCGGCGGTGCTACCACAAGAACCATTACGGTGAATCCGGCGACAAACACAACCTATACGGTGAACGTAACACGTAATGGTTGTACAGGAACGGATTCAAAACTGATTACTGTTAATACCGCTCCTGTGGTGAACCTCGGTGCAGACGCTTCGATCTGTGCAGGTGATAATATCACGCTGGATGCAGGCACACATGGGGCAGGTACTACCTATAGCTGGAGTCCCGGTGGCGCTACCTCTCAGACCATTACAGTAAATCCGGGCGCAAACATCACCTATACGGTGAATGTTACCCGCAATGGCTGTACAGGAACGGATTCAAAACTGATTACTGTTAATACCGCTCCTGTGGTGAACCTGGGTGCTGACGCTGCTATCTGTGCAGGAAGCAGCATTACCCTTGATGCAGGTGATCCCGGTGCTGGAACTACTTATAGCTGGAGCACAGGTGCTACCACCAGAACCATTTTTGTTAACACAGCAGGCACTTATACCGTAACTGTTACACGCAATGGTTGTGTGGGTACCGATGCTAAAATCATTACGCTCAATACCGCTCCTGTGGTAGACCTCGGTGCAGACGCTGCTATCTGTGCAGGAAGCAGCATTACTCTTGATGCAGGTGATCCAGGTGCAGGCGCTACTTATAACTGGATGCCTGGCGGACAGACCACAAGAACCATTTCTGTTAACACTGCAGGTACTTACACCGTAACTGTAACACGCAATGGCTGTGATGCCACAGATTCTAAAGATATTACCGTAACAACACCACCA
>NZ_VOHQ01000026.1 GCF_009192765.1 Agriterribacter humi | reverse complement strand
TACCAGGTAAGCTGATCTGCTGAAAAATATTATGCCTTAATACCTGCTTTTCGCCCTGCGATAAAAAGGGGATATGAAACCCGGTTTCAGCCAAATGTTGAACAAGCTTAAAAGCATTGTTAATAGCGATTTGCTGTGCGGGATGATTTTGAGCATAGGATTTCCAATATAGTTCGGCTTCATCATCGGGCAGCAGTACCCATTGCTGGAAATATTCATCCGCAGCAAATTCTTCTTCTGTAAAGTCCCGGTAATATGCACCCTCCTGTTTCATTGTGGACTTAAGAGAAAGGGTATGGAACGGAGATACTCAAAGCCGTTAACATATTTTTTACACATATTAACATTTCTTTAAGGTTGGTTTTTTTTAATGAAGGAAGGCATAAAAAAAACCCACACCTATTAACGTGTAGGTTTTTGAAGAAGTTAAACGGTTTTAATTTATTGCAGAAGCCACATTTTTGAAAATTCATCGTCTACCGCAGGAGACAAAGTGGCAACTCCTCTGTCATAGGCGTCTTTATTTTGACCGAGCTCATTTCCGGGATAACGGAAGCGGGACGGAAACGGATAAGTGCTTAACCTGCCATTGTTAAAAATATCGGGCAACCTTGTTCTGCGTAGATCTAAGTAAGTTTCCACCGAAACAAGGAACAGACCAAGCCATTTCTGGTCGGCAATCTTTGCCAGCCTGCCCGCATCATCGGCCGGCAAAGCAACCGCCGGCTGAGCAAGGTAAGTACTGATCTGATTATCGGGAATGCCCCAGCGATGCATGGAATACGTAATACCTTTCCGGTAGTAAGCATCGGCATCGCCGGTAATCAACCCCTTAACGCTCGCTTCTGCAAGAATGAACTGCAGTTCATCGCTGTTCATGATCATTGCTTTTAGCAACGGATGGCTGTTCTCTCTTAAAAGCTTTGAAAACCTGGATACTTTAAAGTTTCCAACAACTCCTCCTGCTTCAGTATCATAATGACCATTGCCGTTTTTGAAATCGCCCTGCATACCGGCGATAAAGCCAACATAAATTTTATTTGAATCCAGAATGTTCACAGACTGGGCGGCTATAGCGGGTTTTGTTCTGTCTATATACTCCCATGTTGAACTGTATGTAAAGCCATTTGGATCTGTAGTATTGAACGTAATCCCATTTTGGGCAGGGTTGCTTGTCCAGGGTTTTTCAACCGGTGCCATCCATACCGGCAACCGGGGGTCGTTCAATTGGGTTAGTTTATCAACAAGCGTTTTAGCCGGTCTTCTCCTGTCAAATTCTTCATTGTCTGCCCAGTTATTGGTTCCGCCTTTCCAGGAGTTTTCCCCTGTTGCGCCAATAAATGTAATGGCTGCATTATCATCTGCATCCGTGAAAATGGGAGTTTCAGACGGATTATTTACAATAGCTGTCATTCTTGTACCTGCATCAGATAATTTAGCTGATGCACGCATAAGCAAGCGAAGCCTTAATGAGTTGGCAAACTTTTGCCATTTTACCTTATCGCCGCCAAACATCAGATCATAAGTAGCCGACAGGGGTTCGGTTCCTGTTTTGATCAGCGTATTGGCTTCTTCTAACTCCGCTAATAATCCGGTATAGATATCTGCCTGTTTATCATATTGGGGATACAGGATACCTTCCCTTCCTTTTAATGCTTCTGAATAATAAATATCGCCATAAAAATCAGTCATAAACGAAAACAACAAGGCTCTGAATATGATGAAAATGCCTTTATGCGATGTTGATCCTCTTTTATCGGCAAGCGATATGGAACCATCAATCAGCTTAAGGATGTTCATAGCCGAATACAATTCGGTGGCCGGTTCTTTAAATCCTGAATAGTAATTATCGCCTCCCTGGAAATTCCGTTCCATATATTGAACGGCTCCGGGAAGTTTGCTGTTATCGTATCCCAGTCCCTGGTAAAAAAGAGCTGTTTGTTTAATAACAGACGACAATAAAAAAGGGTCGTTAACAGATTCTACAGCATTCAATTGCTGCTCACTATCATAACTGCGTAATGCGTCTTTACTGCAGGAAGCGATTCCTGCAAGTAAGATAACCGCAAACATTTTTGTCAGAAAAGATCTCATAGTATTTTATTTACATTGGTAATTCAAATATTAAAATTCAACCCCCAGTTTAACACCGAATGAGCGGATACTGGGTAAACTGGCTCTTAGTACACCTTGTCCTGTACCTACACCGCTAAATGCAGATTCGGGATCTTCATGACGCCCGGAAGCATTCCATTGAAACATATTTCTACCAATGAATGAAAGTGTTGCACTGTTAATCCTGAATCTGTTTGTTAAAGTATTGGGTAAAGTATAAGCAAGTGCAATTTCCCTAAGCTTAAAGTTAGTAGCATCGTAGGTTCTGGTGGCTGAAAAATCCCAGATTACATCGCCATAGCTGTTATAGGGTATCTGGTAAAAAGTGTTATTGGGATCTGCGCCGTTTACAATATAATCTGCGTCACCGGGATTATCGCCTGTAAAATCGGGGTTAATAAAAACTCCCTTAGCATAGCTGGCATCGTTCCAGTCGGAGCGTTGTCCGTCGTTATTGTTGTTGATCGCCGCATAAGCGCTGGAATTTTCTGCAGGCCATGGATGCCCTCCCAGGCTCTCGTCTCTTCCGCCGCTCCACCATGGATTGTTAGGGCCTGAACTTAAGGTTGTACTTACTCTTCCGTTAGATTCAAGGTATTGCTGGTTAACAGAAATATATTTTCCGCCCTGGCGCAGGCTTCCTACCAAAGTAAGCGCAAACTGTTTATATCTTAACGTAGTATTCAACCCCAGTATAAAATCAGGATTGTAATTACCCAGTTTGCCACGATCTCTTTCATCACCTGAAGTTTGAAATTCTCCACCCGATCCATCTAATAATGGCATGCCTGCATATTTACCAGTTTTGACTCTTAGAATCGGGTTCTGTTCATATATATTTCCTATCTCTTCCCCAACAGCTATTTTTATCGTTGTTTTTCCATCGTATCCCGCAAAGGCATAGCCGTTGGGAGCAAATTTATCAGATAACCTTGTAATGGTTGCTTTGTAATGGGTAAGCGTAGCATTGATGTCCCAACTCAGGTTTTTTGTTTTTACTGGTGTAATACCCAGTCCCCATTCGTGTCCTTTACTGCGCACATCGCCGATATTGGTTAACATGCCGCTGTAACCGGTTCCTTCAACAGTGGGAATATTGTCTATCTGGTCTTTCTGATCTTTTATAAAGTAGGTAAAATCGAAGCGGATGCGATTTTTCAGCATCCAGATATCTATACCGGCTTCTTTGGTAAGGGAGTGCATGGCTTTAATATCCGGATCAACCAGGGAAGCATTTATGCTCACTGTTTTCGCCGCACCCCAGTTGCTTGGATCATAGGAATAGGTGTCAACAGATCTCCTTCTCGTTAAACCATTTCCCACATCAGCCCATGCTCCTCTTAATTTCACCAGGTCAAAAGCTTCCGGCAGTTTGAATGTTTCTGAAGCTACCCAGCTCAATGAAACGGAAGGGTAGAAGTAATTGATCTTTTCTTCTTTCAGAATGCCTTTCCAGTCATTACGTCCGGTAACGTCAAGAAATACCTGGTTATCATATCCTAAAGTAGCAGTGCCATATGCACTATAGGTTTGGCCTACACCCCAGCCTGTAGCATTCCTGTCAATCAATAGCTGCCCGGGCATTGCATTAAAAATCGTAAATAAAGCAGGTGTAGAAAGTTTATTGGCGTTCATTGTTAAACTGTTATTATTCCCATACCCATAGTTACCACCTACAGATGCGTTTAATGAGAGTTTACCAAAGTTGTTGTTGTAGCTAAGAATAACATCTGAGTTCACTGTAAGACTGTTGTTGTTACCTGTAACAAACTGTCCGTCGCCGTCAGTAAACTTACGATCCATTGCTGTTTTCCCCCAGGAGGTTCTTAGCTCATAATTTTCTTTTACATTTTCCATTCCTGTGCGTACCAGCAATGAAAATGCATCAGACAGCTTCCAGTCTAATTGAATCTTCCCGAAATAATTGTCCCGGCTAAAGCGGTGGATCCTTTCATAAGTAGTCCACCAGGGATTGTCTGTATCAACGTCTACTCCATTATCTTTCATAATAGCGCCGTTTTGCTGTATGCCTTCAAAGCCTGTAAGCCAATAGTTCCTCATTTCGTCAAGAGGCTGGAGATTGGCCGGGAAATTAAAGAGTAAGTTGTTGATTACACCGTTTGAGCCCACACTGTTCGCTTTATTAGGCGAATAGGTGCGGATATAGCTTGAGCTTACCGATATCCTTATATTATTGGTGAGGTTGTAATTGGTATTAAGTGTAATGGATTTTTGATTGGTCTTGGTGTTGGGCATAACGCCTTTGTTATCCATATTGGATAAGGAAACCCGAAAAGATCCTTTGTCGTAATTACCATGTACGCTTATATTATTGGTAATCGTATTGCCTGTTTGGAGATAGGCCTTTACCCTGTTCTCATAATAAGAGATCATCGGTTTGTTTTTCCATTGTTGTTCCTTCACATCCCAGTAGTCGGAAGAAAAGCTGCCATCAAGTTTTGGTCCCCACGTATCTGTATTGTCGTATTGCCACTCAAATGCGCGTTCGCCCTGGCCATAGTCCATTTGTTCATCAATAAACTGGTAGGGCTGATCTGCAAGCGCAGTGATTGTATAAGAAACACCCAGTCCTTTTTTCCCACTTTTGCCGGATTTCGTTGTGATCATTACTACACCATTACCACCGTCTGCGCCATACAATGCGCCGGCGCTGCCACCTTTTAAAATGGTGATGTTATCAATGTCTTCCGGATTTAATTGTGAAATAATATTCCCGAAATCAACGCCGTCTTTTGGTGTGAAGGTTTGCGTACCAACGGGTATTCCGTCAATCACATATAAGGGCTGCCCTTTTATTGAAACATTACCATCAGATTTGGTGGGCATGGCTGTTGTGCCGCGTATATTAACCAATACCGAAGATGTTGGATCGCTGCTGAGACTGGTAAGATTTACGCCACTTACCTTGCCGTCTAAAGATTTCATCAGGCTGGGATTGCCGGCTTTAACCAGGTCTTCTGATTTTACCTCCGCTACGGAGTATGCCAATGATTTTTTTGCTTTGCTAATACCCAATGCCGTTACCACCACACCCTCCAGTTCCTGTGCATTTGCTGCCAGCATAATGTTAACCTGGCTTTTTCCGTCAACGGCCACTTCCTGTGTGGTATAACCAACAGAGCTAATAACCAGTGTGGCTGAAGTGTTGGCTACATTCAAGGAAAAATTTCCCTCGTTATCGGTAGTAGTAGCGTTCGATGTACCCTTTTCACTTACTGTTGCGCCTGCAATACCACCGTTATTATCGCTTACTTTACCTTTTACAACAAAGTCAGCAGTTTCAGCAGCGGCGGTGATCACCGAAGCACTAATTGCAAAATTTTCTTCTTTCTTTTTTTGTGTTGCTTCTTTTATTACATATACTTCTTTCACTTTTTCAAACACCAAACCAGCAGTAGAAAGCACTT
>NZ_VOHQ01000025.1 GCF_009192765.1 Agriterribacter humi | reverse complement strand
GTAAATCTGATGTGTAGCCGGTGTAATGTTTACCGCATGTGGATGAATATAAAACGTACACAGTGTATTTCATATAGCAGAAAAGCCCCGTATGGAGCTTTTGTAGCGGGATGGGGAGTTGAACCCCAGACCTCAGGGTTATGAATCCTGCGCTCTAACCGCCTGAGCTACCCCGCCTGTTATAAACTTTTCCTGCATTAATTGAATCACTCTTCGCGGAGGGTAGAATTATTCTCCCTCTTTATTTCGGGCAGCAAAAATAGGGGATTTATCAGTATTTCTTAAGATTTTCCTGAACAAAAGCGTATAAAAAAGCAGGTGATTAGACAATCACCCGCTTACCAAAACATGAGAAAACTTCTATTCCTTCAACTTAGTTAATATGATCCAGGAATGAGTTGAAGGTTAAATTTTAGAAAAAAATCCCCGGAGTGATTTCAATATTTTGATAAAGGAGCTGGCTTTAAGCACACTTTATGATTTTATGATTGGCCGGCACTCCTGTATGTCTGCGCGTAATTTTCATATGCTTCATTCTTAAAATACTGCGGAGCATTAATAATCCCGGTAAGTACAGTAAAGATATCGTCATCCCGGAAGTTATACCTGAACTCACATTCCTTAATATGCAGGTACAAAGTACTTTTATTCATACCCCTGAATTTTTGCAAACGGCTTTTGGTATGCTTCCAAAAACCCGTAATTTCTGGCAGGGCATTTGAAAAAGCCGGAATTCCTGTATTAGCATCCAGCCAATACAAACGCCAGTCATTAAAATCAGCTATTGCATGATATCCTTCGAAGAGGGGAACTGAACCTCCATTAATCGCGGCATCATCTTTACCCTGTAATTGCAGTATTGATGCCTGGCAAATATCCTTAAGCCATGCAGTGGACACCTTTCCTTTGTATATATAAAACCCGTAGTATGCAGGATTATTTACAGGACCGCATGTTACATCCGCAGCACTATTCGCCGTATTAAGTGTAAGTGAGCGCTGACCAGAAAAAAGACTGGCTTCACAAAAGGAAGCAATTGCTGAACGAATAAGCCTGAAGTAATTATTTACAGTTACCCTGCTTACGCCGCTTATGCCAGCTATCTGGGTAGCAGTAAGATCATCACAAAACAGTTCAAGTATTTCCCGGCATTTCCTGTCTGACAAATGCCCTCCTTTTAGCAGTTTATAATTCATAATACAACAGTTAATACGAATGGTTTCGGATTTAAAAATCCTTAGAAAACATGGCAGAGAAAACATAAAATACACCAACGGGAAAAAGCCGGGGGTAAACGAAGTATACTAGATTAATTTACCATTCCGATAATTGTGTCTGTTATACACGCTGCCACAGTAATAAATTGGCTCCTTTAACCGGCTGTTTATTTTTACGGGTCCTCTTCTATATTAAACAATGAAGAAGACTATATGTTACAATGATATGAGCATCGGTTCCAAACCGGGTAATAACGGTAATTATATAAGATGAATGAAAAAAGGGGAGGAAGATGTTTGCACTCAGGATTGCAACATTTTGTTGATAACTGCTGCAACTTTTGTTGAATTGGGCATCATAGCCTGTGCTAAAACAAGGTTCAGGGGAACAGCGGGAAGATTTAGGATATCCAATAACCTCTGCCGCCATATCCGGCCACTGAAAACATTGCCGGGATATACGTCCTGACAATGCTTCAGCGAATGAACTATTTGGGTATTCCCGGAAAGAACAATACATTTTCCATGTTGCTTCACTGTGGTAAAAACCAAGTCATCATCAATAGGGAAAAGGGAACGAAGATCAACAATCTCAACCTGACCAGGAAACTGGCGGGCAGCAACTTTAGCCCAGTATACTCCTATTCCGTAAGTGATACCGGAGTCCCCCCTTTGCAATTCCGTGGCGGGCATTGCCTGCATGCCCCGCGGCGCTGCTTTGATGGATAATAGCAGGCTTATCATTTATTCTGCAATTGGGGTGCGCACAATATGTTCTTCCTCCCCTAAATATATCATTCTTTTTAGCGGGCAATCGCCGTATCAGTTCCAAAGGTGTAAATCCCAGTCCAGGCAACATGCTGTCATCGCGGTAATAAGGACTTACATAATCAACGGTAATAGTTGAAGGGCTGTAGCTAACTCAATGGCTTCATGTCCGCGTGAGGTTGAATGAACATAAATGCAGTTTTGTCCGTTCTTTTCACAGGTTTCTGCCATGGCTTTTGCCGTACACATCAGACTCCAGGCTTTTAATAATATTTCGGGATTGATCATATAGCCAGCTTAAGAATAAACTGTTCACCTTCCCCTTTAGTTGCTATAGGCCCCTGAAATCTATGGCTTCTTTATATATACTTCGATGGTTCCGGGACGGTTTCCACTTCTTGGTGCATCAAAAACGTCTACTTGCTGATAATATGCTTTTAAAGCATCCCGTACAGCAAAAGGAAAGAAGTTATTCAACTCAGGAATATATTCAAACAATACCAGGTCGTAATAATTATTACGAATCCGTTCTTCATACATATGTAGCTGGTTGTTAAACATCCCTACTCCTAAGTGATGCCATAAAGGAGCCGCAGAGTTTTTCTCTAACGAATAAGGTAACTCTTTGGCAAGAAAAGTCAGTTCGGACATGTTTAAAACTTTAAGGTTTTTCCTCAATTTTAAAATGTCTGTACTCATTAGACGCTTAATCCCGTCAAGTGTGGATTGTGGTAATTTTATTTTCTTTAAGCTATATAAATCCGAGGTTACCCAATTACCCTGATTGCCCTCATCGTCCTTTTCTCTTAAAATAAAATTATGCATGCCTACCAGGTTTTCACCGCTCGCTGATAACGCTACAACTCCTTCATTTTTCCTCTCAATAAATAGCCGCTCTACATATTTCCAGGGTAACTGACTCCACCATAACGATATTCCTACAAATAAAAAGACAATAAAAATGCCTTTCTTTATATTAATATTCAAATAGAAAGTAAGTTGCTGAAAAATAAAAACAAAGGCAAAAGTGTGAAAAAACATATTCCCCATGCTTGGTATATAACTGGTTACTTGCAGTATTGTAGCCATGCATAAAATACCTGCCGTGAACAGGAAAAAAAGCATATATTCTTTATCTTTTAAAAGGTTCTTCCATGTCTGGTTTTTAAGCTTCACCATTACCAATAAAAGAATTATAAAAAAATAAAACTTTATCCAGATTGAACCATTTAGGAAATCATTCGTAATATCACTGTAAGAAATACGGGCATTGTGTGGAGATTGTCCATAATTAAACCAATATGCAAAATTATATTTATACAAAACCAATACTGCAATACCAATAAATAAAACTGCAGTTCCAATATATATACCCAATGGCAACCATCTTCGTTCAAGCCAACAGCAATATATCAATAAAGAACAACATAAGATGAATATTAGGCCTCCACCATCCTGCTTGGTAAACAATGAAAAAAAAGTGAACAAAGAACCAAGTATCAGAAATAACCACTGCAAGCTATTGGTTTTACCAAAAATAGACTTTAAGACAAATGCAACACCAATGAAACCATACACTATCACGGTATGATTATACCAGGGCCAAAAATTCTGAAATGAAAAAGAAAGACAATACAAAAAAACGCCTGCAATTCTGATAGAGGGAGAAACAGATAGCGTTTTTAAAATTGAGCGTACTGCTAAACCGGAAAGGATATTGATAAATACTTGCGCTTTTACCAGGGTAATAAGCTGTGGACCTAATATTTTAAAGAAAATAGCAGGAATAACCCAATACATTCCGCCGAGCGGTAGACCGAAATCCCGGAAAGGCATTTGCCCTTCGCTTAACCGGTAAGCTCCTTCCCATGATAAATAAAGATATGCTCTATAAGGGAAGGTTATAAATAATGGGAATATTGCAAATGCTATAATAATTAGTACCTCCAATGATCGCTGTAATGTATTTGTTTTCATTTATTCAGATAAATTTTAAAAAAAAAGCAATAAATAACAATAAAAGCGATTATATAGAATTTAAAAATGAAAATAATAACGCGGCTTTAAGTTTGTTATTTGATTTGTTAATTTTATACATTTTACTATATATATTTATTACCCTGTAATCTCAATATAATTGTGGCTTATTTAAAATTATTACGCCCAAAAGATTGGGCCAAAAACCTGTTTTTGTTTATCCCTCTTTTTTTTTCCGGGGAAATTTTCAATTTCACTAAACTAATGAATGTTTCGGAAGGATTTATAGGATTTTGCTGCATTGCAAGCAGTATTTATATTATTAATGATTATGCTGATATAGAAAGCGATAAAAGGCATCCCCAAAAACGTAATCGCCCCCTTGCTTCCGGTAAAGCAAACACAACTATTGCTTTAGCCATTGCATTTATTTTGTTTATCACCGGATTTTTAATTGCACATAAGATTGGTAATCCTTTTTTTTCATTGCTGTGTATCTATTTTTCTTTAAATGTTGCATACTCATTCGGACTGAAAAACATCCCCATTCTTGATATTTTCATTATAGCTATCGGTTTTTCATTAAGGGTTAGATCAGGCGGAGCAATTGCGGCAGTTAATATAACTATTTGGATGAATATTATGGTTTTTCTACTTGCATTATTTATGGCAGCCGGGAAAAGAAGGGATGATGTATTGCTCACCATTTCATCCGGTATAAACATGCGTAAAGCAATGGAAGGCTATACCCTGGATTTTTTAAATACATTACTGGCCTTACTATCAGCAGTGATGATTGTTTCGTATTTTATGTACACAGTATCCGACAGGGTAATAGAACGCCAGGAAACCAGTAGGTTATACTTAACAGGCATTTTTGTAATGGCAGGCATAGTACGTTATTTACAAATTATTTATGTCCATTCCGATGCCGGATCCCCAACGAAAATTCTTTATAAGGACCGATTCATCCAAATATGTATTATCCTATGGATGATCAGTTTTTATTTTCTTATTTACCTGAAGAGAAATAGTTTTTTTCATATTCTGAACTTTTAAAAAATTTGATTGTAATTTGCTGTATTCTCATTACCAATATAACCGCTATACGCATGCCAACCCTACTAGTTCTTGGAGCTACATCTGATATAGGTACCGCAATCGCAAGATTATTTGCAGAAAGAAAATTTGCAATACAATTAGCTTCCAGGGATACACTGAAATTGTTACCACTTCAGGCCGATTTATCCATTCGTTATAATATCCATTGCAGCATCCATCATTTTGATGCCATTGATTTTGCCTCCCACAAGCCCTTTTATGATGCATTAAGCTCTAAGCCCGATGTCACAGTATGCGTTTTTGGTTATATGAACGAGAATGAAAAGGTTGCAGATGACCAGGATGAGACTTTAAAAACAATACATACAAATTATACAGGGGCTGTAAGTATATTAAACATCGTTGCTAAAGATTATGCATCGCAAAAGAAGGGCTCCATCGTTGGCATCAGTTCAGTAGCAGGCGAACGGGGAAGGCAAAGCAACTATATTTATGGAAGCGCCAAAGCCGGGTTTACTGCCTATCTTTCAGGACTCAGAAATAAATTACACGAAAAAGGAGTGCATGTTGTAACCGTACTACCCGGCTTTGTATACACTAAAATGACTGAGCATTTAAACTTACCGAAATTACTAACAGCGCAGCCAAACGATGTTGCCAAATCAATATACAATGCAGTTCAAAAAAAGAAAAATATTATATATGTAAAATGGTTCTGGAGATGGATCATGTGTGTAATCAGGCTAATTCCTGAGCCCATTTTTAAAAAAATGAAATTGTGAAAAACTCCATCGCTTTCTTTGATTTTGACGGTACCATTACTTATAAGGATACTTTATTTGAAATCATTAAATATCAAAAGGGCAAACGGGCGTTATACGTTGGGCTAACTAAGCTTTCGCCCTGGCTGATAGCAATGAAACTTCGCATTATTTCAAACGCCGCTACAAAAGAAAAGGTACTTGCCTTCTTTTTTAAGGATACCCCCCTGCAGGACTTCCAGCGTAAATGCGACGAGTTTATTGCAACAAAATTACCTCTACTTATACGCCCTGACGCGTTGAAGGAAATCAATAAGCACAAACAAAACAACGCCACGGTTGTAATAGTAACTGCTTCCGCAGAGAATTGGATAGCAGGATGGTGCAGGCAAAAGCATATTGAATGTATTGGCACAAAGCTCGAAATAAAAGACGGAAAAATTACAGGTAACATAGATGGTAAGAATTGTAATGGTATAGAAAAAGTAAATAGAATTAAGGCGCTTTTCCAACTTGATGCATATGAAACCATACTGGCATATGGTGATACAAAAGGCGACAAGCCGATGTTATCGCTCGCCGCCTTTGCATATTATAAACCTTTTAAATAAATCCTTTCTAACCACAGTCCCGATAAGCAACGTGATTATCTACAATTTAATAATTTTCATTATAGATTTGTATTGGTAATCTATTACGACCTCGATAAAATAAACACCTTTTACTAACCCTGACACATTCAATTGATGATTAACATATATATCATCTTTAACAAACTCTGTTTTAAATACTTTCTTTCCATTCATATCGTAAACATTTATACTCGTTCTGCCTTTAGCCGGGCCTTGTAATTCTATCGAAGCTATTTCATGCACAGGATTCGGGAAGACCTTTATTACAGGTGAAAGATCTTGCCTTCCACCTGCATTGGTTACAATAATTTTCACTGTTGCCTTATCTGTTTTTCCCGTATTATCTGTAACCGTTAACTCAAATGTATAATCGCCAACTACCAGTCCAGATACCAGGGCCAAGTCTGACTCAGCATTGTCTATTTTAACATTGGAGGGTCCGGATAACATTACCCAACTATATTTTTCAATAGTTCCGAATTGAGCGTAAGACAACCCGCCATCTAAAAAGATATCATCGCTCGTAAGTGCTATTGTTCTTGTTTCCCCGGCATCAGCTACAGGAGGAGGAAGTATTATTGCTTCGTCTATTACTGTTATTGTGACATCGTCTGAGTTAGTAGCCCCATCCGAATTTTCTACAGTTAGTCTGAATACATATACACCCGGTTCCACATTCTGAATTGCCGGAGCTGTCGAATTTGAATTTAAAATTACAAGAGCACCTGGCCCGGAAATCTTTTCCCATCTATAGTTCTCAATTTTACCTTTGCGCGCATATGAGTTGCTTCCATTTAAAGTTATATGGCTCAATGGAAGCTGAACGGAGATATCCGTTCCCGCATCTGCCACAGGCGGAACAATAGGAGCAAGATTTACAATAACAGTAACACTTGCCATAGCTGAATTACCATTGTTATCCGTAATTTTTAGTTGAAATACGTATGTGCCGGCCACAAGCTCATCAACTGTAGTAACCGCATTGGTGACATTCTTGATCGTCCCACTTGAAGGACCTGATATTTTACTCCATGCATAACTATTTATTTGTCCTGCGGGAGCAGAAGATCGCGTTCCATCCAGCGTAACGCTGTTAGCCGGCAATGTGATTGTTTGCGCATTACCTGCATTGGCTACCGGGGGTAATGGCGCTGCTTTTACGGTTATGAATACTGTGGCAGATGCAACAACTCCTCTATTATCTGTAACTGTTAACCTGAACTGGTATTTCCCTTCTGAAAGCCCATTAACGGCAGATGTAGCCTGGAAAGCATTAATGACATTTCCTCCCGAAGGTCCCGACACCTTACTCCATTCATAATTTGTAATGCTGCCGCCGAATGCCGCAGATTTAGATCCATCCAAGCTGATGCTATTAACGGGTAATGTTACCGTTTGATCATTCCCTGCATCGGCAACCGGAGGTGGTGGAGCCGATTTTACTGTTACTGTCACTGTGGCTGTGGCTTTTCCACCCTTGTCGTCTGTTACCTCTAGTTGAAATTTATATGTACCTGCTATAAGTTCCGCAATTGTTATACTGGCATCAGCGCCATCTGGGATAGTACTTTCCACCGGCCCCGCAATTTTACTCCAGTGATAACTGACAATGTTGTTACCGGCAGAAGCTGAAGAGCCACTACCATCTAAGGTCACACTGTTATCAGGCAATGTGATGGTTTGGGCGCGGCCTGCATTAGCAACGGGGGGTAACGGCGCTGCCTTTACTGTGATGGTAACCGAAGCAGTTGACGTGGCCCCATTATTATCGGTAACCTTTAATTCAAAGGTATAGGTTCCTTCTGTAAGACCGGTTACTGCAGTAACAGCACTGCCCGCGGACATGATCGCTTCACCCGAAGGACCAG
>NZ_VOHQ01000024.1 GCF_009192765.1 Agriterribacter humi | reverse complement strand
TGTCCGGTAAAAAAAGTACCTTTACTCATCGGCTGTTTTTTTGTGTGGTAACTTAAAAATACCGAAAAAGGAGGCTACTCGCCTCCTTTTAATTTATCAATCAAGTATTTTTACCGGACACTAATGGCTTGAAGATGAGGATTGGCTGTAGGTTTGGACGCAGCATGACGCACAACGCTTACTTTTGCGGTTCATGAGCAGAAAAAATAATAAAAACCAGGTATTGGAGCAACTGCTGGTGGAAGATTACGCAGCAGAAGGAAAATCGCTGAGCAGGGTTGATGGCAAAGTTATTTTTATTGAGGGAGCAGTACCCGGCGATGTGGTGGATGTATTGTTGGGAAAAAATAAAAAGGACTGGGCAGAAGGAAAAGCGATTCGTTTTCATACCTGGTCTGCCAGCAGAACAGAACCTTTTTGCAGTCATTTTGGGGTTTGCGGAGGGTGTAAATGGCAAATGCTGCCTTATGAAAAGCAATTGGCATATAAACAAAATGAAGTGGAGCAAAATCTTCGCAGGCTGGGACATATCCATTTGCCGCCTGTAATGCCTATCCTGGGCTGTGATAAAACCGTACGCTACCGCAATAAATTAGAATTTACTTTTAGCAATCACAGGTATAAAACATGGGATGAAATACAAAATGACCCCTTACCACTACAACCCCGCGCCGAAAGAAAAGAAGATCCGGCGCTTGGCTTCCATGTGCCGCGTATTTTTGATAAAGTCATTGATATTACCACCTGCCACCTGATGGAAGAACCCACCAATCTTATCAAAAACACCGTGCGTGATTTTTCTATACAACAGGGCTATCCTTTTTATGATATCCGCCGGCACACCGGCTGGCTGCGTAACCTCATTATACGGGTATGCACTACGGGTGAGGTAATGGTAAATATTTGTCTGGCATATGAAGAAAAGACAGAACGGAAAAAGTTAATGGATCATTTACTGGCCAGGGTTCCTTCCATTACTACCTTGCTGTATACCATCAATGCAAAGAAAAATGACAGCATATACGACCTGGAACCTAAAATATATTTTGGTAAAGGATATATTACGGAATGGCTCGAAGATTTTCAGTTCAAAATAAGTCCGAAATCTTTTTTTCAAACCAATAGCCGTCAGGGCGAAAAATTATACCAGGTAGCCAGGGAGTTTGCTGAATTAACAGGTAGTGAAACGGTGTATGACCTGTATTGCGGTACGGGCAGCATTGGTATTTTTGTAAGCAAACTGGCAAAAAAAGTTATAGGTGTGGAGCTGATACCCGAAGCCATAGCCGATGCAAAAGAAAATGCCTTATTGAATAATATGGCGCATGCAGGCTTTTTTGCTGGAGATGTAATTGATATATGCAATGATGCTTTTTTTATGCAGCACGGGAAACCCGATGTGATTATTACCGATCCGCCCCGTGCCGGTATGCACGATAAATTGGTGCGGAAAATATTAGAAATGCAGGCGCCACTGGTAGTATATGTAAGTTGCAACAGTGCCACGCAAGCCAGGGACCTGCAACTGCTGCATGAAAAATATGAGGTAACAAAAGTGCAGCCTGTAGATATGTTTCCCCATACCCATCATATAGAGAATGTAGTTCAGTTAAAACTAAGATAATGTTATAGTGCAGCGCAACGGATCATACTATAAGGTTTATTATCAGCCATAGTTTATTTTCGCACATAATCAATTGAATCATTATGACAGAATTTCGTCCGGGTGGATTTCGAGTGTTACCACTGGTAATAAAAAACCTGCTTATCATTAATGGGTTATTTTATTTGGCTCAAATAATCTTTGGCAAGACGGGCTCATTTTCCATGGAAAACCTTTTTGCTTTGCATGATGTTCGTTCTGTTTACTTCCGTCCTCACCAAATAGTCTCTTACATGTTTCTGCATAGTCCGAGAGACTTCACTCATATTCTCTTTAACATGTTTGCTTTATGGATGTTTGGAAGCGCATTAGAGAACTATTTGGGGCCAAAAAGGTTTTTATTTTTTTATATGATTTGTGGCATAGGAGCCGCAATGCTTCATTTAGGTGTCTTATATTATGAGAATACCGCCATGTTAGATATTTTTAGGACATACCCTGTAGAAGATCAAGAGCAGTTATTATATAATCCAAGCTTTAAGCTCAATACGCCTACTTTAGGAGCCTCCGGCTCTGTTTTTGGCTGCCTTGCCGCCTTTGGATATCTATTTCCTAATAGCCTTATATATTTGTATTTTTTTATTCCCATTAAAGCCAAATGGTTTGTATTGTTTTATGGGGCAATAGAATTCTTTTTGGGGGTAAGCAATTCTGCCGGCGATAATGTAGCCCATTGGGCACACCTGGGTGGAGCTCTGGTAGGCTTTTTGTTGGTATTGTATTGGAATAAAACAAAGCGTAGAAGATTTTATTAGTAATTTTACGGTGATAGTTTGAAGTGTAAATTTTTAAGTATGGGGGTGCTTGAACAAACAAAAACAAAAAAGGTTTTTTTTGGTGCGGATAATGATGCATTGGTGCGGATCATTATTCTTAATATACTGGTTACCGCTGTTCTTTTTTTTATCCGTTCTATATACCAGCTCTCGGATATTGATCTTTCCCGGTTTCAGTCTGATGTGGCAGCCTGGTTCGTATTGCCTGCCGATACAGGCAAATTGATCACCCGTCCATGGACGGTAATTACCTTCATGTTTTCCCATATTGATATATGGAGCCTTATTGCCAATATGCTTTGGTTATGGGCTTTTGGATTCATTATTCAAAGCTTATTTGGTAGCCGGAAGTTAGCTCCCATTTACATTTATGGTGGCCTTGCGGGCGCCTTAGTCTATGTTTTATGTAGCAATGTTATTCCCTCGCTTGCACCTGGTGTTTCAAATATGGCATTGGCCGGAGCCAACGCCTGTGTTATGTCAATTGCTGTTGCAGCTACTGTTGCCGCTCCGGGTTATCGCATTTTTCCCATGCTTAATGGGGGCATACCTTTATGGATACTAACATTGATTTATGCGGTGATCAATTTTGCCGGAACTTCTTTTGGTAATCCTGCCGCTTATGGCGCCGAATTGGCGGGGGCAGCAATGGGCTTTTTATTTGTAAACCGGCTCGACAGGGGTCAGGATATGGGTAGATGGATGAATAATGTTTACGACTGGTTTTTCGATTTATTTAATCCCGACAAGGAACCTAAGCCGGATTCGGCCAGGCGCAATATATTTTATGATACGCACGGGAAACCACCGTATAAAAAGAAACCTAATTTGAACCAGCAACGCATTGATGAAATCTTAGATAAAATCAACCAAACCGGCTATCGCAGTCTTTCATCCGATGAGAAAGAGATATTGCAACGCGCAAGCGAAGAAGATTTATAATTTTACTGCATGTTCTGTCAATTCATCAGGCGCTTTTTACTTGTCATCTATATTGTTATCATCATTTTCTTCCTGGCTGCCTGCCTGTCACCTTTCCTTAATCCGGCTACCTGGTGGGTCTTTGGTTTTCTTGGCCTGGCTTTTCCCTACCTGTTCATTACCTTGTGTTTTTTTTTAACAGGCTGGTTGTTTGCCAGATCAAGGTGGAGCTGGCTTGCCATAATTGCCTTATTGCTGGGATGGAATAATATTTCTGCGGTTTTTGCTTTTCATCCGGGAAGCGCTTTTAGTAAAGACAAAAAAGAAGCCGGCGCCTTGCGGATAATGACCTGGAATACCAAGGGTTTTTTTCCCGGGGAAGTAAGTGCTACCACAGAAATGCGGCTTGCCCATCGTGAAAGTATATTTGACGTTATACGCGATTACGACCCAGACATCATTGCTATCCAGGAGTTTTCTACCATAGAAACCAGCAATTGGTTTAATAATCTCACGCATCTCAGGAAGATGGGATACCGGTATTATTATTTCCCGGGTGACTTTGTAAAATATAAAGTCCTTTACAGCGGAACGGCCATTTTTTCAAAATACCCTGTTATAGATTCCGCAAAAACATATATGCCTCAGAATGCAGAAGATAAAGTGGAGAGCCTGCTGAGTGCTGATATTGTATACCAGAACGATACCATCAGGATTTTTACAGGCCATTTACAATCCTACCGGTTTATGCCGGCGGATTATAGCGATTTTTCGAAGATCAGGAACGGCGCCAATGAAAGGGTAGACGCCTCAAAAAACATTGTTCGGAAAATGCGCGTTGCTTTTAAGAAGCGGGGAATACAAACCGATATTATACGTAAACAATTAGATGAAAGCACCTATCCTGAAATTTTTTGCGGGGATCTGAATGATGTGCCCGGATCCTATGCTTACTTTTCGGTGAAAAATAAAAAAAGAGATGCTTTTATTGCTAAAGGATTCGGTTTCGGTCAGACCTACTATAGCTTTTCTTCCAATTTTATGCGGCAGTTACCTACTATCAGGATTGATTATATTTTTACTGATCCGCGGTTTACTGTTCAGCAATGCACAAGGATTCCCGTGATACTATCCGATCATATACCTGTGATAGCAGATGTGCGGCTATCGGGTAAATAAGGAACGGTATTCCGCGCTTTTAATATGGATTAACGCTGAAATATTATTCCGTTTATATTTGCAATAAACATACACAATATTAAACCAGGCTATGGCAGAACTGAAGGTTTACAATTCATTGACCAGGCAGAAAGAAGTGTTTTCTCCCATTACACCCGGGCATGTGGGCATGTATGTATGTGGTCCTACGGTTTACAGTGATGTACATCTCGGCAATTGCCGCACATTCATTTCATTTGATATTATATACCGCTACTTAAAATACCTTGGCTACAAAGTAAGATATGTACGTAATATAACGGATGCCGGGCACCTGGAGGGAGACAGGGATGAGGGCGATGATAAGTTTTCAAAAAAGGCGAGGCTCGAAGCACTGGAGCCTATGGAAATTGTTCAAAAATACACCCTGGGCTTTCATAAGGTAATGGAATTATTTAACAATCTTCCACCTACTATTGAACCCACAGCAACGGGGCATATTTCCGAACAAATTGAAATGGTGAAGCACATCCTCAACAATGGTTATGCTTATGTAGTTGATGGTACCGTTTATTTTGACGTGGAGAAATACAATAACGAAAAACCTTATGGTATTCTTACCAACAGGAAACTGGAAGATCTGCTGGAAGGCACACGTGACCTAAGCGGGCAGGATGAAAAAAAAGGGCGGCTCGACTTTGCATTGTGGATCAAAGCAAAGCCGGAGCACTTAATGCAATGGCCCTCACCCTGGGGCATGGGTTTTCCGGGCTGGCATATAGAATGCTCGGCAATGAGTGAAAAATATCTTGGCAAACAGTTCGATATTCATGGCGGGGGAATGGATCTTGCAGCAACACATCATACCAATGAAATTGCACAATCGCAGGCCTGCTATAATGTAAGTCCGGCCAATTACTGGATCCATACCAATATGCTTACAGTTAATGGCGCAAGAATGAGCAAAAGTGCAGGTAATGGTTTTCTTCCCGGCCAGTTATTTACAGGCGATCATCCCCTGCTTGAAAAAGCCTATTCGCCGATGACGGTTCGTTTTTTTATGCTTCAAACGCACTACAGGAGCACGCTCGATTTTAGCAATGAGGCTTTGCAGGCCGCCGAAAAAGGATTAAAAAGGTTGTGGGAAGCATATGAAAATCTTGGAAGCTTACAATCGCAGGCATCCGCACTTCGCACGAACGCTGCCAATGCTGAAACCGATAACCGTTGCCGCGAACTGATCGCTGATTTTGATATTTCAATGAGCGATGATTTCAATACAGCCAGGGTGTTGGCCAATATGTTTGAACTGGTTCCGCTTATCAATTCTTTTAAAGGAGGACAGATCCCCCTCAATAGCATTAGCCGGCCTACATTTGAATTATTGCAAAAGCAGTTTACAACCTACCTGCTTGATGTTTTTGGCTTGAAAGATGATAAAACCGCCGATACCGGCCGGCTCGACAGCGTATTACAGTTACTGATTCAAATAAGAAAGGAAGCAAGATCAAGAAAGGATTTTGCCACCTCAGATAAAATACGCAACGAACTTCAGCAACAGGGCATCCTATTAAAAGATGAGAAAGACGGCAACGTAAGCTGGAACATTATTTAAACAGCTACCCATGCATTATGTGGCACATTTGTGTAAAGACAGGAAACTAAAGAAGTTGCTCACAGCGCAACCTCCTTTTCAGTTAAAGAAAAGAAGGGATATTCATATCTATCTGTGTGCTTCTATTATGAGCCAGCAGCTTTCAGTTAAAGTAGGGGATATTATTTACAAACGCTTTCTTGGCTTGTATGGAGGAAGAAAGCCCACTGCATTGGAAATCAGCCAAACGCCGTTTGATGTTTTGCGCTCCATTGGTTTGTCTGGCGCCAAAACCAGCTACGTGCTAAACGTAGCCAAATTTGCGGCAGAGCAGGGAATGGAAACCAGCAAGCTCGGTTGTATGAACAATGAAGAAGTGATTACATATGTAACGCAGATAAAAGGTGTGGGCAGGTGGACAGCGGAAATGTTACTGATGTTTGCTCTTCAGCGGGAAGATGTATTTTCGGCCGATGACCTGGGCATTCAAACTGCTATGAAGCGTTTATATAAACTGGATATTGCGGATAAGAAAGACTTCAGGCAGCAAATAGTAAAGATATCAGAAAAGTGGGCGCCCTACCGTACCTATGCCTGTATGCATTTATGGGCATGGAAAGATGGGGGATAAAAAAGCCCCAATCATGAAATTCGTAATTCGAAAGAATACAAAAGAACCAAATCACAAGAACCATGATTCGTTCCCCGCCGCGGCGGGTAGGCTTAGCATGACAGTAAAATTAAATACCTCCAACGGTCTGGCCCTCCTCACGTCGGGCGCCGGCTGCTAAGGTTCTTAAATCTCAAATCAGAAATCTCAAATACCCATGCCTGCTATTAAAACCCAGCGCAACAGCACAAAAAAGGAAGTTATTATCAGCAAAGCAGCCAGGCTGTTCAGGGAAAAAGGATTTTCCGGAACATCCATGCGCGATTTAGCGGAAGATGTAGGGGTAGAAGCAGCCAGCCTGTACAACCATATTCAATCTAAAGCAGAAATATTGCAGGATATTTGTTTCAGGGTGGCCAATATATTTATTGAGCACCTCGAAAAAATTGAGGTTAATAAACAACATTCTATTGATAAAATCAAAGCGATCCTGCGGTTCCATATACAGCATATGGTTAATAACTATGAAGATGTGCATGTGGCCGACAGGGAATGGCGGCATCTTTCGGAGCCCTATTTATCCAATTATAAAGTTCAGCGAAAAAGCTACCGCCAGCGGTTAGCCGCTATTATAGAAGAAGGGATCCGGAAAAAAGAAATTAAAGCTATTGATGCGCCTACAGCAGTATTGATCATGCTGCATGCCATAAGCGGTATTGAATCGTGGCATCGTTCCAAACAAAAAATTTCGGCTGAACAACTCGAAAAAAATATGATTATTATACTGGTTGAAGGGCTGAAGATATAGGCATAGTACGTTGATGTTACTGCACTTTCATATGCTCGTTGTAAAGTAACGAGAGAAACACCGGATTGTGTTTCCGTAGCTTTGATATGCCGGAATCGTTATGCAAACTTTTGTCATGCAAAAGAACAGGTATATGAACCGGCTAACCGTAATTCAGCGCTTAAGCAGGCAACCACGGGGGACGAATCGCAGCAGGGCCTTATTTTAACCTGCCGGGTCGCACCCAAAAACAAATAATGTAATTATTGATTTTGATATTCGATGATGTTGTAACTTCGGGATAACTCCTTATTCCGGTTGGTATTAATAACCCTTTCTATGAATTTACAGGCGGCTTCCTGTTGGAAACATTATTGCTTTTTGAACCTGTATCATTTATTCAGACATAAATAAAATAAAATGGCTATCAGAGAATCCGTAAAAATGCGTCCGAATGAAATTTGGAAAGACCTTCCCGAGCACGAATCTAAGGGGGCTGTTTGGTACAAATACGCAATTTCCAATCACGGCAGGCTAATAAAATACAATAAGCGCCTGTCAGACGGTTTTGTATTGCGGTTGAGCAGGCAGGCCAATTATCCTATATGGCGAAAAAAACTCAATGGTGATTATTATACCGCTTTGGTCCACCGCCTGGTAGCACAACATTTTTTGCCCAAGCCAAAAGGTAAGCAAAAATTCATCATTCATCTTGACCATGATTATGAGAACAATAAATACAATAACCTGAAATGGGCTACCCAGGATGAAGTATCGGCGCATAACAAAAAGAATCCACGGGTGAAGGCTGCAATAAAAAGGCGCAAAGAAAATCCAACAAAAAAAGGGGAGAAACTTGATATCAGAAAGGTGAAGGGGATAAAGAAATTGCTGAAAGAAAAAAATACGCTCAAGTCCATCGCCGAAAAATACGGCGTATCCGATATGCAAATTCACCGTATTAAAACCAAAGAGAACTGGGCGCATGTAAAAATATAGCAGATGCTTACTCCGCCTGGGCAAATCTTTTATCCCCGATAAAAGCAGAGTCGGTGAGTGTTCGTAAAAAAGACAGCAGATCCTGCTTTTCGTAATCGCTGATCGTTATTTTATCTTTTACGAGCGGATCGGTGGTAGGTCCGTTAACTACAGCCGAACGGTAATGGTCTATTACAGCGCCCACGGAATAAAAGCGGCCATCGTGCCCGTAGGGGAAAGTGAGGAATACATTTCTGAGGCTCGGCACTTTAAACTTCAGCGAATCGGCAGCATTGCCGGTGATCCGCATACGACCTATATCTTTTACTATATCGTTTACCGGCAGGCCGGTATTTCGGAACGAATTATCGGTAAATAGCGGTTCCGTGTGACAGGCAGCGCATTTTACCTGGAAAACCTGGTAGCCAGCCTCCTCGGCTTCCGTAAAAGAAGCTGCTCCCCTTTTTACTTTATCGTATTTCGAATCGGCCGAAACCAGCATAGCAACAAACTGCGTTAATGCTTTGAGCATTCTTTGCGAATTGATCTCTTCATTGCCAAAAACCGTTTTGAACATTTGCCGGTAGGCGACATCATCCTTTAGTTTGGCAATTACATTATCTATGGTTTCCGCCATTTCATTTTCAGCAACTATGGGCGCCAGCGGCTGCACTTCTATATGGTTGATGCCTCCATCCCAGTGCAGTTCCTTCATCCATGCCACATTAAACAAGCCGGGGGCATTGCGGGTGGTGAACTGGTTGTTAAAACCATGACTGAAAGGATGATCAAATGTGGCAAACGCGGCAAACTGCTGGTGGCAGGAGGCGCAGGGGAAATTACCGTCTTTGGAAAGACGCCCGTCAAAAAACAATTTCTTTCCTAATGCAAATCCCTGCTGTGTAAGCGGGTTATTTTCAAATTTATAAACGGGCTCCGGAAAACCCGAGGGAACAGTGAACTGTAGCGGTATAAGTGCGGGGGTTGCATCTTCCTGTTTTTTACAGGCCTCCAGGAACAAAAATCCGCCCAACAGGACAATAAGGATTGATATGACCGTACGCTGCATCATTCTTCCGTGATTGAAGCAATACTAAACATGGCAGCATAATTATCTGCATATAATTTGGCTAATGAACCGGGGCTGTGCACAAAGGCATTGGAAGCAATGGATAAAGCATGTGCTCCGTGGAACCATTTATCAATATCGCCATTAACAAGTATGGTGATCATACGATCATCCTTTAGCGTTATCTGCTGGTTTTGCGGGGTGGAAAGTAAAATGGAACGGATGGTTTGGTTTTCCCCGCTAAATCCGCCAATATGGTAGGTAAAATTACCATCGGGAACAACAGAATAAGAAGAAGCCCCTTCGAGCTTGGCCATAATATAGCCACTGTTCCATGTCCAGAACATGCCTTTGGCCGGATCAAGGTCGCCGCTCCGGGCGCCGCTTACGTTATCAATGCTATCTACTCCTATCTGGAAAGAAAGACCATTGAAGATATTTTGATCAGTGGAAACGGTGAAGGAAAGGGTATTGCCAATGGCTGCATCTGCCAGCCGGTATTTAACTTCACCGGCTACCGGTAAGCCGGTATTGTTGTTTTTCAGCGATAAAGCACTTACATAAAACCTAAAGGCGGTAACCGTATAATCTTCGCCAAAAGCATTGGTATAGGGTTGATTGAAGACCAAAGGCTGACCTTGTACAACAGGCTGGAATACGATGTGAACAGTATAGGATTTTCCTGTACTATTATCGTTTTTTAATTCTTTCTGGCAGCCGCACAGCAGGAATAAAAAGGCGCATAAAATATAACCGGAACCTGCTTTCATAATGGTATCTTAAAGATAATGCTAAAAAAGGGAGAAAGAAAATGGTGATATGTGATTGAGTTTTTACGGTAGCCATGCTGCGTAGCTGATTTGGAACGCACCCGCGTTGTCTCATTCCTCCGGTCTAACCCTGCGTCTTCCTTCCTTTATTTGCCCCTTTATTTTCTTTTCATCAATCCGCTTTTGTTTAGCGGCTTTGCTGGGTTTGCTGGCTATTCTTTTGCGGGGTTTTATTAAGGATTGGTTAATGAGGTCGTTCATCTTTTTTACCACCAATTGCTTATTGCCCAACTGCGTGCGCTCTGCCTGCGATTTCACCAGCAATAGTCCCTCGGCATTAATTTTATTGGGGAGCTTTTGCTTTACCAGTTGCTTTTGTTCTTCATCTAAAAGGTCCGACCGGTCAATATCAAAATATCCTTCCACCATGGTCTCCACCTTGTTAACGTTTTGACCGCCTTTACCACCGCTCCTGGCAGTTTTAAATATTATTTCCTTATGGATGTTTACTTTGCTCATACTACGTTATCTGTACCTTGCCGGTTGCTTATCATTTGTTCAATGCACATATAAGCATTGGATTGTACAGGGAAATTAGTTTTTTTCCGCCAATTTGTTTTCACATTAACTTGCAGCGGAGCAAAGCAAACATTCATGCGTGCAGTAATACAACGTGTTTCGGAAGCTTCGGTTACGACGGAAGGAAAAATAACCGGTATCATTAAAAAAGGACTGCTGGTATTGTTGGGTATAACCGATGCCGATAGTACAGAAGACCTGGAATGGCTAAGCGCCAAGATGGTGAATATGCGTATTTTTAATGATGAAGAGGGTGTGATGAATGTAAGTATAAAAGATGCCGGCGGAGATATCTTATTGGTGAGCCAGTTTACTTTGCATGCTTCTACCAAAAAAGGTAACCGCCCTTCGTACAGCAGGGCAAGTAAAGGTGATTTTGCAATACCCCTGTATGAAAAAACGATTGCACAACTGGAACAGGATTTGGGAAAAAAGATACAAACAGGTGTTTTTGGAGCCGATATGAAAGTGGCACTCATCAACGATGGGCCGGTGACCATTATAATAGATTCTAAAAACAAAGAATGACCTGTTCAGTAATTTTTGGCAAAGGCTTTGCAACTTCAGGCGTATCATTGCGTTACAAAACCAGGTAGGTTACGCCTTATACCACATAAATCCGCTTTATACATTATGTTACAAACTGCAGAAGATATCCGCCGGTTAAATGAAAGGATACAGGAGGCCGGTTCCTTTGTTGATCGTTTGGAAAGCGAAATCGCTAAAATCATTGTTGGTCAGCAATATATGATTAACCGGCTGCTGATCGGGCTATTGAGCAATGGACATGTGCTGCTGGAAGGCGTTCCGGGACTGGCGAAAACCCTTTCTATAAAGTCGCTGGCCCAGGCGGTGCATGCCAAATTCAGCCGCATACAGTTTACGCCCGACCTGTTGCCCGCCGATGTAATTGGAACCATGATCTATCACCAGCAAAAGCATGAATTTGTGGTGCGTAAGGGCCCCATTTTTGCCAATTTTATATTGGCCGATGAAATTAACCGCGCCCCTGCTAAAGTGCAGAGCGCTTTGCTGGAAGCCATGCAGGAAAGGCAGGTAACCATTGGCGAATCTACCTATAAATTAGATGAGCCTTTTTTGGTGCTGGCAACACAAAATCCCATTGACCAGGAAGGGACCTATCCTTTGCCGGAAGCACAGGTTGACCGCTTTATGCTAAAAGTGATCATAGATTATCCCAGCCGGGAAGAAGAACTGCTTATTGTTCGTCAAAATTTGAATCGCACTAAAATACCCGATGTAAAACAGGTGGTGAGCACACTGGAAGTATTGCAGGCAAGAGACCTGGTGAGGGAAGTATATATGGATGAAAAGATAGAAAACTATATACTGGATATTGTTTTCGCCACACGTAATCCATCGCAATACCGGTTAGATAAATTAAAGCCGCTGATCGCTTATGGGGGTTCGCCCCGTGCATCCATTAACCTGGCACTGGCGGCTAAAGCACATGCTTTTTTAAGCAAGCGGGGATATGTAATTCCCGAAGATGTAAGAAGTATTGCCAAAGATGTGATCCGCCATCGCATAGGGTTAACCTATGAAGCGGAAGCTGAAAATATTAACGCGGAAATTGTGGTTGAAGAAATATTACGGGCAGTGAATGTACCGTGAGAAGCGAAACCCATGAGGTTTCGGGCTGGCAATTGCAGGGTAGGGAAGCCTCATCGGTTTAGAGCGAGGGGAAATGTGGATGAAATCGGTCGGTACGCAACGAAGGAACCCTCAAACCGCGGATGACAAAGCATCAAAAACCAAATTATATACAGATGCTTCGTTCCTCAGCAGAACAGGCAAATATTAAATCCGAAGCCTGAAACGCGAAATTCGAAGGGAATGTAAAGCAGCAAGAACCAAATCACAAAAAACAAATAAAATATAAATTTTAAATCCGAAGGAAAAAAAGATAAGAGGTGAAAAGTGAGCCGTGAAAGAAGGAGAACGTAGCTTATCATTAGTAGTTACTCAACTGAAAGCTGACGGCTCATTGCTGACAGCTAATACAACAATTTGAAAACAAAAAAACGCGTTAACGTTAAAAGTGCAGGCAGCACTTTAAGCGTAGCAGACATATTAAAGAAAGTAAAAGAACTGGAGATCAGGAGCAAAAAGCTCACTACCAATCTCTTTACCGGCGAATACCATACGGCGTTCAAAGGCCGGGGAATGGTGTTTAAAGAAGTAAGAGAGTACAGTGCCGGCGATGATGTTCGTTTTATTGACTGGAATGTCTCTGCACGCATGGGGGCTCCTTTTAGTAAGCTGTTTGAAGAAGAAAGAGAGCTTACGATGATGCTGCTGGTAGATATTAGTGCCAGCTCATTGTTTGGAACCGTGCATCAGCTAAAGAAAGACCTGATCACAGAAGTATGCGCCGTACTGGCTTTTTCTGCCGTAACGAATAATGATAAAGTAGGGGTAATTTTTTTTAGCGATAAAATTGAATTTTATATTCCTCCCAAAAAAGGAAAAGAGCATGTACTCTATATCGT
This sequence comes from Agriterribacter humi, assembly GCF_009192765.1. Lineage (GTDB taxonomy): Bacteria > Bacteroidota > Bacteroidia > Chitinophagales > Chitinophagaceae > Agriterribacter > Agriterribacter humi. Next base: position 17,509 of record NZ_VOHQ01000024.1, on the reverse strand, counting down.
TAGGGAGTTATTAACGGTACAACCCAAAAGCAAAGGCACTAATCTTAATGAAGCGGTACGGTTTTTTAATAATGCGGTTAAGCAAAAAAGCATTGCTTTTATCCTGAGCGATTTCATGGTAGAGCAATATGATGATCCTTTAAGAGTTGCCGGAAACCGGCATGACGTAATTGGTATTAAAGTATACGATAAAATGGATATGGACCTACCCGAAATTGGTATAACACAGGTGAGGGATGCGGAAACGGGCAGAACACAATGGATTGATACCAATGATAAAATGGTACAGTATAATTATCACGAACAATTTGTGCTGAACGAGGAAGCCTGCCGGCTTTCTTTTTTAAAATCGGGTGCCGATCTGCTTTACCTGCGCACCGATGAGGATTACGTAAAAGTATTGCAAAAGTTTTTTTTAAAACGAAAGAAATCGGCAAAGTAAAATGACGGACGGCAACCTGCAATGAAAAAGAGTATATACATAGAATGGCATATTTCAGGGCGGCAGGGTAATTCTGATTTTGGATGTAATTATAACAGCAAACCATTTTGTTTTACATTCATCCACCGCCGGGGCGGCCTTTTACAAAAGTGTTTTTTTTTCCTGCTTGCTTTGCCGGTAACCTGCTTTTTTTTTACAGGTACCGTTGTTGCTCAAACTGCTTCAGTAAAAGCTTCTTTAAACCGTGATCATGTATTGATAGGCGAGCCCGTTGAATTGAAAGTAGAAGTAAAAACAACTGCCGGTCTCCCGTTAATCCAATGGTTTAACCTGCCCGACAGTTTTAATCATCTTGAAATATTAAACCGGTCGCCCGTAGATTCTGTTGCTGAGGCATCGGTTACAACATATCGCCAGACTTTTACCATTACCGGTTTTGACCAGGGCATATGGATGATCCCTGCTTTGGGGGTTAGCATCAATAAAAAAATAGTGTATACCGATTCGCTGGCGCTAACCATTGTTCCCGTACAATTAAAAGACAGTACCTATCACGATATAAGAGAGATCATTGATGTGCCCGATGCAAAAACGCCCTGGTGGTACTGGGTGGCGGGCATATTATCATTAGCGGCACTGGGCATTTTAGTATGGTTATGGCTAAAATCAAGAACGGGTAAGCCAATAGCTGCCGGTGCGCATACCAGCCCCCTTTCCCCGCTGGAAGAAGCATTAAACAGGCTCCGTGCGCTGGAGTCCGAACAGTTGGCAAATAATGAGGAATGGAAAAAACAGTACAGTGTATTAACAGGCATATTTAAAGTGTATACAGAAAGGAGATTCAGCATCCCGGCTTTACAAAAAACAACAGATGAATTGTTGTTGCTGCTTAACAGTATGCTGGATAAACAAATGGTAAGTGAAACTGCTGAAGCATTGCGCATATCCGATGCCGTTAAGTTCGCCAGGTATCAGCCAGGGAAGGATCTGGCTTCCGCCTCACTGCATACTATCGAAAAAGTGATAAGGGCGCTGGATCATTTAAAACAATAAAAGTGCTCAGAGATTATTTTGAACATATCGAATTTGCATATCCCGGGGTATTGTTCCTGCTGCTGATTATTCCCGTACTGGCAGGGTGGTATATCGGTTATGCCGGCAGGCTGCGCGGTACCATGATGGTTTCTTCACTTAAAAGTTTCCGCAATACCCATTCACTCAAAAGCAAGCTCAGGTATATTCCTTTTGTATTGCGGATGCTGGCGCTTACCTGTATTATCCTGGCGCTGGCCAGGCCGCAAACCCATAACGATGAAAAAAATGTGGAAGGAGAAGGAATAGATATTGTGCTGTGCCTTGATGTAAGCGGCAGCATGCTGGCCCAGGATTTTCATCCCAACAGGCTGGAGGCAGCCAAAAAAGTTGCGGGAGATTTTGTGCGGAACCGGCCGGCAGACCGGATAGGACTGGTAATATTTGCGGGGGAGAGCTTTACGCAATGCCCGGTTACGGGTGATCATGCCGTATTGGAATCGCAGATATACCAGGTGGATGGAGGGTTTTTGGTAGATGGAACAGCAATAGGATCGGGGTTGGCCACAAGCGTTGACCGCTTACGCAGCAGTGAAGCCAAAAGCAAAGTGGTAATATTGCTTACCGATGGTGAAAACAACGGCGGGTTGATTGATCCCAAAACGGCCAAAGAAATTGCCAAATCTATGGGAGTTAAGGTGTATACCATTGGTATGGGATCGATTGGTTATGCCAGCACGCCAGTGCCGGGGCCGGGGGGACAAATCATTATGCAACAGGAAAAAGTGAATATTGATGAACCCCTGTTAAAAGAAATTGCGGCTGAAACAGGAGGGCAATATTTTCGTGCCAAAGCCAACCAGGGACTTGAAGCGATCTACCGGGAAATAGATCAGCTTGAAAAAACAAAAATTAATATTACTACTACCCGGTTGTATACCGAGCGCTTTCATCCGCTTGCATTAATGGCAATTGGGTTTATTTTTGCCGAATTGCTGATGCGGTTAACAGTGTTCAGGCAGTTTCCATAGCGCTTTATCTTTTACCTGTCATCCATTGCTCCACTTCTTCCTTATAGTTTCTGCCTATAGGCACCTGGTGATCTTTTAAAATAATCTTGCTTCTTTCTATTCTTATAATTTTCTCTTTAGCTACAATGAACGACTTATGCACCCGCATAAAAAGCTTTTCCGGGAAAATGGCATGCATGGATTTTACCGGGCCCTTAATTACAACCTTCCCCCCGGTATGGTGTATAATGGCGTAATCCTTCAAACCCTGGATATAGGTTACCTCGTCAAATTGCAGCTTAATTTTTTGTACACCGCTCTTTACAAACACGAAGCCCGGTGTATTGCCATCTTCTTCAAGCAATGCATTTTGTTCTTTGAGCATCAAAAAATCCTTGGCCTTTTCCACAGCCTGCACAAACCTTGGAAAAGACACAGGCTTCAGTAAAAAGTCTATTACACCCAACTCGTATCCTTCAAAAGCATAATCGCGGTAAGCCGTTGTAAAAACAGTAAGTGGGGGGTGCCGAAGTTTTTTTAAAAGCGCTATACCGCTTATTTCAGGCATTTCAATATCAAGGAAAAGGATGTCCACGGCCTGGTTTTGCAGAAATGGCAATGCATCACCGGCATTATGAAAGGTGTGCAGTAAACGGGCATCCTCCAGTTTGTGCAGATGATCTTCCAGTACATCGCAGGCCAGTGGCTCATCGTCTATGATAATACAATTCAGCATCATGAGAACCGGATGTGTAATGAAACATAAAAATGATCTTCCTGGTTACGTATATCAAGCGAATACCTGCCGGGATATAATAATTCCAGGCGTTTATTCAGGTTTGTTAGTCCTATCCCTCCTTTTGCATGATTACGGGTATCGCCCGGCTGTTTGCTGTTTTCAACAGTGGTATGCAGGTCATGATTTGTTGCTTTAACTGTACAACGCAGCCACGATTTGCCGGCAGACCTGCTTGCACCATGCTTAAAAGCATTCTCTACCAGAGGCAGCAGTAAAAGAGGGGCAATCATAATGCACGACATATCCCCTTCTGTCTTTAATTGTATATCTGCATGTTCGCCGTATCTTAATTTTTCCAGTTCAATATAATTGCGCAGGTACTGCACCTCCTTTTCCAGCGGCACAAAAGTATCATCGCTGTCGTAGAGCATATACTCCATCATATCCGACAACCGCAATACTACATCCGGAGCCGCGTCCGATTTTTTTAGCGTGAGTGAATACAGGTTATTGAGCGCATTAAAAAGGAAATGCGGATTTACCTGCGAGCGGAGATAATTTACTTCGGCCTGCAATTTTTCAACTGCGATTTTTTGAAGGATCCGTTTTTGTTCGTACCAGTCAATACTAAATTTTAGCGCCACCATAATACCGATATACCATAGCGTGCTGAAGAAATTATAAGAGATCGTTTCCCAAAAGAAATTTCTTCTCATAGGCCCAAGAACGTAACCATATAAAAAAATATCGAACAATCCCTGTACCAGCAGGTACCCGGCTATGGAAAGCAATACGAAAAAAAAATATTTCAGGTATTTGACGGTAAGCAGGTACCGGGGAAGCAGGTAATGCAGGTTGATATATGCAATGGCGATAAGCAACAGCAGCCGCACAGATACGCAGGTAACAAAGGAGGGAAGTCCTGCTTTTACGATCATGTATTTTTTCTCATAAATAAAAAAAGCGGTGATCATGATCCAGTATGCGGCATGAACAAGGGCGTACCTTACCGGTACAAAACGCTCAGATAAAGGAAGGCGGATGGTTCTATGGAGTACATTAACCATAATGGCAAATAATGTAATTTGAGCTGTTCAAAAAAAAGTAATAGACAAACAGCGCAAATAAACGATAACCGGTATTAAGTTAGGCAATATCATTTGAAGTGTCGCAACCGATGTCAATTAGAAATCCGTATAATTCTATTTGCCTGATTGTTGTTGCCGTATTGTCTTTAATTTCCTGGTCAAGGGTTTCTAATACGAATTTTCTCGCTGTTTCGTAGTCACCTTGGTTTAAAAGTCTGTGTAAGTATAAAGTCAAATCTTCCATTTTAGTCAATGTGTCGGAGGATGTTGGTAAGGGTTGCCGCTTATATTCGTCCAAAATCTGTCTTTTTACCAAAAATTGGCTCAATATAATTTTATATATTTGTCCAAAATAGCATAAAAATGCTAATTTTGGATGGAAATAAACATTTATGAAGATCACCGGGCGCATTGCGGAGCAGAAAATACTGGCGGCCAGGCTGGCAAGCCCTGAATCCGAACTGATCGCCATCTACGGCCGCCGCCGGGTAGGCAAAACATATCTCGTACGTACTTTCTGTAAAGATGAGATGGTATTCGAATTTACCGGCATTCACGGGGCTACAATGAAAACGCAGCTTGAAAATTTCAGCCGGACGCTCCAACTGGCTGCCAAAAGCGCCGTGGCCCTGGCTATCCCTGCCAACTGGCTACAGGCATTTACGATGCTGGACACCTATCTTGATACACTTCCTTCCGGTAAACCTGCCGTTATTTTCTTTGATGAGTTTCCCTGGACTGACACCCGTAAGTCTGGTTTTCTGCAAGCCTTCGACCACTGGTGGAACGCTTCCGCTTCCAAAAAATCCCATTTAAAAGTAATTATCTGCGGATCGGCTGCTTCCTGGATGATAGACAGGATCATTAACAACCGGGGCGGTCTCCATAACCGGGTCACCCAAACGATCCGGTTGCTTCCATTTACGCTGGGAGAAACACAGGCATACCTGAAAAGTAAAGGTGTTATACTCGACCAATACAACCAGCTACAATTATATATGGCTATGGGTGGCATACCACACTACCTGCGAAACGTTAACCCCGGAGAAAGCGCTGCCCAGGTAATAGACCGGCTTTGCTTTACCAAAGACGGTCCTTTAAAAATTGAATTCAGCAATCTCTATAAATCGCTGTTTGCCCATTCGGAAAATCATGAACGGGTAATCCGCGCACTGGCTGCCAAAGGAAAAGGCCTCTCGCGTAATGAAATTATCAACGAATGCGGCTTTACTTCCGGTGGCACCACTTCCCGGATCTTGCAGGAGCTGGAAGAATCGGGTTTTATTACGCCTTACGTTCCTTTTCAAAAAAATACCAACGAAGGTATTTATAAGCTGTCAGATGAATACTCGCTGTTTTACCTGAAATTCATTGAGCATGCAAAGGACACCGCGGGCGGCGCCTGGCTCCGGCAATATGGAACGCCTGCCTATATTAGCTGGAGCGGCTTTGCTTTTGAATCCGTTTGCCAGAAACATGTATTACAGATCAGGCGCAGGCTCGGGATAGAAGGTGTATTGATGAATGCCGCCACCTGGAGATATGCACCTGGAAAAGGAGCGCAAGGCGCACAGATTGACCTGCTGCTCGACCGGCAGGATCGCTGTATCAGTATTTGTGAAATGAAATTTTCCGGCAACGAGTTCGTGATAGATAAAAAATACGCTGCCGAACTGGATACGAAACTAAATGTTTTCCGCGCTGAAACCGGTACAAAAAAGACGTTGTTCCTTACCATGATCACTACTTATGGTACCCGGAAAAATGAATACTATCTTGGTCGTATACAGGCGGAAGTGCTGATGGAAGATTTATTTGCATAGTGTACAGGAAATTTTTCCCTGATGAACCTGATAAAATATTTTTTGTAGTTGAAAATATATTTTGTTGCTCATTGGTGGTTTGGTCAGCTGGATATGCAGATGATAGTAGTTCTGCCCCGGGAAACAGATTAGTTGAAACAATGAACAAGTAAAATTTACGTAGGTTTGCTTTCGAATTATGCCAGTACGATCAGCACCCAAAAAAATATTTGACTTCAGTTTGCTTAAGCGGGTATTTAAATATGCAGCGCCCTATAAAAAGCAATTCTTCATTTCTATAACATTGGCTATTGTACTGGCTGTGATGTCGCCGGTGCGTCCGTGGCTCATCCAGGTAACGGTAGATAAATACATCAGGGGCGGATTGGTAAATACGGTAATTGTTATTACCATTATACAAATTGGCCTGCTTTTGGCTGAAACCGCTTTACGGTTTTATTTTTCTTTTCTTACCTCATGGCTTGGGCAAACGGTTGTAAAGGATCTTCGCATTACCGTATATAAAAAAGTGATCCATCTTAACCTGTCGCAATTCGACAGAACCCCCATTGGAACACTAACCACGCGTACCATCAACGACATAGAAGCGGTAAATGATATTTTTTCAGAAGGTCTTATATCTATTGTTGCTGATCTGCTTTCTATTGTTGCTATTTTGGGTGTGATGTTTTTTACCGACTGGAAGCTCACCCTGGTGTGTATGGCCATACTTCCCGTTTTAATTATTGTAACCTGGTGGTTTAAAGAAAGTGTGAATGTATCTTTTCAAAAAGTAAGGAACGCGGTTGCCCAACTGAACGCCTTTGCGCAGGAACACATAACAGGCATGCCCATTGTGCAGGCATTTGCCGCGGAAGACAGGGAGTTTGCCAAGTTTAAGAAAATCAACAGGGAACACCGTAACGCCAATATCAGGGCTATTTTTGCGTATTCTGTTTTCTTCCCTTTTGTGGAAATTATAATGGCGGTATCTATGGGCTTAATGATATGGTGGAGCGCCCGGGATGCCGCACAGGGTGATGCAACTTTAGGGGTAATGATCGCCTTTATTCTTTACCTGAACTTATTGTTCCGCCCGTTGCGGATGATAGCAGATAAGTTCAATGTATTGCAGATGGGTATGGTAGCCAGTGAGCGGATATTTAAAGTATTAGATAACCCGGACTTTATTGTACGGGAAGGTAGTCATACGCCTTCAGCCGTTAAGGGAAAAGTAGAATTTAAAAATGTATGGTTTGCTTATAATAAAGACAATTTTGTTTTAAAGGACATCTCTTTTGTTATACAGCCGGGCGAAACCCTTGCTATTGTAGGACATACGGGAAGCGGAAAAACATCCATTATCAGTTTAATCAACAGGCTTTACCATATTCAGAAAGGCGCTATATACATTGATGATGTGAACATTGACCAGTATAAACTGGATGCGTTGCGCAGCAAGATAGGCGTGGTGCTGCAGGATGTGTTTTTATTTTCGGGCTCCATACAGGATAATGTAACGCTCCGCAATGATGCCATTAGCAGGGATGCGGTAATACATGCGGCAAAATTAATAGGGATGCATGATTTTATTATGCAGCTACCGGGCGGGTACGATTACAATGTAATGGAAAGAGGCAGCACGTTATCATTGGGTCAGCGCCAGTTGCTGTCTTTTATCCGTGCACTGCTGTATAATCCTTCCATTCTTATCCTCGATGAAGCCACTTCTTCGGTAGATACGGAAAGTGAACACCTGATACAACATGCCATTGATACTTTAATTGAAGGACGCACTTCTATTGTTATTGCACACCGGCTGTCTACAATCCGGAAAGCCGATAAAATAATTGTATTGGATAAAGGAGAGATCAAAGAGGCAGGAACACACACTGAATTACTGGAGCAGGAAGGATTTTATGCCAAATTACATGAAATGCAGTTTGCTAAGCACGCGGGTAGTTGATCATCATCTTCTCTGATACTGTGTCTATGTGTTTTAAACCCACCATGGAAGTCAACTGATCATTTTTGATACACAAGGTTATAAAGTAAGCCTGTTCCCAAAATAAAAAGGGCACCTGTTTTCACAGATGCCCGGGTGTAGGGAAAAGGGGTACGGATCAGGGCAAAGTATTGTTTATACTTTTTAATTATTTAAATGTTGTACAACAGCGATGGAATTGGCAGATGCTTCATTCACATCAGAAATATCCTTGTACGCTATGCTGTGATGTACGGCTTCGTTCGCGTAGCTCACTTCTTCCAGTACACCGTCAATAAACCAAAAGCCAAGCTTTACCTGTTTACCGCTGCGGGTATCGCGGCCATTCAGCGTAAAACTCACTTTACTGGTTAAAGATTCCAGGTTCATATTGTTTATAAACACGCTGTTTTTTCTGCTGTTTGTGGTAACAAAAGAGATGATATTGTTTTCGATGTGTATTTGAGAAACATTATTGATTTCGCGGTCAATAAAGTATACCTTGTTTGCTGAATCATATTGTACCTGCTGCTGCTGGCCCGACATGAAATGATAAGTGTTGGTTTGCGCCTTTACAGTGCCAGCTGATGCAATCAGTGCGAAGAGGGCGAGTATTGTTTTCATAAAAACTTATTTCATCTATAAACGTAAAAAGTGTTGCCTACCGGCGGAATGAGTACCTGTTTTCGACTGCAGTGCTGTTTTATAGGATGAATGCCTTTCTATCGTGATTTTATATCCATTCACCTTAATGAATAAGGATCCTCCGTTGTTTGCATCAAATAGAAAGTATAATAAGCACCGGGAATATCATTTTTTACACAGGTTTTACGCAGTAAACCAACATATTACAGGTAAAAAGCCATATATTTAAGACAGGGAGAAACAGAAAATACCATATCAAAAAAATTGATCTTTGGTATTGCTGCTTATTTCAGGCATTATTCTTAACCAAACTCACCATCATGCATACACGGCGTATATTTATAAAAAACAGCCTTGGCAGTTTGGCTGCATTAACGATTGGCAGCGAAGCATTTTCATTGGCCTGTACTGCTCCCCAAAAAGAAAAATTGGGTGTTGCCCTGGTTGGATTGGGTTATTACAGTACCGATTTGCTGGCGCCTGCATTGCAGCTTACCAAACATTGCCGGTTAACGGGTATTGTAACCGGCACACCCGATAAAGCCAAACACTGGCAGCAACAATACCATATTGCCGAAAAAAACACCTATAACTATCAAAGTTTTGATGATATAGCCAACAACCCGGATATAGATGTTGTTTATATTGTGCTGCCGCCTTCCATGCATGCCGAATATGTTATTAAAGCCGCCAATGCAGGTAAGCACGTGTGGTGCGAAAAGCCTATGGCTGTTACTGCTGCGGAATGCCGGTCAATGATTGATGCCTGTAAAAAAAACAAGGTAAAGCTCAGCATCGGTTACCGTATGCAGCACGAGCCCAATACACAGCGCATCATACAGTTCAGAAAAGATAAAACCTACGGCGCCATTACACAGGTATCAGCAAGGGCGGGTTATTTCGATTCCCGCACAGATCACTGGAAACAAAAGAAGGAAATGGGTGGCGGCTCTATGTACGATATGGGTGTATATCCTTTAAATGCCGCCCGGTATACTACAGGTGAAGAACCCATAGCGGTAACGGCAAAACAAAGTACCACCCGCCCGGATATTTATAAAGAAGTGGATGAGACGATGGCGTTCAGACTGGAGTTTCCAGGCGGGGCGATCACCGAATGCGAAACCAGTTTTGGTAAAAGCATGAACAGCCTGCATGTTACCTGCACCAAAGGCTGGTACAAACTCGAACCTTTTCAGGCGTACAGCGGCATTAAAGGCATTACCAGTGATGGCAAATTGCTTAATGCCGTTATTCCTAACGAGCAGGCCAAACAAATGGATGAAGATGCCCTCGCTATATTGCAGAACACGCCGGTACTGGTGCCGGGTGAAGAAGGGCTGAAAGATATAAAAGTGGTTGAAGCTGTTTACCGGTCTGTAAAAGAAAACGGGCGGGTACTGATCAGCGGGTAGGTTACATAGGTAGTATAGCGGATTATTTTCCGCCACATCGTAAAAAAATGCCGGCATAATAAAGACAAATCTTTATTACAGCCGGCAAAATATTATGCTGTTGAATGAATTGATTTAAGCCTGTTGCTTGCTGGTGGTATTGTTGGTAGCGGGCGTAGTTTCTTTTTCAGACATACCCTCTTCTATTTCTTTTTTGACATTGGTTTTGGCATCATTAAATTCACGGATACCACGTCCCAAACCACGCATGAATTCAGGGATTTTGCGACCTCCAAAAAGGATCAGCACAGCAAGGATGATCAGTATCCACTCGGTACCACCCGGCATTGATATCAATAACGAATTGTAGTTCAGTAAAAGCATGGTATAAAATATTTAAAGTTGAGCAAACAAAGTTACAATTTTAATTGGTTGAACAACCAATTTATAAAATTCCCTTTGAGGTTAACCTGGGTTTAACAACAAACGGAAACCCTGAGGTTCCCGTTCGATATATAATATTTTTTAGAGATCAGTTGTTTATACTCCCGCTCTTTTTTCTTTAATCCTGGCACTTTTGCCACTGCGGCTACGCAAAAAGTATAGTTTGGCACGACGCACTTTACCCACTTTATTAAGAGTAACCGAATCAATATTGGGCGAAAACAGGGGGAAGGTTCTTTCCACACCCACACCATCAGAAATTTTACGAACTGTAAAAGTGGCGGTGTGCCCGGTACCCTGGCGTTTGATCACATCGCCTTTAAAACCCTGGATACGGGTTTTGTTTCCTTCAACTACTTTATAATTAACAGTAATGTTATCGCCTGCCTTGAATTTAGGAAATGTTTTGGAAGTGGTCAATTGTTCGTGAACAAATTGTACTGCTGTGCTCATGACTACAAATTTTTAAGGGACGCAAAGGTAACAATGCGATGCTGAAATACCAAAACAAATTATCGGAAAGATGTTACAGGGTGCAAGTTTCAGGTTACACGGAAATACACCCTGTTATCTTGTAACCTGAAACCTGTAACACATCTATCTCGCCACATTCACCGCTCTTTTTTCTCGGATAACGGTTACTTTAATTTGCCCGGGATAGGTCATTTCCGTTTGTATTTTCTGCGCTATTTCAAAGCTTAGTTTTTCGCTGTCGGCATCGGTCATTTTATCGGCTTCCGCAATTACTCTTAATTCACGGCCGGCCTGTATGGCATAAGCTTTTTCAACGCCGGGGTAGGTTAAAGCGAGGGTTTCCAGTTCACGGATACGCGTGAGGTATTGCTGCATAATTTCCCTGCGTGCCCCCGGACGTGCGCCGCTGATGGCATCGCATGCCTGAACAACAGGAGAGATTACATACTGCATTTCCATCTCATCGTGGTGGGCGCCGATAGCATTTACTACGGCAGGATTTTCACCATATTTTTCTGCCAGTTTAGCGCCTAATAAAGCGTGGCTCAGTTCAGTTTCCTCATCGGGAACCTTACCAATATCGTGCAGAAGTCCCGCACGCTTGGCCAATTTGGGGTTAAGTCCCAGTTCAGCCGCCATAACACCACATAAATTGGCCACCTCGCGGCTGTGCATCAAAAGATTTTGACCATAGGAAGAACGGAAACGCATTTTTCCTACTATGCGCACCAGTTCTTTATGCAGCCCGTGAATACCCAGTTCAATAACGGTTCTTTCGCCAATTTCAAGCACCTGTTCTTCCAATTGTTTCCTGGTTTTTTCCACCACCTCTTCAATACGGGCAGGATGTATACGCCCGTCTGTAACCAGTCTTTGCAATGCAAGGCGGGCAATTTCCCTTCTTAAGGGATCGAAAGAAGAAAGTACAATGGCTTCCGGGGTATCATCCACAATCAGGTCCACACCTGTGGCTGCTTCAATGGCCCGGATATTTCTTCCTTCGCGGCCAATGATCTGACCCTTGATTTCATCGCTTTCAAGGTTAAATACGGTAACCGTATTTTCAATGGTTTGTTCGGCTGCAGTACGCTGGATACTTTGAATAACCAGTTTACGGGCTTCCTTATTGGCCCTCAGCTTGGCATCTTCAATAATTTCCTGCTGTATAACCAGTGCACGTGTTTGTGCTTCCTGTTTAAGCGTTTCAAGTAACTGCGCCTTCGCTTCTTCCGCTGTAAGTGCTGATATTTTTTCTAAGCGGCGGATATGTTCTTCCTGATGCTTCTCTAATTCGGTGCGTTTTTGACCAACTACCTCTATCTGGCGGTTAAGGTTTTCCTTGATCACATCATTTTCCTTCACCTGTTTATCAATATTCTCCAATTTTTGATTCAGGGCCTGCTCTTTTTGCCGGATGCGGGTTTCCGCATCATTTATTTTCTTGTTTTTGTCGAGCACTTCCTTGTCATGCTCGGATTTTAGCTGAACGAATCTTTCTTTAGCTTCCAGCAGCTTTTCTTTTTTAAGGTTTTCGGAAGCTGTTTGCGCCTCGGCAATAATCTTACGGGATTGGCTTTCAGCTTCTTCAAGCTGCTTTTTGGTGTTGACGGCAAAAATAAATTTACCCGCCACCACGCCCACGATCAGGCATATAACACCAATTATGATGAACAAGACATTCGATTCCATGAATTTTTAGTTTAAACTGTTCTTTTATATTTTTCCTTCCTATGTTCATATAAACCATAGTAAGTTGTAATGGGCGAAGATACAAAACAAGAAGATTTCATAATGCCGGAATTTATGTCAATCCCATTATTTTCCTCCTACAGTAAAAGCGATGCTCACCGAAAGGAGTCAAAATTCAGTAATTTGCCGCAAATCCTGAATTGAAGCGAAACCCAAATTATAAATCACAAACCATAAACTATAACGCATTAAACTGCAACTTGTAACTTGCAACCTGTATCTGCCAGGCAATCATCAATTACAAACGATAAATTTCTTCAATGAAACCACTTATACTTTTTCTATGCATCCTGGCGCCTGTTTTTACTGTGGCGCAAACGGATGTCACCCGGTCTTTTACCATTTCGGGGAAGCTCAAAAAATTGAAAGACACCGCCGCCCGGGTATATCTTTATTATGTAGTGGATAATAACCGGGCTACCGACAGCGCAGAGGTGCAAAATGGTAAATACCGGTTTACCGGTAATATCAATGAGCCGGTATTATCGCGGTTAAGCGTAAAATACAAATCCGGGCAAACGGATATCGAAGGTCCAATGAATATGCAAAAAGATGTGGCCACACTTTTTTTAGCGCCCGGCAAACTAAAAGTAACCAGCATAGATTCCTTTTCCAATATCCGGGTAAAAGGGAAAGGATCTTCCGCGCATAAAGACTATAAAAAATTTGAGGCGCTGAGCAAGCCTTTTAACGACAGCATGCGGGTATTATCGGATGCGTACAATCAATACCGTAGCGAAGGAAATACTGCTAAAATGAAGGAGATCGAAGACCAGGCCGGTCTGCTCGAAAAAGGCATAAAAGAAAACGTTTTCCATTCTTTTATTAAGGCCCATCCTGCATCACCTGTGTCGCTGCTTATACTACAGCAGTATGCGGGGCATGATATAGATATTGATGAAATTGAACCTCTGTTTAACCAGCTTTCGCCTGCAGCAAAAGCATGGCCTTCGGCATTGCAGTTTAAAGAACGCATGGATATTGCCAAAAGAACCAGTATTGGACAAATGGCAGCCGATTTTACGCAGGATGATACCCTGGGAAACCCGGTAACGCTTTCTTCACTGAGAGGGAAATACCTGCTGATTGATTTTTGGGCCAGTTGGTGCGGACCGTGCAGGGCCGAAAACCCTAATGTGGTAAACGCCTTTAATAAGTATAAGAACAAAGGTTTTTCCGTATTGGGCGTATCCCTCGACAGGCCGGGAGCTAAAGCCGCATGGTTAAAGGCCATTCACGATGATAAGCTTGCCTGGACGCATGTGAGCGACCTGCAGTTCTGGAATAATGCCGTGGCACAGCTTTACGGCATCCAGTCTATTCCCCAAAATTTACTGCTCGACCCCACTGGCAGGATCATCGGTAAAAACCTGAGGGGACAGGACTTGCACAATAAGCTGGAAGAGGTTTTAGGGAAATGAGATGTATGAGAAATGAAATGGGAAAAAAGTTGCAGGTTACAAGGTGCAGGGGAGAAGCACCAAAAGACAAATCACAAGAACCAAACTAATTTCAAATTCAACATCCGAAGTGAAAAACAATCTTAACCCTCAAATAGAATAGCTATAGTGCGGACTACTGTAAGATGAGAAAGCAATAGCGTTCTATAGCTGAAATCACAGTAGTAGTGCGGCTTAATCAGGGTGCTTCACGAAAACGGGCAGTATTCGTTTTCGTGCGGCTTTTGGTTACTTTTTCCGCAAAAAGTAACAAAGAAAATAGCAACCCAATCGCAACTTGCAACCGGCCAATTAACAGGGAATAATTAGAACCAAAGCATAGCAATATGAATAAATTCGAAGGCCGTCCGGTCAGTCTTCAGCCATGGACAGTTACAGGGGACTATCCTATCGTTAAACCTTATACCTCCCAACCCAGCTATCTCTTTTAATTTTGCCAAATAATAAATTCCCTCTATCTTTGCCGCCCCAAAAAGCTCTTTTTGTTGGGAGTGACGCTGAAAGCGCCACGTTAACACCAAAAAAATGTAAAAAATGGCAAAAGAAATTACCGGCTATGTAAAGCTACAGGTAAAAGGCGGGCAGGCCAATCCTGCGCCACCTGTAGGTCCAGCGTTGGGTTCCAAGGGTATCAATATCATGGAATTCTGCAAGCAGTTTAATGCACGCACGCAGGATAAAATGGGTAAAGTACTTCCCGTATTGATTACGGTGTATTCCGACAAGTCTTTCGAGTTCATCATTAAAACTCCCCCCGCATCCGTTCAGTTATTGGAAGCTGCCAAAGTGCAAAAAGGTTCTAAAGAGCCTAACCGCAACAAAGTAGGTAAAGTAAGCTGGAACCAGGTAGAATTGATCGCTAAAGATAAGATGCCTGACCTGAATTGCTTTACTATTGAAAGCGCTATGCGCCTGGTTGCCGGCACGGCACGCAGCATGGGACTTACTGTTGATGGTAAAGCCCCATGGGAAAATTAAATCTTCACTTTCCAAAAAACTGAAAGAAAATGGCAATCAGTAAGAAAAGAAAAGCTTCGGAAGCTAAAATAGATAAAACCAAAGTGTATTCACTTAAGGAAGCTTCCTCCCTTGTTAAGGAAGTGAATACCACAAAATTCGACAGTTCTGTTGACATCCACCTTCGTTTGGGGGTTGATCCTAAAAAAGCGGATCAGGCCATCCGGGGTACGGTAACCCTACCTCACGGGACTGGTAAAACAAAAAGAGTACTGGTACTTTGTACACCCGATAAAGAAGAAGCTGCAAGAGCCGCAGGCGCTGATTATGTGGGATTGGATGAATTTGTAACCAAAATCGAAGGCGGATGGGTAGACGTGGATGTAATTGTAGCCACCCCTTCCGTGATGCCTAAAATTGGTAAATTAGGTAAAATATTAGGTCCCCGTAACCTGATGCCCAATCCCAAAACAGGAACCGTTACCAATGATGTGGCCGCTGCCGTAAATGAAGTAAAGGGTGGTAAAATAGCATTTAAGGTTGATAAAGCCGGTATCATTCATGCATCTGTTGGACGCGTAAGTTTTACGCCTGAAAAGATTGCTGAAAACAGCCAGGAGTTTATCAATGCCATTATTAAGGCCAAACCGTCAACCGCCAAAGGCATTTATTTAAAAAGTGCATTTATGGCCAGTACCATGAGCCCCGGCATTGCTATTGACACCAAATCATTTATGAACTAATGCTTTAACAGCACAAAAATCTTTTTGTATGACCAAACAGGAAAAAAACGAGGTGATTGAATTGCTGAAAGGCAAGTTCGCACAATACAATAATTTTTACATTACCGATACCGAATCTTTATCTGTATCACAGGTAGTTAAATTGCGCCGGGCCTGCTTCGACAAGCAGGTGGAAATGAAAGTGGCAAAGAATACCCTCATTAAAAAGGCGCTTGAGTCTTTAGACAATGAAAGGTACAGCGGCGTGTATGATTCATTAAACAATGTAACCGCTTTGCTGTTTTCAGAAAATGCCAAAGAACCGGCATTGATCATCAGTTCCTTTCGCAAGGCAAACAATGGCACAAAGCCTGAGCTTAAAGCGGCTTTTATTGATGGCGATGTATTTGCGGGCGATGACCAGTTAACAACATTAACAGCACTCAAGAGCAAAAATGATCTTATCGGTGAAATTATCGGGCTGTTACAGTCGCCTGCTAAAAATGTTATGAGTGCATTGAATGCCGGTAACAAACTGGCAGGACTGATAAAGGCTTTGGAAGAAAGAGCGAATTAATTTGAAATTTGAAATATATGATTTGAAATGAATCTCAAATCATATATTTCAAATCATAAATAATTTATCCCCGGCCTGGGGGATAATATACAAACAAATTTTTTTAATAACTCCGCCGGAGCACAGGCAATGAAGGTGGAAAAAATTTGATAACAATGGCAGATTTAAAAGCGTTTGCTGATCAGTTGGTAAACTTATCAGTAAAAGAAGTAAATGAATTAGCAAAGATCCTGAAAGACGAGTATGGTATTGAGCCCGCTGCTGCTGCTGTAGCCGTAGCTGCTGGTCCTGCTGCAGGCGCCCCCGCCGCTGAAGAAAAAACTGCATTCAATGTAATATTGAAAGCTGCAGGCGCAAACAAACTGGGCGTGGTAAAGATCGTTAAAGACCTTACCGGCTTAGGATTGAAAGAAGCGAAAGACCTGGTTGACGGTGCACCCAAACCTATTAAGGAAGGTGTTGCCAAAGCTGAAGCTGATGAAGTTGCAGCCAAGCTGAAAGAAGCTGGTGCCGAAGTAGAAATTGCTTAATTGCATTATTGCACAAATAGCTTAAGCCATCCCAAAACATTGGGGTGGCTTTTTTTGTGATCGTTGGCTATCGGCTATCGGCATTCAGCTATCAGTGTAATTTTTGTTAATAACAGGATGAATCGTCCTTCTTCTTATGCTACCGTAACTTATGATTGCTGATGCCTTCTTCAGAATTTTTAATTTGTGGTTTACTATTTGTGATTTATAGTCGATTCCTTTCGGATTTCAAATTCCCGGCTTCGGATCAGCCAAGGCGGACAGGCTTGCCTGCCGACAGGTAGGTTTTATTTGTTTCTTGTTATTTGCTGTTTGGTTCTTCCCTGCCCCTACCCCTGTGTGTACCTAAAATAGGTTGACATATTTTATAATGGTTCAAACAAATTTAATTGTTTATTTAATGGGTCATCTTCATTAATTTTTACTGTATAGATTGTCATTCTTTTTCTGCTTTCTTTTG
>NZ_VOHQ01000023.1 GCF_009192765.1 Agriterribacter humi | reverse complement strand
TCTACTGCTCGTCAGCCTACCCGCCGTGGGAACGAAACATCCGAATCGTGAATGATAGCTGTAGTAAAATGATCGGAGCGAAGGCAGATTCCTCCTGCGTCGGAATGACAGGCCGTGGTAGGTGGTTGAACTGTAGTATAAAAGCTGAATCCTTGTTCTACTGCTCGTCAGCCTACCCGCCGTGGGAACGAAACATCCGAATCGTGAATGATAGCTGTAGTAAAATGATCGGAGCGAAGGCAGATTCCTGCTTCGTCGGAATGATAGGTAGTGGCAATGTGGCTGAGCTTTGGTAGTGGAACTAAACCGAGCACCGCTGCTTGTCATGCTGAGTTAGCCGCCGCGGCGGGAACGAAGCATCTGAGTTGTTAATGATAAGCGTAGCGAAATGATCGGAGCGAAGATGGATTCCTCCCTGCCTGCGCCAGTAGCCAGGCTTCATCGGAATGATAGGTAGTGGCAATGTGGCTGAGCTTTGGTAGTGGAACTAAACCGAGCACCGCTGCTTGTCATGCTGAGTAAGCCGCCGCCGCGGGAACGAGACATCTTTAGCTTCGAATTTAATATCCGCCCCGGCGGACAGATTTGGTTCTTGCTTTTTGTTTTTGATGCTTTGTATACTGTTCGGATTTCGAAATTTTTACTTCGGATTTGCTATTTGATCCTTTGTATTTTCTTTATGCTTATTTCCCAAATTTTTTCTTCAGTGCGCTCAATGCATCCGTGAGTGAAGCGCCGGATAAATCAGGCACTTTTTCTTTTTGTTCAAACGACCTGTTATTGCTTTTCCGGAACTCCTGCCGCTGGGGCGCTTCCTGTGTTTGTTTAATGGAAAGAGCTATTCGTTTGCGCACCTGGTCAACCTCCAGCACTTTTACCTGGACATGCTCGTTGAGCTTTAATACTTCATTGGGGTCCTGTATATATTTATGCGCTATTTCCGACACATGCACCAGCCCGTCCTGTTTTACGCCAATGTCAATAAAGGCGCCAAAGCGGGTAAGGTTGGTAACAATGCCCGGCAATACCATGCCCACCTGCACTTCTTCAATGCTGTAGATGGCCGCAAATTCAAACTGCTGCACTTCGCTGCGGGGATCCAGTCCGGGTTTCTGTAATTCCTTTAAAATATCCTGTATGGTATGTTCCCCAAATTGTTCGCTGATGTATTGTTTGGGATTGATGTCTTTAACCAGGCTTTCATTTCCAATCAGGGATTTTACATCTACCTTATTATCGGCGGCCATTTGTTTTACCAATGTATAGGCCTCAGGGTGCACGGCGCTGCCGTCTAAAGGATTATCGCCTTCCTTGATGCGCAAAAAGCCTGCGCATTGTTCGTATGCTTTTCCGCCCAGGCGCGGCACTTTGAGCAACTGGTTGCGATTGGTGAAGCCTCCTGTTTCATTCCTGTATTTAATGATATTATCAGCCAGGGTGCTGCCAATGCCGCTTACATAGGCCAGCAAATGCTTGCTTGCGGTGTTGAGGTTTACACCCACCTGGTTTACACAACTCACAACGGTCTGATCCAATCTTTCCTTTAGTCTGAATTGGTTCACATCGTGCTGGTATTGCCCCACGCCAATACTCTTGGGGTCAATTTTTACCAGTTCCGCCAGCGGGTCCATCAAGCGGCGGCCTATACTAACGGCGCCGCGTACCGTAATATCCTGGTCGGGAAATTCTTCCCTTGCAATTTCAGAAGCGGAATAGATGGAAGCGCCGTCTTCATTCACTAAAAAAACAGGTAAGCCAAGTCCGAGCTTTTTAATGAACTGTTCCGTTTCCCTGCCTGCCGTTCCATCGCCAATGGCGATAGCTTCAATATGAAAACTCTCCACCAGGTGCCTGATGGTATGTTCCGAACTGCTGAGTTTACCGGGTTCGTGTATATATATCAGGTCATTTTTTTTGAACGCTCCTTTTTCATCTAAACATACCACTTTGCATCCCGTACGGTAACCGGGGTCAATCGCCAATACTTTTTTTCCACCCAGCGGGGAGCTTAGCAGCAATTGTTTCAGATTTTCCGAAAATACATTGATGGCTTCCTCATCGGCCCGTTGTTTCAGCATGGTTCTGAATTCCGTTTCCAGTGCGGGTTGCAACAGCCTCCGGTAAGCGTCCTTCACGGCTTTTCTTACCTGGGCGCTGCTGTCGCTTATACCTTTGGCGTATAATGCCTCCATTTGTTCAACAGCCTGTTCCTCTGCGGGGGCAATGGCAATACGCAATATGCCTTCCACAAAACCCCGCAGCACGGCCAGTGCACGGTGGGAGGGTACCTTCATTACCGGTTCACTGTAGTCAAAGTAATCCTTAAATTTTATGCCTTCCGCTTCCTTATCACTCACTACCTTACTCTGCAGGGTAGCGCTGTCTTCAAAAAGTTTGCGCATTTTGGCACGGAGTTGCGCGTCTTCGTTCACCTGTTCTGCAATAATATCCCTCGCGCCCTGTAAGGCCTCGTCAACCGTTTTTATTTTTTCATTGAAATATTTTTCCGCTTCGGCGGGGAGATCGGTATCTTTTTGCTCAAGGATCAGCAAAGCCAGCGGTTCCAGCCCGTTTTCTTTTGCTGTCTGTGCTTTCGTTCGGCGTTTGGGTTTATAAGGAAGATAAATATCTTCCAGTTCTGCCAGGGTTACCGCATTGTTTAATTTTTGCTGCAGTTCCTCCGTCATCTTTTCCTGCTCCGTTATGGATTTCTCTATGGCCGTTTTGCGTTCCGTAAAAGCCTTGAGCGCTTTTGATTCATCATCGATCTGCTGTATCACCACTTCATCCAAAGCGCCGGTTTTGTCTTTGCGGTAGCGTGCTATAAAAGGAATGGTGGCGCCTTCGGCAAGCAGTGCCAGCACGGTTTCCGCCTGCTGTGTGCGGATATTTAATTTTGTTGCTATCAGTGGTGCAAATGCTGTCATAAGAATGCGAAACTAATGGCTGAAACTGAAAACAAAAACTTGGAAAAATGGGTGGGTTTGATTAAGGGGGATATAAAGCTCCAATAGTAAATCACAAGAACCAAATAAATCTCAAATCCGAATACTCAAATTCGAAATCCGAAAAAAAACATTAAAAACCAAATCATTAGAATCAAAGAAAACCTGTCCGCCGTGGTGGATTCAAATCCGAATACAAATGCAATCTCAAATCTTTAGATCTCAAATCTTAAATCCAAATACTCACTACTCATTAAAATTCACCATTTGCTGCGGATTGGTTTCGGCGTAGCGGTATATCATATCGCGTATAAAATCATTATCGTGATATGGCGTTAAAACCTTTTTCAGTTTTCCAACATCCCTCATCTTCATTTCCTGCGGAACATAGCCCATACCATAAAATTTTCCTTTCTCAATCAATAAACAACTTTGCTGCCCGTCTTCAACGCCTTCACCCAAAACCGCAAAAGTGGGCAGTTCTTCATACAGTGTTTGCAATGCCTGTTCTACACGTTGATTGTATACAACCGGCTCATCATATTGTTCTGCAAGTTCACCCATCTCCCGGGTTTTATCTACAAAGCAAAGCCGCGGTGAAAGCCGGTGCCGTTCTATCATCTTCCACAGCAGTCGGTAGCCTTCCCACAACAATCCGAATGTATGTACAGGACGAAGATGCTTTCTTTTTCGCTCAATGGCCAGCCGGGCATATCCCCGCTGATCTTCAAATACATACAATCCGTACTGGAGGCTCACCTGTTTGCGGCTCGTGTTGTACAGGGGCCATAATCTTTTGATTTCGGTTTCTTCCAGTACAGCCGCCATCAGTTCGGTGCCGCAAAGCTGGTAACTGATATCATGCACATTGCGTATGAATTCCTGTTTTTGCCTGCTGGCGCCGTTGTGCGTAAAATGACTGCTCACCCGCTTTTTCAAACTCTTTGCTTTTCCCACATAGATTACTTTACCTTTTTGATTCCTGAAATAATATACGCCCGGCTTCCGTGGTAATTTTTCAATTTGTTCCTTGGGGAGGTGCAATGGAAGGTACTGTTCTTTGGATGATTTTTTGAGGAACTGCTCAATATGCGGTTGTGCATTATTGTGCAGCAGCATCTCAAACAAGCGAACAGTTGCCCATGCATCACCCCCGGCACGGTGCCTGTTTTCGATGGGGATTTGCAGGGAGCGGCAAATATTGCCCAAACTGTAGGAGGGAAGACCGGTAAACACTTTCCGGGTGAGCCTTACCGTACATAATTTTTTTGCATTCAGTTCATAGCCGCACTGCTGCAACTGGTGTTTCAAAAAAGAGTAGTCAAAATTTACATTGTGCGCAATAAATATCTTATCGTTGAGTATGGCAAACAATTGTGCCGCCACTTCTTCAAAAGAGGGTGCATTGGCTACCATTTCATTGGTAATGCCCGTCATGGTTTGAATAAAATAAGGGATGGTCTGCTGAGGGTTGATCAGCGTTTCAAAACGATCAATTATTTTCAAACCATCATGCACAAAAATGGCTACTTCTGTAATGCCATTGGAAGCTGCATACCCTCCCGTTGTTTCTATATCCACTATTGCATAAATCAAAATCCTCTTGTTTTATCGCTTATCTAAAGATAAAATCCTTTGACCATTTTTGCGTTAAGCATTTCAAAAATGCTGATTATCAATGATAAACAAAATATTAACCACATTATATGCACAATAAGGCCGGGAGAGAACAATAAATTGAGCGAAATACAATTGAAAATACTTAACTTCGGGGTATCTGTATTCTGGTTAGTAATGGAATAATAATATACGGTATAATTTTACTGTATTTCGGCCTCGAAACAACACCAATTGAACATTATCCATCCCCTCCTTTGAAAGCTTTGTATGATCCGGTCCTGATTTTTTCATCTTAAAATCATCAATTATGAAGCTTTTTAACTCATTACATGTAGGTGAGGGTGCAAAAATCGCTATGATTGTTATCCTGGTATATGCAACGATTGCGGTTATCACTTACCTCTCCTGGTAAAATTATTTGCCCTGGTAAAAGCACTTTTCCGTTTGTTTGGGAAAGTGTTTTTTTATGCACATCTCACCCCGGCCCTCTCCCCGCAGTGGCGGGGGCGCTGGGAGGTCTTAGCGGATCGGCGCAACGCCTGAAGCCAAACATTTGATTTTGATACATCTCTCACCACTCACCTTTCACTTTTCACTCTTCACTTTCGCCCTCAAATATGCTTACCTTTGCCGACTTTATGGAAGAATTCAGCAAAAATTATGAGCCTGCATCTGTTGAAGAAAAATGGAACAGGCACTGGAAAGAAAAGAAATATTTTAAGAGTGTGCCCGATAGCCGCAGGCCTTTTACTGTGGTTATTCCCCCGCCCAATGTTACGGGTGTATTGCACATGGGGCATACGCTCAATGAAACGGTTCAGGATATCCTCGTTCGCAGAGCGCGTATGAAAGGTTTTAACGCCTGCTGGGTACCCGGCAGCGACCATGCCTCTATTGCCACCGAAGCTAAGGTGGTAGGCATGCTTAAGGAAAGAGGAATTGACAAGAACAGTTTAAGCAGGCCCGAATTTTTAAAATATGCTTATGAATGGAAAGAAAAATATGGCGGCATTATTTATAGCCAGGTAGAAAAATTAGGCTGTAGTGTAGACTGGGACCGGGTAACTTTTACCATGGATGATGATTATTACAAAGCCGTGATGAAGGTATTTGTGGATCTGCACGGCAAAGGACTGATTTACCGCGGCGCAAGAATGATCAACTGGGATCCCTCGGCGCAAACGGCTTTGAGTGATGAAGAGGTGGAATATAAGGACCTGCAGGGAAAATTGTATTATATCCGGTACAGCATTACGGATGAAGCGGGAAAAGAAATACTCAACCCGCTGACCGGCGAAAAAGGAATTGTTATTGCCACCCAGCGCCCCGAAACCATTATGGGCGATACCGCTGTTTGTGTTAATCCTAACGATGAACGCTATTCGCATTTAAAAAATGCTAAGGCCATTGTTCCGCTTATTAACCGCAGCATACCCATTATTTTTGATGAATATGTTGACCCGGCATTTGGTACAGGGGCTTTAAAAGTTACACCCGCTCATGATATCAATGACTATAATCTCGGTTTAAAGCACAACTTAGAAGTGGTAGATACGCTGAATGCCGATGGTACATTAAGCGAAGCGGCGCAAATATATGTGGGAGAAGACCGGTTCGCCGCCCGCAAAAAGATCATTGCCGGATTAACAGAGAAAGGGTTCATTGTTAAAGAAGAAGAATATGCTACCCGCCTCGGCTATAGCCAACGCACAGGGGTTGTGGTAGAACCACGTATTTCAACCCAATGGTTTCTAAAAATGAAACCTCTTGCCGAACCTGCTTTAAAAGCAGTGCTTGATGGTGAGATCACTATTCATCCCGGCGATAAATTTCTGGCTACTTATAAGTATTGGTTAGAAAATGTAAAGGACTGGTGCATAAGCCGCCAGTTGTGGTGGGGGCAGCAGATACCGGCATGGTACGATGATAAAGGCAACGTGGTAGTAGCCGAAAATGAGGAAGCCGCTAAAAAATTGTATGCCGCTCAGTATGGCGAAAACAATAGTAACGCTGTATTAACGCAGGATGAAGATGTGCTCGACACCTGGTTCTCTTCCTGGCTTTGGCCCATGGAAGTGTTTAAAGGCATTTCCAGCCCTGGTAATAGCGACATCGCATATTACTATCCCACATCGGTACTGGTAACCGGGCAGGACATTATATTTTTCTGGGTGGCCAGGATGATCATGGCGGGACTGGAATACAATAAAGAAAAGCCAATTGAAAAAGCAATTCCTTTTAAGGATGTATATTTTACCGGCATGGTGCGGGATAAGCAGGGCAGGAAGATGAGCAAGCAATTGGGTAATTCGCCCGACCTGCTGAAACTTATTGACGCGTATGGTGCAGATGCCGTTCGTTTTGGTATTATGATATCCTCTCCTGCAGGCAATGACCTGTTGTTTGATAATGCTTCCTTAGATCAGGGAAAATTCTTCAACAATAAATTGTGGAACGCGCTGAAGCTGGTAAAGATGTGGGAGAAAAAAATTGACGCATCGCTGCCTGTTGGGGACCAGTTTGCAACACAATGGTTTGAAAGCAGGCTCAATGAAGTAAAAGCTGAAGTGGAAAAGCTATTTTCAGAATTTCGCCTGAGCGAAGCGCTTAAAACCATTTACTCTTTAATATGGGATGATTTCTGCAGTTGGTATCTTGAATGGGTGAAGCCTGGTTTTGATCAGCCCATTTCAGCGGATGTATATAACAAAACGGTAGCTTATTTTACTGAGTTGCTGCAATTGTTGCATCCTTATATGCCTTTTATTACAGAAGAGATATACCATTCGCTGGAAGAAAGAAAAGAGGATATGTGTGTAAAACAACTTACTCCTGTTGCTGATTCCAATAGTGTATACCTTGGTGAAGGTGAATTGCTTAAGCAGGCCATTACTGCATTGCGCGATGCGAGGGTGAAGAACAGGATCAAACCTAAGGATGAAATAAGTTTGCACATAGAAACCGGCAACCCGGATAAATACAATAATATCCGTTCCATACTGGGCAAACAGGTAAATGCTCCGGTTATGCATATTGCTGATACAGCGGAAAAAGGCAATATCAGTTTGGTGATCGGTAAAGATAAATTCTATGTTCATTCAGCGCTTCCCGCCGATCATGCAGCTCAGAAAGAGCAATTGGAAAAAGACCTTGCTTATCAAAAAGGCTTCTTTACATCTATAGCAAAAAAACTAAGCAACGAACGCTTTGTACAAAATGCAAAATCAGAAGTAGTGGAGCTGGAAAGGAAAAAACTGGCCGATGCAGAAGCCAAAATTAAAGCGATAGAAGAAAGTCTGGCGCGGTTGGATTGATGCATTTTCATCTTTACCACTCAATAGTGCCGCACCCACGTCAATCGTTGTCTGTCAGTGGTTGTATCTATGAGCGTTTGGCCATAACCATCCGCCAATTGCAGGTTCATTTCAAAATTACCCGCTACCGCAAAAGTCCAGTCGAATTGTATGCGTCCCTGCAATGGTACAGTTCCGGCTACGGGAAAGGGGATGTACCTCCATCTTTGCGGTTTTTTTTAAAAGATGTTTTAATTTTTTTGCAACGGCTTTCTTATATTGATGATTGTAAGTGCGATTCAAATGATTTACAGGTTTACACTTAATGCAAGACATGGGCATAAAAAACTTTTGGAAAACCTTCAGATATAATAACAAGTATTTTACTACCTTATGGAGCGTTAGGGATGAGTTGCAAATTTATTAAGGATTGTTGCATACTTAGCTGTTACCTGGCCAATACAAGCGCCAAGGCCAACACCCATTCCCCGCAAATCAGGAGAATGAAGCAAAGCAGACATTATTCAAAGTTGGGCCTGCCTCAAAAGCGGAAGACGGCTCCATTATAAAATTAAAATACAAATGAGAAAATTAAGATTACTGGTAGTTATTGGTACGGCTGCAATGATGGCAGCATGTAACAATGAACCAAAGCAATCCACCGAAATAGCCACAACGGTGGATACACCAAAAACGGTAGAAAACAAAATAATGATACCGGCATCATCCTGCTATACCGCTGTAAGCGGGAAGGATACTTTTAAATTAAAAGTGGAAGTATTTCCCAATGTGGTTACGGGAAAGTTATTGTATGATTTTTATGAAAAAGACAGCAACAATGGAGAATTTAATGGGCTGATTCATGGCGATACACTGCTGGCAGATTATAAATTTATGTCGGAAGGGAAATTATCAACAAGGCAGGTTATTTTTTTATTAAAGGATAGCGTTGCCATTGAAGGTTATGGAGATATGGAAGAGAAAGAAGGGAAGATGGTATTTAAGAATACCAGCGATTTAACTTTTGGAAAAGGGCTGCTGCTCAATAAAGCTGACTGTGGCGGGTATTGAAAAATGCAACCCTGGGTTTACAAGTTTTCATTTTCATCAGGTATCGCTCTTTTTAAGAAAGATGATGGTGATAAGCCGGTTTGTTTTTTGATGGCTTTAAATAGTGTAATCCGGGAATTGAAGCCAGCCGCCCAGCCAATGCCTTCGATCGTCATTTTCTCCCATTCCGGGTTATCCTTGTTATCGCCGATATAATTCACTCTGCGCTGGCGCAGGTTTGGTACTATTGCTTCGTGTTTAGCCAGACCTGTGCCTTGATGTTACTAATTTCTTCATCAATATACGCTCACTGTTTCCACTTGTATTTGGTGTTCATGGTTAGCGGTTTGCTTATAAAGTTATTGCTTTAGCTTTAATGAGTAATGAACTGGCACAGGTCAGCTTCGCACACCACCACCGCTACAGACCTTCGCAAGGTAGGGCATCAAGCTTTGGATTTACTCGTATTTCGCTTCCGATGTTGGGTTTTAAATTTGAAGTTTATCCGCACCGGCGGACAGGCCTGCCTGCCCTTTAGGCAAGTTTGTTTCTTGTAATTTGCTATTTGGTGCTTTGTATTGCTTCGAATTTCGGGTTCAAGGCTTCGGATTTAAATCCGCCACGGCGAAGAGGTTTTATTTTGTTTCTTGTAATTTGGTTCTTGGTGCTTTTATAAGTCTCCCTATACATCTTGTTAAAATGCACTGGTGCGCAATATGCCGCTAAACCCGCCCCCGCCTTAGCCGTCCATATACAAACTCACCTAAAATTTACCATTATGAAAGCCATGTACAAAGCACTCGTGCCAGCCGTTTTAATAGGTTTTTTATTCAGTTCCTGCGCGGCACAATCGCGTGTAATCGTTGCCGAAAGACCGGCTGTTGTAATGATCCCTCCGCCTCCATTCCCCGGTGCGGTATGGATACCCGGGCATCACGTAACGCATGGTGGAAGATATGTTTATGTGTCGCCCCGCTACGTGCACCCCCGCCAGGCGAAGCACTGGAAAAAAGCAGTTAAGCATTCCCGTTATGATGCGTATGCACGCGAAAAGAAGCATCACCACAAAAACAGGAAAAACAGGCACTAAGGGCCCCACCTTTTAGTTTTTCATCCTTACTCTCAGTACATACATGTCTGCAGTAATGTACAGCGTTTTGTCGTCATCGGCCAGCGCCACATTGCTGCAGGCTTCCGGAACCGATATCTTTCCAACAGGTTTCCCCTCATTATTAAATATCCATACACCGCCCGGCCCGGTTGCAAAGACATTACCCTGCTTGTCAACCTTTAAACCATCCGGTGAACCTTTTTCTTTTTTGGACGCTTCCGTTACATCATACATTAATCTTTCATTGTAGAGGCTGTCATGTTCGTCTATATCAAACATATACCACACCGGCTTTTGCGGATCGGAATTGGCTACAATGAGGGTTTTTTCATTGTTGGTAAATGCAATTCCATTGGGGCGGGTAATGTTGGCCGTTAGCAGGGTTACTTCTCCCTTTTCATTTGCTTTATATACACCCTGGAAAGGAATTTCTTTTGCCGGGTCATCCATTGTTTTTTCCAGTCCGTAAGCCGGGTCGGTAAAAAACAGATCGCCGTTGCTTCTGAATACAGCGTCATTGGGACTGTTGAATTTCTTTCCCTTGTAATTGTCGGCCAATGGCACAAATGCAGCTTTAGGTGCATTCAATGGCGCATCCATCATTGCCATGCGCCTGTCGCCATGCTGGCACATCACCAGTTTACCTTCCTTATTCAGTAATAGGCCGTTGGAGCCCGGCTCGCCGGCTCGTGGTGTGGCGCCGGTATAACCCGAAGGCGTAAGGTACAATTCAGTGCCTTTGCCTTCTGTCCATTTAAAAATTTTGTTGGGAGGGATATCGGAGAACAACAGCATTTTTTCACTTTCCACCCACAGCGGACCTTCTGTCCAGTCGAATCCTTCCGCAATTATTTCAACAGGTGCAGTTGTGTCTATGATTTTTTCCAGTGAAGGATCCAATTGTTGTATAGAACCGATGGTTTTGAAAGATGATTCATTGCAGCCAAAGGCAAGCGCTGCTGTTAATACAGAAAAAATGACTTTGTGCATAAGCAATCGTTTTAACGTAGTGAAGATATTATTAATTCCGCTGTCATATACCAATAAACAAAAAACAGCAAAGCTTGTGTAAAGGCTTTGCTGTTACAGGAATGCTGCTAATACTATTGTTAGAATGCAGGTTCGGCAGGCGTATTGAAAAGGTACCCGTTCTGTTGCAGCAAATGCGGATATGCATTACATGATGCCTGTGATATTGGTAATGCCTCTCATCTTTCGTTTAACATATCAACGGCGTTAATGATAACAATTTATATCTTTTCTCGATTAAAACCGAAAAAAATGCTTTTTTATGCTAATTTTTGCATGTTAATGCATATTCCGGGAATTAAAATTGATCCATTCCGGATCTTCATCGCCTGCAATCCCTTTCCCGGGATTGCATGAAACTGTCATATTAATTAATTGTTGTAAAATGATTTTTGCATGGGATATGAGTATACATTTCTATTTTTAGCCTCCCTTGAACAATACATAATGAGGAATAAGATCATATCCTGTTTGGCCTTAAGCCTGCAGTTGCAGCTTTCCGGTTTCGCTCAAAATAAAAAAGATCATCTCTATCAACACCCTTTATGAGAAATTGCTTCTTAACCCTGTTCTTACTTTTTTCCGCTGCAATTGTTTTTTCGCAGCCGGCGCCTGCACCGCTCCCTGAAACAAAATATAAGCTGGTTGTAATTGCCCACAGGGGTAACCATATTAAAGTACCGGAAAACACGCTTGAATCTGTAAAAGAAGCGATAAAAAGCGGCGCCGATTATGTAGAAATTGACCTGCGTACTACCAAAGACGGCCAGCTTGTTATTCACCACGATGCCACTGTTGACCGGATGACCAACGGCAGGGGCAATGTAAAAGACCTTACACTGGATGAAATACAGCAACTGAAAGTGGCCGATAAAAACAAACCCACAAAAAAAACATACCGCATTCCAACTTTGAGCAATGTATTGAAAGCATGTAAAGGCAAAATCAATATTTATCTCGATTTTAAAGATGCCGGTGTAACCGAAACCTACAGGCAGATACAGGAAGCCGGTATGGAAAAACAGGTGGCGGTATACATCAATGCAATACCCCAATATAAAGAATGGAGAAAAACAGCCCCGGGCATCCCCTTAATTACCAGCGCCATTGAAGAAGTAAAAAATAAGGAACAATTGGCATTTTTCCTGGAACAGGGAACCATTGAAGTGCTGGATAATATTAATGATAAGGAAATGGTAGCAACAGCCAATGATAAAGGGGTAGCGGTATGGCTGGATGCACAAAGCGATCATGAAGGGGCAGATGAATGGAACCAGGTATTGCAAAAAGAAATACAGGGAATACAGACCAACAACCCGGAAGCCCTGATCGCTTATTTGAACAAAAGCGGTTTACGAAACGGGTTGGGGAAGGATATGACCAAAGAAGACCCTTATGCGAAATATAAAAAGAAAACGTACAGGGAATTAAAGAATATAAAATATGGCAAGGCTCCGGGCGATGAAAACATGTTCGATGCCTACTTCCCAAAAGAGATGCAGCCCAATGCCAGGGTAATTGTGTATATACATGGCGGCGGATGGACCGGAGGCGATAAAGAAGAATTTCCCAAACAGTTGATTGAAGAACTGGTAGGCAAACGCGGTTACCTGGTGGTTTCTATGAATTACCGTTTGGTGAAAAACGGCAACAATCGTTTTCCCGCACAAATTGAAGATGTAAAAAAAGCGCTGGCGTTTATTTCAAAAAATGCAAAGAAGTATGAATATAACGGCAACGAATACGCGTTGATGGGTGGCAGTGCCGGTGGGCATTTGGCCATGCTGTACGCCTATGGATATGATGATGCGAAGCAGGTGAAAACGGTAATTGACCTGTGGGGACCAACAGACCTTACAGACAAGGCGGTAAGGTCCGATGGCAGCGATGCGGATAAAACGGTGATCAACTTTTTAGGCGAGAAGGATGTACATGCGCAGATCACAAAAGATGCAAGCCCCGCTTATCATCTTACAAAGGAAACCGCTGTACCTACCATTTTATTCCATGGCGGGGAAGATCCGCTGGTGAACGTAAGCCAGGCCGAAAACCTGTATAAAAAGCTACAGGAGCTGAATATACCTGCACAGCTCGAAATCTATCCCGGCGAAAAGCATGGTGTGGGCCCGGCAGCGGCAGTTGATGTATTTGCCAAAACTTTTTCATGGCTTGAAAAATATTATCCCGCAAAATAAAAACAACTGTTATGAATAAAATATTGCTGCTGGCCGGATGGGTTGTTCTTTATGGCTGTACCGGCAATACTACAGACAATACAGAAGGTAAAATCGAAAATGTAATCGTTATTACCACCGATGGTTTGCGCTGGCAGGAACTGTTTACAGGTATGGATAGTGCTATAGCAGCCGATAGCCGTTTTAACCAGGGCCGTTCCGACAGTGCCGCTATTTTTGAACATTACTGGGCTACGGACCCATCAGGAAGAAGAAAAAAATTATTTCCTTTTTTCTGGGACAGCATCGTACAAACGGGCCAGCTCTATGGCAACAGGCATTATAACAACAAAGTTGATGTTGCCAATCCTTACTGGTTCTCTTACCCCGGCTATAATGAAATATTTACCGGTTATCCGGATACGGCTATCAATTCCAATGAGTATATGGCAAACCCGCATACAACAGTACTCGAATACATCAACCAGCAGGAAGGGTTTAAAGGAAGAGTAGCGGCTTTCGGGGCATGGGGCGCTTTCGACCGCATACTCAATAAAGAACGGTGCGGGTTTCCGGTAGTAGCGGCATTCAGCGCTACCGGCGGCGAACATCCAACGCCAAAAGAAGAACTGATCAATGCCATGCTTAAAAATTCATATAAACCATACGGACAGGGCGAATGCTTAGATGTGTTTACCCATTACGCTGCTATGGAATATTTGAAGGAGAAAAAACCCCGTGTACTTTTTATTGGCTATGGTGAAACCGATGAATGGGCGCATGCCGGGCAATATAAGGATTACTTGGATGCAGCAAAGCAGGTGGATACATGGATAAAAGAAATATGGGAGTATGTGCAAAGCACGCCTGAATATAAAAACAAAACGGCTCTTTTTATTACAACCGATCATGGCCGGGGTGATGTTACTAAAGATCAGTGGACCGGGCACGGAAGCGGGGGCGTTGCCGATTCGCATGAAATGTGGATGGCCGTGATGGGACCAGGCATACCTGCCAAAGGAGAAGTAAAAACAGCCATGCAATTGTATCAAAAACAGTCCGCGCAAACCATTGCTTCATTGCTCGGATTGCATTACCAGTCCAACCACCCGATAGCGGAGGAAGTAAGGGAAATTAAGAACTGATTATAATATCTCATTCATGATTAAAGTTGATCAACGGAAAAAAAGATTATTCCTGCATGCCGGCTTTGTTGTATTATTAGCCTTTTTTTGCACCGGGATACAGGCTCAAACAGCAGCGGTTAATCCTTTTCCGCCAACGCCAAACCCCGACAGGATCGTATTGAATGTAACCGGGGATCCATCCACATCAATAGCCGTAAACTGGCGCACATGCGATACCGTTCGAGAAGGGTTCCTCGAAATCATGCCTGTTACGGCTGATCCCCGTGCTGTTGACAAGGCATCGCGGAAGCAGGCAAAAAGCGAAGCGTTTAAGTTTGAAGATATTGCTGCCAACTATCATTCTGTAACAGTGTCCGGTCTCAGGCCTAAAACCTTATACATGTACAGGGTGGGGCAGGGCGCTCACTGGAGTGAATGGTTTCATACCAGAACTGCTGGAAAATCCGGTGACAAACTTTCGTTTATTTATTTGGGTGATGTGCAGGCCGGTATAAAAACATTATGGCCAAGGGTAATAAGGGATGCTTATGCTAAAATGCCTGATGCCAATTTAATTTTGTATGCGGGTGATATTGTAAACCGTGGAAACAGCGATTTGGAATGGGGCGAATTATTTTACGGCGGTAGCTTTATACACAGCACCATACCGGGCATGCATTCGCCCGGAAATCATGAATATGCCCGTACAGGAGATACCTTATCGGCTTTCTGGCGTCCTCAATTTACGCTTCCCGAAAATGGGCCGGAAGGTTTAAAAGAAACATGCTACTTCACCGATGTGCAGGGCATGCGTTTTATTTCCATCAACTCTTACCGGGTAGAAGAATCGGATAAAGATCTGCAGAAACAGAAGGTATGGGTGGATTCGCTGCTGCGCAATAATCCCAACCCGTGGACAGCCGTTGTTTTTCATCATCCTTTTTATTCCATACGACCCACCCGCGATAATGTGCGCATGCGCAGTACCTTTAAGCCTTTATTCGACAAGTATAAAGTGGATATTGTACTACAGGGTCACGATCATGCCTATGCGAGGGGGATGCAAAAGATAGAGGGCGCCACCAAAGATGAAAAATCCGGTGCTGTATATATATTGTCTGTAAGTGGTCCTAAAATGTCTTCAAAATTTGAAGGCAACTGGATGGATGTATCGGCTTCGTATACACAATTATTCCAGTTGGTAACGGTTGAAGGCAATACGCTGCACTATAAATCATACACTGCTGCGGGAGAACTGTATGATGCGTTTGATCTTGTAAAACAAAAAGGGAAACCCAATAAACTGGTAGAACAAAAACCGAACAATAAATAATGCGGGTCATCCCGAATTTTATGCACTCTTAATCCTATATTGATGCGCACAAGAAACAATCGTGCTATTTTTCTGAACCTGATCGTATGTATGATGATGCTGATCGCTGCCCATGCACAATCGCAGCAGTTCAATCCGTATCCTACCGGTCCTTATCCCGACAGGATCGTGCTGAATGTAACGCAGGACCCGTCAACATCGTTGGCCGTTAACTGGCGTACGCACGACAGCATTACCGCCGGTACTGCTGAAATTATGGTTGCTGTTTCCAATCCAACTGATGTAACAAAAGCCACCGGTATAAAAGCGAAAACAGAAACCGTTACGCACGATGGGAAAGCGGCCAATTATCATTCGGTTGTGTTCACCGGTTTGCAACCCAATATGCTTTATATGTATCGTGTGGGTCAGGGCAATTACCGGAGTGAATGGTTTCATGTTAGAACGGCGGGTAAACCCGGCGATAAGCTTTCTTTTATTTACATGGGAGATGTACAGCAGGGAATGAGAACGGTTTGGCCAAGGGTGATCCGTGAAGCATATGTAAAGATGCCGGATGCCAAACTGATTATGTATGCAGGCGATATTGTAAACAGGGGCCGCAACGACCACGAATGGGGTGAGTTGTTTTACGGAGGTGGTTTTATTCATAGTACCATACCCGGGATGATGTCGCCCGGAAATCATGAACATGCTGATAACGCAGCGGGTGTAAACGAAATCACCGCTTTGTGGCGGGCGCAGTTTACACTACCCGAAAATGGTCCTGAAGGCCTGGAAGAAACCTGTTACTATTCCGATATACAGGGAGTTCGTTTTATATCCCTGAACTCACAGGCAATATGGTTCGGTGGCGATGGGATGCAAAAACAAATAGACTGGCTGGAAAATATTTTAGTCAATAATCCCAACCGCTGGACCTGCGTGGTATTTCATCACCCGGTATATTCGGTAAAGGCCAACCGCGATAATGAAAATCTCAGGGAAAAATTTCAGCCTATATTTAATAAATACAAAGTTGATCTGGTGCTGCAGGGGCATGATCATGCATATGGAAGGGGCATGCAGAAAATTCCTATGCCCGGAACAAAAAATACTTCTCCCACCATGTATGTGGTATCAATGAGCGGATCCAAAATGTATGAAAACGATAAGCCTGCGTGGGCCGATAAAAGCGGAGGCCACCTACAATTGTACCAGTTGATTACTGTAGATAGTGATATTCTTTCTTACCGTTCGTATACCGCAACAGGTGAGTTGTTTGATGCGTTTGAGCTTATGAAAAGAACGGGCAAAAACAATGCGGTAAAAAATCTGAAATAATTGTTTATGACTGGTTAACGGGAAATGGATTTGTTTAAAAATCACATCCTTTCGGTTAAATCGCTTTAATTTGCCTGATAAAATGTATTTGCGAAAACTAAATATATGTAATGATGAAGTTTAAATGTTTTATCCTCGGTTTGGTAATGGTATCATCCTTGTGTACGGTACATGCTCAAACCACCACACGTAATGCTGCTCCCGGTGCTTCACAGCCCAAAATAATTGTGGGTATGATGGTAGACCAGATGCGCTGGGATTATTTATACCGTTTTCAGAACCGTTATACAGAAGGCGGGTTTAAAAGATTGCTCAGAGAAGGTTTTTCGTGTGAGAACACATTGATTGATTATTCTCCTACCATTACCGCCTGCGGACATACCTGCGTATATACGGGTTCTGTTCCCGCGGTGCATGGCATTGTGGGTAATGACTGGTACGAACGTTCTCTCGGGAAGACGATCGGCTGTGTGAATGATGAAACCGTTAATCTCGTGGGATCAGCAGAAGGCGGAACAGGGGAGTCGCCCCGTAATAACCTGTCCACCACCATTACCGACCAGTTGCGCATAGCATCCAACTTCCAGAGCAAAACGGTAGGTGTGGCTATTAAAGACAGGGCTTCTATCTTACCTGCAGGACATGCTGCCACTGCGGCTTTCTGGTACAATGGTACGGATGGGCATTTTGTTACCAGCACATATTATATGGAGGAACTTCCAGAGTGGGCCAAACGCTTTAACGATAAGAAAGTAGTGGACACGTATTATAAAAACGACTGGAATACGCTTTACCCGATCAATACTTACACCTTAAGTACGGCGGATGATAAATCATATGAAGGTACTTCTAACGGAGAAGCGAAACCCGTTTTTCCGCGCAACCTGAAACAATTCATCGGCAAAAATTATGGTGCGGTACGTACCACGCCATATGGCAATACGCTTACATTTGATTTTGCCAAAGCCGCAATTGAAGGATATAATTTGGGTGGCGGAAAGTTCACCGATTTTTTAGCGGTGAGTTTTTCAAGTCCCGATGCAATAGGGCATACCTACGGCCCTAACTCCATTGAAATTGAAGACAATTATCTTCGCCTGGATAAAGAACTCGCTGATTTCTTTACCTACTTAGATAAAAGATTTGGCAAAGGCAATTATCTCTATTTTATTACCGCCGATCATGGCGTATCCGAATCACCCGGCTATTACCTCGAAAACAAAATGCCTTCGGGAGCTATCCAGGATAAAGATTTTTCCAAAGCGCTCCAGGATGGCCTGAAAGAAAAATACGGAATTGAGAAACCGGTGCTTTCCTTTGCGAATTACCAGTTGTATATGGACTGGGAAGCATTCGATAAAAAAGGAATTAACCACAGCGAAGTGGGACGCACCATAAAAGATATATTATTAAAAGCGCCCGGCATAGCCAATGTGCTCGAAAGTGAAGCATTGGGAACAGCTCCCATCCCGGAGCATATTAAATCCATGCTTATTAAAGGTTACAATGTAAAACGCAGCGGCGATTTTGTAGTCATTCCCCAGCCTACATGGAAGGGTGGTAGCCTTAAAGGCGCCACACATGGTACCTGGTATCCTTACGATGCTCATATTCCATTGGTGTGGATGGGCTGGAAAATAAAACCGGGCCATACCAACAGGGTAACAGGCATGACGGATATAGCGCCTACATTAGCCGCATTGCTGCATATACAAATGCCCAGCGGTGCTATTGGAAAACCTATTACAGAAGTAACAGGAGGAAGATAAGCTTGCTGATGTTTCAAAGCCCGGGGTATAGGATTCGAATTTCGGATCTGGCACTCCGGGTTTTGTATTTGAGATGTGAGTGGCCAGTGGTCAGTGGTGCAGGTTTCAAGTTACAGGTTGCAGGTTGCAGGTTACAGGTTGCAGGTTGCAGGTTACGGGTTTCAGGTTGCAGGTTGCAGGTTACAGGTTACAGGTTACAGGTTACAGGTTGCAGGTTGAAGGGGAAAGTACGTTTTCGAATATTCTTTCTCTTTGTATTGCTCATGGCTGACTGCTGAAGACTGACAGCACGTTATCGGATTTCACCTTAAATGACATAAAAAAAATGTATTACAAACGCATACTATTATCGTTCGCTGTATTATTGGTTACCATTGTTGCTGCGGCGCAATCTAACCTTGACAGTATTCTTAATGATTTTTACAATCGTCCCGACAGGGTATTGGTAGCAGCGCACAGGGCAGCGCATGCTGCTTATCCCGAAAATTCGGTTGCTGCCATGAAAGAAGCCATACGGATCGGTGTTGATATTATTGAAACGGATATAAGGGAAACGAAGGATGGCGTGCTGATCATTATGCATGATAAAACCATTGACCGTACCACTACAGGGAAAGGACTTGTGGCTGAAAAAACATATGCTGAGCTACAGCAGGTTTTTCTTTTGCATGATGGTAAGCCTACCTCAGAAAAAATTCCAACTTTTAAGGAGGTGCTTGAACTGGTGAAAGGAAAAGTGATGCTTGATATTGATTATAAGGCTGAAGGAAAAAGAGCGGCCAAATCTACCGCCAAACTGCTGAGAAAAACCAAAATGGAAAAACAATCATTGTTTTTTTTGTATGATTATAAGGATGCGCCTGCCCTGCGCAGGATGAATAAAAAGATACAATTCATGACCCGTGCCTACAGCAAAGAAGATGTAGATGGCATATTTAGCCAGGGCATTGAAGTTCCGGTGATCCATGCCGATGATAAATTTTACTCCGATTCGCTGATGGCCGTTATTCGGGGCAAAGGCATAAGGCTTTGGATGAATGCATTGGGGAAATATGAAAAATCAGAAACGGAGAAAAAGAATACAGGCTTTGATGCTTTGCTGCGCATGCGCCATACCAATGTCATACAAACAAATTTTCCGGAAGAGCTGATCGCTTATCTGAAGTTAAGAGGATTGCATCGGTGATAAAATGCAGCGGTCGGCACGCAACGCAAGGAGCGTCAGACCGCGGATTATAAATCATAAAATCATAAATCATAAATCAGAAATTCCCTACCCGCATCCAAAAGTAAATATTCCATGCAGGCTCGCTGTATGAAAATCCCTCCACACCCGGTTAATTTCCGAATTTGGGTCCGATGCTGCCATTCCGCAATAGGGGTAAAGCTCATCTACAGATCTGCGCGATAATTTAACCAGTGATCTGCAGGCTTCTCCCAGGCTATTAAGGAAAAAAGCGCTCCATTGTTTTTCACTGCAACCAGCTTTCCATGTTCTTTCCAGTGCATCATAAAAAAGCTGACGGGCATCTTCCAGTTTGCTTTTGCTTCTTGCCAGTATTTCCAGCATTTCGCAGGCTTCCTTTATGGCATATCCATGCCGTTTAATGCGGTCTTCAAATAATACTTTGCAAAGGTCTGTAAAATGAAAGGCCATGCCTGAATAATTGGCTGTAAGCGTAACTTCGGCAAAGTGCAGAAAAGGAAAATGATAAACCGGGCCTGGTAAAACAGCATGTTCACTGTCAATGATAAAACATCTTTCTTTTGCCACCGCCAATGCTTTAACGCTGAAAGCCTGGCTTGCGGTAGCTTTCATGCCTGTGGCATTCCAGTCGTTGTGCAGGGTAACTTCCGCTCTTTTGAAAATAAAAGACCGGGTAACAGGCGATCCGTCTTTTTCCAAAACCGGTTCACCGTTTTTTTCAATCACGCAGTTGGCCGTAAATGCTGTGGCATGCGGAGCGCCTGTTGCATATTTCCAGTGGCCGTTTACCACATAGCCATTATCGGTAGCAGTGGCTTTCCCTGATGCAGCCCCACTACCAGCAAGGCATACCTGCTGATCTGAAAAAAAAGAGGAAGCGCACTGTTCATCAAGGAAACCAATAAACCAGTTGGCGCCACTGCACAGGGTTACCGTCCAACCCAAACTGCCATCGGCCCCGGCCAACGCCTCCTGTAAGCGCACCGCTTCGGGTAGCTGCATTTCCAATCCACCCATTGAACGGGGTACAAACAGGTTGAACCAGTTTCGTTCATAAATTAATTTTAATTGCTCCGGGTGCAATTGCCCCGTTTGTTCTGCTGTGGCGGCATAACGCCTGATTGTTTCAACAGATTCATCAGCCAGTAGCTGCGAAGAAATTTTGCCTGTAACCATATTTGCCTCAAAATTAGATACCCTGTCTCAACTGGTGAAAAAATCTTATTTTCAGAACATTAAAAAGCAAGGCATGAAAAAATATGTTCTCCTGGTAGTGCTAATGGCGACAAGTTATGCAATACTTCCTGCGCAGGATATTAAAAAACTGGTTGCTGGTAAAGCAACTGCTATTCTCCCGGAGTTGATTCAATGGAGAAGATATTTGCATGAGCATCCCGAATTGTCGAACAGGGAATTTAAAACAGCCGAGTACATTGCGGCGCATTTGAAAAAACTGGGGCTGGAGGTGCAGACCGGTATCGCCAAAACCGGCGTAGTAGCTATTTTGAAAGGAGGTAAGCCCGGCCCCGTTATTGCTTTGAGAGCCGATATAGACGGGTTACCGGTTAAAGAAAGGGTGGACGTTCCTTTCGCTTCAAAAGCGGAAGGAGAATATCTGGGAGAAAAGGTATCGGTTATGCATGCCTGTGGTCATGATACACATATGGCCATATTAATGGGCACAGCATCCGTGTTAAGTTCCATGAAAAAGGATATAGCGGGAACAGTGAAATTTATTTTTCAGCCTGCTGAGGAAGGTCCTCCCGGCAATGAAGAGGGTGGGGCGCCCTTAATGATCAAAGAAGGCGTAATGGACAATCCGAAAGTGGATGCCATTTTTGGATTGCACATTAATTCAGCAACACCTGTTGGAGAAATAAAATACAAATCAGGCGCTGAAATGGCCGCAAGCGACTGGTTTACCATTAAGGTGAAAGGAAAACAATCGCATGGCTCACAGCCATGGGGTGGGGTTGACCCTATTGTAATTGCTGCGCAAATTATCCAGGGATTGCAAACCATTGTAAGCCGTCAGCAAAACCTTACCAAAGCGCCGGTAGTAATTACTGTTGGAAAAATTCACAGCGGCGTAAGGAGCAATATCATTCCCGAAGAACTGGTCATGGATGGAACGATCAGAACATTAGACGAAGAGATGCATAAGGATGTGCATGAGCGTATTCGCAATACAGCCAGCCATATTGCCGCTGCCGGCGGCGCCACGGTGGAAGTAACCATTGATAACAAAACCAAAGTTACCTATAACGATCCGGCCCTCGTAAAACTGATGCTTCCTTCATTGGAAGCCGCTGCCGGTAAAGAAAAAGTATATGAAACGGAATGGACAACAGGTGCAGAGGATTTTTCATTTTTCGGCGACAAGGCGCCGGCATTCTTTTTCTTTTTGGGCGGCATGCCTGCAGGACAGGATCCTACAAAAGCAGCGCCCCATCATACACCCGATTTTTACATTGACGACAGTATGCTGGATACAGGCGTAAAAGCGTTTTGTAATATAGTATTTGATTATGGAAGGTTGAAGCAATAAGCGGGGATAAGCAGAAATAGAATACTCATCGCTGTCACCAGGATGGAATAAAAAAACCTTCAGCATAGCTGCTGAAGGTTTTTTATGTGAAAATTTATGGTAATTGCTATTTCGCAAACTGCTTCCTGATCACATTCAGCGCGCCGCCTTCTTTAAACCATTGGATCTGCTGTTGGTTGTAGGTATGGTTAACCGTTATATTATCAGTAGTGCCGTTGGCATGGTGTAATACTAAGGTAAGCGGTTTGCCGGGCGCAAAGCTGGTGAGTCCTGTAATATCAATGGAATCATCTTCCTGGATTTTATCGTAATCCTGTTTATTAGCGAAGGTAAGCCCCAGCATACCCTGCTTTTTTAGATTGGTTTCATGTATGCGGGCGAAGCTTCTTACTACAATGGCGCGAACACCGAGGTGGCGGGGTTCCATGGCGGCATGTTCCCTGCTTGATCCCTCGCCGTAATTTTCATCTCCCACCACTATCGTTCCGATGCCTGCCGCTTTATAGGCTCTTGCCGTTGCGGGCACAGGTCCGTATTCGCCCGTTAGCTGGTTTTTTACAGTATCGGTTTTTTCATTGTAGAAATTGATAGCGCCGATGAGCATGTTGTTGCTGATGTTATCTAAATGTCCCCTGAACTTTAACCAGGGTCCGGCCATGGAAATATGATCGGTAGTACACTTGCCTTTGGCTTTAATTAAAAGCTTCAATCCTTTTAAATCTGTTCCTTCCCATGCTGCAAAAGGGGCGAGCAACTGCAGGCGCTGCGAGTCGGATTTTACAATAACCTCTACTTTACTGCCGTCTTTGGCAGGAGCTTCGTAACCGGGGTCGTCTACGGAAAATCCTTTGGGAGGCAGTTCCAGCCCGGTAGGTTCATCCAGCATTACTTCCTCGCCATTTTCATTTTTGAGCTTATCCTTTAAAGGATTAAACGTCAGGTCGCCGGCAATGGCGAATGCCGTAACAATTTCGGGAGAGGCAACAAAAGCATGCGTGCTGGCTAATCCGTCATTGCGTTTGGCAAAATTGCGGTTAAACGAAGTGATGATGGAATTTTTGCGGTTGGGGTCGTCAATATGACGTGCCCATTGACCGATGCACGGACCACAGGCATTGGCCAGAACCACGCCGCCTATTTTGTCGAATGTTTTTAAGAAGCCGTCTTTTTCAATCGTAAAGCGAACCATTTCACTGCCGGGTGTTATGGTAAATTCGGCTCTTGTTTTTAATTTTTTATCAATGGCCTGCTGTGCCAGTGAAGCAGAGCGGCTAATGTCTTCATAAGAAGAGTTGGTACAGGAACCGATCAATGCCACTTCTAATTTTTCGGGCCATTGGTTGGCTCTTACTGCATCGGCAAATTTGCCGATGGGCCAGGCCAAATCTGGAGTAAAGGGCCCGTTCACGTAAGGTTCCAGTTCATCAAGATTAATTTCTATAACCTGGTCGTAATATTTTTCGGGGTTGGCATATACTTCAGGGTCGGGGCGTAAATGCTCTTTAATACCATCTGCCAGCGCTGCAACTTCTTCGCGTTCTGTTGCTTTGAGGTAGGCCGCCATTTTTTCATCGTATGTAAAAACAGAGCAGGTTGCGCCAATTTCGGCGCCCATATTGCATATAGTACCTTTGCCGGTAGCGCTCAAACTGTCGGCGCCTTCTCCAAAATATTCAACAATAGCGCCTGTGCCGCCTTTTACGGTAAGTATGCCTGCTACTTTTAGTATTACATCTTTAGGGGAAGCCCATCCGCTTAATTTACCTGTAAGCTTTATGCCGATCAGCTTTGGCATTTTTAGTTCCCATGGTAAGCCGGCCATTACATCTACGGCATCGGCGCCACCCACGCCAATGGCCACCATACCCAAACCACCGGCATTGGGTGTATGCGAATCTGTACCAATCATCATGCCGCCTGGAAAAGCATAGTTTTCAAGCACAACCTGGTGAATAATTCCGGCGCCTGCCTTCCAGAAGCCAATGCCATA
Organism: Agriterribacter humi; assembly: GCF_009192765.1. Lineage (GTDB taxonomy): Bacteria > Bacteroidota > Bacteroidia > Chitinophagales > Chitinophagaceae > Agriterribacter > Agriterribacter humi. The sequence continues at coordinate 8,151 of NZ_VOHQ01000023.1, read as the reverse complement.
TTTATTGGAAATGGAAGCCAGGAAATCATATACTTCCCTGTTTACGTCTACTGCGGTTTTCAGATCCGTGGTAGCGCCCGTTTTAGCCTGTATCAGGTGGTCGCAATGTACGGTAGAAGGAACAGCTACAGTGCTTCTGCCGCAGGTCATGAACTGCAGTAAAGCCATTTGAGCGGTGGCATCCTGCATGGCTACGCGGTCGGGTGCAAAATCAACATAATCTTTTCCTCTTTCATATGCACGGGCAGGGGGTTCATACAAATGGGCGTATAATATCTTTTCTGCGAGTGTGAGCGGTGTTCCGGTGAGCTTACGTGCCGCCTCAATTTTAGCGGGCATGCCAGCATAGGTTTTTTTAATAAGATCGAGATCAAAAATCATATGTATCTGTTTTTTAGGTGGTTGACGTGTTTGTAGTCTGCATAAAATATACAAGGGAGTATATGAATGACTATCAAAAAGTTGGGCAAAATTATCGAAAAAAGGTCAGTTTCATAACAAGGCATTTGCATTACCGTTATTATTTTTTTATAATTTAGCAGTATGAATAAGTTCAAGCACTTTATTGAATGGCAGGTGTTTGGGGTTTGCTCCTATATTGGCGAAAAAATGGGGATCGCCAATACTACCATCCGCAAACACTTTATTTATATCTCCCTCCTTACCATGGGCTCTCCCATAATTATATACATGTTCCTTGCTTTTTGGGTCAATATCCGCAACTATATCTGGAACCGGCGCAGAAACCCGCTGAAGAACAGTTAGATCGTTAATACTTTGCGACGGGACGGAGTCCCGGAAGAACATATGGCATACGAAGCCGGAGACTTGCGTATAGCCGATGCCGGTATAGTACAACCGGAAATTGCAAATGCGTTTGTTTAATTATACGGACTGAAAAGCATACCGCTTATAATTGATGTATGTCAATGACTTACAAGAGTGACCTGGAATTACCCGGAGATGCTTCGCAATAAAACAACATTGCTTTAAATTAATGCAAACGTTTGAAAGGTATATTGTTACGTAGAAGTACTTAGTATTTTATGAAATTAATCCTGTTTGTCCAAAAAAGGCAGAATAGAATGCAATTTATATGCAGTGCTGCGTTATATACCTGACGCAAGTTTAAATGTGGTTAACACAATTAAATCGTTACAAACCTTATCAATGAAATAGAAAGATTTATTCTGTGAAAAACCAATATCCAGATCCATTGTAAAAACCAAATTATCCAATCGTCCAGGTGAAAAACCAAAAGTCCAATCGTCCATCATGAAAAACCAAAAAGTCCAGGATCCAATGTAAAAACCGAATCCAGTTATCCATTGAATGAACATCCTATGAAAGCTCCTGATCCTCTATCCTAATGATTCGGGAGCTTTTCTTTTTCTTTCCGCACTATTTTAGAACAATTGCAATTTTTCTTTGTTTTCGTAAAAAACCGGGCGGGTTATAAATACCCCTGACCGTCCCACTCTCATTTTTCCTTCCAGTCTTAATAAAACAGAATCCTTCAAAGCCAGCGACAGGGCATTGCCTATTACATTGCTAAAATTTACATGAACCAGAACGGGTATATGAAATGTATCCAGTCGGCTGATGTGAATGGTAGTGTCCAATTCCGTATGTCCCAGCAACCTGTTGTCAACATAAATATCTAAGCTTCCCGATTTGAAAGTAAGATTTGATTTGTTGGGATTATACAACTTCACATTTGCCGAAAGGGTGGTATTGGTCAGACTGCTGGCATTGATCTCCATATTTTCTACGTCAACATATTCCGGGGCAATGATTTCTCTGCAGGATGTAAAAGCAAGCGCCGCGGCAAGGCACAGAAAGAAGTAGCCGGTATTTTTATTCATATGCAAAAATAGGGTGCAAGATAAGCGGTTGCTTAGATGTTGCAGAAAAAATAGCGTTAAACATTCCAAAATGCACAACTAAAAAGATTAGTTTTAGAACCTGTAATTTTGTCAAAACACCGATTTTTAGATGACTAATTTTTTTAGATATAAAATATATTCGTTAAGTATTAATAACCAACATATTGAATGTTGATAACTGATATTAAATTGTTAATAAAACAGACATAAAACAGGTCAATTTTGGTAGTTTTGGTTTTAGGGGTATTTCAAAGTATTAATTTATATATACTGTGACTATAGTATCTGATTTACAATATTTTGCACCTGTTATTGAATATAAAAATTCAATAAAGTTCAGGTATTTCAAAATTGAACAATATGAAGCCTGGCAAAAAATGAGTTTTCGCAACCGCTGTATTATTGCCGGAGCTAATGGTTTACTTCATTTGAGCATTCCGGTGGAAGGCGGACGACATTCAGACAAGATGATCAGGGAGGTAAAAATTGACAACAGTCATCGCTGGCAGATCCTTCACTGGCGGTCCATTGTTTCTGCCTATAACCGGTCGCCCTGGTTTGAGTTTTATAAAGATGATATGGAGGTTTTTTATCATGCGAAATACGATTGGCTTTGGGACTGGAACCTTGATCTTTTGCATTGGACCATTAAAAAATTAAGGGTTGATGTGGAAATCGGCTTTACAGAAACCTGGCAAAAAGATTATCCGCCCGGGGAGTTCCTGGACATGAGAGGCAAAGTACTTCCGAAAAACTTTGAATCCTTTGCCGGAAGCTGCCCGGCATATAAGCAGGTTTTTGAGGATCGCCTGGGTTTTAAGTCCAACCTCAGTATTATAGATCTTTTATTTTGTGAAGGACCCGATGCTGCCCGCTTGCTGAAGGAGTAAACAATTTTTCCGGCAATTTCGGCTATTGATGGGGTTTACAACGGGTGGCTACGGTGTTTACTGCTTAATAGCGGTAAGAAAGATGAACGGAGCGTCGCCACATCAGCCACATTATGGTTCCGGTGCCGGCAAAATAAAAATTCCCTCTTTTAAAACCATAACAGCACATAAGTACTGAACTTTATACTTCTGGAAATTTCCCTTCTTTGTTTAATCAAATAATTTATAATGCAAGACAGTAGGTATACTATCCAAAATGATCATCTCCGCATTGCGGTACAGGCAAAAGGCGCCGAACTGGTGAGCCTGTATAATAAAAAAGAAAAATTGGAATACATGTGGAGCGGTGATCCTGCATTCTGGGGCAAACATTCTCCCGTGTTATTTCCCATAATTGGAACATTAAAAAACGATACCTATTATTATAAGGACAAAGCCTACCATTTGGCCAGGCATGGTTTTGCGAGGGACATGGAATTTACCGTTACTGAACAAACAACTTCTTCCATCGGTTTCAGTTTGCTCAGCAATGCCGGTACCCTGCAAAAATTCCCTTTTGAGTTTGGTTTTGATATTGTATACCTTTTACAGCAAGACCGGTTAACGGTTACGTACAGGGTAAAAAATTCCGGGAACAGCGATATGTATTTTTCCGTGGGCGGGCATCCGGCTTTTAAAGTGCCCCTTGTTGAGGGAACGGATTATGATGACTATTATCTTGAATTTAATAAAACTGAAAACACCGGCCGATGGCCCATTTCGGCGGAAGGGTTAATTGAAACCGATGCGGAACCGTTTTTACTGAATACCAGTAAGCTTCCGTTGCGGAAGGAACTTTTTTACCGGGATGCGATCGTTTTCAAGAACCTCCGGTCGGATACAGTGCGTTTACGGTCATCCAGACACCACAAAGGAATTGAATTTCATTTTCCGGGATTTCCATACCTCGGCATATGGGCGGCAAAAGACGCCGGATTTGTTTGTATAGAACCCTGGTGTGGTATTGCCGATCCGGTAAACAGCAACCAGCAGCTAACAGAGAAAGAAGGGATCAACTGTTTGGCCCCGGGATTGGTCTTTGAAAGAAGCTGGGGGGTGGGATTAGAGATTTGAGATTTTAAATTTGAGATGCGAATACAGTGTAAGGCTTGTAGCCGGAACTGGGGTATGGGTGAGTGAGTAGTGAGGGATGAGTGAAAGAAGAGATAGCTTGTCGTTAGTATAATTTAGCTGATAGCTGATGGCTGAACGCTGATAGCTCGGGAGGAGAGGTGAATTGTGAATAGTGAGAGGTGAAAGGTGAGAGGTGAATGGTGAAAGGTGAATGGGTGAAGTGAGAAGGATTTAGCTGATCGTTAGTATGCTTTGCTGATAGCTGACCGCTGATTGCTGATCGCTTGGGCATTTGTGGCATCGAAAAAATAGATAGGGCAGTTATTGAACAACCCCCACAAATCTATTTCCCGCTTTAGCGCTATTGCTGTAATTTCGCTGGCAAAAATATTTTTCACCCTAAATAAAAGGTAGCGTGAAAGTATAGTGGTGAGAAATAACCTGTTTCATTCTTCCCGCTTTCAGTATTCGCCTTTTTACAGGATAAGAGCCAAAGGAATTCAAATTATTATGTCCCAGGTTTTAACGCATCAGCAACTATTGAAAATAGCAGGCGAATTCGGCACGCCTTTGTATGTATATCACGCTGAAAGAATAACCGAACAATACCGCCGCTTACAGCAAGCTTTTACGGAGACCAATACTGCATTTTTTTACGCCTGTAAAGCGCTTACCAATATCAGTGTGCTCAAACATATTAAAAGTATTGGTTGTAATGCCGACTGCAGTTCGGTAAACGAAGTGCAATTGGCCCTTATGGCAGGCTTCAGCCCCCAACAGGTTTTGTATACCTCTAATAATATTGCATTCAGCGAAATTGAAAAAGCTGTATCGCTGGGCGTGCACGTAAATATAGACAGCCTTTCCAACCTCCGTAAGTTTGGCGACAAATACGGGCATAGCTATCCTGTGGGCATCCGTTTACGTCCCAATATCATGGCCGGGGGCAACCTCAAAATTTCAACCGGTCACAATAAAAGTAAATTCGGTATTCCTATAGAAGATACCGGTAAGGTGATTCAGTTGATGAAAGAAAAGAACCTGCATATCCGTACACTCCATATTCATACCGGCAGTGAAATTAAAGATGTGGAAGTATTTGCCAGGGGGATTGAAGTATTGTTTGAGCTGATCCCGCATTTTCCGGAGCTGGAAGTAATTGACCTGGGCGGAGGATTTAAAGTACCTTATGCACCCGGCGAAGAAGGAACCGATATAACATTATTGGGGAAGAAAGTGAAAGCCGAATTTGAGGCAATTGAAAAACGGTATAACCGAAAACTGCAAATTTGGTTTGAGCCGGGGAAATTTTTAGTAAGTGAGGCGGGTTATTTTATTGTGCAGGTAAATGTATTAAAACAATCAGGCGACACCACTTTTGCGGGGGTGAACAGCGGGCTCAATCATTTGATACGGCCTATGTTCTACGGCTCCTATCATCATATAGAAAATATATCCAATGCTACGGCTGCACTACACCGTTATAATATAGTAGGCAATATTTGTGAAACAGACAATTTTGCGGAAGACCGGATGGTTGCTGAGATACGCGAAGATGACTACCTTGTATTTTATAATGCCGGCGCTTATGGGTTTGAAATGGCGTCTAATTATAATTCGAGATTCAAACCCGCGGAAGTACTGGTAAAGGATAATAAGTCCAGTTTAATCAGGCGGCGCGATACACTTGAAGATATATTGGCCACGCAGGTAGTGCCGGCGGATTAATGTATATTTAGGCTAACCGTCAACCCTGTAATTTGTTTGTAATGAAGCGATTCTTTTTTCTGTTCCTGTTCTTATCCTTATTAACGCCCGTGGTAGCGGAGGAAGTTGCTGCCACTATTGAACTCCGGGTTAAAAATGAAAAGGAAGGCGCTCTTGCTTTCACGTTGCCGGTGAATCATATCGTTTTCTGGGGCGCTGTACGGGAGGATACCCTCACCAACGGAAATTACAATATTACACTGAAGGAAACGCAAACCGGTTTTGTGCACATCCGCATCATGCAACGGGTTATTCGTTTATTTGTACAGCCCGGTGATCATCTTCGGGTATCCATTGATGAAAGTAATATAGAAAAACCGGTTAGCATAGCAGGGAACAATGAGGGCGGGCAGGAAATATTCACCTCAATGGAACTCACCTATCCCGGCAACCTGGTATCGCGTTATAAAAGAGATACCACCGCGGCTTTGCTGGAAAGACATGTAACGGATGATAAAAAAGTTCGCCTTAAAGTATTTAAAATATTATATGATGAGAAGAAGATAGATAAAGCATTCATGGACTTCATGCAACTGAACTTAGATTATTATCATGCTTCCGTTATTTCGGAGATCATATCCGGAAAATTTGCATTGACCCGGCTTTCCAATGATCATCCCCAGTTTAAACCTGTATTTCCCGCAGATTTTGCCGTGTTGTGGGAGAAGTTGTATAAGCAATATCCCGTTAACAATGTGGCAGCGCTGCAAACCTTCGGATATAATGGTGGCTTTAATTTGTATGCAGGCAATTATATTAACGGGTATATTCAATGGATCAGAAGCAATAATAAAGCGGTAACTGCTCCCGGCTGGGCTTCCGGAATGAGAGAAACCTTTCAAACCATACAGAATAATCTTTCGCCGGATGTGGCCGAATATATGGAGGCGGGTATATTATTTACAGAGCTGAGCAGGGAAAAGAATTATGCGGAGCTGGTCAAATTTTCTACTGACTTTAAGAAGCGCTACCCGCAAAGCCTCTATACTTCCTATCTTGAACCGTTATTAGAAAAAGCAAATGCCTGGTACAATAAAGTGAAAGGCGATTTTACTGCTGAGCAAAAACTGATACCGGGTTACGCGGCTATAGATTCGTTTAAACAACTGATGAAACCTTTTTTGGGGAAAGCCGTTTTCATTGAATTTTGGGCAACATGGTGCATTACCTGTAAAGACCAGTTTGATCATGAGAACGATCTGGACCGGTTTTTGAAATCGAAGGGTGTGGAACATCTTTTCATTTCTGTTGACAAACAATTGCATGAAACAGAGTGGAAGGAACTGATCAAATATTTTAATCTCCGCGGCAGCCATATCAGGGCAAATGAAAAGCTGGTAAAGGATTTATCCCGGATATTCTGGCAGGGCAGGGGATACGCGCTTCCTTTGTATGTTGTCATCAGCCGCTCCGGCTATATCGTTGAATTTGATGCTTACCGTCCTTCCGAAAAAAAGAAATTATACCAGCAGATAGAGAAGTATGTACAGTGAAAATGCATAATGGAAACTACGCACCCCTTTAGGTTCTTATCTCTTCTTCCCGACGGGGTCTTCACAGCCAGGTAATTGTGAGAAGGGTGAGACCCCGGCAAATAGGAAAATCATTTAATTTTTAGCAATAGATTTTCTCAGCGCCAGGGTCTCATGGCTACCCGCAATGGCTTTTGATGAAGACCCCGGCGCGAATCAAATGTGAACCTACATGCTCTATGATCCTATGTGTTAAGAAATAAAAACGAACACATAGACACAGTAGGAACATAGAAACACAGTAGAAAGATAAGTCCATAAAGTACATAAAGAGATTAATTCATATTTTTTACCTTAGTATAGTTGTTAACCTAAAACACACTATATGGCAGGGACATTTTCGCAAATGTACATCCAGGTTGTATTTGCTGTAAAGCACCGGCAGGCATTAATACAATCATTATGGGAAGAACGGTTGTACCAGTATACTACAGGCATCATTCGTAATAAAGACCAGAAATTACTCGCCATTAACGGTATGCCGGATCACATTCATATCCTGATGGGCATGAAACCCACTTGTTGTTTATCTGACCTGGTAAGGGAGGCAAAAAAGTCCACGAATGAATTTATTAATGAAAATGGATTTACAAAATCCAAATTCAACTGGCAGGGAGCCTGCCTGCGGTAGGCAGGGTTTTGGGGCTTTTTCATACAGTCATTCACATCTTGATAATGTCATCCGGTATATTATGAATCAGAAGGAGCATCACCGGAAGAAAACATTTAAAGAAGAGTACATCACATTTCTGAAGAAATTTGAAATACCGCACGAAGAGCAGCATTTGTTTGACTGGCTGTATTGAAATGCATATAACATGACATTGAAGTGTTCGACCCCGTTGGGGTCGCAGTTTTTCTGTTTGTGTATATTATAAACCTTGCATCCCTTTGGGATGGAATACAGCATTAATTAAAATGCTATTGGCTGGTTGGATTGAAATACATGTGGCATGACATGAA
>NZ_VOHQ01000022.1 GCF_009192765.1 Agriterribacter humi | reverse complement strand
CAGTTGCATAGCCGACGGTTTGCTTACCACCGAATTAAAAATAAAAAATGTAATGAGCAAAAACCCCAGGTCAACCATGGGTGTCATGTCTATGCGTAATGCCCTGGCTAAAGAAGCGCCATGTTTTGATTTGCCCTCGGCAGGAAGATTAAAATCGGCCATATGCATGTTTACCAATAAGACTGGAATGCCAGGGATTTTCCATAAACTATTTCATGTCTTTTTAGAACAGTTCATATAAAAAAAGGTCCCCGCTGTTTTACAACAACGGGGACCGTATAAACATGATTATTACAAAAAAACAACTACGCTTATTCTTCTGCGATCTGGAAGGTAACCGGCTGCTTGCGGTACGCTTTTACCTTACGTCCGTTCTGTTCTGCAGGCGTCCATTTGGGCCCCCTTTTAATGGCATTTACACAAATTTCGGCCAACTTGGTTCCTTTCATAGTCAGCGCTTCTACTTCGCTTATATTTCCTTCCCTGTCCACAATAAACTGAACCACACAGGTACCTGCTTTACCGGCATCCTGCAATTCATCAATATAGCGGTTTATTTCCCTGGAAATATATTTTGACCAGGCTTTGTCTCCGCCGGGAAATTTGGCTTCAATTTCCACTTTCTGAAACACTTTATCTTCATCGTCTACTACCGGCGCTGCTACCACCCCACCCTTGTCTTCAACTGGGGGAGCAACTATTCCCAGGTCTTTTATACCTTCCTGGTTAATGGTACTGATCGTAGCTTCTTTGAGCTCTTCAATCTCCTTCATTTCTTCTTCCGGCTGCACCTCTTCATCTTTTACCACTTTTGGCGGGGTAAATTTGGCCATTTCTATCTTTGGAGGATCTGGTGGCTTTGGGGGTGGTGGAGGTGGCGGTTCAATCGGCTTCTCCTCCTGCACATTCGTCAATTCCACATCTTTAGCTTCTATTACCACTGCTTTTTTGGGACCTTCAAATTTGGCGCCCAAAATGGAAATCAGCATAATAAGTACGGCCAGTGAAGCTGTAATGATCAATGCAGTAGTAAGCCTCTTGTTGTATTTTGTACGCAGTTCATAAGCGCCATAGCTTTTATTTCTTCCTTCAAAAATTATATCAAGAAGGCTGGCACTTGGTATTTTGCTTACATCCATGATGATCTTTTTTATTTAAATATAAGATGCGGGGATTTGTATAAATCCATAAACTTTTACTGAATATTATTGGCCTTTTCGGTAGCCACCAATAATTCATTTTCAACAGGTGAAATGGACACCAATGCATATTTTTTTACTTCATTGATAGACATTTCATCTAAAATAGCCACTACATTCTTGTAATTGGCTTCATCATTGGGTTTAATTACCACTACAAAATCCTCGGGTTTGGTGGATTTCTTTTTAGTGATAATCACTTCCCTTACTTTTTTATAGTCGGTAGCCTGAATTTTAGTAGGATCATCCCCTTCATAATAATACAACCCGTCTGATTTGCCCAGCATAATCGTTAAGGCTCCGGAAGCTTTCACCTTGGTTTGTTCTTCCAGGTTTTCGGTATCCTTAGGCATAATCAATTGCATAGCCGTAGGCTGTGCCATGGTAGTAGAAAATATAAAGAAGGTGATCAGCAGAAATCCGAGGTCCACCATGGGTGTCATATCTACCCTGGTAGAAAGTTTCTTGGCTTTTTTGACCCCTGGTCCTTTTTTACCATGACCACCACTATCTGATACATCTAAATCTGCCATAAAACTGATTTTAAATGATTAAATATATTTCATGCCTGCAGGTAGCTTTTAACTGCCGCCAGCCTTTTTAATGATATCCTGCCTGGAATTCCAAAGCGGCGATCCCACGGGAGCATCCTGGAATTTGGTAACCAGTTGAAACTTGTTGATATCATTCCGCTTAAACGCTTCCAGCACATTTTTAACTACCGGAAATTTTGTTTCGTTGTCCGCTTTTATCAACCAGGTTATTTTTTTACCGGCATAGGTTGATTTCGCATCCCTTACCCAGTAATACAGTTCCCCGCCGGTAGAATCCGGAACGGGAATACCCGGCTGCCTTACATTCTTTTGTTGTTCAGGATCCATGGACAATAATTGTTTCATGCCTGCAAAAGGAACGCCCATACTGGGAGAATTGGTAAAAGACTTGATATTGGCCGGACTAAGCCCCAGTTGCCTGGTTTCATTTAAGTTATTGGCTATAGATTCACGCGCTTTGGGGTCGTCCAACTGAACAAAAACCCTTCCCTCCTTATCTATTGTTACCAGAAAAGCATCCATTTCAGGCACTTTATCAGCCGAAACGGAACTGGGGAATTTAACTTCCACGGGTTCTTCGGGCTTAAACTTGGTAGCAAGAATGAAAAAGGTAAGGATCAGAAACGACACATCCACAAAGGCGGTCATATCTACCCATGTACTTTTCCTTACTATTTTAGCTTTAGGCATTTCGCAAAAATTTTAATTGACTTATAAGATGCAATACCGCTCACTTTCCATACATTTTCCCACTTTATTTATACTGGGAAGCAAAGCTCTGTGTAAGGGTAAATCCAGATTCGTCAATACCATATGTAATTCCGTCAATCTTAGTTGTAAACACATTATACATAATAAGGGCAAAAGCTGAAGTAGCAATACCTAATGCAGTATTGTATAATGCTTCGGCAATACCAACTGCCAGTTCTGCAGCAGCGCCGGCGCCACCTTCTTCACCTAATGCTCCGAACGATTTGATCATACCCATTACTGTACCCAGCAGGGCCACCAATGTACCTACAGAAGTAAGTGTTGATAAGAAAACAAGATTTTTTTGCAGCATAGGCAATTCCAGGGCAGTAGCTTCCTCTACTTCTTTTTGAATAGCCATTACTTTTTGATCGGTAGTGAGCTCAGAATCAGAAATCAGCTCTTTATAACGGCGAAGACCTGCTTTCATTACATTTCCTACAGAACCCTGCTGCCTGTCGCATTCTGCAAGGGCCGCATCTACATTTTTGTTAGCCAGGTGGTATTGCACTTTCCTAACAAACTCAGAAATAGATCCTTTACCTGTTGATTTATTGATGGTAAGGAAACGCTCAATGGAAAATACAATAACCATCAAAAACATTCCGATAAGTATCGGTACAATAATTCCACCTTCATACATACGGTGCCAGGGGCCCAAAGGTCCTTTATGGGTAGGCCAAAATCCGCCTTCGGGATCGGGCTTGGAAAAGCCAGCATCACTGCCCAAAATAAATCTCCAGATAATATACCCTGCAATAATACATACAATTGGAGCGAGCCATGAAATAATATTGCTTCCCCCCTTAGGTTGAACTGATGTGGATGCCTTCACTGCAGATGCGGTTGCGGTTGGTTTAGTTTCAGCCATAACTCTTGTTTTTTTGAATTAAAGATTTTACAATTTTTAAAGTGTGTGGTTTTGATTCACAATTCTACTGAAAAAAAAATTTAAAATGTTTAAATGTCAGTAGAAAAAATTTTATTTGGGAGGCACAATATAGCAAATTTCTTATACCAAACAACAGATTTACATTTTGTTTTTATAACCTCAATCGGTTACCAGTATAGTTTGTGTCAGCCCGGCGAATATCTTTGCAGCAGTAATATACCCGGTTATATAAAAAACCGTATGATTTTTATGTTATCAGTAATTTCATCCCTAAATCAAATATCATCGGCATGCACATCAAACGTTTAGCTTTAGCCTGTTTACTGCTTGTTGCAGCTTCTTCAATAACCGCGCAGAATAAAAAAAAGTCTACTCCGGCGTCCGATTCAGCACTTAAAGCTCCCGCTCCTCCCGTTAAACCTAAAAGCGGGCCAAAACCATACAAAGAAATTATTACGGCTAAAGCCAAAACAGACAGCGGGCTGTTTCTGGTACATAAGCTTGAGGACAAGTATTATTTTGAAATAGGGGATTCCCTTTTAGGCAGGGATATTTTGGTGGTAAACCGCATTTCAAAAGCCGCTGCCGGTATGCGTAATTTTTTCTTTGGTTATGCCGGCGACCAGATTGGAAGCAATGTGATCCGTTTTGAAAAAGGGCCCAATAATAAATTGTTTCTCAAAAAAGTTTCTTTCGATGAAATATCAAAAGATTCAACACAGGCGATGTATAAAGCTGTTACCAACTCTAACGTACTGCCTATTATGGCAGCATTTGATATTAAAGTTCTTCCTACAGATTCTACAGGAACCGTAATAGATTTTACAGATTATATTTCCGGTGATAATGATGTATTGTTTTTTTCAGGAAACGCTAAAAATGCTTTCCAGGTTGGCGCTTACCAGTCAGACAAATCCTATATCAACGATGTAAAGAGTTATCCTGTTAACATAGAGATCAAAACAGTAAAAACATACAGTAAGGGAGGCGGAAGCAGTCTTACAGCCAGGACACCCGGGGCAGGCGGCTCCGCACCAAATGTGTTGTATACCCTTGAGCTCAACAGTTCAATGGTATTGTTGCCGCAAGCGCCGGCCAGGCAACGTTTTTTTGATCCAAGAGTAGGCTATTTTGCCAGGAGCTATACCGATTTTGACGCCAACCCCCAGGGTGTAAAGGATATTTCCATCATCGTTCGCTGGAAACTGGAGCCCAAAGCCGAAGATGTGGAGAAGTACAACAGAGGAGAGCTGGTAGAACCTAAAAAGCAGATCATATATTATATTGACCCCGCTACCCCCAAAAAATGGGTGCCTTATCTTATTCAGGGTGTTAACGACTGGCAGACTGCCTTTGAGAAAGCGGGCTTTAAAAATGCTATTGTTGCCAAACCGGCGCCGGCACCCTGGGAAGATTCAACCTGGAGCCTCGAGGATGCCAGGTATTCCGCTATTGTATACAAGCCCTCCGTTGTTGCCAATGCCAGCGGCCCTAATGTGCATGACCCCCGCTCCGGCGAAATATTAGAAAGCCATATCAACTGGTATCATAATGTAATGAACCTGTTGCGCAACTGGTATTTTATTCAATGCGCACCCACAGATCCGCGGGCACGCAAAATGGAATTCAGCGATGAACTTATGGGACAGCTCATCCGTTTTGTATCGTCTCATGAAGTGGGACACACCCTTGGCCTCCGCCACAATTTTGGTTCGAGCTCCTCCGTGCCTGTTGAAAAACTAAGAGATAAAGCCTGGGTGGAAGCCAACGGGCATACGCCTTCTATTATGGATTACGCCCGTTTTAATTATGTGGCGCAGCCGGAAGACAGCATCTCCGAAAAAGGTTTATTTCCACGTATAGGCGATTATGATAAATGGGCAATTGAGTGGGGTTACAGGTGGTATCCCAAGGCCGCTACCCCTGAAGCCGAAGTACCTGTTCTGAATAAACTGACCATAGAAAAATTAAAAGATAAACGGCTTTGGTTTGGTACAGAGTCGAATGCCGATGACCCGCGTTCACAAAATGAAGATCTCGGCGACAACGCTATGAAAGCGGGGACTTATGGTATTAAAAACCTGCAGCGCATTGTTCCCCACCTCATGGAGTGGACAAAAGAAGCAAATACAGACTATCAAAACCTTTCGGATTTATATACCCAGTTAACTATTCAATATGGACGCTATATGGGTCATGCGGCTAAAAATATAGGCGGCATATATGAAACGCCTAAAACAGTAGAACAGCAGGGACCGGTATATGCTTATACTCCAAAGGTTGTTCAGAAAGAAGCGATGGCTTTTTTGAACAGGCAATTGTTTATTACACCAACCTGGCTTATTGATACAGCTATTCTTAACCGCATTGGTACTACAGGAGTATCCGTGGTGAGCGACCGGCAGGATGCCGTTTTAAACCGCCTGATCAGCACCAATACCATAAGTAAATTGCTGAGCATGGAAGCCGAGCTGAATAACAATGCTTATAAAGCAGCAGATATGCTCAACGAACTGAAGCGGGGTGTATGGAGTGAACTTGCAGCAAGGAAGCCGATCGATATTTACCGGCGCAATCTCCAAAAATCGTATGTGGAAAGAGTTGGACAAATTGTTAACCCGCCTGTATTTTCGGGCGCGGGCATTTCTTTTCGCATTGGCGCTCCCGCAGCAATGACAGACACCCAAAAAAGTGATATCATTTCCGTACTAAAGGGTAACCTCCGTTCTTTACAGGCAGAGATCAAAGCCGCATTGCCTGCTATCAGCGACAGGATGACCAGGTATCATTTGCAGGATGTAAACGACCGGATTGAAAAAATACTGGATCCAACAAAATAGTGCTGTCTCAAACGTGAAACCTGCCAGCCGGCAGGCTGGCGTGAGAAGTGAAAGATGGTGAATTGTGAATAGTGAGAGGTGAGTTGTACTCACTATTCGTAACGCAGGGCTACAATAGGATCCAATTTTGAAGCTTTCCATGCGGGGTAGATACCTGCTGCCAAACCCACAGCAGAACAAATAAGAATAGCAATCAGTATCAATAACCAGGGTACAAAAAACGGAACCTTCATCAGCATACCCACCAGGTTGCCAACAATAATGCCCAGTATAATACCAATAGCAGCGCCCATTAAACTGATGAGTATTGACTCAAAGAGGAATTGCTGGCGGATGTCCTTCTTTTTGCCTCCAAGTGACTTTATTAATCCTACTTCTTTTGTTCTTTCTGTTACCGCTACCAGCATAATATTCATGAGCCCTATGGCCGCCCCTATAAGGGTTATAAATCCTATACCGCCAGCCGCAAGGGAAATGCTTCCCAGCAACCCGATAAAAGTTTCGGCCAATGCATCACTTTTATCAATATAAAAATTACTTTGTTCTGTTGTGGTAAGATTACGGATAGGACGGAATACGCCTTCGGCTTCTCCAATGGCATCATTCAACTGGTCAACATTATCTACCTGCACACCTATATAAAAGGAAGCATTTCCAACAGAAAATAAACGCCGCATGGTATTATAGGTAGTAAATACTGCGTTATCGGCCCGCATAAACGAACTGCTTCCCCTGCTTTTTAAAACGCCTATCACCCTGAACTTGTTGGCGCCTACACGTATAATATTATCCAATGCGCGTTCCACTCTTTCGCCAAAAAATTTTTTTGCTACATCATAACCCAATACACATACATTTCTTCCGCTTTCAATATCCAGCCGGTTAAAATCGCGCCCATACTCTACTTCGTAGCCATTTAATGCAAAATAATTTTCATCACCTCCTGATACACGCACATTGGGATTTGTTTTTTTATTTTCAAAAAAAACAGTTTGGTCGCCTACGCCACCCAACCCTATGCTTACTTTTGCCGGGTAGCTGTACCGCTCTTTAAATGCTTTGGCCTGCTCAAAGGTTATGGGTTTGCCGGTGTTGGATTTTTTTACCTTTTTATTGCTGCTGCTGGTTTTGGTAACATCGCCTCCCCCGTCTCCAAAGCGGATCTGCCTATCTCTGAAACGGATGCTGAAGGAATTGGCGCCCATGGTGGCGAAGCTGTCTTTTAAACTGGAGTTCATTGCCTGTATGGCGGTAATAATGCCAACCAGCGCCATTATACCAAATGCAATAATGGCAACGGTAATGCCTGTGCGGAGCTTATTGCCGCGTATGGTTTTGTATGCCAGCGCAATGGTATCCTTAATATTCATGCCTGCGTAATGAAATTTAAAATTACGTATACATATTCCATCTGCAAAATGCCTTGTGACGAATGGAGCAGCTAATTCTAATAATACAGGCCTTTCAACAGCAAATTGGGGAACATACCTAAAATAATAATAAGCGCAGCGGTAATAATCAGAGTAGCTTTAAAAACAGTAGAAACCGGCTTAACCTGCGCATCCCCTTCTTTAAAATACATAGACTGGATAACACGGAAATAATAGTATGCACTTACAGCCGCCATTAGTACGGCAAAGATAACCAGCCATAAGTGGTTACCACTTTTTACAGCACCCACGAGCATATAATACTTGGCAAAAAAGCCTGCAGTTAAGGGAATCCCCGTAAGCGAAAGCAGGAAAACAGTATTGGTTAATGCCAGTAAGGGCTGCGTTTTGCCCAGCCCGTTAAAGCCCTCCAGCGAAAAGTCTTTCATTTTGGCCAATACGGCAAAGCTTCCTATTGTAGCCAAACTGTAAGCCGCTGCATACAATATCAACCCCTCCCGGACAAAAGTATTCAATCCAAATAATGCAAACATCATAAAGCCGGCGTGCGCTACGCTTGAGTAGGCCAACATACGCTTTACACTTTGCTGAAAAACAGCGGTAATATTCCCTATGAATAAAGTAGCGGCGGTAAGTAAGGCAATCAATAATTGCCATTGGGCATGAATTTTACCAAAGGCATTATCAAACAAATGAAGGAATGCCACGAAGGATGCAACCTTAACAATTGTAGCCATAAAAGAAGTAACCGCCGTAGGGGCACCATCATACACATCGGGCACCCAAAAATGAAAGGGCGCCGCACTTACTTTGAATGACATGGCAATCATCAGCAACACTACTCCGATAACGATCATAGGCTGCAATGCTGCAATACCCAGGTTCATGCCTTCAATGTAAAAAGTGCCGGTAGCCCCGTACAAAAAAGCAATTCCCATGAGCATGATACCGGTAGAAAAAACACCCATCAGGAAATACTTGAGTGAGGCTTCATTGCTTTTGAGATTTCGTTTGTCGCTGCCCGCTAATATATACAATGGAATAGTGATAATTTCAATTCCCAGGAACAGCATCAGCAGCGTATTAAAAGAAACCGCAATGCCTACGCCACAAAGCACAAAAAAGATCAGGGCGTAATATTCATATACATCGGGGCCTATTGCTTCCAGTTCCGCTGCATTTAATATAAAAAAGAGAAAGGTACAGGCAAGAACAATAGCATTGAAAATATGGCTGAAAGAAGTAAATTTCAACATTTGCCCAATATCTGCGTAGATATACCAAACATTGTAATATTCAAGAAAATTAACAGTTAGCAGGGCAAGCATTCCCAGCAGGGCAATATACTTTGCCAGGGATTTTTTTTTCATAAAAATTCCACTGAACATCATTACCACACCCCATAAAGCCGATAATATAATTGAACTCATAATATTGTGATAAACCCTTTTTGAGTTGTTGTTTCTGTTTTTCAAAATCCCCGCCCCCCTCTTACCTCCTACTTTCTTACCTCTTACTCTTACAATCCCATCAGCCGGTTCATAAATACATTTACAGTATCTTTTGTAAGATCTGATAACAGTTTAGGATACACGCCCAGTAAAAGAATGATAATCACCACAACCGTTAGCGCTGCCACGGCGCTGCCTTTTACCATACCCGCACCCGAAGCAGTAAGGCTATTGGTACTGCCGTAAAATACTTTTTGCACCATATTGAGCGTATAAACCGCCGATAGTATTATCGTTGTTAATGCTATGGCTGTAGTCCATATTCCATACTGAAACAGCCCGTTAAACATTAAAAACTCTCCTACAAAAGCGTTTGTGAGCGGCAAGGCAATATTCGCCAGGGCGATAATCACTAAAAAAACGGTGAGTACCGGTGAACTGGATGCTATTCCGCCCAATTCCGAAATCTTTCGCGTGCCAAAATGTTTTTCAATCAGCTCCACTACTATCCATAATCCAATAATATTGATGCCATGGTTGAACATCTGCAGCATCACACCTTCTATTCCGCTTTGATGGCGGGCAAAGATTGCGGCGCACATTAACCCCACATGTACAATGGACGAGTAGGCAACGAGGCGCTTCAAATCGTCCTGCACCCATGCAATGCAGGAAGCGTAAACCATTCCCGCCACCGAAAGACCAATCACAACATTGGTGAATAAACCGGTAGCGTAAGGGAATACAGGTATCAGCCAGCGAATAAGTGCAAATACCCCCATTTTTACCATTACTCCGCTCAGAATCATAGTAACCGGCGCTGCCGATTGTTCATAGGTATCGGGCTGCCAGGTATGAAAAGGAAACAGGGGCATTTTTACAGCAAAGGCGGCAAGGAACAGCCAGAAAACAAGTTTCTCCTGTCCTGGCGGAAGTTTGGCTTTAAGAAAAGAGCTCAAAGCAAAACTACTGTCGGGGGTATGCAGGTAAACGTAAATGATGCCAACCATTAACAACAGCGATGCTGCAAAAGTGTATACAAAAAATTTAAATGTGGCCTGTATGCGTTTTTCACCGCCCCATTGTGAAGCAAGAAAATAGATGGGAATAATAGCCAGCTCCCAGAAGAAGTAAAACACCAGTGCATCCATAGCGCAAAACACACCCATTAACCCCGCCTGGGATAGCAGCATTAAACCATAAAAATTATTGGATTTTAAATAATTGGTATTATAAGTGGCTAAAAAAGCTAGTGGGAAAGCAAGCGCAGTTAGCAAACAAAGCATACGCCCCATTCCATCATACATCAGCGCAAAGCTGCTGCCAATGGAAGGCATCCACACATAACTTACATTATTAAAGTGGAAATAATTTTTATCTGTAAAAAAGAAACTGGCAGCCACTATGGCAACCGTAATAAGAGAAGAGATAACCGCCCATCGTTTCGCGCTATCGCCTTTCGCCAGGAAAAAGGCTGCCAGCCCGCTCAGCAGGGGGAACCATATCAGCAATTCCGGAAATGTAATTAAAACGTCATTAGGGTTCATAGCTTACAGTACAAACAATTGAATAATGAATAAAACCAACGCCGCAACAACCATCATTAAAATATACGCACCTACCTGACCGTTTTGCAATAACCTTAACTGGCGGCCGCTATAATTTACCAGTTTGCCCACGCCATTTACCATGCCATCTATTCCAAGTTTTTCTACTACATTGTTCAATAGTACGGATATACGGCGCAAGGGTTTTACAACAACCGCATCGTACAGCTCATCAACATACCATTTATTTTCCAGCACTTTGCCTAAGCCAGCCGCATCCTGCATATCTGGCTTTTTGCTGAACCTGCTTACCGCATATAAAATGGTAAGCGCTGCAACCCCGGCAGAAATGCCCATAAGCAGGTATTCCGTTGAATGATCCAGGTGCGGTGCATGCTGCAAAGCAACGGACCCCGCAAAAACAGGTGAAAGAAAATTCGCTAACTGATGCGTGCCGCCCAATACTGTCGGGATGCCCGCAAACCCGGCTACAACAGAAAGGATCGCAAGAACGATCAGTGGCCAGGTCATCGCTTTGGGACTCTCGTGCAGGTGATGCTCCTGGTCCGGCGTTCCCCTGAATTTTCCAAGGAAAGTAGTAGCATATAGCCTGAACATATAGAAGGCGGTCATTACCGCGCCCAGTACGCCGATAATCCAGTATATTTTATTTACAGAAAATGCCGCAGCCAGAATTTCGTCTTTCGAAAAGAATCCACTGAGCGGCGGAATGCCTGCAATAGCAATACAGGCCACCAGAAAAGTCCAGTGCGTGGTGGGTAAATATTTTTTTAATCCTCCCATTTTCCTGATGTCCTGCTCATGATGCATGGCATGTATAACCGAACCTGCTCCAAGGAAAAGCAGCGCCTTAAAAAAAGCATGTGTCATTACATGAAATACGGCCCCGGTATATGCACCAACACCTAATCCCAAAAACATATAACCCAGCTGGCTTACTGTAGAATAAGCCAGCACTTTTTTAATATCATTTTGTTTTAATGCTATAGTAGCCGCAAAGATGGCGGTAGCCAGTCCAACTACAGCAACCACGCCCTGCGTTGTGGGTGCGAGTGTATATAAAATATTACTTCTTGCTATCATGTAAATACCGGCAGTAACCATGGTAGCCGCATGTATGAGCGCCGATACCGGGGTAGGACCCGCCATAGCATCGGGCAACCAGGTATATAAAGGTATTTGTGCACTTTTGCCGGCGGCGCCAAGAAACAGCAACAGCGTTATGCCCACCAAGGCCATATCGTTCATTTTCATACCGGCGGCCTTGCCAAATATTTCACCAAAATTTAATGTGCCGAACTGCTGCAGCATCCAGAAAACGGCGAGCAGGAATCCAAAATCACCAATGCGGTTCATTATGAATGCCTTCTTTGCCGCATTGTTAAAATCCGTATTCTTAAACCAGTATCCAATGAGCAGGTAAGAACATAATCCCACACCTTCCCAACCTATGAACATAATAAGATAGTTGGCGCCCAGCACCAGCAATAACATGGAAAACACGAAGAGATTGAGATAAGAAAAGTACCGGGCATAATGAGCGGAGGTTTCTTCATGCATGTAGGCGGTTGAATATACATGAATTAAAAAACCTACTCCCGTTATGATGAGCAGAAAGATGGATGATAGCTGGTCTACCTGGAAAGCAAAGGGTATTTCCAGTGAGCCAATAGAAATAAAATCGAAAAGCTTTAGAACACCGGTGTGCCCGGATTTTACATTAAAAAACAATATTACGCTTACTATAAAAGACGCCAGTATAACCCCACTGCCAATAATGGCGGTGAGCGATTTGGACAAACTTTTGCGCGCCAGCCCGTTGATCAGAAAGCCAACCAGCGGAAACAGGGGAACCAGGTAAACTAATTTGCTCATATCAGATCAGGTACAAAACATAAATTAAGAATAGCCTTACTTTATATCCTGTACGTTTAGTGTTTTAGTCTGTTCAAAAAATTTACATCTATGGAATGGGTATTGCGGTACATCATCACAATAATCGCCAGTCCAACACTTACTTCGGCCGCCGCTACTACCATAATAAAAAATACGAATAACTGTGCATCTGTGCCCGCTTTTGTGGCCGCATCAAAGGTGGAAGCCGCCAGGTAATGCATTTTTGAAAAGGCCACCAGCAATAAATTAACCGCATTCAGCATTAACTCAACACACATAAAAATAATGATCACATTGCGGCGGGTTAGTACACCTATTATGCCAATGCAGAATAGCGCCACTGATAAAAATATATAATGATTGATGGTCATGTTCGTTTTACGTTACAGGTTACAAGGTCTCAGGTTATAAGTTGCAGGTTACAAGTTGCAGGTTTCATCACAGTCTGTCCGCCTTTATGTTTTCTTCCCTATCACCACTGCTCCCACCATAGCGCTTAAAAAAAGTACACTGCTTATTTCAAATGGCAATATATAATCTTTAAACAATACCATTCCCAAACTATTGATCAGTCCAATATCACCGGTTTGCATCAATACTTCCCGGCGCATACTCTCCGTATCTTTCAAAGCGGCTATCAATACCAGCATCAGGCTGCCACCGGATAATACACCTGCAAATTTCAGCCACTTCTTTTTCAATGGCGCTGCAGGCATATTAAGGTTCATAAGCATCACCACAAAAAGAAAAAGCACCATAATAGCGCCTGCATAAACAATAATATTTACGATAGCAAGAAACTGCGCATTCAGCAATACATAGTGCCCCGAAATAGAGAAGAAAGTTACGATCAGCCACAGTATACTGTGAACGGGATTTTTGCTGAAGATAACCATCAGCGCACTGCCAAGTGTTAATATAGTAAGGATCCAGAAAAGAAGCTGTGTTATTCCCATTATTTTAATTCGTTCGTTTTGGTCAGATCAGGATTATGATTTTTTCTTTTATCCAAAAGTCCTTTTGCCGCGGCATATTCCTCCGGCTGCGTGGCAGGATCGGGAATCAGCAAATCATCTTTGCCATATATGAAACTCTTACGGCTGTAATTGGCAGGCGCAAAAGTTTCACTTAAATATATCGCGTCTTTAGGGCAAGCTTCTTCACACAAACCACAAAAAATACAGCGCAGCATATTGATTTCATATTTAGCCGCATATTTTTCTTCCCTGTATAGATGCTCCTCGCCGGGCAAACGCTCGGCCCCTTCCATGGTGATGGCTTCCGCAGGGCATGCTACTGCACAAAGTCCGCAGGCAGTACACCTCTCCCGGCCTTCTTCATCGCGGTTCAATACCTGCAACCCCCTGAATACCGGGCTAAAAGGTCGCTTTTCTTCAGGATATTGTATTGTAACCTTCTTTTTAAAAAAATGTTTCAGGGTAATACCCATACCCTTAAATATCTCCCACAGGTATATCTTCTCAAGCCAGTTCATTGGCCTCCGGTCAACTAATTTAGCTCTTTGTGTTAACGCATCCATAACTACTCCTTTGATTCTTCCGGTAAGGAAGTTTTAAAAGTTGTACAAAAGTATTTTTATCAGCTATACAACCCAACTAATTCAATGTGCTTTCATAGTAAACAATACAATAGCCCCGGTAATTACCATATTGAATAATGCCAGCGGAATCAATCCCTTCCATCCTAAATTCATCAACTGGTCATATCTGAATCTTGGCAAGGTCCATCTTATCCACATGAATATGAAAATAAGTATAAAGGTTTTGCCGAATAATGCCACCAGCCCTACAATCAGCGCGGCAATGCCTGATAGTTTCGCTTCATCCACAAAAGGCATATCATATCCTCCCAAAAATAAGGTAGCTATTATAGTGCAACTGATAAACATGTTGATATACTCCGAGAAAAGGAAAAAACCAAGTTTCATGGAAGAATACTCCTGGTGATAGCCCATATTCAATTCACTTTCCGCTTCAGGTAAATCGAAGGGAGCACGGTTACATTCGGCCAATGCACAAATAAAAAACAGCAGAAAGCCTAACGGCTGGTAAACGATATTCCACCAGTTACCCTGGATTTGCTGCTCGGTAATGGTTCTTAAACTTAATGAGCCGGTAAGCATTAGCAGAGCGATAAGCGAAAGTCCCATAGCCAGTTCGTAGCTAATGGCCTGGCTGGCCCCACGCAATGCCGCCATTAAAGAATATTTATTGTTGCTTGCCCAGCCCCCGATCATCATACCATAAACACCCAAACTTACTACGCCAAAAATATATAAGATGCCAATGTTGATGTCTGCCACCTGTAAATCCACCATGCGTCCACCCAGTTCTACTTTACCGCCCCATGGTATTACCGCTGAGGTCATCATAGCAGTAAGCATGGCAAGGCAAGGACCAAGTATAAATAAAAACTTGTTGGAATTACTGGGGATGATCTCCTCCTTGAAAAACAATTTTAACCCGTCGGCCAAAGGTTGCAATAAGCCAAAAGGGCCGGCTCGGTTAGGCCCGAGCCTGTCCTGCATAAAGCCCGCTACTTTTCGTTCGGCATATGTTGCATACATGGCTACTACCAGCGATACCGTAATTACAATGGCTATTAATACCAGCTTCTCCAGTGCAAAACCCCAATCAAAAGCGAGTAATGTCATAAGTTTTTATATTCAGATATTCGATCAATTTGTTGAATCTTCTTTACATGCATTGCAGGGCTCACTGCTGCTTTTCGTCTTTCACTTCCCGCCAATCAATGCTTATCACTTATTTCTTTTTTCCCTTCAAAATCACCGGAGTGAGCGGGACCGGGTATAGCTGCCAGGTCAAGACCCGGAGGGTTTACTTCGCTCACACTATGTATATCCATCAACAGCTTCGGCTGCCTGCCATTCATTATATTTGGAAAAGTTTCGGTTGGCATTGTTGTTCCTGTTTTTCCTGCGTAGTGCCCCTGCGATATTACAGAATGACGGTTAATTTCAGCAGGACCTTCAATTTCCCAATCCCTGATATTTTTTTTCTCAAACCTGCATTCATTACAAATCCAGTCTTCCACTTCTCCCCACTGATCTTTACGGGCGGTTACCCTAAGTATTTCATCGCCCCTTAACCACGCATGTACTTTACCGCAGCATTTATCGCAATTGCGGTGTGCATTTACCGGCTTTGTAAACCATACGCGATTTTTAAAACGGAATGTTCTGTCTGTTAAAGCACCTACGGGGCAAACATCAATTACATTACCTATAAAATCGTTATCGAGCGCCTTTTCAATATAAGTAGCAATTTCTGCATGGTCACCCCTGTCTAATATACCATGCACTCTTTTATTGGTTAACTGATCGGCCACATACACACAGCGGTAACAAAGGATGCACCTTGTCATGTGAAGCTGGATATAAGGCCCCAGGTCGTGCTTTTTGAATATCCTTTTTTGAAATTCAAACCGTGTGCCTTCTGTGCCGTGCTCATAGCTCAGGTCCTGCAGATGACATTCACCGGCCTGATCGCAAATAGGACAATCGAGCGGATGGTTGATAAGCAAAAACTCCACTACTCCTTTTCTTGCATCCATTACCCGTTCGCTGGTAATGTTTTTAACGATCATACCATCCATTACGGTGGTTCTGCAGGATGCTACTAATTTGGGCATGGGTCTTGGATCGGCCGTTGAGCCCGCGGCTACTTCTACCAGGCAGGTGCGGCATTTACCGCCACTTCCTTTCAATTTGGAGTAATAGCACATAGCAGGCGGCGTTACCTCGCCACCAATCTGCCTTGCGGCATTGAGGATGGTGGTGCCAGGCTCTACTTCAACAGTTATGTTGTCAATGGTAACCTTGAATAATTTTTTTTCTTCAGCCATAGTTTTTTTTCACGCAAAGCCGCAAAAGAAGCTAAGTCGCAAAGTTTTATAAGTTATTGACTATTCTATGAATGCCCTTTTTAATTAAAACAACATTGAAGTTTACCAAAAGCCCCAGCCTTATATCAGTCAGTTTCAGATAAGTTTTCACCTGTCAGGTTAGGCTCAAGGCTTACTTACCCCTGGCTCCTTTGCGTGAAATCCTTTTTGTGTGAAACTACGCCACCACTTCCCTCTCATCTGCATAGTGCGCCAATCCATAATTTCTTCTTAAACATTCTTCGGGATTACGCACATGCCATTCAAATTCATCGCGGAAATGACGTATGGCGGCCGCCACCGGCCATGCCGCCGCATCGCCCAGCGGACAAATGGTATTGCCCTCAATTTTACGCTGTATATCCCACAATAAATCTATATCGCTCATTTTTCCTTTTCCCGTATCTATGTTCTTTAAAATCTTTTCCATCCAGCCTGTGCCTTCCCTGCAGGGGCTGCATTGTCCACAGCTTTCGTGCCGGTAAAAACGGGCTAAGGTATAGGTATGCTTTACCACACACTGATCTTCATCCAGCACTACAAAACCACCGCTTCCCATCATACTGCCGGTTGCAAAACCACCATCGCTCAGGCTTTCGTAATTCATGTAGCGGGTTTCGCCCTTGGCCGTCTTTAATAATAAATTAGCCGGAAGAATAGGAACCGAAGACCCGCCCGGGATACAGGCTTTTAATTTTTTGCTGTTGGCTATGCCGCCACAATATTCATCACTAAAAATAAATTCCTCCACGCTAATGGTCATATCAATTTCATACACGCCGGGTTTGTTGATATTACCGCAGGCCGAAATAAGCTTGGTTCCGGTTGAGCGGCCTACACCAATCTTTGCATATTCCTCTCCACCCAAATTGATAACAGGCACAATAGCCGCAAGGGTTTCCACATTGTTAACTACGGTAGGTCTGTCCCATACACCCTTTATTGCGGGAAAGGGAGGCTTGATACGGGGATTGCCTCTTTTTCCTTCCAGCGATTCGATCAGTGCTGTTTCTTCACCGCAGATATAGGCGCCTGCACCACGCTGCACATATATTTCACAATCGAACCCGCTTCCCAAAATGTTTTTACCCAGCCAGCCATTTGCTTTGGCTTCTGCAATGGCCTGCTCCAGGATATCGGGTATCCATGCATATTCGCCACGTATATATATATAAGTTGTGTTGCTGCCCAATGCAAATGAGCTAACGATCAATCCTTCTATGAGCAGGTGCGGAATAAATTCCATCAGGTAACGATCCTTAAAAGTTCCCGGCTCGCTTTCATCGGCATTGCATACCAAATGGCGGGGAACGCCTTCTGGTTTGGCGATAAAACTCCACTTCAAACCGGTAGGAAACCCTGCGCCGCCACGTCCGCGCAAACCACTTTTCTTTACTTCTTCAACGATCGCTTCGGGCGTCATTTTCAAAGCCTTTTCCACACTTGCATATCCACCTTTTTTGCGATAGACGTCATAATATCTGATGCCCTCTGCTCCGGCGTGTTCTAATAATAATTTTCTTCCCATATTATGATTAGCGATGCTATAGTTTAGAACGCTTAATTTTTATTTTACCTGCTCAGGCAATTTGGTAGCCTGCCTTGCCAGCAACTGCCATTTACCTTTTTTATCTTTTACCCAAACCTGTAATACATGCAGAGCAGCTTTAATATCCTTCCCTTCTCCTACAGCTTCTATTATTCCAGTATACCTCGCCGTTGCCCAATCCTTACTAATGGCGGCAACATACATATTACTTCTCTCTATTTTATGATAAGAAAGCTTTCCACTCTTACAGTCAGCAATAACATCCTGCTTTGTTTGTATCCATCCTGTGGAGTGACCATAACTTACATTATTATGCAACAACTTCTGCATATCCTGGTAATTTTTTGCAATCAGAGCATTTTCCAACCGAATGAGGTTTTCTTTTACAATCACACTATCCGATTGTGCATGTGCAATTGCAGTTATAAAGAACAATAATATGGTAAAAGCAAAACGCATATATTTAGTTATTGGCGGCCGCATTATTCCTGCATTCTTCAATAATCGCATCTACTTTATCTTTTGTGAGATGTTCCCTGTAATGTTTACCCAGTTGCATCATAGGGGCATACCCACAGGCGCCCAAACATTCTACTGTTTTCAAAGTAAATAAGCCATCAGCCGTTGTTTCTCCCGGGTTTATACCCAGGCGCTCGCCAATGTAAGCAATAATGTCATCGCTGCCGTTGATCATGCATGGACCGGTTTGGCATACTTCAAATAAATATTTGCCTACCGGTTTTAAGTTATACATGGAATAAAAGGTAGCTACTTCATATACTTCCACAGGCTCCAGGCTCAGCAAAGCAGCAACATAATCCATGGTTTCCGCACTCAGCCAGCCAAACTGTTCCTGTGCCAGGTGAAGCACCGGCAATAAAGCGCTTTTTTGCTTGCCTTCGGGATAGCAGGCAATGATCTCACTTACTTTTTTTAGTTTCTCTTCGGAAAATTTCATTTTCAAATTTTCAAACCAGCCTCACGGCTGGCAGGTTTTCAAATTGCATATTTCTATGCATCCATTTCGCCCGCAATTAAATTGAGGCTGCTCATTACAATTACGGCATCGGCAAGCATGGAACCTTTAATCAGTTCGGGATAGGCCTGGTAATAAATAAAACAGGGCCTTCTGAAATGCAGCCGGTAAGGCGCTCTTCCCCCATCGCTGATCAGGTAAAAGCCCAGCTCTCCATTGCCCCCTTCCACACTATGGTAAACTTCACCGGCAGGTATTTCGGTTTCACCCATAATAATTTTAAAATGCCATATCAAAGCTTCCATTTTCGTGTATACGTCCTGTTTAGGAGGAAGATAATATTCCGGTACATTGGCATGATATACTTCCGATTCTTCACCTTTGAATTGCTGTATTTTTTCGTATGCCTGCCGTATGATCTTTAATGATTCCCACATTTCCTGGTTACGCACCAGCCAGCGGTCGTAAACATCGCCCGTGGTGCCTACGGGGATATTAAATTCAAAATCCTGGTAACTGCAATAAGGGGTGTGCACTCTTACATCATAATCTATACCCGATGCCCGCAGATTTGGACCGGTAAATCCATAGTTCAATGCTCTTTCACCTGTTATGGGGCCTGCTCCTACCGTACGGTCAATAAATATCCTGTTGCGTTGGAGAAGGTTTTCAAATTCTTTTAATGCTGCAGGAAATTCATTTAAAAATTTATCTAATTTTTGCCATGCTGTAGCGTTAAAGTTTCTTTCAAAACCGCCTATTCTGCCAATATTGGTGGTAAGCCGCGACCCGCAAATTTCTTCATAGATCTCATATACAAGCTCGCGGTACTGCATTACATACAGGAATACCGACAGCGCGCCTGCATCAACACCTATAACTGAATTACATATTACATGATCGGTTATCCTGGCCAATTCCATAATAATAATACGCAGGTAATCCACACGCTTGGGTGTTTGCACGCCCAGTAGCTTCTCGCAGGTCATATGCCAGCCCATATTGTTAATAGGACTTGAGCAATAATTCAGCCTGTCGGTAAGCGGAGTGATCTGGTATAAGGGCCGTCTTTCTGCTATCTTTTCAAAGGCACGGTGTATATACCCTACCGTTGCTTCGGCCGATAAAATTCTTTCGCCATCTATTTCCAGTATATTCTGAAAAACGCCGTGCGTGGCAGGATGAGTAGGCCCGAGGTTCAGCGTAGTGGTTTGCTTTTCAATAGAACCATCGGGTAGCTTAATATTTTGTTCTCCGCTATGTTGTAATAAATCTTCTGTCATACATTACCCTTTCAGGCATTTTCTTGTGTTTGATTTTATCGCAGCTTCCCTAATTCTTCACCTCCCAAACATTTCATCATCCTTATCTACCCTTGTCTGATCTTCGAGCGGATATTCTTTCCGCATTGGGAAATAATCCATTTCGTCTACATTCAGTATGCGTTTAAGGTTGGGATGTCCTACGAAATTGACACCAAAAAAATCATAGGTTTCTCTTTCCATCCAGTTGGCACAGGCATACAACTGCGTGGCGGTATACACATCCGGTTTTTCGATAGCCGTATATATTTTAAAACGTATCCGCACATTATCCCTGATATTGTGCAGGTGATATACTACTGCCAGTTCTTTTCCCTTATTATCAGGATAATGTACCGCCTGCAAATCGGTAAGAAACTGAAATCTTAATTCGGGATCGTCATATAGAAATTGAAGCACTTTAAGATTCAGTTCTTTGGGTACTTCAAACGTAAGCATACCATATGGCTCAGTAAAATTGGCTACTTCATCACCAAACTTTTGTACCAGCCGGTTTTTAATATGGTCATTGGTTAACTCCATCTACAATCTTTATAATAATAGTTTCTGTTTTATAACATGATGCTGAAATACTGTATCACTTGCCACTTACTACTTATCCCTTACTACTTACTACTGTATCCCATAGCTCAGCATTAGCTGCTGGTATTTGTCCCCGTTTCTCCGCCTTATACTTTCTTTGCCTACCAAATCCTGCAGCGCCAACACACCGTCTATTATGGCTTCGGGCCTGGGCGGGCATCCCGGCACATATACGTCAACGGGAATGATCTGATCTATACCCTGCAATACGGAATAGCTGTCAAAGATGCCGCCACTCGATGCGCAGGCGCCCACTGCAATTACCCAGCGGGGCTCCGACATTTGTATATATACCTGTCTCAACACAGGCCCCATTTTTTTAGCTATCGTACCCATCACCATCAGCATATCACATTGCCGGGGTGTAAATCCCATCCTTTCCGCACCAAACCTTCCAAAATCGTAATGCGCTCCCATGGTAGCCATAAATTCAATGCCGCAGCAGGAAGTAGCAAAAGGGAGCGGCCATAACGAATTTTTACGGGCAAGCCCAACTACTTCGCTGAGTTTGGTCGTAAAAAAACCTTCCCCCGTATAACCCTCTGGCGCATCGGCTATACCAATATGTCCCTGGTGATCTCTTTCTTTGGGTGTTATATTAAACCGAACCGGACGTGCCATAATTAAAATTTAAAATGAACAGCTTCAATTTCACTAATCTTCCCATTTCAGTGCCCCTTTCTTTATAATATAGTAAAATCCTGCGAGAAAAAAGCCAACAAAAGCAAGTACCGCCATAAAACCTTCCCAGCCCAATTCCCTGAAGTTTACTGCATAAGGATAAAAAAAGATCACTTCCACATCAAACAACACAAACAATATCGCTACCAGGAAATATTTAACCGCCAGGGGCTGGCGGGCATTGCCACTGATTTCGATACCACTTTCAAAATTATCCAACTTTTCGGCCGTGGGTCTTTTTGGGCCCAGCCAATGCGTTACGCCCATCATAACCACTACAAATCCAACAGCAAAAAGAAGTTGCAGGGCAATAGGAAAGTAATTAAATGAATTATTTACGTCTGTAGCCGAAGAAACCGGAAGGGACTGAAGTAAAAAATAAGGTATCATTCTCGTCTCAAGATTACTTTTTTCAACAGTAAACGGAAGAATTGTATCTATTATTTGCCAGCCGGAACTACATTTTTCCGTTTTCTGTATTGGTGTAGAATTAATCCAAAGGCAAAAATAAGGCAGCATTGCCTAATAACCATTATTTAATAAAATAAAACCCCAAAACCAGTATTGATTTTGGGGTCATATATTGTAATCAGTTATATCAACTCATTTTCGGGAGGGTTTGGCCGCTGCACCACTTTTCTTTGTGCTATCCGCCCTGGGTTGTGGCCGGTCTAACGCTTTCTGCAATATATCCCTGTTGTTCTTTGCATCCACATTGGTAGGATCCAGGCTGATCATTTTATCAAGATAAAAAATCGCCTTCTCATAGTCTTTTAACGTGTTGGCGTTATAACCTGCAAGGTATCCGTAAGCCAGTATTAAAGCAGATTTATTCTTTAACGAGTCAAGGCCCGCAATTTCTATAAACTTGTTAGCATCTTCAATCGGCGCCTCAGAAAGTATCCCTGAAGCTGCACCACTGGTATCGGCCATCCATTTTGTACGGAAGCCGCCATAATAACCCTGCATATCATCGGGGTATTTTTGTTTATATAAGTTAAATACGCTATCCGCTGTCTGGTATTTTTCACCATAAAAATTCTCCCATCCTGCATAAAAGAGCTCGGTTTTTCCATAGCCGGTATCAATAGACAGGATTTTGGTAAGCCAATCGGCAGACTTAACCCTGTTCTGTATTTTTTTATACATATCAGATGCCGCTTTAGCATAATCAACCTTGTTTTTAAGAAGGGTATCCATTGCTATCGCCTTGTTAAAATAGCTGTCGGCCTGATCCAGTTTATCAGGGAATTTGGCCGATATCTGCGCCATTTTAACATAGTTGTCAGGTAAAAACAGCGTAGAATCTCCTTTGGAAAAAAACAATTCCATATTCTGAAGGGCATTAACGGAGTCGCCCAATTTATCGTAAGCATAAGCTTTTACGCGGTATAATTTCGGACTTGCTTTTTCGCCATCTTTCTGCAATTTCTCATCTGCTTTGGCAATAGCTCCTTTAAAGTCGCCGGAAGCGTATACCAGGCTGATCTCTTCTGCTTCAACAGAAGGCGTAAAATCGGTATTGGCCTTATACTTTGCAAAATAATCCCTGGCCTTATTTACATCACGTGAATACCAATATGTATACAGATCGTAATATGCAGGAGCATAGGCAGGGTCTAAAGCAATAGCCTGTTCATAATGTTTGAGAAATATATTGGCCTGTTCCTGCCCCTGTGTAACATATATTTTACCAATCTTATATTCTGCTTCTGCGAGCTTATCATTGAGCGTGAGCGCATTCTGGTATGCTGTTACTGCAGCACCACCGTCTAATAATTTACGGTATGCATCACCCATGTTGATGTAAACAAAGGGTTCTTTAAACCTTCTTACCTCAGTTGCCTGTTTTAATTTTTCTATTGCGTATTTGGCATCGCCATCGGGTGCATCCGCATTGGCGTGGCCCACGGCGTTCAAAATGTCTACATCCTTGCCTTTAGTAAGGCTGATAGCGGTTTCAAAACGCTGACGTGCATCGTTACCCTTATGCTCAAGCAATTCAACATGGCCCATACCCACCAGCAATAAAGGTTCACTGCCTTTAGTCTGTAAAGCCGTTTGATATACTTTCTTTGCACCTGCAATATCATTTAACTCAATCAATGTCTGCCCCAACCAATAAGCGGCTTCCACATCATCGGGTTTTGCTGCAAGCGCTTTTTCAAGGGTTTCTTTTGCGCTATTGTACTTCTCGTAGTAAAAGAACTTTCTTCCTTCCTCTACTGATTGCGCAAAAGCAACATTGCACAGTAAAACAGCAGCTACCATAAATCTGATTGTGTGCTTCATCATTTTTGATTTGAAATTTTGGTTTTGGTAAATAAATATATTAAAAAATATTATTCTTCTTTTATTTGAGCTGCTCTTATTGTAAAATCCATATTTGAGGGAACAAGATAAGCTCTTTGAAAAATAAGCTGTCCTTTTTCGTTCTTTAAAAAATTAGTAAATCCCCTGCCCAGCCCACTATAGTTTTCTTTTACTATATAATACAAACCACGTACCATAGGATATCTTTTGGTTGCAATATTGGCCTGATAAGGTTTTATAAATTTGTCAGGGTCGTTGCGCGCTTCTATTGATGCCACTCTTACTTTAGAGAGAAAAGCCAGTTGTTGTTTATCTTCGGGATTACCGATCCAGCTTACGCCTATAAAGCCAATAGCATGCTCATTGCCGGCTACATAGTCAATTACACCCTGGCTTGTTTTGGCAGCGGTTACTTCGGGCGATAAAGGCTGACCTTTAAGTACCGAGTCAATCATAAAGCGAACCGTGCTGGTGGCAGCATTGCCATCTAATACGGGATTAAGTTTGTATCCGCTGGTTCCATTCATCAAAGACCTGATTTCCCCCATTGTAAAAAGCGAATCAGCAGCTTTATTATTCACTATAACAGATATAGCGTCAGACGCAATTTTTCCCCAGAAAGGTGCAAATCCCAAAGTATCCTGCAGCGATTTAACTTCTCCTTCACTTAGCCCACGGGTAACGATTACCATCCGGATACTGTCGTTCAGCAAATCTTTTAAGCATTCCGCTTCAGCCTTATAATGCGGAATAATAGTTGCATCCGGAAACTGAGACATAAAAACCCTGATCTGCGAATCAATAATAGGCTTAAAAGATTCATCCACACTAATATGAATCGTACCCGATTTGAGATCATCATTGCCGGGAATTACTTTTCTGCTTCCACCATTATTGCAGCTTACCAGCGCTAACACTACCAGCGCATATATTCCGGCACGTAACATATTATAAATCTGTCGTATATTTTTCATTTCCTCAGATATTTCCGCTGATACCCTCTGTATAACCTGAATAATCCATAAGCTATCCCTATGCACCCAAAAATGGTATCTATTAATGGATCACTTTTCATCCAGTCAATGCCCAATTTCTTATTGAATAAAAAAAACAGGCCCAAACCCAACCATAATATGCCCATTGCATAATCATAAATGGAATGAAAAAAGGAACTCCTTTTTCTTTTTTGTTCCTCCCAGTTCTGTTGTACCGACATCAGCCAAAGTTTTAGGGAGTGGGCAAGTTAGCAAATCCTTTTATAAATGCCGCAACTACACCTATTAAAAATTGATGAAACATTTTATTCTGCCATCTCAAAAGTTACGGGCTGCACAAAATACATAGCTATATTTTTGCCATTTTTCTTCGCTGGTTTCCACCTGGGCATTTTTTGCAACGCTTTTATCACCTGAAGGTCAATGTTTTCCCCACCTGACTGAATAACTGTAAAATCATCAATACTGCCGTCAGCAGCCACCACAAACCGTATGCGCAGCTTTAACGTTTCACTGTTATCATTACCAATATGGCGCAGGTGTGTTCGCAAAAATCGCATCATAGCTTTTAGTCCGCCGGGATATGTTGCGGCTTCATCAACGCTGGTGCTCGCAAAAGGTTCTGTGTATGTTGTTTCCGCTATTTCTGCATTTTCACCCCAGGCAGGCTTATCTGCAACAGGCGGCTGTAAAATATCTCCCGAAAAAGGTGCATCAATGGTAGCCAGCGCCACTTGTTTATCAATAAAAGATTCTATATCCGGAACGGGCTCTTCTATTATTTCTGCCGGCGGTACAATTTTAATAGTGGCAAAATGCTGCGAGGCTGCCTGGTTTGCAGCAGTCAAAGCTTTGGGTGGTGGCGGATCAAATTTAATGGGTTCCACCGGATGTAAAGGGCCTATGGGCGGATAATCCGGGATAGCAAAAATGCCGCCGGATGCTTTTTTACTATAATAGCCTGATATAAACAGCAACATTCCAATTAGTATGAACATAGCCGCCAATGCCTTTAAAAGATACTGATTGTAATGACGCCGTATATAATAGGCTCCATATGCTTTATTGCGGTTCTCAAAAAGGATATCTAACACATCGCTTTGCAGTATGTTTTCGGGTTTCATAAAAATAATTTGTTGTGAGCAATTGAAGTTTCACAACAGGGCCCTGTAACAGCAATGAGATGCATATAAAAAGAGATTCCACAAACGATGAGCATTAGCTGATTTTAATTGCAAAGCGACATCATCAGCGATAAAACCAACAGCTACTGGTTTTTACAAAACAAAACCCGGCTGATTTTAACAACCGGGTTACTGCAATAATAAAGGTTGATCGTCCTACTGCTTAATCACTTTTCCACTGCCGCTGATATCATTATCAATTGTAGCAGGATCACCTTTATAGTATACGCTGCCGCTGCCGTTTATTTTTACTTTGAGCTTCTGATCAACCGTTATTTTTGCCTCACCGCTGCCTGAAATAACAATATCGGCATTTTTTGAAGTAAAGCCGAAGCTGTCAAAGCTGCCGCTTCCGGAACTGCGCAATACAAAATTTTCCGCAGCTCCGTTTTCAACGGTTATATCCGCCGAACCCGATATGTGTACGTCGAAATTTGTGTTGTTGCTGAATTCTCCCGCAGCATGTATATCCCCGCTCCCGCTTGATGATAGACCTGTTAATACCGGCATCGTAATAAATACTTCCGAATTGTCATTGCGTACATTCCTTGTGTTTTCATAACGAACAGATAAAGTGCCGTTTTCTACTGTTGTTTTAAAATAAGGCAGCAGGTTGGCATATCCTTTTACTTTAACTTCAAAATCTGATCCCTGCACAATATGAACGGTGGTAGAACCTTGTGTTGCCACTTTGGTAAATGTATTTACATCCCTTTCCTGGGTTTGTACGCTGCCATCGCCGGTAAGCGATTCTTTTTTACATGAGGCTACAGTTGCTGTAAAAGCAGCGAGCAAAAAAATAAACTTCACTTTCATTTTTTGTTTTTTAAGAAAATAATTTAAGCTGTTGATTACTGCAGCATGACCGCAATCTTTATTGAACCGTTACAATGAACCCTTTAAACTACATGGGCGGAAAAAGGAACGGATAAGTGTAAAACACAAGACAGTATCCTTTGGAGGATAGCAATCCTCAGATTTTGCATGATATGAATAATTTTTCCGAAAAATTTATGGCGTTTGGTCTTTGATAGCAATATTCACATCGGAAGTAACCGTGGTAATGGCAGAACCGGGTGCCCTGGTTAAATGCAGCTTTCTTTCCATGAAGTTTTCAATAGCCTGCTGAACGCCCAGCAAATCTTTAGATCTTATATAGCTTCCCAGCACATGATTACCGGCATTGGGCATGGCCTGTTTTACCTTATCTTCTTTTGCTGTACCCAGCTCATCAAACATTTTCAGCATAGCCGGCACGCTTACCACACTGTCCTGGTGTACTTCATCTTTGTAATAATACAGCATCAGCAGCGGCTGTTTTACCTTTTTAAATGTTTCAGCGTTCATGGTAGTTTCAAGATATTCTTCCAACTGCGCAGTAGCATCAAGAGGGTATTTACTGTACCAGTATTGTTTATATATGGGGCGATCATCCTCCGAAGTAACATAATCGCTTCCTGTAACAAAAGATGCAATCTGCAGTCCCCAGGGATCATTGAGCAACCATGCTTTATCGTTATTAATAGCAATATTGGGACTCAGCAATACCAATGCATAAATGTCATCCGGATAAGTGGCTGCCAGTTGCAATGCATTGGTTCCTCCTGTTGATGTTCCCATCAGTATTACTTTTTCACCCAATTGTTTTCCTATTGCCAAAGCCTCCCTGGCGCTTTCCCAGTATCCGGAAGCCGTTAAGTTTTTCAGGGGCGCGGTGGTATCTATACCATGTTCTGCGAGCCTCGATAAATAAAGATTACAGCCAAACTCCCTGGCAATATTGGTATGCACGGGATATCCTTCTTCCTGCGAAGCCGAAAATCCATGCAGGTAAACAATGGCATATGCTGTTTTGGCTTTAAGCGAATCATTATTCCAAACTATCCGGGCCTGGTTATTGGGTTTGAGCGTATGCGCGGTTTCCTTTTGGTTAATATATTTTTCCAGTCCGGTTGCAGTTTGCGGAACAAGGGGCATAGCCGAACTATACACGGGGGTTGGGGGGTGTGGCCCCAGGAGGTATACAATCACCAGCAGTACTATAACAGTAAGGAATAACCGAAATGATTTTTTTCTGAGCATATAATATACTTCACATAATGATAAAAGATTTACCGTACGCGGCGCTAATCTACAACATTCGGTGCTGAAAAATAACTTGCGAAATCAATCCATTGAATTCGGATTAAAAAAGTTATATGTTAATGTTCTACCAATCAAATGTTAAGGCAGGCTTAAGTTCTTTATACCCATCTGTACACCACCTCCTTTGGCATCATTTTTTCGAATACTTCGTGCTTTCATTCTATAGCTCAATGGCGCAGCTTTAGCAATTAATTTTTTAACATCAAATCAACAAGGAGAACAAATTATGAAAAAAGTTTTTTCAATTCATAAGGCGATACTAACAGCAGGCGCTTTATTTTCTGTGATTATTTTTTCTTCCTGTTTAAAATCAGATGATAACAACAATCCCGGCACACCGGCCTCAGGATTGATGGCGTTTAATCTTTCCCCCGATAAATCAGCTATCGGCATTGCTTTGTCTGGTAATAATCTAACCAATACTGCCCTGGCCTATACGAATTATACCGGGGGTTATCTGAACATTTATTCCGGTTCAAGAACAGTAGAGGCTTATGATGCAGGAAGCGGAAATGCTTTTACCGGCTCCGATTACAATTTTGAACAGGATAAGTATTATTCATTGTTCGTTGTAGGTAAAGACAGTACTTATCAGAACGTAATTGTAAACGATCACTTAGATAGTCTTTCATCAGCTTCCGGTAAAGCATATATCCGTTATATCAATGCTGTTCCCGATTCAAGCCAGCCATTGGTAACCGTGAGTGACAATGCCAATAGTGTTATCAGTGAAAATGCCGACTTTACTTCGGTTTCCGGTTTTGTTGAAATAAACCCGGGTAATGCAAATATTGCCATCAATAACAGCAATAACATACAGGCGGCCCGTACCATTACATTAGAAGAAAGAAAAGCATATACGATCCTTTTCTCCGGTGTTCCGGGTTCAACCGATACTACACAAAGTGTACAGATCAGGTATATAGAAAATGGAACACTGAAAGATTCTACGGCGCAGCAGGGCGTATCAACCGTATCTCAGCGTTCCGTAAAAAGCAATTAGCCGAAGAACAGGGCCTGGTAAAAAGTGAGTAGTAGGTGAGCCGGCCGGAAGTGAGTGACTGGCAGGCGAACATACAGCTTACAATATAACCTGCAGGGTTTGCAAATGGTGATGCAGATCTTGCAGGTTTTTTATTGCACCAAACTGAGCACTGTTTAAGAATATGAGCAAAAAAACAGGGCATATGCCTTTTTTTTGTAATCTTGGTAAAGAATCTGTACAGAAAATGACCGAAAACCAGGAAAGTTATAATAACACGGGAGCCGTATTTGCGGCTACAGGCAGCTTTATACCGAGCATATGTGTCCCCAACGATGCATTTTTAACTTCACAATTTTTCAACACAGACGGTACGCCTGTTGAAAAAGAACCACAGCGAATAATTGATAAATTTAAAGAGATTACAGGTATAGCTGAACGCCGTTATGGAACACATAATCAAAAGACTTCCGACCTGGGTTTTCTTTCGGCAACTGCCGCACTCAACAGTTCGGGTATTGATAAAGAAAAGCTTGACTACATCATTGTGGCGCATAATTTTGGAGATGTAACCTATGGTTCCAATCGCACAGATATGGTTCCCACACTTGCTTCCCGCATAAAATACAGGCTGCAGATACAGAACCCGGATTGTGTTGCTTACGATCTGCCTTTTGGCTGTCCTGGCTGGCTGGAAGGAATAATACAAGCCAATTATTTTATCCGTTCGGGCGATGCCAAATATTGTATGGTAATTGGCACCGAAATGCTATCCAGGGTTATAGACCCGCACGACAGAGATTCGATGTTGTACAGCGATGGCAGCGGCGCCGTTATTATGGCTACTGGCACAAATACTACAGAGGAGGGCATTATAGCACATAAAACACAAACGCATGCCCTGGATCATGCCATGTTGCTAAAAATGGGGCGTTCCTATGCACCCGATTCAGAAAACGATGAAAACATTTATCTTAAAATGAAAGGCAGGAAATTGTATGAATTTGCTTTAACCCAGGTTCCGCTGGTCATTAAGGCGGCATTGGATAAGGCTAAACTTCATATCCGGGATATTGACAAAGTATTGATTCACCAGGCCAATGAAAAAATGGATGTTGCTATATTGGAGCGGTTATTTAAATTGTACAATGAAGAGAAAATACCAGAAAATCTGATGCCCATGACCATTTCCACGTTGGGAAACAATTCCGTTGCCACTATACCCATTTTACTGGACCTGATCCTGAAAGGAAAAATAAAAAATCAGCAAATCAACCGGGGGGATAAGGCCATATTGGCTTCGGTTGGAGCCGGAATGAACATCAACGCCCTCGTTTACCAGTTCTAAAAATATTCTTTTTCAAATATTTAATCTATTTAAACCTGCAGAATAAGGAGGTTTCATTTTAAAAGCATACCTTTAATAACGACTTGAATTAAAGCATACGCATTTGAACGTATATTCTGTACAGCTTACACCGTTGTATTTGTCTATTCTTCTGTACATTATGCTCTTCTTACAGGTTGATTAATAACATTTTAATGTAAAAGTATGAACATGTACGTTTCGAATTTAAGTTTTCACACAACTGATGAGGACTTAAAAAATTTATTCAGCGATTTCGGTGAAGTTTCTTCTTCGAAAGTAATTACCGACAGAGAAACCGGCCGTTCACGCGGATTTGGTTTCGTGGAAATGCCAGAGGAAGCAGATGCAAAAAAGGCAATGGAAGAACTGGATGGCAAAGATATCGAAGGCAGGGCGCTTTCTGTTACCGTAGCCCGTCCTAAAGAGCAACGCTCTGGTGGTGGTGGCGGCGGTTCGTTTTCGCAGAATCGTAAAAGATGGTAAACTGATTCAACGCTATAAATCAGATCACAATACCCGGACAATTAATAATTGTCCGGGTATTTTTTTATCTTGATGCCTGATTTACACATCGCCTTTAAAAAATATTCATGAAATACCTTCTTGCTTTAGCTATTCTTTTTGTAGTTATTCCGTGTTTTTCGCAGAACGCCACAACAGCTATCATACCCGAACCTGTTTCCATCGTGCAAAAACAAGGTGTATTTACTTTGCAGGATAATATTTCTATCAGTATTCCAGACAATCATAACGATGCTGCAAAAGTGGCCAACTATTTATCGCATGCTATCGCTGCTTCCACCGGGTATAAAAGCAGTATAAAAAACAACGGCAATACAGGCCATATTCATTTTATCATCGCTGCAACACCGGATAAGGAATTGGGTGATGAAGGGTATAACCTGGTTGTTTCACCCGAAACAGTAACACTTACCGCCAATACAGCGGCCGGTTTATTTTATGGTGTTCAAACTTTTCTGCAATTGTTACCCAAAGAAATAACCAGCAAGTCTGTTATTAAAGATGTAACATGGATGGCTCCCTGTGTTGAAATAAGAGATTATCCTCGTTTTGGGTGGCGTGGTTTAATGTTCGATGTATCGCGTCATTTTTTTACAAAAGAGGAAGTGAAGGAGTTTATTGATGATATGGCAAAATACAAATTCAATTTGCTGCATATGCATCTTACAGATGACCAGGGGTGGAGAATTGAGATCAAAAGCCTGCCTAAACTCACTTCTACAGGGGCCTGGAATGTAAAAAAAACAGGAACCTTCAATACCTTTTCTGCGCCCGAACCTGATGAACCACGCAATTACGGCGGCTTTTATACCCACGAGGATATAAAAGAAATCATTCAGTATGCAAAAGACCAGTTTATTAATATTCTTCCCGAAGTTGACATACCGGGACATAGTCTTGCCGCCAT
Organism: Agriterribacter humi; assembly: GCF_009192765.1. Classification (GTDB taxonomy): domain Bacteria; phylum Bacteroidota; class Bacteroidia; order Chitinophagales; family Chitinophagaceae; genus Agriterribacter; species Agriterribacter humi. The sequence goes on along the minus strand of NZ_VOHQ01000022.1, from coordinate 3,138 downwards.
TGCTTCTTATCCCGAATTATCGTGCACGCCCCGCGCTGATAAATACAAAGTAAATTCCGGAGAACCTTTTATGGTATGGCCTCCGGGCGGCCATTTTTATGGATTGGTTGATAATACCCTTTGCCCTGCAAACGAAAAAGTGTACGAATTTTTAGATAAAGTATTTACCGAAGTAGCGCAACTTTTTCCTTTTGAATACATACATATGGGCGGTGATGAAACGGCAAGAAATTTCTGGGAGAAGAGTGCTGCTATTAAAACGCTGATGAAAAAAGAAAAGCTGAAGAACTTAGATGAGGTACAAAGTTATTTTGTAAAAAGGGTAGAAAAAATAATAGAATCGAAAGGAAAGAAAATGATAGGCTGGGATGAAATTTTGCAGGGCGGTTTAGCACCCAACGCCGCGGTAATGAGCTGGCGTGGCATTAAAGGCGGAATAGAAGCGGCAAAACAAAAACACGAGGTAGTGATGAGCCCAACCACTTTTGCTTACCTCGATTATATGCAGGGCGATGCGGCAACAGAACCTCCTGTATATGCCACATTGCGCCTCAGTAAAGCATATGAATTTGAACCCGTTCCGGAAGGCGTGGATCCCGTATATATAAAAGGCGGACAGGCTAATTTATGGACGGAGCAGGTATACAATATGCGCCACCTCCAGTATATGCTTTGGCCCCGTGCATTTGCCATTGCCGAATCGGTTTGGTCGCCAAAAGCCAAAAAGAACTGGAACAATTTTGTAGCCAGGGTGGAAAAACAGTTTGAACGCTTCGATATAGCCGAAATCAAATATTCACCCGCTATATATGATCCCATCATTACTGTAAAGAAAGATGAGAAAAATTTACCTGTTGTTGAAATGAATACAGAGGCAAGCGGGCTGGCTATTTTTTACAGCTTTGATAATTCTTTTCCCGATAAATTTTATCCTAAGTACACGCAACCTGTAAGCGTTCCTAAAGATGCGGCAACAATGAAAGTGATCACTTACCGCGATGGTAAGCCCATCGGAAGAATGATGGCAATACCTGTTTCTCAATTAAAGAAAAAAGCGGGGGTAAAGTAGCCACCGAACTTCGATACAATCAGCGTTACGCAGCTATTGTACTTTCTTACCGTTAGTGTCTATAACAGTTTTTTTTTCCGGCTGTTCCTGTACAGATTTCTCTGATTCTACCTCCACCTGCTCAATCCAAACAGCATAATCATCAGGATAAATCTGGGATCCTTTATGAATAGCATATACCCTGGTGTACACAGCCCCAAAATAAAGTATGGTTGCGGAATAATATACCCACAATAATATCACGATCACTGAACCTGCCGCTCCGTATGCGGAAGTTAACTTGTTATGTCCCAGGTAATAACTGATACCGAACTTACCGGCCATAAAAAGTATAGCCGTGGTAAATGCACCGGCACGTACATGACGCCATTCTATTTTAGCATCTGGTAATACTTTAAAAATCAATCCAAACAGAAATGAGGTAATGGCAAAAGAAAGTATCATATTAAATACATAGGCAATAAGCACTTCGGTGTGCGGAAATATTGCAGTAAGCTTATTAATAAATGCATCCATTACCGCGTTTACAATAAGCGATACCAGCAATAAAAACCCCAATGTTATAATAATAGAAAATGAAAGCAGGCGGTTAATGATCATCTTCAGCCATCCTTTCCTTGGCTTGGCTTTTAATTTCCAAATGGTGTTAATAGAATCCTGTATCTCGCCAAAAATACTCGTGGCTCCAATGACGAGCGTAGCTATTCCCACTGTGGCGGCAAAACCAGTTTCGTACGACAAAGTAGCATTGCGTATCGTTTGCTGAATCTGCAATGCGGCATCTTTGCCCACCAGCCCGGCTATCTGACCATATACCGTTCCTTCAACTGCTTTCTCCCCATAAAATATATCGCTTATCCATACAACGATTATGATCAGTCCCGGCAATGAAAATATAGTATAGTAGGCCAATGCGGCACTAAGCTTCAAAACCTTATCGTCAATAAAATTCGAAATGGTTTGCTTTGCGATCTTCCATGTGCCTCTTAATGTCATGCCATTTATTAAATAAAATTATGCCAGATTTTTTCTAAAATGCATGATAAATGTAAGCTAAAAATATGGTGCCGGCATAATATCAGAATGCATACCGGAAACCCGTTGAAAAAGTATAGTTGCTTTTGGGTATGCCCGCAACGGGGAAATGATCATACAAATAATTCCAGTTGATGGTTGCGGATAGTTTTTGTGTAATAGCCAGGTTGGCCGATTCCTGGTTCAGAATACGAAAATCGCCCAAGTGATCGAGCCTGGGCTGGTAAAAAGTAGTACTTATAATTTCCAGGTTACTGGTTGGTTTAAGCGTAAAAGCAAGATAGCTGCTGTTGCGCACATTGTGATGAGAAACAGGCGGATCAACCAGTTCCCTTTCATATTCATACATGAAAAGCACACCAAGATAAACCTGGAGCATACCCGAACCTGATAATTTAAAGCGCGGCCCCATGCCGGCAAGAAAACGATTTTCTATTTTGGTTATTTTATTGGTTTGCAACTGCGTAAATACTTCCCAGCGGATAAGATTGCTGAACTTATGATTGTAGCGGAGATGAAAAAAAGTGTTGTCTGTGTATTTTTTTTGAGCGCCTTTCAGAAAAGAATAATCACCCAGGAAAAGATAGAGGTTCTTACTATTCTTATACTGCAAATGTGCGAATGCACTGGCTGAAAATACCTGATCCACATTTTTTGAAAGATTAATATTGCCCCCGAAACTCCCGGCCCACCCGGTGGTATCTGTTTGAATTCTGCGGGATTCCACATTCACAATCTGGGCGCTTGCCGGTATACCTGCTATTATTAACAGTACAGGAAAAACGATTCTAAAAAAATACATCATGCAAAAATAGTAAGTTATTTTTCGTTCAAAAATTGAGTACGGTTAAAGTTGTGCTGCGGGGGATATTAATAAAATATTTCCATCTAAAAAAGTAAGTAGTAAATCATTGCTGTCCGGTAAAAATAGAATAATTCTTTTTTCAAACGGCTGGTTGCGGTTTTGCGGTTAAGATTTGGCTGTTTAGTATTTTCCAAGCCCCTATGTTGGAAATAAGGAAGGATTAAAAAGT
>NZ_VOHQ01000021.1 GCF_009192765.1 Agriterribacter humi | reverse complement strand
AAACATGGGGGTTTAGCTCAGCTGGCTAGAGCGTCCCCATGGAAATCGGGAAGGTCACTGGTTGTAGCAATCCGTCTAAAAGTTCTTATAAAAAAACATGGGGGTTTAGCTCAGCTGGCTAGAGCGTCCCAATGGAAATCGGGAAGGTCACTGGTTGTAGCAATCCGTCTAAAAGTTCTTATAAAAAAACATGGGGGTTTAGCTCAGCTGGCTAGAGCGTCCCCATGGAAATCGGGAAGGTCACTGGTTGTAGCAATCCGTCTAAAAGTTCTTATAAAAAAACATGGGGGTTTAGCTCAGCTGGCTAGAGCGTTTGCATGGCATGCAAAAGGTCACCGGTTCGACTCCGGTAACCTCCACCACCAAACAAGGCCCGTATCAAAGCGGGTCTTTTTCGTTTATGCCATTTGTAGTTTATATTCTATATTCTGCCACATTGGATCAATATTATACGGGTCAAACTGAAAACCTGGAAGACAGGTTGTTCCGGCATAACAATTCCGGAAGCAAATCAACCAAAAAAGTGGACGATTGGAGATTGGTTTATTCGGAGGTTTTTGAAACGCGCAGTGAGGCGGTTAAAAGAGAGAGTGAAATCAAGAAGAAAAAGAGCAGGAAATATATCGAATGGCTGATTAGCGCAGTTGGGTAGTGCGTCCCGCAGGCTTGCGGGAAGGTCACCGTCGACTCCGGTAACCTCCACCACCAATGCCAGTAAGGGTTTCATCAATTTCGGTGAAACCTTTTTTATTGGTTGGTTTAAACATGGTTTAAACATTCTACACAAAAGAAAGGAGCCTTTGAATAGCTCCTATATAAAATTTTTGGCTGTTGGCCGCAGGACAAAGTACGTTTTTTTTACAATAAAATTTATACTCGAACCACTCTTTACTCTAAGTCGTATATTGAGGAAGTACGAGTAATTGGGATTAGTAATAATTACTCGAAATAAGAATAATGGGAATACAGGTTTTATTGTTTCGGTAACTAAGTAGAATCTTTTTACTTATTCATAAATTTCTTCTACATAATATCCTTTTACCGAATACCCTCTTGGCGCAGGTGGGATATTTGAATTCCCTCTGCTGAAATACAATCAAAAATCAAAGATAAAGAGGTTGATATATCTTCAAAAAACTCCCCTTCAGGAAAATGTATCTTTGTTACGTTTCACGTTCGGTTTAATTTAGTTTATGATGGCCATGCAACATTCGGAATTACTGATTTTTTTCCTGGTCATCTCATTTGTGTATGCCTCTGTTGGATTTGGCGGTGGCTCCAGCTACCTGGCTGTTTTAGCCTTGTATGCGTTCCCTTTTAAAGAATTGCGTTTAATTGCTTTGATATGCAATATCATTGTGGTTACCGGTGGCGTTTATATTTATGTGAAGAGTGATCAGGTAAACTGGAAAAAGGTTATTCCTTTTGTATTATTAAGTATACCAATGGCTTATTTAGGAGCTGTTATGCGCATCAGCGAGGATACTTTTTTCATCATTCTTGGTTGCAGCCTGATCATAGCCGCTGTATTACTTTGGATTAAAACAAATGCTGCGCGCGCTTCCAATATACAGAAGGTGCAAAAAAATGTTTTCCTGAAAAACGGCATATTGGGTGGCTCCATAGGTTTCCTGTCGGGTATAGTGGGCATTGGCGGCGGTATTTTTCTTTCGCCTGTTTTGAATTTAATGAAATGGGATATTTCAAAAACAATAGCAGCTACCGCCAGTGTGTTTATATTGGTAAATTCGGTTTCCGGTATTGCCGGACAGCTTACTGCGCTTCCCGCTAACATTAATCATACAAGGATCATTTTATTGTGCCTGGCTGTTTTTATTGGCGGGCAGGCAGGTTCCAGGCTGGCGATAAAGTTCAATCCGGTTGTTATTCGCCGGGTAACAGCCGTGTTGGTATTTTGTGCAGGAGTGGAAGTGTTGTTTAAACATGTACCTTCATTTCTGTAAATGTATCTATTGAAAAAATGAAGACAACAATATTGACTTTTGGCATCGCAAAGGAAATTTTTAACGGCGCTTCCAAAGAAATGAATTTGAAGGATGGGATTACTGTTGCAGAACTAAAAAACAGTCTGGAAGCAGCATATCCTGAAATGAAAAAACTACATTCATACCTGATTGCCGTAAACAATGAATATGCCGAAGATGATCTGGTTCTTGATTCCGCAGATGAAATTGCCATTATCCCACCCGTAAGCGGCGGGTAAAAAATTATAGTATATGATTGACGTAAAAATATCTGCTGAACCATTAGATATTACTACCTGCATCATGAAAACGACAGACACTGAATGTGGTGGCATAGCCATTTTTATAGGTACGGTCAGAAACAAAACAAATGCGAAAAAAGTGATTCGGTTAGAGTATGAATGTTATCAGTCTATGGCATTAAAGGAAATGAAGAAAATAGCAGCGGATGCCGTTCGGTTGAGTGGTATTAAAAATATAACTATCCATCATCGTATGGGTATTTTACATATTGGAGACAGTGCGGTGGTGATTGCAGTGAGCGCTCCGCATCGCGAGGCAGCCTTCGATGCATGCCGTTATGCTATTGACACCTTAAAAAAAACGGTTCCGATTTGGAAGAAAGAAGTTTTTGAAGATGGTGAGGTATGGGTGTCTGCGCATGCGTGAGTTCTTCTGTTTCAGGTTCCTGTCGGATTATTTTTTATTAAATTTACAAAGCGGTTTTTTATTAAAATCATATGGAAATGAAGGAGGCGGAATTAGTATCCATTAAACAAAGGCTCATCAGGAAGGTGAACGGCTCGACAAGCTCACCTTTGTACGACATACTTTCCGTAGAAGAACCGCTTGAAATAAGAATAAGCTACAGCACAGGAGCAAACAGCATACAAAAGAATATTTCTGTTACCATGCGCACACCGGGTGATGATCCGGAACTTGCAGTTGGCTTTTTATTCACAGAAGGAATCATCACTTCCTGCGATGATGTAAAAAAGGTGCATCACACAGGTATGGATTGCGCATCACAAAAAGAGAATATTGTATTGGTGGAGCTTGCTGAAAATTTCATACCTCCTCTGCAGCAATCAGATCGGAATTTTTATACCACATCCAGTTGTGGAGTTTGCGGAAAAAGCTCTATCCAATCTATAAAAACAGTTAACGCTTTTTGCAACCTTGAGAAGCCTCAACTCAATCTTATTTTAGGTGTACTTTACGAATTACCGCAAAAATTAAGAGCTGCTCAAAACGACTTTTCAGCAACAGGTGGTATACACGCTTCCGCTCTTTTTACTATGGATGGCGAACTGCTTTTTTTAAGAGAAGATGTAGGAAGGCACAATGCGTTGGATAAATTAATTGGCGCTGCATTAAGTAATAGCATGCTGCCGTTAAATCAGCATATTTTGTTGCTGAGCGGAAGAGCCAGTTTTGAATTGATTCAAAAAGCTGCCATGGCGGGTATTGCCATTGTAGCTGCTATCGGCGCTCCATCCAGCCTTGCAGTTGATTTAGCCGAAGAATTTGACATGACACTTATTGGTTTTCTTAAAGAAGGCAGGTTCAATATTTATCATCAAAGTTGTAGCCACAGCTGCACGGATGGAAAATAAAATATTTAAGACAAAAATTTAGAAAGATGAAAATCAGGATCAAGGGAAACTCGCTGAGGTACAGGCTGACAAAACCTGAAGTGGCGAGATTATGGTCTGAAGGCTTTGTGGAGGAACGCACTGAATTTGCGGGGAAGCTACTGATATATGCGATAGAAACATCAAGCAATGATAAACTGTCGGCAGATTATATTGATGACAGAATAGTGCTGAACATGCCAAAGGCAATGATTGATGAGCTTTATAATACGGACAGGGTGGGTTTCGGTGACCGTACCGGTACTGTAAGCTTGTTGATTGAAAAGGACTTTGTTTGCATTGACAACACCGAAGAAGATCAAAACGACAATTACCCTAATCCACAACTTACCTGCTAATTATAAATACCGGAATCATGAAAGAAAACAACAGGAGAGAAGATAAAGCTGATGAGAACTATAAAGAGGAACCTTCTGCGCAGAACCCCTACAAGCTGCTGGACCTTAAATTAACTAAGGTGAAAAACTGGGCTGCCGGAGTACCTGCTGTTATGGCTTCCCTTAGCGACCTTATGGAGGAGAAAACACTGATCAGAGGGGGGAAGGCTTTGTTTAAGATGAACCAATTTGATGGTTTTGATTGTCCAAGCTGCGCTTGGCCTGATCCGGATGACGACCGGTCGGCTGTAGCCGAATACTGTGAAAATGGAGCAAAAGCACTGGCGGAGGAAGCTACTACGAAAAGAATTACGGCTGAGTTTTTTTTAAAAAACCCGGTTTACGATCTTGCCAGATTAAATGATTACGAAATAGGCAAAAAAGGAAGATTGACGGAACCGGTTTACCTGCCGAAAGGTGGTACGCACTATCAATCTATCAGTTGGGACGATGCTTTCAAAAAAATTGCCGCGCATTTGAACGCTTTGGAAACGCCGGATGAAGCCGCTTTCTATACTTCCGGAAGAACGAGCAACGAAGCGTCCTTCATGTATCAGCTTTTTGCAAAAGAATACGGCACCAATAATATGCCCGACTGTTCCAATATGTGCCACGAAACATCCGGTACGGCTTTATTGCCCACAATCGGGATTGGTAAAGGAACCGTGAAGCTGGAAGACTTTTACGACACGGATGTAATAGTGATTATCGGGCAAAACCCCGGAACCAATGCCCCCAGGATGCTGAGCGCACTGGAAAAAGGTAAAAAGAACGGGGCCAAAATTATTGCGGTCAATCCCTTACCCGAAGCAGGGTTAATGGGATTCCGTAATCCCCAGGCAATAAGTGGCATTTTGGGCAACGGTGGTAAGCTGGCAGATCTTTACCTGCCCGTAAAAATAAATGGTGATATGGCGCTGTTAAAAGCGCTTGGACTCCTGCTGCTCGATTTTGAAAGAAAATCTCCCGGGGAAGTATTTGATCATACATTCATAGCCGAAAAAACCACAGGCTACGATGCCTATATCAAGCAGTTTGATAAGTACAATCTGGAAGATCTTGCGGCAGCTTGTGGTGTACCAACGGCTGCCCTTTATGATGCAGCCCAAATGCTGGCATTTAAAAAGCGCATTATTATTTGTTGGGGGATGGGACTTACACAGCAACCCAACGGGGTGGATATGATCAGAGAGATCGTTAACTTACTGCTGTTGAAAGGAAGTATTGGTAAGCCAGGTGCAGGCGTTTGTCCGGTTCGCGGTCATAGCAACGTGCAGGGTAACCGAACCATGATGATTAATGAAGAACCTACCAACGAACAATTAAACCGCATACAGGAAGTTTTCGGTTTCAATCCGCCCCGCAAGCACGGCTACGACGTGGTTAGGGCTATTAAAGCGATGCATGAAGAAAAGGTAAAAGTTCTTTTTTGTATGGGCGGAAACTTTTTATCGGCAGCACCCGATACAACGTATACGGCCGAAGCAATAAGAAAACTGCACTTAACCGTATTTGTATCTACCAAACTTAACCGCGGACATTTAATTCACGGCAGGGAAGCCATTATTCTTCCAACACTATCACGAAGTGATATTGATATGGTGAATGGTGAGCACCAGTTTGTGAGCACAGAAAATTCAATGGGCGTGGTAGAATCATCAAAGGGTATGCTAAAACCAGTTTCTGATGACCTTATTAATGAAATGCAGATTGTATGCCGTATGGCAATGGCAACTTTAGGCAACCGGTCTGTTGTTAACTGGCAGCAATACCACGATAGTTACGATGCTGTAAGGGATAGCATTGAAAAGTGCATCTCCGGTTTTGAGAATTACAATAACAGGATACGGCAAAAAGGAGGATTTTATCTGCCGAATGCCGCACGGGATGGGAACTTCATCACGAAGGAATTCGGCGACCGTGCTCCATTTACATTAACCACCGTACCCGACAATACCCTTGCCCCTGATGAATATATGATGGCTACCACGCGTTCGCATGACCAGTTTAATACTACCATCTACGGACTTGACGACCGGTACCGGGGTATAAAGAATGGGCGGCGGGTTATATTTATGAATGAAAAAGACATTGAGAGCGCAGGATTTAAAGCAAATGATAAAGTAGATTTATTCAATTATGATGACGGCATTGAACGCATCGCACCTTTGTTCATTATTGTTTCCTACCAGATACCGGAGCGGAATACGGTTACCTATTTCCCTGAAACGAATGTGCTGGTTTCTGTAAACAATGTGGTGAAGGAAAGCAATATGCCCGCATCAAAATTTGTAAAAATTAAAATCAAAAAGCACGACCCGCAGATATACAAACGGATAAATCAATTGTAGCACTTGCGCAATGGCTGTTAAACCGGAATTTCAACCTAAAAGATTGTAAGCCTCAGGCATAGCAATTGATTTTACTCCGTTAGCCTTTTGATACCATTCTCCAGTGAATATACGATTGCCTCCGGAAATTTATTTTTAATCAGCCGGACAGCAGTGGCACTGCGGTTTCCCGAAGCACAATAACACACAACAGGCTTTGAAAAGGAAAGCATATCCACCTTATCGTTCAATTCATCAAGACAAATGTTTTTCCCGCCAATGTTGAAGGCCTGATGTTCTGCCTCTGTTCGCACATCAATCAATTCATAGTTTCTTTTTTCCTTTTCAAGCACATCAAGTTTAATCGTAGCAATGGTTTCAGCCAGCGCTGTAATTTTTGCGGCGGAAGTTTTCCTCAGTTTAATGATATGTGTTCTTCCATCACGCAGATTCATCATCCAAAGTTTTCCCATCAGTAAATCCTCAGCCCCGGTAAAATATTTTATGGCTTCATTGGCCTGCATACAGCCCACAATTCCCGCCAAAGTGGGGATCACCCCTCCTTCAGCACAATTGGGTACATCTGTGTTTTCTGCATAAGCAAAAACATCCCGGTAATTGGGAGAATAGGCGCCTTCTTTTTGTAAAACATTCCAAATGCTCACTTGTCCTTCATATTGATAGATCGCACCGTAAACCAGGGGCTTGCCCGACAGCACACAGGCATCATTCAATAAGTATTTCGTTTCAAAATTGTCCGTTCCTTCTATCACCAGGTCAAACCCCGAAATCAGATTCATTACATTGAATGATGTTACCCGTAGATTGTAGGAAATGACGTTGACAGAAGGGTTTTGTTTTTTCAGTTTTTCGGAAGCCACTATTACTTTCGGTAAACCTACATCTTCCGGTGAATACAGTATCTGCCGGTGCAGGTTGCTTAAAGAAATTACGTCATTATCTGCAATACCTATTGTTCCAACACCTGCTGCCACAAGGTATTGAGCAGCAGGGCATCCTAATCCGCCTGCCCCCACTAACAGTACACGGGCATTTTGTAACAGTTGTTGCGCTTCTTTACCAAAACCCGGTAATGCCATCTGGCAATGATAACGTTCAAAATTATCACTCATTACCACTAATTATTTTTCCCGCACTTAATATTTCTTTTGCCTTTGCTGCGTCCTCAGGCGTATTTACATTCATCAATGCATTGGGGTTCGGAGATTTTAAGATGAGTGGATCACTGTTCATCAAAACCTTCCGGGGGCAGGTAATGTCTTTCCCCAAATAGTTCAATAAAACCGGGTAGCTTTCCGGCTCCCATATCGTAATCAGTGGTTCGGGCAAGCCATCAAAAGGACTTTCATAAGTAGTGGCAATATTCTGGGAGGCTCTGTTCATAATCAGGAAGCGGATAGCTTCATCATCCAGCAATGGTAAATCACAGGCCACCACCAGCCAGGCTTTATCTCTTTGTGAGCGCAGGGCTGAAAGGATACCACCAAAAGGTCCCATGTTCAGAAAAGTATCAGGCAGGGTTTTATAAGCGGCATCAACATCATTTGCCTGTTCCGGGCGGTAGGAAATATAAACTTCCTCACAAAATTTATTGAGCATATCAGCCATATAATAGCGTTGCTCCCTGCCGTTCCATTTTATTAAGTCCTTATCTGTGCCCATGCGCCTGCTTTTGCCGCCGGCAAGTACCAGTCCGTTTAATGGGGGGATATTATTGTCTTTTGAAATCATTTTTGCCGCCGGTTTTCTCCATCAGTTTTATTTCTTTGATCACAATATCGTGGCTCAATGCTTTGCACATATCGTAAATCGTCAATGCAGCTACAGAAGCGCCGGTTAATGCTTCCATTTCCACACCGGTTTTGGCTTCGATACTTGCAGTACATTCAATCACAATTTCATTTTTGTCATTCAGTTCGATTTGCAAATTACAATTATCTAATCCAATCGGGTGACAAAGCGGAACCAGGTCGCTCGTTTTTTTTGCGCCCATTATTCCGGCAATGATGGCAATCTGAAAAACAGAACCTTTTTTAGTTTTGAAATCGTCTTTTTGCAACGCTTCTAAAACATTTTCCGGCAAAGCAATAATGGCTTGAGCTACCGCTTTTCTGCCGGTTATTCTTTTCTCGCTTATATCCACTATAACAGGCTGGGATTTTTTATTTAAATGTGAAAATTCAGGCATGATTAAAATTATAAATTAAAAATCGTATTGCCATACCTTATAGACATCACCTTTTTTGAACTCATTTTTATCCATCGGTAATTCCATAAACGCATGGGTATAAACCAAATTTGAAAAATCTCCCGAACCGTTACTTTCTATATATTCTGCCACCAATTGTCCCTGGTTATTAACGCCCAGCTTTACCTGTGCAAAGAACTGAAGCGGATGAGAAAAATGAATATCATTTTGTAAAATGGCGTATTGCGGCGACGAAGATTTTATATTTAAAGATTTTTCTAACCACGGAATAAAATAGCGATGCAGGCACATGAATACGGAAACCGGATTTCCCGGGAATGCAAAAATCAGCGTTTGATTTTCGTGTCTGCCAAACCAGAATGGTTTTCCCGGTCTTTGCTTTACTTTGTGAAATAATTTTTTTACAGAAAGATTTTCCAATACATCCGGCACATAATCAAATTTGCCCATAGAAACGCCGCCACTCATAAGGAGAACATCGTATTCTTCGAGGCAACGACCGAGTTTGTTCCTGATAACATTATAGTCATCATTCAAATGCAGTATATCCGCCCGGATGCCGTAAAGCTGCAAAACAGATTGTATGGTAACTCCATTGGAACGCCGCAACTGGTAAGGTGAAGGCACTGCATCTGCACTTACCATTTCATCTCCCGTAGTAATGACGACAACCCGGGGTAACTTTCTTACCAACAGATCTGTTTTCCCGATGGAAGCTGCAAGCCCTGTTAAAGCAGGAGTGATCAACCTGTTGGCATCTGCAACTGTATCACCTTGTTTTTTATCTTTTCCCTGGAAATGGATGTTTTGTCCCTTTTTAATTTCAATATTTTTTATCGTAGCAAACCCATTTGCAATTTCAATGTCTTCATAACGAATCACGGTATCTGCGCCATCATCTAATGCAGCGCCGGTCATTATTTCAATGCACTCATTTTTAGTTGCAATTGCAATCGGCGCTTCCCCCGCAGCTTGTGTGGCTTTTATTTTAAAGGAACGCAATCCACCATTGCTGGCACTATAATTAATTGCGATGCCGTCTACAACAGGCCGGTTGAAGGGTGGCATATCCCTGTCGGCGAAAAGATTTTCTGCCAAAACTCTTCCCAATGCTTTGTCATAAGGAATTGTTTCCATGCCATAATCCCGTGTTTGGGATTGAATGATCTCCTCTGCCTGTTCTACAGTAATATTACTCATCATCTTATCCTCCGATTGTTGCCATTGATTCGTGTTGGCGATGTTGAGCTACCAGCATATTTTGCGCCTGCCATCCGTTCTGTGTTTTTTTCCGGATAGCATTGGTTATCAAATCCTGCAGTTCTTCATTGGTCTTTCCTTCGCGCAAAGCGTCTTTGAGGTTTAATTTGCCGGCATCATATAAGCAGGTTCTTAAAATACCGGTTGGTGTAATACGAATGCGGTTGCATGAGCCGCAAAACGACCGGGTATAAGCTGCAATGATACCTATATTACCTTTATGACCTGGGATCGTATAATGATACGCCGTAGCGTGCGGTGGATCTGTAGCTTTAACGATTGAAGGAAAATACTCCCTGACGTGCTTCAATATGCGCAGATAATCCCAACTCAGCGAAACTTCGTGACTGCTTCCGTTAAATGGCATTTCCTCTATGAACCGAACACTTACCGGGAACTCTTTGGTTAACTGAACCAAAGGAATAATGTCAGCAATATTCTTGTTTTCCATCACAACGGTATTGATTTTTACTTTGATGCCAAATTCCAGGAGTTTATCCATTGTGGCCAGAACTTTATTTAGCCCGTTCCGGTGGGTTATTTGGATAAACCGGCCATTATCTAATGTATCCAGACTCAGGTTTACTGTTTTTATACCGGTCTTTTTTAATTCAGGAACTAAAGGAGCTGTCAGTATGCCGTTGGTGGTAAGCGTAAGTTCCTGAAGCCCGGTGATCCGGGAAATGTTTTTTAAAAACGACAATAGATCTTTTCTTACAAAGGGCTCACCTCCGGTAATGCGGATCTTTTGAACACCCATTTTTACAAATAGGGAACATATCCGCAACATTTCTTCATAAGTCATCAGTTCATTGCGGGGTAACCAGTCCAGGCCTTCTTCAGGCATACAATAGGTGCACCGGAGATTGCACCGGTCTGTAACGGCCAGCCGTAAATAACTTATCGTGCGTCCATAGCTATCTGTAATCATTCATTGTATTTTTGAGAGATGATAAAGGATTGCTCCATGAGCTGGCTAATATTACAAATGCATCATTGGTTTTTAAGATATTCTATGGAAACTTACAAAAGCTATTTCTTCATTCCTCCCAAAAGGCGTATTTAAAAGTAAACTTTAAAAATGATAATATTCCCTGATTTAAATAATGAGTACCAAATCCTCAATTACCCGCATATTTAAAGAATAAACCGTCCTTTTGATGATGGTTTAAATATCTATCTAAAAAAATTGCTGGAATAGTAGTAATCAGGGAAATGATAAAATAGGTGCTCACTTCAGAAGTAATAAGACCCTTGCTATAATATCCCAAGACGCTTATAAATATCCCAAGCATTGCATAAGAAATCAGCCACTTTGCACTATCAAAATGAATTTTCTTATGGTCCTGTATGACCACAACCAGTGTGATAATGATAGACAACATTACGGATAATGGTTCAGCAATTTCTACCGGCAAAAAAAGAAGGAACAATGGGACTGCTATTAATGATTCGCCGAAACCTAATGCTGACCGGAGCTTACCATTGGGATAATTACTGTATTTATTATTGAATGTCGCAGGTTTCCAACCGCCTTGCAGTGTCAATTTAGATATACTAAAACTTTCTCCAGGAAAAATTGGTTCAGTTCGCTGATCAATTTTGTCACTTTGTCCAAATAATTTTTTTAGGAAGTTCATGGTGATCGCAATATGCCTGCTAATGTTGATGGTTTGGCGATGTGGCGGTATTTGAAAATCGTCAGCCCGTAACCGCTGCTGAGTAAAGTTACAAAGGATGATGTTAAGAACTACAGCTCGGCTATATTCGTCAGCTGGAACTGAAGCCGATTAGCGAACAAAAAGCGGAGAATATATTCGTCGCCCCGCCATATTGGAACCGCCTGTTAGCGGTTCGTTGTTTTTGTCTACGGGTTTTACCAATTTAATTAGTTCACCCAAACTGTTTCGTCACTCTTTCTATTCCGTTCAATATGCCGCATTTAATCATTTTACCATATCCGTTGTCGGGTAATAAATTTGTAAACGAAAGTGCTAACTGATAATTCTTTTTTGCGTTATCAACGTCCTTTAAATCTTCGTAACATTTAGCGATGTTTAAATAAAGAGAAGGATAACTGCCTTTCATTTTGTCATCATTTATTTTCAGTGCTAAATTTAAAGCGGTCTCGTCCCAGTTTAATTTGTCCACCACCGTTTTTTGATGTCGAGCGACATAATGAGCTGCTGTAAATTTCTCGAAGTCGTTTGTCGCTTCGTCCCAGGCTTGGAGAAAGAGTTTACTTGCTTCTTCTAATTTACCTTTTCCTTCCAAGTCCATGCCCTGAGCACAGAGTTTAACTACATTGTTGTTTGAATCGAATTCCATGTTGAATACTGTCTAAATTTTTCTGTGGTTAAACTGTCACACATTGCGGCAATACCATGTTAGCGGTTCGTTGTTTTTCGTCAATAGCTTAATCTCTTTATTTTCCGCCCTGCTTCACTGTCAGTTATAAGTTCTTCAGGCCGTTTTATGCTTGTAGCTTCCTGCTTTGCAGTTATTACCCAATTGAGTGCAGATTTGTGATAAGAGGGTGGAAGAGATTGAAAAACTCCCGCGCCTTTTTGTTTGCTTTAAATTTTTTCTCAAAGTCGTCCGAAAGTTTTACTGCTTCCTTTTCGTAAGCATAAATTTTAGATTTATGTTCCTTCCTCAATTTAAAAAAAATGTTGGTTTAATTTCCAAATTCACTTCTCTAATAAATTTTTTATGTTGTTTAAAATCCCTTTCCAATTGCCAACTGAATGTTCACGGGATTGTTCGTCTTTAAATCCTTCTTGAGTTACTAATAAAATTGTTTGTTCTCCATTCTTTGAAAGCTTATAAGTAATAATACTGAAATCATCAGGGTTGTAATCTGTCCCCCAAAAGGAACTCCAATAACTATGTTTAAAAATCTTTTCTTTTTCAATCTTTAGAATAAATCCCTTGTCTTCGTAGCTTGTTCCTTTCCAAGTTCCAGAGAAACTAATCGGGCTTCCTTCCTTCCAGTCGGTGTTAGTTTCTGTTCCCCCGAAGTATTTCTTAATAGTTTCTTTGTCCGTCAATGCAAACCATACTTTTTCAATTGAAGCATTGACGCCAATTAATGTTGGTAATTTTAATTTTTTGTCCATTGTTATATTATTTCGCTTCAACCACATTTTTAATGTCAACGACACTTCCTTCCCAAACTTGACTGCATTGCTTAAAGAAATTCGTTCGTTTTGTCCAACCCTTGTGTGCAAAGTGAAGAATATTTTCGGCCCCTTTGCTTTCAATGATAAATGAAACAGAAGTGCCAATCCATTCAGGATGTCCAACAATGCAAGCCCATTTGACTTCTTTATTGGGTTCAAGTTTTGAAATTTTCATTTCATGGTGATTCTCACCGAAATAAAATAACAGAGTGTCGCCAAGGTTTTCTTTACCCTTTATTTTCCAACCGTCTCCCTTTGTTAACCATTTTTGGATACCTTCTTTGGTGGAGATTAGTTCATAAATTTTCTTAGCCGAAGCTTTAATTGCAATTTGATGATTGATGTCTGCCATAATAATGTTTCTTTAAAGGGAATATTTAATTATTGTTTAGCTGCCATTCATTTACTAACTGGTAGCATAGCAAAACAACACCTTTGTCAAGCGTTTGGGTTTTGACAAGTTTCATTCCCGAAGTTTTCATTTCGTTTTTAAAAAAACGCTTTCCACTCCCCATAATGATAGGATGAACTAAAAGCCGATACTCATCAATAAGATTTGCTTTCATCAATGATTGCACGAGAGTAGCACTGCCTGGAATTTGAATTTCACTTCCATTTTGCTGTTTCAACTTCTTAATTTCTTCAATGATATTTTTATTAATGATTGTTGAATTATTCCAGTCGGCTTTTTCCAGTTTAGAGGAAACAACAAACTTTTTCATGCTGTTTATTTTGCTTGCAGGTCCATTGTCATCATTTAACTGAAAAGGCCAGTAAGATGCCAACATTTCAAAAGTTGTCCGCCCCACAAGGAGAGCATCAGCTTCTAAAATGCTATCTCTTATGTATTCATCTTTTGCAATGCTATTAAAAGGGAAAAACCATTCCTGCATTGTGTCTGCATCAAAGATGCCATCCAGAGTTACCCACGCTGAAACTACTAATTTTCTCATTTTACTTCCTTTTATATTGTTTTTAAGAATACAAAAGTATGTGTACCGATAAACAGAAAATAGAACAGACCCGACATCTTTAAGGTTCGATTGGTATTGACTTCATGTTTTTCAAATAGTCACTTGGAGTGAGATTGGTAAACTTTTTAAATGCCTAATTCTTTCTGAATATTTTGTAATGAAACATGTCCGTTGTTATGCTTTATTTTCTTTGTTGCAAATTCAGTTTTTGTATTTGCTACAATCGCATTATCGGCTAATTTCTTAATGAAATTATTTAATAAATCCAAGCGAAAATATAACATTGGCGTATTTAAAAGTTACTCTTGCAAATTGTGTGCTTTAGCTTGTTTCAAAAAAACAAGTTCCGTACTTCCGTCTGTCAGTTTTTTTGCACCAATGTTGGAGAAAGAATTTAAAGCATTTGGATAGAGGAAATATGCAATTCGCGTGAAATCATTTTTAATGAATAGTTCTTTAGGTTTTGCAGTTTGTCCATAAAGTGTTAGGTTGTTGATGGTTTTGTTACTACTCGTTGCTTTAGCTGTATTAAAAACAAGTGTCGGGCTGCCGTTGGCAAATATTGGAAGGACAAAATTGTCCAGTTGGCTGTAATTTTCAATAACAAGTATGCTACTCACATATTTTGAAATTGTTCGGGGTTGGCGATATTCCGTGTTACGTAAGCCGGGACAGATGCTGATCAAAGATATGAAGATGAAAATATATTCTATAACTTGGATTTATTCGTCAGATATGTCGCTGAGCTGCGTTATATTGATCAGTATTTATTCGTAAAGCCGCCATATAGCCAAACCCCTTGTTAGCGGGTCGTTGTTCTTCTTCTCCGTCATTTTGTTTTTCCTTTTCTACATTTTATCAAGTAAAATGGATAGTTTTCTGTCACATCGATTATTTCAAAAAGTTCTGTGTTGCCAAATTCATCTGCTATGCTTTGCTTGTCGTAAAAGAAGATTTTAACTCCGCCAAACATTTCAAAACGGTCTTTGCTTAGTTGTGTTCCTTGTCCATATGTTTGAGCGTCCTTAGTTATTGCTGTAAAAACCATAAATCCGTCTTCGGTCAATTGGTTAAAACAGTCCTGGATAAGTTTTGCTCTTTCGTCTTTGTCTAACAAGTAAATTAAACCATAGCAAAATATTCTGTCAAACAACTTGTTGTCAAAAGGCATTTCTGTTACCGAACCGTGATAAATTTTAAAGTCGTTTCCAAAATGTTTTTGAGCCAAATCAATGGCTGTTTTTGAAATTTAAATATTTTTGCCGATTGCGTTCCGTCTGCCGGAACAAAAGCTAAAACAAAGAACCAAAAGTTGACGAACGTTTTCCGTCTGCCCGCATTTTTGCCAACCTGCCTGTTGGCTGCTGTACATGTCAAAAGAGTTTAAGTCCAATTGCTAAACTTAATGACCCGAAATCTTCATTAATAATCTTTGTCCGATTAAATACATTAATGTAAGAAACTTTCCCTGTCCACCTTTGTTTTTTAGAAAAGTAAAATCCAAACGAAGGTTTTATACCAAATAAAGTTTGTCCACTGATAAAGCTTGGCCCAGCTACAAATGATAAATAAATACCTTGGTTTGGATGGAATGATGAACCAACAAATAAATTTACCATTCCGCCAACATCATTGCTGTTTTCTGGAAAACTTCCATCGGGGTTTGAGCGTAAAACTTTGTCATCTTCTAAGTATACGTCACCTGTAAGTTCTAATGTCGGTTTGAATTTCGTTTTGTTATTAAAAAACGTTTGAAGCCCTAACCCTATTCCCCAAGGATTATTCCCTTTGGTATAGTCATAAAGGGTACTGTTATATTGTGTCAGCAAAAAAGTTGATACCTTTCTTTGGGTCTGTCCAAAGCTCTGTGTCACTAAGAAAAAGGTAAATAATACTACGAAAAATTTTCTCATAAGGAATTTATTAAGTCAGACAACTGTCTATAGATGAACGTTGCTTTTGTATATCAACCAACGACCACGCATTGGCGATGGCAGGGAATTCAATGTTCCTTTCGCCCAAACGTCAGCCGATAAAAGAACTAAAGTACAGAATAAGTACAAAAGTTCATCAAAGTATTTTCAGCCGGAACTGCTGTCCAATATTGAATAAAAAGTTGATGAAATGCACGTCAGCCCTGCTATTGCCAATGCAATTGTTGTGCGTTCTCCTTCATTTTTTGTTCTGTTGCTTTGTTGTAATGAAATCCATTGCCTCTGAAAAAGTAGTTACCCAGTATTCGTCCTGATGCTTTTTTAAATAGTCCAGAAATGCTTTGTGTGTTTCAATTGAAATGTGAAAAACTTGTCCACCAACACCATGAATCTGATAAACAGCCATTCCTCCGGCTTTTTTTGCCTTTTCTGCAAATGCAATTAGTTCTTGCAGGGTTGTTCCTGTCCACACATGCCAAGACGGGACTTTCATAATGTTTAGATTTTTAAAATCTGTAATGATGCTGTTGCTGTCACCACCTGCTCTGGCATATTTTACCAAACGCTGTTCCTTTATGATAACGGAATAGTCTGTATCACCGATTACGAAATTATTACAAGGATAGGCAAAACTTCTTTCCTTTCTGCTGGGGTCTAACAACGCAAGAATTGTATTCTCCGTTTTTATTTCTGTCACTATTTTATCAATGGTGTAAGTTTCAATTGCAATTGATTTATCCCAACCTAATTTTTCAGGGCAAGCATGGAACAATGTATGATTTGCAAGTTCATGTCCCTTTTTAGCAGCATTTGTCCAGCCAAGAACAGCCTCTGGAGTTTGTCCAATTACATCAGATTTTGCAGAACCCTGAATTGAGTTTAAGAAGAATGTAGCTTTTAAACCTGCTGAATCCAATTGAGGAATTACTGTTGAAAGTTGTGTTTCTAATCCATCATCATAGGTCAGGCAAATAATAGCTTTGTTTGAGCCGTCAGCCTTTTTTATTTGTGCAAAAGAAGATGAGAAAAAATGAGCAACTACTAAAGCAATTGTCAAACAAATTTTATAATTCATGTTTGAAATTTTGAACTGTCAAATAGGGTGACGCACAACGGTACGGCTTGGCGCAGGTGGGATATTTGAAATCTGTCTGCTGAAATACCGTAGGCCAATTTAAAGTAAAGAATACTGTATTCAGATAATTTCTGTTATGATGTCGTCAGCCGGTAACTGAAGCCCGGAATTGCAATTAGCCGATTGAACTATGTCTTGCCCCACTTGAGCCAAACCGCCTGTTATACGCCGTGACTTGTCCCTGGCAAAAAAAAATGGCAGCTTAATATTATTCCTTAGGGCAGGGGTCAACGGAAACTATATTGTGCGAACTGACTGAAATTTATATGCCTAAAGCAAAACATAATAAAAGTCTTTTGAGGCCAGGCCTGCTGAATTTATTTGAGCGCCGGGTCTAACCGTCAGAGATTTACTATTTGCCAATGTCGAACAAAACACAATCAATAAAAGGGCTATTGCGAACGGTCAAATAAACCTGCTCAAAAACAATTAGGAGCTTACCTATACAAACCACGTCTACGCAGCGCTGGCAAAGCCGAAAGAATTACTATAGTTCAATAACGCGCCATTTTTAAAAACGGTGTACTGAAAACTGCCCGCAAAATGTATTGTCTGCTATGAAAATTACTTCGCTAAAGTCCTGTGTCTACAGCTAAAGATATAAAGACTATAGGGCAGTTGTGCTATGTCTTTGTGCAAAAGGTCTGTCCAAGGCATGGCGGATAACGGTACGGCTTGGCGATGTGGTGGTATTTGAAAATCGTCAGCCCGTAACTGCTGCTTATTAAAGTTATAAATATTGATGATAAGAACTACAGCCCGGCGTTATTCGTCAGCCGAAACCGAAGCCGATTAACGAACCAATTGCTGAAAATATATTCGTCACCCCGCCATATTGCCAAACCGCCTGTTGCACGCCTGTGACTTGTCACGTATGATAAAAGGGGCAGACCACAATATCTTTGTGCGCAAGGTCAACCGAGATTATAGTTTAAAACTGACTGAAATTTATTTGTCTACAGCAAGACATAATATAAAGTCTTAGAAGCAAAGCCTGCCGAATTTAATTGCGCGTTGGGTCTAACTGCCGGAGACTTACTATTTTTCAATGTCAAACAAAACACATTCAATAAAACGGCTATTGAAAACCGTCAAAATAAACCTATGCAAAAATGGTTAACAACTTACCAATACAAACCATGCCTACGCAGCACTGGCAAAGTCGAAAAAATTGCTATAGTTGAACAACTGCCCCTTGAACTAATGTCTGCGGGAACTGCCCCTTACAGATTATTAAAAGAAACCGTCCAGCGAAATGCCCCAAGATATAGTTTGAAATGCAAATTTTTCCGGGCAGTTTACTACGCGAATTAGTGCAAAACATTTGTCCAAGGCATGGCGTGCAACGGTACAGGTTGGCGAAGTGCCGATAATAGCGATCCGTCCCGCCGGGCGTACCGAAGTTGATTATTTAGTTAAAGTACAAGTTATTGAATTTTGCCGATTGCTTTCCGTCAGCATAAACAAAAGCCAAAACAAAGAACCAAAAGTTGAAGAACGTTTTGCGTCTGCCCGCATTTTTGCCAACCTGCCTGTTGTGCGTTCGCCTTATCGTCACACAAGTTGTAAGTGTTTTTTTTCAAGCGTTACATTAAAATGAATGTCAGCTTTTAAAGCTTTAAAAACTTTGAGAATTGTATCAATTGTCGCACTATTTGCACTGCTTTCAAGTTTAGAAATTTGAGCTTTCTGTACACCTACAAGTTGTCCTAATTGTTCTTGTGTCAGGTTGCGTTCTTGTCTTGCGGTTTTTATCATTCTACCCAAAACGTCCATACGAAGTTCATATTCGTATTCGTCTCTGTCTGCTGTACCTTTTTTACCGATATATTTGTCTTTCATTTCGGCAAGCGAGTATGATTTTATTGCTGTCTTTGCCATAATGTTATTTTTTACGTTTGCTTTCAAAATATTTTGTCCTGATATTAATTGCTCTTTCAATTTCGTTTTTAGGGACTTTGTCTACCTTTTTAATAAAGCCGTGTGTTGCAAAGACTAATGTTTCAGCTTCCGTTTCTTTATCCCAAAATGCCAGCAATCTGATTTGTTGTCCGCCAAAGTTTGTTCTAAACTCCCAAATGTCATTTTGCAGTTTTTTGAAAAGTCTTGGGTCATTGCTTTGTTCAGCCAGGTCAATATTATAAAAAATCTTTCTTGCTGCTTTGGAATCAAGTCCGGCAATAAATTTGTCTGCCTCTTCTAAAAATCGTGTCTGAAAGTATTGCAATAGAAACCGTTTATACAAAGTTAAACAAAGTTTCTATATTTTGAAACTTATTTTTTTTCATCAAGCATGAAAGGGTCGGGAAAAGGTGACGCACAACGACCACAGCTTTGCGTTCGGCAGGGCATTTGGAAAACGTCAAGCCTGGAACTGCAGCCGATGTAAGTTACAAAAGTTGAAAATATGTTCTGTTGCTCATCTGTGTTCTGTCAGCCGGATATGTAGCTGATAGTAGCACTAAGATGAGGATTTTTTCGTCGCCCCCTGCTGACGCAAAACTGCCTGTTGGGCGTTCGTTTAGCGTATTGCAGTCCTTTTCCAATTTTTGTTAACGTCCTCTACGAACTTTACAGAATTTCCTTTAAAGTTAAACCATGTTGAATCCATTGTCAGTCCTTGTTTGGAATACATAAATCCCCATGAATTGTCAAGGAAGCCGTCAACTGTAAAAAGGATTGTGTCACCCGACTTAATAAAGTCACGAAGTTTTGTGTCTTCCAATTTAATCCTTAGTGCAGAAACTATTTTTGCGTCAAGCTTTAATGAATCTTCAACTACATATAAATATTGAGCATCTTGGTCGCCTTCTTTGTCGTCTATTTTAATTGAAATTTCATTTAGTCTTTTGTAATGTCGTGTGAAGTCATCCATCTCGTAGATGTCTTTTTGGTCAAGAATAAAATTTGCTAATTCATTAAACTCCTTGTCTTTATATTTGAGTGCATGTGGCTCAGGATAAATGTCAACACAAGAACAGAAGAGAAAACAAAGAAAAAATGTCAGAAGAATTTGTCTGTTCATGAATGTTGATTTAATGACGCCCAACGTTGGGGCTTGGCGATGGGCTGGTATTCAAGGAACGTCTGCCCGAACGTCAGCCGATTGAAAAACTATAGCCGAAGATAAATACAAAAAGCCGATATTTATTCTTCTGCTGGAACTATTGCTGATAGATAACTACAGCCGATGGTTATTCCTTCAGCCAGCCTATTGCCAAACCTTTTGTTGCAAGCAGTTTTATCCAACTATCAGTAACAAAATTTGACTATCATTTTGAACGCTCTTTAAATTGTCATGTAGCAGTTTAATGGCATCAAGTGTCAACCTCGCTGTTTCCTCGTCACCTTCTTCTGAAAATTCCTGATTAAACTTTTGTATCTCTGTCAATGTAAATAAGTCTGGGTCAAGTTGTGTCAAGAATGAATTCCTCTGGTTATTCGTAAACAAAAAATGTGAACTGCCTCTTTTGTCAACAAGTTCCTTTGAAATGTCGTCATATTGGTTTGTTAGCAGGTCAATATTTTTTTCTTCTTGAAGATAGACAAGTAGGTTAGCGTAAACATAACCTGAACCGTTAAGGCTTTTCAGTTCCGTCGCATTGTTGGCTAAATAATCCCAATAGTTGTCTATTACTTTTTTGTTGAACAAACTTTTCTTAACGATGATTTCAGCGTTATTCTTTAAGTCGTCAAGTTTGGATGTGTCCAACAGGTAAAAGGAAGCTGTTGCGGACATGAATTGTTTTTAGTTTTTGATGATGAATTTTAGAGTGTCACTAAAAATTGCTTGCAACGTTACAGGTTGGCGAAGTGCGGATAATAGCGTTCCGTCCCGCCTGGCTACCGAAGTTGATTTTTAGATATAGTACAAGTTATAGATTTTTGCCGATTGCGTTGAGTCTGCCGGAACTATAGCTAAAACAAAGACTCAAAAGTTGACGAACGTATTCCGTCTGCCCGCATTTTTGCCAACCTGCATGTTAGCGGCTGCCAAAGTTTTCAAACGAATGTTGTCCAATTAATTTGCTTTATAGACTGTGTCATAATAGTCGTGTGCTGATGCAAATACAGGAATGGTCGCCCAAAATAAATTTTTGCTTTTAGCTAATTCTGTCGCTGCTCTTACCAATTCTTGGAGTCGCAACACAATTAAAAGTTTTGCTACATCGCTTGCTCCTTGCATTTGACTGTCCTTATATTTTTGATTGTCCATATAGTCTTGATAAGTCGCTTGTAACTCTTCGTAACCTGTCAACGGAAAACTATTTATTGTTGAATTGCCTTCTTCCCAGTCAGCAAGCCAATCTGTATCATCAGTCCCGCCAACTTTGTCATAAGCGAATAAGTCAAGAAACCATAGGTCGCAATTGATTGTAAAACCGTTCATTTCTGCATAAATTGCTTTGATGTCAAGGTTACTATTCACAGTGTCATAAAAGTCCGAGAAGAAGTCAACCAATTTGTCTGTTTGGTGGAGCAAATTTTTACCTAAAAGTTTGTTGAAGTCGGTTGGAGCTTGCTCTTTTAATTTTACCTCCGCAAGTAATATTGCTTCATCAAGTTTATCGTCGGATAAAAGTCCGCTAATGTCCTCCGCTAATTCAAAATTCATAATATTGTTGATTTGAAAACGCTGTATTGGTTGCCGCCAACGTTGGACGGCTTTGTGCAGGTGGGGAAATAGCATTCCGTCTGCCCATAACCGAAGTACAATTTATAGATAAAAGTTCATTGTTTTTTCTGTTGCTCAATGTTATTCGTCACGCTGGAACCGAAGCCTATGTTTGCACTTAGCTGAAGTAACAACGTCGTGCCCCACTTGCACAAAACCGCATGTTGTGTGCAGTAATTCAATCATTCACTCTTTCAAACGTCAATTTATTGTCGTTTTTTGAAATAGTAATGATATCAAAATCTGGCTTATATCCCTGTTTTAATTTTTCATAGCTTTCTCTTCGGATAAAATCAATTCTTTCATAATCCTTAAACACTCTTTTTGATAAGCCCCTTTCCAATTCGTTTTGCAGATTATATTCTTGAATGGTAGTGTCAGTTGTGAAATATCCGGACTGTCGCAGTTGATTTACTAATCTATTTTTATCATTTTCAGTAATTTGAAGTTCAAATTTGTGATACATGTCACGCATACCACTTACCTCATTAGCTTTTATGGAAAATTTGTCAACAAGCACAATTTCATTGTCCTTTAAAAGTGATTTGGCGTCCGACTTAAAAAACAAGTAGTCCTCTAATACAAACGCTAAAATAGGAATTGACGCCAAAATTGTCAAAGTAACAGCGATGACTTTACCCGCTTTTTTAAACCCTAAATTTATTAGTGTCCAATAAGAAATAAAAATAACGGCAAAGAATAAAATTGGAAAACCAAGAAATAGAAAAAATATTCCTTCAATCGGAATAAAGATTAAACTCATAAATGTTGTCAACAAAATACCTACTGTAAAAGCCAATTGCTTTTTACCTTGTCGATAAGGTAGCCAAAAGGACAGAACCGCTATTACTAAAATTCCAAATATTATATAGCCTTGCATATTGTTAAGGGTCAAATCTTATTGCACACAACATTGGGCTTGCTGCTGCGCTGGCATTCAATGAACTTTTCGCCCGAACGTCAGCCCAGTAACGAACCCAAAGCCGAAGATAACTACAAAAGCCGAACAATGAACGTCACGCCCGGAACTGCAGATGAACAGCGAACCAAAAGCTGATTTTATTCCGTCAGCCAGCGTAGAAGCAAGCCCAATGTTATAGGCAGCCAATTCTCTGTCAGTTAATTTCTCCATACCAATTTACTTTCTTCGTTACTATTGTCGCTCCGTTTGTTTTTTTGCTTTTGAAAACATTTTTCAGTTTAGTTAGGATGTTATTCCTTTTAGGTTCTTGTAAATTTATTGTCGCCGAAAACGCAATTGTCGGCTCGTCCTTATGGTACTGAGATGCTCGTAATAATTTGCCGTCCTGCTCTTTATACTCAATAATAATGTTTCCATTGACGAAGTCTTTGATATAGTCAATTGCTGAAGCACAAGTAAACTGATTTCTCGTTTGCTTATTTTTTACTTCATCAAAGTGAAAGTTTCCAAAATGCCGGTGGTCAAAGTCCGAAAAGACCGTAATCTCTGTGTCATCAATGTCAAAATTTAGTTTGCCGAAAGCTTGCGATACAGATGTCACTGAGAAGCAAAAATTGTCTGGGTGAATAATACCTTTTTCAATTTCAATTCTGTCTGTCAAGTCGGGAAATGATTTTCTGAAAAGGCAGAAGAATTCCTTTTGCAGGTCGTTAAGTTTCGTTTCTATTTTGTCCTGATAACTCACTTTGTCGGTCTTGTAGTCATTTGATGTTACAGTTTGTTTTTTGTTCCAAAGTTTGAAGTTTGCACGGTCGTGTCTGGTTGCCTATAACGTTGCCGGCTTTGCGCAGGTGTGGAATTTGAAATCCCTCTGCCGAAATACCGTACTGCCAATTTAAAGTAAAAAATATTGTATTCAGATAATTTCTGTTTGAACATCGTCAGCCGATAACTGATGCCCAAATCTGCAATCAGCCTGGCAGGCTTCCGTCCAGCCACGCTTGCGCAAAACCGCTTGTTACAGGCTGCCTTCTCCATGTCCGATCAAGGATCATCTGTCGGGGGTGGCCGTGCATGCACCGTCGCTTAATAGAAGTATTGTCTCCTGCAAACGTTCGCTCCGATAGCGTTCTCCGTGCCCGATCAGGGATCGCCTGCCGGGGGCGGCCGTGCATGCACTGTCGCCTAATAGAAGCATTGTCTCCTGCAAACGTTCGCTTCGGTAACGTTCTCCATGCTCAATCAGGGATATCCTGTCTGGGGTGGCCGTGCATGCATTGTCGCTTAATAGTAGCATTGTCCTCTGCAAAACGTTCGCTCCGGTAACGACCTCCATGCTCAATCAGGGATATTCTGTCTGGGGTGGCCGTGCATGCACTGTCGCCTAATAGAAGCATTGTCTCCTGCAAAACGCTCGCTCCGGGAGCGTCAGGTTTGTCGCACCGCAACAGGTTTATAAATCATTTACGAATTTAGACTGTCGGTCATTGGTAGCCTGTAACGGCCAGGGCTTTCGGCTGTGCTGATATTCCGTGATTCGTCAGCCAGGAACCGAAGCTGAGTAAAGTTAATGTAGTTGATGTTATATTCTGTAGCTCGGCTTTATTCGTTCAGCCCGGACTGCAGATGATAAGCGAACGGGACGATCAGTAAATATTCTTCAGCCAGCATAGCAGAAAACCCATGTTGTATGTAGCTTTTATTTGTCGTCCTTTGTTCTGTCAACATACTCTAATGTCCCGCCCCAACAATTATTTTCTCCTGTCAAATAGCCTTTGTTAAAAAGAACGTGAGCAAAAGCTTTCATTTCGTCGTCAGAAAGTCGAATTGCAAACTCTTTATCATTTTTAATAATCTCAATTGCTTTGTCAAAATTATATTCAGTTTGAATTTTGTCAACAAGCTTTGTCTTGTAGTCGAAGAACGAAATGTTGTCAAGGGCTTCTTTATTTTTAAACTCAAAGTATCTGTCCTTTTTTGATTTTGCAAAGCCAAATACTTGCTGTTGTCCTATTGTGTCGTAGCCAATATTTAATTCCATGTGTAAAGCACCAGCAACAAAGTTTCCCTTTGTGCAGATTTCCTTTGTCACACCGGTATTAAGATTTTTTACTTTAATGACTGTGAAGTAGCTAAATGTTGAACCATTTTGAATGGCTGCAAGAAAGTTTAAATATTTTTCATTGTCAAGGTCATTACCCTTGTCAACCTTGTGATGATAGCTTAACAAAGGCAGCGTCAAAATAAATGTCAATATGGAAATGAATGCTCTCATAAAGTTACATACAACGGGCCGCGTATTGGCGATGGGCTGGATTTTTAGCACTGAAGTTCAATTGTAGAACGAAAGTTGACTTTTGCACTTCCGTTGATACGAAGCCGTTCAGCCCGCCTATTGCCAATACGATGTTAGCGGTAGGCATTCTTCTCGTCCAATTTTGTGTCAGTTGGTTTTGCATTGTCTAGTTACAATTCTTTTTTCATAACTACGATGTCTTTGCCGCCCAAAGCAAGTCGTTCCAATTGTTGCCAAGCAAGTCGTTTATATAAATTTTCTGCTGTATGAGTAAATAAGTAGATGTCTTTCAGTCCAAGGTCTTTTGAATGGTCTTGTATGTGGTTACAAATTAATGCACCAAAACCTTTCCCTCTGTTGTCGGGCTTTGTGTAAACTAATGCTAACCAGTTTTTATATATTTTAAGTCGTGGCTCTCTGTCCAGCAGTCCAACGTGGTTGTAAAGTCCACCCGTTGCGATTGGTTTGTTATGAAGTGTCATTAATACTTGAAACTCGTAATTGTCTGCCGATAAGTTTTTGGTTTTTTCAATTGTCGTTTGAATAGGTATGTTCCATTCACTTAAATACCAGTCGGCAATAAGTTCTATGTTTTCGTTGTCATCAGGTTGAATTATTTGATATTTTATGTCTGCCATACTTTTAAAATGTCTGTTGCATTTGGTCGTCTATGCTTACCGCTAACGGTACGGCTTGGCGCAGGTGGGATATTTGAAATCCGTCTGCTGAAATACCGTATGCCAATTTAAAGTAAAAAATACTGTATTCAGATAATTTCTGTTATGATGTCGTCAGCCGGTAACTGAAGCCCGGAATTGCAATTAGCCGATTGTACTATGTCTTGCCCCGCTTGAGCCAAACCGCCTGTTATATGCATACTTGATTGAATTAAGAATACTGTTTGTAACCGAAACAGCGAGAAATGTTTGAACAAATGGAACAGCGTTGTTGTCACAAGTTCTCTGTCTGCCGTGAAATGAAAGCGGCGTTGAAAATAGTTGCTGAATAGAATTGCTGTAGCCACTGTTTAGAAAATAATTTTAAGGTATCCCATTACCAAAGCCGAATAGAATTGTTGAAGACGCTGTTCTGAACAAGTTGCATATAACGTCACGGCTTTGCGCAGGTGGGATATTTGAAATCCGTCTGCTGAAATACCGGATGACAATTTAAAGTATAAAATACTGTATTTAGATAATTTCTATTGTTTGGACGTCAGCCGATATATAAAGCCTGGAGTTGCAATTAGCCGATTGAACTTCGTCATGCCCCACTTGTGCAAAACCGCATGTAAGCTGCATGTGCTTCCTTTGTCAACCGAAAAGATGAAAAATATAATACTGCAACTTTCCAAAACGCCCGTTTAGTAAAGAGCACTAAAGTATAAAAAGCTAAACACCTGAACCGCAAAAGGCAACTATGCACAAACAAGTTACTAATCTTAGGGTATACCCCGCATTGCAGCTTACGGTACAGGTTGGCGAAGTGCGGATAATAGCGTTTCGTCCCGCCTGGCTACTGAAGTAGAGTATTTAGTTAAAGTACAAGTTATAGAATTTTGCCGAGCGCGTTCCGTCTGCCGGAACAAAAGATAAGGAAAGAACCAAAGGTTGACGAACGTTTTCTGTCTGCCCGCATTTTTGCCAACCTGCCTGTAGTACGCAGTTTACTTATTTGTGTCAATACTTAATTCATTAACGCCATGGTCTTTTGCATTTAATTGAATTGCTTTTTGAATTTGTTTGTAGTCTATGTCTAAATACGTTATGTTTACCTTATACTCCTTTTCATCATTTCTTAATTTAAATATCAAGTCGCGAAACGTCCCTGCTTTGTTAGTATGTCTTTCTCGTAAATAGTAATACCAAAAGTTATCCCACATTATAAATCCTGTTGCTTTTGTCCATATTCCATTGGGATTGATTATCAACTTAATATTTTTGTCAAATACTTTGAACCAAAAAAAAATTGCATTGCCGTAAATTAGCAATAGCAAAATCGGCATTAAAATGTAGTCCTTTTTTAAAAGCATTATTAATCCCTCTATTGGATCAGTCAAAATTCCAATACACGGAATGGTCATAAATATCGCAAACCAAATAGCACGTCTATATGTCCCCTTCCCGACAATTTCACTTTTTAGATTAGTAATATACTGTTCTGCTTTTTCAGAATGTAGCATTTGGTTTATCCGAGTGTCGATGGTTTCGATAATTGCGTACTACGGTACGGCTTGGCGATGTGGTGGCATTTGAAAATCGTCTGCCCGTAACTGCTGCTAAATTTATATATAAATGTTCATTGTTTATTCTATTGACCGGCGTTACTCGTCATGCCCAAACTGAAGGTGCATAGCGAACAAATAGCTGAGCATATATTCGTCACCCTGCCATATTGCCAAACCGGTGTTGCGCGCCTGTGACTTGTCACGTATGATAAGGGGGCAGACCACCAATATTCCTTGTGCGTAAGGTCAACCGAAACTATATTTAAAGCCTGGTTGAAATTTATTTGTCTATAGCAAAACATATACAAAATGTTTTGAAGCCAAGCCTGCTGAATTTAATAGTGCGCTGGATCTAACTGCCAGTGTAGACTTACCATTTGTCAATGCAAACAAAACATAATCAAGAAAACAGCTTTTGAAAGCGGTCAAAATAAACCTGTATAAACCTGGCAAAAGTTTATCCATACAAACTACGTCTATGAAGCGCTGGCAAAACCGAAAAAATTGCCATAGTTGATTAACAGCCCCCTAAACTAATGTCTGCGGGAACTGCCCCTTACAGATTATCCAAAAAATCGTCTGGCGAAATGTCAAGGGTTGATGTTTTTATATACAAATCTTGTCGGGCAGTTTACTATACGAGTTAATGCAAAACATTTGTCCAAGGCATGGCGTGCAACGTTACAGGTTGGCGAAGTGCGGATAATGGCGTTTCGTCCCGCCCGGCGTACTGAAGTTGATTATTTATTTAAAGTACAAGTTATAATTTTTTACCGATAGCATTTCGTCTGCTGAAACTATGGCTGAACAAAGAACCAAAGGTTGACGAACGTTTTCCGTCTGCCCGCATTTTTGCCAACCTGGTGTTGCACGCCTGTGACTTGTCACATATCATAAAGGGGCAGACCAAAAATATTCCTTGTGCGCAAGGTCAACCGAAATTATAGGTTAAAAACTGACTGAAATTTATTTGTCTACAGCAAGACATAATACAAAGATATAAGAAACAAAGCCTGCTGAATCTAATTGGGCATTGGGTCTAACTGCCAGAGACTTACTATTTTTAAATGTCAAACAAAACACAATTAATAAACGGGCTATTGAAAACCGTCAAAATAAACCTATACAAAAACTTGCAACGACTTACCAAAACAAGCTACGTCTACGAAGCGCTGGCAAAGCCCAAAGAATTGCTATAGTTGATTAACTGCCCCGTCCCATTAATGTCTGTGGAAACTGCCTCTTACAAATTATTCAAAAAAAAAGTTGTGCTGCGAAATGTCAACGGTATATAGTTTAAAACATAAATTTTATCGGGCAGTTTACTACGCGAATTGGTGCAAAACATTTGTCCAAGGCATGGCGTGCAACGGTACGGCTTGGCGATGTGGTGGTATTTGAAAATCGTCAGCCCGTAACTGCTGCTTATTAAAGTTATAAATATTGATGATAAGAACTACGGCCCGGCGTTATTCGTCAGCCGAAACAGAAGCCGAATAACGAACCAATTGCTGAAAATATATTCGTCGCCCCGCCATATTGCCAAACCGCCTGTTGCACGCCTGTGACTTGTCACGGATAATAAAAGGGGCAGATCAGCAATATTCCTCGGACGTAAGGTCAACCGAAATTATAGCTTAAAAACTGACTGAAATTTATTTGTCTACTGCAAAACATAATACAAAGTCTTAGAAGCTAAGCCTGCTGAATTTAATTGGGCGTTGGGTCTAACTGCCAGAGGCTTACTATTTTTCAATGTCAAACAAAACACATTCAATAAACAGCTATTGAAAACCGTCAAAATAAACCTATACAAAAACTGGAGAGAACTTACCGATATAAACTATGTTTACGCAGCGCTGGCAAAGCCGAAAAAATTGCTATAGTTGATTAACTGCCCCCGTCCACTAATGTCTACGGGAACTGCCCGTTACAGATTATTCAATAAAAACCGTCCGGCAAAATGTCAAAGGTCTATAGTTTAAAGTGTAAATTTAGTTGGGCAGTTTACTATACGGAATTAATGCAAAACATTTGTCCAAGGCATGGCGTGCAACGGTACGGCTTGGCGCAGGTGGGATATTTGAAATCCGTCTGCTGAAATACCGTATGAAAATTTAAAGTATAAAATACTGTATTTAGATTAATTTCTGTTATGACGCCGTCAGCCGGTAACTGAAGCCGGGAATTGCAATTAGCTGATTGTACTATGTTCCGCCCCACTTGAGCCAAACCGCCTGTTGGTGGTTCGTGCCTTTTAAGCGGGCTGATGAGATTTTTGTGATGCCTTGATTTTTGTCCTGCGGATTACTTGTAACTTCCTTTTTGCTTTTTGTTTACGAATGAAGTCACTTATTGCCAATTCTTCCTCCTTTGTAATAGGCTGTTGTTGCCCGCCAATGAAATCTACGTCTAATTCTTTGGATTTATTTTTCATTTTGAAAATATTTATTTATAAGTTTTAGTGCAGCAATTGTGTCAATAATCATAATTCGTCCACCAACATGCATGGCTCCCAAAGTGTCAATATAATGTTGCACAAGTTGCGTCTTTGAAAAGAATGAAACATTACCCTCGTGTCCACGCTGAAAAGCAAGTTTGCAGGCAAAAGCAACTAAGTTGCCAGGAACTCCTGCGTAAACTTTTGTTTTCCCTTTGTTGAAAGGTGCACTTTCTACAAGATGCATGTAAACATGGTCTGATTTAATTTCTAAACTAATCAATCCTTGAATTACAGATTGATTATTTACAATTGTCAATTTGTAAACGTCACGCTGTGGTTGTTTAAGTTCGAACTTCCAATCAAATTGCCATTTATTCTTCTTAATTACGTTCTTTAGGTCGGCTGTGGTAACTATCGAAATGTCAGTTGCAAAACTGTCTCCAGTCACAACATTCTGAATTGAATTGGTAAGCTTGTCAATAATAAAATCGAGTCCTTTATTTTGCTGTCTTTTCACATAACGAATTTACGAAAAAAAAGGGGTATAGTCAAATACTGGTTAAAGTGTGCAGTGTGCCCAATGGCATGACCACCAACGGTACAGGTTGGCGAAGTGCGGATAATAGCGTTCCGTCCCGCCAGGCATACCGAAGTTGATTATTTATTTAAAAAGTACAAGTTATAGATTTTGCCGATTGTTTTCCGTCTGCCAGCACCATAGCTGAACAAAGAACCAAAAGTTGACGAACGTTTTACGTCTGCCCGCATTTTACGCCAACCTGCCTGTTATATGCACACTTGATTGAATTAATAGCAATGATCAGAACTGCAACACCGAAAAATGTTTGAATAGAATGCAACAGCTTTGCAATCACATGCTCTCTGTCTGCCATGAAATGAAAGCGGGTTTGAAAATAGTTGCTGAATAGAGTTTCTGAAGCCACTGTTTAGATAATAATTTTAAGGTATCCCTTTACCGAAGCGGAACAGAATTGTTGATGACGCTGGTTTGAACAAGTTGCATATAACGGTTCAGGTTGGCGAAGTGCGGATAATAGTGATCCGTCCCGCCCGGCTACCGAAGTTGATTATTTATTTAAAGTACAATTTATAGAATTTTGCCGATTGCGTTCTGTCAGCCGGAACAAAAGCAAAACAAATAACCAAAAGTTGACGAACGTTTTCCGCCTGCCCGCATTTTTGCCAACCTGCCTGTTGTGTGCTGTACTATTTTGGCTTGATTAATCGGTCGTCTTTATAAACTTTCTCACTAATCACTTTTCCGTCTTTTGATAATACTGTCCAGGTGCTGTCTCTTTTGCCGTTTTTCCAAAAGCTTACACTCCTGATAACTTTATTTTCATCGTCGTAGTACTCGGTTTTAATTTCAAGTTTGTTACCGTTAATTTCCCTATTCTTTTCTACATAAGAATAAGGTGTCTCAAAATAATATTGGTAAATAAACAATGTAGTTAACATTGAAAATAGAAATGCCAAAATAATAAACCACTTGTTTGATTTTAACCATGACTTGAAAATAAATGGCATAACAAGGCTAATTAGTGTCGCTCCAATTAATGTCAAAATAGTCATTGTAACAAGAGTTGTAAGTGGCTTTTGTTCGCCACCACTTGTTCCAATACTAGATGTATACATTAAAATCGGTGTTAGGACTATCATTAATATTGTCCAAACGATTATAAGTTTTATAGGATTTATTTTTGTCATTAATTCTTAGAAGTTAGAGGCGTCCATAAGTATAGCACACAACGGTACGGCTTGGCGCAGGTGGGATATTTGAAATCCGTCTGCTGAAATACCGGATGCCAATTTAAAGTAAAAAATATTGTATTTAGATAATTTCTGTTATGATGTCGTCAGCCTATAGCTGAAGTTTGGAATTGCAATTAGCCGATTGTACTATGTCTTGCCCCACTTGAGCCAAACCGCCTGTTATACGCCGTGACTTGTCCCTGGCAAAAAAAAAATGGCAGCTTAATATTATTCCTTAGGGCAGGGGTCGACGGAAACTATATTGTGCGAACTGACTGAAATTTATATGCCTAAAGCAAAACATAATAAAAGTCTTTTGAAGCCAAGCCTGCTGAATTTATTTGAGCGCCGGGTCTAACCGCCAGAGATTTACTATTTGCCAATGTCGAACAAAACACAATCAATAAAAGGGCTATTGCAAACGGTCAAAATAAACCTGCTCAAAAACAATTAGGGGCTTCCCTATACAAACCAAGTCTACCCAGCACGGGCATAGCCGAAAAATTACTATAGTTCAATAACCCGCCATTTTTTAAACGATCTACGGAAAACTGCCCGCAAAACATATTGCCTGTTATGAAAACCACTTTGCTAATGTCCTTTGTCTGCCGCTACAGATATAAAGATCATAGGGCAGTTGCGCAATGTCTTAGTGCAAAAGGTCTTCCAAGGCATGGCGTATAACGGTACGGCTTGGCGCAGGTGGGATATTTGAAATCCGTCTGCCGAAATACCGTATGCCAATTTAAAGTAAAGAATACTGTATTCAGATAATTTCTGTTATGATGTCGTCAGCCGGTAGCTGAAGCCCGGCACTGCAATTAGCCGATTGTACTATGTCTTGCCCCGCTTGAGCCAAACCGCCTGTTATATGCATACTTGATTGAAATTAAGAGTACTTTTTGTAACCGAAACAGCGAGAAATGTTTGAACAAATGGAACAGCGTTGTTGTCACAAGTTCTCTGTCTGCCGTGAAATGAAAGCGGCGTTGAAAATAGTTGCTGAATAGAATTGCTGTAGCCACTGTTTAGAAAATAATTTTAAGGTATCCCATTACCAAAGCCGAATAGAATTGTTGATGACGCTGTTCTGAACAAGTTGCATATAACGTTACAGGTTGGCGAAGTGCGGATAATAGCATTCCGTCCCGCCCGGCTACCGAAGTTGATTATTTATTTATAGTACAAGTTATAAATTTTTTCCGATTGCGTTCCGTCTGCCGGAACAAATGCTAAAACAAAGAACAAAAAGTTGAAGAACGTATTCCGTCTGCCCGCATTTTTGCCAACCTGCATGTTGTACGCTAGTTTTACCATTTATTCAAGTACACTCTTGAAACATCTTTAATGCTCCCACTATTAAAGCCTATATGTCCAGTTGTATACATGTCAAACACTCCATTGATCGTAACGTATTTGTCATTGAAGTTGTCAATTAATTTTCGATAATCGATATCACCAAAATCCACAAAGACTCCGTTTTTACCGATGCCATGCTTTGAATCCTCCTGAGACAAGTAGAGTGTAGATTCTTCTGTTGCTAAATGAAGAAACCCTGTTACATGAACTCTCTTACTGTGATATACTTCGGGAGTAGTAATTAAGCGAATGAGAGAAATATCATAACCATAATCAGACCTGCTTTTAAAATAATCGTCTGGACGAAATGAAGTGTCTTTAAACAAATATGTAGAGTCTGGGATCACAGCCTTGAAGTCAAGATTCCGTAATGTGTATTTTTGACTTTTTCCTTTATGCTTACACGAAGGGAAAATTAAATACAAAACCCATATGGCTATAATTATAGTGACTGCTCGCATAATTGCGTACAACGTTACAGGTTGGCGAAGTGCGGATAATAGCGATCCGTCCCGCCCGGCATACCGAAGTTGATTATTTAGTTAAAGTACAAGTTATAGAATTTTGCCGATTGCGTTCCGTCTGCCGGAACTATAGCCGAACAAAGAATGAAAAGTTGAAGAACATATTCCGTCCAGCCCGCATTTTTGCCAACCTGGTGTTGCACGCCTGTGACTTGTCACATATGATAAAGGGGCAGACCAAAAATATTCCTTGTGTGCAAGGTCAAACGAAATTATAGTTTAAGACTGACTGAAATTTATTTGTCTACAGCAAAACATAATACGAAGTATAAGAAGCAAAGCCTGCCGAATTTTGTCGCGCGTTGGGGCTAACTGCCAGAGACTTACTATTTTTCAATGTCAAACAAAACACATTCAATAAAACGGCTATTGAAAGCTGTCAAAATAAGCCTATACAAGAAACTGTCAAGAACTTACCAACACAAACCATGTCTACGAAGCGCTGGCAAAGCCGAAAATATGCTATAGCTGATTAACTGCCCCCTAAACTAATGTCTGCGGGAACTGCCCGTTACAGATTATTCAAAAAATTCGTCCGGCGAAATGTCAACGGACTATAGTTTGAAGCAAAAAATATTTGTCGGGCAGTTTACTATACGCATTAGTGCAAAACATTTGTCCAAGGCATGGCGTGCAACGGTACGGCTTGGCGCAGGTGGGATATTTGAAATCCGTCTGCTGAAATACCGTATGCCAATTTAAAGTAAAGAATACTGTATTTAGATAATTTCTGTTATGATGTCGCCAGCCGGTAACTGAAGCCCGGAATTGCAATTAGCCGATTGAACTACGTCCCGCCCCACTTGAGCCAAACCGCCTGTTGCGCGCCTGTGACTTGTCACATATGATAAAGGGGCAGATCAAAATATTCCTTGTGCACGGGGTCAACCGAAACTATAGTTAAAAGCTGATTGAATTTTATTTGTCTAAAGCAAAACATAATAAAAAGCTTTTTGAAGCCAAGCCTGCTGAATTTAATTGTGCGCTGGATCTAACTGCCAGGGACTTACTATTCTTCAATGTCAAACAAAACATAATCCATAAAAGGGCTATTGAAAGCCGTCAAAATAAACCTATACAAAAATTGTCAGAAACTTACCAATACAAACCACGTCTACGAAGGGCTGGCAAAGCCGAAAAAATTGCTATAGATGATTAACTGCCCCCGTCCACTAATGTCTGCGGGAACTGCCCGTTGCAGATTATTCAAAAAAATCGTCCGGCGAAACGCCCACGGCCTATGTTTTTGTATACAAATTTTATCGGGCAGTTTACTATACGAATTAGTGCAAAACATTTATCCAAGACATGGCGTGCAACGGTACGGCTTGGCGATGTGGTGGTATTTGAAAATCGTCAGCCCGTAACTGCTGCTAAATTTATATATAAATGTTCATTGTTTATTCAATTGCCCGGCGTTATTCGTCGGCCGAAACTGAA
This sequence comes from Agriterribacter humi, assembly GCF_009192765.1. Taxonomy (GTDB): domain Bacteria; phylum Bacteroidota; class Bacteroidia; order Chitinophagales; family Chitinophagaceae; genus Agriterribacter; species Agriterribacter humi. The sequence continues at coordinate 11,389 of NZ_VOHQ01000021.1, read as the reverse complement.
GCCGATTAACGTACCAATTGCTGAAAATATATTCGTCACCCCGCCATATTGCCAAACCGCATGTTGCACGCCTGTGACTTGTCACGTATGATAAAAGGGGGCAGACCACCAATATTCCTTATGCGTATGGTCAACCGAAACTATAGTTGAAAGCTGATTGAATTTTATTTGTTTATAACATAATAAAAAAAGTAGGAGAGGAGCCTGCTGAGTTTTAGTTGCGCCTGGGTCTAACTGCCAGAGGCTTACTATTTGTCAATGTCAAACAAAACATAATCAATAAAACGGCTATTGAAAACGGTCAAAATAAACCTATACAAAAACTTGCAACAGCTTACCAATACAAGCTACGTCTACGAAGCGCTGGCAAAGTCGAAAAAATTGCTATTTCTGAGGAACTGCCCCTTAAACTAATGTCTGCGGGAACTGCCCCTTACAGGTTATTAAAAGAAACCGTCCAGCGAAATGCCCCAAACTATAGTTTGAAATGCAAATTTTTCCCAGGCAGTTTATTATAAGTGTTAGTGCAAAACATTTGTCCAAGGCATGGCGTGCAACGTTCGAGGCTTGCCGCAGGGTTGGAATTGTTGCTGTGTCCGCCTGGCAACCGAAGCCGATTGAAAAACTGATGTTGAAGTTAACAACTAAAAGCCAAATAGAATTCGGTCAAGCCCGATATTAGCTGATAGTAGTATAACTGCCGATTGTTACTACGTCCGCCAGCCTTGCGGCAAACCTTTTGTTGGTGGCTGGGCTTATTCCTATCGTCTGTTTGCAATATTATCATGTACCCATTTTGCTTCGTCGTCTGGTGTTACTTTTTCTAATGTGCTACTTACTCTGCTAAACGTCGCTTGTGGAAAGTCATAAGGTTTGCTGTCGTCAAAATATGGTCCAACAACACCTAAAATCCAACCGTCTTTTGCTGCCCAATGAGGTTCGTTCACTCTATATTTAAAAACTTCATAGTGAACAAAGTTATTCAGTCCATCAAAATCAAAAGTCACTCGTTTAATATGTTCTATTTCGTCGGGGCAAGCATCAAGTTCAGTTGGAAATTCCAACCAATTAGCAAGGTTACTTTCTGCACCTTTTATCAGAGTATTATATTCTTTCGGAAAAAGATTTGTCTTGTCGTGGTCAGCTAAAAGTTGAAATGTTGTTTGTCTTGTCAATAAGTTTTGTGCAAAAGGTAAGACATCTTTCTCTGTCAATTCTTGTCCACTTTCAAGTTTTTCGTAGAGTTCTTTAACTCTGTCAAAACGTTCAGCGTTGAGTTTTTTGTTTTGACGTTTAACAGTTATAAATCTATAAACTGCAAAAAGCACAATAGCTAAAACTATCAGTCCAATTATTATAAAAACTATTTTCATTCTTTGTCTTATTTGATTTTGTCTGTCAGAGAGTGGTGTCTGTTAGCCTTGCCACCAACGTTACAGGTTGGCGAAGTGCGGATAATAGCGTTCCGTCCCGCCCGGCATACGAAAGTTGATTTTTTAATTAAAGTACAAGTTATAGAATTTTGCCGAGTGCGTTCCGTCTGCCGGAACTATAGCTGAACAAAGAACCAAAGGTTGAAGAACGTTTTCCGTCTGCCCGCATTTTTGCCAACCTGCATGTTACATGCAGGCTAGCCCCTTCATTCTCCCTAAATAACTATAACTGTGTTTTAATATCCATTTATCAGTTTGTAAATTATATTTTGCTCCAAAACGGTAAATACACTTTCTGTTCTCAAAATAATAATTTGTAAAAGAATAAACTCGTCCAAAATCACGGATATGTCCATTGGTAGCCATTATTAAATTCTCCTTTAAGAAATAATAAGTCCAATAATCTTCTTTTAGATCTCTTAAATGATGAGGATTAAAGACACCGATAGTGATTTTAACAAGTTTAAATTTTACTGTGTCCTGATAAAAATAAATAGTGTCTTTATTTGCCTCTATGCAAGTCTTTACTAATAAAAAATTCTTAGAACTCCGCACTGGAATATCAGAATAGTCCACTTCGCTTTCATCAATAATCTTATCAATATTCTGAACCTTAGTCTTAATATTCTGTGAAAAGCATATAGTCTGTAAGAGTAGCGACAAAATAAAAAGTAGCAGTTTCAATTAAATGTTAGATATTTTGAGGATTAATTTGCTTGCATGTAACGGAAACGGCTTTGCGCAGGTGGGATATTTGAAATCCGTCTGCCGAAATACCGGATGACAATTTAAAGTATAAAATATTACCTTTAGATTAATTTCTATTGTTTGGAAGTCAGCCGATATATAGAGCCTGGATTTGCAATTAGCCGATTGAACTTCGTCATGCCCCACTTGTGCAAAACCGCATGTAAGCTGCATGTGCTTCCTTTATCAACCGAAAAGATGAAAAATATAATACTGCTACTTTCCAAAACGCCTGTTTCATAAAAAGCACAAAAGTATAAAAAGCTAAACATCTGAATCGCAAACGGCAACTATACCAAAACAGGTTACCAATCTTAGGGTCTGCCACGCATTGCAGCTTACGGTACGGCTTGGCGATGTGGTGGCATTTGAAAATCGTCTGCCCGTAACTGGTGCTAAATTTATAATTAAAAGTTCATTGTTTATTCAATTGCCCGGCGGTATTCGTCAGCCGAAACTGAAGCCGAATAACGAACCAATTGCTGAAAATATATTCGTCACCCCGCCATATTGCCAAACCGCATGTTGCACGCCTGTGACTTGTCACGTATGATAAAAGGGGCAGATCACCAATATTCCTTGTGCATGAGGTCAACCGAAATTATAGTTTAAGACTGACTGAAATTTATTTGTCTACAGCAAAACACAATACAAAATTTAAGAAGCAAAGTCTGCCGAATTTAATTGCGCGTTGGGTCTAACTGCCGGAGATCTACTATTTTTCAATGTCAAACAAAACATATTCAATAAAAAGGCTAGTGAAAACCGTCAAAATAAACCTATACAAACCCTGGCAGCAACTTGCCAACACAAACCACGTCTACGCAGCGCTGACAAAGCCGAAAAAATTGCTATTGCTGAGCAACTGCCCCTTAAACTAATGTCTGCGGGAACTGCCCCCTACAAATTATTCAAAAAAATCGACCGGAGAAATGTCCACAGCCTATGTTTTTATATACAAACTTTGTCGGGCAGTTTACTACACGAGTTGGTGCAAAACATTTGTCCAAGGCATGGCGTGCAACGGTACGGCTTGGCGATGTGGTGGTATTTGAAAATCGTCAGCCCGTAACTGCTGCTAAATTTATATATAAATGTTCATTGTTTATTCAATTGCCCGGCGTTATTCGTCGGCCGAAACTGAAGCCGATTAACGTACCAATTGCTGAAAATATATTCGTCACCCCGCCATATTGCCAAACCGCATGTTGCACGCCTGTGACTTGTCACGTATGATAAAAGGGGGCAGACCACCAATATTCCTTATGCGTATGGTCAACCGAAACTATAGTTGAAAGCTGATTGAATTTTATTTGTTTATAACATAATAAAAAAAGTAGGAGAGGAGCCTGCTGAGTTTTAGTTGCGCCTGGGTCTAACTGCCAGAGGCTTACTATTTGTCAATGTCAAACAAAACATAATCAATAAAACGGCTATTGAAAACGGTCAAAATAAACCTATACAAAAACTTGCAACAGCTTACCAATACAAGCTACGTCTACGAAGCGCTGGCAAAGTCGAAAAAATTGCTATTTCTGAGGAACTGCCCCTTAAACTAATGTCTGCGGGAACTGCCCCTTACAGGTTATTAAAAGAAACCGTCCAGCGAAATGCCCCAAACTATAGTTTGAAATGCAAATTTTTCCCAGGCAGTTTATTATAAGTGTTAGTGCAAAACATTTGTCCAAGGCATGGCGTGCAACGTGCAGGTATTTGCGTAGTGACGCGAGAATCAACTTCGAATCTACAGTATGTTAAAAGCGGCATTGCGCAAATACCATGTTATTGGAAGTTGCATCAGTAATAATCATACCCTTTTATTTTTATCAGTCTCTATAGACTGCTTACGTCCTGATGCAACGTAGTTGATTGCAGCCTGCCCCTTCCCGTTCATGGAGCCGGTTGAAAGATGACCATTTCGTTAAATGGGTGATTTACGAAGTGGTCGTCTTTGTACCGCCCTGTTCTATTAGTCTGTAAAGCGGCGTTGTCTCATTGTCTAACTTTTATAATGTCCGGCTATTTTTTTACCGTCTTTAGCCGACCTTAAACGCTTATAAACGGATATTTAATTTTTAATCCTCTAACTTCGGTCAACCGTTCGTCCCCGTCTGTCCTGAAGGCGGCTTCAACCAGCCGGCTCCGAACGGTTGACCTGACTGAATCTTTCAACATCGTCCCAAAAAATAGTCCGGCATTCTTCCTGGATTCCCAATTGAGCCAACGCCGCTTCTTGATAGTCCACCCCCAGGGCGGGCAACCGGCTCCTGAACACTTGAAGGGCTGCAAGCAATTTCCAATAACGTTACAGGTTGGCGAAGTGCGGATAATAGCATTCCGTCCCGCCGGGCATACCGAAGTTGAATATTTAATTAAAGTACAAGTTATAGATTTTTGCTGATTGCGTTCGGTCAGCCGGAACAGAAGCTAAAGCAAAGAACCCAAAGTTGAAGAACATTTTCCGTCTGCCCGCATTTTTGCCAACCTGATGTTGCCTGCGCACCCTTCTTGTCAACGATTATAGTTTTCTGTTTTTTTAATAGTTCCGTCTCTATTGTAATACGTCCAAATACTGTCCTTTAACCAAACGTCACTTGTTGGGAAAGGTTCGGTTTCCGTTACAGTGTCTTGACTTACATAAAATTCAATCCGTTGCGGTTGTCCTATGGAATACTCATAGCGGATTTTCCGATACCTGTGTCCATTTTTGTTATACTCCGAACTTGATGTTATTAGCCCTGCCAATGTTAAGCGAGAAAAGACAAAAACTAACAATAATGGAATTGGTGTCGAGAAAAATAAAAGCAATTTGTCCCATAAAGTTTTTAGGGTTGCTTTCTTAAACCAAAATAAAAGTCCTAATGCAATTGCTGCAATAATCCAAAAGACAGGAAAAATAAAAACATATCCGAGAGAAGAACTTTGGTCACGGTTAATGTCCGAAATGAAGTAAAGCGTTATACCGTTGTACAAAAGGAAAAAACCGATTAATGTTCTACTTGTCTTCATAAGCTTTTTGAGGTGTCAGAACGGGTTGCAGGCAACGTTACAGGTTGGCGAAGTGCGGATAATAGCGATCCGTCCCGCCCGGCTACCGAAGTTGATTATTTATTAAAAGTACAAGTTATAGCTTTTTGCCTATTGCATTCCGTCGGCCGGAACAAAAGCTAAAACAAAGAACAAAAAGTTGAAGAACGTTTTTTGTCTGCCCGCATTTTTGCCAACCTGATTGTTAGCTGCTGCTATGTCTTAGATCAAGGTCGTTTAAAATAGTCTTTGAGTATTCATTCAATGCGCTTCGATGATATAAGAGTCCTAATAGTGAACTTCCTAATCCAATTATCCAAATAAAGAAAATGAATAAAGCTATTTGAAAATAATTATTCCTTACATTAAAAAGTATCAGGGTTGTCAAAAAAGTCAAAAGAATTAACGCAAATATGATGATCAATAGGCCTGCGTATATGAATGGTACACATTTACATTTTATAATCGTCCCATCATTCGTTTCCTCTAAATTAAAATAAATCGTTCCCAGTCCTCGAAATGGTTTAAGCATGTGCGGCCATCTTTCTATTTCTATTACATTATTACTAATCTTAAACGATTTATAGTCTATAGGTTCAGCTGAAATAATGCTTTTACTCCTTTTTTGAATTTCTATTTTTTTAGCCAGGTCTGCAAAGATTTCTGTTTTAGATTTCTCTGTTTGGATCTCGAAATATTTGCTCAATCGGTTTTGAATCATGTCGGTTGAGTTGCAGCTAACGTTACAGGTTGGCGAAGTGCGGATAATAGCGTTCCGTCCCGCCCGGCGTACCGAAGTTGATTTTTATTTACAGTTTAAGATATAATATTTTGCCGATTGCGTTTCGTCTGCCAGAACAAAAGCTAAAACAAAGAACCAAAAGTTGAAGAACGTATTCCGTCCTGCCCGCATTTTACGCCAACCTGCCTGTTGGTAGCAGTAGTTTTAGTTATGTGAAAAGATGTCCGCCCGCATTAATGTCAAAGTCAATTTCAAGGTTTAGCTTACTCATTCGTCTTATGTGGTCTTTGTCGATGTGATGTCCACCAATTAGAGTGTTGCCATTATGAAAAGATGAATAGACCTGAATATGTCCATTGGCATTGTTTACGAGCTTTTCAACTCCTTCTCTGTCTTGTTCTAAATAGTTAAGCAATTTAGTGAGTTTATCCTCAAACTCGTCAGCCTCTGGGTTTGGTTCAAAAAATATTGAGCTCCATTTCCACAAAACATTTTGACCTCGCTTGTCTCCTTTATTATGTCCGCCCGTTGCCTTTAATTTTGTCATTCCTGAAAGTTTGTCAAAACTATGGACTTCAGATATTGCTTTAAAATAAACAGAGTGATAGGCTTCAATATTGACGTGTCGCACCGAAATTTCTGGCTCTGTGTCAATATATATAGCTAAATAAAACTTCTCATCTTTAACAGGTAAATATACAATTGCTGTTCCGTCGCCACTTTCTTTGTCAACCCTTGCAACTTTAATCTTATTGTCATCATAAACAATTTCATGAATTTTTAAAAATTGTTCTGTCACACCAAATGTTTTGATCTCAATTTCTTCAATCGCTTTTTCAATTATTGGAGTGTCTGTCATAACTATTGCTACCAACGTGCAGGTATTTGCGTAGTGACGCGAGAATCAACTTCGAATCTACAGTATGTTAAAAGCGGCATTGCGCAAATACCATGTTATTGGAAGTTGCATCAGTAATAATCATACCCTTTTATTTTTATCAGTCTCTATAGACTGCTTACGTCCTGATGCAACGTAGTTGATTGCAGCCTGCCCCTTCCCGTTCATGGAGCCGGTTGAAAGATGACCATTTCGTTAAATGGGTGATTTACGAAGTGGTCGTCTTTGTACCGCCCTGTTCTATTAGTCTGTAAAGCGGCGTTGTCTCATTGTCTAACTTTTATAATGTCCGGCTATTTTTTTACCGTCTTTAGCCGACCTTAAACGCTTATAAACGGATATTTAATTTTTAATCCTCTAACTTCGGTCAACCGTTCGTCCCCGTCTGTCCTGAAGGCGGCTTCAACCAGCCGGCTCCGAACGGTTGACCTGACTGAATCTTTCAACATCGTCCCAAAAAATAGTCCGGCATTCTTCCTGGATTCCCAATTGAGCCAACGCCGCTTCTTGATAGTCCACCCCCAGGGCGGGCAACCGGCTCCTGAACACTTGAAGGGCTGCAAGCAATTTCCAATAACAGTTGTATTTGTATATAAGACGCACTACTTAATTTTTGCTTCGCATTGATTATCAAAGATAATCAATGCGTTTTTTGAAATTGCTGAGTGCGCCAATGACGATTGAATATTTTTATAATATGTCGTCCGCGGCCTTCTCCCATAAACTGTCTAACGGACTTAATATATTGATCAACTGCTCCTTTTTTACATGCAGGTACCGCTCCGTTGTCTTTATGCTGAAATGCCCCAGCAAATCTTTTATATACCGCACATCTACACCCTTTTCTAATAAATGCGTGGCAAAACTATGCCTTAATCCATGAAAACTGATATGCTTCTTTATGCCCGCCTTTTCTTTGGCTAACTGAAATACCTTTTGCGCACTCTTTACGCTATAGGGCGTTCCGGCTTCCACACCTTCAAATAAATAAACCCTGGGCCTGGGCTTGCTTTCTTTTATATATGCCCGAAGTATATCCAATACCAGCGGACTCAACATCACATACCTGTCCTTTTTTCCTTTTGCACGCTCTACAAAAATTTGCATCCGGTCACTGTCAATATCCGATAACTTTAAACCTACCACCTCGCTCACCCTCAGCCCGGCTCCGTAAGCAGTAAATAATATGGCCTTATGCTTCTTATTGCCAACGCTCGCAAATAAGCGCCTTAACTCCTGTTCGCCCATCACCTTCGGAAGCTGCAATGGTTTCTTTGGCCTGGGAATCTCCCAAAAAAACTTTTCTTTTCCCAGCACCTGCTCAAAATAAAACTTCAGCGCATTAATCCGGCTATGCGCGGTATTCTCGCCAATCCCTTCCTTATTCATAGCATAATGCATATACCTTTTTACGTCTTCTACCGACAGATCAGTTACAGGTTTATTTTTTAATAATTTCAGCAACTGCATAAACTCGTTACGGTATGTACGTATAGTGGATTCACTGTATGATTTCAGCGCTAACTTCTGAATGAGCTTCTTTAGTTCCCCCAGGTTCTCTTCACTCAGCCTCCAAACCGCCGAATTGGGCGGTGCACTGTTTACTGTTGACATTACTTTCACCGGCCGGGACTCATTTTTCCTCTCCTTCAGGTATTTTCGTATTGCCGTGGTATCTAAAGTGGCCTTGCCGCTTACAGATTGTTGAAACGCTTTATAGTCCGCTTCCTGCAAAGGAATATACCAGCACTTATGGGTTTTACTCCATGCAGCGCATGGCAATGCTTTTAAAATTTTATTAATGGTAATATCTAATGCAAAATGCAACGCTATGCATGCGTTGCCTCGATGCGTGAGTGGTGTTAGCCTGATGTTTTCCATAACCTGCCGTTAATGCATACGCCTTCCTCGGCCACAGGGTTAGGGGTGAGAAAGGGTTGTATAAATACGCACAACAAGTTAATAAATAACTAAGATGAGTACAAATTATTTTGCGGCCAATGGCTTATTGAACAATTTTTTTCCATCAGTAATAGTTTACATGTATTTGCGGCGCGGAAAACTGGGCATGCAATAACTGTACTCCGTTTTTAATTATGGGTTGATGGATAAACCGGAAAAGGCATTTTGAAATTAATCCCTATTGTCCGGAGAAAAATTTTAAGAAATAGATGAAACCCAATTCGGGAGGATACTTTAGCCCGCTCCGGGCGGAGAGGGGTTGCCTGCTGTAGGCAGGGGGGGCGGTAAAACCAGAGCCTACTTTGCAACCATTTAAACCTTATTCACAGTGTTTTGTATGTGTTGCAGGGATTGCGCTACTGTTTTGATTGCCTCCCTGTAAAGTATGCTGTTTCCCTTATTCAGCACTTCAAGTAACGACATATATTCCGACATGTATTTTACGGAAAACCCGTATTCAATATTGGCGATGTCGGTGCTGTTATCAATAATATCGGCATACTTGACCGTTTGCGCATCGGCACTAATGTCTTTTAGCCTGTCGTTCTCCATCCTTTTTCTTTTCCGCCTGTTCCATGATGGAAAAGCTGAGGGTGTGTACACATCTGTTAATTCCCTTACCAACTCAATCACACGCGTGGTATCGGGCTGTTCAAAAATTTCGTTGAGAGATGACCTTAAATCTTCTTCCTGTACTTCTGTATCCTCAAGAACGTCATGCAGCAGTGCAGCACACAGCAACACTTCATCATTACTTACTTTATTGCAGGTTTGCATTACACGCACCACGTGGTTAATATATGGTTCGTCTGCAAATTTTCTCCTTTGCCCCTCATGCGCTTTGGCAGCAAAAGACTGTACTTTTTCTATCAGTTTAGTATGCATTGGATAACTATTATTTGGTATACCTCCGAATGGCTTTTATTGTTAGTGCGGTAGCCAGTCCACCCAGCAGGTATAAGCCCACCGTTAATATTTTTGTCTTTGTTGTCCTGGTAACGGGTTCATCATTAAGCCCCATAGGACTGGGTAACGAAAGTGCTCCTATGCCTGCCAGCAGTCCATATCCGGCTCCTCTGAGTAGCAGGTCTTTATCATTTGCACCCCCGATCATGGCATAGTAGCCCGTGTTTGCTCCCAGGTCGCCCGCTAATGTGAGTCCTGTTAAAGTATTGCCCATTGGCGGTTTCGCATCAGCATTTTGAAACGCCCTGGTTACGGCTTCCTCGCCTATGATATCCATTCTGGGCGCATCCTTATCAAAATGTGCGATGGTCTGGTGTACGATGTTTAACACTGCTGCGCCTGCAAGGCCACCCAAAATGTTTTCTGCAATTTTCATAGCATCTGTTTTTTAAATTATTACCATTGGTTCTCACAATCTTTAAATACTGGTGCTTTCAGAAGGGCGGTTTGTATTTATGAATTGCAATTTATATGCCCGTTGAAATTCAGTTTACCTGCATAGGAAATTGAGGAAATTGTTGCCCATTGACTGGGTTTTCCAAAAATTTGCCGGTTTAGATGCCTTTTTGGGGTTATCCCTTAAGCGCTGCTTAAGCATGTTGAAATTGAAGATTTGCAGTCAGCTACAATTAACTTACCGGTAGCATTTGATAGGTGTAGTAACAAAGAGGAAATAGCATAGCCTGCAATTTGCATCCTGACTGACAAAGAGTAATCTCACTAAAATGTCATTGCAGAGCCCCCTGATGCAGGCTTCCCTCACGTAGTATTACCATTGTGTGCAGAAAGTATCCATATAACTCAATTGTACAACAAGTGAAAATAACTGTATTATATACATTTATGTATCGGGTTCTTAACAAATACAACTTGCTAAGAGGAAAGCCTTACTGCACCTGCATCGTAAATTTCCCGCAGTGTAGAAGAAGAATGACCGATCATTCATATTAAGCACTATTTTTTAACAGCACAAACCTGTGTTTCTTTGTGTAACAAATCCAATGATCCGTATCCAGTATCCAAATCCAATAATCCAGTTAGTCCGGTATCCATGACAAACATCCTGATCCTGTGAAAACCTTGCCGAACCAGAACAACACCCGATCCAATACCCTAAGGAAGAACAGCAATGTATTTTAACCGTCCGTATAAATCATTGCAACGGTAAAACAGCAGAAAATGGTGCAGCGCTTTGCGCTACTGATTAAACTGATCCCCTTCATAACCTTAATCTATTTCCATTTTCTGTTGTTTTTGTATTTACTGCCCGTGTCATCGTTCCCCATTTTTCAAAGCTTTACATTGTTGTTAAGTAATAGCAATTGGGAACTATGTCTCCTGGTGAAGCAACAATAGTTTAGGCTCTTTGCATATTTATCAGGGATAAACAGATGAAACCACAGTGCCACCAAAGCTAAATCAGGGCGTGTGCACGGATGTGTTGTATCCTCATCCGTGCTTGTCCCGATAGCTATCGGGATTGTTACTTTTCTTTCAAGTGTACAGCAGTTGCAACTCCAAACCGGAAAAAGTAACTTGCCGAAGCAGTGCTATCACAAGCCGTTTTTTGTCTTGGTGCCTCAAGCCCGAGTTCAAGTCTGGCAAAGTTCTTTG
>NZ_VOHQ01000020.1 GCF_009192765.1 Agriterribacter humi | reverse complement strand
AAAGAAAGCAGAAAAAGAATGACAATCTATACAGTAAAAATTAATGAAGATGACCCATTAAATAAACAATTAAATTTGTTTGAACCATTATAAAATATGTCAACCTATTTTAGGTACACACAGGGTGCAAGTTGCAGGATATACCCTTGAAACCTGAGACCTGAAACCTCTTTTAAATATCATATTTGCTCAGCCGGCGATACAGGGCCGTTCGGGTTAAGCCTAGTTCCTTTGCCGCTTTGGTAATATTGCCATTGTGTTTTTCAATAACCCTGAGAATAGCATTCTTTTCAATGGTACTCAGGTTCAGTTCGTCTGTTTCGCCCGAACGGGCAGAACCAGATTCCATTGGTGAAAATAAAAGATCCGTGGCCTCCAGGCTTTCTCCATCGGACATAATTACGGCACGTTCAATTGTGTATTGTAATTCACGCACATTACCCGGATAATGATATTGCTTTAATTTTTCGATAGCCGACTCATTCAATACCAGGGAAGGTTTTAAATATTTGGCAGCATACAACTGTACAAAATGTTTGGCCAGCAGTATAATATCATCCTGTCGTTTACGAAGCGGCGGAACGGTTATTTCAACTGTATTGATGCGGTATACCAGATCTTTTCTGAACTTGTTTTCATTGGCCAGCTCGCTAAGCGGTAAGTTAGTGGCGCAAATAAGCCGGATATCTACAGGTGTTAATTGATTGGAGCCCAGGCGGGTTACCTGCCGGTTTTGCAAAACCGATAATAATTTAGCCTGCTGGTGAAGGGAGATATTACCAATTTCATCCAAAAACAATGTGCCGCCGTTGGCGGATTCAAACCTGCCCGGGCGGTCTTCCTTTGCATCTGTAAAAGCACCTTTTTTATGCCCAAACAATTCGCTTTCAAATAACGATTCTGTTAAAGCGCCAACATCCACTTTTATATATGCCTTGTCTGCCCGCAAAGACTGCTGATGAATAGCCCTTGCTATCAGGTCCTTACCTGTTCCGTTTTCTCCCAATATTAAAATATTGGCATCGGTAGGGGCAATTTTATTGATCTTATAAAAAATATCCTGCATTGGTTCCGAGCTGCCCAATAATTCGGAACCAATAATGGAATCGGGCAGCGTATCCGCAGTTTTAAATTGTGTATTGCCTTTTTGCTTCAGCGTTTCCTTTATGGCAGTAATCAGCCTTTCATTATGCCAGGGCTTTACCATAAAATCGGCAGCGCCTTCCTTTAAAGAACGAACAGCCAGGTCAATATCGCCATAGGCTGTTATCATAATTACGGAAGCATCCGAACCCAGTTCTTTTATTTTGCGTAACCAAAACAATCCTTCATTGCCCGTGTTGATAGAACTATTAAAGTTCATATCCAGCATAACCAGGTCAAAGCTTTGTTTTGATAGAAGCCAGCGCAAATTTTCTGGATTTTTTTCTGTAACAACGGACGCAGCCTCTGTTTTTAACAAAAGCCGCACAGCCGTAAGCACATCCTGGTCATCGTCAATAACCAGTATAGAAGCAGTTTTTAAATTCATTCTTACTTTTTTAACCGCGGAACTTTGCAATACTAAAGTAAACGAAATGCAGGTTAAAACATAAATATGAGAAGGGAGATTCTATAGGATAAACGGCAGGGAAGGAAAGTCCGGGGGAAATACAAAGAACCAAATCACAAAAAAACAAGAACCAACCCTGTCCGACCCTTTAAATTTCGAAATCTGAAGGAAATACAAAGCACCAAGTAGCAGATTATAAGAACCAAACCTGTCCGCCGTGGCGGATAAAATTCAAATATTAAATTTCAAATCCGAAGTGAAATCCCAACGGTAAACCAAAAACAGTAAACTATATATAGCATGCGGCCTAACGCTTCTTTGGTCGCGTACCAACCGTACCAACTACCTGAAACCTGCAACCTGCGACCTGTATCTCCTCACCAGTACTGGCTGATCTTTTTTCTTAAAAAAGCCACGCTTCTTTCCAACTGATCCATGCCATCCACGCCGTCTTCAATACTTATCCAGCTATCAAAACCCACTCGTTTTAGCTCCGTAAAAATGGCATCATAATCATTCAGCCCTTTACCTATTTCACCATGACTCAATCTTTTGGCATATCCTGCGGCGCCGCCTTCTTCCTTTCGCAGGTCTTCGATAGTGCCTTCTTTGAGGTAGCGGTCGCTGGCATGCATGGTAACTACCCTGTCAGATACCCGTTTCAGCAGTTCAATGGGATCTTCACCGGCCAGGTAAGTATTGCTGGGATCGTAGTTTACACCAAAATAAGGATGATCAATGCGATCTACCAGCTTACAGAATACATCCATTTTTTGTGCGAATTCAGGGTACTCCCAAAAATCGTCTTTATAATGATTTTCCAGGATCAGTGTAATACCACGCTCTTCTGCATAAGGCAAACAGGTATATATACAATCGGCCGCAAGCTTAACGCCCTCCTCAACAGATAATTCGGGCCGGCGCTGGCCCGACAGTACCCTGCAATAAGATCCGCCCAGGGTATGGGTCATATCAAGCCAGCTTTTCTGTTTGATTATTTCTTTTTCCCGGAATTTGGCGTCGGGATGTGTAAAATCGGGCGAGCAGCACATCATAGGAATTACTTTTCCATGATCTTCCGCTTCCTTTCTGAAACGCAGCCAGTTGCTCTGATCGGCCATTTCCAAAAAACCGGCATACCATTCCAGTCCGTCAATATCTAATGGCGCGGCAAGTGATATCCATTCAGATACCGTCATCGTTCCATCTTTACAAAGTGCCTGCATAAATGCTTTGGGAAACGCTGCTAAACGGGGCATAGGGAATTTGAGATTTATGATTTATGATTTGAGAACTAACCTGCAATGGCAAAAAAATTAATACGCACTTCTCTATTCTTCTACTTTCCCCAGTCCGAGTTTTTCAACCGCGATCTGGGAGGCTACCTGGCTGGCATCTTTTTTATTATACGCCTTACCTTCTGCAATCAGTTCTCCATCTACTACAGCTCCAACCGTAAACAATCGCCTGCCATTTTCAAAACGTTCTTCTAAGGTTTCAAACTCCAGGTTTTTCCCGTTTTTATTGGCCCAGCCATACAATTTATTTTTATGATTGATCTCTAATGTTTCCAGATCTTCAATAAACATATGAGGAATAATGATGCGCTTTAATACCCATTGTTTGGTTTGATTAAATCCTTTATCGGTATAAATAGCTCCAACCAGCGCCTCCAGGGTGTTGCCGAAAATCTGGCTCACTTTTAATGATCCATCGCTTTTGTTATAAATAGTGATTTTTTTTAGTCCCATTTTTACTGCAATCTCATTAAGCGTTTGGCGATTTACCATTTTGCTGCGCATTTCCGTTAAAAAGCCTTCTCCTTTATATGGGTATCTTCTAAAAAGATAATCGGCCACTATCCCACTAAGAATTGCATCGCCCAAATATTCGAGGCGCTCATTGTTTTCGTCTGCACTTTCTTTTACAGAACGATGGCTTAAAGCTGTTTTATAAAGGGAAAGCGTGCCCGGGGCAAAACCCAGCACATTGCATAATTGTTTATAAAAGGACCGGTTGGTTTTGTCTATTCCAAGATATTGAATAAAATACCGCACTAATGCCAAATGGATGAATTTAGGAGTTATATACCACAAATGTAAAGTAACTCTTTAAGAGTTGCACGCATTCATTGGGCTTAACGTTAAAATCAGGCGGAATATTTTTTTATAATTACCGAAGCATTATGCCCGCCAAAGCCAAAAGTATTGCTGAGCGCTGCACGAACGGTACGTTTTTGAGCTTTCCAAAAAGTAAAATTGAGTTTCGGATCGAGTCCTTCATCATCAGTAAAATGGTTGATGGTAGGAGGAACAATATCATTTTTTACCGCCAGCACGCAGGCAATAGCCTCAATAACACCTGCAGCACCCAACAAATGGCCTGTCATGGATTTGGTAGAGCTGATATTAAGGTTATAGGCATGTTCACCAAAAACAGCTTGTATGGCCCTCACCTCTGAAATATCGCCAAGGGGAGTAGAAGTACCATGTACATTAATATAATCAATGTCTTCAGGCTTCATACCAGCATCATCCAAAGTAGCAAACATCACATTTTTAGCTCCCAGTCCTTCCGGGTGAGGGGCTGTAATGTGGTGGGCATCGGCAGTAGCTCCTGCGCCTGCAATTTCACACACAATGTTGGCGCCACGGGCTATAGCATGCTCTAAACTTTCCATTACCAGCATGCCTGCACCCTCGCCAATCACAAAACCATCGCGGTCTTTATCAAAGGGCCGGGATGCGGTTTGGGGATCATCGTTTCGTTCACTAAGCGCTTTCATTGCATTAAATCCACCTACTCCTGCTTCTTTGATCACACTTTCACTTCCTCCTGCCAGTATAATATCTGCTTTACCCAAACGAATAAGGTTAAAAGCATCCATAATAGCGTGGGTAGAAGAGGCGCAGGCTGATACCACGGCATAATTAGGCCCGCGGAAACCATGACGCATAGATATTTGCCCTGCGGCAATATCAAGGATCATTTTTGGAATAAAGAATGGATTAAACCGGGGAGTACCGTCTCCCTTTGCAAACTCCGTTACTTCCTGCTGAAAAGTAATTAAACCGCCGATACCACTCGAAAAAATAACCCCAACCCTGTCCGGATTAACTGTTTCCTTACTAATACCCGCATCCTTTACCGCTTCATCGCTGCAAACCAATGCAGTTTGGGTGAAGCGGTCCATTTTACGGGCTTCTTTTCTGTCGAGGAAATCGGTGGGCTCAAAGCTCTTTAATTCGCAGGCAAACCTTGTTTTGAACTTTGAAGCATCAAATAAAGTAATAGCATTGGCACCCGAAACGCCATGAATAAGTCCATGCCAATACTCGGGCACAGAATTTCCCAAAGGGGTTAAGGCACCAATGCCCGTTACAACAACTCTTTTTAAATCCATAAGCAAGTTTGCCTGCGATCAGTGGAAATGGGGAGAAAATTACTTTGCATGTTCTTCAAGATAAGCAATAGACTGCCCTACAGTAGTAATTGTCTCAGCTTGCTCATCAGGAATAGAAATATTGAATTCTTTTTCGAATTCCATGATCAGTTCTACGGTGTCTAATGAATCAGCACCCAGATCATTGGTGAAAGATGCTTCAGGGGTTACCTCAGCTTCATCAACACCGAGTTTGTCAACAATAATCTTCTTAACTCTTGTTGCAATGTCAGACATGGTTGTAAAATTTGGTTAATACTGGGTGCAAAAATATAGTTTTTGAGGTAAAAACAATATCTATTTGAGTTTGTCTGTAAAAGATAATTATTTACCGTTGCCCGCAAGAGCTATAATTTACAGAGCAGCCCTGCTACCAGCCTGCTTTTTTGGACCAAAATACACGATGGCATTTATACTGCTTTTTTGTATTTTTAAATAATACACCTGTAAATCAACAGTATGCCTTTAAAGATTATTGATCATGATTCAAAAGAATACCAGCAGATGATTGAACTGCGTGATGAGATATTGCGCAAGCCCCTGGGGCTTTATTTTGATCCGGAAGAACTCAATCGTGAAAAAGATGATGTACTGATTGGCGCTTTTGAAGACGAAAAGCTCATTGGCTGCTGCCTGCTTACCCGTTCCGGGGCCGATACCTGCAGGCTTCGCCAGATGGCGGTAAGCAGTAATCTTCAAAAAAAAGGCATAGGCGCTACCTTAATGAATTTTGCAGAAAATGTAGCCCGTGACAAAGGATATCAAACCATAATGATGCATGCCCGCAAATCGGCTGTGGGATTTTACCAGAAATTCGGATATACCATTTCAGGCAATGAGTTTTACGAAGTTACGGTAGCCCACTATGTAATGGAGAAGAGGTTGAGATAAGAGGATGTTTTTGATTTATTGTTTTTCGTTTACCGTTGGGATTTCGCTTCGGATTTGAATTTACTATTTGAATTTTATCCGCCACGGCGGACAGGCTTGCCTGCCGCAGGCAGGTTTGGTACTTGTTATTTGGCTCTTGATGCTGGTGGCAATCAGCGGTCAGCTATAAGCTATAAGTCGGGCAACTACTATATGATGGGATGATTGTCCCATTTTCAAACTTTCAAATCAGCACATTCCCCCACATTTTCACATCTCCCCATTTCCCACATTTCTCTTCTGCAAACCTGAGACCTGAAACCTGCACCCTGAAACCTGCACCCTTCCCTACCTCACTTCCTGCATTTCCACCAACCGGCGATATTTGCCGTTAATTGCCAGCAACTGTTCGTGCGTTCCTCTTTCGGCAATTTCACCTTTTTGCAGCACCAATATTTCATCTGCATGACGAACAGTGGACAGCCGGTGCGCAATTACAATAGAAGTACGGTCGGCCATCAGATTGTTAATAGCATCCTGCACCAACCGCTCGCTTTCGGTATCCAGCGACGAGGTAGCCTCGTCTAATATAAGAATGGGAGGATTTTTTAATACCGCCCTTGCAATGGTGAGCCGCTGCCTTTCCCCACCGCTCAGCTTGGTTCCCCTGTCGCCGATATTGCTGTTGTACCCGCCTTCCTTTTTAATAATAAAATCGTGTGCATTGGCAATTTTTGCCGCGTGAATAATTTCTTCCATTGTTGCGTCCTGCTGACCCAGTGCTATATTATTGGCAATGGTATCGTTAAAAAGAATAGGTTCCTGTGTAACTATACTCATCAGGCTACGCACCGAGTGCAGGGAGTAATCTTTGATGTTGATGCCATCTATCAGTACTTCCCCGCTGGTTACATCATGAAACCGGGGCACCAGGTCGGCCAGGGTAGATTTACCCGCTCCTGAAGAACCCACCAGGGCAACCGTTTTTCCCTTTCCTATAACAAGATTGATCTTATTGAGTATTACGGCATCATCGTAAGCGAAACTTGCATCGCGAAATTCAATATGGCTGTCAAAAGATAGCAGTTGTTTTCCGTTGGGATTATCATCTACCGTTACTTTTGTTTTTAATATCTCTTCTATACGTACAATAGCCGAAGATCCTTTTTGCATATTACTGAAAGAGGTTGATAATGTTTTTACAGGATTAATGATATTGTAAAACATGGCGAGGTAGGCAAGGAACATGGAAGGAGACAAAGAAAGCTGGTTACCCAATACCATTTGACCGCCAAACCATAAAATACCCACAAAAACCAATACTCCCAGAAATTCCGACATAGGCGAGGCCATGTCGCGGCGGCGGCTGATCTTGTTCTTTGCATACAACAATTCATCATTTATTTTTCCAAACCTGCTTCTTAGTAAAGCTTCAATATTAAATGCTTTAATCACCCGCAGTCCATTGAGCGTTTCATCTAATACCGATAACGATTCTCCCAATTTTATAGCAGCCTCATTCGATTGCTTTTTCAGCGAACGGGAAATACGTCCTAATACAAAACCCACAAGCGGAATACACACAAGAATGGCTAAGGTTAACTGCGGGCTGATGTAAAACAAAACAGCAAAATTTATTAAAATCGTTAACGGATCACGTATCCAGCCTTCCAGCGCTCCAACAAGCGAAACCTCAACCTCTGCCACATCATTGGTAATACGGCTAATGAGATCGCCCTTTCTTTTTTCGGTAAAATAGCCAATAGGCAGTCCAAGTATTTTATAATACAGTTCCGAGCGAAGCATGTTAACAATTTTGTTCTTTACGGGATTGAGTATATTAAAAGAAAAATAGAGAAACAGGTTTTTCAATAAAATGGAACTCACTATAATAACACAAATAAAAGCCAATGCTCCTTTGGGGTTTAAATCTCCAACCCATAGTATCAAAAGCTCACGGATATAAGCTGTAAGCGGGCTGTCGGCCTTAGGTACCATGCCGGCATTGTCTCCCATAAAAATAAGGTCGAAAAAAGGGGCGAGCATGCCCAGTGAAACAACAGAAAAAACAATGGAAAATATGATACAAATAAAGTAAAGGACAATTTCCGTACGGTATTGTTTCAGGTAATTAAAAATCCTCGAATATTTCTTCATTATGTTTGCTGATCAAATTGAACGGCAAAGTAAGTAAATTTACAGCCACTAAACTTGAATGAAATGCAGGAAGGAAAGCGTCAGAAACAGGTAGCCGGTTTATTATATGAAGAGTTTAACGAAATATTTCAACGCCTTGGATTGAATATGCTGGAGGGTGGAATGGTTTCCATATCATCGGTAAAAATAACGCCAGACCTGCTGGAAGCCAGGATATACCTGAGCTTCTTCCAGGTGAAAGACCCAAAAGAAGGTTTAAAAAAGATCGAAGATAAAGCCTGGGAAATTAAGAAGGAACTAACAGCAAGAGTTAAACGCCAGTTGCGCCGCATACCCGAATTGAAGTTCTTTATTGATGACACACTTGAACATGTATTTAAAATGGAAGAACTCTTTAAAAAGATCAATGAAGAAAGGGATGAAAAGAACAAATGATACAGCGGGCATTTTTTTGCTACCCCTCATAATTCATAATATCTATTATATATAATTACCTTAGCATAAATCATTTATATTGTATTTAACCTTTGCCTGGAGATATTTTAAAGCCAAAAAATCTACCAATGCCATTAATATCATTGCATGGGTAAGTGTAACAGCCATTGCTTTTGCCACGGCGGCTTTATTGGTGCTGTGGAGCGCCTTTAATGGCTTTGAAGACCTTGTAAAATCACTGTATTCCACATTTTACACCGACCTCAGAATTACCGCTGCATCCGGCAAAACCATTATCCTTACGCCTTCACAAATAGCGGAACTTAAAAAAATAAACAATATCAGCAACTTTTCACTGGTAGCAGAAGAAAAAGCACTTTTGCAGAACCAGAACTACCAGGCCATTGTTGAACTAAAAGGAGTTGATTCAAACTATACTAAAGTTACTACAGTTGAAAAAAGCTTAGTGAGGGGCCAGTTTTTGCTGGGCGATGCGGAACATCCGGGGGCGGTTATGGGCGTGGGCATTGAAAACGCAGTTGCCATTTTAAGCGATAGGGCCATTGGCAGCCTTACCGTTTATTTACCCAAAAAAGGAGTTGATGATATCAGCAACCCGATGTCGTCTTTTAATGAAGGAAAGATCATCCCCAATGGCGCCTTTGCCATTCAGCAGGATTTCGATAATAAATATGTGCTCACCAACCTGGATTTTGTAAGACAATACATGAATTTTAAACCCAATGAGTACAGCGCTGTGGAAATTGCTATTGCCAATGCGGATAATGAAAAAATAACCAAAAGCCAGATTCAGCAACTGTTAGGAACCAACTATATCGTACAAACCCGTTATGAACAAAACAGCAGCTTATACAATGTAATGCGCCTGGAAAAATATGCCATTTTTGGTATATTTATTTTAGTGCTGGTGGTAGCGGCATTTAATATGATAGGCGCTTTAAGTATGCTGGTACTGGAAAAGCAAAAGGATATACAAATTTTACAATCTATGGGCGCTGACCGGGGATGGATACAAAAAGTTTTTTTAACGGAAGGCGTTGTACTGGCCACTGTTGGTAGCGGAATAGGAATAATATTGGCACTGGTACTGTGTTTTTTACAATTGCAGTTTAAACTCATTCCCTTGGAAGGCACTTCTTTTATTATTGATTATTACCCGGTAAAACTGGTATTTTCCGATTTCATCATTGTAGCTGTTACTGTTTTTATTATTGCAATAACTGCATCCTGGCTTCCTTCAAAACGTGCAGCCAGCCAGGCTTTTGAGCTGAGGAATTAGCATTTGAAGTTTGGGAGTTTGTAGTTTGAGAGTTTATGGTTAAGGGTTACTGTACAGACTATCAGAGATCAACAACCCAGAAATCAAAGATCCGGGGCTGGCCGGATTATAATTTCTTCTTTATCTTTGCCCCCCATATTTTTTGTTTGCACGCTAAATATTACCTGTTAGCAGTTGAACCACCTTCTTTTCCGGCCGTTCCGGTATGATATAACGCAACGGGTATTTTTGTTATTATTCAATAAATTCGTTAATCTTGACCTCCAACATAAGCACAAAGATGCAACACGAAGAAGATTTTGATGCCAACCTTGCAGGCGAGGATGGAAACAATGATGAAGCAAGAAGTCGTTGGTTCAAGCGAATCAAAAAAGGAATACTTACGTCTACAGCAGAAAAAAAGGAAACTCCTGACGGATTATGGATCAAGTGCCCGAGTTGTAAATACACCTGCACGGTGCTGGAACTGAAAGAGAATCTTTTTGTTTGCCCTAAATGTAATTATCATCACCGCATAGGCAGCCAGGAATATTTTGATATATTATTCGACCAGCAGCAATACGAAGAATTATTCGTCAATATCCGCTCTGTTGATTTTTTGAAGTTCAACGACCTGAAACCTTATCAAAAACGCCTGGAGGAAGCTTACCGGAAAACCGGTTTAAACGATTCCATTTCTGTTGCCACAGGTAAAATAAATAGCCATGCACTGGTAGTTTGTTGTATGGATTTTAATTTTATTGGCGGGTCGCTGGGAAGCGTAATGGGTGAAAAAATAGCAAAAGCAGTTGATTATTGCCTGCAGCATCGTTTTCCCTTACTGATCATTAGTAAAAGCGGCGGAGCCAGAATGATGGAAAGTGCTTTTTCACTCATGCAATTGGCCAAAACTTCCGGAAAATTATCGCAATTGTCGGATGCACGCATTCCCTATATCTCTCTTTGCACGGATCCTACTTATGGCGGAACAACTGCCTCATTTGCGATGCTTGGAGATATAAATATAGGAGAACCGGGAGCTATGATAGGATTTGCCGGTCCGCGGGTAATTAAAGAAACCATAAAAAAAGACCTTCCTCCCGGCTTTCAAAGCTCTGAATTTTTAATGGATCATGGTTTTTTGGATATTATCATTCCCCGTAAGGAATTGAAAGAAAAAATAGCTACACTCCTTACACTATTTGAATCTTAACCTGTAACGCCCGTATTTGTTTGCCTTTCGGGAAATCACTATTTATAAAAGCATGTCTAATATACGTAACCGCTCCGCCTATTATGAATATCACATAGAAGACAAATATGTGGCGGGGCTGGTATTAACGGGCACAGAGGTAAAATCCCTGCGGGAAGGCAGGGCAAGCTTTAATGACAGCTACTGCTATTTTCACAAAGGAGAACTATGGATCAAAAGTCTTCATATTGCGGAATACAGCCATGGAACCTATCACAACCACGAGCCTTTGCGGGAACGAAAATTGCTGCTGAATAAAAAAGAATTGAAGAAGCTTGAATCCAAATTAAAGGAAAAGGGATTCACCATAGTGCCGCTGAGCATTTTTTTTAACGATAAAGGATTGGCTAAAATAGAAGTTGGGCTTGGCAAGGGAAAAAAATTGCACGATAAAAGAGAAACAATTAAAGCCCGCGACAGCGAAAGAGAGATTAAAAGAAAATATGGTATTTAACAGATGAAGTTTGCCGTAGCAGAGACCTGCAGAAGATAAACAGTTTATTTACAATACTTTTACATATCAAACGTTACTTTGCATGTATTTACATAACCGTACTATTCAAGTAGTTAGATGAGAATATTACTAACCCTCTTTTGTTTTTTATGTACAACACATGGTATTATAGCCCAGGGCATAAAAGGAAGCTGGTTTGGCAGCGCCGATGTGTTGTTGGGCGGATCGCACAACAATTACCTGGTTGAACTTGATCTGAAACAGAATAATAACGAAGTAAAAGGTATTATCAGTTATTATTTCCGCGACAGCTACCAGAGTTTTTACGTAAAAGGCACCTACAATCAGCGAACAAGGGAAGTGCTGATCAAGGATGTTCCCATTACTTACTTTCGGGCATCGGCCAGCAATGGTGTGGAATGTATTATGGATCTGCGGGCTATACTTACAGCCTCCCGCGTAAGCACCAGCATTAAAGGGGTGTTTACCACTCAGGGTAAATACAAGTATACCTGCCCCGATATAGCTTTCGACTTTGTATATGGCGAAGCGCTAAACACAGATAGCTTAATAGATAAGTTCGCAGCCATTAAAAAAATATGGCGCCCTTCCGAAGAAGACGTGGTAGTAAATGATCCTAAAGTGTATGTTCCTGATTCGGTAGACCTGAAAGTAAAAGAGCCTTCGGCCGAAAAAATGGAAGCGCAAAAGATACTGGAAGAGTTCACTAAGCGAAAAGAAGTAGTAGGCAAAGAGATATGGGTATATTCCGACTCACTGCGGCTCACCTTTTATGACAATGGCATAGTAGACGGCGACAGTATTTCTGTTTTCTTTAATAAAGAACCCGTTTCCACGCACCAGTCGCTCAGCGAAAGAGGTATTGTGTTTTACACTGTTTTAGATACAACCAAAGAATACAATGAAATAAGCATGTTTGCCGAAAACTTAGGAAGTATAGCGCCCAATACCGCTTTAATGGTGTTGACCGATGGCGTAAACCGGCACGAAATATTTCTTTCGAGCAGTTTAACACAAAACTCTACGATAAGAATACGGAGAAAGCGATAAGGCTTATTTTATATACACCTTATATCCCCATGCGGGCAGCTCAAACCATTGATCAGCAGAACAATCTTTTTCTTCGTTGCTGAATAGTTCTTTACATTTTCCTGTAATACCGGTATCCTTATTCATAAAACGGCTCGGATAGGGAGACAAATTCAACAACACCAATACGGCTTTATTGCCGCATTTTCTGGTGTAGCCAAAAATATGTTCATCCAATTTAAAATCAAGTATCCTTGTTTCCACTTTCCCATTGCCCGCAGCCAGTGCCGGGTTATTACGGCGAAGGGTGAATAGCTTTTTATAAAAATCTTCCAGTTCATATCTGCCATTCCATTCTATAAGATCTTTCTCAAAAAATTGCAGCCTTTTCAGGTTCGGCAATTCCTGCCCGCTGTACAGCAAGGGTATACCTTCCCATGTGCAGTTAAATACAGCCAGTGCAGGCGCCATATCACCATATTTCTCAAACTCGGTTCCATTCCAGCTATTTTCATCATGGTTGGCTGTAAAATACAAACCTGTTGTACCCGGAAGAAAAACCTCTTTGTATCGCTGCAGTAAATTTTCTAATACCTGAATATTACGCTCATTTTTATAAAACGCCTCTGTTTGATGCATCCATGTCCAGGTATAGGCCGCATCAAACACTTCTAAGTAATCAGGATTATCCAAAGCATCAAATTCGCCTAACCAGAACAAAGGTTTGATTTGATCCAGTACGGGTCTTGCCTTTTTCCAGAAATCCAGTGTTACCCAAAATGCCAGGTCGCAGCGAAATCCATCAATATCACATTCCCTTATCCAAAACTTCATTGCCTCAATCATAGCCTCAACCAAATCAGGATTATTAAAGTCCAGTTCAATAATATCATCCATTCCCGAAGCGGCTTTAAAATTTCCGCTCCCGTCTCTTTCATAATATTCAGGGTGCGATTGTGTCCATACATGATCCCAACCGGTATGATTGGCCACCCAATCCACAATAACTTTAAACCCCGCCTGATGTGCTGTGTTAACTAATTTTTTAAAGTCGTCCAACGTACCAAATTCAGGGTTTATAGAAGTATAATCCGAACAGGCATAATAACTGCCCAGACTTCCTTTCATTTTTTCTTTTGAGATAGGTGTAACGGGCATAAACCACAGGGTTTCCACTCCCATTTTCCGGAGCCTCGGAAGCTCCTGTGCAAAAGCATTAAAGCTGCCTTCTTTTGTATATTGGCGAAGATTTATTTCATATACATTCGTATGATATCTCCATTCTACGCGTGGGTGTTCTATATGCATAGTTGTTTTGATTATCTGTCACAAAAAAATCAGGCCATAAGCCTATCAGGCGTGGAAGATAATATATTTTGCCGAAGTACATGGGTATAGGAGTACGGACCTTTTTCCAACACATAGGATCATACGGCACATAATTGCACATAGGTTTTCTTTTCTTCGGTGCCAGATATTCCGCTTAAGCTAAACTTCTTACCTTTGCATATTGTATTTTGACCTTACATGAAACAGTTTAACGTTCCTATTATATACCGCAGTCCGCTTATCTCTGCCATAAAACAAAAGCGTAAACAGCAGGATAAGATGAAAAAAGACTTCAGTCCCACACTGCTTAACCTGGGTGATTTACATATTTATCTCGCAAGACATTTTGGTTTTTGCTATGGTGTTGAAAATGCCATTGAAATTGCTTTTCGCACGGTGGATGAAAACCCGGGTAAAAGAATTTTTTTGTTGAGTGAAATGATCCATAACCCTCACGTTAATGAAGACCTGCAGGAAAGAGGAGTGCAGTTTTTGCAGGATACCCATGGAAAACAATTATTGCCTTTTGAATCACTTACTGCCGATGATATTGTTATTACCCCGGCTTTTGGCACTACGCTGCATATTGAGAAAAAGCTAAACGATATAGGTTTGGAAACCAAGAGCTTCAATACCACCTGCCCGTTTGTAGAAAAAGTATGGAACCGGTCAGAACAGATTGCCAGAAGAGGCTATAGTATTGTGATACACGGAAAACCCCGCCATGAAGAAACACGTGCCACCTTTTCGCACAGTGCCGTTAATGCGCCTGCAGTAGTGGTTAACGACATGAAGGAAGCTGTTGAACTGGGCAAATACATCACCGGAGAAAAAAATGAGGCGCAATTTGTGCAGGAATTTGAAGGAAGATTTTCGGAAGGATTTGACCCCGTAAAAGATCTGCAGCGGATAGGTGTTGTAAACCAAACCACTATGCTGGCAAGTGATACACAGGCTATTGCGGATTTTCTTAAGCAGGTAATGATACAACACTATGGGCTAACCGAAGCCAATACGGCAGAACGCTTTGCCGATACCAGGGATACGTTGTGCTATGCTACCAACGATAATCAAACCGCTGTTTCGGGAATGCTGGATACCGATGCAGATATTGCACTGGTAATAGGCGGCTATAACAGCTCCAACACTTCTCACCTGGTAGAATTATGTGAAGCAAAATTGCCTGCTTATTTTATCAGCAGCGAAAGCAAAATCCAATCCAGAGAGAAAATCCTTCATTATAATTTTCATACCAAAGAAGAAATACTGACCACAGGTTTTCTACCTAAGCACAATCCTGCAAAACTGCTCATTACCAGTGGCGCCTCCTGCCCCGATGCACTCGTTGAAAACGTGATCAGGAAAGTAGCTTCTTTTTACAATGTGGAAGATAAAATTGAAGCATTGATCAATGAATGGACCTCAGCGCCTTCCTTGTCTGCACAGTAAACGCCGGCGATTTCATTGCAAATTTTATCAGTGATATAAGCCATAAAACTTAAGCTTTCCCTTTGAATTGATCTCCAGTGTGGGCGCCGGAAATTTAAAAGGCTTTAACAGGTAAGTAGCTGCGTCTACAGGTGCAATAGAGCGCACCCTGAAAAAATCTGCATCGGGTGATAACATAAACCGGCGTGTTCGTTCAAAATGCGGAACAGGTTTTCCTTTAATACTATCGGGGTTTTCATGTCCGCCAATCATGCCATCTGCCCCGTACCCTAATGCTATGGATGGCCAGTTGGGAAACGATGATGAGGAAGGCAGAAATGATTTTATATTAAAGGATAACCAGTAACTCTGCCCGTTGTAATCTTTGAGCAGGCGCGATGTCCATGATTTTCCCAGCTCGCCGCTATGGTATTGTGCATAAGGCGAAAAGTGGGCTGAAAATTTCATTGTTATCCGCTGTTCATCCCACCAGCGCTGCTGCGAAGCGAAGATAGCTGTGCCTACCAGGTTAGCCAGCATATCTCCTTTCGAAAAACCCCAATGCGTTGAAAATCCATCTAAGATTTCAATAATGGTTAGCCCACCCAGCGCCGTTGCAGAACCAATAACAATAGCATCATTTTTTTTCACGCCGCACCAGCGCATCATATCGTATTGCAGCACGCCTATATTATAAGCAGTAGCGGCATGGCCTATTTTATCCATCTGCAGCCATTCCCTGTTATCGTTAAACAAATGAAACCTGCTGCGGGGAAATTTTTTATACCAGAGATAATACAACCCTATACTTACCGCAGTGCTTATGGCTACTTCGGTAATGATTACTTTTTTTAACCTGTCGGGCCTATACACATCCGATGGCGGAAGAAAATGCTGGGTATGTGCATACTCCGTTACCAGGCATAGCACGATAAAAAGAGAAGCTTTAGATATAATACTGTTTAACCTGCGCATATGATAAGATAAACGAAGTAACAAAAAGTTTAGCAGTTATGCCTGTACTCCTGCAAAAGCGGGGAATTGAATTATGGTAATTACAGGTGCTGTACAGCTCATTTATACAATTACGTACAGGCGTTACCGTTTACATGTTTTGGTACCAGAAAAATAAAGCTTTGGTACATCATAAAACCCAAAATCAATGAAAAAAACATTTGTATTGATGACTGCGCTGGCTATTAGCTGCGCAACGCTTAAAGCCCAGCAGGTATCCTTTGGCGTTAAAGCCGGGATACAACAAAACACATTCTCCATGAAATCCAAATATGATGGAGAATGGAGCAGGATGGCTGCCTTAGGGACAGGATTTCATTTTGGAGGTGTGGCTGACATATCGCTTTCTGAAAAATTTTCCCTTCAACCTCAATTACTGTTCAATTCAAAAAGTACGGCTTATAGTTCAGAAACAAATATCAATCTGTACGCGATTGACATTCCTGTTAATTTTTTGTATAAAACAGGAGGTTTCTTTTTAGGTCTGGGACCCAACCTGTCTTACGGATTATCCGCTAAACTTAAAGATGATGATGGCACTGAAGACTGGTACAAAAAACAAGGCTTGGAAGGCGTAACGGAAGAAAAGAGCGTACTTAAAAGGTTTGAACTGGGAGCAAATGTAACCCTGGGTTACCAGTTTGCCAGTAATCTTTTCGTGAGCGCTAACTATACCCATGGACTGAGCAACATTTCCAATGCAGACACTGAATTGGGGAATGTAAGCACAAGGTTTGCAGGACTTTCTATAGGCTATATGCTGGGAAGCAAAAAATAACTGATTTAAAAAACAAAGAAAAAGGGATTAACGGTTTAAAGCGTTAATTCCTTTTTGCATTTATTATTTACCCATCGCCTTTGCAATAGCTGCATCTACTATATCAATAGCTTCTTTAAGCTGTTGCCGGCTTATGGTTAATGGTGGCGACAACTGCAATACATTGCCCTGTGAAATTTTAAAGCTCAACCCGTTGGCCAGGCATTCGTATAAGATCATTTCCGCTTCTTCAACAGCTTTTTCCTTCGTATCCCTGTTCTTTACCAGCTCTATTCCCCACAACAATCCTATGCCTCTTACATCGCCTATTAAAGCATGTTTTTGTTTGAGTGCTTCCAGTTCATTCTTCATAAATAAAGCATCGGCATTCACTTTGTCAAGTATATGCTCCTTTTCAATGAACTCAATCATGGCTGTAGCAGCTATGCAGCCCAACGGACTCTTTTCGTGCGTGTAATGCCCGAGCGATACATCTGTTGCAACATTATACGCATCACGGGTAACCATAGCCGCAAGTGGCATAATACCCGCTCCCAGCCCTTTACCCACACAAACAATATCCGGTTCTATACCGTAATGTTCAAAGGCGAACATTTTACCTGTACGGCCAAAAGCAATGGGTATTTCATCCAAAATAAGCAATACGTCATGGCGGGTGCATATTTCCCTTACCTTTTTCCAGTAGGCTTTTGAAGGTATCTGCACATCAGTATTGCGTACGGTTTCCGCAATAAAAGCGCCTATGTCGCCTTCTTTTTCTATTACATATTCAAGATAGTCTGCGTACACAACATCATTGCCATCATCACTAAAAACACCCCTGTACGAAGTAGGCGGCGGTATTCTTTCCACACCAGGCATTAAAGGACCTATACCTTTGCGAAACACCTGTTCACCCCCCGCAGAAATGGCATCTAAAGAAGCGCCATGAAAAGAATCCCACAGCGATACTACTTTATGTTTACCGGTAACGATCCGGGCCAACTTCAGCGCCATGCCAATGGCCGAAGTACCGCCCGGCGCCAGCAATACGCGATTCAGATCGCCAGGAAAAAGGGAAGCCAGCTTTTTAGCAAGTTCAATAGCCGGAACATTAGTATAACGGCGGGGGCTAAACGGTAATATATCCATTTGCGCTTTTACTTTTTCCATTACAAATGAATTGCGGTAGCCCACCTGGTGTACATTGTTGCCATGAAAGTCCATATAGGATTTGCCGGTAAGGTCTGTAATATAGATCCCTTCGCAGGACTGCAATACATCCAAACAGGGAGTAGACATGGACTGGTGCAGGAAATATTGCGCATCTTCATCTAAGTATTTTTGGGTTTCTGCATGCGCAATCACTTTATACCATGCATTGCGGGAAGCAGATAAATTAATGTCGCCTTCCGTACGGTTATACAAATCTTTCATGCAATAAAATTAATTGTTTAGTAATTGTAAACAAGACTATGGGCTCATTTAAATTCTTTCTTTAAAATAAGGATGATTAGTTTCTCCAATTCATCCAAATCCTGTGCGGCAAAATAAATTCTTTCCATCTTTACCCCATGATATACGTGTATTATAAAGTTCCTGAATGAGCGGGGTATATGCCAGGGGTAAGTATATTTTGTTAAAATAGCATCGTCAATATGCCTGATTGCTTCACCAATAATTAAAAACTGGTACTGTACTGCGCTTTGAATCTTAATGTCATTTGAAAAAGCTGTTTCATCCATACCTGCCACAAATCTTTTAATCAATTTTATGGCTTCCAGTATGTGCTCAGCTCTTTCCTTCGGTGTTGGCTTATCCATAAATTTTAATCAGATCACTGGTTGCAGTTTGTAAAGCAAAGTCCTTTAAACATCCTTTTTCCACTAAATCTATTTTTTGTTTAATCTCGTTTTCGAGCAAAAAAGAAATATCAAGTATGTCAAACATGGAATAGTTTTTTTTGTTGTTCAGTTCTACCATAATGTCTACATCGCTGTTTAGCTTTTCTTCTCCCCTTGCATACGAACCAAACAGCCAGGCACGGGCTACCCGCCCATCATTTTTCAGAACATACCTTATTGAATCAATAATACTGTTTTTACTTACTTTAGGCTTTGTAATATAATCTACTTCTTCTTCTGCCATTTGTAACGCCTGCAATGCCACTTCTTCATCTTCTACTTCATACAGGACTTTATCACTAAGCCAGGCAACCAGCAAGTCATTTTCCTTAACCTTAAAATACTCAGCCAATCTTAGTACTTGTTCCCTTGTCGGCTTGCGTTGCCCTCTTTCAATTTTGCTAAGTATTGCCTGGTCAATGTCGAGAAAAGCAGCAACTGTTCGCAGGGGTATTTCCTTGTCCCCTCTAAGTTTTCGTATTTTGTCGCCTAAGCTGTTCATTTTGAACGATTTTATTTTGACATAATTCTTCAAATTTAAAAACTACAGCCCTGTTAAGCAAGGATTTATTACAGAAATTTTCAACATTTAGTTGTTACGGCATTTGCTACACACAATATGTTTGCAAACTTTATTTAGGCGCTATTATTTGTTTTTGGGAAATTTGTTCACCCGGTATGGCTTTTAAAAATCATTATAAAACTTTAGGTATTCCGCCCGATGCCAGTTTGGATGCTATCAAAAAGGAGTTCAGGAAACTGGCATTGCAGTATCATCCCGACGTTAATGCAGGAAATGAATTCGCTGCTTCGCAGTTCAGGGAATTACAGGAAGCCTATGAAACTTTGTCTCACCCTTCAAAAAGGACAAGTTATCACAGCGAATGGAAGTTGCGTTTTCCCAACACCGATATCCATCTATCATGGAGCCAAACACCTGTAGCCATTTTAAATGATTGCATTAAGCTGAATAAGCAAATAGCGTTTATGGATATGTTCAGAATGAATAAAGAAGCTATATATCATCGTATAAAAAACATCCTTTCTGAAAGTAATATGAATGTATTGCTGCATCACAAAGATGAAGCCCTCAATCAAAAACTTATTCTGCAGCTTTTATCCGCCTCGTCTGAATTGCCTTTTACATATATCAACACAATAGCCGGCCAATTAAAAATTTTGGCAGGGAATAACGAAGCCGTTATAAAAACGATCAGGGATTTTGTACAGACTTCAAAAAACAGGAATTACTGGGAAAAATATTATCCCCTTCTTGTATTGTCGATTACGCTTATTATCTGCTGGCTAATCTACAGCGTTACATAATAAAACAGCATCATTGTGCTGCAAGCAGGCTGTCTATGATGTCATAATATTCTTTCTTCTGCTTTTCATAATCATCTCCCGTTCCGGGTCCGTTAAACCCGGCATGTATCTTTTGTATTTCTCCTTTCCGATCTATAAAAAGGGTAGTAGGAAAAGCCGGTATCTTTTCTAACTGAGGCAAGGTTTTTTCAGCACGTTGCGGATCACTTACGGCAACCGGGGTAATAAGCACAGGAAATTCTACTTTCAACCGTTTCATAAAATTTCGTACGCTTTGCTGCGAACGGGTAAAATCGGACGTTCTTTCATAGGCCAATCCCACTATCTCTACTCCTTTTGATTTATATTTTTTATACACTTCAGCCATAAAAACCATTTCATCCATACAGTTGGGACACCACGAACCCAATATCTGTACTACCACTACCTTGTTTTTAAACCTGCTTTCATTAATAGAAACAGGTTTGCCATTCACATCTTTAAAAGTGAAATCTAATTTTGGAGGTACGCCCTGCTTTAAAAGCTCAGAAGAACTATTACCGGCTAACGCTGCTGTCGCATCTTTATTGGCTTCCCATATCCTGGGAGCTCCAACACCTGAAATATATTTTCCACCACTGATCTTTTTTTCATCATCAATTTTTGCTGTAAACAATAGCGCATACCCACCGTCAAAACCCGACAGCTTAAGCGAATCGCCGTCAACTACACCTTCGAGGTAGCGATAATCGCCGGAAGGCGTAAGAAAAGAGCCCGTTAGTGCATTTCCTTCCTGCTTAAAAACACCTACAGCCTCAACTGTACGTTTATGTTCAGCATCAGAAAAAGAAGTTGCCCAGCGCCCGGTTATATCAGCCACAGGCTTTTTAACCAAAGTTTTAAACCGGTAGCTTTTTGTACCATTATTTACCGCGGCAAAAGGCATAACCAGGTTCCTGTCTGCCAGGCGTTTGATCCAAACGCCTTTTATCTGGTTATCATTAATAAAAACCGCTCTGAATTGTGAATCAAAAAAAGGAAGCCTGATAAAAACAGAATCCTGCACTATGGTAATATCATCAACGGCCAAACGCTCCGCGGCATTGCGGATGTAAATAACAGGTTTATCTGCTTTTTTATTTACCTCAAAATTGAAAATAATATTATTACCGTCTGCTCGTTCCAGTTCTCCACGCCATTGCCCACCGGTAAGATTATTTTTTTGTTGTGCCTGCGCATGTAACCCACCTATTAACAGGGTTAGCACCCATACCGTTCGTTTCATAAAGTTGAATTCAATTGAAACGCAAAAATACGAAACTTAAAGGAGGCGGTCAGCAATAAGCTATCAGCTTTTAGCGATGGCTATCAACAATGAATGTCACCACTTCACTACTCGTGAAAGACAAACCGCTCATTATTCATCCCAAAAACCTCCAGACTGCACCTATGTCTGACACCTCATATCTGGAACCTCATACCCCAGGCGCTACTACCCCAGGTTATCCAGCATATCTGCGGTTATACGTGGCAGGTCGTATTCGTGTTTCCAGCCCCAATCCCTCCTCGCCACGCTGTCATCAATACTTTGCGGCCAGCTGTCTGCAATAGCCTGCCTGTAATCCTGCTTATAGTCAATGGCAAAACCTGGTATGTGCTTTTTAATTTCAGATGCAATGTCTGCCGGCGAAAAGCTTATAGCAGCTATATTGTATGAGGTACGTATGGATATTTTCCCGGCATCGGCCTCCATTAATTCAATAGTGGCCCTGATAGCATCCGGCATATACATCATGGGCAAAAAAGTATCTGCAGCCAAAAAGCTGGTATATTTTTTTTCTTCCAGCGCTTCAGTAAAAATCTCTA
The DNA here is from genome assembly GCF_009192765.1 of Agriterribacter humi. Classification (GTDB taxonomy): domain Bacteria; phylum Bacteroidota; class Bacteroidia; order Chitinophagales; family Chitinophagaceae; genus Agriterribacter; species Agriterribacter humi. The sequence goes on along the minus strand of NZ_VOHQ01000020.1, from coordinate 58,286 downwards.
CCGCATAATCTGTTGTACCACCGCCGGGTGAAGATTTATAGCTTATCAAACCCGGATAGCGCAGGCTCCTCACATCTACGCCAAAACGCTGGTTGTAATATTTACACCAGAATTCACCTGCATATTTGCTTATACCATATACGGTAGTGGGTTCAATTATAGTTTGCTGCGGACAATTTTTCCGTGGAGAGGTAGGACCAAATACTGCAATACTACTTGGCCAATATACCTTCTGCAATTTTTCTTCTCTTGCAATATCCAATACGTTCAATAAGCTTTGTGTATTAAGATTCCAGGCAAGACCGGGATTCTTTTCGCCTGTTGCAGATAAAATAGCCGCCAGCAAATATATCTGTGTTATATTTTGCCTGATCACCTGCACATGAAGCATTTCTTTATTCATAGCATCCAAAGCAACATATGGCCCTGTGCCTTTTAACAGGTCGTTCTCTTCCCTCAGATCGGATGCAACCACTTGTGCATTGCCATATATTTTCCGTAAAGCCAGGGTTAGTTCAACACCGATCTGCCCGGATGCCCCTATAACCAATATCTTTTCTTTTACCATTGCATCATAATTTTGTCAAAAGTATAAATATGGCTGCTAAATTTCTGTCATGATTTTTTAAAGAAGTACATTCTTAATCCTTAGTAAATAACGTCTGCATCAATCCATTCAAAAATAAAATTGGTATGTAAAAAAGAAAACTTTACTTTAATGGTCAAAATTTACTGCTATGTATCAATTGCACAAGAAGAAATTTTTAGTAGGCTCGTCTTTATTCCTTATCCTCATGATAGGCGTGGCCGCAACAACGGTGCAGGACAAAAAACCTAAACCAAATCTCAAAGTACTTCCCAAAGATATCAGCCATGAGGAACTGGAAAAGATAATGAAGGGGTTTAATGTTTCTTTGGGCGTAAAATGCAATCATTGCCATGCTCCTTCAAAAACAAATCCTAAAAAACTTGATTTTTCCAGTGATGAAAAACCCGAAAAAGATGTGGCGCGCAGTATGATGCGTATGACAGCAAAGGTCAACAAAAAATATTTTAACTATGTGGAAGAAGGGAAAACAGTGCTCACCTGTATTACCTGCCATAACGGAAAGGAACATCCGGAAAGCAAAATAACTTTACCTCCCCCTCCTCCTGAACGCTAATCATTACAAAACTTTCATTTAACACACAATAATGCAGGTTGCAAATACACATGCAACCCGCATTATTGCATTATTTTCAGCACCATTTCTTTCATTAGCGAAGCATCTCCCGTACCCACGTCATTAACGCCAACACTGCGCAGGTTATACTGATGGAGCAACAATAACGCCTGCTCAATACCTGCATACCCATAGTTTTTAGCTGCAAGCATATAATCTTTAATAAAAAAAGGATTAACGCCTATTGCTGAAGCCGCTGATTTCTCATCCTGCGATTGCACGCCAAATAACATATACACTTTACTGAAAAAATTGTATAAGGCTGGCATCATCATTTGTATGGGAGCGGCTTTGGGATTGGATCCAAAATATTGAATGATGCGCATTGCTTTGACTACATCCTTACGCTGCAGAGCTTCCTGCAATTCAAAAACATTGTATTCTTTGCTCACACCAACATACTGTTCAATATCTTCTTCAGTAATGGACTTACGGCTGCCCAGGTTTACCAGCAATTTATCAATTTCATTATTGATGCGGCTCATATCGTTGCCAATATGTTCTACCAGCAGCATTACTGCCTTTCGTGAAATGGTAAAACCTTTTTTCTGCACCTGGTCGTTGGCCCATTCGGGCAACTGGCTTTCGTAAATTTTTTTTGTGCTCAGCACTACGGCATGCTGTTTTAACAGTCTTGATAACTTACTGCGCCCATCCAGCTTCTTTTCTTTATGCGCAACCACCAGCACGGTAGAAGACAATGGATTTTCGACATAAGACTCAAGCTTATCTATATCGCGCATTTGCTGGGCTTCTTTTAATATGATCACCTGCTTATCGGAAAACATGGGATAGCGCCGGCAGGCATTGATCAGGTCGGCCCAATTGGCATCCTTGCCATAAAAAACGGAAAGATTAAAACCAGCTTCGGCATCAGACAGAATATGATGTTCTGCATATTCAACCAACTGATCAATATAAAAATTCTCATCGCCCTCTAACCAATATACCGGTTTAAACTTTTTTTGTTTCCAGTCTGTAATAATTTTTTCAACACTCATGTTGTTAAGTTAAGTGGGTTTATCGGGTGATCAGTTGATTGGCCTATCGGATATTCATTCTACTATGGTAATGTTCTCTTTTTCCAGGTAAGGGATACCTTTAAACCGCAGGATAATATTGGCAACGGTTACAACATCTTTCTGGCAATAGGTTACTATGCGGGGAAGGTTCTTTTCTTCATAATATACATCCTTTACCATGCTTCCGTCTATATCGTCTTTTGGTGTAGCAATACCCAGAACAGCAGCAAGCAATTTAAGAGATACATAATTTTTATAGTCCCCGAATTTCCATAATTCCATAGTGTCTACCAGGTTGGTTTCCCAGGGTTTTTTTCCGCTTAACTGCAGGTAGTCCGGCAATGGTATGTTCAATATCAGCATTCGTCTGCAGATGTATGGAATATCAAATTCTTTGAGATTATGTCCCGCAATTGCAAAAATGCCTCTTTTATCACGAAAAGTGTTCAGCAAATCCACGAAACCAGTAAGCAAGGCGGTTTCATCATCGCCGCTGAACGATTTAATTTTAAAGCATAGTCTGCCATTTGCTTCATGATAAAAAAAGCCTGTTGAAATGCAAATTATTTTCCCAAATTCAGCCAGAATGCCAGCCTTTTGGAGGTAGGATTCGTCGGGCAAAATATTTTCTGGCATGGTTTTGGAAATCTTGTCCTGCCAGAGCCCCTTCCAATATTCTGGTAATAGTTGAAAATCAGGGGTTCCGGGAACAGTTTCTATGTCAATAACCAATAAATTTGTTAAGTTTATCTGATGTATCATATCTCTAAATTTGTTTAAACTCAAAAAAAAATAAACTATGAGCGCTTCAAACTATCCCTCAGCATCAAGCCAGTCTCAACCACCAAAAAAAGATAACCGTGGTATAATATACGGCGTATTAATCGCCGCCTTATTAGGAACCTGGGGCTACATTATTTATGATAAAAGTAAAACCAAGGAAGTAATTCAACAAAAGGATGTTCAGTACGCTTCCTTAGATTCGGTAAGAAACCAGCTTTTAACAGATTATCAGGCTGCTGAAATTCGCCTGGATAAAATGACTTCTGAAAACACAAAGCTCGACAGTCTGGTTAAAACGCGTGATAAAGATGTTACCAGCATGAGAAGCAGGATCAAAACATTGATCAACAAACAAAATGCCAGTGCAGCAGACCTGTCGGAAGCACGGAAGCTGATCAACCAGTTGAACGGAAAAATTGAAGAGTATGTGCTGGAAATTGAAAGACTCCAGGGAGAAAATACACAATTAACAGCCGACAAGCAACAGCTTACCACAGAAAAGCAACAGTTAACAGATACATTGAACACCAAGTTAACTGAAAACAAAGAGCTTTCAAGTCAGGTTGATGTAGGCTCTACATTGAATGCAGCTAACTTTCATATCGCTGCCATTAATGAAAAGAAAAGCGGCAAGGAATCAGAAACTTCCAGAGCAAAAAGAGCCGACAAATTCAGGGTTTCTTTTGATGTGGAAAACAGGTTATCTTTAACCGGCACCAAAGACCTGTATGTGATTGTTACTAATCCCGAAGGACAGGTAGTAAAAGAAGACGGGCTTGGATCAGGATCTGTTACCACCAGGGAAGATGGCGATAAAGAATTTACCAATAAAGTATCTATTGATTACGAACAGGGCAAACGCAAAAATGTAAGCTTTGACCTGAAACAAACCGACAAGTACAAGCCAGGAACCTACAAGGTTGAAGTATACCAGAATGGTTTCAAAATTGGCGAAGGTGCTGTTACACTTAAAAAAGGTGGAATATTTGGATAATAATATCCTTCATGAATATTAGTTAGGAAACCGGAAGTAGCAATGCTTCCGGTTTTTCATTTTAAAACAGGGCTCTTAACGAGGCGCGGCCGATATGCACAGTGTTTGAAACGCCTGCCTTCCTTCCTTCATACTGAAAATTCAGTTCGAGATAGGAAGTGAGCCGTTTCGTAAAATCAACAGTCCATAAAAAATTTTTCCCCGGCAATAAGGCATCAAGCATAATATAAGAAACGCTGGTATTGGGTGTGTTGGCATTCCCAGGATCGGAATACTTAATCTGGCTATAAGTAAACTTAGCAGTAACCGAACTGCTGGAAAGCACATTGTATTTTGCTTCGCTGGTTAAAGAATTAATGATCGCCTTTTGTGCAGCATCTGTGTTCTGTTTATCATCATACTTGTATCCCACGGCTATGCGGAAGTTGGTACCACGGATAAAAGAAAGCCGGGGCTCCATTCCGTAGGATTCTATATTATAATTCCTGTTATCAAAATTTGGCGTTACCAGCTTGTTTTGCCCTTTTTTAGCCAGTAATTCCAGCAAAAAAGACCGGGTTATATTCCATCTGCCTTTTACATTCCACTCATTCACCCTCCGGCTTTCATACCCGTAGGTAAGGAAGGCTTTATTGCTGTTGCGGATATTATTGAAATCCATGCCCCATATATTACTGAAACGGTTAAACGAAAAAGAATTACTGAATACCTGGTTTAATGCAATTAAAGAGGTATCAGATAAAGGCACAGCAAAAGGGTTAAACTGGAGCTTCCCCGAGCTTTCCTTTTTATATATCTGTAAAGAGCTCTGAAAATACAGGCGGGCAAGCATTTTTTGAAAGTTATTTGCTTTAGCTGCATCAATCATTGAATGCGGATTAATGACGAGACTATAATTAAACTGCAGGTAATTTGCCTTTATAAATTCATTGGTAGGCGTAAATATGCGGATGTATTTTGCCTGGTCCTGAAATTGCGATAATTCAAATTCATTCAGTTCGGGGATACCGTTGCCATTATAGTCATTCCATGTATACTCGCCCTGGCCCGGCGGTACCTCCACGTAAGTAAAATCTCTTTTCTGCTCCTGACCTGTTCCCACTTCATATAATACATTTCCATTGATCAATCCCTTAAATTCATTGATAAAATATTCTGCTCTGCCCAATATTGTTTCTTCGGGTTGCTGTGAAGTAACCTTACCGTCAATTACATCCAATTTCCTATACGTAACATTAACCTTCAACTGGTGTTTTTCATTCTTCATCAGTTCGGTATAGGCGTTGATATTGCTGCTCCTGTCTGATGATACCAACTTTGCCTGGTATGGATATTTATCTCTGCGGGTGTAATAGGTAACCCCCCATTTATTGGGCTTATTTAAAGAAGATTTAAGATAGGCCTGCCATATATCATAAGAAAAACTACCGGTAGTTAACGAATCATACTGCCTGTATTGTACATAATTGCGTTCGCCGCTGTAGCCTCCGCCTATTCTATAGTTGCCGAGTTTTGGAAAATCACGCGCCACATCAATAACGGGTTTAAAGTAATATCCCTTTTGTTCCCGGAGGTTAAAACGGGTAATATCAAACTGGTTATTAAAATGCCAGTCGCCATAATTAGCCTGTTGCAGGATGCCATTGCGAATACCATTATATCCATCATCTCTCCTGTAATTTTCAAACTGATACCGGATTGAATTGCCATTTTTACTGTTAAGCGCCACACCGGCGTGAAAAAGGTTTTCAGTTGCGGCCGGCACATCTAAAGGCAGCCCCCATCCCCTGTAAAATTCTACGTTGCGCAGTCTTTCAACAGGCCTGAATCTGTTTTGCACCCATTCGTAACTTAGCTGGCTCACCAATGTGAGTCCTTTTGTGCTTTTTTTCAATTGCCTGCTGTCATTCAATACCAGTTTTGCGGCAAAGCCCTTGTCATCGCTTTTATCTTTCGGCGAAAAACTGTTCACATTATAACTGCTTACCGCCATTTCGGTGCTCACCTGTGTATGGGCAGAAACCATATAATCTGCGCCTATGCTTAACAGTTGCTGCTTTTTAGGGGCAACCAGTAATATTACAGGATCATATCTTCCCTGTTTGTTGTTATTGGCATCCGGGGCTACCCATCTAAACAATTTTCCGTTGGCAGCGCTTGTTTCATCCGGCACATAGTCGCCCATTCCCTGTCCTACTTCCGTAAAAGCAAGGTTATACAAGGTATCGGCAGGTGAAACCGAATAGACATATACAGAATCATGTACCGTATTATTGAAAACAGTATCTACTTTTTTATACAGGATTTTATTTACCGAAAAAGTATCCAATACCTGCGATGGATATAATGCGTGATGCACACTATCGCCAATATCCGCCAAAAATTGTTTTTGCCGCGGGTCAAGCGTTTGATTGATGGGCGAATTTTTAGCATCTCCGTTTGAATAGGCCGCAACCCTTATTTTAAATTTTTCGCCTATCGCGGCTTCATCAAAAACATACAATTGAGAATTGAGGTAGTTCCTGTCGGCATAACCAAACTCTACCTGTATGCGCTTATCTTTTGTAATCATTCGCTTAGGTGTAAACGTTAGTTCAGCGGTATTGTAGTTGATCACATAATCCTGGTCCTCTCCTCTTTGCATCAGTTCTCCGTCAATAAATACTCTTTCCGTACCGGCCAGCACAATAAAAAACAATTCATTGTTTGGCCCCTGTAAGCGGTATGGGCCCTGGTTGCCTTCTATGCCATTAAAAATATTACGGGTATACTTACCCTTTGCAATAGCGCCGCTGAGCAACAGGCGGTTGGTTGTTGAGCGACTAATCCTGCTTTCCCGACCGAAAGCAGCGCCCTGCAATCTTGAATAGTAATTAAGAAAATAGCTCTGCTGCTGGCGGATATCTATATCGCCAATATCAAAATGCCATCCCCCTTTTTTAAACTGGATAAATACCTTATCGAACTCATTCAAATTCTGTGTATTGCCATCCGGCTGAATCGGAATATTGCTGTCGGTTATAGCCGCAGCAATCTGGATACTGTCGGCCAGGTACCCGTTCATTTGCAGGTTCAGGGTAGAATTGAGCACCACATCCTGCTGGTTACCAAAAGAAAGCCCCCTGCCAAAACTTCCGTTATAGTTTACATTACCAAAATCGAAAATGGAGTTTTGAAGTGAATTGGCATCCTGTATAGTTACAGGTGATGCAAGAAAATTATTACTGATGCTGTCAAACCGCATTCGCTGGTATACCGTGTTAAATTTACCCGGAAAAACCCGGTATGTAATAAGCACGCTATCTGCTACGGGTTTTTTCTTCCATATGAGCATGGCGTTAAAAATGTCCAGGACATAGCTATTGCTATCCACACCGGAAATAAAAAAAGTTCCCGGAATGATGCTCAATGTATCTAAATGAATGGTATCTGAAAGGGCGGGCAGTTTTTTTTTGCGCAGGTTCGACAGAGAAGGATTTTGCTGGGCAAGCCCAAATTGTATTCCCAGTAAGCACAACAATATCAATAGCAGCCGGTTTTTCAATCCTTCCTTTTTTGTAACAATGCCTAAAGTTAGAAATTATTGTATATCAATGAGAAAAAGAAGAAAATGCCCGGGATAAAGGCAAAATCCGAAGGGAATGTAAAGAACCAAATCACAAAAAACAAGGACCAAACCTGTCCGCCGTGGCGGATAAAATTCAAATAGCAAATTCGGAGCCGGAAATCCGAAATCCGATCTAAAAGCACCAAGAACCAAAACCACAAAAACCAGACCTGTCCGCTGGGGCGGATAAAATACAAATAACAAATTTCAAATTCGAAGCAGGGTACAACCGTAAATCTTTCTTGCTTGCCCCATCCGGCTGGTGTCATCCCCGCCTGAATGCCAGCCCGAAAAGAATCATTCTGGCGGGGCTAAGTCGGGTGGGCGAATGATTTGTTGAGTCGGGCGTGAAACAATCCGAAGCGACCGCTCACCACTCACTTTCGCATTTTTACATTTCCACCCGCCTGTTCAGTCGCCCCCCCCGGATGACACCAGTCGGACGGGGGCAGACATTTCTCACACTTTCACATTTTCACATTTCCCACATTATAATTACCTTTTGAATAATATCAACAAATAACACATGGAAAATACAAAAGACCTTCGCCTTGCGGTTTTAATAGACGCCGACAATATTCCTTACCGGCTCATTAGCGGCATTCTGGAAGAAATTGCCAAGTATGGCTCACCAACCTTTAAACGAATTTATGCCGACTGGACCAAACCGCACGTTGCGGGATGGAAAGCCGTTTTATTAGATCATGCAATATCTCCTGTTCAGCAATACAGTTATACTACCGGAAAAAATTCTTCCGACTCGGCAATGATTATAGATGCGATGGATATTTTGTACACAGGCAGGGTAGATGGTTTTTGCATAGTGAGCAGCGACAGTGATTTTACAAGGCTGGCAACGCGGCTGCGGGAAGCAGGCATGAAAGTATTTGGTATGGGGGAACAAAAAACACCCGGCGCTTTTCGTGCGGCATGTGATAAATTTATATATATAGAAATATTGATTAAAGAGGAAGAAGAAGTTTTACCCAAACCTGCCCGCCAGAAAGAAACAACCAAAAAAGAAAAAATACTGAATAAAACCGATAAGAACCTCATGAACCTGCTTACCACCAGCATTAATGACCTTGCCGATGAAAATGGATGGGCATTCCTGGGAGATTTGGGGAACCTGTTGTTAAAAAAGCGTCCGGATTTTGACCCGCGTAATTATGGTTATGCGAAATTGCTGCCCCTCATTAAAAGTTTGCCCGGCTTTGAAATTGATGAGCGTGATACAGGAAGAAAGCATGTAAAGCTGGTATATATCAGGGCTAAGTAAATTGGTATTAAACCTCTAAAGGCGGTCCCACTATTTCCATTTCGTGATCCCTGAACAACTGCACAAGTTCCTTCGGGGTAGGCTCCTTCGTAAGCGCGGCCATAGTTACAAAAAAGTCTTCAAGTTTGCCCGCAGGCTGTAACATCACGGTCATTTTTCCTCTTTCACTTAATTGCGTCCATGCATGCGGTAGTTTTCGCGGCAGAAATATACTTTCGCCGGCACTGAGCTCAAGTATGGTATCTCCTGCTTTAAAACGATAGTTCCCTTCCACTATGTAAAAAACCTCATCCTGGTTTGGATGGACATGAAGGGGTGTCCCCCTTTTGGGCGAGATACCTGTTTGCTCAAAAATAGCCAAATCACCATCTGTATCCCTGCCCGATATTTTTACATCAATAATATTGGCATTAACGCCTTTTAACTGAATGTGCCCATGATAACGGCCTTCACCAGCTTTAACCTTAAACGCTTTCCCTTCACGACTCGAATGTTTGTAAAGCCGTGCAAAAGCTGCTACAGGAGCAACAGACAATAAGGACAGCACAAATTTGCTTCTTCTCATTTTTTAATTGAAGTTCACATATAAAATCCAATCCTCCCATAACACAAAAAGGGTATATTTTTCTCTTTTTAAGCATAACGGAGAAATCGTGAAATGTCTTTTAGTTTTGCACGATGTGATGTTTCCATTAATATAATAAAGCTGCATAGTATATAAATGACTTTAAAAGAAAACGTATACAACCATTACCGGCAACTGATTGATGAAAAGATCAGCTTGCTCAGCCGCACTCTGAACGAGTTAAAAGAGAGCAGCAGCAACGAAACAAAAAACACCGCCGGAGATAAGCATGAAACGGCCCTGGCAATGCTGCAGATAGAACAGGAAAATACAGGCAGGCAATTAAAAGAAGCACTGGAACAACAATTGTTATTCAGTAAAATAGATATTACAGTCAAAACAACATATATTATACAGGGGAGCCTCGTTAAAACAAACAGGGGCTGGTTATTTCTTAGTATAGCTCCTGCAAAAATAAAATTGGATGACGGTACAACCGTGATAGCACTTTCGCCCCAATCGCCTTTAGGAAAACAATTAATGGGATTAAAAATAAAGGATGCCGCTGAAGTCAACAATATCAGCTATGTTGTAGAAGAAATAGTGTGAGAGATTGGTTTAATGAGTTGATACCGCTGTAACGAAGTCTGGGACTCCGTACCGAAAAGTATTCATATCCCTCTTTACACCTCCGACAACGCATCATACAATATTTCTACCGGATGTAAAGCCTTTTTTGATGCGCCGTCTTTGATCTGGTGCCGGCAACTGGTGCCCGGCGCGGCAATAATTACATCCTCCCCCTGTTTACGAACAGCAGGCAGCAAAACCAGTTCGCCTATTTGCATGGAAAGATTATAATGCTCCTTTTCATATCCGAAAGATCCCGCCATTCCGCAGCACCCGGAAGGAATAGTTTGCACAGCATAATTTTGAGGCAGGGATAATATTTTGACCGAAGGAGTAACAGATGACAGTGCTTTTTGCTGGCAATGACCGTGTAAAACAATCTTCCTTTGCTCTTTTGTAAACAGCTCAGCGGTAATATTCCCGGCATCTGTTTCGCGGCTTAAAAATTCTTCAATGGTAAACACATTAGCCGATAAACGTTTTGCTTCATCAAGCAATGCATCGTCTGCCAGGTCAATGTATTCATCTCTGAAAGTGAGTATAGCTGAGGGCTCTATGCCTATCAGCGGTGTTTGTTCATTTATTAATGGAGATAAGAGCCTGATATTTTTTTCCGCAATTGCTTTTGCCCTGCGCAAAAGCCCCTTGGAAAGCCACGACCGACCACTCTCTGTGTGTTCAGGAATGATCACTTCATACCCCAGCCTCTCCAATAATAAAATAGCTTTGATGCCAATTTCAGTATCGTTATAATTGGTAAACTCATCGCAAAACAAGTACACTTTTTTCGTATTGTGCTTTGTTTGCTGCCGGCGATGTTTATTGTACCATTTTTTTAATGTGGTAGTATACAATCCGGGCATGGAACGTTTGGGAGCAAACCCCGCGATGCGTTTTACCAAACCGGCAGTTAATTTACCCGTCATTAAACCATTGTATAACCCGGGCAACAACGCACCTGCTTTAGATAATGTGGTAAAATTGGCAATAAGCCGGCTCCGCAGCGGAACACCATTGGCATCATAATACTGCTGTAAAAATTCGGCCTTCAGCTTGGCTACATCCACGTTGGAAGGACATTCTGATTTGCAACCTTTGCAACTCAGGCACAGATCCATTACTTCATAAATTTCCTTATGATCAAAACGGTTGATCTTGTCTGAATGCGTAAGAAATTCTCTTAAAATGTTAGCCCTCGCCCTTGTAGTATCTTTCTCATTTTTAGTGGCCATATAGGAGGGACACATGGTTCCTCCCGACAAATGTGTTTTACGGCAGTCGCCCGATCCATTACATTGTTCTGCATGTTGCAATACATCCTGGTTGGGATATCTGAAAATGGTTTTAAAAGCGGGTGTTTGCTGACCGGGCTCATAGCGCAGCATGGTGTTCATGGCCGGTGTATCAACTATTTTATTGGGATTGAAAATATTATGCGGATCCCAGGTTTTCTTTATTGCTTTGAGCAACTGGTAATTTTTTTCACCAATCATTTGCCTGATAAATTCTCCCCTCAACCTTCCATCGCCATGTTCGCCGCTTAGCGAACCTTTGTATTTTTTTACCAGCGTGGCTATTTCCTGTGCAATACTGCGGAACAGGAGATTCCCTTCTTTTGTTTTCAGATTGATGATAGGACGTAAATGTATTTCGCCACTGCCTGCATGTGCATAATGCACAGAATAAAGGTTGTATTTTTTAAGTATCTCATTAAACTCCCGGATATAGGCAGGCAGATCATTCACATCCACCGCAGTATCTTCAATTACCGGTACAGCTTTAGCATTACCAGGCAGATTGCTCAATAAGCCCAGCCCGGCTTTTCTCAACGTCCATATTTTTTTGGTATCATCACCATATAACAAAGGGAAATAATAGCCCAGCCCGGCTGCCCGCATTTCCGCTTCTACTTCCTGAGCAATGGCAGTAATTTCTTCTCTTGTGTTGCGGGTATATTCTATTACGAGTATTGCGCCCGGATCGCCCTGCACGAAAAAACGGTTCTTACGTTGCTCAATATTGTCTTTTGTACATTCAAGAATATAATGGTCAATTAATTCACTTGCAGAAGGCCCATATTTTAATCCTATCAAATTTGCTCTTAGTGATTCATCTATGGTATTAAAATGCACACATAACAAGCCGGCTTCTTTAGGCAGGGGAACCACGTTCAATTTAATTTCGGTTATAAAGGCTAATGTGCCTTCAGAGCCGGCAATGAGTTTGCAAAAATTAAAATCTTCTTCACCCGCAGTAAAAGGTGCGGTATCCAGCAACATGTCTACAGCATAACCCGTGTTTCTTCTCTCTACTGTTTTTTTGGGAAACTCCTTACGTATCTCTTCCTGCGTATCGTAATTGCTCAATAAACTGCGTATGCTTTGGTAAAGCTTTCCTTCCAAACCCGGCGCTTCACATTTGGCATGAAAAGCTTCTATATCCATAGCCTTAAATACCGCTTCCGATCCATCGCTCAGCAAAGCTTTTATTTCAATTAAATGCTCACGGGTGCTGCGGTAAATTACGGAATTTGACCCACAGGAATTATTGCCCACCATGCCACCGATCATTGCCCTGTTGGCAGTAGATGTTTCGGGCCCAAAAAATAAACCATGGGGTTTAAGAAAAAGATTCAGTTCATCCCTTATAACACCGGGCTGTACACGAACCCAGTTTTCTGTTGTATTTAGTTCAAGTATTTGTGTGAAATATTTTGATACATCTACAACTATACCATTGCCTACCACTTGCCCCGCAAGTGAAGTACCGGCTGTTCGGGGTATCAGCGCCGTTTTTTGCGCATTGGCAAATGCGATTAATTTTTTAATATCGGCTACAGACCTGGGTATGGCAACCGCCAAAGGCATCTCGCGGTAAGCTGAAGCATCGGTTGCGTATAATGTTCTTATCGTTTTATCGTTATAGAATTCACCTTCCAGGGTTTGCGAAAGCTGCGCTAATTGAGTTGTCATCATTACTTAAATTGCGAAAATTACCACAGTTTGGGGGTATTCATTTCCTTTCGGATAATTTTTTTGCTGCGAAATGTTTGATTGCGAAATTACTTTTTTATTTTTAAGAAATGATGATCATGAAAGCTACCCGAACTCCTTTTGAATGTAATGAATTCTTGTATATATATTAACACCATTTAATATGGTATATGTTTTGCAGTTTTATCTTTGTAAAAAAGACATTGAATGAAAAAGACAGATAAAATTCTTGTTGCTGTAGCCGCCGGCTTTTTGGCCGGGCTCATTGTATATGCTGCCCGCCGCTACAAAGAAAGGAGCATCCTTAACCAGGTAGCAAACGAAGGATATGAAACCGCCCATGATATTCTCTTTCCCAACAAAAGTCAAATGGGTAAGAAGTTACATTATGGGCCAGTATTGCCTGAATAAACAGCCCTCATCTATTAGCTTTCAGTTGAATAACTACTAACGGCAGGATGGATGCTCGAATGGTGAGATGCCAGTTGAGTATTTGAAATTTGAGATTTAAGATTGCATTTTCCTGGAATATCGTTCCGCATCTGCGGAATTTCGTTTCGAATTTAATATTTGAAATTTATTTGTGATTTGCAATTTGGTTCTTGATGTTTCCCTTCGGATTTAGGATTTACGGCTTCGGATTTACTTTTCTTCATACGCCATGTTGTGTACGTTTGCTACTGCACGTCCGGAAGGATCATTCATATTTTGAAAAGATTTATCCCAGGCCAATGCTTCCGGCGTACTGCAGGCCACAGAAGGCACAGAAGGTACGCAGGCTGCTGCCGCATCCGATGGAAAATGTTCACTGAATATAGAACGGTAATGATATTCTTCTTTCGACATAGGAGGATTGATGGGAAAGCGGTATTTGGCATGCGCCAGTTGTTCATCCGTTACTTTAAGGTTGGCAACCGTTTTAAGCGTATCAATCCAGCTATACCCAACACCATCTGAAAATTGTTCTTTCTGCCGCCAGGCAATACTTTCGGGCAGGTAATCTTCAAAAGCCTTACGCAGTATCCATTTTTCCATTTTGCCGTCTTTCGCCATTTTGTCAACAGGATTTAACCGCATAGCCACATCCATGAATTCTTTATCCAAAAACGGTACACGGCCTTCTATGCCCCAGGCGGCCAGTGATTTATTGGCACGCAGGCAATCATACAAATGCAATTTGCTTAATTTGCGTACGGTTTCTTCGTGAAATGCCTCCGGATTGGGCGCTTTGTGAAAATACAGGTAACCCCCAAATAATTCATCCGAACCTTCGCCAGACAGTACCATCTTTATACCCATGGATTTAATGATCCTCGCCATCAGGTACATAGGTGTAGAGGCCCTTATGGTGGTTACATCATAGGTTTCCAAATGATAGATCACATCTCTTATAGCATCTAATCCTTCCTGTATGGTAAAATGAATTTCATGATGCACCGTGCCGATATGATCTGCCGCTTTTCGTGCTGCAGACAAATCGGGCGAGCCTTTTAAGCCAACAGCAAACGAATGCAACTGTGGATACCATGCAGCCTGCGTATCGCCGGATTCAACTCTTTTGGCGGCGAACTTTTTGGTAACCGCGGCTATAATAGAGGAGTCGAGCCCTCCCGACAGCAAAACACCATAAGGCACATCACTCATCAACTGGCGATGTACGGCATCTTCAAGCGCTTTACGTAAAACAGCAATATCTGAAACATTGTCTTTTACATTTTCATACTGCTCCCACTCGCGTTTGTACCAGCGTTTCAATTCATATCCGCCATCTTTACTGTGTAAATAATGTCCCGGTAAAAACTCCTTAATGTTATTACAAACCCCTTCCAGCGCTTTCAATTCAGAGGCAACATAAAAATTGCCCCATTCATCCCAACCCATATAAAAGGGAATAATGCCGATATGATCGCGGGCAATAAAATAAGATCCATCTGTTTTGTCATACAAAGCGAACGCAAATATTCCATTCAGATCTTCAAGGAAATGAATGCCTTTTTCCTGGTATAAAGCCAGAATTACTTCGCAGTCAGACTGGGTTAAAAATTCATAATCAGGTAATGATTTGCGAATTTCCTGGTGATTGTATATTTCTCCGTTTACTGCAAGTACCAGGGTTTTGTCTTTTGTATATAAAGGCTGCCTGCCCGATTGAGGATCAACAATTGCCAAACGCTCGTGTGCTATAACAATATTGTCATCGCTGTATATACCCGACCAGTCCGGACCACGGTGGCGGATCTTTTTTGACATGTTAAGTATCTTAGGTCTGAGCGATTCTGTACCCGTTTTGCAATCGAATACGCCAACTATACCACACATAAATATTCTGTTTAATCTGTTGGTTAAAAAATTTCATCAAAAGTAGGGAAATGATTGCGATATAGAAAATATTTTAGTTTATTTTATGAAAAATATTTAAAATAATTGGCAATTAAAGAGAAAATATTTAAAAAATGGGTAGTTATTGCATGTCCCGCACTGTTCTATATGCAAACTGGCTTAAGATATACTACTGCTGTGTGAAACGTGAAACGTGAGGGGAAGGGAATGCCCGCCTGGCTGAATACCGTTCGGACGGGCGGGCTCTCACTTTTTCATCCTAAAATACAGACATTATTTGCCAGATTTAATACTACTTTACACGTATACTTTTATAGAGTGTAACAGGGGGAGATGCTAAATTCCGGGATACACTTCTTTAGGCAGCAGTTTGTGCTTAATTTTAACCCTTAAAATCAGAAATCATTGAATCGAATTGACAGGCTCATGGGTATCTTAACCATGCTGCAATCTAAAAAGTTTATGCCTGCGGAACGCATCGCCGATAAGTTTTCAATAAGCATACGCACAGTGTACCGTGATGTGAAAGCGCTTACAGAAATTGGCGTACCGGTAAGCTTTGAAAACGGACGGGGCTATTTTATCGTGCAAGGCTATTTTTTGCCGCCGGTATCATTTACCAATGAAGAAGCCAATGCGCTGATACTCATGGAAAGTATTGCCGCCCGGTTCTCCGATCAATCTATTCAGAAGCATTATGAAACGGCTTTAAACAAAGTAAGGTCTGTGCTGCGCGGAAGCCAGAAAGAAAAGTTAGAACAATTACAGTCGCAGATAAAAACAGTAACATGTGCGTTTGGTGGAAATAATTTCGCCTACTTATCGGAGATCCAGAATGCTATATCTACCCAAACCATTCTTAATTTGGAATACCAGAATCTGAATGACGAGGTAAGTGCCAGGGCAATAGAACCTATAGGTCTTATATTTTATGCTTTTAACTGGCATATGATTGCGTGGTGCTGGTGGCGCAATGATTATCGTGATTTCAGGGTTTCCCGAATTTTAAAATTATCGGCTGCAGGAACTGCATTCCGGAAAAAGGATCATACAGACATTAATGAATACATGAAATTATTGCCTGTTAATTACTGACCGGGGACGAAAGTAACCAGGCACACAAGCCTGCAAGTAAATACGGGTGATAAGCATTTTGGAATTTAAATTTTAAAGCTGTGGGTAAAATTCAGGGAAAGGATTTAATGAAAGCTATTGTATTGCATGACTCTGGCGGCACTGAAAACCTGGTTTTGGAAGAAGCGCCGGTTCCCCTAATAACAAATGAAGAAGTACTGATAGAAGTTAAATCAGCCGGCATTAACCCGATTGATGTAAAAACCCGTTCGGGCAAAGGCTTGTATGGGATGCTGAAAGATGAAACACCATTGATATTGGGTTGGGATATTTCGGGCATAGTAACAGAAACCGGAAAAAATGTTACAACATTCAAGAAAGGCGATGAGGTATTTGGCATGGTCAATTTTCCGGGTCACGGTAAAGCCTATGCAGAGTATGTAGCTGCCCCTGCTGCTCACCTCGCGTTAAAACCGCTTGCTATTTCATACAATGAAGCGGCGGCGGCATCACTTGCTGCTTTAACCGCATGGCAGGCATTGAAAGCACATGCTAATATTCAGAAAGGACAAAAAGTGCTGATCCATGCGGCAGCAGGAGGAGTAGGGCATTACGCGGTACAAATAGCCAAACATTATGGCGCATATACAATAGGAACAGCTTCGGCAGTCAACAGAAACTTTGTGCTAAGCCTCGGCGCTGACGAATTTATTGACTATAAGGCAGCCCCGCTGGAAGAACAGGTATCTGATATTGATTTTGTATTGGACACAATTGGAGGAGACAGCATTGATCACTCTTTAAAAGTGATGAAAAAAGCGGCTACTATCGTCAGCATTCCATCCGGATTGAACGAAGCAGTTACGGATAAGGCCGGTGCTAAAGGAATGAATGGCTATACTTTCAAAGTAAAATCTAACGGTAATGACATGAAGGAAATAGCAAACCTCTTAGAGAAAGCTATTGTCAAATCGCATGTTTCCCGGGCTTTTTCTTTTGTTGATATGGCGAAAGCTCATAAGCAAATAGAAACAGGGAGAACAAGAGGAAAGGTTGTTGTGGTTTGGCAGTAAACAACAATGGAGCAGCGGGAAAATTATGCTCTCTTAACCTTAACCGTTAATGCTTTGGCCGGGTTAACAATAAAAACCTGCTGTATTTCATCTTCAGTAAATCCCTCTTTTCTCAACAATGGCAGCATAAGTTTAAAAACGGTATTATAGGATCTGAATTGACCACCACCAGGTTCGCCCACATTATACCAGCCTGCATCATGAGAAATAAGGGTTTTGTGCAAAAGTTTTTCCGCTTTCATATCCTTCAACAGTTGTACGTATTGCTGCACCGAATCATCGTTAAGCCCGTCAAAAGAAACCCAGCCCCCTTCTTTTGCAACCTGCATATGAACGTCCCTGTTTTTTTCGCTTTGCGCATGAATCCACACCCATGCCACGGGACTAACACCCATAGCTTTTATAATCTTCAATTCCTCCAGCGCCGCATCCCCGTTGCCTGTATGCACCCCAAAAGTTAATCCCGTTGATAAATGCGTTAATGCTGCAGCCTCAATAAGCTTTTGCTGCACAGGAGATAACGGGAAGGTATCCACGCCGGTTTTGATAAATCCGGGTTTAATGCCAGTGCCTTCTATACCCGTTTCCCATTCGTTTATCCAGCGTGCTGCCAGTTGTTTGGCCGAATCTGTATAAGCATGTTTAGGCAAAAATTTCTCTTTTGCGGCCCCGTAATAACCGGTATTGGAAATAATATGAAGCCCGCTGGCTTTTGATAATCTTTGCAATAAACCTGCATTTCTTCCAAGGTAGTTGGGTGTACATTCTACCAGTGTTTTGCAACCATTCTGTACGGCCTCCTGCAAAACAGGCAGCGCCTTATTGTATACTTCCTTTGCATTGTAGCGGGATGTAGCTATTTTGTCGGCGCCAATAAAGTCTACCAGGATATGTTCGTGCGTTAGTGTAAACCCCGCATCGGCTGAAGGAATGTGTCCATTTACCGTCATTATATAATCTTCGGCCGATTTCGCAGGCGTCGTTTTAGCCAGTGGAAGCACATAAGGTGCACACAATAAAAAACCTGAACGGATAAAATCTTTGCGATGCATAAATGACAGGCGATTTGAAATTTAAAATTCAAGATTTAAAATTCGAGATATGCCGAATATAAATGAAATCCATTGCAGGTTTAAAACTTATCCTTTACTATTTCTCCTTTTATCGGCTCGGGCTATAGCTTTTATTGAATTGCGGATTCGCGTCTAATTTGCCCTATAAAATTACTTACCTTCCTCCACTATATGACAACATTTGCCGGTAAAGTAATTACATTTAACAAGTCGCTCCGTTTTACAGGTAAATTGCCGCCTGGCATACGGGTGATGAATCCTTTCCGTGAAAATAAAAACAGCTTAATCGTTTCATCTGCTTTTTACAAAAAATACTACAGCGACAATAACCGGCGGCACATTATCCTGGGCATTAATCCGGGAAGGTTTGGGGCAGGGCTAACAGGGGTTCCCTTTACCGATCCCAAAAGACTGGTTGAGAAGTGCGGGTTGCTTTACCCCGGACCACCTGCACATGAGCCCTCTTCGGTTTTTATATACAATATGATTGATGCTTACGGCGGAGCAGAAAAATTTTATGCAAGATTTTACATTAATTCCATCTGCCCTTTGGGCTTTACTATAAAAAATAGCTTAGGAAAGGAAGTAAATTATAATTTTTATGACAGTAAGGCATTGACCGATGCCGCGCATGATTTTATAATCTGCAGCATCAAAAAACAAATTGCGCTGGGGATAGATACCGATATATGTTTTTGCCTGGGCAGCGGCAAAAATGAAAAGGTACTGCTCAGGCTAAATGAAACACATGGTTTCTTTAAAAAAATTGTAGCGCTCGAACATCCCCGCTTTATAATGCAATACAAATCAAAATATATGCAGGAATATATTGATAAATACCTCACCGCTTTCAGCATGGTGGAATAATCCGTTTTCCCGTGCGGTCTGACCCTCCTTTCATCGGGTGCCGACAGCAGGTTACTACGGCCCAGTTGACATTATTTAAACATTACACTACGATCTCCACAATTTTAGTAGCCTCAATATTGGCATTGCGCATGGCTATGCTTCGAACTGTGTTCCCGGCAAAATTACTAAAGGCCTTTCGCGTAATATCATCATCACTAACCATAGCC
The DNA here is from genome assembly GCF_009192765.1 of Agriterribacter humi. GTDB lineage: Bacteria > Bacteroidota > Bacteroidia > Chitinophagales > Chitinophagaceae > Agriterribacter > Agriterribacter humi. The sequence continues at coordinate 38,554 of NZ_VOHQ01000020.1, read as the reverse complement.
GGTATTCCCATATCGCCACCTTCTCTTATGCCCTGTACCAATGGTATTTGTCCCAAAAAGGGAATATCAAATTCTTCGGCCAACCTTTTACCGCCTTCTTTGCCAAAAATATAGTATTTGTTTTCGGGTAGTTCGGTCCCGCCCGTTGGCGGGATAAACCAACTCATATTCTCTACCAACCCAATGATGGGCACTTTAATTTGGGCTTGTCCAAACATGGCAATTGCTTTTTTGGCGTCTGCCAATGCCACGGGTTGAGGTGTGGTAACTACTACCGCTCCTGTTACCGGAACAGTTTGAACCAATGTTAAATGAATGTCGCCGGTACCGGGAGGCATATCAATTACCAGGTAATCCAAATCGCCCCACTCCACATCCGTTACAAATTGCCGGATAGCACTGCTTGCCATGGGACCGCGCCATACAATCGCCTGCTTTTCATCTACCAGCGAGCCTATGCTCATTAGTTTTATACCAAACTTTTCCAATGGAATGATAATACCTTTTTCGCCTTCTTTTTTCATGAGTGGTCTTTCGCCGCGTACACCAAACATCATAGGCACACTTGGCCCGTAAATATCCGCATCCATCAAACCCACAGCAGCGCCACCTTCTGCCAATGCCAGGGCTAAATTAGCTGCCACTGTTGATTTGCCAACACCTCCTTTGCCGCTTACCACAGCAATAATATTTCTTACCCCGGGTAAAACGGCTTTATTGTCTTTTCTGTTGCTATTGGTATTAGCCGTAAATTTTATATCTACCTGTGCATTTTTATTTACCAGGAGGTGCACTGCATTTATACATGCATTTTTGATCATATCTTTTAAAGGACATGCGGGCGTAGTAAGTACAACTGTAAAAGAAACGTTATCTCCTTCTGTTACAATGTCTTTAATCATGTTTAGTGTTACGAGGTCTTTGCCCAAATCGGGCTCAATTACATTTCCCAGGGCTTTTAGGATATCACTTTCTTTCATCTGCCGAACTTTTTGTTAAAAAAAATATTGCTCCGCAAAGTTAAGCCCATAAATGCTTACTTTGTTTTTTTCGTAAGTTCAGGGTAAATTACGTTTTCGAATGTTTGGTAGTTATTTTAGGGTATTATTGCAATTCATTTAAACAGGTTAATGAAACATTTTTTACGATACATTTTTTTCTCATTATTGTTGGTTCCTTTTGCGGCAGAAGCACAGTTTGAATCCCTGAAAGATTCTGTTGTACAATTGTATGGCGTAGTAATGACGCATGATAGTTTAAAAGGAATACCGGGTGTAACCGTGATGGTAAAAGGGCAAAACAGGGGAACCATTACCAATGAACAGGGTGTTTTTTCGATAGTGGTATTAAAAGGCGATGAAATCCGGTTCTCACATGTATCGTACCGGACAGAAACAGACAGGATTCCAACCAACCTTGAAGGGAATCAATACAACATGGTTAAATTATTGGCTGAGGATACCATTTACCTGCCTACAGCTATTATAAAGGCCCGTCCAACCCGTGAACAATTTGAACGCGATTTTGTTAATAATGATGTTCCGGATGATGGTATAGAAATTGCCCGGCAAAATACCAGCGAAGCTAAAAGAAGAGTATTGGCCCGGTCGTTACCCCGTGATGGTGGGGAAGCTTCCAATTACGCATTAAGCAAAAATGCCCAGGGCTATTATTATAGTGGTCAGGCGCCACCTATGAATATATTTAACCCGTTTGCCTGGAGCGAATTTGTAAAGGCGTGGAAAAGAGGAGATTTTAAGAAGAAAAACTGAGTAGTGAATAGAGAATGGTGAATTTGATCGCTGAAAGCTGAAAGCTCATAGCCCCATTAACATACGATCATGATAAAAAACATTGCTGTCATTGGCGCAGGCACTATGGGCAACGGCATTGCTCATGTATTTGCACAGTATGGTTTTAATGTAACCCTTACAGATATTAACGAAGCCGCATTGGGAAAAGCAATTGAAACCATCTCTAAAAATGCAGACCGCCAGGTAAGCAAAGGAATCATTACGCAGGCAACAAAGGACAGAATATTGTCAACCCTCCATACTTCTACCAGCATAGAAACGGGCCTTGCCGAAGCAGACCTGGTAATAGAAGCGGCAACAGAAAACAAAGCGGTCAAATTAAAAATATTTAAAGAACTGGATGCATTTGCTCCGCCCTCATGCATTCTGGCCACCAATACCTCTTCTATTTCCATTACGGCAATAGCTGCGGTTACAAAGCGTGCTGAAAAAGTTATTGGCATGCATTTTATGAATCCCGTGCCGGTAATGAAATTAGTGGAAGTGATCAATGGATATGGCACCGCAAAAGAAGTAACAAACGAGGTAGTGCACATCACCCAACAGTTAGATAAGATACCCTGCATTGTAAACGATTACCCCGGCTTTATCGCCAACCGTATTCTTATGCCCATGATCAACGAAGCAATATACAGCTTGTATGAAGGTGTGGCAGGAGTTGAAGAAATTGATACCGTAATGAAATTGGGTATGGCGCATCCTATGGGACCTTTGCAACTGGCAGATTTTATTGGATTGGATGTTTGTTTGAGCATATTAAAAGTATTGTACGAAGGATTTGGCAACCCCAAATACGCTCCCTGCCCTTTGTTGGTAAATATGGTGGCCGCAGGTAAACTGGGCGTAAAAAGCGGCGAAGGATTTTACAAATACACATCCGGCAGTAAGGAATTGGTACCGGCTTTATGAAAATGTGGGCTGACTGAAAACGTTCTTCACTTTCGGTTCATTGTTTTAGCCTTTGTTCCGGCAGGCTTAAATTGTAAATCATATTTAATGCGACAATTATTTTGCTTATTCTTAATAAGCTTATGCGGACTTCACATTTATGCACAAAAAACACAAAACAATCAATTTGTCTTAAAGGGTAAAATAATAAATTCTAAAAATCCAATAATTTATTTGATATATGACATAGATGGGAAACGCATAATAGACAGTTGCAAATTACAACAGGGCAGCTTTTATTTTAAAGGGAAAATAAAAGAACCGACATGGGCTATTCTAAGAGGAAATTCTAAAATTATGGATGACGCAGAAAACCCAAATATTGTTGATTTTTTTATGGAACCAACAACAATGACTGCAACTGCTCAATATGACCATTTTAAAGAGATTAACATAGCAGGTTCAAAAACACAGATTGAATATGAAATGCTTCAAAAACAATATAATTCAATAGACGAAAACTCTGATTCTCTTTATGAAAAATTTTCAAACCTAAATCAGAAATTTATAATCAATCATCCAAATTCTTATGTTAGCGCTTTTAAATTATGGGCTTATAAAACGAGATGGACGATAGATTCAGTAAAATCACTTTATACAAAACTTACCCCTTCTATTCAAAATAGTTCTTACGGAAAAGAGGTAAAAAAAATTATAGATGAAATAGGAAATAATTCTGAAGGTGAACCGGCTAAAGTATTTAAAACTATTGATATTAATGGAAATGCCCTAAATTTATCAGACTTCAAAGGCAAATACGTACTACTTGATTTTTGGGGCAGTTGGTGTGTACCCTGCAGACAGAGCATGCCACATCTTATTGACTTATTCAACAAGTATCATAACAAGGGATTTGATATTATTGCAATAGCTGAAGAATATGACCAAACAGGAACACCGTGGAAGAATGCAGTAAAAAAAGACAGAACAGGTATCTGGCATAATGTGTTGAGCGGTGTAAAATTTAATACGGATGGTACTTTAGATAAATCGCAATCTATAACAACGCTTTTTGGTGTTCAGGTGTTCCCTACAAAAATTTTAATTGACAAAGCTGGTATTATCATTGGCCGATATACCGGTACTGATGAAGAGGTATTTCTTGACAAAAAGCTAAATGAAATATTTAAGTAACAAATACATTTTTACAGGACATAGCACTGTCTCATTAGTAGTTACCCACTGATAGCTGATTTTTTTTGGGTTTTTGCGCATCGCAATGTATATTGAAGCATGATGTTCGCTATTTCTAAGCTGGTAATTGTATTATTGAGCCCCATATTATGGATTGCTATTGTTTTTGTATGGGGATGGTTCAGCAAAAAGGCGACCAGGAAAAAAAGATGTTATATTGCCGGCGTCATTATGCTCCTGTTCTTTACCAATCCCTTTATCATCAGTAAGCTCATTCTTGTTTATCAACCTAAAAAAGTAACACTCACTGCAGGGCAAAATTATAGCGCCGGTATTTTATTGGGCGGCTTTGCAGGAATGAATAAAACAGATCACCAAACCTATTTTAGCGAACAAAGCGACAGGTTTATCCAGGCAATGCTATTGTATAAAAGCGGCCACATAAAAAAAATAATTGTAGCCGCCGGCGACGGTTCCGTTTTTAACAGGGGCGATTTCAGGGAAGGCGATTTTGTGCAGGAACAGCTTATTGCAATGGGCATACCTGCTGCAGACATTGCGGTAGACAGGGATTCCAGGAACACGGCAGAAAATGCGATCAACGCCAAAAAGATAATTGATTCGCTCCGCCTCTCTCCGCCTTACGTGCTTATAACCTCAGCGCTCCATATTCCGCGTGCTCAAAAAACTTTTACCAAAGCAGGTGTTGCAGTAATACCTTATCCGGCAGCCTTTTTTGTTAAGCCGCCTGATAGCGTTGTGCCAACAGATTATATTCTTCCGTCGGCCACTGCGCTTAGATACTGGGACATGTATTTAAGAGAAATTACAGGCAGCCTGATGTATTGGATAACCGGAAGAGGATAGCAAGTATGCACAATGCTTTATCTAATTTCCAGGTTTCGCCTCATATAATCTGCAATATGCTGTTCATTATCCTTATTGCTGTCTGAAAGTGAGTCGATAATTCTTCGTTGTTCTGCATCCGTTTTATTCTGACTCAGCTTTTTCTTTGCCTGCAACTCAGTTACTTCAATTTCAAAAGCCACAATGCCCTTTATCATTTTCAATTTAAAATCTTCCGGCAAACTATTCCATTGCTGCATGTAAGCCAATTCGTAGTTATCAATAGTCGCCTCCAGTATTTCAATAACTTTATCCGTTCGTGTAATAAGCTTCCCTTGCCCGTAAGCATGAATTGAAATATAATTCCATGTAGGAACATTTAACTCCTTATCATAATTTTTGGGTGATATATAAGCATGCGGTTCCGTAAATATCACTAAAACTTTATTTTCAACAACCGCTGCCCAATGTTCATTTGCCTTTGCAAAATGAGAAGTTAGTATAATTTTATCCTCTTTAACCGATACAAGAAAGGGCAAATGTGTTGCCACAGGAAAATTTTCTTTGGCAGTAATAATCGTTGCAAAACTGAATTGTTTCATAAAGGCAACCACCTCTTCGCGATCTGTCATTGCATTTATCTTAGGGATATACATGCCTTATGTCTTTATTTTCAGGAATTAATAAAATTACTACCAAAATTAATTTGTTGCCAGCCATTTTTACCATTGCATGCAGTAAGCCGATAACGCTATGCTTTCCTTCCAAACCGCCCTGCAATATAACTTACAATAAATAACTGAAACGCATGAAAGATCATCAATGGCAACAGCATAAATCCCGCGAAAGACGCATTACTGAACAATACTTTTGAAAATACAGTGCCATGTACCAGCGATTTTTTTGAACCGCAAAACAATGCGGTAATCCTGTCTTCTTTATTGAAGGCGAGCAAAATACTAATCAAATAAATGATGCCGTACAATGTAAAAAACAAAACAATAGTAATAACGCATATCATTGCCAGATCATTCCATTGCATACCCGAAAATGTACCATCGGAAAATGATTCTGCAAAACTCTTGTACACGATTAAAACAATAACACTCTTGTCAAATAACGCCAGTTGTTTACCATACCGGGCAGCCCAATGCGCTATTCCCCGCTGAACAGCTATTCCCGCAACTACAGGCAAAATTATTTCAACCATTAGTTTGAAATAGATTTGCAAAAAATCAAAGTTATTTTGCTGCTGCTGCATAAATAACCCCATCCATAAAGGTGTTAAAACAATACCAATGAGCCCCGAAATACTGGCATTAAAAATAGCTGCGGGCAGATTCCCTTTTGCCATAGCCACCATCACAACAGAGGAAGAAACCGTGGAAGGTAAAGCGGCTAAAAAAAATACAGACAACCAAATCATTTCCTGGTGTTTTGTTTGCAGAAAAGGATGAGCAATAAGTACAAGCAAGGGACAAATAATAAATGTAGCCGACTGGATAACAACGTGCAGCTTCCAGTTTTTTAATCCCGATTTTATTTTCTCCGGGCTCAGCTTAACACCATAAAAAAAGAAGATCAAAGCAATACCTGCACTGCAAATAGCATTCAGTGGAATTCCGCTTTGGGCAGCGCCAAACTGCGGGAAAAACCAGGCAACCGCAACTGCAATAAACAGGGCTGATACAAATCTGTCTAATTTCATAATACTACGCGTTGTCATTAACACCCTGCTTCCTTCTCCTCAACAGCAGTTGGTTTCTTCAATTAATTTTAAATATTCAGGCATCAATCCTGTGGATACTTTACCATTATGCTCTGAACGAATGAATTTATATAAAAATACGCACGAAAACATAACCTCCATTTTCAAATTCATTATTCTTATTATCGCCGACAATATTATTTAACTGTAGCGTCTTATAAAAAAGCATAGCATATCACCAGTTAGGTGCATATGCTATACCTTCTTATTCGCAGAATACTATTTTTTCCCTGCCAGTTCATCTTCGCCTGTGCTGCGCCTTTCCCTCTTCGCCAGGCTACCTGCTTTCTTCACCAATTCTAAAAAACCTTTGCGATAACCTTCCTGGTCATTGCCAATGGCGGAGTTAGCCAATGCCAGCACATTATTATACGAAGATTGCTGCATGAATTCTGAATGGGTGAGCAACATACCGAACTGCGCCACTGCAGCGGCAAAACGAAAACTACCGGAAGTATTGTTTAATGCAATGTGTCCGTCAATTACCGGGTGTTCTGTTAACTTACTCTTTTCGCCGGAAGGATCTTTATACCTGAATTTGATCGTCATCAACTCAGGAGAATTATTGGCCGCTTTTTGCTTTGCTACGCCCTGGTATTTCAACGAATCAACCTTTTCTATAAAATCACTCATTACACCCACAGGTATTACTTCATACAAAGCTGTAACGGTATGCCCGCTTCCCAATTCACCGGCATCTTTTTTATCGTTATTGAAGTCTTCCTTGTTCAATATACGGTTTTCATAACCCATTAAACGATAAGCCTGCACTTTAGCCGGATTGAATTCTACCTGCAATTTTACATCTTTGGCAATCGTGAATAAGGTACCGCCAAATTCACTTACCAATACTTTCTTCGCTTCACTTATATCATCAATGTATGCATGGTTACCATTGCCTTTATCGGCCAATTTTTGCATTTTATTGTCTTTGTAATTGCCCATACCGTAGCCCAGCACCGTTAAAAAAACGCCGCTCTTTCTTTCCTGTTCAATTAGTCTTTCCATATCATCGTCGCTGCTGGCGCCTACATTAAAATCGCCATCGGTACATAAAATAATACGGTTGTTTCCATCCTGTATAAAATTTTGCCTGGCTATTTTATACGCTAATTTTATCCCTTCACCGCCAGCGGTAGAGCCACCGGCTTCCAAACGTTCAATGGCATCTTTTATAATTTGCATATTTGCTCCGCTTGTTGCAGGCAATACCAATCCCGCGTTTCCGGCATATACCACTATGGCAACTTTATCTTTTTCGCGTAGCTGGTCCGCAAGCAACTTCATAGATTGTTTTACCAAAGGCAGTTTATTCTCATCCTGCATTGAACCCGATACATCAATCAGGAAAACCAGGTTGGAAGAAGGGATATTTTCCGTTGCTATTTTCTTTCCCTGCAAGCTGATCAATACCAACCGGTGATCTTTATTCCAGGGAGCTTCAGATAATTCAGTATGGATAGAAAAAGGCTTGTCACCTTCGGGCTGAGGATATTCGTAATGAAAATAATTGATCATTTCTTCAATTCGCACCGCCCCGGCAGGTGGCAATTGCCCGTTATTTAAAAACCGCCGTATATTGCTATACGAAGCCGCATCTACATCAATGGAAAAAGTGGATAAGGGATGGTCTTTCACCGCCAGGAAACGGTTTTCAACAATGCCATCATAATCTTCAGTATTAAAATCAACATCCTGGCTACCATATAACCGGTAGTTATGATTGCGTGTTTGCTTAGTAGCAGGCGACGGATAGGATGCATTTCCTCTTATCGTTATGCCTGCTGCCTTTCCCTGTAGCACCATATCTGCTTTTGCTTCCCGCTGAACCGACCCCGTAAGGTTTCTCTTTTTTGTAGTACCATAGCCCGTTATTACAACTTCCTCCAGTTCGTTAGTTGTTTGTAACAATTGAACATTTAGCATGGCTTTGCCGGATACTTTCACTTCTTTAGTATCAAAACCCAGTGCTGAAAAAACAAGTGCGGCTTTGTCGTCTGTAACAGTAATGGTAAAATCACCATTCGCATCGGTTTGGGTAATATTTGCCGTGCCTTTTTCTGTAACAGATACGCCGGAAAGTATAGCCCCTGCGCTGTCGGTTACCTTACCTTTAACTGTAAAAGAAGCTGGTGGCAAAAAAGCCGTTAAGGCAGCAGTAATCATTATGCTGCAAAGTATTGCGTACTTCATAATAATAAGTTTTAAGGTTTCGTTTGAATGGTGGATGCGATGTCAAATGGAATTACATACGGTGATGGAATTATTTATTAAAGGAATGCTGAGAAGGGGTAAGTGGGCGTGAATGTGTATTCCTTTCTCATTATCTTTTATCTTTGAATTTCACATTTAACTATTGTTTGAATTTCATAAAGAACATATCAACTGCTGATAGCACGGATACCGAACTTATTGTTTTGTATAAACAAACGAAGGATATGCGGGTGCTATCGGATCTGTATCAGCGTTATATGGAACTGGTATACGGGGTTTGCCTGAAATATTTTAAAGATGCAGAGCAAAGTAAAGATGCTGTAATGAATATTTTTGAAGAGCTGGTCGAGAAACTGAAGCTGCACGAAGTAAGTAATTTTAAAAGCTGGTTGCATACACTTACCCGGAACCACTGCCTTATGCAGTTGCGAACACCCAGAAACCTCAAAACCACTGAATTTAACCAGGAATATATGCAATCGGCGGAAACTGTGCATCTTAATGGGATGCTTGAAAAAGAAGAACAATTTGTTAAATTAGAGAAATGTATTCAAACCTTATCGGAGGAACAGAAAAAAACAGTTGAACTATTTTATTTGCAGCAAAAATGCTACGACGAAATTGCCGAAATTACCGGCTATGAATGGAATAAAGTAAGGAGCTATATTCAGAATGGAAGGAGAAATTTGAAAAGTTGCATGGAGGCGTGAGGAATGTGGGAGATGTGGCGGTCGGTCACGACCAAGGAGCGTCAGGCCGCATGCACAAGTTATAAAGGTTACAAGTTACAAGTTGCATGGGGAAGCGGGTTCCAGGTATCAGTGCTGACGACTGACTACTCACCACTGACTAAAAACATAATGTCCGAAAACAATAAACATATCAAACCATATACGGCAGCAGATATACAACGCTATCTGAACCGGCAGATGACTATGGCGGAGCGGCATGCCATGGAAAAAGCCGCGCTGGAAGACCCTTTCCTGGCTGAAGCAATAGAGGGTTACAGGCAGCATAGCTCTCCTGCTCTTTCGTCAAATATAGAGGACCTGAGAAAAAGATTGCAGGAAAAAAACGATACAAAAGTAATTCCTGTACACAATAGAAAAATATGGTGGAGCGCCGCAGCAGCCATTCTTATTGTATTGGGAACCGGCATTACCTGGTACTGGCTGACCCCAACCGGAAAAAATATCGCGCAGCAAAAAGAAAAAGAACAAAAAACTGCGCCATTAAAAGAAGCACAGGATACTTCCGGAATGCCTGCAGCAGCTACCGACTCTGCGAATATTGCTTTGCAGGAAAATAAAGCTCAGGAAAAAATCGTAGCCCCGGCTTTAGCACCTGAAAAAAAAGCCCCCGTTCAGCTTCAGCCCACTTCCCCAAAAACAAAAAGGAAACCCCCACCCAAGGCGGCAACAAAAAAAGATATTCCGGAAAGTCATTCACAGGATATAGCGGCTGCAAACAGGGCCGCCGCAACTAAAGTTTACCGTATTGAGCAGGAAGAAAGTGAGGGAGATAAAAATATTTCAGCACAAAGCCGTAAAAAACCGGTGCTCTTAACAACACAAAATAATGCTTCAGGTTTTTTTAATACAAATATTCTTACGGGTAAAATAACAGACAGCAATAACAATCCATTGCCTTTTGTAAATATTCGAATTGGCAATACCGCATCCCATACTTATAGCGATGCCAGGGGGAATTTTAAATTAATAAGCGGAGATACACTATTAACAGTACATGTTAAATCTGCGGGCTTTGAGCCACGGCAGGTGGTTCTACATGCCGGCACTCCTTCCAATAACATTATACTCCTGCCCAAAGAAAATGCCTTAGCAGAAGTTGTAGTAACAGGCTATGAAACGGCAAAGAAAAAAATGACTGATGAAAATGCTGACGCAATTCCTGAAGCAGAACCCGCAGACGGCTGGGGAAATTATGATATATACCTGGTTAATAATACCCGCCTGCCGGGTGCAGCACGAACTGCAAGCCGTGGATTTGTTGATCTGTCATTTAACGTAGATAAATATGGAAGGCTTTCTGATTTTAAAATCATCCATTCTACCTGTGTACAGTGCAATAAGGAAGCCATCCGGGTTATAAAAGAAGGACCTCAGTGGAAATTAGCAGAGGGCGACATTCCTGCAAAAGTTACCCTTACCGTTCAGTTCTGACCGATAGAACAACCTGCATAAAAAGCATATTTTGTTAAACCTGGCATAATTCTTTTCAATTTCCTTTCGGACTTGAATTACATCACTGTAAACATTATCTTCGCCTCAACAAATAACAATATAATAAACAATGCGGATCGCAAGGTTTATTCATTAAAAACAAAGACCTGATTAATCAACCAAAAAACAACTACAGATGAAAAAGATCTTTTTACTTGCCGCTTTTTCTACCATGATTTGTTTTGCAGAAGCACAACAATTAAAAACCCCGGCTCCATCGCCACTGCAAACAGTAAAACAGGAATTTGGCTTATCCGCAGTTGAACTATCTTATTCAAGGCCAGCAGTAAAAGGCAGAACCATATTCGGCGGACTGGTGCCTTATGGCAAGGTTTGGCGTACCGGCGCTAACGGAGCTACTACTATAAGTTTTGGTGATGACGTTACATTTGGCGGACAAAAAATATCCGCGGGCAAATATGGATTGCTTACTATTCCAAATGCGGCTGAATGGACCATAATCTTAACCAAACAGTTAGATGTAACCAGTCCTGCTGCTTACAAGCAAGACCAGGATGTAGCCCGTGTTAAAATAAACGCCACAGACCTGCCTTTTCCGCTGGAGTCGTTTTTAATTTCTTTTGACAATATTTCTCCATCGTCCATGGATCTCATTATCGGATGGGACAGAACGGTTGTTATCGTTCCAATTACAACGGATGTAGCTACTAAGATCAATGCACAGATCAGCAGCATGGAAGGGAAAGAAAACTTTCCTTATTTCACTGCCGCCGCTTATTATTTAGAAAACGGTAAAGATCTGAATAAAGCGCTTGGCTGGTTTAATAAAGCAACAGAAAAAGAGCCCAATGCATTTTGGATCTGGCATCAAAAGGCAAAATGCCTGGCAAAACTGGGCAAGAAGAAAGAAGCTATTGCAGCAGCCAATAAATCTACCGAACTGGCTACCACTGCAAAAAATGACGATTATGTGCAGTTGAATAAAAAACTAATTGCATCATTGAATTAATTTTTAAAAAGGTACTGTACCGGGTAAAGTTTACGCCACCAGGCTGAAATACAGGAAGATGCACACTTCCGGTATTTTAGTTGCCTGGTGGGTTTTTTATTTTCAGTAGTTCCAGTAAATGACAAAAACAATTCACTTCTCCAGCCATGCAGCCGGAAAGAAATATTGCAGAACTTCCATTTTAGTTTTTTAATTTTAATACATGCATATTCCCTTGTTGCAATTCAATGGCTTTTTTGAAATTGACTGGCAGTCATTATTGCTTGGAACAGAAAAATGGATATTTCTTGTGGAGGTAGTTATCCGTTCATTTGTAATGTTTCTCACCATCCTTTTCAGCCTGCGTATCCTTGGCAAGCAAAGCGTTACACAGTTATCAATATTTGAGCTGGGCGTAATCATTGGTTTGGGCTCCGCCGCCGGCGATCCTATGTTTTATAAAGATGTAGGGCTGTTGCCGGGTATGATGGTTTTTTTAGTAGTGGTTTCGATGTACAGACTGGTAACATATATCATCAATCGGGGAGAAAAGATAGAAAGATTCCTGGAAGGGGAACCGATCTATCTTGTTGAAGATGGAAGATTAAATTGCAGCAATTTTGAAAAGGAGCTAATTGCTCATGATGAGCTTTTCGCCCAACTGCGTATAAACAGCGTATCACATCTGGGGCAGGTAAACCTGGCTATTCTTGAAATTAACGGATCCATCAGCCTCTATTATTATCCCGATGAAGAGGTGCGATGGGGTTTACCGGTACTTCCGCATTTATGTACCCAAAAACTGAAACAATTACCACCGAACTATTCTTTTGCCTGTTCTTTTTGCGGACAGGTAGAATCTTTAGCGCAGCCCGAAAACAATCATCTGTGTCCTTCCTGCAAAAGAGATGAGTGGGTAAAGGCTATCAATAATAAACGAATTGTCTGATGGTTTTCACCAATAAAGGCCCAGTCGATTTTCCGCACATGGTTTTCTCTGCTCCCGGCAGGTTTACCCCATCTCTTTCCAATCCTTATCTTTGCCGCCATAAAATATCCGTATGAGCGCAATGCTTAAAAAAATAACAGAAGCCGTTTCATTTATTAAAAGCTGTTATAGTTCTTCCGCAGAAATCGGTATCGTACTGGGCAGCGGACTTGGAAATTTCGTGGAAGAAATGACGGTTGAAAAAGAGATTTATTATACAGAAATACCTCATTTTCCTGTTTCTACCGTTGAAGGACATTCGGGCAGGCTGATCTTTGGACAAATAGGCCAAAAAAGAATTGTAGTAATGGCCGGGCGCCTGCATTTTTACGAAGGGCATGATGCCACAGAAGTTGCTTTTCCTGTTCGTGTAATGAAATTACTTGGTGTTCATACTTTACTTATCAGTAATGCGGCCGGGGGCGTTAATGCTTCTTTTGCCGTTGGCGACCTGATGATCATTACCGATCATATAAGCCTGGCTACAGTAAATCCTTTAATTGGTAAAAACGAAGATGCATTCGGGTTGCGCTTTCCTGATATGAGCGAACCCTATTCCAAAACACTGATCAAAAAAGGAAAAGCAATTGCAGCACAAATGGGCTATCCTGTTAAAGAAGGTATATACTTTGGTGTAACAGGACCAACATTTGAAACCCGTGCCGAATATAAAATGATCAATGTGCTTGGAGGAGATGCCGTAGGCATGAGTACAGTACAGGAAGTGATTGTGGCGGTACACGCCGGCATAAAAGTATTTGGCGTAAGCGTAATTACCGATTTGGGCATACGGGAAGAAGACAATATCATTACACATGAAGAAGTGCTGCAGGCAGCGGCCGCAGCAGAACCAAAGCTTACCGCCTTATTTAAAGAGTTAGTTAAAGCTATTTGATTTAGCCATTTTTTTCAACGGATATGTAATGATTTCAGGTATTTTCGCCGGGTACAGGATTAAGCCGACAGCATTGAAGAAAATATTTACATACATACTGCTATCCATATTGGTGAGTACTGCATTACCTGCATTATCGCAGCGACTTCCGGGCAGGCTGGGTAACATCAGCAATATGGGCCGGGGAGGCAGATCAGGAGGCGGCGATTCCATAAAATTTGAACACCGCGATCCTTTTGCAGATTCTGTAAGCATCCGCTTTAAATACATTGATTCGGTACGCTCCTATACTTTTGATTCTTCTTTAATTGATTTTTACATTAAGGTGCCCCTGAAGTCGGAATACGTATGGTTAGGCAATAACGGAACAGCTACCACCTCCCTTTTATTTAATCCATCAACAAAGCCGGGATGGGATCCGGGATTTCATGCTTTTGACGCCTATGCTTTTAATACGGAGCAAACCCGTTTTTATAACACTACCCGCCCATTTACTGAATTGAATTACCTGATTGGCAGCGGAGCCGAACAGTTCATCAATATCTTACACACCCAGAACATAAAACCCAACTGGAATTTCGCATTCCAGTTCAGGCTCATTAATGCACCGGGATTTTTTAAAAGCCAGAACACCAATCATTCCAATTTGCGGCTCAACTCCTATTATCAGTCGCCCAATAAAAGATACGGGATATACTTTATTGGATTAACCAACAGCCTGCAATCGGCCGAAAGCGGAGGTATAGTAAGCGATAGCTTCCTGGTAGATAAAACAGGTACTTACTCGGACCGGTTTAATATTCCTATTAATACCGCCGGGGATGCTACATACAGCCGTGACCCGTTTAATACACAATTAAAAACAGGCAACAAATACAATGAGCTTAAACTATTGGTAAGGCAACAATATGATTTTGGCAAAAAAGATTCATTGGTAACCGATTCTACTGTTATCAAACTCTTTTATCCGCGCTTCAGGATCGAACACACACTTCAATACAACACTTACAAATACCTGTTCCAGGATATTGCGCCGGACAGCGCATTTTATAAAAAAAACTACGACATCGCATTTAATCCGGGCGATTCTGTCATCTACACGAATTCCTGGAAGGAACTCATCAACGATTTTTCCATCTATCAGTTTCCCGACATTAAAAATCAGCAACAATTTCTGAAGGTGGGCGCCAGCCTTCAAAATCTTTCCCTGAAAAGATATGATTCTACACGCGACATGCTGTATAATGTTTTTTTACATGGCGAATACAGGAACAGAACCCGAAATAAGAAATGGGACATTGAGGCGCATGCACAGTTTTATGTTACAGGATTTAATGCCGGCGATTACCGTGCATATATCAGCCTGCAAAGACTACTCAGCAGTAAATTGGGCTCTTTACAGGTAGGTTTCGAAAATGCAAACCGAACACCATCTTACCTGCTACGCAATACCAGCGGTTTTCCGATTGTGGCGCCCGCCAATGGAACCAATAAAGAAAACATTACGCACCTGTTCGGTTCGTTTGCTGTTCCGGCTTTACAATTGCAACTTAGCGGTCATTATTTTCTTATTGGCAATTATGCATACCTTAAAAACTTTTATGAAGCGGATCAGCAAACCACTCCCTTCAACGTATTGCAGATAAAAGGCAGCAAGGATTTCAGGATAAGCAAATTCTGGCATTGGTATGCAGATGTGGCCGTGCAAAAAACAGCCGGCAATACCCCTGTTAATATTCCGTTGCTTTACCTGCGCAACCGCATTGTTTTCCAGGGTCAATTCTTTAGAAATCTGAATATTGCCCTGGGGTTAGATTCCAGGTATTATACACCTTATACTGCAGACAATTACTCTCCTGTAACGGGCCAGTTCTTTCCGCAGGACAGCATCCGCATAGCCAATTTACCTGATATCGCTGCTTTTGTGAATTTCAGGATCAGGAGCTTTAGTGCTTTTGTAAGGCTGGAAAATCTGAATACACTGGAACTGGATGGATTTTCTTTCACCAACAACAATATGGCAGCGCCATTGTATCCCTACCAGGGCCTGCTCTTTAAAGTAGGCATTTTCTGGAATTTTGTGAACTAACGGGTAGCAGTAAGCGTTCAGCCATGAGCTTTCAGCAGTGAAAGCTGATAGCGGATAGCCTTTGATCATACATTCGTAACTTTGCACCCGGCACTTTTGTATTTACCAGATAAAAGAATATGACAACAAAAAAAATCATATTTACCTTCCTGCATTTTTTGAAAGGATTGTTTGTGAAAAAAGATTGTTGCAGGTGAGCGCATTTCTGATTAATGTGCAGTGTGACCCTCCTTCCATCGGGTACCAACCGCGCTAAGTAATTTGCATCTCAAATTTTAAATCTCAAATCTCAAATAACCCTTATTTTTGTGGACTATGACACAAGAACAAATAAAAGATATGAGACTGGCCGTTGGCGTGTTGGGGAGGTTTCTTTGACGTTGCTAACAGGCGCGATAAAATAGCAAGTGACAAGCAGCTCACCCTTTCTCCCGGCTTCTGGGACGACAATGCACGGGCTACACAAATCCTTAAAGACATTAAGCTTAACGAATATTGGGTAAAGCTGTATGAAGATGTGCATACAGCAGTAGAAGATTTTGCTGTATTGTTCGACTTTTGGAAAGAAGGAGAAGGATCGGAAGACGAAGTAAAAGCAGCATACGAATTCGCCCATGCCCGTATTGAAGAAGCCGAATTCAAAAGTACGCTCAACCAGCCGGAAGACGAGTTACCTGCTGTACTGCAGATAAACAGCGGTGCGGGCGGAACAGAAAGCCAGGACTGGGCTGAAATGCTGGCCCGCATGTACAGGATGTATGGCGAAAAACAAGGCTGGAACGTTACTGAGTTAGACTGGCAGGAAGGTGACGGGGCAGGGATAAAATCTGCTACTTTACAATTTGACGGGCCGTTTGCCTATGGATTTCTAAAATCAGAAAGCGGAGTGCACCGGCTGGTTCGCATTTCACCATTTGACAGCAATGCCCGGCGACACACTTCTTTTGCTTCCATATTTGTATACCCGCTGGTAGATGATTCTATTGATATAGCAGTAAGCCCGGCAGACCTGGAATGGGAGTTTTACCGCAGTGGCGGCAAGGGAGGGCAAAACGTAAACAAAGTAGAAACCGCTGTAAGATTAAAACATATTCCTTCGGGTATTATTGTAGAGTGCCAGCAGAGCCGAACCCAGGGAGAGAACAGGGAGAAAGCATTAAAAATGCTGAAGAGTCGTTTATATGAAGAAGAAATTCGCAAACGGGAAGAATTGAAAAATGCTTCAAATGCCAACAAAAAAAGAATTGAATGGGGCAGCCAGATCCGTTCTTATGTATTCCATCCTTACAAAATGATCAAAGATCACCGCACAGATTACGAGGTAGGAAATGTGCAGCCAGTGATGGATGGTGAGTTAGACGGCTTTATTAAGGCCTATTTGATGATGGAAAAGGAAGCGGAAACCAACTCATAAGTTTTATACGCGGCACAGTGCCAATCCGCGCTTTTCAAAAAATAAGCCGCTGCTTCAATAATTAAGCGTATATTCGTTTCGATAACAATTTGAGTTTATCAGCATTTTGTAAGTGAATGATTCCTGCTATTGGTTAGCCATCTTTTTTACCTCTGCTTTTTCTCAGATCATTTTTATTCTTAAAATAATTCAAAGAAATGAACATTTATGTTTCAAATCTAAGTTTCGCCGTAGCGGATGAAGACTTAGTAAAGCAATTTTCACAATACGGGGAAGTGAGTTCCGTAAACATCATCATGGATAAAGTTACCAACAGGAGCCGGGGTTTTGCCTTTGTGGACATGCCTGAAAATAATGCTGCTGAAAAAGCTATCCGTGAGTTGAATGGCTCTTCCCTTGACGGGCGGTTTATTAAAGTAAACGAAGCCAGGCAAAGAGAAGACAGGAACAAATCTTCCTCTTATTAAAAAGATTTAAAAGGGACCTTTGGCAGGTCCTTTTTATTTTAAACCTCACGAGTTAAATCCTTTACACTTCATAACTATTAAACACCTTGCGACTTCAACACATGAGCATAACTGACGCGGATAACATTTTAAAAGAGTTGGTTCTTGACCGGTATAAAGATTTATCTGGCTGTGATATTAAATTAAAGCGGGGAGATTTGATGAATCATGCTATGGAATCTGAATTTAGTTTTTTCAGCAGGTATACCATAAACATCAACTACGCAGCCCTGTCCTTACCTGTAAAAGAATTCACTGTATGCCTGGCAAATCAATTAAGCAAAATAGTGGCATTCCAGCACATGAGCCTGTCATCAAAAATAAAAGACATGTTGTTTTCAAGATATTCTCCTTCTTATTTTATTAGCCAGGAAAAAAGAGCGAAAACAATGACCGCCGAAAGAGCCAAACACATTCAGGGTACTATGCCGAACAATCAACAGAACGCGTAAGCGATCTTATTGCACTTTTGAAAGCCTGGTAAACTCCATACCATTATAAATCCTTGCAAGATCCCTGTTACCGGATATTTTATACTCATTAATTTTAGATTCCCCGACAATACGCCAGAAATTCTTTGATTTAAGATCGGCATAATCAACCGTTTTAATAAATAATCCAACAAAAGATTTCCGTGCTTTAAAACCAATTTGTACGGGAAACTCTTCTGCTTTAATACGCGTTAAAAACGCTTCAACTTCATCTTTTGTCATAATTTCTTTTTAAATAAAGTAACCTGTTATTAAAAATTATAGTGCTTGCGGGAAAAAATTATTTTTTGATGAAACGGAAAGAGATAACAAAGATAATCTTTTGGCAACGGCAGAACCTGATAATTTAAGATAATCCAGGCGATATTTCATTAATACCAGCAGATTATCCTTTCGGACTGAATGTTAACGAAAGAAAATCGAAAGAATGAAATAGGTAGTGTAGCTTTATGCACTTAACTTATCTGTTAAATCTCCATTTATGAATATACAGGTATCCAATATCAGCCTCAATACCATTGACGCTGATATCAGAAAACTATTTTCTCCTTTTGGTACAGTTGATTCTGCGATGGTGATCCGGAACAAATTTAACGGGCGTTCAAAAGGCAGTGCAATTATAAACATGCCGTCTGACGCGCAGGGCAGGCAGGCTATTATTTCTTTACATCAAACGATGATGGATGGGAAAAAAATATCTGTAGATGAACTCCGTGACCGTTTCTAAAATTTACTACAGGGAATCCAGTGCGTATTCGTCCGCCTTTATAGCTATATCTTTTTAGCAGAAAGAGGCTGCCTTTTCAGACAACCTCTTTTAAACAAAACCTGTAACTGCTATTTTATTAATACCCGTTTGACTTCAACTCCGGATTGGCGTTTATAGCCTGGTTAGGAATCGGGAAAACCGTCTTATCAGCGCCATCCTCTGGTTTATCCCACCATGCATCACCAAAGCGATCCCACCGAACCAAATCTGTTCTTCTGTGGCGCTCTCCAATAAATTCGCGTCCCAGGTCATCCACAAATTCATCATCCGTTAAAACGGAAAGATTGTTCTCATAACTTTGCGCAGCCCATTTATCATCGGGGAAATTTCTTTTCCTCACTGCATCCATTAATTTGGCAGCTCCGGCTTTATCGCCAGCACGATATTTACATTCCGCCAGGGAATAATAAATTTCAGCGAGCCTTATTTCAGGAGCCGAATTAAACTGAAACATATTTTCGGACATTGGCAACCAGGGAAATTTCAACAGCCGAACCCCGGTATTTTCTTCGCCCGTAGTAACATGCGAGCCTTCAGCCCATCTTCCGCCGGGCTTTTCCGAAAACCGGCCAACCTGGTCTACATAATGCAGCGGTTTTCCATTGTATTCTTCCGTACCATTCACCATTTTAGTGCTGTCGTAACCATATCCTTTTGCATAATCAAATTCATATTGCTGACCGATCATGAAAAATCCTTCATAATCTCCATCAGCAGAAGTGGTTCTAAAAGGTTGCTTACGCTTATCATCATTCGCAAACTTTTCGTAGGCCTTACCCAGTTTTTCAGGATACAAATTACCTTCCAGATCGCGGGAAGGAATAAGATGTATTCCATTCCAGCCTCCCCAGTCATTATCTAAAGAATATCTTGCCTGGTAATGCATCATGGCATTGTACATCCAGCCAAATTCATAAATATTTTTTGCATGAGGGAACTCAAAAATATTTTCTGGTGAACGGTATCCATTTACGCCAGACCTGAATGGTCCGCGGTAATCCGTATCAATGCTGTATGCACCGTATTTACCATCAATGATCTCCTGTGCTATTTGCGCACATTCGGTGAATTTGGCGGTACCTGTCCATTTCCCGGCATTAAGATATAAACGCACCAGTAGAGCTGCGGCTCCGCCCTGATCCCAACGCCCCGCACGGCCATTTTGAGGTAAGCCGGGAAGCGATTCTTTCAGCTCTTTTTCAATATACGCAAATACTTCCTGTGGCGTAGACTGAGGTTTAATCTCTCCAACATTCTCTACAATTGGAACATCGCGGAAAAAATCAATGAGAAATAAATAAAACCATGCACGCAATGTTCTCAATTCAGCAATATGCTGGGCTTTATCGGCATCCGTTAAACCAAATGCAGGATAATCCAATTTAGACATATCACTGATAATAAGATTGCATTGCCCTATTCCCTGGTAGGGACCTACCCATCCACCATAAATTTGCCCCTGGTCAGGATTCCAGGCATGGCCATGCAAACGCACCCATTGACCATCGTCATAACCGTGCTTTCCTTTCTGCGCCCAAACAAACTGGTCAGCAGTAAGCTCCTGCAGCAGCCAGCGGTCGCCATCCCAGCCACACCAATGGCCATGTTCATAGGGACGTACAAGGGCGGCTATAATAGAGTTTTTATCCTGGTAATAGCTATCCGCAGGAAGCACATTAAAAGCTTCCTCTTCTAATTTAGTACATGAAGGCCCTACCACCAGCGTGAACAGGAGCGACATGTATAGCGTTAATTTAATTCTGTTCATATCATTAGGTCTAAAATTGTAAAGAATAGTTTAAAACGTAATCTGGGCACCCAGGCTAAAATTCCGGGCGATAGGATATACATCAAGGCTCCCAAAGCCAGGCGTTAATCCTGTAACAGATACTGTTGTAGGATCGAGCCCTGTATATTTTGTAATGGTGAATACGTTTCTAACTGTAGCGTATATGCGCAGGCTTTTCACCTTTGAGTTTCCAATTGCGGGCGACCATCCCAGTGTAAGATTATCTAATTTGAAATAATCACCGCTTTCCAGGAAATAATCAGTGATCACTTTTCCTGATGTAATATGCCCGTTTCGCGTATAAGCATCCTGCAGCAGGTTTACATTAGGTTCTGCCTGCAACCCAAAATACATCTGGTACAAATTGATGATTTCGTAGTCAAACCTTGCCCGGAAAAACAATGCCAGGTCAAATGCCTTATAAGTGAATGTATTTCCCCAGGCCAGCTCATAGCGCGGCATGCCATTGCCAATAAAGGTTTTATCTCTTTCTGCATCCGCATCGGAAGAAGCAACAATCGCTTCCTTGCCTACAACGGCGTCTTTCCATATTAATATTTTGCCTTCGTCATCTACCCCTGCATATTTATATCCCCAAAAGCTACCAATCTCTGTACCTTCTCTCAAAAGATAGGCGGGGCCTGGGTTACCAGGTGATGGCAAATCACCCATAAACCTGCGGTCGGCTTTAAATTTATCATTGGAAAATTTATCCATTTTTGATTTGATATACGAACCAGTAATGGTGGTTGTATAGTTGAAATCATTGCCCTGGATAGCGTTCCAGTTTAAGGTAAGCTCAATACCCCTGTTACTTTGCGTACCCACGTTAACGAACATGCGATCGTGCAAATAAGGAGGAACGGGCACTAAGTAATCATTGATCAAATCACTTCCTTTGCGCAAAAACGCATCAATACTACCGCTTAACCTGTTATTGAACAATCCAAAGTCAACACCCAGGTTGTAAGCAATTTGTTTTTCCCAGCGCAGATCGGGATTATAGTTATTTCCTGGTCCGTACACCTGTATCCATTGTCCATCATCATTCTGGTACCTGCCATATCCCTGGTATTTGGCAAGTGATGTATACCTGTCGAACCCGGAACGACCGGTTACGCCATAAGAGAAGCGAAGTTTAAGATCGCTAATGGCCGATATGCTCTGAAAAGCAGGCAAATTGGAAATGCGCCATGCTGCTGAAGCAGATGGAAACAATCCCCATTTATTATCTGCTCCAAATTTAGTATTGCCTTCATAACGGGCGGATACCGTTAAGAAATACGTATCATCGAAGTTATAATTTGCCCGTCCCAAAAAGGCGATGTTCTTTTCTTTGCTTTTCCACGAGCCCATTACATCCGTCATATTAATCGCCTGTCCGTTACCGTAATTTCCGGCGCCAATATTATTATAAGAAAACGCATCGGAAGGGAAACGCCTGTTTTGCGACCAGAATCCCTGGTTATTAAATTCCTGGTACGAATAGCCGGCCACAACACGCAGATCATGCTTGTCTATTCTTTTAGCATAATTACCCAACCATTCCAGAGTATAATCCAGCCATTTTTCACTCTGCAAACGAGCCCTTCCTATATACCCGTTATTAACAGATTCAGCCGATTTACCGTTATAATACTCCCTGCGCAACATATCATGTCCCTGCCTGGCTAATTTTACTTCGGTACTTAAATCCTTTGTAATGTTCAGCTTAAAATTGAGATCTACAATAGAATAGGTTTGATCGGCTCCGTTCTCTCTTGCTTTAAGATCCTGCACAGGGTTATAAGTATCAAAACCCTGCAGGGTATTGTACTTTGTAGGATCATCCGCGTCCATCAGAGCAATAGTGGGATTAAGCTTTACTGCCTGTTTGAATGCGCCATAGTTGGTGTATTCTTCTTTAGCTGTTCTGTAAGAAACATTTCCGCTTATTTCAAGCAAACCGTCTATTGCTTTTTGAAGAAAATTCGCTCTTAGTCCGGATTCTTTTCTGCCGGTGGCAATATCTATCCCCTGTTTGGTACGATAATTTCCGGAAATACGGAATACTGAATTTTCATTGCCACCTGAAATAGAAAGGAAATGATTTTGCCCGAAATTATTTTCCCGGATCAGTTCATCATACCAGTTGGTTCTTGAGCCCAAATCAACATCCCTGTTATGCGAAAGAAATTCTTCTGCCGAAAGAATATCAGGCTTTGCAGCCACGGCATCATGCTCAATATAGCTATCGTATGTAAGCGTAACCTTACCGGCTTTACCTCTTTTGGTTTGAACAAGAATAACGCCACCAGCGCCCCGGGAACCATATATGGCTGCAGAAGCGGCGTCTTTTAATACGGTAATAGATTCAATATCCTGTTGCGCAATATTGCGAAGGTCGCCGCCAGGTACGCCATCAATAATAATAAGAGGACCGTTGCCTGCCCTAAAAGAGCCTGCACCCCTTACCTGAACATCGGTACCTCTGTTCGGATCTGCAGCAGCCGGATTGGAGACAGTTAATCCCGCTACTTTTCCGTCAATCATTTGCATGGGGCTATTTACAGCACCGGGCAAAAAATCTTTACTGGTAATCGTTACCACAGAACTGGTAAGATCTTTTTTACGTACACTTCCATATCCTACCACTACTATATCCGACATGCTGGTTACATCCGGAGCCATGATGATACTACCTAATTCCGTACGCTCATTAACCGATACTTCTGTGCTTTTAAAACCTATATAGCTAAATACCAATACCGCACTGGCACTGCTCACTTCAATAGAAAACGCTCCATCAGCAGCGGTAAAAGTACCATTGTTAGTGCTTTTTTCTATAACCGATACACCTGCAAGCGGATCACCGCTTTCGCTGGTTACTTTCCCGGTTACGATTATTGCTTTCTGTGCCAGCAATAGCTGATCTGATGGCTGATCGCCTGCAATTACCACCAAATGATCACTCATCCTGCGATAGGTGAGCTTAGTATTTTCCAGTATTTTGCTTAACACTTCATCCAAACTGGCATTTTCTACTTCAATGCTAACCAGTTGATTTCCTTTCAGCAACTGGTCTTTATACACAAATCTGAAGTCGCCTTGCTGCTCAATGGTTTTTAAAACTTTTTTTAAATGAACCTTTTCCAGATTAAGGCTGATTCCTTGTCCATAGCTCCGGGCAAATCCCTGGGTAGAAAATGCGAGGATCAGCAATATGACCAATTTCGTCATGAGCAGGTATTTAATTAACACACGGCGCATATCAGGTGATACCCCGTATTGAGTTTTTTTCATATCTTGGTTTTGATTTAATGATGATAGCTACCCCGCTGAGGGTAGTTTTGTCTTTAAGCATGGCGGGGGGTGCCGTAATCATCCTCCGCTTCTTTTTTAGAAAAATGAGGTTATTTATTCATTCGCAGACAGTTTAGTTATAAAATAGTATATGCATTTTTTTAAATGACCCGGCTTTAATATGAGTGTAAGAGGGTCACCATATGGTAACCACATTTTTAACGACCTTATATTTGAAATTACCAGTAATGTGCAAGGCTTCCATCACCTGTTCAATGCTTTCGTTATCAAAAATGCCACTGTATTCCGCATGTTTTAGTTCATCACCGTTGATGATCACTTTTGCATCGTACCATCTTTCAATTTTTTGAGCCACTTGTTCTAAGCTTTCCGCATCAAACACTAATTTATTTTTAATCCATAAAGTTTCAAGGGCGCTGCTGTCTTTGTCTTCAAAATGTATATTGGTTATAGTTATGCTCGCTTCTGCTACACCTGGTTTTTCCTTTCTTTTATTGCCATTAACAATAAGCGCCGGGGTTTTATTATTCACCAGGAGCTTTTCGTTCGGTTTCAGCACAATTCTTTTTTCAGGATTATTGTGTAAGGTAACTTCTACAGACCCTCTGAAAAGGGCGGTTTCTGTATTCTTTTCCGTTTCATATGCCCTTACATTAAAAGCCGTACCCAATACCTTTATATCGATCGTTTTTGTATGTATTATAAATGGACGGGTTTTATCTTTTACCACATCAAAAAAAGCCTCTCCTTCCAAATGCACTTCACGGAAATTACCCCTGAAGTTTTCATCATATATAACCTTACTGTCGGCATTCAGCCAAACCATTGTGCCATCCGGCAATTGAATTTTAGATTTAGAACCGCGCCTGGTACTTACTGTATTTTGAGCTATTACCTGCTCTTTTTTTTTATCCGCGTTGTTTTCCCATTTATAAAAAACAATAAAAAAAATCAGAAGAGATGCTGCGGCTGCATATGAGGTGAGCCATAGCCATTTAAATCTTTTTTCTTTTTCCGTCCTTACCTCTTCGGGGTATAATGCAGGTTGTCGTATATGAATCTGCCCTTTTGAATCATCAGGATAATTGCTCAACCGTTGCAGGTGCCTGTTAAAAAAAAGATCTGTATTGTTTTCCTGCCGCTTATTTTCTTTCCATACCTGGCTTAGCATTTCTACCTGCATACCCCATTGCGGATTTTCCAGTAAAAAGGAATCCAATGCTTCAAGCTCTTCCAAAGTGGCTTCACCTGAAAGCTTTAAACTTAACAACAACCAGAATTTTTCTTCCTGCATAAAAAGTGCCTGTAGTATAAAGACAACAGTTCCGGAGGAAATGTACCAAAGAAAAAAAAATATATTTTACGTAACTTTTTTGTCTCCGTAACAAAATTCATTGTTTTAAAAAAGTAGTATCTTCACTACCAGATTTTACGATTTGGATTCGCTTGTTGAAATACCAGAACTGCAGAAAAAGATTGCCTTGTATGACGATATGAAATCGTACCGGCAATTGTACGACCTTTTTTTTTACAGGTTAAACCGCACGGCATATACATTTGTAAAATCAAAAGAGGCTGCGGAAGAAATTGTTTCCGATGTATTTATTAAGATATGGCAGATGCGAAGCAGGTTGACTGAAATTGAAAACCTGAAGGTCTATCTCTATACTATCACAAAAAACCTCTCTCTTAATTATATTACCCGTCATTATAAAAATCCAGAGGTAAGTTTGGATACCATGCACCTTGAAACAGCTATTGATCTTAACACGCCTGAAGAATTATGTATTTCATCCGATATTATAAAAAAGATCAGGATGGCTGTAGATGAATTACCTCCCAAATGCAGGATTATTTTACAATTGGTAAAAGAAGATGAACTGAAATACAAAGAAGTAGCGGCTATTTTAAACATTTCCGAACTTACTGTTCGTAATCAGGTAGCTATTGCAGTAAAGAAAATGAGCAGGATTTTACCTTCTTACCTCGAATCTCCCATCAACCAGCTCTAAAAAGGGATCAGCATCCTGATCCTCTCAAAAATAATTTAGCATTATCAGCATCAATACTATTATTTTTCATAAAAGAAAAAGGCCGCCATTTAAAAGCGGCCCTTTTATCAAAGTATAATGGAGTATAATGCTTTTAGAAACCCGTATTGTTCGGCAACAGGTTTGGATTAACATCTATCTCCTGCTTGGGTACAGGAAACAATAATTGTTTCTCCGTAAATGTTGCATTAAATACTGTGGTATGTCCAACAAAATCATCCCAATTCCCGGTTACATCATTATGTACTTTTCGTGTTCGCAGCATATCAAACCACATCTTATTTTCAAAACATAATTCATAATAACGCTGTAACCAAACTTCTTTCTCAAAAGCATCCTCGCTCAGGGCGCCAATAGGAGAAAGATCGGCTCTCTGCCGGATGGCATTCACATATTGGATTGCTTTTGAGTTAGGTCCGCCTTCGGCACGGTTGGATGCTTCAGCATACATCAGGTATACATCTGCCAAACGATACAGGCTATAGTTCAGATCCGACTTTACTGTATTGGTTACCGCGTCAACATCGAACCACTTGTAAATGTAAGGTCCTTTAAATGTTACAACTGTTCCCGGTGATTTTGCACTGGGATAACTGCTGTAAAAAAACTGGCGTTCCTTTACACGTTTATCACCTGCCGGAAAAGAAGCGATGAACTCTGCAGTAGGATATACCGATCCATATTCATCAGAATATTTGGAAATACCTGAATAGTTGGGAATGGTTAAAGGTGTTAATGGATTGGTGGAAGGTACACCGGCAGCATATTGCACCTGGAAAATAAATTCACCTTTATTTTTATTAGCAGGGTCAATCATATCTGTATACTCAGGAAACAAAGTATAGCCGCCATTGGTAATAACATCCAGCGAACGTTTGGCCGACTCTGCGTAAGCAGCATCTCCCCCATTGATGGCGGCGCCTGCATAAGTAAGATAAACATCGGCCAGGATGGATTTTACAGCACCCATGGAAACCAGGCCTGTATTATCCTGCCAGGGCAGCGTTGATTGTTCGGCAAGTAAAAGATCAGGCAGAATAATGCTGTCATAAATATTCTTTGCCGGAGATCGGGACAAATTCAATCCGTTTACAGCGTCAGGTACCTGCGTTACGCTGGGAACGTCGCCATACATCCTTACCAGGAAAAAATAATACAAGGCCCGGAGTGTATGCGCTTCTGCAAGCAGGTTGGCTTTTGCTTCATCTGTCAACCCTGGTGCATTGATGCCGGGGATCTGTGCTATAGCCTGGTTACAAGCGCCTATTCCTTTATACAGGTTCTGCCACCAGGTATCCACATAAAAAGAAGTGGCATTATAGCTAAGATTTTGAAACAGGGTAAAATTTGTTTGCCCCAGGTCGCTATTTGATTTCCCTGTCATAAATTCCATTAAATTCCAGGTATTACCGCCATAGGAAGATGGTTGACCACCCAGCATGGAACCCTGCAGGTTCTGGTAACAGGCATTTGCAAAAGCTCTTGCTACTTTAACGCTCGACAAAGACGATTCGGGCGTAATAAAATTCGTAGGTTCCTCTTCTAAGAATTTTTTGCACGAAGCGGCCAGGAAAATAACCGCTCCGATAGCTATATATATAATCTTTTTCATGTTCGTTTGTTTTGAAATTAGAAATTGAGCGTAACACCTAAGTTCCATACACGTGGCCGGGGATAAGAGAAAAAGTCGAGGTTCTGTGAAAATGAACCGTTGGCGCCGTACGAACTATTATAGGTATCCACTTCCGGATCGTACCCTGTATAATCGGTAATGATAAACAGGTTTTGAACGCTTGCATAAATTCTCAGCCTGTTTATTTTAAGCTTATCCAAAGTTTGAGATGGCAATGAATAGCCCAGCACAAAATTCTGTCCCCGGATAAAAGAACCATCTTCCACCCACCATGTATCGAATTTGGAGTCCTGCGCGAATTTATAATTCCTTACCTGCGACACCATTGTGTTCTGATTATCCGGTGTCCATGCATTCAATACCGTTTTAAGACTATTTGCTATCGTTTGCCTGTCTTCCGATGAATGCTTAAATGTGGCGGCTGTATTTACGCCCTGCACAAAACGAATGTCGAAAGTAAAATCCCAGTTTTTGTAATTCATAGTGCTGCTAAAATTGCCCGTCCACTTAGGATAAGCCCGTCCTATGATACTGTAATTTTCAGAACCATCAGGGTTGAGCAGGTATTTCCTGTCGCCAGGCTTTAAACCCTGGGAGGCGGCAAGATCAGCTTCTTTGTCACTATATGTTCCAAGCCTTGTTCTTCCCCAGAATGATCCAATAGCTTCTCCTACGCGCAGGATATTCGTTTGTCCGAGAAAGTTAGGACCTGGAAATATATCAGCATCGCCATCCTTTAACTTCAGTATCTTGTTTTTGTTAGTTGCGAAAATAAAATTGGTTGACCATGTGAAATTTTTGCTTTGTATATTAACCGTATTCAGATTCAATTCAACACCCGCATTTCTTACAGAGCCAACATTGATGTACACAAAATTGTTATTCATACCTGCTGACCATGGAATAGGCGCCTGCAATAACAGATCTCTTGTAACACGGTTATAATAATCTGCGGTTAATGTTACCCGGTTATTAAACAATCCCAGCTCAACGCCTGCATCAGCCTGCAACGATATTTCCCATTTCAGATCGGGGTTACCGAGGTAACTTGGGATAAGGGTTGACTGGAGGCTTCCGTTAAGCACTGTGGTGCTTGGCTGCGTTTGCGCAATAGACTGGTATTGCCCGATTTCCTGGTTACCCGAAGTACCATAGCTGGCGCGAACTTTCAGATCACTGATGATACTATTCATATTGTTTTTCATGAAGTCTTCTTCTGAAACTCTCCATGCAGCACCCACCGAAGGGAAGAACGCATATTTATTATTGGCGCCGAATTTAGAAGAACCGTCATACCGGCCTGTTGCCGTAAATAAATATTTATCGCTGATATTATAAGTAACACGTGCAAAATAAGAGTTCATCGCCCATTTATAATCCTGTGATTCTTCGGCTGAGCGAACAGATCCTGCCTGCAAATAATGCCACTGGAAAATATCATCAATAAAATTCTGAGCTTCCGCTCTCACTCTTTCCTGGTTGAACTCCTGCCAGGATGCGCCCAGCAAAGCAGTCATCTTATGACCATTATCGAATTCCTTATTCCAGGTAAGATAATTTTCGGACTGCCAGTAATTATTGTTGTAAGTGTTCAGGTTGGCAACCCCACCCTGATCCTGCGACAGGTTATGCAAGTCCCCGGCGGAATAGAAATTATTTTTTTGATCATTCAAATTAAATCCAAAATCAGATTTAAAATCCAGGTCTTTTGTTATATGAAATAAAAGGTAGGTATTTCCCAGGGTTTGAAAGTTATTATTGAGTGTATACCTGTTCTGTGCAATATGTACAGGATTTGCGCCACCTTCCAATCCATCAATATCACTATTACCGGCCCATGTACCATCGGGGTATTTAATGGGAATAATGGGCACCGCTTCCGTAACCATACGCGGCACGTTTAATCCGCCATTGCCATCGGACACCATGCGCTGGCGCGATTTCATTAGAGAAAGGCTACCGCCGATCTTCAACCACCGGTTCACATCATTATCTAATGTAAACCTGGCGGAATAACGTTTAAAATTTGAATTTGCCATTATACCATCCTGGTCGAGATAACCCAGGGAAACACTAAATAATGTTTTCTCGTTGCCGCCCTGGAAATTTAACTGGTGACTGTGAGATAATGCAGGTTTATATACTTCAGATTCCCAGTTGGTATTATAAAGCGGTTTG
Organism: Agriterribacter humi; assembly: GCF_009192765.1. Classification (GTDB taxonomy): domain Bacteria; phylum Bacteroidota; class Bacteroidia; order Chitinophagales; family Chitinophagaceae; genus Agriterribacter; species Agriterribacter humi. Next base: position 8,532 of record NZ_VOHQ01000020.1, on the reverse strand, counting down.
TCATTTTCATCAAAAAGCAAAGGAAAGTTGGCATGATTTAATGCTTTCGGAGGCGTCCACGTTCCCCCAAGGGGATCAAACTTCTGTCCGTTGGCAAAAGATAAATTGTATATGTCAACAAATTCCTGCGCATCAAGTGCGGGTAAGTGCCGGTATAATTCAGATACGTTTACATTGCCATCATACGTAACCCTGGTGGCTCCGCTTCTGCCACGTTTGGTGGTAATCATAATTACACCATTGGCGCCGCGTGCGCCGTAAATAGCAGTAGAAGAAGCGTCTTTCAATACTTCCAACGAAGCAATATCATTGGGATTAATGCTGTTGCCGTCAACACCCGCCACACCATCTACTACGTATAAAGGATCAAGGCTTGAATTAATAGATCCCAATCCTCGTACCCGAACTTTGGCGCCGGCGCCGGGCGCATTGCTATTTACACTTACATCTACACCTGCTACTTTTCCCTGTAATGCCTGTGTAACATTGGGCACCGGCCTGTCCATCAACTGGTCTGCTTTTACCACAGCAACCGATCCCGTAAGATCAGATTTTTTTGCGGTGCCATAACCTATTACTACTATATCACTCAGGCTGCTTACATCGGGCATCAATACGATGTTTTGCAATGCTGCAGTATTACTAACCGCAACTTCTTTGTCTTTAAAACCAACGTAACTAAATACCAGCACAGCATCTGCACTGCTTACATTAATAGAAAAACTACCACCGGCATCTGTAGTCGTTCCATTGTTGGTTCCCTTTTCCACAACAGTTACTCCCGGAAGCGGTTCACCATTATCGTTCTTCACTTTACCAGCAATGTCTACCGCCATATTTTTTTTGAAATTATTGCTGGCAGTTTTTACACCGGCACCTTCACTGTAACTATTTGCAAAAATTGGAGTGGAAAAACCAAAAACAATTAATAGGATCATCTCCATCATAAGCAGGTACTTGTTTAATAAACAACGTATACCATGCGATACGCCGCATTCATTTTTTTTCATATCAAGTTTGTTTAAGTTGATGATAACTGCCGAAGCGGCAGTTTGTCTTTAATTTGCGGAAATTTGAGTCATGCTCCGCATGCTTCACGCTATCAGGTAATTCTATTCATATACAGATAGTTTTAATAAATGAATTATTAAATGAAAAGATTAAAAAAAAAATCTTTGTGCAAAAAACAATGCTTGCTTATCCGGTCACGTATTGCATAGCAGTTTAAACCCATATTTCAATGGCTTTACTTGAGCTATACTTAATACTATAAACCAGGATTGAGAGAGATTGGGGAATTTATGCAGGAAGAAGTTATCCCAACGAAAATCAAAATTAGGATAAAGTCGTTATAAATCACTGGGTAAAGCAAATAGCTTTTACCAAAGAAGCAACAGCAGGTTCATATCTTCCTCTTTATATAATCCACCATTTCCAAATCATCGCTTACCTGCGGTCAAAGGAATATGAAATCTGTCAAATATTTCGCTATTGATTTGTTAACCTGAAAAAAATTGTATACAAGAGTGTTTTATAAAAAAGCAACTACCCGTATTTCATAATCAAATAGGGGTAGTTGGTTTCCAGCGAATGGTGTAACAGTTTTATTTATTTATCCACTGTTAGCACGCCGTTCATTATCCGCCAATGCCCCGGATAAGAACAGATATACGGATAATCGCCCGGGATATCCGGTACACGGAATTTTAAGCTGAACTGCTGATCAGGATTCACCAATGGTGTTGCAAATAAAACATCCGGAACGGAAGGAATATACTGCATACTAACGCCTTCGGGTACCTGCGCCAGTTTATCGGCCGCGGCTCCTACCCTTTCCATAGTGCCTGGCTTTAATATCAGCAAATTGTGCTGCATAAAATCTATATTGGTAAGCACAATTTCTAATATCGTTCCCGCTTTGGCGGTAATTTTCGTTTTCTCAAATTTCATTTGATTCTGCACTGTTTTCATTATAATTACCTGGTCGGGCTTACCAAGGTCAGCCTGTTGTGCTTCCGCCAGCAGGGTTTCCATACGTGCATCGTATACCCTTCCTATATTTCGTGCGCTGTCTTCATAATCGCCTGCTTTTTTTGCACCGCTGTTCCAGTAATCATTTGCTATTCGAATGCCGGCGTCACGCAAAGGCATTTTAAACAACCCTTTCGTTTTCCCGGTAGCAATTCCTTTGTCATTCACAAGCAATTCCATTACGCCACCTTTTAAAAGTTTGGCGGTTACAGAAAAGGTATCGGTAATACTATCCTTAGATTGTATATTAAAGGATTGATTATTTTGGTTAACCTGGAAATGCAATTTCTTAGCATTGTCAACATACACTGCATATCCATTGGCTTTATTGCCCTGGGCTACAATTACTCCTTTCTTACGGTCCTTATTGTTCAATTCCACATTTGCAGTAAAAAACAATTCTCTTCCTGTAAGGTCAGGTAGCAGGTCGGGCCTGATATAAGTATTTTGAGGCAGTGAGAGCACATTTAATTTTGAACGCAGCATTATACGATGGATCAAACCGGCTTTGCCCAACTCCACCTGTTCGCTGATACCGCTGGCTTTAAATGCTTTTTCAAAACCCTGCTGTTGCACGCCCGATGCAATAAACAATGCTTTTTGGATCCATTTATCCTCGGCGCTTCCGCCTTCCTTACTGGCAAGTTTAAATAAAATTTGCCCTAATGTTTCTGATGAAGGAAGGTCGCATGCTTTTAATACAGCAGCCAGCACCACACGCAAATCCTTATCTTCAAATATGCCAGCCTCAATCAGGGCTTTTGAAACTTCTTCAGTTACCGGCAACACCTGTATGGCAGCCCTGCGCACTCCTGCCGAAGGATGCTTTAATGCGCCAATGACAACATTCAGCGCTTCCTTATTATCACCGCTAAAAGCCTTCAGCCCGTGCAATGTCCATAATGCATGCACGGCAGGTGCATTTAAACCAATCTCATCAACCGAAATATTTTCTATAATTTTATACAATTTATCCACTACCTTTTTATCGCCTGATTCCACCAGCAAACGCTGGGCTGTAGTGCGCCAGAACATATTAGAACTGCTCAGCGCTTTGATAAGCTCATCCGGATCACCTTTATTGAGTGACGATATTTTCTCTCCATCCGATTTCTTGTAACGAATACTATAGATGCGCCCCCTGAGCGAATCTCTTATCGGGTTGATATACGCATTTCCCTTGCCGGTTTCATATCCCTGCGGTGTGGGGTTATGCTGAATAATAAAATTATACCAGTCCGCTATCCATACATTTCCATCCGGGCCTACATCAGCCTGAACAGGCCCAAACCAGTCATCGGCGCTTGCTACAAAATTCCAACCGTCTTCACCTTCTTTGAAAGAAGAACCATCGGGCTCAATAATATTACGATGAATAACCCTACCGGTGGGTTCGCTTACAAAAGCAATTCTGTTCCAGAACTCCTTTGGATAATCACGCGCGGTATATAAACTATGCCCGGCCGCAGCGGTGAAACCATTATGCACATCAACCTGCCGCAGATTTTTGGTTACCACATGCATGGTATAATGGCTTTCAATTTTATCTATACCAGTTTCGCCACCCTGTCCCGACATTTCAAAATAACGTTTAGGGATAGTATACGCGGCACTGTGTGTATTATTGGCTGTAGATATAAAAGCATCAAAGTCCTCAGAGAAACCTAATCCCCATGTATTGTTTGAAGTATTACCCAGGAATTCCAATTGTTTTCCATCGGCGGTAAAATGATACAGGCCCTGGCTGAAACGCATGGTATCTTTACTGTCGCCCACCACCCCTTTAAAGCCGGAATAGCCAACTGTTCCCCATATTGTGTTATCGGGGCCGTAACGGAAATTGGAAGGTCCCGCATGCGTATCAAATGTTCCCCATCCTGAAATGATCTTTTCCCTTACATCCGCTTTATCATCACCATTTGTATCTTTCAAAAATAAAAAGTCGGGCGCCTGCGCCACTACTATCCCGCCATTAATGAAAGCAAAGCTGGTAGGTATATTCAGCTTATCGGCAAACACCGTAAATTTATCCGCCTTACCATCTCCATCCGTATCTTCCAGTATCTTGATCATGTCTTTACCTTCTTCCTTATTGTCGCGTACCATATTCGGATAATCCATGGTTTCCGCTATCCACAGTCGGCCCCTTTCATCCCAATCCATGTGTATAGGTTTATTAATATCAGGCTCGGCGGCAAAAAGTTTTATTTCAAACCCAACCGGCACCTGTATCAATTTCATAGATTGCTCCGGCGATAAGGGCTCCTGGAATTGCGGCGGCGGGTCACGTTTTTCATAATTAGGTATCCGTGCATCTGTATACTTTGGGTTGGGTGTATCGAAATGTTTTGTCAGCGCGCTTGCATGATCGCCTACCGCCCACATAATACCGTTGTATACTAATTTCAAAAAGCCGGGATTGGTCCATGTTTTTTCATCATGCCCGTAAGCTGTATAAAAAACTCTACCCTCTCCATAGTTACGAACCCATGTATAGGGTTCGTGATGATCACCTTCTACCCGTTCCGTAAGTACTTCTATATTTTTGCTGATCTTGTCGTGCACATAGGTTTCATCTTCCGTGGAAAAAGCAGGCACATCTTTCATTACCGGGTGATCCGGCTTTACAATTACGGCTCTAAAGGAATCGTATTGATGCGTTTTAAACTGACCACCGATCATCTCCACCACTTCCGGCGAATTGCGGAAGCACCAGGATGCGCAATGGATGGGAATAAATCCCTTACCCGAGTTTACATAATCAAGCAGCGCTTTTTCCTGCGGCGCAGTAATACTATCGTGATTGGCATACAACAGCAATCCATCGTATAATTTCAGATCTTCCCGTAAAAGATCATCAGGATTTGTTGTATAGGTAATATTTATACCCTTCTTGAAATATTCCTGCGAAAGCAGTTCTGCCAGTTTCTCCGAATCATGATGCTTGCTTTTATGCCCCAGAAATAATATTTCCAGCCGCCGGGGTTTATCATCTCTTTCCTGTTGTTTACAGGAATTCAACAACACAGTTAAAGAGAAACTACAAAGCAGGGATAAAAGGATATTGCGTTTCATTTGTTCATATTTTAGTTTGGTCGCTGTAATCTTTGACAGGAATTACCGAAAAAAGGAATTATAGCTGATTCCTCTTATTATACAAAGCACGATTATTGTCATCAGCTTATGATAAGGTGAAATCCGGCAGTTTAATAATTTCCCCTCCTTTCTTTGCTGACTCGTGGGCCAGTATGCCCACACATGTAATATTGGCGGATTGCCTTGCATTAGGAAACGGCTCTCTTTTTTGTACCAGTGCGCTTATAAATTCATGTACCAAATGCGGATGCGATCCACCATGACCTGCACCCTGTAAAAAAGATAGATGCTGGTGTTCATCGGTATCATATACACCACCTGTTGTAAAACGCTGTATAGGTTCAGGTAATAAATGAGCATAATCAGGCGACTCCACTTCTTCCGGTATCTCGGGCTCCTCACGTTTTGCTGTATGCACCACTAACGGTCTTCCTTCGATCAATGGCCATTCAACGGATTTTTTTGAACCGTATACTTCAAAGCTTTCCCGATATTGCCGCGCTGTATCAAATAAAGAGCGATATACATAAGCGCTTAAATCTGAATTCCTGAATTTGATATGCGTGCTCTCCACAGCATAGGAAGAATTATAAAATGAATGAAGCTCTTCCCGTATAGTTCCGGAACCAAAGCAGGATACATATTCCGCTTCCGCTCTTGTTAATCCCAATACCGGTCCCACGCAATGTGTAGCATAGTACATGGGAGGCAGACCCGGCCAGTAGTTTGGCCATCCATCCATATCCTGCTGATGGCTGGCTTTTAGAAATTGTATTTTCCCCAGCTCTCCTTTTTCATACAGTTCCTTCATAAACAAAAACTCCCTGGCATATACCACGGTCTCCATCATCATATAGGTAAGCCCTGTTTCTTTTACCGCCTGTACAATTTGTTTGCATTCATCTACTGTTGTGGCCATAGGAACGGTACAGGCCACATGTTTACCGGCCTTTAACGCTTTTAATGATTGCGCCGCATGATCAGGAATGGGTGTATTGATATGCACAGCATCAATGGCAGGATCTTTCAGCAGTTCATCATAATCCGTATATCTTTTTCCGATGCCAAAAGCATCTCCTGTTTTATTCAGGCTTTCTTTGTTTCGCTGGCAAATGGCATACAGGTGCGCGTTGGGATGCCGCTGGTATATGGGGATAAATTCAGCACCAAAGCCAAGACCTATAATGGCGATGTTTATTTTTTGGGAAGACATAAAGCTATAGTGTTATATTAAGTCACACTAAATTACGGTTATTTGAATTTCGATACTTTATGGATTATGTCCAATACTGACTGTATTTTATCCAAAATATGATAAAAAACAAAGAATTAGGGGAATATTATAAGGTTGAAAATTTACCGCGATATGTTTTTGGCGTCATTTTCATGTACGATTTAAATTGACGGTTAAAGTTGGATAAGGTATTGAACCCGCATTCATAACTTACCTGGCTGATGGTTTTGTTATCATCTTCACTTAATAATTTACAGGCATGCCTGATACGCAGCTCTGTAATAAAATCGGAAAATGATTTGCTGGTTTTTATCCTGAAATACCGGCTGAATGAAGTAGGCGTCATATTAAGCAATGCAGCGGCGGATTTCAATGCGATGCGTCCCTGAAAATGCTGTGCAGCGTAATTAATCACCAAATTGATGCGTTGGGTTTCTGATTCCTTTAATTTGTAAGCATAATCAGCATTGTGCAACAAACGGTATTCTTTTGTTTGCGCCATTAATTCCAGCACCTGCAATAATTGTATGAGGCATGTTGCACCATGTGCGGCAATAATACAGTTCATCATAGTGCCGAGCTGATTAACTGTTTGCCCGTAATATTCAATTCCACGCTTTGCTTTTTTAAACAAGCTTCTGATCTGCTGCATTTCATCTTTTTCTATCAGGTCGCCTATAAAATCTGCCCGGAAATAAATAACCAATCCATGTATAAAGTGTTTATTACGTTTATCAAAATAAATGCTGTCGCTGCGCCATAAATGTGGTACGCCCGGGCCCAGAAAGGTAAGGTCTCCTGCATTAAAAGACTGAACTGTATTGCCTATAAAGCGTGTACCTCTTCCTTTTAACACCATAAACAACTGGTATTCGCTGTGTGCATGCCAGGTAGCATCAAAATGCTTTTCTTTCAGCTCTTTTACTACAAATATCCTTGAGGCGGGAATGGAGGATTTTTGAACAGCAGATTTCATGAGAGACATTTAAAACCATGTTTATTAATAAAGATAATGGATTGAATGTAACATAAGTCACGAAGAAAATGAATGCAATTCCGGACTTTTGCACTATGAAGAAATGCTGGTAGAAAAAAGTTTTTGCCAACCGGCGCTGCAGTTGGCTGTGTGGGAGGTTTTATTACTGGAAAAGGATAGGCTGCAACAACGGAACCTGTGCCACTACATTCAGCCCATGCAATGGTACAGTTTATTTCGCCGTAATGCGTGCTCTGCTTTTTTAGTATGTTTAAAAAGCAACCCAAAGATGCGGTGTTGATGTCTCCGTTTATTAAAAAAAAATATTACAATGTTAAAGACAGTTTCATCCAAAAATATAGTATGCTTCAGCAGATTACTCCGATGGGGGCTGGGTATCCTTTTTATTATTATTGGACTTATATATTATGAAGAAGGAGGCTGGCCCGCCATACTATTTGGAGTCATTTTTTTTGCCACAGGATTTTTACGTCCAAAACGATGCCTGGAGAACAGTTGTGAACTGCCCGATAAGAGTAACAGCATTGTTTAAGGAAATGGTTTTAAAATTGCCAGATAGCTTGGTATTATTCAACATACTTATGCTCTTTTTTTATTACTCACGTTCAGACTATTCCTGATCGCTTCTAAAATTTTAGTTTTCTGCTTTCATTGATCATATCAATCATGCCAACTACCACACGATGGGTTTTCTTATCGCAATAAGGATAATCAGAATAATTATGCGATAACAGGCGATTGGGTAAATCTGATGTGTAGCCGGTGTAATGTTTACCGCATGTGGATGAATATAAAACGTACACAGTGTATTTCATATAGCAGAAAAGCCCCGTATGGAGCTTTTGTAGCGGGATGGGGAGTTGAACCCCTGTCCGCCGCGGCGGATATGAATCCAGGCAGCAATGTGCAATCTTTTTCACAAAATCCCTGCCTGCTCCGGTTTTCAACCACTTCTCATAAGTCATCGCTTCTTGTTGAGTGATAAATTCCTCGCTGTAAATTAACACCCAGGGGCGGTATCTGGCTGTCCAGTCTTTCCCAAGATGGTTATGCGATAACAGGCGATTGGGTAAATCTGATGTGTAGCCGGTGTAATGTTTACCGCATGTGGATGAATATAAAACGTACACAGTGTATTTCATATAGCAGAAAAGCCCCGTATGGAGCTTTTGTA
>NZ_VOHQ01000002.1 GCF_009192765.1 Agriterribacter humi | reverse complement strand
GAACTTTTTAATCCTTCCTTATTTCCAACATAGGGGCTTGGAAAATACTAAACAGCCAAATCTTAACCGCAAAACCGCAACCAGCCGTTTGAAAAAAGAATTATTCTATTTTTACCGGACAGCAATGACTCCAATCCTATAAATCCGCCACCAATAATAACCAGCTTCTTCAATAAAACAGATTGTTCCATTAGTGAAGCGCTGGTAAATACTTTTTTGGAAGATGTTATTCCAGGTATGGATGGTACAAAAGGCTCCGATCCGGTATTGATAAAAATACGATCAGCGCTGATAAGCAGTTCTTCATTACCAGAGTGCAATTTTACACTTACTTCATGCGGTGAAACAAAAGCGGCATCGCCGGTAATAACAGTAGCCAGTTCAAGTTCTTCAATATTGTCAAAGTTCTTCTTCCTGAGAAAAGAAGTCAATTCATTTTTTACTTCATACGCTTTTTCATAGGGCAGGTTATTTTCGGCACTCACTATAAATGATTTGGTGGGAATGCAGGCGATATTGATACAACCTCCTCCGTACATCTTTTCCGATCTTTCAATCAAGGCAACCTGTTTGCCATGTTTGGCTAAGTAAGCCGCTAAGGTTTTGCCGCCTTTTCCAAATCCAATGACGAGATGCTCATAGTGTTGTTTATTTTTTTCCATTCAGCAACTTTAAATATTTGCATTAAAGACCAGCGTATTGGCTACGTCAATTTCATCCTGGTTAATCGTGTGCCCCATATTGTCGTATATCTTTTCGGTAACAGCCGCATGCATGGTTTTTAAAATATTTGATGTTGCATATACTCTTTCCACCGGCACATGAGGATCGGGATTGTTGCTGCCGATGAAAACAGGCGTACCGGCAAAATCACCGCTATAATTTTCAGGATAAATTTTATCGCCGATCACCCCCCCTGTAAAAGCGGCTACGCCTCCATATCTTTGGGCATTTCGCGTTACAAATTCAAGTGTTAAGCAAGCGCCCTGGGAAAATCCGAGAAAGTATATATTTTCAGTGGCAATACCCTGCCCGGTTACGTCATTCAGCACTTCTTTCAGGAGTGATAATGCAGATGACAGCCAGGGTTCATTTTGAGATGGTGGCGCCATAAAAGAATAAGGATACCAGGTGTTGTTTGTTGCCTGCGGCGCCAGCAAAGCAAAGTCTTTTATCTGCAGGTGATCAGACAGGGAAAGGATATCCTCCGCACTGCCACCACGTCCATGTATCATGATCAAAGCCTTTTTGGCTTCTTCTATCTTAACACCTGCAGTTACTATATTTTTTTTGTGTGTATCATTTGTATCGGGCATCGTTAAAAGTTATGGGGGTTAATGTTTTTTCTAATTCCTTCCGGCGGGGTTCAAATTGCTCAGGCAGTTTTAATGCTTCCCCCAAATGGTCTCCCGGTTCATCTATAGCAAAACCCGGGCCCGAGGTGGCTACTTCAAACAATACACCGCCGGGCTCACGAAAATAAATGGAAGTAAAATAATTCCGGTCTAATACCGGCGTAGGATTCAGCATTCGTTTTACAATCTTCAAACGCACGGCAGACTGTGTTTCCTGATTGGGCGTGGCAAATGCCAGGTGATGCACGGTACCACTGCCCGAAAGCCCTCTCATACTGTCGGGCGAACAAACAACATCAATATAATTTCCGGGGTTGTTGATAGCGGCAAAACGGAAGCGATTTCCTTTTTCAGCAATGAGCATATGATCTAATTGTTCGGTGAGTAAACCCGCAGTGCGTTCATACCCTTCTTCCCATATCTCTACATTATAAAACCCTTTTATAGCATATTCTTCCGGAATATATCCATTTGCATATCCGGCTCTTGTGTCTTTATCATTAAAAATCAATTCCAGCCCTAAGCCATCTTCATCTTCAAAGTAAACAACAATTTCCTCCTCAAATCTTTCCTGCGGGGTTTTATACTCAATGTTGTATCTTTTTAAGCGCTCCAGCCAGTAATCAAGCGATGCTAATGGAACTGAAAATGCAGTAGTGTTCAGCATTCCCTTTCCATGCCTTCCTCTTACCAATCCTTCATACGGGAAGAAAGTAAGAATGCTGCCAGGATTGCCCGCTTCATCGCCATAATAGAAATGATATACTTCCGGAGCATCAAAATTTATAGTCTGCTTTATTAACCGCAATCCAAGAATACCACGGTAGAAATCAATATTTTTTTGAGCGCCGGAGGCAATCGCTGTAACATGATGTATGCCTGTGATCAATTGACCCATAAAATAAAATTGTATAATGTAAAGCTACAATGGAATAATGCACCGGACGTTGAGTTGAATTAATAAATACCATTGATTTTAATCAAGCCCATAAAATATAATGGGCCTGGCGGTATAATATGCGCCAGGCCCATTATGTGGTTTGTATTACTTTATTATTTGATCCTGTACCTGAATCCCGCATACAGCAAACGACCACTAACCGGTCCCCATATCATGGAGGCGTCAAAATAATCGCCGAATGGCTGCGCGGCTGCAATGATCACGTTCTTCTGAAAATAATTGGTGAGATTTTCCCCTCCAATGTACAATTCAAGGGCTTTGGCTTTACCCAGCGATTTGCTCACCTGCGCATTCATGGTAATATAATCAGGCGATTTCACAGGCAATTGATACGCATCAGGATTTGCCGCCGTGGATGGAATACGTTTTGCACCTACATAATTAATGGTATAATCAAACTTCCAGTCCTGCAATGCATAACCGAGATTTGCAAAAGCCCTGTGCTCGGCTGTGAGTGGTTTTTGCAAGAGTTCATTTCCATAGGTTGTTTTTACATCAAACCAACGGTATGCCAACCGAATATCTAATTTCTCCACAGGCATTACGCTCAGTTCAGATTGAAAACTATTGGAATAAGATTTTCCTGTTAAATTGTAAAACTTCAACTGGCGCGGGTCTTCCATGTCGGCCACGACCTGGTTGGTAAAGTCATTTCTAAAAAAATCAACGCTCAGCATAGCGTCTCTTGTAAACAGGGTGAACTTTTGGTCAACGCTTATACCTTTGTTCCACGATACTTCTGGATCCAGTCCATATGCTTTTCCTGTTGAGCCATTAACGATATTAACCATCCTCGCACTTACCAGCGGCCCCATGTTCTCAGCAAAAATATTTGCGGTGCGTTGCCCGCGTCCTGCACTTGCCCTGATCGTTGTTCCTGCAACCGGCTCATACCGCACATTCAGCCGCGGCGTGGTAAACCATCCATATAAATTGTTATGATCAGCACGGATGCCCGCTACCACATTGAACTTTTCATTCATCGTGTAAGTATATTCAAAAAAAGCACCAGGAACAATTTCGTTCCTTTTGAATGCCTGTGTTTGATACAACTCATTGTAACGGTCGGCAGTAAAACTTAATCCTGTTCTGTATTTATGCGCGGTATTACCAATAATACTTTGGAAGATAAGGTTGGAATAAAAATTACTTTGTTCAGCATCGTAGGGCGTTAATCCAAAGTACGCATCCTGTCTGTGATTAAAAGCGGATAATTGTAAACCGATGCTCTTGTATTTTTTTTCGGGAAACACGTAACCGATCTTGGCAAAACCTTCGTAGCGGTTTGTTTTGATGCCCATGCCGTAATGGTCGGTTGAAAATTTATCCCCGGTATTGTATGCCGTTTCACCCCCAATCCTGTCGTCTGCTAAAATCTTTACGCCAAACTGAACCATCAGCCCTTTGTTGTTGTCGTACTTCCAGCGGTTTATGCCGCTGAATAAATTTCCTGTTGGCAGGTCACGGAAGCCATCATTATTAAAATCGGGCTTGCTGTATAAAAAATTATCATGCAGCAATAGGCCCACCGACCATTTTTTTCCTATTTGCTGTGAAAGGTTAAGATTCAGATCCGACCGGCCCATACTGTTTACATAACCATTCGCGTACAGCCTGTCGGTGTTTTCCGGCTTTTTTAATTCTACATTTATTTGCCCTGCAATACTTTCAAAGCCATTTACCACAGAACCGGTTCCTTTGCTCAATTGAATGCTTTCGATCCAGGCGCCGGCAATACTATTTAACCCAAGTGGGGTGGCAATGCCGCGGGGACCGGGTAAATTTTCCACAGTTAACTGGGTATAGTTTCCGGATAAGCCCAAAAGCTGTATTTGTTTGGATCCTGTTACGGCATCGCTGTACGACACATCTACCGATGGATTGGTCTCAAAACTTTCACTAAGATTACAACAGGCTGCTTTCATTAATTCTTTGGAAGTAATGGTGGTGGCTCGAAAGGCGCTGGACGTATTCACAAACATACTTTTTCGCCTTGCCGTTACCGTAATGGTATTCAGCTGTTGGTCAGACGCCATTACAACATGCAATGCACTGTTATCTGTTACCTGTACGGTATCGGACCGGTAACCGGTATAGCTGATCACGAGTGGCGAGGTTGTTTCTTGAGGGGGAAGAGAAAATACACCATGCTTATCGGATGTAGTGCCTTTATGTGTATTCAGCCAGACAATGGTTGCCCCTGCAAGTGCGGTAAAATTGCCTTTGTTGTCTTCTGCCAGCACCACGCCGGTTATGACCGGTTCATTGCTTTGAGGTAATGCAGCGGTGTTATCGCTATCCGCTTCCAGATCTCTGTAAAAGCAACATTCCGGTAAAGCATTATAGGTTTTATCGGCGGCTTTTTTTAATTCCGTATCATGGCCAACGGCGGCTATTCGTGCATGTATATCTTCCAGGCTGATAACCGATGGTTCGTAAGTAAGCGCAAGCATTTGCGTGTTTACATTCCATTTGGCTTTTTTAACGCCTTTAATGCCGAGCGATTTTTCTATACGCTGCTGGCACATGCTACAGGCTCCGGATACTTTAAAAGATGTTGTTTCAGAACTGCCGTTATTTTGGGCAGCAGCAGTTAAAACTATAAATAGAGAGAGTACAGCGATAGCTGTATACTGAAAAGCTTTTATCATAAATGTGTATTTTGATTAAAAAAACAGGGAACGGTGCTTCTGTTTTTAAAATCAAATCCTAAACACACTATGGAGTAGAAATAAAGGTGGCTTGTGCTGCATCGTTTGCACAGCAAAAACAATGGGAAGACGCTGAGAAAATACAGATTCTCCGGGAAAAGCGATGAGGCTGACTGGTATGGCTACCGCATTGGCTTTAAATGCTTTTACGGCAAGCTCGGGGTTGGTGTAATCCTTATCTTCCGAAAAGGAAACAGCTTTGTATTCGCAGCAGGGCTTTGCACCCATTGTGTGTTCACTGCCGCAGCCATCATCTTTAACCTGTTTCCATTCAATATTCTTAAACTTGCCACAACAATAATGCAACTGAAGCGTGACTCCCGAACTGGAAGCCCCATAAAGCATGATCAGTGCTATGACAAGAATTTTTTTCATTTGTAACTGCAAAAGTAAATAAAGAATGGCTTATTTAGACATGATATTTGTCAATATTCCGGTAACCTTTTATAAAACACATTAAGCAATTGTAATATCCTTGTCCAGGTACACGTCCTGTATGGCTTGCAGCATCTCTACGCCTTCGCTGAAAGGACGCTGAAACGCCTTTCTGCCTAAAATCAGGCCCATGCCGCCGGCACGCTTGTTGATTACCGCAGTGGTTACCGCTTCCTGCAGATCACTTTCACCTTTGCTTTCGCCCCCACTATTAATTAAACCTACCCTGCCGCTATAGCAATTCAATACCTGGTAACGGGTTAAATCAATAGGATGATCTGTAGTTAGTTTGTCGTATATCAGCGGGCTGGTTTTGCCATGCTTTGTTGCCAGGTAGCCGCCGTTGTTGGTGGGTAATTTTTGTTTTATGATATCGGCCTGTATGGTAACGCCCAGGTGATTGGCTTGCCCTGTAAGATCGGCCGAAGTATGATAATCTGTACCACCCACTTTAAATGCATTGTTGCGGGTATAGCACCATAAAATGGTAGCCATTCCCAGTTCATGTGCCATTTCAAAAGCTTCAGCTACTTCTTTAAGCTGGCGGGCGCTTTCGGCGCTTCCCCAGTAAATAGTAGCGCCAATGGCAACAGCACCCATATTCCATGCACTTCTAACGGTTCCAAACAGCGTTTGATCGTATCGGTTAGGAAAGCTTAAAAATTCATTGTGATTGATCTTTACAACAAAAGGAATCTTATGCGCATACTGGCGGCTCATAATACCTAACACACCAAATGTTGAAGCAACAGCATTGCAGCCACCTTCTATAGCCAGCTTAATAATATTTTCAGGATCAAAATAAAGCGGGTTAGGCGCAAATGCAGAACCTGCGCTATGCTCAATACCCTGATCTACCGGGAAAATGCTGCAATAGCCTGTTCCACCCAAACGGCCGTGATCCAATAAAATCTGCAGGCTGCGCAATACCTGGTTACTGCGGTTACTGTTGGCCCAAATTTCCGACACATGATCTGCCGAAGGAAGATGGATCGTTTTTTTATCAATGGTAGTGCAGGTATGATTTAAAAAGTAGCTTGCTTTATCGCCTAATAATTCTATTATATTGTTATGTTTCATAACCTGTATTTTGAAAAGTTGCACAAAATTATTTTATCGCGCCCGGTTTTTCAATCTGCTTCATTAGGCTGTTATCCCATTCTCCTTCCACTTTTATCTGGGCAATGGCGCCAAAAGCGAAAGCTTCTATCAGGTTGTGGTTTAAATAAACATAAGTGCCTGGCTCACGAAATTTATATAATGCCGCAGCAGCAGAGCCTCCGGGTATGGACCATGTTTCGAGATCGGTATAGGGCTGATTATTGAATTTTCCTCCCGGCCAATACAGGTCGGCATGACCGCCAATCAGGTGGATACGGGTATCGCGGTTGGCCTGTGAAGTAATGAATAAAACCTTTTCTCCCACTTTGGCAGTAAGCGCATTTTTTCCTATCAATGCACCTTTTCTCCCATTAAAAACAATATGCGTGGGGGTAAGGGTTTTGATAGCGGTTTCCATTTCCTGCATGCTCTGTTGTGGTGTGGCAATGTTTTTAAATTTACCATCAGCGTCTTTGGGCAAATAATAATCCTGTTCAGCAATATAATAGGCCTTATCGTAAGTAACCGGGTTGCCTTTCTCATCTTTTAGTCCTTCACGTGGCAGCACCATTATGGCGCCATTCATACCGGAAACAACGTGCATGGGCACCATCATTCCACCGGGTGCGCAATGGTATACAAAAACACCCGTCCGGGTAGCCCTGAACCTGAATTTCACCTGCTGCCCTGGGTTAATAGTAGATATATCGCCTCCGCCCATTTTACCTGTTGCCGCATGAAAATCTATATTATGGATCTGGGTATTGGTGGCAGGGTTTTTAAGCGTTAACTCTACAAAATCATCCTGGTGTACAACGATCATAGGGCCGGGTACCGAACCATTAAACGTCATTGCCCAAATGGAATCGCCCGGGGCTATTTCTATTTTCTTTTCGGCTATTACCAAAGTAACTTCAACGATCTTTGGACCACCAGCAGCTACTTGTTGATGCTTAGGTAAAAGCGGTGGGGCAACCATTTCCTGGGTAACCCTTTCCAGATCATCACCATTACCTTCAAAGGTTTGACTAATTACTGAAGTTGAGCTTCCCTGTTTACATGCGGCAAACAAAACCACTAAAGTAATAACCATAAATGATTGCAATAGCGGATTGGTTCCGGTTACTGGCTTTTTAACTGCATCCTTCTTCATCATATTTTTATTTTATTATTGCTCCATTAGTTGTTCAGCTTTATAGCCCGCTCTTTCCACCGCTTTTATCACATCCCTTTCATCCACATTTTCTGCAATAACCGTTAATACCTTCTTAGGATCTGTGGTATCTACCTTCCAGTTGGTTTCACCAAAAGTTTCATTGAGCGAAGGCGTTACCTTTTCCACACATCCGCTGCAATTGATATTCGTTTTGAGCTGTATTGTTTTCATGATTTTCTGTTTTATTGATTAAGTACCTGTTTACCACAATACCTCCCGCTCCTACTTGCAGCAGCTTTTGGTAAACCAGTTCTTGAAAAGTTTTTTTATAGTATGCAGTATTTTATTCATTTCTTTTTTTTGTCCATAAAGGTACTTGCATGGCGATGCGTACTGTTATATCCTTTTTGAAATATATTATACTTTATTGGATGCATAGCATCAAACGTTTCACAATTTCAACCACTTCAACCTTAAGCTGTTTGCCACTACACTTACGGAACTTAGTGCCATTGCCGCCCCTGCAATCATCGGGTTTAAAAGGTATCCATTAAGGGGATATAAAATACCTGCAGCTATGGGTATGCCTATAAAGTTATAAATAAATGCCCAGAACAGGTTTTGTTTAATGGTAGCAACTGTATGTTTTGATAACCGGATGGCTTTGGGGATTTTAGAAAGATCGGATGAAATGATGGTCATTTTGGCCACATCCATAGCAATATCGCTGCCTTTGCCCATGGCAATGCTCACATCCGCCTGTGCCAGTGCGGTACTGTCGTTGATACCATCGCCTACCATAGCCACTGTTTTACCCTGCTGCTGCAGGGCTTTTACAAACTCCGCCTTTTGCGCCGGCAATACTTCCGCTTTAAAGTGCTTTATCCCCACCTGGTCTGCAATAGCTTTTGCCGTAGCGGCATTATCGCCTGTAAGCATATAAACTGTTATACCGTCATCCTGCAATTGCTTTATGGCTTCTGCAGAAGAGGCTTTTATAGTATCCGCGATGGCCACTGCTGCCAGCGCCTGCTTTTCATTGGCAAAGTAGATCACCGTTTTAGCTTCTGCCAGCCATTTTTCCGCCGCATGCTGTAACTGATCCGGAACAGTTATATTATTTTTTTGCAGCAATGGCAGATTGCCCACATACCAGGTTTGATCATTTACCCGCGCTTTTGCACCAAAACCCGTTAAACTCTCAAAATGCTGTACAGGTAAACCATGCACAGTACTAAAATATTTTACTACCGCTTCAGCGAGGGGATGCTCCGATTGCTTTTCAACAGATAAGAGAACAGCAATATCCTTTGCATCGTTATTCAGCCAAAAAATATCTGTAACCGCCGGTCTGCCTTCCGTTATGGTTCCGGTTTTGTCGAGAATAACAGTGTCTGCTTTTTTTGCCAGCTCCAGGCTTTCGGCATCTTTGATAAGGATACCATTTTCAGCACCCTTGCCCACACCCACCATAATGGCTGTTGGCGTAGCCAGTCCTAACGCGCACGGACAAGCGATAACCAGTACGGTAATCATTGCCAGTAATCCGTGGGTAAACCCATTGTCGCCTCCTAAAATAATCCATAACACCAAGCTTAGCAATGCAATGCCTATTACTACCGGAACAAAAATACCGGCGATCTTATCTACTAATTTTTGTACAGGCGCTTTACTGCCCTGGGCTTCCTGCACCATTTTAATAATATGTGCAAGCACCGTGTCGCCGCCTACTTTGCCGGCAATAAACTGAAAACTTCCTTTTTGATTAATGGTTCCTGCAAATACTTTTTCGCCATTTGTTTTTTCAACCGGTACAGGTTCGCCGCTGATCATGCTTTCATCCACAAAAGAATTACCCGAACTTACGGTTCCATCCACGGGTATTCTTTCACCCGGTTTTACCAATAAGGTTATACCCACTGTTACACCCGTAACAGGCATTTCTGCCTGGTGGCCACCTTCATGTATCACGGTAACGGTTTTAGGCTGTAAGCCCATGAGTTTTTTAATGGCTGATGAAGTATTTCCTTTCGCCTTTTCTTCTAATAACTTTCCCAGCAATATAAACGCGATGATTACCGCCGCGGCTTCAAAATACACATGTGCGTGCAACCCTTTGCTATGCCAGTAAGAAGGGAACAAAGTATTAAAAGCACTGAACAAATACGCTACCCCGGTACTCAATGCTACCAGGGTGTCCATATTAGCCGAGCGGTGCTTTGTTTGTTTCCAGGCGCCCACAAAAAATTGTTTTCCAAAAATAAAAATAACCGGTGTGCTCAATACCCACATGATATAGTTGGCGTAAGGCATAGCCATAAAGAACATGCCGATTATTACAACAGGTACGGAAAGCGCTGCAGCAGCAATGGTTTTCGCCTTGAGCGCTTTGCATTGCTTTTGCTGCAGCGCTTCAAGCGCATCTTTCGCATCTTCACTTTCATCAATCACAAGGTCGTACCCTATGCCCTGTAGTGCTGCTTTTAACTGCGCAGGGCCGGTAACCGTTGGAATATATTCCACCAGCGCGTTTCCGTTGGCGTAATTAACGGCTACGTTTATAACGCCGGGCTGATTTTGCAAAATACTTTCGGAACTACTGGCACAGGAAGCGCAAGTCATATTAAGCACCGGGAAGGATTGCTTTATGGTATCTACCCCATAGCCCAGGTCACGGATAGCCTTAACCGCCTGCGGCAATATCTCCACTGCATCGCCTGTATCAATAACCGCTCTTTTGTTGTTCAGTTCCACTTTATGCGCGGTAATGCCTCCTATCTTACTTAATCCCTTATCAACGATCAATGCGCAATGTTCACTTTCCACTCCTGTCAAAGGCAAATTATACGCCTGGTTCTTTGTATTCATCTTCCCGTAAGTTTAATGATACAAAGTTCCAAACTATAGTGCAGACGCTGTTACATTGTTATGGATAAAAAGTATACTTAATTGCAGAAGCGGATCATTAGTGAACAGCATCCAGCCCTTTGCGGTGCGCTGCGCCTAATTGTTTGAATTGTGTTGGCGTCATTCCGGTGAGTTTTTTAAACTGGTTGCTCAAATGCTGTGTACTGCTGTAGCCCAAATTGAAGGCAATCTGGTTTAAAGACAGCTCATTGTACATGAGCCATTCTTTTACTTTTTCTATTTTTTGCAAAATGAAGAATTGCTCAATGGTGATGCCTTCCACTTCAGAGAATAATTTACTGAGCGCAGAATAATCTTTAAATATTTTTTTTCCCAGGAATTTGCTTACGCTAAAATGATCTTCTACATTTCCTTGCTGCACTTTGCCGATCAGCAGGTTCTTAATTTTTTCGATCAACTGCATTTTCTGGTCGTCTAATAATTCAAACCCGTTTTTGGTAAGATCCCCGGAAAACTGCTCCAATTTATTTTTACCGGGATCTTTGGTTAATTCCACTTCTCCCAAACGTATGTATTGGGCTTGCAATTTATTGTCTTTTAAAATTTGCTCCACCGAACTAATGCAGCGGGGACAAACCATATTTTTAATTATAAGTTTCATTTCGCATAATCTTTTACAAAATAACAGTAACCACTTCATTGGCCTTACTTGGCAAGCGGCTAACCGGGCAGGCTTTGGCTATATGCAATATTCTTTTTTGCTGCTCTTCATCCATGCTGCCGCTTACGCTAACCTTACAATAAAATGTATTCGTACCCGCAGGTATTTCATTACTTCTCACCAGGCTTACTTTTACGTTAATCACATCAATATTCCATTGCTTGCGCTGCACATACATGCGCAGCGTAATGGCTTTACAGGATGCCAGGGCCATACACAGATAATCGCCCGGGGCTGGACCTGCATTCTTCCCTCCCACTGCTTCCGCCTCATCGGCCACCCAGGCATGTTCACCTGATCGTACCGGGGTAGTGTATTGTTCTCCGTTATTTTCCGCTTCCGCAGAAGCGATGATCTTTCCGTTGGTCAACAGTATTGTTTTTTATTGATCAGACTTATGCCACACATCCGCATAGTCATCCGGGTGTCGCTTAAACTGTGCATGTACGTAAGGACAAAGCGGAATTACTTTCAACCCATTTTTCCGGGCATGATCCACCATGGCAGCCAGTAATTGCTTTGCCAAACCTTTGCCTTCTGCCTTCGGCAGCACTTCGGTATGATACACCGTTAACATATCACCAGCAATACTTATCACCATTTCTGCCACCTGTTCTTCTCCATCTAAAATATAAAAATGCCCATGTCCTTTTTCATTCAGTTCCAGTTTAACATCTTCCATAATCTTTTTTTAAGAATTAAATATTTAAAGCCCAGATTATCATAGCATGGTATCAGTATTTTTCACTGCCCGTCAAAACTCTTTCAATACGCAGGTCAGGAATAAACCAGATAATGGCAACCAACAGGTAAAGCATTAAGCTGATGGTTGTGGTTATAAATGCCATACCGATAGCCACAGCATAAATCAAAACACATAGCTTGCTCTTCCAGTCCTTACCAAATGCCTTTGAAAGTTTACTCTCTTTCCCTTCCCGTTTCATGAGTATTGCCGCCAGGATCGTATAAGCAATGGCATTCATGATCAAAACAATACCATATAATACAACGGGCCATTTCGTAAAATGATTTTCACCCATCCAGGCAGTTACAAACGGAATTAAGGACAGCCAAAAAAGCAAATGCAGATTGGCCCACAATACGGTACCATTGATCTTTTCCACGGCAAACAGCATGTGATGGTGGTTATTCCAGTAAATGCCCACATAAATAAAGCTGAGCATATAGCTCATCAGCACAGGCCATAGAGGCTTAAGCCCGGCAATGTTATCAGTATGCGGAATCTTCAGCTCTAAAACCATAATGGTTATAATAATGGCAATAACTCCATCACTAAATGCTTCCAATCGGCCTTTATGCATATATTATTTGGAGGTAAGTTAATTTTTTTTTATTCGTTTTGCGAATACATTTCAAGTTGCTCTTTTAAGGAATTATCTATTTCTTTAATGAACGCTGCAAAATATTTTTTCTATGCAATATTCCCCACTTCTTTAACGATTCAATTACCTCGTTAAGCGATTTACTGTGCGGCGTTAAGGCATAAGTAACTTTAACAGGATAAGCGTCTTCCACTGTGCGCTTTACAAGCCCGTTTATCTCCAGGTCGCGCAGTTCCTTGGATAGCATTCTGTCGGTAATGCCCTGAACCTCTTTCGATATTTCCCCGAAACGCTTTTCGCCGAAGGTTAACGCTACAATAATGGGAAGTTTCCATTTGCCATTTAAAACATCTAATGCATCCCGTATCGGGCGTAACATCCCCATACATTCTGAGTGCACGGGTTCAACCGATTTTTTCATTGCTTTTTGTTTGGCTATCATAAAGTATAGTGCTATACATTGGTATAGTACTTACAAAGGTATAGTAAATAATGGTAAATTTGCATTAACGAATTAAAGTTGAATATATAACATTAAAAGAAAATACTATGACCACCAAAAGAAAACTAATTAACGTTCAAACTCCCCAGCCTCGTCCGGGATTTTTGGGAGCAGGACATACAGCCCGCGCTGTTATTCAAACCGACTACACACAAAGTGACCCTTTCATTGTATTAATGGATGATATGCTTGATAAGAAGGACGAAGTGCCAGTGGGTGGACCACATCCACATGCCGGTTTTGAAACTGTTAGTTTGTTGATTGAAGGCGAAATGGGTGATGGCGCTCATAAAATGAAAGCTGGCGATTTGCAGATAATGACAGCAGGTAGCGGAGTGGTTCACACGGAAACAATTGATAAGAAAGTCAAAATGCGTCTTATGCAGTTGTGGCTAAATCTCCCAAAAGATAAAAGATGGACTATGCCAAAGCTGCAGGATTTGTCATTGAAGGATGTTCCAATAGTATCTGAAAATGGATTGAACATAAAGATTTATAGCGGTTCATTTGCAGGCGTTACATCACCTGTATCCAATTATGTTCCCCTGATACTTGCAGACATTCAAATGCAGGCAGGCATATCAACGCTCCAAAATATTCCATCATCCTTCACTACTTTTTTATATGTATTGGAAGGAAGTTTAAAAGCAGGTGACGATGATAAAATTATTAGTCAAAACCAGGTTGGTTGGCTGGATAGATATACTGACAACACTTCAAGTGAATTAAGATTGACTGCCGGTGATACCGGAGTTCGTTTTCTTTTATATTCAGCACAACCACAGGGCAATCCTATCGTTTCTCACGGACCCTTTATTGGAGACAGTCAGGAAGATATTTCACGACTATACAGCGAATACCGTCAAGGCAAAATGAATGACATTTCATTTTTTACAAAGGCTAACTAAAAAGCTGAAATTAAACCTCAGTGTTAGCAATGAACAGTAAGGCAGCCGTTAACAAGCGATTTACCAAAATGGGGTGAACGGAATTTTCCCCACTTCGGAAAGCCCTGCCAGCAGTGCTGCAAAATTTATAATAATAACCACATACAATTTAAAAACAAAAAAAATGACAACGACCAAATGGGCAATAGACCCCACACATTCCGAGATTCAGTTTAAAGTAAAACATTTGATGATCTCAACCGTAACAGGGCAGTTTAACCGGTTTGAAGGGAGTATCGAAATGGAAGCTGAAGATTTTGCTACGGCCAAAGCAATTTTTACCGCAGATGTTAATTCTATCAGTACCAATAATGAACAAAGGGATGCGCATTTAAAGAACAATGATTTTTTTGATGTTGAAAATCATCCTCAATTGATCTTTGAAGCAGAAAAAGTAGAAAAACTGGACGAGGAAGATTATAAGGTTTATGGAGTGCTGACAATGAGGGGCGTGAGAAAAAATATAGTGCTGGATGCTGAGTTTGGTGGAATTACAAAAGATCCCTGGGGCAATACCCGCATTGGATTTTCGCTGAGCGGTAAAATAAACCGTAAAGATTTTGGCGTAAGTTTTGGCATGTTTACAGAAACAGGAGGCATTGCATTGGGTGAAGAAGTAAAATTGCTGGCTAATGCACAGTTTGTAAAACAAGCAGTAGCAGAACCCGCTGCATTGTAAAAAGGCAGTAGATTTTGTAGTGTCCTTCTTTTTAAAAATAAATAATTAATAAATCAAAAGGGCGTATGTTGGTATGGCGTCATAATCATCACTGCAAAAAACCGGGGAATTGAAATGACAATGAATCGAAAGCATATACCGTATTCCATATTAGAATTGGCCACTGTTTCCAACGGAAGCACTCCGGCAGAAACCTTTACAAAAAGTCTCCGCCTGGCGCAGGAGGCAGAAGCTTTTGGTTACAATCGCTTTTGGCTGGCAGAGCATCACAATGCAATTGGTATTGCCAGTTCCGCCACAGCGGTACTCATTGGCTACATAGCAGGTCGAACAAAGAAAATAAGAGTGGGTTCCGGCGGAATTATGCTGCCCAATCACTCGCCACTTATCGTGGCCGAGCAGTTTGGCACTCTGGGTTCCCTTTATCCCAACCGTATTGATCTCGGACTGGGAAGAGCTCCGGGTACAGACCAGGTTACAGCTCAGGCCATTCGCTCAGACAGGATGCAGTCGGTGTATAAATTTCCGGAAGAAATAAGTCAGATTCAGCAATATTTTTCCCCGGCAAACAGTGCCGCTAAAGTACGGGTTACTGTTGCAGAAGGGGTGGATGTTCCCCTGTACATTTTGGGTTCCAGCACCGACAGCGCACATTTGGCGGCAGCAAAGGGGTTGCCTTATGCCTTTGCCAGTCATTTTGCAACTACCCATATGTTTGAAGCGCTCAATATTTATTACAATAATTTTCAACCATCTGAATTTTTGCAGGAGCCTTACACCATTGCCTGTATCAATGTTATGGCAGCAGATACAAACGAAGAAGCGGAAAAAATTTCAACTTCTTTGATCCGGATGTTTCTTGCTGTTTTTACAGGAGTTTCCGCATACCTCCAGGAACCCACCGAAATGACGCCCGAGCTGCGAGGGCTATTGGAAAACCCTGCTTTACAGCAAATGTTGAAGTACAGTTTTGTGGGCAACAGGGAAACAGTAAAGAAAAAAACCGAAGACTTTTTAGAGCAAACGGGAGTGAATGAAATCATGGTTGTTTCCAATATATACGATCATGAAGACAGGGTGAAGTCTTACAGGATATTTTCTGAAATAATGAAGGAAATGTAACTGAAGAGACGCGAATATTAAAGGCATATAACTTATTTCATCGGGTTATTGTTTGAAAAACAGTAACCCGATTTTTGGAGAAAGAGAAAGTAATGCTTATACCAGGAAAAACTCCAGCCATCTTTTTCCATCTTTTTCTCTTTCCATCTGTCGGTTCATTAATATCATCATCAATCTCATACATGTAGGTATATATACCATCATCCTTTACATGCACGTACCTGCCGGGCTTATTTATGCTTACCGGATACTTCCCATAGTATTTTTCAAAGCAGGTTTTGGTTTCCTGCTGTCCGAAAATATCCCTGCTATTGAGCTTCAACGGAATGTTCGCTCTGGCTGAAGTTTGCATGAAGGCATTACTATTAAAAAAACATCGCATGTCCAATTTATGAGCGTTCAATCCTTATTAAGGTGTAAACAATTTAATAATGGCAAAAAAATAAAATATGAATTAATGATTTAGAGAAAGCGTATAACGCAATAAATTCAAAATAAAATGAATAATAAAATCTTTCCGCGGATAACCAAGTCTCCCCTTCCGCAAAAAACAGGTTACAAAAGAGGTACCGGCACAGTCCGGTTTCCAATTTAATCTTCTAAAACAAATCAAAATGAAAGTTAACAAGAAAAGCAGATCAGCCATTTTTACGAACCTGTGCGAAATGAAATCAAGGAGCAGGCAGAGAAATTCCTCAACGAATTATCGTCTTACACCCATTCGTTGCAAAACAAGGTTTCGCTGAACAGCGTGTTTCAGGAAGACTGAAGGCAGGTTGCTCATCGTACATTAACAGGATCGGCGCCTGCAGATTTCAAGAGTAGCAGGTCCGTATCTGATCTTAGCCCTGATTGACACAATTGTGCGGATTACATGTTGGAGCAGTATGACACCGGTATGAATAATCTTACAAAATAAATTGTTCCTCTTGTCCAATTTTGAAATGTTCAATCATTATCAGGTATCAACAAAATACATTTCAAAACGACCTGCCTCTTCACCATCAAAATTAAAAATATGAAAAAAATTATTTTTCTATGCTTCATTTCAATCATTGCTTCAACCGGCACTTTTGCCATTTCCGGACCGGGAGCGCCGGAAAAGATCAAAGAATTATTTTATCATGAATTTCCACAGATAAAGAATCCCGTGTTCTTTGATTCAGGTGATTCTTATGAGGTGTTCTTTAAAAAGGATAACAATGTAACCGAAAGAGTTTTCCTTAATTTAAACGGAGAAATAACACGGACAATAGAATATTATAAAGAAAATGCACTGGAACCTTTCATTCGTGAAAAAATAAATAAAAAATATCAGGGGAAAACCATATTCGGCATTTCAGAAGTGCGATCAAACAGCGAACATTTTTATAGGATTGTATTGCAGGACAATAAAAACTGGTTCATCGTTAAATCCAATGCAACGGGGTCAACAGTCATTGAAAGGAAGTTAGACAAAAAGTAGAGGCCCATTGCAGGCATTTTGACGTAAGTGTAAATTTCAGAGGTAATGATGATATTGTTTTTGGCGAAGCAGAAGCTAAGCCTGATAACTATTATTCCTAAAAACTCAATAGAAGAGTTTACGCAGAAGCGTTTTGAATCACTCTTATTTCCATTTTGTTATTACTAAATATTTAAACATTGGAATTAACTGAAATTTTTGTAGCGGCCAAAAACATTCTGGTATTTCGTTCAAATATTGACGATAATTATAAAGCATCTAAAGTGTGCGCCGAACTGGAAAAGATGGATGGTGTATATCGTGTGAATGTTGATTTGGATGATTGGGAAAACATTCTGCGCCTGGAGTGCGATCCGGAAATTAATGAACGTCGTATTCAGCAGGCCGTATTAAGATTAGGATTTGAGTGTGATGAACTTTAAAAGGTGAATAATGGATGAGCGTAAATATCCGCTGCAAAGCTGGATTACAAATATCGTATTGGAGGCGAAGTGCAGACAACCGTCTCGTTGCGTGTTCTCTGTGGTGTTGGAATTGAATGTTATTTGCTTGCTGTCCTATTTTGAAAAGTTCTATCATTATTATAATGTGACAATATTAATAACAAAAAAAAATTCATGATATGTCAAATCAATTAATTGCAAACCGGATTTTTATTACGGGCGCAACTGGCGTTCTCGGAACACGGGTTGTGAAATTATTAAGCGAAAAAAATATCAAGGTTGTTGCACTAAGCCGCTCAGCAAGTAATTCTTTGCAGCTAAAGCAAGCGGGTGTGGAAGTAGTTACAGGGAACTTATTTAACCCGGACGAAATGATTGCAGCCACAAAAAAGTGTGATGCAATTTTCCATTTTGCAACACATATCCCAAGGAAACCAATCCCTAACAAACTGAATGATTGGAAGGAAAACGATAAAATAAGAACGGAGGGAACAAAGGCGTTGTTGCAGGCTGCTGTGGCAAACAACATAAAAATATTTATTCAGGAAAGTGTAACTATTCTTTACGGAAATAAAATGGAGCAACTGTAACTTCCGAAACGCCAATTGCTAAAGAACAAATACGATGGACAAAATCTGCTGTTGAAATGGAAAATATGATTCGGTCCGAAAAAAGAACCGGACATGTTATTCTTCGTTTCGGAAGTTTTTATTCTGAAGATTCCTGGAATACAACCTATTTATTCGATTCCGTTCGCAAACGCAAAATGCCCATTATTGGTAAAGGAGACTTTTATTGGAACCTGATAAGTGTGGATGATGCTGCGAATGCGGTTGTGTATTCATTAGAAAATTTTCAGCGGTTAAAAAACAAAACAATCAATTTTAGTGACTTTTCTCCTATTCAATTCAAAGATTTTGCTAATGGAATAGCTACGCTCACAGGCAGCAAAAAACCATTTTCCATCCCCTTATTTTTAGCAAAGCTACTTATGGGCAAAAATATAATTGGCTTCATTACGAATTCGTACAGGGTACAACAAGATGATATTATCAGTGACTGGAAACCGAAATGCAGAAATTACCTGGAAGGGATGAAAAGTATTTTGCGAAATAAAAAAAAGATGGTTAATCGTAACTTTAGCACAACTCGATCACTTCAGACTTTGATGTAGTTAATCAATTACAATCATCTGTCAATACAGGGCTTGGGGAGCGGTCACACTTACTTACACCACAGATTGATTTAAGTACGCATATTGAAGATATTGTTTCAATGCTTGAATACGAAGATTTATACAATGTAATACTGGTTGGACATAGCTACGCTGGTATGGTTATTTCCGGCGTAGCAGAAAAAGTAGCCAATAGAATTTCAAGACTTGTGTATCTGGATGCTTTTTTTCCGGAAAATAAAAAATCCGTTGTGGATTATCTTATCATACCGTCATTGAATACAATAGTATCGTCAAAAGGTGATGGGTGGAGAATTCCATTTCTTGGAAAAATTGAAGACCTTGGTGTTAGAGATAGAAAAGATATTGATTGGGCAAAGCCCAGGGTTGGCGACCAACCATACAAGACCTTTACTGAAATAATAAATCTTACCAATCCAGGAAGCGGTATTTCAGGAACATTCATTCAACTTTCCGGTTTCCCCTGGTTTGTCAATGCTGGTGAAAGGGCCAGGCGCATGGGCTTTAACTGTCACCAGATGCTGTCCGGCGGACATGATGCCATGATAAGCGCCCCAAATGAAACAGCATTAGCAAATTTACAAATTTTGTAGTAGTAAAGATTCGCTACGATTATTGTATTATTGATCAACTATAATTTTTTTAAACTTTGTATTTCCAGATAAGTGGGTAAAAAGAAAAACTATATTTTATGTCCTGTTTTAAAAAGTTCAGTCATTATTAAAGTGTAACAATTTCAATAATAAAAAAAATTAAAAATGAATCAAAGAATCAATCTATTAGAAAAAGGACAAAAAGTAATCAAAGCATTGGGTGGACTGAATATGTATCTCGCTAAATCACCGGTTGAACCGCAGCTGTTTAATTTAATTGATTTCAGGGTATCACAAATAAATGGTTGCGCTTATTGCCTTGACATGCATTCAAAAGATCTGCGCCTGGCAGGTGAAACCGAACAACGTTTATATACGATGGATGCATGGCGTGAGGCACCTTTTTATTCAGAGCGCGAACGTGCGGCACTGGCATGGGCAGAAGCTGTAACCAAACTGAAAGACGGCAACGTACCGGATGAAGTTTATGAAGAAGCGCGTCGCCAGTTTTCTGAAGAAGAATTGGTAGACTTAACCGTGGCGGTTACCACAATCAATACTTACAATCGTATTAATATCGCATTTAAAACCCCGGCAGGAGATTATCAGCCAGGACAATGGCAGCCGCATGCCAATTAGTATTGAACTAATGAATGATACAAGAAAATTACCTTGCCTGCTGACCGTTAGTTCGGCAGGCAAGGTTTTTGACGAAAACAATAAAATTAAAACAGATCAATATGAAAGAATTCGTTTTATTATTCAGGCGACCAGAACTGAAGAGCCCTGACTTTGATTCAGAAAAAATAAAGGCTTATCGAAAAAAATGGAATGACTGGCTTAGTGGATTCCCCGAGGAAGTAAAGTTATCGAGCACTGGTTTTGGACTTTCCGAAGAAGGGAAAGTTTTGAAACCAAGCGGGGTAATAACTGATGGCCCTTTTGTTGAATTAAAAGAAAAGCTGGGCGGCCTTGCCATAATAAAAGTTGATAATTTAGACGAAGCAACTACCCTGGCACATGGTTGTCCTGTGTTGGAGATAGGTGGTAGCGTAGAAATAAGAGAGGCTTTTTTGATTAAAGAATAAGCACAGAGATGGTATCTCTACTTTTACAAAAAGATAAGTTTCATTATTAAAAAATGAGTGAAGAAACAGAACTCATACCCGATTTATTTCGAAAGGAATTTGCAAAAATGATTGCGGTCATAAGTAAACTTTATGGACTGCAACACATTGCAATCGCTGAAGACATCGTCAGTGAGACCTTTTTAACTGCAACTGAATTCTGGACAGAAAAGGGTATTCCTGCAAACCCAACGGCATGGCTATATGCGGTGGCCAAACAAAAAACTTTATATCACTTCAGACGTAAAAAAATCTTTGACGAAAAAATAATTCCTCAAATAAAATTATCAGCAGATACCATTGCAGAAACGAGAGAGATGGATTTTTCAACAGAAAATATTAAAGACAGCCAATTGGAAATGATGTTCGCTATTTGTGATCCTGCTATTGCAAGTGAAGCACAGATAGCCCTTGCGCTGCGTGTACTCTGCGGTTTTGGAATTGAAGAAATAGCAGAAGCATTTTATAGTAATAAAGAAACGATCAATAAAAGATTATTCAGGGCAAAAGAAAAATTAAGAGCGGAAAAGGTTCAATTGGAAATGCCGCCTGAGAATGAGATTGATACCCGGCTTGACAATGTTTTGCACATCATTTATTTACTTTTTAATGAAGGATATTATTCAACCACTCAAAATAAAACGTTACGAAAAGATTTTTGCATGGAAGCCCTCAGGTTGGGTTTGATGCTTACAGAGTACAGCAAGACCAACTTGCCGAAAACAAATGCTTTGATTGCTTTGATGTCTTTTCATGCTTCAAGGCTTGATGCGCGGCAAAATGCCGACAACGATTTTATTTTATATGATGAGCAGGATGAAAATCTCTGGGATCAGAATTTGATAGAACAAGGTATTCATTTTTTAAATTTATCTGCCCGGGGAGACAGGCTAAGCTCTTATCATTTAGAGGCAGGGATTGCTTTTTGGAATTGTAGAAAAGAAGAGACTAAGGAAAAGAGAGAATCAATTTTACGTCATTACAATTTATTACTGCAAATAAATTATTCACCGGCTGTTGCTTTAAACAGGCTATATGCTTTGTATAAAGCCAGAGGAAAAGAAATCGCGCTGGCTGAGGCTGAAAAAATAAATCTGCCAAACAATCACTTTTATTGTACACTTCTTGGTGAATTGTACGAAGGGATTGATAACGAAAGAGCAAAGGCAAATTTTGAAAAAGCACTATCAATAGCAAAAACAGAAACTGAAAGACATATCATAAAACTGAAAATGAAAAACCTTTAAAAATATTTTTTTTCGTTGTCCAATTTCTAAATATTCAATCATTATAAGACAAAACAAAAAATAAAAGATCAAGATTTCAATTAAGGTTCTAAAAGAGTGGGGCATAAAACGAATTAGTATGGCAAGCTTTGTATATAAATCTATGACGAGGTACCCCGAAGTCTCAACCCGGAGAATTGAAAAGTGAGGTACTTTTTCCGGTTTGTTTGCCGATTCAATTGCTGAAGGATTAAAACTTACAGATATTGCGAAACAATGAAGTAAAATTAAAATATGCTAAGGATAGGAAGAACTTTGAATACTCTAATTGCAGTTACCGGCTTTGGTTTACTCCACCGGAATGTTATCGGACAAAATCTATAACTTGTACTTAACTAAATAATCAACTTCGGCAGCCGGGCGGGACAGAATGCTATTATCTGCACTTCGCTTATCTGCACTGTTGGCTGTAATAACAGCGAGACAAACACTGCTAAAAATAAAGAACATAATATGGCAATTGAAAATTTTAGCATTGATGTTTCCAGTGAGATTTTAAATGATTTATCCACGAGGCTTAAGAACACCAAATGGACAAACGGCAGAGATAGCTCCCATTGGGAGTATGGAACAAACAAAACATACCTAAAAGACTTTGTGGCTTATTGGATAGAAGAATATGATTGGAAAACTCAAGAAAAACAATTAAACAACTATCCCCAATTTAAATGCAATGTTGATGGAGTGGATATTCACTTCTTTCATATAAAAGGTAAAGGACAAAATCCAATACCTATCATTCTTACTCACGGTTGGCCCGACAGTTTTATTCGCTACCAAAAGGTAATTCCGATTCTCACAGACCCAGGTCGTTTTGGTAGAAATTCAAATGATGCTTTCGATGTTGTTATTCCTTCATTGCCCGGCTTTGGCTTTTCAACATTACCTGATTCTATAGGAGTAAATAATGCTGATATAGCCGGCTTATGGAAACAATTAATGACCGAAAAATTGGGTTATGAAAAGTTTGGTGCATTAGGGGGCGACATGGGTTCAGGAGTTACGAGATATTTGGCATATAAATATCCTGAATATCTTATTGCCATTCACCTTACAGATGTGGGAATTATAAGAGATATTGTTTTTTCTAACAACATTGAAAATCTTTCTAACGGGGAAAAACAATATAGGCAAACAGTCTTGCAGTGGATTTCACAGGAAGGTGCATATATGTCCATTCAATCCACCAAGCCACTAACACTTGGATATGGACTGTCAGACTCGCCAGTAGGTCTGTGTGCCTGGATTCTTGAAAAATTTTATTCCTGGAGCGACTGTAACGGAAATCTTGAAAACAGATACAGCAAAGATGAGCTACTGAACAATATAATGATTTATTGGCTGAACAACTCAATTGGGACTTCAAATCAGATTTATTACGAAAACACCCATTCACTTCCTAAAATAGGAAAGATTATAGTTCCAACAGGTATGGCACTATTTGCAAAGGACGTATTACTTCCTCCTAAAAAATGGGTGGAAAGTAATTTAAATCTTGTTCATTGGGAAAATATTCCGGAAGGAGGACATTTTACGGCAATGGAATCCCCCGATTTGTTTGCTGACGATGTAATAAAATTCTATCACAACTTCAGAGCAAACGTTAAATAAAATCACCGCAGCCACCACAGGTTTGGCATAAATGCGGGACGGAATAGGTTCTTCAACTTTGTCTGAAACCGGCAACAAAGCTTTGCAGCAGGTAAATCTTCCCGAATTCCTTAATAAATGAACCGGTAATTTGTCAATAGTAACGGAAGCGATCAGGCGCTTTTAAAAAATCGGACCGATCCATGGGTAAAGGGTTGGGTATAGCTGTAAATTAAGGAAATTATTGGCTAATCAATTACAGGCAAAACCTTTTCAATTTCAGCTCTTGATGATTCGTACTGTTTTGGCAATTTGAGATGGGTACCCAACTCATTCAGCGGCTCATCTTTTGTAAACCCGGGATTATCTGTAGCCAGTTCAAACAACACGCCGCCGGGTTCACGGAAATATAAAGAGAAGAAATAATCACGGTCAATTTTTGGTGTAATGCTTAAACCCCTGCCTGCAATTTTTTCACGATAATCCATTAAAATATCATCATCTTTTACTCTAAAAGCGATATGATGATTGGTTCCGGCGGCATTATAACCGGCGGCTGTACCGGGCAGTTCCAGTATATCTACGATAGCTGCATGATCAATAGCATCTGTAATAAAACGATAACGGTTGCCCTCCTGTTTCAGCAGTTTGTAACCCAATACATCCGTCAGTATTTCAGCAGTGGCTTTTACATTTTTCAGGGTTAGCGTAATACTGTGAAAACCTTTTGCGGCCACATCCGCATTAACTTCTTCTGTTTCCCATGGTTTTCTTATGTCGTCAGTATTTGAAACAATAAGATCAATATTCAAACCATCAGGATCCTGGAAAGAAAGATATTGCTCACCAAACCTTTCTGCCGCTTCACCATGTTTTATATTAAACTTTTTAAAGCGGTCTGTCCAGAATTCAAGACTGTCTTTTGGAACGGAATACCCAATATCCGTTGCCATGCCGGTTCCTGTTCTCCCCTGCCCGATTCCCTCCCACGGAAAAAAAGTGAGGATGGTTCCGGGTGTTCCTGCCTCATCACCAAAATAAAAATGGTATGTTCCCGGGTCATCAAAGTTCACGGTCTTTTTTACCATTCTTAACCCAAGAACCTTTGTATAAAATTCATAATTGCGTTTTGCATTACCGGCAATGGCGGTGATGTGATGCAAACCCAGTATCTTATTTTCCATGATCCGGTTTTAAAATTGTTTATAACGGAGCCTGTATTTTCCTGTACTTTATTCCGGAGGAGCCCATGTTTATAGCGACGATCGTACAAGCCTCGCAAGGCGGGACAGGAGCCTCCTGCAAATAAGCTAATCAAAAAAATCAAACAGGTATTTATCTTCAAAAGATATATCAAATTTTTTAAGGAGCGTTGTGTATTCTTCCCGGAAGGTTGTTTTTTTATGATGCTCCTCCTGGTTATTTCACGGCTTAAACATTTCCATAAACATTCGATTCTCCGCCATCAATTGCAATGGTTTGTCCATTCAAATAAGACGCATCATCACTTAACAGAAATGCAACTACTTTGGCTACTTCGTGCGGTAAGCCCAATCGCTTGACAGGGTTACGCTGAGCATATTCTGTTTCTGCAGCTTTTGGGTCAGTTGGATTAACTTGTCTGAAGGCTTCAGCAACCATTGGTGTAAGTATTGCACCAGGTGCAATAGCATTTGTATTGATCCCGTCCCGACCGTATTCAAGAGCGGCATTTTTTGTCATGCCCGAAACCGCATGTTTACTGGCAACGTACGGCATTTGATTTAGCACACCACGGATGCCACCAACAGACGCAACGTTTACAATACGTCCATATTTTTGTTTCTGCATAACAGGAATAACATAACGCATGGCGTAATACACGCCCATCAGGTTGATATCAATAACTTTTTTAAAAACGTTCACATCATACTCAGTAATGCTAGCCTGCTTACCTTCAATACCTGCATTGTTGTATAAACCATCAATGCGGCCAAAGGCTTTTACGGTTTCATCTACATAATTTTTTACGGCATCTTCCCGGGAAACATCGGCCACAACGGTAATGACTTTTACATCAGGGAATTCTTTATTGAGTTCTGCCCTGGCATCATCCAAACTTTTTGCATTATAATCTACAAGAGTGAGATTGACTCCCCGTGAAGCAAGTTCTTTTGCGGTTGCGAGACCAAGTCCCATTGCAGCACCTGTGATGATGACTACTTTACTTTCTAATCTTTTCATGATTTTTATTTTTAATTTGTGATTTAAAATTATGCCCCAAGCTATTGTTTCTTCGCCAGGTTGATCCCTGCAAAACCACCGCTCATAACTACCATTTCTTTTTTCATGATTAACTTTTTAAATGTTTTATAGCAACAACTATGCTTAGTTTCTTACTTTCCATAAAACACCGTTCTTCGAATCATGCTTTCCTATCTTTTGCTGCAGGTACAAATCATTTAAAAAAAATGCTGCATCCTCTTTGGGCTTATTGGCCAGTACAGCAAATTCTTTTGTGGTAAATGTAGGATAATGGCCGAAAAGGTTTTCCCAGGATGTGTCAATGCTCTTTTTTACGGCGCCCGGATATAGTTTCAGTAAAGCCTGTTCGTAGTGTTCGTAAGATTTGGAACCATATACCAAAAACCGGTTATTGTCTTCATCGGTAAAAAAAAGGCTTGGAAAACCTCTCACGCCCAATTGCCTTGCCAGCGCGAGGTCTTCTTCAAATAATGCTTTCGCACTGTTTTCAAAATCATTTTTAAATTTTACAATATCTAATCCTGTTTCTATAGCAGCCTGCAGCAGGTGTTCCCATTTGGTAATATTCTTCTTCTCCAGAAACACCATTTCTTTTATTCTTCTTAAAAATTTCATTCCTTTTTCCGCTCCCTGCAATTGCGCGGCTTTAAAGGCAATGGAAGGCGGATAGGAGGATGTCAAAGGATCTTCTATCCACAGATCGCCATCAATGGGCATATCGTAATAAGCACCTGCTTCGTCCCAATGTTGTGCAACGCTTGTTGGTCCGCTCACATCTTTTCCGCTATACACATCCCATCCTTTCAGCAGGCCACCCATTCTGTATTCTATATCAAAATATTCACCGTATTCCAATTTCAGCTTTCGCAGTTGCGGTTCAATACCCCAGCAGGATGAACAGATCGGATCGGTAAAATAAAGTACCCGGACTTTATGTTGTTTGACGGCAGCACCGATATCATTACGGGATGTAAGCGCCTCAGGTATTTCACAAATACCAGTTTCGGAATCGCACATCATCGGATTAATTTGTTCTATATTATTCATCTCGTTCGTCTTTTACATCATTAAAAATGGTTTATTAAATCGCTGTCAATTTGATACAACAAAGGTACTGTCACCTAAAGACCGCTCCATTGAGTACAGGCAATAAATGACATAGACAAACGTCAATGAAAACGCCTGATAAATATCAATACCTTAATATCAGTGGGTTAATGATCTGTTGCAGGATTACCTTCAGGAGCGTGCGGCTTTACAATTAAGTCGAGCTTTTGCAAACAAATAGTGATCGAGCGAATACCTGCCACTGCCCATAATGAACAGCGCCGTATAGGTCAGTAAATAATGCAGTCCCATTTCCTGTTTTACAAAGGGGTCTGCAATATGCACATGAAATACCGCCACCAGCATGGTTATCATTGATGGAATAACGGCAAGCCGGGTGCCAAGTCCAAGCATAACAAGTATAGAGCAAACCACTTCACCAAAAATAGCCAGACATAAACTAACCGTTGTGCCCAACCCTAAAAGGTCCATGAACTGAACAGGGTCTTCAGATAGTTTTTGTATTTTAGGAATACCATGTGTAAACATCAACAGGGCAATCCCAATACGCATAATAAGCAAAGAAATGTTTATACTTTTTGCACTAAGGTTCGTGCTGAACAATTTCATCATAACTCATCTTTTATTTTTTTTCTGATTGTTTTGAACCGCTTACCGCTTTTCTTACAACCGGCGCTACTTTGGTACCAAACAATTCTATAGACTTCATGATTTTTGCATGCGGCACATTGCCTACACTGGCCTGGGCCAGGAAACGGGTATTATCAAACAGTTCATGTTCGTATAGTATCTTATCAATTACCTCCTGCACACTGCCTACCATTAAAGCGCTTTTGGGTGATCGTGAATAATCGAATTGCTGGCGGCTCAATGGCGGCCAGCCCCTGTCGCGCCCAACACGGTTCATCATAGCGGCATAATAGGGGTAAAATTCATCCGCTGCTTTTTGAGAATCTTCTCCTATATACACATGGTTGTTAATGCCCATTTGCAGTTGGTTCAAATCCTTTCCGGCTTTTTTTGCCGTTTCGCGATACAGGTTTACAAAGGGTACAAATTGTTCGGGCTTGCCACCAATAATGGCCAACATAAGTGGTAGTCCAAGTGTAGCCGCCCTTACCGCAGATGCAGGCGTTCCGCCGGCTGCAAGCCATACAGGAAGAGATGGCTGATATGGACGGGGATATATGCCAAGATCATCAAATGAAGGCCGGTGTTTTCCCTGCCAGGAAAGCTTTTCACTCTTATTCAGCTTCAGTAACAGGTCTAATTTCTCCGTAAAGAGTTCATCATAGTCGTTCAAATCGTAACCGAACAAAGGAAAAGATTCAATGAATGAACCTCTGCCGGCCATTATTTCCGCACGACCGCCGGATAAAAGATCCACCGTGGAAAAATCCTGGAACACACGAACCGGGTCGTCTGAACTCAGCACCGTTACAGCACTGGCGAGCTTAATGTTTTTGGTGACAGTCGCTGCCGCACCCAGTATTACCGCGGGCGATGACACGGCATAATCGGGGCGATGATGTTCACCAACACCAAATACATCTAATCCTAGCTGATCGGCCAATTGAATTTCTTCCACCAGGTCTTTAATGCGTTGATGCGCATTGATTCCCGGCCCCGGAAATGTTTCCGGGTGCATGTCGGCGAAAGTTATAAGTCCTAATTCCATCGTAAATCAATTTATTTTTTGGCACCGGATAATGATGCGGTTAGTTAACATTTTTTATCTCTCATTTTCTTAGTATGCCAGATGTCTTATCCCTTGTCTTCTTTTATCGCCTTCAGGCCTTTTGTCCATCGTACCAACTGTCTTAGCATGTTGTCCGCCGCCTTGTTTGCCGATTCACCGCCTTCAAATTCGTTCTGATCGTTGATATTTTTCTGAAAAAAAGGGAAGTTCACTGACTCCGTCAAAGGAACCATCCTAAACGTTGACAAGTCAGCCTTTAAAGCATTGGAAGCCCTTGTGCCTGCGGAAACGCCACCATAGCTAACAATAGCAGCGGGTTTATAGCCCCATTCCTGAGAAAGATATTCCAATGCATTTCTTAATGGCGCAGGATAATTATAGTCATACTCCGCGGTAACAAAAATAAAGGCATCCGCTTCGTCTATTTTAGCGCTCCACTTTCTGGTATGCTCATGCTGATATTTTTTCAATATTGGATGATTGGGCTCATTCATCATGGGCAGGTTGATCTCACCAAGGTCCAAAACTTCTACATTGAAATTATCATTCTGCCTGGCTAAATTTTCTATCCATTTTGCTACCACAGGACCTTTCCTGCCCGGGCGAACGGTTGATGAAATGATTTTCAGATTATACATATTGTTTGATTTGCTGTTGTTGTTTATTCATTTGTTGTTCATTATCCTATCTTAACCGACGTCATCGTTAACGACCCCGCCACCGCTTTATCATTAAAAAAAGCAACTTCATCCTTCTTAGTTTTTAATCCCAAAGTATATAACAGGGGTAAATAGTGTTCCGGCGTAGGAATAGCCAGTTGTCCTTCCCTGCCAAAACCTTCATAATGGATCAGTGGCTTGTGATCGCCATCGCTGATCAGTTGTTTGAAGCTGTCATTCATCTTCAATGCCCAGTCGTATCCATAGCCCGGCTCATCCATTTTATCCCATGCTACCATTCTAAGGTTATGCACCATATTACCGCTGCCAATAATCAGCACGCCTTTCTTTCTTAACGCATACAATTCCTTAGCCAGATCGTAATGGTACTGCGGCCCTTTTGTATAATCAATACTCAATTGCAATACAGGGATATTCGCTTCGGGATACATATGCCGTACAACTGTCCAGGCGCCATGATCAAGACCCCAGTCATGATCGAGTTCCACTTTAGCCGAATGAACAATGGAAGCTGTTTCCCCGGCCAACACCGGGTTGCCGGGAGCCGTATACTGAACTTCAAAAAGCGCCTGTGGAAATCCGCCAAAATCGTGAATGGTTTCGG
This sequence comes from Agriterribacter humi, assembly GCF_009192765.1. Lineage (GTDB taxonomy): Bacteria > Bacteroidota > Bacteroidia > Chitinophagales > Chitinophagaceae > Agriterribacter > Agriterribacter humi. Next base: position 749,757 of record NZ_VOHQ01000002.1, on the reverse strand, counting down.
GAAAATCCATCGCGGTTATGCGCGTTCCTTTAGTGAACCAATGTGCAGATACTACCAGTACCGCCGCTGGTGTTGGTATTTCTTTCGCCATTTGCGTCCAGCGCCGGCTAAATTCATTGTCTTCAATTCCGTTCATAGGCGAACCATGACCAATGAACAGAACAGGCATAACCTGCTCCTGTTCTTTCAGCTCATTGGTAAACTTGTTGAATGCGGATAAACTTGTCATTGCTGCGCCTCCTGCTATTATAGTCTTTAAAAAATCTTTGCGAATCATTTTAAAATGCTATTCTTTAAAAAACAGAACCATTCTTTATTTTTTTATAAACTCGCCGTCTGCTTTTATCTGTACCTCATCGCTGATCATGGGTGCGGAAAACTTGGGGCCGATATTAAAATCCGAACGTTTTAAAGTGCCCGTTAACTGAAAACCGGAAGTAATGGCTTTCGACTGCGGATTTTCTATTGTTCCCCTGTACCACAGATCCATCGTAACCGGTTTGGTAGCGCCGTGCAGTGTAAGATCGCCGGTGAGGGTGTATTTATTTTCACTCACCTTTTTAACCGCAGTACTCTTAAAGGTCATCTTAGGATATTTGGCTACTTCAAAAAAATCGGCGCTTTTCAGGTGATCATCCCGCATCTGTACTTCTGTATTAATAGAAGCCACATCTACCGAAAGTTCAAAAACGGCATCACTGAAATCGGGTTGGTTAGCAACGGCTGTAACGTCAAAGGTTTTAAATAATCCTGCCACATCGGCAATTCCGAGATGGGTAACGGTAAAGGTTAACTTAGAATGCATCGGGTCAACCTTCCAGGTAGTTTGTGCAAATAAAGTGGTGCTTAATAATGCGACTACCAGGATAGAAAATAACTTTTTCATGATCTTAATTTTTCTGTTGTTTGTTTTATTAAATATGTATTATTTGATTACAATGTTGATCCGGGAAACAATGTTTCTTTCTTATGTTTTTGGCAAAGCATTACCCACATTTTCAAATGCCTGCCAGCTTTGCTGTAAGGCCTGCAAAAAGGCATCGGGCGACTGAGCGCCGGAAACAGCGTATTTACCATTGAAAACAAAGAACGGAACGCCTCTTACACCAATAGCATGCGCCTGGCTTTCATCTTCACTTACTTCTTTTGCAAAAGCATCCGAAGCAAGCATTGCCCTGATGTCTTTTTCATCAAGACCGATAGCCACGCCGGCTTGAATCAGCACTTTATTATCGTCAATATTTTTACCTTCCGTAAAATGCGCTTTAAACAATTGCTCTTCCGCCTCATTGCCCAAGCCCCGTGTTTTGGCCAACTGAATTAACCTGTGTGCATTAAACGAATTGGCAACCACCGCTTTTTCAAAATTAAATTCCAGTCCCACTTCCTTAGCAACCCGGGTTACATGGTTATGCATTTCTTCTGCCTGCTCCTGCGAAATACCTTTGATTGCAGCAATATGGTCAACCGCATTTATACCGGTTTTCGTCTCAAGGTTCGGATCCAACTGAAAGCTGCGCCATATCACTTCAACCTTATCTATATCGTCAAACCGGCCTAAAGCCATTTCAAATTTCTTTTTTCCAATATAGCAAAACGGGCACCGCACGTCCGACCATATATTAACTTTCATTGTATCTGCCATTACGTTATTTTTTTTATTTTTATCTAACACTTTTATTCATCAGTATCCAACGGTAAAGCGTTGACGAATATGTTTTGGATTCTCTGCTTCGTCTACAATGGCTACCGCAAGATCATCCACCGATATGGTGCTTTTGTTATTGGAATCAAATACCGGGTTGTCTAAACCTGTTCTGTATACACTTGTTCTCTGCCGGGGCATACCTGGGTGCATTTCCAACGCGGGGCTTAAAAAAGTCCAGTCCAACTGATCTTCTTTTTGCAGCAGGCTGAGATAATCCCTGGCCGCTAAAGCGCCGGGCTTCCAGTCTGCAGGAAACTCTGGGGTATCAACCACCTGCACGCCGGGCGCGATGAACAAGCTTCCCGCTCCTCCCACAACAAGCAGCCGCTTTACGCCCGATTGCTTTGTTGCTTCCCGGATGGATTGCGATCCTTTTAAAAACTCATTATACAGATCGGGGTTCGTCCAGCCGGCATTGTACGCGCTTATAATAACATCGTTTCCTTTAAGCAGTCCTGCTAAAGCCACGGTATCCGTCACATCGCCGCGAACCACCGAAAGATGATCATTTTGTTCAGTTATTTTTTCGGGATGCCGTACAATAGCGATAACCTGGTGTCCCCTGTTCAGTGCCTCTTTTAAAACTGCGGAGCCCACAAAACCAGATGCTCCAATCACTGCTAGTTTCATTTGTTTATTTTTATTTTATTGATGTAATATTTTCCAGCCTGCCAGCCAGTTATAATTGTATTTTATGCCCATGCGGATAAGCAATAACTGCATATTCTCCAATATCCTGCTCACTGATAGGTCGCCCGCTACCACAGGATTAAATCCCGCGGTTTGCACCAGTTCCGATACTGTTTCCAGTGCATCACTGTCATTCCCTGCAATAAATGCATCTACTTTTTTTCCATCAATTACAGGCTGTGCAAAATCTGCCGCGAAAGTGGTGTTGAAAGCTTTGATTACTTTAGAATTGGGCAGCAGTTTCTGTAATTCTTCCGCCGCGCTTGTATCCGGTGCGGTAACGAGCCCATCGTACGTTTCATTTAAAGGATTGGCAATACTGATAACGATCTTCTGATTTGCCACTTCTCTTATTTTCTCTGCTATTTCCTTTTCCGCGGCAAAAGGAGCCGCAACGATAATAACATCAGCTTCCCAACTTGCCGTATAACTGCAATTAATGGATTCAACATCGGCCCCGGGATGAGCAGTTGTTATTTCCTTTTCAAGATTTTTTAATTTGTTTTTATCATTGGTAAACAACAATAACCGGTAATTGCCTTTGGAAAGGCTTTTTGAAATGGCAGCGCCCATGTTACCCGTTGCTCCGATGATAGCTATAGTTTGCTTTGTTCGCATATCATATAAAATTTGATACTGCAAAACTACAGCAACAATGAGCCTCTGTCCATTGCGTTCGGATAAGAAAGCGCATTGATAAGCGTCAACGCAATGACTTGATAAAAATCAATATCATTTGTCTTTTATCTTTCTGCGAACCCGGCTCAGCGTTTCGGGAGTAAGCCCCATGTAAGAAGCGATCATGCGCTGGGGAACACGTTGTATAAGATTGGGGTAAAGTTTGGTTAAGTTAATATACCGCTCTTCAAGAGACAGGCTTAAAATGGATGTGAGTCTTTTTTGCATTGCCAGGTAGGCGCCTGTTATCTGTAAACGGGTGTATACTTCATATTCGGGGATCTGTTTCAGAATTTCATCCTGCGCCGCTTTGCTGATCAGTACCAGTTCCGAATCTTCCAGCGCATCAACATTGTAAGTAGCCGCCTCGCCCGTTAAAAAACTATACAGATCTGAAATCGTCCAGCCCTCAAAAGCAAACTGGATAATATGCTCTGTTCCCCTGTCATCAACCGAATAGGCCCTCAGCGCTCCTTTTTCTACAAAAGCGGCATGCTTTGCCACATCGCCCTCCTGCAGGAGATATTGATTCTTACGAATCTTTTTGGGGATGAGATATTGCTTTATGATATCCTGCTGCGCTGAGGTAAGCGTTATTTTCTCGGCCATTTTTTTAAAAAACAGTTCATACATAATTAGGTCAATTGGTTCCGGTGCTAAAAAGGCAGTATCTCCGTTATCTATTTCCTTTCATTTAAAATTACCCTGGAAAAAGAATAAGCAACTTTGTTATTTCTCCTGGTTAAATTGTAATATTTTTTTCCTGTCGCCCACTATCCATACAATATCACCCCATTCAAAAACGGTGGAAGAATCAGGATTTAATATTCTTTCTTTCTCACGCTGTATGCCTACAACAAGCCCGTTTGTACGTTCCCGTAACCCGGAGTTGCGGATATCTGAACCCTTCAGTTTCGTGTGCTCGTCAACCAGTATTTTTTGAAGGGAGATATCGTTTACGTCCGCCTCATCAGGTATTATGCTCTCTGTTGTATCAAAAACAGGTTTAAAAACCTGAATTTGATCATCGGTAGCAATAACGCCCACCTGGTCAAAAGGCAAAAGCCTGTTGTGGCGTCCCGGAACATGCATTAACTTATCACCCCGCTTAATGTAAACAATATTGATCCCGTATTGTTCGCGCCAGGCCAGTTCCAGCAATGTTTTTCCCACATATTCGGCATGCGGATTTACTTCCATTTCTATTATGTGCGCATCCCAGGGTACAAGGTCCGACTGAAAGTCAACATTTTTTCGTAAAATATTGGCTTCAGCAGAACCGCCATTTGCAGCAGCAGTCTCCCTGGCATTGAGGTTAGTGATAAACCGACTCTCAATACGCTGATAAAACTTCTGGATTCTTTTAGAGAAGATAATTAATACCAGTATGGTTATGGGTATGGCCACCAAAAGTGCTACCTGTGTAGAAGCCAGCCTGTCAACCCAAAACGCGATAACCAGAACACCCAAAATATTCCTGGCTATTTCAACAATTAACAATGGACCGCGGTTGTACTTCTTGTCTATCCAAAGTTCCTTGTAGGCCTGGTTATTGGGCCTTTTTGCCATAAGCGCCCACATAAAAGGCGCAGCAGCCCCGAGCGATATAACCAGTACAATTATTATTCTTAAGGTTTCATCTTCCACTTTTTCATGAACAAAGGGAAGAAGAAAATTGGATGAAACCAATATAAGTGCCAGCAAAACGATACCATTGATAAGCGCGATCCTCCCATAACTTTTCAATACGATCTTCCAGTCACTTTCGGCCTGGATATTTTGTGTACTGGAAGAATACCTGTTTAGCCTGTTCACCCATTTATCCGGTAGCAGCTTTGCAATAAAAGTATAAAAGGGCTCCGAATATTTAATAAGATAAGGTGTTGTAAAGGTAGTGATGGCAGAAGCCCCAACTGCTACAGGGAAAAGGAAATCGGAGATAACACCCAATGAAAGCCCCAGCGTAGCCACAATGAATGCAAATTCTCCTATTTGCGCCATGCTCATGCCCACCTGCACCGATTGCTTTAGCGGTTGCCCGGAAAGGAGAGCGCCCAGTGTAGTACTAAACAGCTTCCCGAACAGTGTGAGCAGGGTTACGCATAAAATGGGCCATGCATACTCTACCATAGCTGCCGGGTCAATCATCATGCCCACCGATACAAAAAATACGGAGCCAAACAGATCTTTTACCGGCTTGGTAAGATGCTCTACTCTTTCCGCGAAAGTGGTTTCCGCTATGATAGACCCCATAACAAAAGCGCCCAATTCTGCCGAAAAACCAACCTGCGTAGCCAAAACCACCATCCCCAGGCACAAACCAATAGAAAGAATGAGCAGGGTTTCTTCATCCATTAATTTTTTTGCTCTTTTTAAAAAGGTTGGCAAAAGAAAAATCCCGGTAATAAACCACAACGCCAGGAAGAATAACAGCTTTAGAACAGTTAACAATATCTCCGTTCCTTCAAACTGCTGGGTAACGGCCACCGTTGAAAGCAATACCATTAGTAATATAACAACAATGTCTTCTACCACCAGCACTCCAAAAACAATACGGGCAAACTGTTTTGTTTTTATACCCAGCTCATCAAATGCCTTAATTATAATGGTGGTGGAAGAACTGGCCAGCATGCCCCCCAGGAAAAGACTGTCCATAGTAGACCAACCCAATATTTTACCCAAAAAATAACCCGCTATGGTAATAAAAATAATTTCAACGAAAGCAGTTATGGAAGCAGACCCGCCTACCCGCATTAATTTTTTAAAACTAAATTCCAAACCCAGGCTGAACAGCAGGAAGATAACGCCGATATCCGCAAGTGTTTTTACGTTTTCAATGTCTACAACGGTTGGTATAAGATGAAAGTGGGGACCTACCAGGAATCCGGCTATGATATAGCCCAGCACCAATGGCTGTTTAATTCTTTTGAATAGTAAAGTAATAATGGCCCCGGCCATTAGTATTAGCGCTAAATCCTCAATTAATTTTGGTAAATGCCCCATCAGTAATTATTTACAAGCTTATGAATTCTTAAAATACGTAAAAATATTTAAAAACTTTCAGCTTGAATATAATTCTGTAAAGTTGCAGGAATGATAATATAGCTATCAACTGAAAGCTATATCAATCGCCTGAGCGCGTTTCCGCAGGAAACAGATCGGCAACAGGAAATTACAACCCGTAGGTTGTATTCCGATGGCTAATGGTAATGCGCAGCGCGGCAAATTATAGTGACATTGGTGAAGCCAACCGGAAAAACTGTTGTTTCTTACTTTTTTTGGGTAGCCTGCTTTTAATTGCGTCAGCAACCTCCACGGGGAGATCCGATTCCAGGATATCGGCTCCCTGGCGGAATGTTTCTCTATAAGCCTCCGCCCTTGCCACAGCAGCGGGCAACTTGTCGTATACAGGCGCGGCAGATATCATACACATAACCCCACGTTTATGCAGCAAATCGTACATCTTTTTGTTCTCCGGTTTGTTTTCGGGGCCTATATACGCGATCATATTCGACCAGGGCACACCAGCGGCTTCATAGGCTTTCATGTCGGCTTCTGTTTTAACAAAAGCTGACATCATCCTGTTGTGATCATCATCGTAGTAGAACTTAGCCTGCTGCGCATCGTGCACGGTTACCATTACAAAAGAACCAGCATTGTGTTCGCGGATAACCTTTGCCGTTAGGGCAAGGGGAACATCTTTTTTATCTAAATTCAGAATGGTTTTTCCTCTTGCCCATTCAATACCCGCTGCCAGCGTAGGTATGTGAAAATCGGTCACCTTCCCTTCACTGTCTTTCAGCTTCAGTTGCTTTACTTCCTCCCAGGTGTAATCAGAGAGCTTGCCTTTACCGGTAGTAGTACGGTCTAATGTAGCATCGTGCAGCAGCACAATTACACTGTCTTTTGTAAGCCGTGGATCTATTTCAAAAAATGCCGGCGTATGTTTTAGTGTGTATTCAAAAGCCTCGATGGAGTTTTCAGGATAATCTTTAATATGGCATCCCCTGTGACCACTGATAAGCGGCATATCCCTGGCGGTATATTTAAAAAATTGTTGCAGTTGTTTTTCACTGTTAATATTCAGCACGTGCAATTGTTGTGCACTGGCATGAACCGAACAAGAAACAGCGATGCATAAGAAAAAAAATAGTTCCCCCCTGTTCATAAAAATGGATTTATAATTTTGAATTGAGATATTGAAGCGTAAAAATGCCCTGCGCATCAAGGGTGAACAGGGTAACGGCGGAATTGAGCTGCACCAGTTGCCGGTAGTTCTTTAAAGGCATGCCCAGCTTATATGCCATATACAACCTGTTTACGCCATTATGGGCCACTACCAAAAAATTACCCGGCTCATGATTGTTGCATAGTTCTGTAAAAAAGTTATCTACCCTGCGCACTACTTCCATCCCCGTTTCCCCGGTTCCACCGGCCCTGTTTGTGGCAGGATCGGTCATCCAGTTCGTCCACAACTTTTCATTCTCTGCAATAAATTCTTCCTTTGTTTTGTTTTCCCATTTGCCGAAATCGGCTTCAATCAATCGCTCATCTTTTTTTACAGGTCTGCGGGAAGCGATTTCCGCAGTGGTATAAGCTCTTTCGAGTGGCGATGAACAGATCTCATCAAAGTGGATATGCTTCAATTGATCCCTTACTGCTTCGGCCTGTTGTATACCTTTTGCTGTAAGCGGCACATCCGTTCGGCCGCAATAACGGTTATTATCCGCATTCCGGGCTGTTTCTCCATGCCGCAGTAAAAAAATATTATACATATTGCTGTTGGGAAATATATCCCTTTTCTTTTAAGGTATTTATAAAACGATGGTAATGTTTTTCATAAGCAACCACCAGGGTGCTGTGCGGTTGTATTAATTTTTCAGGCCCTGTCATTGTCTGCGCTGCCTCTGTTAAGGAATTATAATGCGTTTGAGATGCCGCAACAATCGCAGCCCCGGCAGCACCGGAAACATTTTTCATTTTGCGGATGGGCAAACCCAATACACTGCTGCGGATAATGAGCCAGGTATCACTATGGCTTCCTCCTCCCGCTGCAAATACTTGTTCTATTTTTTCGCCGGATAATCCCATTATTTTTTCATAAGCATATCTTTCTATATATGCCACAGCTTCAAGATAAGCAGCAAACAGTTCAGTTTCCTTTATCTCCCCCGGGGCAAAACCTCTTGCCTGTGGCGCTACAAAAGGAAAACGTTCGCCGTCCTGCATCAGCGGCCATGCCAGTTTTCCTGTAGGTATCAGTTGAGCGGCAGCAACATTAAGCTCCTCTGTGCGTGCAGGATCAAACAACCGGTTCACCCAGCCGGCCCCTGTATTGCTGGCGCCACCCGGCATCCAGTATCCTTGGGGATGCCGGTGGCAATATAATGCTCCGGAAGGATCAATGATCTCCTTTTTTGTTACGCCCTTTATTACCAGTGTGGTTCCGATCGTTGTATTCCAGTCGCCTGCATTTACCGCTCCCGAAGCTACCTGCGAAGCGCAACCATCGGTTATACCTGCTGTAACAATTACCTGTGGAGATAAGTTGAGTTCCCCTGAGAGTTCTTTTTTGATGACACCAACCGGCTTGCCCGAGGGCACTACGTCCTGTAACCATTTACGCTGCAGGGGCAACGTATCAAAGAGATAAGCGGGCCATTCCAGAGCCCTGGCATCAAAGCCCGATTTTAATGCATTGGTATAATCGGTAACTGAAAAGTTGCCGGATAATTTTCCAGTGATAAAATCTGCCGCGTGAATGAACCTGCTCAGCTCCCCCATTTTTTCGGGATATCTTTCCATAAACCACAGCATCTTTGGCAGTCCCGCGGAACTGTTAAAACCGGTATACCCTCCATACCCCGAAGCTAAAGCCGCTTCCCTGCATCGTAAAGCCTGCTCTGCCGACCGGGTATCGCTATACATAATGGCTTCGTGCAGGGGTTCATTGTTTTTATTGAGCGGAATGATGGTACCCGATGTAGAAGTAACCGTGATGGCTTTAACGCAGGAAAGATCAATTTCGGTTACTAACGCCATGCATACCGATTGCAGTAAGCTATAGCAGGATTGCCACCATTGTTGCGGCGATTGCGCCTGAGCCTGCCGGGCGGTTAATGTAAACACTTCCTCTTTTGCAGCAAGCTGTTTGCCTTTTTGATCCAGCAATACTACTCTTGCGCCCTGCGTTCCAATATCAATACCTATAAAATATGATTCCATCATTTTGCTCAGCAAATTTGCCTGAAATATTTTCTGGTATCACTCCATTTTTTATACAAAGCTGCAAACGCTTCCTGTTCGTTCTGCCGGGGAGATATGATTTCAATACCTGCATGCAATAAAACATCTGCTGTATGCAAAGCTTCGTTGCAAATGAGCGCTCCGCCTACTGCTGATGATTGTTCAAAGCCATGCCTCACCTGCACTTTCTTTCCTGTAATATCCGCTATTAGCTGGCGCAATGCTTTACTTTGTAAGCCACCGCCACATGCCCATACATAATCCGGGGCATGTCCTGCTACATCCCGCAGCACCTTATGATTTTCTGCAATAGAAAATGCGATATCCAGTAAGGTAGCCCAAACAAAACTACTGCGTGTGAGCTCATGCGACACCGGTACGGAGAAAATAAATCCGCCAGTTGTAACCGGCGATTTTTCAGTAGCGATCAGTGAACCCAAAGATGCTGTGCAATGATTTTGAACACTGGCGTTTAATTCTTTTTCAATTACATCATATCCTTCATTGGGATAAAAAACTTCCTTTAACCGCTGGTAATTGAGCCCGGTAACTCCCGCATTCGCCTCAAGCACAAATCTTCCTTTCTCTATGTCGCGGCTTGTCCAGGTTCGTTCCTCCGTATCCGTTATATACCTGTCTGTCAACTTTACAACCGGAGTGGTAGTGCCCGAAACAATCACAATATCTTCTACAGAAGGTTGTGTGCTTTTGATAGCAAGCTGGGTATCTCCCCCACCCTTTACGATTAAAGCAGTGCCGGAAATACAAAACTCATCTGCCCTGTGCTGCAATACCTGACCAATTACTGTAGCAGAAGATTGCAATGGCGGTAAATATTTTTTCTGAATCGAAAAAATGCCCGACAGTTCATCATTCCATTGTTGCCCGGCTATATCGTAAAGTAATGTTTCAGACGCATGTGAATGTTCACAGGTGGCAACGCCGCTCAGCTTGTATTCCACCCAATCGCTGATACTCAGAAAAAAGGAGCACTTATCCCATATATCTTTCCGCCGCTCCTTAATGGCTACCAGTTTTAATGCCGAAAACAATGAAGTGGGGTAGCGACCGGTTAATTGATATACCCTGCTTTTATCTTTTATTATTGCTTCCCATTCCCTGCCACGATGATCAATATTGGGTAACCCGATCAACGACTCCCCTTCCTTGCTTACCATTACAATCCCTTCGCGCTGGCTGGTTGCCGTTGCTGCCTTTATTACAATATCACCAGCCTGTTCCAGCGCCGTTTTGCCCAGTAACACCAACTGTTGCCACAACTGGTTGGGTTCAAAAAAAATGGCATCAGGATAAAGTGTATCCCTGAAATAATGAATATCATCACGGGCCGCTCCCAATACTTCTCCATCCGGTTGCACAACCACTACCCTCACATTTCCTGTTCCAATATCAATAACCAGGTAAGCATCTTTGGATTGCATCTGTACAAATTTATCGTTGAATATTTGCTGATAATACCTGTTTATTATAAAGCCTTCCGGTTGATTTGTTGCCCTGTATAAACCACGCCATCAGGGCTTCATTCATAATGCGCACATGATGATCCTCAACTTCAAAGCTGGCGCCGGCAATATGTGGCGTAGCCATTACATTGGGCATGTCAATGATCTTATAATCCAATTCATCCGGAGGTTCATGATCAAACACATCCAGTATGGCGCCTTTGATTTTTTTTTGCTGCAAAACTTCATACAAGTCGTTACGATTTACTACTGCTGCCCGGGCTGTGTTAACGAAGATGGCGTCTTTTTTCATCAGCCCGAAAAGGTTTTTATTGATCATTCCCCTGGTATCTTCGGTTACCGGCAAATGAACAGAAACAATATCACTTGAAGCAAAAACATCCTCAAGCGATGTTTTTTTAAAGGAAGGAAAAGCAGCTTCCATTACATAGGGATCATAGAATTGCACGGAACAGGGATAATTTTCAATCATCCGGGCTATCAGTTGGCCAATAGCGCCGAAACCCACCATACCCACTGTTTTACCCGCCAGCTCATTTCCTTTAAACTGAAGATAAGAAGTATGCGCCCCCGCATCCCATTTTCTTTTCAGAAGCCAATCCATAGCCGGAAGCGTATGCCGCATAAAGGTAATTGTGTTGGCGATAAACATTTCCGCCACTGCCTGGGCGTTGCGTGCAGGCGTATAAAATACAGGAATACCATAACCCGTAGCCACATGCACAGCTACATTGGAAGGGGTACCACGGCAAACACCAATAAACTGCAGGTGTGCATTGGCGTTAATAACTTTCTCTGTTACGTGGTCGTGTTCCGTGATCAGCGCATCTGCTTTTGTTTCATCCAGCAAACCCAGCAATTCCGTTTCATTATAAGCCCGGTTATTCCCTTTCCAGGGCTTATAAATTACTTCGCCGAAATTCTTTTTCAGTTCAAATAATCCTTCCTCATGATAAGGTGCAGTTACTAATATTTTCATATGGTTATTACATTTGGCTCAATAATCAGAGAACAGGCTTTTCTGATACAACAGGCAAACCTTCATAGGCAGCGTGCCGGGCAGATTTACGGTTATCCGGAAGCGTTATGAATTTGGTTAATACAGCACTGAGCAGGTAAAGGCTTGCCAGAATCCAGATTACGCCCTCATTACCGGCTATGCCTATGAATAAGCCCACAATAGCGGGACCAACAAAAACTGCAAGTCCTGCCCCGAGGTTCAGCACAGCCATTGCCGCGCCTTTGTCTTTATTCACCAAGGAAGGTACAAGAGCCGATAAGGGAACATACCCTGCCAGGCAGGCGCCCCATAAAATCCCGGCAAACATGATCAGCCAGTAATTGCCTGCCGAAAACTGCGGTATATAATACAAGAACAAGGTTGTTAGCGCACAGCCTACACCGCCAAACCACATGATTGTTTTGCGCCAGCCCAGCCTGTCGCCCACAAAACCAAAAATGAGGTTGAAAATAATATTACTGGTAAAGATCGTTCCCCATATATATAACCATTCCGTAGTGGAAAAGCCATGCAATGCCATATAAGTGGGCAAAAAAACCGGGAATGCAAATTGAGCGGTTGTATTGATAATACGAACGATGCCGCCAAGCAACACTTTTGGCTCTTCTTTCATAATGGTAAAGCCCTTCAGCAATTCCTTCATCTTACTTTCGGGAGTAGTGTATCCGGATTCAAATTTTGTTTTATTGAACACCAGGGCAAATAAAGCGCCGATAAGCACCCAGAATACGGAACTCCATAATGCGTTAATATGCCCCAGCTCTTTAATGGCCCAACTGGAATAAAAAGCGCCTAACACATTCAGCCCGCCGGTAAATACAAACCAAAACCAACCCACTGCACGTCCCAGCATTTCTTTGGGTGTAGCGTACGATATCCATACTAAAAAAGAATAGGCGAATAAAGGATAACCAAATCCGCGGAGAGCGTAGGTAAGCAGCATCACGGGAAAATCGAGATTTGCCATTCCATATCCTACGAAACCAATGGTTCCGGCAAGGTACAGCAGCAAACCCATTGCCATCGTTTTTTTAGGCCCATAACTTTCTGCCAGCACTCCCGAAAACCAGGAAGAAATCGCAATCGTAACACCGTAGGCGGTAAATAAAGAAGCGGTTTGGGTAATATTCATTCCCTGTTCAATAAGGTATGGACTCAGCCAGCCCTGTTCCATTCCATCACCCATCATAAATATCAGGATACCGAGGTAACCCCATGTTAACTGGCGGGGTATACCGGCTTTGGCAAAAAGCGAATGGTCATTTGGCTGCATAAAAACAGGTTAATGTAAAACAATCGTTATCTTATCCAATCCAAATATAAGTAAGTAAATTAAACAATTTAAAACAAAATAAAAGTATTTGAAAGTTTACAATTCTAAAACAACCTATCTTACGTGGATGTTATTCTTATGCCGTGAGAACAACATGAAACCATTTGAAAGTTTTTGAAATTACAAAAAATTATCATGAATTTTGGCTGACAGAAAGGACACTACATATTTTTAAAAAATTGTTTACATGAAGACGATGACCGACAGGCACCAGTTCATCCTGAAAAAATTGCAGGAAAAAGGAAAAGTGAGTATCCCCCAGCTTATTGCCCAGATGAAGGTGAGCGGCGTTACCGTGCGAAAAGACCTTAAGCTGCTGGAAGAAAAAAACCTTTTATTCCGCACCCGCGGAGGAGGATCAATGAACAATCCTTATGCCATTGAACGGCCCATTAACGAAAAAGAATTTATCAGGTCGGAAGAAAAGAAAAAAATCGCACGTACTGCTTTGTCGTTGATTGGCCATAATGATTCCATCATCATTGGTTCCGGCACTACTGTATTTGAAGTGGCCCGTTGCCTGCATCCCGAAAAAAGAATTACCGTTATTACACCCGCATTAAAAGTATCGCTGGAATTGTGCAACCGCCCCAATGTGGAAATACTGCAGCTCGGCGGAATCATCCACCAGAGCTCCTCTTCCAGTGCCGGTTCATTCGCCGAAAAAATTCTGGAAGAACTATCCTGTGGCGTTTTATTTCTTGGCGTGGATGGTATTCATCTTGAACATGGACTCTCCATTACCAATTTAACGGAAGCCAGCCTGAACCAGAAAATGATAGGACTTGCACACACCGTTGCAGTGCTGGCCGACAGTACTAAATTTAACCGCAGGGGATTGGGTAAGATCTGCAATCTCGACCAGGTGGACTATATTATCACAGATAAAGAAGTAAGCCCTGAAATGGTTTCCAAAATAGAAAAAGCAGGAGTACATGTTATTATTGCAGCATAACCTTCTGTTATTGCTTCCGCCGGGCAACGAACAATAGCCGGCCACGCTTCATTTACTTTATATATAACTCAACCACCATTGCCTGTGCGCCATTTTATAATTGCTAAACCACCGGCAGGGCAGGTATAAAGCCACCACCACAGCTATCCACACCAGGTATACTACCGGTAAACCATAGCCGAAATTTGAAGGCCGGAACCAAAAAGGAGATCCCTGCACATCAATAATTTCTGCTGTAGTATGTCCTGAAATAAAAAAAGCAATCACCAATAAAATATGCAGCATATAAAAATGCAGTACATAATAAAAGAAAGGCACCCTGCCATAAGCAGAAAGTGAATGAACCCACTGCCTTTTTACATTTTCCAATAGCGCCAATAGCAATATTGAAGGGCCGATCGTCATGGCAATAAACTGTAAGGAAGGCGGATATTTGGTAGTATTCAAAAAAGAAAGCCAGCCATTTTCCGCAGCACTCCATGAACGGGGATCGCCATACCCATTTACCAATCGCAGTATAATAAACAGTCCGGTCAATGATATACCGGTAATAATGAGCAGGCGTTTTCTCCTTGCTGCAGTAAAATCTTTTTGAAACCATTTTCCCATACTAAAGCCCAGGCACATTACACCCGTCCAGGGAAGGATAGTATAGAAAGCGCCTATAAAATGTGTACTGCTCAGCGGAATAACCGCTCCGGGGGAAGTAAATAATATAGTCCATAAATTACCGGCAACACCTCCGTCAGGAAGCGTAGCATAATCCAGTATATTATGCCCGCCCACTATGGCAACGCCTGCTACCAGCACGGCTTTATAAGAAAAGGCTGACAGCAGTCCGAGTAATATCATACTACAACCGATGGCCCAGATAACCTGTAAAATAATAAAGTTGTAAAACGGGTTGAATGTAATTCCGAATGTTACAACAACAATTTCAACAAAAACGAGCCATATCCCTCTTTTGATCAGAAATACACTTGCCTCACTGCGGGTTTTATTACGGGAGGAAAGGTAAGCGGATAAGCCGGATAACAGCACAAATACCGGCGCACAATAATGGGTGATCCACCGGGTAAAATACAATGGAATGGTAGTAGTTGCGGGATCGAGCGGATCGGCAGTTATAGCGGTAATATGAAAAAATTCCCGCGTATGATCCAATGCCATGATGATCATAATGATACCGCGAAGGATGTCTACCGATGCAATTCGGTAACGGTTTGGTTGCATACCGAAAGATAAGGTGTTTGTATATTAAATTCAAAAGCATATCCATTAATCCCACTGATCGGCTGCAAATGACCGATATCTTGCAGAAGTATGACAAACGTCATAACAGCCGCCGTTTTCCTGTTTTATTTTGCAACAGGTTTTAGTAAGCATCAGATATGCGAACCCCCTCACCTACACAACAATAAAACGATTATGAAAAGAAATTACTTGTCTCTGTCAATCTTGCTTCTGGGTGCAATTTTATGGCTGGCATGCAACGAAACGGCTAACAGTACAACTGAAGCTACCAGTGCAACTACAGGTTCTGCCGCCCCGCTAAGTGGTCAGTCCGGCGTACAGGACGATGAATCCCAAAAAGACGTGGTAAAAATAGCGGCAGGCAGTGCCGATCACACCACTCTTGTAAAAGCGCTGCAAACGGCGGAATACGTAGATGCGCTTTCCAATGCAGGACCTTTTACCGTGTTTGCCCCAACCAATGCTGCTTTCGACAAATTACCTGCGGGCACTTTAACCGATTTACTGAAACCTGAAAAAAAAGATGATCTCCGCAACATCCTGGAATATCATGTATATATCGGCGTGCTGAGACCCGAAATGCTTACCGACGCGCAAAGTTTTGGGCAAGCCAACGGAAATAATATCAGCATTACGGTGAAAGACGGAAAAACCATGGTGAACGGAGCAAATATCATAACCTCCATTCCCGCGTCGAACGGCATTATACATGTTATAGACGCGGTATTGCTTCCGCCGGCGAAATAAAAGACGCACTATACTTATGCAAAGGGTGACCGTTCCTGCACGGAAGGCGCCCTTTTGATGGAAATGCATAGGGCAACAAAATTACAGGGTGTATTCCAAACTGTCACCGGTTGGTGGAGACACCAACCGGGGCGTCCGTAGTGGGCGGTGTTCCCACTGCCCGCATGAAGCAAAGCAGTGCGACAATTTGGAATGCACCCCAAATGATATCGTAGGTAAAGTACAACGGTATAAGTATTACCTTAGCCTCAACCATCGTATTGGATATGTCTATAAAACTTATTCTCCTGTCTTTTCTTTTCAGCGCTTTTTCTGCTGTTTCCGCACAAAACAAATCCAGCATTTATCCTGTAGCGCTTACCTGTGAATATCTTGATCATCCCGGCGGACTGGATATAAAACAACCCCGTTTCAGTTGGAAGCTCGCTCCGGCAGACGCTTCGGCTTTTGCTCAAAAACAAACGGCTTATCGTATACTGGTCAGGTCCGCAAAAGATCAGCTTAACAAAAACAAAGCAGTTATATGGAATAGCGGCTGGGTACTGTCCGGCGAATCACAACTTATTCCTTACAAAGGCAAAACACTTCTGTCTGATAAAGATTATTACTGGACAGTAAGCGTAAAAGACGAAAAGGGAATGGTATCGTCATTGGGCGAAACCGCGCATTTCAGCACCGGTTTGTTTGATCAAAAAGAATGGACAGCAAAATGGATCGGCACAAATGAAGTGTATGATCCATATAAGGGCAGCAATAAAATACCCGATCCGTGGATGAGGAAATCATTTGATTTGAAAACAAAGCCCGAAAGAGCCGTGCTGTATGTGGCATCCGTAGGATACCATGAAGTGTACATCAACGGTAAAAAAATAGACGCCCATGTTTTGGCGCCTGCCGTAACAGACCACACCCAACGCGCCCGGTATATCGCTTATGATATAACCGGTGCCCTGCAACCTGGAAAAAATGTTATTGGCTTATGGCTGGGCACTTCCTGGTCTATATATGCACCTTATGCTACACCCGATAAGCCCAGGACCCCTATAGTTATAGCCCAGACTGATATTATTGGAAAGCATAATCAGCGAATAGCCAGAATTATTACCAACGAAACATGGAAAACACATTCAAGCCCAGGCCAGCTCATCGGGAACTGGGGCTTTGGTGTGGGCGGATATGGAGGTGAGATCTGGGACGCCAATAAAGATATCCCTGGCTGGAATACGACAGACTATAATGACGAGGCATGGAAAAATGTGAATGTATATGCTCCGAAGCTGGAACTTTCGGCCCAGCAGGTTGAAACCAATGCATTGTTTGATGAGATACAGCCGGTTTCTATTGAACACCGTAGCAACGGAACGTACCGGGCAGATATGGGTGTAAACTTTGCCGGATGGATACAGGTTCATGTGAAAGGCAATCCGGGAGATACTGTCCGGCTGCTTTTTTCCGAACGGCAACAGGATGATATGACCTACGGACTGCATAACCTGTATATTATCGGACCAACCGGTGAGGGCACTTTTAAAAACAGGTTTAACTATAACTCCGGAAGATGGATGACGATACAGGGTGTAAAGCAGGCTCCGCAGAAAGCCGATATTAAAGGATGGATGGTGCGCACGGATTTCAAATCCACAACCTCTTTTGAATGCTCAGATCCTTTGCAAAACTGGATTTACAATACGGTAAAATGGACATTCGAAAATTTATCTCTCGGCGGTTATATAGTGGATTGTCCGCAACGTGAACGATTTGGCTACGGGGGTGATGCACATGCTACTTCTGAAACAGGATTGCTCAATTACAGGCTGGGTGCATTTTATACCAAATGGTTACAGGACTGGCGGGATGTGCAGGGCACAGAACCAATGGTTGGAAACATGAACGATACAACATGGGCACATAAACAGGCTGGAAGCGGACGGCGCCTGGGCGGCGGGATCTTACCCCAAACCGCACCCACCTATCATGGCGGAGGCGGCCCGGCATGGGGTGGAATTGTGGTTACACTGCCCTGGTTCCTTTATGAATACCTTGGCGACAAACGGGCCGTAGAAGAAAACTTTGATATGATCAAAGGCTGGCTGGGTTTCTTAGATACCCATGTAAAAAACAATATGCTAAAGCGTTACGGAGGAAGATGGGATTTTTTAGGTGACTGGCTTTGGCCGCACGCTACCACACAGGGTATGAACAATTATTCTGATGAAAACCTTTTTTTCAATAACTGTTATTGGATTTACAACCTGAAAACAGGCGCAAAGCTTGCCCGGGTCATAGGCAGGAATGAAGAGGCTGCACAATGGGAGAAACAGGCAAAACTGGCAAGCGAAGCTGTCCACCATACCTGGTACCATGCTAACGATCACAACTATGCTGACAATAGCATGAGAAGCCTTGCTGCCGCATTGTATGGAGATATTATGCCTGCCGGATTGCGTCCTTTGGTCATGAAACGATTAGAAAAAGAAATCCTGGTCAACCAGAAAGGGCACATTGACGCAGGAATAACCGGGGGAACTATGTTGTTTAAAGTGCTTCGGGAAGAAGGACGCGATGATCTCCTCTATTCCATGACTTCCCAAACAACGTACCCCGGTTGGGGCTTTATGCGTGAAAATGGCGCTACTACCATGTGGGAGATGTGGGAAAAAGATCTTCCCGGCCACTCCCTGCTGCATAGCTCTTATCTTTATCCCGGAGCATGGTATATTGACGGAGTAGCCGGGATCAGGAAGGATGATGCTTTCCCGGGCTTCAGGAAATTCAGCCTGCGTGTTCCTCAGCTCACCGGGGAGCAGTTAACATGGGCAAAAGCGGAGTTTGATTCCCCTTCCGGGAATATCAAAGCCCACTGGAAGCGCGAAAACAATAAGCTGGTATACGAGGTTACGATCCCCCCGAATTGTTCGGCAACCATTTATTTTCCTGATGAGGATGGAAAAACGGTTCAGGTAAATTCATCTTACGCAAAAAAAACAGGGATCAGCGACGGGTATGTTGTATTTGAAGCGCCGGCAGGAACTTACCGGTTTGAGAATTAAGACTGAGCGAAAATGCTTTTTTGTATACCGCTATACAAAGTCTCCGGACTTTGTATGCCCTATGTTCTCCGCGGACTCCGTCCCTCAAAACATAAACAATAATAAACCATAACTGCCAGGGGGTCAGAAAACGAGATTGATTAATAACGCAAAACATTTGTCGTTGCTCTGCGGTCATAGAAAGTCACCTAATAAAAATTTTCATGGTCGGGAGAAAAAGAAATGTTGGGATATCATACACCAGTTTTGAATTGGATCGTAATTGATCGTACCTGAGACAATATATCGTATCAACTCCTATATTGCTTTCTCTGTTTTGAGGATAACAAATAACCGGATGTGCAGGGGTATCAGGAGTAGCGGGAACCAACAACTGATTTAGTTGTATCTTCTTGCCGGAAACTATTTCAAAATCAAAAACAACTTCCTTCTTTTGAGTGATATGTTTGTTGAGTGAAGCAATTGTTTCCTTCTTTTCAAGTCGTATCAATCTATTCTCAAATTTTTTTATTCGTTTGTCTTCAGAATTGCATGTCAGGTTTACGCGTTGGGGTCTTAAAGTACTATTTTGAATAAAGTAGCGCCCACAGCCAGTTAAAACCAATTCCGGAAGAATAAGCCAAAGCAAGAAGTAAAAATTATTTCTATTCATAGAAAAGTTCAAAATAAAAATTTAAAACCGTTTTGCAGGAAAAAGCCAGGTGTTACACCATGGTCATACAATTACCTGATAAATATTTTTTTTTCACCACGTACTAACGAAAACGGAGCCCGATCGAAATTGGTATTTGATGCTAATTGATCAAATCTGAGACAAGATATCGTATCAGGTCCATATCTACTTTTTGAAGGATAACATATTGATGCATACGATGATGTATCGAAATAAGTGGAAGATAATAATCTATTTAGCGGTAGTTTATTTTTTGGAGGTAACTTGAAATCAAAATACACCTGGTCCATTCCTTTATTATATTTATGAAGTTCTACAATTCTTCCCGCGTTTTCCGCTGCTATTAATCTTGATTCATTTTTTTTCGTGTGATCATTGTTCTGGTTATAAATAATTCTCACTTGTTGCAATTTAGAACCATCATTTTGGATAGAATAAATCGTACAACCCTGGATAGAAATAATAAAAAAGAAGAAGATAAGTATTTTATCAATGAAATATTTATTACTCATGATAAAGAATTTTACAAATAAACTCAAAGTCATATAAACGGAAAAGGATTGGGATAATTTATTTTTTCTTAAACCAGATTGCTTGTATCGCCGAACTGATGCATAGACAGCCCCTAATGAAAATGGTTTTTTGTACCTTTAAAAATATCGTATTATTGAAAATCCATGAACAGGCAGCTATATCGTTTTTTCACAAAAGACCATCGCCGGATCGAGGAATTATTAGAACTGGCAACCAAAAACCCCGATGAAATTCAAATGGAATATTATCAGGGGTTCCGCGCGGGGTTGCTCACACATATCAAAATGGAAGAGAAAATTCTTTTTCCGGCGGCGCAGAAAGCAAATGGAGGCGTTCCGTTACCCATTGCTGCGAAACTGCGTCTGGAGCATGGCGCATTAACCGCTTTAATGGTACCTCCGCCCACTCCGTCGCTGATCAAAGTGCTGCGGCATGTTTTAGACAAGCATGATATTGCAGAAGAAGAGCCTGGCGGCATGTACGATGTATGTTCAGCACTCACCCAAAATCAAACCACGGAACTTCTAGAACAGCTTGCCCATGTTTCAGAAGTGCCTGTGCACCCTCATCATCCGGCAGCTTTTGCGCTGGAAGCAGCCAAACGGGCGCTTACACGGGCCGGCTACGATTTTGACACCGTAGCTCAATAAATTAAAGCTGTGCAAACGCTGCTATACGATGTCTCAGACCCCGCCCGCTATACAAGGTCTCCGGACTTTGTATGCACTATGTTCTCCCGGGACTCTGTCCCGCAAAATATTGAACATGCGGTCTCGCGCTCCCTTGTCGCGTACCGACCGCATCCGGAAATCGCGCTCCGCTGTACCCTGTGCTGCTGTGTGAAGTTCTCTGCTGCGCGAAGCCTCCTGCCGGGACAAACTTTTTAAACGTCAAAGATCATTCATTTTCTTTTCAATAGTTTGCCTGTCCGTTTCCGTTCGGGCTAATGCACAAGCTTTTTGAAAATTTATTTTTGCTTTGCCCTTATCCGTATCCTTATACAATTCACCCAGCAATGTATAGTAAAAATGGTTGTTTGTCAATTGCAGTTTTTCAGCTTCCGCAATGGCTTCCTGCTTTCCATAGACTTTTGAAAATGCGAAAGTCCTGTTAAGCGCTGCAACAGGCGAATATTCCATTTGCAATAACCGGTTGTATAATTGCAAAATATTTTCCCATTTTTCCTTTGTGTCTGCTTTGCGGGTCTGCCACCACGCAATGCCTGCTTCCATATGATATTTCGAAACGGTATTTCCGGTGGAAGCCCGGTGAAGATAATATGCGCCTTTTGCTATCAATTCATTATTCCAGAGCGTTTCATCCTGGTCGTGATATAAAACGATCTCACCATTGTTATTTTTTCTTGCGGCAAACCGCGAAGCATGAAAGCACATTAAGGAAAGCAATGCATTTACATGTGGCAGATCGGTGGATTCATTTTCAACAAGCAGGTACATTAACCGCATGGCTTCCAAACACAGATCTTCCCGCAAAACACTGTCATGACTTTCTGAATAATATCCTTCATTAAACAACAGGTACAGGGTAGTTAGCACCGTTTCCAGCCTTTTGCCAATTTCCGGCTCCCCGGGGTATTCAATCTGCACATTTTCCAAACGCAGTTTTTCTTTAGCCCTGAATAAACGCTTGCTGATCGTTTCTTTATTTACCAGGAATGCATTGGCAATTTCCTCAATGCCAAAACCGCAAAGAATGCGCAGTGATAAACCAATTTGCGCTTCGGCAGCAATGGATGGGTGGCAAACAGCGAATAACATTTGCAGCAGGCTGTCTTTAATATTCTGATCCGACAGATCAATTTTCATTTCTTCAAACCCTGCTGTAGCATTGCTTACTTCCGGAAGAACCTTTTCTGAAAAAATATGGTTGCGCTTCATGTAATTCTTAGCTTTATTTTTGGCTACATTATACAGCCATGCCTGGGGGTTTTTGGGTACACCTTTATAAGGCCAGGTTTTCAGCGCGGCTATAAACGTATCGCCTGCAATGTCTTCCGCAACCGCTATGTGCTCAAAGCCAAACACTTTGGTGAGTACAGCCGTTATTTTGCTAAACTCCGTTCTGAATAAATGCGGTATCAATGCGCCATGATTCATACATAAAAATAGCCCGGTTATATTACACGGGCTTTACAAGCCTAAAAGCTGTTTAAAAACGATTGCTATCACTTATTTTCAAATAAACGATGCCGCAGATTCGCAGATGAAACCTTCGAATCTGCGGCAAAAAATCAAATACAGTATTTGAAAAATAGTTTTACGAGGGTACTAATGAATACCATCGGCTTTTGCAATTTTGCGTACTTCTACCGTATTTCCTTCCCCCTGCAGTACCGGGCTTCCCTTTGCAAATTCCACAGCTTCTTCAACAGAATCGGCCTTTACAATAATATATCCTCCAATCGTTTCCTTGATATCGCCAAATGGACCGTTGGTAACGATATTATTGTGCCGTACCACCCGGCTGTCTTCAAAAGACAAACCATTTCCCTGGCTCACCAATTTGTTTTGAGCCGCAATGCCGCCCATCCAATCCATCGTTTGTTTCATCCAAACCTGTATTTGTTCGGGTGAAGCGAGCTTTTTACCGTCTTCGTGTCTGAAAATTAAAATGAATTCTTCCATTTTGTTTGTGTTTTAATTGTTACTGAATATTTGCACTACAATTCAATAACAAATGAACTGCAGTAAACAGGACATTGCCGGAAAAAATTCTGTTGCCCATCATCTGCACAGGGGTAATTATTACAGCCGGTAAGTTGGGATGATAAACCCATCATCGTTCATAATAAATATACATATATATCAACAAGACTTCATTCACGGCGCATATTCATATTTTGAAATAATGAATGCAACCCGTTCCGCCAACGCCAGCCTTCATATAGCCGGAAATACTTTTGTCCCGCGAATGTCTTAAATTGCAGGCAAATGCATGGGGTGAAATAAGTTTGTACCGCTTCAAAACAATGTTACTACGCAACCCGCTTCCTGCTTCCGGTTTTACCTCATGCAATGCGCTTGTTTAAAAAAAGAAGGAGTTGATATGTTAGGGTTTCATTTTTCATTATATGATCCGCGGCAAAACGGCAAAAGCCGGTTTGAGCAATTGCTCGACCTGTTCATGCAGTTGCTTACCTATACCAGCGGCGACGCGGGCGAAGCGCTGAACTGGCTTACGCAATTGGACAAGCAATACCAGTTGACCGATGACGAATACGGTATGGGTGATTTTATTGACGACTTAAGAGATAAAGGGTATATTGACGAGAACAGGGAGAACGGGTCTTTCAGCATTACACCCAAAACCGAAAAAGGCATACGCAAAAAAAGCTTAGAAGAGATTTTTGGCAAGCTCAAAAAAACAAAAAAAGGCAATCATCAAACCTTTAAACCCGGCCAGGGCGATGAGATCAATCCCGAAACCCGGCCCTTCCAGTTTGGCGATATGCTGGAGCAGATTGATTTTGTGAGCTCTATCCGCAATGCGCAGATCAATCACGGCATAGACCAGTTGCAACTGGGGGAAGACGACCTGGAGATCAGGGAAACGGATTTTAAATCGCAGACCTCCACGGTACTGATGATAGATATTTCGCATTCCATGATCCTGTACGGGGAGGACCGCATTACGCCTGCCAAAAAAGTGGCCATGGCGCTCAGCGAGCTCATCACTACCAAATATCCGAAAGACACATTGGATATTGTAGTATTTGGCAATGATGCCTGGCCCATTGAAATTAAGGATATTCCTTACCTGCAGGTAGGGCCGTATCATACCAATACGGTAGCAGGACTGGAACTGGCAATGGATATTTTACGGCGGCGGAAAAATCCCAATAAGCAGATATTCATGATCACCGACGGGAAACCAACCTGTCTTAAATCGGGCAAACGGTATTATAAAAACAGTTTCGGATTAGACCGCAAAATCATTAACCGCTGTATTAATCTTGCAGCGCAATGCAAAAAAATAAAAATACCCATTACTACTTTTATGATCGCCACCGATCCACACCTGCAGCGCTTTGTAACGGAATTCACAGAAACCAATAATGGCAAAGCATTTTTTGCGGCATTGGATAACCTGGGCGCATTTGTATTCAGGGATTTTGAAAACGGGAAACAAAAAACCGTGTATTAAACCAGTGGAACGGCCATTGCTCCCAGCAGACAATTCAACCAGTTCTATTTAAACAGTATTAAAAAGATGAGTAAAACCATATTACCGGCAACAGTAGGCGAATTAAGAAAATCGGGGTATAAAAGCAAAGGAATCAAAGATGAGATGAGAAATAATCTTATCCTGAAATTACAGCAGGGAGATCCCACCTTCCCTGGTATTGTTGGATATGAAGAAAGTGTAATACCCGATACAGAAAGAGCCATCTTGTCGCGCCACAATATTTTATTCCTCGGCCTTCGCGGGCAGGCAAAAACACGCATGGCACGCCAGATGATTGAACTGTTAGATGAATACATTCCGGTTATTGCAGGCAGTGAAACCAATGATGACCCGCTGCATCCGCTTTCGCGGCATGCACAGGAACTGATCGCCGAAAAAGGAGATGCTACCCCTGTTGCATGGTTACATCGTAGCGAGCGTTATGGTGAAAAACTGGCCACCCCTGATGTAAGCGTTGCCGACCTGATAGGCGATATAGACCCGATAAAAGCCGCCAACCTGAAACTGGCTTTCGCCGATGAAAGAGTGATTCATTACGGCATTATTCCAAGAAGCAACAGGGGTATTTTTGTTATTAATGAACTGCCCGATCTGCAGGCAAGAATACAGGTTGCTTTATTTAATATCCTGCAGGAAGGCGATATCCAGATACGCGGATTTAAACTGCGGCTTCCCCTCGATATACTATTTGTATTTACAGCTAACCCCGAGGACTACACGAACCGTGGCTCAATTGTTACACCATTAAAAGACCGTATTGAAAGTCAGATATTAACGCATTATCCAAAAAATATCGAAGACTCGCTTACCATTACCGAGCAGGAAGCGGATATATTAGAAGCCCAAACAGAAAAAGTAAAGATCAGCGACCTGGTAAAGCGGCTTATTGAACAGGTAGCCTTTGAAGCAAGGGCAAGTGAAATGGTAGACCAGAAAAGTGGCGTATCTGCACGTTTGCCCATTGCCGCTTACGAAAACGCGGTAAGTGCAGCCGAAAGAAGAGCGATCATTAACAAAGAAAAAGAAACACAGGTATGGATTTCCGATCTAACAGGCATTATACCTTCTGTTACAGGAAAAGTAGAACTGGTGTATGAAGGAGAACAGGAAGGTCCTTACCAGGTAGCATTTAATTTATTGGGCAAAGCCATCCGCACACAATTTGTACAGTATTTTCCTAATCCTGATGCATTAAAGAAAAGAAAGGGGCAGCAAAAGGAAACGGACAATCCTTACCGTCCCATTATCAACTGGTTCGACAAGGGGAATACATTGGATATATTATTCAATGTGAAGGATAAAGAAAAAATTCAACTTTTATATAAAGTAGATGGATTGTATGGATTAGTGAAAAAAACTTTTCCGCATGCCAATGAAAAAGAAACGGCGCTGCTTATGGAGCTGATCCTGCATGGCTTATCATCGTACTCGCTGATCAGTAAAAAAGTATTAGATGGTAAAATTGAATTTAAAGACCTGATGGGTTCCATGCTCAATATGGGCAAGGAAGCTTCGTCTTTTGAAGATGAAGACGGGTTTGAGCAGGAAGGGTATTGAGATACAAGTTGCAGGGTACAAGTTTCAAGGTGAAGGGCATAAGCTATAGGGTAAAGCGCGCAGTACGAGTTGCAAGGTACAAGTTACAAGGTGTGCCGCTGCAATCTCTTCCCTATAACCTAAAACTTGCAACCTGAAACCTGCAACCTGAAACCTGCAACCTGAAACCTGCAACCTGAAACCTGTAACCTGAAACTTGCAACCTGAGACCTGAAACCTCATACCTGATACCTTCACACTATATTCACTTCCCTTTCCAGCAACACCCCAAATTTTTTGTGAACGCTGTGCAAAATATCTTCACTCAGATCATATATTTCTTTACCTGTAGCGCTGCCGTAATTCACCAATACCAGCGCCTGGTTGGCGTGCACGCCTGCATCTCCCCGGCGAAAGCCTTTCCAGCCACATTGTTCTATCAGCCAGCCTGCCGCCAGTTTTACCAAATCCTTACCCGGAACGGCCGATGTGACATATTGTTTGGCAGGATAATGCGGAATACCGGGATATGTTTTCAGTAAAGCATCCAATTGCTTTTTGGGTATTTCGGGATTTTTAAAAAAGCTACCTGCATTACCAATTACCGAAGGATCGGGCAATTTGGAAGAGCGGATATTGATCACCGCCTGCGAGATAGATTGTATGCTTAGTTTCTTTACACCCATCTTTTCCAGTTCCTGCTGAATTGCGCCGTACGAAGTATGAAATACAGGATGTTTGCGTAAACGGAAAGAAACGTTTAGAATAACAAACTGGTCTTTATATTTCCTCTTGAATATGCTTTCCCTGTAGCCAAATGCACAATCGCCGGCCGTAAAATTGTACACTTTTCTTTCGTGAATGTGAAACGCAGTAAGACTATTAAACACTTCCTGCAATTCCACCCCGTATGCTCCTATATTTTGCATAGGAGCGGCACCTGCATTGCCGGGGATTAAAGATAAATTCTCCAGCCCTGCCCATTGGCGCTGTATACAGTACTGTACAAACCTGTGCCAGTTTTCTCCCGCGCCTGCGCGTACATACACATAATTATCATCTTCCTTAATTTCCTCAACGCCCACGATATCGTTCTTTAATACCAATCCTTTTACATCCTTTGTAAAAAGAATATTACTGCCTCCCCCGAGAATGTATTTTTTCAATTTGTGGTTTTCTTCAATCAATGCCGCCAGCTCATCAACATTTGTAAACCGGGAGAAATAACGTGCCCGCACATCTATTCCAAAAGTGTTATATTGCCTGAGCGAAATGTTTTCCTGAATTTGCATACAATATCTGTTCACTGCAAAATAACAAAAAACATGCAAGCAAAAACAGCAGTACTTCTTGGCGCAACAGGTTTAATTGGCAATCATTTGTTGCAATTGCTGTTGCAGGATGATCATTACAGTATAATAAGAACACTGGTTAGAAAGCCTTTGCCTGTTATACACCCAAAGCTTGAAGTGCAGCTTACTGACTTTAACGATCTGCATGATTTTAACGCAGCTATGGGCTCAGGAGATGATATTTTTTGTTGTATAGGCACTACCATAAAAAAGGTAAACGGAGATAAAGCATTATACCATCAGATAGATGTGGATATACCCGTGCATGCAGCGCAGTTTGGAATTGACAAAGGTTTTTCGCAATACCTTGTGGTATCTGCTATCGGGGCAAATGCGAAAGCTTCTAATTTCTATCTCCGGCTAAAAGGGAACATGGAAGATTCCATTCATGCACTTCCCTATCCCGCTATACACATTTTCCGGCCTTCTCTTTTGCTGGGAAACAGGGAAGAAGTGAGAAAAGGAGAAAGAATAACACAGTCTGTAATGCCTGCCTTATCCTTTTTACTTGCAGGATCTCTTAAAAAATACAGGGCCATTGATGCCGCTGAAGTAGCCAAAGCCATGCTTGCCGCCGCTCAATCGGGCAAAGCAGGAGTTAATATATACGAGTATACACAAATTAAAATGCTTTCTGCGCAGTAACAATGCCTGCAAAATCTTTAAAAATATTGTATTGGTATGAATAAAAAAATCCGATGGGGCATATTAGGCGCCGGACGTATAGCGCAAAAATTTGCATCCGATCTGAAGCTTGTTGAAGACGCTGAACTTTTTGCCATTGCCTCCCGTGGCAAAGCCAGCACTGAAATATTTGCCGGCTTATATCCTGCAGCGCTGCAATATGATAATTATAAGGCTTTGGTACAAAATCCTGAGGTAGATGTAATATATATAGCCACACCACACGGGCTGCATTATGAACATACAATGCTGTGTGTGCAGCATGGCAAAGCAGTGCTGTGCGAAAAAGCATTTGCTTTAAATGCGCGCCAGGCAAAAGAAATGATAGCTGCGGCCCAAACACAACAAGTATTTTTAATGGAAGCATTATGGTCGAAATTTATTCCTTCGTGGCAAAAAATGATGGAGATGACCGGGGCGGGGAAATTGGGAGAAATAAAAAACGTGCTCATTAACTTTGGTTTTATTCCCCTGGAGCCTGTTGCAGACCGGCTATTTAACCCTGCGCTGGGTGGTGGCACCCTGCTGGATATTGGCATATACAACGTTTTCTATGCATTATCAGTTTTGGGCAAACCCGATCATATTGAAGCGCGTATGACGCCTGCTTATACGGGCGTGGATGAGCAGTGCGCTATTTTATTTCGTTATAACAACGGCGCTATGGCGCAGCTTTTTTCTTCTTATTCCACGCACCTGGCCACAGAAGCCGATATTAGCGGCAGTAAAGGCCGGGTAAGGCTTACGCATCGCTTTTATACGCCGGATACTACTATTGAATTTTACCCCGGAAGAGCGGATGCCAAAACCGTTGTTCCCGTGCAGCCGACAGAAGGATTTGGCTATCATTATGAAGCAAGGCATGTGGGTGAATGCTTACGCAAAGGCCTAACCGAAAGCCCGGTAATGACGCACGCCGATACCCTGCTGCTGATGGAAACCATGGATGAGATAAGGGAAAAAGCGGGAATCAGGTACCCGGCTGATGAGATCTAGCGCAGGGTTTCCAACCTTTGCAATCCTGCAGTAAAGGGAGGCATCTTTCTATAGTGCCTCAACTAAGGCAACGGCTTCACCATTATATCTTTATAATATACCACACTGTTAGGGTCATGCGCCTGAAATGCAAATGTACCATTTGATATAAGACGGCCGGGATGTCCTTCGGGAGCAACAGCATTTTCGGGTTCTGTCCAGTCAATAACAGTTTGCCCATTGATTTGAGTAATTACATGCTTGCCTTCTACCGTAATGGACAGTTCAAACCATTCATTGTCTTTCACAAATGTTGCCGCCGTATCTTTAATATCGTACAGTCCCGCAGTTCTTTTCCAGTCTCTGTGCGAATTGTTTACCTGTACTTCAAAACCATCATCAGGGAAGCCTTTCTGCTGGAATCTGGTATGAAAATAAACACCCGAATTCGAATTGGGAGTCGTCATTACCTGCATTCTGATCTCAAAATTTTTGAAGTCATGATTGTTCACCGGTCCGTCGTAATACAGATGCGAACGTTTTCCTGCAACCTTTATAGCTCCATTTTCAATACTGAACGAAGGTCCTTCGCTTTCTTTCCAGCCGTCCATTGATTTACCATCAAAGAGACTGATCCATTGCCCGCTATGGCTACCCTTGCTACTGTCTTTTATTTTATTCTGGCTGCTGCAGGCGGCAAGCATCAGCACTGCCGCAAGAAAGAAAATATTTTTTTTCACGATCTAACTTTAAATGAATGGTAATGAAAAGACCGCAAAAAAGGTTTTTGCGGTCTCTCACATATTAAAAATCCAGTGTCCATCCCTGGCGGTATTCGCGTTTCACGAAACGGTTCACTTCTTCCAGATTGGTGACACGCATGTTTTTATAATCCCACAGCAATTTCATACTGGCACCGGGATAATCATTGCCTCTTCCATTAGCTCTTGGCTTGGGAGCATCAGCCGCCCTTATACCGAGATTTGCCATTAATATAGCTTCTGTAAGCGGTCCTGCCTTTTTAAATGGAGAGCTTAGCTCCATATTGCCATAGCCGGCTATACAACCTTCTACCCATTGCGCATAATGCCCGTCTGCGCTCCCCGGAACACGTTTTATTGTTTGCGGTACTTTTACTTCGTTATTCCTTGTAAGGGGTAACAATCGCGGATTGGCTGCATACTCGCTCGCCATCATTTTACCTTTGGTGCCTATAAACAGAATACCGCTGTTGCCATCACCAAACACTTCATTGGCGCCCAGCTCTTCCGGACGTTCAGGCTTTATGCCTCCATCCATCCAGTGCATTATCACCTCTCCTTTTGTTTTATTTGTTTTGGGGAAGGTGAGTGTTGCATGGCTTGATGGCGGAAAACTGTCGGGGAAATAACCACGTTTGCCAAAAGCGGTAAATACACTGGTTACGGATGCCTGAACATCCAGCGCATATTGCAGGCCAAGTATCCTGAACGGCGCTTCCATCAGGTGGCAGCCAAGATCTCCCAGCGCGCCGGTGCCATAATCCCACCAGCCACGCCAACTGCCCGGTATCAGTCCGTCTACATAATCCTTTTGCGGTGCGGTACCCAGCCACAAATTCCAGTCCAGTTCCTTAGGAACGGGCGGTTTTTCCGAAGGCCAGGGAATACCTTGCGGCCATATTGGCCTGTTAGTGAATATGTATACAGTATGCACATCGCCGATTATTCCCGCAT
This sequence comes from Agriterribacter humi, assembly GCF_009192765.1. Taxonomy (GTDB): domain Bacteria; phylum Bacteroidota; class Bacteroidia; order Chitinophagales; family Chitinophagaceae; genus Agriterribacter; species Agriterribacter humi. The sequence continues at coordinate 718,916 of NZ_VOHQ01000002.1, read as the reverse complement.
CAAACCATTCCTGCATCTGACGTACACCATCACCCGAAGATCCCTGGTTACCCATCTGGGTTACCACTTTAAATTTATCGGCAGCTTCAGTAAGCATTCGCGCCTCATAAATATCATGTGTGAGTGGCTTTTGCACATACACGTGCTTTTTTCTGCGCATGGCGGCCATTGCTACTACAGCGTGGGTGTGATCGGGTGTAGACACCGAAACGGCATCAAATGATTTGGCTTCTTTATCAAGCATTTCCCTCCAGTCTTTATAATACTTAGCCTTAGGAAACCTTTTCCTTGATTCTTCAGCCATACGATCATCCACATCGCATAAAAAACCTATTTCAGCTTTCCCGCTTTTATAAAAATTAGCGAGATCGGAGCGGCCCTTGCCTCCTGCTCCCACGCCGGCAACAATTAATTTATCACTCGGCGCCGTAACACCTTTACCCAGAACATTGCGTGGGACGATCATAAAACCTGCAGCGCCCAAAGCTGTATTTTTAATAAAGCTCCGGCGGGATCTGTTTTTCTTTTCTGTCATACATACGATTTTTAAGCAATCAAATTATTATATTATCCTTATATATTTCAATAAATTTTCCAGGTGATGGTCTGCTTAACTTCCATAATTACATTTGTTCGCCATTTTATGAAAGCTTCCCTTTTTATATTTTTTGGCATTGTTGCTTAATATCGTGTATAAGGTGAGATGTTCTTTCTTAAGCCAGATTTTCAGAAATACCCTATACAGTTTCTTCAGCCATCAAGGTTTTTCAATAAATATCACTGCCATGTTTTTCTGAACAGCCCGGTTTCTTACTTTAGCCTGCTTTGAAGCGGCGTTAAGTTGCCGTACCGGTCACTGAATACGTGAAGAGAGAGATAATGGTTACCCGCATACCTGAACATGCTGGTTTTTTTTGAAGAATACAGAAAGGTCCCTGCTAAAACGAATACGGTTACTACTGCTGCCGGCATTACCGTTCCGGAAAATTCCACAATTAAGTTCAAATATTTTTTGCTGTAAATATGGTCATGGACCATTAAGGTTGCATCAACGTCCTCCTTTTGCATAAGCTACTTCAGCAGCAAATTTGGGCTCTTTATCGCTGAGCTTAAGCTCTGCAGCCGCGGCATTGCTGATACGTACAAGCAACCCTTCGTTTTCACGGCCCGGAGGAAGCTCTCCCAACACCTTAGCAAATATGATACGGCTGTTGTTGGTATTGGTGATACGCACAATGGTGCCCGGCGTAATGTTATTCATTAAAGCATAATATTTGGCGTCCTGCCAGCCGCTCGTACTCTTAAAAACGGCCGCTACACCCATCTCACTTTTAAAAGCATTAAAACTTCCCGCCTGCTCACGATAACTGCCTTTAAAAAAACCCGTTCCTTCTGCATTGCTGTCAAGTACTGTATTTTGAGCTGTTTCAACCGTTTTTACTGCTGGTTCTTCAACCGGCTTTGTGGTAACCACAGGATTGTTTTCTGTTTTAGTAACCACTGGCGCAGTTGAAGCAGGCGCATGCGCTATGCTCCCAATTTTTTTCATGCCATTCGCTGCCAGGGCCGATTGACTGGTTTTAACCCTGAGAAAACCAACAACTAATTTTTGTCCGTTGCTGATGGTTTCGGAGGTAAGATTATTCCATGTTTTGAGATCGCTTACACTGGCCTTATTAAAATTCTGTCCTATGCGGTATAGTCCTTCCTTCTGCGAAACCAGGTGGTATAAAGGAACAAAGACCTCATCACCTGCCGCAGTGCCATGCTGTGCAAAATTGCTGGTCTCTAATGGTATTTTAAGCTCCTGGTTAATCTCCAGTCCACTGTTCAGGGACATATTATTAAATGGGGCAATTTCCTTTGGGCTGATATTATATAAGCGACCAATGCTATAAAGATTTTCTTTAGGCGCAACGGTGTGGCTGAGGAATAATTTACCGCCTTCTGATTGGATAATAAGATCAGAGGACTGCGCAGCAAGAGCAAGTGTAATACCAAATGAGAACAATATGATAACCAGTTTTTTCATCAGATATTATTTATTTTCAGCACATACGAAAATAAGTAAAAAATGCATACTGTATAATATAACGTGAAAATCAATGCTTTAATATGCGAAAATGCTGAGGATAATAATTATTCACCCGGTTAACCAATACTTTAGCCCAGCCCAGATTATAATTCATAAATCTTACGATGTTCCAGCCCCTCTCAGCGTTGTCAGCCGGAATATCTTTTTTCCGCAAATAATCCAACGCTATTTCTTTCTGTACGTCTATTGCTTCCAGGTTCGAAGTAATAATGGTGCTGAGCGCCAGATCATGGGCGGGAATCAGTTCACCTCTTATTACCTTACCTGCTTTAATACCCATTTTTTTTACATATAATACTGCAAAAAGCATAGCAAGACCTTCCATATCATTCTTTTTCAGAATAGTGACTTCTTCGTTAGCATGCACATATTCAAATTGCTCCGGCTCAGTTAAAAAGGGAACGATTGTCTTCCGTTCCTGGTCTGAGGCCATTGCAAATTTTTTAGGCTTCGGCATACCTGCATCAGCAATCTCTTTCTTCCGGATACCAGCGATAAAAAAACCTTCTCCTTTTATTTTATCAGGATAAAAACGATACCCATACATACCCCGCGCCGCTGATTCGGTTTCTACAATACCAAAACTGTCTTCCGGTTTCACGCGTATAGATCCTACATTGTACTTTTCGCCTATCCAGTCTAAAATATTTTCGTTTTCTTCAACAGAGTACGAACAGGTAGCGTATATGAGAATGCCATCTTCTTTTAATGCCGGCCATACATCTTCAATAATACGTTGCTGCCGTTTGCTGCAATGGTTTACATTTTGTAAGGACCACTCTCTTATTGCATCGGGATCTTTTCTGAACATACCACTTCCACTGCAAGGTGCATCAATTACAATCATATCGAAACACCCCTGCAAAGGTTTAAAATCCGCTGCATCATTGCTCGTTACCACTATATTTTCTTTACCCCATTTAACAGCATTTTCTGTTAAAATACCCGATCGTGTTTTGATCACTTCATTGGATACTATTAAACCTTCTGGAAATAATGCCGAAAGATGCGTTGTTTTACCCCCGGGGGCGGCGCACAAATCAAGCACTTTGTAATGGGCTGCAGCATGGCCGGGATATACCGTTTTAATCATTTGCTCAAGGAACATGGAGGAAGCTTCCTGCACATAATAACACCCTGCATGAAAGAGAGGATCAAGGGTAAAGGAAGGTCGCTCTGAAAGGTAAAAACCAGTAGAACACCAGGGAACGGGAGAAGACAGTGGTAAGTGGTAAGTAGTAAGTGGTGAGGATGCTTGCCCCCATTTATACGGGTTAAGGCGCACAGAAGTAAGCTGCCCGGTTAATGCATGCACCTGTTCAAAAGCTTCCTGCGAAAAGCCCTTAACATTTTGCAAACTGTGTATCAATGCTGCAGGAAGAGACAAATAATAATTGAGTTTAGGTTGCAAATATATTGCGGTTCAGGTATTGGATTTCTTTGCCGAAAATGTTTAACACTGTTATAATGCTTTTAACTCCCCGATTAAATCCTGTAATACTTTCTTTGCATCACCAAATAACATGGAAGTTTTTGGCCGAAAGAAAAGATTATTCTCAATACCTGCATACCCGGGTTTCATGCTTCGCTTGTTTACGATAACAGCTTTGGCTAATTCTACGTCCAATATAGGCATACCATAGATGGGAGAAGTGGGATCTGTTTTAGCAGCCGGGTTTACCACATCATTGGCGCCCAACACCAATACTACATCAGTAGCAGGAAATGCTTCATTCGCCTGTTCCATTTCCTGCAGCTTATCATAACTCACATCTGCTTCTGCCAGCAGCACATTCATATGCCCGGGCATACGACCCGCAACAGGATGTATGGCATAGGTAACTTCCACGCCTTTCGCTTCGAGTATCTTTTCCAGCTCATGACAGGTGTGCTGTGCCTGGGCTACAGCCAGTCCATACCCGGGAACAATAATTATTTTATGGGCATAATTCATTATCATTGCCGCATCACTTAGTGAGATCTCTTTGTAGTTTCCCTGTTCTTTTTTTCCTCCTCCTGTGCTTTTATCAGTGGCCCCAAACGAACCGATCAGCACATTCATGAGGGAACGATTCATGGCTTTGCACATTAAAATGGTAAGCAATGTACCTGCTGCGCCAACTAATATTCCACCCGTAAGCATTGCTTTATTGTTGTATAAAAAGCCCCCGCAGGCAGCGGCCACCCCGGTAAAAGAATTGAGCAAAGAAATAACAACAGGCATATCCGCCCCGCCAATAGGCATCACAAAAAAAACGCCGTACAGCAGGGATAGCCCAAGTATGATATAAAACAACGACACCCCGCCCGCAGGAAGCCAGCCGGTAAGATATACCGCCAGCAAAAAAATGATTAAGAGCAAAGCGATATTAAAAAGGTGCTGTCCTTTAAAAACAAAATCCCTGATTTTTCCGTTGAGCTTGGCCCATGCTACCATACTACCGGCAAAGGATATGCTGCCAATAACAAGTCCTGCCACAATGATGAGCAGGTGCTGTTTTAGCCCATCCCGGAAAGTAGTATCAATAGCTGTTAATCCCGAAACAGACTGCAGGTTATGAACAAGGTGACCAAATTCAACGATAGCTATTAAAGCTGCGCAGGCGCCTCCCATGCCATTAAAAAGACTGACCATTTCAGGCATGGCAGTCATTTTTACTTTCCTTGCGGCAACCGTGCCTGCTATGGCTCCAATTAACAACCCTCCAAATATCCAGGCATAATTATGCAGCGCATTTCCATCTTCATCTTTATACAAAAAAACGGTTCCGGCAATAGCGGCAGCCATCCCGGCAGCAGCGATCAGGTTCCCCCGCCGCGCCCTTGCAGGATGAGACAGCATCTTTAAACCAATAATGAAGGTTATGGAGGCGAGGAGATAGATCAGTATAAGCAAGTTTGATCCCATAATGTTTAAATCCGAAATTGTTAAATCCGAAAATCGAAAAATACAGCCCAGCTATTTCAAGTTGTGTTACTCTCGGTTTTCGCCGCTAACTTTTTTAATATCGCGCCAAAAAATTTTTTCCAATTCAAATGATTCCTGCAACAATGATACCCTTATACTTTCGTATTCGTTATTCCCATAGGTTAAGATATGCTTCAACCAAAGCTGCGATTCTTTTGATTCCTTCCTGCAGACTTTAATTCTGAATTTTAAATCCTTTTCTCCCAGGTTCTCATTTGCCTCAATATAATTGGCGGCAACAGAACCGCCCGAACGAATTAATTGAACGATATACTCCCTGTTAATAATATCCAGCTTCTGTTTTAAACAAAAATCCCGGATATTTAATGAGAAGCTTTCGGTGCGTTCCAATAGGTCATATTTTCTGGTCCCAGGCAAAATATGTTTTCTTTATTTCGGATTTCGAATTTCTTTTTTCGGGCTTTTTCTCTTTCCACCAAACATTTCCAGCATCCGGTCTGTTACCACAAACCCGCCTACCACATTCAATGTGCCCAATATTACTGCAAGAAAACCCAGCGCCAGTGCGGGATAATTATCTTTCGCCGCCTGGCCCATTACAATAATGGCTCCAATGATCACCACACCATGAATGGCATTGGCGCCACTCATCAGCGGTGTATGCAATACGGCAGGCACATGACCGATAACTTCAATACCTACAAATACCATCAGGGTAACGATATAGATCATTTGCTGATGCTGTGAGATAAAAGAGAGTATGGCTTCCATGGTTTTAAGTTAGGTTTTTGATCCTTTCATTCACAATTTCCCCATTGTATACAATGCAGGTTCCTTTCACAAGATCATCATCGAAATTAAATGTTAATTTCCCTTCTGTATCAATAAGAAGAGAAAGAAAGTTCAGGATATTTTTACCGTACATTTTACTGGCGTCAAAAGGCATGGATGAGGGCAACCCCGAATCACCAATAATGCTTACCCCATTGTATCTGATCTTTTCCATGTTTTTTGTAAAGGGTGTATTGCCGCCGGTTGCTGCAGCTATATCAATAATCACCGAACCGGTGCGCATCGCTTTCAGCATATCCTCCGTAATGAGCAGTGGCGCCTGTTTGCCCGGTATCTGGGCCGTAGTGATCACAATATCCGCTTTGGCAATATGCTCAGCAATTTTTTGCTGCTGCTTTAGCTTGTATTCATCCGACTGATCTACCGCGTATCCCCCGGCTTTACTGGCATCGGCAACGCCTTCCACTTCAATAAATTTAGCGCCAAGACTCATCACTTCTTCCTTTACAGCCGCACGGGTATCGAATACTTCTACAACAGCGCCCAGTCTTTTTGCCGTAGCAATGGCCTGCAAACCCGCCACGCCTGCACCTAATATTAATACCTTTGCGGGCGGAATGCTTCCGGCAGCCGTCATAAACATGGGGAAGTATCTTCCATAATGGTTAGCGGCGCTTAATACCGCTTTGTATCCTGCAATATTGGCCTGGCTGCTTAATACATCCATGCTTTGCGCACGGGAGGTGCGTGGCAGCATATCCATACTAAAAACAGTAACACCTGCATTTGCATACTGCTGCATTAACGCACGGTTATACAGGGGTTGCAAAACACCCAATACTACGGTTCCTTTTTTTAACTTATTTATTTCCTGCATTTCAATACCATGCATGGAAAGAAGAATATCGCATTGAGAAAGCAGTTCCTCTCTTGAAAACGATGAAGCTCCTTTGGCATGGTAAGCAGTAGTATCGGCAAAAGCCGCTGCACCTGCTTCATTCTCCACCCACACCTCCACTTTCTTTTTTATCAAAGCCTCGGCCTGCTCGGGCAAAAGGGAAACCCTGTTTTCTCCGATAGGTTCTTTTAATATGCCTGCGATCATGAAATGAATTTAAAGATTTTCAGGGAATAAAGAACTTATAATCTAAAACCGGATGCTAAAATTTTGCTTTATCTTAATATCTGGTGTAAAAAAAACAATACCAATAAAAAACAGGTCAATACTGCAGGTAACAGAAGGATGCGATTGTATGACCCGCCATGCTTCTTCCATTTCTGCGCTCCAGTGTATATCATCAAAAACAAATATGGAAGCTGGTTGCACATAAGGCAATAGCCAGCTAAAATAATTGAGTGTGGGTTCTTTCCGGTGATTGCCATCCACAAAAGCAAAATCAACCTGCTGCATTTTTTGTAAAGCCGGTTGCAGTGTGTTGTCAAAATTTCCTGTTACCAGGTGAATATTGCGAAGATTAAGATGTGCGAATTGTTGTTTTGCTAACGCTGCAATGGTTTCGGCGCCTTCAAATGTAAGCACTTCCGATGCCGGATTTGCTGCAGCAAGATAAGCTGTAGTGATGCCAAATGAGGTTCCTAATTCTACGATAGTATGGGGCTGATAATAATGAACCATCCTGAACAGCAACCGGGCATATTTGGATGATTTTAATGACCACCTTGCAATATCTTTTATAGTCCTTTTACGGGATGTCATAACCGAAGATCCTGCTCCATAATCCTGCACTTCAATTTGCGTATTGTTGATGAGCAAATGCTCACGCAAACGCTCTACCTGGTCATACGCGTAAAAAAAACGCTTATCGTTTAGTACATGCGTAATAAAATTAAAAACCAGGGGCGAATGTACTCCATGCCCATTACCATTAGCGGCAGTGAGATAGTAATGCATGTATTTTAAAGCCAACTGAAATGTACCGTACATCGGGCCAAAGCTATGGACACGGTCAGGAATAGCGAAATCTTATCTTTTTCTTACCCAGGTCTGGAAGGAATATGCGAATGCATGTTTGGCATCCGAAGGAAAATCCAGTTCATACACTTTGTACCAGTTTTGCTCCTGTATAGCAGGAAAAAAAACATCGCCCTCCAATACGGCATGCACGCGGGTGATATAAATTTTATCGGCAAGCGGTAAAAAAACATTGTATATCTGTCCGCCACCGGCTACAAAAACTTCTTTGCAATCTGTTTCCTCCGCTTTTGCCAGTGCTTCTTCCACTGAACCCACTACCCAAACATCATCACGGTAAATACCATGATCTTTCTGGCGGGTAATAACAATATTATACCTCCCCGGCAAAGGTTCGCCTGCCATAGACAAATATGTTTTACGCCCCATAATAACCGGCATACCCCATGTGGTGTTTTTAAAAAACTTAAGATCGTTTGGTAAATGCCATAACAGTTGGTTATTATAACCAATGGCATTGTTTTCGGAAGCGGCAACGATAAGGGATATAATCATATCTGAAAGATTCAATACAAAGAACCAAATCACAAGAACCAAAATTCAAAATCCGGAGCAAAAAGACAGGAATGGCTGTCAGCGGTCAGCAGTCGGCCATGAGCAATACTTGAAAATTCAAATCATAAACTACAAATCTCAAACCACAAATTCCCCTACACCGCCACAGGCGCTTTTATAGCCGGATGATGCTGGTAATTTTCGAATGTAAAGTCTTCGAATGTAAAATCAAAAATATTGTTCACTTCCGGGTTCAGCCGGATTACCGGCAACGCATAAGGTGTACGCGACAATTGCAGCTTCGCCTGTTCTATATGATTGTTATACAAATGCACATCGCCGAAGGTATGTATAAATTCACCAGGCTCCAGCCCGCAAACCTGTGCTATCATCAGCGTAAGCAAAGCATAGGAAGCAATATTAAAAGGAACACCCAGGAAAACATCAGCAGACCGCTGGTACAACTGGCAGGAAAGACGGCTTCTTAATTCTCCCTTTAGGGCGTTAGGGGGCGCCACATAAAACTGGAACATGTTATGACAGGGCATCAAAGCCATTTTGGAAAGATCGGCCACATTCCATGCACTTACAATTAACCTGCGGCTGTCGGGATTTTTTTTGATCTGGTCAATTACCCCCGTGACCTGGTCAATGGTTTGTCCCCCGGCGCCTTCCCAACTGCGCCATTGTTTTCCATATACAGGTCCTAATTCACCATTACTATCCGCCCATTCATTCCAGATATTTACATTATGATCATTAAGGTATTTAATATTGGTATCTCCTTTCAAAAACCATAGCAATTCGTATATTATACTTTTCAGGTGTAATTTTTTGGTAGTAACCAGAGGAAAGCCTTTGCTCAAATCGAACCGCGCCTGGTAGCCGAAGCAGCTAATGGTACCCGTGCCCGTACGGTCGTGTTTTTGCACGCCGTTGTCCATAATATGCTGAAGCAATTGCAGGTATTGTTGCATGTGTGCAAGTTAAGACAAAAGCTGCAAGGAGATAATTTGAAAAGAACAGGATAAAGAATAAAAGCCGGAATTGTGGATATTTAGTGAAATATTCATTGATCTTTACAACTGCTGAAAATTAAGGATCAGCATCAACTTTTACTATTATCACTGAAACGTTCGTAAAATGAAAAAGATTTTTTTACTCCCTGCTGTGTTTTTTTTGTTATTATCAAACGGTTGTATGTCCACTAAAAAAACAAAGGCTTCTGCTCTGTCGTTTGCCCCCAATATAGTTGTTGCCCATCGTGGCGCCTGGAAGAAAAACAAGCTGCCCGAAAATTCTATTGCCTCATTAAAAGAAGCGGTGCGGATAGGTTGTACGGGATCTGAGTTTGATGTACATCTTACCGCAGATGACAGCCTGGTGGTTAACCACGACCCGCATTATGCCGGGTTAACCATTGAAAAAAGCACTTATGCCGAACTGTCGGCGACAAAGCTGTCTAATGGTGAAATGTTGCCTACGGTGTACAATTACCTGCAGGCAGGTATGCAGCAAACAAAAACCAGGCTCGTACTGGAGATCAAGCCTTCCACTATAAGCAAGGAACGGGGCCAATATTTGGCTGAAAAAGTAGTAGCCCTGGTAAAGCAACTAAAAGCCGAACCCTGGGTTATGTATATCAGTTTCGACTATGATATCCTTAAAAAGGTACTCGAATTGCAGCCCGGTGCGGAAACCGCCTATCTCAACGGCGAGAAAACACCCGGGCAATTAGCCGCAGATAAGATTTCGGGTGCAGATTATCACCTCGCCGTATTTAAAAAGAACAGCACTTGGATCGCAGATGCTAAAAAAATTGGGGTGAGTCTGAATGCCTGGACGGTAAACAATGCGGAAGACATGCAGTGGTTTATCAATAATAAATTTGATTATATTACCACCAATGAGCCGGAGTTATTATTTGACATTATTCATAAAAAAGGAAGATGACAGCTTAAACATTTTTTCGGGAGCATTGCTTGGAGACAGTATGAGTGGAAGAAGATTAAAACTATGTGTACCTATGTGGCTATGTGTTGAAAAAATACATTAAACACATAGACACAGTAGAAACAAGACAGCAACACAATAGAAAGCATAACGCTATAATCTCAAAATAAACGCCCCCGATAATGACTTATCCGGAGCGTTTTATATTTTATGATGCAATACTATCTGCCACCAATGACGTATCTCGCTGATATTCCAAAATTAGCCCCATTAAAAGAATCATAATAATCAGGCTTTGAAAAAAATATAGTGGGGCGAAAATCCGCTGTTAAATTTAAAGGAATTGCTGGAAATTTATAATCAATCCCCCCTGTTGGATAAAAGCCAGAGCCGAAGCCTTCAAACTTATTATCTTTTGAAAATACATTATATGCGATTAGACCGCCGCCTACAAACCACCTTAACCCTTCAACAGGGATTTTAAAATGATGCTGATATGTGCCGGATACAGAAAAGCTAAAGGGGCGACTATTGTAGTAACTATTATTCAAATAATAGCTACGTCCTCTCGATCCGCCACCAGCATTTAATTCAATAGCTCCTGAATTGCTTACAAATGTTTTAAATGAAAAGGCGAAAGCGTCATAATAGGATCCTGGCGCCAAACGAATACCAATGGCATTTTTATAGCCAGACTGTGAATAACCAGCCAAACAAATGCCCGTTGCAATCAAGGTCATGCATAATAATTTTTTCATCATAACAATTTTTAATTTGATGCGCCAAAGATAAGACCGAAACGAGGATATCATATCGCAACCATACCTGTAGCATCGTTTTTAAACAGTTCTTAACATAATTATTTTAACTTATATACCGGGTAAATCTAAAACCGCACCAAAATTGCATTTAGCTAAAATATTATTCTTACTATATTTGACCCCTGTATGTTCAGTTTAAAAAAGTCAGCATTTATTTCACTAATATTTACGGTATTGTTGTTATGCACAGCACGATTACTGTATGCTCAAACGGGTACAACTGCGTTTAACCGTGCTGCTTTTTATACCGCATTTGCCAGCGATAACATCAGTACCATTCAGAAGCAACTGGATATCATTAGTAAAAGTTTGCAGGATGAGAAAGAGGCCTTTGAAGGTGCATTAATGATGAAAAAAGCAGGACTGATCAAAGGCGCATCACATAAGCTTACAATGTTTAAGGCCGGAAGAGAAAAATTGGAAAACATGCTTAATAAATATGCTGATAATGCAGAGTATAGGTTCCTTCGCCTGATGATACAGGAAAAAGCTCCCAGGATACTGGGGTACGACAAACAAATAGAGGAGGATCATAAATATGTTATTGAACATTTTAAAACCATTCCTGAAGCCGCTCAAAAAGCCATTCTTAATTATAGTAAATCATCCAAAGTTTTATCACCCGCAGACTTCTAACCCCCTGGGAAAGCATGAGCAAGAAAATTTTAGCTGTTTATTTTACGCAGTCCGGACAATTGGGAGACATCATTGATCATTTTACAAAACCCTTAGAATCTTTTCCGGATACCGTTGTTGAGAAAGTGCGCATTTACCCTGCCAAACCATTTCCTTTTCCGTGGACCTCCCCGCTTTTTTTTAACGCTATGCCGGAGAGTGTAGATGGCGTTCCCACAGCACTGGAACCTTTTACTTTTAAAGAAGCACAATACGATTTAATCATATTAGGTTATCAGCCCTGGTTTTTATCACCCAGCATCCCTGCCGGCTCATTACTACGGCATCTGTCATTTAAAGCAGTACTGAACAATACGCCGGTGGTTACAATCAGCGGATGCAGGAATATGTGGATCAATGCCCAGGAGAAAGTAAAAAACCTGCTTAAAGAAGCCGGTGCAAACCTGGTAGGTAACATCGCACTGGTAGACCGTCATAATAATTATACCAGCCTGGTAACGATACTTTACTGGATGCTTACGGGAAAAAAAGACAGGAAATGGGGACTATTTCCCAAACCGGGCGTGTCGGATGAGGATATTGTGAATTCCGCTATATTTGGTGAAACGGTGAAGATGCATCTGCAAAAAAACGAATGGAGCGGATTGCAAACCCGCCTGCAGGAACAGCATGCGGTAAACGTAAGATACAGCCTGATGTTTATTGAGCGAAAGGCAGGACGCATATTTACTATCTGGTCGAAAATTATCAATAAAAGTAAAAAAAGGAGCGCCCTGCTTGTTGCATTCAAATATTATCTTTTAATTGCTCTTTGTATTGCAGCGCCAATCATTTTACTGGTTGATGCTATATTTTTTAAGCCCTTTCTGGGTAAACGCATAAAAAAACAAAAAGAATATTATGCAGGTGTTACGCTGAAGTAATTGGCCGGCAACGGTAGCAGCCAATTGTATTTGATAATATTCTATTTTTGAATTCTATACATGAAGCAAATGGCATTGAACGAAGTTTATATTACAAAAACAGCCAGTTTTTTTCCCAATAACCCCGTGTCGAACGATGAGATGGAGGAGTACCTGGGTTATATCAATAATAAACCTTCCAAGTCCAAACGCATTGTGCTGCGCAACAATGGTATTGTAAACAGATACTATGCATTGGAAAAAGGAGGAAAAGTAACCCATACCAACGCCGAAATGACGGCACTTGCTGTAAAAGCCCTATTTAATGGTAGCCCTGGTGATTTAAAATCCGTTGAACTGTTGTCCTGCGGCACTTCCTCGCCCGACCAAATGATGCCGTCTCATGGCGTGATGGTGCATGGGTGGCTTCCCGAAAGCGGCGCTATAGAAGTGGTTTCGCCTTCAGGCGTTTGCTGTGCCGGTATGCATGCACTCAAATATGCGTACATGGCTATAAAAACAGGTGATGTGTCAACAGCCGTTGCCACGGGATCGGAAAGGATGTCTGCTTCCCTGCGTGCATCTAAATTTGAAGATGAGGTACAGAAGCTGATCGAACTGGAAGAAAATCCTTACATCAGTTTTGAGAAAGAGTTTTTAAGATGGATGCTATCGGATGGCGCATCGGCATTTTTATTATCCGGCAAAAAAAATGAAACCGGGTTAAATCTTCGAATAGAATGGCTGGAAGGCGTATCCTATGCCCAGGAAATGGAAGCCTGCATGTATATGGGCAGCGAAAAGCTGGAAGATGGTACCCTGAAAAGCTTTCTTGAATATACGCCCGAAGAAATAAATGAACAATCGGTAATGAGCATTAAGCAGGATGTAAAACTGCTGAGCGAGCACATTGTTCCCTTAGGTGGAATTAAGCTCAAAGAGTTATTTGAGAAAAAAGGATTGACACCCGTCGATATAGATTATTTTTTGCCACACATGTCCAGTAATTTTTTCAAGAGCAAAATATATGAAAGATTAGAATACAATGGTATTGCCATCCCCTATGAAAAATGGTTTGTTAACCTTAGTACCGTAGGCAATGTAGGCGCCGCTTCTGTTTATATGATGATTGATGAATTATTCCATAGCGGTAAACTTCAAAGGGGCAATAAGATCCTTTTACTGGTTCCGGAGAGTTCCCGCTTTTCATACATGTATGGACTATTAACCGTGTGCTGATGAAAAAAGAAGACATACCTCAGGACCCCAGCGCTTTGCACAATGTAACAAAAGAGGTTTCTTATGCGGTAGATGAGAATGGGAATTATGTAACGGAACTGAGTACCGGCTGGGATGTAAAAATAAAAGCATTAGATGTTGCCTGGAGTGATATTGAAAAAAAACTAGCCGATGCCAAACAAAAGGTTTTAAATAATGAAGCGAGCCCGTTGTTGTATTTCATGGAACTAAAGCTGATGGATATACAAATCTTATCGGCCTATACCCGTTTCTGGAAATGGCAGGTAAAGCGTCATTTAAAACCCCGCGTTTTTGAAAAATTATCAGCTAAAAAATTACAGAGATACGCAACTGCTTTTGATGTAACTGTTGAAGCATTAAAAAATGTGAATCTGAATGAAACCGGAGTATAAGCATCTGCAGGCAGCGCATTGCGAAAATGGGGTAACAACGAGCCTGCTGCAGCATTACGGAGTACATCAAATAACGGAGCCATTGGCTTTTGGTATCGGTTCGGGGCTGTTTTTCATTTACATTCCTTTTATGAAAGTAAATGACGGACCAGCCATTTCCTTTCGCACCATGCCCGGTATGATCTTTAAACGTACCTGCAGGTCGCTTGCTATTCCCATACTACGCAAAAAATTCTCATCCAAAGAAAATGCACGACAGGCTTTGGACAACAGGTTGGAGTCTGGGCACCCCGCTGCCTGCCAGGTGGGTGTTTTCTATCTTCCTTATTTTCCAAAAGAATATCGCTTCCATTTTAACGCACATAATTTAATTGTGGTGGGTAAAGAAGCAGACAACTATCTCATTAGCGATCCCATTATGGAAACCATAACCACCATGACCAGTTATGAACTGGATCGGGTTAGGTTTGCCAGGGGACCGCTTGCTCCACGCGGACAATTGTATTTCCCTAAAGAAGAAAGAGTAGTGACCAATGAACAAATGAAACAGGCGATCATTACAGGCATTAAAAGAAATGTGCGCCATATGTTATATGCACCGGGTAATATTGCCGGCATAAGCGGGATACGGTATACCGCAAAAAAAATAAAAAAATGGCGCGATACACTGGGGCTGGAAAGATCACGCAGCTACCTGGCGCAATTGGTGCGCATGCAGGAAGAAATTGGTACCGGCGGCGGCGGATTTCGTTTTATTTATGCAGCGTTTTTACAGCAGGCTTATACCTATCATCCTGTTGATGAACTGATGGATATATCAAACCAGTTTACCAAAGCCGGTGATCTTTGGAGAGATGCTGCCATACAGGCATCAGGCATTTATAAGGGCCGCCTTACCGAACAGCAGGATTATAATGTAATGGGTGATTATCTTTTGGATATTGCAGAACTTGAAAAGAAAGCGTTCAAACAACTGGCAGAAACGGTTAAAAAATTACGTTAATGGAGTTGATGAAGAATACAGGAAGTTACAAGTTACAGGGTGCAGGGTGCAGGTTGCAAGTTACAAGTTACAAGTTACAAGTTTCAGGGTGCAGGTTACAGGTTGCAAGTTGCAGGGTAAAAGTTGCAGGTTGCCTCATATCCCATACTACTATAACTCAGCAACAACTTCCTCTCACTTCTCACCTTTCACCTCACACCTTACACCCCATACCCCATACCTAACCCCATGACTCCCCCCGCTATCCATATAGAAAACCTGAACTTTGAATACAAGGGCAATACCCGGAAAGCCGTAAAGCAATTCAATTTGCAGGTGGAACAAGGCGACCGCTTTGGTATTTTTGGACCCAACGGTGCAGGCAAAACCACTTTAATGAACCTGATGACGGGCCTGCTGCCATATACAACAGGATCTGTTCAACTGATAGGACATGAAGTAAAAAACAATAGAAGATTCATTAATACCTTATTTGGTTTTGTGCCACAGGATTTTTCTTTTTACCATGAGCTGAGTCCTGTGGAAAATATGGAATTTTTTGGTGCATGGGCGGGGCTTCATAAGATGGAGATACAGCATAAAACAGATGATTTACTGAACATCATGTCGTTACAGGGTGTGCGCAATAAGCCGGTAAACACATTTTCGGGTGGCATGAAACGCAGAGTAAATCTTGCTATTGCCGTAATGCATGAGCCTCAGATCTTATTTTTGGATGAGCCTACAGTGGGTGTGGATGTACAAACACGCTATGCCATCATAGGTTACCTGAAAGCATTGAATGCGAAAGGCACCACACTCGTATATACATCGCACCAGTTAAAAGAGGCAGAAGACCTTTGTAATAAAATAGCCATGATAGATGAAGGAAGAATAATTGCCAATAATACATTAAGCGAATTATTGAAAGAACATAAACAGGACGGGCTGGAAGGACTATTCCTGAACCTTACAGGCAGGGAATACAGGGATTAGAGAATTTCTGATTTTTGATTTGAGATGGAAATACAGTTTGTTGTTTATAGTTTTTAGTTTATGGCGTTCGAATTGCAATCCCTGTCGTTTGTAGTATGTGTTTTATCGTTGTACTCCATTCGGAGTCCTGATTTCAGGCTTCGGATTTGATATTAGAATTTTTAATTTTATTTGTTACTTGTTTTTTGTGATTTGGTGCTTTTATTCGGATTTCGAAATTCGGACTTCGTACTTTGTGATTTAAATTTCAAATTCTTTTGTTTAAGCTCTGGTCAACCATAATAAAGGATTATAGAATTTTAACCCGCGATAAAATGGGGCTTACACTTATGTTTGTAATGCCCATTATACTGGCTATTGTAATTGCATCTGTACAAAACAGCACTTTTGAGCTGGTAAACGAAAACAAAATACCCGTTCTGCTTTTAAACAAGGATACCAGCGAACCCGCTATGGAACTGGAGATGGCATTAGGCAAAGTGGGTATGTTTGATATTAAAAAGATACACGATATTCAAAATGAAGCAGACCTTAAAAGCCGTATCAATACCAAAGATGCATTGGTGGCTATCGTTATCCCGGATAATTATTCGGAGGAGGTACTAAAAAAGGCAAAAAGCGTAGCAGGCGAGGCATTGAAAAATATAGCCATACAGGAAGATAGCATTCAGCATACCGCTGATACCATCATTCCTGTTAAGCTGTATTACCATCCGGTATTGCAGCAATCTTTTCGTAAAAGCATTGATGGTATGCTGCAAAGTGCATTGCAATTTATACAAAGCAAATACATTGTAAAAAATGTATACTATGCCGTAAATGAAGAAAATATACCGGATGCGTTAGAAAAGCAGATCGTTACCAATCAAACCCCCGTAACAGAAATCCCTGTTTCCAAAAGCGATAGCCGGCAAATACCCAATGCCACACAGCACAATATTCCGGCCTGGACTATCTTTGCCATGTTTTTTATAGTAATATCGCTGGGCAGCAGTGTAGTAAGAGAGAAATTAAATGGAAGTATCATCCGGCTTCGCACCTTACCTACGCATTTTGGATTAGCCATTGTTTCAAAACAAATTACTTACGTGCTGGTAACCATGCTGCAGGCGGCAGTAATTTTTTCTATCGGCATGTGGCTGTTCCCTCAAATGGGCCTGCCCGCGTTAAACCTGCCATCCGATAAAGCCGCTTTATTTTTGGTAACCTTTATTTGCGGACTGTGTGCCGCCAGCTTCGCTATTTGTGTAGGTGTGTTTTCCAACACCCAGGAGCAGGCTAACGGTTTTGGCGCCGTGTCTGTTGTGTTGCTGGCAGCCGTTGGAGGATTGCTGGTGCCTTCCTTTGTAATGCCCGCATCTTTTCAGTTCATCATGCGGCTGTCTCCATTGCACTGGTGCCTGGAAGCCTATTATGGACTGTTCCTGGAAGGCGGGAACCTACAGGATATTTGGATGAATATTATACCTTTATTGGTTATTACATTATTATTGCAAATAATTGCGTTTTATGGCTTACGCCGCAAAAGTTTGATCTGAAAATTTCACAAATGGAAAAAGAACAATTAAAGCAACAACTTAAACAACAAATAGTTCAGTTTCTAAATCTTACAAGCGTAAAACCAGAGGACATCAAAGATGATGAACCTTTATTTGGTGAAGGACTTGGGCTTGACTCCATTGATTCTATTGAGCTGATCGTATTGCTTTCACGCGAATACGGCATTACCATACAGGATCCCAAAGAAGGCCGAAAAATACTGGTGGATATTAATACCATGGCAGATTATATTGCAGAACACAAAACCAAATAAATTTTTTCTATTGAGCCGGGTTTTTGTTACAGGAATGGGGATAATCAGTGCTATTGGTGATACTGTTGCAAAAAACCGTGAAGCGCTGATCAATAAGCAGTGTGGCATTGCAGGCTTAACACTCTTTCACACAAAATATACCGGGCTGCGGCCATGCGGCGAAATAAAAGTGGAAACGCATGAACTGAAAAATAAACTGCGTGCCCATGAAAAGGGCATTACCCGAAGTTCCCTGCTGGCATTACATGCATTTAAAGAAGCTATAGCTGATGCAACACTTTCAGCTAACCAGTTATCATCGCGCCATACCGCCCTTATCGGGGCTTCCACGGTTGGCGGCATGTGTCTTACTGATGAATTATATAACGATGCCAACAAAAGCGAAAACGGATCCGAATACCTTTCTTCCTACGATTGCGCTTCTGTTGACCTGTACCTCCAGTCGAGATATAGCATGAGTGGGGTTATCAATACCATTAATACGGCCTGTTCCTCTTCTTCAAATGCCATTATGTATGGTGCAAGATTATTAAAAAATGGTTTGGCTAAACGTGTAATTGCCGGGGGAACCGACAGCCTCGCGAAATTTACGATCAATGGATTTAATGCGCTGCATATCCTTTCTCCTGAAAAATGTACGCCATTCGACAGAGACAGAAAGGGATTGAACCTGGGTGAAGCCGCTGCATTTCTGGTATTGGAGAAGGAAGAAGATATCGCCGGCAAAAAAATATACGCTGAGTTAACGGGTTATGGCAACAGCAACGATGCATTTCATCCTTCCTCTTTATCAGATAAAGGAGACGGTCCTTTTTTGTGTATGCAAAAAGCTTTACAAAAAGCACAACTTCCGGCTTCAGCAATCAGTTTTATCAATGCGCATGGCACAGCTACAGAAAATAATGACGCTGTAGAAAGCCAGGCTATGATCCGGCTATTTGGAACACCGCCGCCTTTTGCTTCCACCAAAGCCAATACCGGCCATACACTTGGAGCCGCAGGTGCTGTAGAAGCAGTATTTGGTGTTCTAAATCTTTATTATCAGGAAATATATCCGGGGCTGCATTTCAGCAATGCAATAGAAGCCACCGGCTTAAAACCTGAAACCATTTACAGGCAAGGATCATTACAACATGTGATGTCTAATTCATTTGGTTTCGGAGGTAATTGTACCTCGTTGATCTTTTCGAAAATATAGAAGACGGATTTGTGATTTATAGTTTATTATTTGTCGTTTATGGTTGAATTCGTTTGGATTTCGGATTTTCCGGTTTCGGATTTGAAATTTATTTGTTTTTTGTGATTTGTTTTTTGGTTCTTTGTATTCCATGTATATCCACCATCATACCTGCATATCGCCGCAACAAACATTTGAACATGCTGATGTGGAAACATTGCATGAAAGCGCTGATAATAAATTAAAGGCGAAAGAACCGGTATATAAAGGCATCCCACCCGGTATTTTACGGCGAATGGGTAAAGCTGTAAGAATGGGGATCGGTGCTGCGCTGCCTGTAATAAAACAACAGTCTTTAATAGATGGAATAATTATAGGAACCGCTAACGGGGGCATGGAAGATTGCATTAAATTCCTCAACCAGATCATAGATTATGAAGAAGGCATGCTTACCCCGGGCAATTTCGTACAAAGTACGCCCAATGCCATTGCCGCGCAAATGGGCTTACTGAATAAAAACAAGGGCTACAATATTACACATGTGCACAGGGGGCTGGCATTTGAAAATGCTTTGCTCGATGCCATGATGATGATTAAGGAAAACCCCGGCAATAATTATTTACTGGGAGCAGTAGATGAGATCTCTGCTTATAACTACAATATTGATCTTTTAGACGGATGCTTTAAAAAAGAGATCATCGTTAATAAAAACCTGTACGATACAGTATCTGCAGGCACCATCGCCGGCGAAGGTGCAGCCATGTTTGTAGTGAACGATAATGCTGAAAATGCCGTGGCAACAATTAAAGCAATACAAACCATTCATACAAAAGATGAAATGGAAGTCAGCAGGGTACTGCAGCAATTCATACAGCAAACCCTTCCTGATAACGAAAAAGTAGATATGCTGCTAACCGGCGAAAATGGTGATGCCCGTTTATTGAAATATTATACGGAAGTTGAATCTTTGTTTGATGAATACACCACAATTGCCCGATTCAAACATATGTGCGGCGAATACCCCACCGCCTCATCGGTAGCCCTTTGGCTGGTTTGTAACAGACATCAATGGCCTGCGCATATGATCAAAAAACAATGTAAAAACTCCACTGTGCGAAATATCATTATCTATAATAATTACAGGGGGTTACAGCATGCATTTATGCATATTGTAAAATATAAATGCTAATGCGTCAACAATCAAAAAATCGTACATTTAAGCATGGGAAAGTCTATAAAGATATTTAGGTCCTTTAAGGTTGAAAATGAAGAAAAAATAAAAACCTTGTACTTTCGTTTATTATCGCAATTGCATCTCTAACCAATAAATAGCCATTTATATGAAGTCTCTGAAAAAAGCCATCCTCCTTTTCGCCGTAACCTTTATTTCTCTGCAAATGTATGCCCAGCGCATCCGTGTAGTGGAAGGTAAAGTTCCCGACCTTAAAAATGAAAAATCTGTGAATACAGAATTTACTTATGATAATATAAGTGTAGGTAAATTTGATAAAGAAGCCGACTATATTAAAAACAAAACAGAAGAATACAATAAAAAAGAAGCAGGAAGAGGAGACAGTTGGGCAAAAAAATGGGTTGAAGACCGGGAGTTAAGGTATGAACCCAAATTTGATGAGCTGTTTACCAAATACAGCGATCTGACCATAGACAATAATGCTAAATACACGATCATTTTTCATACTACTTTTATGGAGCCCGGTTTTAATATAGGCATAACCCGTAAAAACGCTTTCATCAACGGGGAAGTGCTGATCGTGGAAACTGCCAATAAAAATAATGTTATTGCTAAACTGTCTCTTGACAAAGCGCCCGGTAATTCTTTCTGGGGAAATGATTATGATACAGGCGAAAGACTTTCAGAAACCTACGCTACTGCAGGCAAATCGCTGGGGAAGTTTATTAAGAAGTAAGTGCCCTGCAAATGGCACCAAACAATATATTACTGACATAATAAAATTCAGCTATTAAGGGTTTTCTAATAGCTGAATTTTTGCAAATTTGCCTGAATTTTTTTTATCCGGAGCATTGCCCCATCAGCATCAAGATAGCTTAAAACAAAGCTGTCATCAAACCATAATGTTGCCTGGGGATCTACCGGATAATTATCTTTAATCTCATCCTTTTTTAGCTCTTCTATCTTCTCAACGTTTCCTGAACTTGCATCAATTTGTGCATATATGGCTGTTCTGCCTTTCCCTTTATCATAACCGCTGACCATCACAATTTTATTGTCTTTTACATGCAGGGAAGAGGAAAGTCCCACAGGCCCGTTCAAACGAAATCTTTTGGGAATAACAGCATAGATTAAGGGCTTCATGCTACTATTCAAAAAATTGATCAACCCGTCTCCTGTAGTCCAGTAAATTCTATCAGAATTAACTTGCGGCGACTGATAGCTATATCTTACTTCTTCGAATACAATCACTCTTTCTTCATTATCAATAATACGAATCACTTTCATTTTATCCCAATCATCGAAATCAGGTTTATCAAGCTTCTTATTAACGGTTTCATATCCAGACTTAATATTCCTGATGAAATCTTTACCCAGTACTCTTTCATATGAAAAAAAGGTTTCGGTACTGAAATCTATCTTATGAATTGCCCGAATCTCTTCTTTTTCATCATTCAAATAGTCAACATATACAAAAGCATAATCCGGGTTAAAGGAACTCAGATACAGTTCACCGAAGAATTTAGATTTCTTCCGTGGGTGAAAGGGGATCAATATTCTTTTTTGCGGGATCCAGGTCTTTGCTTCAAAAGTCTGCACCTTCAATTGATTATTTTCTTCTGCAGAGAGAAAAACAAAATCGCCCCGGCTGTTTAATGCGCTGTTCAGATATATGCCATTATTGCTAAGTGGAATCTTTTCGTTTGAAACAGCTTTCAGATCATCATCCAGGGCAACAATATTCATACCTCTGGTAATAGCAGGTAACTTCTTTTCGTAATACCGTATTCCCAGTTTCACTTCATGCTGTGTTTCGTTTTGCAGGAGCCTTACTTCAAAATCGGATTCCCCGTCTTTTACCATAGGGTCTAAATGGTCCTGTTGCTTAACAATCTTGCCAGTTTGAGGGTCAATTAAATATATTCCCGATTCCCTTTTCCTTCCTATTTTGCTTATATCCGATTCAGTACAAACCAGCAGGTTTTTTCTAAACTTAAAAATTGCATATGGAACACCTTTAAGTGGAAGCTTCCACCCCACTTTCATCTTATCGTTAATTTTCAATGCGCCGTAGTCCCTGCCATCAAAACTAACCAAAACGACAGCCTCTGTGGGAGAAAGCATTACCCGGCTCATATTAAAATCTCCGTCTGAATGCTTAAACACAGGATAAACATATACATCCCACCCAGGTTTATTTTTTTCATAACTACCGGGTATAATACGCCAGTCCTGGTCCTGCAATTCCGATTGCAATTCCTGAGCATAAGCAACAGATGAACATAGGAGTATAAAGACAAAGAATAAATTTTTTGCCATAATTTTTATAAAATAAACAAAAAAGAAAGAAAGCAGAATCAAATATACTTTTAAAACTTAAACCCAACCGTTAGCAATATATTGCCCACGGTATTGCTAAGCTTCGCGGCATTAAATACACCTTCATCCAAACGGTAGGGATAATACGCATCTTTAATGATCTGGTGAATATAAGCCAGGTCAACAAACATTCCTTTATTGCGCCAGCCAAGTCCGCCGCTGATGTTCATTCTGCTTGCATTGGTTATATCTCCGGGTTCATTACCAAAATAATTATTGCTGTATGGATTGCCATAATATCCAAACCCGGCTCTCACCATTACTGTTTCGAATTTTAGCTCGCCGCCTAAACGGAAATTGACCGCAGATTTGAATACATCATCTATCGTATTGTTCAAATCGGTAAAATAATCTTTATCTGCCTGGTTGGTATTATCCTGCGTATTAAATGCGTTGTTCTTATAACTTACATATTCCACATCGGCAGTAATAAACCCTTTTTGTGAGCTTACATCCGCCTGGCTTCCAAAAACATAAGCCAGGCCCGCACCCAGCCGCATGGGCGTTTTATACCTGTAGGTGTATTCACCCGAATAACCATCATTCAAATCCAGAGAACTCTGTGATTTTTCACCTTCATAGTTTTCGGTATCGGTAGTAAGTGAAGAATAATAAGTGTCTTTAAAAGAATACCACGAAGGGCTATGAAAGTTAAGCCCTACGCGCAATGCGTCCACAGGCTTAATTATAATACCGATATTAATGCTTGCCCCTGTTCCATCCGTTCTTAAATAATCGTCTGCCACAAAATAATTGAAGTCATTATCGGCATTATTGGTAGCATCCGTTTCCCTGAAACTGCTGTTGCGTATGTACTTTAATGTGTTGATATTGATGGAACCCCCAAAGTAAAATACATCATTATAGTTTGCTCCAACACCTATGCTGAATTCTGAAACTCCGCCTTTCGTGTTGATGATCTGCTGTTGCTTTAATCCAGTAGCAACACTGGCATTGCTGGCATACCCGGTAAGATTGTTATCGCTGTCATAGGTTGGATCAAGCAGGTAGGTATTTAAACCCAGACTGGCGCCATAAGGATAATCCAGTGCAGCATCATCCGGATTGGTTGCATTCCCACTAATGAGCTGGTCGAGGTATTTCTCGGAATATGAACTCTGATTATTTTCACCACTGACATATGTATTGTTATTGAAATTAGCGGTCTTGCTGATCGCCAGCCCAATGCTTACATTCTTCCATTTGCTGCCCGCCTTATAAGAAGGAATGCCCCATACCACGCCCATTGGACCATAGTTGAAACTACTTTTATTATCCGTTGCAGTTGATCCCCTGTATGATGCTTTATCATTACTGAAGGTAAAGCCGGGCGTTAATACCAGTTCACTCGTTTTGTATAATCCAAGCCCTGCCGGATTGGTATACAATGCCGTAATATCTCCCCCCAATGCACTAACGGCCCCGCCTATTGCCTGGGCGCGGGCCGTTCCCTGGGGTGTAAGCCAGGAGTATCTTATTGCATCTAAAGGCTCCTGGGCAAATAAAACTGAAACTGAAAAAATTAATCCTGTCGTTATAAATGCTTTCCTCATATTTGAATGGTTTAAAATCAAAAAGGATAGGTAGGTTAATTATACCAAAAAGAGCGGCCTTCCGCTCTTTGGTAAAAAATTTAAAATTGTACTCCTCTATTTTAACTATCTGCCTCCTCTTCCGGGTGAACGGGAAGGTGCACTGCCGCCGCCTCCACTGCTTCTGCTGCCCGAATTTGAACTGGGGCTAACTCTCGGGGCTGATGGTGTATTATTATTGCTGCGTTCAAAAGTTCTTGTGGGTCTGCTATCGTTACTTCTTTCTACAGAACGGCGCGGACTGGTATTGCCCGAAGATCTGCGCGGGTTTACATAATTATTGTCACTATTCTTGAATACCCTTACAGGTGCATTTCTGTTATTATTCAATTCCGGATTACTGTTCCGGTTGCCATAACTGCCAAGGTTTGCTCTCCTGGGTGTGTAGGTTCCCGCAGGTCTTACATTACCGGGCTTGGTAGAAATTAAACCGGGATAATAATGTCCGGATCCATATCCGTAAGAATAATAAGGATTATAAAATGAATATGGATTATAAAAACCATTGTATAAACCACCCCAGCCATAGCCCATACCCATACCAATACCGTAATTAGAATAAGGCGAATAAAATGAGTAAGGATTATAATAACCTAAACCCATTCCGAATCCATTACCATAAGAAAAAGGTGAATACATACCACCACCATAATATGAATAATCATCTAAGGAAGACCACAAAGAAGGGTTCCTTACTTTCATACGTAAATAGTTATCTTCACTGCTATATGCGGAACGATCCTGCTCAGTTTGCACATCTACGTATTCATCCCGGCCATTATCCTCATAATACTCATCGTCATTATTATTGTTATTGTAGGAAGATGCCACCCGTTGCTGTGGTGCAGGAGAATAATACACATCATCGGGTGTTTGTCCCGATTTATACATTGTCGAACAGCTACTTAATCCAACCGCAACTGCTGCCAAAAGTAAAATTCTCGTATTCATAATAGAGGGTTTTAAATTTACACTATGAAGTTACTACATTTGCGACAATTCGCACTGTTAATCTATTTAAAATAGTTGGGTATATATTAAAAGATATCCTATGTGTAATACAGTCCATTATAAAGAAGCATATTTAAAAAAATTATGAGTAAAGAAATTACTTCCCGGTCGCAGGATTATGCACAATGGTATAACGATCTTGTTATTAAAGGTGGGCTCGCAGATTATTCTGCAGTTAGGGGCTGTATGGTAATTAAACCTTACGGTTTCGCATTATGGGAAAATATGCGTGATCAGTTAGACAGAATGTTTAAAGACACCGGGCATGTGAATGCTTACTTTCCGCTATTTGTTCCTAAAAGCCTGTTTGAAGCAGAAGAAAAAAATGCTGAAGGTTTTGCAAAAGAATGTGCAATAGTAACGCATTACCGGCTCAAGGCCGATCCCCAAAATAAAGGCAAATTAATAGTTGACCCCGAAGCTAAATTAGAAGAAGAACTGGTGGTACGCCCAACAAGTGAAGCCATTATATGGAGCACTTATAAAACCTGGATCCAGTCTTACCGCGATCTGCCCATATTGGTGAACCAATGGGCAAACGTTGTGCGTTGGGAAATGCGCACACGTCTTTTTTTGCGCACTACGGAATTTTTATGGCAGGAAGGTCATACCGCCCATGCTACAGCGCAGGAAGCAATTAAAGAAACAGAACGCATGCTGGATGTGTATGCAGATTTTGTGGAAAACTGGATGGCTTTGCCGGTAATAAAAGGTGTAAAAACGCCTAATGAAAGGTTCGCGGGAGCTTTGGATACCTATTGCATTGAAGCGCTTATGCAGGATGGTAAAGCATTGCAGGCGGGCACATCCCATTTTTTGGGACAGAATTTTGCAAAAGCTTTTGATGTACAATTCTTAAATAAGGAAAATAAGCAGGAATATGTGTGGGCCACATCCTGGGGCGTTTCCACCCGTTTAATAGGAGCGCTGGTAATGGCGCACAGCGATGATGATGGTTTGATTATACCACCCAGGATTGCACCCTTCCAGGTAGTTATAGTGCCTATCCACAAGGGTGAAGAACAGAAAGCTGTGATTGACGCAAAAGTGAAAGCACTTTTACAGGAGTTGAAGTTAGCCGGCATCCGCGTAAAGTATGACGACAATGATAATACCCGCCCGGGCTGGAAATTTGCTGAATACGAGAAAAAAGGTGTACCTGTTCGGATTGCCATCGGGGCCAGGGATATTGAAAACAATACGGTTGAAATTGCCCGCAGGGATACCAAAGAAAAAATTAGTGTAGCGATAGACGGCTTGTCGGTACGCATCATTAATTTACTCCAGCAAATACAACAGGATATGTATGATAAAGCCAAAGCCTATCGCGATGAACACATCACTCCCGCCGATTCATGGGATGAATTTGTACAATTGCTAAACGAAAAAGGAGGGTTTATATCTGCGCACTGGGATGGCACCGCGGAAACAGAAGAAAAAATTAAGGAACAAACCAAGGCAACGATCCGTTGTATTCCTTTAAACACGGAGGAGGAAGATGGCAGGTGCATACTAACCGGCAAACCGAGTAAGAAAAGGGTTTTATTTGCACAGGCGTATTGAGGAGGTATCAGGTGTCAGCGTTGAATGACGGTTACAAGTTGCAGGTTACAAGGTTTCCTGCAACTTGCACCCATTAACCTTTTCACTTTTCACCTTGAACAGTAAAAGAAGGAATTATCACCTCGCTGTTAGTATATTTTGGCTGAAGGCTGACTGCTCAGGGCGTATAGTGAGTGATGAGGCTCAGGTTTACGCGCCTTATAACCTGAAACCTGCAACTTGTATCCCTGCTTCCATTTTCAAATTTTCAAATTTTTTACATTCCTTTCCCCCGGATCGTAAACATATATTACGCTTATAGCTGCGCAAAGCATAAAAAATCCGGCCATAACAATTGCGTATATGGGCTGGTTGTTGTAAATGTATTTTACAATGGGTCCGCCTATTATGCCATTTACCAGTTGGGGCAGGGTAATAAAGAAATTAAATATACCCATGTAGATACCCATTTTGCCGGCGGGAATAGAACCGGATAAAATAACGTAAGGCATAGCCAGTATACTGGCCCATGCTATGCCGACTCCTGTCATGGAAAGAATAAGCCAGTTGGGATTGTGAATAAAGTAAATGGATATAAGTCCGAGCCCTCCGCATGCCAGTGAAAAAGCATGTGTTTTTTTACGGCCAATTTTAAAGGCGATAAAGGGTAGCAGTAATGCATACACTGCAGATACGCCGTTGTACACACTGAACAATATTCCCACCCAATCTCCTGCGGTACGGTAGGCATCCGAACTCTTATCTTCAACAGATAGCCCATAGGTATGCGTGGCAACCGCATCATTGGTAAATACCCACATGCCGAACAATGCAAACCAGCTAAAGAACTGAACCAGCCCTAACTGCTTCATGGTTTTGGGCATGCGTGCAAAATCTTTGAATATCTGTCCTAAACCCTGTTTTTCGTTTTCGGCTTTGCCATGATATTGTTCGTATTCTTTTGGCGGATATTCCTTTGTTTTGAGTACCGTAACCAGTATGGCGATAATGAAAACGATGGCCCCAATATAAAAGGCCCATTTTACATTAGCGGCTATAATGCCTTCTGCCGCACTGTTGGAAACGCCAAACCAATTGGTAAGGATAAAAGGAAAGGCAGACCCGATGACGGCTCCCGCGCCTATTAAAAAAGTTTGCATCGAAAAGCCCATTGTTCTTTGGGAATCGGGAAGGTTATCGGCAACAAGTGCCCGAAAGGGTTCCATTGCCAGGTTAAAGCAGGCATCCATGATCATTAACATTCCGGCGCCCACAAATAAAGCGGGTGCTATGGCCGTAAAGAGGGAAGCATTGGGCATTAAACACAATGCTGCGGCGGATAAAATGGCGCCCGAAAGAAAATAAGGCTTGCGGCGTCCCAAACGATTCCATGTGCGGTCGCTGTAATGACCAACAACAGGTTGTACGATCATCCCCACCAGTGGAGCTGCCAGCCAGAACCAGGAGAGGTGTTCAACATCGGCGCCAAAAGTGCGGAGGATTCGGGAAGCATTTCCGTTTTGCAGTGCAAATCCAAACTGGATACCAAAAAAGCCGAAGCTCATATTGAATATCTGCCAAAAGTTAAGTTTCGGCTTACGCAAAAGCCCGGCAAAAGAATCCTGCGAAGCAGCAGCTTGCATAGCAGTAGTTTAATGGATGTTACAAGTTACAGGGTGCAGGTTACAGGGTGGCAAGTTGCAGGTTGCAGAGTACGGTTACAAGTTACAGGGTGCAGGTTACAGGGTGGCAAGTTGCAGGTTGCAGAGTACGGTTACAAGTTTCAGGTTCCAGGTTACAAGTCGCAGGGTAGCAAGTTGCAGGTCAAGCACACGTATCTTGCCCTGAAACCTGAGACCTGTAACCTGTAACAAACCTATCAAATCACAAACCCGTCAGGCAATATAGCACCCTTCTTCACGACCACAATGCCATCCTTTACCGTATACAAAGGATGATCAGAATCGGGCATGTGTGTTCCTCCATTGATCCGCACATCATTTCCAATTCTGCAGTTCTTGTCAATAATGGCGTTCCGGATATAGCATCTTTCACCAATACCCATTTTGGGCAGGCCGCGCAGTGCAGCATTTTTCATTTCCTCTAAGGTTTCATAATAATCGCTCCCCATAATATAAGTGCTTACAATGGTTGATCCGTATCCAATGCGGGTACGGATACCCGTTACACTGTTTTCAATACGTGAAGCATTAATAATGCAACCCTCGGCAATAATGGTTCTCTCTAATGTAGTACCACTTATTTTGGCTGGCGGCAGCATCCGCGGCCGTGTGTATACCGATTTTGAATTGTCAAAGAGGTTGAAAGGAGGTATATCGTCCGTAAGCGCCAGGTTGGCTTCAAAAAAAGAATAGATATTTCCAATATCGGTCCAATACCCGTCGTACTGGTAGCTTACTACTTTATGGGTACTGATGGAATCCGGAATAATTTCTTTGCCGAAATCTGTGGCATCTTTATGTACATCCAGCAGCATATCAAACAGCAGTTTACGGTTGAATATATATATACCCATAGAAGCCAGGTATATTCTGCCGGACTTTTGCATTTCATCACCGGTATCGCTCGTCCAATCCGGCAATAAATCTTTCTTTGGCTTTTCTATAAATGAGGTTATATAATGATCCTCATCTGCTTTAAGAATACCAAATTCCGGCGCCTCCCTTGCCGCAACAGGTATGGTGGCTATGGAGATGTCTGCTTCTTTGTCTATATGGCTTTGCAGCATTTCACTGAAATCCATCTGGTACAACTGATCGCCGGACAGAATAAGCACATGATCAAATTCCTGTTGCTGCAAATGACGTAAGGACTGGCGCACTGCGTCTGCCGTTCCCTGGAACCAGCCCGGGTTGTCGGGCGTTTGTTCAGCGGCCAATATGTCTACAAATGCTTTACTGAAAATACTGAAATGATACGTGTTTTTGATGTGCTTGTTAAGAGATGCGGAATTGAATTGGGTAAGCACATACATTCTGCCGATATCAGAATTAAGACAATTAGAGATGGGAATATCTACCAGTCGATATTTACCGGCAATAGGCACAGCAGGCTTGCTGCGGGTAGCGGTAAGCGGGGAAAGACGGGTACCTGCACCGCCTCCCAATATAACAGCGATCACACTCTTTTTCATAGCCCAAATAATTAATTATGAAGAATAAATTTTAAAATCATTCTTTAACCGCATCCTCTTTTACGGGCGCTTCATTTTCCTCCTGCAATAGTTCTTCGTACAGGCTGAGATACTGCTGAACGCTATGCTGCCAGCTAAAATCCAGTCGCATCATCCTTTCTCTTACTTCATTTATTTTTTCCTGGTCCTCAAACAAATCTATCGCCCGCCAGATGCTGTGTGTAATATCTCCAACAGAAGCCCAGTTGTATACAATACCATAGCCGTCTTTTTCACCATGATCTATTACCGTATCCTTTAATCCGCCTGTACGGCGTACCATAGGTATCGTTCCATAACGCATAGCATACATCTGGTTGAGCCCGCAGGGCTCCACTCTTGACGGCATCAGTAAATAATCCGCTCCGGCATACATGAGATGACTCAGTGATTCATTATACCCGATATAAACGTTATAATCCTTTTGCGCCAGTTTCTGTAACAGGCTGAGTTGCGCTTCCACTTCCGGGAAACCGCTGCCCAGTATCAGGAAATTCATTTTCCGGCCGATATAATAATAACTGTCACTAATAGCCGAAGGGAGTATATCGGCTCCTTTTTCGCCTACCAGCCTGCCAATAAAAACGATCAGCGGCTTATCGAAATCCAGGTCAAAGGTTTCACAAAGGCGGCGTTTGCTTTTTGCTTTGCCTTCGGCTACAGACTCAATACTAAAGTGATCTTCAAGATAGCTATCATTTCGCGGGTCCCACACCGTTGTATCAATACCGTTTAAAATACCCGTACATTTTCCTCTTTCATATTCAAAAAGGGCTTCCAGCCCGTTAGCAGATTGCCGCAGCTCATCCAAGTAACTCATACTTACTGTAGTTACTTTCCAGGCACATTTTATACCTGATGCCAACGGATTAATGTTGTTTTTCCAGTCCAGCATTCCCCACTTCCAGCTATCCCATGGCGGCAGCAAATAACTTTTGTCCCAGCCCATTGTTCCCTGGTACTGTGCATTGTGTATGGTAAGCACTGTAGGAATTTCGTGTAAATGCTGATACTTATAACAATGCTTAATGATAAACGGAATTAACCCGGTGTGATGATCATGTACATGTATTACATCCGGACGGTGCGCCCATACCGCAATCCAGTCTACAACCGCTACCTGGAAAGCAGTGAATCTTTCGGTATCATCATTATATCCATATACTTTTTCCCTGTCTAATAAACCATTAATATCTACCAGGTACAAATCAAAACCCAGCTTGTTGGTTTGTTCTTTAATAACAGTATAATCAAACCAGTAGTCGCCGATATTCGTTCTTCCCTTATGTACAACATCCCATACATTATCTATTAAAAACTTTGTTTTGTACATGGGCATTACCACTTTGGCGATATGCCCCAGTTCGTTCTGGTATTTAGGCAGTGCCCCAACAACATCTCCTAAGCCACCTGCCTTAGCAACCGGGTAACACTCGGCACTAACATGTATTATTTCCATCCTGTTTAAATTCGGTGAGCGGGTTCTTTGATTGAATATAGGAAGGTTTTTGATTTATACAAGCGGGAAAAGAAAAAAATATTGCTCCCACATTCAGGGACGCGGATAAAATATATTTTATCCGTGTCCTTTCTATAATTTATGATAAATACATTTCAAACTTTGCTGCTTACTGTTTTGTTACAATTGACGGTAAAACAGGTTACGCAATGGTCGTTTTACTAACTTTTTTTAAGCCCACTTTATGACCACTGATACCATAATACAATATATAAAGATAGCATGGTATCATAAACCAGTAAGAGCTGCGGGCAGCAAAAGCATGTGCGGTTCCTTCAGCCACACCGTTAGCCACAGCCTGCTGCGTGCCGCTATCTACCATTGCGCCATATACCAATGGTAAAATGGCTCCTCCCACAAACGACATTACAACAATGCCTGAACCCAATTTGGTAAATCTGCCCAGTCCGCTTATGGCAAGTGGAAATATTGCGGGGAATAATAAAGAATTGGCAAAGCCCAGTAAAGCAATGAACAATACAGATGTAAAACCAGTGGTTAGTAAGGCAACAGCGGTAAATACTACGCCTATAACTGAAAAAATCTTCAGGCTGGTTTGCTGGGATAGCAACTTCGGAATAGCAAAAATTCCAAGTATATAACCGATCAGCATACAAACCAGTGTTGCCGATGTAAAGAATTTCGCTTTTGCCATTTCAATTCCAAGAGCGTGCCCGTAGCTGATTATAGTATCTCCTGACATTACTTCCACTCCTACATATAAAAACATGGCTAAGGCGCCCAAAAATAAATGTGGGAACTGGAAAATATTCTTTTTTCCTCCGTTTGCAACCGAAGCAGTATTTTCATCTGCATCTCCGTCATCCTTAATATCGGGTAACGAAGAAAAATACACAGCGATTGCAAGTACTACCAATACAATGGTTATAATGATGTATGGATTGATAACCCTGGCAGCCAGTTGATCAAGTTCCGCCGCCTTAGCAGCAACATCCATTGATTTTAATTTTTCGGTAAGTGCATCTGCATCCTTCAATGCAATAAAGCCGAATATTAAACTTGCAATAATGCCGGCCAATTTATTACATATCCCCATTATGCTTATCCGGGAAGCAGCGCTTTCGATAGGCCCAATAATGGATATATAGGGATTTGACGCGGTTTGCAATAAGGCAAGCCCTGTTCCGATCACAAACAGTCCGAATAAAAAAAGATTATAATTGCGCGACTGTGCTGCAGGTATAAAAACCAATGCCCCTACAGCCATAATGAGAAGCCCCAGAGACATCCCTTTTTTATACCCGGTTTTCCTTAGTACATACGATGAAGGAATAGACATTACAAAGTATGCGATAAAAAAAGCGGTAGCAACCAGGAAAGACTGGGTAGTGGATTCCAGTTCACAGGCAATTTTGAGGTAAGGAATTAATATTCCATTGATCCAGGTAACGAATCCAAAAATAAAGAATAAAGCCCCAATAATAATGATAGATGAAATGTAGCTTTTACGGGCAGCGGCGGGTTGAAGACCAATGGCTGTAGACATGTTTGTATAAAATTTCCCGAACTTAACAAACATATTGGGAATAGCAACCCCATTTGCGATTTTTTTTGCTGCAAACGGTTGTTATGATTTAATTTCACTCCCTGTTCTTATATTTACCACCTTAACGCTAAAAAATGGCTCAAACCAAGCAACCTACCAATACCAGCGCATTGAGTATACTGGTGATCGTATTCTTTTTTTGGGGATTTATTGCTGCCGGTAATGGTATTTTTATTCCTTTCTGCAAGCATTATTTTCAACTCGACCAGTTTCAAAGCCAGTTGATTGACTTTGCTTTTTATGGCGCTTATTATATCGGGGCATTGGGTTTGTTTGTAGCATCGGCAGTAAAAAATAAAGACATCATGAATCACTGGGGCATGAAAACCGGTATAATCTACGGTTTGCTTACCAGTGTTGTAGGAGCTGTGCTGATGTTGCTATCTTTTAACTTTGGTGGTTTTTCGGGTGTGCTGATCTCTCTTTTTATTATCGGCCTGGGATTTTCACTTCAGCAAACTTCCGCTAATCCTTTTGCCATTGCTTTAGGCGACCCTACAACAGGATCGCACCGTTTGAACCTTGCGGGTGGCGTTAATTCTTTTGGCACAACAATAGGCCCAATAGCTGTAGCGCTGGCTTTATTCGGACATGCTTCCATAAGTGAAACGGATATTGAAAATGCATCTATCAGCTCTATGAACTGGTTATACATAGCGGTTGGGGCGCTATTTCTGCTTTCGGCATTATTGTTTGCAACCAGTAAAAAACTGCCCAATGTAAAAGAAGAAGACAGTTTTGAGCACGCTCCAAAAGCCATGTGGCTTTTAATTGTTATTACCCTGGTGATGATGGTGATATTCGGAATTATTTTTGCCAGTTACCGTGGTTTGCCTGTCAATGAAAAATTAAGCCCTGAAGTAAGTGTCCGCAATATGTGGCTGCTTGTAGCTGGATTGATTTTTATGGTGGTTAGCTTTTTTACTGCTAATGCCAGTGCACAAAAAAAACCATCGGGTTGGGGCGCTATGAAATATCCCCAGCTCGTATTGGGCATGCTGGCTATTTTTTTATATGTGGGCGTTGAAGTAACCATTCAGAGCAATTTAGGCGAACTTTTAAAACATCCCGATTTTGGAGGATACCATGAAAAACAGCTTGCTCCTTTTATATCGTTATACTGGGGCAGCTTGATGATTGGAAGATGGACGGGGGCTATTACGGTATTTAATCCCACGCGCTCAACACGTACTATTTTATGGATTATTGTTCCCTATTTAGCCTTTGGCGTTGTGATTGCGGCAAACCTTATTGCAGGTAATGATTTCACTCCCCTGTATGCATACGCGGGTATTATAGTTTTCCAGATAGGGGGCTTTTTCCTGGGCAAGGAAAAACCTACCGAAACCCTCATGATATTTGGAGGATTAGGCGTAATTGCTATGCTTATAGGCTTATTTACTACAGGCAAACCGGCAACCTATGCTTTTTTAAGCGGCGGTTTATTTTGTTCTATTATGTGGCCCAGTATTTTTTCTTTGGCCACTGCGGGTCTGGGCAAATACACCGCACAGGGTTCTGCTTTTTTAATAATGATGATATTGGGTGGCGCTATTATTCCGCCATTGCAGGGAAAACTTGCTGATATTCCGGTGGTTGGTATTCACCAGTCTTACTGGGTAGCAGTTTTATGTTTTGTTTATCTTACTTTTTATGCTTTCCGTGTAAAATCCGTTTTAAAATCGCAGGGTATTGATTACAGTGCGCTTGACAGCGGTGGCGGACATTAATAAACACATCGGTATTAACAGCAGGAATAAATATTTATTACTTTATTACACATGAAACAGGAATACGCAATTGGCATTGATATAGGTGGAACGAATACCGTTTTTGGCATTGTTGATCACAGGGGAGATACATTATACCGTGGCGCTATTTCGAGCAGGAAACATACGAGAATAGAAGACTATATTATCGAACTGCACGAGGCGCTGCAACCTGCAATAGAGCAGGTAGGCGGCATAGATAGTATTAAAGGCATAGGCATAGGCGCTCCCAACGGAAATTTTTACAGTGGTACAATAGAGTATGCTCCTAACCTGATATGGAAAGGCATTATCCCGCTTGCCAGTATGGTGACTGAAACATTTGGAGTACCGGCTGCATTAACCAACGATGCCAATGCCGCAGCAGTAGGAGAAATGATGTATGGCGCCGCCAAGGGGATGAAAGACTTTATTATGATTACATTAGGCACCGGCGTTGGAAGCGGTATTGTAGCAAACGGGCATTTAATGTACGGGCATGATGGCTTTGCCGGAGAATTAGGGCACACCATGATCATACCTAACGGACGACTGCACCCGGGTACCGGCATGCATGGTTCATTGGAAAGTTATGCATCCGCCACGGGTGTAGCCAATACGGCAAGAGAATTCCTTGAACAACGACATGGACAGGATAGCTTGCTAAGAAATTATCCCACCGATGAAATTGATTCAAGGATAGTATATGATTGTGCCATACAGGGCGATCTTATAGCAAGGGAAGTGTATGAATATACCGGCATGATATTAGGCATGGCGCTTGCTAACTTCGTAATGTTTTCTTCGCCCGAAGCAATTATATTATTCGGTGGAATGACCAAAGCCGGCGATCTGATTCTTAAGCCCACCAAAGAGCATATGGAGAAAAACCTCCTTCCTATATTTCAAAATAAAGTAAAACTTATTTTCAGTGAACTCAAGGAAGCTGATGCCGCTATTTTAGGCGCCAGTGCATTGGTGTGGGATATGAAGCCATAAACTGATGCGAAAGTAAAATGAAAGAAACACAAAAAGCATGCTGATAAGAAAGCATTATTAATAATCAAAAAAATGCCAGGCGGATGGTCCACGTTCGGAAAAAGGAACGAATTCGGGCATTTCTATATTAAGCTGCAATGAAGTTTTATTTTTCACCAGTACCCTTTCTTTGATTACTTTTTTATACCCTTCTTTTTCAAAAACCAATTTATACGTTCCGGGCTTAAGCATAATAAAACTATACCCCCCGTTCATATCTGTTAAAGCAATTTTCTCCCGTTTGGAGTTAAGAATAGCGGTAATATTCACATCCCTTAAAGGCTTCTTGCTATCCATGTCCATCACCATCCCGCTTACCATCTCTTCTTCAACTCCTTTCTCCGGAACTCCCGGATCGGCTATTGCAGCCGAAAAAGAAAAGACCAGCAAAGTTGAAAGAAAAACGGATTTCGGTTTCATACCATTAAATTATATTTTTTTTACAGGATTTGCAATAGCCAAACCAAATTCGCGGTAAATATTCTTCACAATGCTGGCGGCGGGAAGAATATCACTGATGAGTGCACTTGCCTGACCAATCTCCAGTTCCCCCTCTTCCAGATCGCCTTCAAACATTCCCTTTTTTGCCCTGCCTTTACCCAATATTTCCCTTAATATGTCGCTTTCTGCTCCTTGGTTTTCCGCATCCTGAACCTCCTCAAAAAATTTGTTTTTCAGCAATCTTACCGGTACTACCTTTTTTAATGACAACATGGTATCTCCTTCTGTTGCATGTACAATTGCATTTTTAAAATTAATGTGCGAAGATGCTTCCACGCTGGCCACAAACCGGCTGCCTATCTGTACAGCTTCAGCGCCCAGCACCATTGCTGCCAGCATTTGTCTCCCGGTAGCAATGCCGCCTGCGGCTATTACCGGAATAGCTACAGCATTGCAAACAGCAGGTATCAATACCATACTGGTAGTTTCCTCTCTCCCATTATGTCCACCAGCTTCAAAACCCTCGGCAACCACTGCATCGCATCCTGCGGATTCCGCTTTCAGGGCAAATTTGCTGCTGCTTACCACGTGCACCACAATAATACCTTTATCTTTTAATGTGCCCGCCCATGTTGCAGGATTGCCGGCGGATGTAAAAACTACAGGCACTTTTTCTTCTATTACAATTTGTATGTGCTTTTCAATACCGGGATATAACAAGGGAATGTTTACGCCAAACGTATTTGTGGTAGCTGCTTTGCATTTTTGAATATGGGTCCTCAGCACATCGGGGTACATGCTGCCGCTGCCAATTAAACCCAACCCCCCGGCATTGCTTACCGCCGATGCCAGCCTCCACCCGCTTGCCCAAACCATGCCTGCCTGTATAATGGGATAGCTAATATTGAAAAGACGGGTGATGCGGTTGGAAAAGGGAGGCATAATGGATGGATTAAGTTTATAGTTAGTGATTGATAGTTTATCGTTGCAATTCCTGTCGGATTTCCGAATTCGGACTTAATAATTTGAAATTTGAGATCTTAGATTTGAGATTGAATCCGTTTGGATTTCGGATTTTCGCTTCGGATTTGAAATTTGAATTTTATTTGGTTCTTGGTGCTTTGTATTCCCTCGAATTTCGGATTTCCGGCTTCGGATTTAAGATATGTATCCGCCACAACGGGCAGGCTTGCCTGCCGGCAGGAAGGTTCGGTTCTTGCTATTTGTGATTTGGTTCTTTGCTATTTATCCCAAATCAATTTGTGTGTTGTCACCAATGTTCAAAGTGCGGGTTTCACCCTTAATTTCGGTATCACTTCCAATGAGCGACTTATGCAATACAACATCAAATAAACTGGCGAAATCTCCAATAATAGAATCCTTTATAATGGAATAAGCAATTTTTGCCTGCTCGCCAATTGCCACGTTAGGTCCTATGATCGCATTGCTGATCTCGCACCCGCTGCCAATGCTGACAGGAGGTACAATAATTACATTTTCGAAAATATGATCCGGAGCTATTTTACCTCCCAGCTTTTTCATTAGGGTAGCATTGCTTTCCAGCAGGGTATCTATTCGCCCGCAATCGAACCAGTTTTGCACTTTAAACGATTTAAAGTCCGCCCCGCTCGTTATCATACATTCAAGGGCATCGGTAAGGCTGTATTCATTCCTGCTTTTTATCCCTCTGCTGATATTGGTTTCGAGACAGGAAAAAAGGAAACCTGTATCTTTTATTTTATAGATGCCCACAAGCGCCATATTGGATTTAGGTATTTGCGGTTTTTCCACCACTTTGGTAATAACACCATTTTCATCAATTTCGGCAACGCCAAAATTTCGGGGATCATCCACTTTTTTTACGCCAAGCATGGAATCACCGCTGTATAAAACAGCTTTCACATCATACTCGCAAATCGTATCCCCCAACACTATGAATATTTCATCTTTAGCAACAATATCTCTGGTAAGATAAATGGCATGCCCCAAACCCTGTCTTTCATTTTGCAAAATAAAATGACACTGCAGGTGTGGATAATGCTGTTTCACATAATCCTGTATCTTATCCCCGAGGTAGCCAATAATAAAAACAAACTCTTTAATACCGGCTTCAGCCAACTGATCAACAATAATGCTTAGCAATGTTTTTCCTGCAAGGGGAATAAGTGCTTTGGGTTGGGTATATGTATGCGGACGCAGCCTGGTGCCTGCCCCTGCTACGGGTATAATTGCTTTCATGTATACAAAACATTGATGCTTTGAAAACGTGAAAATAGTAAAATTCAAGATTGTTACCCTATTTTTGCGCCATGCAAAAGGATACACAAATATTTGATCTTATCAATAAAGAGCTGCAACGCCAGCGCAACGGTATTGAATTGATCGCATCGGAGAACTTTACTTCCCTGCAGGTAATGGAGGCCATGGGCACTGTTCCTACCAATAAATATGCTGAAGGCTACCCCGGCAAACGCTTTTATGGCGGATGCGAAGTAATAGATGAAATTGAAACCATCGCTATAAACCGCTTAAAGCAGATTTTTAACGCCAGTTGGGCAAATGTGCAGCCCCATAGCGGCGCCCAGGCCAATACCGCCGTTTTTCTGGCCTGCTTAAAACCGGGTGATAAAATCTTAGGACTGAACCTTAGCATGGGCGGTCATCTTACCCACGGCAGTCCCGCCAATTTTAGTGGCAAGAACTACCAGGCCCTGTTTTATGGCGTAAAAAAAGATACAGGAACGGTAGATTACGACCAACTGGAAGCTACTGCCCTGGCAGAAAAGCCTAAACTGATTATTTGCGGCGCTTCGGCTTACAGCCGCGACTGGGATTACAAGCGCATTCGTGAAGTGGCCGATAAAATCGGCGCATTGGTGCTGGCAGATATCGCCCACCCGGCCGGACTGATCGCCAAAGGATTATTAAACGACCCTTTTGAACATTGCCATATTGTTAGTTCCACCACTCATAAAACGTTACGGGGTCCCAGGGGAGGTATTATTATGCTGCGCCACGACTTTGATAACCCATTTGGGGTAAAGGATCCCAAAGGAAATATACGCCCAATGAGTGCACTGCTCGACCTGGCTGTTTTTCCGGGCGTGCAGGGCGGACCATTAGAACATATAATAGCCGCTAAAGCGGTTTCTTTTGGTGAAATACTAACCGATGATTACACTGCATATGCAAAAAAGGTGATCAGCAACGCACAGGCAATGGCTACAGCTTTTGTGAAACGCGGGTATGATCTTATCAGCAATGGTACAGATAATCACTTAATGCTGATAGATTTAAGGAATAAAAATTTGACCGGCAAAAAAGCACAGGAAACACTGGATAAGGCTCATATTACCTTAAATAAAAATGCCGTGCCTTTTGATGATAAAAGTCCGTTTGTAACTTCAGGCATACGGGTAGGTGTACCTGCAGTTACTACCCGGGGGATGCAGGAGGAACATATGGAACCGATTGTAGAAATGATTGACACTGTGCTGACAAATACGGAAAATGTAAAGCAGATAGAAGCGGTGCAGGAACAGGTTCACCGGTTTATGCAGCAGTTTCCATTATATCCCGGATTAGGCTAAATAAGGACACTGCCATTCTTTTAATAAATACACACCCCGTATGTTACAACGTATGCAAACCATCTGGCTGCTACTTGCCGCTGTTTTTTCCTTTCTTACCCTTCGCTTTCCCATTTATAATGGTAACAAGATAGCAAACGGTATAAATGAATACAATATGCTTAGTGCAACAAGCAGTTTATTTTTGATTATCGCTGCTGTTGCAACAGGGCTGGTAGCCTTCGTAGCCGTATTTTTATATAAGAGCAGGGGGATGCAGCAAAAGCTGTGCTTTACGGGTTTGGCGCTTTGTATTATTTCGGGCTGGTTGTATTATATGCAGATTGAAACATTTGTTCAGGGAGCATTCAACCTGTGGTCTGCTTTTTATTTCCTGACCCCCTTATGTTTTATACTCGCTATGAGAGGTATATATAAAGATCAGAAATTGGTAAAAAGTATTGACCGTTTGCGTTAATGAAAAGCTTCGTGAGACTTTTTAAAACATTTCCCTCCTAGCAATTATTGTTATTGCGCAGCACTAATTCCCTTTCAATTTAGTACTTTCCTGGTAAGTAAGTTCACGGTAACCGCTAACCGGGATACTGAATTTTTGAACAGGTACGGGGTCAAACGCAATTTTTGATGCAGTATATTTTACCTTCAGGTTGCCAACAGCAGATTCATATTCAAGCGGAAGACCGGGTAAATTTTTGAACTGGTAATCATAATCCTTGTTTTCTGTCATCAGTTCCTTTGTATAAAAAACAGTAAAACTGGTTCCATCTTTTAATTTGGCCACTGCTTTCTGACATGTATATCCTGCAATAGTTTTGGTTTCATTTTGGGGCGTAAAAGTAATGCCTGCATATTTTTTATTCAGGTCGGTCCAGTCCTGCCTGGTCATGTGGATCAGCAATTTCTGATTACCATATTCTTTGAGTACTACTCCTGTATTATTCTTAGCATCCTGAAGTGTAATTGTAGAGCCAAGAGGGCTGATCATTTCTGTACGGCTTTGGCTGCCTTTTAAATATATGGTAGTAGTAACGCCGTCAAACATATCAGCCAGTTGAGGCTCTTTGCTCCCGGTTTGTACCGTTATATCATATACAATCGTTCCTTCCGAAAGTATTTTTTGCGCCTCTGTTATATTGCTGGTTATCAATGCCGTTGCTGTAAAAAGCAAGTATCTGAACATATTCTGTTTATTAAGGGTTATATGGATAAAGATAGTAAAATACAGGGCAAGGTTGTATTGCCCTGTTAAAAAACAGATATGTTAAAAAAAGAATGCTATGTATAATAAACACTAAGTTCCAACTATTCACATCTCATTTACCGCTTTCCCCCACCCTGTTGCTTGTTTTTTACCTGCAATTGTTTTTGCGTTTCCTGCATCTGCTCAAGCCGCTCCTGCCACTTGCTTTTTGTTTTGGGCTTTTTCTTGTTCAACTCAAGTTTGGCTAAAATTTTATCATGGTCAATAATAAAATTCTGGATCACATACTGAAGGGTAAGTGTGATGAGGTTGGATACCGTATAATACCAGGTAAGCGCAGAAGGTAATCCGTTAAAAATGCCCAGCAGCATTACAGGGAAAATATAGGGCATGTATTTCATCATGGGATTGTCCATGTTGGGCGTTTGAGCCATGC
Organism: Agriterribacter humi; assembly: GCF_009192765.1. Lineage (GTDB taxonomy): Bacteria > Bacteroidota > Bacteroidia > Chitinophagales > Chitinophagaceae > Agriterribacter > Agriterribacter humi. The sequence goes on along the minus strand of NZ_VOHQ01000002.1, from coordinate 677,231 downwards.
TGTATACAGATATCAAAAGACTGGTTACAGTAGCAAGGATAGTGAATAAACTGATATGACTGCCATAAAATGGAATATTGAAACCAAATGTAAGAATGGAATCATACGATGAGAGATCATTGGCCCATAAAAAATTCTGTCCCCTTAGTTCAATTGTAGCATTAAAAAAGCTATATAGTGAAAAGAATATCGGGATCTGCAGCAGCGCCGGTATACAGCCCCCCAAAGGATTAACCCCCGCACTCCTGTATACTTTCATTTGTTCCATAGCATAAGCCTGCTGATCGTCTTTCAGTTTTGCTTTCAGGATGTCCAACTCAGGACGCAGGGCTTTCATTTTAGCCCCACTGAGATAACTGGTATATACCAACGGTGAAGTAAGCAGGCGGATAAATATGGTGAGCAGTGCAATTACAATTCCATAGCTTCCCACAAATCCCTTAAAGAAATCAAAAACCGGCATCACCAGCCATTTGTTGATATACTTCACAAAAGCGTAAATCCCCTGCCCCAGGTTAATTACATCCTGAAGCCCGATATCATAACTTTTTAAAATTTTGTAATCGTTGGGTCCATAATATATCCGGAGCGGAACAGTGGCTTTATTTTCTGCCGGAAGCGTTATTTTAAGATTTGCAGACGCGGCAGTGATCACACCGGTAGAGTCGTGACTTTCGGTACAATGAATATTTCCCGAACTAAAATTATTTTTTGCTATAAGCGTTGTATTAAAGAACTTTTGCTTTACACTGAGCCAGTGAACGGGACTTTCAAATTGCTTTTCGGAGGAGCGTCCCAGGGTAAAATAATCATACTCATCTTTTGTCCAGAAGCCCACCTGTGTTTCCCTCTTTTCTGTTATAATATCTTTTTCATGCTGCTTTACTTCATTTTGCCATAAAAGATTGATGCTATTTTGCGTAAGCAAACTATTGACCCCGTCAATTTCAATACTCCAGTCAATCATATATTGTTCCTGGTGCAGTGTAAAACGGTGAAGAATGCCCTGCCCCGAAGAATCTTTTAACTGGTAGGTTATGGTTTGACTTCCATCTGCGTTTTTGGTAATTTCCCCTCCGCCAAAATAAAGATCGCTGATCTGTATAGAACGGTTGGCAGCCGTATTTACAGGATAGCTTAATTTATCGAAGCCTTCCTGTACAAGTTTAACAGACTGACTATCTATGGATTTGTAGTTCTTTAATTCTACCAATTTAGGTTGCGCTCCCTTATTGGTAAAAGTAACTTTAAGCACATCATTTTCAAGTATAGTTTCTTTTTCTGCACCACTTACAGCCGTTACAAACTGCCCTGCTGCAGCCACTTTGCTCTGGGTTGCTAACTGCACAGAATCTGCACGTGCTACGCTACTGTCTACCTTGGGTTGAAGAACAGCCAGTGAATCCTGTATATGCTTTTTTTGCTTTTCTACATCAAGCTGACCCTGGCGTGTAAAGTAAAAAAAACCCAGAAACATTAAAGCGAGCAATACAAAACCCAGAATCGCATTTTTATCAAACTGCATATTACCTTAAAATTTGAGTGGGCAAAGGTAACATCTTTGAATAAACTTTAAGGGTGTAAACCAAATTGTTTCGGTAAGAGGCAAAAACAAGCCTGTTAAATCATTTCGCTTTGTAAGGAGGGCTTTTTCAGGGTGTTTTTCTCTTCCACAAAATCTTTGGCAGCTTTAATAAAACTTACAAATAAAGGGTGTGGGTTTTCCACTGTGCTTTTTAATTCGGGATGATACTGCACGCCGATAAAATATGGATGGTTAACCAGTTCCACTATTTCAACCAACCCACTCTCCGGATTTCTTCCACTGGCTATCATGCCGTTTTCTTCAAAAGCCTGCAGGTAGGCATCATTAAACTCCCAGCGATGGCGGTGCCTCTCACTGATTAAAGTTGTGCCATATATTTGCTGTGCAAGACTTCCTGCTTTTAACTCGCACGGGTATGCTCCCAAACGCATGGTGCCCCCTTTTGCAGTAACCTTTTTCTGTTCGTCCATTAAATCAATGACCGCATGGGTGGTATTGGAGTTCATTTCAGTAGAATGTGCATCTTTAAGATTTAAAACATTCCTGGCAAATTCAATAACAGACATTTGCATACCAAGGCATATACCAAAAAAGGGTAACCCATTTTCCCTTGCGTATTTTACGGCCAATATTTTACCTTCTATGCCACGCAACCCAAAACCCGGGGCAACCAGCAGTCCATCTAAGTTGCCAAGCTTTTCAGTAACATTTTCATCGCTGATGAACTCGCTGTGTATATTAACCACATTTACACTGCATTCATTCAGGGCGCCTGCATGTACAAAGGCTTCCAGTATGGATTTATAAGCGTCCTGCAGTTCGATGTATTTACCTATTAAACCAATATTTACCTTACTCTTGGGATATTTGAGTTTATCCAAAAATTCTTTCCATTTTCCCAGTTCCGGCTCTTTATAATGCTGAATAGCTAATTTTTTCAGGCATATCTGGTCAAGTTTTTCCCGCATCATCGTTAAAGGCACTTCATAAATAGTGGGTGCATCAGCCGACTCAATTACGGCATCAGGCTTTACATTACAAAACAATGCGATCTTCCTGCGTATTTCGGGGGTTAGCGGACGTTCAGTGCGGCACACTATAATATCCGGGTTAACACCTTCCGAACTCAATAACTTTACACTATGTTGTGTGGGCTTTGTTTTTAATTCTTTAGCGGCCTTTAGGTAAGGTACAAGCGTAAGATGCACAACCAGGCAGTCTTCATCCGGTAATTCCCATTGTAGCTGCCGAACCGCTTCAATAAACGGCAGGCTCTCAATATCGCCCACGGTTCCACCCAATTCTGTTATTACAATATCAAATCCACCATTTCCCAATAACAACATCCGTCTTTTTATTTCATCGGTAATATGTGGAATTACCTGAACGGTTTTACCTAAGTAAGCGCCCTCTCTTTCTTTATTGATAACCGTTTGATAAATGCGTCCGGTAGTAACATTATTGGCCTGTGAAGTAAAAATATTCAAAAACCGTTCGTAATGGCCCAGGTCAAGATCTGTTTCGGCTCCGTCTTCTGTAACATAGCATTCGCCATGCTCGTAAGGATTTAAGGTGCCGGGGTCTACATTAATATAAGGGTCGAACTTTTGTATGGTTACTTTTAAGCCACGTGCCTGTAGTAACTTGGCTAATGAAGCAGAAATAATACCCTTACCCAATGAAGATGTTACGCCACCGGTAACAAAAATGTACTTGGCCATGACTTAAATAGATTAATAATGTTTAGATCTTCTTTAAAATATGATTATTCTTAATGAATCGCCAGTCTTACAGTGACCCGCAAATGGAAGAAATATATTGAAGGTCATGCAAAGTTACAGCTTTTTATTCCGACATATGGAACCGGGTATCCCGGAATGTGGAAAAAATGATATTCTGGTGTATAATTAAAAAACCTCCTTGTTAGGGAGGTGTAATAAAGATTAAGAGAATTTAATGGGTTTAATCTTTAATCAGTTGCATAGACAATTGTGCGTCAGCATCATATATTAGTTTGCAAGTGTAATACCCCTTATAAGTCATATTTACCCCTTCTCCGGTCAGCATTTGTTGCCGGCCACCTCCTGCTTCCATTATGCAGGCAAGGTTTTCAGGCGTAGCTGCAACAGCCCGGTAACCCGTAGTAAACCGGGGAGCAAGCATATCAAATACAACTTCACCCCCCGCACTAAGGATAACCAATTTTTCTATTTGAACAGGGGTAGCATTATGTATGCGAACTTCAACACCAGCAAAATGATCTTCCTTGTTGCAGGAAAAAAAAATGCAACAGGAGGTAAGTAGCAGAATGGTTACCCTTTTCATAATATTGGAATTTGGAAATACCGGTGCAAGCACCAGTGACCAATATAAAAAAACGATAAGATATATGAAATATTGCGGTATGGTAATGAAATTGTGATTGTAGCAGCATATAAAAAAACCCGCCATGAAAGCGGGTCTGATATTTTCAAAAAAGCTAAAGTATGGATCAGGCTAATTTTTCTACCTGCATGTAATTCAACTCCACGGGCGTAGCCCTGCCGAATATTTTTACATTTACTTTTAATTTCTTCTTTTCATCGTTTACCTCTTCAATAACACCGTTAAAATCATTAAAAGGTCCATCAATAATCTTAATCGTTTCACCTACAATAAAGGGCTCACTCATTGTTACACCGCCATCGCTCATTTCATCAACCTTACCCAGCATTTTATTTACTTCAACCTTACGCAGGGCAATGGGGTTTTCTTTACCCAGGAAATGAATAACACTATTGGTGTTTTTAATGGTGGAAATGATATCATCGTTCAGTTTACCCGGTTCTACCTCAATCATCACATAGCCGGGATAAAAGTTTCGTTCCCGCATCACTTTTTTGCCATTCTGAACTTTATATACTTTTTCCACGGGAAGAAAAACCTGCTTTACAACTTTCCCCCAATCGCTGCGCGCAATTTCTTTGTCAAGGTATTCTTTTACCTTTCTTTCCTTACCACTCACTACACGTAACACGTACCATTTGGTTTCCTGTTCATTAACTACTTCTTCCATTAGTATTTAAATAAGGAGTAAACAAATTTTAATATCGAATTGCTGGCATAGTCCATTACCCACACCAACGCGGTTATTATAAGAGTAGCAATTAAAACAATGGTGGTAGACTGTTGCAATTGCTGCCAGGTGGGCCAGGTCACCTTCTCCATCAATTCATGATATGAATCTTTAAGGTAAGCACTTATTTTATTCATCCGTATAGTTTATTTTTTACATTTTTGTCAGACGCCTGTCCCGCACAGCGGGAGAACGCCCTTTTATACATTACTTTGTAATGAAAAAAATTACATGGGCGTTTCATAAATTATTTTTTCAAGCACGGGCACAAGGATTCGAACCCTGATCAAAGGTTTTGGAGACCTCTATTCTACCATTGAACTATGCCCGTAGAGCATTTTATTTAAAGAACCTCTTATTTAGAAACAAAGTACCTGGATACTATCCAGATACTTTGCAAATATACAAACCTTCCCTGTTTTTTCGTTTATTAACGGACAGGTGGTTATTTTATAATTTCCGTTACCTGGCCTGCGCCCACGGTACGTCCACCTTCACGAATAGCGAATTTCAGCCCTTTTTCCATTGCAATGGGCTGAATCAGCTTAACGGAAAGTGATGTATTATCGCCAGGCATAACCATTTCAGTTCCTGCAGGCAATTCTACTTCACCGGTAACATCGGTAGTACGGAAGTAGAACTGAGGACGGTATTTATTGAAAAATGGAGTATGACGCCCACCTTCTTCCTTGCTCAGCACATATACTTCCCCTTTAAATTCGGTGTGAGGAGTAATAGATCCTGGCTTACAGATAACCATACCACGACGGATCTGGCTTTTTTCAATACCACGCAGTAGTAAACCGGCATTATCACCTGCTTCACCTTCATCTAACAGTTTACGGAACATTTCCACGCCTGTAACGGTAGATGTTAAAGGTTTTTCCATTAAACCAACGATTTCCACGCCTTCCTGTATTTTAACGCGACCTCTTTCAATACGACCTGTAGCAACTGTACCACGACCGGTAATTGAAAACACGTCTTCAACACTCATCAGGAATGGTAAATCAACAGGGCGGGGAGGCAACGGAATATAAGAATCAACCGCATCCATTAATTCATCAATAGCGCCAACCCATTTGGCATCACCTGCCAAAGCACCTGTAGCGGAACCCTTAATGATGGGTGTATTATCGCCATCGAAACCATTTTTAGTTAACAGTTCGCGGATTTCCATTTCTACCAGTTCCAGTAATTCAGGATCATCTACGAGATCAACTTTATTCATAAACACCACCATGCGGGGAACCCCTACCTGGCGGGCCAACAGAATGTGTTCTCTTGTTTGGGGCATAGGACCATCAGTAGCAGCTACAACCAGGATAGCCCCGTCCATTTGGGCAGCACCCGTAATCATATTCTTTACATAGTCAGCGTGACCAGGACAATCTACGTGAGCGTAGTGCCGGTTAGCTGTTTGATACTCAACGTGAGCGGTATTAATGGTGATACCCCTTTCTTTTTCTTCAGGAGCGCCATCAATGTCATCATACTTTCTTGCCGTTGCCAGTCCTTTTTTAGAAAGAACTTCTGTAATGGCAGCAGTAAGCGTAGTTTTACCATGGTCAACGTGACCGATAGTTCCAACGTTAACGTGGGGTTTGTCCCTCTTGAAGGTCTCTTTTGACATCTGTTATCTGTTTTAAAGTTGCGGTTTAAAATTGTAGCTGCATCCCGCAAACATTATATTACAGGCTGCAAACTGATTTGCTTTATATTATTATAAACCCGGTTAAGGGTATTATACATTTAAAATCCAGAGCCGTTAAAGGGTCCCGAATCTTCGGGAGAACCCCTGACCTTCCCGCCCTAACAGCGGGATGCTCTACCACTGAACTATAACTGCATCACTTTTCAATTCCTTTCAGAGCCGTTAAAGGGAATTGAACCCCTGACCTTCCCGCCCTAACAGCGGGATGCTCTACCACTGAACTATAACTGCATCACTTTTCAATTCCTTTCAGAGCCGTTAAAGGGAATTGAACCCTTGACCTTCCCGCCCTAACAGCGGGATGCTCTACCACTGAACTATAACTGCATCACTTTTCAATTCCTTTCAGAGCCGTTAAAGGGAATTGAACCCTTGACCTCTTCCTTACCAAGGAAGTGCTCTACCACTGAGCTACAACGGCTTGTCTATATGCTGACAGCTTCCGTTGTTAACTACTGTCATCTAATTTTACTGAGCGGGAGACCGGGCTCGAACCGGCCACCTATAGCTTGGAAGGCTATCGCTCTACCAAATGAGCTACTCCCGCAATCATAATTTGAAATTGGAAATTCCAAATTTGAAATTAAAGAACTGTGGGCAGAGCAGGGTTCGAACCTGCGTACTCGTGAGAGAACAGATTTACAGTCTGTCGCCTTTAACCACTCGGCCATCTGCCCAAAATACGTATACGCAACTAATATGAAACAAACAGGATAGTATTGATACAGCTTATTTTTTAAGTCTTATATACAATACTAAACACCTGAGCCAGTGGAGGGATTCGAACCCCCGACCAGCTGATTACAAATCAGCTGCTCTGGCCAACTGAGCTACACTGGCATTTTATTGAAATTCAATCCTGTAAAGAACTTTACACCCAACAGGCTTACCACCTCATTTTTTGGGAAGGCAAAGGTAACGGAAATCTTTAAATGCAAAAATTTATGAAGATAATTTTTTAAGAAGAGCATCCGGGTAATGAAAATACAGACACCGGAGTGTAGGAAACAGCGGTTAATTGAAATAAAAAAGGCCCCGTTAAGAGGCCTTTTTTATTTACGCAGCTTGCATCTGTTTATCTTTTTTTCGTTTGATTTGTTCAATAATGGAATCTAAAGCAGCGTCAAACGATTCTTCGAAAGACTTGGAGGATTCCTTGGAGAAAAAAGCATAACGCGGCACCTTCACTTTAATTTCTGCTATTTTGTCTTTGATCTGGTGCGACACATTATCCAGTTTCAGGTACACGTCAATGGTGGTGATCCTGTCATGGAAATTGTTCAGTTTTTTGATCTTTTTGTTAACATGCTCAAGCAAATTTGATGCGGCATCAAAATGCACCGTTTGAATGTTTACATTCATGATAATCCAGTTTAATTTCTGTGAACAATTAAAATATAAATAAAAGAAAGAACTTATGCTGTAACTGCAAAGCTGCAACAACCTCAAGTTAGGCCTTTATATATAAGATTTCAAATAAAACTTTATTGCAAACGAACGCATTTTTTTTATTCCCAATACCTTAATGCATCAGGCTTTGGGATGCGCCTTTTTATACACTTCTTTTAACTTTTCTATAGTGTTGTGCGTATACACCTGGGTGGCTGCAAGACTGGAATGACCGAGGAGCTCTTTTACTGCATTAAGGTCTGCACCATGATTGGTAAGATGGGTGGCAAAAGTATGGCGCAGAATATGCGGACTTTTCTTTTGAACAGTGGTAACAAGTGAAAGGTATTTTTTTACAACCAGGTAAACATATTTAGGATATAATTTTTTCCCTTTACTGTTAACTAAGAGATAAACTGTATCAGATGTTTTATGTTCAATTCGTTTCTCCCGCATATACCCGGTGATGCTACCCGTTATTGCCGCGTTAAGAGGAATGATCCTTTCCTTATTCCCTTTACCAAGTACTTTAAGATTTAGTTGGTTAACATCTACCTGGTTTTCTTTAATATTGATCAATTCATTTAAACGCATACCGGTGGCATATAACAATTCCAGGATCATCCTTTCTGTACGTCCGTCCCATCCTTCCGGGAATGTTACATGATTAAAAAGTGTTTCCGTATGCTTTTGTTCCACAAACACCGGAAGTTTTTTTGAAATCTTAGGTGCTACAATTGTGGTCATTGGCGTAGTTTGAAGCAAGCCTGTTTTTAAATGATATTTAAAAAAAGCTTTAAGCGTTGATATTTTCCGGTTTACTGTTTTACCTGTAAGCCCTTGCTTCATTAACCCGGCCAACCATGACCGAACGTAAGAGGACGAAATTTCATTTAATTTATCACATGGGTACTCTTTATTAAGATAAGTGAAGAACTGCTCCAGGTCATCCCTGTAAGCAATAATAGTGTGTTGGGAATATCTCTTTTCAAAACAGAGGTAGTCAATAAAGGATTGTACCTGTGAAATGTGAGGCTGATCAAACATAAAAAAAGGTAGCCATAAAGTTATATACTCTACAGCTACCTGTTCAAATTATTTATAAAGACCCGGACTATTTGATCTCAATCTTACCAATAGCAATATTCTGCTTGTAGATTGCTTTCAGTACCTCTCCCCTGCGCCTGATAGAAGGCTTGGTGAAAGACTGGCGGCCTCTTAATTGCAACAATATCTTAGCTTTTTCAAACTTCTTCTTGTACTTTTTAAGCGCCTTGTCTATATTTTCGCAATCTTTGGAATCAATAATAAGCATAATGTAGTATACCTCCTTTATCAGTTTTAAGGAGCGCAAAGATAATACAAGAAAGCTAAAATCCAAACCAAATTCAAAAATTCCGAAGGGAACGCTAATTTGCAGTCATGTTTACAGGTATTATAGAATCCCCGGGCAGCATTATTTCTATAGCGTCCAAAGGCACAAATAAGATATTTTGGGTGGCATCGGCCCTTAGTCCCGAACTTAAGCCCGATCAGAGTGTTGCGCACAATGGGGTATGCCTTACGGTTGAAGAAATAAGCGATAAAACCCACCGGGTTACCGCTGTGCAGGAGACCTTACAAAAAACCAATATGAATGACCTGCAGGTGGGCGACTCAGTAAACCTGGAACGATGCCTGCGGCCGGATAGCCGTTTAGACGGTCATATAGTACAGGGTCATGTGGATACTACTGCCATCTGCACAGCAAAAGAAGAGCTGAACGGGAGCTGGAAATGCAGTTTTCATTTCCCTGAAAAATTTGCCCCCCTGATCATTGAAAAGGGTTCTGTTTGCGTAAATGGTATTAGTCTTACCGCTTTTGATGTAACCGAAAACAGTTTTGCCGTAGCTATTATACCTTATACTTTTGAGCATACCAATATGCAGCAAATAAAAAAAGGAGATAAAGTGAATATTGAATTTGATATGGTAGGGAAATATGTGGTGAGGGGGATGGAGTTGGGAAACTTATTCAAATAAAGGAGCTTCCTGACTTACAGCAACATTTGCAAATACTCTAACAATTACATGTTCATTCTACCTTCATGATAACGTACCGGCTATTTTGATCAATTATTACAAAATCATTGTAATCTGGAAATGAAGATTTACAAAAGTCAGGGTTTTTATGTAAAGTGTTTTTTGATAAAAAAAGAAAAACCTGCGCTCTGTTGCCCCAATATCGCATAGTATTGAATTTCTGTTTTTCGGTATTAAAAACAGCAGGATGCTTTATATCCATAGCAATATCTGCATTGCCTTCAAAGAAAAATAGAACAGGCTTATTATTACTCATTAAAGGAATTGTTCTGTCAAGCTCTATCAATTTATGATAAGAATCCTCATCCATTTGATCCTGTCTTTCCAGATTATCATAATTTCTATAGAAATAATTTACGCTTTTATAACGATCATTCGTCCACTTGTCCTTTAGATATATAAAATCAGCCACAAAATGAATCACAAAAAGGGAAATGATCAGTCTAAAGACGCTTGCATTCAGCAAATTAAAAACTATGGATATAAGACCAGGCAAAAACAAAAATGCAAGAAGTTTAAAATGCCTTACGTTACTATCAATATTTGTATCAAAACTGTATGCAATAATAAAAAAAAAGGCGAGACCAGCGTAGAGAAAAATCGATACAAGCTTATAAGCAATTGTAAATGATTCGCTATTATAAAATTTATAAATACACTTGAGAACCAAAAAACTCAGTATTGCATATATTGCTGAAATGAAGATCAATGCGGAATATGATGAAGCCCCTGTTCCAAAAATTATTTTCTGAGCTCTGATAATATTGGTCTGAACAGATAGGATACCCGAAAAAGGCGCCGATAGAGGGATCAGTAAATCTGAAAGCTCCATGTGAAAAGTATTCAGTAAAGATGGCCTTACCCCTTTATCTAAATAAAAAATATAAATACATCCTGCTCCTGTAATCAATGGTATAAATAACTTAAAGACCTTATTATTCCTGTCAGATTTTCCCGCTTTAAAAATTCCAAACAAAGGGCGTTGTAAAGGGTTTTTAAAAATTTTATAAGCGATAGCTATAGCACAGTATATAATAAGAGTGGTTTTGGCAACGAAGCACAACAAAAATAAAAGCAATACAACCAATAAATTATTGAAGGTATATTTCTGAAGCTTAAGAAGGTAATATAAGAACCACGGAAATATGCCAAAGGATAAAATTTCCCCTCCCTGATATATAATAAAAGAAGTGTAGAAGGTATCACTTATAATTATCATCAAAAGAGAAAAAACAACAATAGCTGAAGAAAACTTAAAATACTTATATACTTTATAAAAGCCAAAAAGTCCTGATAATGAAAAAATAAATGTAATTAAAATGCTTCCAATCCCCAATCTCCACCCAAACAGATAATTCAATGCTCCCGGAAACATCCATTGCCCCGGAGACCACCACGCTACAAAATACTTTTGTATAACAGCAACATTGATTGTAGAAACATCCTGCAATACGTTGAAAGTTCCGGTTTGTATAGTACCCTTGTATGCTAAAAAACCATAAATGCTGTCAATACTTATAACGTGCGGCGAGAAGCATAAATAAATGGATATGAACAGCAATAAAACAATTCCGGTTCCAGTATAAAACCATATCTCCTTATTACTCATTTTGATCTTCAGGCAGTTTTATTTCAATATTGGTTATCTTAACAAAATATCTCAACTAAATATGAAAAAAATTGGATTATTCTTAATTATTATTTTGACTGCTAATATTTTTCTACTCTTTTCCAATAATGAAAATAAAGGGTCCATTGAATTTGATTACAACTATATAAAGATAAATAAATATATGGGAATCCGGGTAAACGCCGATGCTTTCACATTTATAGGAGTTGCTATTAATCCCGGCTATTTATTTCAACCTGACTATCTCCGTCAGTCCAGACCGGCATATGCGCTAATAGGGTCAGTGGTTGGTTATTCTATATATTATGCTACATATCCTCTGCATGCAGTTTTCAAAAGGCAAATGAAAAAAAGCCTGGACTTACACGGAACGAAATCTGAAAAAGACAAAGGTGTGCTGTATTTTTGCTTTTATCTGGGCTATATACTCCTGAATCTTTCAATTTTATTATGCTCACTTTTGGTGTTTGACAGGTTGATCCACTTAACATCAGGCTATTGGAAAAACGGAAAATTGCTTTATATCCTCACACTTTTAATGATAGCAGGCAATCATGAAACAAAGTATTTTTTCTGGACTCCGCATCAGCAACTGTTTAATATTCTTACTCCTCTACTTTCCCTATATGCAGGTATAAAAATCATACAAAATAACATACTTCCTGCAAAACTATTTTTGTATTCATTTTTATCAGGATGTGCACTTCTGATCTATGGAAATTTTTTGCTTCTCTTTATAACTATTTTAGCATCCGGCCTGTATATTTATTCAAAAAGCAATCAGTTAAATTACCGAGCAATAATAATACGCCTTACAACAATGATATTGCTTTTTTCCATACCAACCGTGTCCTGGATATTACTACTAAAATTTAAAGAAATTAATTTTACAAGTTCAGAACTTAATGTATACAGGCAATTTATATGGATAGCAGATGCCGTAAAAATATCACCGCAACATCTTCTTTACTGTGGCTCTGTTAATACCTGGTATTTCCTGCAAACATTCGGAAGTATTCTTCTCCCATTGTTATTACCGGCAATAACTATCCCGTATTTTATCAAAAATAATATCTCATTATCAGTTTTGACCCAAAGCATTGCAATTATCCCCTTGTTAATCTGTATAGCCCATGTTCTTTTCTTCTGGTCGCTGGGATATTATGCGGACAGACTTACTTTTTCTCTTGTACCGTTTATTTTGTACTATTTTATCCTTTTGATCAATCAGCAAAAAGCAGATAAAAAACTGGAATTTGCACTTATTTTAATCATTAGTATTTCATTCTTATGGATTGTCTTTTTTGAAGCCCCACATTTTTCAAATCGTCTTTTTCTAAATTAAAATGACTTTTCATTTTTACATTCTTAGAGGAGTTTAGATAAAAAATCGTTTAATGAAAGAAAGCATAACAAAGAAACTTTATTATCCGGCGTTAGATGGACTTAGGGGCATAGCAATCCTATCGGTAATTTTATTTCACAATTTTGAATACACAAATGCATTTTCTCTCGGATGGTTAGGGGTAGATCTTTTTTTTGTTATCTCTGGTTTTTTGATAACCACCATTCTTCTGCAAACGATCAACAATAGGTATTATTTCAGGAATTTTTATATAAAACGGATATTAAGAATCTTCCCGCTTTTCTATGTAAGTCTAATTTTAATTCTTTACCTGTTGCCTCTTTTATTGAGCGAATATTCCGATAAAATTTTCTACTATAAGCACTACCAATTGTGGTTTTGGACCTTTCTTCAAAATTGGCTATTAGGACTCAACTTTCCGAATGAAAATACATCCCCCATAATTCAACATTTCTGGTCTTTAGCAGTAGAAGAACAATTTTACCTGATATGGCCATTGTTAATATTTTGGATCAAAAACCCCAAAACCTTATGCCTGCTTATTATAACTCTATTGTTAGGGGTAAATATACTCAGGGCCTCATTGCTGCTTTTACATCTTAATACTATCCCATTTGGGACAATTTTTCCTTTTACCAGGATTGATGGCATTTGCTCAGGTAGTTTACTTGCACTCATTTTATATCTCAAACTTAAAATAAAAATCAAGCATTTTATAATAATAGGTTCAATCATTCTATCTCTGAATTTTCTATTTTACATTATCTACCCCCATTACATGCTGAATTTGATTTATTTTTCTTGCATTGGGTATACGAGTTTTTCATTGCTTTTTTCTATAATAATCTATCTGTTATTAAATAAAAACAGCTATTTTATTAATATTGTTTTAGAGAACAGAATAATAAAACTCATTGGAAAAGTATCATTCGGACTATATATCATCCACTATCCTGTTTATATACTAATGGGCTACCATTTACAAGAATGGGCAAGGCTAAGCGGGATGCCTAATCATTTAATACTGGCAATAACGTCTGTTATAACCACTATCATAGGGATAATATTAAGTATTTTTAGCTATTATTGTTTCGAAATTCATTTTCTGAGGTTAAAGAAAAAATTTTCCTGATTCTTCATGCTGCTAATGCTTTTTCTTCATGTTTTTATTACCATTTCCTGCCTTTGGGCGGGATATTTATATTACCGGCTAATTAACGGAAACACCAAATCAGGCAAACACTTTATAATACATGCCATTAATGGACTGATCATCTTAACCCTTTTAACACAGTTAAGCGCACTTTTCATTCCTATCGGTAACGTCTTTTCCTTATTGCTATTTCTGCTGCTGATCCTGTCGGCAGTTTATATGCGAAAAACATTTACAGGCTTATTAAAGAATATATTTTCAAATATTACCCGTTTGTCTGTCGCAGGTAAGATTTGCCTGGTATGCCTATGGCTGATAGTGCTCATGCTTAATACAGGTCCCCTGATAATGGATGATACTGAAAGTTATCATATTCAAATGGTGCAATGGATAGAAGCGTATGGATCAGTGCCGGGCATTGCCAATCTGCATGAAAGATACGGCTTTAACTCCTCATGGTTTAGCAGCGTTGCTGTTTTTCATTTTTCTTTCAGGAATCTGAATACTTTCACTGCCTTAAATGGTGCATTGTCATTATGGTTTTGCCTGTATTTTGCAGAGATTGGGTTTCATCGCTATAAAAAGGAGAATGTTTCACTTTGTTTTGCGGCTTTAGTGACACTCCTCTTTTCTTTTGCCTCATGGCCTGTTATAAGAGGAAATGCAGCAACCGTCAATTATGATTATATCACAATGCTTGTTATTCTGGTATTATGCATAGAAACTTATTTATGTAAAGCCGGCCAAAAGGATTTCGATTTACTGCCCGAATGGCTGATTTGGCCTGTTTATCTTTTTACGGTTCGCATCATTAATTATCCTTTGCTGCTGCTAAGTATTTTTGCAATAATTTACCTGTTGAAAAATAAAAAATGGTATCACTTAAGTTCTTTTACGATTATCGCACTCCTGTTAATGCTTCCATTTTTAACCAGAAATATAATTGTTTCGGGATACCCGTTTTATCCTTCGCCTTTCCTTGACTATTTTAATGTTGACTGGAAAACACCCCCGGAAGTATTGGAGCATTTGCTGCGATTCATTAAATACTATAACCGTGTTAGCACCGGTATCTTAGATATTGAAACTACGGCTTCGCTAAATGGGATGAATTGGATACCCCTTTGGTTTAAATACATGACAGTATACGACCAATTGATTTTTTTACCGGGAATCGCTGGTATTATAATATATGGCATATCCATCTGGAGAAACGGTAAAAAGGAATTTTCTCATTACCGGATATTAACCATGTCTTTAATCCTTTTCCTGACCTCATGGTTTTGTATAGCACCAGATCCAAGATTTATTTACGGATTTTTGATTGCCGGCATTTTTTTCCTGTTCAATTCCATTAACCGGTTATTGAATGCGCATATAATTAATAAAATGATTTATACGGTAACGATTATACTTATGCTCTGTATAGCACCCTATATTGTATATAAACATGTGGAAAACTATTCTTTTAAAAACTGTGTAATACCTGCCTCCTTACCCCAACCCGCCGTAAAAGAGAAACAAATAGGAGAAATAATCGTTAGAATACCTGAAAAAATAAATGGGAACTGGAATCCCCGCTGCTATGGCACGCCGCTTCCATGCCTGTATTCCATATACCCGGGATTGGAGGCCAGAGGCAAAACAATTCGTGAGGGATTCCGGATTAATAAATTAAAGCAATGACTATATTACATTTCAATAGTGCATTTTGAAAAAATTAAGCATCATAATTCCCTGCTTTAATGAGCAATCCTTTATTGAACAAATTATTGATAAAGTAAGGCACGTTTCATTGGACTTTTCTATGGAAAAAGAGATCATTGTGGTTGATGATGCTTCAACAGATGGAACGGTTCAGATTGTGAAAGCATACATACAAAAGCATGAGTCAGTTAAATTAATCCTCCATACTAAAAACAAAGGCAAAGGCGCATCGGTGCAAAGTGCTTTAATGGAAATAACAGGAGATATAGTAATCATTCAGGATGCGGATCTTGAATACGATCCCGCCGACTATAACAAAATGCTATCTCCCATATTTTCAGGACGCGCAGATGTGGTATATGGTTCAAGATTCATGGGTAGCGGGCCACACCGGGTACTCTTTTTCTGGCATACTATTGGTAACAAACTGCTCACTTTTCTTTCCAATGTTTTTACAGGAGTGAACCTCAGTGACATGGAAACCGGTTATAAAATGTTTAAGACCGAAATAATAAAAAGCATTCAGATAAAGGAACAAAGGTTCGGAATTGAACCGGAGATCACCGCCAAAATATGCAGGATAAAAGATATTCGAATATATGAAGTGGGCGTTGCTTATTATGGCCGTAAATATAATGAAGGGAAAAAAATAAGTTGGCAGGATGGCTTCATCGCCATATGGTGTATATTAAAGTATAATTTATTGCGGCGGAAATGAGTATAAAATTTATACCTGACACAGACCCGCTGGGGTTAAAAACATTAGAGACTATTGCCAAAGCCTCAAATTTCAACGAATGGATGTATTCGGAAATCAAACCCTTTTTAAAGGGGGAAATACTGGAAATCGGCAGTGGAATCGGAAATATTTCACAATATGCAATTGCAGATGGATTTAACATCACTCTTTCTGATTTTAATGCCGGATATTATCAATGGTTGAAAGAAAGGTTTTCGAATTTTCCGGCCGTGCAAAATATCATGCAAATAGACCTGCTGCATCATGATTTTCAAAAAGAATATTCATTACTGCATGAAAAATTTGATTCAGTTTTCCTGTTAAATGTTATAGAGCACATTGAAGATGATATTACGGCAGTAAAAAACTGCAAATTTTTACTGAAACAAAATGGGCATCTGATTTTATTAGCCCCAGCCTATAAATGGCTCTACTGCAGATTCGACAGGGAGCTGGGGCATTACCGCAGGTATACACTCCATTCAATGAAACAAATCCTCAGATGCAATGGATTGTATATTCACAAAGGAAACTATTTTAACGGAGCAGGAATAATAGGCTGGCTACTTTTTGGAAAGATTATGAACAAAAAGATGATTGGCAATGATGAGATGTCGGCCTTTAACCGTTTTGTGCCAATTGCCAGGATAATAGATACGTTAACAGTTAAAAAAGCCGGATTATCTGTAATTACAAGAAGCATAAAACAATAAGCCCGCCATGATAATAACCATAGTTGCCTGGATATACATTACCGGCATTTGTTACGGCTGGGGTCATCTCATTTTTAGATCAGCAGAGAAGATTACTTCGGGCTATATCCATGAAAAAATCCCTTTTAGTATTGTTTGCTTTACAGGACTTGCCGGCATAGCGGGTATTGCCGGCGTAGTTTCATTATTTTCACCATTAGGATTATGGCAGCTACAGCTATTTTTTATACTGCCATGTATACCTGTTTTTTACACAATCGTAAAAAACAGTCCATCATTCAATCCATTCCTTTCATTGCATCCGCTCATTATAATACTTTTAATAAGCAGCTTTATAATGGTTTTGATAATGAGCACCTGGACCATTAGCCACCCAGACAGTATGGAATATCATATCCAGGCTATACAATGGATTGAAAAATATAAAGCTATCCCCGGATTGGCGCATCTAAATATACATTTAGGCCTTCAGAACTTGTGGTTCCCGGTGTGTGCCCTACTGAGCTTCCATTTCACTACTATGGGACATTATTTCTTTTTAAATGCTGTAGTTGTTATCTGGTACTTTTATTTCGTGCTCATGCAAATAAACACCTGTCTGTATGAACGTAATTTTGCCCGAAGCCTGCCCTGGTTGGCTTTGTTGGCTTTAAGTATATGGAGCTATACACAAACGAGGCTCACGGTTACTTCTGCCAGCCCTGATTTTATAGTTGCGCTCTATTTGTGGCTCATATTTTATTTGCTGCAAAATACTGTTCTGCTGCAGCATTCAGTCAAATTCGTTCTTCTTATCATACTTACCTGTTTTGTAATATGCATAAAATTATCTGCGCTGCCGGTAATAATTGTTGCACTATATGCAGCATGGAAACTAATAATAACTAAAAAGGTCCGTGCATTATATTTTACGGGCAGCATCGTTATTTTAATATTTTGTTCACTTCTTGCCAGGAATATAATCACTACAGGCTACCCTCTGTTTCCTTCCTCTTTTCCGGACATAGCAAATCGGGACTGGAAATTGAAAAAGACAGAAGTAGTTCTCATAAAAAATTATATAACAACTTATGCCAGAACTGAATCCAGCTTTTCAAAAGATGCAGTAAAAGAGGCTATGCAATTGACACCTTCGCAATGGTTACCTGTATGGTGGGACAACCGATCAACAGCCGATAAAACCATTATGCTGTTCTTTCTGGGTGCAATAGCCATTTTGCTTACGCAACTAAAAAATATAAAACGCACCACCACTGAAGAAATAAAAATATTGCTGATAACAAATATTGCTGGAATCTTCTTCTGGTTTGTACAGGCTCCTGATCCACGGTTTGGATTTGGCTTCCTTATTCCTTTTATGGGACTTGCTTACCTGTTTTTATTAAAAAACAATGCAGTGGCATTTTTTAACAATAATCGGGATAACAGAATAACTGGAAGCCTGATTACAGGATGTATTATTCTTACCTTTTATATTGGATACAGGTATACAAATTATTTCTCTGTAAAGCAAATTGTACAACCGCTTGGAACAAAAAAATTACCTTATCACCAAATTTCTTATTCCGGAATAACATTAAACATCCCTGAAGTGGGCACAGGATGCGGCGATATTTCTGTACCCTGCTGTGCTGAAAATCCTTCCCGATATTTTATTTTAAGAGGTTCAGCAATTACTGATGGATTTAGGTCTGTTCCTTAAGAAAAATAAACAGCGCTTTTTACTACCGCATCAAATACATTTTTCCATACCCTTTATTGAAATATTGGTCTGTATTGTCTCCTTCAGATTTATACCTATCCAAAGATTTTCCATTCAAATTGGTAATCACCCGGTATAGATATACTCCATTGGCCAGTTTTTGACCATATTGATCTGTCCCGTCCCATTTGAAATCCGTGATATTTCTTCCAATTCTTATTGGGCCCAATTCCTCTTTAGTAATTTCCCGAACAATTTTTCCGGTTATGGTTAAAACCTGAATACGTATATTTTGCGGAATATCACTGCCTGTTAATGTAAATACAAAAGCTGTGGAACTGGTAAAAGGATTGGGATAGTTAAACATATTTGAGATCATTGGTTTATTAATGATCTTAAAGCTAACCGTATATTCCGTTTGCCCGGCTGTATTACCGCTCTTATCTCTGCCCGAAACAATCAGCTCATAATTTCCATCCTCAAGAAAACTGGGGTTAAAATCAATTGTAGCCGTATTATCTGTGCCACCCGATGTAAGCGATGAAGGCGTAAAACGGAGGGTATCATTATTAAATGAAAAAGCCCTTACTGTTCCATCCGGATAACTTACATGTACTTTTAACAGTGAGGTGTCATCTAAAGCCAGGAAACGACTATCATCCTTTAACTTCATAAGAATATGCGGCTTAGCAGAGACAATATCATTATTAAGAATATGCACGCCGTCAAATGTAACGTCAAGTAAAGGATTAAGGTTATCGGGCCGGATATAAACGCTTTTATATAAAAAATTATTAAGTAAATATTGTTCGGCCTGATCATTATCAGGATTAAAATTCATTACTAATGTGTTTAATCCCGGATAATCTTTCGTATTGTCAATTATATATTCCACCTTCAAAGTATCTCCGCTGATAATGATTTTTCTTCTTGCGGTATCAAGTATGTGCTGAAGATTATTTTTATCAAGTAAACTGAGTTTAACTTTTAAACTGTCGAAAGCTACCGGGCTGATATTTTTAAACGCTATTCCAAATTTTAATTTTTCACCCGCTTCTATCGTATCTTTTGATTCAAAAAAGATATTAGGAGCTACGGCTCCTTCGGGCACCGGTACATAATTTAATCTCCAGTATTTTAACTGGTACGGAGTTGATTTTGCTGTGTCCACATTTTTCATCCTGAGTTGCAGGTATGGGTATTGCGAAGCATCAATAGCAGATATATCAAAATCTTTATCCGTTTCATTAATACTATAAACTACATGCTCCGATTGATCCGGCTTTATAGCCACGATCTCAACAGTAACTTTATCAGATGAAGGGTTCTCCAGCTTTATGCCGTTCCAGTGCAGTACTTTCCATTCTTTCGCTGGTCCAAGTTTTGGAGAAACAATATACCCAACCGAATCCGGAGAGGGGCATTCTACACCCATTGATATTAAATCAAACTGATTCTGGCTGAACTGTGTTTTGGGAGCGAATTCAGCCTGGTTATTCTTTTTAAATACAAAACTGAATGCCCTTGGACGATTAAATGAGTCGAGATTGGTAAATCCCTGGTTAAAGAGCTTATGGTATAAAGAATTTCCGCTCCCAAATAAAGTTGTATCTGCCTTCCATTGGCTTGCATAGGTATTGCTGGCTACTGAGGCATTCGCATTTGACCGCACTATCACATAGCTTCCGTCAGGAATAGTGTCTAAAAAGTCCATTGCCTTTTTACGGGAATTACTGCTTGAAAGGAGGTATTGGAAATTATGAATACGCCCGCCACCACAAGTGGCTAAAAGACTGTTATATAAACCTGTTGTTCCGGAGAAGTCATTATTCCACGGCTTAAAAGTTAAAGGATCAATGATTTGAAAAATCAATTCATCATAATTACATCCGGCTCCAAGTATATCCTCGCCATTAAGGGAATTAACATATGATGACTGGAATCCCGATGCTGTGGGGTATATCCCGTTTCTTATAATTAAAGAATTGGAGATCATATCAAACTTCCATTGCCGGTCATCTTTCAACGCCATCCCTTCGTCTTCATTTTCAAGATATTGATAATAATGAGACTGGTTAAACCCTTCTGTACTGCCATTCAGATATATGAATGAAGATTTAGTCCAGCTATATTCCTGACCTGAAGATGGTACTGCCGCAACTCTCCAATAATATACGGTACTGTCAGAAAAAGTTATGGCGGGTTTAAACTCCAGTATTCCCCCTGTGCTGCTTTTTGATTCTGATTTTTTTACCGGAGAATTAAAAGATGCCGTTGTATCTATCTCCATTACGTAATTCTTCATTGCAGACAGCGGGTTAGCTGTTGAAGCATAAAATGAAATATTACCATTGCTAACAATTGAAAACTTATACGGATATACCGGAGTAGCTTCATCTTCCACAATGTAAAATATTTTAGAAACCGAATTATTGGATTCAGAAACCTCACCAATTTCATTGTCCGCATCGGCTGTTACAATAAGCTTATTCTCTCCCTTTTCCAGGGCAGGGTTAACGGGTATGACTAACCGCATGCTGTCATTAAAAAGCATGCCCGGAATTCTTTTGCGGGTTAATACCGTTACAGATCCATCGGGCAATTGGCGCTTTATTTCCAATGTCAGAGAATCAGGAGCAGCTTTTCCAATATTAAAGAACTTGACAGCTAAAGTAAAACTCCGGTCAGCAACCGAAACAAGCGGTGGAATTTGAATAAACTGATCTTCTACCACATAATCCGGCTGAGATTGCGCATATAATTTTATAACAGGATCACCATGCAACGTAATTTCTTCAGCATGCAGTCTGGCAAAAAAATCGGTTCCCCAAACACCCAATAAATAACGAAATGATTCCTCCAGGGACTCGCCAATTGAATGTCCGTATTCTTTTTTGGAAAGAGCGCCGTATAAACCCGTTAAATAAGTATTAAGGTAACTTACGATACCATAATGAGAACTTGCTACAAATCCTATTGCACCCCGTTCATTTGCCAACACAAATTTTTCTGAAAGTGTATTGGCCGCATTTAACCTGTTCTGATCAAAGCTAAAAATATCTCCTGCCAGACAACCATTTACGAAAAACATAGGGTATTTACCCTGATTTTCATACGCGCCGGGATCTTCAATATTAAAATCAATGTTTGTGGAAGATGAATGACCAAAGTAATTAACTATTCCTATACCTTCTTTAAACAAATTTCGCAAGCCTTCATTGGTCAGTTGAGAAGCAACAGCAGATGTTTTGCTGAAGGTTTTAACATTACCTCCATATAAAGTATCTGACAATATATGCTTGAGTTGATTCATATAACCACCAATCTCCGCAGTTAAAGCTGCATTGCCACCCCCAATGGCATGAACGGCATTCTTCATCCAGCCCCTGCCTGCAACTGTATGAGGAGCATTCACTGCAATAGATTCATACTCTTTTACCTTATTCAGATATATCTCGACTTCAGCAGGACTAACTACAGACAATCTTCCAATGGGAATATGGGAGATTGTTTCATTATCCCTTGCAACAAGTAAATTATCTGAATCGGGATGACCGAAGGAAGGCACAAGATTCAACCGCTCCAGAAGCGGGTTGCTTTGGTTGGTTCTTGCATCAATATAATTCACACCTTTGCCAATAAGAAAAACAGCCCTGGGCGCTGTTTGAAAAATATCTTCCGCGTATTTTATAAAATTTTTAATGGCTGCAGGATGTCGCTTAATGCCAAATGCAAACTGATCGGTTAGCTGTCCTATGTCATATACTTTTGCAACATAACTACCACCCGTAGTTGAACTGCGGTATTGACGGTACATTTCCACGGGATCACCATTTGCGCCATTATACAGCAGCGGATTGCTGATGATAAGATAGTTGCCATGATTGTCTGGCTGGCCATAATCAACAAAATTACGGGGAGTCAATGCATTGATCATATTTACATTGGCTGCCATTGCACTCATCAAAACCAGTTTTCTTTTTTGCACCGAGGGGGGCAGGGCGAATTTTATAACGCCCGCTTCAGCAATATCACCGGTATATCTTTTACGATTGGAAAGATCATAGAGTACAGGTGCAACGTTTCCCCTGTTAAAGTTGGTGATCCTAAGAAAGTTTCCCGTGCCCGTGGCGGGCAGCTCAAATATAAAATTGGTACTGTTACCAAAGTTGAATTGCCGGGGGTAAGTGATCTCATATTTCGATACCACCATCCTGTCATTGGGGTTTGTGGAAGTATTGGTGATCTTTACAGTTGCACTGCCCGAACTGATTAAACTCACTGGCAGGGTTACCTGCTGGCGTGTGTCATTAAAAACATTCATCACTACATCTACAAGCTGGGTGTTATTTACCTCTGCCCGGAGGTTGCGGTTATATAACGCGTTGCCCGATGCGGCAATGTAGAATGTACCGTTGGGCCCTCCCGAATACGGAAATAAATTATTAATAACAGGTTCAGTTAACGAAGTGGCAGGACGAATATCACCGCTGGTATATCCCTCGCCCTTATCGTAGGAAGAAGAATAAACATACTCTCCTACCAGCCCTGCATTACCCGGATTGATTTTATTTTTAAAATATTTACCATAGGTATACATGAAATAAGGTTCTGGAGCCAGCGTGTTGCCTGAAACATTATTGGCTTCATTAACCATTCTGAGGTTACCACCTGAAGGATTGACTGTTAAAAAGAAAGAAGCCGTATCGGTTTCAAGACTCCATTTATCGGATAACTGATCATTGATATTCCTGTATAATTTTGTATCGGTTTTGCCATCATTCATTTCCCCCCAAAACTCCATATAACCCCCTGCGCCCAAAGCTCCCGAAACAACAGAAGTATATAAAGGCACCTGTATACCATTGCGCCACAACTGGAAATATTCTGCCGGTGTATTATCAATCCCAATGGACTGTAAAGCAGATTGAGTAATCCGGTATAATCCATCTTTGCCAACGGGGAATTTGTAATAGGTTTTATTATAGTCTATCCACTCGTTGTTATACTGCGCGTGGGCAGCAAAAGAGCTTAACACGAATAGTATAAATAAAATCCGTTTCATCATACGCTAATTAGTTTTTAACGCTTTTATTCTTTTCCTTTTTCACTAAATCTAACCGTATAGAAAAGATATGCGTATATAAGGGATTGGATTGATTGGCAAGATTCGTAAAAGCATAATCAATGGCAATATGCTTTAATTTAAAGCCTGCACCGAGGCTGGGCTGATATATCCATACTTTTTTTTGATTGAGGGTATCTCCGTCTGCCAGGGCACGCTGAAAATTATAAACACCGCCTCTTACAAAAATCAGGTCTTTATAACCCAGTTCAA
Organism: Agriterribacter humi; assembly: GCF_009192765.1. Classification (GTDB taxonomy): domain Bacteria; phylum Bacteroidota; class Bacteroidia; order Chitinophagales; family Chitinophagaceae; genus Agriterribacter; species Agriterribacter humi. Next base: position 653,037 of record NZ_VOHQ01000002.1, on the reverse strand, counting down.
TACCCAACCGCGGATCAACACTTACCGGGTCTGCACTGATGATCACATTTCTTTTGCCATCAAAAGTGAGGTCTAAATTGGCTTCAGCAAGGAGATTGAATTTTTTGCCTATCGCAAAATCATACGCTCCGCCCAGTACCAACCGGGGGGCCGTAAGCTCTGTTGACTTTACCGGTATTTCATTATCGGTAAGATAGAGTACTTCCTTTTCCTCTTCTGTAAAACTAAAGCTCCAGGCATTGAACGTTGTAGTAACATCTCTGGCCGCGATACCTAATTTCCATCGCCCGGCATGCATCTGCACACCCGCATCCAAACCAAAACCCCATGCCTTTGCAAATGTGCCTACATTGCGATGAATGACTTTGGCATTGACGCCAAAACTGAACAATTTGTTGCCTGTTTGCTTTACACTCTGGGCATAAGAAAAAAGAAAAGCATAATCGGCCGAAGAAAAAGAACGGATATTATTATAGTTGATGGAACCATCGGGCTCAACAAGGTATAATGTATTGGGAATGTCATCCACACCAAATCGCAGCAGGGATAATGCAATGGTTCTTTTTTTGTCGCTTAGCGGAATGGCTACACTGCCATAATCGTATTTACCGATCCCGGAAAAATATTCAGCATGCATAAAATTTACAACCGGGTTATCTTTTATATGCACGAGCCCTGCAGGATTCCAGTAACCCGCATTGCCATCGCTAACCGAAGCTATTTGCGCGCCACCCATTCCGAGCCCTCTTGCCCCGGCTCCTATATTCAGAAACTCATTTGAATATTTACGGAACTGGGCATAGGAATTCTTGCTACTACTTAACAGGACAATCAAAACTGTTCTCAGAAGCACTTTTTTCATTCAACTTATTTTCTGATAAGTAATTTCATCTTGTAGCCGATCCTTCCGGACCGTTTGGCATTACAAATATACACAGGAACACTTAGCAGCGGTGGACATTAAAATACAAGCTTTTATAACGGATTTGTGCTCAAAATATTGCCTTTTTAAACAGCCTTCATAAACTAACATTATTTTTGCCCAAAACCATTTGAAAATGACGCTTATAGAAGAATTGAAATGGCGGGGCATGCTTCAGGATATAATGCCCGGAACAGCAGAACAATTGGATAAAGAAATGACAACGGCTTATATTGGTTTTGATCCTACGGCAGACAGCCTGCATATCGGTAGTTTGGTACCCATTTTATTGCTTGTACACCTGCAAAAAAAAGGACATAAACCTATTGCCCTTATCGGCGGTGCAACAGGTATGATCGGCGATCCCAGCGGTAAAAGCGAAGAAAGAAACCTGCTGAGCTCCGAACAATTAGACGTTAATATAGCCGGGATCAGGAAACAATTGGAGAAACACTTGGATTTTGATCCTGTGCTTCCCAATGGCGCAGAACTGGTAAACAACTACGACTGGTTCAAAAATATCAGCTTTATTGAGTTCCTGCGCGATGCAGGAAAACACATTACGGTGAATTACATGATGGCTAAAGACAGTGTAAAAAAGCGCATTGAAGGCGATACAGGCATCAGCTACACCGAATTTGCCTACCAGCTCATGCAGGGATACGACTATTACTGGCTCTACAAAAATAAAAACTGCAAGCTTCAGATGGGCGGCAGCGATCAGTGGGGCAATATTACTACCGGGTCGGAACTTATACGGCGTAAGGCAGGCGGTGAAGCTTTTGCTTTTACCTGCCCGCTTATTACAAAAGCCGACGGTGGGAAATTCGGCAAGACTGAAAAAGGCAATATCTGGTTAAACGCAGAAAGAACTTCTCCTTACCAGTTCTATCAGTTCTGGCTTAATGCTTCAGACGAAGACGCTGAAAAATGGATTAAAATTTTCACTTTTTTAGCTCCGGCAGAGATCAATACTCTGCTTGAACAGCATCGCCAAAATCCGGCCAATCGCCTGCTACAAAAAACATTGGCCAAAGAAGTAACTATTTTCATTCACGGAGAAGAGGAATACAATAAAGCCATTGAAACAACAGAAAAATTATTTTCCCGTCAAACGGCGCCAGTAGAATCATTAAGCGCAGAGGATCTCGAAAATATGGAAGGTGTGATAAAATTTGATTATCCGAAACAAAAAATCAGCAGCGGGATTGATATTGTTTCCTTTTTAGCTGAAACGGGTAGTTTTTCCAGCAAGGGAGAGGCACGAAAGATGATCCAGAATGGGGGTGTAAGCATTAACCGTAATAAAATAGATAATATTTCAAAGGAAATTACTGTTGCCGATCTTTTACACAACAAATATGTATTGATCCAAAAAGGCAGAAAAAATTACTACTTAGTTAAAGCCCATTAATTATCCCTGGATGAAATTTGGTTTACATGCTGCGAGTATTTACTTTTGCAGCCCTTAAACTTGCTTTAAGGAAGGATTGCCCGATAGTATAATGGTAGTACGACAGTTTTTGGTACTGTTTGTCTTGGTTCGAATCCAGGTCGGGCAACAAAATTGAACGAGCCGGTTTCATGACCGGCTTTTTCTTTTCTCCTTCTTTGCAGGATTTGTCAGGCCTCGAATTGCCTGTTTTGGAAAGAAGGCGGGTTATAATTTGACCTTTAAAGTGGATATAAGATCAAAAAGCCGCCGGTGTGGATGTCCGGCGGCTTTTATATTGTTTTTACCTGTGCAATTTTTTATTTGGCGGTAAGAACAAAGGTGTTAACTATTACTTTTTCGTATCCCGTGATCACTTCATTACCTGTTCCATCGTCCTCATATACCGGGTCCAAAGAGATTTCCTGCACCTTTAACCTGGTAGCGCTTAACTCCAGTATCTTGAAATAATGATTATTATTTGCCTCATCCTGCCCTGCAGCATAAGTCACAATAGCATCGGGCTCTTCGGGATGCCACTTCCAGTTAATTGACTCAGCGTAATCTGGATATTGCTGCACAAAACTTCCCGCCGCCGAAATAATCATATAAAAGTCGCCATTTATCTGATTATTTTCGTAAAAGGCAGCACCATCTTCTTCAGTAGTTAACTTCCAGTTATTCAACAGCGCTTTCTTATTTTCATCCACCTGTACATTTTTCCTCTTTGCTGCATTCACGGTCATTGGAATATCATAATACGTGAACGAAAAACTTAAAGAATCACCAAACACCCTGATATCTGTAAGCGGTCCAAGTCCATCTATGTTAAAAGTGATGCTGTCCGAAACGGAGATGGTGTGAACAATAGCATAATAGTGATCAAACGTTATGATGCATGTGCTATCGCCGAAAAACTCTGCAGATGTGACCGTACCTATATCCTGCTTTTCCTGGTTTTTAAAAGAAGGGGATGATGGATTGGCCTTCTTCCCGGCAAAAGGTACGTCAACATCCCATCTGCCCTGCACCATCTCAAACAACGTTGGCTCCGGCGGCGGAGGAGTAGACTCAACAGGAGGAGTGGTTGCAGGATTGTCATCCTTTTTACAGGAAAAAAATAAAGCCAGGGATAAAAATGTAGCCAAATACCAAAAATTAAATTGGTTTCTCATCGAATTAAGGGTTTAGTTAAAAAGAAGATTTAAAATGAAAATTCACTGCTCAAACGAAACATTTTCCAAAGAATTGTAACGCGATCTTTTTTTCGTGTATGCTACACAGTGAGTTAGCATAAACACCTATCCGGCACTACTGGTAATTTGAAAATTGAGGGTCAGGGCTGTGCTTTGAAAAATAGTAAGCTACTTATCTTACATCCTGGGTCTTTAATAGCCAGCGCATGAGTGTCGGGCTATTAAATTAATAGTAAGGCTATATAATAACATCAACTTTCAATCATCTTTTATGGATGACGTAATCGCGTATTATTATTAGTAATTAATAAGGAAATAAAGTATAATTGAGAAGATTGAAATCCCTGCGATTTGAATACAGTAAACTTCACCGGTATGCTGCATAAAACCATATGCAAACAATATGCTTATTTGGACACCTGAAACTTTCCCGATTCGATGATCTTTCCGTTCCTGTCGCGCAGTTGAAAAATGTATACTCCCCGTGTAAAATCGGAAAGATTTACCTGGTTGGTGAGGCTTATATTGGCAAGCTCAAAAACCTTTTTGCCCAAAAAATTATATATCCGTAAACTATAAGACTTGTCGTAACTTTTCTGAAAGTCGAAATTGATGAAAGTAGTAGCAGGATTGGGATAGAATTTTAAGATTTTTACCACGGGTTCTTTGGCAGCAAGGAGATATTTTTCCTGGCTAAAGCCGGAAAAATGCAACATCACTCCTGCCAAAAATATCAGCGTAAAATTCTTCACTTTATAAAATTAGGATTTTATCTGCAAAAGATAACGCAAATTTTGGCTTTCAAAGTATAGCAGAAAAATTGAAAAATGGTAATTTGATGTAATGTGAAAATGTGGAAATTTGAAAATTTGAAAATGAAATTGTTATGAGCGCCAAGGCGACAGGCTTTACAGTTTCCCCTATGTGAAAATAAAAATCCCTGATAATCAGAACCGCGGGCAGCGTAATATGTCTTTAGTACTGCCATTGCTGTTCAAAAAGCCAATGTAGCTAAGCGCAATTTCAAATCCTCCCCTGCCCTGGCTCGATGTGCGCAATTGCGATATGTTCATATCATAGCTGAATGCTACTGAAAAAGGATGATAGTCTAATTTTACTACAGGTATGATTGCATCTTCCCATCTTAAATACCCACCCATGTGTATAATATAATCAGGCGCTTCTTCGTCTCCTATTTTTCTTGAATACATTGCTCCTCCTATCAGTTCCTTAAAAGGACCCTGTACACTTACATCGGCATTAAAAGTGATGTATGATAAATCGCCCATAGTCGTTCTCAATCCCCCCGAAACCACCCATTTGGGCAAATGCTGTAATTTTTGATAAAAGGAATTAGCGGGCTTATTAAAATGATGATAGGCAAATCCTACAAAAAAATTATTCTCTTTTCTATCTCCCAATGATGAATTGTAACTCATACCCACTCCGGCGTCAAAATAAGAATAATTGGATGCAAAAGTTTCCCCGTCGGGCAGGGAGCCATTGTATCCAAAGCCGTCTACATACTGGTTATTGGTGGTTACTTTAGAACGGTCAAGCCGCCGCGACACCAATCCGCCCATGAATCCAATAGAAAGGTACCTGTTCTTATCGGCGTTCATGGATTTGTGATAATTCACTGCAGGCAAAAGGTGCGTGGTGTTGAGCGCCACCGAACCGGCCTTATCCCATAATATCTGCAAGCCTGCAGTCATAAAATCATCGCCTTTGCCAATGGCAAACTTATATTCTCCGTTAAGTGAACCCGTTTGATAAGGCGTGGTTACGCTTCCCCACTGGTTGCGGTATACCAATTGTGCTCTTACATCGCCTTCAAAAAGCCCCGCAAGTGCAGGATTTCTTACCAATGGCGCTTCGTAGAATTGCGAGAAGTGAAGATCCTGTGTTTTTGCAACAACTGAAAACAGTACAAAAAAAGCTAGAAAGCTTTGCCTTGGCAGCTTACAAAAAAGCAGATAATATGTATTTCTTTTAATGAACATACGCTTATCTTATTAGTGTTACATTCCCCTTCATGGGTACAATCTGCGCATTTTCGCACACAAATTCTATCATATATACATATACATCGGGTGGCACAGCCTGGTTCCCCATTTTTCCGTTCCACCCTTTTGTAGGATCATTTGCTGAAAAGTTTCGCCGGTCGAAAACCAGTTGTCCCCAGCGGTTATAAATTTTCATAGATTGTACGCTTGCCAGTCCTTTGCCACGGGGGTAAAATACTTCGTTCATGCCATCACCATTGGGCGAAAACGTATTGGGCACAAAATAATTCTCCGACTTGCAAACTACTTCCACCATTATATCAGCATTGCTTACACAGGTATTGCTGTCTGTTACCTGCACATTGTAGGTAGTGGTCAGGGATGGTTTGGCTATTGGAGTTGGGCAGGTGGTGCAACTTAATCCCTCCGGCGGTGTCCATGTATAATTGGCGATGCCACTGCTATAGCTTACGGGCAACACTATCTCACCCCCAACCGGTATAACTACATTTTGCGCTGTAATAACAGGCAGCGGCGCAACGGTTAAAGGAAGGGTAGCAGTGTTCCCGCATCCCAAACTGTTGGCTGCTGTTAAGGTTACAGTATAGCTGCCGGGGTTTTCATAACTGATGTCATTGTTCCGCTCAGCAGATGTTCTTCCATCGCCAAAATTCCAGTTCCATTGTATGGCGGTATCCGGCGGTTGGGTAAGTGTGCCATTAAATGCGATCGCCCGGTTTATACAGGTAATGTCCTCCACCGCAATTACCGGGTTTGGTGTCCGGTAAACCCTCACCGTGTCAGTAAATGTTTTTTCGCAGCCACTCTGCGTGGTAGCGGTAAGCGAAACGGGGTATAAGCCCGGCTGTGAAAAGGCATGAGCGGGCGGATCTTCATCGGGGGTTGTCTGACCATCACCAAAGTCCCACACATGCGAAACAATAGGTTCATTGCTGATGGAATAATTGGTAACAAATACGGTTCCCGAATCGCAAAATTGTTTTTTGTCAATATTAAAAACGGGCACAGCGCCTTTTACATTGATGGGTGTTGGGCCGTTTACAGTTACCCTGCAGTCCTGCGAATCAACCAGCAACACACTGGGCCGGTAGGTGTTCGGGTAATCATAGAGATGGCTCAACGCCGTTTGACCGGAAGTATCCATATTGCCATCACCAAAAGCAAACTGGAACCGGGTGCCAGGGGGCGTAACCACATCAAAATTAACCGCCATTTCATTGCAGGCCGAAGACGGAACCGTATAGTTGATTTTAGTATAGGCAAAAGGATCATATACAACCACCTGGCCTACCGCGGAATCAAGGCAGCCACCATAGCCCTTTACGTAAAGCTTTACCACATAATTTCCATACACATCATAAAAATGCCTGGGGTCTGCCAGTGTGGAGTTGGTAGTGTCACCGAAATCCCAATAAAAGGATTCGTAATTCTCTGATCTGTTAAAGAATTTGGCTTCCAGCAACTGGCAGGTAGATGAAGTATCGGCTGCTTCAAAAGCTGCCACAGGTGTTTTTACATCTATATAGTCTGTTCTTATTAAAGAATCACTACAGCCCAAACTATCGGTTATCACTAATTTTACTGTATACTTCCCATCAGCGTATATATTTGACGGGTTTTGCCCTGTTGCCGTTTGCCCATCGCCAAAATCCCATAGATAAGTAAGCCCCGTACCCTGGGATGAATCGTTAAAGACTAAGGGCATACCCGGACAAAACAGTGTTTGCGCAGCGCCAAAATAAGCTTTGGGGGCCGATACCTTTATAGGATCTGCAAGAGCGTATGTATCCGTGCAACCATCTATATCTTTTACGGTAAGCTGTACCCTATACGTTCCGGTATCGGCATACTGGTGTGCAAAAGGTGGCGCCGAAAAAGCCTGTGTTGTGCTGTCGCCGAAATCCCATAACCATTCGGCAATGGATGTGCCGGAAGTGGATTGATCGGTAAAACTAACGGCATCGCTTCCGCAGTTTGTCGTGGCAGAAGATGTGAATTGTGCTGTGGGACCCTTAACCGAAAGTGGTTTTGATACTTCAGTAAGTACACAATCGTTTTTATCTGTTAACCTTAGTGTAAGGGTATGATCACCCGCAGCCCCAAACAGTGTATCGAAAGCCTGTTCGTTTCCAACCATTTCCCCATCCATCAACCAGGCAAAATCCTTCACCAACGCAGTATCTTCTAATGCAGTAAAAAGTAGCTGCCCGTTCTTACAAAAAGGATCGGCGGGTAATGTAAAATCTGTATTTAAGGCAGAGATGTCTATTTGCTGTACATAAACCCCGAAACAATCACCATTGGTAACCTTAAGTGTTACTTTGTATTTTCCGTTGCCGGAATAAGCATGCACCGGAGGATTTTTCTCCGCCGATGTAGATCCATCTCCAAAATCCCAGGCATATACAGGTTCACCAAGCAAAGGATCAACAATAGACCTGTCGGTAAAAGTTACCAATAAGCGGTTGGAACAATCTACTTCAAAACCAAAATTGGCCACCGGGGGATCTTTGCGGAACAGATCTGTCTTGGTTCTCGCCGGGCCGGGACAACCATTATTAAGCGGAATTAATTTTACTGCAAAGGTACCTGTATCACGATATAAATGAACCGGGTTTTGGTCTGTAGAGGTCTCGCCATCATCAAAATCCCATAACCATTCATTGGCGTCTGTTGCAGTTCCATAAAATCTTACACTATCCGATACGCAATTGCCGGTGGGGTCAACCGTAAAATCTGCGCCCGAAGGTGGTGTTCCAACCCTCACCGGATGAGTGGCAGTAACCGTGCAGCCGTCAACAGTAGTAACCGTAACTTTCATAGGGAATACGCCTGTACTGTTATATGTATGTACGGGCGTTTCACTATTGTTGGCCGGAGTTCCATCACCAAAATTCCAGGACCAGGAAGCGATATCATCAACTGTTCTGATTTCAGTAACAGGATGAATGGTTAAACCTACGCAGCCTCCATCTTCTTCAGCAATAATTTTAACGGTTGTAGGTATAACCCGAACAAACCTGCGTTTTGTGATGGTATTGCCACAACCGCTGGCAGTTGTTACCGTAAGTGTAACATCGTAAGATGCAGCATTGGTATAAATGTGGGTTGGATTTTGGTCTGTGGAAGTGTCTCCGTCGCCAAAATCCCATAGCCAGCTTACAGCGCCTGCCGTATTGTTTTGAAACTGTACTTCAAGCGGAACGCCACAACCTAAGTTATTGGTAGCCGTAAAATCAACATTCGCTTTAGGCGTTATATTGATTGTTTTACTAACAGAGTCGCTGCAATTCGGGTAATTGTGGATGAGCTTTACCGTGTAGCTCCCCGCTGCATCATAGGTTTTAACAGGACTGGGTTCTGTAGATTGTGTACCATCGCCGAAATCCCATACCAAAGACGAAGCGCCGGCAGCGGAAGTGTTTTCAAAATTCACTGCTTCAACCAAACAACTGTTGTCGGGGCTGTTGAAGCTGGCCGCATAGGTGGTAACCGTAACCGTTTTTTCAACCGTATCCTTACAGCCGTAATTGCTTTGGGTGATCAGTTTTACCGGGTAGTCGCCATCGGTGGCAAAGCTGGCAACCGGATTGGCTGAATCGGCAGTGCTGCCATTCCCGAAATCCCAGGTATAGGTGAGCCTGCCCGGTCCGCTGGATTCATTGGTAAAAGCCACACCAAATGGCGGCTTACATTCTGCCGAAGGCGTGTTTACGAAATCTGCCACAATGCCCGAAACCATACGTATATACCTTGCCCTGCTTACGCGGCGGGTACAACCGTTGCTGCTGGTTACCGTAAGCGCCACATTGTAATAGCCCGTTTCGGTATAGGTATGCTGCGGGTTTTGCTGGTTGGAAGTCCCTCCGTCGCCGAAATCCCACGACCAATCGCTGATCGTTCCCACCGTTGTGGAAGCCGTGCCGGTAAACTGGATGGTGGCCGGTAAGCAGGCTGTAGTAATGTCGGCCGATAATGAAGCAGTAGGCGAAGGATAGACCGTAATGTATCCCGTTTTGGTTACCGCATTTGCACCGCTTGCATTGCGAACGACCAAAGTAACAGTATAGGTTCCTGGTTGTGAATAAGTAGTAGCCGGATTTTGAGTATTGGATAGCTGGGTATTGCCCAGGTCCCAATCCCAGTATTTAGGATCGCCTGAAGATAAATCTTTGAAATTTACACGAAGGGGCGCACAACCCGATAATACAGACCCTGAAAAGTCTGCCACAGGGGTTTGTGCATTCACGGTTAGAGCAAGCAACAATAGTAATATGCTATTAAATATTCCTTTTTTCAAGCCGCAATAAATTTATTACAGGGTCAGATTTGTGATCACTATATACCATTTGCATGCCAACTGAGGCCAAAACTATCGTATTTTTTTATATAGTTCAGCCACTGTGTAAGATACTTTCCAGGGAGCAGATATAAAAGGATTAAACGTTCTGTGTGTATACGTTGATTTACAGGGAAAAGTTGGGATTTTAATACCCTGTTATTTAAACTTTTTTTACCAGCTTAAGATAGGCGGTACGGACAGCATTAAAAGGTTTGGCTTCTACAAGTTTTGGTGTATTATTGGTAATTTTCCAGGTATCATTAAGCCTCACCAGGGGCTCACCTGCACCGGGAAAATTTGAAAATATGGTCAGGTCATTTACATTGCCTTCCCAGGTACCCGATACCTGTTCTGCTGTTCCTGTTTTTATAGCAAATACTTTCCCATCTTCCCTGAATTGAAATTCATAGCCACCGAAATCTGCAGTAATGTCAACATTGTCATCTGTGAACACCTGCACGACCCACAGTCCGCTTGTCATAGCATCTATGATAAACTTTTTACCGAGATCCTCTTTTATCTTTTTACATTGGATGCCACTTACCGAAAAAACAAGCAAAAACAGCAGGCCGTAACAGGCACGAAATTTTTCCATAAACCCCTTATTTAAGACAAATGATAAACGGCTGAATATTTATCGTTAAGATACTGCATAAAATACTTCAATTGTAACGGTTCGCCTGTTATTTTATTGCACAATTCACTGCTTGTATACGCTCTTGCGTATTGATATACATGCGTTTGTAACCATTGGTGAATCTTTGAATAATCTCCATCGGCTACCTGGTTTAACAAACCGGGGTATGCACTTTGTATAGTGGCAAAAAACTGTGCCGCATAAAGACTTCCCAAACTATAGGTGGGAAAATAGCCAAAACTTCCATGACTCCAGTGAATATCCTGCAGGCAGCCATTTTTATCATCGGGTACATCAACGCCCAGTAATCGTTTGTATGATTCGTTCCAGAACTGCGGAATGTCTTTTGTTGATAAACTCCCTTCTATCAGTTTTTTCTCCAGCGTATAGCGTATCATTACGTGAAAATGATAGGTCAACTCATCTGCTTCTGTACGGATAAGTGAAGGTTTTACCTTATTTACCGCAGCAAATAACTGTTGGGGACCGGCTTGTTTTAATTGCGGAAAGTATTGCCGGATGAGCGGAATATTATATTCTATAAAAGCCTTGCTTCTTCCAATACAGTTTTCCCACAGGCGGCTTTGCGATTCATGTATGCCCAGCGAACAATATTCACCAAGTGGCAATCCATATTGTTCTGCAGGTAACCCCTGTTCATACAGGGCATGGCCGCCTTCGTGCAGGCAACTCCAGGTCATGGAAGTAAAATCATTTTCATCAATTCGGGTAGTAACCCGTACATCCATGGCATTAAAACTGGTGGTAAAAGGATGTTCGGAAATATCCTGCCTTCCTGCTTCAAAATCATAGCCCATTCTTTTGAGCATATCCAGCCCAAATTGCCACTGCGCATCCTTTTCAAAATGCTGGTGCAAAAAATCATCATCGGGCTGAGGCCGCTGCATAACGGTTGAAAGCAATGCTTTTAAAGGCTGCTGCAACTCATCAAATACTGTATCCAGCCAGGCAACCGTTGCGCCCTTTTCAAATTCATTCAATAATGCATCATAAGGATGTTGTTTAAACCCCAATATATGCGCTTCTTCCTTTTTAAGGTGTACAAGATCGTCAAGGCTTTTTTCAAAAACACGAAAATCATTTTGCTTCCGCGCCTCTATCCAGGCATGATAGCTCCTGCTGGTTGATTCAGAAAGCTCCCGCACAAAGGAAGAGGTATATTTTTTATTCTTTTTATAGTCTTCAAGCGTTAACGCTACATTGCGTTGCTGTGTAAATGTAAGTTCATTTGCTCCCGACAGATCGTTCAGTAATACACCCAATTGCTCATCCGCAAAAAGCTGGTGCGCTATTTCGCTGAGCGTAGCCATTTGCTGCCCACGAAGTGTTGCTCCTTTGGCAGGCAGATAAGTTTCCTGGTCCCATTGTAAAACCGCAAGCGTATATTTTACATCGGCTATTTTACGCATTTGAGCGGTGTACTGTTCATATAGTTGTTGAGATGTCATACTATCGTTAAGAACGGCTTTCAGCGAACAGCTATCGGCACTCCCGCGGTCTGACGCTTTTTTTTCACGTACCGACCGCTTTCACTTTCAAATTCTGCCAGGATAAACCCGTTGGGGTGGCTATACACCGAAGCAGCCTCACCTCCTTCTCCTCTCCTTGCGGAGAAGAGCGGCACTTCGGTGCAATCCCAAACATTCATTCTTCCATTGCCGAGTTAAAATATATCTGGACTATTTGATCCAACTTAATCCTAAATTCATTAGAATTTACCGTTTGTAGCTAATCTTTAGGATACACCCGTTTTCAAATTTTCAAATTTCCACATTTCCACATTTATTACTTCACCACAAAGGTCTCCCATCCGTCGTATTTTCCAAAATGATGCATCGCCAGTTCCCACAGGTATATACTTACCTTATCTATGCTGTTATAATCTACTTTATCCGTTCTTGAAATCTGCAAACTGTAAGGACGCTCTTTTACTCCCATTTCTTTACCCGCATTTTCTACAACAAAACCACTGTCCTGCACAGCTCTTGCAAACTTTTTCCTGTCGGTCTCCGTTTTAAAAAAAATAAAATGATCCACTTTGCGGGCAGCAGTCAGCGCGTCTCCTTTTTGTCGCAGGTCATCTACCACACGCCTGTTCTGTATATGCTCCATTTCTTTTTGAGTAGGATACAATACATTAAGATAATTGCTCAGCTCAGCATCACGGCTTGCCGAAACAGTCCAGGTGTAGGAAGGGAAATTTTGTAAAACAGATTTTATATGCTGTTCATAATGAGAAGTGTCGTTAGTATAAAAATAAAAATCTCTCTTCCCATCCTGTGTATAACGACCGGTATACAATGCATTTAAAGCGTTTTTTAAATTGCTCACCAGCCCGTTTTCTATACTGTCTAATGTTTTTATTTCATTTCGTACAGGCATACCATCAGCCTGCACATGGTTAACATTTAACTGCACAATAATTACATTTTGATTTTCCTTTGCTTGCGGAGATGTGCCAAAATCGAGGTCAACTACAACCGATATAGGTTTACGATTCATTTGTATCACGTAGGCATCCCAGTTTCCCTTATACTGCTGGGCATTCATTTGCAATAGCAGGATGCAACTCAAGAAAAGGAGAACAATTTTCTTCATCATAATATGCCTGTGAACACGGAAAAATAATTTCGCAGCAAAGTAATGGCTATTTTTATATTACTTTTTGAAGATTTATGAAAATTAAGGACATCATTAACGTTTTGGAAAACACGGCTTCCCCATCGCTGCAGGAATCTTATGATAATGCCGGTTTACTTGCAGGCAATGAGCAACAGGAATGTGCAGGCGTACTTTGTTCGTTAGATGCTACAGAAGCAGTTGTTGATGAAGCGATTGAGCGGAAGTGTAATTTGATAGTGTCCCACCATCCTCTTATTTTTAAAGGACTGAAACGCATTACCGGCAAAAACTACGTGGAGCGTACTGTCATAAAAGCCATCAAAAATGATATCGCTATTTATGCCATCCACACCAATCTTGACAATATTATCAGCGGCGTAAACGGACGAATGGCAGACCGGCTGGGATTGGTCAACCGGGGCATATTGCTGCCCAAAACAGGAACCCTTAAAAAACTATACACTTTTGTACCCGTTGAACATGCACAAAACCTGAGAACCGCCTTGTTTAATACAGGAGCAGGGCACATTGGCAATTACAGTCAATGCAGTTTTAATGTTGAGGGTTCCGGAACTTTTAAAGGAGAAGAAGGCACAAACCCCTTTACCGGCCTTCCCGGCGAACTTCATTATGAAAAAGAAATAAAAGTTGAGGTCATATTTCCTGCATGGCTGGAACAAAGGATCATACAGGCTCTTACAGCCATTCATCCTTATGAGGAGCCGGCCTATGATGTGGTTCAGCTTGAGAATACACACCAGTATATTGGGTCTGGTCTTACAGGTTCACTACCCGAACCTATGGAAGAAAGGGCATTTTTAGCTTTTTTAAAAGAAAGTTTTCAACTTCCGGTTATCCGTCATACACAACTCACTGGCAGGCCCATACAACAGGTAGCGCTTTGCGGTGGTGCAGGTAGTTTTTTGATTTCCAAGGCATTACATGCAAAAACAGACATTTTTATAAGTGCTGATATTAAATATCATGAATTTTTTGACGCTGATAACCGGATGGTAATAGCAGACATAGGGCATTTTGAGAGCGAGCGATACACGATTGACTTATTGCATGATATTTTGCTGGAAAAATTTCCTACCTTTGCCGTCCTAAAAACAGCGGTAAATACCAACCCGGTATTTTATTACGCTTAATTCATAAATCGTATAGATCATATGGCCAACGTAAAAGAATTCTCCGTAGAAGAAAAACTTTCTTCACTCGTTGCTTTGCAAAAAATAGATTCCAAGTTAGATGAGATTAAAATACTGAAAGGAGAGCTTCCCATGGAAGTGCGTGACCTGGAAGATGAAATACACGGACTTCATGCCAGGCAAACCCGTGTGGAAGAAGAGATTAATGGCATCCAGGAATTTATTGAGCAAAAGAAAAACATCATCAAGGATGCCCAGGCACTGGTGAAGAAATATGAAAAGCAAAGTGAAAACGTAAAGAACAACCGGGAATTTGAAGCGATTACCAAGGAAATGGAATTGCAAAATCTCGAGATAAAACTGGCCGAAAAGCATATTAAAGACGCAAATGAAGAAATTGGCGATAAAGCCCGCCTGTTAGAGAGCGCTAAAAAAGCGGTGGGTGCTAAAGAAGGTGTTCTAAAACATAAAAAAGGAGAGCTTGAAAAAATAATAGGCGATACAGAAAAAGAGGAGAACGAGTTTCACAAAATATCTTCCGAAGCCCGCGAAAAAGTAGAACCCCGCCTGCTGGCATCTTATGAAAGGATCCGTAACAGTTACCGTAACGGACTGGCTATTGTGCCTGTACAAAGAGATGCATGTGGCGGTTGTTTTAATGCCATTCCGCCTCAAAGACAAAGTGAAATACGCCAGCATAAAAAGATTATCGTTTGCGAGAACTGTGGTCGCATTCTCATTGATGAAGAGCTTTACCATAGTACGGAAGTGCAGTAAACAATAGATTAATTTTATAAAAAAGCACTGGAAATCCGGTGCTTTTTTATGCCTATGACCCGGGAGTGTATGGTTTGTAAGTTTTGTGGCTTTTCAAACCGGGTATTCTACCCTATTTTAGCCCAAGCGCACTTAGCCCCTGCTCAAAAACAACATCTACGGGTATTCCTTTTTGCTGTAATGCATCCAGGTCAGATTGCAGATCGGCCTTAATAACGCTTTTCTCTTTTTGCAGCGCTTCCACACCTGCTTTATCGCCATTGCCCTGTAATGTTAGAATAAGCGCCCCCAGGTCATTCATTGCCGTACGGAATTTTTCATAGTTCACTTTATACCGGCCTTCACCTGTTTTTTCAAAGGCGCCTTTTTCCTGGAAGAAATTAAAATTGAGCATATTGGCCTTACCGTGAGCGCTGGCGGCGCCAAAACGAACAGAACGCAATATACCTGCCATATACGTGGTATAATACCCTTCAATATCCCCTTGCAGCTCTCCCTTTTCTACCAGTTTTGTTACCATGTATAAACCCAGTATATCTGCTTTCGCTTCCTCAAGCCATGACTGCTGTTCCTGCAAAGCCGCCCTAACAGTTCCTTTACCATTTACTGTTGTTTTAATACCTAAGCCATGCGCTACTTCATGAAACATAACATTGGAGAAAAAAGCATCGAATGTTATTTTGAATAATTGCGAAGCATCAATGAGCTCACCGGCTATGGGCATCAGTATTTTGTCGAATTTGGCCCGCATGGCATTTTTAAGTTGTGAACGACGGGTGCCTTTTGTTTTTTGTATGGTTTCATCGTTGGGCAAATTAACGGCAATGGTTTTGGAGCCCGCATTGCAATCGCCTGCATAATAAATAACGTCGTAGGCATTCAGTTCCGAGTCGGTACCGGGCTTTTCCGACTTGTATTTCTCTTCCACCGGAAGTCCTTCCTGCAGTTCGGGCAACATGGCAACATATTTGGCCAGGCGCCTGCTCCACTCCTTATCTTTTACCAGCAGGTAAGCTTCAAAGGATGCACGGTAATTGAACAATTTATCTTCATAATTTTCAATAGGGCCTATAATAAAATCAATACCATTTGTTTTCATATCCATCCAGGCCATATCGCTGGCGGTATATTTACTGGTAACAAGCCCTTCAGCACGCAGTTGCAAATATTTTTTCAATCCTGTATCTTCTGCAAGCTCTGCCGCCGCTTTCAGCAGCGAAGCCGCCTTTTCAAGTTGCGCCTTATATTCCTGGTGATAAGGAACTGAATACAGTTTACCGGCAGCATCACGTTCAACAATGGAATACAATCCCTGCTTATCTTTTATATCGGCCTTTTCAAATTCTTCTTTGGTCATATCCTTCGGATAAAAATTAGCACCCGGCGGTTTAACACCTGCACCTGCAACAAAAGCTGTATCATTCTTCAGCCTGTCCCACGGACCATAATTGATGCTGATAAATTGCCTGGTTGCTTCATCAGCAGTGGCATTCAGCAAACTGTCCTTGTTGCCGTAAGCCTGAAGCCAGAACAAGTCGTCCATAACACGGGCAGCTTCAATGAGCAGGGGCAACATCTGTTTTTCTTTTTGGGTAAGCTGATTTACATCGGTTGTTAGTTTTACCTTTTCATAGGAGGCCAACCTTTGCTGTATATAGGTCATGGATGAATCTTTTGTTTGTTCATTTGTTGCAGTTGCATTATTGTTACCATTGCATGAGAACAATATCCACATTGCAGCACCTATGGTTAAGCAGGAATATTTTTTCATATAACTGTTTGATTTAAGAGAGATCAAATGTAATAATTAAGATTGGACAGAAGTTGTCAGTAGTGAGTAGTCAGTGGTCAGTAAAGTTTCTCCATTTCAAATATCAATACCAAATATCAAATCTTAATTACATTTGCACAAACAACCATCATGGCAGATCAGCAACCCAATCAGCTCAATATAGAAATTTCTGAAGAAATCGCGGAAGGCGTTTATGCCAATCTTGCTATTATTACGCACAGCCATGCCGAATTTGTGGTAGACTTTGTAAATGTGATGCCGGGCACACCCAAAAGCAAAGTAAAATCAAGAATTATTCTTACACCACAGCATGCCAAACGTTTTATGAAAGCCCTTGTAGATAATGTAAAACGCTTTGAAGCAGCCAACGGACCTATACAGGATATTGAAGAAATACAAATCCCACTCAATTTTGGAGGACCTACTGCACAGGCTTAGGAGTGAGTGGTAAGTAGTGAATTGTCAGTGTCTTGTCTTGATATAAGTGGTAAGTGGCGAACATAGTGGGGTAAACCAGTCAACCAAACACCAACTACTCAACCAATCTCTACACCAGATTCTTATATACCTCAAGCGCTTTTTCGAGGCAATCCATTGCTTTATGAATAGCGCCTGTATTGAGCACATAGGCGAGGCGTACTTCCTGTTTTCCAAGTCCGGGTGTTTCATAAAATCCTGTTGCCGGCGCCATCATTACCGTTTGTCCTTCATAAGAAAAGGATTCTAATATCCATTGACAGAACCGGTCGGAATCATCTATAGGAAGCTGGGCCATAGCATAAAAAGCACCTCCGGGATTGGGGCAAAATACACCCTGAATATTATTTAAACGCGCTACCAATGTATCTCTTCTTAATTGATATTCGGCTTTAGTAGCGTCAAAATAATCAGCCGGCAGATCCAATGCGGCTTCCCCGGCAATTTGCCCGAAAGAAGGCGGACTAAGTCTGGCCTGCGCAAACTTGATAGCCGTTTCCAGCACCTGTTTGTTCTTCGTAATCAATGCCCCAATTCTTGCCCCGCATGAACTATAGCGTTTGGAAATGGTATCCAGCAATATTACATTTTCATCCACGCCTTTCATTTGCATGGCGCTGAAATGCGTGCCAGTATAACAAAATTCCCTGTATGCCTCATCAGAAAAAAGATACAACCCATGCTTCTGAACAATGGTTTTTAGGGTTTCCAGCTCTTCCCGGCTATACAGGTATCCTGTGGGATTATTAGGAGTACAAATAAGAATGGCTTTTGTGCGGCTGGTTATTTTTTGCTCAAGGGCAGCAATAGGTGGCAGCGCAAACCCATCTTTAATATAGGAAGTTACCGGCACTACTTTTACTCCTGCAGCAACAGCAAACCCATTATAGTTGGCATAAAATGGTTCAGGAATGATTACCTCATCTCCTGCATCAAGGCAGCTCATCATGGCAAATAAAATAGCCTCCGATCCACCGGTAGTAATGAGGATATGAGTATGATCAATAGCTATCCCGGCAGCTTTGTAATACTTTACCAGCTTGCGCCGGTACGTTTCATTGCCCGCGCTGTGGCTATATTCCAATATTTTAAAATCCGAATGACGAACTGCATCCAGCATAGGTTTGGGCGTTTCAATATCGGGCTGCCCGATATTGAGATGGTATACCATTATGCCTCTTTGTTTGGCAGCTTCGGCATATGGAACCAATTTCCGGATGGGCGATGCCGGCATTAACTGCCCACGGGTGCTGATGGATAACATATGGCAAAGATAGAGAACACATTAGAGCAAATAAAAATAAGAAGGCAGGTTTTTAATCAGAAAGGATCATTAAATAGTAATATCCTCCTGATTTCGCTTTTGCCTTTTCAATTTTCACATCTACCTTTGCGCCATGCAAATATTAGATGGCAAGCTGGTAGCACAGGCTGTAAAAAACGATTTAAAAATAAAAGTGGATGCCCTCAAAGAAAAGGGCAAAAAAACACCTCACCTGGCAGCCGTTTTAGTGGGTAATAATGGCGCCAGTGAAACTTATGTTGCCTCAAAAGTAAAAACCTGCGTGGAAATAGGGTATCAATCCACTCTTATCCGTTTTGACGCAGATGTTGAGGAACATGTTCTGCTTCAAAAAATACAGGAACTGAATGCAGATGACAATATTGACGGAATTTTGGTTCAGCTACCGCTGCCCAAACAAGTTGCGGAAGAAAAAGTGATCACCACCATTGCGGCGGAAAAGGATGTAGATGGTTTTCACCCTGCCAACATTGGTAAAATGATCCAGGGCCAACCTGCTTATATTCCCGCTACGCCTTATGGCATTTTGCTGTTGCTGGAACATTATAAAATTGAAACGAAAGGTAAACATGCGGTGGTAATAGGACGAAGCAATATTGTAGGCCGCCCCATAAGCATTCTCCTCAGCCAAAATACACCTACCGGAAATTGCACAGTAACCCTCTGCCATTCCCATACCCGTAACCTGGAAGCCATTTGTCTGCAGGCAGATATTATTGTAGCGGCACTGGGCAAGCCGGAATTTCTTACCGCAGATATGGTGAAGGAAGGAGCTATAGTAATTGATGTGGGCATTACCCGGGTAGAAGATAAAACCAAAAAGAAGGGCTATGCCATTAAGGGAGATGTACACTTTGAAACAGTAGCTCCCAAATGCAGCTATATCACCCCCGTGCCCGGTGGAGTCGGCGCAATGACCATAGCGGCACTTATGCAGAATACTTACCTTGCCGCTACGCAATAGTGGAAAGTTTATGGTTTATGGTTTGTGGTTTATGGTTTGGGAGTTAAGTTTTTTAAAGAGATGGCTGCTTTGTAAATATTAATTTGATTTGAAAAAAGCAATACATATTCCAGCAACAACGCTTCCTGTTATGGAGTCATTTTATACGCTCCAGGGGGAAGGTGCGCACCAGGGAAAAGCTGCGTATTTTATTCGCCTCGGCGGATGCGATGTAGGCTGTGTTTGGTGCGATGTAAAGGAAAGCTGGGACGCTGATGCGCATCCGCAAAAATCAATTGACACTATTGTAAACACTGCATTGCAGGCTATTCCTGCCGGGTATAAACCAAACGATAACAGTAAAGTTATTGCTGTAATAACAGGCGGGGAACCACTACTCTACGATCTTGAATTACTTACAAAGGCCTTACAAGTTGCCGGCTTTCGCACACATATTGAAACTTCGGGCAGCAGCAACATGAGCGGTGTGTGGGACTGGGTATGTCTTTCACCTAAAAAATTTAAAGCACCATTACCCGAAGTGGTTTCGCTTGCCGATGAATTGAAAATAATCATTTACAATAAATCGGACTTTGCGTGGGGTGAAAAATTTGCGGCTTTGGCGAATGCGGATTGCAAGTTGTACCTGCAACCGGAATGGAGCAAAGCGGCTGTGGTTACTCCCATGATCATTGATTATATAAAAGCAAACCCGCAATGGCAGATGAGCCTGCAGGTGCATAAGTATATTAATGTTCCGTAGAAAAGATTTGAAACAGGAGGGATTTGGAGTTTATCGTTTGTAGTTTATAGTTGCATTTCCCTTCGAATTTCGGGTTTCCAGGTTCGGATTTAATATTTGAATTTTATTTGGTTCTTGTCATTTGGAATTCCTGTTATTTCCTTCCATTTCCTTTTTCAAAATATCTTTCATAATCATCGAAGCATGTACTCTTGAATTTTCGATGAACCAGCTATGCGTATCCATGCCACCACATACCACACCGGCTAAGTAAATATTTTTTTTATTGGTTTCCATTGTTTCGGGGTTGTAGTCGGGGTGTAGCTTTTCATCATCCGACAAATGAATACCCGTTTTTCGCAAAAAATCAAACTGTGGCTGGTAACCCGTAGTGGCGATTACATAATCATTGGGTATCGTAACTATTCCACCGGGTGTTTGTATATCTACCCTGTCGTCATAAACAGCTGATAAGGTGGAATTGAAAAAAGCTTTGACACTTCCTTCAGCAATACGGTTTTCCATATCCGGCTTCACCCAATATTTTACCCGCTTGCCTATTTCGCTGCCCCTGATCACCATGGTTACTTCGGCTCCTTTGCGAAAAGTTTCCAGTGCCGCATCAACAGCGGAGTTGTTGGCGCCGACGACCACTACTTTTTGCATGGCATAAAAGTGCGGCTCTTTATAGTAATGGGTTACTTTGGGCAAATCTTCACCCGGTATGTTCATTAACACCGGCTTATCATAAAAGCCGGTAGCCAGTACAATGTATTTTGTATGGTAGGTTGTTTTTGTAGTAATTACCTCATACGCATTATCCCTGCTGTTAATGGACTTCACCTCTTCCTGCAGGTGTACATCCAGGTGATTGGATAGTGTGGCGCGGCGATAATATTCCAGCGCTTCATTTCGGGTAGGCTTTACCGATATAGATACAAATGGAATTCCGCCTATTTCCAGCCGTTCGGACGTGGAAAAGAAAGTCATATTATACGGATAGTTATACAGGGAATTAACCAAACAGCCTTTTTCCAGGATGCAATATTTTAACCCGGCTTTTTGGGCTTCCAATGCACAGGCAAGTCCTATAGGACCCCCACCAACTATAATGATATCTAACATGGATATGAAAAGATTTAATAAATACGTAAAGGCAGGCAAACGATAAGCAAAGGTATGTACTGATTTTGAGATTGATTTTTTCCAAACGTTTATTACGATATCAATGCTTTCCCTCACCGATGAGAATCAATGCAAAAACCGCATAATTGATAATATCGTAATAATTGGCATCAATCCCTTCGCTTATCAGCGTTTGCCCTTTGTTGGCCAATATTTGTTTGATCCGCAATAATTTTGATAAAATAAGATCAGTAAAACTTTCCTGGCTCATTTCCCGCCACGCTTCCCCGTAATCGTGATTTTTATTTTCCATTAGCGCCCTTGCGCCGGCAACTACTTTATCGTATAATTGTTGTACTGTATGCACATCTAATTCCTCCACCTCATCTGCTTTCAGCTCCATTTGCATAAGGCCTACTACGCCATAATTCAAAATGCCCTTGAATTCCGATGCAATATCATCATCAATTTTCTGCAATCTGTTTTCCTGGATGGTACGGATGCGTTTGGCTTTTATATATATCTGGTCAACAACAGAAATGGTTCTTAATACCCTCCAGGATGTGCCATAATCTATTGTTTTCTTTAAAAAAATATCCCTGCACGATTTTACCGCGGTATCATATTGCTGAATGGTTGTCATTATTGAACTGCTCATTTAATATGGGATGAACTATTTTTGTTCTTTAGCTGAAGTTTCAAAAATAAGCCGAAAACAAATAATGTACACTTTAAACTGTAAAGGCCGTTTGCTGGCGATGGATAAACCATGGGTGATGGGTATCATTAACGCCACACCTGATTCATTTTACAAAGAAAGCAGGAAGCAGCATGTTGATGAAATAGTCCAGCTTGCGGAAAAGATGATAACGGAGGGTGCAAACATTGTAGATATTGGCGGACAAAGTACCCGGCCTGGCAGTGAAAGGATTAGTGTGCAGGAAGAAACAGACAGAACGGTGCCGGCTATTGAGCGCATAATGCAGGGTTTTCCGGATGCCATCATTTCAATAGATACATATTCTTCCGAAGTAGCAAAATCCGCTGTGCAGGCTGGCGCTTCTATCATAAATGACATTAGCAGCGGCGATATGGACGAGGCCATGCTTTCTACTGCAGCAACTTTACATGTACCTTATATTTGCATGCATATGCAGGGAACACCGGGTACTATGCAAAAAGATCCACAGTATGAAGATGTATCTACTACCGTACTGGATTACCTGATCCGCAAGGTAGACCAATGCACAAAAACAGGCATTCATGATCTTATTATTGACCCCGGGTTTGGTTTTGGAAAAACCATCGCGCATAATTTTACGTTGCTTAAATCGCTGCCTGCCCTGCAGATCATTCAACGCCCGGTGATGGTTGGACTTTCACGCAAATCAACGATCTATAAAACATTACACACCACAGCAGAAGGTGCTTTAAACGGCACTACGGTTTTACACACCATTGCCCTTATGAATGGCGCCAATATATTGCGGGTGCACGATGTAAAGGAGACTAAGGAAGCAATAGCGCTTTTTATGGTTTATAAAAAGGCTTAAGGAATACGACAATTCATTTTCACTTCTCCTGTGTGGCCGAAAGAAATACTCCTGGGGTAACCACACTAATAACCGAATGCTTATAACGCTTAATATTGCGTGTAATAAAATATATAGTTCCCCGAATTTGTAAAGCCGTATAATATTGATAGGCCTCTTCAGGGTCGTTAAAATTACTTTGCAGAGCCTTCTGAAAATCTTTTGTCCGCGTCTGAGCTATATTTACTTTTTTTCAATAACACTTCTGATAAAATTTCAGCTTTCGCGGGCCTGTATTTAGTTAGAAAATAAGTAATGTCAGCAAAAGACACAGAAGATGTATACATACTATATCCTGGCTTTGAGCATTTGTTTAAACCTCTTTCTGAATCGGTTGCTAATCCTTCCCGGTTTAACAGAGCATCCAAAAAAATATTAGTGTCAACGAAAACAATCATTTGCCAGCTTTAAATTTTTCTTCCCTGATCATTCCCAATATGGCTTTATAATCCAATACGGGCAATTCCTCAATGGGAAAAGAAGGTCTGAGCGAGGTACCCAAACCTTGTTCAGCAATATCAATTTTTTCTTTCTTCGAAGCCGTACGTACAAATTCCCTTATAAGACCTGAAGCGGTCATTTTTCTTTTCCGGGCTAATGCTTTAATAGATTGTTCCGTAAACGCATCTATGCTTATTGTAATTTTAACAGCCCTATTATGTACTTTGTTTTACAGCTTACGTATTATTTTTTATTTCCTGTTTTTTTGCTGCCAATTTATTTTAAACGCAAAACGGACAGGCTACCGGAGTAACCTGTCCGTTTGAATACTATTTGGTGAGTAGTCAGTGGTGAATATCTTTCATTTAAAACCAGCTCCTACCTTTCTGTTCATTAAAACACCATCCCATTTTTTCTTTCGCCTTTCCCTTTATTGCTTTTTTGGAGCAATCTGGGGACGTGCAGGTAACTGCTGGGGCGGAGCCGGTGCATCTTTTACATCCAACACCTCTATCTCGAACATGAGGTTGGTGTTGGGCTTTATTTTGCCAGAACCTTGTGAACCATAACCCAATACTGAAGGAATAAATAACCTGCCCTTAGCTCCTTTACCAAGCAGCTTCAGCCCATCATCAAATCCTTTTATAGAGCCACCGGTGCCCAATGTAAATGTGTAAGGCTCGGTGTGATGAAAAGAAGTATCCACATTGCTGTCGAACGCTTCGCCATCGAGGAATTTGCCGGTATACTTAACGGATACAGACTGACCATCTTTACCCGGTTCTCCGCCAGCCTGCTGAATTTCTACATAAGTACCTTCTTCCGTTTTGGTAGCTTTGATATTATTTTTAGCAATATAATCCTGCAAAATTTTATCGTCTTTTACTTTCTGCGCAATAGCGTGAATAGAATCCTGCTCCTGAAACTTCTGTACTTCTTTGGCAAAATCCGCCTGTGCGCTATCGGCTTTCAGAATACCCAGTATTTTAAACGTGGTAATCAGATATTCCCCTTTTTTAAATTCTTTTGGCATCATGGCCATTCCACCTTTAAACACACTATCGGTAAGAATGCGGGTAATCACACTGTCTCCTATCCTTACATTTTTAAATACTTCATAATATTCTTTAGGCAATTGCATACCGGTACTGTCAATAGGCTGGTACTGCGGTGGCTGGCTATAGGTATCTTTCATTGCAGAATCTTTGTATTTCTGCGCAAAATGAAATTTCATTACCTCGCCATACGCAATGGGGCTTCCTTTACCGCTGCCGATAATTTTGTACTCCATCCCGTTCGCTAATTTTTTATACGGCCCACTACCGCCGCTGCAGGAACTCAATCCGAAAGCCAAAGCCACTGCGGATCCTAACCATGTTATTTTTTTCATACTTGTGATCATTGTAATTGTGATGCGTTTTCTTTTATTGCTTTTTTAAATAGTTGCATAGTAGTCTGGAGCGAATCTGAGCTTCTTCCACCGGAAGCATTGAAGTGACCGCCACCATTAAAATATTTCCTGGCAAAAGTATTTACATCCACATTTCCCTTGCTCCTGAACGACCATTTGCGTTCTTCATCCCTGTCTATAACCAACCCTGCTAATTTTATGCCCTGAATCGTTAGCGGATAATTCACCAGTCCTTCCGTATCGCCTGTTCTGATATTAAATTTAAGCAGGTCGCTTTTGGGTATAGATATGAGTGCCGCATTGTACTCGTAAAATATTTCCATCCGGTGCAACAATACATGCCCAATGAATCTTAACCTGTCTTCTAAGAAATTATCATACAAATTTTCGTGGATGATGGCATGCTTCAGTCCTTTTCTTTTCAGAACTGCCACCATTTCATGCACATCGGGTGAGGTAGCCGGAAACCGGAAAGAACCCGTATCACCTATTATACCGGCATACAGGCAGGCAGCTACCTCTTCGTTAATGAGATGTTCATTGCCGGACGCTTTAATAAAATCATATACCATCTCCGAAGTAGAGCTTTTAGCGGTGAGGCTGATCCCATAATCAAAAGCCTCTGTTTCCGGCTGTTCATGATGGTCTATTAAAATTTTAATGCAATTTAATTCAGCAAGCTTCGCCGCCATATGCTTTGTACGATACAAAGCATTAAAATCCAGACAAAATAACCATTCTGCTTTTTCTAAAGCAATATTGGCTTTTTCCCTGGTAGCCTCAAAATCTATAACCGCTTTTGAACCGGGCATCCATTTCAAAAAGTCGGGCCAATTGGTAGGCGAAATAACCGTAACCTCATGCCCCAACTGAGCCAATACCCCTGCAAGCGCTAAAGCGGAACCCATAGCATCCGGGTCAGGCTTCTGATGCATGGTAACAACTACATTGCGCGGCGTATTCAATAATGGATAAATCTCCTGGATGGGTTTCATACAAAGCCGCAAAAATCAATTATAATATGCATTCAGTCAAATCTTTTTTAGACTAAACCGTTACCTTTGCTGCCCTAAAGAAAAAAATATGAGTAATATTACTTTTACCATGATCAAGCCGGATGCTTTTGCAAATGGTCATACCGGAGCTATTTTGGATAAAATCATTAAAGCTGGTTTTCGAATTGTGGCTTTAAAGCTTACATCGCTCTCAGGTGAAAAAGCAGGTGAATTTTACGCCATTCATAAAGAGCGCCCTTTTTATGGTGAACTGGTTGAATTTATGAGCAGCGCACCGCTTGTTGCCGCTATTCTTGAAAAAGACAATGCTGTAGAAGATTTTCGTAAACTGATAGGAGCTACCGACCCGGCAAAAGCAGATGCCGGTACCATCCGCCAGCTTTTTGCCGAAAATGTAGGCAGAAATGCTATCCATGGAAGTGACAGCAATGAAAATGCCTTGATCGAAGGCAGCTTTTTCTTTAGTAACCTGGAAAAATACTAAATGCAACTACTTAGTGAAAGATCTTTTCTGATAAAAAATTTAAAAATTAATATCATTATACAAAGTTTGGCATAATCTTAGTTATATCAATTACATCTTTCTCAAGGGTTTAGGGTTGAAACTAAAGGGGGCTCATTTCCATGGGCCTCAATTTTTTTGTACATACCCCAACAATTAAGCTTCAGCATTTTATGTTGTCTAATCCTCTACCACAGCTTCACTTCCATACATCTGGCTCTTATATTCCAATGACGGAGAAGGAATAAACCGGCCTATATTAAGCGCATCCCATTTTTTATCTACCGCTTCAATAGTAGCATCATCTGCAACAATAATATTGGGCCAATCCCGCTGAAAATCATCCCATTCTTTGGTTTTGCGCGTACCGTCTAATCCCAAACAGCAAAATGTTTTGCCGGGGTGTGTAGCAGAGGGCTGTTCAAACAGGAAATTATCCCTTTTAGGATCAAGGTTATTGCAAAACCGCCATAGCGCTACAGGCAAATTGACCGGATTTACATTATACTCTACGTATAGGATCATTTTAATGCTTTCGATCCCGGCAATCTGTTTACAGATGCGTTCATGCAATTCCCTTACATGGCCCTTTTTATCTTTTTTGACAGCCACAAGTAAACAGGGTATGCCAATACCAGGCAGTGAAGTATTAACCAATGCTATTTCAGGAAAAGCGGATAACAGGTCATGCTGCTCCACCTTTTGATTTATGGTTTGCAGTTGATATTGTTCATCCAGTTCTTCTTCGAACTTCCGGGTACCGTCAATACACATTTTTCCGCCAAAACCCATTTTGCTGCAGCTATGATCCAGTACATCCATAGGACCTGTGGCAAAAAAAACATCTTTAGATACATCTAAGTTCTTAAATACCTGCTGCGCAAGGTCAGCATAATTCCGGATATTGGCATGTTCATCCGCTATAACCAATATTTTATTGAACATCATTTGCCCGGCGCCCCACATGGCATACATCACTTTTTGTCCCTGCCCCGCGAACTCCTTCTTTATTTTGGCAATTACCAGGTTGTGAAAAACACCTTCAACCGGCATTTCCATATCAATGATCTCCGGCACCATTGTCATTTTGATAGGCGCCAGAAAAATTCTTTCGGTGGCTTTACCCAGCCACGCATCTTCCTGCGGAGGAATACCCACAATGGTGGCAGGGTATACAGGATTTTTTTTATGGGTGATGCAGGTAACATGAAAGCGGGGGTACCAGTCGGGAAGAGAATAATATCCTGTATGATCGCCAAAGGGACCTTCCCATATTAGTTCATCCTCCGGATCAACATATCCTTCAATAATAAAATCCGCATCGGCCGGCACTTCCAGTTCGGGCTGGGTAATGCATTTAACCAGTTCTACTTTCTTTTTCCTTAAAAAACCCGCCAGCATATATTCATCCACATTTTCGGGCAGCGGGGCCGTGGCCGAATAAGCATACACAGGATCTCCGCCGAGGGCAACGGCAACGGGCATACGCTTTTCAGCCTGCTTATAGCCATTGTAATGCTTTGCCGATACTTTATGTTTATGCCAGTGCATACCGGTAAGCGTTGGACCAAAAACCTGCATCCTGTACATACCAACATTCCTGATGCCGGTGTTTAAATCTTTGGTATGAATAATAGGCAATGTAATAAAAGGCCCGCCATCCTTAGGCCAGCAGGTAATTACAGGCAATTTCCCCAGGTCGGGATTGGACATCACCACTTCCTGGCAGGCCCCTCTGCCGCTTTTTACTTTAGGCATCCATGATGCAAACCGGCCCAGCTTAGGCAATAGATTCAGTTTATCTATAATGCTTTCTTTGGGCTTGGTAAGCAGCTTAAAAAGGCTTTCAATTTCTTTAGCTACATCATCCAGGTGCTGCACACCCAAAGCCATCCCCATTCTTTTTTCACTGCCATAGGCATTCATCAGCACGGGAAACCCGTAACCGGTATTCTCAAACAATATCGCCTTCCCTCCATCACCGCTTTTGCTTATCCTATCCGTTATCTCGGCCATTTCAAGACGTGGATCCACATAGGTTTTCACTCTTAACAACTCCCCTGCCCTGTCTAATGCATTTATAAATTCCTGTTGATTCTTATAGGCCATACACCGACGTATTTTGATTCAAAGATAAAGCATGCGCAGGCATCGGCCGGTTAATTAAAGACCCCAAATAAATCAAAAAAATATCCCACTGGGAACAGTGGGATCTAAAACCAAAACATGAGAAACTAACCTGTTAGATAATTTGAGATTCAGCAATCTTAATTTGCCTGCCCCGCCCTGTCTAATTCTTCAGAAACACCTGTTGCTCTTTTGCGGGATGGCGCGATGGTATTTTTGCCAAAACGGTACGTAAAGCTTGCTGTAACCTGGCGGCTGTCCCAACGATTTTTTATGGTAACGTCCACATCTCCATACTTCATGTAACCCCCAAATTTCTGCCAGCCAAAGGGATCCCGGAAATTGAGGCGCACTGTTGACTTTCCTTTCATGAGCGTTTTTTGCAACCCGATAGTCATCTGGTACATTTCATTCATCACCAGTAAGCTATTTAATCCTTTCGAGCGGTAAAAACCACTCAGCTCTGCGGAAAATCCTTCGGCTAAAGTAAAGCTGTTGGTGAGGTTTATCATATACGCCGTATTAGAAGCATCAATTGGATCTCCATTATATATGCCTTCGTAATGATTGTTGTAGAGGTTTACAAAAAGATTTGAATTGAACCATGATGTCCACTTAAACGGAGCGGTAACCGACAATCCTATATTTCTGAATTGGGATACATTTTCAGTAGTTTGAAAAGTGGTTTTTTCGTCTGTATTCTGTCTCAGTATCTGTGATATCACATCCGTAGTTCTGCTGTAATTAAGGGTTGTAATAAATTTCCCTTTAAAAGAATGGCTTAATTCAATATTATGACTGAACTGCGGCAGCAGGTAGGGGTTGCCCTGCTGATAGGTTAACGAATCGAGGAAATAAATGAATGGATTCAGATCCTGGTAATTGGGCCGGTTTACCCTGCGGCTATACGAAAGCGTAAGCTGGTTATCTTTGTTCACCGCATAGCTGAGAAATGCAGTTGGAAACAGGTTGGTGTAATGCCTTTTAAAAGTAGAATCATTGGTTACCTGGTAGCCTTTTGTATTGGTATTTTCGGCCCTTAATCCTGCCTGGACACTCCATTTCTCACTCAGCTTTTTATTTACATTTACATATGCCGCATTAATATTTTCCTCGTAAATAAAGTGATTGGAACGATAATCCTTTTTCCACTCTTCGCCATCGTGACGCGTATAATCAACAATGTTGTTGTTTTTAACATAGTTGACTTTTATACCTGTTTCAATCTTAAAATTATTTTTTAACGGATGCACATAATCTGTTTTAAAAGAATAGATATTAATATTGGAAGGAAGATGTCCCTTTAATAGTATAGGATCGCCCATTGTGCTGCCCCATTTATCCAATACGTTTGTTGTTAACAACATATCAGAAACATTGTCATACTTCACATAATCAAGATCAACTGTAAACTCTCTTCCCGAACTATCGAAACTATGTTTGTAATTGATATTGCCGGTGTAGTTCCTGAACTTGATATTATTATCTGTTGTGGAATACAGACCCGATTGCAGGCTACCATCAGGATTATAAATATTGGATATTGTAGATGGTGCAAAATCTCCAAAAAAACCAAAACCCGTAAATACTACGCCCAATACATTTTTATCGTTAATGTAATAATCGGCACCGAGCTTGGCGCTGTGATTGTCGGCGTTACCGTTAAAAGTGGTACCCAAAGCTGCTGAAGCATTCAAACTTCCATCCTCATTATAGAAGTTGCGCATAATGGTTAACTCATTTCTGCGTTTATTGAAATTGGGATTATAGCTGCCAAATATGTTGATCTTATTTTTCCTGTAGTTGAAGTTCAGGCTGTTTTGCGATTTTGGCTGCACGTATAAAACATCGCCTTTGGGAAAAAAACCGGTAGTAGCACCTATCATTATACTTCCGTTCAATCCCATCTTCAGGCTTTTTTTAGTTTTAATATTGATGATACCCGAATTGCCGGAGGCATCGTATTTTGAAGAGGGGTTGCTCATAATTTCTATCTGGTCAATGGCAGAGGCAGGTGTATTTTTGAGCAGGTTGGCCAGGTCTTCTGCAGAAAGATAAGTAGGTTTGCCATCCATCATTACAACAACGCCGGCTTTTCCTTTCAAACTTATTACACCATCATTATTTACAGTGATGCCCGGTGATTTTTCCAGCACCTCCATTGCGGTTGCCCCCGCATTGGTAGGAGCAGCATCTACATTTACTACCAGTTTGTCTATTTTTTGTTCGATCAGTGGTTTTTTAACAGTAACCACCACTGCCTTCATATCCTTGCTTGCCGGCGTAAGGTGAGTAGTACCAGTTTGAATGGCATCGCCTGCGGAAGAAACCTTAAAAGAGGAAGTATATTTTTTTTCAAATCCTACGGAACTGATCAGCAGCAAAAACGAACCATTTTCGGGAGAAACAATTTCAAACTTTCCATTTTTATCGGTTATTTCAATTTTAACAACCCCTGAATCTTTAGCCGATAAAAGCGTAACCGTAGCAGCTTCAATGGCTTTTTCGCCATTTTTTACAACACCGGTTATTTTTGATATATTTTGAGTTTGTGCCTGTAGGAAGAGGATGCTGAAATTAACAACAACCAATAGCATAAATATTTTTTTCATTGCAGTTTATATTTTGTCTCTTAATAATTACAAGACAAACATATGGTACTTTGCAATGCATAGTACATAGTTTTGCAATAAACGGTTCAAATCAATGATATTTGGTAATGCATAGTACTATCAAGATAAGTTGAAGTACCTGAAAACAGAAACATTCAGATAAGACAAAAAGTACATTATGCTTTTTGGGGAGGCAGAGAACGTGCATAGCTTTTAGACCAAAAGAAAAGCGCAATGCCGGTTATTATTAATAAAGTGGAAATAATTTCCGCCTGCGTGGGATGAAACCCGAAAATATCATATTTCGTATTTACACGAATCTTTTCAACAAAAAATCGTTCTAATCCATTCAATACTAAGTAAATGGAAAACATTTGACCGGGAACGGTTATTTTTTCCCGCAACCCCATCAATACCAGGAACAAAATTAAACATGCAATTATCTCATAAAATGGGGTAGGAAAAACAGGAACAGGCAGGGCATTACAATGATCGCCCGAACAATCGGCCATTTTAAATCCCTGTTCGTTTACATTATGCGGATAGGCATATGCCACCGTCCACCTGGGAAGAAAAGATGGAGCTTTTACCGCTATGCGCGGTATACTATCGGTTCCAAATTCGCTTAAATAAATTGTTTTATGGGTTTCAAGTGCTTTGTCAAAATCCCCGGGTCCTGCTTCTACCGTCTTTCCGGAAGCGCTGGTCACATACGCACTGTTTAAAATACCCCAGTCACCATCCCCGCTCACCTGGCAGCCAATTCTTCCCAAAGCATAGGCCAGCATTAAAGTGGGAGCCGCGGCATCAACAAGATGCCGGATGCTGATCTTCTTTTTGCGTGCATACCACAAAATGGCCGCAGTAGCGCAAATTAAACCTCCGTAAAATGTAAGGCCGCTGGGTGATAATAAATTTTCAATAGGATTTTGTATAAACCTGTCCCAGTTTTCAAGATTATCAAAAATTTTGGCGCCGATAAATCCAAATATAGCAGCATATATGGTAATGTCGCCTACCCTTTCATGTGGCCATATCCGTATCTTTCTTTTTTCCGGCTTTGCAAGTTTTTGCTTTCCTTTTTCACGGTACTTCAACCCCGCAAAAATCAATGCCAGTATAATACCCCCCGCGAAACTTCCCTTGCCGGAAAAAATATATTCCTGCGGAGGTATTTGATCGCTATTGAGAAAAATACCCAATGCTTTATACCCTACTATAAACCCCAATAATGCATTAATTAGTAATTCGGATAACGAAGCAGGCTTGCCAATTATAATCGTTTCTTCTACCGGGAACAAAAGCCCTTCCCTTTCTTTTCGTTTGAGCTCTTTGGCCAGCACTATAGCAGAAAGAATAAAAGCAATGGCAACAAAAAAACCGAAAGCGTTCACAAATTTCGTCCATGCCCACGGCTCAATTCCAAAAGTATCTTTAAGAAAAAAATAAAGGTTGGGATACATGTTACACAATTGGTATAAGGTACAATGTTACTTTAAAATTGTGGATTGCTACACATAAATTCACCATAAAAAATCCCGCTCTCAAAAGAACGGGATTATAAAGAATAAATCAATACTTAATTACAGTGCTCTTCAAATGCAGCAATAAGATTTCCGGCAATAAGCTGAGCCGGTCTTCCTTCTATTTGATGGCGTTCAATAAAATGCACCAACCGGCCGTCTTTAAAAAGTGCTATTGCAGGAGACGATGGGGGATATGGCAGAAGATGCTCTCTTAAAGTATTAACAGCATCAATATCAAACCCCGCAAAACTTGTAGCAAGCTGATCGGGTTTTTTAGAAGCATTCGCCACTGCCATCAATACACCTGGCCGGGCGCTCCCTGCCGAACAGCCACATACTGAATTGATCATTACTAAGGTTGTGCCTTTCTGCTGTAAAGCATTTTCCACTTCCTGCGGAGTTAATAATTCATTGAAACCGTTATCGGTTAACTCCTCCTTCATTGGTATTACAATTTCTTCCGGATACATTTCTTGAATATTTTAGTTTGATTTAATTTTTTCTGTGCTGCAAAGTTAATCAAATCTTCCTTATTAAATCTTGCGCCGTATTGTCGCTTAAAACAAAGGGAATGTGTCATCTTGTCTTGTTTCGACCGCTTTTAATGGATTACTTCTGCAAAAAATTCATTCTTTTATGGATGGAACACAGTTTGATCATTCCCCCATGTAAAACAAATTCATTAACATTTAAAATAACAAATTATGACACTCGTAAAAGTAAACGGCTCACCGGTAAAAAAAGCTTATAACAGTTTTTTGGATGACTGGTTCAATGAATGGACAAACTTTGGCAAAGATGATGAAACAGTTCAGTGGAAGACTGTACCCGTAAATATCCATGAAACGAAAGATGCTTATCATCTTGAGCTCAGTTCACCGGGATTAAAAAAAGAAGATCTTAAAATTAATGTTGAGAATGATGTATTAACCATCTCCTATGAACAAAAAGAAGAAACCAAAAGTGAAGACTATAAAACTGTGCGCAGAGAATTTAAGTACAACAGCTTTAAACGCAGTTTTACTTTAAACGACAAAATTGATTCCGGTAATATCCAGGGCAAATATGAAGATGGTATATTAAAAGTGCATATACCGAAGAAAGCAGAAGCACAGGCTGTTAGCAAACAAATAGAGATCCAATAACCAAAGTTTCAACTTTTTCATACAAGACGAGGTGTATGGTTTTTTGGCGCAGGCTGGCTCCGCAAGGAGTCAGCCTTATTTTTCATAAATTATTAACATTCAACCGCTGCATATAACAGGTTTACAGGATTAAGCGTTATACTTTGGCTGAAATTTGGAATAAAACATTAAATTTGCCATACTAAATTTTTTAACCCACTAAAAGACCAGCAAATTGATCAATAATAAGTTTGCTTTTATCCTGGTGTTGTCTTTAGGTTTCGTTCTTCCGGCGTTTTCTCAGGTTATAGATTCACTGAAAATCGATACGGCTAAAATCGATACAGCTAAAGCCGATACTGTTTTCCGGACTATTCCCCAGGAAGATTCGGTACTGAGAATCAGGAATCTGAATCCTTATATTACGCTTCATGTGGACTCCACCCTGCAATATAAGCTGGACATCAATAAAGATCAGTCTCACTATTACTGGTTTCTTAAAAATTCTCCCGTTGGATTAAAGGTTGAAAGAAACAGCGGGCTTTTAACTTTTAAGGCGGAAAAAGCTTTCTTTCTTTCCGGCAGACTCAAGTACGATCTTGAATATAAAGTAAACCTGGGTGTTCAGAACCTTGACGACCCTAAAGACAAAATAGATACTTCCTTTACTTTGCTGTTTTTTAATACGGAGATCATTCCTTCAAAAATAAAGCCCAGCGTTAATAATATATTGTATGTAGATGAGGGAGACAGTATTAGCTTTAAAGTTCAGTGTGAAGATGGAAACTTTCCTATTGAAAACATTACGATGACCAGTAATTACCCGGTTAAAACCATTGGGACGGTAGCCAAATGCGGAGATGATTTTAAATGGTCGCCACCGTTTGGTTTTGTTAAGCCATCCGACAAGGACAAGCTAAGGGAGGTGATTGTTAATTTTGTGGGTGTCAATAAGTTTAATGTACGCGATACTGCAACCATCCGTATCGTGGTAAGAGAAAACATAAATTACCCGCAAAAAGTACTTGAATACAATGAAGTAGTAAGAAGTATCCAAAACTATTCTAACCGGCTGAAAGCCACTTTTATGGAGTTGGATAAACAGATAAAATCAACACGTGGAACCCGCACAACCTTTGATCTTACTTCAGCTGCTTCTTCACTGGGAGGAACCGTTTTTTCATCCCTACCAACAGACGGACAAAAAACTGCGGGTAAAATATTACCCAGCGTTGGTGTAGCCATGGTGCCAGTAAAAGAATCAGTATCACCTGTTAAAAAAGAGGAACAAAATTCTGCAACTCTCGTGCGCAATAGCATCAAACGCTTAGACTACCTGCTTCAAAATAACGTGCTGGTAGGTGAAAAGGATCCCGAACTGATTAATAAAAGCCAAAAGCTGAGGGATGAATTAAAACAAATCCAATTACAATTAATAGAAGTTCCTGTGGTTGAATTCGATGATTCTCCTGAAGAACTGGATAAGTATTTCAACAATCCTAAAGTTGCCAGGAAATACCGCATGAAAAAATCATAGCCAGGTGCCGGGGTGTTTCAAGTTACAGGTTGCAAGTTACACACCTTGAGACCGCAACTTAACTATAAACAATAAACTTCCAAATTTCTAAACTTTTCCCGGCATCAGTGTATTCTTACTTCAAGCAGCTTTGGCCATAATTTCCCGGTTACAAATAAACGGTTAGCCGCAGAATCCCATGCAATGCCATTCAGCACAGCTCCTTCCTGTACAGATTTCTTATCGTAATTAATGTTCGCAAACCTTTTAAGCGCATCCGTAAAATCGAGTATGCCTGATACCAGTCCCGAAGAAGGGTCTATTTTCAGAATATAATTGGTTTCCCACTGATTCGCATATACGTACCCGTTAATATATTCCAGCTCATTGAGATTGTTAACGGGACCCAGGTGATTGTGCACGGATACAATCTTCATCAATTTAAAATCACCGGGGTGAACGAAATATAACTTATCTGTTCCATCGCTTATGATTAAATTGACATTATCGTGTGTAATTCCCCAGCCTTCCCTGTTCCAGTATATTGTACGAACCTGTTTCAAATCCTTAAGGCTATATACCAGCACAAGATGATCCTCCCATGTTAACTGGTAAAGGGTATCATTTAAAATAGTAATGCCTTCGCCAAACAAATCAGGATCTATATCAATCTTCTTTTGAATAACTCCCGTTTTGTAATCCACTTTTCGCAGGGTGGATTCCTTTTTATGCCCCGTACCCTCGTACATTTGATTGTTATAATACACAAGTCCCTGGGTAAACGCCGCGGTATCGTGCGGATAAATATTCTGCACGGAGTAACTAACCGGGGAAGGGGCGGGTACGTTATTTACAGGAATATCAGTTTCTGAATCAGGCGAATGATCATTGTTATTGCAGGACCAGAATAAAAACATACAACAACCGCAAACGAATACATTTTTTATCATATCATAACCAGTTGCTGCAAAAATAAAGTTTTGGGCATAATGTATGCTTGTTAAACTATATTTTAACCGGTAATTATCAGCCGGTCATCGAAAACTATAACTGCGGGTTAGCCCGGCCGCAAATTTTAGATTACTTTGCCCCCGTAATACGGTTCCAAACACAGGTTAAACCTGGTCCAATTCTTCCTGATTTCCAACGTATCTGTTTATCCTCTGCAAAAACTGAAAAATGCGGTGCCTTACCATCACTGCTCCGGCCAATGCCTTTAAATTTAATATCACATTGAAAAGCTGATTATAAAATCAGCCAATGAAATCTTTTCTGTTCATCTGTATACTTTGCTGCAGTTCATTTTGGGTTGCTGCACAGCGCAACTGCGTAACAACCGAATATTGGCAAAGCCAGCTCAATAATGATGCGGCATTGCGCATGCGGTATATCCAACTTGAAAGCAGTGCAAAAACGCGTTCCTCCATATCAAAAAAAGAGCAGGGCAGCGATGTTGCGGATGTACCGCTCATTACTATCCCGGTTGTAATACATGTTTTGTACAATAATGAAGAGCAGAATATCAGCAATGCGCAAATACAATCACAGCTCAATATACTAAACAAAGACTTCAGAAAGCTGAATGATGATACCGCCCAAATTCCCGCTTTTTTTGCCCCCTTAGCCGCCGACTGCAGGGTTCAGTTTGAACTGGCAAAGTCTGATCCTGAAGGGCGCGCTACGACCGGAATTATCAGGAAAAAAACAGATCGCTTATACTGGCAGCAGGATGATAAAATGAAATTTTCGGTCTCGGGTGGCAATGATGCCTGGGACAGTCGCTATTATCTTAATATATGGGTGTGTAATCTCACCAAAAGCTTATTGGGCTATTCTACTTTCCCGGGTGCATCGCCCGAAAAAGACGGCGTTGTAATACGTACAGATGTATTTGGCACTACGGGCAACAGCAGTTCGGCCTATAATAAAGGCAGAACAACCACACACGAGGTGGGACATTGGCTGAACCTCAAGCATCTTTGGGGCGATACGGATTGCGGAAGCGATGATGTTGAAGATACACCGCCTCAAAAAACATACAGCAGCGGTTGTTCTTCGTTTCCCAAAACTTCCCCAAACGGGTGCAACCAGCAACCCGGCGGCGACATGTTTATGAACTTCATGGATTTTTCGGATGATGCCTGTTTGCATATGTTTACCATCGGGCAACGGCAAAGGATACATGATTTGTTTGCCACATCTGCCCCCAGGGAAACGCTCCTTTATTCCACTGCTTTACACGAACCATGGAACTCCAGCGCTTCACCGGAGCCGCAAATCAATACCGGAGCCGAATCGCATCTGACTGTCTTTCCCAACCCCGCATCAACATTTCTTACGCTGCGGTTCAATAATGAAAAGCCGCTTACCCCGAAAACATATTCTATATATGATATAACAGGGAGATTGGTGCTGGCGGGAAAAAATACAGGAGGAACGGTTTCTATTAATGCTTTATCGGAGGGCGTATATTTTATAAAACTGCAACACGGTGAACAGGTGCTGATGGCAAAATTCATTAAGGAGTAGCGATTGCTTAGCTCAGATTTTGATGAAATATTTTATTGTACAACGGGTATGAATATACGAATAGTGTCTTTGGCGCCACCGGCATTTTCATCAATATAAATCAGGTCAGTTCCTTCCCTGCTTTTTCTTTCCAATGTTTTTCTTACAGAAGATAATATTGCTTTTTTCTCAACCGGCAATTGCTTTTCTTTCAGAGAAACCCTTGACGAGTCCTTATCCTTTTTGCCTGAGCCGGACCTGACAGATTTTTCCTTTTCAGTGGTCAGGGCTTTGTCTTCCTTTTTTATAACCAATGGCACTGCATTTTTTTCAGCAACCATTTCAGCCGTATCAACTTTTTTCCCGGTTTCAGATTTTGCCGTTTTATCTTCATTATTATTTTTCTTATCACCCGGTTTTATAACAAAAGGAAGGTATTTTGCCTCTTCATTATTATCTGTACTTTTTTCTATTCCGGTTTTTTTCAGGGATGTTGTTTTGGGAATATCATTCTTCCCAATTTCTTTCACCACAAAAGGTTCGGGTTCTTTTAATGGCGCAGTTACTACGCTATCTTCTTTTTTTTCCGTTCCGGACCCTGAAGATTTTGCTGTTTTTGTATTCACCGGCTGGTGAATCTCTTTTACCACAAATGGTTCATACTTTTTTTCTGTACCTGCTACCATAGTACTTTCTGCCTTTTCTGCTGCACCTGCTTTGGAGGACTTTCCCGAGGGTACACTATTGGTTTTCTCAATCTCCGTTACCACAAACGGCGCTGACTTTTCACCCCCAGTTGTTGCAGTATCGTGCTTTGCTTCTGCCGGCGTTCCTGTTACAGGTGGTGGCGATACAAGGGCAACCTTATCCTCTCCCTTATTAACAGGCGTTTGTGCCGGAGGTGCACTGGCATGTAAAGCTTTTGCAGAATCATTAATTATGGCAACAGCAGGAACAGTTTCTTTCTCAACTATTACAAGTTGCTGGCGGATGGTAGGATCATTTACCACATCGGCAAGCATGGATGAAAACGGATCATTGCTGATCATTCCCGGAGGTGGAACAACATTATTTTCTTTTATTTCGGGATAGTGCTCAACCACAGTTCCCGTCACTCCTTCTTTTTGCTTAAGGCTAAGCAATTGTACGCCATCCTTACCCTTAGCTTTTAACACAAAGCCAAGGTCTGCTTCGCTGATGGTGCAATTAAAGCGCCACTCCGGGTCCTTTTTTCCCGGAAAACCAATTATAATTTCGTGTGTATTCTTTTCGAGTCCGGGAATGACTAAGTAACCGTTTCCCGAAGAGTTAAAGATTCGTGAACCTGTACGTACATAAAATTCCTGCTGATCCTCAGATTGGATGTATATATAATATTGCTGCTGGCTAAAAACAATTTTAACCAGGAAACATATAAGGAAGATAAAAACCAGTTTCCGCAGTACTTTCATTAATCTATAAATTTTTCTTAGTTCAGCACGGTTTGCATGTCCTTAAACCCTAACAAAACTACTTGAAAAGATGAAACAGCCACCACTCATATAAAAAAAACATTATCTGCTTATTTATCACGGAATTTTACAGCGTTAATAAATCGTAATAAATGTTAGTATTATTGTGTTCTGATGCATGCAATGTAAACTGTTAAATATAATATTGCTGCTAAATATCGTTAATCTGTACATTTTACAGCTAAGGATGGTGAACAGGGTATATTTTTTGACAACATTCTCTTATCAAATTCAATTATAACGTGAAAAAATTATTAGGTCTATTATTCATTGCCGCACCCGCATTGTTCCAGGCGCAAACTGCGACAACAACCACCGATTCGCTGACAAGCATTTACCGGGCGGTACCCGAGAAAATAAATGACCTTGTGCATACCAAATTAGAGGCCCGTTTTGATTATGAGAAGGCATATATGTACGGGAAGGTATGGATTACGCTTGAGCCCCATTTTTACAGCACCGATTCACTTGTATTAGATGCCAAAGGAATGGAAATAGAAGCGGTTGCCATCGCAAAACGTACTGTTACCACACCTTTAAAATACCAATATAACGGGAAGCAGCTACATATTAAATTGGACAAGTTGTATAAGAAAGGCGAACAATATAAAGTATACATCAAATACGTTTCAAAGCCCGATGAACTGGCCAAAGGCGGAAGCGAAGCAATAAGAGATGATAAAGGATTATACTTCATTAATCCACGCGGCGAAGATAAAAACAAGCCTACTCAAATCTGGACACAGGGCGAAACAGAAAGCACCTCTGTATGGTGCCCTACTATAGACAAGCCAAATCAAAAATGTACCCAGGAGTTTTTTCTTGTTGCACCTTCTAAATATGTAACGCTCAGCAATGGTAAACTTTTGCAGCAACAAAAAAATGCAGATGGCACAAGAACGGATTACTGGAAGATGGACCTGCCCCACTCTCCTTATCTCTTTTTTATAGGTGTAGGCGACTACGCTATCGTTAAGGATGTTTATAAAGGAAAAGAAGTAAGCTATTATGTAGAAAAAGAATATGCAGGTGTTGCCAGGAAAATTTTTGGTAACACACCCGAAATGATTGCCTTTTTTGAAAAAATTACCGGCGTATCGTATCCCTGGCCTAAATATTCACAAATTACAGGAAGGGATTATGTAAGCGGGGCCATGGAAAACACTACGGCTACCATGCACCAGGAAAGTGCACAACAGGATTCCCGGCAATTGCTTGATGGCAATAGCTGGGAAAGCACCATTGCTCACGAACTTTTTCACCACTGGTTCGGCGACTATGTTACCGCTAAAAGCTGGAGTAATTTAACTGTAAATGAATCCTTCGCCAATTTCAGCCAGGTGTTGTGGAACGAATACAAATACGGCAAGGATGCAGGAGATGCTGAAAATTATAAAGATATGCAGCAGTATCTCAGCAGCCCGGAAGATGCCAGGAAAATATTAGTCCGTTATCATTACAAAGATAAAGACGACATGTTTGACCTGGTGAGCTACCAAAAGGGCGGCAGAATATTGAACATGCTGAAAAACTACCTGGGTGAAGATGCATTTTACCAGGGGCTGCACCTGTATCTTACTACCAATAAATTTAACAATGCCGAAGCACACCAGTTGCGACTGGCGCTTGAAGAAGTAAGTGGCAGGGATTTAAACTGGTTTTTTAATCAATGGTATTTCAGCAGTGGCCATCCCAAACTCAACATTCATTATGCCTATAACGACAGCAGCAAAACAGTTTCGGTGAATGTAAAACAAACCCAGTCCGAACCGGCCTTTATTTTACCGGTTGCCATAGATGTATATAATGGAAAGAATAAGATCCGCCATGATGTTTGGGTTGATAAAAAAGATCAAACTTTTACATTTGCAGTTGCGGCTGAACCCGATCTTGTAAATTTTGACGGAGATAAAATATTGCTTTGTGAAAAGAAGGAAACAGGTAAATCACTTGCAAACTATATACATCAATATTATACAGCCGGGTTGTATGTTGACAGAAGAGAAGCAATAAGCGCATGTGCTTTACTGCAGGACAGCACAGCTGCCGTGGATCTGTTAAAAACCGCTTTAAAAGACAGGTACCATGAATTGAGGATCTTCGCGCTCCATTCGGCAGATTTAAAAAAGGAAAACGTAAAACAAACCCTTGAGTCAACCATTTTTTCTGTTGCCAAAGGCGACCAGGAACCTACGGTAAGGGCTGAAGCGCTAATGGCATTAAGTACCTATGATAAACCTATTTACAGGGAGCTGATACAAAAAAGCGTTAATGATTCTTCCTACAGCGTGGCGGGGGCGGCCATACTGTCTTTGAATCAAATAGATAAAGCCACAGCTTATACAGAAGCAAAAAGATTGTCAGCAACGAAGACAAAAGATAAAATGGCTGAAGCGATAAGCAATGTATTTGCCGAAAACAGTAAGGTGGAAGACCTGGATTACGTTCTTGACTGGTATAATGCCTTACCTTTTGGACAGGCCAAAGTAGAAAATGCAAATACC
Organism: Agriterribacter humi; assembly: GCF_009192765.1. GTDB lineage: Bacteria > Bacteroidota > Bacteroidia > Chitinophagales > Chitinophagaceae > Agriterribacter > Agriterribacter humi. Next base: position 611,138 of record NZ_VOHQ01000002.1, on the reverse strand, counting down.
GTGGCGTATTATGCGATTCAGCTCAATAACACCGAAGCTGTAAAAAAAGCTACGGATGCATTGGTTTCATTTCGTGATCAGATACCCTCCGCTTATCAAAAAGATATTTATCCTTTTGTAAACAATGTACTGCTCAAAACCATAGCTACCCAAAAATCTGCCATGAAGAATGTTTCTTCCAATGCCACAGAAATACAGGAACAGATTGATTATATCAACAGTAAAATAAAATAACCGGGCGGTCCGGTGAGGCACGACCCATCTGTTGTTTGTCGTTTGATCGTTGCGGAGATAGATGCTTCTCCCGCTTTGAGGCGGTATCAGCATGACAAGCAGCGGTTCTTTGATGGACTTAGGAATAAAAGTTCAGTCTTTTTGCCCCCCTGTTATGGAGAAGCATAAACAATTCTATACTACTTGTATTGTCGGGGTGAGGTATGAACCATTATACGCTCTTGTAATGTCATGGCAGGAATGAATCATCTGTTGTTTGTCGTTTGATCGTTGCGGAGATAGATGCTTCCTTCGTCAGCCCGAAAGTATTCGGGGTAAATTATGATAAACAGTGGTTTATTTTATTTTATACCGTTTCATTTACCTTTTTACTCTTTTTCCACCAACGCTGCTCCTTGCCGGAATCGGGGTGTCTTTCGGGACATTTTTGCTGCGCATCCACTACGGCAATCAACACCATATTTACGATGCTTCTAACCGAACTGCCCAATTGCAGTACATGTACCGGCCTGGACAAACCCAGCAGCACGGGCCCAATGGTATCAAAACCACCTAGCTCCTGTAACAGGTTATAGGCAATATTGCCGGCACTCAAATTTGGAAATATAAGAATGTTCACATCCGTATCCACCAACTCGCTGAAAGGATAATTTTCCTTAAGTATTTCCTTATCAAAAGCAAGGATGCCCTGCATTTCTCCGTCAACAATGAGTTCCGGACTCCTTTGCTTCAGCAATTCACGGGCCCTGCGCACCGTTTTTGCTTCACTTGTATTGCTGCTGCCAAAATTGGAATAGCTAAGCATGGCTACCCGCGGCGTAATACCAAAATTTTTGACTTCCCCGGCTACCATAAGGGTTATATCGGCAAGTTCTTCTGCAGTGGGATTAAAGTTCACCGTGGTATCGGCGAGGAACAGCGGCCCTTTTTTGGTAACAATAATATACATGCCTGCAATCTTATTCACCCCTTTTTCAGTTCCCACAATTTCCAGGGCAGGCCTGACTGTTTCAGGATAATTCCGGGTAAGCCCCCCAATTACGGCATCGGCATCGCCCGTATTGAGCATCATGCAGGCAAAACGGATCCTGTCTTTCATGATCTTGGATGCTTCATAACGGTTGATGCCCCGGCGTTGTCTTTTTTTGAAATACAGGGCGGCATATTCATGCCTTGTTTTATCCCATTCCTCGCTCCGCGGATCAATAACAGGTATACCTTCCAGGTCAATACCATTTTCACGGGCAATTTTAAGTATCTTTTTTTCCTCACCTAACAGTATAGGATATGCGATATTTTCATCCAGTACAATTTGTGCTGCTTTAAGGATCTTCACATTATCGGCCTCGGCAAAGACCACGCGGCGGGGATCCTTTCTTGCTTTGCTTCCTATTACCCTGAATAACTGGTTATCATTTCCCAAACGTCCGTCTAATTCAATTTTATATTTTTCCCAATCTTCTATAGGATGTTTTGCTACGCCGCTTTGTATGGCTGCTTTGGCTACCGCAGGCGAAATAGTAGAGATAAGCCGCGGATCGAGCGGTTTGGGTATAATATAATTTGGGCCAAATACCATGTTCTTTTCACCGTATGCCAGGGTTACAATATCGGGTACAGGTGTTTTGGCCAGATTGGCCAGAGCCATTACCGCCGCCATCTTCATGGCTTCATTGATCTGTGTTGCTCTTACATCCAGCGCCCCGCGGAAAATATAAGGAAAGCCAAGTACATTATTTACCTGGTTAGGATAATCACTGCGGCCCGTTGCTATAATAATATCCTTACGGGAAGCAGTAGCCGCTTCCCATGTAATTTCCGGATCAGGATTAGCCAGGGCAAACACCACAGGCTTCTTTGCCATGGACTTAATCATTTCGGGCGTAACGGTATTTGCCGCACTTAAACCAATAAAAACATCAGCTCCCTGCATTGCATCCAGCAAACTGAGTTGCTTTTTACGGGTTATGGCAAAACGTTGCTTTACCTCATCCAGGTCTTCCCTGCCCTGGTACAGCACTCCCACTTTATCGAACATAATAAAATTGCTGCTTTTAGCGCCAAGCGCCTCATATAACTGCACACAGGCCATAGCAGCAGCGCCGGCGCCATTTACTACAAACTTTACCTTGTCAATTTTTTTGCTCTGCAATTCCAGTGCGTTGATCAATGCTGCGGAGCTGATAATAGCCGTGCCGTGCTGATCGTCATGCATCACCGGGATCTTCATTGTTTCCTTCAATGCTTTTTCAATGTAAAAACATTCCGGCGCCTTAATGTCTTCGAGGTTAATACCTCCAAAAGTAGGTTCAAGCGATTTTACAATTTGTACAAATTTCTCCGGGTCTTTTTCATTGATCTCTATGTCAAATACATCAATATCGGCAAACACTTTAAACAATACACCCTTTCCTTCCATTACCGGCTTCCCCGCTTCGGGGCCAATATCACCCAAACCCAGTACCGCTGTTCCATTGCTGATCACGGCCACCAGGTTACCCTTGGCCGTATACTTATAAACCGCTTCCACATCCTGCTGAATTTCTTTACACGGCTCCGCTACTCCCGGAGAGTAGGCCAATGAAAGATCTCTCTGTGTTTTTGCATCCTTGGTAGGCACTACTTCAATTTTCCCGGGTCTTCCTTTAGCATGGTATTCCAGCGCCTGCTGTTTTCTCAGTTCTTTTGACATAACGATAGAATTACACACAAGGTAAGTAAAACATGCCCATTTCATATTTTCACAATATCCTGAATCATGATCAGCATACCGCATTGTTCCTGCCCGCAAAAATACATTCCTATATTTGTTGCTGCTATGAATCATAGAATGAACCACTTCATTAAAAAGCTATATCAATATTTCTCCCACCTGCTGAGAGTAAGGCTCAGTAAAGTTCAATACATGATGGTAGTTTCCGTTATTGTTGGACTGGTATCAGGTCTGGCTGCCGTTGCATTAAAAACTCTGGTGCATAATGTGCAGCTATGGATTGAAGGGATCCCGGTTTCAAGATTTTCGTATTTGCTGTTTCCCGCGTTAGGATTGCTGCTTACTGTTATTATAATATGGAAAGTATTAGGCGGCAGCCTGGAAAAAGGTATAGCTATGGTGCTGAAGGCCATTGCCCAAAAATCTTCTTTCATACCACTCCGGCATACCTATGCGCACATTATTACCAGTTCATTAACCGTGGGGTTGGGGGGGTCTGTAGGACTTGAAGCACCGATAGTGGCAACGGGTTCAGCAGTAGGCTCCAACATTGCACGTATACACGAACTCAATTACAGGGAACGCACATTACTTATAGCCTGCGGCGCTGCTGCCGGGATAGCAGCGGTTTTTAACGCACCCATAGCAGGCGTTATTTTCGCCATTGAAGTATTGCTTACGGAAACGGTTGTTGTCAGTTACTTTATTCCTTTGATCACGGCTTCGGTGGTGGGTGCACTGTGCTCAAGAGTAATTTTAAATGAATCTATTCTTTTTAATTTTACCCTTAAACAAACTTTCAATTATCATAATGTGCCTTTTTATATTTCACTGGGCATACTGTGTGGCTTTGTTTCATTATACTATGCAAGAATGTTTACAAAAACGGAACATACCATCCATTCAGGTGTAGTAAATAAATATACCAGGGCGTTGATAGCCGGCATTCTACTGATGGGCATATATTTTTTATTCCCTCCTTTATTTGGGGAAGGGTATGAAAGCGTTAAAGTTTTAGCCACCGAAGGTTTGAGCCAGGTAAATGATAATACCACTATACTTTCGTACCTATCGGATGAATGGGCGGTAATTGTTTTTACGGGGTTGATCGTATTATTAAAACCAGTGGTGGCGGGTATTACGATAGGCGGCGGAGGCAATGGCGGGAATTTTGCTCCATCTGTATTTGCAGGATCTTATCTTGGCTTTTTTTTCTCCAAATTTTGTAATGCAACGGGATGGCTGAACCTGCCGGTAGGAAATTTTTCATTGGTAGGAATGGCAGGCGTTTTAAGCGGTGTAATGTATTGCCCGCTTACCGGCGTATTTTTAATTGCGGAAATCACCAATGGCTATGAATTATTTATACCACTCATGATCGTATCTTCTATTTCGTATTTTATTGTAAAGCAATACGAGCCCTTTTATATGGAAACCAAACAACTGGCAAAAGAAGGACAGATATTTACGCATCAGAAAGAAAAAAACATTCTTACGTCTATCCGTTTAGAGCAGATGCTGCAGGATACTTACGACAGTATTCCTATTGATAAAAGTTTTACTGAACTGGTAGAAATCATTAAGAAAAGCGAAAAAAATATTTATGCTGTACTGGACAATAAAGGAAAATTTGCAGGGATCATTGAATTGAATGATATTAAGCAGAAGCTGTTTCAGCCGGAACAGTTTAATAAAACCTCAGTAAAGTCTGTCATGAAAAAACCACCCGGAATTTTATTTGACGATGAGCCTATGCTTTCGGTAATGGAAAAGTTTGATATCAGCCAGAGCTGGTACCTGCCCGTACTCAATAAAAACAGGGAGTTTTTAGGATTTCTTTCCAAAACAAAACTGTTTAACAAATACCGGGAGATACTGGCTAACCAGGGAGATTTGTATGAGTAAAATATAACTCATCACGGGATTGAAATTGTATGGCGATTGATGGGAACATCAGCCAGGTATTATTTATAACCGGAATAACAGTGAACTTTTGTAATTTGTACCAGCGTCATTCCATGGTCTGTGTCTCCACTCGGCCATAGTAACAATGATACTTCATCCCTTGTGTTTATTGTAAAAAGAAACAGATTAAAAATGAAAGGAAATTTTAAAAATGTTGACGACTACATATACTCTTTCCCCGAAGACACACAATTGCTTTTAAACAAGGTGCGTGAAACCATACAGCATAACGCGCCGGAAGCCATTGAAAGCATCAGTTACCAGATGCCTGCCTACAAGTTAAACGGAAAGCCGCTGGTATATTTTGCGGGATATGAAAAACACATTGGATTTTATGCCACCCCAACAGGTCATGAACAATTTGCAGCCGAACTGGCGAAGTACAAGCAGGGTAAAGGCTCTGTTCAGTTTCCGTTAGATAAGCCCGTTCCATACAATTTAATTGCACGGATAGTAAAATTCAGGGTGAAAGAAAATCTTACAAAAGCGAAGTAGCGGAAAGGGTACAGGCAATGCTTTATGCTGCATTATAATATTTGTCCAGTTTTTTAGTAAATAAACTGGACATTTTACTATCTTTATATCACTACTCATAAAATGAAAACAACTGAATACATAGCATTTGCCATAGATAGACTTCCTAAGGGCTATGTGTTCACCTATAACGACTTTACCACTGAGGTGAACAAGAAAGAAGCTGTTATTAAGGCACTCAACAGGATGGTAGAATCGGGCAAAATTGCCAAACTATCCAAAGGTAAATACTATAAACCCAAAAATACGCCATTTGGCAACCTTCAACCCAGCCAGGCACAGGTAGTAAAAGACCTATTGGAAGAAAATGGAAAAATCATAGGTTACCTAACAGGTTACAGCATTTACAATCAATTGGGTTTAACCACACAGGTAAGCAATACCATACAAATCGGCAAAAATCAAATTCGCCCAAATTTTAAAAGAGAACGCCATACCATTTCATTTGTAAAGCAAAAAAATACCATCACCAAAGAAAATATTCCCTTGTTGCAGATACTTGATGCTATTCGCTATATCAAAAAAATACCTGATGCAACCATAGAGTCGTCTTGCAAGCGATTTTCAGCCATACTCAAAAAGCTTTCCAAAAAAGAAATAAGTTCAGTGGTTCGCCTGGCTTTAAAGTATCCACCTGCAACAAGAGCTTTGTTAGGTGGTTTATTAGAACAATTGCAACAAGTTAGTTTAACAGGACCGCTTTTAAAATCATTGAACCCAATTACCAAATATAAACTGGCAGGTGCAGCGAAAGCAATATTCAACAGTAAAAAATGGAATATAGTATGAAGCTGCACCACGACATAAAACCATTTTCTGATACCTTGAGAGCAGCATCACAACATCTTGAGGCGGGTTTATTCCATCAACCTTGCTGGCGCTAAAAATTGTCGCTGTATTCCAAACAGCAACTGGTAATAATCCCTAAATCTGAAGCCCCAAATCTTTAATTCGAAGGGATGATCTCATCTCAAATCAAAAATTTCAAATCTCAAATCCACAAACTCCAAAACCCCAAACTATAAACTTAATTGTACTTCTTCTTCAGCACGGTTACCTGTTCCTGCAGGTTGCTTACCAATGAAGCCAGTTGGTTTACATCCCAGCGCTGCTGGCTGGCCACCTTGGTGATGACCATTTGCGCCTGCCAGAGTTCTAAAATATCTTCTGCATTTACCTGGTAGGGCTGGTAGGAAGGATTGTCGCTTACCAGGGTAATTTTACTTTTATTGCGGTTGCTTTTTTCAACGCGTTTGTATACGATGCCCTCATTGCGCGATACTACAATGAATGCGGTACTGTTTTTGGCATCATCAAGGCTGTTTATTTTTTCCCCCACGATGATGGAGCCGCTGGGCGTGGGCAACATGCTGTCACCAACAATTTCAAATGCCCGGTAATTGCCTCCTGCCAGCATGGGCAGCGTAAATGTATTGAGTTCATCAATGAATTCTGTATCGGCATATCCCGCCAGGTAGCCTGCGGCTGCTTTTACCGGTACAAAATGGATGAGGTTGTTTTCCGACATTAATTTTTGCTGCCTTCGTTTGGCCAAATAATTGCCTTTTACTTCACTCAGATCTTTCCGCAATAAATCATCAAGACTAAGCTTAAACATATCTCCCAGTTTTTCCAGCACGTCAATACGGGGATCTGCACGCTCCTCTTCATAAGCGCCCACCAGGGAACGCTTAATGCCCAACTTATTGGCAAACTCTTCCTGCGTCCATCCACGCAGTTTGCGAAGGTATTTCAGGTTTTGACCAGCAAGCGATTGTGCCATACTAATTATTTTAGTATGCAAACTACTAATACTATTAGTTATAACAAAATATTTTTGCTAAAAATTTACAGATACCCTTAAATTTTTTATACGGATACCTTCAGACCATGCTGCGCTTCTGCACATGTTTATTAAAAATGCCTTTGTCCAAAAAACCGGAACTATGCCGAACGGGAGACGTGAAACGTCAAATGTGGGAAGTAAGGCGCGCACATTTAACCTTTCACCATTCTTTCACCTCACTGCTTTCCTCTCACTTTTCACGATAACAAATTGATTTTGCCTGTCCCTTCTCTTTATTTTGCTGCAATTTGGGCGGCAACCAAATAATCATGATTTTTACAAAATAAATATACGCACCTGAATGGCGAAAGCTAAACGTAAGAAAAAAGAACCCATTATACTGGTTACCAATGATGATGGCGTAATGGCGCCGGGTATCCGCAATTTGGTGGAAGCGGTAAAAGGCCTCGGCAAAATAGTAGTAGTGGCTCCCGATAAACCGCAATCGGGTATGGGGCATGCTATTACCATTGGTTCGCCGCTCCGGCTACAGCAGGTTCAGTTGGCAGAAGGAACAGAAGCATGGAGTTGCAGCGGCACACCGGTAGACTGTGTAAAGCTGGCTGTAGATAAAATATTAGGTCAAAAACCGGATATATGCATCAGCGGAATAAATCACGGGCCCAATCATTCCATTAATGTTATTTATTCCGGCACCATGAGTGCGGCTATTGAAGCTTCTATTGAAAGCATTCCTTCTATCGGCTTTTCACTGCTCGATTACAGCATGGAAGCCGATTTTACGGCAGCGCGTAAATACGCCAGAATAATTGTGGAAGCCATAATGAAGCGCAAAGCAGATAAGCATCTTTGCCTCAATGTAAATTTCCCCGCCGTTGACGAAAGCCTGGTAAACGGCATCAAAGTATGCAGGCAGGCTTATGCTAAATATGAAGAAGATTTTGATGAAAGAAAAGATCCAACGGGCAAAAAATACTATTGGCTTACCGGCGCCTTTGTAAATTTTGATAAGGGAAAAGATACCGATGTTTGGGCTTTGGCCAATAATTATGTGAGCGTGGTGCCTGTGCAATTTGATCTGACCAATTACGTTTTAAAGACCAAACTCGAAAAAACTTTTAAACAGTGATTTTTAAAAAAGACAACCTCCCCTTTGGATTGATCATGGGATTTATAGCTCCGCTGCTGAGTCTCGTTATTTACTACTTTATAAAATTTTATCCCCTGTACAGCATGGGTGACATGTTTGGGGCTTTACATGATAATAAGAGGCTGGTTACAGCTATTAGTATTCCCTGCCTTTTTTTGAATATCGTTATTTTTACATTGTACATTAATTCCCGTAAGGATCAAACGGCAAAAGGTGTTTTTGCAGTAACTCTTGTATATGCCATTACAGCATTGTTGTTTAAGGTTTGGGGATAGGAAAGTGGTAAGTGGTAAGTGAATGTTATGTCCTGAAAAAAATGAAATACTATATTATAGCAGGAGAGGCATCGGGCGATTTGCACGGGTCGAACCTGATTAAGGAATTAAAAAAAACAGATGCGGGAGCCGATATCCGCTGCTGGGGTGGCGATATGATGCAGGCCGCCGGCGCTCACTTAGTGAAGCATTACCGTGAACTGGCTTTCATGGGATTTATTGAGGTCGTTAAAAATCTCCGCACCATTCTCCGGAACCTTTCTTTCTGTAAAAAAGATATTGCCGATTTTAAACCCGATGCGATCATACTCATTGATTACCCCGGCTTTAACCTCCGCATAGCCCAATGGGCCAAAACCCAGGGGTTAAAAGTTATTTACTATATATCTCCACAGGTGTGGGCCTGGAAGGAAAACAGGGTGAACATTATTAAGAACTGCGTAGATAGAATGCTGGTGATCCTTCCTTTTGAAAAAGAATTTTACAAAAAATGGAACTACGAAGTGGAATATGTAGGACATCCGCTGGTGGAAGTAGTTGATGAATGGCAGGATCAGCATAAAAACACGGTAAAAACAAACATCATCGCCCTGCTGCCCGGTAGCCGCAAACAGGAGATACTGAAAAAACTACCCGTAATGCTTGAAGTGAGCAGACATTTTACTGATCACGAATTTGTGGTAGCGATGGCGCCGGGGATGGATAAGGAATTTTACAACAACATGCTCAGCGGCTACAGCAATGTAAAGGCTGTGTCGGGAAAAACCTATGACCTTTTAATGCAGGCGACAGCCGCGCTGGTTACTTCGGGTACGGCTACATTAGAAACCGCATTGTTTGGTGTGCCCGAAGTGGTTTGCTATAAGGGCAGCGCTGTCTCGTATGAAATTGCCAAACGGGTAATTAAAATAAAATACATTTCGCTGGTAAATCTTATTATGGATAAGCCCGTGGTAAAAGAACTGATACAGCATGAACTTACAGTAAGCAATGTAAAAAAAGAATTACATGAACTGCTTACCGGCAAAGAACGCATTGAACAACTTCGGGAAGATTACAGCGCATTAAAAACATTGTTGAGCAAAGGAGGACATGCATCTGCCAATGCGGCAAAAGCCATCAGCAATTTTTTGCAAAACGGATGATCATTACAATGATGGCGAAAAGAAAAAGCAAAATGGAAATGCGGTTAATGCCGTGCATATATTTTATCAATGAACCAGGTTCTTCATCCTTATCTTTCTTTTTGAGAAAGAGATACTGCGCTATTTGATGCCATATGCCCATAGCATTGCGTTTATTTTATAAACCACAAAGCTAATGCCTAAAACGGAAAGAATCCGATGGAATACAGAGTAATACAAAGCACCAGGAAACAAATAATATACAGATGCTTCGTTCCTCAGCATGACAAACTGCAGGATGGGTTTCGGCTCTTGCACTACAGTTCAGCGACACACTATAGCTTGTCATGCTGACGCAGCTTGCCTGCCGGCAGGCAGGGAAGCATCTGTCTTCGCTACAATCAAACGATAAACTGCGGAGGAACAATACAGATGATCGTACCTTATTATAACAATACAAAAGTGTACGATTGTTCCTGCTTTGCCATAAGAAGTAGTAGACCGAATACCCCCTGCGGGAGCATTTGCGACGGATGCCTGATTATCCGTATTTTTGCCTGTTATGAAATACCAGTTAGGCGACACGGTTTTACTGCTTCTCTCGGATGAGGAAGGACAGATCATTGATATTATCAATGAAAAAATGGTAATGGTAGATGTGAAAGGCGTTAAGTTTCCAGCGTACTTAGACCAGATTGATTTTCCTTATTTCAAAAGGTTTTCTCAAAAGAAAACAGATCTTAAAAAGCCGAAGCAATATGTTGACGATATAAAAAAGGAAAAGAACAATGCGAAATACAAGGTAGGTGAAGGCGTATGGCTTGCTCTTTTGCCGGTATTTGATAAAGATGTATTTGACGATGATATTGTGGAGAAATTTAAACTCTATCTTGTTAATCAAACAGAAAATGCTTTTTCCTTTACCTATGAGTTGTCGCTTGCAGGAGAAGCCGAGTTTGAATTGAAAAATGAAGTACTGCCGCTGAGCGATTTTTACCTGCACGATGTGCCTTTTGAAAACCTGAACGATACACCTAAGTTCTGGTTCGAATTTTCACTAACAAAACCCGATAAAGCCAAAGCGGAATATTATGAAACCTTTTTAAAGCTTCGGGCTAAACAGGTGTTCCAGAAAATTGAAGAAATGAAACTGAAGCAGGAAGCCAGTTTTTCATACCCGTTGTTTGAAAAATATCCCGATCGTATCATAGAAGAAAAACCCGACTTAGATAAGCTATCAGCAGCAGGATATAAAATATATGAGTCTGCAAAAACAAAGGCAGGCGCTCCTCCCCGAACCGTAATTGACCTGCATATTGAAAAGCTCACCGATCATTGGGAAAAAATGGGCAAGGCCGAGAAATTAGACCTGCAGTTAAAAACCTTTGAAAAATATTATGACCTTGCCCTGCAGCATCACCAGTCTATGCTGATCGTTGTACATGGGGTAGGCACCGGAAAGCTGCGGGATGAAATTCATGATATTCTCCGCCATAAGAAAGAGGTAAAATCTTTTGTCAACCAGTTTCACCCCTCTTTTGGCTATGGTGCAACGGAGATTTATTTTTAACCCCCTACAAAATGGAACGTATCAGTCCTCCGTCTGCACGCAGTGCCGCACCATTGGTGGCAGACGCCAGCGGACTAGCAATATATACCACAAGACTGGCGATCTCATCAATGGAAGCAAAACGTTGAATGAGGGAGGTTGGCCTCAGATCCTTAAAGAAATTCTTTTCCACTTCAGCAACAGAAATATCATCCGCTTTGGCCATATCCTTTATAAAGTCGCCAATTCCCCTTGATTTTGTGGGACCTGGCAAAATGGTGTTAACCGTTACATTGGTTCCTTTTGTTAACTCCGCAAGTCCCCTGCTCACCGCAACCTGGGCGGTTTTGGTAACGCCATAATGGATCATTTCATCAGGAATAAGAACAGCCGATTCGCTCGAAATAAAAATGATACGACCCCAGTTCTGCTTTAGCATTGCGGGGAAGTAATGGCGGGATAACCGCACACCACTCATAACGTTGATCTCAAAAAAACGAAACCAGTCTTCATCCGGAATTTCAACAAAAGGCTTTGGTTCAAATATACCGGCATTGTTAACTAAAATATCAATTTCCGGAAGCTGTGCTATTATATGATTAACCTCCTCCACTTTTGAAAAATCGGCCGCAATACCTGAAACATTTGAGCTCCCTGTTAATGCTTTTAACTCCTGCACAGCCTTATCCACACCTTCCTGCGACCGCCCGTTTATAACAACAATGGCCTCTTCTTCCAGCAGCTTTTTCGCGGTTGCAAAACCGATGCCTGCCGTTGACCCGCTGATAAATGCGGTTTTATCTTTTAGCTGCAAGTTCATATTGGATTTTATTTTGTGTCATTAAAGCCTTAAGATTGGTTTGCACAGTTTGCACAAACAGGGGCAGCGCGGAAAGATCATTGCCCCACAAGCTGGTATCACTTAATACCTGCTGCACCAGTTCATCGGCCTCATATTTTTTCCATTGTTCAAAAAAGTAAACTGCTTTGTCATCGTTGATGGGATAGAATTTTCCATTCAATTCTCCCCTATATCCATCGCTTTCCTTTTTTACCGCTTTCATAAAAAGCAAATAAGCGGCAAAGCCCAAAGCTATATGTTGGGGCGCCTTGTTATGATCAGCAAAATACTTCAGCAGCACCGGCACCACCCGCATTTTCATTTTTGAAGTATACTGCATGGTTATGCTGATCCACTGGTGATTGATATAGGGGTTGCGAAACCTGTCTAACACCTGCAAACCAAAACGTTCAGCTTCCGTTGCATCAACTTTAGCGGGAATGGCGGGAGCAATCTCGTTGAGCATTAGATCATGTACGAACTGTCCGAACGCCTTATCTTCCATCGCGTCTTTTACCGTATTAAACCCGGATAAAAAAGCGAAGCCGCAACTGAGGGTATGCGTTCCATTGAGTAAACGGAGTTTGAGCTCTCGATACATTTCTATATCCGGCGCAATGATCACGCCGCTATCGGCAGGTGCGAAAGACAATATATCTTTTACTTTGTCATCTCCCTCAATAGCCCATAACCGGTATACTTCACACATGATCAGCAATTCATCGGTGTAGCCCAAATCATCTTCTATCTTTTGCTTTGCTTCAGCAGCCGGCTTTCCCGGCACAATGCGGTCTACAAGCGAATTACAAAAACTATTGTTTGCCTTCATCCATTCCATAAAAGCAGGTTCCAGCTTATTGTATGCAGCTAATTTGGAAACAATAGAAAAAAGCTGGTCGCCATTGCCTACAATTAATTCAGTAGGAATAATAACCATACCTCCATCTGCCTTACCCCCACAGGCATTATACCTTTCATATAAAAAGGCCAAAAGTTTTGCAGGAAATGAAGCCGGCGGTCTCTGCCGGATATCCTCTTCCACCAATGTTATTCCAACCTCTGTGGTATTGGAAATAATAATTTGCAGTTGAGGATTATGCGCACATTTTAAAATTTCATCCCACTGTTGCTTTGCCGATAATACCCGGCTTATAGCCGAACAAATACGGTTCTCTTCAACCTTTTCTCCTTTATCTATACCACGCACACACAAAGTGTATAATCCATCCTGTTCTTCAAAAGCATCGGTTCCACCGGTGTCTGTTGATTTTACCACTACTATCCTGCCGTTAAACAGGCCCTGCTGATTGGCTTTATCAATAAAATAATCGGGCAGACCCCGCAATAAAACACCAGTACCAAATTGTAAAACCTTCTCCGGTAAATCAAACACGTTGGTTCCCGGTTTTTGTCCTGCGTTGCTTTTGATGACTGAAAGATTGCTTTTGTTTAATACCATATTGTGAAAAATTCGAAGTCAAAAAATTCTAAATCCGAAAAGAACCAAAAATCAAACCTGTCCGCCGTGCCGGATAACAAGAATCAAAAAAAAAACAAATAAATCTAAAACCCGAAATCCATATGATAAACCTGTTAGGACTGCTCAGCACCAAAGCACCCCGCAGTCCTGACAGGTTCCATATTATCTCACCTGCCCGTTACCCCTGATCACCCATTTTTCGGTAACTAATTTTTCAAGCGCAAAAGGTCCTCGGGCATGGAGCTTTTGAGTGGAGATACCAATTTCGGCACCCAAACCAAATTCTTCTCCATCGGTAAACCGTGTAGAGGCATTATGGTAAACGGCGGCGGCATCTACTTCATGCAAAAAATATTCAGCCTGTTTTTTATCCTCCGTCACAATCGCTTCCGAATGCTTGGTAGAATACTTACGGATATGGTCAATCGCTTCTGTGGAATCCTTCACCACTTTAACAGCGCATTTCAAATCAAGAAACTCTCTTCCAAAATCAGCCAGGGTTGCCCTGCGCAGATGGGGATAGCCTTTTAATATTTTATACGCAGCCGGATCGGCGAAAATCTCAACATGGTACTGGCCCAGCGCCGGTTGCAATTTTTGTAAAAAGGCCGTAGCTATGGATTGATCTACCAGCAACGCGTCCATAGCATTACACACGGAAGGGCGGGACACCTTTGCATTAACCGTGATGTTCACCGCTTTACTGATATCGGCTTTCTTTTCCACATATACATGACACACGCCTGCTCCTGTTTCAATAACCGGAACCAGGCTGTTCTGCCGCACATAACGGATAAGCCCATCCGATCCGCGCGGTATCAGCACATCCACATATTGAGTAGCAGTAAATAATTCCTGCACGGTTTCTCTTTCCGAAGGCAGCAAAGTAACCACAGCGGCAGGAAGCCCGTTCTTTTTTAGTACCTGCTGTATAATGCGGATGGCTGCAAGATTCGTATGCTCCGCTTCACTGCTGCCTTTGAGCACACAGGCATTGGCACTGCGAATGCATAAGGCGGCGATATCAAATGTAACATTGGGTCTTGATTCGTATATGGCGCCCACCACTCCCAGCGGAACAGCTATTTTTTCAAGCAATAAGCCATTCTTTAGTTTTCGTTTCTCCAGTATCTTTCCTGCAGGATTGGGCAGCCGGCTCACTTTACGGATGCTCTGCGCGATATTTTTAATCCTTTTTTCATCCAATCTTAGGCGATCGGTACGCGGATTGCCGGGTTCCTGCTTTGCTACGTCAGTTTGATTCGCTTTCAATATGGAAGCCTGCTGCTTCTCGAGTTCATCCGCCAGCATCAGTAATATCTTCTTCAACTGTTTATCATCCATCGCCCTTAAGTGCGGAGCCGCCTGGTATGCTTTTTTTATTTGTGCAATTGTAGTGCTCATTACTGTCAATTAAAAAATAACAATGTCATCGGCGTGCGCCGCAACAATATTTTTATGTGCAATTTGTTTACTGATCTCGGTTCCGCTGAGCTTTGCTTTGGCCACGCCTACAATGGTTTCATCTTCATCAATCAATTGTATTACCTCGCCGGCAACAAAATTACCTTTTACTTTTTTGATCCCCACGGTAAGCAGGCTCTTTCGTGCATGCAAGGCTTTTGATGCGCCTTTATCTATATATACGCCGCCAATAGTAATTGACCCGCTGGCAAGCCATTTCTGGCGGGCTTTGAGGTTGGAAGGCTGCGCAACAAAGGTGGTGCCGTTTTTACCGTGCAGGGCCGAAATTAAAGTATCCTTTCCGCTTAACCCACAGATGATCACTCTTATTCCAAGAGAAGCAGCCAATTTGGTGGAGGTGAGCTTGGAGAGCATGCCGCCCAGTCCCAGGCTGGATTTTGTTTTGGATACATAGCCGAGTATGGTGGCATCAATTTTTTGTACAATTGGTATGATATTTCTTTCATTGTCCATTAATCCCCCGGCGGAAGTGCAAAGGATCAGGCTGTCGGCATCGAAGCCGATAGCGATCAATGTTGCCAGTTCGTCGTTATCTGAGAACTTGAGTTCGATATTGCTTACCAGGTCATTTTCATTTACTACCGGCAAAATATCGTTCTGCCAAAATTCGCCAAAGGTTTCCTTCAGTTGCAGGAATTGTTTCCGGTTGGAGAAATGATGTCTTTCGCATAAGGCCTGCGCCACCGTTATACCATGCGCCGAAAAATATTTATGATACAATTGAATGAGCATGGGATTGCCCACCGCTGCTGCTGCTTTTCTTTCTGTTAACGTGCCCTTATATCTCTTAAAAAATGATCTGCCGCTGCCTACTGCCCCGCTGGATACCAGCACTATATTATATTCTTTGCTAAGTGTGGCTATTTGCGCCGCAATTTTTTTTATAACAGACTGATCAATCTTTCCTTCCCCATCGGTAATAACAGCCGTGCCTAACTTAATGACCAATACCTTTCTTAACATGAATAAACCCTCATTTTAGAATAGTTGCAAAAATACGGAGGAGAAGGAAGATTTAACCATCCAAACTTTTCGGGTGAGGCAGCCGGCACAGCAAAAGCATACCACCTGCTTTAAAAAATTGAAATACGGAAGGGGTTTTTTAGATACTTTTGCCGGGATGATTGATAAGGAGAGATGCCAGAGTGGTTGAATGGGACGGTCTCGAAAACCGTTGTACGGGCAACTGTACCCAGGGTTCGAATCCCTGTCTCTCCGCAAGCCG
The DNA here is from genome assembly GCF_009192765.1 of Agriterribacter humi. Lineage (GTDB taxonomy): Bacteria > Bacteroidota > Bacteroidia > Chitinophagales > Chitinophagaceae > Agriterribacter > Agriterribacter humi. The sequence goes on along the minus strand of NZ_VOHQ01000002.1, from coordinate 594,756 downwards.
GTAAATGACCCCGCAACCGCGGGGCATTTTTGTTTTCACGAGCGTGCAAAGCTTGCTTTGCAAAGTGAGTGGAAACAAAAATGGAAGTGAGCGAAGCGAACGGTCATTTACCGGCTTAAGCCCGCCCGCCGCAGGCGCCAGGGATCATTTAAAATCATCCCTTTTAGTCGAAGCATACGGCTTCGTTCGCCGAAGCTTCCACTAACGGTCTGTGTCTCACCGACCGGAAAGTTTCGCCTACCGGTGTGGCTTAACACACCGAAACACTCACTATTTATACCCTCGCAGGTGAAGACACCCACCAGTAAAAAGCCGCTAAACCTGCAATTTTTTTCACTATCTTCAGCTACCGTATATCAGCACAATTGCGCTAACCCAATGTTCATCAGTTTGCTGAACCCATGAATGCTGCAACCCCTGACCTATTTTTCACAACAAACAGTATCTCAAACGCATCATTTTTACCTGTCTGTAAAACTGCCATATGACAAAAAAGATCATCTTTTCAATGTGCATGGTATTTGTTTGCCTTGCTGCCTGTAAGCTGCTTCCCGCACAATCCACAGCCTTCCCGATCACCATGCATACCCGCGATCCGCAAACAAAACAGTTGCTCTCCAATACCCAAAACGTGGATGCATCCCACATAGCGATTGTGATCATAGATCCCTGGAACTACCACTGGTGCATGACCTGGACTGAGCAGGCCGGAGGAATGGCAACCCGTATGAACCGTGCGCTTGCCGGTGCAAGGAGTTTGGGCATGCAGGTGATCTGGGCGCCCACGGATGTAGCCAGTATGTATTCGGGTTGGTCGCAACGGCAGCGGGCAATGGCTGTTCCTTACAGCGAGGTTCCCAGCAACCGGAGTTACTCCTGCACCTTTACTACCCCTTATGATGATTGTATGTGCGGTCCCGGCATTTACTGCAAGCTTAACTACGGTTGGGATGCTATGAGTGCTGATATGAAAATAGCCGATCAGGATCTTATTGTAGCTGGTACAAAAGAATTGTATTCACTATGTAAAACAAAAGGCATAACACATCTCATTTATTTTGGAGGCGCTACCAATATCTGTATCTCGGAGAAACCCGAAGGGCTAACCTATATGTACGGCGCAGGACTGGAAACGATATTCGCCCGTGATATGGCTTTTGCCATGACAGTTTATAACCCCGCTACTGCTTATACACCCAGTAAGGGAAACGAACAGGCTGCAGACGACCTGGAGCGCGCCGGCATCCCAACCACAGTTTTTGCTGATGCATTGCGCAGAGTGGGTAAGTGGAAAGACGAATGGATTACAGAGCCGGTGCGTATTACTCCTGCCGGTACGATAAACCGCCCGTATTTTTTTGAAAACACGGAAACAGTTACCCTGGAAATTCCTTATGTAAAAGATGCCGTGATCAGGTATACAACAGATGGCTCAGCTCCAACGGCATTGTCGCCGCGGTACGATCGCCCTTTTGTATTGAACAAAACCACTACCTTAAAAACGGCTGCTTTCCACAGCAACAAAAAAGTTTCCTTAGATGGCAACGCCTTTTTTGTACACATGCCGGCGGTGCCCCCGCAGCCGGATATTGTTGTTTCAACTGTTGAGCCTGTGGAAGATCTGTACGGAGCCATGCGGGCTGATTATGCAGCATGCCTCTGGAAACCTGCTGTCAATACTTCTTATGAGGGCAAACCACTGCGGATCAGGGAGCGAACGTTTAAAGAAGGATTGGGCATGCGTGCCAATGCGTACACGAGGCTGGATCTGAAACCCGAATGGAAACGTTTTGTTGCACTCGCCGGTGTTGACGATAATATGCTAACGGTGGAGAATGGCCGAAACATTGCCATGTATCCCAAAATGGTTTTTAAAATATTTATTGACGGGAACCTGGTGGCCGAAAGCCCCGTAATGCGCATCTCCCAGGAACCCTGGCGTTTTGATGTGTCCATCCCTGCAGGCAGCCGCCAGATCGTGCTGGTTTGCGACGATGGCGGTAAAACAAGCCCTTATAATCTTGGCAATTGGGTGAATGCCGGGTTTTGTAAAAAATAAGGTTAACATGACTGTTTCAATACCTTTCAAACGATAAGATGTTTCACTACCAATTCTTCCCCGCTATACTTTTATTGTTTGCCACCTTGTATGGAAACGGCACTGGTACAAATATGCTTCCCCCGCAACATGCGGACTTACATCAAAGCGATTCCATTCCCGTATCCGTCCGGTTTTCCAACGCGGCACAAAAGCAGCTATGCGTTCCCGTTATGGATCCATTGAGCAGGGCCACCCCCTATTTCGACGGCGGACTGATGGGAAACGCCCCTGGTCCGGGCGATTACCAGCCCTACGGCGAAGGATCCTTCATAAAGAAAAATGGCAGCTCGGAAGGCAAATATGTTATCACCACAGGCGTGTGGAAGCTGTCGGTGGGCGATAAGCCCATTGTGCGGCTGTCATTGCGCGACACGGGCAGCGCCTATGCCAAACCCGCTATATTGCCGCACCTGGGCGTAAACGGGAAGATCCGCCTGGAAGTCATCTCCGGGAAATCCAGAAAATACCTGGATGCATTCAGCAGCATCACCACCACTCTATCGGCTGGAGAACCCCAATGGATATGCGAAGACAGGCAGATGAAGCTGAAGCTTACGCTCACAGCCCATACTTTCCTGGAAAACTATGGCTGTGCCTTAACAGCGCATGTAGAAGCCGCTGAGGGAAAAAAAATCCAGTTGAACTGGCATTACGAAGACGCGCGTTTTGTAAAAGACGGCGGCGCTTACAGCGAATTCAGCTACGACCGGTACACGCGCATCTTCACCGGTTCCACCAGCAATAAAGCCGTTTATCGCGGAGGCGTTACCCAAACCAGTCTTACGGCAAACAAGACAGCCCCGGCAGCAGACACATTGATCTGTGTGTGGGGCTATACAGATTATGACCGCCAGGCAGTTGATGATGCCGTTAAGCGGCTGCGGTACCGGCCTTTTCCCTCACAGGAATGGACAGACCAAATGCAAAAAAAATGGTTTCATCACTGGATTCAAAGGGGGCTGGACCCGGAAAAAAAATTTTTGGCAGTTGTAAGCAATGCAAACCTGCCCATTACCCAATCCAAACAATACTGGGCGTCCATGCAGAACAGGGTACGGGTGAAAACGGGAGATGCAGCTTTCGACAACGCCGTTCAAAGTCTTGGCTCACGCCTGATCTCCAATTATGAGTATCCTGCTTATATGCACGGAAGCAACTACATGAAGTATGGAAAAATAAATTGCGGATTATACGGGCATGAAGCCGCGGGTTTTCATGAGGAAGTGGCTTCCACGCTCCGGTTCATCAGCGGCACACAGGATGTTAAAGGACGCCAGCGCTATTTTGAGCCGGCGTTTACGATCAGTACATGGGCGGAAGAGATCAATCCGTATTTCATTGACCAGGTGTGGTACCATTACCGGTGGACCGGCGACAAAAATTTCCTGGTAGAAATGTGGCCCACCGTGCACAGGGCGCTTGAGCATTTCATTGCCACCAGCAACCCTCTGCACAATGGCTTTTTTACCGGCTATTATGAAAACTGGAATGGCGACGGCAAAAGCCGGGGCGGATCAGGAGCCTTATGGACCGCCATGGCCATTAAAGCGCTAAGGGCCGGCTATGAAATGGCCACCATTTTGGAAGTTGTGGACTGGCAGCGGGAAACCTTCCAGGTAACGGATAACCCTTCAAAGGATGGCGATTTCCGGGAAAGGTACAAGCGGCTCCTGCAAAAGACCGAAGCGGCCTATGAAACCCGTTACAACAAAAAGATCGGCGCTTATAGTTCGGGCGACTGGAATGCCGAACTCCGCAACATGCCGGGCAATGAGGAATCCAACTATGCCATATGGCGCGGCATAGGCGATCCCCTGAAAAACTATACTTCCATGCGTTTTATCAGGGATCATTATCACCAACCCACAACCAATGGCGTAATAGAATACAGCAATAAAGACTGGCCGGTGTGCTGGAGCAACCATTACGACAGCTATGCCGAAGCCATGAGCTCCATCGCATCTGCGGCTATGGCAAATGACATGGACCATTACTGGACATTGCTGAAAACGGCTGCAGAAAAAATATATACCGTTCCTGAATGCACCGCCATTGCCGGCGGCAGGTCATTGCTCAGCCTCGAGAGCGACCAGATGTTCATGATGGCGGTGCTGGACAATGTATTTGGGATCAAACCTTATTTTAATGAAAACCTGCTCGTGATCAGGCCCTCCTTCCCCGGGCAATGGAAGGATCCCTCCATTGAGATCCCGGATGTGGCTTACGCGTATTTTACGGGCAACAACCAAATAACATTGCGCGTCAAAACTCCTGTTGACAGGATACTCCGGGCGGAGATACCGGTGCGACAGGCCGTAAAAGAAGTTACCATCAATGGCCGGAATACAAATTTTGAAATCCGCAAAGAAGTAAACTACTGCCGGGTGATCATAAGATCGGATGCAGCAGCTTCCGTGCATGAAATACAGATCAAATTACACCCCGATGATTTTTCCATTACCGGCAACACCAACGGCATTGTTAACCGCGAAGACAGTTTCCGCATCAGCAATGCAGCCATCGTGGGTGTTACCAGCCCGCAGGACAATCCCGGCACCATACATGTAAAAGATGGAACGATATGGGTGCGTTTTCCCCAAACCGGCAAATTCACTTTATTCGCCGAACTGAAGAAAGGCAATATATCCTGGTTCCAGCCGCTGGAGCTCAGCATACGGGATCCCTGGACCATAAGTGAAATATACGAGGCATGGGAAGAAACCGGTAACGGCTCATCAAAGCCGGCAAAATTATTGTCGCCCGCCGTTGATCATAAGAAAAAGACTTTGCGGTTCCGTCTTACCAATAATACTATTGTTCAACAATCCGGCGATATGCGGGTTGAGATCAACGGCCGTCCTTTTGTTCATCGCATTACCCTCGCGCCTCACGCCACGAATGATTTTGAAATTCCTTTGAACGCAGTTTGGGCCGAACTGAGCCGCGGATCATTATCCTTTACAGTGGACTTCATGAACGATAAAAAAACAGCGCACGCCATTGACTGGCAGTTGCCGCAGACGGAAGCGTTGGCAAAAAAGATCATCCCGCTCAATATCAGCAGCCATTACAATACCAGTCTTGCCGAATTGTACGGGAACAATGCTTTCAAATGGCGCATAGACTATACAGGCGCTGCCGTGGGGGTTGACTGGCGCGACAGTTTATTCACAGACTCACTGGGGTATAAGCTCTTTTCATCGCCCACCAGCGTCATCAGCTATGGGGTATTGCCGGAGCAGATGAGCCCTTCGTGGTGGTGGGTGCCCTCTATCCCGGATACCCTTAGCTACCCCGTGCCTTTTTCTTTCATTGAACATGCGCCCAACAAAAACAACGTGCTCGCTTTGGTAAATGCAGAGAACAACCAGCATATTCCCGCCCAGGCTATTGTTCATTTACAAAATCCGGCTTTTGCCGAAAAGATATACCTGCTTACCGCCAACCTTACCAAAACCAGCAAAAGTTATTATCCCGCTGCTGAAATAGAGATCGCATATGAAAAAGGAGAAAACCAGGTGGTTCAACTCATACCGCCCTATAATATGCCATCCATGGTGCAGGCGTTTTGTCCCAACGCCTTCGCGGTGCCGCTTGGGGAAATCAAAAAAAAGCAGACCATGAATTTTGATGCACCCGGACTTTCCGTTACCGACCTGGTAACCGATCCCACAAGAAAGATCAGGGAAATACGGTTCAGGTGTGTAAGTTCTGAAACAGCAATGGGTTTGATTGCTGTAAGTCTTTTGCAGGGGACTCGGTCGTTGAATGCTCATTAACCGAATATGAGCAACGCATTGATCAAACAACAAGCCGCCATTTTTTTTTACACAATACCCTTAATTTCATTAAATTTGGATCCATCGAAGCCCGCACCCGCACAAAACTCAATATTCAACCCGGCCATTTACAACCCATGATTTTGACTCAATCATTCGAATTACCTGCGCAGTCCATATTGCTATGATCACCCCGTACGCTTATCCATTAATACGCGCTTAAAAGCGTTTATAAGTACTTATAAATATTTTAAAAAGAATGGCCAAAGCGATGAGTTGGCGGTACTGCAAAGCGACACACTATATTAAAAACATTTAGAACTGACTGATGACGAAACCTGTAAAAAAGAACTCTCTAAAAGACGACACTTTATCGGCAGTTGGTGCATTCTTGTACGACGAGAGATTTCCGACACTGCCCCAATTAAAGGAAGGAATTGTAGAGTTAATAAATTTGATTGCAGACTATCATGAGGAAGGTCAAAAGCTTTATCCTGAGATTTTAATTGTCACAGACTGGGACTACTTTAAGTCAATTTCAAATAGAGAAATTGTCGTAAATACAGCAGAACTTTCAACATCAGAATTTGTAAAAACGCAATGGCTAAACTTGACTTCCGGTACGAAGGAACAATGAGAGCATGCGAAATTAAAAACGGGAAATTTATAAGTTTGGACATTTACGCTAAAATTAAAACTGACTGACCGCAGACGAAAAACAGAATGCCGCCGAACCACTATAACACGGCTTTTGCGCCAGGCGACCGGCGTGAAAACCCAGAGCGTTGGGCTTTTATTCCAGTTCTGAGCTTATTGATAGTTTTGTGCTCCGAAATCCGCCCGAACGCAGGTATTAAAGGTAAAACCACCCGCCGGGTTTGGTTCGCCAACAGAAATCATAATTGAGTTTGGCAGCAAACAAAATTATTTGGACGCAGCAAAAGAACAATAAAACGATGTTACAAAGCTGTCTGATATTAAATGGAAGAAAAGAAGAAAAATACCGAAGGATTTATTCCCGCTCATGGCGGTTACCGGAAGCTGATCACTTATCAGAAAGCGGAAATCATTTATGATGGCACGGTTTATTTCACCAAAAGATTTTTTCAGAAATACGACAGAACCATAGACCAAATGGTGCAAGCCGCCAGAAGTGGTAAGCAGAACATTGCCGAAGCAAGTATGGCATCTGCAACTAAAGAGACGGAAATAAAGCTAACCAATGTCGCAAGGGCTTCACTGGAAGAACTGCTGATAGACTATGAAGATTTTTTAAGAACAAACAAATTACCAAAGTGGGATAAAGAACATAAATTAGTTGCCAGATTAAGAGAACTAAATAAAATACCAAACGGCAACTATGAAACTTTTAAAAAGGCAATAGAAAATGAAAGTCCGGAAATTTGTGCCAATGCCATGACAGGCTTAATTAAAGTAGCCACCTACCTGCTGAATCAGCAGATAAAACAACTGGAGCAGGCATTTATTAATGAAGGAGGTTTGAGGGAAAGAATGACCAAAGCAAGAATTAATCAAAGAAATAAAAAGTAATAATATCAAAGGACAACAACGACTTCAACGACACGATAAACTGTCCTAATCGTCTTTTTAGTCCCTGGAAACAGAAACCATAATATGAGCAATATTTCAGGTACATTATCCGCAATACGAACAATCTTGTAGAAGACACAAAAATTGAAGGACAAAGTATCACTGATGACTGTACCAGCCTGTTCTTTATCGCTCCACGACTGTAACTTAAGGCAAGTCATTTATGTAATTGCCAGTAATTCGGGAAAAATCCGAATTACTGCTAAAAAAATTATATAGATAAGTTTCCGGGAGGATATACAAGTTTACAGTGAGCAGCCTATAAAGAAGAAACTCCTTCTGTACCTGCGGAAAGAATATAAAAGACCGCATGATAAAATTGATGAACTGGTTAAACAGCAGGTACTGGTACAAATAAAAAGAGGGCTTTATATACCAGGCGCCAAACTTAATATAGCCCACCGGAGCCACTGCTCATTGCCAATCATCTTTATGGCCAAGCTATATTTCTTTGGATACTGCATTGTCGCATTGGGGACTTATTCCTGAAAGAGTATATGAAATCAGCTCTGCCACCACCAATCATTCCAAAACGTTATAAAACAGCAGTGGGTAGGTTTAGCTACAGGCACATGCCCCTGCCCCACTACAGCTTTGGTATACAACAGATACAGCTTACCAAAAAGCAAACGATGTTGATGGCATCAGCGGAAAAAGCATTGTGCGATAAAATAATTGCCACAGCCGGTGTACTGTTGCGGAGTGTAAAGCAAACGCTGCAATTACTTATTGAAGATTTCCGTATTGATGAAAGTGCGCTTCAAAAGTTAGAAACAACAACTATTAATAGCTGGCTTAAGATGCGCCCAAAGGAAATAGCCTGGCAACGCTTGCAAAAACATTTTTTGAAGGTGTTGGTGTTCGATGCAGCGATGCCGTTGTTGGGTGTTTTCACCAACAACTGAAGCCAAGCATAAAATAGTGCCGCCCAAAGAAGTAAGATTAGATTGCTGCCATTGTTGGTGTTTTTTTCATCCCGCTGGGGTCTTCACCGGTTGAATAAGAAGCGCAGAGTGAGACCCCAGCGGAATTGGAGAAGTTCTATGTCTTTTAAACCGATTAACCGTTGCGCAAGTGGCATCATCATGGTTGCCTGCACAAAAGCAGCCGTTAATACTATGGTGCATTGCTACTAAAAAACCTGCGGCTATCTATTCTTTCACAAAATATTTCGTCCATACAGAAGGCGCAATATATTCTGCACGGTAAGGAACAAAGTAACAGTTCAGCTCCCAGCGTATTTTGCCCTGCTGGTCGGTTACCATTACGGCGCCTGTTTTAGAGCTGCACTGCAACAGGTTGTTATTGGGCAACACATAAGCACTGCCCATACGCGAGGTATATTTTGATGCAGGAAGCATCGCATGAATTTTAGGCGTAGCAGTCCATTTTACTGTATCTAACTGAAACGATACTGCACCCGATTGTTTTTTCCACAGCGAGTTATCAAACACCATGAGGTCGCCGTAAGGATTAATGTGTACGGAGTGTTGAAATGAAAAATGATAAGCCGTATCCATTTTAAAGTTTCCGTTCTTACCCAGCTTCCACATAATTTTACCGGTTTCCTTATTTACTTTCCAAATCTGGTCTTCAATAGCAACAGATACCAGGTAATTATTATCCTTATCAAAATTTAGTGAATTCATGTGAAAACGATCGTATGCAAATTCCTTTAGCAATGGATCATGATCGGTATCCCACTCATTCCATACATTCCATTCCCATATTTTTTTGCCCTTGTTATCCATTACCAGAATCCCATCGCCACCTAATGTGTCAATTCCCGCGCCGCCAAGTTTAGCCATATCAAAAGGCTTCTGATTGCGTGTCAACACAACGATATTTCCATTCCTGTCCATCCTTACATCGTGATGGATCACTTTGTGTTTACCGCCATCAACCGTGTCCATGTTGATACGCCACAACATTTTCCCTGTAAGGTCTATCTCTGCAATGGCGGTTCCTCCCGCAAAACCCATTGCACCGCGGCGGATGGGTTTTGCCACTTCACGCAAACTATCGGCTTCTGCTTTAGGTGTATCATCAATTACATCTCTAACAGGGGGACGTAACATGGCGAGCAGGGTACCCCGTGGCGTTAATGTAGCGGCCCTTACGCCAATATCATCAATCTGCCAGTACCATTTTACCGATCCTTTTCCGTCTACCATAGCAATATACCCCGGCAGTCTCGCATTGCATAACATTACCATACCGCCATCCAGTGCGGCAGCATCGTGCGGCGCGTTTCCTCTTACCCAGTTATGCACTAACCACGGTGATTGTTCACGGGTGCGGAATGTCATTTCTTTGGATGCCACATCAATCAACTTATCAATTATTACCTGGTAATGATATACCGTATTGGGGTCAAGCAATAATAACCGAACGTCATGTTCTTTCGCTGTTGCGGTTAAGGGCGTTCTCAGCTTTTCAGCCGCGCCCTCTTTCCAGTAACGCACAAACACCTGCTCTTCTTTATCCAGAACAATCTTTACCGCTTCGTTCATGGCAATGTTGCCGGGCGATGACAATTCAATGCTTGTAATAGAAACAGAATGATTAAGATAAATAAGCACAGCGGCAATAACCAGCACCAGGCATGTTATGAGCACGAATATTTTTTTCATCTGAAAACTTTAAGCAAAAGCCACCTGGCGCATGATGATGAACCAGGTGGCAGGTAAATTTAATGTTAGAACGCAATTGTTATGGTACCCTGTTTAAATTTTCCGCTGCCATATCGCTGTTAAGCTGCGCGTCCAGCAAAGGATATGGAAGATATTTCATGTTTGCTGTAACCACCGGGTTTAATCCACGCGAAGTGAGATAGGCGTTGCAGATTGCTTCGTATTTACCAAAGCGAATAAGATCGGGTCTTCTTTTGTATTCAAACACCAGTTCATAACCCCGTTCATCTAATATCTTTTGCGCCATTTCTTCTTTAGATGCCGGTGCAGGAAACGCGCCACCCGAGCCATATTCCGGTGCACCTGCTCTTGCTCTTATCTGGTTTATATAAGGCAGGGCGGCGGTGGGGCCGTTGAGTTCATTTTCAATTTCTGCTTTATACAATATTACATCTTCAATACGGAAGATGGCTATTGTTCGGCCATCATAGTAAGAATTGGAGACCATCTCATACGAATACTTTTTGGTTGCTATATTTTTGAGCAGCTTAACGGTATCGCTGGGAGGTGTGGTTTGTCCTGGGGCCGGCACCATATAGTAAAAACCATGTGTAGTGTTTTCATCACGGGGAGATGCACCCTCATAATTATAATAAAAAAATTGTTTCCGTGGATCCATGTCGTTATACTTACGCCAGAATTCAAGCGATACAGCATAATATTGCCACCTGTTGGTTACCTCTTTATGATCCTCCGGACCAAAGTGGTTGGCAATTTCACCCCCGTTCATGCCGGGCTCGTGCAGAATGCAGAAAATAAATCCCTTATCGAACTTATTGCTTTCCGACCAAACGTTTTTAAAGTCGGAATTCAACTGATAAATGCCTGCATCTTTCATCGCCAATACCATATCAACGTAGGTTTTGGCATTCTGATAATCGTGTGCCCTGATGTATACATTGCCTAACAGGGTAGCACATGCGCCCTTTGTGGCCCGAGACAAGCCTTCGCTTTCATCCCACGCTTCAGGAAGGTTGTCTAAGCCATATTTGCAATCTTCAATAATCAATTCATCAATTTCCGCAACAGAAGCCAAAGGTGCATTGGCGGTTTGGTCGGGAGGAATCACCGTTGTATATAAAGGAGCGGGACCCCATGCATCTGTAATGTCCCTGTAGGCCAGCGCCCTTAAAAAACGAGCCTGGGCAATAATTCTTTTCTTCCTCACTTCATCCATCTGCACACCTTCAATTTTTGATAGCAATAAATTGGCATTACTTACTATATTATACATATACTGCCAGTTGTACCTGATGTACCTGTTATTGGCATCATAAGTAAAATTGCTCAGTTTGGTAGGGTCGCCGGCGGCGGTAGAAAACCCCATATCGGTTGTGTAATCGGTAGTCATCACCAGGTAACCGGCATAATACATCCAGGCATCGCCGGGATATGGATTGAGATCCGCATAGATGCCTACTAAGGCCGCATTGATATCGCTTTCGGTAGAATAAGCATTGGCTGTAGTAAGGTCGCTGTACAGTTTGGGTTCCAGCTTGGAACAACCTGTAACCAATACCAGCAAACTTATAATTGACAAATATTTCATTTAATACATTTTTAATGTAAGAGAAAATGATACGGGTTAAAAATTAATGCTCAGGCCAAAAGTGTAAGAGCGCATGGCAGGATACGCATTAAAATCCATGCCAGCACCGGCGTTGGCCGTTTGCCCGCCACCTGCAGACCCTGCACCCGTAGTACCCGTATTACCTGATTCATATCCTTTGGTATCTACTTCCGGATCCCAGCCTGAATATTGAGTAAGTGTGAGCAGGTTCTCCACCGCTGCATACAGGCGTATAGAATTAAACGCTTTTGAAACATTTTTCAGCGTATAGCCTAATGTTATATTCCTCAACCTTAAAAAAGAGGCATTCTCAATAAAATGAGAGTTGATATACCCGCCAGACTTCATATAGTAAAAACCATTCCTCGGTATATCGGTATTGGTATTGCCGGGCGTCCACCTGTTCAAAGCATCTGTAGTTCGGTTCCACTCCAGGTTCATGCGGGTCATGTTCAACAGGTCGTTGCCAACCGAGCCATGTACAAATATGCCAAGATCAAAGTTTCTATAGTTGAAAGTATTGGTAACGCCATATATAAATTTAGGATTAGCGGAGCCGATGATGGCGCGGTCACTCGCGTCTATTTTACCATCGGGTTTCCCTTCCGGTCCTGAAATATCCTGGAATTTAGGATCCCCTGCTACAGAAGCAGGTTGTGGCGCATACGTTTCTCCCGCCTGCAACACACCTAAATACACGTAACCAAACAAGGAACCCAGGGGTTGTCCTTCCCTTATTACTGCAAACTGTTCTTCAGATACTGTTCCCATGGGTTTGGAAGATGTCAAATAAATATCTTTCCCGCCAATATCAAGCACTTTGTTCCTGTTTATTGCAAGGTTTAGCTTGGTATCCCAGGTGAAATTTTGGTTTGTGATATTTTTGGAAGATATTTCAAATTCAATACCCTTGTTCTCAACAGCGCCCAGATTGGTTTGACCCGATGTAAAGCCTGAGTACAGGGGCAGGCTTTTGCTGATGAGCAGGTCAGTTGTCTTTTTATAATATCCATCTACTGTCACCATTAAGCGCGAATTAAAGAAACCCATATCAATACCTGCATTGTATTGCGTGGTGGTTTCCCATTTTAAGGAGCTGTTTTCGGGAGACGATTGGTTTAAATGAGTACCCGCTGTATTAGCGCTGCCATCAAATGTTAAACGCGTAGTTGCCATTAAAGCATACGATGCGTAGTTACCAATCTGATCGTTCCCGGTTTTTCCATAGCCCAGCCGGAATTTCAATGTTGAGAACAGGTTGAGGTTCCTGACAAATTCCTCTTTATCCATTCTCCAGGCAAATGCGCCGGATGGAAAATTACCCCAACGGTGATCGGCACCAAAACGCGAAGATCCATCGCGCCTCATGGTAAACGTAAAAAGGTATTTATCGTTGAAGCTGTAATTCAACCTGCCAAAAAAGGAAATAAGAATACTCTCCTGTTTATAATAATTAGATCCTGTGATCGTAGAAGCGGCATCCAGATTGTTAAAGCTGAAAAGATCGGTTGAGAATCCTTTTACAGCCAGGGATTTAAAAGCGAAGCCCGTCTTTTCGTAAGCATATCCTCCCAGCACACTGAAAGCATGTACTTCGTTAAGCGTTTTGGCATATGTAAGTGTTGCATCGAACAACTGTCGTGTAGAGGTATAATCTGAAGAACTGGCCACCCCATCGTCAATTCCTCCCTGGTAAGTGCTTTTGGGCAAATACTTGCCGGTACGGTATTGCGCGATCTCCGCGCCGGCGTTAACGCGGCCCGTAAGTTCGGGTATGGGTTTTATTTCGAGGTATGCATTTCCGTTGAACCTGTCCTGCACCATTTCATTTTGCCTTCCTACAAGGTTGGCTAACGGGTTATCGCCTCTTCCTCCGGGAGGTCTGCCAAAACTGCCATCAGCGTTATATACCGGCACGGTTGGATCGTAGGTAAGAATGCCCAACAGCACATTCGACTGCAAAATATTTCCACCATAATCCTGGATGTTTGAATTGGCTCTCTGTCCATAAATTGTTACGCCGGATTTGATAAAATCGTTGACCTTCTGATCTACATTTACCCTTGCGGAAATTCTTGAATAATCTGTATTTTTTAAAACACCCGACTGTTTAAAATAACCAAGACTGGTAAGAATTTTTGTATTCTCGTTTCCGCCCTGCACCTGCAGGTTGTGGCTTTGTACCACACCCTGGCGTGAGGCTTCTTTAATCCAGTCTGTATTTATTTCGGACTGCAGTTGCGATTGTGTATAAGCGCCGTATTCCTGGTTTGCCTGCCCGTCAATTTCCTTGTATAAGTCATTGGCCAGTGTCATATACTGCCTGCCGTTCAGCATTTCGAACGGGTTATTCACTTTTTGCAAGCCGATATAACCGTTGTAGGTAATTTGAGCTTTGCCCGATTTGCCCCGTTTGGTGGTGATCATAATAACACCGTTGGCGCCACGGGCTCCGTAAATAGCCGTGGCGGAGGCATCCTTCAGAATTTCCATAGACTCAATATCATTGGGGTTCAGGTCTGCACCGTTCAGCGTGGCAAAGCCATCCACAACATATAAAGGCTCGTTGGTACTGCTGATAGAATTGGCCCCACGTACGCGAACCGACATGCTTCCGCCCGGAGCTTTTGAGTTCTGCACTACCATTACGCCTGCGGCCCTGCCCTGCAACGCCTGCGCGGCATTACTAACGGTACCGCCTGATGTAAGATCGCTGGCTTTAAGGCTGGTGATGGCGCCGGTAAGATCACCTTTTTTCTGAGTGCCGTACCCTATTACCACCACACTGTTTAAATCGGCAACATCGGGTTCCAGTTTAATATTTAATGATGTTTCGTTACCCAGCTTTACAGTGTAGGTCTTATATCCTACAATACTGAATTCAAGGGTTTCTCCCGGGTTTGCATCTATAGAAAAATTTCCATTTTCATCGGCTATGGTTCCGCGGTTGCTACCCGTTACCGAAACCGAAACACCGGGAAGCGCATTGCCTTTCTCATCTGTAACCCTCCCTTTTATATTGGCCAATTCTTCACTTTTTTCGTACGCTATGCCTTCTTTTTTTTCGCCAATAGTAACCAGGCTGTCATTTATCATCTTGTAAGTAAGCATGGTATTGCTCAACAGTGATTCCATTACCCTTGACAAACCTGCCCTTTTGAATTTTGCAGTCTTTACTGTTTTGTCCTGCAACAGGTCGCTGCTGTAAACAAATCGAAAGAACGTGTTGTTCTCAATTTGCTTTAAGGCTTCTGCAAGCGGTATATTGTTAGCTTCCAGACTGATCTTATTCTGCGCAATCCCCTTTGCAGACACATGCAGGGTAAGCGCCAGAAGAAATAATGTGATACCGTTCATAAGCATCAACGCCTTTAGTACCGGGCGCGGCGGGTGTTTGGGGTCAATAGCCTTTTTTGTCATACCTTAGATATGTTTCGGTTAAAAAAGGGACCAGTTGTTTCATGCGAGAGGCTTGGTCCTTACAGCCGTTATCGAGGGGGATGTGTCACCATCCTCCTTATTATTTGGAAATTCTAATCACATCGTTTTCTTTTTTGTACGTAAAGGGTTTGGAAAACTGAAGGGCAGACAGCACATCTTCAATGGATTCATTTCTGAATGATCCTGTGTAGAGATTTTCCAGCAGCACACCATCATTCACTATAATGGGCACTCCATACCACCGTTCCAGCTTTTTTACTACCTGTGCAAATGGTTCATCTACAAAGGCAATCTTATTTTCCGTCCATGAAACTTCAACGATAGAAGTATCAACCTTGTCAATCTTAACAGGCAGTAATCCTTCACCATGTATTTCCCTGCTGGTAGTACTTTCCACCGATGATGCTACCTGCGGCTGCACTTCACGAAGCACATATTTTTCATTGGGGTGAAGCATGATCGTTTTTTGCTCTTTCTTCAGAGAAAGCTCAACACTACCCCTGATCAGAGCCGTTTCAAACAAATCGTCAGTTTCATAAGCCTTCACGTTAAAAGCCGTACCCAGTACTTTTATATCCATGCGGGTAGTATGAACAACAAACGGCTTTGAAGCATTATGCGCCACATCAAAAAACGCCTCACCATCCAACTGCACGCTGCGTTCCCCGTTCCCAAAATCAGGAGCTATGGAAAGCTTGCTATCTGCATTCAGGATCACTTTGGTGCCATCTGAAAGAACAAGAGATTTCTTTTCCGCAGGTTGAGTAATATAAGAAGACCGGTAAGAAGTTGAGGAATTGCTGCTGCTTACAAAATAATAGATTGTGGTTGCTGCAATAAGCAAAAAGCAGGCCGCTGCCACCATCAGTTTCCGGCTAATGGAGCGGGTTCCCAAAACAGGACTTACCGAAGCAACGGTTTCTTCTGCGAGCTCAATTCTTCTTCCCAGTTTAGCAATCTGGCTTTTCAGTTCAATATTTTGTACGCCCTTGCTGGTTAGGATCACCAGCGTACGCAATTCTTCTATATGGGCAGCAGCTCCGGGATTATCCCGAACTATTTTCATCCACGCGTGCATATCCGCTTCATTGCGTTTGAGGCAATAATTGATAAAACTTTCATCCGCCAGCAGCTCTTCATCATTTTGATGCAGCATGATCGCTTCTTTTTTTAATAGAGCGAAGAACCGGAAATTTTCACTAGTCTTTTTAAGAAAAAAATAAATGAAGTACTGCAAAAAGGGAAATAAGTGAAGCAACGGCACTGGTTGGAATAGAAGTCCGGAGCTTTTGCATGGCAGCATACACGGTATTATAAACCGTATTAATGGAAATCTTGTTAGCGCTGGCTATCTCGGCATACGAAAGCCCGAGATAGAATTTCTGGTACATGATTTCGCGCTGCTGCCGGGGAAGATAGTTCAGATGCCGGTTCACGAGAGCAGACAATCTTTCCTGGCTTTCCTTATCCAGCAGGTCCTGCTCAAAAGATGGTTCCGCAAATCCTTCGTATTCATCTTTACATTCTTCGTTAATATCTTCTATCAGAACGTTGGCAGGGCGCATGCCATTAATGATACTGCGGTGAAAAAAAGTGAGCAGGTAATTGTGGGGATGATGAATATGCTGAAGCGACCTGCGCTTTTCCCATAAATATAAAAACACATCATTGATTGTATCCTTCACCACCTCCGTGCTGAACCCTTTCTTTAGTCCTATGTAGCTGAGATAAGCATAATAATGCCGGTATAGCTCATAATAAGCATCCCGGCTTTCGTTGAGAACGAAAGCCTGCCAGCAGTAGTTTATCGGAACATCATTTCTCATTAAAAGATCGCTTTCAGCCGCACATCACATCATGATTAATTAGCATAAAGTTAATCAATCAGTCAATACTTCCCGTCACTTTTATCCCTTCAAGGAAGAAATCACACAATCGTTTGCGACGCATCTGAGTTATTTTATTCTGTTATATTTATTCTTCAATACCAAAAATCGTAATAAGTATTTAACAGATGAAAACATTGATATGCTGCATTTCATTTTGCTGCTTACTGTGTGGCTTGTCTGCCCAGGAATTAAAGTATACCCATTCAAATAATGCATGGGATCCGGATTCCTTAGGCAATCATCGTGTGCTGGTAGCATTTACCGGGGAAGGGAATATTGCAAAAGTTGTAATCCCCTGGCGCAGGAGAGATAAGGACCCCGCAGATAAAAAAGTGATAGTGGAAGATGTACGATCACACAAAGCAATATTAAACGTAACCACTAAAAATATTTCTTCCGCATCAGGTGAAGTATATTTTGAACCGGTATCCGGCAAGGGTGACTACTATGTATATTATATGCCCTACAAAAATGAAGGCCGGGCTAACTACCCGAAAGGCGTTTACTTACCATCTGCAGAAACGGCATCTGCAAACTGGCGTTCAGCTATTCAATATGATATGCAGGCAAATGCGGTGGCAACTGAAATGCAAAGCATCAATGCATTCAACAGCAACTACCCGATGGAAGTGACTGCCACAGAAAAAGAGACCAATGACCTGGTTCAAAAAAACAAATCCAAAGCATTTATCGTCTTTCCGGAAGACCGGTCTCTGCCCGTAAGAATGAATACCAGCCTACCCTACCGCTGGATCCAAAAAGGACCCGCTGATCGTTTTTCAGGCAAAGCAGACAGGGGAGAATATTATAGTTTTCAACTGGCGCTCTTCGCGATAAAAAACATCGAAAATATTACTGTAAATTTTTCCGACTTAAAAAACAGCAAGGGTAATACCATTGCTGCAAAATATATTTCATGCCTCAATACCTCAGGCATGCGCTATGATGGCAAGTCCTTTAATCTGCACCCTGCTGTTGCTAAAGGCAATATTCAGTCACTCTGGTGCCTGGTGACTATTCCGCCATCCGCTGCGGCAGGTAAATACAAAGGCAGGGCGATCATTAACAGTAAAGGCAATCCGCCGGTAACCGTTTCATTGGAGATTGAAGTTTCCGGCAATATCCTGGAAGACGGTGGTATCAGTAACCCGGCATTGCAGACAAGGCTGCACTGGCTCAATTCAACCATGGCACAGGAAAATGCGGTGATAGCGCCCTATATATCGTTAAAGGTGAACAAAAGAAGCATAGACCTGCTTGGAAGAAGGATCTACATTGGAGACAATGGGTTCCCGTTGCAGATTTTATCTTTTTTCACAAAAGAAATGACCGGGTATACTACAAAGCCTTCCCGCATCTTCACGGGTCCTGTACAATTTAATGCTACCAAACAGGGCGCTTCAAATGCAATGGCATGGAAAGACAAGGGATTACAATTTGTAAAAAAAGAGCCCGGCACTGTTAGCTGGCAGGCGGAAAGTTATAATGCTGATCTAAAAAAAGAAGTTACCGCCACAATGGAGTTTGATGGTTTTGTAATGTACGCGGTGAAGCTTACCGCGGTGAACGACATCAGCCTGAAAGATATAGCAATGGTACTGCCATTTACCAAAGATGCATCAAAATATATGATGGGATTGGGGCAAAAAGGCGGCTACCGGCCCGGTTCCTTTTCATGGAAATGGGATGTTGCCCACAAAAACCAGGACGGCGCGTGGATCGGCAATGTAAATATGGGGCTTCAATACAGTTTACGCGATGAAAAATATACACGTCCTTTAAATACTAATTTTTATTTACAAAAGCCTTTGCTCCTGCCAGCATCGTGGGGTAACGACAACAAAGGCGGCATCAATATAACAGAAGAAGGCAATAGCGTAAATGTAAAGAATTACTCCGGTGAGCGATTCATGAAGAAAGGCGATTCACTTTTCTTCAACTTTACGTTGCTCATTACACCCTTTCATCCTGTCAATACCGATTTTCAGTGGCAAACCCGTTTTTACCATAAATATGATCCCATTGATACAGTTAAAGCGGCAGGCGCCTCGGTCATCAATATCCATCACGCCAATGCCATCAACCCATGGATCAATTACCCGTTTATTGAATGGAAGAAGATGAAAGCCTATATTGATGAAGCGCATGACAAAGGATTAAAAGTAAAGATCTACAATACTGTAAGGGAGTTGTCGAACAGGGCTTATGAAACATTCCCCATGCGGAGTCTCGGGCATGAAATATACTCACCCGGCCAGGGCGGAGGTTATAGCTGGCTGCAGGAGCACCTGGGAGATGACTATATAGACGCATGGTTTGTACCGAAAATAAAAGACGCGGCCATCATCAACAGTGGCATGAGCCGCTGGCACAACTATTATGTAGAGGGAATGAACTGGCTGGTGAACAATGTAGGTATTGATGGTATATATCTTGATGATGTGGCGTTCGACCGCGTTACAATGAAACGCATTAAACGTGTGCTTACCCAAAACGGTCATCCCGGTATTATTGACCTGCATTCTGCCAACCAGTTCAATAAACGCGATGGCTATAATAACAGCGCCAACCTGTACCTTGAACATTTCCCCTATATCAACCGGCTATGGTTTGGCGAGTATTTCGATTATGAAAACAACGGCCCGGATTTCTTTCTTACAGAGGTTAGCGGCATACCGTTTGGGTTGATGGGTGAAATGCTCGAAAAAGGCGGTAATCCCTGGCGGGGAATGGTATATGGAATGACCAACCGTATGCCTTATGATGGTAACAACCCAGGTGGAATTTGGAAAATATGGGATTCGTTTGGGATGACGGGCGCCAGGATGATCGGTTACTGGAGCGACAACTGCCCCGTAACCACCAGCAACATAAATGTGCTGGCTACCGTATATCAAAAGGAGAGATCGGCGCTGGTTTCCATTGCAAGCTGGGATAGTACTGATACAAAGATCACACTGAACATTGATTGGAAAAAACTGGGAATAGATGCAGCAAAAGCGCGAATTATAGCGCCTGATATCAGTAACTTTCAAAAAGCGGGAACTTTTAATGCAACGGATACAATACCGGTAGAAAAAGGAAAAGGGTGGCTGTTGGAAATATCGGAGCAATAAACTGTGATAAGGAATAAAGCATCACAAAAATTTCAAACATTAAAAAACGGAACCATTGGAATTTGCAGCGATGAAATTGATAGAAGATATAGCATCCTCCAATCCTTTTTTCCCGAAGGAAAATGAAAACTTATTGCAACAGAAGGGAATGGCAATCTGGCTCACCGGACTTTCAGGCTCCGGTAAAAGCACGATTGCTCTTTTGCTGGAGAAAAAGTTAACGGAGGAAAATTATTTCGTTGTTGTGCTTGATGGTGATGAATTGCGAAAAACGCTGAATAAAGATCTCGGGTATAGTGAGGCCGACCGTACAGAAAATATCCGTCGCGCGGCGGAACTCACGAACCTGCTTGTTCAAAAAAATATTGTTGTGATTTGTTCTTTTATAACACCACTACAGCAACTGCGGGCACTGGCAGCGTCAATAACAGGTGATGCCTATTATGAAGTTTTTGTGGATTGTCCTTTGCAGGTATGCGAGGAACGCGATGTAAAAGGCCTGTACAAAAAAGCCCGCAACAATGAGATAAGCGATTTTACCGGCATTGGTGCTGCGTTCGAACCTGCTGTGTATGCGCAACTGACCGTTCATACCGACAAAGAAACAGCTTACCTGAGTATGGAGAAAGTATATAGCCACATATTGCCGCTTATACAAGCCGGCTCACAGAATATGCATGTGCTGTGAATGTTCATATGGGCGCATTCCAAATTGCCGCCGGTTGTTGGAGACACCAACCGGGGCGTCCGCCGTGGGCGGTGCCTGCCTGACCGGCAGGCAGCTTCTCACCGCCCACATGAAGCAAAGCAATGCAACAATTTGGAATGCATCCGTTCGTACCGGTTATAAGTCGCCAACAAACAATAACAAGTCGTAAATGTATCATGATAACCGAACAATCCCAAAACGACCAACAAGAAGGTGTTGCATCACTTACCTATCTCTTCTTCACTTTTCTTAAAGTAGGCATGGTTTCTTTTGGAGGAAATATGGCATTGGTAGCTGTTATCAAAAATATAATGGTAGACAGGGACAAAAGGCTTAAGAATGAAACCATACTTGACGCGGTGGGTATTGCCAGTTTATTGCCGGGTCCTATGGCCGTTAATGTTGTGGCCTATATCGGGTACGACCTGAGAAAGCGAATGGGCGCAGTGGTGAGCATGACCGGAGTAATATTGCCAGCCTGTACTGCTATGCTTATGCTTAGCTCGGCGTATTTCAAATTCGGCTACCATCAGCAATTTAAAGAAGTGATGTATTATGTAACCGGCGCGGTGAGCGCAATCATAGCCTCAACCGGTTTCCAGTTGTTTTCCAAATCGCTTACAGACAACAAGGCCAAAATCATTATTTGTATACTGAGTGTAGCAGGCATTATACTCACCAACAGTTTCCTCCTCACTATCGCCTTCATTATTGCCGGCGGAGTTCTCGGCGCATGGCTTAATATGGACGGAGAAAAACCCCTTCCGGAAAGCGCACCGGCTCAAAAACCCGTGTTCGGGCTCAGCAAAAGTTCGCTTGCGGCATTAACGGGGCTCGGAAGTATTATGCTGCTTTTTATAAGCAATGCGCAGCAGTATACCCATAATATCATTGTTAAGATGATCCTGGTTTTTGGTGGCATCAGCCTCACGCTTTTTGGCGGGGGCTATGTGATGATACCCATTATGCAAAATCTTTTTGTTACTGAAATGCACTGGCTTACCAACCAGGAGTTCCTTGATGCGATAGCCTTCAGCCAGGCAACACCCGGCCCCATCCTGGTGAGCGCTACATTTATCGGTTATAAATTATCAGGCCTTATGGGCGCCGTATTGGCTACCATTGCTATTTTTGCGCCTTCGGCTATACTAATGATCCTGGTGTCGAGGCTGTATGGGGGGCTAAAGCATCATGTCCTTACAAAAAAAATATTGGCCGGAGTGAAAGCTGTTGTGATAGGATTAATTATAGGCGCGGCAGTAAAAATAGGACAACAGGTAACCTGGAGTATTTCCCTTGCTGTTATTACCGTTATTTCTTTTATCGCTTCGTTCAGGTATAAAGTAAGCCCGGTATATATTATCCTTTCCTCCGCGTTAGCAGGATATGGCATCTGGTATTTTTCAAAATAATAAACTATGTCGTTACCCGGAATTCAATTTATTGGCACACAACGGTCGGGCTCAAACCTGCTGAGAGTGATACTGGAACAAAGCCCCGAAATAGCAGCGCCACATCCGCCGCATTTTCTTATGATCTTTATGCCGCTGATGCCATTGTATGAGCCGCTAAATGCAGGTCATTATCGTTTACTCATAAGCGATATGGTTGACTATGCAGCCGCGAATCCTGTTCCCTGGGAAAATGTTTCCTTTGATAAAGCGGCATTATTTGAAATGTCTGCTCAATATCACCTCTTCGAAGCCTTCAGGCTGATATATGAACAGGCGGCCAAAAGCAAGCATGCCCGTTACTGGTGCTGTAAGAGCATGCAGAATCTTTTTTATTCAAAAGCGATGGAGCAGTATGGACTGAACCTGAAGTATATATTTCTATACAGGGATGGCAGGGATGTAGCCTTATCCTTTAAAAAAGCGATTGTAGGTGATAAGCACATATACCACCTTGCCAAACAATGGAAAGAAGAGCAGGATATCTGCCTTGATCTTTACCATAGCTATGGAAAAGAGCGCGTATACCTGCTGAACTATGAAGCATTGGTGAGCAAACCGGAAGAATCCATCAGGTCGTTGTGCAGCTTCCTGGATATCCCATTTCATGAAAAGATGCTGAAATTTTATGAATCCGATACTTCAAAACGGGCTGCCGCATCCGGTGATATGTGGAAGAACCTGCAGAAGCCCATTATGAAGAACAATACACAAAAATTTTTGAAAGAGCTGACAGCGGAAGAAATTGAACTATTTGAATGGATTGCCAGGGATACGCTCACGGAACTTGGCTACCCGCTATACAGCCCGGTTTCCAATAAATCGCTGGTTAGCAAAGCAGCAATAGAGCGGTACGACAAAGAAAACGCACAGCTCAAAAAACAGTTTATGCAAACGGCGCCAAAATCGGATATTGAAAAAAGGCAGCCCCAACTGCAGATCATTAACGCCATTAAAAGCAGGGAAAAATAGTATAATGAACATCACTGAAACACTGATAAAGCAGGTGTCTGATATTGCGGTTAAAGCGGGAGAAGCGATACTTGACATATACCATTCCGGGGAAAAAATTAAAGTGTCTGTAAAGAGCGATCATACGCCCCTGACTATTGCGGATAAACAAGCGAACGATATTATCATACAAGCATTAGCTGACATTGATAGCACGGTGCCCATTGTTTCGGAAGAAGGCGCTGATATACCCTATGAAGAAAGGCGGCATTATGAATATTTCTGGTGCGTAGATCCGCTTGACGGAACCAAGGAATTTATTTTCAGGCGTGATGAGTTTACAGTCAATATCGCGCTGATTCACATTAACAGGCCCGTATTGGGCATTATCTATGCGCCGGTTTATAAGACATTGTATACCGGATGCGCTGCTTTGGGAAGCTGGAGAAAAGGGAATGGTGAAGCTGCTGCAAAGCTTAGCGCAGACAAACAGGCTACCGAATGGATTGCTATCGGAAGCCGGTCGCATGCAAGCGCCGAAGAGGATGAAGCTTTGCGGGATTACCCGGTTGTTAGCCATATAGCTGCCGGCAGCTCGCTGAAGTTCTGCAGAATTGCTGAAGGCGCTGCGCATATCTATTACCGTCATGGGCCAACAATGGAATGGGATACGGCAGCCGGCCAGGCTATTGCCGAAAGCAGCGGGGCTGTTATGACAACGATTGACGGGAACCCGTTCCTGTATAATAAACCTTCGCTGCTGAACGGAGGTTTTATCTGTAAGGTGAGGTAGATTTTGAACCCCCGCTGCATAAAAAATAAGCAGCCCGAACAACTGAGTTGCTTAAGGAACAACTGCATTCATATATCCTGAATAAATTGCTAAAACTTATACAATTACCCAAAGCCAGGGAATTAAATTATGAGTCCAACCCGTTTGCCAGTTGCTTAAGAAAATATACGTCCCCCTGGGGTCGTCACCGCTTGAATAAGAAGCGCAGCGTGAGACCCCAGCGCAACTTAAAGTCAAAAGCTACTTTTTGACACTGTAGAAAAAGGCTTACTGATCTCCGATTTACTATTCCAGGTGATATTCAAACTTTCAAAAGTTTTTACAGGGAAATGGCAGGCGTAATTATAAATACTTGTGCCGGAGTAAAATGGAAGAATTTGAAACTATTATTGCCTATGGGTAAGACATCAGTTAAGTGCAGGCATCAGCAGTGGTTCGGGCCCGACGTTCAATTTTCAGTTATAGTTCTTAACTTCAACAATATATCTTCAAATGGACATTTGTACCGGGCGGGGCAATTAATGAATTACCTGCCTTCTCAAATCCCGAACGCAGCAAGCGTATTTGACGACAGTGTAACACTAAACGGACGACTAAAAGAACTATAAAACGAATTGTATAAAGTTGTCTGATAGTAAATGGAAGAAAAGAAGAAAAATACCGAAGGATTTATTCCCACCCATGGTGGTTACCGCAAACTGATCACTTATCAGAAAGCGGAGATCATTTATGATGGCACGGTTTATTTCACCAAAAGATTCTTTCAGAAATACGACAGAACCATAGACCAAATGGTACAAGCCGCCAGGAGTGGCAAGCAGAACATTGCCGAAGCAAGCATGGCATCAGCAACCTCAAAAGAAACAGAAATAAAACTGACAAATGTTGCCCGGGCTTCACTTGAGGAACTTCTCATTGACTACGAGGATTTTTTAAGAACGAATAAATTACCGAAGTGGGATAAGGAGCATAGGTTAGTTGCAAGATTAAGGGAGCTCAACAGAATACCAAATGGCAACTATGAAACCTTTAAAAAAGCTATTGAACATGAAAGCCCGGAAATATGTGCCAATGCAATGATTGGGATTATTAAAGTAGCAAATTACCTCCTAAGTCAGCAAATAAAACAATTGGAAACCGCCTTCATTAAAGAGGGTGGCTTACGTGAAAGAATGACAAAGGCAAGAATTAATCAGAGAAATAAAAAACAATAATGTTTAAAGGACATAAACGACTACCATGACTCAACCCAATGTCCTGCTGGTCCTTGAAGTCTTTAGAAAGAAAAAGAGAAAAAGAAAAACAGTATGAATAACATTTCAGGAACAATAGCAGCCACCAGATCATGTGGCAGCACACAGGATTGAATGGTAATGCACAACGCATTGCACAATTGCGCTGGATGCTTTTCTTAAAAATATTTCCCGACAAAGATCTGGAAATGAAGCTGATGGACAGCAAATACAAATCGCCATCCCTCCTGAATTTCATTGGGTGAAAGATGCTTTGCAGATGAGAGAAAGCTCGCCAACGCACCATGTCAGGCATCCGCCATTTGCGTAACAAGGCACACAAGCCGGCGAATGCCAATCGCGAAACCTTTCGGGACAAAATGGCCTGCCTGGCTCCTGCGCTTCCGGGACACACCCTGGTTTCCTCGAATCAAAATAACGAACAGCAGATATATGGCTTTGGCAATGGGTCCTCACATTGCCAAAGCATTGCAATTCAGGCAAAGTTACTTATGTAAAATAATCGCACCTGATTCGAAAAAATCCGAATTAACGCTTATTTTTTTGCATTATATCATGCAATGCGCATCATCAAAAGCAAGCAACAAACTATGTGTGTTGAAGTATTCGGTAGCTTTACTTTTATAGAAATGATCAGCCATAGAAATTGAAATGCTAAAACCAGAATATTAAATGCAGGAAGATGTTTGAATGAAGTAATGCCAGATTAGACCGTTCAGATACCATTAAGAAATTAAAATAAACACAATAAGTAGCTATGAAACAATTTGAAGTAAAAGCATACGGCACTGAAGCAGCCGAAGCTTCATTAAAACAGCTAAGTATCGGGCGGAGAGCAGTAACACCAAAAGATGTGGAAATTGATATTTTATTTTGTGGCGTCTGTCATTCTGATTTACATACAGCCCGGAACGATTGGGGCGGCACTGTTTATCCCACAGTTCCGGGGCATGAAATTGTGGGCAGGGTAACCCAGGTTGGAAGTGAGGTAACAAAATTTAAAGCAGGTGATTTTGCTGCGGTAGGATGCATGGTTGATTCATGCAGGGAATGTGCGTCCTGTAAAAAAGATTTGGAACAGTATTGCATTCCGGGGTTTACCGGAACATACAACAGCCCGGATAAATATTCAGGTGGACGGACCTACGGCGGTTATTCTGAAAAAATTGTTGTGGATGAGCACTTTGTACTAAAAGTGCCCGGAAACCTCAATCTGGCTGCAACCGCCCCATTGCTTTGCGCAGGAATTACTACCTGGTCGCCACTAAAGCACTGGAAAGCAGGAAAAGGAAGTAAAGTAGCCGTGATAGGATTAGGCGGTTTAGGACATATGGCGATAAAACTGGCAAAAGGTTTAGGGGCGGAAGTCACACTCTTTTCAAGGACACAGGCAAAAGAAAAAGATGCTTTGGAACTGGGAGCAGATGCTGTGGTTATTTCAACCGACAACAGTCAAATGAAATCCGTTAAAGGAAAATTTGACCTGATCATTGATACCGTTCCTTATGTTCACGATATGAACCCTTATATTTCTACTTTAAATATCAGTGGCACATTGGTTTTGGTTGGCTATTTAGGCGGACTGGATCCTTTTTTAGAAACCACGCCCATGATCATGGGAAGAAAATCCGTTGCCGGTTCCGTAATAGGCGGCATTGCCGAAACGCAGGAGATGCTGGATTTTTGTGGTGAGCATAATATCGTATCAGAAATTGAAATGATCAACATACAGGATATCAACGAAGCCTATGAACGCATGCTAAAAAGCGATGTGCGTTACCGCTTTGTCATTGATATGGCCTCGCTGAAAAAATAAAATCAATTATATTGCTAAGACCGGTCAAACATACCCCTCAAAATTTAAGTGTAAATAATACAAATAATGATGGGCTCATTTCAAATTGTAACCGGTTGGTGAGGACACCAACCGGGGCAGCCGCAACGCTGATCACAGCAATGTCAAATCACCGATAAAATATACGTATCAGTTCTACAAGAAATTTTGTAAGTTTAATCCTGCTTTCATCCCTTAATGTATGACCTTTCTTATGGGCTTTTTTGAAAAAAATAAGTTGTGCATTCATTAATCTGCCAAAACCACACTGTGCGTATGAAACTTATACAATTAGCCAAAGAACTCAATTTATCCATTTCCACCGTATCCAAGGCCTTAAGAGACAGCCATGAGATAAGCGCATCAACCAAAAAAAAAGTATTGGCAAAAGCCAGGGAATTAAATTATGAGGCCAACCCGTTTGCCAGTAGCTTAAGAAAACAAAAAAGTAAAACCATTGCCGTAGTAATACCGGAAATTGATAATAATTTTTTCTGCCTGGTTATTAAGGGCATCGAATCTATTGCACAGGAAAAAGGATATCATGTTTTAATTTACCTGACGCATGAGGAAATAAAAAAAGAAATTGCCATTACCAATCTCTTACAAAATGGAAGGGTAGACGGCATATTGATTTCTATATCCAACCAAACGGTAAACACTACTCATCTTGAAGAATTAAAGCAAAAGAATATACCGCTCGTGTTTTTTGACAGGGTGGCCGATGATATTGATTCTCCCAAGATCACAACGGATGATTACAGCGGCGGATTCTGTGCTACTGAGCATTTAATTGAGAGAGGCTGCAAACGCATTGCATTCATTTCCATTTCCCCTTCGCTGTCTATCAGCAAAAGGAGAATGAACGGTTACCTGGATTCCATGAAAAAAAATGGATTAGAAACAGACAGCAGCATGATTATCCAGTGTAGCAATGATGAGGAGCATAACAACCAATTGATCCGGGAATTATTAAGCAGCACCAACCGGCCCGATGGCGTTTTTGCTTCGGTAGAAAAAGACGCTATTTCCTCCTATAAAATATGTGAAGAATTAAAATTAAAAATTCCCGAAGAAATTAAAATCATCAGCTTTAGTAATTTAAGAACGGCCGCGCTTCTGAACCCTTCCATGACAACCATTACGCAACCAGCCTATGAAATAGGCAGTGCGGCAACTTCCATTCTATTTAAAATAATTGAGAAAAAACCGATCCACTTAACGCTTGATAAAACAATTTTCAAGTCAGAACTCATAGTAAGAAATTCTACTCAATAAAAAGCGGATACTGAATTTTTATGCCGCGGGATATTGATTATTCATCCGGAAAGCACCTGAGCAAAACCACGCCATGATACGGAATACTGGTTTTAAATGAGCTACTGTATTCACCTATATCTTTTTGCCGCCATACATCCCGTGGTTTCCATTTACCATTCAGCCCTATTTTCTCAAAATTCAATTCAAATGATTTAGCTTTTTCATCGCCCCACCGGAAATACGATTGAGGGTCTGTGCCATATCCGCCTGTATTAAACAATCCCGCTGCATAGGAACCATCTTCTAACGGTTTAAGCCAAACCTGCACGCCGTCTTCCTCATACAATAAACGCCCTGCTTTTCCCAGGGGATCCTGGTTAATTTCAATTACTTCGTCATTGGTAAGCAGGTTCAGCGTAAAGGCATCTAATTGCTCAATGGGGCAACCAATCAACAAAGGCGCCGCCAGTAAACTGAATAAGCTTACATGACTGTATTGCTCATCGGGTGTTAACCTGGTGGGGTGCAGATGCGGACCAGTAGAAACATTGCCCACGATCATCATATCCGCATCGCTCCAATGCCCCGGTCCGCTGTAAGGCGCCCATTTATCAAGAGAGAATACAGTTAAATAAAGAGAAGTCCAGCTATCCCGGATATCAGGCCCCGTGCGGTACATATTGGATACCCGCATCCAGTCATTTATCTTTTCAAAAGGCGCCGAATTGGATAAGCTCAAAACGATATCCCTTCCCGAATTTTTTAATGCTGCAGACATCCTTTCCGCGGAATTTACATCAATTCGCCAGTCGTATTTCAAAAAATCAAAGCCCCATTCTGCCATTTGCAAAGCATCATTGATCTCAAACCGGTATTTGGCAATGCGGTTAAAGGAACGGCGGTTGACCATAATGGATTCATGTGTTTCTCCGCCTTTTTCAAAATCGGACGAAGCGCCCGCATAACCTCCATAGCTGGAAATGTAGGGTGTAGAATACAATCCTGCTTTCAAACCCAGTGAATGAATGTAATCAACCATTTCTTTGAACCGCGGAAATTTTTCATTGGGCTGAAGGGCATTGTTTTCTCCACCCCGCTTTCCCTGCCAGGCATCATCAATATTGATATAAGTCCATCCGTGATCACGCAGCCCTGTCTTTACCATGGCATCTGCAGAGGCGATCACCTTTTCCCTGTCAATGTGCTGTGCCCATGAGTTCCACCCATTCCAGCCAATAGGCGGAGTAAGGGCAATGGTATCTCCTATTTTTATTCGTAATTGCTTTGTTGCTTCACCAAAAGTATTTTTTGCTTTAAGTGTAGCAATATAAGTACCTCTTTGTTCCACTGATCCTGAAATGATGCCGGTTTTTAAATCAAGGGTAAGCCCCAGGGGTAAATTGTTTGCTGCGAATTGCATAGGCCGGCTGCCGCTTGCCGCTATGGTATAGAGAAATGGATTACCCGGCGTTGCTCCAAAAACTTTTGCAGAATTTATTTTGGGAAATTGCGGAGATGTCGGTGTTAAAATATATTTTTCATCATTGTTGGGAATATGTTCAGGAATTTGATCGTTGATCATTACCAGTTTTGCGTTTGCCCAATTGGAATAAGTCCTGTTATTACGGGCGTTACCTATACTATCCGTTACCAGCAGCCCAAACCTTTGGATGCCTTCAAGATTTACTACAATTTTTTGGGGAACATCCCCAACTTTCATTTCACCACTTTCATACAATATTTTTTTGTCGCCAACAACGTAAAATTTAACCGGAATGTCTTTATTGCCTTCATCATCCCTGCCTATTTCAGCGGCAAATTGTTTGGCATTGCCCTGCAGATAAAAAGATAGTACACAAACGGATTGAGCGCCAATGCCCCTGTCATAAGTGATGGCGTTCATGCGCATGGGATTACCCGCATAATTTTTTTTACCAGTAACAGGTCTTATCCCTTCTGAATAGCTTTGGATCGTCAGATCATCCAGCCAAATATCATTGGTTTGCTGGGACGAGGCTGTCATCGATATGGATAAAAAAAGAAGTATTAAAAATTTTGATGCGCTCATACTATTTATATAACGCTATTTATAATTTGCTTTCATAATTGCTTTCTCTTTACTTACAGGAATGACCAGGTTTTTCATGGTTACACCTGAAGTGTTATTTAAAAGCATCATTGGCATTTCCGTTGCGGTGGGGATATGAACATCTGTTAAATCAATATTGTTTACATCGTCCATCACAATAGCCGGTCTGAAATCATCATCAACAAAACTCAGTTTTACATTTTTCATTTTTATTCCTTTTGCGTGACGTATATAAAATCCCCATGAGGGCAATTCTCCAAACATGGAGAACTCCGGGTAGTCGTCTTCATTTTCAGGAACAGAAGTAATGGCATGGAGTGGTATATGGGCAATGTCTTTGCTTGCACCTCCTCCATAACTGATCTCAATATTTTCAAGTGTAATATCTTCCACCGGGTAACCGGGGAGGCCTGCAATAGAAGATGGGATAAGATTATAGGGTAAGAAAGGATGGCCGTAGATGTGAAAGCTGGATGGCCTTTTTGGCGTTTTATCTACGCCCGGACGCAAATGATCTGGCGGACCTTCTAAGGGGTAGCCCTGGTCGGGCTTTAAGAAGGGCACCTGTACTTTTACGTTAGCAATATAAATTCCTTTCAGTGTACCTACTGCTCCATTTGTATTGCGGCGACCACGGCGGATAAAAATGGCATTGCCCGTATTTGTAGCTATTACATTCCGGATATCTATATTTTCAAGAAAACCGCCATCAACAGATTCTAATGCTATCGCGGAGCGATAAGTATCGTAAATAGTAAGGTTTCGTATCTTTATATTCCGGAACCCTCCCCTGCTGGCCGTTCCAAGTTTTAGCCCGCTGGCGCTGGATCGTAAAGTACAACTGTCAACAAAAATGTTTTCGCAGAAGCTTTCGGGGTTTTCCGATTTTAAACAGAGTGCGTCATCAGAAGCGTTGATAAAACAATGGGTTATCCTTACATTTTTAGAATCGGTAATATCTATCCCGTCATTGTTCCAGTAAGCCGTGCTCTGCACCGTTATTTTATGAATCAGCACCCCATCACATTCCCTGTAATCCTGTACCCAGTTGGATGCATTTTTTAAAGTAATGCCTGTAACAGAAACATCATTACATCCCCTGAAATAGAGTATCATGGCCCTTCCCCCTTCCGATGGCCTTTTAAAAAGCCAGGAGGAGTCATGTTTGATCTGCCCGCTTCTTAATTTTTTAAAGATATCTACCATCAGTTCCTGACCTTGTCCGTCAATTATACCTTCGCCTGAAACAGCTATATGGTGTTGTGCATTTGCCAGGATCAAAGCGGCACGTCCGTATAATTTTTGGTAATCATCCGTAGTATGCGCGCCCAGCAAAGCGGCGCCCAGACTAACATGCAGATCAACTCCTGATTTTAAAAAAAGCGTACCCGTCATAAAGTTCCCCGGAGGAACCACAACTCTTCCACCACCCGATGCAGCCACATCGTCAATCGCTTCCTGGATAAACTTTGTGTTGATGGTTCTTCCATCTGCTATTGCACCATATGCAGTAATGGTCTTATCAATGGCCTGAACAGATCCACCCGTTAAGCAGATCATCAACAGTAAAGTGTACTTGTTTTTCAGCATAATATTTTTTTTCAATGTTGTTATCCTGGTTCTCCCCTCTCCCTCTTCCCTCTCACTTCTCACTTCTCACTTCTCACTTTTTCCCTCTCCCCTTTCACGCCCACTCTCTTTGCCCATGTTTGGTATTCGGCTATCATATCGTTAACCAATCCAGGTTTACCGGCCGCCAGGTTACTGGTTTCAGCAGGATCTTTTGACAGATCATAGAGCTCCCATGCAGGATCTTCCAGGTCACGCACTAATTTCAGGTTTCCTTTCCGGATTGCCTTATTGCCTTCGTGCTCCCAGTATAAGGTTCTGGGATTATTTTTTTTACCGCTCCATAACCCTAACAGACTTTCACCGGGAAGATCGTTTGCCGCAGTTCCAGCCAGTTCCAAAGCGGTGGGCAGCAAATCAATAACATGCGCCGGCCCATTAAGATATCCCGCTCCTGGTTGTATTTTTTTCGGCCACTGGATGATGCAGGGAGAAATCATTCCTCCTTCATGCATAAATCTTTTATATTTTTTAAATGGTGTATTCGATACATTGGCCCAGGGCATATCGTAAGTGAGATAAGATCCTTTTTCTCCAATTTTTTTTGTGGGGTCATTAAAATTCCGTTTGTCTACATTCTCAGCGCAACCACCATTATCAGAAATGAAAAGTATCAGTGTATTGTCGTACTGACCATTATTTTTTAGCGTCTGTATCAATCTACCGATATTCTGATCCATCCTGTCAATCATGGCAGCATATACAGCCATTTTGCGTGCCCATGTTTTTTTGTCTGCAACAGTGCTCCACTCGGGAATATCTCCGGGTCTTGACGTTAACGGGAACCGGTTATCAATCACTCCCATCTTCTGCATACGTGCGTAACGCTTTTTCCGCAGCACATCCCAACCCTGTAAATACATTTTTTCATATTTGGCAATATCAGATTCATAAGCATGTATGGGAAAATGCGGCGCTGTATACGCCAGGTACAAAAAGAAAGGATCAGCACCATGTTCTTTTTTATTTTCATCCAGAAATTGAATCGCATAATCCGTAAAGGCATCCGTCATATAAAAACCTGTATCGGGAATCGCATAGTCTTTATCATCCAGCACCACGCGCCGGATACCTTTTTCCTGTGGTATAATTTCATAATAACTTGATGCGCCTGATATCAATCCGAAATAACGTTGAAAGCCTCTTTTTAGCGGCCAATAATCCGGCTTTTCACCCACATGCCATTTGCCAGACATATACGTACGGTAGCCCGCTTTTTGCAAATCTTCTGCTATGGTAGGATACCGGTCGTTAAGGTAGCCCTGGTAGGCCCCCGGTGTAACTTTGGCATTGGGCTTGGTTACCATATGCCCCATCCCAACGGTATGCGGGTATTGCCCTGTTAGCAAAGAAGCCCTTGTTGGACAACAGCGGGCATTGTTATAAAAGTTGCGCAATTTAATTCCATTGGCTGCCAACCGGTCTATATTGGGCGTATGCACTTCTCCGCCATAACAACCAATATCAGAATAACCCATATCATCTGCCAGAATGTAAATGATATTGGGTCTTTGATCCGCCTTCTCTGCTGATCCCCCTGTTAATAAAATGGTACAAAAAACAATTGCCGGCAAAGCCAAAATAAAGGATACAGGATAAGCAGCACAGGCTTTTCTTGCTTGTCCGTCTTTTTGAACTATCATAATCTATTGTATTAATAAGGGCTGTGAGATCATATTATTCAGATCATTTAAATCGTTTCCCTTTTTTTGCTTTCTGTATTTTTTCCAGCAACGCATTCAGCTCTTTTACTTTTTCGGGATATTGGGTATACAGGTTATTGTCTTCATGAATATCTGTAGCCAGGTTGTACAATTGTGCCACAGGCCCGCCGGGCACAGGCTCCACAGCAGATGGAACGGTAAACCCGCCTGAACCCAGTTTAGTGATCAATTTCCACGATCCCTGCCGGATACTATAGGTTCCCTTAGAAGAAATATTTACAATTGCCGGTTGTTCTGCAATCGCTTCTGATTTTCCGGTAAGTACCGGCAAAATAGAATAACTGTCTTCAGTTTCAAATTCCGTTGCGTGTTGACCAATGAGACCGGCACAGGTAGCCATGAGGTTGGCAAGTGTGGTGGTAACAGTGCTTACTGTTCCGGCTTTTACTTTACCGGGATAACGTACAATAAAAGGCACCCTGTGTCCTCCTTCAAAAGCATCACCTTTCATTCCCCTGAATTCACCTGCCGCTTTATGATGAAACATTTCAACAAAATTATCGCGCCAGTACGGACCGTTATCACTGGAAAAAATGACAATAGTATTTTCCGAAAGTCCCATGCTGTCAAGGGTATGTAATACTTTGCCTACTGCATCGTCTACTTGCTGCACGTAATCGCCATATTCTCCCGCCTGCGATTTACCCCGGTAACCCTC
Organism: Agriterribacter humi; assembly: GCF_009192765.1. Lineage (GTDB taxonomy): Bacteria > Bacteroidota > Bacteroidia > Chitinophagales > Chitinophagaceae > Agriterribacter > Agriterribacter humi. The sequence goes on along the minus strand of NZ_VOHQ01000002.1, from coordinate 560,205 downwards.
TCCGGGCACCCAGGGCGTATGTGGCGCCGGCATTGGGAAATAAAGAAAGAAAGGATCTTTTGATCCCGCCTGTCGTTTAATAAAATCATTGGCTTTCCTGGTAAAAGCAGGAAGCACATCATAAAAATCAAACGAAGAGGACATTAAGCCTTCTCTCCAGAAAGGACCGGTATAGCCGGATTCCAGCTTGTTTCCTCTTGTATAACCTGTAAGAGATGCTGTTAACCTGTCGTTTTCCAGGTAGCAGTAAGGCGGCATATCCAGTGATGCAGGAAGTATATAGGAATAATCAAATCCCTGGGTTGCAGGGCCCTGCGCCGGAGCTTTGCTAAAATCTATATGATCAGGATTCATTTCACTTTTTATGCCATATAAATTGTTTTTGTTGAATGCGGGATTGATCGAATCCCTGAATGCCTCTTTGGGTACCCAGTCCAGTCCCAGGTGCCATTTACCCACTACAGCCGTACGATAAGATTTCGTTTTCAGGAGTGTAGCCACGGTAGGTTGATCTGCTTCAATCAGGGTTCTGCTATATCCCCGCAAAACACCCACCGGAAGCCGGCTGCGCCAGGGATACCTTCCTGTAAGCAGCGAATAACGGGAAGGGGTACATACAGAAGAGGTAGTATGGGCATCGGTAAAACGCATGCCCTGTTTTGCCAACCCGTCAATATGAGGCGTGGCTATTTTTGATTTCGGATTATAAATAGAAACATCACCATAACCCATATCATCTGCAAGGATATAAACGATATTGGGTAAAACACTTTTTTGCTGTGCATACAATCTGCCTGTTTGCATTAACGCCAGGAAGCAAATGCATACAAAGAAGAAACAAAATCTTCCAAAGACCTTATCTTTTTTCATGGCTGTGATTTATCTTTTTTCTCAATACCTTTTTTATACTGCATTACAAAGTTTTCACGCAACCCTTTAGGTAAGCGCACCCTGTCGCCTGTTCTTTGCATATAACCCGATAATTCGGCAATTAAATCATCCGCTGTTGCTGTAAAATTTTCATCAAACATCAGGTTCACTTTTTCCTGCGGATCTTTTACGGTATCGTATAATTCTACAAAAGCTTCATCTTTGAACATATCCACGATCAGCTTATAATTGTTCCTTATTACACAACGCTGTGGACCGCCCAATGATCCGTTACCATCGTACTGGATGAAAATTGAATTCCTGTCAAATGCTTTTCCTTCAAGAATCGGCATGAGCGAATGTCCATCTAATTTTTGCGGCGCCTGCAGGTTATTGTATTCCAGTAAAGTGGGCAGTACATCTACAAGACTTACCAGGGCACCGTATTCCTTAGCGGTGGTTTTAAAACTTTTGGGAAGCTTTACAACCAGCGGAACTTTGGCCGATTCTTCATACATACACATTTTTTGCCAGAGCGAATGACTGCCCAGCATTTCACCATGATCGGCAGTGAACACGATAATGGCTTTATCATACAGGCCTTCTTCTTTCAACGCATTGATCACACGGCCCACCTCATCATCTAATAATTTTACAAGTCCCAGGTACTTTGTCCAAATCTCAGCCCATTGTTGCCTGCTGTATCTTGAGCCTATGAATCCTGTAAGGTTATACATCTGCAGAGGCGACTGACCAAAATACCATTGGCCAACATTTTCCGGTAATGTAAAGTCTTTGGCAGTTACCATGGAATAATATGGCTCAGGAATGCTAAATGGAGGGTGAGGGGCCAGGAACATGGCATTTAACAGCAAGGGTTTTTTCTTATCCCTGTTTTTAATGGCCGCTATACTTTCTGAAGCGATATAGTGATCAAGAAAATAATCAATCCCATCTTTGTAAATATCAAAAACAGGTGTAGAATAAGATCGCAACCGGGTATGCGCACCCGAAACAATTTCAGGTGCATTGTCTTTAAATTGTTTGCCGCCGGGTTTGGTTTTATTATTAGCCTTTACCCAGTCGCTATATGTTTGTTGTGTAATCCATTTGGTTTTGCTTTTCGGATTCTTATCTATTTTTTCTTCGGTAAAAAAATGCTGCTTTCCTACATGGTAACTATCCCAATCCTTTTCCATAATGCTGTACAAATTGGGAATACCGGCTTTTGTGTTGCCAAACTTTTTATCTTCTTCCTCCCATGGATTGATCAGGGATCCGGTGCGGTTAGCATACAACCCGGTAAAGAAGGAAGCACGCGATGGCGCACAAAGCGGTACGGCACAATAAGCGCGGGTAAAATTAACGCCGTCTTTTTTTAAAGCATTTATATTGGGCGTTAATTCGCCTAATACATCTGAGCGAAGCTGATCGGCCATGATAATGATAACCGGTGTTAATTCTTTTTCCTGAGCAACTGAAAAAGCCGCACAACAGATGCTCAGCAGAAAGATGAAATACTTTTTCATATAGAATACAATTAATAGCGCTTTGCCAGTTCAGGGTTTACTTCGTTTATATAAGTCAATAGCCTGCGTTCCATTTCTTTTACCCTGGAAACCTCCCGGCTTGAAAGATCGTTGATTTCACCGGGGTCTTTGCTGATATTATACAGTTCTGTTTTATTTGTTTTCCAGAATTTTATCAGCTTGTAATCGCCGGCAATGATTGCCGAATGCGGATAGCTGTTGTTGTCACGATGAAAGAAAAAATCATTGGAAAGGCGGGTTATTGTACCTTTTCCTCCATGCTTTAATACAGACACCAGGCTTGCCCCATCAATAGTACCCCCCGGTTTTTTTGTATTACCGGCCAATTCATTAAATGTGGGCAGCAGGTCCCATCCTGCTACCGGAATATCCGATTGTACACCTGCTTTTATACCAGGTCCTTTTGCAATGAAAGGCACACGGATTCCGCCTTCATACAAAGTCCATTTGCCTCCCCTGAGTGGAAAGTTTGTCATAGGCGACTGGAAAGAAGAAGGCGGGTCAAGGCGGTTACGTACCGGTGGAATAAATTCAACGGCGCCATTATCCGCCATCAGGAAGATGTAGGTATTGTTGGCAATTCCCAAATGTTCTACCATGTTCAACAGTTCACCGACACTTGCATCCAGGTCATAGATCATCGCAGCCCATGCGGGATTGTTATGCTTTAAACCAGGTTTTTTTGATTTGAATTTTTCATAGCTGGATTGTTTTGATTCAAAATTTACATGCGTGGCATAATGCGATACCTGGAGGTAAAACGGATGTTTTGTTTTTACCTGCTCCTGCATAAACCGAACAGAGCGGGCCGTTATACTATCCATTTGTTTGGGGTTGCCGGTAATATAATGTTTGGTCCATTTTTCATTTTTGTCTTTAACAAGATCGCCGGTTTTATTACCCGTGTCGCCATCGCTTTCATCGTAACCCAGTTGGGCCGGTGTTATTTTCGCACGCAGATCCCACTTGCCAAAATGAGCGGCTCTGTATTGGCTGTCAAATGCTTTTAATACGGCGGGAATAGATTGGTGAGCAATATCACGAACAAGTCCGGGAAACGATTCATCGCCCTGGCGAATGGAGGTTTGTCCAAACTGTATGCTTCTTCTGCTTGGCGAGCAAATGGGGTCTGGCGCATAGCCCCTTGTAAAACGCATACTTTGCGCCATCAGCCTGTCAATATTGGGCGTTTCATAATAATCACTTTTTGAAGCGGAAATGCGATCATCCATTTTTGCAGAGAAACAACTCCAGCCCAGGTCATCTGTCAGTATTAAAATAATATTGGGATGCTGAGTGCTTTGAGCAAACGATGATTGAATAAAAGCGACAACGATAAAAACCCGGCAAAACAGGCTCTTAGTTATCCATTCTGTCATTTTTTTTCTTTTCATTTTTTTTCTGTTGTATACAATACATGCATGTGGTATCAATTGTTTCTATTCATAAATGCAGGATTGTATTTTCCTCTTTCTTTAAATCCTTCAAACGGTCGCATCAGCCCAAACCGCGGGTAGCTGTCAAAAATATCGCCATTACCTGTCATCCGCGGATCACCCTGCTCTATCAATTTTTTTTCGAGTTCATTTTTTAATTGGGTGCGTATAGCCTGCATATCTGCCGATGAAGAAAGATCGTGCAAACAATAAGGATCGGTTTCAATATCATACAATTCGCTGTGGCCTCTTTTTTCAAATCCAAGACTAAAAAGTTCGGGTAATTTAGATTGGCTGTTTACCATAAATGCTTTGGTGGGCGAGTCATCAATGTCTTCATATCCCAAAAGAATGGGCTTCATATTTGCATTATCGGAAATTGAAACTTGTTGCAGTGGCGCCGGATCTCCAATTGGCCACCTGTTTGGTTTAAAATTTTCGATATAGAGATATTTGCGGGTGCGGATAGCCCTTGCAGGATAACCAACATTATCTGGCCGCGCATGTGAATGCCGTTCCCTTCCGGCTAATATGTATTGATCGGCGGGACTAATTTTCCCGGTATCTGAAAGCGTTAATATGGGCATCAATGTTTTTCCGGTAATACCCCCAAATTGCTTCGCACCCGCGATGTCTAAGAATGTTGGCGCCAGGTCAATGAGGCTCACCAGGTCATCTGCTGTACGTTGTTCTCCTTTTACTATTGGGCCGCATATAGCCAATGGCACATGAATACCATATTCCTGCAGGTTGGCTTTGGCATAAGGAAAAGGCATTCCATTATCGGCAGTAACAACAATAATAGTATGCTCCAGTTCTCCTGCTTCTGCCAGCAGTTGTAACATTTTGCCCAATTGCTTATCGAACCATTCAATTTCAAGCGCATAATCGAGCATATCATTTTTCACCAATTGATTATTGGGCAGGAATGGGGGCACGATGAGCCCCTCATCCGTAAGTCCTGCCGCTGCGCCTGAACCTTCTTCATAATTTCTGTGCGGTTCATTTGCGCCATACCAAAAGAAGAAAGGTTTATCCGATGGTTTTTCAGAGAGAAATATTTTAAAGTTGGCTGCATAATCCGTTTTGCTGATTCCTTTCGTGGGCAAACTGCTGAGCAGTTTTGCATTATAGGCCGGTCCAACGGGGTTGCGGGTCCAGCCTGCATTTGCAAAATTTCCCGGCGCCCATGCCTTGCCGGTATACCCGATAAAATAACCTTCATTTTCAAGCACATCAGTAAACACCGGGAATTTCTTAGGAAAAAAACTGGCATGTGTTCCGGCTTCTTCCAATTGCCATATATGCCTCCCGGTAAGAATAGCCGCACGGGAAGGGCTGCATTGAGGCGCGGCAACAAATGCGTTATTGAATAATATCCCGCTTGCCGCAATGCTATCAAACACGGGTGTACGAAAGGTTTTTTGTCCGTAAGCTGACGCATGCGGGTAAGACTGATCATCGGAGATGGCAAACAAAATATTGAACGGCTTTACAGGCTTTTTCCCACCCTGCGCCACAAGGGTATGCTGCCGGCATACAATAAGCATTGTTGCAAAAAAATAAAAAAGCGTCCATATTTTTTTCATGTCCGATAAATTATTTAACACGCTGCAAAACCCTTTACCTGATTGGAGATACGGGTTCATCACCCATTTCAGCATATCTTATTTTTCCATTCACCAGCTCCACCAGCTTTGAGTTCCCCGGTTGCTTTCCATTATACTGTTGCCCCTGAAATTGAATAGCATTGCCATAAGCTGCAAAAGCAACATTATCTTCTACCGATCGCACCTGTAACTGCGGGGGCAAATCGTACGATAAAGCGGCCTCAATTTCCCAGCCCGCAATGGTTAGTTTGATCGTTCCCGTTAGTTTACCTGTTTCTTTAAACGGAAGTATTTTGCCATCTGCGGAAACCTGTATAACGGATAAAAAACGGATCTTCCGGGCTTGGGTTTTGTTTATGGCTTTCAAATGCCATTGGGTATCTGCAAAATTTTTCGGTTTCCTGCCGGGATAATCCCTGAAGCTAACAGCAGGAACATCAAACTTATTGGTCAGTTGCCACGTATATGGCTGGGAGCTCCATAGCTTACCTACACCTTTCGCGTTTTCGATAACAGATGTAAATGTATTTTGCACCGGATCGAGTTTCATATCTTCTATGCTGTGGATCAGCCACGACCATGAAGCAGCAGACGCTGCTTCCAGCTCATCATAAATAATAATTATTCCGGGTTTCAGCAAAACAATATGCCTCAGGAATTTTTGCACTCCATGATCTTCTTTTGTTTCCGCACTTTGGTACGCATGCGAAGCATCCCCTTTAATATATGCCAATTGCCTGCCCTGCAAAAAGCGGCTGAAATTACCATGCGCTTCCGCACTGTAAGGCTGACCTTCTCCGTTGATCAATACGCCGTTTTGACTTTTGGTATGTTTGCTCCATCCCAGCCGGTGCGGATCATCCATCGCTACTTTATAACCGGTGCGATAGAATAATCTTTTGCCTCCATATAAAATATTAAAAGTATTTTGATCGGCGAGTATATGCCCGTAAGCTCCAAAGGGGCTTGAGCGCATGGCAATCATAACATCTTTTTGAGTATTGGCAGGATCTGTATGTAAAGATGCAACGCCCGTTTCTTTTGCTACATGCATCATGGGAAAATCGGGTGTGGCTTTTTCAACCGCAACGGGCAACTTATCTTCATTAATAAGCCTGAACCATCTTAATATGGGTTCCCTGGCGAGATCTGTTTTATGGTATTGTTGTAATTGACGGGCATACCACTCAAATTTCGGATTTTGCGTAAGCCTGGCCATTTCAGTTGCGAACGCTGCATAGGATGCAGGTGGTTCAAACAATCCTTCAGTATTATCGCCATAGCCATCGGCAGAGGAGCCCGCAGGGAACTGGTAAATTAAGTTATCGGCCCCGTTTGTATACCAGGGGTGTGCATTAATAAAATCAAAACCGGTATACGCTTTTATTTTGGATGGAATTTCTATCAGGGTTTCCATATTCATAGTGAAATAGGAAGCGCCTTCGGCCCAGCCTCCGTCTAATCCACCTAATACGGGCGATCTTGCCAGAAATAATTCATATGCATAGGAAAGCCAGTCAGCAGCCTCCGGTTCGTGTTTGTAAAGCGCAACAGATGTTTTAAAAAATTCATTTAATAACAATTGCCAAACATGACCGCTCAATACTTTTGATTCAATATTGTTCACCCAGCTTTTATAAAACCCTCCGGCCCTTTTTGTGATGGCTGCCAGCAGGATGCTTTTTTGTTCTGCACTGAGCTGATCATAAAAGGTATCAAAAACAAGCGCCATATCGTACATGCATATCCCGTCTGTAAAATCACTGAAACCGGAAATTCCCTTTGGATCCCAACGGGCAACCTCCATCGCAATATCAATTGACTTTGCTGCATATCGCCTGTTCCCTGTAAGCAGGTAGGCCTGGCATAACGACAACACCATTTTATGCATCCTGTGACCTAACGCCACTATCCCGTCTTGTTTAATTTTTTTATCCTGCTTTTCATTGGTCCCTTTTACACCCAGGCTTGCATCCGCTTCAGTAAGTATTTTCTCTGTAACTGCTTTTTCTGCATCTGCAATTATTACCAGCGCATCTGCTTTTTTAGATAATGCAGTTATGTTTTCATGGGGATCATCAAGCAATATCCTGGGATGTGCTTCCGGAATTTTTGCCAGAAAACCGATGGCTTCCGGAGAAACCATTGGCAGGGCATTTGCGGAAACTGTAAAATGTTGCACAGGAGACCATGTTTTACCTGACAAGCGGTATTTCCAAAACCATTTACCCGGCTCCAATGCTTTATGAGTGTTGAAAATAGCACCGTTTAATCCTGATGCAGCAATAGTTGAGGTTGCCGGGAAAGCACTATCCCGGGAAAGCTGAATATCGTATTTTACCTGTTTTCCTTTTTGATACGGCCACCGCAGGATGGGAGGATTGAACACCGTCTCTGTGCCATTAGCCGGTACCGTTATTTCAAGAAACCTGGTGTATACAGCCTTTTCCTGTGCACTGCATAGCATGGTAACCAGGAAAAACAGGCAACTACAAAAAAGTTTTCGTCTATGCATAATGATTACCAGTCATGTTTATTATAAAATGAAATATTTCTTGCCACGAATGAGTATTTGTGCCTGCCCGTCCGGTCAGGCGGGCATTCGTGGCAGTATTTATAATTATGCTTAACTTAACACCATCTGTAATAATTATTATTGGTATCTGTTACTGAATATTAATTCTCTTTGAATACAATTTTTCTCCGTCCACTCCGTAGTGCGTAAAAACAATTTCCGGCCGGGCTTCATTCGGCTTAACCTCCACGCCTAGAAATCCGCCAACAATATTTAAATAATGATGTTCAGGCAGTACATCTTCTTTATTCCATCCGCTGGCGTGCTCATTACTGGCAGGGCCACAACTAAACTCCATTAGCCCGGTGGTCTTATCCTGCGAAACGTATTGCCAGTGCCTGTCGCCACAAATAATGAAAGTGTTGGGGTGAGTTGTCACAAATTCCCTGATCATCTTTCCTTCGTATGCAAACCCGATATTGGCATGGTTATCTTTTTTTTGCGGCCGGTCGGGCCCAACAATGGGAGTTGGACTGATCAAAATTTTACAGTCAGCATCCGATTCACTGAAGGTTCGCTTAAACCATTCCATCTGCGCTTTGCCCCATATTGATTTTTGGGGACCATCCTGCATAGCATTTGCTGATCTGTACTCACGAACCTCCATGAGCCACACCTGCAGCGCTTTGCCCCACCGGAATGTGCGGTAAGGCTTGTCGCTCATAGGAACCTGTTGTTTGAAAAGCTGTACGCCCTGCTGAAAGGTAAACTGGCCCATGAATTTATTTTTTGACTCCGGGTAGCAATCATTCATCCAGGTATCATGGTCGTCTTTCATAAAGTAGCAGGGCGTGTTTCTATAAAAATGTACGGCATTAGCCAACCCGAACATCCGTTGCCAGGACCATTTGGCCAATGGCAGGCTTTTGGCCACATGATCATAATAAAGTACATCGCCGGTATGCACCAAAAAATCGGGATGCATCGCCTGCATGTGTTTATAAATCTTAAAACCCCTGCCGGAAGGATCATCCTGGTGATTGTATTCGTGGCAGGTAGTAACCATAAACTGTACATCATACGGCTGTTCAGCATTCCAGGATGTTTTAAATCTACCTTTTATGGATGCGGATTTGGTTTTATTGCCAATGGCTTTTGCTTCTGCTTCAATTTCATATTCAGCACCTGGTTCGAGGTCAATCAAACTGATGTGTATTGAATAATCCGCCTGTTCCTCTACTGCAACCCAATTCGTGTTATTCCATTTGGAAGCTCCCATTTTTTTATACAGTAATCTTACTTCACCATTTGATCCGGGCGCCGCTCCTCCAATGTTTGTAATATTGTAACCATCCGGAAACACTACTTTTACTTCCCTGTCCGGCCTGTCTTGTTTATATTTCTCTTTAAAATATTTCTGGGGATGCCAGTCGCCTGTTGTCTCATCAAAATAAGTAACGTGCGGAACGGGAGATTGCCTGCTGACAGGCTGCCTGCTGCCGGTTAAACGAAGCCATATTATTGCTGAAGAAGCGGTAACCTCGCCTATTTTAATTCCCGTTGAAAAGAATGGGCCTTCACTGATTTCAATCTCTTTAAACTGTTTAATAACAGGCAATAAACCACCCAAACCTGCCGATGTTTGATAAATAAATTTTCTTCGTTTCATTTTAAAAAACATTTGTTATAATTCCGATCAAAGCCGCTATACAAAAAAACATTCTATCCCGCGTTTTAACCTACCATTTTTACATCTGTCTTTGGAGGGCTGGATCCTCTTACGATAATAGTCGGGCTTATGATTGTTCCAATGGGTTTATTTTGCTCCCTGTCATTATTGATCATATGCAACAGGATCTCAATAGAATGCGTTGCTATTTCATCAATGGGTTGTGCAGCTACCGTTATAGAAGGCGTAAGCAGCCTGAAAATATCATTATCATCGAAACAAACAACCGCGATATCTGAAGGTATTTTTAAGTTATTTCGTTGCAGCGCTTCTATACCAAATACGCCCAGATAATTGGTAGCAAAAAACAAGGCGTCAAGATCCGGATTACCGGTAATAAAATCCTTAATAGCATTTATGATATGTTCATTTGTTTCTCCGAAGGGAATTTCCAGCATTGCCTGTTCGGTCATAGTTATATGAGCATCTTTCAAAGCATCCACCACGCCCTTTTTACGGTCCACCATCTGCGACATGTCGCTGATAATTGAAATAAATCCAATTTTAGAATACCCGTTTCGCAGCAAATGTTTCGTTAATTCAACAGCACCGTGGTAATTATCCAGTATCACGTAACTGGCTTTAATTCCTGGCACCAGCCTGTCTATTAATACAAATGGAATATTTTCCCTTTTTAATTTTATCATTTCACTTCTCAATCCCTTCGTAGCGGTAATTACAAAACCATCAACAGAGCTGTTTTTCATTTTAGCGATCAGGTCCCTGGCTGTATTAAAATTGTTTTCCGTGCTGCTAAAGAATATGTTGTACCCGTTTTTATGGGCTTCCCGTTCTATGATCTTTGCAACGCTTCCAAAAAAATAATTACTGATATCTTCCACAATGAGTCCAATGGTTTTTGATTTACCTGTTCTGAGCATCCTGGCCACACTATTGGGTTTAAATCCCCGTTTTTCTATCAGGTTTTTTACTTTTTTGACCGTTGCTGCGCTGATGTTCTTCTGCTCACTTTTTCCGTTAACAACAAACGAAACGGTAGTAATGGATATATTGAGTTCCCTGGCAATATCCTTCATTGAAATTTTTTTACTACCGTTTTTCATATTATAATACTTTAAAAAGGTCTGCAATAAATACCTGTCGCTTTCCGTCGGGTGCACCATTAAAACATACCTGGCTGTAATTTCTGTTCCAGGCCGGGTGGGGATCAAGCTTATGCTGGCTTCCGCCAGAAAGTTTATCACCCGGCAATGCCTGTCTGACACCTCCGCCAACATCAGTAGGAATGGTACATAATATCAGCTCCCTGTCGCTCCGGAGATCAACCAGGCGAATGGCGATTTCACCGTCAGGCGCTTTTACATACGTTTGTTTTGGATAGGCATCTGCCAATAAATATTTTCCGCCTGCTGCCACGCTGGGATGCCCGCTTCCCATATGTTTTTCAGACAATATCTTAAAATCGGTTCCATCAAAACGAAAACTACAGAACAACATATCTTTAAACCCGAGCCATGAGGGTACACAATTCATTATAACATGTTCGCCATCGGGATGCCAGTTGGGATGATTGCCCGACCCGCCCAATCGCGCCACCTGGTTCCATTTTTCTGCGGTCAGGCATTGCCGTAATCTGCTGCCATCCGTATTCATGCTGAACAAAGAAGCGTTTCTTCCTTTATTGTTTACCTGTGCCCTGAAAACCTGTAGTATCCTCGTATTTTGTTTGTTGAATTTTGAGTGAAATAAATACCCGGTACTACCCGCATATTTTTCTTCGTCCTGCGCCACTTCAAAGAACTGCTGCATAGGCACAAGCAATTTTTTTTCATTTTTTACGAGGTCTGTTTTCCACAGGCCTTCCCGCCCCATGTCATCTTTTGTAAAAGGAAACGGTGCACCGGCAGGACCGTCAGGTACGGCATACCCGTACTGATGGATATTCATGTTGAGCAGGTTGGGGCTGATGACGGATCTTTCATCCGGCGATATATCGTATTTAGCACCTGCATAGGCTTTCACAACACTTTGCTCCAGGTCTATTCTTACGCAAACAGGTTGCCCGTCAATTATATCGTTTGTATAAAGGAACCGGTCGTTGCTGTTGCCCCATTGAACGTTTGCCCCCAATTGAAATCCCCATGCTTTTGTTTGGTAAACCGTTTTAATTCTTTGCTGTTTCAAATCAATAACACACACTTCGGCTATATCGCCCCACTGCGGCTTTTTACCCTGGTATGGAAATTTGGTAACGGCTAAAAAATTACCGGAAGGGCTCCAGGGACATACATCATAAAAGGTATGCAGGTAAAAGCCATCACCTGGCGTAACCCGGGTAACCGGAACGGCAGATTGGCCTTCGCGGAAAGATTTAAAATCATAGTGCTTCCAGTTACCGGGATCAAAAGAAGTTGCCCATACCCCTGGCGACAGGCATGTGGCTGCAATACCTGCTGAAGTGTTGTATATGAAACGCCGCCTGTTCATTACTGGTTACTGCTATTATTTATTTTGATGATGACATGGAAGGCGGCGCCATATTCAAATTGCTTCCCCACGATTTTTTGGGTTGTTCACCCATTTGTAAAATCAGTTGCCCGCCTTTTACCAGCGTATCATGGAAAAACCATGGCTGGTTCAATGCTTTTCCATTCAGCATTGCCGATTGTATATAAAAGTTTTTAGCGCCATTGTTTTTTGCTGTTATTACAAATTTTTTCCCGGGGTAATAAGCCGGATCGAGGTGAATGGTGATCTTATCGAAAATGGGGCTGCTGATTTCGTAAAATGGTTTTTGCGATGTGCCGCCATTTGTTGAAAACAAACCTATTTTCATTAAAACAGCAAGCGATCCCATGAGCCCCTGGTCTTCATCGCCGCTATATCCTTTTTGTGGCGAAATTCCGCTGTACACACTGTCAATCAATTGCCGTGTCCAGTACTGGGTGAGCCAGGGCTTCCCTGCATAATTGAATAAAAAAGGCGTTTCCATACAGGGCTGATTGCCGTAATTGAGATACACCCTTCTCAGCATCTTCTGATCAGCAGGGTTTTCTGATTTACCAGAAACAAATCCATGCGCCTTTGCTTTTGCAAATGATTCATTCAGCTTTTTTGTAAATGGTTCAGCGCCGCCCATCAGGTCAATCAATCCTTTTACATCGTGTGGCACAAACCAGGTATACTGTGCGGCGTTGCCTTCCACCCATCCATGTTCATACTGAAGAATATCAACAGGACTTGCCCATTTGCCGGTCTGGTCTTTAACCCACATCCAGCCAATCTCCTTATTAAAGATATTTTTGTAATTGTTCGCCCGCTTGCTGAATAAAAGATAATCTTCCTTCTTTCCCAATGCATTTGCCATTTGTGCCAGCGCATAATCCTGGTAAGCATATTCCAATGTTTGCGCAGCGCCGTCCTGGTGGTAACCGTATTTTATTGTATCCAGCGGGTAGGGCACATAACCCTGCCGTATATACGCTTCAATACCGCCGCCTTTAAAGGTATGGTGTTCATAACCTGCCTTACTCATCATGCCACCGGGAAAATGGTCTTTGCGCATTCCTTCATATGCTTTGGCGATGTTAAACCCGCGGATGCCTTTCATGTAAGCGCTTACAATAAAAGGCGTTACCGCGGCGCCCGTCATTACATAAGTATAATTGCCACCTGAAGGACCGCGTGGAATTAAACCTCCATCGCTGTACATTTGCAAAAATGAATTGATAAAAGATTCCGTTACCCCGGGATATACAAGATGCCAGAGTGTGTTGAGCGACCATTGCGCACCCCAGAATGAATCTGAATTGTACATATGAAAAGCAGGTTTCCCCTTTGCATTAAGAGGTACCCTCCGTACTGTTGGTTTTGCACCGGTATTGTCAATATAAGTTCCGCTAACATCGCTCACAATACGTCTTCCCTGTAATGCATGCCACAGATCGGTATAAAATCGCCGTTGTTCAGTAAGGGTGCCGCCTTCCACTTCTATCCTGCCTAACCATTCATTCCATTCATTGGCAGATTCTTTTACAATGCGGTCAAAATCCCAATGCGGTAATTCGGTCATCAAATTATTTTTTGCTTCCGCTATACTCACATAGGAAATGGCTATTTTCATTTTCCTCGTTTCATTGGTACTTGTTGTAAAGCCGAGATACACGCCGGTATGCGCTCCCTCAACGCTGTTCTGTACAGGTATGATCTCACCATTTTGCCAACCGCCAAAAATGGCAAAGGGCTTATCGAGCTCAGCTATAAAATAAATGGTTATTGGCTTAGGCCTTCTTACGGTAGCCGCCATTGTTACGGAACCTTCTATTGCATGATCATTCACTCTCTTTACACTGGCGCTTTGTGTGGCGGAGGACCCCAGTACTGTAGTAAAGTCGAAGAGAATATTGGCCGAATCGGTTTTTGGAAAAGTATACCGGTGAAATCCAACTCTTGCAGTGGATGTTAATTCTGCTGTAATGCCATAATCTTTCAATACCACTTTATGATAACCGGGCCTGGCAATTTCCTGTTCATGAGAATAGGAAGAACCATATGCCGATGGTCCTGATTGTCCTTTAAGAATGCCGGTGGTGGGCAGCACCGGAATGCCCGACATCTCCCAGCAATGAATATGACTAAAGCATTTTATCGTGTCTTCATTATAACGGTAACCCGTATTCCAGGTACCGTCCAACGTCATATCAGGGCTCAGGTTCACCATTCCAAAGGGCCGTGACGCAGAGCTAAAATAAAAAAAACGTGAATGGGCTGCATCTACCATGGGTTCTACCAGGTCTGTTTTTTGCACGTTATTATTTACCTGGGAAAAAGCTTCAGCAATGGTGAACAGGAAAAAAAAGGTAAAAAGTATACATTTATTAAAGTACATCATCATTCACTTTAATACAAACAAAAAAATAAAAGAGTTTGTTCAGCATAGTATGATCCACCTGACCAAACTCTTTTCATTATTTATTTTTTAATAGCCGGTGTTCTGGCTCATGGCAGGAAAAGACAGGTCTATTTCATTTTGAGGAATTGGCCTCAAATAATGTATCTCCTTAATGGAATTGCTTTTTGCTGCCCAGGGATTATATTTTAAAACCCTTTCAATTAATTTGCCTGTTCTTTTTAAATCGTACCATCTTACATATTCCCCCAGCAGTTCCCTTGCTCTTTCATCCAGTATCATATCAATGGAAATATTGCCGGCGGTTGCCCGGTACGAAACCGCATCAAGTGATTGAATATTTTCAGGGAATGCTGCACATTGCGGATCTAGTCCGGCATTAGTACCCAATGCACGATCCAATACCTTATTGTAATATACTTCTGCCCCGCCCAGTTTTCCACCGGTAGCGCCTTTTACAATGGCTTCGGCTGCGATTAAATATGCTTCGGCAGACCGGAAGATCACTTCGTCAAATGTACCTCCCGCATCGCCATAGGGAATATTGGGTTGCCAGAATTTCCACATATTGGGTTCCCCGGAAGGAAACCCACTTGCTCCAACGCCATCAATAATATTATATCCTCCTCCCCATTCATCGCCATTAATAACAGAATATTTCCTTGATCCCCCCATGTCAACGCCCCTTTCATCTAACGCGGTGGCAGGATCATTCCACGGACGGAAATACACCACAGTATCACCTGCGTTAATGTCAATTTTCAGATTAGGATTTACCAATGGCAGTGGTTTAAAATCCTTCACGTCCTGTAAGGCATAGCCAACTTCCAGGAAGTTATGGTCGTAACGGGAGTCAATTGCCGGGTCGTACATCCTGAATATAGCAGGGCCCAAAGGGTAAATAGGCTGAGAGCGATTATAATCGCTGGTTCTTCCTTTGGTGCCGGGAAATCCTTCACCGTTACCGCCAAAAACAGAATGTAAATTATTACCCCCGGCGGCATCCTGGCCAAACGCGGCATCTGTTTTATTGGTAATGATGTCCGGGTTATACTGTACTGCAAAAACGATTTCAGGGTTTTTATCATTTTGTGCGCCTGTATACTGGTTCAGCGGATTTTCTGAACGAACAGGGAAGAGGTCTTTGTAATTTGCCGCCAACGGATAAGCATCAATAATTTTATCAGCATATTGAAGTGCCAGAGTAAAATCGGCATTGGATCCGCCCAAAGCATTATTGAAGTTCCAGCCACGGGTTAAATATACACGCGACAATAAAAACCGGGCAGCGCCTTTTGTAACTCTTCCATAGTGGGACGCAACATCCGGAAGTTTGGATTCAGCATCCACCAGGTCAGAAATGATTTGGCTATACACATCTGCTGAAGGAACCCTTATGGCCTCCTTGCTTGCACTTTGGGTTTCTGTTAATGGCATGGGAACATCACCCCATTGCTGCACCAGGTAAAAAAGAACCAAAGCCCTTAAAAACCTGGCTTCCGAAACCCTTGCAGCTTTCAGGGCTTCATCCATGGTAGTAATGTCTTCCGAACGGCTGATGGCTGTGTTTACCCTGCCAAGCTCGGCATACAGCAAGGTCCAAAGGGCCTGCAAATCGCCCAAAGAAGCATTCATTCCGGCATCGTACTGATGCAATGCACCTGCATTTGCCGGCGCTGTTGAAAATTTTGGATCGCCATAACCACCGGGAGCAAAAATGTCGGTACCATTTAAAACAAGCTGGCGCGACTGGTAGATATTTCTAAGCAAAGGATAACATGCTTTCACCAGGTCTTCAAATCCTGCTTCTGTTTTGTAATACACATCGGTAGTGAGGTTAGAAACCGGGTTTTCCTCCAAAAAAGATTTTTTACACCCAATCGCAAACATGCCGATAACAGCAATAGACAGCGTTGCGAACCGTATATTTATTATTGATTTCATTGTGGATCGTTTTAATAAAATTTATAAACTGATATTTAATCCTGCGGTATAAATTACTGACGGCACATCGTCCTGGTAAATAGCCGAATTGAACTCGGGATCAAACCCGATATAGTCAGTAAATATAAAAGGATTAGAAACCTGGACATAGAAGCGGGCATGGGAAATCCCCAAACGATCCAGTTGCCTTTTGGGTAACGTATACCCTAAAGTAATATCAGAAATTCTTAAAAAACTGGCATCCTGGTAAAAAATGGCACTCCTGTACGGGTTGGCAACAAAAGGTGAATAATAGGTGTTGGATGGATTATCTTTTGTCCAGTAATCCAACCCGGCCAATGAATTGTACCTTGAACCATTTTCGCCAAAAGTTCCTGCCAGGGTACTATTCCTGTATGTTGTGCCATTGCGGTAATAAATGAAGAAAGAAAGATCAATATCTTGGTATTTGAACCGGTTGGTAACACCCAGAATCCAATTGGGTAATTCTGTGCCGAGCACAACCCTGTCATCAATTTCATCGGATGAAGATATCTTGCCATCCTTGTTTTGATCTACCACCTTTACGGAGCCGGGAACCTGTCCAAAACTTTTAGCGGCGTTAGAATCAGGAAGCTGCCATATGCCATCGAACTGGTAATCGAAATTTGCCCTGATAGGATGACCTGCAAAAAGTTTGTTTCCTTTATCTTCTCTCTGTCCGTCGCCATACAGTTCAAGCAGCTTGTTATTGTTTTTGGTAAAGGCGAAAGTGGTATTCCAGCTAAAATCATTCTTTACAATATTAACTGTATTTAAAGTTATCTCAACACCTTTATTCTCAATTTCGCCTATGTTGGCAACTACCTGGCTAAAGCCGGATACCGTAGGTATTTTTTGATTGAGAATCAAATCAACCGTTTTTCTTTTGTACAATTCAACAGAAGCTGAAATGCGGTTATTTAGTATTCCAAAGTCTAAACCAAGGTTAAGTTCCTTACTTCTTTCCCATCTCAGGTCCTTATTAGCCAAATTTTCCGGGGCAAACCCATTGGCTGCAGTGCCGTCAAAATCATACCCGGTATTTAATAAGTTGGCCTGTGTACTGTAAGGTTCTACAACTGAATTGCCTACTTCGCCATAGCTCACCCGTAATTTAAGGTTAGAAAATGCATTGAGGTTTTCAATAAACTTTTCTTCATCTAATCTCCATGCTACAGCTACTGAAGGAAAAAACGCCCATTTATTTCCTTCAGCAAGTTGTGAAGCGCCATCTGAACGGCCTGTTACGGTCAATAAATATTTATCGTTGAATGTATAATTAATTCTTCCCATAAAAGAAAGCAGCGAACGCTCGGTAAGAGAACTTCCCTGGTTGGTAATTGTTCCTGTATTTAAAGCGTACCAGTAAGATGTATAAGGCAGGTCCTTTACAGCGATGGTTGATGTTTCATTTCTTTGATAAAAGGCGCTTTGCAGTCCGGTAAACGCGATGTTGTGTTTGCCAAATTCTTTTTTATAGTTAAGGATATTATCAATGGTATAATTGCCGGTTATCCTGTTATCGAGTTGAGTTCGTGGAAGTTTTCCGATCTGTGATTTTCCCCATTGCCCTCTCCAGTCACCTATTCTTTGCGTATTGTAAGATCCCGAAAGCGAAGAGCGAAAAGTCAATCCTTCAAACAATGCTATTTCAACGTAGGTATTGGCCATAATTGATGCAGTGGTCGTTTGAAACTTAGAGGTTGTTTTATCAATATCGTTCAACGGATTGGGTACCTGCTTGTCATTTATACCCATCCAGTACGCATATCCGTTTATACTAAAATCAGAATTTTGACTTGGATTGGTAAGATCTGAAAAATAAGCAGTGCCTGTCGGCCTTGCTCTGAAGGCGCCTCTTAATGATTCCAGGGAACCCCAGTTCTGGTCGCTGTAAGTAAGGTAAGAAGTAAACCCAACTTTAATACGCTCACCCAGTTTACTGTCTAAACCCGCATTAAGGTTATAACGCTTGTACCCTGTGTAACGCACGTTGCCTTCTTCATTCAGATATCCTGTAGAAAAACGATAAACAGTCTTGTCATTTCCACCGGAAACACTGATGTTATGGCTGGTTTGAATACCGGGGTCCGTAATTAAATCGGCCCAATCAGTGGTTTTACCGGCATCAATATTTTCCTGTTCAGCAATGGTAAATACAACACCCGGAAGTCCCGCAGCAATCCTGTCGGTATAATTTAATTTATAGAACTCTGTGCTGGTGCGCAATTTAGGCACATGGGCCAGTTGCTTCACGCCCACATAGCCATCATAGCTCACTTTCGGTTTTCCTGCAACGCCTTTTTTTGTAGTAATAATTACAACACCATTTGCTCCGCGGGCGCCGTAAATGGAAGTAGAGGAAGCGTCTTTGAGCACATCCATTGATTGTATATCATTAGGATTAAGGGTATTAATATCGCCACCCATTAAACCATCAATTACGATCAGTGGTTGTGTAGAATTATTGATGGTGTTTTCTCCCCTGATCGTAATACTGTAAGGCGCTCCCGGCCGGTTACTGGCCTTGGTTACAGTAGCTCCTGCAACCTGCCCCTGTATTGCCTTGGCCGCCAGTACAGGATTGGCCCGCACAATGTCTTTCGATTGCACCAGCGAAATGGCTCCCGTTAAATCACGCTTTTTTTGTTCTCCGTATCCAACCACTACTACCTCGTCCAAAGCCGTGGATCCGGTGATCATACGAATAACAAGATTGGTTTGACCGGTAACAGTAATATCCTGGCTTACATACCCAAGAG
This sequence comes from Agriterribacter humi, assembly GCF_009192765.1. Taxonomy (GTDB): domain Bacteria; phylum Bacteroidota; class Bacteroidia; order Chitinophagales; family Chitinophagaceae; genus Agriterribacter; species Agriterribacter humi. The sequence goes on along the minus strand of NZ_VOHQ01000002.1, from coordinate 540,898 downwards.
CAGTAACAACGAGGATGGCGGTACCATTTGCGGGGATCGCAATAGCAAACTGTCCATCATCACCTGCAATGACTCCTTTGCCTGTGCCTTTAACTGTAATACTGGCTCCTGAAATTGCGGTACTGTTCTCATTGTTTAGCACCCGGCCTGTAAGCTCACGGGTTTGCGCCCAGGCTGTGCCTGCTAAAATGCAGCACAGGGAGGATAGAAGAAGAAACTTTTTCATAATGGGTTATTTTGGTTTGAAATCGTTAGGAGTAATAACGAGCATTAAAAAGAGGCATCGCTATCCGTAATAAATGTAGGTAAACCTTTTACTAAAACGTTTAATCTAAATAACTATAATTACTACAACGTTTTCGTGAGTAAGGATATATTTTATTATAGCGACTATCCGGCAATAACAACTTTTTTAAAAAAAAACTTTTTACATGCACATATTGCTGGTATGTATTTTCAACTGGGCCGTAACACGTTGCCCGCCCCGGCGTATGTATCTACTGTCATTTTGAAGTGCATCCATTTTAAGTAATGCGCATACAATCAGACTATTTTTCAATTATCTTTATCCCACACGAATAATTTACAATGAAAATTGCCACCTATAATGTTAATGGCGTAAACGGGCGCCTGCCGGTCCTGCTTCGCTGGCTGGGTGAAACAAAGCCTGATGTTGTTTGCCTGCAGGAGCTGAAAGCGCCGGAAGAAAAATTTCCGGAGCAAGCCATACAAGATGCAGGTTATGCTGCGATCTGGCATGGACAAAAAAGCTGGAATGGTGTTGCCATCCTTGCGCGTAACCACGGGATCAGCGAAGTATGCCGTGTATTGCCGGGTGACCCCGAAGATTTGCATAGCCGCTATATTGAAGCAGTCATCAACGGCATTGTTGTTGGTTGTCTTTACCTGCCTAATGGCAATCCCGCTCCCGGGCCAAAATTCGATTATAAGTTGCGTTGGTTTGAACGCTTAACGCTTCATGCTGCCGAACTCCTTGCATCCGGAAAGCCAACGGTACTGACAGGAGATTATAATGTAATGCCAGCAGAGATTGACGTGTATAAGCCGGAACGCTGGGTAGATGACGCACTGTTCCGCCCCGAAGTTCGTGCCGCTTTTAAAACCCTTGCAGCACAAGGATGGACTGATGCCATACGAAAACTTTACCCGGAGGAGAAGATCTATACGTTTTGGGATTATTTCCGTAATGCATACGGCCGTGATGCAGGTTTGCGCATTGATCATTTCCTGCTTAGTCCAAACCTCAGCAGCCGCCTCACCGGCGCCAACGTTGACCGCCATGTAAGGGGTTGGGAAAAAACAAGCGATCACGCCCCTGTGTGGATCGAATTGGCTGACGAGTAAACGGATCGTGCTTCCCTCCAACATAGGGTTATTTAAGTGGATAGAACCAGGAACAAAAATTGAAAAACTTTCAAATGCATGAACAAAATATTTTGCATTTGTATATCCATAGCAGCAAATATGAAATACTCAATCAGCCTGCTCACCTGCCTTTTAATCACAACATTTTGGCATACTTCAAATGCCCAAACAAACTGGCATCCTGAAAAAGGAAAAAAGTATATCATACTTTCCGAACAATCAAAAAGTCGTGTAGCCATTGCCGATATAGCAGCTCGGAGAATAGTATGGGAATGGAGGCCTTCCGTTCGTCCCGATATTAAACCGGAGCATGCCAAATGGTTTGAAGCGATGAGTGATGCAAAGCCGCTTGAAAATGGGAAATATATACTCGCCTGTGCTTCCGGCGGAGGTGTGGCGCTGATTCGCGTAGCCGACAAGAAAACAATGCTCTATGCTTATGCCGGCGGCAACACACATTCTGTTGAACAACTGCCCGATGGAAATATTGTGAGCGCTTCCAGTACGGGCAATTTCATGAGCATTTTTGTTACTACCGGTAAGGATGATCCCGAACAAACAGTACGTAAAGATTTTTACCTGCACGACGGACATAACCTGGTATGGGACAAAAAGAAAAAACGATTGTATACCGTGTCCCGGGACCAGTTAAAAACATATAATTATAATGCAAACAAAAATAATCCCGCATTTATACTGATTGACTCTGTAGCCATGCCCGACAACGGCGCTCATGATCTGTACAGGGCGTATAATAAAGATGCATTGTGGCTCAGCGCCCATTCGGCCATATTTAAAGTTGATGTGCAAAGCAAAAAAGCCGAGAAGGTAAACACACGGTTCGGAGAAAATATAAAAAGCGTATCATCCGGACCTCAAGGATATCCCACGATCATTATTCGGCCCAAAGAAAAGTGGTGGACAGACGAAGTATTAGATATTGAGGGCAACAGCATTTTCAAACAGCAGGGATTAAAAATATATAAAGCGAGGTGGTTGCTGTAAGCTCATCTCATTCATTAATATCCGCTGATACCTGCCAATGACAGATTAAAATTAAATCCGAAGCCGGGAATTCGAAATCCGGAGTAATGCAAAAAAAGCACCAAGAAAACAAAAAATAAGAACCAAATAATATTTAAATATAAAATTTAAACCTAAACGCAAACTCAACTCTTAAATATAACCATAGCACGGACTACTTCAGCATATCAATCCAATTATTTCTGATCGCATGTTTTGTATCTTGCACTTATCTGTGATCAAAATGAAGGAGAAATGATTAAAATTCCGTTCCTTTTTTTTTGCTGCTTATTATCTTTTACCGCTTTTGCGCAAACCAAACCCAATATCGTTTTCATACTGGCGGATGATATGGGCTATGGCGACCTGGGCTGCTACGGTCAAAAACATATTGAAACACCCCATATAGATCAACTGGCTGCCGGGGGAATACGCTTCACACAGTTTTATGCCGGCACGTCGGTTTGTGCCCCTTCGCGTTCCGCCTTACTCACGGGGCAGCATACCGGACATACTCCTGTTCGTGGCAATTATGAAATTCAACCTGAAGGACAATTGCCATTACCCGATACTGCCTATACCATGGCTGAAATGCTTAAGAAAGCAGGATATGCCACAGGTGATTTTGGCAAATGGGGATTAGGATACCCGGGATCAGCAGGCGCTCCCAATCAACAGGGCTTCGACCGCTTTTTTGGCTACAACTGCCAGCGCCAGTCGCACAACTATTTTCCCGATCACCTTTGGAACAATGATAGAAGGATAGACTACGCCAACACTTCCGTTAACCAGCAGCATTATGCACCCGATCTCATCCAAAAGGAAGCCCTTGCATTTATTGATGAATACAAATCAGTACCTTTTTTTCTATATCTTTCTTATACTTTGCCCCATGCGGCTTTGCAATTGCCAAAAGACGACAGCGTATTTGCGTATTATAAAAGAAAATTTAATGAAGCGCCAAAAAAAGTAAACGCGTCATGGGATGGTAACGGCTATCAGCCGCAGGCTTACCCTCATGCAGCCTATGCGGCAATGGTAACTAAGCTGGATAATTATGTAGGACAGGTAGTGGAAAAATTAAAAACACTGGGGATTGAAAAAAACACCCTTATTATTTTCACAAGCGATAACGGCCCTCACCGCGAAGGCGGTAACGATCCCGCATTCTTTAACAGCAGCGGCGGTTTCAGGGGGATAAAAAGAGACCTGTATGAAGGCGGCATACGCACTCCCATGATTGCTTATTGGCCTGCTGTTATCAGGAAAAGTAAGGTATCCGGTTTCGCCGGGGCCTTTTGGGATTTTATGCCAACCTTTGCCGCAATAGCCGGTGCGCCTGCACCGCCACATACAGATGGCATTTCACTACTCCCCGAAATTTCGTCGAAAGGCAAACAAAAGGAACACGAATTTTTATACTGGGAGTTTCATGAAGATGGTGGCCGCCAGGCTGTTCGTGCGGGCAAATGGAAAGGAGTACGCTTAAACATTATGAAAGACCCCGATAGCCCCATCCAATTGTATAACCTTGATGCTGATCCGGGTGAAACAAAAAATGCGGCTGCTGAAAATCCTGCCATAATAGAGCGCATAAAAAACATCATGCAAAATGAGCATGCGGAGAATATAAATTTTCCTTTCATTAAAAAATGAAAAATATACGGATGAAAAGAATTACACTAACAGCACTGATGCTCTTCGCCGCCTGTACTGCACTCACGGCCCAGCCAAAAGCAAAACGTCCCAATATCGTCATCATTCTTTCAGATGATCACGCTTACCAAACCATCAGTGCGTATGGCAGTAAGTTCATGCAAACCCCCAATATAGACCGTATTGCAAAAGAAGGTGTGCTGTTCAGCAAGGCCTATGTTACCAACTCTATTTGCGGGCCAAGCAGGGCTGTTTTGCTCACGGGTAAGTATAGCCACAAAAACGGATTTAAAGATAATGAAACCTCCAATTTCAATGCCGGGCAGGCCCTCTTTGTAAAGCAATTGCAGGCCAATGGTTATCAAACCGCGTGGATAGGCAAGTATCATTTGGGAACACAACCACAGGGCTTCGACTTCTGGCAAATATTCCCCGGGCAGGGCAGTTATTACAACCCCGATATGCTGATGATGGACGGCAGCAGGAAAAGAATAGAAGGATATGCCACCAATATTGTTGAGGATGTAACCGAAAACTGGTTAGACCAGCGGGATACCAGCAAACCTTTTTGCCTGGTGATCGGGCACAAATCAACCCACCGTACATGGCTACCCGACACAACAGACATGGGTATGTTTGATGATGTAACTTTTCCCCTACCTGAAAATTTTTATGATGATTACGATAACAGGGCGGCGGCAAAAGTGCAGGATATGACCATTGCCAAAACCATGATATTGGGTTATGATCTGAAAATGTTGCCTGCCGATAACAAAGAACCCGCGATTACGCGGATGAATGCTGCGCAGCGTGCCAAATTTGATGCCTACTATCAACCCATTTATGCAGATTTCAAAGCCCGTAACCTGTCGGGCAAAGCACTAACAGAATGGAAATATCAACGCTATATGAAAGACTACCTGAGCACAGCAGCTTCATTAGACAGGAATATAGGACGCACATTAGATTATTTGGACCAGCATCAATTAGCCAATAATACCATAGTAATGTATTTATCGGACCAGGGATTTTATATGGGTGAACATGGTTGGTTTGATAAGCGTTTCATGTATGAAGAATCATTCAGAACACCCATGATGATGCGTTACCCGGGCGTAATTAAGCCGGGCACAAAGCTGAACGAATATGTAATGAACCTTGATATAGCGCCCACCTGCTTAGATGCCGCCGGTGTGACTATACCGGAATACATGCAGGGTAAATCCATGTTGCCTTTGCTGACCGGTAAAAAAGTAAAAGGCCGTGAAGCAATGTATTATCACTATTACGAAAATGGCGAACATTCCGTATCACCTCATTTTGGTGTGCAAACAAAAAAGTATAAGCTGATCCGTTTTTACAAAAGAGTGGATAGCTGGGAACTCTATGATCTGCAAAAAGATCCGCACGACATGCATAATCTGTATGGCAAAAAAGGATACGAAAAAATTACAAGACAGTTAAAATCACAGCTCAATGCATTGATAGCACAGTATGAAGATGAATATGCGAAACAAATACTGAACAGTGAATAGCCTGCACGATAATACCATATGTAATCACAAAAAATAACCTTTTATACACAGCAAAATGAATAAGAACAACCTGATAACCTTAGCATTTACATTACTGTGCAATATCGCTTTCGGCCAGGAGGCAAAAGAAAACTATGTTTTGATACATCCAAGCGATACGGAAAAAGACATCATTGCCAAAGCGGCCAATGTTACGCCCTCTCCGCGACAGTTGCGCTGGCAACAACTGGAGCTGACAGCCTTTTTTCATTTTGGCATCAATACTTTTACCAATAAGGAATGGGGGGATGGAACGGAAGACCCTCAAATTTTCAATCCCACTGCATTGGATGCAAAGCAATGGGTGATCACTGCAAAGAACGCCGGCATTAAACAAGTGATCATTACAGCTAAACACCATGACGGTTTTTGTTTATGGCCTACAAAAACCACCAGCCATTCTGTGGCAGGCAGCCCCTGGAAAGAGGGCAAAGGAGATGTAGTAAAAGAAGTAGCCGATGCCTGCCGCGCATATGGCATCGGGTTTGGTATTTATTTATCGCCGTGGGACAGGAATGCTTCCGTATACGGAACAGATGCATACAATGATTTTTTTGTTGAGCAACTCACGGAATTGCTCACCCGCTATGGACGTGTGGACGAAGTGTGGTTTGACGGCGCCAATGGTGAGGGGCCCAACGGGAAAAAACAGGTATATGATTTTGAAAGATGGTATAAGCTTATACGTGAGCTGCAGCCCGCTGCTACCATCGCCATTATGGGACCGGATGTAAGATGGGTAGGAACAGAAAGTGGTTATGGGCGGGAAACAGAATGGAGCGTAGTGCCGGCTAATAATTTAGATCCGTCTGAAATTGCTTCGGGTTCCCAGCATGACCTTGCTTTTAAGCCACAGGGCGATATGACCGGGAATGATCTGGGCAGCCGGGAAAAAATTGTGAATGCAAAAGGATTGGTGTGGTATCCTGCAGAAACGGATGTATCTATACGTCCGGGATGGTTTTATCATGCCAAAGAAGATGACAGGGTAAAGACACCTGAAAAGCTGCTTGACATTTACTACAGCTCGGTAGGAAGGAATGGTGTTCTACTGCTGAATATTCCACCCGATAAAAGGGGGGTGATCCATGAAAATGATGTGGCTAACCTGATGGCATGGAAGAAAATAATTACTGAAACTTTTACCGTGAATGTTGCCAGTGGAGCAAGACTGAACATTGGGAACAGGGGGAAGTCCATTCTTGATCACGACTACGATACGTACTGGACCACCAGGAAAAAAGATACTACTGCTGTTATTGAGCTGAAGCTGAATGGCAGTAAAACATTTGACGTGCTGCTGTTACAGGAAAACATTACTATCGGGCAGCGTATTGAGCAGTTTGTTCTGGAATACCAGGATGGAAAAAAATGGAAGAAAATTACGGAAGGCACAACGGTAGGGTATAAACGATTGATCCGTTTTGACCCCGTAACGGCAAGCAAAGTACGGCTTCGTATCCTGTCATCAAGACTAAATCCCACCCTCGCAGAATTTGGATTGTATAAGCAGGTTCAACCCTGAAGGACAGTATAAGGTTTCAGGTTTGAGGTTTCAGGGAGGTCTCAGATCTGAAACCTGAAACGTCCCGTTTCATATTCCCTGAAATTCCCCTATTTTTGCGCAGCTATTTTAACAGCAATAATATATAACATCATGTCGGTCTTAGTTAATAAGCAGTCCAAAATAATTGTTCAGGGTTTTACCGGAACGGAAGGTACTTTTCATGCCACTCAAATGATAGAATACGGAACGCAGGTAGTGGGTGGTGTTACGCCGGGTAAAGGCGGACAGCAGCACCTTGACCGCCCGGTATTCAATACCGTTGCGGATGCTGTAAAACAAACCGGTGCTGATGTGTCCATTATTTTTGTGCCTCCTGCATTTGCTTCCGATGCCATTATAGAAGCCGCTGAAGCGGGGATCGGCCTTATTATTTGTATAACAGAAGGCATACCCGTTCAGGATATGATCAAAGTCAAACACTATCTTACCGGCACTTCATCAAGGCTTATTGGCCCCAATTGCCCTGGTGTTATTACGGCAGACGAATGTAAAGTAGGTATCATGCCGGGATTCATCTTCAAAAAAGGAAGGATTGGTATTGTTTCCAAATCGGGAACACTTACCTATGAAGCGGCAGACCAGGTGGCTAAAGCCGGCTTAGGCATTTCCACTGCCATTGGAATAGGTGGTGATCCTATTATTGGTACTACTACCAAGGAAGCTGTGGAACTATTTATGAATGATGATGATACAGATGCTATTGTAATGATTGGCGAAATTGGCGGCAGCATGGAAGCGGAAGCAGCAAGGTGGGTGAAAGAAAATGGCACCAAACCGGTAGTTGGTTTCATAGCAGGTCAAACGGCTCCTCCGGGAAGGCGTATGGGTCATGCAGGCGCTATTGTTGGCGGTGCAGATGATACGGCAGCGGCCAAAATGAAGATTTTGAGGGAGTGCGGCATTTCGGTTGCCGACAGCCCGGCGGATATTGGTAAAACAATGGCTGAAATAATAGCTATGAAGGCGGCAAAGAACCCGGCAAAGATATAAGCGCTGCTGAAGCAATTAGAAACCACTTAATCCATATATTTCAGCATTTCTTTTTTATATCCTTTTTTGTCAGGCATTTGCAAACTAAGATAATGCCAGTTATGGTTTCCTTCAATTAGAAGCGGTCCCGTGTTGGTGATGGCAACATCCCATCCTACAGAACGGTTTTCCGGGATACGTAATGCTGCCTGTGTAACCAACCGAAGGCATTCACTCCAGAAAGGAATTTCGAATCCGATAAAGTGAACTCCTGTAACCGGGTGTATATATTCATCAGGTTTGGTAATATCAGCATATATTCCCGGCCCCACAACCTTACCTGAGTCTTTATCCACCGGCACAATAATATTACCCGCAGACACATTATCCACTTTTGAATTAATGCTGATCCGCAATCTTGCTGCTATAATTATAACTTCCCCTTTATACAATTGAGTAACCAGGCGTACTGTATTAAGCGCTGACGGTGATAAATTCATTAGTACATTGTTCTGCAAAACATATGTTTCCAGGAGGTTAAAATTATTCCTTTCCATTTTTTCAATTAAGCAGTTCCTGTTCAGGGAGGCTGTTTCACAAACTTCGACCGCTTTGCCGGCCTGCCCGCGTGAATGCTTTAAAACAATTTTAGCCGGAGCGCAATTCAAAAAAACATTCGCAAGTTCGGCGTCCGCTTTAATCATGCTGAGTGTAGCCCAGTTCCTGCCGGCAAAATCATCAAACCTTTTTAAAAATGCTATTTTATCAGAAAGTACAGTTCTGTGTTTTTTAGGATTCATTTTTAACTGGTACTCATACATCGCTCCTGATCCGATATACTCGTTCCGTTCATTTATACCAAGATTATAAAACTTGAAAGAGAAATAGTCCATAAAAGAAATTTTATACTTTATGGATGAAAACAAAATATCTTTCAGCAAAAAAACGGTAGAAACATTTTTTTCATTTTTTACATATCGCATCAGTTTCGACATTTCTGCCGGAGACGTGTGCAGGAGATAGTACGGGATATAAATCAAGTGGCGGATCAAAGCAAAAGTTTAGGTTGTTTAAGCAGATAATGCATTTTAAAATGATAACGATTTCAGCAACATCTTATTTGGTAAAGGTCACAATAACGGGTATCCATACACTTAATTATTGTCATTTTTGCCATTGGGCACTTTACCTTCAGCATCTAACATACGCATGGCTTTTACATCCTGCAAAAACTCCGAAGCAAAAATAAAATCATTGAGCTTTTTACTTTTGCTGTATATGATCTGTTTATTGCTTCCCTCCCACTCCTTTTCACCTTCATACATATAAATGATATGATCCCCGATCTCCATCACGCTGTTCATGTCGTGTGTATTAATAACCGTAGTCATATTAAATTCTTTGGTTACCTCGTAAATTAATTTATCAATTACCAGAGAGGTTTGCGGGTCGAGACCCGAATTGGGCTCATCGCAAAAAAGATATTTCGGATTTAATACGATGGCACGCGCAATGCCCACACGCTTTTTCATGCCCCCGCTTATTTCTGCGGGGAATTTTTTATTAGCATCGTTAAGATTAACCCTGTCTAACACTTCATTTACCTTCTTTAATTTCTCTGTATACGTTAACCGGGTAAACATATCCAACGGGAACATTACATTCTGCTCAACAGTCTGGCTGTCGAACAGGGCCGATCCCTGGAATAACATACCAATTTGCTGGCGAAGCTCTTTTCTTTGCTCTTCCTCCATAACGGTAAAACTTTGACCACTATATAATATTTCCCCTCCATCAGGCTCAAACAGCCCTACCAAACATTTCATAAAAACGGTTTTGCCGCTTCCGCTGGCCCCAATAATAAGGTTGGCTTTGCCTGCTTCCATTACTGCACTTACATCATTGATCACTACTTTATCTCCAAAACTTTTATGTAAATCTTTTATTTCGATCATAAGGATATATTGATTTTATAAGAGCAGGGCCGCCAGTATATAATCGGCGAATAATATCATAATACAACTGGTTACCACTGCGGTAGTACTTGCCTTTCCGATTTCCAGTGCACCACCTTTTACAAAATACCCAAAATACGCGGGTATACTTGAAATAATAAAAGCAAATGTATACGCTTTATACAACGCAAACCTTACATTAAACGGCTGAAACCCGCTTAACAATCCCTGGTCGAATTCTTCGCGGGAAAGAATGACAGCCATAGTTCCGGCGAGGCGCCCACCCCAAATACCCAATACGCCGGCAACAATTACCAGCAAAGGGATCATAATAAAAGATGCCAGTATCTTGGGCATGATCAGGTAGGCTTTGGTGTTAATGCCCATAATTTCCAATGCATCAATTTGTTCACTCACCCGCATATTACCCAGTTCACTGGCAATTTTGCTGCCCACAACACCTGCCAGCACAATGCACGAAATGGTGGGGGCAAACTCAAGAATCACCGTATCACGTACTATTTGCGCGATGGTTGATTTGGGAATAAGATTACTCACCAACTGGTAGGCCGTTTGCAAAGTGGATACCGCACCAATAAATAAAGCTACCACCACTACAATTCCCAATGATCCGATGCCAATATCCGAACATTGGTGCATCAATTCTTTCCAATACATTTTCCAGTTTTCCGGCCTGGTAAACATTCCTTTTATCATCAATAAATACCGGCCAAAATGATTAAAAAAATTCATGCGGTTAATTTATAATTGCAACAAAAATACCTGAAAAAGCTCAATCATGTTTTATACAAATGTGTTACCACAAGTTCTCTCAGGTGGATACGAAGAATCTCAGCCATGCTGTGGCATTCAAGAAATTTTTCGTTGCCGAAATATTGCGCCAGTTCCTGCGACAGTTGCTTTATTTTTTCAGGAGGCGCCAGTTCGTCCGTATCAACCGATGCTTTCAGATCACCGAGGCGATGCCTTTGTGATTTGATTCGTTTAAAAAGCTGGGCACGCTCCTCCTGCCGGTATTGCTCTATTACCTCAGCATTAAGATGCTGCTGTACCAATTGTACAAAAACCCTGTTTTCCTTGAAAAATTGTGGTAAGTAAAAGTTTTTCCGCCCTTCATAAGACTGCTGGTCAAAATCAATGGCACGTATACAAAATTGCACATCATCAAAATCCTGGGTAATATCAAATACAAAATTATAGCTTCTCATGTCGCCCAGTAATCGTGCAAAACAACGTTCATTGAATTTCACAAATTCCTTGGCAATACGTATAGGATTAAAATCCGGGCGGTGGAGAAACTCGTTAATAAACATATCGCCAGGCACCCCGGCAATGTGTTCCTCAATTAAAGTATCATTATCTACCAGGTAATTCATATAATATGGCGACAGCAGGTGCTCTAATTCAAGTCCCAGTATACGCGAGGCATCTGCTTTTTTTATGTAGAGGTAGCTGTATACGTCATTATAGTTATTGACTACTTTAACCCGAAAGGGCTGTGAATTGCCGAATACGCAAAAGTCAATTCTTTCTACATGTAAATGATCTTCGGCCTGGTTGGCTCCCGCTGCTTTGATAAAAGAATATATTCTAATGAGCGCATGATGAATTTCGCGGGTAAGTGATTGATGGTAAAATACCGTTTCCCATAAAGTATCTTCGCCATTTTTATTATAACATGGCATAGCGCCCTGGAAATGCCTTAATGATTCGTAAGAAATAGGCAACTGTATCTCCCTGCCATAGCGTTTTAAATACTTTTTAAAAGATTTGCTTACAGCATATACATTTTTCTTGCGGGAAATATGATTATGATTTTCCTCGCTCATTCCATTACAAATTTATTATCAAAACCATGTACATATTCCGTCTTTTACATCTTACAGGATCGCACCACAGGCGTGGCAGGAATCATAAATTACTGTTTTGTATTCACTTTTTAGCCTGGGTTTTCTTTTTGTCTTTGACCGGTTCTTTCTTTTTTGCATAAGTTCCTTCAAAAAAACATTTAATACCCCGGTAATTGCCACAACCCTGCACCTCACTGACCGTTACCTTATTTGCAGAAAATGCCAGTTGAAGTACACAGGCGTCACCTGTTTGCCGGTACTGGGCCACATTGGGTTTTACCAGCGCAGCTTCGCCTTTCAGTTCGCCGGAGCAATCATCTTGTCTTTCAAAATGTACGAAGAATAAAATTCTTTTTGCATCTTTTCCATCCCGTATGGAAACAAAATTCTTTTTGTTCTGCACATAATCGCCGGAAAGCTTATTATTCTTTGAAAAAGTATCAATCGGATTATATACTTCTTTGGGAACTACAGGCTCATTTGATTCAATTTTAATAAGGGTAAATACGCCTGCACTATTATATACATAGGCATTCAGCTTATAATAATTCTGCCCGTCTGAAGCTTTTTGCGTTTGACTTGTAGTAATGATTAAACGTTTATCAATGCTGCCTGTTATTGATTTCCGGTGGTCAGGATTATTTCTCACCAAAGGCATGGCTGCTTTAAAATTCTTTTCTTTATCAAAGCATAATATATAGGCCATTTGCCTGGCAAGCGTTGCTGCCTTTATCAGGAGGTAGGTTTCCTTGTCTTTCTCTTCAATTTTGCCTAAAGCATAAAATTTAGGCTGGGTATTTTTTCCATAGTCATTGCTATATACACTGTCTGGCACAAACTGGCTCAATATTTTGGTGCTGATCAGTAAAGAATCAGGGAGCTTCCTGTTGATTTGTGTGTCGGCAATGGCATAAGGCAGGGGAAGCTCCTGGAAGAACTCAATAAAGTCATTGATATCTACCGGTTCCTCACCCGAAAGATCTTTCTTCCTGCTTTTACAGGCCAGCAAAATAAGCGTAGCAACACAAATGGTTAAAAACTTCTGCATAATACCGGATTTCAACATGTAAAATATGGCTTTTTGCATTTTCCACCACATAAAAAACAGGATTCAATTGCCCGATGCTGTATGCTGTTTCAAATCTGACGGAGTTTTAAAGGCATCCTGTATGGATGATTCCCGCCCGGTACAAAATAAATCGGCAAGAAGATTTAAAAAACTGAAAAATTATTTTTAGATTAGCCTAAAATTTAACTTAGTCATAGTGAATTATTCTGTTAGTGAAGAAGACTACATTAAGGCAATCTACCATTTACAGCGCGATCAGCAAACGGTGAGTACCAACGCACTGGCAGCCGAACTAAAAACAAGGCCGGCTTCTGTAACCGATATGCTGAAAAAGCTGAAAACAAAAAAACTGCTGCATTACCGGCCTTACCAGGGCTTTAAGCTCAACCCCGAAGGGCGCAAAGTAGCATTGGGCATTGTACGCCGGCACAGGCTATGGGAATATTTTTTAGCCGAAAAGCTAAAATTTGGATGGAACGAAGTACACGATGTAGCCGAAGAACTGGAACATGTGGGCAGCAGGAAACTGATTGACCGGCTGGATGAATATTTAGGCTTTCCCCGTTTTGATCCGCACGGTGATCCTATCCCGGATAATGCGGGTAAGATGCACGTTAAAAACCAGGTAAAGCTAACCGAACTCCCTTTGAACATTACGGCAAGAGTAAGCGGTGTGGCGGATCAGTCTGCAGACATGCTTGAACTGCTCAAACACCGCCATATTGCTATCGGAACAAACATAGAAGTAATAAAGAAATTTGACTTTGACCAGTCGCTGGAAATTAAAACAGGTCCCGGAATCTTCTTTAGCATCAGTAAACAGGCCGCTCAAAACATATTTGTACATTATGAACTGGAGAAGGAATTCAGATGTATCGCTAAGCGAAGTGCATGAAAGCATAGACACTACACAATCGCACAATAAACCAAAGTGGAAGCGCGCCATGGCTTTTCTGGGACCCGCTTACTTAGTGAGTGTAGGGTATATGGACCCTGGCAACTGGGCTACGGATTTGGCCGGAGGCAGCAAGTTTGGCTATACGCTCATATGGGTACTGCTGATGAGCAACCTGATGGCCTTATTGCTGCAAAGCCTTTCTGCCAGGTTAGGTATAGTACGCGGACGGGATCTTGCACAAGCTAACAGGGAAAGCTACCCGATGTATATCAACTTTGTCCTGTACATATTAGCTGAAATAGCCATTGCGGCAACCGATCTTGCGGAAGTTCTGGGTATGGCAATAGGGCTGCACCTGCTCACCGGCATTCCCCTGCTGTGGGGGGTGAGCATTACTGTATTAGATACCTTTTTATTGTTGTTCCTCCAACGTATGGGAATGCGTATAATGGAAGCATTTATAATAGGGCTGGTGGCAGTGATAGGCGTATCTTTTTTAATTGAGATATTGCTTGCCAAACCGGATATTGCCGAAGTTGCTACAGGATTAATACCCAGCCTGCCCAATAATGAGGCATTGTATATTGCTATCGGTATTATCGGTGCCACCGTAATGCCGCACAATTTGTACCTCCATTCTTCCCTGGTACAAACCCGCAAAATTAAAAGAGATGAAAAAAGCATCCGCTACGCATTAAAGATGAGTGTAGTAGACAGCACCATTGCTTTGAATCTTGCATTCCTTGTAAATGCGGCTATATTGGTGCTGGCTGCAGCCACCTTTTTCAAAACCGGCCGCACTGAAGTTGCCCAATTGGAAGAAGCACACCAGCTTTTATCGCCATTGCTGGGCAGCAGTATAGCTTCCGCACTTTTTGCCATAGCATTAATTGCCGCCGGGCAAAGTTCAACCGTTACCGGCACCCTTGCCGGACAAATTGTAATGGAAGGCTATCTCCGGATACGTATTAACCCATTACTAAGACGACTGATCACCCGCCTTATAGCCATTGTGCCTGCATTGATCGTCATTGGTATTTATGGTGATAAAGAATTAGACGCTTTGCTGATCCTGAGCCAGGTGATCCTGAGCTTACAGTTAGGCTTTGCCGTTATACCGCTTATTCATTTTGTAAGCGATAAAAAAACGATGGGCCAATTTGCTATAAAACCCGTTACCAAATTCTTTGCATGGTCCATCGCCCTCATCTTAGTATACCTTAACATTAGAATGGTAGGCGGCGAGTTTACCGCCATTTTTGAAAACCCAGGCAATGTATTCTGGAAATTTGTTATTATCACCGCCGGCGTTTTCTTCTTCAGCCTTTTGCTATATATTAGCTTCCGTCCTTTATTTTACAAAATTGCCAAACCCGCTTCCCTTACAGTACATCCGGATATGAAAGACAGCTTTGATTTGAACATACCGAAATTTGCCAAAATAGCCATAGCGCTGGACTTCAGTAAAAGCGACAGCAAACTGATATCGTATGCCATTGCACAGGGCAATACTCATGCCACCTACCTGCTCATTCATGTAGTAGAAAGCGTTTCTGCAAGATTGCTGGGAAGAGAAAGCGATGACTACGAAACAAAAGAAGATGAGAGAAGATTGCTGGCATATAAAAAAACATTGCAGGAAAAAGGATATAAAGCCGACATCGGGCTTGGGTTTGATAAAAGAGCCGGTGAAATTGTACGCATTACTAACGAACAGCATGCCGATATGCTGGTAATAGGCGCTCACGGGCATAGTGGCTTACAGGATTTTATACATGGGCAAACGATAAACACGGTAAGGCATGAATTGAAGATACCGGTGCTGGTGGTGAATGTGTGAGTGAGTGGTTGGTTAGTTGATTGGTTGATTAGCCGACATACTTCTCCTGTACCTTCAACAGTGGTGCCCTGCGACCTGTACCCTGAAACCTGACCCTTCTTTCTCAAACTATTTCAGTAATTTCATTCTATTCATCACGCTAACCTTTTTTATGATGATCAAAACCTTTGGAAGCGCTGTTTATGGGGTGGAGGCCCTTACCATTACGGTGGAGGTAAACATTACCGGCGGAAAATTTTTCTACATGGTTGGACTACCCGACAATGCCGTAAAGGAAAGTGAACGGCGCATTGAAAGCACTTTAAAAAATAGCGGGTATTATATGCCCCGTATTAAAGTGATTGTAAACCTTGCCCCTGCCGACATTAAGAAAACCGGAACTGCTTTTGACTTACCCATCGCGCTGGCCATCATGGGCGCCAGCGAACAATTACCCAATGCTGAGCGACTTGCAGAATATGTAATTATGGGCGAATTAAGCCTGGATGGGAATATTCAACCTATTAAAGGAGCGTTACCGATCGCCATTACAGCAAGAAAAGAAAAGTTTAAAGGGTTGATACTACCCATACAGAATTGCAGGGAAGCGGGCATGGTAAATAACCTGAACGTATATGGAGTGAGCCACATCAAAGAAGTGATTGATTTTTTTAAAGATGAAACTTCGCTTCAGCCTGTGGTAGTTAATACGAAAGAAGAATTTTACCAGTCGCAATGTAATTTTGAGTTTGACTTTAGCGATGTAAAAGGGCAGGAAAACATCAAACGCGCATTGGAAATTACTGCTGCCGGCGGGCATAATGCCATATTAATAGGACCACCCGGCGCCGGAAAAACCATGTTAGCCAAACGCCTGCCTTCTATTTTACCCCCGCTTACTTTACAGGAGGCTTTGGAAACCACAAAAATTCATAGTGTGGCAGGCAAACTTCCCGCCAATACTACGCTCATTTCCCGCCGGCCTTTTCGTTCTCCACACCATACCATCAGCGATGCGGCACTGGTAGGCGGAGGTGGAATGCCTCAACCCGGCGAAATATCCCTGTCGCATAATGGGGTATTGTTTTTAGACGAATTGCCTGAATTTAAAAGAACAGTACTTGAAGTAATGCGGCAACCCATGGAAGAAAGAAAAGTAACCATTTCCAGGGCGAAAGTGGCAGTAGATTTCCCGGCCAGCTTCATGCTTATTGCTTCTATGAATCCATGCCCATGCGGCTTTTATAATCATCCCGAAAAAGAATGTTCATGCCCGTCGGGAACGGTTCAGAAATACCTGAATAAAATTTCTGGTCCACTTTTAGACAGAATTGATCTGCATGTGGAAGTTACGCCAGTTCCATTTTCAGCCCTGGCTGCCCAAAAAGGAGGTGAAGATTCTGCCTCAATAAGAGAAAGAGTTATTGAGGCAAGAGAAATACAGGCTGCAAGATATACTGGTCATGAAGGTATTTATTGCAATGCACAGATCAGCAGCAAAATGCTAAAAGAAATATGTGCTATAGATGCCGGAGGACAAACCCTGTTAAAAACTGCCATGGATAAGCTTAATCTTTCGGCAAGGGCTTACGACCGGATCCTTAAAGTTTCACGAACTATTGCAGACCTTGCAGGTAACAGCAGTATTAAAACAGAACATCTTGCTGAAGCTATACAATACAGGAGCCTCGACAGGGAAGGCTGGGCAGGTTAACTTATATAATACTATTCATGCGCTGCCGCATATCCAGCAAAAGTTTGCGATACACTTTCTGACCGCTCTCCTTCGGATTTTCAACGGTAGCCCCTGGAATAATAAGCTTATAAATAAAATAGACGGTTTGCCATGCCGTTTTTCTAACAATACGTAAATCCATCCAAAAATTAGCATTTCTCACGTAAAAGGCATCCCACTGGTAACGTTTGAAAATGCTTTCGTAGGTTTTAGCCGGACCACGGAAACCTTTAACCTGGGCCAAACCGGTGATGCCAGGCTTTACGATACTGCGAAATCTATAATTGTCAACAACCTCTGCAAAATTCTCACAGTCACTGTGCATGTGTGGACGAGGTCCCACGATAGTCATATCCCCTATCAAAACGTTAAAGAACTGTGGTAATTCATCAAGATTAGAGTTGCGTAAAAATTTTCCCAATCGGGTAATACGCGGATCATTCTGAACAGCCTGTTTGGAATCAGCCTCTTTATTCACTACCATTGTTCTGAACTTATAGCAATTAAAAGACCGGCCAAGGAAACCTACCCGCTTCTGCACAAAGAAAACGCTTCCTTTTGAACTCAACTTAATTATTAGGGCGACAACAGGCAATAACCAACTCAGTATAAATACGATAACCGCTACGGATAATACAATATCAAAAGACCTTTTAGCGACAAGATATTTTTTTCTTTGCCGTATATATGTACGGAATGATTCGCGATTCTTTAATTCTAAAGTTCGGTCGTAGGATAATGGTTTAACACTTGATACAAACATTATGGTCTTCTTTTATAGATTCCTGTAAAACTCCACTCTTCGGGTGCTACCTGGTTTTCTAATTATTTACATAGGAACGCCTATGCATATAAAAAAATTAAGCCAATCTTTTCCTTTTTGATATCTTTCACAAAAAATTTTCATTTAATATATTGAACTAACTAACACAATGTTTTAGCAGTTCATTTTTTTGACACTTTGCATTTGGATAACGTTGCTTGCTAAGAAAAATTTTACGGGAAGAAATAAATTATAAAAAAAATATTGGCATAAGTATTTATACTTAAACCTAATAAGGAAAATAAGACTTTAGCATCTGCGTTTAAGTCATTTTAGAAGAATCGCAGGATATTCTCCCGGCAAGTCATCTTTAACAATTACTAAATCTATAACTTTACAGTTTTTACTTATATCATTAACTCGCTGAATTTTTTACCCATGGCAGAATCTAATAATTCCTCAAGCGATTATATATCGCCTGAGACAATAAAGGGAGTATTTTTAAACATTTTTAGTCTTTTCGCCACATTTATTTCCTTTCTTTTTTCATCAATCAAACACTATTTTCTGCTGATTATTTTATTTGTGATAGCAGGCTTACTCTCAGCATATGCATATTACTCGTTTTCTCCTTCATACTATAAAACGGAAATGATTGTTCAGCACAATGAATTAACACGAAAAACCTACCACGGAATAATCGAAGGTCTTAATAATCTCATTGCTTCAGAATCTTATTCAAAGCTGGCAACAGAATTAAAAATAACGGAAAACTCTGCCCGAAAAATAGGTTTAGTTGAAGCAGTAAGTATAAATAATGAACCGCTGGCAAAAGATACCTCTACCAAAAAAATTCAATCCTTTAAAATAAATGTGCTGCTTTCCGACAATACAATTATTGATACACTTCAATTAGCTCTTGTAAAATATATCAATAGCACTCCGTTCCTCCATAATCTCAAAGAAGGTCAAAAAAAAATATACAGTGAGCAGCTTTCATATATTGAAAAGGAACTGGAAAGGCTGGATACCTTAAAAGAAAAATATAACCGGTATTTATTAACATCAAAGATTTCGGCAACTTTTTACAATAATGACTTCGACCCGGCCGGCATTTACAAACAATCCATAAAACTTTCAAACCAAAAAGAAGCCATTTTGGAGTGGTTCAATCATGAAAGTGAGGCCATTTCGGTTATTGATGGTTTCAAAACCCCTTCCTCCCCCCAATCTGAAAAACTTAGAGATATTCTGCTGATCGGCTTGCTCAGTGGATTTTTAACAGGTTTTTTTGTTGCACTTATTTTATCCCTGAAAAAACTAACTAAATGACATATAAATCAGCTATCCTGCATAATGACTTAACTCGTTAACACGGATGATAAATAAAATTCAGCAACAGGTAAAGGGTTTTATAAAACGGTATCAGGAAAATATTTTTTTAAAAAGACTTTCAACAGTCCTCCTCATTGATATTTTTGTAAAACTTTCGGGTTTCGTTCTTTTACCTGTTTTCTTGCGGCTGATGACCCAGGATGAATTTGGCTTGTATAACTATATATTATCTATATTAAATACTTTTTCATTGGTCCTGAATTTTGGGCTGTATATTCCACTAACAAAGTTTTATCACGATTCGAAAAACCCGCAGGAAAGGGGGAAACTCCTGTATACGCTATCGGTAACCTTGGTTATTACCATGTGCGTTACGCTTATTCCTTTATATCTTTTAAAGATTGATTACTGGTTCGTTAAACTTCTTTTTCAAAACCCTATTGACTATCAAAGCTATCGTTTTGTCATTTTTTTCTCTTTGTTGGCCACTATTTTTTCATTTATGCTGACGAATTATTTTTATTCAGCAGAAAGGATCGGGTTGATAAAGAAATATAATATCGCAAGGATCATTGCCATTAATATATTTGTTGTGGGTGCTTTATATTTCATCCCCGGAGATAAAGCGAATACCAGGCTGATTTTTACCTATGCCATAGAGTTTATTTTATTTTGCTTCTTTCTACGCTTCCTGGTAAAAAAATTTGTTCCCCGTTTTGATAGAGACATTGCCGTAAAATCATTAAAGATGGGCTTTCCTATTATGCTTTCCGCCATAATGGGTATTGTCATAAATTTTAGTGATAAATTTTTCCTGGAAAGGTATGGCGACTTCAAGACGCTGTCGCAATATTATCTTGCCATTTCCTTTGCGGGAATAATACCGGTAATTTTTACTTCTATTCAGAACGCATGGCTTCCGTTATTCATGAAAGAAAAAAACTTAAAAACAAATCTTTCTAAAACCAATCAACTGTTCAAAAAATTATTTATAGTATTTACAGGTATAGGCATTGTTATATGGCTGCTGTTTTTTACTTTATTACGAACAGGGATAATCCCATCCAAATACGCCGAGGTGGTATATATATTACCTATACTTCTTGTTACCAATATTTTTGCTGCTTTAACACCCATTTTGAGTAATTATATGATCTATTTTCAAAAAACCTATATCGTTTCCCTAACAGGTTTATTTGTTTGTATTATTAGTATGCTAAGCAGCTATTTTTTTATCAGGAGATGGAATATTTACGGAGCAGCGGTAGCATCTCTGGTTGCTAATATTACTTATTTGTTAATTTATTATATTATTGTAAAATCATTAGCGAAAAAATACCTGATACACAACCCAGACAGTAAAATAACAGTTGCATGAATATATACCGGCAAATATGGATTTATATAAAATTCTCGGTAAAGCTATTTATTAAAAAACCCGGTTTTTATACATTAAAAACAACTATAGGCTCCTTTCCTGCCTGGAGAGCCCATCTTGAAGAGAAGAGCCTTATGTCGGAAAGGATACCCTGGCTTACCTTTCCCTCGCTCCATTTTCTAAAACAAAAGATCAATAGTCAAATGATTGCTTTTGAATACGGATCTGGAGGCTCAACTCTTTTTTGGTCAGAAAATATAAAACAGGTTATTTCGGTTGAGCATGACAAAGAATGGTATGCCAGAATGAAGAGCATACTTGAAACACGCAGCATTAGCAATGTTCAATATTTTTTAATTGAACCCGAACCAGGCAACCCGCTTGATAAGAAAGACCCGTATAATCCGGATGATTATGCATCTGATGACGATGCTTATATCAATAAAAGTTTCGAAAATTATGTAAAAAAAATTGATGCGTTTCCACCCAATTATTTTGATATGGTTATTGTTGATGGAAGGGCCCGCCCTTCCTGCATTAAGCATTCGTTAAATAAAATTAAAATAAACGGGTATTTAATCATTGATAATTCTGAAAGAAGCTACTATTTAGCCTCTTTTAAATTTGATAACAGCAGGTGGAAAAAATGGGATTTCCCAGGACCTGTACCCTCTAGCTACTCTTTTTCACAAACAACAATCCTTCAAAAAATCAGCGAATGATTCCCGCACCTATCCTATTATTCACTTATAACAGGTTGCCGCATACCAGGAATACCATAAATGCATTGCTGCAAAACAAAGCCGCCGCTCAAAGCGACATCTATATTTTTTCTGATGGCCCCGCCCATGCAGCTATGATCGACAGCGTAAAGCATGTAAGAAATTATCTGAAAACGATCAAAGGATTTAAAAATATATATATTAAAGAACGTACAAAAAATTATGGACTTGGAAATAATATAATTGAGGGGGTTTCTGAAATAGTTAATTCAAGAGGGCGCGTAATAGTGGTTGAAGATGACCTTATTAGCTCACCCTATTTTTTAGATTTCATGAACGATGGGCTGCATACCTATCAGGATGATGAACAAGTGATCAGCATTCACGGATATACTTATCCTGTTAAGCAAAAATTACCGGAAACATTTTTTATTAAGGGTGCGGATTGCCTGGGTTGGGCAACATGGAAAAGGGGTTGGAAAGACTTTGAACCAGATGGTGCAATTCTCTTGAAAAAACTAAACGAATCTAATCTAACATACGAATTTGACTTTAAGGGTAATTATCCATTTACTCAAATGCTAAAAGATCAGATTAATGGGAAAAACACCTCTTGGGCTGTAAGGTGGTACGCTTCCGCATTTTTAAAAGAAAAATATACGTTATATCCCGGAAAGTCATTGATATACCATACAGGAGGCGATGGAAGCGGAACCAATACAGGTTTGGATAGTTTGCTCGATGTTCGGTTAGCTGAAACACCTGTACAATTAAAAAAAATAAATATTGCTCAAAATGCTGACGCATATAATGCTTTTGCAGAGTTCTATAAAAAACTAGCAAATCCGCCTTTTCTGTATAAGGTAAAACGAAAATTTAAACAATATATCCATAACCGGCACCGATCAATAGACCGCAGCTAATGCAACAATAAAAATTTATTCAGTAGTATTGAATGTCATTGCAATGAAAATTATACAAAAGATATTAAAATCTGATTTTCTTAAAGAGCAACCTCCTGTGCTCATTGATATCGGAGCATCAGGCGAAATTAATGCCAGGTGGAAAGAAATTGCGCCCTATTCTATTTGCATCGCATTTGATGCGGATGACAGGGAGTTTCATATAACTGAACAAACCAATAAATCGTATAAAAAACTGATCACTTTCAACAGGATTGTAACAGCAACCCCTGAAGATCAGGCAAATTTTTACCTGACGCATTCTCCTTTCTGCTCCAGCCTGCTGGAACCGGATACTGAAAAATTGAAGCCCTGGATTTTTAGCGAATTGTTTAAAATTGAAAAAACATCCAAGTTACCGGCTATCACTATCGAATCAGCATTACAACAGGCTAACATTACTTATATTGACTGGTTTAAAACAGACACGCAAGGCACCGATTTAAGATTGTTCAGGAGTCTTCCAAATCAGCTTAAAGCCGGCATAATGGCTGCAGAACTTGAACCTGGCATTTTGGATGCGTATAAGGAAGAAGATAAACTTTTTTCTGTTATGCAGGAAATGCAACAAGCCGGGCTTTGGTTATCCTCTATGACCGTAAAAGGAACGCAAAGGTTAAGCAGTGATTATGCGGGAAATTTTGGAGCATTTATAAGTAAACGGCTTATCAGAACAACGCCGGGATGGGCTGAAGTTACCTATTTGCGTAATAACGCCTCATCTTTACCGCCACGCGAAATATTGCTGTTGTTCATTTTTGCGCTAATCGAAAAACAATATGGCTTTGCCCTCGAGATCATTGATCTTGCTATACAGCAGCACTCCATTCCGTTATTTGCAGAATGCAGAGTGGCGGTCTTAAAAAAGATGATGTCATCCAGAATGAATATTCCCTTTGTAATTCTAAAGAGACAAATAAATAAACTTCTATCCAAAATCCATGATTAACTTTTGCACTCTTTTTAATTCCAATTATTTAACCAGGGGAATGGCGTTAAACGAATCGCTTCAACGTGCTTGTGCTTCTTATCATCTGTATATAATAGCGTTTGACGATGCTTGCTATGAGTACTTGCATAATGCCGGCATACCAAATATTACAGTAATATCGCTTGCAGCATTTGAGGATGAAAAGTTGCTTGCAATAAAACCTACACGCAATGCCGCGGAATACTGCTGGACCTGCACACCATCCATCCTACTCTATTGTATAGAACAATTTAATCTGCAGGCATGCACTTATATTGACGCCGACCTTGTGTTTTATCAGGATCCAAAAATACTTTTAGATGAAATGGGTGAGGCATCTGTGCTAATCACTGAGCACAACTATACCAAACTATATGATGTATCAGCAACACACGGGATGTATTGCGTGCAATTTATGTGCTTTAAAAATAACGGGAAAGGGATGATCGCGCTAAAATGGTGGCGGGAACGTTGTCTTGAGTGGTGTTACGACAGGCTTGAAGATGGAAAATTTGGAGATCAGAAATACCTTGATGACTGGACAACCCGCTTTGAGGGTGTGCATGTTCTGCGGCATGAAGGAGGTGGAGTGGCACCCTGGAACATACAACAATATACCTTAATCAATAAAGAAGATGAACTTCATATACTAAATAAAAGAAACCAAAATCTTTTTCCGCTGATATTCTATCATTTTCATGGATTAAAATTTTACAGCAACGATTGGGTTACCTGCAGCGGCGTTTTGTACGAATTTACCGAAGATATTAAGGAGCAGATATATATTCCATACATAAAGCAATTGGTACAAATAGAAAAAAAACTTAAAAAAGAGGGTGTAACATGGAATGTAAATGGAGCGCGAAGCAAAGCGCCATCCAAACCGGCAACCTTCCTGCAGTATGTAAAAAGCCTTTTATTATTGATCAAATCCGGTAAAGCCGCTTCGCTGGATGTAAAATCCTTTAACTTTAAACAGCATTATCACTTTTATAATTTAAACCGATTTAAAGAATAATCTATGGCCCATTTGATGGATTTAAAAACGTTTACGGATAAAAGAGGAAATTTAACCGTAATTGAAAAGATTATTCCTTTTGAAATAAAAAGAATTTTTTATATCTATGGAGTGGATGAATCTAAAAGAGGCGGGCACAGGCATAAAAAGACCATTCAGGCCGCCATCTGTTTAAAAGGATCATGTCATATATACAATTCGGACGGAATAACAGAAAACAATTATATACTTGATCAACCCAATAAATGCCTGATACTGGAACCTAAGGACTGGCATACGATGTACAATTTTACATCTGACGCTATACTAATGGTACTGGCTTCAGCATTTTTTGATCAGAATGATTACATTTTTGAACCCTATAACAAATGATGATTGAATACGAAAATCTGGGAAAAGCAAACGCCGGCTTTTTTGAAGATTACAAAAGGGCTTTCGACAAAGTATTAGAAAGTGGATGGTATATACTAGGAAATTCGGTTAAAGCATTTGAAAAAGAATTTGCAGACTATTGCGGCACAGCACACTGTTGTGGATTAGCGAACGGGCTGGATGCCCTTATTCTTTCATTACGTGCTTTCAATTTTAATAAAGGCGATGAAGTTATTGTTCCTTCAAATACATATATAGCCACTATATTATCTATTGTTCATAACCAGTTAACGCCTGTATTGGTTGAACCGGATATTCAAACGTATAATATAGATGTACATAAAATTGAAGAAAAAATAACTACAAGAACCAGGGCTATACTGGTAGTTCATTTATATGGAAAAGTATGTAAAATGGATACGGTCCTGAATATTGCTGAAAAATACAATCTCAAAGTTATTGAAGATTGTGCGCAGGCACACGGCGCTTCTTTTAAAGGAACAAAAGCAGGTGACCTTGGAGATTTCGGCGCTTTTAGCTTTTATCCTACAAAAAACCTCGGGGCAATAGGCGATGCAGGAGCAATTACTACCAATGATGAACAATTGAAAGATACAATAAACACGCTGCGTAATTATGGCTCAAAAATAAAATATCAAAACGAATTGGTCGGTTTCAACTCCAGGCTGGATGAATTGCAGGCAGCACTCCTATCTGTAAAACTAAAAAAACTGGACGACATCAATAACCACAAAAGAAAATTAGCTCATTTATATCATGAAGGATTAAAAAGCGACTTCATTAAACCAGTCAGGGATATTGATTATCATGATGTGTACCACATTTACAATGTCCGGCATCCTGAACGGGATAAACTAAAATCTTATCTGGATACCCAGCATATTAAGACTGACATCCATTACCCGATACCACCCAATAAACAAAAAGCGATGCAGGGAGTGCTTGATATGTATGCAACGCCAATAGCAGACGAAATACACCAAACAACTTTAAGCCTGCCGATATCTTATTATCATACCGAAGAGGAAATAATGAATGTAATTGAAGTAATGAATAAATTTTGACCTTATGTTCTCTAAGATCATATCAAAATATATTTCAAAACTTAAAGGGCAATCTTATTTGATTGACCATCGGATTCCTGATTCCTATTTATTGGGTCTAATTGCAAGCAGGATAATGATGAAAATAAGAGGAATATTCAGCTTTATACAAAGCCCCGATATACCTTTTGTAGGAAGATCAGTTACTTTAAAAGCCAGATCGAAGATAAAAGCAGGGAAAGCGCTTTCTATCGGCAACCGTTGCTATATAGACGCTTTGTCGGTAGAAGGAATAACACTGGGTTCTAACGTATCCATCGGGAATAATACAAAAATTGAATGCACCGGAAACATCCAGCATTTAGGAAAGGGATTCCGTGCAGGCAATAATGTGGGATTGGGATCCGACAACTTTTATGGTTGTGCCGGAGGCATCAGTATTGATGACGATACGATAATAGGAAACTTTGTAAGTTTTCATTCGGAGAACCACATTTTTACTAAAATAGAAAAACCCATAAGATTGCAGGGTGTTTCGCACCAGGGCATCAGAGTAGGAAAAAACTGCTGGATCGGAGCTAAAGTCACCATCCTGGATGGAGCAGTAATAGAAGATGGCTGCATTATAGCAGCAGGAGCAGTAGTACTTGCTGGTACCTATAAACAAAATGGTATTTTTGGCGGCGTTCCGGCAAAATTAATCAAATACAGAGATGAGCCCCTCACATGAACATGGTAACCAATAGCAGCATAAATAAATATCTGCCTATCGCATTATTGTACTTTTTTTTTAACGGCCTTTTGCTGCCCCATGGATTATTGTATACCATAATACTTACACCATTACTTCTGTTATGGCTGCATAAATTTCCGATTTTCAAATTCATAAAGCACTTCTTTATCATATTTATTCCTTTTGTTATTGTGCATGTTGTAAACGGAGTAAATTTGTTTTATTACCTGCGATCCTTTCTCGTGCTCTTTTCAGCGTTTGTATTTTCGCTTTGTTTATATCAGTTTTTAACAGAATGCAAAACATTGCGGCTTATATATAAGAATATACTCCTCATCAACGTCCCGCTTGTATGCTTTGCGCTTATCATGCTCTTTATACCATCACTGAAAAGTGAATTTTGGTATACCAATGAAATTACTCCAGGTATCGAAAGCGTAAGACTCCAGATGTTTACCTACGAGCCTTCCTATTATTCGCTTTTACTTGTTCCTATTGCATTGTATTACTACCTTAAATTGCTCATACTGAAGTTACCTAATCCCACAACTGTATTTCTGCTATTAACAATACCACTATTACTGTCTCTTTCTTTTGGGGTAATATTAGGCATCATACTTTCACTTGGAATTACGCTCCTGTGGGGTGCGGGTATTTTTTTTAACGGAAAAAATGTTCCGGCATATTTTTTTATTGCATTCGTTTTTATTTTTCTGGCTATACTCATAATGCTGCTCTTTTTTGGAGATTCTGTTTTTGTTGTTCGCATAGTCAATGTATTTTCCGGCAAAGACATTTCTTTCAGAGGAAGAACCTTCGATTCGTTTTACCTTGGATGGCAGATTGCAGCTCAAAAAAGCATTTGGTTCGGTTGTGGTTTCGGACAGGTAAAGGAAGTTGGAACTGATGTATTTAATACATTTTACAATACCAGTTTTTATACGGCAGATAATGTTGGTATTCCCAATGCTATAGGTGATACACTGGCAACATTGGGCATGGTAGGCGTTTTTTTGCGGCTTATCCTGGAAGTATATTTTTTTTTTAAAACAAAGGTCTATTCCAATTATTACCGGCTGAGCCTGTTCGTTTTTATTTTTATTTACCAGTTTACGGGGAGCTTCATAACGAATATTGCCGAGTACAGCATCTGGATAATAGCCTTTCATAAAGATATTTTTGAAGAATTTGATAAAGTGAATATCCGTAACCATAAGCTCCGGAAAGACACTAAAGGATTAATTCAATAAATTTATTCGGGTGAAAATTCTTTTTATCTCAAGAGCAACTTTATTCAGAGACAAAGGCGGAGACACCATTCAAATTGTTAATACAGCAGAGCAATTAAGGGAAAAAGGAGTGCATGTGGATATCAGGCTATGCGATGAAAAAATAGATTATACCGGTTACCGCTTAATCCATTTCTTCAATATCATACGTCCGGCGGATATTTTGATTCACATCAAAAGATCAGCACTACCCTATGTGGTTTCCACCATTTATGTAGACTATAATGAGTATGAAAGAAAAATGCGGAAGGGGCTGGCAGGAATTGTTTTCAGAATAATCCCCGCCGATACCATTGAATATATAAAAGCGATTGCAAGGAGCTTGATTAATAGCGAAAAGATAATGAGCCCGTCTTATGTACTGATGGGCCATAGAAAATCTGTTCAGCAAATCATTCGCAATGCTTCAATGCTTTTACCCAACTCGCATAGTGAATATACCAGGCTGGAGGCTCATTATAAAACAGGCAACAACTACAGGGTTATCCCAAACGGAATTGACCCGGAATTATTTGAAGCACCTGATATTCCAGACAAGGATCCATTGCTTGTTATTTGCGTTGGAAGGATTGAAGGAAGAAAAAATCAATTGAATGTTATCCGCGCTTTAAACGGAACAAAATATCGTGTTGTTTTCATAGGATCCCCGTCGGCAAACCAACTGGAATATTATGATGATTGCAAAAAGGAAGCGGCATCAAATATTTCCTTTATCAATAATATTCCTCAAAGCGAATTACTGGAGTATTACAAAAAAGCTAAAGTGCATATATTGGCAAGCTGGTTTGAAACAACAGGATTAAGCACATTAGAAGCAGCAGCACTCGGTTGTAACATTGTAATAACGGACAAAGGCGATACCAAAGAATATTTCGAAGCGTATGCCTGGTATTGCGATCCCAGTTCAACGGTATCCATCCTTTCAGCCGTAGAAGAAGCAGGCGCTTCCGGATTTAATGAGCAGCTACGTACAAAGATTTTAAAACAATATACCTGGGAGCAGGCCGCAGGCAAAACGCTGGAAGCTTACGGGGAAGTAACAGGTTATACCAACTGATATGAAAATAGGCATTATAGGCACAAGAGGAATCCCCAATAATTACGGGGGATTTGAGCAATTTGCAGAATATGTGGGCCCGGCTCTTGCAGACAGAGGACATGATGTATTTGTATATAACTCTTCATTGCATCCCTATGGAGAATCTTCCTGGAAAGGTGTAAAGCTTATTAAAAAATTGGATCCGGAAAATAGAACAGGCGCATTTGGACAATTTATTTACGACCTGAACTGTATACTTGACAGCCGCAAAAGAGATTATGATATTATTCTTCAACTGGGCTATACCAGCAGCAGCATATGGTCTTTTCTTTTTCCCAAAAAAGCTATTATAGTAACCAACATGGACGGGCTGGAATGGAAAAGAAGCAAATATTCAAACCCCGTAAAAAAATTCCTGAAAAGAGCTGAAAAATGGGCCGCTGTTCATAGCGATTATCTTATTGCAGATTCTAAGGGCATACAAGAATATTTGATGCAGACCTACCAAAAGGAAGCTACTTTTATCGCCTACGGGGCAAGCCTGTTTAACAATCCTGATGAAAATATGTTGTCATCTTTCCAACTTGCAAAATATGACTACAATTTGGTACTGGCCCGAATGGAACCTGAAAATAACATTGAAATCATACTTAAAGGGCACCAGGCATCCCATTCGAAAAGAAAGCTGATTTTAATCGGAAGCTGCAACAATGCATTCGGCTCTTACTTAAAAAATAAGTATGAAAATGAAAACACACTATTTTTGGGTCCATTGTACGATTTAAACCTGCTGAATAATCTGCGCTATTTTTCCCATTTTTATTTTCACGGCCATTCCGTTGGCGGCACAAACCCTTCACTTTTGGAAGCTATGGCATCGCAGGCTTTAATAATTGCACATGAAAATATTTTCAACAAAAGCGTGTTGGGAGAAGATGCATTTTATTTCTCGTCCCCTTCTGATATCATAAGTTTGCTCAACGTAGAAATTCGGAAGAATGATTTTCACAGCTTCCTCAGCAATAATGATAGTAAAATTAAGACGCATTATTCATGGCAGCATATCACCAACTTATTGGAAAACATGTTGCTTGAAGCAATAAACAAACGGCAAGGATAATCGAACTGTTATGCACTGAGTTATTCGTAAACCTTCTTCACCCTGGAAAACATACTGCGGTATTTTTTTATAATAAATCCCATTTTAAATTTTACAAGCACCCGGGGAACAGCATTCGCCAGGATATGTTTGTAGAAATACAGGCGATTCCTCAATTTTTGAGATGGCAGGTACTTATCCTTGATTAAAAGGGTTTCCTTACAACCCAACAACCATTGTGTATCACTCAATCCTTCCCACCGCATATTAGCGAGCACGGCCGGGATATAGTAAAACCGGCGATGATTGACTTTAAAGCGCAGCATTAAATCATAATCCATAGCACATTTATATTGCGTACTAAACAAGCCATATTTTTCATAGCATTCCCGCTTCACAAAAACCGTAGGATGGTTAACTGTCATTTCTTTTGCTAAATACTCATGGCTGCCCTTCAGCACAAAATCCACTTTATCATTTTTCCAGAGTTTGAGGTCGCCATATACAATATCGAAATCTCCAATCATCTGGGCAACCTTCTCAACTGTGTACGGTTCATACCAGTCATCAGCATTAATAATACCTATAACCTCGCCTTTTGCAAGTTTTAATCCTTTGTTGAAAGCATCACTGATCCCTTTATCCTTTTCGCTTATCCAGGTGGTAACCGAATTTGCATATTTTTTTATGATATCCACCGTATGATCAGTTGAACCGCCATCAATAATAATATATTCGATGTTGGAATAGGACTGATGCAATACACTATGAATGCATTTTTCGATAAATTTATCTCCATTATATACAATAGTAATGATCGAAATGAGGGGTAATTGCTGCATAAATTATTAACTTTCAAAACCTTTCCAAATCTAAGCATATTAAACAATACCTGCATCGCGTAAACAAATCAGATTGCGATAATCAGGAGCGATTGCAGGGATAAAAAAATATAAAATTGCAAAATGAAGTAAATATAAAAATCAGTTTTTTCCTGTAGGTTTGACAAAAATGAATATTGAATTGTAACTTATAATCCAGAATGATGCCGGTAAAAGAGCGCTTTGATTACTACAATACGGGTATTTTTATTCTTTTAATGGCCTCGTTAGCAAGCCTGGCTTTCTCTAATCGTATCGTCAACAGCATTTCTACCATTACGCTTGCGGTTATTATTTTCTTGCACGCCGAAAGAATGTCTTTATTTAAACAGGCTTTTAAAGACAGGTATTTCATTTCTTGCCTTTGCTTTTTACTGATTAATATGGCCGGTTTGCTGTACACGAATGACAGTAACCAAAACCTGAAGGAATTTTCCATAAAAGCCGGTATAGTAGCCATTCCCTTTTTCTTTTGCGCCAATTCTTGCAGAATAGGAGCAAATCTGCGGCATTTAATGATAGCATTTACACTGTGTTTGCTTGCAACTACCCTTTACTGCATCTTTCATGCTTTTACAATATACCGGCAGCATGGCGATAGTTCAGTTTTTTTTTATCATACGCTTCTAAGCCCTTTTAATGAACATGCGGTATATTATTCATTTTACCTGTTGTTTTGTATTATATATTGGATGGAGGAAGGCATGGCAACATTTAAACGGTTGCAAAAGAAAATATTTGTCGTATCCGTTTTAGTTTATTTTTTCCTGGTTATCATCCTGCTGTCATCGAAGATCGTATTGGGAATCTTGTCGGTATATATACTCTACTTTATTCTTTCCCGCCTTATCCATAAACAAAACAAAAAAATACTTTTGCCCGTTGTTGCAGGCTTAGGTATAATTGTGGCCATTCTTGTGGCAACGAATAACCCGGTTAAAAAAAGATTTTCCGATATTACAAATGGGACCACAACATTGTTTCAACAGCAGAAGTTCAATGCCGGAGTATATTTTAACGGGCTGCAGTTCAGGTTGCTCACATGGCGCTTTACCTCCGAAATTTTAAACGAACAAGAGGCATGGTTGCTAGGTGTAAGTGCCGGCGATGGACAAGCATTCCTCCGAAAAAAATATATAGAAACAAATATGTACACCGGTGACGGAAGTAACAGCGGAGGATACCTGCTGTATAATTGCCACAATATTTATTTGCAAACCACTTTAGAGTCCGGAATCATTGGACTGATTTCCCTGCTTTTCATTATAGCCAGCTTTCTTTTCAAGCTAATCAAAAGTAAAAGAAAAACCACACTTATCTTCTTTCTATGCATGCTGGTCTTTGGCTTTACGGAATCTTACCTATCCAGGCAATTTGGAATAGTGTTGTTTACTTTTTTACCGTTGCTCGCATTGTCAGCAGCCAATCCCCCTGAAACGCTTTTAAAAGAAAAAGTAACTTAGTTCTAAGACATCAATGCGCAAAATCCATCTCATAATTTCCCTTAATTCTTTCTATAGGAGGATTGAAATATCCGAATTTCAAATCGGGAAACTCTTCACGGATGAGCGACATCAGTTGTTTTACACCTATGCATTCACCCGTTTCATAGGCGCCAATTTTGCCCATATACCAATCGGGATCTATATTAAAATTACGCCACTGGATCATGTTCAAACCCGTATCTTTTATCAGCTTCCTTAATGCTTCATATTCTTCCACACTGTCGGTCATACCCGGAAAAACAAAATAGTTTATAGACGTCCACCCACCATAGCTGCGCACTACTTTCAGGCTTTCCACAATGTCTTCAAAAACATAATTATTCGGCCGATAGTAGGGTTCATAAATATGCTTCCGGGCCGAATTGGTACTTACTCTTATACTGTTCAGCCCCGCCTCACATAATGCTTTTACGGCAGCGGGTTTGGAACCATTGGTATTGATATTGATGCTTCCATTGGGTGTATGCCTGCGCATTTCAGCAATGGCTTTGCTTATGGTTTCCCACATCAGCAACGGTTCGCCTTCGCAGCCCTGACCAAAACTCACCAAAGGGTAAGGCGCTGCTTGCAAATGCGGCACGGTAAACTCCACAATTTCTTCGGGTGTAGGTTTAAAAGTAAGGCGATCCTGTGTAGAGGGTATGCTCTCTTCCTGTGGTTGAAAGGAGATACAGCCAATACAATTAGCGTTACATGCCGGTGATGAGGGGACCGGACATTCCCATCTTCCAATAAAATAATTCCTGGCGGCAGGGCAATGATAGGTGAGACAACAGTTTTCGGCCAAATGTTTTACCAAACGGTTATGCGGGTAAGCCTGCAGCAAAGTATCAACGCCTTTATGAATAAGTGTATCATCATAGCCGCTGCACTCCTGCCTTATGTCCTGTTCAATACGCACAGCAGGAACATAAAACTGGTCGTTAAGCCATGCCGCGGCGGTATAACAAAATAAAGGCAACACCGGTGCATCGGGCTGCGTTTCGTATGCGGCCAGGTATAAACCGGTATGCGCAGGCGGAATAAAAGCGGCAACAGCCCATCCTTTTTCGCACAATCGCATTTCGCCCGATTGCACATCAATACCTATCCCCCTCCGGCCGGGCAGTTCGTATAAGGAACCGCCATCGGGCAATGCTATCCAATCTTCCACCGGCACAGCCACTGCATCCCAGCCGGTTCTGCCTACGGCATATAGTGAGGTATCTTCAAAAATATCTCCATTGCCATTGGAATATAAAACATATGGTGATTGCTGTAAAACTGCCATCGGTTTTATCAATCGTTTTTTGAATGGTTAAGACTGAAAAGACTATCCACAAATTCATGCTTATCAAACACCAGCAGGTCTTCCATTTTTTCTCCTACGCCTATAAATTTTACCGGTATCTGAAACTGATGGGCAATTGACAAAACCACTCCACCTTTAGCTGTGCCATCCAACTTGGTTATGGTAAGCGCCGAAACATCGGTTGCCGCTGTAAAATGTTTTGCCTGTTCCAAAGCATTTTGTCCTGTTGACCCATCCAATACCAGCATCACTTCATGGGGCGCTTCGGGAATCACTTTTTGTATCACCCTTTTTATTTTGCTCAATTCTTCCATTAAATGCACCTTATTATGCAAACGTCCTGCCGTATCAATTAAAATTACATCACTACCTCTCGAAACACCGCTGGTTACCGCATCAAAAGCCACAGATGCCGGATCGCTGCCCATTTCCTTTTTTACAATGGGCACTCCTGCCCTTTCACTCCATATGGTTAGCTGGTCAACTGCAGCAGCCCTGAAAGTATCGGCGGCGCCCAGTAAAACCGATTTTCCGCCTTTTTTAAAGTTATGCGCCAGCTTACCAATAGTGGTGGTTTTGCCAACGCCATTTACACCTACTACCAGTATTACATAAGGCTTTGCGGGCAGTTCAGTATTAAAACCATACGCATTCTTTTCGGGCACGGCAACCAGTATGGCTTCAATTTCCTGCTGTAAAATGGTATTCAGTTCCGAAGTATTAAGGTATTTGTCTTTTGCAACACGGTTCTCAATACGTTCAATGATCTTAACGGTAGTATCTAACCCTACATCAGCCGTTATCAATGCTTCTTCCAGTTCATCCAGCACTTCTTCGTCAACGGTGCTCTTGCCCGCAATAGCTTTTGTTATTTTGGACAGAAAGCTTTCCTTCGTTTTTTGCAGGCCTTCATCCAAGCTTTCCTTTTCTTTTTTCCCAAATAGTTTTCCAAAAAATCCCATAATATCAATTTAATGCCATCAACAATAAGATGCTGAAAAAAAGCACCAGGAACCAAATCACAAGAACCAGATAAATCCTTCGCCGGGGCGGATTCAAATCCGAAGCCTTAAGCCTGAAATCCGAAGAGAAAGCACCAAAAAACGAACCTGTCCGCCGTGGCGGATCACAAGCTCCAAACAAATCTCAAATCTTAAACCTGCCTGCCGGCAGTCAGGTCTTAAATCTCCCGATGTACTGTCTGCATCGCGTGCCGACCCCACCAACATATCTGATACCTGAAGGCTGACGGCTGATAGCTAATAATATAAATCCAAACGCATTAAAAAGTCATCCTGTTCCATATCCTTTCCATAACTGAATATTGCGGTATCATATACAACAAACCCTGCCTTTTGATAAAACTGAACGGCTTTATGATTATGCTGCCATACCTGCAGCCATATCATATCAAACTCTTCACGGAGGGCGACCTGCTTGCATTTTTCCATCATTTCTTTACCCACTTTAACCCCCTGGTATTCTTTAAGCACATATATCCGTTCTATTTCAATCCCCTTTTTGCCGGTTAATCCTTTCGCCATCCTGTCGTAACGCAGTTTGGTAAATGCCACCGCCTCATCATCAATAAAGCCAATATAAAAGCAGGAAAGCGGGTTATCCAACTCCTCCCTGATATTTCCGGGTGAAATCTTTTTTTCTACATATTCCTGTACCGCAGCATTACTGCTTATTTCAGAATAGGTTTCGGTGAAAGTTTTTTTTCCCAGTTCTACAATAACCGGGCAATCTTCTTTTGTGGCTTTCCGTATATGAATAATATTATCCATGCAATTACTTAAAATAACAAAAGCCATCGCGACAGTATCGTGACAGCTCTTTATTCGCTCTTACCAGGACCCGTTTATTTCTGAGCCAGGAACTCTTTAATTTTATCCTTATGCACGATAGATTCTTTAAAAGTGTATGCTCCGGATTTGGGGCTACGTACCGCACGTACCACTTTTGTCCAGTTCTTTGAGTCAGCGGCAGACTTTTGGTCTTTTGCTTTTATAGCGGTTTTAGCTGCTTTTGCCATAATTCTGTTTTGAACATTTTTAAATTACCTGTGAACCTGTAAAAGTTTTCAAACATCACATGCAACACAGTGGTATTACTTGATCTCTTTGTGAACGGTAACCTTCTTTAAAATAGGGTTAAGTTTTTTTAACTCTAAGCGTTCAGGGGTGTTTTTTTTATTTTTGGTAGTGATGTAACGGCTGGTTCCTGCCTGACCACTGTTTTTGTGTTCAGTACACTCCAGAATCACCTGTACCCTGTTACCTTTCTTAGCCATTGCTTATAAATTTTAAATTGTTATCAGATTTTTTCTCCCTGGGCCCGCAGCTCCTTTACTATAGTATACAACCCTTTTTTATTGATGGTTCTTAACCCTTCAGTAGAAGTTTTAAGGGTTATCCACTTATCTTCTTCTGCCAGGAAAAAACGTTTGGTTTGCAGATTAGGTAAAAACCTGCGCTTTGTTTTGATATTCGAGTGCGATACACGATTTCCTGTTATGGGAACTTTACCTGTAACCTGACATACTCTGGCCATAATCCTATTTTTTTGGGACGGCAAAGTTCCGTAAAATATCATTACTATCAAAAAAGATTTTACCTGTTTTGGTGTTATTCCGCCGAAAGCAGTGCTTTTAGGGTGTTTAGGACAATAATCACCGCTTAAACCAGTATCTATGAATCCGATTAATAGCCCGGGAGACTGGAATTTTAAGGGGGAAAAAGAGTAGGAATGATAAAAAGAACAAATAAACACTGATCAGGGAACCGGGGGTATGCCAGGAGTAGGGAGTAATGATGAAGGCTGCATAAAAACTATTGTTTTAAGCCGTCTAACCTGCTTAGTTTCCTTCACTAAGGCTTACATTTGTGCCCTAAACGAACACAGCAGCAATGACTGAAGAAAAGGGACTTAATTTTATCGAGGAAATCGTAGAGGAAGGCCTTAAGAATGGTAAATACAAGCAGATCGTTACCCGCTTTCCCCCGGAACCCAATGGGTACCTTCATATAGGGCACGCTTCCAGTATTTGTCTGAATTTTGGATTAACAAAGAAATACGGGGGATATACCAATCTTCGTTTTGATGATACCAACCCGGTAACTGAAGAAACAGAATATGTAGATAGCATTAAGGAAGATGTAAAATGGCTGGGTTTTGAATGGAAGCATGAATTGTATGCCTCCGACTACTTTGATGTACTTTACCAGTTTGCCATTGACCTTATAAAAAAAGAACTGGCATATGTTGATGACAGCAGTTCCGAACAAATCGCCGCTTTAAAAGGAACACCTACTGAACCTGGAAGAAACAGCCCCTACCGCGACCGCACTGTTCAGGAAAACCTGGACCTGTTTGAACGCATGAAAAAGGGAGAATTTACGGATGGCAGTAAAACGCTGAGGGCTAAAATTGACATGGCGCATATCAATATGCTCATGCGCGACCCGGTATTATACCGCATTAAACATGCACATCACCATCGCACAGGAGACAAATGGTGCATTTACCCGATGTATGATTTTGCCCATGGTCAAAGCGACAGCATTGAAGAAGTTACCCATTCTATCTGTACGCTTGAATTTGTACCCCACCGGGAATTGTACGACTGGCTGATTGAAAAATTAGAGATCTTTCCTTCCAAACAATATGAATTCGCCCGCCGCAACCTTACCTATACCATTACAAGCAAACGAAAATTGCTTCAACTGGTGAATGAAAACCATGTAGACGGATGGGATGATCCCCGCATGACAACCATCAGCGGTATGCGCCGCAGGGGATTTACTCCTGAAAGCATTCGCGATTTTTGCACCCGGATAGGTGTAGCTAAAAGAGAGAACCTGGTGGATATGAGCCTGCTGGAATATTGTGTAAGAGAACATCTCAATAAAATTGCCCTTCGCCGCATGGCAGTGCTGGACCCGGTAAAATTAATAATAACCAATTATCCTGCAGATCAAACGGAAGAAGTATTCAGTGAAAATAACCCTGAGGCAGAAAATAACGGAGGAACAAGGCCGGTTATTTTTTCGGGAGAACTGTGGATAGAGCGGGAAGATTTTATGGAAACGCCTGCAAAAAAATGGTTCAGGCTGGCGCCCGGCGCTATGGTGCGCCTTAAAAGCGCTTATATCGTAAAATGCGAAGATTGCATTAAAGATGATGCCGGCAATATTACAGCCATCCATTGCAGCTATATTCCGGAAAGCAAAAGCGGCAATGATGTCTCCGGCATACGTGCAAAAGGAACCATTCACTGGGTAAGCGTAGCGCATGCAGCAGAAGCAGAGGTAAGGTTATACGACAGGCTCTTTACAGTAGAAAACCCTGCTGTTGAGGAAGGAGATTTTACTTCGTACATTCATCGCAGCTCTCTGCAGATTATTAAAAAAGCATACATTGAAGCCTCGCTGAAAGCCGCCGTTGAAGGAGAAAAATTTCAGTTTATACGCAAGGGCTACTTTACTATTGACAAACATTCATCGCCCGGAAAGCTGGTATTTAACAGAACCGTTACTTTAAAAGATACCTGGGCCAAAGAAAGTAAAAAATAGCAGGCATCCTCCTGCAAATCCTGCTTTAAAGTGAGCAGCATTTCAATGGGGTTTTATTTTGCTGGCTTCTGCAACTGCAAAACGAGGTAACCTTATGTTTTTCCCTGGTCGCGCCTTTTGAGTGCTTAGTGGTCAGAATTCTTATATTTGTGTGTTCCGCCGACCCGTTTTAATCTGCGAAGTACCTTTTTTGCATACGCAAAAACCTTACTAAAAAAATCATTTGAAATTACATATAAAAAATATGGTTTGTATCCGCTGTAAGATGGTGGTGAAAGAGGAACTTCATAAATTGGGATTGCCGTTCACATCGGTAGAATTGGGCGAAGCAGATATTTCAGGGAATATCACAACGGCGCAGCATAATGCAATTAAAACCGCTTTGCTTAAATCAGGTCTTGAATTAATGGATGACAAAAAAAGCGTTCTTATAGAGAAGATAAAAAATGTGATCATTGAACTTGTCCATTATTCAGAGGAACCATTGAATATTAATTTTTCCGAATTCCTGAGTCAAAAGTTAAACCACGATTACACGTATTTGGCCAACCTGTTTTCAGAAGCTCAGGGTATTACGATTGAAAAATTCCTTATTACCCACAGAATTGAAAGGGTAAAGGAATTGCTCATATATGATGAACTTAACCTTACAAAAATTGCCTACCTGTTGCATTACAGCAGCGTAGCGCATCTTTCCAAACAGTTTAAGCAAGTAACAGGCTTAACGCCTTCCTACTTCAAACAGCTCAAGGATAAAAGGCGCAATATGCTGGAAAATATGTAACCCCCGGTTGTTATCCCATGGCAAAAACGCTAAAGGCAAAAACATTTCATTTACAAATATCCGCAGTCAAACATATCTAAGTTAGTAACATAGTATTACCAGAGGGTTTCAACGTCCCGGAATAGCTCATCCTACCCGGGAATAACGCTTAATCCCCATGGATCTTTTATACAGAGGGCGTACCATTAGCTAAATGTGTGAATTATGTAAGCTTTTTCAGAAACTGTGTAACAATACTTATTGCCAATCAATCTACCTTCATCGGAAGAAATTAATCCTTCCCGATATGACCAGGCGCAAAGCCAAAATCATAGAACCAACCACAAACTGAATGAACAGGAAGAATAAGAAATTTACCGTATCGGGCATCCGGTAGTTACTCCTTTATCTGTAGTTAAAAAAACAGGTTTTGTTCAATTCACAGAACACTTGCACTTTCTAAATTCCTGCCTGCCAATTCAACAAAGATGACAGGCTGAAAATAATTAAGCTTTTAAATTCCCGGATTATGAATAACAAAACGAAAGAAATGGACAACATTGAATTGGAAAAAGCTAAATCACATATCATTGTTGAAATCATTGAGTATATGGCTAATTCAGTAGTGATTAAAACGATCATAAAAAAATCGACAGGAAGTATCAGTGTGATGTCTTTTGACAGTGGAGAGGGATTAACGGAAAAGATATCCCCGTTCGACTCCTTTGCACAGATCATTGAAGGCAAGGCAGAGATCGTAATTGATAAGATATCACATTTACTTCAATCGGGACAAGGAATAATCATACCGGCACATGCGCCGAATTTCATTACACCTAATGGACGGTTCAAAATGATTCTGACAATTATCAAAAGCGGGTACGAGTAAATGCTTTTTTAGTAAAATAAGGGGAAAATCCAATTCTGTTTCATCAAATTATAGCGATTTATGGTTGTTCAGGTTCCTTTAAACCACATTTCTTTTACACGTCAGAAAAGCAACAGTGACTATTCCTGCATACCAATTTCTGAAACAATTCTGAATGGCTTTTTAACAGTGGATAAGAAATGGACTGTGATTAGCTGGAATAAGGCGGCCGAGAAATTACTGGGTGTACTTTCGAAAGATATTGTTGGGAAAAACCTATGGGAAAAATTTGCCGGAATTATTCCAATGGATTTTTACAGGATCTACGATAAGGCGTTTCTCCAAAATATCCCTATTCATTTCCGTGAATATTGGGCAGAAATGGGTGGTTGGTTCGACATCATCGTCTATCCTGCCAGCGATGTGCTTTCTGTTTCCATCAAAAATTGTAACCAGTCGGTGTCCGTACGTATGGAGGAACAGCTCAGGGCACTCCACGAACTGTACAAATTTGTGACAGAGGTTACCAACGATTGCTTATGGGAATGGGATTTGCAAGATAAGGAGTTGTTCTGGATTGATGGAGGTCATAAAAGAGTTTTTGGTTTTCCGATCGAAAATACGCTCGTTCCCCAATCTTTCTGGGAGAGCCGGCTGCACCCGGATGATAAAGAACGTGTTCTGGCTGGTCTGCATAAAATTATCATCGCCAAATCGGGCAGCTTATGGGAAGAGGATTACCGGTTTGAAAGGGCTAACGGAGAATATGCTTATGTTCATGACCGGGCTCATATCATTTATGAGGAAAACAAAGCTTGCCGGATGATCGGTTCCACCCAGGATGTTACCGCAAGGAAATTGGCTGAAATGCAAGTATTGGAAAGTGAAAGAAGATTAACCATGATCGCCCGGCAAACGAACAATGCCATCATCATTACCGATGCTGAAAATAAAATTACCTGGGTCAACAAGGCTTTTACCCGGATTACCGAATACGAGCCGGAGGAAGCCCTGGGCAAGAAACCTGCGGCTTTCCTTCAGGGCAGGGACACATCCGCAACAACCGCTGAATATGTTAAACAGAAGATGAAAAACAAGCAATCTTTTAATTGCGACATCGTCAATTACAGTAAATCGGGCCGCAAGTTTTGGATGCATGTGCAGGGTCAACCCTTATTGGATGAATGGGGGAATAGCGAAAGATATTTTTCTATTGAAACAGATATCACAGAAAGGATCCTTTTAGAAAACAGCCTTTTGGAAGAAAAACTTACAAAGCATCGGGAGATCACAGAGGCAGTTCTTATTGCCCAGGAGAAGCAACGGGCTGAGATTGGAAGAGAATTACATGATAATGTAAATCAGGTACTGGCTATGGCCAAACTGTATACACAAATGGCACAAAAAGATGAAAACAACAGTAAGCTATACCTGGAAGAGTCCTGCCGTCTATTGGGGTCTGCAATAGAGGAACTCAGGCAACTTGCAAAAACGTTAATCATCCCGGACCAGCATATGTTATTTGCCAATATCAGAAACTTAATAAATGACATGGTCAGGATTCATCCCATAAAAATCGAATTCGATGTGCATGGCGTTGAAGCAGAGATGCTGTCTGAAAAACTACAACTGAATATTTTCAGAATCGTACAGGAACAAATAACCAATATTCTCAAACATTCGAAGGCTACCCGTGCTAAAATTGGTATCAGACTGAATGAAATGGAATTAAAAATGGTCATTTCAGATAATGGGAAAGGATTCGATATGGCTGAACACAGCCTGGGAATTGGTATCAGAAATATTATGACCAGAACTGAGTTATTTAATGGAAAAGTGCATATCGCTTCAGCAGCCGGTAAGGGGTTTGAACTAAGCCTGGTAATTCCATTGCCTAACCCCGAACCGGTGGCTCTCACAGCTAGTAAAAATATTTGACCAATGAATACTCTACGCAAAAGATATAGCTGTTGCCCGATATAATATCCTGCAACCTTCAATTAAACATTCTTAACCTAAATTTCGCCAGATGAACCCCGTCATTATATCGCCCAGTACCAGATCCAAGGCTTCGATTTATACTCCTCCGCAATTTGCTCTAATCCTTGCCCACGAAATGCGTAATCCCCTTGCCAGTATCAATTTGTCAGCTAATATGCTGAAAGCACTCATTAAGGATGAATATCTGAAACGATACGTGGATATTATCATCCGAAGTTCTAACCGGATTAATGACCTGGTAAATGAGGCGGTCAATTATCAAAAACCTGATAAAGCAAACCCGGGGCGTCATTCCATTCATGAACTGCTTGATGAAGTAATAAACATGTCTGCAGACCGGATAAACCTTAAAAAAATTGTGTTCAGGAAATCTTTTGGCCCGCAGGACTGGCGGACCATATTTGACAGGCCAAAAATAAAAATTGCCCTAACTAATATTTTGATTAATGCCATTGAGGCGGCACCGCCGGTAAACGGAGAGCTCAGGCTGAGTACAAAATCAGCCAATGGTAATTATCTTATTCTTATTGAAGATAATGGTTGCGGGATCAGTAAAGAAAATCTGAAGCGAATATTTAAACCTTATTTCACCATGAAACCAGGCGGTATGGGCCTTGGGCTGGCAACAACCTATGATATTCTTAAGTCGAATAATATTAAAATTAATGTAGAATCCGAGGAGGGCAAGGGAACACGTTTCATACTTTTATTTGAGAGCTCCCATAAGGGAACAAATGGTTGCATAAATGATGTGCCATTCTCTGAAGATGGAATAAGGATTGCTTTGGCACAAGAGTGAAACACAATACATCACTTCTTTGAAGGAAATATTGTGGATGGATGTCTTAATTAAATTTTAAGTGAGCATGGCAAAAATATTTCTGTTGGCAGATGATCATAAAATTGTCAGGAAAGGTGTAAAAATATTGCTGGAAAGCATCTATCCCGGAGCTGAAATTCAGGAAGCATTCGATGGAGACAGTGTACTAATTAAACTTCAGTCGGCTTCGTATGATCTGCTCATGCTGGATATACAGATGCCCGGCACAGATACAACTGCCCTGGTTAAATATATCCGGATACATTATCCCGAACTGTCAATATTGGTTTTTTCAATGAGTGCGGAAAGTATTTATGCGCCCATAATGTTAAAAGCAGGAGCTCAGGGCTTTCTTTCAAAAGATGCCCCACTTGATATACTGAAAATAGCCATAGACCAGGTACTAAATAAAAGAAATTACATAAGCGATTCTTTATCATATACTTTAATAGACCAATCTTCTCTTTTAAAAACTGATAATCCTTTCAAAACGCTTTCCCCCCGGGAAAGAGAAATTGCTGACTTATTACTGGCAGGCAAAACAATGCCTGAAATATGTATTCAGCTTGAGATAAAAAAATCAACAGCGGCTACTCAAAAATCAAAAATGTTTAAGAAATTAAACATCAGTAATTTTTTCGAGCTAAAGGAGTTAAAGGGTAATTATGACCTTGTATGAAATAACGGGGGTGATATTGATAAACATAAAAATCACATAATAAATTAAGATAAGAAACTTTAGACGGGCAAACGCTCCCATTCGCTTACTACTTACTGTTAACTTCCTATTATATATACAAAGCATCAACCAGTTTCAGGTGACTGCTGAAAGTATACACGCGTGGCACCCCTGTTGGAATATTGACCGTGATAATATTTTCAGGGCTTATCTTTTCAAGATACATCATCAGTGCCCTTAAACTATTGCCGTGCGCTACTACCAGTATATTTTTATCGGCTATTAACAAAGGTTCTATTTCCTGCTGGTAAAAAGGAATAACTCTTGTGGCGGTATCCTTTAAGCTTTCACCGCCCGGAGGTTGTACATCATAACCACGCCGCCAAAGATCCACCTGTTGCGAACCATACTTTTTTGCCATTTCGGTTTTATTCAGCCCCTGCAAGTCGCCATAATTCCTTTCATTTAAGGCACTGTTCTTTATTACAGGTAATTCCGCCTGGTCAATTTCCTCAAGTACAATAGCAAGCGTTTCATCTGCCCGCTCCAGTAATGATGTGAACGCCTGATCGAACACAATGTTTTTAAGCTTTTTTCCGGCCACATGCGCTTCTTCCCTGCCCAGTTCTGTAAGCGGCACATCTTTATTACCCGTAAATCTGTTTTCCAGGTTCCATTGCGATTGTCCGTGTCGTATAATTACCAATAAGGGCATAAGCTATTCAATTAATTGAATGAAGAATATTTTTATTCCCGGGAAGCAGGAGCAGAAAGGTACAAAAACTATTAAACTATCAGGTATCAGCATTCAGGTATCAGGTGTGTCTTGTCCTGCCATAGATAGACAGATTTTATTTGGTTCTTGATTTGGTTCTTAATGCTTTTCCCCCGGATTTCGGGTTTAGCGCTTTGGATTTGATATTTTATTGATTCATGTAACAGTATTCCCGGTTCTTGCCACATTCCCTGCCATGT
This sequence comes from Agriterribacter humi, assembly GCF_009192765.1. GTDB lineage: Bacteria > Bacteroidota > Bacteroidia > Chitinophagales > Chitinophagaceae > Agriterribacter > Agriterribacter humi. The sequence continues at coordinate 496,272 of NZ_VOHQ01000002.1, read as the reverse complement.
TTTAGTCGGCATACAATTATTATATCACCAAAAAAGCTTAATATTATCTTTGTCAATTTATTCAATTGCAGTAAAACAAGTCTAATGCAGGAAGATGTACTAATCCAGATCAGTAATAAAATTAAGGAAACCAGGAAAACACAAAAAAAAACAGTGCAGGAACTGGCTACCAAAGCCCAGGTGAGCAAGGGGTTGATCTCCCAGATTGAAAATAACCGTACGGTGCCTTCCCTGCCGGTATTAATGAATATTGTTCTGGCGTTGAATATTGATCTGAAGGATTTTTTTGAAGATATCAGCCACAGCAAAGAAGGGCAACAAAAAGTTATTATCAAAACTACCGCAGACTACCAACCATTTGAAAAAGAACCCGCCAAAGGTTTTAAATATAAAAGAATATTAACCCGTAATATGGATGGCGGACCCGTGGATACTATTTTACTTGAACTTAAAAAGGGGGCCCGGCGTACGCAGATGATTAAAACAGACGCTTACGAATATAAATATATTATTAAAGGAAGCGTAGAGTACCAGATTGAAGAGGATAAATATGTACTGGAAGAAGGAGATTCCCTTTTTTTTGATGGAAGACTACCGCATAAACCGTCTAATATCGGCAATACAGATGCATTAATGCTGGTTATATATTTCTTTATAACGGGTAATAAAAATTAGTTTTTAGACGCAGTTTCCTTGAGCTATTTCCTTTATTTTTTGCAGATGTAAGAAACTTATAGAGGCAATAACGTTAAAATGTTTAATTTTGCTATATCTTTATTTAGTATTTATAAACATTTTGTATGGCTTCTATTGCTACAGCTTCCTTTTCCGTTAATGGCATCACCTACAATCCTCCCCCCAAACCTATTGTTGTTATTTGTATTGATGGTTCTGCAGATGAATATCTTGATATTACTGCCGCCCATGGTCGTTTACCCAACCTTCAGCAAATGAGCAAAACCGGGTTTCGCGGAATGGTTCGCGGCGCCCTGCCTTCCTTTACCAATGTAAATAACTCGTCAATTGTAACCGGTGTTTCTCCCGCAGTGCATGGCATAAGCGGTAACTTTTTTTACGATGTGGAAAAAGACCAGGAAGTGATGATGAATTCATCGGAATACCTGCGTGCGGAAACCATTCTGGCCGCTGCAGCCAATGCCGGGCGCAAAGTAGCGGTAGTAACGGCAAAAGAAAAGCTTCGCGATATTCTCTCCTATAAATTAAATGGTATTGCTTTTTCGGCCGAAAAAGCAAACCTGGCAAAAAAAGAAACGCACGGATTAGATGATGCCGAAAAAATAGTGGGCTATGCTACGCCGGCTATTTACAGTGCGGATGCCAGCCTGTTTGTATTGCGTGCAGGCGTTGCCCTTATACAAAAGGGACTCGCAGATTTCCTTTATTTATCGCTAACCGATTATATGCAGCACACCTACGCCCCTGAAACCGAAGCATCACTGGCATTTTACGAACAGATGGATGCTGAAATAGGGAAGCTGGTGCAGGCTGGCGCTATTGTTGGCGCAACTGCTGATCATGGAATGAACCCCAAGGTAAAAGCAAACGGGGAGCCTAATGTTTTGTTTGTGGAAGATATGCTGGAAGCGCAGTTCGGTGAAGGCTTCAGAGTAATCTGCCCTATAACCGATCCCTATGTTAAGCATCACGGCGCTTTAGGATCGTATGTAGTAGTGCACGTTAATGATAAACAAAAAATAAATGAGGTAAAAAACTGGTTATCCTTACAGCCAGGCATAACCGAAGTACACGATAAAGCCACCGCCACGCACCTGCTGGAGCAACCCGAAGACCGTACCGGCGACCTGGTAGTGCTTTCTGCAAGAGATGTGGCAGTAGGCCGCCGTCCGCGATATCACGACCTGTCGGCATTAGACGGAACATTACGTTCGCACGGTGGAAGATATGAAGAAATGGTTCCGCTTATTATTTCACATCCCCTTAATATGGCTTACCAAATGAAGGCATGGGGCGATCCCAGGAATTTCAATGTATTTGATTTTACTATAAATGGCACCCGATAATTAACGATTAAAACCAGATGATATGACAATGACCTGTTATGTTGCAGGCACCCCTGTACAAAACGATGCAGTTCTTGAAGTTAAAAGCCCTTATGACAATCGTGTAGTGGGCACTGTTACTTTGGCTACAGCTTCGCATGTTGAGCAGGCAATAGCAGCAGCCTTGAAAGGAGGTAAAAAACTTACACGCTACGATCGTTTCAGCATATTGGATAAAGCGCGGCATTTGCTGTTAGAACGCAAGGAACGGTTTGCTCAAACCATAAGCGCGGAATCGGGACTGGCTATACGCGAAGCAAATTATGAAACAGGCCGGGCGCATGATGTGTTGCTCTTTGCAGCAATGGAAAGCTTAAAAGACGATGGACAAATATTTTCCTGCGATATTTCACCGCAGGGAAAAGCAAGAAAAATATTCACCCTCCGCGAGCCGCTGGCCCTTGCAGCATGTATTACACCATTTAATCACCCCCTCAACCAGGTGGTGCATAAACTGGCACCGGCTTTGGCCGTAGGCACACCGGTGATATTAAAGCCTTCCGAAAAAACGCCGCTCACGGCTATACTGCTTACCGAATTATTGTACGAAGCGGGACTACCCCATTATATGCTGAGCACCCTGCTTGGACCAACCAATGAAATAGCCGAACCGCTTGTAAAAGATCCGCGCATTGATATAGTTTCGTTTACGGGAAGTGTGGCTGTGGGTAAACGCATTGCAGCATCTGCAGGGTACAAAAAAGTAATATTAGAATTAGGCGGAAATGATCCGCTTATTATTATGGAAGATGCCGATCTGGATACTGCGGTTCACCTTGCCGCCGAAGGATCATTTCGCAACAGCGGGCAGCGTTGTACCGCTGTAAAACGGATACTGGTCCACGAAAAAATAAAAGATGCATTCCTTGAAAAATTCCTGCAAAAAACAAAAGAATATACCTGCGGCGATCCTGCAGATCCCGAAACACGGGTAGGAACAGTGATTGACGAGGCCGCCGCCATTTACCTGGAAAACGTAGTGAACAAAGCAGTACAACAGGGCGCAAAAGTGTTATACGGCGGAAAACGCACCGGCGCTTTATTAGAACCTACCGTTATTACCGATGTGCCGCGTGATGCGGATATGGTGATGCATGAATCTTTCGGACCGCTGGCGCCTGTTTTAACTTTTAAAGATATTGATGATGCCATTGCCTTGTCAAATTCTACTGCTTATGGTCTGTCTTCGGGCATTGTAACCCATAATATGGATTATGCACTCCGTTTTATAAAAGAACTAAAGGTAGGCACAGTAAATATTAATGAGGTGCCCGGATACCGTATAGAAAGCTCACCCTTCGGAGGCATAAAAGATTCGGGACTGGGAATAAAAGAAGGTGTAATTGAAGCGATGAAATGCTTCACTTATGTAAAAACCTTCTCACTGCCCTGGTAATTTATTAATAAGAAGAGCGTGCATATTCTTATGCAGCTATGCCATAAAAGAAAAGCGGTCAAAGACACACGCCTTTGACCGCTTTTTTAATACTACACTACAATCACTTCGATCTTACTATTGCATTTTTGCTGATGATGTTATTTACGATACTTACTGTTTCGTTAAGATAAATATCGGATTTCAGGTTTTTGAGCCATTGCTGCTGCCTCTCCTGCTTAGCTTCATCATTTGAGAACCGGGCAACATCGGCAGTCAATAACTCAACGGGATTTGCTTTTTCGGTTTTTGTAAGCTTATCAATTTGCTTAACAATATCTCTTATTTCTTTTTGTTCCTGCTGATATTTTTTAAGATTGAGCGTATACACCTTGTCATTCAGATCAGAAAGCAGTTGCGTATTTGCTTTAATTTGTTCAAAAACAGTATCATTCTTTATCCTTTCCTCTCCCGTCTTTTTTATGGTGGTAATATCAGTGCCATTGCTCCATGGTGTGTATTTTGCCTTAGCGATCTCATCCCATTGTAATGCATCGGGATTGTCTTTTTCACGAAACTGGAGATATTCAAACTGGTCGGGCAGTACAATATCGGGTGTTACACCTTTTAGCTGGGTTGAGCCGCCATTGATCCTGTAAAATTTTTGTAAGGTTAATTTTACTGTTCCCAGGTTAGCGGCTGCATCTTCGGCGGAGGCCAAAAGCCCGCTGCGGCCCCCATCCAGCCCTATATTTCTTTGAACGGTGCCTTTACCATAGGTAGAAGTGCTGCCAATAATAACGCCGCGTTTATAATCCTGTATTGCCGCGGCAAAAATTTCAGAAGCGGAAGCACTGAATTCATTTACCATAACAGCCAAAGGCCCATCATATAAAACACCTTTATCTTTATCGCGCAAAACCGATGGAGTTCCCTGCCTGTCTTTTACCTGCACAACAGGTCCCTCATCAATAAACAACCCTACCATCTGTATCACGTCGAACAAAGATCCACCACCATTATTACGCAAATCCATAATAATTCCGTCAATATTCTCCGCTTTCAGCTTTTGAATTTCTTTAGCTACGTCTTCGGCAGACTTTGCACCATTGGGACGCTCCCAATCGGCATAAAATTCCGGAAGATATATATACCCGATCTTTCTTGATCCTTCGTTCACAATAGCGCTCCTGGCAAAAGTTTCATCTAATACTATTTCATCCCGTATCAGCGATACCACTTTTGTAGTGCCGTCTGTCTTTTTTAATGTTAACCGCACTTCCGTGCCTTTCTTTCCGCGTATGATCTTAACCGCATCTTCCGTATCATATCCTGCCATATCCTGCGGCTCCGCATTGCCCTGCCCTACCTTAATAATAATATCGCCAACCTGTATCTGTCCCGATTTCCATGCAGGGCTGCCCGCTACCAAAGTCATAATTTTAATATTACCTTCTTCCTGCCGCAGCGAAGCCCCGATACCATAAAACCTCCCGCTCATCTGTTCATCGAAAGATCTTTTTTCAATGGGAGGGAAAAAAGTGGTGTGCGGATCCATGCAGGAGGTAATGGTATTTACAAACTCATTAAACCGGTCTTCTTCGGTAAATTTATTTTTAAGTCGCTCTGCTATGCGGTTGGTGGATTGAAGCACTTTTTCTCTTGCTTCTTTTTCCATATCTGTATTGGTTCTGGCTTTATAATCTTTCTGCCCTTTATTTTTTTCGTTAGTGGCAATAAGGTCTGCATACCTTACAAGGGCCTGGTATTTTAAACGTTTGCGCCAGGTTTCCTTTCGTTCCTTTTCACTGGCAGGAAAATCTGTTTTGTCTTTATCGTCAACCAGTGTTTCATCTGCATTAAAGTCAAAAGGTTTACTCAGTATTTCTTTATAAGATGATAAATATTCCAGTAGTCTTTTACCATAGATGTCGCTGACAGACTGAAAAGACTGCAATGGCGAACCGTGGATTTCATCGTCAATTTTATTTTCAAACTGCTTCAGTTGTTCCACATCGGATTTTAAAAAGATCTGTTTTTCAGGATCAATCGCTTCTAAGTATTTTGAAAAAACTTCTTTTGAAAAGTTATCATCAATTTTTTTGGGACTATAATGCCCCTGTTCAAGCATTACACCTACCTGTCTTATAATTTTTTCATATTTGGTTGGCGGGTTGCCTAAACCAATGGTTTGAAATGCCGCGAAAATACCCGCAGCAAAAACAACCAGTACTACTGGCAAAGATTTTTTATTAAACATAAGCTTCAACACTTTTTGCATAATCAAAAATAACGGAAATAATACAGTTATGTTGCCGGTCGCGTAAATGAATTAGCCAAGGATTTGTAAAATATACATGAAGGGTAAAAAAATTGTTTCATTAACCATACAGCCTTTTAAAAGGTTAAATGGTTCAAAAAACAAAAGCGGCATACAGGTATACCGCTTTTCACCAAAATATTATAGTTTATTATTATGGGGTGGCTAATGGGACTCGAACCCACGACCCTCAGAACCACAATCTGATGCTCTAACCAAACTGAGCTATAACCACCGTTTTAATGAGGCTGCAAAAATAGAAGAAAAACAGATGCGTGCAAAATTTCAATAGGTCCATTTCAAACTTTAGTGAGGGACGCACAGTTGTACTCTATCATCCCCCGCTAAAGTAAAGAAAAGGATGAGGAACCCTGCCCGGGCAACAAGCAAAATACCTTTAACGTTCATTAACCTAAATCCTTTACCAACACCCTTTTATACGTGTATTTTTGCCATTGGTACCAATGCGATAAAGCAACGGGTTAATACCCTGAATTTTGAATTTCAAAAACCGGCAGACCATTAATGTAATGAAATTTCATTATATAAAATGATACCTGCTGATAAAAACACAATCAATGAGATCAGTTTTATTCTTTATTTTTTGTATGCTTTCTGTTGGTTTGTTTGCCCAGGCGCCCCGCGGCGCCAATCGTGGAGGACAAGGCATGAATACAACAGGGAGATTTTATGGAAAAATTGTTGACGAATCCACCAATAAAGGTATTGATGCAGCATCTGTGCTGCTTATTCAATCCAAAACAGATTCAGCATCGGGCCAAAAAAAGGATGTTACCATTGCCGGGCAACTCACCACATCAAAAGGAGAGTTCAGCCTCGAAAACCTGCCTGCCATGGGGCAATTCCGGCTTGCTGTAACCGCCATTGGCTATACCCCTTTGGAACAAATCATTAAGTTCGATGCCCGCAACTTAGATAAGGACCTGGGTAATCTGAAGCTGGAAGCCGACATACAGCAATTGGGCGAAGTAACAGTGGTAGCTACAAAACCCATGTTCCAGATGGGGGTTGACAGGAAAATATTTAATGTAGACAAAAACATCACCACCACCGGGCAAACCGCTACAGAGATCATGAAAAATGTGCCTGGCGTTAATGTTGATATTGATGGCAATGTTACCTTGCGCAACGCAGCGCCTACTATATTTGTAGACGGGCGGCCAACTACACTTACTTTAGACCAGATTCCGGCAGATGCAATAGAAAGCGTGGAGATCATTACCAACCCTTCGGCTAAATTTGACGCATCAGGCGGAACTGCAGGCATTTTAAATGTAGTGCTCAAGAAAAACCGCAAAGCCGGTTACAACGGAAACATCAGGGCCGGCATTGATTCGAGAGGAAAAATAAATCTCGGTGGCGATATCAATGTAAAGCAGGGCAAATTCAACTTTTTCCTGGGATTGAATTTGCACCAGCGTAAAAGTTTGAGTGAAGGACATACTTACCGTGAAAATATTTACGCCAACAAATTGCAAAATACTATTCTTGACCAATCCAGCAATTCAACCAACACGGGTCAATTTTTATTTGGGAGAATAGGATTTGATTACCTGATGGACAACCGGAATTCATTTACGCTCTCCATGTCGTTACCCAATGGAGAGTTTAACAGCAGCCAGGTGGATAATATACATATAGACACCATGTCGTCGCCGATAAAAACACAGGATGCCATAAGAACAACCATCAATAAACGCAACTTCAAAAACTTCGGGCCGGCCCTGGGATATAAGCACCTCTTTCCCAAACAGGGACGTGAGCTTACAGCCGATTTTAATTACAACAGCAGTTCCAATTCGGGCAGTGGTGATTATACCACGCAATACTACAATAGCGATGGAAGCTTTTTGGGCGATCCCGCTTTGCAGCGACTCACTTCGTCCGGAAGCAGCACATTCTGGACGGTTCAGTCTGATTATACCAGCCCTGTTGGAAAAGGAAAATTTGAAGGCGGTTTACGTGCAGCGATAAGAGATAACAAAAATATTAATGAAAATTCCGCTTTTAATTATGACATGGATCAATTTATTGTTATCCCATCTGCCAGCTCCAATTATAAATACAACGACCAGGTATATGCGGCGTATTCTACTTATTCCAATAAATTAGGAGAAAATTTTTCATACCAGTTGGGACTAAGGGCAGAAAGTTCGCGATATAAGGGCACGCTGCTCAGTACCGGTGAAACTTTTTCAAATGATTACCCAATACAATTTTTCCCAAGTGTGTTTGTAACGCAAACCTTAAGTCCCGGGCAGGATCTGCAGTTGAATTATTCGCGCCGCATTAACCGTCCCAATTTCTGGCAGCAGATCCCTTATTATGATGTATCGGACCTGCTGAATATACGCGTGGGCAACCCGGCATTGAAGCCGGAATTCACCAATTCCTTTGAGTTAAACTACAGCAAATCGCTGGGCAGTGGGCATAGCCTTCTTACCTCTGCCTATTTCAAACAAACCAACAACCTTATTACCGGCTATCAAAGCAGGCAATACAATGTTCCCCTGCCGGATGGCAAACTGGATTCGGCCATGGTTATTTCTTATATCAATGCCAATTCAAGCCGGTCATACGGATTGGAGATCACCTCAAAAAACCCGCTTGCCAAATGGGCGGATGTAACCACTAATCTTAATTTTTATAATGCGCGTATTGATAATAGTGGATTGGATTCGGCAATTGGAATAAATGACCGCTGGGCTTTTTTTGGAAAAATGAATTTCAATTTTAAACTCCCGGCTAATTTCACCATACAACTATCAGGAGATTATCAGTCCCGCACACTGGTACCACAGGGTGGCGGCGGCGGAAGAGGCGGTGGTTTTTTTGGCGGCTCCAACGGTGCAGCCCAGGGATATATCAATCCCAATTACGGGGTGGACATAGCCATTCGCAAAGAGTTCATGAAAGATAAAAAAGCGGCTATTACCCTTAGCGCCAATGATATTTTTAAAACCCGCATATACGATTCACATTCAGAAAACAGTGTGTTTATACAGGATATGTGGAGAAAAAGAGACGGACGTATATTCAGGCTTAATTTCTCTTACCGCTTCGGCAAGTTTGATGTATCCCTTTTCAAACGTAAAAACAACCGAACAGGAACTGAAGGCGGAGATGATATGATGCAATAGCAGCAACGAATTTTTATGAAAAGCCATCATACGGTAAAGCCATTGATTAAAGTGTCAATGGCTTTGCTGCTTATTGCCCGTTACCATTTGTTTTACCACCCAGCATAGGCACAAATGAAAAGGAATCAAATTTTTCTTCAGCCAGCGTTCCATCCGCCTTTTTGGTTAATCTCAGCATGCGTTGTGTATTGCTCTCATCAACAGGAATGACCATCTTACCTCCTGTTCGTAACTGTTCCACAAGCTTTGGTGGTATTTGCGGTGCTGCAGCCGTTACTATTATTTTATCAAAGGGGGCATAGGTGGGCAATCCCTCAAAACCATCGCCGTAAAAAAATTTTATACCAGGATATTTTTTCAGGTAACTAAAATTTTTATTGCTGTCGAATAGTTTTTTCTGTCGTTCAATCGTATATACCTGGGCACCCAGCTCGGCCAATACCACGCTCTGGTAAGCGCTTCCGGTACCAATTTCCAATACTTTGTCAAAAGGCTTTACTTCCAGCAACTGGGTTTGATAGGCCACTGTATAGGGCTGTGAAATGGTTTGCTGTTCGCCAATAGGAAATGCCCTGTCTTCATAAGCAATCTGGTCAAAGGCCAGGTCCATAAAAAAATGCCTGGGGATATTGTTCATAGCATCCAGCACTTTTTGATCGGAAATACCTTTTTTTTGCAAAGAAGCAATTAGTTTGCGGCGCAGGCCTTTATGACGATATTCGTCTTCATACTTTTTCATGTGCGGCTGCAAGATAAAAAATTGACTGATCAAAATGGCTGATCTTTGCAATAGCTCCAAAACAATTGCCTGTTCCTGTTTTATTTTGAATTGAAAAACAAGCAAACATGCCTATCGTAAAACCTTTTTCCTTACTTATTTTTTGTCTGCTGCCCGTTGTTGTTTTTGCGCAACATATTGAAATGCTCCATTCGGGAACAGGAATTTCTTTAAGAGGATTAAGCGTTGTTGATGATAAAGTGGTCTGGGTAAGCGGAACCGGTGGAACCATTGGCAGATCGGTAGACAGTGGCAAAACATGGAAATGGATGCAGGTAAAAGGATTTGAAAAAAACGACTTCAGGGATATAGAAGCTTTTGATGCCGCTACCGCTGTTATTATGGGCATTGCAGCACCGGCCTATATTTTAAAAACCAACGATGGTGGCAGTACCTGGAAAGTAGTTTTTGAAGATAAGCGCAAGGGCATGTTTTTGGATGCCATGGAATTTTGGAATGAACAAAGTGGAATAGCAATTGGCGACCCACTGGAAGGAAAAATATTTATTGCAAGAACTTTTGATGGTGGAAACACCTGGCAGCATTTACCCGAACAAAATTACCCGGTGGCTAAAACCGGGGAAGCCATGTTTGCCGCCAGTGGTACCAATATAAGACCGCTTTCAAAAAAAGAAGCCTGTTTTGTAACCGGCGGAACTGTATCAAGATTATTTGTACGTAACAAAACAATTGATCTTCCGTTAGTACAGGGCAGGGAAACAACCGGGGCAAATGCTATAGCCGTATACAACAATAAAAAACAAAAGCCTGCAAAATATATGGTAGTAGTGGGAGGCGATTTTGCGGCAGACAGCGTTGCTGCACAAAATTCCGCGGTAAGTAAAGATGGCGGCAATACCTGGGCAATACCGCAAACACCTCCGAAAGGCTACAGAAGTTGCGTGGAATATATTACTAAAAATAAATTAATAACCTGTGGTACTTCGGGTGTTGATGTATCTGACGATGGAGGGATGAACTGGAAATTTATCAGTAACAAAGGTTTTCATGTATGCCGGAAAGCGAAGAACGGAAAAATGGTATTCCTTGCAGGCAAAGATGGAAGGGTTGCGAGGTTGGTGTGGTGATGGGATACAGAAGTTTATAGTTTATGGTTTTTTGTCAAGGTTGCAAGATGCAACGCCGATGCAGTACTATTCTGCTTTCGGCTATGAGTTATCAGTTTTGGTATAAGATTGTGAATTTTATGTACTCAGCTGTAGTGCTGCTCTTGATCTTTACTTGCCCGCCCGGACGAATCCGTTCGGACGGGTTAGTACGCCATTATTGCCGCTGTTGGTGTTGCGCGCAGGGTCGTGTGTATCAGCTTCACCAACAACACCTACGCCTTTACCAAGTATGCTTATTCCTACTATAAGAATGAGTTTATTTCCCGGGAATGATTTTCAGATAACCTTCTTTGGGGGTTAAAAAAGCATTGCACTCTTTTAAATATGCTTCCATAGTTTCGGGATTGTTATTGTAAACATAACTGCTGAACTCCCATGCGCGCAAAAGCATGCGTATATAGGCATCACTTTCTCTTTGCTTTGTTAACTTTTTAATAGCTCCCATGTAATCTTCCCTATATACTGTTGGAATAATAATTTTTGATAAGGCTTTGGAGCTGAATTCAGCATTCATCATTACTCTTGCAATTCTGCCATTCCCATCCAGGAAAGGATGAACTTCGCTTACCAGAAACATCATATACGCAGCTTTTGCGAAGGGATGCTGGAGCATGCTGTACCATTCATATCCTTTTTTCAATGTTCCTGGTACAAGTTTCATGTCCACGAATTCGGTAGCTCCGGCGCGGTTATTCTTATCCTTAAACTCCCCGGGATTCTTAGATTTTCTGGCACTTAATAATACAGCATGCCTTTCTCTTAATAGCTTTAATAAATCTTCAGGGCTTGCTGGTTGAATTGACATTTCAGACCTGTTTGATACAACCTGGTAAGTTCCCAATACGTCATGTGAATCTTCATCTCTTGCAGGCAAGGGTGCGGCAGTAGTTATAATCTGCCTGGCTTCATCAACGGTAAATTCTGTACCCTCAATGTAATTCGAAAAATATCCTTCGAAAAAAGCAAAATTTTGATAGGATTGAATACTCCTGTTTTTATCAGGATAGTCAGGATATTCCCTTTTTACCAGTTCTTCATACAACGATTCAAAAAGTTGAATTCTGTCCAGGTCTATCGGCTCACCAAGCACTCTTGCCCTCGCAACAGAACTTACGAGATTCTTTGATAGGCCTGTGCCAAGCAGGCCGGTAATTAATTGGTTTAGCACTGCCAGTTCCTTTTCCATATTTAGCTGCGGTGCGATTGCTTTTGCCCTGTCTCTAACCTGGTTGAGTGCATCCTCCCCCTTTACTCTTAAATAGGCCTCTATCTTTTCTTCTAGTTTTTCCCGGCTGAGGGTTTTGGAATCCTCACCAGAACCTTTAGTTCTTTGCAAATTTTCCAGGCAGGCACGGGCCAGCCCTGATGCCCTGAGATTCCCAAAAAATGCCATATCATCTTCTAAAGGAGCCGGTCCTTTTATGAAATGTAGTATCAGCCCTGGCAATTCAACCATTCCTTTATAACTGCGGGTAAGGTAAAGATGTCCTTCAGGTGTGGGTATTCTTTCTATGGCGCTTCTATGACTTAAAAGAGCGTCCGGGAACAGGTCGGAAACAAGCCTGTACCAATTTCGTCGGATTATTTTTTCTGGAGCTTCTTCTAAACTGGAGGTGTATATTCTGGGCGCTATTTTGCGCACCCGACCCTGATCTTCAAGTTTTCCGATTTCTTTTGACCGCTCTTTTGTTCCAATTATAATTTCCTTGAGTCTATCCATAGTAATATTTTCCTCCTAATTTAAGTTTCTGCATTCAGCAGGAAATATTTTAACCCAAATACGCAATTTATGGAAATATTTTAATCCAAATATAATCTTATTCTCACTAAAATAAATTCCATGGAAATATTTTAATCCAAATATTTCGTTTTTGGACATATTTTCGCCCTAATTATTATTATAATGGAATCACAGATCGGTCCATTGAGATGAAGATTCAGAAACGCTATTACCAATGAAGCTTCAGGTAAGGAGTAAGGTATAAGGTTGTGAATTTTATGTACTTAGCTGTAGTGCTGCTCTTGATCTTTACTTGCCTGGCCGGACAAATCCGTTCGGACGGGCGTCGCACACTTGTACTGTAACAATTCTACGCAGCTTTTCCCACGCTTCTATTGTCCGCCCGGCCTTGCCGTTCGAACAGGCCAGGGAATCCCTTGCATGGTTCTGGAACGGTGATTCCGAAAGACCATCACCACTCATGTCCCTTACATCTAAAAAATGCCCGTTCACTCCCTGCAACGTATAGGCATAATCCATACCCTCTACATTATTTTTACCAAGTTCTACTCTTGCCAGTGGCCCGTGCAGGTAATAATGATAGGTGGTCTCTGTTACCCACAGGGCAGGCTCACGCTCATTGGTGCGGCTGCTGAGCGCTTCAGTTACCCGGTTATCGGCAATGTAGAGATATTGATAATAGAATTGATCCCATTTCCCATCCGAGTACAGCACCTTGTTCACCTTGCCGCTCACTAAGTCGTACTCGTATTTTACCTGTTTCAATCCCGTGCTGCCGGTTAAATAAGTGGCTTCCCGTGCCGTCAGCGCCGGATTTTTCTGCGGCTTGCAGAACGGATAAAGAGAACTCATTTAACTATGGCAGCACTTTATTTTGCCGCGGCAGCTTTTAGTTCGGCAACTTCCAATTGCAACTCCTGTATTGATTTTATCAGAACGGGTATGAGTGCCGTATAGTTTAATAACTTTTTGCCGTCTTTGTCTGTACGTACCAGTTCCGGCATTACCTGTTCCATTTCCTGGGCAATCAAGCCGAGTTCGAGGTGATCAGTTTCACCAGACAGGTTTTTAAGCAGTTGGTAGTTTACGGGCTTTAACTTACTAAGCGTTGAAAAGTCATACTTTATAGGCGTAATATTTGTTTTGGCACGACTGTCGGAGTAATTAAAGACGGCACCCACAGCAAGATCGTTAAAAGTGTTTCTTTGCGTGTTGTAAAAAACACACCAGTTGCCGGTAGTGGCTATTCTGCCATTCCATATTTCGAACTGGAAGAATTTGGAACCATTGGTATTGTGTGTTACATACAAGCTTCCTTGCACAGTTGTACCATAATTGGTTTGGGCCGGCACTCCACCAATAGTTATATAGCCTGGAGTTAAATTAATTTGTGCAAAAGCAACTGACGTTAGTAACAAGAATGATAGGGATAAAGTTTGTTTTTTCATTTTGACAGGGTTTAATAGTGTGTTTTATTAATTTTTTTTACTTAATATTTTTTAAACAAGTAATGCTCAAGCGAAAACAATTATTTTTTTAATTGATAAAGATTATGGTTTAGAAAGCATTTTCAATAAAAACTAATTTTCAATGAGCATAATTTCTTATTTGCGTATGTTGCAGATCCCATCTTTATCGCGCGTGTTCATCATGCAAGGCTACCGAATTGAAACGCCTCCCGCAATTGCCCTGCGCTGTTTTTCGTCTATCCTAATTTTCCGTATCACAGCAGGTTTTGTAATAAGAACCAATGACTTGAAGTGTGCCAGTAAACCAATTCATTGATATTATCGACAGTCTTCAAAATGTGAGTTAAAAAAGTCATCGAACCCATCTGAATTCTTGTTTGTATACTTTTTATAAAGGAATTTTATATAGTTTTTAAAATCCTTCTCATTTTTTATTTCTATTACAGGATTCTCGCGTAAAGAAATTAATGCATATTCACATAAGCGATCGAATTTATTCTGCATATAAAACCTTCTCATTTGTAAGTCAAAGAAAACGCCTCTCTCATATTTTACAAGAAAATCATTTGCTGTAAACTCTTTAAAATTTTTAAAATATTCGTTAATTATTGAATCAGCTTCCAAATAATTTTTGTTGTTTAAGTAGTGTCTTGCTAAAATTGTTTTGGCCAGAATAAAATCTCTTTGATTATTTTTAACTGCAAATTCGTGAGTAGCTGCCACAATATCTGCAGTTGAACTATTATTGTGGTTTATTTGTTGCACTAAATATTCATCTGGAAATCTATTTTTAAATTGGTCGATATATTGTTCCAATTGGGCAGAATCGGCAGCGTTCCTAAGAGTGTTAATGATTCTTTTAAAAGAAGGTAAAGCATAATAGTTCTCTTCGATTAGCTTCTTAAAAACAATCAATCCTCCATTAATATCTCCAACATCAAAAAGTGAATTTGCTAAAATAAACTCAATACGCCTAATGCGTTTTTGTGATCCATTCATTAATTTCTTAGCTTGATGGATAATGTGAGTTGCGCTCAAAGAATCATGATTATTCGAATTCTTAACATATGAATATTCTAATTCTTGTATTGCATTTAAGATTTGAGGCTTATGAATAAGTGAACCAACAATCATAAGCTCTTGCTGTTCTTGGGGAAGGTTATTCAAAAAACTTTCGTATCGGAAAAATAAATACGAGCCAATATTATCCAATTGATTTGTGTTTTGCAATCCCCAAAATCCTGAATGATACACAGTGTCACAAGAATAATTTGACACCAACAACTTGCCTGCCACTTCATACTGTGAACAATTTAAAGAAGCGATTATTTTGCTAACAATGTTCGAACTATCTCCAGTTATCTCAATACCCAAAAAAAGGTTAACTAAATTGTGGTCGAGAAAAATTGAGCCATTTTTAACCTTCTCTGCATTTGTAGTTTTAGTCTTATTTGAAGTACACCCAATGCAAAGAATCACATATATTATTAATAACCCGTTTTTTGAGTTCAGCATAAATCAGTTTGATCAATTAATAGTATCATTTTTAAATGGTGTTCTATCTTTTATTAATTCACTGGCTTTTTTGAGAAGAGGATCACTGTTACCTTCTTTTCTCCAATAATTTATCGTATGAGTTGTACCACTACCAGTCTGAAGATTCTTTCGGTCTGGAATTAAATACTCTGATGTAAAGTTAAATTTTCCTTTAATGATTGCATCTCTGTTTTCATAAAGTACGAGTCCCCAAGCATTTACTATTTCACTATACCCTGCACTAGTAAGATCAACTTCTGGCAACGTCCCATCAGTTATGAAGTTTACTAAATCAGTCCTAAAAACGGGGTTCGCGAGTTTATCTGGAAACGTTTTATTACTTATTGCTTTTCTTACCAAATTGTCTGCATCAGTTAAAGCCACGAGACTAGTTCTAGCTTCTTCCATTTCCTGTATATCCGAATTAGTATAATATAAACTGATGCCAAATTTTATAGCATCAATAGCTGCACTGACAAAATCTCCACTAGCGCCTTTAACATTTTGCTTAAATACCATTTTTTGCCTATAATTTTCCTGTTTTTTATTCCATGAGCTGTTCGTTTTTAATCTTGTGACGCTCAAATCTAATGGTTCTCCGGGATTAGGTAATGAGGTTTCCCTAATAACCTTTTCTGCATTTTCATGATCCTCAACAATTTTATGGATTTCATTATTTTTTACCCATACATTACCTCTTGTGTAATTTTCCGATCTGACTTCAAATTTATTTAGCCCGTATACGCTGATTCGCCCTTTGAGATATTCTAACCCATCTAAATCTACTCCATCTATCGGACGATTAGATGCAAATTGATATGGTGTCAACTCGGGATATTTATTTGTCAGCGGGTCAACACTCAAAAACCTACCCAACCTCGGATCATATATTCTCATGCCATAGTCCTGCTGATTACCTTCTCCTTTCACCTCATTATCATTTTCCTTTCCATTGAACCCATACTTATACTTCGCACCTGCATTCGAGTATGTTCTTCCCGGCATCAACATCCCAAACGCGTAATAGTCCTGCGCTGTCAATACCTCTGCCTCATAATAATCAATCTCAGTATCGCTGTCATCGTCTACTCCTATCTTCCTGTCGCTTATCGTTACCATCACATTACCCAAATGGTTGGTCAACTCATACATCCTTTTACCTTCGGTTCCATTGGTGACGGGGTCGCCGGTGGCATTGTAATTGGCGTTGGCTAATGGTGTGGTGCTTTGTATAGTGAATCCCGGTGTTACAATGCCCAAACGACTGCTGCCATACAGATGCTGCTCTGCCCATGTAAAAGAACTGTTGTCGTATGCATACAAAGCTAAAACATTCCCCTGTGCATCCCTTACATAATAGCCTTCTTTGGTAGCACTGAGCGTTTTGGTAATGCGGTTGCCTGTAGCATCATATCCATACTGCATGGGATTGCCGCTTTTGGTAATGCTGGCTATTTTTCCATATACCGTCCAGTTTATGTGGGTTATGTTTTCGGAAACATCGCCGATAAGATTGCCGATCTTGTCGTATGTATAATTATCATCTGCCTGGCTGTCAATATCAACGGAGCTAATACCTACGGCGATTGCGTCTTTTACATGCCTGAGCCGGTTATTGATCAACGCTCCCGTAAGAGGATCTTTATTATATGAGTAGGTTAAAAAGTCAATTCTAAAAGGAACTGCTATATCTTGCCCGCCGTTGCACAAATGCGTTATGATATTACCATTAGCATCATAACCAATGATTGGTTGTGAATAAAAACCCTTCGCAGAGCTTTTGTCCCAACTTACAGCATTTGTGGGCATTGCAGAATGCTGCATAACCTGATGCAACCTGTTTAATTGATCGTAACGGTATGTTTTTCCGTAAGTCTGGCCATTCTCAACTTCCGATATGGCATAAGTGGCATAACTTATGTTGCCGTTAAATATCGGTTTTCCGGAGGTAAAATCGCGAACAATTCCTTTTACATCATATGTGGGAGACTGAAATTGCACTGCCAAGGCAGGAGAGTTTATGTTGCCGTTTATAGGACTATAATCATTATCATAATACCCCAATGTAAATGCCAGGGCATCCCTGCCAAGGTTAGCAAATGGTTCACCTGCCTTTCCATCTTTACTCATATCCCGATCAGGGTCTAAAAACTGCCCATTCACTCCCTTCAGCCAGCCCTGCAACGTGTAGGCATAGTCCATACCCTGTACTTTGTTTTTTCCAAGTTCTACTCTTGCCAGCGGCCCATGCAGGTAGTAATGATAGGTGGCTTCCTTCACCCATAAGCTGTGGCTAGATTCATTGATGCGGCTGCTGAGGGCTTCTATTAACCGGTTGTCGGCATCGTATCTATATTGATAGTAAAACTGATCCCATTTCCCATCCTGGTACAACACCTTGTTCACTTTACCGCTTACTAAATCATATTCATATTTGATCTGTTTCAGACACGTACTGCCGGTTACATAAGTGGCTTCCCGTGCAGCCAGGGCCGCATTTTCCTGTGTAAGCGTTTTAACATTACCGTTGATGTCATAACTGTAATAGCTGGCTGCCTGCCGGTTGCTTGCCGGGGTGGAGCCGGCAGACAGCAATGCGGTGGCGGCTACCCGTTTGCGTAAGTTAAACAATGAGCCTGCGAGCGATGAAGGAACCCACGTAGGTTCTTTATCATACTGTGTAATGGTTACCTGTCGGTTATTGCCCGATGACAGCCATGCATCCAGCCATGTTTGATTTCGGGCATCGGTCTCAGTAACATTACCGGCGCTTAATTTCTCGCCCACCTCTGTTATACGACCCAATTCATCATATTTTGTATAACTGAACCTGCCTGCGGGATTTTCAGTATTAACCACCGCAGGCGATTTTTGTTCTTCGTTTTGTGATACCGCGAGCCTGCCCAACCTGTCGTACCAAAATTCGGAAGTACCGCCATCAGGTGAGTTTTGCTTTACCACCCGGTTTAAGCTGTTGTAATAATAATTGGTTGGCATTTGATGAAGAGGCAGCTCGACGCCAATGTGCACGTGCGGGATCCGGCTTCGGGTCTAATATTTTGTATACGCATGCCCCGTCAGCATAAAAGCATAGGTTCCATAGCGCAAAAGGTGTACAAGCGAGCCTGCCCGAATGGTACAGGCGGGCGTGGCAACAACAGCCCAATAGCAGCACAACAGCTAAGTACAACTACCTGCCTTCCCCTGTTTTTCCACAAAAATTCAAAAAATATTACATTTGCATGATGAAGTTAGTGGAAAAGAAACCCGTCAGGGTAGCCATACTCGATTTATATGAAGGCGCAGCTAACCAGGGAATGCGATGCATCAGGGAAATATTGAATCAGTACGGCGAAGCCAATTTCCTTGATATGGAATGGGATGAATTTGACGTGCGTCAAAAATCAGAAGTTCCTGATAACTCCTATGATATTTATATTTCAAGCGGTGGTCCCGGAAGCCCCTTAGAAAGCAAAGGCAGCCCCTGGGAAAACGCCTATTTTCATTGGCTTAACCAGGTAGAAGCATGGAACAATAACCCTGGCAACCAGCAAAAAAAATACGTCTTTTTCATCTGCCATTCATACCAGTTGGTATGCCGTCATTACCGGCTTGCCAATGTTAGCAAAAGAAGATCAACGGCATTCGGTGTATTTCCCATTCATTTGCTGAACGAAGGAAAAGAAGAAATTGTATTTGACGGATTGAACGACCCTTTCTATGCTGTTGACAGCCGCGATTACCAGGTAACTACCCCCAATCACAACCGGCTTAAACAAATGGGCGCCTCTGTGCTTTGTATAGAAAAAGAAAGGCCACATGTGCCGTTGGAAAGAGCCATCATGGGTATTCGTTTCAATGAATATATGATCGGCACCCAGTTTCACCCCGAAGCCGATGCAATTGGCATGAGCATGTACCTGCAGCGTGAGGACAAAAAAAATGACGTTATAGCAGCGTATGGAGCAGACAAGTGGGCTTCCATGATTGAGCAGCTAAACGATCCGGATAAAATACTCTGGACCTATTCGCATGTGCTGCCCAATTTCCTTAACCAGGCAGTGGAGCATTTGCAAACAGTGGAAGTATAATATATAATATTTATCTTCCCTGTAAACTTATGAACCATGGTACCCCACTTGCGAAAAGCATTCAATGAAGCATTCACTCCAAACCGTTATCAAACATTTTTAAAAGATCTGGATAGCCTTCATCCGGGCGCTATTGAATTTCGTGTAGCGGAAACCCCTGTATTTGCAGATAAGCCGTTTACTCAAAAAATGCTTAATGCCTGCGAAAGCATAATAGACATTATTACAGACCCTGAATTTAAAACCATAACGGAAAGGGCTATCCCCAGGGACGAATATGTACCCGGTGAGACACCCCACAGCCACATGATCGCTTTTGATTTTGGCGTTTGCATCAATGAAGACAATGAACTGGAACCTCAACTCATAGAAATGCAGGGCTTCCCTACCCTGTTTGGGTTCCAGGCATACTATCCTGAAATAGTAAAAAAACATTTTGATATACCTGCAAATTACAGTCATTACCTCAATGGTTATGATCAAACCAGTTATTTAGCCATGCTGAAGAAGTTATTGCTGGGTAAACATGCCGCAGAAAACGTGGTGTTGCTTGAAATAAACCCTCATGAGCAAAAAACAAAAGTTGATTTTTACTGTACACAGGATTATACAGGCATTCGGCCCGTTTGCATTAGAGAACTGATGGCTGAAGGAAAAAAGTTATTCTACATGGATAAGGGGAGAAAAACAGAAATCAAAAGAATATACAACCGGGTAATTTTTGACGATCTGAAAGCGCAGTGCAGCCCGGTTAATGGCATAGACATTACAAAGGAATGGGATGTGGAATGGGTACCTCACCCCAACTGGTTTTACCGCATCAGCAAATTCACGCTTCCTTTTATTCATCATCCTTATGTACCCAAAACTTTTTTTTTGAACGAGGTGAAACAACTGCCGCATGATCTGGATCATTATGTATTAAAGCCATTATTTTCTTTTGCAGGACAGGGAGTGGTAATTGATATTACAGCAGCGGATATTGAAAAAGTACAAGACCCCGAAAACTGGATACTGCAGCGCAAAGTAAAATATGCTGATGTAATAGAAACGCCTGACGTACCAGCCAAAGCAGAGATAAGATTAATGTACGTGTGGCCCGATGGCGATGCACGCCCGCATGCAGCCATCAACCTGGCGCGCCTGAGCAAGGGAAAGATGATTGGTGTGCGTTATAATAAAGACAAGGAATGGGTGGGTGGCTCTGTATGCTTTTTTGAAACGCATTAGAAACTTATTAACCTTATTTAACCTTCCAAAACAAAACCGGAATCATTTAGGGTTTAGCTTTGAACAACAAATCTTTTCCAATGCTGAAAAGGCTTTTCATAGGATTAATTTTGCTGGTCGCTTATACTATAGGGTTTGCCCAACAAAAAACGGTTGAACGTGCTATAGTAAAATCAAAAACAGAAATTACTTTTCCGCAAAATGTAAACCGCAATGCCGGTGGCGATGACGATGGCAATGCTACTTTTGGCGGAGCAGGAGGCATGGAAAGTAAAAGCACGGTTTATTTTAAAGGCGACCTGATCAAAACATATAATGAAAGCGATTTTGGGAATACTACCGTAATTGTTGATAAAAAGAATAAGAGAACCACTACGCTCAGGGAAGCTATGGGACGAAAAACCGGTTTTTACAGTACGGAAGAAGATGAAGCAGCCATGAGAAAAAATATGCAGGCGCGCAGGGATTCAATCCGGCAGGCACGCGGGCAATCAGTGAGCAACACTAATGGCACAATACCGGAAGCGGAAATTGTTGCTACGAACGAAACGAAAAAAATCGCCGGGTACAATTGTAAAAAAGCCATTATAAAAACCAAATCCAGGCAGGGAGAAGTAAACGAAACGATTGTTTGGTATACTCCCGATTTCAAAATGGCGCAGGGCTATCCTGTGGCAGGAAATACAGGCGGCGGCTTTGGAAGAGGCATGCGCGGGCAGAGGGGCGGTTTTGGTATTGCCGGATTAGACAAGATTGATGGTTTTATTATGGGCTACGATGTAAGCCGTTCCAATGGCTTTGAAATGCACATGGAAGTAACCAAAGCAGAACTTGATCCGGCAATAGATGATAAGATTTTTGAGATACCCAAAGGATATGACATCAAACCTTTAAGTGAAATGCAGGAACAGTTCCGCGGGGTAAGGATAACCCAGGAAGAGAATAACTAAGTAAGTTTTGGGGCTATTTATAATCAGTAAGGACCTTCAGCAATGAAGGTCTTTTGCTTTTAGGAGTTATAGCGGTCAGGTGAGTACGTCTAACGACGGGCTGAATCTACCTTCTTTCACTTCTCACCTTCAAACCTTTCTCTTTTCAGATGCAGCTACACATTGTTCACTTTTATTCAAGAATGGAAAAGGTAGAACCAATGCCCGGTGTTGTCATTAAGCAAAGTCCCTCTACGCAGTGCGGAGAGGGAAAGAGGGTGAGGGGGTGCTTTCCTGGTTATCTTATATCAATTAAATGTAAAATGCAGTTATTTTTAGTATACGGTTGCTGTTATTGAGTGCAGGGCCGTTTCACGTAGATTTACCAGCGTGCGGTGAAAATACGCACAGACTTCAATTGCGGTATATGTGAAGATAACTGTATCATATACATTTATGCATGTAATTATGCGGCATACAGTAGCCTAAGGGGAAAGCCTTACCCCATTTGCATCGTAAATTTCCCGCAGTGTAGAAGAAGAATGACCGGTCAATTATATAAATCACTATTTTTTAGCAATGCAAACAGGTGTTTCTTTGTGTAACAAATCCAATGATCCATATCCAATATCCGAATCCAATAATCCAAATGATCCAGTATCCCTGATGAAAACCTTAATCCTGTAAAAACCCTAAACCAGAACAACACCCGATCCAACATCCTAAGGAAGAACAGCAATGTATTTTAACCGTCCGTATAAATCATTGCAATGGTAAAGCAACAGAAAATGGTGCAGCGCTATATTAGCGCTACTGATTAAATCAATCCCCATCAAAACCTTAATCTATTTCCATTTTCTGTTGTTTTTACTTTTTTCTCATTCTTCACCTGTAACTCCCCATTCATTTAACAAGCCATTGAACCTTGGTTCCGGCAAGTTTCGCTGATCATAATGTCCGGCTTTTTTCTTTTGCCGGTATGCTTCATAAATGGTAACAGCGCAGGCTACTGAAATGTTTAGGGATTTTATGATCCCTACCTGCGGAATAATAAAATTACCATCGGCTAAAGCTCTTATTTCGTCACTTACGCCTGCATGTTCATTGCCAAAAACCAGGGCAACAGACCGGGTAAGGTCCATATCATATATCTCTGTAGCATCACTGCTTAAATGTGTGGTCAATATTTTCCCATATTTTTTTCTTATTTCGGTAATACAGGCATCCGCATCTGTAAACTGGTGTACCGTTAGCCATTTGGCCGCGCTGGAAGAGCTTTTTGAACCCCATTTTTTATGGCGGGGTATTTTACTGTTCAATACATATATATCCTGTATACCCACTGCATCGCAACTGCGCATTACAGCAGATATATTATGCGGATCGAAAACGTTTTCCAGCACAACAGCAAGATTATTTTGACGTTTATTGAGCACTTGCATCAGTCGCTGATATCTTTCTGGCGTCATATTTGTAAAATTTAAAAATAGCCTGAAATATAATTGGTTATTTTCGGCTTTAACTTATTTAAAAGGAAATCATGTTAAAAAAAGTCTTAAAAATAACAGGTATTGTTATCCTTGTCCTGATGGTCATCGCCTTTATACTTCCTTTTATTTTCAAAGGAAAGATCATGAAAATAGCCAAAACGCAGATCAATGATAATGTAAATGCCCGGGTTGATTTTAAGGATATAGATATTTCACTGTTCAGGCATTTTCCCCGTTTGGCAGTGGGGCTGGAAGACCTGCAGGTAATCGGCACAGCCGATTTTTCAAAAGATACGCTTATTGCCGCCAGACAAATTGATATAGCGCTGAACCTGATGAGTCTTTTTGGCGGAGACCAAATGAAGATTTATTCCGTTACCATTGATGAGCCACGCATACACGCTATTGTTAATAAGGAGGGCAAAGCGAACTGGGATATTACCAAACCCGATACAACCACCACTGCGCCTGAAGCGGAAAGCAATTTCAATGTTGAACTTAAAAAATATACGATCAACGATGGTTATATCAGCTATACAGATATTCCCGGTGATATGAGCAGCGAGATCTTTCACCTGGATCATTCGGGCAGCGGCGATTTTACGGCTGATCTATTTACCCTTCAAACACAAACATCAGCAGAATCGGTTTCATTCACCTACACAAAGATCCCTTACCTGGTAAATGCGAAAGCCACATTAAACGCAGACATACAGGTAGATAACAGGAACGATAAATATACTTTTAAAACAGATGATATTGCTTTGAATGACCTGAAACTTGCTGCTGAAGGGTATTTCCAATTTGTAAATGATACCACTTATGGAATGGATATCAAATTCAATGCACCCTCCACCGAGTTCAAAACTTTACTGTCATTGATTCCGGCTATCTATAAAAATGATTTCGCCAAAATCAAAGCCAGCGGCAAAGCCATATTCAACGGTTTTGTAAAGGGAGAATACAATGCTGTGAAGATGCCCGCCTTTAATATTAACTTAAATGTGGAGGATGGATTTTTCCAGTACCCCGATTTACCGCAACCGGTAAAAAATATTGCGATAGCTCTAAAAGTGGATAATCCTGATGGCGTTATCGATAACACAGTAATAGACATATCCAAAGGACATATAGAATTTGGCAATGATCCATTTGATTTCAGGCTACTGCTCAAAAAACCGGTTACTGATCAATATATTGAGGCAGCGGTAAAGGGCAAATTAAACCTTGCCCAGGTAACCCAGTTTGTTAAATTAAGCGATGATACCAAATTATCCGGACTTATAGATGCAGATGCCACTGCCAAAGGAAACGTGGCAGTAATTTCCCAACAAAAACCAGGTCCCTTCACTGCCAATGGATTTATCAATATCAGCAACCTCAACTATGCTTCCAAAGATTTTCCGCAGCCTGTACGCAACAGCAATATCCAGATAAAATTTGAGAACCCTGACGGCGTTGCCGATCATACGGTTATTCATATACCCGCTGCACATATAGAAGTAGGCAATGATCCTGTTGATTTTAATGTGCTGATCAAAAACCCTGCCACCACGCTTTATTTCGATGGTAATGCAAAAGGCAAGTTCAACCTGGCCAATGCGGCCCAGTTCACCACATTTGAGCCGGGCACCCAATTAGCGGGAATGCTTTCCGCCAATATTGCTTTTAAAGGCACCAAGACTGATATTAATAAAGAAGCGTATGACAGGATCAATCTTGCCGGCACATTGAATGTAGCGGATATGAAATATGCCGATAAAGATTATCCATCCGGAATAAAGATAAGCGATGCTGCATTTACCTTTAATCCCAAAAACGTTACCCTCAATACATTAAAAGCAGAATACCTTGGATCGCATATTACCGCCAGCGGATCTGTTGATAACGCCATTGGTTATGCGCTGAAAGATGAGCCCGTTGCAGGCACTTTAAATGTACACGCCGACAAGGTAAACCTGAATGATTTTATGGGTTCGGAGACTTCTGCACCAGCCGCCGATAGTGGCGCTGCAAGCAGTAGTCCTGCCGCTGAACCATTTGCGGTACCCAAAAATGTGGCTTTTACTTTGCAGGCCGCTGTAGATAAAATGACTTACGACAAAACAGACTACAACAATCTGAAAGGAACAGTAATCATTAAGGATGAAACGGTGACGTTAAAAAATCTGCAGATGGATGCATTAGACGGGAAAATTGGTTTGAATGGTTCCTACGCTACCAAAAACGATAAAAAACATCCTGCTATTTCCTTATCATACGATGTGAAAGAGCTGAGTGTAGAAAAAACTTTTTTCGCATTTAATACGGTTCAGCAACTGATGCCGATAGGAAAATTCATATCAGGTGTCATCAATTCGCAGCTAACCCTGAATGGCAAATTAGGAACCGATATGACCCCCGTAATGAGTTCACTGACAGGGAAGGGTAATTTATTGTTGTTAGAAGGCGTACTGAAAAAATTCGCTCCTTTAGAAAAAATAGCCCAAACATTAAATGTGGCCGATTTGAACGGACTGACATTAAAGGATATTAAAACCCATTTTGAATTCGCCAATGGTAAAGTGCTGGTACAACCTTTTCATGTAAAGGTGAAAGATATTGATATGGAAATTGGGGGAATGCACGGGTTGGATCAATCGCTCGATTATGCCATTGGCATGAAACTGCCGCGCAGCATAATTGGTACACAGGGTAATGCTTTAATTAATAGCCTGGCGCAGCAGGCCAGCAGCAAAGGCATCCCGGTTAAGCTCAGCGATTACATTAACCTGAACATAAAAATGGGTGGTACCATCAGCAATCCACAGATCAAAACAGACCTGAAAGAAGCGGCAGGCGATGCGGTTGCAGATATGAAGCAACAGGCTGTGGATTTCGCGCAGCAAAAAATAGACAGCGCGAAAAAGACCTTACAGGATTCTGCCAAAGCCATAAAAAATGAGGTGATAAAAGACCTGAAGGAAGAAGTTACCAAACAGATCCTGGGTGGAAAGAAAGACAGCGCCAATTCAGAAAAACCGCTGGAGAGTACCAAAAAGAATGCGGAGCAGGCGGTAAAAAATACGCTGAAAGACCTGCTCAAAAAGAAAAGCACAAAGGACACAACTAAGAAGGAATAATGAATTTGCCGGAACAATATTTTCACAATATTTTTGCGGCACCGGAAAATCATTCGGGATGTAGCGCAGCCCGGTAGCGTACGTCGTTCGGGACGACGGGGTCGCAGGTTCGAATCCTGTCATCCCGACATCGCCCGCCATAGCTTTAGCGATGGCGGGCTTTTTTATTGGTGACAGCCTTTCTTATAAATGAATCACAGCCAGATTGGTTTATTGAAATGAAGATCAATGACACTGCGATTATGAAGAAATAGCGTTGCCGCTAAAAGAAGTTTGTTGTGGAAATCATTCCTGCTTATCCGCTTTGGGTTCTGCTATTTGCTGCAGCGCTTTATTTTGTTGCAGTGGTCCCATTAAAAAAATGACAACGAACACTGCAATCAGCGCCATTATGCCGTAGCCGATAAAAACACTATTGTAAGCAAAAGTGTAACCATGTGTTTTGGAAAAATGTTCAATGGTAATACCAGAGAGCGTCTGGAAGATTGCGCCGCCCAATCCCGCTCCTACGCTTGCCACACCCCACACAGAAGCGGTGGCATTCAGCGGCACCACATCTGCAGGAAAAGCCATGGTATTGGCTGTATAAGCAGCATATCCAAAGCCTGCAACGCTCAATACGATTAATGCGGTAGCAGGACCTGAAATAACCAATGGCCCGAGGATAAGTGTGAAAGCCAGTATACTGCCAAAAAGCCCTACAGCTATTTTTCTTGCTCTTGGAACCGGCACTCCCCTGCGAATAATAAAGTGGGTAAACAGTCCACCCGCAATATTACCGATATCTGAAACAATAAAAGGAAACATGGCAAACCAGCCAATCTTTTCTAATCCCCAGTGATGCACATCTACCAGGTACCTGCCGATCCAGAAAGTGATGAAATACCAAACCGGATCCATGAAGATCTTGGAGAAAGTGAACCACCCCACAAAACGTGTTTTGATAAGTTTTAGCGGCGGAATGCGGGGAGCTTTGGATGCTTTGAGCGCTCTTTCAGGTGTATAGTAAGTGAACCAGAAAGCAGCCACCCATATATAGCCAATGCACCCGATAATAACAAAAGTAAGCTGCCAGCCGTAATGCATGCCCAGCCAGGCAATCAGCGGCGGGGCCACTACCGCTCCGATAGCGGCGCCACTGTTAAAAATGCCGGTAGCCGTAGAGCGTTCTTCCGGGGTAAACCATTCGCTTGTTAATTTAATTGCGGCAGGCCAATTGCCGGCTTCACCTATCCCCAACAGGAACCTGAATATCCCAAAATGAAACGGCACCCTTGCAACAGCGTGCAGCAAAGAAGCCGTTGTCCAAAAGGCCATACACAGCGTATAGCCAAGCCGTGTTCCCAACCTGTCTATCACAAAGCCCGACACGAGGTTAGAAACCATATAAGCTACAAAAAATGCAGTGGCGATATAGCCGAAATAATCATTCGGTATCATTGATCTGAGCGGCTCGCCCGCACTGAGATAATTAAAGGCAAGGCGGTCTACATAGTTCAATACGGTTGCAACAAATGCAAAGCTCAGCATGAGCCAGCGCATGCGCAAAGGCCGGGCGGTAGTTCGTTGTATGAGGGAATTGTCGTTCATGCGCTTTGAAAATATACGCTTTTATAAAAAATCTGTTCCTTATTATACGATGCGCATCGTCATCCCCCCGTCTACCACTATATTTTCTCCTGTAATAAACTTGTTTTGCACCAATGTGCAAATAACATCCGCAACATCTTCCGGAGTGCCTTCCCTGTGCAACGGTATCCTGTTGTCAATATTATTTTTTACCTGCTCTGGCTTGAGGTGATCCTGGAAACGCGTTCGTATTACGCCCGGCGAAACACAGTTAACACTAATATTGTCATCGCACAGTTCCAATGCCAGCGCCCTGGTCATTTGCGGAATAGCTCCTTTAACCACAGCATAGGCCAATGCATTTTTTACACCGCGCAAACCTGCAGCAGAGGATATTAATACAATAGCTCCTTCTTTCTGCAGCTTCATATATGAAACGGCCGCCCTGCACAAATGGAAAGCAGCATGTATATGCACATCAAAGGCCTGGTACCATACCGCTCTTGCCCCATCCAGCAAACTGCCCGGCGCCGCCGCACCGGCACTATGCACCAGTATATCTATGCGCCCCCATTGTTTTTCCACTTCTTCCACAACCCTTATACATTCGTCTTCCCTGCCCAGGTCGGCAGCAATCATCATACACGAAGCACCCAGCGCTTCAATTTTTTGCTGAATATCATTATCTGCTGTATTCCTTGCCACGAGCGCCACCGCCGCACCGCGTCCGGCCAATGCAAGCGCTGTTGCTGCTCCTATGCCATGTGTGCCACCGGTTATAATGGCAACCTTGTTTTGTATATCCATTAATTGTTGATCATTTATTTTCTGTTGGATAATTGAATGCTTTGGGGTTACCGGCAACAGCAACACAGATTGATCTTTCGTTGCGTCGCTCCGTTCATCGTCCGGTACTTTTTTCATCAGCACCGGGGATGAGCACTACATCCCACGTAAATTTTATACCTTTTCGGGAACCGCATAAGGCGCCCGGTAATTGCCCTTTAATAATTTATTTGCCGCTTCACTATTGGTAAAACGTTCGCTTTGATGATCGAAGAACAACTGTTTGTTGCCCGTACGGTAGCAGATATCTGCCAGGTGCACGAGTGAAGCGCTCAGATGCCCCTGCAGTACATTCCCATTAGCGGGTTTGCCTAACCGTATAGCCTCAACGAAGTTTTGATGGTGAAATACATCAGGGAAAATATCTTTATGCGAGTCCACTACTTTGCCGTCTTTTTCCATTACCTGCCATCCGCCGCCGTGGCGTCCCAGGTACATCAGCCGTTCTGTTCCGTATATCTCTATGCGGGTGGAAGTTTGCGGCCAAAAAGGGAATTCGGTTTTGGAAAACCGTATCTCTCCCGGCACTTTTTGCATGTAAGGCGTGAAATTGCCACTCTCACAGGTCATCGCAAATCCATTTCCCCAGTCGTAAGTGATATTCAGAAATTCGGGCGTTTCTTTCTCAGAATGAAACGCAATATTGCCTCCACTGCAGTATACAGATTTTGGATGCCCGGGATCTCCAAGGGCAAGCCGTGCAAGATCCATCACGTGGCTGGCATCATCAGATAAAGCGCCACCGCCATAATCCCAGAAATCAAGCCATCCGCCACGGCCGGTCATGCTGTGACGGTTAGGGTTATAAGGCACTTTTTTTGCCGGCCCCAGCCATGCATCCCAGTTCAAACCTTTGGGCACTGATGTATCAGCTTCAGGCATCCACTTGCCCCCTCCCAGCATATTGTAACATTTTACATGCACAATATTGCCCAGTTTCCCGCTTTTTATATAATCCCGTGCGGTAAATGCATATGTAGCGCTCCTGTTCTCAAAGCCAACCTGCACTACCTTCCCGTATTTTGTTGCGGCTTCAACCATCTTCCTTCCCTCCCAGATGGAAAGGGTTGGATTCTTTTCCACGAACACATGCTTGCCTGCCTGGAGTGCCCAGATGGTTGCCAGTGTATGCCAATGCTCCGGCGTGGCTATTACAACAGCATCCACGTCTTTATCATCAAACACCTGTTTCATATTGCCTGTAAACTTCGGCGCATAACCCTGGGCTTTACTGTATTTGTCAATGGCTGTTTTAATGCCTTCCAGTGTTTCATTTACGTCGCAGAGATATTTTACTTCTATATCATCGCTAACAGCAACTATTCCTGAAAGCACGCTTAATCCCCGGCCGCCACAACCAATGAGCGAGAGCACAAGCTTATTGGCCGCAGCATTTTTTGGGGTGTTTGCAAAAGATGGTTGCAGCGCAATACCTGCTGCTCCCAACGACATGTGATGGATGAAACTGCGTCTATGCATACTATATTTGTTTAAAGATTAAAAATTTGTACCCGGCGGTTTTTTTAAATGCTTATCCAGGAATTCAAAAGTTGCTTTACCATTGATACTGTGTGGCCCTGTAAAGTGTTCTATGGCAACCAATGTATCAAGCCCCTGCAAATCGTAATAGCGTTGTACTTTTCCGAATTCATAACTCACCCATTCATCTGCGCCCACCCCATCAAAATATCCCCGCTCTACCATAAAGGGTCGCGGCGCTATTAATGCTGCCATTTCTGCATAATTGAAAGTGTGACCCAGGTCCCATTCAGGCATATCATATTCACCGGTATATACATAACCAAATGAATGTTCCGTAGTAGCAACTTTGCGAACCCATTCATTAAAATCGGCCGAGCAAATGGATAAACAATATCCTTTAACAACAGCCGGGACACGCATAGCTGTTTTACCTCCGTATGAAATTCCGTAAAACGCTATTTTTTCAGCATCTGCAAAAGAAAGCTCCTGCAACCATTCCACAATCCGCCGGTGCTGGCTGATGATGACTGAGAAAAGGGTGAGTCCTATTGGATTAGCCTTGCGTTGAATTACTCTGAATTTATCTTGGCCCCGGTATGGATTATGCGGCGCAAAAGTAATGTACCCTCTTTCCGCCAGACGGGTAGCGAAACCCTTATAAACACTGTAATTCTTTTGGGTCGAATCTGTATTTACAACATCAAAAGGTAATCCTTCGAGCCCATGCTGACAAACAACAACCGGCCTTTTTTCGCCCTGCCTGATATCTTTCGGAACAGTTAGTATTCCCCAGGCAAATACCTCCGGACCAAAAACGTCCAGGGTGATTTCATAACTTATCCATTTTGCCGTTTCCTGATACACACGTGCTTTGGTATTGAAGGGACCCGATGGCGCAGGCATTTTACCAAGTACATTCCGGAAACGTTCTCTTTGTTGCTCTTTAATAGCAGCCTGCTCTTCAGGAGAGCCCTTCAACGTTTGCCAAAAATTGCGGTTGCGCGTTCGCTCACATACAGAAAGTTCCTGTTGTGTACATTCTGTCATCTCCCTCACCTGCCTTTCCTGCCGTTGCGGAATTTTGATCCAATCCGCAGATCGTTGAATTGCCGGTGAATGATATATCTTTCCGGGCAGGAACGGCACATTCATCGCTTTTGCAAATGCAGCAAATGCCTGCGCAGAAAAAAATTGTTGACCCGCTGTTATAAAATTCAACCCGTTTTGAGAAGGGATGATGGTAGCAGCACGGCGATATTCTGCTTCTGCCGTTGAAAGAGAAGGAGATATTATTTTGCCAGGTGCAGCTCCGGCATTTTGATGGTTTACAGGCGAAACTGTTGTGTGTTCAATGATAAGCCTGCGCGGCCAATTCATTACAGCCAGCTCCGCATCGCCAAACGTGTTAAGCAGCCCAAATACATTGCGGTAAATAGGCTCCTCCCACAATTGTTCCCTCGCATTAAAATAGCCGCTTACGAGCGACACAGTGATACGGCTATCCAGAGCAGCCGCATACAAGGCAAGCATTCCTCCCTCTCCATAACCTGCTACAGCAAGCGTATTATTGCCATCTTCTTTATTTCTCTTCTCCAGCCAGTCAATACCCGAGAAAATCTTTTGCAATTCATAACCGATGATATGGCGCCCAATTTCGTACGCCTGACGGTAAATCCATTCCCGGTGTGGTTGTTGGGTATACAAATCCAGGGAAGGATTACCTGAATAAGTATAGTCCCTGTTTATGAGAACCGGTATCAGTATTTCTACTCCGCTTTTTGCCAATGCCAGCACTGATGCACTCCCAGTATCTGCTCCTTTGAGCATCCCTGCAAGCGCTTCAGGTTCGATGCCGGCATCAGGAATAATCATAGCCCTTGCCTTTACTTTTTTTGCGGGAATGATCAATATACCCTCTGCCGACAGGTTGTTCATTACTGTCCACCGCACAGCGGAGACGGTATATTCTTTTTCAACAATAGTATACGGAGCCAGGTCATTACGTGTAGCAATCTGCAGTACCGGTTGTATTCTTTCATCTGTTACACCCAGTAATGTTTTCAATTCAGCTCTTTGTTTAGATATAGACCGATCGAACGCGGCAGCAGAACTAAAGTCGCGTTTCCAGCGTGATGCCCGTTGCAATGTTCTTCTTTTTGTTTCCTGTATCAGGAAATCATTGATGCCATTTACCATTTTTACAGATAAATCTTCATTCCCTGTTAAGGGTGTGCTGGCGAAAGGAATGGCTTGCTGTGCCATACCATGCAGCAGAACAGCGAGTGTGCTGACAAGGCATGCTATATATCGAAAAAAACTTTTCATAAAACATCTTGTAACTGCCAAAAGGGTTAATCACTTTTCATTATTCGTTATGCTTTCCCGGGGTAAAATAGTTATTTATTTTTGCCGGTATCATTCAGCAAATAATGAATACTATTTACGAGAACCTGCTGAAAATCCGGAATATTCCAGTCTTCCCAATGTCCCAGCGAGGTATATACCACTTTGTTATTGTATTTGGTGCGATTTACCCAAAGCACAGGTTCTGACGGCTCATTGGGTATAGTGCCGGTAAGCAGCACCTGCACAGCAGCAGAGCGCAGCGGGCGATTCTGGTACAACCAGCTTACGCTTCCAAAACCATTAGAACCTACACCTTTTAATAAAGGATGTTTTTCCATGCCAGGTACTATGGCGATCTTTGTTTTTTCTTCCAAATGTCCATAATGTCCCTTGTAATTACCGCCCAGTATCTCTTCATCAAATTCCGGCCACTGTGCTAAAAAACCTGATACATTTTCACTGGATTGAGTGATGCCGCCGCCTTCACGCGCAACATTGCCTTTGGCATCAAAGGAATGACTTGCCGTGCGGATGCCCAGTACAGGTTTTCCACTCTTTATATAGTTCTTTATCATATCCATCTTCTGCGGTTCAAGTGCAACGCGTCGTACAAAAAACACGGCAAGGCTTGCATCCTGGAGTACCTGTAGATTTTCGAGGTTGTGCCTGCCCGGTCCATCCATCGCGGGTTTACCTATAGCAAATTCGCAATTTACTCCTTCATGCAGCATAAGCTCATGAGCAAACCGGGGAAGCGTCTGGTTGGCATGATACTCTCCTTCTGCTGTTATGAAAGCAACAACAGGGCGCTTGTCGTCTTTAAAGCGCAATTGTTTTTTACCTGTAAAATCAGTAGACAATATGGTTGGGCAAACATATTGTTCAATATAATCCACAACTAAACGTACACCGGTAAAGTGATTTACATACGGAGCTCTCCGTGAGTTGTACATAGCATCGGTCATATCGCGCATCAGTACAACATTTTTACCTAACCTTACCATGCTGCGTAACCCAAACGTACGCCCGATTACGCACATATTGGTGTGTACGCCCGATAAGATCACATTCTTAATTCCCTTTTTTTCAAACAGGGAAGCAATTTCCGATCCTGAGTCACTGATGGCATCACTGTCTTCTATTTTAATGGCATCAATTTGTTTTGTCCATGCCTTTCCCTGGGTGCATTGTATCATGTCATCGCAACCTTCATCCGACTGGTCAATAGGCCAGGTAGCACCTTTTTCACCAGGTACATTCGAGTTGTCAATCAGCTTATCGTATTTTTTGTCGTAATATTTCAATACTGTTTTCCTTGCCGGGTGATTTTTATAATAACCAATGCAATCACTGGGCGCGTGCACGATCAGCATGCCTTTGCTGCGTGCTATGGTCAGCACTTCGTTTAGCTTTGGCGCCATTTCGGCCACTCTTGCTGTAGCGCCTTTACACCAATGCTTATCCCACATATCACAAATGATGATCGCCGTTTGCTTCGGATCCCATTGCTGAATTTCATTTACAATAGCATAATTATCCACGGCAGCATCGCCTTTAACTCTTTTCTGCATGGAAACGTTGATCGTGTTGCCTGTACCGGCTGAAGTCTGTGCATACATCGCAGGGGGCGTGATTGATCCAAAAATGAAAATTATTGCAGCCATGCATAATTTTCCGCTTCGAAAACATCGTCTTAAATAAAATAAGCGCATAATCAAAATTGGTTTTAAAGAATTATTCATAACCCGGGTTCTGTATTAATAAATCATTTTCATTCGTTTTCCTACAAAAAACAATCATTTATTTAATGCAATTGTACTTTGATAAATACGGCTGCAGACCCCTGAACAAATACAGTTACACCATTTCTTTCCGGCCTATGGTTTGCATGCAATGCCTGCTGAATTCAAGCGGGCTTAATTTTATGATCCTTTTGAATTGATAATAAAAATTAGAAAGGCTGTCAAAGCCGCAGGCATAGCCAATTTCTTTCATAGACCTGTCTCCGTTCCTGATCATCTGGCAGGCTTTGTTAATCCTGTATTCAGTTAAAAATTCGATATATGTTTTATTTGCCAGCGCTTTGAAGTAGCGGCAGAATGATTCTCTTGTGAGGTGGGCTATCCGCGCTACTTTTTCTATGCTGATACGTTCATCGAAATTGGAATAGGTATAATTTAAAACATCATTAAAACGATGATCATTTGTGCAGTTGATATCGTTGTTAAGCCTGTTGCTGTGAATAAGTTCCCGGGAATGGGTTTTTGATGTGAGCTGTTTTAATATTTCAAGTAAAATAATGATAGCATCCAATGATGAGGCGCCGAACATTCTTTCCATCAGAGGAATAATATTTGCTTTTCCCTCTTCTGTTATATATATACCGTTCTGTGATTTAATAAACAGCTCGTGTACATCTTTCAATTCCGGAAGTTTTAAAAACTCCCTGCCTAAGAAGTTCTCTCCGAACTGCATTACCAATGCCTCCGGAGCGGGGTTATCTGTATTCAACGTTTCTTCATCATGTAAAAAACCGTGCGGAATATTAGATACTATCAGCATCAGGTCATTATCTCCAAATACTTCTACAGCATTGCCTATAATTCTTGTTCCCTTTGATCGTCTTATCAAGATAAGCTCAGTTTCAGGATGGTAATGCATCCCCCTGTACAGCTTATCCCCCCTGTCAACCTTTAAATGAAAGCAGCTACTTGTATTAAAAAAGATTTGCTTAAAGGAGGGTTTCAATACCTGTAACATGACATAAAGATTGAAGCAGCAGAAATATTATTATAAAGTTAGGAAAACGATTTCCTAAAATACAAATTTTAGGTGCTATTTATAGCATTTCATTTATACTTTTTTTTGATTACCAACTTATTTTAATATTATTACATGATTTACAATAAGTTATAACTAAATTTCATATACTGAGATTACAAAGGTGAAGTAAGGATTTAATTAAAAATCGTTTTCTTTTAAACCGGTTCTATTGCTAAAGTACATAGGAAAGCCTGCTATACATTTGCCCAATGTCCCTGCACAACGTTTTACAGGCACTTATGAGACGAACATCCATAAAAAAGTTGAGGCTGATCAAAAAGAACACCCCCTATATGTGTAAAAGGCTTCTATAAAATCATTTTGCCCATCCTTCGTTTTAATCTTAATTTAGTTCTCAAAGTTTCATTTCTGTGGAGCATCTATCTTAGCATTGCCTGCGCCAATATGGTTTCGCAAATTTTCATTGTCTTAAGGGTATCTCTAAAAGGCGATGAAGTTCCATCTTTTCCTGTTAGCACGGAATGTATAAATTCCCTGTTTTTTTCCCTGAATCCTCGATATATAAATAGTTCATCACTACCGGCTACGTCTACACGCTTATAATGCTCACCAATTGTATCACCATCGGCATACACCCGGCCTTCCACTTCTGGTTCTACTTCCGCACAAATTCCCGGTGCATGCATCTGCACGCTGAAAACCCTTCTGCCCGAACTCCAGTTGCCTATAGTATGACAGGTATTACCATTATCAAAGTATAAATGCGCACTTATCCAGTTTATATCGTCAACGCCTATACGCCGGCAATAAGACTCTGTTTTCACCACTTCACCATCCATAAGCCACCGCGCTGTATCTATGCAATGAATAAAATCATCGTGCATCCTGTCCCGTGCGCTTTTCATCGGTGTTAATGCACACTTATTGAATGTTACCAGCGCATGCGTAAGTGCCCCTTTTTTATGGCATTCTTCTTTCATCTTTTGCAGCAGCGGCATATTCCGCCGCTGAAGGGAAACCTGCGTGATGCAGTTGTTTACGGCAGCCAAACCGGCAAGTATTTCTGCCTGGTGCAATGTTAAGCCCATAGGCTTTTCAATAAAAAGATGGAAGCGGTTTTCAAGGCACCAAACCCACACATCAAACATATGCTCGGGAGGTCCGATAGCATATACCGCATCCGGCTTTAGCTGGCGAAGAACAGCCTGGTAGCCGGTAACAGACGAAACGGGGAAAATACATTTTTCCGGAATACTAAAGCGTTGAGCTGTTTTTTCAAGGCGTTCTTTATTGAAGGCCATTATTCCAACAATTTCCACCTCGTTAAAAGAGCGTAGTGACGGGTAATGAACGCTGCATGCAAAGTTTCCATTTCCGATAATGCAAACGCGTACTTTCATATCTACCTTTTTCTGAGTGAATAACGAAAGGATGAAGTGCCCCAGTCACAGCTAAGAAATGCATTGGCTTTTGTGTATTGCTGCATAATATCTCCTGGTTCTTTATCTACCACTCTGTAATACTGCCATCAGCATTACGCCATACCGGGTTTTTCCAGTCATGCCCTTTCGATGCCATATTTCTTACTTTATTTTCATCCACTTCAATTCCCAATCCCGGCAAAACAGGTCTTTCAATATAGCCTTCTTTTATAGAAAACACTTCCGGGTTAGCCAGGTAATCCAGCAGATCGGCTCCTTCATTATAGTGAATGCCTATACTTGATTCCTGGATAATGGCATTGATGCAGTTGAAATCTACCTGGAGTGCCGCTGCCAGGGAAATGGGGCCCAAAGGACAGTGGGGTGCCAAAGCAACATCATACGCTTCGGCCATAGCAGCAATTTTTTTTACTTCTGAAATACCGCCGGCATGACTGAGATCGGGTTGTATAATATCAACAACTCCCTGCTCAAAAAGTCGTTTGAAGTCCCAGCGGCTAAACAACCGTTCTCCGGTTGCAATGGGTGCAGAGGTATAGTTTGCAAGTACAGAAAATGCTTCTATGTTTTCTGATAAAACGGGCTCTTCAATGAACATGGGTTTGAGATAATCCAGTTCACGCATAAATTGCTTTGCAAGTCCTTTATGCACACGACCGTGAAAATCTATTCCCAGCCCTCTGTCATATCCTATAGCATTTCTTACAGATTCAATAGCTTTTACGGCTTTACTGATCTTACCGGGGCTATCTATCCATTCCATTTCGGCACAAGCATTCATTTTAACTGCCTGGAATCCCTGTTCCATCCGGGCTGCAGCTCCTTTTACAAGTTCGTCAGACCTGTCGCCACCAATCCATCCATATATTTTCATCCTGTCTCTTACCGCTCCTCCCAATAATTCATAAACGGGTACGCCGAGCACTTTGCCTTTTATGTCCCAAAGCGCCTGGTCAATACCTGAAATGGCGCTCATAAGTATAGGCCCGCCTCTGTAAAATCCGCCCCTGTAAAGTGTTTGCCATATGTCTTCAATGCTATGCGCGTCTCTGCCAATTAGAAATGATGTCATTTCTTTTACAGCAGCACATACGGTATCAGCTTTTCCTTCTACTAAGGGTTCTCCCCATCCAACAATCCCCGACTGGGTGGTTATTTTTAAAAACAACCAGCGTGGCGGTACTTTAAACAACTCAACTTTTTCGATTTTTGTGTTCATCTTATGCTTATTCCGGGATAGGTGTTTTGAATTTCCTGTGTTTCATTTACGTTTGCCGCAAACGACATTTGCAACAAGATAACGATTTGCAGAAATCAATGCAAATGAATTGAGAATCTATGCAGATCAAATGCTAATTATTACCATGTAATTCTGTTATGTTACCATTGCAGATTTGATAGCTTACTGTAATTATTGAAGGGATAAGGATAAATTCGCCCACATACATGTTAATATTCAGTAGTAAAAGCCGGAAGAAAAGGAGTTCCTTGCCATCTTACACAGACTTATTTAAAAAGATATCATTTTTATTCCGCATTAATAATAACAGTTATGAATAGACGTAAATTTATCGTTAATGGTTACGGGCTTACATCCGGGTTGCTGCTTGCCGGAAATTTGCAAGCCCTGATGCCGGCCGGTAAGGATCTTCAGGCAAAGTATTCAAAAACGTATTCCCACCGGCTGCCTTTAAGTGATCATCATTATCAACGTACATGCGGCTATGTAGAGGAAACGCCCGTCAGTGCTTATAACTGGGCGCCCGACAGTGCTTATGAAGATTTCCAGGATATCAAGTTTGGTATCCGTCTGCACTGGGGGATATATTCTCTATTACGGCTTCGCGGTGAATCCTGGCCTTATCTTCAGATGTTGCCTGAAGAAAAACAGACTTACCAGGAGCTATATAAGTCATGGTATCCCGGCGGATTTGATGCTGATGAATGGGTTAATTTTTTTGCAGAGAGTGGTGCAAAAATGTTTGCATTTACCGCTAAGCACCACGACGGGTTTTCTATGTTTGATACCAGTGCCAGGGTAAAGAAAAGGGTAAATTGGCTTGCTACGGGTGGACCGGCAATAGAAGATTGCGATCTTGCGTATAGTATAATGGAAACGCCTTTTAAAAGAGATGTTGTCAAAGAGCTGACTACCGCAGCCCGCCGAAAAGGCATGAAAGTAGATCTGTACTTTTCGCACCCCGACTGGTACGATAGTGACTTCCGCCCTTACAATTATCACCCGCTGCAGGTACCTGACTCAGCTACCATTGCTGTTGTAGGCAAAAACAAAACCCCGGAAATTGAAGATCCCAAAAAGTATTTTGCCAAAGCAGGACTGGTAATAAAACTCAATCCCTCAAAGGAAGTAACCCGTATGATGGCCAGGCACCGGCTGCAACTCGAAGAATTGCTTACTAAATATGGTCATATAGATATGGTCTGTCTTGACCAATGGCTTGGACCTGAAGTTTGGCCTGTATTGAGAGATACCATGCTTCACCTCCGGAAAATCTCTCCCCAAACCATGTTCAGGGCAAGGGGAATTGGAAATTACGGCGATTATTATACGCCTGAAGGATTTGTTCCGGGAAGCAAAGAAAACTCTGATACGCCCTGGTTTGTTATTCATTCGCTTGGAGGATCTTTTTCTTATGAAGCGGATAAGCAAAAATATAAAGGGACATCATGGGTAGTAAAAAATCTCGTAGATGCTGTTGCAAAAGGCGGAAATTTTATGGCAGGTATCGGTCCTGATGGTAATGGACAGTTTCATCCTGCTGCTATAGCACAACTAAAAGAAACCGGTAAATGGTTAAAGCTAAATGGTGAAGGCATTTATGCCACCAGGGCAAGGAGAGCAGATCAATGGAAAGAAGGCGATCATATTCGCTTTACCCGTTCTAAAGATAACCGTGTTGTATACGCCTTTTCCTATGAATGGCCCGGAGAACAGTTGATGCTTACAACGGTCCGCCCGCCCAGGGGTGCTACAATCCGCTTTCTTGGGTTCAGTGAAGCATTGAGATGGAAATACGATAGTGCAAAAGGATTAATTATTTCTATTCCTTCTGAATGGAAGGATCAATTCCGGGGAGCTGCAAACCTTACTTATGGTTTAAGAATTGAGATGGCTTAAAAAACAATGAGAACGGCGGAACTTAATATAATTTTACACATTAACCGGAGGAAAGACTTTGAATGCAGAAGAATTGGTATAAAACATTAAAGCCGGAGTCGTTTTTTTGTGAATAAAAAACAAAGTGATTAAACTAAAATTCATTAGTGATAAAATGCCCAAAGAAAAGAAAAAAAGAGCTACAATCCGTGATATTGCAGATGCTGTAGGTATTGCGCCATCTTCTGTTTCCAAGGCACTGAACGATCTTCCTACGATAAGTGAGAACATGAAAACCCTGGTAAGGGCTAAGGCGCGGGAACTTAATTACAAGCATAATTCCAATGCTGCTAACCTCAGGCGGGGAACATCCAGAACAATTGGGGTTATTGTTCCTAAAATCAATGTGGCTTTTTTTGCTGATATTATTGCCGGTATTGAACAAACCTGTTTCGAAAACGACCACCGGCTTATTATTTGCCAGTCAGACGAATCTTTCGAGAGGGAGGTGCAGGCTGTTGAAACACTTATTCAGCAAAACGTGGATTGCGTATTGATTTCCCTTTCGCAGGAAACAAAGACTACCGACCATCTGAAAGAGATCATTAACCACAATATTCAACTGGTGCAGTTTGACCGAGTGGATCATGCTTTCGGCAGTCATATTCTTGTGAATGATAACCAGGAAGCATCTTTCAAAGCCGTTCAGCATTTAATCAGCCAGGGCTATAAAAAAATTGCCTTCTTTGGAGGACCGGATTATCTTCCGCTTTACAAAGAAAGGAAACAAGGCTACCTGGATGCTATCGGGGCATCGGGTTTGACGATTCCGTATAATTTTATTATTGATAATATTTTAAAAAAAGAACCCGCCGAAGCCGCTGCCATAGAATTATTAAAACTTAAAACCGCTCCTGATGCATTCTTTACCGTTTCCGATTATGCTGCCCTGGGCGTTTTAAAAGCAGCAAGACTGTATAACAAAAAAGTACCTGAAGATATTGGGATCATTGGTTTTTCTAACGAGGCTTTCACCGAAGTTACATCGCCAACACTTTCTTCGGTTAGCCAGCAAAGTAAAAAAATGGGCAGGGAAACAGCTAATGTATATTTCAATCATGTTTTGAATCAACAGCACACAGACGGCAAAGTTTCCCCTTCATTGAAGCTGGTTATTGAAAGTTCTATTATCGTTCGGGAGTCATCCTCCAGAAAAAACAAAAGGAAAGGGCCAAAGAAAGACAGCTAAACATTATGAGATGCTTTGAACTTTTACAAAAGCGGTTAAACCTTTGGAGTCAATCACTTCATTTTTTCATGCTTCTCCAACGCACAAAAAAGAGACGGCTTTAGCAGCCTTTGCAGAATTTGATCTACCTTTAAACTTGCCGGTATTTACTTATAAATATCCATTCCGTCTAAACTGGGTTGCATCACCCACTGCAAAATGCATTCAATGAAAAGTTCAGCAATAAAAGAAGATATAAAGGGCCGAAAGCCCGCGGAGAAAAATGAACAAAGTCATACCCACCCGCTTCAGCAACAGTTGGCGCTCTATCAAAAAGAAAAAGATATTTTACTAACCTTAAGCAATGACATTACCAGGGTTCGGGAAAAGGATGATCTTATAAAAGTTTTTTCGTCAAGGCTTAAAGCGTATTTCTATTTTACACACACGGTCATTTCGCTGGTTGACAAACAAAACGGAACTTATTTTCCATTCCTGATCGACAGGGAATCTATGCAGATTAAACACCGCAGCGAGCTTCCTTCGTTACTTAAAATGCAATTCGTTATTAATGACCCGTTTCTTAGCCAGGTTGCTGAGCCGGAAGTATCGGCGTCTTTTCTGTTAGACGATATAATAAACGAGCCGGGTATCCCTGCATTTTTAAAGGTCAATTATGAATGTGGAATAAAGAAAGCGATGATTGTGAAATTAAAAAGTAAAATGGAAACCATCGGGCATGTATTAATGTATTCTGACAAAACCGATAGTTTCCCGGACGACTTTAAAAATGTTCTGGAGGGAATCGCGCCTCATTTATCCAATGCCGTTGCTAATATTATAATCAACGGAGAAATAGCGGACAAAGATAAAGACAAGACATTTCTTATTGAGTTTAGTCATGATATAGCATCAGCCAGGACCAGGGATGACCTAAGCCGGGCAATTCATCATTCCCTGAAAAAACTGGGCCAGATCAGGGCATACTTTATACGTACCATAAATGATGATGGCACCACCCTGAGTCCTTTTATGCATGATCAGGATGTTCATTATATAGATAATCCCGGGTTTAAAAAATTGCTGAATACCAGGATCAAAAAAAACGAAGGTCTTACCGGTAGAGTGCTGAGTGGAAACGAGCCGGTGCTGATAGATTTTGCAGAGGAGATCAAACAGGGAAATACAGATCATTATATAGCATTCTGGAAAGGCCTGGGACCGCAAAAAGCAGCGTTCCAAAAAATGGTGGGCGTTCCGCTGCGTGCAGGCAACATGGACCTGGGAGTTCTATGGGTAATAACGGATCAAATAAATCTGAACCTGCTGAAAGGAATAAGCGATCAAATAGCAGTAGCTATTTCCAATATCAGGTCTAACGAGGAAATTACAGAAAGAGAGAAAGAAAAATCAATTTTACTTTCTTTATCCAGAGAAATAGCGGCGTTGATGAGCAGGGATGACTTACAAAAGGTAGTAAACAAACAATTCAAGCGTTTGTTCTCTATTGAGGATTTTGGCTTTTTACAGATAAATGAAGATCATACTTACAGCACATTCATGCTGGACCTTAGAAATCATATAAAAGCCAAAGCAGGTTATACAGAAGTGAGTTCAGCGAGGTACCCTGCTAATGATCCCGTATTCAAAGAGATGATGAACTCAGAAGATCCGGTGCTATTCGAAATAAACAAACTTGTGGAAGTACCTGACGTGCCGGCATATGTTTTTTTCTGGAAAAAGCTTGGACTTCGAAGAGTGTTAGGATCGGCGCTGCGCGTTGGCGGAAAAAATGTCGGCTGTGCTTTCCTGCACATAGATGCTAATAAAACAGAAACTATAAAGATCAATTTGCTAAAAGCAGTTTGTGCTCAGATAGCAGTAGCTGTTTCAAATATCCTGGCTAACGAGCAAATTAGTAAAAAGCACCAGGAACAAACATTTCTCCTGGATTTCAGTAACGATATAGCACAGGTGAGAACAAAGCCTGAGCTACAGGCGGCTATTTTTAAGGTGCTTGATAAAACCATGCATGCACAACTGGCAATGATCCGCGTTATTGAAGATGATGGATTTAACATGTACTCCTTCATGTACGATAGCTCATTGTTTCAAAAGGCAAAAGTGAGTTTCGATGAACTGTTGTCTCAGCGGATAACCATCCATGAGCCTTACACGGCTCTTGTTCTGGCGAGCAAAGACGGAGTAGTATTTAACGTAGAGGAAGAATTAAAAAGCGGGAATACTTATGCCAGGTTATGGAAAGCTGCGGGTTTAAAAAAAATGTATGGTTATCCACTCAGGGTAGGTAATAAAAACCTGGGTACGATCTGGTTGCTGGCAAACCGTTTGAGCAACTTATTACTGAAAGGCATTTGCGCCCAGATATCTGTTGCTGTTGCCAATATACAGGCCAATGAAAAACTGCTGGCGTATAAAAAGCAATTAGAAGTAGAAAATGATTACCTGAAAGAGCAGATCCAAACCATCTATAACTTTTCCGATATTATTGGTGATGGCCCCGAAATGCAGAAAGTATATCATTTAATGTCTCTCGTATCAGCGTCTAACGCTACGGTATTGCTGTTGGGGGAAACGGGCACAGGTAAAGAGTTAATCGCCCGTGCTATTCACAACGCATCCCCCAGAAAAGGAAAGCTGATGGTTAAGGTTAATTGTGCAGCATTGCCTTCAAACCTAATCGAAAGTGAATTGTTCGGACATGAAAAGGGATCGTTTACGGGTGCAATTGAAAGACGGATCGGTAAGTTTGAACTGGCTGACAACAGTACATTATTCTTAGATGAAATCGGCGAAATGCCGCTTGAAACGCAGGTTAAATTATTACGCGTTTTGCAGGAACGCGAGTTGGAGCGTGTGGGGGGAAAAACGACAATAAAGGTTGACGTTAGAATCATTGCCGCTACTAACCGGAACCTGGAGCATGAAGTAAAGTCCGGACGCTTCAGATCCGATCTTTATTATCGTCTTAATGTATTTCCTATTATACTTCCGCCGTTGCGAGAACGTTCTGAAGACATAACCCCGTTGGCTAATTTTTTTCTTGAACGATACAGTAAAAATTCCGGGAAAAAAATAATATCCATAGCTGCAAAGTGCATCCAGGAATTAAAGAGCTATACCTGGCCGGGTAATGTGAGAGAACTGGAACATTTAATTGAGAGAAGTATTCTTTTGGCGCAGGGAAATGTTTTAACAGACATACAGTTGCCTAAAGGATTGAATGAGGAAGGAACCGATAAATCAGATGTTTCGAACAAAACCCTTCAGCAACTTGAACGCACTTATATTATTGAAGTATTGAAAAGGTGCAGTGGTAAAATTGCAGGCAGTGGCGGAGCCGCCGCAGCGTTGGAAATGCCTTCTACTACATTGCA
Source organism: Agriterribacter humi (assembly GCF_009192765.1). Lineage (GTDB taxonomy): Bacteria > Bacteroidota > Bacteroidia > Chitinophagales > Chitinophagaceae > Agriterribacter > Agriterribacter humi. Next base: position 451,606 of record NZ_VOHQ01000002.1, on the reverse strand, counting down.
TTCAAAGATGAAAAAACTCGGCATTTCAAAAGGTGATTATTACCAAAAAGCGAATTAAGCATACTGTTTCTTCTTATTACTATATTCCTCCTGCTGCAGCCCCGCCGGCACTGCAATTTATGTTTATCCCCTGGTTTGCATTTACCCTATCACTTTTGGTTCAGCGGATGCGCCTGCTAACGTTCAATGCAATTCCCCGATATATAGCGCCTCTGTTCGTCAAATGGCGAAATAAAGCGGATTTAAATACCGAACACTTCACGTAAGTATCTCAAAACTAATCGTTTGTCTTATTGGCACGTCAGTTGTTTTTATCATCGCCAATTCAAGAAAAATTAAACAGGTCAAATGATAATAAGCAATGCAAGGAGCAGGGATTGGGGCATTACTAAAATACTGAACGTACAAGAATAATATCAGTCCGTAAATGATACAAAAACAACAATGATCATATGAAAGATAAATATACAAGAGCTGCCCTGGGTCGCTACTCGTTTATAGAAGTAGAAAAAAATGTACGGCTGCATATCTCTGATCTTGGCGAAGGCGATCCCATCGTGTTAATACACGGACTTCCCTTCAGCAATGCAATGTTTGAATATCAATTTCAATACTTCATTAAAGCCGGCTACCGGGTTATAGGCATAAGCCTTCGGGGTTTTGGACTTTCAGATAAGCCCTACGGGAAATACAACTATGATGTGTTTGCCGATGATATTAAAATTATATTAGAAACACTTGAAATCAATAATGCCGTACTGGGTGGCTTTTCAACAGGAGCAACCGCTGCTATACGATATGCAGTAAGATATAACGGAGCTCATATCAATAAGCTGGCTTTGTTCAGTGCGGCTACGCCCTTTTTAGCAGAACGGTATGAATCAATATCCATTTCCTTTAGGCAGTATATAGATTGGTTTATCAAAATGGTTAATTCGGATTACCCGGAATTCTTCAAAACATTTACCAGCCTGTGTGCAGGCAGTAATCAATTTGTCTCTGCAAACATTGCACAGTGGTTTAGTAATATGAATGAGCGAAGCTCCTCCTATGCTTTAGAACAAAGCTTCCTCCTGCTTCGCGATGCAGATTTGTACTGGGATCTTAAAAAGATAAATATATATACGGTAATCTTCCATGGTAAAAAGGACAGGATATTTCCCTTCACTTTAGCAGAACGGCTGCATGATGCGCTTCCGCGATCTTACTTCGTTCCTTTTGAAAACAGTGGTCATACCCTCGTCCTCGAGGAAATGGAAAAATTCAATTCAACCCTGCTAAAGTTCATCCGGTTCGCTAACATTAAACAGGGTGAACCTGCTCAACAATATTATTAAACATAAACATTTTAACTATGACACAACCTTACAAGATTGTAAAAGCAGAAAATGATCCACGTATTCTTATACAGGTACGAAATTTTCTGAAAGCGCTTAATTCGGGAAATGGTAAGCCTATTGAACAGCTTAGCCCCGGAGATGCACGAAAAGTATTAATTGATGCGCAAAATTCAGTAACAGTAGATTACTCAGGTATTGAAGAATCTGAAAGAACAATAAGGCAGGACGGTGAACAAGTGAGCGTGCATATTGTAAAACCCATTAGCGCCAAACCGGGCGCGCCGGCCTTCATCTATATTCATGGAGGAGGATGGGTATTGGGAGATTATCAAACCCACAGAAGATTGGTAAGAGATTTAGTAGTGGAAAGCGGTGCTGTAGCGGTTTTTCCTGATTATACTCCGTCTCCGGAAGCCTATTATCCGGTAGCTATTTATCAAATCTATGCTACACTTAAATGGTTAGCGGAACATGGCAGCGAAATAGGCGTTGACGGTAACAACCTCGCAGTTGTTGGCAACAGTGTGGGCGGCAACATGACGGGATCTGTGGCACTGATGGCTAAAGAAAAAAAAGGACCGGTTATAAAGCTCCAGGTATTGCTATGGCCGGTAACCGATGCCAATTTTGAAACCGGCTCATACAAAGAATTGGGCGAAGGAAGATTTCTTACAAGAAATATGATGATCTGGTTTTGGGATAATTATTTACCTGATAAAGAAGCGCGTAAGGAAATATACGCATCTCCGCTGAACGCTACTTTAGATCAGCTAAAAGGTCTGCCTCCTGCCTTAATACAAACAGCAGAGAATGATGTGCTGCGGGATGAGGGTGAGGCCTACGCCCGAAAATTAGATGAAGCCGGGGTTAAAGTAACCTTAACCAGGTATGGAGGATTGATCCACGATTATGGTTTGTTAAATCCATTGGCTGAGATCCCGGCTGTTAAAACAGCGCTGTTACAGGCAGCCGCTGTGATCAGGAATGCACTGAAGCATTAATAATCCCGGCAGCAAATAACAAGGTCAATTTTCCTTTCGATAAAACATTTATCAATCACACAAATGCTAAGCATAACAATCTAAAAACCAAAAATCATGAAAATTGTAGTAATCGGCGGAACCGGCCTTATTGGTTCAAATCTTGTAAACAAGCTTCTCCGGCATGATCACACCGTAATAGCCGCATCTCCTGCTTCAGGTGTTAACACCATTACCGGTGAAGGACTGAATGAAGCGTTAAAAAATGCAGATATTGTTGTTGATGTTTCCAATTCTCCCTCATTTGAAGACAAAGCGGTCTTGGATTTTTTTCAAAGGTCTACCATGAACCTGCTTACTGCGGAAGCTTATGCCGGAGTGAAACATCATGTTGCAATGTCGGTGGTGGGCGCTGACCGTCTTCCGGAAAGTGGTTACCTCCGTGCAAAAATTGCGCAGGAAGAATTGATTAAAGAATCCGGCATTCCTTACAGCATTTTGCGTTCTACTCAGTTTTTCGAATTTGCTGGCAGGATAGCACAGGCAGGCACAACCGGTGAAGAAGTACAGATCTCGCCGGCCGAATTTCAACCCATAGCATCAGACGAAGTGGTATCGGCCCTGGCAGAGATCGTACTCGGAGCGCCTTTAAATGCCACCGTTGAAGTAGCCGGCCCGGTGCGTATGCCGATGGTTGAGTTTATCCGCTATTATCTGAATGCAACAGAAGATTCCCGCCGGTTGATCAGTAATGAGCATGCGCTTTATTTTGGTGCCGAATTGAATGATGGATCCTTAGTTCCGGGCGAGCATCCCCGTCTTGGAAAAATAAAATATGAAGATTGGTTCACCGCTCAGTTAGCTACAACACAATCCTGATAATTTTCACTATAGCATTTGATCACTGCCTTTCGTAACGAAGATGACGGGTGTCAGCTCGTTGAGGCGGCTGTAAGGGACGTGCACTTTCCACCCGTTCGTGCACGGGACAAACCCACATCGGCGCGGTGTCCCCGCGAAAACCGACCAGCTACACAACGAAGCGTCCGGCAGCAGGTGCTCCTATTTTCTAATCATAAAAATGGTTTAACATGGATACCATCTTTTCAGCTAAAAAAAAGGATCCCGGAAATGAACGGACCTTATCAGAAGGAATACAGGAAAGCATATACCCATACTACCACGAAGCAAATATAACCGATGGAAGTGAATTCCTGGATGATGCCATACGAATGAAAGATCAGCCCTTAGGTGAAACAAAGGAAAGGGAAAACTGATGACACTTTGCAGACGACTGCAACAAACAACATTATTATAATCAAAAAACAAATTTTTATGTTTACTATTAAACAAATCACTTCAGTTGCGATAATTGCGGCAGCCAACGTCTTTTCCCTGCCACAAAATGCAAACGCACAAACCCATTCAAAAGGAATAAAAAATATTGTATTGGTTCACGGCGCTTTTGCCGATGGTTCCAGTTGGACAAAGGTTATTCCTTTACTTCAGGCAAAAGGGCTAAATGTAATTGCCGTACAAAATCCGCTCACTTCGTTCGCCGATGATGTTGCCGCTACTAAGCGTGTCATCGCTCAAATGGACGGACCGGTACTGCTCGTCGGCCACTCGTATGGTGGAATGGTGATTTCCGAAGCAGGAAAAGATCCAAAAGTAGCGGGGTTGCTCTACGTTGCTGCATTGGTTCCTGAAGAAGGACAGAACGTAAACGATGTTAATGCTGCAATGCCACCAACAGCAGTGGGGCCGGAATTTCAACTTAGTCCTGACGGTTTTTTATCCCTGTCGCCGAAAGGGATCAACGAGTTTTTTGCACAGGATGTATCACCCGAAGAAAGAAAAATAATATTTGCTACCCAGGTTGCATGGGCCGCATCGGCTACGCAGGAGAAAGTATATAGCCCCGCCTGGAAAACGAAACCATCGTGGTATATCGTAGCGGCAAAAGATGGAATGATCAATCCTGACCTGGAGCGATTTAAGGCCGGTCTGATAAAAGCAACAACACTTGAGCTTGCATCCAGCCATGTTCCTATGGTATCGCAGCCCAATAAAGTAGCGGATTTCGTGATTGCAGCAGCCGGGAAATTATAATGTAAGATATGCCCAGCATTCCACTGACAGTAATCTGCAATATTAAGATATCTTACAAATAAAAATCCGGGCCCTTCGCCGGAGCAAATGAAAGAAGCATTAAAACCATGCCAGGACTGGATTGCATTGCGTCCAGCGGCAAGCTGGTTGCTCCGCAAAAGCGGTGGGATGCTGACGGAAGAGTTATCTCGGGAGATAGTAAAGTACAGCAGGGACCTTACACGGAAAAAAAGGAGCCCATGGCCGCTTTATTCCTGATAAAAGCAAGACTACAACGAAGCTGTGGAGATTGCGAGGGAATGCCCGATCATTCAATATGAAGCCATTGTTGAAGCACGCATGATAATTCCTGCCGCATGGGATTTGGGGCTATTGAATGCCTTTGCCGTAACAAAGGCATTCTTATTTTGCTAACAAGGTTGCTAAAGAAATCAAACAAATAATAAATCAAAAAATAAATTACATGTTAACAACAGGAATCACCGCGCCGGATTTCGAGCTGTATTCTTCACCTTATCAAAAAATAAGATTGAATGAACTGCAAGGTAAGAAAGTTATCCTGGCGTTTTACCCCGCAGACTGGAGCCCGGTATGTGGCGACCAGATGAACCTTTATAATGAAATGGAAAAATATTTTGCCAGGCACAATGCACAACTGCTGGGTATTTCGGTAGACAGCAGGTGGAGTCATTCTGCGTTCAGCCAGCATCATAATTTTCATTTTCCCTTGCTTGCAGATTTTGAGCCCAAAGGTGCGGTAGCTAAGCTATATGAGGCGTACAATGAAGAATCAGGCGAATGCCGGCGGGCATTGTATGTAATGGATGAAAAAGGAACCATTCAATGGAGTTACCTGTCGCCTGCTGGTATCAATCCCGGGGCAGACGGTATACTGAATGCATTGGAGCAATTGGATAATTTAAAATAAACAAATCTATGACACAATTAATACCTGCTGTAAATAGTAATGATCATATTTATGGCAACTTAAATGCTGCGCTTGAGCTGGTCGAATATGGAGATTACCAATGTCCTTATTGTGGCCGCGCATATCCGATCATAAAAAATATACTGCGAAAATCAGGTGCTGATCTGAAATTTATCTTCAGAAATTTTCCCCTATCAAAAATTCATCCGCTTGCATTGCCTGCTGCCATTGCAACGGAGGCCGCTGCCCTGCAGGATAAATTTTGGGAAATGCACGACATCATTTTTGAAAAACAGCAAACGCTGGAGGCAGAAAGTTTTTTTCTATTTGCTGAAACCACCGGACTTGACCCGGAGCGATTTAAAAGTGACATTCAAAGAAAAGACCTGGCGGAGAAGGTTCAACACGATTTTGAAAGTGGCCTCAGAAGTGGGGTAAACAGAACTCCGTCTTTCTTTATCAATGGGAAAAAGTATGACAGTGATTGGGAAGAAGATGAATTGCTTGAGTACCTGAAAGACCAGTTGGCGGAGATTTCCATTTCATAAAGTAAATGCCTATGGATGCATTGTTACAGAATGCTGAATTATTCAGGAATAAATATTTAAAAAATGAAAATCAAAAACGCAAACAGAAAACATATTATTCTGATCGGTGGTGGATTTGCGGGCCTCAGTTTTGCAAGGCATTTATTTAATAATACATTCTACGATGTAACGCTGGTTGACAAAAACAATTATAATTATTTCACTCCTTTGCTGTACCAGGTAGCCACGGGTTTTCTTGAGCCTTCCGCGATTAGTTATCCATTCAGAAAAATTTTTAAAGGCAGGGGAATTGCTTTCAGGATGGCAACGATTTTAAGAATAGATACAGATGAAAATGTATTGTATTTAAATGATGGAGGGGAATTGAATTATGATCTGCTGGTATTTGCAGCAGGTTCCAAAACGAACTTCTTTGGTAGTGCTGTTATCGAACAAAATGCGTTCTATATTAAAACAATAGATGACGCACTGCATATGCGCAATGGATTGATCCGGACCATGGAAAGAGCTTCCGTTGAAAAGGATCCTTTTATCAGGAAAAAATTGCTGACCATGGTGATTGCCGGCGGAGGACCTACCGGCGTAGAGCTGGCGGGTATGCTTGCTGAATTTAAGCAATGTTTACTCGGCATGGACTATCCTGAACTGAAAAACGACATACTGCAAGTTTATTTGATCGAAGGATCACCGTACCTGCTTGCGCCCATGAGTGATTCTTCTCACAAGGAAGCCTTCAAAATGCTGGAACAATCAGGTATAACGATAAAATTGAACACGCAGGTCAGCCATTATGACCATGATCAGGTTCATTTATCTACCGGCGAAATTATTGAAGCAAAAACATTGATCTGGGCCGTAGGTGTAACAGCAAATACTTTTGAAGGAATTGATAAAAGCAGCCTTGGAAGAGGAGGCAGAATGATCACCAATTTTTATAACCGGGTAAAGGGATACGGAAATATTTATGCTATCGGTGACATCAGTATTCAGTATAATTACAGGCATTACCCCGAAGGCCATCCACAGCTTGCGCAGCCCGCTATTCAGCAAGGTAAAAGGCTGGCCAAAAATCTATTGCTGCTGGCCCGGGATAAAGAAATGAAACCATTCAAATATTTTGACAGGGGCGATATGGCCATCATCGGGCGGAGATGGGCAGTAGCCGATCTTTTTAAGCACCGCCTGCACCTGGGTGGCATTTGGGGACTGTTGGGCTGGCTCTTTATCCACCTGATCTCCCTTGTTAATTACAACAATAAAATTAAGACGTTCTATAATTGGCTGGTTGCATATTTAACACATGACCAGGTATTGCGAATGATCTTTCATTCTGAGAACAGGGAAGCAAGTTTCCATAAAAAACAAAGAGAGATAAGCCGGATAAAAGTGGGAGATATGGTTTAATGCCGAAATACACCAGATATAATTTTCCTGCAAAATTTTTGACCAATAAAATTAATTTAAATGGAACAGAGACTTAACGTCCAGCTAATTGGACAAAACGCTTTAAAAACACTTTATGGCATTATTAATTATCTGAAGCATTCAGCTTTAGAAGATGCGTTGCTGCAACTGGTATTCTTTCGAGTGTCGCAGATAAATGGTTGTGCTTATTGTCTTGATATGCATTCTAAAGAAGCCAGAAGCAGGGGTGAAACCGAACAACGTCTTTACGGATTAAACGCCTGGCGTGAAACACCCTATTACACAGAACGTGAAAGAGCTGCATTGGCCTGGGCCGAAGCTGTTACCCATTGTGAAGTACCCGATGAAGTATATAAAATAGCAAAAGCGCAGTTTTCCGATGCAGATCTGATTGATCTTACACTTGCGGTTACCAGTATCAACACATGGAATCGGATCAATCTTGCTTTCCCCACTGTTCCGGGAACCTACCGGGTAGGTCAATACAGTTAAATGCTTTAATTGTTGCAGAATCAGCATAATAAAATCTTGCTGCTTATTACCTTTCTTCTGTATAAGCATTACAAGAGCTCTGTCATAAAATATCACTGGTTGCTGCTTTCGCTTATATTCTTGTTTTTATCTGTGGATGAAAGCATTTCTATACATGAGTCCCTTACGCAAATTCTACCTCAATTTGGGATAGGAGGAAACGGGTATCTTAAATTTGCCTGGGTTATCCCCTACTCCGTTGCGGCATTATTGATATGCCTGTTTTTTATTCGTCTTTTGAGGTCGTTGCAAAAACCCGTTAGACTGGGATTTGTTTTGTCTGGTATTATTTATATAAGTTGTTTCTATTGCGATAAAATGAGGAGCAAAAAATAAAAAAATCAGCTTATGCCTCTGCTACAATGCCTTCCAGGTCGTAATCATATGCTTTGGTAATCTTTACATTTACAAATTCTCCCATGGTCAGTTTATGGCCGGTGGTAATAATCACTTCATTGTCTACTTCTACCGAATCAAATTCGGTGCGGCCCAGATACCGCCCTGCTTCTTTTTTATCAACCAGCACTTTAAATATCTTTCCTACTTTTTCCTGGTTTTTTTCATAACTGATCTCCTGCTGCACTTCCATTACTTCCTGCGCCCGGCGTTCCTTTTCTTCATGAGGAATATTATCTTCTAATGTATGAGCAGAAGTGCCTTCTTCATGCGAATAGGTAAAAATGCCTACCCTGTCAAACCGCTGTGCCTGCAAAAAGGCTTTCATATCTTCTACATCGGCCTCCGTCTCCCCCGGGAAACCCGCAATGAGCGTGGTACGCACACAAATATCCGGGATGCGGCTTCTGATATCCCCTATCAAATCATCCATTTCGGCTCTTGTAATCTGTCTGCGCATCGCTTTGAGCATATTATCGCTGCTGTGCTGCAAAGGCATATCTAAGTAATTACAGATATTGGATCGTTCCTTCATGGCGTCAATAATCTCCAGTGGAAATTTAGAGGGATAAGCATAATGCAGGCGAATCCATTCCAACCCCTTTACATCTGCGAGGGCATGCAATAAGCGCGGCAATTCTCTTTTTTTGTAAATATCAAGCCCGTAATAGGTAAGCTCCTGGGCTATCAGCATAACTTCTTTAACTCCTTTGCGAACCAACCCTTCGGCTTCCGCCACCAATTGTTCCACAGACTTGCTTACATGCTGTCCCCGCATTAAGGGAATAGCGCAAAAAGAGCAGGTGCGGTTGCAGCCTTCAGATATTTTCATGTACGCATAATGACTGGGGGTGCTCAGTAATCTTTCACCCACCAATTCTGCTTTATAATCTGCTTCAAATCTTTTTAAGATCAGCGGCAGCTCCATTGTGCCGAACCAGGCATCTACTTCAGGTATCTCTGCTTCAAGATTTTGTCTGTATCGTTCGGTTAAACAGCCGGTAACGTACACCTTATCCAATCTGCCCTTTTTTTTGAGCTCTACATGATCAAGAATGGTATTAATGGATTCTTCTTTGGCCTTATCAATAAAACCGCAGGTATTGATCACCACAATATTGTGGTCGCTTTTTTTGCTCTCATGCACTACGTCAATATCATTGGCCTGTAACTGCCCGCTTAATACTTCGCTGTCTACCACATTTTTACTGCAACCAAGGGTAATGATATTCACTTTGTCTTTCCGGAGTGTTCTTGTCTTCATATAAGCGGCGAAATTACACATAAAATCCGGTTCTGTTCTTCGCCGCTCCTCCCCGCGCAAATTCCTGCCAGAGCGGACATTTATTTTAACATGGAAAACATTATTCCGATCATCTCAATCAACGCTATGCCCTACCAACTTTATGCTAATTGTCAACCCATTAATAAGCTATGATTGAGCTAGTGCAGAAATGTTCATGAATCTTATTCTGTTGAAACTTTTCCTTATAGACCACAGTATCACCACGGCCTGTCATTCCGAATTTAGAGGAATCTATTTTCGCTGATATCATGTACAGCATATAGTGCGCTGATATCACCAACCGGATGTCCCGGAGGTTGGGCACAACACCCAACAAGGACAAGAATTTAATTTATTGTCCGAATTTACCTGGCGGTAATCGTGCTAATTCGGATATTGTACCAGCCTGAAACCGCCGCTATCATCTTTATAATCCTGTTTTACGCTATTGCGTGTTGAAGTTTTGCAGTTAGCGGCTTGTGTAAACCATGATCCGCCGCGCCGTACACGGCCAGATCCAGAGGTGGGTCCTGTGGGATTATTCCTTTCCCGAAGTTCATAATAGTTTTTATTATACCAATCCTGGCACCATTCCCACATATTTCCGCTCATATCGTATAAACCCAGCTCATTAGGTTTTTTTTCTCCCACGGGATGCGGCTGCCTGTTGCTGTTACCGGTATGCCATGCTACCTCGTCAATATTGTCGCTGCCGCTATAGCGGTAACCCTGGGTTTTCGGCCCTCCTTTAGCAGCGTATTCCCATTCTGCTTCGGTTGGTAAAGCATATTTCTTACCGGAAAGTTTGTTTAAAATTTCAATAAAACGATTGGCGTCATCCCAGCTTACCCTGTCTATCGGGCATTGGTCGCAGCCCGAAAATTCGCTGGGGTTACTGCCCATAATCGCCGTCCACTGACGCTGGGTCACGGGGTATTTGCTGATGGCAAAGCCATCTACTACTACTTCATATTCAGGTTTTTCATCGGCTTCTCCTGAACGGTTGCCCATTATAAAACTACCGCCCGTAACCCATACCAGATTGCCGGATATACTGTCTAACAATCCCTGGCTCACCACAGGAAGTTCGGGTTCATCTTTCTTTCCTCTTTTCTTCTTTTTTTTACCCCCGGTATCCTGGCCTACCAGCACATTCATAAGTGCAAAACTTACGGCTATCAATAAAGTGTATCTTACCAGTAACTTCATACAAAAAGATTATACGCTTCAAATATAGGGAATTTGAAATTTGTTATTTCAGATTTGAGATGATAGCGGAAGGATTTGAATTCAAATTTTAAGGTTTTTGAGTTAAGATAAACCTCAGCTATATGAGTATCATTTCTAACACGCAATGGTCATTTTCATGGCTGGCTCACCTCTCACTATTCACCTCTCATCTCCCCCCATCTCCTTCCGGTAAGGCGCCGAAGCTTGCGCACCCTGCCTGCTAACGGAAATGGCTGCTGCCTTAGTGGCAAATCGTACGGCTGTTTCCATAGACTGATCTTCTGCCAGGGCTACCGCTACCGCCGCGGTAAAAACATCGCCTGCAGCCGTAGTATCTGCCACCTGAACTTTAATGGATGGTATATGACCGGCAAATGTTTTGCTATTCACATAAGCCCCGTTCTCACCTAATGTAATAATGCTGTTGCACACACCTTTGGCTTTAAAGATCTGGGCAGCATTTTCACAATCACTTAAAGATTCAATTTTTATTCCCGTGAGCATTTCCGCCTCCAGCCTGTTGGGCGTTAGTAAAAAAAGATCTGTAAAAATTTCTTTTGGAAGCGAACAGGCAGGGGCAGGATTAAGGATCACTTTTTTTTGATTTGTCCTGGCAATCGCCACTACTTCATTAACCGTTTCTATTGAAATTTCAAGTTGCAGGAGAATGATACCCGCTTCGGCAATTTTATTTTTGTGTTGCAATATATCCTCGGGCAACAGGAAACCATTGGCCCCGGAAGCTACTACAATGCAGTTTTCCCCAAACTCGTCTACAGTTATAAGCGCTACACCTGAAGCATGATGAGGATCAACAATCACACCAAACGTATCTATGCCTTCCTGCTTAAAATGGGCAATGGCCTGTTCGCCAAAAATATCGCTGCCCACCCTGGCAATAAAGGTAACTTTGCCGCCCAACCTGGCAGCAGCTACTGCCTGGTTGGCACCTTTATCGCCGGGGTTCATGAAAAAATTGCCTCCCAGAATGGTTTCACCGGGGAGGGGAATACGATTGGATTTAACCACCATATCGGTATTTGAGCTTCCAATAACAAGTATGCCGGCGGAATCGTTTTGCCCCTCCTTCATATAGCAGTAAATTAAACAGGGTTTATTGTACAATATAGAAAATTATAACTTGCCCACCGTACCGCAGTTTTAATACGGCGTTGTTTTTACTTAAAAAATACCTTGAAAATAAATGGAAAGTTGTACTTTTGCCGGCTCAAATTTGTTCTTTTATTCCTATTGCCCGATAGTATAATGGTAGTACATCAGTCTCTGGATCTGATTGTCTTGGTTCGAATCCAGGTCGGGCAACATTAAAAATTAAACCTTGCAGATCAATCATTTGCAAGGTTTTTTGGTTTCAAATCCCGGCAATCGCTTTTTCTCTCTGCTTTTATCAATTTGCTTTCAACTGTTCAAAAGCCTTTGTATAATCATATTGCAGGTCTTCATGCAGAGACGCCAGCGATTTTTCGATTTTTTTAATTTGATTTACAAAAAGATTAGTGAGCGCCGTACTTTTTTTAATGGGGATACCGGAAGCTTTTAAAGAAATGCAGAAGTGTAACAGCAGTTCAGTTTCGGCAAGTGCAGATCCGGTGAATTTAATATGCTTATTGGTTATTCTTAGTATTTTCCGAATGGTTTTTTTAGCGAGATATATATTCGAAAAATTGATCTCACTAAAAAGCCGGTCCATTTCCCGCTTCACTGTTTCAATATAATTGGGTAAATCGTGGGCGTCAAAAAGAAGGTAAGTGAGTAATTCTTTGTTTTCCTTTTTAAATTTTGCCAGCCGCAGGCAAAGTGCCAATACCTGTGCCGGTGGAACAGATTGCAGCTCATCCTTAAGTTCACCGACCGTGGCCGTTTTTATAACAGACTCCATGAGCAGGGTTATTCAAAAAATTCATGTAGTGATTTGAAATAAACGTTATTCCAACCCTCCGTAATATCATCAAATTCACTGTCGGGAATATTACTGTGCTTTAATTCCGCCGAGGTTCCGTGTGCATGAGGGTGCAATATAATGGTGACGATGGAAGCCTCATCCATATCACCAAAATACCATTGCTGTACAATTTTTTTATCTGGTATGAATTCAAGATTCTTTCCTTCAATACTGTCACCCCACAATGAAAATTCCGAACCAGGCTCGGTAGACATGGTAACCGGTTCGCCCGTCCATAGCCTTATAGCCAAAGGATTGGTTAAAGCGTTGTATACTTCTTCGGGCGGAGCAGGAATGATATAATATTTTTTAAACGCTTTCAATGGTGTATTGTTTAGTGCAAAAGTACCTCAATATTTATTGCAAGCTCATCCTGATTGTCTGCGACCCCTTTGGGGTCATATCTAAACTAATTTACAATTCTTTAAACATGTGACCACTTTGTGGTCAGCGGATGCTTTTCCACTACTCTTTGGGCTAAAGCTCATCTGCCTTTCTTCATTATTGCCCCGCCTTTACAGGCGGGGCAATAAAAGCACACACTCCACCTGGGCTTTAGCCCAAGCGAGAATTTGAAATGCACCTAGACATGACTGCTTATCAACTAAAAAAATACATTATTTTGCAGCATGGAAACCATATTCGATTTTGATCCCTCACCTGATGAACTTTCGGGCATGCAGATGACTTATAAAGCATTGGATAAGAATAAATATATGGAAGACCTGCAACAGCGTGCCCTTCTTTTTGATACCTCCGTTGATTATGAAAGGATTTCCGATCTGCAGGAACTTGCAAGGATAAGAGGTAACGATGCTGCTTTCAGCAAATTCACCCGTATGCTTGAACAGGATATGGGGGATATTCACGACAGGTTGTTCAACGACTAATAATGATGTTCAGCTATTTTTTTATTCAGTTCTTTTCATCTCTATCTTTCTCCAATGCATATTAAAAATTACGCTGGTTACATGTCCTTTATCATCTGAAATAAATGCTATGTCTATAGGAGGGCTTTGTTTTCTGAAAAATTTATTTGTGGATTCCGGAAAAATTGCAAACTTATCCTGACCCTTTGGTTCAACATACAATTGATTTCCGTCCAATGTAATATTAACTGTAAAATCGGGTGATGATTTATAAATGCCAGTGTATTTTTTCAGAACAGAAGTATCAACTTTTACAATAGTTTTTACGGATGTAAATAGTAAGCCCTTAAATCCATAAACAGTGGCAATGCTATTTATAATTTCTTGTAAAATAGCACCATTGTCAGTATTTGCCATTACTATTATTCCGTTACCACCTGTAAAGCTGCCATCATATAAACTTACAAATCCTAAATTAGACCCGCTGTGCGAAAAGTATTGTGTGCTAGCGCTATCAGATATGAAAACACCTAAACCAACACCATTATTTATATAGGGCGTAAGCATCAGTTGCGTTGTTTTTTGATTCAGCACTTTTTCTGATTTTCCCTGATACGCTAATTGTATTTCAATAATAAACTTTGCAAGTTCTGTTGGGTTTGTCCATAAACCAGCCGGCGCTTCTTCAGGATATATATGATACCTTCCAGGTATTGGCTTACCATCACTATAATAGCCACTTGAAAGTAAAACAGTGTCAATACCAATAGGTGGTTGTGCAAAAGTGCTTTGTGTCATTTGCATTGGCAGCAATACATGTTTCTTCATATAATCTGTATAAGATTCATGAGTTACATCCGTAACAATCATTTGCGAAATCGTTGTTCCGCCGCCTGAATATTCATGTTTCATTCCCGGCTCATACATAGAACGCACTGGTGGGGAGTTTGCAGGTTTCTGTCCATCCAAAATTTGCTGCAAAGCGGGAAGCGGATCATTTCTGCCGTATCCATCAAAACCATGAACAGTTAAGCCACCGGTATGGCTTAATAGATTTTTGATTGTAATTTTTTTGCCTTTTGATAGACTATCGTACGGAAATTTCCATGTTCGCAAATAGTTATTAATATCGCCATCTAAGTCCAGTTTTTTGTCTTGAACAAGCTTAAGCACGCCAACCGCATTAAAAGATTTACTGATAGAAGCTGCCTGAAAAAGTGTTTTAGTTGTTACAGGAATTTTTAAACTATCGTCTGCCCAACCAAAACCCTTCGCCCAAAGCAACTTAAAATCTTTTATAACAGCTATACTTAAGCCTTGCACATGATAATATTGCATTCGCTCTTCAATAGTTATAGCAGGCTCGCCTGTAATTTGCAGTATGGGAATAAGATTTGTCTCTACTTTTTTAATTTCAATACTATCATTGTTTTGCCCGCTTGCGCATAACTGAATTAATATTCCTGTGGTTAAAAAAATAATCGATAACCTATTTTTCATTGTTGAATTTATTAATAATGAAAACACAAACTATTATTTTACGATGGCAATACACCTGAAATTATGTAAATGGTATAACACATATACATGTGGTATGAGATGAAGGCAAAATGGAGAATGCATGTATTTGCGCCATCTTTCCATACGGTTCCCATTGAAAAAGAGAAAAGATGCAGAAGCCATTTTATTTAAACACTGCATCATGATATGATAGCTTATGACTCAAAATTGTACTGCAAAAATGTAATGTTACAGTGATCAATTCAGTACAACCGGCCCAAAGAGAAACACCAATCTCCCAACAAAAATGCAGCGCTTCAGTTTTATAAAAAAGGAATAGTTTTTTTAAAATCAGGGAGAATTCATTACTTTAAGCCCCTTTTTAATCTACATACATGACAAAAATTAGTGTAGTCTTCGGTTGTATGCTTCTGCTTTTTATAGGATGCAACAACAACAAACCACAAAATTGTGAACCCCAGCAAAGAAATAAAGCATTAGCATCTATTGATTCGCTGCGCACAAGCCTCAATTGGCCAAATGAACTTCAGATAACCGGCTTTGCAGGCCCTGACCTTACGCCCAGTCCTGCCTGCCTTGCAGTAGCAGCCACAGGCGAAGTATATGTTGGGGTGGATATGATTGGCTCACTGGGTAAAGACCCCGGCAAAGGAATGATCATGAGGTTGGTGGATTGTAATAATGACGGGATAATGGACAGTCATACGGAGTATGCCGCAGTAGACAACCCCCGTGGAATTATATCGCTTGGCGACAAGCTTTTTGTTCTTCACACCATGTTTTCAAAAGATAGCCTCGCAACGGGTATGGATCTTGTGGTTTTTGAAGATAAGAACAATGATGGGGTAGCCGACGGACCTTCTAAACCACTTATCGAACATATAAGCAATCCAACATTTCTTAAAAGCCGCGGCACCGACCATGCAACCAATGGAATCCGGATGGGCATAGATGGCTGGATATATATTGCCACAGGCGATTTTGGTTTTCATGATGCCATAGACCGCGATGGAAAAAAATTAACTATGCTGGGTGGAGGAATAGTAAGGGTACGTCCTGACGGTACGGAGATGGAGATCTACTCACACGGCACACGCAATATCTATGATGTAGCCATAGACCCTTACATGAATATTTTCACCCGTGATAATACGAATGACGGAGGCGGCTGGAACATTCGCTTCAGTCATCAATTGCAATCGGGCGAGTATGGGTACCCGGTATTATTTAAACATTTCACGGAAGAAATCATTCCCGCCATGGTAGACCTGGGCGGCGGCTCCGGTACAGGTTCTCTTTTTATGAATGATGGCACCTGGCCGGATAAATACAACAACGTACCCATGATGGCGGATTGGGGAAGAAACCAGGTATATATTCACAGGGTAACTCCATCCGGTGGAAGCTACACACAGGAACAGGAAGATTTCATTAAATTACCACAGGTTACCGACTTAGATATTGATGCTTCCGGAAGGCTCTACCTGTCGGCCTGGGATGGCGCCGGTTATTCGGGAGATTCCGGTAAAGGATTTGTTGTTCGTGCTATACCTGAGAACTGGGAATACAAACCTTTTCCCGATCTTAAAGCCGCTTCTGTACCGGAACTGCAATCCTTATTAAAATCTGCCAGTGCCGTGGCACGGTTGAATGCACAGCAGGAACTGATTTCAAGGAAAAGAGAAGAATCTACCAAAGCAGCATGGGAACTGGCAACCGATAATAGCTTACCGTTGTATGCACGTGTGGCCGCAATTTATACCTACGCGCAGGCAGCAGGCCAAGATGGCATTAAAAACCTGGTTCAGCTCAGTTCCGAAGAAGCCGTGAAGGAATTTGCATTACGTGCACTTGCCGACAGGAAACCATTTTTAAAAGAAGTGCCCACTGAACCTTTTATCAGCGGGTTAAAAGATGCTTCACCACGTGTTCAAATAGCATCCATTATCGGGCTGGGACGCCTGGGGCGAATAGAAGCTGCGGAGGCATTGCTGCAAATACCCGTTCCTGGCTCATTTGTATCTCCACCCAAAGGTGAGGAAGGACCTCATGCTACGCCCAACACAGACATCATTCCCGCTCATCTTGCTGTAAAGGCGCTGGTAGAGTTGAATGCCGTGGAAGCCTGCATAGCCGCCATTGACTCTAAAAATGCTGAGCTGGCACTTTGGGCGTTGCGTTATATGCATGATCCGCGGGCTGTGGACGGGCTGATCGCTGCTTACGGCAAAACCGGGGACAAAGAGATGAAAAGTAAAATTCTTGCCACATTGGCCCGGCTCTATAAAACTGAAGCTCCTTATGATGGTTCCTGGTGGTGGAGTACCCGGCCTGATACACACGGACCCTACTACAAGCCCATTACGTGGGCATCTTCAGATAAAATTAAATCGCTGCTTACAACAGAATGGAATAAGCAGGATGCTGCCGGAAAAGAATTTTTCGCAGGTCTCAATGGCAAACTCCGGATGGGGATCAGCCAGTTTGGTGGCGAAGAAGAAATGGAACCGGAGCATGAAACCAAAATTGATTTAAATAAAATCAGGAACAGGAAAGGTCAGATTGGAAAATCATCCATAGAAGATATTATGCTTGCTATGGATAAAATTAAAGGCAATCCTGCTACCGGGAAAACGCTCTTTATTCAGCAGGGATGTATTGCCTGTCATAGTATTAACAAAGGTGAAACCATGAAGGGGCCTTTTATGGGTCAGATAGGTTCTATTATGACCCGTAAGCAAATTGCCGAGTCTATTCTCAAACCCAATGCCTCCATTTCCCAGGGCTTTGCAACGGTGCTTGTTACTACAAAAGATGGTAAAAGCATGATGGGTTTTGTTACCGGGGAATCGGCAGACAAAATTGTTTTGCGGGACATTACCGGAACAGCGCATACCATCAATACCAAAGACATTAAGGAACGCAAAGAGCAGGAAACATCAATAATGCCTCCTGGTTTGGCCAATGCTTTATCGTATGAGGAATTTGCCTCGCTCATCACCTACCTCTCGCAACAGAAAGGGTAAGAAAGACAGGAGACGATGATCATTCGCTTGTTTGCTTCTGGTATTCTTTTATATCTTTCTGGCATGAAGGAAGTGAAAAGGGCTATTCAGGCCGGTATAGAAGCATTCCTGGTTTTTATCGCTTTGTTCGTCATTTCAAGTGCGGCCCATGCCCAACATGCTGAATTTGTCAGCAAATTGTCTGCATCCGATACCATGGCTGATAAATTTCCCCGCGAAAAAATATTTATTCATTACGACAAGCCTTATTATAAACCCAACGACAGCATTTGGCTGAAAGGATATGCATTGGATGCAGCCGAACACAAGCCTTCCGACAGTACCGGTATTGCTTACATTGAGATTCTTAACGAAGAAAGTGCAGTGCTCAAAAGAACCAGCGCACCGGTATTCTTTGGATTGTTCAGCAGTTGTATTGCTTTGCCACAGGATGATTTTAAACAAGGCGCTTACATTTTAAGGGCCTATACCAACTGGATGCGCAACTTTGGTGACACCCTGTTTTTTGAAAGCCGTTTTAAAGTAATTGATGCCCGCTCAGAGCAATGGAAAGCGGATATCAGGAAAATTGATTTCAGCAACAATCAGTTTGTTTTATATACCGTATTAAAAGGCGGGAACGCAGAGCCGCTTGCGTATACAAATGTGACGGTGAGACTTCGTTCGGGCCTTAGAAATTATTTAAAGCTTAGAACCGCTACAGATGCTGACGGTAACATTTATATTGATACAACGCTTAAAGCCATCAGCACAGACAGGAATATTGTCCTGGAAATTGCATCAAAAAATAATTTGCAGCTAAACATTCCCGTTAGAAATTCAGGCACCCCGCAAATTGATCTCCAGTTTATGCCGGAAGGAGGCAGCCTGGTAGCGGGCATAAAGCAAAATACCGGCTTTAAAGCTATCAGCATTTTCGGAAAAGGTGTGGATGTGAGCGGGGTTATTAAAGACAGCAAACGCAATACAGTAGCACAATTCGCGTCTGTTCATAAAGGAATGGGAATAGTGCGCTTTACACCCCAAACCGGGGAAACATATGTCGCAGAACTTAGCAACGGGGTGGTGTATGATCTGCCCGGGGTAAAAGCATCAGGCATAGTTCTCCAGGTTATCAATAAAGAAGACGCTGATAGTATTACTATTAAAATCATTGCCGCGCAAAGCCGGGCGCCTGCTGTTTATTATTTGGCAGGCCGTTCAAGAGGCATTACTTATGCCGGCGCAAAAATTAATCTCACAAAAAAAGAAGCCGAAGTAAAGCTGGCGAAAGCCATGTTTCCCCAGGGAATTATAAAGTTTACTTTGTACAACAGCAACATGAACCCTCTAAACGAACGCATCACCTTTGTATGGCACGATGAAACAATCAGGCTATATGCAGAACCTCACAAAACCCTATACCGGCAAAAAGACAGCGTTTCATTAAAAATAAAATCACAGAACACCAATGCAGCGCCCGTTACAGGCAGCTTCTCCCTGGCTGTAATTGATACAGCCCAGGTAAAATTTACTGCCGACTGTGAAAATATTCTCAGTTATATGCTGCTGAGCGCTGATTTGAAGGGAGACATAGAATATCCCTGGTTTTACATCAAAAATCCATACAGCGAAGCCACAGATGCATTGATGCTGACACAAGGCTGGGTAAATTACAACTGGAAGGTGCCACAGCCCGCCTTTGAGAAGGAACAGGAATTTAGCATTACCGGAAAAGTTACCAATGCTTTCAATAAGCCGCTCGCTCATGTAAATGTATCCTTGTTTGGTAAGGTAGGTAGCGAGGGCTCTTTTTTTATGGATACCATAACCAATACTGCCGGCGTTTTTGCATTTAAAAAATTTCCCTACTTTCTAAAAGACAGTGCAGGAATGCTGCTAAGGGCGCTGAACAAAAGAAGTAAGGCTTTCAATGTAGGAATAGCAGTCAATCTCAAAACCTACCCGCTTTACACCAACGAAATATCCAGGTACTGGCAGGATAACCTGTTGTTCGATACGGCATCAAGAAAATACATATCAAACCAGCAGTTGCTATGGCAACAAATGAAAAGAGATGGTAATTTTCTTGAAGAGGTAGTGATAAGTGCAAAACGCAAAATACAGGGTTCAAAAAATCTCAATGAAGACGGAGGTGCTGACCAGGTAATTACCGAAAAAATTTTAGAGGCAACGCCTAAAGAAGATCTGCTTCATGTTTTAAGCAGGCAAATACCGGGATTCCCCGTGGTTCGCGGCGCGCCGTTCGCCATTGGTAAAAGCAAGGTAGAAATAGTAATTGACGGAACGCATTTGGGTTGGTTCGAGATGGATCCTATTGATGTTTTACGGTATTATTCTGCAGAGGATGTGAAAGCAATAGAGGTAATGAAAAGTGTAAAATACAATTTAGCGTACCAGTCTAAGTTTTATGAACCTATGAAAATCAACTTCATGGATCCCCCTGTTTTTATTGAAATAACCACTAAAACCGGCGAGGGACCATTTATGAAAAAAACACCGGGTATTTATTTATATAAACCACTTGTGCCGGTTATTGCAAAACAATTTTACAGTCCCAAATATACTTCGCCCGGCCAGGAAAATGTTTTTCCTGATCTGCGCTCAACGATCTATTGGAACCCCGATATCATCACGGATAAAAAAGGAGAAGCCGAAGTTTCTTTTTACACATCGGAAAGTAAAAGCAGCTATTTGATTGTCCTGCAGGGAACAGATTTAACCGGAAGGTTTGGCGTGTTATACCAATACCTGAACATAGAAAATTAATGCCCGTTAACTGCGCAGCCCCAAAATGATACAGCACTTATAAAAAGCCCCATAGAAATGGGGCCTGTATTGTAAACCCTTAACCCTGAAAGCAAGCAATTTACCTTAATTGTTCTGTTGAAACAATAAGCATTAACCCTGAGTTATTAATAATTGGAATTGTATTACCGGAAGAGAAGATTATGCAGATTTACTGAAACGCTTCGGCTGAACATATTTACCGGTTCATTAGCGGTTCGATGTGCTTTTAGTTTCCCTTCCTGCCAGCCTGGTTTTAACATAGCTGGTAATTCCGAAATTATTTGCTGCACTTTTAATAGCCGACTGTTATCCGAAAAGCAAATGTAAAATCCATTTAACTCATCCCCTTTTATATGCTTCTACTTATAAAAAAGTACTATGATATAATTGTATGAATCCCTTTATGCTAAAGATGAGATATTAGCCAAATAATATGCAGAGAAAAGCGCTTTCATTTGTGAGTATAGGATGACTGCGTACGAATGGTGAAAAGGTAATAGGAGATAGGACAGGTTAATATGCCATTACTATTAAAAAAATATTTATGAAAAAATGGATTAATGATGACGCGTTATTCGCTACCATGAAACAGGAGCTATTTCCGGCAGTTGTTGGTGATGTAATGGATCAGGCTGGCCTGGTAAATCAGTTTTTGCCTCCACAGATCCGGCCATTGCATCATACAATGATAGTAGTGGGAAGAGCAATGACGGTATTGGAAGCAGATATTGATGACAATATGAGCACGCAACTCCTGGAAAAACCTTTCGGGCTGATGCTGGAAGCTTTGGATGATTTGAAGCAGAACGAGGTTTACATCTGTACAGGCGCTTCGCCCACTTATGCATTATGGGGTGAGCTCATGAGCACCCGTGCAGAAAAACTAGGATGTACCGGCGCCGTAGTGAATGGTTATTCAAGAGATACGAAAGGTGGTATACATTTGAATTTCCCCACATTTTCTTATGGCGGGTATTCCCAGGATCAGGGCCCCAGAGGCAAAGTAATAGATTTCAGAACAGAGATCAAGCTCGGGGAAGTGACGGTTAAACCCGGTGATATTATTTTCGGTGATGTGGATGGCGTATGCATAATACCACAGGACAGGGAAGAAGAAATCATTACCAAAGCCATTGAGAAATCGCTGAAAGAAAATATAGTTAAACTAAAAATTAAAGAAGGAATGAGCGCCTGCGCAGCTTTCTCTGCTTACGGGGTAATGTAATCTTATAATCATTATACAATGAATCTAACCGGAAAAAACATTATAATATCAGGAGGGGGTGGCTTTGGCGTAGGGGGTGGAATTTGTAAAGCGCTGCATGAATATGGCGCGCGGCTTATTATAAACGAAATATGCGAGGAAAGAATTGAAGCGGTCTTAAAAATCTATCCTGATGCCATACCGGTGATCGCCGATGTGAGCAAGTATACAGAGGTGGAAGCCATGTTCCATCGTTTGGAAAAAGAGGTAGGTATTATTCATGGGCTTGTGAATAATGCCGGTGTAGGATTAAGTCAATTTGCACATGAAGCGAGCGAGACGGAATTTGACGATTTGTACCAGGTAGATATAAAAGGCGTTTGGATGATGTCAAAGTTTTTTGTGAAACAGCTTTTAAAGCATCAGTCGGAAGGTAATATCGTAAATATTTCATCGGTTCACGCCCATTCTACCATGTCAAGATATGCCGTTTACGGTAGCGCTAAATCGGCAGTAGAGGGATTAACTCGGGGTATGGCCGTAGAGTTGGGAAAATACGACATACGGGTAAACGCGATAGCGCCTGGTTATGTTCATGCCGAACAAAATTATGATTTGATCAGAACCTGGACCAGCGATGCTGAACGATGGGTGCAGGATTACATTCAAAAAGGGCAGGCGATACCCCGTGCGATACAGCCGGAAGATTGCGGCTATACTGTTGTATTCCTGCTTTCAGACCTGGGTAAATCCATTACCGGGCAAACCATCTGTGTTGATAACGGTGACACGATTAGACTATCCGGCGTTTAGCATGCGTAACCATCTGCTATAAAAGGAATAAAATTAAAAATCATAAAGCTTTTGCAAAGTGAAGATTTCGAGAATTACATGCTACGAGGTAGTTGTCCCCGCCCTTAAAGGCGCCATTGACAGCAAGCAGGTTAGCAAACCCCTTCACAAATTGCCCGTGGGAGCCATGGGAGGCTGGAGTTTGCAGTTTGATAAACTTCCAAAGCTGCTCATTAAGATGGAACTGGAATGCGGGATTATCGGGTGGGGAGAGCTCTACCGTAATCATAACTGGGCCACTGTAGACGCTATCATCCATACCCTTTTGGGCGTGGACATAGAAAGCCTGAGTCTGCAAAAACTTCCTTTTACCTTTTGCAGGGAATATGATGGATTTGAATGTGCTGTATGGGATGCCTATGCAAAACTGCATAACATGCGGGTGGTGGATTTGCTGGGAGGGCCATGTAAACAAAAAGTGAAGGTAAGCGCATGGTCAAGCCACAGAATCATTGAGGAGGTGGACGACCTGGTAAAAAACTACCACGCTTTGGGATATGACTGTATTAAATTCAAGTGCGATTTACAGGATGATGTACAGGGCTGGTGCGAAACGATTGCAGCATCGGTTCCTTCCATGCAGGTAATACTGGATCCCAATGAAAGATGGCAATATGCTTTTGAAGCCCGTAAAAGAATTGACGGGTTAAAAAATATTGGTAATGTATTGTGCCTGGAGGACCCGGTTCCCCGCTGGAAGTTAACGGAGTATGCTTCATTGAGAGCTTATAGTTCTATCCCTGTTGTGCTGCATGTTTCTTTACCTTATTTACTGGATGGGCAACGTATAAAGGATGCCATACAGGCGATTCAGCTTGAAGCAGTAGATGGATTTAACTTTAACGGCGGACTGGCCGATTTTCAGCGGCTTGACCATATCGCTTCCGCTGCCGGGTTACCTTGCTGGCATGGTTCGGAGATAGACCTTGGCATACTTGAATCCATGTATGTGCATTGCGCATCAGCCGCGGCTTCCTGCACCTGGCCCAGCGACATCTTTGGACGGTCAATAAGAGCGCATGATTTACTTAAAAAGCCCCTCTTGTTTGAACCCCCTTATGTTTATCTGCCACAGGGAACCGGATTAGGCGTTGAACCCGACCCGGATGCCATAGCACATTATCAAACCGATAAAAAAGAATATCATTTATGATAATACAAAATCCATTTCCTGAAACAGACAAAGACCGGCGGCATATTTGGGAAATGCTGATGAAAAGAGATATAGATGCTTTCCTTCAGGAGGACTGGTCAATGATCGCCAATGATTTTATAACAGACGGATTTACCGGCGTAGATGCATGTTTCTCCAACAACCCTGACGAATGGGAATTTAAATTTCCTGATGTGGAATTGTACAGGACCGCGTGGTTGAAACAGGCAAGATATTTTAAAGCAACTGAATGGGCCGAAGATGCTGAAGCCTGCTTATGGCGCGTAACAACCATCAGTGATATAGGTTTAAGTGGCAATACTGCATTGGTAAGAAAAAAGTTTTCCGGGGACATTGCAAAATCAGATGGTCAAAAAACAACACTGAACTGGCAAAGTTTATTTTATTGCCGCAAAAAAAACGGACAGTGGAAAATCGCCGGTTTTACAGGCTATCTTCCTTATGATGCTATGCCGGCAGCGCATCCGGGTAAAATAACGATGCACGTACCCACTCATGCGGGCCAACATAAAACGGCCGGGCCTTATTCCCCTGTATTAATTGTGGAAGGAAAAAAGCTGGTGGTTATTTCCGGCCAGGCCGCTATAGACATTGATGGAAATATTAAGGGTGACAGCATTGAAGCACAAACAATATTCACATTGCAGAATTGCAGCAAGGCGCTGGAAAGCGCCGGATGCACATTGCAGGATGTTTTTAAAGTGAATGTATATATGAAAGACCTTGCTCAATGGGAGCGGTTTAACCAGATATACCGGAAATACTTTTTACCACCCCTGCCGGTCAGGACTGCTGTTCAAACAGGACTGTTACCCGGCTTGCTGGTGGAAATAGAATTGTGGGCTATAAAAAATTAGATGTATAAATTGCATTTATTATGATATGGGACCAGCTTACTTCAAATCAGATAGCGGAGCTTGATAAAGATATCCCGGTGTTATTACCTGTATCAGCAACGGAACAACATGGCGCTCATTTGCCACTGGCAACAGACAGGATCATAGGTGAGCATTTTTTGTATACACTTAATAACCTCATCAACCCCAATATGCTTATACTTCCCTCTGTAGGTATAGGCTGCTCCGACCATCACATGGATTTTGCGGGAACCTTAACGTTAAGCCACGACACATTTTCATTGGTAGCAAAAGAGATCATTGAGTCGGTTTTACGTCATGGCTTTTATAAAATAATATTGTTCAACAGTCATGGCGGCAACCAGGGCATCGCACAGGTAATACTTGAGCAGTTGGGCTATAAGTACCGCCATGCGCACTTTGTGTCTGTAACCTGGTGGGTATTGGTCAGGGAAGCGTTGATGCATATCTCAGAAACAGGGCCCGGCGGTACCGGGCATGCCTGCGAACTGGAAACCTCAGTTATTGAATTTGCGGCAAATCATCTCGTTGATAAAACCCAAATCAAAAAAGGCGCCAATGAACCCACATTTAAATGGGCCGAAGGCGATATGTTGCATGGTTCGCATGCTACCTGTTACAGAACAATGAAAGCTGCTACTTCAAACGGCATTTTTGGCGATCCCACAAAAGCATCCGCGGAAAAAGGAAAACGCATTACTGAATCTGTGGTAACGTCGCTGAAAGATGTGGTTACTGATCTCCTGGCAGCGGGTAAAAAATGAATACCCGTCCTGCGGACCATTACTCCTATTTCTCCTGAATGATACGGTTATCTCATCTGTGCTTTTCCGCCTTAAATAGGCTGGGGGCAGAACCGGTATATTTTTTCATAACGGAACTAAAATGCTGGGGAGAGGAAAAGTTAAGCTCAAACGCGATCTGTGATAAAGGCATGGATGGTTTTTCCAGCATTAACGCTTTAGCCTTTTCAATGCGTTTTCGTTGTATATAATCCGCGGGGGTAAATCCTGTTAGTTCTTTAAAAAGATTCTTAAACCTGGATTCAGAAAGGAATGTTTGTTTGGCAAGCAAAGCGATTGAAATGTTGCTGTAAATATTATCATTTATAAATTCAAGTGTTTCACTTATCCTTGCCTGGTCCGTATCGCTTCCGTTCTTATCTTCTTTATCTATACAGTCGAGCAGCAACAGCAAAAAATTTTGAATAAGCAGGTTTACCCTTATACGCCTTATCCTTTCTTCCTTATTATCATGATAGCAATTAAAAACATCTTCCAGTACCTGCTTTAATTTTGTTTCCCCTTTAAAATGACGCTTATTTTTGCGTATAAGGTTATGACACAAATAAGCCAGATCTCCCGCATCATTTCCATCTGAAAAAGAAAGCGCGGGAGGAAGGCAAATGATTAGCCAGTATAACAGCCCCTTTTCTTCGGGGTATCCCCCGGAACCATGCAGCTCTCCCGGGAAATGAATGAACACATCCCCTCCTTTCACCAGATATCTTTTATCATTCACACAAAACCACTGGCTCCCCTTATCATAATAACATATTTCAATCATGTTATGGTGCACATGATCAGCAAGATTACCCTCTGTTCTGTTATAGTTATACTTTCCAAGGACGATCAGATCATCATACCCGTTTTTTCTGAAATCAATGATCTTCCTTGTTTTCGTACAGTTTACATCAAGCTCCATAATGACAGTAAAATATCTGGTTTTAAAACTATGCTTTTTAAAAACTTATAAAAAAGTACTATGCTATGATTGTATGAATCATTTTATTCGAAAGGTACGAAATTTATCATGTTAAGATTTTTACATTCAAATTGTTGTTGGGAGACCCGTTAATCACCACGCCGTTGCAGCACAAATACCTTAAAGGATATACCCTGCATCCGGACAGGTGATTCTTTCCCATTAATAAACCGGTAACTTATTAATACCAGTCTAATTGTTTAATTAAAAATTGCTGTATGAAAAAAGTTTTGAACGTGCGTTACCTGTTCGCATTCATATTAATGAATGCGTTAATAACCAATCAACTCCTTGCGCAGGGAGGCCCGGGACCGGGGGTAGTTATTTCCGGTACTATAAGCAATGAATTGGCAGAGCCCCTGCACGGCGTTACCATTACAGAAGAAGGCACCGGAAATGTTGCCGCTTCCGATGCAAAGGGTTCGTTCTCTATTACCCTGAATGGTTCATCCAATACACTGGTGTTCTCATTTACAGGGTTTGCCACAAAAACCCTTAAACTAACCAATGCACAGCGGCTGGAAGTAGTACTGGAGATTGTATCCACATCGCTGGAAGATATTGTAGTTGTTGGCTATGGCGTTCAGAAGAAAGTTAATCTTACAGGAGCTGTTGATGTAATTTCAGAAGAACAAATTAAAGGGCGGCCTGTCGTAAGCGTTACGGAAGCACTGCAGGGCGTTTCTCCCAACCTGAATATCGCAACCGGCGCTTTTTCCTCGGAACCCGGCGGAAAGATGAACCTGAATATCCGTGGCATTGGCTCATTAACAGGCGATTATTCTCCTTATGTTCTGGTGGATGGCATTCAGATGGATATGAACGCAATCAATACAAGCGATATTGAATCCATTACTATTCTGAAAGACGCGGCAACTTCTGCAATTTATGGGGCCCGTGCCGCATATGGCGTGATATTAATAACGACCAAGAGTGGAAAAATGAATGACAGGATTAAAGTAGAGTATTCAAATAATATTTCCTTTTCCAGTCCTATGGGACTTCCGCATATATCAGATGCGTTAACCTATGTTACAGCCTACGACCAGGCAAGTATAAACGCGGGGCTATCGCCCAACTTTACACCCGAAAACTATGAACGCATCAAGCAGTACATGGCAGGTGAAATTAAAGAAGAAACATGGCTGATGCCTGATGGCAGCGACTGGATTGGAAATGGCATCTGGAGCATAGCGGGCAACGGAAATAACGATTGGATGTATATATATTATAAAGATAAGGTTATGCGGCAAAAGCATGATGTGAATATAAGCGGAGGAGGTAAAAAGAATTCATTTTTTGTTTCAGCGGGCTACTGGGATCAACCCGGAGAACTCAATTATGCTGACCAGTATTATAAAAGATATAATGTCACCGCTAACATTGTGTCAAAAGCTACAGATTGGTTAACCTTTAATCTCAATACCAAATATATTAAAGATAATACCCAGTATTTCAATACCACAGAGGGGTTTGACAGGGGGACGATGTATCATAATTTTTACAGAACCAACGTATTCCGTCCGATGTACCTCCCTAATGGTGAATTTTCAGACATCTCGAATATTCCTATGCTACAGGGTGGGAAAGAAAATCACTATGGTTCCAATTATATATTGTCATTAGCCACTACTATTGAGCCAGTGAAAAATTGGGTTACTAAATTTCAATATAATTACAAAAACAGCGCAACCAGGATCAATAATAACAAAGAGACGATGTATGGCACTTTCCCAAATGGAGATCAATACGTACACGCATACCCTATAAGCTCCTATGCAACAACTTTCGACAACGAAGTATATTCATTATTTAATATTGTTTCATCCTATAATAAAACAATCAAAGGTCATTACTTCTATCTCATGGGCGGATATGAAAATGAGCTCAATGAATACAATAGCCTTTGGGGTCAGAAGAATAATATTTTAACGTCAAGCGTTCCTTCCATTTCCACGGCTACAGGCACATTTTATCTCGACGATGTTAAATCGCATTGGGCAACGCAGGGATTCTTTGGCAGGTTTAATTATAATTATAAAGAAAAATACTTGCTTGAATTAAATGCCCGCTATGATGGATCATCCAAATTTGAAAAGAGTTCACGCTGGGGGTTTTTCCCATCTTTATCTGCCGGCTACAACATTTCTAAAGAGGCTTTTTGGAGTGCGGTAAAGCCATATGTAAACAACCTGAAGATCAGGGGATCCTGGGGATCTCTTGGTAACCAGAATGTGCCTAATTACCTATACCTGTCTACTATTGGTATTGGAACAAATTCGGCCTGGATCACAGGTAATGAACGACCTAACTACACTACCACACCGGGACTGGTAAGCGCTAATTTAACATGGGAAACCTCTACAACCGTAAATGCAGGAATAGATGCAGCTTTCCTGAGCAACAGGCTAACCGCGTCTTTTGATGTTTACAAAAGAACTACATCAAAAATGTTTGGACCGGCGGAAGCATTGCCGCTTACGCTGGGAACCGGTGTACCACAAACCAACAATGCGACACTTAAAACACGTGGTTTTGAATTTGCGGTGAGTTGGAATGACCGCATCGGAAATAACATATCTTATAATGTACGCGCAAGCCTGGCTGATAATACATCCATTGTAACCGAATACAACAATCCTACAAAAACACTAAGCACATGGTATGAGGGTGCAGAGCTGGGAGAAATATGGGGATTAAAAACAGCAGGCATATACCAGTCTGACGAAGAAGCAACGCATGGCCCTGACCAAAGTCTTTTTTGGCCCACCTGGGGAGCAGGCGATATTCAATACCGGGATATGGATGGCGACAATAAGATTACCAGGGGATCGTGGACGGCTGATAACTCCGGCGACTATACCGTAATAGGTAATAACAACCCCCATTACATGGTTGGACTGTCTGCCGGATTAAATTGGAAAGGGCTTGATTTTAATATGTTCTGGCAAGGTGTTTTAAAAAGAGATTACGCCTTCAACGGAGAAACCGACATGACTTTCTTTGGGTTCAATGGCCACCAGTGGTGGGGCATGAACGTATGGAAACAAACCGAAGACTATTGGCGGCCTGCTAACGAAAGTAATTTCCTCGGAGCTAATACAGGCGCCTACTATCCAAAGCCTTATTTATCCCAGCAAGACTATAAGAATAAGCAAATACAAACAAGGTACATGCAAAGCGCTGCCTATGTAAGGCTGAAAAATGTAAGTATTGGGTATACAATTCCCGAAACAATTTCAGAAAAGATCGCGGTTAGCAGAGCCAGGATATTTATTTCAGGTGAAAATCTGCTAACGCTTACTTCTTTGAGTTCCCTGATTGACCCCGAAGCACTTACTAACGCCGGTTGGGGAGTGGGAAAAATTCATCCTTTGCGTAAAGTATATGCAGTAGGAATAAATGTAACCTTTTAAATCATTTACACTATGAGAAAATATAATCTGAAATATTGTATCGCGATTTTCTTCCTTGTATTTACCGCATGTGAAAAGAACCTGGAGAAATTGCCGTTAGATGAAATTTCTTCAGAAGTTTACTGGAAAACAACCAATGATCTGAAGCTATTTGTTAACCAGTTCTATCCAACAGCTTTCAACGTTAGCGGATCAGACCGGTATGAAGGAATTTTTGCCGCCGACCTGGAAAGTGATGATATGGTGCATGTTCAGGAAATGCCAAGACTTCAGGGCTCAAGGGTCGTTCCTGCAACCGGTGGCTGGAACTATGTGCCGATCAGGGGAGTTAATTATTTTATGGCCAATTATCAAAAATGTCAAAGCGATTTCGAGGAATATAAAAGATATGTGGGAGAAGCCTTATTTTTCCGGGCCCACTTTTACTTCGAACTTGTAAAGGCTTATGGCGATGTTCCTTATGTTTCCATACCCTTACATACGGATTCAGAAGAATTATTTAACGGACGTACGCCGCGTAACCAGGTAGTTGATTCCATCATTGCTGATCTTGATAAAGCGATTGAGTACCTGCCGGCCGGTAAACAGGAAGGTGGAACCAGATTAAATATGGAGATTGCCCAGTTGTATAAATCCAGGGTTTGCCTTTATGAAGGTACCTGGGAAAAATATCATGCCGGTGATGTATTCAAAGCTGCCAATGCAGATCCCCAAAAATACCTTCAAATGGCAGTTCAGGCTTCTGAAGCAGTAATGCAATCCGGCTCATACAGCATCTATACAACCGGGAACCCTCAATGGGATTACTTTTTCTTCGGTCAAACCGAATATGCCAACAACCCGGAAGTGCTTTTCTGGAAAAAATATGATTTAAACCTGGGCGTTGGTCATGCCCGCCAGTTTCAGATTGCCACAGGTAAGTCGGGTGGTATGGGTTTAACCAAATCATTTGTTGAATCTTATCTCTGCAGCGATGGTAATCCGATCTATAACAGTGATGGTTCTTTTAACGCGCTATACCAGGGTGATGGCGACTTAATCAGCACCACCAAAAACAGGGACCTGAGAATAAAGCAAACCATTTTTACACCAGGGTTCCCACTCCAGGTTATTGGCGGCGACACCACTTATTTCGTGAGGCCATCTGTAGACCAGCCGGCACACACCGTCAATCCTACAGGGTACCAGATCAATAAAACTTTAAACTTTGACCCCGTTCATCATAAAAGCCTGGATACGCATGCTGATGGCTTTACCGGATGGATTTTATTCAGGTTTGCGGAAGTTCTATTGAACTATGCCGAAGCAAAGGCTGAGTTAGGCACGCTAACACAATCCGACATTGATATTTCCATAAAATTGCTTAGGGATCGTATTGGTATGCCCAACCTTGTTATTGCTAATATAAAAACAGATCCTAACTGGCAGTTCCCGGATTTATCGCCTGTTATAAATGAGATAAGGCGGGAAAGACGCATCGAATTCATCGGCGAAGGTTTCAGATGGAATGACTTAGCAAGGTGGGCCGCTGCCGATGAACTCATAGCAGGCAAAAGGCCTTTGGGCGCTAAATTTAATTCGCTTGATTACCCCGATCTGTCTGCCGGAGACTTTAGTTTAACGAATGGCTATTTTGATCCGTTGAAAAGCCGGATGCCTAATGGCTATGGATTTAAGATAGGCAGAGATTATCTTAATGCCATTTCAATACAGGAATTAACTCTAAATTCAGGCCTGAACCAGAATCCGGGCTGGGAATAAGGTGGAATAAAAAATAAAAACACAAACTCATTTGGGAATTTGATTCCGGTCTAAAAAAGATAAGATGAAAAGAACATTTTTAATACCAGGCATTACCGTTTGTTTATTCCTGTCGGCAATAGTATCATGTTCTGATAATAAAAAGGAACTGACCGTGGAGCAGGATATGAAAGCGTTCATTCAAACAGGATCTCCTATGTCCATTGAAACGACTTTGGGTAATGATCTTTTAGTTGCCGCAGAGCAGGGTCGTTTGGGGCTTTTGGACCCTTCGGTCCATAATGAAAACAATAACCTGATTCCCGTTCAGTTGGAAAAGACCGAAGCGGGAACTAATACAAAAATTGTGGTAATGGCGCCGGGCGATTCATCGGATCATCAGAAATATGTACTGATGGAAAGCGAAGTTCCCTTTAAAACAATAATGAAGGTAAGCCGGGACCCAAACACCGGACAGATGCTGTTTGAAGAAGACGGCAAAAAAGTATTACAATATAATTACCAGACCATTTATGATAAAGATGTTATCCGTCTCCCCAGTGAACCCGTAGAAGTTCATACCAGAACGGGAAAGGACACTTTTCAAACAGCCAGCATATATGCCGTTCCGCGGAGCAATTATATACACCCGTTGTACGGACTGGAAGGTGAAATGCTAACCCGGGATTGGCCCAATGGAGGACACCCACATCATCGCGGAATCTTTTGGGCCTGGCCGGAGGTGGAAATCGGAACATCGCGAAAAGGTGATATATACGCCCTTCAGAAAATTTTTGCCCGGCCTACCGGTAAAATTGAATTAACAAGCGGGACTGTTTTTGCACAAGTTGCCGCGGAAAATCTATGGCTGTGGGAAGACCGGGATTCCATTGTACGGGAAGATGTGGTTATCCGGGTATACCCTGCAAAGTCAGGTATCCGCATTATTGACCTGTCAATTAAATTGAATGCTTTGGCTGATAGCATCACTATTGCCACCCGCGATACGAATAGTTATGGCGGGCTAAATTTACGGATGATGACCCCGCAAAATCAGTTGATATCTTATTTCACCGACCAGCCCGGCACCGCGCCTTTACGCGCATGGTCCGATTTTAACGGAACATTTGAAGGCAACCAGTCACCTTCCGGCTTAATGGTAGTGCAGCACAATGAAAATCCGGAATATCCTGGAGCCTGGGTTGAATATCCAAATTTAGCGTGGGTGCAGCCCACATTTCCAACCCGGGGTACCAGGTTCCCCTTGCTCAGGGGTAAACCGCTGGTGTTGCATTACAGGCTTATTGTACACGCCGGGGGGAAGCCTGCTGAAAGCTTTTCGAAAATGATCTGGGATGCGTATAATAATACATTAACACCCCTTTATCTGTTCAACAGCACAACGAAATAGGAAACCTGAAAGAATATCCGTTATCATTGTTCTATCCTGATATAATTATTTAATAAACTATTGATTTGTTATGAAAAGCAATAAAAAAAAATCTCCGTTTACACGCCGGCAATTTGTGAAAAGCTTGTCTGTTGCGGCAATTGCAGCGCCACTCACAATGAATTTCTCCGGGCTCAGAGCAAAAGGCGTATCCGCGCCCAGTGATAAAATAAATCTTGGAATCATTGGATGTGGCGGATTGGGTAAAGCAAATCTTAACGCATGTGTGGCGCATCCTGATGTAGTGGTTACCGCGGCCTGCGATGTGTGGAATGAAAGATTAGATCCTGTAGTGGAAAGGTTTAAAAAAACATGCACAGGATATACTGATTACAGAGCACTGCTCCGTCATAAGGGGCTGGATGCCGTTATTATTGCCACGCCAGCGCATTGGCATGCCATTCAGGCCATTGAAGCCGCAGAAGCAGGATTGGCTATATATCTGCAGAAGCCAATGACAATGCACCTGGGTGAAAGTTTGGCCGTTCGCAATGCCATAAGAAAACACAAAACCATCTGCCAGGTAGGAACACAGATTCATTCCAGTGATCATTACCGCCGCATGGTTGAGCTGGTACGATCCGGAAACCTCGGAGATATAGGCACTGTTCGTACATTTTTTGTAATGAATGAAGCGCCAAACGGTATTGGACTGGGAAACAATACAAAGAACATACCTAAGGGAATGGACTGGGATATGTGGGTGGGTCCTGCAGCAATGAAGCCTTTTAATCCGAATTTGGTAAAAGATGCGTTTTATCATTGTTCCTGGATGGATTACAGCGGTGGATGGACGCCAGGTATGGCCCCTCACATCACCGACCTGCCAATATGGGCGCTTAAGCTGGATTATCCAACGGAGATCAGCGCATCAGGTGGAAGATTCATTATTAAGGATGACGGAGACGCATATGATAATCATGAAGTGATCTGGCGTTATCCGAATCTTAACATGACCTGGATGCAATCATCGAGCAACAGTTACGGTTTTGATTTTTTACGGGGACAGGAAAGCAGGCGGCGGCTGGGTATATATTTTCACGGCTCAAAAGGAACCTTGTTTACCGACTACGATACCCACCAGGTACTGCCTGAAGGCGACAGGATGAAAGGGATGCAAGCACCTGCACCATCTATTGCTTCGTCGCCGGGACACGAACTGGAATGGCTGGACTGCATTAAAACACGGAAACAGCCTTCCTGTAACCCTGAATACCATATAAAAGTTGATGTTCCTATTGCGTTAAGTGTATTATCCATGAAACTCGGCAGATCAATAAAGTTTGACCCTGCAACAGAAAAAATAGTGGGTGACGCGGAAGCAGCCCGGCTGGCTATACCCGAATACCGCGCACCATGGAAATTCCCTGCAAAATATTTATAATCGAGCAAACGTGTGATCAATAAATTTTAATAATGATGCGTAATACAGATCGAAGAAGCTTTATTAAAACAACAGCAATAGCTGGTCTGGGCTTAGGTTTTATAAATACCACTTCCGGCCTTTACAGAACGGAGGCAGGTGATAATGGTAAAAAAATAGGAATGATCGGATTAGATACAGGGCATTGCCTTGCATTTACGCAAGCGCTTAATGACCCATTGGCTGGTAATAAGTTTGGAGGGTTTAAAGTAGTGGCCGCATATCCGAATGGTACAGATAAGATTGAAGAGTGGAAAAATAGAATTCCTGAATTCACCAAAGAAGTAAAAAGTCATGGGGTTGAGATTGTAGGTTCTATTGAACAGCTATTAAAAAAGGTTGATGTAGTTATTCTAACCTGCATAGATGGAAACAAACATCTTGAACAGGCATTGCCGGTACTGAAAGCCGGTAAAAGGCTGTTTATTGACAAGCCTTTCGCAGGTTCATTATCGGATGCTTACGCCATAGCAGAGGCGGCACGGCGTTATAATACACCCATGTTTTCAGCATCTTCCTTAAGGTATATTGACGGAGCAAAGGAAATTGCGGAGGGGAAAATCGGGAAAGTTACGGGAGCGGAAGCTTATAGTCCGGCCCATCTTGAGCCACATCATCCGGATTTATTTTGGTATGGCGTGCACGGTGTAGAAATTCTTTTTACGATCATGGGTACGGGTTGTAAAAGCGTAAAAAGAACTTTTACAAAAGGTACGGATATGGTTGTAGGCCTCTGGGAGAACGAAAGAATTGGCAGTTTTCGCGGCATAAGGGAAGGACAGGGAAATTATGGCGCAACTGTTTTTGGAGAAAAGGGAATAACGGTTCTCGACAAATACCAGGGATACATACCGCTTCTCGAAAAAATTACAACATTTTTCAGCACGGGTATTGTTCCTGTTAGCATAGAAGAAACACTGGAGATATTTGCTTTCATGCAGGCAGCAGAGGAAAGTAAGTTAAAAGGAGGTATTTCGGTGGACATTGCTTCAGTTGTACAAAAAGCAAAAAGTAAAAGATAACTTCAATAATAAAATAGTAGCAATTGTATAAGCGGCAGTTGTATTAATCCTGGTATCATGAAAACAGAAACAATAATTCCGGTTAAAACCCGGAACAAGGCCATCTTTATCATCGGCATTTTATTTTTCATTTTCGGCTTTGTAACCTGGATCAATTCTGTTCTGATCCCCTATTTTAAACTGGCCTGCGATCTGAATACAAAGCAGGCTATGCTGGTGGCTTTTGCCTTTTATATTTCCTATTTCATCATGGCTATCCCTGCATCTTTCTTTCTTAAGAAAACGGGTTTCAAAAACGGGATGGTGCTCGGCTTAATGATAATTGCTGCGGGAGCATTGCTATTTATTCCGGCAGCGATAACCCGTACTTACGAGTTGTTCCTTTTGGGCTTGTTTGTACAAGCCACAGGACTAACCATTTTACAAACGGCATCTAATCCCTACATTACGATTATGGGGCCTATTGAAAGCGCGGCTAAGCGAATCAGTATCATGGGTATCTGTAACAAAATTGCCGGTGCTATTGCCCCCCTTGTACTGATCCACAGCCTTACAAAAAACCCGGATGAAATTGACCAGTTACAAATGCAGCTACCCGGTCTGTCGCTGCAGGAACAAACCGTTATACTCAATGAATTGTCTTCCCGGTTGATCGTGCCCTACATTATTATAGCATTGGTGCTGGTTGGCCTGGGATTAATGATAAGAATGACCCGCCTGCCTGATGTTAAGCCGGATGAGGATGAGTTTTCCGGTAACAAGTTTAACAATAATAAAACAACTGTTTTCCAGTTCCCGTACCTGGTACTGGGGGCTATCACTATCTTTTGTTCAACAAGTGTGGAAGTGCTTGTTGTTGATTCCATCATAAATTATGGCCAATATATGGGGTTTAGTTTCAGGGAAGCAAAATTCTTTGCTTCTTATACCTTATTGATCATGGTCATCAGCTATTTAATTGGTATAGTAGCTATACCTAAATTCATCGAACAAAAACGTGTGCTGCAATGGTCTGCGATTACCGGCTTTCTATTTTGTTTGCTGGCTATTCTGATTTCTGGCAAAGCATCTGTGTGGTTAATTTGTTTGTTGGGTTTATCCAATGCATTACTTTGGCCCTCAATATGGCCATTGTCAATTAACGGACTGGGAAAATTCACGGAGAAGGGGTCAGCACTAATGATAATGGGTATAATTGGGGGAGCGGTTACACCATTGTTATATGGCTATATTAGTGATAAAATAGATCCGCAGCAAGCCTACTGGGTGATGATACCATGCTATGCATTTATTCTGTTTTTTGCCATGAAAGGACATAAGATAGGTAAAATGATCAGTAGCAAAACCGACAAAAATTCATTATTGAAAAGGGCAACGCTTTATAAAACTCCATAACGATTCAGCGAATTTTAGAACAATTAAAGGTTTTCCCCGGGATATAATTATTATACCTTGTATAAATGCATAATTTCCGCTGAAATACGCCGCTTCCACACAACGCATGGTGTATATATGCAATCCTCTGGCGAATTGTCGGGCGTATAGCTGTGATCCGTTTTTTCTTTCATGATCACCGCCATAGAATTTATAAACGTATGAGGGAACCGTGAGCCATTGACAGGCAAGGTTTCCCATTCGGAGAGAGGCTATCATCGGATAAAACATATTCAAACTTCAGTCGCGCCGGGGTCTTCGTAAAAAGCTGTGCGGGTAACCATGAGAGACGTTAGATATTTAGTTTAGCTATAACAATGAACATTTGTACTTTTAAACAGGCATTGGCTGCCTGCCGACGTTTTTTAAATTCCGCCACAAAAGCCAATGCCAAACGTTAACTGTCATTGACGCCTCAACATCATCTGATTAGAAATGAAGGTCAGGAATCTTATCCCAAGTGCCAAAATTGCTGATTACGCAGAGCGTATATTGGTTATTGAACACAACCGGATTATTACTGATTTCAATTTGCCGCTATATGCTAATGGCGTTCCAACCCTGCTATTTATTTCTCAAAAAGGGAAAATAAATGGCAAAGGCGCAAATTATCTTACACTTTTCGGGCAGACGGTTGTTCCTGAAACTTTAACCTTAACTGAAAACTTTACCCTCATTGCATATTTTTTAAAGCCTTTTTCACTATTACCACTTTTCGCTGTAAAGGCACAAGAGCTAACCGATAACCCTATTGATTTAAACCTGGTGTCATCAGCTAAAACGATAGAACTCCAGGAACAATTACTCCATTCGGGGTCTATTCAGGAGATGATTGATTTATTGGACAATTTTATTTTACGCTTAATCACAAATGCAAAATTGGATTCCACAATAATAAAGTACGCTACAACTAAAATCGCAGCCAATCCCTCCAAAGAGATTCTACTTTCAGTACAAAAAGATTTGGGCATGTCTGAAAGAACCTTTCAACGAAATTTTGAAACGAAAATTGGAGTAGCTCCCAATCAATACAGACGAATCTGTCAGTTCAATTCCGCATTTCAGCAATTACTCAAAGGGGATTACTATAAATTATCAGACTTAGCTTTCCAAAATGGATATGCCGACCAAAGTCATTATATCAGAACCTTTAAAGAGTTTACAAATATTACACCCAAAGAATTTATCAATTACGGCTCATAGGCCAAAGATTGTCGGAATTGTTCTATTTTAATAACTGGACAAAACTAATTTTGTGTGATCATTAAATTAAAACAAAATGACAAAACAAATCTATCCCTGCTTATGGTTCGATGGACAGGCTAAAGCGGCAGCATCGTATTATTGTTCCATTTTTAAAGAATCAAAAATCCTTTCTGAAAACCCAATCGTTGTTCAATTTGAATTAAAGGGCAACAAATTTATGGCGCTAAATGGCGGACCGAAATACAAGTTTTCGCCTGCCACCTCATTTGTAATTGAATGTGATACACAAAATGACATTGATTATTATTGGGAAGAATTGGGAAAGGGCGGAAGATATGACCAATGCGGATGGCTCGATGACAAGTTTGGGGTGTCCTGGCAAATTGTACCATCCATTTTGCATGAATTAATGGCTGACCCTGTTAAAGCGCCGGGAGTAATTGACGCATTTATGAAAATGTCAAAATTTGATATTGAAACTCTGAAAAAAATATACGCTTCATAAAAAGATATTGATTAATTTGTTTTTGATTCTTTATCAGGAAGAGCAAAAGCTACATATGCATCGCTGTGCGGGCCGCCCCATTTAGAGCCTCCGCATGCAATCACTACATACTGTTTGCCATTTACCATATATACTGAAGGAGTAGCCACTCCGGATGCAGGTAGTTCTGTTTCGAATAAAATTTTTCCATTTTTTTTGTTAATTGCCCTGAATTTTCCATCAGCAGTAGCAGCAATGAATAACAAACCTCCGGCTGTTACTACAGGTCCGCCATAATTTTCACGTCCTGTAGCAGGAATACCTTTTTGTTTCAATTCCTCATATTCCCCCAAAGGGATTTTCCAAACATATTCACCGGTATTAAGATCAATAGCATTTAAGGTTCCCCAGGGTGGGCTGATGGCAGGATACCCGTCTTTAGAAAGAAACTTAACATATCCTTTAAACCCATAACCGGGTTTTGCATTACCAGGGAACTCAGTAATTCTTCCTGTATACTTTTTGGATTGTTCTGTATCCAGATCAAGAATAAACGAAGCGATGGCATTTTTTTCATCCCTTGTTAAATTATTAAAGCCAGGCATCATTCTCCTTCCGGTAGACAATAATTCATTAAACTTTGCCAATGTATATTTTTTTTCAACGCCCACTATAGATGGATAATCACCCGAACCTAAACGCTCAGGCCCGTGGCATCCCATACAATGAATACTATATAAACTTTTTCCCGCCTCCAGGTTGGTATTAAATGGCAGGCTTTCTGGTTTTAATTCTGCCAGGTTAAGTATCCACGCCATTTCATTAGCGTTTACATAAAGAATATTGGTGTTGGGATCAACCGCCGGGCCTCCCCACTCGCCGCCGCCGTCATACCCAGGTAAAATAATAGTTCCGTCTTTAGTTGGAGGTGTAAATATGCCTTCTGACCGGTACAGTAAAAAGCGTTCCCTGATTTCAGCAGAATCACTTACCATCGTATTCAGATCATTAACTGTAAGTTTCTGCCTTGCGAATGGTTCCGGGATTACCGGAAACGGTTGAGTTGGGGAGAGCTTCTCTCCCCGGATAGGCGTGTTCGTTAGTACGGGCTTATGCTCTATAGGAAACAGCGGTTTGCCGGTTTCTCTTTCAAACAAAAATACAAAACCTGTTTTAGTGGTTTGCGCTACCGCATCAATTTTTTTACCCTCACGCTCTACCGTTACACATACGGGAGGGCTTGATATATCCATATCCCACACATCGTGTTTTACAGTTTGAAAATGCCATATCAATTTGCCGGTAAGCGCGTTTATGGCCAGAATGCAGTTCGCATACAATCCATCACCTAACCTGTTCCCACCATAAAAATCGTGGGTCGGATTGCCGGTACCGGCAAACACAATACCTCTTTCTTCATCAATACTAAACCCAGACCAACTGTTGGTTGAACCCATATGCTTATAAGCGGTAGTATCTTCCCATGTTTCATATCCAGGCTCTCCCGGCCATGGTATAGTATGAAATATCCATTTTTGCTCACCGGTTTTTACATCAAATGCACGGATATGTCCCGGCGTTTCATCGCCAACCAACCCGCTTACAATAAACAGGTTTTTATATACCGCTACAGGCGAAGTAGGGGAAACTGAAACCGTTTTTTCATCTCTGCCCAAACCAATACTCAAATCAATACCTCCATCTTTCCCGAACGAAGGAACGAGTTTACCGGTAACAGCATTTACTTCAAAAACAATGGGACCCACGGTATAAATAATGCGTTTATCATCTCCCTCCTCCCAATAACTTACACCACGATTCATATTTACACTGTGCCTGCGCCATGTTTTGCTATCAACAGAATCGGCAGGATTAAATACCCATTTTTCTTTCCCTGTCGCCGCATCTACCGCAAACAATTTCATTTTGGGGGATACAGCATATAAAGTATGCTCAATAATAATGGCATTGGACTCCATTGGGCCAAACATGGTTTTATCGTTGTGTTCTGAATGATAAACCCATGCTGTTTCCAGCTTAGATACATTTGTTGTATCTATTTGATCCAGATCTGAGTATTTGATATTGGCATTGCTGCCGCCGTATACGTGCCAGTCGGTGTATTTTTTTTTAGGTTGATGGCAAGCTGAAAAAAAAACTAAAATTATTGTATAAAACAGCAGGCTGTTTTTGAGCGCATTCATAAAAAAATCAGGTTTAAAATTGAAATATCAAATGCTATTGCACTGCTTAAAAGGTACAGCTTCTTTTTTTTCAGAGCTTGCCAGAAGTATACGCCGCTTCCACACAACGCATGGTGAATATACAATCTTCTACTGAATTGTCGGGCGTATAGGTGTGATCCGCTTTTGCTTTCATGATCTCCGCCATGGAACCTATAAACGCATGGGGGAACCACGAGCCATTGACAGGCAAAGCCTCCCATTGAGGAAAATGGCTTTCGTCTGATAAAACATATTCAAACTGATCCGGAACGCCTTCAGGATAATTCATCAGTAAACCCAGCTTTATTTTAATCGCCCCCTTTGTTCCCTCAATTTTAATATAGGCGTCCTGTTTTTGTAATCCAAACCCGTGTGTATGATTGGTTAGAATATTCGTCCTTATCATATCCCCATAATCCATGATGATATTGGAACGAACAGAATGCAATGCATTCATTTTGGGATGCCCTGTTGTTTTGGCATATACGCCCGAAGGATTACCAAGAAGGTTCCTGACGAGATCAATGTAGTGAATGCTGTGGTATAAAATTTCGACCCTCGGGGCGTCAAAAAGAAAATCCCACAATTGCCATGGCGTATACACATTTACGTAAACTTCCACATCACAAATATCACCAAGCCATCCCCCGGCGATCATCTTTTTAGCCATAATTATATAGGGTGCATACCGGAGTTGGAAATTTACACCTGCCATTATTTTCTTTTGCGCACATAGCTCAAGTATGCGCTGAGCCTGCTGTTCGTTCTCTCCCATCGGCTTCTGCAATAATACAAAAGCATTGTCCGGCAATTGCCCGAGTACACTAATCATGGCACTACCCGGCACTGCCACATCATATATAACTCCGGTTCCTTTTTTTGAAACAAGCTCATCCATGCTGTTGTAAACCACCGGTATTTGAAAGTCATGTGCAACTTGTACTGCTTTTTCATGATCAGGATCAAAAATGCCAGCCACTGCAAATTTTGCCAGCCGGTACGCAGGAAGATGTGCCGTTCGCACAATACCACCAGCCCCGATGATAACGATGGGCGATGTTACCGGAAGTTCGGGAATATGATAGGCTATATCGCTGAATGTATTCATCGCAGTGATGATGATTTAAGATTGTCCAAGATAATTTCCGTACGTTAAAATCAATACAGACACGATAAGTGTGAAAATCGCAGCAATCAAATAAAACCGCGTTGATTTACTGCTGTTCATCCATTCCTTTAGCAATATTCCAATTAAGGCGCTTATCAATACAAGCATGATCATGTGGATGGCCCAACTCGTAAATTTATAGGCGCCCATGCGCATATGCCCTAACCCGTAAAAGAAAAATTGCGTATACCATAATACACCTGTTATAACAGCTAAGATGTAGTTTAAGGATAATACTCTTTTTCCTGTTTTTGGACCAGGAGGCAGTGAAATGTATTCTTTGAATGTTTTTTGTTTCAGATGAAGGTAAAGACAATATATCATGGTACTGAGAAAAGCTCCGGTATTGGAAAATATATAAATTACATTTCCCTGGAAATGGCCTGCCCCGTATTGGGCTGCCACATCAGCAATGGGCTGTCCCTGGTCTAAAGAAAATCCGTATACTGCTGAAAGCACGCCGGCCAAAATGCAAAGCGGTAACCCTATTGATAAAGAAAAAACAGTTTGGGAATTGCTGCGCTTTGCAATATCTTTTTCTTTTGAATGTCCTGCCAATCCGCATAATGCAATGCCCGCTGCACCTATAGTAATACCACTCAATATCCATCCGCCACCTGTGTCACTTAATATAGCGCCCAATTCTCCACGGTAAAGGGGTGGCAGTAATGTTCCGAGCACACAGGAAATACCAACGGAGATAGCATAGGTAAGCGAAAATCCAACGTAGCGGATAGCCAGGCCAAAAGCAGTTCCTCCGATACCATACAGCGCTCCTAATATAAATGACCTCCACATCGCATTACCGGGAGCTTCTGCTAATACCTGAACCAAATGAGGAATAGTGATCCATGCCACTATAACGGGTAACAGCAGCCAGCAAACCGCAGCCTGCATCAGCCAGTAGGTTTGCCAGGACCACGATACGGTTTTTTTTTGCGGTGTATAACAAACCGATGCGGAAAAAGCGCCTATGCCATGCAAAAGAATGCCAAAAAGTAAATTCATGTAATTACGGGAATTGGATTATGATGAAGTATGCGTGTATCGCGATGATCAGAGATTATAAAACTGTTTTGCGTTTTTATGTAAAACCAGGTCTGCATCAGCTTCCTGTAAAAGGCCCGACAGGATGTTCCGGTAAATCGTCCAGTGATTTTCATATGAGCCCGCAAGCAGGCTAACCGGCCAGTCGCCTCCGCAAAAACAACGCTTAGCGCCAAATAGTTCCAGCGTATATGCCATATATGGCCTAACATCATCCGCTGTCCAGCCAGTAAGGTTCCCGGATGCAGTCCCCAGTCCGGAAATCTTAGCATATACGTTACTGTTACCAGCAATAGCCTTCATCAAATCCCCCCATCTTCCAAATCTTTTCTTTTCCGCAATGGGTGGTTGATTCAAATGATCAAGCACGATTTTAAGATCAGGTATTTTCTCTGAAACCTTTATAGCGGTTTGGAGATGATCATCGTTTATGCCTACCACATCATAAGGTATATTATGTATTGCCAGTATCTGCAGGCTTTCCAGCACTTCAGGCTGCAACAACCATGCAGGATCCGGCTCATTATGAATTAAATGCCTTACCCCTTTAAAATGTTTTTCTTTCAAAAGCTTTTCATTCAGTATACCGAATGTTTTAACAGGATCCATCAAAGGCAGCCAGCCCACCACGCCTGCAACCTGATCATGGTTTCGCGCCGTTTCCAGCATAAATCCGGTATCCTCCATATTATTAGCTGCCTGCACCAACACGCCCTGCGTAACCTTCGCGGGCGAAAAAGAAGGCAGTAGTTCCTCCAGTTGATAAGTGCGGTTTAATATACTGGTATCCTCTTTCAACCAATCGTATGCTGCTCTTTTCAGATCCCAGATATGGATATGCGTGTCAATAATCATTGTTTATGTATTTACTGTTTAGCCCGTGAGCAGTTTACCGCATCATTTATAATTACCATAAAGCACTCAACCCCCTGCCTGCTCCTGTGGAGTTACGGGCTTTGCTTGCCTGTACATGCGGTTTATTTTATCCAGCACCTGTCCGGCGTTTCCGCCATGTTTCAGATAATCCCACAGAGGGATACCTGCATTGTCCTGAAAGTGCAAATAACCGTTATACCGGGGTCTTACATAAGCCCGTTCCAATGCGGGTAAAGTTTCCATAAAATAATTATTGGTATTACGGTTTACATTTTCATCTTCCCAAGCTTTACCGTATCCCGGCTGCCCGCCGTGTTCCACATATAATGTTGTCTGAATATTTTCCGATACGATCCATTCTGCAAACTGCAATGCCTGGGCTTTATGCTTACAAAATGCCGACACAGACAAACCCGTCCCCCCCAAAGTACTACGTAAACGACTACCTGCAGTT
Organism: Agriterribacter humi; assembly: GCF_009192765.1. GTDB lineage: Bacteria > Bacteroidota > Bacteroidia > Chitinophagales > Chitinophagaceae > Agriterribacter > Agriterribacter humi. Next base: position 406,845 of record NZ_VOHQ01000002.1, on the reverse strand, counting down.
TCAAATCTAACGATATCTGTATAATGAAGGAGATATTTTGCATACCCTTTTCTTGAATAATTGGAATACCCATACGCAAAAGGACAATACCAGTAATCATCCGTTGAAGACATCCGTTCCGCCACCGCTATAGGATTACAATCAAACATTTCGGGGTTTACCCGGCTCCATAGTGATCGCATGGCATCCAATACTTTTAGCCCTGTTTGCTTATCTGTTACTTCTTCTTCATTTAAAAAAGGTTCATGCCCAAAAGCAATGCATAACATATAAAAATTCATCAGCAGATCAATAGGAATAGCCGGCACCGCTACCCTTCCCATATCTGCCATTGCAATTACTTCCTCCCAGGTATCAGGCACTGGTGTGCCGTGCCGTAACAACAAATCTTTCCTGTAACTGGCAACAGGTGTTGCAGCATCAATGGCCAAAGCCCACTGATGTCCTCCGTACTGATAACTTTGATGCGAATAGCCTGTTGAATATTTCAATTGATCCTGTAAATAAGTTCCGGATAGGTATTGGTCTAACGGAAGCACACATTGTGTTGCAGCAGCACATCCAACCCAGGGATGATCTATGATCAGCAGATCATACGATTCTACCAGTTTTTCTATAGGGAAATCGGCGAACTCCTGGAGCGTTCGTTTTTTCCAGGTAATATCAATTTCCGGATAAAGCTCATTAAACCTCTGCGAGGCGGCAACCAATGGCGTATATCCCCTGCTATGCCCCCATGTTATTCCTTTTAGTTCAATCTTTTCAGGCATCAGTTATTTTTTTTGAGCGAGCAATATATGTTCGCAAACCATTACCATTTCATTGCGCTGATTATATACTTCCACCAGTTCCGTAATTAAACCCTGAGCGGGATTTTTATATTCTTTTTTCCCTTTCACAGTAACTTTTACTTTTATGGTATCGCCAATATGCACAGGCTTTATAAACCGGAGTCTTTCGTACCCGTAGGTAAACGCCACTTCATTGATTTGCGAAGCCGTCATTCCAACCGCTATACTGAATATGAGCGTACCATGGGCTATACGTTGTTTGAATGGCTGTGTTTTGCACCACTCCGCATCCATGTGGTGAGGAAAAAAGTCGCCGGTTTGCCCGGCGTGTAATACAATATCCGTTTCCGTAATGGTACGGCCGATGGTTTCTCGTACCATTTCTTCTGTATAGTCTTCAAAATATATTTTGGTGAACATGCCCTTCAATTATGTTTATATGGTTTGAAGCAAAATACCTCGTATTGCCAAAACGGACTCCTTATATACCAGGTTCCAGGGCACAGCATCCATGCTCCGTAAAATGATGTTAGTGGACAGCCCTGAAACTTATACTTCCTTTACTATCATTTTCACCTGTTGCGCTGAATGTTACTTTCAGCAAAATGCTTGTTTCGTTGGTAACCTGAGCTGTCCGGTTAATAAAAATGTTATTGTCTTTTATGGTTATAAATTCGGGGAGCGTTTTTTCTCCATCGTAAAATAGCTCAGCTTTATCTATCACAGTCACTCTCTTCCCTCCTGTTTCCTTAAATAAAACCTCGTATTGTCCGGGTACGGGAATATATGAGGTAAGATTGAGGTTAATGCTTGCTTTTCCATTGCTAAACATTTCCGGCATCCATGAATTAAGATATTGCCAGTCTTTTGAAACAGCTTCCTCTTTATACTTCAACTCAGGCGTATTATCAATTTTATACAAAGAGAAAGAACGGATCAAGGGTTCTGCTACAGACTGCGTAATAGTAAGCCTCACTTTCGTAACAGCTATGTCCTCAAAATAATCTATCTTTTTTCTTCCAACAGATGATCCCGAGGATAGCCTTTTCCATTCATCCCCGGCATATCCTTCCACATCATAAGCCCTTATACGTTCGCCTTCCCTGTAATCTTCCATGATGACCACATGATTGATTACCGTAGGCTCGTCAAAGCCTATCGTTACTTCCTTTCCTTGTTTGTCGCTCACCATTTTTAAGGGCTGCCCAAACCTGCGCGCTATTTCTTTGCCGAAGGCCGCGTATTGTTTTACATCTCCCTCCGGTATCACTCCGGCTGTATCTGGCGTTGCATTTAACAGTAGCAATGCGCCTCTTCCGGCAGACTTATAATATATCTCCATCAGGTCATCTACATTGCGACGCTTATTTTCATTTGCCTTCGACCAGAACCAGTTATGATTGTATAGCGGCACATCGCATTCTAACGGCGCCCAGGCATCTCCATCAGGTGTACCCTGTACCGCCGTTGCCACTCCGGATTTCAAATCTGTACTGTATAAGGAATTCCATGCGGGATAGGGAGCAAAGCCAGCTTCGTTACCCACCCAGCGAATGGTTGCCTGGGGGCTTTGAAAAATAACTGCTTCCCTGGCATTTTCGGCCAGGATATCTTCCACATCTATAACACAGGTGCCGTCAAACCATACCTCTTTAATTTCACCATAGCGGGTAAGCAGTTCCGTTAGTTGCTGCCGGTAAATTTTATTGTAAGCCTCCTGCTTTGTTGTGTCTTTCGTACGTCCGCCGCTTCCTAACCCCGCGCCCCATTTATCATCGCCGGGATACAGGTATAACCCAAGATTTAATCCAAATTTTTTGCAGGATGCGGCTATTTCAGCTACAAGGTCGCCGTTGCCACCTTTCCATGCTATATTTTTTACATTATAATCCGTGGTTGCTGTTGGCCACCAGCAAAAGCCACCCACATGTTTGGCCACAAAAACAATTTGCTTGGCCCCCCACGATTGCGCGATCCTGCACCATTCATCCGTATTTATTTTTGAAGGATTCACTTTTTTAAGATCAGTGCTAAAATTATCATACTCCCTGCCCTGCCAGGTAGCCATACCAAAATGAATAAACATAATCCGTTCCTGCTCGTGCCAACTGTATTGCTGTGATGAAGGCTTGGCCAATTGAGCCTTCTCCCCGGGCGAAACACACGATAATCCCTGCAATACCATGAAAAGAACAAAAAAATAAATAATGTGCATACCGTTGTTCTATTTTTCGGAGAAGGCTTCCGGGTTACGATATTTTACCGTTTGCAAATGCTCGCAATACAATACTAACTCACCTTCGTTTTTAAATATTTCATAGCAGGCCCTGTACAACCCCATATCTTTATATTTCGGCTGCTTATCCAGATCGGTTTTGATGGTATAGATCGTATCGCCTATAAATACAGGTTTTATAAACCTTAGCTTATCGTACCCATAACTAAATGCATTTACACAATTGGTAGCCACCAAACCCAGCCCGGCACTAAATACAAATGCACCTGCCACCAGCCGCCGGCCAAATATACCCTCTTCCTTAGCAAAAATTTCATCTGCCACATAAGGATGCATGTCAAGCATCAAAGCATTAAACTGCATGCTTTCCCCTTCGCTTATGGTTCTCCGAATAGAACGAATACTTTTTCCGGCAACTATATCTTCGTAAAACCAGTTTTCCGCGTTCCATACCGGGATGTCTTTGTGTTTAGACGCATCTTTATTCGGGTTCATACAAACAGTAATATTTCATTAACGAAAACCAATAATTATATTCGTGTTACTTGATTCGGGGTGTTTTTTTACACTTACCATTTTCCCGTTCTTCCACTCTCCTTCCACCTGCTTATCACCCGGTACATGAAGTTTGAATTTAACATTCCATTCCGCAGGCCAGGCAGGAACCAGGTATATATCGTTGCTCTCAGCTTGTACCAGCATAGTTTGTATGGTGTTCATATAATTTCCTGCATGGCATTGATCCGGCGTATAATCATAATTGGGTCCCCAGAATCCAGGAAAACGAAACCGCTTGTCGTAGGCCAGTCCGTTAATCTTCATAATTTTAGCGGCGCTATCTGTTAAGCCAAGCATGGCAGCCTGGATAGCCGTTTGCTGCCACCCTGAATAAGCTCTTTGTTTTTCTTTGAAGGTATTGATGGCAACTTCTGTATCTTTTTTCCCGGCGCCATATATCCGGAATGGAAATACCGGATACAGTTCAGGGTACTCAACATTTATTTTGTTTTTATAGGATTGTACAGGTAAGATGATTTTCTTACCATCCTTCACAGCGGTTGGTATGGCAGGAAGTTCTTTTTGCAACTTGCCGCATAATGACAGTGTTGACTCATCTTTTGTAAGTTCCATCACTCTTGCGGTTACAACAATAAGTCCCGCAATATCCGGTGTAGGATTTACAGCATTGATATACGTTTCGAGCGATTGCGCCGGAGTAATTAAGAGTTTTCCAGATGCATCGCGATGATAATGCTGATCATAGAACAATAATACTTCTTTGATAAAAGGAATCGTTTGCGCATGCAGCATTTTCTCATCTCCTGTGTACCTGTAATAATCTAATAAATAGTTCGACATTTCAAGTCCTGTTATGATCAGGTCTTTTATATACGGATTGGTTGAAATTCCCGGCTGCAAATTCGTCCTGTCCCATCCTATATCGCCGCCTCTCCATGCTCCCCAGAAATGTGTAGTTTCCAAAAAACGGGCGCCATCATTTTTATGGAATTTTTTAGTCATTTTTTTAGCGACCGGCAACAGGTTCAAATAAAAATTAATGAACGGTTGTATCTGGTCAAAGTCGCCGGAGGCCAGCATAGGATAATACATTAACCTTGTATTCTGCCACCAGAAAGCGCCGCCCCATAATCTCGCGTCCGCAGACTTCCCCGATACCCTGCCAATCGCCTGGTTATAGGTATCCAGCACCAATGTAGATCCATTGAACTTTATGGGCAGGCTGCCTCTTCCTCCTATAGCATTTACATAACGCTGCAATACATATCCCCTGTTTAAAAGGAAAAGTGTGTCGTTCAGCTTTTTATCTGCCGCATTAAAATAAATATAACTCCTGTTCCAGAAACCGGACCACCATTTTTTATGAGCAGCCAGCGCAACAGTCTCTCCGGTCTTGTCAAGGTCTGCAGCAAGATTTTGAAGCGTATTAATATATGCTTCCCTGGTGTCTGTTTGTTGTACCAGTACAGTTGTTTTGATAATAAATTTTTTCAGTGGTTTTGCAGTATATAAAACAGTATCGTTTAAAGCTTGTAATCCAGCTCCTTTCACAAGTGCGCCAAAAGTCCTGTTTTTTAACGGATTGACTATTCCTTCATCTAAAAGACCATTCGCTTTCATTAATTCGTTCCAGAATACTTCATTTTTATTTCTGTGAAACCAGATAATACCCCCGCCGGAACTTTTTAAGGCATCGTCTGCTTCCATAAAAGGTTTGAAGGGCATTTCATTGTCGCCGTATTCGGCCAGGTATTCATCTTTATTCCAGTCGCGTGTTTCGGTGCGCCATATATTGTTCGTCACTTTTATCTTAACAGGAACTGCTGATGAACCTGAAACTACTATTTCCGGGCGGTTGGCATCCACACGGAACTGTATGTCGGCCAAACTGTTTTTAATACGGAAAACACCTTCATTCAATAGCAACTCTTCAGCGTAGTTCTTTCCGTTTACTATAATATCAGGCTCGAACTGAATGGTTAATTTTCCAACCTTTATCAGGTTATCCATTGCATCCCTGCTATCTGTGGTACCCAGGTAAAACTGTATCTTCCCTTCTTTATCAGTCCATACCTGTGAAGATATTTCACCATTTCCCAGGGGCATGGAGCTCCAGGAATCTTCTCCCCGTTCAGAAAACCGGAGATTAAAATCGTTTACCTGTTGTGCTGAAACGCAAAATGCGCTATGCATTAAAAAAACTACTAAACATATATTTCTTATCATCATTCCCAATTTATAAATGAATTATTTTTTTATTTAAGCCAGGCTATCTTTTCATAAACCAAATTCTTTCCCGATCATCAATGTATCCTGTCCCAGTGCAGGCGCTCCCTTGTCCGATTTTAAAGCTTCTCCATCCACACGAACAGGGCACCTCGTAGTTTTTATATTTTTGTTTCCTGAATACACCATTTGTTCCATATCCAGCACGTTGTAGCCATCGCTTTTTAATAACGTATCATAATCAAAAACATCCGAACACCATATATCTGCAGGCTCAAGAATATGCAACCATTCTTTTGTTTTCTTTGTAAGCAAATGCTCTTTCAATATCAATTTTATTTCATCTCTTTTATCAAACCATTCAGTGGGCTCATTGTATTTGTATAGCAAATCACATTGCAAAAGCTGGCCCAACAAAGTAATAGAACCCATTGCCAATGCAATATATCCATCTGCTGTTTGATATATTCCATAGGGTGCTGCAATGTATGCGTGACCGTTATTAACGGCGCTGCGTTCGGGCAATGCATAACCATCATTCAGGAAGCAGGTCAGCACTTCAAACTGAAAATCCAATAAACTTTCCAGCATGCTTACCTGCACCAATGATCCTTCCCCTGAATTAAAGCGGCTAAACAACGCGGCAAGGATGCCCTGAACCAGGTGTGTGCCTGCCAGTATATCGCCGGCAGCCACGCCCATAGGTGTGGGCTGGTCGGCCTCGTTACCGCTTAAATAGGCAATGCCCGAAACCGACTGCAATAAAAGATCCTGCCCGGGGAATCCTTTCCATTCTCCTTTTTCGCCATATCCGCTGATCTCTGCATAGATAAGGGTCGGGTTTATTTCCTTAACTGCTTCGTATCCCAATCCCACTCTTTGCATAACACCGGGACGAAAATTGTGAATAAGAATATCTGCTTTCTTAATCAATTTCTTTATTTTTTCCAATTCATCTTCATCTTTGATATCCGCGACAAAGCTTTCTTTATTGCGATTGATAGCATGAAATATCGTAGACTCAGCTCCATCTATCTTTACATCCGACACATATAAGGTGCGGCAGATATCTCCAATAACAGGTCGTTCTATTTTAATTACCCTCGCTCCCATATCGGAGAGGCGTAAGCTTGCATAAGGTCCGGATAAAAATTGGCTGAAATCCAATACCAGTATATCTTCTAAGAGTTTACTCATATTTTAACGACAATGCGGCTTTGATGTGTTCTGTATGCTGTCCAACCTGCGGCGCCGGTTTACCAGAAAGAAATATCTGGCCATTTATACGAACGGGACAGCGGGTAGTTGTGATTTCTATATCGTCTAAATGTATCTGCTGTTCCATCTCCAATATCTTATATCCCTGCTTTTCTTTTAATTCCTGCCAGTTTAAAACGGGCATCACCCACAAGTCAAGCGGTTGCGTTTTTTTTAGCCAGGATGTTGTTGTACCTGTAAGCAGATGAGTGCTGATGACGGCTTTTATCTCATCTCTTTTCTTAAAGGTGTCCTCTTCTTCAAACTGAGTCAATGCTTCACAATCAATTGCGGCATTTAGTTTTTGAAGCGGCATCATGGCTATTGCAATGTAGCCGTCCTGTGTTTTATAAATACCATAAGGCGCACTCAGCAATGAATGACCATTACTGATGGCAGAACGTTTGTGCTGACGCTTACTCTGAAAATAGGTAGTAAAAAATTCAAACTGAAAATCAATCAACGTTTCCATGAGGCTCAACTGCAGCAACGCCCCCTGTCCTGTTTTCTTTTTGCGAATGAGCGCACCTAGTATAAACTGAACGGCCTGGTTACCGCACAAATAATCACCAATCCCCAGTCCGAATGGAAGCGGGTTATCATGATAATTTCCGGTGGAATGCGTAAGGCCGGACAATGATTGAATGAGCAGATCCTGCCCTGGTTTATTTTTCCATGGGCCGTGGTTTCCATAACCGGAAATTTCTGTGTAAACAATACCCGGATTTATTTCCTTTACCGATTCGTAATGCAATCCTTTTTTTTCCATAACGCCGGGCCTGAAATTATGCGTGATCACATCTGCCTGGCCGATCAGCCGTTTTATCCATTGCATATCCTGCGGATCACCGAGATCGGCTGTAAAACTTTCTTTATTGCGGTTAATGGTATGAAACAACAGTGAACTTTCATCGGCCCATAAATTTTTGATCGCCAGTTTTCTACCAGCTTCTCCCTTTTGCGGACGTTCAATTTTAATTACATGCGCTCCAAGGTCCGCCAGGCGAAGTCCTGCGCAGGGTCCGGATAAATATTGACTGAATTCCAATACAACAATGCCCTTTAACGGTAAATGCATAATTGTGTTTTAATAGATTATACGTATCAATCATCGCAGAGCGAAACGTTCTCACGGTTCCAGTATAATGTTTTCTCCCGGTGATGTTTTGATCTCAATTATTTCTGACTCAATTTTCTTACTGCCATCCTCATTGCTAAGCGTTCCTTTTTTACCCCATGGAGATACGATCTTTAATGTGCCGCCTTTTTCACTGTGAATGCTTACCTGTCTTATTTCTCCTCCTTTAAGTGTTGCGCTTACGAGAAAAGCACCTACTGCGCGTAAGTTTTGGAACTGTGCGTCTTTTGCTTTATCCCAGTTTGGGAAAAGCCTGATCGTTCCATTATAACTCTGCATCAGACATTCATTAATTACTACAGGTAACGCAAAGTTTTCGAACCATATTCCCATAGCCCCCATATAATCATATTTTGTATGGTCTTTATATCGGCCATGTACCTGCATTACTTTATCTGTTGCCGTGCCATTGGGCAATAAAGAATACTTTACCTGTCTTTTAAACCTTTCTACATCCAGCAAGCCAATACGGGCAGCCTGCAAATTGATAAATACCAAATCGTTTCCCCCTTCATTTTGCTGATTATAAAATGTATTTTTCAATAATTGCTTGGTAGTGTCGTCTGAATGCAGGCCGTGATCCTCTCCGGGAAATACCGTCATCAGCGGCGATGGAACATTGTATACAACCTGGTCGTGCTCTTCGGGAACAGATACCAGCACTTCACCATATTTTTTTGAAATGGCGGTAGGATAATCCGGGAAGTTAGCGAGTATATCTTTTACATCATTTAAAATTGCCTGGTCTGTAGCTTCTGTTTTAAGCACAGCTACCATTTCTTCAAAAGCTTTGAATACAAATTTTGTCAGGGTTAAATCTACTGTACAATCGTAATTGTATTTGAAGCCGGGCCGCAAGGCATATAATTCTGGTGGTATGGTAGGAAAGATATGGTACTTGTTGTCCTTCCAGCGGGCGCCGCACCGTGCCTCAGGTCTTTTCATATATGCTACTAAAAATTCAACCGCTTCTTTTATAGGTGTATAGGCTCTTGTCTTTAAAAAAACAGTGTCGGCAGAATACAGATAATGCCACCAGAGTCCCTGAACCGACCAGGGTGTTTCACAAATCTCCCAGCCCCAATGCGGAACAGGATAGGGATTCATTGTCATATCTACCGGGTAGGCAGAATGCGGGAAATAGGCGCCGGGAAGTTTGTAATAGTCCCGGGCCCATATCCGGCTTACATCCATTAATGATTCGATGAGATTTACATAGGGAATATTTTTTTCGAGATGATTGCTTGAAAAAGTCATCCAGAATGGCTGCTGTGTATTGTAGTTCATGTGATAATCACCATGCCATGCAGTACCAATTTTATTGTAGCTCCAGTTGGCAAACAGCCCGGGCGTTGTTACACCATCTTTTGCCGCACAGTTAAAAAAATATAGATTCCGGTACCATATTTCTTCGAGGAAATCATCACTCAAACTTACACCAGACTTTGCCCAGTACGTTTTCCATGATTCATCGGCTGCTATCCTGGATTTACTGTATGATGCCGCATCCGGTTTTTGCGAATGCAGTTCAACGGGTACCTCAGTATTTAATCCTTCTGTTAAAGATACGCTTGCCATAAACTCATTTCCTTCTTCCAGGGCGGCCTCCAGGTTCTGCATTTCTTCATTATTACCATCCCAGTTTATCCTGCTTGTTTTTGTTAAAGGGAGATTACTCGTTGCCGTTAGCCGGAATGCCTTATCTTTCGGATGCCCTTTTTGAACATCGTATACGTCCGGTTCCTGATAGGGCAACACCTGCCTGAAGGAAAGCGTACCATCATTCAGCGATTCATCACTGGCATATTTCGGAAACTCCGAAGGGGTGGAAGGGTCCGGCATTACCTTCATTCGTTTAAAAATATTGGGAACCTTTTTCCCTTCATCATCCACCAGTTGCATCCACAATTTATCTTCCTGCATATCGGTGAACAACTGTAGCTTTATTTTCTTTTTGTCGGCATCCAGCAAGTATACTTCGCACAGACCATTTGAAATATTGAGGGAATGACCTAACAATTCTGCGTCTCTTCTGTCAAATCCCAGCAATACAGAACCACAGGGAAAAGGTCGTGGATAGGGTTGCCGGTAGTTTTCCTGGGCCATGGCGCTGTACTTTTTATACCAGGGGTCGTCTGTAAGCACTTTTAAGGTGTCGGATATTTTGCTCACTTTGCCGAATACATAATCAAAAGTGCCTATCTCTTTTTTGTTTTTTTCGGCAATGCGTATATCCCAAACATTATTATGTCCAAAATAAAGCATAACCCCATCAGGCCTTGTAGTTACAACCACACCCATTCCCCCGTTGCCCAGTAAAGCACCCTCAAAAAAATCAACTGCGGGCTTGTCATAATGCAGCGTATGTTTTTTTGCAAGGTTAAATGAAGAAAGGTCGTTGATTGGCGGTTTGTCATTGTTGCAGAAAAATCCTAAAAAACACAGTACAGGTAAAAGTAAAAAAGGCTTTTTCATTATCATTATTTAGGTACAGGAGGCATTGAGGAAAAGTGTACAGTGGCTTTTACTATTGGTCACTAATATTTTTATTAGATAGTAAAAACCACTGCCACATCAAATAAATCACACGATCAATATAATAACATTGAATTTTAAAACTTAATAATTGGGATTCTGCTCCAGGTTTTCATTAACATCTATTTCACTTTGTGGGAAGGGAAACACATAATGTTTAGCAGGATTGAATGCACGATGAACACCCCCCGGATCAACCAGGGAAGGAATATAGGTTTCAGCTAATTTCCACCGTTTGATATCTCCGTATCTTAATCCTTCCAATCCAAATTCAACTCTTCTCTCATTCCAAATGCGCGTTCTCATTTGTTCCTTAGTTAATCCTGAAGGGATAGGCGGCATGTCAATACCTGGTCTTGCGCGAACAGCATTTATAGCATCATATACAGAGGCATCAGGACCACTCAATTCATTTTTAGCTTCAGCATAATTCAATAAAACTTCAGCATATCTTAATAAGACCCAATCCTGTTCGCTTTTGGTTGAATAATCAACTGGCAGTGCTTCAACATTACATAGCTTAGAAGGTTCATAACCAGTTGATGAAGCACCATTATAAGCATATGGTACAACTTTACCGGAAGCCTGAACTGCAGGATCGGAAAACAATTTCACTGTTAATAACATTCTGGGGTCACGATTCAATTTGAAATTATCAGGGTGATATAAAGGTGATGTAGTAATTGGCAAACCGTCTGTACACTCAAATGCATCTACTAATTCCTGACGCGGATTTAGGATTCCATGCCACTCTAACCTAATATCCTGCTGAGAATAATTATCAGGATTTAGAAACTTGACCGAGAACATGATTTCCGGATTGTTTGTTTGACCTGCTGCCAGAAACAAGTTCTGGAAGTCGTTATAGAGACTGAACTTACCATCAGCTATAACCTGATTAGCGGCATCTGCCGCTCCGGCCCAATCCCCCTGGTATAGCAACACTCTGGATTTAAGCGCTAACGCGGAGCCTTTTACGGCATGCCCTTTACTGCTATATTCAGTATTAGGCAGATTTGCAATGGCGCCATCCAAATCAGAGAGTACCTGCGCAACAACCTCTGCCTTTGTACTTTGCTTAACTTTTGCTTCCTCTGTAGTAACAGGATTGGTATAAAGTGGCACTCCACCATAAAAATCTGAAAGCTCAAAATAGAATAATGCCCTTAAAAAAAGAACCTCCCCTTTGTATTGTGCCTTAATCGCATCAGTTATAGGAACATTGTCAATATTTGCGAGGAAAAGATTACATGAAGCAATACCCTGATATGACTGATTATAAATATTGTTTACCAAGCCGCCTGAAGTTGATTCTATTGTTCCCTGCGCAAGTACGCCTGTGGAACTGGTACCTAAACTTTGGCTTCCTTCATTTGCATCTCCGGCTAAAATGTCTAATGCTATCTTGCCTTCAAATATAAAACTTGAAACATTAAGGCGGGAATAGCATCCGGCTAAAGCCAGATCAGCATCGTTCTGTGTCTTCCAAAAGGTAGGGCTGGAAATCTGGTCAAGGGGATTCTTATCCAGGAATTTTTTACACGACCCAAAACACAATATCAGAATTCCAATGATGGAACTGTTAATTATAATATTTTTTATATACCTATTCATGGAGTTATAGTTTATTATTTAAAGTTTAACCTTAATTCCAAAAGTGTAAATCGTTATTTGCGGATAAGAGGTAAACCAACCATTATTGGCCTTTTCGGGATCAGCTCCCGGATACTTCGTGAAAGTTAAAAGGTTGTCACCAGATACATAAACACGGAGATCCTGTAATCCGATTTTTTGAGTATATCTTTTTGGAATATCATATCCAATGGATAGATTTTTTAACCGCAGATAGGATGCATCGTACAACCAATAAGTGTTGGTAGTACCTGTTACCGGCCCATATCCGGAAATATACATGGCCGGATTCTTATTGGTTGAACCTTCCCCTGTCCACATATTCTCAATAAAATCAGTTGTTGGAGGACTACCCTGTATAAATGGCACTGCCCCCCATGTTAATCCCTGGGCAGAAATCTTTTGCCCCTGAACACCCTGAAAGAATGCGCTTAAATCGAAGTTTTTCCAGGTGAGGTTGATGCTGCCTCCATAAATGAATTTAGGATAAGCACCAGGAATAACAACACGATCTTTGGAGTCAATAATATTATCACCATTCTGATCTTTGTATTTCAAGTCACCCGGTTTGGGATTAAATTGTTGCTTTGGTGATTTGTCAATTTCATCCTGATTCTGAAATATTCCAATCCATTCAATCATATATAAAGAATTAAAGGGCAATCCCTCCTGAATTGTAGTATTCCCGTAAGAGGGAGCTAAAATTCTAAGTACCTCATTCTTAACCGAAGAAAAATTCAAAGAGACATTATATCCAAAGTCGCCTATTTGTTTGCCATGTCCCACTTCAATCTCATACCCTGTATTTTTCATTTTGCCATAATTAACTGTTGGAGGAGATAATCCTATGCTGGCAGGTACAGGCACCTGGTAAAGTATGTCATCGGTAACTTTGTTAAACCAGTCGAATGTGGCAGTAAACAATCCTCCCTTTACGCTGAGGTCTATACCAAAATCGGTCATAGTAGTTGTCTCCCATTTCAAGGATGGATCCACCATTCGGCTATTAATTACTCCCGGGTAAGCACTGGAAAATGGATAGGAGGTTGTATTTAAAACTGCCTGATACGGGTAATTTCCCACATTCTGATTACCTAATTGTCCCCATGAACCTCTAAGTTTTAGGTTTTGAATCCAACTGACATTTTTCATAAATGACTCCTCTGAAACTCTCCAACCGGCAGATAAAGAGGGGAAGAATCCCCATCGGTTTGCAGAGGCAATCCTGGATGTTCCATCGTACCTGGCATTTGCTTCAAACAGATACTTACTTTTGAAATCATAGGTAACCCGACCGAAAAAAGATTGAATACCCCACTCATTGGCTGTGCCCGAAGTAGTTTGTCCCAAGGATGAGCCTGCGTTAAGTTCTTCCAGACCATCAGTGGGAAAAGTAACTTTAGTTCCTCCCAATTGCCTGTAGAAATTGTATTCCTGATTGTAGCCTACCAATACATTCACATTATGAATATCACTAAAAACATTATGATAATTTAATGTTGAATAATAGGTTGCCAACATGTTTTGGTAGTAGCTGTCTTGTACCCCAAGCCGCTGTGGAGAATTGTTATGGGCAAAACTACCATCGTTGAAATAGTAGTTATTTACTGCAATTTCATGGTTTTTACTAAAGTCATCATCAAAAGCAATTGCCCCTTTAGTATACCATGTTAAATTCTTAGCCAGTTTTATATTTGTATAAATTTGCGGAACAACATTGTAGTGGTTTTGTTTAAAGCTTCCGCTTACGTCTTGTGCCTCTGGATTTCTAACTGTCCATTCTCCTATAGCTGAACTATATCTTGCCACATACCCGGTTGTGCCGTCGGGTAGTGTCATAGTAGGGGTATAGTTTGGCGCAGATCCATAAATATCAAGAATTGAATAGCCTACTGTGTTATCCCAGGTGGAAGTCCTTATGTTCTTTTTCACAAACTGAATTTGACCGCCCAAAGTGAGCCAGTCTTTCACTTTGGTTTCAACCGACACGAGTAAATTATATTTTTGATAATCATAGATGCTGATAATCCCACCCTGATCCAAATATCCAAGAGACAGATTAAACGTTGTCTTTTCATTTCCTCCTCTAACACTTAAATAATGATTTTGAACAGTTGCAGTGCGGAAACTTTCGTCAATCCAGTTATAATTCGGGTAATGAACCGGATCATTTGGATGGCTCCTGTATGCTTCAATTTCCGCCTCAGTAAAATAGGGAAGGAATCCAGCCCTGATCCTGCCTTCATTCCAATACATCATGTAATCAGCAGAATTAGACAATAATTTGGGCAACCGGGTCGCCTTTTGAGCCTGAACATTACCACTATATTCAACGGAAATGAGTCCTGACTTCCCTTTCTTTGTGGTAATCAGGATTACGCCGTTTGCTGCACGGGCGCCATAAATGGAGCTGGAGGCTGCATCTTTCAATACTGAAACGGATTCTACATCATTGGGATCTAAATTATTAATGTCTCCCGTAATTCCATCAATTAACACCAACGGACTGCTTCCAGCACTACTAAATGTGCCGGTACCACGAATTCTTAAAGTGTTATTCTCCATTCCCGGCTTTCCTTCGGCCTGGGAAACCTGAAGTCCGGCAACTTTTCCCTGTAACAGGTTCGAGACGTTCGATACTGGCCGTTTATTGAGTTCCACGGATCCTACCGTAGAGATGGCGCCTGTTAAATTAACTTTTTTCTGCGTACCATAGCCCACTACTACCACCTGGTCCAGCTCCGAATATTCCTTATCCAGGGATACATTGTAATTCAGCCCGGCACCTACTGTTATTTCTTTTTCCGCATACCCTATCGCGCTGATTACAAGTACATCATTGGCTCCCGCCTCAATAGCAAATTTGCCTGAAAGATCGGTTTGCACCCCGCCAGGTTTACCTTTAATCTTTACAGTGGCTCCTGCAAGAGGCACCCCGTCCTGGTCCTTTACTGTACCGCTGATTTTGCTTTGCCTGATTCCTTCCGGAGCCATTTCACCGCGAAAAACAGTTCCCTGCACGGAACTATTAAAAAGAAGTATTAAAAAGAGCGCTCCTGAATACATACCCGCTCTTGTGAAGATGGAATGCATGGCATGTCCATGTGTACATGTAGTTCTGGTTACAAGCATACAGTTAGATTGTTTGATTTAAAATCGGAAATTATAAATGACCAATCAAACCTAACTATAAAACCTTCTTTTTTAGTTGCGATTCTTATTGAGTTAGTAAAGTATTTTACCATACCTTTAAAATTAACCATCAAAAGGATATTTATATTGCTTTATGTAATCATCCCATTCGTATCCCTTTAAAAGCAGGCTATTCTTATAAAACCCACATAGCCGTTATTTACAAATAAGATTCAATAACTTAACATCAACGATTGTTATGAAGCCTGAACTCATTGTAGATGCTCCTATTATTGGTGAGAAAAAAATTTGGGTGAAAAAAATTTATAAACCTCATTTCGATCACCCCTTTCATTTTCATAAATTATGTGAGCTTACCTGGATTGAAAACGGGCATGGCAAACTGATCATCGGCGATTTTGTAGGGAACTTTGCAGAAGGAGAACTGATCCTTGCCAGCCCGGAACTGCCACACATATGGCAATGCGACCCGGTATATTATAAAAAGAAAAAAAAAATGTATACAAAAGCAATCGGGCTTTATTTTCCACTTGAATTTATAAACAGGGTTACCGATGATACAGCAAGTGTCAGTTTATACAATGATTTAATGCACAGGGCAGAAAGAGGTTTAAGATTTCATGGACAAACAAGGCTGAAAATAATTGAAAAGGTAAAAGAAGTAGCACAATGCGGCGGGTTGGTTCAACTGGGCACGTTTCTTCAGATCATTGATATGTTATCCAAATCAAAAGAATCTATTGCATTAGCCAGCATTGGCTACAAGAGTTCAACAAATGAAAACGATATGGAACGATTTAATGATGTTTACCAGTTTTTGCTCAGGAATTTCAGCAGGGATATCATGCTGGAGGAAGTTGCCCGTATATGCAATATGACTCCCAATGCTTTTTGCCGGTATTTTAAACAAAAAACACAAAAAACGTTTACCCGCTTTTTAAATGAAATAAGAATCGGCCATGCCCGGAAATTATTGCAGAATGAAAATTATTCTATAAAAGATATTTGTTACGAGTGTGGTTATAATAATCCCGTAAATTTTTTCTCCTTTTTTAAGCAGATCACCGGGCAAACGCCCAAAGCCTTCCGGCAAAATATGAAATAAAATATTGATAATTTTTTTTTAATGCTGCCACTCATTCCGGACATTCGTCTATTATTTTGTGTGCTGGTCTACTATTTTTCTGCTTCATTTCCTATTCTCTTAATATTGCTACCAGAGATTAGTCAGGTATTTTTCATTTAAAAATTTATATTATGAAACCTATAATCAAAGAAGCGATAATCAAGATGTTCGCGCTGATTACACTATCCTTCACTGTATTCAGTTTCACAACAAAGCTTGGATTAGACAGTTACGAGATATATCTCAACAACAAGCTCATCCTGAAGCAGTCGGTGAACCAGCCTTTGAGTTTAAGAATACTGCAACTGGGCAAGGCAAATGACAACGATCAACTGCGCATCAATTACAAACATTGCACTTTAGAGGGTGCCGGTACCGGCAGGACCATTGTATTAAAAGATGAAAAGGGAAATACATTGAAGAAATGGGCGTTTACCAATGCCAGCGGCTCCGATTTAAGTATGGTAATCCCGGTAAAAGAGCTGCTGCAATTGGAAAAGAATAACGCTGATCATGAGCTCAGTCTTCAATATACCGCACGGGAGCTTCCCAAAGGTGAGACGCTTGCATTTCTTCGTGTTAAATGATGATTCTGTAAATCTGGAAATGAAAATAGGGCTGTCTTAAAAGGGCAGCCTTTCTTAGCAAATGCAATTTCATTTGCTGGATTCAATTATTTTTTAAGATAAGATTCCAGCATTTAGCCTCTTTACCATATTCGGTTCGTTATTTTTTATCTATGTGGAGTTAGCAAATGAGGCAGCAATTAAATGCGTTTATAATGCCAAGAACCATTCAATTGATTGCTTCTTTGCTCAACAAAAAAGCTCCATAAAAATGGAGCCCGTGAGTTGTGACCAAAACCTCGATTATAACTAACCAAATTTATGACTGTATACTGATCCCGGCAATAAGAATAAATACTAAAAATAATTGTTGTAAGGCATTATGGTTTGTTCAGAATATCCTTAATTTTTGACCAATGAATTAGGAGACTATCCGCTAATCTAAGCATTCGGCGATGTCATCGAAATTTGATTAAAAAAGATAAAGTGCCTGTGGTGTGGCATCCCAATCAGCGGAAATGAGAACAAGCGATGCGGTTCGCCTGGCCATAAGAATCTTATCACAATGCCAGGCGAAAGAAAGAGACGGGACAAACCGGCAAGATCATTACGATTTTAAAGAACAATCGCTGTACGGTGGAAGCGTTACTGGAAGGAAAAGAAGTGAAAAGTGTGAAAGAACAAGCCTTACCGGACAACGGTTTTGTATTTCGTTATCATACCCATAACCGGATAAACCAGGGCGATCAGAAAGCATATATATTTTGCTTTGAATACGGTAATATTGCAAAGAAAACGGTGGTACACCATCGTAAAGGGGACTATCTGAGGATAATGATTTTTACTCCGCTTCGTTTCTGAAGCTACCTGTTATACTTTTGGGACAAGCCGCAGATGCAGCAGGCATTGAAGTTTATGCGGTAGCGGTATTATAAAAAGACGATACAAAAACAACACAAATAAAGCATCATATGCAAAAGACGACTACTTTTCTAATGTTTGTGGGAGACAACTTCGGTAAAGCGGAAGAAGCAATACAATTTTACACCTCACTTTTTCCTAACTCGGAAATAAAAAAGATTGACTATTTCAAAGAAGGAGAACCAGGTGGTAAAGAAGGAGCTGTGAAACACGCTACTTTCACAATTGACAAACAGGAATATATGGCAATTGATAGCCTGGGACACGACTTTACCTTTACACCCTCAGTCTCCATCTATGTGCATTGCGATAATGAAGATGAGATTAATAACCTTTATTCGGAGCTATTAGACGGGGGAAAAGCAATGATGCCTATTGGCGATTATGGATTTAGTAAGAAATTTGCCTGGCTTGCTGACAAATACGGACTTTCGTGGCAGCTAAATTTTGGCACTTTAAGTTTCTGACATGCCTACTGTGGATGCATCCGATGTTGATTGAATACAAGCAAGTTTCGATTGGAAAAGCAGCCGTATTAAAAATGTCCGACAAAAAAGCAAAAGTGCCGCAGAAATGCAGTTTTGCTCATAGCACCTTGTAGCACCGGATAGCACAAAATATAAGTAAGCAAAACTATTGCGGCGCTACTTCAAGCAGTTACCTTTGCATTGGTTTTTTCATAGGATATTGGATTTAAAACGGGGAGCATGTCTATGCAAATTTGATTAATACGAATGCCTTATGTTTTGTAAAAATAGTATCCGTCTGATGATAAAACCCCCTATAATATATCCAAATTCTATGCTTTTATAACATCCCGGTAAAGTATACCCGATACTACGGATATTATAGTGTGTTGTTCAGGTACGTGTATGACCGGCAGTAAACCCGATATAAGATTTCCGTCGGAAAAGCGCTTTCCTAAACAATACATGCTGAGGAGCAAACTGATCTGAAATATGGGCCTGCAGGGCTATGCATACGTAATTTGAAGAGAAGATAAAAACGAAACCTGTCCTTCATTCCGTTCATAAATATTTTAAAAATCACGATCTATATATCAGATACCTCAGCGTCCAAAAAATGTTAGCATTGACACATGCCGTAACCTGAGCTGATTTGTGAATTCATAATAGGTTCTCAATGCGCAAAAAAATACAAACTTGAGAGAGCCAAAGTATTTATCATGTCCAATGATGAACGCTTCCTCCGTCCATTGCTCAACCTGGTGAGGACCACGGTTTCGCTTATTACATGAAACAACAGAAGCCGAATGGCAGATGATTTTCGCCGTGGTTCGTGTCCGCACGAAACACGCAATCATGCTGATCGAAGCACCTGCAATGATTAAAGCGAAGACGGATTCCTCCCTGCCTGCCCTTTAGGCAAGCTTCATAGGAATAACAGGGTGTAGTAACAGGGTTCAGCTTTCGTGATATAGCCGGACAAAGTTCCGCTGCTCGTCATGCCTAAGTGGCTGACAACACATCCGCTATATGAATTGTTTTCAAAGCCAGTTTATGTTTTCGGATGTACCCATCCAAATGCAGGAGGCAGGATAAATCTGTAGAAATAATATATTCAGCGCCCATTTCAATTGCGTTTAATACTTTTTGTTCTCCCATTCCAATAGAGATGGGTTCAAACTTTACCGCAAAAGTGCCACCAAAGCCACAACACACTTCACAATCCGGCGCCTCAATCAATTGCAGTCCTTTCACATGGCGGAGCAGTTTCCTTGGAGCCTCCTTTATGCCACACTCCCTCAGGGCGCCACAGGCATCATGATATACAGCCGAAGCTTTAAATGCAGCTCCAATATCTTCTACATTCAAAACAGTAATCAAAAATTCCGTGAATTCATATACAGGCAATTGCTGATGACGCATTTCTTTTTCATGCCCGTCATTTTCGAGTATCTTACCATAATAATTTCTTACAAATCCAATGCAGGATCCGCTTGGCGCGACTATGTACTGATTTCCCTCAAAGTCATGCACAAATTTCTCTGCAACGCTCCTGCATTCATCCCAGTATCCGGCATTGTATGCAGGTTGCCCGCAGCAGGTTTGTTCCGTATTGTAATGCACCGTACAGCCTGCCTTTTTCAATACTTTTATCATATTAAAAGCAGTTTGTGGATACAACTGATCTACAAAGCAGGGAATAAAAAGATTAACATGCATACACAATAGTATTAGTAAAGGGTGGATGTAAACAAATCATCATCCCCTGTAACTTTTGAAATAATTATTGCCCGGTTGCTTTCCACAGCTCATTAAAAGTTTTTGGGGCAAAGTCCGGAAGGCTCCTGTTATCACCCCAGCTTTTCCGAAAAAGGAGTTTAATCATAAAATTTTTAATCCTTCCATTTGTCATGTTCATCATTGCACGGTTCAGGCAGGCCTTCTTCCATAGCAACCATCCTATTTTTTCACTACGGGAACCGCAATGGGCTTTTACCGACTTATTGCGGTTATACAACAAAAGCTCATGAAGGTTAATATGAACCGGGCACACCTGGGTACAAACCCCGCAAAGCGATGAAGCATAACTGAGGTGTTTATAGGATTTCAGCCCACTCAGATAAGGGGTTATAACCGAACCAATGGGCCCGCCATAGGTAGCATTATACGTATGTCCACCAATATTTTTGAATACCGGGCACACATTTAAACAAGCACCGCACCGGATACAAAACAGGCTTTCCCTTGCTGTAACATCGGCAAGTATATTGGTCCTTCCGTTATCCAGCAATATCACATACATATCTTCGGGACCATCTGTTTCATTTTCTTTCCTTGCACCGGAAAAAATGGTATTGTAAACGGTTACCTGCTGTCCTGAACCATGCGTTGCCAATAAAGGCCAGAACAAGGCAAGGTCATTTACAGATGGCAATATCTTTTCAATACCGGTAATGGCAATATGCGTTTTAGGAAAACTGGTACATAATCTTGCATTCCCTTCATTTTCTGTTACAGCCACAGCGCCGATATCAGCCAGTAAAAAATTTACCCCGGTAATTCCTATATCTGCATCCACGTACTTTTGCCGGAGTATTTGCCTGGTAAATAATGTAAGCTCCTCAGGAGCCAAACCGGGTGGTGCATTTAATTTATCATGAAATAACCTGGCCACTTCCTCCCTGCTTTTATGCATCGAAGGCGCTACCATATGATAGGGTGCCTCTCCGGACAATTGCTGTATATACTCACCAAGATCGGTTTCCACTACTTCAATACCATGCCGCGATAAAAAAGGATTCAAATGAATTTCTTCTGTAACCATGGACTTACTCTTGACAACACTTTTAGCCTGTTTCTGTTTGCATATTTGCAAAACCGCGTCCAGCACTTGCTGCGGGTTTTCTGCCCATATTACTTTGCCTCCCCTTTCTGTAAATTTTTTTTCAAATTCCAGCAGGTATTTATTTAAGTGCTCAATTGTCTCCCATTTTATATTTTTGGCTCTTTTGCGCGCTGATTCAAGATCCGGGAATGCATTTTTTCCCTTCTGAAAAGCAAGATCCGATTGCATCAGGCTATAGTTAATTTTCCGCCTGTGTTCCAGATCCGTTGCTTTTACCCTGCTTTCCTCCTGAAAAAGTTTTTCCTGTTCATGCATACTCAACAATATTTATAGCGCTATTTCTACAATGGAATGTACGCTTACCGGTGGAACTACAAATTCAATGCGATTACCGGCATAGGTGAAATTAATTTTCTCTCCGGTGGGCTGTAGCTTAACTGACAGCGGCTTTGTGCCAGCTTTATAACTTATTTTTAAGCTGCCGGTGGAAAGCAATTCATTATAAGCCATTACATTTTTATTAAAATGGTCTCCGGATGAATTAATAAGATGAATGTAGGTTCTCCCGTTTTTTTTACCCAGCACAACGTGAACATTATCCGAACCGGTAACTTTTACCTGTGGATCAGGAATAAGAGCGGAAATTACATTACGGATAAGATTATTGAATACCGGGTTTCTGTATTGATTATATGCAACCGACATATCCATGAAAAATGCTGCTATCTTTCCTTTTCCGAAATTATTGATCGTTGCAACCGGATAATTTGTGGGATAACGATAATCGCATTGCGTGTACACCAGCCCTTCTACCTGCACGCCGTTTTGGGGCAGCACTTTTTGCCAGTTGGTTTTAATTCCGGCGATCCCTCCTGTAGTTTTTCCACCCATATTGAATTGAAGTGTACTGTCTTTCCCGATGAATGAAACATTTAATTGTTCTTCAAATGCCTTGGAAGCTTTTGAACCAATGATCAGAACATTACCTCCTGCAGCAACATATGCCAGCAACTGTCTTTTAAGCTCCAAATTAAAATGACTCCATTCAGGTATGATAATAAGAGGGTATTGATCCATGCGTTCTGCCAGGTGATGATCCATCAAAATCTCAATGGGAAATTGGTTATCCAGAAGCAAATTGCTGATGCCTTCCATATGTGATGTCCAGCCATATACTCCAGGATTTTCCATTTTCCAGCCTTCCACGGAATACCACATAGCAATTTGTGGAATAACTTCACTGCCCTGGCAAAAAGGTTGCCGCTCCCTGCAGAATTCCGCCAACTTTTCCATTGCATCTGTATCAATCATTCTAAATGAAGCATCCCGGTTTTGCTGGAAATAAACCTGGAATCCGCCTCCCATCGCCATAACTTCGGCGGCCTCCTGCTTTAACTGAACCAATGATTTAGGGCTTTGAATTCCACCCATAAAATCAATCGGTACAAAACCCCATGCCATCAAATCCCAGGGTTTGCCCTGCAATGCCAGGCATCTTGCCTGGAAGGCAGCACTATACAAACCATTTTGTCCCGATACATCGCCGGAAAGGAAGTCTACATTAACGTCTACCTTTTCTGGCATCATGGAAGAATAGGCCCAATTGCTTGCTATTTGAAAGTCTGGTTTATAGGAATGTAATTTGTCAACATAATTTTTTAAGTACCTGCGGTAAACGACACGATTGTACTCAATCCACTTTTTATAATTAATGTCTGCAGCACCAGCAGGAACTTTTTTAAGTCCTGTTTCATCAAGAAAACCCTTTACAACTTCCGGAGAATAATCTGGTGCGGTTGACCAGCAATCACCATCTATCCAGGCCCCATCAATATTATAGGTGTCAATCATTTCCTTCAATTGCGGAATCATTAATTTTTCCGCATATCCACCGAGATAGGCCGCCTTGGTGGAATCAATTATTCCTTTTGCATTACGCCTTCCCCAATGAGGATTCTCATGAATGCCTTTATCGTCCCACAAACCGGAATAGTGAACATAAAGTGGCACATTAAATTTATTGGTAACATCTCTCCAAATCCGCATCGGGTCCTTTACAAAACTGTTAGCAGAATACCCAACAGATGTAGGATAGCTTGAATAACCGGGATGCCCTTTGCTGTCAATCTGTATATAATCGGGTCGGGTACGCTTCAGAAACTCAGCCAATAATGCTGTATCAAAGCGACTACCTAAAGATTTGTCTGCAGCCGTGGCATGAAAATCAAAATGAAAGCCCAGAAAACTTTCCGCACGTTTAAGACGCTGTTGCGAATTTGACGAAAACGGAATAATAATTGAGCTGCAGCAAAAAAGTAATAATTTTATTTTAAACATGTGGAATGGTTCAATTGTGTGATTAAACCTTATTGTGCATGAAATACTTCATCCATCGGTGCCCATATTTCTCCTGCCGCAGCAGCATCCGGCAATGGCTGCTGACAGGGGTCAGTTTCTCTCCACCAACGTTGTGTTACAGTATCTGACGCAATTTTTTTCATGTCCAGTTCATAATTGTCTCCTATGTATTCATAATAGCTGAACAAATAGTATTTATCCTCTATTTTTTTTAAATAGATTGAATAGTTACGGATATTACATTCCTTAATCTTTTTTAGTACGCCCTCCCATGTATTGGCATGGAGTTCTTTATAATAAGCTATCTTCTCTGGTTTAAGACCAGTAACCATTCCTATCCGAAGCGGTTCTTTTTTTGTTGCTTCAGTTTGTTTGTCCCGATCTGTTGCAGCAGGGCCCGTTTCACGGCAACTGTAAAAAGATAACGCCGCAAACAACAGGATGCAAGATGTATAGCATCGCATTTGAATTCATTTTAAAGGTTTAAAAAACGCCGTTATTCCGCTACTATCCAAAAAACATATACAGCACAACCACACAGGCAACCAATAATACCGATAGCAATTTATAATTTCCCAATCCTTTCCATCCTTTGCTTTGTAAGGGCTCCCATGGAGACCGCCAGAATAAAGTTTTACTGTCTTCCGTATGTTGCACAGGATAAGCAAACGACAACAGTACCTGCATTACCAGGCATGCGCAAAACAGGTAAAAAGCCATCATCATAAATGGTATCTGACCTATGATGCTTAATGGAAGCAGCTTATTAATAGTAAATACAACTACACCCAGCAAAGAGCCCATCCATAAAGTATATTGAGCTGATTTGGCCGATGCCTTTTTCCAGAATATTCCCAATAAGAAAACACAGGTAATTGGAGGTGCAATATGTGCAATGATATCATTTAACCCGTTAAACAAGCTCTCATAACTATTCAGCAAAGGCAACAATGCAACAGAAAATATAAGAGCAACCACCACTGCTATACGCCCCAGCTTTACCAACTGCTTATCTTTTACACCAGGTCTAAACCTTTTAACGAGGTCATAACTTACAAGTGTTGAAATGGAGTTCAGCGCTCCTGATACCTGGCTCATTAAACCGGAAAGCAATGCAGCCACTACTATTCCAATTAAACCAGTTGGTAATAATTGGGTGATCATGAGCGTATATATTCCTTTACTGTTAACTACCGCTTCACCAGACGCAGTAACTGTGGTGATGGAGCTAAGATCTATCAAACCTTTTTGCGCCAATCCATAGGCCATTAAACCCGGCACCACAAAAATAAACACAGGTAGTATTTTAATAAATCCGCAAAAGAGGGAGCCGACCCGCGCGTGGTTCTCATCTTTAGCTCCCAAAACCCTTTGAACAATGGTTTGATCAGCACACCAGTACCATATCCCCAATACCGGATATCCAAGAAAAACAGCATACCAGGGCATCTGACTGCTATCGCCATGAGGTCTGAGCATTGAAATCTTTTCCATAGCCTGGTGCTCTTCCAGTACCTGAACCAATGAGGTCCAGCCGCCCAGTTTTAACCACGACGCAGCGGTAATAACGATAGCCCCTGCAACCAATACTATGGTTTGAATAGATTCTGTTATTACAACAGCCCTTAAGCCTCCAATTATGGTATACACAGCAACCAATACGGAGATTACCGTAACACTTACGTACATATTAATTCCGAAAAGCGTCTCTAACACAATTCCCCCTGCAAGCAATGAAAAGGCAATATGGATAATAACCGCCGATACAATTGAAATAATAGTAAGCCAGTCGCGGCAGGCCGTGTTATACCTTTTTTCCAAAAAAACAGGTAAGGTGGGCACTTTAGACCTGATATAGAAAGGAACAAAAAACAATGCCAGTAAAATAAGGGTAAATGCAGCCATCCATTCAAAGTTGCCATTCAGCAGCCCCGTATCAAACCCTGATTGAGCAAGGCTCACAAGGTGAATACAGGATATATTCGTAGCAAATAAAGCCAATCCAATTACCGGCCATCTTAACGTTTTTCCAGCCAGAAAATACTCATCAGAGGCACTGCTTCTGCTCTTCTTTCTTTTTTGTAAACCAGCCCACAGGCCTACGCAAACAATAATGAGTATATACAAAATACTAATGATCAGATCAGGGGTTTTAATCATCTGGCAAGATTCAAATGTTCGTTAAACGTTACAACTCGTAATTAAATTAGGGGAAATATTTCATCAGCGTTTTGCGTATACAGCAAACTTCCTGATTTTCTTTTCCGCACTGCGCTTTGTTATTATCAGCCTCACCTGATTCGTTTCTACGGGCTCAATAACCTCCAGGCGCCTCCTTCCAATGCTTAGTCCTGAAGTTATCGTTTTCCATTGACCGGCAATATATGCTTCTGTTTTATATTGTTGTATATTTTGTCCGTTGTGGATGTCTTCTTCTATTTCAATCAATCCTACCCTGTTTTTTTCAGACATGTGTAAATTAATGGTATCTCCCTCCAGGTTTTGATTTGATTGTGCCAAGGGATGAGAGAACATGCTGCTTATTTTTTTCCCAAATTCATAGAGGCTTTTTACTTCATTCGGTGGAATTATTCCGCTGGTATCAGGCGTCATATTAATAAGAAGGTTAGCGCCACGACCGATGGACTCAAAATAAGTTTTAGTCATAAAGTCCATATTTCGTAATGTTTTGTCAGAATCCGGCACCCAAAACCAGGTGTCACGCGTATGAAGGCAGGCCTCTGCAGGTAACCATCCCGCATTCTGCGGGCCCACCCAATGAGAAAATCCCTCTCCCGGTTTTACTACATTCCATAATGGATATGCGGCCCATCCCTGCTCGCTTCCCGACCAGCGTATATCCGGCCGGGTGCCACCCATAATTACAGCGCCGGGTTGTAAATGCTTTACCATAGCGTGGATGGCATCACCAAATGCGGTACCCAATGGTTTCATCGTTTCAGGATCCATTACATCCCAGCCAAAAGGATCATAGGCGCCATCAAACCAGAGATATGAAATTTCACCATAGTTGGTCAGCAACTCTCTCAACTGTTCCAGAAACACCGGAAAATACCTATTGATGTCACCAACTAACTTTCTTTCTCCCTGCGGATCCGGTGTGCTGGTGCAGCCAAAATGCTTATCGCCCCCGGATACATAAAGCCCCACTCGAACGCCATATTTCCTGCAGGCCTTCACAAATTCACCTACTACATCCCCCTTTCCGTTTTTCCATGGCGATTGCTTAACGGAATAACCGGTTGTTTCAGTAGGCCATAAGCAATATCCATTATGATGTTTGGCTGTTAAAACGATATGTTTGGCGCCAAAAGATTGAGCTGTTTTTACCCATTGATCTGCATCCAGCTTAGATGGATTAAATAAATCAGCCACCGGAACGGCAAGCATATCGGATTTGATATAGGTAGCTGGTCCAAAGTGAATGAAGGCTCCGAGCTGTTCCTGCTGATACGTTAATTGTTGCGGAGACGGTTTGGTTTTTATTTCGTTTTGAACATTTTGATGTTGCGCCCCACCCGAAGGTGCTATCAGAACCGGCGCCCAGTCGCCTTTATGATCGGGGGATACAAAGGTTTGCTTTTGCGTATCCTCAAAAAAATACTCAAATAACTGTGCGGGGGTTCCATCGTAGGTAGCCCATTGCAAATCGCCTGCAGTTGTTTGATCACTTCCTGTAAAATATAATATGGTTTTACCATTGTAATAACACAATTCAACATCAGAGGCATTGCTTTCGGGTATTCCCGGATCAATCAATGGAATATTCCGAATAGACGGATCGAAGGTTATAAATGGCCGGCTGGCAGGTGCGTCTTCCCAATTCACCAAGTCCTTTGACCGGGTAATCCTGGTTTCGTAACCCATTTTAATATTTTCAAGATATAAGGTATAATACCATCCACCTTCATAGTATAAGGCAGGCCCGCCAACATATTTATCTTTTCCATAAACAGCACCGGGAATTTCTTTCCAGTTCACCAGGTCGTCTGATTCAAGATACCTGAATGTAAAGGGCTTCCAGGTGGGATCATTGGTTTCGTACAATAAAATGAATTTATCTTTCCCCCGGGTTACGGCAGTATTGTAAAAGAACTCCCTGGGATTGGCTTTAAATACAGTAACAGGCTTTGTCCATTTTTTTAGATCAGCGGAACTTGTCATCGTAATTTCAGTCATCTGGCGCCATGGTTTTCCTTTGCCATAACTACCTGCAAAAATATATACCCTGCCGTTGTGCGTTAGTACGGTCCCAAATCCATGATTTGTTAAAGCAACGGATACAGTCTTTCCGGTAGCAATATCTTTGATCCGCACCTCGTCCTCATGAAAGAAATCGCCCGGTTTGGCGCCCTTTACGTCCCAAAATTTTTGATTATTTTCCAGGAGATACAATTTATTATTAAACACAAAGGGTGATGATTCCACAAGCGGTGATCCCAGGCGTCCTTGTTTAACGATGGGATTTGTCCATGTTGATTGAGCCGATACACAACCTATACTCCACAACAAAATACCCAACAGAGAAGCCCGTTTTGTAAAGATTCCGTTTATCATTTTTCTAATATTATGCTGTCTGATTAATAAAAAGTAAATATCAACTTTAATGAAGCGTTCGTAAATAGAATATCGGTCTTTTTGGCTGGATTATTCGATTTAATCTTCGCTCATTATATTCTATTCCTGGTCTATCTCCCGGAAAGGCCCTTATGGCGCTGCAATTACCAGTTGCATTTCCCAGGGAGCCGTAAAGGGAATAACAAACTTCTGGTAAGGTCCGTCTTCTCCTGAAGAACTGATCTTCGTTTCTTTACAATTCATGTTAACTATTTTTATAGATTTAAAGGAGGTTCTTAACATCAATACTATATCACGGTAAGGGTCAAACGAAGAGTTGCTGAAAGCCAGTGCAAGGCCATCATTTTCAGGCGTTCTTATCCAAAGATTTATTTTATGAAATGATGCAATATAACCCGGCAAGGTTTCCCTGCTGAGCCAACGGAATACATTTTTAATTTGTGATGATTTTGACAGGTTGCCCATATAGCTCCAGGGATAATAACCTGCTACACAGATACGGCCGCCCAACCTGTTTTCAAATACACCCATGGTTATATTTCCTTTGTCCTGCCGGGAATAATCTATAAGCTTTGACAATGTCTCCGTAGCATTATCTGTTTTTTGTAAACTGTATACAGGTTCCCTGTAAAAGGATTGGCGGTTATCTCTTTCCCGGTCTGCAAACAAACCATTGAGTGTATGCCCGGTAAATTGTTCAATGCGGTCTGCAGATGAGGTATCAACTACTTTAAAACCTGTTAGTGCTCCATAACCCATTTCATTGAGCTGTTGCAAAGCCTCAGCGCTCATATACACACCTTTAGACAATAGGTTTTTTATTTCAACATCCGATAATGTGTACACGCTGTTTTTATCCAGCATAATTACCGAAGCATCTTTATAATTATAACTGGCAGGCATACCTGCTTCATATACTTCAGGTCTGATAACAGGATTGCCGCCGCTCAGCCATTTACCTTCGTTAATATTTACGGTAGCATAACTGTTTTTATCCCACAACACAGATGCACCGGATAATTCTTTTCTTCCCATACTTTTAACCATGCGGTCAAAGAAAGCCCGGGACTGATACAGTTTAGCCACCAGCGGCTCATATTCATCCAGCGGCTCATCATAAAAAGACAATACATTAAATGCCGCACCCGTGCAGCCCGCGGCAATATGCGAAGCAGCTTCCAGCGCTACAATATTGGCGGCTTTTTTTAACCGCTGGTAGGGAAAGTTCTCTATTTCAGATTGAATGGAAACAACGTCTTTGGGAAGAACAGATACCTGTCTTCCGATATCATGCGATTTTCCTGCCAGCTCTGCAGTATTGTTATCTACATAGTAACCACCACCCGGTCGCCAGCGAACTTCCGCGTGACCATTTCCTGAAAGTGTTTCTGCCCATTCATCGAAATCATACCCTTCAAAAAACCGGTCTCCCGTCATGAAACCCAGTGGCATAGAAGGTTTTAACTGATGTACTTCCTTCTCAATCATACTGAAAAGACGATGGATGGTATTACGGTTATGCTGTAACCAGGCAAGCCGTACACTGAGTTTCTGCAATACAAGTCCCTGTGATGATAAAAGTGCGAGATCCGTTCTTGTATATTTTTTACCGGTTTCTTTTTCAAAAATATCCATACAATTATTACAGAAGCAGGTAAGAGAAACCGGCATATGCCCTGCTAACCGTACGTCATCATCTATCCAGATATAATCAGGTTCTGCCCGCACCATCAGCCGGT
This sequence comes from Agriterribacter humi, assembly GCF_009192765.1. GTDB lineage: Bacteria > Bacteroidota > Bacteroidia > Chitinophagales > Chitinophagaceae > Agriterribacter > Agriterribacter humi. The sequence continues at coordinate 376,737 of NZ_VOHQ01000002.1, read as the reverse complement.
ATACTTCACTAATATATTGCTGAAAGTTTGTATCATTAGGACAATAAGATCCTTTGGATATACGCCCTTCAACATCCGTAACATGGGTATATGCACCCTGCAGGGAATTTTCCAGGTTTTCTTCGTGATGTCCTATCGTACTGAGTATATTCACGCCGGCTGCATACCCTCTTTTACGCGCCGCCTGCATCCGTCGTTTGAGTACAGTCATCCGCTCACGAAACACATCCAGCGGAAGCGGCGGATGTGTGGCAGAAGTAAAAAACGTGAGTTCATCTGTAACATCTTTATACCTGTCAAACAAATCAAGCAGTTCATTAAACCGGCTTTCAGAAAGCCATAGCGCCGGGCTGATACGAAAACTTACAGAAGCTTTTTCAGGTTCCTTAAATATTTTTTGCGCATGTAACTGTGTAGAGGCTTGCAGAAGTATACAATAGGTCAGTAATAGTGCGTATGCGCATTTATATAATATTGGATTGATTAATCGCATAGGAGATCAGAATTGTTTTGGAATACCTAATTGAACTTTGCCGGAACTATGATAGCGTACCACATTATTTACGGCAGGCTGTTCACTCACCATATTCCAGGGATGTATTTTTATATCAGCAGGCACAATCATTATTATTTCAGCAATACGTGATGATATTTCGGCGATGCCATCTTTTACCCTCAGCTTTATTTTTTTATTCCCCGACCAGGCAACTGCACCTACCCACGGCAGTTGCAGCCTGCAGCGATTGCCGTGCAGATTTTTAATAGCTACCCATTGTACTTTTCCTGCAGCAATTTCCGATGATACTTCAAAACCACCGGCGGCATGTAAGGTGAACCGCCCGTTTCTTTCGGCGTGAAAAGCAGGCGCTATAATAATTGCATCCCCGTCACTCTGTAATAGGGATTCGTTCATGGCAGTTGTAAAAACCGACATGGACTCCATTGACATATGCCGGAAGGGCCACATAGGCAGCGGAAATTTTTCCTTATCGGACGGTGAGCGGGTATCGCGTACTTTGTTTGTACGAAAAAAACATTCCGCATCTTTGTTGATCTCTCCTTCCGGGCCCCAATGCGCCCAGCCATTGCTGTAAATCTGCCATCGTTCAGGGAAATGATCCAGCACTTTTTTCAGGGCATCCTTCAAACCCAATCTTGCCATTACTATTGGCACAGGATCCCAGCCGGTAATGCCGGGACCATATAAAAGCGTGGTAGCTTTCATGATGTTAAAAAGACGCTCCTGTTGATTTTTAGAAGCAACAGATACCATCCCCGAGGGAAATACCGGAGAGGAAGGAACGGAAGGAAAGATGCCGTCAAGCAAAACATTCCCGAAATATTTTTCTTCGGTTGATGCTGAGTATACGGTAAGCATTTTTTGTTCTTTAATGCCCCATCCTGCGGCAGCAATCCAGTCCGTTTCCACTTCCCATCCTTTAAAATAGCCCCTCTCAAGCTTATAGGACGCACCCTGCTGCTGTATTGCCTCTTTCTGCAATTGAACAACCGGCAAGGGCGCCAGGTTTTCAAGTATATTCCTCCAGATTTCTGCTTCAGCCAGTTGCGCACCTGCTTCTTTTTGTGCCTTTAATGCGGTAGTAAATAATACCCTGGCATAAACGATTTCGGTGAGTCCGTCTTTGAGTTTGATCCATCCTTCATAACCGGTGCCTTCTTTTGCATGATACAATCCATCTGCCTCTTTTACAAAAAGCGATTGAAAAAAAAGCGCAGCATCTGTTATAAAGGGAAGGGCTTTTTCTATAAGAAATTTTTTGTCACAGGTATACAGGTATTGTCTCCAGAAATCGAGCGCAATCTCTGCAACAGGCGTATGATTGTGGGATTCATTCAGAGAATTATATCCGCGGCGCTCTGTTACATCTGCTATAAATGCGCCTTTGGTATGGAATAACTGCTGCGCATCTTCCCTGGCATATGGAAGTGCGTTAAACCTGTAATCAAGATAAGGCGCCACCAGTTCGTGGTGGCCTGCCGCATTCAGCGGCCAATACAACTGCTGCTGGTTCCAGTGAAAATAAAAATTCCAGTTCTGTACATCCCGGTTCCAGCCCCATAAGCCATTGGTAAATCTTCCGGGATATTTACCCCCCTGTGATGCAATCGCGTAATAAATAGTGAGATGCCAGAGCTGGTTAATGTAAACATCCCCGTAATCCATAAATGATTTACTCCAGGCTGCTTTCCATGCCGCGTTATGGGTTTGGCGATGCGAAGCAAAGCTTTCGCTGTTTAATCCTGTTAAAATATTTTCGGCTGTGACAATAGCGTTGTTTGGTTGCGGAGATGTAACCACCAATACGCCCTGAACTTCTTTATTTCTATTTTTTTGTACTGAGATCAATGCCCTTCTTGTATGTTCTCTTTCATAATGCACATCAATATCATTTTGATGTATGATACTTGCTGCCACCGTAAATACGGTATCATTAAGCTGTTGTGTGACAGAGATATTATTTGTACCTGCCTGTGCATCTGTGCCCCCTGTTCCGATAGCAGCATCCCCGTTAATTTGTGAATACCAATGCGAATAGGTTCTGGAACCAAAACGTTCCACCGCTATATCAACAGGCGCATCTTCTGCAAATGCAGTTTTCAGCTCATAGAAAAAAGTACCGGATGCGTAATCAACAAATCCTTCAAAAGATAATTTTCCAAACGGGCTTTCGGCTTCCATATACACAGCCGCTTCGGCAATATTCAGTCGTCCTTTAAACCCGGAAAGATATAGTGTACTGAAAACCGGGAATTTAAAATCTATCACCATCCTGCAGGCATGCCTTAACGTGGTGCTGATGTCTTCCTGTTCCTTGCTCCAGTTGCCAAATCTATCAAAACGGGCATCCTCCCATAAATCGCACTTGTTTACGGCAATAATCATTTTTGATTCTTCACACCAGATAAGCACACCTATGTCTCCATTACCTAAAGGCATACCCTGGAAAGGATCTATGGGCGGGCTCTGGTATACGAGATCGTATTGAGCTACCTTGCCCGGCCATGCAATATTCCATGTAGCATCAGCAGGGTTAAAAGCGGAACTGATGATGCCTCGTGCGGGCAGTTGATTGCTTACATGATTAACAGCCGAAAATAATGGTTCCGGTATAGTATGCGCGGCCATAGCCATTCCAAGTAATTTCAATGTATCTCTTCGGGAGGTTTTCATACCGGAAATATTGAATAATGGTATTATTTTTTGGCTGAAACTTTTTTAAACGAAGCGCCGCTGGGAAAATGGGCTTCAAAGAAATTTTTCATGATGCCGTTATACATTGCCACTCTCACAGTGCCCCATGTTTCCTGGTCGCCGGTAGCATAATAAATATAGGTTTTACCATCATGCTCCAATAAGTCAACATCCGAATTATTTTTCCCTTCACCTTTACTGGCTTCGAGAATAGGATTAAATGGACTCAGCTCCCAGCTAAGCAGATCTTTTGAACGCGACATATAAGAAATCCATCCTTTATGGCCAGGCTGTGGCGCATGCAGGTAAATAACATAATACCAGGGCGCAAAATAGCGGATCACCGGGCATGCTGAATATTCCGCGTGCTCTCCCGTATAGGCTATTCCGTCTAACTTTTTCCAGTTGTTTAAATCCGTTGATCTCGCAAACTTAAAACAGAATTGAACCGGTTTATCTGACTCATAGGCCATCAGGTAACCTTTATCATCCTTACAGACAGAAGAATTAAAAAGATGTTCATTGCCTTCGGGCGAAATAGCTAAAGATTGCTTCCAGTTTTTGAGGTCGCCTGATACAAACCGGTTGATTCCTTTTGAATTCATCACTTTACCAAAATCAGAAAACTCCAGTGCAAATACATTCAGTTGCTCATCATCCACAAACGCACTTACAAAAGAATGTCCGGTGCCAAACCTGCTCACCTCATTGCCACTCTGCATGTCTTCAATATATAAATAAGCATTTTTTCCTTTTGCAAAAGCACCACCTGGCCTATAATTAGATACCAGCAGCAAACTGGAATCAAACCAAATAGGTGTATTTTCCATGGGCGTTCTGTTCTGCTGCGGAAAAGCAAAAGGAAGTTTGATCAACTCCGGCTTTGCCTGCCGTTGTGCATCGGCGGTCAAAAAATTCAACATCAGGCAGGCAAGTACAAACGGAAAAATCTTCATATCGTTTAATCGTTAAAGTTATATGCTATGCTTATCTGGAAAGGTTTCTCAGCCTGCGGAAGGAAGGCTCCCTGTACAATACAGAATGAAGAAAACTCCAGTTATATATCAGATGTCCTTCATAACCCGCGGGGTTACCGCTCCAGTCAAATACTTCAGCGCCATAACCCATCTTATCAACAAAGCCGTTCTGAAATCCACCGCCATTGGCAAATACACCCGATTGCTGCCGATGCAGCATACTGTCAAGAATCATATCAGCCCGGCGGGGCATATCAACCATATACAATGCATCAATCAACACGGCAGTATTAAATACCGTACAGCCGCCATTTAAAAATTGCTGAAACGCCGAATAGTGTTCCATGTCTTCCCTGGGAACAGGTTTTATATTTAAAGGAACACCCAGGTCGAAGCGCTTAAATCCTGTGGCTTCCAGTGCGGTCCAGTATCGTTGCAACATCTTTTTGCCTGCATTTTTATCCAGCAACCCATATACAATTGCCATACTGGTTGCTACATCCGTATTGATATCATGCAATACAGCATCCTCACTTTTCCACCAACCCAACCAGCCAGATGCAGGATTATAAAAAGTTTTTACAAATACTTTTTTAAGTTTCTCCGCCCTCCCAAGGTATAGCCGCATTTTTTCATAACGACCCAATTGCTTTTCCAAAGCCGCCATTGCATTCCATGCACGGTAAGCCAGTATATTCACATAAGCATTTTTATGCCCGCTGGAATAACAATCAAATGCGCAATCGGGGTTTCTGTATTTTAATCTTGATCCGCTGTTGCCACTTTGTTTGGACTCCATGATACCATCGTCATCTGTATCCCGCCTGATCATATACTGCGCAATAAACTCCAGTTCACTGATGTGTTGCTGAAGCCATGCGGCATCTTTAGCCACAGCCATATAGCACCACGCACCAATCAACACCGAAGGATTAGCATCCATCACATTCTGATTATTACCAGGATTTATTTTTTCCAGTGTTGCCTGATCCGGTTGCAGTTCTCTCCCCGGTGTGCCTCTCGCCGTATAGGTAACCAATCCCTCATCATTGGTTTTTTCAGTTATCCAGTAATCAAGGGTATGTCTCAATATATCTTTCATTACAATACCCGGAGCCAGCTCCGGCACCAGCAATGTAGCATCGCCAAGCAAGTATACCAGGCTGCTGACAGGATCACTGAGTGCGTTATTTGCCCATACGCCGGACACATTGGTATTACCACCGGACGCGCCGCAGCTTTGCTGAATAAGATTGAACCATCCGCGTCTTGCAGCCTTCCACCGCTGCTGATTTGTAAACCCTTTTGGCATCGGCAATATTACCGGCGTAAATTCAATATTATATACAGTAGTTCCCTGCTTTGGTATTAATTCAAATACCGTGTTGATCCATTTCTCACTACGGCTGCCCTCCATCCTTCCCTGCAGGGAGGGCAGCTCCTTACAGGAAACCAGCACCTGCCCAAGATCGGGAGCGCTTAAAATAGCAGGCGTAAAAAATTTTCCTTTTTTCCAATGTCCACTAATGATACTGGTAACCGCAGTAGCAGGCTCAAAAGGAAAAACAATGTTTATGGTATCAAGCACTGCAGCAATCTTTGCACTGGTTGTTATACGCATGTTTATTTTTCCATCATGTGTGTTTATTTCCCAACTGAGCGATTGCTGCTGCGGCAGATCAAAATCATATCTCACAGAGAACCCATCGGGTTTACTAAAGCGGGCAACAGGCGTGAACGATTCCTTTGCCTTGCCCAGGCGTATAAACACCGGCGCTTTCAGGAGGTTGATCTTTTCACGCCCCGTGCCTTCGGTATCCCATCCCAGTTTTTTTATAGCGGCCTTTTGTTCCTCCGCTTCCATCAAAAAATGCCAGTCTCCTGAACCGCCCTTCAGCGTTACGGTTCTCACCGTATCTGAGGGTGAACAAAGATCCGGAACAGTATATGGATCAATGCTACCGGAGCAAAAGCCACTATTCATGGCTGTTACTACAGTACATATTACCAGGATAAACTTTTTCATAAAGGGAGTTGAATTTAATTATTGTTTCCATATATTCAACTACTGGTACCCATCATTTTGCTCCAGCTCAGGATTGTTGTCCAATTCACCCTGCGGAAAAGGAAACAGATAGTGCTTTTGTTCAAAGACCAATGGTACACCCCCCGGATTTTTAAGTGTTGGAAGTTTGGTAGCCGCAATTTCCCAACGTTTAATATCAAAATAACGGTGCCCTTCCAGCGCAAGTTCCACACGCCTTTCATGACGAATGTAATCCCTTAGCAGATCTTTTGAACTGTATTTGATCCTGTCAACAGGCGGCATGTTTACACCTGTCCTGCTTCTTATTTCGTCAAGCGCATCATATACACTTGCATCAGGTCCGTCTGCTTCATTTTTTGCTTCAGCATACATCAGTAAGACATCTGCATACCTGATCCACACCATGTCCTGGTCAGAATTGGTGTTGGCATAACTAAATGGTGTATGAGAAAAATCAGCATACTTTCTCATCACATAACCGGTTTGCCCCGGATGCTGCGGTTCAACCCAGCTTTCTTCCGCTACCCTGCGCATCGTCAACACAAGTCGGGGATCACGATTGGCAAAAGGTGTAGCGGGATTATACAGCGCAGATTCCGAAATCATTTTACCATCTGTGCATTCATACTCATCCACCAGGTCCTGGTAGGGATCAATACAACCATACCAGCCTATTTCAACATCCATACTTTCCACAAAATTGGTGGGGTTGGTGGGACTGAGATATTGCGTGGAGAATATAATCTCCGGATTACCTCCCTGTGTAGCAGTAAGGAATAAGCCAAGATAATTATTGTAAATAGAAAACTTTCCTGATTGCATGGTTTGCTGCGCGAAAGATGCCGCTTCAGCCCACTTTTTTTCATATAACAATACCCTTGCTTTAATTGCAGTTGCACTTCCTTTTACCGCATGTCCCTTATATTCAGCTTCCGGCAGGCTGGCAATGGCAGCATCCAGGTCTTCATGAATAAATGCCAGCACATCGGCTTTGGGGCTTTTTGCAACCTTAGCCGCATCTGCACTTGCAGGCGATTCTTTATATAAAATAACATCACCAAAAAAATTAACCAGGTCAAAATACATTAACGCACGCAAAAATTTCACTTCCCCAATGTATACGGTTTTCTTCTGGTCGTCAATCGGCACATTCTCGATATTCGCCAAAAAATAATTGCAGTTGGCTATACCCCGGTATGGAGCATAATAAGCCATATTTACAGCACCACCTGAGTTTGCGCTGGTAACGCCAATTGTCATGGGCGCTATATTGAAATAATTCCATTCAGCAAAAGCATTGTCGGTAAGACAATCCAACCATACCCTTCTGTACCCCATGAAGTCTGATTGCAACTGCCTGTAACATCCGCCCAAAGCCATTTTCACATCATCCTCTGTTTTCCAGAAAGTTTGGCTTGATATCTGGTCCAATGGATTTTTATCAAGCAATTTTTCCTCGCAGGCGCTCGTAAATAGGATAACCGCTATCACTATTACGGACCTTACTGCATACAATGTTTTCATAATCCAGTATGTTTAATAATTTAAAATTTAACATCAATACCGAAGTTGATTATACGCACCTGTGGAAACTGCGCATATCTTCCCCATCCACCAATTGTACTGCCCGTTCTGGAAAGCGTTTCCGGATCTGCACCTTCAAATTTTGTAAAGGTGAGCAGGTTATCCCCGGAAACATAAACAGTCAATCCCTTTGACCATATCTTATCTGCAATCCTTTTTGGAAGCGCATAAGAAAGGTTTACATTTTTCAGCCGCAGGTAAGATGCATCCTGTAAATAATAGGTGGATGGATATGCAGAAACACCGCCATAAGTCCAGGATTCATAGATCGCGGGAACCGTATTGCTCGGATTGGTTGGGCTCCAGGCATCCCGGAATTTTGCTGTTGGCGGAGTACCCTGGATAAAAGGATCAATACCCCATCCGTTCAATGGCATTTTGTTACCTTGTGTGCCCTGGAAAAAAGCAGAGAGTGCAAAACCTTTCCATGCAGCGGTGAAACCGAAGGAATAGGTGAAGTCCGGAAAAATACCTTTTACCGTTTTCCTGTCTTCTGCATTCACAACAGCATCGCCATTCTGGTCCTTAATTTTAAGATCGCCTGGTCTTGGGGGAAAAAAGGGCTGATCAGGAGATTTATCAATATCATCCTGGCTTTGAAAAATACCTATCCATTCATACATATAATAGGATCCATATGGCAATCCTACCTCATTTACCCCTTTGGTAGGTGTGCGTATTTTAAGTAGTTTATTTTTAAAGGTGGAAAAGAGGAAATATGCACTGTAGCTAAAGTCTCCAACCTGATTGGCATGCCGGAGCTGCGCTTCCCATCCAATATTCTGCAATTTTCCATCGTTGGTAACCGGGCCACTTAATCCAAGGCTTCCAGGCACAGGTTGTGTAGTAAGAATATCGTATGTATTCTTTTTAAACCAGTCGAATGTAACCCCGAACAGTCCTTTATAAATATCAAGATCAACACCAAAGTTCAATACCCTTGTTGATTCCCATTTAATATTCTTGTCTGTTAAACGGGTAAGTATGGTAGAAGCCTGTAATGTAGACCCATAAGGATATTCAGAAAGGTTCAGGATATCCTGGTAAGGATACAAACCTATTTCCTGGTTACCCAGTGTTCCTAATGAAGCCCTCAACTTCAGATCATCTATCCAGCTTACATTGTTCTGAATAAAATTTTCTTTTGATATTCTCCATCCCGCAGATAGGGAAGGAAAAGCGCCCCATCGGTTATCGTCGGCTATACGTGAACTTCCATCATAACGGATATTGGCCTCCAGCAGGTATTTGCCCATATAATCATAATTCACACGGCCAAAATAAGAACGCAGTGCCCATTCTGTTGATGTACCTGAAAGACTTTGGCCTACAGGAGATCCTGCATTGATTTCCGCCAATCCGGGTGTTGGAAAATTAAGCCTGGCACCTTGCAGGAACTGTGTTTTGAATGACTGCTGCTCATAGCCACCCAATACTTTAAGGGTATGATATTTACCAAAGGTTTTATCGTAAGTAAGGGTTGAATAAAGTGATGGCAACAAATTCTGGGAGTACCTGTCAGTTACGCCTCCGCTTTTTCCTCCATCATCCACATAGGGAAAATCATCCGCACCGGCAGGTTTGATGAAGGCATACTGCTGAACAACCTGCTGATGACTTTTATACGTATCGCCGTTGTAATTCAGTCCACCCTTTACCTGCCATACAAGACCTTTTATAATATTTACATCAATATAGCCCTGTGCATTAATTGCATGTGAATTGGAATACTGGTAATTACCGGGATGAAGATCTGTTTCAGGACTGCGGTTGTGCCCTTCACCGGCGTACGCGTATCTTGCTACTCGCCCGCTCCCGTCTGGTAAGAAAGGTGTATAGTTGGGTGCGCCCTGGTATACCAGCAACACAATATCACTATTGGTAAACCGAGGTTCAGTTATATTCTTCTTTACCATATTAATGATCGTTCCCACACGGATCCTTTTGTTTACCTGCGTATTCAGGTTAATGATGGCATTGTATCTTTTGTAATTGAATGATGGTAAAACTCCATCCTGGTCGAGATATCCAAGTGAAATACTGTAATTGGTTTTTTCATTACCGCCGGAAAAACGAAGGTTATGATTGATAACAGTAGCTGGATTGAAATAATGATCAGACCAATTGAAATCCGGATACTGCGCTTTGTCTGTAGGATTTTTATAAGCATCAATCTGCTCCTGTGTATATAATGCAGGCAATCCAACTCTTTCTTTTGCCGCATTGTACATGGTCATATATTCTACGGAATTGTAAATAAAATCCGGAAGTCTTGTTGCAGTATGTGAGCCAACATCTATCCTGTATTCCAGCAGCGGTTCTCCTTTCCTGCCACGCTTGGTAGTTACCAGTATCACACCATTCGCCGCTCTTGATCCGTATATGGCGGCCGATGCTGCATCTTTCAATACCGATACACTTTCGATATCGTTGGGATTAAGATTGGTAATGGAACCCAAAATACCATCCACCAGTATCAAAGGATTGGATGAGGCTCCGAAAGAACCCAGTCCCCTTATCTGAAACTGCGGATCATCACGCCCCGGAGAAGCCGTTGGTTGAATAACCTGTAATCCTGTAATGCGTCCCTGCAAAAGATTGGCAGCATTAGTGGCAGGACGCTCCAATAATGTTTTGGAAGAAACGGTAGCAACAGAACCGGTAAGGTTAACCTTCTTTTGTGTACCGTATCCCACTACCACCACATCGGAAAGCGTATTATTCTCAACCTTCAATGCAATTCTAATGGGGCGGTTATCCCTTACGTTTACTTCCTGGGATTGCATTCCGATATAGGAAAACATCAGCGTAACCGCACCATCAGGTACATCAATGGAAAAAGAACCGTCTTGAGTGGTAGTGACAATAGTATTACTGCCTTTCAATTGTACAGTAACGCCGCCCAGGACTTCACCTGCATCATTAGTAACGGTACCCCTCACAATCCTGCTCTGAAGAGTTGTCGTTTCGCTGAAATACGCCAATATATTGTTATCATCATCACTATACCATTCAGCATGAACTGGTAATGATAATAACGATGCCAGGGAAATTAAAACAAAAGCAATCACTATTTTTGATTTCCGTCTATATGCAAGAGCAATACTGTTCCTGCCTCCTGCATCTAACGGACCGGCATAGTTGTTAACGGGCGGGGAAATAGATAGCTTTTCCATACGCAGTTAGGTTTTCTTTATAGTTTATAAAATGGTTACACACTAAGAATATCTGCTGATATTCCATTACGATCAACAATGATTTAGTTTTTGGAAGATAATTCATGGCGCATTACAGTTCCCCTAAGGATCAAAGCATTTAGCATTGAACCGATTTCTATAGCGCTCCTTCATATGGCCTGAAGAGTGCAAATCGTTTAAAGGGGTACCTGCTATTGTAAACTACCGCGGTATTAACAGAAGTAAAGTTGCTAAACTTACCATTCACAATCAATAGAATATATGCTTATATTACTGGATTATTCAATTATTTACAAAGGAAAGAAAGTACTCACTGCATATATAATAAAAAGTCTCTGCATTACCTGATAAAGCCTCAACCATCATCCTAAAAACAGCATTAAAAATTACATCATCTGAACGGCAGATGCAAAGCGTTAAATGTCTTATTAAATAAAGGAGGGGAATGCATTAATGAAAAAGGCACCTCGTCCGACAGCATCTAAGAACTGGCTAAACCATCCATTTATCTTACATTACTGATTGGATTTCTGAGTACAGCATTGGGGCGGGAGTAAAACTTTAATTATTTATTGAAGAACCTATAGCAATAGATTCGAAAGGCTATGATAACATCAACACATAAACTTCCCCCGGACCATGTACACCCACTACCAACGTTTTTTCAATATCTCCGGTACGGCTCGGCCCGGAAGCAAATACCAGTGACGAAGGAAAATCCTGAGCCCCGCTTAACATAACCTTTTCAATACTTTCTTTTAAATCAAATACCAATTGGTGTGCAAATGCAATTACAATATGCACAGGCGTATATACCGGCAGGGACCTGCCTGAAGACTGACCGGAACTCAACACGATTGTTCCTGTTTGGGCTACCAGGTGTATGCAACCCGTGATAGCTGCATCGGTATTATATAAATTACCAGTGGGGATAAATGGACCGGTTGTATCTCCCAGGAGCTGATTTAAGGAATTTTCATCACAACAAATATGCATCCACTTATTCTCTATTATAAGTTGATCTAATTTTGCTCTCAACTCTGCCGCATTGCTGAATAAAAAAAACTTTCCCAGCAAGCCTGTAAACTTCCTCCCAAATAAAGCTATCAACGATTCCTGTTCCGATTTAAAAAAGGATTCAGGAATATCAGCAGAAGGATAAGGCATCATAGTGGAATTTGATAAAGCCTGGCTAATTTTATTCAGAATATTCTTTCGTGCTGTTGAATCCTCCATAACAGTATAGCATATTTATTGGCTTTTAAAAGTCTTCATTTTTTCAGACTTAAAAAATAGAACATTCACCCGAAATGCTGGATAATTCAATTATTATTCCAAGTCATAAACGCTTTCATCCAAATCTCATCCCTGATTTATTAACATCACCAATCAGCTCTTATTGGTTCGCCGGTATTCAGATGGCGACATACCAATGATTTTATTGAATATCCGGTTAAAGAAATAGGGATCTTCATATCCAATAAATGCCGCAACATCTTTTATCTTCATCTCGGTAAGATCCAGTAGCTGGCAGGCTTTCTGCATTTTAAGATGAATAAAATAATCCAAAGGGGCAAACCCCGTTTGTTTGCGGAAAAGATTTGAAAAATGGGATGCTGAATAAGAAAACTTACCGGCTATTTCATCTATCCAAAGCTTTTTAGCCAGGTTTTCGCGCATAAACAGAATAGCCTGGGTAATAATATTATCGTCTTTTTTCTGAAAGCTGGAGAAGTTGTGGTTCCTGAATATGAAAGAAGCCACAAAATGATACAAACAAAAATTTGAGTAGCTCAGGTTATCCAGACTATATCCCATTTCAAGTGTATTGTACATTTCTTCCCATAAACCAATTCTTCTTTCGTCCGGACGGAGAACAGTTGGTGTCAGGAACTGGTCAAGATTATAGATTTGATTGAAATGTGGAATTTTGGTTCCGCAAAAATGAACCCAGTACAGCGACCAGGGGTCTTCAGCATGTGCCCCATAACGAAGATACTTATCGGTAGCAGGCAGGATCACAAACTCATTTGCCTTAATTTCGCAATAACCTGATTTATTCTCGTACCAGCCTTTTCCATCCACACAATAAAACAGAATATTGTCCCTGCATCCCCATCTCCTTTCCCGGTAATGAAAAGATGCTTTCGGGAAATAACCTATAAGTGTTATGTAAAGGCTATTAAGCAGGGGATCGTCTTCAATACGTTCCTTCAAAAGTTTCCCCGGTAATATAATTTGTTTTTCACCCATGAAGCCATCACGCCTTCTTGTGGTTAATCCCTTGTATCTGTTTTTTTCACCTTTCATAATTATAATAGGATTATCTATCAAAGTACTGATATACTCCATTTTTTTTCAGCAGGCAAAACTGGTATTTTGCCCTATCGTTGAAGATAATTTAAATTAAATAGATGCTGTTAAAAGATAAGGTTTTATTTCTCACCGGTGGGTCCAGTGGTATTGGCTATGAATGTGCAAAAGCATATGCAAAAGAAGGCGCCTGTATCGCTATTGCCAGTAATCATGAACCTGACCTCAAAAAAATATTAGCAGAGATAGGCAATCATGTTCATATAATTCTTACCTGTGATGTATCGGTAGAAGAAGAAGTAAAAGACGCAATTGACAGAACGCTTAAACACTATGGCAAGCTTGATGCTATTCATAATAATGCCGGCATTGTAACACCATCTGTTATGCTTCACGAAACAACAACAGAACAATGGAACAAACTGATGGATGTCAATCTTAAGAGCATATACCTGACCACAAAATATGGAATCGGAGCTTTGCAGAGCAGTAAGGGATCCATACTGAATACCAGTAGTCTGGTTGGAGATATTGGACAGGAAAACCATGCTGCATATTCAGCAACCAAAGGAGGCATCAGCACATTAACCAAATCTATGGCCCTGGATTATGCTAAATATCAGATACGGGTAAACGCAGTATGCCCGGCATGGGTTTGGACACCGGCCGTTGAGGATTGGATAAGTCAGCAACCTGACCAGGAAAAGACAAGCGAATACATTAAAACCATTCATCCTTTGGGATATTGCCCCCAGGGGGATGTTATAGCCGATGCCTGCGTATTTTTATTATCAGAAAGAGCCCGGTTCATAACCGGTTGCACCCTTCCTGTGAGCGGTGGAGCGGAATTGGGTTACAGAAGGTAATTGAATTAAACAGGCCACCCGGGAGATTTTTTTTATCCCCGGATTTTATCCGCACAACAATGAAACCAGATACTTAAATCCCACATACTAAACCAGACGGGAAATCGTTAATTGAACAAACCTATTGTTACAAAGATATTTCCGGAAATTTAGTTGATAACTATTAGCCTTTTTAATAAAATCCACTTACCCTGTGAATAGTCAGAATCCCAGTTTGGCTTTGCTATCCTGGCTGCAAAGTATTGTAGACAACACGTCTGATGCCATCATGATTGCAGATCCTGAACTACATATAGTAAAGTGGAATCCGGCTTTAGAGGAATTGTTACCGCAATACACAGACACAATTGCCGGTAAAAATATGATTGACCTGCTCCACAATTTGTGCTGTGCCGATTGCGGCATTAACAGAAAAATACACCATATAATAGAAACCGGGGTTTTGGAAGAAGAAATACTTCTTAGTCACCCGAGTGGTAAAATGCTACAACTTGCCTGCTACGTTCATAAACTTCCTGACACAAACAGGCCTTCTGCCATTGTTGTTATCATCCAGTGCCTGCAAAAACAGATTAAGCGAACCCTTTCCAATACCAACGACTGCGAGTCCATTTATTTTTCTTATCTCGAAAACAGCCTGGCTCCTGCCTGGGTAACAGATGAGGAAGGTTATACACTATTCATGAATAGGCAGGCAAGGCGGATTTGGAGAATTCATAAAAATTACAGACTTAAAAATGTATATGAACTCTTCCCAAAACACATAGCCGATGAATTTATTGCCAGTGATAAAACGGTTTTAAGAACCAACCAGTCTCTTGCCTTTGTAATTGAATCCATCCGTGACGATGGCTCTCCCGGCTATTTTATGTTGCATAAATTTTTATTACCTCTTAATGGCAACAAGCGGCTTATCGCAGGTCAGGCTATTGATATCACAGCTGAAAAACAAGCTGAAGAAGCCATGCGTAAAAGCAGTGAACGCTTTTCGTACGTTGCTAAAGTCGTTTCCGATTGTATTTGGGACTGGGACATGGAAACCGGTAAAGTCTACCGAAGTGAAGCGTTAATGACTTTGACAGGATATACCCGTGAGGAAATAGAGGGTACACTGGATTGGTGGGAGGATAAGACACATCCCGAAGACCGGGAGATATCCATGTATAAGTTCAAAAACTTTATTAACCTGGGGCATACCTATTGCGATGCCGAATACCGTTTTCAATGTGCTGACGGCAGGTACCGAAATTTTGCCGACAAAGGATATATCATTTACAAAGAGGGCAAACCTATCCGTGCTATCGGTGTTGTGCAAGATGTAACGGAACAAAAAAAAATGGAGGCGAAGGTCCTGCGGGAGAAAATTCAAAAGGAGAAGGAAATCACCCAGGCGGTGATTAGGACACAGGACCATGTATCTAACGAGCTAGCCAAAGAATTGCATGACAACGTAAATCAAATACTTTCTGTTGCACATCTTATGATCGACTGTGCCCAGCCACTGGATTGCCAGGACAAGGAAGGTTACATCAAAAAAAGCAAAGAATACATATTACTTGCAATAAACGAAATCCGGGAGATCTCCAAATCATTGAACAGCTCCCGGATTAAAGAGGAGTTACTAGGACCTGTAGAAGAAATTGTTTCGAACCTGAGATTGAGCCTTCATTTCAATGTGCAATTCGATTTTGACGCGGAGGTGGAAAAATTTTTATCTCACGACCAAAAGTTGATGGCATTTCGCATCGTTCAGGAGCAAACCAACAATATTATTAAATACGCAGAGGCGAGCGAAATAATTATTGCCTTAAGCATAAAAAACAATTCCTTTCATCTTTCAATAAAAGATAATGGAAAAGGATTTGACCAGGAAACCGCTAAAAGTGGAATTGGCCTTATCAATATTCGAAACCGGGTTGAAGCTCTTAGTGGGTCATTGAATATAACTACTTCTCCGGGAAAGGGGTGCTGTATTGACATATCGCTTCCACCACGTTGCCAACACGCCATCTTATAAAAGAATATTGAACAATAATAAACCTGGTATGTGAAATTCCTGATACACAGGTTGTGAATGATCTACGGCTGCGCGGGTTATATTTTCTAAAGCTATCTTCTATTGATTTTTTAAGATGCGTATCGCTACAATTATCACAGCGTTCTTCGTTACGTGAAAAAAATTGGCCCCTGTAAAAACAGGGGCCGCAACCAAAACTAACTGCTTATGAGAAAATTGACTATATGCTATATTGTCTTTATTAGTAGACGCATTGGAAGCAAAATGGTACCATACTTTATTGTTAATAGTTTATTAAAACGCTAACAACGAGGTTACGGTTTTACTTCAGTTCGCCATATAGAAACCTCTTAAACCACTCATCACTTCGGATTGTATCGTTCCGGTTATTTAATTACCGGCGGCCTTATTGGCATTGAATGTGCATTTTGCGCATGGTAGATTTCTGTTAGTTCATTAAAAGCGGCCTTCAACAGTTCACCTTCCAGTTTTCCACCACGTTCATACATTTCACGATCAATCAAAGCTCTCAGATACAATATGCGCCAACGCCATGACTTCAGCGTTTGTGCGGTTAATTTGCGCTCTGCCTGTTGCAAAAGGTTAAAAGCTTCAACAGCATTGGCCTTAATTTGTTTGCGGTTATGATTGGCTTCAAGAATTTCAATTGCCCGGCTGACATCATTCACTACATCCGGCGAGAATTCATAGGCAATGTACTCTTTCACAATATCTGATGTCTGACGTTCACCATCCCAATAGAGCTGGGCACAAATTATTTTATTCAGGTCTTCGTAAATTCCTTCTGAATAAGGAAAACCACCGGATACTTTACCCTCCGTTTGATTCCATAACCGCTGTAAGCGGTTGACAAGCGGGTTAGATCCGTAACCACCCCAGGGTCCCTGGCCCCACATGCTGATTTCCGGAAAATTTAACAGGGGAAGGTTTCCCGGAACACCCTTCTGCAGCGGATACCCTGGAAAGTCTTCATGAGAATCGGCCATAACATAGTGGAGCCAGTTATTTCCTTTGCTCAAAAACCTTGTCAACCCTTCCCACTCTCCTGCAGGTGGTGTATCATACATCCATGTAGACAACACCACGTTGATGTCAGGAAATTTTTGTTTGGTAATACCAGCAAGTGCTTTGCATAATTTTGGATAGCCACGCCCACCCCATGGCCAGCATTGATCACAACCGCATCCTCCTTCATCATAAGGCCAGAAAACCATAAGGTCTAAACCAATATCTTTAAACTGATCTAATAAATAGGCCCAGTTTTCCTTTAGTAATTTGTCTGCCTGCGCATTTGATGGGTTCAGGTTAATTCCAAAATGACCTCTCCGGCCCAACTGATCAGGCACAGGCGTATTCAAAAATTCACTTTTTGTAAACTTAAACCCCTGATTCGGTACCTGTAGTAATCCCACTTTCATTCCACACGCTCTTGCCATGCCCATTATCTGTCTGAAGCGGGTGAGCGTTTTTTGCGCCGCTGCATCGTAGAAAGCAGTGTACTGCCAGTTCGCAAAATGAATCACAAGATGATTGACGCCCCACAACGCCAGTTCCTCCACGTATTTCTGTACATCTTCAATAGGTGCCGCCTCGTAAAAATTATTAAAATGCGTAGCGAAATATATACCTCTTATTTTACCTTTTGGTGTGGAAGTGCCGCGCCAGGTTCCGGGGGTAAAACCGTTACTGTCATAGCAGGAGGTTCTTAGCAATTTGCCTGCACCATACAATAAGGCTGCTCCATCGGCTCCCGCTATCTGAATGTGACTTTTTCCTTTATCTGAAATGCTGTAGGATTCGGGATGGTACCCTGCCTCTTTAATGAGCTCTATTGTAAGTTGCGCACTGATGTCTTTTACTATTGTAACATCAGCCCTGCTGGTAATCTGCAATTCCAGGATTCTTTTTGTGTTCTCCATTACCGTGCCCGCTCCTTTAGGCACTATAATCCTGACTGTTTGCACCTGACTCAGTCCATACAATGATATGAAAAGTAAAAAAAAGGAATGCAGGATTTTTAAAGAAAGTCCGTTCATATCGTTACTTTAAAATATTCATATTAATACAAGTCCAATAAACTACGTTAGTTCCAACCCGGATTTTGAGAGAGGTAAGGATTTAAGGTGATTTCCTGCAGCGGTAATCGTCCCGGCAGATCCGCCATCTACACTTACCGATACATCCGCTAACGAAGCATTATCTTCTGCAACAACCGTTCCTGTGGGAAAATGAAAACAAAGAGCAAATGAGAAATAAATGTTTGAACCATTAATACCCTGATGATTTTTTGAGCAGTAAAATTGTTATAAATAAAACAATTAAAAAATCTTTGTAATTCTAACTTATGACACTTCATTTGCATCATTTCTTTATTTCACATTCATAAACCCGATTCATAAAAACTACAAAATTCTTGCCGTGTATTTACCGAAATGTTGAGATATTTTATGAAATAGAAGGTTGAATAAATTTCCTGCTATGCAATTAATACCTTCACGCTATCCTCAATTGACATACTATAACGAACAACAGCTATCAAATCTTTTATAGCAACATTCATCTTTTCGTAAAAAAATAGCCCCTATAGAAATAGGGGTTCTATCAAAACTAACTGCTTATGAGAACTTTTCTGTGTTACTGAGGTTTATATTGTTCCGGCCATTTTAACTTTACCCAGTTTTTTGTGATTTCGGTCAGTTCCTGCGGCAAGGGTCCTTCATAGCCCTGAACAATACCCCGCCATTTTTCGTTTTCTTTATAAAGCACAACATCAGTACGTTCCGGCAGGTCGAAACTGAGACTTTCTGATTTGAACGATTTTAACCCCCCTCCTGCCAGCGCCTCTACTTCTCCTTTTTTGTTTAACCTTACCGCTGCAACGCCTATCGCGTCAAAATAAATGGCATGACCATCTGCCTGAACCGACTGATTGATTGAATCTCCCATCAGGTTATGCTCACCAGAAACAACAATGAGTGTTCCATCAATTAACCGGAGCTGCCCGCTTGCCTTTGGCATTACCGATGATGGGAAGCCGGCCACTGTGTGTACATCGCCTTTGGTTTGAGGAAGAATATTTTTAGCCTGCAAGGCTGCTATTACAGATGTAACCGCGGAAAGTGTATCCGTCTTTTTAACGGCATTACCCATTGCCGCTATACCATCAAATGGTTGTCCGTCATAATTGACCGTCCATTCACCAACCCTGTATAAACTGGTTTTACCTGCAGCAGCCGCCTTATTAAAAAATGCTGCAACTGTTTCCTGACCATATTCGGGATGATAATAAATTACGGCTTCATATTGTTGCGGACCGTATTGAATTTTACCACCGGCATTTATTCTCAGTGAACCGTTTACGATTTCGCTGCTGGGAATTAAATCCGTATAATATCCTTCTTTCCACAAAGCGTTGGCAATATTAAGTCCTACATCTGCAAAAGATGCGTCATCGTTCCAGTTAAGCGCTGCCGGATGGCCGAATACTACTGCTACAGGACAATCAGGCGACGCCGCAGAAATATAATTTAGCAATTTCACCCTGCTTTCTGCCATCATCACACTGTCTTCCAGCAAAGAGGTAGTAAGCTTATCAATCGGATGCGGCCACAACGGATGATAGTTCAACCGACCACCGGCCAAAGCAGCCCTCCAGATATCTTTATGATATACATTCACATCCTTGTCGTAATACATATTGAACCATAACGGGCTCCACATTTTTTTGGCAAGCGCCGTTCTCACACTAAAGGGGGTAGCTTCATCCGTTTGAGCAACATCTCTTTTCGAAACCCACCAGCTTAAACCATTTTTAAAAATTTCCCTGTTATCAGGGAACGGGAACCACGTAGGATGTGTGCCCGACATAGCGTCCTTACCGAATATTTCTTTTATAGCATGATAATAATCCGTTTCTATTTCACCATTTCTCTTCCAGTACATTTCCATATAATGATTTACAGCGGCTATCCTATCTGCTTTCGCAGCAGTTTCACCATAAGTCATCAGCAACATATCTCTCAATAAATCTCTCCCACTCCGCTGTTGTTCATACGCCTTCGCCATAAAAGAGGAGTACCACAGATCATTGGTTTGCGGGGTAAACCTGCCCGGGAAGCCCCATTCATCCTTACAGGCGCCTGCCAGCGAAGCATCGGCATATTGCTGTAGTATCTCACGCTGATAGGATAATATATGAGGGGCAAATACATCCGGTGTATATAAAGTAACCGCAACCAGCGCACAAGCAGTCTTACCTCTGTCCGCCTCATCAAAATCAACAGTAATATTTACACTGTCTTTTGTTGCATTAGAAGTAGCGGCTGCCGTTATATCTTTTACCGTTCCGGATTTAATCAAACCGCCTTCTTTGCTATAACTGTATACCCGCAGTACTTTTGTAGTCACAGGCTCATAGGGGTTTCTGCCATACGTGTAATGGTCATCAAATCCCTGCGCTTTAACGCCAAGAGCAGCCGTATTGGCTTTATTCAGGGGAAATTCTCTTAACAGGATGATTTGCTGCAGTTCGTCGGGATATTTTTCCTTAAAGCTATCCCGGGCCAGACGGATATCTAAATCCATCACCAACCCTATTCCTTTGCTGCGCGCATACAATGACGCGGCTTTTATCTGGTCATGCACTTTCGGATCTGTTAAATCTCCGGGGTAGCGCAAACTGGTGGAGAGCAATTCAAAAGGAGAATATTTTTCATGCAGGTCTATAAATCTTTTATACCCCTCCCCTTCAAATTCTTCCTGAAACCAAAACCAGCATCCAATAGAAGGCCATGAAGTTTTGATAATATTGCTGTCCTGGTTCGGCAATTCTATCCGCGTTGATCTTACTATTGCATTTGGATCAGCAGCATGATTGCTATTTTGGCATCCTACCAATATGGTAAGTAACGTTACTATTACCACAACGGAGATGTTCATACGAACGATCCTGTTGTTTTTTTGTTTATTATCCATTTCTTAAATTATTATACGGATCCAATCTTCGGTTTAATACATTATACTTAATTCCTCCCATTCCCCGCCTCTCAGATCTCTGCTTTATGTACATGCTCCTTTCCTACAAAATCAACATTGCTACCAATTGTCTCTCCATCCCACTCCAGGAGCGCTTCATCCGGCACCATTTCTATTGGAGTGATGTGAGATAACGAGGCTTCGTTATAGGCTCTGTTAGAGGCGCGGTTATAACATGAAATCAAAGACCACCTGGCGGTATCCGACAAATTCGCCGCTGAGCGATGAAGGATATTGCTATGAAAAAAAAGCGCATCGCCTGCCTTTAATTCTACATACACCAATTCCATTGTTTTCAATGCCAGGTCAACATAATGTTGAGCAGCGCCTACCTGCTCACCTGAAAAGCCGTGCTCCACACGTCCCATTTTATGCGATCCTTTTATTACCTGCAGGCATCCGTTTTGTTTATTGGCGTCAGTAATGGCAATCATCACCGATATCATCTGATCCGGAAATAAAAATTCGTTCTTATACCAATATCCGTAGTCCTGGTGCCATTCCCAGGCTCCACCCACTTTTGGCTCTTTCTGCATCAGCTTACTATGAAAGTGACAAACGGGCGCTTCTCCGTCCAGCAGCTTGTCAACTGATTCTATTATTCTCCTGCTTTTGGTGAGTAATCCATAGGCGTCATTGCCAGGTGTATACCACGATGTAAGGCGTGTTTTTCTTCCGGAACTGTCATTAAGATCAAGCGCATTTTTTTTGATAATATCATCATTCAGTGCAATACCAGACAGCTTTATGGTTTCTTCGCCTGTAAGACCCCCTCTAACAATAAGATACCCGTCTTTATTAAATGCATTGATTTGTTGCTCACTTAATTTAAAGTAACTCATAATATACGGTTTATCGTTTATCAAAAGTTCGGTCCTGCAATATCCCACCAAAGCCTGGTGCCTCCGTTATCGGGGCCGCCCAGCAACGTTACCCCTTTGGCTACTTCGGCGGCATTGGTTACATATTCTGACCCCGGATAATTCATCCTGCGAATCTGAATAGCAGTGGAAATCTCTCCTCCACTGTTGTTTACAGCAACCGGGAAAAGCCTGGGATATCCTGTTCTCCGGAAAGTTGACCAGGCGCAGGTTCCATCCGGAAAATCAGATATCCATTTTTGAATAATAATGCGTTCGAGTTTTTGCTCATTTGTAGCCGCTTCATCCCATTTTACAGAAAGATCAGATACGGCAGGCGCATTTTGAGCAGGGAGCAAAGGATCAGTGTAATTTGCCGGTTTGCGAATATCGTTATTAATATAACCAGGCGCATCCCCACCTACACCCCATTGTGTTAAGGAAGTACTAATACCTTCTTCATATAATTCTTTTACTGAAGTTCCTCCCATATTCCAGCCACGTAATGCACCTTCAGCACGGAGGAAATATACTTCTGCCGCTGTCATCAATTCCGTAGGCGTTGCCTGAACAAAACTGGCTGCTGCAACGTTTGAAAATTTGAGCATATCGCCTCTTGCCTGTATGTTACTTCCGGTTCGTATTCCAACATATTCACCTGGTACTATTGTTGAAGGATCATAGTACTTACTCAACCGGGGATCGCTATAACCATTCATACAGGAAATGAGCGCGGCATTTCCTCTTATATCTCCCCAGATCTGGGAGGCAATATATAGCGCATTGCTTCCGCCTTTTACGAAAGCATTGTGCTCGTTAGCCGTGAATACGCCTCCATTTAACGGATCAACCGCCTTTTCAGCCTGCGCCTTTGCAATATCCGGCGCTACTTTTACGATCTGCATTGCCAACCGCAGCCTTAAGGAATTTGCAAATCGTAGCCACTGCGAATAATCGCCCGCATAAATATTATCAAATTTACTGAATGGCTTTGCACCCGGAAATTTCACTATATAGTCTTGTAATGCCTTTGACGCTACATCAAGCTCACTAAAGAAGGTATTGTAAATCTCCTGCTGACTATCATAAGGAACCGTAGTACCGCCCTGACCAAATTTAGTATAAGGCACAGGTCCATAAATATCTGTTACTTTATGCATCCCGTATACTTTAAGAATAAGCGCTACCGCCCAGAAATCAGGAGCAGAAGCTTCCGCACCCCGCCGCTTTATTTCATTCACGGGTGACATGATTGCATTATAGCCAACACCGAACATTCCGTACCCGGCCCATCCTTCCAGCATTGAATAATTCGTATTATTAGCCCCGGGATTGGGAAACATGAAGTAACCAGCGAAAGCGCCACCCGTTAAAAACTCCCCTATATCCATGGGGATCATGTTATTGGTAGTAAAGGCATTCTGTATGCTAGGAAAAAATGCCCCTATGTTATTAAAATCAACTTTTAGCTGTTCATCCGAAATACTATTAGTGTCGGTATTGAATGATTCAAAATCTTTTGTACATGCATTCATCATCAACAATAAAGCCACCAGGGTACAAGCTTTAATATTAATGAAAGTATATTTATAATTTTTCATTATGCTTAATTTAAGTATGAGTTGGTTAAACAGTTAAAATATAACATTCAGGTTGAAGCCAAAGCTGCGCGTGGCGGGAAGGCTTAATATTTCTACACCTGAATACCCGTTCCCGTTTGAAAAAATAATATCAGGATCAAATGGCGCTTTTTTATACAGGTATACCAGGTTCCTTCCTACTAATGAAAATTTCACGCTTTTGAAAAAACCGCTTTTCAGTACTGTAGCAGGAATAGCGTATCCTAATGAAATTTCACGCATCCTTGCATTGGTAGCATCATACATGTATTCTCCTGTTGCATGCTGAATGCCGCCTACAGTTTGATACCACTTCCGGGCATCTACAGTAGTTACGGAAGTTTCCGTACCCTCGGTAACACCATTCACTTTTACACCTCCGTTCAACCGGGCTTCGCCACTTGCTTTAGATATTCCCAATCCGTCAAATACCTGTTCCGAAAGAGACATCACTTTTCCACCAAAGCTTCCATCTACCAAAAAGCTTAAAAGGAAATTTTTGTACCTGAAATTGTTGTTAAAGCCTATTTTAAATTTCGGATTAGAATTGCCCACAAATGCCGGGCTTCCGGATTGTATTACGGGTTTGCCGTCTGCATCAACAACAACTCTTCCTTTTTCATCTCTCTTAACTACCTGTCCAAACAGGTCGCCATAAGAACCACCCACTTTAAGAATAGAATAATAATTGTTGATGTCGCTGGTAAGTACAAACTGCTCTACTTCCGTGGCTAAACGCTTTATAACATTCTTATTGGTTGAAAAATTTACCGCGCTGTTCCACCTCAGCAATGTTCCCGGCAACGATGTATAGCCAAGGGTAACCTCAACACCTGAGTTTTGAATATCGCCGCCATTAATGTAACGCAGGCTATACCCTGTACCCGGAGGAACAGCAATGGAAAAGAACTGGTTAATAGTGTTTGTTTTGTAATACGTAAAATCAACGCTAAACTGATTCCGGAACAACTGTATCTCCGCCCCTACTTCCAACGACTTTGTTTTCTCTGGTTTTAAATCAGTAAATGGTGCTTTGTTATTGAAACTTACATTACCCCTGCCATCGAGGTAATTCTGTGGGTTAGTAACGTATAATGGAACAGTATTTCCCACCATCGCATAAGAGCCTCTCAATTTCGCGTAAGAAATTACTTCAGGTAGCTTCAACGCTTCCTGCAACAGAACGCTTAAGCCTGCCGATGGATAGAAGTACGATCCGTTCGGGGTAAAACTTAAATTGGATGACCAGTCATTCCTTCCTGTCACATCAAGCGACAACCAATTGTTGTAGGTAATATTGGCGCTTCCGAAAACTGCCTGCAATTGTTGCCGTCCATCAGAAAGAGAACTTGCATAGCCGCCATTTAACGGATTCATATTTTGAATGGTAAAAACATTCGGTATATAAAGCAGGGTAGATCCGGCAGACTCTCCATTGGTACGGGTATCTGTGATACTGGAACCTACCAGCACATTTAAACTTATTTTATCAAAAGATTTTGACGCATTTAAAATTGCATCTCCATAATATTCAGTAAGCGTTCTGTTTAAAAGGTTATACCCGCCATTCGGCCCACCGTAAGCTACAGCCGTTCCCACGTAATACTTCCGGGTGTTTACATCGTTGGTCTTGTCCATATTTCCGCGGAGCTGCAGATTCAGCCAGTCCGTAATATCATATTTTGCCACCAGGTTTACCATTGTCCTGTTGCGCTTATTATCGAACAGGTTCCTGTTCGCCACCCAGTAGGGGTTTTGGTTTGACGCCGTAATAAACGGCCAATTTTGAGTGCCTACATTTCTAACAGAATCAAATATTTCAAAATTCTTATAGGGCTCCATATTTAATCCCCTGGGAAAGCTATATAGTCCATACAATTGCGTTGCCTGAAATCCGCTCATGGGTGGATTGTGCATGTGCTGGCTTATAATATTTAAATTGGCATCAATGCTTAATTTATCTTTTAAGAATTTTGCCGTTTCTCTTATGGAGAGATTGTGCCTGGTAAGCTTATTATCTTCCAGGATACCATTGCCCTTTGTATGTGAATAAGAAAGATAGGTACGCATATTTTCATTCCCGGAGGAAAGCGCAATGGAATTTATCCATGTTTTACCCGTCTTAAAAAATCCGGAAATATTATCGGGCGCATTTGTTATCGCTTCACCCCAGCTTTCTTCCGATCCCGGGGCAGTTTGACCGAATGAGCTTTGAAACTCCGGTAGGTAGGCAGCCCTGTCCATACTGAAACTTGAAGAAAAATCAATAGTGGAAATACCACTCTTGCCCTTTTTTGTTGTTATTAATATAACACCGTTGGCAGCCCTGCTTCCATATAATGCTGCAGCCGATGCACCTTTCAGCACATTAATACTTTCAATATCATTAGGGTTTAAGTTCGATATACCATCGCCACCATCAAAACTCGAAAAAGACTGGTTGATGCTCTCGCTGGCAAAGTTGCTCATAGGTACACCATTGATTACGTACAATGGCTGATTGTTTCCCTGGGCAGATTTATTACCCCGGATCAATACTTTAGCAGAACCTCCTACTCCTGATGCATTCCGATAGATGCTTACCCCCGATACTTTTCCGGAGATTGTATTGATAAAATTCGTTTCCGCAACCTTTGTAAGTTCTGATCCGGTTACTTTTTGTGTAGCATAGGTTACCTGGCTCGACTTTCGCTCCACTCCCAGCGCTGTAACGACTACCTCGCTTAATACCCCCTGTGCCTCGAGCAATTGCACATCTAAACTTGTGGCATTGTTCACCGAAATTTCCTGTGGTTCAAACCCACTATAGGAGAAAATTAAAATGCTATTGCTGTAACAGGAAATAGCAAATTCGCCATTATTATTGGTTAAAACAGTGCTACTACTCCCTTTGATGTTTACACTGGCACCGGGGAGTGCTTCGCCTTTGTTATTCGTTACTTTTCCGCTCACAGTAAGTTGTTGCTGAGCAAATGCTGTTATACAGAAACTCAAAATAACTCCAAGCACCAGCAAAGGCTTGCGAAAAAACCCGGATGGCAAATAATCGTTTAGCATTTAATTTGATTTAAGCTGATTAAAAAATTAACAGAGTTGATAAACTTATCGGGGATCTATTTTTTAACTAACATTTTTCGATGTTGTTTACGAATTAAAATTAGTTAATACCACATTGGAAAGAAACAACTGCATTTTCAAATAACGACACTCAATTTGCATGATCTGTGGTTATATTTTTTATAGTGGTTGTTTATAAATAACAAAGGAAGATCACCGGTTAAATTATTTGCATTTAACCGGAATAATATCATCAATACATTATGGATTATTTATTTCCTGCTGCCGGAAGCGGAGGTTTAACTACAGGGTCTGTTTGCTCCGTGCAATGATATAACTTCAACAGCTCATAAAATCCTTCATAACATTTTTCATTAGGAGACCCTCCATTGGCTTTAAGTTCAGCATCAAGCATTGTTCTGATAAAAAGGATACGCCACCGCCATGAAGATTTTGCCCAAACAGACATGGTTTCATTTGATTTTTTCACTATTTCATAAGCATCTTCAGCTCCCGGATCAGGCTGGGGCTTTACATTTTTTGAAGGAAACCAGTCTAATTGCAGTTTTACACCTTCCAGCTTCCCCGGCCACCAGCGCATATGATGGTTTTGCTCCAATGTATGTATTACTTTTAATATGCTGCCCGTATGCGCTATCCCCAACTCGTACCGTGTATATTCTTTTAATATATCATCAACACCCACCTTATCATTCCAATACAACTGCGCATATACTGCCTTGTTAATATCTTCAAAAATACCTTCGGAATAGGGAAATCCGCCTGCTGAAAAATTACTCACTTTGCTCCACTGCTCCGCTAATTTCTCAGGCGTTGGATTGGCACCAAAACCGCCCCATGGAAACATACCATCCATGCTTATTTCAGGAAATCCTATAGCCGGAATGTTTCCGGGAACTTTTGTAAAAAAACCCTTATAAGTATCATTTATTTTTTCGGCCATTATGGTGTTTACCCAGCTACCTGCTGCAGGCATTTGCTGCATTACATTTTTCCATTCTGTGCTGTCCATCATCCAGGTAGATAATATTACCTTAGTTTGGGGTATTATTGTTGAAGCCAGTTGGGCAACTGCTTCTGAAGCTTTCATAAAACCATTGCTGCCCCAGGGCTGACAATCGGAAGTAGCACAACCACCCGGGTCGTATGGCCATATGGTGATGTATGAAGGATTGAAGGGTTTGCACCAATCAAAAAATGCTTCTCTAACTTTTAAAATATATTCCAGCCCACCGGGCTTATGGGGGCAAATGTCTTCCGGGTAAACTGCTCCTCTTTCTCTCCCAGGTAAAGCTCTTAAATGTTTCGGGCTTTCCGCGTAAGCCTCATTAGCAACCAGGGTAAAAGAAACATCCATACCTATATTTTTGGCTGCCTGTAAAATATGGGCTATTCTTTCCCTGAAACGTACAGCCACAGGATCATCATAAGATTTGAAGTGGTGCATATCATACCAAATCTTAATGTTATTATATCCCCACAAACCCAGATCCTCTACATATTTTTGAAGTTCTGCAACGGGCGCGGTTTGATAGTAATTGTAAAAATGAGTAGCCCAGTAAATTCCTCTCAGCTCTTTATCAGGAACGCTCTTTCCCCGCCACGTACCTACGGTGAAACCTTCATCGGTATAACCGGCAGTTCTTAAAAATTTGCCTATACCATACAATAAGCCTCTTTCATCATTTCCTGTAATTATTATACTTCCATTTTTTCCATCCTCAATAGTAAAACCTTCTTTACCGATATCATTATTTATGGCTAAAACCACTGTAATTTCAGACGCATTACTTTTGGGTACCCGCTTAATTCCTCTATCTTCTAATCTTTCCACAAATACCTGCTCAATTTTATTCACTGCCGGTGAAGAAAATTCAACCGACTGCACATATATATGCTTTACGGGCTTATTGAGCGTACGGTTTTTTGTGTTAGTACAAGACAGTGCTGTTAGCATGCTAATCAAAAAACAGCATATCAACCACTGGTTTTTGTAAAAAGATGTCATGTCTGTCATTTTTTGCATTACAAATAATCCCTGCTCTTATTGAATTTTAGCAAGGGTGTCTTCCAGCGTGGCTTCACCATGTACAATATCCATGAGCAAACGCGTAATATGTGCAGGATGCTTATGCTGGATAATATTTCTGCCATATACAATACCTGAAGCGCCCTGCTGCATTAACATGGCTGTTCTTTTTATAATTTCTTCATCGGCGGTTTTGCCACCACCCCTTACCAGCACAGGAATGTCTCCCGCCACTTCTATCACCTGGTGATACGCTTCCACATTAGTGCAGGGATCAGCTTTAATAATATCAGCGCCCAGCTCTACCGCCTGCCGTACCAGCGAAATAATTTTTTTAATGTCTCCATCAACCATATACCCGCCTTTATCACTATTGGGTCTGAACACAAGCGGCTCAATCATGAGCGGCACCTGGTAATGTTCTGATTCCAGCTTAAGGCGAATGATATTATCAATACACTGGCCGGTTACTTCCGGCGCACCGGGAATAGAAAAGAGATTGATGCACATACATGCGGCATCCAGCCGAACAGCCTGCAGGGCAGCCTGTTCTATCATTTTACTAAATGAACCCGTAGTAAGGGAAGCGCCGTATACATTGGCCACATCGGTTCTTAGTACCAACGCGGGTTTTTGTTTTCCCGGAATTTGCTGCAGATACTTTGCCTGTCCCGCGGTGAGTTGTATGGCATCCGGCGATGCCTGCACTACCATTTCAATGGCCGAACGGATATTTTCAATTCCTTCCAGGAACTGGTATTCATTAAAAAAACCATGATCCACCGCCACATCAAAACATTTTTTTGATACCGGGTTGAATAACCTGTTAAGCCTGAATGATTTCATTATTCCTGATATTGTAATGATTTATTTTAAGATGCTGTCAAACTATTTATTAGATGGATTTATTGCCACATTGAATTTATCAGGGCAATGGTTTCTTCAACCAGTACTTTGCCTCCGGCAGGTCCCACATTATTAGCCATGGCACTATATCCTCCCCCATCCAGCGCCCTTTGCGTGGGCAGGTATCCACCAGAATCGCCGGAAAACTGTACAATAAATGTTTGCTTTGCCTTACTTCTTGCGGTAATGGCAAATCCATAATCCACAAAAAGTTCAAAGGGGTTGGTTGCCATTACTACATCATGTATGCGCAACACATGCAATTCATAGGCATAGGTTGCAGGTCTGTTCCCGTCTTCGTACTGCTGCACTACTATCTCCATGGGCCGCAACCAGCCGTAATCGGAGGTCTTGCTATCCCATGGTCCGTAAGGCTGTGTTTGCTCATTTTCTTTCATCTCCTGTAAAAAACGGTTCCATGCCGTATGCGTAGATGCGGGATCAGCAGGCTCTTTGGCTTTAATGGTGTTTACGATCTTAAGTGACCGGGCATATTCCTCCTCACTGATCATGCGTGTAGGAATCTGAATATTTTTCACTTCATGCCGGAATACAATATCCGTAGTGCTATTATCCAGCGCAGCAGCATACGCGTTGCCTATTACCTGGTCAATTCTTTTTCCTATTTCTATAATACCAGGCACATCCCACATATCCGGTTCGCCGGCCCTGTAGCGTGTAGTTAAATCGCGCGGAGCAATATCACCTGCCGCACCACATTGCGGTAAGATGAAGACATTTTTTCCAAATCTTGCTGCCACCTGCTTTCGCACCTCGCTCCAAAAATCTGAAGACACATAGTACTTTGATTCCGTAACCTGCGCCGGACACGAAACATTGATGAAAACACCGGTTAATTGTTTATCCATATCCCAGGTAAACAACAAATCAATTCCGGGATCGGTTGGCCCTTCTATCCCTAAAAAATCTTCCCGGTCTGTTCGTCCATACATCTCTGCAGTGCCATCAGTATACATTACACGGCGATTATGGCCAATTACAGCATAGCCGAATGCTGTACTAACGGCAGCAGGCTTTTTATTCAGCCAGGCAGTTATCGCTGCTTTGCAAATACCATCCAGCAACAATTGGCCAAATGTGCCTGCCACTTCAGGATAAGGTGCAGAATGGGTATGCGTGGCATTTAAAAAAAGTTTGCGTACATCAAAATCCGGAAGTTCGTCTTTAATACGTTCCCTTACGGCATCCTGCACTTCCTTTAAGGCGTAAATAACGTCCATGGATACCGTAATAGCCTGCTCCGCATTGCCTGCTGTATCTTTTTTTTCAATAGCGCAGGCCGTAACCGTTAATGCGCTTTGCACATGCAACGATATTCTTTCATAATACTGACCGTACAGAGATACCGGGCCGGAAGGGGTTATATCTTCCGTTGCCCAACCTATGCGTAATTTCGCATCCGCCACGTTATTTTGTGTGTTCATACAAAATGTTTAATTACTTATCCGGGGAAATATGGAAATTTTTTTTCTCTTACCTGTATCCAAATTCTTTTTCTGTTTCAGTAATGGCATCTTCAATAATGTTCATTCCCATTGCTGCATATTTTTCATCCATTATTAATGGCGGAGACATCCGCAGAATATGTCCCGCAGGTATCCATGCCAATCCTTTCCTGAATGCTTTCTGGTAAACAGCTACTCCTGCTTCCGGAAAAGGTTCCTTTGTTTTTTTATCTTTTACCAGTTCTATTCCCAATAAAAATCCTTTTCCTTTCACATCCCCAATAATGGGATGATCCGATTTCATTTGCTCCATTCTTTTCATAAAAAAGGCGCCCACTGTTTTAACATGCTCCAGCAGGTTTTCTTCTTCTATTACTTCTATGGACGCCAGAGCCGCTGCGCAGGCCATTGGATTTCCGCCATAGCTGGAAGAGGCAGAAATTTTTTCAAGCGCTTCCCCGTTCTCTTCGCTCACCACCATAGCCGTAACAGGGAAACCATTGCCAAATGATTTTCCGAAAGTGACAATATCCGGAATAACCCCCCAATGATTTAAAGTGAGCCATTCCCCTGTACGTCCCATCCCCGCCAATACTTCGTCATCATACAGGAGTATATCGTGTTTTTCGCATAAAGTTTTCAGTTTAGGGAAAAAATCATCCGGTGGAAAAATACTGCCAGCCCAACCCTGTGCCGGTTCCAGCACAAATGCCGCCACATTCCCCACCGTACCTTCCTTAATAAAATTTTCATAAAAGCGTATATAGGCATCGGTATCAATAGTGCCGTCTGCCTTTTCCCACAACGGACGATAGGGGTCAGGACGGGGCACCATATAAAATCCGGGGGCTCTTGAAGGACCGTAACTAAATGTTTCGCTCCGGTACATCTGCGCACAGCTTACTGCGCTCATGCTTTTGCCATGAAAATCTCTATAGGCAGAAATAAATTCGTGCTTATTGCTGATAGCCCTGGCTGCGCGAATAGCCGCCTCAACTGCTGTTGTACCGTCTGAATACAATTGAACCGCGTTTAATTTGCCCGGTAAAATGGATGCCATTTTTTCCATCAGCTTTTCTTTTACAGGCGTAGTAAAATCATGGGCGTTCATTAATTTCCCTGCCCAGTAAGCAATGGCTTCAGATATTTTGGGATGACAATGACCCAATGAAGTAACATAAATACCTGAGGAAAAGTCAAGATACTTGTTGCCATCCACATCTGTTAATGTTATACCCGAACCTTCTTCAAAACATACCGGGAACAGCTTCACCTGTGAGCTGAGTCCCTTCATGTATTTTGCGGTATTGGCATGCATCTGTTTTGAACGCGGCCCCGGGGTTTCTGTAATCAAATGCGGAATGCCTGCCGCTGCCGCCCGCCACCAATCTTTACCTGTAGCTTGTAAATTATTCATGTGCGCTTACATTATTTTAAGTAAAACAATATTCAACTGTTATCCTCTGTTTCAGAACTGGTAACCAGATCGCAAACGTTCAATACCGCATTCGGTTCATCGTTCATTTCCGCCATCATGGTTTCCCAATCGTTCAGCTCCGCATAAATGTCATTGCAATACAAATTGTTTCTGCCTGCTATTGCCGCAAATTTCATGGCAGTATCAGGGGACTCGCCATCCAATATTGCCGCCAGGAAAGCGCCTGCAGAAGTATCGCCTGCACCGGAAGCATTTTTCACTTTTTCTTCCTCCACATGATAAGCGTTGCACCAAAGCTGGCGGTGATTCCATTGCTGCTCCTGCAGGTGCACTGTTTTTTTATTATTTACAGAGTTTACTTCACGCGTCCATAAATACAATCCGCGGTGAGCCGCTTTTATTAAAACGATATTTGCCCCGTATGCTACCAGGGTTTCACCCAGCTCTTTTATCAAATCCAGGGGAACTTTATCAATCATATCACCCGCATCATCTGAAGCTTCCAACCGGGCATATTCATATGGAAAAACCATTTTCAATGCCTCTTCCAGGCTGGGAACAAATATGTCTGTGTAAGGCAGGGTTTGCCTGAGCACTTCCGCCCAGTTTACGTTTCCCGATTCGCTCTCCGCATCCGGCAGGCTAAAATCAAGAGAGGTTACCACATTCATCGCATCTACTTTGCGAAACAACTCGGTTAACTGCTTCCCTTTTTGCCGGTAAAATTTTTGTAACAGTGGCGGATACCCGAAATGAAACAGCCTGCTATCCGCGATGGCATCATAATTGATATGCTGCACATCAAAAAGTTCGCTGCATCCCGGTGATTCCAGGAATATGCGGTCTACGCCCGGCGGGGCTATCACCAATCCAAAAGCCGTTCCTTTCTCCGTTATGGTACGGATCCCTTCAGAAAGCTTATACTTGTCGAGCGACTCCCTGGCAATTTTTCCGATAAAATCTGTACCGATGAGACCATTCAAAAAAACCTTTTTTGAGAATTTTTTCATAGCCATGCCTGTATTGGCTACCACACCGCCCAGCGTTGATTCGAGTCCGTCTATTTCCACCAGCTTGCCGGGTTTCAATACATCGTATACATCCGTTACTGAAATATTTTTTTTAAACGCCGGAATAAGGTCAACACAAACATATCCCGCTATTACTGCATCGTATTTTTTCATAGCAGTGTTTTATATCACATTTATATTTTTCAAATAGCAGAAATCTTTTAATAACTGTAGGTGGTCGCCATAGGCTATTATATAGTGCTGCCCTGAAATATTTTCTGCAAATCCTTCTACCGGCGTATCCAGCGTTATTTCAAAACTGGGTAGTTGTGGCGCCGGCTGCTCCCAGCCCGCTTCTTCCCATGCCCTGGGCTTAGCTGTTCCGGTAACCATGTGCAGGCTATACCGATCTCCCGTATTTGACAACCTTGCAAGGGTAACCCGTCCTGCCTTTACCTCAGAAACATTCAGCAAACCGCCGCTAATGCCCCCGAAAGCAGACTGCGTTACCTTCACGCTTCCTTCTACCACCTCCGCAGGCACATAGTCCGGCACACCCATTAAAACGCTGTTTTCGAAAAATTCATAAAACTCAAAATAGGCTCCGCATTGGCCGGTTAAATGTTTAACGATGATTTGGGTAACCGCTCCCATCACATCATTTTCGGGTATGGTACACAAGCCTCCTTCATCAGATAAAAGCATAAATATAAGCGCGGGAGGAAAGTGTAATATTTTCTTCATGCCGTCCACATCCTTTAGTGAAACAGCATCAAAACGATTACTTTTCGCTATTTTTAAAATGGCCAGGTAATATTGTATGCCCTTGCGCAGAAAGCTATCGTCAGCAGGTTTTTCAAAATCCCATGCGGCTTTTATTTTCGTGAGAAGGGGTTCAATAGCCGCGTCTTCAATTCTTTCACTTTCCTGCAGCATTTCGAGCATCTCAAAAAATTCTACCTCAATCCCAAAGTCTCTTTTAAGCGATATTCCTTCGTAAATGGTATTATAAAGTTTCATATCCCTGAATCCCATCATGCCTACTTTGGTATGCGCTACTGATCTTTCGGCCGAAGCAGCAGATACAAAGCTTAATATCTTAGAAAGCGGCGATGGCCTGCCAATGATATTATATACATACCTGAACCTGTAACCCAGGTCTGCCAATACTTTTCTCAGCGCTGTAGTACCTGCCTGCGCCGCGGTAGTAACGATGCGCCCGTTTTCGATATCGCCTGCAAGCCCCCATAATATCATAGGTTTATGTTTATACCGGCTTGTTATTGCAATTACAGCATGAGAGGGAATCCATCCTGCCAGGCAAATAATGAGCACATCAAAATTATCACGGTCCAAATCTTCCAGCGCGCGGGCTACATCCTTGCCGGCTTCGTCATCTGTAACGGGGGCCGTGGTTACCAATTCAATGCCAAGCGATTCTATTTCCTCGGCGGCTATTCTGCATTTCTCTTTAATTAATTCAGGTGGAGAATTAATCTCTCCAAATCCTACAAAACCTGCTTTCATTCCAATTCTGTTTAAGTATATAAAAATAAATCCTGTTCAATCTTACTGATTGATGCCATGATCCTTCTCCTTTCTTTTCCAGAAAGCTGTTATGCTTTCCAAACCAATTCCTTTGGTTTCCGGTACTGCCTTCCACGAAAAAATGGCACAGGCAGCGCAGATTATTGCAAAAATGATATATACCCCGGCAGCATTATTAAACTGCCCGGTGAACCAGTGCGTTAATACAGGGAAAAACTGTGCAGTTACGAATGATGATGCATACAGGAAGAAACATACCACTGCCAGGGCTTTACCCCTGACGCGATTGGGAAATATTTCCGCCACAATAATCCAGCTTAAAGGAGCCAGTCCTAATGTAAAAGCACCCGTCCCCATAAGCATGGGTATTAAGGTAAATATCGGTGGCCATTGCTGAAACAGGTTTAGCGCCATTACCAAATGGGCAACTGACATCAAACATACACTGCTAATTAAAAGTGCCCGCCTGCTGTAGCGCTTTATTAAGCCAAATGCCGCGATGGTGCAAACAAAAATAAATACATACACGGGTATGGAACTCAGTATGGCGTGAGAACCCACTGTAACGCCGGCTTCCGCTAATATGCTGGGCGCATACAGCAACATCATATTCACACCATTGATCTGTGAGAATATCATGATAATAATTCCAATAAGAAGCGCCCGTCGTATACCCGGTTTCAACAGTTCTCCAAACTGCCCGGTTTCAGTGCCCAGCGAGTGTTGTATCGTTTCCAGCTCTGTTTTTGCCGTTTCAGGACTATTGATTTTAGTAAGTATTTTGAGCGCTTCTGCCATCCGGTTATTAGCAGCAAGCCACCTGGGACTTTCCGGTATCAGCAATAAACCAATCATTAAAAATATTACGGGTACCGCCTGCGAAGCAAACATCCACCGCCAGCCCCAGCCATCAAAGGAAAAAAAATAGCTGGCAATAACCGCCAGGTTAATACCAATTACGTTAGAAAGCTGGTTAACATTTACCAGCACACCGCGCTTATGCGGTGGCGATAGCTCTGCTATATAAATGGGTGATGACATCATAGCGAGCCCTATACCCACACCGCCCATAAAGCGCCACAATCCAAAATCCCAGATGCCCGCTGCAAATGCACAGCCTACAGTGGAGATCATGAAGAAGATAGCAGCTACCAGCATGGTTTTCTTTCTGCCAATCCGGTCGGTAAACCATAATCCAAACAAAGGACCGGCAATTGCGCCCAGTATAGCGCTGCTTACAGCAAAACCCTTTAAAGCGGGGGTAAGCTGAAAGTCCGTTTCCAGAAAGGGCAATGCGCCTGCAATAATTACCAGGTCAAAACCAAACAGGAACCCGCCAACAGAAGCTACAAGGGTAACGCCGAATATATACCGGTTTCTTTTTTTAGAACTGTTCTGTAATTCCATTTTCAAATTGCCTTCGCGTTTTCTATATACGCATTATTAAAATAAGAGGACACCAACTGTTCATTTTTCAGACCGAAATTATTATCATTACCTGGACTGGCATACTACTCTCTTATCCAGTTATAACACTATGTAGTCATTTCCGTTTATAACACTATTTTATCATAAAAAATTACTATTATGCAATTTTATTAACAATACAAACGCATTATATGCAGCCCAAGCTGGAGAAAATCCCCGCGCACTACGCATCTTCCATAGCGGCGAAGCGGGAAATTACGCCCTACATGGACTATCCGTGGCATTATCACCCGGAATATGAAATCATATTTGTGGAGAAGAGCTATGGCATCCGTTTTATGGGAAATCATATTGGTAATTTCACTAACGGCGACCTGATGTTTATAGGATCCAACTTACCACATGTATGGAAAAACGACCGCGACTTTTACCAGGATAATAAGGATCTGTTTGTAGATGTGTATGTGATTCATTTTAAGGAAGACGTTCTGGCCAATGGCTTTTTTGATCTGCCGGAATGCGCACATATCAAAAAATTGTTTACCAAAGGGCAACAGGGCGTTTTAATAAAAGGAAAAGACCATCGTAAAATTTCAGGACTGGTAAAAGATGTTGTAGCGGCATCCGGGATTGAGCGCCTGATACTGTTTTTAAGAACATTAGATGCCATAGCACAAACGGAAGACGTTGAGCTTCTTTCCAGCAGTGGCTATATTAGTTCCGTTAATACATCGGATACAGAGCGAATTAATGTGGTCATGAATTACATTATGCAGCACTATGCCAATGATATTAAAGTGGAAGAAATAGCCAGTCTTTCCAATCTTACCGTATCTTCTTTCTGTCGCTATTTTAAATCAAGAACCAATAAAACATTCTCTCAATTATTAAACGAAGTCAGAGTCCTTAATGCATGCAAATTATTGGTCAAAAATGAAATGACCATTACTGAAATATGTTATGAAACGGGTTATAACAATATATCTCATTTCAACCGGCAATTCAAATTAATAACAGGCTTAACTGCAAAAGAATATGCTAAAAAGTATATTAAAAACCTCTATTAGCGCCGAAATAAGGGAAGATTGAAAGGTTCCTTAATTAAAGATAACCAATCGCTCAACGGGTTTATAATGCTTATAATAAAACATACTCTATTATATTCTACCAGGCCAGCGTAGTGGTATTGTTTCATTTGAAATGTTTAATAAAGTTAAAATCACTAAATCTAATCTATGATGGCACCCGAAATAACCGTAAGACCCTTTGCTCAGCCTTACGGGAAGATGATAAGAGGAAGAGGAAGCAAAGT
Organism: Agriterribacter humi; assembly: GCF_009192765.1. Taxonomy (GTDB): domain Bacteria; phylum Bacteroidota; class Bacteroidia; order Chitinophagales; family Chitinophagaceae; genus Agriterribacter; species Agriterribacter humi. Next base: position 338,773 of record NZ_VOHQ01000002.1, on the reverse strand, counting down.
TTATACTATAGCAGCCGAAAAGTATTTAAAAAAAGTATCAGAAGCAGCCAACGCCATCGCTGCCAAGACTTCATCGTTAATGACTATGCAGTAGGTTTATTGTTGCTACAATCCGATCAGGTTAGCCCATTCTGAATTAGAGCGTATATTACCAGGTTATTTTCGGTCTTGCTGCAATAGCACCGTTTATTACAGCAAGAATTTTTTCTCTTTCAGCCCCTTCCAACTTCAGGCGTGGCGCTCTCACACATTCACTGCCTAAGCCGGTTTGCAAGGCTGCCAGTTTTATATACTGGGCGAATTTTGGATGTATATCCAGTTCAAGAAGTGGTAAGAACCACCGGTAAATCTTCAATGCCTCCTGGTATTTACCAGCTTTTAATAATCTGTAGATCGCTACCGTTTCTGCTGGAAAAGCATCTACCAGCCCGCCAACCCATCCATCAGCGCCAAGTACCAATTCCTCTAGTGCAAGCGTATCTACACCACAAAGAATTTTAAACCTGTCGTTAAAGCTATTCTTCAACCTGGTTACATTGCTTACATCCCGGGTTGATTCTTTTACTGCCTGAACCGTGGGAATTTTTCCCAGTTGTTCGAACATGTTCAGAGTAATTTCAATTTTATAATCGTGCGGATTATTATAAAGCATTATCGGTAAGGACGTATTCGTAGCAATGGTTTTGAAGTATTCAAGAGTTTCCGCTTCATCTGCTTTATAGCGCATCGGAGGCAGCACCATTAAACCATCTGCACCATTTCGCTCCGCATTTTGTGCTGCTTTTATAGCTTCACGAGTTGACTGTTCTGCAATATTCAGAATAACCGGCAGTTTATTTTTTGCAAACTTTTTGGCACAGATCACCAACTCGTTTTTTTCTTCAAAGCTCAGCGTACTTGCCTCACCAAGGGATCCTCCTAACACCAGTCCATCAATACCTGCTTCCACCTGTGCATGCATGTTTTTTTCAAAAAGTTCAAAGTCAACCCCGTCAGCGTTATCAAATGGCGTAAGCAATGCCGAATAAATACCCTCCCACTTTACAGTATTCATAACCCAAAATTTATTTATGTTCAAAAATAATTACAACTGTCTAATAAGATAATCCGCAAATACCCGCCTTTTTACAATTATTAACCTATTTTTTTCATATACCATTGTCAACTGCTAATGGCTATTTTTATTAAGTTTTCTTAAACAGACGTTTATTCATTAAGCTTACTCTTCAATAATTGTATCATAGCAAGTCCTGCAGCATTTCCCATCCTGAAATAAGTTCCTGCATTGCGGTTGTAATGATGTATTTCAGTTGCCGGCGATTCGGAACTGTCTTTCCAGAAAGGCTGGCTATTGACTAACAGTACATTGCCGGAAAACTCAGGGCTGCCGGCTGCCTCACGCTGGGCTTCTGCGATATGTGTTTGAACATTTCGCATCCATTTATCCTTTGCCGGTTGCAACCCACCCTGACCGCTGTTGATGATAACAAATGGCAGGTAAGGTACATGAAGATCATGGCGAACATCTTTTATAAAATGCACCATATTGATCTTATATTGCTTATACAAAGCAGAATCCCCGGCGTCATTCCAGCCCTGGTTCCACACAAAACCTGCGATCTCATACCCCCGGCCTTTATAAGAACTGAATTCAGCCGGCAGGTTATTTAATGCCGTCTGTATTTCTTCAATCATTTTTTTATAAAAAAAACCTGTTGTTCCGCCTGAGCCGGGAGGGCGAAAATCCACACCCAAACTCTTGCCTCCCCACGCTGTTTTAATAAGCAACACCTGATTGGAAAAATAATCGCGAACGATATTTCCAAATTGAAATTCAGGACCGATTTCCGTATCAGAACTTCCATATCCAACAGTCAGTTCACCTTTCTTCAGTTTGTTCTCCTCCCTCTTGTACCTCACCCATACATCTTTATGAACTTTCCAGTTTCCTTTACTGTCAACGATGTTTTTATATATTCCTGTTGAATCATGTTTTACTTCATATGCCAATGTACCGACAGGACGTTGGTTCGCGCCCGCATATATTTCTCCATGTCCCTCCATATTGGATTGACCGGCGAGAATAAATACTTTTACGGGTTGTTGGGCAAACAAACCGGTGGAGAAAAAGATTGCACAGGTCACTTCAGCAATGTGGCAATAATGATAAGCTGATTTCCTGTTCATGTATAATAACTATTATAGTATCGTCTGTTAATATCATGCTCACTGCCCAATATGTTCGCGCTTATGATCTGCCGAAAAAAAATTTATGTATCCTTCACAATGATCTCCGTTATTTCATCAAACATTTTTTCAGAAAGCGCTCCAGCTTTCCAGTATGCTATTGTATCGGTCATCTGATCCCATTTCCCGGCTCCCATTACTACCCGGCTTGCTTCGGCAATGGAAAAAAGATATCGTTGGGCCATTTCTGCCAACGGCATTCCGGATTTTTCTGCATACGTATTAACGAGCACCGCATTTTCAATATCTTGTAACGATATATTGTCTTCATAACCTTTGTTGCCGTTAGCTACAAATTGTTCAAACCGGTTTCCCAAAAGCCCAAAATGCAATGATGACGCTGCATAAAAAGCAATATGCTGCTGCGTTGTAACAGGCAATATTTCTGTAAAAGCGGAAAGATTACAGGCGTCCATCTTGGTAAAGCTTGAAATAACCTGGAAATATTTACTATTTATATAAGGTTGAAATGAGATGGTGGGATTACCACCAATGCCTAACATGGCTGTATACCCTTCTTCTTTGAAGAAAAGAAGCGTATCAAGAATTTCGTGTATTTTGTCCAGTGGCACCCACTGAGGTTCGTGTAAAAATAAGAGGTCGACCCGCTCAAGACCTAACAGATCAAGACTCGTCATCAGGCTGTCACGCATTGCCACAGGAGAATAATCCAGTTTTACATCAAAGGCGGTATCCGCCTTCAGTCGACCAACTTTTGTGCTTATATATGGTTTTTCATTTTTCCATTTTGCCAGCGCTTTCCCAAGATACGCTTCTGCATTTCCGTAAGACGGTGAAGTGTCAAAACAGGATATGTCGTTTTCAAGCGCATACAGCATGCAATCAATACTTTCCTGCTCATCCACCTTACCCCAAACACCTCCCAGGCCTGATGTGCCACAAACCAGCCTGCTTCCATAACCAGGAAAATCACTGGTATGAACAGCCGCTTTATATGTTGGTGTCAGTTTCATGCTGATATCATTATTTACAAGCGATAAAATCGTTGTGCATTCAGTCTAAAAAAATTATCCTGCTCTTCCCTTGAAAAGCTGTCAAAATATTTTTGTACAGCGATCTCATGCCCCAGGATGCGCGGATAAGTGAAGAACGGTTGGCGCCCTTTATAAGCATGCAGGTCTGTTCCGCAGATGCCCGGACATCTCACTTTTAATAACACTTCATTTTCTCCCAGTCCGGGAGGAAATGGCGCGTCTTTTTCTGCCAGGTGACCCGGCTCATTCAAAAACAATCGTTTTCATATTTTGAGTTTACCCTTAGGCGTTAAAAAGCTAAATAGTGTATCATCTGTTTGCCAGCAGCTTCGCCATCCTTTTATGATGCTCTTACTATTTCAATTTCTTTTGCCGTTTTTGGCAATGGATCCCCTAATAATAGAGATCCGTTTTTTGTGATCAGGAAATCTTCTTCAATCCGTATACCTCCTGCGTTCTTATAAGAATTTAATTTGTCGTATTGAATAAAAATATTGCATCTTTTTTCTGCTGCCCATTCATCTATCAACTGCGGGTTGAAATAAAGACCTGGCTCTACCGTAATAACAAAGCCTTCTTCCAGCGCTCTTCCCAGGCGCAACGATTTTAACCCGAATTGCGTGCTTTGAATGATATCATCGTTATATCCCACATATTTTTCTCCAAGGTTTTCCATATCATGTGTGTCCAGTCCCAACATGTGCCCCAACCCACAAGGAAAAAACAACGCATGCGCACCTTGTGCAACAGCTTCCTTCACATCTCCCTTCATCAATCCGAGTTGCTTCAGGCCTTCCGTTAGTTTTTCACAGGCAAAGAGATGAACGTCGCGATACAATATGCCCGGCTTAAGCATGTCTGCGGCAGATTGGTGCGCTGCTAAAACAATATCATAAATATCTTTTTGCATAGAGGTGAATCTGCCACTCACGGGAAAAGTACGGGTAAGGTCACCCGCATAATGCATTGCAGTTTCTGCTCCGCAGTCACACAAAACAAGGTGGCCATTTTGCAACGTTGCCTGGCTGTAACCAATATGTAAAATTTGCCCGTTAATAGTAAGAATGGAAGGAAAAGAAAGATTACCTCCTTCGGCAATGGCAATATTGTGAATGCTTCCTGCAATTAGCGCTTCCGTCATTCCTTTCTCTGCCATTGTAATGGCGGCAAGCTGCATACGAACCGTTGTATTTACGGCCTTGGTGATTTCTTCAATTTCTTCCGGCGCTTTAACTGCTCTCTGCGCTACGATTGCCTTAATAAGACTGACAGAAATCCTGTTTTGCAATGCGCCTGGCATAATACCCAGCAGCGAATGCAATGTGTCGATTTGCTCCGGACGGTAAGGAGGCAAAAAATGAATGCGCCTGTTTTGGGACTGTGCGTTTTTTATTACTCCTTCAATTTCATGCAGTCTTTTTACCTGCGCAACACCTGTTTTTTCAGCCAGCAATTCGAGCGGCTCCTGGAATCCTGTCCACACCATTTGCTCGGTCGTTAAATTGTCTCCGAAAAGTATTTCACTATTGTTTTCTATATCAATTATCGCCATTAGAGAAGGCCGGTCTATTCCAAAAAAATACAGGAAAGTGCTGTCTTGCCGGAATGGATAAAGATTGTCTTTATAATTCATGCTGCTCTCTTCATTTCCTAACAGCAGTATTATTCCCTTGTCTACAGTTTTTTTTAATTGTTGCCTGCGTTGCGAATAAATATGTTTGCTGAACATTGGCGTTTAACAGATTTTGTAAAAAGATTGGGGTTGGTTGTTACCTAGCTTTTCTTCTATTTGTTTAGCGGTGTTTGTAATGGAGAGTCCACCCAAATTTGTGCAACGCAAGGTGTGATGGATCCGGTCTCCCACCTGCTTCATTGTTTCAATTACTTCGTCCAGCGGTATCAGGTGATTGTAATTAGACAATGCCATATTAGCACAGGAAACCGCATTGGTTGCTGCCATCACATTTCTGCCGAGACAAGGCGCTTCTACCCTGTTGCCTATAGGATCGCAAATCAAACCCAGGGAATTCTGCAGCGCTAATGACGCGGCAGCCAATGACTGCGGTAAAGAACCTTTTGCCATTTCCACCAACGCGGCGGCTGCCATTCCTGAACCTGAACCGCACTCGGCCATACAGCCACCCACTTCTGCAGCAAAGGTTGCATGCGCTGCCACAAAAACGCCGATGAGACCGGCACTCAACATCGCTTTCACCACTTCATCTTCCGGCAGGTTTAAGGAGCTTGCCATACCGATAACAGCGCCTGGCAAAGCACCACATGATCCTGCTGTTGGAGCAGCAACAATAACTCCCATGGAACTTTTCACTTCCATCATAGCCGACACGTACATAATTATTTTATTGTTCGCATCACCTCCCATTAAACGGTTATTGTCTAATTGTGTTTTTAACTGAACGGACTGGCTTCCTAAAATCCTGTCTTCATAATGAGTTCCTTTCAAACCTGTTTCTATTGCATTGCGCATGATGCGGACAATAGCCCGCATCTTCTCAAATACTTCTTCTTTCGAAATATTTCCCCTTTCACTTTCGTATGCGATTGCCAACTCCCAGAGCGAAAGATTTTTATTTTCGTTATACGAAAGCATGTCGTTACAGGTGATAAACGGAACACGAAGATTTTTTCTTGATAAAACAGGAAGAACGGGTGAAAGCCTTTTAACAGACTGAACTTCGTCTATGGCTAACAGTTCCCTGCACAAATGCTCATCGGGGAATTGCTGTGCTTTGATTTCAATAAAGGAAGTACCCGCTTCCGCTCCCTCATGCCAAATCATTTCATCGTGACTGAATGACTGTTGCATAAATGGAATAACCTTATCTGCTGCGCTACAATAAATAAGTGTTTCATAAAAGTCTCCTGCCATCGACACCTTGTTCCTGTCAATTTCAATTACTTCAATCATTCCGCCACCGGTTGAGATAGCCGTTAAAGTATGGCTCTCTACCTTGTTGCTCAGGGCAAGTTTATAGGTATTGGGGTGATCAGCTCCGATGTCAAGGATCTCAATTTCTACTTTTATGCCTTCTATTTCAAGGAAATGTTCAGATTGCGGCAGCCTTTCGTCATACGCCTCCCAACCGAGAAATCCTCCAAACAATCCCATATCCGAACCCTGGCTTTTATGCGTAGTTGCAAGCGATCCGTTGGGGTCAAATTCAATCAGGATATGATTCAACTGCCCTCCCATCAGATCCCTGCATAATCTTCCGATTCTTAAAGAGGCTGCACAGTGAGAGCTTGATGGTCCCCGCATTACTGGTCCGATCACATCATTAAAAATACTCGGAAAGTTTTCCATTATTCCTCATTTATGGTGATCAATTAAAGATTGTCCTTCCAGAATTTCTCCATGGTTCGCCGCAGGTGAAGAGAAGTATTTTCTCTTTCATATATACCGTGGGAACGCATTGGATAAGACATCATGTTAAAAAGCTTGTTATACCGGATGAGTTCATTCACCAGCATCTCAAAACTCTGGTAGTGAACATTATCATCTGCCGTGCCATGAATGATCATCAGTTTGCCCTGCAAATTTTTTGCAAAGTTTATCGGGGATCCATCATGATACCCTCTGGCATTATCATCCAGCAATCCCATGTACCGTTCCTGGTATGTAGCATCGTACAATCGTTGATCTGAAACAAACGAAACAGCCAGTCCTGACTTGTAGATATTTGGATACCTGAACAGACAGTTGAGCGTCATTTGTCCGCCGCCGCTCCATCCCCAGATACCAACCCGCGAACGATCTATGAAAGGATACCGTTCAAAAATTTTAAGGGCTGCTTTACTCTGGTCTTCAGATGCCAATATCCCTATCTGACGGTAAATAGATTTTCTCCAGTCTCTTCCCCGCGGTGTTCTGGTGCCCCTGTTATCAACACTGATAACAATATTGCCCTGTTGCGCCAGGTACTGATGCCACAGATCACCTCCCTCCCAGTTGTCCTGTACAGTAGACCCTGCCGGTTCGCCATACACGTAAAAAAGCAGCGGGTATCGTTTGGCAGCATCAAAACCGGAGGGTTTTATCATCCACGCATCCAATACCGCATCGCCAATATCTATCTTGAAAAATTCTTTCGGCTGTAATCCCAGGTTATCAAATTTCGCTTTTAACTCACTGTTATCTTCAAGCAATTTTACTGTTTTATGCCCTTTCAGTTTTACGAGTGATATAACAGGCGGCGTAATAGCATTCTGAAATGTTTGTATGGCCCATTCTGCATTGGCAGACACCTGGTAATTGCTTTGTCCTGCCATTTCAGCGGGTGTAATCCTTTCTGCTTTTCCCGTACCATCTATTTTACTTCTGTATAGGTAACGTTGTGTAAAGTTATCAGGAGAAGCAATATAATATACAAAACCTCCTGCAGGATCAATACAGGAAATAGACACCACATCAAAGTCTCCTTTGGTGATCAGGCTTATTTTTTTACCATCACGCGATACTTTATATAAATGTAACCAACCATCGCGTTCACTCGACCAGGTAAAAGATTGTTCATAATCAAGCCACCGGGTATCGTCATGGATATCCAAAAAAGCCTTATCCGTTTCCGTTATAATGTTTTGCAGCTTCATGGAACTGATATCTCCTATCCATACAAAGTTAGTATCCTGTTTCCGGTTCAGTTGCTGGATCATCACCTCATTTGACTTTGGCACAAAATCCATGCGGGCAAGATAATTGTTGCGTGGATCGCCGGGAATATCAAACCATTTTGTTGAACCACCTTCTGCTGCAACCACGCCAATTTTTACATCTGATAGAGTAGTGCCCACTTTGGGATAAGGCAGTGGAATGGGCTTTGAATAAATAGAATCAATATTATCTATCAGGAAAAAAGTGCCGATACCTTTGGTGTCAGACTGCCAGTAGGCAATATTCTTACCATCCGGGCTCCACCGGAAGCCATCCCTGCCATCGAGCTCTTCTTCGTATACCCAATCAAAAGTGCCGTTGATGATACCGCCACCGCCATCATATGTAATCTGGGTGATGCCACCGGTAGTAATGTCTTCTACATAAATATTGTATTTGCTTACATAAGCAACCCGGGTAGCATCAGGAGAAAATTTCGCAAACATCATCGTTGTTCTTTCCACCGACTTACCGAGTTGTTGCAACTGTCCTGTTTTTACATTCAACACCCAGTAATCGCCCCGGGTATGGTAACGCCACACTCTCCTGGTATTGGTGAAAATTAATAATTTACTATCATCATCAGACCAGCTATAATTGGCGATCACTAACGGTTTGGTTTCTCCCTGGGGAATTAATTTTTGTGCAGAAACCAACACAATTCTTTCACCGGTACGTACATCATACCGGATAATATCATTTCCGCCATAGGTTTTATTTGCCTCCAATGTGGAATAACCATTATTATCCTTCATCCAGCGAACAGGTCCAAATCCTTTTTGATGATAAACGCCGTTGCTGAAAATATCTTCGAGGTTTAATGAAGTTTTTGTTGATTGTGCCTGTAAGACGTTGTGCCAAAAAACAACTGTAAAAACCAATAGTTTGCTGATTAATTTAAATGTTCTGTTCATCTCTTCGATGGTTATGATTTTCCTGAATATTCTTAATATACCTTGCCTGCATTACTGATCTTTCCCTGACTGACGAACAACTACAGGTACGTATCCAATTTCCAACCCTTTAGGTGGATTAACAAGAATTGCCTTATCTAAGCTGGCCAATTTCCCTCTCGACGGAGCTGACATATATTGTTTATCTGTTGTCCAGTGGGTATGAATGAATTCAACCATTTTTTGAAGCCGCTCCTTTTCTGCTGTGCTTAATGCAAGTGATTGGATGGAAGGCTGATCAGTAAAACGATACCAATAATAAGTAATAACTGAACCATCTTTTAAGGAGGCAGTATAAGGGCCAGCTTTTGGACCGGGTGTTGTCCAGACTGTTCCTTTTTCTTTGGGTGAAGTGTAAGCCTTCCCGGTTTTGCCGGGAGTAAATGTTTGCTCTCTTAAATGCGTTTCAGCAGGAACCTGCGCTGCAGTAATAGCAATCATACTATCGCCCTGCTTTTTAAAATATTCTGGGAAATATCCTGTTTTTTTAGCACTCTTCCAGTTAAGACCGAAAGAGGATTCGCCGAACATAGTAGTTTCAACGGCCGGAGATAAGTCCGTTAGTTTTATATTTTCATCACCCTGTTTCAATACGATGGGTAAGGTTTTACATTTTGCCGTATAGGCCCCGGCGTTATTGAACTGCCCGTTTACAATGTTTCCTGAAGTGATCATTAATTCCATTTGACGATACAATGCATCCGCAGAATACATGGTTACATCCTGCATCAATACAGTATTGCCTTCTTTATTTACGGGAAATTGCAACCGGGGCACTTTTGAATAGCGTGTTCCTTTTGCATCTGTACTTTCAAAGTAAGGAACGGTATTTACTTCCATAGCGCCGCCTCCGGCAATTCCTGGTTTGGCATCTAAACTACGACCCTCTGCTGTTGGATAGCCTTTTGCAATGCGACTCCAAACAGCGGGTACATAAAAAGCCAGGGGGCCTTTAAAATTAGCTGCATTAATAAATACTGTCCAGCTTTGGTTACCGGTAGGCACATCATCGGCAGCTTTTTTTGCTTTGGCTTCCATTAGGGGAAGCACCATCCATGCATTGCCGAACAGATCTCCTGCATCGCCTTGTTCAAAAGTGAGTCCGTCTGGCGGTATAACCAGGCGATTACTGAGCTGCGCCAGTCCCATTCCGTTAGCGTCAAGCGGATCGGGATTACCAAATCCCCAGCCAGGTGAGGAGATTTCGCTGTTGTAACAGTTAGGCGTACCATTGATGCGGAACTTGGGTGTAGTTGAACTAAATTGTGTGCTTGCCCAAAAGCCCAGTCCTCCCTCAATTGTTTGAAAAACATCCCTGTAGGAAGGACCCCTTTCATCCCAGTTATCCCTGGCAATGGTTCCCGGAGGACAAAGTGGTTCATTAAATCCGCGGTTATCAGGAATGATCCATGTAGAAGGCAATCCTATCTGAAAATCAGAAAGTGATTTATCAAGCAAAGGCCATACCCCTGAATAAAAGCTGATGCCATAACCAAAGCCATCAGGTGGAGGTTGTATCCGCATCGTAATATAACCTTTCAGTCCGCCCGACGGTTGTTGTAATTTCTTTACCTGCGCAACCGTTACCTGCGATAAAAAAATGAGCAGGAAGAAAATACAAGCCCTGCACAGGCTGATGAAATTCTTTGTTCCCACCTGAATTTATTTTGGGGTGATATAATATTGTTCTCCTTTTTTCGTGAGAAATTTTATTACGCCATTGCCTGCATTTTTGAAAGTAATTTTTTTTCCGTTTGATTTTATCACCACGGGGATCTTTGCATTTACACTGCATTCTCCTCCCTGCTTCGAAAGGATAACCGCTTTGGTGATTTTGCTTTTTTCCCATTCAAAACTTACTTCAAAAGCGCCACGTGCGCAGGCGCCGGTCAGTTTTCCTTCTGCCCATTCTGTGGGTAGCGCAGGTAACAGATCAATCACGCCTTCGTGGGATTGCAGCAGCATTTCTGTAATACCGGCAGTAACTCCCAATGTGCCATCTACCTGCAGTGGCGTATAACACTTTGCAAACAGTTGCGGATAACTTTGTTGTTTAAGATAGCCTTTAAATATTTTCAACGCCCTGTCCCCATCATACAGTCTTGCCCATAAACTCATTTTCCAGGCTCTTGAAAAGCCGGTGCCTTCATCGCCCCGTTCTTCAAGTACTTTTTTCACTGGCTCAATTAAAGATGGCGTTCTTTTTGCCGAGATCACGTTGCCGGGATACAACCCGTATAACAGCGAAATATGACGGTGCTTGTCTTCCATTTGTTCAAAATCTTCCGCCCATTCCTGCAACATACCGTTTGATCCAACCTGTGGTGGTACTAACCGGGCCCTGGCCTTTGTAACGGCAGTTGACAAATCTTCGTCTACTCCCAGTACTTTGGATGCATCAATATAGCCACCAAAAAGATCAGAGATGATCTGCATGTCAATAGAAGCACCTGCACAAATAGTAGTGAAATAATACATGGCGGTTAATTCATCAAAAAAATAACGGTAACCCGGACCCTTAGGTGGATTTTCCGGGGAAGTGGAAGGACATGTAATCAACCAGTTCTTATCATTATTGGGATAGGGTACAAGGAAATCCATAAAAAACTGCACAGCACCTTTCATCACCGGATAAATATCTTTCAGATAATTTTTATCTAATGTAAAGAGGTAATGCTCCCACAATTGATTTGTTAACCAGGCACCTCCAACAGTAAATGTGCCCCAGGTTGGTCCGTCCATCGGCGCGGCAACACGCCATATATCTGTATTTTGATGTAATACCCAACCACCTGCACCATAATGTTCCTTGGCCACCTGGCTACCCTGATCAGTAACATCTTTTACCAATTGAATTAAAGGCTCCGCCAGTTCCGAAAGATTGCTGGATTCAACAGGCCAATAATTCATCTCAGCATTGATATTGGTTGTATACTTTGAATCCCACGACGGGTTCATATTATTATTCCATATTCCTTGCAGGTTCGCCGGTTCTGTGCCCGGGCGCGAAGATGAGATCAGCACATACCTGCCAAACTGGTAAGCCAATGAAGCAAGTTGTGGATCTAATGCTGTAGCAACTGCTTTTATACGTTCATCGGTTGGCAGAAATGAATTTTTTGTTGAAGGAAGTGTTAAGCTCACCCGGTTGAATAAAGACTGGTAATCTTTTATGGCAGCCGTTTTAATGCCGTCATAAGATTTTCCTTCTATATTTTTCAGGTAATTTTCAACTTTTGCATGATGGTCGCCGCTTACATCTTTATAATTTATAAAATTAGTAGCAGCTACAAAATACAACGTTACTGCATTTGCATTTTCAACTACCAGGTCAATATCATCCACTTTCATAGTACCGCCATCTGCTACTGCTTTTAATCTTACCTCATAGCGAAGTTTTCCTTCAATGCCCATATAATCGGCTGATTTGCCCGTGAGCACCAGTTCATCATTTCCTTTACCATCCATCCTGAAATAATCCGTAGCATAGTTTGAATGGGCGCTGTTTCTCTCACCCCTTAACTCAGCTGTAAAAGAAATGCTTCCTGGCTTATCAGCAGTAATTCTGATAGCGATGGTTTGATCGGGCACCGATGAAAACACTTCCCTGGTATAGGTAACGCCATGTGCTTTGTACTCAACAGCAGTTGTTCCTGTTGCAAGGTCGAGCCACCGTTTGTAACCAGTTACTTCTTTTTCGTTTTTGAAGGTGAGCACAATATTCGCCAGCGATTGATACTTTTGCTGTTCTACCGGGTATCCCATCAAATGTCTTCCAAATAATTTATGGGCCTCCAGCGGTTTCCCTTCAAAAATATCCTTCTGAATTTCAGCCAGCTTTTCATGTCCTCCTTTAACTACAGTTGAATATGGGCCACCAGACCAGTAAGTATCTTCATTGAGCTGTATTCTTTCTTCACCATATTTTCCAAATACCATTGCACCCAACCGGCCGTTTCCTACCGGCAATGCCTCTTCCCAAACAGAAGCCGGAGAGCGGTACCATAGTAATGTTGAAGGATCAAAACTTTTATTATCAATGCTGATACCGGTATTTTGGCCATATATTGATTGTAGCGAACAATACAACAATAAAAAGAAGGCAAAAACATTTTTTTTCATACCAAAAATTAATAAAACCGGGAACCGTTTATTGACCCCTGTGAAAAATTGCCCGCTAAGATTCGCACGGGAAAAGAAATATCCCTGTTAAGAGGTTTTCTTTATTTAGTTTTCATTAAATAAAATCCAAATGCTGTTAATGAACACCCGTTCTTGTATCCCACCATACCTGTGTACCCCAGAAAATATCATCTTCTGTAACATCGGTAGGAAAACTTGTATTTAATGTTTTTTCTTCATCTGCATATGCCAGCCTGAATGGTGGCCTGTTATGGGTAGCTGAATAATCCTTGGCAATATTTGTCATCAGGGGTATATCAGTTCTCCTGGCTTCTGACCAGGCTTCTTCTGATTGTTTGAAAAGGCTGATCCATTTCTGCAAATAAATTTTGTGCAAATTAGAGGTGCTGCCACCGTCCCATGCTACTTCCGGCTGGCCCAGGAAGGTTGCAATATCACCACCGGCAATACCATTTTCTGTACAGGATAATGTAATCGCTTCTTCGTATGCTGCCTCAGCGTCTCCTGTTACCAGGTTTCTTTCATATGCTTCAGCTTTGATGAAACTTACTTCTGAACAATTCATAAAAGGAGAAAAGCCGGACGGATTATTGGCAAACCGTTCGCCTATACCCGATACGTTATTACCATTGTTTACCGGATCGCTTAACTGTGTGGGACCAAATTTGTACCCGTTGTAACCCCCATTATTATTGAGCCGTGCATATACGGATAACCGAGGATCACTGTTATCTTTAAGCGCACTTACCAATACATCATTCATGCGGTATTGATCGGTATATGCACCGTTTGTGCCCAACCGGTTATACCAGGGTTCGGTATCAGGAGAAACACCGGGAAACCATAGATACGCGTTATCCTCATTCTCCGTCATAACGGGGTAAGAAGCAGGATCGCCCAGTATTTCTGATATAACAGCGGTTGCTGTTGCAGCATCCACCTGCGATATGCGGATGGCCACTCTCAACCGAAGCGAATTACAGAATTTTCTCCATTTTGCAACATCCCCTTTAAAAATAAAGTCGCCCACACCAATATTATCTGTACCACCAGATTTAAAAATTTCTGCAGCTTCTTTTAGTTCACTTAAAATGGCATGATATACCGTCTGCTGGTCATCGTACTTCGGGTATAGTATGCTTGAATCTAACCGAAAGGCTTCCGTATAGGGAACATCGCCCCACATATCTGTAGTTTTTTGAGCATCGTATGCTTTCAGCGTCATTGCAGCCGCATACAGATTGTTGTTTCCCTCTTCCTTCGCAATTTTTGCTGCGTCCAGCAGGTAGGTCATGGCAATGTACATTCCACGCCACATACTGTTGTTAATATCTACACGGTACTCGTAATCTCCCAGTCCTATGGCGGCAGTATGCCCTGCATAGGATCCCGTATAATAAATCGCTAACCGTTCTCCAAACAAAGTATTGGTTGAGGAAATAATACCGCGGCCCAGCACGTTGGTGCCCGGAACAACAGTAGCCGCGTTTGGATTTTCGTTGATGGAATCAAAATCTTTGGTGCAACTACCTGCAAGTATTAACAATGTGCCGGTAATAAGAAACAATTGCGTCGTTAATATTTTTTTCATGTCGAATGTCTTTACGTTTCAGTCTTCATTAAAAAATCAGAAGGTTACAGAGAGTTTGAACCCGAAGTTGCGGGTAGTAGGTATCTGGAAATTTTCAAAGCCAACACCTGCATTACCGCCGCCCATTCCTACTTCAGGATCCAGTCCATACTTAGCAGTGCTTTCATCCCTCTGCAGTATGGCAAGATTTCTTCCGAAAACAGACAGGTTCAGTTTCTTCAGCCATTGAATATTTTTTACATTGAAATTGTATCCAAGGATCACTTCTCTCAGCTTTATATAGGATCCGTCAAGAATCGAATATTCATGATTATTCCATACCCAGGCGCCTCCATAATACTGCTGGGCAGATACACGCACATCATTTGGTGTGCCATCTTCTTTCACCGCATCCAGTATCAATCCTGTTTCTCTTACATTATCCGCTGTAGTTACCTCGTAGCTTCCGGTTGGATAAGCATGCCATGCGGTAGTGCTGAAGAATTTGCCGCCTTTCCTCATATCAATAAGAAAGCTCAGGCTGATATTTTTATACCGGAAGCTATTGTTGATACCGCCGATCCAATCAGGAGTAACCGTTCCAAAATTTTTGGCAACATTTGTTGTTAAGGGAATACCGTCATCTCCCACAACCATTTTGCCCGACTTGTCATCTCTGACAAATGGCAGTCCCCAGATACTTCCCCATTTCTGTCCGGGAATTCCTAACGTTAAAGCGCCACCGAAGCCGGCAGATATCTGGTACGATTGTAAGCCTCCATATAATTCGTTCACCACATTTGTATTTTTTGCCCAGTTAACCGCAATGTTCCAGTTAAAGCCCGAAGTACTTTCGAGAATGCGTGCGTTGAGCATTACTTCTACGCCTTTGTTCTCAATCTCACCGGCATTCAAGCGCATACCGGTATACCCGGTAGTAGTGGAAGTGGCAACGCTTATGATTTGGTTTACCGTTATCTGGTCGTAATAAGTTACATCAAGTGATAACCTGTTTTTAATAAACCGCAGGTTAGCTCCAATTTCATAAGAGTTTGTTTCCTGTGGTTTTAAATTAGCTGGCGGTAAAGTACCGGTTGGCGCAAACATGGAGATGGAATTAAAGGAACTGGCTGAGTAAGTTCTGCTCAGTTGATAGGGGTCGGTATCTCCACCAACCTTTGCCACGCTGGCTCTTATTTTTGCAAAGGATAAAACATCCGATTTAATATTAAATGCATCCGTTACCACAAAACCCAGACTGGCTGAGGGATAAAAGTATGACCTGTTGTCTGGTGGAAGAGTAGAGCTCCAGTCGTTACGTCCCGTTACACCAACAAACAGGAAGTCTTTATACGAAACGTTAACTGACCCGAAAACGCTATTGGTTCTTTTTTTACTGTCAAACATGGAAGTGGTAGGTGCTCCCTTAACATTTGAAATGGTGTACAGATCAGGAACAGTAAGGTTGCTTGCAGCCAGGTATGTACTGTTGTATACATTATCACGGTAATTCGCACCCGCAAGACCGTCAACCCGGATATTGCCAAAAGTTTTATCAAAATTTAAAATGAAATCGAGGTTTGTTTCCCTTGTGAAAATATTGGTTTGATTAAATTGCCCGCCCTGGCCTCTGCGGACATTGTTTGCAGTACCAGACTGCGTTATCGATTTCCTCTTCTCCGTATAAAAATCTGTACCGCCGCGAGCCATGGCAGATAACCAGTTCGTCATCTTATAGGTGGCAGTGACGTTTCCAAAGCCCCTTTCCCTGTTAAGACTATTGAGGTTCTCATAGTAGTAGTAATAATTATCGACTCCGGGAAACATACTGACATTACCATTTTTTTCGAATTGTTCGCGTAAATATTTGGTATCAAAATCCCGTTCTGTCCATGCAAAATCAACCCCCACCCCTGTATAACCGTTAACAGGAATGTTGTCACTGCTTTTTACCAGGTAGGAAATATTGCCAATCACAGAGAGCCGGTCTGTAGGAGTTAAGGTAAAGCTTGTGTTGATCGTATTTTGTTTTTGATCGGTATTGGGTAATATCCCGGTTGGCGTGTTCTGGTTGGTGAATGCGAAGCGACCGGAAGCCCTTTCTCCCCCTGCACTAACGGCAACACTGTTTACTGTTGTAATTTCCGTGTTATAAAAATCCTTATAGTTATTTTTTCTAGAAACCCATGGACTGGCAGGCCCTGTTGACCACTGATCAAGTTTAAGGCCTGCATCAAGACGCGGCCCCCAGTTAATCGGCCAGGCATCGTTGATGCCTCCTCCATTTCCATCTACATATTTGTAAGAATACTGGTTGGCATACTCGTTATAGGTAAGTGTCGAACCGGGATTATCCTCAAGGAATTTCTTATAGATAAATTCTTCTCCATCCCAACCGCCACCATATTCATTTTGAAATTTTGGCCAATAACCCGGTACATTAAACACGACCGATGAATTAATATCCACGCCCAGTCCCTTATTTTTAGAACCTTTTTTTGTGGTAATAAGTATAACACCATTGGTAGCGCGGCTTCCATACAATGCTGCTGCATTAGCACCCTTAAGAACGGTCATAGACTCTATATCATTGGGATCAAGATCCGAAGCGGTATTACCCCAATCTATTCCGCCACCGCCATCAAGATTGGTAGTAGTATTATCAATCGGCGTTCCATCTACAACAAATAAAGGCTGATTGCCGGAAAAAGATGCATTACCCCTGATCACAATTCTTGAGGAAGAACCGATTGTGCTGCCACCACTTGTTACCTGGGCGCCGGCAATCTTTCCGGAAACAGTATTTATAATGTTATTATCGGCAGCATCGGTAAGCGCACTGTTGTTAAGTTCCTGTACCGAATAACCAAGTGTTTTTTTAGCCCGCGAAAGTCCAAGGGCTGTAACCACTACCTCACCCAAATTATTTTTGGCTGAAATCAGTGTAACAACGATTGAATTGTTTTTGCCCAACTTAATAGTACTCGGTTCGAAACCAATAGCAGTAACCTCCAACTCGTCATGACCGTCAATATTAATTTTAAATACACCTTGTTCATCTGCGCTGGTGCCCACGCTGGTCCCCGTTACTTTTATGGTGGCAAATTTAATGGGAACCCCTTCGCTGTTTAGCACAGTGCCGGTTATTTGCCGCCGCTGTGCACAAACCGTAGCGCTTATTCCTGTAAACAACAGGAATATTCCAAAAACAGTCAGGATTTTCTTCATAATCAGAATTTTGGTCTTTAAATTAAATGCTGTGTAAGAATTGCCGCGTTAGCTGACTTGCTAATCACTCAACCTGTAATTAAATCAGGTAATAAAGATATATTGATCCAACACTACCATGCATACGAATTTTATCCAGTCTGCAACAAAATTTCCCATCTTTTAAAACGCCTTTCTATCTGCACTTCATATCCATATTCTTTTTATTTGAACTACAGATATATCTTTGCAAATGCCAATATTTGCAGACGCAGATCAAATACGGAACCCTGTCCTTATAATTATTATCTGAAAATGCTGTACATGACAGCGAGGAACAACAAAAGCAACCCGGCTAAAAAGCGTATGTCTTTTACTCCTTTAAACTTTCCCTGGGTAAGTACAGAAAATGGACTCTTTCACGTGCACTCAGCAATTGCTTTGGGATCTGGCCTGGGCGTTAAATAACTAACAACGTAATAAATAATGCAGTTGAAACAAAACAGCCACCAGGCCTGCATCATAAATGGAATACCCCAATCATTGGTTATATACATTTTGCCACTGATGGGCACATAGTCAAAACAAAATGAAATTATGCCAAGCACAAATCCGAGGCAAAGTGTTACTATGGAAGCTTCTTTGGTTCCCCGTTTACTAAAAACCCCCAATAAAAAAACCGTTGGTAATAGGTGGGGCCATTGCCGCGGCAATTTTATTGATCGCTTCAAAAATGCCGGAAAAATTTCCACCCTGTATCGACCAAAGCATGGCTGCAATCATTATAATAACAGCCGCAATACGACCCAAAAACACCTGCGCTTTACCGGTAGTTTTAGGTCTGAAGCGTTTAAGCATCCTTAAATAATGCAAAAGAGATTATTCCATGTCGCGGCAATTCAAGAATGGGAAAAATGGTAAGTAATACAGCGCCTGAAATAAGAATAATCGTTTGTACCGTTTCTGTTAACATAACCGATTTTAGTCCACCTATAACGGTTCCCATAAAAGCAACAAATGTTCTTGATGCGGGTCCATATCGTTTTTCCAGGAATTGAGGAAGCGTAGCAATTTGGGTTTTGAAATAAAACGGCGCGAATATAAGTGTCAGCAGAATAATGTAAAAACACCATCCATTCAAAATTACCCCACGCCCATCCTTCGCTATAACCAGAAGCTGCAAGACCCAGCAGCGCCTACAATTGGCCATTTGGAACTTCGTCCGGCCAAAAAATAGTTGATGCTGGTCATTTTCTTCTTCCTTACGCTGAGCAGGCCAATTGCCAGAATGCCAATAATGTAAGCCAGTATTATAATTAAATCTATTGAACCGATACCGGAATCTTTCATGTAATTAATTTTTCTAAACTAGCTAAGTTTGATCTCCTGGTGATATGCTTTTGGCGGTAGTAATTTCACATTCTTTACTAAGTTCTTCTGCTTTTGATATTACGGGCAATTCAAAGTGAACTCTCTTTGTGATAAATTTTAATAAACTCTTTAGGTGTTTTACCCATTATACTTTTAAAGACGCGATTGAAAGACACTACATTATTAAATCCGCATTGGTAAGCAATATTGCCTATATTATCGAAATTCATTTCAATAAATCTTTTGCAGGCCTCATTAATCCTTACCTCATTTAAAAAATTGATATATGTTTTAGTAGTATGTTTCTTAAAATAGCGGCAAAATGACTGTGGTGTTAAATGCGCTACAGATGCAATTTGCTCCAGGGTAATCATTTCAGTAAAGTGGTCCATCGTATAACGATAAATATCATTCATTCTCAATCCTTCACTATCTGTAATTGCATGTTCAAAAGATTCGGCAGACAGATATTTCCACTTTTTTAAGTTTGCCATTACCTGCAGTAATTCAATAAAATACGCCAGTCGAAAACCTGCAGAACTATTCCTGATTTTTAAGAAATGTTCAGCCAACTTTTCCGAATCTCTTTTTGATGCCTGCAGGCCAAGTTCGGTTTGGCTCACAAATTTTTTAATACCGAGCATTTCGGGTAATGAAAGCAAATGCGATATGAATCCTGTTGGATTAAAAAATATATTTACCGAGTGGATTTTTCGCGGGCTGGTTGGGATAAAATAGTTGGGATCATTTTTGAACCAGTGGGGCTGATTGGCGCCGATAACAAAGAGATCCCCGGATGTAAAAGGCGTCATGGTATTTCCAATGATCAACGTCCCTTCTCCGTTTATGACCCACGTGATCTGGATTTCATTGTGGCGATGCAAATGAGGATAAAAGTAGGGTAAACGATCCTCCTGCAGATGAAAGGAGTTACCAACACCTACAGGGATTGTAAATACAATTACCTTCATTTATGTATTTTATATTGGGTTGACTAAAATGCTTTCCGGTGTTTGTCTGGTGTATGAAAAAAACATTTATTTAATCGAATCCTACTTATTTCTAATTAAATGTAATTCAAAAACATCCTTTTATCGGACGATAAAATGTTAATGTAAATATAATTTAAAACCAATATTGTGCGGCTGAAATAATGGATGGGGAATAAAAAATACGGTTCTTCCAAACTGCTAAACAGCTAAGTTTACGTTTCAAAATTCAGGCAATAAAACAATTCCAATCATTAGCAGGAAGCTACCCTTTCGAATGATTTGCATTTTATATGTAATATTCAGATAGTACGGTGGACTCCGGAAGCTAAGGAACTTTTAGTTAGCTGGGATTTGAAACACGCTATCTCCAAGTTGCCTGATTAATTATAAACAAATCGTACGACTGTCAGAACTTTCGAAGGCATTGAATATTATATCACTTTACGCCCCTGTCCCGCCACAACGATCTCTTACTTTTGCTTCTGCTTATTTTATTGGGTCGGGCCCTAAATCATATATTGTATTCTGGATAAGCCCTTCAACTTTCTCCCCGTCAATGTCCTTCAACTGGTAGCCGATCTCCATTACCCATGTAGGTTTTATTTCGGAAATATAAAGATTTAGGGTCTTTCTGTCTTTGCTCAACTCGGCCTTCGAAACTTTCAGTTCTTTAGCATTATAATGATCGGAACCATATTTTCTCGAACGTAGCAGATCCCATGTTTGTATTCTGTAATTGGCAATATCCTTTACGCTTACAGGATCAAGTTTTTTGGCAAAAGTTATTTGCATTCCATCCCTTTTAGCTTTCAGGCTAATCGGCACCATTACCGGTACTCCATTATATCTGATCCGGAACAATCCTCCTAACTGAAGGGTTTGTGTAGATCCCCAGGCCGACAAACCGCAAGCATACAATTGGCCGTCATACGGATTGAACCGGCCCCGCATAACACCGGTGGAAAAGGCAGGTATAGGCAATTCAAAAATTCCACCCTGCATTTGATTGCCCACTTTTTCATGGGGAACTATAAACACTTTGCCATAACCATAAGAAAAATTCAGGAGACTGCCGTTAAGAGCTCCCCATCTTTTACTATCAACCCATAGCAGTTCGGAAGGTGATTGATCGAGATGCCTTTCAACCCACACCAACGGCTGTTCCATTGCTTCGTTGGAACTATCTGCCGGCGGTTTGTAACCAAACATATTGCCATAGAAACGGCCTTTCTGAACCCAGTTGATTCGGTTCATCGGATTCCAATGACCTTCCTGATCGGTAACAATAAAACTCCCATCGGGATTAATACAAACTCCGTTTGCGGCCCGAAATCCTGTAGCTATGATATCTGTTTTCAATCCATCTTTGCTTACTTTGATCAGGGTTCCGTGTTGGGGAACCAGAGCTTCCCTGGCATGACGTGCACTTTTGGCATAATATAAATTGCCTTCCTTATCGGCCTGCAAACCCATTGCAAACTCATGAAAATGATCCGTTACCTGATGATCGCTGTTGAAGCTTTCGTAAAAATCCGTTTCGCCATCGCCATTAAAATCCCTGAGCTTTACGATTTGATCGCGACAGGTTACAAAAATTTCTTCGTTGATCACTTTAATGCCGAGCGGTTGAAACAGGCCGGAAGCGATACGTTGCCACGACAAGGTTCCTGAATCTTTTGCTAGGCCGGAAACGAGCCATACATCTCCATCGGTGGAACAAACCACGCCTTTGTTTCTATCGGCGGTAAAATCAATTCCACTTAACCGCAACTGGTTCTTCCAGACGCTGTTGAACGGAGGCGTTAAAATATCAACTTTGAACGGGCCTGGTTGATCGCCCCTTGTGATTATTGTAGTTAATTTTTCGGGGTATCGTGCCTTTCCGCCTTTGGTAAGAGTATCGAGAGATTCAGGGTGGGCGGATCTCCGGGCATACGCTTTTAATTCTTCTTTGGTAACCCTTGATATCAATAATTTGATCTTCACGGCGGTTAATGGTGGTATTTCAAGAATATTGAATCCTTCGGATATTTTTAGTTTTGCACCTGTTCCAACAAGGGCAACCGATGTGCTGTCAGGAGCGATTCTCATTTTTAATTTACGGGATGAAGGAGTAATATTGAGTGTCCGCACCAATACGAACTGGCTATTCAGTTTTTCCGAACCAAAAGTTTCAAGAACATTTGCGTTTCCGACCGAATAAGAAATGACCACCCTGTCGTTGTGTTGGTAAAGTCCCGTATAGTGCGTCCATTTGCGGGATAAGGGGCCGAACCTCCTGCCGTCCCTTGCCAGGAAGCGATCGTCTTTAAAAGAACCTGTTTCGGGGTCCGCCCAGCCTGGTCCCACAGGATTTTCGAACTGAAGGTCGCCAACAGTTCGCGGAGAAATATTATGCGAACCATTAAAAAGAATGGCTTCCCAGTCGATAAACTCATTCCCGGTCCAGGCGCCCGCAACCCGCATCACATCATGGTCAAATATTACCCATTCCTTTCCCGCGGCCACTCCGCCATTACCTTTGTCCAGTCTGATCGCAATGCCTTTATAGGCAAAATTTTTACCTTCCAGATGCTCATCAGGTAGCGGAGCCTCGCCACCTGACCGCTCACGGGGCGGAGGGTTCAAACCAACCAGTTCATATGTATTGATAAGGAAATTACCATAATCCATTTCTGCCCATGGCTCGTATTTCTTTGGTTTAGGACCTGTTGAATCTCCTTTTGGAAGGCCGTCGAGGTAAGCACTGTCTATCTTGAAATATTGCCCTTTGTTGTGTTCAGCAACAAATTTGTTCCTGATAAAATGGATGACATCATATTTTTCGCGAGGGGTGAGCATAGGTTGAGGAGGCATCGACCCATATCCTTTGGTAAGAGTTTGGTAAATGGAATAGGGGTCATTACCAACTTTGAAAGTGTCTTTCCAGAATTTGAATGCTGTGGGAATGGATCCGTTTTGACCGGGATCTCCATGGCAGTTAAAGCAGATAGTTCCATATATCTGTTCACCCCGATGCATAGAACCTTCTTCTTTTTCTATATCACTGATCAGTTGTCTATGATCAATGTTTTTTTCATACGTGGGAAGTTGCGATTCCTGGAGTGTAAACTTAACATTGGGCTGTTTGTATCTTTCAGAAGAAGAACACGAACTGATAGCAAATGCTGTTGATAGTATTAATAAATTGAATGCTGTTTTTTGCATATTGGAGTTGACCTTATTTTGTGTTTTACCGATCCTGTTCTTACGTTGATGTTGTTTCCGGCTCTCACCCAATAACAAACGGGTATTCTCAAGAGCTTTAAAAATAGGCTCCCTGTAAAGGGGTCACTTTAAATGGAGATCTGTCTTACAACTAAAAATAGACAACATTAACAAAAATACTTAAGCAAATTTAATCGGTCATCCGATTTCCGATTAAGTGCAGCTAAAATTGCCGCTGCTTTTTTATGATCATAACAACCTTTGCTCACCGTCCATTGCAGTATCCGAAGGTTGAGCATACTTTAAGTCCCGGTATTACTCCATCTGTGTCCTGATTGTTTTCTTCTTTTTTGAACGACAGTCCAATGAGCCGATTTGATTGCGCTTGCGCCCATATTTATTGTGGCGTCTTTCGTTGACACAATCCCTCTAAATTCCAGAAGTTTAAGGGAGTCCACATAGCGCTATCCCTGTTGAAGGATTCTGGAAAAAAGGATTACAAATGAAAGATTTTTACGATCAATAATGCGCCGGAGCGAATCAAAAGGGAAGGTGATATTTTTAAACCGGTCATTGCTAAAGGCATTAACTTTTCCAAAATGCTAAAAAAAATGGAATTAATCGTAGGGAATTAAAGTACTATGATTGGGGCACTTTTTATGAAAGTAGTGATCGTAAATAAAAAAGGGTGCATAGAAATGCTCCCCGTTTTAAATCCAATATCCTATGAAAAACCGGTGTGAAGATAGCTGTTGCAAACAATGCTCAGGATAGTGCAGCCTATTTATATTTTGTCCTGTGAAGTACTACAAATGCTGCCTGGAAAACAAAAAAACAAGACCGCACAACTTTTCAAAATAACGGACAAAGAATTGGTGATCAATCTATAGTATAATAACTAAAAAGATATGCAATACATTACTAAATAATTTAGTAATTATGCGTTTAAATAGAATTAAATATTCTCAACCGGACTTTTTTCATGACAGATGCAAAAGCTGATATCATCGCCCGCCTGCAAAAGGATATCCTTCCGCTACAAGGCCTGAGGTCCGCCGCTGATGGATTGAGTCCGAACATGGGATTAGGGACAATCAACGATGCATTTCCCAACAATTGCTTTCCTTTGGGAGCCATCCATGAGTTTCTTACCGGGGGACCGGAAAACGCCGCTGCTTCCAGCGGGTTTATCGCAGGACTGTTATCGTCGCTCATGCGCAACAGCGGTGCTGCGCTGTGGATCAGTCCCCGGCGTTTCATTTTTCCACCGGCACTGAAAAGCTTTGGTATCACGGCGGACCGGGTTGTTTTTATTGACGTTCCGAAAGAAAAAGACAAACTTTGGGTGATGGAAGAAGCACTCAAATGCAGTGCGCTCTCCGCAGTAGTGGCGGAAATCCCCGAAATCAGCTTTACCAACTCCCGCCGGTTGCAACTGGCTGTTGAACAAAGCCGGGTCACGGGTTTTATCCTTCGAAGCAATCCCCGTCATCTCACTACCACCGCCGCTGTCTGCCGCTGGCAAATCAGTTCTCTGACCAGTGAACCCGAAGAAGGGTTGCCGGGTGTGGGATTTCCACGCTGGAAAGTAGAACTCCTTAAAGTGCGCAATGGCAAACCCGGAGCCTGGGAAATGATGTGGGCAGAAGGAAAGTTTCACCACACGCAAAAGCCCCTATCTATTATTTGCGAACTGCAACAAAAAACCGGGTGATATGGGCAGACGTTTTATTTCCATCTGGTTCCGCTATTTAACAACGGACTGGTTCACCCTCCGGGAGCCTGGGCTAAAAGAAATGCCCTTTGTACTCAGTGCATCATCTCAGGGCAGAATGATCATTACTGCTGCAAACGCAGTAGCTGAAGCCAAAGGAATTGATGCAGGTATGGCGCTTGCCGATGCAAGGGCCATCTTTCCCGGTCTGAAGGTTCGTGATGACCAGCCAGGACTTGCTGAAAGGTTGCTTTATAAAATTGCCGGGTGGTGCATCCGCTTTACACCGATAGCAGCCATTGATCCTCCTGATGGTATTATCCTTGATGTTAGCGGGTGCGCTCATCTGTGGGGTGGCGACGAACGCTATCTTGCTGAAATACAAAAAAGACTTCATGACCGCGGCTACTCGGTTCGCTTAGCCATCGCCGATACCATTGGCGCCGCCTGGGCAATCGCCCGTTACGAACGGGGTTCGTGCATTGTCAAAAGCGGGATGCATACAGAAGCGTTGCTTGCCTTACCACCGGCTGCGCTTCGCCTGGAAACAGAAACTGTTGAAAGATTAACTAAACTGGGACTCCGGGAAATCAGCCAGTTTATCACCATGCCCTACCCTACCCTCAAACGGAGGTTCGGAGCGCATTTTATGACACGGCTGCACCAGGCATTGGGTCAGGAAGAAGAGATCATTCAACCGGTACAGCCCATTGTTCCCTACAGCGAACGGCTGCCCTGCATAGAACCGATCGTGACAGCGACAGGGATTGAAATGGCGCTGCAGCGCCTGCTCGAAACTTTGTGCAGCAGATTGCAGCGTGAACAAAAAGGACTTCGGGTGGCTGTTTTCAAAGGCTACCGCGTTGACGGGAAAACCCAGCAGGTTGATATTGGCACCAACAGGCCTTCGTGTAATGCCAGACACCTGCTCAAACTATTTGAAGATAAGCTTTCTACTATCGAACCCGACCTGGGCATTGAGCTTTTTATACTCCAGGCACCCAAAGTGGAAGATCATTATGCCATCCAGGAAAAATTATGGGAGGGCGCAGGCGGGCTGGAAGACCTGCGGTTATCGGAACTAATAGACCGGCTGGCTGGCAGGATCGGCATGAATGCCATTCGCAGGTATGTACCGGATGAGCATTACTGGCCGGAGCGATCCATTAAACCGGCAACATCTTTACAGGAAACGCCCGCTAGTTCATGGGAACTGAAACGCCCGCGGCCCATTCACTTGCTGCCCAGGCCTGAACGCATTGAAGTTACAGCGCCGATCCCGGATTACCCGCCCATGTTATTCAGGTATAAAGGGAAGCTGCATACTATTAAAAGGGCAGATGGCCCCGAGCGTATCGAACAGGAATGGTGGTTCGAGCAGGGACAGCACCGGGATTATTATTACGCAGAGGATCAGGAAGGAAAAAGGTACTGGCTGTTTCGCCTCGGGCATTACGACAGCGAAAAAACATACCAGTGGTTTATACATGGATTTTTTGCGTGAAGAAAGTTATGAGCTATACAGAATTACAGGTAACATCGAACTTTAGTTTTCTGCGTGGTGCTTCCCATCCCGAAGAACTGGTGGAGCAGGCAGCCGCATACGGGTATAGCGCCATTGCAATTACCGATCGCAATAGCTTTGCAGGGATCGTCCGGGCACATGCTGCCGCTAAAAAGAAAAACATCAGATTGATCCCCGCCTGCAGACTGGACCTTTTAGACGGTCCGAGCCTGCTGGCATATCCTACTAACAATGCCGCCTATTCGAAGCTGTCTAATTTACTCACCAGGGGAAATATCCGGGCCGAGAAAGGTGAATGTCATCTGTACAAGCACGATGTTTTCGAAGTGGCCGGTGGTATACAATTTATTCTGCTCCCTCCTACTGAATTAAACGAACGCTTTGATTTTGATTCCAAATTCAAACAAGAATTGCAAGCGTGCAGTGAAGTATTTAAAGGTGATTTGTCCATCGCTGCCACACGCTCTTACCGGGGTGATGATGCCAAACAGCTTTATCGTTTATATCAACTCTCCGTTAGTTATAAAGTGCCGATGGTGGCGACCAATGACGTGCACTATCATCATCCTTTGCGCCGGGAACTGCAGGATATTGTTACCTGCGTGCGGGAAAAATGTACCATTTACAATGCGGGCTTTAGATTGCATCCTAACGCAGAACGGTACCTGAAAACAACCAGCGAGATGCAACGGTTGTTCCGGCAGTACCCCGATGCTATCCAACAAACAAAACACATTGAAGCCGCCTGCCAGTTCTCTCTCTCGGAATTAAAATACCGCTATCCCAAAGAGATCACGACAGCAGGACGCTCACCACAGGAGGAGCTCACCTGGTTAGCCTGGCAGGGCGCCAGGCAGATGTATCCTGAAGGTATCCCCGAGAAAATATCGAATGCTGTTCACTATGAACTGACATTTATGGAAGAGATGCAGTACGCCGAATATTTTTTGACGGTTTATGACATTTTGCGTTTTGCGCGTGAACAAAATATCCTTTGCCAGGGCCGCGGGTCTGCCGCCAATTCCACGGTATGTTATTGCCTGGGTATTACTTCGGTGGATCCTACTAAATTTGATCTGCTGTTTGAACGTTTTATTTCTTCGGCCCGCAATGAACCGCCGGACATTGATGTGGATTTTGAACATGAACGGCGCGAAGAGGTGATGCAATACATTTATCAAAAGTACGGGCGCGACCGGGCAGCCATTGTGGCTACGGTAACCCAACAGCACCAGAAAGGCGCTATCCGTGACGTAGGAAAGGCGATGGGGTTATCGGTAGATACCATCAACCGGATATCCGGTTCCATCTGGGAATTTACCGATGAATGGTTCGAGGGCAAACGGATTGAGGAGCAGGGTTTGAATCCCCAGGACAAACACCTGCGCAAGGTTTTGCAATTTACCCGGGAATTCATGGGATTCCCGCGCCAGTTGGGACAGCATACCGGAGGCTTTGTGATAACAGATGGAAAACTGTCTGACCTTTGCCCGATCCTCAATGCCAGGATGAAAGACCGAACCTGCATTGAATGGAACAAGGATGATATTGACGCGCTCGGGTTTTTAAAAATTGATGTGCTGGCCCTCGGTATGCTGACCTGTATCCGCAAAGCATTTGATAAAGCAAAGCTGCATTACGGGTTAAACCTTACCCTTGCCAATATACCACAGGATGATCCTGCCGTATACGAGATGATCTGTCACGCAGATACCATTGGCGTTTTCCAGATCGAAAGCCGGGCACAGATGTCTATGCTGCCCAGACTAAAGCCGCGCACGTTTTATGATTTGGTGATAGAAGTAGCGATTGTGCGTCCGGGGCCGATACAGGGCGACATGGTGCATCCCTACCTGCGGCGGCGCAATGGAGAAGAACCGGTGGAATACCCTTCAAAGGAACTGGAAGAGATTTTAGGCCGCACCTTAGGTGTTCCCCTGTTCCAGGAACAGGCGATGAAGATCGCCATTGTGGCTGCCGGCTTTACACCGGCGGAAGCAGACGAGTTGCGGCGCAGTATGGCCACATTCAAGGCCAAAGGCATGGTGACGCATTTTGAAAAAAAGCTCACAGAAGGTATGACCAAAAACGGCTATTCCCTTGAATATGCACAACGGGTATTCAAACAACTGGAAGGCTTTGGCAGTTACGGGTTCCCTGAAAGCCATGCGGCAAGCTTTGCACTCCTGGTATATGTATCGTCCTGGCTCAAATGGTATTACCCGGATGTATTTGCCTGTGCATTGCTCAACAGTATGCCCATGGGATTTTACCAGCCTGCCCAAATCGTCATTGATGCAAGGAAACATGGGGTTGAAGTAAGACCTGTTGATGTTAATTACTCCACCTGGGATAACCTGCTGGAAGAAAAATCGGGTAAGTATTGTGCGCTACGGCTGGGATTGCGGCAGGTAAAAGGATTGAGGGAGAATGATATTATTATATTAATAGCCAAAAGAGGAAATGGATATAGCCATATCAATGAGATCAGGAATACCGGTTTGCCGGAAGCAGCAATAGAAAAATTAGCCGATGCAGATGCTTTCCGGTCCATTGGACTGGATCGGCGGCAGGCATTGTGGGAGGTCTCCACCAAAGACCGGCCGGTAGCGCTTTTTGCCGGTCAGCCGTCCGAGCCCCAGGCCGAACAAGTGGCGCTTCCACAAATGAGTATATCCGAACATGTGATCCATGACTATGCGAGCACATCGCTTTCACTTAAAGCGCACCCGGTGCGTTTTGTGAGAGAACAACTGGACCAGTTGCATATCCTGTCTACTGCTGCGCTTGCAAACGGGAAGGATGGAGATGCAGTAAAGGTTGCGGGGTTGGTGCTCGTGCGACAGCGACCTGGAACGGCCAGCGGAATTTGTTTTATGACCATTGAAGATGAGACGGGTGTTGCTAACTTAGTTGTTTTTCAAAATCTTTTTGAAAAGTTCCGCAAGGAAATTTTGCAGTCGCGCCTGATCATGGTAGAGGGTGTATTGCAGATCGAAGGTGAAGTGATCCACGTGATCGTAAGGAGCTGTTACAATTTCTCCCGGTTGCTCCGAAAACTCACGCCCTCTAACAATGAAAATCTGCCGGTATTGACCCTTGCCTACCCTGACGAAAAATCATTGCCGCCGGGTCTTGATAAAAGATCACAGCCGCGTGAAAGGGCGCAGGAAAAAGTGATCCCCGACGGACGAAATTTCAGGTAGCACTGTGAACCATTTTACATATGGAGACTTTTTATATATTAAAAACCTTTACTGGCTTGCATTTCAAAAATTCATAAAACCGCATTCTTTCTATAAATGCATTGGTAAGCTAAAAGGTATGAAAAGACATCTCAAGACGGGTTAATAAGTTTTTCTTCCACGTTGAATTGTCCATTCATTTTTTTCAAAAATATGGGTATTTATGGTTAACAATACGGGTATTTGTTGCTTTTTGGGTATTTTTGGGTAATAATATGGGTATGAAAATAGAAAGCCTCCACATAACACCACAGATCTTAAGTCTCATTGCGGAAATTGATGAGTTCAAAGGCGCATGGCGGGCTTTGGGGCAACTAGCGCCAGAACAACTTAGCTCGTTGAAACGTGTTGCTACAATCGAGAGTATCGGCTCTTCTACGCGAATAGAAGGGAGCAAACTGACGAACAAAGAGGTTGAAATCCTGCTCGGCAACCTATTGATAAATAAATTCTCTTCCAGGGACGAGCAAGAGGTTGCAGGTTATTCGGATGTCATGAACCTTATCTTCGAGAACTATGAGCATATCCCGTTAACCGAAAACTATATCCAACAACTTCACAAGGAACTACTGGAATATAGTGAAAAGGATACCTGGCATAATGGAAGGTATAAAAAATCACCTAACCTTGTCGAGGCATTTTCACCCGAAGGAAAAAGCCTTGGTATCGTTTTCGAAACGGCTACTCCATTTGAAACGCCTCTACGGATGGAAAGACTTGTGGAATGGTCTAATCAGGCATTTGCCGAAAAGAAACTACACCCTCTTCTCATCATTGCTGTTTTTATAGTGGAGTTTCTTGCAATTCATCCTTTTCAAGATGGGAACGGACGATTATCTCGTGTATTAACGACATGTCTTTTATTAAAACACGGTTACACATACGTCCCATATAGTTCGCTGGAAGCTGTTATAGAACAAAGCAAAGAGGGCTATTATTCAGCCCTGAGAAAAACACAAGGCACGTTGCAAACTGACGTACCCGATTGGCAACCCTGGATTGTCTTCTTTTTAAAAGCGCTCCAACACCAAAAGAAAAGGTTAGAAGTTAAACTGGAAAAAGAGAAACTTTTAATGGCAGCTTTACCTGAACTGTCATTGCAAATTCTTGAACTGCTCAAAGCACGCGGAAGAATTACGATCAGCAATGTCGTGACGCTAACAAATGCAAATAGAAATACAGTTAAGAAGCATTTAGAAAATCTTGTTAGCAATAACTATCTGCAACAAAACGGAACCGGAAAAGGCACCTGGTACTCCGGGAAAAGCTAAAATGAGATTATTTATCCCTAGTTTTATTTTCATTTAACGAGATAGCATGCTACAGAAACCAGTTTCAAAAATTCACTTCGAAGATTTCGGCGGATTTGGGTTTGAAAGGCTGGTATTTGCCTATATGGCGAGATTAAAAAATTGGTCCTCCTTAGAATGGAGAGGGCAAACGGGTAAAGATAAAGGACGCGATATCTGGGGAATACATGAAGGAGAAACCTATTGTTACCAATGCGCCAATTATAAATCTTTATATAAAGCCCGATAAACCCATCTTTGTAAAAAAAGGAAATATAAAAAATCTTGCTTTTAGCCTGGGAGAAGTATGAAAAAGCCGGACTAATGACATTATCACCCATGCCTACCTGCAATTCTATATCGACACGTTCTCCGTTTTCAGCAAACAGAAGCTCGACAGCAAAAGTGTGTTCTCAAATAATTTATACAAATACTCTATTAGCAGGACCTGACGCTGGTCTTATTTTACGCGTTTCATTCAATTCATTTTTTATTTCATTTTTTTCATTTCGTTGATTTGAGTTTTATTAGTACTCAATAATACGGAGGTGAAAAAAGTGCGTTCGGGTGTCCCGATGACCCTTTTTCAAGTTGTCCTTTTTGAATCAGGTCCGGCTGGGTAAATGCCCGCACGCTTCTTGTTGGTGATGCCTTCTTCACTACCCTTCCACAAACACCAACAATGGCAGCAAGATTGATTGTCTATCGCTACGATTCGTTGCTGCCTACTCACTATGCCTATCCACGAACACCGACAACGGAGCAATATTCATGAATATATTTGCCACATTTCTACTATATCGGTAATGCTGCAATAACACTATGCGGCTCTATGCTTGGCTTCAGTTGTTGGTGAAAACACCCAACAACGGCATTGCTGCATCGAACACCAACATCTGCAAAAAAGATTTTTATGCTAACTGTTTACATTGGATTCAAAATGATATCAATTGTAAACTGTTTCCCGTTCACAGATTGCGTTCCATTTAGATCAAAGAAACTTTGTTTGTCTTTCGTTTTACGATGCGGATCATAAACAAAACAAATTAAATACTTTAACCATTCACTTTTGTGATATGATTGAATATCAGTTTTAAGCTGCTCGACAAATTCTTTTTCATTTGAATCTGCTTCCTTTATCATTTTGACCTCAATCAAAATTCCCTCTTCTCTAACAATCAGATCAATCCTCGATGATTTAGCTCCTTGTCTTGGCACAGGATCTTCCTCTTTCATAAGGGGGAAAATCCCTTTTAGAATAGAGTAAAGAAGATCTTGAACATCATATTCGTCCTTAATCTCAAAAGAGCTACGACCTGCCCTTCTAACTTGTGTAATCTTATTTGTAGCGTTCTGAAAGTTGGCAAGAACTTGTAGTATAATTTCCTTGGCTGACAAGTTGATAAAACTTGTAACTGAAAATTCTTGGCTTAAAAATTTTCTACGAAGTTCTTCAAGTATTATCAAATCAATAACGTCATTTGTTGTTATTAGGAACTTTTGAAGTTCTTCCAAATTATCATTTTCATATGTAGTTAGTCCAAGTAAAAATCTGTATAGCCAATTTTCCGATGTCTGAGAGTGCGTTAATTCAGCAACCAATTTGCTTCTGTAATCAGAAACTAAAACCGAAATAAAATACTTATTCCTAAGAGATGTATCTTGAAATTTTTCCGCAAATTTGGGCGACACTGCTGTTGAATGAGCAAAATATGCGCCGACCAACTTGAATATTGTACTTGAAATATCAATACCTTTAAATCCAGGTCTAAGTATCTTCTGCTTTTCTTCCTCGGCTAGATCGATTCCGCAATAGCCCTTGGCTGCTATTAAGTCTTGTCCTTGATAACTTGATAAATCGAGGTTCTTTAATGAGGTTTTATCGGCGTGATAATAATAAGCCATGGAGCCAAGATTGTCTGGCTGTATGGCATCCTTGATATTTTTTATATATTGTTCTAGATAAACCATTGTTTGTCTCTAACATAACCCAACATGTCATAGTTCCATCCGTCTACAAGGCTTAATTTTTCAGTTAATGCCGCCATTAATGATGGATACATAATAGTTACGGTCTTTTTCGATGGGTTGTAACTACGATGCGATAAATTCGAAAACCAATATACTTGTTTTGATAAATAAAATAGATCGGTAAAGCCTTTTGACCTTGGATCAATTTCAATTTTAAGAGGCAACACACTAATTGGCACAAAATGAAGAAGTGCCATGTAAGGAGTTATTTGAACATAGCTGCCCTTCTTTAGCTTACCTCTGCCATCATCGAAATACATGCGGAAATTATGACCATAGCCTAGATGAAGAAGAGCATAATCAAATGTGTAATTATCAAACCTTTTTATTACATTTTCAATCGCAGTTATCTCATACTGCTGGCTCGCAGACTTGTATAAGTGGAATATTAAACGAAAACTTTTTGACGTGTTGATATGCGCTTCGATAATTTGGCTCAAAGTCTCATAAAGATATTCTTCGAGATTTTTTGAATAGTTTTCGAAAGTAGACAAAGGCGAACAGTTGCCAACAATATATCTTCCGTCCGGGTGAAATATTTGCGCGATGCCAAGGATATTATTACCATTCGCAGACTTTGTAGAACCAACTCCGATTACCAGTTCATCCTTTAATTTCTCTTCTTTCTCGATTGTCCAAGCCGTGCCGCCAAGTTTAGCATAGATATTCAATGAAATATTGCTAAGCGCGAGGGGATGAACTCTATTTTGTATTGTTTCAATTTGTATGTCTTGGGTTGGCAACCCCTGTCCAATTAGTTTTGCCTTGCAAACGAAATAAGGTGAATCATTCGCGCTTAGAGCCTCATGAGCTTCATTAACAATGATGATTGCCAAACTGCATGTTTTCAGCCCCTCATTGTTTTCGTATAACCCTTTTTTATATGACGCAACAGAAAGGTCTGCCACTTTAATTGGAACGAATTCAACCTTACTTAGATGTAGGTCATTGTTCAAAGATTTTTTCAATGTATTCAGAAAAATCTCGGTACTTCCCTCGTATTGGGCTGGAAATACCACAGCAATTCTCACGTTTTTATCTTCAAATAATCCAAAGGAAAATGGTTTATATGCTTTTACCTGATCATTGTAATACTGTAAACGTTGGGTATTCGTTGCATTATTAAAGAAATATCGTTTTGGTGAATAAATCTCCCCTAACTCAAGACCGTTAGTCGGTAAGTAATTGAGAGCA
Source organism: Agriterribacter humi (assembly GCF_009192765.1). Classification (GTDB taxonomy): domain Bacteria; phylum Bacteroidota; class Bacteroidia; order Chitinophagales; family Chitinophagaceae; genus Agriterribacter; species Agriterribacter humi. The sequence goes on along the minus strand of NZ_VOHQ01000002.1, from coordinate 304,418 downwards.
AACTTCTCAATATGCAGACCTGCGGGTAGGACTAACTTATCTTTATTGGCATTTAGCCATACAATAATTTTCTTTAGAAGTGTGCAGGTTGTTTCATTATTTTCAAGTTTTTCAATGGCAACATCATATGCGTTTTTTGAACCTGTTGCTTCTAGAAAATGATATATATTTTGAAGGTTAGGAATTGGACTATTGAATTCATCAAATTGCATACTATCCGTGTTGATTCTTTGTGTTATTAATTCTTCTTTCTTCCAAACAAAGCGCATATCTAACGAACAAGCCATCGTGAATCCTAGAACAATCGTGTCATTTTTCGGCTTTAGAAAGAATGAATGATAAGATATCTTTCGGTGAGCGGCAATGCCATTGACGATACCTTGTAATTCATTCCGAGAAGAAATAAAGTTCCAAGTATGTTGGACATTTTTTCGGAATACCTTGTAAGAGTTGTTGTGCTCCTTGTCCTTAATGGATTCAAAAAAATCAACAATTGCACATTCAATTACTTTTGAAAAAATCTGTGGACTATCTTTTTTTGTGATTGCATGTGAGATACCACCTAAATCTACTGAAGCTGTATTAGTTTTATTCCAATAATATATATTTCCATCTCGGGAGTAAAAATGAAATATATTCCCATAATCTTTTCGGAGTTCGCGAATGTCTTTACCTTGAGCGCTAAGGCAAAAAATAGTCATTTCCTTGGAGGACAAAGAAATCTCAATAAAGTTTAATAATGTTCCAGCCATCTAACTTCCAGGAATGGGTTTCTATAAGCCCCTAATATAACACATTAATTTGATGTTTGTATATATCTAATACTCTTGAAGTCTTGTATACCAAACAATATAATTGAGCGCATTTCAGAAGATGCAATCAACAAGGATAAACTGCAGAGATAGCAGTGTTGTCGAAATGTTGTCGAAATAAAAAAGCCGATCATTTCTGATCGGCTGAAAGAGTGCCCCGGAACGGACTTGAACCGTTACGGCCATTGCTGGCCACAGGATTTTAAGTCCTGCGTGTCTACCAATTCCACCACCAGGGCAATATTTTATAATGAACTGTTTAAAAGCTGATCCCACATTGCTCGCCACCCCGATTCAGATCGGGGCGTGTGTACCTCCCCATACTTCGGGACCACCACCAGGGCTTTTACAATAAACAAAAAATTCCACCCGCATAGTACGAATGGAATCATTCTGAGCGAAAGACCGGGCTCGAACCGGCCACCCCGACCTTGGCAAGGTCGTGCTCTACCAAATGAGCTACTTTCGCTTATTAAAGAACTGATTGGGGAGTGCAAAATTAAGGATTGCTTTTAAACAGCAAAATATTTCTGTACTGTTCTGCTATTTATACTTGGGCGTGTATAAGGTATTTTCCGGTACTGTTACTTTCGGTTTGCCTTTATACCGGTGTTTGTATAATCCATAGCTCCCGCCAATTAAAAAAGCAATAATGGCTACCAACTGCATGTAAAACAAAAACCTGGATGATTTTACCCAACTCCAGGCGAAATCTTTTTTGCTGTTTACTGTAATTTCATGTTCCATATCTATCAATTTGCTTTGCAAAAATAGCGGTTAACGGCTAACATTCGCCCTTTTCACCCAATAATTTCTGTAAAACTGCGCTTCTTTTGTACAAAATACTGCCATACCACACTGCCTTTATATATCCCGTTCGGATGAGCCACCCTTTTCACCGGAAAATATTTTTTATTTTTAGCCGATAAAAGCCATTTATAAAATGCGAAATGTGCTCTTAATACGATGCCGGCATAAGCTTTATCACCCCCGAATAATTGCTGAACGGCACTTATTCCATCCAGCACAAGACGGAATGGAATTTTCCATAATTTTTCTGAAAATGAATAATTTTTGTAAAGCATGATGAGGCTATTGCGGTAATTTAAATATACTTTACGGGGATTGCCTTTGGGTAAACTGCCTCCGCCAACATGATATACTACCGAATACGGACACACATAAACAAGCCAGCCCGACAGTTGCATCCGCCAGCACAGATCAATTTCTTCCTGGTGGGCAAAAAACAATTCATCGAAACCGTTTAAACTGTGATATACCTGCGACCGCACAAACAAAGCGCAACCCGAAGCCCAGAACACAGGCGCCACATCATCATATTGCCCTATATCCTTTTCACATGTGTCAAATACCCTGCCCCTGCAAAAAGCATAACCATAAGCATCTATCCATCCCCCCGCGCCGCCGGCATATTCAAACATCGTTTTATCGTGCCACGACAATACTTTGGGCTGACAGGCGGCGATGCTGGCATTGCTTTCCATTAATTCAATTACAGGTTCAAGCCATCCGGGTGTTACTTCCACATCGGAATTTAACAATACATAATAGGAAGCCTGCACCTGCTGTAAAGCCGTGTTGTATCCTTTGGCAAAGCCTTCGTTTACAGCACTGCGCAGTTGTTTAACCTGTGGATAATACCGGGTAAGAAAATCAAGCGAATCATCGGTTGAACCATTGTCGGCCACAACAAATTGTATCCCCGGGTATGTAGTAAGCATAAGGGAAGGAAGGAACTGCTCTAAGTATTTCCTGCCGTTCCAGTTCAAAATAACTACTGCTACCGATGGATAATGGGTCAATGTAAAAGAATTATTTTTTCAAAAATAAAGGAAGCATTGTTACCGTTTCGCTATTTTTAAATATGTTTCAGCGTTTCTTTAACTGGCGAACGGCTTTGTCTGTAATTGCCATTGCTATTGTAACAGGCACGATCTTCTATTCGCAATACCTGGCCAATAAAATAGCGGCAGACGAAAGGCAGAAAGTAGAAACCTGGGTGGAAGCCGGCAAATTCCTGATCAGTTCGCCGCCGGATGTGGATACCAAACTGGTTTCCGCCATTCTTACCAACAACAATGACATTCCAATTATAAGAGTCAATGAACAAGGCAGGGTAGTAGAATACATCAATCTCGATTCCACAAAAATAAATAACGATACCGGCTACCTGCCAAAAAAAATAAGGCAATTCAAAAGTCAGCATGAACCTATTGTATATACAGATCCCCTTAATGGAAAGAAAGATCTTTACTATTACGGCAGTTCTGCATTGCTGCGCGAAGTGAGGTATTATCCACTGGTGCAATTGCTGATCGTAGCATTATTTATCATTTTTGCTTTTTATGCTATTGCTACCCGTAACCGTTCTGTTCAAAACCAGCTATGGGCAGGCATGGCAAAGGAAACCGCCCACCAGTTGGGCACACCTGTTACCTCCCTGCAGGGCTGGGTGGCGATGCTGAAAGAAGATCCTTACAATGAAAAGATGGCCGAAGAATTAGCCAAAGATGTTGACAGGCTGCAACTGGTATCTGACCGGTTCAGCAAAATAGGAAGCACGCCAAAATTAGAAGAAAAAGACCTCCTGATACAGATCGGCAATATGGTAGATTATATCCGTCGCAGATCTCCTGAAAAAGTGCAGTTTATTATAAATGCGGGTAATGCACAAACCATTCCTGTAAAAATTTCAGCATCGCTGTTTGACTGGGTAATTGAAAATCTTTTAAAAAACGCATTGGATGCAATGGGAGGAAAAGGAGTAATTACCATTGATATTACCAAAACAGATCAGCAGGTGCAAATAGATATAACCGATACAGGCAAAGGAATAGCCTCCACTAATATAAATAAAGTATTTAAGCCGGGTTTTACTACTAAAAGACGTGGATGGGGATTGGGGCTTACGCTTTCCCGGCGCATTATTCAGCAATACCACAAAGGACAACTATTTGTAAAAAATTCGGAACTGGGTAAAGGAACTACTTTCAGGATTATTTTACAGAAGTCCGCAATCTAAGAAGTTGCAGGGTACAAGTTGCAAGTTGCAGGTTATGGGATGAGAGGTGAAAAGTGAGAAAGGGCAGGGTTATAAGGCTCAAGTTGCATTCCCCTCTGAAACCTGTGACCTGAAACCCGAAACCTCCCTATCCAAACATTTCCTTCACCCGCTCAAAAAAACTCTTTTCGCCCTTTACAGGCTGCGGTTTAAAATTGGGAGCATCCTGTAATTTTTCCAGCGCTGCTTTTTCTTCCGCATTGATATTTTGAGGAGTCCACACATTTACATGAATAAGCTGATCGCCTCTTTCATACGAATTAATTGCAGGAAAACCCTTGCCTTTTAACCGGAAGATTTTGCCGCTTTGCGTACCCGCAGGTATCTTTATTTTTGCCTTGCCATCTATAGTAGGCACTTCTACCTGTGTACCAAAAACAACATCGGTAAAGGAAATATGAAGATCAAACACAACATTCAAGCCGTCTCTCTGCAGGTATTGATGATTTTCTTCCTCAATCAGTATTATTAAATCGCCCGAAGGGCCGCCTCTTTCCCCCGCATTGCCTTTGCCGCTCATGCTCAACTGCATTCCTTCCTGCACACCCGCGGGGATATCAATATTTACCGTTTCTTCTCCATATACTCTTCCTTCTCCACGGCAACTGGTACATTTGTTGGTGATCGTGGTTCCTTCGCCATTACATGCCGGGCAGGTAGTAACGGTTTGCATCTGTCCCAAAAAAGTATTGGTTACTTTTCTAACCTGCCCGCTCCCACCACAGGTAGTGCAGGTTTGCACACCACCTTTATCCTTTGCACCTGTGCCATTACAAGTATTGCAGGAAACATATTTTTTTACCTTAATCGTTTTGGTGGCACCGTTAGCGATCTCTTCAAAATTCAATTTTATTTTAACCCTCAGGTTACTTCCTCTCACCCCATGATTTCTTCGTCCGCCACCCCTGCTTCCTCCACCAAAAAAACTACCGAAAATATCATCTCCAAAAATATCTCCAAACTGGCTGAAGATATCTTCGGTATTCATATTCCCAAAACCGCCTCTGCCATTATTTTTTAACCCCGCATGGCCAAACCTGTCGTACTGCGATTTTTTTTCAGTATCACTTAATACTTCATAAGCTTCTGCGGCTTCTTTAAATTTTTCTTCAGCAGTCTTGTCTCCGGCATTCCGGTCGGGATGATACTGCATAGCCACTTTCCGGTAGGCTTTCTTAATCTCATCGGTTGATGCAGATTTAGAAATACCCAATATTTCGTAATAATCTCTTTTCATATATCTGAATATGCTAATTATAATCCCACTACCACTTTGGCAAAACGTATGATTTTATCATTGAGATAATATCCTTTTACAATTTCTTCTATTATTTTCCCTTTCAAATTTTCATCAGCAACAGGTACCTGGCTAACGGCTTCGTGTTCATCAGGATTAAATTCTTTGCCCTTACAATCCATGGGCTTAACGCCTTTGGAAGATAAAACAGATTTTAATTTATTAAACACCAATAGCACGCCTTCCTGCACCGCATCCTTTTGCCCGCTTTCCAGCAATTGCTTTTCGGCTCTTTCGCAGTCGTCTAACACATCTAATAAGGAAACAACTACTTCCCTGCCGGCAGTTTGCATCAATTCTACTCTTTCCCGGGCATTTCTTCTCTTGTAATTATCAAATTCGGCATATAACCGCAAATATTTTTCCTTCTGCTCTGCCAATTCTGCCTGGATCTTTTGTGCTTCGTCTGTCAGTTCCTCAGGTAATTCTGCTGGATCTGTCATATTTGCGCTTTCATTAAAGCTTTCGGTTTCATTGGATGACGCATTTTCGTGATTTTCAGCGTTCTTATTCTTTAAATCTTCCATAGTCCTTATGTATTGTATAAATGCTTTTAAATCAGGCAACAAGTTTGCCAACCCTTGTTACAGGTCAAATTGGCGGAAAATACCGGATGTTTCAAACCTGACTGCCGGCAGGCAAGTTTTAAGCTTCAGATTTTAAATCCCCTCTACCTTTGCAACCATGATAAAAGTACAATTAAAGCAAACAACCGGAAACAGAATTCAAAACGGTCATCCCTGGATATTTGCCAATGAGATTAAAGAAATCAAACAAATCTATTCCGCCGGGGAAATAGCAGAAATATTTACGCACGATAATAAATTTATAGGTAAAGGCTATATAAATCCCAAATCGCAGATCATTATACGTTTATTGACCAGGAACAGGAATCAGGAAATAAATGATGATTTTTTTTATGCCAAATTATTAAAAGCATGGCAATACCGCCAACGATTAGGATATACAGAAAATTGCAGGCTGGTTTTTGGAGAGGCGGATGATTTACCCCAACTTATTATTGATAAGTTTAATAATTATTTTGTTATACAAACACTTGCTTTGGGCATTGATGTTTGGAAGCCCGTCATTGTAAATGCACTGCAAAAAATTTTTAATCCTAAAGGCATTTACGAACGCAATGACGTAGCTGTGCGGGAACTGGAAGGATTACCACAGCAAAAAGGATTTTTATCTGCCCCATTCGATACCAATATCATTATTAAGGAAAATGGATTACAATTTTATGTTGATATCGCCAATGGACAAAAAACAGGTTATTTTTTAGACCAGCAGGACAATCGCCGTGCCTTACAACATTTAGTAAAAGGGGCCGATGTTCTGGGGGCTTTTTGTTATACCGGCACTTTTGAAATTCATGCAGCGCATTATGGTGCCGTGTCTGTTACAGGTTTAGACATTTCGGAGAACGCCTGCGAACAGGCCCGGAAGAATGCAGCATTGAACGGATACAAAAACATTTGCCGCTTTGATTGTGTAAATGCTTTTGATGTATTGAAAAAATGGTCGAAGGAAGGAAAACAATATGATGTGGTGATGCTCGATCCCCCGTCTTTTACCAAAAGCCGGGCAAATATTGAGAAAGCTGTTGCGGGTTATAAAGAAATTAATTTACGGGGGATGAAGCTCATAAAACCCGGCGGATTTCTTGTTACTTCCAGTTGCACCAACTTAGTACAGCCGGAATTGTTCCTTGATATTATTGCGATGGCAGCCAAAGACGCCCGTAAAAAATTACGCAGGGTAACATTCCAGGCGCAGTCGGCCGACCACCCCATCGTTCCGGGCATGGAAAATACCAATTACCTCAAATTTTTGATTGTGGAGGTGAGCTGAGGATAGAGTTTTAATAGTAGCGTCACTCTCATGATTTAACATCTAATTCCGCCATTGCTGAGCTTGCAGAAATAATATCAGAATGAATTTAAACCAACATAAAATCATTCCGGTTTTATTTGAAATTTAAGTGCGTAAAAGTGGACAACGCAAAGATCAGGGATAATGCAGAATTGGTTATGAGAGATTAAAACTTTCCTGACTGGGTATGTTACTTTAATGTTTGCCCAGGTATACTTTTAGCATTTGCAGATTGATTTGTTTATTTTTATGTAATTCACATTGCTTCAGCATCTGTAATTATTAATCATTACATATCGCCCGGTTCATCCGTGCATCATCCAAATATAACAATATGAAATTTTTGAAACACCTGCTGTTATGTACATTATCCTCCTTATTATTCATACAAGCCAAAAGTCAAACCAAAATGAGCTACGATGATGCCTGGAAAAAAGTTGACTTGCTGATTGATGAAAAAGGCCTGCCCAAATCGGCGATTGCAGAAGTAAAAAAAATATATGAGCGGGCTAAGAAAGAAAAGAACAATGCACAATTAACCAAAGCCCTCATCTATCAAATCAATCTCAACGTTCCCTTAACAGAAAATGGAGCAGAAGAAAATATCCGTAAAATGGAAGCGGAGATACAAACGGCGCAACCGCCTGTTCGTTATATCCTGCAATCCGCAGCAGCCGAAATGTACTGGCAATACCTTCAAAATAACCGCTGGAAATTTTATAACAGAACCAATACGGCTAATGTAAATAAGGAAGACATCGCTACCTGGACATTGGATGATCTGCATCAAAAAATAAGTGCGCTATACCTGGCTTCAATAGAAGATGAAAAACTATTGCAGCAAACCCGTCTCGAAACGTACGAGCCCATTATCATTAAGGGCAATACCCGGAAACTTCGTCCTACCCTGTACGATCTGTTAGCCCACAGGGCATTGGATTATTTTGAAAATGATGAAAGAGATATTACAAAACCCGCTTATGCTTTCACCCTTAGTGAAAATGCCGCATTTGACCCGGTAGCGGATTTTATTCATCATACTTTTCAAACAAATGATTCTTCTTCCCTGCATCATAAAGCACTGCTCATTTTCAGGCAGCTACTATCCTTTCACAGCAATGATACTGCGCCCGATGCGTTGATGGATGCCGATTTGCGGAGGCTGCAATTTGTTTACCGCCATGCCGTAATGCCCGGTAAGGATGAATTGTACAGGATAGCGTTGATACATCTTACAGCGCAATATGGAAAACAATCCGTAACCGCACAGGCATGGTGGTTACTGGCGCAATATCATTTTCAGCAGGGCAGCAGCTATGATGAGACAAAGGGCAATGAAGAGCTGAAATATGCATTCAAAACCGTAAAAGAAATTTGTGAGCAAACGATAAAAGATTTTCCCGGAACAGAAGGTGCAATCAATTGTAGCCACCTGCTCAATAATATTCTCGGTAGATCTTTAACGCTCCAAACCGAAAAGGTAAATATTCCGGGAGAAGCATTCAGAACATTGGTGAACTATAAAAATTTCTTTACCTGCCATTTCAGGATAATAAAAATTGATAAGGCACTTAAAGAACAATGGCAAAACCGCTACGAGTTAGCGTACTGGAATAAACTCATCGCTTTGCCTGCTGCACGCACATGGCAGCAGGAGCTTCCTGCAACAGATGATTACCGTGATCATTCGGTGGAAATAAAAGTTGACGCCCTGCCGGCAGGAGAATATATTTTGCTGGGAAGCGTAAACAATGACTTCAGCACCGCTAAAAACCTGCTGGCGGCGCAATATTTTCATGTGTCCAATATCAGTTATATCAGCAACAACAATTCATACTTCGCTTTGCACCGCAACACCGGCAAACCCCTTGCCGGCGCCTCGGTACAGGTATGGGCTTCCAAATATGATTATACCGACCGGAAAAACAAATTACAGAAAGCAGAAGCGTTAATGGCAGATAAAAACGGATTCTTTGCATTAAATACAACGGGCAAAGAGAACCGGAATGCACGGCTGGAGATCAGGTGGGAAAAGGACTATCTTTTCATGGATGATTATGAATACCTGTATACACGCTATAATGCAGATGAGGCAAACACAACAACAGATGAGTTTGAACAAAAAAATGCAAGGATATATTTTTTCACCGACAGGAGCATTTACCGCCCCGGGCAAACTGTATATTTTAAAGGCATAGGCGTTACAAAAAATGCTGCTACCCGCAAGTCCACACCAATTACCGGCAAAACGGTAAAAGTATACCTGCAGGATGTGAACAGGCAGGTACTGGATTCACTTTCTTTAACCCTCAATGAATATGGCTCCATACATGGACAATTTCAGTTACAGCAAAATGGGCTTACCGGTAATTTTAATATACTGGTAAAAGAATACAACCAAAGCAGTGCAGATTTTTCGGTAGAAGAATATAAACGCCCTAAGTTCTTAGTAGAAATCAACAAGCCTCAGAGCAGTTACAGGGTGAACGATACCGTTACCATAACCGGAACGGCTAAGGCCTATGCCGGAAATAATATTGACGGAGCTAACGTAAAATACCGGGTATCGCGCCGGGCAAGGTTTATTTATCCCTGGCTATACTACCGGAAGGGGATGCCCAATACAACCCCGATGGAAATCGCTAATGGCCTTACAACCACCGATACTGCCGGAAATTTCAGTATCCGTTTTAAAGCGATTCCTGATCTTACGATCAGCCAAACGCTTGAACCCGTTTTTGACTATACCGTTGAAGCGGATGTAACGGATATCAACGGTGAAACCCGCAGCAGTACGGAAATTGTGCAGGTAGGCTATAAAGCCATTCAACTGGATATTGCATTGCCGAAAAATGGTCCGCTTGCTTTGGATAGTTTTAAAACTTTTAACATCAGCAGTAAAAACATGAATGGTGTGTTTGAACCTGTTCAGGCGAATGTAAAAATATATCCCTTACAATCTCCCGGCCGCCTTATTCGCAACCGTTACTGGGAAAACCCCGACCAGTTTATCTATAAAGAAGATGAATTCATTAATCTCTTTCCGCACGATGAATATAAAGATGAATCGGATTACCGCAACTGGGAAAAAGGAGCGGTAGCATATTCCGATTCGCTCACTACTCAGCCCAATTTTAAATTTCAAATCTCAAATTTCAAATCTTCTCAAGGTTGGTATACCATTGAAGTGACAGCCACAGACAAATATGGGGCTGAAGTAAAGGCGATGGAGTATGTGCAATTGTACGACAGCAAATCCAAAGCATTGCCAACGCCGGCTTATGCCTGGAGTACAGGTACACCGGATCCTGTACAGCCAGCCGAAACCGCTACCATCCTCACCGGCACTTCGGCCAAGGATGTGTTTATGATTCAGCAAACAGACAGGGAAATTGAGGGTGATGTTCGACCGCTGAGCACTACTGCACAAAACAACATGGAAGGAACTTACCAGTTCTTTACATTGACTAATGAAAAGAAAGACTTCCGCTTTACAGCCACAGAGGAGGATCGTGGCGGTTTTGGTATACTGCAGTTCTTTGTGAAGGACAACCGCTTCTATACGAACAGCCATATTATTGCTGTTCCCTGGACCAACAAACAGCTCAATATCAGTTTTACTACTTTCAGGGATAAGATGGAACCTGGCAGCAAAGAAAAATGGGAAGTAAAGATAAGCGGCACAAAGGGTGAAAAAGTAGCGGCCGAAATGCTGGCTACCATGTACGATGCATCATTGGATCAGTTTAAACAACACAGTTGGTCTATACCCGCTATATGGCCGGAATATCATTTGGGCAGTTATTGGAATGGAAGACAGAATTTTATAGATGTGCAATCCCGGCAAAGGAATGACCTGGGAAATGTATCCGGGAAAGAGCATGAAGTATTCATCAAAAATTACGACCGGCTGATTGATGTAAGGCTTTCATGGATGAATGATGTTGTTGTGGTTGGCTATGGGGCCCAAAAACGCATCAGGGGAGTAGCAGCAGGGATTGCAACTGCGGCAGAGTCCAAAATGGCAATGAACGAAAGTGACCTGCATGCTTCCGAACTTGCCGACACAGTTCAGGCAAAGGATGAAGAAGAGGAATTGGAAGTAACAACAGGGAATAATAATACCGGCACGCGCAAAAACTTCAACGAAACCGCCTTCTTTTTTCCTGACCTGAAAACCGACAGTGCGGGCAATGTATCGTTCGGTTTTACCATGCCCGAAGCATTGACCCAATGGAAACTAATGACCTTTGCCCATACACCGGCACTGGCTTTAGGGTATGCCCAACAGTTAGCCGTTACGCAAAACGAACTGATGGTGCAACCCAATGCGCCCCGCTTTGTAAGGGAAAAAGACAGGATGGCCTTCAATGCCAAAATAGTAAACATGGGCGACAGCCTGATCAATGGATTTGCTAAGTTAGAGCTGGTTGATGCGACCACTAATAAACCGGTGGATGATCTGTTTCATAATGCCGTTCCGGTAAAAAGCTTTTCCATTGCACCCGGGCAAAGTGAAGTATTGCTGTTTCAGCTTACTATCCCTGAAAATTTTAATACCCCTTTATTATACCGCATTACCGCAAGATCATCGCCGCAGGCTAACGGAAAAACATTGTCGGATGGTGAAGAAAATGTATTGCCTGTATTGAGTAACCGCATGCTGGTTACTGAAACCCTGCCCCTGAATATGCGTAGCAGTGGCACCAAACAGTTCAAGTTTGAAAGATTGCTAAAGTCAGATACTACACAGGCATCATCACAAAAAAATTACGCGTTAACAGTTGAATATACCGCAAACCCTGCCTGGTACGCCGTTCAGGCCTTGCCTTACCTTGCAGCATACCCGTATGAATGTTCGGAGCAAACTTTTAACCGGTACTATGCCAATACATTGGCCACGCTTATTGCCAGCAGTGCGCCGCGTATAAAAGCGGTATATGAAAAATGGCGTACCGATTCCTCCGGCAACAAAAGCCTTGTTTCCAGTCTTGAAAAAAACGAAGAGCTGAAAAGCATTTTGCTGCAGGAAACCCCCTGGGTATTGCAGGCACAAAATGAAACTGAGCAAAAACAGCACATCGCTTTATTGTTTGATATGATGCGCATGAGCAGTGAGGCAAAAACAAATTTTAATAAACTGAAAGACATGCAGACCTCCAATGGCGGTTTTGTATGGTTTAAAGGTGGCCGCGACGACCGATATATCACCCAGTATATTATAACCAGTGTGGCACATTTGCAAAAATTAAATGCCCTTCCGGAAAAAAGTTATGCTGAATGGAATGAGCTGACTGATGCTGCATTGCGATATGCTGATGCAAGGATAAAGGAAGATTACGACAATCTGGTTAAACAGAAAGCCGATCTCAAAAAAAATAATTTAACCGGTATAGTGGTACAATACCTGTATATGCGCAGTTTTTTTGAAGAGAAAAAAGTAAATGAAGCAGCACTGAAAGCATATAATTATTATAAGCAGCAGGCCAAACAATTCTGGATAAAAGAAAGCAAATATTTCCAGGGCATGATTGCGCTGAGCCTGCACCGTGATAATGACAAAGCCACACCCAAAGCCATTGTCGCTTCGCTTAAAGAAAATGCTATTGCGCACGAAGAACTGGGCATGTACTGGAAAGACAACCGTGGCGGATACTACTGGCATGAAGCGCCTGTAGAAATACAATCGTTGCTTATTGAAGCCTTTAATGAAATAACGCATGATACAAAAGCGGTGAATGATATGAAGCTGTGGCTGTTGAAACAAAAACAAACACAACACTGGGGCAATACCAAATCAACAGCCGAAGCCTGCTATGCATTATTGCTGCAGGGAACAGACTGGCTGAGCAACCAGCCACAGGTAAACCTCAAACTGGGTACAAAAAACTTCTCTTCTTCGGGAAATGATGAAGCAGGTACAGGTTATTTCAAATACAGGGTTACTGCAGAAGAAATAAAGCCGGCAATGGGTAATATACAGGTAACGGTAACTCCTTCCTCAGCCGCATCACGGCAAAATGCAGGAAGCTGGGGCGCCGTGTACTGGCAATATTTTGAAGACCTGGATAAAATAACAGCATCTGGAGAAAATAAAATGCCCCTGCAGCTAAAGAAGCAATTGTTCATAGAAAAAAACAGCGATAAAGGGCCGGTACTTCAACCGGTGGACTCCAGCACGGTATTGAAAGTGGGCGATAAAATAAAAGTGAGAATTGAATTGCGTGCCGACAGGGATATGGAATATGTACATATGAAAGATTTACTGGCCGCCGGAACAGAGCCTGTAAATGTATTGAGCCAATACAAATGGCAGGGAGGATTGGGTTATTATGAAAGCACGAAAGATGCTTCCACCAATTTCTTTTTTAGTTGGTTGGGCAAAGGTACTTACGTATTTGAATACCCGCTGTTTGTTACGCATAAGGGCAATTTCTCGGCAGGTGTGGCTACCATTCAGTGTATGTATGCACCCGAGTTTCTGTCTCATTCAGAAGGCATAAGGATTACTGTGAAATAGGACGGATCTGTATGTCTTTAACATATATCAACTGTTACAGGCTAATATCACGGAAAATTCATGTATGAACAAAACAATTGTATATAGTTCCTGCTAAGTAAAAATACTTATCGGGCAAAAACAGCCGAAAAACGACGGAACAAACCGCTTTGCCGAATATAGTTCCATATCGCACAAATCCGCAGCATCTTTACACTATCGAATCATTAGGATAGATGATCATGAACAGAAAAAGTAAAAAGAGGTTGCATACACCACCCGCCAGAACGGAGTAAAAATATTTACTCACTAACCCACAACGTTATTGGAATAAAAGAATCAGCCCGTAAAGGCTGGTTTTTTTGTTTTATAGGTTGTTCACCTTCTTTCAGTCTTTTAACCTTAAGGCAACATAAGCATCTCCCGACGGTGATCCTACTTTGCCGCCACCTCCTGCCGCTATTACTATATATTGCTTACCATTAAGCATATAAGTAGCCGGCGTTGCATAACCACCCGCCGGTAGTTTATACTCCCATAACAATTTGCCGGTGTGTTTATCAAATATCCTGATCTTTTCATCGAAGGTGGCTGCAATAATAACAAGCCCGCCGGCTGTAACTACCGCCCCGCCCAGGTTCTGTGTTCCTGTAGCCGGAATTCCTCTTTTGGCTAACTCGGGATATTCACCCAATGGCACTTTCCAAAGCAGTTTACCCTTATTCAAATCAATGGCATTAAGTGTTCCCCAGGGCGGCTTTACACCGGGATATCCTTCCTTATCGGTTAGTACCGTCCATCCGTTATGCACGTAGCGGTACTGTTGCACGGGGTTTGTTGCGGTTGTTTGTGTATGCGTTGCCTTTTGCTTCTCATCAAACAAAAAATCTATCAGCGCTTTTTTATCTTCTTCCTTAATATTCGGATAGGCAGGCATTTGTCCTTTCCCCGTTTTTAACAGGGCGGCTACCTGCTCTTTTGAAAATTTTTTGGAGAGTTGCTGAAGAGAAGGAAACACGGCAGTGCCGGCCCGGTTTGCACCATGACACATTGTACAGTTATTGAGCGTATATATTTTTTCTCCGCGTGAAGCGCCTGCATCATCCGAAAGCGATACAGCTTTCATTTTAATCAGCAATGGAATTTCATTTGCATTTACATACAATACACCTGTTTCCGGATCAAAGGATGCACCTCCCCATTCCGCTCCCCCTCTTGTTCCCGGAAACTGTACAACGCCATTGGTATCGGGTGGTGTAAAGATGGAACCCATCCTTACATTTTTTACTTTTTGCTCAACAAAAGCATGAGCCGAATCAGAAATATCGGTGATATCATGGTAAGAAAAATGCTGGCGTGCAAAGGGAGCCGGTTTTACAGGAAAAGGCTGCGTTGGCCAGGTGGCTTCGCCCGGTAAAAACGACCGGGGAACTGCCCGCTCTTCTATTGAAAATATGGGTTCGCCCGTTAAGCGATTAAATAAAAAAACCATACCCATTTTAGTTACCTGGGCAACAGCATCGGTTTTTGTTTGCCCGTTGTTTACTGTAACCAATGTGGGCGGCGCCGGCAAATCATAATCCCATAAGTCGTGATGCACCAACTGGTAATGCCACCTGCGTTCACCTGTTTGGGCATCGAGCGCCACAATGCAGTTGCCAAAAAGATTTGTTCCTTTACGGTTTCCGCCGTAAAAATCAAATGCGGGGGAACCGAGGGGAACAAACACCATTCCTTTTTCTTCATCCACACTCATTCCCGCCCAGGCATTTGTTCCGCCAGCTTCTTTGTACGAATCTTTATCCCATGTATCATAACCAAATTCACCTGGCTGGGGTATGGTATTAAAAGTCCAGGCTATTTTACCGGTTCGAACATTATAGGCTCTTACAAAACCCGGAGCAGCATCATATCCCTCACCCAATGCGGTGCCCTGTATTAAAAGATCCTTATAAATAATGCCGGGAGAAGTAGCCCATACGGCAAGCTTGGCCGGGTCGCGTCCCAAACCCACACGCAAATCCACTTTGCCGCTGTCGCCAAAATTTAAAAGCAGGGAACCATCATCTGCATTCAAAGCATAGAGATAATGTCCCGCGGAAAAAAATATTCTTCTGTCATTATCTTCCGCCCAATACGTTACACCGCGGTTTACACCTGTTGCTTCTTCATTAACAAACGGGTTAAACTGCCAGATCTCTTTTCCTTTTAGCGGATCTAATGCAATTAATTTTAATTGGGGTGATGTAACGTACATCATACCATTTACGATAATCGGGTTGCATTGTATAGTGGAGCGGTTTCCTTCACGTGCATCACCGGTATGGTATATCCATGCTACTTCCAAAAGATGAAGGTTGGTGCTATTGATCTGATCCAGTGCGGAATAACCCGTGCTGCCTTTATCGCCCCTGTAAATTTCCCAAGTGGTAAAGGGTTGTTGCCGTTGCTGCTGACAACCCATTAAAAGCAAGACAATACAAACCGTACAACAAATAATTTTCATGCAGGCAGTGATTATCGTTTCAATATTTTAAGCGCGTTTGTTTTGTATACCTTTTTTAAAACGGCATCGCTCAAACCAAATCCATGCAGCGGCCAGTGATAGCCGGTTACATTATGATAATAAAAATGCTCATCACTGGTTTGAAGGATGCGAAATGTCATTTCATACATTTCGCTGTAAAACCCCATATCGGTTCCGTATAATAATTTGTCCTGGTATTTTTCAAAAAAGTTGAACATATACCGTGGTATGGGTGATGTTTCGGCATAGCGCGCAGAAATATCAGCATAGAGATTGGGATATTTATCCAATAGATTGCCCAAAATGCTGAGGTCATAACCGCAATTGGCATAATGGCAGGCAATGAATGTGGTATTGGGATTTTCCCGTACAACGTTTTCAAGTGTTTGTACCAAAGCCGAATGCCCAATGAGATTTTTCTTTGATTTATATTGCTCTATTCTCCACTCATAGGCATTCATCAACCCGTCGTTGGTAGAATCCATCGGTTCATACATCCACATAGGTTCCGCTACATGAATATTAACAGGCATTTTCAGTTCGCCACATTTTTGAAACAAAGGTTTCAGCCGCGGGTCATCTACATGCATACCCGAAGGCGCCGGGTAAGAATAATATTCCCCAAAACCCTTGTCGCCCAGTTCACCCACACCTTTGGCGCCCATTCGAAAACATCTTTCCAATTCTTTTACCGCTTTTTCCACTCCACCGGGCTCGTTAATCGCCGAATAATCAAATCCGCACCATACATCAAAGCGGCCTTTGTATTTGGAGTAAACCTGGTAAACAGAATCAAACTTTTTACCCGTGGTATAAGAGAGGATAAGCGTTTTTTCAATTCCATATTTATCCATCAATGCTATCCAGCTTTCAATATCGGCTGCCGATTCCGCATAGCTGTGCGAATGCATATCAATTACCGGGAACTTTGCTTTTTCAATTTTTGTGACAGGAATTTTATAGATGGATTTGGGCCGGTAGCTCTTTAATAAAATGCTATCGGCGCGCTGGGCTACGGAAACATGGCCAATAGCGGCAGACAAACCAATAAGTAGCAGGCATAATTTTGTGTAAAAAGACATATGTATAGCTGTTGGTTTTGAGCAAGGTTTACATAAATATAACGCTTTGTTCCAGGGTATTAATTCATTCTTCTTACAACTCCCAGAATCAGGTTAATAATATAACTCAATTGCGTTAATAACAGCAGCATGATCAGAACAGGAACGATCATTTGAGGGTTGAGCCCTGTTTGAAAGGATAGCTCCATAATTTCATTGGAGGCATTTTGACCGGCATAGCGAAAAAAGAGGAATACAATAAGCACAAGCAGCAACAATGTAATTACAATATGCACCCATATTAAAATGACCGAAAATAAAAACCGGACGGTAATCATATATAATATCCAGAAAAGCAATAAAAGCATAGCGATCGCCCTGAGCGTGTCGGAATAATTTAATACATAAGAAGCCCCCTGTACCGGCAGATCCATTGGACGATTGGCGGGGATAAAAGACAACATGATCAGCAAAACGGCTGCCAGGGCAAGCATATGATATGGCTTTGAAAGCAGGTTCATTTTTTAGTTTTCATAATACGAAGAAACAGGAAACCATCAATAAAACAAAAACCCGCTCTACTTTCGCAGAACGGGTTATCTATTAAAATGCACTTTTTTACTTATCACTAACCACTCACGGCTGACTACTCACTACGCCGTCACCTTTCCTTTCACCTTTGCAATTACTTCTTCGGCAATATTATTAGGTGTAGGATTATAATGACTGAATTCCATGGTGGATGTAGCACGACCGGAAGTTAATGAACGCAGTTGGGTTACATAACCAAACATTTCGCTCAATGGTACTTTGGCTTTAATTACCTGCAGGTTATTACGGGTATCCATGCCTTCCAGTATACCACGGCGGCGGTTAATATCGCCTGTTACATCACCCATATATTGATCTGGTGTTAACACTTCTACTTTCATAATAGGTTCCAGCAGTACGGGTTTGGCTTTACGGCCTGCTTCACGGAAACCGCTTTTTGCGCAAAGTTCAAACGACATAGAGTCGGAATCCACATCATGAAAACTACCGTCAAACACACGCACCTTCATATGTTCCAGCGGGTAATTGGCTAAAACCCCGTTACCCATAGAAGTTTCAAAACCTTTTTGTATAGCCGGAACAAATTCACGGGGAATAGATCCACCGAAGATATCATTCACAAACTGGAATGATTTGCCCGGGTTCTCTTTCAGCCATTCTTCATCAGCGGGTCCAATTTCAAATATGATATCGGCGAACTTACCACGGCCACCTGTCTGTTTTTTCAATACTTCGCGATGTTCCACCTTGTTTGTAAAGGCTTCCTTATATGCCACCTGCGGCGCGCCCTGGTTCACTTCTACTTTAAATTCACGGCGCATACGGTCTATAATAATCTCCAGGTGCAGTTCACCCATTCCACGGAGGATGGTTTGACCGGTATCTTCATCTGTATTTACCCGTAGCGTTGGATCTTCTTCCACCAGCTTACCAATGGCCATACCCATTTTATCTACATCTACCTGTGTTTTAGGTTCAACAGCGATGGCAATTACCGGTTCGGGAATGAACATGTTTTCCAGTGTAATGGGATGATCTTCATCGCAAAGCGTATCACCGGTTTTTATTTCCTTAAACCCTACTGCCGCACCAATGTCGCCGGCTTCAATAAAATCAACGGGATTTTGTTTGTTGGCAAACATTTTCATGATACGGCTGATCCGCTCTTTCTTACCGCTTCTAACGTTCAATACATAAGAACCCGCATCCAAGTGCCCTGAATACACACGGAAGAATGCAAGACGCCCCACAAAAGGATCGGTCATGATCTTAAACGCCAGTGCTGCAAAAGGTTCTTTTGCATCAGGCTTACGCACTTCCACCGCACCAGTATCAGGATTTACACCCTCTACGGCATCAATATCTATTGGTGAAGGAAGGTAGCGGCAAACAGCATCAAGCGCAGTTTGTACGCCTTTGTTTTTGAATGACGAACCACACATCATAGGCACAATGCTCAGGTCAACCGTAGCCTTACGGATGGCTTCATGCATCTCATCTTCTGTAATCGTATTGGGATCATCGAAAAACTTTTCCATTAATTTGTCATCGTATTCAGCCACAGCTTCTACCAAATGACCTCTCCACTCATTGGCCTCTTCCAGCAAATCGGCAGGCACTTCAATTTCATCAAAGGTCATTCCTTCGGTTTCCATATGCCATATAACGCCCTTCATCTTAATAAGGTCAACCACGCCTATAAAATTCTCTTCCGCACCTATGGGCAATTGCAGGGGAACTGCTTTCGCGCCCAGCATTTCCTTCACCTGTTTTACTACATTTAAAAAGTCGGCACCCGCACGGTCCATTTTATTCACAAATCCTATACGTGGCACTTTATAACGGTTTGCCTGGCGCCAAACGGTTTCACTCTGGGGCTCAACCCCATCCACAGCCGAAAACAGGGCGATCAACCCATCAAGTACGCGCATGGAACGTTCTACTTCCACTGTAAAATCCACGTGCCCGGGCGTATCAATAATATTGAAAGCATATTTTTTGGTATCGGGTGTAACCTTTCCCTTATCGGTGGGAAAATTCCACTGGCAACTTACCGCTGCAGAGGTAATGGTAATGCCTCTTTCTTTTTCCTGCTCCATCCAGTCGGTAGTGGCAGCACCGTCATGCACCTCCCCTATTTTGTGTATCATACCGGTGTAGCGCAGAATACGCTCTGTAGTAGTGGTTTTACCGGCATCAATATGTGCCGCAATACCAAAGTTTCTCTGAAATTTTAAGTCTGCCATTTTATTGGGGATTAAATATGTTTTTATTTATAATATATGTTAAAGAGAAAATTCTCTCAACTATATTTTTTTGAGGCGCAAAGGTAGCGAAATTAGTGTGAAAACAATAGCACGGCAATTGTAAAATTTTATACTGAAAAAACAAGGAAAGCCGTGCCGGGTTTGGTAGCTTTATAGCGCACGGAAAGGAAAAAAACACTTAAGTACAGTGGGTTATTACTCTTCACTGCCATTTTGTTCATTTTAATTGCCGGCCTGTTTATTGCAAAGATTATCATTTTGAGAGAAGCATTACCATAAATGCTCCCAAAGAAAAGGTATGGGAACAGGTAAACAATTTTACCAACCGCAATAAATGGAGCTCATGGGCAGAATATGACCTCAACATGCAGCACACCATTGAAGGCACAGACGGAACAGTTGGCGTTGTGCACAAATGGAAATACGACTAAGGCTATGGGGATTCGACAGCAGGTTCCCATATCCCAGGAGTAAGATGAAATTATTTATGAATATGGATAAAATGATGGATAAAGATTTTAGCATTGGATTGAATAAGCTTAAACAAAACTGTGAAGCGCTTTAAGAACAGGGATCAATTTTCTTTGACAAACCAATTTAGAAAGGGAGTTAAGCAATGGCAACAAAAAAAATACTAGTAATAGGCGGAGGATTTGCAGGTATTAACCTGGCCAAACATCTGGCAGAACATGATGAATTCAACATTACCCTGGCAGATAAAAATAATTATAATTTTTTTCCGCCCCTCCTCTACCAGGTAGCTACAGGGTTTTTAGAAGCCTCTAACATCAGCTATCCGTTCCGCAAAATGTTCCAGGGCAAAAAAAACATCCGGTTCAGGATGGGAGAATTATTGAAAGTAATCCCGGAAGAAAACAAAGTGGTGCTATCATCGGGCGAACTTGAATATGATTACCTGGTATTGGCTACAGGAACTGAAAGCAATTATTTTGGACTGGAAAATGTGAAGAAGAATGCTATTCCAATGAAAACAGTTAATGATGCGCTGGAAATGCGCAATTACCTGTTGCAGCAATTAGAAATCGCTACGGTTACCACCGATAAAGCAGAAAGAGAGAAATTGCTTACCATTGTTATTGCCGGCGGCGGACCAACAGGAGTGGAGGTATCGGGCATGCTGGCCGAGATGAGAAAGTTTATCATCCGGAAAGATTATCCTGAGTTCAGGGGGGCCAAAGATCAAAGCCATATTTATTTAATAGACGGGGGCGCCCAATTGCTGTCGCCCATGACTCAAAAATCTCAGAAAGATACCTATAGCGCCTTATTAAAATTAGGAGTGGAAATTAAGCTGAACATACAGGTAAAAGATTATGTAGATGATACAGTTATCCTGTCTAACGGAGAGCATATTCAAACCAAAACACTGATCTGGGCTGCAGGTGTTTCAGCTAAAATTGCGGATGGCATTCCTGCCACTTCTTACGGAAAGGGCAAACGGCTTTTGACAGATGAATTCAATAAAGTGGAGGATACATCCAACATATATGCCATTGGCGATGCATGCCTGCAAACCAGCGATCCCGGTTTTCCGGAAGGACATCCCCAGGTAGCACAGGTAGCCTTGCAACAAGGGAAAAATGTAGCCATTAATTTTATAAGAATGGTGGCTCAAAAACCGCTCCGCTCATTCCGCTACACAGACAAAGGCACAATGGCTATTATAGGCCGAAATAAAGCCGTTGCAGATATACCTAAGCCCACATTGCACTTTAAGGGATTTATCGCCTGGTTCATGTGGTTGTTCATTCACCTTACTTCATTAATAACCTACCGCAATAAGATAACCACCCTTTATAACTGGATGATCGCCTATTTTACAAAAGACCAGGCGCTCAGAATGATTATAAGACCTTTAAAAAAAGAAGAGCAAATAACTTAGTCCATTAAATTCGGGATACGCTCACTATCGTCATCATACTCAAATTGCAGCATAATCGAAAATTGCAGGAAATTTTTACTTCCACGTTTGTCAAGAGCATAATTGTACTGGTTTACATACCCGGCCTGAACAGTGGTAACAGGAGTTAAAATATAGCCTCCACCCGCAAAAAACCTGTTGCGCTCAAAATGCGGCGCCTTGTTATTGAGGAAAATTTCATCGTATGCATTCAAATAAAATGTTCCGGGTAGCAGTTTGGAAGCATTGAGGGGTAGCATCATATTAAAACGATAACGAAAACGGTTCCGGTAACCATCGGTCATCCATTTTTGCTCTGCACGATAGCGGTGTTCAATTTTCAGGCGGTTCAGGTACTGGTTCATGGTAACCTGCTGCCAAATCCGAAACTCTTCATTATCAAATGGCTTAGCAAAATTGCCATCGCCGGAATAAGTAGCGTACCTGCCCACACCAACCAGGAATGAAAAATTGCTATTAATGCTATAGCTTATCCCACCCTTAATTTCATAATAAAAGAAATTGTCAAAAAATTTATTTGATCTCGCCTGCAATTCTGCAAAAGTCTCCCACTTGTTGCTTAAGCTTAATTGCGCATTCACCACCTGCCAGGAACCCAGATCTTTGTTTTGAGAAAAAACAAAATTTGAGAGCAGCAAAACAATTATTGTGATTTTAAGTTTCATGCCGGGAAATTTACAAAATCGTGGTGCAGGTATGGTTCTTAGTAAATAAAAACCCTGCCGTAGAAGAACAGCAGGGTATAAAATTATTAAAAATGACTTTATATTCTGAAATGGGCAAATGCTTTGTTGGCATCGGCCATACGGTGTGTATCTTCTTTCTTTTTAAAAGCCGCGCCCTCTCCTTTACTTGCGGCCACAATTTCATTGGCTAATTTATCTGCCATTGTTTTTCCGTTCCTGTCGCGGCTATAGCGGATAAGCCATTTGATGCTAAGCGATACTTTGCGGTCGGGACGAACTTCAGCAGGGATCTGAAAAGTTGCGCCACCAATTCTGCGGCTGCGTACTTCCACACCCGGCGTAACATTATTCAGTGCACGTTTCCATATTTCATATCCGTTTTCGCCGGAAATTTTTGAAACACGGTCAATAGCATTATAAAAAATATCGTAAGCAGTGCTTTTTTTGCCACCCCACATTAAGTTATTTACAAAACGGGTAACCAGTTTGTCGTTAAACTTTGGATCGGGTGCTAATGGTAATTTTTTGGCTTGTGCTTTACGCATATTGGTTAAATATTATTACTCAATTAATTTATTTGGCCCAAAGCTATTTTTTAGCTTTTTCTCTTTTGGTACCGTACTTGGAACGGCTTTGTTTGCGATCCTTTACGCCCGCAGTATCCAGGCTGCCTCTTACTATATGGTAACGAACGCCGGGTAAATCCTTTACACGCCCACCCCTGATCAATACAATAGAGTGCTCCTGCAAATTATGTCCTTCACCGGGGATGTAGGCAATCACTTCCACCTTATTGGTTAAACGCACTTTTGCAACTTTACGCAAAGCAGAATTGGGTTTTTTAGGAGTGGTGGTATATACACGGGTACAAACACCACGACGCTGCGGACAGCTATCCAAAGCCCTTGATTTGCTTTTTGCTCTGATGATTTCTCTACCTTTTCTAACTAATTGTTGTATTGTGGGCATTCTAACCTTTTATTTTTGGGAGGGCAAAGGTAAGCGGCTTGTTGGGAAATACCAAAATTTATAAGTTCAAATTATTAAAAACCTGCCGGTTATTTAATTTCACCCCTTGCCTGCACATTTGCACCGTTCATTACTTTTACATAAAAACCCGACTTACCGATCAAATCGCTGTATTTTACGGGGAGGTTGGATCCACTGCTGACAACCGGGTTTATAACCAACTTGCCTGATTTTCCATCCACAGAACCCAGATATGAAAATACCAGTTCATTGTCAGCTTCGTCCCTGGTATTAATTACAGCATCAAAAGCTGTCCCGTCCTGCCGGTAAGGCTCATTTAGGGAGATCGTTAACTTCGCATTCCCATCTCTCAACTGGTCAATGCGAAAACTACCCGCTTCTGCCTCACTGCCGCTTGAATAATTAAATAGCTTATACTCCCTGAAATCAAGTTGCGGATCAGGATCATTGCCGCTATCTTTTGCACATCCTAAGAGCAGCCCTGATAAAGAAATAAATAGAATCAACACGCTCCGGCCAGTAAGTTGCCTTATCATAATGTTTCGTTTGGCAGATGTAGTTACAATTTCGTACCAGACTCATTATTTATATCACAATTAACTGTAAAAGAAAATATTAACTGCAGGAATTGCATGAAAAAAACCACTATTTAAAATGGCTTTTGTATGCTGCGGGGCTTTTTTTCCTCAAACTTACACAGGAAACATCCAATGGTGTGTATCTGGCGACTTCCCTTGACGGATGCCGTTTAATTTTTTCTTTATTTCCGCACTCAGCGTCCAGTCTTTTTCACCGAATTCCATTACATAATCCCGGTATTTTAACTTTTGTATCATGGCAACAGTGGCTGCGGTTCCCGTACCAAATACTTCCTGTAACCTGCCTTCTTTATGCGCTTTTATCACTTCGTCAATATTAATGCGACGCTCTTCCACCGGTATATCCATTTCTTTTAAAATAGTAATTACACTATTGCGGGTTACACCATTTAATATCGTTTCTTCTTCAAGAGAAGGTGTTATGGCGGTATGATCAATAATAAAGAACACGTTCATCATCCCTACTTCCTGCAACCATTTGTGTTCAGAAGCATCTGTCCATAGTACCTGGTCGTAACCCTGCTTTTGTGCTTCTGTGGCGGCCAGCATGCTGCCTCCATAATTACCGGCATTCTTGGCAAACCCAACACCTCCCGGAGCTGCACGGGTGTATCTTTCTTCTACATAAATATTCATTGGCTTGGGAAAATAAGGGCCTGTTGGACTTAAGATAATAAGAAATTTATATTTGGAAGAAGGCCGAACGCCCAGCATGGTATCGGTAGAAAACATAAAAGGCCTGATATAAAGAGAATGCTCCTTTTTAGCAGGTATCCATTTCTTATCCAATTCAATAAGACGGCGCATGCCTTCAATAAAAATTTCTTCAGGCACTTCAGGCATATCCATTCTTTCGGCAGATATATTAAAGCGCCTGAAATTGTCATAAGGCCTGAATATGAAAGCGTTACCCTCTTCGTCTTTATATGCTTTAATGCCTTCAAAAATAGCCTGCCCATAATGCAATGCCGCTAATGAGGGCTCCAGCAATAAAGGTTGGTAAGGCTTAATTTCCACATTTGTCCACTTACCATTCTCATATTCTGCTTCCAGCATATGATCCGTAAAATATTTTCCAAAAGGCAGGTTTTCCAGATCAATATCCTGCAGCTTGCTTCTTTCTGTTTTTGTAACCTGAATATCCATAGCGGCAATCATAAAACACTATTTTTGTTGCAAAGAAACGAAAAAACTTCATGGCCGAAAGACCACTTGTCAATTTGTATGAGCCTTAAAAATGTAAAATTACCGGAAATCCTGATAGCAAACCTGTATACAGCCCCACTTGTTTGTTTACAAAATACAGCCGAAGCCCCCACCTCGACCACAACCGGTTTAAAATTTCTGGGCTCCAATCAAAAACAAATCACTATCCTGGTTAATGTGAGTGATGCTACTTACCTTACCGACAAATCGTTTGCTTTTTTAACCGGTGTATTAAATGCCTGCAAATTGAATATGGCGGATGTAGCCATTATTAACATGAATCAATCCACAAACAATCATTACCTGGACCTTAATAGCATAACCCGGCCTAAAATCAAGCTTCTTTTTGGCGTATCACCTCAGGAAATAGGATTACCCATTCATTTTCCCTATTTCCAGGTGCAGCCCTATAACAATGTTGTTTATTTATGCGCACCGGATTTAAACAGCATTGAGGAAGACAAGTCACTTAAAACTCAACTGTGGGCTGGCTTGAAGTCCGTTTTTCAACTTTAATGCAATCCCAATATGCAAAAACTTATTTTCGCTACCAATAACACACATAAGGCAGAAGAGATTCGTTCTGTGCTTGAAGGGCAATTTACTATAATAACCCTCAAAGAAGCAGGCATAGATATGGATATTCCGGAACCTTTTGATACATTGGAAGAAAATGCGCGTCAGAAAGCCACTACAGTTTATAATTTAACCGGAATAAGCTGTTTTGGAGAAGATACAGGTCTGGAAACAAATGCCCTGGATGGTGAGCCAGGCGTTAAAAGTGCAAGGTATGCGGGAGAAGAAAGAGATTTTACAGCTAATATTGAGAAGTTGCTGGATAGATTAAAAGACAAAACAGACAGAACTGCCAGGTTCAGAACTGTTATTTCATTACTACTTGATGGTGTTGAATACCAGTTTGAAGGCATTTGTGAAGGCAGCATTACTACCCGGCCCCGGGGCGGAAAAGGGTTTGGCTATGACCCGGTTTTTATACCCAATAATGCCGGGCACACATTTGCCGAAATGTCATTACCGGAAAAGAATCAATACAGCCATAGAGGAAAGGCAATGGAACAATTGATGCAGTTTTTAATAAAAAAATAATCGCATTATCATATGATACAAAACAGGATAGGAGCAAATTGATCTTCATACGATTAAATGTCTATGCAAAGCAACCATAACATGAGCGAAAGCGACTTAATAAAAGGTTGCCTGGAGGGAGATCGCCGGGCGCAGGAATATTTATATCAAAGGTTTTCGCCCAAAATGTACGGTGTTTGCCTCCGTTATGCCGGCAAAGCTGAAGATGCCCAGGATATTTTGCAGGATGGATTTGTGAAAATTTTCAAAAATCTCCATATGTACAGGGGCGATGGTTCGTTTGAAGGCTGGATTAGAAGGATATTTGTAAATACCGCAATTGAACATTATCGCAGGCAGGTTAATCTTTACCCCGTTACCGAAAATCATGAGAGCCTGCTTGAGACAAAAGAGATATCTGCTTTTGATAGCTTAAGTGTAAAGGACCTGATGAAAATCATCCAGCAATTATCCCCGGGTTACAGAACAGTGTTTAACTTATATGTAGTTGAAGGCTATTCGCACAAAGAAATAGCGGAAATGATTGGCATTAGCGAAGGAACGAGTAAATCGCAACTGGCAAGAGCAAAGGGAGTGTTGCAGAATATCATTAATACAAAAAGAACATCACCCTAATACTATCCTGACCCTCATCATGAAATGGAAAAATGAATTATATAATCATGAAGTCAATCCACCCGAACACGTGTGGAAAAGGGTAGTTTATGACCTGGATAATGAATTTTTAGAATTTAAAAACAGATTATACCATGTTGAAATCCGCCCACCAGATAATAGCTGGGAGATCATTCAATATTCCCTCGATACCCCGTCCATTGCAAACCCGAAAAACTTTAATATAAAAAAAGTGTTTCGTATAGCCGCTGCCGCAGCGCTTATCGGAATTTCTTTTTTTGCCGCCAATTACTTTATAGCGGGCAGCGATAAAAGTAAAGCCACAGCGGGTAAAAAAACAACCCCTGATACAACGTATAAAAATCAAACTGATCAGCCTGTTATCAAAAACGAAGACGATATCAGCGCTCCGGCAAGTGCAAAGCCTATGATCGCTTCGCACGTCAGAAGCAAAAAATATAAAGCCGAAGCCAATACCATAATTGATTTTTACAGCGAAGATGAAACCTATAATGCTCCGCCGGTTTCATTAGTACCGGATGACAATACGGCTATCACCGACCGTTACGACTTAGACCAAACGGCCGCCAAACGCATCCGTAATTTAAAGGGCGAGGTAAAGGAAGATGTAAGTTTACTTGACTTGCCCAACAGCTATTTTTTAATGACAGGACCCAATGGACATTCGGTAAGGGTTTCCTCCAAATTCAGAAATACCATTCAATACCTGAACGGCAGTAGCAACGAGGAATTGCTGGATGTTATTCTCAGGGAAAGCCAGTACTGGAGAAATCAATTTAAAGAATGGAAAGAAGAAGTAGGTCATTCCACTTTCATTCCCTCCGCTGAAAACTTTATGGATATTGCCGAACTGATGAAACTGCTGCAACAGCATAACAACAAATAGTTCTGCTTCATTTTCCGCATTTATATTTGTCCAAAAAATAAAATATGTCCAGGATAAAGCTTGAACTACCGGAGCACTTTTCTTTCTCCACTAAAATTCCCATTCGTATAACCGATATTAATTATGGCGGGCATGCCGGCAATGATAGTATTCTTGCTATGATTCATGAGGCGAGGATACAATTTTTGCAACAGTATGCGTACAATGAAAAAAACTTTGCAGGTGTTGGCCTTATTATGAATGATGTGGTTATTGAATTTAAAAAAGAACTGTTTTATGGAGATGTGGTAGATGTAGCCGTAACAGCAACTGCATTTGAAAGAGTGAGCTTTGATATCGTTTACAAATTAAATACCCATAGAAACGGGAAGAATATTATAGTTGCTACGGCCAAAACAGGTATGGTTTGCTTTGATTACAGCAGCAAAAAAATAGCCTCTGTTCCCGAAGAAGCAAGAAGGAAGCTATCGGCAGTTTAAATCCTGTTCCAAAATCAATGATCAAAATCATTTCTCCAGCCCTCTCCCTTTAGTTTTCCTGCTTTTTTAAGCACTTCGGCCTCCATATTCTTTTTATACTGCACTACTTTGTTACCAATATTAGTATCAAAGGCGCCAAGTATAGTTGCTGCAAGTATACCAGCATTTTTAGATGCATTTAAAGCCACTGTAGCCACCGGTATTCCGTTGGGCATTTGTAAAATTGACAAAACAGAATCCCATCCGTCAATAGAATTGGAAGACTTAACCGGAACACCAATAACAGGCAACGATGTAAGGGAAGCTACCATCCCGGGCAGATGCGCAGCGCCGCCTGCCCCCGCAATAATAACCTTCAACCCTCTTTCTTTTGCTTTTGAAGCATATTCCACCATACGCATCGGGGTACGATGCGCCGATACCACCGTAAGCTCAAATGGTATATCAAAATCTTTTAAAATGGTGGCAGCATCCTGCATTACCGTTAAGTCGCTGTCGCTGCCCATAATGATACCTACAAGTGGTTGTATTGAAGACATACTGATTAGATTTTAATTTAGCCGTTAGCAATCAGGTATCAGCCATCAGCCTCAGTAGTGAGTAGGTAATAGTCAATAGTCAGTTAGCTGTTCTTGCACCTGCAACCTTCCTTCTTACTTCTCACCTCTCACCACTGACTACTCACCATTCACAATTCACTTCTCCCCACTCACTACTTTCAAAATATGTCTGATCCGGCTTTGCTTATAGGTCAGGTCATTTCTGTCTGCACTTAAAATGGTAACATGCCCCATTTTTCTACCGGGCTTTGTTTCTTTTTTTCCATAAATATGCACGAATACATTATCCATTTGCAACACATCTTCCAGACCTTCGTACTTTGCTATCCCGCTATAATTATCTTCACCCAATACATTTACAATAGCCGCGGGAAGAATGGGTGCAGTATTGCCAAGGGGATAATCTAAAATAATACGCCAGAGCATATCAAACTGGGAACTGTAATTCCCTTCTATAGTATGATGTCCGCTATTGTGTACTCTTGGCGCCGTTTCATTTACATATATATCACCCGTTTTATCAATAAACAGCTCTACAGCAAAAATACCCGCACTTTTTAATTCTTTCACTACCTTAAGCGCAATAGCTTCCACCTTCCATAAAATAGTTTCGGTAAGTTCGGCAGGGCTTACCTGGTAATCCAGTAAATTCAACAGGGGATTAAAAACCATATCCACAGGTGGGTACAGGGCTGTTTGACCTTTTTCATTGACCGCAACGATCTGTGCAATTTCTTTATGGATACTAATTTTTTTTTCCAGCACCGCAGGCGCATCAAATCCTTTATCCAGGTCTTCTTTGGATGTAATAACCTGAACGCCCCGGCCATCATATCCTCCCGCGCTTAGCTTATGCACAGCCGGTAAAAAATCTGCATGCTGCGCTAAGTCTTCCAGGGATTTTGTAACAACAAACGCCGCTGAAGGAATCGTATGGGATGCGTAAAATTGTTTTTGCTCAATTTTGCTCTTTATGATTCGCAGGGCCGCTGTGCCGGGATATACTTTTACGCCCTTCGCTTCCAGCGCCGCCAGTGCATCATCATTAACAGATTCAATTTCAATGGTAACAGCATCCAGATCTTTCCCGAATTGATATACATCCTCATAATGCCGTATATCTCCTTTCACAAAATGATGACAAAGATGCGCTGCAGGACAATTTTCATCGTTCTCCATTACATAGGTCTCAACGGGGTAGTTAGCGGCCGCCTGCAATAACATTCTGCCCAACTGACCTCCGCCTAAAATTCCAACTTTCAGCATATATCTTATTCAAATAAGGCGTGAAGATAATAAACAGATGGAAATGAAGGCTGAAATGAATCCGGGACAAACATTTTGCCGCCAGAAATTAAAAAAGAAACGTGCTGATTGTTAACAGTTCTTTCCACATTTTATAATGAAGTTTTAACAGGCGGAAGTAAAATAGATAACTGTGTTTTACCGTTAAAGAAAGCTTATGTTTCAGAGTAAATTTATAGTATCGTATTGTAATAAGCATGATATTTGCAAATAACAAGAGATTATCGAAAAATTATCAAATGATAAAAGTCTCTTTTAAGCTATAATCAATATTAATGAATAAATTGAAATCCATTTTTGCAATATTCATTGTCTTCATTTTTTCCAGCGCCGTAAGCGGGCAAAATTCATTCGTTGATTATCAAAAATCTTTCGCTAAAGTTGCCGATGTATTTCGGCGGAAGGAAGATACTCTGCGCAAACAATTTGAAGCAAAAGGTTTAAAATGGCCGGCAAAATATATTTACATCCGTTCATTTAAATACGACAGCCAGTTAGAAGTATGGGTAAAAAACAGCACCAGCGAGCCTTTCAAATTATTTAAGACCTTTAAGATATGTGCAATGGCGGGCTCTCTTGGGCCCAAAAGAATGTCGGGTGATTACCAGGTACCGGAAGGCTTTTATTATATTAATGAATTTAAACCCAACAGCACCTATCACTTGTCACTGGGACTAAATTATCCCAATTCATCAGACAGAATGCTGAGTGACTCCCTGTATCCGGGTGGCGATATTTATATTCACGGATCGTGTGTAACGGAAGGCTGCATTCCTATTACCAACGATCAGATTGAAGATTTATATGTGATTACAAGCTATGCCCGCGCGATGGGACAGGATTATATACCTGTACACATATTTCCCATACAATTCAATAACCCGCGAAGTGTAAGTTATTTAGAACGGTTCCTGAAAATTTACCGCAATTACAAAACCCTTACAGATAACTTGGAAGCAGCTTATGATTATTTTGAAAAATACAAACAGGTACCTGTGGTGATGGTTAATGCAAAGGGAAATTACCTTGTTGAAAATGTAGAGCCAGTCGAAAAAAAGGCTGATAAAGTAAAAAGGACTTTACCGGAAAAGAAGATACCGATACCCGAAAGTGAATTGGCAAAAGTGGTCAATAATCAACCTCTTTATCCCGGCGGGTCCAAAGCCTTTCAAAATTTTCTTGATGAAACAGGAAGAGAGCTTGCCCCGCTTTTAGATGAAGGACAAAGAGCCGCATACCTTGTTGTGGATTATATTATTGATAAAGAAGGGAAACCCGTATATGCCCGTGTGGTAAAAGGTGGTAACTATGATATAAATGAAGTGATTGAAAAAAAATTTGAAAGTATGCCAAACTGGAAACCTGCCATACGCCAGGAACAACCTGTGGCTTTCCGGCTAAAACAAACTATGGTTATTGAAGCCGCTCCGGGCTCATAACTATTACCTGGTACAGGTTGCAAGATACAAGTTGCACCCCTGAGACCTGCAACCTGTGACCTGAAACATCCTTTTATCCCTCCCATTCTACTATCCTCCTTGTATCATAATCATACTTCAGTTGTATCAAAACCGTACAGTACGGCGTTCAAAAGCTTCGCAATAAGCTGGTTTTCAATTATTTCAATTCATGGCATTAATTTTATACAAAGTAGGGCTAAGTGCAGTGAGTGAAATATACGGGGAAGGGTAAAGCAGATTTATATACATTTATTCCTTACACCCTGTTCCTTAAAAAAATGATATTATGATAGAACTTACCAACATTTCTAAATCGGTTAATGCCGGCGGACAGAAAACCTATATTCTTAAAGACATCAACTTCAGGATAAACCAGGGTGAATTTATTTCCATAATGGGTCCTTCGGGCTCCGGCAAATCTACCCTGCTGAATATTATAGGTATGCTTGATGACCCTTCCGAAGGTTACCACTATTTTATGGGAGATGCCGTACACCTGCTGAAAGAAAAACAGCGGTCACAACTTTACAAAAAATACATCGGCTTTGTTTTTCAGGCCTACCATCTTATTGATGAACTAACGGTTTATGAAAATATTGAAACGCCGCTTATTTACCAGGACATGAAATCATCTGAGCGCAAAGCCATAGTTGCCGATGCACTGGATCGTTTCCAGATAGTGGGTAAAAAGGATCTTTTTCCAACACAACTTTCAGGAGGCCAGCAACAACTGGTAGGCATTGCACGGGCCCTTGTAGGTAAGCCCAGCCTGCTGCTGGCAGACGAACCTACCGGTAATCTCAACTCCAAACAAGGTGAAGAAATAATGGATCTGTTCAAAAAACTGAACCAGGAAGAAGGCGTAACCATTATACAGGTAACCCATTCCGAAAAAAATGCAGAATACGGTTCCCGGATCATTAACCTGCTGGATGGGAAAATAGTTTGATAAAGGCTGTTGAAATAAAAATCAATCATACAATGCGAAAGCTAATACAAGGAACAATAGTATGGGGGTTGACATGCGCAATATGGATAAACGGCCAAGCGCAGGGCGGATCATTTTCATTGAAACAATGTGTAGAAACCGCACTGAACAATAATATCCCGGTAAAACAAAATGAGTTGCTTGTGCAATCGGCAAGGGCCGACTGGCGAAAGGCTAAAGCCAATTTACTTCCCAACCTGAACGGAGACTGGGGCTATGGCTGGAACCAGGGACGTGCTATTGATCCTTTTACCAACGGCTATATTGATCAGCGGTTCTCATCTTCAGGTGCAGGTTTAAGCGCGGGGCTTACTTTGTTCGGTGGTTTGCAGTTGCAAAATCTTATCCGCCAAACAGGATATGCCTATCACGCCAGTGAAATGGAATGGCAGCAATCCAAAGACAAACTTACGCTGGATGTAATACTTGCCTATTTAACCGTATTAAATAATGAAGACACCTGGAAAATCATGTCGGAACAGACGGAAATAACCCGTAAACAGGTAGAACGACTAACGGCTATGGTAAACGAAGGTGCTGTAGGCAGCTATATGCTGTCTGATATGAAAGGTCAGCTATCGGGTGATGAACTGGCTGCCATCAATAACTACAATGCATTGCAAACTGCCAGGCTGAATCTCAGCCAGCTTATGAATATTCCTTATAACAAAGACATGCAATTAGAAAGACTGTCTGAAGGGGAACTACTGGAGATGTATCCACACAACTCCGCGGAAATATACACTGCTTCCCTGCAAAACCTTGCGCAGGTTAAAGCGGTTGATTTGCGGGTAAAAAGCATGGCGAAGGGGGTGAAGGTGGCAAAAGGCGGATACTATCCTTACTTAAGACTCAATGGCAATCTCAACTCTAATTATTCCAGCATCTCTGCACGGTCGGTTCCAACTACGGTTACTGAAGTGAATACAGGACAATATGTATTGATTGACAATATTAAAAATCCTGTGCTGGAACAACAACAAAATTACACAGCACAAAAAATATCGTACAACAGCCAGTTCAAAAACAACCTCGGAAGTTATGTTGGGCTGAGCCTGAGCATTCCCATCTTTAATAATCTGCAGGTAGCCACTAATGTAAAAAAAGCAAAACTCAGCGAAAAGAATGCCGTATACGAAGCGGAGAACACCAAACTTATCCTGAAACAAAGCATAGAAAAAGCATACCAGGATATGGCATCCACCTACGAACGTTACAAGGTGCTGCAGGAGCAGGTTATCCAATACAAAGAATCATTCCGCTCAGCAGAAATCCGTTTCAATATGGGCACCATTGTTTCCACGGAATACCTGCTCACTAAAAATAATTACGACAGGGCTAAACTCAACCTTACACAAACCTGGTACGAATATATTTTCCGCACCCGGATATTAGACTTTTACCAGGGAAAACTGGCGTTATAATTTTCAGTCTGCTCTTCTGTGGCAACTATACGGAAACTTGATATGCCCTGTTTGGATAAGGAGTTTTAAAAAGCTAAACCTGCAAGAAACATATTCGCATGGAAGAAATTATTTTTTATGGTAGAAGAAAGCCCTGAAGGAGGTTATATAGCCAGGGGGCTGGGCGTATCTATCTATAGCAAGGCGATACAATGGAAGCCTTAAGAAGCGCTGTGGTGGATGCCGTACGCTGCCATTACGAAGATGGAAAGAAAAGAATTATCCGCTTACATATTGTTAGAGAAGAAGTTATTGCTGCATGAGAATCCCCCGGGACCCCAGTGGCCGGTACCTGGTCAGTCACCTAAAATCATACGGTTATGCTATAAGCAAACAAACCGGAGGTCAATATCCCCTTAACGACCAGTAAATGAAGAAATTTCACAGCAACTCTTTGGCTAAGGTTAACCCCAAAAAACTTTCTCTTATTTATTATACATTTACAGCAAATAACACAACAGCTATGCACAACAGAATGATAATCAAAAACACCTTACTGTTTATTTTACTCACCATAAACATTGCATTTGTTCAGGCCCAAATTAACCCTGCAGATAAACTTCCTGTTGATACTGCTGTTACCATTGGCAAATTGCCCAACGGACTAACCTATTATATTCGTCCCAATAATAAGCCCGAACAAAAGGTGGAACTCAGGCTGGTGCTTAATGCAGGCTCCATTAATGAAGACGACGATCAGCTTGGGTTGGCGCATATGGCTGAACATATGGCTTTTAATGGCACCAAGAATTTCAAAAAAAATGAAATCGTCTCCTTCCTGCAGGAAATAGGTGTTGGTTTTGGAAATGACCTTAACGCCTCCACTTATTTTGATCAGACGATCTACATCTTACCCATTCCTACCGACAAACCCGGAAACGTGGAAAAAGGATTTAGCGTACTGGAAGACTGGGCGCATAATGTTACCTACTTAGACGAAGACATAGACAATGAACGTGCGATCATCCTGGAAGAAAGCCGTTTGGGAAAAGGAGCGGGAGAAAGAATGTTCAAAAAGATATTGCCCAAATTACTAATCGGGTCACTATACGCTGAACGTTTGCCCATAGGCAAAGACAGTATTATTAAAAACTTTAAACACGATGCTATACGCCGGTTTTATAAAGAATGGTATCGCCCCGAACTAATGGCTGTAATTGTTGTAGGGGATATTACAAAGGAAAATGCCATGGCGATGATAAAAAAACATTTCGGAGGTTTAACCAATCCCGCCGAAACACGTCCGCGCCTGCAACCCCCCATACCTTCATATACCACAGATGATGCATTAGTAGTTACCGATAAAGAAGCTACCAGTTACCAGGCCATTGTTGAATTTCCGGCCTATAAATCAGATACAACTACTACTTACAATGATTATAAAAAAGAACTGGTAAAAGACCTGTTTGTAACCATGCTGAATAAACGCATGCAGGAACTTACACAACAGGCAAATCCACCCTTTGTATATGGTGGTGGATCTTTCAGCAATATTGCCAGGGGATATGAAAACTTTGAACTGTATGCAGTTTCGGGTGATAAAGAGCCCACCAGTGCATTGCAGGCTGCCCTGGAAGAGCTGGAGAAAGTTAAACGATTTGGTTTTACGGCGCCAGAGCTGGAAAGAGCCAAAAAAAATATGCTGGCCGCTTATGAAAAAAGTTATAACGACAGGGATAAAAAAGAATCATCTGATTTGGTAGAGGAATATATTCAGCATTACCTGCAGGGATCGCCCATTCCGGGTATTGCTGCGGAATATAAAATGGCCAGGGATTTTTTACCGGCTATCGGTCTTGAAGATGTAAACGCCATTGCTGATATTTTAAAGGGAGATCAGAACGTATTTGCATTTATTATGGGACCGCAGAAGGAAGGCGTACAATTACCTTCCTCTGCCGCACTCTTACAAACAGTGGCGCTTGCTGAAAAAGCTGAGGTAAAACCCTATGAAGAAAAAGTGATAGCCACCGAATTATTAACGGTATTACCTAAAGCAGGAAAAGTAACCGGCAAAAAAAGCAATGCACTAACCGGCACAACCGAACTTACTTTATCAAATGGCGTTAGCGTTACACTCAAGCCTACCGATTTCAAAAATGACGAAATACTGATGGCGGCATCCCGGTATGGAGGTACAAGCAACTACAGGCAGCCCGATAAATACAATGCCGCTTACGCTTTGCCGGTAGTGAATGCCATGGGATACGGCAGCTTTTCTCCCACAGACCTGCAAAAAGCATTATCGGGCAAAACCATATCCGCCACGCCGTTTATAGGTGCCACTACCGAAGGCATCAATGGCAGCTCAACAGTAAAGGACCTGGAAACCATGTTTCAACTGGCATACCTGAAATTAACGGAACCGCGTAAAGACAGCAGCCTGTTTAAATCTTTCGTACAAAAAAATAAAGCGCAACTGGCTTTATTAAGCTCCAATCCTCAAGCTGCATTTTTTGATACGGCTTTCAAAGTTTTTTATAATAATAATCCCCTGGCGCCCATCAACGTGCCTAAGGCAGCGTATTTTGACAGCATACAGGCAGACAGGGCTTTAGCTATTTACAAGCAACGCCTGGGAGATGCCGGAGGCTTACATTTTGTTTTCACCGGTAATTTTAAGGAAGAGCAGATCATTCCTTTAATTGAAACCTATATCGCCGGCCTGCCGGCTACAGCCAGGAAAAAAAGTTATGTTGATCAGAAGGTAAGACCTATAAAGGGGAAAAAAGAATTAACGGTTTATAAAGGTGAGGAGCAAAAAAGCCTGATCCTGTCTTTTTATTACGGAGACATTCCGTACAACGAAGATCTTGCGCTAAAAGCCAGCGCCCTTACAGAAGTGCTCAATATTCGCATTATTGAAGAATTGAGAGAAAAGGTACAGGGCATTTATGGAGGTGGTATTTATGGAGGATTGAACAAAGCGCCTCATCCTTCTTTCCAGTTGGTTGTGCAATTGCCCTGCGGTCCGGAAAAGGTAGACACACTCCTGAAAGCTATGCAAAACGAAATAAATGCCATTATTAAAAACGGTCCGAGTGAGCAAAACCTCAATAAAGTGAAGCAGCAATGGCGCGAATCACACAAACAGGAGATGAAAGAGAACGGTCCCTGGTCCAGCCATCTTTTAGCAGCAAAAACAGAAAGCAAGAACATTGACCGCTTTATTCATTTTGAGCAGTATATGGATAAATTAACCACCAAAGATGTACAGGAAGCTGCGCGACTGTTACTGAACGGCAAAAATCATTATACAGCCATTCTTATGCCCGCCGATGCGAAAAAGAAATAGGGCATTTGTTAAAAAAAAAAGAAGTGTTCTTGGATGGAATTGCGGAGGCCTGAATATGCAGAAGCATCAAAATACGACACATTTCGTATTTTAAATGCAACTTAATTGCTGCTCCTGTTTTGAGAGCAATAAGCTATTTTTTATCAGATTGCCATTGATTGTGACTGTAGGGGGCATAGCTTTTCCATTAGCATTATGCCAGGTTGTTTTTCATAGGAAGGGAAGATGATCATTGTTGTTATGCTGCTTTAGAAAGGGAAGTGCTCTTTCATCGTCGCTTGGCAATTTTTACGGCATTACTGCTTAATATACCAAAAAATATCCAGGCTATTTCTGCCTGTTGGGTTTTTGCTTTTATTTTATTGAGAAGATAGTGTTGTTTTTCATTACCAAAGCTGCCTTCCAGGTGTGTACTCCTGAGTTTACCCAATATGCTGCGCATTTGAGATTTCTATTCTTCCTGCTTACCCTGCCTTCCTTTGGCAACAAAGCAGGTGGCTATATGCTCTGTAGTACAATACTTTCTGTTTGCATTAGTGCCATAAATAGCATCGGCTCCCATCTGGCTGCATTTGCCAAAATAACGGCGCTCCATATCAATAGTGCTTTGGATGCGTATGCCTTCGGTAAAAGCATCAAAGCTTAGATGCTCAATAAAACTGATGCCATCTACATGCAGTTTATTTACTCTGGCTCCAAATTCCGTTGGTCTGGTTTCTTTACCTCTTTTTATTGGGTGTATATAAGGTATATAAGGTTTGTGCAACGATACGATCCGGTTGGCACTGTAGCTTCTTGTCCAAAATACATGCTCCATTGCTGCTGCTTTATTTGTTCTATAACGGGTAGCCGGTTAAGATTTATTTTGTTCACAGGCTTGCCCCTCAGTTCACCAGCCTGTTGCAATAACCGGTCTAAATATTTCAATAAACTCCGCATAATTTTTTTCTGGCACGGTTGGTTTTCTTTTTGCGTTTGGCATAACTGAGATAGTATTTTTTATGCTTGTCATGATTAGCACGACTGCGGCGCAGCTTAAGTTGTTTGCGTATACGGTTGATCAGCGCAAATACTTACTGGCAACATTTCCAGATCAATTTGGCATCCGTTGGATAGGTAACATAACTTTCATAACAGGTAGCATCTGTAAAACCTATGTGCCTATTGCTCATATCTGCTTTTCATTCTGATGCCAAATGAACCTGCCATTTATCAATATCAAGATGCTGCCCTAAATATTTTATCCAGCGACCTGGCAGATCACTGTCTTTTATTTTTTCATACACTTTCAGGGGAACTCCACAAAACATCTGGAGTGCCCAATCTGTATTGAGCCTTTCTACCAGCATGGCATCGCTGAGCTGAAGGTAGTGCTTGGCTATCATTAATGCAATACCACCTTCTACTGCTAACCAGCTTTTGCATCCCTTACCACTTAACTCGCCTTTTGGCGATGGCACTAAGGCCGCTAACGCTTTAAATGGAACCGACTGATAAAGCTTACCAAGGTCGGTATCTAAAAATCATTGACTTTGTAATGCAGGAGTGAATTCAAATAAAAGATTACCTACATTCGCTGTAAGTTTTTTTGTCTGCCTCACTTTGATCACTTTTTGTGCCATTGTGAGGCTTTTTTGCAGCTATGCACACTGCCAAACCCTTTGTGGATAACTATTGGCGTTTTCAGGGATACCCTATATAGTTGGCAGGACTAACATACTTATTCAATTTCAGCTCTGCTGTTTTACTGTTTGCACTCATTTCCTGTTGTTCAATTATTTTACCGGTAATGGTAACCAGCCTGAGCGTAAGTTTACTTTGTCCTGATCTGTTTAATTCAACACGTATAACATTTCTCATCTACAAAACCATAGCTATTGGAAATGCCATTGGTTCCGGTGGGGTAATATAATTTTCCGATAGTAGTACAAATCATCATATGTTAAGTATAAGCATGTATCTTTTGAATTATTATACAAAAAATACCACCCGCAGGGCTAAACTAAATATTAGGGTTAATTTTGCGGTCTTTAAGCTATCACTTATGCGTAATATTAACATTGGACTGGTTCAAATGAGTTGTACGGCAAACAAGGCGGAGAACCTGCAAAAAGCGATTGAAAAAGTTCATGAAGCGGCTCAAAAGGGAGCACAGATCGTATGCCTGCAGGAACTGTTCACTTCGCTTTATTTTTGTGATGAGGAGGATTATGAAAATTTCAAACTGGCAGAACCCATACCCGGTCCTTCAACAGACGCATTGAGCAAAGTAGCTAAAGACGCTGGAGTAGTAATTATCGCATCCTTGTTCGAAAAAAGAACAGAAGGCTTATACCATAATACTACTGCCGTGCTTGATGCCGATGGAACCTATTTGGGTAAGTATCGCAAAATGCATATTCCTGATGATCCTGCTTATTATGAAAAATTTTACTTTACACCCGGCGATATTGGATACAGGGTATTTAAAACAAAATTTTGCACCATTGGTGTATTGATATGCTGGGATCAATGGTATCCCGAAGCTGCCCGCATAACCGCACTTATGGGAGCAGAAATATTATTTTACCCTACCGCTATTGGCTGGTCCACTTCACAGGATGAAGCCACCAATACCGAACAGTACAATGCATGGCAAACCATACAACGCAGCCATGCTGTTGCCAATGGTGTACATGTTGTAAGTGTAAACAGGGTGGGTTTTGAACAGGAGGGGAATATGAAATTCTGGGGCGGATCTTTTGTTGCCAACCCGTTTGGAACCATATTATACCAGGCTCCTTACGATAAGGAAGAAGTGCATGTAATACCGGTAGATACATCAAAAACCGATCAATACCGTACACATTGGCCTTTTTTGCGCGATCGCAGAATTGACAGCTATCAGCCTATAACAAAAAGATATATAGATGAGGATTAGCATTCCCATGGGTTAGGTAGCATCATCCCTATATCATAAACATCATCAAAAAAAGTAAAATTGAAATTCATACATACACTCTTTCGTTCATTAGATGCAACAGCTTCCGGGAATTTTAAGGAAAGCGATTCAGATATTGCGGCCCCCGGACTTCCTACATTTAAAACGCCTAAAAAACTGGGCTACTATTTCCCGGCCGAGTTTGCACCGCACAGCGCTACCTGGCTGAGTTGGCCGCATAAAGAGGCATCATGGCCAGGAAAGATAAATGACATTTATCCTTATTATGCCCAATTTATTAAAGCAGTAAGTGAAGGAGAAAAAGTAAATATTAATGTAAATGACGAAGCCATGAGGTCATTTGCTATTCAATGCCTTGCAGATGCAGACGTTGACCTGGCCCAAATCAAATTTTTCATTCACCCTACCAATGATGCCTGGTGCAGAGATCACGGACCGGCATTTCTTATTAATCCCAAAGCGGAAAATAAAAAGGTAATCGTTGACTGGAATTATAATGCATGGGGAAACAAATATCCTCCGTACGACTTAGATGATATAATTCCAACTTTAATAGCCAACGAATACAATATTCCGGTATTTCACCCCGGTATTGTTATGGAAGGCGGCTCGGTTGAATTTAACGGACAGGGAACCATCTTAACTTCCACTGCCTGCCTGCTCAATCCTAACCGCAATCCGCAACTTAACCAGCAACAAATTGAAGACTATTTACGCCACTACTATGGGGTTGAACAAATATTATGGGTGAGTGAAGGTATTGTGGGCGATGATACGGATGGACATATTGATGATACGGTGCGCTTTGTAAATGAAGACACTGTGCTTACAGTTATAGAAGAAATCAAATCGGATGAAAACTATGCCCTTCTGCAAACCAACCTGAAAGAATTAAAACAAATGCGCTTACTCAATGGCAAACAACTCAATATCATTGAGCTGCCTATGCCTGATGCAGTTGTTTATGAAGATCAGCGCCTGCCTGCATCTTACGCCAATTTTTATATCGCCAATACAGCAGTCATTGTTCCTGTTTACCGCTGCAAGAACGATGATAAAGCCCTGCAGATTATACAGGAGTGCTTTCCCGACCGAAAGGTAGTGGGCATTGATTCTTCCGATATAATTTGGGGACTGGGAAGTTTTCATTGCCTTAGCCAGCAGGAACCAAGTGTGTAAAATGTTTATGGTTTGGAAGTTTGTGGTTTGGAACGGGATGGTACAAGTTACATGGAAATGCCCCTGCAACCTGTAACCTGAAACCCGCAATCTGAAACCTACTTTACCAAAACTTTAAGCACTAATCAGCGGCATTTGCCGTTCATAAAAAGCATTGTTTGTAATTTCGTTATCTTACAGTATCACGAATGAAAAGCATTTTTCCATACCTTTTTTTATTGTGCATAAGTAGCATAGGATTAAACGCTTTTGCCCAAAGCGGTAAAAGCAGTTTCCTTACAGAAATGGGCGTGCGTGAAGATTCCATGAAGTCTTATGCATATGATATTGTAAATGCACGGCAGCCGGCTGACCGGATTAAAGCGGATAGTATTTTTACCCGTATGCTGGTAAGGGCGTTAAAAGAACCCCATTCTTTTTCCTATCCGTTCGATTCACTGCAGAGCATATCCCGGCTGTATGCACCGGATAGTAGCTTTCGCATTTTTACATGGCAGTTGGTAAGAGATGAAACAACATTCCGGCGACATGGCGCCATACAAATGAATACAGCGGATGGTTCATTATCATTATACCCGCTCCTTGATAAAACGGAATTTGTAAAAGACATTGACAATGCCATAACGGATAATGAAGAATGGATCGGCGCCCTCTATTATAAAATTATTCAAACCAGCTACCGGGATAAAAATTTCTATACACTTTTAGGCTATGACGAAAATAGTTTCAGGAGTACCAAAAAACGCATTGAAGTATTAACTTTCAACAATGGCAAGCCCGTTTTTGGAGGCCCGTTTTTCAGTTTTGAAGAAGATAGCCTGCCCAAACCTGTTCAGACAAGATTTTCAATTGAATATAAAAAAGAGGGTAATGGCAGTATAAAATACGATAAAGAATTGGGCATTATTATATTTGATCATCTCATTTCAGAAAACAACCAACCCGAAAAAAAATACACGTATATACCCGATGGAGATTATGAAGGTTTTAAATGGGAAAAGGGTAAATGGGTACACATCAATAAAGTATTTGATTTTAAATTACAGGATGGCCAGGCCCCCGTGGAAAAACCAGTCTTTCAAAATAACCCGGATCAGAATTCTTCCCCGGGCAAAAGGAAGAACAGGTAGCCATTTTATTTTACCGGCTATTTATGATTCATTTTATACTGCATGTAATTAGTGTTTCTGATTTTAATATTCCCTAAACGGCATTAATTTTCCGTTTAACGTAAATAGCAGACCGCTGAAAAATTTTATTTTGCACTCTTCAAAAAGCCGGTAAGAATTTTAAATTAATCGTTAGCATGGCGCAAACGCGTAAAGATAAAACGAAGTGGCAAAAAGTACGAAAGTTGTTCAATGATATCCATCTGTGGCTGGGACTAACCAGCGGGCTTTTTGTGTTGGTTATTTGTTTCAGTGGCACCGTATACGTATTCAATACCGAAATAACAGAAATAGCTGCGCCTCACTTATACAAAGTACAGCCCATGCCCGGAGTGAACCGCATGCCTGCGGATGCATTCGTTGAAAAAATTGAACAGGCATCCGGTGGAAAAATTACTTCCGTAAATATCTCTGCCGATCCCGAACGCACCTACCAGTTCAATGTAAAAAAGAAAGACGATAAAAGCCGTTTTGGTACAGCTTATATGGTGAATCCATATACCGGTGCTATTGTTGGGAATTCATTGGAAAAGAACAGTGCTAAGGAATTCATGAGCACTATGTTCAGCCTTCACCGCTGGCTTTTACTCGACAAAATTGAAACACCCATTTTTTCCGGTATGACCAATCGTGAACTGGGCAGCAAAATATCCGGCTGGGCCACAATCCTGTTTACATTGGGATGCATTACCGGGCTGATCATTTGGTTTCCGCAAAAACTGCGTGCATGGCGGCAGGGATTAAAAATAAAAATGAGCGGCAACTGGAAACGCGTTAACCACGATCTGCACAATTCCTTGGCCTTTTATTCATTGTTTTTTTTATTGCTGATGGGGCTTACAGGTCCGCAATGGTCTTTTGAATGGTACCGCAACGGTTTACAAAAAACCCTGGGCACTTATAAACCTAAGGATGCACAGGCTGATAAAAATGGCTTACAGGAGCGTACCGCCGGAAAAACGGCAGAGGAAAAAAAGAATAGAGAAACGGCCGAAACCAGCCAGGATGCAGTGACGAATAAAAATGAAAGCCAACGGCTAAGTATAGCTGCATTTATAAAAGAAGCAGATAAGCAGTTACCCTACAATGGCAATTATGCTATCACGTTTCCACCCGATGCAAAATCAACGGTAGCGGTTAATAAAACCCGCGTAGGCTTTTTTGCGCCTGCCGCGGCAGATCGTTTATCCATAGATCAGTACTCAGGT
The DNA here is from genome assembly GCF_009192765.1 of Agriterribacter humi. GTDB lineage: Bacteria > Bacteroidota > Bacteroidia > Chitinophagales > Chitinophagaceae > Agriterribacter > Agriterribacter humi. The sequence goes on along the minus strand of NZ_VOHQ01000002.1, from coordinate 260,344 downwards.
GAAACCACTAAGGCCGATATATTCCGTAACAAACCCTTAAATGAACAGATCGCAGGCTCCATTAAAGCCATTCATGTAGGGAATGTATATGGCACATTTACCAAAATATTATATTTTATTGCTTGTCTTATAGCTACGAGCCTGCCCATAACAGGAACACTGATATGGTTCAATAAATTAAAGAAGAAGAAAAAACCATTTAAATCTATCCCGCAAAAAGCTCCTGCATATAAAACGGGGAGATTAACAAATGCCTGATCCGGCTATTGATTTTTAAAAGCAGTGCTTCACTTCTCACGTTTCATGCAGCACTAGCCGCCATTGATGCAACCGCCTTCGCTGCAATCCACCCGCTTGTCCATGCATGTTGAAAATTAAACCCGCCGGTAATCCCATCTACATTCAATATTTCACCGGCGAAGAATAAACCAGGATGCTTTTTACTTTGCATGGTATTTACATCTATCTCAGATACATCTATTCCGCCACAGGTAACAAACTCTTCTTTGAAAGTGGTTTTTCCTTTCACTTCAAAGGGAGCGGCGGTAAGCAGTTGTATCAATGTATTTTGCTGCCTGGTCAACAGTTCACTCCAGCGTTGTGTTTCAGCAATATCACTTTGCTGAAGCAGGTAATGCCATAACCGGGCAGGCAACGCAAAGGGATGATGCAGGTATATTTTATTTGCACCATATTGTTGCCGCCAGTCCGGCCATGATTTCCGCAACTCCTGTTCCGAAAATTCGGGTACCCAATTTACAAGAAGTGTGAAATGATATTGATTTGCTGCGAGTTCTTTTGCACCCAGGGCACTCAGGCGCAATATACAGGGCCCGCTCATACCCCAGTGGGTTATCAGCAACGGGCCTTCCGCCATTAATTTCATTCCCGCAATTTTCGCAACAGCCTTTTCCACACTTATGCCCATTAAACCGGTAATGGTATTGCCCGGCATATTAAAAGTAAATAAGGAAGGAACGGGTGATTCAATATGATGTGCTGTGGATTGCAGCCAGTTGTACTGTGAAAGTTTAGGATAGCCTCCGCAGGCCATGCATATAAAATCTGCATCCAGAAATCCGGAATCTGAAAAACAGATATTGAACTTTTTGTTTCCTGTACCATGTAACTGCTGTTCATCATTCATTTTAATTTCCTTCACTTCAGCATTCATGCGTATATCAACCTCATAGCGGTTGGCCTCTTTGAGCAAACATTCGATAATCGTTTCCGATTGGTTTGTTACAGGAAACATTCTTCCATCACTTTCTGTTTTGAGCGCTACCCCTCTTTCTTCAAACCACCTGATGGTGTCGGTTGTAAAAAAATGATGGAACGCTTTTTTTAAAAAATGAGCGCCACGGGGATAGTTTTTGATCATCTCATTTATTTCAAAACAATGATGGGTAACATTGCATCTGCCGCCACCGCTTATTCTCACCTTCGACAATAGCTTATGGCTCTTTTCTAATAAGGTTACTTTTAATGCGGGGTTCATCCTTGCCGCATTTACAGCAGCAAAAAACCCTGCAGCCCCGCCACCAATTACAACCAATTGCTTTTGCTTCATTTATTTAACTAATTTAACCTTATCAATTTTCAAAATTAAAGCTAAGGCTACTTTGTTTTACTATTGCATAAAATTGCTTGCCCGGTGTAGTTTATTATTCTTTTTCAGAAGAAAAATTACATGTGGTTTTCCGCTGCATACACTAAGGGGACCAGCGATCATCGCTTCCAATCACCCCAATTCCATGCTGGATGCCGTTGTTATAGCCTGCCAATGCAAACAACCCGTACATTTTACGATCAGGAGCGACATGTTTAATAACCCTCTATTTCGCCTGCTCTTAAAATTTTTAAATGGCATACCTGTTTACAGGGTATCTGAAGAAAAAGAAAAACTAAGAGAAAACTTCACCTCTATTGATCTTTGCAGGAACATACTAAAAAACGGCGGGATCATTATTATTTTTTCGGAAGGCATTACCGTGCACGAATGGAAGCTGAAACCGTTAAAAAGCGGCACGGCAAAAATTGTACATTATGCACTCTGCGATGAGCAACTCAGGTATACACTACAGGTAGCGCCTGTTGGCTTAACCTATAGCGATTATGAACACCCGGCGAAAACCCTTATCGTACAATCGGGGGAAATATTTTATCCCGGAAGGCTTCCGTACAATGAGCATACAGGTGCATGGAAACAGGAATTCAATGCACAGCTATTTCAGAAACTCCATTCGCTTGTTCCGGCTCTGGGAACAGATAAAGGAAAAACTAAAAATTTATGGCAGGCTATTCTTACCAATGTAACGCTTAGGGACAACTGCAATAACCTTATTAAGCACATCCATCACCAGGGATATCTTTTATCAGCACAGGATTTTGAGCCGCCCCTGTATCAAAAACTGAAAAGATCCTTTTTTCCACTGCATTATGCTGATTATTATAAAAGCTTTGCAATAGCAGCTTTATTGTGCATTCCCGCACTGGCAGGGTTTGTACTTAACAGCCTGTTTTATTTTCCGGTAGGTGTGTTTGCAAGAATTAAAACAAAAGGCACTATTTTTTATGATGCCCTCCTTTTTGGGTTACTCACTATATTGTATCCTGTATATATAATGCTGACCTCAGTATTATTGGATTACTTTACTTCGGCGCCCTTTTGGTTATGGATATTTATCATCCCGTTCACCGGATGGTGCAGTACAAAATTTTGGATGTATATGATGAAAATTAAAAACTATCTTATCCTGGAACCTTCGGAGAGAAGATATGTCCAGGAATTAATAACAGGAACGGAAGTCAATAATAAGAAGCATCAAGATATTCGTTCGCCTTTTCATTAGCCTCTATTTCCGAAAAGGAAGACAGTATATCTGGTTTGTTTTTCTGCACACAAACCGTATGTTCATAATGTGCAGCAGGTTTGCCATCTTTGGTTTTTACCGTCCAGCCGTCTTCTTCGTAGTAAACTTCTTTTTTACCCATATTGATCATGGGCTCAATAGCGATTACCAGGCCTTCCTTCATTTTTAAACCGGTTCCTCTTTTGCCGTAATTGGGCACCTGGGGATCTTCGTGCAACTGTTTACCCAATCCATGGCCTACCAGCTCGCGAACTACTCCATATCCGTGCTTTCTTTCTGTATGCTCCTGAACAGCAAAAGATATATCGCCGATCCTGTTGCCCGCAATTGCTTTGTCCACTCCTTTGTATAAAGATTCTTTTGTAACCCTGAGCAATTGCTTTACATCATCTGTAAGTGTACCTAAAGCAAAGGTATAAGCGCTGTCGCCGTGGTATCCGTTCATAAATACACCTACATCCACGGATACAATATCGCCTTCCTTCAATACTGTGTTATTGGGAAAGCCATGTACCACGGCATCATTTACGGAAATACAACAGGTAAAGGGAAAGCCTTTGTAATTTTTGAAAGAAGGAACAGCTCCGTTATCGCGGATGAATTGCTCTGCTAATATATCTGCCTGTAAAGTAGTAATCCCGGGTTTTAAAAACTTAGCTACCGTTGCTAAGGTGGCGCTAACCAATAAACTACTTTTACGGATTAACCCGATCTCATCGTTCGTTTTATAATAAACCATTTTGTTATATCGAAACAGGTGATGTAGTTTGTCTTCCCTGGATGCGCCCGCTTTTCATCAAGCCATCATATTGCCGCATGAGCAAATGTGTTTCAATTTGTTGCAGGGTATCCAATATTACAGCAACCATAATCAGAAGAGAAGTACCGCCAAAAAATGAGGCAAATAACGGCGTAACCCCGGTTCTTTGAATAAGTCCGGGTAATATACCTGCAATGGCAAGGAAAAATGCGCCGGGCAAAGTAATTCTATCCATGATCTGCCCAATATAATCGGCAGTAGGCTGCCCCGGTTTAACGCCGGGAATAAACCCGTTGCTTTGTTTTAAACTGTCGGAAACCTGTTTAGGATTAAATATCAGTGCTGTATACAGAAAAGTAAATGCAATTACCATTACGCCGTATACCAGCATATACCAGGGGTTGCTCGGATCAGAAAAGATCCTGGCGATGCCCTGTCCGCTCTCGAATGAAGAAAAAGAAATAAGTGTAGGCAGGAACATAATAGCCTGTGCAAAAATGATAGGCATTACGCCGGCAGCATTTACTTTTAAGGGAAGAAATTGTCTTGCCCCGGTAAATTGCCTGTTTCCCACTATTTGTTTGGCATAATTGATGGGTATTTTTCTTACCCCCTGCACCAAAATAACAAGTCCGAGTATAACGGTTATCAGTACCGCAATTTCAATAAGGAAGAAAATCAAACCACCACCGCCTTTTACCTGTTTTGCCCCGAATTCCTGGAACATTGCTTCGGGTAATCTTGCTAAAATTCCCACCATGATAATAATGGAAGTACCATTACCCAAACCTTTGTCCTGAATTTTTTCTCCCAGCCACATTACAAACAAAGTACCTGAGGTAAGCAATACCACCGTTGATACCCAAAAATAAGGCTGGTAGGCCTCGATAAGCGCATCCCGGTTTTGATTGGTAAGATATGCTACAAAAGTACCTGCCTGCAATAAAGTTACCGCAGCGGTAAGATAGCGGGTCCACTGATTGATTTTTTTTCTGCCTGTATCACCCTCTTTCTGGATTTTCTGCATTTTAGGAACCAGGATGGTCATCAACTGCATGAAAATAGAAGCAGAAATGTAAGGCATGATACCTAACGCAAGAATAGAGGCCTTCGAAAATGCACCACCTGCAAAAGTATCAAACAACCCCAGTAAACCCTGGCTGGCTTTATGAGAAAACTCGGAAAGTTTATTGGGATCAATACCTGGTAAAACGATATGTGTGCCAAAACGATATATCAATAACAGCAGCAAGGTTACCAATATCTTGTCTCTCAGTTCTTCAATAGTCCAGATATTCTTCAGTGTCTGAATGAATTTCTTCACGAAATGTGCGTTTTAGTTTGAGCGCCAAATGGAAAATAACCCATTTAAAATGCGTTATGCAAGGTAAGGAAATTTACTTTACTATTTCAACGGTTCCACCAACAGCTTCAATAGCAGTTTTGGCTTTCTCGCTAACGGCATCTACTTTAAAAACAAGCTTGGTTTTTAAGTCGCCATTAGCCAGTATCTTAACTTTCTCACTTTTCTTTATCAGCCCGTTAACATACAGGTTTTCAACCGAAACTTCCTGCAAATCATATTTTGCCGACAGTTGTTCTATTTGCCCGAGGTTAAATACTGCGTATTCAACACGATGCGGATTTTTGAATCCACGCTTGGGTAAGCGACGCTGAATAGGCATCTGTCCGCCTTCATGTGCCATTTTACTTTTATAGCCAGTTCTTGCCTGCTGGCCTTTATTACCTTTTGTTGAGGTTCCGCCATGCCCTGAAGCTTCACCGCGGCCTAAACGTTTGTCTTTATGTGTGGCGCCTTTTGCGGGCCGTAACTGATGCAGTTTCATGTTTATCTTTTTTACTCAACGCCCGGAAAACATTCGGGCTCGCATATTAATAAATGAAATATCTTATTCGTTAAAGTAAATTGCAAAATAAAACGTGGAAATATCTTCTTTCATTCTCACATTTCCACACTTACATATCTGCCTGCCGGCAGGCGGGTTTCCATATTATTGTGCTTCTTCTACTTTTACCAGGTGGTTTACTTTATTTACCATACCCAGTATTTGTGGGGTAGCTTCTACCTCTACAGTAGCATTTAATTTTTTCAGTCCAAGAGCAGACATTGTTTTTTTCTGACGCTCAGATCTGTCAATTATGCTTTTAACCTGTGTGATTTTGATCTTTGCCATGATTAATTATCCGTTGAAAACTTTTTTAAGTGCTATTTTTCTGTCTTTGGAAACCGCTATAGGTTCACGCAATTGCGATAATGCCTTAAAAGTAGCCTTAACCACATTATGGGGATTAGCGGAACCCAGGGATTTGGCCAGAACGTCTGTAATACCGGCGCTTTCCAACACGGCACGCATGCTTCCCCCGGCAATTACACCCGTACCATGAGCAGCGGGTTTGATCAGCACCTTTGCGGCGCCTTCTTTTGACCATTGATCATGTGGAATGGTTCCTTTCATTACCGGCACCCTGATCAGGTTTTTCTTTGCATCGTCAATGCCCTTGGCAATAGCCTGCTGCACTTCCTTTGCTTTTCCCAAACCATGACCTACTACACCGTTCTCGTTGCCTACCACAACCAGCGCAGAAAAGCTGAACGCCCGTCCACCCTTTGTCGTTTTAACAACACGGTTAATAGCAACCACTTTTTCCTTGAACTCTAAGTCGCCGGCTTTTACCTTGTTTAAACTTACTTTTGACATTATAAACTTGTTATTGGTAATTATAATTTCAGTATCAAAAAAATCAGAATTTCAATCCGCCTTCCCGCGCACCATCGGCAACCGCCTTAATACGTCCATGGTATAAATAACCGCCACGATCAAATACAACAGTGGTAACTCCTAAAGCCGCCGCTTTTGCGGCAATCGCCTTACCTACCAGGTTACTCTGCGTTACTTTGGGTGATTTTTGCGCACTGATATCTTTGTCTTTTGTAGATGCAGCAGCAAGCGTAGCGCCATTTTCATCATCTATCAATTGTGCATAAATATCCGCGTTACTTCTGAATACAGATAACCTGGGTCTTTGCGCAGTGCCAGATACCGTTTTGCGTATATTGTACCTGATCTTTTGTCTTCTGATAACTTTAGCGTCCATTTTCTTTTATTTTTTTGTCCGATACTGCCGGACCAAATGTTCAAATTATTTACCAGCAGCTTTACCAGCCTTACGACGAAGCTGCTCACCTGCATATTTAACACCCTTTCCTTTGTAAGGTTCAGGTTTACGCAGGCTCCGTATTTTAGCCGCAACCTGTCCCAGCAATTGCTTATCTGTACCTTCCAATGAAATGGTAGGATTCTGTCCTTTCTCCTGTGCAGTTGTTACCTTTAATTCCTTAGGTATTTCAAAAACAATATTATGCGAATACCCTAAGGATAAGTCGAGCAGGTTACCCTGGTTCGAAGCCTTAAAACCTACCCCAACCAACTCCAGTTTCTTTGTGTATCCATCGGTAACACCCTTTACAAGGTTGGCAGTAATGGCACGGTATAAACCATGCAGGGCGCGGTGGCGTATCTGGTCGGTTGGACGTGAAAAGTTCACTTCACGGTCTTTCACTTCAACTTTGATATCACGATCTACCGACTGTTTCAATTCGCCCTTTGGACCTTTTACAATTACTACATTATCACTACCAACGGTAACCGTAACACCTGCAGGAATTATAACGGGTTGTTTACCTATACGAGACATGTTAATTTGAGATTTAAAATTTTAAATTTGAATACCGCTTCTGTTGAAAGTGTTCAGTTCCGTATAGAGAACTTAAATTATCAGTCAACATTTTTATTGTAAAGCACCCGCTCACCAGCCAGGTACATTTTATATTAGCAAATATAACAAAGCACTTCGCCACCAACGTTCTGCGACTTAGCCTGCTTATCGGTCATAACTCCCTTTGATGTACTTACGATAGCAATACCCAGGCCATTCATTACTCTTTTAAAATCTGTGGGCTTGGAATACTGACGCAAACCCGGACGGCTTACCCTTTCAAGCGACCTGATAGCGGGTTGCTTTGTTTGGGCATCGTATTTTAATGCGATCTTAATTACACCTTGTTTGCTATCTTCCTCAAATTTATATTTCAGAATGTAGCCCTGATCATACAGTATTTCAGTAATACGCTTTTTAAGGTTAGAAGCCGGGATTTCCACAATACGGTGACCCGCCATCTGGGCATTACGCACTCTGGTCAGGAAATCTGCAATAGGATCTGTTACCATTTTTATGAATTAATCAGTTCAAAATTATTTTTATCTGCACAAGCGGAGGAATTTGAAATTTCAAATTTTAAATCTCAAGCCTGCCTGCAGGCAGGCGGGTTTCAAATTCTACCAGCTCGCTTTTTTAACACCTGGTATAATACCATTTAAAGCCATATCACGAAAAGCAATTCTCGACAATCCGAAATAACGGATGTATCCTCTTGGGCGGCCTGATACCTGGCAGCGATTTTTTAAACGCACTTTTGATGAGTTTCTTGGCAACGCATCAAGCGCTTTCCAATCGCCGGCAGCTTTTAATACAGCACGCTTTTCAGCATATTGTTCTACCAGGCGTTCCCTTTTTCTTTGTCTGGCTTTTACTGACTCTTTTGCCATAATTAAATTCTAATTTTTGAAATTCTGAATCCGAAAATGAGCTGTCTGCCCGAAATTCGTTTTATGAATTCCTCTTTACAATTAATCTTTTTTAGCGTTTTTGAAAGGCATACCTAATTCTTTCAGTAATTCATAAGCCTCTTCATTGGTGTTGGCTGATGTTACGAAAGTGATATCCATGCCCGTTATTTTATTTACCTTATCAATATCAATTTCAGGAAAGATGATCTGCTCGGTAACGCCCATGGTATAATTGCCACGGCCATCGAATGCTTTTTCATTAATCCCCTTGAAATCTCTTACACGGGGTAAAGCCGCAGAAATAAGGCGATCCAGGAATTCATACATTTTAACCCCACGCAATGTTACCCTTGCTCCAATAGGCACACCTTTACGCAGTTTAAAGTTAGATATATCCTTTTTTGAGTTTGTAGCTACTGCCTTTTGCCCGGTAATGGTAGCCAGCTCTTCTACAGCCACATCCACTAATTTTTTATCGTTTACCGCACCGTTTACACCACGGTTCAGGCAAATCTTTTCCAATTGCGGAACCTGCATTACGCTTTTATACGCAAAGCGTTTCATCAAAGCCGGTACAACATCTTTCTTGTACTTATCAGCTAATCTCGGGGTATATTTTATTGTGCTCATGTTGTCAAAAATTTATTTGGCTGTTATCATCTCAAAATCACAGCAGCATTAAATGGTGTCGCCTGATTTTTTAGATACGCGAATTAATTTTCCATTTTCCCTGGTGCGCTTCACTTTGGCAGCTTCACTTTTTTTGGCATCCCAAAGCTTAACATTGCTGATATGAATGGACGCTTCTTTTTTCACTAAGCCACCTTTGGTGTTTTGTGCAGAAGGCTTGGTATGACGGGTAATGATATTCGCTCCTTCTATCAGCACACGAGCCTCATCGGGAAATACTTCAAGCACTTTCCGCGGCTTTTTCACATCTTTATCATCTCCGGTAATAATCACCACCGAATCGCCCTTTTTAACGTTAAACTTGGGTTTAAATCTTTTGCTCATTTTATTTAGCTTTTGGCTATTAGCTTTCAGCTATCAGCCGATTAAGTTTATGTTCCATATTCGCTAAAAGCTCATAGCTCATAGCCGAATGCTCTTATAACACTTCAGGTGCAAGAGAAATAATTTTCATATATCCCTTATCCCGCAGTTCCCTTGCCACAGGCCCAAAAATACGCGTGCCGCGTGGCTCATCAGCCTGGTTCAGCAATACCACTGCGTTATCATCGAAGCGGATATAAGATCCGTCTTTACGCCTCAATTTGTTTTTTGTACGTACGATAACCGCTTTTGTAACTGTTCCTTTTTTTATACCGCCTGCAGGAATAGCGTCTTTAACTGTTACAACAATCTTATCCCCGATCTTCGCATAATCCTGCCCGCTATTGCCCAGTACACGGATACACAGTACCTCTTTGGCGCCGCTGTTATCTGCTACATTTAACCTGCTTTCTTGCTGAATCATCTTTTTAGTTATTTGAAATTTGATATTTGAAATTTGATATTTGGTGCGACGTTGAGATGATGATAAAATCAAAGTATCTCAAATCTGCCTGCCCGCAGGCAGGTCTCAAATCAGAAATCTCAAATCAGAAATATATTACTTCGCCTTTTCTACCACCTCAACCAGGCGCCAGTGCTTTGTTTTGCTCAGCGGGCGGGCTTCCATTATCTTAACAACATCACCAATACCGCACTCATTTTTTTCATCGTGAGCATGGAATTTGGTCGTTTTCTTTACGAACTTACCATAGATAGGGTGTTTCACCTTTCTTTCAATTTCAACCGTCACAGTTTTTTCCATCCTGTTGCTGGTTACCACCCCGATCTTTGTTTTGCGCAAATTTCTTTCAGCCATTTTATTTAGCTTTTAGCTTTGTTCTTTAATTCAGTTTTTAACCTTGCTATATCCCTCCGAACCGCTTGTATGGTCATGGGATTCTCCAGCGGAGAGGTAGCATGAGCGAATTTTAATTTCTTCAGGCGTATCTCATCTTCGCTGATACGCGCCTGCAAATCCGTTTCACTCATCGTTTTCAGGCTATTTACAAAATCCGTTTTCTTTGACATTACTATTCGGTTTGAATATTTAAAACATTAGCTGCTGATCTATTGTCCGGCATAATCGCGACGGATAATAAACTGGGTTTTAATGGGCAATTTTGCAGCAGCCAGTTGCATTGCTTCTTTTGCTACCTCAACCGAAACCCCATCGGCTTCAAAAAGAATACGACCCGGTTCAACCACGGCAGCCCAAAACTCGGGGTTACCTTTACCTTTACCCATTCTCACTTCCGCTGGTTTGCGTGTAATTGGCTTGTCGGGGAAAATACGAATCCATACATTCCCTTCACGCTTCATAGCACGCGTCATAGCCTGGCGGGCAGATTCAATCTGGCGGTTATTGAGCCATATAGGTTCCAGTGCTTTTAATGCAAATGAACCAAAAGATATAGTTGCTCCCCGTTTCGCCACCTGCCTGATCCGTCCTTTCTGCGCTTTTCTGTGTTTTGTTCTCTTCGGCTGTAACATTTTATATTACAATTTGAAAATTTTGAATATTGTTCTTACACCTTACCGCTCACACCTTATACATTGATAATTATCTCCTGTCTCCCCCTCTTCCACCACCTCTTCTGTCTCCGCCACCGCCTCTTCTGTCATCACGCCTGTCGCCTCCCCCTCTTCTGTCGCCACCACCTCTTCTGTCATCTCTCCTGTCTTCCCTTCTGTTATCACCCACACTGGTTTCGCTTTTTCCATCAATTATATTCGGGTTAAGGTCGCGTTTGGTTAATACTTCCCCTTTACATATCCAAACCTTAATACCAATTTTACCATATACGGTTAAAGCAAATACGTTGGCATAATCAATTTCCATACGGAATGTATGCAAAGGAACACGTCCCTGCTTGATTTCTTCTGTACGTGCAATTTCAGCACCGCCCAAACGTCCGCTAACCTTTACCTTAATTCCTTCGGCGCCCATACGAAGCGCTGAAGCAATGGATAATTTAATAGCGCGTTTATAATTAATACGGTTCTCTATTTGCCGTGCAATGGTATCACCCACTATATTGGCATCCAGTTCAGGACGACGAACCTGCAGAATATTAATCTGCACATCTTCCTTACCGGTAAGCTTCTTCAACTCTTCCTTAATATGGTCTACTTCGCCACCACCTTTACCAATGATAATGCCTGGCTTGGAAGTATGTATTGTAACAATTAGCTTATTGAGTGTACGTTCAATAACAATCTTCGAAATTCCGCCTTTATTGATACGGGCATTAAGATAGGTTCTGATCCGGTTATCTTCAATCAGTTTTTTGGAGTAATCCCTCTTGTTACCAAACCAGTTGCTTTCCCAACCGCGAATGATCCCTAACCTGTTACCAATTGGATTTGCTTTTTGACCCATGTTTATAATTTGAAAATTTTCATTTTTATTTCTGGTCTACAATCAATGTTACATGATTGCTGCGTTTGCGTACCCTGTAAGCTCTGCCCTGGGGCGCCGGCAACATTCTTTTCAGCACTCTTCCTCCATCTACAAAAATGGTTTTCACCAACAGGTTGCTGTCTGCCGCATTTGTTCCTTCATTTTTTTGCTCCCAGTTGCTTATGGCGCTCCTTAATAATTTATAAAGAGGGGTAGAAGAATGCTGTGGATGATGCTCCAATATTGCCAAAGCCTTCTCTACATCCATACCACGGATAACATCTGCCAGCAAACGCATTTTGCGTGGTGACGTAGGATAGTTTCTGAGTTTAGCTACTGCTTCCATTTTTTATTTTTTCTGGTTCCGGGCTACCGTTTGTTACAACTGTAATCCGCAACTTATTTTTAAGCTATTTTTTTGCTCGAGTGTCCTTTAAAATTACGGGTAGGTGCAAATTCACCTAATTTATGCCCTACCATATACTCGGTTACATATACAGGTATAAACTTGTTGCCATTGTGCACCGCAAAAGTATTGCCCACAAAATCGGGGGTAATAGTGGAGCGGCGGCTCCAGGTTTTGATCACACCTTTTTTAGCTTTACCCTCGTTCATAGCCAATACCCTCTTTTCTAAATAATCGGCTACGTAAGGACCTTTTTTAATTGAACGACCCATAATCTATATTTCAGATTTTAGATTTGTTGATTTCTGATTTATCTTACCACTTACCCGTCCGAACGGTGTTCAGCCGGGCGGGCACTTATCAATTATTTCGCCAGCTTCTTTCCATTCTTGCGCTGAATGATCAGCTTATCAGAACCTTTTTGCTTACGGGTTTTCAATCCTTTCGCATATTTTCCGGTTCTTGATCTTGGATGTCCTCCGGAGGCCCTTCCTTCACCACCACCCATCGGGTGATCAACAGGGTTCATAGCCACCCCACGCACACGCGGACGAACGCCCTTCCAGCGGTTTACACCAGCTTTACCAGCTCTTTCCTGGCTGTGATCGCTGTTGCTTACCACACCTACGGTAGCATAACAATTGATCAATATTTTTCTAAGTTCCCCACTTGGCATTTTCAATACACCATACTTTTCTTCTTTATTGCTCAACTGCGCAGAAGATCCGGCGCTGCGTACCAGTTTGCCACCCTGGCCTGGCTGTAATTCTATATTGTGTACGTTTGTACCCAAAGGCATATTCTTTAATTGTAATGCATTTCCCACTTCAGGGGCAACGCTATCCCCGCTTACTATCACAGATCCTACCTGCAAACCCTGGGGAGCAATAATGTATCTTTTTTCGCCATCAGCATAGTTAAGCAAGGCAATAAAAGCAGTACGGTTAGGATCGTATTCAACAGATGCTACAGTGGCCTTAATATTCTTCTTATCCCTCTTAAAATCTACTATACGGTATTTTTGTTTATGCCCGCCACCAATATAGCGCATGGCGCGACGACCCTGGAAATTACGTCCTCCTGTTCTGGATTTAGCTTCCAGCAGGCTTTTTTCAGGTGTGTCCGTAGTAATTTCGGCATATCCATTTCCAATTCTCCAACGGGTGCCCGCTGTCATTGGTTTGTATTTTCTTACTGCCATTGTTATTTCTTTTTATTGCGAACTTTTCAGCTTCGCCAACTTTAATAATTTGAATATCCGTTCCGTATTATAATGTGCTGTACAGATCAATATTTTCACCTTCAGCTATCGTTACATAGGCTTTTTTGTACGCAGGTTTACGTCCCGAAATAACACCTGCTTTTGTAAATCTTGATTTGCTTTTACTGGGAACAACAACTGTATTTACATTTACCACGCTAACGCCATAAAAATCTTCCACGGCTTTCTTTATTTCAAGCTTATTGGACTTACGCCCTACCCGGAAAGCATATATATTTCTTTTTTCAGAAAGCTTATTGCTTTTTTCGCTTATGATCGGTTTTACAAGTACATCTGCAAGTTTCATCTCTGTTAATTTGAAAATTTGAAAATTTGAAAATTTGAAAACCCATCCGCCTCTTTATCCTTAACCAGCTTTTTCAAAATTTCTTCTTATGCCTCTGCTCCTGCTGTTGCTTCTTCTTCAGAAAATATTTTAGCCGCATTTTCTGTAAGCACCAGCACATCACTGTTCACAATATCATAAGTATTCACATCGGCCAGCAACACTCCCAATACGGTGGGCATGTTACGAAAGCTTAACTGTACGTTCTCATTGTAACCAGGCAATACCAGCAAAGTTCTTTTTTTATCGAGGTTAAGACTTTTAATTACGCTGGCGGCTTCCTTTGTTTTAGGTGCTTCCAGTGAAAAATCTTCAATAACCACGATGGCATTTTCCCTGGCCTTATAAGAAAGGGCCGATATTTTAGCCAGGTCTTTTACTTTACGGTTCAGCTTAATATCGTAACCGTGTGGTTTAGGTCCGAATATAGTACCACCGCCTTTATACAAGGGGTTACGGATATTACCTTTACGGGCGCCGCCTGTACCTTTTTGGCGATGCAGCTTACGGCTGGACCCCTTAACTTCTGCACGGGTTTTAACCTTATGCGTACCCTGACGTTGTGCAGCCAGAAATTGCTTTACAGCGAGGTAGATGACATGGTCATTGGGCTCAATTCCAAAAATTTCATCAGGCAGTTCCGCTGTGCGACCTGTTTTCTCACCTGTCTTATTTAAAATATCTACTTGCATTGTATAAAATATTTTGCCGGTACACAGTTACCCGTGTACCGGCAGTGACTTTACTTTTGAATTAATACAATTGAACCATTATATCCCGGAACTGCACCGCTTACCAGCAGGTAATTCTTTTCAGGGAACAATTTCACCACCTTCAATCCTTTTACCTTCACCCTGTCGGTACCCATGCGGCCCGCCATGCGCATTCCTTTAAATACACGTGACGCATCGGAAGAGTTACCAATAGAACCGGGCGCTCTCTGGCGGTCGTGCTGACCATGTGATTGTTCACCCACACCATGAAATCCATGGCGTTTTACCACACCCTGGAAACCCTTACCTTTTGTAGTGCCTATTACTTCAACTTTATCGCCTTCAGCGAAAATGTCGAGTGTAACGGTTTCACCTATATTCTTTTCGATGGAAAAATCGCGGAATTCTTTTACGAACTTTTTAGCGGGAGTATTTGATTTGGCGTAGTGACCGGCTTCTGCTTTTATAGTATGCTTTTCAGTTTTATCGCCAAAACCCAACTGAACTGAACTGTAGCCGTCGGTTTCTTTTGTTTTTACCTGTGTTACCACACAAGGACCAGCTTCAATAATAGTAACGGCAGTTTGCGTGCCGTCGGCAGGATTGAAGATGCTGGTCATCCCGATTTTTTTACCAATAATACCTTTCATTGTTTTGTTTTTATACCCATTTTGGTTTAAGAGACAGACTGGACTATTATTTTATATCCAATGCTTCAATCCCCGTTTGCCGCCGACCTTTTCCCGTATTTCCCACTTGTGAAAGAGGAAGTACCAGCGGTAAACTAACCTCGAAGGGCTAGTTCATATTTAATTCTCAAAAACCGGAAATCATAAACTGGTTATGACCAAACGGGCTTTACCCCTTTTGCTTCCGGCATCCAGCGCTGCTTTTTTTTGGTTTCCCGCAATTGGCAGATGGAATATATAGTAAGAACTAAGCTTCTTTATTTTCCCGCACAAACAAAGCTGTTACGCTTTGATCTCAACATCCACACCGCTGGGCAGGTCTAACTTGCTCAGTGCATCCACGGTACGTGAAGAAGAAGTGTAAATATCCAGCAACCGCTTGTGCGTAGAAAGCTGGAACTGTTCACGACTCTTTTTGTTTACGTGGGGTGAACGCAATACCGTAAATATTTTTTTCTGCGTAGGCAAAGGAATTGGTCCTGTTACCACAGCGCCGGTACTGCGTACAGTTTTAACGATCTTTTCGGCAGATTTATCCACCAGATTGTGATCGTAGCTCTGTAATTTTATTCTGATTCTTTGAGACATACCGTAAAGTACCCGTTTTGATTTTGGGAGTGCAAAGGTATGTGCCTTATCGTTTATTGCCAAATAGTTGGGAAAGAAAATTTAAAAATGTTTTAGGGTGCTGTAAACCGCCTCCCTATAGATTCATTTCAGGCAGTTTATGGGACATAATTTATCCTCTCTGTCCTCTTTAGTTTTACCTGCAATTATTATATTTTACTATTTTTAAATAAGTAATTGTTTGCTCAACCTGAAAAACACACTATGGACATCGCCATCATTCAGCAAAAGATATATGAAATTAGAGGTGAAAAAGTAATGCCCGACTTTGATCTTGCCGGGCTGTACGGAGTAGAGACCAAAGCGCTTAATCAGGCTGTTTAGCGAAATGTTGAAAGATTCCCTCCCGACTTTATGTTTCAGCTTACCATGGGTGAATGGAATGGTTTGAGGTCACAATTTGTGACCTCAAACCGGGGTGGGAGACGATACCTACCCAACGCATTCACGGAACACGGCGTTACCATGCTGGCAAGTGTGCTGAAAAGCGATACAGCCGTGAAAATCAATTTAGCTATTGTACGGGCGTTCATAGCTTTGCGGCAAATGGCTCACCAGTATAAAGAACTGGTTGAAAAGCTGGCTGAAATAGAGCAAAGCAGCAACAAAAAATTTAAAGATATATACCAGGCCCTTCAATTCCTGCTCAACAAAAAGCAACAGGAGGTGGACTTCAGCAAACGTGAAAGGATTGGCTTCAGGAAATAAACGTTTCAGCCGCTTTTAATGCGGCAACCTGTTCATAAAACGTCCATATACCCAGGTTCCGGCTACGGCGCTTAATAAGGTTACTAAAATTACCGTAGCCCCTGCGCCGATTTGCGCATACAGGGGTCCGGGGCAGGCGCCGGTAATAGCCCAGCCTAAGCCAAAGATCAGTCCGCCATAAATTTGCCCTTTATGAAATTGCTTAGGCTCCAGGTGGATTTTTTCACCTTCTATTGACCTGGCATTGTATTTTTTGATCAGCGCCACACTAATTATACCCACCACCACAGCCGAACCAATAACGCCATACATATGAAAACTTTGCAGCTTAAACATTTCCTGTATCCTGAACCAGGAAACGATTTCGGCTTTTACAAATACGATCCCGAAAAAAATACCCAATACGCCATACTTAATATTAGAAACGAGCGGCCTGTCGAGGGTGCTTTCATTTACGCACATGGCATTTTGAGAACGTACTTCATAATCCGTATCTACCGGTTCTTTCTTTAAAGACGTCTTACGTACCTTTTCTTTTACCAACATATAAATATTTGAGATTTCTGATTTCTGATTTGTGGATTTCTGATTTATTGTTAAACCCTATATTTGGATTTTTAGATCATAATTGGAGAATATGGGGAAGGATAAGCCAGGTCATTACAAAGCCGCCTATCATAAAGCAACAGGTAGCTACGAGTGACGGCCATTGCAGATTGCTCAGTCCCATAATGGCATGACCGCTGGTACAGCCTCCTGCATAGCGGGTGCCGAAGCCAACCATAAAACCGCCCACTACTATCAAAATAAAACCGCGCAGGGTGAATAATTCCTGCCACGAAAAAAGATCGCGGGGCACAATCCCATTATAATCCGTTACGCCATAAGCCGCCAGTTCTTCCGCCAGCTGAGGATGTACCAGCACAGGTGCAGGATTAGCCAGCCACTGTGCTGCCACTATACCGCCCAGCAAAATGCCCCCCACAAAAAACAGATTCCAGGTCTCCTTCTTCCAGTCGTACCGGAAAAACGGAATTTTGGCGGGAATACAAATGGCGCAGATATGCCGCAGCGAAGAGGATATACCGAAGGTTTTGTTGCCAAGCAGCAGTAAAGCAGGTACGGTTAATCCAATCAGGGGTCCGGCTACATACCATGGCCAGGGTTGTTTAAGCCATTCAAGCATAATTGTAATTATTTATAAGTGCAATTTACGCAATAACCTTCAAGCTGCTTCCTTTCTGACCATTTCAGGCAGGGCCACTCCTCTTCAAACGAATATGCAGTTACTATCCAGTTTTATATGCACTGGCTTGTACTCCTAAATTTATGTAAAAGGTTCACTGGAAGCATTGCGAAAAAAAATTATAAAAAAATTTACTGAACTATAAAAATAGTTTTATCTTTGAACTACAAAGATAGTTTATGAGATCCCTTACGAAAGCAGAAGAACAAATAATGAAGGTGTTATGGAAACTGGAAAGTGGCCTATTGATGGAAATCGTTAAAAAAATGCCTAAACCGCAACCACACAAAAACACTATTGCAACGGTCCTTAAAACTATGGTGGATAAGGGCTTTGTAGAAACTGAAAATGTTGGAAGGTTTTTCAGATACCATCCGGTAATTACAAAAGAGCAATACTCAAGATCAACGCTGGATAATGTTGCAAAAGGATATTTTGAAGGCTCTTTTACGAATGTCATTTCATTTTTGGTTGATGAAAATAAATTATCAGTTAAGGACCTGGAGCTTTTATTGCAGCAAATAAAAAAAACTAAGAAATAGTATATGGATATATTAGCCGCCTGTCTCATCAAATCATTTATTACCAGTGGAGTTTTGTACCTCTATTATCAGGCTGCCCTTAGGAATAAAAAATTTCATTTCTACAACAGGTTTTATTTGTTGCTGTCAATAATTATTAGTCTTATAATTCCTTTTATAAATTTCAGATGGTTTTATATTGTAGAAGCACAAAATAGTCCTCTGACTAATTTTGTAACCATTATAAATTCTCCAGTTATAAGCGACCCGGTTAAGCTTTTTACTATCTGTTCTGTGTTGTTCAGCATTAGTACATTTATAAGTATTTTATTGTTTTTTCTTTTAGCTTCAAAAATAATGTGGATTTATAGAATTAAGCGAATGAATACGAATACAAAAATGCAGGGATACACTTTAATTGAAACAGAAGTTAATCAGGCCCCATTTTCTTTTTTCAGCAATTTATTCTGGAAGCAGGGGCTTTCTGCAACAGATATCAATGGGAAAAAAATTTTAAACCATGAACTGACTCATATTACGCAAAAACACACTTATGACAAATTATTTGCCCAAATGGTTTTTTGTACATTTTGGATGAACCCCTTTTACTGGTTAATTCAAAGAGAGCTAAATACGATACACGAATTTATTGCAGATGCAGCTTCTGTTGAAAATGGCGATACAGAATCTTTTGCAAAAATGCTTCTTCATTCTCACAATGAAGGCAGCTACCTTTCGCCGTCTCATTCATTTTTTAATTCATCAATAAAACGCCGGTTAAATATGATTGGTTTATCAAACAAAACCCAATATTCCTATTTAAGGAAGATATTGGTACTCCCAATTACTTTAATTGTATTGGCAGTTCTATCTGTTAATGTTAAAGCACAAACAGATACAAAAACAAATTTTCAAACAGCAAAAGAAATTCAGAAACCTTCTGAAGATACTATTCCAAAATCTACTTCAACACCTTTTAAGCGGAATGCAGAACCGATAACAGTAACCGGAAATAAGTCAGATGAGAAACCAGGTTTGGAACCAATAACAGTAATCGGGCAAAAGTCAGACAACAACTCAGGGTTGGAACCAATAACAGTAGTTGGACATAAATCAGGTAAGAACCTAAGGTTGAAACCAATAACGGTAGTCGGACATAAGTCAGACAAGAACCCAGGTTTGGAACCAATAACAGTGGTTGGACATAAATCAGATAAGAACCTAAGGTTGGAACCAATAACAGTAGTCGGGGAAAAATTATTGCAAAAAAAATAAACAATAAAACGCCATCTCTTTTTTAGATACAGAAAATATCGTTTGTGCAGTGCCAGATAAGTTGAAAACGATATTGAGGGAATTGATAAAATATAAGCCAGTTGAGCCACAAAAGCAAAAGGCGGTATTTCACAACGGTTTTTTTCAAATCCCTTCAAAAATATTTATTTTACTTAATCAGCCTGCTCTGCCCTTTGCGGTTAAAAATTTCAATGCTTTCCATAGCTTCATTCACTGTAATAAAGCGGGCAGATTGTGAAAGGAATGAATTGCCGTACGAAAATTCCGCTTTGCGGGTTTCACCGTTTTGGAGATGAACAATAGCATACAGCTCATCGGGTTGCAAAGCAATCAGCCGGTTGCTTTTTTTCAGCCTGAAAACTTTCAACGCATTTTGATTTTGTGAAGCGGCAATCAGGTAATGCCCGCCAGCCTGTTGTAACCGGATCAGCGCCTTGCCATCGCCGGGAATGAAAATACCGCTTTGCTGTATGCTTTGCGCATTGAAATTTCCGGTTCCATCTCCAAGCAATACCAATCCGTTCAATGCATCATAGCGTCCCGTGGCCACTTCCGTTCCAAAATCATTGCCATTCATTGCCACATCAGGGTTTCCATCGCCGTTAAAGTCATCCACCACCATACCATACAGAGGCGCTAACTGTGCCTGCACCGGCAAGGGATGGCATTCAAATTTGCCATTGCCCATGTTCTTTATAAAACAGCTTTTCATATTGTTCGCTTCCATTAGCAGGGCGTCCTGTAATTCTTCTTTCGTAAACATGTCATGAACAGTGGCTTTACCAAAACTTTTATAGGTAAGGAACCGCTTTTTTAACCCCGGCAACTGCTCCATGATTTCATCGCGGTTTTGCGCCGGAAATTCTTTCCTTACTCCCTGCTCATCTTTTAAATACATAGTAGTGATGATGTCATATCCTCCATTTTTATCAAAATCTTTTCCATAAATACGCATGGGATTTTCCGCTGTAGCGCGGTAAAATGAATTTTGCCCGAGATTGCCTGCTATATAATCCATATCGCCATCATTATCAAAATCACCTGCCACAAGGCTGTTCCACCAGCCTTTGTGCTGCTCAATACCACTATTTTTGAGCCGTTCAAATTTTCCCCGGTTGTTCTTTAAAAATGTTAATGGCATCCATTCACCGGCAACAATAATATCTTCCCAACCGTCATTATCAAAATCCGTCCATAAAGCGTCGCAAACCAAACCAATACCAGTAAACGCTTTGGCTACATCCGCCGTTACATCTGTAAATTTAACCGCCCCTGCTTTTGAATCATTTCGTAAAATAATACTACTTACCGGTTGCGGGTATTTCCCGGGCAATACTCTTCCGCCAACAAACAGGTCAAGGTCGCCATCATGGTCATAATCTGCAGCCTTTACGCAGCTTTTGCTGGTATAATTTAAAGGTATTGCCTGCTCATCTATTTTAAATTTTCCTTTGCCCTGGTTCACATACAAACGATCCTGGTAATTTTTTGTACCGGGGGTAAACTCACTGCTGCCACTTGCCATGTATATATCATTGTCGCCATCTTTATCCGCATCAAATAAAAGAATACCCATTGTTTCGGGACTTCGGGCATCCTTTCCCGTAGCCGCCGGTAGCTTTTGCTGAATGAATTTACCGTTGGATTGTTGCAACAAAGCAACGGCATCACTGATCGTATTGCCGCCGGTAACTATATCGTCCAGTCCATTGCCATCCACATCGCCGGCCGCCAGGGCAGGACCATACTGGGAAAATTTATGTGGTAATAAACGCTGGTAATTGAAATCCACAAAATCCATTTCGCTATGCCGGTAGCTGATGCCCGCACCAGGCGTAATATCCGTAAACAGGTTATCGGCCGCAATTGTACTTTGCGGTGAAGTATATGATGAAGCATTTTGTATATCCACCTGTACCAGCTGGTTAACGCTTACATTACGGATCACCTGTTTTTTATTTCCGGGCCAAACAATTACCAGTGAATCCACTTTTGTAGTTTTCCCCATACCAAAGTGAGCAATGTCACTAACAGTGGAAAGATAACCGCGATAGGGAGAATTTTCATACACTTGTTGTTTCCCGTTATTATAATGCAGTGTTATAATCGCGCCTAATCCATTTATATTTGTTTTATCGCCCCTGCACCGCAACTGCAAAAAATTAGCAGCAATGTGCTCTTTTGTATTCAGTGTATTTTTATATACAAAAGCTTCTTCGTTAATATTGTTTATTACATAATCCAGGTCACCGTCATTGTCGAGGTCTGCATACACAGCTCCGCTTGAAAAGCTGGGTTCGCTTAGTCCCCACTGCTGCGTTACATTTTCAAATTGCAGCGCTCCGTTATTGCGAAATGCATAATTAGGAATTTTGATCTGAGGCATCTGGTTTATGAGCTGCTGCTTTGTTACAGTGGGTGAGGCTTTTTGCCGGAAAGCGCCAAAATCATGATCGGTTACATCACGCGGATAACCATTGGTAACGATCATATCGCGATAGCCATCATTATCAAAATCAGCCAGGTTAGGGTTCCAGCTCCAGTCTGTTTCCGCCACACCGGAAAAAAATCCAATCTCGCTAAAAACAGGTTCCCCTATAGAATCCATAGTTCGCATAGCCGGTCCCTGGTTAAGCTGCAAAGTATTGCGGATATATTGTAAAGCATAGTTGCCATTGATCATGTTTTGATACACGTAATAATTAGCGCTGTTCATGTTTTTCTTTTTTCGGAAATTATCCTCGGGGTTCATATCAACAGTTATGATATCGGCAAGCCCGTCATTATTCATATCAGCAATATCGGTACCCATAGCATTTTGAGAAGTATGCCTGATGTACTGATCGAGCTTATTGGTAAAAGTTCCGTTCCTGTTGTTGATATACAATTCATCACTGGTAAAAAAATCGTTGGCCACATAAATATCTTTCCAGCCATCTTTATTAATATCGGCCACGGCGAGCCCCAGTGCAAAACCATGTACGCCTATGCCACACTGCCGGGTTACATCTGTAAACACTGGGTGTTGGGAGGCATCATTCCAGTCGTTGCGAAACAGTTTATCAAAATCACCGGTGGCCGGGTCGGCTACATTTTTATTATAAAATTGCGCGGCATTTCTGCCGGCGGGTTTGGTAGTAGCCAGGTACATGTCTATGTCGCCATCATTATCATAATCAAAAAATGCAGCGTGCACCGAATGGCTGGTATCGGCCAGGTTATATTCCCCGGCCATTTCTTTAAATACGGGCACATTATTTTTGTCGATTCCCTGGTTGATGTATAAAAGATTTTTCCGTTGCTCCGGGTCTTTCTTTATGGCAGCGCTTACATAAATATCTTTCCAGCCATCGTTATTAATATCTATTGCGGAAGTTCCATTGCTCCATCTTCCCTCTCCCGTAACGCCGGCTACGCCTGTAATATCCTTAAATTTAAAATCACCTTCATTCATGTAAAGCCTGTTGGAGCCTGTGCTCGCTGTGAAATACAGATCGGACAGTCCATCATTATTAAAATCGCCCACAGCCACTCCACCTCCATTGTATAAAAATTCAAGATCTATAGGATTGAGGGAATCGTTTTCTATAATACGATTATTGAAATGTATGCCTGAATGAGAGGATGAAATTCTTTTAAACAAACCTGATGGCTCATTGGTGCAGGCTGTTATACCAACAAAAAATAAAAAATAAAAAAACAAAATGAAGCGATTACTGAACATAGCAAAACATTTATAGAAAAATAAAGCCGGTAAATGCTGGAAATATTTGTTAGAGTGATTTACGCATGATCAGCGAAAAAGGGTTCCTGATTTTTTCTTCCCGATTTTCAAGAATCAGCCGGGCCGCAGTTTCTCCCATTTTTGAATGGTCCGTTGAAATAACTGAAATGCCGCCCAGCAAAATCTCTTTGAGAGGTGTTTCATTATAGGAAATGATACCAACATCCTTCCCTACCTTTAGTTTTTCGTTCCTGCAATTTTTAATAAGTCTCACCAGGTCGGTATCTTCAGCTACAATATAAGCCTCTCCCGGCTGCAGCTTTTCATTTAAATTCATCTCCGGCTTAATACAGTATTCAAAATCGTATTGAAGACAAAATTTTCTGAAACCCCGGATGATCTCCACCGGGTGCGGCAGTAATTTGGAATGCACATAAATCAATTTTCTATACTTCCGCAGCATTTCCACAGCCGACCCCAATGCTTCCGAAATGTCGTGTTCAAAATCCTGGTAAACCGCTTTATGAATCCGGTTGCCGGTTGGTAGATCCTTATCCAATAAAATTAATTGTTCCTGTGGTATTTTATGAATGCTGTTATACGTTTGCTCTGTTTGTTCGCAAAAATGGGGCATTACCACATAATAATCGTAGCATCCCAGGCTGGTTTCAATAATATCATCAAACAACCGCGAACTGGCGTGGTGTATCTTAAGTTCTACGGTAGCCTTATTACCCAGTGTATGTACAAATGAATCGTATATCGTTTTTTTATGGGTACTCAGTTTGTTAAAAACCAGCAGCACCCTGTAAGGAACAACAATATTTGTTCTGGATATATAAAACCCTTTACCCCGAACTGCTTCTATAATCTTGTCCTGCTCCAGCATATCATACGCTTTTTGAACAGTATCGCGGGAAAGCAAACATTCATTGCTGAGCTCGTTGATAGAAAATATCCTGTCGCCTTTTTTATACTGGCCCTGCCTTATAGCTTTTGTTACAGAATGAACAATCTGCAGATATTTTGGCGTTCTGCGTTGGGCATCTATCTGAAATATGGTTTGCAGGCAGTCGTTTTTAAGCATATTGTTTCGGTAAAGTGTTTCGTGTTACACCTGACGTTGGTTCCTACTATTGAATAGCGGCGCCTCAGTATGTAATATAAATGCAGCACTTAATTATTCACAAGTAATTAACATTCGCATAGCGTATACATTCAGTTAACCGGCACACAACAGCATAGTACGTACCGGCCGGTGATGTATATTGGATTCGGTAAAGCCCCCTGAATTATAAAAGCATTCATTTTCTTCCAAAAGGCGACTAATGAACACAAAAAAACTGATCATACATTTTAGCCTGGCATTATTGCTAACTGCCATACTATTACAGGGCGCATCACAAAGCAGAACTGCCTTTGGAAGAGAAACTGGTGCATACGCGGTTATGCTGCAGCAACTGGAACATAATATGATGCATTACCAGGAAAAGTGGACAGATACGCTCGGCGGTAAACAAAGAAATGTATTTGTTCCCTGGATCAGGGATCATGTACATGTAATGAAAGCCATGAAATACCTTTATCCGGATATGAAAAGCTTTCTTGAGTTTTTCCTTGAAAACCAAACGGAGGAAGGTATTTATTTCGATTATTATTTCCCGCTTAATTATGGAGGAGCAGGCAACAGGAAAAATATATTCCATAAAAGATATTGGAAAGTTTTTCCTGAAGACAGCATTGAGATGCACCGTTTACCCGTAGAAGCAGACCTTGAATATTTGCTGGTGGAAGGCGTATATACCGTATGGCAATGTAGCGGCGATACAGCTTTTATAACCAGATGGCTACCCACACTGGTAAAAGGAATAAACTATTCGATGACCGATCCGCTGCGCTGGTCAAAAAAACACCAGTTGATAAAAAGAGGTTATACCCTGGATACATGGGATTTTATGCAATTGCCCGCTACCAGGGAAGAATATACAAAGAATGGTGGTAACGTGCAGAAAGGCATTTTTGATATTGATGAAAATACCCCCATGGGCATTATGCATGGCGATAACAGTGGCATGTATGCAGCCTGTACACAATTGTCGGCTATGTTTACCATAACAGGTGATACGTCCGCAGCGCAGCAATGGACCAGCAAGGCACAACATTTCAGAACAAGAACAAATGCCCTGTGCTGGAATGGAAAATTTTATGCTCATTTTATAGAGGACGATCCCCAGCCTGCTTATCTTACCATGGATCAGCAAAATACATTGAGCCTATCCAATGCTTACGATATTAACCGGGGCTTGCCCACTGAACAGATGGCTCAGTCTATTATACATACTTACCAAAAATTAAAAGAAGATCAGCGTTCAGCATCATTTGCAGAATGGTATGGCATTTACCCTGCGGTGCTGCCACATTTTGCTGATTACCAGCCCGGTTCCTATATGAACGGCGGCGTAAATACCATTGTAGCAGGCGAACTGGCAAAAGCGGCTTTCCGGCATGGATATGAAAGCTATGGGGTAGATATTTTACAAAGGCTTATGGTTTTAATGAAAAAACACAAGGGAAACCTGCCGGTAGCTTATAAACCAGATGGAACGGTAGATGAAGGCATTCCCGACAATTGGGGGCAGGCAGCCGTATACAGCGCATTAATTGAAGGATTGGCCGGTGTATCAGATAAAAGTTCACTTTTCAGAACGGTGGAAATTTCGCCGCGCTGGCTGGCGGCCGATATTAACAAAGCCAGTGTTCATGTGGTATATGGCCCGTCGGGAGCAGCTATCAGCTACAAATATGAACATGACCCGGTGTTGCGTACCATTCAACTTGCAATCAATGGAGATATGCATAAAAGCAAGGTCCGTATTTTACTTCCCAAGGGTGCTACTAAAGCCACTGTTAGCGTAGAGGGCAAAACACTGGCAGCAGGTAAAGTTACCATCCGTAACAGCAATTACATTATAGTAACATTGCCAGCAGGCAAAATAAACAGGCTGGTGGCTCAATATTGAAAACAATTATACCCGGGGAATTGTGTTGTAAAGATGGCGATGTGATCAACGTCATTAACTTAAGAAATTTGATAGTGATTTTTCACGCAACGATTTAAAGTGTAAAACGTAAAGATCGCAACGCAGCATCTTACGTTAATGACGTTGGTGGGGTGCTTATAAAAAATATTATACCAAACAACGGATAGTCATTAAATATTTTTATCTTAACCAACTGAAAGGGGAAATTGCCGATCGCTGCTATAAGATTAATTATGCAGACCAAAACCTGCCATACCTGGATTCAACTCCAAAACGGACACCAGCATGCCTTGCTGGAACTATACAATCAACATTATGTTGGCCTAATGAACTATGGCATAAAGTTAACCGGTCAGCGGGAACTGACCAGCGGCTGCATTACTCAAATACTATTGCGTCTCTGGGATAACCGGGCCAAGCTTCCTGTTGTGGAAAATGTAAGGTCATACCTGCTTACCTGCCTCAGGCGGGAACTGATGGCAGAAATAAAAATGGAAAGCAACAGAATGCGCAGCAATAAGCTATTCCAGCATACGGCGCCGCAGGAAGAATCTTCCTATGAAGAATACTTAGTGCAATTGCAACACAGTAAAGAGCTTAAAGACAGGCTGACTAAAGCATTGGATCAATTGACCCAAAGAGAAAAAGAACTGATGGAGCTTAAATTTTTTGAAGATCTTGACTACGACGAAATAGCTGCCAGGTGTAATATAACCAAGCGAACTGCTTATAATATTATTTATGCTGCATTAAAAACGCTTAAAGCTAATTTCATTACTGCTCCCATACCAGGCACTGTTACTTATAACCCCGCCATACTGGCTCTGCGCTGCTGTATGCTTTTTTTATAGATTCCCTGTTCCTTTCCCGGTAAAAAAAACTTCAATTCCATAGTAAATAACTGGGCCGGGCTCCTCAATACAAAAAAGCTGTTACATGAACTATACAGAATATGAGGCCGAGGATTTCATACTGGATGTTTCCTTCCAGAATTATTGCCTCGGAAAAGACGAAAAAGATGTGGCATTCTGGGAAAGATGGATCCGGGATAACCCGCAAAAACACGATGCGGCAGAACAGGCAAAATCACTCTTTTCTTTATTGAACGGCAATCATGATGCCGCACAATTCACTGCCGGCAGAAATGCCTTTCAAAGGGCGGCCGAACAGCATATGGCGATCAATACGCCGCAAATATCTTTTGAAGCGCCGGTTCATAAAAAGGGAAACCTGCGAAAGCTGTTCCTTTACGGGGCCACTGCCGCCGCTGCCGTTGCAGCTATTGTTTTTTTTGCTGTACGTCCTGCTGAGCAAACGCAAACAGGAGATTTTTCCTTACAATATAATTACACGCGAGTAAGCAAGGCGGGTGAAAGAAAATCGTTTCAATTGCCGGACGGAAGCAAAGTAATGCTGAATGCAGGAAGCACTATTAATATAGCTAAAGATTTCAACACGCATACCCGCGAGGTTTCGTTGTTGGGTGAGGCTTTCTTTGATGTAGCGCATAACCCGGGCAAACCATTTGTAATTCATACCTCATCCATGGATGTAAAAGTATTGGGAACCGTTTTTAATGTTAAAGCCTATCCAACAGATAAGCTAACGGAAACATCTTTAATAAAAGGATCTGTTGAAATAATGCTGCACAATAAAGCAGCAGAGAAGATTTTGTTACGTCCTAATCAAAAGATCATTTTGCCAAATCATAAGGATGACAATACAGCAACGATTGCCGTTAAAAATGCTCCAAAAACGAATGTTGAGGATTTTAAAATAACAGGGCTTACTTATAGTAAAGTAGACAGCACACTTACGGAAGTTTCATGGACAGAAAACCGGCTGGTATTCAATGAAAGCAGGCTGGATGAGGTAGCCGCGGAACTGGAGCGTTGGTATAATATCACTATCCGGTTTAATGATGAACAGGTAAAGCAATACAGATTTACCGCAGTTTTTGATCAGAAAAATATTGTGCAGGTATTAGATGCCCTGCAATTATCAAGGCGGTTTGAATATAAAATAGCAGAGAACAATAATATTATTATCAGTAAATAACCGAAGCAACCGATTGCAATTAATGAAAAGGGAAAAAGATGGGGAAATGTTGACGCATTCCCCCATTCTAAATGTTTTGAGACAGGCTGTATTAAGATTGACCTGCCTCATTATTAACTTAAACTAAGGTAAAAATATGAAAAAAAGGCAAAAGAGCCGGGCGCTTCATTGCGTATCCGCGCTTACCAAAATTGCATTGCTTATGAAGCTGGCTGTTATCATTATTCTTGCCACCTGCCTGCAGGTATCTGCAAAAGGGTATTCGCAGGAAACCAAACTAACGCTTGACCTTAAGGAGGTCAGCATCAGCAAAGCGCTCAAAACCATTGAGCGTAAAACAGAATACAGGTTCGTCTATTCCAGTAATTTCTTCCCGGCGGAACTTACTGTAAATGTGCAGGTAAAAAATACGCCTGTATCTGAAATTTTATCACTTATACTTGCCAGAACGGGATTTACTTTTAAAAAGGTGGATGAAGATCTTATTGTAATTACAAGCAGTGAGCCAAAGCTGAACCAAATAACTGTAAAGGGAAAGGTGACGGATGCCAATGGAGCTCCTTTGGCAGGTGTAACTGTTGCACTGGAAAACAGCACGGTACAAACCGCCACCAATGCCCAGGGAGAGTTTTCCATCAATGCTCCCGAAAACGGCATCCTCATACTTACGTCAATAGGCTATGTTACGGAAAGCGTTCCCGTTAATAACCGCCAGCACATCAATATTATACTTACCGCCACAGCACGCGGGCTTGATGAAGTAGTAGTGATAGGGTATGGTCAGCGGCAGAAAAAAGATATTACCGGCGCCGTTTCCACTACTGCTGCAAAAGATATTGAAAAAAGCACCGCCCCTTCCGCCGAACTGGCCATGCAGGGCCGGATGGCGGGCGTATTTGTAAGTACTCCCAGCGGTAATCCCAACGATCGTATTAATGTTCGTATAAGAGGTGTAAATACTTTTAATGGTGTAAATGATCCTTTGTATGTTATTGATGGCATTCCGCTTACGGAAGGAGGCTTGGGGAGAAATGAAGCGGTATTGCAGGATCTGCGTACGCCTATCAATGTTTTTACCATTGTTGACCCTAACGATATCGAATCCATCAGCGTATTAAAAGACGCATCGGCAGCCGCCATTTATGGAGTAAGAGCCGCAAATGGCGTAATACTCATCACTACTAAAAAAGGGAAAACGGGAAAACCTAAAATAGAATTAAATGCCTATTATGGAATTCAAAATTCTGTGTCGGAGGGAAAAGATGTGCTAACACCCCTGCAAGTGGTGGATTTATATGAAGAAGCCTATAATAATAATCCCAAGTACAATGCCGGTGTTGCTGTTCCTTTTGGCGACCCAACCGCATTCGGACCCGAGTTTGATGCAGCAAGCCCTAAATATTTGGGCAACAGTTCTTTTACAGACTGGCAAAAGGCATACCTGAATAAAAATGCCCCGGTATCGAATGTGAGCTTAAAATTATCCGGAGCCAACGAAACATTCAATTATTATATTTCCGGTAGCTATTATAAAACTGAGGGAACACTAATTGGCAGTAAACTGGACCGCTATTCCCTGGCTACCAATATCAGCAGTAAAATTTCCCGTATCATAGAAGTAGGATTGACCACCCGGCTGGTATATGAAAAAAACCTTAATGAAACCAGTGGTGATCTCGGTTCGGCCTTATCTGCGCTACCCTGGCAACCTATTCATGATCCCAATGGGTATTTAGGTTACGCACAGGTATATGCTACCGAATTTGAGCCTAATCCTGATTTTGATCCTGCACTGATAAATTCAAATCCAATAAAAAGATTCGCTGCCGGGTACCCTTACCCGTTATATGGCCAGCAAACGAAGTTCAATCCTTTTGGTTTTATGGCGGCTAACGATAACGTATACCATCAGCAACGTGCATTAGGCAATGGCTACATACAAATAACCCCTGTAAGAGGATTACGGATAAGGGGTTTACTGGCGGGCGATTATTTTAACACCCGTAATGATAATTACAGCGATTTTGAAAGTTATCGCTTTAATCAAACACCGGGTAATCCATATGGCAGAGATAGTAATGTGGTGGCAACGTTAAACACCCGCAATACGTATAACATCAGCTATACCAAAGAGCTGCAGGCTATCTATAATACTACAATAGGAACCAATCACAGTATTGAAATTACGGGTGTCGCCAATCATCAGAATTGGCAATGGAAAATTTTAAGCGGCGGCGGTGCATTGTTTTCAAGAGATCCCAATTTACGTACTACTTCACAGTTGCCCCTATTGGGAGGGGGAGGCCAGCAAACACTGGAAAGAAGGGCATTACTGGGCTTTGTGGGCAGAATAAGCTATAAATATTCGGATAAGTATTATGTTGATCTGAGT
Source organism: Agriterribacter humi (assembly GCF_009192765.1). Classification (GTDB taxonomy): domain Bacteria; phylum Bacteroidota; class Bacteroidia; order Chitinophagales; family Chitinophagaceae; genus Agriterribacter; species Agriterribacter humi. Next base: position 229,580 of record NZ_VOHQ01000002.1, on the reverse strand, counting down.
GTTCGCAGGGATGGCTCATCGCGTTTTGCGCCTCATTACAGGTGGGGAACTTTTCCTTCAGCCGCTCTCGCATGGCGTGTTTCATCAGAGAAATTTTTCACGCCTAACCCCTGGCTCAATGATCTTAAGTTCAGGGCAAACTGGGGACAGGTTGGCAATGAACAGGGAACTGCCGGATTCGCCTACCTGTCTATCGTAAATCCCGGTATTACTGTACCTAATTATTCATTCGGTTCCGGAAACGGCGACCCCATAGGAACACAGTACTTCGGTGCTTTCCTTCCCAATTTTGCCAACGAGATTTTAAGCTGGGAAACACTAACTACATCCGGACTTGGACTTGACGCCATGCTTTTCAATAACAAAGTTAATTTCACGCTGGAATACTACAATAAACTGAATAAGAATATCATTCAGTCCGTAGCCCCACCACCCAGCACAGGTATAGAATATCAACCCGATATAAATGTAGCGTCTGTGCGTAACAGTGGTATAGAACTGCAGTTGGGTTATACCGAAACTTTCAGCCGCGATTTTAATATTAATCTTTCCGGCAATTTTACTACGGTAAAAAACCGGGTAGTTAAATTAAACGGCGGCGTTCCCTTCAGCGACAATGTAATTGAAGGCTACTCCATGTTTTTTATCAGGGGATATAAAATGGGCGGCATTTTTCAAAGCGAAGCGGAAATTGACGCCTGGAGAGCCAATTATACCGATGTTTCTGCCGGACAAGACCCCAACGACCCCAATGTGAAACGACCAAAACCAGGGGATGTATATTTTCTTGATGTACACGGCAGACCTGCCACTCCCGGAAAATGGAATAAAGATACAGACAGCCTGATCAACGATAACGACAGAACATACCTCGGCAAAACAATACCAGGTTTTTTCTATGGTTTTAATGCCAGCGCTTCATGGCGCGGGCTCGACCTTTCTATACTATTCCAGGGAGTGGGCGATGTGCAGAAATACAACTGGCAGCGGGCCGGGGGAGAAGCCATGAGCAGCAATGGCGTAAATCAATGGTCTACGGTATCAGATCGCTGGACGGCTGACAATCCTTCTGCCACCATGCCAAGGGCCGTATTCGAAGATCCGAACGGTAACAACCGCGAATCAAGCCGCTTTGTGGAAAATGCAGGTTTTTTGCGATTGAAAAATATTGAAATCGGCTACACCGTTCCCAAAACATTCTTAAGCAAAATAGGAACATTATCCGGTATACGCGTTGCCGTTAGCGCCATTAACCTGGCCACATTTACACAATGGAAAGGCCTTGATCCGGAAAATGATCTTTATCCTCCTGCCAAACAAATTTTGTTCAGATTAAGTGCATCCTTCTAATTGAAAAAAATACTGCTATATGTATAAAATAATAAAAATAAGCGGGCTGATAACCATGCTGCTTTTACTGTTCAGCATATCCTGTAACAGGGATTTAATTGACCTGCAACCCTCTAATGAAACAGAAGCATCTTACTTTAAGAAGGAAACGGAATTTACAAAAGCCATTGTAGGGATTTATGCCAAGCTTACCGATTTTTATAATTACAACGCACGGGATGGCCGCAGCACCCTGATGCAAATAACATTTTTACCGGGAGATGATATTACAACCACCGCAGATGATCCATTTGAACATTTCGCAGGTTTACAGGCAAGTAATGGAAAGCTCGGCAATTACTATAAAAGTTCATACGAATTAATAACCCGCTCCAATATTGTGCTCGATAAAATTGAAGCGGAAAATGGTGTATATAGTACTCCTAATCTTAAAAATTACCACAAAGGCGAAGCCTTGTTTTTAAGAGGATTAATGTTTTATAATTTATGGAACTATTTTGGAAAACCACCTATCATATTAAAAAGGCTCACCTCGTCGGAAGACTGGACCAATCCTGAATCGCAGGGTACACAAATGCTTGACCAGGCTATAGCTGATTTTACAGAAGCAGCGTCTTTATTGCCCGATGCATGGCCGGCTTCCGATTTGGGCAGGGCTACAAAAAACTCAGCCAACGGCATGCTGGGAAAATCATTGGTAGTGAGAGGCTCACACACCAATACGCCGGCAGATTATACTGCTGCCCTATCCGCATTTAATGCACTGAGCGGACTGGCGCTTGTTCCTGAATTCGACGATAACAATTCGGCCTTTACAGAAAACAATGCAGAGTCTTTATTTGAGTTCCAGGCTTCGCAAAGTCCTGGTGATAATATCTGGCTCCCCAACGAATTTGATGCAGCCATTGGAACCATATCTTCGTTTTGGGGATATTACGACAATCACTGGTCGTTGTTCGGCGCCTCTCCTCATATTGGCACGCAAAAATTAGCCGACGCTTTTGAAGCGGATGATCCCCGGCGCGACCGTACATTAGATGTAGCTTCCAAAGCCATTCGCAAATACGTAACACATAACCAGTTTGCGCCCAATGGCGCAGGCAGCGTTAACAATCCGCGTATTTTGCGTTATGCAGATGTATTGCTGCTGAAAGCAGAGGCGGTATTGCAATCGGGAGGATCAACCGCCGATGCTATAGGGCTTATTAATGAGGTAAGAAAAAGAGCCAGGGATATGGTAAGCGGAGGTACAGTTCCGGCAGATTATACTACAGCCGAAACCGATAAAGCGACGATCATGGACTGGATCATGAATGAAAGATTACTGGAGCTGGCAGGGGAAGGACAGCGGTGGATTGATTTAAAAAGATGGCATGTGGCGGGCTACATTACTTTAAACAATGCTTTTTTTAGTCCTGCTAACACGCAGGCCATGTCTTTCCAGGCGCCCAAACATTTACTAATGCCTATTCCTATAGATGAAATTGATAAAAACCCAAATGTGACACAGAATCCTGACTATTAAACTTGCAGTTTGATTTTGGTAGTGTAAACCCCTGGACTTTTCAGGGGTTTATTTTTCCATGTCTTTTGTCTCAATATCCTTTACTGTATTCGTTGGATAAGCTTCGGAAACGTAACGATGCTGAAAATGCATTAACGGGTTTGCTACAATAAATCTTTATAGCTGATAAGCTGTACGTTTAATTTTTTAATCAATACTATGATCGCAGCATCTGTCCATATATCCACCACACCCTGGCGGTCTGCAGCTACATCTTCATAACCGATATGATGTATCGCCCGCATTTCCGGTGTATCAAAAGCCGGATGGTCTACAAATAAATAAGTATTGCCGGGTTCCAGTGTTTGCAGCATGGCAGTAAAGGCTTTCTTCTTTTCTGCTGCTGTTTTGCTGGGGCCTTTATAGCCAACAGGCTTCACATTTTTTTCTGAAAGATCAATATCAATGTTATATTCCTTCGCCAGCTTTTTAGTGAGTTTTGTTACCTCCTCATTCATATGCGTACAACCCATATGCCCCGAAACATGACTGATGCGTGGTATTTTTTTTATAGCCAGTTCTATCTGCGCCCTGAATTCTTTTTCCACATCTTCAATCGTCCACTTCTTTTGCAGCAAGGCCCGGTTGGGATAATTCTTATTGGGCCATATCATGGGATAAAAATATCCATCGGCATCCCTAAGACCGGGACAATCTGATAACGGTCTCCATTTAACATTATCCCACTCGCTGGTTAATGTAAGATGAATGCCCACATCCACGCCGGGATTTTCCTTCAGCAATTGAACAGCCTCCGGAAACCACGGCGAAGGAACCAGCACTTCAACAGAACGCACGATTCCTTCTTTATAGGTTTTAACAGTAGCCAGGTTACCACTGTTCGAAAACCCCATATCATCTCCACGTACGATCAAACGTGCAGGATTTTGCTGTGCATAAAGCATTATTGTATTGCATAAAAAAAAGGCAACAATCAGGTAATATTTCATTCGCATATAAAGTTTACCGGAAGCTACGTAAATTAGTTAAACCGGGTATCGCAAAAAACGTTACAACAGCATAGTACAGTACACACACCGTACCAGGTAAGATTAATTTAGAAAGCGAAAAACCGCTTCGGATTCATTCATTTTGTTAACACACCTAACATGCACAACGGCCTTCGTCCTCTGATCCTTATCATTGCTATTGTTCTTATATCCATCACCGCATCTTTTGCCCAAATTGATTACAAGGGTTTCCCGCAATGGAGCTGGCACAGGCAGGATTCTACAGAATATTATCTGTACACCCCTTCGGGTATACAACCCGGTAAGCAATACCCCGTGGCGCTGTTCATGCATGGTTGTTGCGGTGTGGATGAGCATGCTTCCCTGCGCAATGCCGTTGACCCTCCTGCCCGTATGTGGCATAACTTTGGCGCCAATACACAAAAAATTCCCACTTATATTATTGTGCCGGCAACTTCAAGGGGCTGGGAACGCCACTTTGGCAATCTGAAAAAAGTAATGGATGATCTTATAGAGACAAACCAGGCCGATCCGCAACGCATATATGTTTGCGGATTTTCTATGGGTGGCGATGGTACTTTTAAATTCATTAGCCGGTACCCACGTTATTTTGCAGCAGCTATAATAATGGGTATGGAAATGAAAGGCGATCTTGAAAAAGTAAAAGATGTGCCTATCTGGATCAACCGCGGAGAAACGGACTGGTATTCGCGAAACATGCCTAAGCAAGTTGCGGAAATGAGAAAGCTGAACGGGGCTGTTGAAGACACGGGATTTTCATGGGTAACGGGTATTAACCCCCGCTTTAGTGATTTTAAAGGCATCGGGCATGGGGTACAATGGATAGCAGCGAGTACACAAAATTTAACCGACTGGGCTTATGCTAAAATCAACGATGGCAACCTGTACCCTCATGTTTGGTTTACCGCTCCCCAATGGAAGGCAACCGTAAAAAAAGGCACTGCGATAAAAGTGAATGTGGGTGCCAATGATCCCGATGGAAGCATCAGCAAAATAGAAATACATATCAACAAACAGCCTTTTAAAAAATTACAGGGGCTACCATTTTCATTCAACTTTATTCCGCATGAGGGAGATAACCTGGTAGAAGCGACAGCTTACGATAACAAAGGAAAGACAAGCACAGCTACAACCATCATTAAAACGAATATCCCCGTAACCATTATCACCACACAACTACCTTACGCCAGGCCGGGTGCATTGTATACAAAACAACTTGCGGCAAATGGCAATGGTGCAATACAATACGCTTTAAAGAATGGCAGTACTTTACCCGATGGCTTATCGCTGTCGCCTGCCGGACTAATGAAAGGTATTCCGGTAATTAAAGAAGAATACAATTTTTTGATTTGTGCAAAGGATGAAGATGGTGATTCATCTGTTTTTAAATATACCTTAAATGTGCTGGATAAGCGACCGGGCGAAGTTATCGTTACCCGTGCTGTAAACGATTCAGGTGTTGTTTTCCCCGTTTCAAAAATGAAGAAGGGAGGATTGCCTTTTTTCAACCGGTACGACGATGAAATCAACTTTAGTGAAACAGGCGCTTACGAAGGGTTAACCTATATAGCGGGTAACAACAGGGATACAGCCCGCAGCGCGGAAAATTATCTTAGCTTTTTTACAGATGAAGATGCCATGGTTTATGTTGCTTACGAAAAACTGGACAACCTTTATACCTCCACCATACCACAATGGCTGAAACAATTTAAGAAGCAGCCCTCATCCCAAATAGCAGCACAGTATTTTTATTATGACCTTTATTACAAAACATTTCCAAAAGGCAAAATAACACTGCCTGCTGCTGATGAAAAAAGGAATGGCGTAAATACCAATTATTTTGTATTGATAGCGCCGCTTATTCCCATGCAAACCGACCCGGAAATTAATACAACCATCCTTAGTGCCGGGCTTGCAAAAAACTATTATGAAGAACAATTAACCTCACTGTATGGTAAAGGGGAAATTGCCTGGAAATTAAAAAAAGGTAAAATACCCAGCGGCATTCAATTATCCTCCAACGGAATAATAAGTGGACTGGCAACGACTAAAGGCTCTTATTGTTTTACAGTGGAAGCAAAGGATGAGAACAGCAATACCGTTGAACGTGAACTGGAATTGCTGATAAAATAATTTTATTTTACCGCAGATACTGTCATCGGGTGCATTTCAAATTAGCCGAGCTGGGAATATACCCTGTCTTTTTTAGCCGCAGATACGCAGATTAATCTGCGCATCTGCGGCATTTTCTGCATGGGGTATATATAATTGTTGCTGGCTGGTGTCTCCACCAGCCAGGGCAGTCCGCCGTGGCCGGTGTTCCACTGGCCACGGTCGCAAAATGGAAACGACAATTTGAACTTTTCTCACCGAAGGTAAATGCACCCTGCCGTCATGCCAGTCTGTCTTTAATTCTTATTTTTACCATCGTCAATACCTTTTTAAAAAAGGCACTAAGCTTGTGGGCAATATTATTCAAATACAAATGGTCATGATCAAAGTTTTCATTCCGCTATTCTTTTTAACCATTATAACATATACCGGGTTACCTGCACAGGAACAGCTTCCTGTTGGCACTCACCCGCCGGCTATTGAATTTAAACACTTCCCCAACCGCGTATATGCGCTGGTATGGCGCAACTGGAACCTCGTGGAACCTGCGCGTATTGCCCAAACCATAGGATGCCAAACAAAAGACATTATTGCTATTGCCGGATCTATGGGCTTACCACCTGCAGCATCTGTTTCGCCCGATTTTAAGAAGAGGATATACATTACCGTGATACGAAGGAACTGGCACCTGCTTCCCTACGATCAGTTGCTAACCCTGCTGGATATGACGGCCGATGAACTGGAATTTGCGCTGAAGGAAGATGATTTCCTGTTCGTTAAATTAGGCAACCTTAAACCAAAATGTTCAAAGATCATATATATAAAACCCGATAACAAAACACTGGCACGGGCAAAGCAGATCAAACAATTGGTGCAAAAACATTTTAAAGCTTCCCTCGCCCGGCCAACCGTGCCCCGGTTTGCTTTTGTAAAGGATCTGCAATCAACGGATGGTTTTCCAAAAAACGAAATGAACCAGATTTCAAATAAAAATGGGCTACGGTTTATCTATTCTTATTTTGGCATTTTCGGCGATCCTTTAATTGATACACTTCATGATCCCTATCCCGATGGATTGCTTTCGCGGTTAGCCGCCAAAGGAGTCAATGGAATATGGATGCACGTTGTACTCAACCAACTGGCTCCCGGTGGAAATGATTTCCCTGAATTTGGTGAAGGACACCGTATACGTATTGCTAACCTGCGGCGTATTGCCCAAAGAGCAAAACAATACGGTATTTCGGTTTACCTGTATATGAATGAACCCAGGGCTATGCCTTTATCCTTTTTCAAAAACCGGCAGGAGATGATGGGTACGCAGGAAGGCGCTTTTGCCGCCATGTGCACCAGCGATGAAAAAGTGCTCAACTGGATCAGCCATTCGCTTGCCCACGTTTTTACACAGGTGCCTGAGCTGGGCGGTGTATTTACCATTACTGCATCTGAAAATTTCACCAATTGTGCCTCACATGGCAACCAGAAAGGCTGTCCTCGCTGCAGCCAGCGCGACTATGCGGATATTATCGCCGGGGTTAATGAAGCCATTGACAACGGGGTGCATGCAGGCAATCCCAATGCCAAAGTTATTGCATGGGACTGGGGGTGGCACGGGCATGGTGATGCGCCTGATGTTATTGCAAAATTGCCAAAGTCGGTATGGTTAATGTCTGTGAGTGAATGGGCAAAACCTATTGAACGGGGAGGCATCGCTTCACAGGTGGGCGAATATTCTATCTCCACAGTAGGCCCCGGCCCCCGTGCTGCAAGGCATTGGGCGCTGGCAAAGCAGGCCGGTTTAAAGACGGTGGCTAAAGTGCAGTTCAACAATACCTGGGAACTATCCGCCGTGCCCTGGTTGCCGGTTTCTGATCTTATTGCCGAACATGCTTCCAATCTTGCCAAAATGGATACCGACGGACTTATGCTGAGCTGGTCGCTGGGCGGCTATCCCTCACCCAACCTCGAAATAGCACAGGCTTTTGCTGAAGATCCTGCTGCTAAGCCCGAAACGGTGCTTAATGCATTGGCCGTGCAGCGTTACGGAACAACGGCCGCACCTTTTGCCCGGCAAGCCTGGACTGCATTCAGCAAAGCTTTCCGGGAATTTCCTTATAATGGCGGCGTGGTATACAATGCGCCACAGCAATACGGCCCGGCTAACTTATTGTTTGCTGAACCTACCGGGTACGCATCAACGATGGTAGGCTTTCCGTATGATGATCTTAAAGGTTGGCGAAGCATTTATCCCGCAACAGTATTTGCAGAACAGTTTGATAAAGTAGCCACCGGATGGAAGGAAGGACTCGGCCACTTTGAAAAAGTGATACAGCTTGCAGCACCCGGCAAGCAGACCATTGCAAAAGAAGACTTTGGTATAGCCAAAGCTGCCTGGCTCCATTTTGCATCGGTGGCCAACCAGGTGAGGTTTGTTATGGCCAGGGATAGTATACAAAAGCATCATTTAACGCCTGCCGAAAAACAAATTCAGATTACAGCGATCAATAGCATTCTAAACAATGAAATGATATTAGCCAAAGCACTCTTTGAAATCACGCAATCCGATTCCCGCATCGGGTTTGAAGCTTCCAACCAGTATTATTATGTACCGCAGGATTTAATAGAGAAAGTGATCAACTGCGAATTTATACGCTCACAGTTGGGCTCCATGTAAATAACATTTTATAATTCAAGCGGGATTAAGCGCTTTGAAAATGACATGAAGAGTAATTTGGCAACCTGCCCGCCTTAGCGTGGCACAAAGCGTCTGTATCCGCTACGGACAGGTTTTATTTGGTTTTTTTTGTCACTTTTTTTGCGGAAAAAAAGTAACCAAAAAAGCCGCCCGAAATCATTATACAGCACGATTTCGGGAAGGGCCTTGATGGAGCTTTTGCGGTACTGTAGTTTCAGCTTCACTTCACTGCTGCTTTTTCATTTTTTAGTAGTTCGTAGGATAGCTACTTTGCCTGAAGATTAAGATTGAATGGTGAGTAGCAATTCCGGATTTGAAATGCACCCCTTTTGCTTTCTCCTATTGTTTACGCAGCCCGGCTCAATGCAAATAACTTTGCAGCAAAATAAAATCCTGTACGGCAGCTATACCGTTTCTTATCTTTACCCCATGTTAGAATTACCTGTTACCGTGCGCATTCCGCTTCCCGGAGAAATGCCTCACCGGCCGGATATAGAAGAACTGTTGCTTAAAAGAAAAAAAGCGCAGATAACAGAAGGGTACAAAATAACACCCAATACTATACGCCAGCTTTCTTATACTTTCCAGGCAGAGATCAACATCAACAACTCAAACCTATGGAATTTAATGCTGGCGCTGTTAAACCTGCTGCCGGAAGAAATATGCTGCGAATACAGTTTAAATGAAGATGAAACAGTAACCACGGAATACTTTCCGCAGGCCACCGTTCTGCAAAAGATCTCGCCTTACAGGCAGGAACTGACACAGGATTGTGCTTTGCAATTGAATTTGTATGCCCATACCATGAATGAACTTACAGAGATCATCATTACATCAGCAAAATATATCCGCTTTTCCGGAAGCAACAAAGAGGGATTTTTACAACGCATGCGTAATTTTGATCTTACAGAAATACCCGGCATTGCTTTTATAGATGAGTATCCCAAAATAGTAGAACCATTAAGAAAATTTATTGCAAGCGCCAGGCGGCCGGAAGATGTGATATGGTCGCTTAACCGTGCTTTTGGTATAGAGGGATGACATTTAGATACGTTGCATCGCGGTTGTTCTATCACACTATACAATTGTTGTCAGTGTTTTCCGGACAGAGTCCGGTAAGAACATAGCAGTACGAAGTACGGAGACTTCACACAGCGTACCAAACCAATACTTCGTACACCTATTTCAACTTAAATTGTCGCGATGGGGTCTTCACAGCCGGGCTATTATTGCGCGTAGGGTGAGACCCCGTCGCATGTTCGGCGCGGGGGTCTCATGGCTGCCACATGGCTCCCGATGAAGACCCCTGCGCGACTTATATTTTTTTATTTTGTTGGAATTGTCCACAAGAATTACACTTGGGATTGTAACAAATGCTTACGGAACAGGGATAAATATTTTTGCTCTCTAATTTATTCCATGTCTTGGTCAGAAGTGAGATTAATTTGAATTACTATTATACCGTTGTCGCTATAAAAGTTCATAACAGATGCTTCAGGTTTTGTGTGTTACGACAATCTCAATAACTGCAAATACTTTCTCACTGTTGTCAATTAAAGCAATGTCTGGTTGGCAAACTATCAAATTTTGTTCCACATTAACTGCCTTTATCTTTTTGAGCAGGTTTCCCGAATGGTTTTCGCCACAAAAATTGCAATGCCAGGAAATTGTAAGCGGCATCTTGGAATTTAGGTAATGTTCAATTTTCTTTGCAGGCAGGTTTTTATAAGAGCAGTGTAAAGCCGTCTCCGGTATACAATTTGGTGTCAATTTACGATGAGAAAAATGAGGTCGCTTTGTTCCTTTACCTGTTTTACCACTTTTTCGAAGAATTAAGTCCGTCTTGCAAACCGGACAGAAAAAATCGTTATCCTTTTCTGCATCATTTGCTTTAATAAGGTTTCCGTCATTGTCTATTGCAACTGTGTAAAGAATGTTTGTCATTCAAGTCTGTCGGTTTATGAAAGCAATGCCGATTTAGAATTACCGCTTACGAACAGGGCTTGGTGATGGGCAGGCATTCAATGAACGTCACGCCCGAACGTTAGCCGATTGTTATTCCTTAAGCCAGCCTATTGCCAAACCTTTTGCTATTTGCTGCCCTTTTATACAAAATACTTAGGAATCTGTTTCACTACTTTGACCATGAAAGTGTATCAAACTTCCAATTGTTCACGAGTATTTATAATTAATTCAGAATAATCAAGATGAACCACATCACTTGAATCTCCTAAAATTTCATCTATTAATCCGTACGATTTTGCTTCTTCCGCATTAAGATAGCGATCACGCAGGAAATAGTCTTCAAGCTCTTTCCATGAATGTCCGGTGCGCCGGCCCATCAAATGAAATAGCTGGGCCTGCAGTCGTTCCTGTTCACGGGTTGCAATACGCACATCTTCTGTATAACCCTGTGTTCCGCCGCCTGTGGGGTGCATGTGAATCGTAGCATGTGGTAAGGCATAACGATGTCCTTTTTCACCCATGCAGAGTAAAGCCGTGCCCATGCTGGCAGTAAAACCGATCGCGTAGGTATAAACAGGTGCCTCAATCATTTGCATGGTGTCATGAATGGCAAGACCTGCATACACATGACCACCAGGGCTGTTAATGTAAAGATGAATCGGCTGTTTCTTATCCACACTATTCAGGTAAAGTAATTGAGCAACAATGACATTTGCCATCTGGGCTTCAATCTGAGTACCTAAGAAAACAATTCGTTCTTTTAACAGCAGACTATAAATATCATAAGCACGCTCTCCCCGTCCACCACTGTCATCAATGACCATGGGAATGATACTGGAATTAATCATAATTTAATTGTCTTTAAAAAGCTGGTGTATCCGTTGCTGAAATATCACATGCTCCGGGTTCTGAAAGAGTTTGTGATGTATTTTTCCAATCTCTGCCTTCATCTTCCTGCGTCCGTAAAGTTTGATGAGAGAATGAATTTGTTTTAGTAACCCTACATTTAATTTAAAATGCGGATCGAGGATAAGTTGTGCTTCAAATAGTATCTTTTCTTCTTCGGAAAGCTCATTATTCAGATACCGTTCGATATGATACGTATCATTCCCTGAAGTCTTCATAGTTTAATGATTTTTGTTCTACAATAACTTTTATTTTCTCTATACATTTGTATTTCTGTACCGATGCAGAGTGAGCGTTTGAAAATCCATGTACCTGAGATACTTCATCCATAGATAGTTTGTCGTAATAAATAGAGCGAAGCAATTCTATGCATTTCTTTCCTGCAACTTCCAGTAAACGAAGTAGCCGGTTTGTTTTCGTTGTTTCTATTTCAAAGTAATCCTGGGGAAGCGTGATCTCTTTTTCCAAAGAGTCAAGTGACAATAATCTATGTTTGGATTTGAATTTTTTATTCCACAAATGTTTGGCAATCCCTACGATATAGGCTTCATCTGAAAGTCTTACATTTAACTCTCCACTTACATTTTTTTCATAAAAAATTATTAATGCATCCTGAAAAATGTCTTTCGCATCATGAAACGAACCTCCTTGTTTGCCGACTATATCAGCGACCACAGGAAATATTTCCTCGTATAAGTGTTCAAAGTTTTTCTCACGCTGCTGGGGGTCTTTGAGATCGAATGAAATTTCTGCAATGGTCATAAGCTTTGCATTTATAGGTATGTGGCTTTTATTTCAGAAATATCACCATGAAATGCCAAATTTATTTTTCAGGCTACACCCTTGTTTGCCATGAGGTGTTTGTTGGGGTTGCAAATAACACTTCGCTTTACGCAACTTGGTTTATTTTTAAATATTTTTAATCGCCTCTAAGCGTTTACAAACCGGCAACAAGGATACTCCTATATTATTGCACTAAGCCAAAAATCATAGAACTGGGATAAAAAAGGGTTGAGTGCCGGGCTTTATACCGGTCCAGATTGAAAGGGTTATCAAACCTAATCATTTATTACTATAATTAAAAAAGTCCTGTGGTAGTGAAACCATTGCTGTTGACAATATTCCCGATGAAGACCCCTGCGACTTAAACCTGGTATTGGCTGAAGTGCTATGGAACAGCGGGATTGAACTATTTTGCCTTCTTTGCAGTTACAAAGAAATGCTCTGCATTTTTGCAGAAGATTTTTTCCTTTTGTTCCTTGGTCAAAAAATCAAGATCATCAACAGACGCGATCACTTTTTCGATGTTTCCGTTGTCCGAACCAAACATTATTCGATCTTCCAGACCTGCTTCTACAAATGTTTTCATTATGATTTTGAATTGCGCGGCGGGTACAATATCAGGGTTAGAAATAACAGAAATATCGGCGTAAACGAGGTCATATCTATGCATGATATCAACAGTCTCTTTATAATACTGATCCCCACTGTGCATTATCCATACTTTTAGTTGTGGAAACCGAACGAGTATTTTTTCTAACAGGAGCGGATTCCCCATTTCAATTTTAAAGTTTGGACTGCCATGATTTGGCCCCGCACCCCCTGTATGAACGCCTACCGGAAGCTTATATTTTTCTGCCAGCGCGTAATATGGAAAAAGCAAAGTGTCGGATGGAGAAATACCATAATACTCATTTAAGAGCTCACCTAAAAAATCAATCCTGCCTTCTTTTATTTGCTGCTCAACCCAAATGGGAGACGGCCATTCCTGCCCGTTTTCATAACATAGTTGATGACTGTATGGCACTTTCCCATTAGGGCAGGGAAACATAAGTCCATACAGCAGATGTATATCCGATTTACCTCTGTAGCTATTTTGCAAATTCCAGGAACTGCTTATAGCGGCTTTATACACACCCGCCTGCTCTAATTCCATTAGCTGGTTCGGTATATCCTTACTTCCGTGAATATGCACATCAAATACCTTCCGGCCACTTTTTTGGTTAAAAGAAAGGGACAGACAGATGGCTGTAAATAAAAAAAACAGAATTTTCACTTGATTTTTTTAAAGGTATTGACCATAGAAACTTAAATTGTCGGTACAGATGAAAGGGTTATCAAACCTATTCATTTATTCCTATTTCAATTTCATCTTTTCAGGATCCCATTCCACTACTTTTTTTCCAAAATAACTATCGTTACAGGCCAGACAAGGCGCCGCGGCCCGGAATCCAAATACGGGGTCTTCCACTACGGTTCCGTTTGTGCGTATGGCTTCAAAGAAATTGGTAAAATGAGCCACATGCGCATCATGCCCCCCTGGTTCTTTATACTTTATATTGGGTTTTTCCGGTTGTTCTTTGTCTTGTTTTGAATACTTCTCATTGTAGGCCTGCAGCAATGCCTCCTGCATTTGTTTGGGATAGGTTGTCAGCGCATCCCATCCTCCAATGCCCGGTGCTTTGGGCAGCAGGTCATGCGTTATGGTCAATCCATCACCCAATTCCATGGCACCTTCATCGCCAATCAATCTTATCAGGGAACGATCACCCATCCCGCTTGAAAAATTAACCCGCAATGTGAGCTGAAATGCAGGGTGTTCTTTCGTTTCGGAATAATCCATAATAGCAGTCATTACATCCGGCACATCTCTTCCATCTTTCCAGTAGCTCGTTTCCCCCGAAGCAAAAATTCTTTCCGGGCCTTTTGATCCTGTTATCATATGTATACCCGTTAACAGGTGCACAAACAGATCGCCGGCAACGCCGGTACCGAATGCTTTGTAATTTCTCCACCAGAAGAATTGCTTTGCATCATACGGTTGTTTGGGCATTCCGGCAACATAACGGTCCCAGTCTACTGTTTCAGGTGAACCATCTGTTGGCATGGTATATTGCCATGCGCCTATTGCACTGTGCCGGTCGTAAGAAGCTTCTATGCAATTCAGTTTTCCTATTTCACCTGCTTCGTACAATGTCTTGGCTTTTTGATAAAGCAGCCCGCTTATGCGCTGGCTTCCCACCTGCATCACTTTTTTTGTTTGCTGTTGCGTGGCTATAACCGATGCGCCTTCACTGATTTTGTGCACCATTGGTTTCTCGCAATATACATGTTTGCCTTTTTTCATGGCATCAATGGCAATCCGGGAGTGCCAGTGATCGCCCGTGCTTATAATAACGGCGTCAATATCTTTTCTTTCAAGCAACTCACGGTAATCCTTAGTTATAAAAATATGGTTACCGTATTTTTCTTTCACCCTGGTTAAACGGCCCGTATACAAATCGCAGGCAGCGACCAGTTCTATACCCTCAATTTTTAACGCAGTATCCGTATCGTTATGCCCCATTATGCCCATGCCAATGCTGGCTATGCGCAAACGATCATTGGCGCTGATTTTCTTTTCTTCGCGCAATACATACTCGCGAAAAGCAGGGTCGCCGGCAAATGCATGAAGTGGTCCGGCAGTGAGTGCCAAGCCTGTGCCGCCAAGCTGTTGTATAAACTTTCTTCGTGAAGAGGATGACATAGCAGGAATTTTGAAGTCAAATCTCAAACCTGTCCGCCGTGGCGGATTTCAAATCCGTTAGCTGAATACCTGTTTTGGTAAACACGATCTTTTGCTGTTTGTATAAACTACCGGTCGTCATTTTAAAGGTTTTTTTACTCATGCCGAAGAAACGGTAAATATCATCGGGGTTCGATTTATCATTATACGGAAGGTAACCGTTATTTTCTTCGAGTAAACGTATGATCTTACCGGCCTCATCCGTTACCTTTTCATAACCCGGTTTGCCGGCTACAACATCTATTTTATTTTCTTCACTTATGTTTTTAATGAACCCTTTTAATTTATCTCCGGGCTCCAGGTCTCTGAACACTTCATTGTAATGGAGCACACCCGTATGCTTATTGTTGATGATTACAAAATAGCCGATATCTGTACGGCGGTAAACCACCAGGTCAACCATTTCCATTTCTTTTACCGTAAGCATTTCATTGTCTAAGAATGCATCAATTTTTTCCGTAGCCGCTACCCTTCCTGTTTGTTCATCAAGATATATTTTTACGAGGTATTTTTCGCCCACGTGCATGCGCAACCGCTGCTTTGATTTGGGAACAAAAATATCTTTCTGCAATCCCCAGTCCATAAAAGCACCCTGCGGCGTAACGGTAACTACCGGCAGCATTACAATATCGCCTACTACTCCTGCAGGCTGCTGTGTGGTGGCGATAACGCGGCTTTCGGAATCGTGATAGATAAACACATTCAGCATATCGCCCACTTTTGTTCCATCCGGCACATATCTTTTGGGCAGCAAAATACCTTCCTTTTCATCATCAAGGTACACGCCAATAGCAACGGCGCGAATCACTTTCAGTAAATTGTATGCTCCTGGTCTGATCATAAATAATAAAGATATGGCATTCACTATGTTTCCAAGGCAGAAGTTTTGGTTTCTACTCAGAAACAGTTTAAAAAAGATTACTGTTACGGATACCGTAATAAAAAATACAGCAGATTTCCAAATAAAATCTGCGCATCTGCGGCAAAAAATACATAAGCCATTTAAAAATCACACAGCATCATGACCTTTGTAGTCGAGCGCCTTAATTTGTTTTATATATGCCGGGGGTAATAAAAGTGATTTTAACAACCATTCCACTTTTAAGGTTCGGCATATTTTATACAGGAAAAGGGCAGGCGATAATAAAGACACCCCGTTCAACTGCAATAATGCTTTCACCCGCGGGGGCACAAGACGCTTTTGCACTTCCAGCAAAACCATGTAACGGATATTTCCAAGACTGCGCCTGTACTGCTTATACAAATCGGTGGTATACTGGCTTTTGCGCAAATCATTTTCGAGGTGCGTGCCGTGCATTGCTTTCCATTGATTATATCCATGGGGCAAGCCGGGTATTTTCATCCGTTGACCCACAACACAAAAAACTTCCACTATTTCTTCCTTTTCCGGCAGGGTTAATTTTCTTTCCAGCATTTCAAATGCGGCTATAGAATAATGGATCAGCATAAACAATACATCGCGGTAAGCATAATCGGGTATAACCATTCCGCGTGATGCTTCCACTGCCGAATGAATTTTCGACATTTTATCAATTGCTGAATACGCCTTCTCCTTTTCAGAAAAAATGATCTGCCTGGCATATCCTACAGTACCAAATAAACGCCCGAGGGGATCAGCAGGAAGTTTTCCCGTAAAATACAACCAATCAACCGCCTTATTCAATGCAAACTCAGCAGCGGCCCCGGCAAAAATAAACAGCACGGTATCCGCCCTGCCCCATATTTTTCTTACAACAGACTGTTGTTCCGTAAAATATTCCATAAACTAAAAGCACTTTGAAATACAAAGTAATGTAAATATTCCAACATTTCTCTGTCTTTTAAAAAAATGCTTTGTTTTATAGCATGAACAATAACAGGTTCCGGCTTCCCGCCACTATCATTAATGTTCGTAAAGGAGAAGAAATAATTCGGGCTGTAGAAAACAATGCTGAGAGGAGGTGCAGATTCAGGTAAAGAAGTATTTCTAAAAGAGGTTGTGTCTGCTAGAAACTGTCTAAAAATAGAATTTTGATCTTTTCATTCATGTTGTTTTAATTTGAAAATATAAAAAGGGCTGGCGAATCTAAAAATCTTAACTACTTGCATCTGGCAAAATATTCTGGTTAACCCTGAAGAAATTATTCGGATCGTATTTCTTTTTAATTTTTGTTAAACGAACGTAATGGTGTTGGTAGCTTGCTTTTATACGATCCTGGCCTTCGTTCATTATAAAGTTTAAATAGGCACCACCTGACGAATAAGGATGTAATGCCTCCCAATACGCTTTACACCATGTTGAAATTTTATTTGCATTTTCAGGATCGTGATCAACCCCAACAATTACTCCGGCATATTTAGCATCTCTATAAGCCCAGGGCGTTTCATCTTTTGCCACCCTGCCGGCAGCGCCACTTATCGGGTACAAATGCATTTGAGAAAGGGGCGTTGGTATCTTCGATCCAAATTCTAAATGCATAGCCCTGATTTCCGATCCCAATTCATTAAAAAAGTCGGCTTTCCAATACCATTGCAAGCCCGGAGGGAACATGCCGTCAAATAATGTTTGTACAGATGGATAAGGCATAACGCCTACATGTGCAAACAATGGATTCATGGCAAGTATTGGCTTGAACATTTCTTCTGCTTTATCTAAATCGCCCACATAACACCATACAATTCCACAAAACTGTTTGTGGTGAAGCGCTTCGGGAAAAGGTGGCCCGGGTATAATCAGAGTAGCGATAAAGCCATTTAAATCGTCAGGGGCATTATTAATAAATTTGTGATACCATTCCATTATTTCTCTGGTCTTTTCAATGGGCCATAAAGTGGGGCCTCCATAAATATTGTTGACAGGATGCGCCTGGAATTTAAAGGAAGTAACGATCCCAAAGTTTCCGCCACCACCCCGAATAGCCCAAAACAAATCCCCGTTTTGACTGGCGTTTACGGTAACAAATGACCCATCGGCCAAAACCATGTCGGCTTCCAATAAATTATCAATAGTAAGTCCGTATTTTCTTGATAAATAACCAACACCTCCGCCAAGTGTCAAACCACCCACGCCAGTTGTAGAGATTATTCCCGCCGGAACAGCAAGTCCGAATGCATGGGTGGCATGATCCACTTCTCCCCAGACATTTCCCCCTCCTACACGAACTGTCTTTTCGGCAGGATCAACCCGCACAAATTTGATCCCGGACAAATCAATAACCAAACCATCATCACATACACCTAAACCGCCACCATTATGTCCGCCACCACGAACAGCAACCAGCAGATCGTTTTCCCTGCCAAAATTTACGGCATGTATAACATCAGCAACATCCACGCATTTTACAATAATACCGGGATGCTTATCTATCATTCCATTATACACTTTACGCGCCTCATCATAACCAGGGTCTTTGGGAAGTAGGATTTCCCCTCTGATTTGAGAAACAAATTCGTCAATAACAGAGGCTTTTACGTTTTTTACTAAGTTTTGCATAAATGGTTTTTTAAGTTCTATAAGAATTATTTATTTGGCAATGATCATGTCTTTTAATGACCAGAGAATGGCAAGCACATCTTTTTTAGATTCATCATCAGTTTGATGTTTATCCAGAACCTTCAAAATATCATCAACAGCCTGCATGTATTCGGTCGGATTTATGTTCATTCCTTTATGTATGGCAGGCATGTCTCTGCCAGAATAGGTTACAGGGCCGCCACTTCCGGCGCTAAAAAAATCAATAGTATGTTGTTTGATCACAGCTAATTTTTCCGGCTGTTCTTTGTAAGGCAAAAACCTTGCGTTGATTGCGGGATTGTTCATGTGTTCCTCCACCACATCGTCAACAATAGCCGTTATACCCCTGGTACCCCCAAGCCGGTCAAAAAGAATTTTAGTCATAGCGAATGTTTTAAAAATAAAAACTAAAAGACGCATGGATAGCACAAATCACTTTTAGCATTTACCGGTTAATGAATCTGTATATACCAAAATAGTTTCTCTATCAAATTTACGTTCCGGTAAATTTGAATACCCCAACATTTAGATCAAATACTGGTAATTTTAGTTCAGCTATCCAAATCTGACATTGCTACGCTTTGTTAGGTAAATAACCAGAAGGCAAATGGCCGTATCGTTTTTGAAAGCATTTAGAAAAGTACGATGGGCTGCTAAAGCCTGTTTCAAAGGCAATTTCCGATATATTGCGGGTGTTTTTATGCAATAATAGCAAAGCCTCATTTAACCGGTATTCCTTAAGAAATGTATTGGGTGATTTACCTGTGAGTAAAATCATTTTACGGTACAATTGAGATTTACTGCACCCCACAGGTTTGCTAAAATCATCCACTTTTAAATTTGTATTGCTCCAGGCAGATTCTGTGTAATCCATTAATAGGGTTAAAAATCTTTCATCTGCCTGCGTAAGAACCAATCTGTTCTCTCCTTCACTTAAAGCATTTGCATTTTCGCTATTGTATAATTCTTTAACCTCTGATGATATTATAATTTCTCCTTCAATAATCTTACACATCCGTTCAGCCAATTTTATAGTGTCCTCAAAAATCAGTTTCTTGTCAGTTACCGGCACCCCGGCACTCAACCCTATTTTTAAAAGAAATTTATTATTAGTAATATTCTTCCTGAGATCTTTAAACAGTAACTGAATATCAAATGCGGCCTGCACGGCATTGGACACCGATTTAAAAGAAACTAAAAAATGGTTTTCAGTTTGTTTAACGGGTGTACCCTCATAAGCATTCAATAAATTAAGAACAGCGTTATTGTATTGATGTAATGAAGATTTAAATTGAGCATCATCATTTTGTTTAAGCGATAATTGTTGTAACGTTATAACCATTATTGTTCTAAAGGCAGGGTCATTAATTATATTTAATGCGTTGTTTTGTGCTTTTTCAGGATCTTCAATTCTGCCTAAAAATGATTCTACGATGTGGGGGTCTACCTCTATTACGCTGTGTGGAACCTCTCCATGAGCCTGATCATGCATTCTTTTAAGCGATTCCGCATCAGGCGCTTCAATTAAACAGAAAGCAGTTTTTCTTTTTCCATCAAACCAATAAGTTAATCCTCTGCAACCAAATTGATCCTGAATCTTTAAGTCTTGCTGATGTAATTGAGCCACATTTTCTGCCGTTACCGTTTCGGAAACATCGTGGCGGTCCATATAAATTGGCATACGATTATTTTTTAAATTTCTTTATCCAAAAATAGCTTTACGGCAACTTCCATTTTTGTAACTGTTCTCTTCCAGTTGCGGACGATGTGGTTTACACTCATTGGATTTTCCTATAACGCTTGCATTACAGTTAGTTTATTTGGGTTCCCCGCACCTACTCATCAACGTCCATTTTCCATTCTTTTGCGTTGCTTAAACAAATTAAGTAATAAATCATAACTATCCATTAGGGGCTTAGAATGGGTGGAATCCAGGATTTTTTAAGTTTACTCCTGTTCCAAATTTATAAATAATAGTTCACTGATTGTTTATATATTCCCGGGGCGCAATAGCTCTTACTAAAAGGTTTATTGAACCGCCCCATTCGACAATGGCTCAGCATAAAAGCACCCCGGTCCGCACCGCGGTTGTAGAATAATTTGCTCAGTTTCTCCTTTTTTGACCGGTCTTTTACAGGAGGTTCGCTGCATCGTGTATTGGTATGATTTTTAATCATTTAATACCTTAATCATCCTATATAACTAAGCCAGATCACAAACATTTAAAAACAATAACGATGATAAAGAACGCAACAACAGAAGATATGAAGACGCTGACATTATGTTTGAATAAACTCGTGTTAGATGGTTATACCGAAGATTTTAAGGCTTCAGACAAAGGATTGCTTTCTGTGCAGCACGAAAAAACCTATAAGCCTCACCAGATCCATGTGATAAATTTTTATCGTTTTGAAGGCGCCAGCGATCCCGGAGATAATTCGATACTATATGCCATTGAAACTTCTGATGGTGTAAAAGGCACTCTTGTAGACGCTTATGGCCCCTATGCAGATCTTAAAGTGAATAAATTTATGAATGAGGTAGACGATATCTCAAAGAAGGATGTTTCGGGCGATACGGACAGATAACGCCGGATTGGTTGATTGGTGATTTGTTGATTGATGATTGCTTGGCAGTTCGTTAGCCAAATGAGATTATGATGTATTTTGGCCGAATCGAATAATTTTATATTCCCAGTAACTTCAGCGCCGGTTTCATATTCAGTCCTTTTCCCAGAACGGCTTTAAAAAGATCACCCTTTTGTTTAACCCTTTCATGCATGTTTTTGAGTGTAAACTGTGCAGGATTTAACCCATGTTTTACTTCCTTCCATTCCAGTGGCGCAGATACAGTGGCTAAGGGCTTTGGCCGTACACTGTAAGCACAGGCCAGCGTTTGCCCAATACTGTTTTGCAGGTAATCAATATATATTTCGTTCTTTTTGCGTTTAGCCAATGAGCGCTCCATAGTAGTAATGCGGGGCAGTTGCTCATGCACCCGGGTGGCTATTGTTTTAGCAAAGTCTCTTACCTCATCATAACTGTATTTTTTATTACACGGAATATACACATGCATGCCGCTTGAGCCTGAAGTTTTGCAGTATGCTTCAACGTTAGCTTTGTCAAGTACTGTTTTAATAACAAGCGCCACATCAACTACCTCGTCAAATGTATTTTTTTCAGAAGGATCAATATCAACTACCAGGTAATCGGGATATTCCGGTTTGGCAATAACCGAATTCCAGGGATTCATTTCAATACAACCCAGGTTAGCGATAAACAACAGACTTTTTACATCATTACATACCAGGTAATGAACCATTTTATCTGAAGATTCAGCATATACCGCTTCAGTTTTTATCCAGCCGGGAGCAAGTTCGCCGGCGTCTTTCTGGTAAAAACCTTCATCAAGTATACCATTAGGATTGCGTTTCAATGAGAGCGGCCGGTTTTTCAGGTAAGGCAGAATATAAGGAGCCATTGTTTTGTAATACTCAATAAGATCACCTTTTGTAATCCCTTCATCGGGCCAATAAACCTTATCCAGGCTTGTTAAATGAAGTTGCTCATTTTTCATACTACAGATTTTACTTTATAATATTGCCTACCGGTGATCATGAAGCTTTTCGTTTAGTAGCAGCAGGCGTTCCCAGGCTGGCTTTTAATTGCGACATCAGGTCGCGGCTGCGGGAGTGTGCCACATGCAAAGCAGGTGCAGCCACCTTTTTGCCTTTCCCTTTTGCTTTGATCAGCTTCATTAATTTTTCAGAATAAGTGTCTTTATATTTTTTGATATCAAAGTCTGTTGTTAACTGCTGAATAAGCTGAACAGCCATTTTCAGCTCTGCTGGTTTAGTTTGGGTGGATGGCACTTTAATCTCATCCATATCTCTGATTTCCTGTGCAAAACGAATTTTATTCAACAACAAAATATCGCCTGCAGGCTTAACCAATACAAGACTTTCCCTGTTTCGCAATACAAAGGTGCCCAGCCCGGCCTTTCCCGTTTTTTTTAATGCATCGCGCAGTAAGGCATAAGCTCTTACGCCAGCTTTTTCGGGTTGCAGGTAATATGGCATTTCATAATAGATGCCTTCTACGTCTTTTTCGTTTACAAATGCGTCAATAGATATGGTTTTTGTTTTTTCAGGACTGGCTTTTTCAAAATCTTCGTCCCCCAATATTACATAGCGGTCATCCATTTTATAACCCCTGATAATATTTCCCCAGGCTACTTCTCTGCCCGTATTGGCATTTACTCTTTTGAACTTTATGTTCGCGTGATCTTTTTTATCGAGCATATCCAGGTCGAGTTCGCTTTGCTGAACAGCGCTGTATAATTTAACGGGAATATTTACGAGACCAAATCCTATGGCCCCTGTCCAGATTGCTTTCATATCGGTTTTTCCATATGTATATGAAATATTATGCCATCAAAAATGCAGGTGGTATTTTTCAGGAACAACAAGGCATGCTTTTTGGAATACTTACTGCAAATTCCCTTGCGATGATTCAAATTGGATTTACCCGGAATGTTGTGACAGGGATAATGATAGCTAAATAGAATCTGCAAAGGGAGAAAGGGTTTTGGCCTTCGCCAAAACCCTTTTATACGCTATCAGCATGAAACGGATCAAAAATACTTTTCGCAATCTCTTGAAAAAGGATACAATGGTGCAAAGAGGAGTAAATTACTCCACATGCTTTTGTAGAAAATATTACCCATAGCGCAAGATGTTTGTGATGTGATTGCAAAATTTAAACCAGGTGACGCATTTTTAAATCATCTGTGCAATTGTCTTTCATCGTCCTTTCCACCCATGCGTATGCACCCCTGAATGTTCTGATGAACGGGTAAATGTATTAGTGAAATTCCCGTTGGGGCATCACTTTTGAATAGTTACTTTTAAAACCATTAAGTATGTCGCACCACAACATACTATTTCTTAATCAAAGAATTTATGAAATAGGTAGTGCATTGTTTTATTGCATGAATGCAACAATAGCCCGCATTCCGGCAACCATCATTAATGTACTTAAAGTAGACGAAACCGGGAATTTATACACGCTGATCCAGCGTCCTGAATACAAGCTTACTGAAGATGAAATGCAATTTCCTGCACTGTTGAAATTCTATAAAAAGGGAAAACCATTTTTTGTGGAGGTGCAGGGCTGCGCCACTTTGCTGAACGATAACGGGCTATTAAACCATTTAATGCAGTGGAAAGGAAGCGGGGATGCCTTAAAAAAAGAAAATATTATTATCATAAAATTAAAAATGGAAAATATAATGTATTACGAGTGGAGGCAACCGTTACCCCGTAAAGGTATAAAAGGTTTTGTAACCCAGTTTTATCAGTGGCTGCTGGGCATGAACCCGTTATCTTTTTCGCTAAATCTAAGTCCGGTTGCTTTGCAACAGCAGGCGGTATAGTGCTACATATGGAATATAAAAACAATTGTATATGAATAACTATCAAAGTTGCATTGAAGCCTGCATGGATTGTATCGCCGCCTGCAAACATTGTGCTTCTTCCTGCCTGGGCGAAGATGATGTTAAGGCAATGGCAACCTGTATTCGCACCGATCTTGAATGCGCAGCCATATGCGGAGCAGCAGCAACACTGATGAGCATGGATAGCAAGTTTGCCCATGAAGCCTGCAGATTGTGCGCCGACATATGTAATGCATGCGCTGAGGAATGCGAAAAGCATACTATGGATCATTGCAAAAAATGCGCGGCAGCCTGCCGTTACTGTGCGGAGGAATGTATTGGTATGGTGGCAGCCTGATATTTACTGATCTGTATTTAAAATCTGAAACATGTCGTCCAATTCCCATTTAACATACCTGCTGGTGATATTCCTGTTTGCAGTTTCCTATCTGGGCTATCTTTTATTGGCCTTTCCGCCTGCCATTATATATACCAGCATGGCAGCGGGTATTATTGTATTCATTTTCAGAATTGTAAAAGGGTATGACTGATCAGAGCGCAGCGCGAAAAAAATCCCGGATGGATCGGCTAATCCCTGCCAGACAATACAAAAGATCTTAAATAAAACAGGTCATTTCGCTTTTGCTGAAATGACCTGCCTGAAAAAAGACTTATATAGGATTTCGTCTATAAATTCTTCAACATGATATTGCGGTATTCTACCTGCATGGGAGGACCAACATGCACCTGTATACCCAGTAATCCATCCATCTTGCGGTGGGTTGTATCATCATCTGTTACATCGCTCATTAAAACACCATTAATATAATGTTGCAAGTGATTGCCTTTCACAATTAAATGGCATGTATTCCAGTCATTGGAATTGATCAGTGTTTTTAATGAATCAGAACTACCCAGCGATCCGTCAACAACAGCAGCCGTCCAGGCATTTTTTTGAGATTCACCGGGTGTATTGGGTATGGTAACTTTTTGCCCGCGGTAGGCAAGTGTTGTGCGTCCGCGTTCTTCATAATTCTGTCCTGTGTAATTGTTTTTCCCGTCAATATCTGCCTGGTATCCCTTTAATGCATGGGGCACACCCGGAAACATCTCGCTTCTGTAATTGATACCACTGTTCCCCGTTTCGGTGATCTTAAATTCCAGTTTTAATTCAAAATCTTTTGGATTACCACCCTCGTAAATAATAAAAGTATTGCTTTTTAAAAGTTTGTC
Source organism: Agriterribacter humi (assembly GCF_009192765.1). Taxonomy (GTDB): domain Bacteria; phylum Bacteroidota; class Bacteroidia; order Chitinophagales; family Chitinophagaceae; genus Agriterribacter; species Agriterribacter humi. The sequence goes on along the minus strand of NZ_VOHQ01000002.1, from coordinate 204,254 downwards.
CGGTGTTACTTCACCTACCAGGCTGCCATTTTCCGCTCTCCAGTAAGCAGTATCGCCTTCCCATCCATTAAGTGTTTTACCATCGAATATCTGTTCAAATCCATCATCAGTTGCAACAGCAGCAGTGTCGGAATCTGTTTGTTCGTTTTCAGTGGTTGTACCCGGGTTACAACTACTCATTATAAGACCTGCAATCATTATCCCAAAGCAGTAGCTAATTTTTCTTATCATTTTTATTTTTTTTAAGATAAAATTTTTTATACGGCAACAAGCTAAGAAAAAAACAAAGACAGCGCAAAACAATTGCTTATATACTTTTTCAGTTGTGAATGTCTCCATATATAATTGCCATTTGCAGTATATCCGGCACAGGACGGCACAGGACAGAATGCCGCAAAAATAACCGGTGGCAATGCCCAAAAATTGCATATTTCAACGGCCGATGTTCATACTTCAAACCCGCATTGTGCATGAGTTAAACAGGCCGGGAGGCACATTTGACCACGGGAAAAAATATACACCTGCTTTTTACCCTGGTTTTACTGTAAAAGAGAAGGATGAAAAGTTAACATTAACTCCCCTGATCTGATTTTTTTGTCGGCGGATTTTCCTACATTAGAACCTCAATTGCAAAAAAATATTAGCTCCCTGTATAACCAATACGGGATTTGGTAAGATCAAATTACAATTAATGATTGCTTAAAAATAACGGTTTGGCACATCACACCTGGACGCATAAAATTTCCACATATACACAATTGGGCGGCATTGAAACAGCGGTATTAGATAATGGTTTATCACGCGGCGCCCGTATTGCGTGGATCAACACCGGCACCGGCTTACGCTATAAAATAGTTATTGACCGTGCCATGGATATTGCGGATGCGTTCTATAATCAGCATAGCCTGGCATGGCTTAGTCATTCGGGTATCAGCGCTCCCCAGCCGTTTTCAAATAAAGGTGCAGACTGGCTTAAAACATTTGGTGGCGGATTGGTTACTACCTGCGGGTTAACCCATGCGGGCGGACCCGAATCAGATGAATATGGTGAACGCGGACTGCATGGGGCAATAAGTAATATTCCCGCGGCCATTGAATCTGTAATACAACCCGACCCTATCGCAGGCAAAATGGAAATGAGTATAACCGGCATAATAAAAGAAAGCCAGGCATTGGGTACACAACTTGAACTCAGGCGAACAATTTCCGGAAAACTCGGTGAGGCATTCATTCACATTCATGATGAAGTAAGCAACAGGGGCAATACTACGGCACCACACATGCTGTTGTACCATTGCAATTTGGGTTGGCCGCTGGCAGATGAAGGTTCAAGGTTAATCTGGAACGGGCAATGGAAGGCCCGCGATGCCGGTCCCAAAATATTTACGCAGGGAAATGATTTCCGCACCTGTATGGCGCCATTAGAAGAACATAGCGGAGGCGGGGAAGAGGCCGCTTTTATTGATGTGGCGGCTGATAGTGACGGGCAGGCTGTATGCGGTTTATATAATGCTCAGTTAGGCATCGCTGTTAGCATCCGTTTTTCCAAGGCGCAACTGCCCTGGCTAACCAACTGGCAGCATTGGGGAAAGGGTGAATATGTTACAGGACTTGAACCGGGAACCCATCCCCCCATTGGACAGGCAAAGGCAAGAATGCAGGATACATTAATTTATCTTGCACCCGGAGAAACGCGGCAATATGATCTGCGCTTCGAAGTTTTACACCAGGAAAAACACATTGGCGATTTTTTAAAAACACATAACATAGCTGATTAAAAACCAATTTCAATTTCACACAATGGAAAAATTAAGTGTAGCACAAAAAGCTTTGGATCAGGGAAAAGGGATCTTGCGTTTGGCGCCAACCTGGGTACCAAGGTCGTTTTGCGTGCCGGGAAGAAGAATTAAATTACATCCCGATGATTACTATGTACTGGGCGGGCAGCGCGGAGGTATAGACGAACGCTGGTTCTCTTCCACCACACCGGCAAAAAACGGGCCCCTCACCGGAGAAAATGAAGGATTAAGTCCTGTGGTATTTAACGATGGATCAAAAACAGTACAAATATTACTGAGAGATGCTGTGAGTGAGCTCAAAGGCGCCCTCATTGGTGAAAGACTGTGGAAGGAATATGAATCCTGGCCCATGTATTCAAAGTTCTTCGACAATATGGGGCCACTCCCCCACCATGTGCATCACAATGATGAAAAAGCTGCATTGATAGGGCAGAAAGGTAAACCCGAAGCGTATTATTTTCCCCCGCAACTCAATAATCATGGCGGCGATTACCCCTATACCTTTATCGGCATTGCCCCCGGCACCACTAAAGAACAGATCCGTGAATGCCTTGTAAATTTTACGAAAGGAGACAATAAAATCACCAATTATTCACAGGCATACCGTCTTGAACCTGGCACCGGATGGGATGTGCCGCCGGGACTGCTGCATGCGCCGGGCAGTATGTGTACGTATGAACCACAGAAAGCTTCCGATGTATTTGCTATGTACCAGTCGCTGGTAAATGAAGCTATCATTCCGGAAGAATTATTATGGAACGGAACGCCTAAAGAAAGCATTGGTGATTTTGATGCATTGATTGATGTATTGGATTGGGAACTAAATGTTGATCCCAATACCATGGCAAACCGCTTCATGGCGCCCAAACCCGTGAAATCATTGGATGAAATGAAAGCGCAGGGCTACGTAGAAAACTGGATCTGCTACAAATCGGATGCTTTCAGTGCAAAAGAACTTACGGTTCTTCCGGGTGCAACGGTAACAGTAAAAGACAGCGGCGCCTATGGTATCATTGTAATGCAGGGCCATGGCAAATTTGGCGTTTGGGATATTGAAACACCGGCTTTGATCCGCTACGGACAATTAACCAACGACGAATTTTTTGTGAGTGAAAAAGCGGCACAGGAAGGCGTTACCATTGTAAATCCGTCGGCAACCGATCCTATTGTAATATTAAAGCACTTTGGACCCGGCAACCCGGACCTGGTGTTGAGCTGATTGTAATGTGGCATATTAGGCTATAGTCAATGGTGAATAGTGAATGGAACAATTACCGTTTCACGTTTATCGTTTCACAAGGTGAGAAGTGAGAGGAGAAACGTGAAAAGTGAAAAGAGAAGAATTCATTATTGCCTATTGACCACTCACTTTTCACAAAGTGATAAAGCTTATTATGGTTAACTTAACACCGGTGTTATGATAATAAATCACAAATCAATAAATCACAAATCATAAATTGAGAAGATATGGAGAAGAACAATTATCCAAAATTGCACAATGCCACATGGCCAGGTGTTGTTGGCAAAGGCCCTGATTCAGAACCACCATTGCTGATAGATACCATGCTTGAATATACTGCTGCCGCTGAAGTGGATGGTATAAAATTCGATGGAGTGGATGTAGGATTATTTGATCCCTCTATAGACCTGGATGATGCCGATGGTCCAAAAAAACTGGCGGATAAAGTCAGTAAGCATAACCTGAGTATTGGCAGTCTTGTAGCGCCTATATGGGGTGGGCCTGTTTTAGGCAGTGCTGATGATCGTAAGTTTTTTGTGGAGCAGGTGCGCAAAAGCTGTGTATTTGCACAAAAATTAAATGATATAGGCATTCGCCGGTACGGAGTTATTCGCATTGACTCTGCCAGCAGCCCGGATCAATGGTATAAAGATCCTGTGAATAGTACAAAATTGATTGCAGAAACATTTCGTACAGCCTGTGATGTAGCAGCAGAATATGGTGAGAAGCTGGCCGCAGAAGGTGAAATCTGTTGGGCGGGTATGCATAGCTGGAAGGCAATGATTGATACGCTGGAAGCAGTGGATCGTCCCAATATTGGTTTCCAGGCCGACATGTCGCACACTTTTTTATACCTCTTAGGTTATAATGCACCTGAAGACAGAATCCTGCCTGCTGATTTTCAATGGGGCGATCGTGCTACACTTGAAGAAGGGTTGAAAAAATTAACAGCCGCGCTTCGTCCGTGGACCATTGATTTTCATGTTGCGCAGAACGACGGAACAGTTCATGGCACAGGCTCGCACGACAAAACCGGGCGGCATTGTCTCGCAACAGACCCCAACGGAAAATTAGATATCGCTCACGATGCAGGTTACTGGCTGCGCGATGAAAAAGGTAACCTTACAAAAGCGTTCAACCATATTTGCTGGGATGGTTGCATGTTTCCCAATGAAGTAATGCACAAACAGCAAACATGGAATGATATTCTTTCCGCCATGATAAGAGTACGTGATCAGCATGGATGGAGAGAGTAGCAAGAGAGTAAGACAGTAAGAGGGTAAGACAGTAAGAGGGTAAGAACGTACCTATTACGGTCTTACATTCTTACAATTTTCCTGTCTTAAGATCTTACAACTTTCCGGTCTTACGGTCTTACAATTTTCCGGTCTTACAAAAACGACAAGAGATTTATATTTCACATCAACATTTAATCAGTAAAAATGAAGAATAAAAAAGAATTGCGCATAGGGCTGATCGGCACAGGCTTCATGGGCCGCACCCACTCTAACGGTTATAACCGTGTTGATAATTTTTTTCCCGAACTGCAATACAGTCCCGTACTGAAAGCAGTTTGTTCCAGAAATAAAGAGAAAGTACAGGCTTTTGCGGATCAATGGGGATACGAATCCATTGAAACAGACTGGAAAGCATTGATCGCCCGCAATGATATTGACGCGGTGGATATTTGCACACCCAATGATATGCACGCCGAAATTGCTATTGCTGCAGCAAAAGCAGGCAAGATGATTTTATGCGAAAAACCACTTGCAAGATCCCTGTCCGAATCGAAAGGAATGGTAGACGCCGTAGAAAAAGCAGGTGTAAACAATACGGTATGGTATAACTATCGTCGCTTACCCGCGGTTAGCCTGGCAAAGCAAATTATTGATTCGGGTAAACTCGGGAAGATATTTCATTACCGCGCTAACTTTTTGCAGGACTGGACCATCAGCGCCGATGTACCGCAGGGTGGAACTGCCGCCTGGCGTTTAGATGCAGAAGCAGCCGGATCGGGTGTTACCGGTGATTTGCTGGCACATTGTATTGATACGGCCATGTGGCTGAACGGTGGCATTAAAGATGTATCGGCTGTTACCGAAACCTTTATCAAGGAGCGCATGCACCAGGTAACGGGCAAAGTGCAAAAAGTAGGTATAGATGATGCCTGTATATTCCATTGCCATTTCGATAACGGATCGTTAGGTTTATTTGAATCTACCCGATATGCCCGCGGTCATAAAGCCTTATATACTTTTGAGATCAATGGCGAGCATGCTTCCATTCGCTGGGACCTCCACGACCTGAACCGTTTGGAATATTTTGACCACAGGGACGAATCCATTGTTCGTGGCTGGCGCTCCATACATGTTACGGATGGCGATCAGCCCTATATGGACAAATGGTGGGTACCCGGATTAGGCATTGGCTATGAGCACAGCTTTATTCACCAGGTAGCCGATTTCCTCAAATCACTCGAAACAGGACAACCTTGTCACCCCACATTCCAGGATGCATATGAAACCCAAAAGGTTTGCGAAGCAGTAATTGATTCGGCCAATTCAAAAAGCTGGAAAGATACCGGGGTGGAGTGGAAGGAGAAATAAGAGAGAGAGTAGTCAGTGAATACAGAATTAGTTAAGCTGCTGAAGTTTTTTCAGTAGCTTTTTTTATAACCATATTTTTTATGAGTCCGGCTGAAAAAATAGAGATGAGTTTTGAGGCAGCCTGTCCGCGTGGCGATCGCACGCTTGTACAACATCACGCTATCCGGAAATCATAGTCACATTAAAGTGAACCTATTTTCTTATTTAGTATTCTTTGTTGGTTTTTTCGTAAAAAACCAATCCGGATAGATTGGGAGCCCTGATGTAATACCTGGCTGTGACTTCAGTTCCATGTTTGTTTCGCAATGGTGGCAAATGGGTCTGTGTCAACCGTGCAATCCCGGCGGTGAGAGCTTATCCTTATCAAATAAAACTTCTCTTTTACCTTAATACCTGGTTCAATGCACTGACAACATTTTGAACATGCACTATTTTCGGTACTTGTCAGAATTATTATTATATTGGGCACACCCACAATCATTTAAGCAACAATAAAATAAGAACCCCAACGATGAAGATGACAAAGAAAATAGTTGTATTCCTGATTTCACTAACTCTCCTGGGAAATCTTGAAGCACAGCATTTATCGGAAAAAGCAAACGCATTTTTGAACACGCTTTCTCCGGAACTAAAGTCACAAACCTTATTTCCACTGAACGATGCAGAGCGGTTTAATATGAACTTTGTGCCCAAAATACGAAGTGGGACAACCCTGCATCATTTCAATGATAAACAAAAAAAAGCTGCCATAGATTTGCTGAAAGCTTCAGTGAGCAAAGAAGGGTACAGAAAAACTTCCGAAATAATGGAGTTGGAAAAGGTATTGATTGAACTGGAGAATAATGAACATAAATTTCCTGATGGAAGTCCAATGCGGGACCCATTAAATTATCACTTCTGGATTTTTGGAAATCCTGCGGCAGACGGTGTTTGGGGATGGAAATTTGAAGGACACCATATCTCATTGAATTTCATCTCAACAGACAATCAAATCGTATCTTCCACTCCCTCTTTTTTCGGATCAAACCCGGCAATTGCTGACGTGAAAAGATTCAACAGAAAAGAAGTATTAAAGCTTGAAAGTGATTTGGGATTCCGGCTTATAAATTCATTGGATGAGGATCAACTTAAAGTCGCTATTTTTTCTGCCAAAGCACCGGCAGAAATCATCACCGGGAATAAACGTAAAGCAGAAAGTCTTGAACAAAAAGGTATTCTTTATACTGCACTTTCTGATAGCCAGCAAAAAACATTTATGGAGTTGCTCAATGTGTATATTGACAATTATGAATTGGGCTTTGCTAAAACATTAAGAAATAAAATAAACGATGCAGGCACCGCAAATTTAACTTTTGCATGGGCGGGAAGTTTGAAACCCGGAATTGGTCACTATTACAGAATTCAGGGGCCTATGTTATTGATTGAGTACGATAACACCCAAAACAACGCAAACCATGTTCATACTGTAGTACGCGATCTTACCAACGACTTTGCTGAGGATATTTTGAGAGAACATTATGAAAAAGAACATAAATAAATAACGACTACTATTGAACCTGGGTGGCGCGGGGTTTCACGAAGGGTTATGTGTTATGTACAGCCATGAACCCCTGGCAATGAAAAGCCTTTATTTATTTAGGCAACCAGACAGCTTTCTAATCCACCAGCGTTTCACTCAATGCTCATAAACACGATGACTAAGACCCGGTGTGAGGACAAACCTTCCAACAACAACTAAAGCGTTCGGCGTGAAAGCCAATAGAGATTTTATAATTACGATTAACCATCCCCGCTATAGATTGTAAAGCGTAATAAAAGTGCAACATCGCTGCTGCACTTTTTCTTCTGCAATTATAAAAAGGTCTAAATAGCAGGTGTGTTCAACTCCGCTAAAGATGCATTTATATCTTCCTGCGATACTTCATAATCCACCAGTTTACCGTTCAGGTATTGCTCATACGCACTCAGATCAAAATGACCATGACCGCATAAGTTGAACAAAATTGTTTTGGAAACCCCTTCTTCGTCTGCCTGTTTTGCCTGGCGTATCACTTCGGCAATAGCATGGGTAGCTTCCGGTGCAGGAATAATTCCTTCTGTTCCGGAAAACAATAAACCCGCATCAAAACATTCTGTTTGGTTAATGGCAACAGCTTCAATAATATCATCTTTCAATAGCTGGCTAACAATGGCGCCGGCGCCATGATACCGCAAGCCGCCTGCATGAATGGGTGAAGGAACAAAATTATGTCCCAAAGTATACATTGGAATTAATGGCGTCATACCAACTGTGTCGCCAAAATCGTAACGGAAAACACCACGCGTTAATTTCGGGCAGGAAGTAGGTTCCACCGCTATTGCCCTTATCTTTTTTCCCCCCGTTAAATTATTTTGCAAGAAAGGAAAGGCAATACCCGCGAAATTTGATCCTCCGCCAAAAGGTGCAACCACAATATCAGGATAATCGCCTGCTTTTTCCATTTGTTTCAATGCTTCCAGTCCTATAACGGTTTGATGCATCAATACATGATTCAATACACTGCCTAAAGAATATTTGGTATCATCATGTGTGGCAGCTACTTCCACGGCCTCAGATATGGCAATGCCCAAACTGCCGGGAGAGTTTGGATCTTTTGCCAGGATACTTCGGCCGGAATTGGTTAAATTACTGGGAGAAGCATGTACTGTTGCTCCCCAGGTGTTCATCATAATTTTCCTGTAAGGCTTTCCGTCATAACTCACTTTTACCATAAATACTTCGCATGCTATCCCAAATAATTTACAGGCAAAGCTTAATGCACTGCCCCACTGGCCGGCGCCTGTTTCCGTTGATATCTTTTTTACACCTTCTTTCATATTATAATAAGCCTGCGGAACGGCGGTATTGGGCTTGTGCGAACCTGCAGGACTAACCCCTTCGTATTTATAATAAATCTTAGATTTTGTACCCAGTGCTTTTTCAAGTCCGTATGCTCTGAACATAGGGGTAGGCCGCCAGATGGAATACAGGTTTCTTACTTCATCGGGAATTTCTATCCACTTTTCAGCACTCACCTCCTGCTTAATCAATTCCATTGGGAACAGCGGGGCCAAATCTTCCGGGCCAATAGGTTGCCGGGTTCCGGGATGCAGGGGCGGCAGCGGTTTATTGGGCATGTCTGCCATAATATTGTACCAATGGGTTGGTATCTCCGCTTCCTGCAAAGTTATTTTTCTTTGTTGTAGCATGTAATACAATTTTTGGTAATCAAGATACTTAAAAAGATCAAACACAGAAGATAAGATTTTTGTTGTTTAAATGATTTTTTGAAAAAAATTTCTCTGTACTATAAACGTCACTGGCAATCCTGAAACAATTGACTTTTAAAACAACAATGCAGCAAGGTAAATATGCTACTACTTAAAATGACAAGCTTAAAAGCAAGCAAAAGTATTGACAGTACTATATTTGCAGCTAATAACAATAAATGGGAACTAAAACAACACCTGTAGACAAATGGATTATAAATCCCGTTAACGCTTTTATAAGTAAATCATCTACAGGAGGCGTGGTGTTAATCATTTCAGCCGTTGTTGCCATTCTTATGGCCAACTCGCCCTGGGCGCATTGGTATCACCAGTTATGGGAGTATAAAATTTCATTCGGACTAAATGATAACTTTCATTTAAACAAATCACTTCATCATTGGATCAATGATGGATTGATGGCTGTTTTCTTTTTTGTGATCGGACTGGAATTAAAAAGAGAAATTGTGGCCGGGGAACTTTCCAATCCCAAAAATGCTATTTTACCCATTGTTGCCGGTATTGGCGGTATGATTTTTCCTGCGCTCATTTACACGTATTTTAACGGTGGGTTAGCAACCATAAACGGATGGGGAATTCCTATGGCTACCGACCTGGCATTTGCGCTGGGCATTTTATATCTCCTGGGCGACAGGGTGCCGGGGTCATTAAAAATATTTTTAACGGCTTTTGCCATTATTGATGACCTGGGCTCTGTTTTGGTCATTGCTCTTTTTTATACGTCAGATATTTCATTGGTGAACCTGGGAATCGGTGTTGCTTTCCTGGCTGTTTCATTTATTTCTAATTTTTTAGGCGTCAGAAATACGTTCTACTACGGACTTATAGGCATCGGAGGTGTTTGGCTGTTTTTCTTACTATCGGGCGTTCATGCTACAATAGCCGCTATCCTGGCAGCTTTTGCCATCCCTGCCACTGTTAAAATTAATGAAACCTCTTTTATCGGTAAGATGAAAGCGTATATCGAAAAGTTTAAAGCTGCCGACCCCGATCACAGCGTACCTACATTAACGTCAGAACAACTGCATATTCTGGATGATATGGAAACATTGACTAAAAAGGCGATGACACCGCTGCAAAAATTAGAACACGACATGCACCCGATCGTGGCTTTTGTGGTAATGCCTGTTTTTGCGCTGTCAAATGCCGGAGTAAGCTTTAGCGGAAATTTCATAGAACAGGCAACCAGTGCAGTAGCTATTGGTGTTGCATCAGGACTTTTGATAGGGAAAATGATAGGAATTTTTGGAGTGTCTTCGCTGCTGATAAAGTTAAAATGGGTACCATCCCTTGAAGGCGTAACCTATAAACACCTGCTGGGTGTGGGATTTATTGCAGCTATTGGTTTTACCATGTCGTTGTTTATTAACGAACTTGCTTTTGGCCCGTTGGGAGAGGCAGGAAGCCAAAATATTGCACAAGCCAAAATAGGCATTATCATTGCTTCGGTGATTGGTGGTTTTACAGGATTCTTTATACTTAAAAGGATTAAAAAGCCGGTAAAAGTACCGGATGAGATCTGATACGAGCCAGGAATTAAAAATAAATTACAACGTCTCTCATAAAGTAAATTCCGGAAGAAAATTTCTCCGCTGTTGCAGGGTAACAAATTGCAATACTGATTTATATTCATATTAACGGATTCATTCAGGTAAGGCTTAAAAATAAAAATATGGAAATCAAATCGTATTATGTTGGTACCAACAGGCAGCGCAATGCCGCGAACTATCACAGGAGATGGATTTCTCTGGTACCTAAAACGCCCACAAGTACTGTGCAGCACATTGTAATTTATTTTTTTGTGCAGGAAACAATAACCAATGATACGGATATTGGCTACGCAACGCCCACTTCAAGCAAATACGTTGTGGGATATGCCAACATTTCTGACTTTGCAGATATGTATAATATTTTGCAAAGCGAGAAGCCGGTGCATTTTAACTGGTACGCAGATGCCGCCAATGTGGTGCAATGGTTCCAGATTTCCACTAATGAGGAGCCGCTTGGTGAAGGTCCGCGCGATTTCTCTTAAATTTTTCTTTATTGGTACCGGGGCGTAAACATAAATATACCCCGGCACTTTCGGCATTGCCTTGGTATTACTAAGAAACCGTTGTTTCTTTAACCTGCTGCATCAGCAGATGCGCCATTCATCCCTTTTCCCAACCGGTAATGCCAGAACGGGCTCCACCCTACCTCTGAAAATTTGCTCTGCTCCCTGTTAAAGATGTACATAAATTATTATGAACATTAATTCCAGGTTATGAAAAAGCTATTGTTTAAAGCATGTTTCCCTTTTTTCATTTTGTTCCACATGATTTTCCTGTCGTGCAGGGAAAGTAACACGATACCTTCAAAGAATGCAATCAACGAATTAAATCTTAAAAGAGGAGCGGTTATTTCCTGCGGACAGCCTGGCAAACAGTTTGGACTGGTTGAGTTTGCGTTTTCCGGCAATGAAAATATTAAAAAGGATTTTAACCTGGGTATAGCGTTGCTGCACTCATTTGAATATGACGAGGCTGAAAAAGTTTTTGCAGGAATCATTGATAAAGAACCGGGTTGTGCAATGGCCTACTGGGGCGTAGCAATGTGCAACTATCACCCGTTGTGGACTCCCCCATCTGCGCCTGAACTTAAAAAAGGAGCGAATGCAATTGAAATCGCAGGTTCCATCCAACAAAAAACAACAAGGGAGGCCGCTTATATTGAGGCGCTTGCATCTTTTTACAAGGATTGGGAAAAAGTGGATCACAAAACCAGGAGTACCAATTTTGAAAGATCCATGGAAAAACTATATAAAGCATTTCAAGGCGATAAAGAAGCGGCTGTCTTTTATGCTTTAGCGCTTGATGCCGCCGCTGACCCTGCCGATAAATCATTCAAAAATCAAATAAAAGCAGGGACTATCCTTAACACCCTGTATCCAAATGAACCCAGCCATCCAGGCATTGCCCATTATATCATTCACACCTACGATTACCCTGAACTTGCAACATCGGCCTTGCCTGTAGCACGAAAATATGCATCCATTGCTCCATCTTCTGCACATGCCCTGCATATGCCTTCGCACACTTTTACCATGCTGGGACTTTGGGACGAATGCATACAATCAAACCTGGCTTCTGTTGCTGCCGCCAAATGCTATGCAGAAGAATCCGGTATAAAAGGACATTGGGATGAGGAACTCCATGGCATGGACTACCTTGTTTACGCCTACCTGCAAACAGGAGAAAATGATCTTGCCAAAAAACAATGGGATTATCTTAAAACAATCGATACTGTTTTTCCTGTTAATTTTAAAGTGGCCTATGCCTTTGCTGCCATTCCTTCAAGGTTTTTATTTGAAAATAGAAATTGGGAAGAAGCGGTCAACCTGCAAATTCATCCCATAAACTTTCCCTGGAAAAATTTTCCATGGCAGAAAGCCAATATTCATTTTACAAGACTGATGGGTGCTGTTCATACTGGCAAAATAGCTGCTGCCAGGTCCGAATTACAGCAACTCAATCTGCTGTATGATACACTGGCTGCGCAACAGGATAACTATAATGCCAACCAGTTGCAAATACAAATTAAAGCCTCGGCAGCATGGATTGCATGTAAAGAAGGAAATGAGCCGGAAGCTCTGGTACTCATGAATGAAGCCGCGGCACTGGAAGATAAAACTGAAAAACATCCTGTAACACCGGGTGCAGTAATTCCGGCCAGGGAATTATTGGGAGATATGCTTTTGTTGATGAACAAACCGGAGAAAGCGCTGGAAGCCTATGAAGCAAATCTTAAAAAACATCCTAATCGCTTTAACGGACTGTATGGCGCTGGTTTAGCAGCCGAAAAAACCGGAGACGCTGAAAAAGCCGCTGTTTACTACAGGCAAATAGTAAAGATTGCCAGCCGGAGTAATTCCCAAAGACCGAAACTAACTGCAATAAACCAGTTCTTAAAAAAGTACCCGCATCTTTAATCCATTCATCCTGGTTTGCATGAATGGAAATAAGCGCTTTATTATATGGCATCGAAATTGAACATTTCATTTGCTTAGTATTGTTTATTTTAATTCTTAATGTACTATTCAAATGACTCCATATTCAAGCAAGAGCGGCAAAAAGTCGGGTGTTACTGCATACCGCTCAGGAACTGATTTTATTGCGGTTCAATTCAACGGAAAGGAAGTATATACCTACACCTATCGCAGCGCCGGCCGTGCAGCCATTGAAACCATGAAAAAGCTTGCCTCAGCACAAATAGGCTTAAGCACTTATATTGCACAACATAATCCCGCATTTGAAGAATAAGTTCTGGTCATAACATTGGTGACAAATGCCATTCTGGGTTCAGGCATTTTGCATTCCAAATTGTCGCATTGTTGCTTTATGTGGGCGGTGAGGACACCGCCCAAGGCGAACGCCCCGGTTGGTGTCCCCAACATAGCCGTCAACTTAAGAAACATGAACAATAAAATACCCCGAATGGGGTCTAATTTGAATAGCCATCGGTGCAACCGGTGGACAAATGAAATATTTTTGATATTGAACCCTTGCAGGGTTCAACAAAAATTTCGACATTTTTACCGTGAGTTTCTCTCACGGCTATTCAAATTCAAGCCCTCCGGGCTTAAGTTGACGGCTATGGTGTCCCCATCAACAGGTGACAATTTGAATGTACGCTAGCCGGGTTCAGGCATTTTATGTATTTTTAAGCACATGACTTTAACAGCGCAAATAGCAAAGCATTTCAGACAAATCCATTTTGGAGGAAACTGGACCTCTGTCAATCTTAAAGAAACCCTCACTGATACAGACTGGCAGCAGGCAACTATGAAAGTTCTTTCATTCAATACTATTGCGGCGCTTGTTTACCATATGAATTATTATGTAAGTGAAGTGATGAAAGTGCAAAAAGGAGAACCGCTCCAGGCGCATGATAAATTTAGTTTCGACTGTCCGCCGATCGAATCACAGGAAGACTGGAATAAACTATTGGATAAAACCTGGGCTGATGCTGAAAACTTTGCGGACCTGGTTGAACAATTACCGGAAGACAAACTTTGGGAAACTTTTACCGCTGAAAAATACGGCAACTACTATAAAAATCTTCATGGAATAATTGAACATGCGCACTATCATTTAGGACAGATCGTGCTAATTAAGAAATTACAGTTAGAAATGAGAACAGATTACAGCATCAAATAAAACACTTAGGCCGAAGTTGGCCATACTTTTTATTATTACATATCACACTTCAATACAATGAGCAATAAGTAGCAGTACATTGCTCAGCTATAGCAATATTGAAATATATTTAGAAACCGGCAGACTAAGGCTCAGGGAATTTATAATCCGCGATACCGCATTCATTATTGAATTGCTGAACAGCCCGGCATGGCTGCAGTTCATTGGAGACAGAAACGTAAAAACAGAAGAGCAGGCAAAGCGGTATCTTGAAGATGGTCCATTAAAAAGTTATATAGAAAATGGTTATGGAATATGGCTGGTGGAACTGAAAAATGATAACAAAGCCATTGGAATGTGCGGCATTATTAACCGGGATTTTTTGGACAACCCGGATATAGGATTTGCTTTCCTCCCCGGCTATCATGGCAATGGCTATGCTACGGAAATAGCGGGCGCTACTATGGATTACGCAAAACAGCAATTACATATTTCAACTATCGAAGCAATAACCGCAACTGACAATGCAAAATCAATCCGGCTCTTAGAAAAAACAGGACTCAAATTTACCAGGAAAATTTGCTACCCGGGGACTAATAAAGAATTACTATTGTACAGCAACTAAACAAAATTTATTTTTTAAAGATTTATAGTTTGATAATTCGCGCCGGGGTTTTCATCAAAAGGCATGTGCAGAGCTATGAAACCCTGGCGATAAGAATAAGCAGCCTCAATAATTTACGCGGTATAAATAACTTATCCTATTTCGCCGGGGTCACCTTAGCACTTCTTATCCACCCGGTGAAGACCCCGGCGGGGCGAATACAAAACACAGGTTCATATATAATTTGTAGTTTTCAGTTCTGTTCTAATCAACTAATCACTTATTCATGTCCAATCTTAACAGGAGAAAATTCATTAAAATGTCGGCAGGAGCAACTGCCGCTACTGCTATATGGTCAACATGGCTGCAAAAAGCGCTGGCGGTAGAAGCTTATAATGCCAGCCGGTCAATCCGCGATGTAAAACATATCGTAATTCTCATGCAGGAAAACCGCTCCTTCGATCATTATTTTGGTACAATGCGTGGCGTAAGAGGTTTTGGCGACCGTTTTCCTATTCCGCTGGAAAGCGGGGAACGGGCATTTTCGCAGTCGGATGGAAAGAAAATTATTCCTCCTTATCATGCCAGCAAAAAAACTTCCAATGCAGCGCTCATCAATGGCACACCGCACGACTTCCCGGATATGCAGGCGGCATGGAACCAGGGAAAGTACGGCTTCTGGCCGATGTATAAAACGCCCTACTCCATGGCTTACTATACAAGGGAGGAAATTCCGTTTCAATATGCATTGGCCGAATCATTCACCATTTGCGATGCGCATCATTGCTCCGTAGCAACCGGTACAGATCCCAACCGGATCGTATTCTGGTCGGGCAGTAATTTCAATCCTGAAAAAAGAGCAGCCGGCATCAATTGTACCGATGAAGATTCAGAACCGGTAAACCTCCGCTGCTGGGTCAATAATAAAATGCCCGATCCTGGTTATACCTATCGCGGCAATGCATTGAAGTGGCCCACCATACCCGATGTATTGGAAAAGGCAGGGATTAGCTGGCGCATTTACCAGGATCCCAACGATAACTGGAGCGGCGCTATGCATGGCTGCCTGGCCTTTGAAAGTTTCCGGACCGCTAAACCCGGTTCACCCATTTACGAAAACGGCATGCGGCACTGGTCGCTGCAGCAACTCGCAAACGATGTAAAAAACAATACCCTCCCAGAGGTTAGCTGGATACTACCCAAACAAATAGATTCCGAACATCCCGGCGCACCTTCCAGTCCGTACCGGGGCGCAGATTTTACACACGAAATTTTAGCCGCTATTACCTCCAACCCCGAAGTGTGGAGCAAAACCGTTTTCTTTTTAACCTTTGATGAGAACGATGGGCTTTTTGATCACCTGCCGGCGCCTGCTGTGCCTTCCTATAATTTAGATAATACACTGGCCGGTAAGTCCACACTTGATTTGGCGGGGATGTATTTCAACAATGACAAAGGCACATCCAAATTTCCGAATCCTTATTTTGCAGAAGAAATGAGCAAAGGAGGCCCGGTTAAAACACGAACGTACCAGGATAAAAGAGATACCATCAGCGGCAATATACGCCCGTGGGGATTGGGACCGCGTGTACCGATGTATATTATTTCACCATGGAGTAAGGGAGGATGGGTAGATTCGCAGGTGGCTGATCATACGTCGGTAGGGCAGTTCATTGAAAAACGTTTTGGTGTTACCATTCCGGCAATCAGCCCCTGGCACCGCGCTGTATGCAGCGACCTGCTATCAGCCTTTGATTTTGAAACGCCCAACAATCCCGCATTTCCCAAAATGCCGGAAACGGCCAATCATGCAGCCCTCGACGAAGCTTCAAAATTGCTGCCCAAAGCTGTGGCTCCCGAAACACCCTCCCCGCTTTACCAGGAAAAGGGAAGTCGTTTTTCAAGAGCGCTGCCTTATCGCCTGCATACCCGTTTTGAGGCGTTGAAGCAGGAACATAAGATCAGGCTGATATTTGATAATGATGGCAAGGCCGGTGCGGTATACCATGTGTACGACCTTAAGCATTTAGCACGTATCCCACGCCGTTATACCGTAGAAGCCGGCAAATCGCTGGCCGATGAATGGAATGTGTTGGACGACAATGGCGCTTATGACCTTGAAGTGTACGGCACCAATGGATATTTTCACAAGTTTACAAGTAATACAGAGGCACAGGAGCCTGAAATTACACTTAAGTATAATCATAGAAAAGGCGGCATATTGGTTAAGATGCGCAACCCCCATAACGTTGTGATTGATATCAATATCGTGGACAATGCCTATGGATATGATGTGCCTCAGCCATTTCAGCTTGCAGCCGGAAAAACAAAAAAAGAGGAGTGGCTGCTTGGCAATAGTGGCAATTGGTATGATTTTTCTGTTCAATCGGGTAACGGCTACCTGCACCGGTTTGCCGGAAGAGTGGAAACAGGGAAACCTGCTATTAGTGATCCGGCAATGGGGATATGAGCGTTTATGGTTTGTAGTGTATGGTTTGTTAACAGGCTTCGGATTCCACTTGTCATGATGAGGTAAGAACCGTGGTATACCCTTATTGTCATGGTGAGGAACGAACCGTTGTACACTCTTGTATTGTCATGGTGAGGAACGAACCATCTGTATTTATTTGCTTCCTGGTTCTTTTGTATTCACCCCGGATTTAACAGCTATCAGATCAGCAGTCAGCTACAGCTTTGTTCACTTTTATTCAATAGTTGAAATGGAAGAACCTATGCTTAGCCCGCCCGGATGGCGCGGTCGGACGGGCATTGTCATTAAGCACCGTCCCTCGCCGCTGCGGGGAGAGGGAAAGACCCCGCCCGAACGATGTTCAGTCGGGCGGGGGTGAGGTTCCGCTTCGGGCCTAAATTTAAAAAATGGTATATTTGCAGCCATCAGCAAAGCAGGCAGATTAAATGTAAAATGTAATTTCTTTCGAACAAAACAGATAGCAGGACCGCAAAGCGGTTCGCTGTGGTTATTCACGCTTAAAGAAAGAAATTATGCTTATTCTGCAAAATCTCACTTATATACATCCCGGCAAAGACCTGTTGTTTGACAACATTAATTTTACGGTCAGCGATCGTAATAAAGTTGCCGTGGTTGGCAACAATGGTACAGGAAAGTCTACGTTACTCAAAATCATTGCAGGCGAATGGCAACCATCTGGTGGATTATTAAAAGTGGATGCCATACCTTATTATGTTCCTCAAATTTTTGGGCAATACAATCATCTGAGCATTGCACAGGCGCTGCGGGTAGAAGATAAGCTTAACGCTTTAAAAGCAATTCTTAACGGTAATGTTACGGAAGCCAACCTGGCTTTGCTTGATGAAGACTGGACAATTGAAGAACGCTGCCGGGAAGCCCTGAACTACTGGAAGCTGGAGGATTTGGATATAAGCCAGAAAATGGAAACGCTGAGTGGTGGCGAAAAAACAAAAGTTTTTCTTGCGGGCATTGCTATTCATCAGTCTGCATTTATTTTATTAGATGAGCCCAGCAACCATTTGGATACGGCAGGCAGGCAATTGCTGTATAACTTTATTCAATCCACGTCATGCACACTAATCGCTGTAAGCCATGATAGAAAATTATTGAATCTTTTGGACACTGTTTATGAATTAGACAAACGCGGAATAACGATGTATGGTGGCAATTATGACTTTTATACTGCGCAAAAGCGGATAGAAAATAATGCGCTGAACCAGGATGTGAAAAGCAAGGAAAAAGCATTGCGAAAAGCCAAGGAAAAAGAGAGGGAAACGGTTGAAAAGCAACAACGGTTAGACGTCCGTGGAAAGAAGAAGCAGGAAAAAGCAGGGCTGCCAACCATATCCATGAATACGTTTAAGAATAATGCAGAAAAAAGCACCGCCCGTTTAAAAAGTGTGCATGCCGAAAAAACAGGGGGCATTGCACAGGAACTACAGGCATTGCGGGCAGCGCTGCCGGATACAGACAAAATGAAACTGGGCTTTGATGATGCCGCTTTGCATAAAGGAAAAATATTATTTACGGCAACCGCCATCAATTTCGGTTACAGCAACCAGTTGCTTTGGCAGCAGGCTTTAAGTTTTCAGATCACAAGCGGTGAACGAATTGCACTGAAGGGATTAAACGGATCGGGTAAAACAACTTTGATAAAAATAATCCTGGGAAAATTAGAACCGCAAACAGGAACGGTTTACAGGGCAGACAACCAACCGGTTTATCTTGACCAGGATTATTCGCTGATTGACAGTCGGCTTAGCGTTTATGAACAGGCGCAGCAATACAACACATCTGCATTGCAGGAACATGAAATAAAGATCAGGCTCGCAAGGTTTTTGTTTACAAAAGAAGATTGGGATAAACCCTGCAGCGTTTTAAGCGGCGGAGAGAAAATGCGGCTGATGCTCTGTTGCCTGACCATAAGCAACCGGTCGCCGGACATGATCATATTAGATGAACCCACTAACAATTTAGATATTCAGAATACTGAAATATTAACGGGAGCAATCAACGATTACCAGGGAACACTCATCGTTATTTCGCACGATGAATATTTTTTAGAGCAAATACATGTGAAGCGGGTTATCCATTTGGAATAGCTTCCACGCTTGTTATCTATCCTGATGAGGTTGATAGTTTCCGGCAATGTATTGTCTTGCTTCGTTTTGTGTCATCGCGGAAAAATTCCGATAGCGGTAGTGAACGTCAATGATTTCTTCCAAAGCGTCTGTAACGAGTGCTTTATTGCCCCAATTGTTAAGATGCGCTATTACAATTTTTAAGCAACCTTTTTTATAAGCAATTTGCCCGATAACGTGGATCAAAGTGCTGCGAACCCTTGCGGTTTCATCGTGCTGCAATTCCTGTAAAAGTGGCAATATGTCTTGCGGAAACCTTCTTCCCCGAAGCTCAATTCCGTGGCAAATTTCCCGCCGGATTTCTTTGTCCGGGTGGTGCAGGTACTTTTTAGACCAACTTAATACCGGTTCCGGGTTTACTTCTCCCATTTTTTTGACAGAACCAATAACCGCATTTCGCGGCGAATGATGTGTATCAAACAAACCCTTATCAAAAAAATGCTGTACAGTTCCAAAATCTCTTTTACCAATTTCCCCCGCTGCATTGATAACTGTTTGCCGTATTTTAAAATTATCCTGCGCCAGCAATATCGCAAGCATTTGAATGATTTTGGATTGCAGTGCGCTATGGCTGAAATAAAGTCGTCCAACACATAAGTAAGCTGATTTTCTTATGTAGGTGTCTTCGTCTGAAAAATATAAAAACGTGCTTATAAGCTTTCCGCTTTTAGTTTCCTTTAAAATGTCGTTGCATATTTTTGCAACAACCCGCATACGCTCCTGTTTGGATAAATCATAAAATGCCATTGTCTTGTTTATAATCTATTTTCAATTCCTTTTAAGATAATGATAGTGTTCTTTAATAATGTCTTTGTTAGCCACTGCGCTTAGTGGGTTGGTGTTTGTTGGCGTCATGCTGCTCCTCCGAAGGCGTGTCATTCCAGGCAGGCAGTCATTTTGCTCAAAGATTGATAGCCGCGCCCATTGCACTTTTTTATTCTATTTTTTTAAAACGAACGAGTTCAAAATCGACTCTCCAACTTCTTTGTAGTGCGAAAATTTATCTTTTTCACAAGTAAAAGTCAGAACAAATGCTTTGTCGTTATTAACCCAATAATACTGATCAAACCTGAGATGAAATATTCCCTGGTCGCCTGTAAAAATCATGCGATGATGTTCTCCTGAAGCGCTTTTTATTCTTTTACTTTCAATCAAAGTTGAATTGGTAATCATTGTTTTTAATTGTCCTTCGGAAATTTCAGCGTATTTGTCCAGGTCTATGTTGTGCCCCGCTAAGTCTTGAACTAATAGATTGATATTGTCTTTAAATTGGTCATTCTTTGATTCTAAAGGTGAAAATAGAATGAAGGCCGTTCCCATTTGTCCACTTTGGTTTAATTCCCACTCTGACGGATACCGAATAGAATAATTTGCTCTGTCAAATGCTTTCCATTTTGGATTTATTCCTTTTGCAGTGTCGCTGGAGTTTTGTGCCTGGCCACATGTTATAAAGGTGAGGAGCAAAATACTCGTCAAAAGTTTTGTCATGTTTTCCTATTGATTAGTTGAAATTAAATTATACTTATTTTTAAACCCGCATGCAAACACAAATAACGGGAAAAAATTTGCTGGTAGCGCATTTGGTAATGCAAATACAATACATATCCTCTCAGTCAATTGTTGTAACGCTGATTTACTACTTCTGCCCCAGCATGCTTAAATATTTGATGATATCAGCCAACTCTTCCCTTCGGGTGCCATCTAACAAACCACCGGGCATTAATGAACCATCCTCTTCAAAATGTTTCAGCAATTTTTTGCTGACACTCACATTTCCCCTGGTGGCCGTTTTAATTTGGATATTGTCCGCATCTTCAGCCAGCTTGATCCCCTGTATGATTTCCCCGTTAGCTGTTTCTGCCGTTACGCGGCTATAACCTTCTTTGATGTTTTGCGAGGGCCACAATACCTCAATGGCTATTTCCTCCGGTGACAAACCTCTGCCCAGCGCAGAAAGATTGGGGCCAATATGCCCGCCTTTTCCATTAATGGTATGACAGGAAGCACAGGAGGGCATGCCCAGGTACAACTGCTCTCCACGTGATGCATCACCCCTTTCCTTTACTAATTTTATCAACTGACTTATATAATCACTATCGTAACCGCCAGGAACGGTAGACACCCTTCCGGCAATTGTATTTAACTGCGCTCGTAAACCCGGCGCTTCCGTTCCCTTATTGGCCAATGCTTCCAGCATAAGCCCGGCAGCCTCAGCAGAAATGGTTTGTTCTTTTATCTGGCTTGTGATCAATGCAACACCTCCCTGTTGTTCTATAACAGGTGAAATGATCGCCAGCATTTCCCCAACCGTTTTTGCTGATCGCTGTATTTCATCCACCGTAAGACGGGTCGCCAGCTTTAAATCCAGTCCACTCAGACTTTTAAGCGCTGCCAGTCTTATTTCACGGGGATTGTTTCCGGTACTCACCTGTGTTTTTAACAACGATGCGGCACTGACCCCTTCCAATTGCGCGAAAACTTGTATAGCTGCAGCACGGATTTCAACCTCCTGCGATTTGTCCTGCACAAGATGACCGACCGTAGCACCCGCCTGTTTGATCTGCCAGTGCTTCAGCAGTTTCATTACAGCTAATTTAAGCGGCGTTCCATTTGCCGCATTCAGCACTTCCGTTAAATAACCTGCAGCCATATCTGAAAGCGGCTGAGGACCGAGAGCCGATAATTTGTCAAGCAATACCGCGTCTTTTAATTCGGTTCCGCTTTTAATTACGTCCTCTACATAAGCGCCGCTGTCTGCCTGCGCCAAGGCCAGCAACAACCCTGTTTTTTCTGTTGCCGGTACCTCTTTTAACGCTATCAGTTCAGTAAGCTGGTTTGCAAGAAACCAGGCTGGCGGGTCGTCGGCAATGACGTGGGCCAGGTGAGCGGGTTTGCTGAAACGAATATTTCCTTCGCGCAAAACTTTTTCCCACACAGGACGCAGCGCGTATACTGTTTTTTCCCACGCATAGCGAATGAACTTATCTGTGGGGTGATCGAATATTTCAGCAGCTATCGCTATGGACTGTCCTTCGTTTATATAACTTAAAGCTACCAGCGCGTGTAGTCTTACCCGTGGGTTGCTATCGTTTACCAACATGCGAAGCGCATGCAGCGGATCCGCCATACGGTCGTACCATTTTGAAATTACCTGCGCCGCATACGCTCTTGCGCCTGGTTGTTTTGCCTTCATCAAACGGGTAACGAGGCTTTCATTCACGGTATCGTGACTTTCGAGCACACCCGCTGCTTCCACCAGGTGATGCTCGTATGCGATATTTTTCGGATCAAGCTTTTGGATCCATGCATTCACTGCAGCAATAACCGTATCCTCAGGAGCGGCGGCAAGCAACCGTTTTACCTGGTAGCGTACCCAGAATTCGCGTGACTTCAGATGGTTAAGGAGTTCGGCAACAGGCTGGCCTGCCAGTTGCGGCGGCTTTATAAGCGGTCTGCCTTTGGCTGTAATGCGCCATATACGGCCACGCAGCTTATCTCTGTCGGGGTGCCGCAAAGATGCCTGGTAATGACCGATGATCGGATCATACCAGTCCAATACATAAATCGCACCATCAGGTCCCATATGCACTTCTACCGGCCGAAAGCTTCTGCTGGCGGATATGACCAGCGGTTCAATAAGCCGGGCTTTAAATCCTGAAGCATCGTTGCTCACCTTCATGCGTTCTACCCGGTTATTGTAATAGCCGGCCATTATAAAATCTCCCTGCAGGTTTTCAGGCATGTGTTGGGAGCGAACAATCGCGAGGCCTGAACCTTTGATCTCAAGGCTTCCGATTTCGGGCAGGTAGGTACGTTTGGAGTTTTCAATTAATCCCGGAACCGAATAATACAGCGGCGGATCATTGGCTTTGTGAAACATATTGCCCCAATCGTCAAAATTCATTCCCCATGGGTTAACGCTCGCGGTAGACCAGTCGAAGAAATTATCCAGCTTACCTGTAGACGGACGGTATCGCCATATCCCCGCCCGGTTTTGTCGTTGTATTCCCCAGGGGGTTTCAATGCGGCTATAGATATTATGACCCTGCGAAAAAAACAAATCACCGCCCGGACTCCAGGTAAATGAATTGATCGTTTGGTGGAGATCGCCGGTACCAAATCCGGAAAAGATCACCGACCGTTTGTCGGCTTTCCCATCGTTGTCGGTATCTTCAAGAAATACCAACTCGGTTTGTTGTCCCATATATACTCCGCCATGGCCGAGCTCAAAGCCAAGTGGAATATTCAGACTGTCGGCAAACACGCCTGATGTATCCGCTATTCCATCGTTGTTGCTGTCTTCCAAAATAAAAAGCTTATCGTTGGGCTTCTTCCCCAGTTCCGGGTGGGGATAAGTTGTGGTACACAAAACCCAAAGCCTGCCGCGTTCATCCCAGCGCATCGCTACCGGGTTGGCGATACCCAGCGATTCTGATGCGTACAATTCTATTTTGTAGCCATCGGCAACTTTAAAAGACGCCAGTTCCGCTTCAACCGAATTGTCTGTTTCCGATGGCGCTACCGACATTATATTTTGTGTCGGTACAGGATCAGGTATTTCCACGGTCTTTTGCTTACCGGGCACGGGAGCCTGCCCCGGTTGTTTGCAGGAGCCGGTGCAAATTGTTGCAGCCAGCAATATCAGCGTTACAATGCGGAAACTCCGCATCCGGTTATTTTCTGATCCGGTTGTTTTGGGGATATGATTCATGTATGCTTTTAGGTTATAATTTGTCGCTTTCCTCCCGAATGTGTTGCTCCGCTTTTTTGAGATATGATTCCAGCGCCGTT
This sequence comes from Agriterribacter humi, assembly GCF_009192765.1. GTDB lineage: Bacteria > Bacteroidota > Bacteroidia > Chitinophagales > Chitinophagaceae > Agriterribacter > Agriterribacter humi. Next base: position 180,102 of record NZ_VOHQ01000002.1, on the reverse strand, counting down.
CTTTCTTCCGGCAATATCCTGTGGTTCCTGTCCTTCCAATCGCGGCTGAAGGGTTGCACCAATTCACTGCCGTAAATAAATGCCCAGTTACCTGCCCTCCAATATTGGAACCACAAACTATTCATGCTTTGTACCTGTTTGCGCAAAGGCTCATAAGCGGCTTTGTAAACAGAAGGCAAATTCAACTCCTTCATAATAAGCGTTGCCGCCAGTTGCTGCGCCTTTGCAGTAAGCCGTATACCATCTGTAGTATAGCGTTCACTTAAACTGTGCACTTTCATTTGACGAAATAGATCTACATACACATAACCCTCCTCTGCGGCCATCTGTTTAATGGCCCCGGCATATTTATCTACAGGCGCCTGAACAACAGGTATGCTTTCTGCCCGATTTCCGGATAATTTAAGCGCTTTGGCTTCGAATGGAACAGGAGACACAACAACGATCTGCCTGCCGCCTTTGCGGGCGCTATCCAGCAAGCGTTTGTAATTGTTGATAAAGCCCGGCAGGGAATCTTCTCCCTGTATAGATTCCATTTGACCAAACTGAACAAATAACACATTGCAACGAACACTGTCTAAGTTGCTTTCCCATCCCCCAAAACCTGTTTCGCGATATTGCTCTGCCGCTACATCTCCTTCCCATGCCATGTTGCGGAAATGCAGGGCCTTACCGGGGTTGGCAGCGATCAATAAGGTTTCTAAGTAACCGCTCTTACGAAAGTTGGCCATGTTGGTGGCCCCTGTAAAAACCACCACATCATTATCTTTAAGCTCTAATTTCCGGTTGCCCAATGCTTTTCCATCCGGAATGTTCAAAGGTGTCCGCAACTTTTCTTCCAATTGTTTTTCATTGAATCCGGCCAATTCTATTTTGGGGTGATGCACCAGCTTGTTAAAGCGGTAGTGCACTGTTATGGGAGGACCGCTATGCATTTGCACCGCGATCCGTCCTTTTTTTTCACCGAAGGGATCTTCTACCGCAACGGATAAAACACCGTTGATGGCTGTCCATATCCGGTTGCCCGATGCCAGTATTTCGTAGTGGTTCCAGTCTCCCGGGCGTACCGCCTTTTCACCCTCGTCGGGCCAATCTATATAAGTGCGGTCATGCTCATGGTAAAGCCTTCCCCAAACAGCTTTCCCTACATCTGCCTGGTAGCCTGCGGCCTGTCCCGATTCATCGAGCTTTTTCGAGCGGAACTGGATGCCGGCATTACCGCCATTGGGTTCCAGCTTAACATCTACGCTCAGGTAAAAATCAGTCACTTCTGTGTTGGACCATAAAAATTCGTTTCGCTTCACTTCGTGAGCGGAATGCCCTACAATAGCCCCCTCCTGCACCAACCAGTAGCTGCTGTCGGAGGCAGACCATCCATCCAGGCTGGTACCGTTGAAAAACCCGGGATCTGTTTGTGGAGATGTGTTACACCCGCCGGCCAGTAGCATTATTCCTGCGGCGTAAAAAAAGCTGTATATAAAACGGGTACGAAGCAGTTTATTGAAAATGGAACATTGCATGATCACTGAAATATTTTTGAGAGCATTCCGGCTCGCCTCAAATTAATCATTTTTGTAGTGTTAACAGGTCTGAAATATTAACGGATTGATCTAAGATATTAACCAGCATACTGTTTCGCAAAGACAGCTCCTTTTTGTGAACGTCATTGCGAGATCCTAAACGGATTTGAATGATGCGTACTATTTTTAAGGGTCGAATCAATCTCCCAATTGGGATACGATTTTTTTTAGTTTACAGTTTATGGTTGCATTTTGCTTCGGATTTTAAATTTAATATTTGAACTTTATTTGGTTCTTGTTATTTGGTTCCTGGTGCTTTGTATTCTCTTCGAATTCCTGCTTCGGGTTTAAATTTTATAGTATAGATAAGCAACCTTTCATAAACGTTATAAGGGTCGAAGTAATCTCCCAATGGCGGAGGTGGATTATATTCTTTGTAGAAAAAGCCTCCTTCCATAGGTTGTTGGTGATGCCTCCCTGCTATGGCTGTACACGAACACAAACAACGGCGGGAATAGTGGGAAAGTATAACAGATTGGCAATACCAATGCTGTATGTAACCTGTTGGGTTATTCCCTAAGCCAAGTTGATTTTTATTGAAATGTCGAAAATTAAAGCTTCAAAACTCGATAATACTTTTTCCAGCTCTACTTCATATCCAGTCGGCATTAGCCGGAGGTTATGAAAGATAGTCGACCTTACTTTATAAATTGCTTCACCTGTTGGTTTTTTAAAAATTTGTGGAGCAAAAACAAAAGACAGGAAAGAATTACAGGTGTCCTGTAATTCCTGCAGTATCAAATGATTTAACCCAGGGCATTTCGTTGATAACAATTTGTTTATTCTATCCTTCTCGTTTGCCAACTTTGCCAATCTTTCTTTCGCATCGTAAAAGTCAACTGAATTTAAAAAAAAATTTAAAGATGTTTTGAATTCTGCTTCAAATATTCTGCTTATAAATAGTTCAATTACGGAATACAACAAATGAAACTTAACAAGAGGGTGTTTTTCCAACTTAATCAGGCCTTGTATTAAATTATTTAAATATGACTTATTGTCATTTAGATATTCTGAAACTGTTTGGAGTTCTACCACTTTTGATGGGAATGGCTTAGCTATAAAATTTGGTTGCTTTAAAGAATATAAACTATTAAAATTTGCTGATGATAAAAAAGTATACCCATATTGATAAAAGAAAAGAAGATAGTTTTCAATATCAAATAAGCTAAACGCTTTTTTATATTCCCTCATGGATTTGCGATGCGCAATAAAGATAATTGTGTTTTCGCCATAAATATCTTCGAGGTTGATCTGTTCGCTATATTCTTGTTTTGCATATGGCAGATTCTGTCTATTCTTTAGTAAGATGCGATAGGCATTATAGCTATAAGGAAAGAAGTGTTCGTTATTTGCATAATCATGTTGAGAAGTAAGTAGTGCCTGAATTGGAAATAGCCATCCAATTCGCATGTTTTGTGCTTTTATCTGGAAAATGTCATTCGCAGCAAAATCATCTTTATGAAAAAGATATACCTCAAAATCCTTTTCTGTAGTCCCGTACTTATCATCTGGTTCTAATGGATATAAAAATTCAATCTCATTGTCAGACTGCCTGTCTTTTGCGATAAATACCTTTAGTTGTCGAGAGAACCTAATGCGATTTACTTCAAAATCATCTTCATTAAGTCGAGTAAATAAAAGAGCCATATTATAGGAATTCTACTTTGTAATTTTGGAAAGCTTTGTCTATAGCTTTTTTTACATTTAGATAGGCGTCACCATCGTCATTAAATAATGCTTTAAAGAAAAAGTAAAAATAACGACGTTGACTATTTCCTATTTTTTTAGAGGTTTTTCTAATTGTTTCTAAGTTGGTTAATAGTTGTTCAAATGTATTTTCGGAAGTATCTCCTAATTTGATTTTTGCTATTAATGTTAACAAGTAATCAATATCCTTAAGTTTTTCAGCATCTTCTAAAGAACCTATAGCAGCCCCAAATCCTGTAATTACCTGGCTTCTCAAAAAGAGAGTTTCAACATCCAAAGCAAATGGCTGTGGAACTGCCTCGAAGAAAGCATCGTCTTCTTCAAGCTCCCATTTTTTTCCTAGCGTAATTATTTTGGATAGAAAGTGGTGATACGATAAAACAAAGGATTGAAAAAGCTCTTTCTTTTGCCCAACTTTTGAAAGTTTTTCCAATGTCTTAACATCCTCAAGTAGTGAACCCCTGTCTATAGCTAATTCGTCCTTTTCTAAATAAGATTGAAATCCATCAACAACTTCACTGAATTTGTACTTTCCTAATTTTATTGCCTTTCCACCCTCTACTTCTCTGATTATTTCTATACCATCTATCTTATGTTCACCTAAATAATCTTGGTAAAGAATTTCAATTTGATGTCGAACAGACATAGGAGTTTGACCTGTATTTAATGTCAACATCCTATATAATATCCCAATCTTGTTAATTCCAATAAAAACTTCTGCACGTAGTGGTCTAGCCAAGAATTTTGCCAAGGTTTCTGAATCTCTCCCTTTTTTTAATTCTTGTTCTAACTCAATGATCTGATAAGTTCTTTGTAAACCGTCAAGAATAAGTAATTTTTTCTGTTCAATTAGAGTTATAATTTGCTTGTCTGTAATTTTTTCAATTTCTTCCAACTTCTTTTGAGATCCCACTGCTTCTTTTCTAACTGCAAGAAATATTGGTGGTATTGTGCAACCACTCTTAAGGTCGTTTCTCAATAGGGAATACACACTTTTGGATGACTTTACTTTTTTTCGTTGTAGCTCATTATTTGTCAAAATCTGATTAGCAATAGATAAGTAATCCTTTATTCTAATTTCAATTAAAACATTCAAGGCATTAATTTTTCTATCCGAAATTCTTGATAGAATTTTTATCTCCATAATAATAGTTTAGGTGTTAAATTAAGAAAATAAAGTTAGTATCAATAAAACTCTCAAAACTTGGTGTAAGTCATGTTGAATGTTTGCACGATGCTCCGTAAATGTTCATACAACTCATTCCTTTACGTAACCCTTTTCCTTTACAAATACTTTTAAGCACTTACAAACTTATAGTCGTTTCTAAGCGCTTACAAAAGGGTACTAACAATAGGGTTCGCTTTACTTCTGCACTCAAATAAATTATAAACCGGAACATTAAATAGGCTGGCATTGGGTGTTATATATGGTGCGGATTGAAACGGTTACCAAACCTATTCATTTATTTTTAAAATTGAAAAAAAATTCGGGGTTTATGCCTGTAATTTTCCGGCAATGGACTTTGATAAAATAGCAGCTTTACAATTTCTTCCACGCTCTATTCAATACACTTTCGATTGGTATTGAAAACCATGAAGAACAAAATCTTAACGCCAGGTTTTTGCAAATACCTTTGTTAGCGATTCGGGTATTTAAGTGCCCTGTTCATTATTTTTTCCGTTTATAGTGAAATTGAGCCAGTCCTGTGTCGAAAGTTTTTACGCTGATAAGTTCAAGTTCCTGTTCGGGTCTGCCGTCTTTGAAAAGTCGTCTTCCATTACCAACAAGAACAGGAATAACTGAAATAATAAACTCGTCAATCAGGTCGTCTTCCAAAAGTGCGTTCACAATTTCTGCCCCGCCATCACAATAAATATTCTTTCCGCTTCCAGATTTCAGTTGTTGCACCAATTTAGCTAAGTCCCCGTTGTAGAATATTGTTCTGCCAACAGCTGGTCTTTCGATTCTTGTTATGACATATACGTTCCTGTCTCCATTATCATAATGCGACGGGCCGATTTCCCTGAGTACCCAATCGTAGGTTTTTCTGCCAAGAATTATCGTGTCAATCGTCGCTGTGAATGCAGCATAGCCATAATCTTCGCCCTCTTTCTCTACTAATTTTAGAAAGCTGAGGTCGTCATTGGGCTTTGCAATATAACCGTCCAGGCTTGTCGCTATGTTTAGTGTTAATGTTCGCATTATTCTTTTATTTATCATATCACTTGTTGACCACGGCATCCCTGCCGGAGTATCAAGCGGCCTGATTATTGGATGTATCAGACCCGGATAGATGCGGGTTCCGAAATTATTCATTTTTTATGATTGTTCCTCATTTTTGGTTGATCCCGGCTAATTCATTTTGAGCCGCCGAATAAGAATAATCTTTACAATGCAATCATTTTTTGAAAAACCACAGGCTCTCCCGCACTGGTTGGACGGGCAGGGATTGCCGCTTGTTTTCGGGAAGAGTTCTGATGGTTCATTTGATGTTACGTCATTACAAGACCCTAAACTGATCTGGATAATGCGTAACAATTTTAAGGGTCGAAGTACTCCCCAATGGAGGAGGCGGATTATATTTTTTTGTACCTGGCTTGCTACTCCGCTTCGCTTCAGGCGGCTTGCTTCGGCGTATATAATTCTTCCAACTTCCGGCATTCGTTTCCAAAAAATCATTACATTCATAATATGAGAATTATCATAACTATTTTACTCGCCGTATGCATTTGTTCTGCACGTGCGCAGCAGGTTGATAAAAAATTACAAAGCCGTATAGCCGACGCCGTTAGCGGCTTTAATGGCACCGTGGGTATATACGTGCACGATCTGAAGCATAACAAAGTGGCATACTTCAACGCCGACACGGTATTTCCTACCGCCAGCATTGTTAAGATACCCATCCTCCTGGGCATTATGCAAAAAATAGAAACGGGTGAGCTGAACTATCACCAGCGGCTCATGTACAGGGATTCGCTTTTTTATGATGAAGGCGATGATATTCTTTCACGCTTTAAAGACAGCGCCACCATTGAGCTCAGCAAGGTAATGATGCTGATGATCACCATCAGCGACAACTGCGCCAGCCTGTGGCTGCAGGCGCTTGCCGGTTCCGGAACAAGGATCAACGAAATCGTTGACAGTCTCGGCTATACTTCCACGAGGGTAAACAGCCGCACCCCGGGGCGGGAAGAAAACAGGCGCATATACGGCTGGGGACAATCATCACCACGTGAGATAGCCGGTATTATGGAAAAGATAGTTCGCGGTGAAATATACAGCAAAGCCGCCAGCGATAGAATGCTCCGGCTATTGGGCCGGCAATACTGGGATGAGCAGGCCCTGTCACAAATACCGGCCGGTGTTTTTGCAGCCGATAAAACCGGCGCTGTGGATGGGAGCCGCAATGAAGTGCTGTATGTGAACGGGAAAAAGAATCCTTATATCTTCAGCATATTCACCAAAAACAATAAAGACCAAAGCTGGAATGAAAACAATGAAGCATGGATGATGACGAAAAAAATATCGGCGCTCCTGTGGGCATATTATAACGGTAAGTAATTTACAGGATCAGGCGCATAGGAACTGTCTGAAAAATATTATTTTGCCACCAAGTCACCAAGTCACTAAAAAATAAAACCTGAAAATCAAGGCTTTGTGCCCTTGTGTCTTAGTAGCAGATATTCTATACCGGCCCTTTTGATACAGCCTCTTTGAGTGTCTTGGTGACATATCTTCTATACCGGCTTCTTTTGATACAGCCTCTTGTAGAAAACAGTTATCAGCTCTACCCTATTCTTCCACCAATAATGGCTTTATCAATAGCCTCTTCCTGTTTGGATTGTTCCTGGAGCCGCTTCAATTTTCTTCCGTATGAAAGCCTGGTAATAAGTGCAAACAATACCGGCACTACAAATATGGCCAATGTAGTGGCGGCCAGCATTCCGCCGAAAACCGTCCAGCCAATGGTTTTACGGCTTTCCGCCGCCGCACCGCTGGCAAAAGCCAGGGGCAGCACACCCAATATAAATGCCAGCGACGTCATAACGATGGGGCGTAACCGCAACCGAACCGCCTGTAAAGTGGCATGCACAATGTCAATACCCTTGTCTACCCTTTCTTTGGCAAATTCAACAATCAGGATGGCATTTTTGGCCGCCAGCCCAATTAATGTGATCAGCCCGATTTGAGCATATATATTATTAGACAGGCTGGGAATAAAAGTAAGTGTAAGTATGGAGCCCAATGCACCAATAGGTACTGCAAACAATACCGAAAACGGCACCGACCAGCTTTCATACAGCGCCGCTAAAAATAAAAATACAAATATGATGGAAATGGCAAAAATGACCGACTGCTGATTGCCTGCTGCTATTTCTTCGCGGCTCATGCCCGAAAATTGATAGCTGTAGCCTGCGGGCAACGTCTTGGCTACCTCCGTTAAAGCTGCAATAGCCTGACCACTGCTGTACCCATCCTTTGGTGAGCCATTGATTTCAACAGAACGATAAATATTATAATGCGAAATAACAGCAGGCGCTTCAATTACTTTTGTAGTAACCAGCGAACCGAGGGGCACCATGCCGCCCTGGCTGTTGCGCACATAATATTTTTCAATATTGTGCAATGAACTTCTGAATGAACTATCCGCCTGCAGCATCACGCGGAAGTTTCTTCCATATAAATTAAAATCGTTCACATAACTGCTTCCCAGGTAAGTTGAAAGTGTTGTATAAATATCAGAAACCGATATGCCTAATTTCTTAGCCTTTTCCCTGTCTACATCAACCTGGTAGCTGGGTGTACGGGCATTGAAGAATGTGTAAGCCGCACCAATTTCGGGCCGCTGATATAGTTTGCCCAAAAAATCCTGGGCCACCTTTTCAAACTGCTGAATATCATCTGTACTGCTGGTTTGCTGTAACTGAAATGTAAACCCGGATGTAGCACCCAGGCCGGGTATTGCAGGCGGAGCAATAGGTATAACCCTTGCTTCCTTGATATGCGCCGTAGCAGCCCGTATTTTTGCAATAACACTTTGCACATGATGTTCTTTACCTTTCCTGTCATCCCACGGATTCAGCGATACAAATATGGTACCCGCATTGGATTTGCTGGAAAAGCTCACGATATTTAAACCCGCTAAACCACCTGCTACCTTTACCTCAGGCAACGACCTTATAATGGTGCTGAGCTCTTTTAACATGGCAATATTGCGGGTGGTGGATGTGGCCTCCGGCATTTCGTAAGTAACAAACAACCGTCCCTCATCTTCCGTAGGAATAAACCCGGACGCCTTATTCTTGAATAAGAAGAATAATCCCACGAATAATACCACCAGCATGATCAAAACATAAGGTGTACGCCGTATCCAGCTTCCTACACCTTTGGTATAGCCATTGGTTAAGCGGTTAAAGCCCCTGTTAAATCCTGCGAAAAACCGTTCGAGCCAATTCTTTTTTTCTTCTTCACCCTTGGATGGTTTGAGCATAATAGCGCAAAGTGCGGGAGTAAGCGACAATGCAACAAAAGCGGAAATAAGAACAGATACGGCAATGGTAATAGCAAACTGCTGGTACAAACGACCTACTATTCCCGGTATAAAACCCACAGGAACGAATACGGCAGCCAGGATCAGCGCAATGGCTATTACAGGCGCCGAAATATCTTTCATTGCTTTACGGGTAGCCTCCTTTGGCGACATCTTTTCATGGTCAATATTGTGCTGCACAGCTTCCACCACCACAATAGCATCGTCTACCACAATTCCGATAGCCAGCACAAAAGCAAATAAGGTAAGTGTATTAATAGTGAAGCCCAAAGGAGCGAATAAAATAAAAGTACCAATTAAGGAAACCGGTATGGCCAATACAGGTATCAGTGTTGCGCGCCAGTTCTGGAGAAATAAGAATACCACCAGCACCACCAGTATCAGCGCTTCCACTAAGGTATGCAGCACCTCGTTTATAGATACCTGCACCACTGAAGCTGTTTCAAGCGGTACCAGGTAATCAATATCCTTTGGAAAGGTTCTTTTCATATCTGTGAGCGCCTTGGTGATGCCTTTGTATGTATCGAGGGCATTAGCCCCCGGAGCCTGGTACAGCAATACAAATGCCGCCGGCTTACCATTTACAAAAGCATTGGTATTATAATCAAACTTCCCCAACTCAACTCTTGCTACATCTTTGAGGTAAACAATGCTTCCATCAGCAGGACGGCTGCGCACAATGATATTCTCAAATTGCTCCTGTGTGTTGATGCGGCTATTGGTTAATACACTGTACTCAAAGGTTTGCATTCCGCGTTGAGGATTACCCCCAATTGTTCCGGCGGCCACCTGCACATTTTGCTCCTGCAAAGCTGCATTCACTTCGGCAGGTGTCATACCAAGCGCGGCCAGCTTTTCGGGGTTCAGCCATACGCGCATGCTAAAGTTATCGGCCGGTGCAAAAATATCACCAACACCTTTTACCCTCGACAATGCGTCTTTAACATAGATGTTCACATAATTACCAATGAATGTGGCATCATGCGTTCCATTGGGAGAGTAGAAGCCCAGCACCATCATAATACTGGGGTTTCGCTTACGAACGGTAATGCCTAAGCGCTTTACGGCATCCGGTAAAGAAGGTTCTGCCACGCTCACCCTGTTCTGCACGTCAAGGGTAGCAATGTCAATATTGGTGCCTACTTCAAAGTTTACAGTAATACTGCTTTGCCCGCTGCTGGTGCTGTTGCTGGTCATGTAGGTCATGCCCGGCGTTCCGTTTACCTGCGTTTCAATAGCGGTTGTTGTAGTTTGCTCAACGGTTTTAGCATCAGCGCCGGTAAAATTGCCGGATATAGATACCGTTGGCGGAGAAATATCCGGGTACTGTGCAATGGGAAGATTGATCATGGAAATAAGACCAACCAATACAATTACAATGGATATTACGATTGCCGTTACCGGCCTTTTTATAAAAGTTTCTGCTATCATGTTGTACTAATAAAAATATTCAGGTGTGAGGTATCGGGTATCAGCCACCAGCTATAAGCTGTCAGCCAATCAAATCAACCTACTGTGCGGCTTGAGCAGGTATGGTTACTACCGCGCCTTCTCTCAGGTTCTGTACACCCTGCACCACAATTTTCTCACCCGCCTTTAATCCGTCCTTCACAATTACATCCGCCCCTATCTGCCTGCTCAGGTCAAGCTTGCGTTGCGATACTTTATTGCTGTCGCTCAGCACATATACAAAGTACTCGCCCAACTGTTCCGTTACCGCCTTATAAGGTATCAGTACCGATTGTTCGGCCGCACTGTTCAATACTTTTACAGTAGTGCTCATGCCTGCTTTTAATAATTTTTTTTCATTGGGAAAAACAAGCCGCACTTTAATGGTTCCGGTTTGCGCATCCACCGCCCTGTCAATAAAGCTGATGCTCCCTTTATATGGATATATATCATTCCCAAAAGCAATAGTGAAAGTAGAGTCTTTTGGATTTTTTTTGCCCTGCTGCAATTGGGCAAAGCGGTATATCTCTTTCTGATCTACGGTAAAATCTACAGCAATAGGATTGTCGGTAGACACCACATTCAAAATGCTTTGTCCTGCTACTACCGAGGTACCCTTTTTAACCTGCGAAATACCGATGGTGCCGTCGAAAGGTGCAGCTATGCTGGCAAAATGTACATTCGACTGCACGGCATTTACATTTGCCCGGGCAGCTTCCACCTGCTTCTTTGCGGCCTCCAGTGCAGCATCCGCATAGTCTACCTGCTGTTTGGCTATGGCATCCTGCTTATCCAGTTCATGGTAGCGGTCCGCATCTTTCTGCGCTTTCAGCAAATTGGTTTCCTGCACCTGTAAGTTGGCCTGCGCCTGCTGCACATTGGCACTGTACACCTGCTGATCTATTGAATATAATTTTTGCCCTTTCCTAACCCTGTCGCCATCTTTAAAATAGATGCCGGTAATATAGCCGCTCACCTGGGGACGCAGTTCTATCTGGTTAAGTGCTGTTACAATACCCGGATATTCATCATAAAAAATAGCGTTGCTGGTTTTTACTTCAGTAATGGTTACGGGTACTGCAGGCGGAGGACCCTGCTGTTGTTGCTGTTTAGCGCCGCACGACATGATTAATAAGGAAACACCCGCTGCCGTATATGCTAGTATTGATTTATATATCATTGAACTATTAAATTATATTTTAAAAAACATAAGAACCAAATGATAAGAACCAAGAACCAAATAACAAGAACCAAACCTGTCCGCCGTGGCGGATAAAATGCAGATTCTAAAAATCGCTCACCACTTTAACCCGGTTAGAACTCCTCAATATCGAAGCAGCGCTGCAGTCCTGACAGGTTGCCGATTTCCAAATTTTCAAACCAGCCTGCCGGCTGACAGGCCTCTCCGCCCTACAATAAAGCCCTCCCTCTAAACCTGTTAGGACTAATACCTAATCGCCCCAACCGCTTTCTGCACATCAATTTTACTTGCCAGTAATTCATACAAGGCATTATAGTAATTGATCTGTGCCGAACGCAGATCCGTTTCCGATGTGATCACTTCCAGGTAGGTTTTAATACCCGATTTATATTGCAATTGAATAATATCGTATACTTCCTTTGCCAGAACCAGGTTTTCCTTTATTGCCATATAGCTGGCGTAATTGCTTTTATAATTGGCCAAAGCGCCATTGTATTCTGCATTTACAGCATTGCGCAGGTTTACTATATCAAGACTTGTTCGTCGCAACTGCCACTTTGCCTGCTGTATTTCATACTTTCTCTTGCCGCCCTGGAATATGGGAAAAGAAAGGGTTAGTCCTGCATACGAAGCTGGATAGGACTGATTGTATAATTTATTAAAATCGTTATTGAGGTAATTCAGATTATAGGCGCCATTGGCGGAGAGTTGCGGCAAAAAGCTCCATTTGTTGTATTGCACATTCGCTTCCTGCAATTTTTGCTGCGTACTCAATAACTGGTACTCAATACGTCTTGTATAATCCGGAGTTTGTGTAGTATCCAGGAGTATCTCTTTTTCCATCTGGGTACTATCATAAACTATTTTCAGGGAAGCTTCTACGGGATAGTTCATCTGCGCTTTCAGGTTTTCTATCCTGGCCTTTAATAATACTTCATAACTTTTTTTTGCCGCCTTTGTATTATTGAGCGCAATAGCCGCCCGCTTATAATCCGTTTTATCGGTTATGCCTGCCTGGTACTGGTTGTATGCATCTTTATAGCTGCGTTCGAGGCGAACAACATTTTCTTCGGACACTTTGATCTGCTGTTCCGTTGTAAGCACATCATAAAAAGCTTTTGAAACGCTGGCTGCAACATCAATTTTAACGCTTTCCGTATTTTGCCTGGCCTGGAGGCGAACATCGGCACGGGTACGGCTTGCCAACAGCACATCCCTGTTAAAAATGGGCTGGTTAAGGGTAAACATTAAACCGGAAGTATTATCAACACCCAGTTTAACAGGGTTACCGCCAATAACACTGGTTTGCACCTGGAAGTTGTGTTGAAAAGTATAATTAAAATTAACCTGGGGAAACCACTCTGAGAGTTTACTCTTAATGGCTTCTTCCGTTATAGCTTCGTCTATTTGTGCCTGCTGTACAACAGCCTGCTTTTCCACAGCATAGGTAATGCAATTTTGCAGGGTAGCATCCTGTAATGTCGAATCAGATTGTTGCTGCGCCGTTGACCGAAAGGAAATAAAGATCAAGCACGTTAAAAATAACAGAACCCCTTTTCTCATAAATATATTATATATACTATCCGTTAGTGAAATATCAGCCGGGTACGGCACTTATAATACCTGTATTATTCCGGTTAATCCAATGTGCAAGTACAGGGAAAGGAAATCAGGCGGCGAAGTTAAAATTAAATCCATAAATAAATCAAACGTTTGTTTAATTTTTTTGTTAATGAATTATTAACGAACCCCTATTCCGGCTTTTAGCTACTGTAATAATCCGAATATCAGGCATCAATAATCATTCCTGATCATTAAAATATTATATCTCATGCAAAGATTCTTAACCATTTTTTTAAGCTGCATTTTATTACAAACACGGGCACAAACCTCCGTTTCTGTTATTCCTGCTCCGGTTAAAGCCGAAATTAAAACCGGAAGTTTTACCATTACCAGCCAAACCGTTATTGTAGCAGACAGTAATGAAGAAAACGCTACGGTAAACTTTTTAAACGCTTACCTGCAGAAATACTACGGGTTTTCGCTACGCACCGTTAAGCAGGCCGCAACAAATTTTATCAGCATTGGCACCCGTACCTTTATTAAAGCGCCCGACCGGCCGGAGCGCTATACATTAGTGATTTCCAATAAGGCTGTTCAAATAAAGGGCGATAGCCACGGGGGCAGTTTCTACGGGTTACAAACATTACTACAATTATTACCGGTTCAAAAATCGGGTTCACTGAAAATACCGGCCGTAGCTATTGAAGATTATCCGCGTTTTGGATACCGCGGCGCCATGTTAGATGTATCCCGTCATTTCTTTGACGTGGATTTTATTAAAAAATATCTTGACCTGCTTGCTTTGCATAAGATCAATACTTTTCACTGGCATTTAACGGATGACCAGGGCTGGCGGATTGAGATCAAAAAATATCCGCGTCTAACGGAAGTGGGTAGTTGCAGAAATGGTACCATCACCGGGCGCTTCCCGGGTAAAGGGAATGATGGTGATAAATATTGTGGTTATTATACGCAGGATCAAATCAGGGAAATTGTGCAATACGCTGCCAACCGTTTTATAACCGTTATTCCAGAAATAGAATTGCCCGGGCACTCCTCTGCTGCTATCGCTGCCTATCCACAACTGAGCTGTTTCCCTGATGAGCCCACCAAACCTGCCAAAAGAACAATATGGCATGGCGACAGTACAGGGAAAAATGTGCAACAGGCATGGGGCGTATTTGAGGATGTATACTGCCCCGGTGAATATACTTTCAATTTTTTACAGGACGTGCTGGATGAAGTAATAGCGCTTTTCCCGTCAAAATATATACATATAGGCGGCGATGAGTGCCCTAAAGAAGCATGGAAAAGATCAGCATTTTGCCAGAACCTGATCAAAGAAAAAAATTTAAAAGATGAACACGGGCTGCAAAGCTATTTTGTGCAACGCATAGAAAAATACCTGAACAGCAAAGGTAAAGCCATGATAGGCTGGGATGAAATATTAGAAGGCGGGCTGGCGCCCAATGCTACGGTAATGAGCTGGCGTGGTGAAAAAGGGGGTATAGAAGCCGCTAAACAGAAGCACGATGTGATTATGACGCCCAACTCCTACCTGTATCTTGATCATTCGCAGTGCAAAAATGAAGACTCCGTTGTAATTGGCGGTTACCTTCCCCTGCAAAAAGTATACAGTTTCAATCCGGTTCCCAACGAATTAAATGCTCATGAATATCACTATATACTGGGTGCGCAGGCTAATTTATGGACGGAATACATAACCAATCCGGCAAAAGCGGAATACATGCTATTTCCCCGCCTTACCGCATTGAGCGAAGTATGCTGGAGTCCTGTTCAAAATAAAAACTGGGAAGGATTTAAAAAACGCATTGCAAAGCAATTCAAACGGTACGATCTCTGGGGTGTACATTATTATCCAAAATTAGATGAACCGCTAAAGTAAGTGAGTTGCAGGTTACAGGTTGCAGGGTTCAGTTGCAGGTTTCAGGTTGCAGGTTACAGGTTGCAACTTGTCCTGCACCTTATACCATACACCTTACACCTTTCCCCTGTACCTTGAAACTTGTAACCCCTATCCACCCTATCTTTGCGCATGACCATTAACGAAGGCTACCGCTTCGTTTGCGAAGCACTATATAATATATACGACCGGCGTGAAGCGGAAAATATTTCGGCATTGGTAATTGAAAAGGTTACCGGGCTGCAAAGAATGGACCGCTCGCTGAATAAAAATCAATTTTTACCGGAAGAACAGGAAACCCGGCTTATACATTATACCCAATTGCTTTTACAACACCATCCCGTACAGCATGTGCTGGGCGAAGCATGGTTTTATGGCATGCCATTATACGTTGACGAAAATGTGCTGATTCCCCGCCCTGAAACGGAAGAACTGGTGGAATGGGTGGTGAAGGATGAGAAGAACAGGTTGCAGGTTGCAGGTTGCAGGGAGCAGGTTGCAGGGGGCAGGGAGCAGGTTTCAGGTTACAGGTTACAGGGGGCAGGTTACAAGGGGCAGGGAACAGGGGGCAGACCTTCT
Source organism: Agriterribacter humi (assembly GCF_009192765.1). Lineage (GTDB taxonomy): Bacteria > Bacteroidota > Bacteroidia > Chitinophagales > Chitinophagaceae > Agriterribacter > Agriterribacter humi. The sequence goes on along the minus strand of NZ_VOHQ01000002.1, from coordinate 164,547 downwards.
GCAATATTGGATATAGGTACCGGTAGTGGTTGCATTGCCATGGCGTTAAAAAAGAACATTCCCGAAAGTGAAGTATATGCGATAGATGTTAGCAGTAAAGCACTGGCTGTTGCGCAACAAAATGCAAAAGTTCAGCAAACCGCTGTTCAGTTTTTAGAAGTAGATTTTTTAAATACCGATCACAGAAATGTATTGCCACTGTTTGATATTATTGTAAGCAACCCGCCTTATATTCCTGTAAAGGATAAAAAGGAAATGCATAAAAATGTACTGGATCATGAACCGCATACCGCGTTGTTTGTGGAAGACAATGATCCCCTGCTGTTTTATTCGGCAATAGCCGCATTTGCAGTACTGCATTTACATCCTGGCGGTTGTGTTTATACCGAAATTCATGAAACGATGGGGGATGCGGTAAAAAATGTTTTTGTACAACAAGGATTTGAATATACTGTTATCCGGAAAGACATGCAGGGAAAGGACCGTATGGTAAAAGCTGCAAAAGCTAATTAGCGCTTACCGAGGCCACTGCAGTAGCACCTAATTTTTTTGCGGTTTGTAATACTTTATATACATCGCCCCAATGCCCGGCAGTATCGGCATTTACTACTACCGAAGGCTTTTCCGCTCCCTTAGACAGCACAAGCTGCAGTTCACTTTCCAGTTCATCGAGCGATATTCTTTTTTGACCTATATAAGCCTGGTTATTTTTATCAATAGATACCACAACCGTTTGCTTTGACTTGGTGTCGCTTTTACCTTTGGGGGCCGATACTTTTATTACGTTCGGATTGGCAAGCGTAGACACAATAAGGAAGAACAACAACAATATAAACAATATATCATTGAGCGCATCGGTATGTACTTTGGCGTGATCCCTTAATTTTTTTCTCAGATTCATTGCTTCTATGTTCGTTACGTAAAAGTAAGTTAAGCAAGTGGATTGAAAGAAATGGGTTTAATACGTTAAATAAAGGCTTCCTTATCTCCCACCTTCAAATATTTGCCGTTTATTGTTTGTTGTTTATAGTTTATGGCAATCCGCACTCTCTATTCACCCTCACACTATAATTTATAATCTGTAGTTTACCGTTAGGATACACTCATTTTCAAATTCTCAAATTTGCAAATTCCTCACACTACTTCGTCGGTTCCTGCAATACATCTATAAATTCGGCACTGGCAGATTCCATCTGGTTAACGTTTTTATCAATCTGTGCATTCAGGTAATTGTATCCTACATATGCAAGCAATCCTATGATGAGCCCGCTCGCAGAAGTTATCATCTTTGTATAGATACCGCCGGCAATGGTGTTAAGCGTATATTCGCCCGTTGCGGAAATGCCGTAAAATAACTGTACCATCCCTACAATGGTTCCCAAAAAACCAAACATAGGCGCTATACCTGCTATTAATGACAGCACCGAAATATTGCGCTCCATCTTATATATCTCCAGTTTCCCTACATTTTCCATGCTCTTTTCAATAGCTTCAATGGGCTTGCCTATACGTTGCAATCCCTTATCAATCATTCTTGCCACCGGGTTAAATGTATTCCGGGCAAGAGACCTGGCCGCCGTAACATTGCCCGTTACAATATGATCACGGATAATGCTCATGAAATTATAATCTAATTTGCCGGCATTACGAATAGCGATCAGGCGTTCAAAAAAGAAAAATATAGCTATTACCATTAATAAAGCCAGGGGCAGCATAATCCAACCTCCCGCCAGCAACAGTTCCCAAAGATTCATTTGTGTGCCGGGTTCGGGAATACCGTGTTGACTGGCCAAAGCTTTATTAAGAGAATCGGGAGCAACCTGCAGGAAAAATAATTTCATATTATAGTATTGTTGAAAGTGCAACAAATGTAACGACAAATAAACAACTTTATTTACCCGTTTGCCGAACGTGAAAATAGTGTGATTATTTTCTTTACAAATGGCTTGCCGGATTCTATTAACATTTTATATAGAAAGCGATCATACACCAGACATTAGCTGCCGGGCTTCATATCTCAATGCTTCCAGCACAATATTATGCAAAGAAGCTTTGGGATCTGCATCCAGTAATTCAAGGATGCGTTTGCCCAAATCCATGCCTGTGGCTGAATCGGGTAAGGTATTGGCCAACTGGTGCAAAATAAAAATATTCTGCTCTTTAAGATTGGTTACCGCCTGCCAGGCCTGTGCAGATACATATAATTGCTGTGAAAGATTGTATTCATATTCCTGCTTAATGCTTTCCACCAGTAATGAATGATATACCGCGGCCTGCATGTTGGCAGAAGATACCCTTGATATCAGGTTCTTCAGTGAGATGCGTTCGGCCAATATGGTAAGCCGTTCGTACGCCTGCAATTGCAATGTTGCATCATACACAGGTTTTTTTTGCTCTTTTTTAACACCTCTTATTTCACGGAAATAAGCAAAAAGGTAAATTCCTAAAACACCCGCAATAATTGCGATAGCCAAAATAATAATGCTGCTATTGTCCATGCTGGTAATTTATGCTGCTCATAAAACAAAAATAAGCGTATTGTGTTGTGTTCAATAAAAGAAGAAATAAAATAAATCTTTTAACTGCTATGAGCTTTTAGCCATCAGCTAATACAGGGACAAAATAATCAACCGCCATAAACCAACCAATCAACTGCTATGAGGTGCCCGTTATTGCCACTTCTCACTACTCACCACTGACCACTCACCACTGACTACTCACCCTGATACACCAATTGGTGGGTTTGCTTAATGATGCCCATCACAAAAACACTTTGAACATGTCCTATATTCTCGGCCTCGCTTAATTTGTTTACATGAAAATCATAATAAGCATCCATATTTTCTACCATTACTTTAAGCATAAAATCAAAATCGCCTGAAATATTATAACATTCCACCACTTCCCGCATATCCTGTATGGCTCTGATAAACCTCCCACCCGCCATTTTATTGTGTTGTTTGAGCGACACATAACAAATCACTATCAGCCCTCTTTTTATTTTGGTATGGTCAAGCAAAGTAGCATACTGGCGGATCACCCCGGCCTCTTCCATCCTTTTAATCCTTTCATGCACCGGCGTTGTGCTCAGGTGTATGGCATCAGATATTTCCCTCACCGTTATCCTGGCATTTTGCTGCAACAAACCAAGTATAGCAACATCTTTATCATCTAACACCGGAAGCTGTATAGCCGGTTTTTCTTTTTGCTGTGTCTTTTTCATACCTGACTATATAAATATCCTTTAAAATTAAAAAAAACATGGTTTTCCCCCAAATATAACCGTCTCTGTAAAATTATATTCTATAAGCGTAGTTTTGCAGCATTAACTATTGCGTGAGCGAAAAACATATTTGTACATCTATTAAATCATTTACACATGTCAGCAGTTTCCAAATCCATTGATTTTTCATTGCCCAATAAGGTAAAAGATATTAGTCTTGCCGCATGGGGCCGTAAAGAAATAAAATTGGCCGAAGCAGAAATGCCGGGGCTTATGGCTATTCGTGAAGAATACCGTGCGCAGCAACCTTTAAAAGGAGCCCGCATAGCAGGTTGCCTGCACATGACCATTCAAACAGCCGTATTAATTGAAACGCTGATTGAACTGGGTGCGGAAGTAAAATGGAGTTCCTGTAACATTTTTTCTACCCAGGATCATGCCGCAGCCGCTATAGCAGCAGCAGGCGTTGGAGTGTACGCATGGAAAGGACAAACCAATGAAGAAGCAGAATGGTGCATTGAACAAACTTTATTCTTCGGAAGCGCCGACCGTCCTTTGAATATGATATTAGACGATGGTGGCGACCTCACCAATATTGTTTTTGATAAATATCCTGAACTCATCCAGCACGTGAAGGGATTGAGTGAAGAAACCACAACAGGCGTTCACCGTTTATATGAAAGAATGCAGAAAGGCACATTACCCGTTCCCTGCATAAATGTAAACGACTCTGTTACCAAGTCGAAATTTGATAACAAGTACGGATGTAAAGAAAGCCTGGTAGATGCTATACGCCGCGCCACAGATGTAATGCTGGCGGGTAAAGTAGCCGTTGTAGGTGGTTATGGCGATGTGGGCAAGGGTTCCGCTGCATCATTATCGGGTGCGGGTTGCCGTGTGATCGTTACAGAAATTGATCCGATCTGTGCTTTGCAGGCTGCTATGGACGGCTATGAAGTAAAGAAAATGATTGATGCAGTTAAAGAAGCCGATATCATTGTTACAGCCAGCGGTTGCCGCGACCTGATAACAGGCGATCATTTTAAGCTGATGAAAGACAAAGCCATTGTTTGTAATATAGGCCATTTTGATATTGAAATTGACGTGGCCTGGCTGAATAAAAATTATGGCAGCACCAAAGACACCATTAAACCACAGGTTGATCTTTATACGATAGACGGCAAAGACATTATATTACTGGCAGAAGGCCGCCTGGTAAATCTGGGCTGCGCTACCGGGCATCCCAGCTTTGTAATGAGCAATTCATTCAGCAACCAAACCCTGGCGCAGATTGAACTCTGGACCAATTATAAAAATTACGAGAACAAAGTATATGTGCTTCCCAAGCGCTTAGATGAAAAAGTTGCCCGTTTGCACCTGAAAAAAATTGGTGTTGTACTGGAAGAGCTTACAACAACCCAGGCTGAATATCTCGGCATTCCAAAAGAAGGACCTTTCAAACCGGAACTGTACAGGTATTAGGGAGGAGGTGTGAGGTATGGGGTGTGAGGTATCAGGCATGAGATATGGGTATCGGGTGTGAGGTATAAGGTACTTCCACCTGATATCTAAATCTGATAACTACAAATCAGAGATCCGAAAGGCTGTCCGCCCGAGCGAAATTTCAACTATAAATCACAAACTATAAATTCGAAGCGGAAAAGGAGCACTCAGCCTGTAGTTAGTAGTACTCACTGACTGATAGCTGATACCCGATAGCTCATACCCCCTTTATCAGGCACGCATGCTTTGTGCTGCTATTTCTTCCATATAAATGGCGCCATGACTTTGATGATAGATGCATTCACCGTTTTGAATAAGCAGTACCTGGGGCGATTCATGGCTCACCCCAAAACTTTGTGCAATTTTATCGGACAGGGAACGATATGCGATCAGGTCAAGAAAATAAAAATCCATACCAGACGGAGCAGCCGCTCTTTCCAACCTGCTCTTAATAAGTGAGCTGGTTCCGCAACGGGTAGAATGTTTATAAATGAGCTGTGGCTTTTCTTGTGATTTTCCGACCAATTCCTCCAATTGATTTTCATTAATGAGTTTCTGCCAGTCCATAATTATTTGATTTGAAATTTATTGCTTTTCTTTTTCATGCCCGCCTGTCCGTGTGCCTGTAGGGGAACGAATCATTGGGGGGCAGATAAAATGCGAAAAAGAGAAATGCAAAGATAAGCTCCGGAGCAGTTGCCAAAAACTATAAACAACAAACCATAAACTATAGACTTTTTGCAACCATTCCCTATCCATTCTTTTTTTGCCCGGGCTTTTTGTTCTTATGCGTCTTTGGGTTATGCGTCGTATCATCTCCTTTAAATTCCTGTTCCTCTCCTTCCCTGCTATCCAGGTCATCCTTGTTTTCCGGACGATTTTTATTGGTATTAAACTGCGTATTGTGTTTCGCCGTTTGCTGATCTTTTATCTTTTTCATATAGCTGTGTTTTAAACTGATATAAATAAAATACCGTACCAAATTCCGTCATTGGCTTTAGCAGATACTTACAGCTATCGGAGATCATTATATTTTTATATTATGGGGCAATTGCTCTACAGAAGATGTGTAAAATAAAAAATCCGGAGACTAAATCTGTGTTGCAAATTTTAATCTCCGGACTGGAACAAGCATCTGCTATACAACTCAATAACCCGGGTTCTGCACTAAGTAATCAGGCAGGTTAGATGCTCCGTCTATTGCGTTTTGCGGGATAGGGAAAATGCGTTTCTGAGGATCGGAATTGTTTTTTTCCGTCCATGTACCTTCATATTTTCCGAAACGGATCATATCGGTGCGGCGAACGTTTTCCCAATACAGCTCAAATCCTCTTTCCCGGTATAATAAATCTAAGTTCATTTCTGTTAATGCAGGCGGAACCACTCTTGCTGTTCTGGCAGCACGTATGGTATTCACGTCTGCCAGTGCTTCTGTTTCGCCCCCACCCTTTCTTAACCGGGCTTCGGCACGCATCAGGTAAATATCAGCAAGGCGTAAGATCACAATATCATGCTCTCCAAAATTTCTACCACTTACAGAACCACGGCTAAACTCATATTTTTCAACCCGGTAGCCATTGTTGTAATTGCTTCCAGCTACTGTAAAATCTATGTTTTCGGTAAAAAACACCGGTAAATCCGGACGATTACGGGTATTGTTATACAGCTTACCCACTTTCATATCTCCGTTAGGACATGTTTCAAATACCCCTCCCGTTCTTATCAGTCCATACTGCTGTCCCCTTAAAATACCGCGGTCAATGTAAAAATCGTCTCCCGCGATGCAGGTTGTCGTAGTATCAAGATTCCTCTTAAAAAACCTGCCATCCATTTCCGCGGGGTCATCGGGTGCATAGGCCTGCGCCCAGGTTTCATAAAAGTCGGAGGTAATGCCCGGACCATCTGTACCATTTGCACCGGGGTAAGCAGCCAGGGGGAACTGATCGCCGGAAAGAGAAAAATACGCCATGCGGTTGTGGCCATTGAGATCTGCCCTTTGATCTATGGCAAAAATCAATTCTTTATTGGTGTGATTGGCATCGCCAAATATCTCAAAGTATTCGGGCGACAGTTCAAATTTCCCTGAATTAATAATCTGGTCACAGTATTGAATCACTTTATCCATATCGTCACCTGTAAAATTAAATGACCCGTAGATATCCCTGTAAACCGCAGCCTGTAAATGTAACCTTGCCAGTAATCCCCATACGGCTGCTTTTGTAATTCTGCCGGGGCCGGTATCATCACGAACGATGGGTTCAATAGCCAGCAGTTCAGATTTAATGTATTCTACTGCATCGTTACCTCTTAAAATAACCGAATTTATCTTAGGGTCATCTTTAACGAATGCTACTCCGAATAAATCGAGACACAACAGGTTATAATAGGCCCGCATGCCTCTTGCTTCCGCTAAAAACAATTGTGCATTGGGATCGGTACTGGTGGGTAAAGTATTAATAGCCAGTATAGCACGCGAAATTCCAAGGGTGATATTGTTCCATACATTCCTTACATTAGGATCGCTACTGGTCGTTTCATGTTTGTGTAGCGAAATATAGATGCCGTTATCTCCCCAGTCTGTACCGCCCCTGTAGGGTAAAATAGCCTGATCAGTAGAAATTTGCTGCAAAGCAAAGTATTGTGTGTGTTGAAACAGCCCGGGTAAAACCGCATAAACCGGTGCAATCAGCCCTTCTGTTACCTCTTTATCGGTAGCGCCGGTACTGGAAGTTTCATCCAGCACCTGTTCTTCCAACTTACTGCAACTGCCCGAAACAACAGCAATCGTATAAATGGAAAGTATATAAAATAGCTTCTTAATCATATACAATCAAATTTTTAGAATGATAGATTTAAACCGAAAATAACCGTGCGTGCTTTGGGATAATTAAGATAATCAATCCCATACGACACCGCCCTGTCAATTGACCTGTCGCTATTAATCTCGGGATCAAAACCATCGTACTTCGTAATTACAAAAAGGTTCTGAGCGGTTACATACAGCCGCAGGTTGGTTATCCATTTTTGTACACCCAGGCGGTCTGTATTAAAGTTATAAGCCAGAGACATGTTGTTGAGCCTCAAATAACCGCCATCTTTCAAATAACGGGTACTCACGCCTGCGGCATTGTTAATAGACTCTTCCGGGTATTGTACCGCTTCGGCTGTGGTATTGTTGTTTTTAGCAATTTTCGTTTTGTAAAAATTGGCGGTAGCGGTGTTGTCATATATTTTATTGCCACTCACGCCATTAAAATTCACTACAAAATCGAATCCTTTATAAGAAAGATTACCAAAGAAGTTATATAGTGTTTTTGGCACTGCAGAACCAGCTATGATCCTGTCTTTGGGGGTAATGATCCCGTCTTTATCCGTATCCGTATACTTACTCAGCCCATCTGCATCAATCCCAATAAAGTCTAAGAGGTAGAAGGAGCCGATCGGGTTACCATTGATATACCCGTTCAGAGTAGCACTTGTTAATCCGGAACCGGTAGCTGAACCGGAGAAAATAACCTGGTAAGGTGATCCCGTTACATTGTTTTTCATGAAAGTAGCATTACCGCCAATGCCAAAGCTCAGGTCATTAGTAATTCTTTTGCGATACTCCAGGTCAATTTCAATACCGGTATTCCTGATTTTCATGCCAGGGATATTCGCGAAAGTGGTTCCGGCGGGTTGTACGGGATCCTGTGGTGGAATAGATAAAAGTATATTGTCAGTAATTTTATCAAACCAGTCTATTGAACCATTCAATGCACCATTAAACAAACCAAACTCTAAACCGATATTGGTTTGTTGAGTAGATTCCCATTGCAGGTCAGGATTTGCAAAGCGTGCGAAGAATGTACCTGGCGGGTAAGCGCCGGTTGGATATAAAGGATAACTGGCACCCGATGTTACTTCAGTTCTAAAGTATGCCTGTGTTGATTTGGGCTCAATTTCCTGGTTACCCGTCATACCCCAGCCGCCTCTTAGTTTCAGGGCGCTGAAAGCAGAATTAGCCATGAATTCTTCTTCCTTTATATTCCATCCCAATGAGAAGGAAGGGAAATAGCCGTATTTGTTGTTCTCTCCAAACTTGGTAGATCCGTCCATCCTGAAACTTGCTGTTAACAGGTACCTGTTGTCGAACGCGTAATTAATACGGGCAAAATAAGATTGCAACTCATCAATATTAGCGTTTCCAGTGGGCCTGTTATTGGCCATGGTCAGTTCCTGGCCTATGCCCGGATTGTAGATGGGGTCGAGGTCATTAAGCGGTAGCTTGTTAATGCTGGAGCTGCGATATTGATACATAATGTTCTGGTAAGAATGGCCTGCCAATGCAGAAAAAGTATGTTTATCAATATCGGTTGTATAGGTAAGATAATTTTCAATCAACCTGTTTCTCAACTGTATGCTCTGTGTTTCAAACCTGCCGTCGCGCTGCGGTACCGCGTTGGCAAAATTAACGATGTCGCGGGTTGTGGTAGTATTGTCAATACCAAAATTCAATTTATAGGTAAGCCCTTTTATAATTCGTAATGTTGGCGAAATGTTTCCCAGCACACGGTTTACCGAAGCAATGTCTTTGTAGAGATCCAGTTCCACCAGCGGGTTGCTTGCATTTTCGAATTTAGCGGGATTCCCGTCTGCATCACGTGCCGGTAAAGTGGGGTTATTAGAAATGGCACTTCCTAATAAACCGTCAATCGGAGGACGCCGGTTGTTGGTATTTGTGGCTGTAAGATTTACATCAACAGACAAGCGATCGTCCCAGAATTTTTGTGTGGCATTAAAACGACCGGTATACCGTTTCATGTTACTGCCTTTTAAAATACCGGTTTGGTTTTGGGCGTTTAGCGAGGCATAATATACCAGCTTATCAGCACCACCACTGAGCGTTAAATTGTTTTCATAAGTGTGGCCGGTTCTGAAAATTTCATCCTGCCAGTCGGTTGATGAGCCAAAATCTTCCAGGTCGCCGCCTACGCCCACTACCTGCTTTTTAAATTCATCGGTTGAAAACACCGGGAGTTTGCGGGCAACTTTTGAGATACCGGCGCTGGTGGTAAAATTTAACACGGATGTTCCAGCCCTGCCTCTTTTTGTTGTAATGATGATTACACCGTTGGCTCCACGCGAGCCGTAAATAGCGGTAGCAGACGCATCCTTTAATACATCCATGGATGCGATGTCCTGCGGGTTCAGAAAGTTTAACGCGTCACCCGTGCCGGTACCGGCATTATCCAAAGGAACGCCATCTACTACAAACAGCGGCGAGCTGCTGTTTCTAACACTGGCAGCCCCACGGATTACAATATTTACCGGGGCGCCGGGTTCGCCACTGGACGAGGTGATATTTACACCCGCTACTTTTCCCTGCAATAATTGTTGCGGGTTATTTACAATACCCCGGTTGAACGACTCGGCTTTAACCGATTTTACAGCACCGGTTACATCTTTTTTGCGCTGCGTACCATACCCTACCACTACCACATCTTCAAGGCTTTGAGCAGCTACTTTTAACACAACAGGCAGTTGCAGCCCCGCATCGCCTACAGTACCGGTAAGCGTTTCAGTGCTATAACCTACATAACTTACTGTAAAAGTATAGCGTCCATTTGCAAGCCCTGAAAAAGCAAACACACCTTCCTCATTGGAGGTAACTGTTGTTTTTGATTTATTAGAAGAATTCTCTGCTGTAACAGAAGCACCTGCAACTGCTTCTCCGGTTTCGGTTTTAACAGTACCTGAAACAGGTTTGTTAGCTTCCTGGGCAGAAAGACATAGAGAAAATGGTAATAAGAATACCATTAGCCATAGCAATCGTTGTCTCATGAGCTTAGATAATTTTGGTTATAATATACTATACGAAGTAAACATAATACTGTTTTTTAACTTAAACACGTACCAATGTTGTGCAAACGTTTGAAATTTTTTCCGCTATACTTATGGTATTTATCTTTTATCGCTTACACTCAGACAAATTGCAGCAGGGAAACGATGCATGGGAGTGGGGAGCGGTGAGTAGTAAATAGTGAGTGAACAGCAGGTACAAGTTACAGGGTACAAGATACAAGGAGGATTTGAGCTTATAACCTGAAACCTGCAACCTGAAACCTGCAACATGTAACCTGAAACATGTAACCTGCAACATGTAACCTGCAACATGTAACCTGAAACATGTAACCTGAAACATGAAACCTGAAACCTATCCGCCAAGCGCATCCATAGCTTTCTTTACACTGCCATGTTTGAGTAAAACGGTTTTTGCATCGTTATAATCAGTAAGCCCTGCTTTTTCCATCAAGATTTTTACGGCCCGGTCGGTGATCTTATCATTGATCAGCAATACATTTACCATGCTATTGTCTTCTACTCTTCCCAATCGTATCATAGTGGTGGTACTGATCATATCAAAGATCATTTTTTGCGCCGTACCGCATTTCATACGGGTGCTTCCTGTAACAAATTCAGGACCTGTAATTACCTCCACGGGTAGTTTTGCCATCGCCGCAATAGGTGTTTCGGGGTTGCTGACAATACAACCAGCTGTTATATTATGAGATTTACATTGCTGTAAAGCAGACAGCACAAATGGTGTTGTTCCGCTTGCCGAAATTCCCACAACAATATCTTTATCAGAAATATTATATTCTTTTAGTGCATTCCATCCCGCCTCAGTGTCGTCTTCTTTTTCTTCAGGTGCCTCAATTAGATGTTCCACCCCTCCCGCCAGTACTACGTTTACCACACCCCCGGGTATGCCATAGGTTGTAGGCAACTCAATGGCATCTAATACAGAAAGACGGCCGCCACTGCCCGCCCCAACATAAAACATTCTCCCGCCTGCCTTCAGCTTATCAACAATAGCTGTAATGAGCTTATTGATTTGCGGCAATGCTTTTTCTATCGCCAGCGCTACTTTTTTATCCTCAGTATTAATATTAGCCGTAAGTTCTTCCACGGTCATTTTTTCCAGGCGCCTGTACAAAGAGGGCTGTTCTGTAATTCGTATCATAATGGTATTAAGTTAATCAAACTATATCTGTATGTTATCGTGAGCGGTGCGAGGATAAAGGTGAACAGACAATGGGCAATAGTGAATTTCGCCTCTCACCATTCATCACGTCTCACCTATCAACTTTGACATAACAGTAGTGTATAAGCAGGTTTCAAATTTAATATACCGTTCATTTTCCAGAGAAATTAAATGGTAACAGATACCCATTGGCCATATGGCAGTTTATTAAAACAGCTCAGGCTGCTGGTTATCCTCTGGTTTCTTTTTCTCCCAATCCATTTCCACAGTTTTAGAATAATCCGCCAGTTTAGCGCCTACGGCTTTCCAGCCCATCACCTCAACTACTTTATTCACTTTAATTTTAGCTTTCCTGATCTGGGCGCCCCTGCCGCTCTGCATTACCAGTACCGGCGTTTCATCGGTAGTAACCGTTTGCAACTGGTTTCCTTCACCTTCTTTTATAAAGAAAAATTTATTGCGCAATGTAGTGGTCTCAATTTTAAACCTTTTAATATTGAATTGCAATTTCTCCTTATCAAGGTATACTGCCGTGATTATTTTTTCCGGATCGAACTTTTCAATCAGCAATACTTTTTCCCCGTCAATGCGCTGGCTGAGCTCCGTGTCGGAAATTTCATAGTTGCCGTTACTGTAAATGATCAATAAACGGTCTTCGCTGTCGAACATGCCCAGGAACGAACCTTTCCCCTCTGTATTCAGCCGGCCAAAATTATTATCAAACCATAGCTTTCTGCCACTTAATGTAGAGCGGCCGGCTTCCTTGAACTTCACAGATTTAACCGGATATTTTGTTACCTGGTTACCCATGCTGCCCCGGCCTTTGATCTCTAATTCTTCAAAATAAAATTCAAGTTCTTTATTACGGGCGCTTGAAGAAGGACTGAGTACAATTTTAACAGCTTCTGCTTCGCCATTGGGATTAACCGAAAAATAGTGTACTTTACTTTTGTCTGACCCTTTGGTCAGATCGTATTCTTTATCGCGGGTAACGCTTGTAACGTTAAACCGTTTGGCATAACTGATCCCCGTTTTTCCATCCGCGTAAATCATATTATAAGTAGTGCGTTCATCATTTTTTTTAAAAACGGCAACATGCAGAATATCTTTGCCAATAAACACTTTATCCGCAGCTTTCACCACCTTCATTTTACCGGCTTTTGTAAAGGCTATAATATCATCTAAGTCCGAACAATCATCCACAAATTCATCCTTCTTCAACCCGGTGCCTATAAATCCTTCTGAACGGTTTACATACAATTTGGCATTGGCAATAGCCACCTGCTTGGCCTGTATGGATTCAAATAGTTTGATCTCTGTTTTGCGTTCCCTGCCCTTACCGTATTTTTTCAACAGGTTATCATAGTAGGCTACAGCAAAGTCTACAAGATTCTCCAGGTCGTATTTTACCTGCTTGATCTCTTTATCAATATTTCCAATCTGTGCATTCAGTTCATCTATATCCAGCTTATAGATCCTGCGTACAGGCTTCTCCGTTAGTTTAACAATGTCTTCTTTGGATATTTCCTTTTTCAATTGTTTTTTAAAAGGACCAAATGCCTTGTCAATAGCCATTAATACCTTTTCCCAGGTTTCATGCTTCTTCTCTAATTCTTTATATATTTTTTCTTCAAAGAATATTTTTTCAAGGGAAGTATAATGCCATTTGTCCTGTAATTCTGCCAGCTTAATTTCCAGTTCTTTTTTCAGCAGATCTTTCGTTAATTCGGCTGATGAACGCAGCAGGTCGTGCACTGTTATGAAACGTGGCTTTTGTTCAGCGATCACGCAGGCATTGGGCGAAATGCTTACCTCGCAATCGGTAAAAGCATACAATGCATCAATAGTAATATCGGTAGAGATGCCGGGAGCCAGGTCAACAAGTACCTCCACGTTGGCGGCGGTATTATCGGTAACTTTTTTTATTTTAATTTTCCCCTGGTCATTTGCCTTAACAATGGAATCCATCAGTTGCGCGGTAGTTACGCCGTAAGGCACATCGCGTATGACCAGCGTTTTTTTATCCAATTCCTCAATATGTGCACGCACTTTTACCTTTCCCCCACGTTTGCCTTCATTATAATGGGTTACATCAATCATTCCCCCGGTTTGAAAATCGGGGAATAATTCAAATTTTTTACCACGCAAATGTTTAATAGCCGCTTCAATGATCTCGCAAAAATTATGGGGTAATATCTTGGTAGATAACCCAACCGCTATTCCTTCCGCTCCCTGAGCCAGCAACAAAGGGAACTTCATAGGGAGTGTTACCGGTTCATTTTTTCTCCCATCGTAGCTCAGTTGCCATTCAGTAGTTTTAGCGTTAAACGCCACTTCCAGTGCGAATTTGCTTAACCTCGCTTCAATATAGCGGGACGCAGCGGCATCATCGCCCGTGCGCACATCGCCCCAGTTGCCCTGCGTTTCAATGAGCAGGTCTTTTTGTCCCATATTCACAAGCGCATCGCCAATAGAAGCATCTCCATGCGGATGGTATTGCATGGACTGCCCGATAATATTGGCTACTTTATTAAAACGGCCGTCATCCATTTCCTTCATAGCATGAAGGATGCGTCGTTGCACAGGCTTTAACCCGTCTTCAATTGCCGGAACAGCTCTTTCCAGGATAACATAAGAAGCATAATCGAGGAACCATGTTTTATACTGCCCGTGAATTCCTGATTCATTTCCTAAAAAATTGTCTTTACTCATATAAATAATTCCACAACTTTTAAATTAATTTCATCCTATCCATTTACCCGCTCTGTTACACCGGCTTTGCTTTTGATCTCAAAATCTTTCATATTCTTCAATTCGCCCTGTATATCATATTCCCCGCCGGCTATCATTAATTTCAGTCTCCATAACATATAGGCATCGCCGGTAGTATGTTTGTTTTTAGATAAAAACTGGCCAATGATCTTACCTGCCTTCTGCCAATCCTTTGTAATATAGCGTTTCAGATCAGCGTCATAAAAGTCATAATCGTACTGAACTAATTTTTTACCGCCTTCTAATATCCGTACCCCTTTATTTTCCTCACTCAACCTGGTCCATTCATCCGGATCTACCTCAAACTCGCTTAATGTAATCGGCCGGGCTAATTTTTTTGCTTTTAAAAATTCTTTCGGGGGGATGGTATGCAGCCAGGAAGGATAAAAAATATTTCCTTTTTCATTGATAAAGGGAAGGTTATTCAAATAAAGTATGAACACCCGCCCCTGGAATTCTTTTACATAATGAAGCAGCCAGTAATAACCGCTCACATCATGCTTGTTCTGTGCCGCCCAAATCCATAGTGTTTCTTCCGGATTGCGGCGCAATTCACCCACCATTTCGGCTATGGTTTTATAATCATCCACGGAGCCATCGCCTGCTTTTCCATCATAATCGCCGCCTGCCAGCACCTGTGCCCACCAGGCTTTGCGTGCACCTATTCCTTCCCCAACATATAAATTAGCCAAAGGGCCAACAGCATAATCATCTTTTATCTGTATCACTTTACCCTGGAGGGCTTTGTCCAGTTCAATGGCTTTGTTCAAAACCAATGTATCTGCTTCATTAAAAACAATATGTATCATGTAACAACTTTAAAATCAGAAAAATAAAATTCCAGATCAGAACGATGGCCCAATGTTTACTACACTTTTATTTCTTCTGCAATGTCTATCTCCACACGTAAATTATCAATAATAAATTCCTGCCTGTCCTGGGTGTTTTTGCCCATATAATATTCCAGCAATTGCTGCAGGTGCGTTTCGGGCATCACCATTACCGGTTGCTTACGCATATCAGAACTGATGAATCTTACAAACTCATCCGGTGAAATTTCACCCAACCCTTTAAACCTGGTGATCTCTGGTTTGGCGCCTAATTTTTTAATAGCAGCCTGTTTTTCGCCTTCATCGTAACAATAAATCGTTTGCTGTTTATTGCGCACCCTGAACAGGGGTGTTTCAAGAATATACACATGCCCGTTCTTTACCAGGTCCGGAAAAAATTGCAAAAAGAAAGTAAGCAGCAGCAACCGGATATGCATACCATCTACATCGGCATCTGTTGCCACCACTATATTATTATATCTCAATCCTTCAATGCCCTCTTCAATATTTAATGCGTGCTGCAGCAAGTTGAATTCCTCATTTTCGTAAACTACCTTTTTAGTGAGCCCATAACAGTTTAATGGTTTACCCCTAAGGCTAAATACTGCCTGTGTTTCCACATTGCGGGCTTTGGTAATAGAACCACTCGCCGAATCGCCTTCTGTAATAAAAATAGTGCTCTCCAACCGGCGTTCATGAAAGGCTTCCTTACTCTTGCTGTTCGGAGGATCATCATTAAAATGGATACGGCAATCGCGTAGCTTGCGGTTGTGCAAATTGGCTTTTTTTGCTCTTTCGTTCGCTAATTTTTTAATGCCGGCCAATTCTTTTCGCTCTCTTTCACTTTGTTCTATCCGTTTCTTTAAAGCTTCGGCAATAGCCGGATTTTTATGCAGAAAATTATCCAGTTCCTTAGAAAGAAATTCATGTACAAAATTCTTCATGCTAATGCCGCCTTCCTGCATGTACTGGGAACCCAGCTTGGTTTTGGTTTGGCTCTCAAATACCGGCTCCACCACTCTCACCGCCACCGCAACCACAATGCTTTGCCGGATATCGGTAAAATCATAGTCCTTTTTATAAAAATCTCTTATCACTTTTACAAAGGCTTCGCGAAAAGCCTGTTGATGCGTTCCGCCCTGCGTGGTATACTGGCCATTTACAAAACTGAATATCTCTTCCCCGTAATCATTATTGTGTGTAATTGCCAGCTCAATATCCTCACCTTTGAGATGTATGATTGGATAGCGGATCTCATCTTCGTTGGTTTTGCGTTGCAGCAGATCAAGCAATCCATTTTTGCTAACGTATTTTTTTCCGTTAAATGTTATTATCAACCCTGCATTGAGATAGCAGTAATTCCATAACAGGTTATCAATATATTCCGGCTGAAAATGAAAATTACGGAATACCGTATCATCAGGTATAAAGGTTACCAGGGTTCCATTCGTTTCATCCGTTTTTGCTTCTTTATATTCTTTAATTAATATACCTCTTTCGAACTCCGCGGTTTTCTGCTTACTTTCTCTTACTGCCATAACCTTAAAATAGCTGCTCAATGCATTTACCGCTTTGGTACCTACGCCGTTCAATCCAACGGATTTCTGAAAAGCTTTACTGTCGTATTTGGCGCCGGTGTTTATTTTGCTTACCACATCCACCACTTTGCCTAAAGGTATACCTCTGCCAAAATCGCGAACCGTTACTGTTTTACCTTCAACCACAATATCCACCTGCCTCCCATATCCCATCATATGCTCGTCAATACAATTATCAAGCACTTCTTTAAGCAATACATAGATACCATCATCTGGACTGCTCCCATCTCCTAATTTTCCGATATACATTCCCGGGCGCAAACGAATATGTTCGCGCCAGTCTAATGATTTGATTGAATCTTCCGTGTAGTCAAACAGGTTTTGTTTCGCTTCAGCCATATATTATTTCTATTGTTCAACGTGGTTTAAAATGACAAGGTATACTAATTATTTTAGTATTTGCAGAACGCCGCAAATATAATAAAACGAAATCAGAGACGGTAAGCAGAATATGCACTCCCTGTGTATAAGCCATCCGATGCAATGGCTTATCAAATTATTTTTATTCAATTTTCAAAAACAAAAACACCGGAAGTTTGCCTGTCACCAATCCTGTTAAAACATTTTAACAAGAGCCGTTTTATTTTTTGGCATAGTAGTTGTCTTAAGTAGCATATCCCTCCTGATTTACTTTCCCTGGAATAACAGATAAAGTTGTAACCAATTACATAATCAATAAATTCCAGAATTATGAAAAAAGCAAGGCTCACATTGGCAGCATTAAGTATAGTTGCCGCAGGATTATTCGCATTTAATGTGATTACCAATGGTTCAGTAAAAGGTACAGTAAACCCACCAGATGCTGCGGTTAGAGCATGGGCCATTTCAGGCACCGACACGCTCAAAGCTGATATTGCAAACGGCGCATTTGAAATAACTGATGCCAAACCGGGAACATACAAAGTAATCATTGAAGCTAACGCCCCTTACAAAAATGCATCTAAAGATGGTGTAGAAGTAAAAGAAGGCGAAGCAACAGACTTAGGCGAAATTAAACTAGAACAATAGCAGAACACTAATTTCATTGTAATGAATTAGTAGTCTATGCTAAACACAATACAAAAGCGATATGTTAAATCATATCGCTTTTGTGCTTTTATACCTCTGTTCTCCTTAGCTGTAAGCGCATGCTTACGTCAAATGTGGGGGGTGATACTTCAACTATAAAAACATTGGTTTATTATTATTTATAATACAATCACTCCAGGATACCCGGCCAGGGCTTATCATTTTTCAATTGTTCTTATAAAAAATTTTCTTATATCTGTTTTATCCCTTTATTTCCTTTTTTACATACCAATACACTTTAAAAAATTAAAGGAAAATGTTCTATAAAATGGATGAAAGGAAGAAAATGTAATCTATAGATTATATTTGACCAGTATTTAAAACAACTATTGAATACGGTATTTAAAACAGATCAAATGAAAAATGTAATCGCTATTATCGCTACCTGCATTATTGCAGCAACAATTATTTCAGGAACAAATAAAGAACAGAAAATGCTCAGACACGTCGTTGTATTTAAATTTAAAGATGATGCCAGCCCCGAAGATGTAAAAAAAGTAGAAAATGCATTCAGGGCATTGCCTTCAAAAATCAAAGAAATTAAAGGGTTTGAGTGGGGAACCAACAACAGTCCTGAAAACCTGGCGCAGGGATTTACACATTGTTTTTTCCTGAGCTTTAAAAGTGAAGCAGACAGGGCTGCATATCTTCCTCATCCCGCTCATAAAGCGTTTGGCGATGTTCTAAAGCCTTACTTAGATAAGGTTTTGGTGATAGATTACTGGACAAAGGATTAAACAGCGATCATAAATACGCTGCTGATATGAAGATAGAAAACAATAAAAATGAAGATGTTCTGAAACTGGCCCTAAGCCAGGTAAAACAGGAACGGGAGGAAATTTACGCGGGGGGTGGTAAAAAGGCAAGAGAAAAACAAAAAGAAAAAAACAAATTGCTTGCAAGGGAACGCATTGAATATTTGGTTGATGCGGATAAACCGTTTATAGAAATTGGTGTTTTTGCGGGCTACCAGATGTATGAAGAACAAGGCGGCTGCCCGGCAGGTGGAACTGTTGCGGGCATTGGTTATATAAGCGGAAAACAATGTGTAATTGTAGCGAATGACCAAACCGTAAAAGCAGGTGCATGGTTCCCGGTTACCGGCAAAAAAAACCTGCGCATGCAGGAAATTGCCATGGAAAATAACCTGCCGGTAATTTACTTGGTAGATAGCGCCGGCGTGTTTTTGCCAATGCAGGATGAAATTTTTCCGGATAAAGAACATTTTGGCCGGATTTTTCGCAATAACGCGCGGATGAGC
Organism: Agriterribacter humi; assembly: GCF_009192765.1. Taxonomy (GTDB): domain Bacteria; phylum Bacteroidota; class Bacteroidia; order Chitinophagales; family Chitinophagaceae; genus Agriterribacter; species Agriterribacter humi. The sequence goes on along the minus strand of NZ_VOHQ01000002.1, from coordinate 145,265 downwards.
GCCATGGGCATTACCCAGATTGCTGCGGTAATGGGCGCCTGTGTAGCCGGCGGCGCCTACCTTCCCATTATGAGTGATGAAACATTAATGGTAAAAAACAATGGCTCCATTTTTCTTGCCGGACCTTACTTAGTAAAGGCCGCCATCGGTGAAGAGGTGGACGCCGAAAGCCTGGGCGGCGCTGTTACCCATACCGAAATAAGCGGTATCTCCGATTATAAATTTGATACTGAGCAACAATGCTTGGACGAGATAAAAAAGATCTGCGGGAGGCTTGGGATGAAAGAAAACGCAGGATTTAACAGGATAAAATCTAAGCCCCCCAAAAAAGATCCAACGGAAATATATGGTATCCTGCCTTCAGACGCCACAAAGCCGTATGATATGCTGGATATCATTGAAAGAATAACAGACGACTCTGATTTTGACCAGTATAAGCGGGATTACGGACAAACTATACTATGCGGATACGCCCGTATTGAAGGCTGGGCGGTAGGCATTGTAGCCAACCAGCGAAAAATAATAAAAACAAAAAAGGGTGAAATGCAGATGGGGGGTGTTATTTATAACGATAGTGCGGATAAGGCTGCCCGTTTTATAATGAACTGTAACCAGAAGAATATTCCTCTTATTTTTTTACAGGACGTAACCGGCTTTATGGTGGGCACCCGTAGCGAACATTCCGGTATTATTAAAGACGGCGCTAAAATGGTGAATGCAGTAGCCAACTCAGTTGTACCAAAAATTACGGTTATCATTGGTAACTCATACGGTGCGGGCAATTACGCTATGTGCGGCAAAGCCTATGATCCGCGGTTTATTTATGCGTGGCCTTCTGCAAAAATAGCGGTAATGGGAGGCGAACAGGCCGCACAAACATTACTGCAAATACAAGTGAGTTCGTTAAAAGCAAAAGGCAAAGTGATTGAGCCTGCAGAAGAAAAGAAATTATTGGATGAAATTAAAGGACGCTACGAAAAACAAACAACGCCTTATTATGCCGCTGCAAGGTTATGGGTAGACGATATTATTGACCCGGCAGATACCAGGAAACTGATTGCAGAAGGAATAGCAGCAGCCAATCATGCTCCAATAAAAAGTCCATTTAAATTGGGCGTCTTTCAGGTGTAGCTATCAGCAGTTAGCTATCCGCTATCAGTTAACCAATCAACTAATCAAACAACCAATCAATGACAATTCCGATATACCAGGCGGATGCTTTCACTGAAAAAGCTTTTGGCGGCAATCCCGCTGCTGTATGCCCTTTGAAAGAATGGCTGCCGGACGCACTCATGCAAAATATAGCATTGGAAAACAATCTTGCTGAAACCGCATTTATTGTCCGGGAAAACAACGATTATCATATTCGATGGTTTACACCAACCGTTGAAGTTGACTTATGCGGGCATGCTACGCTGGTCGCAGCTCATATCTTTTTCAATCATTTACAACATACGGAAAAAGAGATCAGCTTTTATTCAAAAAGCGGACTGCTAAAAGTGATGCAACAAAGGAACGGGCAGCTTACATTGGATTTCCCCCGTGATTATTTTGAAAAACCAAAAGATATACCGCCGGCAATAGGCGAAGGATTGAAGATAGCTGTAACAGAAGTATACAAAGGAAAGTTTGATTACATGGTAGTTACAGACAGCCAGCAAAGTGTTGAACAATTACAGCCCGATTTTAAAACATTGGCCACTATTAAAAGCAGGGGAGTGCTGGTAACTGCACCCGGCAAAGAATCCGATTTTGTTTCGCGCTGCTTTTTTCCGCAAAGCGGAATTGATGAAGACCCTGTTACCGGTTCGGCGCATACCTTGCTTACGCCCTATTGGGCCGAAGTGCTTGGCAAAAACAGGCTTACGGCTATACAGCTTTCTGCAAGAAAGGGATATTTGGATTGTGAACTATCGGGCGACAGGGTTTTAATGAGCGGCTATGCCGTTACGTATATGAAAGGAGAAATAATATTATAAAATCAGGAGAAGATAAATTCGAATTTCGAAAATTAAAATGCTTCGGGCTTCCGGTAACAACTATGTCTCAGCAAACATTAATTATTTATACTGATGGTTCAGCGCGTGGCAACCCCGGCCGTGGGGGATATGGGGCTATTTTAAAATGGGGATCTGCAGAAAAAGAATTATCACAGGGTTACCGGCTTACCACGAACAACCGTATGGAATTGATGGCAGTAATTGCCGCGCTGGAGGCGATAAAAAAGCAGCATATGCCCGTTACCATTTATTCGGACAGCCAGTACGTAGTAAAGGCGGTAAAAGAAGGATGGCTGAAAAAATGGATAGCCACAGATTTTAAAGGCGGCAAAAAAAATAAAGATCTGTGGAAACATTTTTACCAGCTTTCGCAAAAACATAGCATTCAATTTGTATGGGTAAAAGGGCATGCAGATAACCCTTACAATAATCGCTGTGATGAATTGGCTACTGCTGCTGCTGATGGAAAAAACCTGATAGCAGATGAAATGTATGAAAATGGTATCAATGACTGATTATAATTAAATAAATAAATTATGTATAAACTCACAGGCAAAGTACAACACTATGCATGGGGTGGAACAGCATATATACCGGCATTATTAGGTATAAACAATACTGCACAACAACCTTATGCCGAATACTGGATGGGTGCGCATAACAGCAATCCTTCCATTGTTCAGTGGAATGAAAACAAGGGTATGGCATTAAATGAATTAATTAAAGAAGACGCACCTGAATGGCTCGGAGAAAAAGTTGCCCGGCAATTTGGTGAATTGCCTTATCTCTTTAAGGTATTAGACGTAAAGGATATGCTGTCTATACAGGTACACCCTTCCAAAGCTGAAGCGGAGAAAGGATTTGCGCGGGAAAATGAAGCCGGGATCCCGCTTAATGCGCCGCACCGCAATTACAAGGATGATAACCATAAGCCTGAGGTAATGCTGGCACTAAGCGAGTTTTGGTTATTGCATGGTTTTAAAGAAAAGAAATTGCTGCTGCAAACCTTACAGCAAACAGAGGCATTTAAAATACTGTTGCCCGTATTTGAAAAAGAAGGTTATTATGGATTATACAAACAGGTGATGGAATTACCGCAGGCTACGGTTGATGGTATGCTGGAACCCTTACTTCACCAATCAGAACCATTATATAAGGCCAACCAGTTATCAAAATCCGACCCGGCATACTGGGCATGTAAAACAGTAACATCGCACAATGGCAATTATACCGGTATTGACCGCGGGGTATTTTCTATTTATTTTTTTAACATTGTACAGTTACACCCCGGGCAAGCCATATTCCAGGGGGCAGGTGTACCACATGCCTACTTAGAAGGACAGAATATTGAACTGATGTCTAATTCTGATAATGTGTTGCGCGGTGGGCTAACTCCCAAGCATATAGATGTGCCCGAGTTGCTAAAACACACATTGTTTGAAGGCATTGTTCCGCAAATCATGAATGGAGAAGAAAAGGAGGCAGAAACTGTATATCATTGTCCTGTTCCCGATTTTGAAGTAAGCAAAATTATGCCCGACAAACAAACCACATACAGGCATACCGCTTTTTCTGCAGAAATATTATTGATTGCAGAAGGAGAAGCTGATATGGCAACTCCTGTACAAACGCTTCATTTAAAAAAGGGGGAATCTGTATTAGTGGGTGCTGCTGAAACCTATACCATAAGCACTGATACAAGGGCGGTATTGTATAAAGCGGGCGTACCGAAGCAAATACAACTATAAATCACATCACCTTAAATCTTCAATCTTTGCTTCCTTTCAGATAGCTTTGTACTTTAATTTGGTATGCAGGGAAATATACTCGTTATTGATGATGAAGCAACTATAAGGCAATTGATGAGCCGTATTATTGCCCTTGAAGGCTTTATAGTGGAACAGGCGGCCACTCTAAAGGAAGGCAAAAAAATATTATCGCAAAAAGATATTGATGTTGTGTTATGCGATGTAAAACTTACCGATGGAAATGGTGTTGATTTTGTTTCAGAAATCAAATCAAAACATCCCTTAACTGAAATTATTTTACTCACTGCATTTGGAAATATACCAGATGGAGTTCAGGCTATTAAAAGCGGCGCCTTTGATTATATAACAAAAGGAGATGATAACAATAAGATCATTCCTCTTTTATTCCGCGCTACCGAAAAAGTGGCACTGGCAAAAAGAATAATGCAGTTGGAAAAACAGGTAGGCCAAAAATACTCATTCGATAACATTACAGGTAAATCAAAACTTATTTTGGCTGCCATTGAATTAGCTAAAAAAGTAGCGGTCACAGATGCTACTGTACTGCTTACAGGTGAAACCGGAACAGGAAAGGAAGTATTTGCCCAGGCTATTCACCAGTTGAGCAGCAGAAATGGAAAACCATTTGTAGCACTCAACTGTTCGGCATTCTCCAGGGATCTGCTGGAGAATGAGCTTTTTGGTCATAAAGCAGGGGCCTTTACCAACGCTATGAAAGATGAAAAGGGCTTTTTTGAAGAAGCGCATAACGGCACGCTTTTTTTAGATGAAATAGGAGAAATGGCCCCTGAGTTGCAGGCTAAATTGCTGCGGGTAATTGAAACCGGCGAATTCCCCCGGCTGGGTGATACAAAAGCGGTAAAAGTGAATGTACGTATTATCGCCGCAACCAACCGGAACCTGAAAAAGGAAGCAGCGTTAGGAAATTTCCGCCCGGATTTATATTACCGCCTCTCCGTTTTTCAAATTGAATTACCGCCTTTGCGGGAACGGGTAATAGACATACCACTACTTGCTGAATATTTTGCAAAGGTATTCGCCCAAAAAACAAACAGAAAAATACATTCCTTAGACCCCGGCTTTATTGAAGCGCTGAAACAATACCCGTGGAATGGCAATATCAGGGAGCTGAAAAATGTAATGGAACGTAGCGTATTGCTGGCTGATGGTACAACACTCACTATTGACGATCTGCCTTATGATATTAAAAATAGCGATACGCGAAATAAGGAAGGCGGAAAATTTACTTCATTTGAACTGGCGGACGCCGAAAAATCGCATATTCAAAAAGTATTGCGTTATACCAATGGCAATAAAACCGAAACCGCTAAACTGCTGAATATCGCCTTAACCACTTTATACCGCAAGCTGGAGGAGTACCAGATCAAATAACCCCCTTTCAAAACGATAGCATGCACCCTTTCAAAATGAAAGGGTTTTTTATGTATTGATTTTAACAGAAGCCATACAATCTCCTGCTATGGCGCATTCAATCGCTTTACACAGACTTGGTACTTATTTTGGCATTAAGCCATAAACTATTTAAAATGATCAACGAATATGAAATTCCCGTCTGCCTTGAAAAAGCCTTACCGTGCAGCAGGCTTTACGGTCATTCAACTAAAATTTAAAATATGCTTACTGCGCTTTTATTATTAATCATGCTTTCATGCTTCCGGCTGTTTTTTAAGTCAGTTGACTTTTTTGAAAAAATGTAAAACCATGATGACTTTTTTATTTATACTGTCTATTGGGGTACTGGGCTACCTGGTATATGTACTATTAAAACCAGAAAAATTTTGAAATGAATACAGAATTAACAGGTGTTGTTATTACTTTTTTGCTCACCATACTATTAGCTTATTCATTAGGGAAATATGTAGCGAAAGTTTTTGGCGGGCAAAAAACGGTAACGGATTTTATGAACCCACTGGAAAAACTCATTTTCCGCATCAGCGGTATTGACGCCACGAAAAACATGGACTGGAAACAGTTTTTAAAATCCATGCTCACCATAAATATGCTATGGTTAGTGTATGCGTTTTTTATGTTACTGTTTCAGAATAAGCTTCCACTGAACCCCGATGGCAACCCCGCACAAACACCCGACCTGGCTTTTAACACGGCCATCAGCTTTGTGGTAAACTGCAACCTGCAACACTATTCCGGCGAATCGGGAATGACTTATTTAACCCAGTTGTTTGTTGTTACTTTTCTACAGTTTGTTAGTGCCGCTACCGGCATTGCCGCTGTGATAGGTGTATTTAATGCATGGAAAGAAAAAACAACCAATAACTTCGGCAACTTCTGGGTCATCTTTACCAAATCAATCACCCGGTTATTATTACCGCTAAGTATTGTTGTTGCCATACTATTGGCCTTTAATGGTGTGCCTTCCGGCTATCAGGGAAAAGATACCATCACCACCCTGCAAGGCGATACGATGCAGGTATCAAGAGGTCCCGCCGCGGGCATGGTCGCAATCAAACATTTGGGTACCAATGGTGGCGGCTGGTTTGGCGCCAACTCCGCTCATCCCCTGGAGAATCCAAATTATTTCACCAATATGGTTGAAATAACCGCACAGGTAATTATACCGGTTGCACTGATTTTTGCACTCGGCTTCTATACAAAAAGAAAAAAATTAGCCAATGTAATTTTTGGAGTGATGACGGCAGGTATACTTTGTTTATTAGTGCCTGCTGTAATTGCTGAACTGAGTGGCAACCCTGCAATTGAAAAGTTAGGAGTTATGCAGCCAACAGGCGCCATGGAAGGAAAAGAAGTGCGGTTTGGCCCCGCCGCCTCTGCTTACTGGAGCATTATTACCACCGTCATCTCCACAGGATCGGTTAACTCCATGCACGATAGTTCTATGCCCGTATCGGGGCTGATGCAATTATTAGGCATGATGATCAATTCATTTTATGGCGGCTGCGGTGTTGGTATCCTCAATTACTTTATCTATATCATTATAGCTGTTTTTATTGGTGGACTGATGGTTGGAAGAACCCCTGAATTTATGGGGCATAAAGTGGAAGCCCGTGAAGTAAAGATCGCAGCCGTGGTTACTTTGTTATCTGCTTTTTTGATAAAAGGGTTTACAGCACTGGCTGCTTTTATGGTGGCGAATCATCCTGAAACAGCATGGGCGGTACAACCGGGAGCCTGGCTTAATAATCCTTCTTATCATGGTTTTTCGGAAATGTTATACGAATACACGTCTGCCAACGCAAACAACGGAAGTGGTTTTGAGGGACTGGGTGATAATAATATCTTCTGGAACGTAACTACGGGTTTTGTTTTACTATTGGCCAGGTTCCTTCCCATTATTGGGCCGATAGCTATCGCAGGTTTGCTGGCTAACAAAAAATTCATTCCGGAATCCCCGGGTACACTGCGTACCGACTCACTCACTTTTGGAGTGATGACTTTTGGCGTAATCATCATCATCAACGCATTGTCTTTTTTCCCCGCGTTAACACTAGGTCCTATTGCGGAATTCTTTTCACTTAAATGATTGAATAGTTATGAAAACAAATAAACGTTTGGGAAATGTATTTCAAGCTGCCCTGATGAGAGCAGCCTTCATGCAGTCCTTTGTTAAGCTGCATCCGCGTTTCATGATCAAAAACCCCGTGATGTTCACCGTTGAACTGGGCACACTGGTAATGCTGGGTGTTGCAGGTTACACCTTATTATCGGGTGATACTTCGGAGGGTGCTATATGGTATAATATTACCGTATTCGCCATACTCTTTATAACAGTGCTATTCGCCAATTTTGCTGAAGCCATTGCGGAAGCAAGAGGAAAAGCGCAGGCGGAAAGTCTGCGCAGAACCAGGCAGGATACCGCTGCAAAAAAGATATTTCCAATTGGAGAAATGTATGTTGACGAAATAAAAATAGTACCCTCCTCGCAATTGCGGACCGGAGACAGATTTGTTTGCGAAGCGGGTGATGTGATACCCATGGATGGCGAAATTATTAAAGGCATCGCTACTATTGATGAATCCGCTATCACCGGAGAATCGGCGCCAGTGATAAGAGAGGCAGGCGGAGATAAATCATCAGTAACGGGAGGTACAAAAGTATTATCGGATAAGATCGTTGTAAAAGTAACTACCGAACCGGGCCAAACATTTTTAGATAAAATGATCGCCCTGGTAGAGGGGGCCAACCGGCAAAAAACACCCAACGAAATTGCCCTCACTATTTTACTGGCTTCATTTACCATCCTATTTTTGATTGTTTGTGTTACGTTAAAGCCTTTTGCCGATTATGCGCAAACGCCCATCGCCATCGCCGCTTATATTTCCCTGTTTGTATGTTTAATACCAACCACTATTGGTGGCTTATTATCCGCTATTGGCATTGCCGGTATGGACAGAGCCCTGCGCGCCAATGTAATAGCAAAAAGCGGTAAGGCGGTGGAAACCGCTGGAGATGTGGATGTTTTATTATTAGACAAAACCGGAACAATAACAATCGGAAACAGGAAGGCAACTCATTTCCATAAATCTGACAGTATTGATGAAAAGCATTTCGTGCAGTGTGCCATGCTTGCTTCGATGGCCGATGAAACACCGGAAGGCAAATCAATTATTGAACTGGCTGGTATTAATCCCGCCCGCTATCCGGTCAATAATCCCCGGTTCGTTCCCTTCACCGCCGGAACACGCAGCAGCGGTATTGATTTTGACAGTACCCGTATCCGTAAGGGCGCATATGATTCCATTAAAAATATGGTGGAAAAAACGGGCAATACCATCCCGCCGGAAATTATTCAAAAAGTAAAAGAAATTTCAGTAAACGGCGGCACCCCGCTTGTGGTATCGGAAAATGAAAAAGTCATTGGTGTTATTGAGTTGCAGGATGTAATTAAACCTGGCATACAGGAACGCTTTCAACGATTGCGCAAAATGGGGGTGAAAACCGTAATGGTAACCGGCGATAACCCGCTTACGGCTAAATATATAGCCGGTGTGGCCGGTGTGGATGATTTTATTGCCGAGGCAAAACCAGAGGATAAGATGAATTATATTAAACAGGAACAGGCGTCTGGTAAATTAGTGGCGATGATGGGCGATGGTACCAATGATGCACCGGCATTGGCGCAGGCGGATGTGGGCGTAGCTATGAACAGTGGAACCCAGGCTGCAAAGGAAGCCGGCAACATGATTGATCTTGATAATGATCCCACCAAGCTGATAGAAGTAGTGGAAATTGGTAAGCAGTTATTAATTACCCGCGGCACATTAACTACTTTTTCCATAGCCAACGATGTGGCCAAATATTTTGCCATTGTACCGGCATTGTTCATCGCTTCCATTCCTTCGTTACAGGCATTAAATATCATGCATCTCAAAAGTCCTGAATCAGCTATTTTATCGGCGGTCATTTTCAATGCGATCATTATTCCCTTATTAATACCACTGGCATTAAGGGGTGTGCAATACAAGCCCATTGGTGCAAGCGCTTTGTTAAGAAGAAACTTAGTGATTTATGGACTGGGAGGCGTTATCGTTCCTTTTATCGGTATCAAACTAATTGATATGGTGTTGGGTGTATGGATGTAAATAATTACGCATAGTGTCTGTAGCAGGATATGATCTCAATGAATTCATCTCCCGACACCCTGATTACAACTTCCATAAAAATGATTTATTCAAATTTAAAAACATTATATGAAAAAGAATCTGTTAATATCCATTAAACTTACAGCAGTATTCATTATACTACTCGCTGTTATTTATCCCCTATTTATTGCCGCCGTGGGTAAAGCAACGCCTGGTGGAGGTAATGGTGAAAAGTTATCCGTAAATGGTAAAGTGGCAGGCTATGCCAACGTAGGTCAAAAATTTACCGATGACAAATATTTCCGGGGGCGTCCATCCAACGTGGATTATAATGCGGCCGGAAGTGGAGGCAGCAACAAGGGACCTTCTAATCCCGACTATTTAAAAACAGTACAGGAAAGAATTGATAGCTTTTTAGTACATAATCCCGGTATAACTAAAAGTGCTATCCCGGTAGAATTGGTTACAGCATCCGGTAGCGGGCTCGACCCTGATATTTCTCCCGCCGCAGCCAGTATACAGGTAAAACGTATTGCCGCAGCCCGCAACCTTTCCGCAGATCAATTGCATACACTTGTAGCAAATCATACCCAAAAGCCATTACTGGGTTTGCTGGGTCCATCAAAAATAAATGTACTGAAACTTAACATCGCCCTGGACAAATTAAAATAGGGATGGCATGCCATATTGAATGATCATAAAAATTTCATGTCACAACTGAACAACAATGAAAAAAGTATTGATCGTATTCGCACTGCTGGCAACCAATGCCACATTCGCGCAAAATGATTCACAGGAAGAAAAACAAAACACTACCATAACATGGAGTGGTTATGTAGAAGCATATTATGCTTATGATTTCAATATCCCATCCCATCACAATCGCCCGGGCTTTATTTACAGCCATAACCGGCAGAACGAGTTTAATTTGAATCTCGGTTTTTTAAAAGGCTCGTATACGGGCGAAAAAGTAAGAGCCAGTCTTGCTCTATCGGCCGGCACTTACATGAGCGCCAACTATAGCGCAGAACCGGATGTTTTAAAAAACATTTATGAAGCCAGCGCGGGCATAAAACTGAGCAGGAATAAAAGCCTTTGGCTTGATGCGGGCATATTTACCTCACATATAGGTTTTGAAAGCGCGGTGAGCAAGGATTGCCCAACGCTGACAAGAAGCATGTCTGCAGAAAGTTCACCTTATTATCAGGCCGGGGTTAAACTTACCTTTATTACTGAAAATGAAAAATGGTTATTCAGCGGACTGGCGTTAAATGGCTGGCAACGTATTAAACGGGTAGATGGAAATTCGTTAATGAGCTGGGGCACCCAAATTCAATACAAACCATCCGACAAAGTTTTACTGAACTACAGTACTTTTATTGGAACCGACAAACCGGATTCGGCAAGGCTAACAAGGGCTTTTCATAATATTTATGGCATTGTTGGCCTAAATGATAAAATTACTTTAACGCTCGGTTTTGATATTGGTGCGGAGCAAAAAACGGTTTCCGGTAACGGCACCAACACGTGGTATAGCCCCGTGAGTATTTTAAAATATACCATCAGTAGCAAATGGGCGATAGCGGTAAGAGGCGAGCACTATAGCGATAAAAGCCAGGTGATCATTGCAACGGGTAGTGCCAATGGCTTTCAAACAACCGGCTATTCCGTTAACGTAGATTATGCTCCTGTAAAAAATGCGCTGATAAGATTGGAAGGAAGAACTTTGCACAGTAAAGATGCCATTTTTGAAAAAAAGGACGGTGCAGGGAACAATACCACATTTATTACTTTTTCAATAGCTGTTTCGTTGCAATGAATACCGGTGAAATACATACGAATGGTGATCAATACTTTTCAACCAATGCCGGTAAAGGGAAGCTGAAAATTTATATTGGCATGAGTGCCGGCGTAGGTAAAACCTACCGCATGCTCCAGGAAGCCCGGTCCCTGTTCAATGATGGGGTAAACATTCGTATTGGCTATATTGAAACACATGCCCGAAAAGAAACCCAGGCATTGACTGAAGGCTTACCGGCTGTACCCCGGCGTGAGGCTTTTTACAAAGGAAAAAGGCTGGAAGAATTAGATGTAGCAGCCATACTTTTATTACACCCGGCTATTGTTATTGTAGACGAACTGGCGCACAGCAATATACCCGGCAGCAAAAATGAAAAGCGCTGGCAGGATGTACTGGATATTATGGATGCGGGTATTGATGTAATTACCGCTGTAAATATCCAGCATATTGAAAGTATTAATGAAGATGTAAAACAAATTACGGGTATAGAGGTGAAAGAAAGGATACCCGACAAAATGCTTCAGTTGGCAGATGAAGTAGTGAACATTGACCTGACGGCGGAGGACCTGATAAAACGGCTCAAAGAAGGAAAAATATATGATCATACCAAAGTACAACAAGCACTTACCAACTTTTTTCAGCCGGAAAAAATCTTACAGTTGCGTGAACTGGCGCTTAAGGAAGTGGCGGGACAGGTAGAGCGAAAAGTAGATCATGAGATTACGGCCAAAACCCAGCCTTTCCGGCATGAATACCTGCTTGCCTGTATCTCTTCTAACCACGATATAGCGCAACGCATTATACGTAAAGCAGCGCGCCTTGCATCGTATTACAACAGCAAGTGGTTTGTGCTTTATGTGCAAACACCAAAAGAAAGTATGGAAAAAATACCTTTGGCGGTGCAGCGGCACTTAATCAATAACTTTAAAAACGCAACCGAGCTGGGTGCAGAAGTAATACAGAAAAAAAATGATGATATTACGGCAAGTATCATGGAAACAGTGCTCGAAAAAAAAATAACCACGGTTTGCGTAGGTAAACCCCATATTAATCTTTTTCAAATCGCTTTGCGAACAGGTATATTCAACCAGTTGTTAAAAACATTATCTAAAAACGATGTGGATCTTGTAATTCTTTCCTGATGGCGAGTGTAAAGAATAAAATACGAACGGGTACGCTTTTTCTTTTCGTGCTGCTGCTTATGGCGGGAGGAGTTGGCATTTATTACCTGGTACAACTGAAACAGGTTTCAAAAGTTATTTTAAAAAACAACTACGAATCGCTGGAATACTGCCATGCCATGCAGTCGGCATTAGATAGTTTTTTTGTACATCCTCAAAAATCATTAGCTGTTTTTGAAACGGCGTTGCGTCAGCAGGAAGCCAATACCACCGAACCCGGCGAAAAAGAAGGAACTCATGCTATACGTGTAAACTTCAACAAACTGAAATCGGCCGACACCACACTTTCCATTATGGCTGGTATCAGGAACCAATTGCAGCATATTCTCCATTTAAATATGGCGGCAATTGAAGCCAAAAACAAAATATCTGAAAAAACAGCGGAAAAAGCGCTGGGCTACCTGTCAATGATGGCCGCACTGATCTTTATTGTGGCACTTTCCTTTTCCTACAACTTTCCGTCTGTTCTTACCAATCCCATAAATGAACTTACCATAGGAATACAGGAAATTGCCGCGAAAAATTACGGGCACCGTATTCATATAGACCGTAAGGATGAATTTGGTAAGATGTCCGATGCTTTTAATACCATGGCCGAAAGACTTGAATATTATGCCAGCAGCAATCTCAGTAAATTAATGTTTGAAAAAAAACGTGCAGAAGCGGTTATTAATAGTCTGAAAGACGCAAGCATTGGCATTGATAAAAGCAATACCGTGCTGTTTGCCAATAACCAGGCCTTACAATTGCTTTCACTGCAAACGGATGATATAGTAGGGAAAACCGCCGATGAAGTAAGCAGCAAAAATGACCTGTTCCGGTTTCTGCTGGATGAAAAAAACACTACGCTTTTTAAAGTGGTAGTGAATGATAAGGAGAATTATTTTACCAAGGAAACCCTCGAACTTTCTGATGAAACAGGTGGGAATAAGGTAATCGTATTAAAAAACATTACCTCTTTTAAAGAGCTGGATACAGCAAAAACAAATTTTATCGCAACCATATCGCACGAACTAAAAACCCCGCTGGCATCTTCCGATTTTGGGCTGAAGTTGCTGGATGACGAAAGAACAGGAGCCCTCTCTACCGGGCAAAAAGAGTTGATACAACATTTGAAAGATGACAATAAACGGATGCTGAAAATATTAAGCGAACTGCTTAATATATCGCAGGTGGAAACAGGGCATATACAATTGCACAGGCAAATGGCAAATGCCGCAACCATTGCGGATGCGGCGATAGCGGCTGTTATTAGCGCAGCAAAAGAAAAAAACATTGGCATTCAAAGGCAAATAGCTGATGACCTGCCGCCTGTTTTGGCCGATATAGAAAAGACCGGATGGGTATTAATTAATTTTTTAACCAATGCTATTAAACATTCACCCGATAATAGTGTTATTGATCTTTCCATAAAATCGTTGAATGGAAAAGTTGTTTTTGTGGTAACCGATAACGGTAGCGGCATTGCCGAAGAACACCTGCCAAAAATATTTGATCGCTATTTTAAAGTACCCGGCAGTAAAAAAGAAGGCATGGGATTGGGATTGGCTATTTCCAAGGAATTTATTGAAGCCATGGGTGGAAAAATATGGGTGAAAAGCACTTTCGGCATGGGGAGTGAATTTGGGTTTGAATTATAAAATGCGGAAGTGCGATCAGGATTCACCTTTAATAAATCTAATTTGACTATTTATAAAGTTAGGATACAGGCAGTTCAGGCTGTGGTACAATCATTTATGTAACTCCTTCTCCTGGTGTAGCATTTTAAGCAAAGTTTTGCAATAACTTTGTTTTAATTATTCAATTTTTGATGCAATAGCTTCAAGAACCCTTATATCAGCATCTTTTTCATGAACCGACAGTTCCGGAAAAGCCTGTGCGGTGTACATATTAAAACTCCATCGTATAATTTTTTGTGAAGGATGTTTTTTCAATTGGCTTGTCAAAAATTCCAGGCCGCTACCTGTTCCAAGTCCACTCTTATCCATTGCCCAGGCTTTTACCAGCAGACTGCTGTTTTTTATTTTATATGTCGCCGGACGCTGAACAATGGTCTGGATGATTTTTTCCGATGCCGCCTTTTTCCCCAATGCCTCATAACAGATCACTTCGAGAAAATCGGGTACCAACTGATCCATATCCTGTTCATATGGTTTGCCTGATCCAAGCTGTGTGGGCCATGCTTTCGATTGTTTAAGAAAACCCAGCGCTTTTACATATTTTTTTTGATGGAGTGCCTGAACGCCCTGCATCAGTTTTGCTTCGCGATAAAGCTCATGTCCTTCTGTAGCGCCTTCAAAGGGAATGATATACAATCCGGCCAACACCTTATCCGCTTTGGTATACTGCTGGTTGAGCAGGAGTGTTTTCGCATACAGCATGCCCATTTTATAATCGGAAGCATGTTTTTTATAATATGCTTCACAAGCATCCAATGCCTCGTTATACCGTTGCTGCCCGATAAAAAATTCAGTAAGGAGTTTATGGTATCTCCAGTTGGATGGATCAAGGCTTATCGCCTTGTTGAGATGATTCAGTGTGACCGGGGCATCGTGCGGAGTGGTGTTCATCCTGGTAATATAAAACGGGGCATAATCAGGTGCTGTACCACAGGCATGCAACAGCTCGCCTGCGTCATTGATCCTGTTATGGCTTCTGTAAATAAGTGCCAGGTAATATTTGATTCTCCAGGAATGGCTTTCGTGGGTAAGCTGTTCCAAAATGCATGCAGTTTCATGGCGGAACGGAAAGATGAATGCGGGTGAAAGCTTTTCTGCTTTTTCGATCCAGGGGGTATATGGTCTTTGGCTTTGATGGTATATCCAGGCCAACCAGTACATCGCTTCGGGATGACCGGATATTCTGGTCAACAACTGTTCTGCCTCCTTTGTGCAACCTCTGTTATAATAGGCTATCGCAAGCTCAAGCATTGTTTCGGAAGGCATCTCATTCCGGATAAGCATACTGAAGTAGGTATAAGGATACTTTATGCTATCCGATAAATATCTTTCAAACCGGGCAAAATGATTAAGCGGATCGTTCTGTAACAATTCGCCCAGCAAGGCTGATGCCTGCTGCATGGAATGCTGGTGCCTGAAGGCGATGGCTTTGATTTCGTGAGCTGTATTGTTTTTTGCATTGTATGCAAGCGCCTTATCGGCGTATGCCACAGCTTCCGCATATTGTTTATTCCTGAGCTGTATTTTCGCCAGTTCCGTATAAGCAGCTCCCCGGAATTCCGTTGACTGCGTTGCCATACTGAACGCATCCAACGCATCGCCATTCTTGCGAAGTGAAAGGCTGGCCAATCCAAAATAATAGTTGGCAGCGCCATCGTATGTATCGATTGCCAGCGCGTGGCGGGCATACAAAGCAGCCGAATCATATAGCATAGACTCCAGCTTCAGCCATGCCATAGCGGTTAGGGAAGGAACATGAAAGCTGTCTTTTTGAAGTGCCAGCCTGAGGTAACGTTCCGCTTCGCCGTAAAATCTTTGTTGCAGCCTGTCGGTAGCAACCCGGTACAGATGATGCGCACTGTTATCTATACCCGCGGGAGCATATAAAGGACGCGTCAAAGTATCCTTCTCTTCTTTTTCATCATATACCATTTTATGCTTACCGATCTTAACCACTATATTTCCGCTGAGGTCAGGGCTTGAAATTGAGTCTGAAAAAAAATCCAGCGGCGCCAGGGATACAAACCGTCTGTACAGCGTTTTTCCGGCTGCTTCAACCTGGATGGAATCGGAGATGGCGGCAACGGGTGAAAAATACAGCGCGAGTTTACCGCTGTCTTTTTGAACATGCAGGGTACCGTATGGATTAGCCACAGAGATCCCTTTTGTTTGTAGCACGGGGAACCAGTATTCAGACCAGGTATCCATGCCATAAGGTGCAAAACCTGTTTGCTTAAAAGGGGTAAAGGAACTGGTTTCCACATTCTGATTAAACAGTCGCCCGGCCTGTACTTCCACATACTGCCCGTCATGATCAGATAAAATATTTTGCCAGATCATCCCCTGCTCAGACAATCCCCAGATAAATAATTTTTTTCCAGGCTTATCATCTTTGTGGGAATAATGCGCCATCCCGAAATTTTTGTCATGCCAGTAGCCACCAAAAAAATCAGCCTGTTTTCCCATCACATGATAGGACTTATATTCCCCGAAATCATTCTGTTCATAAAAAGACAATTGTTTTCCATTGCTTGTATTTATCGGCCAATTTCCCACTTCGCCTTCATGGCCGATATAATGATTTCCCGGTGCAATAAATTCCAGGTTACCTGCGGAAGGAATAGCTGCATTCATCCAGTGATAATAAGGCTGGGTGATAGAATTAGAATTATGCCAGAAAGACCGTGTGGTAAAATAGGCCTTACCAACGGGCAGGTTGATCTCTATTCTCCAGGTAGACCGGGTGATCAAATCAAGGGCGCCTACAAAACAGCTCACGCTTCCGTCCTCATTTTTTCGGGTGCTGTAGTCCACGGGTGTTGAACAGTTGGGCGTATGCCCGATGATGCCGTAATTAAATTCAATACCGCCACTGGTCCATGCACCACGCATAGCAATGTCACGGAACTTAACCACATGATTATAATATAAAAAAGGCTGGTTGGTTTTCTTTTCGATGGCGGTCCAGATCTTGCCCCCGATCTCCGGGAAAATCAGCACTTTGATAAATTGATTTTCCAGTTCCACGACCTTCCAGTTTTTAGGAACGGCTTCGTTGGTATACCCATCAAATCTATAATAAGGATACATATTGGGATAGGCTTCAACGGGAGATGCAATCGGATTAGGGTCAGAAAAAGGATACGTTGGCATGGACATCGTTTTCTCCGTAAGCTGCGACTGCTGCTGCGCGACAGATATGACTGAAAAAAAAACCAATGCACAAAAACTCATGACATACTTCATCGTATACAATTTTGAGGACTTGTTTGTAAGTAATAAAAAAGCAGGTAAGCGCTTATCGCTCAGAAACGATTAACAGGCAATCTCCTTTGGCATCTATTAAAATCGGTTCCCCTGGTTTATAGGTTCTCTTCACCTGGTAATCATCTATGGCAGGTGCTGTAATATTTACTTTCGCAGGATCTAAGCCCAGTACTTTCCAGTTCAGTTTTAAGTGTACCGTAGCCGGTTTATTTTCCCAACTACCCACTGCAATCAGCGTCTTCCCTTTTTTCACATATGCGGTGGCAACGATGTTTTTGTGATCTGTAGTAACTACGGGCGTTTTTTCCCAATAACCTCTCATCTGCGCTTCAGCAATGCCGAATTCATCCCAAAGTTTCCACATCGGAACAAACCCGCGATGGGTCATTCCAAAACTCATCCCTCTCCTGTTGTTTACACTCATGTGCATCAATACATCGTTGCCAATGCCAAATGGTATTCCGCTTACTTCGGTCAACCAGAAATCGGCCGGCATCAGGTCAAAATTAAATCCTTCGCCGAACCATGTTTTATCTATAAAAGGGAACATCTCCAGGTTCTGGTTCATAGAACCCAGGGAGAATGCGGTATTGGAATGCAGGTCAATCATGCAATCGGGTTTGGTAAGCTCCATTACCTTGCGCATTCTTTTGATGATATTGCGGTCAAAGGAAACATCGTCGAGATACAGCCCGTCAATATCCATGTTTTTTACCAGCCAGTTT
The DNA here is from genome assembly GCF_009192765.1 of Agriterribacter humi. Taxonomy (GTDB): domain Bacteria; phylum Bacteroidota; class Bacteroidia; order Chitinophagales; family Chitinophagaceae; genus Agriterribacter; species Agriterribacter humi. Next base: position 127,264 of record NZ_VOHQ01000002.1, on the reverse strand, counting down.
AATCCTTCAATATAATAGTTATACCAGCGCGATTCACTGCCGTTCAGAATAGCGGCATCCACTACCCCATTACCCAGGTGCGTATACCATTGCGGTGAATAATCCGTTACGAGATGTTCCTGCAGCCACTGGTAACCACCACCGTCTCCACCGGACAATACTTCATTGCCCAGGCTGCGCAAGGCCCATATTTCGGTAAGATGATTGCTCAGCTCCCTGACCGTATAATATATTTTGACCTTCCATCCTTTTGCATGCCACTGCTCCGTAATGCCTTTCATTTCTTTTTGCGCGATGAATGGATAATTGATAAAAGGGTTGTATGGGTTGGCATGATGAATATTCATCACATTCCCTCCGTTTGCAATCACCTCGGGAGTAGGATACGGACTATGGAAATACCGTTCTGTAAACTGTTTTTTCATGTCCATTGCTTTTACTGGCGTAAGCAATACCGCAAACTCGTAATCAACGGATTGACCCGCGTTCATTTTTCTTGCTCCACTATATGCAGATGCGGTAACGGTTTGCTCATCACTGTCAATCCTGAAACCGCCATTCACGCCATTAAACCAACTGGCTGGCGGATTGGGCTGGTATAAATTCAGCAACGGGCCATGGTAGCGGCCACCCCTCAGTTCGCATTGGAGTCCGCCGCTTGTTTCGCCTATCCAGAAACTGTCTTCTGTTTTCAGCCAGCGGGAGATATGATTTTTGGGTGTAAAACCGCCCATTCTGCCCATACCTACCAGGTAGGTAGCAAATTTTTTTTTCATGGGAAAAGCGATACGGATATCCTGGATATGCACAGGGATCTTTGCCTGCACGCGGTATTTGTAGCTAAGCCTTCCATCGAACTCCATTTCTCCATTGCATTCAAGCAACAAGCTGTCATTTTCGATCCTGCTTTTCCATTTGATAATACCAGGCTTTTTTTCTGTAATAGAAAATTTTCCTGCCGGAAAAACCACTACCCTGTTGTTGATTTCCACAGCAAATTGCACGGGAGCAGCTAAAATACTTTTATCCGTGATATTGATTTGAGCGGGTAATCCATAGGAATCCAGCAACACGGATTTTCCTGTAGCTTCAATGCGGTTACCTGTTGCTTGCAGCGCCTTATAACGTAACGTTGGATTATCATTGATGCCCAGGGTGGAATTCAGCCACCGGAGCCTTGAATGCCGCCATGTTTCACCGTCGCCCCGGTCGGGCAGGGTTGAATCAGCAATACTGAGCTGCAGTTTTATCGTTTGTTCCTTCGCGTTATCAGCAGCCAAAGTAATCATACCCTGGTAATTACCCGGTGCTGCCCCTGCAGGAATATCTATCCCGATCCAGAGTGGCTGCACCTTTCCCTGTATAATATGTACTTTTTTGGTGAAGGGCTTCCCCTTCGTATCCACACCGGTGGTATTGAAGCAGGTAATTGCCGATAAAGGAATCGTGTTGCCTTTGGCATCTTTTAAATCGGAGAATACCGGTTTAATATTTTCAATGTTTTTACGTGCTGCGATTACGCCGAGTTGAAAAGCATAATATTCATTTTTCAGTGCATGCCCGGTGAAGGCTAGCGATGGTTGCTTTTCAATCCAGCGTAGGGGCAAGGCATCCGGCATTCGGATGGGATAAGTCCTGTCTTCTGCAAAAACAAGAAAATCTGCGGTGTTCCTGTGCAGAAAGCTATCTACTTCCTTGGCTGTGGCGGTGACTTCCATGGGGTAGAAACTATCAAAAGATGATCTCGCCTGTATTTGCTTAACGGTAGCTTCCTGTACATTATGGAAAGCGGAGGGATTGTCAGCCAATGCATGTTGCTGCGTCCATGAAGCAGCAGGTTTTTTTTCAGGATCAAGATAGTATCCTGGACTGTATTGCTTAAGTTCCGGTGTATAAGGAAGATAATAAAAGTAATATTCTCCCGCCTCTTTTACAGGACCAAAAACGAGCTCGCATCTTTCCTTATCAATATACACCCTGTGAATATTAGGCACTTCCGTTCCTGTTGCAGCAGATACGATCTGCATTTTTCTTGTTTCAGGATCCTTATCATGCCTTCTCCACAGGAAATTAATATGCACGGCATCCGCAGGCTCTTTGATGTTGATAACCGCCCGGTGATTTCCGAATTGTTCCGGCCAGGAAGCGGCAGGCACAGTATAGGTAATATCCTTGTTCTGGGCTTGTGTACTCCACATTACAAATAAGGCACAAACGAAGCAGGTAATTTTTTTCATGATAGTAATTGATGCATATGGAATACTCCGGGTTGAATGGATGAACATTTTCTCTATGGAAAGAAAATGTAAAGAAAGGAAGAGGAAATCCTCTCCCTTATTATAAATAGCCCCGAACCAAAGCATTTATATTGTTTTATAAGTATAATTAAAGATCACTGATTTATTCTACCTGGAACCATTGCCTGCGTGGCATGCAATGATTGTTTTGTACCTGTAAAAAATAATTATTGGGTTCAATACCAACAGGACTTTGAATATCAAAATAAACAGTATCTCCTTTTACTTTTCCTTTGCTCACCTCAAAGCCAGGTGCTTTTAATACAAGCGATGAAATATTTCTTTTTTCAGATAGCGGATTCCAGGGAGCGAAAAGTTTTACAGCCACCTGCATCCCTGATCCGGCACTTAGCTTCCGGTTCAGTTGTTCTATGACCGGCAGTGGCGGGCAGGAAACAGCAGGGAAAAATACCAACGACAATGGGTGATGCAGTTTTACGGATATACCTTTTTTACTGCGCGTTATGGGTATTGGTTTCATCTCAAGGGTCTGCACATTAAATTCAAAAGCATACTTAAATTTCTCAGGCAGTTCCGGAAGCATCACATCTATTTCGCCCGCGGACAGCGCACTGATATCATCATGCCCTCCTATTAAAAGCCAGTAATCTTTGTTCTTCCAAAGATGTCCCATCCATGCGGGGTCCTGCGCGGCGGTCGGATCCTGGTCGGTGATATCCGCTTTCACCAGCGTTTCTGCAAATGTTGGATACAATTCGTAAAAGGGTAAACGGATGCCGGGTCCGGAAGGATAATCATCGGGCCGTTCTGTTCCTTTATCGGTCCAGGCCCAGTTGAGCCGGTATGCTTCGGGCTTACCCATGATGGCACCTGTGATAGCAGCTTCTGCAGCGCCTGCATGGTAAGACATGGCCATGTACTGCGGCAGGGCCACTTTCATCGCATCAATTTCCTTACCGCTGCAGTCCATTACCAGGGCGCCGTTGGTATAAGTATGGAAATAGTCCATGAAAAATTCGGTGGAGATCACCATTTGTGGATTGATTTGATCTACCGCTTCCCGGATTCTTCTCAGGTATTCCCGCGTCCATACCTGGCTATCATACGGGCTGGCATGATGGTGCTCCTGGTTGAAGCAGGGCTTGAACGGAAAGCCGATTTCATCAAGTCGTATTTCATCAACGCCTGCCCTGGCAAGCATGGTACAGACCCGTATGATGTTATCCTGCCAGGGTTTATATCCCAGGCAGTTAAAAATGCCGAAGATCTCCGTTTCCTTTTCACCGCGGTAACCAAAATTGATTTCGCCTTCCTTATTATTAACGATCGCCCACTTTTTCCAGTCACCATCCTTAAACAACGGGCTGGTTGTTCTGATGCCATATCCGGCAACGTACATGGCTACTTTTCGGCCAAAGCGATGCACATTTTTTACACCTTCTTCAAAAGCTGATTTTCCACCAAGGTCTGAGCGGAAGTCAAGAAATCCTGAAGACATCCAGGGCCCATAGGTTTCCGGCCAAAGATTCACCCCTTCATTCCACATGGCCATTTCCAGGCAATCCGAATAACCACCCTGATATAAATGCAACAGATTACGGAAAGAAGTAAAACTATGGGGCTGTTGAGTTGATTTGTTCTTTTCTACAGCTTCCCGCGTAGGAATCCAGCTACTTCCCCGTATGGCAACTTCATTGGTATACCACCGGGGCACGGGTCTCGGTTTGAGATATTCATTGGCCCAACCCTGGTATACTTTCGCAGCAGTGCGCCAGTTGCCATTAAAAACAACCACGCGGGCGGTTGGCCATTGAAAGGAAAGACCAGGTTGTATCTCTTTGGTATCAAAGTATAAGGACTGCATCCCCCCACCCGGGAAACAGGTAAGGATTTTATTGCTGAAAGCAGTATCCATGGTTATAAATGCCAATCCCTCATCCAACGCAGGCTCATATACACATTGCCATTGCATGGAAACATCCCTGCCGTATACCCCCCCACTGTTTTTTTCCCATGCTTTAATGCCGGGATAACCCCTGTCCCACATATTCACGGCGAGATTTGTCGCGGCTGTATTTCCAAGACTGATGCCTGAGAAATAAGGTAAAGCTGAATATATGCGGCAGGACGCATCTGAACCATTGGTAACGGCCAGCGAGCAATCAAAATAATCCGCGGCATTGGAGAGCGTGATGGTAACCTTTACCTTAACAGCAAATGTTTTCGGGCGGATCTGTAAAATGAGCTCAGTAACATCCTTTTTTTTGTTCAGGGAAAAGTGCTCCAGGATACAACCGGAAGGATCCACAAGCACACCTCCGTCGCTTCCATTATGCGGTCCTGCTGAAAGATCCGGCATTTTACCTGCGTTGAGGTATAACCTGAACAGGTTTCCGCCTGCGGGATTTTTGATATAATTATCGCCGGTTTTTTTATTGATCAGTTTAGTCAACGCCCCGGTTGCTGGATCAAATGCCAATGCCAGTTGCCTGTTTTCCAGTTGAATATTTTTTTGTGCTTTTTCAACGGGGTGGCGTGCAGATGCAGGCAAAGAAATAGATAATAAACAAACGCAAATGATGATAAGGCGCATACAGGATAAAAGTGTTGTTTGAATCAATTGAAGTTTCTACCAGGTTCTCCGGATGAAATGTAACCGGATACCTGCCATAATACAGGCATCCGGTTAACAGGTAATACATTAATACATGCTAGTTGTTTATGGAAACCTTAATCTTTTACATACCTGGCCGACATACCGGCACACACAGGGTATCCATCAACGTTAGAATCCTGCCGGAAAATATTATTATCCCAGCCTGCCAGCATCCTGCGGAAAAAGGAGTCATAAGGATGACCCTCTTTAGCCGCCCAGTAGTGCGCCCATACGCCCAGCTCCTGGAAAGCCCCACCACACCATTGTTTACCGCCGGGCATTAAATTGAACGCCATATCATTGTTTGCTCCATCCCATCCCTTCAGCCTGCCACCACCGGCGGCTCTCCATTCCAATGCGTTAGCCGCTTCCGGAGTTAATGCTCCGTTTGAGGAGATGATTTCCAGTTTTTTCCATTCCTCATCGGTGGCCAAATGCCACCCTTCCGGCGCCAGGTCAGTAGCCTGCTGAAGATTATATAATGCGCCGTAGGTTTTATACTCCTGCGTGGCTTTCGCTTCCGGGATGCTGGATCCCATATATTCCTGTACCCATATCCCTGCGGCATTGCCTATATCAGGAAGATGCCGGAAGTTCTGTGTCATCCAGATCACACCACCATATTGTTTTACCGTATATACCTCACCGTCTCTTGCATCGGTAAAGGTTGGCGGAATAAATACAATGATCAACGGTTCGCTATAAGAAGTACCCAATGAATTCACGGCATAGGCAGTGATGTAATATTTCACAAATAATTCGAGCGATGGAATGGTATATGTAAAGCTACCCTGTGCTTCACCCAACAACATTTTGTTTGTATTGAGCAGCGGGTCTTCATGTGTTCCCCATATTAACCCCCGTTCGGTAACCAGGTCTCCACCCACAGCCGTTACTTCGCCTACAGCTATTACGGCAGTATCGCCGATGCTTTCATATTCCTGGTTGATGGTAACGGTTGGAGCCACCAGTTTGGAGGAACGGAAAGCAACAACTTCTCCATACGTGGTTCCTGCTGCATTAATGGCATAGGCTTTTACAAACAGCGCCGTATCCTTTACGAGGTTTTCTATTTTCTTTTTAAAGTCTCCTTTGGGATCCGATTCCGTTTTTGTACCCTGTTTAATAATAAGACTATCTGCCAGAGACATATTTACAGAGCCATCTGTATTTAACATCTCCGGGCTTTGATATATCCAGTAGAATCCGCGAGAAAGGACCTCCCCGCCGCCATCAGGTGCATCTGCTACGAGTTCCGCAGTGGAAGCCGTTACATTCACAGGATATTTGGTTTCAACGGCAGGCGTTACTGCCGGATTGTAATCCATTTTTTTTGTGCAGGCTGCGAACAGCATGACATGTATCAGAAGAAGGAATATTTTTTTCATAACAATGTAGAATGATTTGTGATGCTGAATGTTCAATTACGATGTTGTCAGTACCTTACCCGGAAACCAATATTAGCTTCCGTGGCATCGGGAGAAACGGAATACCGTTTGGTGCTGCTAAAAGCTTCCTCGGCAAAGGAACCTCCTCTCAGTACTTTATGCTCTCCTGAAGAAGGACCGGTAGGGTTATCAATGCCACTGTTTGCATAATAATCGGCGCCGTACCAGTCTTCGCACCACTCCCATACGTTGCCGGTCATATCATACACACCCAGTTCATTCGCCTGTTTTTGACCAACAGGGTGTAACTGATCGCCTGCATTGCTGTTGTACCATGCAACGTCAGCAGCATTATCGCTGCCTGCATAGATATATTTGTTGGTTAATAATCCACCCCTTGCCGCAAATTCCCAGCTCGCTTCACTTGGCAGCGTATAACCAAACAGGTTACAATATGCTTTTGCACCATACCACGATACTTCTACTGCGGGATAATCTTCAAATCCTGTTTTAGGACGAAACGCATTGTTATCATACACGATCAGCACATCCTCATCATCCATATCAATATATTCGAGGTTTCCTACGGCGCCTTCCGGGGAAATTTGTCCTGCGCTATCCAACTTGTTCAGGAATTTGCAATATTGGGTGTTGGTAACCTCATGTGTAGCAATAAAATAATTGGGAAGTGTTACTTCATGAACCGGTGTTTCGTCCGGCGCTCCAACAAGACTTCCCATGCTGAATGTTTGCCCGATGAGGAAACCCTCTACAAAAACACCACCGGCTGGTATGGGGGGAGTTCGGGCCAGTACCGGGTAACTGTATTGAACGCCATCGCCGTTAATAGCAAAAAAGCGTACATAATAAGCAGTGTCTGGCTGTAATCCCGTAACGCGTAAATTGATCAGACCAGTACCTCCTTCTGCGTGCATGGTATCAGCCTGAATAGTAGGGAACTGCACTACTTTGGAATCACCTGCACTGGTTTTCATTTCCCAGCAGGCGCCTCTTTGAATAATGGCGGAACTACCTTCCACATACACGCGGCCCTGGATATCAGCGAAGGTGGGCCCCACTGCTTTGAGTGTTGTTTTCGAAAGCTGGGGAAGGGCTGTGTCTTTTTTGCACGCCCCGTGCATCAGCGGCAGCACGACTGCCAGTATAAAATATAATAAACTATTTGGTTTGCGCATTATTGTAAACGTTTAATGATCCTGTTAACAGACCGGATGGTAAATGGTTTTAAGCTGACTGCAGGTAATAACACCCTTAATTATACCCGGGGTTCTGCACCATGTTATGGTTCGCATTGATTTCTTTCTGCGGTATGGGCCACAGATAATCTCTGTTGGCATTAAAAGAACGGTGATCAATGACCATCGGCTCATATTTCCAGTCGGGCGAAGTGCCTAATCCATCTCCGGGATAAGCCACCAGTTTTGTATTATCGTATCCCATTGCATCCACCATTACCTGTTCTGCTATTTTCCAACGACGGATATCTGCCCACCGCGTACCTTCAAAAGCCAGTTCAACCCTGCGTTCGTTGCGGATCACCTTTCGCATATCGTCTTTAGATAATCCCGGCATAGCATCCGACAAAGTCGTCATTCCAACCCTTCTTCTCAACTGGTCAATCACATCATAACAATCCTGTGGACCCTGGGCTTCATTCTGCGCTTCAGCATACGTAAGTAAAATTTCTCCATACCGCATAAAGCATTTGTTATGGCCTTCTTTTTCGATATTCATCAGGGTTCCGTCAAAGTGTTTCTTTGCCCGGAAACCGCTCTCATTAAGTAACCAGGAAGGGATGGTTACGGAGTCCTTGGAAATGGCAGGATCCGGCGTTTTTATAATATAATTTACGTATTTAGAACCGGGATAAAAGATGGAAGCATTTAATCTTGGATCCCTGTTCATATATGGATTTTCGGGATCATACCCTGAACCAGCCCGGTCAATGGGTAACCCGTTTTTCATATAGTAGGCATTCACAAACTGGAGCGTTGGTGCAAAAGCAGGATACACACCTATAGGATAATATATGAAAGAAGGCATGATATCAGGCGTATAATATACCTGCAGCATAATTTCCTGTCCTGTACTGTTTTCATTCTTCTCAAGGAACAATCCCTGGTAGTCGGGAAACAGGCTGTATACGCCCAGGTCAATCACGGCTTTGGCAGCAGCAGCAGCAGCTTCCCATTGCTCATTATAAAGCAATACCCGCGCTTTCAATCCCATGGCTGTTCCTTTGGCTATCCTTCCGCGGTCTTCATCTGCAGCATATTGCCTGGGCAGATCAGGGATCGCCTCTTCCAGGTCTTTTAGGATCTGTCCGATTACTTCTTCCTTGCTGTTACGGGTAGGAAAGCTGTTGCTCAGGTCGCCGGGTGTAAGGATCAGTGGCACCCCTCCGTAATACACAACCAGGTCATGGTAAAACCAGGCCCGGAGAAATTTAGCTTCTGCGATATACCTTTTCCTGTCAGCCGATTCAAACGTTGCTGCTGTCATGCCAGCCAGAAAAACATTGGCCCGGGAAATACCCTGGAAATCCAGGTCCCATTTCCACCTTGCCCAGGGACTGTTGCTGTTTCCCTGGCCTCTTGCCCATTCTGTAGTATTGTGCCAGGGCTGGGAATCATACACATCATCGGTCGTGGTCTCCAGTTGAAAAGGAAACATTTTTTGATTTTCATTGCTGGTTCCGATAAAGTCAAGACTGGTATACACACCATTCAATAATATCTTAGCCTGCGCATCATTGGTGAGGTAATTATCCGGTGAAATAAAATCCAGTGGCTTTTTTTCCAGGAAACTTTTACTGCAGGATAAACCGAACAGCAACTGGAAAGCTATAATGAGGTGAAACGTATATTTCATAAAAAGAAGCGCTTTAAAATTTAACATTCACTCCGCAGGAATATATTCTAACCTGGGGGTATTGAAGAGAATTAATGATCGTTGAAGGTTTTTCAGGATCGTAACCGAAACGCATTTTTGTCCAGGTAAAAGCGTTTTGCACATTGGCAAAAATTCTCAGTTTTGTATTGGCGGGATTGAGCCCCGTACGTCGTATAATATTGCCGGCCAACGTATACCCTATTTCTACATTCTTTAACCGGATATAGGAGGCATCTTCCATATAGTAAGCAGAGACAATATCATAGCGGGATGGATCTGAATACACACGCTGTATGGTTTTACTTGGATTTTCTTCCGTCCAGGAATCTTTATACCAGGCGCCGGTATTGGCAGCCCCCCCGTGGAAGGGTGAAGTAACAAATCCCTGGTTCAGTGAGTTAACCCCATATACACCCTGGAAAAATATTGTCAGATCAATTCCCTTCCAGTCGCCTGAAATGGTGGACGAAAAGGTCCAGTCAGGATAGGATCTGCCGATGATTACTTTATCATCTTCGTTAATCACACCGTCTCTTGACTCCGCAATACCATCGTGGTCGCGATCCACCGTAATCTGATCTTTGAATCTTATATCTCCCGGTGCAGGAACCAGTCCTACATAGGGATTGGTTGAATTGCCATCTTTATCAGTAAGGATCAGGTGTTTGTTGATCTCGTCCTGCGACTGGTAGATGCCTTCTGTTTCATACGCATACAATGAATTATAGGAACTTCCTTCTTTCCATACCAGGCTACCATTAATGATGGGACTTCTGCCGGCCAGATCTGTAACCCGGTTGGTAACACGTGAACCCATTACATTTACCCCAATGCCAACTTTTCCAATCCGGTCATTATATTTTAATGACATCTCTATCCCATGGTTTTTCATTTTACCGGCATTCTGGTAAGGAATAGTGGTAAGCCCCAGCGTACTGGACACGGGAATCTGCATCAGGATATCGTAGGTTTTCTTTATAAAATAGTCAACACTACCCCCCAGCTTTTTATCAAAGAGGCTGAAGTCTATACCGAGGTTTGTCATTTCAGCGGTTTCCCAGGAAGTACTCCTGTTAGCGAGCTTGGTAACAGCGCCTGCGGGGTAGAGCGTATTATTGAAATTATACAGGAGGTTAAGGCTGAGTTCATCGGAAGCAGCATAGGACTGACCGATACTTTCATTACCGAGCCTGCCCCAGGAAGCGCGGATCTTCAGATCAGACAACCAGTTCACACGATCCCGGAGAAAGGTTTCTTCAGACAACCGCCATCCTGCGGAAACGGAGGGGAAAAGCCCCCATTTATCCTGGAATCTTGAACTGCCGTCATTGCGGAGGTTTGTTTCAAAAAGATATTTTCCTTTATAATTGTAATTAAACCTTCCAAACTGTGAAAGCCAGGATAACCCGGAAGCGTCACTGTTGTTTTTTTGCGTAACAGGGTCGCCGAATCCGAACTGTGGAATATTGACCGATAAATTGGCCCTTGACATTTCATAGCCCTGGTTATCATATTCCCTGGCTTCCATTCCTGCCATGACGGAAAAATTATGCACACCCTGCAGGTTGAATGCATACGTAGCATAGGCGTTGAATATGGTGGTGAGAGATTCTGAACGCACATAAGATAAATTAGAGACACTTGGTGTAGGCAACACCACGGTTCCATCCGGGTTCAGTGATTGCAATTGTACGGAAGGCCGGAATATTTTCTGCTCATAAAAATTTTTATAGATGCCGTAAGAAGCATTCAGCTCAAGTCCTTTGAAAGGATTCAGTGTGATGACACCCCTCAGATTAAGCGGCCCGGCTTTAATGGTATTGATACCACCGGCTTCCTTAGCGCCATAGCCATATGCATAATTGCTGTAACCAACACCGGGTATCACCATTCTTACCGTGGGAGGAGCAACATAGGCAAAATAAAATGCCGAAGTCATCCCGTCAACCAGGTCGTTGATAGATTGCTCATGACCGGATGCGAGGATATTAATATGCAGTTTGTCGTTGAGAAAATGCGAAGATAAATTTGACCGGAAGGTCAGCTTCTTACTATTGTTACCGATCGCTACCCCATCCTGATCCAGGTAACCAACGGATGCGGAATACTGAAAGGCTTTTGATCCGCCGGATACCGATACATAATGATCATGCATACGTGCGGGACGGAGCAGGAAATCTCCCCAATCAAAATCCAAAGGATATACAACCGGATCTACATTGTTGCGGAAATTATCCATGTATTCGTCTGTATACCAGGAAGGGTTTCTCCCATTGATATTGTAATAGGCTTTTGCACTCAGGTCAAGATAATCCAGCCCCTTCAGTACTTCGGGCATGGAGGTTACTTTCTGAACGCCATAATAGCCTGTGTACTCTACGTTCATTTTATCCTGGCGGCCACGTTTGGTAGTGATCAGGATTACCCCGTTGGCTGCCCTGTTGCCGTAAATGGCGGAAGAAGAAGCATCTTTAAGAATTGAGACGGAAGCAATATCCTTTGGATTAACATCACTTAAGCTGCCTTCCATTCCGTCTATCATAACGAGCGGAGAAGTATTATTAAATGTTCCCACACCTCTAATGAGTATGCTCGCATTATCATGACCAGGCTGACCGGAATTCTGAGATATAAATGCACCAGCCACCTTACCCTGCAGGGCAATACTGGCGTTACTTAACGGCCTTGTGCCTATCCCTTCCACATCTATTGTTTCAACTGCTCCGGTGAGATTCACCTTTTTTTGTGTACCATATCCAACTACAACCACTTCATCCAGCCCTTTCAGTGAAGGTTTCAAACTGATATTGATGGTAGTTCTGTTATTAAGCGCTATTTCCTGCGACTGGTAATCCACCATACTGATCACCAATACGGCATTCCCGTCAATATTTTTCAGCATGAACATGCCTTTATCATCGGTATTGGCTCCTGTGCCTGTGCCTTTAACAATGATACTCGCTCCTTCAAGCGGTTCATTTTTCTCATTCGTTATCCTGCCGTTTACTTCAACCGGCGGCTCCATTACCGGCGGAGGTTCCGGACCACCCCGCAAGGGGGTGATAACGATAAGTTTGCCTATTATCTTATAGTTTAAATGCTGGTTTTTTAAACAGGCATCTAATACTTCAGGCAGCGAAGCATCTTTGATGTCTATATCAACGGCATTGGTTTTCCTGATGTCTTTTTGATCAATCAGGAAAGAATAACCTGTTTGATTTTTGATCTCATTGAATACTTTTTCCAGTGAGACGTTTTTCAGCGAAAGTGTAATGCTCTGCGTAAATCCAGTGGCACTCACCTGCATACAGGCGACAAATAATAGCAGCACCGTAATTCTCATAATTCGCAGTGTTTTGGTAAATCCGGCGCCCCAGTGAATATGGGTGCAGGAACAAAGAGCATTTAACATAACTTTGTTATGGTTTTGGTTAATAAATAAAGCAGTCGTCCACGACCTGTATTTAGAAGGTTAACCGAATCAAGCGCAGGGGAGTGATGCAAACACTTCCCTGTTTTCTTTCAGCAACCCGAAAATCATTTGCTCTCTATAGTCAGCTTTTGATTATCCAGTTGTCCCCTGATACCAAATTCATGCAGCGATTTAAGCAGATCAGACAAACTGACGTCCCTGCTTATAATACCTACAAACCTTTTATCGGTTATTTCCCCTTTATAGCTTACTTCTACATCATACCACCTCGAAACCTGCCGCATAATGGAGGTAAGGTCTGCTCCTTTTAAAGAAAAATAACCGTTTTTCCAGGCCATTACAGCTTCTGTATCGGCTTTATCTACCAGGGTTATTGATTGTGTAACAATTGCCTGCTGACCAGGTGTGAGCATACGTGATACCTTACCGGCACCTGTTTTTTCTACCTTTACACTTCCTTCCAGCAAGGTTATGCTTACACCCGACTCATCTTCATAGCTATTAACATTAAAGTGAGTGCCGAGTACCTCCACGGTTGTTTGACCGGTTTGCACCGTGAAAGGGGCTGAAGGGTTTTTAGCAACTTCAAAATAAACTTCTCCCTGAATGGTTACATTTCTTTTCGCTCCGGAAAATGCTGCAGGATAGGTTATGGAAGATGCCGCATTAAGCCAGATATGACTGCCATCAGAGAGCGTAAGCTGCATTGGTCTGCTACCTCTTGGGAGACTGATGGTATGGTAGCTGATTTCTTTTCCCTGTCCTTTATACACGATCTGGCCATCGGGCATTTTCACCACGTTTACATTCCCTTCTTTTGCGATTGATCCCGAACCGGCACTATCCAGGAAGATTTTAGCTCCTGAAGAAAGCGTAAGCACCGCCTTTGGTGATGCGGGTGGAGCAAGATCATGCTGTATTGTATTTTGCACCAGTTCCGTATTCCGGCCTTGCCTGATTTCCCGCATAATCCAAAGACTGCTAACGATGAGAATGCATGCTATTGCAGCGGCAACGATGTTTCTGCGTTTCCGGGAAGCCATCCGCACAACCTTTCCGCTGCCATCGGTCTTATTTTCAGCATTGAAAATTATTTCCAATACCTGGTCAGCAGCTACTTCATTCATCTTAAGCTCTTCTCCTGTTTCCCGAAATGCCTCATCCAGTAACCTTTTAAACTCCGGTTCATTCCGCGGATCCTGAAGCAATTGCTTCAGGGCAGCTTTTTCCTCAGCAGATGCTGTTTTTGCCAGTTTTTTTTTGAATAGATATGCCAGTGCTGATACAGCCATAACGATCGAATTAGTCCTTAAGTGCAAAGGGCGCTGTACTTAAAGACGCGTAAAAACTATGGAGGGGGTAAGAGAATTTTAAATATTGCAAAATCCCCATAAAATAAAGATAGCAAGGCTGATATCCGTCCTGGAAAGAATATAGGCCCGGATGCTTCGCATAGCATATTGGAGGTGCTTCTTCACAGTTTCAGGGGCGATCTGCATTTTTTCTGAGATATCCTTTTGCTTTAATCCTTCTTCTTTGCTGAGCAGGTATACCAGTCTTTGTTGAGGAGGCAACCTGCAAACGGCCTGTTCCAATACCTGCCGTAACTCCTTTTCATCCAGCCGGTCTGCATCTGCCTGGGATAAATCCCTAAATCCCGGATCAACATTTTCCGGCGTTAGCGTTTTCACATTATTGGCGCCACTTCTGAGAAAAGAATACACCATATTGCGTGCAATGATAAAAAGCCAGGAGTCAAACCGCTCTACCTCCTTTAGATGGCTGCGTTTAAGCCATACTTTCAGAAATACATCCTGAACGATTTCTTCTGCCGCCTGTTCCGATTCTATAAGTTTAAAGGCAACAGTAAAGATTTTGTTGCGATAATGGTGATAAATTTTTGTAAAAGCTTCCTCATCGCCTTTTGCCACCGCTAAAAGAACGGCTTTCTCATCATATGGTGATGGGTTATACATTCTTTCCCCTGAGTTTTAGAATTAAAAATAATCAAACAATAATAATTGATTAAGAATAAATTTCTATTGTTAAATATTAATAAGCATAATGAACCACAACAGGCATTGGACTATCGACATGGTCATGCTGATCATTTACCCAGGCTACAGCGCCTTGCGGTTAATTGCATTTAAAACCGGTACCATAGTGCATTGCAGCAGTATGAGGAGTGAATTTGGATTTGATTATAAAATGCGGAGGTACGATCAGGATTCGCCTTATAATAAATAAAAAAGGGCTTCGTGTCAATTCAGTCTTTCTCATACCAAAGCTGCACCAGCCCTGATGGAAATGTTACACTTTGGGTTAATTTCAACGCCTGCTCTGGTAGTTTATCTTTGAACAGCCTTATGCCATTACCCACTAAATGCGGTATTACAGAAATAATCATCTGGTCAATCAGCGAATGCTTCAGCAGTTCATACAGCAGCTCTCCTCCCCCATCGCAATAAATATTCTTCCCGTCTTTCTTTCTTATTTGCTCTATCAAATTCTTAATATCCCCGTTGTAATATTCTACATTTTCATCATGACCGGTTTTAGACCTGGACAACACATAACATTTTTTGTTTTTGTGCGGGAAATCAATACCGAAAGACAAAACCTTATCATATGTTTTTCTGCCCCAGATCAGCGTATCAACTGTTTGCTGAAAAGCAGCATAACCATAATCTTCCCCGGGCGTCTCCACAACCGAAAGGAAATCAATATTATCCTCATCTTTTGCAATATAGCCATCGAGGCTCATAGCGATATATAAGATTACCTTTCTGTAAGACATATAGTAAAATGAATTCCGAAACCTAATTTTTAAATTCGAAGAAAAAATAAGAACCAAAAAACAAAAACCAAATAAAACCTGCCCGCCGGGGCAGAGTCAAATTTCAAATCCGAAGCGGAATTCAATCTCAAATCCTAAATCATAAATCTCAAATTCTTCTAATCCGGCAATTCTTCGATGGCATATCCGAAATCACCAATTGCTTCTATTATCCGGTTATTGTCTATAGCGCCATTACGACTTTCTACACGCAAAATCTTATCGCAATCCTGCAGATCGAAATTAATCTTATACGCCGGAAAATAATCAACCAATGCGGCCAGTAGTTTGGCCGCCTGTGTTTCCTGTTCAACATTTGTCTTGAATACTTCTACCAACTGTTCCATTGTTTTAGTATTTTTTTAAATCAGGCAAAAACATTCCCGGGGTTTGTTATACAGTTAATTTGCATTATGAAATTATACTATGCAAACTTAAAACGGGCTGGTGACAACCCTATGGCAGTGTAAACAGGGCTTGCTTAATTTTTTTCGTATCAATTACTGTTCCATGGTGCCGGTGTGACTATCATGGTATAAATTTTTGCTTTTTATTTATATGCTGAAAAATAGTATTGCATTCTTCCTGACAGCCTGCAATAAGAGAGTGTTGCATCAAAAGCAAAAGATTACATTTTTATTATTTGTCACAATCATTATATAACGCTTTAAAACGCCGGAGCATAGTGCAAAGATTTCTTTAACTTTAAATTCAGTTTCAAAGCCAATAAGTACAGAATATTTCACCTCACACCAACAATCAACATATAATATTCTTAAACAACTCTGTTAACGGTTGTTAAACTGCATTATGAAAAAAAAATATATAGTAATACTATTTTGTTTAATTGGTGGGATAGCTTTGTTTACTTTCATATGCTTTTCCGGTAAAAAATCCAGTAACATCAATAAGCCGGATGCCATCAGTTATAATTTCCAGGTACGCCCTATCCTTTCCGACAAATGCTACGCCTGCCATGGACCGGATGCCAATAAACGCGAAGCCGGCCTGAGGCTGGATATTGAGAAAGAGGCTTACAAGGCATTAAAAGATAATCCCAAAGCACATGCTATTGTACCCGGAAAGCCCGGCTTATCTGAGCTTTATATCCGCGTGTCAACTACCGATACCGCTATTATGATGCCACCTGCTTCAAGCAATTTGCCCACCCTTACCGAAGCCGAAGTTGTTATTATAAAAAAATGGATTGAAGAAGGCGCAAAATATGAACCCCACTGGGCCTTTGTACCTCCGCAAAAAGCACCACTTCCTAAAGTAAAGAATAAAACGTGGCCGAAAAATGAAATTGATCATTTCGTTTTAAGCAAGATGGAGGAGCATGGGCTTACACCCAATGAAGAAGCAGACAAAGAAAGATTGCTGAGACGCATTGCATTAGATATTACAGGGCTTCCGCCAACTCCCGGCATGATAGACAGCTTCGCAAAAAGCACGGATCCCAACGCATATGAAAAAATGATTGATGCCTTATTACAGCAACCTGCCTATGGAGAAAGAATGGCTATCCCGTGGTTAGATGCAGCAAGGTTTGCCGATTCGGGTGGCTACACAGATGATTTTTACAGGTCGCAATGGCCCTGGCGCGACTGGGTGATTCATGCTTTTAATGAAAACTTACCATATGATAAGTTCATTACCTGGCAGTTGGCAGGTGATTTAATTCCGGACGCTACAAAAGAGCAGATACTGGCAACCGGCTTTAACCGTAATCATAAAATTACCGATGAAGGTGGTGTTATTGATGAAGAATACCGTGTGGAATACGTGGTAGACAGAACCAATACACTGGGCACGGCAATACTGGGCATGACCATTGAATGCGCCAGATGCCACGATCATAAATATGACCCCATTTCACAAAAAAATTTTTACCAGCTTTCCGCTTTCTTCAACAGTATTAAAGAGGTGGGATTGGATGCTATTGCCCCTGCCAAAAACCCTCGCATGGATATTACCCGGGAGGATCTGAATGGCGTGCTGAGCTTTATTACCACTTCAAGAGATACGGCAGGATTACAGGTGTCTGTAATGAAGGATCTGGATACGGCAAGAAAAACCTACATCCTTTCAAGAGGCGCATATGATCAGCATGCGGAGGAAGTACAACCCGGTACACCCAAATCCATTATGGCTTTTCCTGACGATCTTCCTAAAAACCGTCTGGGTTTGTCGGAATGGCTTTTTGATGCCAAACACCCGCTTACCGCCAGGGTTTTTGTAAACAGAATATGGCAGGAGATTTTTGGAAGAGGCATTGTAAAATCTGCCAACGATTTTGGCATGCAGGGCGAATTGCCTACCAATCCTAAATTATTAGACTGGCTGGCAGTAGATTTCCGGGAAAACAGGTGGAATATTAAAAGACTGGTAAAGCAAATATATATGTCGGCTACTTACCGGCAATCTTCAGCCATACCACCAGAAAAGTTAAAAGCCGACCCCCAGAATATTTATTTATCCTACGCTCCTCGTATTCGCATGAATGCAGAAATGATCCGCGACCTGGTACTGGCGAGCAGCGGATTATTACAACCCATAATAGGCGGACCCAGCGTTAAACCTTACCAGCCACCGGGTTTGTGGGAACTGGCTACGGCAGGCAGGGGAACGTTAACGATATACAAACAGGATCATGGCGAGCAGCTATACCGGAGAGGAATGTATACTTTTATTAAGCGAACAGTGCCTCCACCCGCTATGCTGATTTTTGACGCCAGCAACCGCGATCAGTGTGAGGTTAAACGATCCAGAACCAATACACCTTTACAGGCTTTAATTATGATGAATGACCCCACAGTACTGGAAGCATCTGTTGCCCTTGCCGATGGCCTGGCAGGAAAGAAAATCGCTGCGCAGGCGGCTGTTACCAATGCTTTTAAACGCATCATTAACCGGGAGCCCGGCAAGCAGGAACTTGATATTTTAATGCAATATTATAAAGAACAGGAAGTTTACTTTAAGACCAACCCCGCCAATATAGAAAAAGTTACAAAAGCCGGAGAATATAAAATGAAGAACAAAGCAGGCCCGGAAACAGCCGCATTAACACGGCTGGTGCAGGTAATATACAATATGGCAGAAGCTATTACAAAAACATGAGTGATACATAACTAATTATTACAATGCAATCGCCAAATAATCATAAGTTATTTAAAAATCGCAATGATACTGTAAAGATTCTTTAACTTTAGGGCACACTTAGTAAAGCACTATTGTTACCATAATAATTTTCATCCTTAAACAATCTTATAAGGAATACCAGGTAATTAAGGTAATCCTTTAAACAACTTTGGAAAACCCGGTTGTTAAACTTGCATTATGAAGAAGTTTTATATAGTTGCTTTAATTTGTTTGATTGGGGCAGCAGTGATATTCACTTTCGTCTACTTTTCAGGCGAAAAGACAAATAAAGATGCTGGTGCAGAAACCATCAGTTATAATTTCCAGGTACGCCCTATCCTTTCCGACAAATGCTACGCCTGCCATGGACCGGATGCCAATAAACGCGAAGCCGGCCTGCGGCTGGATATTGAGAAAGAAGCTTACAAGGCATTAAAAGATAATCCCAAAGCACATGCTATTGTACCCGGAAAGCCCGGCTTATCTGAGCTTTATATCCGCGTATCAACTACCGATACCGCTATTATGATGCCGCCTGCTTCAAGCAATTTGCCCACCCTTACCGAAGCCGAAGTTGTTATTATAAAAAAATGGATTGAAGAAGGCGCAAAATATGAACCCCACTGGGCCTTTGTACCTCCGCAAAAAGCACCACTTCCTAAAGTAAAGAATAAAACGTGGCCGAAAAATGAAATTGATCATTTCGTTTTAAGCAAGATGGAGGAGCATGGGCTTACACCCAATGAAGAAGCAGACAAAGAAAGATTGCTGAGACGTATTGCATTAGATATTACAGGGCTTCCGCCAACTCCCGGCATGATAGACAGCTTCGCAAAAAGCACGGATCCCAACGCATATGAAAAAATGATTGATGCCTTATTACAGCAACCTGCCTATGGAGAAAGAATGGCTATCCCGTGGTTAGATGCAGCAAGGTATGCCGATTCGCATGGTTACCAGGATGATAATTACAGGTCGCAATGGCCCTGGCGCGACTGGGTGATTCATGCTTTTAATGAAAATCTATCATACGATAAGTTCATTACCTGGCAGTTGGCAGGTGATTTAATTCCGGACGCTACAAAAGAGCAGATACTGGCAACCGGCTTTAACCGTAATCATAAAATTACGGAAGAAGGTGGTGTTATTGATGAAGAATACCGCGTGGAATACGTGGTAGACAGAACCAATACGCTGGGCACGGCAATACTGGGCATGACCATTGAATGCGCCAAATGTCACGATCATAAATATGACCCCATTTCACAAAAAAATTTTTACCAGCTTTCCGCTTTCTTCAACAGTATTAAAGAAGTAGGATTAGAATCTACAGTTGGCGGAAGCGATACTTACGCCAAAAATCCACGGATGGATATTACACGGGAAGATTTACAGGGCGTATTGAACTTTATTACCAGTACAGATACTGCAGGACTGCAGGTATCGGTAATGAAGGACATGGATACGGCAAGAAAAACGTATATCCTTTCGCGTGGAGTATACGATCAGCATGCGGAGGAAGTACAACCCGGTACACCCAAATCTATTATGGCTTTCCCTGACGATCTTCCTAAAAATCGTCTGGGTTTGTCGGAATGGCTTTTTGATGCCAAACACCCGCTTACCGCCAGGGTTTTTGTAAACAGGGTATGGCAGGAGATTTTTGGAAGAGGCATTGTAAAATCTGCCAACGATTTTGGCATGCAGGGTGACTTACCTACCAATCCTAAATTATTAGACTGGCTGGCAGTAGATTTCCGGGAAAACGGGTGGAATATTAAAAGACTGGTAAAGCAAATATATATGTCGGCTACTTACCGGCAATCATCGGTCATCTCACCCGAAAAATTAAAAGCCGACCCCCAGAATATTTATTTATCCTACGCGCCGCGCATTCGTATGAATGCCGAAATGATACGGGATATGGCACTGGCAAGCAGTGGATTATTACAACCTGTTATAGGCGGGCCCAGTGTTAAACCTTATCAACCACCGGGTTTGTGGGAACTGGCAACATCGGGCAGGGGCTCACTGGCAACCTATAAGCAGGATCACGGCGATAAACTATACAGGAGAGGCTTATATACTTTTATTAAACGCACTGTTCCACCGCCTTCCATGATGATCTTTGATGCCAGCAACCGCGATCAGTGCGAAGTAAAAAGATCAAGGACCAATACTCCTTTGCAGGCGCTGATCATGATGAATGATCCCACTATATTAGAAGCATCGGTGGCGCTGGCCGATCACTTAACGCAAAGGAAAGAAAAAACTGAAGCGGCCGTTACTGAGGCTTTTTTACGCATCATTAACCGGCATCCGGATAAACAGGAGCAGGATATTTTAATACAATATTTCAATGAGCAGGATGCCTGGTTTAAAGCCAACCCGGAAAATATAGCAAAGGTTACAAAAGTGGGAGAATACAAAATGAAGAGTGCTCCTGGCCCTGAAGTAGCCGCTCTTGCACGGCTGGTGCAGGTAATATACAATATGGAAGAAGCAATTACAAAAACATAGGATGTGATGGATAAAGAATTATTACAACACGGGTTAAATATTAACCGCCGCAAATTTTTATCGCGCATGAGCATCGGGCTGGGCAGTGCAGCCTTAGGTTCGTTGCTTATTCCTGGGCTCTTTGAAGGATCCGCGGAAGAGGAGGCGGGATTTATACCTGGTATCCCTCATTTTGCCCCGAAGGCAAAAAGAGTCATTTACCTGTTTCAAAATGGCGCACCATCGCAATTAGAAACATTTGATTATAAGCCTACGCTCAATAAAATGATGGGACAGGATCTTCCTGAATCCATACGGCAGGGTCAGCGCTTAACAGGCATGACTTCGGGACAGAAATCATTTCCGCTGGTGGGGTCTTACTATAAATTTAACCAGCATGGGCAATCCGGTGCGTGGGTAAGCGAAATATTCCCGCATATGGCGAAGATCGTAGATGATCTTTGCATTGTAAGATCAATGCATACTGAAGCCATTAACCACGATCCGGCCTTAACCTTTTTTCAAACAGGCGCCCAGCAGGGGAACCGCCCCAGCATGGGTTCGTGGGTGAGCTATGGATTGGGTACGGAAAATAAGAACCTGCCTGCATTTTGCGTATTACTATCCCGCGGTAAAGGAAACGGGCAGGGTGTATACTCAAAATTATGGTCGAACGGATTTTTGGATTCCATTCACCAGGGCGTACAGTTCAGCAGTGGTGAAAACCCCATTTTATATTTACAGGATCCCGATGGAATGGACAGGGAAGCCCGTCGTAAAATGTTAGACAAGGTTGCGGCGCTCAATGAAATACAGCTCAAAAATTTTGGCGACCCCGAAATTGCTACCAAGATTCAACAGTATGAGATGGCGTACAGGATGCAAACCGCCGTACCGGAAATCATGGATGTATCAAAGGAGTCGGATGATATAGTGAAACTCTACGGATCGGAATGCCTGGTGCCAGGCACTTATGCCGCTAATTGCCTGCTGGCGCGCAAACTGTCGGAAAATGGTGTTCGTTTTATACAACTGTATCACCAGGGATGGGATCAGCATGGCAACCTGCCTAATGAAATGAGAGGACAGGGGAGGGATGTTGACCAGCCATCCGCCGCATTGATCACAGATCTTAAGCAAAGAGGATTATTAGATGAAACTTTAGTTATATGGGGCGGCGAATTTGGAAGAACCAATTATTGCCAGGGCGCTATGAGTGAGGATAATTACGGCAGGGATCACCATCCGCGCTGCTTTACCATTTGGATGGCAGGCGGTGGCATAAAACCCGGAATGGTGTATGGTGAAACGGATGAATTCGGATATAATATCGTTAAAAACCCTGTACATATAAACGATTTTCATGCTACTATATTAAATCAACTGGGCTTTGATCATGAAAGGCTTACCTATCGCTTCCAGGGAAGAAGGTACAGGCTAACAGATGTTTCAGGCACGGTAGTAAAAGATATCATTACATAATAATTTATTTCTCTACAATTAATCTTACTACAACGATTCTTTATGAACAGAAGGAAATTTTTAAAAAACGCAGGATTAGCAGCAGGTGCTGTAGCCATTACAAAAGATATGTTTGCCGGAAAAAATGACCCCATATACGGGCACAATGATATGCGTTACCGCATGAATGTAAAATGGGGCGCCTTAAACCCGGAAAAATATCCTGTAAAGGATTGCCACGAAATGATACAGGATAAAAAAGGACGCATCATTTTGCTAACAAATGAAACTAAAAACAATATTCTTATTTACAATAAATCGGGTAAGCTAAAAGGAAGCTGGGGTCATGAATTCCCGGGTGCACACGGGCTTACATTGCATCGTGCCGGGGGAGAAGAATATCTATTTATTACCGATACCAACAAGCACCAGGTATATAAAACCACGATGGACGGCAAGATTTTACTAACGATAGATTATCCAAAGGAAACAGGTGTGTATGAAAAGAAGGAGGCATTCGTTCCTACAGAAACAACGGTTTTAGACAACGGCGATTTTTATATTGCCGATGGCTATGGTTCGCAATACATTATGCATTACGATGAAAAAGGAAAATTGAAACATTTTTTTGGAGGCAAAGGAGATACTACAGCCAATCTTGACAATGCGCATGGTATAACAGTTGACAGGAGACAGGGAACGCCTTCTTTGCTGATCACCGACCGTACACGCAATTGTTTCAAAAGATTTTCAATGGATGGAAAGCTGATAGAGGTAATTGAATTACCGGGAGCCTGCGTTTGCCGGCCGGTTATACATGGCGATCACCTGTATGCAGCGGTGTTGCGTTCACCTGATTTAAACTCCCCGGGAACAGGTTTTGTAACCATATTAGATAAAAACAATAAAGTGGTTTCCAATATCGGCGGATCAGAACCGGTTTATAAAGACGGCAAACTTCAGCCGATGTCGCAAACGGAAAAGATATTTGTTCATCCGCACGATGTGTGCATAGATGACGAAGGAAGTATTTATGTGGCACAATGGGCATCAAACAAAGTATACCCCTATAAGTTTAGCAGGGTGTAAGAGGTGAGTAGTGAATAGTGTGATGAGAGAGGTGAGAAGGGAGAGGTGAGAGAAGCAGGTTGCTTTTCATGACATTACCGGATACCGGCGATATTTTAGTACAAACACAGTACTGATAATTTAAACGGGCTAAGCAAACAGATATATACAACGATTTTAAAATTATAGCGATATACATGCAAACAGTTAAAAGAATCGGTGGCGGGGTATTATTCGGCAGCATGGTCTTTCTTCTTTTTTTGGTTGTATTTGAAAGCTTCCTGCACATACCCAGTTGGCTTGCCGTGGCAGGCAGGCTGCACCCTATGTTTCTTCATTTTCCTATCGTATTACTGCTGATCTCTTTTTTTACAATGTGGATCCCCGTTAGTAAAGGCGCAGAAAATGAATGGCTGTCCTTGTTGCGGCTTACAGCGGCTTTATCGGCAGTAATTACCGCTATCCTGGGCATGCTGTTATCCCTGGAAGATGTGAGCGGAGGCGATTTATTGCTCTGGCATAAATGGGGCGGAGTTAGCATTGCCATACTGGGATTTCTCTTCTATTCTTATCACGACTTTTTGGTTAAACATATTGTATTCACGAAATTTTTTACTGTCGCCGCCACGTTTGCCATTATAATAACAGGGCATTGGGGCGCCAATTTAACCCATGGAGTAGATTATGTGCTGGCCCCTGTTTTAAATCAACAGAAAGAATTTGTGCCTCCTGAAAAAGCAGTTGTATTTGCCGATGTAATACAACCCATTCTTGAAAGCAAATGCACCGGCTGCCACAGTGCGTCGAAACTGAAAGGGGAACTGCTGCTCGAAAACCTCAAGGGTGTTCTGGCAGGTGGTAAATCCGGGCCTTTATTTATTCCCGGGCAGCCAGATACGAGTTTAATGATCCGGCGCCTGCACTTACCGGTAGACGACAAAAAGCATATGCCACCTGCCGCCAAGCCGCAATTAACAGAAGCTGAATCTGCATTGTTGTACGCATGGATTAAATCAGGCGCGGTAACAGAAAGTAAATTATTCAGCCTGCCGGAGCAGGATTCATTCCGCTTGCTGGCTACCAATTATTTACAGGCTGATGAAAATACCGCTGAGCCCGTGTATGATTTTGAAGCGGCCGATGAAAAGAAAGTGCTCGCTTTAAATAATAATTACCGCATGGTAGTACCGCTGGGGAAAAATTCACCGGCGCTTTCGGTTAATTTATATGGCCGCAATATATTTTCCACCAAAGCGCTGGAAGAGCTTCTGCCCGTAAAACAACAGATCGTAGAATTGAACCTGTCGCGCCTGCCTGTTAAGGATGAAGATATGAAAGTGATTCAGCAATTGGTTAACCTGCAAAAGCTGAACCTCAATTATACCGACGTTACAGCTAAAGGAGTAGAACAGTTAAATACATTGCAAAAGCTGCGCGAAATAACGCTTTCCGGTACTGCAGTTACCGCTGCTGCATTAGCAAAAATTCTACCCCTGCCCGAACTGGAATCTGTATTTGTATGGGATACCAAAATAGACAGTCTGCAATTACAACCGCTTAAGAAAAAATTTTCAAATGTTTATATCGAAACAGGTTATATTGATAAGGGAGATGTGATCATAGCGCTGAGCCCTCCTATTATAAAAACACCACAGGGCATTTTTAATAAGACTACCACGCTGGAAATCAAGCATCCCTTTAAAGGTGTGGATATACGGTATACTTTAGATGGAACACAACCCGACAGTCTGAGTGGAAAGCTGTATACCGAACCTATTGCTGTTGACCAAAGCGTTACGCTAATAGCGAAGGCTTACAAAAAAGGATGGTATGGAAGCACACCGGTGCAGGCTGCTTTTATTAAGCAGGGATTTGTGCCCGATTCTATATCCTTCATTACCAGGCCCGATCCAAAATACAGTGCGGAAACCCCTGCCCTGCTTACCGATGGAACATTGGGCGATTTTGCCAATTTTTCTAATGGAGAATGGCTGGGCTACCAAAAAAATGAAGCCGCATATTATTTATTTTTCAATAAAGCGGTAAGTCCGAAAAATGTTCTGTTCCAAATGCTGCAAAATACAGGCGGACACATTTTCCCGCCCGCGAAAATAGAA
This sequence comes from Agriterribacter humi, assembly GCF_009192765.1. Taxonomy (GTDB): domain Bacteria; phylum Bacteroidota; class Bacteroidia; order Chitinophagales; family Chitinophagaceae; genus Agriterribacter; species Agriterribacter humi. Next base: position 101,494 of record NZ_VOHQ01000002.1, on the reverse strand, counting down.
GTATGGGGAGGAATAGATAAAGCACAATTAAAACTACTGGGTAAACTAACCCCTGTCATACCCGAAAAAAACAAGCCTGCCGCATCTTTACAGGAAAGCGTTAGCTTAACAACGGCAGAAGTGTTGTGCCTGAAGATTATAATAAAACCCATTTCTGCGCTTCCCGCATGGCATAATAATAAAGGAAAACCAGGCTGGGTGTTTTTAAGTGAACTCGTAGTAAATTAAAGGGCTCCCTGGCGCACCTATTCAACTACTTCCGGTATAGTTTGTGATAAACGGTCGGATTACGTTTTGCATTTGTATTGCTGTTCTATAAATAAGGTAATTTTGCCAGTCAAAAAGCAACTGTTCGGCCGCATCAGCAAAGATTGGGCATTAAACCTTATACATTACTGTTATGTTTCCTTTCTCAGGTAAAAGGCAGTACATCCTTTTACTTTTTATTGTTAGCATATGTTACCTGCTGGGATTATTTCTGCCCCTGATGAATGGCGATGCTTCTCATCATGCCAACATCGCCCTTCACATGTATCAACACCATAATTATGTAGATTTAATTGATCGTGGAAAAGATTATTTAGACAAGCCTCATTTATTATTTTGGCTGGCCGCAGCAAGCTACCACATATTTGGAGTTACTCCCTTTGCGTATAAATTGCCTTCATTGCTTTTTAGCATCGCCGGCGCATGGGCAACGTATAAAACAGGGAAACGGCTGTATAATGCAGAAACAGGCAAGCTGGCCGCATTAATATTGGTCTCTTCCCAGGCCTTCATACTCGCCTGCATGGATGTACGTATGGACGCCATTCTTACAGCCTGCATTATTTTAGCCTCCTGGCAATTGCTTGAAGCCACCATCGCAAAAAAATGGTATAACGCAATAGCAGCAGCCTTGTTTATGGCGTTAGGCTTTTCTACCAAAGGCATGGCAGGCATCGCTATTCCCTGTGGAGCCTTGTTCTTCTACCTGCTGTATAAACGCGATTTTTCGCAGCTTTTCCATATCAAATGGGTAATCGTTGCATTGTGCACCATTGTTTTTATGCTTCCGGTATTATACTGTTATTACCTCCAGTTTGATCTTCATCCTGAAAAAGAGATCAGGGGAATGAACCATATTTCGGGTATACAATTCATTTTATGGGGACAGAACATAGAAAGGCTGGAAGGGGAAAACTGGGGCGGAGGTAAAAAGGATTATTTTTTTTATTTCCATACGCTGCTATGGGCATTTCTGCCCTGGGCACTGCTGGCTTATTATGCAGCGGCGAGCCGCATAAAAAATTTGTGGGTAACGAAATTTGCTTTTGCAAAAAACGCAGAAGCGTTTACTATCGGTACCATTGTATTTGTTTTCATTTTAATTTCAGCTTCCCGGTTTCAGCTTCCGCATTACCTCAATATTATTTTCCCTTTTCTTGCTGTTTTAACCGCTGCAAAATTGGTAGAGCTGGATGATCAACATGGTTACAGGAAAATACTAAATGTAATTTCAAGGCTCCAGATAAGTATTTCCCTGCTAATGGTAATACTTATTGCGGTATTGTATATATGGTTTTTCCCTGTTCATATTGCTTTGGTCTGCACACTCGCATTAGCAGCACTTTTGTTTATATGCTGGTGCACCTTTAGCAGGCAAAAGCCACTCTCTAAGATCACTGCTGTAAGCGTTACCGGTATTGCATTGGTAAATATTATACTGAATGGCTTTTTTTACCCTCAATTACTGCGTTATGAGGGTGGTTTGAACCTGGCTAAGCTTTCGCGGGAAAAACAAATTGACCCGGCCGATGTTTATTATTATAATACCTATAATTTTGCATTTGATTTCGATACCGAACATCTTGCACCAACGTTCTCTCTTGAGGAAATTATAAACAAGTCCGGTAGGGCATACTGGCTTCTTACCGATGCACCAGGACTGGACTCCTTAAAACAGAGCCAGGTACCGGTTGCGGAAACGATCGAAAGCGAACATTTTCATATTACCCGGTTGAAACTTGCCTTCTTAAATCCGGCTACCCGGCCGAAAACGCTCGACAGATTGTACCTTCTGAAAATTTCACCTTAAAAACATTTTTTATGACTCCGGAACTATCTATTATAATAACTGTTTTAAATGAACGGGAAAACATCAGCCCCCTCGTAAGAAAATTAAAATATGATCTGTCGGGCATTGACTACGAAGTAATTTTTGTAGACGACGGATCAACAGATGGCACGCCAAGAGCAATCCGGAAAATAGCTGATGAAAGGATCACCCTGATTGAGCTGAGAAAAAATTACGGGCAAAGCACGGCCATGACAGCCGGTATTCATCATGCAACAGGCAGGTATGTGGCATTACTGGATGGCGACCTTCAGAACGACAGCAGCGATATCCCGTTTATGCTTGATAAATTAAAGTCGGAAGACTGGGATGTAGTGGCAGGCAACCGTAAAGACAGGCAGGATGGGTTTATTTTACGCAAAATACCCAGCAGGGTGGCGAACTACTTTATAAGGAAATTTACAGGTGTGCATATTAAAGACTATGGCTGTACTTTGAAGATCTTCAAAAAAGAAATTGCGGATGACCTTGGATTATATGGCGAAATGCACCGCTTTATCCCGGTGCTGGCCAAACTACAGGGCGCCAGTATTGTGCAGGTAGATGTAAAACATCATCCACGCAAATACGGACAATCAAAATACGGGCTCGGCCGAACGTTCAGGGTAATGTCGGATCTCATTACCATGATATTCTTCAGAAAATATATACAAAAGCCCATGCACCTGTTTGGCACGCTTGGCTTTATTATGTTCAGTATAGGGTTGATCACGAATATATACCTCCTTGTTTTAAAAATGATGGGACATGATATATGGGGAAAGCCTTTACTGATTCTGGGATTGTTGCTTTTGCTGGGTGGTATACAATTAATTACCCTGGGATTTTTGGCAGAGATCAGCATCCGCATTTACTTTGAAGCCGGGAATAAAAAAACATACCAGATCAGACGTATTGTACATGGACAGGAAAAGAGCCTGGAATATCATTAAAGTATTTTTAAAGCTGGCTGTTACAGGCCTTACTTTATGGATTGTTTATACTAAAGTTGATCTTAATGCCTTATCCCGCATATGGAACAATGCAATAGTATGGCTTTTTGCACCGGCATTGCTTTTCTTTGCGCTTTCGCAATTCATCTCTTCCTTTCGCCTGCTGAATTTTTTTAAAAACATCCGGCTCCCCATATCTGTTAAGCACAATATTATATTGTACATACAGGGAATGTTTTATAATATTTTTTTACCGGGGGGCATTGGAGGCGATGGGTATAAAATACTAACCCTTCGCAAACAATACAACACAGCGTCCAAACAAATTTTCAGTGCTGTTTTTTTTGACCGCCTGAGCGGATTATGGGCCCTGTGCTTTCTTATTGTATCATTATCTTTATTTGTTCCGCTGTTCAATAATTATACCTGGCTGATAGCAGGCGGTTTTGTGGCAGGCAGCATTATATATTACTTTGTTATCCGTTTCTTTTTCCACACACATAGTGCCCGGTTCTTCAAAACACATTTTTTAGCTTTACTGGTACAAAGCTGCCAGCTTGTTTCCGTTGCATTTATATTAAAAGCCTTGGGCTGCCACGAATTTTATTTCGCTTATTTTACCATATTTCTTTTATCATCACTATCCACGCTTTTTCCTTTCAGTATAGGCGGGTTAGGCGCCCGTGAAATTGCCATCGTTTGGGCGGCTTCCATACTTCAGCTAAATAATGATATGGCTGTTTCAGTAAGCCTTTGCTTTTACTTTATTTCCGCAATCTTATCATTGTCAGGCATCTTCGTTGTATTCTATTCCCAAAAAACAACAACCCATACTGCAACAGAGCGTTAATATTCCGTTATCGCTCCCTTCCCAACTTTCATTATTGCTCTAAAAAAATGAATTAGTTCTATTCTATACGGCATAAAAATTATATCTTTTGCATCCAAAATACGTATGCAGGTGAAATGCTCCCGCCAATATGACAAGGATTAAATAATTTTTTTAAGCAGGCATTAATGATAAAAATAAAAACAAACTTACAGGCATCCGGCTGCAACAATAAACTGAAAAAATTCTGGGATATCTCGGAAAAGAAAATTGCCCTTATTGAAAAAGATTATGATTCATCTAAAGGCTCTCCGGTTTTTACCATAAATGGCCATTATACCACAAGGGGATGGACGGAATGGACGCAGGGCTTTCAATATGGCTCCGCTATTTTACAATATGATGCTACCGGGGAAAAACCGTTACTGGAACTTGCCCGCAATAAAACGGTTGCTGCCATGGCGCCCCATATCAGTCATACAGGCGTGCACGATCATGGATTTAATAATGTAAGCACTTATGGCAACTTACTGCGCCTGATGCACGAAGGCAAAATTCCTTATAGTGAATGGGAAAAGAGTTTTTATACGCTGGCCCTGAAAATTTCCGGCGCCGTGCAGGCAAGCCGCTGGACAAGCATAAAAGAGGGTGGCTACATTTATTCGTTCAATGGTCCGCACTCTCTTTTTGTAGATACCATCCGTTCTGTTCGGGCGCTAATAGTAAGTCATTCTCTCGGTCATTTTTTGCAGGCTGAAGGCGATCAAAAGATCAGCCTGCTGGATCGTGCCATTCAACATCTGGCAGCCACGGGCAAATATTCCATATTCTATAATGAAGGGCGTGATATATACGATGTTTGGGGGCGCACTGCGCATGAAAGCATCTTTAATGTAAAAGACGGCAATTTCCGCTGCCCCAATTCACAGCAGGGTTATACCGGTTTCAGTACCTGGACAAGAGGGCTGGCATGGGCAATGTGCGGATTTGCGGAAGAACTCGAATGGTTCGACACGATAAGTGAAAATGACATTGCCCTATATGCCAAAAAAGGAAATATTATTTCGCTCCTGCTTAAAGGTGCGAAAGCAACCTGCGATTTTTATATTGATCATACTCCCTCTGATGGAATTCCGTATTGGGATACAGGGGCTCCTGGTTTGAATAAAATAGGAGATTATTTAAACAAACCCGCCGATCCCTTTAATGATTTTGAACCCGTGGATAGCTCGGCCGCTGCCATTGCAGCACAGGGATTGCTAAGGCTCGGCAAATACCTGCAGGACAAGGGAGATGCAGCAAACGGTATTCGCTACTGGCAGGCAGGGCTAACGGTGCTGGATACCCTGCTTGATGAGCCCTACCTGAGCACAAATCCAAATCACCAGGGATTGATCCTGCATTCCATTTATCACCGTCCCAACGGCTGGGATCATATACCACCCGGAAGTAAAATTCCTTATGGAGAATCGAGTATGTGGGGCGATTATCATGCCCGTGAGGCAGCTCTTTATTTACAAAGGGTAATCAATAATGAACCGTACTATACCTTTTTTAATATTCAATGAAGATAAAAGAACATACCGATCTTTCCCGGTTGTGTATACACACCATTACTACCAAACCATGGAATATAGAAGAAGCTGCGAAAAACTATGCTGCTGCCGGGGTTAAAGGTATTACCGTTTGGCGCGATGCACTGGAAGGAAGAAATATAAAACAAACCGGCAACCTGCTGCGTGAGCATGATTTAACCATCGTATCTCTTTGCCGCGGAGGATTTTTTGCTGATAAAGATGCAGGCAAAAGAAAGCTGGCAATGGATGATAACAGGAAAGCGATTGAAGAAGCCGCCGACTTGGGAACACCCATGATCGTGCTGGTTTGTGGCGCTGATCCTTCTCAGCCGTTGGAAGAATCAAGAAAACAGATCCACGATGGCATTGCTGCAATAATTCCTGATGCATCAGCCGCCGGCGTAAAGCTGGCCATAGAACCGCTGCATCCCATGTATGCAGATACCCGTTCGGCCATTAATACATTGGCGCAGGCGAATGATATGGCGGAAGCGTTGCATTCTGCCTGGGTGGGTGTAGCGGTTGATGTGTATCACCTGTGGTGGGATCCGCAACTTGAGCAGGAAATAAAACGCTGCGGAAACAATGAACACCTGCTGGCTTTTCATATTTGCGACTGGAAAACACCAACAAGGGATTTATTGTTCGACAGGGGCCTGATGGGCGAAGGCTGCATTCCTGTTAAACAAATCAGGTCGTGGGTGGAAGCCGCGGGTTTTAACGGATTTAATGAAGTGGAAATTTTTTCCAATACTTTCTGGAAAGAAGACCAGGCGGAATTTTTAAAGAAGATCATTAAAGCGTACAGGGAACGCTCTTAAAGTGAGTAGTGAGTAGTGAATAGTGAGAAGAGAGACGTGAGAGGTGAAAAGTGAAGAAAAGGAGTATCAAGCCGATCATTAGGTAATATTTACCTCATAGCTGACGGCTGAAAGCTTATAGCTCAGAAGATGAAAGGTAAAAAGTTGAACCAACTCCTTAAACCTGCAAGCTCTGCCCTGCAACCTGAAACTTGTGACCTGCAAACGTGAGCTGAAAGATGAAAACAAAACGATAACAAATTACAATATGAAAGCGCATAATATAGGCATCATCATGAACGGCGTTACCGGGCGCATGGGCACCAACCAGCATTTGCTGCGCTCCATTGCCGAAATCATAAAACAAGGCGGCGTAAAAATTGGCGCCGGCGAGGTCATTACGCCCGACCCTGTGCTGGTTGGCCGTGATGAAAATAAATTACAAAAACTTTGTGCTTTAACCGGCATCAGTAAAAGCAGTACCAATCTTGATGAGGTGCTGGAAGATCCGCATAATATCATCTACTTTGATGCTCAAACTACCGGACGTCGTGCAGACGCGGTTCGTAAAGCAGTAAAAAAAGGGAAACATATTTATTGCGAAAAGCCCATAGCGGTGAACACAAAAGAAGCGATGGAATTATATGAGTTGTGTAAACATGCCGGTGTAAAAAATGGTGTAGTGCAGGATAAACTGTGGCTGCCCGGTATTGTAAAGCTTAAGCGTCTCATCCAGCAGGGCTTCTTTGGTAAAATACTTTCAGTACGCGGCGAATTTGGTTACTGGGTATTTGAAGGCGACTCTATTCCTGCACAAAGACCATCATGGAATTACAGAAAAGAAGATGACGGTGGTATTATTGTTGACATGCTTTGTCACTGGCGTTATGTGCTCGACAATGTGTTTGGAAAAGTGAAAGCGGTATCCTGCCTGGGCGCCACGCATATTCCCGAAAGAGTTGATGAGCAGGGTAACACCTACAAATGCACAGCAGACGATGCCGCCTATGCTACATTTGAACTGGAAAACGGCATTATTGCGCAATTCAATTCTTCCTGGGCGGTTAGGGTTAGACGTGATGACCTGCTGACGCTGCAGGTAGATGGCACAAAAGGTTCTGCTGTGGCGGGTTTACGCGAATGTTATATCCAGCATTATGGCAATACACCCAAACCGGTATGGAACCCGGACATAGCACAACCGATTAATTTTTTTGAAGGTTGGTCGAAAGTACCCGAACAGGAGGTTTACGATAATGCCTTTAAAGTGCAGTGGGAACTGTTTTTAAAACATGTTGTAAAGGATGAACCTTTTCCCTGGGATTTGCGTGAAGGTGTGAAAGGCGTGCAGCTCGCAGAAAAAGGATTGGAAAGCTGGAGCAAAAGATGCTGGGTAACTATCCCGGAACTTTAAATTATCCACTATAATGAAAAAGGTAGCATTAGTAACAGGTGGCAGCAGGGGCATTGGTTTTGGCATTGCCACACAGTTGGCGGAAAATGGTTTTGATTTGGCTATTAATGGCATGCGCCCGGCGGAGGATGTGGAAGACGCGATAAAGCAATTAAAAAGCTATGGCAACGATGTAATCTATTGCCGCGGGAGTATAGCTTCATCTGCAGACAGGGAAAATATGATCAATGAAGTAAAAAAATACTATCAAAGACTTGACGTACTCGTAAACAATGCCGGGATGGCGCCAAGGCAGCGCAACGATATACTGGAAGCAACGGAAGAAAGTTATGATGAAGTGATGAACACCAATTTAAAAGGCAGCTATTTTCTTATGCAGAAAGCCGCCAACTGGATGATTGAGCAAAAGAAAAAAGATGGCACTTTCAATGGATGCATCGTCAACATTTCTTCCATGTCGGCCACAGTGGCATCTGTAAACCGGGGAGAATATTGTCTGTCAAAAGCCGGGCTTAGCATGGCAACACAGTTGTTTGCCGTAAGACTGGGAGTATTTAATATCCCTGTTTTTGAAGTAAGACCTGGTATCATCCGTACCGATATGACAGCAGGTGTGAAAGAAAAATACGACAAAATGATTGAGGAAGGATTATGCGTACAACAGCGCTGGGGCCAGCCGGAAGATGTGGGCAAGGTGGTGGCAGTACTTGCAAAAGGCGATTTCATGTATTCAACCGGGCAGGTAATTATGGTAGACGGAGGACTAACCATCCCGAGATTATAATTGAGAATAGAAAAACCAATTATGATCTTATGTGGGAAAAAGAACATCAAACATATAGGCACAGTAGAAACATAGAAACACAATAGAAAGAAAAACCATTTATTTAAAAAATATCAGAAATCCAAGCCTATGTGTCTATGATCCTTCTACGTGTTGAAAAAATACACTAACACATAGACACAGTAGGAACATAGGAACACAATAGAAGAGAAAAAACGATTTACTTAAAGAACATTAGAATACCAAACCCTATGTGAACCTATGTGCCTTATGATCCTCCTATGAAAACATACAAACTATCATATACTACTACATTTATCTACAATGCAAAAAAGAATACCGATCATTCAAATTGCGCTCCTTCCTTTGCTGTTTTTTTTCTGTTCCTGCCATTCGGGTTCATCATCGCACCAGGATACGATCCCGGCAGATTCTACGGTCATTGCATCCGGCAAAACCCTGTTTAATCAATATTGCGCCAGTTGCCACAATATGCAGCAAAATGGTATTGGACCAAAGCTGGCAGGTATAACCACTGAAGTCTCTGTAGAATGGTTACGTCACTTCATCCTTAATCCCGAACAAACCATTGCATCGGGCGATGAACGGGCAACCCAATTATTTAAGGAATACAAAACCATGATGCCCTCATTTGCCAGCCTCAAGGATAATGATGTAAATGCACTCATCGCTTTTATGAATGTAGAGCACTCATCGGGAAAGAAAAAGAAAGGAAGCGATAAAGGACTGGCTGATCCTATTCCTGAAAGAATAAAATTTAGCGGACTGGTAGTGAATCTTGAAGAGGTTACAACATTCCCTGCCACCTCGGCTGAGGGCAAAAAACCGCTGGCGCGAATTACCAAGCTCGACTTTGAGCCCGCTACCGGCAATTTATTTGTAAATGACCTTAACGGAAAACTATATAAAATAAAGGATGGAAAGCCTGTGCTGTATATGGATATCATCAAACTGAAGCCTGCGTTTATTCATCAGCCGGGATTGGCTACAGGACTGGGCAGTTTCGCCTTTCATCCCAACTTTGCAAAAAATGGTCTCTTTTATACCACGCATACCGAACCGCCCCGTACAATAAAAGCCGAATTTAGCTACAACGATTCTATTAAATCAACAGTACAATGGGTAGTAACAGAATGGAAAGCAAAAGATCCTGCTGCTGATATCTTTGCAGGAACCAGCCGCGAGTTGTTCAGAGCGGATATGGTGGGTGGCATTCACGGCATACAGGAAATTACTTTTAACCCGCTTGCGAAACCCGGCAATGAAGATTATGGACTCCTGTATATTGGTGTAGGAGATGGCGGCAGTGTTGAAAATGGCTATCCTTTTTTAGCAGCAGACAAAGACAAAATATGGGGCACCATTCTTCGCATAGATCCGCTGGGCAGGAACAGCGCTAACGGTCACTACGGTATTCCCAAAAGCAATCCATTGTTTCAAAATTCTAAAAATAAAACGTCCGGAGAAATTTATGCTTATGGCTTCAGGAACCCGCACCGGATTAGCTGGAGCGCGGATGGTAAAATGCTGGCCTGTAATATCGGTCAGCATCATATTGAATCCGTAAATCTTATTGTTCCCGGTAAGAATTATGGCTGGCCTGCCAGGGAAGGCCGTTTTGTTATAGACCTCAACGGAGATATCAATGATGTATACCCGCTGCCTGCAAACGATAGTGTGTATAAGATCACTTATCCCGTTGCTGAATTTGATCATGACGAGGGTGCTGCTATTTCAGGAGGGCTGGAATATTGGGGTCATGAGATTCCACAGTTGAAAGGAAAATATTTCTTTGGTGATATCCCGTCGGGAAGATTATTCTACATCAACGCCGCCGATATAAAACAGGGAGAACAAGCTTCCATTAAAGAATGGAGCATTGCGATTGACGGAGCTTCCACAACACTTGTTGAAGCTTGCGGAAGCAAGCGGGTTGACCTGCATTTTGGCAGGGATGCGCAAGGTGAATTGTATATATTAACCAAAGCAGACGGAAAATTGTATAAGCTGACAAGTGCAAAACAAACAAAGGGATGAGAAGTTTATAGTTTGGAAGTTTTGGGTTTATAAGTTAGAGAAGTGCAGGTTACAAGTTGCAAGTTTCAGGAGCTGAAACCTGTAACCCGAGACCTGTAACCTGAAACCTGAAGCCTCTCTAAAAGCAACCATTAAATATGATGATAAAGGATTCTTTGGCAACTGCGGCCATACCTGCAGATTCCAGAACCACTGTTCAGCACCTGTTACGGCTTCCTGTGCTGGTGGCGGCACTTGGGTATATGGTAGACATGTACGATTTATTTCTGTTCAGCATTGTTCGTGTGCCCAGTTTAAAATCATTAAACCTTTCCGGCGAAAGTATCATGAAAGACGGGCTCATGTTACTGAACCTGCAAATGGCGGGCATGCTGATTGGCGGAATTGTATGGGGCATTATGGGCGACAGAAAAGGCAGGTTGTCTGTATTGTTCGGTTCCATTTTAATTTATTCTTTAGCCAATATCGGCAACGGATTTGTGACTTCTGTGGGTGCTTATGCAGTATTGCGGTTTATTGCCGGCTTCGGACTTGCAGGTGAACTGGGTGCAGGCATTACATTAGTGTCGGAAATTTTACCGAATAAAATCCGCGGTTATGGCGCTACGTTAGTAGCCACTATGGGGGTAATGGGTGCATTGCTCGCCTATCTTGTATCGTATTTTTTCGATTGGCGGATATCCTATTTTATTGGAGGCGGATTAGGGCTGCTGCTGATGGTTTTACGCATCAGGGTGTTTGAGTCGGGCATCTTTATAAAACTGAAAGCGCAAAAAATCAAGCGGGGCAATGTGTTCATGCTGCTGAACAACAAAAAGAGGCTATTAAAATATATCAATGGAATTGTTATTGGAATGCCTATATGGTTTGTGGTGGGCATATTAATTACCTTTTCTCCCGAATTCGGACAGGCGCTCGGGCTCGATCAGCCCATCAACGCCGGCAAAGCGGTAATGCTTGCTTTTTCGGGACAGGTAGCAGGAAACCTCGTCAGCGGATTTTTAAGCCAGTATTTGCAGAGCAGGAAAAAAGCCATCCTGCTGTTTATACTGATCTCCGTTTCATTGGTGATCATTTACCTGCTGGCTCCTTTCCATACTGCTACATGGTTCTATGTGATCTGCGCCTGCCTGGGTTTTTCAAGTGGTTACTGGACACTTTTTATAACCGTTGCAGCGGAGCTTTTCGGATCCAATCTCAGGGCAACAGTTGCCACCACCATACCCAATTTTGTAAGGGCTACCGTTATACCGCTAACGGCTCTTTTTATATTGATGAAAAGTTATGCAGGAATCATTTACGGTGCATTAATCGTAGGATTGATCGCTTATGCTTTGGCGATAGTTGCACTTTTTTATCTTGAAGAAACGTTTAAAAAAGATATGAATTATACAGAAGAAGGATAAGCTAAAAGCATCACTCAATGGAAGCCAACTCCATCATAGTAAGACCTATGCAGGCAGGTGATACCCCGGCTGCAATGAAACTATCTGCTGCTGAAGGCTGGAACCAAACGGCAAACGACTGGAATTTTTTTATAGCAGATCCCCGGAATATTTGTATTGCGGCTGTATGTGAAAAAGAAATCATTGCAACAACCATGGCCATTAATTATTCCGGCCGGCTTGCCTGGATTGGAATGGTGCTGGTAAATAAAGCGTACAGGGGAAGAGGAATAAGCAAATTACTGCTTGACCATGTTTTTGGAAAATTGAAACACTTCCCTTCGGTTAAGCTCGATGCCACAGCCCAGGGGCAGCAGGTGTATAAAAAATTTGGATTTAAAGACGAATACCGCATTGCAAGAATGATGAATACAGCCTCCCAAAAAATAGCCATTCCCGGTAGTGGTGCATTGCCGGAACCAATCCCGTTAGAACATATTCCGGAAATCATTGTCCTGGATGAAATTGTTTTTGGCGTTAACAGAACGCCGCTAATTGAAATGCTGGTAAGAACCCACCCTCATAAAGCATGGGTACTGTTACAAAATAATCATGTTACAGGGTTTGCACTGGGAAGAGACGGAAGCAAATACCATCACATAGGACCCGTAATAGCACAAACGCAATCGGATGCGAATGTACTTATGTTGCATGCGCTGAACCAACTTACGGGCAAACCGGTTGTTGTGGATGTGTTGTGTGATAAAGAAGAACTGATGCATTCATTAACTGCTATTGGATTCAGCACGCAACGTTATTTTACAAGAATGTACAAAGCGGAAAATCCTTTTCGCGGAACGAGCAGTAAGCTGTATGCTATATGCGGACCTGAGTTTGGATAAAAGAAATGCTCACCTTTGTCCTTTCCCCTCTCACAAAGAACATACAGCATATTAGGTTAATTTAACGTTAGTACACTTTATTCCGCCCAAATGCAATTTCAAGTGAGCGAACGATGAAGTCGCAATCATCTTTTGTAATAATCAGCGAAGGGCGCAGGGTTAAGATATTACCCTCAATTACTTTAAATGCAACACCCTGTTCCAAACAATCGTACATGATCTGTTCTGCATACAAAGTTGCACGCTCTTTGGTAACCGGGTCTTTAACAAGATCAATACCGAGATGCATCCCTTTACCGGCCACATTGCCCATAACAGGGAAGCGCTTTTTGAGTTCAAGAAGCTGTTCCAGTAAATAATCGCCAAGCGTTGCTGCATTTTTTACCAGCTCATGCGATTCGATATAGTGAATAGCTGCAAGCCCTGCCGTGGCCGACAAAGGATTCTTTTCGTGCGTAAAATGACCGATGGAACGGTGTTGCAAAACATTATACTTTTCTTCGGTTACAATACCTGCAAGGGGCAGCAATCCTCCGCCAAGCGATTTGCCCAGCACCAGCACATCGGGTGTTACATAATGCTCACAGGCAAACCATTTGCCCGTTCTTCCCAGCCCTTCAATAATTTCATCGAAAATGAGGAAGATACCATTCGCATCGCAAATTTCCCTGATCTGCTGCCAGTACCTTTGCGATGGTATTACCGGCGTGGAAGAGATGGGTTCGGCAACAATAGCGGCTATGTCAGGATTTCTTTGCAGGATGATCTTCAGTTGACGCAGGTATTGTTCGTCAATAGCCTCCTCATCCTTCAGTTCCCACGGGTTACGGTAATAGTTTGGAAATTCAATATGAAATGCCCCGGGCATCATGGGTCCCATACCAGTAGAGAAATGCTCTTCACCACCAATGCTGGACGACTGAAATCCATTGCCATGATAGGAATCCCAGTAAGAAATTGTTTTCCACCTTCCGGTTACATGTTTGGCTAAAGCAACAGCCATTTCAATAGCTTCAGAACCACCGGGGCAAAACAATACACGGGTAAGTTCCAGCGGGGTTATGGCAACCAGTTTTTTTGCAAGCTCAATAGCCGGGATATTGGTATAACGGCGCGGGGTAAACGCCAGCTTTTCCTCTAACTGCTTTTGTACCGCAGCTATCACTTCCGGGTTGGAGAAGCCGGCATTGTGCACCCCATTGCCGTGGAGGTCTAGATAACGTCTGCCCTGCATATCTTCAATCCATGCGCCTTCGGTTTTTGCCAGTACATTCATCACCGGTGTAGACAATGCCTGATACAAAAAATATTTTTCATCTTCTTCCAGCCAATGCCGTGTCTCTTCATTCAGGCTGTCAACATATTGAGCTCTTAAGCTACCTGTATTGATATCGCCTTGTTCTTTTGAAACGGTCTGATCCATAAGAAAAAAATTAATCTTGTGTTGATGAGCTAATATACGTTGTATATAAAGTTTCTTACAAAAAAATACATCAATCCTGCCATAAAATCATTTTCCTTCACTTAATAAAAAGTACAACATCACAATTTTTTATTAATCCGGGAAGCATAGCAAATACCGGGTTGTAACAATATCAACTGAACTGTAGTTTTGTATATCAAAAAGCAAAAGCAATGATTGAGCACATAGCGCTGGGTAAAAATAATGAAGAACGGAAAAAGAAATTGGCAAGCCTCATACGCAGTAAAACAATTAACTGGGGAGGCTATAAAAAAGCAAAAATTTATGGTTTATTATCCTGTAAATCCGGCAAGCGGATGAAAACAGCGAACAGGGTATTTTTTAAAGATGAACAACAGGCTATTGGCGCAGGTTATCGTCCATGCGGGGCCTGCCTGCCGGATAAGTACAAAAGATGGAAAGCTGGTGTAAATTTTAATGATGATCTATAATATATTGATTGTGGCAATAAGTCAAAATATATTACCCATTGACGGTGAAGCGTATCTTTTTCCCGAATTCTTTTCAAAAGAAGAAAGCGAACAGTTGTGGGAAGCCTTACAGAAAAATATTCACTGGAAACAGGAACCGGTTGTTATAATGAGTAAAAAAGTGATGCAACCGAGGCTTACAGCATGGTATGGAGATGAAGGAAAATCTTATCGTTATACCGGCATCACCATGCATCCGCACCCGTGGACAAAGGAATTGTTATTGATCAAAGAACGTATCGAAGAATTGTCTGGGCAGGTATTTAACACTGCACTCCTTAATTGTTACCGCAACGGAAATGATAGCATAGGCTGGCACCGCGATAATGAAAAATCATTGGGTATTAACCCGGTAATTGGCTCAGTTAGTTTTGGCGCCGCCCGTTACTTCCATTTCCGCCACTATCAACAAAAGCATATAAAGGAAAAAATACTCCTCACACCTGGTAGTTTTTTGCTGATGAAAGGCGAAACGCAACACAAATGGTTTCACAGTATTCAGAAGGAACCGCATATTACCGGCGGAAGGATCAATATTACTTTCAGAACAATAATTTAAAAATGAAACATCATGGAAACACAACAAGCATTGGATTATAAAAGAATTGCAGAAGCAATTTCCTTCTTGAAAGAAAATTTCAAATCGCAACCGAACCTGGAGGAAGCAGCAGCACATGTTCACCTCAGCCCGTTTCACTTTCAGCGGATGTTCCGGGAATGGGCAGGCGTAAGCCCCAAGCAGTTTTTACAATACCTGAGTGCCACCCATGCCAAAAATATATTAAATACAGGCGCTACCCTGCTTGATGCCGCTTTTGAGACAGGGCTTTCAGGCACAGGTAGATTACATGACCTGTTTGTTAAAGTAGAAGGTATGACTCCGGGAGAATATAAAAATGGGGGCACTTTACTTCATATTAATTATGCATTTGCAGATACGCCTTTTGGCTCCGTGATTATAGCCTCAACAGCAAAAGGAATATGTTATTTGGCTTTTGCCGATGAGGGCCCGGAAAAAGCATTTGCTCAATTGAAAGCTGTTTTTCCCAATGCACAGTATCATCCTGTTGTGGACTTGATTCAGCAAAATGCCTTGTTTGTGTTTAGCCAGGATTGGAGTAAGCTGGATGAAATTAAATTACATTTAAAGGGAACTGATTTCCAGATTAAGGTTTGGGAAACATTGTTGAAAATACCGGCCGGCGGTCTTACCACCTACAGTAATCTGGCTGCGAAAGCCGGTTATGAAGGGGCTTCCCGGGCGGTAGGTACTGCAGTAGCAAATAACCCGGTAGCATTTCTTATCCCCTGTCACCGGGTCATTAAATCTACCGGCGAAATCGGCCAATACCATTGGGGCAGCATCCGTAAAAACGCCATCATCGGATGGGAGGCTTCAAAAGCACATCACGCAATCTGATATTACAAAATACAGTAAATGAAAACGATCAAAGAGCGCATAGCAGATAAAAACTGGAATACCATCAATACTCAGTTACATGACCAAGGTTTTGTTATTGTAAAAAATATGCTTAATAAAAAAGAATGTGATACACTCATTGCAGATTACAATGCACACAATAGGTATCGCAAAATAATCAACATGCAACGTTACCGTTTTGGCATAGGTGAATACAAATATTTTCAATATCCGTTGCCAGGTATCATTACCGAGTTGCGTGAAAATGTTTATCCAAACATCGCCCCTGTTGCCAATCAGTGGATGGAAGAGCTGAAATCAGATAAACGCTTTCCCCTGATTCACCAGGAAATGAAAAAAATCTGCCACCAGAATGGGCAAACCAAACCCACTGTGCTGATACTAAAATATGGGGAAGAGGGATTCAATACCCTCCACCAGGATTTATATGGAGAAATCTACTTTCCTTTACAGGTTGTTTTTATGCTTGACCAGGCAGGTGAAGATTATACCGGGGGAGAATTTGTAATAACAGAGCAGGTTCCCAGGGCGCAATCAAAAGCCAATGTATTGCAACCCAACCTGGGGGATATGGTGGTATTCGCCACCAATTTCCGTTCAGCTAAAGGAAGCAAAGGTTATTACAAGGTTAATATGAAGCATGGTGTAAGCCCGGTACATAGTGGCAACAGGCATAGCCTCGGTATAATTTTTCATGATGCGGAGAACTAACAAAAGGCAGCTTCCCCCGCCAAAAAACTATTGCAGTAGCGTTACTTCAGGGTATTTCAACTCCTATCTTTGAGTACCGTTAAATGCAAACAATACATGCTTGAAAATCTTCCGTTTTACCTGGGCCTCGTTATGGCCATTGTACTGCTAATAATGCTGGCCAATAAAATTAAAGTAGCATACCCTGTGCTGTTGGTATTGGCAGGTCTGGTTATCAGTTTTATACCTGGCATTCCTGTGATGCGTATAGATCCTGAACTTATTTTTTTTATCTTCCTGCCACCATTGTTGTATGAGGCGGCCTGGTCTATTTCCTGGAAAGAGTTGTGGCGCTGGCGTCGCATCATCAGTAGTTTTGCTTTTGTGGTAGTGTTTCTTACTGCCATGACGGTTGCCTTTGTATCAAATTATTTCATACCCGGATTTTCGCTGGCGTTGGGCTTTTTGCTGGGCGGCATTGTATCGCCACCGGATGCGGTTAGTGCAGGTGCCATTTTGAAATTTGTAAAAGTGCCTAAGCGAATGTCGTCTATATTAGAAGGGGAAAGTTTGTTAAATGATGCATCTTCATTGCTTATTTTCCGGTTTGCTGTGATTGCGGTTGCCACAGGTCAGTTTATCTGGTACGAAGCGGCATTAAGCTTTGGCTGGATGCTGACAGGAGGGGTAGGCATTGGTTTGCTTGTTGCATTCATTTTTATGAAAATACATAAATACCTCCCTACAGATGCAAATATGGATATTGTTTTGACCTTTCTTGCGCCATACATCATGTACCTTGCTGCTGAGCAGGTGCACAGTTCCGGCGTGCTGGCGGTGGTAAGCGGTGGCTTATTGTTATCGAATAAACGGTATGTTTTTCTAAGGAGTGGTTCCCGTTTGCGTGGTTATAACGTATGGGAGAGTCTTTGTTTTGTACTGAACGGGGTAGTGTTTTTGCTAATTGGACTTGATCTGCCGGAAATTACGGCAGGGCTCGGTGGAGTAAGTCTTTCTTCAGCTATAGGTTATGGTATACTGATTACTGCGGTATTGATTGTGGGGAGAATTTTATCGGCTTATGGCGCGGTAGTTGTTACGCTGATCGCCCGCAATTTCATTACCGTGGCTGACTCCCGGAATCCGGGTTATAAAGTTCCGTTTGTACTGGGCTGGACCGGAATGCGCGGTGTAGTATCATTAGCAGCAGCCTTGTCTATACCCGTGCAGCTTAGCGATGGCGCTGCATTCCCTCAACGCAATCTTATTTTGTTTATTACATTTATTGTTATCCTTTTAACGCTATTGATACAGGGACTGACACTGCCGTATTTAATAAAAAAATTAATTACTCCGGGCATGAGCGCAGAACCGGCAGAGGAAGAAGTGGACAGCCTGATACGAAAACAGCTGGCTGAACACGCCCTTCAACATTTAAGAATAAACCACCAGGAACAATTGAGTAAACATCCCGTATTGCAACAAATGGCTCAAAAGTGGGAAACAAACAGTAGCACAACTGAGCATGCATTGATGGCGGAAGAGTGCAAGATTGTTTATCTCGATATTCTGAACCAGCAAAGACAATGGCTGCTGCTCAAAAACAAGTCAGAAATAACGCTGGATGAAGACATCATCCGCCGGCATTTGCAGTACCTTGACCTGGAAGAGGAGAAGCTGCGATTTGTATAGCAATGTCAATGTCAAACCTGCAATCAGGGCACTTATTTCGACATGAGTTAAATTTGATGTCGGGAATACAAATTAATTTCGACACAAAATGCGTTGATGGTGAAATAGGAGACATAAAAGGAAATGTAGAATTAACTAGCTTTTTTGTCACAAAACGAGAACTGTATCGTTATGCTGTTGTATATGGATTAATCACTTAATGATAATGAAACCGGCATTGGATGATGTGCACCCTTTTTTCCTTTACTGCATATACCAGTCTGTGTTCATCTGTGATACGACGGCTCCAATAACCTGACAAGTCTCCCTTAAGCGGTTCTGGTTTGCCAATACCCTTAAATGGAGAACGTAATGTATCTTTAATTAAGTCGTTAATACGCCGCAGCATTTTTTTATCCTGCTCCTGCCAATAGAGGTAATCCTCCCAGGCATTTGTTTGCCACACCAATTCCATTCTATTTCTCTATGAGTTTATTCCTGAGAAA
Source organism: Agriterribacter humi (assembly GCF_009192765.1). Classification (GTDB taxonomy): domain Bacteria; phylum Bacteroidota; class Bacteroidia; order Chitinophagales; family Chitinophagaceae; genus Agriterribacter; species Agriterribacter humi. The sequence continues at coordinate 82,436 of NZ_VOHQ01000002.1, read as the reverse complement.
TTTATTGTTGTTCATCTCTGTGATGGCTTCTTCCAGCCTTTTGCGATTAGACTTTGTACTTGTTAAATGAAGTGTTTCCTGAATAGCGTTGTATTCATCCAAATCCATTACAACTACATTTTTCCCTTGTGTTCTGGACACTATAACAATTTCCCGATCGTCATTTACTGAATTCAAATTTTGAGACAGGTTATTACGGAACTCAGAATAATTTACAATTCTCATATTGTTCTTATTTAAGTACAAAAATAAGTACAATATTTGGGAATTTTAAGTTGTTAGCAACCAGAAACAAAAAAAGAACTGTAAATAAATGATTTACAATACTTTGTGCCCGGGACTGGATTAACTGTGTTGATCAAAATGGTGGTCTTATCCAAATTCTCTGCTGCTTCGCGTCATTGGAATTTTTATTTGTACGCTTATGCCAACAAGTTGGCAACACGTCCAAACAAAAATTCCCTGCACTTCGTGCGGGGAATTTGTGCCCGGGACTGGTTCAATACCTATGATTGTAACTAATTAATTATCAATATATTCTTATTATATTGTTAGGTATGAAGTAACAGCAGGGTAACAAAAATTGTAATAACACTCGCTTTTGCCCATAAAAACCCCCGGTCAATAAAAACCGGGGTTCGTACTTAATACGAACGGGTGTGAAGTTTTAACACCCAGGCAATAGCCGCTGCTTACCATCATGGCGAAGGGTCGGTTTTGAAATCGTACCCTTATCTCGCATGCAGGTAGTTTGTGGAGCTGCAGGGAGTCGAACCCTGGTTCATTGTGTTCAGGTCATTGGTTCGGATCCAATCCGGATAACACCGGTTCAAATCCGCTCGGGACCTCCTATAACGGTTGGGAATTTATTTGTTTTGACAAATTTGCATTTTTTAACAAGATCGTTTTTGTGATTTTAAAAAAGGTTAAAAATAATTACCTGATAATCAATGTTTTGCATATCGTTAAAAACCGCCGGTAACATTGAGTGGTTTTTTGTATATAATTAGTACATATATTGCATGTAGATACCATGACGAGTACCAATGCTCATACAACAGAATTCGCTTAAAAACGTTAAAGTCCTATAACAATTTTCTAAAAACACAGAATATGCATGCGGAAGCAAATATCCGATTATTCCAAAAAGGCGGAAAACTAATGTCCGTATCGGTGTCAATGCCGATCTGGACTAAGCAAACCGATCATTGTAGTATTGGGATTTCTTTACCTATGCTTGGAATCGAAACAGTTGCAAAGAACGAAGAGGATACAGATAAAGCAATTGAGGAGGCAATAGCCGCATTTTGCGTTGTTGCTGATAAATTTGGGCAAGGGATAGTTAAAGAACTACAGTCATTAGGTTGGATCAACGTTGACGGAAAAAGCGGCGAGCCAATTCTTGGTTACAATATTTCAGACACTGATGCTTTCCTTGAAAGACTTATTCAGACCGGAAGCAACTACGCGAATCCGAATATAGAAGTAAACCTTGACCCCCAATTAGCGTAGTAAATGCCAGAGAATTACCATCCGTCAGTGGATTTAGATTTTATTGAAAAGCAATTAATAAATAGCGGGCGCTTGGCGCCAGGCGGAATTGTAAAAATTGGCAGCACAACCACCTATGTAATACAGGGTAATCAAGCAATTTACAAAAGGTCAATATATATTAGGGAACTAACCCCTGGACAAGTGTGCTTTGAACAAGCAACAGGATTGGCTATAAGATTTTCATTTATGGGAGCACTTTTGGAGTGGCTACATGAGGAAAGAAACTGGAAGGAGGGAGACTATGTCGTCCCAAAAGATAGTAGTTCAAAATATGAGTAATTATCCCAGCGCCTCAACATCCTTACGGATCAATCACTTTTCATTAGCCCGCCCATTGCTTAGCATTTTCTTTCCTTGTTACTTTCAAATTATTTAATAAAGCTCATTTCGGTAACATGACCCATATGTAATTGCCCATAATCACCTATGGCTGCACCTTACCTGATAGCAGCGTGATGGTGAATTTGTATAAAGGCATTGTAATTGTAAAAATAAGACACTAAATTAGTAACGGTGTTTTTCATAGGTTAGCAACCGCCCGGGGTTTTTACTCCGGGCTTTTTTTATTTGATTTATGTATAAACTTTCATATTTTAAAATAAAATTATATACTTTAGATAATCAACATCCTACCAGAGACCCCTAAAACCTTTAAAAATCTTGCACAAAAATGAGAAAGATTGCAGTTGTATTACTTTTGTTTTTAGTCGCTTGTTCAGAGGGTGACCAAAAAGCTGCAGTATCTTCAATGGATTCGATTACATATATATATGACCTATCCTATCAAGATGGAGCCTTACCGTACAGCCCTGATGAGTACATTACAAAAGCTATCCAAATAATGCATGCGCTTGATATTCCAATGAGGAAGTATTTCAAGAAAGACGCAAAGCTTGTTTTCAAGCTTGATAGTAGTTTTGAAAGAAAAAAGGCAACCTTTTTCGGGACTTCCAATCAAAAATCCGGAAGTATAGATGCCAACAGGGTGTGTGGAGATCCAACAATAACTGTGGGGCCGCTAATTGATTCGGTACTGGGTAGGAAAAGAGTGTTTAGTGCATATGACGAAGCTGTAGTAAAATCTGTATTGATTCACGAATGTGTGCATTATCTTCAGACTTCTTTTGTAGAAGAGAGTAAACTCTATAGGGGAGGGAGTATATACGACAAAAAATACTTAGCCCAGGACACGGAGTTTGAGGCATTCGCAGTTCAAGGATACTTTCTGTGTGAAATAGGAAATCCGAAAGGATTATCAGAAATACTTTCGCAAAGTGAAAGCAAAAGAGCGAAAATGGAAGCGCTTATTAACGCTGTGCCGATAGCAACGGGATTAGGGGATCGTCTGGTTTACCCTTAGGTTGTAAATCTTCAAAAGTAAAATTAGTATTGAATTGTGTAGCCGTATCGTTAATGAAATTGAAATTACATGTGTATGATATGATAGCTCCGGGAACGAATTTGACTTTATTCTGACCCTCGCATCCTACAGAAGCCAGCACCAATATCAAAATCAGTATCCTCATGAAAAAATATTTTTATTGATAAAATAAAAATGTTAGACTAAGCTAAGTTATAAAAAATTAAGCAAATGGATACCGAAAACTTTCAATCAAATACCTCGGAGGAAAGACGGATGGAAGAAAAGTACAACTACCTTTCCCGGTTCATGTCGGAAAAATTACGTGAACTACCGGAGAAAGACCGGGTGCCTGTCTTGAGAGATCTGAACCCTACTGATCTATCTTTAATGAATCTCTACCTGCAAGCACTGAAAAAAGAGGATTATGAAACCTGTGCCGCAGCCAGGGAGTTACTGTTAGAACGGGGATTCAAAATTCCGGGATAAGGTTGGAATTCAAACACTTTAAAAGCTATAGGCCGTTGTTGATAATCAGTAAACTTGGAGTAGGCCGCTGTAGGAGATTTTATTATATTTATTACTATACCCTAATGCCTGTTTTCAATGAAAATCATCTTACCCTTAATATGTATAGCTTTTTTCCTGCCAGCATCGGCGCAAAAGGTCGCCCTACTGCATCGCAGTTTTAAACAGCCTATCGTTTACACAGACAGTATCACAGTTGAGCAGATAAGAACAGGGTACTTTCCGCTACAGGTTAATAATGTTGATACATTCTATGCAAACCTTAAATACTTACATGACATGCTAAGTACCAGGCAGCGGGTAAAAATGGAATCATTTGAACTACATGCCGGCAATTCCATTATAATAACAGATAGGGTCCCGATGGCATACGGGGACCGGTATAATATTCTGGCAAAAACAAAGATTGCTGAAGTCGAGGCGCAAATGAGGCTTTCAAATCAAGAAGAACCGAACAAGAAGAGCGCTAAAAGAATAAAAAAACTAATGGACTATATCAGTAAAAACAAATCCTTATTCAGGGCCCCAACCGAAATACACCCGAGGATTTATTATATGCAAGTCATATCAGACCATTAAAGGAATTCACGAGACCGCATTAGCAGTATGGAACCATTACCCTTTCTTTGTCACTGCCAGATAATCCTGATTAATACTGCCCGGGTCGTACAGGTGCGTTTTTTCATTGTACATGATATACCGGTTACGCCGGGCGGTTTGTAATTCTGCCCGGGTCCATCCCGTTTTCTCCAATATAACGGATGCCCGTACCCATTTTGTTGAAGTGCTCAACTCTTTTCTTTTCAACCACTCAACACTTCGGATGAAGTCGCGTAACAAATGCGCGTTATTGTTGAAATCTTTCAATATTTTTTCTTGCTCCGGGGTCATAACCTTGTAGATATTTAGATATTTGAGGTGCTTGGTTTGCTATTATTAAAACGAGATAGATGCAGTTTTAAAATAAATATTAAAGAATTCAGGATTGATAAGGTTTAGTGTTCCCTTTTTATTCCCGGATGAAAATTGTTCTTCCATATGGTGTGGATTAGAAATTGGGGAGTTTATTTGTTGTTCTTTCTCATTTGGGGCATAGATAATCTTCTGCTTATACACTTCCGGAAGGCTGCTTAAATCGTATCGAAATTGAGTCCCGTACTTCTTTGATCTAATTGTGCCGCGTTCCCTCTCACCTTTTAGCCGGTCTTTTGTCCACCCGGTAATTTTCATTATTTCGCCCGCCGAGGCGGTGTAACCTTCTTTAAGCTCCTTTCGCTTCAGCCATTCAATATGGCGGTTAAACTTTTTTACTTCCTGCAGCTCTTCATGAGTAGGTATAATATTCATTGTACTTGCTTTTTTCTCAATATACAAAGCAAAAACACTCGCTGCGTATCATGACTTCAATAGCTCGCAAATGTAGTAATCAGAAAATAAAAAACGGGTAGTGCTTCAGTTTGAAATTTTGTAAACGGTGAAATAGGTTAGCACCTCATTTTCTATTTGATCAACATTACTATGCATAAATGCTGACTTAATTCTTTCGCCCGTATACGAGCTATCATACCAGTTGAAGCTGTAAATTTCTGAATTATCAGCCTTCACTATGAAGTGATAATTTCCGTGGTGTTGGCTTCGGACTTCGACCTTGTATTTTGAAGTTTTAAAGCATTGGGGATAAAATTCTATCATAGGTTCGTTTTTTTATATGACTCCTTTTTATTTGCCACAGACCCGAGTACTAAAAGTACAATATATTCTAACGGACAACTATATACGTGTTGGGACAAGTAACGTAAAAAATGCCCGGCATTGCTACCGGAGCGGCTGTTGCTCAAAGGCTACCTATTAACTATTTTAAAACTGCTCTTCATTTTCTAAGATTCTATTACTCAGTTCTCCCTCTGAGTCTAATACTTGAATTGGAAGGGATTGTGCTTCAATTTTAAAATATCCCTCGTCCTCTCTTGACATTCTAAATGTAACAGGCGTATTGTCTGCATCGTTATATGTGACATGATACTTAAGTTTATCTGCATAAAATACCCTTTGAAAAGAATAATCGATTCCTCTAATGTTATCTGTAAATTCTACTAACATATTTTTTGTGCTTTTATTTGAGTTTTTAACAGACACCCCAATAACATCTTCGAAGCTGCCTTTGATAGCTTCCTTTTCTTCGTATTTATCTGCCCTCTTCTTTGGGGCTTTCTTTGCTGCTTTTGCCATTGTCTGTTGGATTTATTAATTTTATTGGTTCTGCCGAAACATCTAAAAGAGGTACTGCGGCTTTATTTGCATCTCCCGTAATTTCTATGGTAGATTGCGGCACCCCTTCTTCATGTCGGGGCTTGATAGCGCCCACTCTTCAAGCTGCTTCCTGTCAAAATATAACAGCTTACCGTTCGGCTTTGAATATGGCACTATACCCCAATGCACCATTTTATACAGATAGCTTTTTGATATATTTAGAAGGCCTGCCGCCTCTTGTAGCGTAAGTATCTTTTTCTGCAGGCTCAAATTTTTGTTAAGCTCTTTTAATAATCTCTCCTTTTCAGGTGTGAGCATATTTAAATATACTATTTTCTTGCTTTCTTCACAACCTTTAGTTTGTCCATGTGGCCACCGGTTATGTACCCATTAGTTTATCTTTATACCAAAATCTTTTCCCATTTACCGGGCTTATTGTATACAGGTGCGCCGGTATACGATGTATTCTGTTTTGTAGCGTCTTTTTAGTTATACCAAGTAGTTCAGCTGCTGCTTCATCATCTATCCTGTTTTCGTTCTCAATCGAGGTTTTTACTGCTTTTAATATTTTTGCATTATCCATTTTGGCTTTTTTTCGTTATTGTATCTTTCCTGGGCAGGCGGCATGGCTTTTTTAAACCATCACCCCTAATGGCTTGAAGTCATCTGATGTTCCTCTGTCCACGAGGCATTAATTTAAACAATTAAATTCCCTCTAATCCTTTCCCCTTAGGGCGGACCTTTACTTTTCCGTTCTTTACTTCATAGGCTTCAATAAGCTTAACAAAAGCCAAGTTATATATTTCATTGTATTGTACACCTTCAAGCGTAGCAATAGCCTGCAATTTGTCTAATACTGCAACAGGTACTCTCTTAACCCCCACCTGGGGTATGGTTGTCTGTCCTGGTGTAACTGATTTTTTTACCGGAGCCATATTAAATATTTATAACAAAGATAATATTAAAAGTGGTTAACTGAAATAACTTGGTTAATGTGGATAACTTTTTACCAAACATCATTGGTTATCTCAGTTAACCGGGTTATCTTTATGAAACATTAAAACAGTTGACATGACACATTCAAACCTTCAACAAAGACTCCGCTACGTAGAACTGGTGTTTGCCATGAGCAACCCAATTGAAAAAAGCTATAAGCCCTGGACAGGGCAGCAGGACCGCCCCCCGTTCGTAAAAGTGGCTAAGTACAAGCCTACACCCAAAAGTAAAAAGCGGTCCCGGTAGTAACCGTGGCTCTGCCAATTTTAACCCTACCACATTACTTTACTTTTAAAACTATCATCATGAAAAAGGTAAAAGACTCAATTGCATGCCTGTATGAAAAGGCTGTAGATGTTTTAGTAAACCGCTTTGAAACACCCGACAATCTGGTAGATTTTATAGTTGACGTGCTATACTCTATACGCGTATTGGAAGCACCTCCCCAACCGGTAAATGGGTTTGTAGACGTCGGCTCACTACATTTCTCAACGGGACTTATACTTAAAGAGATAACCGGGCCGTGGATGCGCTGTGACAAATCTGGAATGAGGGAGGCTATGAGAAAAATTCATAGACACGGCGGAGTAGAAGAATATTACCATCAAATGTTAAGAGCATGTTCAGTTCATACATTAGGTAACGCGGAATATGGTATCTCCAAACGCTATCACAACGAATTTATGGCAAACTTCACGGCATTGTTTGAGGTTGCTTTTCTATTTGCCGAAATAGAAGAAATGGAAGAAGAAGCGGAACGGGAACAAAAGAAAGCTGCTTAATTATTAACCTTACAATCAATTACAATGAAAAGTGAAATTAACCCAACCTGCTTAAAATGTGATCGCCTGTCGCATTGTCCTTACGATGCTTTTCCTTACCCATTGAAGCGGCACGTTTGCCCCACTTTATCATTAGAGCGGCTTCTTTCTTCTTACTCCCCGCACCAGCAGCCACTAATCGATGTTGCATTGAAAGATGCGCAGCGCAAGGAGCGCCTAAATTAGATGCTAATGTTTTTATAGCCCGGGATTAATTCCGGGCTTTTTATGCCCGTTTGAATCAGAAATATATCTTCTTGAAATATTATAAGTAAATTAGTTTCATGGCAACCCTGAATACTAAGCAGTTTATCCAACAGATTTTCATTGATGAATTGGGAGTTATTGTAAATACCAATCCATACATATCCTTTATGGTAATGGCAGTAGGGATTGAGTTCTTGGGAAAATGCCTAAATAAATCTGAGCAATGGAATACGAATGGTGCTTCCAAAACAGATTTCGAACACGCAATTAAATCCATACCAAGCTTGCAGAAATACAGCCAATACTTAGAAAAGTATGACCTCTATCATTCATTTAGATGCGGGTTACTACATGCTGCGGTTCCTAAGTATGAAATAACGCTATCAAGTAAGAATGAATTACCTCATTTAGTAGAGAATGGCAATAGGCTTAATTTGAAGGCAGAAGATATGTATTTTGATTTCAAAGAAGCATGTGACTTTATTATCAATAAGGAGTACGACAATCGTAATAAATTCGAGAGATTTATATTGTCTGTTCCTCCAATAAGCAAAGATTCTTTAAATAAAGAATTTATAGTTCCGCCCGCAAGCGGGTCACCTGACGTAGATTAACTCAACTTCCATAGGATATAATTAATTTTTTGCAAATCGATATTCAATGACTAAGGCAGAAATAGAAGATTTCATAAACGAAAATTCTGAAGAAAGGGTTTTTGATTTTTATAGCAGAATGTACACCAAGCTCACCACCACCAACAAGAGGCTTAATACTCTTACCCTGTACATGCTAATCGTTGGACTAACTTATTTTATTTCTTCAAGCGATGGATTGCTGTCAATAAGTATGGGTCCATTTGGGCTTAAAGACTTTTCATTGATTGCGAAGTTAATGCCGCTGGCATTTGCTTATCTGCTAATGGAATATGCACTACTTTCCAAAAATCAGTCTGAATTACTTCAAATAACAAAAACGTTAGCTTTTGAAGTGTATAACCAGCAACCGGAAGAAAAATATTACAATCTAAACCACATAAATTCATTTCTTAGTGCAATACTGCCATTTTCAATAATAACCCAGTTTTCCCGGCTTGTTACAATGAAAGGATCAATATTAACCACGATATTTTTATTTATTCTATGGCTCCCATTATTAGGAAGTATTATTCTGCCAATCAGTTACGGAGGTTGGATGCTATATAACATAAAGGGACAATATCCCTCTGATTTGCTCGTGAATGTAGTTTTAGCAATATCAATATGGCTTTTATTATTGACCCTGTTTTTTTATATAAGGCCAGTTGAAAATCAAATCAAGAATAACAAACAACTGAATCAATAAACCCCGGCTAAGAATAGCCAGGGGTAAGTTTTAAATCTGAAATATACGGAGTGGTTAAAATGACCTGTTTTGTGAGCGTTTCTGTCGTTCAAGGAATAATATAAGATCGGGACCGGCACCCCGGAGCCGGGCAACCATCTCACCGCTACCCTCACGCCTGCCGCCTATCATGCTTTCTAATCTGTCAAGTGGAATAACTGCTTCTCTGGATGATAATCTCGCCGGGAAGGTGTCGTTCTCAAAGCCAGGGGGAACTATGCCGCCTGTTGCCATTTTGCTGCCCCCTGTTAATAAGCCTTTGAACAAGCTGCCAAATGATCCAACTGCGCCCGCTTTCCCGCCAAATGCTTTAAATATCACAGCCAGCACAGCGGCTTTAACGGCGGCGGCAATAAGATCGGTCACCAATTGTTTTGCAGCCTGCCCCACCTGTTTCATGGATAATTTACCGTCTGTGGCAATCGTTCTAAATAAGCCGGCAAAAGTCTCTGAAAGCGGACCGCCTACAAAGAGCGCCATTGCATCAAGTTCTGACTGCATGGCTTGCATCTGTGTTATTGCCTGCTGTATATGTTCGGGCGGGATAATGGGTTTTGATTTGTCAATAGTAAGCGGCACCTCAATTTTTAAATCATCCTTTTGCTCAAAGTATGTCTTGAAATTCTTAAAGGCATCGTACATCTCTTTAACAGATTCGCTAAAGATTTGTTTGCCGCCGAATGAAACGGGGATTTCGATTTCTGGGGCAATAAGTTTGAATGCTTTTTCAATCTGTTTTGCTGCCTCACTTGCAGCCCTTTTCGTTTTATCTGGCTGAACAGTAAAGCCGCCTATTTCAGCTATTGCAGTATTAACAGCATCTTGCTGTTTTTTCAAGATACCTACCCCTCTATTTAATTCATCGTTCTGTTTTTTATAGTTTTTAGTTCCACGTACCGCCGCATCCACTAATCCGTCAGAAATATTAAATTGCTTTTTTGCCGTTACAACAATCTGATCCCACACTCCAAGCTGCTCGTCTACGCTTTTTGTTTCATTCTCAATTAATTCAACATATTTCTTTTTAAGTACAGTTGATATTGCCTCCTGCTTTGCCCGTAGATCAAGTAGTTTTATTTGCTTACCTATGGCAATCGAAGTTTCATTTGTGTTTAATGTTTCAAGATTGAGATTCTTTAAATAGAGCGGGTATTTATTGTTAATTTCTTCAATTGCGTTTTTTCTTGCTTCAGTTGATAGCGCTGCATTCCTGGCAATAGATACAAGGCTTTCAAGATTTGATTTTTCAGCTAATGCATTACCGCCAGAAGTTGCAAACGCCTTATTAAAATCATTAAGAACCCGTTGCGCTGCTGATAAATCACCGGTTAATGCTTTGATAGCGTTGCTTACTGATCCGTATTTTTGCACCGCAACAACTAATGCAGATGATATAACACTAAATGCAACGCCTATACCAGCGGGGCCGGCAAGACCGAGTACAAGTGATTTTAACGCTTTGCCTGTACTTCCGGATTCTGTTTTTAAACGTTGAAATGATTCTAATGCAGGGTTAATATTGTTAGCGATACCTATAAATCCAAAAGGGGCATCTTGTGCTATTCGGGATAGGTCAACAAGGGAACGGGTGGCATCGTTGGTAGGTTTTTTTATACCCTTTATCTTCTGCGTAAAGTCATCAAAACCACCGACACCGGTGCTCCTTGGAGCCTTTCTGCCAAGTTTGTCAATATCTTTTTCTAAATCGTCTACTGCTTTTTCTGCCGCGTGTGTGTCTACGTCTACAATAATAGGCTTAACACTCTTGCCGCCAATTTTAGATAGATCAGCTGCAATGTCCTGTGCATTTTCGCTTGCCGTTTCAAGAGATTCGCTTAACTTATCTATTCCGGATGTGCTGATTGACGAGCCAACAGACTTGCCCAACTCTTTAGCCTTACTAATGAGTGTATCGAACCCTTTATCAACTTCAGATAAATCCGCACCAACACGGATTTTTAAACCTTCTTCCATATTTCCTATTTAATAATTAAACAATTGAGAATACAACGATGTGTAGTGCGTGGGAGTGTCTGAATGAGAAGTGTAAAAAAAGATTGGAGTGTGTGTTGTCGCTTATAGCGTAGATAGTATAAAGCTACTTCTTTATCGTTAGTTTTTATTCAAAATCTTCTTCTATGGGATCACACCCATCTGCAAAAACCAGTATAATATGTGTTCCTTTTAGCGTTAGCGCCTCAAACTCATTCCGGGTTATCGTTTCTCCTGTTCCGGTATTGGTGTAATTATCGCCCTCGTTATCCCAGATGGTGAAGCTATCGCCGGCAATATCCGCAATAGTGATTTTTCCAGCCTTCAGGTCATTGAGAAACTTTATTTTCCCCCACCGTGTTTTGGGTATTTTGTCTTGTTGCATAATCTTTTTTTAATTGATCAAATTGGCTCCTGTTCTCATCGGGAATAACTATTTTTTCGGTTTCACACTTTACCAGCATATCATGCAGGAAATTCAACTCTGCGACAGTACACCTGTCCATGTCAAGAGTAGAAATAAAAAGCTGATCGGCTGATATTTCACCCAGTTTTATACGGCGTATAAATTCAATTTTTTGCTGCCTACTTTTTGTTACGTGCATTGTAGTTGCGTTTAAACTGTTCAAAATGTTCTTTATCCTCCTGTGCCGGTGCTTCTCCCCTGTTCAACTTGATTTTCATTTCCAGTAGCCAGTTTAATTCATCAGCCGTGCATTTATCCAATTCCATAGAGGCAAAGAACAATTCATTTTTTGTGATCGTTCCCTCTCTCATCTTAGATAGGAAGGTTAATTTTTCAATCCGGGTTTTCATTGCTGCTTATTTAAGATTTCATTTACGATACGATCCAGGTCTTCATCAGATAATTTTTCCAAGTCTGTCGTTAGGGAAGTGGCCTGTAGTGTAGGCAGGGAATATTTAAGTAGCTTTTCAAACAAAATAATCCTGTCCTTGGGTTCCAGTTGCTTCCAGTCCTTTTGTATCTGTTCGGTTTGGCTTTGTATGAATCCATTCACCCACTGCCTCAAATCTTTTGTTGCTTTATTCGGGCTGCCCTTTGGTCTGCCATTGGGGTTACCGGTCTGTCCTTTTTTTTGTGCCATAGGATATGTTTTACAATGTTCTTTACATATTGTTTGTAGATGCTTCAGCTTCTAAAACCTTTCCTTTTTCATCCATCATAAACCGGATTGTTAAATTATCAGCCTTCAGGTATGTATAGGTGAAGGGTTTGCCGGCTACCTTTCCTTTTGCGAAGGGTTCAATAATACTTTGCCTGGATACCAGGGACCATTGGTTAAACTTATTTGCCGATGGCAGGAAAGTTCCACCTTTAGCCATCTTAACCGTTAGAGTGATGTAAGATTTTTCCTCTATCTGTTTCACCGATTCCCCGGATACATCAAAAAGGGCATTCATCCCTGATCTGGTGTATGTGAAGCCGGCAACTAACATCGCCGCAATAAATTCTCCATTAGATAATTCTTGCCCGGTAGCATCTCGATACAAACATTTCAGGGAATAGCTATTCCATTCAGGGTTGATAGCATCCCCCCTGTTTAGATTACAACTTATCCACTTTGCCACAGCGGTTATTTTTGCTGAATGGGATAATGGATAATCATAGCTCGTCCTTTGCGTAGCGTGCAAAAAGCCAGCATTAAACAAATCATTCGGTAACGGTTTCTCGTTCATATATTTCAATTTTAAAGTTTAAATAATACCATTTTATAAAGTCCCGCATGTTGGTGGCAATGAAATATATGCCCCCGGATGCTTCAATTTTCTTTTGATAACTGCTTTGCGCTTCGCTCTGCCGGTCCCTACCTGTCTTCACTTCAATCTTTACGGACCGTCCGGCTATTGTAGCACTCAAATCTGCCGTTCCTGCGGTTCCGGTTCCCTTTGCCCACTCCATGCCGCCAATCTGCTTTTTACGTCCCAATACGTCCGTATACGTGCGCCTGCGGTCTATCATCCGTCCTGTGTTACTAATCCGCTCCGCCTGCCATCCGGAGAATGTGATGAAATCAATTATGCATCTGGTCAATCCGTTTGCCGTAGTATCCTTGTACGGCTTCAATTTCATTGATCTTCCACCACTGGCCGCAAAGAATGCCGGCGCTGTCCTTTCCATGTGGCTATACTTTAATTCTTTTAATTCTTGTTTCCAGTTCATCAGTTAACATTTATTAGTACCCGCTCACCGTCAATGGTCCCTTGCTTAAAATCCTTGCAAAAGAATACTGCCAGCTTACCTACTGCCTGGGTATGCTGTCCAATGGCGTTGCCGCCGTTATCAAATAACAGGTCGTATGCTTTGCCGTCATCGGTTTTTACATACATAATCCGCATGTTGTTAAACTCTTGCCCGGTTATGGTTTCTGTAGATGAAAGAATGTTACTGATAAGAATGTTTACCGGCTGTAGTGGCTCTTCCTTCGGCTCCTTGAACGCTTCGGGTTTATACCGTAGTAAATAATCCGCAATATCTAAACCCGCTTTTCTTTCGGCTTCATTGGTTACGATCTTTTCCAATACTGTTGATACTGTTACTGTGGTTATGTGCGCTAATTCTTTTGCTTTTGCGCTCCATTTCTCAAACCCGTTAAGGTCAGGGTAAAGAATAACTTTTCTTCCCGCTAATACCCTGCATCTCTCTGCATTCAGGTTACCAATGCTTCCACATGCAAGCCAGATGAATTGGGGCAGATACAGGGATGATATTATTGCGGTTTTTTCACTCTCAACCACTGCAACGGGTTTGCCGGGATCCTTCCTCAATAGGTGTTCCCCAAATAAACATTGTGAAAGATTGTATTCAGGTGTATTGAGCGCTTTGTGCGCCCATGTAATGTGATTGTACGGTTCCTTAACTCTTTTGCCCGTTCCAGGGTTATACAGCATGATCTTTCCGGCTCTTATCCTCCCTAATACATCTATCTGCCAAAATACCGTTGCACCCCGCCAGTGGTTTGAGCTGCCCACGAAATATTTGCCTATTAACTCATTTGCGGCATTGATCCCAAACCGGCTATACAGGAATTCCGTGAAACTATTGTTATGGTACCCCTTCAGCGTTTCCAATAAGGTTCCCTTTGGGGTATAGGATACTGGTAGCGGCTTCAAGGCAACAGCTTTCTTTTTAATGAAAGTTTTTGGAGTATCAAAAGAAATATTATTATCCTGAAAGTATTGTTTTGGCGTATAATGATAACCGCAATTGCTTTCACGGTTGCACCTGCCTACATTCCCGGCTATGTGTTCGCCTTTTTCTGTGTCAATATAAAGACTAAATACCCTGTCCTTATTGCAAACGGGGCAACGGTGGCGGGTGCTCATTCCCTTGTATGGTTCTAATATGTATTTGTGTTCATTACTCATTGCTCTGAAGTTTAGTGTAACAGGTGTAACACTTGTAACAGGGTGTTACAGGTGTTACAGGGTGTTACAGTCTTTTAAAATCCTGCTTACTTTCATGTGCGATATACCCAATTCCTGACCTATTTCCCGGAGGCTTCGCCCCTGCTGCTTTAGTTCATTTACCTTTTCGTTCAGGCTTTCTTTGTCCTTTTCTGTATGCTGTTTCAGGTGTTCCCATTCCTTACCGAAATTGACAAACTCAAATTGCAGGAAATTAAACGGCTTATCAATTTGGCAAACACAAACATTATCTGCATCGTAAATTTGCTCTGTGTTCCGTTGCTTAATCTGTTTGAGGTATCGTAAATTTTTGTCGCTATGGCTTTCACCAATTGAAAAGGAACTATCACAAAAGTTTATGAGCATCTTACTACCTTGTAAATCGTTTCGGGTAATGGGTTTTGATAAATCCCTTTTCGGAGTGTGGGCCAATGCAAGGATTGAAAGGCCATATTTGCTTTTTAACGCTTTCAAATGCTTCATAAGAGGCAAAGCATCTTTAGCTTTTTCCGTTTCATTCTTTAGGTAGGTAAGATTATCTATAATTAAAATCTTTGCGCCGGTTTCGGTAATACTTCGTTCTAATGAATAGTTGAGGTAATCCTCAAAGGTTTGGTTTTCGGGTATTGAAGCATCAGGGTTTATTTCAACCCTTATAAAGTTGTTATCAAAACTGTAATGTTGTTCAAACTTTATAGAATATCGGTTTTCAAATTGTTTATCCGAAAGCTCAAAATCAAAGTATAAAATTGGTTGCTTTAATGCTTCTAATATAAAGCCCCGTATCTGTTCACCCCTGCTTATGCTGTTACCAATTTGCACGGCTAAAATAGACTTGCCCAGGTTGGTATCTGCGAACAAAATACATAGTTCACCCTCAAACCAAAATTCACCAAAAAGCATTTGTGGAATGGGCCGGGTTTTCGCCTGTTCTATCCATTCACTGGCGGGTTTAACTGTGAACAATCCTTTATTAACTCCGGAAATCGTTTCTATTTCCGCTTTAATTCCTGAAAATAATTCCGCCTCAAATACGGGATTTGGAGTATCTTTGAGCTGTTGGTTTAAGTCACTTGCCCCGTTGTTATGTTGCTGCATGATTACGGGGTTTTTTAATGTGAAGAAATATAAGTGGCTGCCTGCTTTTCCCGCTCATTGCTTCCGGGTGTGGCATTACTTAGCATCCATGCTTCCAGCTTTTCCCGTTCAAAGAATATTTTCTTACCATTCGGTTTACTGAAAGGAATTATACCCGACATTGTGAGCTTGTAGACATAGGACGGCTTGTAACCAATATATTGGCATCCTTCCTGAAAGGTTAATATCTTCTTATCCATTTTTTTATGTTGAAAAATGATTGAAAAAACAAATAGCGCTATCTGTGTTTGACAGTGTGAAATTGGAAAGAAAAGGAACAATAACGGGTTTACCTTTGGGATAAGGTAAGGTATGGGGTAAAGGTAAAGTCTGCTGGAATACGCTTATTTACTGCATTGTAGCAGGAAGCAAGGAGGAATTTATTTTATAAATATTTTCAAGAGGTAAACCAAGAATTGAAACAAGTATCTATTTCTTTGGCTCTTTTCGGTGTGGCGGTATTTATCGTTTGATTTATTTGCTTTAAATTTTCTGTAATTTGTTCTCCATTTTGTTTAATGAAAAAATTCTTTAGCGTTACATAAGGATGAATATGTTTTTTTAGTTTATTACTTTCTTTCAGCTTATAATAGAAATACAACAACTCCGTAGCTGTAGCCTCGGCGCTTACCCAAACAATAGGGTTTGTAAATTCACTCAATCCAAATAATGCCTTAAATTCCGGAAGTGAGGCATTAATGAAATTTTTATGTTTTAAGGCTTTATGCAATCTTTTAATTGGCTCTACATTTCTTTTATCAACCAATTCAAATGGCTTTGGGAGAATGTTTTTATTTTCCGTAGCTCTATTATTGTTGTATTGCAGCCATCCCATTTCATCATCGAAAATAAATTTAGTACTTCCCCGCTTTAATTCGGTACCGGTGATAGCAGTAAGTTGGGTTTTTAACCCTTCAAGCAGCGCCATCTTAACATTATAAATATCGTGAAGCATGTACAAAAATGAAGGGCTGTAACCTTCTTTCTTTTCAGCTACGCCCTTTGTGTGGAAATAAGCAAGAAACTTAATCTTCAAATCGTCCTGATAATAAAGAGTGCTTTTATAAAAATCTCGTCCATAGTAGTTGTGCATCTTTTCAACACTCCATAATTTGTCAAAGGCTTTAAACCCTATTAGCCACTGGTTAACTTGATTCAAAAGCACTTCCGCATGCTGCTTATTGGGAACATCCACAATGGCAGCTTGTTGCATTCCCTTCAGCTTTTGACGGTACCCGCTTTCCCAAATATTCTGATTAGGTACATCGTAATAGTGTGATAGATCCCAACATTGAACAAAAAAGATTCCCTCTTCATTTAATCTCTTCCGGTCTGCGGGTTTATATTCTGTGGGATCAAGTTCCCATAAAGGGAGTATCTCGGTATAAGTTACTCCATCTACTATTATTTTTTGGGCCTGCAGTTCAATTGTTCTTACATCTAAGGCATGTACTTCTTTTATAAATTCCTTGTAGCTATCCATTTCTTTTTACATTTCAATATTTACTTTATCAGTAGCCTTTAATTTCATTTCTCTTGCTGCATTAACATACCGTTGTGTATGCTTCATACTCGTATGCCCCAATAGTTTGGATGCTGTTAATACATCAACATCATTGTATATGAGGTTTGTTCCGAACGAATGGCGGGCATTATGCCATGTTATTTTTTTTGCAATGTTTGCACGCTTTACCCATGCCTTCACCGTCTTATTTGCGCCGTTTGCTGTAGGCAATGCAAATACAATATCTTCGGGCCTGCCCGGGCTACCCAATAGCTTTATAGCGGTATCGTTAAGGGGTACATAAACGGGTTCGCCAGTCTTGCTTTGCCCTACAACCATACTCTTTGCCTTCAGATTAATACCTGCCCATTTCAAAGGTTTTATATCAATCCATCTTAAACCAGTAACACAACTAAATAAAAACGCTCTCCTAACTTCTCCGCTTTCTGTTGGTGTGGCTGCCAGTACTTTTAACTCATCCAGGGTTAAAATATCTTTCTTTGCAGCCTTGCCATTAACCTTCTTTTCTACCAAGTCCAATACATTTTCTTTCATCAGGCGTTTACGGTATGCGTGCTTTATCATTTTCTTAAACCGGTTATAATAGGAGCTTGCGCCCTCACCCTTACTTTTGCTTTCAAGGTTTTCAATAAAATCTTCAATGATTAACGGGGTAATCTGCCCGAACGTTAACCCGGCTTTTTTATCTTCCTTCAAAAAATCAGCAAACCGGTTTAATGCACCCTGCATATTTCTTTTATCTTTTTTATTATACCTGTCCACATAGCTTTGCATCCAGTCTGTAATAATTGTTTTCTTCCCTGCATCAGATACCATGCTGTAATCATTCGCCTGTAGTTCAGCAGCACGGGCAACGGCTATGGCTTCGGCTTGTCTCAAACGCTTCTTATTATCTTCCCTGTCTGCAATGGTGGTTCCGTTCGATAATTGCAGGTGCTTCAAAAATTCATACTTTCTTTCACCATCGTTATAAATATCCAGCATTAAAGAAGTGGTACCGTTTGCATTCTTTCTTTTGCGAAGTTTTACACTCATATTGGTATGATTTATTTTTCCTTTTCTTTCGCTAAGGTATGAATTTTAATGGAAATTTTGTTACTCAAGTAACAACATAGTAACAAAAATTGAGAAAATAACGTCAAAATAAAAGAAATGAAAAGAAAGGAAATTGGCTGTAATGCTTTGCTGGTAGTGGCTTTATGGCATAAAAAAAACCCCATCAAAAATGGGGTTGTGTGCCCGGGACTGGATTCGAACCAGCACATCCTTTCGAACGCTGCCACCTGAAGACAGTGCGTCTACCAGTTTCGCCACCCGGGCTGAAAAGTTTGAAGTTCAAAAGTTTGATGTTTGAAGTTGATACCTGTAAAATGAAAATAGCTTCAAACATCGAGCCTCAAACCAAAATTGGTTTTGGGCTGCAAATATAAGGGGAATAATTATTTTGTACCTGCATTTTTTGGTTGCCGCCAGCCAATCAGCAGTACACCCGCAATCACCAGTGCTGTTCCTGCAATTTGTTCAGCAAACAGGGGTTCATCTAAAATAAAATAGGCCTGCACAATGGTGGAAACCGGCCCTATAGCTGATATGATGGCCACATTACTGGAACCAATCCTTTTCAAGCCGCCGGATATCATAAAACTGGGTAAAACCGTTGCCACAATGGCCAGCAATAAACCATATCCCCAATGGATACCCGAAAATCCTCCCGCGGATATATTGCCCGCCAGTGCAAAATGAATAAAAACACCACCGGTGGAAGCCAGCATGGCATAGGCGGTAAATCTTGCTGCACCTACTTTTGGAATAACCTTCCCGCTGCCTGCTATATACACGGCAAAAGTGAGGGAACATAAAAAAATGAGAAAGCTGCCCCATAAAAAATAGGGATTATTCATATCTATACGCAGCTCTCCCCAGTAAGCAAAGGCAACGCCGGCATAGGTAAGCAGCAAAGCTATTTTCTGCAGCCGGCTAACCGGTTGTTTAAAAATAAGCGCGTTGATCAGTACAGCAAAAGTGGGATATAAAAAAAGGATAAGCCTTTCCAGTCCTGCAGTTACATATTGCAATCCCACAAAATCAAATAAACTGCTGAGATAATATCCAAACAAACCCAGGAAAATAACAGCGGTCCATTGCCTGCCTGTAAGTGATACAGCATTCTTTGATCTGGCAGCCATCCATGCAGCGCCTAAATAAAAAGGAAGTGAAAAAAGCATACGCAGCGCCAGCAGCGATAACGCATTCATATCGGTATGCTTAAATGCCAGCTTTACAATAATCGCTTTGGTGGAAAACAATATCGCTCCCGAAAAGGTAATAATAAATCCTGCCAGCGTTACCCGGTATTTCTGTTCATTGCTCATTGGCCCAGACAGATGGAAAAAAGGTGAGAGGTGAAAAATGAAGGTAAGAAGAGAGAGATGAGAGGCGAAAACGAGGAACCCTGCTTGTTTGCAAGTTTTCTTTCACCTCTCCCCTCTTTCCTGTCACTGTTTACACGCTTACATTAAAATCTCTCAATGCATCGTTCAAACTGGTTTTAAGATCGGTGCTGGCCTTGCGCTGGCCGATAATTAAGGCGCAGCTCACTCCATATTCACCTGCAGGAAATTTTTTATTATAAGTTCCGGGTATCACCACACTCCGTGCCGGTATCCTTCCTTTGTATTCAACCGGCTCGCTGCCACTTACATCAATAATTTTAGTGCTTTTGGTTAATACCACGTTAGCACCCAGCACCGCTTCCTTTTCAACAATTACCCCTTCTACCACAATACAGCGGCTGCCAATAAAAGAACCGTCTTCCACAATTACCGGGCTGGCCTGTAAAGGTTCCAGCACACCACCAATACCCACGCCCCCGCTCAGGTGCACGCCCTTGCCAATTTGTGCGCAACTGCCTACCGTAGCCCAGGTATCCACCATTGTGCCTTCATCCACATAAGCGCCGATATTTACATAAGAAGGCATAAGCACTACATTACGGGCAATGAATGCGCCATACCTTGCTACAGCATGCGGCACAGCGCGTACGCCCAGTTCCCTGTAACCACTTTTCAGCAACATTTTATCGTGAAATTCTAAAGGGCCAACAGACCATGTTTGCATGGATTGAATAGCAAAATACATAAGGATGGCCTGCTTTACCCATTCGTTCACTATCCACCCGTTTTCGGAAGGAGATGCAGTGCGCAGCCTGCCCTTATCAACATCTTCAATGACCGATTTTACTGCTTCAATGTATACTTCATCTTTTAATAACTCCCTGTTTTGCCAGGCTTGTGCAATAAGATTTTGTAAGTCTGTCATGCTGTTCTTTTTTTTGCAAACTTAATCAGTTTGCTTTTGCAAAGCCTCACTATTTTTGCAGCATGAATTTTACAGCGGATGTAGAGCATTGTTTACAGGTTTTGCAGGCGGGAGGCGTTATACTGTATCCAACAGATACTGTTTGGGGGCTGGGTTGCGATGCTACAAACCACCTGGCGGTGCAAAAAATTTACCGGATCAAGCAAAGGGAAGAAACCAAATCCATGATCGTTTTATTAACAGAAGAAAGGGATGTGATAAAGTATGTGGCGCAACCCGATTTAAGGATATTTGATTATCTTGACGAAACCAGTAAACCCACTACTGTAATTTATAAGGACGCTGTAGGCATGGCGCCGAATTTAATAGCGCCCGATGGAAGCATCGCTATAAGAATTGTGAGGGATGAATTTTGCAGGCACCTCATTAAGCGATTGAGAAAACCACTGGTATCTACTTCAGCCAATATTTCAGGACAACCTGCGCCGGCCTTATTTAGTACCATTGATCCTGCAATAACCACGGCAGCAGATTATGTAGTACAATACCGGCAAACCGACACCCGTATCGCACAACCTTCGGCGGTAATACGCTGGAATGACGATGGAACAGTAACAGTGCTTAGGAAATGAAAAAAATCCTCATCATACAAACCGCCTTTATTGGAGATGTAGTACTGTCTGCCTGCCTTATAGAAAAGCTGCATGCCTTTTTCCCGGCTGCACAAATTGATTTTTTATTGAGAAAGGGCAATGAAGGTTTATTGAAAGCGCATCCCTACCTGAATGAAGTATTGATATGGGATAAGAAAAACGGAAAATACAAAACCTTATGGCGGCTGCTCCGGGTGATCAGAAAAAAAAGATACGATAAGGTCATCAATGTACAACGGTTTGGTGCAACAGGATTGCTTACCGCTTTTTCAAACGCAAAGCAAAAGATTGGTTTTGATAAAAATCCGTTCAGTCCTGCATTTGATATCAGCGTAAAACACAGTATGGGCAATGGAGCCGCAACACCCCATGAAATTGAACGCAATCTTAGTCTCATACAATCTTTTACGGATAACACTATTTATAAACCCCGCCTGTATCCTTCGCAGCAGGACTGGGATGCTGTACAGCCTTTAAAATCTTTACCGTATATCTGCATTGCGCCTGCATCTGTTTGGTTTACCAAACAATACCCTGCAGATAAATGGATAAGCTTTATTGATAAATTACCTGCTCATTATATAGTTTATCTTTTGGGAGCGCCGGGAGAAGCGAAACTTTGTGAAGAGATTCAGCAAAAAGTGAAGAGGGAAAACATTATATCGCTTGCAGGCCAGTTGAACTTTTTACAGTCTGCAGCGCTTATGAAGGATGCTACCATGAATTATGTAAATGATTCCGCGCCTATGCATTTTGCATCTGCCATGAACGCGCCTGTTACAGCAGTATATTGCTCTACTATACCCGTATTTGGTTATGGACCATTATCTGATAAAAAATACATCGTTGAAATACAGGATCCGCTGTATTGCCGGCCCTGCGGACTCCATGGGTTCAGGCAATGCCCCGAAGGACATTTCAAATGCGCTTATCTTATCAGAGATGAACAATTGCTGGAGACGTTGATGAATGTGGAAAATGCGGAAGCGTGAAAATGTGAAAAATATGGGATGGTTACAAGTTGCAGGTTACATGTTACAAGGCAGCCTCAACTATAGGTTACAGACAAATTGCTGAATACAGTTGAGCACGCCCTGCACCCTGTACCCTGAAACCTGGAACCTGAAACCTGTACCCTGAAACCTCACCCCTCACACCCCCTTCCTGTATTTGAGGATGGTTCTGCACAATCCATCAGGATCAAAAGGCTTTACTATAATATCTGTAAACCCCGCGGCCTTTATCTTTCCAGCAATTTCCGCAGGTAAAGTGGCGGTTAAAGCAATAACAGGAACGGTAACTCCCTTACTTCTTAACTGCTTTGTTGCTTCAAATCCATCCATTTCCGGCATATTTAAATCCATAATAATAACATGATGAACGGCAGCGTTAAACTTTTCAACCGCTTCCCTGCCATTGCCTGCCAGTTCAACTCCTGCGCCAAAATCTTCAAGAATAGTTTTTGCTATCATCGCATTCAGCGGATTATCTTCTGCAAGGAGAATAGTATAATCCTGCAATGGCTTATCCATTCCTGTTAAAGAACCAGTAGATAATATTTTTTTTCGGTACACTATAGGAAAAGATAATGTAAACCAGAAAGTGGAACCCCTGCCCCCTTCGCTATTAAGCTGCAGTTCCACGTTATACAACGCCAATATTTTTCTGCTGATGGCAAGTCCGAGTCCCGTTCCGCCATATTTCCGTGAGGTGGAAGAATCAGCCTGTGTGAATCTTTTAAAAATTATTTGCTGTTCATCGGGTAATATCCCGATACCAGAATCTTTAACGGCTATGGTAATTGTTATATGTTGTGTATCCACCTTTTCTGCCTGAAGCGATAATCTTACCCATCCTTCATCCGTAAACTTTATGGCATTGTGCACAAGGTTAGTGATAACCTGTGTAATGCGTGTTGGATCGCCCAGCACCTGTTCGGGTATGTCCTTATCAAATTCATATTCCAGCTTTATTTTTTTGGAATCGGCAAAACTCTGCGCACCTTTGATAATATTTTTTCCAATTTCCCGCAGGTCCATATCAATTTTCTCCAGCTTCATTTTATTCTCTTCCAGCTTACTGTAATCAAGAATATCATTAACCAGCACCAACAGGTTGTTGGCCGAAAACAAAACCACTTCAAGTGTATCTTTTTGAGATGAGGAAGGCTTTCCTTTAAGCAAAATATGAACCAGTCCAATAATGGCATTCAACGGTGTTCGTATTTCGTGAGACATGGTAGAAAGAAATTCAGATTTAGCCTTTACGCCCAGTTGCGCCTGCAGGGCAGCGTGGCTAAGCGTATATGCAAACCGCGAAGAAAGAATAATAGCCTGCAAAAAAAGGAAAAGAATATAGCCGGAGCAGATCATTGCCTTCATATCAGGCGCCAGCTTAAAATAATGCAGGTTCAGGAATAAAAACAGAATGAAAGCAATACAGGCGCTCAAAAGCGCAAAATCAGAGTCATTGCGTTTATGTATATACGCTGTTATAAAAATGTAAAAAGCATAGCCCAAATAAAAAAACAAAATAATAAGATACAGGGGCATAATGCCACTGAAAAAGTGTACAGGTGCTGTTAGAATTATTATACTATACAGTGCGCTTACCCAGAGTAAGATCCTTACCACTGCTTTGCCTGCTTCCTGCGGATAAAGATAGCGGATATACTGAAACAGGCAGGCGCAACTCAGCACCAGCGATAAATATTCTATTCTAAGCGTTACAAACCAGTTTATCCCGGGAAACAGGGAATAGAATAAATAAGGGCCTGTGCCGATAATACGGTAGCTATAGGTAAAGCAGAATAATGCGAAATAAAGAATAGGTTTATCATTTTTGGCAAAGAGGTATAGTCCAAAAAAAAGAAAACTGCTCATCAGTATAAACCCGGTTGTAATAGTATCCAGTCCCCAGTCTATTTTGTTCTGCCGGGATATTTGCTCAAAATTACCGAGCACAACAGGTTTATGCGGGCCTCCTTTTGAGTGCCAGAAATTAGCTACATGCAGCAGCAGGTTCACGGTATCTGTATGTTGGGGAAGCAATACAATCCGTTCCGACCAGAAAGGTTTAGCCTCTTCTTTTTTGGAAGCAGGTTTCCCGTTTTCCACAGCCAAACTATCGTTTATATATAACCGGTAGCTGCTGTATATATCCGGAATACGCAATGCCAGCAAGGGATCGGAAGAGGGAAGTATTATTTTCAGCTTATACGTAGCATAACCCACAGATGGAAGTGGTTTCCCGCCAACCTCTATTTTATTCCATAAGGAAGGGAAGGATGCGTAACTGCGATGGCTCACGTCCTCTCCCGGAAGCAATAATTGAGACCAGTAAAACTCCCATTGCCCCGATAGATTGATATTTGCAGAAGAGAAGTCCTGACTACGCAGGTCAAGCAAACCCTGTTGGGCGGTTTTGGTGTTTTTTAACGGAGACGTAGACAGGGCAAACAATACCACCCATGATGTTACTATAGCGGTTAAAACAATCAACCAGGCTTTCTTCATAAAAATTGGACAGGTTACAGGATTTTGGAAAAATATTCAGCGCCTGTTAATGCTGAAGCTTAAAGATAAATATAATATTTGTGGTTTATTGTTTGTGGTTTATTGTCTCAAGCCTGAAATCTTAAACCTTTTCCCTCACCGTTCACCATTCACTGCTCACCACTGATTACTGACTACTGACGATTCACCCCTCTCCCTCCTTCTCCTGCACCACCACCAAATTCTTTAATTCCACGGTAATAGGAATAACGCCCAACTGCACAATCGCTTTTTTATCCCGTATTTCTTTTACAGTGCCAATCTGGTTATTCTGCATCATCCGCACTTTTACACCCGGTTTTACTTCCCCTCCCGTTTCAATGTATCTTGAATCGAATTTTTTCTTCGCCTTCTCTTTTACCTGCTTTTCCTTTTGTTTAAACAGCATGGCATGCAGTTGCTTCATCAAAGCTGTTTTATCTTCCTGGTTCTCCATCCTGCGCCAGTCAAATACAATTTGCTTCAGTTTACGCTCCATGTCCTTCAGGTATGCAATCCTTTCCTCATTTATTTTATTCTGCTGTTTCAGCAACTCCACCTGCTGCTGGTGTTTTTCGCGCTGCATGGTGTGCTCCATATCTTTTTTGAGCCTTTCATTTTCTTTCAGCAGTTTATTTAATTCCTTTTCTTTTTGTTCCAGCCTGCGAATATCCTGCTCTGCCCTGTTCAATAGTTTATCCAAGCTGAAATGGTCTTCCGCCACCATGGTTTTGGCCCTTGCAATAAGTTGAGGATCCATACCAATTCTTTCAGCAATCGAAAAAGTATAGGAGCTTCCGGGTTTGCCAATGATGAGTTTATATAAGGGCAAAAGATTTTTTTCATCAAAGGCCATCGCCGCATTAGTAATGCCAGGCGTTTTGTTGGCCATTACTTTCAGGTTAAGATAATGGGTGGTTACAATTCCAAAAGCATGCTTCTTCGCCAGTTCTTCCAGTATTACCTCAGCAAAAGCACCACCAAGATGCGGGTCGCTGCCACTGCCCAATTCATCAATAAAAAACAGGGTTCGTCCATTGGCATTTTCAATCAGGTACTTCATGTTCTTCAAATGCGAACTGTAAGTACTCAGCTCAAATTCCAGGCTCTGCGTATCTCCAATATGGATCATCAGTTGCTTAAAGATTCCCATTTGCGAATGCGGGTGCACAGGAACCAGCAGGCCGCTTTGCAGCATCATTTGCAAAAGTCCCACGGTTTTTAAAGTAACCGTTTTACCACCCGCATTGGGTCCCGATATAACGAGTATGCGATTTTTTTCATCAAGAGTAAGCGTTACCGGCATAACCGGCTTTCCCGATCTTTGATTATAGAGATACAATAAAGGATGAAAGGCCTGGATAAGATGCACATGCGCTTTATCCTGCACAACAGGGTAACTGGCACCCATATCCGCCGCTAATTTTGCCTTAGCCCGGATAAAATCATATTCGCCAATAATGCCATGATAATTCTTCAGTAAAGGAGCATATACAGAAAGTTGCTTCGTTAAATCCCTGAGTACCCGGTACACTTCACGGCTTTCGGCATGCTCCAGGGTAAATACATCATTGTTCAGTTCAATCGTTTCTTCCGGTTCAATAAACGATGTTTTACGCGTATCGCTTTCTCCGAGCAAAATGCCTTTCACCTGCCGTTTATATTCCGCATGAACAGCTACGACTCTTCTGCCATTTAAAAATGCCTCTTCTATATCCGATACATACCCGCTTTTATTCCATTTGGCCACCACCCTGTCGAATGCCCTGCGCAGTTCGCTCCGCTTACGCGCCAAACCCATTCTTATCTGCGCCAGTTCTTTTGATGCGTTATCCTTCACATTCCCATATTCATCCAGCACATCATCAATAAGCCGGATGATCTCTTTTTCGTAATAACTGTCGGCAATCACCTGTAACAGGGTCGGATAAACGACCTTTCTTTCCGCATCAAACCAGTGAAAAACCTGCTTCATGGCATCTGCCAGCTTTCGTATGCTCATCAACTGCTCTTCATTTAACACTGCACCGGAAATACCCAACAGTTTTAACTCATTGGTTAAATTCAAAACAATATCATTGGGAAAATAAATCCCGTTCTGCAGCAGCAATTTATATTCGTTGGTTTGCTGCAGTTCTGGTTCTATATAAGACAGCCGGGTATGAATACGCAATTGCTCAGCTTTGTTTTTAGCATAAGCGGTTTGGCAATGCGCTGTAAGCAAGGCTTTCACTTTATCAAATTCCAACTGCATCAAAGCCGATTCCGGAAAGAGTTTCATTTTTGTATTGCTTCTTTTTAAGATTTGCAAAGGTAAGTGGAAATGTATTTTATTGCGGGTATGAGCTATCAGCCGTCAGCTATCAGGTGAGCAACTACTAATGATGGTATGAATACTTAAACGGTGAGTGGTCAGTGATCAGTGGTGAATTCCTGGATTTGAAACCTGCCTGCCGATAGGCGGATTTGAAACTGTCACGGAGGATGGGTTTTATTTGGCTCCCGGTGCTTCTTTTTTGGATTTCAGTTTCGGATCCGCATACTGCCTCTATTGTCATGCTAAGGAATGAAACATCTGAATCGTGAATGACAAGTGGTAGTGAATGATTGGAGCGAGGATGGATGCTTCCTGCGTCAGCATGACAAGCTACAGTGAGTGGCTAAACTGTAGTACAAAAGCTGAACTCCTGTTCCACTGCTTGTCATGCTGAGTTTGCCACCGCCGCGGCGGGAAGCGAAGCATCTGTATTGACTATTCGTCGGTTGTCGTTTATGGTTTATCGTTTGATCATAGCGCAGATGGATGCTTCCCTGCCTGCCCTTTAGCTTTGTCGGAATGATAAACAGTAGTAATAGGGTTGAGCTTTAGCAGTGTGCATCCCAACAAAGCACCCGCAATCGCTCTTTAACAAAATTTAACGTCTCCGCCATACGCTTACTGCGTACATTATTTGCTGTATTCAGTAACTTGCGCTCTGATTGGCATAATATTTATCATTCGTAAATGTTAAGCAATGAAATACCTTTTTCTGATCCTTGGAATGATTCCTGCAACCGCGTTGTTTTCCTGTGGTGCAAAAAGCAATTCTCAAAAAACAAATAATATGAGCAACGATACTACTATTAATCCTGCTGCTATTACTCCCGATGCCCATACCGCAGTAGCCACTTTTGCAAACGGCTGCTTCTGGTGCACGGAAGCTATTTTTCAGCAATTGGAAGGCGTTAAAAAAGTATCCAGTGGTTACAGTGGCGGTCATGTGGCGAACCCTACATACGAACAGGTTTGTGAAAAAAATACCGGGCACGCAGAAGCGCTGCAAATTGTGTATGATCCTGCCGTTATTAGTTTCGATGAATTATTAGAAGTTTTCTGGAAAACACACGATCCTACCACATTAAACAGGCAGGGTAATGATGTGGGACCGCAGTACCGCAGCGTAATTTTCTATCACGATAATACCCAGAAAGAAAAAGCCGAGGCTTATAAAATCGAATTGGATAAAAGTGGGGCATGGCCCAATCCTGTTGTAACAGCCATTGAGCCGTTTAAAAACTTTTATGTAGCGGAAAATTACCATCAGAATTACTTTATGCTCAACGGAAAAGCGCCATACTGCCAGTATGTGATCAGGCCCAAGCTGGAAAAGTTTGAAAAAATATTTAAGGATAAATTAAAAAAACAGTAAAAGCTATTGTTGCTGAAGCCTGATGAGATACCCTCCGCCCGGAGCCATTTTAATAATGATGGAATCTTTGCGGTTAAGGGTTTTAGAATATAGTTTATAATCCGAAGCATACCTGCTGGCATTCATGCCATCCTCGCAAACAGTGGCAGTATAATTTTCATTTTCCAGAAAATCAAGCGGAATAGTAAATGTTCTTTCTGTAAGATCGTTCATGGCCCCAATAAACCATTCATTATTTTTTTTGCGTGCAGTGATTATATACTCACCCAGTTTGCCATCCACCACAACAGTAGTATCCCACGTGGTGGGAATACTACCGAGCAATTCCATAAAAGCAGGCTCCAGCAAACCCTGTGAAGGATTTCCAGAGAAAAACTGTACAGGGCTTTCATATACCACATACATGGCCAATTGCTGGCAGCGGGTTCCAAAAGACATTATCTTTTCTCCTATTGGCCGGAAAGTTTTTTCCGTGGCATTATCCAATATCCCCGGTTCATAATCCATTGGACCTGCCGTCATGCGTATAAAAGGAAGCAACAAATTATGCTTGGGGGTTGCCTTGCTGCTCCATATATTGTATTCGGAGCCCAGCACGGCTTCACGGGTAATGGCATGGGGATAAGTGCGGTTAAAGCCTGCCGGTTTAAAGGCGCCGTGAAACATGATCATGATCTTATGCTTTGCACAGGCTTCGGCGATTTTATAGAAGAAGTTTACGGCCTTCTGATCATCGCGGTCAATAAAATCCGTCATTATAAAATCCACGCCCCATTTATTGAATTGTTCAAGCGCCGGCTCCAATTGTTTATCTAAGGTCATGGCCAGCGTCCACATGCTCAGCTTCACGTTTTGTTTTCTTGCGTATGCTGCTATTTCTTCCATGTCAATACCAGGATTGATCTTAAACAAATCGTTATTGTCGCTCCATCCCGCATCCATCATAATGCGTTCAAAACCGAAACGTTTGGCAAAATCAATATAATATTTGTACGTAGCGGTATTGATGCCACTCTTAAAATCTACATTAAAAATATTAGATGAAATGATCCATTCATCTGTAGCCTTACCGGGATGAACCCAGGAAACATCCTTCACTCTTGAAGGCGAAGCGAGACGGTATACAAGATCATTGGCAGGCAAATCCTTATCTTCCGGAGCGATCAGCAGTACACGCCAGGGAAAATATTTTGTACCCTTTGTTCTGGCAATATAATCTGCCCGTTTCGAAACATATAACTGTGGAAAATCGCCCGGCGCAAGCATTTCCTCCAGGGGATAAGGCGCAAACTCCGCCCTTAATACATTACTACTTTTACCTGTAACAAACATACCGGGATAATCTTCAATATCAGCATCGGTAACTACTATTTTCGGGTTGCCGGCAGATGCAATAAGCACAGGTGTAAAGCACAGATTATTTTTGGTTACACTATCCAATGGTTTTACCTGGTAAGGCTCTTCAAAGCTGGTGTGGTATTTATCCTGGTTATCTCTTTTTACCACTTCCGGAAAGTAAAGCAAAGCATTTTGAGGAAAATTAAATTCAGCGATCTCATTCTTTATGATAATTGAATCCTTAAATGCTGTTGTAATCCTGTAAGCAATTCCATCATCGTAAACCCTGAAAATAATGCCAAACCCATTCGTAAACCGGATCTGCATTTCATTGTATGTATCAGGAATATGCTTTCTTTTTTCGGGAACCGGCGATACGATCACGGCATTTACTGAACGGGTATTTATTTTAGAGCGGCCGGGTTTACCGGAAAGCTTTTTGCCATCTTCCAGCATCATATCAATAACAGACGGCAAAAGCAAGGGCTGGTTTTTATAAGATACCGTATAGGTAATGGTATGGTCAATGCTTACAGAAACCTTAATATCTCCCGACGGAGATTGTATTTCTTTGATCGCATCGGCCCTGCATGGTACATAAAGCAGCAGCAGGAAAAGAAATACGGGAATTGTTTTCATACCAGCAGTTATGCAATCGTTATAAAAGAAATTGTACTACAAGTTAATCAACTATATCTATTTGTCTTGCTTAGTGGTTTATTCCTTTAATTGAATAACGGAAACAACTTCTCACCTTTCACCTCTCACTTCACACCTTTCACCTCCCCTCATTTATCACCGCATTGCTCCTTTTCAGCGCCTGCTCAAAAGTGTCCGTTACATTAGCCTTACCCACAGCAAATAATAAACGGGCAGCTTTCAGTTCGTCCATTACCTGCTTGCTATGCACTTCCGAAAGGATTAATTTTGTACCCCGGTTTTTTGATTCCTTGTGAATTTCCCTCAGCGTTCTGATTCCTGTGGCATCAATAATAGGTACCTGCCGCATGCGGATGATGAATACTTTGGGTGGCTTTTTAATAAACTTTATAGCATCTTTAAATTTATAGGCGGCCCCAAAAAATAAGGGTCCGTTTATTTCAAATACTTCAACATCTTTCGGAATAGCATAATTACTTACCGCATCTTTATCCCGCCCTTCCTCTTTATCGGTATTTTCACCGGTAAGAATATTTACATCTGTAAACTTTATCATATTCCGCATAAACAGAAATACAGCCAGCACCATACCTATTTCAATAGCTACGGTAAGATCAATTAATACGGTAAGAAAAAAAGTGGTAAGTAATACTGCGGTATCGCCACGCGGACCTTTTACTACTGAAATAAAATTCTCCCATTCACTCATATTATAAGCCACAATCACCAGTATGCCGGCCAATGCAGCCATTGGTACAAGGGCGGCCCATTTGCCTATAAACAATATGATTAGTAATAACGTAAATGCATGCACGATGCCTGCCACCGGCGTGCGCCCTCCGTTTTTAATATTGGTTGCGGTACGGGCTATGGCGCCTGTAGCGGGAATACCGCCAAAAATAGAGGAGAAGATATTGGCTGTGCCCTGGGCTATCAGTTCCGTATTGGATCTGTGATTTCCCCCAATCATTCCATCGGCTACAATAGCAGACAATAAAGATTCAATACCTCCCAACAAAGCAATGGTAAATGCAGGTGCAATCAGTTTTTGAATAGTAGCGAAATCAAGATCGGGAATTACAGGTGAAGGAAAGGAAGAAGGAATGCTGCCAAAACGGCTGCCAATGGTTTCTACAGGCAGGTGCAGCAATTGCACCACAGCAGTTGTAACTAAAAGTGCAATTAATGATCCGGGTATTTTACGTGTAACTTTAGGCCACAAAGCAATAATAGCAACTGTACCCGCAGCAATTAAAAGCGCATATATATTAACCGATTGAAAATTTCCAATATAACTTTGCCATTTATCTGTAAAATCAGCAGGAATTTCCCCCATCTTCAATCCAAAAAAATCTTTCATTTGCGAAGAAAAAATGATCAGGGCGATACCGCTGGTAAATCCCACAATTAAGGGATAAGGTATAAATTTAATGATGGTGCCCAAACGGGCTATACCCATGATGATGAGGATTACCCCGGCGATAAAAGTGGCTATAATTAAACCATTAATGCCAAATTGCTGAACAATGCCATATACAATTACAATGAATGCGCCCGTAGGCCCTCCAATTTGAACCTTGCTACCACCCAGCGCGGAAATAATAAAACCCGCAATAACTGCGGTATACAATCCCTTTTCCGGCGATACGCCTGAAGCTATAGCAAATGCAATGGCAAGCGGCAGGGCTACAACCCCTACAATTAAACCCGCCATCACATCTTTAGCAAATTGCTGCCTGCTATAGTGCTTTAGGGTATCAAACAACTTAGGCTTAAACATATATTGATGTTGTTATAATGCTCCAGCTTCAACGTTTTGTTTAATTTGATCTGGAGGAGAAACGTGTGCATTTTAATATCAAATTATTCCTGTGCAGTTTGGTCCATCCGATCGTACAGGCTTAAATCACATATTAACTTATCAGCATACAATATTTTCTTTTTTTACTGCACTCATAGAATCATCCGTATTCATTTGTTAGCACAGGTAATTTGTTTAAAATGATCATATCTTAACCCAGAATTTCAGAAGGTTATCCATTTCCGAACCCACAATATGATAATCCCTGGGCACTTCATCTTCGAGGCTGTAAAATGTAGCCAATCGTGTTCCGGCAGGCATTTGCTCTAACTGTTTATATAAATAACGGTTATAATAATTATACAACTCGCCGGAGTACACAATACGCTCATCTATTTTATCGGTACCCGCCAGGTTTTCATAAAATGAATTATAGAAATAGAAATGATCGTAATTGCGCAAATCGAGTTGAGTAAAATTTCCGTGTATGAAAGAAACATTCTGTAAACCCAGTGTATTTCCTGCAGCCTGTGCATACGTAACAAGGTCTTTGCGCTGTTCCACACCATAAAAATGCGCATTGGGAGAATAATACGCAGCACTTAAACAAAATTTACCTACCCCGCTGCCGATATCCAGTATACGCATACCATTTTCGGCCGCCAGAAAAAAGGAAGCCCTTCGCGCAACATTTAAAGGAGTCCAATGCCTGGCAGCTAATAAGCGGACCGGCTCCGGATAAAGTGTATTAAACCTGTTATCGGAACTGAAGAACCTGTTTATGGGCAATTTCTTTTCATTTACATGCATGATTGTTATAGAACTTTAAAATGTATTATAAGTCTTAATTCACGATACTGCATTGCCGGGATCAGAATTCTCAATATATGGTGCAGGCACATTTTCACTTTTGTTAGCCGATTGCAAAATTACATATCAATTATTCGTTATGCGGTAAAACTTATCACTGCGAAAAGTGATTTATATCAATATTTTTAAAGGTAGTTTTGTACATACTATGAGCATCCAGGGTATTTTTCCAATAGACAAATGGGATTTTAAAAGTGAATCTATTTTGGCCGATCTGCCAGTTGCCGACTTTGACCGCCTCATGGCGCGTAAAAGTGAACATGTATATAAAAAAGGAGAGATTCTTTTTCGGGAAGGCGGTTACCCTGCAGGCATATATTATATTGTTGAAGGCAAGGTTAAAAAATATAAAACAGATAAAAACAGCAGGGAGCAAATCATTTATGTGGCTAACACCGGCGAACTACTCGGTTACCACGCCATTTTATCGGAATACCGCTACCCCGATTCTGCCGCTACGCTGGAAGAAAGTACGATTGCTTTTATACCGAAAGAAGATTTTTTAGCCTGTTTACAGCAGTCCGCCATTCTTAATAACCGGCTGTTGAAAACGCTCAGCCATGAGTTTGCGGTATTAGCCAATAGTGTTACTTTATTTGCACAAAATTCGGTTCGGGAAAGACTGGCTTTGCAATTAATTGTATTAAGAGAAAAATACAAAGTGAATTTTGAGCCCGGCATGGCTGTAGAAATCAATATGTCGAGAGATGATTTGGCCAGCCTTGCAGGTACTGCCCGGGAAAATGTAGTAAGAGTGCTGAGTGAATTTAAAGAGGCCGGAATGGTTGAAACAAAAGGCAGAAAAATATTTATTACCGATATCAAAAAACTGATTGATCTGGCAAATGCCAGGTGACCCCGGCACCGCCACTTAGGGTTATGCTGTCCTCTTATCAAATTTAGAATGGGGCTTTGCTACTTTTTCTGCGTAACCAGTGTGGTATCTCCTTCCAACAAAGGCAATGTATATCCGCCTGTATCCAATACAGCTTTAGGAAAGGCTTGTTTTAGTGATGTCCAGTCTGCACCAGCTACAGCCGTTTTATATAAATAAAGGGCGCGCAATTCCGGTAAGTTTTTTAAAGACTGTAAGCCGCCGGCAGTAATCTTTGTTCCTACAACATTAAGATATTGAAGTTTTGATAAAGATTGCAGCATAGCCAGGCCCGTATCTGATATTTTGGTATTATCCAAACTCAACTTAATTAAAACAGGCAGTTTACCAATAGTAGTCATAGCGCTGTCGCTAACAGCAGTGCTGCCCAATTTTAACCAAACCAACTGCGGTGCAAGTGGCTCCAGCAGCTTCACTTCATCATCACCAATCTTTTTTGAATCCAAAAAATTAACAGAAAGATAGTTGCTGCCCGTTGATACCGGAACAACAGTAACACCCATTTCTTTTAATTTGTTCACCGCCTGCTCAGGAGCTTTTGCTACAGGCGTCTCAGGTATTTCGGGCTTTGCCGGCGCCTGCTGATGATCACTCTGCAAAGCGATGAGCAATGGTTTTATCTTTTCATCCTGCGGCAGGGTCTTTACCGGCTTGTCGAAACTGGCGCCGGTACTGATCCACCAATGGATCAAAGCGATCTCCGCTTCCGAAGGCTGCGGCTTACCCTTAGGGGGCATATGTTTCTTTTCAAGCAAATCGAGCGTTATTCTTTTATACAATTCACTTTCCGCACTTTTACCCGCCATCAGCACTTTACCATCTTCTCCGCCTTTTGCAATCGTTTCTTTGCTGTCCAAACGTAATTTTCCTTTTTGTTTCGACGGGCCATGGCAGCTATAGCACTTGTTCTGTAATACAGGTTGTATAATATCATTATATGCCATGGCTTCCTGCACATTGGGAATAATTTTCTTTACTTCCTTTGTGTCATCCGGTTCTACTATATCCTGTGTAAGGTACCCCTCACCGTGAGTAAGTGTTCCGCCCAGGTGGCCTGTAAAAGTGATCAGTATAAACAAGGCCACAGAAAGTATATAAGGCAGTGCCGGATGGAACCGGAAAGAAAATTTTTCAGCATATATTATATAATACAAAATGGCAATTACGGCAACGCCTATACCCATCCACCTGTGCCGGTCTAAAATAGTTGCATCGTATTCGCCTCCGGCGGCCAATAACCAGCCGCTGATACAGGATAATACGGCGCTGACGGCGCCCAGTAATAAAGTAACACTTACAGCAGGACGGATAGCGCTAAACTGTGGTTTCCGGCTGAGCCAGTGCAATATAACACCCAATAATAAAATGCCTATAGGCAAATGCACGAGTAAGGGATGAAAACGACCGAAGAAACCTGAAATGCTGAGTAGTATCATAAAAGCTGCGGAGTAATATTTTTATTGATCAGAATATCTTTTCTTCAGTTGATCTTTCATATATACATTGATAGCCCATTGATCTGCCAGCGGCTGCCGTGTATAGGGAAGTGCAGGAAGATAATCGGGTGGGCCAAATTCGGTAAGAAAAGTTAGTTTTTTTATTCCCTGTTTAATTTTTAGTTCCACTACTTTATCCCACCATTGCCAATGGCGTTTTACCGCAGCCTCCCATTCAGGCGCCCGCGGATCATTTACCTGAGGCCCCTCCGGATGACCTATCCTTGCATGAATATGATCAACCCTTGATAAAACCAATTGTACGGTTTCCTCCTGGTCATTCAGTAATGATTCATGTACATTACACCAATGAGAAATATCCAGCGTAACACGCAATCCGGGAATGGCTTCCACAAACTGACGCGCTACAGGAGCAGCATACAATATGCGTGAACGATGCGTTTCATGGCTGATGGGAATGCCCGTTCTTTTTGACAGTGCAATAGTATATTCAATAAACTGTTTGTTCTGTTCAAAAGAAAAATAATCCTTTCCCGAATGACAATTGATGTACAATGGCTTTTGTATTTGCTGTGTGGCAGCCGCATCTGTCATTCTCTGAAATTGCTCCAGGTGTTTTTCGAAGTGGCTATCGCCCGATCCGCATAAAAACCCAACAGCTAACCTGTGCTTTTGCAATGCGGCAAATAAAGTATCCTGTTGCATTTTTTCGGTTGGCCACCACATTTCTATGCCATCGTAGCCTTCCTGTTTGGCCTTAGCACAAAAATCATCGGTTGTTCCTTCAAATCCCCAATTGGTTGCCATTACCAACGGCATAAAATCAGCAGGAAGCGGGAAAGCGGGTTTATCCATTATTGGTTGTTGAAAAGGTGCGATCATTGCTCCGCCAAGGGCAGCAGTAGTTGAAATAAATTTTCTCCGGTTTAAAGGCATACAATAGTGGTAAGTGATAAGTAGTAAGTGATGAGTGACAAGCAATACAGTTCAATAGTTCTATGCTACAATTTCGCTTATCACCCTCCCGCTTACATCGGTTAAACGGAATGGCCGTCCCTGGAACTGGTAAACAAATTTTTCATGATCAAACCCCAACTGGTTCAATACGGTAGCCTGTATATCATTGGGCTCTACCTTTCCGCTCCTGGCACTATAACCGATCTCATCTGTTTCTCCATAGCTGACACCTTTTTTTATACCGCCCCCTGCCATCCACATCGTAAATGCTTCGGCGTGGTGATCCCTTCCCTTGAAAGGCATTTCCTTACCATCCCTGTTTTCCTGCATAGGTGTGCGGCCAAACTCTCCGCCCCATACCACCAATGTTTCATCCAGCAGGCCTCTTTGTTTAAGATCGAGCAATAAGGCGGTTATGGGCCGGTCTATGGAGCGGCATTTGTTGATCAATCCTATTTCTAAGCAATCGGCGGGGCTTGTTCCATGCGAATCCCATCCCCAATCGAACAGTTGCACATACCGTACGCCTTTCTCCACTAATTTCCTTGCCAGTAACACATTGTTGGCAAAACTTGTGCGGCCCGGTTTGGTACCGTACATCTCATGTATATACTCCGGTTCGTCACTGATATCCATTGCTTCCGGTACCGACATCTGCATTTTATAAGCCATCTCATATTGAGATATCCGCGATAATATTTCAGGATCTTTAAACTCTTCGTACGATTGCTGGTTTACTTTGTTGATCGCGTCAATAGATGCTTTGCGAATGTCTTTATCTATTCCTTCAGGGTTATTAATAAAAAGTACAGGATCCCCTTCGGAGCGGCATTGCACACCCTGGTAAACGGAAGGCAGGAAACCGCTGCCCCATACACTTTTTCCGGCATCAGGATTTTTACCACCCGAAGTAAGCACAACAAAGCCAGGCAGGTTACTGTTCTCTGTTCCCAAACCATAACTTACCCATGAACCCATGCTCGGCCGTCCTAAACGTGCGCCACCTGTATGCATGAGCAGTTGCGCAGGTGCATGATTAAACTGGTCTGTTTTAACAGCTTTTAAAAAACTCACTTCATCGGCCACTGTTGCAAAATGCGGTAAATGATCCGATACCCATGCCCCGCTTTGTCCGCGTTGCTCAAAATGCGCCTGCGGCCCCAGCATTTTAGGTACACCTCTTATAAATGCAAAGCGTTTTCCTTCCAG
The DNA here is from genome assembly GCF_009192765.1 of Agriterribacter humi. Classification (GTDB taxonomy): domain Bacteria; phylum Bacteroidota; class Bacteroidia; order Chitinophagales; family Chitinophagaceae; genus Agriterribacter; species Agriterribacter humi. Next base: position 44,880 of record NZ_VOHQ01000002.1, on the reverse strand, counting down.
CAAAGATTGCGGACATTCCAACCCGTCTAATTTCATAAGATCAGGTTTGTAATCAAACATTTCCAATTGCGATGGGGCGCCTGCCATATGCAGATAGATCACGGATTTTGCTTTTCCGGGAAACATAGGAGGATGTGCCGCTAATGGATTATTACTGTCAAAAGCATTCAATCCCGCTCCTTTTGAACCCCAGAAATCGCAACCGCTTAATAATGATCCAAACGCCATGGCGCCCAAACCGGTAATGCTGTCTTTTAAAAAATGCCTGCGTGTTACAAAACGCAGGGTTTCATGATTGGCCTCATTAATCAGCCGCTGGTTATGCAATTCTTTTTGAGTCATATTTTATCAATTCTTCGTAACAAATTCATCTAAGTTAAGCATAGCATTTGCCACTACAATCAGCGCTGCTTTTTCAGGGGTGTTGTGCTCCCTGTTTGCACCAATCATTTCGCATGTCTTCGTTGCATCTTTCTTAAATTGCTGTAATGCCTGCTGATATAAATTCATTAAAGGTTCCAGCTTTTCTTTGCTGATGGGCCGAAACATCGCCAGTTCATATCCTTTGCTGATCTGTTGCTGCACATTACCGCCGCCTTCTTTTTCCATTCTTGCCGCAAAATGCCGCGCCATTTCAATAAAGCCCTCGTCATTTAAAGTGGCCAAAGCCTGTAAGGGTGTGTTGGTTCGTATTCGCCTGGCAACACATACTTCACGCGCCACGCCATCAAAACTAAGCATCGTAGGATAAGGGGCAGTACGCTTCCAGTACGTATATACTGCACGCCGGTATTGATCTTCCCCGGTGCTTTTTTCCCATACATTACCATCATAAGGAGACAGCCATATACCCGGCGGCTGGTAAGGCATTACACTTTCACCATACATTTTCGGACTTAATAATCCAGACAGTGCCAGGGCCTGATCTCTTATTTGTTCTGCGGATAGCCTTATCCGTGGCCCACGTGCATAATATTTATTAAAAGGATCTTTTTCCAGTATTTCAGGTGTTACTTTAGAATCCTGCCGGTAGGTAGCCGACATTACAATGGTTTTGACCAGTTTTTTCAGGCTCCAGTTGTATTCATTCATCAGTTGTCCCGAAAGCCAGTCCAACAATAACCGATGCGTGGGCTCAATACCCTGGGAGCCCAGATCTTCCAGCGTTTCGGCAATCCCCTGCCCCATGAGCTGCTCCCATATCCGGTTTACAATGGTTCTTGATGTAAGCGGATTTTTTTTATCTGTCATCCACATCGCCAGGCCGAGGCGGTTGCGCGGTGCTCCTTTGGGCAGTGGGTTGAGTGAATGAGGTACATCCGCCTGCACTTCATCGCCTTTCACCATCCAGTTGCCCCTTTCAAATACATGGGTGGAGCGAAACATATCAGGTGGGTTCTCCATCAATACAGGTGTAATGGTAGAAGCGGAAGTGGTGATCAGATCGTTAAACCAGGCATAGGCACTATCGTATCCGGGTGCTTCCCTGCCCGGGAAAGATGAGGCAAAATAAAACCAGTCAAAATAAGCCAGGGTATTTTCATTCGTTTTTTCAACAGTGGGATTGTTGTATGTAAAATACAGGTCGTGTACGCCACTAACTGTATTAAGATCAACCCGGCCTACATTCCATCCCTGCGATGCGGGAATAACAGTGGATGCCAGCACAGGTCCGCCGGGACTATCTAAATGAATTGTCCATTTGCCCTTATCAATTCCGGAAGTATAGCGATAACGCAATACATTTTTACTGGTAAGGTCAATCCCGGGTAAACGGCTAACCGCATTATTTCTGAGTGCCAGCCTGGTATCCGAAACCGCACTGTTCACCAATTGATCGGCAAGGTGTGCATTAACAGCAGGCTGCCATGTTTTAAGAAAGCGAATAACTTTATCTGATTCTTCCTTAGCTGCATGCTGTGCCAGCCATTGCTTTAATCTTTCAAGTTTAACACTGTCTTCAATATCAAATTCCCTCAACTGCGGGTAATCACCTGTCACATCTTCATCCCTTGTATTGTTAAAAAAAGCCATGAATTTATAATAGTCATCATGCTTAAAGGGATCATAAGGATGGCTATGGCATTGCACACAGGCAAAGGTTGTACTGAGCAGGGTTTCCCATGTGGTATTTACCCGGTCAATTACGGCTGCAGTCCTAAATTCTTCATCGTCTGTACCACCTTCATCATTTGTCATGGAATTGCGGTTAAACGCGGTGGCAATAAATTGTTCATCGGTAGCACCCGGCATCAGATCACCTGCAAGCTGTTGGGTTAAAAACTGGTCGTAAGGCATATCGCTGTTAAATGCTTTGATCAGCCAGTCGCGGTAACGCCATATAGAACGGTAACCATCTTTTTCATATCCTTTGCTGTCGGCATAGCGGGCCAAATCCAGCCACATAGACGTCCATTTTTCACCATATTGAGGTGAAGCCAAAAGTTCATCTACCAACTTTTCATAAGCATCATCACTGTTATCATTCAAGAATTTTTGTGCAAGATCATCCGATGGAGGAACGCCGGTAATGTCAAGACTCACCCTTCGTAAAAGTGCAGGTTTATCCGCCACGGCAGATGGTTCCAGTTGCTGTAGTTTTAGTTGATTGTAAATAAAATGATCAATATCATTTTTAACCCATTCATTTTTCCCCGACAGAAAACCCCAAAATCCAGAAGCCGCATCTGGTACCTCTACAGGTTTTACTGCCACATACGCCCAGTGGTCGCCCCAATGCGCTCCTTCTTTAATCCATTGCCGGAGCATATCAATTTCTTCGGAGCTTAAAGGAGCATGCTCGTAAGGCATTCTTTCTTCCGGATCTTTACTGGTAATCCTGCGGATCATCTCGCTGTTATCGGGATCGCCCGGAATAATCGCCAGTTTACCACTTTCTGCTTTAGCCAATGCTTCGGAGCGGAATAATACGCTGAACCCGGATTCCTTTTTTACCCCGCCATGACAGGTGATGCACTTTTTATTGAACAGGGGCTTTACTTCCGTGTTATAGTCAACCGTTTTGTGACCAATAAGACTGGTGGTAACAATAAGGGCCGCAACGAGTGTGCCGGTAATTAGGAATAGTTTTTTGTTGATTTTTATTTTCATGATGGAAAAACACGTTCAGTATAAAATGTAAGGTACGAAATTTAAAAAATGAAATATATAATAATCAATCCATTCCACAAGGGACTGATAATAAATGCCACATTATTTACTATTCCAAATTTCCTCTTTTAAAGATTGCTGTCCAATGTACAATAATTGGAAAATGATGGATTTTTTTACTTATTTTCTTTTATACGCTTTTAGTTGCTGTTGATTGATACCAAATAATAATATGTCATTTAAACCAAGCACGCTTCTCACATCTCCCTGCAGGTGAAAACCCGATTGCTGCTGATTGATATATGTAAAATTACCTTTACCATCGCCTTGCAGAAGCAACCCGTAACTGGCATCGTATTTTCCAAACCGTAAACGGGCGAAATTGATATTTCCACAAAACAACAGGTCTTCATTTCCATCTTTATTAAAATCGAGAGGAGTAATAGTATATACAGGAGAAAACTGCACCTGTAAGGGTAATGGCTTTATATGAAACTTTCCATCCGCAGCGCTTTCAAAATAACTTGTTTGCAGATGATTTGCCTGCAGATGACCCATATCTTTCATTTCGTCACCGGTAAATATCTCGTTCAATGTTGCTCCTGCATAACTTTTATAATCGTTAAACCGGGTTCTCATCGTACTTATCTGGCCAAGCAATTCATCTCTTGTAACATAAGGGTATGTTTTATTTTGTATATAAAAGCACAGTATAGGATCAACAGAGCCATTATTATCAAAATCCTTATACAGGAGTTCCGCAGGTTCATCATCACTTGCCCTGCATTGCGTATTTAATCCCATATTACCTATAACCAGGTCGGGTTTACCATCTTTATTAAAATCGCCTGTAAGTATTTTATTCCACCATCCGCTGTATTCTTTGTCTATATAATTTTTTGTCTGATTTTCGAGCCTGCCATTGTTATTGATATAAATACTTACCGGCATCCATTCTCCCACAACAACCAGGTCCATTCTTTTATCGCCATTCAAATCTATCCATGCGGCATCTGTTATCATACCCGCCTTTTGTAAAGCAGGCGCTATTTCATTTGTTTTGTCGCTAAAGTAGCCTTTCCCGTCATTAATAAGAATAGAGCTTGCAGGCGTTTCAGGATACCTGCCTGGTATTACCCTACCCCCAATAAACAAATCCTCAAACCCGTCACCATTAATATCTGCCGAACGGGCGCAACTCTTACTCACATACATTTGAGGTAAAGCATTTCGTGTCTTGGTAAAATTGCCATTACCATCATTTAAATATAACCTGTCCTGTAGTAAAGGATCTTCCGGAAGATAATTATGATACCCGCCGCTCACTACATACAAATCAGGCGCACCATCTGCATTGGCATCAAAAAAAAGGGCATCCGCATCTTCGCATAATTTATCATCTAAAAAAGCCTGCCGGGATTTTAGTATAAACGCACCACTTTTTTGTTGAATATATAAGGCTGCCGTTCCGCCATTTCCACCTCCGGCAAATACATCCTCCAGTCCATCCTTATTAACATCTGCTTTTACCAGGCAGGGTCCCGAAAAAGAAAGTGGGTTTATTAATAATGGTTGTCTTTTAAAATCGTTGATATTATTTTCCATGTGCCGGTAAGCAACCGGGGATTTAACTTCCCCAAAAAGCGGAACAGGAATTGTTCTATGATGATCAGCAGCAACCGCATCTTTTTCTTTAACCGTTACTATTTGGTCTGGCTTAACATTCCTGAATAATTGTTGTCTGCCGCTTAACCAGCTTACCTGCAGTGAATCAATAGTAACTTCTTTACCTAACCCGAAATGTAAAACGGGTGAAACCGATGATTGAAAACCTCTTGCCGGCATTTGCTCCAGGTATTGCTTTCTACCATTGCCGTAAAGTGTTATTTTGGCGCCCAACCCCAGGGTATTTTTGCCGTCGCCTTCCAGCTTTACCTGCAGGTAATGATTTTCCTGTTGCTCATTAATATCATTCCTGTATACAAAAGCGGGTTTATTGATATTATTGACTATAATATCCAGGTCGCCATCACTATCGAGATCTGCATATGCAGCCCCGTTACTATTAGAGGGAACAGTAAAGCCCCATTGTTTACCCATATTGCTGAATGAAAGGCCTGCCTGTCCGGCAGGCCGGTCGCCATTATTCCTGAAGATACAGTTCACCACATTTGATGAAGGTATTTGTTTTACCAGGTCAAAAAGGTTTTGCCTGTATACATCCCCTCGTCTGTCTTTAAGAACCCCACTCATGTATTTCAGGAAATCCATATTGGTGTAATCGCGTACATAACCATTGGTAACGAATAAATCCTTCCATCCGTCATTGTCATAATCGGCAAAGAGTGGCGCCCAGCTCCAGTCTGTATTGGATATCCCCGACAACTGGCCGATCTCGCTAAAGGTTCCATCTCCATTATTCAACTGCAGCATATTGCGCATATACTGGTGATGCAGGCCCGAGCGAACGATCATATCAAATTCTTCATAATTATCAGGTGCAAATAATAATTTTTGACGAAGGTTATCTTCAGGCAGCATATCTAAAGTAAATATATCCGCAAGCCCGTCATTGTTAACATCCGCAACATCATTACCCATAGAAAATTGCGAGGTATGCCTTATACTTTTACCCAAATGATCAGAAAAGGTTCCATCCCCATTATTGATGTACAGGTAGTCAGCAACCAGGTAATCATTGGAAATATAAATATCAGTCCATCCATCATGATTAATGTCGGCCACACCTGCTCCAAGGTTGTAGCTAAACACTGTATTTTGTATGCCCGATGTTTTTGTTACATCTACAAAATGATCATCGTCATTTCTTAACAGCCTTGTACCGGCTTCATTGCTTTGCTCTTCAAGTAATGATGCTATACGGGCATTATCGAGATTAGTCAAAGGTTTGGGAGTATGATTCAACTGCAGCAGGTCCAGGTCGCCGTCTTTATCGTAATCAAAAAAAACTACGTGGCTGCTGTATGCAGGATCAGTGAGCCCGTATTGCGCCGCCTCATCCTTAAAATAAGGAATATTATTTTCATCATTTCCCTGGTTAATAAAAAGCTGGGGCACTCTTTTTTCGGCGGATATCTTACCTGAATAACACAAATAAATGTCCAGCTTATTATCGCCATTGATATCCACGAAAGTAGTTCCGGTTTTCCATGGTCCCGGTCTTCCGGCTACTCCTGCCGGTCCTGTAATATTCTCAAACTGCATATTCCCTTTATTCAGGTACAATTGATTGTCCATCATATTTGCAGTAAAATAAATATCATCCAGCCCGTCATTATTCAGATCACCTGCCGCAACACCGCCACCATTATAAAAGTATTCGTACATCAATACATTGGTATTAAGCGTTTCGGTGAGTGAATCATTAAAGGAAATTCCTGTATGAGCTGCATCAAGAAGTGTAAAAAGGGTTGCGCCTGCTTTTTCTTTTGAGGCATTATCGCTCATATTTGTGCACCCTCCGTATACTATACCAAGTATTGTAAAAAGAAGCGTGTATTTCAATTCTCTGCAAAAAAATAAACAGGGCATATCAATTATTGGTTAAGCTTAAACTTACAAAATAAAATCCCCTGATGAAAACCAGAGGATTTTTATATTCCAAAACTAACGGTAAAAGCTTTTATATTCTTTTCGCCCGGTTGTCTGTTACCCCACCAAACCGGTTATTATAGTTTCATACATACTATTGCGGATAGCCGGGATTCTGTTCAAGCAGTTTATTCTTATCTATCATGGTTTGTGGTACCGGGAAAAGATAATTTTTAGAAGCATCAAATTTCCTGTCGCCCCCAACAACAGGCACTGGCGTGTAGGTAAGTACCCCTCCACTTTCTTTTATGGATATGCCATGCAATGGTTTATTCAGGTTAATATGGGCGATATTCCATCGTATCAGGTCCCACCAGCGTTTATCTTCAAAGGCAAGCTCCACTCTTCTTTCCCTTCGTATGGCCTGTCTCATATCTTCCTGGCTCAACCCTGCGGGCAAGGGAGGCAACTCACTTCTGTCCCGTATTTTTCTTACTGCTTCGTATACCGATTCATCCGGCCCTGCTGCTTCATTTTGCGCTTCAGCATAGTTCAGCAGTATTTCTCCATACCTGAAATAAGAATAATTCTGCGGGCTGCTTGCACCATCCCAGTTATCTGCTCCTAAAGTAATTTTATCGCTTAGCCTTTTACGCATGTAATATCCTGTCTGGCTCGCATCGTCCTTATCTGCCAGATCAATTTCATTTTTACTTCCCACACCCTGCCGGGTTAAAATAATATCGTTATACCAAAATGTATTATCATAAACAATGGATTGATAAAATCTTTTTTCCCTGTTCTTATAAGGGTCTTGCGGATTATACCCAGAAGTGGGATCGGAAATTATTTTTCCATTATCCATTGCATAATCGTCCACCAGTTCCTGCGTAGGACTAACGCCTCCCCAGCTTGTTTCAGCTCCATCCTTGGTAAAGGTAGGTCCCAGGTATCCTTCCAGTTTACCACCGCGAACACGTGGAATGTATTCCCTGTAAAATATACTTTCTTTACTTTCATTGCCTTTGGTAAGAAAAAATTCGGCATAGTCCGGGTGTAATTCATAGCCCAGTTCATCCATGATCTGCTTATTTGTGGCAGCGGATTCTGTGTACTTATGTGCAAATAATTCGCACCAGCCCTTTAAGGCCAGGGCAGCTCCTTTTGATGCCCTTCCAGATTCCGGAGAAACCGGCAGATCGGTATAAGCAGCAGCACATTCGCTGGTAATAAAATTCAGCGTTTCGTCAAATGTATTTCTTGCTTTAAAAATATCATCTCCCTGTTCAGCCCTGTTCAATACTTCTGTAATGAGCGGCACACCCCCATAGCTCATCCATAACTGATGATAATAATATGCCCGCAAAAACCTCGCCTCCGCCAGTCTCAGCTTTTTATACTCCTCATCAAGCTCCGATGCGGTTACTTTTTCAATAAACACATTACATTTCCTGATATTGGCATACCGCGAACCCCATTCAAAACAATTGCCTATATCGCCAAAAGTTAAGGTAGATGGCGTGTATACAGCCTGCTGGGCAGAGTTTCTTGAACTGGGCCAGCTAAAGCCACACATAGCATTATCAGACCAGTTGTCAAACGGGTCGTACCAGTTATTACCATCGGGAAGCTGAAGATAAATATCATTCAGAAAAAGGTCACTGGCACCCTTATCAGTCCACACAGTGGCATCGGAAAACCTGTCTCTCGGTACTACGTCAATCGCCTTATCTTTATTACACGAGTATAATGCACCCAATAACAACATGAAGCAGCATACCTGTTTTATAGAAAATTGCTTTATCATATAGCGAATGTTGATATTTTTAGAATGTTACATTTAAACCTACAGATACTACTCTTTGCTGTGGATAATACTGCCCGCTGGTTGAGCTGATCTCGGGATCAAAATTTTTAATCTTGCTCCAGGTAAGAATATTTTGCCCCGACAAATAAAAACGTGCAGCCTGTATTTTGATGCCTTTTAATATGGCAGCAGGCAGTGTATAGCCCAGTTCTCCTGTTTTTAATCTGAGGTAAGATCCCTTATTGATCCACCAGGATGATCCCCGTTGATTATTATCAGTAGGTTGCGGGGTTACACGCGGATTACGCGCATTTGGATTTTCAGGTGTCCAGTAATCCAGCGTTTCCCTAACAGCGGATGCAGAATTTACAAAGGGGAAAGCTGCTTCTGCAGCTATATAAAAATCTCTTGCAGCCGCTCCCTGGAAGAGCAGGCTCAGATCGAAACTTTTATAATTAATTGTGGGTGCAAAACCATAAATAATTTGCGGGGTGGAAGGTTTGCCAATAGGCATATAATCATCAGGAGAAATCTGGTTGTCGCCATTTACATCTAAATACTTCAAATCCCCCGGGTGTAAAGTACCAAACTGTGTTACGGGGTATTCCGAAGACTGAATGATTCCATCGCCGTCTTTATCATCACTCACCTGGAAATACCCGGTTGCCTGGTAACCAAATTGCGTTCCCAATGCCCTGCCTGTTAGTTTCCGGTTCGGGTTATTGAAAGTAGCATCATCTTCAAAGATTTGAAGCAACTTGTTTTTTGCCAGCGTAAAATTAGCTGTTAGCCCTAATGTTAAATCTTTTGCGGGGCTATAACGCGTACCGGCTGTAAATTCAAATCCGCGGTTGCTCATTATAGCTGCATTTTCCTGCGCCAGCCCTATGCCATATTCACCCGGAAGAATAGCATTTGGCGCCACCAGCATATTATTTCTCTTTTCAAAAAAGTAATCTGCCTCCAGTGTAAATAAACCATTCAATATGGAGAGGTCTAAACCTATGTTTGTTTTGCGGGCTCTTTCCCAGGTAATATTGGGATTGGCTTCCAATGTTTCATTAAGTCCCTGTGTTCCCGAGCCATTAATTACTGCGGAGTTGCCATACAAACTATATGCGCTTAAGTACTGAAAAGCGGCAAGATTACCGCCAATATAGGGCAGTGCACCGGATTCGCCATATGATGCACGCAATTTTAAATTATCAACCCACTCCAGGTTCTGGCGTATAAAATCTTCTTCAGATAAACGCCATCCTGCCGACACTGCAGGGAAGAAACCATACCGGTGACCGGGTCCAAAAGCGTAATGCCCGTCGTACCTGCCCGATGCTTCAAAAAGATATTTGCTATTGTAAGCATAAGTAACCCTGAATATAGCGGATTGCTGTTTGGTTTGTCCGGAAAAGCCGTTGTTACTGATATCTGTAGCATTAAAACTGCCATTATTCAATTCAGGAACATTTACATTAAAATTACTTCTCGATGCACCTAATGAAGTAAACTTACTGTTCCTTGCCTCAAGCACTACCATAGCGGTTACGCCATGTTTACCAAAATCATTATTATAATTCAGGTAACCCTGGTAAGTAAATGCCTGGTTCTGGAAGTATGATACAGAGTAAACCGGTTTGGCAGGACCGTCATTCCCTGCCAGGGTATAGGTATAAGGCTGTGTTGTTGCATTTACCGTATAATATGGTATTGGAGTACGCCAGGTTTTGCTTAATGTTATGGCAGGATCGCTGCCACCCGGCTCATTCATATCGTAACTAACAGCGGCCTTTACACTAAGCCCTTTAATAAAAGGAAGCTGCTGTTCTATAGAGAACTGGCTGAGCAGCACATAACCTACCGTATTGGTATAACCGCTGTTAAAAATATTGCCGTAAGCCGACCTGCCGATATAGGAACCCGGCAAACCATTACTGAAAGTTAAAGGCGCGGTAGGCGGTGTGCGAAAGGCCTGGTAAAAAATACTGCCCGCACTCACCCCCGGAAAATTGCGGTCTTCCACACGCCCGTTCAGCGATAGTGAAACTTTTGTGGTGGCTGTTGCCTGCGCTTCAATATTGGACACTAAGTTGTATCTTTTATAATTCGTAGGTCCCCACATCCCTTTCTGGTTCAGGTAACCTAATCCTCCGTAATAACGGAGTTTGTCGGTTCCGCCCGACAAAGAAAGATTGTGTCCTGTTATAATGGCATTGGGAGTAATTAATTCTTTTAATACATTGTGATTGGGGTAAAGATCAGGATCCGAGCCATCTTTGAATTTCTGCAATTCCTCTTCGGTATATACGGCAGGACTACCTACATTGGCGTTGGCAATATTACGCATGGTTGCGTATTCTGAGGCATTTACAAATTTTGTGAGGCGGGTAGGATTCTGCCATCCTACATAACCACTGTATTCAAGCGTTGGCGCGCCGCTTTTACCTCTTTTAGTAGTAATCAATATTACGCCATTGGCGCCTGCCATACCGTATGGCGCTACCGCTGCTGCATCCTTCAGAATAGTTAAAGAGGCAATACTGTTCGGATCCAATTGATTAAAACTACGGGGTACACCATCCACTATCACCAATGGCTGGGTGTTGCCTGTTGTGCTTCTTCCTCTTATTAACAGGTTGGCGCCATCATAGCCTGGCTCGCCCGCGTTTTGTGTAAATATTACACCCGCTACCCTGCCGCCGATACTATTACTCAGGTTAGCCACAGGCTTGGCAGCTATATCGCTCCCCTGGATAGTAGCCACAGCAGCCGTAACAGATGCGCGTTTTTGCGTACCGTATCCCACTACCACTACCTGCTCTAACTGGTTTTCGCCGGCAATAAGCGTAATATTAAAATCCGTTTTGTCTCCAACCGTAATTTCCTGCACCTGGTGCCCCACATAGCTAAAAATCAGCACTGCCCTTTTATTCGGAGCATTGAGGCTGAACCTTCCATCAGCACCACTTACCGCGTTTGCTTCGCTTCCTTTAACAGTAATAGTAACACCCGATAATGGAACACCTTTTTCGTCGGAAACTACACCTTTTACAGGAATAGCTGATTGCGAAAAAGTTTGTGTGGTAATAAATGAAAAAATAAATACTGCAAACAATTTATGAGAGAGGGAATGAAATACATTTTTGCAAACACAATAAACATTGTGCGGCAAGCTGGCAAAGCAATCATTCATACTGGCAGTTTTACGTTTTGAAAAAGTATATAAATAAATTATAATGCTCCATCAAAATTATAACACACAGTAAAGGAAGGACATGGACTTAGCATGGAATATGATGGATTTTTTTACGGATTTTGTGTGAAATGATTGATAATACCTGATAAACCAGTACCATTCTCTTTGCGTCAAACAGGTATCCTTTACGGGTGGAGGATACGCTTTCCTTTTATATCAGCGTGTACATGAGTTCCCTGATGACTGATATCCATATCACTGATTGCATTAAAATGCCAGGCAGCTTTTTCTACTTCTCCCAGTCCGGTATAACCCAATGCCATTACATAATGGCAATGAACGCGGTTGCGTTTATTTAAATCATCATCCAGTATCATCAAACCGGGAAATGAAACAGCGAAGTAATCCATTTTCACATTGTCATCCATATGCTGTTGGCCATACGCTATTAAATTGCCGAATCTTGCATGCGCTTCCTTTGCCCGCTTCAATTTTAATAAGGACAATCCCTGGTAAAATATTGTATCCGGCTGTGGGTCGTTATAATATATTGCAGCGGCAGGTTCGGCTATTCCAACAGATGCCTGCAACCAATAATCCTCAGCAGTTTTTTTATCATTCAAATATTCATATGCTGTTCCTAACCAGTAAAGAATGTCATTTTCCTGTGTGCCGGGCAATTTACCTTCGCCTAAATTTACAGGATATGCACAGGCTTCTTCCAAAAGTCTTATTGCATCATTGTACTGCCGGTTGGCTATGGATTTTTTGGCCAGTCCCATTTTTGCCTGCACATACTGCCCGGTTACTTTACCTTCTCCGCCTTCCCACGGATGGAACTTCCTGTTTGCCAGGAAATGCATGGCTTCTTCATATTCCCCACATACATTATAAAGGGTTACCAGTTCAAGGTAAAGATCATCTCTTTGCAATACCAACGGAGCATATTGCTTTAAAAAATCAAGACGCCTCTTCACGTTATAGTTTAGGGCCTTATATAATTGATCCAGTTCAAATAACACCCTCGCGTCTGAAGTATCTGCGAAAAACGCTTTTTCAAAATATTGCAATGCTTTTTCTCCCTGGTGAAGCCGGTTGTAGCAGGCAATGCCGAGGTTGCGCATAACGGAAGCAAAACCATCATATACGTGATATGATCTTTCCCAGCAATCTATCGCTTCGCTGTATTGTCTTTTATCGTACCATAAATTTCCGAGATAGTACAAAGCCTTATAGTCTGCGGGATTGAGCTGCGAAATATACTTCAGCACAGCGATATCTTCCAGCCGGTTAGGAAATACACGATTGGAACTTTGAGCAAATCCTTTATCGGCCCATCGTTTCGCCTCATTATGATCAGCCGATAAAAAATAGTAATAAGAGATATAATACGCGTTCAACGGATGCTGTGTTGTGCGATCATCCAATAATAAAAAAGCGATAGCCTCCCTGTACCTGCCACACCATGCATAATCAATGGCTATTTCAATAAAAGTATGCGCCTCATTGCGAAGCCTCTGCTTTAATTGCGCAAGTTGCAGATTGGCCTCCTGTGTACATTGTTGCAAACGCAGTATAAGAAAATATTCATAAGATGAACCAAAATCAAAAGCATCCATCTGCAAAGTTTCCATCGCAAATAATTTTGCCTCTTCCAGCCTGTTCATATACCGGAACAACATGGCTTTGAGGTGCCGCGATTTAAATCCGTGATGGTTGCGCGCCAATGACTTTTCAACAAACAAAAAGCTCTGCTCTGTATTATTTTGAGCCATTTCCATCCTTGCCAGTTGCAGGTAGCCATTGTCCTGCCAGGCGGCATTCCAGCAACTTTTAAAAAAACTTTCGTATGCTTCTTTCTTTTTGTCCTGGTACAAAAAACTTAATCCGAGATTATACAATGGTTCCCCATCATAAGGATTGGGATTGTGCACAAGCAGAGATGTTACCGCACTCCGGAAATAAGGTTCTGCTTTCGCAAACTGTCCCCTGCGGAAATACCAAAGACCAAGCGCATTGTTATTTCTGATATCTGATCCATCTCTCCGCAATGCTTCTTCGTAATAACGAACAGGTGAGCAGGTTGCATGGCGGTACTGTTCCAGGTGCAACCCCGCCATATACAATGCCTCATTTGTTTCTATATCGGCCGGATCCTGTAAAGGTTTAGCAGCATCGGGAACAGCAACACCATCATTGCCCACAACAGGCACATAACTTACCAGCATTTGGCCGGTTTCGCTTTTTACAATGGCTTTCAATTGCTGAAGTAAATAGGCGCCGGGCAAATCAATACTTTTTTCAAAAGTTCTTACAGGTGATAAGCTGTCCGTTGTTTCAAAAAGAATCACATCACCCAATGAGAGCAGTATCCTTACATTGTTCCGGGAAGAAGAAAGATATACTTTCAATACCGCCTTATGATCTTTCACTTCAAGATTTATCAGGGCATCTTTAGTTGCATTTTTTACATTGCCCACTGCTTTATAAGGAAGAAAATATTGCGTGAATGTTCTTTCTTCATTGGGCATTATCCAGCCAAAATCCGGTTGGTTATCGGTAAACATGCCCGTCATTATTTCGAGGTAAGGCCCGTCTTCATCTGTCAGGTGCCTGTTCCAGGCCTTACCAAAATCACCACAACCCCAGGTCCATTGTTTTTTCCCGGGCGAAATATGATGATTGGCCACATGCAATAAACCGGCCTTTTTACCATGATGATAACCACCCACAAAATCAAATTCCGAATTAACCGCCATGTAAGAAGTTGGCACCGGAATATTTTTATACATGGAAATATCCGTACCGGGCGAATAATCTACTTTATAATAAGTACCCGTGGCAATGGGGAAAGAAGACACATCTCTTTTGCCATGATCGTATACAGCATGCACATCGGGAGGAAATATGGACTGATAATGCTCATCTGCCGCCACCGCCGGGTTAGCCCACCACAAAAATGTTTGAGGCAATACTGTGCGGTTGTACAACCTGCCGGTAATTTCAATGTATGCTTTGCCAGGATATAACCGGAAGCCCGCCATTCCTTTGGTGTGAAACATTTTTTCTATCTCGCTTACCCACACTGTTTTACTCCCGTCCGTATGCGTTTCTATAGCATAATCTACAGGATCAAAAGTGCTGGGGCGATGATGCTGCGGCCAATTAAGCTCTATGCCTCCGGATATCCACGGACCTGTAAGTCCCACCAGTGCAGGCTTTATAACCCTGTTATAATATACAAAATGATAATCATTGGTCTTATCATAAGCCATCTGGAGCCGCCCGCCCATCGCCGGCAAGATCATAATTTTCAGAAACTCATTTTCAATGAATAAGGCCTTATATGCTACATCTGTTTTTTCATCGGCTACACGGTCAATAACCGGATGCGGGTATACTGCACCACTGCTGCCCTGGTATACACGCTTTTCCAGGAACATGGGATTTTTATCAGGCTCCCCGGTTGTATAAGTAGGAATGATCACCATTTCCTCCCATGCTTTTACCTCATTACTCATAATGATGGATTTTTAATTGTCTTACTGCAAGAAACAGGATCAATGTCCTCCCGCAACAGCATCCATTTCTTCCAGCGTTTTGCCCTTTGTTTCGTTTACCTTTTTCCATATAAACAGGAAACCCAGGATACAAACAGCAGAATAAAAATAAAAAGTAGAATCCCTGAATTTTTCATACAGTACAGGAAAGGTAAATACCAGTATAAAATAAGCTGCCCACAGGCAAATTACGGCAATGGACGTGGCTGCAACTCTTACTTTATTGGGAAATATTTCAGAGATCAGTACCCAGGTAACGGGGGCTAACGACATGGCATAAGTGCCAATAGCCGCCAGCAAAAACCACGCAACATACGATGAACCTGAAGCAAGCATTTGGGCAACTATAATATATAATATGGCAAGCCCTCCCGCGCCAAACAGCATTAAAGGCTTTCGGCCCAGCTTATCTACCAGGAGCATAGACAGCAATGTAAATACAAGATTTACACCACCAATAAAAACGGTTTGCTTTAATTGATCATCCTGCGAAGCACCAATGCTTTCAAACAGCTTTGGAGCATAATTAAATACCGTATTGATTCCACACAACTGCTGAAATACTGCCAGCCCTATGCCAATTAAAACGGCGGGAAGAAAAGCTTTATTCAAAGCTGCGCTGTAGTTTATTTTAGTTACACCCTTTAATGATTGCTGAATACTGATAACAGCGCTTTCAGCAAAGCGGCTATCGCCTATTTTATGTAAAACATCAAGTGCCCTGGTGGCTTTATTGTTTTGCACCAGCCACCGCGGGCTCTCGGGTAAAATAAAAATGCCGGTTAAAAACAAAACAGAAGGAACAGCTCCTAAACCAAACATCCACCTCCAGGCATCATCACCACTATTACTCAATAAATAATTAACCAGGTTGGTAACCAGTATTCCCAGCACTATAGTAAGCTGATTAATTGCAACCAGCCTGCCCCGCCATTGCGCCGGCGCAATTTCGGCAATGTACATGGGTGAAAGCATAGAAGTCATGCCTACTCCAATACCAGCGGAAAAACGGGCTATTATAAAAAAGTTGCGGCCAGGGGCAAATGCCATGGCCAGCGATGATACAGCAAAAACAAAGGCAGCTAAGAGCAGCCCTGCTTTTCTTCCATACTTATCGGATATTTTTCCGGCAAACAAACAGCCTGCAATGGCCCCTAATGCAAGACTACCCGTTACAAAACCTTCCCAATAGGCATCCAAACCAAATTGCTTTTGCAAAAAGGGCAAAGCGCCGGCAATAACAGCAAAATCAAACCCAAAGAGATAACCACCCAAAGCAGAGATAAATGAAATGCCAACAATATATCCTGTATTAAATTGATGAGGTGGTAAAAGTTTAAGCATTTTATACAAAAGTGTTTCTCCAAATATATGTACAACAAATATCCCATTGTGTTTACATAAGTTCAATGTAAAAAACTTGGATAATGATGGATTTTTTTACTTTTAGCAAAATTTACCTGCATGCCGGCAACAATTATTAAAAAAAAGGAAGGATTCCAGGGACAAAAAGCAGTTGTAATTCCCCGGAAAGTGCTGGCATCAAATTGCACAAATAATACCATTATATCAGGGCTATATATAACCGATATCGGCTATTACCCAAAAGCCCGGTTTCACTACCGTGAGCGGTTACGTGGCGCCGAACAGCATATTCTTATTTATTGCATAGAAGGCAAAGGAAGCGTAACCATAAAAAAGGAGCAGTATGATATTGAACCCGGAGATTTCTTTGTTGTTCCAAAACAAACGGAGCATTACTATGCCGCAAATGAAAAAGATCCATGGACTATTTACTGGATTCATTTTACCGGAGCCATTTCAGATGCCATTATAACCCATATGCTGGAGCAGTTTGACGGGCACAAAAGTTTTTTGCATTACAATGAACAGCGCACAGAATTGTTTAATACCATTTACCATCAACTGGAAAGAGGCTACAGCATCGAAAATATGCTGTATGCCAATTTGTGTTTTTATCATTTTCTGGGCTCCTTTATGCACGCCGAAAAATTTAATTCTGTCAGCACTCTCACTGAAATGGACATTGTGATTGACTTCATGAAAAAAAATATTGATTCCATGTGCACCCTCCAACAGATGGCGGATGAAGTAAGCATGTCTCCCTCGCATTTTTCCTTTCTTTTCAAAAAAAAGACAGGCTACCCGCCAATGGAATATTTTAATCACCTTAAAGTACAGCAAGCCTGCCAGTTCCTGATGTTTACCAATTTAAGAATAAAGGAAATAGCCACCCGCGTGGGGATAGAAGATCCGTATTATTTTTCACGCTTTTTTACAAAGCTGATGGGTATGTCGCCTAATGCGTACAGGGAAAAGAGAAATAGTGAGCATGTTTACTACAATCCAAAAGATTGATTTTCCGCAATACTTTTAATCAATCAACAAATAGTACATCATTTTCGTAAGAATGTTCATTTGAATAATGATCATTAAGCCTGAAATTCGAATAATTAGCAGGCAATAATTTTTTATCCAAAAAATTCCCCGGTAATGAAAAAATATGTGCTATTGGTAATGTCAATATTTTATCTGTTATTTACAGCCTTTACAACATTACGCGCCCAGGAAGTAAACTATTCAGCAAAAAATACCATTGATCTTTCGGGGCAATGGCTTTTCCGTATTGATTCGCTTGATGAGGGTACACATGAACGCTGGTTTAACAAAAAACTCACGGATAGTGTACTGCTTCCCGGATCTATGACCACCAATAAGAAGGGCAACGACATTGATGTGAATACTCCCTGGACCGGAAGCATTATGGACTCCTCGTGGTTCTTAAAACCGGAGTACGCTGTATATCGCAAGCCCGGCAATATTAAAATTCCCTTCTGGCTGCAGCCCGTTAAATACTATAAAGGCGCTGCGTGGTATCAAAAAACAGTTACCATTCCGGAGTCGTGGAAAAACAAATACATTGAACTGTTTATAGAACGCAGCCATTGGGAAACTACCCTATGGATTGACGGTGTGCAAACAGGAATGAACAACAGTTTGGGAACGCCGCATCGCTTTGATTTATCCGAATCATTACGTCCGGGCACGCACCTGTTAACAATCCGTGTTGACAACCGCGTTAAAGACATTAATGTAGGTCCAAATTCACACAGCATTACCGATCATACGCAAAGCAACTGGAATGGTATGATTGGCAAATTGCTTCTTGTATCAGACCCGCTGCTTCATTTGGAGAATGTACAATTGTATCCGGATATCAAAAACAAGCTGGTGAAGGCCAAAATAAAAATCAACAACCCGGCAAACAAACAGGTTGAGGCCGGCATTCAACTCAGGGTAACATCCGAAAATACCAAATCCGAAAAATTGAAACTCATTCAAAAGAAGGTTATCCTAAAAGGTGGCGATACGGCACTTGAAATCATTTACCCGATGGGAAATGCTCCGCTGCTGTGGGATGAATTTCATCCGAACCTGTATGCCATGCAGATCAATTTAACTACACCAAAAGAACGTGATGAAAGAACAGTAACATTTGGCATGCGGGAATTTTTAACGAAAGGCACGCAATTTACCATTAATGGTAATTTAACTTTTTTGAGAGGCACCCTTGAATGTGCCATTTTTCCTAAAACGGGTTACCCGCCAACAGATGTGGAAGCCTGGTTACATATTTTTAAAGTTTGCAGATCATATGGACTCAATCATATACGTTTTCATTCCTGGACTCCTCCTGAAGCTGCCTTTGAAGCGGCAGACCGTTCGGGCTTTTACCTGCAGGTAGAAATCAGCTCATGGGCAAACCAGGGAGCAACTATCGGCGATGGCAAACCGCTTGATAAATATATTTATGATGAAAGCAAAAGAGTGGTTAAGGCCTACGGTAATCATCCCTCATTTTGCATGATGACTTACGGCAATGAACCTGCAGGAAAGCAGCAGGTAAAATATTTAACGGATTTTGTTACCTACTGGAAAAAGAAAGACCCCAGGATATTGTATACTTCAGGTGCAGGGTGGCCTGTAATTCCGGAAAACGATTATAACAGCACGCCCGACCCAAGAATCCAGCGTTGGGGCGAAGGATTGAAAAGCATAATTAATGCACAGACGCCAGGATGCGATTACGACTGGAAAGAAATTATTTCAAAGTGGCAGCATCCCACTGTTAGTCATGAAATCGGGCAGTGGTGCGTTTATCCCAATTTTAAAGAAATATCCAAATATGACGGCGTTTTAAAAGCTAAAAATTTTGAAATATTCCAGGAAAAACTAAACAAAAATGGAATGGGGGCTTTGGCCGACAGTTTTCTTTTGGCATCCGGAAAACTACAGGTATTATGCTATAAAGCCGATATAGAAGCCGCGTTGCGCACACCCGGTTTTGGGGGCTTTCAGCTTCTTGACCTGCACGATTTTCCGGGGCAGGGAACAGCGCTGGTTGGGGTATTGGATCCCTTTTGGGATGATAAAGGTTATGTTACCGGAGCGCAATACAGCCGGTTTTGCAATGCAACCGTTCCTTTGGTAAGGTTACCGAAAATGATCTACCTGAATAATGAAATACTCTCTGTGCCTGCAGAGGTCGCTCATTTTGGAGCATCTGCGTTACACGATGTTACGCCGGTATGGAATATTACCAATGCTTCGGGTGCAACACTGTTCAGCGGCAAATTGCCAAAAGTAAATATTCCTCTGGGGAACGGTTTTAAGCTGGGTGAAATTAAACAGTCTCTCCATGCCGTAAAGCAGGCAGAAATGCTTACCCTCACTGTGTCTGTAAATAACAACCACAACGCATGGCATATATTTGTTTATCCGTCATCGCTTCCCGCAACAAAAGATGAAATTTTGATAACGCAGCAATTGGATGACAAAGCAATAGAAACCCTTAATGCCGGCGGAAAAGTATTGCTTACCACTAAAAAAGGATCGGTAAAGCCAGGTAAAGGAGGCAATGTAAAAATTGGTTTTTCCAGCATATTCTGGAATACCGCGTGGACAGGCGGGCAGGCGCCCACTACCCTGGGAATTTTATGTAATCCGCAACATCCGGCACTACAGGCTTTCCCTACGGAATATCACAGTAACTGGCAATGGTGGGATGCGATGAGCCATTCCAATCCAATAAGCCTTGATGCTGTTGCTCCCGGTATTAAACCCATCGTTCGTGTAATTGATGATTGGGTAACGGCGCAGCCTTTAGGATTGATATTTGAATGCAAAGCTGGTAAAGGCAAGCTGATCGTTTCGGGCATTGATTTGCTAACCGGCGCGGATAAAAGACCTGAGGCAAGACAATTGTTATACAGTTTGAAAAAATATATGACAAGTGAAAAATTCGATCCGGTTGTAGAAGCGGATATGGAAAACATAAGGGATTTGTTGAATTGATATTGTTAGTTTCTACTTTCGGAAGGAAGCCATTATATATTACGCAAAAATTTTGCGTTAAAAATCTTTGGATAAATTAAAGGCGACCTCACACCATGAAGCCCCGGCGATTGCCGGGCCGTTGTTTTTGATTATTTTACACCCATAAATCAACAACGGACATTTATTATACATGCCAACACTACACTGGATAGGAAAAGAAAAGGTTATTAATCATCATTTGAACGTGCCCTACAGGGTGCTGGAACACAGTTACGGATTTAACAATGGCAAACAAACCGGGATTGAAACCAATAGCGGCAATAAAATTATACATGGCGACAACTTAGAAGCGCTGAAAGCATTGTTGCCGGAATACGAAGGAAAAGTAAAATGTATTTACATTGACCCGCCTTATAACACAGGCAACGAAGCATGGGTATATAATGACAATGTAAACGACCCGAAAATAAAAAAATGGCTTGGACAAGTTGTTGGCAAAGAAAGTGAAGACTTAAGCCGCCATGATAAATGGCTGTGCATGATGTATCCAAGGCTAAAATTATTGCATAAATTATTGGCAGATGATGGTGCAATTTTTATTTCGATTGATGATAATGAATATCAAAATTTGAAGTACATCTGCGATGAAATATTTGGTCGCAGCAATTTTATCACAAATTTCACTTGGAGAACTGATGGCAATTTCGATAATCAAGCAAAGATTAAAATTAATCATGAATACATCTTATGTTATTCAAAAAATATAATTTTTTTTGAATATCCTAAAGTCGTTGACCCTAACATCTCCCAAGGAAGTAAACTGTTCAAAAGTGAAATTAGAAATACGATTGTAAAAAATGGTCCAAAAAATCCGATTAGCGAAGTTCAGCTTCCCATTGGCTTTCCTTCTGATATTAAAAATGGACTAATAAAAGCAAGGGCTAACTCATGGCCGCATTATGAATCTGATGCAATAATTGAAAATTACAAATTAATTAATGAGGTTACAATAAAAAGTGGATGGAGTTCAAAAGAAATATTTATTGAGTTTATAAAAAATCAATTTAATCCTGTAAAAGATAGCAAAGGTCAAGATACAACTTTCGTAATTTCGAAAACAGGAGCTATTGAAAATATAAAATCAAGAGTAGAAGCAAGTCATGTTGTTAGTTCTCTTCAAAATATGGGAAGCACCCAAAACATGAGTAGCGAATTAAAGAAAATGGGATTTGAATTTGATTACCCTAAGTCACTCACATTAATACAATACCTAATCAGCTTAATCAATGGTGAAAACTTTATAGTATTAGATTCATTTGCGGGTTCTGGGACAACTGCACATGCAGTTTTAAATCTCAATCGAAAAGATAACAGAAATCGAAAGTTTATTATCATTGAAATGATGGACTATGTTGAAACAATTTCTTCCGAAAGAATCAAAAAAGTAATTTCATCCTATGGCGATACCGAAGGCACCGGCGGTAGCTTTGATTTTTACGAATTAGGGCAACCCCTGTTTTTGGAAGATGGCAACCTGAATGAACTGGCTGGCGAAGAAAAAATAAGGCAGTATGTTTTTTATGCTGAAACCAAAAGCAGTTTGAACCATAATTTATTGGATTTACATGATGACCATAATAAAAGCAACCTTAAAAATCAGGGTTCAAGCAAAAGAGACAACAAACATTTCCTGGGTAAGCATAACGACACTGCATATTACTTTAATTACGAGCGAAACGAAATAACCACTTTAGACCATGCTTTTTTATCAACAATGAAAACCAAAGCAGAGCAATATGTTATTTATGCCGACAACTGTTTGCTCACCAAAGGTTTTATGATTAAACACAATATCATTTTTAAAAAAATACCACGGGATATAACTAAATTTTAAACCAATGCAGGAAGCAAACCAGCATATCAGTTTTTTGGTTTTGCAGGAAGCCATCAGGCAGGCAAGGTATAATGCGCTGAAAACGGCGAACGCTGAGTTGGTAAATTTATACTGGCAGGCAGGCGCTTTTGTAAGCAGGCAATTAGCTCAAAGCCAATGGGGCGAAAAAACGGTGCAGCAACTTGCCGATTTTCTGCAAAAACAGGAGCCGGGTTTAAAAGGGTTTGATAAAAGAAATATTTACAGAATGGTGGAATTCTACGAAAAGTACCATTCTTCAGCATTTGTGGTTTCGGTGATACCACAAATACAAAGTACTGAAAATCAATTAGATGAAATTGTGTCCTCAGCGAAGCCACAATTAGAAAAACAGGCTGAAAGTGAACTTGTCGCCTCATTAAGGCAACAAATTTTAGGGGAAGATATACGCCAAACCATACTGGCTAAAATTGGCTGGACACATAACAAAACTATTTTTTCCCGTTGTAAAATAGAAGAAGAAAGAGAGTTTTATATCCGGTTATGCATAAAAGAAAACTATTCAGTAAAAGAACTTGACCGTCAAATATCAGCCGGGTTGTTTGAAAGAACAATGATAGGAAATTCAAAACTCCCATCATCGCTGAAAGAAATGCATCCCAACATTCTCAACAATTTCAAAGACAGCTATGTATTTGAATTTCTGAACCTGCCCGAACCGCACAACGAAAGTGATCTTCAAAAAGGGCTGATAAAACAAATGAAAAACTTCATCCTTGAACTGGGCAAGGATTTCTTATTTATCGGAGAGGAATATAAGGTGCAGGTGGGCAACAGGGATTTTAATATTGACCTGCTCTTTTATCACCGTGGATTACAGTGCCTTGTTGCCTTTGAATTGAAAAAAGAAAAATTTGAACCGGAGCATTTGGGTAAAATAAATTTTTACTTAGAGGCATTGGACAGGGATGTGAAAAAAGAAAACGAAAACCCGAGCATTGGTATATTGCTTTGCAAGGATAAAGATCATGAGGTAGTAGAATATGCATTAAGCCGCAGCCTTTCGCCAACAATGATTGCTGAATACAGGATGCAATTGCCCGATAAAAAATTATTGCAGCAAAAACTGCATCAATTGTCTGAATTGGGGTTTTTTGGATAAAATGATTAAATGATTATTATATGGAGCTTAAACCCTATCAACAACAGGTAATAAATGACCTTTCATTGTTTTTGGAACAGGTGCAGGAAACCAAAAACACAAAAGATGCATTTCACAGCTTTTGGGTGAACCACCCCAGAACACCCTTGCAACCTTTTCCGGGAACAGCTATAGCGCCATACAAGAACAATGTGCCACGTGTACCCAATGTTTGCGTAAAAGTTCCCACGGCCGGAGGCAAAACCTTTATTGCCTGCAATGCCCTTAAAACGATATTTGATGCATTTGATTACGACCGCCCAAAAGCAGTGGTATGGCTGGTTCCTTCCATTACTATTTTAGACCAAACCATAAAGAATCTTAAAGATCCATCGCACCCTTACCGTCAAAAAATAAATTCGCATTTCGGCAATAAGGCTGAAGTGTTCGATAAAGCTGCATTATTGCAGGGAAGCGGTTTTAACGCAACAACAATAAATGAACAATTGAATATCATGGTTTTTAGCTTCGACAGTTTAAGGGCTAAAAACAAAGAAGACAGAAAAGTATTCCAGGAAAACGGAAACCTGCAATCATTTGAAAGCCTTTTAGGGAAGGATAACGATATAACACTCGGCGCAGTAATCAAATACCTGAACCCGGTAGTGATTGTAGATGAAAGCCACAATGCCGAAAGCGATTTGAGTGTGGACATGCTTAAGGAAATAAATCCCTGTTTTATACTCGACCTTACTGCAACGCCAAGAAACAACAGCAACATCATTAGCTTTATTGACGCCATGGAATTGAAAAAGGAAAACATGGTGAAACTTCCTGTTATCGTTTACAATCACCAGGACAAAACCGAAGTAATTAATTCTGCTTTACAATTGCAGCGGCGTCTGGAATTACAGTCCCTTGAAGAAGAAAAAAAAGGCGGTAAATATATTCG
The DNA here is from genome assembly GCF_009192765.1 of Agriterribacter humi. Classification (GTDB taxonomy): domain Bacteria; phylum Bacteroidota; class Bacteroidia; order Chitinophagales; family Chitinophagaceae; genus Agriterribacter; species Agriterribacter humi. The sequence goes on along the minus strand of NZ_VOHQ01000002.1, from coordinate 20,336 downwards.
CCCCATCGTATTATTTCAGGCACAACCAAAGAATGCAGAAGATAACACTACTTTTGAAAAACTGAAAGAAAAACTCATCGAACTCAAAATACCGGCAGATCAGGTAAAAATAAAGACGGCGAATATTAATGAAATAAAGAATGAAGATTTAATGAGCAGGAGCTGCCCTGTACGGTATATCATTACCGTTAACGCACTAAAGGAAGGATGGGACTGCCCTTTTGCTTATATACTGGCTTCTTTAGCCGACAAAAGTTCGGCAGTAGATGTAGAACAAATACTGGGAAGAGTGCTGAGACAGCCTTATGTAATAAAACATAATTTTCCATTGCTCAATTTGAGTTATGTTTTAACAGCTTCATCAAAATTTCTGGACACATTGGATAATATAGTAAAGGGATTGAACAAAGCGGGTTTTAGCGACAAAGATTATAAACTGGCCGACCCCGCCATGATAGAAGAAGCGAGCCTGCCTGCCGGACAGACAGGGAAACATGAATCAACAGCACAGCTTAGTGTTTTTCCAAAAACAGAATCCGAAGAAGAAGATATAACAGCAGGTATTGATGTTTCCAGGATTACTGCTCCGGAAGAAACTAAAATACCAACTGTAACCGTTTCAAAAATTGAACAAACAGCCATTGAGCAAAATAAAGCATTTGAATCGCGCATTGCCGGAAATAGCAATAACATTTTAAGTTCATTACCAACCGAATTACAAAAACTAGTGAAAACATACAGTATAAAAGACGTTTTTAAAGAACAGGCAATAGAAATAAGCCTGCCGCAATTTTATCTGAAAGTTCCGGGATCTGATTTATTTGGAACAAAAGAAGAACAGCTTTTGGAAAAAGAAAATTTACTGGAAGGTTTTAAACTAAGCCAGCAGCCAACTGATATTGTATTTGACAGCATAACATCGGAACTGTATAAAGTTGACCTTGACGAAACAAAAACATCGCATACCCCAAGCTTTGTAAGACTCGACGGCGACGTAAGAGAAAGTGTTATGGCGTATATCCTGGACCCCTCTAAAAAAGGCAACAGAATTAAGAATTTTACAAAACGTATAATGGATTTAACCGGGAATATGTTTCCAATACCCGACAGAGAGATTGAAAAATATATTAATAGGATTTTAGAGGATTTTACTGACGAACAATTCAATGATTTAGCCAATAATGAATACACGTACAAGGATAAAATTAAATTTAAAATAATAGCTCTTTCGGAATCTTTTGCTGAGAAAAAATTCAGGGATTTCCTGGATACTGACAAAGTATTTATAAAACCCGCCTTTACATTGCCGACTGTTATAGCTCCCGGCAACACAGCAAAAGACATTACAAAATCGCTTTACGAGAAAGAAGGAAGCATGAATGGTTTTGAAGAAAGAATTATTAATGAAATTGCAAACCTTGGTAATATTGCTTTCTGGACCAGGAATATAGAAAGGAAGGGTTTTAGAATAAACGGCTTCCTGAATCATTACCCCGACTTCATCATCCGGACAAAAAGTGGTAAGGTTATTATATTAGAAACAAAGGGCGATCATTTAGATGCAGAACAAAAAATAAGACTTGGAAATCTTTGGGCAGGTAAAGCCGGAAATAATTACCGGTACTTCATGGTTTACGATAAACGGACAGTTGACGGAGCCTATAAACTGGACGACTTCTTAAATATCATCAAAAATATTTAAGGATAATCTCAGCACACAATATTATGCTGAACACGCCCCCGGATAACGAAACGATGCCTGCCAGCAAAATAAACCACAGCACCGGGGTAACACAACAAGCATAACCCTGTTCTTAATAAGCACAGCCTCTCAACATATTCATGCCCAGGCGTTCTTCTTACTTATCATCTTCAGGGGCACAAGTATCAGTAACATATCCTCATGTGCAGCTACTACTTGTGCCTTTTTTATACGATCGAAAAAGAGGATAAACCCGGTAACATCCCGCAATCATATTGTTACAGACACAGGTTGTTGATTTTTCGCCAAAGATCCGAACAGGAAAGAGATGCTTGTCTCTTTCCTGCCGGTGACATGCAAATGCTTTATGATATTTGTTCAATAGTCTTCTTGCTTATAACGGTCAACGCATCCTGAATGGATAAATTTTAATCAAAAATCCACCTATCCCACCCTCCTTAACACTTCACAAAAAGATTCAGCCAGAATATTTCTTGAAAAAAATTTTTTTTATTCCTGTAGTATATCTACATTTGTAGAATACATTCTTAATATATAGAACATGCAATTATCAAAAGCCGAGGAACAGTTGATGGAATTTATCTGGAAAGAGGAAAAAACATTTCTGAAAAACATCATAGACCATTACCCGGAGCCCAAGCCCGCAGCAACTACAATTGCTACTTTATTAAAAAGAATGCAGAAAAAAGGGTTTGTAGGTTATACGCTTATGGGCAACTCACGGCAATACTATCCTCTTGTAAAAAAAACTGATTATTTCTCAAAACACGTTAACGGGATAATTAAAACTTATTTTAATAACTCAGCACTGCAATTTGCTTCCTTTTTTACAAAAGCCACCAATCTCACTACAGCTCAGTTAGAGAGCCTGAAAAAAATAGTTAACCAGGAAATTAAAAATAAGAAAAAATGATAGCATATCTTATTAAAGCAATACTGTGCTCTGGTGTATTTATTACTTTTTATCTGTTGTTCCTGCAAGAAGAAAAAATACACCGCTTTAACAGGATATATCTTCTGACCAGCATAACTTTTTGTGTTGTGATTCCTTTCGTTACTATACAACTTCCAGCGCCTTCTTTACCGGTGTTGCAACCCGATTATATTATTGACAATAACTGGAGCACAGAAATTGTTGAACGGGTGTCCGTTCATCCGCCAGAAAACAATACTTCGTACTCTATTCTGGCGGCTGTATATTTTATTATTGCTATCCTTTTCTTTGTGCGTTTTGCAGCTAACATATATTTTCTCTTAAGAAAAATCTTCAATAACAGCACCACCAGGATTGATAACGCTACCCTCGTGCTATTACCAGAACATATAACACCACACAGTTTTCTGCATTATGTTTTTGTCAATAAAAAAGATTTTGAAACCGGGGCAATCGAAAAAGAAATTTTACTGCACGAACTTACCCATGTAAGACAAAACCATACGCTTGATCTTTTATATGCGGAGATCCTTCAAAGTCTTTTATGGTTTAATCCTTTCTTTATTTTATACAGGAAGGCTATCCGTCTCAACCATGAATTTTTAGCGGACGAAGCCGTAATAAAAATATACAACAACAGATATTCCTATCAGCGCCTTTTAATAGACAAAGCTGCCAATAATAATAATTCGTTATTTGCGAGCCGGTTCAATTATTACCTGATCACTAAAAAAAGATTAACCATGATAGCAAGAACGCACTCAAAAGCAATTTCCGTTATAAAAAAGATTGCGGTGCTACCCTTATATGCGCTTATGCTGTTTTTCTTCAGCACAAACGTTATCGCACAAAATGAAACTCCATCTTCCCCAAAATCAAAAGATAATACTACAAAGCATAAGCCAGATCCAAAATTTCAGGAACCGTCCTGGGTAAGACTCTCTCCGGGATTTACTGAAGCGGGTGTTTCAGAGGAGTTGATAAATGAATACAATGCCATTACAGAGCAACATAAACCTTTATTCAAAATTGAAACGGTCAATAACAAAAAGAAGATTATTACAAGCAAATTCTCAAATGAAAAGAGAAGCAGGCTGGAGCACATTTACAAAATGATGAGCAAAGCGCAACAGGCAAAGGCGGAAATTATCTTTTATAAAAAACCGGCCCCGTTTGCAAAGGGTATTCCTACAGAAAAAACATTCAATGCATGGAAAAATGCTGCTATATATGGCGTTTGGATAGATGGCAAAAAAATAAAAAACGAAAAGTTAAATCAATACAAGTCCTCTGATTTTTCACATTCGTTCACTAGCAAACTTTACGGCGCAGCAAAAAAGAATGTCAGTTATAACTACCAGGTAGATTTAATGACAAATGCGTATTACGATAACTATTATAAAAAAGCCGTTTCCCATAACCAACCCATGATGCTGGCTCGCGATCCAGATACTTCATATCGCTTTGCAAGACTATACAATATCCCATAATGAGTTTACCAATATTAATTTTCGAAAATCAGTTTTTAATTCCGCCCTTTTTTTCGCCTCATAACTATATAAAGAACGGACGCAAGCAATAACGGTATAGCAGACATCAGCCACCACGAAACACCGGCAGAATGCGAAAACATAACCGGTTCCGCATTGCCCATGAGCACCATATTGGCCCAAAAATATGGAAGCAACTTTTCCTTGCCACCCTGTCTAACAAAATACAATTTTGCTTTTTGCAGGGCATCATCTTTACGCATACCTTCCGAAAGATATGCATGAAACTTGTCCGACAACGCATATACAGCTTCCTCATCCGCCTTCCATAAAGTAGCCGCAACCGAGGGTATGCCTGCCGAAGAAAATCCCCTGGCCAGACTGTATATCCCTTCGCCTGTGGCATTCCGTCCAGCATTGGTTTGGCAGGCGCTCAGCACAATTAGCTGTGTGGCCGGACGGTTCAGCAATTGTAGTTCGGAAAGATGTATTACCGAATCCTGCATATACAACAGCGGTTCGGTATTGCCTGAATCTGCAAGCGCATGTGAAAATATATTGGCGATGCTATACCCCGGTACAGCTTTCATAAAATTATCCCTGGTAGCATTTCCGCCGGTAAACAACGTTGTAGTATTATAGTACGAAGCGGTATGTTTCAGCAACGTGGCTGAATTTGTTAAATCGGGTAATGTAAGATATGGTGCAAAGGATACCGGTGCAAACCCGATGTAGCTTCCCTTCGCAACAGGCGAATTCATTTCTTTAAGCAGGTACCCTGCCGAATACACGTAGCTAAAAACATAATCGTATACCAAAAACCGCTTGCCCTTATCATCTTTACACAATGCCTCAAAAGGCAATAAAAAATCATCCTGGCACAGTATTACTCTTCCAACGGGTATTTGTAATGGTTCAAAAAAACTTTTATACAACGCAAGAGATATGGATGTAAAACCGCTGAAATCATTATTCAACCGCTGTTTGTTTGAACAGTATTGGAGAAAGGCCGTTACCTGGTCCCTGTCGAAATCTTTGGAATGCAACTGTATCATTTTAGCCGCATCAGGCATAATGTTCAGTATATATGCTACTGTATCCTCTACAAAATAATGAACAAAGTGCGCGTCTCTTTTTAAAAGATAAGCCTGCAGTTCTGCAAGCGCCGGAACTTTACTGGCATACTTATACTGATAATAAGCAGGATATTTTTGTTCGAGCGTTTTAATATAATGCTCAAACTCATCTTTAACCTGCAATACCATCAATTGCTGCTGCCTGTATTGCACCGAATGCACAAACAAGCCATTGAGCCGTTGTTCTTCACTGGCAATACGCCGTTTGTATTCCTGCTCTGTATTGTGCTCTTCTTCGGGCAAATGAGCCATTGCCCCTAATTCATTTAACTTATCGTTCAGCAATACCGCGCGGCTTTTTTCCATGTAATAAAATGCAAGCGCCGGGTTGTTGGCAGCATAGCAGGCTTTAAGCGCAGTTGCAAAAAAGGACCGGGTTCTGTCTCTCCAGTATAATTTACTTTGTTCACCCGTTTGTTCGTGCCGCAATTGTGTAATTACCGAATCGGTAAGCAATGCTGCAGCAAGACAGTCATGTAAAAAACGTTTATCCTTCTTTTCTTCATACAGCCTTAGCAGGAGCCAGGTTTTATTTTCGAGGATATACAGGAGCAGTTCTTTATTTTGGTTCTGGCCAAGTGCTGTAACCGTAGCAGTATCGTGCAAACCATTGCTGATATTTACGCCAAGAAACAGAAAGGCCCGCAACAAATACTTTTCGGCCCTGCTAAAATCCTCTTCGTCAATGAATGTTCTTCCTGTATTAAGACTAAGCCTGGCAAGCCGAACGGAATCTTTTGCCTGCCCCGCATATTTCATCCCCTGCCCGTAGTACATTCTTGCACTTTGAAGATTTTTCAGGCTGTCGAAATAAAAATTCCCGAGATCGTTATAATCTCCCGCAATCTGTCCAATATCTGTTGTTTGTTTCCTTGCTTCAATTGCATCCTTAAAAGCAGTTGTGGCTACCTGGAAATCCCTGCGCTTAGCATAAATGAATCCTTTCATTTTATATGCACTGGCAAGCCGGTGAGATTGACGAAGCCGCTCTGCCACAGGTATTACGGTTTCAATGTCAGACAAAGACTGTTCAAATTGGTTTTGAAAAAAAAGGGATTGTCCCCGCTGGTTCAGAAAATCAAGGTAGCGCAACGAATCGCCCAACTGCAAAGCAGTAATTATTCCTCCTGTACTTTCTTCCACACTCTTTTGATAATCGCCCGTTCTGAAATAAATATATATTTTTCCAAGGCGGGCATCCAGCATGCGGCTTTCGCGGCCCGCAACTTTGCGCGAAACCATAACGGCCGTATCGTAATAGGCCAACGCTTTTGAAAACCGCTGTGTCTTATCATAATAAAAGCCCAGGTTAAAATAGTTGCCTGTTGCCAGAAAAAAGGCAGGCGTTGGCTGCACTGCCATATTAATGACTACCGCCGATAAAGTATGCTGTATAGCAGCATCATAATTGTTGTTTGCTATAAATTCGTACAAACCTATGCTGCCCAGCATCTTTGCATACACCGTATCCTTTACAAATCCTGAACTATCATATTGCGCTTTAACCCGGTATAAGCCGGAAAGTTTTTGCTGAGCAGAAAGTGCGGGATCATGCTCAATGGAGGAAATGCGTTCTGCAACAAGACGCTGCTGGCTGTAGCAGCTAAGGCATAGCCACAGGCCTGCTGCACAGCAAAAGCATTGCTTTACGATCATTAATGTACAGGTGCGCAATGTAACATGTGTTGGCATACCTTCTGTTGTTCAAAGATATACCTATGGTTTGGGGAACTGAAATGGTGCATTTTAATTGCCTTACTCATTTAAATGCACCTGCTATCTTTAAATATTTTTCTAACTACCAGGCTTAATTGGCGCTCCGCTGGTATCGCTGGAACCACCGGGTGATCTTTGGGCTCCCCTGGGACAACCTGCAATAATAAGAACCGCCCATAGCAATACTGCGAAGAACCCAATCTTTAAAAATCCATTTTTCATAAATGAAATGTTTAGGTTAAGTGGTTTTATAAATAAGAAAGAAACACGTGAATTATATTAACACTGTACGGAAACATTTTACACAGGAAAATGAATGAGATGTTATCAGAAATTATCAGGGATTTTCAATTGATATTTCGCCGTACCCGGACGAGCAGGATAATAACAATAAAAATAATAGCAAAAATGATGCCTGCATTGAGCCACCACCTGTAGGCCGGCGGAGATGAAAGTACGACAGCGTCTGCATTACCAATAATGATCATATTGGCCCAGTAATAAGGCAACAACTTTTCCTTTCCGCCGCTTTCCATAAAAAGCAATTTCGACTTTTGAAGCGCTTCATCTTTGCGCATGCCTTTTGAAAGCAATGCATGAAAGGTATTGGAAATAGTATATATCGTTTCTTCATCCGCCTTCCATAGGGTGGCCGAAACCGATGGTATGCCTGCCGAAGAAAAACCTCTTGCCAAACTGTATATCCCCTCTCCTGTTGCGTTTTTGCCCACATTGGTCTGGCAGGCGCTGAGCATAATTAGCTGTGTAGCCGGGTGGTTGAGCAATTGCAATTCCGAAAGATTGATGACAGCGTCCTGCATATACAGTATAGGCTCTGAGTTGCCGGTATCCGCCAGCGCATGAGAAAACACATTCACTATACTGTAACCGGCCACCTGCTCAATGAAGTTCTTCCTGGTAGCTGCTGTTTTGGTAAACAATTTCGTATTATTATAGTAAGCGCCGGCTTTAGCAAGCGATAGTGCGGAATGCCTGAGTTCGGGTACGCCCAAATTATAATCAAAAGATACCGGTGCAAACCCAATGAAATCACCTTTGGCCTTTCGAATATGAAATGGTTTCATAAGATAACGTGCCGAATATACATAGCTGAATGTATAATCATATACCAAAAATTGTTTCCCCTCATCATCTTTACACAGCGCTTCAAATGGCAATAAAAAATTATCCTGGCATAGTATTACACGCCCGCCAGGCAATTGAAGCGGTTTAAAAAGGCTGGTATATAATTTATGGGCCAGCGCAGCAAATGAAGGAAAATGATTGTTTAACTGTTGTTTGCCGGAGCACCATTGTAAAAAAAGGTTCATGTCATCAACATTAAGTTCTTCTGCGCGGAGCTTTATCATCCTGCTGGCATCCGGCGTACTAACCAGTATATAAGCCATCGTATCCTGTATAAAATAATGAACAAAGCTTTCCCTGTTCTTCAACAACCAGGCTTGCAATTCTTCCAAAGCAGGTATATCATCCGCATATTTATACTGGTAATAGGCAGGGTATTTTTGTTCGAGTGTTTTAACATAGTCCTCAAGCGCTTCTTTTGCATGTATTACTTTCAGTTGCTGGTTTTGATAAGCCTGCGACTGTTTATCCAAACGACCCAGCTTTTGCTGTTCATAAACAATAGCTGCTTTATAATTCTGTTCCAGGGCACTTTCTAACGCGGGCAAATGAGTAGAAGCACCCAGCTCATTCAGCTTATCGCTTAACAATACCGCCCGGCTTTTTTCCATAAAATAAAATGCCTTGGGCATATCTTTCGCTACATAGCAGGCTTCGAGTGCTATAGCAAAAAAAGACCGGGTTTTATTGCGCCAGTATAACTTGCTTTGCTCGCCTAACTGTTCGTGCCGTGCCTGTGCAATAGCAGAGTCCATTAAAACGGCGGTGGAAAGACAGGCGTTGATGTATTGCTTATCGCCATTTGATTTGTAAAGGTTGAGCAGCAATTCTGTTTTGTTGTTAAGGATAACCAGCAAAAGATCAGTATTGCCGATAGCAGATAGCTGGTTTAACGCCGGGTTTTGTAAAAGAGAGCCCTGGTTTAACCCATATACCTTTAACGCTTTACGGTAATAGTTTTCAGTACGGGTATAGTGATCATTCTGCTGCAGCCTGAAAGCTACTTCTCCAAGATTGATATAGCCCTTACACATTCTTTGCGCATCACCCGCCTTTTTAGCGAAATCAACCGTTTTAAAATAACAATCCTGTGCCTGCTTATACTGTTTTAAATGCTGAAAATAAAAGTTACCCAAATCGGTATAATCATCTGCTACCTGGGCATATTCATTTGTTTTTCGCCTGGAGTGTATTGCCTTGTTAAATAACAAAACAGCTTTATCAAACTGTTTATCACGGGCACAAATGAGCGCTTTTATTTTAGCAGCGGTGGCCCATTCAAAATCATCAAGCAACATACCGGCATAGTGCAGGGCGGAATCGGCATCGGCGCCGGCGTTTTCCGGTTTATCCAGGTAGAAATAAGACTGGGCGCGCCGGTTAAACAATTGCATCATGGTAACTGTATCTCCGGCAGGTTTCGCAACAGTAAATCCGGCAATACATTCATCAACACACTTTTGAAAATCACCGTTTTTAAATAAAATATCCGCTCTCCCCACCCTGCATTCAATAGCAATACTATAGTGAAGATTTAGTTTCTTATCTGAAATAATAACACTGTCGTAATAATCTAAAGCCTTATTGTTTACATCGAGTGAGTTGTAAAAAATGGCCAGATTGTAATAACTGTTTACAGCATATCCCGGAGAACTGCCAGGGGCGCCTGAATTGTTGATGGCTATGGCGCGCAACATATATTCAACAGATTCCCTGGTTGCCTTGTTACCATTTTCAAGAAATTCAAGCGTGGCAATACGATGCAGCAACTTTGCATATACAGAATCCCTGTTCAATTTGCAATGATCAAATTCATTTTTCAGCCCGTATGCCTGTTGTAATTTTACGGAGTTGGTTAGTGAAGCATTTTCTACAGCCAGAATTCTGTTCCACACTTCTTTACCAGAGGGGCATTGGGAAAAGCAATGCGTATTAAAAAAAAAGGCAGTGATGAGTTGAAATATCGCCGCCCTTAAAAATATATTGCCTGCACTAATCATACATGCTATCTGTTTCTCAGGGTTCTATCTTCTTAATGAAGATGCTGTTCCCTGTGCTGCAATGCCCGTTTTATTAATCACTTTACCTTCTTTTGTTTTATCAGCCAACCCGGTTTCATTGTATAAAAAAACCGGATCAGGCTGATTTTTAAGTATAGCAAAAATGCTGTCTTTTTTTGCCATAGTTAAAGGTGTGCTTAAAATATTTTTATAGGTATGGTACCATGCAGCAAATTTTCCTGTGGCTACCGGCGCAGCAAATGAGGAGCCCGATACAGGCGGCAAATTTATATTTACAGGATTTGCAAAAAAGAAATGTCCCGCATTGTCTATTCCATCTGCCTGTACTCCTGCGTCCACTACCTTATTTGAAAAATTTTGGGTGGGACTTACCTGGTCTTTATATACTGTTGTTATGGCTATTACATTGGGCAAAACAGGCGACAGAGATGCAGGATAAAAATGTACACTGTCGAGGTTACGCTTTTGAAGTGAGTCTGATGGATTATATTCCGGATCTTCTATAGCATCGTCTTTGTTGCCTGCTGCCGTTACCAGTAAGATATTATTTTTAGTAAGGTGCTCTTCAATGAATGCTTTCAATAACACCGGAGCAGTTAATTCCGATAATGCATTACCCGAGCTGTCGTATTTATTCCTTGATTCATAATAGCCAAAGCTTGCATTAATGATATCTGCCTTTCGGTTTTTTGCATAAGCGAACCCGCAAAGTATGCTGTACAAATCGCTTGTTCCATCGGCCCCAAAAATTTTTACAGGTAAAATAACAACGCTGTTCTTTTTGTACCGTTCTGCTTCATCAATTATAAATTTTGTTACCGTGCTGCCATGCCTTCCGGGATTGTCATCGAGCCAGTTGTTGTTGCCTGCGGTAAAGTTCCATCCTGCACTTCCGCCAGGTATGCAGGCGCTGTCTCCAGCCTTATACAGGAAAGCTGAACCAACCAAAGCAGTATCCAGCCCTGTATCAAAAACGGCAACGTTTACAGCCGAATCACTAAACGACGAAGGGGCGGGAAGTCTTGTTTCCTTAGGCCCGTTAACTTCATCAGGAAATTGAACTGGGATATTGGTGCTGAAATAAAGGGGTCCGCTCTCGCCGGTTACCTTTGGCTTACTTTTGCTACCGCTGCCCCCCTGTGCTACTTCACCCTGCATATATATCTCAACACCCCTTCCTTCCAACAAAAAAAGAGATGAATCGCAACTGCCGCATACAAACCGTATTTTTAATTCATTCTTTTCATTCTTCACAATACTATCCTGCAGCCATTTATTGAATTCCTGCCTTGAAGTACCGGGTTTTAACCACACGATCAATTGCTTATAAGGATCAGGCTTTTCGCCTTCATAAGGAGATTTTACCTGGTAGGTTGTCCAGTCGGGGGCAGTGCGGGCGCCTCCACAATCGCAACCGGCAATAACAATAATGCATAATGCAGCAGCTATACGGATACAGGATATTGCCGACAGTGTTTTGGGAACTGTTATCTCCATACAATATGAAATTTAGGATGAAAAAGTATAAACTAATATTATTGGTTTATGCTTAAACGGCAAATGCTGCTATTCAGGCAAAAATGCTTGCGGATGTGTATTATAGGGAAGGATTATAATGAAAGATCAATATTATTTCTTTAACCAGCGCTCCGCTTCCCTGCTGCCATCGGCATTTTTATTAATTACCTGCTGCAACAATTGCTCAGCCTGCTCTCTGTCGCCCGGTTGATTTCTTTGCAATAAAGTTACTGCTTTCAGAAACATGCCCGGGTTGCTGAATAATTCCTTTTTGGCTGCCAGTTCGTTAAAGCATCGCAATGCTTTGTTGTATTCCTTTGTAACAAGGTAGGCTATCCCTGCATATTTTAATGCATCGCTATTATCAGGATGCGCTTTATATACGGCTTCGAATAATTGTATGGATGTGGCGTATGCTTTATCGTTATACGCTGCAATACCCTGCTGCAGGCTGTCTTTTGCGCCATCCATAGTGATGCTCAAATGCAACAGATCTTCCTTCACGTAACGGTTGGCCAATTGCCGGGGATCAGTATTATTTTGAAAAAAAGAAAAATAAGCTACCAAAATTAAAATCACTCCTGCGGCAGCAGCCACAGCCATTCTGAAGATTTTTTTAGTACTCTTCATCTGTATTACAGGCGCTTCGGCTTTGAAATAAGCCGCATTAAGCTTTTGCAGGGTGGTTCTTAGAGCCGCTTCCTCAGTGCTGTATTTTCCGGTGTTATACATTTCGGCATCAATTGTTTTGTACACATGGAATAAGTCATACAATTCTTTATCCTCTTCCAGGCTGGCTTCAAAAAGCAACTTTTCTTCGGGAGGCATGTCCCCGGAAATGTAGCTTTCAAATTGTTCAACATTATTATCCTTCATACGTTACCATTTCAATGAATTAAATTTGGGAGACTGTTTTACCAGGGTAATCAGCCTTGCCATACATTCCGATTTTTTTTTTCGTGCATAGGCGTAGGTAACATTCAGTTGCTTCGCCACTTCATCCATTGCTATGCCGCTCCAGCTCAACCGGAGTATTTTCTTACAACTATCGCCCATTTCGGCAAGCTTTTCTGTAAGTAAATTGTTACGCTCCTGCTGCAATACGCAATCTTCCGCAAGCTTAAAGTTATCTTCACCTATATAATTAAATCCTTCCGTATCGGTAATTGTTACCTTTTGCGTTTTCTTTTTATTTAATGTATTGAGCCATTTGTTTTTACAAATAAGGTATAAAAAAGCCTCCAGGGGACATGTAAGTGTAAAATCTCCGGTTTTTGCTTTATTATATATAGAAAGCAGGGCATCCTGAAAAATATCAGCAGCATCGGTTTCCGTGCCATTGTTGCGAATGATCATCCATTTAATCTTTTCAGAAAATCTCTGGTAAAGTTCTTCCAGTACTATCGCATCATTTTCTAATAAAGCATTGATATACTTCTGGTCAGGATGTTGCATCTGAGTTGTAATGATTAAAACATAAAAAAAACCTTCTCAGCGGGGGTAACAAATTTTTAAAGGGCGGATATATATGCGGATGAAATTATGAAACAAAATACCAAAATGGTTAAACGGGTTGTTTTTTTTCTTTAATACTTAATGATTTAGCCTGCCCGTTTACCTTGTTCTTTTAAAGCAGGTATGCCTTACAGTAATTTTTAATGATAAGATATAAAATTAATCAGGGGTTTTCAACAGGGGTTCTCATGTACACATTCCGTACTAATTTAGTGAATCGGGTGCACTAATCATTAGCTTCGGAGATGATTAAAAGCCGCTTAAAACAAAAGTTTTAGCGGCTTTTAATGATAAAAAAGAAAAGCCCCGCTGGGGGGCAAATTTTATAAAATATAGTTTTATAGTTTTACCAGGCTATTTAATAGAAAGCTCAAACAAGCTTTCGTCTTCTACAAACCCTTCCAGTTCATCACCTACCACACATTCTCCAACACCGGCAGGGGTGCCTGTAAAAATAACATCACCAATATTAAGTGAAAAATAATTGGAAATATTGGCTACAATGGTGTCGAAGCCGAAGATCATTTGTCCGGAATTACCCTGTTGCACCAATTCCTTATTCTTGTAAAGGCAAAAATTGATATCATCTTTCTTTATTGCCGGAGTTATATCAATCCATTTGCCGATAACGGTAGAATTATCCCAGGCTTTGGCCTTTTCCCAGGGTAATCCTTTGGCTTTCAGTTCATCCTGTACATCCCTGGCAGTAAAATCAATTCCAACAGATACGGCATTGTAATATTTACCGGCATGCTTTTCCTGGATATACTTTCCATTCTTACATATCCGTAAGACCAATTCAGCCTCCGCATGTAATTCGTTGGTAAACTCAGGATAATAAAATGGAGTATTTGCCTGCAACAAGGCGCTTTTGGGTTTCATAAATATAACAGGCTCTGATGGTATTTCATTGCCCATTTCATTGGCATGTTCAACATAGTTACGGCCGATACAGAATATCTTCATAATTCAATAGAGTTCAATAAGGTTTACAAATACAAATTAAACGATATGAACATATGTTTTTAAGTAGATTAAGAGGGTAGTTCAAGGAAGATGGATCCTGCACAAATTGAAAATAGCAAGATGCTAATTTAAGGCAAACAAATTGAAACTTATACACTTGGCATCTTTTTTTAGCTAATGTTACTACAGCAATCCGCCTTTATTTTCCAAACTCTATACTATTCACCAGGTTCATTGTGCGTTCAAATCCTATAACTGAAACATTCTCAATTACTTCTATACATTTTTCTATTTTTTCTTTTACTATAGCCTGTTCTTCAGGGAACCATTTGCCCAGTACATATTCAACCTGCATTCCTTTCGGGAAGTTATTACCGATTCCGAATCTTAATTTGGGATATTTATCCGTGCCCAGGATGGTTTGGATATCAAAAAGTCCGTTATGCCCGGCATGACTGCCCCCCGTTCTTAGCCGCAACTTATTTAAGGGAAGCGCTAGCTCATCTACAACAGTAAGGGTTTGGTCCAAAGCAATCTTTTCTTTATCCACCCAGTACCTAACGGCTTTGCCACTCAAATTCATATATGTAGTGGGCTTTATACAAATAAATATTTTTCCCTTCCACTTTATTTCTGCCACTTCTGCTAGGCGGTCCGGTCTGAACATACCAGCATGTTTTTGTACAAATGCATCTACTACATCGAAACCAATATTGTGGCGGGTATGCCTGTACTCCGGTCCGGGGTTACCTAAGCCTATTATTAAAAATTTAGACATAAGAAACTAACAGGTGTAAAAAAACCCAATCCATAAAAGGATTGGGTATATAAAAGAAAATGATCCTTTTTATTTTTTTGCAGCCGCTGCAGGTGCCTTGGCAGCAGGCGCTTTTGCAGCAGGTGCTTTGGCAGCGGTTCCGGCTGCAGGTGCTGCAGATTCTTCCTGCTTTAACTGGCGCGTCATTACCACAGAGGCAATGGGAATGCGGGGAGAATTCAAAATCTCGTAATGTTCTTCTTTCACATCTTCTACCCGTACGTTTTCGTTAATCTCCAGATTGGTTAAATCCACTTCAATATTCTCTTTCAGATACTGAGGCAGAGTTTTAATCTTTAATGTTTTCATTTTGGTTACCAGCTTTCCCCCGGCTTTTACACCTGCGGCTACGCCTGTGAACTTTAGGGGAATGTTAGCAATAACCTTTTTGGCTTCGCCTAATTGCAAAAAATCAGCATGATTCAGTTTGTCGCTCACTGTATCTAATTGTATATCCTTTAAAATACACCTGTACGACTGACCATCAACATTGATGTTTGCCAACTGGAATTCTGATGTGTACACTAACGACTTAAAAGCCAATACAGGAGCCTGAAAATTAACCTCCTTGTCGCCACCGTAAATTACACCAGGTACCAAACCCTGAGAGCGGAGTTGCCGGGTGGCTTTTTTTCCGGTTCCGGTCCTCAGTTGGCCTTCGATTGTAACTGTTTTCATTTTTTATTTGTGTTTAAAATTTGCTATTTATTTCTTAACTGACTATGGATAAAAAGACTGGTAATACTTTGGTTTTCATATGCATTACGAATAGCTTTCGCAAACAGGTCTGCAACGCTTAATATCTTTATTTTCTCTGCATGTTCACGTAAAGGCAGGGTATCGCAAACCACCAGTTCCTTCAACACACTATTATCAATATTAACATAAGCATTACCACTCAATACCGGGTGTGTACATAAAGCCCGGACACTGGTGGCTCCTTTGTCAATAAGCAGGCCCGCAGCTTTGGCAAGAGTACCGCCCGTATCGCATATATCATCAATAAGAACTACATTCCTGTTTGTTACATCCCCTATTACCACCATGCTCGATATTTCGTTGGCCCGCTTACGGTGCTTGTCGCAAATTACCATTTCGGCGCTGAAATAACTGGCTATTTCCCTTATCCTGTTGGCGCTTCCCACATCGGGGGCGGCAAAGGTAAGGTTTTCGAGATTAAGTTTTTCAATATAAGGAATGAAAATAGCGGAGCTATCCAAATGATCTACAGGTATATCAAAATAGCCCTGAATCTGGGGCGCATGCAAATCCATAGTAATCACCCTGTCGGCTCCGGCAGCGGTTAACAGGTTGGCCACCAGCTTACTGCCAATGGCTACGCGGGGCTTGTCCTTCCTGTCTTGCCGGGCATAACCATAATAGGGTAAAACAGCGATGATCTTATAGGCAGAAGCCCTTCGGGCCGCATCAATCATCAGCAACAGCTCCATTATATTATCCGAAGGAGAAAAAGTGCTCTGGATAAGAAACACATAATCACCTCTTATGCTTTCCAAAAAAGTAGGTTGAATTTCTCCATCGCTAAAACGCTGGATACTTATTTTTCCTAAGGGCTGTCCATACTGTTGTGCAATTTTTTCTGCAAGATAGCGGGAACCTGTGCCTGAAAATAATTTCGCCTTCGGTTGCATAATAAGTAGATATGCGGCGAAGATAAAAAGAAGGTGCTAACTATTGAACAGTACTTTAAAAAAAAGCACTTCCCTGTTTATTTTATCAAAAATCAGGAAAATGCATTATATCTTAAAACCTTGCGGCGGTATACTATCTGTTTAATGATGCTGCAACCTGCTGACTGGCAGAAACAACATGAGCAGCCCTGGCTTCCGTATTAACCGTTTTTTTATTGCTTTTAAAAGCATGATATAATGAAGAGCATGCAAATACCGAGAAAATAAGAATAACGCAGTACATGCCAATACAAAATAAAAGCGGTTGCAGGGAGCCAATAACAAGCTGGCGGTTTGACAGTTTCATAAGAGGCAGATTTTAAAGATTTTTAAAAGGAATTTGGATATATTACAGGATGGAATAACGATTGAAAAACACAAAAATTATGTTGCCTGTACAAAAAACATCCATCAAATTCTGGTCAACAGACGACCGGCCGCGGGAAAAACTCCGCAATAAGGGACCCGAAAGCTTAAGCCACTCGGAGCTGATAGCCATATTGTTACAAAAAGGAACCCGCCACAAATCCGCCGTTGAACTTGCGAAAGAAATTCTGCAATTGGGCAGCAATAACCTGAGCGAACTGGGCAGGCTTTCCATAAAAGAATTGATGAAGATCAATGGAATTGGCGAGGCAAAAGCCATTACCATAGCAGCGGCACTTGAATTGGGCAGGCGCAGGCAGGCCAATGAAATTTTAGACAAACCCATCATTACCGATAGTGGCAGCATTGCCCGGTACCTTCAGGCGCTGCTTAAAGATCAGGACCGGGAAGTTTTTATGGTAATGTTCCTGAACCGCGCCAATAAAATCAATCATACAGAAATTATAAGCCGGGGGGGAATAACAGGCACCGTGGCCGACCCGAGAGTAATTTTAAAAAGAGCGCTGGAAGAAGACGCGGTAAGCATAGTGCTTTGCCACAACCATCCTTCCGGCAGTCTTAAACCCAGCAGGGCCGATGAAGCGCTGACCAGGAAAATAAAGGAAGCCGCCCGGTATTTCGATATCAGGGTGGCCGATCACGTTATTGTGAGTGAAGCGGGCTTTTTTAGCTTTGCAGATCAGGGGTTGCTGTAGTGAGTAGTCAGTGGTGAATAGTGAGAAGAGAAACCTGTCTGCCCGCAGGCAGTCGTGAAAAGGGAGAAAGCAGAAGTTGAATAGTATGCCTTGTAACCTCCCTGAAACTTGCGCCCTGAAACCCAAATTACACTACCTTTCAAAAAATAATTAGTATGAAACGGTTTCTTGCCTTGGCTTTATTGATATTTGCGCTTACCCCAACCGGTTATACTCAAAACAAACCCATGGAAATGGCCTTATATTCCGAAAATAAAATTCCCGGTAATATATCCGGACCCGATGAAGAAAAATCGGAATCCGATGGTGGTATTCTTCGCATTAGCAAAATAAAAATCCCCACCCTTACCGCTTATTTGCCGCCGGCAGATAAAGCCAACGGCACCGCCGTGGTTATTTGTCCCGGTGGAGGCTATAGCATAGTGGCCATTGATCATGAGGGTTTTAAAGTAGCCGAAAAATTCAACGAAATGGGCGTAGCGGCCTTTGTATTAAAATACCGCATCCCCGATAAAAAAAATCAAACCGATCCTCCCGTTGCTCCCCTGCAGGATGCACAACAGGCTATACTAACGGTAAGGGCCAATGCTAAAAAATGGAATATTGATCCGGCAAGAATCGGCATCATGGGTTTTTCGGCCGGAGGGCACCTGGCGTCTACCGTAGGAACGCATTTTGAACATTCGCTGATTGACAACCCCGGAAACATCAGTGTACGGCCGGATTTTATGATCCTTATTTACCCGGTTATCAGCGCGGAGATCGCCATCACACATAGTGGATCATTTAAAAATCTGCTGGGGCCAAACGCTTCTGCAGAACAACTCAACCTTTATTCCAATGAAAAGCAGGTTACGGCTAAAACACCGCCTGCGTTTTTAGTGCATGCTTCCGATGATGGTGGCGTAAGCCCCAACAACAGCATTGTTTTTTACCAGGCGCTACTCAAAAACAAAATTCCTGCTGAACTGCATATTTACCAAAATGGCGGGCATGGCTTTGGTATGCATAATGCTACCACCAAAGATGAATGGATGGAAAGATGCAAAAACTGGTTAGATAAGAACGGCTGGCTAAAAAATCAATAAAAAAGCGGTTCCTTCGCCTTCGGTGCTTTGCACCTGCACATTGCCTTTGTGCAGCATCATAATTTGCTTGCATAAGCTCAGCCCTATACCGCTACCGCTCTTTTTTGTGCTGAAGAAAGGAATAAATATCTTGTCTAATACATCAGCCGGAATACCGCTGCCATTATCGGCTATTTTAATCGTTACTTTTTGATTGGCCGCTTTATAAGCACTCAAAACAATATGTGGCTGCCCCTGGTCTTTTACCGCTTCCATGGCATTTACCAACAAGTTTATCATTACCTGCTCCATCAGGTTTACATCGGCTTCAATTACCAGCTCCGGGTCTTTCAATATTACATCAATATCAATATTTTTTTGCTGCAGGCTGGGCTGCATTAACCGGAACAGGGTTTCAAACAGGTCGCGCACATATATCTTGGCAAGATTGAGCGTAGTGATCTTATTCAGGTTGCGGTAAGTTTCCGCAAATTTTAACAGGCCTTCACTCCTTCTTTTAATGGTGATAATACCTAACTCCAGGTCTTCCACCGTTCCTTCATCATCTTCAATATGCCGGGAAGCAAGTTGTAAGCGATTTTTCAACGTATCGGCTAAGGAAGAAATAGGCGCCACGGAATTCATGATCTCGTGCGTCATTACACTCAGGAGCTTTTGCCAGGCCTTTGCCTCATTTTCATCCAATGCCTCATCCACATTTTGAAAAGCGATGAGCTTATATATTTTACCATCTGTTTGAAAAGCAGTAGCAGAAAGCAATACTTTAATAATATTCTTGTCTTTGGTGAGCTGCACCACTTTGCCTTCGCCCGGGCGCAGTGAAATAATTTCATGGTACAGCAACTGATCTCTTTTCTCAAGCGAATGAATGGTTTTGAGATAAGGGATGCCTAACATTTTTTTCAGCGATTCGTTCATCCATCCTGTGTCGCCCGACTGGTGATCGTAGGAAAGTATACCCGTATCTACCAGCTCTAATATTTTTTGCAGGTACTGGTATTGTGTTTCCCTTTCTTTACTGATTACTTTAAAAGTTGTATTGATATCGTTAAACCCCCTGCGCAATGGCTGTAATTCAAGCGGGGCATGCTTTACATCAAAATGCCGGGAAAAATCGCGGTAATGTACCGACTCAACGAACTGCGATACCTCATCATGCGCTTTTTTATGAAAGCGGTAAAAATCTACCAGTTCATATATCACTACAGGAATAATAAGCGCCAGGTATACATAGCTGCCGGGTCCTTTCATCAAAAGATACGCGGTAATGCATAATGTTATAAACAACAACGCCACTCTTACCAATATCCGCCATTCGTATTTTTTAAACATGGTTACAGGTTACAAGTTACAGGGTGCAGGTTACAGGGTGTGTATGCCTAAAATAGGTTGACAAAAAACAGTCACTTATGCGGCAAGTTAACTCAAAATTAGAAATCCGTGAGCATCGGATTTTCTCTGAGGAATTAAAAAAGAAAGCGATTAAGGAATTA
>NZ_VOHQ01000019.1 GCF_009192765.1 Agriterribacter humi | reverse complement strand
ACACCGTAACTGTAACACGCAATGGCTGTGATGCCACAGATTCTAAAGATATTACCGTAACAACACCACCAACAGTGAACCTCGGTGCTGATGCAGCCATCTGTGCAGGAAGCAGCATTACCCTTGACGCAGGTGATCCCGGTGCAGGCACAACTTATAGCTGGATGCCCGGCGGACAGACCACCAGAACCATTTCTGTTAACACTGCAGGTACTTACACCGTAACTGTAACACGCAATGGCTGTGATGCCACAGATTCTAAAACCATTAACATCAACTCAACTACACTCATCGTGGACCTGGGACCTGATAAGGCAGTTTGCCTTAATGGAAACCCAACGCTGGATGCAGGAGTAACAGGTGCAACATACCAATGGGGCAGTACCTATATGCCATTCGTTTATGCTACTGAAAAAAATCAAACTACCCTAATCTCCGGTGTAGGCAAATATTGGGTAGCCGTATCAAAAGATGGATGTACTTCCAGTGATACAATATTGATTAATGCGAAACCGTCGGCTGAACCTAAGTTCACATATACACAAACCGGCTCTTGCAGCCCAATCGTGGTAAGCTTTACCGATGCTACCACATCCTGCAGCAGCATCAGCAATTATGAGTGGAATTTCGGTGATGGCAGTACTATTTTAACTGGTACTCCCGACCTCGCTATTATGAACCCGACACACAATTACACGCAGCCAGGCTCTTATCATGTAACATTAAAAGTAACAGTTAGCGGGAATGTTAAAACATACGAAGAAGATGTTATCGTAAGCGGAACGGGCATACCCGTTAACCTGGGTAATGATACCACTATTTGTGCAGGAAGCAGCATTATGCTTGATGCAGGGGATCATCCGGGCGCCACTTACGAATGGGCTCCGGGCGGCGAAACCACAAGAACCATTACTGTAAATACTAGCGATACCTATATTGTTACCGTAACCAAAGACGGTTGTAAGGCAATAGATGCTATTAATGTAACGATAGCCCCTGGGCTTACTGTTAACCTGGGCAACGATACCACTATATGTACAGGCAACACTGTTATATTAGATGCCGGCAGCCCTGGCGCCACTTATTTATGGAGCACGGGTGAAACCACAAGAACCATTGTCGCAGACCATGCAGACACTTACTCCGTTACAGTAGACAATGGTACCTGCACCGGCAGTGGATCAATAAAAGTCAATATAAGTTCAACACTACCGGTTTCGTTGGGAAATGATACTACCATTTGCGCAGGAAGCAGCATCACGCTCAATGCCGGTTATCCTGGTGCTGCATATATATGGAATACAACTGCCACTTCACAATCCATTACAGTGAATGCGGCCGGGGTATATAGTGTTACAGTAAACAATAACGGCTGCGTGGGTGAAGATGAGGTTGAGATTTCATTAATGAATGCACCGTCTGTTGTGAACTTAGGCAACGATACCACTATCTGTTTTGGTAATAGTATAAAACTTGATGCAGGCAATGCCGGTGCGCAATACCTCTGGAATACGGGCGCCACTACGCAAACGATATATGCAATGTCATCTGGTCTCTACAGTGTGGAAGTAACAGGTTGTGGTGGAAACGTATATGATGAAGTTTACATAACAATGGCCAATCTTCCTGTGCCTGTTATTACGCAGGAAGGAAATGTGCTGATAGCTTCTGCAGCGGATACCTATCAATGGTATAAGGATGGAATATTGATTCCGGGAGCCACAGGCAAAGTATATAAACCAAGAGGCTATGGCAAATATAAAGTGATGGTTACGAGCACCGGCACAGGATGCAGTGGTGAATCTAACCCCTATTTCTTTGTGCCGGACGGACGCATTTATATAGGTGACATAAGGGTTAAATTATCGCCTAATCCTGGTCACGGACTGGCCAAACTGATCTTCTCCAAATTACCTCCCAAACCCATAAAAGTTACAGTATACGACCGTGTAGGAAGGCGCATATTATTTGCCACGATGATCAATACCGTAAATGATATTAACCTGGCGGCTTATGCAAAAGGCGAATACTTTGTAGAATGTATTTTAGACGATAAAAGAATTATAATACCACTGGTAACACAGTAGACCTTTTTCTGGAAGTTGATAGACAACGCCACCATCCGGCGCAGCTAAAGCTGCACGGATGGTTTTTTATTTATACACAAAAGCCTTTTTATGTTTATATTTTTTAGTACTTTTAAATAGTACTTATTATCCGATCCCATTGGCTAAAGAACAATTCATTTTATTTCTTCACTTTAAAATTGTACGCCCATGGTTACCACAGACATTGCTCAACTCTCAGAAGAATGTAATACCTGGAGGGAGGCATTGCGTTCACAGCGCGAAGAATTTACCCGGATGAAAAATGAACTGCAGCAGGCTGCAGCCCACATTACCAGCAAAGAAGCGCTTAAAGATGTTGAGCATTACGAAAACCAGTTCGACATTCAGCTTGCCAACATTCACGATCTCAAACAATCCATCAAATCCCACAACAGGATGCCGGCCTTTCAGCTAGTGTCTGATGATGGCGCGCCTCCCGAAACCATGATCTCCGGTTACAAAAAATTATCTGCCGAATACCAGCATCTCAGGCATACCCTGCACGAGATCAAAAACGATTTTCAAAAATTCCTGGTAAACTATACCTGACTATACATTTAAAACAAAGTATTTTTTTGCAGAAGAAGTCATCCTTCTTTACTGCTATGAATTTTTTATGCCATTACATTGGCCAACCATATCATATTATTCATCTTAAAATATTATTGCCATGGCTGCCGAATTTGATACTTCCCATGTAAAGAACATTGTTCTTCTTGGGCACGCCGGCTCCGGTAAAACAACGCTTGCCGAATGTTTCCTTTTTGAAGCGGGTTTAATTTCCCGCCGCGGAACAATTGCAGAAAAAAATACGGTAGGCGATTACCATGAACTGGAACAGGAAAGGGGCAATTCCATCTTTTCCAAATTAATGCACACCAAATGGCGGGGTTACAAGATCAATATTATTGATACACCCGGTTATGATGATTTTGTGGGAGAAGTACTCTCTGCACTTCGCGTAGCCGATACCGGTATTATGCTGTTGAATGCGGCAATGGGAGTGGAAGTAGGCACGGACGTGATATGGCAGTATACAGAACAATTTAAAACACCAATGATTTTCGCCGTAAATCACCTCGATGCTGAGAAAGCGGATTTTGATAATACGGTAAAAGAGGCAAAACATCATTTTGGCAATAATGTAACAGTAATCCAGTACCCGCTGCAACAGGGAGAAGGATTTCATGCCATTGTAGATGTGCTGCGCATGACGATGTATAAATTTAAAGATGCAGGTGGTAAGCCAGAAAAGCTGGCCATCCCTCCGGAAGAAAAGGAGAAAGCCGATTTATTGCATAAAGAACTGATAGAAGCCGTTGCCGGCAATGATGAAACATTGATGGAAAAATATTTTGAGAAAGGAGAATTAGATGAAGATGAGATCAAAACTGGTATGAAGAAGGCCATGATCAATCACGATCTCTTTCCCCTGTTTTGTCTTTCGGCAGAGCGCAATATGGGAAGCGGACGCCTGATGGGTTTTATTGATAATGTTTGTCCCAGCGCCAATGAAATGCCGCCGCAGGTTTCTGTGAGGGGAGAAGATATTGCCTGTGATGCCTCCAAACCGGTTTGTGCCTTTATTTATAAGGCGATATCAGAACCCCATGTTGGGGAACTGTCTTTTATGAAAGTATTTTCAGGTACGCTTAAATCAGGTATGGATCTTATTAATGAAACTACCGGCGTATCTGAAAAGCTGAACCAGTTGTTTGTTATGGAGGGCAATAAAAGGACCAATATTGGTGAGCTGAGTGCAGGCGATATAGGTGCAACATTGAAATTAAAAAACACGCATGTTAACAATACATTGCACGAAAAAAATGTGAATTATGAACTAACGCCCATCGAGTTTCCTGCGCCTAATATGAGCATTGCCATCAGCACCTTAAGAAAAGGAGAAGAAGAAAAACTATCGGCCGCCTTGCACCAGTTAAGGGAAGAAGATCCGACCCTTCTTGTTAAAGTTTCATCCGAATTAAAGCAAACGATCATTTATTGCCAGGGCGATATGCACCTGGCAGTTATCAAATGGAAACTGCAACACCAGTATAAGGTAGATGTTGTTTTTGAGGCGCCTAAAATTCCTTACCGCGAAACCATCAGAACCGCAGCCGAAGCTGTTTACCGGCATAAAAAACAATCTGGCGGCGCAGGGCAGTTTGGAGAAGTACACATGCGGATAGAACCCTGGTACGAAGGCATGCCGGAGCCTTCAGGCCTGAATGTTAGAGGAAGAGATATACAACAGCTTCCCTGGGGCGGTAAGCTGGTTTTTTACAACTGCATTGTAGGAGGCGCAATTGACCAGCGCTTTTTACCTTCCATACTTAAAGGCGTAATGGAAAAAATGCAGGAAGGGCCTTTAACGGGTTCCTACGTAAGAGATATAAGAGTTTCGGTATTTGATGGCAGGATGCACCCTGTTGACAGCAATGATATTTCTTTTAAAATAGCCGGACTCATGGCATTTAAGAACGCCTTTCAACTGGCAGCGCCGCAATTACTGGAGCCCATTTACCAGGTAGATGTATTATGCCCTGAAGATCTGACAGGTGCTGTTATGGGCGACCTGCAAACCCGCCGGGCACTGGTGGAAGGTATTGATGCAGAAAGAAATTTTACCAGGGTAATGGCTAAGGTTCCATTAGCCGAAATGAATGATTATTCCTCATCGTTGCGCTCTATAACACAGGGGAGGGCTAAATTCAACATGCAGTTTCACGAATATGCCGTAGTACCTTTTGAAACACAACGCAAATTAACGGAACAGTATAATAAAGTAGCTAAGGAAGAAATGGTGGGATAGGGGTAATAGGAAACTTTAATATGCTTCCCATTACCCAGATCTTTACTCCTCCGCAATCTGGAATGTAACAGGCTGTTTGTGATATGCTTTTACTTTATGCCCGTTCTGCATGGCCGGTATCCATTTGGGTCCGTTCTTGATCGCATCTGTAACGGTTTTTGCAAAAAGGGTACCTTCCATTGTCAGGGGTTTCACTTCACTGAGATTTCCTTCCGCATCAACTATAAATTGTACCACGCAGGTTCCGGGTTTGTTTTCTTCCTGCAGGGAGTCTATTACTTTTTTAATTGATGCCGAAATAAATTTTTGCCATGCGGCACGTCCACCGGGAAATTTGGCTTCTGTTTCTACTTGTAGAAAAACTTTGTCTCCTTCCTGAACTATGGAAGCAGCATTCATAGTTTTAAGCCTCATTTGGATTACACCATTTTTGCCCCTTTTACCAAATTTACGTTCAGCACTTTCCCCTTTATATACATTTATGCTATCTATATTACCCGGATTTATTTTCTCTACATTCTCTACGGTTGTTTCAACGCCGTCTACCAAATACAAAGCAGAGTCACCTGCGCCTTTCAGTCTGAATACATTTTTTACCGGCGGAGAAACAATACCTCTTTCGTTTGCTTCTGCCCTTGTTATCTTTTCTGCTTTATCATCGCTGTAAATTATTATAAGGTGATCATCCGTTGTAATGTCCACTGATTTTATTTTACGGGGAATTGTATCCTTTGCTTTAAACACTCCCCGACTATTGATCTTTGAATCCTCATTTTGTACAGCAGTAATACCTGCATCTGATGAATTGTTTAATTGAGCAACAGGATTATCATCTTTTGTTTTTGCAAACTTTTCAATCGCATTCAAAATATCTCTTGCAATTTTTTCCTGATTTTTTTCATTGGTGATGAATGCCATGTCTTTTGGATCGGTAAGATACCCGCATTCAACAAGCAATGCAGGATAGTTAATAGCGGGAGCATCTAACACCCAAATACCTTTCCCTGTTCTTTGTTTGAGCTGTGGCGTTACACCGTAGGTCTTTTCTATTTCAGCGGCAAGCAGGCTTCCAAGTAACTGCGCCTGTGTCGTATAGCTTGTTTGATGCTTAGACAGGTATATTTCAAAACCGGATCCCGCTTCACTTTCTCCTGCATCTTCTGCATTAATATGTATGGATATAAAAGCATTCGGTTGTTGTTTTACCGTTAAATCAACCTTACTCCTCACGGGTTGTGTAATATCCCGGTCCCGCGTAAGAACGATATTAATATTCGCATTTGTATTGAGCGCCTTTATTTTCCGGGCCAATGCAAGTGTAATGTCCTTTTCCAAGGGTCCGTTAGCAATATGTACACCGTTGTCTTCTCCGCCGTGCCCGGCATCTATTACTACTGTAATTGTTTTTTCCAATGGCAGGGATGCTGTTTCATTACTGCCCGGTAACAGTTGTTTCGTTTTAATACTGAAGGCTGCAAAAATAAAAGCAAGCAGGGGCAGGGCCAGTATGCGGCCAATATAACTGATACGTGGATTTTGCAATTGTGTTAACATACGTAAACGTCTTTTTATGGATGAAGAAAAAAAACTGCTTGTGAGTCCGAATGCCTGCTGCGGATAAGCGGCATGTAGTATCATAGCGGCAAAAGTAGCGGTATCATTATCTTCTATAGCCTTGCTGTCGGCTATAAATTCGTGTATCATATTCATTTCCCGCCGCATAAGCCAGAAAAAGGGATTGCACCAGAAAAAAATGAGCACTATATTCATAAACAGCCGGTCGGCGCTGTGCCTTTCCGTTACATGCACCATTTCATGTGTAAATATTTTTTTCCCCGCATCCGAGTGCATGTCAATATTCCGGTTCCAGAAAATATAACGGAAAAAGGAAAATGGCGTACCCTTAGCTTCTGTTTGCACAACATTGATCTGCTGTATCTTTTGTAAGGGATTGTGCCGGGCCAGGCGGCTCAATTTCATTAAAGCATGAAACAGTATAATCAGCAAAGCAAGCGAAACAGCCATATATACAACAATTGCCACCTGTTCACCGCTCAAATGAAAACTGCCGCTGCTGCTTACTTCATGTATATACTCATCGCCGGTTGTTACCACGTTTAATAATCTTATGATCTGTCCGTCATCTTCAGCAGGATTATGCCATATATTGATTTTGATTAACGGAAAGCTCAGGCTGATGACCACAGCGCCCAACAGGTAAAACCGGTTCCAGCGATGGAATATTTTATTGTGTAAAGTCAGGCGGTAATAGCCGTATAAAATACCTGAACAAATAACAACTTTAAGAATATAATATGCTATCGCGAGCATGGGATTTTATGTTTATGTTTGAAATTTGGGATTTTTTATGTATTTATTTCCCCTGCTTCTTCAGCTCTTTCAGCAAATGCTCCAGGTCTTCCACGCTCAGGTTGTTTTCTTTAACCATAAAAGAAACTACATTGCTGAACGAACCTTCAAAATAACTTTTCACCATGCTTTTCATTGTGGCCTTGGAATAAGCTTCTTTGCTGATGAGCGGATAATACTGGTGCATTCTCCCAAACAGTTCAATCCCTACAAATTCCTTTTCCATCAGTATCTTTAATATGGTGGCTACCGTGTTCTGATGTGGCTTTGGATGCGGTATGGCATCTACCAGTTCACGCAAAAAAGCTTTTTCCAGTTTCCATAAAACCTGCATGATCTGCTCTTCCGCTTTTGTAAGATTTTTAATAACACTCATAATTTTTAATTCTGAAATCAAAGATAAACTAATTATTTAGTTTTACAACTATTTTTTTAGTTTAACACAAAAAAATTAAGTTTTACCTTAGTTCTTAGCATAAAGAATACGTTCTTTGCAAAAATGCAGTAAACCGTAACTTTGAATATATTGAGGATTGTATTATGGCAGAAACTATTTTAGAACTGGAACATGCTAATATTTACCAGGGGAATTCACTTATTTTACAGGATGTAAATATCCGTATTAATAAAGGAGAGTTTGTATACCTGGTGGGTAAAACGGGCTCCGGTAAATCGAGCCTGTTGAAGACACTGTACGGCGATTTAAAATTGAAAGAAGGAGAGGGAACCGTGGTAGGATATAAATTAAGGGATATGGACTGGAAAAAAATACCTTTTTTAAGAAGGAACCTGGGTATTGTATTCCAGGATTTTCAGTTGCTTACCGACCGCAACGTACACGACAACCTGAAATTCGTATTACGCGCCACAGGATGGAAAGATGAGAAGCTTATCGAGGAGAAAATAAACGATGTGCTGGATAAAGTGGGTTTAAAAACAAAAGGCTTCAAGTTCCCTTTTGAACTGTCTGGCGGAGAACAACAGCGGGTAGATGTTGGCCGTGCATTGCTGAATTCTCCCAAGCTAATACTAGCCGATGAACCCACGGGAAATCTCGATCCCGAAACTTCAGACGAAATTATGCAGTTGCTCTTTCATATTTCTAAAGATTATGGAGCTGCTATTGTTATGGCTACCCACGATTATCGTGTGATCAGCAAATTTCCTGCAAGAACAATGCGTACCGAAAGAGGTAAAGTGATAGATAATACGGCGATCACTTTCTAAAGCAGGACGGCAGGTTACAAGTTGCAGGGTACAGGTTGCACAATGTTCGGAAATGAAGAATTATTGAACATCTCGAATCTCAAATCATAAATCTCAAATCTCAGATCCCCAGGCTTTTAGCAAAAAGCGCAGCCAGTTTTTATGGAAAATGTTTTCTATATCCTGCTGTGTATAACCCCGCTTTGCTAATAAGCCTTTTAACAACTGCAGATCCGCTATGGTATTCATGTCATATGGAGATTGTTCCTGGCCAAACATACCGTCTAAGTCGCTTCCTATAGCAATATGCTTGCTGTTTCCGGCGATCTGGCAAATATGGTCATAATGATCTATCAATACATCAAGCGTAATATTTTCGGTTTTCGGATCATTTTTTCCCCTTACCCATCCGGGTTTCAGCATCCATGCATCCAGCACGCCTCCAATTACAGCATTTCTGTCAATCAATATTTTTATTTGTTCATCGGTAAGCTGGCGTTGATAAGGAACCAGTGTTCTGCAATTGTGATGGCTTGCCCAAACGGGCCCTTTGTACAAATCAATCACTTGCGAAAAAGCTTCATCGGTAAGATGCGTTACATCAAGGATCATATTCAGCTTATCCATTTCTTTAACCAGTTCCACACCGGCTTTTGTTAAAGGCCCTTCCATTCCTGTGCCGGGAGAATAGCGCCCCGGGCCATAATGCGCGGGACCAAGCGCTCTCAACCCATACTGATATGATTTTTCAAGATAAGAGAGATTGATCAATGAATCTGCTCCCTCCAAACTTAAAATATACCCTACGGGTTTTGTGTAATCGGGTATCGTACCATCATTCCACAATTGAATATGCTTCTCCAATGCAATGGCATTGGTGATCTGTATCATTTCACCACTGTCTTCCATGGCCTTATACCATGCCCGTTGACCCTGTGTTTGCGCCCAGGCCTGTTCCGGGGAATGCCACCCCGGCAGCGTACTGTTTACATCTACAAACCGTGCAATCATGGTGGCTACCACCAGGCCTATCTTTCCCTTTCGCAATTCCGGAAGGGATACCATTCCTTTTCCACGATCGGGTTTATCCGTCATATTTTTCTCCCGTTCCCTTATAGCAGCAACCAGTTGTTTTAAATCCCTGTTCCATTCCAGGGCATTCATGGAAAGATCGAGATGGGCGTCAATAATAAACATAGTAGTAAATGGTAAGTGGTAAGTATTAAGTTTTAAGCCTGGTATTTTTCTTTTGAACTGTTTTCAGCTTTTTTTTCACTACATCTTCGGGGTATTTTAAAGCAAGCTTTCTTATATCATAACTGAAAGCAGTGAACGTTTCTTCCCACAATTTCGCCTCCTCCGGTGTATACTGGTGAAAGCCATGTGCATTGGCTGTTCCTCTTCCGCCATTTTTTACAATATCATCAATAAGTTTTGGTACTTCCGTGCTGTTATTTAAAGTAGGGAACAGGTCTTTCATTACGGTATGATAAGCAGGTATACCCGTAAGATCCATCCAGCGAAAAACACCTACTAAAGTCATCCAGTAGCCTGCATTATTCCTGCAGGCCCTGTCTACATCTTCTACGGTAGCATAGCCGTTCTCTACAAGCGAAATAGCTTCACGATACATAGCATACATGATCCGGTTGGTAATGAACCCACGGATATCTTTACGCACCAATGTGGGCTCTTTACCCCATAAGTGAGACAGTTCATATAAATATTCGCCTTTGGTTATATCGCTTTCATTACCGCATATCACTTCTAAGAACCGGGTGGTGTGCGATGGTTCGGCCCAGTGTAAACCAAAGAATCTTGAAGGATGGGAGGTTTGCTGCTGCAGTATACTTATGGGAATAGCCGATGTATTACTGGCCAGTAAAGCATTCTTATCAATAACCGCTTCAATTTTGCCGTATACAATCTTCTTTATATCCAGGCTCTCCAGCGTACATTCAATTACCAATGCGCAGCCTTGTAATGAAGCATAGTCTTCGGTTATTATAAGACGCTGCAAGTAAAAATCCGGCGCGTTAGTAACCAGCTTCTCCCTGTGCGACCTTTGCAGGTGTTTTGTAATACGCTTAAGCGCAAACTTCAGATCAATGGGAAGGGGCGCTACCGCCACCACAGAGTGCCCGGCCATAAGCAGGCAGGTGGCTATGCTGCATCCCATTAACCCCAGGCCTACTACGCCAATTTTGATTTCAGCAGCATTTAGTTGTGTATCTCTCATCATGTGTTTTTAAAGACAATTAATAAGTGGCCCTTCCGCCGGATAAGTCGAAAGTAAAACCGGTGCTAAAACTATTTTGGGAAGATACTATAAAACAGGCCATATCTGCGGCCTCATCCAGGGTACCGCATCGTTTCATCGGTATTTTATCCGTCATATATTTTACCTGCGCTTCCGGCATAGCGTCTACCAGCGCGGTTCTGATAACGGCAGGGGCTAATGCGTTTATAGTAATATTGGTTTCCGCATATTCCTTACCCTGCACTTTGGTCATACCAATTACCGCTGCTTTAGATGCCGAATAAGCGAGCATACCTGCGTTTCCTTCTTTTCCCGCTATAGAAGCGATATGCAAAATACGCCCGTAATTATTATGGAGCATGTAGGGTAACGCATATTTTGAGGTAAAAAAACTGCCCATAAAATTTACCGCAAAAACCATTTGAAGATTGGCGGTAGAAATTTCATGACTTTTAATATTGGTTTCTCCGGTAATGCCAGCGCTGTTTATCAGCATATCAATTTTTCCAAATTTCTTCACGGTTTTGTCTACGGCCACCCGAACCGCATCTTCATGGGTAATATCCAGGGGGAATATTTCATTTTCATATTTTAATTTGTCCGAAGCAATAAGCAACTTGTCTTTATCCTTATCAAACAAAGCAAGCTTAACTTTATATGCCGAAAGCCGGGCGGCTATTGCAAAACCAAGTCCGGAGGCAGCTCCGGTAACAATACATACACGGTTTTCCCATTGAGAAGTCATGTTCAGCGCTTTTGCACAATTTACAATTCTTCGTTATACAAAGCACAATCAACCGTTTGTGTAATTTAAAATACGAATTCTTTTACCGGATATGGTTTTTTCTTACATGGATTCCTCCCAAACATCAAAATCGGCCCTGTTTTGTTTGAGGAGACGGTAGTGGTTCTTTAAGGATGTTCCAAGGGAATAGCTCCTGTATGGAAGATTATATTGAGTCGCCAGTCGCTTCAGTGCACGGGTAATTTCCGGATAATAAGCGTGGTGGATATTAGGAAAAAGATGATGCACAATATGATAATTATAGTTACCCATTACGAAACGGGTAAACCAGTTTTCCCCGTTCACATCATTGGTTGTTTTTAACATGTGCAGCAGCCAGCTATACGGTAATTTCTTTTCGCTGTCGGGCATTGGAAATTCAGACGTTGTATTGGCATGAGGCGGAAGCAGTACGATCAATGCAAAAATGCTGGCAGAAAAAACCATTACACAAAAAGCGCCTAAAGCCATCAGCCAGGAAATGCCTAAAATAATTTTAGGCAGAATGATCACTGATACAAAAAATACGGTTTTAAAAACAAATAATTTTATGTATTCAACAGGTGGTATTTTTATCAGTTTTTGTACGGTTCTTTCTTTGCTGAAGAAGTCCTTAAAATCCCGTATCAGCAACCAGTTAAACAAGAATAGGGGATAAATAAAGGGAAGATAAATGTGCTGGTATTTATGAAATACACTTAGTTTGGAATGTGGAACTATTCTTACAAGTGCGCTTTGGTCAATGTCGGTATCCCAGCCATCCACATTCGGGTAATTATGATGATAACGGATATGCCGCGTTTTCCATATAAAGCTGTTGGCGCCCATTAAATCGAACAGGTATGTATACATATCGTTCATACGGCGACTATTAAAAATGGTATGATGCACACTATCATGAATGACATTGAGGTAATTTAGCACGATAGCGATCCCCATAAAAAAATAGCAGCCAAACAGCAACCACGGGTTGGCGCCGTACAATAATGCCAGTATCCAGAAAAAGAAATAAGTAAAGGGAAAAAGAACCGCCTTGAATAATATTTCATTTCTTCTTTCGGGCGTTAAACGGGTTACGATTTTTTTAGCTTCTGCCCGAAGAATAACAAATGGGTCGTCTGCAGTCTTTGCAAAATAAGGTTTCCTTTCTTTTAACGTATCCGTACTCATAGCCAGGTTTTTTAAGACTAGTATTCCCAGGGGAAGAGTGAAGATTCAGGCAAAATTAAAATAAAAAGTACAACATTTATTGATTTGTGGTTAAAAGGTTATCCCTGTCGTTTGGTAACTTTTGCAATCATTTTATTTTTTACATAAGCGGAGATACAGCGGTTGGTTGCTGTTGTAGGAGCGGCAAAAATAATCTCGTTAACAGTACAGGTGACAATACATTTACTTTTACCAGTAATTGGCAAAAAGCAGGAGAGATGTTCTCAAAATCCCCTGCTGAACCTATGCCGGCATTATTAATAAGCATATGTACCGGAACCGCCTTCTTTTCAACAAAATCAAAAATGGCCAAACATGCATCTTCGGATGAAAGATCGGTTTCAGAGGGGATGACGTTTACAGAAAATTGTTTACTTATTGCTTCCGATGTTTGTTTTAATTGTTCATAGGGTAATGCTATCAGCACCAGGTTCATATTGCGTTTCGCACATTCTATAGCAAAGGCCGTCCCAACCCCTGGCTGGCGCCGGTTATTACAGCCTATGGCTTGTTGGTCACAGCCTGTTTTGTTTTACCCATTCTACGGTTTCCTTAATTCCTTCTTCAAATGGCCGTATGGTATAACCCAGCTCATTTACCGCTTTGCTGCTGTTTAATGCCCAATCGTATTTATATTTTGCCACCCAATCGGGGGTGATCATGGGATATTTACCGGTAATTTTTGCGTTCCATAACATCAGGTGGCTTACAGCATTCAAAACGGGGAAAGGAATATGCCTTAGCTTCTTTTCAATGCCACTGTATTTTTTTATAGCAGACATTAGCTCATTAAACGTAACATTCACACCGCCCAAAATATAGCGCTCCCCGCTTCTCCCTTTCTCCATAGCGCTTATATGACCGTCTACCACATCATCAATATAAGGATAAGATCCTATGTCATTTCCACTACCCGGAATAAGCTTCCACTTTTCTTTCATGTATAATTCAACAATCTTGGTTACAGGATTGCTACCCGTATCTAAACCCGGTCCATATATTCTTGAAGGATTAAGGATACATATATTTAATCCCTGTTTTGCATAATCCATAGCCACTGCTTCTGCCTGGCTTTTTGTTTCTTCATACAGGTTAAAAAAACCGGTGATCCGCGGATCTGTTTCTGTCATGGGTTTATCGTTAGACGGCCCTATTACTCCTGCAGTAGATGTATATACTACTTTTGACACACCTGATCTTTTTGCTTCGTTCAATACATTTTCAGTTCCTTTTACATTAAACCTGTGAAAAACTGAAGCATCTTTAGCCCAAAGCCTTGCATATGCGGCAAGATGGTATACCCTGTCTACATTTTCTAATGCCGGCCTGATGGATTCAGCATCTGTAATATCCCCGATAAAAACTTTGATATTCGGTTTTTGAAAATGAGGCAGCGTTGGGGAAGTTCTGCACAAAAGATGCACCTGGTGTCCCTGCAGCGCAAGTTTGGCAGTAAGTTTTGAACCGATGTATCCTGTTGAACCTGTAATTAATATGGCCATGAATTGGGTTTAGAGGCAAAGTTAATGATGTAGCGTAACCTTGCTTGTACCTTTAATGATTTAAAACAATCTGAACCAGGTGATATGTTTTATTTAAATGATTTTTTATATAATATATTCACTATCAACAAATTAAATATATAGCATACGGTTCCTCCTATAGTAATTTCTGCAATTCGTTTCTTGGGTAAAAATGCTACAATAATATACAATAGCAATAAAGGATGGGTTTTATCGCTTATATGTTAATCCTCTAAAAGTGAAAGACGCACCCTATATTTATCAGATTATTGCCTCCATAGCAGCTATCTCTTTTTTCGTGCCGTTTATTATTTTGATTATAAAAAAGCTGGCAACCAACCGGGTATTCATATGGTTTGCAGCCTACTGGATGCTGGCCGGTTCTGTTAATTTATTGTTCATGAGCGAAGCATTTACAAACAGCAGGTTAATGACTGTTACAGAAAGAGTATTTAATCTTGCTGATGCTCCTTTTATGTTATTCATCCTCTATAAAACGGTTCATATAGAAGTTATAAAAAACAGCATAAAAAAAATGTTGCCGGCTTTTTTGTGCGCATCCTTACTGGTAACCGTTTTTACGCAATTACAGGATTATGCCGAAACCCTGATGGTAGGCATGGGATTGGTTATTATTCTACTGTATATTGTATGGATCATTACGCATTATATTAAAGGGGTAAAATATTATAATGCAGAATATACCCTGCAATTTATCTATTATGCCCTGCTGTTTGAATATGGCATATCTGTTGTTACTTTTATTTTTAGCTACATGATTCCCGATAAAAGCAACCTGCACGACAGCTTCTTTGTTTATCATATTTCTATCATTATTTCCATTTCGCTGGCTTCATATGGACTATTGGCACACAAAGAGAACATAGAGGAGAAAAAAAGAAGCGTGGAAAAAAAAGAAAGAGAGGCAGAAATAAAGTTTTTATAATAATGGTATTTAATTTAGCCGTACTACTGTTGAATCACCTTCCTTTTGCTCCTGTTTTTCCTTCAATTGCTGCTTTTTCTTTTTGAGCCGCTCGGAATCAAATTCGGTTCTGAAAGAAATGCTCCCGCCGGCGCGGTTTCTTTTTCCTGTAGTAGACAATGCATCAAAGTTGCTCCGGTAAAAACAACTTACCCTGAATTTACCATCAGGTGTAATCTTATACTCCGCAGTAATATCAGGCAGAAAAAGAAAATTAGTACCCTCCGAGTTTAAAGCGGGTTGCGAACCGCTGCTTACGAAATTAAAATCACTCCCAAAAGTAATTACGAGCTTATCGTTCAGTAAAGATTTAATAAACTGGAGACTGATGTTATCGCGGGTTAGATTTACCGTATTACCGGCGGAGGTTCCTGTTCCGGTTGGATCAATAGAGGCTCTTGTATAGTTAAAATTTACACTAAGGGTTGGATCCTTAAAAATACCATACAATATGGTTTTAAGCGAACTGGTAAGATACCCCGAAATATATTCTGAAATAGTATTGAATGCAAATGTAGTAGCATCGTTTTGCTGCACATTGTACTGCCCGATGGGAGCGAAGCTCCTGAATACAATCAAATAGGCTACCTGCTTGTTCTTTTCATTATCATCATTGTTGATACGCTGCAGATCGCCAAGCAAACGCTGGCTGTTTTTTACATCGCTGTTAGCAGCTAAAGCAATATCAAAATAAATATCCGGTTTACCCAACGAGCCTTTCAGCGTGCAAAGTACATCTACATCCGTTCTCTCGCTTTTTAACCTGCTCACTTCCGGATCTGTAGTTTGACCCTGTTCTGAATACAATGAACTCAGTTTTACATCATTGGCTATGTATTTCGCTTTTAAATTTATTTCTGCCTGGTTAGGATCACCGTCCCATCTTATATAACTTCCTTCATTGGGTAGTAATACAAAAGGCTTTTTAAATATTTCCTGGAAACTGAAACGGTAATACCCCCTGTCTATAGTATACTTGCCATTTATGGTAAATGGAGAACTGGAACCGGTATGCATTTTTAATGTGCCGCTGCCGGTTGCTTCTATAATGTCGCCTGTTATTTCATCAAGCACCATAAACATGCGGGTATAATTATTGGCCGTAAGATTAAGATCTATATTAAGCTGCGAGTTATTGAAACTCAAAGAGTCAATATTCATTTCGCGCCCGTATTGCTTCCAGATAATATAATCCGCGCTGCCGCTTTCTTTAGACGAAGATGATGTAATATAAATACTGGAACTGTCAACAGGCTCACCCGTAATGGTCATTCGCATATCATCCTCGGGCCCTCTGAACCTGAAATTGGCTTTACCTATGGCTTTCCCGTAAAACGTACCATTGTCGGACCGTGTAGTATTGAGCAATAACAGGCGATCCGTATTAATGGATATGTTATATTCAAAATCATTGAAGTTGGAATGCTGCAAATTTCCGGTAAGTATGGCTGTATTGGAAGCGCTCTTACCACGTTGCGGAAGGGTATCATGCAAGGAAATCGTGCCAAAGTCAATATTTCCGGGAGTAAAAACAATTCTGGCACTATCGAACGTATAATAGCATTGCGTATACAATACTTTTAACCCTGCATTTTTAACATCAATAGAACCAATATAATCCGGCTTTTTTATATCGCCTTTCATACGCAGGTTTCCTGTGGCAAAGCCCCTCATGTTTCCAAATATGGAACCAAGATATTTTTCCAGGAAATGAATATTGGTATAATCAAAATTGGCATTGGCATTAATTTCCTGGCGGAGCGAATCTATTATATCGTATGAGCCTGCAATACTGAATTTATAATTTTTATTGTCCGATATCGCCTCGTATGTTGCTTTCTTATTTCTGTCGTCCCATGCGCCAGTAATAGTAATCATCCCTATGGAATCGTTTTCCAGCCGGAACTGGTCTGCAGTTAGTTCCGAGGATACATACATATTGCGAAAGGCATCTTCAATGGTAACCGTTCCCGAAACAATACCTTCCATGCGTGGCTCTTTAACTAAGAAAGGCATAAAATCCCCGATATTTACTTTTTTCATTTCAACAATAACATCATCCCAGGTTCCTACATCCGAATGCCTGCTCACCACAGATATCTCCTGTTCGCCATTGCTGAATTTGATATTCTTTGCATCTATATAAGAACGGCTAAGCGTTAATTCTCCTCCTTCATCTATTTTCCATGTTTTTTCGTTCAACACAATGCTCGACGGATCAAAATGTATTTTAACGCCGTCTTCCAGGTTGGTTATCTGTGCAGAAAGCCGGGCATCATTTATGGTTTGCGTTGCGGCAGTGCTTATATTAAGCTGCGAAACATTATTGCTGGAAGCAATAGATACTTTACTTACGGGAAACTGAAGACTGTCATTTACTATAGTATTACCGATTATACCCGTTAGCTTCAGGCTGTCCATATTCCCTAAACCGGTTAGCCGGAAATCCTGCACAGCAATATTTTTATACGCGGCATAAGGGATCATGGTGCTTATTGCCATGAGATTGGTTTCCGAATTAAGTGACCCTACTATAGTGCTGTTATTAAATCCTTTTATATTGGGGTTGATCAGCGACAGGTACTGATCAATATTTTTTACATCCAGTTGAAAAAGGAAAGTCTGATTTTTAATGGCTTTTTTGGGCGGAGGTATATAAGCAGGATAATATTTATTCAAAAACTGCTTCACTGCATTTGGTAATTCACGGATAGCAAAATTGCCCATTAAAAATGCCGAAGCTTCAGTATTGCGCAGTTGTAATATCTTTTGCTGATCAATCAACTGCGAACTTAAAGTAAGCGTATCAAAAACAAATGTTTGATTGGCTTTGGTAACGGCAACATCATATAAAGAAACGGTACCAAGAAAATTATCAATATCATCGCCATTAAAATTCATATCAAATTTGCCTATTACATTCATATCGTCTTTGGCAAATCCTATCTTCTTCAAATAGCTTCTTTGTATATCAGCAAAGAAATTAAATTCAGGCTTACCGGCGTTCAGATCAATTTCACCATCAAGGGTAGCAATCAGATTGGGATCGTTAATGCCAACAGCGCCCTTGAAGAGTTTTTTATCCATATGCCCTTTCACTACAATGTTTTCATAATTGTAATTGTTAAACTGGAGTTGAGAGAATTTGCCGTCAAGATCCGCATCAAGGGTTTGAGTGCTAAAACCACTTCCCTTTACATTTCCTTTAAATGAAGCTGTTCCCAGCCCTTTCACACCCAGGAAGGTGCCCACGTCAAAATTATCTGTTGATATCTTCCCGGAATAAGAGGCGTTTCCTTTAGCAGGAAATTTCATATTTAAATCGGAAGCAACTGTTCCAAGATTGGTTTCTATGTTGCCATAGGTAACAAAATCACGCATGAATCCTGTAAAGTTTCCTTTGAACCGGATATAACGGATTTCATTTAACCGCGGATCCGTAATTTTTTTGAGGCCGGGAATGATTCCCACCACATCTGCATAAGTAGTACGAAAATCATTGGCCTTAAAATCAATATAAGTTGAATCAATATTGGGAAGGCCGGCCATTTTTATGTTGCCATTCAGATAGCTGTCTTTTCCGGATTCAACAATAAAATTTTTAGCGTTTAAATTATCTATGGTACCCTTAACATCCCCGTCCATTCTTATCAGCCGGTTCCAGCTTTTAAGTTCAGGCGCAAAAAAAGCTATGTCTTTACTGTGCAGGGTACTGTTGTGAAAGCGCCCTTCTAATTTTACCTTACTTATAAAAGCGCTCATGTCATCATTAAAATCATTATACCGCATGGCATAAAAATGGGTAAGGTGACTGGAAGGTGTTCTGATATCAAGACTGTCGAATATCATTGCGCCCGGCTCCATCCTGAACTTAGCCGTAAGTGATTTAACAGTGAAGCCCGATCTTTCTTTTGTACTCAGACTGATATCTGCAAATAAAGTATCCTGCAGCAACGCCACTTTTTTAAACTTTCCGTTAATGGCATAAAAATGAATACGGCTGGCATCAAAATGATCGTATACTTCCCGTTGCACATCCCTGCTACTTTTAAATGCTCCATTGTTTAGCGTTAGTTCGTTAATAGCCAGCTTCCATCCGCCGGCATTAAAGGGCACGGAAAGAGAATCCTTTATGTTCCCTGCATTTGGCCGCAGCGCCTTAGGCCGCCTGCCGGCATAATCATATATTGAAAAAACAGGCTCATCCATTTCAAGCGTGTGAATACTAACCAGCTTCTTTGCAAAATTAATTTCATCTGCTTCCAATGCCAGGTGCTTAAGATCAAGCTCCATATCCTGTCCGCGCCATTCATCCCTGTGTTGTAAGTGAATGTTTTTTAATACCACTTCTTTTAATGACAGGGTAATTTGTTTTTTGTTTTTTGAAGAAGCGGGTGACGAAAAATAATCTGCCACAAACTGGTAATTCCAAACCGAGTCTACCCGGTGCAAATGGATGGTTGCATTCTCCAGACCTATATATTTTAGCTCTATCTGGTCCTTGAAAAAAAACCAGTCGGTAATATTTACACTTAATTTTCCGGCATACAAAAGCGTATCCTTTTTATTCTGATCCTGAATATATACGCCCTCAAGATTCATTTTATTAAAGAGCGCGAAATTGACATGCTTAATGGAAACTTTGGTATCCAGGTCCTTTGATAACCTGTGGGTAACCGCTTTTACCAGCCAGTTTTGTACCGGGGTAGTGTTAATCAATATAGCCGTCATTACAATGAGGAACAGTAATGACAGTAGTATAATCTTTAATATTTTGCGCGTAGTTTTCAGGCTGGGAAATTAATTTGTAAAAATAGGTAAACCCTGCCGATGCACAAATTCAATACCATTACGAAACGTGAAAATTTGCATTTATACAACTGCACCCGGATTACCGGTCATGAATAAATGATTAACTTACCTCAAATTATAGCGATGAGGTAGGCTTTTCTCATTTTCTTCCTGTGCGCCATTCACATGGCAAAGCGCAGCTAAAGCAGCCCCGGGGTAACATTGTGCTGTTTGTGCATGGCGGAGCAGGAACCATTTTGAACACAAAAGCTGGTAAAAAAGACAATTTCCGTGTTGTGGAAAGGGATCCAAAATTTGGAACGGTAGAAGCGGTGGCTTTAGATAAGCAAGGCAACCCGGCTGCCGCAACAAGCACGGGGGCATGACCAAAAAACGGTATGGAGAATTGGTGACTCGCCCGTTATAGGGGCCGGAACTTATGCCAATAATGCTACCTGTTCGGTAAGCTGCACGGGTTGGGGAGAGTTTTTTATTCGCTTAGTGATGCCAAAACCGTGAGCGACATGATGGAGTTTGGAAAAATGGCCCTGAAAGAAGCAACCGAAAAAATGTTTTTGAAACGCCTGCCTGCCCTTGGTGGCGATGGAGGATTAATAGCGGTGGACAGGGAAGGAAATATTGCCCTGCCCTTTAATACAGCAGGTATGTACAGGGGATATATAAAAAAGGATGGAATAAAGGTGATCTATATCTACAAGAACTGATGACCCATATTACTTCTTTCTAAAAAAATAACCAGCGCTCAATGTTATCATTCGGGGAACAATTCTTGCGAAATAATCATCATTGATAATGCTACCCAGTCCATAACTATACCCCCCGGTAATCATTATGTTACTTTTAAAGCAATAACCTGCTTTTGCTACCAGGTTCATTTCAAAACGTCCGTAGGCTGTATTAGCAAACCGCATGGGGCGTTCTTTTTCGCTATTATCCAGAAATGTTCTGCTTTCTTTTCCGGTAATGGCCACCGATGCCGATGGTCCCAACAAAAAGAAAAAACCCTTGCCGTCTGAGCGTGTATCAAATTGCAACAACAGGGGGATCTCAATATAATGCAACTGCAGCTTTGAAGCAGTTACAGAATCCTGCAGCATATCATTATAGTGAATCGTGAAGCCTTTAAGACTATATAATATTTGAGGAGAAAAGAAAACGTTTTTATCAAATCCAACCTTAAGCATTCCCCCGGCATGAAACCCGTACCCGCTGGTAGCCCCGATGGCAGGTCCATCTGGTATTTTAACGTGAGCATTTATTTGTTGTATTCCCCCGAGTATGCCATACGAAACCTGGGCATGCGAGCAAATAGTAATAAACAGAAAAAAGCTGCAAACACTAAGATTGAATTTCATATAGGCTGAACCTCAAATTAGAAAGCAAATGTAATGGTATAGATGATAATTTTACATTATATCTTATATGCTTCCAAAATTTCTCTAACCGGTAACTCCTGCCTTCCTTTTTCTGCTAATACAACTTTAACCGCAAAGCGACTTACGATCTTGCATTTTTCGCCATCAGGGCATTATAATCGTCTGATTTGTTTTTTTCAATAGAAAGGCTTTTCCATTGCTGATCCCTGATGATTTTAGCAATATAGATGATCTGCCCAACGTGATAAGGATAATGCGCCAGTTGCCGGTTAATGGCATCCACTACAATGAGCGGTTCCCTGCGGATATAAATTGTTTGTAAAAGATCGGATTCCTTTAAACTTTCTAAAATCCCTATAAAACAATTCCAGCCTTTTTCCCAAAGCTCAAGTAATTGTTGCTTCGAATAATGCTGGTCTTCAAATTCCGCGTCCCGGTTACGCCAGCTTTTTTCCCCGTCTTCCAACAAAAAATTAGTCCACCTGCTCAGCATATTTCCGCTCATGTGCTGAATAATAACTGCCAGGCTGTTGGAAGTAAGATTGGGTTGAAAATAAAGATCCTTTTCTTCTAACTGATTAAAACTGCTGTCGCCAAGCTGTTTATAATATTTTACACGTTTTATGGCAGATTGAAGAAAAACCATGCCGATGGAATCCATAAAAATAGTATTTGAAGTGAATGAACTGCTCCAAAATTACTATGGATTTAATACGGCGGATAACAAATAACTGAAATATTCATTCCATAAAAGCAACCTTTAGCTTAAAAAGACTAACTTAAGAAACATAAAACCAACAATTATGTTAGACAATCTCTTTAATCTTGTAAAACAATCTGCCGGAGATGCTATTGTAAACAATCCGGCCATTCCGAATGAGAAAAATGAAGAAGTGATTGCTGAAGCATCCAATTCCATTACCGGTGGTCTGCAGGGATTGCTCTCACAGGGCGGACTGAAAGATGTTCTAAAAATGTTCGGCGGGCAGGATGGAGGCGTAGAAAACAGCAATGTTACGCGACAAATTTCAGGTGGATTTGTTCAGAACCTGATGGACAAATTTGGTTTGGATAACCAGTCTGCAGGAAATGTAGCCAACAGTGTTGTACCAAATGTATTAAGCAGTCTTGTACAAAAAACAAACGACAGCAATGACAAGAGTTTCGACATTCAGAGTTTGTTCAATAATCTTTCCGGTGGAAAAACTGCTGGTATCAATTTGCAAGGTTTGCTTTCAAAGGTAAAAGGTGGCGCACTTGACCTTGATGGCGATGGTGATACCGATATGCAGGATCTGTTATCCGTATTTAATAAGGGCGGCAATAGTGGCGGTGGTTTAATGGATAAAGTAAAAGGGCTGTTCGGGTCGTAAAATTATATACTGTTTTTCTGCTCACCTATGACTATTTCGCACAGTCATAGGTGTTTTTATTTTAATAATACAGTAAAAATATGTTTTGTTTTATATTGTGCCGGTTATGAAAAGAAGAAAATTTGTACAAAATATATCAGCTTCCATGCTTTTGCTGATGTCGAACGGAATTGTTACACCGGCAAAAGCAACAGATATCCGTAAGAAAAGTTTATTGCGTTTTGCGGTGACTTCTGATGGACATTATGGTGAAAAGAATACTCCTTTTGAAGCATATTTTTCTGCCATCACAAATGCCCTCAATAATTTTAATTCAGCGAGCCCTGTTGATTTTTGCGTTTTTAACGGCGACATCATTCATAATGACCCCGCCTTTCTGCAGCCTGCCGCGGAAGCACTAAAACAATGCAGGATGCCTGTGTATGTTACTAAAGGGAATCATGACATGGTATCCGGGGAAGTATGGAATCAAACCTGGAAAATGGATATCAATCATGATGTGGTTTTGGGAGATAATGTATTATTGCTGGGTACCACTGCCGATGAAAAAGGAAAATACATATGTCCTGACCAGGATTGGTTTGCTGCAAAATTGAAACAATATAAAAATGCCCCGAACATTTTTATCTTTCTCCATATAACCCCGGTAAAATGGACTACACATGCAGTTGATTGCCCGCATTTTCAAAAGCTCCTGCTAAGCGCTAAAAATGTAAGAGCCGTATTTAACGGTCACGATCACGACCAGGATGGAATAAAGTTTCTGGGCAATATACCCTTTCTTTTTGACGGGCATTTTGGTGGAAGCTGGGGTACCTCGTATCATGGATTCAGAATAGTGGAATTGCAGGAAGATAACAGTTTGCTTACCTATATGATGGATCCGCTTCAAAAACTTGCAGAACTGAATATTTACCAGCAAAACGCGGTATTGGAGTAAATGCCGTACAGGCTTAAGCATTCTTTTGCGAAACCAGTAGCTTTCGCCGGAATCTTCCAGTATATTAGGTTCGGGCCC
The DNA here is from genome assembly GCF_009192765.1 of Agriterribacter humi. GTDB lineage: Bacteria > Bacteroidota > Bacteroidia > Chitinophagales > Chitinophagaceae > Agriterribacter > Agriterribacter humi. Next base: position 61,725 of record NZ_VOHQ01000019.1, on the reverse strand, counting down.
GATATATTTGTATCTCTTAAATGGCATCATTTTTATAATAATGTAAGTTCCATTTTTTTAATGTAATACTCCCAGTAAACGTCCCTTTGCGGAGCATTTTACTACACGTTTTTTAATCCCTTGTGCTTTAATACCCTTCTGCTGAATCATCGCCTCTTTTATCAGCAACGGCTTCCAAAATATAGCCTTCACCTGTTTTATCTTTCTCTATTTTAATCAGCTCTGTTCTCCCAATACTTCCCCGTGAACTAATGGTATAGCCCATCTCCTTTAAAGAATCAGTTACCCCGGCAGGGAAATCCTTTTCAATAAATATTTCATCCGGCATCCACTGGTGATGAAATTTGGGCTTATTTACAGCATCGGAAGCGCTCAACCCGAAATCAATAATATTTACAATGGTTTGAAATACAGAGGTGGGGATCGTAGTGCCGCCTGGGGTACCAACTACCAAATAAGGATCATTGTCTTTTAATACAATCGTTGGCGTCATAGAACTCAGCATTCTTTTATTGGGTTCGATGGCATTGGCCTCGGTTCCCAGAGCACCATACATATTGGGTACACCCGGCTTCGCACTAAAATCATCCATTTCATTATTTAATAAAAATCCGGCGCCGCTCACCACAGTTTTGCTGCCGTACCCACCGTTAAGCGTGGTAGTAACAGCCACCACATTACCCCATTTATCTGCAACGGAAAGATGGGTGGTTTCTTCACTTTCGGGATTGATGTTGCCCGGCTTTACGAATTGACTGTTGCCCGCCTTACCGGCTACATAATCCGACATTCTTTTTGTTAAGTAAGCATCGCTGGTTAAAGTATGTACAGGCACTTTCACAAAATCTTCATCACCCATAAACTCAGCCCTGTCGGCATAAGCTCTTCTTTCTGCTTCTGTCATCAATTGCACAGCAGGTGCAGACAGAAATCCCATTTTTCCTATCTCCCTGTTCTCTATAATTTTCAAACATTGCTGCAAAATAATGCCGCCGCTGCTCGGCAAAGGCATTGATATGATCGTATGCCCTTTATACGTAAACTCAACGGGTTTCCGTTCTTTTGCTTCGTAATTTTTAAGATCATCAGGCGAAATAATACCATTGGCTTTTTTCATTTCTGAAACAATAAGCCTTGCGGTCTCGCCCTCGTAAAAACCTTTTTGACCTTTATCGCGCATGCGTTTTAGCGTTTCCGAAAGATCGGTCTGTACCAGCGTATCACCCGGCTTCCATCCTTCATGCTTTATAAAGATAATTTTAGAAGTATTGTATTGTCTGAATGCTTCCTGTGTATGATTAAGCGCGGAAGCTTCAGCCGCTGTTATAGTAAACCCTTTTTCGGCCAGATCAATAGCAGGTTGTATCAGTTCCGGAAAAGGCAGGGACGCATATTTCATGGAAGCAAATAACCCGGCCACGGTGCCCGGTACACCGGCAGATAAATGACCATGCTGGCTAAGCCGCATAACCGGGTTACCTGCACTATCAAGGTACATATCACGGCTTGCCGCAGAAGGCGCCTTTTCGCGGTAATCCAATGCAATTGTTTTACCATCTTTAAGCCGCGCCACCATAAACCCTCCGCCACCCAAATTTCCCGCACCCGGGTAAACAACTGCCAGTGCAAGTTGTGTGGCTATTGCTGCATCCACCGCATTACCTCCCTGTTCTAACATCATAACACCCGCTTTGCTGGCCAAAGGATGCGCTGAAACTACCGCTCCGTTTGTACAACTGATCGTTTTTTGAATGGAGTAGTCAAAAGGATTGAATGAAGTGTTTACCGCCTGGTTACGGCAGCCCGTTTGACAACATATTATGCCTGCTAAAGCCAGGAGAAAAAACAGGGAATACTTCATCTGAAATTTGTTAGGGCCGGAAGTTACTAAAAGAATTTTGATGGACTGTTCCGGTAATCCTATGGTTAATGCCTGATGGTTTCTTAAATTGCCTCATTAAATGATGGTTCATGATAAAACGCTTAGCTTTCTTACTTCCTTTTTTGGCAGGCTGTATGTGCGCTTTTGCACAGGTGCAACCACCTGATGATTTTTTAGGATATAAGATCGGAACGCAATACACACCTCATTTTAAGATCATCAATTATTTTAATCATGTAGCCGCCGCTTTTCCATCTGTTGTAAAATTACAGCCGTACGGACAAACCAATGAAGGACGCCCCCTGATAGTAGCTTTTATTTCATCAGAAGATAATATAAACAATCTTGAAAATATCCGCAACAATAATCTGCGCCTTGCCGGTGCAGCTAAGGATAAAATAGCGCCGGTAGAAAATACACCGGTTATTGTATGGCTTAGCTATAATGTACATGGTAACGAAGCCTCTTCTTCCGAAGCAGCTATGCTTACTTTATACGAGTTGGTTAATCCCTCTAATGCCCGAACCAAAGAATGGCTGAAGAATACCATAGTTGTAATAGATCCCTGCATTAATCCTGATGGCCGCGACCGGTACGTGAACTGGTTTAACAGTGTGGCTGGCAAAAACTATAACCCCAATTTATACGCCAGGGAACACCGGGAGCCATGGCCGGGCGGACGGACCAATCATTATAATTTCGATCTTAACCGCGATTGGGCCTGGCAAACCCAGTATGAATCGCAGGAAAGGCTTAAGCTATACCAGCAGTGGCTACCCCAGATACATGTAGATTACCACGAACAAGGTATCAATGCGCCCTATTATTTTGCCCCCGCAGCACAACCGTATCATGAACTTATTACACCATGGCAAAGGGATTTCCAGGTGAGCATTGGCAAAAACAATGCAAAGTATTTTGATGCCAATGGCTGGCTATTCTTTACCAAAGAAGTTTTTGATTTGTATTATCCTTCTTACGGTGACACCTACCCGATTTATAACGGCGCCATTGGAATGACTTATGAGCAGGGTGGGGGACCCGCTTCAGGGCTGGGCGTTTATAAACAAGAAGGTGATACGCTTACCCTTACAGACAGGATTATGCATCATTATACTACCGGGCTCAGCACTATTGAAACAGCTTCGCAAAATGCAGGCAGGCTGATCAAGGAATTCAGGAAGTTTTTTAATGATGCCGTTACAACCGGCACCGGCATATATAAAACCTATGTAATTAAAAATGAGGAAGGCGCTTCTCAACGCATTACGGCTTTAATGGAACTGCTTGATAAAAACAATATTCAATACGCTTCGGCCAAAGGAAATGCCAAAGGATATAATTATTTCACCGGTAAGGAAGAAGCATTTACAATAACGGAAAACGATATTGTGATCAGCAGCATGCAACCCCGGTCTACCCTCATAAGTGTACTGTTTGAGCCCAAATCGAAGCTGGTTGACTCTGCTACTTATGACATTACGGCATGGGCATTACCCTATGTATTCGGTTTAAAAGCATTTGCCGTAAAAGAAAAGGTGAGTCCTGCAGGAGCATACACAAAACCACAGCCATTGGTGAACAGGGCGGTTGAAACATACGGGTATGTTATTCCATGGGAGGGTTTGCAAAGTGCGAAAGCAGTGGCTCAACTTATGCAAAAGGGTGTAAAGCTTCGTTATTCCGTTAAAGACTTTGAATTGGAGGGAAACCATTTTAAAGCAGGCTCAATAATCGTATTAAAAACATCGAATGGAGCTTCAGGCAGTAATTTGTGGAATGTGGTTGTGGATGCATGCAACGCGCAAAACATAAAAGCAATCCCGGTAAGCAGTGGTTTTGTAGATAAAGGATATGATTTTGGCAGCGAAAATGTAAAATTCATGAAAGCGCCAAAAGTTGTGCTCGTTACCGGTGAAGGGGTTAATTCCAACGCCGCGGGTGAAATTTGGTTCTTTTTGGAAAGGGAGTTAAATTACCCGGTTACCCTTGTCAATGCCAGGGATATAAAAACAGTGAACTGGAATGAAACAGATGTATTGATCTTGCCGGACGGAAAATATTCATTTTTAAATAATAAAGATTTCAGCGATTTAAAAAACTGGATCAGCAGGGGTGGTAAAGTAATTGCACTGGAAAACGCGGTAGCTCAATTAGCGGAACTTGACGGTGGAATAAAATTTAAAAAAGAAGACAACGATGATGATGACAAAAAGGATCTGTATGCTGCATTAAAAAAATTTGGTGACCATGACCGGGAATTTATTTCTTCTACAACCCCGGGATCCATTTATAAAGTTCAGTTAGATAATACGCACCCGCTGGCATTTGGTTATCCTGATTATTATTATACCCTTAAAATGGATGATCATGTATACGAGTTTATTAACGATGGCTGGAATGTGGGCGTTATTAAAAAAGATAATTTGGTAGCGGGCTTCGTGGGTTCGGAACTAAAAAAGAAACTGAATGACGGATTGATATATGGAGTGCAGGATGCAGGCAGTGGTAATATAGTGTACCTGGCAGACAATGTATTGTTCAGGAACTTCTGGCAAAACGGCAAACTAATGTTCTGTAATGCCCTGTTTTTGGTAGGACAATAAATCGCATATCCTTACCTTTGCGCCCCAATGAAATATACAGCGGAAATCAATAAGCGTAAAACCTTTGCCATCATCTCTCACCCCGATGCCGGTAAAACCACCTTAACAGAAAAACTATTGCTGTTTGGGGGTGCCATTCAAACAGCAGGCGCCGTTAAAAGCAACAAAATAAAAAAGCATGCCACCAGCGATTTCATGGAAATTGAAAAGCAAAGGGGCATATCTGTAGCAACCAGTGTAATGACTTTTGAATACAAAGGCAATCTTATCAACCTGCTGGATACACCCGGACACAAAGATTTTGCTGAAGATACCTACAGAACCCTTACTGCCGTAGATAGTGTTATACTGGTTATTGACAGTGTGAACGGAGTAGAAGCACAAACCCGGAGGCTGATGGAAGTTTGCCGCATGCGCGACACGCCTGTAATTGTATTCATTAACAAAATGGATCGTGATGGCAAAATGCCGTTTGATTTACTCGAAGAAATAGAAAAGGAACTCCATTTGCAGCTTCATCCTATGACCTGGCCCATCAACAGCGGAAAAGAGTTTAAAGGCGTTTATAACCTTTTTGAAAAAAACCTCTTGCTCTTTGCTCCCCATACCAAAACCAATGAGGAAGATATGGAGCATATAACCAATCTTGCTGATGACGTGCTGGTTGATAAAATAGGAGAGCGGAATGCAGCTCAGTTGAGGGAAGATGTTGAGTTGATAGACGGCGTATATGGCGAACTGGATGCACAGGCTTACCTCCTGGCTAAAACAGCACCGGTATTTTTTGGAAGCGCCGTAAACAATTTTGGCGTTAAAGAAATGCTTGACACTTTTATCCGTATAGCTCCGGCGCCCCTGTGCCGCCCGACATCGGAAAGAGAAATTTGCCCCGGAGAAGAAAAATTCAGTGGCTTTGTATTTAAGATCCATGCCAACCTGGATCCCAAGCACCGCGACCGCATTGCTTTTTTACGGGTTTGTTCCGGTAAGTTCGAACGCAATAAATATTATCACCACGTCCGGCTGGAGAAGGATGTGCGTTTCAGTAACCCTTATTCATTTATGGCACGCCAGAAAGATGTGATCGAAGAAGCGTTTCCAGGTGACGTAGTAGGGTTATTTGATACGGGGAATTTTAAAATAGGAGATACACTTACCGAAGGAGCAGATTTTTATTTTACCGGTATCCCGAGCTTTTCACCGGAACTGTTTAAAGAGGTGGTGAATAAAGATCCAATGAAAACAAAGCAACTGGAAAAAGGATTATTACAACTAACAGACGAAGGCGTGGCTCAGTTGTTTACGCAGCATGGCGGTAACCGCAAGATCATAGGCTGCGTGGGCGACCTGCAATTTGAGGTGATCCAGTACCGCTTGCTAAATGAGTATGGCGCATCTGTTCAGTTTAATTCGCTGCCCTTTTATAAAGCCTGCTGGATAACTTCGGACGACCGTAAAAAATTAGAAGACTTTACCCGGTTTAAAACCGGGAATGTAGTGCTGGATAAAGACGGGCATTTGGTATACCTGGCACAGAGTGAATGGTTCCTTAATACAGAGATCGCAAACAATCCCGCTATACAGTTTCATTTCACCAGCGAGATACATAAGGTTTGAGGCTGCAAGTTTCAGGTCTCAGGTTTCAGGTCTCAGGTTTCAGGTTTGAGGAATACAAAGAACCGTTAATGCGGTCGGCGCCCGATGCAGGAAGGGTCAGACCGTATATAGAGAAATACAAAGGCCAAATCACAAAAAACAAATAAAACCTGTCCATGGTGAATTCAAATATTAACTCCGAAGACTAAAATCTGAAATTCGAAGCGAAATGCAACCATAGACGATAAACCACAAATCATCAATTCCCAGGTTATTGCTGACACCTCATACCTGACACCTACCTTCCGTCCCCATCTAACAAATTGCCCAATCCACCCAATAAGCTGCCTTCTTCTTTGCGTTTAACTGTTCCGTAAGCGAGTATACGGCTGGCCAAACGGCTAACGGGAAGGGTTTGTATCCACACTTTTCCGGGACCACGTAAAGTAGCAAAAAACAAACCTTCACCGCCAAATATGGTATTGCGTATGCCGCCTACAAATTGTATATCGTAAGCCACATCTTTGGTATATGCTACAAGGCAACCTGTATCAATCCGAAGGGTTTCACCAGCCTGCAATACGCGCTGAAATACATGTCCGCCTGCATGCACAAAAGCCATTCCGTCTCCTTCTAATTTCTGCATAATAAATCCTTCGCCCCCAAACAGCCCGGTACCTAACCTGCGTTGAAATTCAATGCCAATGCTTACGCCGCGGGCAGCACACAGAAAAGAATCTTTCTGGCACACCACTTTGCCGCCAAGCTCATACAGGTCGAGCGCTATGATCTTACCCGGGTATGGAGAGGCAAAAGCCACTCTTTTTTTACCCTGCCCGGTATTGGTAAAAGCCGTCATAAACAAGCTTTCACCGGTAAGCAGTCTTTTGCCCGCGCTAAATAATTTATTCATAAAGCCACCGCCCTGTTGCTGCGTTCCGTCTCCAAAAATAGTTTGCATTTGTATGCCGTCATCCATCATCATAAAAGCGCCACTTTCCGCCATTGCGGTTTCACCCGGATCCAGCTCAACATCTACATACTGCATTTCTTCGCCATAAATACGGTAATCAATTTCATGTGCTGTTTGCATAATTGTATATTTTTTCGTGCAATAAAAGTAGGGTAAGATTGGCAAATGGTAATGCCGCTTATAAAAGAAATACTTTTAGTAATATCTTATATTTATACAAGCTTTCCAAAAATACACACTATGGTATATGGATGGACAATGATCCTATTTCTTCTTGCAGCTCTGATACCCTTTATTTTTTACCTGGTTACATTGCAAAAAGCACTGGCAGCTATTACCCCCGAAAGCAGGATGATGGCTCCGGCACAGGTTTGGCTATTGCTTATTCCATTATTTAATATAGTATGGCAATTTATAGTGATTAAACGCATGGCTGATTCTATAAAAAACGAATGCATCCGGTTAAATATAGCTATAGCTGAAGAACGGCCTGCTTATGCTTTGGGATTAACAATGACTTTACTGTATTTGGGAAGCCTGGTTTTGAACCGCAACAATATCAGCCCATTGCTGGGAGCAATATGCATTATTGCAAGCTTTGTTTGCTGGATTATGTATTGGCTAAAGATCGTTGGGTATAAAAACCTCATTATCGCCAACCGTGATAATTTTTTATTGGATATAAAAAGAGAGGCTATGCAAATGCCCGATTGATGCACTCATCCTTCTTATAAAGTATAATTTCGTCATAGGGAACTGTACAATGCAGATGGCTTTTTAACTTTTGTTCGCATACCATGAAAAAGAAAAAGATTGTTGTAATAACAGGCGCAGGTATCAGTGCGGAAAGCGGTTTAAAAACTTTCAGAGACAGCGATGGTTTGTGGGAGGGTTATAATATTGAAGATGTGGCCACACCCCGTGCATGGAAAAAAGATCCTGAACTGGTGCTGCAATTTTATAATCTGCGCCGGAAAAATGTGCTGGATGCAAAACCCAATGCCGCACATACGGGTTTGGCTGCATTGGAAAAAGATTTTGACGTGCATATCATCACCCAGAATATTGATGATCTGCATGAGCGCGCCGGTTCAACCAAAGTGCTGCACCTGCACGGGCAGATACTGAAAATGCGCAGTGAAAAAAATGAGCGGCTTGTATATGATATTACCGGCAACATTAACATAGGCGACAGGGCAGAAGACGGTGCACAATTGCGTCCGCATATTGTGTGGTTTGAGGAACCTGTACCCATGATCGAAGAGGCAATTGCAATAGCCGGAGATGCAGAATATTTTGTGGTAGTGGGCACCTCACTGGTAGTATACCCGGCAGCAGGATTACTGCATTACGCGCCTTATGGCATACCCAAATTTATTATTGATAAAAAGATACCTTATACTTCCGCTGTGCAGGATATTACGGTTATTGAAAAGCCGGCAACGGAAGGAGTGAGGATGCTTGCGGAACTGTTGAAAGGGAGTAAGTGATAGCGATCAGCCTTCAGCTATCAGCTTTGAGCCGTCAGATTCTGTGAGCTACTAACGACAGGATGAATACTTGAATGGTGAGGTGTCAATTGAAGGATTTGAAATTTGAAATTTAATACCTGCCCGTCCGGCAGGCGGGTTTGAGATTGCATCCAGCTTCGGATTCCGTATTTATCGCTTCGGATTTATGCCAATCAGGTACCAGGTGAATAACTGCTAATGATAAGATAAAAAGTCCTTTTCTGCTGATTACAGAAAGCCTTCTTCAAATTTCGAAATTCCGGCTACGGATTTCCCAATTTGTGGCTTATTGTTTGTAGTTTATGGTTGCATTTCGCTTCGGATTTCGGGTTTCTGGCTTCGGGTTTGAAATTTGAATTTTATTTGCTTTTTGCGATTTGGTTCTTGTTGCTTTCCTTCGGATTTGGTCCCGCACGTGCGTTCACATCAGCTTTCCTTAAACACAATCCCTTCTTTCCTCAACGCTTCCAAAACAGGCCCGTATATTTCAGGCACTATGGGAATATGCAAACCGGTAAGACTGATCTTTCCCTGCAACATCAAGACTGCGGCTATGCCTAAAGGTAACCCAACCGTTTTTGCCATAGCAGTATGCAGGCTGTTTTCACCCTTTACTATAAGCGTACTTGTTATTTTCTGAGATTGCGTTTTGAATTCATATGCTATCTCATGCATCAAAATAATCATATCCTTATCCGCAGGTTGCAGCATTAGTTTTTTTTCAATAGCCGTTTGCAGGATACCGGCAGCAGTACATGATCCATTGTTTATTCTTTCATCTTCATACAGACCGAGGTAAGTGAGCAATGCTTTTTCAGTGCCGGGCAGCGTATCCGTTTTTGTAAACCCATTTTGCCGGAGATGCGTTTCGAAGAATGTTTTATAACTCATCTCATTGCTGTTATATTGCTTTGTTTCGTCTGTGAGATTCAGCTCAACTATTTTTTTCCAGCCTGTACAAAAATCGGGATGTCGCAATGTGGTCCGGATAAAAGTGGAACTTTCCGCTAATCCATATAAAGGAATATACGGCAGTGAATCCCTGTTGGGGTACCAGGCTAAACGACCATGCCCGGGTATTTCAACTGTACGGCCTGGATCAAACAGCGAAGAGTAGGGGAGTTGTTTTACCCGGCCATCCAACCTGTAAACAGCTCCCGCTTTTCCGGCCAATACCACGTTGCGGGGGTTCCAGCTTATTTTATAATGCCAGGGATTGTTATCGCTTTCCGGTGCTACCAATCCGCCGCAATGGGAGTAAAACGAATTGATCTTTCCGCCCGTGGCATGAATGCGATGAATGAGCTGCATGGCGCTCATGTGATCAATGCCCGGGTCGAGCCCCATCTCACAAAGAAATAGTATACCCTTCTTCCTGATCTCCGGCGCCAGCTTTTTCATTTCCTCATCTGCATAAGAAGCAGTGAGCAAATGACGTCCTGAGGTTATACAATTTCCGGCTATCAGCGAATGAAGGGATGGGGGCAGCATGGAAATAACAATATCAGCCTGTTCGATAAGTGCGTTTCTCTGTGCGTCCATTTTTACATCAACCTGCACAGCAGTGGCGTATAAAGAACCGCCAGATTTTTGGCGCGCCAGTTCTACATTACCATCTGCAATCACAATATGCCAGTTGTGATGTTCAGCTTGTCTTAACAAATAATCAATTAAACAGGTAGCCGATTTGCCGGCTCCAAAGAGAAGGATTTTCTTTCGTGGCAGAGTATTGCTTTGCAAGACCATGTTAATTTATTTTTCCGGGGATAATCTATCCACACAGCGTGGATAAAATGAACAGAAAAAGACTAAAAATAAGGCTAAAGAGGCTCAAAAACAGTACCTTTGCACATATTTTTTAAAGACTCCTGCAATAAGCATAAGATATAGCAAAATATTATGGAAGATAACTTAGTTCCGTTAGAAACCAGCGACAATGACCGCATCATCCAGGTGAACATTGAAGAGCAAATGAAAACCGCCTACATTGATTACTCCATGAGTGTAATTGTAGGCAGGGCGCTGCCCGATGTGCGGGATGGATTAAAGCCGGTACACCGCCGCATTTTGTATGCCATGAATGATTTGGGACTGAATTATAACCGTCCCTATAAAAAATCGGCGCGTGTGGTGGGAGAGGTGCTGGGTAAATATCACCCGCATGGCGATAGTTCGGTATATGATGCTATGGTACGTATGGCGCAGGACTGGAGTATGCGGTATACCCTTGTTGACAAACAGGGAAACTTCGGCAACCAGGACGGCGACGGGCCGGCTGCCATGCGGTATACAGAGGTAAGGCTGCAGAGATTGGCCGAGCATATGCTCGACGATATAGAAAAAGATACGGTAGATTTTCAACCGAACTTCGACGATTCAGAAAGGGAGCCATCCATTCTTCCTACCCGTATACCACAGTTATTAGTAAACGGATCGAGCGGTATTGCCGTGGGCATGGCTACCAATATGATGCCGCATAACCTTGCGGAGGTAATAGACGGGTGTATCGCTTATATTGAGAATAAGGAAATTACTATTGAAGAGCTCATCAAATTCGTGAAGGCGCCCGATTTTCCAACCGGCGGCATTATTTACGGTTATGAAGGCATTAGAACGGGTATGCATACCGGCAGGGGCAGGGTAGTGATGCGTGGTAAATTACATGTAGATACCAAGCCCAGCGGAAGAGAACAGATCATAATTACAGAAGTGCCCTACCAGGTAAGCCGGGATACGCTTACCAACAAAATAGGAGAGCTGGTAAATGAAAAAATAATTGATGGTATTGCGCATGTCAATAACGAATCAAATGAAAAAGAAGGTACAAGGATAGTGATTGATCTGAAACGGGATGCTATTGCCAATGTAGTCATTAACCACTTGTATAAGCATACCGAACTCCAAACCTCTTATGGCATCAATAATGTAGCCATTGTAAGAGGAAGACCCAGGTTGCTTAACCTTAAGGATCTTATCAGCGAGTTCGTGGAATTCAGGCACGAGGTAGTGGTTAGGCGTGCGCAATACGAATTAAGGGAGGCGCAAAAGAAAGCCCATTTATTGCAGGGATACCTGATTGCGCTGGATCACCTTGATGAAGTTATTTCACTGATCCGCAGTTCGGCCACACCTGATGTAGCCAGGGAAAAATTGATAAACGCGGGTTGGGGGCTTGACGAAGTGCAGGCTAAAGCTATACTGGAACTGAGATTGCAGCGCCTTACCGGAATGGAGCGGGAGAAGATCAAAGAAGAGTACGATGAAATAATGAAACAGATTTCTTATCTTATAGAGTTGCTGGGGAATGAAGTGATGCGCTATGAGCTTATAAAAAAAGAGCTCCTTGAAATAAAAGATAAATTTGGTGATGCACGTAAAACGGAGATCCAGTACCTCGCCGATGAAATGCGCCTGGAGGACCTGATCGAGGAAGAAGATGTGGTAATAACGATCTCTCACCAGGGTTACATTAAAAGAACTTCAGCAACAGAATACCGGCAGCAAAACAGGGGTGGAAGAGGCGCCATAGGCGGACGCACCAAGCAGGAAGACTGGATCGAGCATTTGTTCGTCACATCTACTCACCACACCATGTTGTATTTTACAGAAAAAGGCAGGTGCTTCTGGTTAAAAGTATACCAGTTGCCCGAAGGTGATAAGACCAGTAAAGGCAGGGCAATCCAGAACCTCATCCAGTTGCCTCCTGATGATAAGGTGCGTGCGGTTATAGATGTAAAAAATTTAGACGATGAGGAGTTTATAAAGAGCCATTATATTGTACTTTGCACAAGGAAAGGCACCATCAAAAAAACACTTTTAGAAGATTTTAGCAGACCCCGTGCAACCGGAGTGAATGCAATAACCATCGTAGAAGGAGATGAGTTGCTGGAAGCGAAAATGACAGACGGCAATAGTGAAATTATGATGGCAGTAAAAAGCGGGAGGGCTATCCGTTTCCCTGAAAGTAAAGTACGGTCAACCGGACGCGGAGCCATAGGCGTTACAGGCATAGAAGTAGACAATACACAGGATGAAGTGGTTGGCATGATTTGTGTCAAAAAGGACGATAATTCCAGAACAGTGCTGGTAGTGAGTGAAAAAGGTTTTGGGAAGCGTACAGCAATTACAGATGAAACCGGGGAGGAGGTATACAGAATAACCAACCGTGGTGGAAAGGGAGTAAAAACGATTAATGTAACCGGTAAAACCGGCTCTTTGGTAGGCATATTGGATGTAACAGAAGATGAAGACCTGATGATCACCTGCAAATCGGGCATTACCATACGGATGGCAGTGAACCAGGTAAGCCGGCAGGGAAGAGCCACCCAGGGTGTAAAACTGATAAGGCTTGATGACGACGATGCCATAGCAGCTATTACAAAACTGGCACGTTACGAAGTTGAAAACAACGATGATACAGATGATGCAGCAGACGAAGAAAATACGGCGACCAGTGAAAAACCCGCTGAATAAATGTAAAACGAATAATCAGTCAGACAGATAAAACTTTTAAACAACCAACAAATATGAAGAAAATAATGCTCATCGCCCTGATGGCAGGGTGGACATTGGGTCTTTCGGCGCAAAACCTTAACAAGGTGAAAAGCATGCTGGAAGATAAAGAACTGGATAAAGCCAAAGAAGGAATTGACGCCTTGTTAACGGCGCCCAAAAATCAAAAAAATGCGGAAGTGTGGTACACCAAGGCAAAGATTTACGGCGCCATTGCAGCAAGTGACCAGTTTAAAACACTGGTACCCGATGGTAGAACAGAGGCTTTTGAGGCCATTAAAAAGGCCCAGGAAATAGATAAAACCAAAGCCACTACCTTATTAACGGTTGACAGTTATAAACCTGTTTACGATTTATATGGCAGCTATTTCGATGCAGCAGCGAGCCAGTACAATGCTGAAAAATATGAAGATGCACTGGCAAATTTCAAAAAAGCGGGTGAGATCGGCAATTACATTTTCGAGCAGGGCTGGGGTCTGTACAAGCTGGATACTACCCAGGTGTATTACGCTGCACTGTCGGCCATGAATGCAAAAAAGGACGATGAAGCCGTAGCCTATTTCCAGAAGCTGGCCGATGCAAAAGTGGCAACAAAACCCGAACACGTAACCGTCTATCGTTACCTGGCTAAATATTACCTTGACAAAAAGGATATTCCCAACATGCAAAAATATGTTGCATTGGGACGTGAGCTTTATCCCAAAGATGATTACCTGCCATTGGTTGAGTTTGACTACCTGCGCAGCCAGGGCGACAAAAAAGCCATTTATGCCAAGTACGAGGAACTGATCGCTGCTAACCCCGAAGGTTTTGATATGATCTTGGATTATGCCAATGAGTTGTTTAATGAAACACATGTGAGTGATGCAAAAGAGCGGCCTGCCGATTATGCAGAACGTTGTTTAAAAATAGAAGAGCTGTATAAAAAAGCCCTGGCTATAAAACCGGAAGCTTTGGAAGCCAATCTTAATCTTGCCAAACATTATTTTAACCAGGCGCTGTTTATAGAAGAAGATGCCAATAAAATAAAAGGAAAAACACCTGAAGACCTAAAGAAAAAAGAAGAATTAAAAGCGCAGGTGCTGTCTTTATGCGATAAGGCAATTCCTCCGTTTGAAGTGGTGTTCAAAGAATACGATAATAAGGAAACGTTGAAATTATCGGAAAAATCTGAGCTTAAATCGGCCTGTAACAACCTGGCGTATTGTTACGACAGGAAAGGTGATAAAGCGAAATCAGATTTCTACCAGAAGAAATATGACGAGATTGATAAAAAACAATAATTGATCTTATTTATTTTGAAAAAGGGAGGGCGATTTAGCCTTCCCTTTTGTTTGAACCTTTATTTCTGCCTGACACTATTTATTTTGCTTTGGCTCGTATCAGCAACTTGTGTGGCGGAACTTTTCAATTGATTGGCTTCTGTCCATATTTTTCGTTTGATTGTTTCCTTCCCAATATCAGTCCAGCATACACCAACCCAACCCAAAATTAAAACAACGTACCAATATTTTTTAACCCACATTTCTGAAATAGAGTTTTTTAATTGATAATTCTTTAATTTATCATCTCTTTCTTTCTCCAATTTCTTTTCTATTTCTAACGAATAATACGGTCTCGTTTTAGTACTTGCATGCTGATAAAAAAGTATTCCCGGCACTGATAGTCCATATTCCGTGTTATTCGTTTTGGAATCTGTAAGTTGGCGATATAAATATTTTTCTTCAATGAGGTGAGACCCTTCAAAATTTTAAGTGCAGTTTGTCTTTCCGGCACTTTATTGAAGAAATATTCTAATACTTTATCAAGATCATCTATTGTCATTAAAATATACTTTATGGCTTCTCTGATCTACTGAAAAAAAGATATTTTTTGAAAATGTGGAATAGTCATAGAACACAATATTGGAGCGGTCTTTTGAAAAATACACCCTATTTAACATAATATAAATTATAGGACAAAAAATCCCATATTTAATTCCTAGTAATAATAGTTTCCAACAACCGCATTCAGGCGTTTATGTTTCATTTATGCTGCAAAGGAATAATGCGGAATTACTCTCACGTTTGAACTGTCATAATTTCTTTCGATAAGGCACATGATTTGATACATCTTTTTTTCAAAGCACTCCCTTTATGAAATCCCTCAAAGTTGCAGTGATTGATTTAATTTGTAAGGGCCCTTCTAATACGTTGTGGTCGCAAATTATGCATGCCAATCTCGCCAGTATCATGCCGCAGGTAATAGCTACCTGGTGTGAGCGGGAAGGACATCAGGTAACCATGCTATGCTACACCGGACGCGAGGATCTTCAAAGGGAACTACCCAACGACATTGATGTTGTATTTATCAGCTCCTTTACCCAGGCCGCGCTACTAGCCTACGCGTTGAGCAATTATTTCCACAGCAAGGGGGCTGTAACCGTTCTGGGTGGACCACATGCCCGGTGTTATCCGGATGATGCTGTTAAATATTTCGATTATGTGCTGGGTTTTACCAACCGTTCTATCATTAAAGACCTGTTAAGCAACTATACGGTTCAACGGCCCGTTGGAGTGCAGCTATCTTGTGGAAAACAGCCGGTCAATTTATGCAGTGTGCAGGAACGATGGAAATTCATAGCGCCTACCTTAAAAAAAGCCCCGTTTCTCAAAATAGTTCCAATGATCGGGAGTGTAGGCTGCCCCTATACCTGCAGCTTCTGTAAGGCGCCGTGTATCACTATCCCCTTCGTTTATGGTTACCTGTAAAGACCAGGCAGAGATAGACTATTACTGGGGAAAACTCTCTGCCGTGCCCGAATCGGAACAATGCGGCTGGCTCAAAGACAAATACGGGCTCTCGTGGCAGATCAACTCCACCCCCATTCAAACCCTGCTCAAAGTTTCAGCAGTTCCCCCGCACCGGAGTAACCAGCATCCCCAAAATATTTTTAGTTCCTCTTTTTTGTAAAAGATTTTTGTAATAAACGTCCGGCAAATGCACATGCAATCCCGGCCAGTATGGCAGCAATCATAACCATTCCCGGGGCGATCTCGTCTTCAGGTGGTATATGATCAAGAAAGATCAGCTTAAACAATAAGAGAAAGCCGGTAAAACCCAGCACAAAACCAATAATAATACCTGCTTTGTTTTTCATCCTGTATTTATTAAATGTTCTTAATAATATGATCTGTAGCGGGTGAACATCTTTGTGCCCAAAGCGGTTCAATGCCTCCCTATGCGATCAAAGATTTTATCGTTTTTGAAAATAAAAGTACTTTGAAATACAAAGTTAGTAAAGTGATTTATATTTCAAAATGTTTTCTGAAAAAAATTTATTTTGAATTATTATGTGGGGATATGATGTTCTATTTTGAAAGAAGATTGTAATGAAATTGAACAATCACATTGGTTTGAGTTGAAAGATTATTTGTACCATCTTTTGAAATTATCTTTCAAATCTCCCCGGGATTCAACAATTTTAGCCACTAATATTTTGAAATCAGAAGCATTGCGCGTAATAAAGTTTGAGCGCACTCCGAAAACCAGCAGTGCGGCTGTGAACAACATTCTGAGGCTTCTTTGGCCTATCCTTTCCAAAAACCTTTATTATTTTCAGATCTTCAAGGTCCTTTAGAAGTTTGTAGGCCTTATTGTTTATTACTTCCATGATATAAGCGTTCATGAAAATTTTCTTTTCCAGACGTGAGGAAGACTCCACCCCCCACTACTTATACTTTGCTGACAGTGCGGGCTTCGACCCCGCTCCGAAGGAGTCCGGAGTCCTTTCGGTACCAGCGGTGGATACTTTTTTTCCGCAAAAAAATAACAAAACAACCTTAGCAGCTTTATATTTGTATACTGCCATTTCAACCATTCAACAACAGTAATATGACCAAATATTTCCTGGCAGCGTGCACAGCGCTGAACATGATCTGTATTGCAGCATCCGCCCAAACCGGTAACAATAAAAAGAACATTTCGGTCATCGCCTATTATTCGGGAAGAGCCAGCATGATTGACAGCTTTGAGGTAGAAAAGCTCACCCACATCATCTTTTGTTTTTGCCATTTGAAAGGGAACCGCCTGCATATAGGAAGGGCGCGCGACACCGCCGCCATTCACAAAATGGTTGCGCTTAAAAGCCGTAACCCCGCTTTGAAAGTCATTCTGTCGTTGGGTGGCTGGGGTGGCTGCAAAACCTGCTCGCCCGTGTTTTTAAAAGCAGAGGGAAGAAAAGAATTTGCACGATCTGTAAAAGAAGCCAATGATTATTTTGGTACAGATGGTATTGATCTCGACTGGGAATACCCGGCTATAGAGGGGCATCCCGGGCATCCTTTTGATCCTGAAGACAAACCGGCTTTTACACAATTGATAAAAGAGCTCCGGAAGCAACTCGGTAAAAAACACGAGATCAGCTTTGCCGCCGGCGGCTTTACCTCCTTTATTGACTCTTCTGTTGAATGGAAAAAAGTGATGAAGATGGTAGACAAGGTAAACCTGATGAGCTACGACCTGGTGAACGGCTATACCACCGTAAGCGGGCACCATACACCGTTGTATTCAACGCCGCAGCAAAAAGAATCTACAGACCATGGTGTGCAGATGCTGCTTGCCAAAGGAGTGCCTGCCGGTAAAATTGTTGTTGGCGCCGCTTTTTATGCCAGGCTGTATGAAGTAACGGATACCCT
Organism: Agriterribacter humi; assembly: GCF_009192765.1. Lineage (GTDB taxonomy): Bacteria > Bacteroidota > Bacteroidia > Chitinophagales > Chitinophagaceae > Agriterribacter > Agriterribacter humi. The sequence goes on along the minus strand of NZ_VOHQ01000019.1, from coordinate 43,969 downwards.
TAACAATGGCCTGTACAGGAGTGGCAGGTTTTTAAAGTCCTTGTCTTACAACCGCTACGCCGACTCATTGACTACCGAAAATGGATTTATCCGATATTGGGACAGCACCGCCCGGGCACCTTATGCCTTTAACCCGCAAAGAAAATTGCTGGCCTCCTACGATGATACCCGGTCTGTTCAGCTAAAAACGGAATACGTGCTGAAGCATAAGTTGAATGGCATTATGTTCTGGCAACTGGCGGAAGACAAGTTGAGAGACGGTTTATTAGACGCGATTGATAAAGCAAAGCGGGAGAATTAAGTATTTAACCTGCCCAGATCCGGGTTTCACGCCCGCCCGACCGTATCATTCGGGCAGGCAAAGCGCGTAAAGGACAACGGACGCAAAGGAGCTGTGACTGAACTAATCAGCATTTTGCACATGCGCCGGCAGCAGCATTCCAATAACTGAAGTCACAGTCTTTATGTTAAAGGTTCCGGAGCAGCAGCAGTCCAAAAATCGGTTGCAATGAAGAATTTTGCTGATTATTAATACAAAAATTTAAAATTATGAAGCAGCAAACTTCCGCCGCATCTGAAACCTCTGCCAAAGATAGGAACGTAATTGATTTTTCCGGAAAAACCATTTATGTTGGCATTGATGTTCATCAGAAAAATTATCAGGTAGCCAAAGTGTGCGATGGCATCTGCCTGGCGTTTTAATCTGCAAATTTTTTCGATGTAGCGGAATGAAGTAATCTTTTAGCTGTTTTTCTGTAGCCTTGACTTTTGGTCCTTTTGTGTCAAGATAAAAGGACAGTCCGGTAGAATAAAAGGCACAAGTCGTCCTGTTGGGAAGACTTACGCCAGGGAATTCGAATTTTAAGCGGCCTTTTTTTGAAAAAAACTATGCTTTTGTTCCACTGACGGTAAATGATCTTTTTATTTATTGTAAATTGTATTCAATCAAACACTATATTGTATGTATAGATTATTGGTTGGCTGCACCAGGCATTATTGTTACGTTGTGCTTATTTGCGGAATTAGTCTATTCCTCAGTTGTTACGCTGACGACCTTAAAGCAGCTTTAAAACACAAAGCAGGAAAAGCGAATGAACTGGTAAATCTCGACAGATACGAAGAGATTCGGGCGATGATGTCTGAAAGTCTGAAGCAAAAAATCACTCAGCAACTTTTCGACAATGTTGATTCCACCACCAAAGCCATGATAGGAGAATTTGTGCATCCAATTGACACCAGTGAAACCACCGTGAATGGGGTGGTTATATGGTCGGTTAGAAATCAATATCTGCACGGTATAAGGACTACGACCTTCCAATTTGATGAATCGGGTTTACTAGTGCATATGTTTTCTATACCTGCAAAAAATTAATTTGAAATATAGAACTGCAGGTTGAAAGTAATTATTCGACGAAGATTCCATATACCCTTTTCTCCTGGTCAAAAATTATTTTATTTGTATTGACGCCATTCTGATACTGATTTCTTATCTGGTAATAATCAAATGGCAGATCCTTGACAAAAATTGTATCGATAGGTCTTTGGAAATTATTATAACGGTGATTGACTGTATCCACTCCTGCCTGAAAAACCTGTCTTGTAAGTGTTGCTTTTGTAATTGGATTCATGATTGGTAAAATATCATCGTACCTATTGAAAATAATCATCTGGTTGACCTGACCTGCTTTAATCTTTAAGGCCTTGTTTGAAATGTTTTTTGGTGGGGTGTTTTTCCCTTTAATGTAATAGGCAATACCCCCCACCAAAAGAGCCAATAATATTACGCCGGCTACAACAATAGGTTTCGAAATCCCGGTTGGGGGGTCTCCGGCGCTGTCTTTTACGAGTCCCCCCATTTTATTTTCGATACTGTCGTAAAGTTTTTTATAATCATTAGAGCCGATAACAGTTCCGGTTAAATAAACTACCTGCATCATGCCAAATCCTAATGGCGCTTTAGTATTATCAAAAGAAACAGGAATCAAAACACCTCTTCCCTGGGCAGCCCGGGCCTCATCGCGGACAAAGTCTGATTCAACAGAGAGCTTAGACCAGATGACGATGACAACCTTAGCTGCTGTTAACTCCTGCTGTATTTGTTTATCATAAGGATTGCCACCAAGGAGTTTATGATCCCACCACACCGACCAGCCTTTTTTTTCAAATTTTGCGGCCAAGTTTTGGGCAAGTTTTCTTTCTTCTTTCTTATAGCTTATAAAAATATCTGCCACGCAATATATATTTTGGAATGCAAATAAATAAGGAATTGGGCTAGCGGATACTCTTTAAGGTTCTATTCCAACCCAGATTTGTTCTAAATCTGGCATAAGGAATTTTATATTGTCCTGAGATAATTTCCTCACCAGAATATTGTTCATATGGGCTTGCAGAACTTGAAACCGCATGGTAAGGGAATGGGTCGTTTATGATCAAGTTAAAAATTTCGTCTTCCACTTCGTATCCAATAATTAATACCGCATGTTGAGATTCTGTTCCATATACGCCGCCTGAGGGGTTAATGCCGGCCAGAATAGGCCACCCGTTGTCAATATCATCCATTATTTGCTGTTGCGAAAGGGCGCCGTATACATTTGTACATCTAACACTTTGTTTTGAACTACCGCATACTTGCTGAGCAAATCTCGGATATTGATCAAGCATATTAATTATCCTTTGTGTAGACTCAGCAGAATAAGGACACGCAAAGCAATTAGCATTGCATTGAGGCCCCAGAAGGGCAATAATACCGCACTGGAAATTGCCCGCAGGATTTATGTTGCAAATATCGTAATATCTAAAGATCATCTCTCCGCAACTCACCCAACACCACACGGGTGTTTCCTGTAAAACCGGATCAATATCAAGTGCTTGCTCCTGGCCTACGCTGTTAAAACTTTTGCAGAGCAAGGTAATTGCTACAAGACATCCAAAAACATATTTTGATGGCATTGTTAATGGGTTTATGATGATTATAACATACTCAAATAATAAATTCTTAAAATTCATCTTGAGAAGATATTGGATAGAGAGAAACTACCTCGAAGTAAACAGTGTATAGCAAATCATAATCATACTGGACAAAATAAAACGAAGAGATCATGAGGGAGCGGACTGAAAGTTCATAAATATAAATACAAATACAATAATGTCAAACATCTAAATGCAATTTATTTGTTAGCTTAATCAAGCTCTTCCGTAAGCTTGAGGGTTCACGCAAAGCGCGCAGAGGGCGAAGGACGCAAAGAGCTGTGACTGAACTTAATCAGCATTCTGCACATACGCCCGCAGTAGCATTCCAATAGCTAAAGTCACAGTAGTACCAAAGTTCAATCAAGCTTCTCCCCGAAACATGGGGGTAAGAGTCGGTAATGATGTTGTAATACCAGCAGCGGGTATCAAAGTGGTCTTTGCGGTGTTTGTTTTCATATAGTGGCTGTATGTGGTAAATAACAGGTTGACCTTGCAAAGCAATACCCCCGAAGGGATAAACAAGTTGGCGAAGAGATATTTTAGTTGTATCGCGGGATGATTTACCGGGTAATGCAGAACTCATTTCAACTGTTTGTTCTTCCACATCTACAGTTATAAACAGTCAGGCTTCGTAATACTTGAGCGTCTGTAGCTGAAGCATAGTGCTGTGTCAAACGTGGAAACCTGCCAGCCCAGCCTACTCACGATAATATACAGGCATGACTTGCCTGACTTAACACCACACATGCGGGCTACGGCCGTTTGCCGTTCGCTTCGATTAGACAGAAGTACTACTGTGAACCCGACTATAATATACTTATCATCATCGTTGATTAGTAGGTAAGTTGGCTCAGGTTCAGAACTGGCCATAAGTTGAGAAAGCATTAGCGCTCTATTGCTGAAACCACTGTAGTACCGTTGCTTCATCAGGGAACCCTCCCGAAATCGGGGTGTAATCCCCGCCTGCCGGACGGGCAGGGATTTCGGGCGCCCGCCCCAGTCCGACTGGCGTCATCCGGGCGGACGAACGACGCTCATTCGGGCGGGGCTTTTTGCGTTCCTTTTTTCCGCAAAAAAGGAACAAAAGAAAAATGGATAACGTGTTTTTGAAGAATTGCATTCTACCCGGCAACAGGTATAGCATTCGGCGTTTGATTGATCGATGAATTGGCCTGGGTGCTGCTTATTATATATTGCAGAAGCATTGGCGTTCTGCTGTTCAGGTTGCGGGATATACAACAGCAGATGGGAAGAACCGGCTGCATGGCTATATTCCGAAGTGCTGTCTCTCTCCGCTCCGGGGTGAGGCACCGGTACTCCAACATGGATATTTTAGTTACCAGCTTATTATATTTTACCGGCAATTACTTATCTTGAAGGCATAACCCGTTAGCCCCTAAAAATGTATCTTTACCCGCAATACATTAACCCATATGCAATAAAAAATACACGAAAGCCGTAACGTAAAAACGTTTCCGCGAAATGCCGGGCATTAAGCAGGAAGGCCTTGCCCTGGAGTTGGGCGTCCCGATAGCTATCGGGAGGAACCAGAAAAAGATCTCACTGTTGGAACAAAAAGAAGCCATAGACCCTGCTGCAACAAATTTCCGCTGACTTAAAAATACCGGTGGAAGCAATACAGAATTTTGATGAGGAGCAGGCGGTGAATATTATTGCGCAAATACGTTTGATAATGGTTCATTTTTGAACACCAGGCACACTCCTACTTTGATAAGCTTATTCAGGTTCATGAAGAAAAGATTGCGCTTTACGAACGTATGCTGAAAGAAAAGGATGAGATGATGGCGCGGTTGGAGAGGTTGATTGAGAAGGTTAAATAGAGGATGCTTCCTTTTTTACAAAAATTGTTTCCGGTATATAGCCAAATACAAATTCTGTTACAGCGCATAACCATAAACGCTGGTTAACTGTTTTGTTTTCCCATTGTGGCATGATATAATTGCCTCCACCGATATAGGGATCACACTTCTCAATCAGGATTATTTTATCTGCACCATCAAACTCCTTATCATCAAATTTGAGGGTAATGGAAGAAGTATCTGCGCCATCTTACCATTGCCAAATCTCCTTTATTGCCCCACCTTGGGCGATGTATTCTGGTAACTCAATATACCAGCCAAAAGATTCTTTGGTGAAAGTGTGAGTGTGCATGGGTAAAGATAAATTGAAGTGATGAAAATATTTTTACAGAATAACGGGTGCTTTTTCTGCGATTATTAATGTTGTGGGTTAATTCAGTCGGTTGTGAGCGCCAATAACTGATTAGAAACACCAACGGAGTAAAGGGCTGTGCTTAATCAAGGAAGTTAGTGAATTAGTAGTTGATATCGTTTTAAAAAATAGGATAGTATTGTAAACCCGGTTAACCAAGTTTTTCAGTCAATCTCATTAAGTTTTCTTGATCTTATTCTCATTCTTTCACTTCTAGTAAAGACATTATGGAATGTTTGAGGATACAATACTTATAAAAAACATATTAAATTATTTATATATAATTATAAATTTTTCAAATATGAAAAATTAAATTAACTTTGGTAACACAACATATTTATTGTGTTATGATTCCTGATTTTAAAAACGTTAGAAACTCTTCTTGGGCATTGCTTCCTCCAGGGATCTATGATTCAACACTGGTGGAGGTGTTTAACAGATATGTAATTAATGCAAGAAGAGAAGCCTTGTTCCGTGGAATGGAGCGCGCCTTAGATAATTTGTTTAAAAGTGGCTGCACACAGGTATACTTAGATGGTAGTTATGTTACCGCTAAACCACTACCAAATGACTATGAAATTTGCTGGGATCCAAAATTTGTTAATCTATACGCTTTAGATCCCGTCTTTTTGGACTTTTCGAATGGCACGCGTCCTCAAAAGCAAAAATATTTGGGTGAGTTTTTTCCCTCTACCTCTATTGAAGGTAATAGCATGCAGCCTTTTTTAAATTTTTTCCAGACAGACAAAGAATCTGGAAAAGCCAAAGGCATCATCAGATTGTTTAATCACATAATGAAAGGAGGTGCAATATGATTACTAATGATAGACAATATAAAATCGTAAAAAATCAGATTGAGAATTTCAAGAAATCATTGGATAGCATTTTCTTGACATCTACTGCAGAGGTCAAAGATGTTCATCCTTTGATAATTCAGGCTCAAAAAGATGCAATACAATACCAACTTAATGATCTAATAACGCAGGTAAATGAGTATGAAGATTTGAAAGCTGGTAAGATCGCTGTAACTGAAATTTCAAGTATAGAAGAATTACCCTTATCGTTAATAAAAGCCCGCATAGCTAATAATTTAACACAATCCGAATTGGCTACAAAACTTGATCTTAAGATGCAGCAAATTCAACGGTACGAAGCAGAACGATATGAAACTGCGAGTGTAAAAACTCTTTTAAAAATTGCAAAGGTGCTAGGCATACGTATCCAGGGTGACGTACTTATTAAGGAAATGCATGCCCCTGAAAAGTTTGATATCAACAATTATCCATTCAAGCAAATGTTCCAACGTGGTTGGTTTGGAAACTTCTCAGGCACTTTGAACGATGCAGTTTTAGAGTCAAAAAATTTGCTTGAAACTTTTTTTCAAGGCTCTTTCGCAATGAAAACAAGCCTGACTAAGAAAAACGTTCGATCTGGATCAACATTAAATGATTATGCTTTAGAAGCTTGGTATACTCAAGTAATCAAAAAGTCAAGAGAACAAGTATTAGATGTAGATTTTGTTGTTGATAACATAAATGATCAATGGCTCGAAGATTTGAGATTGCTTAGTGCTTATGATGACGGCCCTGTAAAAGCTGGCGAATATTTGAAAGCAAGTGGGATAAAGTTCGTCATTGAATCACATTTAGATGGAACATTCTTGGATGGAGCAGCAATTCAAATCGAAAAGGATAAACCGATAATAGCTTTAACATTACGTCATGATAGACTTGACAATTTTTGGTTTGTATTATTTCACGAGATCGCACATGTGAAACTACATTTATCCGATAAGATTTACGCCATATTTGACGACTTAGATACCAAATCCGAAGGCATTGAAAAAGAAGCAGACGATTTTTCTCTCAATGCACTTATTCCTAATGAAACATGGAGAAAATCATTAGTACGATTTAATCCAACCGAGACAACCATTCTAAATTTAGCTAAATCTTTAAAAATTCATGCTGCATTAATTGCTGGTCGTATTAGAAGAGAGACAGGTAAATATTTTTTATTTACAGAGTTGGTGGAGCAAGGAAAAGTAAGAAACTTATTTTCAAATCAATTAAAATAAAAGGAGGTTAAAATGGAAGCAAATTTCTATTTGCCCGTGTTGAAAACTAAACAAGGTGAATTTGACGGGTTGGAAAAATTAGACGAAAAGACTAAGAAAAAGGTTGTACCGCTATTCGAAGTAACGCCAAGGGAATGGGATAATGAAAAAAATGCCAAGCCTAAATCCATTGAGGAACATATAAACAGTATTTGTAAGAGATACTTAAAAAAATGGCCACAACAAATATCGTTCATTGACACTTACATGATTGATAATGAACGACCAGGTGGCAAAGTACCCATAACCTATATTGTTAGCATTCTTACATCCGCTATTGGTACAAAATGTATTCCTGTTTTGAGATTGAATTCTATAGATCATATTATTGATGCCGTAAAACTCAATTTTCGTATCAATTACGCCGATATAGGAGTAAGAGTTTCGATAGAAGATATAACTGACCCAGAATTTGAATTTAAATTAAAAAGCCTATTGAATAAGGTTGAGATGGTGCCAGCTGATATTCATTTAATTTTAGATCTTCAGAACTCTGACTTTAGCAACATTGATGATTTTTCCGATGGAATCTTAGATCAGTTAGAAATATTTCCCAATTTTAATGACTGGAAAACTTTTACTATCTGCGGAGGAGCATTTCCTGAAACCGGCATGTTGAAAACAGGTATTAATAATATTGTTCGTAATGATTGGGAGTTCTTCTTAACACTTAAGATTAAATTAGGTAACAGGGAATTTGATAGATCAATTAATTATGGAGACTACAGCATTATAGCACCAGGATATTTTGAGTTTGACCCTACTAAAATGCAAAGAAGTGCTAATATACGTTACACTGCGGATAAAATCTGGTATGTCATTAAAGGAAAAGCTCTGAAAGATTCTGAAGACTTTAAGCAATACATTAATCAGGCAACCCAAATTGTAAAATCACAATATTATATGGGGCCTCCTTTTTCTGCAGGTGACCTGCATCTAAAAAATTGTTCTGATGGACTGACAAAAACAGGAAATCCAACTGTTTGGAAAAAAGTAGGACATAATCATCATATTACAAAAGTCGTTACTGATCTATACGCCAATTCCTTCGTTGCTTAAGATATTTAGTGACTGTTTGGCTAACTATGTTTACGGAGCAATTTTGGCAGATTACTTCGTATATGTTTCGTTTGGTAGTTCTTGGGTTAAGTTGTTCTGGCAGCAAGGAGTTTGCAAACTCTAATGCTTCTACTTTCCAAAGAAGTTGCAAAATTGTATAGGGGTTTTGATACTTATTAAATTTAGCAGCCCGTACTCTTTTAAATTTAGCCGGAAGACTTTTAGACTTTTTTGCAAGGTAAATACCCCACCAGTCAGGAATCTGTTCTATTGCTTTTGGCAAATGTTTTTCACTTATGATAAGATATGCTTTATCAAACACCTCGCTGTACACGGCAACCTGTAGTGGAAGCCTTAATAACGTATCCTTTTCACCTTTAATCTCATAACCGATTAGACAGCCGTTTAGCACAGCAATATCCGCCCGAACAAGGCCATTTTTCAAGACAAGCTCATCCACCACACAACTATTATTATCTGCATGTGCCGACAATAGCACAGAACTGTGAAAGGCATGTCTGATAATTGGGTCTCGCATAATAGTTCCAAATATATGCGATATCATTTAAACCATACAACATGCGCCTTACATTATTACAATTACTGGAAGATCGTTATGGTAAAAAAAGTATTATAATAACATCACAATTACCAATGGCATGAGTATATTAATGATCCTACGCTCGCCGATGCAATCCTTGACAGACTGACAGCTTGCGCACACCGCATAGAACTAAAAGGTGAATCCTTAAGAAGAAGAAAACTAAAAACGAATCAATAACATTTGTATTTTTATCTATAATTAAGCTCTTACAATTATTGCCCCGCAAAGCGGGGTGGGTCAACATCCCGGAATCCCGGGTCAACATCAACGGAATTTACAGCCATCCTTGACAGACTGACAGCTTGTGCACACCGCACAGAACTAAAAGGCGAATCCTTAAGAAGAAGAAAACTAAAAACGAATCAATAACATTTGTATTTTTATCTATCATTAAGCTCTTACAATTATTGCCCCGCAAAGCGGGTGGGTCAACATGACAGAATTTACACCCGGGTCAACATCAACGGAATTTACAATACGATAACATATTCAGACTAATTTATCCTAATGAGAAAAATATTTGGTTGGATGATTGGCTAAAAAAATAATTATGGAATTTACACAACAACAGAGATCATTTATAAACGCTTTTGTTACTGAAATTAACAACGGGGATGCTGCAATTTTTGCAGGCGCAGGGCTATCGGCATCTTTGGGCTTTGTGAATTGGAGAGGTTTATTGAAAGATTTAGCTGATGAACTCAAACTAAATATTGAAAAAGAGCACGATTTAATTTCAATTGCACAATACCATTTTAATAAATTCAAAAGGGGGAAAATAAACAACAAAATCAAAAATGAATTTACCACACTGAAAGAGGGTAGCGAAAACCATAAAATTTTATCTCGAATTGGAATAGATACATATTGGACAACAAATTACGATCAACTCATCGAAAGAACTTTGGAAACAGTCGGAAAAACTGTTGAGCGTAAACTTAGAAATGAAGATTTTGCAAGTAACATAAAGAAGAAGGATGCGATTGTTTACAAAATGCATGGTGATAAAGATTCGCCTGATGAAGCAGTACTGACAAAAGATGATTATGAGACTTACAACGATAAGAAAGAACTATTTTCTACTGCACTTAGAGGTGACTTGTTATCAAAAACATTCTTGTTCATTGGATTTAGTTTTGACGACCCCAATTTGGATTATATTTTAGGCAGAATAAAAATCTTGCTAAAAGATAACACGCCAACCCACTTTTTCTTTTTTAAAGAAATTGCAGAAAGCGACTTTAACGATACAACCAAATCTGCAGATGAAAACAAAGAAGATTATTTATATGCAAAAGTTAAACAGGAACTAAAAATTGATGATTTAATAAGATATGGCATAAATGCGGTAATGATTAAAGATTATTCTGAAATAACATTCATTCTTTCAGAAATAGAAAAACGGGTGAAAAGAAGAAATATTTTTATTTCAGGTGCTGCCGCTGATTATTTTCCTTACAAAGAAGCAGATGCTAAAGACCTCATACATTCATTGAGTTACAAATTAGCAGAGAAAGAGTATAAAATTGTTTCAGGATATGGTTTAGGAATTGGAAGTATCGTCATAAACGGAGCTTTGGACTACAAACTTAATTCTAACTACAGAAATTTAGATGATTTACTTATTCTTAGGCCATTTCCCCAAATACAATCAGGTACTAAAAGCATTTCCGAAATATGGACAGATTATCGAAACGATATGATCACAAAAGCAGGAATTGCAATTTTTGTTTTCGGAAATAAGTTAGTTGAGGGTAAGATTGTCAATTCAAATGGTATGGAAGAAGAGTTTGATACTTGCTTAAAGCATTTTGTTATTCCTATTCCAATTGGTGCAACAGGTTCTGTTTCTAAAACTTTATGGGACAAAGTAATGAGTAACCTAAATACTTATTATCCTGATAATGCAGACCTGCATAATGCAATCAAAGAATTGGGAAAGGATAATATCTCTAAAGAAGAAATAATAACAAATACTATAAAAGCAATTAGTATATTACAAAAAGCATAGCAATGGCAAAGAGACAAATATTTTATAGCTTTCACTTTGATAATGATGTATTTAGAGTACAACAAATTAGAAACATGGGTGTATTAGAAGGAAATGAGCCCGTTTCTGTAAATGAGTGGGAAACTGTAAAAAGAGGCGGAGACGCATCAGTTAAAAGGTGGATTGATGACACCATGAAATATAAAAGTTGTTTAGCTGTATTAGTCGGTGCAGAAACCTCTTATAGAAAATGGGTAAAATACGAGATTGAAAAGGCTTGGAATGATGGCAAAGCTGTTGTAGGTATCTACATTCATAATATAAAATGTCCACGCGCGGGCATATGTCGTCAAGGATCAAATCCATTCGAACAAATCTTTCTTAAAGACGGGCGAAGGCTCTCTAGTTTAGTCAAATGTTACAATCCCAATTCCTACACTGCTTATAATGATATCGCAAGTAATCTTGAAAATTGGATTGAAGATGCAATAAAATACCGATAGGTCTTTTTGTAAAAGGGGTTTTTGAAGACATTTTACATATCATTTATAATTTATAATATTCCATCCAACTAATTGGATCTCCGCTAATACCTATAGCGAAATTCTCTTTCATCCATAGAATAAACTCATTTCCTAATTTATTATCAATAGTTCGGTACTTCATATTTCTTCCTTTATTGCATATTTTTATTAGATGGTCAGGAATCTTTTTTGCCTTATCTCCCATGTACCAAAATCTTTTCGATATTAAAACGTTTTTACCATTTGTATCTGTTTCTAGGTGGGCTTCCTTATCTACAACAGAGTGAGCAGATTCTTCTTGAATCCATTCGCCAGTTGTTTTATCTGTATGGTAAAAGTTGTCACCGTACATTTGCACCAGGCTGCCATTTAAAACGGGTTTTTTATAATCAAACCTTTTATCACTCCAGTATTCATCAAAAGTTACTATTTCCTGCACTTGCATAGCGTAAATAACTGAGTACTCATACCCCAGTGCTTTGCTACCTGTGCCAATTACCCAATCATTAATTGTTAGATTCTTATTTTTTCGAATACTAGATTTACAAACAGCTAGTGTACAGTGTTCTCCAAATGGGTTTGGCGCAAGCCCATAATCATGATCTAATTTATAAGAATAGAAATTCATTTTTTGCATTTAATTTTTTTAATATTGAATATTGGTGTACTTGGAGTTCCATCTGGGTTTTCAAAAGGCAGAGGTTCGCCCGAAATCGCATCTCCAATTTTATCTATTGAATTCCATCCAAAGCTATAATTACCATATTTTTTAAATGCATCAGGCAATGGCGTGTCCTTATATCCATGAGCATAAACTCCAATTATTTTCTTCCCTTGTAAATGAGCCTGTCTTATTTCATAATTAACCCACGATCTATTAAAAGTATCTTTTCCAATTAAGCAAATAAGAGATCCAGCCCAACGGACCTGCATACGCAAGTATCTTGCAATAACTTGGTCAGAAGGACGCCTGCCATCTTTATGTTTGGTACTATCAACCGAATAGTTATGAACATTATACCCCGCGCTTTTAAGTCGTTCCTTTAGGGCTTGAACTTTATCATCATCTTTGCCATGATGACTAATAAATATGTTATGTCTATCCATAAACTCTATCTATTTTAATATTCCATTTCTCAGGGAAGCTATAGTTGATAGGAATCAATGAACTTGGTTGAAATTTTTGCTTGATTCTAGTCCTTTTGGAATGACCAATCACATTAGGGTGAACCACACGGGAATATTTATCTACTTCACAAAATAGATTTTGACAGTCTATAAGTTGTAGCCTTCGCCCCCACAATGTCTTAAATTCAAGTCCTAATCTTTCAAATTCATTTTCTTGGGTTTCACAAACAAGTTTTATTATGTCTTCCTCAGAATAATCTCCGTAATCTGAAAAGCATTTTCTAATTCCATCCTTTGCCCCAGGACCAGCTTTTACAAACTCCATCTCAGAAAACATAGTAATATTGCTATAGTTTATATCCGTTACATATTGATAGGCTAAGAAAGATCCTATCGTTGGAAATTTTAATAAGATTTCATATGCTTGTTTCATACTGTTACATTCCTGCAATTTCCTAGCAATACTATCCTGCATCATGGCTTGGATAAGCCTCAAATGATTATCATGTTTATATTCATGATTAAATGAAGATTTACCTGATGCCATAATGTAAGCGTTAGAATAAATAGCTTGTCCGCGAAGTTTTAATAGAGCTAAAGCTTCTGAATAACGTTCAAATTTGAAATCAGAATAAAAAAGTTCACCAACTTGTTTTTGGAGATATTCCCATGTTTCTATTTTATTAAATAGCTTAAAAAGTATTATTCGAAAAAAAACTTCGTCGATATTTTGATTACCGTTTTGTATAATATTAGAAATCAGGTATTGGCTTACCCTATCGCTCACCCGATAAGCATTAGTAAATTTAAAGTTTCTTAAAACAAAATCTTTTGTCCACGGATGTTGCATTGGTTTTTCTATTCGATTAAAGAAAATATTTTGTCGTTCAGACGCAAATTTCCAATACGTATCATATACTTTGCTTGATTTGGGCTTTCTCTTTTTACTTAGCAGCGTTATTCGATTTGCTTGCATCTTTGAATTATTTCTCTTACTAAATCATTTTTTCCCTAAATAGATAAGAGACCTGTTTTTCTTACTCACAAGTACTCTACCTCCATCATTTTCACGCAATTTATTAAACACTTCGTAGGAATTTAAAATCGCTTTTTCCCATTGCTTACCACTACAATCTTTTACTTCTGTTTTTTTAACTAAGCCTTGAACCTTTTTTATAATTCCAGAATCAACACTATAGCTATACTTTAATAAATCATGATCTAAAGCATGATGATAAATAAATAAGGATACTAACTCCTCCGTAATTTGAGATCTAGCTCCATCTTCATTTTCATCTGTTTCCGGACTGCTCTTTCTTTTCAGGGAAAGTAGCTTTCTTAATACTGGAGACCACCCTAAAATAGCTAGATATCCATAATGAAAAATATCATGAAACCGATAACCGTCTTCTTCATAAGTATTATCAGTTAATGGGTCTCCGATTGGTTTATTATTTCTTTTGTCAATAATCTTAAGTTTATTTTTGTCAGCTTCTTTATACGATTGAAATTCAATTTCAAATTCATCCGGAAATCTCTCTTTTTCTGGATATTTCAAATCAAAATCTGTGAAAACATCTGGATCGTCAGCTAAAAATCTGTCATGAATTTTTTCTAAATTTTTTTTTGCAATTCCTTCCAATTCTAAATCGTTTTGGGTGGCAATTGCCGAAATGTACCAAAGTACGTCACCAAGTTCCTCGGCCAGTTTGGCTTTGTAAGCGACATAAGACTTGCCATCTCTGAATTTAATTTTTAACTGTGTAACAACCGATCCTATTTCTCCGATTATTCCTAAAAAAGGAACAATTTCTGTCAATCGCTCGTCTGTGGTATTTTTTTGAATTGTTCTAGCAGCTTCTTGCTGATATAAATTGAATTCCATATGTTTTATTAACTATTTAATTTTTAATCGTTGTCAGCGCTTGAGATTTATAATTGAATATAGCCGTCACTAGCACTTGAAGTAGAAAGCAGTTATTTTCTTATTGAAAATTTGCTAACCACGAGGCTTTTCGTCACTTTGAAACGGTTCATAGTTTTTTCCGTAAAGTTCCGCCGAATAATTCAGATGAGTACTCGAAACAATATTATGAAATTGGGTAACGGTTTAGGATTGTCAGCAGATTGATGGATTACTTGTACCAATATAGAAACATTTTTTATCTACTCAAAATTTTTTTTCTCAGTTGTTGATCTTTTTAAGTAGGGCTGAGTATAGCCGTCATCAACAAATGAAACAGCAGGCGATTATAAGGTTAAGATCACCTAACGAAAGCAACTTAGGGCTTTGTGTCCTCGCTGTAATATTGTGTTGCTAAGATTCTCAACAACTTGCAATGCTAATTCCAGGCATAGTCCGGATGAATGAACAGTCATCACATCATTCTTATATGAAGTCGAATTATTTAAGTGAGGATTTTTGATATTGTTGCTGAAGTTTTGTGTAAAATTCAATCCCGATTGGAGTCAGCAACAACAAATCTATATTAGTACCCGCTCCCCACACCTTACGTTTTATAAGTCCATACGCTTCAAGAACTCGAGCGCATCTTATCAATAATTCTGTTCTATCATCGTAAACTTGATCAGGTATTCCTGTTAGTAAATGAGGATACCAGTTTAGAAATATTTCAAAGGCATTATAATTTTGACCTGTTTTGCCTAATCGGAAAATTTGAGTTTTTAAAGCTTCAATAAGGGCATCCATATCATGGTCACCTACTTTATTCTTTTGTATTTCAATGGCAGAGTATATCCTTAGCGGAGTTTTCATTGCTTCTTTAGCCTGCATCTCCGCTTTTTTTTTTCGTTGATAATATCTGGCTATGCTCAAAATGCACAGGGCAGTTACCGTAATCAAGATGTAATATATAGGAAGCTTAAAAGACCAAAACGCTCGAAAAGCCTGTACAAATGTTAATTTTGTTGTTTGAGCAACAACGAAAGACCATATTGTAGATGATCCATTACAAATAACAACCGCTAAAACTTTATTCCATACCGGATCATTCCATATGTATTTTGCAAAAGATCGAATCTTTTTCATGTGAATAGGCCTTTCTCGAATATACCTAAAATCATTGGTTCCTGCGACTTTAGGACATGCATGAAGTTCTGTATTGGAAATACGAGTAATTGTAAAGGCCCGTGAGTACCTCCTGAATGACTCAGCCGTCCACCCGAACGGTAAGGATAGGGACAGGAATACGTAGAGCGGCGGGGCCGGGCCCGTGCGCAACACTGGAGCGATAGCGAACCCGTAGTAGCCCGACCCGGTACAGGTTTTTTAGCAACTCCCCTGGCTGTCCGGATCGTTGCAACATACTTCAACATAGAGCCCAAAGCCCCACTCCATCTTGGGGGTATGTCTCAATTACCTCTTCCCTCCCCCACCCCGCCACGAAAAAATAAGATTTGAAAAGAATTTGAAATTTTCAACCAGGCACTGCAATTTCTCTAAATCTTACATATCTTGTAAATAGAAAGTCGTCATATACATCTCTTTGGTGTTTTTCATAGGTTAGCAACATCCCGGGCATTCCTGTCCGGGATCTTTATTTTATCTTTTAATCAATAACCTGTACAATTGTATGTAAGACAGTATTAACAGATTTTTTACCTTTATAGCCATGAGGACCTCCCTGGAACATTTACCGGAACAGAAACAAGCTGAAATCATTAGAATAATGGAGATTATTAAGGAAGTGGTGAATCCTGAAATGATCATCCTGTTTGGCAGCCATGCAAAAGGAACTTTTGTGGAACACAGGTATGTTTCTAAGGGTACTACTTACGAATATATAAGCGACTATGATTTCCTGGTGGTAACAAAAAACAACCCCGAAAAAGCCTATGTGCAGGAAAGCCGGGTAATGGATCTGGCAGAACGGTTTAAGCCGCCCGTGAACATGGAAATACACGAAATAGACTACATCAACAAAGGGCTGGGATGGGGAGAATATTTTTGGGTGGATATTGTGAAGGAAGGTATTTTACTTTATAACAAGGGAACAGTGCAATTTGTAGAACCCAGAGAGCTAACTAATTCAGAGAAGAAAGAGAAAGCACAGCGGTATTTTGATACTTGGTTTCCTCAAGGACAGAAATTTCTAAAAGGGTCAAAGTTTTATAAAAATGAAGGCGATTTAAAAATCGCAACTTTTGAATTACACCAGGCAACAGAAAGTCTTTACTATACAACATTATTAGTTTTTACTGATTATAAGCCGAAAACCCACAATCTGTGGAAGCTCCGTAAAAAATCCAAAACTTATTCAGAGGAATTATTCCATGTTTTCCGGGCTGAAACAGACAACCATGAAAAGCATTTGTTTGAATTGCTTAAGCAGGGATATATAGATGCCCGTTACAGGGAAGACTTTACAATAACAGAAGGCGAACTACAAATGCTTATTGACAGAATTACTTTAATGATACCCATCGTCGAAAAAATCTGCAAGGAGAAGACTGCTTCTTTGGCCTGATCTGAATATTGTAAATGAGCTGCTTCCTCAAAGCTTCATTGATATTATTTTTTCTTTTGACGTGAGGAATTTTTACTAAGAGAGTTTCTCTCTTTCAATTGAGAGTTTTCTTCTTTTAAAAGAACAATCTTGCGTTCATAGTCCTTCAATAAATCTTCTTTTCGTTCTATAGCTAAGTTTAATTCTATATTATCTTCCTTCAATCTCTTTAACTCCACTTTTCCAATCGACTTTAACGGCTCGAAATTATAATAATATTGAAAGAAATCATGATTGAAAGCAGAACAAAATGTCACCAACATATCGGTATTCATACTCTCCTGTTTTATGGCCCGATAATAATTCTGTTTGGTCATATTTAACCTCTCCATACAGAACGTATCCATATTATCAATCTTAACAGTTTTAGCAAACTTCTTTATAACCTCACCGATATGAATTTTCATTCTTCAAAATTTGCCATTGTCATGCGTATATTCTAAAATATTGATTTACAATATGTTTACTATTAGTAAATATTTTATTTACTTTTAAGTATTTTTTATTAAATTTGGCCAGTCTTAGTAAAGCATTTATTTCCTGAAGCTCATACCGAAAGCGTGAGAAACTACAGATATGAGTAGGAAAGAAAATAGACATACTAAACACATTAAGTGTCGGGGCTTATTTTTATCTGTCTCTGCCAGGAGCATTTTCTCACGCTTCGGTATAGAAGAAGTAAGCCCTGCCTTAATTTTTTATACACATCCGGGGCATGCATCAGCGCGTGCTCTTCCCCGTTTTTTTATATCCATTCCTGTTCCTGTTTTTCTCTTAAAGTTTAAAATCCTCTTCGCCCGTAAGCCAAAGAACCCGGTGTAAATAATCCCTATACTTTATGCCGGTGGCGGGGGGTGTTTTCTCATGGCAGCCCCTTACCTGCCGGTTTTTATTCGTTAACCCACTTTGTTAATTAACCCAACTACTGCAATGAAACTACTCAACTATATTGGGGTGATACTTCTTTTTTTCTGTTTCAGCTCGTTCGCCCAACCATCACCCGGAAAAGATATAACTGGTAAAGTTATCAACGAGCGGAGCGAGTCGCTTGCCAATGCCAATGTTACCATTAAAAATGGCAGGGGAACTGTTACAAATGCCAGGGGACAGTTCCTCCTAAAAAATGTGGCGCCTAATGACATCCTGCAGATCAGCTTTGTAGGTTACAGCAGCCAGACTGTTGCAGTAAAGGATCAGTCCATTTTCAACATTGTGCTAAAGCAAGCAGAAAACGAATTGGACAAGGTGGTTGTGCAAGGATATGGTACTACAAGTAAGAGGCTGTCGACAGGAAATATTGGAAAAATTACAAGTGAAGATATAGGCAGGCAACCAGTCATGAATCCAATTGAAGCACTCAAAGGCCAAATGGCTGGTGTAGTAGTAACAAACGTAAGTGGATTTGCAAGTGGCACACTAAAAATAGAAGTTAGGGGAAGAAACACAATTAATCCCAATGTACCATCTGACCCTTTATATATTGTGGACGGTGTACCTATTACGATTCTGGATTTGCAAGGCAATGACAACTATTTATACGGTTCACAAGGAGTAATCCAAACTGGAATTTTAAGTCCTGCTAAAGGCCAAAGCCCTTTCTTTAGTATTAATCCATCCGATATCGAAAGCATTGAAGTTCTCAAAGATGCTGACGCCACTGCCATATATGGTTCTCGCGCGAGCAATGGTGTTGTACTAATTACAACAAAAAAGGGCCGAGCCGGAAAAACAAAATTTGAAATAAATATTAATACCGGTGTCAGTGAAACGCCTCGCTATTATAATATGCTTAATACGCGACAGTATATTTTAATGCGTAAAGAAGCACTATTGAACGGCGGGTTAGCGCCCGATATAAATAATGCTCCGGATTTAACACTGTGGGATACCACACGCTATACAAATTGGCAAAAATACTTATGGGGTGGTATCGGAAAAGTAACAGATGCTCAAATAGGATTGGCAGGTGGAAATCCCCGTACAACATTCAGAATAACTTCAGGGTACAGAATACAAAAAGAAATTTTAACTGCAAGTGGAGCAAATAAACGATTTTCAACTGCACTGAATTTGAATCATAAAACACTCAACCAAAAGTTTGATATTGGTTTTTCCGGAAGTTATTCAGTGGTTTCAAGTGACATGATCTTTATCCCGGGAGCCATAAACCTGCCTCCTAATGCTCCAAGTGTCTTTGATGACAATGGGAACCTGAATTTTGCCGGATGGGCTCCTTTAGATTATTCCTACCCATTTAGTAACCTTAAGCAACCCTATAGCTTTTCCACCAAATTTCTCAATAGTAGTTTGACAACAGGGCTTGAAATTGTCAAGGGTTTAAAACTTAAAGCAAATATTGGCTACAACAATATTCAAACAGAGCAATCTTATATAATTCCAATATCTTCTCAAAATCCTGCCTATAACCCCAAGGGGAGTACTTCAATTGGATACTCATTCATAAATAATCTAATAATTGAGCCGCAAGTTGAATATGAAACATTTGTGGGAAAAGGGAAATTATCTTCAATGATTGGAGGATCTTTTCAAATAAATAAAACAAGTTCCGCCAGCTTATACGGTGAAGGGTTTACAAATGATGTTTTGCTAACATCAGTTACAAATGCACCGGTTCGATCTGCAAGCAATAGCGAAGGAGAATATAAATATGGTGCAGTCTTCGCAAGGTTTAACTATACCTTGAAAAATAAATACATTCTTAATGCAAACTTCCGAAGAGATGGATCATCAAAATTTGGCCCGGGCCGGCAGTTCGGAAATTTTGGATCAATAGGAGCCGCCTGGTTAGTCAGTGAAGAAAACTGGTTGAAACAAAATCTGAAATTTTTAAGCACAGGAAAACTGAAAGTCAGCTATGGCAGCATCGGCGGTGATCAAATTGCAGATTATCAATATCTGAGCCGTTGGGCCTATCAGCGTTATACTTATAATAATATATTGCCTCTAAATCCTATTGGTCATAATGATTCACTTTTGCATTGGGAAGTCAACAAAAAGCTGGAGATCAACTTGCTATTAGGATTTATAAACGATAAAATTACATTTGATGTCTCCTGGTACAGGAACAGATGCAATAATCAGTTAGTCCCCTTTCCTACCCCAATTTTGACTGGTTTTCCGATAGTAGTATCGAATAGCCCTGCAAATGTTCAAAATACAGGATTAGAATTTGTATTAAATGGGAAAATAATTGAAAATAAGACCTTCACCTGGTCAACAAAGTTTAACATCGGTATCAACCGAAATAAGCTTCTTTCCTACCCTAATTTCGAGCAATCTCCTTATGTAAGCATGTATGTAATAGGCAAATCATTAAACACTCGAAAATCACTACATTATTTAGGGGTTGATCCACAAACAGGATTATATATGTTTGAAGATAAAAATAAAGATGGACAAATAACTATTGATAATAGCGGTAGAATACCTGATGATCAATATCCTTATGATTTAAGCCCAAAGTATGACGGAGGTTTCACCAATACAATTAAATTTAAGAATTGGGAGTTTTCAATATTTTTTTATTTTAAAAAACAGATAGGCTTAAATGCCATAAGCGCATTAAATGCACCGGGTGACAATTCAAATCAGCCTATTTCAGTTTTAAAAAGATGGCAAAAGCCAAATGATATAACTGATATTTCATTTTTTACCACAAACCCCTATGCAAACAACTCATTTATAAATTATCAACTGTTTTCAGATGCTGCTTATACAAATGCTTCATTCATTCGTCTTCAAAACCTTTCTTTAGCCTATTTTTTCCCTGGAAAAAACCTGAAAAAACTGAAATTATCAAATTTCAAAATATACTTACAGGGGAATAATCTTTTTATAATAAGCAAGTATAACGGGTTAGACCCTGAAATTCAAAATTTCACAGTAATCCCTTTACCAAGAATTATAACAGCAGGAATTTCTTGCAATTTTTAAAATATTTATATCTATGCAACATTTCAATAAATGTAACCTCTATATCACAGCGCCCGATTTTAAAAATGGAAAATCAACTCCTTCTACCGGCACAATATACAAGTTCAGTATATTCATTTTGTGTTTAGTAACCCTATTATCCTTTTTCTCTTGTAAAAAGATAATTGAAATTAAATCACCGGTCGGATCCATTACAACGTCCCAAGTTTTTAGCGCTAATGATCAAGCAATTGCAGCTACTACCAATTTATACTACAATCTAATAAACACGGGCGCAATAAACTCAAGTTCAGGTTTTGCAAGCTCCTCGATGACTGTTTTGTGCGGTATGAGTTCCGACGAACTAGTACCTTTTGACCAAACTGCTACTTCATTATACGCTCAGTTCATGAACAATAAATTGCTTTCCACCAATAATATGGTGTATAATAGCTTTTGGAAAAATGCCTACTCAACGATCTATAATGCTAATGCAATAATTGAGAAGATAAATAACTCGACCTTAGTTGACGATTCTATAAAAAAAGAATTACTCGGTGAAGCAAAATTTATAAGAGCTTTTTGCAATTTTTATTTGACTAATTTATTTGGAGATATACCATTGGTCACTTCTTTAAATTGGCACAATACAAGCCTGTTATCACGATCACCAGCTTCAGAAGTATATAAGGCGATCATTTCCGATTTAAAAGACGCAAATAATTTATTATCGCCAGACTTTTTAATGGGAAATAATGAAAGGATATTTCCTACAAAATGGGCGGCAGCCGCTCTTTTAGCAAGAACATATCTATATTTAAAAGACTGGGGTAACGCAGATGAAAATGCTACCAAGGTAATAAATGAAACAAATACGTTTAACTTAGAAGGCAATCTCAATAATGTATTCTTGTATGACAGTAAAGAAGCTATATGGCAATTAAAGCAGAGCAATTCAACCAATACATATAATGCCACGCCGGAGGGGTATTTACTAATACCGAGATCAATAACCGCAAACCCTTTTTGCTATTTGAACGGTACATTATTAAGCTCTTTTGAACCTGAGGATTTAAGAAGATACTATTGGATAGATAGTGTAATCTATAACGGAGTGAAGTATTTTTACCCCAAAAAATATAAGGAAGGCCCATCACAAGCGGCACCAAACAACCCGTACAAAGAATACTATATCGTACTTCGGTTAGCTGAAGTTTATTTAATCCGGGCGGAAGCGAAGGCCAACCAAAATTTTTTAAGTGAGGCAATCGCAGACCTAAATGAAATACGGAATAGAGCAGGTTTGGTTGATTTACCCTTTACTCTCACCAAAGACCAAGTACTTTCTGCTGTAGAACAAGAGAGAAAAATTGAGCTTTTTGCTGAGTGGGGGCATCGCTGGTTGGATTTAAAACGAACGGAGAGAGCCAATGCTGTATTGTCCCCTATTAAACCTGATTGGAATAATTATGCCACATTGTATCCTATCCCGTTAAATGATATAAAAACGGACCCCAATCTTTTTCAAAATCCGGGTTATTGAATAGAAGATAGAACAAGGCCGACAACATAAAATAAATCTTTAAATATCTGAGGCCATGATTCACAAAATAAGCTGCCGGCCTTAGTAAATTTAGAATCCATTTGCTGATCGAATCGGTATCGTATGGGATGCATCGGAATAGAGCGTGTAAGTACCGCTTGCTCCCGTAGCTGTAATAATCTGGTTTGTTCCTCCTGTCATAAGATCAACAAGTGGTGCGTTACCAGTTAACTGGTGCAAATTTGTGCCATCCCAAGCATAAATTGTTGAATTTACGAATTTAGCCCTTCCGGCAAAAACACTGATGGTTACGATCAACAATGCACTTCCTACAACCAACATTTTAAACTTTTTCATAAAATGAAATTTAAGTGAATAAATACCCTACTCTGTTAAAGGTTTTCGGTTCCCCTTTCCGCGTTAGTTAACGTTTGCGGATGTATTGCGCAATAAGTTTTTTTTGTGTTCAATTTCTTTCTTTCCGTTGTATGATATTGCGGCAAAGGCCAGCCATGCCAGTATCAAACTATAGATCATTTTTTGCATCCAGGTAGCATCATCCCACAAAGTATCATAGGGCCAGAACAGGTAACCGGTAAATAAATAAACGCTCATTACCCAAAGAATGAATACAATCTCTGCGACTATGATCGCAATGAACGCTATGCTTCTGTAACGGGCAATTATCAGCAGGATAGCTATAGCGATTTCAATGAGCGGTACCGCATATTGAAGCACTGCTCCAAATTTTTTGATTACAGGAGCATGCGTTATCCAAAAACCGTATGCATCTGAATAGGCCAGCTTTTGAATACCCTCGTAAAAGAAATTCAAGATCAGAACGAGGCAAACAAATTCATATAACCATTTGGTTATTCGCATAAAGCTTCCGTTAAAATGTTATCATAAAATGTACGCATTCCGCCGGCATGGCCAGGAAAATACCAATCCTGCTAAGGGTAACGGCCACCGGTTAGACAGTAGGCGATCCGTAATGTCCGTCATTTTTTCTGCAGACATTTCCAGGCAATTCCTTTTGTTTTTTGAAACATTCTTTCTATCTTGGCAGTACCTGCTACGGTTTACTGCTCTTCTGTACATCATCCTACATATAGACTCGAAAAAAAACAGGTTTCGTACCATCCGAAGTGCAACTTTTTTTGAACTTTTTTGGTAAGGCATCAGCGATTGAATTTCAATTGACCTGTTTTTCGCAGGCTATCACCGGCTAACAGTATGTTATGGAGGAAATACTTACATATGACGACTTCAATCTTTTCAGGCAGTTGGGAACCCATTCCGGAACGGGGATGCCGGCTGAAGCGGCATTATCGGCCATTTACAAAACCTTCAAAACCGTTCTTGTCCTGTACATTAAAAACTACATCCGCCGTGATGAGGAGCTTATTAAAGATGTTATTGCAGAAACCATGCTGGTATTGTGGACGCAAAGGGAGGAAGCCGCCGGAAAAGAAAAGCCTTTATCCTGGCTGATGACCATCGCCCATCATATCGCTATTGATAAAGTGAGAGCGCAAAAAAAATATTATACAGAGCCGTTGGAAAAGCATCTATCCTTAGCGGGGAACGACTATACGGACAGGGAGACAGAGCGTAAAGAACTGGAGGAGCTTTTTATGAAGGCTGCGGAAAAGCTTCCTCCACAGGAGAGAAATATATTACTGCTCAGCAAAATAGAAGAAGTGCCGCATAAACAGATCGCTTTACAATTCGGCGTATCCGTACAAACCGTAAAAAACCAGTTGAGCCGGGCTTTGAAAAAAATTAAAAGTTATATGAGTGATGCATTAAGCAGCCTTTTTATTTGAGGATGTTAAAAGAAATTACAATGATCCATCAACCTGGTTACGTTAAAGAACTGATCAAAAAATATGCAGCGGGCTCCATAACAGGTGTTGAGCTTGAGCGGCTGAAAGCCTGCTGGAAAATATATGAAGAAGAAGAACTGCTCAACATGACCGCAGAGGTATTGTATGCCATAGGAAAGCAGCAGCCAGCCGATACTTTAAAAGGTTGGACGCCCGATTTTGCAAAGATCACCAGCGATGCGCAAAGCATACGGCGCAATAAAAAAATGCTGTTATACTTCAGGATGGCCGGAGCCGCCTGCCTGTTGCTGCTGCTGGTGATGGCGGTCAACCATTTTATATTTGAAAAATGGACAGGCAACAATACGACAGGTGCTTGCGGGGATATACCCTCCCGGAGCGAAATACCGGGATCGGAATTTGCCTGCACCATCCGGTGGGGTGATACTACCATTTTAACTGTTGATAGTAGTTCCATGGGGTTAGTTAAGCGGATCAACAACCTTGAGATCCGCCAGGAAGCCCCGGGCGTGCTGGTATTGACTCCCCTGCCCGGAACAACGCCTGTGGATACTACAAAAAGCCGGTTCGTGGAAGTGCTTACAGCGGCGCGCCGGCAGTACATTATAAAACTGCCGGGCAGCACCAGCATTCACCTGAATGCAGGCTCTTCTTTGCGGTTCCCCTTTATGGATACAGACCAGGATATCTGTTATGTGCAACTCAGCGGGGAAGCCTATATTGAAATGCCGGGCAAAGGAAAGCCTGAAAAGCTGGTGGTTGAAACATACAACGGTCAGTTACAAACCGGCAGGGGTGATTTTGCCGTTTCCGCTCTTCCCGGTTATACCAAAACCACGCTTATCAGTGGCAGCCTGGTAACATTCAGCAGGCGGGGCATTCACAAAAAAGACATAGACTGCCCGGGAGATCAAACCATTGTTAAAAGCTACGGTAAAATCAACGATGCTATAGCGGATTCCTTATTTTTTAAACGCAATAGTGATGTTGGAGAAGCATTGGCATGGACAAAGGCAAACCGCAATTACCGCAACGTTTCTTTGCGGCAGTTTGTATTAGACATGAGTCGCTGGTATGGGTTTACCGTTCAGAACATCAATTGTATTCCTAAAAACATGCGGGTTAATACAAGCATTTGTTACCGGGCCCCGGTGGAGCAGGCCTATGCCGTTATGCGACAGGCAGGGCTCACGATATATGAGCGCAATGGAATGATCAGCTTTTGCGATCCCAAGAAAAAGGAAAGACAGGCAGAGGCTATGGTTATGTGGCGATACCGGAAAAAATGAGGTACTCAACTATGTCTCACCTGGCTGCTATAAAATGCAGCCTGGCTGTGCCCGGCAATTGATACAAAAATTCATTCTCCATCTCCCTTCAAATCAGCATCCTGTTTACAGGGACACGCCCAGTAACAATTCCCTTCGACCCCATATCCTAAAAATAAAATTTGTGCAGTTAAATGACTGCATATATATTTGCAGTCAAATAGCTGCATAATGGATTTACGTAGAGATGTTTTCCAGGCCATAGCCGATCCGACGCGCCGGGCGATCATTACCCTGCTGGCGGTACATGCCATGACACCCGGCGCCATCGCGGAGCATTTTAACTCGTCGCGGCAAACCATTTCCAAACACATACAGATCCTCACCGAGTGTGAACTGCTGAAACAGGAGCAAACCGGCAGGGAAATTTATTATCATTTAAATCCCAAAAAGATGAAAACAATAGCCGACTTCATTGAACCCTTCCGCAACATGTGGGACGACCGCTTCAATAAACTGGAATCTATCATGAAACGGAGCATAAATAATCCCTCGGGAAAGAAGAAATGATTTTTGGCAGAGCTGCATGACCGATTATATTATTCAGCCACTCCCTCTCCGCGAGGAGAGGGTTGGGGTGAGGCGATATTTCAAAGTGAAAAAATACAAAACAAAAAAATAGCATCATATGGAACGTAAAACAAAGATCCACGCCGAAGACGGCAAACAGGATTTAACCATTACCAGGGAATTTGACCTGCCCGTGGCATTATTGTTCAGGGCCTATACAGAAGCCGGCATAGTGGAACAATGGATGGGCACCAAAGTGCTGAAACTCGAAAACAAACAGCATGGTGGTTATCAGTTTGAAACCAGCGATCCGCAGGGAAGCGTGTTGTTCAAAGCACATGGAACCATACATGATGTTGTTCCGGACCAAAAGATCGTGCGCACGTTTGAAATGGACAGTGCCGGTTTCGATGCGCAGCTTGAGTTCATAGATTTTGAGCAGCTTAGCCCCGGTACCAGCAAGCTCACCATGCACATTATTTACCGCTCCCCGGCGCACAGGGAGCAGCAGCTCAAACTTCCCTTTGCCTATGGCATTAATATGGCGCATGACCAATTGCAGAACATTGTAAACAAATTAAAATAACAAACGATGTCAAAAAGAAACAGGATCATCTATTGGATCGCTACCGCATGGCTTGCCCTTGGAATGGTATCTACCGCAGTAGTACAGCTCATTCAAATGAAAGAAGAAACAGACATGATGACCCGCCTGGGTTACCCGCTGTATCTGTTAACCATACTGGGTATATGGAAAATATTGGGTGTGATAGCCATGCTGGTGCCGCGGTTTCCTTTGGTTAAAGAATGGGCCTACGCCGGCTTTTTCTTTGCCATGTCGGGAGCAATAATTTCGCACATAGCCGTGGGCGATAGCGCCACAGCATTGTTTGGGCCAACATTATTAATCGTCCTTACAGTGGTATCGTGGTATTTCCGGCCGGAAAGCAGGAAGCTGTCAGCGCTCAGCCGTTAGCTTTATTTTGCGCAACACACAGTATTGGAGCTTCACCCCCCCTGTAAATGTCGCAATGGCACCCCTTCCTTTTTTGTAAAGAGCCTTAGTTTTGTCTGTAATTAAAATGAAGGATTGGTTTTACCAAACAGAGGAATAATGAAAAAAATACGCATTATTATTGTCGTTTCACTGTTGGCAATAGCCGCGTGCAACAACAATCAAACCATTCAATCTAATAACAATATGGATCCGGAAAAAAAAGGAGGCATTGCATTTAAAAGCGGTTATTCCGCTGTAAACGGAATTAAAATGTATTACGAAATGTACGGAGCAGGCGAACCACTTGTATTATTGCATGGCGGTGGCTCTACTATACAATCCACTTTTGAGCGGGTGATTCCGCAGCTTGCCGCATCGTATAAAGTTATAGCAGTTGAGCTGCAAAATCATGGACGTTCCGGTTTCAGAGACAGCCCGGAAACTTTTGAACAGGATGCGGATGATGTTGCCGCTTTGCTGAAAAACATAGGTATCAGCAAAGCTTATTTTTTTGGATTCAGCAATGGCGGGCACACTGCTATTGAAATATATCTTCGTCATGCCGGAATAGTGAAAAAACTGATACTGGCTTCTTCCCCATACAAAAGAAATTGCTTTTTCCCCGGATTTTTTGACGGTTTCGAAAATGTCACACTGGAGACCATGCCGCAGCCATTGCACGAGGCGTTTTTAAAAGTAAACCCCGACACTGCAAAGCTGCAAATAATGTTTGAGAGAGACAGGGATAGAATGAAGACATTTAAAGGCTGGACAGATGAGCAACTGAAATCAATAAAGGTTCCAACGCTCATAATATCCGGCGACGCTGACGTTATGCCGCCTGAATGCGCTGTTGAAATGCATCGTTTAATTGCGCATTCGGAACTGGCCATTTTGCCCGGCATACACGGAGAATATATAGCGGAAGCAGCGACCTTGCACAATGACAAAAGCGACACCGTGTTTATTGTTCCGATGATTGAAACTTTTTTAGATAAACAAATACAATGAATCCCAAAGTAGACTGGTACTTCGACAAAAACGAACAATGGCAGAAAGAGATCAGGCAGATGAGAACCATCGCCCTCGATTGCGGACTGGAAGAAACATTGAAATGGGGCTGCCCCTGTTACACCTGCCCGACCGGGTCAACCGGGCGGGTGGATAACGGTGCCAATATCGTTTTAATACATGTATTCAAAGAATACTGCGCCTTCCTGTTTTTCAAGGGTGCTTTGCTGCAGGATCCCAATGGCATTTTAATTCAGCAAACCAAAAATGTGCAATCGGTGCGGCAGATCCGCTTTACGAATGTGAAGGAGATCGTTCAGCAAAAAAATATCCTGAAAGCCTATATTTATGAAGCCATTGAAGTAGAAAAATCAGGGCTGAAAGTGAAGCTCAAAAAAACTTCCGACTACAGCATACCCGAAGAGTTTCAAGCCCGGCTCAACAAAAAGCCGGCCCTTAAAAAAGCGTTTGAGGCATTAACACCAGGACGGCAAAGAGCCTATATTTTTTATTTTGGTCAGGCCAAACAATCCAAAACCCGGGAGGCGAGAGTAGAGAAATATATCCCGAAAATTTTGGATGGACTGGGTCTGGAAGATTAATAGCAATTCATATGAGTGTTCACAGGTGAAAGTGATTTGCTATTTTACACCTTCAATCATTTTAGCATGCCACAAATATATCATGAAGTCATTATCGGCGCTCCGGCCGAAAACATATATCACGCCATTACCAGCCAGGAAGGGTTATCGGCATGGTGGACGCCGGATACCACAGCAACAGCAGAGCCCGGTAGTATCGCCCGTTTTGGTTTTGGGCCTGATTATTTCAAAGAGATGAAAATAGTGGAACTAAAACCTTTCCAACAAGTGAAATGGGTGTGCCGGCAAGGCGCAAGTGAGTGGATAGGCACCGATATATCTTTTGATCTGCAATCCGGCGATAAAGAAACCCTGCTGAACGATCATCCTGAAGTGAAAGGCCAAGTGGAGCAGCAGGTAAACCGAAATGCAACGCTACTGGTTTTTCGCCACAGCAATTGGAAGGATTACACCCCTATGTTTGCTGAATGCAACTACACCTGGGGGCAATTTTTAAGAAGCCTGAAGTTATATGGTGAAACCGGTAACGGGCGCCCCTGGCCTCAACAGCATTATGGTACTTAATGAAAGATATGCCCTACCCCATCGAATTCACGTAAACTTTTTTTTAAAATGGAAGAAGCCAACAGATCAATAGCCGTCAAAAAGTTATTGCCTGTAACCATTGATCCGGTATGGAAAGCATGGACCAACCCCGATGATATTGCCCAATGGTGGGGGCCTAAAGGATTTACCAGTACCATTCATACTATGGATGTGAAGCCGGGTGGTGAATGGCGTTTGACTATGACCGGTGCAGACGGGAAGCGGTATCTCAACAAAAGTATGTTTATTGAAATCATACCGAAAGAGAAGATCATATTTCAGCATTACAATCCGCATTACGCAGCCACTATTGTTTTTACGCCCCGGGGTGAGGAAACGCTGCTTAACTGGAATATGCTGTTTGAAACCGTTGAGTTGTTTAATACGGTAGTGAAAGTGTTTAAAGCCGACGAAGGATTACAACAGAATGTAGAAAAGCTGGAAGCTTATTTGAAAGAAGGCAATGACCATTTTTTGAAATGAGATGTGCCGCCGGTTGTTATTGCTTTTCACTTACCTGACCCTTATAGCCATTATATTTGTATATATGAATGAACGATTTTATCAACTGGAAATAAAAACGCCTCATGGAAAAAATATTTCTTTTAGCGATCTCAGGGGAAAAGTAGTGCTGATTGTTAATACGGCAACCCAATGTGGTCTTGCACCACAGTTTGAAGGGTTGGAAGCTTTGCACCAGCAATACAGAGACCAGGGGCTTATTGTACTCGGTTTTCCATGCAATCAATTTGCCGGACAGGAACCGGAAACCAATGAAACCATTGAACAGGTGTGCAAAATCAATCATGGTGTTACTTTTCCACTTACAGAAAAATGCGATGTTAACGGGAAAAACACACACCCCGTATTTAAATACCTGAAAAGCAAACTCGGTGGATTTTTCGGAAGCAGGATCAAATGGAATTTTACAAAGTTTCTGGTGGATCGCGAGGGTAATCCTTATAAGAGGTATGCACCAACAAAAACACCTGTAAGTTTGGAACAGGATATTGTTGCCTTGCTTAAAAGATAATCATAACGCTGCGTCTTTGCCTCGCCGCAAACGCTGCGTGAAACTGTAAATATAAAATACCAGCAACATGAGCAGTAAAAAAAACTTGTCGCCAAAACAAACGGAAGATCTTCTCAAAACATTAAAAGCCCGTTTTGAAAAAAACAAGAACCGCCATAAAGGCATTGATTGGAACGATGTACAGGCAAAGCTGGAAAAAAGTCCGGCAAAATTGTGGTCACTCGATGAAATGGAAACAACCGGCGGTGAACCGGATGTAGTGGATTTTGATAACCTGCCTCGCCGGCAGGCGGGAAAAACGGGTGAATATATTTTTTATGATTGCTCGGCGGAAACGCCCAAAGGCCGCAGGAGTATTTGTTATGATCATGAAGCGCTGGAATCAAGAAAAGAACATAAGCCTAAGGACAGCGCGATGAATATGGCCGCTGAAATGGGTATTGAATTATTAACGGAAGAACAATACCGTGCGCTGCAGCAACTTGGCGAATTTGATTTGAAAACATCGAGCTGGATTGTAACCCCTGCTCCTATCAGGAAACTCGGTGGCGCCCTTTTTTGTGATCGCCGCTATGATACGGTATTCCTATATCACAATGGAGCAGACTCTTATTATGCAGCCAGGGGGTTCCGTGGAGCGTTAAGGGTTTGAATAGTGTAATTTCATTCCGAAATGAAGAGCATTCCAATCAGACATATAGCTACTATCCCAAAAGAGCAAAGCAATGCCCCCCGGTTCAGTATACGTAGTGTTCAGCAAATGCTGAACGGGAAAGACCTGGTGCACGACCGTCATAAGCATGATTTCTTTTTTGTTCTTGCCCTGCACAAAGGAGCGGGCATGCACGAAATAGACTTTATACAATACGAAATACACGATAACTCTGTTTTTATTCTTCGCCCGGGCCAGGTACACAGGCTCGGGCTGACGGCAGCCAGCACCGGTTTCCTGATGGAGTTTGACCTGGCTTTTTATCAACCGAAGCATACCATCACAGATCAAAGATGGAAAAAGGCGTTGGGCAAAAATTACTGTGAAGTAGAAGCAGGCAGGTTCATGAAGCTGCATGTATTTTTAGCAAACGTTTTTGATGAATTTACCACGAAGCATGACGGTTACATAGAAGCTATAAAAGCCAATCTTGACCTTTTCTTCATAGAGTACACCAGGCAAAGCCGCAACCCGAAAAGCATTGCCAAAACAGAAAGCGGGTATACACAGGATCGTTTTGAAGAACTGGTCCGTTTATTGGAAATCAATATAGGCCGCATGAAAAATGTTTCTCAATACGCCGACCTGCTAAGTCTTTCCCCTTACCAGTTAAATGCGGTCACAAAGTCATCTGTAGGAAAAACGGTATCGGACCTGATCAACGAACAGATTATACTAGAAGCGAAAAGATATTTGCTGGCTACACATAGTCAAATCAAAGACGTGGCCGATCATCTGGGCTATGAAGATGTTTCTTATTTCATCCGGTTCTTTAAAAAGCATACAGGACACTCTCCGGAGGTATTTCGTAAGAATTTTAAATAAGTCCTCCTCAACTTCATAACTGTCCTACCACACCCTTCCTGTACATTCTACTTTTGTGAGCGAATAAATACACGCTCAAAAAGTAAACAAAATGAAAGCAAAAGCAAGACTGTTCATGTCACTGAAAATATGGATGGTTATTTACCCTTCCATCACGTTGTTTCTTTTCCTCTTTGGACAACAGCTATCGAGGCTTCCTTTATACCAGCGAACATTTATCCTGACTATTTCATTAGTGCCCTGGATGATGTTCATTGGAGTGCCGTTTCTTGACTTGTTGATGCATCAATTTTCAAAGGGGAGCAGATCAGAAAACAAACAGGTACAGTATTAAACGGACTGGCTATTTCCCTGCCGGCAGTTAGTAATTGTAAAATAAAAAATGAAACAGGACAATCAATATGAGGTGATTATAGTTGGAGGCAGCTATGCAGGTATGGCCGCAGGTATGGCATTGGGCAGGGCGCTAAGAAAAGTGCTGATTATTGATAGCGGAAATCCCTGCAATATACAAACACCTCATTCACACAATTTCCTGACCAACGATGGAAAAACACCGAAAGAAATTGCCGGCCTTGCCAGGCAGCAGGTACAGATGTATAAAACAGTAGATTTTCTGAATGGCTTGGCGACGGCTGGCAGCAAAACCGAAAATGGTTTTGAAATACAGGTAAAGACCGGCGAAACATTCACAACCGGAAAACTGGTGTTTGCAACAGGCATAAAAGATATCATGCCGGGTATTCCTGGCTTTGCCGAATCCTGGGGAATTAGTGTGCTTCATTGCCCCTATTGCCACGGCTATGAAGTGAAACACCAAAAGACAGGTATCCTGGCAAATGGTGAAATTGGGTTTGAACAAATATCCCTGATATCTAATTGGACAAATGATTTAACCCTTTACACGGACGGAAAGTCAACGCTTACCAAACAGCAGACAAACAAACTTATAAATCATAGCATCAAAATAATAGAAACAGAAATTGAACGACTGGAACACCGGCATGGCTATATCCAAAACATCGTTTTGAAAGATGGGAAAAAAGTACCTCTGAAAGCCTTGTATACACGACTTCCTTTTATGCAACATTCAACCATTCCTCAATCCTTAAATTGTGAGCTAACGACAGAGGGCTACTTTAAAATAGATGCTGCACAGAAAACAACGGTTCACGGTGTATATGCCTGTGGAGACAATACTACCAGAATGCGTACGGTAGCAAATGCTGTCTCAATGGGTACAACAACCGGACTGATGATAAACAAAGAGTTGATCGAAGAAAGTTTCTGATCACATAAACTATAATAAAATGAATGCACATAATAGTGTCATGTACCTCATATTTGTCACGAACCAATTATTCATTGATCACTTATAAATAAAATAGAATAGTTATGCAATTACCAATTAAAACAGTAGAAAAAGCAATAGCAACATTATTGCTTTTGATCTCACTTTCGTTCACCTCATTATCACAAACGAGCCGGTTCGGAATTTCAATTCATTCTCTGACCACTAATTTTAACTATGGAAAAGCAAACAGTGACTTGCAGCCGTATAAAAAGAACTTTAAGGGTTTGCAGGCAGGGGTATCATACCAGGCTGGAATAACGCCAAAGTTTTCAGTAGTTCCTGAACTTTACTTTGCCATAAAAGGAGGCACGCTTAAAGAAAAGAATCCGGTTACTGCAAACAAATCAACAGTGCGGCTTTACACAGTTGAGATACCTGTCTTAGCCCGTTTGCACCGTAAAAATTTGTATCTGAATGCAGGTCCTTACGTTGCTTATGCTGTTGGAGGCCGCATGAAAATTGGCGGCTCAGAAACGATGCCTGCATCATCAACAAAGGTTTCTTTTGGAAACACGGCTGGTGACTTCAAACGTTGGGATGTAGGGTTACAGGCAGGCGCCGGTTATAATTTCAATATGAAAAAAAATACACTCACCTTAGATGTGCGTTATGGCTATGGTTTGATCAACATCTCTAAGGATATAGAGCGGTATAACCGGATGTTCATTATTAGTTTGGTTGCCTCAAAGTTGGGCAGAAAGGCATAGGCACAAAGCAGGGATAAGTTACCCCGGCAGCTCACCTCGAACAATATTAACCCAATTGAAATGAAAGCTTTTACAAGAACAAAATATGGAGGTCCGGACGTACTTCGTTTGGAAGAGGTAGAAAAGCCAACTGTAAAAGATGGTCAGGTCCTCATTAAAGTAGAAGCCAATTCGGCCAATCCTGCCGACTGGCATATTCTTAGGGGAAAACCATTTTTTGCACGTTTCACTTTAGGGTTGCTCCATCCGAAAGATAAAATTCCAGGAGCTGATTTTGCAGGCATTGTTGAACAAGCCGGGAATAATGTATCGCATCTCAAGGCGGGAGACCATGTATTTGGAGAAACACTTGAAGGTGGAGCTTTTGCAGCGTACACAAGCGTTCCGGCGAATGTTTGCGCCATCATGCCGGAAGGAACAGGTTTCTCTGAAATGGCGTGCGTGCCG
Organism: Agriterribacter humi; assembly: GCF_009192765.1. GTDB lineage: Bacteria > Bacteroidota > Bacteroidia > Chitinophagales > Chitinophagaceae > Agriterribacter > Agriterribacter humi. The sequence goes on along the minus strand of NZ_VOHQ01000019.1, from coordinate 9,383 downwards.
GTAGCCGGCATAACAGCCTTGCAGGCATTGATTACGCACGGTAAACTAAAAGCAGGAGAAACGGTTTTAATCAATGGTGCTTCCGGCGGAGTAGGCCATTTCGCTGTGCAGATTGCAAAAGCCTATGGCGCTACGGTAACCGCAGTTTGTTCCGATAAAAATGTTGCGTTTGTAAGATCATTAGGCGCTGATCATGTTGTTGCATACGATAAAGAGAATATTCATCAACATACAGGCAAATACAACCTTATCATAGATACCAACGGAAATCTTGATTATAAAGATTACAAACGCATGGGACAACGCGGCGTGATGGTTGGCTTCACAACGATGGGTCATATGATTTCTTTAATCTTAAAGAAGGCTACCGGTAAATTTCCGTTAGCTCAGTTTACTGCCGAAGCAAACACCGGGGATCTGGAGACTTTGGCATTATTAGTTCAAAGCGGGCAGGTTAAAGTTCGCATTGAGAAGACCTATTCTTATAAAGAAATTCCGAAAGCCATACAACATATTGAAGCCATGCGCACTATGGGAAAAGTAGCAATGGTTTGGGAAAATGTTGACGGCGCATTGTAATAATATCTGTTTAAAAAAGGATACATAACATTCATTCCATTTTAAAAACGATCATTTCAGAAAAATGCAATAGAACTGAAATATCGTCCAACCCGGAACCTTATCACAATATCTAATTTTGTACATCATTAATTATTAATCAATCAATAAGTATGAAGATTATCATTGTGGGTGCTTCCGGCACCATGGGCACTTATTTGTCCAATATTTTTGAAAAGGAGCATGAAGTTGTCAGGGCAGACCGCAACAGCAGGGACGTCCAGGTGGATATTACTTCACCTGAGGCAATAGAAAATATGTACAGGCAAGTTGGTGCTTTTGATGCATTGATCTGCACGGCCGGCCCAACATATGTTGGGCCCTGGAAAAGCTTAACGGATAAGGAGTTCCGGCATGGTGTGGAAGGCAAAATGATGGGGCAGATCAACCTGGTGCTGATTGGTCAGCATTACATTAATCCCAAAGGTTCGTTCACACTGATCACGGGAGCATTAAGTCATGAGCCCCAGAAGAACTTTGCCAATGCATCTGCGACAAATGCAGCAGTTGAAGGATTTGTGAGGGCGGCAGCCATTGAGTTAGAGCATGGCATCCGTATTAATGCAGTTAGTCCCACTGTTATTGAAAATTCTCCCAAATATTTCCCATTTTTTCCGGGTGAAATGCCGGTAACCATGAAGCAATTAGAATACGGGTTCACTAAGAGTGTGTTTGGCGCGAATACCGGACAAATAATCAAACCACACTATTTTCCTGGTTAAGCATTGGCGGTTTGAGATAGCTGAACTACAACATTAATTTGAAATACACTATAATTGCCCTGACTTAATTTCGCCGGATACTAAACTCAATTCAGCATCTGTGCAATATTCGGCGCCGTTTGTAACATAACTATCAAAATACCGGAGCGTTAACTGGCCTTTCTCATTTAAACCACAACTTGTAATACAAGTTTGTTTAGTCCTAAATGTTTACGAACGGCTTCTCTAGCAGAGTTGAAATTATCGAATTTTAAATCTGTGTCTTTGAGGTACCGGGTAATAGTAATGTGGAATGGTGACAGGGCTATGTTGCAGCTTACCTCATTTTCCTGCTTTTGATTTCATCTGCAAGCCGCCTCTTATCTGCTTATAGCATTCTTACTTCTTCTTTACCGCATGATAAAATTTAGCGAACGGTTGCTGAACCGGCAATAACACGGATGTAAAAATGGTTATATGCTCCCAACCCCTCAATCCTATGGTAACAGTTATTCCCCCGGTATTACTGGATAGTTGTATCATCCCTGGTGTGTATTGTAAAGCAGAAGTTTTCGAAGCATATGTGTGCAGCACGCTTTTTCCAAAAGAAAAATTTGCATTGATCCATCGCTCCGTGAATCATCCGCGCCCGGTTTTTACTTTTCAAGATCTGGCAACAGGATTTGAATTTTCTGCCGAATGTATATTCCGGCTGGGGTTTATAGCTAACAGCTTTCAATCTGCGACAGGTATAACAAACAAAAAGGCGGCTCATTTCCTGGTACTTGGTCTGGGTGGTCCTGCGAATATGCCTAACCAGGTTTTTTTAATGAATACCAACCACTGCGGGCGTACTGTTTTAGCTAAAAGGCACTTGCAGGGCAAGAGCATCAACCCCAACAACGCGGTATACTCTTCGCAACTCTGGCAAAAGGATCTAATCTCCGACTACCCTGAAAAAAAAGTAGCATAAGCCTTGCAAACGCAATTTCTACCTGATCTCTAAAAAAGAAAACCCCGAAAAGGCATCGGGGTTTAGGACGGGGAATTACTATCTGGTGGTTTCAGAGATATGGATTTTTTATACAGATATTCCTTTAATGCTTCAATGCCTCCTGCCGCTGCTACATATTTCGCCTCCACAAACAGCGTAACAGCCTGCTTGACCAATTCAGGCGGTAATTTCTTTCTCCCTCCCCCCGCTTTCCTTTTCTTTTTCATTTTATAAAATAAATGTAAAATAATAATAAAAATAATAATAAACAAAATTATTAATACTATTTTTTTATAATTAAAATATTATTTAAATATAGTGAATTAATATTAGAGTAAATATTTACCTGCTGTATCCTTTATTTTTAAGCCGCAGACGCGCAGATCAATCTGCGTATCGGCGGCATTTTCTGCATTATAATGGTTGCCGGCTGGTGAAACACCCCGCCGTGGTTTGTGTGTCACGAAACACAACAATTTGAAATACCTTTATGAAGAGCAATGGAAAAACATTGTCATACATTTGCTTTTTTTGTGAAACAATCGTGAACCATGAAAATTGAAATTCCACATCAACATACCAAAGAGGAGGCGCAGGACAGGATCAAAAACCTGCTTCAAAACCTTAAAGAAAAGTATGCAGATAAAATAAATAATGTGCAGGAAAACTGGTTGGAAGATACAGGAACATTTAGCCTGGCTATGGGTCCGTTTTCTACATCCGGCAGCATAGCTGTAAAGGAAAACCTGGTAGAAATTGACCTTACCATACCTTTTATTGCCGGCTTATATAAAAATCAGATCCGTTCCTTAATTGAAGCGCAGGCAAAAGAAGTATTGGCATAAAAACAAATCAGTTTTATTGCATGACGCATGTTGATCTGCAAATACCCGTTAATGATAACTTCAGCTTTAATGAATGCCTGTGGTTTTTGAACCGCAATTTTGATGATTGTATGCACACGGTATACACTGGTTCAGTTCGTAAAGTCCTGCTGATTGATCAGTTGCCTGTTTTGCTGGAAATATCCATGAGCCGGCAGCATCTCCGGGTACAGGTGCTCAGGGGCGAAATAAATGACCAAACCGAACCCTTTATCAGGAACTATATTACGGAATGGTTCAATCCTGACGAAGACATTGCTGCGTTTTATAAATTATTAATCAGGCACAAATCGCTGGCTTATATGCCCGAAGCATTTAAAGGACTTCGGCTGATTGGGATTCCCGATCTTTTTGAAGCGCTTGCCTGGTCCATTATTGGTCAGCAAATAAACCTCCCTTTTGCTTACCGGGTTAAAAGACGTTTCGTAGAGAAATATGGTTCCTCCATTCTGCATGATGATGTGTTATACCATATTTTCCCTTCCTGCGAAACGGTAGCCAAGCTTAATCCGGACGATCTTTGCGAAATGCAATTTTCCCGCAGAAACGCAGAATACATAATAGGGTTAGCCGATGCATTTGTGCGCGGTGAAATCAGTAAGCAACAACTTGCCGGTTTATCCGACTTCATTTCCAGGCAAAAAGCTTTAACGAATATCAGGGGAATAGGGATATGGACTGCCAACTATGCGCTGATGAAAAGTCTTAAAGAACCATCCTGCATTCCTTACGGCGATGCGGGGCTACTCAATGCGCTGATGAATCATAACATCATCAGGGAAAAAAGCGATAGCAAAGAGATGAATACATTTTTCAAAAAATTTCCCGGGTGGGAAAGCTATCTTGTATTTTATCTCTGGCGAAGTCTTGCTCCTACAGAAAAAGAGAAGATCCTGGATACTACAGTCAGGCAAACAGTTTAGTGCAAAAATGATCATTCAAATTTATTGCGATATATCTTTTATCCGCTCATTTGGCTTTACGCTCTTATATATTTAAAGCTTATGTGCCAGGCTGTATAATAATCCTTTAATACGGGTTCTTATTCTCAATTTCCATTTAAGCTTTATCATCACCGGTGGTTGAAGCTGTTTTGCAAGGCTTCCCATAAAATGCCGGAAGGGCACTCCGGATTCTTCAAACACGGCTTTATATTTATTGAAATGCGGAACCAGCAAAGGATCATATCCTTTCAGGATCTGTTCTATGAGCGATTTGTAAAAATGGACAAAAACAACAGGATACCTGCCGTCAATCAGTAGGGTATTTCCAACCAATATCCTTTTACACTCTTCATAATTTCCTGCTCCCAGGTTACATCCTTTGTGGGATAATATTTTTACATTTTCAAACAAAAGTGGTAAAAGATCAAGGTAGCGCTGATCAACATACATACCTGATTCCATCCTTTCATCCATCCGGTAATGGCAAACGTTTGCCCACCATCGCAAAGCAGCCAATCCCTTTTTGTTACTGCCAATAAACCCCGCATTAAAAAAACCGGAGTTTAAAAGCTGAATGAATCCACTTTCATTTGTAACGGGATTTGAATTATACCAATGGGGTGTTAAGATAACATCGGATTGATCCAATGCATCAAAAAGGAAATGGTAATCATTAAAGAAAAAAATATCACAATCAACAAACAACACTTTTTCAAAACCCTTTTCCAGGAGATAGCTCATTAATACGGATTTCAATGACCATCTGAAAAAATCCATTCTAATATGCGCATATTTGTTGTATAGCTCCTCCACCAGCGGGTATTGCTCAAGAGCATACGCCCTCAATATTTTCATACCGGCTTCTGTATGTTCTTCTGTTAACGGCTCACGATCGGCCACCAGAACATATAAGGATATTTCCCGATCAAATTTTTTTAATGACTTATATAAAGCCAATGCATGAGGGAAATAATTGGCCGTAATTATGGTGCAGAATGTATTCAATTCATTGCGGGTTAAATATTTAAACTATATTATTTACGGGCTTCCGGAAAGCTCTTTTTATCCGGAACAATTTAATATATATTATCCTGATTGTTATTTTCCATGCCAGCAATGGGCTATGTTTGAAATAAAAACGGATAATGGTTAATCCTTTTCGCAGGCCATCTTCAATTATTCCAAAACTTAAATAATTATATGCAAAATGATCCAGCAAATGTGTTTTATCTGTTACCATTTTATTGTAATAAAGTACTTTCAGAATGCGGAAATATTCGCTTCTTGAAGTGATTATTGATGTATTAAGATGCAGGTGGCTTCCGGGATGTATCCTATAATAATTTAAAGGTTTGTTGCAATAATAAATGTTTGTGGAAAAACTTGCATTCAAAAAAAAGAACAAATCTCCATACAGGTAAAATTTATTCAACATTTCAATTTGCGTTACAAGAAGATGTTTTTTAAAAACCACGCTGCTTACATTATTTATAGTGGAATCAAATTTTAAACACTCATTCAGTTCCTCAACACCATTTTTATAATAAGATTCGCTCCATTTTTTTGTATTGAATATTTTATTTTTTCTTTCAGAGTATCTTTCCCGGGCTGCAATGCTTTTATCATCAACCGTATAGCAATCGCAATAAAATATTCCGATGGAAGGATATTTCATAATAGCGTCTGCTGCTTCCTTCAGGAACATCGGATCAGCAAAGTCATCGCTTTCTCCAATCCATATCCAACTATATTTAGCCAATGCTATGCCCTGGCTCCATGGTTTAAATGGTGATCCGCTATTCTTTTCGTTATAAATGATGTGTGGTATTTTATTATTCGCTTTGTAGCTTTCAATTATTTCCAAACTGTTATCTGTAGAAGCATCATCAATAATGATCACTTCAAAGTTTGAATACGCCTGTTCTAATACAGAATCAATTCTTTGCTTAAGAAATGGAGCATGATTATAATTAGGAATGATTACGGAAAAGTTAATCATACAATTTGAATACTATAAATGTTTTAAAAAATTCCGCAGTAGCTTGAGCGGCAGAAGAATAATATGTCCTGCCTGATAAGTAAAAGTTCTTTTTAACAGCTTTTCCTGTTCTGCCAATGCAGTGTGAAATATTAAATTGGCCATAAACAGGCTCGAAGCCGGTTGCTCAAAAGCTTTATCGGAAGCTATAGCGATCAGGTAAAGAGTGGGTATATTAACTGCATCTGTAATGGTCTCATAATTACCTTCATAAATCTTCATTCCTTTTCCGGAATTAAGCAAAGCCAGAGAAGTTAAACTTGTATTTTGGCGCAAGAAATAATTACAGGAGAAAAACTGCCTGATTAGTCCGGTAAATTCGTGCTCATATAACTCCTTTACATGAAAAGGATTTACATAGCCTGTTGCATCGCTATATCCTTTTTTTTCAGGAGTAGAAATGATTGTTATTCCATCGGGTTTCAACACTCGCTTAATCTCTTGCATCATTCTTGTATGTTCATTGGTATGTTCAAGTGTTTCGAAACTTACAACAATATCAAAAACATGGTCAGGAAACGGAATATGCTCAACCTGCCCTTCTATGAATTTCAAATTGGGTTTGCGGTATTTATTAGCGGCTTTACTTATTGTATGGCTATCAATATCCACACCTGTTACAAACCTGGCGGAATCAGCAAGAAGATTAGCACCATAACCCTCCCCACAGGCAATGTCCAGAACGGTTTTATTTTTCACCATATCCTTTGCAATGGCATACCGGTGTAAATGCTCAACGGTACATTCGTTATATATAAATGTTTCGAGTCGTTCTCCTGTCCATCTTTTCTTCATATTACACTTTATTAATTGACCAGTTGAGCAAAGGCCTGATAATTCCCGGAATATCTTCACTATTCATTCCTTTTGCTGTAACCTCATCAACAGCTTCATGCACATTGAATAAAAGGGCATCTTTTTCATGAAAATGAATGATCTTTTCCCGGTGATTGAATATAGCGCTGCTAATATAATAACTACCTGTATTCAGCAGGTTAGCAGGAATCCATACAACCGACGTATACTTTCCCAGGGTATGTGGCTGATTGTAGTAAGACGAGTTCACACTATGGGTGTCAAATACGTGTGCGCCGGTTTGATTATGAATATTATGGCCCAGCCACAAGATCCTGCCATGATCAAATACTTCGTATTTCATTTCAATCCCAATTTTTTCAGTTACCTTAAAATTGGACCTGGCGTTAAACAACGAGTCAATAATTTTTAAGGAATCAAGCCTTACAGTATCATTTCCCGGACGATCTGTTTCCGCATAAATATACTGGGCGGTACGGTTTGTTATCTGACTAATATAACTGCTCACTATTTCGTGAGTCGTTCCAGTTTCTGCTAACTTTCCATCCTGGAGTAAAACGGCTTTGTTACATAGCGCTGAAATGTAGTTTAAATTATGGCTCACAAACAAAATCGTTCTTCCCTGTTGTTTGCTTACCTCTTCCATTTTACCAATACATTTCTTCTGGAATTCCAGGTCACCTACCGCCAGCACTTCATCTATGATCAAAATTTCCGGTTCCAGGTGGGCGGCCACAGCAAAAGCCAATCTTAGCTGCATCCCGCTGCTGTAATGTTTTAAAGGCGTTTCCAGGAATGTTTCAACACCGCTGAAGTCAACAATCGCATCAAACTGGCGTTCAATTTCCTTCCTTTTCAAGCCCAATATCGAACCATTAAGATAAATATTTTCGCGACCGCTGAGCTCCGGATGAAAGCCTGTACCCACTTCAAGCAGGCTGGATAAACGTCCCCTTATAATGACTTCACCGGTAGTTGGCCAGGTTACCCGGCTGAGTATTTTAAGCAAAGTGCTTTTACCGGCGCCATTCCTTCCAATTATACCAATCCGTTCACCGGCTTCTACCTTGATATTAATATCTTGCAATGCCCAAAAATCTTTAGTATGGTTTGCCTCTTTAATAAAGACACTCCGGATGGAATCGCTTATGGTATCGCGAAGAGAAAGATAGGGCGCGGCCTTTTTGATGCGGTATTTTTTACCCAGGTGATTTATTTCAATCCGTGGTTTCATATATTAAATAACGTCTGCAAAATATACTTCAGTACGCTTAAAGTACAATAAGCCGGCAAGTAAAAAAAGAATTGCCATGCCACTGCTGATCAAAATGCCGGCAACATTCATTTGTTCATTCCTCAGCGGGTAAGAAAAAAGTTCCAAAGCCCCGTTGAGCGGGTTGCAAAACAATAATAATTTGATCCAGTCTTTTTGCAGGGCATGCAATGAATATACAATTTGTGAACTAAAAAAAATGAGCTGCATACCAAAGGGAAGCAAATAACGGAAATCCCTGTATTTCACATTCAGGGCAGCCAGCAATGCTCCTAAACCCAACGATGAAATGGTGGTTAACGTTACGGCTAATGGAAAACAATACAATATATGCCAGCTCACAGGTTGCCGGAAAATAAAGAGCAAAACAATAAAAACCAGGAAAGCAATAAAAAAATCCAGTAAGGCTGTTAACACAGATGCCATTGGGATAAGAATGCGCGGAAAATAAATTTTCCGGATCATTTGCGCGCTTCCCAACATACTTTCACTGCTGTTATTGATACCCGAAGAAAGCAATCCCCATAAAATCAATCCCCCGGAAGCATACACCGGGTATGACATCCCTACGGCAATATTCAATGTTCTGAAAAATATGATATAGAAAATGGCCATCAGCAGCAGCGGTTGCAATATTACCCATAAAACGCCAAGATAGGTTTGCTTGTACTTTACCTTAACATCCCTCCACGCTAAAAAATACAGGAGTTCCCTGTTTTTCCACAACTCGGAAAATGTAAAGGAAACTGGTCCCCGGGATGTTATTGTAATTTCGGCTTCGCCCATTAAAAGTGTGCAATTGTTTTAAATAGCACAATATTAGCCTTTGATTGCCATAATCATATAAAATACCTGCGGTGCGCTGGAAAATAACAACACATTGGTTCGGTTCAGGTAGTAGCAACATAAAAAAGCCACCCTTTGGAGTGACTTTTGTGATCCGGATTGGATTCGAACCAATGACCCTCAGCTTAGAAGGCTGATGCTCTATCCAACTGAGCTACCGGACCAATACTGTTTAATATATTCTTTGCCAATACCGGATTTGAGATAGATTTCTCTTTTCCGGGCTTCTAATCTTGTATCAAACGATTCAAAAAAGCAAAATTCCCAGG
>NZ_VOHQ01000018.1 GCF_009192765.1 Agriterribacter humi | reverse complement strand
TGTCCGGTAAAAAAAGTACCTTTACTCATCGGCTGTTTTTTTGTGTGGTAACTTAAAAATACCGAAAAAGGAGGCTACTCGCCTCCTTTTAATTTATCAATCAAGTATTTTTACCGGACACTAATGACTTCGGATTTGAAATGGGCGTTCGGAACCCTGTATTTCATAGCAATGTGTGCACAACTCCATCCAAAACCTGCAAAACCCTCTTATTTTGGTGCATAACCAGGTGCATTTCCGGTGCGTAGTAAATCAGCAAAAAACTTGGAAACAGGTAAAATTATGAAGTATCTTTATTGGACAATCGTTACAAGTAATACTGGAAACAGCAAGAAAGTAACACGATGAGCGGAAATCCGTCAGAAGATGGAAGCCCATCACGAAAGCATCGGGTTAGTAGTATGAAAGCGCAAGCCGACATATCAACAAAACTTGATGCTTTTTTTTAGTAGGTATCAGGTGTAAGCTATCAGGTGGTAACTGCTAACGATTGAACGGGTGCTTCTTTCTTTGACTTATCTCTTTTGACCTTTCTCTTCTTCCGATTTTTTTAATTAGTGGTCTATGATTTGTGGTTTAAGGCTTGCATTTAAGGTTTGAATTTTATCCGCCACGGCGGACAGGTTTGGTTCTTGTTTTTTTGCTTCTTGGTGCTTTGTATTTGTATTCCTTCGGTCTTCCAGGCTTCGGATTTAATTTAATACTCCATATACCCCAGTTTATGTAAACCATAAAAAAGGCAGGTGGTGTGAAGTGCCTGCAGTATTTTATTTTCTTTCAGCATTTGTTTGATCTCGTCAATGCCGAATAAGTATACTTCTATTTCTTCGTTGTGATCCAGTTGCTGCTCCTGCACTTTTTTGCCTCCACTTGCAATAAACATATGCATAAGGTTGTCGTTGGTGGAAGGATTAGGTGATATTTTTCCCAGGTATTCGTAATGGCTGAATGCATAACCGGTTTCTTCTAATAATTCCCTTTCAATGGCAGCCTGCAAAGAGGCATCGGTATCATCCACGCACCCCCCGGGCGTTTCCATAATCGTTTCGCCCAGCGCATGCCGGTACTGACGAACCATAACCACCTGCTTGTCTTCTGTAAGCGCCATTGCGGTAACCCAGGTGGGAAACTCATATACATAATAAGGATCAACAATTTTCTTTTCCGGCGTTTCGCATTTGTCTTTGCGGATAGTAAACCACGTAGCTTTATAAAGGTATTCCGATGATAAAACTTTCCATTTCAGGTCTTTCATATTTACTGCATTGAGGCATTGATCAATTCGGCAATGTCGAGCACCCGCACATTGTCTTCTTTCTCTTTGTTCTTAACTCCATCGGTAAGCATGGTGTTGCAAAAAGGGCATGCGGAAGCAATTACGCTGGCCCCGGTTTCCAGGGCTTCATTGGTTCTTTCGTGATTGATGCGTATGGAACCCTTCTCTTCTTCTTTCCACATTTGCGCCCCACCGGCACCGCAGCATAATCCTTTGCTGCCACACCGTTTCATTTCCACCAGTTCAGCATCAAGCGCTTCCAGCACTTTGCGCGGCGCTTCATAAATATTATTGGCACGTCCCAAATAACAACTGTCGTGGTAGGTAATGCGTTTTCCTTTAAAATCTCCGGCTTCCTTCATCTTTATTTTTCCTTCATCAATCAATTGCTGCAAAAAAACAGCGTGATGTATCACTTCATAGCTGCCGCCCAGTTCGGGGTATTCATTTTTAAGGATATTAAAACAATGCGGGCAGGCCGTAACTATTTTTTTTATTTCATAGTTGTTTAGTACCTGGATATTCTGGTAAGCCATCATCTGGAATAAAAATTCATTACCTGCTCTCCGGGCCGGATCACCGGTACATACCTCTTCTTTTCCAAGGATGGCATATTTTATATTTACTTTATTAAGTATGCTTACAAAGGCCTTTGTTATCTTTTGCGCCCGCTGATCAAAACTACCGGCACAACCTACCCAAAATAGTATGTCCGGACGCTCCTGGTTGGCATACAATTCTGACATTAACGGAACCTTCATGCTGAATATAATTTTAGTTTCAAAGCTAAACGAAATTTATCATTATACTATTTTACGCTACTATATGTTATGAGCAGATTATGCTTTGAATATAAGCAAGGCATTAACAAATCTGTTAATATCTTTGAAGGATACAATAACTTATTATAAGGCATGAAGCGAATATTTACCCTAATTGCTGCACTGATTGTAACTACTATAAGTTTCGGACAGCATTTTACACCCGTTGACGAAGGATCGGAAATAGGATTTAAGATCAGGAACTTTGGTGTGAACGTTAGCGGAAGCTTTAAAGGATTGCAGGGAAAAATTATTTTTCACCCCGATAGCCTCAGCGCTTGTCATTTTGATGTAACGATAGATGTTAAAACCATCAATACCGGCATTGATCAGCGCGATAATCATTTACGGTCGGAAGATTATTTTGAGGTTGCAAAGTATCCGGACATCCATTTTGTGTCAACACAGGTAACTACAAGCACCAATAAAGAATACCTTTTTGTTTTTGGAAAACTTACTATTAAAGACGTGACCAAAGAGGTTTCTTTTCCCTTTAAAGCAACGCCAAAAGAAAATGATATGCTTTTTGAAGGAGAATTTACATTAAACCGCAGGGATTATAATGTGGGTGGCGGTAGTATAAGCATGGGAGATAATGTTACACTGAACCTTAAGGTGCTGGCAAAAAGCGATAAATAAATGGGGTTGTTACAGGTTACAAGTTGCAGGTTTCAGGGGTATTTCCTTGTAACAATGGACCCTGTAACCTGCAACTTGTAACACTTTACCCCGTTTCTCCCGTCCATCTATCTCTTTCATCGGGGCTGAATTTCCAGGGCGCGAAATTGTTTTCAATATTGCTGAACATGGCATTCCATTCCTGCGGGGCATTGCTTTCTTCCATTACGAGCGAACGGCGCAGCTCAAGAATAATTTCAAGCGGACTAATACTTACCGGGCATTCTTCCACGCAGGCATTGCAGGTAGTGCAGGCGCGCAGTTCCTCAACGGTAATATAATCATGCAATAAAGTCTTGCCATCATCTTTAAACGTTCCGTTCAGCCTTATATTCTTTCCTGTTTCTTCCACCCTGTCCCTTGTATCCATCATGATCTTCCGGGGCGACAGTGCTTTTCCTGTGATGGTAGCAGGACAAGCAGCTGAGCATCTTCCGCATTCGGTGCAGGAATACGCATCAAGCAAGTTTCTCCAGCTTAAATCAAACACATCTTTTGCCCCAAAACGGGCTGGGGGAGGAGCATCAGCAGGCGCCAGTTCAGGCTGCATGGCATATAACACTTCGTTCTGAACAGCAGGCATGTTATTTATTTCTCCCTTGGGTAATAATCGCGCATAATAGGCATTGGGAAAGGCCAGCAGAATATGCAAATGCTTGGAGTAAGGCAAATAATTCATAAATGCCAGGATACCCAGTATATGCAGCCACCAGCAGCTTCTTTCTGTTGCTACCAGCGTTGCTTCACTAAATGATCCATACAAAGGAGTGAGCATACCCGATACAATGAACCGGCCGGTAGGATTTTCGGCATAATAACCATAGCCTTTCCCCTGCAATACCAGGTCGGTTGTATTCATGGTTAAAAAAAGCAGCATCAGCACGATCTCTGTAATCAATATGTAGTTTGCATCACTGCGGGGCCATCCGTCTAAGTCTTTACTGATAAATCTTTTCAGTTTTATAATGTTCCTGCGGATAAGAAAAATAGCGCAGGATACAATGACCAGTACCGCCAGTATTTCAAACGCGTTGATCAAAAAACTGTAGAGTCCTCCTAACACCGGTGCAAATAACCGGTGTGTTCCCAATATACCGTCTAATATAATTTCCAGCACTTCTATGTTAATGATAATAAATCCCGCATACACAAAAAAGTGAAGCACTGCCACCAATGGGTTCCTGAACATTTTTTTTTGCCCAAAGGCAAGCAACAGCACATTTTTCCAGCGCACAGATGGCTGACCGGTATAATCAGCATCTCGCCCTGTAAGTATATTTTTACGTATGCCTGCAATTCTTTTTGCAAACAAGCCGATACCGGTAGCAGCAGCGATAATAAAAATAATTTGCGAAGCAATGTGTATCATAGCATAGTTGTAACGCTAAGATAAGATGTTTAGTACGAATTGTTTTATTCATTAATACCGCTTAGTTTTGATAAGATTAATTCATGAAGGATGAAGAACTACATTCTTACTAAAGAAAAAATAGACAAGATACTGAGACGGATGGCATTTGAAATAGTGGAACGCAATACAGGCGAAGATCAGATACTATTGGCAGGCATCAGGGAAAATGGAGTAGTAATTGCCCAAAAGCTGAAACAATTATTAAGCGATACTTTTAAAGGAAAGATTGAAGTGATGGATATTGCGGTAGACGATAAAAGGCGGCCGGGCAAGATTACCGTAAGCAGCGGGAAAAACTTTGATGACGCTGTGGTGATAGTGGTGGACGATGTAGCCAACAGCGGCAAAACCATGCTATATGCCTTAAAACCATTTTTGCAGGATCAGCCAAAAAAAATTCAAACGCTTGCTTTGGTAGACAGAACACATAAAACTTTCCCGGTGCATACCGACTATGTGGGATATGCTGTTGCCACTACTTTACAGGAGCACATTTTTGTAGAGGTAGAAAACGAAAATATTACCGGTGCATGGCTCGAATAATTTGATAATTTACCGGTTTCCCCGAAATTCGATGAATTTACCTAAATTGATTGCAAACTATAATGATACAATATGGACACCAAAATTAGAGACAGGGTAAATATGTGGCTCAACGGTTCTTTTGATGAAGCCACCAAAAATGAAATAAAAAAACTCGAAGCAGAAAATCCCGATGAATTAACAGAAGCTTTTTACCGAAATCTTGAATTTGGAACCGGCGGATTAAGGGGCATCATGGGGGTGGGCACCAACCGTATTAATAAGTATACGATTGGTATGGCTACCCAGGGTTACGCCAATTATTTAAAAAAAACCTACCCCGGAGGTGAAACAAGAGTGGCCATTGCGCATGATAGCCGCAATAACAGCCGCCGGTTTGCAGAGATCACTGCCAATGTGATGGCCGCCAATGGCATTAAGGTTTTTCTGTTTGAATCGTTGCGTCCCACGCCTGAACTGTCTTTTGCCATTCGCCATTTGGGTTGCCAGGGCGGTGTGGTATGTACGGCCTCTCATAATCCCAAAGAATACAACGGTTATAAAGCCTATTGGAACGATGGGGGACAATTGGTTCCGCCACACGATAAAAATGTAATCGCCGAAGTGGATAAAATTGCCTCTGTTGATGAAGTGAAGTGGAGCCTGCCTGCCGGACAGGCAGGTGGTAGCGAAGACCGGGTACAGCTTATTGGTAAGGATATGGATGAAGCGTACTGGCAGATGGCAAAGGATTTGAGCGTATATCCTGAAGTGATTGCCAGACAGCACGATCTCAAAATTGTATACACACCCATTCACGGCACGGGAATTATGCTTGTGCCCGAATTATTAAAAAGATACGGCTTTACCAATGTCACTATCGTGGAAGAGCAGGCGAAGCCGGATGGCAACTTCCCAACGGTAGTTTATCCCAACCCGGAAGAAAGTGAGGCGATGAGCATTGGTTTAAAAAAAGCCAAAGCAATAGATGCAGATATTCTTTTGGGAACCGACCCCGATGCAGACAGGGTAGGCATTGCTGTTAAGGATCATAAAGGCAACTGGGTGCTGGTAAATGGAAATCAAACAGCCGTGCTGGCATTTAACTATCTTATAGAAGCCCGTAAATCCAAGGGTATAGCAAGGGCAAATGATATGGTGGTAAAAACCATCGTAACCACCGATATGATCAACCGTATAGCCAAAGAAAATAACGTAACCTGCTATGATGTGCTTACCGGCTTTAAATGGATCGCAGAGCTGATCAAAGAAAAAGAAAGTAGTGAAAATTATATTATCGGCGGAGAGGAAAGCTATGGCTTAATGGTAGGTTCAAAATTAAGAGATAAGGATGCGGTGAGCGCTGTGGCTATACTTAGCGAAATGGCCGCTTATGAAAAAAATAAAGGAAGAAGTCTTTTTGAAAAATTGATTGACCTGTATGTGCAGTATGGATTTTATAAGGAGCATCTTATTTCCATTACCAAAAAAGGCATGCGCGGACAGGAAGAGATTGCCGAAATGATGGAATCTTTCCGGAAGAACACGCCGAAATCCATTAACGGATCACCTGTTGTACAGTTGCTGGATTATGAACTGCGGAGAGGCAAAAACCCGGTAACGGGAGAAGAATGGGAGATCAAACTGCCCAAATCAAATGTATTGCAGTTTATACTTGAAGATGGTAGTAAGATTTCTGCAAGACCTTCGGGTACAGAACCTAAAATAAAATTTTATTTTAGCGTAAATACCAGGCTTGAAAGTGCCGCTGATTTTGACAAAGTGAGCGCGGAACTGGATCAACGCATACAAAGCATTATTACGGATTTAAAGTTGTAACAGGTTCGGAGAAAAATATTAGCTGATTGTTTAAAACCGTGTAATGCTTTACTAAAGCTACACGGTTTTTTTAATGTGATATAATGCAATGTGTTTAATCAGCTCACAAACATTACCACTAAACCAGTCACCTAATCAACCAATCACACCTAACTTACCAATCAAAATACCAGCATGAGTTATAATTACCTTCCCTTAGACAGAAGCCCGCTAAGCTTTGACCAGGTGAAGAACCTGCTGGAATATAGTCAGGACGTCTCCATTACCTTTGATGCCCATGAACGCATTACCAAATGCCGCAGCTATCTTAACCAGTTGCTGGAAAAAAGCGATCAGTTGTATTATGGTATCAATACTGGTTTTGGTTTTTTGCAGGATGTAGCCATCAGCAATGAACAGATAGAACAGTTGCAGGCTAACCTGCTGATGTCGCACGCCTGCGGCTTAGGCGAAGAAGTACCCAAACCCATTGTGAAGCTGATGCTGGCGCTCAAAATAAAATCGTTAAGCTATGGTTATTCCGGTGTGCAGATTGATACGGTAAAGCGGCTGATGGACATGCACAACAACAATGTATTGCCTGTAATTTATACCCAGGGCTCATTAGGGGCCTCCGGCGACCTGGCGCCGCTCAGTCATATGAGTTTACCTCTTATAGGCTTAGGCGAAGTTTGGTACGGCGATGCAAAAATGAAAACAGGTGAAGCCTGGGCCAAAAAGGGGTGGGAGCCTATACATTTACAAAGCAAAGAAGGGCTGGCACTGATCAACGGCACACAATTTATGACAGCGTACGGAATGTATAGCCTGGTTAAAGCCGCAAGATTGATACAATGGGCGAACCTTATCACTGCCATTTCATTCGATGCGTTTGATTGTACAACTGAACCTTTTCATGAAAAGATACAGGAGATTCGACCGCACGCAGGGCAGATAGCCACGGCAGCAATGATCCGGAATTATATAGCGGGGAGTGAACTAGCTGCTGCACAGAAAAAGCAGGTACAGGACCCTTACTCTTTTCGTTGTGTGCCCCAGGTGCATGGTGCTACCAAAGATGCTTTTGAATACGTAAAGCAGGTTTTTCTGCAGGAGATCAATTCAGTTACGGATAACCCCAATATTTTTCCGGATGAAGGGCTGGTATTAAGCGGTGGTAACTTCCACGGGCAACCATTGGCCTTAACGCTGGATTTTCTGAGCATTGCCATGAGTGAGCTGGCCAATATCTCCGAGCGGCGTATCTATCAACTCATCAGCGGCCAGCGCGGATTGCCATTGTTCCTGGTTACAGACCCTGGATTGCATTCCGGCTTTATGATCCCGCAATATACTGCCGCTGGCATAGTAAGTGAAAACAAACAATTGTGTACCCCGGCATCAGTAGATTCTATATCTTCTTCCAACAACCAGGAAGATCATGTAAGCATGGGCGCCAATGCCGCTACAAAATGTTTGCGCATTATTGATAATGTAGAAAAAGTATTGGCCATTGAACTGCTGAGTGCCGTGCAGGCATTGGAATTCCGCCGGCCACTAAAAAGTTCAAATATTGTAGAACAGGTAGTTGCTGCTTTTCGGAAAGAAGTATCTTTTAATACGGAAGACAGGGTATTGCATGACGATATGGTGAAAGCTGGGGCATTTCTGAGCCGTAGCGTAGAAGAATGCAACATACCAGCTTCAGATAATTTAAGTAAATTTGAATAAAGCTATCTTATGAAGTCAAAGAAACAACTTAAGAAGGAATTACATCAGCTCATTGACAGTATTGAAGATGAGCACGTCTTAAACGTGCTTAATGACGATGTTGTGCCCTATATTATTCAAAACCGTATAAAAGAGGCAGATGCAGGGGAGGATGATCTTACTGAAGAACAAATAATTATTCTGGAAGATAGATTTAGAGAGATGGAGTCGGGTGAGTATTTAACAATGAATGATTTTAAAAAAGCCATGAACAGATGGCTTACAAAATAATTTTAAACAAAAGATTTGTAATTAAATCCGGCAAGATTGCTGCATGGATTGAACAGGAATGGTCGAAAGTTTCAGCAGAAAAATTCGTTAAGGAGCTCTATCTTAAAATAGAATCACTCAAGCAAACTCCCTTTGCGGGTATGCCTTCTGCAAAAAAAAGTGATTACCGGAAACTGATCATCAGCAAGCATAATAAATTATATTATCGTATTAAAGGCAAAACAATCTATATAGTTGACTGGATAGAATCGAAACAGGATCCCCAAAAAAATCAGTATGAATAAATCACGGATACATTTTTTTCTGAATCATTTTGTTAAAAGATGAAACAGTTATGGCAGCTATAGAATATCCACTTAAACAAAGCTACGATCCGGTAAAATACAGCACACCCACAGGTACCACAATTACCTGCAAAGGCTGGATACAGGAAGCGGCATTAAGAATGTTACTCAATAATCTGAATCCCGAAGTAGCAGAACGACCTGATGATCTGATTGTATATGGCGGCCGGGGTAAAGCCGCAAGAAATTTTGAATCGCTTGACCTGATCATCCGTGCATTAAAAATACTGGAGAATGATGAAACGCTTTTAATACAATCCGGCAAACCTGCAGGCATTCTAAAAACGCACAAAGACGCACCACGGGTACTCATCAGCAACGCACAATTGGTACCCAAATGGGCCACATGGGAGCATTTTGATGAACTGGAAAAAAAAGGACTGATGATGTACGGGCAAATGACAGCAGGCTCATGGATCTATATCGGCAGCCAGGGCATTGTACAGGGAACTTATGAAACCTATTCAGCAATTGCTGATAAAAATTTCAACAGAACATTAAAGGGAACACTTAATGTAACTGCAGGTTTAGGTGGTATGGGTGGTGCACAACCACTGGCTATTACCATGAATGAAGGCACAGCGCTTATTGCTGAAGTGGAAGAATGGCGTATTGACAAGCGCATTGAAACCCGGTATCTCGATGAAAAATATACAAATATTGACGATGCGATTGATAAAGCAGTGAGGTATAAATCTGAAGGAGCAGGGAAGAGCATTGGAATATTATGCAATGCGGTTCATCTGTTACAACGATTGCTCGAACGCAATATTATTCCTGATACGCTTACCGATCAAACCTCTGCCCACGACCCGCTGATCGGGTATGTACCGCACATCCTTACTAACGGGCAGGCAAATGTACTGAGAGAAACCAACCCGGAGGAATACCTGGAGCAGAGTTATGAAAGCATGTACCTGCATGTGCAACTCATGCTGCAACTGATGGATAAAGGCGCCATCACTTTTGATTACGGTAACAATATCAGGGCCAGGGCACAGGAATATGAGGAGAAAAATATCAGCTATCAACCCTTAAACTTGTCCGCCGTGGCGGATTTAAAACATGGTCGTTGCTTTGATTTTCCCGGTTTTGTTCCAGCCTATATTCGTCCCCTGTTTTGCGAAGGTAAGGGCCCTTTTCGCTGGGCAGCACTCAGTGGCGATCCACATGATATAAAAGTTACGGATGATAAAATTCGCGAGCTGTTTCCTCAAAATAAACCGCTGATCCGCTGGCTTGATCTTGCTCAGCAAAAAGTCGCTTTCCAGGGTTTGCCGGCCCGCATTTGCTGGTTAGGGCAAGGCGAAAGAGAAAGGGCAGGGGCTGCCTTTAACGAACTGGTGCGTACAGGAAAAGTAAAAGCGCCTCTTGTGATCGGCCGCGATCACCTGGATACCGGCTCCGTAGCAAGTCCTAATCGCGAAACAGAAGCGATGCTGGATGGCAGCGATGCTGTAGCCGATTGGCCAATTCTAAATGCATTGCTGAATACTGCCAGTGGCGCCAGTTGGGTGAGTCTTCACCATGGCGGTGGCGTTGGAATGGGTTATAGTATTCATGCAGGAATGGTAATTGTAGCCGATGGTAGCGATGATGCGGAACAAAGATTAAAAAGAGTGCTGAGAAATGATCCGGGCATAGGAGTAATCCGGCATGCAGATGCGGGGTATGAAACAGCTAAAGAAACCGCAAAAGCCAATTACTTAGATATAAAGGATAGAATTGGATAGTTTTAAATTTGTACGCCATTGCTGAGTTGCCTTTCTAAATTCTTCCGGGGATTAAGTGTTTTTTTCTTCATCTTCTTCCGATATGATTTGATTTCCTCAATTTTACTGAAAATTAGATTGAAATCAAGTGTTAAGCGGCAGATCATTGATCTAACTTATTTGCATCATCTGTCATATCCAATACCTATATTTATATGTAAAACGAACGAAATAACTTTTTTTCATGAATCATTTTACACGCAGAAAATTTCTGAATACATCCGCTGTATTATTGGGGACATCTGTTACCGGCTTTTCCTTTACTAAAAAAAAGGATCACCCGCTGCTGTCTTTTTCCACACTCGGTTGCCCCGACTGGAGCTTTAAAGAAATTGTTGACTTTGCGGCAGCACATGAATATAGGGGTATTGAGATAAGAGGCATACAACGCGAATTAGATATTACTAAATGCCCCGCATTCAGAAATGCGCAAAATAAAAGGAATACGCTTACGCTGATGAAAGAAAAAAAACTGCAATTTGCTGGACTGGGATCTTCTGCCAACCTGCACTTTGCTGAAGGAACGGAAAGAACAAAAAATATGGATGAAGCCCGCCGGTTTATTGAGCTGGCGCAGGAAATAGATTGCCCTTTTGTGAGGGTATTCCCGAATAATTTTCCAAAAGGGCAGGATAGAAATGCAACAATAGATCTGATTACAAAAGGCTTATTGGAATTGGGTGATTTTTCGAAGGATAGTAAAGTAACGGTTTTAATGGAAACCCATGGCGACCTGGTTAAAAGTGAAGACCTCCAAAAAATTATGCAACATGCTGCACATGCACATACAGGATTGGTTTGGGATATTGCCAACATGTGGTCAGTAACTAAAGAATCACCAGTGGAGGTATATCAAAAATTGAAGAAATACATCCTCCATACGCATATTAAGGATAACAAACTGGTTAACGGCAAGTTACAATACACCCTTTTAGGGCGGGGCGAAGTTCCTGTATTTGAAGCGATAGATCTTTTAAAGAAAGGAAATTACAGGGGATATTACAGTTTCGAATGGGAGAAATTATGGCATCCCGAAATTGCAGAACCGGAAGTGGCGCTGGCCGATTATCCTAAGATAATGAAAGCGCATTTTAATAAATAATTGTTTATTGTTACTCTCCAATAATCTGGTGGCACGGCCTGTAAATACAGGTTAAGCACATGCCATATTGTGCATTAGTCCTTCCAAAAATCGCTTTATTTTGACCCTTCACCGAAGCTATTGTATGGTTCACCGAAAAATATCATAGACGCAGCATTATCCTTATATTTTTGGGTTCAGAAAATCCCATTTCTATGATCAATGATGAAAATCCTATTTCTATGATCATTTAACATTGCATCAATTGCAAATTAAATGATCCGGGTATAAAGCGGAAAAGCCTTTTTGTTTCAACCAAATTTTATGTAATGAAAAAGCTTTTACTCTTAGGATTCACCTGCTCTCTGTTCCTTGCCATGTCAGTTCAGGCGCAAGTCATCAAAAAAACAGTTCCTTATCCCACAAAATCGCCCCAGTTAGCAGTAAATATTCAGGGCTCATATAATGGATTCTCCTATCCTGCAACAATAGGGGTAGCCATGGATGCCAAGCTGATGTTTAATGCGCAGCAAAATGCAGACGCCTATAATCAATATGTGATTACCGTAAAGGGTACACATACAATGCCAACCGACGGCCCGCTTTGGGGCTCATTTGATGATGGTAAATTCAATAACGTGAGCGCTATAATTCTTATGGCGGGTTACAGGTTTAACTTTGGCGCACCACGTTACATACACCAGGATTTTAAAAGAGAAACGGGCGGATGGTTTATTGAACTTAACGGAGGCGGTGCGCATTACCGTTATTCCAAAACCAAACTTAGACCCGTAATATCACCTACTGTAGGATGCGCTGTTGCCGCGCACATAGATATTATTGGCTCGTACACATATAGCGGTTCATGGCTGACCAAAGAAAAAACATTTCCGCTGGCTATTTTTGGAATGGGTATACAATATAAACTTTAAAAAAGCGGCTCATTGCCAGCGGTATTTCAGAGGCTGTCCGCCAATAATTGCTGCATATAGCGAAGTCCTTTTTCTCTTGTAAAGGCGATGTTGCGTTCCGGTACTTTATTGATAGCCGGGTAACTGTCTACCGCTTTGCTCACACTGTCTTCTCTTAAAAAGTGCAACATAGCATAAGGAGAACGATTGGTATAGTTGGAAGGATCATTATCCCTGCTTCCGGCAAATATATATTGGGGATGAAAGCTGGCAACCTGGTAAATACCTTCATAATTTTCTTTGGCAAGCAATTTTTCAGCAAGGTCAACCAGGTCAAGATACGCATCAAATAAAGGAAAGCTGCCGGGCAGGATTAAGAAGGATGTTTCTATATTGTCATTGTCATCTAAATGGCGCAGTAAAGCTAAAACTGCTTCCAGGGCCGTAATAGCAGTAGCATTGGCCAACACTTTGTAGTGAACTGTGTTTCGCTTTAGCTCTTTCGCTGCAAAAGGGCAAAAATTGCAACCCACCACCACATCGGTGATCCATTTTTTTGTTTGTGTTATGATGATCTCAATATCGGGCGCATTCATGTTTATTTTTTAAGTAAGGGATTTGACATACAGGTCTTCCACTTTTTTTCTTGCCCAGGGTGTCTTACGCAAAAACTTCAGCGAAGATTTTATACTGGGATTGCTGATAAAACAATTTATCCTGATCATGCTTCCCATTTCTTCCCAACCAAAATGATACACCAGTTCTTGAAGGATCATTTCAAGCGTTTTGCCATGAAGCGGGTCATTGGATTGCATACGCAGCGTTTGTAACAAAGATAGCTGTAATGGGTTAGCCTGAACACATAAAGGCAGTTAAATTAACTTTGCATCAAATACTTCGATCTGTTTTTGTGCAACAAAATAATAAAAAACATATTTTTAAATTATGAAACCCAGAATTACTGTTTTAACATTAGGTGTGAGCGATTTGGAACGGTCATTGAATTTTTACCGGGATGGTTTGGGCTTGCCAACACAGGGTATTGCTGGAACTGAATTTGAACATGGCGCGGTCGCTTTTTTTGATTTGCAGAGCGGTCTTAAATTAGCCATCTGGCCCCGGGCAGATATTGCACACGACACAGCATTACGGCCTGGTTTGCCAAATGCAACAGAATTCACTATCGGACATAACGTCAATACCAGGGAGGAGGTTGATGCAGTAATGCAGCAGGCTGAAAAGGCTGGCGCTCAAATTACCAAACCGCCATCCGATACATTTTGGGGCGGCTATGCCGGTTATTTTCAGGATCCTGATGGTCACATATGGGAAGTTGTATGGAATCCAAAATGGAAACTGGAGGAATAACCATCAATTCTATACAAATTATTCGATTACTGCCCCGGCATATTCATCGTAGTATAACCGCTTACATTAATTTTTTTTCCATCTTTATTTACAGAAGTTGCCTCCATCCGCATTACATCACCTGTTGAAGGATCTGTGGCTTCCATTTTCAGCATTATACCATTGGTTACACCTTTCATATCCGGAAAACCCAGCCCTTTTTTTGCTTTACCACCGCCCATCGCCATTGCCATGCTTTGGGCATAATTGCCAAATCCTGATCCCAGTGCACTGGTAACCCAAACCAGGGATTCAGATTTATCGCTGATTATCTTGTACTGCTCACAGGTATAGCCAAGTATCTTTTCTGTTTTACCCGTTTTGGTAATTTTTACATCACCTGCGTCTTTTTCAACGGCGCCTGTTTTAGCCGCAGCCTGTTCTGCCATTTTTTTCATATCCATTATCATCGCCATTTTTTGCGCTTCCATGAGTGTGATCATTTTCATTGACTTCATATCATACACCATAAACATTGCAGCCTGGTTCCCCACTCCAACACCTGTATAACCGGCTTCAGAATACCACATGTTAATGTCCTGTGTTTTTTTCAAATTATTATTTTTACCTGACGACATTTCGTAGGTAATGCCCAGCTTAAATTGGTATTCATCAGGAAGCTTTATGCCTTCCTGCGCATATATGTTCTCCGCCGGGAACAGGTATATTGTTATTAAAACCAAAGCCACTCTAAGCAAGGGTGACGAATGAAAAAATGAAGCGAAAGCTTTTTTCATAATGCGGGTTTTATAATAATAAAGATTCCTCATGACAAGATACATCAATTTTTCACGCATTTGCCGGTAATTCCGGAAGCGTACCGGGGAATATCCATCCAGGCAGATGGCAAATTCTTTTATGGTCTTTTTAGTGTACTTAACATTAACAATTAACTGTTCTGCTTTCTTACATACTTAGTAAGGATTACAATCATCTGTCCTTCTATCTTCCCCTCAATCTGTTCAATATTATTTTCCACTACACGGATGTTTTTTACTACCGTACCCAATTTGGCATTCAGTGTTGAACCTTTTACATCCAGTGATTTAATCAACACTACGGAGTCGCCGGTTTGCAATACCTGGCCGTTACAATCTTTATGCAGATCCACTGTTCCGTCATTTTCATGGTCACCTGTTGCTTTGGCCCAGGCAAGTTGTTCTTCATCAAGGTACATCATATCCAGGTTATCTGCCGCCCAGCTTTCATTCCGCAGCCGGTTCAGTATTCGCCACGACATTACCTGCACACCAGGCACTTCGCTCCACATGCTTTCCGCTAAACATTTCCAGTGGCTGCTGTCTAATTCCGCTTTTTTTTCAATTTGCACAGAACATGTATTACATATTATAATGCAGTTCTCTTCACTTGCACCCGATGCAGGGGGCACCTCGTACACTATAATCCTATCCTCCGCTTTACATAATTCACACTTGTTTTCGCTTCTTTTAAGCAATATTTCATCCAGTTTCATACTTCCGTTTTTAAATAAGGCGGCGAAGATAATTCATTCGGATTGGTCATTTATCACCTAATTCTGAAGAAATAGCTTTTAATGTATTCAGTTCTTTTAAATCATTTTCAAAGCCTTCTTTCTTCCTGTTTTTAAATGCCCCCAGTTTAAATGCTATGATATAAATGACCACGGTTAGTACCATACTAACAGCAGTTTCAATCAATGCCTGACCCGGTGGTTTATTTTGCAGTTTGTTGGGTAAAAAGGATAAGCCTGTTAAAACGCCTGCAGATACGATAATGACACCAAACCATCTTTCCATTTTCCTGTTCTTCTCAAATTCGGCAATTGTTTTTTTAAGAAAAAAATCAAGATTCACATGGTTTAAATTCACATTAAAGCTTTGTAAACTTTTAAAAAGAGAAACAATAGCCAACAGCACGCCGATTGCTAAAATACCATACGGAATATACTGTAGTGCGTATTTAAAATCAAAGGGATTGCCGGTGAATATAGCTGCCAGGATCACCAAATTCATCATCATTAAAATCATATAAACTATATTATCACGCCTGATCTTTGCAATCCTCGACCGCGATCTTTCTTTTAGCATACTGTGTATAAGCTCCTCGTTTAAGCGCTTTGATAATTCAAGTTTTTGATTGTATCGCTGCCAGTCTGTTTTTAATTGATCAATATTCATTGTAATTGGTTTTTATAAGTTCACTTAATTTATTTTTTATTCTGTTTAATCTTACCCCTACATTGCTGTTGGAAATGCCAATAATTTCACTTATCTCATCATAGGTTTTTTCATCTAAGTACAGCATAATAACAGCTTTTTCTATTTCTGTGAGTTTTGCGATTGCCTGGTTAAGCGCGCTCCGGTCTTCTTCTTTTTCTGAAGTGCCCGGTATATCCGGAATGTCAAGCTCCAGTAGGGTAAGGGGGCGTTTTTCCGGCTTCTTCGATTCTTTTCTGAAATTGGATATGGCTGTATTGAGTGCTACTCTGTAAATCCAGGTGCTGTTGGCCGACGCCTTCCTGAAACCGGGAAAAGACTTCCAGAGTTGCAAAACCACTTCCTGGAACAGATCTTTCCGGCTTTCGGGGTAGCTGCAATACAGGTTACACACCTTGAATATCAATGCACGGTGATTATTTATTAATTCAGTGAATTCTTTTTCCATTCTAATTTTCCACTTTAATTCATTAGTCGTAAGTTCAATGAATTTCTTACAGTTTTAGCATTTAATATTAAACGCCACATTTGGATTTCGCTTAATGATTGTCGCAAACAACCCATATAATGTCGCTTTTGCACTTCGTTTGTTTCGCATGGTTTTTGGATGTTTGCATAGTAAAATAAAGGCAATAACGATTAAACTTTAAGAAATGGCAACGCAGAACAAAACAACCATTACGGTGGAAAATACAATTAATGCACCGGTAGAAAAAGTTTGGGAATGCTGGACAAAACCCGAACACATTATCCAATGGAACAATGCTTCCGATGACTGGCATACTCCGCGTGCAGAAAATGATTTGCGCGCAGGCGGCAGTTTTACATCCCGGATGGAAGCCAAAGACGGCAGTATGGGCTTTGATTTTGGAGGTGTATACGATGCGGTAACACTCAATGAATACATTGAATACACACTTGGGGATGGCAGAAAAGTGAAAATAATTTTTTCCACACAGGGAAAACAAACCAAAATAACGGAAAGCTTTGAAGCAGAAGATACGCACTCCGTGGAAATGCAGCAGGGTGGCTGGCAGGCTATACTCGACAACTTTAAGAAATATACAGAAGCAACAGGCAACTGATATTTTCAGGCAGTTTAGCTTGCAACCCTGGTACGGTAAAAGAATCCGTATTCGATCCGGCAGTTTTCATTTGTCTCAATTAAATACCTGGTTTTACAATTTTGTACTGTATGTCAGCGATGATTTTTTACAAAATAAGTAACCATTTCACCGGCAGTTAATTCTTTTATCTCTTTTGTGTGTACTTCATAAAGTTTACACCTGAATTGCATTTTTACTTTTACGAAATATTTTCCGCTGGAATTAAATCCATCTTCTATGCCGGTTATTCTAAAAAAGCTGCCTGTTTGATCATTATTGCTGACCAAACTGAAGGTAGAATAATGTCGTCCTTCTGAACTTCCTTCTGAACTGGCCCAGGAGATTATAATGCCAGCTCCTATGTTCTGAGTGTGGTTGAATGCAAAAGGATATGATCCCGGTTGAAAGAATTTTTTAAAATCTTCCTCTGTGGCCGAAGAATAATCATATATAAAGCCTTTTTGTAATGATATAGTCCCTTTTCCCTGCGGAGATGGATAAGCAACAGGTCCCATTCCCGTTCCAATGGAAGCAGTATCACCATCTTCCGTAGCTCCCAGCATATCTACAATCTGGTTAAGCCCATCATCCGTAACTGTCAGGTCATATTGAGTACCATCTATCGTTATTTTAAAATATAACGCTTCAGGCACAGGTTCGGATGCCGTATCTTTTGGCAATACAGGAACAGTTAAGCGCATCAAAGCAGTGTCTTCCTTTACAGAAAGTAAAATATTTCCCGGCGCCAGAGGAATACCGGCGCCATATAAGGTAAGTATTTGTTGACCGGTATCTGCAAGTATACCAGAACCCGAAAACGAAATACCATTAATGGTATCGCTTTTATAATTCCAGTTCCCGGGTTTAATAACATCCACTTTCAACTTTATACGCTCCGAATCGCTGAGCGGTACTCCAGTTCTAAAATTGCCTGTAATATTAATATTTGCACTGCTGATTGAGCTAAATGGCAATTTAAAGATTGCCGAAGGGTCTGCTTCAGAAGTTTGGGGAAGCTCGACCGATTTCTGGCAGCTTGTTGCAATAAGGCAAAGAAGAAAAAAGCTGGCAGATAAACTAAAAAAAGTATTTTTTAAAGCTTTCATGGGGGTAGGGTGTAATAAATAAAAAGCAATAATACTTAAGACTTTTGTGATTTTATAATTGGGATCAGGATAATATTTAACACCTGCTTGGTTTTTCATCATCAAAACGAGATTTTATCATTTAATAGTATAAAGGCAGGAAGCTACTTTTATCTTAACGGCATTTATAGCCGATAAATAGTACTCCTTTGATAAGTGTATCCGCAAGTATCAGATTTACAACATTAACTTTACCACGAATATTCAGAAAATAGCAGGTTCTTTCGAACCTTCCGTCTGAGTTATTTTACACGATGTTACCATATTGGTAATTTCGCAAAAGAATATTGGCAGACTTTCATAAACTATGACGCATTTAACCAACGCAGGACATGAAATGTTTACTTTTTTTGAAAGGACACCTGATCTGGTATGCATAGCAGGAAAGGATGGTTTTTTAAAAAGGGTAAATCCTGCTGTTATTAATTCACTTGGCTATTCGGAAGCGGAATTATATGCCCGCCCTATTGAGTCTTTTATACATCCGGAAGACAGGGAATTTACACGCCAGGAACGAATAAGCCTGTTGAGTGGAAAGGCGCTCCTTAATTTTCAGAACAGGTATATTACCAAACAGGGAAATTTTGTTTGGCTGGCATGGACTTCCATCTATTTTCCGGATAAAGAAATTGTATTTGCCATTGCAAAAGATATTACTGAAAAAAAACAAATCGAAAAGCAGTTTGAAGAAAAGTATGCAAAATTTAAAAGTTTAGCTACCCATTTTAAAAGCAGTATAGAAGAAGACAGAAAATACCTTGCAGTTGAATTGCATGAGGAACTGGCTCAATTGGCTTCTGTTGTAAAATTGGATCTGGAAGATATATACATCAGGGAAGCGGAACTGTCTTTATCATCAAAAAGCAGGATAGAACATGCATTGGCGGCATCCGAACTGCTGATCAGTACAATACGTAGAATTTCTTTTTCCATTAGTCCCCATATGTTAGACGATCTTGGGCTGAATGAAACATTGAAATGGCATTGTAAAGAGTTTTCCATTTTAAACGGGATACCCTGTTCGTTTGAAAGTGCATACGATGAAGAAAGTTTAACCCGGGAAATTAAAATGGACTTCTTCAGGATTTGCCAGGAAGCGCTTAGTAATGTGATGTATCATGCGCAGGCCAGCACCGTAAAAATCAGCATTACAGAGGAAGCCGGTCACATCAGGCTTATAATCATTGATGATGGTAAAGGGTTCGATAAGGAAAAGATAAAGCAAGATCCGGGGTTGATCAGGATGCGTGAACGGGCAGTTTCAGTAAATGCTGTACTGGTTATTGATAGTGAAATTGGGAAGGGTACAAGTATTGCTGTGCACATACCCAAAACTTAACCTTTGCTCTTCTTCAGCAGCATATCTTCATCATATTTGTTTCTTTAGTACATTAGCGGATGAAAAAAATATCAGTAATCTATATGAAGCATATCACAAGACGCATGTTAATACCAGTTGTTTTCATCTTGTCATTAGCATCTGTATCAGCTAAAGCAGGTATAATTTCTTCCGGAAAACCCGCTGACCCGGCCATTGAAGGGCGCTGGGATATTACGATTGAGGATGGTGGGAAAAAGTTCCCGGCCTGGCTCGAAGTGATCCATTCGGGTCATAAGAGGCTGGTAGGACAGTATGTGGGAATTACCGGTAGTGCCCGTCCTGTTTCCCTTATTCATTTTGCCGATGGAAAAATAAGTTTCAGCTTACCGCCGCAGTGGGAAGAAGAGGATAATGACCTCTCTTTTGAAGGAACCCTCCAGGGTGAGGTATTAGCAGGCACCATGACGGCTGCCAATGGCAAAACATATAACTGGACTGCCCGCAGAGCCCCGTTATTGATAAGAGAAAAGGCGCCGGTTTGGGGAACTCCGCTGAAGCTGTTTAATGGCAAAGACCTTACGGGTTGGAAAGCGCTGGGTGAAAATCAATGGAAGGTTATTTCCGGGGTATTAACAAGTCCGAAATCGGGCGCCAACCTGATCACGGATAAAACGTTTACGGATTTTAAACTCCATATTGAATTTCGTTGTCCCAGCGGCAGTAACAGTGGCATTTACCTGCGTGGCCGCTATGAAGTACAGATAGAAGACAGCAAAGGAAAACAGCCGCAAAAAGATCTGCTTGGAGCAGTATACGGATTTCTCACCCCGAGCGAGATGGCGGCTAAAAATGCGGGTGAATGGCAGGCTTATGATATAACCCTGACAGGCAGAATGATTACGGTTGTACTGAACGGTAAAACAGTAATTTGTAACCAGGCAATACCCGGTATTACCGGTGGCGCGTTAAACAGCAATGAGGGAGAACCGGGACCCATATACATCCAGGGTGATCATGGACCCATTGAATACAGGAATATTGTTTTAACCCCGGCTAAATAAGTTTTATAGTTTATAGTTTGGGAGTTTATGGTTGGGGCATTGTTGTTTGGGAAAAATGACAAAAGCATTTACCAGCCTTGTTTTAACTCACCCCTGCCTGCCGGTAAGCAGGCAATCCCCTTTCCACCCCGGAGAGTGGCTAAGTGCCCTCCGCCTTTGAAGTATCAAAACGAGAGATGTGGCACCTGTTGAACCAAACCCTCTTATCTCATGCAGAGCATTATGCATATCCCTATAAAAAAATCCCCGGTAGCCTGCTACCGGGGATTTTTTATTCAATTGCTTTGCAGTTCTACTGTTTGCTGATCCTGTACATACTTCCGCCATCGGTAACCGCGTATAGTATGCCATTGTTTTGGGCCACATCCCGAAACCTTTCTTTCTTATCCGCCAGTAACCTTTCTTCTCCAACCACTTTATTATTCTCAATTACCAGCCGTATAATATGCATGCTGGCCAATCCTCCTATGAACAGGTTATTTTTCCATTCCGGGATCGCATCACCTGTATAGAATACCATACCACTGGGTGCAATTACCGGATCCCAGTAATAAACAGGTTGTTCCATCCCTTCTTTTTGCTGAATGGAATCACCAATCTTTCTGCCATCATACTCTATTCCATAGGTAATAGTAGGCCAGCCGTAATTCTTACCTGCCTGAATGCGATTCAGTTCATCGCCACCGCGCGGACCGAATTCAGCCTCCCATAAATCCCCGGTTACCGGGTTAAGGTCAAGACTTTGTGCATTGCGTATGCCATATGCATAAATTTCCGGCATGGCATCTTTCTGGTTAATGAAAGGATTGCCCGTAGCAGGTTTACCTTCTTTGGTGATCTTAAATATCTTTCCAAGACCAGAGTTCAGCCATTGCGCCTGCTTCCGTCCTTCCAGTATTGATCTTTCACCTGTGCTTACAAACAAGTTGCCATCTTTATCAAATACCAGGCGGGAACCAAAATGATTTTTGCTCTCCAACGCCGGTGTGGCGCGGAAAATAACAGTGGGGTTTTGAACAGTAGCTTCATCGGCAGAGATTTGCCCTTTGGCTACCGCCATTAAATTTCCTTTACCCTTTTTTTCAGAGAATGACCAATAGATCGTTTTATTTTGTGCAAACTCCGGATCAAATGCTACATCAAGCATACCACCTTGGCCGCCATCGTCCACTGCGGGGAAACCGGTAATTTTTTTAACCAATGCACCATCGGCACTGTGGATCTCCATGTAACCCGACTTTTCTGTTACCAATAACCGGCCGTCGGGCATAGGAACAATTGCCCAGGGCCTGCCCAGATTTTCGGCTATCTTTTCTACTTTATAAGGTGTGGTGGTTTTTACTCCATTAACTCTGGTTTGTCCCTCAAAGGCGGGCTTGTAATCCACATTAGGAGCGTTGGTTTCAACCGGCGGAATCACCGTAGAATCGGCGGCGGGAGCGCTGGCAGTATCGGCAGATGAGTTATTGCCCGCACATCCGTAAAGCGAAATGGCAGCAGCAATAATTGAAAAACATGCGAAGGTTTTCATTTGCATAAAATTGTCTTTGGTTTTGTAAGATGTAAATATAATCAAAGTGCCGGTTTTATATTGTCTGTTTAATAATCATTACAACAAAACAATTCCCTTCCCGCACATCTTTTTCTTTTCTTCTGAAGGCCATATGCTGACCTGCACTTCCCCAATATGCGATTTTCTTAATAAATACATGCACAATCTTGATTGGCCAATACCTCCGCCAATGCTTTCGGGCAACTTGCCGGTTAGTAAACTGCTATGAAAAGGTAGGGTTGATTTTTGTTCACAATTTTTTTCTTTTAACTGCCTGATCAATGCATTTTTATCTACACGAATGCCCATAGAAGAAAGTTCAAATGCCGACTGTAAAACAGGATGCCATACAATGATATCTCCATTTAAACCTTTGTGTCCTTCTTCATTTTCAGTGCTCCAGTCGTCATAGTCTGCTGCACGACCATCATGAGGATTACCATGTGACAGTTTGTTGCCAATACCTATAATAAATACTGCTCCGAATTTTTTTGCGACAGCGTTTTCCCTTTCTTTGGGCGAAAGGCCGGGAAAGCGTTGTAACAGATCTTCAGAATGAATAAAATGTATCTTTTCCGGAAGTTGAGGCAGCATATCCGGGTAATACTGAGATACAACCTGTTCTGTTTCTTTTAAAGCATTAAATATAGAACTTACCGTTTTTTTCAGGTATGACAAAGTTCTGTCGGTAACATCAATATGTTTTTCCCAGTCCCACTGGTCAACATAAATAGAATGTATAGGACTGTAATCTTCATCCGGTCGAAGCGCACGCATATCAGTAAGAATACCCCTGCCGGTATCTACATTCAGCTCTTTTAACCGAACACGTTTCCATTTGGCCAAAGAGTGAACAACCACAGCGCGTTGTTCATTCAAAGATTTGACAGGAAATGAAACAGGTCGCTCAATACCATTCAGGTCATCATTCAACCCCGTTCCATCTAACACAATAAGTGGAGACGACACTTTTGTCAGGTGTAAATAATCACAAAGAAACCGGCTGAAAGTATCTTTTACCAGTGTTATTGCCGCTTCCCTTTGCAAGATTTCATTCATCACTATAATATTTTGGAAGGCAAATGTCGGGTTTTAATTTAAATTACAATTTTTCACTACCATCCACCCTATTAAAAGATACAATTTCCTTCTAAACAGATATGTATTTTATGTCTCCTTTAATTGTCCGGAACTTTTCCCACTTAAATAAACTCAAACACAGGATAATAATGCTGCTACCTATTGTTTTCATTACTTGTATTTCCTTTCCTGTATTTTAAGTAGATTTACCCTCTAAACTTTTACTATGTCTGCCGCAATCAACTGGGCCGAAGCCGTTAAGCCGCTGATCAAAAAATATAAAAACAAAAAACACCCGCTGAATTATGAAAACGTTTACCAACTGGTGGTAATGGTGGTTTTATCGGCACAGGATTCCGACAGGCATATTAATGAACTCGCACCCAAATTATTTGAATCTTTTCCTGATATGCGGGCGCTTTCAAAAGCCACTCCCGAAACCTTAACGCCGTTTATCGGATCGGTGCGCAATTTCGGCAATAAAATAAAATGGCTGATGGAGATGGGGCAGACGATTAAAGACGATAAAAATATTCCAACAACCCTTGAAGGTCTTACTGCTTTAAAAGGTATAGGCAGAAAATCGGCCAATGTTATTTTGCGTGAATCAGGCCAACCTGCAGAAGGCATAATTGTGGATCTGCATGTAGTACGTGTTGCTCCACGACTCGGTATCGCCACCGGAACCGATGCAAATAAAATTGAAAAACAACTGATGGCGGTATTGCCACAAAAAGAATGGGATGCGGGTATGGCGATGTCGTTTCATGGCAGAGAGATTTGCAGACCGCAACCCAAATGCGAGATATGTTTTATGAAAGCCTTTTGCGCGTACTACAAAGCACACAGGCAAACAACGATGTAACTTTTTATTTTCTGTTATTCCACCGCTTTAATTGCGGGTTGAAAAACGGCGTAGTGAAAACCGCTGCGTTAATAAGCCTTCACGTCATACTAAACTCAATAACTTAACCTGCAATTAGAAAATGCCCCGGTAAGATAAACTGCCGACCTTTTTATTTTTCTATCTGGTCGCTTTTTATACATTGATACCACCACTCACTTCTATACGTTGCCCGTTGATCCACCGGGCCTCTTCCGTACAAAGAAAAGCTACCACACCGCCTATATCATTTGCAGCACCCACACGGTTCAATGGCGACAGGCTGCTCAGCCTTTCTTTCATTTGAGGATTGCCGCGGATAGCCCCACTGTTGAAATCTGTTTCAATGGGCCCGGGCGCTACCACATTTGCACCAATACCTTTTGTTCCTAATTCTTTTGCAAGGTATTTGGTAAAAACTTCTATTGCGCCTTTCATGGATGCATAAACGGAATAGCCCGGATTGGAAAACCGGGTAGTACCGGTAGAAATATTAATAATTCGGCCATTTTCATTTATTAAGGGCACAAGTTTTTGTGTAAGAAAATAAATGCCTTTGAAATGTACATTCAGAAATTCAGTGAACAGTTCTTCTGTTACCTCTAAAAAGGGAACAGTGGCGCCCATACCGGCATTGTTTACCAAAAAATCAAAGTTGTTCGTATTCCATTTTGTCCCGAGTATATGGATCACTTCTTTTACAAACTGATCAAGCGAAGAAAACCGGTTCATATCTAATGCAAGTGATGAGGCTTTTTGTCCGCCGCTTTCTATCTGGCGTACGGTATCTTCCGCTTCTTCTTTATTTGTTCTGTAGGTAAGAATGACGTCTATCCCTTTTTTGGCTATGCTTAATGCCATATCTTTTCCCAATCCACGGCTTCCGCCTGTTACCAGTGCAATTTTCGATTTAGATGACATAAAGGTTTTTTTTAAAATATTGCTGCAAAGCTAAGTTTGTATAAGTAAAGTTGATACCATCCTTATGAACTTCTGGATATTGCTTTATAGGAATATGGGGCGATCACAGGTAACCGCCGCATTGCGGGCATTCATATTAAGAGACTTAAATAAAAGCGGAAGAGGTTGTTAATGTAGCTACATACAGTGGAAGAAGACAGTTGGAGCAATATATCCAACGCCCGGAATTTTACCTGGATAGTTTATTACGACTCAGCTTCAACAGTTGCTTCAGCGAGGGGAGTATTGTTTTTAATGCTCAGTTGAAAATCGTTGCTCAGCGAAAATTCAAGATACTGACCTGCAATTAACTTTTTGGTCACTGCATCTTCCCGCAACAGATCGGCCAGTTCTTTAGCAACGGCAGCCTGCTTTATTTCAGAATTGATTCGCCCTTTGTTGAGCTGGAGCTGTGTAAAGCTGAATTTGATTTTACGTCCACCGGTTGCCCTTTCAAAATCTGTATGGTTCATACTCAGCTTTTGCTCCGAACCGGCAGAGCGTTTTAAAAGGATAACGATAACCGGGAGATATTTTTTCCATGTTTGTGTGAACATACAAATATTATTTTTTCATTTTATTAACTGTTGAACGTTAAATCATTTTCCGCAACCAATAGTGAGGCACAACTGCTTTTCAATTATCACTCAGGCGGGTAAATTCGGCGCCATTGTATATACGCGCCAGACTGCTATCTTTTGTTTTTTCCCATTCTTCTACTTTCGAATCCGACACAATACGCCAAAAATTTTTTGATTTCAGTTCCTCATAATCATCCGTACGGATAAATAATCCTTTTACCGTAGCTCTCTGCTTAAAATGGATATTTACCTTAACATTCTTCTTCGGTTTGCATTCAATGAACTTTTCTATTTTATCATTTGTCATACGAGAATTTGTTTAATATAGTACAATTATTCTACAGCAATACCATCCGGTGCATTAATAAACTGAAAGCTACCACTTTGGCAAATCATTTTATTTAGCCCCAGGAATATGGTTATCCAATTGGTAAAACGAATCTTGTCTGCACCCGGCATCCGAAATCTACATTTCTTATATTTTCATAGCAGACAGAAACCAAATAAAACTTGAGCAGTGCGCTGGTGTAAAAGAAAAATATGAGAGCAGAGATTGTTCGCTTACAAAAGATTAACTCAAATAATAATGCAAAGATACGTTTTATTTACGATTTAATCGCTTTTCGGGCAAGGAAATAGCCGGCCATCACAGGTGCTGCCATTTATTAAGACAAGGCAGTAGCCGGCTTATTGTAAATTCCCAAAGGGTAAAATACTTAATAATACAGCGCTGATATCTAAAAGTACTGCGGGTTATAAAATCTGTGGATTTATGGCCATACATTCCACGGAATAACGCTCAGCATTAAAATCAAAGCAATACTGTAAAAAAGGATAATACTATTGTATTTCTTGGTGTTGCTGCTTAGCTTTTTAGCCCTGGAATAGCCAATGGTAACCAATACAACGGCAATAAGCATCATTAAAGGATGTTCTATTATATACAATCTTGACACTTTCTCTTTCATTGCATCTCCCGAAAAATTGGAAGCACCCAATGGCGACAGAAAATAAAGCACTATTCCCAACAGGAACTGAAGGTGAGCACATATCAATCCAATTAAAGCTATTTTACGGCTTCCGGCGGTAAAGCTTTTTTTGCGTGATGCGATTGCATAAATAATCGCTATAACCAATCCTGCCAGTAACAAATAAGCCAGTCCCGAATGAAAATGTTTTATTCCTGTGTACATAACAACATGAGTTTGTTTGTCGCGAAAATAACCAGTTTACGGGTAAATCCTGATTATAAATACGAAAAATCAATATTACCTGTCAGTCTAATGTTTTTAAAAGATCGTCAAGGTCAAGCGCTTTTGTATACATATCCAATGATCCATCAGTTTTAGACGGCCAAAATTCCTTTGGCCTGTCCCAATACAACTCCACGCCATTACCATCAGGGTCATCTAAATACAATGCTTCTGATACCCCATGATCGCTTGCCCCTGTTAATGGATATTTTGCCTTTCGCAGGCGTTCAAAAATGACCGCAAGATCTTTACGTGTGGGGTAAACAATGGCTGTATGGTACAGACCAACACCATACACTGGCGCCTGTGGCGCTCCCTTACTATGCCAGGTATTTAAACCAATATGATGATGATAGCCTCCGGCAGATATAAATGCGGCCTGGCTGCCATACATGGTGGTTACTTCAAACCCAAGCAAATCGCGGTAAAACGCCAGCGACTTTTCAATATCCGATACTTTTAAATGTACATGCCCGATTCTCGTTTGTGCGGGAATAATATAATCTGTACCCATAATGAATGCGTTTATGCACAAATGTAAACGGGATAAGGAAAATATATTTATATACTTCCTTGATAATGTAATATTATTTTGCAAGATTTGTTGGTCATTTCATTCCTCCCCTGTGTAAGTACAGATCTCCATCCTCAATATCCCGTTTTATTTTCTAAAAATTTAAACTTATTGCCATGAGAAACAATCTATGCTTATTCGCCTTATGCATTGGTATCCTTTACACTTCCTGCACAAAAGATATGAATGCAAGATTTGAAAACAGTGGAACGCTGCACATTCCCAACCAGGACCGTGGATTTATTATTGTTGTAAAAGAAGGTATTAATACACAAAATATAGCCGCAGAATTAAGCAAGCTGGGTGTAAGAAGATTTGTATTAAAGAATAGCAATAATGAATTAGGACTAATAGAAGTACAAACACCCGACCCATCCTTTCCCGAAAAGGCCCGCCGGGTTGCAGGTATTGAATCGGTAGTGGTGGATGTTGTATTGAACTGGAGACTGCCGGAAAAAATACATAGAATTAGCAAAAGGGAAATAACAGCAGCAGGAGCATCGTACAGAAAGAATGCCACTCCACCGCCTATAGTAAATAATAATCCTTTACGTTTTTTACAATGGGGATTGAATTCCGTGCATGCAGAGCAGGCATGGGCTAAAGGATTCCAGGGTAGCGGCGCAAGAGTAGCTGTGCTGGATGGTGGCTTTTTGCTGAACGATCCGGAAATAATGCCCAATATTATGCTCTCACATAATTTTGTTGATGGAGAAGAGATACAGTATCATGGAACAGAAGGTTTTAGCCATGGAACACATGTTGCAGGCACCATTGCTGCGTTGAATGATGATGAAGGTGTGGTTGGCGTAGCCCCGCAGGCAAAACTCATTTTGATAAAAGTATTAAACGATGAAGGAGACGGAACATTCAGCGCGATAATAAATGGCATCTATTATGCGGCTGTTAATGGCGCCCATGTTATTAATATGAGCCTTGGCGGAGAATTGCCCCGTAGAACATATATGGATGATAATGGTACGCCGGATGATCCATCAGACGATTTAATAGTGCAGTACGGCAGGGATATAAAAGAATTGGTTACAGCAATGAACAGGGCGGTTAAATTCGCCAACAAAAAGGATGTTACAGTAATTGCGGCAGCAGGCAACGATGCTTATAACTACGACTTTGAGAAGGATTTTATTACTTACCCCGCAGCGTGTAAGGGAGTATTAGCCATTGCTGCCAACGGTCCATTGGGATGGGGTATAAACCAGGATACTTCTTTGTATCTGCCTTCTATTTTTACCAATTCAGGCAAAAAATTCATCGCATATGGTGCACCGGGTGGCAATTACAGCAATCCATTAAATACGCAGGTAGTACAAGTGGGGTTTGTGGTAAACTATGAGTTTGTGTTCGATTTTATATTTAATATTGGCGGCATTGATGAAACTACTAATGAGCTCTTTTATTCATGGGCTGCCGGAACAAGTATGGCTGCACCGCACGTCAGTGCTGTTGCCGCTTTATTATATGGAAAATATGGGAAACGTGCTTCGCCGGAAATGATTGACCAGGTATTAAAAAACGCTTCTACAGATCTGGGCGCCCATGGCAAAGATGGCTATTTTGGTAACGGGCAAATCAATGCGGAAAAAGCAGTTAAATAGTCGTTTATGGTTTATAGTTCGTTGTTTGTCCCAGCCATAACAATCCGTCAGTAATCAGTTTATTTTGAACCGGATTATTAAACTGGAAGGACAATTCTTTATTGGTTTTATGTTCATAATCAATATCGTTATGCCCCATATTGATATACAGCATTTTGTATTTTGTATTCGTCCACACTGCCGGATAGTAGCCACTGTGCCATATTTCATGTGGTTTAGGCCCTGTGCCGAGCGGGAAACTTGATGAGTCAACGGATAGTAAAATTTTGATGTCCGGGTTTTGCCGCAGATCTTTTTCCCAGCTATACCATTCATTGGGAGAAGATGTAAATGTTTGCGGTAAATGCCTCGTGGCAGGATGAGTTGAATCCTCAACGCGTAAAATAGCAGATGTTGGTCTCCAGGTATTTCCTTTGTATTGTCCCGCCCCTATAAATTCATTGTGATACCAGTTCCAGTTCTGTGGAAAATCCGAAGGAGTAAGTGCGAAACCTGCAAAGTGGAATCCCATCCAGGCTCCGCCATTGTCCATATATTTTTTGAAAGCATTTCTTTGTCCGGTAGTCTCAGGCCGGGTGTCTAAAAAAAGCACTACCTGGTATTGGGAAAGGAATTTGGTGTTCAGGTTATTCCAGTTGTTGGTGGAATCATACACAAAATTATAACGGGCGCCTATTTGCGGAAACCACCTGTTGGCCTCATGCACAAAACTGATATGTGCCTTGTCGTTTTTGGCCGTGTAAAAAGCAATTACTTTAAACTCCGGTTTGCTGCTTTGTGCATTGCCGCGAAAGAGTGTAAAAAAGCAAAAGACATAAATTACAATAGCTTTCATTCGTATATTTAATGGAGTACACCTATTTCCTGCTGCTCAAAAATATATTTAAAAATAAAATTAAATGGATAAAGTATGGTTAATAACGGGCTGTTCCACAGGCTTTGGGCGCGAATTGGCCAAATTGGTATTGAAACAGGGATACAAAGCCGTAGTGACTTCCCGCAATACAGATGATGTAATTGATATAGTAGCTCCTTATCCCGGTACGGCTATCGCTTTGCCATTGGATGTAACAAAGCAATCCGATATCAATGCAGTTGTAACCCAGGCATTGCAAAAGTTTAACCGTATTGATG
Organism: Agriterribacter humi; assembly: GCF_009192765.1. Lineage (GTDB taxonomy): Bacteria > Bacteroidota > Bacteroidia > Chitinophagales > Chitinophagaceae > Agriterribacter > Agriterribacter humi. The sequence goes on along the minus strand of NZ_VOHQ01000018.1, from coordinate 73,034 downwards.
TGCTGGTTAACAATGCCGGCATCGGTTATTTTGGGGCGATAGAAGAAAGTGAGGAAGAGGAAGTGCGCCGCATGTTTGAGATCAATTTTTGGGGACTGGCGCATGTTACTAAAGCAATACTGCCGGTTATGCGCAAACAGCGCAGTGGTCATATCATTAATATATCATCTGTCGGGGGATTGGTTGCATTTCCGGCGCTTGGTTTTTATAACGCTACCAAATTTGCCGTTACTGCCTATTCTGAAGCTTTAGCCAAAGAAACGGCTCATCTTGGCATCAAAATAACCACTGTTGCTCCCAGCGGCTTCCGTACCGACTGGGCGGGCAGATCAGCAAAAGACAGCGCCTTAACTATTGACGATTATGCGCCCACGGCGGGTGCAAATAAAAATACAGTGCGTGGTTATAGTGGCAGCCAGAAAGGCGATCCCGTGCGTGCCGCAAAAGCGATTGTAAATGTTGTGGAATCTGAAAATCCACCTTTACTATTATTGCTGGGTTCCGCTGCCTTAAGGAACGCAAAAAATAAACTGGCCGCATTGCAACGCGATTTTGATGATTGGGAGAACGTTACCAAAGGAGCGGATTACCCTGAAGGCGAATAAAGGTTTCAGGTTGCATGTTACAGGGAGATACCCCTGAAACCTGCAACAATCGGCCACCGATCGCTGATTACTGACAGCCGCTAACTACAACAGCATTCATCATTTGCTGAATTTTTAAACATGCGCATCATTATTATTGGCGGTACCGGCCATGTAGGCACATTTCTGGCGCCACGGCTTGTAAACGCGGGTCATCATGTCATTTCCGTTTCACGCAACGAACGCAGGCCCTATATACAAAACGCAGCCTGGCATGCGGTTAAGGAAGTAAAAATGGATCGCAATGCTCCCGGGCAGCAAGATGTCTTTGGTAAAAGGATAGCCGAAATGGATCCTGATATTGTCATTGATATGATTTGTTTCAACAGGAAAAGTGCGGCGCAAATGGTAAATGCTTTGGAGGGCAGCATCAGGCAGTATCTTTTTTGCGGCACCATATGGGTATATGGCCGCAGCGTAATGATACCTACTGAAGAAGACCAGCCACGCAAACCTTTAAGTGAATACGGAAAGAACAAAGCCGATGCAGAAGCATATCTTTTGGGGGAATCTAAGCAAAATGGTTTTCCCGCAACCATACTTCATCCCGGTCATATTGTTGGTCCGGGATGGAAACCAGTTAACCCGGCAGGTAATCTCAACCCGGAGGTCTTCAAAAAATTAGCCAATGGCGAACAAGTGCTACTGCCTAACCTGGGCATGGAAACGCTGCATCATGTGCATGCTGACGATGTGGCGCAGGCTTTTGAGCTGGCGATCAGTCATGCTTCGGCGGCTAAGGGAGAAAGTTTCAATATCGTTTCCGCCAAAGCCATGAGTATGCGGGGCTACGCCGAAACAATAGCTGAATGGTTAGATAAACCTGCGAATCTGAAATTTTTGGACTGGCAAACATGGAAGGAATATGTATCTGATGAAGACGCCCAAATTACCTGGGATCATCTCATTCATAGTCCCTGCTGCAGTATTGAAAAAGCCCGGCGCCTTTTGCAGTATAAGCCCCGGTACAGTTCCATTGCCGCTATTCAGGAGGCACTGGAATGGCAGGAAAGAAATGAAAATCTCCTTAAATGAAAAACTTAACATTGGAAATGTTACGCTACTATTATATTTGAGTTATTAAATGAATAATGCCTATGACCGATAAAAAAATATCAAAAAAAGAATTCCGTGATAAGGTGTCCAAAAAAATTGAAACCGCTCTTGAAGATATAAGGGGTGAAATAGATGCCAAAAAATTTTTTAAACGGATAAGAAAGATGAGCAATGTGCTTGCTGATGATATTGTTAAAGCGGCTAAGAAAATAAAAGAACCTAAAACAAAACCAGTTAGCAAAGCAAAACATCCGGACAATAGCAAAACTGCTTCAAAATCGCCGGAACGGAAAAGGATTAAACCGAAAGCAAAGCCTGGTTCTGCATAATTTTAAAACAGGTTTAAATGGTTGCCAATCTTTACAACAGGTTGACAAGCATTTTTTACAGCGGATACTTTTATCTTTGGAATGATATCCATAATTCCCCGCATAGTTCACCCGATGATTTTTGATAGTATTTCTGTATTGTTGTTAACAGGTTTTGTTATTGGCACGATTGGTACATTAATAGGAGCGGGGGGAGGTTTTATTCTTGTGCCCTTATTATTATTAACTCACCCGCAGTTCTCACCCGAAATTGTTACTGCTGTATCTATTGTTATTGTGGCCGCTAATGCCGTTTCGGGTTCTGTAGCGTACAGCCGCTCTGGCCGCATTGATTACAGGGCGGGCATATTGTTCGCTCTATTTACTGTTCCCGGCTCTATACTTGGGGTGTACACCACAAAATATATTCCGTATTCAGTTTTCAATATCATTTTCGGTATTCTGCTACTCTCACTGTCTGCCTTTCTTTTGTTTAAAAAAGGAGACCCCGGTTATTCGCAGAATGAGCGCACCGGCAATAGCAAAGGACAACGGTTTAATGTGCTTACAGACAATAAAAACACCACATACCGGTATACGTATAATGCCTATACCGGCGCTGCCATAAGCGTGATAACAGGCTATCTTTCACCTTTGCTGGGTATTGGCGGCGGCATTATTCACGTGCCGGCAATGGTGCATTTGCTCCGCTTTCCCGTATATATTGCTACAGCTACTTCGCATTTTATTCTTGCGGTTATGGCTACCGTTAGCGTAATCGTACATGCCTCGCAGGGAAACTATAACGATCCCTATATATTACGCATGGTAATATGGCTATGCGTTGGCGTGGTAGCAGGTGCTCAGTTGGGCGCCTGGCTTTCTCATAAAATAAAAGGAACGGTTATCGTAAAAGCATTGGCCCTTTGTCTTGCGCTGGTAGCACTAAGGTTATTATGGGGAATAATGTCCTAAAACCCGGGCTCCGTACATCAGGGGATATATTCCGCTTATTTTAGCTACGCCGTTACCGGTTTCGCTTTTCTCCGGTTAACAAGTGAAATGAATAATCCTGCTGTAATAAACATGATTAAGCTATATACCACAGCCGGAATGGCCATGGTTGCATTGCCCAGCATAAGCGGACTGCTGGCAATTGCAATGGCTAAAGTGCCATTTTGAATACTGGTTTCGATACTGATGGTGATTTGTTGCGGCAAAGGCAGGTTGAACAGTTTGGGTATATAGTAACCCAGAAGCATACCCGATAAGTTCAGCAGCAGTGCTGCCGGCCCCGCAAGTACCATGGATTGTACAATGCTTCCTCTTTCCTGGTAGATGGCAGCGAAAATAACAAGCACCAAAAAAATGGCCGACATGATCTTTACCGGTTTTTGCGCTTTTTGAGAAAAGCCGGGCGCCAAAGCCTTTACTACCATGCCAATAGCTGCGGGAACAATAGTAATGGTCACTATTTTAAGGATTGAGCTCAGCACATCAAGATGAAATTCAGAAGCAATACCCATATAATGCCCTATGGCAATATTAACCATAAGGGGAATGGTGAATATTTTTACAATACTTGAGATGGCGGTTAAGGAAATGCACAACGCCGTATCGCCATTGGCCAGGTGGGTAAGCAGGTTGGAAGTAGGCCCGCCCGGGCACATCGCAAGAATGATGAGCCCAATTGCCAGTTCCGGGCTGTTTTTCAATAATAACGCCGCAATAATAAATCCTAAAACAGGCAATAATACCAATTGTGTAAATGATCCGGTGATCATGGCTTTGGGATACAAAAATATCTGCTTAAAATCGGTGAGCTTCAGAGAAAGGCCAAGCCCGAACATAATGATGGCCAACGCAAGGGGTAATAATGCAGTTGAAATAATACCGGGGTTCATGCTAACACTGGTTATAAGGTAAACAATCGTAAAAAGGAAGATACAGATTTTTAGCAAATGTGGCTAAGCTTTAAATAAATATAAAACAACCCACAACCTACTATCATGCCAGGCACTCCATTAAACCTTCTTTGCCATTCTTAAAAAGCGGTAACATAAAAATATGCTGGAGCAGGAGAGTCCCACGATGAACCCAATCCAAATACCTGTAGCGCCCAGTTTTCCATTAAAAGCCAGTACATATCCCACAGGGATACCCACAATCCAATATGCGACGCCAATGAGCAGGGTAGGTACTTTAACATCTTTAATGCCGCGCAACAAACCCGCCGCTATAGCCTGGGTGGCATCGGATATCTGGAATACCGCTGCATAAATCAGCAGTAATGATGCCATTTGAATAACGTTTGCGTTTTCATTAAATGCTACAGGTAATAAATTGCGGAATACAATAAAGATAACGGCGCAGCATACGCCATACAGCAAAGCAGTGATCAATGTGCTTTTGCCGATTGAAATTATTTTCAATCTGTTGCGCCTGCCATACGCGTTGCTTACTCTTATTGAGCTGCCTTGTGCAAGTCCCATAGATACCATAAAGGTAAATGAAGCGCAGCTTAGCGCTATCTGGTGGGCTGCCTGGGATGTAGCGTCAATGGTTCCAATAATTATACCCGATATGGCAAATGCACCACCTTCCATGCCTACCTGTAAACTGCTGGGCACGCCGATATGTAATAATTCTCTGATCGTTTTTAGGCGGATCTTCCACTGTTTTTTTCTTACGATGATATAACGGCGAAAAAGCGGGTGCCATAAAATAACAGCGCCAAGTGCAAGAAACATCAGCGAACGGGTGATAAGTGTGCCCCAGCCGGCGCCAGGTAATTCGAGCCGGGGAAAACCCCAGTTGCCGAAGATCAGCAGCCAGTTGATGAATATATTTACGGGTAATGCAACAAGTGAAATGATCATTGCGGTACGTGTTTTCTCCAATCCATCGCTAAATTGCTTGAGCGACATAAAAAGTAACATGGGAATAACACTCCACCCCATCAGCTCCAAAAAAGGAACAGCCAGTGCGGCTACTTCAGGGTCTTGTTTTAAGTGAAAGAGGATATTCTTACCAAGCACAAGAAATAAGGAAATAACAACTGCCGTTGCAGCGCATAGCCAGAACCCGTTATAAAAATAATGCGATACTTTTTGTCCGTCTTTACGCCCGTGCGACATGGATACCAATTGCGAAACGGAGATGGTCATGCCAATGCCTATTACAAAGGGAATATTCAGAACGGCTAATACCAGCGCGCCTGCAGCCAGTTGCTTATATCCCAGCGCACCTACCATCGCCGTATCAATAATATGCAGCGCCATCTGGGCCAATTCGCCCAGTATTATAGGAAACGATAAACGCAGGGTGCTTTTGGCTTCACCCCATAAGGATAAATGCATATAACCTGAGATAATGGCAGCAAAGATGGAATATTTTAAAATAAAGCAGTTGGAAATTTACATACCGTGAACAGCATACCGGTCAGTCATTTATTTTTGTAATGCACAATGATTCATTGGCATCACTGCCGATCCGCTGCATGCGCGGCAACAGTATTATTTTCCGGGATGTTGGTTGAAAATATAGTTTGTGTGGGTAATGCAAACTTTATTTTTTCCTTTTCAAACCTGTCGAAAATAGCAAAACATATTTCCTGGTGGGTATTCATGTATAAAACATAATCCGGGGAATTGATGTAATAAACGATTTCATAGTCCATGCTAAACTCACCAAACGATTTAAAATGCGCCCTGTCGAATGATGCGTTTTTATTGTTGGTGATAATCTCCTTTATTATTGACGGAATTTCCTTAAGCTTTTCTGAAGGGGTATAGTACACTAAGCGAACATTGAACACAACCCTTCTTTTTTCGAGTCTTTTAAAATTGTTGATTACTGTTTTCACCAGTTCTGAGTTCGGCATTACCAATTGCTGCCCGTCGAGACTTCTGACATGCGTGGTTTTAATACCTATTTTTTCCACAATCCCACTATAGTTGTTTGCCACGATAAAGTCCCCTACTTCAAAAGGTTTATCAAAAAAGATGACAAAGTAGCTGAAAAGGTCTCCCAATATATTCTGTGCGGCTAATGCTATGGCTATTCCCCCAATACCCAATCCGGCAATAATGGTGGTGATATTGTATCCGAGGTTATCTATAAGAGTGATCAGGCCAAATGCCCATATTATGCCTTTTACCACCATCAAAATTCCCGAAAGCTGTTTAACACGTTCCGGCGCTTCTTTTTTTCTGTTCATGCGCAGCAAAATGGCGCCATGAACAACAAAGTTGATAAGCCTTACCACAAAATAAGTGGTGATTACCATAATGGCTACTTCTAATATACGTGCTAATTTGGGTTGAAGTGTAAGCTGTGTAATAATGCTGTAATTTACCAAAAGGTATATACAGGGAATAATGAATTTCTCTGTTCCTTTAATCAGCAGATCATCAAAAATATTGTCGGTGCGAAGCGACTTTTTCTTTAAATAACGGATAACGATCCCTTTGATAACTTTCACTATGAGCCAAACCACCACTATTCCGCCCGCAGCTATTAAATAGGCAGCAATGGTATTTCCCCAATATATTTGTTGTAAAATTTCATTCATGATACATGGACTTTAATATAAGCAGCACAAAAAAGAAAAGGTGCAAATTTACCACATTACGATGGCATAACCATGTTAAAAAACCGATGCACATATTAGCAGTATTGGTTGCGGATACGCTTTTGCCGGTGATGCTTCGGTTATGCATTTAGGATAGTATAATGTGATGATTTGTTTCAATTACAAATGAGCAACCTATCACCAACATCCGGGGGGGCAAATATTTTCGCATATTGCGTTACCTTTCAGTTATAATACCGCAATACGTTATGTACAGACATAAAACAATTTTTATTTTATTGTTAGCTGCCTGCAGCTTACAATGCGGATATACAAAAAAAGCGATCAGCGGTTCAAGTGTATTTCCCGAAGAAATCGTTCACTTCATCCCATATAAAAACAATCCTGTTTTTGCAGGCACCGGCGGCGGCTCATGGGATAGCCAGATTCGTGAAAGGGGGTATATACTCCGGGAAGACAGTATCTACCATCTCTGGTATACCGGTTATGAAAATGGAAAGGATAAAGTGAAATACCTGGGATATGCTTCTTCGCCTGATGGGTTCATCTGGACCAGGCATAAAGATAATCCGGTCTATTCGCTGGACTGGGTGGAAGATATATTTGTGATGAAAGAAGATGACATTTATTATATGTTTGCCGAAGGAAGAGATGATATTGCACACCTGCTTACATCAACAGACCGCATTCACTGGACAGGACAGGGTAATCTTGACATTCGCAAAACCAACGGTGAACCTATAGATAAAGGCGCATACGGAACGCCCACGGTATGGAAGGAAAACGGAACTTGGTATTTGTTTTACGAACGGGGCGACCTGGGCGTTTGGCTCGCTGCTTCCAGAGATATGAAACAATGGACCAACATACAGGATGAACCGGTATTAAAGATGGGACCGGAAACATATGACAGGTATGCTGTGGCGGTCAACCAGGTAATAAAGTACAAAGGATTGTATTACGCATATTACCATGCTTCGGCCTACGAAGACTGGCACGAATGGTCAACATGTGTTGCTGTTTCGGAAGATTTGATCCATTGGAAAAAATATGACAATAACCCCATTATGGGTAACAATACTTCGAGCGGTATTTTAGTAAACGATGGTAAACGCTACAGGCTCTATACAATGCATCCTGATGTGAAGGTATTTTTTCCCGCTACGGATAGTTTGCCATAGTAACTGGTGAAACAGCTATTTCTTCCCCCGCCGGATAAAATTTATGCTTAGCTTAGTAGCAAGCTTAAATGCACACTATGTTCACCAGGAAATTTTTGCTGCTCTATACACTTCCCTGTATGGTATTTGTTTTGGTATCCGGTTCGGTAAAATCACAGAACGGTTTAACGGTTATACCGCTTTGGGAAAACGGCCCTCCCGGTTTTGAAAATAAAAAAGATGAAAAGGAAGAGGCCAAAGACTGGTGGGTGAAAAATATTCATAATCCTTCGGTTACCGTTTTTCTGCCTCCAAAGGAGAAGGCAACTGGTGCTGCTGTGATTGTTTGTCCTGGCGGCGGACATCGTACACTTGTATTTAATGCGGAGGGTAAGGATGCGGCAAATTATTTAAACAGCATTGGTGTTGCCGCATTCGTTTTAAAATATCGTTTATTCCGGGAGGAAAGCTCATTGTATACGGAGGAAAATGCAAAGCAGGATATTTTTCGTGCTATGCGCCTGGTTCGCAGCCGGGCAAAAGAATTTAATATTGATACCGCCAGGGTAGGGGTGATGGGGTTTTCAGCGGGAGGCGAAATGGCAGGCTGGGTATCTTATCATTACCTGGAAAATCATACGGTGAAACCTGATAAGATTGATGTGCTATCTGCAAGACCATCTTTTCAAATTTTAATTTACCCGGGACCTTTAGCCGTTCCTGATTCGGTTTCAGCTACAGCTCCTCCCACTTTTTTACTGGCGGCAAATGATGATGAATGCTGTTCGGAACCCGTTGTGAAATTATTGCAAATGCACCGCCAGGCAAAGGTTCCGGTAGAGGTTCATTTGTATACACAAGGTAAACATGCATTCAACATGGGAGCCCGATCTTCACTGGTAAGCATTAAAAACTGGCCGCAACGTTTGGCAGACTGGCTAAAAGATACAAAACTGGCTTCTATGCCAGATGCAAAATAACTGGCATAACACAGAAAAGCCGGTAACCCCGTAATCAGGATGAGTACGAAAGTTACCGGCGATAAAAAAAATTTAAAAAGTAAATTTAAATGGAAATCACGCTATTGGTGCTACCATAAATATTAGGTTCCAGTCCGTCAGCTTCGGGATCATTAATCCATTCTGTTTCGTTTACCCTATATTTAAATTCGTGCTTTGAATCTTTAGGCAGGTTAACATCGGCACTAAATGTTCCGTCTTTTTTCCTGCTCATTAAAACTGCATTTTCCCAATCGCTGTTCAATCCCAGTATTTCAACAGTTTCAGCGTTTTCAGGCTTAAAAGCGAATTTTACTTTGCAGTAATCTTTGGTTTTAAAATAGGTTTTCTGTACCATGTGCTTTCTTTTTAATTGTTGGTTTATAAAATACTTTAAAATAACGGCAAAGCAAATCGCTCAAAGGTAAACACCTTTTTCTGCCTTTAATACAATGAAGTGTAAAAAGTAACCTGAAAGCCTGAGTTGATTTTTTCCACATATATGTGTATAAGTAGGGTTCTTAAAATCATTATCTCATATTTTATTTTTTATATTTATTATATATATGTGATAGTCAAATACTTGTATTAAAATATAAATTTCAAATTAATAGTTTAAGATAAGAACTATACTCCCGCATTACGCAGTTCCGGGAATAGTTGCTCCATTATTGTTTTAAAGTTTCCTTTTTCATATAGCATTTATTTAACATTTTAATAAAATTATAGTAATCAAATCATTAGATTTTATTCTTTTGTTCATCGGGCGGTAACAGGTATTTTATCGAAATAAAAAATATGCTCTCACGTTAAATCAGGATGGTTGAAATAATTTAAAAGCCGGACACATATCCGGCAATTCAACTTCAAAATACCGGCTCCCAATTTTTTAATTCCTCTTTTATGAAACAAAACATGCATTTCCTCCAATTGTTTTCCCTTGCTTTGTTGCTCAGCTTTACGGCTTGTAAAAAAGATAATCATTCGGTTACGGAAAAAGATGACCCCGAAATTTCGGTCCATGCTGATGACGAGGCTTTTTTTACATCAGAGACCGACGCGGTAGTTTCTGATGCTAATCTGGTGCTGGATGCCGGATCGGTCAGCCCCAGGCACCAGGATAATATTATTTGTGATGCTTCTATAGCGGTTGATCTGTTGAACAATCCGCAAACCATTACCATATCCTTTAATGGCGGAGAATGTTTGGGAAGCCGGACCCGGGAAGGCGTTATTGTTTTATCAGCTCCCACGGGTACACAATGGAAAAATGCGGGAGCGTCATTTAAAATCGAATATAAAGATTTTAAAGTGACACGAAAGAGAGATAAAAAGAGCATTACGATTAATGGTGAGCAAACTTTCACCAATGTGAGTGGAGGATTATTAGTGCAATTGTCATCACTGGAATCCATAACACATACGGTTTCCAGCACCGGTTTAAATGTTGCATTTAATAATGGTGGAAAGCGTAGCTGGCAGGTAGCCCAGCAACGCGTGTTTACCTACGATAATGGCATAGTAGTCGCGGTTTCAGGTACCCATACTAAAAGCAATGATAACACGATTGCTGTTTGGGGAACCAATCGTTTCGGCTCTGCATTTACCAGCGCAACCACTGATCCTTTGGTGATTCGCCAGGATTGTAACTTTCGCTTAACCAGCGGTGCAATACAACATACAGTTGGATCAATAACCGCCACAGCTACTTTTGGACTGGATGCCGGTGGCAACCCCGTATCATGTCCTTCCGGGAATTACTATTACAAATTAGTATGGGCAGGGCCTAACGGAAACAGCGTTACCGCGATGGTAGCTTATTAGGACAGGTATCGGCCGTCAGCTATGGGCTATCTGCTACCGGTGGGTGAGTACTATCTACAAGGCGGATACTTCTTTTCTTGTATTGCCTCGGATTTGAAATTTGTGATTTGATTTTTATCCACCACTGCGGACAGGTTTGTTTTTATTATTTGTTGCCTGGTACCTTGCTATAAGGTATCGGGTTCCGCTTTGAGCAGTACAAAGAAGGAGTATTCATTCGATCATTAGTAGTTTTACACTGATTGCTGAAAGCCGACCGCTGACAGCCCTTCGGATTCCGGATTTATCGTTTCGGATTTTATCCACCACTGCGAACAGGATTGGTTCTTGTTATTTGTTATTTGGTTCTTTTTCCATATTACCTTCGTTCAAAATAATAGCTGCTATGCTGCACGCCGCTTTACTTGAACATTTACAGCAAAGGTTCACTGATTTTTTTTCTTCCCCAACATCCATACATCAATATAAGGCTGTATATGGCGGGGACATCAACAGGTGTTTTGTGCTCGAAACAAACAAGGGCAATTTTTTCATTAAGGTAAACGCTTCCATATTTGGATTAGATATGTTTGAAAAGGAAGCCAGGGGATTGATACAACTGGCAGATACAGGAACCATAAAAGTGCCGCGTCCGCTGTTTGATGGTAAATTTAACCAGCAGATTTTCCTGGTGATAGAATATATACAACCGGGGCAGATGTCCAAACATTTCTGGGAAGGTTTTGGCGAAAGCCTATCCCGGCTCCATCATAAAAGCGAAGATATGTTCGGTTTGGGCTATAATAATTATATTGGTAAGCTGGTGCAACCCAACCACCAGCACAACAGTTGGGCGGATTTTTATGCAACAGAGAGAATATTACCGCTTGCACGCAAAGCACATGAAAAAGGAATGCTTGAGGCGGAACATCTAACTGCCATTGAACAAATTTGCAATAAACTGCATGGCATTTTTCCGGAAGAAAAGACATCGCTGCTGCACGGTGATTTGTGGAACGGAAATTTTATTACAGACACTGACGGACAAGCGGCAATATTTGATCCTGCCCTATATTTCGGGAACCGGGAAATGGATATTGGCATGAGCCTGCTCTTTGGAGGATTTGACTCAATATTTTATGAAGCATATGAACATCATTTCCCGCTCCAGCCCGGCTGGCGGCAACGTGTGGCGTTATGCCAGTTGTACCCGCTGCTGGTACATTTATTATTGTTTGGCGGAAGTTACAGGGAAAGAGTGGTTGAAACGCTCAATCAATATAAATAGGAATACCAAATAGCAAGGAAGCTGTCAGCATTCAGCTATGAGCAAAAAAGAAATTCAGCCTGTCGTTAGCAGGCTTCTGATAGCTGACAGCTGTGCCTGATACCTCACACACGCATTTAATCGTTTACATCAAACCATACTTTTTCTTTGTTATCCCAGTTACCATTATAATTGATGGTTAATTCTTCTCCGGTATGAATTGCTCTTACGGTTTTGATGTACATGATATGATCATCATAATCCATAAAATACTCACAGTTCGACTGGTAAGCATGATTATATACGGCAATATAGCCAAGCGCCATACAGCATTGATCCTTATTTTTTCCCCATACGAAAATATAATCGTGTAAAAGGGTTTGATCCAGCAGTTTCCTGTCTTCCCCGGTCATTACAATTACGGGAGATATTTCTATAATCGTTCCTTCTGCTATTTTTTTGCGGGTAAAAACGCCCCGTCCTTTATCTTTGGTGTTATCTATATACAGGTATTCAGAAAGCATATCAGGCAAAATAGATTTGGTTTCCCAATGCAGTTACAGGAGCGATGCTCAAAGCTATTTCTAATTTTGCAACATCAAAATAAAAATTATGTCCTTCGAAGAGGAAACAATTTCATTGCAGGATCAGTTTGATGAAGCCATTGCTTCCAACGATAAATTAACCGTGCAGGATTTTCTGAATAATCAGAACATCAGTGATGTGGCGCAACTCATCAGCGACAATGAGGAATATGAAACGCAGATCATCTCCATTCTTTCTCCCCACAGGGCGGTAAGTACTTTTAAAATATTGGATGTACCCGAACAAAAAAGGATCATCAAATCATTGCCTCCGCTCAAAACCGCCGAATTGCTCAATGAGTTGCCGGCAGATGACCGTACCGCTTTCCTGGAAGAGATGCCTACAAGTGCGGTAAGAGAGCTTATTAAACTGCTTGATCCGGAGGAAAGAAAAATAACGCTGGCGCTGCTCGGATACCCCGAAGGATCCGTTGGGCGTTTAATGATACCAGACTATATAGCGGTGCATGAAGACTGGACGGTGGAAGAAGTGCTGGATGAAATACGTACGGAAGGAAAGCATATAGAAACGATTGATGTAATTTATGTTATTAATGAAAGAGGCGCTTTTGTAGATGATATCCGGATACGGGAGATCATTCTGGCTAACCCCGATACTATTCTTTCGGAGATAATTGACAAACGTTTCATTGCACTGAATGTACATGATACCCAGGAAGAAGCCAATAATATATTTAAAATGAACAATAGGGTAGCCCTTCCCGTTGTAGATGATAACAATATATTGCTGGGCATTGTAACCATTGATGATGTGCTTTGGGTTGCCAACGAAGAATTTACGGAAAATATGCAAAAAATAGGCGGTACCGAAGCATTGGATGAACCCTATCTTGAAATGCCTTTGTTTAAGCTTTTTCGTAAAAGGGCAGGATGGCTGGTTGTTCTTTTCATGGGGGAAATGTTAACAGCAACGGCTATGAGCTATTTTGAGGACGAGATCACCAAAGCAATAGTGCTGGCCCTATTTGTACCGCTCATCATTTCCAGCGGGGGTAATAGCGGTTCGCAGGCGTCCACTTTAATTATTCAGGCAATGGCTATGGGCGAAGTATATATTTCCGACTGGCTGCGGGTATTGAAAAGAGAAATATTATCCGGGCTGATGCTGGGTACAGTATTAGGATTAATTGGTTTTATGCGTGTAGAGCTGTGGTCGTATATTTTCCCGGATGTATATGGCGTTCATTCGTTTTTTATAGCGCTCACAGTAGGTTTTTCTTTGATTGGCGTGGTATTGTGGGGAACGCTCAGTGGTTCCATGCTACCCCTTTTTCTTAAAAAGCTGGGCGCAGATCCCGCCGCATCATCCGCTCCTTTTGTGGCTACCTTAGTAGACGTTACCGGGCTGATTATTTATTTTTCTATGGCTTATATTTTCCTGCAGGGCATTTTACTCTGATATAAAATAATCTTCATGAAAAAAATCAGTCTTTTTTTTCTTATACTTTTTGCAGGTTCCTTCGTCTTTGCCCAGTCGCTGGCACCACTGACTGTTGAGAAAATTATGAGAGACCCCAAATGGATAGGCGTTTCTCCCTCAGATCCACTCTGGAGCGCAGATGGGAAAACGTTGTACTTTAACTGGAACCCGGACAAGGCGCCGGCAGATTCGTTGTATTATATTACAAGTGAAAATAACATACCGCAAAAAGTAACTGTATTTCAAAAGCAGAATATTGTATACGCCCGTGACATCCGGTTTAATGCAGACCGAACGATGTATGTATACGCCAAAGACGATGACATCTTTATCGTGAACAGCAAAACAGGCAAAATAAAGCGCATTACTCAAACAACACTGAAAGAATCCAATCCGTCATTTTCATTTAACGATACGAGAGTAATATACCTGAATGATCATAATGTATTTGCCTGGGACATAACCAATGGCGAAATCATCCAGCTAACCAATTTCCAAAAAGGCAATCCCCCGCCTGCAACAGACAGCAATAAAAAATTAAACAGCCAGCAAGAATGGCTGAAGAAAGACCAGTTGCAATGGATGGAAGTATTAAAGGAGCGAAAGGAAAAAAAAGATGCCAAAGCAGCATACGAAAAAAACCTGCCGCAGAAAAAGATACTGAAACCCATTTATACCGGTGATAAAACAATTTCCGGTATAACGGTTAGTTCCAACGCAAGATTTATCACCTATATTCTTTCTAAGCCTGCGGGTAATACCCAAAAAACAATTATACCCAATTATGTAACAGCAACTGGTTTTACTGAAGATATTAATGGACGCACTAAGGTTGGCGCTGCCCCGGATTCAAGCGAATTGTTTGTATTCGACCGCGAAAAAGATACGGTAATAGCCTTTAAAACGGATTCAATACCCGGTATACTGGATTTGCCCGATTATGTAAAGGACTACCCGGAATTATTGAAAAAGAAATCAAAGCGTAAGCCAAGGGCAGTGCGTATATCAAATCTCTCATGGTCTCCCAATGGCAATTATGCGGTGGTGGATATAGATGCTCATGATAATAAAGACAGGTGGCTGATGAAATTAGATGCGGCTACAGGCACTTTATCTTTGTTAGACAGGCAGCGCGATGAAGCATGGGTAGGCGGACCCGGTATCAACAGCACGAATACGGGATGGATCAACGCGACCGATTTTTGGTTTCAATCAGAAGTCACCGGGTATTCGCATGTATATATAATAAATGTTGTTACAGGCAAAAAAACAGCCCTTACTTCCGGCCAATACGAAGTACAGAAATGCTTGTTATCGGGCGACAAAAAACATTTTTACATCACCACCAATGAAGTGCATCCCGGCGAAAAGCAATGCTATCGTTTGCCCGTAACCGGTGGGAGGGCTGAGCGCATAACTACAATGACAGGCGCCAATGATGTAATACTATCGCCCGGCGAAAAACAAGCAGCGATATTGTATTCGTATACCAACAATCCATGGGAATTATTTTTGCAGGACAACAGTCCCCGTGGAAAAACGGAACAGGTTACTTTTAAGGCGCAAAGCGATGAATTCAAAACCTATCCCTGGCGCGAACCGGAACTGGTGAGCATTACAGCGCGGGACGGAAAGCAGGTGCCGGCAAGATTATACCGCCCCGCTCATCCTCACCCTTCCAGGCCAGCCGTAATATTTGTACACGGTGCAGGCTACCTGCAGAATGCACACAAATGGTGGAGCAGTTACTTCCGCGAATACATGTTTCATAACCTGTTAGCCGATAACGGCTATTATGTGCTTGACATGGATTACCGGGCCAGTGCGGGTTATGGCCGCGACTGGCGTACAGGCATATACCGCCACATGGGGGGAAAGGATTTAACCGATAATATTGACGGCGCAAAATATCTTACGGAAAAATGCGGTGTTGATCCGAAACGCATAGGTATATATGGTGGTTCCTATGGTGGGTTTATCACGCTCATGGCGCTGTTTACATCACCCGGTACATTTGCGGCAGGCGCCGCATTACGACCGGTAACCGACTGGGCGCATTACAATCAGGGCTATACTTCCAATATTTTAAATACACCATCGGAAGACAGTATCGCCTACCGCAACAGCTCGCCTATATATTTTGCAGAAGGCCTGCAGGATCATTTGCTGATTTGCCATGGCGTGGTAGACGTTAACGTACATTTCCAGGATGTGGTACGCCTCAACCAGCGCTTAGTAGAATTGGGAAAAAACAATTGGCAGGTAGCATTATATCCCGTCGAAGATCATGGCTTTGTGGAACCATCAAGCTGGACGGATGAATATAAACGCATATTTAAGTTATTTGAAGAAGTACTGAAGTGATACTAAGGAGAATGCTCCGGTAATTGTCAATATAAATAGAAGCTCGTGATATGAAAAATTTGAATATTCACTATTTTCAGCACGTACCTTTTGAAACCCCTGGTTGTATTGAGAACTGGGCTATACAGCATGGCTATGCCCTAACGACAACCAAATTTTATGAATCGTCTTATAGCCTGCCCGATATGGGAGGTATAGATGTATTAATTGTACTGGGAGGCCCAATGGGCGTTTATGACGATCATCTATTCGAATGGCTGACTATAGAAAAAAATTATATAACAGCAGCATTGCAGGAAGATAAAAAAATACTGGGTATTTGTTTGGGCGCCCAGCTCATTGCTGCCAGTGCCGGCGCTGCGGTAAATACAGCCCCCCATAAAGAAATAGGCTGGTATAAAATAAGTCCGGCAAAGCAGCTTGAAAAAATACCCTGGTTATTTGAAATCATTAAAGATGAACCTGTAGTATTTCACTGGCATGGCGACCGGTTCCGGATACCGGATGGCGCAGAGAATTTAGCCTTTTCAGAGGCGAACGATAACCAGTTATTTATGCTAAACGATAACGTATTGGGTATTCAGTTTCATTTAGAAATAACAGAGAGTGGCTTAAGTGAAATGATCAAAAACGGCGCCCACGAATTGAATCCCGGTACTTTCGTTCAATCTGCACAGGAAATTACTTCCCGCCGGACTTTTGTAAAAGACAATAATGAAAGAATGTACCGGCTCCTGGATCATTTCCTGTTAAAGCAGTCGAAAGATGCACTCCGGCAATCATAATCACAAACTTCAAATCAGCAACGTATAGTATTTGGGTTATGAAAAATATTTTAGTTACCGGCGCTACCGGTACTTTAGGACGGGCGCTCATAAAACAATTATTAAAACAGCACTTCCAGGTGAATGCCTTAAGCTCCCGGCAAAATCCGTTGCTTCCCCCGGAAGTTAAAATATATAGGGGCGACCTGGTTACCAATAGCGGCTTAATAGAAGCGGTACATAACAATGATGTGATTATTCATTGTGCCAGTGATCCTGCAAATCACTGGCAGGTGGACGTAGCAGGCACCCGGTACTTACTTGATGCTATTGGAAAAAACCGGGACATTCATTTTATTTACATATCCATTGCAGGCATTGAGAAGAGCGATTACTCTTATTATAAAACCAAGAAGGAAACAGAGGATCTGATCAGGGAGTATGGCCTGCCGTGGTCGGTTTTGCGTACCACCCAGTTTCATTCTTTCGTCCTCAAATTCATTGAATCATTCGATAACAATAAAGAACAACCAATAATCATTCCGGAAGGAATGAGGTTTCAGTCTGTTGATATTGCAGAAGTTGCCGGCCGTCTCACAGAACTGATCAAAGAAGGTCCACTGGCACTTTTACCAACAATGGGAGGTCCCGAAGTGATTTGTTTCGAAGAAATGGTGGAAATGTATTTGCAAATTTTCGGACGAAATAATATTATTCAGGTTAAGCCGCTCCGGGCAGCAAGATATGATCTCTTTCGTTCCGGTGTAAATCTTTGTCCGGAACATGCTGACGGCAAAATAACCTGGAAACAATTTCTGCGTTCACAACTACTTAAAAGGCGTATTGAAAGATAAAATTATGCAAGGTAGTATTTCAATAAAAATGTAACTTGCCTGATGGGCATGAACACCGATTATCTGCTGATCGTTATTTGCAGCGTTGTTATTTTATCTTACCTGTTTTCTATTATCAGCCGTTATATTAAAGTGCCTTCCGTATTACTATTGCTTTTTGGCGGCATTCTTTTTCGCTGGTTTGGCGACCTTAACAACATTACCCTGAACATTCCTGATAAAATGGTGGAAATTTTAGGTGTAATAGGGCTCATCATGATTGTACTCGAAGCAGGGCTCGATTTAAAGCTGGGTAAAGACAAACTGGTGTTGATCAGGAATTCTTTTTTTTCAGCGCTCTTCATATTTATCCTGTCGGCTGTATTGCTTACTGCTATTCTTAATTACTGGTTAAAAGAACCTGTGATTAATTGCCTTGTATATGCCATTCCGCTATCTATTATCAGCAGTACAATTGTTATCCCCAGCATACACGCCCTTACGGAAAGGAAAAAAGAATTTCTGGTATATGAAGCTTCATTTTCAGACATTATAGGGATACTCGCCTTTAATTATTTTACAGCACCGGAAGTGCTTACCTTAAAATCTTTTGGCGTTTTCGGTGGAAATATCCTGGCATCAGTTATTCTTTCGTTTGTGCTATCGTTTGTGCTGTTTATGATCATGGCAAAAACAAAACTGAATATCAAATTCTTCCTGATTTTTGCACTGCTGATCCTTATATATACTTCAGGAAAACTACTTCACCTGCCTTCATTGCTGATTATTTTAATTTTTGGTATGATGATCAATAACTGGGAAATGATCCGGTGGGGATGGCTTAAAAAACTTTTTCCTGTTAAACAGATAGAGCCAATAAGAACCCTTCTCCATTCCATAACCGCGGAATCATCTTTCCTTATAAGAACCTTTTTTTTTATTTTATTTGGGTATTCTATCAGCCTTAAATTTTTAAATGAAGAAGGCGTGTTAATTGTTGGAGGTATGATTGTTGCCGCGTTGTTTGCAATACGGCTTTTATACCTTCGTTTTTTTGTGCAGACCAATGTTTTTCCCGAATCTTTTTTTCTGCCGCGCGGACTTGTAACTATTGTTCTTTTTTATAAAATTCCCGATCATTTAAAACTGTCGGCTTTTAATGAAGGCATACTGTTTTTCATTATTCTCACTACCAGTTTA
The DNA here is from genome assembly GCF_009192765.1 of Agriterribacter humi. Lineage (GTDB taxonomy): Bacteria > Bacteroidota > Bacteroidia > Chitinophagales > Chitinophagaceae > Agriterribacter > Agriterribacter humi. Next base: position 54,018 of record NZ_VOHQ01000018.1, on the reverse strand, counting down.
ATTATGACGGCCGGCATGATTTTTTATAAGAAAAAGCCGGAGCAAATATTAGAAGAGGGAACTTTTTCACAGCATAAAAGCATACTATAGAAAATAACCGGAGAGTGCTGCGGTTGATTTAGAAGTACAATTTTTTGAATACTGAAGCCCGTACAATATTTTTCAAAAGGACATAACCCGTTATTATCCCATTGTGAAATACCTGAAGCAATACAAATAGCTGGTTTTTTTTTTATAATATTGCGCAATCGTTTGCGTTAATAGCATACTTATCAATTCATTAAAATATTTCAAAAGTTAATTATGTGTGGAATTGTTGCTTACATCGGACACCGTCAGGCTTACCCCGTAATCGTTAAAGGATTGAAGAGATTAGAATACCGGGGCTACGACAGTGCGGGAATAGCACTGGTAAATCACGGCTTAAAATTGTATAAAAAGAAAGGTAAAGTAGCTAATCTTGAAGAATCAACTTTAGGTCAGGATCTCGAAGGACATATCGGGATCGGCCATACCCGTTGGGCCACGCACGGTGAACCCAGCGACAGAAATGCGCATCCGCATCGCTCCGCTAATGGTAAACTGGCCATGATACATAACGGCATCATTGAAAATTACGCTTCGCTTAAGCAGGAGTTAATTAAAAAGGGATATCAATTTCATAGCGATACAGATACAGAAGTACTGCTTTATTTTATAGAAGACATTCAGAAAAATAACAGCAGCACACTGGAGGAAGCATTGCGTATCGCTTTGAAACGTGTTGTGGGTGCTTATGTAATTGTGCTGATAGATGAGGACAACCCGGATACGCTCATTGCTGCAAGAAAAGGCAGTCCGCTGGTAATAGGCATTGGAAAAGGAGAACATTTTTTAGCCAGTGACGCTTCACCTATCATAGAATACACAAAGGAAGTGGTATATGTTAATGATTATGAAATTGCCATCATTAAAGCGGATGAACTGATATTAAAAAACCTGGGCAATGAAAGACAAACACCTTTCATTCAAAAATTAGACCTTGAACTGGCTGCTATAGAAAAAGGCGGATACGATCATTTTATGCTGAAGGAAATTTTTGAACAACCCCACACCATTTATGATTGTTTAAGAGGAAGGCTGGATGCGGCGCAGGGAACCATCACCATGTCGGGCATTCAAAACAATATGGAACTGATTAAAAACGCGAACCGTATACTCATCATAGCCTGCGGCACTTCGTGGCATGCGGGATTGGTGGCTGAATATGTTATTGAAGAATTATGCCGCATTCCCGTAGAGGTAGAGTATGCTTCTGAATTCAGGTACAGGAATCCCATCATACACAAAGGAGATATGATCATTGCCATTTCGCAAAGCGGAGAAACTGCAGATACGCTGGTGGCTATAGAAAGAGCCAAAGAACAGGGCGCTGTTATCCTGGGCATTGTAAATGTGGTAGGGTCATCTATTTCACGCATCTCGCACGCCGGCGCATACACTCACGCGGGGCCAGAAATTGGTGTGGCCAGCACCAAAGCATTTACCGCACAGTTAACTGTGCTTACCATGGTTGCGCTGATGATCGCTAAAGAAAGAAACACCATCAGCCACGATCGGTATATACATCTGCTCAACGAATTAAATGAAGTACCTGAAAAAGTAAAACATGCGCTTGAAAATGCAGATCATATAAAGGCGGTGGCCTTAAAATATAAAGACGTATCGGATGCGCTGTTTTTAGGCCGCGGGTACAATTTTCCGATAGCGTTGGAAGGTGCGTTGAAGCTTAAGGAAATATCTTATATACATGCCGAAGGCTATCCCGCTGCAGAAATGAAACATGGTCCTATTGCACTGGTAGATGAATCTTTGCCGGTGGTATTTGTAGCTACAAAAGATACGTATCACCAAAAAATCATCAGCAATATACAGGAAATAAAGGCCCGCAAGGGAAAGGTGATCGCTGTAATTACGGAAGGAGACGAAACCATTACAGAAATGGCGGATGATGTGCTGCCCATCCCGGAAGCAGATGAATTAATAGCCCCCATCATCAGTACCATTCCTTTACAATTGCTTTCCTATTATATAGGCGTAGCCAGGGGATTTGATGTGGACAAACCGAGGAACCTGGCCAAGAGTGTAACGGTAGAATAAGATGCAGTAGTGAGTTGTGAGTAGTCGGCGGTGAGTGAATTGACTGATACCTGACACCTCATACCTGGAACCAATCTCAAATTTAAAATTTCAAATCCGTGTATGAACCAGATCAACAAAAAAGCCATTGATTCATTAGGGTACAATTTTATTGTTTCCGAATACCTCCCGGAAGGAAAAGACGAATACCATCTGCGCAATATTCAAAACAGGAACGGTATTCAATACAGGGGATTAACGGCATGGGAAATTGAGGTGCTGGTACGCAACCGCAATGCTTCCGACGACTGGAATAAGATACTGGTATCAGATGCTTTCAATCCTGAGCTGGTAAAAAATTGCAAATTCTTCGGATTGGTGCGCATTGGCAAATTAGAAGCGTATTACCTTGAGTATCATAACCTCCGTATGCCCGTGGGCTTATACAACAGTACGATCATCAGTTGCGATTTTGGTGATAATGTAGTAGTGGATAATGTGAATTATCTTTCTCATTATATTATAGGCAGCGAGGTAATATTGGTGAATATCCATGAACTGGCTACCACCAGCGCGGCTAAATTCGGCAATGGCATTATTAAAGAAGGGGAAAATGAGAATATCCGCATCTGGCTGGAAATATGCAATGAAAACGGGGGAAGAAAGGTGATCCCTTTTACCCGGATGCTTCCCGGCGATGCCTGGCTGTGGTCTAAATACCGGGATGATGAAGCGATGCTTGAAAAATTCAAATGGTTTACGCAAAAAGAATATGATGTACAAAGAGGGTACTATGGCAAAATAGGCGATCGTACCATCATTAAAAATACAAGCATAATCAAAGATGTGTGGATTGGCTCTGATGCTTATATTAAAGGCGCCAATAAATTAAAAAATCTCACCGTCAATTCTTCTTCCGAAGCACCATCGCAAATAGGAGAGGGTTGTGAAATGGTGAATGGCATTATAGGATTGGGATGTAAAGCGTTTTATGGCGTTAAAGCCATTCGTTTTATCATGGCTTCACATTCGCAGCTAAAATACGGAGCGCGGCTGATCAACTCATATCTCGGCAACAACTCTACTATTTCCTGTTGCGAAGTATTAAACTCACTGATCTTTCCATCGCACGAACAGCACCACAACAATTCCTTTCTTTGCGCAGCCACGGTAATGGGACAAAGTAATATGGCTGCCGGGGCAACCATAGGGTCTAATCATAATTCACGCAGTGCAGATGGCGAACTGGTCGCCGGCCGTGGCTTTTGGCCAGGGCTGTGCGTAAGCCTTAAACACAATTCCAAATTTGCTTCTTTTAATATCCTGGCCAAAGGCGACTATCCATATGAATTGAACATCCCCTTCCCCTTTGCATTAATCAGCAACGATCTTTCCGATGACCAGTTGATTGTGATGCCTGCTTACTGGTTCATGTATAATTTGTATGCCATTGCACGCAACGAATGGAAATACCGTGACCGGGATGCACGCATTGAAAAAGAACAACGTATCGAATTTGAGGCTTTGGCGCCCGATACCATTAATGAATTGATAGATGCCCTCCAATTGTTGGCCCTGTACACAGGGAAAGCCTTTTCGCAAAAGAAAAGCCCCGGGAAAAAAATAACGGATAAAGAATATATTAAAATCGGGAAAAAGCTTTTAGAAGAAAATGATAAGATTATTAATGAACTGGAGATTGTGGCGGATGGATTGGAGAATAGTGACCGGAAAACCGTTATTATTAAGGTACAGCAGGCGTATACAATATTCAGGCAACTGGTAATATACTATGGAACCGTGCAATGTATTGCACAGTTTCTGGAAAACGATCTTAAAAATTTTGCTGCGCTTATCAAGCAACTGCCCCCCGTTCCCAAACGAAATCAATGGATTAATGTTGGCGGGCAGCTTATACCTGAAGAAGAAGTAGAAAAGTTCAGAAAGCACGTTCGTGCAGGTAAAATAAAAAGCTGGGATGATGTACATGCCTTTTATACCATGCAGGGCCAGGCATATGATGCCGACAAATTTGAGCATGCTTTCGCGGCATTATTAGAAGTGCTTGGCATTTCCGTTACAGGATTTACCCCGGAAATTTTTAAGCAAATATTACTTCAGTCTGTACAAACCAAAACATGGTTAACAGATGGTATTTACGAATCCAGGGCGAAAGATTATACCAATCCTTTCCGTACCATGATTTTCGACAACAAAGAAGAGATGGATAATGTTTGGGGGAAATTGGAAGATAACAGTTTTATTGCCATGCAGCAAACGGAATTAAAGGACTTTAAAAAGAAGGTGAGCGGTTTGATCAGATTGCTGAAATTATAGTGCAGGTTTGTGCCGTAATATGTACTGCTGTGTTTAAATTATTCCACAATTGATTTTTGCATTACATAATCATTCATAAAATATCCATTGCCTATATCAGTATCTTCCTCCCGCACAACTGTAAAACCCAGCCCGGAGTAAAACGCTCCTGCCTTATTATGCCGGTTCACATTTAATTCAAGTATTATAGCGCCTGCAGACCGGATAGATTGAATGATATGTTCAATTAGTTTTTTACCGGTTCCTTTGCCCTGCTGATTTTGCAGCACATAAATTTTATGGAGCCTGCATACTTGTTTATCAGGCGTAGATGACCAGGAAGCAAAACCCACTGGTTCATCATCGTCACAGGCAATAATAAACCGGTGCTGTTGTGTATTGATCTGATGTTGCAATGAAGATTCGCTGTACATCATCTCCAGCATATATTCTACTTGTTCTCTGCTTAAAATATCCGAATAGGTTTGGGGCCAAACGGCAAGTGTTAATTTCCGGATCAGTGGTATATCCGCTGGTACTGCTTTTCTGAAATGGATCATGCCTGCAAAATTCGGGTAAATTTTCTGCTAAACGCCGTTGCTGATAGCAATTTCAACTCCCTCCTTACTCCCCGGGTATGATCATACGAAGTTACACATGCGTTTACATATTTGGTTTCATTGGTCACTTCAATTCTAGCCCGGGTTATTTTATTGACAAGTTCGTGTCCTATGCTGTTTTCCACAACAGGCCGCAGCAGCAGGAAAAGTACCAAGTAATATCCTGGCCATAAAGCGGAATGCGCATTTTACAGGGAGGCAAAAATATTTGGATAATAGTTCAATAATAAATGAAAGCAGGCTAATAAATGGTATTTTGTGGCATAAAAGAAACTGGCTACTCTTGAATGGCAGTCAATGTAAAACCTCAGACAGCGACAAAATGAAGTTTCTTTTTGTTCTTTAATTTTAAAGCATTGTATATGAAAAAGCGTTTTCTTTTCAGGCTTTTCCAGTATGTTCTGTTGCCGGCTACTATGATCATGGTGTATTCCTGCAAAAAAGACAATAACGACATAGGTTCGGGGACCGGCTATTATATGCGTTTTAAAATTAACGGAACGCAGGTAGAGCATAAAGGACAGGTAGAAGGCACTTTTGATAAAGTAACGGCATTGCAGCATAATACTTCTCTTGCGGGACTGAAAGATGCGGGTGCGGCCACTAAAAATAATATGACTTTATTGCTGGCTACCGAAAATGAAACCCAGCCAGGCCTTACCTATACAAGTTATACTGCCGGCACATCCGGTACGCAAAAAGCCAAGCTTGTAAACCTGGTGTATATTGATGAAAACGGAAAAAATTATCTCTCGTGGATGGAAGAATTTGCGCCAGCCCTGCCCCCCGGAGCAGAGACGAAAGCGACAATAAAAATTACGGAGGCAGCATCAGATTATATTAAAGGTAGTTTTTCAGGCGCGCTATATAATGAGAACTACACTACAAAACTCAATGTTACAGACGGGGAATTTTATGCCCGCCGGTATAACTGAACGAGCGCAATTGGCAGGCAGGATAGTTTAGCATAAGGCAAGAAAAATAAATCAGTCGCTAAAATCGGTGCTGCTCCTCTATTTTTGCGGAATCTTTTTGCGCTTGTATTATTTATTATTAAAAATGAACACAATGAAAAAGTTTCTGATCGCCTTCAATATTGTATTTGTTTTGAGCTTCTCTGCAGTGTCGCTGAAGGCACAGGATGGGAGCAGCTATAAAAGCGGGATCGGGTTGCGTGTTGGCGGCGGGTATTATGATATTATCGCCGCTTCATTTAAAACCTTTGTTACTGATCCGGGGGCTATTGAAATAAATATTGGGTTCAGACCTTATGGATATACAGGGTATAATTGGGTTAATCTTTCTGGCTCGGTTTCCTACCAGCATCATTTTCCAATTGGTTCCGTGGAAGGACTGAAATGGTTTGTTGGCGGAGGTTTAACCGCTTTTAATACTTTTTCTAAATACGAAGATTACAAAGGATTTGGTTTAGGCGTGTTTCCTACAGGCGGCGCAGATTATAAATTCGGAAATATCCCATTGAACGTAAGCGCCGATTTCCGTCCTACAATAGCACTGATTAAGCCCTATAGCTATTACAGTAGTTTTTACGCCGGCAATGTGGGCATCTCTGCTCGTTATACTTTTTAATACCCAATAAAACAGCATTCCGATAAACCGTGAGTTTGAAATCATTTCGAACCACGGTTTTTATTTATACAGAAGATGCTCCGCACCCCATACCTAAACCTCATACCTCATTCCTCACACCTTCCCCCAGACACCCATCATAATTTCTGCTATTTTTTTCATAAGAATTAACATTGGCCATTTTTTAAAATAGAGATAAAATTGAACTCTGAAAAAAGGCATTTTTATGAGTATGCCTGAGCGTGTTATTAATTTTTTGATTGCTTATTTTATCTCTTATGCCTGAATGTATTTACCAGAACGACGCTGCCTGCTGGCGACAGTTGAAGCAGGGGAATACAGAAGCCCTGGGATACCTGTATGATACTTATATTGACAGGTTATTTCATGCAGCTTTAAAAATGACAGACAACCGGGAATTGGCAAAAGACGCCTTACAGGAAATTTTCATTGAAATATGGCATTACAGGGCCAGTATCGGGGATGTTAATCATTCTTACAGCTATCTTGTAAAAGTGCTGAAAAGCATTATTCTGAAAAAAGTTAAACGTAAAGTGGTTGTAAATGAACTGCATGATAATGAACAACGGTTGCAGGAAGATGAGAATATAGAAGAGATCATCATTTCATCTGAAAGGATTACCGAACAAAAAAGTCGTTTAAATATTGCATTGGCACAGCTCACATCCCGTCAAAAGCAGGTAGTGAGGCTTCGGTTTTTTGAAGGTCTTACTTACGAACAGATCGCCATAAAACTCAGCATGAACTATCAGTCTGTTAACAATCTTGCCTTCCGGGCTATGATCAATCTGCGGAAGCAAATGTGCTAAGGACTTAATGTGATTAATATGTTATACCTCTTTCCCCCGGCCCCTTATCCCAAATTTCACAAATTTTACTACCCCCGCGGGTTTAAAACTTGCGGGGAAGTAAAACTCCTCACAATAATTTAAGCTATTTTTTTTATAATAATTAACATTTGTTAGTCTGCATAATTTGGATAAAATTGATCTTTATTTCAACTATAGGTATACACCTACTTATTGAGGATACATGAATATGATTTCTTTAAACCACTATTAATTTTTCAAAAACTATAAAACAGATGCATATCCCTGGCTAAAAAAACTACAACTTTGTAAAACCAAAACAATTATCACAATTCATCACATCAACCGTTTGCTCATGAAAAGAATTTTCAAAGCATTTGCTTTACTACTGCTTATTGCTCCGGTATTTTTAATGGTGTCCTGCAAAAAGGAAGAGCCAAAAAAAGAAGACCTGGCTTCGATTAAAAAAGGCTGGGTAACCGGTACCTGGAAACAAACGGATATTACATTAGCCTATCCCATTCCGAACCCGTTTGGTGGCGATGACCTGCCTGTTGGAACCAGCCTGCATATTTTAGCGTCATTTTTACCCTTAACCGGACCACAGATTACAGCAACACAGGGTAACATTTTTACTTTTGATTCCAAAGGAACTTTCAGCATTACCGGAAGTACTGATTTTATGATGCCCAATGCCGGTAATACCGGCACCTGGAATTTGCAGGTATACGGCTCAGCCCTGCATCTCATTTCATCCGATGGTAAGGATACGCCGTTATGGATTGAAGACATTAATGCTACCAATATGAAGCTGGGTTCGCTGAGCAATACCATTTATGTTGCTGAAGTGGATGCAGATATACCCGTGTATTTCATCTTTGAAAAACAATAATCCGAATTTTAAGTCATCATTTATTTACACAATCAATCGAACTGTTATGAGAAATTGCTGCTTTACCATCAGGCTGCTATCCCTGTTTAGCCTGGTAATCTTTTTACATCCGGTGGCGGCGCAGGATATGGCATTATTATCCGGCTCACCCCAAAATAACAAGAGTAAATTATTTGCACACAACAAAGTGCCCGCCCTTCTGCAAACCGCAAAATCCACTCATGCCGATTTTGTTGTAAAGGGTACGGTTAAAGATGAGAACGGCCCTGTAGCAGGTGTAACTGTTACAGAGAAAGGAACAAATAACGCCACTACAACAGACGAGAACGGATTGTTTTCACTGAATGTTAAAAATGGCAATAGCACTTTAGTGTTTAGCGCCGTGAGTTATAAAACGATTGAAACGGCAATAGCGGGTCGTTCCAATCTTACCGTAACAATTGAAAATACAGCACAGGAACTGTCGGGTGTAGTGGTAACTGCACTTGGTATTACAAGGGAAAAAAAATCTCTGGGTTATTCTGTAGAACAGGTAGCCGGCAAGGAAATGAATCGTGTGGCACAGGAAAATGTATTAAACGCGATGTCGGGCAAAGTAGCAGGGGTTACGATCAATCAAACGGGTGGGGCCGGCTCTTCGGTAAGTATGATTATCCGTGGCGCTACTTCATTGAGCAGCGATAACCAGCCTTTGTTCGTAATAGATGGCGTTCCTATTGCCAACACGTTGAATAATGTTAGCCAGGTAGGTAATGATAACAGGGTAGATTATGGAAATGCGATAGCTGGTATTAATCCTGATGATATTGAAAACGTGTCTATTCTTAAGGGGCCGAGCGCGGCTGCACTGTATGGTTCAAGAGCAGGCAATGGCGTAGTACTGATTACCACCAAGAGTGGGAAGGGCGTTAAAAAAATGACAGTTAATTTTACATCGAACACTGTTTTTGAGAAGCCCTATAAATTCCTGAACTGGCAAACAAGGTTTGCAAGCGGTGTTTTCCCTGCCACACCAGTTTCTATTTCAGGGAATATATTATCTGATCCACTGGGTGTTTCCGATCCAAGGTTCAATCCCGATTATGTAATTGTGGATGAATCAGGTGGCGCCGGCGGCCCTGAACTGGATAGAGGCTATTATGCTATACAATGGAATAGCCCGCTCGATGAAAATGGTAATCAAATTCCTATTCCGCTGGTTTCTCATCCCAACAATGTCAAAAATTTCGTGCAAACCGGGCTTACAACTACCAATGGGGTTTCCGTAGCCAATAGTACCGAATCCATGAACTACCGTATTTCATATGCCAATATGAGAAACAAGGGTATCATTCCTAATTCAGATCTGTTCCGCAACACCCTTAATCTTAATTCAACGGTTAAAGTAAGTAGTAAATTCAGGTTGAGCACCAATGTAGACCTAAGCCGTAATAATTCCAATAATCGCCCTGCTGGTGAAAGAGGTGCAAATCCGCTGCAATGGGCGTATGCCGTTTCACCCAATACAGATATGCTTGATTTAAAAGATTACTGGGTTCCCGGGCAGGAAGGGCTGGTACAACGTTCACAGCATCCTGATTTCAATAATCCATATTTCCTGGCATACGAAGTAAATAATTCATTTGTGCGAGACAGGGTATATGGAAATATTAAAGCCGACTGGCAGGTTACAAGAGACATAAGCCTGATGTTTCGTTACGGACTGGATAATTTTAGTGAAAAAAGAGAAACCAAAATGGCGAATGGCTATACCGAAGACCCCCGTGGCGCATACGGCATAACCAATATCAGGAGTTTTGAGGGAAACGCAGATTTCCTGGCAACCTATAAAAAAGATTTCGGTGGTTTCAGCCTTTCGGCTTCTGTAGGTGGCAACACACGCTATCAAACCGGAAGTTCTGAAAGAACAGCAACTAAAAACGGAACAGGCCTGGTCGTTCCAAATGTGTTCACCATTCAAAATATCCTTCCTGCAAATCTTGATTACAGCAGCTACCTTTATGAGAAGCAGGTTAACAGTGTGTATGAAATGGCCACGCTGGGCTTTAAGGATATGGTCTATCTTGATCTCAGTGGCCGGACCGACTGGTCGAGTACATTGCCGGGGGCAAAAGCTTATTTTTACCCATCGGCTTCTTTAAGCGTATTGGTGAATGAAATTCTCGGTATCAGGTCTCCCGACATTAATCTTATTAAATTAAGAGGTGGCTATGCACAGGCTGGTAATGATGCCGGTGTTTATCAACTGATATCGGTTTTGGGTAATGCCGGAACATGGAATGATGTGCCCCGGCTTGCTACATCGGGTACATTGCTCAATCCCGATCTTAAACCCGAACTGGCTGTATCCTATGAAGCGGGCATTGATATCAACTTATTTCAAAATCGTTTACGTTTTGCGGGCACCTACTACACGGTTGATAACAAAAACCAGATATTCAGTACAGGCTTGGCTCCCTCTACTGGATTTTCTTCAAAGAATATCAATGCCGGGCTGTTGAGAAGTTCAGGTATTGAACTTACATTAGGCGGCACACCTGTTCAAACAAGGAACTGGAGATGGGATGTAAGTGTGAACCTTACCCGTAACCGTACTAAAGTAATGGAACTGGCCGATGAAATGCCTTACTTCACCTACTGGTCAGATGCCAAAGGGGGTGCTTATACTTTCCTGGGAGAGGAAGTAGGTGATATTTATGGAAATAAACTTCGTGTAGTCGAAGATAAAGGATCTCCCTATTATGGATACCCGCTATTAGACAATGGAAATGAAGACGGCGCTAAATGGGTGCAACTGGATGCTTTGGCAACCAGGAATAAAATAGGAAACTTTAATCCGCGTTTTATAATGGGCGCTCAAACTTCTGTTAGCTGGAAAAACTGGACGCTGAATATGACTTTTGACTGGAGGAATGGCGGTCAGTTTGTATCACAAACCTACAGGTATGGTATCGAAGACGGCAGAGCGGGGCTTCAGTTTGACAATTTTATTGATCCGGGTACGATGACGGGCAAGGAATTGCGCGATTACTTAGTTGCCCATGAAGATGAATTAATAAAAGTACATAATGGAAGATTTTTGCGTGTAGGATGGCCTACACCGGAACGGGCGAGCTATCCGGTAATTATCTCCGGTTTTAACCTGCCTTATGGAGGAATGTTTGCCCCTGGTGTTTACGCAACCGGCTGGGATGCTGATGGAAACCCAACAGGATATGCAGAAAACCTGGGAGAAAATATACTGGGGCTGGATGATCCCGGTAACCCCAATAAAACCATACCTATGTTGTATGCTGTAAGTAATCCATGGGAATTCATGGAACCGACATTATTTTCTGCTTCTTACATTAAACTTAGGGAGCTGTCTCTTTCATATGCCCTGCCAGCTTCATTGGTTCAATCTTTCAAAATGCAGGATATCAGCTTTTCTGTTTACAGCAGAAATATTATCTTATGGACAGAAGCAAAAATTGGCATTGATCCTGAAAATGCTTTCCAGCCAACAACAGGTGTGCAGGGAGGAATTCAATTTAAACAAGGGATAGAAAGATACAATGTTACACCATGGTCAATACCAATAGGCGTTAAACTGAATATTACATTTTAAGCTATTCCTAAACTATTCAACATAGCAGATATGAAAAAGATATATATTACAATATTAGTGGTGTTTTCAGCCATTGGTTTTTCCTGTACCAAACACCTTGTAGAGTTGAATGAAAATCCTAATGGTGCAGACCCTTCTTCAACAAATCCTAACCTGGTATTATCAACTGTATTATCAGAAGCCGGAAGAGCCTTTGTTGGACTCGGTTACCAGGATATTGCAGGAGTGATGCAGCATACGCAAAAAGATGGATGGGGAGGCGGACATAATAACTATGACTGGGGCAACAGCAATAGTTGGACAGGATATTATGATATTTTAAGAAACAACCAGTTTGTGTATGACAAGGCGGTAGAATTAGATTATCCTTTGCAACAGGGTATAACACTGGTAATGAAAAGCCTGATGTTTGGATTGATAACCGATTTATATGGCGATGCTCCTTATACCCAGGCATTAAAAGGCGAGACAGGCGGAGCCGAATATACATTCCCCGCCTTCGATAGCCAGCAAAGCATTTATGAAGGTATTTTGGCAGATCTGGAGAAAGCAAATACTTTACTTTCTGAATCGCAGTTCAACAGTACTGTAGGATCTGCAGATATATATTATGGTGGTGATGCCGCCAAATGGAGGAAGTTTGCCAATTCATTAGCCCTCCGGTATTATATGCGCATATCAGATAAGTTGCCTTCGGTAGCGCAGGCAGGAATTGAAAAAATAGTCAATACTCCTGATCAATATCCCATCATTAAGAATGCATCCGAAGATGCAGCAATGGGCTTTCCGGGCAATAGTGATGGCGATTCATGGCCTTCGTATGCAATACCACAATCGGATAGTAGCAATTACAGGCGCATAAAAATGGCTAATACGCTGGTAAAAGCTTTGCTGGAAAGAAATGATCCAAGGATAGCAGTTTGGGCTAATCCTGTGGAGGTTTCAATCTATGTTGATGCCAGCCTTACCGGCAGTATCAGTAAAACGGTATATGATACTACTATAAATGGCGTAACAAGAAACGCAGTGCGGATAGTTTCTCCTGATTACCTGGCTTCCAGACAGCTCACGCTGAATGATATAAACCAGGATCCCCATTACGTTGGCCTTCCTGTTGCTTTAAATGCTCCTCAATTATACAACCTTAGCCCGGATCCGCAGCAGTCCGCCCACAATCCTCATGTCTCCTGGGTGAATGCCAGGTTTGCCAAGGGTAATGCTGGTGGCTCCAAAGTAAGGCTAATGTCGGCCGCAGAAGTTCATTTTATCCTTGCAGAAGCATCAGCCGTAAAAGGGTGGAATGCGGGTGATGCTGAAACGCACTACAACCAGGCTATTCAGGCATCATTTGAAGCATGGGGACTCAGCGCTTCACAAGCCGCGGATTATGTTGCACAGCCTGAAGTTGCTTTTGATGGCTCGCAGGAACAAATCATTACCCAAAAATGGATATCTACCTGGTCTGTTGCTACAGAGGCGTGGTTTGACTGGCGCAGAACGGGTTACCCTGAATTGCATGGCGTGGAACTTAGAACTGTAGCAAAAGAATTACCTCTAAGATTCTACTATCCCGTTGAAGAACGGAATCTTAATGGTACCAATGTGGAGGCAGCAAATGAAAACCTTGAAAGTACACCATTATCGAATTTTGGTGGTAATGGTACCAAAAACAGTCCGTGGTCAAGACCCTGGGTTATTCAGGGAACTGGCAAGCCATGGTAGGGGTAGGGTGTAAGGCCTAAAGGCATTGGGTATAGGGCAAAAAACTGTTCCACCCTACACCTTCCACCTTTTTTCCTCACAAAAGTCCAAATATTGTTGCAGATATTTTGTCAGAGAGATAATTGTTTATAAGATGTATGTAAGAGTATTTATTTTTTTTCTGTGTATCATTGGTTTTATACCTGGTTCCTACACCCAAACATTCAAAGCCGGCGCTGCAGTAAGGGTTATTACACCCAATCCTTTACTACCGGTATCCGGCGGAGTTGGTACACCAAAGCCGGCAACCGTAAAGCAGGGCGATTTGTACGCAAGGGCATTGGTGTTTGAAAAGGGACCCACAAGAATTGCAATTGTTAACATTGATAATTTAGGTTGGCCTTCGGTGTTAGGCAACAAATCACGTGCATTGATCAAAGGCATTGCACCCGAAAATATTCTTATAGGCGTTACCCATACCCACAGCGCTCCCGATGCTTATGGTTTTCCTGATGAAAAAGGCACGTCGCATGCCGACCTGAAATATTTGGACTGGTGTGTGCAGCAAATTGCCGATGCGGTAAATGAAGCGGTAAGCAAACTTGAGCCGGCTTCATTAAAAATAGCCGTAGATGAAGCCAAAGGAAAGATCGCTTACAATTATTACGCTCCCCAGTTGTATGATCCGCGTTGTGGCGTTATACAGGCAATAGCAACTACCGGTAAAAATAAAAACAGCCCCATTGCCACATTGATTAATTATGCAGTTCATCCTGAAATAATAGGCTCATCACAGGGCATTTTAAGCCCTGATTTATGCGGACCATTGTATCATCGGATTGAATCTAAGGCTGGTGGCGTTGCACTCTTTATGAACAGTGCGCAGGGTGGGATGGTTACAGCAGATAACCGTTTGGAAAAAGGCGAAGCCAATGACTGGCAGGAATGCATACGCATTGGCGAACTACTGGCAGATGAAGCCTTGCGTATTGTTGCTGACGCCCCTATGCAATCCAATCCGGATATCTATTGCGCATCAAAGAAGATAAAGTTTCCCATTGATTCGGATATTATGAAATATATTCTCAGCCACTCGCCGTTGAAACTGGCGGGTGAAAATGCTGATGTCAATTCGGCTACCACACAAATCAACCTGCTTAACATTGGAACAGCGCAGGTACTTACTATACCGGGCGAAGCCCTGCCCAATATCGGTTATTATGTAAAACGTCATATGCCTACCAAACAACCGTTTCTTTTTGGCTTAACCAATGACGCATTTGGCTATATCCTTACTAAAGTTGATTTCAACAGCTTTAAAAGATATGATTACGTGAGCCGCACCAGCCTTGGCGAAATGACAGGTGATATATATATAAACGAAGTGTTAAAGTGGATTAAGGAAAGTCCGGCGCCGGCCAAGTGAAATACATTTAGACAGTCCGAAAATGAAAATAAAAAACAAAGTACCAAAGAAAAAGCTCCAAATAAATTCGAAGAATAAAATCCGAAATTCGAAATAAACCACAATACTGTTACCCTGCTTTCGGGCAGGCAGGAACTAGATCAAGAAAATAGAAATCTAAAAAGACTGCTTCTTTTCGCCAGAGAGAATAGGTGAGCGGCGGTACAATTTAAATTATAAACCGGTAAATTAATATGAAGAAAATTTATTTAAGCGTATTCGCATTGCTTGTTTCATTCCTTACGCTTGTTCAGGCCCAGGTTACACCATCAACCGCTTTACAAAGTTATTTGCATAATGGCGATAAAACATTCAAATGGGAAGTAAAAGATACTTATGATATTGGAGATGTAAAAGCCTATGCATTATTGCTTACCTCGCAGCAATGGCGTGAGCATGTATGGACGCACCAGTTGACCGTGCTGGTTCCAAAAGAAAATAAATACGATGGCGCCCTTTTGTTTATTACCGGTGGTTCCATAAAAAATGGTTTGCCCAACTGGAACGGACGTGATGATAAATTCAACATCGGTATGGCTGATGTGGCGGCAACAAATCACGCTATCGTTGCTGTATTAAGACAAACGCCCAATCAACCGCTCTATAATGATCTGACAGAAGATGCATTGATATCATTTACCCTGCACAATTTTAAAAAAGATGGCGATTATACGTGGCCGTTATTATTTCCTATGGTAAAAAGTGCGGTAAGGGCAATGGATGCCGTACAGGAGTTTTCCAAACAGCAGCTTAATCATCCCGTTAACCGTTTTGTAATTTCCGGTGCTTCCAAACGAGGCTGGACGACATGGCTTACCGGCGCCACCGACAGCCGTGCCCAGGCGATAGCACCAATGGTTATTGATGTTTTAAATATGCCTGTGAGCTTAGACTACCAGATCAAAGCCCTGGGCGATTACAGCGTACAGATTGAAGATTATGTGAAGCTGGGTATCCCGCAGGGCGCGAAAACAGAAAGCGGGGCGGCGGTTACAACCATGGTTGATCCTTATTCGTACCGCAAAACACTTACAATGCCCAAACTGATTTTCATGGGTACCAACGATGAATATTGGGTAGTGGATAATATAAAAAACTATCTCGACAGCATACCAGGCAAGAATTTGCTTCATTATGTGCCGAATGCCGGGCATGACCTGGGAGGTGGTAAACAGGCTATTGAAGCATTGGGTTCTTTTTTTGGCGCTACCCTCACAAATACCGGCTATCCGGATTGTTCATGGACAACCTCTGTAAGCAAAAAAGGCGTGAAGGTAAATATTAAAGCTACCAAAGATAAACTGGCAGACGTGATCGTATGGCATGCCGATTCGCCCGACACCGATTTCCGCAATGACAAATGGACAAGCAACAACCTCCATATTACCGCAAAGAAAAAACTTAAAATTACAGAAGCATTACCGGCATCGGGTTATCGTGCGTTTTATGTAGATCTTAAATATAAGGATGTAAATGGCGGAACGTATACGGTAAGCACAAGAGTATTTATGACAGATACGAAGACGATTTTGTAAGTTACAGGTTGCAGGTTTCAGGGTACAGGGAAATCCGTTTTAATCTGAGCTTATCGTTCATTATTTGTGATTTGAATGGTGAGGTGTCAGTCATGAGCATCGGTCGCGGATTTGAAATTTGAATTTTATCCGCCACGGCGGACAGGTTTGGTTCTTGTCATTTGATTCTTGATGCTTTTACCTCTGATTTCATATTTCAGTCTTAGGGCTTTTGTATTCCATTCGAATTTCGAATTCCCGGCTTCGGATTTAAATTATTATAGTCTTTGCTCAGATATTTCATATCTTGAAACAACAAACCATCCTCTATGCTACTACCTGTTGGAGACGATAATTCGGACCGCACCATTACGCCCTATATTAACTACCTGCTGATCGCTGTCAATATCCTGGTATTTATCTTTTTACAGGGTGCAGGCAATGACCTTACATTTACCTATGCCTTCTCTACTGTTCCTGCAGAAATTATTACAGGAAGGGATTTCATTACCCCATCACAAATTATTCTTGATCCCAATACGGGGCAACAATTTGAGTTGCCTGGTTTGCAGGCCACGCCGGTACCTGTGTATTTTACGCTCATTACTTCTATGTTCATGCATGGAGGCTGGGCGCATCTGGGTGGCAACATGCTGTATCTGTGGATTTTTGGAGATAATATTGAAAACAGGGTGGGACACAGCCGTTACCTGTTGTTTTATTTTATATGTGGAATAATTGCATCCCTGAGCCATGTGTTTTCAACATTAATGCTTAACCAAAGTTCGCTTGTACCCAGTCTGGGTGCTTCCGGTGCTATTTCCGGCGTTTTGGGTGGCTATCTTTTATTATATCCTACCCGAAAAGTACATGCCATCCTGCTGTGGTATATGGTATCCATCCCGGCCTTACTGGCATTGGGCTTATGGATTGCCTTCCAGGTGATCAGCGGTTTGGGCATGCTGGGAGGAGAGGAGAGCGGCGGCGTAGCGTATGCTGCACATATAGGTGGGTTTATTGCAGGATTTTTATTGATCAAATTCTTTGATCCTGTAAAAAGAGTGGTTACCAAAGAGCCGTTTGTAAGAAGGATAAGATGAGGTGATTTGAGGTTTATGCGGGTTACAGGTTTCAGGGTACAGGGAAATCCGTTTTAATCTGAGTTTGCCGTTCATTATTTGTGGTTTATGGTTTGTGGTTGCATTTCGCTTTGGATTTTTTGACATGGTGAGGCACGAACCATTTGTATTTGATCCGCCACGGCGGACAGATTTGCTTCTTGTTATTTGGTTCTTGGTGCTTTTACATCGGATTTCACACTTAATTCCCGAACTTGTCGGAAATTTTATTGAGTGAAAAAAATATATTTTACTTTCTTCATTGCCTTTTTCTCTTTCATTACTGCTTTTTCCCAAACCGATTCTTCACGCTTACGCATTACGCTGCTTACCTGCAGCCCCGGTGAAGAATTATATTCAACGTTCGGACATAGTGCGCTACGGGTTACCGACAGTGTAACGTTTACAGATAAGGTATACAATTATGGCACCTTTGATTTCAATCCCGATTTTTATCCCAAATTTATAAGAGGGAAACTGCTCTATTATCTTTCCGTAGAAACATATCCGGATTTCATATATGGCTATCAGCAGGAACAACGAAGCATCATTGAGCAGGAATTGAATCTTTCATCCAAAGAAAAATTACAATTGCAGCAGGCTTTACAAAGCAATGCGAGGCCGGAGAATAAATTTTATAAATACGATTTTTTATTTGATAACTGCGCTACGCGCATCCGCGACATAGTGAACAGCAACGCAGGGAAAGCAATGACAATAAAAAATATCTTACCCTACCCGGAGGTTTCATTTCGCGAGCTTATTCATAATAGCCTCAACAGGAGCGGGATGTACTGGAGTAAACTGGGAATAGATATTTTGCTGGGCAGCGGACTCGACAAGTCCGCCGGGAATGAGCAAACGATGTTTTTGCCGGATTATCTTTTTAAAGGCTTCGACAGCGCTTCTATTGGTAATAAACCTTTGGTGGTGGAAAGGCGTCCTGTTTATACCGCCTCATCTGCAACAACATCACCAAAATCTTTTTTTACCCCTTTTATTGCCTTTACAGCAATATTGATACTCTTTATAGCACTCACTTTGCTGCGCCGGCAGTGGAGCAAAAAGGTGTTGGGTTTTCTTGATTTTTTACTTTTTTTCTGTGCAGGCTTATTAGGCATACTACTTGTATTTATGTGGACAGGCACTGATCATATGTTATGCCGTAATAATTACAACCTGCTATGGGCGCTGCCATTTCATGCAGTTGCAGCGTTTTTTTTAAACCGGAAAACAAAAAAAACGAATCAATACTGGGCTTTATGTGTTTTAGCATATGCGTTATTGTTAGCTTTATGGGTTGTTTTACCCCAGGATTTGAATAAAGACCTGCTTCCCTTAATTGTTTTGTTAGGCTGGCGAAGCTGGAGACAATTTAAACAATCGGAAAATGCCCGGAAAGTTACTCACATATAATGGAAGCCGCATTTATTATGAAACGGAAGGTGAAGGTCTGCCGGTTATATTGATTCATGGGTTTGGAGAAGATGGCACGGTATGGCGTTACCAGCGTGCATTTTTAAAAGATCATTTCCGCCTGATCATTCCCGACCTTCCCGGTAGTGGCAAATCGGAATTGCTTTCCATCCCGGGGGACTACTCTTCTTTTATTATTGACCTGTACGCAACTTGCATAAAACAAATTCTTGACCAGGAAAGTATTCAAAAATGTACCTTGCTCGGCCACAGCATGGGCGGTTATATAGCTTTGGTGTTTGCACAGTACAATCCTGAACGGTTAAACGGACTGGGGCTTGTTCATTCAACAGCCTATGCAGACAGTGAGGATAAAAAAACTACCCGGAAAAAAGGAATAGCATTCATACAACAGTATGGAGCCCGGGAGTTTTTGAAACAATCAATTCCTAATTTGTTTGCGGAGCAATTTACCCGTGAACATCCTGATCAAATTGAAGCGCTTATTGCCGGTGCATGCAACTTTACAGCGCCGGCACTCGTACAATATTACGAAGCCATGACAGAAAGGCCGGACAGAACAGAAACCCTAAAAAAGGCTACAAATCCGGTTCTATTTATTATAGGGGAGGAAGATAAAAGTGTATATTTACAAGATAGCCTTAAACAGTGCTATCTCCCCGGTAATACTCAGATTAATATCCTGCCCGGCGTAGCTCATATGGGAATGTGGGAACGGAAAGACCAAACCAATGACACCGTTATGAATTTCCTTAATTACGTAAGCGATGCCTGAGGTAAGAAAATACTTTTTTGCAACAATCCTTTGTCTGAGTTTTTGTTCTGCTTTAACAGCAAGGCATATAACCGGAGGAGAATTATCTTATGTTAATACAGGCGTGTCGGGCAATGATTTTACTTACCAGGTTACCCTCAAATTATACCGTGATTGTTTTTCTACCGGCGCGCAGTTAGATCCCGTTGTACCCATTACCGTTTACCAGAAAAACGCAGCAGGATCGGCATACTTTCAGAATTATGACATCAGCATGACCCGAAAAGATGTGCTTACACTGCGTAGCCCCGGCGAATGCATTGATAACCCGCCCACGGTATGCTATGAAGTGGGTGTATATATTTTTACGGTTGTGTTGCCTGCATCGCCCTATGGTTATACCATTTCTTTTCAAAGATGCTGCCGTATTGAGAATATGTCAAACGTTGCCGCTTCAGGACAGGTTGGAGCAACCTACACAGCCGATATACCGGGTACGCTTATTTTACAGGATGCGCCTAAAAACAGCAGCCCTGTTTTTGCCACTAAAGATACAGTTATCGTATGCGAGGATAATTTTTTTCAGTACGACTTCGGAGCCACTGATAAAGATGGTGATTCCTTATCGTATAGTTTTTGCGCGGCTTATACAGGTGGTTCACCGGGAAATCCCCAACCCAATCCTGCAGTTGCCCCTCCATATGCGAATGTTCCTTATGCTTTTGGATTCGGCGCCTCTTCACCCATGGGCGCCAATGTAAGTTTAAATACAAAAACAGGACTTGTTTCAGGTGTTGCACCCGCATCAGGTGTATATGTGGTAACCGTATGTGTAAGTGAATACAGAAAAGGCGTATTGTTTAATATACACAGAAAGGACATCCAGATAAAAGTAGCTTCCTGCTCAATGGCTGCCGCATCCCTTGAGCCGGAATATGTAAGCTGTGATGGATTTACGGTTGATTTTCGCAACAGGAGCACCAGTCCCCTGATCAGAACACAATTCTGGGATTTTGGCGTAGCCGGCAGAACCGATGACACATCAACGCTGGCACGCCCGTCATTCACATTTCCCGATACCGGTATTTACCGGATTATGCTCATCACCAACCGGAATGATAATTGTTCTGATACGGCATTTAGTGTGGTTAAAGTGTATCCTGGTTTTTTCCCGGGGTTTACATTCAGTGAAGGCTGTAAGGAAGTACCCATCCATTTCCGGGATACTACTAAAGCAAACTATGGCATTGTAGATTCCTGGCTGTGGGATTTTGGAGTGCCTTCCGCCTCTAATGATACTTCGCGCAGCAAACAACCGCCATTTACTTTCACGGAGTCAGGCACTTACCAGGTAGCCCTTACCGTTAGTAGCAGTAAAGGCTGTATGAGTACGGTTAGAACCGACCTCGTGATAAGAGATAAGCCACTTTTGAGTGTTCCGCACGATACTTTAATGTGCAATATTGATACCATTGCCGTTTCCGCCACAGGCCCCCCGGGAACCTATGTATGGGCGCCTGATTATAATATACGCGCTACCGGCGCCACCGCATTATTGAGCCCTGACGTTACCACCTCCTATACGGTAAGTTTAACTACAGTGCCGGGCTGTACTTCCACAGATACTATTCGGGTAAAAGTGGTGAATTTTGTTACGCTTGAAGCCGGGCGTGATACAACCATTTGCCTCACCGATGGTGTGCAGTTCAATCCATTCAGCGATGGGCTAACCTATACCTGGGCGCCGGCTGAAACCCTGAACGACCCCAACGCAAAACAACCGGTGGCAACACCCGATGCAGCATTTACTGTTTATAACATTACAGCGCATATAGGCAAATGCTCCGCTTCCGATAATATCCGCGTTAGAACCGTGCCTTACCCGGATGTTCGGGTAATCAATGATTCTTCCATCTGCTATGGTGAACGTATACAATTATTTGCAGAAGGAGGGGCCTTCTATCGCTGGTCACCTGCACTTTCGGTAAGCAATTTTAATGTGCCCGACCCCTTTGTTTCGCCCCCGGTAACCACCACATATACTGTTAGCGTAACAGATACTGTAGGCTGTCCAAAACCATCTTTCAAAGATGTGGTTATAACCGTTATACCGCCGGTTCCGGCATTTGCGGGAAATGATACCGCTGTTGTGCTGGAGCAACCTTTACAATTGCAGGCAACAGGCGCCGAAATTTATAAATGGTCTCCCGCCAGCTATTTAAGTAATGCTGATATTCCCGATCCGGTGGCAACCTTTGTATCAGAAGTAAATGATAAAGTTAACTTCTCGGTAAAAGTAAGTACCAAAGAAGGCTGTTTTGCTTATGATACCATTAATATAAAAGTATTCAGAACAGCTCCGGATATATTTGTAGCTGATGCTTTTACACCTAACAATGATGGCTTGAACGATTTTTTCAGAGCCATGCCTGTTGGCATAAAACAGTTTGACTATATCAAAATTTTTAACCGGTGGGGGCAACTCATGTTCTCTTCAAACACATCGGAAGAGGGATGGGATGGCACTTTTAAAGGAAAGGAGCAAGCCAGCGATACCTTTGTATGGATGGTAAGGGGAACTGATTATCTGGGAAGAATAATATCTAAAAAAGGAACCCTGCTTCTTTTAAGATGAGGACAGGAATATTTTCTTTCAAACCCTCAAATCGGGAGAATATAAAGCATCAAAAAACAAATAACAAGAACCAGGTAAAATACAAGCTCGAAGCCCGATCCCGCACGTGCGGGACGAAATTGGAAAAAACCATCAACCAATAATATGATCCGCCTCCGCTAAAGGGGATTGCTTCGACCCCTAAAAAGTAGTACACATCATTCAGATATGTTCAGGGTCTCGCAATGACGTTCAAATCCGAAGCGAAATGCAACCACAAACCAAAAACGGTAAACTCGGAATCAGCCTTTCCCTGCCACATGTAACCTGTAACTACATCATCCTTTCCTCACGTATCCTTTTGTATAAACGCATCAAAACTATTTATGCCAATCATTTTTTCAGTAATAAATCCTTCTGCATAGGGCACGCCTATCATTTTGCCGAACATGGCATGCCGGCCTATAATTGAATTTAAAAACCCAGGTGTTGAAATATAGGTTTGCGGTTCATCCATAGCATATTCATTGGAATGAAATTGTGATGAATATGCTTTTACAGACTCCAGCTTTCTTTCAAAAACCGAACTAACATCATACACAAAATCGGGCTCATAATACCTGTCCTGTATATAATGGAAAATATATTTGGGGCGCCAGTGTGCTTGTGCCTGACTGTTGTCATCCAGGGTTTCTATCTTTCTTAACCCGCTTAAAAAACAAGCGTCCTTAATCAAATGTCCTGCTCTTCCATGATCGGGGTGCCTGTCATCTAATGCATTGGCCAAAACAATTTCAGGACGGTATTTGCGCAATGCTTTAATAAGTATGCGCTGGTGCATTTCATCATTTTGAAAAAAGCCATCCGCCATACCAAGGTTTTCACGCACATCCAATTGCATAATGGCAGCGGCCCTGGCTGCTTCTTCCGCTCTTAATGCTACAGTGCCCCTTGTACCCAGCTCACCACGGGTAAGGTCTATTACTCCTGTTTTTTTGTTTTGCAATTTTTCCATCATCAAAGTGCCGGCACATCCAAGCTCTGCGTCATCTGGATGCACAGCAATAGCAAGTATATCTAATTTCATATTATGCAAAAATAATGTAAAGAAGAATGGCAGTTCACATTTTTACATTTTCCGGCTGCACCTTAAGACCTAAAACACATAGGTACAATACACACATAGGCACACAATAGAAGAAATAAATTCCTATGTGCGCCTATGTACCTATGACTATGTGATTAACAGATAAACGAATGCTCCATTTGGAACAAATCCCCGAGAAATAAAATGCGAATTTTCATGTAGGTTTGCACATTGTTATAAAGATCAATATGATGATGACATCCAATACTGTATCGGCCGGAAGCCGTTTCCGGCAGGCAATGGAAGCAGAAAATCCCTTGCAGATTGTTGGCGCCATTAACGCCAATCATGCTTTATTGGCTACACAGGAAGGTTTTAAAGCGATCTATTTATCGGGTGGGGGCGTAGCTGCAGGTTCACTGGGCATTCCCGACCTGGGTATTACAACACTCGATGATGTGCTTACCGATATTTATCGTATTACCAATGTTACCGATACACCTTTACTGGTAGATGTGGATACAGGTTTTGGACCATCGGCATTTAATGTAGCGCGTACCGTAAAGTCGTTAATAAAAGCAGGTGCAGGTGCTTTACATATAGAAGACCAGGTGGGGGCCAAACGCTGCGGTCATCGCCCGGGTAAAGAAATTGTAAGCCTGGAGGAAATGGCAGACAGGATCAAGGCCGCAGCCGATGCACGTACCGATGATCAATTTGTATTAGGCGCCAGAACAGATGCTTTAGCCAATGAAGGATTAGATAAAGCGCTGGAACGTGCTGTGGCTTATAAGGAAGCTGGCGCTGATTTTATTTTTGCGGAAGCTGTGAATGAATTACCACAATATCAAAAATTTGCAGATGCAGCCGGCATACCGGTTCTGGCAAATATTACTGAATTTGGTATGACGCCATTATGGACCGTTGAAGAATTGAAAAATGCAGGGGTGCAGATGATCTTATATCCCCTGTCTGCCTTTCGCGCAGCCAATAAAGCGGCGCAGCATGTTTTTCACAGCATCCGTACCGAAGGCACACAAAAGAATACGATCGGCAGCATGCAAACACGTGCTGAACTGTATGAAAGCATCGGCTATTTCGGATACGAGCAAAAATTAGATAAACTTTTTTCAAAAAATAAATAAGGGCTATGGCGGATAATATGGTACAGGGCTTTAAGCCGAAGAAAAGCGTAGCACTTTCTGGTGTAGCCGCAGGCAATACTGCCTTATGCACCGTTGGAAAAAGCGGCAATGACCTGCATTACCGTGGCTATGATATTCTTGATCTTGCCGAAGACGCGGAATTTGAGGAGGTGGCCCATTTATTAATTCATGAGCAATTGCCAAATGCAGCTCAACTGGCTGCCTATAAAACAAAATTAATCAACTTGCGCGGCCTTTCTTCCGTTGCAAAGAATATATTGGAGCAGATGCCCGCTGCGGCACATCCCATGGATGTTTTACGTACTTATGCTTCGGTATCTGGCGCTGTTCATCCTGAAAAAGATGACCACAATTTTACCGGGGCAAGAGATATTGCCGATAAATTACTGGCATCTTTCAGCTCTGCCCTGTTGTACTGGTATCATTTCTCGCACAACGGCCGCCGTATTGAAGTAGAAACCGATGATGAAACTGTGGGCGCTCATTTCCTGCACCTGCTTCACGGAAAAAAAGCAAGGGAATCATGGCAGAAAGCGATGCAGATATCATTGAATTTATATGCTGAGCATGAATTTAATGCCTCTACTTTCGCCGGCAGGGTAATTGCAGGAACCGGCTCTGATATGTACTCTGCCATTACCGGCGCTATAGGCGCTTTGCGCGGACCCAAACATGGCGGCGCCAATGAGGTAGCCTTTGATATTCAAAGCAGGTATGCATCACCGGAAGCTGCGGAAGCTGATATTAAATCAAGGCTGGAGAAAAAAGAAGTGATTATCGGATTCGGGCATCCTGTATATACCGTGTCTGATCCAAGAAACCAGGTGATAAAAAAAGTTGCACGCCAATTGTCGGAAGAAGAAGACGATTTGCAGCTATTTAATATTGCTGAGCGTTTGGAAACGCTGATGTGGAATGAAAAGAAAATGTTTCCTAACCTGGATTGGTTTTCCGCAGTGTCCTATCATTTAATGGGTGTGCCCACTTTATTCTTTACCCCACTGTTTGTTGTGGCCCGGGTTACCGGGTGGAGTGCACATGTTATTGAACAGCGCCAGGATGGAAAGATCATACGTCCCGGCGCCAATTATATTGGCCCGGAGAACAGGAAGTTTGTGCCGATAGAAAAAAGATAAGTAATTGCTGATTTCTGATTTGTTGATATCTGATTTATAAATTTAAAAAGCATCAGTCAACAATCAAAGAATTTTAGGTTGATTAGAGTCTGGAGGTATTATACCTTTGAAGATGTATTGATTTATCTCCTTTTAACCTAAAACTAAGCTATGAATAAGCAAGACCTTCAATTGCGCACCAAAAATTTTCACATTGCAGTTATTAAATTGTGCGGGGTTTTTCCGAGAAATGCAGCGGGCTTTGAAACAGCAAAACAATTGATAAGATCGGCCGGGTCAGTAGGCGCTAATTACCGTGCTGCCTGCAGAGGGAAGTCAAAAGCAGATTTTATTTATAAAATTGAAATTGTTGTTGAAGAAGCGGATGAGTCTTTATATTGGCTGGAGGTAGCAAAAGAAGCGGTGTTGGTCCCGGCAGGGTCTGGCATTGATGTCTTAATGAAAGAAGCAAACGAATTGGTAAGTATTTTTAACGCGACAGATATTACGGCAAAAAAGAACAAAAATAAATAAGCATTTAATTTTCTGGTCTCTTATACGGATACTGTTGCTATAAAAGCATATTAGTAAATCACAAATCAACAAATCAGAAATCATAAATTCATTATGTATTCCATCTCCAATGAACGTCCGCCAACCGATAAAGTAATTACCGACATTGCAGACTATGTGCTGAACTATGAAATAAAAAATGAGGTAGCCTGGAAAACAGCACATTATTGTTTATTGGATACACTTGGTTGCGGACTGGAAGCGCTAACTTATCCAGCATGTGCAAAATTGCTGGGCCCCATTGTGCCCGGTACCATTGTGCCCAACGGCGCTAAAGTTCCCGGCACCTCTTTTCAATTGGATCCCGTACAGGCCGCATTTAATATCGGCACCATTATCAGGTGGCTTGATTTTAATGATACCTGGCTGGCAGCCGAATGGGGACATCCTTCCGATAATTTAGGTGGTATATTGGCAACTGCCGACTGGCTTTCCCGTACAGCCATCGCCAATGGCAAATCGCCTTTAACTATGAAATCCGTATTAGATGCGATGATCCGTGCACACGAAATACAGGGTGTAATGGCGCTGGAAAATTCGTTCAACAGGGTAGGGCTCGATCATGTGCTGCTGGTAAAATTAGCTTCCACAGCAGTGGTGGGTAAGCTTATCGGCTTAACCCGCGATGAGTTGATCAACGCCATTTCCCTCGCTTTTGTAGACGGACATTCCCTGCGCACCTATCGTCATTCACCCAACACAGGTAGCCGCAAATCATGGGCGGCGGGTGATGCCACTTCACGGGCTGTACGCCTGGCACTGATCGCCAAAACCGGCGAAATGGGCTATCCGTCCGTACTCACTGCCAAAACCTGGGGATTTTATGATGTACTGTTTAAAGGCAATGCGTTTAAGTTCCAACGGAATTATGGTTCTTATGTAATGGAAAATGTATTGTTCAAGATATCCTTCCCGGCCGAGTTTCATTCTCAAACAGCGGTAGAGGCAGCAATGAGTTTGCATAAACAATTGCAATCGGCTGGCAAAACTACAAACGATATAAAAAAAATAAGCATCCGCACACATGAAGCGGCTATACGCATTATTGATAAAAAAGGGCCGTTACACAATCCCGCCGACCGCGATCACTGTATTCAATATATGATAGCCGTTCCTTTAATTTTCGGGCGCCTTACCGCGGCGGATTATGAAGATAATATTGCTGCTGATCCACGTATTGACATATTGCGCGATAAAATGGTGATAGTAGAAGATATTCAATTTACCAAAGATTACCACGATCCGGAAAAGCGTTCTATTGCCAACGCCTTAACGGTGGAGCTGAATGATGGAACGGTTTTGCCCGAGGTGATAGTAGAATACCCGATAGGGCACAAGCGTCGCCGCGAAGAAGGTATACCGGTACTGGTAGAGAAATTCAAAACCAACCTGGCCCGGAAATTTTCAGTTAAGCAGCAGCAAACCGTTTTGCAGGTATCGTTAGATTATAAAACCTTAGCTGCTTTACCGGTCAATGAGTTTGTGGATATGATGATTTGAGATTTAAGATTTTGACCAAACGGTAAACTATAAATGATAAAGCACAGCTATTTGTCATTATAACGCAGGAAGAATCTGTCTTCGCTACGATCAAACCCCAAACCCTAAACTTCCAAACTAATACAGCCCGTACATCCGCCTTACTTCTATTACAATGTCTTCAATTTGGGCATCATCAGTCCGTGCATTATAGGTTTGCTTCAGGCTGCTGCCGAAAATCCAGGCCACGCTTTGCCAGAACCCTGCGGAAAAGCTTCCTTTGTAATCATGGATGATATCATAACAGGTATTACCCGTTTCCCTTGCAATCAGTTTCATTAACACTCTTCCCTGGTAAACGGACAAGTTCGTAAGTGGTTTTGTAAATTCATCACGCAAATCCTTTTCACGGCTTTTAACATAAGCCTTTCTCTTTTCTTTATCCGGCATATTCAGCAGGTGCGCATTAATATCATTAAACACGGCGCCGGCTTTTTTTGCGTAAGGATAAGTAACATATACCGCATTGCGCAGTCTCGTCCATTCCCGATGCGCCCGTCTTCCCGCAGCAGATAACTCCAGATAAACATATACTTCAGGCATCTCTTTATACGACAGGGTATCGCCATTGTAAATGATGGCCGGCACAACAATGGTGTCATTGATACCGAACCGGGTTTGCGATTGAGCAATTGAACTCAATAACGCCCAGCAGAGTACGGAAAGAATTAATGAATGATATGGTTGCTTGCGGCCAGCCATAAGCTGCAAATTACTATATTAACGGATTTTGCGTCACATTTAATACGTGTAGACAGAAAACCCAACACAACCGCTGCCAGTAAGTTAAAAAATTGTTGAGGATTAACTGTCTTTTTTAAACCGGTGCCACATGCTTATGAAAAAACCTGCCGACATGATAAGTATTCCCAGCCAAAGGATATTGATAAAAGGGAACTGAAACGCCTTTAAAGTGATGTATTTCATCACTGCATTGGATTCCTTTACGCCCAAAGCGATGGCATTACCAATTTTATTTACCTGCAACACAAGGTTTTGCGATATTACAGTATCTCTTTTTGCAATGGGTGCATTGTCTTTAGAGAACAAAGCAGGCTGCGCTTTGTAGGTCATGCCGTTATTGCTATATACAGTTACATCGGTCAACCAGGCGCTGTCTACAAGGGGAAGGTCTTTGTTTGTATTTTTATTGGCTTCAATTACCTGGTCAACAATAATATAGCCATTTGAATAAAAAACCGTATCTCCCTGTTGTACAGGATGATCCCTGAATGTTGCCGTGTCTTTTATGCTTTCCGGATCAGGCATGGAGGTTATAAAAGTAAACACATCTTTATACCAGTAGTGCCTCGAATCCGGATTGGCCGATAAGGCGGTTTTCCCCTCCTCCGCTTTCATCAAAAAAGCATTGGGATATAAGTTAAAAGCTTCAAGCACTTTACCGGTAGCCGTATCCTTGCGAACATAATTTACTTTGAAATACATTTTTTCATCGGCCGGGTGAGTAGAATCACCTTCATATGTTACCATGTATTTACCCATGGGAGTGGGCACACCCATAATAAGGGTAACATTCTCTAATCCACTGTCGTCCCGGCCCTTGGTATCTTTTAATCCCGGTATCATAATGCCGGTGCGGTTAATGGAAATGACTTCCTTTTTTGAGGAGGAAATTAAAATGCCCACCAGCACCATCCCAAAACCCAAATGCGCAACAGATCCTCCTGCCAGGCTTAGTTTTCCTTTTGCTCCTGTCCATATATACATGGCATTGGCAATAACAGCATAGGTAGCCGCAAAAATAGCCAGGTGAATGGCGCCCAAGTAGCCGATTCCGTATTTATTATAATCTATATTTCCAAAAACACTGATCAATACCGAAATAATAAGCGCGACAATAGTTGGTGTAATGATTTTCTTTACCCAGAAAGAACGGGATGTTTTTTTATATTTCAGGTATTGTGTAATAGCGGTGAGTAATCCTATTACCACCGCTATTAAAATCATTACCCGGTTATACACATATTCAGGATCTTCCCCAATGGCTTTATGTGTTCCAAAAATCTTATTAAAAACCGGTAAGGAAGTAAAGAACGAAATATAAGCTGCGGAAATAAGCAATACCAATGCCCCAACAAACATCCAGAATTCCCTGGAAGAAATATCTTCCTCTTTATGAATTACAGGAATTTTCCTGCTGTTTTTGAAATAAGCAGTTATAAATACAGCAGAAAATACGCCCATCATTATGATCAGGTGCCAGAACAGGGAACTGCCTTCTCCTGTAAAAGAATGCACGGAAGTATCACCCAAAACACCGGTGCGCGTTAAAAAAGTTGAATACAATAACAGTAAATAAGAAAGAAACAAAAACCAGTATGCCGATTTGGATGAGTACCCGGTTGATTTATTGATGAGCATCGTATGAAGCCCGGCCACCATTAGCAGCCATGGTACAAGAGAAGCATTTTCCACAGGGTCCCATGCCCAGTAACCTCCAAAAGTAAGTGATTCATAAGCCCAGGCGGCGCCCATCATAATGCCGATCCCCAGCATTGCCGCACTGAATAAAGTCCATGGAAGCGCAGCTTTGATCCAGCCGGTATAATTCTTCTTCCAAAGACCAGCTACAGCAAAAGCAAAAGGCACAATGGTGGAAGCGAATCCTAAGAATAGTATGGGAGGATGAATGACCATCCAGTAGTTTTGAAGCAATACGTTCAGCCCGTTTCCATCGCGCAGGTATTTTTGCAGATACAGCGGGTCCTGAAATACAGGAGCGCCGGGAAACTCATTCCGCATCAAAACAAAGGGGTTGCTGCCTATTTTAAGGTCGAAAAAATAAATGCCCAATAAAAATGTAGCCAGAAATATTTGCACTAAGGAAATGATGGTCATTACCGGCGCTTCCCACTTCTTCGTTTTGAGCATGATGGCCAGTCCCAGTATGCTATGCCAGAAACTCCACAACATAAAGCTACCTTCCTGTCCTTCCCAAAGGCAGCTCAATAAATATTTGGTAGGTAGGCTGCGCTTGGAGTGCTGATGTGCATACTTATATTCAAAGTAGTGATTATAAATAATGGTATACAAGGTAGCGAAAAGGGCTATTACCGCAATGGTTTCAATAATAAAAGCAGTACGGGCCAGTTTTTTCCAGGCCACATGCTCGTTAAGCACCGTAGACGTTTGGGTTGCCTTAAAATATGCAAAGGTTGCAACAATAGAAGCCACAAAAGACAACAATACACAAAAGTGGCCGAGTTGTCCTACGAATAAATGTTCACCCTGGTAAAGCATGTTAAATTAATCCTGCATTTTTTGTTCTAAAGCCTTTTCCTGTTGTAACGGATCGTCTTTGTATTTAGAGGGACATTTAAGCAAAATTTCTTTACATTCAAATACTTCACCGTTCATTTTACCTTTCATTACAATTCTTTCGCTCATTTCCAGTTCAGGGGGCTTGGTATTGTGGTAAACTACTTTGGTTTGTCCGCCCAAAGAATCAACCGCATAAAATGCAAGGAAATTAGGATCTGTTACAGGATTATATTCTATTTCTTTTGATCTGTCTAATTTGGCAATGAGATGGATGAATTTCCCCTGCTTCTGCCTTGCAGAAGCGATGGTATCATAAGTAGTAAGGTCTTTGGATAAAGTGATCAGCATATATGCGATTACTGCAGCTATAACGACCAATGTAACGATATGAATTTTTTTCATAATAAAACACGTATTATCACGGGGCAAAATTAGGTCAAAAAACAACGTGGTTGTTAATTGTTTTTTAGATAACAAGCTATTTGCGACTACTGCGGGTTATTATATTGTATTTAACTTTTCATAAACAATTCTATTTCTGCATTCCCTGCAATTAACCTCGGTCTGCGC
The DNA here is from genome assembly GCF_009192765.1 of Agriterribacter humi. Lineage (GTDB taxonomy): Bacteria > Bacteroidota > Bacteroidia > Chitinophagales > Chitinophagaceae > Agriterribacter > Agriterribacter humi. The sequence continues at coordinate 22,110 of NZ_VOHQ01000018.1, read as the reverse complement.
TTTGCGTACCGACCGCTCTCATTCCCATACCTGCCTGCCGGCAAGGCAGGTTTCCATATTTTTCCCTCGTCTATGCAGCCGCCCGCCTGCCTGCCCGACTGAGCCATTCAGGCGGGGACGACACCAGCCGAACGGGGCGGGCATTCTCAAATTTTCAAATTCCCACATTTTCAAATTCTCCCGTGCAACCTTATTTGTAATTATAACGTTATTAAGTTCGCTGTTGTAAAAAACTGCCATAACTTGCACCGCTTTTTGATGTATTCATTTTTGTTTAATCATGGACCTTTCAAAGTTTGACCCCAATAGTTCTGGTAATCCCAATTACAATATTTTTGGTTTGCCTTTTTCTGAAGAAGAAGCAAGGCTGGTAGTGCTGTCTGTGCCCTGGGAAGTTACCGTTAGTTACCTGGCTGGTACGGCAAGAGCCCCTGAGCGCATACAAAAAGCGAGTTTGCATGTTGATCTTTTTGATTCTGATGTTAATAATGGCTGGAAGCAGGGTTTCTTTTTGCGCGAGCCCGATAAGAAAATACTGTTTAAAAACGATTACCTCCGTAAAGAATCCGAGCTTTTTATTGACTACATTTCACAGGGTCAAAAAATAGATGAGAACCGGTTCATGTGCAAGGCGCTTAAAGAAGTAAATGAGGGGAGTGGTTTTTTGAATGCATGGGTTTACGATCAAACCAAAGCTTTACTGGATAAAGGCAAGCTGGTTGGATTATTAGGCGGCGATCATAGCACACCTTTAGGATTTTATAAGGCCATTTCCGAAAAATACAACGATTTCGGCATTTTACAAATTGATGCCCATTGTGATCTTCGCGAAGCTTACCAGCAATTTACCTATTCGCATGCTTCCATTATGTACAATGCATTGAATGAAATACCCCAGCTCACCCGCCTGGTGCAGGTGGGCGTTCGTGATTACAGCCAGAGTGAATGGGATTATATTTGCAACAGCAGCAACAGGGTAGTTACTTATTTCGATAAGCAAATAAAGGAACGCCAGTTTGAAGGATTGAGCTGGCAATATCTTGCAGATGAAATCATTAATCATCTTCCCCAGAAAGTATACATTAGTTTCGATATTGACGGGTTGAACAGAACCTTATGCCCGCATACAGGAACGCCTGTTCCGGGAGGATTTGAAACAGAACAGCTATTTTATCTTTTCCGGAAAATATTAGAAAGTGGTCGCCAGCTTATTGGCTTTGATTTATGCGAGGTTGGCATTAGCAGCAATGAGTGGGATGAAAATGTGGGTGCACGAGTGCTGTTCAAATTATGTAACCTCATGGTAGCAAGCAACTGATGTTTATGTCAAAAAAGAAAAGTGAATTATTCCAGTATATACTGATCATGAAAAAAGAGAAGCCGGAGAATATTAATTATATCAGTTTCCTGCTTTGTTTTATTTCCTGGATATTTTTTTTGTATTATACCTATGCCTATGGAAGTTTTTCCTCTGTATTGTTCTGGGTAAACTGGCTCATTCCGGTTGGGCTGGTATGGATGATCGGGGTAAAAAGAAAGATCAATAAAGCTATAACCTATAAACATCCGTTGTTTGTTACAGGCTGCCTGTGGCTATTGGTTCCCGGTATGCGATGGATCGCCCTTCTGTTTATTTTATTTATTTTATTTGACCACCAGGCCCGCCACCCGCTGGAAATAGGCGTGTCAGACGAAAAAATAGTGATCAATACGTTTTTCAGGAAACGATACGAATGGAATGCATTTTCAAACGTAGTGCTTAAAGACGGTTTACTGACATTAGATTTTAAAAATAACAAGATGCTCCAGAGAGAGATCATCAGGCATGATATAAACGAAAGCGAATTCAATGGCTTTTGCCGGGAGCAATTGGATTTGAGATAGGCTACAAGTTGCTGGTTACAGGTTGCAGGATTTGAAATTTGAGATTTAAGATTTGAGATTGTGGCTGATTTAATTTGTAGTTTATCGTTTATAGTTTGTGGTTGCATTTCGCTCCGGATTTCGGATAATCAGCGATCAGGTATAGGCTATCGGGAGCGTAACTACCAATAGAACGGATACTCCTTCTTTCACTTCTCACCTTTCTCTTTTGCTCGAATTTGTATTTTATTTGGTTCTTGTTATTTGGTTCTTGGTGCTTTGTATTCTCTTCGGATTTACCCCTGGGGAAGAGGGTAACTCATTCTTTGCTTCATCGCTTCATACAAAATAATCCCTGCTGCCACAGACACATTATAGGAATCGAAATTACCGGCTATGGGTATGGTAAAATGCTCATCGGAAGCCTTACTTAAAAAATGCTGTATCCCTTTTTCTTCATTGCCCATAATTATACAGCATGGTGTTACAAAATCAACTTCATAGACCTTTTTGGCTGTTTGCATTTCAGCGGCCAGTACCCTTATGCCATTTAAGTGCAGGGTGTCAACGGCATGCGCCAGGCTGGTTACCCTTGATATGTATACCAGTTCCAAAGCGCCGGCCGATGATTTCATCGTTTCTTCATTCAACGCTCCCACACCCTTATCGGGTATAATAATGCACTGGGCGCCGCAGCATACTGCAGTGCGGGCAATGGCGCCGATATTTCTTACATCGGTTACGCCATCCAGCATAATAAATAAAGGATGTTCTCCTTTGCTTACAGTATGATCAATGACCTGCTGCAGCCCGGTATACTGTACCACGGCAGCAATAGCTACAACCCCCTGGTGATTGGCTTTTGTAAAGCTGTTCAGCTTTTCAACCGGCACCATTTGTATGGGTACATGGTTATCTTTTGCCAGTTGACGGATATGCTGGATATTTTCACCATTGATATTTTTATACATGAATATCTTATCAATGGCTTTACCGCTTTCAAAAGCTTCAATGAGGGGCTGGCGGCCTATAATAAAAGATGATTTTTTCAAAATTGAAATTATTATATCAGTTTGTTGGCTAACAGGTAATTTACTTTAAGCAATGCAGCAACAGATATCGAATCTGTTATCTCTCCGGCATTAACCATATCAAAAGCTTTTTTAAAAGGCAATTTTTTTATTGCCAGTTGTTCCGATTCTTCCGGAGTTGCTGCATGAAAAGATAATTCCTGTGCAAGATATACAACTGCTGTTTCATTCGTTACAGAATTAGATAAATGCATATCCATGATCTTCGTCCATTTTTGGGCTTTTATTCCTGTTTCCTCCAGTAATTCACGGTTTGCCGAAACCAATGGGTCTGTTTGTAAATCTCCGCCGCCTTCGGGAATTTCCCAGCTATAAGCATCAAGCGGAAAGCGATATTGGCCAACCAGCCAGGTATTGCCTTCTGCATCAAGGGGCACAATGCCTATAGCATTGTTCTTAAAATGCACTTTGCCGTAAATACCTTTTCCGCCACCCGGATTGATCACATTATATTCTATTACCTGTATCCATGGATTATCATAAATATTCCTCTGATCAATGATTTGCCATGGATTGTGCTGGTCATTCATAAACAATAAAAAATTATAAACAGAAAACCGGGTGAAATTATACAAAAAAACAAAACCCGCAGATTGTATTGAAACCTGCGGGCTAAGATAATTTGCAATTAACTTATTAATTAAACAGCATTGCTGTATTATAATCCAAATGCTTTTTTTACTTCTTTCACTTTATCTAATTTTTCCCAGGTAAACAATTCTACATTAACTTTCTTTACTTTACCATCCGGCGAATCGAAGGTTTTGGTAACGGTTTCGGGCTTACGTCCCATGTGGCCATATGCTGCAGTTTCACTGTAAATAGGATTGCGCAACTTTAAACGTTTTTCAATAAAATAAGGCCGCATATCAAAAATCCGTTCTACAATTTTGCCCATTTCGCCATCCGTCAAATCTACTTTGGCTGTACCAAAAGTCTTTACATTAATACTGGTAGGTTTGGCCACGCCTATCGCGTACGACACCTGCACCAGCACTTCATCTGCCACGCCGGCAGCAACCAGGTTTTTAGCGATGTGACGTGTGGCATAGGCCGCCGAACGGTCTACCTTTGAAGGATCTTTACCACTGAATGCGCCACCGCCATGCGCTCCCTTGCCGCCATAGGTATCTACAATAATTTTTCGCCCGGTTAAGCCGGTATCGCCATGCGGTCCGCCTATTACAAATTTGCCTGTAGGGTTAATGTGATATTTGATATTGTTATTGAAAAGCTTGGAATACTTTTTATATTTCGTTTTTACACGGGGTATAAGAATGTTGATGATATCTTTTTTGATCTTATCCAGCATTTTGGGCTCGGTATCAAAATCATCATGCTGGGTAGAAACAACGATAGCGTCTATCCGAACAGGCTTATTATTGTCATCGTACTCTAATGTTACCTGGCTTTTTGCATCGGGACGCAGGTATTTGATCTGCTTGTTTTCTTTTCTTAACGCGGATAGCTCAATCAGTATCTTATGCGCCAGATCTAAAGCCAGCGGCATATAGTTTTCTGTTTCATTAGTGGCGTATCCAAACATCATTCCCTGGTCGCCGGCGCCCTGCTCTTCTTTCTTTTTCCTGTCAACGCCCTGGTTAATGTCGGCAGATTGCTCATGTATGGCTGATAATACACCGCAGGAATGCGCTTCAAACATATACTCGCTTTTGGTGTAGCCAATTTTACGGATCACAGCACGGGCAATCTCCTGCACGTCTAAGTAAGCTTTGGATTTTACTTCACCTGCCAGTACTACCTGCCCGGTGGTTACCAGCGTTTCGCATGCCACTTTGCTATTGGGATCGAAGGCTAAAAAATGATCAATTAAAGCATCAGAGATCTGGTCGGCAACTTTGTCTGGATGTCCTTCAGATACACTTTCGGAAGTAAATAAATAAGGCATTTTAAACGATGTTTATAAATTGTAAGGCACTAAAATATAAGACTATATATTTCAGAGTGGCGCAAAGATAAGAAGCTGATCATTAAATTTTTGAATAAATTATACGTAGCCTCATCGGTTGAGAAGGATGGCTTCCGCCGCCAACTACAACCCGCCCTTTTGCAATTTGTGCATTGATCCTGAATAAGACCCTGCCTGTGGTAATTCCATATCCGGCCTCTTTGGGAAAGCCATAATAGGCATACGCATCTTTAGGGGCATACAGTCTTAAGGCATAATTTTTACTTTGGGTGGTAACCTTTTTTTGCACGTAACGCGTAAGGTTAATAAAGTACTTTCCGTCTTTTAAAAAACCTCCAAAAGACTGGTAGTCGTAGCTTTGGGTGGAAGAAGAATAATTAAAATCATCGGCTATAGTTACAAACCTGTTATTGGCGCTGTCAACCATATCTAAAAAAAGAAAATCGGGCGAAGTATATATTTCATTACCCGGTAGCAAAACAGGTTCAAAAGCTATTTCAGCCCGGTGAATAATACTGTTGGGCAGTGTATCCAAACCAGGAATGTTAAGTATGGCATAGGATCCGGGAGAAGATTGAAGGTATACTTTTTCTGCATCAGCAATGCCGTTGGTTTGATCGAGACCCGCATAACCATACATAGGAGTACGTTTTATCAGGTTAGCAGAATAGGCTGTAGCTGTGCTGGTTAAATACAATGTAAAATCAGTAGCTACAGTATCAATAACGCCATTGTTTGTTACCCTGAAGTAGCAGGTAAGCTTTGTATTTTCATCGTACAGGTTATAATAAGACAATGCATTTTTTTGCGGAGAACTTTCATCGGATTTTAAGGCCAAACCATTAAAAACTTTTTGGAAAGCTGAATCCCTGGCCGAAGAGAGATAAACCGTATTGGTATCATATGCAGCAAAGCGTAAGCCCAAAGCCGGGTCTAAAGGTATCCTGAGCAGGTTGCTCACTACCTGCGTGTCGCTTTTTACAATAATGGTTTTAGGATCTTTTATTGTGCTGATGCTTACCGTAGTGTTACCCAATTCAGTGCCTGCAATATTAAATTCGGGATGGCTGACTAAGTACCCTACGGAATCCTGAAAAGCGGTGTCGCTCACCTCGTATACATTTATTTTCTGCACAGCGTTGCTGTCTCCGTAGACACCTGTATAAGCAAGGCTCAATACAACAGAATCCATACCTATAATGCTATCCCTGTTTATAAAAGGATAACGGCTGGTGGAAGCAGGAACGACAGATAAGTATACCTGGGCTTCTGTTTTACCGAACTCGGGATCGTCGGCTATAATCCCCAATGCATGATCTTCTGCAAAATTTACCCTTGAGGAATCATTCATCAAATAGTTGTTGGCATATACCCTTAAAGAGGTTTCAAAGGTATGTACGTTATCTACCACAGGTAAAAGATCGGTACCAATATCAGTTGGTGTAATTTTAGTGCAATGTGTATTCAGTACAATGGCCAGTGTTCCCAGTCCGATTGAAAACAGCAGAAATTTAAACTTCACCTGATGTAATTTTTAATAGAGGGATTTTGATACGGTACTTAGGTACTAAAGCCAAAGGAGAAAATGATTTTTTTAACCCTTCACTTTCACCTTCATTACTTCTGCGCAAGGTCGTTATACAATTGTAAATAGTCTGTTAAATCTGAATCAGGTTTAAATGGCAGGATTTTTTTACCTTTTACTTTTGAAAATTCATCCGATAGTTTCTTCTCTACTTTTGCAGCGCCAAAAGTAATAGCATCTGCATAGGCAGCGCCTCCCCTGAACATGGCCGTATTGTTATTTTCTTTGAAAGGCTCAAGGTCCTTATCCTTTATAGAAGCATGTATGGCAATTTTTTTAACGAAATCGGGGCTAATTTTTTCTTTGAAAGTATTCTGCCCGATAGTAAACACAATTTTACTATTGCTGAATACCGGTTCCTTTTTATATGCCGTTTTGAGGTACAAAGGGATCAAACCTGTCATCCAGCCACTGCAATGAATAATATCGGGAGGCCATCCGAATTTTTTTACTGTTTCCAGGGCGCCCTTACAATAAAAAATAGTGCGCAGCCAGTTATCATCATACCAGTTTTCCTTTTCATCGGCAAATACAAACTTCCTTTTAAAAAGATCCTCATTTTCAAGAAAATAAATCTGTAAACGCGCATTAGGAAGGGACGCCACTTTTATTTGTAAAGGAAAATCTTCATTATCTACAGACACATTTATTCCGGAAAGCCGGACTACTTCATGCAGCCTGTGCCTCCTTTCATTAATAATACCAAAACGGGGCATAATACAACGAACTTCGAAACCACTATCATTTGATTTTATTGCCAGGTGATTTACGATTTCTGAAAATTCTGTCAGTTCCAGGTATGGTGACATTTCATTGGCAATGAATAGGATTCGTTTCTTTGTAGACATTTTCCGTTTTTATGTTAAGTTAATATTAAGGAAATATGTAAGGTGTGCAAAGGTAGGCTTTTTTTGCCGAAACTGCGGTGGAAACGCTTGCAATTACTACTTTTAATGCCATTATGTTCATTATTAAGCAATCCAAAGACCTCTTCAGGTATCTGCAAAAGCAGCGAGCGGCAAAAAAAACAATTGGATTTGTGCCCACTATGGGTGCATTACACCAGGGACATCTTTCACTGGTAAAAAAGGCAGGAGAGGAGAGTGGCGTAGTGGTATGCAGTATATTCGTAAATCCTACACAATTCAATGATCCAAAAGATTTTGAGCTTTATCCCAAAACGCTGGAAAATGATATTTACCTGCTGGAAAAAGAAGCATGCGATGTGCTTTTTTTGCCTGATACAGGCGAAATATACCCTTCCGGTATAACTCAAACCCAGGTATATGAATTGGGTTATCTTGAATCTGTTCTCGAAGGGAAATACCGCCCCGGTCATTTTCAGGGTGTATGCCAGGTAGTACACCGGTTAATAGAAATTGTTCGGCCCAACCAGCTTTACATAGGACAAAAAGACTACCAGCAATGCATGGTGATCAGGAAACTTTTAACACTCATTCATTCGCCTGCTAAAATTATCATCTGCCCAACACTGCGTGAACCAAACGGCTTGGCCATGAGCAGCCGCAACATGAGGCTTAGTGCTGATGAAAAACAGAAAGCAGGAGGAATATTTGAGGCATTATCATATATCAACAAACATATGAAAGCCGGCCCGGTAAAAGAAATGATAGAAGGAGCCGGTAATTTGCTCATTCAAAAAGAACTGGTAGCGGATTACGTGGTAATAGCAAAGGCGGAAGATCTGCAGATCATTGATGTTTGGGACGGACAAACAAAAATAATAGCATTAATAGCCGCTTTTATGGGGGAAGTAAGGTTGATTGATAATATGTTATTACCGCTTAATTTTGCAAGCTATGGAAATTGAGATACTGAAATCAAAAATACACAGAGCCGTTATTACAGAGGCCAATTTAAACTATGTGGGAAGCCTTACTCTGGATGAAGCACTGATGGAGGCAGCTAACCTGATAGAAAATGAAAAGATACAGATTGTTAATGTTAACAATGGCTCCCGTATTGAAACCTATTTAATTAAAGGCAAAAGAGGATCCGGCGTATGCTGCCTGAACGGACCCGCTGCCAGGCAGGGTGCGGTAGGCGATACCGTTATCATTATATCTTACGCAAATATGGATTTTGAAGAAGCCAGGCAATTTAAGCCCAGTATAGTTTTTCCAAAAGAGGGAAATTTACTCCACTGATTGTGGAAGAGGAGATCAACCTTTTCGGGCTTCTTTTTCTAAAAAGGCTCTCCATTACTTTTGACCGGTATTCCATCACAATATGAAAAAAAAGGCGATAAATACCCTTCAGTATATTTTCTTTTTAGGGTTGGGTATTTTTCTGTTGTGGTTAAGTGCCCACAATCTGTCGTTCGAAAACAGGCGGCATTTAGCAGATGCATTGAATAATGCCAACTACTGGCTGGTTTTACCTGCAATGCTGCTATTGATGGTCAGTCATTACATCAGGGCATTGCGGTGGAAAATACTGATTCGTCCGCTTGGGTACAGTCCATCTGTCGTTAATACGTTTTTCGCCACCATACTGGGATATTTTTTTAACCTGTTGGTTCCCCGTCTGGGTGAAGTGATGAAATGCACTATTTTGGCCAAACACGAAAAAATTCCGGCCGATAAGCTCATTGGCACTATGGTAACAGAAAGAATATGTGATTTCATATGTCTTATCCTTATCATTATTATTACAGTTTTCATCCAGTTTGATACCATTCACCAATATGCAGCAATGCAGCTCAATAGTTTATTATACGATGGGCAGGGTCGGTTCGAAATATATAAGATAGCCACAATCCTCGGCATTTTAGCTGCAATTATTATTGTTTTAACCTGGCTCGCCAGGATATTTGCTGCGTCAAAATTTATCCGCACTATAAAAAAGATACTAAAAGGTATATGGGCAGGTATTACCAGTATCAAACACCTGAAAAATAAATGGCTTTTTTTGCTCTATACTTTTTCTATATGGATGCTTTACCTGCTGAGTATCCGCATCGGGTTTTATACCATGGAAGCTGTTAGCCATCTCGGATTTAAGGCATGCTTTTCCATATTAAGCTTTGGAAGCCTGGCCATGCTTGCCACACAGGGGGGCATTGGCGCATACCAGTACACTATCCAGAAATTATTGCCGCTGTATGCAATTGCTGAAGGGCCGGCGCTTGGATTTGGGTGGATTTTATGGATAGCGCAAACAGGAATTGTTATTTTTGCAGGAATACTTTGTTTACTTTTATTACCAATCATAAACCGGAGCAAATATGAAATACCCAGCGTTAACCAATAATAAAATTCTAACGTTTAATGGTATGCAACACCAGGTAAAACGCTGGAGGCTCCTGGATAAAAAGGTCGCGTTTACAAATGGCTGTTTCGATATTTTGCACCAGGGGCACCTGGAAATATTATCACAGGCTGCAGCTTTGGGCGACATATTGGTTGTAGGCGTTAACACAGACGCCTCCGTGAAAAAACTAAAAGGAGAGAACAGGCCGGTTAATAATGAGTCTTTCAGAGCGCAGATGCTTGCCTCATTAACCATGATAGACGCTGTTGTATTGTTTGATGAAGAAACTCCCCTTGAACTGATCAGGATTATTGAGCCCGACACCCTTATTAAAGGAGGTGATTACGCCATAGAACAAATAGTAGGAGCGGAGGATGTGATCAAAAATGGAGGCGAAGTAAAGATCATCCCGCTGGTAAAAGGATATTCCACCACCGCACTCATACAGAAAATTCAGGAGCTGTAACCATTTTTAGCAAAACTTAATATATGCTACATACCCCGTTTACTTATTTTTACCAATAAGTTAAATAAGTATATGACTAAGGAGAAAGGCAAAACGATTGTCCGGGATATCAGTTGGCTGGCATTTAATGCAAGAGTATTACAGGAAGCGGCCGATCCTACCGTTCCGCTTAAAGAGCGAATAAAATTTCTTGGTATATTTTCCAATAACCTGGATGAGTTTTTCAGGATACGGGTTGCTGCCTTAAAAAGAATGCAGGAGTTGGGGAAAAAGGCCCGCATGCATCTTGAACAGGAACCTCAGAAAATATTAGACCAGATACACCTTACTGTTTTGGAACAGCGGAGTGAATTTGACAGGATCTGGAAAACAATTTTCAATGAGTTGAAAAGACAGAAAATTTTTTTAGTTACCGAAAAACAATTGAACAGGGAGCAGCAAAAATTTGTACGCACTTTTTATGATGAAGAAGTATCGTCCTCTATTATTCCATTGATGATAGAAAGCATAGAAAACTTTCCCTCCCTTCGTGAAAAAGCCATTTTGCTTGCCGTAGTATTATCAAAAAGCGATTCAGCATACAAAAAAAAATATGCCCTGATTGAAGTACCTACAAGAGTGGTGCCCCGGTTTGTGCGTCTTCCCTCAAAACCCGGAGAGCATCACCTTATTTTGCTGGAGGACGTGATACGCTTTTGTGTTCCGCATATTTTTTCTTTCCTGGGATATGATCAGTATTCAGCTCATATAATAAAGGTTACCCGTGATGCGGAGTTTGACCTTGATACTGATATGAGTATTCCTTACACGCAAAAAATAAAAAAGGGTTTAAAAACACGAAAAAAAGGAAAACCCGTTCGGTTTTTGTATGATAAGGAAATTGATGCGGGTTTACTGGAATATCTTATTCGCCGGCTACACCTTAAAAGTAAAGATGCTATAATACCGGGCGGAAGAATACATAACTTCAGGCATTTCATGGATTTTCCTGAATCTGTTTTCGCGCAAAAAAGTCTACGCAAAAAACCCATCATCCACCCGGCATTTAAAAATGTAAACCGTGTTACCGACACTATTATACAAGGGGATGTAATGCTGCATTTTCCGTACCATTCATTCAATGCCGTAATTGACCTCTTAAGAGAAGCAGCAATGGATCCCCAGGTACTTGAAATAAAAATTACTGCATACCGGCTGGCGTCTAATTCCAAAATCGCCAACGCTTTGATCAATGCACAGCGAAATGGTAAAAAAGTTACAGTTATGCTTGAACTGCGCGCCCGTTTTGACGAAGAAGCCAATTTAGAATGGAAGGAACGCTTGGAAGACGAAGGAGTGCTGGTGTTGCTGGGTGTGCCCAATATGAAAGTACATGCCAAATTATGCGTTATTAAGAAGAGACAGGGAAACAAAACTATTCAATATGGCTTTGTAAGCACCGGCAATCTGAATGAAAAAACAGCTACTCTTTATGGCGACCATTGCCTGCTCACCTCTGATCGCGGTATTATGGCAGATATCAACCGGATCTTTAATTATTTGCTACAGCCAAAAACGGGCTTACATTTTCTTAAAGCCTGCCAAAATTTACTGATCAGTCCTTTATTTATGCGAAAGCAAATAACTACGCTTATTGACCACGAAATTAAAAATGCAAAAAACGGTAAACGGGCCGGCATATTGCTGAAGCTGAATTCACTCTCAGATGAAGCACTGATCAATAAATTATATGAAGCCGCGGAAAGCGGGGTGGAAATACGTATGGTTATAAGAGGCATATGCTGTATGCTTACCGAGAATAAAAGATTCAAAATTGCAGTGCAGGCTATTAGCATTGTAGATGAGTATCTTGAACATGCAAGGGTAATGATATTTCATAACGGTGGCCAACAAAAAGTGCTTATTTCATCGGCCGATCTGATGGTGCGTAATCTCGATCACCGGGTGGAAGCGGCAGTATACATTAAAGATCCTGCCATTTGTAATGAGCTCAAAGATATTTTGCTCATACAGTTAAAAGATAATGTGAAGGCCCGCTGGTTAGACAATGAATTAAGCAATACCTACGTGAAAATTCCGGGGAAAAAAGTAAGATCCCAGATAGAAACCTACAATTATCTTTTTAACAGGGCCCATAAGTAAAGGTGTGCGTTTAAAGACGGGTTTACTGAATATCATGCATCCGTTTAAAGCATATCAAATGCGATTATTGACAATTGTGGATTTTTATATATTATGCACCCGTAATTATTTAATAATATTGAGGCCTAAAATCATTCATACAATTATACCATATTGAGATTAGCCGCTATTGATATTGGAAGTAACGCTGCCCGGTTGCTGCTTAGTGAAGTGAAAATAAACACTAACGGCGAACCGGTTTTCAATAAGCTAAACCTTATAAGAGTACCGCTAAGATTGGGTTTTGATGTGTTTGAAAACAACGAAATATCCAAAGAAAAAACAGGCATGGTTATGCAAACCATGAAAGCATATAAGCATCTTATAAATGCTTATGGAGTTACCCACGTTAAGGCCTGCGCTACTTCGGCTATGCGGGATGCCAGGAATGCGCAGGATATTATCAGGAAAATAAAGCTGGAAACAGGTATTACCATTGAAGTAATCAGCGGCGAGGCGGAAGCCAGTTTTATATATGAAAACCATATCGCCGAAAATATGTCTAAAGACGATGCTTATCTTTATACGGATGTAGGCGGTGGAAGTACAGAGCTTACTTTTTTCAGTAACGAAAAACTGGTGTTTAAGGAATCTTTTAATATTGGAACCATACGATTATTAAAAAATATGGTAACAGAAGCGCATTGGGATAGTATGAAAGATTACATAAAATTCAAAACGAAAGACTACCGCTCTGTTATTGCAATTGGTTCGGGAGGAAATATTAATAAAATATTTTCATTATCCAAAAAAAAGGATGGCAAGCCTTTGCCTTTTGAATTGCTGAAAGACTATTATAAAGAGCTGAGCGCTTTTACGCTGGAGGAGCGCATGCGTATATATAAATTCAGGGAAGACAGGGCTGATGTTATTGTTCCGGCCCTATTGATTTATATCAACGTAATGCGATGGACAGACGCGAAGGAGATTTATGTTCCACGAATAGGACTTGCAGACGGATTAATTCAGCATTTATATAAAGAAGTAACAACGGTTTAAACGCCCATAATCATTTTATGAGTATCAATAAAGAAATCAAAAGAATTACTACCAATACCCTCCAGAAAATGAAAAGCAATGGTGAAAAAATAGCCATGCTTACAGCGTATGATTATTCGTTTGCCAAAACATTTGACGCAGCAGGAATAGATATTTTACTGGTGGGCGACTCTGCCAGCAATGTAATGGCTGGACATGAAACGACACTCCCGGTAACTTTGGATCAAATGATCTATCACGCCTCATCGGTAGTAAGAGGAGCTAAACGTTGCCTGGTTGTGGTGGACCTTCCTTTTGGTGCTTACCAGGGTAATTCAAAAGAAGCACTGAACTCCACAATCCGCATTATGAAAGAAACGGGAGCGCATGCTGTAAAGCTTGAAGGCGGCGAGGAAGTGATAGAATCAGTTAAAAGGATCATATCAGCAGGTGTTCCGGTTATGGGTCATTTGGGTTTAACGCCTCAGTCTATTTATAAATTCGGCACCTATACTGTAAGGGCAAAAGAGGAAGCGGAAGCCGAAAAGCTCCAGCGCGATGCCAGGCTTCTGGAAGAAACCGGGTGCTTTTCCATAGTGCTGGAAAAAATTCCGGCTGCGCTGGCCAAGCAGGTAAGCGCAAGCCTCCATATTCCTACTATTGGCATTGGAGCGGGAGGGGATTGTGACGGGCAGGTACTGGTAATGCATGATATGTTGGGTATTACAAGTGAATTTAAACCTCGCTTTTTACGGCAATATCTTAATCTTAATGAAGCTATAACACATGCTGTTCAACATTATATTACTGATGTAAAGGAGGGCGACTTTCCTAATGAAAATGAGCAATACTAAAAACGAGCTGTTGAAATAAAATATAACATATCCGCTGCAATAATCTTTTTATCAATACATTAGTATACTAATAGTGTTTATCTGCATCTAAAATATCATAGAGTTTCAATCCGGGTGCTTCCGCCTTTAACTTCATATATAAGCTCAAACAATTAGACGCTACCGCCACCTTTGTATTTATCTTTACCGCGTCAAAATAAATTGACCGCATTTGCTTTTTTTCCTTCGCTATTGTCCGCTCCGCAACTTTATACCCATTCCCAATGTTTCCCTTATTTGTTTTCTCGGCAAAGATGGCCACATTGGTATATTTCGAATTGTTGTTTTGAAGCTCCAGTATTTCGCAAACACAAATACTGGTTGACTCCTTATTCTTTAGCTTATTTAAAAACGCTTCTACTCTTGCAGCGTTTCCGTCTAAAATACTAACAGATGCTTTTACAAAGGCGTTCAGATTAAATTGTTCAGGTTGAACAGATTCGTCATTTGCTTTTGCAGATAACGCTGCCATGGTCAAAATAATACATAAACTGCCAAACCGCGTACGGAATGAATTTGCCATTTTGTTTGATTTAATCAAGTTAACAATACACGGTTTCACACAAGTTGGAACCCGATTAAAATCGCGAGGCTTTTCAAGTGATAATGGGGATGGATGGGAGTGCAGTAAATAAAAAAAACCTGCACTTACAGGTTTCTCATTGCGGATACAAAAAAGCGTAACAGTATGCAAAGAAGATCAATAATTTCGAAACCTCATAACTCTTAGCCATTAAATCAATAACTATACCCGATTTAATAACATAGATCAAAGGAAAGAGTGGATAATCACCTGCCCTGATGGCATGGGATGACTTAAAATTTACGAAAGTCAGTGCCACAGGATGGTTCAGGCTTTGAATAGCTTTGCTTATTCCTGCATTTTTCAAAAAGTTAAAATGGTTACTTCCTGTAACCTGACATTAGTGGATGTAAACTGTGTCTGCAATATGTATATTGTGGCAAAATAAAATGACAATGAGTAATTTTATTGAAAAACTGCGGATCAGTTCTGTAAACCAGGGCGTTTCTACGGGACAATTCTATATTGGGTCATCAGGCGCAATCCTTCCTTCGCATTCCCCGGTTGACGGGGCCCTGATAGCCAGCGTATACCTTGCAGATGACAATGGTTATGAAACTGTGGTAAGAAAAGCAAATGAGGCATTTTTAGAATGGAGAACCTGGCCCGCTCCAAAAAGGGGAGATGTGGTTAGACAAATTGGCGAAAAGCTCCGGGAATTTAAAGAACCTCTTGGAAAACTGGTTTCTTACGAAATGGGCAAAAGCCTGCAGGAAGGTTTGGGTGAAGTACAGGAGATGATAGATATCTGCGATTTTGCTGTGGGACTTTCGCGCCAGTTATACGGATTAACCATGCATAGTGAACGCCCCGGTCACCGCATGTACGAACAATGGCATCCGTTAGGTATCACTGGTATTATATCCGCTTTTAATTTCCCCGTGGCAGTGTGGAGCTGGAATGCAATGCTTTCCTGGGTATGCGGTAATGCCTGTATCTGGAAGCCTTCCGAAAAAACGCCCTTGTGTGCAATTGCCTGTCAAAATTTAATTTCAGATGTACTACTGCAAAATAATGTTCCTGAAGGAGTTAGTTGTATTTTAATTGGCGATAAATACATAGGAGAAAAAATGTCGAACGATGTGAGAATTCCTTTAATTTCCGCAACCGGATCTACCCGTATGGGAAAAGCAGTAGCTTCTGCGGTAGCTTCCAGGTTAGGGAAAAGCTTATTGGAATTAGGCGGCAACAATGCTATAATTGTATCAAAAGACGCCGATATTGATATAGCTGTAATAGCCAGCGTATTTGGGGCGGTAGGCACTGCCGGACAACGTTGCACCAGCAGCAGGCGGTTGATTGTTCAGGAAGATATTTACGACATCTTTAAAGATAAACTGGTAAACGCATACCAGCAATTAAGAATTGGGGACCCCATGAACGAAGAAAACCATGTGGGGCCCCTGATTGATACCGATGCCGTAAAAAATTACCTGGCAGCCATAGAAAGCTGCAAAAAAGAGGGAGGCAATTTTATTATCGAAGGAGCTGTATTAGAAGGCATAGAATACAAAAGCGGGTGCTATGTAAAACCCTGTATTGCCGAGGTATTTGCCCACTATGCAATCGTTCATCATGAAACCTTTGCTCCTATTCTTTATTTAATGAAATACAAAAGCATCGAAGAAGCCATTGCTATTCAAAACAGCGTTCCCCAGGGATTGTCATCATCGGTTATGACCCTCAACCTGAGAGAAGCTGAATTGTTTTTGTCGGTTGCAGGTAGTGATTGCGGTATTGCGAATGTAAACATAGGCACAAGTGGCGCAGAGATTGGGGGAGCTTTTGGAGGTGAAAAAGAAACGGGCGGTGGAAGGGAAAGTGGCAGCGATGCATGGAAAAATTATATGCGCAGACAAACGAATACCATCAATTGGTCCGGAACTCTTCCTTTGGCTCAGGGAATCACATTTAATATTTAAGCTTTCCTGTTAAAGATATTATAAATGAGCTACTTATCCACATGTTTCCCGTGAAACGTGCATATCTTTTTTTTGAAAAATATATTTTTTTTATTAGTTGATATTTGAAGACCAGTGGTCAGGTGTTAACAATCATGGAGCCAAAATTCATTAACCAGATTACCTGTATTTTTAAAATTGTTTGACCGGCGGAAAAGATCAACAACTTTTATTTATCCTCTTTATAAGCTGATGGCAAAACCATTTTTTAGAATTTCTCCTTTAAACTAAGATACGCAGGGAAAAAACAGATGAATGTAACCAGGCATCCCCCGCTTCATGAAAAAATGGAACCGCCTGAATCCCAATAATATTATAGTGTATTGCACGTTATAATCATCATATATTCAATTCATCCTTTGGAAATAACCCGTCAGTATGAAAAAGACATATTTACTGTTAGCCTTTAACCTTGTGTTTTTCAATTTTATGTATGCTCAAATCAAATGGGGAGTAGGTGCCGGACCGCACAATGTTTCCGTTATTGAAACAAATAACCTCCAAAGCTGGAATCAACAATATAAAGAGAACTTTTCTCCGCTCAGTGGTTTTCATGCGGGTGTTTTTTCGGAGATAAACTTAGACAAAAATGGAAACTGGGCTGTTCAGCCGGCATTGTTATATACCAACAAAGGAAGGAAGTTTTCAAAATCCTATGATTCTGCAAAATCTTTTCTTAATGATACTTCTGCTATCAATGCTTCCTGGAAAATCAACTACCTCGAACTCCCGGTAAATTTTATTTACCGCCTGCCCATTACCCAAAAAGTTAGATTTATAGTGGGTGGCGGACCATACATTGCCTTGCAACTGAACGGTAAAGCCACATATGAAATTACGAATGCTTCAGGCGAACGCAATAGTTTCAACGACAAGCTCGCTTCCGGCGATGCAGTTAACAAATACCAAAAGCTAAATTGGGGTATAAATGCATTGGCGGGGTTTGATTTTAATGATCGTCTCATGCTCACTGCAAACTACAGCCGGAGCATGTCTGATTTTTATACTGCTCAATACACAGGATCATTCAAACATGAGCTTTGGGGTGGTACTGTGGTAATATGGCTCACGCCATCCAAAACCGCTAAAATTAAAGCAGATCAAAAAGATAGTGATGGGGATGGCGTAGCCGATCAGCTGGATAAATGCCCAACTGAAATGGGCACGGCGGCAACAAATGGCTGCCCTGATACAGATGGTGACAGTGTGCCTGATAATGAAGATAAATGTCCTGGCGTTGCAGGAACGAGTAAGCTCATAGGATGTCCTGCCCCGGATAGGGATAAGGACGGTATTGCCGATGATACAGATAAATGCCCCGATGTAGCCGGAACTGCCAAATACAATGGCTGTGCTGTACCTGATACTGACGCTGATGGCATAGACGATGATAACGATAACTGTCCTGGTATTGCCGGCACTGTCAAATACAATGGCTGCCCGGCGCCTGACACCGATCGCGATGGTATTGATGATGATACGGACAAATGCCCGCTTAAAACCGGAACAAAAGAAAACAAGGGCTGTCCGTATATTGCAAAAGATATGCTTGACGATATTAATAAAGCCGCGCGCAGTATTCTATTTGATGTAAACAGCGACAATATTAAAACCTCTTCATTTACTGCTTTAGATAAGATGGCAGAAATTATGCGCACCGATGCCGAACTGAAATTAGATATTGAAGGACATACAGACAATACCGGCTCTGTGCGGCATAACCAGGTGCTTTCAGGACGCCGTGCGCTTGCTATAAAAACCTACCTTGTTAAAAAAGGTATTGCTTCTGAACGGTTAACTGCATCCGGTTTTGGTTCCGAGCATCCTATAGCCGATAACAATACCGAAAAAGGCAGGTCTAAAAACAGGCGTGTGGCATTTAAAGTAAAATACTAACGGTAACATATAACCTATTTTAATAAACATCTTTCCATCCCGGAAAGGTGTTTATTTTTTAGGCAGTATATCGTTTTATCATGTGATAATATCGTCGTGTGCCAGTTGCATTTAACGGCAACTTATTATAGTTTTGTATTGCCAATTGCTCCTGTGATCTTCCTCCAGGCTTCGTTGTATATGTTTTATAAACCAGGCCTTTTTTTAAAAAGCTCTTTCTTGTGTTAAGTCAAGCAAATTATGTCTGTATGTTATCCTGAAAAATGAGAGCCCGCCCGGCTGAACACCGTTCGGACGGGGTAAAAGAAGCGATTCACTTCTCACCTTCGACACAGCAATAATCACTTTCGATGAGCCGCACAATATCCCCGATGAAAAACTAAGTAGTTTTACAATCCGACTAAGTGTTTTTTCGTTATATAGTTCAGAAATCCTATCCGCCCTTTATAAAACTAAAAAATGATTTTTATGAGAAAGTTAGATGCGGTACTTCTGTCTGCGCTGCTACTATATGATTACAGTGCCCAATCCCTGGTAGATAGTGACATTTTA
Organism: Agriterribacter humi; assembly: GCF_009192765.1. Taxonomy (GTDB): domain Bacteria; phylum Bacteroidota; class Bacteroidia; order Chitinophagales; family Chitinophagaceae; genus Agriterribacter; species Agriterribacter humi. The sequence goes on along the minus strand of NZ_VOHQ01000018.1, from coordinate 2,858 downwards.
AGCCTGGGCAACTCTGTAATTGAAAGGGTTGGTTTGCAGGAAAATAATTTCGCGGAAGATGAACTGGCTGATCCTTTGTTTTTACCTGCCAGTAATGAAAATGTGATTACAGCGGAGAATACGGAATTAAATCCCTACACTTCATCGGCAACGGTAAAAAAGAATATTTCGTATCATGCGTTAGCAAAAATCAATTCTGCTGCCGCAACTGTTGCAACGGAGTCACACTATAATAATATCAATGCGCCGGTTCGCATCAGCACGCCTGATCCTTTTGCCGCAGACATTGCTATTTCTGAAACGCTTTTATCCACACCTGATGAAGAAACGACTTTAACTTTGTCAGTAGCAAGTGTCTCATCTTCCTTTGTTGCATTAAGCAACTCGGAGAATATTGAGGTTAAAGACCAGTTGAACGAGGGTAATATGCAATTTGCCGATACAGATGCTGACGGTATGTTTAATTTTGAAGATAAATGTCCTGGTATTGGCGGTGTTGCACGCTTTGAGGGCTGCCCGGTTCCCGATAGTGATGCAGACGGTGTAAATGATGAAGAGGACAGGTGTCCTTTTGTGAAAGGCAGTGATTTGAACGGAGGCTGTGCTGAAACCGAAAGCATTGTAAATACTTCAGCTACGGATAATTTCAGCAATGACCGCCCGGATGCTGCAGATTATTTAACGGTAGTAAAATTTAAAGAGGATAGTGAGGTTCTGTCAAATAATGATTTCAATATCATTTTACAGTTGGCAGATAAAATAATAAATAATCCAGGGGCAAAAGTTGATGTGTTCAAATCAACTGATAATAGTTCCACAATACAGGCTAATACCATTTTAAGCTATTTGAGAGACCTGGGTGTTAAGGATTCACAGATGAATGTTACTGCAAGAGATACAGGAGGAAATGCGATGAATGCCGGCGTGGAAGTTCAAATAAGATATTAAATCGTTAAGAATCATTTAAAATGTCAGGGAAAAGCAACCCTGACATTTTTTTTTATCGTCTCTGTCTTTTTAAATTATGTTAACTGGGGCAATAATTAATATTTTTTGTCCAAATTTGCTAAACAAACAAAATACATGAAGAAAACTTTCTTACTCGCATTCGTGGGATTGATGGTATATCATTCCGGATTGGCGCAAACCGCTGTAAAAGATGTTCCAAAAGGATGGCATATGCTTGACAAGCAAAAAGATGGTTATTATGGTATAGATGTGGAAAAAGCTTACAACGAATTGTTAAAAGGGAAAAAAAGTGTGCCGGTAGTAGTAGCTGTAATAGATTCAGGAGTAGATACCACCCACGAAGATTTAAAACCTGTTTTATGGCATAACCCGGGTGAAATTCCGGGTAATGGCATTGATGATGACAACAACGGATATATTGACGATGTATATGGCTGGAATTTTTTAGGTGGAAAAGATGGGAAAAATGTAAATAAGGATTCATATGAAGCTGCAAGGGTATACTATAAATTAAAAAAGAAATTTGGAGATACAGAGCCCGATGAAGCTACGGCAAGCCCGGAAGAATTGGATGAAATAAAGATGTATAAAAAAGTAAGAAACCTGATAGAAGGCGATGCCAAAGAAGCTTCCCTGAATGTAATGTTCCTGAAAAATATAGTAGAAAAAATGCCCTGGGCCGACAGCATTCTTCAAATCAGTTTAAAAAAGAGTGAATACAATGGCGATGATTTACAAACGTTTAAACCGGCATCAGCAGACGAAAGCAAGGCAAAAAGCACAATAATGGCTTTGTTCCTTGGCTTCCAGGCCAGTGAAATGACCAATAAAAGGCTTCTTGAAATGACGGAAGAATTTTATAATGGAGAAAAGTCAAAGGCCGAAGCCATTGTAAAAGAACCAAAGGATTATCGTGGAGAAATTGTTCAGGACAATTATGATGATATCAATGACCGCGATTATGGTAACAATGATGTGATGGCGGGAACGCCCATGCATGGAACCCATGTATCAGGTATTATTGCCGCATCGCGCAATAATAATATTGGAATGAATGGCATTGCTGATAATGTGCGCATTATGACGGTAAGAGCCGTACCGGATGGTGATGAACACGACAAGGATGTAGCGAATGCTATCCGCTATGCCGTAGACAATGGGGCCAAAGTAATAAATATGAGCTTTGGTAAAAGCATATCACCCCAGAAACAATGGGTAGATGATGCGGTGCGGTATGCCGAATCTAAAGGTGTGCTGCTGGTACATGCTGCAGGAAATGATGCAAAAGATATTGATAACAATGATAATTTTCCCAGCGCCGATTTCAAAAACGATACAACAGCCAGCGCCAGCAACTGGATTACTGTAGGCGCCAGCGGCGATCCGGCAGCAGGCGGTATTATAGGTTCTTTCTCGAACTATGGTAAGGAAAAAGTGGATGTTTTTGCACCAGGCGTAAAAATATATTCTACCTTACCGGGCGGAAATCAATATGGAAATTTACAGGGAACCAGTATGGCCAGCCCTGTAGTTGCCGGCCTGGCGGCGTTGCTGATGTCCTATTATCCGGATCTTACAGTACAGCAAATTAAGTCTGTTATTGAAAAGTCTTCAACCCAACTGGAAGGTATTAAAGTACAAAAGCCGGGAACCGATGAAGAAGTAAGCATGTCGGAGCTTAGCAGGGCTGCCGGCATAGTAAACGCGTATGAAGCGGTAAAGCTGGCCGATTCAATCTCCGGAGAAAAGAAAGAATTACATCAGCCGGTATTACCAAAATCTAAAATGAAAAAAGCAAAGAACGGATAGGAATAAGGAAAGTGCTACGACTTTGGAAAAGTATGACCGGGCATAGGAGGCTTGCTCAGGTTTTGTTTTGAAATAAAACA
>NZ_VOHQ01000017.1 GCF_009192765.1 Agriterribacter humi | reverse complement strand
GGCATAGGAGGCTTGCTCAGGTTTTGTTTTGAAATAAAACAATGCTGAATATAAAATAACGGGATTTCGAAAGCTAAAGTCAAAGGGTTTCAATGTTGGTTCATTGAAACCCTTTCGTATGCCACCGTACTTAATAGCAGTGACAAAATATATTATCTTGCTTTTTTATCGGCCGCCTCGGTTTTTCTGAACAGCATTACATAACCACATAAATCCTTCTTTTGTTTGTTATTTACCTGCAATGGTTTTATCATATGATATTCAGACATTTTAGGGATATAAGAATAACTGATAATATTGCCATTTATGTCACTCCATCTTTTCTTCTCGTATACCACCTGTTTTTCATTATAATCATACATCCTTACCTCATACATATTAGATTTCATGTCGCCAATAAAAACAAACTGGTACGATGTACCTTCACTCATGGGCACTATAATAGGAATTTCATATTCGCTCTCCATAGTAATAGAAGCTTCACGCAGTACGGAAAAACCGCCATCTTCGAGTAAATGTTTTACGCTGTCGGCCTGTTTTTGAATGGATTGGTTATCACAGGGGCTAATACGAATGACATTATCTGATTGAGCAAATGATGAAAAACTAAATAATAATGACAGGGCGCATATGGCTGAAAGGAGTGGCTTTTTCATTTTTAATATTTTTACAGGGTTGTGGATTGGCTTATCCCCTTATTAATCCGGGTCGAATGAACTGCATTAACGAACAAATCATTTTTAATTTACCCGTAAAATATTCAACGCAAATATGCTGCCTAAATTATTCTTTGTGAAAATAAATGGCATCTGCCTGCTGTGAAGGACATATAACAAGGTCGTTAATGCAAACATGCTCAGGAACTGTTGTACAATAGAAAATAACATCTGCAACATCCTTAGCTGTTAATGGTTTAAAACCATTGTATACTGCATTGGCCTTTGCTGCATCTCCCTTAAACCGCACTAATGAAAATTCTGTTTCTGCTGCTCCCGGATGAATAGCAGTTACTTTTATGTTATGCCTGAGCAGATCAATCCGCATGCTTTTACTTAGGGCATCTACTGCAAACTTACTGGCACAGTATACATTACCTCTTTCGTATACTTCCTTTGCTGCCACTGAACCCAGGTTGATGATATGTCCTTTATTTTGTGAAATCATTAACGGCAGCACAGCCCTTGAAACATATAACAGGCCTTTTACATTAGTGTCCATCATTGTATCCCATTCATCCAAATCCGCTTCATCAAAAAAATCGCGCCCGAGTGCAAGGCCTGCATTATTAATAAGAACATTTATGTTCCGCCAGTCACCGGCAATACCATCAACGGCACTAAAAACAGCGTCACGATTGCTTACATCAAAAGGAAGAGACAGTACCCGGACAGAAAATTTTTCTTCAAGATCTTTTTTAAGCTGCTTTAATCTGTCTTCTCTTCGCCCGTTAATAATGATATCGTATCCCGCTTCCGCAAACTGTAAAGCGCAGGCTTCACCAAATCCTGAAGTAGCGCCGGTAATAAAAACAATTTTGTTCATTTAAAATAATGAATATATGAGCGGCAAAGGTAAAGTGAAAAAACACAAGTGAGCAGGGGCGCTAAGTAAAAGATGCTGTATGTTATCAGGATACCTGCGCTTTATTTAAGCGCCTGTGCCCAGGTTATTAATTTATTCACTTCTGCAGGAACATTGTTAATTTTTTCATCTCTTTCTTCTCCCAAACGAACGATAACCATATTAAGAGCGGGTATACAAATGATATACTGACCCAATATGCCTCTTGCATAAAAGATGTCCTGCTGATCGGGTATGATCCACCATTGATAACCATAGTAATTGCATGGTTTGTTGTTCTCATCCGGAATTAAGCAGGGGGTAACGGATTTGTGGAAATAAGCGCTGTCAATAACAGGATTGCCGTTTATTTTTCCGCTATCCAGCATCAGTTGACCTATGCGTGCAAAATCGCGTGCATTGCTGTTAAAGCAGCAATAGGCCTTTTCCTGACCTCCTTGCTTATCTGTGCTCCATAAGGCATTGTGTTCTGCTCCCAGCGGTTGCCAAAGTTTTTCGGCAGCATACACGCTTAGGGATTTGCCCGTTGCTTTTTCTACGATCAAACCCAGTAATTGCGTATCGCCGCTTTTATAGGAATGATATGTGCCCGGCATCTTAACAATATTTACACCAGTGGCAGTTTTATATACATCAGACCCATAATATAATTCAGTGGTTACTGAAAATGGATTGGCATAACTTTCATTCCAGTCGCTGCCACTGCTCATTGTTAACAGATCGGCAATTTTTACTTTAGCTTTTTCTCCTTCGGCAAACTCAGGAAGGTATTTACCCACCGGATCGTTTACTGAACCAATCTTACCCTCATGTATAGCCGCCCCTATAAGCAGGCTGGAAATACTCTTCGCGACTGAAAAAGAATTGGATAAGGAACTGTCACTATATCCATTCCAGTATTTTTCAACAATGATTTCCCTGTTTTGCACGATCAGTAAACCAATAGATTTTAATGTTGTAAGATATTGCTCCAGCGTATCCGGTATTTTTATTTTACCGTAATCGGTGGAAAGACGCCAGGGAACAGGTTGTATTGCCGGTATTGTACGGTTATCAAAAATGGTATAGTCATCAACGCCGGCAAAATTATATACCACAGCTTTATACAAATAGGCTTTGCCTGTTAGTGCAGGCAATATCAGAACGGCAAGCACAGCAATAAGGATAAATTTTCCGGGTCGTTGTTTATTTTTTTTCATTGTGGCGGGGAGGTTAGGACAATCCTGCTTATTTTCGGGGCTACTAAGATACAATAAATTATAAGCATGAATATTGTAATACTTGACGGCTACTCGATTAACCCGGGCGATTTAAGCTGGTCGTTACTGGAAACATCTGGCACCTTAACCGTTCATGACAGAACAGCGCCAGGCGAAGTGTTGAAACGCTCGGCCTGCGCGGAAATTGTACTTACCAATAAATCAAAAATCCCGGGTGATGTGATTAATGCATTGCCTCAATTGCAGTATATAGGCGAGCTGGCAACAGGTTACGACAATGTAGACATCCGGGCTGCTGCTAAACGGAACATTCCTGTATGCAATGTACCCGGCTACAGTACGCAATCGGTTGCGCAATTAACATGGGCGTTAATACTGGAACTTACTTATAATGTTAACCACCGTTCTGCTGAAGTGCATAATGGCGCATGGACTAGGAGCAAGGATTTTTGTTTTGGTCATGAAGGCTTATTTGAACTACAGGGAAAGACGCTGGGACTTATTGGGTTAGGACAAATTGGTTCTGCAGTAGCAAAAATAGGAATGGCTTTCGGAATGAAAATTATCGCTTCTGTTCGTCATCCTGATAAATATGATATTCCTGGTGTAAGCTTTACGGGTACAGAAGATTGTTTCAAACAATCGGATTTTATCAGCCTGCATTGTCCGCTTACCGAAGCTACACGTCAAATGGTAAACAAGGATATGTTACAGCTCATGAAACCTTCGGCATATATAATAAATACTGCACGCGGGGCTTTAATAAATGAAACAGATTTAGCCGCCGCATTACATGCCGGTGAAATAGCCGGAGCAGCGCTTGATGTATTATCAGCAGAACCTCCTTCTGCAGATAATCCTCTTTTAAAAGCTCCCCATTGCATCATTACACCACATATTGCATGGGCTACAAAGGAGGCCCGGGAAAGACTATTGAAAGAGGCAGCGGAAAATATAAAAGCCTTCTTAAATGGCAAACTTAGAAATGTGGTAAACGGTGTAGGACCCTCCAAAAAATAAAGCGGCTTTAGTACTATGGATAGTGAATTTGCATTATAGGTGGAATAGTGAATTCATTGGGGTTTAATGCTCCTCGTCAAAATATATTTTATAGTATTTTTTTCCTGTCATTTCATCGTACCCCTTTTCCATCAAATCACGCCTTCCATGTATATATACATGGAAGTTCTTATCTAATTTCAATATGCTTTTAAACGATTTTTGTTGCTTTTTTACGGCAGACAGATGAATATCAAACTCATCCTGTATTTCAAAATTCCGGGATGCTTCAAATTTTTGCTTATACTCCATAAATGTATCTACCACTTCGGGATGGTGTATCACTTCACTGGCAAATTCCTGTATGTTAAATTGTTCTTTCGTTTTAAAATAATCCATAGAACGGTTCAGCAGATCAATCTGGTCGCTTTTGCTGACTTCAAATTTTTCTGTATACTCATTGCTGATAAAATTTTTACACAATCCTAAATATTTATCGGTATTGTGGTAACTGTCGGCATAAGGTTGTACCTGCAAAAAATCATTGACCCAGTATTGAGTGTCATTTTGTTTGTTTGCATTATCTACCACACAAACTTTATATCCTTCGCTGGTATGGGTTTTAAATACAATACAGCCTTTATCCAGTTTATTAATATTGATTCCTTCTTCCTGTATGATTTCCCAGTTTTGACCATGCGGAAAAATCCTAAGAAATGTTTCCCTGCTTTCCGATTTAAAAATGCCCAAAGCCTCTGTTTCACCACCTTCGAAAGGTATTTTATCAAACAAAGCCACATATAATTCTCCTTCTTTTACTTTTACATGGGTGGATTTGCTGTATAAAAAGCGGGCTAATAAATGAGTCTGTTCTACAAAAACATCCCCATTTTCAAATATTTGACGGGTATAATGATAAACCTCATTAAGGTTGATATCACTTAAATGGGTAAAACGGTATAGCTCATTATCGTTAAAAGCATGGAGAAAATACCTGGTAAGCATGCTGCGTACTATGCCATCGTTTAAAATAAGGGGCTGTACGGACAATTTTAAATCTTCTGCGCGGGTAGGGTTTCCGATTTTATGAACAATCACTTTCGACAATGATGCGTTTTCTATTCCAGTCATGCGCCAAAAATACAAAGACATTGCAGCTTGTTGCGGAACTCTCTAAACTCTTTTTTATCTTTGCCACATGCATTATGTATCTGCTGAAGGATTGGGAAAGTCTTACGGAGTAAAACCACTTTTTAAAAATCTGGATTTTCATATTGAAGAAGGCGATAAGATCGCATTAATAGCCCGTAATGGTTCGGGAAAATCTACTTTACTTAAAATTATCGCCGGCAAAGAAACACCGGAGGACGGAAAACTATGGGTACATAAAGATGTAACTGTGGCGCTTTTTGAACAGGAACCGTCCTTTATTGATGACCTATCTGTGCTCGACAATATATTCCATCACAATCACCCGGTTATTAATGCCATTAAAGCGTATGAAGCGGCAAGTGAAAGTGAGGATGAGATTTCACTGGGCAATGCCATTATAAAAATGGATGAGCTGAATGCCTGGAATTTTGACAGCAAGGTAAAGCAGATCCTGGGCAAACTTAATATCCACCAGTTTCAGCAAAAAGCCGGTACGCTTTCGGGTGGCCAGCGCAAGCGGGTGGCGCTTGCCCGAACCTTAATTGATATTGGTTTTGAACACAAGCATGTTCTCCTTATTATGGATGAGCCTACCAACCACCTGGATGTTGAAACAGTGGAATGGTTAGAGCATTACCTGAACCAGGAAAAGGTAACCTTATTGCTGGTTACGCATGACCGTTATTTTTTAGATGCAGCATGCAACGAAATTTGGGAAATGGATGGCAGCGAATTATTTGTATATAAAGGAAATTACGAGAACTATATAGAAAGAAAAGCTGCGCGGCTTGAACAGCAGGCATCCGGTATTGATAAGGCGAAAAATCTTTACCGCAAAGAATTAGAATGGATACGAAAGCAACCAAAGGCCAGAACTACCAAATCGAAAAGCCGCATAGATGCATTCAGTGCGGTGGAAACCAAAGCCAAACAACGGATGCTGGATAACCAGGTGCAACTACAGGTAAAAATGAGCCGCCTGGGAGGTAAAGTAGCAGAACTAAAAAAAGTATATAAGGCTTATGGAAGTCATGTTATATTAAAAGGTTTTGATTATACATTTGCAAAGGGCGAACGAATAGGTGTTGTAGGAAAAAACGGTGCTGGTAAATCTACCTTTTTAAATATCCTGCAGGGACTTGAAAAAGCCGACAGTGGAAAAATAAACATTGGTGAAACTATTGTTTTTGGTTATTATTCACAGCTGGGCCTTGAAATAAAGGAAGATGTCAGGGTAATAGAATATGTAAAAAATATAGCGGAAAACTTTCCGTTGGCCAATGGCGGATCACTCAGTGCCGCCCAGTTCCTTCAGCTTTTTTTGTTCGACCCCGATCAGCAATACACTTTTATATCGAAGTTAAGTGGTGGTGAAAAGAAAAGGCTGCTGCTGCTTTCCATACTTTTCCGGAATCCTAATTTTTTAATATTAGATGAACCCACCAACGATCTTGACCTTCCTACATTGGGTGTGCTGGAAAATTTTTTAAGTGAATACCAGGGCTGCCTGCTGATTGTTTCGCACGACCGTTATTTTATGGACAGGCTTACGGATCACCTATTCGTTTTTGAAGGAAATGGTGAAATAAGAGATTTCCCGGGAAATTATACCCAGTACAGGTTGTGGAAGAAAGAACAGGAGGAGGAGAGCCGGTTGCAGCTTGCCGGAAACAAATTACAGCAAACAGGCAAGGGGCTTCAGGGTACAGGAGCAAAGGAACAGGATTTGGATATTGAAAAAAAGAAACTTTCCTACAAGGAAAAAAGGGAATTTGAGCTGCTGCAAAAAGAAATAGGGGAGCTGGAAAAAGAGAAAAAAGATATTACGGGTAAGCTCAACAGCAGTGCCCTGCCTTACGAACAATTACAGCAATTTTCGAACCGGATAGGAGAAATTTCACAACTATTGGATCAAAAAGAAATGCGCTGGCTGCAATTAAGCGAAATAATGGAAAGCATTTAAGGATTCTGGCTGGTTTTACGCTCGGCCTCGATTTATACTTCAAATTCCACGTTCAGCACAAATCCTTTCCCCGGCGCGGTATCCATATTTATTTTACCCTGGTATAATTCAATCCTGTTGCGGATATTCCTTAACCCCATGCCCTGTCCGTTATCAACGGTAAGATCGGTGCCAACGCCATCATCGGTAATTACAAGCAATACTTTCTCCTCCATTTGTTCTATGTGCACCGTAACATTATGTGCGTGTGCGTGTTTAACAATGTTATTCAGTTGTTCCTGCACAATGCGGTACAGCATCAGCTTATGGCTTTCCATAAGCCTTGCTTCATCAAGATGCTCTATGTCTACCCGGATATTAACAGGCTGAACTTCTTCTATAGCTTCACCCAAACTGATCAGCGAATGTTCAAGTCCCAGTTCGGCAAGCAGCGGCGGGGCAAGGTTTTTGGAAAGATTTCTCAGCTCTTCAATTACCTTATCAATATATTCATTGCTTTTTTTAAGCAATCCGTCCCTGATTTTATCATTAACAATGGAGTGTTCAATATACAATTTTACCACCCCCAGCAACTGGTTTACGTTATCGTGCAGTTCTTCGGCCAACTTCCTGCGTTCACTTTCCTGGGTATCCATAACTGTTCGGGCCAACTGCCGGCGATATATGATTTCTTTTTCGGCTAATTGCTGCTGCAGGTTGCGTTGTTCGGTAACATCGTGCATAGATACAATGAGCCTGAAAGCCCTGCCTTCACTGTTACGCAAAATAGAAAAACAGTCTGTTATAATTTTATACGATCCGTCTTTACACGCAAACCGGTATTCGTTATTGAGTGTTGTAACATGAGAGATTTGCAGCGCGGCATTCATTTTATCCATTATTTTCTCCTTATCTTCCGGATGAATATTGGCCTTCCACCAGCTATAGCCCTGTTGCAATTCGGCATCATCATATCCAAACAACAGTTTAATGTTTGAATTATAATAAATTTGTCCGGTCAGCATATTCCAGTCCCACAATCCTTCCATAGTAGCCATGCTGAGAATATTATACCGTTTCAGGCTTTCCTCAAGTTTTTTCTTTTCATTTCTTTTATTTGTAATATTTTCCAGAATCAGAATGTAAACCGGAGTACCGGTTTTGTCTTTCACTTCATTAACAGATATATTGCAGATAAGCTTTGTCTGGTCTTTAGTGGTAATGCCTGCAAGGTTTTTCATTCTGTTGAGCTTACCCTGCTTTAGCATCATATCCCAATATTCCAGCTCAATATTATCTTCAACTTTTATAATTAAGCTGTAATGTTTTTGTGTAAGTTCAGAACTCGTATAACCCGTTAGTGTACAAAAAAAAGGATTTACATAAAGGAATTGCCCCTGGCTGTTTAAACGCGCAATGCCCAGGTCGATTTCGGCAAGAATGGTTTCCAGTTCAGTATGGTTAAAAACAAGGGTATTGTATTTTTGATTAAAATATTTACTGTTCCGCCGGATAATAAGGTAGATGATTATTGCGGTTAGGCCTACAAAAGCCACGCCTTTAAAGCTTTGCAGGTAATGATACAGCCTTATATCATTACCAAAAGCCTGGAGCAGGAGATAATCAGTACTGAGTATCCAAATTAATGCTAAAATGAGAAAGAATGTTACGGCCTGGATGGTTGATAAAGGGCGTCCTTTCATACAATTAATTTACGGCAAACATCACCGCCTGAAATTTTGTTATTAATTATTCAAAATAATAACTTATTTTTTGATTTAACACGCATATGCGCAGAAACATATCCGAATGACAAATGGTACCTCAGCAGATGAGCCCGGAATACATGGAAAAAAGCCTATACAAACTGCATTTGCCCGGCCTGGCCACACCTTACTGAAAACAATAATCAGCTTCGTCCTGTATATAGCTGTATATTATTATTTTTTTCAGGATAATTTAAAATGGCTTGTAATGCTTACCGCTGTTATTCTTTTGCATGAAGCCGGTCATTTTATTGCTATGAAAGGTTTTGGCTACAAAGATGTGCGGCTTTTTTTTGTTCCTTTTATTGGCGCTTTTGTTTCAGGAGAACCAAAGATCGTGTCGCAGCGGCAGCGCATTGTAACCCTTCTTGCCGGGCCGCTCCCGGGCATGCTGGCGGGGCTGTTGTTTTTTATACTGTTTCTTCAAAACCACCAGCCCGTTTACTATCAATTGTCGTTTGTGCTGGTGATGCTCAATGCATTCAATCTTTTGCCGGTTACACCATTAGACGGAGGGCAACTGCTTGAAAATCTCTTTTTTCGTTCGTCCGGAAGAATACAACTTGCTTTTCTTATTGCATCGGCTGTACTCCTGTTTTACCTGGCTGTATATACACGAAATTATTTTATCGTCTTTGTTGTATGGCTCATTGTTATCCGTTACCGGAAAATCAGTACTGTATACGAAGTGCGGAATGAACTGGATAACGATAACCTGGGTTATAGTAAAAACTACGATGAACTCACAGATGAAGAATATATGGCGACCCGGAGAATAATGATAAAACACGTTAAGGCATTGAAACAATATGATCCTGAAATTGTGTCCCCCGATGAGGAAGATGTTGTGGCATATCTTAATAAAGTATTGATCCCTCCTGTACAAAACGAAATTACCGTCCAGGAAAAGATTATTATTATTGTTGTTTGGATTGTACTGTTGGTTATCCCGTTTGTGGTGTACAGCAAATATTCAGTAAGGTATATTTTGGCATAGGAACAATATGAAAAGCAGGGTAAGACGGGCATCGTAATTTTAAGAGCTGGTTTATTGATCTTGCAGCGATGTTATTTTTTAAAAGACGCGAAAATACTAATGATTAAAAATTCTTTCTATGTTCAGCATTTATGATTTTACAGTGGCAGACAGGTTTATGCGTTATGTTCAAACCGATACTCAGTCGGATCCAGATTCTGGATCATTTCCTTCCACTGAAAAACAAAAGAATCTTTCACGCATCCTGGTAAAAGAATTACAGGAAATGGGCATTGCCGATGCGGAACTGGATGAGTACGGGTATGTGTATGCTACGCTTTCATCCAATACAGAAAGAAAAACACCCGTTATTTGTTTTTGCTCGCATGTAGATACTTCGCCCGATTGTGCCGGTGAAGGAGTGAAACCTGTTTTGCACCGGAATTATGATGGGAATGATATTGTTTTACCTGACGACCCCGCCCAGGTAATCAGCACAACTGCGCATCCCTACCTGTTGCAAAAGACAGGGGAAGATATAATTACTGCATCGGGAACCACCTTGCTGGGAGCCGATGATAAAGCAGGTATTGCTGTAATAATGGATATGGTTCATTTTTTTGTAAGACATCCTCAAATTAAACACGGAACAATTAAAATATTATTCACCCCCGATGAAGAAATTGGCAGGGGAGTGGATAAGGCAGATCTCAAAAAATTAGGCGCTGATTTCGGCTATACTTTGGATGCAGGTGAACGTGGGGTATTTGAAGATGAAACTTTTTCGGCAGACGGTGTTACCATTACTTTTAATGGCATAAGTGCACATCCGGGTTATGCAAAAGGCAAACTGATGAATGCGATAAAAGCAGCATCTTCTTTTCTTGAATCACTTCCCGAAGATTCGCTCTCGCCCGAAACCACAGATGAACGGGAAGGGTTTATTCATCCGGTACAGATTAGCGGCATTGCGGAAAAAGTAAGTGTCCGGTTCATTATACGTGATTTTAGTACTGCAAAGTTGCAGGAATATGAAGCCTTATTGCAGCAAAAGCTAAATGAAACACTTAAAAAATTTCCTGGTGTTACGGCTGCATTTGAAGTAAAAGAGCAATACCGCAATATGAAAGAAGTGCTGGATAAATATCCGCAGGTAAGCCGGTATGCTATTGAAGCGGTGCAAAGAGCGGGGATACGACCTGTATTGAGCAGCGCAAGAGGAGGCACGGATGGCTCACGCCTTTCATTTATGGGGTTGCCCTGCCCCAATATTTTTACAGGAGAAATGGCTTTTCATGGCAAACACGAATACGTGAGCGTGCAGGATATGCAAAAAAGCGTTGAAACCATTGTTCACCTGGCAATGATTTGGGAGGAGCGGGGATAAGGCTTGAAAGATATAAGCAAAAAACCAAGAGGTGAAAAGGAAAAATAGCTTCTTTCCTCCTTATACCCTACACTTTCTTTCCTCTACTTTATTCATTAGCTTTTCTCTGCCTCCATATAACTTTCTACCGGCTCGCAGGTACAAACCAGGTTCCTGTCGCCATAAGTATTATTGATTCTTGAAACGCTCGGCCAAAATTTATTATTGGTGATATAGGAAAGCGGGAAAGCGGCTTCCTGCCTGCTATAGGGGTGGGTCCATTCATCAGCACATACAATCTGCAGGGTATGCGGCGCATTTTTCAGAGGATTATCGGTTTTACTTATTTTCCCTTCCTCAATAGCTTTTATTTCATGATATATACTGATCAGTGCATCACAGAAGCGGTCTAATTCTGCTTTATCCTCACTTTCGGTTGGTTCAATCATAATGGTTCCCGGAACAGGGAAACTCATAGTGGGAGCATGAAAACCATAATCCATCAGCCGTTTAGCCACATCTTCTGCCTCAACGCCCGAGGTGGGTTTAAAAGGACGAAGGTCAACAATAAATTCGTGGGCGCATGTGCCATTGGCACCGAGGTACAGTATGTCAAAATATTTTTCCAGCCTTGACCTCATATAGTTAGCATTGAGGATGGCATATTGCGTTGCGGCTTTCACTCCTCCGGCACCAAGCAACCTGATATAGGCATAGCTGATCAACAATATGGACGCCGAGCCATAAGGTGCAGCACTCACAGCTCCGTGCGAGTCGGGAAACGGGTGTGCTCTTAATTCAATTTTATCATTGAATATATGCGATGGAAAATAAGCAGCCAGATGTTCCTTAGCGCAAATTGGACCCATACCCGGACCTCCTCCTCCATGCGGAATGGCAAAGGTTTTGTGCAGGTTAAGATGACATATATCAGCGCCAATTGTTCCGGGGGAGGTTAAACCACATTGTGCATTCATATTGGCGCCATCCATATAAACCTGTCCGCCATTATCGTGTATTATCCTGCATATATCTTTAATGCTTTCTTCAAATACACCATGGGTAGAAGGGTAAGTAACCATTAATGCCGCAAGTGTATCTGTATATTGTTCCGCTTTTGTTTTCAGATCAGCAACATCAATATGCCCTTCTTCATCGCTCTTCACCACTACCACTTTCATACCGGCTAATACGGCTGAAGCAGGGTTGGTGCCATGCGCTGAAATTGGAATAAGCACCACATTCCGGTTTTCATTCCCCGTGGCTTTATGGTAACGGTTAATAGTAAGCAACCCGGCATATTCGCCCTGCGCTCCGCTATTTGGCTGCAAACTACAGGCATCAAACCCCGTAATATCACACAGGTATTCACTCAATGCATTAATAATATAAGTGTACCCTTTTACCTGGTAAGCAGGAGCGAAAGGATGAATTTGTGCAAACCCGGGCCAACTTACCGGTATCATTTCGGTAGCGGCATTCAGCTTCATGGTACAACTTCCCAATGAGATCATGGAAGTTATTAGTGAAAGGTCCTTATTTTCAAGCAACCTTATATAACGCATCATTTCAGTTTCACTGTGGTGCGAATTAAAAACCTGGTGGGACAGATACCCGGAATGACGGATGGCATGATCCGGAATATTATCGGGCAGATCATCTTCATTGAAGGTAAGCGATACACCGCTATGCCCGGAAGCTTCTGCAAAAAGATACAGGATATTGAGCACGTCTTCTTGTGAAGTGGTTTCATCTAAAGAAATGCCAATATATTTTTCATCGAAGTACCTGAAATTTACCTCATTGTTTTCTGCTATGGATTTTATTTTTGATGCATTATTAACCTGCACTTTAAGCGTATCAAAATAATAACTGTTTACATTGATGTAGCCCAGCTCATTTAATCCGTCTGATAAAGTTTTTGCCAGTACCGTTATCCTTGTAGCAATCTGTTTTAGTTTTTCCGGTCCATGGTAAACTGCATACATAGCCGCCATATTGGCCAGCAACGCCTGGGCGGTACAAATATTAGAAGTGGCTTTTTCTCTTTTAATATGCTGCTCCCTTGTTTGCAAAGCCATTCTTAGAGCCCTGCTCCCCTGTGCATCAATGCTTATGCCAATGATACGGCCGGGCATATTTCTTTTAAATTCCTCTTTTGTGGCAAAAAAACCTGCATGTGGTCCGCCATAACCGGGAGGCACGCCAAAGCGTTGTGCAGAACCAATAGCCACATCGGCCCCCAGTTCGCCGGGAGCAGTAAGTAAGGTAAGCGCCAGCAGGTCCGTGGCCATTACTACATACCCATTAATGTTATGTACTTCATTAATAAAACTTCTGTAATCATTTACCGAGCCGTTGTTATCGGGGTATTGAACGATGGCGCCAAAAAAACTATCGTCAACAGAAATATCCTGGTAAGCTCCAAATACAAGTTCAATGCCTATGGGTGCCGCACGGGTAATGAGCACATCAATGGTTTGGGGGAATAAAGCGGTATCTACAAAAAACTTAGGCTTCCCTGGTGTTCCTGCTTTATTTACATGATGAAACAGCATAGACATCGCTTCAGCCGCTGCCGTGGCCTCATCTAATAGTGAAGCATTGGAAAATGGCAATGCGGTAAGGTCTGCTACAATCGTTTGAAAATTAAGGAGACTTTCCAGTCTTCCCTGTGATATTTCTGCCTGATAAGGGGTATACTGGGTATACCATCCCGGGTTTTCAAAAACATTTCTTAATATTACAGAGGGCGTTATTGTTCCGTAATATCCCTGTCCTATATATGATTTAAATACTTTGTTTTGTTCTGCTATTTTCTTCAGTTCCTGCAGGTACTCGTATTCGTTTTGTGCTCCGGGGAGTGCCGGTGTTTTTTCAGATATTATAGAAGATGGGATCGTTTTTTCAATGAGCTCTTCTAAAGATGAAACCCCGATGGTTTCCAGCATTTGGCCTGTTTCTGCTTCATTGGGACCAATATGACGTGAGCGAAATTCATTGGTTTGTATATCAAATACATTCATATAATAGAGTTGATCTTTTAAAAAGATGTGCAAATTTAGGATGAAAGCTTCAGATCAAAAACGGATTGTGGAAAGCACGCAAACGATTGTGGATAAGCCAGCATTATATTTTCCCGCCATTGCCGGTTAAAGCCAAACCCGGAATATCAAACACATTAGCTATTTTCTGTTTTCAGCCTGCAAATGCTCCTTTAAAATATGAGTTAAAGTAACAATTGTGGATTAAATGTGCTGTATCTTGCATTGTGTTTTTTAATCCTTTAACAGGCAAAAGGGGCAATTATATTGTATGCATGGAAGAACTTAAAAAAGATATTTCAGTTTTTACATCGGGTGAATGGAGAGATGCGCAATGGCAAAAAAAAGCTGCTACGCAATATAAGACCTATGCCCGTATGCTGCAAAAACCCAATAAGAATAAGATATTAAAACAATTACCCCATTTGCATGAAGAGGCCTTTTCTGTTATTGATTGCCTGAATTGCGCCGCCTGTTGTAAAAATTATTCTCCCCGCTTTAAAACGCCAGATATAAAACGCATCAGTAAGTATCTTAAAATGAAAGAAAGCACGTTTATTGATACTTATCTCCGCTTAGATGAGGAAGGCGATTATGTAGTAAAGCAAACACCATGTCCCTTTCTTGGCAGCGATAACCGTTGTAGCATTTATACTATCCGTCCCTCAGACTGTGAGCGGTTTCCTTATACCAATGAGGATGTACTAATCAATCGCGCCCGTATTACTTTAAAAAATTCCACTTTTTGCCCCGCTGTTTTTTTCGTCCTGGAAAAGCTTTTAAAAACCAGTTAGCATGCATTCCCGCGCTCCCAATACTACGTCCTATTTAATATGGATGTAAAGCGGATTGACAAACCTCTTAAAAACGAAATTGAGCGAAAGGGCGGAGAAAAAAATAAATGCGACAAAAAGTTATTTTTAAAATCAAAATGTCGTATATTTGGGTATGGCAAAATCTAAAAAATATATTACAGAGGATGAGGCGCCGGAATCCATTGTTGAGGAAGCCGCGGTTCATTATGAAACCATGCGCGTTGTTTTGGGTGGAAACAACCTCTTTTCTGTTCCCTCTTTTGATGATATGGATCTTATCCGTCTTTCCCGAAACGGCGTACGCAAATCTTCATTAAAGCCGCTAAGCCAGTATCTCGGTATTACTATGGATAAAATGAGCACACTCCTGCATACATCACACCGTAATATTCAACGAAAAGACGACAATGAACTTTTAGATGTTTATAAATCTGAGCGGGTTATAGAAATAACCCAGGTGATAAGCAAGGGGCTTGAACTTTTTGGAACCGCCGACAACCTGCAGCAATGGTTACATTCTACCATCCTGTCTTTGGGCGGTAAAAAACCCATTGATCTCCTCGATACATCTTTTGGCGTTCGTATGATTCTAAAACTTTTAGGCCGTATTGAACATGGCGTATATTCTTAATCCATCTTTTCGTGAAGCTATATAGAGTGTGTAGTTTTAAATACCTGCATGATCTGAGTGGTGCAGGCGCCAGAATTAACGGAGGCCGGTGGAATAGTGTTGGAAAAGCTGCATTGTATACTTCTGAAAACAAATCACTGGCTATCCTTGAAGTACTTGCCAATACGCCGCTTGCCATTTTGCGAGCCGATTTTTCGATCTTAACACTGGAGATAACGGGTAATTTTTCAACAGATGAATATGGATTGAAGGATCTGCCTGCCGGGTGGAATACCTATCCTGTTCCTATTTCTATTACAAGAATGGGAGACAGGTGGCTTACCAACGGCAAAACACTGTTATTAAAAGTACCCTCCGTTATTGTGCCTTCAGAATATAATGTCATCATCAATCCAACACACCCCGATTTTAATAAAATAAAGATAACAGCTACGGAAAAGCTGGTAATAGATAAACGAATCGAAGAAAACCTTTAGCCATTAATATTGCAACTTTCTTAATTGTGGCACTTTGAACCAGGTAGTAACAGCCACTAACAATGTCATACAACCGCCAAACATAACGGAAGGTACTACACCCATTATTTTCGCCATTAAACCACTTTCAAACTGGCCTAATTCATTACTTGAATTGATGAACATGGAATTTACGCTCATTACCCTGCCTTTCATTTCATCGGGCGTTCGTAATTGCATAATAGTGCCCCGAATAACTACGCTTATCCCATCCAATACACCACTCAGCATCAATGCGAAAAACGACAACAGGTACCATTTGGATAAAGCAAAAATGACAATGCATATACCAAATCCCGAAACTGCAATTATGAGCCGCCGTCCCTGCTTTTGTTTCATAGGAAAAAATGTAAGCAGTAATACACTGCATATAGCTCCTATATCTGAAGCTCCGTTTAAAATGCCAAATCCTTCCGGCCCGATTTTTAAAATATCGCGGGCAAATACAGGCACCATGGCCACAGCTCCTCCAAAAAAAACGGCAAACATATCCAGTGAAATAGCCCCCAGCAGGTCTTTTGTTCTAAAAACAAACCGCAATCCTTCCTTAACGCTTTCTATTGTCTTTTTTTCACTCTTTTGTATGAGTGCAGGTTTCTTTTTAATACGAAAAAGCGCAATGAATGCAGCTAACATACCGGAACAAATACACAACAAGGTTCCACTGTTTCCCAAAAGAGCAATGCAAAAACCTCCCAAAGCATGACCCATAACAGATGCCGTAAGCCATGCTCCCTGGTTCCATGTAATGGCATTTTGTAAAACACTCCGGGGTACAATCAGTGCAAGCAACACATTAAAAGAAGGACCTGCAAAAGCACGGATTATGCCCGTGCAGAAAATTACGGCATAAATGCAAATGACTATTCTGTGCTGAACAAGATGTTCACTTGTAAACTTTGTTGAAAGCAACAACAATGCAATGGCAGCGCACACGTACATAAAAACTCCTGTAAGCAGCAATTTCCTTTTTTCGCTCATATCAATTACATGTCCTGCATATAAAGCAAGACTAAGCGCAGGAACAACTTCAGACAAACCAATAAGCCCAATGGCAAACGGTGCATTGGTAAGCTGGTATATCCACCAGCCTACCAGGGTGCTCATCATACGCAGCGACAGGATAAACAGGAACCGCCCGCTCATCAAATATCTGAACTCCGGTATTTGCATTGCTTCAAACGGTCCACTTGTTTTGAAATAGGTTTGAAGGTTCATCACTTACAATTTTTCAGGGAAGGGCTACATAATGCTGGCCAGCCTCGTAATCTTTGCCAAGTGCATCAATAATTGCTTTCAGGTGACTTTCATTACCTAAAAAATCGGCCTTACCGGCATCTACATACAGCGTTCTGATATTATGCTGTTTTATGTAATGCGTGTAGGTTTGTTGTATGTTGAACAGGTATTCATCGGGTATATTTTGCTCATAGCTACGTCCGCGTTTTTTGATATTTGTCTGCAGGTTACCAACAGGAGCATGCAGGTAAATCAGTATATCGGGTTGAATGAGCTGCTGATTAATAATGTCGAACAGACGCTGGTATAGCAGAAATTCTTCATCCGGCAAGTTTACTTTTGCAAAAAGCAGGCACTTGGTAAAAAGATAATCCGATATCGTTATACTCTGAAAAAGATCTTTGGTATGGATCAGTTCTTTGAGTTGCTTGTACCTTTCGGCCATAAAAAACAACTCCAGTGGAAAGGCGTTTTGTTTGGGGTTTTCATAAAATTTAGCAAGAAAAGGATTGTCTGCGAATTGTTCCAGTATCAGCCGCGCATTAAAATGCCTTGACAACAGGTGGGCCAAAGTTGTTTTGCCTGCACCTATATTGCCTTCAATGGTAATGAAATGATATTTCATAAAGAAAGCCAAACTTAAACAACCCTTTTAAATAAACGCAAAAGGGTTATACACTAATTTTCCAGTTTTCGTACTTCTAAAGCATCAGCACATTCTTCTAAAAGACTAAGGATACTTTTTTTGAACACCGGATGTATAACTCCGGGGGCTATTTCGCTAAGGGGTTCAAGAGCAAACCGCCTGTTGGGCAATTCGGGATGAGGAATTTTCAGGTTCGGATGGTCAATGACCTCATCATTAAATAACAAAATATCAATATCAATGATCCGGGGGCCAAATTTTTCAACCCTGTGCCGTCCCATACTGGTTTCAATATGCAATATGGTATGGAGTAAGTCATTAGGGGATAAGAGCGTATTCAGCATAATAGCCTGGTTAAAAAAAGAAGGCTGATTGGTTTTCCCCCAGGCTGCCGTTTCATAAAAATGCGATAAGAGGGTTATTGTTCCGCATGCTTCGCCAATTTTGATTGCCGCTTTTTGCAGTTGCTTTTTCCTGTTGCCCATATTACCGCCTATCAGTAAATACACTTTATTCATGGATAGTATGTAATTTCCGCTTCAAATATCTCTATTTTTACCAGATTAAAATTTTAAACGTGAGGAGTTTTTTTAAGTTTTTCCTGGCAGCTTTGCTCGCACTGGTTGTTTTTACCCTAATTGGTTTTTTAATTTTATTTGGAATAGCAGGCAGTATTGCCAGCAGTGAAAAAGCAACAATAGCATCAAAATCTGTCCTGTTACTTGATCTGTCCCGCAGCTTTAATGATAAAAAACCCGATAATACCATTGCACGCCTTAGTGGCGACAGGGATATATTTTCGGCATCTTTGTATGATGTTATCCGTCTTCTTCAATATGCTAAAAAAGATTCATCGGTAAGAGGTATATATATTAAATGCAATGAAAACGCAAACGGATTTGCTGCAAGTGAAGAATTACGCAATGCGCTTCTTGATTTCAGGCAGAGCAAAAAATTTATTATTGCTTATGGTGATATGATTTCACAGAAAGCTTATTTTGTTGCCAGTGCAGCCGATAAAATTTACTGCAATCCTAAAGGCATAATAGAGTGGAAAGGATTTGCCTCCCAGCTTTTCTTCATGAAAAACGCATTAAAGAAACTTGAAATTGAGCCGCAAATATTTTACGATGGTAAATTTAAAAGTGCTACGGAACCATTGCGTGAAGAGAAAATGACCGAAGCCAACCGCTTACAAACTACGGTATGGCTTGGAGATTTATACAATCGTTTTTTACTTACCACAACGGCTGCAAGAAATATAGATACGGCAACACTTCACCGGTACGCCAATGAATATATGATACAAACAGCTAATGATGCTGTAAAATATAAGCTGTTGGATGGTGTAAAATATGATGATGAAGTAAAAGACGAGATCAGGAAAAGACTGGGAATTGGCGGGGATGATAAAATTGAATTTGTGCACATGGGAAGTTATGCTGAAGCAACTAATATAAAAAAATACGGATCAGAAAGAATAGCTGTTATTTATGCCGAAGGAGATATTGTATATGGTAAAGGAACTGATGGACAGGTAGGCTCCGATGAATTCAGAAACCTGATTTCAAAAGCCCGGACAGATAAAAATGTTAAAGCGATTGTATTGAGGGTTAACTCGCCCGGAGGCAGTGCTTTGGCGAGTGAAATCATTTGGCGCGAAACCATGCTTACCCGCAAAGCGGGAAAGCCTTTGGTGGTTTCCATGGGAGATGTTGCCGCTTCGGGCGGTTATTACATTTCTTGTGCTGCCGACAGCATTTTTGCGCAACCCAATACCATTACCGGATCCATTGGTGTTTTTGGTATTGTGCCCAATATGCAAAACTTTTTCAAAAATAAATTAGGAATTACTTTCGACCAGGTGAAAACAGCGCCTAATGCTGATATCGGTTCAGTAACCCGCCCTTTAACTGAAGGGGAAAAGATAATTATACAAAGCGAAATAGATACCATCTATCATGATTTTAAAACGAGGGTTGCTGAAGGAAGAAAGAAAGATATGCTCTTTGTTGACAGCATTGCACAGGGAAGAGTATGGACAGGCAGCAGGGCTATGCAGATTGGACTGGTAGATCGTATGGGCGGATTAGACGATGCTATAGCATGTGCCGCAAAAATGGCAAAACTTACAGAATACGGATTGAGAGAATACCCCGAACCAGCATCCTTCTGGGATTTGTTAAAAAACAATTACAGCAAAACGGCAAAAGCCAAAGCCATCAAAGAAGAATTGAATTACAACGAATACCAGTTGTTTATGCAGTTAAAACGCATCAGGCAAATGGTAGGAACTGCGCAAACAAGATTGCCCTTTGATATTGTTGTAGAGTAAGTATTTAAAGATAACAAATCAGCTATCTTTGCCGCGCAAATTTATAATTGCATGTCGAAATCCTATAGCCAGTTTAAAGCCATGTTAGCTATTGCCAAAGCCGGGCTTATAGCTATTTTCAAAAGTCCTTCGGCTGTTGCCTTCAGCTTTGCTTTTCCCTTAATATTTATTCTTGTCTTTGGTTTTTTAGGTGGAGGAGGCAGAATTTCCATTCGTGTGGCTCTTGCTCCCGGTGCCGATACAACCAATTACCTCTATGGTATCATCAAAACCGTTCCGGGTCTTCGTATAATTGAAAAACCAGAGGCCGAAATAAAAGAAGATCTTGAAAAAGGGCGGTTAACGGCTATCATCTCTATTCAAAAAAATGAAAACGCGTCACCGGCTTATTTTATCAATCTAAAAAGTTCGGAAGCGGTAAATCCGCAAAATTTGCAGGTGCTGCGTTCCATACTGGAATCCATCATAAAAAATATTGATCATAAAAAATATCCTGGCGCACCCACAGTTGCTGTTATAAATAATCATATTGAAAAAATTCCGGGCCGAACATACCGTACCATAGATTTTATACTACCAGGCCAACTGGGCTTTTCGTTATTGAGCGCGGGCGTATTTGGCGTGGCATTTTTATTCTTCAGCCTGAGACAAACTTTAGTACTGAAACGCTTTTTTGCCACCCCGGTAAGCCGCACTTTTATCGTTTTGGGTGAAGGGCTCAGCAGGGTGACCTTTCAGTTGATTACATCTATAGTGATTTTGCTGGTTGGATATTATTTTTTTCATTTTACCTTAGTACATGGATGGATCACTTTTATTGAGTTGCTGGTATTGAGCTTTATAGGCCTGGTGGTTTTTATGTCTCTGGGATTTGTAGTAAGCGGTATAGCCAAAAATGAAAGCGCTATTCCACCATTGGCTAATATTGTTACCTTACCCCAGTTTTTGCTTGCCGGCACATTTTTCCCTATTGATAATTTTCCTGCCTGGCTCCAGCCTTTTTGCAAAATACTGCCGCTTACTCATTTAAACGATGCCATGCGCAATATTGCTTTTGAAGGCGCACATTTAGCAGATTGTGGCAAACAGTTGGGAATACTTGCTATATGGGCTGTAGTGGGTTACGCGCTTGCGGTAAAAACATTTAAATGGGAGTAAACAAAGAAACAATATGCGATTATTAAAACAGGTAGCAATTGGGCTTATAACATTCAGCATAATATTATTGTTTTTTTCTTTCCTGCTACCTTCAAAAATAAGCGTATCAAAATCGGTATTGGTACATGCTCCTAAAGACAGTGTAATGGCTGCATTACTGCGTATTGATGACTGGAAGAACTGGAATCCTATTTTGCAGGACAGCAGTGCTTCATATTCCATATTATCACCACAGCAGGTGGAGTGGGTAAGCGCCAATGGCATTTCAAATTCCATACAATTAGAGCAATTTGCAGCGGATAGTATAATGGCTATCATAAAATCGGATAACAAACAGGTTTTTAGCAGCGGATTTTCTGTTGTACAGCATCAGCAGGATGCCTTGCTTACCAAAGTAGAATGGTGGATAAATGAAGATATTAAATGGTATCCCTGGGAAAAATTTTATGGCTTGTTTTCCGAAAGCTTCAGAGAAACATATATGGACAACAATCTGCAGTTATTTAAATATTATATTGAAAACAAACAACGCTAACATTTATTTGCCTGCACAAACCAACGCTAAAAGCACCGTTAAAAACAACGGATACCTTTTACAATGAAAAGTTAAATGGCCTTTGTTCTGAGCAATTGCATATAAGTAAATAAGCGATTAACATCTTTTAAACAAATTACTTACTTATTTCACGCAGTGAATTATCTGGTTGTTATTAAACAACAACTTTCTCACCCGTTATCTAAAATGCATTGTATGAAAAAGACACTCCTGTTACTGACATTGCCTGCCGTTTTATTATTCAGTTCCTGCACCAAAGAAAAAGTAGTAGCGCCCAATGACCTGCCTGCAACCAGCACCAATTATATCAGCACCCACTTCCCGGATCAACAGATCGTACAGGCTGTAAAAGAATTCGATGATCTTAAAATAACATACACCGTTTATCTGAACAACGGAACCAAAATTGAATTTAACCAAAGCGGAGAAGTAAAAGAAATGGAAGGTAATGATGCACTGCCCGATAGCGTTATCCCTTCTGCCATACTTACTTATATTGAGAACAACTATCCATCTGAATTTATAAAAAACTGGAACCTGGAAAAAACAGTGCAGGAGATTAAACTGTCCAACGGCATAACCCTGGAATTTGACAAGAACGGAAATTTTCTTCGAATTGATAATTAGGTTTTTTTCGCCATCGTATGAAACAACCGTACCCTCATTACCCGGTTTGCATCAGATAGTATTGTGTAAACAATATTTTTTCTCATTTATGCATGGGGCAGAGAAACCTGCAAGCAGGCGAGACGTCAGATTCTTACGCTTCCCGTCTGCCGTTTCACGCTCAACTTAACACCAGGTTTTGTAAAACATCTGTACATTTATAGTCATATCACTTTCCTCAATATTTCGGTTATGCCATTAAAAAAAATAATGATTACCGCTATTGCGTTGAACATTGCTTTGATTTC
Organism: Agriterribacter humi; assembly: GCF_009192765.1. Classification (GTDB taxonomy): domain Bacteria; phylum Bacteroidota; class Bacteroidia; order Chitinophagales; family Chitinophagaceae; genus Agriterribacter; species Agriterribacter humi. Next base: position 83,857 of record NZ_VOHQ01000017.1, on the reverse strand, counting down.
TTTAGAGGGACAATCACTCCATGATGCGAAAAATAACAAAAAAGATAGCGGATGGCCTGCTTATGGCGGCGATGCAGGAGGCAGCCGTTACTCGGCATTGCAGCAAATTAACAACGAAAATGTAAAGCAACTGCAGGTGGCCTGGACTTATCAAACCGGCGAATTAAAAAAATATGACGGTACAAACGCAAAGGAGAAAGCTGCTTTTGAAGCTACGCCCATCCTCGCAGATCATACCTTGTATTTCAGTACGCCTTCCTGCCGGGTGTTTGCCATAGATGCTTCATCCGGAACTCAAAAATGGGTTTTTGATCCGGAGATTAATTTAAAGAATGATTTTTCGGAAATTACTTCCCGCGGTGTTTCCGCCTGGCCCGCGCCTGGTGATAAAGCGAACGGTTCCACGGCAAAAAGAATTTTTATCGCTACCCTCGACGGACGTTTGATAGCATTGGATGCAAGAACCGGCGACCCTATTATTTATTTTGGTAAAGACGGCACAGTTGATTTAAGAGAAGGCTTTGGCAAAGACCTCAGTATAACTTCTCCACCGGCAATCATTGGAAATCTTGTAATTGTTGGCTCCTCTATGGGAGATAACCAGCGCTTCGATTATCCACGGGGCACGGTAAGAGCCTATGATGCTGTTTCCGGCGAACTTCGCTGGAGCTGGGATCCCATTCCAAAAGATTCTTCCGATAAGGCCTGGCAAACATGGAATGGCCCGAAAGCACATAGGAGTGGCGCTGCCAATGCATGGTCCATTATTTCGGCTGACGCTGAGCGTGATCTTGTGTTTATTCCTACCAGCAGTCCAAGTCCTGATTTTTACGGTGGTGAGCGCTTAGGTCAGAATTTATATGGAAACTCCATTGTAGCGCTTCGTGCTTCTACCGGAAAAATGGTTTGGTATTACCAGGTAGTGCATCACGATTTGTGGGATTATGATATTGCGGCCCAACCTATGCTGATAACTATAACTAAGGATGGAAAAAAGGTGCCTGCTGTTGCAGTGGGTACTAAAATGGGCCACATATTTATATTGAACCGCGAAACCGGCGAATCCATATTTCCTGTTGAAGAGCGGGCTGTGCCGGCATCTGATATTGCCGGAGAAGAAGCAAACGCCACTCAACCTTTCCCGGTGCTCCCTGCTCCTGTGGGTTTGCAAAGCATTTCTACTGCAGATGCATGGGGTATAACGGCGCAGGACAAAGAAGAAGCAAAAAAACGGATAGCACAATATGTTAATAAAGGTCCGTTTACCCCTCCCAGTTATGAAGGCACCATTGTGGCGCCGGGAAATGTAGGAGGCATTCACTGGGGTGGCATGTGCTTTGATCCTGAGCAGGAACTGCTGATCACCAATATTAACCGCATACCGGCTGTTATAAGAATGTTGCCAAGAGAAAAAGTAGCACAATTGGAAAAAGAACATGCAGAAATTATGCGGGCAGAAACCGGAAGGCAAACAGGCACACCTTATATAATGAAGCGCGATTACCTTTTTAAAGCCGGTGATAAAGGTTTGATGATGCAGATCAAACCGCCATGGGGTACGCTGCTTGCCATTGATATGCATAATGGAGCAAAGCAATGGGAGGTGCCGCTGGGATACATGTATGATCCCGCACAATATCCTGATACTAAAAAATGGGGTTCTATTAATTTTGGCGGCGCCATTGTTACTGCGGGCAACCTATTGTTTGTGGCCGCTACTTTAGACAATCATTTCCGTGCTTTTAATACCAAAACCGGTGAACTGCTTTGGGAATATGCGCTGCCGGCCAGTGCACAGGCCACGCCCATGACCTATGAAGTGAACGGCAAACAATACGTAGTGATAGCCGCCGGCGGACATGGAAAGCTGGGAAGCAAACAAGGTGATTTTGTGGTTGCCTTTTCTCTTCCGTAAATACAATATCGCTACCAGAACTTTAATACGATACAAATGTAAATCCGGAGCTTTACCCAAAAAGATAAACTGAACGACGATACCCTGGCATTCTTTTTAGCGAACAAGCACATCAGAGTGTTGCAGATGTTCTACTAAAATGGGATGAATAATTTTGATCCTACACACAAAGCCTATAAATAATATCATTAATGAGCTGCTTATGCTTAATCTGCAACAGGATTTGTAAAAATATCTTTCTATGTGTGGCCGCTATATATAATACAAGTTATGATTTGAATGAAGAGCGGCTATTGATTACGGACTGACACGGTTAATGTCATTAAAGCCGGCGCCTGGTTCTAAACTACGTGTATCCATATATTTTTTTGAAATAATTGTTATTTGGTTATCTTTCCAATGGATTAGTTTTTTGGAAAAACTAATTTACCAAACCAAAATCCCACAATTGCTTATAAATAACGATGATAATGAGTCCAGCAGCCAGGTGCAAATGCTTTATAGTTTGCATGGCAAATATTTTGATCATCTTATTAATATTGGTCTAAGGTTTGGCTGGAGTCGCGAAGATCTTAAAGATATTATCAACCAGATGTTTCTTGACCTCATTGATCAGCGGGTTCAGTTCAATACTGTTTCTAACCATAAAGCCTACCTCAGTACTACTTTTCGCAGAAAACTCATTGACAGCGGCAGAAAAAATAAAAAACAGCAATGGGTGCATAAGCTTATGGCATCCGACGTATCGTATGAGCCGGGTATTGATGAAATGAGAGACCGGGCTCAGGATGTAATGGAAATGGCAGGCAGAATAAAATTGCTGTATGAAAAATTGCCTCTCCGTTGTCAAAAAGTAATTCATTTGAAATTCTATGAAGGCTTAACTACGGAACAAATTGCGGAAAGAACGACTTTATCTACCCGAAGCGTGTACAATAATTTATTTGAAGGCTTAAAAGTATTAAGAAAGGGCCTACTCCAGTACCAGGCTATTCCAAGCACCTCCTTTTCTTCGCTTTTTTTGATAATCTTTTTACTATTTACAGGAAAATAGAAAAAGGGTTGGTAAAATCTCTGACTTTTTCCGTCTTAGTGTGGTAAAGTTTTATTCGTATGCAAAACACCCATATAGTGGAGGAGTTGGTTGTCAATGATTCTTTTATTAGCTACTGCTACCGAAGAAATCAGGAGGATATTAACCAGTGGGAAAATTACCTTCTATTATTTCCTGATCAAAAGAATAATGTTGATCAGGCAAGGAATATAGTGCTTGGAATTTCAGAAATGTTACGGGAACAGCAATATGACCTTGCATTATCTGAATTAAAGGCCGCTGTATTGCTAAAATATAATACTGAAGAAAAGCAGAACTTGTTCTATGCGGAGCAAAGGCCGGCAGCACCTAAATATGCATTTCGAAAATATATAGGTTATGCTGCAGCGGCTGTTGCGGTGTTAACCGGGCTCTTTTTATTTTTTTGGCCCGTCAAGCTCAGTGAAAGCACGCAAATAACACAACAACCCGCTGCAACAACTCCTTCTGCAGTGGTATATCAAACGAATTACCGCGAAAAGAAAGTAATCTGGCTGCCTGATAGTTCAAAAGTGATTTTAAATGCAATGTCAACATTGAAAACAGGGGAAGGTTTTGGTATAACTAACCGTACTGTATACCTGACAGGTGAAGCGCTTTTTGATGTAGTTCATAACAAAAAGATACCTTTTACTGTTACCATGCCGTCTTTTAATGTAAAAGTTTTGGGCACCCTGTTTAATATTAAGGCTTATCCTGAAGATCAAACACAGGAAACTTCACTTATCCGCGGCAGTGTAGAGGTTGTTATAAAAAACAAAGAGCATAGTAACTTTTTTTTAAAGCCGAATGAAAAGGCGATCATACCCAATAATGAAACACCACGGGATGCCCTATCCGGAAAAAAGAACAACCAGCCACATATCAGGGCGCTGGAACAAGTTCCAACGATTATTCCGCTTACTGTAAACAGTAGTGATAGCTCAATAGTAGAAACGGCATGGATATATAACAGGTTTGACATCTATAATAAAAAATTCTCGGCAATAAAGACTGACCTGGAACGGATTTATAGTGTAAAAATCAATTTTAAAGATAGTAAAGTGGCTAATTACAGGTTTTCGGCAGCATTTGAGGATGAAACGATTGAGCAGGTGCTACAGGCCCTGCAACTCTCTTATCCTTTCCATTATGTTATAGAAAATAATGCAATAACGCTTTCTGAATAAAAGGAGGGAATGCTGAACACATTCCCCCCTGGTCTAATTGCAGAAACAGGAACTTAATTGAAGTTTGCGCCTGTTTCCTTTTTTAACAGTTAAAACCATAACTAAGGTATGAAAAAAAACAAATCCCTTAATCCATCTCCGCTGAGATGCGGAGTATTAAAAGCGTTTCTGCTTATGAAACTTAGTGTTTTAGTTATTTTACTTACAAGTCTTCAGCTTTCCGCCAAAACATTTTCACAGGAAATGCTTACGGTAAAACTGAACAATGTTGATTTATCAAAGGCCCTTAAAGAGGTTGAGAAAAAAAGTAGTTATCGCTTCGTTTTCAGCAATATGATATTGCCTGAAAACAAAAGAGTGACTATTGACGCAAAAGCAATGCCACTGGACAAGCTACTTGGCAAACTCCTTGAAAACACAGGGCTCAGTTTTAAAATGATGGGCAATAACCTGGTGGTTATTAACAGCCCCTTTTTCGATCAGAAAATAATTACGGTTAAAGGAAAAGTTACCGATAGCAAAGGGGAACCCTTGCCCAATGTAAGTATTAGCGTAAATAAAAGTGACAAAGGCGCTACTACCAATGAGATGGGAGAATTTTCGCTGGATGTAGAGGACAATGCCACCCTTACTTTCAGTTATGTTGGCTATGAAAGTCAATCAGTAAAAGTAGAAGGAAGAACCAATATAGGTACTATTATATTATCAGCATCTTCATCCAATCTCACCGATGTAGTTGTGGTTGGATATGGTAGTGCGCGCAGGAAAGATGTTACCGGTGCGGTATCCAGTATTTCAGCAAAGGACTTTACGCTTGGCCTGGTTACCAATCCCATGGACCAGATTCAGGGCAAGGTTCCCGGACTTGTAATTACAAAAATTGATGGTGATCCTAATTCACCGGTTGTTATCAGGCTACGCGGGCAAACATCTTTATCAGGTGGGCAAAGCCCTTTAGTAGTGGTAGACGGAGTTATAATGGATGATATCAACCAGATTTCAAATATACCGCCGGGTGATGTTCTTTCTTATGATGTATTAAAAGATGCTTCTGCCACCTCAATCTATGGCTCACGTGGTGCCAATGGTGTAATCATCATTAATACCCGGAAAGGCCGTGATGGGCGCATGCAGGTTGATTATTCTGGTTATTCCTCTTTTTCAAAAGTGGCTAAAACGCCCAGGTTATTAAATACTCCTGAATTTTTGAAAGAGGCAGTTATACTTGGACAGGATCCGGCATTGCTTGAAACTGCAAATAGCAGTCCTGGTACAACCAATGATTGGGTAGGGGCCATTTTGCGTAAAGGCTTTGCCCACAATCATACCGTAGGTATTAGTGGTGGAACAGATAAATTCAATTACCGTGGTTCCGCAAGCTATTTAAACCAGGAGGGTATTGTCATCAATACAGGAAAGGAACAGATTGGTTTGCGTTTTAACGCGCAGCAAAAAGCTTTGAATGATAAACTGGATATACAGGTGGGCATTGTAAATACCAATACCAACAGAGATCTGGTGAGCAGGAATATTTTTAACTGGGCTTATGTAATGCCCCCTTATATACGTATTAAAAACGCCGATGGTATTGATAACCCCGTTTATCAATATAATTATCAAAGCCCTGTTTTAATGCAGAATATGGTAACCAATAAGGCAAAAGAGCATTTAACCCAGGAATATGCAACCGTTAATTATAAATTACTTAATGACTTATCAGTTGGGGTTACAGGTTCACTTACCAAATTTAATACGCAGGGTGATTACTACCTGCCTGTAATTCCGGGTTGGAATAATTTGAATAGTGCAACAAAATCGTCTTCCAACCGCGATTCAAAAAAAGGTGATATGCATGTAAACTACCTGAAAAATATTGGGAAACATAATTTTACTGCCACCGGAGTATATGAATATAATTATTATTCTTTTGATCTCTATAGCGCTTCGGGTAAGGATTATGTTGTAGATGCCAATACCAATAATGCACTGCAGAATGGTAACTCAAGCCTGAATGTTATAAATTCCTATAAAGAAGAATATAAAATTATTTCGTTCTTAGGCAGGTTAACGTACAACTACGATTCAAAATACTATATCACGGCCAGTGTGCGCAGGGACGGTTCCTCTAAATTCGGTATCAATCACAAGTGGGGTAATTTTCCATCTGTTTCGGCCGCCTGGCGTTTAAAAAGTGAATCTTTCCTGAAGGATGTAGCATGGCTGGATGAACTAAAAATTAATGCAGGATATGGTGTGGTAGGCAACCAGGATGCCATTAGTGCTTATAATACACTAACTACTTTAAGTAGTGGAGGTGTTACCTACGATCCTACCAACACAATCAATCCTTTTCCTGTAGGGTTTTCTCCCAACCAGAATCCCAACCCGGATCTTGTTTGGGAAGAAAGACATGGTAAAAATATTGGGCTTGATTTTGCAATTTTGGGAAACCGGGTGACAGGATCATTTAGTGCATTTAATGACAAGACCAGGCATTTGTTGTACAATTATGCTGTTCAGGTACCACCAAATTTTGTTCCTAATGTACTGGCTAATGTTGGAAGTCTTGCCAATAAAGGAGTGGAGTTGCAACTGAATGGTGAAATCATACAATCAAAGGATATTAGCTGGTCAGTGGGCGGACAAATTACTACTATCAATACCAAAATAACCAGTCTTTCCGGAACATGGAACGGACAAAAATTAGCGTCAGATAATATCGCTGTTGGATCGGCGAGCGGCCGTGGATTAAGTTCTAATCCTATTACTTTTTTAGTCGTTGGTAAATCACCTTATACTTTTTATCTGCCTCATTACGTGGGAAAAACAGACGATGGATTGTCGACCTTTGAGACAGAGGATGGAGGTACCACAACTAATTATTTAGATGCCAAAAACAGGTATATCGACCCTTACCCAAAGTTTACTTACGGTTTTACAACCAATTTCGAATATAAAAGCTGGTCGTTAAATGTATTTCTTCGCGGAGTTTCCGGTATAAAAATATTTAACAATACCAATCTGAACCTGGCCAACTACAACAATTTGCCTTCTGTAAATACTTTGAAAGAAGCGGTAACCAGTGGTTTAAAAGATAATCCCACGCCTTCTGATTACTGGCTTGAAAATGCCTCTTACATGAGGCTCGAAAGCATGACCTTATCGTATAGCCTTCCAAAAATAAAGGGCATTGAAAGCCTGCGTTTATACCTTTCGGGAAATAATCTTTTTGTGATAACACCTTACAAAGGTTTGGATCCTGAAATTGCAACAGTTGATAACCAGGCAACACCGGCATTTATTGACTTAACTTATAATGGAGGAGGAGGTTTTTATCCAAAATCCCGTTCACTCACAGTAGGTTTAAATATCTCTTTCAAATAGAGCAAATTCCGGGTGAATAAATTTTGAACCTTATATAAATTCTTAAGAAACATGGAAAAAATAAAATTTAATATATCGCTTTTTGTGATGCTTATATTATCACTTACCGGGCTGCGCTGTGTTAAACTTGATTCTAAAGTATACAGCCAGATCGTAAATGATAATTTCTGGCAAACCCCAGCCCAGATTGCCGCGGGTAAGTCGCCGGCATATGCCGCATTGCAGGTAATGGGAGGAAACTCCGGCATTTACTGGGAACATGAGATTTCCTCCGATGAAATGATTACGCCTACCCGTGGTGGAGACTGGGGCGACGGCGGTATGTGGACTAATATATGGAACCATATTGAAACCGCAGATGCAGGTACAGTTAGCTGGGCATGGGGAGATATTTATAACGGAGTAGGTAAGTGTAACTATATCATATATACACTAAACACGCTTGATCCTGCACCTGCTACCCTGGAAGCTGACCTTGCCGAGATGAAAGTACTAAGATCCTATTTCTATTATCATGCCTTAGATCTTTTCGGAAACGTTCCCTACGTTACCAATTTTAAGCAGGACCCCAATACCGTGGCAACCATTCCCCGGGTGCAGGTGTATGATTCACTTGTAGCAGTGCTTACGGATGCTTTACCTGTTCTTTCTACTTCACATGATGTTACAACTTATGGTAAAGTCAACAAGTATTTTGCGCTTAGCATACTTGCAAAACTGTATTTGAATGCTGAAATATACACTGGCACGCCAAGATGGGCCGAATGTATAGCACAGTGCGAAGCTATACAAGCCGGTAATTTTTCGTTAATGAGTAATTACTATGATAATTTTAGGGATGTAATTCAGGAAACATCAACGGAAAACATTTTTGTTGTTCCTTATAAAGCAGGAGTAGTGCCTTCGGGAAGTGGTAATTATATCAATGTAGCATCCATCATGGCTAATAATGCTTTTTTTACGTTTGGCCAAAGTGGCATGGGCAACAATGGCATGAGCACCACCAAACCATTTTATGATTTTTACGATACCACTTCAGTTTATCAAACAAGAGTTGTTAACGGCAATACCAATGTTTACCGGACATTTAATGACCAACGCTCCGGCCAGTTTCTAAAAGGCCAGCAATATGTGAATGGAATTAATTATCCGCCTCACCAGGATATCCTGTATTCAAGCAGCAATACAGATAAAGTAGGAGTTGGGCCTTCTAACCCCGGTGCGTTAATGATTTATGATGACCAGTCGGGACTTCCGCTTTCGTATTTCGATACGATGTATTTAATTTCCAATCCTGCGCCATATTTTAGATTGGCCGGGTTGAGGAATATCAAATATTGGCCGGAACCAGGTGGAAATGTGGGTGATAACATCAGCAATGATGTACCTCTTTTCCGCTATGCCGATGTCCTTTTGATGAAGGCAGAAGCAGAGCTTCGTTCAAATGTAAACCTGGAAGATGCGCTTGCCAATGTAAACATGGTTCGCCGCCGTGCTTACTCAGGAAATACCAGTTACGACTGGGGTCCGGCAGACCTTACCCTGGATAACCTATATGCTGAAAGAGCGAGGGAATTGGCCTGGGAAATGGTGAGAAGGCAGGATATGATTCGGTTTGGTCATTTTCTCAAACCCAGAACAATCCCGGTAAAAGCGGCCGATGACGCGGATAAGCATACTTACCTTTTGCCTATACCTTCCGCAGTAATTTTATCTAATCCTAAAATTGAACAAAATCCGGGATACTGATAAGGTTGTAAATATTTTATAAAAGAAGTAGCAGCTTAGGTTGCTATTTCTTGTTTTCAGGACATTATTAAAATGCAAAACCTATCTTGGAAATACATCAGATTTAAAAGGACAATAAATCCCTGATTAGTATTGGAAGCAAGACATAAATTACAAATCTGATATTTTATTTTAAATAACTAAGAGACCGTATAAAATATCTCTTGAAAAACAGGAATAATCATGGCGGTGAATACCGGTTGGAGAAGTTTGTCTATTTATATTTATTTTATGAAATCAGATTCTTTTAAAGTATCATCATCTGCAGTGTATTGTTTTTTTTCGTCACTTTTTCTATTGCTGATATATTCCTGTTCAAAACCTAAGGATACATTATTTACTCCATTAACATCTTCGGAAACAGGTATTGATTTTGAAAATACCAATATTGATACAGATACCTTAAGCATTATAGATTACCTGTACTATTATAACGGTGCGGGCATTGCTGTTGCCGATATTAATAACGACGGGCTGCCCGATATATATTTTGCATCCAATACCGGAGGAAACAAATTATATTTAAATAAAGGCAATTTAAAATTCGAAGATATTACTGCAACTGCAGGAGTAGCGGGAAAAGCGGATTGGACTACCGGTGTAACGATGGCCGATATCAATGGCGATGGATACCTGGATATTTATGTGTCTACCGTTTCTAATCATGATCCACATCTCAAAAATGCGCCGCCCCATAGTTATTTTAAAAATTCCAGGAACCAGCTATTCATCAATAATCATGACAACAGCTTTACCGAAAGTGCAGCAAAATGGGGTATTGCAATAGAGGGATATAACACGCAGGCTGTTTTTTTTGATTATGATAAAGATGGAGACCTTGACCTTTTTCAATTGCAACATTCTACTCATCAGCCCGATGCTTATGGGCCTGCCACCCTTCGCGATAAATACAGTGAAGTAAGCGGCGGAAAACTCTTCAGGAATGATGGTAACCATTTTACCAATGTAACAAAGGAATCGGGCATCATTAGCAGTGCGCTGGGATATGGATTGGGGGTTGCAGTTGCCGATGTTAATCACGACGGGTATGATGACATTTACGTGAGCAACGACTTTCACGAGAATGACTATTACTATATAAACCAGGGTAACGGCAGTTTCAAAGAAATGAATAGGGAAGCCTTTGGTCATGAATCAACATTTTCAATGGGCAATGATATTGCAGACATCAACAATGATGGATGGCCGGATATCATAACTGCTGACATGTTGCCTGCTGATGAAAAAGTATTGAAATCCTCCATGGGAGACGGTCCATTGGATACTTACACTTATCTGCGAACATTCGGCTACTCCTACCAGTATGCCCGCAATTGTTTACAAATTAATATTGGCCGGGGAAAGAAGTTTGCAGATGTTGCCCTTTACAGCGGCGTAGCGGCTACAGACTGGAGCTGGGCGCCATTAATAGCTGATTATAACCTGGATGGTTATGCCGATATATTTGTTTCCAACGGTATAAAAAAACGGCCAAATGACCTGGATTACATAAAGTTTATTTCCGGGTTGCCCAAAAATAAACCGGGAATCAATCCCAAAGCAAATGACAGGTTAATACTGGAGCACATGCCGGAGGGCGCATGGCACAATTATATCTTTGAAGGGGCTGCAGATTTAAAATTTAATGATCAGTCCTTTGCCTGGGGTTTTGAAAAAGCATCCCTTTCACAGGGAGCTATGTATGCAGATTTAGATGGAGACGGCGACCTGGATATTGTTACCAACAATATGAATGAACCCGCCGGCATCTATAAAAATAATACACGTGAAAAATTACCGGGCAATCATTATACAAGTTTCAGGCTGAAAGGGAAAAGCCCTAATGGTTTTGCCATTGGAGCCAAAGTTTTTCTTTTTAATGATCAGCAGGTTTTATATAAGGAGCTACAAACGGTTAAAGGTTTTATGAGCAGTGGAGATTTTTTATTGAATTTTGGATTGGGAAAAAGCAATAAGGCAGATAGTATGATAATCATCTGGCCCGATAATACTTTTCAAACCCTGAAAAATATTACTGTTGATAAAATAATGGATATCGCTTACGACCGTAACAACAGTGATACGATTCTCAACTACCCGGTATTCATCAACAAACTTTTGAACACTACAGATAATTCCGGGTTTACAGATATAACCGCGCAACTGGGTAATAATTTCAAACACGAAGAAGACCATTATTTTGATTTTAATGACCAGTGGTTTATACCTCATCAATTGTCTACGGAAGGGCCCCAAATTGCTACAGGGGATGTAAATAATGACGGGCTGGAAGATTTTTTTGTTTGCGGTGCAAAAAATCAGGCAGGAGCTATTTTTTTACAGCAAAAAAACGGAAGTTTCAAACCTTCACCCGATAGCGCTGCTTTTATAGCCAATAAAGCCTGCGAAGAAGTAAACGCTGCTTTTTTTGATGCTGATAATGATGGCGACCTGGACTTATATGTTGTAAGCGGGGGAAATGTTTATACGGGGATTACTCCTTTGCTGAATGACAAATTGTATATGAATGACGGAAAGGGGCATTTCAGCTTTATTGATGGACTGCCTGCAATGAATGAAAACAAATCGGTGGTATGTGCAGCAGATATGGATCATGATGGTGATTTGGATATTTTTGTTGGTGGCCGGTCCTTCTCCCGAAATTATAGTAAAATACCAGCCTCATATCTTTTAATCAACAATGGTAAAGGGGAATTCAACTTTGCTGAAGCAGGGATAACAGAAGAGCTGCGGCAACTTGGGATGGTTACTGATGCAAGCTGGACAGATACGGATAAAGACGGATGGGCCGACCTTGTGGTAATTGGAGAATGGATGCCGCCCATTTTATTTAAAAATGATCACGGTAAGTTAAAGAAGGCGGGTTTAACAAGTAATGACGAGGATTTAAAGGGGTGGTGGTGTTCTGTTAAAACTGCAGACCTTAATGGTGATGGTTTTGATGATATATTGCTGGGTAATTATGGACTTAACAGCAAGATAACGGGCAGTACTGATTATCCTTTAAAAATGTTCAGTATAGATTTCAATAATACTGGGCGTGATCACCAAATTCTGGCAGTGGCCAAAGAAAAAAAATATTATCCTTTTTTGAATAAAGAAGACCTGGAAAACCAATTGCCTTATCTAAAAAATACGTTTTTAAAATATGGGGAAATGGCCGGGCAAACTGTTGAAGCGATTTTTGGAAAAAAACTGGAAGAGGCAACTGTATTTACCGCCACCACTTTTGCTTCGGTTGTGCTTATCAATGATGGCAAAGGGCAGTATAATATGACGCCCCTGCCCATGGCAGCACAATGGGCTCCTGTATATGCTTTTGCAACCGGAGATTTTAATCACGATGGGAAAGTGGATTTTCTTGCGGGAGGTAATTTTTATGGAACCAGGCCGTATGAAGGACGTTATGATGCCATGCCGCTTACTCTTTACCTGGGTGATGGCAAAGGAGAATTTAAGGTGGTACTGCCATTGCCGGATTTATTAAGCAGCGTGCAGGGTGAAATAAGAAGCATACAGCCGGTTAAGCTTTCGGGTGATAAGAAAGCCCTGCTTATTGGAATCAATAACAGCCATTTGAAGTTGTTTCAATATTAATGCGATAAAAAGGAAAACGCAATTGCATTGCTGCTATAATCATACCGGTATCGTTCCTAATAATGGTTGCCGCATTCATTTTCCTTCTAACATCCTTATCCGCACTTCCCTGAAATAAACCTCCATATCCATACCGCCATGTAATTGCAGGGCAATGCGCCCGGCGGTTCTTCCGGGGTCGTTGGTGAGATGAGCAGTTTGTTTTCCGTTAACCCATACCGTTATTTCTTTACCTACGGCACGAACTTTCATCTTATTCCATTTGCCGGGCAGGTACCATTTTTTTACTGCTGCTGCAGTGGGTTGTACCACCCAGGCTCTGCCACCGGTTTCATATAATCCGCCGGCATCTTTGTCGGGGTCTATTTCGGCCTGGAAACCATATACACCCACCGCATCTTCCACTTCCTGCGCCCTGAAGTATAGTCCGCTATTGCCTTTAACGGCCTTGTAAGAAATTTCAATTTCAAAATCAGCGAAAACACTGTCCGATACCAGTAAGCCGTGCTTCGGTTCTGCAGCCGTACTTGTACCTGCTATTATACCATCCTGTACTTTCCATTCACCACCCGGTAAAATATGCCAGCCCTCTAAGTTTTTACCATTAAACAAACTGATCCAGCGCTGCGCCTGTATTGAGGATACGGTTAAAAGCATTATAGCGAAGAGTTGCAATAAGGTTACAATATATTTTTTCATAAAATGATACTATAGTGAAATGATATTCTAATATAAAACAAAAAAGGGTAGTTAGTGATAATTAATTAAAAATGAAACCAATCGTCCTGCAGGAGACCTTCACGATCCAACCAACAAATACCTCATTAACCCGGGGAATGGAGATACATTCATTTGTAAGCGATGAGCTTCAATATCATGAGGGCTCTTAGCCGCTCACATATTTTTCATTAAGATCCCGGCGCAACATTTATTAATTTTCAAACCATCCTGTTTTTTATCTTTATAAGGATTTCCTTTTCCGGGTTATAAATCACTTATCATGAAATTGTTTTTGATTTTTCTGTTGTCAATTGCCTGCTTATACAGTGATGCGCAGACCCACCAAATTGACAGCCTTACCAGAGAGATGAAAAAAGCAAAAGGCCAATCCAAAATAGAGCTGTTCAATGCGCTGTCTTACCAATACAGCTTTATAGCACCTGATAAATCAATAGATTTCGCTGAAAAAGCCTTAGCGCTATCAAAAACCTTAAACGATAAACAGGGACAAATAAAAAGCTATTATAATCTTGGCCAGACCTATATGGAAATGGGCGAAAACAAAACCGCTTTATTGAACCTTGAAAATGGGCTTGGCCTTTCAAAAAAAATAAATGATCCTACCTTAACAAGTATGGGTTTATTGCATTTGGGGAATTATTATGGCATTTCAGGCGAGCCTCAAAAGTCCATTGAACATGTCAATGCATCTTTGAGCCTTGCAAAAAAAAACGACTTGCAAAAAATACTTTTTCAAGGTTACAACCACCTGGGCATTACCTATCAAAAGTTGGGCAACTATAATAAATCATTGGAATATTATTTTCAGTCGCTCGCCATCCGGGAAGCATTACAGGATCAAAGAGCTATTTCAATATGCTTTACCAATATTGGGATGGTTTTTCAACTTTCCGGTAAATACGATGATGCTCAAAATTACTTTTTCAAGGCGTTGGATATAGATCGAAAGAACAATGATGATCAGGGCATTATGATCAACCTGTTAAATATAGGTGTGGTATGTCAAAAAAAGAAGGCGTTTACTAAAGCCCTGCTTTATTTTAATGAAGCGATTGAGATTTCCAGAAAACTTAAATTTAAAAAAGATGAAGCTGTCTTGTTGGGCAATATCGGGAGCACGTTACGGCAGCAGGGACAATTAAATGAATCATTGCCTTATCTTCTTTCGGCATTGGAGTTGCAAACCGGTTTTAATATGGAACAAAGCCTGGCACATACGCTCAACAATTTGTCTGAAACCTACCTGTCGCTTAATAAAATTGACAGTTCAAAAAGCTATGCAGAGAAAGCCATTGATTTATCTGCAAAGTCGGGTGAATTAAATCAACTGAGGTATGGCTATCAAAATTTATCGGACAGCTACCTCAAATTGGGCGACTATAAAAATGCCTATACATTTTACGGTAAATCTGTAAATACCAAAGACAGTTTATTCAGCATTGAAAAATCGAGGCAGATTGAAGAACTGCAAATAACTTATGAAACTGAAAAAAAAGAACAGGAAATAACTTCATTGTCCCAACAAAATAAAGCTGCTGCATTCAGGAGAGATTCCTACGCCGCGTTAGCCGGGTTAATTTTAATTGTGGGCTTTTTGTTTTACTACAATCAAAGGCTTAAAACAAAGAAAAACCGGCAATTGCTGGAAAAAGAACAAGCGGTTGAAAAAATGCAGTCCCGTTTTTTTACCAATATAACCCATGAATTCAGAACCCCTCTTACCCTGATCCTGGCTCCGATTGCAACCATGTCAGAAAAGATCTCTGACCCCAGGCTAAATCAGCAACTTAACATTATGAAAAAAAATGGCAGGCGGTTGTTGACTTTGGTAAACCAGTTGCTTGACTTATCTAAACTGGAATCGGGAAATTTGAAATTGAATGTGGCCCCGGGAAATATTATCTCTATTATTAAAGGGGTGACCATGTCTTTCCAATCCTTGGCCGAAAGCAAACAAATTGAGCTTCTGGTCAATTCGGAAGCCAGGGAACCAATACTTTATTTCGATCAGGACAAAATTGAAAAAGTGTTGAGTAATCTACTGTCCAATGCGTTTAAATTTACACCTCCGGGCGGCCGCATCCAGGTGATAGTGCAAGCTCCAGCTATCGCTAAAAATAAAGACCCGAAAGAATGGCTTCAAATAATAGTAAAAGACACGGGGAAAGGGATACCGGCAGATAAAGTAGCACACATCTTTAATCGTTTTTACCAGGTTGATGACTCCCTGGTAAGGGAATATGAAGGAAGTGGTATCGGTCTGGCACTCACAAAGGAATTCATAGACCTGCACCATGGAAGCATTGAGGTTTTTAGCCAGGAGACAAAAGGAACAGAGATGGTACTGCGGCTACCGATGGGCAAAGAACATTTTATAGCCGCCGGAATAAAAGTGCAGGATAAAATAGAAAATAGTTTTTTGCAGGAGGAAGAAAATATCTTGCCCATAATCAGCGGCAATGACGATTTTAATGAAGGAACTTCTCCCGATCAGCAAAAGCCTATCGTTCTTTTGATTGAAGACAATGCTGATGTAAGGCAATACATCAAAGAAATTTTGATGGAAGACTATACCGTTATACAAGCTGCTGATGGGGAGGCAGGTGTGGAAAAAGCCGGGGAACAAATTCCGGACCTTATCCTGAGTGACGTGATGATGCCCAAAATGAATGGCTACCAGGTTTGTAAAATCCTGAAAAACGCTGAAAAAACCAGTCATATCCCCATTATCCTTTTAACCGCCAAAGCTTCTCTTGAAAGTAAATTAGAGGGCTTGCAAACAGCGGCCGATGACTATCTTACCAAACCTTTTGTTTCGGGGGAGCTATTGGCCCGTGTTCACAATCTTATACAGTCCCGCAAAAAACTACGGGAAAAATTTCGTGGGCAAATCATTCTTAAACCCAGCGAAATTGCAAGCAGCTCAATAGACGACGTTTTTCTGAACCGTTTAATGAAAATAGTGGAAGAGAATATGGGCGATGAGCTTTTTGGTGTAGAGCGGTTAAGTGATGAAATGGGTATGAGCCGATCGCAATTGCACCGTAAGCTCAATGCCTTGATTGGCAAGGGGCCCAATCAGTTGATCCGATCCTTCCGGTTAACCCGTGCCCATGATTTGCTAAAGGTAAATGCAACCACCCCGGCAGAAATTGCCTATATCGTTGGCTTCAGTAGCCCTTCTTATTTCTCCAAATGTTTTCGTGAACAATTTGGATATACGCCTTCCGACATTCCGGGGAATTCCATCTCTTAAAAAAGTTAATCAGGTTTAATCATTAAAAGAAAATCCTTTTTCAGGCTCTGAAGTTTTCTTTTGCGACATCTTTTATAGCATTTGCGACATAAGTGATAGTGTTCGCCCATACCGCTTATTAGTTTTGAAGTGACAACCAACGCTCCCTTCACTAAAAAATATACGTTATGAGATCGCCCATTTTCCCACTTCAAAGCGCCTTGCTATATGCCATACTATCAGGAATTTTAGTAATGAGCGCCTGTCAAAAGGAAGTAACTAAACCTCCAAGGCAAACCATCTCCATACCTCCAGTTTCGGGAACAGTAGGTGGAGGTTTCGAAATTGAGTCAGACAATATCGTGGAAACTACAAACGGCTTCAACTTCACCGGTTCGATAAGCGCCAAAACTGATGAGGGATTGCCATTTAATGTAGGGGAAGGGGAGTTTCAGGTGGTAACAAACAGTGATAGTTCTATTGCCAGCATTAAAGGCGTTGGCATTGCCCAGTTTCCTGATATCGGAATATTTAAACACATAAAGACATCCTTTTTGTGGACAGAAATAAAATCCCATATCGAATACGAAAAAGGAAGTTATTACCTACAAGCATACGGTACTGATTTACCACTTGCCGCTGAACAAAAATACCTGCATTTTAGCGTGTTTGACCAAAGTAAAGACGGTGAATACCAGCTTAGAAGCGTGGCCAACTCAATAATTTATAACTTCCTTGATTTATATATTGACCCCAATGATCCCGCGGTTTTCTTCAAAACACAATTGTGGAAACCTGGCGGTAATAAAAAAGAAGCAACCAATCTGGTTAGCACATTCTGGAAAAAAGTAGGTGATAAGCTGGTCTCGGCAGGTGGTACTGCGTTTGATTATGCAGATGCTACAAGCATGGCTATAGGTATTTCTAACCAGGGAACATTTCTTTCACAACCATATGATTTTAAGGTAACTGATCCGGAAACATTCAAAACAAAATTTGGGTTTAACCGCTTTGAGGCGTTGCCGTCTCATTTATTTTTCAGGCTGGCAGGCATACCCATACCTGAAACCGGCGTATTGCAAATGACAGGTGAAGCTTTTATCCACTATCCATATTCAACATTGATTCCTCCTGCCTCTGTTAGCCCCGTAAAGCAAAACTACCAGGATGCATTAGACTGGTTTATAAACGATGAGCAAAATGGATATATGGTTTCTTTTACCGGTAGCATTGATCCCGGCGCCAAAGGTATTGGACTGGCGCTTGGCATGCTACCCAATGTGAATAAGATAGTGGGGAAAGAAATCTTTAACGAGGATTTTGATATTGATATTATAGGGGCTACCTCGCAATGGCAAATCCCAGGACTCAACCAGGCGGGAAGCAGGCAGGTGCCATCATTCTTTAGGTACGGTGGCGAAACAAAAATACCAGTAGTGTCGGAAATATTTGGCGAGGGAATAAAGAAATACTTGTATAACCCACCTACCGCGGGTGCGATTTTTTATTACAGTCTGGGCCCCGAAATAGAAAATATTGTTGTTTATAGCGAATGTGAGGCTCATATGCGAGTTCCATATTATGGCATAATAGATTTTGGCCGTGCCAGTTTTGCGATCAGCATTGATGGTATAGATTTCGTTGTTAAAAGAGTAAATGCAATTGGCCCTTTACACCTGTGGGGTGAATTAACAGGCAAACTTTCTCCACAAGGGTTTAATCTGAAAAGTACTGTTGACAATAACATTACTTTACCCAGCGGAGTTGAGCTATTTGCCAATAAAATGGATCTCACTATCAGCAGCGATTCCGGAATAACATATAACGGTAATGTAGATCTGCCTTTTGATATTGGAGAAGCCAAAGCTAAGGGTAAGCTCACAAGTGAAGGGGTATCCCTTTCCGGGAAATTAAAAGCCGGCTCTGAAATTGTGTTGCCAAACGGGGTGAGATTACCGTCTGCAGGTATGACTTTCAGCGCATCCAGCAACCCGGCTGAAGGTGTTCAACTGGCAGGCAACCTGGATATTCCCCATATTGGAATGGTTGCCGTTAAAGGTAAAATCAACAAAGATGATTTCCTGTTGGAGGGTAAGGTGAATACAGCTGATATAACTTTTGGAAATGTAAAACTGCCATCCACAAATGGTATTGTAAGGATTTCAAAAAAGACTGGAATATACTTCAAAAGTGAATTCGACCTCGGCATTGTTTTCGGCAGAAGCAGGTTGATGGAAGGATACGTGAATGCTGCAGGGATAACAATGACAGGGCAACTATCTAATTCGATACGGATTGCAGGCGCCAATTTCACTTTTGCCAATGGAAAAATAACTGCCGGACCAGCCGGAGTAAAAATAGGCGGCAATATTGACCTTAACATTTTTAAAGCAAACGTAGCAGGTGAATTATACGGAGTGAATAACTTCCTATTAAAGGGAGCATACAGTTACAATACCAAGTTTTTCAAAAGCAGTATAGGCGTTGCAGTTACTCCTCAGAAAGTTAATTTAAGCGGGAATGGAACAGTATATGGAGCATTAGGCAATGAACTTTACAATGGAGGAATGACATTTGAGCCAAATTGGAGTGCCAGTACCGTAAGTGCCTGTTATATTCTGGGCGGGACAAAAGCCTGCATAACCCTTTAACCGCATTTTGATTAGCATGATATTATTAACTGAAAAGATGCAGGGCGTTTGCTCTGCATCTTTTCAGTATTATTTTATCGCCCCGGGCAATTCCATTTATCACAAAACCCCCTTAGTGCTCGGCCGTAAATTGCTCAGCGGATCGCGCTTTACGCCATACGGATGGCTTTGGCAATGGCTTAAAGGATGGCTTCCATTTTATGATGTTTGTTGTCACCACGGCATTCAATATTGAGATTGCACTTTGCGGCGTCAGAAAATGATTTGAAAAAATGAAAGAACATTTCGGAAAACACTTCTCCTATCTTCCCCTGCTTAAATTCGGTGTTCCATACAATCCAGTTCCTCTTGCTGCAGATGAAATGGCAATAACTAAAAAACACAACACAGCGCTACTGAAAATTAATTTTCCCAGGTTTCACCGAAGACATATATTTACCCTTAATGAAAACTGTACATTAAAAAATCTGCCATGTCTGTAAATAAAAATAATGCTTATAATGCTTCACGCCGTTCATTTTTATTAAAAGGATCAATGGCTTCGGCGGGCTTGTTGATTGGCGGTTCGGCTGCCTGGTCAAAATCTTTTTTGTTTGGTAAAGTACCAGACTCAAAATTCTTTGGCGTACAGATCGGTGTAATTACCTATTCCTACCGGAGCATGCCTCACAATGTGGAGCAATTGCTGCAATATATTGTTGATAGCGGTATCAGCGCTGTGGAACTGATGGGCGAATCGGTGGAAGACTATGCAGGAAAACCCGCTGATAAAAGCCAGGTGGCAGAATGGCGTAGCAGCGTTTCTATGGATAAGTTTAAGGAGGTAAGAAAAATGTTTAAAAAAGCCGGGGTCAGCATTTATGCTTTCAAACCCAGTGCATTGGGCACAAACAATACCGATGCGGAAATTGAATATGCACTAAAGGCCGCCAAAGCGCTGGGAGCAAATTCCGTTACTGTTGAGCTGCCCAGAGATCCTGCCCATTCCCAACGCCTGGGAACACTTGCTGCAAAACACAAGGTATACATTGGCTACCACGCCCATACCCAGGCTACAGATACCGCATGGGATGAGGCATTGGGCCAGTCGCCTTACAATTCTATGAACCTCGATTGCGGCCATTATATAGCTGCCGGGGGAAATAATACAAAAGAAACGTTATTGGCCCTTATCCAGGCAAAGCACGACAGGATTACAAGCATGCATATAAAAGATCGCAAGACAAAAGAAAATGGCGCAGACAATCTGCCCTGGGGACAGGGTGATACGCCGCTCAAAGAAATACTTACCCTCCTGAAAGAAAAAAAATATGATATTCCTGCGAGCATTGAGCTGGAGTATGATATTCCTGGAGGCTCCGATGCAGTAAAGGAAACAAAAAAATGTTTGGCCTATGCTAAGGAGGCATTGGGCGCATAAAGTAAGCTTCCAGCTATGGGTTGACACTGCACACCGGTTAGCCGTTGATCTTATTAAAATAATAACATTTTGCCCGGCTTTTTTCTGATATTTTTGCTGAATTGAATTTTTTAAAAAAATGTCGCTGAAGAAACATATTGATTTTAAATGCAGGCAGACTGCCGCGTTCATTATGTTTTTTTTGAATTTCTTTTTTGCAGCAGCTCCTTTTATCACTGCTTTTGCAACCAACAACAACGGCGCTTATCTTTCGCAACAGCACAATAACCATTCCGGCGCCGAAGATACCAATCATTTATCCGATGCTACTGAAGGGCGGATTGGCTATTCATTCTCTTCAAACAAAAAACAGCAGGTTAGCCGCTTTTTTAACAAAGGCGGTCAATACGCTGTTTCCTCCGCTGCTGCGGATGACAGCGTTTTGGCTCATCCACTCGTTTCTTCCTCTTTGGTAGTACGGCCGGCTTATTACACTTTGCTCTTCCTGTACCACCTGTTTTAAAGCGCTGCCGGTAGTTTCATTTGTCATAAATAATACAATCATCTCCCCAATACTTTAATTGCTGTGCATGGCTGTTTAGCGGTGCTACATGATGATTGCATAATAATGCCGCCGATGGCAAACAAGTTCATTACGCAGAAATATCCCGGCAAGAATCCGGGTATCCGTTCAAAATCAAAAAAAATAAACACATGAAATGTCCCAATTGCAACGAAACACTTTTAATGACCGAAAGAAACAATATTGAAATTGATTATTGCCCTTCATGCAGAGGTGTATGGCTCGACAAAGGTGAGTTGGATAAAATGCTTGATTATGTGGCGCAAAATACAGCGGCTCCCCAAAACAACCAGCAATACAACCCAACACCGGGCTATTATGATCAGAAGCATACAAATCCTAACCAACGGTATGGTCATCAAAAACCTTATAAAAAGAAATCGTTTTTAGGCGATATGTTTGATTTTGATTAATGCAGGAATGCTTTCAAAATAAGGCAGGCTTCTGTATTTCTGGCAGCCTTATCTTATAAACGGGCGCCGCGCTCAATAAAAAATGGGGGAGGGGGAAGGATATGCCCCCTTCTATGCCGGTTGCCGGTAAAACTAAAGCAAAATAATGGGGTTAAATTTCGTATACCATTTGAAGAAAGCATACAAAATTGGTCAGGCATCGAACAACAGACCGAATAGCCTTAATACAACAGGTGTCTAACCGCATTAGCATAGCTATCCGCATAAGCGGTATAATTGAAAAACGAACGAGGGGCCTCTATATTTTTTACTGTTTTACGGATAAAACAGCGCCGTTCAGCACACCGTTTTCTTCTCCTTTTTCGATGCGCAACAGCGTTTCGTGAATTTTTCCTAATACATTAAATGAAAGCACGGCCGTTTTTTGAACTACATAATCCGTAAAAGTGGTGGCGCTTTCTTTTGAACTCTTACCAAACTCATTTTGATACGACTTCCGCAAATCATCTATTAATAAATTCGTATACATAACACTATCCTTTTTGGGTATTGATTTTTTTATGGGCGCATAAGGTAAGCTTGTTTTCCGGATTGCAAACAAATTTCTTTAACTGTATGCTCATAGCCAGGGTTTCATTACTAAAATGAATCAGGCAATCACTGCTGAGGCTGTTTTAATGTTAATACCCAGCAACCGGTAAAACTCTTTTAAAATGGCGGGGTGGCCGGGCCATGCGGGTGAGGTGGTAAGGTTGCCATCTGTTACCGCTTCATTAACGGCCACTTCTTTATAGGTTCCGCCGGCGAGGGCGATATCGGGGCCAATGGCGGGATAAGCTGTAAGCGTTCTGTCTTGTAAAACCCCTGCCACTGTTAGTATTTGAATGCCATGACATATGGCTGCAACCGGCTTGCCCGTATCAAAAAAATGCCTGGTAATTTCGATTACTTTTTTATTCAAACGGATATATTCAGGGGCCCTGCCACCGCATACGTACAGTCCATCGTAATCTCCGGGGTTTACCTCACTAAAAGTTTTATTCAACTGGAAGTTGTGACCTCTCAGCTCTGCATAGGTTTGAAAGCCCACAAAATCATGGATGGCGGTAGCTACCGTATCGCCCGATTTTTTATCAGGACAAACAGCATCCACTTCGCAGCCCACCGACAGCAGGCTTTGAAAAGGTACCATTACTTCGTAATCTTCTACAAAGTCGCCGGCCAGCATTAAAATTTTCTTTGCCATAATGCTCAATATTTAATGATGTGAAGGAATAAAAATGTTTGTGTAAAGTTACCGAAACTGTGGTTTTACCGGGATGAAATTTATCCTTGTCCTATTCTGTAACAGAATTCACAACAATATATGTTCTCCCTATTTCTTCGCACGGGGGCTTCCATTGGATGAAACAGGAGAACCGATCTGTTTGCCCGCCAATAATTTTATAAGGTTCATCCGATGTAAAATTGATTCTCCGCAGCGTGCCTGGCTTGCCCACAAAGTCGGAAGGACACACTGCGTAGAAGGAATGCAACGTATCTACATCACCATCGCGTAATGGCAATGTTCCATCCAAAAAAATGATACCATGCATATGGTTAGGCATAACCTGGAAAACATCTAATGCCGCATTAGAAAAATGCTGCGGAATATCGTACCAACAATCCTGAACAATTGCACCCATACCCGATAAATGCATTTTACCATCCTTACATTCTCCCAGGAAATGTGTTCTGTTTTTGGTGCATATGGTAATAAAATAGCTGCCTGCATTACGATAATCCCAGCCTTTGAGTCGGGCGGATCCGGAGCGATATTTATTGAGGTAGAGAGACATTGGTAAAAAACATCAGCCTCTAAAAAAGATCATCCTTCTTCCGGTTTGTAATAGTTGATTCATATTGTTATTGCCTTCAAGTTGACTCCAGCGCAAAGGCAATACATTTTGGTAGAATATTGATTTACCAATTGCAAGCACCACATCGTCCGGCAGTTGCACGAGGCTATAGAAGAGCATTTAAAAAAAACTACCAATTGGTTGGACCCAATGAATAAGTATGTGAGCCTCCCTCATTGTCTATGTATACGTAATAATCTATAGTTCCTTTTAATCCGAGGATTATATACCACGAATTCAGTTCCAAAAGCCCTATTTTCTTCCTTTCTTCCAAAGCATTCCAGCAAGAAGTCCACTTCCAATTTTCATCTTCTCTATCAAAATAAATCTTCGGACGATTAGCGCCTTGTATAGATGATTCTTCATAGCAGAAGCTTGAATCGATAATATAATCAGATAATTTAAACCTGTTGAAATTTTTAGCGAAAACAGAAATACTGCTATCTAGTAATTTTATTTTTGCAATCTGAAAGCCCTGGTACCCGCCATTTGACCACCCCGTGCTATAGATATAACTTCTTGTTATTGTCACGTTATTACCGCATGAGCAAAACAAACACAACCCGATTACAAGAAAACCCAATGAATATATATTATTTATCCTTTTTCGCATCACTAGTTTGTTCTTTTGTTGTCAAGAGAATTCCCAAATTAAACAGCCTTTCCTTTCGACGACCTTTATCGGAATTTATATAGGCTAATCTAACGCGCCAACTGTTCAATGATACCTTTGTGTTAGCATCAAGCTTATTGGGATCCAGATTATTTTCTTTCATATATTTTATCTTCCATTGTTTGTAGTCTGCAAGGATGCCGATAAATTTATTCTGGCTCATTGCGGACATAATTGTTTCGCCAGCTATCTTTTGGCCGATTAGCATCCGAAAAGGTATTGAATTCAAATACTGTTGTGTCTCTTCAACCATTTGCTTATCCGCAAATAAAGTCCTCGTGTCCTCCACCACATCATATGCCTGCAAACTTGCATAATTCATATCATGTCTTTTAGCAATAGCGTCAGATGCGTCAATTGGCCTCCATGAAAAATCATAATCTTTTGTCCCGGTTTTGGTAATTGAACCGTCCCCAGAATAAATACCGTGAGCTCCCAAAGAACTAATAAGTGAGTTTTGGGGTAAATTCCAACGTGGTTCTCTCGCTTGCATACCACTTTCGTAATAGTATTCATGTTTTACTCCTTTTCCTTCTGGGCCATAACCTGCAGAATTATACCAGTTTGCCGGGGTACCACCATGAGCCAATAATGTTTTTTCATCCATTTGATAGTACACAACATCCTTGGTTGATATAATTTGTTTATTTACATTTAAAATATGAATTCGTTTTACATATTCCAACCCATCCAGATCTACCCCATCAATAGGTCGGTTTGAAGCAAACTGGTACGGTGTAAGCTCAGGATATTTAGGTGTTAACGGATCAACCGATTTAAACCTCGCCAGCCTTGGATCGTAAATCCTGAACCCATAATCATATTGTACCGGGCTTTCTTTGTCGTGCTCCTTACCATTAAATCCATAACGATAATTGTTGCCACCCGTGAACGTTCTTCCCCGCCCGCCCCTGAAGGTTCGGGCAGGCATCATCATTCCAAACGGGTAATAATCCTGTGCGCTCACGACATCTGCTTCATAATAATCTATTGTTCCATCGCCTGCATCATGGGCTTTCTTTTTATCACTCGCCGTTGCCAGTACATTGCCCAGATGGTTGCTTAGTTCAAAGAACTTCTTGCCTCTTTCAAATATAATTAAATTGCCGCTGTTTCCATAACCCATATTAAGCGGCGGAGGTGGCGTTATGGAGAGGTCTTTGTTGGGATTGTATATACCTAAGCGGCTACTGCCATAGAGGTGCTGCTCGTTCAAAAATAATTTACTATCACTGTTGTTTATACCGTACACAGCCATTGTGTTACCGTTGGCATCGCGTACATACAGGGTAGTAGTGGCAGCGCCGTAGGTAGTTACTGTCTTGCTAATGCGATTTCCTGCTGCATCATAGGCAAAACCAATCTTTTCTCCATTGGTTTTGGTAATGCTTTTTATCTTTCCATATACCGTCCATTCTATTTTATCAATTCCTTCAGCCTTGTCTTTAATCAAATTACCAATTTCATCGTAATCATAATTGCCTGCCTGCTGATCATCTATATCTTCGGTATAGTTAGCAGAAGGCGCCCTGTCTTTTACGTGGTCTAATTTGTTATTGCCCGGCTGGTAATGGTATGCCAGATTATCCATTGCCACAGTTGAACCAAAGCCATTTCTGTTATAAGTGAGTATATTACCATTGGCATCGTAACTTATTCTTTCTTTATAATCCTGCACAGCAGTGAGCCCGTTGTCCCATATATTATTGCCGGCAAGATTTCCGTTATAGGCATCCATGCCTGTTATGCGATTAAGCTGGTCATACTGGTAATTGTACAACACCCCCATCCCCGCAAGAGGTGCAAGAAATACAGCCATACTGCTGATGCTGCCATTGTAAAGTGGCTTGTATGCATTGAGCGATTGTAGTTTTGTGCTTAACCCGATATAGGCATTTGGTGCGCTGATGGCGGTGTAGTCGTTGCCATAATAATGCAGATTGAAATGATAAGCGTCTCTTGCTACCAGTCTTTCTTCCGTAGCTGTACCGTTCACTCCTTTTAGCCAGCCCTGTAATGTGTAGGCATAATCAATGCCCTGTACCTGGTTTTCACCAACAACAGCCCGGCTTAATGGCCCGTGTTGGTAGTACTGGTAATGGGCATCATGTTCCCAATGTACTTCATCGGCGCTGGTAAATACATCGGTGAGGCGGTTTTCGGCATCATAACTATAGTGGTGAAAAAACGCATCGGGTTGCGCAATGTATTGTTTAGTAACGGGGTCGTACAACCTGGGTTGATAACTTATAGTGTTTACTTTACCACTGATAAGATCATACTGGTAAGTAATGCGTTTATAGCGGTTGCCCTGCTGCGCCAAAAGGCCTGCCGGTCCGTAATCCTGCAACAGGGTATCCACATTGCCTGCTATATCATAATGATAAAATGCAGCATAATCATAATTGTTTAAATCTCCGTCTGCGGCAAACACCGTAAATGCCACGCGATTCCGCAAGCTATTTTGGCGTATGATATAGGGAGAAAGATCTTTATGCAAATAGCTTTCCTTTGCCGGAATATCATAAAAAGTAGCTGTTATTTGTTTGCGGTTGGTATTGCTGTTCATCCAGTTTTGCAACTGAACTGGATTGCGGCTAATGCTGTTGTTCATTGCGGGACCGGCATTGTTGATTTGGCCTACTTCGGTTATGCGACCCAGGTAGTCGTAGCGGGTGTAGCTGTACCTCATCTGCCCCGGCGGACTAGCCCCCGGCCCGTCTCCACTGGTGGATAGGAGGATAGCCTGTTTAGCATTCTGACTTACAGCCAGCCTGCCGAGGCGGTCGTACCAAAACCTGCTTTCACCGGCATCAGGTGTTTTTTGATGCACTACCTGGTTGAGGGTATTGTAGCGATATTGTGTAGCTAACCCGTGATCAGGCACAACAACAGCATTTCCTGCACGTGCATTTTTTACAGCTTGTAACCAGTTTGCATCATAATTGGGATGAACACCTTTTGGCGGTATGGTTTTTACCAAACTACCCGTCTGGTCATAATAATACAAAGTATAATGATATTCACTTACCGGCTGCTGAACTATAAATCGCTCGTGTTGCGCCGCCTGCAGGCATTTCGTTATAAATGTTTGGGTAAATGCGCCACGCACCGAATCGCTGTACACGCTGTATCTTTCGTATCCGCGGCTTATGGCAAAGTCTATACTGTCGGCGCAGGGGGATTCGTTTCCTGCTTCCACAGTTATCTGTGAAACTGTGTTTTTCCCGCAAAGCAATAAGGCGGGATTAAATGAAGGTGGAACTATGCTGTCGCCACAAATGTTTAATGTAATGCCATTGGCTTTATACAATGAATCAATTTGACTAAAATTGTATGTTTCGCCGCATAGCCTGTTAAAGTACCTCGTAAATTTAGTGAAGCAATCCGCAGAAGGACACTGGTAGTTTTTCGCTTGCGAAGCCAGATTAGCAGTATCATTAAAGTCTTCATAAAGAATTAGTTCATCGTTAGTTCCATAAAGCTTCATCCAATCTAATTGAACATTTATTCCCTGTTGAAACTGAAGATAAGGTCCAATGATGTCAATATAACTTCTTCCATCTCTTGGAATTTTGAAAATTAAGTTTCCCTCATAATATACGCTAAATGTATCCTGTTTAGCAGACAGCTTAATAACGCGCCATTCCTGAAAATCTTTATAGCTAAAGGAAGTGTCATAATGTCTTACACCCCGTAATCTGTAGAATGATGCATTTGACCGGTTAGGTACAAAGTCGACAGCGAAATCTTCATCAATATCACTACTGTCAATATTGATGCTATGTGTATTGGTGCTAATCACTACATCGCCACCCTGGGATGCAGCAACGGGATTTTTTATTCTAACTTCAACTGCATATTCATTTTGTACACAAATATCTCTTATGCTTTTATAATTGATTGATGAATAATACAAAGGATCCGATCCTGTGGGCATGTGCAAAACGCCTGTGTCAACAATCATAGACAAATCGTTAGAGCGGACAGGCAGCCCGGTATGTATAGAAAGCCCCCCTGAACTCCAATAAACAGGAGGAAGCCCGGTATCAATGCCGCTATCATTGATAGAAGTATAGTTTTTTATATAAGAATCGGCTATGTGCATTAGTGAATCTTTGCGTGTGGAGCCATCTTCGCATACATTAAGGTGCTTGCCGCAGGTTTCAAAATATATCGAATCAATTTGCTCATAAGTATAACTGGTTCCTTTTTGCCCGTTATAATATTTTACAAAGGCTGCCTGGCAATCCGGCACAGGTTGCGAACAAACAAAAGACGGGCTAACCGCTGACCTTGTATCAGTGCTGTTAAAGTCATCAAAATAAACCGGCACATCATTACCATCATACACCCGAACCCAGTCGATCGCTGCCTGGTAATCTAAAAAAGCAAGTGTAAATGCCGGCCAATTTCTTAATAGCATATCCCCTGCCACATCTTTGATTAACCTGCCGTTATAATACACTTTAAAATGCGTAGGCGACATTGAAAATTTTATAACACTCCATTCTTTATAAATAATGTCGGGATCGTTATCCATTAATTCAAGTCCATTATAGATATTTACTATTGATGCATCAACAGTGCTTTTCGCATTTATATTCCTAAGGTAAAATCCGGGTTTTCCCGTTTCCTGCTTGTAAAGAACAAATCCTCCATTTCTATCGGTAAAATAAAACACATCGTCATTGGGTCTTAACACCTTTTTAAGCGACTTAAATCTGAATTCAATGGAATACCCGTTTTCCAGACAAAATGAGCCTGCTCTTCTGTGCTGAAAATATACCCAGTCGCGCCCGGTAGTATCTCGTATGGATTTAGGCCAGTGCAGGTATCCATCACTCACAATCTCATTTAAATCCTTAATAAGAGGTGGATCAAGTTCATTTGAATGACAAAAAGCTTCCACCCGGTATGGGTTCGCATCTTTGTTAAAACTCCTGATCATATTCCCCAGGCTGTCGCAATCATTCAAAATTTTTACCGAACAACTATCCATAAACGATAAATACTCCTGCACCCGTTTTGCAAATCCAAACCTTTTGTTCATATAATAAGTAAACAGTTCATTCTTTTTTTGTTGCTCATCTGTTGTTGCTTCAAACCCGGGTATTATATTGGGATAGTTGACGGCAAAAGCGTCAAAGCCTTCTTTAATCGCAACGCAGGGTATACAAACATTATCCACTCCGCATTGCAGCGCCGGTGGAAGATGAATGGGAGTAGAAATAAATTTACAGTCAATGGAACCAGAACAAAGATTCAGCAAAGTATCTAAAGCGCCGTCGCTCATGGTAGTATGCAGCGTTCGTTCAATATAGGCGGAAAAGTCAGGGTCGTTGTTTTCCTGTGTATATACGCTATGCAATTGTGTAATTTTTTCACATTCGCAGGGTTCGGGTTTGGTAATTACAGGTTTGTTGGCCAGCACCTGCGGCGTTGAATAGGGAGCAGGGAAATTGAGCAGGCTGCCATTGCAATCCAATACACCGATGGGTGTGGCGGGGTTAGCGTTGTTGTATATTTGCACGTAATGCGCCAGCACTTCATCAAAATCATTATAGGTATTGGTTGCATCAGGAGCTATGGAACTTGCACCCATTACATGTGTTTCATCGGTTCCCTTTGTACACACGGTTACCAGGTCGGCTAATAATTGCGCTTTATAAGGCATCAGTTTTTGAATATCACAGGGTGTAAGTTTTTGCCACCACAATTCGGCATAGCCTGCACATGAGCTTTGATCTGTATAGAAATTCTGCAATGCCGCATCTACGTCATCTTTGTTATTAATATCACTTATACCTGTGCCATTTTTTATGGCATCTGTATTATTGGTGAAATACGAATGGTATTTGGTTTCATCTATTACAGGAGTGGTTCCGGTAATGCCTTTTACCATGTCCAGTATCAATTCGTCTTTCCTGGATTTGTACATTGCCCGGAAAGCCCGCCATGCCATATCAAGGTCGGCCGCACAGCCCTGTGTGCCAAAAGGATTGGCAATTTGTTTTTGCAAACAAGCCAGGTCATCCTGGTCTGTGCAAAATCCCGCTATAGATGCTGCATTCCATATATCGGCTATATAGCCACCACCTACAGCAACCTGCTGCATGAAATTGTGCATTTGGTTTCGCAGGCTGCTATGCAAAACAAAAAATGGATCTGCATTACTGCTATTGCCGTTAAATATTGTAGCATACCTGTTGGTAAATGAAATATTATTTGTAGGATTGAGGAACCCCTTTTGCTGCGCCTGTACAAATGTTTCTGTTGTTATGAAATCCATATCCCAGTCGTAACTGGCGTTGCCTACTGCCGGCTGGTTATTAAACACCGCGGTTGTATTCAATATATTATACTGCATTCTTTCGGGATGCAGGTTATCCGCCAATGTTTCGGACCAGGAGGGTTGAAAATGTGATACAAATTCTTCGATGGTTAATTGTTGCGGTTTAAGCGTTTGCCAGTTACCGTTACGCAAAAGGGTAACTGTTGCAGAACTTCCGTCCTCATTTTTATAATTCAGCGAGGCAATGGTATAACGATAATTATTGTTGCCGGAACTGATGGGGCCGAAAATACCATTCTCGTAATATTCTTTATTGTCGCCGGTTCCTGTATAATCTTCAATATTGGCGTACTGGCCGTAAGGAGGGGTTACATCCTGGAGCATCAGCATACGCAAATTGTCCAAATAATTTTTTTGTTTGGCAGTGCCGCAAAGTTCTTCACACTGAGCTAATAATTTTGTATACGCGGTTATAGCTAATTGCCTGTCGGATGCAAGATTTTCGTTTAAGCCGTTATCTGTAATAAATTTATCAATAAATGCTTGTTGTGAAGTGCCTAATTGCTGCTCACAATTATAGCAGGGTGAAGCGCAATTATTGGTACTGTTTAAAAATATTTGTTTTTGTTCTTCCACAAAATCCTGTACGGTTTTGCAAAGATTACTACCGGCAAAAATTTCCTGGTAAGCTTGCAGCGCTTCATCACGAATAGTTAGTTTTTTAGTAACCGTATAACTGCCTTCCAGCAGTATTTTATCAAAATTTTTAGTAAACATTTCCGGAATACTGGCGCAATCCGTATCAATGCCGCCTATAACATCGGTATATATAAAAGGATTGCCACCAAATTGTTTGTTACCGCAATCATCGCTAATCGTAATTTCAATCGTATAAGAACAGGTATAGCATACGTCCGCATCTTTACAATCTCGGATGTTAACATTTTCAGGCAAAAGAGAGTAGCTGAATTTATGATTTCCCGTTTTTGCAACCAGCAATCCTTTACTGCTTTCAATAGTAAATCCCTTTACAACATTATTTGAAGCATCTGTAAGGGTTTTGGTAAGATAGCTATCCTGTTTAGAAGGGAGGTAGTCTAATTTTATATCCGCGGGTAAATCGCCGGCTAAAGCAGTAGCGATAGTGCGGCCATGCATATCCATATAGGATACACTGTATTGCCCGTTTGCATCTCTCACCATATTTTTAAAATAGTGGGACGCGTCACCGGTTTCCGTACCAAACAACGCATCTAATTCAACCTGGTCAGGATTGCCGTAATAATATTTTGTTTCATGACCGGTAGCCAACTGGTGGGCAGGCCCCACACCACTTTGCGCAGCTATACGGCCGGTATTGTCCTGTGTATACTTTGTTTCGGCGAAAGGAAAGCCTATAGCATCTGGAATGAGTTTATTATTTCCCTCCTCTTTCTGAGGGTTTTGAGATGAATAGTATTGCGCTGCACCTCCTTTTGAAGGATCCAGGGGGCCGGCGGTTCCGCTGCAATAGTCGCGGTTAGCCGAAAGCTTATCATAATTGTCTTTATAATATTCAATTGCGTTTAAAAAATTATTGAAATGTGGCGTATGCTTTATCAGTGTATTAATAGTAGGAGAGGGGAGCACCTGTATGGCGGGTCTTCCCTGGTAATCGTAAAATGTTTCCGCTACCACTGTTGTGTTTTCCGTATTGTCTTTAGTAACGGTTTGCCTGTTACGCAAACTGCCATCAAAATATTGCAACACGCTTTTGCGCTTGCCTTCTTCGGCAAAACTTGTTGACGCCTGCCAGTTGAGGTTTGGCTGATGACCAAAAATAAATTCAAATGAATTGTAATTGCTCCAGTTGGTTTCGGTACGTTGCCCCGAAGGCTTTACCTGCACAGAACGCACCCGAAAAATAAGCAAGCCATGTTTATCGTATAACAAGGGGATATTATAATGGTGCAGGGCGCTGTTTAGCGTAACGCGGGCTGCATTGTTTTTAAATACATTCGTCTCAAAATCTTCACTGCCGGGTATTCCATATACATCGGCCGCGTATGCCGGGTGGTCAATGTAAGTCCATTCCAGGTCATATTCATCTGCTCCTTCCGCAGGTTGCCAAAAAACCTTCAATTCATCGGCATCACTACCAGCGGGTTGTAAAAAGTTTATCTGCTGAACCTTGTTATCTTCACAATCAAATGTATATATCCTGTTTATCTGTAGCTCATTGGTAAGTTTTAAAGATGGAACCGGATCCCACCCTTCAGCATTTGTTGTAATGCTTACAACCTTTACTTTTACTTTCACTGCATTTTCAAATACAAAACTGTTTTTTGCATTGAATGATTTTCCCTGTGCGGTATCATAATTAATAACCAGGGTTTGATTGTCAACCAATGAATCTTCAGTATTGGGATTGCTTTTAAAACTAAAGTATAAACGATATACAATGGTAGCCTGGAAAGGTGACTTTAAAAATAGATGTGATGCTTCATCAATAGAAAATGTAATGATACTGCGGGTATATGTCTCTTCATACTTCTTAGGATTGCGTTGCAGATCTGCATAAAAATCCATATCCTGCACCTGAGCGAAAGAGCCGGATTTTAACTGACCCAGGCGGCCTTCAAGTGGTGAAATGACGGGTGGCTCATCCACGGCTCCGGCAGCAGACAGGAAAACCATTCCCAAAAGCGACATAAACAGGTGTCTTAGCATAAGCGCAAATGCTTTTTGAGTTAAACATTGGTCTTACTATCTCTCCATCTCTTTCGTTTTTATTCCTTAGTATTAAAAAAAGGATAAAATCAAATTCAACGGAGAGAATAGATCAGACCCGGTGTTGTTATTCATTTTGTAGTATATACAAACGTTCTTTATGATTAGTCTAAAGCATGCTCTCGGAAAATAGCTTGCTTTTACATTTCATTCAACGTATACATTGTTTACTACTGAATAACTATTATAGGTAGCAACGGATGCCCATTTATTGTTTTGTTTTTTTATAAACCTGGTGTAATCGAAAGTCATGTCTTTAAAAGCCGCGTTGCTATAAGCCGAAAACAGCACAGTTACAATGATGCCATTGGGTTTGCTTTTCCCCGCTTCATAGTTTTGCGTAGCCCTTTGTATATAACTTATTTTTTGAGGCCGGTATGTTTTTTTGTTATAAGTAATAATGCAGTAACTGTAGTATGATTCCGGTGTAAAATAAAAATGTAAGGTTCGAAGCGCTTTTTTATCTGAGAGCATTACAGAATCAATATTAGCGGCAATGAAAGCGGAATCCCAGTTGTCAATTACCAGTCTTCCTTTTTCAGTACTTGTAGTCGGATTAGTGAGCACGATCATTTTTTCATTATGATACACAGCCGCGTTCACACTGTCGTTTTGAATAAATTCCATCTTATCAATTTTGCAATAGTACTTGCTGCCTTTTATTTTTATATAAGCAGTAAGGGTGTCCAATATTTTTTTAGGAGCGGTCTCCATTGCATACTGGTATTGTATGGTAAAGCTGTTATAGCCCGAATCTGAATAGGAATTCCTGATTTTGAAAAGCTCTTCTGCTGCACGGTCGAAATGCTGGGTATAGCTATTACCTGTGAACAGCAATAACAATAAAACGATTGGTATTTTCGCGGTTAATGACATGGTATTTTTATTTTATTTTAGGTTATTCTCTTCTCATTCTGCTATGCAATACGGTCTGGTGTTCCTTCGTTGGGTACCGATCACGCCATTTCCTCTCATTTTCAAATTATCTCTTCCGCCTCATCCCCGCCCGACTGAAGGCCGTTCGGGCGGGCTCTTATCCTTCTCCTCATGGTAAAGGACGGTGCTTTAGAATAATTCCAAACGATAGGTTCTACCACATCAACTAACCTCACCCTCTTTCCCTCTCCCCAAGGGTAGAGGGACGGTGCTGGAGAATAAGACCAAACATTTCGTTTTTTCACTTCAAACTATATATATCCAAGCCCTTTATCAATTACCCGCCGTCTGGCGCTTCTTCGTCGCATAAGGAAGCAACATTTCCCTTCATTTTCACATTCTTCCTTCCGCCTCATCCTCTTATCCTTCTCCTTACAGAGAAGGACGGTGCTGGAAAATAATTCCAAACGATAGGTTCTACCACATCTTCTTTAGAATATATCCATGTCCATTAGCGAATTTTAATCTTATTGCAGTATAGCACTTCCTTCGTCGCATGCTGACTGCAGCAATTCCCTCATTTTCAAATTTTAAAATTCTCACGCCAGCCTGCCGTCCGCCCGGATGACCCGGTCGGACGTGGCAGGTTTCCACATCCTATAACCCCAGTCCACTCCTGGTTTCTCTAATTGTTTTGATGCCTCGTTCCGTTTCTTTCTTCACTCTTACTAAAGATCCGTCATCATCATATTCATAAAATGTTGCGTAATTATTTTCATCCAGTTCACTCATCAGTCGCAGACTTACCGCATCATACACAAATGATTTCATACTGCCGTTGTATGGAAGAAAGCGCCAGTCATCGAAAAATATTTTCCCTGAATTGCCATTGTTGGCGGCTTCAAATTGAATTTCCATTTTTTTTGCTCCCTGCGGTATGGTAACCACTTCTTCTATTCGCTGCCATCCTTCAATAATATTCCCGTATGGCTTAAGTATATTGCGCGGTGAAAAATGATTACCCAATTCATCCGTATAATTAATTACAACAGACGCATTTTCATAATTATCACACCTGCAATCCTTTTGTTCTTTTACCCATGCACTTACTATATATTTATTCCCGGTGGAAGGCGCAAATTCATCATATACTATATTGGCAGAAGCTCCTGTACCCTCCCAACTGATACAGCGGGTTGTATTTTTAATAAGGGCCGCTTCTGCCGCGCTAACACTGTTGTGCAGGTTGGTAACAGGAATAATTTCAGGATTGGTCCTGTTGGGTTTCTTCCAGTTGAGCACTGCAAGTCCTTCACCCTCACCATCGGTATGTTCTATTCGTATTTTGTATAGTTTACCATGATGCATTTTAACCGGATCGCTGTAAAAGGATGTATTCCTTGCATTGTTAAAATATATAGGCTCATTAGGAAAAGCATTCAGTACCAGTTTATCATCTACCCATAATTTAAAAGAGTTATCGGCCGCCACACTAAACTGGTATATGCCTTCGGGGTCTGTATTACCGGCATTACGGCTTTTGCGAAGTGTAAGATATCCTTCCCATACTATTTTATAAAAATGCTGGTTCCTGGTTAACCCGAGTTTATTCCTCGTTGAACTTCTCCTGTCGTAATTAACATCTACTCTGTCTTTAAGAACCGGCGCAGAAGTACCTGTACTGTAATTATAAGCATCCAGCCCATAATTATCCTTCCAGTAATTGTAATTTTTATAAACGGTCGCTTTTAATCCCGCTCCGTTGCTCACCCGGGTGATTGTGCTGCGATATGCAGTATCTGATGCAAACTGAAGATAAGGAAGGGTCCTTACCCGCAAAGTATCTTCCAACAGAACCGGTATTTTTATATCGCTCCCCACAGGAAGACCCAGGCTAAACTTTCCGCTATGCGCTTCTTCATTGGTTATATAATTATTCAGCGCCTCAGTATGTATATGTTTTTGAATTGAACAGCCTTCATCACATTTGTTATTACTGTATGCATAATCTTCAAATCCATCAAATGCATGATCTGTATATTTTGCATTTTGTGTTACAGCCACCGGCAAACTTTCATTGTATCCATATTGCACGGCATTGTGTCTGCCTAAAGGATCTTTGTTTTCCGTTTCAAATCCTTTACGGTTAAATTGTGTGCTTTGCATATTCCATACCCAGCGAAGGGTATCGGTTGACGCATTTATTCCGTTTGAACCAAAGATCCAGAAAGGATCAAACGCGCTAACAGTACCATAAGTGCGGATATTGGTTTTGCCATCATCGCCGGATATTTCACTTTCTGTTCTGTTTTCAAAATAACTGTAAGCCCTTTCTAATCTCCAGTTACCGAGTATACCCCAACGGTAAGGATTGGTTGCGGTATCGGCAATCTGCGAAATACAAGTATCTATTGCAACTGTTTTTTCACAGTAAAAAGAATCGCATTCCTGTACAAGCCTTTCTCCATCGCTGCAGGAAATGTATTCAATGGTTAATTGCGGAGCTGTGGAACAGGGAATATTTAATTTGGCGCCGGCATCGTAGCCATCGGTTACATTGCTGCAACTGCTGCATTCGGGCAGAGTAAGCGCAGGAGCAACCAAAGCCGATCTATTTTGCTGAACCGCCAATGATTGATTGGTAAGTGTATTTTTGTTGCTAACCGGGCCGTATTGATTACAGCCATTTATATAATCCTGCGTATAACTGTTAACCGACCAAAAGCAAAGCTTATTAGCCCTCTTATCGTGGTGATTTGCTTTTATTCTAAACCAGCCGGGGCGCGAAGCTTTAGATAGTGACTCATTTACGAGGCTCTTTACATTTATAATATAATTGTTTTGTTTATCGGTTGCGAAAACCCTGGATGAGGAGCTACCCAGGTTATTTCCATTAAATATACTCCTTGTGTCCGCATCGTTGTCTCTTAATGCATTAAGATATACGTTATTTAATACGGTGTTTAAGTCCAATTGAATTTTAGCCTCGTTATCGTATTGCCCGCTATTGTGCGGATGTAATGCCTCATGATTCCTGTGATCCGCATATCCCCTGGTTTCTGTATGATCTCCCAGGTGAGGCTGAAGTTTAAGTTCAGCTTTTATTATAGTAGCATTCGCAGGCAGCATACTAAAATCAAATTTCATCCAGCTTTCCAATACATGCGCTTCTCTTCGGTCAAACCTCCGCTCAGGCGTATTTTCTGTACATTCAAAATAAGGGGTGTTAACAAAGGGGCGAATATCTTCATTGTCAATGCCACCCAATCTTTTTTGTTTAAAATCGCGGCTTATTGAAAATGTTTGATCCGGCAGGGGATTAAGTATTATTTTTTTCACCGCGTTTGTTCTTGTAGTAACCGTTACCGGTTGGTATCGCGCATCTTCCACTTTCCAGAAATCATTGTACGAAAGAGCTGAAGTATGAATCACTTTAGTAGCAGCATTCAACACCAATTTCCACTTTCCTGCTACCTGTTGCACAGGGTTCTGCAGGCTTACGATATTGCCTATACTGGTAGCGGCCATATTTCGTTTGCCGGAACGAAGTATTTGTAAATCGTTACCCGTTCCGGTAAAAAACCTTCCATCTTCATCAATAAAATACATGCCCGTCAATCCTTTGTTAAGGTGAATTTTAGAAGAATGTATGGCCCATAGTTTTTTAGCGGTGGTAGCACCCATAACGGGGTCGTTACAAATACCAAAACCCGTACATACATTTATGCCATTTTGCTCCGCCAGTCTTTCAAGTCCGTTAAATACTTTGATCTCATCACCGCTTTCAAAATATTTTTCAATAGCGGGATAGCCCGGGGCATTTATAATTTTTCCATTGCTGAAAGTGATATCATGAAAAACAGCAGCGATATTATTATAAGCCGCCCCCATACCGCTATAAGCCCAATGCGCGGGGTAATTGAACTGGTATACCGGATCATTGAATTCATTTTGAGTGCGGGTTAATAAAACATCGCCCGTTTCGCCATCGTATAAAAGATTTTCAGTGGTAACCAAACTGCCCTTCTCATATACCATTACTTTATCAATAATACCATAGCGCTGCACTACTTTGGTAATAGCGGCCGACCGGTAGCGGCTCATTTCAAAATGCGGCATCAGCCATGGAAATGGAATGGTTACAGGAATAGGGCCGGCCATAAACCCATCTATATTAAATTCAATACCTGCGCCCTGCGATTTGAATTCCTGCTCCCTCATATCAACCATCAGTTCAACATCTTTTCCCACCTGTGCCTGCATATTGATATGACCATTGGCCGAATCAACAACCGCCACAGTATTGAACAATCGTTTGAACTCCGCATTTTCTTGTTCCACTTTGTAATAGTATTTCGTATAAGCCAAAGGGTTATCCGGATCGTTTTCCGGATAAGAAGCTGAGCCTTTTGGTTTGCCATTCATATCGTTGGTTTCTATTTTAAAGCCCTGCGAAAAAGCCAGTGCTTTTTTTGAATACAGGTTCAAAATTTGCAGCAGGTTCTCCGAATTGTATTTTCTTTTTTCTAATGGCGTATGCTCCACTATAGTAGGAAAATCATAAGTGGTATAGAATTCCGATTCTTCATAACCATTTGCCGATTTCACATCTTTATAATGAATAGTATGTATCCTTACTTTACTATAGCCTACAGCGGCCGAAGGGAAAAAGGCTTCTCCCAGGGGATATTCAGAATACATATTATTAACAGGCGCCAGTGGTGCTATCTGCTCATTATACTCAATGGGTTCGCGAAAAGGATTCTCTTCATTACCAATACCGGGTTCGTAACTTGCCACACCGCTGCTTATGCGCATTTTAACGCCATTCATATCTTTTACAGTTGTATACACATATTCCTGCCCGTAAGTAGCATCCTGTTCGGCCCCTGCAGTCATTTTATTCCAGTTATCATAAATCGTTATCCGCTTAACTCTTAACCCATCGCCATATTTTTTATATTCAGGGTTATTCAGTCGTACAAAAGATTGTTCCGTATTTACCCTTTTCGCCCAGCCTCTTATCCTGGCCTGCACCGGGAATTTTAAAAACAATTCACTGATGCTGCCCATTACGGCAAATGTGGCCTTTACTAATGCCAGCGCATCGAAATCTCCGTTAAGGTCGGAACCCGGATAAGCTTTGGAAGGCAGATTAAGTCTTAAAACCTGCAACGCTGTTTTAGCCAACGGACTTGCATCTCCATCACCGGGCTTTAATATGTCCGTTCCTTTTATTTTGATCCAGGCAATACTATTGTCGGTGGTTAAGCCGTAATCTTCATATTGTGCATAGGTAGCTACCTGCTCATCACCACCTCCATATATATCAGAAGGCATTTGCACCCTGAGCCGGAAGTATAATGTGGAAGCTCCGGATAAATATTTCTGTAAAATTTCTTTTTTAATTCCGGCAGATGTTGTGGCGCTTATGGGTGAGGGTAATTTGATGAATATATACCGGTTATCCTTATACGCTTCTGTGGCCACGCCGTACAGAGCATTTGTTTTCCTGCCCAGGTCAGGGGAGCTACCAAAACCAATTATCCTGCACATTTGCATGGCTCTTTTATTTTGCACATAGGCATAATCGTCAGATTCATATTGTATATTCATTCGTCCGCCGGAAGGAAGCACGATATCGCTGAGCGTCCATGCGGCTGCACCCACGGCGGCTTTTGCACTGTCCCATTTGCCATTGTTGATTTCATTGCCATTTTGAAGCGTATAGGGATAATCGGCATTGCTCATTTGCGCCGGGTTGTTTCCGGCATCTTTATAATTGCCCCAGCGATCGAAACCTTTAGGGTCATATGCGGGATTGTAAGCTGCTTTGGGAATGCTATTGGGATCATTTGCATTCTGCGGGTGATACAGGAAAACATAAGGATTTTTTTGCCCCTTGTCATTCTTATTATAAGTAAACCAAATTTTTTTTAAGGTCAATTTTCCTTTGCCGGAAGAGGAGGAGGGTACACCCTGGCAAAGCTCATAATTGTATTCGAAATGAACAGTTTTAACGGGTTTGGCTGCATCATGGTTTTTGATATAGTCTGCCTTACTGTACAAATCAATTTGTTTAAGGTACCGGAGGGGCAGTTGCAGGTCTGTTCCCCCGTTTTCATCTTTTGATCCGTAAGCATCTTCCCTTAATTCTCCTTTTTGCGGATCATTGAGTGTAAAAGTGGCGATCATGGATTTCGATTCAAGCGAATGGAGATACCATATTTCTTTTTGTCCGTAGATATAGCTGCCTTTGTCATCGCTGTTATCCGTTTTCAATCCTTCATTGTATGTAGCATTATTTTGAGCAAAGGGTACACGCCAGCGAAACATATTATCATTGCCGTAGATCCTGCTGTAATTGAATTTTACGGCATCACCCATATCATCATCGGTTATACCATCGCCGGTTTTATCCGCATAATCTGCTGAAACAATTCCTGTAAGCAAAAAAGAATGTGCATAGGCCGGTATCTCTTCCGCCCCGTAAAAATTATCCTTCCCTTTTGTATTGCGGGTAGTATTATCCAATCCCGGTGAATATGCTACTAACCCGGTTTGTATATCAGCACCACTTTTGTCTACGCTAAAGCTCACATCTTTCTGCATCGTATTATAAACAGGCAGACCATACACATATCGCCTGCCATCTGCATTCAGCACGGTTATTTCAGAGAGATGATGCTTTTTTCGAAAAGATGCGGTACGAGTTTCCGTTGCTATTGTTTTGCAATTTTGAGGATCGGGGTCGTTGCAAACAGGCACATCACATTTGCCTGCAAAAAAAGTATTTACAGGATAGATGGATATTTTTTTATCTAAGCCAAACCATCCCGCATCAGCGGCAGTTAAGTAGCTGATCACCTGGCTTCGTTTATCCCTGTGGCGCTTTATAGTTTGCAGGGAGTCTATCTTAATTTCATTGCCATAAGGCAACAGGTTTTTATACCGTTGAATGAATGGCGAGAGTGTGGGATCATCGTTGGCGCTCATTACAGGCAATACCGGGTCTGTGTCACCCAATCTATCATAATAACTTTGCAGGTTAATGGTTTTTTCCGCAGGGTTCTTAAAATAAACGGACTCAAAACTACTATCGGCTTCTTTAAAAGGCAATTGTGTAGCCAGCAGGTTGCCTTCGGTCCAGGCGCTGTTAGCGGTTACAGCCGAATTCACACGCACATCGTAACCTGCATGCACAAGGTTACCTGCTCCCAGGTCTAAAGAGATGCTTCCGTCTAAACTTTTGGAACGAATATCTGCATCTCTCACATACCCAATATCTCCACGGTAAGGGCGGAACATACCACCTGTTCCTTCAGCAGTAATGCTATATACATCATAGGTATAATTTGGAATAGCAATATGCGGGGTAGGAGGAGTGGCCCGGTAAGTAAGTTCTTTCTCCCGGTTATAGTCCAACAATGCGTTTGAAATATTGCGGGCTTTTTGATAATACATATAACCAAAGGCCGGAAGCATTTGCTTTTTATCATCTTCGGCTATATATTGCCGTGAAAAAAAACCACCGAAGGAAACATTGGGGTGTGCGCCAAAAACTTCACCACCGGGTTTCAGATTAAAACTGAACTGGTAGCTGGTAAAGGGTATACTGGCAGACGGGGTATAGGCCTGGTGGGCGAATGAAATATTCACCAGATCACGTGAAGCGGTATAGGATGAAGCGCTATTAGCAGATATATTATTCTTATTATCATCTTTGTACTTAATCCTGCCCTTTGATGCAATGCTTAAAGACTGTAATCCGCTGCGGGTGCTGAATGATGAGCTGACGGAGTAGCCACTGGTTTGTATACCTGTAACTTCCGCATTTTTTCTTTTATATTCCAGTTCAAATGATGGCGCAATGCTTACCCCGCTTTGCGAATTGGATTGCAGTCCCAGACCAGCCGTAAAGGAACCCTTACTTCCAATAGATGACTGATAGCCCACAGAAGCGCCTGCCGAAAGTCCAATGCCTTTATAATTATTGTAGAACAAGGAGCCATTTAAACCAATATTGAAATTGTTTAATTCCAGTCCAAAAAGTTCCATTCCGAAAGCAATATTTCCACCCGCTGTCCAGTTGGGGCGCAGGGAATTTGTTTTTGTAACCACATCCTCCCCATTAAAGTCATCAGGTAATCCACGCATATTTCTTCCAATAGAACCTGGATTAATGTTCCATCCCAATCCTACCCAACTGGCTTCCTGATCCATAGTAATACCGCTGCGGTAATGAATATTAACAGCATAACCACCTGCATCAAGCAACGGTATGGAATAAGAGAAATCGCCACTAAACAGATCAACCAGGTTATTGCTGTTTACACTTTGAAAACTTTGCATTTCCGGTTGGCCCGGACCGGGACCTGAAAATGTATTTTTTCGTTCCCTTCTGTTCTTTATATCATTATTATTTTCCGATGGAAGATGCGAAATAGGAGCGGGAGTTGTTGTAGGATTTTTTACAATAGTATTACGTAACATATCATCCGGAAAAATCGCGGGCATGTACGAATTTACATCACGGTATGAATAAAATGTGTTAACCGAAACAGCAGTCCATTGAATTCCATACAGGGAACAACATAATTGTGAAAAGAATACCGACAATAATATAGCAGCGGCTCCCTTCCGGTGCCTGCTCAAAAACTGGTGGATCATTGATATGGTGTTTTTATAAGTTAGCTGTTCCCCTGAAACCCGACCCCGTAACCTAAAACTTGCCGTTGAACCCTGTAACTTGTACCCTGTAACTTGTACCCTGTAACCTATTCGTCCCTTACATACTTAAACTTCAGATTCCAAGTTTCTTTCCGGTTATTTATTACCTCAATTAAATACTGTTGTCCGCTTTTATATTTTCCAATGCCGTCTGTCTCCATTTCGATAAAATTTTGCCCGGGCTTCATACGAATCTCCCTGCTTTCTACTTCCATTTTTTGTTCGCCCTGCCATTCGTATACTGCTACCTTCACCAATGAATCGCCTGTTTCATTATTGTATTCAAATTTCATATTGCCCCGGCATATATAGGAATGCGCATCATAACCCCTTCCTAATTTCGGGTAGGCGTTAGCGTCAATTTCAATAATGGTGGAGTCTGTCTTAACTTTAAAACTCCATGCTTCCGTCTTTTGCGCGTATGCCTCACCGTTTCTGGCAATCACCTGCCACGCATAATGTTTACCCGGCTCTAATGATTGGGCAGACGAAGGATAAAGCAGGAAGGCTGTTGATAAATATCTGTCCATATAAACAGGTG
The DNA here is from genome assembly GCF_009192765.1 of Agriterribacter humi. GTDB lineage: Bacteria > Bacteroidota > Bacteroidia > Chitinophagales > Chitinophagaceae > Agriterribacter > Agriterribacter humi. The sequence continues at coordinate 40,086 of NZ_VOHQ01000017.1, read as the reverse complement.
TATTTTTTTGAATAGCGTCATATGCATTTTGCCCTTTTTTTATCTCAACCAGTAATATTTCATAATGCAATTGAGGAACCATAGCCGCAGGTGACGGTGGAAGCCATGTAAAACTGGGATAATGGCTTTCCACCCATGATGTATCGGCCGGTGTTATTAATTGTGGGGGCGCAAGCGGTTCTATTTCCACAGGCACACATTCTTTCAAAACAGGAAGCTCCGTTTTATTGTCGGTAGTAATTAGCGTATAACATACCATATATTTTCCGGTAATCAGCATTCCCGCCGCATTGCCGGTTAATGAGATATTCGACCCGGAGTAACTGTATTGTACCGGTTCCAGGTCGGATTCCTTTAATTGCTTTACACCCTTGGCAATTGTAATAGGCCCTGATATGCCCGTTAATATTTTTTGTCCCGAGTGCATATCAATCATCGTCATTTGCACCTGTGCGCTGATGCTATAATTGTAATTGCTGATGAGCAAAATATTCCAAAGCTGGTTTTTGTGCAATAGTCCGGCAGCAGGCAATTGCGGATTAATAAGTATTTGCCCGCTTGCAGCAATGGTTGTTAAGAAAATCACCCCAAAAATGAATACGCAAATGTTCAGGCTCCTCATATGCTGTATTTAAAATGTTTTGAAATAGATGATGCGGAACATATCATTTGGCAACAAGGTTTGCGACACTGCCGGTAAAAAGCCACGGTCGAACGAAATACTCACTTGCCCCGGTTTATTCAATTGCACCTGTGCATTGCCGTAATAACCCAATTTAGCAGGTTGCCCGTTCATCCCGTTCAACTTTAATCCTCCACCGGCTGTGAGCCATTTACTGATAGTGTATTGTATGCCCTCGTCTGCCGTAACCAGCTTATAATCCTGGCTGTAGCTGAGGGAAAGCATCGAGTTAAATGTATACCCCCGCCCTGCAATACTGTGATTAAACATCCAGGTACTGGCATTATAATATACGAAGTTTTGTTGGCCGGCATCGTTAAAGAATTTGCTGTACATGGCAGATACATGCATATTATACTGTTTTACCCTGTACATATAACTGGCTGTAGCCATGATCATATTAAAGCGGGTTTCCATCACTTCACTGCCCACTATGTTCAATTGCGAAGAAGGCATATAGCCTGCAGAAATTAGCGGCCATTTTTTCATGCGCAACGTTGCCTGGATGCTTTTAAAAATGGCATTGCTTTTATAATTATAAATGGTGTAAGGTGAATTGTATTCATTGTTTTTTACGGATGCCGTTACAAACAAGGTTCTTTTAAAGAAATACTGGTCGGCCCTTAGCTGCCAGGCGGAATACTGTGCATTGTAATTAAAAACCGTAAAGGATTGAAAGTTAAGTCCCATGCGTTTGTATTGCCCGTACATGCGGGTAGCGGTAGAAGGAATATTAGAAAACAACTGAATGGAATACGCTTCATTGCTGCGGTCAGACAATGCGGATGGCTTTGCTGAGCGACCACTGCCGGCAGGAAGGTTTTGTAAAGGAGCGTATTTCGGGTAGGAGGATTTAGCTATTTCCACAATAATATAATTGTGCTTGTTCAGGTAATACCTTCCTTCAAGAGTGATGCCCAGCACGGGATTCGTCAATGGTTCATTATTACCGGCAAAGCCCGGAGCCTGCTTGCTGCCCCTGTATGCGGTAAGTATTAAACTGTTGGCTTCTTTTTTCCCAATACCCGCTCTTACCAGGGTAAGCCATTGCCCTGGTACACGACTGCGGTTTGCAATAAAATCGCGGTAACGATAATCCACCGTGCCTGCGGCCACTGCATAATAGAACCGGTCATTGTAGACTGCATTTACACCTGTGACACTTATATTCTTTGCAGAAAGCTCAGAGTAATCAACCATACTACGACCAATGGAAAATCTTTTAATCGCCATCAGTTGTTTTACCCGGCGATAGGTGCTATTGCTGTCGAGCCCGTATTTTTTAACCAGGCTTTGCAATACAGCCGGGTCATCTGTTGCATCAACAAGTTGACGAACAGAATCCATTGCCTGCCGGGTTGATGTTTTTTCTTTGTTGTATTTTTCTTCCCATTGTTGCACTTCGTCTGAAACCTGTTTGTATTTTTCCTTCTTCTCCATATACTCCTTTAAATACGCAATTGCCTTTTCCTGCTTACCACTAAGCGCTGTTGTTGTAATGGAGGACATATCTTGTTTTTTTAGAACATTGAGTCTTTTTATATTACCGGAAAGCGCCGCGCCTTTGTGCATCCATTGTGTATAATCTGTACGCTCACTTACATATGACACTGCATTTTGCATTGTATCCTGTAAACAGATTTTTACGCTTTCTTCCAATATCTTCTTAGTGTATTCTGAAATATCCGTGTCGCTCATAATGGAGGCAACAGACTGGCGGCTATCCATCAATTGCTGGATCTGGCGCCCATCCTGCAGCCATTGACTGAGTTGTTGCTGTAAAGTGTATTTTTTTTGCAAACCGGCATACAGCAAACTATCCGTATTGCTTTTCCGTATTTGCTCCATCATCTTAGCCTTCAGTTTTTCCTTTAAACCAGATTGCCAGGCCTGCCCGTCAAATTCAATACTGGCGTCTATGTAGTTTTTAAAAAGCCAGGAATTGCTTTGCCGGGTATTGATATGGATAGCTACAGGCAATGTTTTTTTGATTGTGATATAAATGTTTGTACGGGCACTATGCTGCATAATATGATCGCCGGCGTATGGCGTATCCATAGCAGAACGATAAAAGAAATCATAGCTCACATCTCCGTGTATGCCCGGAATGGCATGAGACAAGACTGGTTCTTTAGAAATGACTGTTTGGGCTTGTACTGGTAAAGGCTGTGATTTGAAAATATGCTTCGAGTAATAATTTCCTTTGCAAACTCCGGCAATAAAAAGAAGATAATAAACAGTGCTGTCGCCTGCGTTGTAATATGCTTTAAAGGGAAGTATTAAACTATCTACTTTAGTATTATAAGTCGTTGGGAATAAATGAGGTGAGTTAGACAGTACATTGTTCAACTGCTGTGCAATGACGAGCATGGGGAACAGGCATAGCAAAAACAATATAGCTTTGGTGTTAGCCAAGGTGTTTTACAGGTGTGGTGTTAGCAACTAAGTTTCAAGACTAAGCTAAAATAAAGATTTATAAATCGCAAATTAATTTTATTGTTTTTTTGAAAAAATAATTTTTTATCTCTTCCGGAAGTCAGATGAACAATTGTTGTTAAGCTACCATGGGTAAGGATTGTAAGGTTATAGTATGAGTGAATAGCAATCCAACAAAAAGTCTTTTTTTATTTATGTCAGCCTTGGCGCAAGAATGAGGCATAGGAAAAGAGCGAGGGTTTCTTGTGCAGTGGCATCTAAAAAATGGTGAATTTAGAGACGCTGTTTTAATATAATAATCAACCTGATTGTATATTTTACTTTACTAAGCCTGAGGATTGGAAATATAGTAGCGTTCATGATTTTTGTGGATGAAAGGATTAATTGATTTAAAATATGGTTCATAAACATAGCACAAGAAGGCCGGGCTACAAGTTATGCCTCATTCTTGCGCCAAACAGGGGGATGCCCTAATTAATTGTTGATATTTATATTGTAATACATGGCAATAAAACTACCAGAAATACTAAGAAAACTATAGAAAATTTTAGTTAAGAATAATTATTCTTTTAATGAGGGTTTATCAAAAACTGAGATTAAGGCACAATTTGAGAATATTAATATAGTTGCATCAAATGAAATTGTAGATGTTTATAGTTGGAAGAATGGGCTAAATGACCAAGGATTAGAAACCAGTTTGGAGTTATTTCCACTTGGGAATTTTTTTTCTTTGCAAGGAGGTATTCAAATTTATCAGTATTATGTAGGAAACAATTATTGGTCAGCTAAATTATTTCCCATGTTCGGTGCAGGAAATAGCGAGTTTTTTTTAATCGACTGTGATCCACTTTCAAAGCAATACGAAAGGATCTTCTTTTTTTCCTTCACTAGTGGTTTTACAAATACTCCAGTTTCATACTACGACAACATACAAACACTTTTTCTGAGTGTTACAAAATGCTATGATGAGAATGCATATTATTTTGAAAATGCTGATGATCCCTATTTTTCGATTGATCGTTTGAAAGAAATTTCAATAAACGATAAATATAATCCAAACTCAATTTATTGGAAACTTATTAATCAACCAGGCGCTACAGGTCCGTAAAATTTTACGAATAAGCTATTGAAGCTATAAATCTGATGCTGGCGCAGGTCCATAGCGTTGGCGTTGCAAGTTAGCCGAACTCTTGCCATCGAGTTACTTGATTTACAAAACAAAAAAAGAAGCTTGGTCATTGCCGGGCTTCGTTCTCCGCAGAGTCTCAACTCAAAGCCATGTGTGTTGGCTGGACTCTGCGGTAGGCAGAGAATCAAAGCCAAAAGCTTAACTCGTGTAATATAAGCGTAGGGCAAGAAGTGCAGAAGGTTTGTAAGGTATCCCACCGTCTAAGTACATCCCCCAAGCTGGCGCATGCCTTGTAGGGTAGCCAAGCGAATGAGGCAAACCCTTGCGAAGCCGGGCAGGTTGCTCGAATATCTTATTTTTCTTATTTCACGAAGCCCCTTCCGCGCAACTCAAATACCCTAACTTTGCAACCATTACCATCATCTTTACCACGCTACCCAAAATATACATATGCAAACCACAGATCCGCAGGTGCGGATAAAACAGGAACTGGTTAACAGCATCATACACGGATTCGGTATCCTCTTCGGCATTGTTTGTATTCCCATCCTCATTGCTATGGCAACCAAAAGCGAAAATACACCCGGCATTATCGGCGCTGCCATTTACGGCTTTTGCTTTTTAATGGTGTTTACTTTTTCTACATTGTACCACGGCTTTCAGCACCCTCAAACCAAAGAGGTATTGCAGATCCTCGATCATATCAGTATTTATTTTCTCATCGCAGGAACCTATACGCCCTTTTTGCTCATCTATATGAACAATACATTTGGCATTACATTGCTATCGGTATTGTGGGCGCTAACGGCATTGGGTACGGTATACAAAATATTCTATACCGGCCGGTGGAATAAATTGTCCACTTTTATATACCTGGCCATGGGCTGGATAATGGTAACCGGCGGACGAACATTTTTTGTAGCCCTGCCGCAACCGGTGCTGATCATGCTTCTTATCGGCGGCGTATTGTATAGCCTGGGTGTTGTTTTTTACCTGTGGGATAAATATACCTATAACCATGCCGTGTGGCATTTTTTTGTGCTGGCAGCAGCCATTTGTCATTATGTAGCCATTTTGCTGGCGGTGTAATAGCACCATGGAAATCCCAAATGCAGCAGCGCCTCTAAGTAATACATTCTATTCAGTTATACTGTTTTCCTTTAACAATTTACTGTGGACTTTGATGCATTATAATATTTTAAATCATTACCGCGATTAAAAATATTATAAACAGCTAAAAGTCTTTGCTGAAGCGGATTCTGCTCCCTCTCCGCGAGGAGAGGGCTGGGGTGAGGCGATAAAATGAAATTCAACTGCTTATTAACCTTTGTCGGACAATAATATTTAAAATCAGATGCAAGTAAATCCGGAAGCGCTAATTTTGCACCCTCAAAGAATTCAGTCAATATGAAACGCAATGAAGCAACGGGCATAGCCGTGAGCATAGAGCAGGCAGCGCAGCAAACTGTTTTTCCCATACTTTTCGCCATTAGTTTTTCGCATCTTTTAAACGATACCATCCAATCCATTATCCCTGCCATATACCCGCAGCTCAAAGATGCATTCTCTTTGAATTTTGTGCAAATAGGATTGATAACGCTCACCTTTCAGCTCACCGCATCGTTGCTGCAACCCTTAGTGGGACTGTATACCGACAAAAAGCCACAACCGTTTTCCTTGGCCTCCGGCATGACTTTTACTTTAACAGGACTGGTATTGCTTGCAAGCGTAGAAAGCTTTCATGGGGTATTGCTATCCGTTGCACTGATTGGCGTGGGCTCCTCTGTTTTTCATCCCGAAGCATCCAAGGTAGCCTATATGGCGGCGGGCCACCGGCGCGGGCTGGCCCAATCAATTTTCCAGGTGGGCGGTAATGCAGGTTCTGCTATTGGTCCTTTGCTTGCGGCCTTCATTATTCTTCCGCACGGCAGGCACAGTATTTCATGGTTTTCGATTATCGCCTTGCTGGCCATTTTTGTATTGTGGAGGGTAGGCCTGTGGTATAGTGCCAGTTACCTGCACATTGCCAAAAAAACGAGGAGCGCCGCTATCCCGCACCAGCTCTCAAAAAATAAAGTAACCGGTTCCATTGTCATACTCCTGCTGCTGATCTTTTCCAAGTATTTTTATATGGCCGGCATCAGCTCTTATTTTACTTTTTATGTAATAGATAAATTTGATGTAAGCATACAGCAATCGCAGATATACCTGTTTGTGTTTCTGGCTGCAGTGGCTGCAGGCACACTTGCAGGTGGCCCTATTGGCGACAGGATCGGCCGCAAATACGTGATCTGGGGCTCCATACTGGGCGTGGCGCCTTTTTCACTCGCACTGCCTTATGCTAATCTTTTCTGGACGGGTATCCTTATCTTCATTATTGGCGTAATACTCGCTTCCGCATTTTCAGCCATCCTCGTGTATGCGCAGGAGTTATTACCGGGCAAAGTGGGTATGGTATCGGGTTTGTTCTTTGGTTTTGCATTTGGTATGGGAGGTATAGGATCGGCGCTGCTGGGCAAGCTGGCCGATATAACCAGTATTGAATATGTATACAAAGTATGTTCCTTTTTACCCCTGATCGGGCTGCTTACGGGTTTCCTTCCTGATCTGAAACAGCGGAAGCTGTAAGGAATTGCCTGGTACATTTTAGAAGTGGGGATATTTATCAGAAAAGCAAATGATTTCAATATGGAAGATCTATATCAACAGGGGTTTCCTGTACCGTCATTGTTTGTAAATCCTCCTGCGGATGCTGTACTGTATACAGAAATGTATATTGATTTTGCCAGGAAGGCCGTATCTGCCATTGACCCTGGAATTATTCAAAGAATAGCTGCTAACATACAATTGAGCTTTGTACCCGAAAAGGAAAAAGAAAGTGAAGTATGTTTTATCAATAGTGAAGAAGTGCGCCCGGAATTCAAACTCAGCTTCGCACCGGTTGACTTATCGGATTACATCTTAGCTGTACTGCACCATTCATATAATGCCCGGCATAAACCAATACCGGAAACCGGTCGTATGAGCATACCTTATCCTAAAGACGCGGTTGGCTTTTGGAAATTGGTTAAGCTGGGAGAAAAATTAAGACATGATCAGGATTTAAAAATTTTGCCAGAATAAAACACATCACTATTTATGAATAAATTTGAACTGGAAGAAATACGATTGATAGGCCTGGCTTTAAAAACAAAAACATTTAATGCAAACGGGCAGTCTGCCATTGATTGCGGAAAGCTGTGGCAGGATTTTACAAATGGAAACTATGCTGATAAGGTTCCCGGTAAATTAAACAATGATATACTCGCCGTGTATCACCAATATGAAGGCGATCATACTAAGCCCTATTCTTATTTCATAGGTTGCAAAGTAAACGCCAATACGCCGGTCCCTCCCGGGATGGACAGTTTAGTTATCCCCGCAGCACAGTATCAAAAAATCAGCGCCAAAGGAAAAATGCCGGATTGTGTGGCAAACGCCTGGAGAGCAATATGGCAATCTGATATTTCCAGGGCATACCGATTCGATTTTGAACTGTACGACGAAAGAAGCAAAGACCGGAGCAATACCGAAGTTGATATTTACATTGGGGTTAAAGAATAAGTTAGAATTTTGGGCTTTATCCAATATTTAAAATAGCGAAACCGCAGGATATTGCATATTGGTGCTGAATTTCTATCGTTTTAAGAATTCATTAAAATGTAGCATTACTTTAATTTAATAATTATATCTGCAACTTTAAACATTCATGATACTTTATCTCGTGTAAGGGACCACTTTGTTTGCTGCGCCTCTCTTGGAGGCATTATATTTGATGCGATAATTTCCGGGTACAATTGTGTTCTGCAAAAGCTGTAACTTTTACTACCAATGCACATGGAAAAAAAAGAAAAGATAATCATTATTACTGGCTTTATTATTACAGCTGTTGCCGGTGTTTTGTACTATACGCATGCTAATGCTGTGCTGGCATTTTGTGTAACAGCGGGTGCGTTGGCCTTACTGGCGCTAATAGTGGGTGATGCAACGGAACAGTTGGGTAGTAGCTTTGGGCCGGGAACCACAGGTATTTTACAAGCGGCTTTTGGAAATCTACCTGAATTATTTGTTTGTATTTTTGCATTAAGAGCAGGGTTGAATAAAGTAGTTCAGGGCGCATTAGTGGGTTCTATTTTGGCAAATTCATTATTAGTCCTGGGATTGGCTATTCTTTTTGGTGGTTTAAAGAATGGCACACAGCGTTTCAAATCCAATCCACCAAAAATGGTAGCCACTTTAATGATACTGGCTTTTGCCGCCTTGGCTATACCTACCCTAACCCGTTTGTTACATACTTCTGCCGAAGCGCACCTGAATACGCTTGATGTTTTTCTTGCTATTATTTTATTGATCACTTTTATTGCAAGCACTTTTTTTTCATTGAAAGGAGATTCAGCAGTTGTTCCTGCCAAACCTGTTAGTGGAAAGAAGGCTGCTCACTGGCCGATGAGCTTAGCCATTATCATGCTGGCATGCGCCGCTGGAGCAGCCGCCTTTGTTTCTGATTGGTTTGTTGTTGCGCTTGAGCCGGCTATGAAAATACTGGATATAAATGAAACCTTTGCGGGCCTGGTAATTGTTGCTGTTGCTGGAAATGCAATTGAAAACCTTGTTGGAATTCAGTTTGCCTATCGCAACCAGATGGATTATTCCATGAGTGTTATTATGAATAGCTCATTGCTTATTGCACTTGGATTATTTCCATTGCTGGTACTGCTTTCCTTTGTTTTAGGGGGCGCCATTTTATCCTTTGTATTAACGCCAATGTTGCTCGTTTGTTTGGCTTTAGCGGTAATAGTAAGTGCTTTTATAGTTTTTGACGGTGAGTCTATATGGCTAGAAGGAATTGCTTTAATTGGACTCTATTTATTAATTGCTGCTGCTTTTTGGTGGGGCTAAAATGAGCTTTTCTCAATCATTTGCTGTATATTTCCTTTTTCCAATTTTATAATATTTGCTTTGCATCATGAAAGAAAAAAATCCATTAATGTCTCGCAGGCAATTTGTTGCCACGGCTGCAACCGCCACTATTGCCGGTCCCATGATCTTTAGCCAGGCGGCGCAGGCAGCTTCCCGGAAGGGAAAACTCAATCATGCCAGCATTGGTGTTGGCGGAATGGGTTTTCACGATTTGCAGCAATTCAAAAGTCACCCCAATGTACAGATTGTTGCATTGTGCGATGTAGACGCCAATAACCTGAAAAAAGCTGCGGAGCTTATTCCCGGCGCACGGTTGTACAGCGACTGGAGGGAACTGTTTAAAAAAGAGGGCAAAAAAATTGATTCGGTCAATGTAACTGTACCGGATCACAATCATTTTGCCATTGCCATGCAGGCTTTAAGAAACGGCAAGCATGTATATTGCCAGAAACCCATGTGCCACGATGTTGCCGAAGTGCGGATGCTTACACAAACCGCCGTTAAGGCAGGTGTTATCACGCAATTGGGAACACAGATCGCTTCGGGTAAGGGCGACCGTACGGCTGTGCAATGGATCAAAGAAGGCGCTATAGGAAAAATCAAACATGCTTACCTGTGCTCTAACCGTCCCGGAGCCATTGACACTTACCGGCTGGTTGGCCCACGCCCTGCGCAGGGCCAGGAACCACCTGCACATCTCAACTGGGACCTCTGGATCGGCACAGCACCCGAGCGTCCGTATGCACCTGAAATTTATCACCCCACCAAATGGCGGGCATGGCAGGATTTTGGAACGGGGTGGTCTGGCGATATTGGCTGCCATATATTTGATGCCGTTTGGAAAGGCCTCGGTTTAAAGCCGCCCATATCTGTTGTTGCGGAAGTACAGCAATCATGGAAAGATGCACCGGAACGGAGAGCGGATACCTGGCCGCAGGGTGATCATATTACCTGGATGTTTCCGGGAAATGATCTTACAGAGGAAAAAGTATTGCCGTTAGAATGGTTCGATGGTGCATTTTATCCACCACAGGAAATACGATCCTTATATAACGGCAAAGAATACCCTGCAGAGAGCGCCATGCTCATTGGCACGGAAGGTGCCCTGCTGATACCACATGGAGGAATGCCAGTGTTATTACCGGAAGATAAATTCAAAGCACATACACTTCCCGAACTGGAAGAACGCAATCATTACCATCATTTTGTTGACGCCTGCCTGGGCGGACCAAAAACCGAATCGCATTTTGCACAATCCGGCCCAATGACGGAGGCTATTATTCTTGGCACCGTAGCCATAAGAGTGCCCGGACAATTGCTGGAATGGGATACGATGAACATGAAGTTTCCCAACTATCCCGGGGCTGAAAAATATTTGCGGAGGTCTTACCGCAAAGGCTGGGAAGTGAAAGGCTTGTAGTCAATGGTGAGCAGCGAATAGTGAGTGGTCAGTAGTAGTGAGCGATAGCTGACGGCTAAATTAAACAGCCTGGTGAAGACCATCAGAGGTTGACTGATCTGTTTAGGCTATATCAATGTTCATCCTATATTAACTATTTGTGAACAGGTGCATATTGTCGTTTAGAATCCGGAGTTTTGAGTTTGAAAATGTATTTATCTCAAGAAATATAAAGTTCATGATTAAAAACTGCATTTGCGTCCTTTCGCTTTTACTAATGAGTTCAGTTGTTTTTAGCCAGCAAAGCAACAGCAAAAAGAAAGCTAAGAATATTATTTTAATGATTGGAGATGGGATGGGAACGGCACAGATATTTGCCGGATTAACTGCCAATAAAGGAAAGCTTAATTTGGAAAGATTCCCGTTCAGCGGTTTTCACAAGAGCCAGCCTTCAGAAGGCTACGTTACAGATTCAGGCGCCGGTGCTACCGCTTTTTCTATTGGTAAAAAAACATACAATGGCGCTATTGGGGTAGATGCCACGAAACTGGCACAGCCTACCATTCTGGAGATAGCCGAAAGGAACAATCTGGCAACGGGTATGGTGGTGAGCTGTGCGGTTACCCACGCTACGCCGGCTTCTTTTATAGCGCATCAGCCTTCGCGCGGTATGCAGGAAGAAATAGCGGCGGATTTTCTGAAAACAGATATTGATGTTTTTATCGGCGGCGGAAGAAAATATTTTAACCAGCGTAAAGATGAACGGAATCTTTTAGACAGCCTTAAAGCGCGCCGGTACCAGGTGCTGGACACATTAACAGCTATAGTAAAAGTGAACTCCGGCAAATTGGCCGGTTTCATAGCCGATGGCGAACCGCCAAAAGTATCGGAGGGCAGGGGCGATCAGTTGCTACAGTCAACGCACACGGCATTAAAACTGTTGCAACAAAATAAGAATGGATTTTTTTTGATGATAGAAGGTTCGCAGATTGACTGGGGCGGTCATGCCAATGATATAGACTACCTCACCACTGAAATGATTGACTTTGACAAAGCCATTGGCGCCGCGCTTGATTTTGCAATAAAAGATGGTAATACGCTCGTGATTGTTACAGGGGATCATGAAACCGGGGGGCTTTCTTTAAACGGCGGCGATATAAAAGCTGGTAAAGTAGATGCCAAATTCACTACCAAAGGACATACCGCTGTAATGATACCCGTTTTTGCCTACGGACCGGGCGCCGAAACATTTGGTGGCATATATGAAAACAATACCATTTTCGATAAAATGATGAGCGCATTCCGGTTTAAATAAAGAGGTATTGCCGTATAGTCTATCTCCCCCTGGCATTTTATTGTACAAATGATTACCAGGTGATATACTTGAGCAGCACCCTGGCAACTTCCTCCGTATCTCCATCAAAGTGATGGCCGCCGGGAAGTATTTCATGTGTGTATTTTTTTAAAGAAATTTCTTTTAAGTCAGGCGTATGCTCATCGCTGGCAGTAACAATAACAAGGTTAGCTTCAACAAGTTTATTTATTTCAGATACAACATCCATACTTCTTTTTTTGTTTTCTCCCAAAATATCAGACCAGTGAATTTCAAAATCAGTACTTCCGGAGGAAGCCATCATGAAAGAAACCCGTAGGTTTTCATGAATGTTTTTTGAGAGCCTGTTAATAATAAAGGGAAGTACATCGGCGCCAAAAGAATAGCCGATAAGTACAACCTGTTGATTTTTTCTGCCTGCTAATCTTTTGCTTAGATAATTATTCACATCCATTGCTGTTTTTTCGGGTGTTTTTTTATCCCAGAAATAGGTTCTTGCATTTAATGCAACAACTTCATATCCTTCTTTATTCAGGGCAACACACAAATCTGTGGAATATGTATTCATGCCCCCATCGCCTGATATATAGAAGATGAAAGCCTTATCACGGGAGGCTGCAGCCCATTCCCGTACCGGCAAGGCTTGTGCAAATAGGGTTAACGGGAATAAGCGTTGCGTTGATAAAAGGAGCAGCAGGAGTATTTTGTGCATCATAATGTTATCAGGGTTTCATCACTTTATTTAAAGCTACAGGTAATTGCAGCAGGTCATAATCGGTTTCAAACACCAAAAATTTATCTTTCCAGGTGCTGGCATACTTCTGTTTAAAATCGCGCAATCCCTGATAATGTTTGAAACGTTTAAATCTCTTCCCGGCATATTTAAAGAGTTGCTCAGCAGGATTTTTGGGATCAGCGATGCCCGTCATAGGCACAAGCCCCATGTTTATAAACTGAACTTTATTTTCTTTTGCATACGCTATGAGTTTAATAATAAGCGCGTCCATACATCCCCCCGGCGCTTCAGCGGTTTTTCTAATAAGGTCGTATGTACATTCGGAAGGCGCATAATCGGGTATGATATTTAGAAATGCTGTAATATTTCCTTGCGCATCGGCAACAGTAATTACATCCTGCTGCGTTATTTCATTTGCATTAAACAGTCCTTGCGAAAAAACCTGTTCTTCCTTGCCGAAAGCGGCTAACCATTCATCAGATATTCTTTTGAGCGTAAGCACCAGGCTATGCTCTAATGGCGCTTTATGAACCGTGGTGGTAAACCCTTTTTTTTGCAGGCTGTTCAAAGCATTTCTCAATGATTTTTTTTCTTTTCCTTCTAATGTAAAATTTTCAGCATCTAATATGGCTTCCTGTCCAATAATCATTTTTCGTTTTCCAAGCTGGTCGAACCACAAAATGCTGCTTTCATCTACCCGGTAAAAAGCGGTTCTTAATCCCATATGGCCGCACTGTTTATAAAATTCCGCTAACACATCCATTGTATGCTCCTCCTTACACACAGGTGTTTCCAGTGCTATGGCAAAGCCATTGGCAATACGATAAGATATGAAAGCATCATGCAGGTTAGAAAAGAAAAAAAGTTTATCTGCAGCTATTTTAAAATAATCCATGGAAGAATTTCCATACGCCGCCAACAGGGATTTTGCACTTTGCCTGCTTGCTTCATTGATGGGTTCTGTTTTTAAAAATGGTTTGATGAGTGTAAATAAAAGAAATCCCCAGGCCGCAAAGCCTAACCAATGAATCATTTGTATAAACTGATGGCCAAAAGGGGTGAGGGGGTGGAGTGGACTATCGTTGGTGAATATGAAACTTTTGATAGTATAAACCAGTGACTGCCGCCAGGTAAAATCTATACCAAAATGTTTGATATCAATGAAATAAAAACTTACAAACCCAAAGATTAAGACTGCCAAAAAAATGGCAGCAACAGATAACAGTCCAAAACGGATCCATTTAACGCTGCTCCGCACCGGGTATTGGCTGCGGCTGATTAATAATAAAATAATGATTGCTGCGGCAAAAATAGCTTCCTCGTAATCCAACGCTTTTGTGAGGTTGCCAATGAGCGACAAAACAGAAAGCAAAAGCGCCAAACGCCAGGCGTTCTTTAACCCCTTAAGCATAAATGCCGCGGTAATCAGCATTGCCAATCCTATAAACAACACCAGCACGTTTGAAGCGTTAATCGCTTCCAGCGGAAGAAAGGCCTTTATCAGTTTCAGGCGCGGGCGCAATGGTGGCGTTACCACAGATATGATATTGATTAATCCCAGCATGAAAATAAATAAAGCGGGAACAATTCGCACAAACAATTGCCTTCCTCTCCATGCAAATGCCAGCATTCCAAAAATCATAGGAAGCCAGAACTCGAAGACCCGGTACAAAACCGTTACAGATAAAGCCTGAACCGTTGAGTAGCCATATATTTCTAAAATATAAACCAATGATATTTCTACCGCGCCAAGCCCTCTTAAAAACGGGGAGCTGATCATTAATAATACAGAAACAATATATGCTGTTGCGGCAATGGGGAACGAGGCGGGCAGGCCCAATGCCAGCATGGCAATAAAAATGTGAAATATTCCGCTAAACTCCACACCGGTTGAAAATAAAATAGCGCCTGCATATTTTTTGTTATTGATATGAGCTGCAAAAAACGCATCAATTGCAGGAGTGATACGGGGAAATTTATTTTTAATGAGCCCGTATATCCTTCCTTTTGCTTTTAGCGATTTTGCAATAAGGGTAATGCCTGCCAGTATAAGAATAACAAACAGCAGGCTAATCCATGCATTCCATAAGTGCCGTTTGGCCGATAAGGCAAACAGGATGATTACCGGAAAGCCAACAAGGAAAACGGTGAACAATCCCGCAAAAGCATACAGCCCGCTAGCCTGGTGTACCTGTGTTTTATTAAATCCTCTTTTTTTAAACCGAGATGGCATATAAGCCAAAGCGCTTACACCCCCGGCAGGTAAAAAAATACTCAAAAAATTTCTTTTCAAAAAAAGTTCAGTGGCGTCAACTAATTTTAACGGGGACCCTATAGCGGCAAAGCTGCTTGTATACATGCCGCTTTGGAGAAGTATATAAAGAATGGTTACGCCCGTGCCGGCAATCAGCCAGCTAACATCAGCGTCTTTAATACGGGGGATAATTTCCAGCAACTCCTTCCTTTCACTTCTAAAGAAAACAAATGCCAGCAGCACCATTAACGCTGCCAGGATTTCTCTCCAATATAGTTTTGCTGAAAAGAATTGTACCTTTTTATATAGGGCAGGAAAGTTCAGGTTTTTTTGTAAAGATAGGAAACAAAAAAAAGTTGTACCAGCGTAACCTGCTTTTGCCAGGCGATTGCTGCAATGCCAACGCTGTTATTGTGTTTTTTCACCAACGATGGAAGCGGTGGGTATAATACAATAAAGGTTGGCAACCATTTATAAATTGGCTATCAACCTTCATGCTTTAATCCCGGCATTGGCGAAGTTCCTTCAATCACCAGTACATAGAAACTGCTTTACTATTTAAATTTTTTCTGCACCATTTCAGCATGCTGAAGGTGCGCTTTCAATGACGGAACAACATGCTGTAACAATGCCTTCAGTTCCGCGTTTTCTGTTTCAGGTATTAAAAGCCCTTCTACTGCACCAATAACCGCTTTATGATAAGCTACTTCATTGTCTATATATGCCTTGTTAAATGCATTGCCCTTTTTTGAGCGCAATGTTTTTTCGGTTTTTTTAGCATCAGCCAGTAGCTTTTGACTAACGGCGTTGTCTTTTGGCGTAACCCCTAATTTTTTAACCAGCGCTGCCGCCTGATCAATCACTGCTTTGTGATTATCGGCCATCATATCAGCAAATTTCAGGATGTCCTCATTCTTTGACTTTTCTTTCGCGATGACCGCGTAATTAATGTCAATCTGGTTGGCTACCACTGCAGCAGAAGCCACCTCCGCATCCGAAAGTTTTGGATTATTCTGTGAAAATGCAGTTGTGAAAAGCATAGCGGCAGAAACAACCGCAAATGCGAAGAATGGTTTTACTAATTTATTAGCTTCCATGTTTTATTGAAGTTTAATTAAAAAAAATTGACTTACGATTGTTAGATCATGCAAAACAAAAAAGGTTACAGGAAATCGAATAATGTTAATAATTGCTTTGGAACTGCGTGCACTCAAGATGTAAGCCTGGTACAGCGTGGCATAGAAAAAGTAGATAAAGTGGGCATAAACAGGGTGATCACCGAAACATATAAGAGGATAAAAGAATAGCTAATTTTTAAACACTCTTTATATACCAGGATGGTTGTAAAATTTGAAAGGTTGACAATCCTTAGCAGATTGCCAACCTTATTATTTTAACCGGCAAAACCGGAAACCAAAATACTTTATGCGTTTCTGTTAATGCAGTTCAAATCATTAAACGCTACTTCTAATCTTTTAATAAAGGTTTCTTCACCTTTACGCAGCCATACGCGGGGATCGTAGAATTTTTTATTGGGTTTATCCTCACCTTCGGGGTTACCCAATTGTCCCTGCAGGTAGGCCTCACTCTTTTTATAATTGCCCAGTACGCCTTCCCAGAAAGCCCATTGGAGGTCGGTATCGAGATTCATTTTAATAGCGCCATAGCCAATGGCTTCGCGGATCTGGTGCTGGGGTGAGCCGCTTCCGCCATGAAACACAAAATAAACAGGTTTGGCTGCGGTTTTTAATTCTTTTTGAATATACACCTGGCTGTTGTTCAGGATCTCCGGACGCAGTTCTACATTTCCGGGCTTGTATACACCATGCACATTACCAAAAGCGGCAGCTATGGTAAACAGGTTGCCCACTTTACCCAATTCCGTATAGGCATAAGCTACATGCTGCGGCTGTGTATATAATTTATCGTTGTCAATATTGCTGTTGTCAACCCCGTCTTCTTCGCCACCGGTAACGCCCAGCTCAATTTCAATACTCATGCCTAAGGGCTGCATGCGCTTAAAAAATTCAACAGAGGTTTCAATATTTTCTTCAATGGGCTCTTCGCTTAAATCAAGCATATGCGAACTAAAAAGGGGCTGCCCTTTCTCTTTAAAATATTGTTCGCCGGCATCTAACAGTCCACTGATCCAAGGAAGCCATTTTTTTGCCGCATGGTCTGTATGCAGTACAACAGGAACACCATAATATTGAGCCACATTATGAATATGCAGTGCGCCTGAAACGGCGCCTGAAATATTGGCCTGCAGTTTATCGTTCGGCATTCCCTTTCCGGCAATAAATTGTGCGCCGCCATTGGAAAACTGGATAATAACGGGCGAATTAACCTTTGCAGCCGTTTCAAGCGTAGCGTTAATGGTGTTGGTGCCAATGCAATTAATGGCTGGTAAAGCAAACTGATTTTCTTTTGCATCTTTATATAACGCTTCCAGTTCTTCACCAAAAAGCACTCCGGCTCTATACTTTTTCATACTATGTGTTTGATTTTTTTTATCGTTTAAAGATATTATTGACAACCTCAGTAAAGGCTGTAAAGCGGCGCGAAGATAATATACTTCGTTTTCATACAAAATTTCTTCCCTGCAAACTGTTGTTTTGCTGCTGTTGTCAGAGGCATGAGCGCTTTCCTTTGCCAGGATATTTACGTACATCGTAATAACCCTTAAAAATGATAGAAAGGATTTATTTATCTTGCATATGGCTTTGTTTAAAATTTTTTAGAAAATAAAGCGTTTTCAATCAACGTTTTACTCCAAATCATTGTCCTATTAAATAATACATAAACTAACTGATATGATTTTTCATAAAAAGGACTCCGACACCAGGGAGTACTTCGGGCAATTTTCAAAAGCACTTTGTCTCACGTTTATCGTACTATGCTTCTTTTATACCGGCTCACAGGCCGAACATGCAAATAAAGGCGAACGGCGTTTCCAATCTGCCCGTGACTCTGTAAGGGTAAACGGGAAAGTAACAGATGGGGATGAACAAATTGCGCTCGGCGGGGTATCTGTTGAAAATCTCAGGAGCGGTGAGGGAACACTAACCAATACAGATGGTGAATTTGTAATAGCTGTAAAAAACGGCGATAGCCTGCAATTTACATTTATCAGTAAAGCGCCTAAAATTGTTGTTTACAGGGGAGAAAGTTTCCTTGATATAGTACTGACTAAAAATGAGGGCGCCCTGGCAGAAGTGGTTATTACCGGTTTTCAGAACCTCGATAAAAAGAAATTTGCCGGCGCCGCCACTTCGCTGAAAGCTGATGATATTAAAATGAATGGTGTGGCCGATGTGAGCCGTATGCTCGAAGGCCGTGCCGCAGGGGTGGCTGTTCAAAATGTTTCCGGAACCTTTGGAGCTGCTCCTAAAGTAAGGGTTCGCGGAGCCACTTCATTAAATGGCGACAACAAGCCTTTGTGGGTAGTGGATGGCGTGGTGCTGGAAGACATCATCAATATTTCAAACGACCAGTTATCCAGCGGCGATCCCACTACTTTGCTTGGTTCAGCAGTTGCGGGTTTGAATGCCAATGATATTGAAAGTTTTGATATTCTTAAAGATGCCGCTGCTACTGCATTGTATGGCGCAAGAGCCATGAACGGGGTAGTGGTGATCACCACAAAAAAAGGACGGGCCGGCAAAACTACGGTAGCGTATACGGGCAATTTTACCACTCAGTTAAAACCCACATACTTCGATTACAATATAATGAATTCCCTGCAACAAATGTCGGTGCTGGGAGAACTGGAACGCAAAGGTTCCTTAAATCCCGATATTCTTAACCGGGCAGATAACGGTGTATACGGAAAGATGTATGAATTAATGAGCGCCGATGACAACGGGAATTTTCCGCTTGAGAATACCCAGGAAGCAAGAGCGGCTTTTTTGAAACGCTATGCTACTGCCAATACCGACTGGTTCGATATTTTATTCCGCAACAACCTGGTGCAGGAGCATTCACTGAGTATATCCGGCGGTACAGAAAGGTCGCAGAATTATTTTTCGATGAGTTATTATGGAGACAATGGCTGGACGATAGCCGACAAGGTTAACCGCTATACCCTCAACTTCCGGAACAATTATAAATTCTCCGATAAATTTTCCGTTGGCTTCGCCACCCTGGGTTCTGTTCGCCAGCAAAGAGCGCCGGGAACCTTAGCCCGGAATCCCAACCCGGTTGAGGGGCAGTACGACCGCGACTTTGATATTAATCCTTTTAGCTTTGCATTAAATACGAGCCGTACCATTACAGCATACGATGAAAATGGCAACGAAGAATACTTCAGGCGAAATTTTGCGCCTTTTAATGTTATTAATGAACTGAGGAATAATTTTCTTGATATTAATATTATTGACCTGAGGCTGCAGGGAGATATTAACTACAAATTCGCCAGGAATTTCAGGTATGAATTTACCGGTGCGTTGCGTTATGTAAAATCAACCCGCGAGCACCAGGTTACCGAAAACGCCAATATGGCCGAAGCCTACAGGTCGGCCGGCACAGCTACTATTGCCGAAAACAATAAATTCCTGTACCGCGATCCGGATGATCCGGAAGCAGAACCCGTTGTAGTATTACCCTATGGCGGTTTTTATAACAGGGCTGAAGATTTTTTACTGAGCTATGATTTCCGGAACAGTATCAATTATTCCACTGTTATTAATGACAACCATTCGATAAATCTCCTGGGAGGTATGCAGGTAAAATCTGCCGACAGGCAAAACTTCAGCAATACCGGGTATGGATACCAGTACGATAACGGTGGTTTGCCCGCCATTGACTACAGGATACTCAAACAAACCATCGAAAGTAATTTTCCCTATTACGGAATGAGTAAGGACTACGATCGTTTTGTTGCGTTTTATGCAACGGGCAATTATACCTTCAATTCAAAATATAATTTTACAGCCACCGGCAGGTATGATGGTTCAAACCGCCTGGGAAACTCCAGTACGGCACGCTGGTTGCCTACCTGGAGCGTTGCGGCATCGTGGAACGTGGACAGGGAATCTTTCATGCGTGATATAGGCTGGCTGGATAATTTATTACTAAGAGCCAGCTACGGCTTAACGGCAAGTATGGGGCCCGCCAATAATTCCAACGTGGTTTTAAGAAGCATTAATGCCAACAGGCCGTATTTGTCGGAACGGGAATCCGTAATTCAATTGGCCAGCCTTGAAAATTCGGAACTCACCTGGGAAAAATCATATACCGGAAATATAGGCCTGGATGCTACATTGTTTGACAGAAGGTTGAATATTAGCATTGATGTTTACCAGCGTAAAAGTTTCGATCTGATCAGCATTATTAAAACTTCAGGTATTGGTGGTGAAGCCTATAAAGCAGCCAATTACGCCGATATGGATTCATGGGGCAGCGAGCTGCTCCTGGGAGGTGAAATTATACGTGAGCGCAATTGGGGGTGGAAAAGCACATTCACTTTCGGTTACAATAAGAACAAGATCACCAATGCCAAAAACATTCCTAACATCTTCAGCCTTGTGGTGGCGGAAGGAGGCAATAAAGAAGGATATCCCGTACGCAGCCTGTTTTCGCTGAACTATAAAGGACTGGACCCCAATACCGGTATACCGCAGTTTGTAGATGAAACGGGCAAAACGGCTTCGGCTGTTTACCTTCAGGATGAAAAAACCGAACACCTGGTATATGAGGGACCTGTTGATCCGCCCTTTAATGGCGGTTTCTCCAATACCTTTCATTACAACGCATTTTCCCTGAATATTTTTATTACTTACCAGGCTGGCAATAAGATAAGATTATACCCCGCATTCAAAACCTATTATTCCGACCTGGATGCCATGCCTAAGGAGTTTAATGACAGGTGGGTATTGCCGGGCGATCAATTGTTAACAAATGTTCCTTCCATATTGGAAGCCTTTGAAGCCGCGCAGCTCAATGCCGCTTATCCTTATAATAATTATAATTATTCTACTCAAAGGGTTGCCAATGGTGATTTTGTACGTTTAAAAACCGTCTCTTTTTCTTACCAGTTACCCTTAACAACAGTACAAAGCTTAGGTCTCAATAGTTTGTCGGTAACGGCTGCGGCCGCAAACCTGTGGCTTATATATGCCGATAAAAAATTGAAAGGACAGGATCCTGAATTTTTTAACTCAGGTGGCGTGGCGCAACCCATTCAAAAACAAATTACACTTTCCGTAAAAGTGGGCATTTAATATTATTCAATCATGAAAAAAACTTTTATATACTTCTCTGTTGTATTGCTTGCAGCAAATACCGGTTGTAAAAAATACCTGGAACATTTGCCTGATAACAGAACGGAGCTTAATTCGCCCGAAAAGGTTTCACAACTCCTGGGCACGGCATATCCCCAGGCCAATTATATGGAGTTTTGTGAGTCGCTGTCGGATAATGTTGCCGATAAAGGAGTGGGGGAGCAGGACAGGACTAATGTTGACTCTTACCTGTATAAAGATGTAGCCGATAACCAGCAGGATTCTCCTGAATACTACTGGAATGCCTGCTATGCGGCTATAGCTGCGGCCAACCATGCATTAGAAGCCTGCAATACCGCTTCAAACCCCGCCGATTACCAGGCCCAAAAAGGAGAAGCGCTGGTTGCCAGAGCCTATGCACATTTTATGCTGGTAACCTTATTTTCAAAAGTATATGATCCTGCTACCGCCACCAGCGACCCTGGCATTCCATACGTTACAGAACCGGAAAAAGTGGTGATCAAAAATTATGAAAGAAAAACAGTGAGCTATGTATATGAAATGATTGAAAAAGATTTACTGGAAGGACTTCCTTTAATAGTGGACCAGCAGTATACTGTTCCGCGTTATCATTTCACCAAAACCGCAGCCCATGCATTTGCCGCCCGTTTCTATTTGTTTAAAAAAGAATATGCAAAAGTTATTGAACATGCCAACCAGGTTTTTACCAGCAGCAATGTAACTACCTTATTGCGCCCCTGGAATACAACCTACCTTACTTATACTTACCGGGAAATGTGGGCAGAATATGCAAAAGCAACCCAGTCGGCTAATTTACTGCTTGGAGAAACGCCATCGTGGTGGGGACGTTATTATTACAGTGTGCGGTATGGTATGACATCCGCGATCCGTGACGAAATTTTTGCAAGTAATGTTACAGGCGGTAACTGGGCGTTCAGAAACCATATATACACAGCCGGCACCAATAATTATATGATCCCCAAGATCAATGAATACTTTGTACGCAACTCTGTAAATGCAAATATAGGTGTGGGATATATTATGGTTCCTCTTTTTACAGTGGAGGAAGTATTGTTCAATAAAGCTGAGGCCAATAACGCCCTCAATAATACCAATGATGCGCTTACAGATCTCAATAGTTACGCTTCCACACGGATCACCGGCTATAATACAGCAACACATCGTATTACTGAAACGAAAATTAAAAATTTTTACGGCACTTCTAACCTGCAGAATGGCATACTGCAAACGATACTCGATTTTAAAAGGGCCGAATATGCGCAGGAAGGGATGCGCTGGTTCGATATTTTAAGACATCAGATTGTGGTAACGCATACTACCACCGAAGGTGAAGTAATTGAACTGGGCGAAAATGATTTGCGAAGAGTATTGCAAATACCCGAAACAGCAGAATTATCGGATGTGGATCAGAATCCAAGGTAGCAACATAAAATTGGCTTACAGCACAATAAACTTATAAACCATTATATGAAATCATTACAAACCTTTTTATTCGTTTTTTCCTGTACAGTGACAATGCTGTCCTGCAGAAAAGACGATATTTCAGGCAATGCCGATAATATTGCCGGTCTGGGAGGTGATACCTGGGTAAAAGGTCCCATTGACGAGTGGATACTCAGCAACCTTACCGTGCCATACAATGTGGCGGTAAAATATAAATGGGACCAGTCTGAAATGGAATTCAATAAAATTATAGTGCCGCCCGATGAAGAGAAAGTGTTACCGGTGCTGAGCGCGGTAAAGCAGGTGTGGATTGACAACTATGTGGCCGAAACCAATGAATTGTTCATGAAAAAATATTGCCCAAAGTTTTTTGTACTGGCGGGAAGTGCAAGCTGGAATATGGATGGCACCATTACATTAGGCCAGGCCGAAGGCGGACGCAAAATATTATTGTACCAGCTCAATGATTTCCGGGTTAAGGGAATGGATGGGTATCAACCCTCAGATTCTTTTACCGTGAAACAAATGTTTCATACCATAGAGCACGAATTTGCCCATATCCTGCACCAGAACGTGATGTATCCCCAGGAATTCAAACAGGTATCCGTGGGCAATTATACTTCCAACTGGAACAATGTAAGCGATGAAGCCGCCAACGAACTGGGATTTATCTCTGCCTACGCCATGTCTTTCCCGGATGAGGATTTTGTAGAAATGACTTCTATGATGCTGGTAGAAGGCAGAAACTGGTTTAACGCGATGGTAAACGGTCTTGCAGATGAAGAGGCACAAACCAAACTGCGCCAGAAAGAAGCTATTGTGGTCAATTATTTTAAAGACGTTTGGAATATTAATTTTTACAGTTTGCAAACCCGTACAAGAGCATCCATAACGGCGCTGGTGAAATAGGACCAAAAAATAAAAAATATACAGATGAAAAAGATCGCTTTATATATTTTATCAATAACGCTTTGTCTTACGGCATGCCGTAAAGATGAACCGGTTTTTGATCAGTCGCCCGATGAACGCATTAATAAAACACTGAGCGATTACCAGGCTGCACTTGTAAGTTCACCAACAGGCTGGAAGGCTACTATCATACCGGGCAGTGGTGGTATTTACCATTTCTATTTCAGGTTCAATAACGAGAACAGGGTATTCATGTATTCGGATTTTGATACGGTTACCGCCAAACACCAGAAAGAAAGCAGCTATCGTTTAAAAGCATTGCAGCAACCCACATTAATTTTTGATACCTATTCCTATCTCCATCTTTTGTCCGATCCCGATGCTGCCGTAAACGGAGGTTCTTATGGAAGCGGACTGCTTTCCGATTTTGAATTTTCACTGGATACTTTATATGCAGACAGCATTATACTTACCGGAAAAATGAATAATACCAAACTCAGGCTGGAAAAAGCTTCGCAGCAGGAGTTAGATGAGTGGCAAAATGGCGAATGGGCAGATGCCTTATCTTTTATAAATGTAGCCAACATTAAGAATTATTTTAAAAGATTAACCCTGAATGGTGTGGAATATGAAGTATCTGTTGACCCGGCTTCCAGGACGATTATTTTTCAATGGCTTTCGGGTGGAACAATTAAACAGTTTTCTACTTCTTATTATTTTAATGCCGGGGGCATTGTTTTCGAGTCTCCATTGATAAACGGGAGCCAGACCATCAATGGATTTTCGGACGTTTCCTGGAATGAGTCCACCCAAACGCTCAATCTCTCAGCAAATAATGCTGCCGGTGTCATTGCCGGCGCCTTCATGCCTTTAAAAGTGGATGTAAACGCTCCGCAACGCTGGTGGCAAACCGCTGTAAATGACGGGGCTTACTGGGAATCTTTCGCAGGCTTTCATGTAAACGGTGCTGATGATGCTTTTGGAATAAATACACTGAGCAAATTTTATTCACTGATATATGCGCCCGAATATGATTCCGGAGTGGATTTTTTTGCGCCGCTGTTTATAAATGCTGCGGGTACGGGTCTTGAACCACATTACGGTGGAGCTGTTGGTACCCCCGAATTCACTGCTGACGGGAGAGCCGTGTTTTCTATACTAGGTACATATGGAACATACCCATCTTCGGGTCCTGCAGCGCAAAGCCTTATTCAACTATTAATTCCACAGGGATATTATTTTATACAAACCAGTGCTACCAGCTATGATATGGTAAGCGCCCTTGATGCCAAAACATGGATAACATGGAATTATTAAACATGGCTGGGAAGGACAATTTCAATACAATTTGCTGCAAAAGATAAATTGCTGCGATATAATATAGCCTAATCATTAATTCACTATTTTTAGTGTTCTATTAACCAAAATTGATTCGGTATGAAAAAATTGACTTTTCAAATAGCTGTCATTGCATTTGTGGCAGCAAGCATATCATTAGCATCATGTTCAAAAGAAGGGCCGGCCGGTCCTGTCGGCCCGGCAGGAGCAGCTGGTCCCACAGGAGCCCAGGGACCCGCAGGAGCTAAAGGGGATGATGGTACAGCCAATGTAATTTATTCAGAATGGCTGGATGTAAGCTTTGATGAGAATGGTGTAGCCATTGTTCCTGCCCCTGGTTTGTCGAATGAAATATTGAATTCTGGAGCGGTAAAAATATACTGGAATCTCAACAATGCTGATAATCCTCTCGTTGTCTCTCTCCCTTGTTCTGTGCTACCGACCATACTTTTTGATGCAGAAGAAACGGATCCAAATATTGTAATCAATCCATATCTTTCGGCAGATACAATTGTTCTAACCTCCAATTACGATGTATCAAGTAGTCAGGGTATATCTCAGTTCCGGTACATCCTTATTCCCGGGGGCACACCGGCAGCCCGTAAAGCAGCAGCCGTTGACTGGAACAATTACGCTGAGGTTAAAAAATACCTGAACTTAAAAGATTAATTTTTCTTTGTGTGAAGCTTGCAAGATTACTTTAAAAGTCTTGCAAGCTTTGCCCTTTGGAGTTATAATAAGTGAGAAAAGCTATAACTATTATATATATTTGCATTCTAATGCATTAAACCCTATGCGCACTATCCCTGCATTCCTGTTCATGCTCTTATCGGCATTTTCCCTTCTGTCGTGCCAGAAAGAATTGTCGTTTGAAAATCCTTCACCCGGTAACAACCCGGCTTCATTGCTGGGCGTGTGGAAATTTAACGGGCTTAGCGTGGCAGTGGAATCCGGAACTACTTTTGACTATGGAGGCGTTCCGGGAAGGATCGTGGCCACATATGCCACCACTACGCAAAACAACAAGGGTATTCTTACCGTTACAGCCGATAAAATGGAAACCACCGATGTGGGTTATACCATTTCGGCCACCGTTAAAATAATTACCTATCTGGGAGGCATCCCTCTCGATCCGCAGGAAGAACAACTTGATTTTGACCTGCCTTCCAGCAGTGCCAGCAGCGATTACCAGCAGGTAGGCAATGATTCCCTCTATTTCCCAAACGGATCTATATTCGACATTCCTGATACCAACGGGCAACAACCGCCGGGCGCTTCGGATCCGGCAGGCGCGAGGTTCACCATAACCGGCGATACACTCGTTATACAATCGGCCGTAAACAGGTCAACGATTACCAGGCAGGGTAATGATGAGTATGAGGTTACACAGAAAGTGAATGGAACAGCTACTTTTCTAAGACAATAAGAAGATGACGATCATTCTGCCGAAAACCGTCCCCATATCCATTCTATTAATTGCGCGGCATTGCGCCGGTTATTAAAATGCTTTTCAAGCAATGCATGCCGCTCCGCTATCGCTTCTTTTGTAAATGGCTGATGGTATAACGCTTGTATAGCAGCTTTAAAGGCCTTATCATCTTCCGCAATGGTACAGGCGTTTTCCATGCCCGTTCCCGCCGCCATAGCTGTATTTGCAATGCAATGCCTTCCGCAAAAAAGAGCATGTAAAAATTTTAATTTTATTCCCGTAGTGGTAAAGGAAGGTAACAGGTTGATCTGCGCATCTTCAACCAGTTGCTGCATTTCTGCTTGCGAGGGATTTTCGATTATGCTGATATGCTCATGAAGTTGTACTTCTTTTTTTAAGGTAGGAGAAGGATTTTTGCCCGCAATCATAAAGGGGATCTTCAAACCGGAAAACACATTTTTAATAAGCCATATGGCAGCCCGTTCATTTTCACTTACCGATAAATTACCCTGGTAAAGGCAATAAAATCCCTTCCCTTCTTTGCCTGCCATGGTATTCCATGCAGTAAAAACAGGAAGATGGCGGGTATTCGTTACACCAAACAGAGACGCATAAGTTGCGGCATCCTTTTCCGTTACAGCAATAGTAAGGCTGGCTTTATGAGCGATCTTTCTTTCATACCGCTTCAGAAAAACACTTTCCACCGCATAATATATTTTATGGAATGGGGAAGTAGTATGGCGCGCTAACTGGCGATAATATTCAAATTCGATGTTGTGCAACCGCAAAATTACTTTTCTTCCTGCCAGCTTATTTTTGTGCAACAGGTAAGTGCTGTGTATACCTTCTACAAGTACGGGGTAATTATCTTTAAACAGATTTTGCAGTAATTCCGGATCGGCACGCGAGCCAACAATGTATGGTATTCCTGCTACAAGCCCCCGCCAGCCTTTGGAACGTTTATAATACTGAACCGTTTTACAATACTGCAGCAATGCATCCTGCTTTCCTCTTCCATATTCATAACAATGCAAATGAATGATCACGTTCTTTTCATGCAGGTATTTCAATTTGTAATAAAGATCAAATACCCCGCCATAGTCAGGCGGGTAAGGCACATCTAAGCAAACGATATGTAAATGGTTTTCCAATCTTATTGCAGTAGATTGTTGTAAAATTCAACCAGCTTCTTTTCTTCCTGCTGCCAGTTGTATACAGCTCTTGCGGCCAGACAATTTTCACAAAGCTTTCCGTATAACGCGGTATCGGCTAGCAATATATTAATCTGTTTGGCAATATTTTCGGAAGATAAATCGGATATGAGCACTGCAACTTCAAATTGTGCATTCATTTCACGATACACCGGGTAGTCTGCACAAAGCTGTGGTATACCTGCGTGTATATAATCAAAAAAACGATTGGCCAATGAATAATAATTACTCATTCCTTCCCTGTCAAACAGCGTAATGCCAATGGTGGCCAACGGCGTTATCTTTTTTAATGCATCCGGGTTAATCTTTCCCTTAAAAATAACTTTATGTTTTACGTTATACTTTTCAACCAGTCTTTTTACCTCTTGCATAAAATTGCCATCGCCGCATATCATCAGTGGCACATCAATATGCTGCATAGCAGGAATAAGGGTTTCAAAGCTCCTGCCTTCATTAACCGCTCCCTGGTATAAAAGAAAGGTTTCCGTTTTCACCGGCTGCAGTTCAGGATTATTCAAAACCGCAATGTTCCTGATTATGGCATAATCAACATTATACATTTTTTTAAATTCCTGCGCAATCGGCAAATTAACGGTATAACCCAGCTTAAACCTGGGAACAGCAAACCGCTCTATCTTTTTCCAGAAGCGGTAAATACGCTCACGGGTACGCACTTCTTTCATCTCGCAGAACAATTCATGTGCATCATATATCCTGGGTATTCCCTTCACACGCGATACCCAATAGCATGGAAGAATGGTATCCAGGTCAATGGCGCAGAGCGCATCCATTTTTTTGAACAGCAGGTAAAAAAACAGGCGGATATTAAATTCAATATATAATGATTTTCCTTTGGTAAACCAGCAATGCAGCCGTACCTGTTGAAAGGGGTGTGACTGCAGCGTGGCAGCCCTTTTGAACTGCCGTCCTACAAGCACAACCTCATAATTTTGGCGCGACAGCGTACCGCATATTCTAATCATACGCTGATCGTAAACCAGTTCATTAATTACAGTGAAATAAATTTTTTTCAAGAACAGTTATTTAAAAAGACTTTATACCCGCGTAAATTTTCTCAATGATCTCAACGGTTTTAATTCCGTCTTCAGCCATAGCAGATTCATGCTCCCTGCCATCCAGCCCTTTTAAAAGGTTTTCGTATACCTTATCATGATTGCTCATGCTTCCTGTATAAAAACCATATTCATTAGCGCCTTTGCTTTCAGGAAGGTGAGGAGCCCTGTAATCCAGGATACGCTGGTACTCCAGCACATTGAGGTATTGTCCTCCAATTTTTATCGTTCCTTTTTCTCCCAATATGGTAACAGATCCTTCCATATTGCACTCAAAGCTGTTTATACTGAAATGCAATAATCCTATTGCACCATTCAGCATTTCAAATTGTACTATGCCGGTGTCTTCAAATTCAATACAATCCTGGTGCTGGTAATTACGGCCTATAGCATTTACATTTTTTACATCGCCCAGCAGCCAGTACAGCAGATCAATAAAGTGGCTGAACTGGGTAAATAATATTCCTCCGTCCAATACTTTGGTACCTCTCCAGGAATGCTGGTAATATGCTTTAGGCCGGTTCCAGAAGCAATTGATCTGGAAGCTATATATAGCTCCCAATGTATTTTCCCTGATTATTTTTTTCAGTTCAGCCACCGGCGGATTGTACCTGTTTTGCTTTACAACAAAGAGTTTTTTGTTATTTGCAATGGCTGCCTGCATCATATCACTGGCGTCTTTTACAGTAATGGCCATCGGTTTTTCGCAAAGCACGTGCATTCCATGCTTCAGGCATGCTATAGCGTGTACAGCATGCAATCCATTTGGAGTGCAAATTGCGGCAACATCAATCGCCTTTTCAGAGCGCAGCATTTCGTCAATATGGTAATATGCCTTTGAATGATACCGTGCAGCCATTTGATCTGCCCTTTGCCGGTTGATATCGCATACCGCCCGGAGGCTTCCATATTTCTTTATTTGTTCTGCATGCCTTACACTTATTTGGCCGCAGCCTATTATTGCAAAATTGTATAATCTGCTCAAATCGCCTGAATTTTCCGGGAAATTACTGATTATCAAAAGTATTTTAGATTCTGAATATTTTAAATCGCTTTCAGATATAAGAATCTTTTATTATCCTTGTACACTAAAACACATCAAGCCATGGAAAATTTTGAACCCGGTCAACCAGTTTCTAAACCTGCAAGACCCGTATTTCTTACCGTTTTATGTATTCTTACTTTTATTGGAAGCGGATGGGGTATCATCAGCGGAATAAGCAGCTATCTTACCGCAAACACCGCGGCCGGGGTTGCGCAGGCCGCTATGCAGGATGCCAAAGAAAAACTGGAAGATGAAGGAAATACAGGATCCAGGCTGGCCGAAAAAATGTTATCGGGAACCAGCGAAATGCTGCAACCTGCCAATATTAAAAAAAGCGCGCTCTTCAGCATCGTTGCTTCTGTATTCACACTCCTGGGAGCTATACTAATGTTTGGTTTAAAGAAAGCGGGATTTTACAGTTATTTGCTGGGAACGGTTATAAGTATTGCGGGTCCTTTTATAGCTTTTGGAGGAGGAAATTTTCTGACGATCATAACCTCATCGGCAATTGCTTTTATCGGAATTCTTTTTGTGGTATTATATGGTTTGAATGTAAAGCATTTACGTTAAAAAATATTTCAATAAATAATTCCCCTTTTTATGATCTTTTACTACCTTTGCGGCCAAATAAGAAGAAGATATTATTGGGATGTTTTAAAAAAAAATTGAGATGCCAACATTAGTCGCCGACAAAAAAACAAAGATTTTCGCAGAATTTGGTGGAAAAGAAACCAATACAGGTTCTATTGAAGCGCAAATTGCTTTATTAACAGAACGCATTGCACATATTTCCAAACACCTGCAGCAAAACAAAAAAGATTTCTCCAGCAACAGGGGCCTTCTGCAATTGGTAGGGGAAAGAAAGAGTTTACTTACCTACCTTAGCAAGCATAACCTTCAGGGTTACCGCGAGCTGATTGAAAAGCTTGGACTCAGAAAATAACGTATTCGTCAATCATAACTATTCCCAACCTGCAATGTTGGGAATAGTAGTTTTATGACAATCGTTTTATTATTTTATTTAACTACGCGGTTTGCAATACCACGGTATTTATTCTCCACTGATACTTTAATTGCAGGCCATAAATTCAAATCATTTTATGCTCTCTCAACCAATTAGTGTATCATTTGACCTGGACGGCGGACGTACCATAACCATTGAAACAGGTAAACTTGCACGCCAGGCGGATGGCTCTGTTGTTGTGCGCCAGGGAAATTGCGTGATATTGGCTACCGCAGTAGCCAACAAAGAACCAAAACCCGGACAAAGCTTTTTTCCGCTGAGCGTGGATTATATGGAAAAATTTTCTTCCGCAGGCCGTATCCCCGGTTCCTTTTTTAAACGCGAAGCAAAATTGAACGATTATGAAGTGTTGACCAGCCGCCTGGTTGACCGTGCTTTACGTCCACTGTTTCCTGAAGACTATTTCTGTGAAGTACAGGTAATTATAACGCTTATCTCAAGTGATATTGAAGTAATGCCCGATGCTTTGGCCTGCCTCGCTGCTTCAGCGGCATTAGCGGTTTCAGATATTCCTATCAAAGAAATTATTTCTGAAGTGCGTGTGGCCAGGGTTGAAAATGAATATATTGTTAATCCTACCCGTACCCAACTGGCAAAAGCAGATATGGATTTTATGATAGGGGCTACAGAAAAGAACCTGATGATGGTAGAGGGCGAATCAAAAGAATGCGCCGAAGAAGACCTGGTAAAGGCCCTTGAAGTGGCTCACGAAGCCATTAAACTACAGATTAAAGCACAGCAGGAGCTAAGAGGTAAAAAAGGAATCTCTGAAAAAAGGGACTATCCAAAGCCTGTACAAAAGGAAGAGGTACTCGAAAAAGTAAATGCTTTTGCCAAAGATAAAATATACGAAATTGCTAAAGCAGGTTCTGCCAAGCATGAAAGAAGCGATGCTTACGCAAAGCTCAAAGAAGAACTGATAGCCAGTTTTGGTGAAGAACCGGAAGAAGAAGATATAAAGCTCGCTGGTAAATATTTTGAAGACCTTCAGTGGGAAGTGGTAAGAAACATGATCCTTGATGACCGCACCCGGCTTGATGGCAGAAAGTTAGATGAAGTACGCCCACTGGCAATGGAAACCGATTTCCTGCCAACACCCCATGGTTCTGCGTTATTTACCAGGGGCGAAACACAGTCGCTGACTACCGTTACTTTAGGAACGCCCTTAGATGAGTTGCTCATAGAAAGCGCTGCGAAATCTGACTACTCAAAATTCATTTTACATTATAATTTCCCTCCTTTTTCTACTGGTGAAATTAAGTTTTTACGTGCCCCCGGCAGAAGGGAGATCGGACATGGAAACCTGGCATTGCGCTCATTAAAACAAATGATGCCCGGAAATGATTATCCCTATACCGTAAGGGTAGTGAGTGATATTCTTGAATCAAACGGATCATCTTCCATGGCTACCGTTTGTGCAGCTTCACTGGCATTAATGGATGCCGGCGTTCCCTTTCCCAAACATATAAGTGGTGTGGCTATGGGATTAATTACGCGGGGAACCGATAATAAATATGCGATCTTAACCGATATCCTGGGAGATGAGGATCACCTGGGAGATATGGATTTTAAAGTTACCGGAACAAGAGAAGGAATTTGCGGCGTGCAAATGGATATTAAAATAGACGGGCTGAGCATGAATACCATGCGTGAAGCACTGGAACAGGCCCGCAAAGGACGTTTACATATATTAGATGCCATGTATAACTGCCTGGGCGCTGCACGCGAAGAAGTGAAACCGCATGCACCACGAATGGAGAAATTGTTTATTGACAAGGAATTCATTGGCGCGGTTATCGGGCCCCAGGGCAAAGTAATACAGGAAATTCAAAGAACTACAGGCGCTACTATTAATATTGAGGAAGTAGGCACGGTAGGGGAGGTAAGTATTTTCTCTCCGGCTAAAGAAGGGTTGGATAAAGCAGTAGCGTGGATAAAAGGCATTGTTGCTGTACCTTCAGTAGGCGAGGTATATGAAGCCACAGTAAAAGGGATAAAGGAATTTGGCGCATTTGTAGAGTTCCTGCCTGGCAAACAGGGGCTTTTGCACATAAGCGAAATTAGCTGGAAACGCCTTGAAAGCATGGAAGGTGTACTGAAAGAAGGCGATGTGGTAAAAGTAAAATTGGTAGGCGTTGATCACAAAACCGGTAAATTTAAGCTAAGCAGAAAAGCGTTGATGCCTAAACCAGACTTTGCGCCCAAGCCGCGGCCCGCAGACCAGGGACAGAGTGAGTCAAATGCATCTCATAATTAGTTTTATAATAGATATTTCATAAAAGCTACCTGTTATTAATGGGTAGCTTTTTAATTTTAACTAATGGAAGAAAAATATATCGAAATAACATGCGAAGTAGAAAGCAGTGAGCAGGGCGAAATGCTGATTGCACGTTTGAATGAGGGTATAGAGGCAGAAGGATTTGAAGAAGGGGAGGGCTTTGTAAAAGTATATATTCCTGAAACAAAGTATAATGAAGCTGTATTTTATCAGCTAATGCAGCCAGATACCAGGTATTCCATATCTGTTGTTAAGAATGAAAACTGGAATGCCATTTGGGAAAATAGTTTTGAACCGGTAATAGTTGAAAATTTTGTAGCCGTAAGAGCTAATTTCCATAAAAGCATAAAGAATGTTGCATATGAAATTATAATCACCCCCAAAATGAGCTTTGGCACGGGGCATCATGCCACTACCGGTTTGATGCTTGAAAGCTTGCAGCAGAATAACTGCGCCGGGAAAAAGGTGGCGGATTTTGGAACAGGTACAGGTATATTAGCCATTCTTGCCGAAAAAATGAATGCAGAAAAAGTGCTGGCTATTGATTACGATGATTGGAGCATTGAAAATGCTTCAGAAAATATTAAAAGAAACAGGTGCAGAAAAATACAGCTTATAAAAGAAGATCATTTTCCTGGCGGAGAAAAATGGGATATCATACTTGCCAATATCAATCTTCATGTTATTCTTGCCAATATGCAAAGTTTTCATCAGACCTTAAATAACAACGGCTTATTGATTATTAGCGGTATATTGCAGGAAGACAGAACTGAAGTGGAGTCTTTAGCCTTTAGTCAGTCTTTTTTAACACACAATGTTCAGCAGAAAAATAATTGGCTTTGTATGGCGTTTAAAAAGGAAGCTACTGTTTAAAAGCGATCTTTAGTTGTAAAAATATATATATATTTGCAGCCTTACTTCAACCTGATATCTGATGAACGAACTTACACTGGTAATATTAGCATACCTCATAGGCTCTGTTCCTACTGCCGTATGGGTGAGCAGATACTTCTTTAATATTGATATACGAGATTATGGAAGTGGAAATGCAGGTGCTACCAATACATACAGGGTACTTGGATATAAATGGGGTACCGTTGTAATGATCGTAGATATGATCAAAGGATTTGCCGCTGTTAAACTGGCTTACCTGTTGCCTTTTTATATTGTTGATGAGTTTGCAAGAACGAATTTTCAGATAGGATTGGGATTATGTGCTGTTCTGGGCCATATATATCCGATATGGGCTCAATTCAGGGGAGGAAAGGGGGTTGCTACATTATTCGGGCTGGTGCTTGGCATTTCTCCATGGACAGCCTTATGTTGTATAGGCGTTTTCTCACTTGTATTATTTCTTACCCGTTTTGTATCGCTCAGCTCTATTTTGGCCAGTTTGGCCTTCCCGGTATTCATTCTCGTTATTTTCAATGTAGATAATCACGCCTATCGTATTTTTGCTGTAGTAGTGGCGCTGCTCGTTATTCTTACGCATCAAAAAAACATTTCCAGGCTTTTAAAAGGAAGTGAAAGCAAGGCGCCTATACTGAAGTATCGTGACCGCAGAAAAATAAGGCGTTGATTATTTTTTGCCCCGCTTAAAAAATAACACATTCATATTACTTTTGGTATGACAATTGAATTATACCAATTGTATATCATATTAGCTAACAATACAGATTCAAATCAAAAACACATGCGTTTAAAATTATTTTTTATTGGGGGTTTGGCCTTTTTAACCGTTTCCTGCAGCCGGAACGCTATTACGGGAAGAAACCAGTTGCAATTGTTACCGGAAGCAGAGTTGCAATCTATGGCTAAATCAGAATATCAAACCTTTCTTTCACAGAATAAAATTGTAAGCAGTTCGGTAAGTAAAGATGCTGAAATGGTTAAACGGGTGGGCAACCGCATTTCAAAGGCCATCACTCAATATTATACTGCTGAAAACAAAGGCGATATTTTACAAGGTTATCAATGGGAGTTTAATCTGGTAGATTCAAAAGACGTTAATGCATGGTGTATGCCCGGTGGAAAAGTAGTGGTATATACAGGCATACTTCCTGTTACACAAAATGAAGCGGCTTTGGCAGTAGTTATGGGACATGAAATTGCACATGCCATAGCGCAGCATGGCAATGAAAGAATGAGCCAGGGTCTCCTTGCAGAAGGGCTGGGAACAGTAGGCAGCGTGTTAACCTCCGGCAATCCCACAGTAAATAATATCTTTAATACAGTATACGCACCCGGGGCTCAAATTGGTGTGTTATTACCCAATTCCCGCAAGCAGGAATTAGAGGCCGATCAATACGGATTAATTTTTGCGGCAATGGCAGGATATAACCCCAATGAGGCTGTGCCGTTCTGGGAAAGAATGGCAAAAGCCGGCGGCGGGCAAAAGCCACCCGAATTTTTAAGCACCCATCCTTCCGATGAAACACGTATTGCAAAGGTCAAGCGCTATGCGAAAGACGCAATGAAATATTATAAGCCTGTAAAATAAGCGGCAAACAAAATTTCCCGGTGCTGCTTTTTCATTTCTTCTTTCTTTTTGCGGACTTATTTAGTGCAAAAGTTGGTCATGCAGCATAATTTTATTATCTTGCAACTCTTTTTGCAACAATTAAAAATTGTGTTGAAGCATGATGCAGACTATGTTTGAAAAACTTCAACTTACTGAAGAAAAGAATTTACTTATCCAGGGCCTACCTTCTTCCATCGAAAAACAATTTGCCAAGATTGCATTTGCCAAGAATGTTACTCCTTTGCTCAAGTCGAGACGTATAGATTTTGCATTGGTATTCGCTATTAATGAAACGCAGTTAAATGGCATATTAAAAGAAGTATTACCCGCCCTGGATGAAGATGGAAAATTATGGATAGCTTATCCCAAAACCACTTCAAAAATTGTGAGCGATCTGAACAGGGATTGCAGTTGGAAAATGCTCAATCAAAATGGCTTTGAAAGTGAATACCAGGTAACGCTCGATCATGTTTGGACTGCGCTGCGGTTTAAGTGCTGCAGGCCTGCATCTGCTGTTAAGGAATTAACACCGATCATTAAAAAAGATAAAGGTACTGTGTTAATTGCAGTTCAAAGTAAAACCCGAACAAGCCGCTACTCCTCCGGCAGAGCCGCAAATGTTGTAGCGGGAAAATAGCCTGTCATTACAGAATTACATATAACCCGTTTATCTGAAGATTACCGTTCCATGATCTTTGGTAAGTGCTATTTCAAGCTGTTTCAAATGCTGGTGTGTTTGTAATAAAGTAAGTTGGTCCTCCGAAGAATATGCTTTTTCAAGATCGCGCTGATTTTCGTCAATCAGCCTTTTAATTTTTCTCAATTTAAGATAGTTCAGTGTTGAAGAAACTTCTTCTTTATAAAGATCTTCACGTGTAGGCAGGGGTCCGTCATAATGATCTTTCCAGTTAGCGCTTAATTCATAGCGGGTATCCATTAAGCCAATAACAACGGCACTAAGCTGCACATCCGGATGATATAAAAATTGTTTGGGGCCGGCATCAATGCCTTCTTTAATCCACGATTGATACGTTTCAATTACCAAAAGCATTTGTTTATTATCTATCAATTCATGCAATCCGTTGATTTCAAACTCCTCAAAAATATAATCCGATACTTTGCGCTGTTCATCCCAGGCATAGCCACCAAATTCAATCAATGCTCTGGTTATGTTCCGCTCAATTAATTCATCCTTATTAAGAAGTTTTAAAGAATCTTCTTCCGCTGCTAATGGCTCCTGGCCTGCTTCAGCAGCAGCTTTTGCATCGTCCGATGCAATTTTATTTTCCTGCTTTGTGATTCTTTCCCGGATAAATTTATTAACTAAAGCATTTAATCCCGCTTCATCAATCTTAAGAAGTCCGGAGCACTGCCGGATATAATCCTGCTGCCTGGTAAAATCTTCAGCTTTATTGAGCCTTGATATGGTTTCGGCAATACGGTTAACCACAGCCGCTTTTTTATTAGAATCACTTCCTGCATCTTTCAGCGACACTTCCAATTGAAAAAGAACAACGTCTTTTTTATTACCGGCTACAAATTTTTTAAATTCCTCACTGCCTGTTTTTTTTACATAACTATCGGGATCTTCATTGTCGGGTATCAATACCAGTTGTACCTGTAGTCCTTCCTCCAAAGCAAGGTCAAGTCCCCTTAATGCTGCTTTAATACCCGCTGCATCACCATCATAAACAATAGTAAGATTTGTGGTATATTTTTTTATCAGTCGCAACTGGTCAGCAGTTAAAGATGTGCCGCCACTGGCTACTACATTTTCAATGCCTGCCTGGTGCAAGGAAATCACATCGGTATAGCCTTCTACCAGCAAACATTC
This sequence comes from Agriterribacter humi, assembly GCF_009192765.1. Classification (GTDB taxonomy): domain Bacteria; phylum Bacteroidota; class Bacteroidia; order Chitinophagales; family Chitinophagaceae; genus Agriterribacter; species Agriterribacter humi. The sequence goes on along the minus strand of NZ_VOHQ01000017.1, from coordinate 2,790 downwards.
ATCTGCCTTATCAATTGCCTGCCTGGCGAAATAAGAGCCGTAGAGTATTTTGCTTTTGCTGTATATCTCATTTTCCGGTGTGTTAATATACTTTGGAGCCCTGTCGTTTTTACCAATGATGCGGGCGCCAAAACCAATAATTTTACCGGTTTGATTGTGTATGGGAAATGTGATACGCCCCCGGTAATTATCAACCAGTTGATCGTCTCTCATTACTACCAATCCCGTCTTTTGTAAATACTCAGGATTGTATTGCGCTGCCACAGCGGCTTTTGCAAATGCATCCCTTTGCTGACTGCAATACCCCATTTGAAATTTTTCGATAATGGATGCATTGAACCCCCGTTCTTTCAGGTAACTCAGCGCAATGTCCTGGCCTTCTTCACTCCGGAGCAAAAGATCGCTGAAAAATTGTTGAGCAAAGTTGTTGATGATATAAAGGCTATCGGCAGTTTGATGCAACTCCCGGGTGGCCGGGCTCACTTCCGTTTCCTCCACTTCTACATTATACCTGTTTGCCAGCCAGCGCAGCGCCTCGGCGTAACTGTACTTTTCATGGTCCATCAAAAAGCTGATGGTATTTCCGCTTCGCCCGCAACCAAAACATTTGTAGATTTCCTTTGCAGGTGAAACGGTGAAAGAGGGGGTTTTTTCATTATGAAAAGGACATAGCCCCAGATAATTAGTACCTCTTTTTTTAAGCTTTACAAAACTTCCCACTATGTCTATAATGTCAATCCTGGAAAGGATTTGCTGTATGGTAATTTGTGAAATCAATTAAAAATCAATTGGTGATATTGTTACAAGTTAACACCTGCAAAGCTATCCATGAATTTTTTTTTAAGGAAATGGTTTGCAACAATTTAAAAATATAATATACGTTATTACCACTGTTGTCTATATCCTCGATTAACTAAGAATAATTTCCTATGAAGAGAATTATACTGTTCGTATCTCTGCTGTTATTGACATATGTCAATTCAAATGCAGGCAATAACATGGGAGGTGAGCCATCCGCTTTAACAGCGGATTTTTCGGCTTCTGTAACTTCGGGATGCGCACCATTAGTTGTACAATTTACGAGCACATCAACTTTCAACGCAGGCGATCCTATTGTAAGCTATACCTGGAATTTTGGAGATGGAGTTACCATTACAACTGCCAATGCCAATCCCTCACACACTTATTCGGCAGTTGGAACTTTTTCAGTAACATTAACGATAACTTCACAAGGTGGCAGCACAAACACAACTACTAAATCATCTTATGTAAATACATTTGAAAAGCCCGTGTTTAGCCTGGGTAATGATACTTCTATATGCACGGGAACTGAACTCACACTGAGTTCTGTATCCGGTTATGACACGTATACCTGGGAAGACCCGGCATATAATACTTTTCCCAATCGCTTTGTAACCCCCCCCGCAGGCGTTAACACCTATTGGGTTGAAGTAGGCAACGGAACCTGCCTGGTAAGAGATTCAATAATGATTACAGTTTCCCCAGGAGTAAAAGGAAAATTCGGATATGAGATAATAAGCGATTGCGGAAATGTGCAAGTTCAATTTCACGATAGTTCTTCATATTGTGATCCTGCAAAACCCATAAACTATATTGGATGGCTTATTGATGGTGCTGATTACTATGTGTATAATCCTGTTCATACCTTTCCAACCGGAGGTACCTACGATATATTTTATGAAGTTGGTAACGACTATGGCGGATACGATTTTATTGAAACGCAAATTACACTTCCCAACCCCACACCCGGCCCTGCTCCGGTTAATATGGGTCCGTCTAAAAATATTTGTGCAGGCAGCAGCGTACAACTTGATGCGGGCTCGGAACCAGGCGCCACTTATGTGTGGTCGCCAGCTACGGGTTTAAGCAGCACTTCTGTATATAACCCCGTTGCCAGTCCTTCCGTAAACACAACCTATACCGTTACCAAAACCAAATGTGGTGTTGATGCAACGGGTACAATAACTGTAAATGTAAATCCTCCATTGTCCGTAAATCTTGGTCCCGACCAAAGTATGTGCACTGGCGGAAACCTGACCCTGGATGCCGGAATAACCGGCGCTACTTATCAATGGGGCAGCACGTATAATCCCATTGCATATGCTGGTGAAATCAACAAAACTACGACCGCTCTGGGTGCAGGAAGCTATTGGGTAACTGTTACCAAAAACGGCTGTGTTGCAAGAGACACCGTTGTTATCACTGCAAAACCAGCGGTTGATCCTATGTTTACTTATACCCAAACCGGTGTTTGTGGTAATCTTTCTGTAAACTTTACGAATGCTTCTATACTTTGCAGCGGAGGCATAACTAATTATGTATGGGATTTTGGGGATGGCAGTCCTGCTATTTCCGGTGACAATCCGACAATATCACATAATTATTCTATTGCCGGAACATACCATGTAATCCTTACTGTAACTACCAGTGGCGGTGTTTCAGATTCCTACGAACAGGACATTATTGTTACGGGTGGCACACCGCCAGCGGTGAACCTGGGAGCTGATGCAGCCATCTGTGCAGGAAGCAGCATTACCCTTGATGCAGGTGATCCCGGTGCAGGCACAACTTATAGCTGGATGCCCGGCGGACAGACCACCAGAACCATTTCTGTTAACACTGCAGGTACTTACACCGTAACGGTAACACGCAATGGCTGTGATGCCACAGATTCTAAAGATATTACCGTAACAACACCACCAACAGTGAACCTCGGTGCTGATGCAGCCATCTGTGCAGGAAGCAGCATTACCCTTGATGCAGGTGATC
>NZ_VOHQ01000016.1 GCF_009192765.1 Agriterribacter humi | reverse complement strand
TGTCCGGTAAAAAAAGTACCTTTACTCATCGGCTGTTTTTTTGTGTGGTAACTTAAAAATACCGAAAAAGGAGGCTACTCGCCTCCTTTTAATTTATCAATCAAGTATTTTTACCGGACACTAATGGATTGGAGTTTGCAGATATGTATGCCAAATTTGGTGCGGAAGTAACCTTGTTAGACCGTGGAGCAACTTTTTTACCCAAAGAGGATAAAGATATTGCTGATGAAATTTTTAAAGTGCTCACTGCTAAAAAAATCAATATTATTACCCGGGCATCAGTTCAAAAAATTACAGATACAGGTAGTGATACTGTAATTGTTCAATATAAAAATAAAGACGGACAGGTAATTGAACAGGAAGCTTCAGCCGTGCTGGCAGCCACCGGAAGAAAACCCGTAACAGGAAGTTTAAACCTGGCAGCGGCAGGTATACAAACCAATCAGCGCGGCTATGTTCAGGTTGATGCGTTCTTAAAAACCAATGTTCCTCATATTTGGGCCATCGGCGACGTTAACGGCGGGCCGCAATTCACTTATATATCGTTAGATGATTTCAGGATCGTCAGGGACCAGTTATTTGGCGGCGCCTATACTTCCGTATTGCAAAGAAAACCCTATGCTTTTTCGGTGTTCATTACACCGCAACTTGCGCATATTGGTTTGCGCGAAAAGGAAGCTGTTGAAAAAGGATATGCTGTAAAAGTGGCTACACTTGCGGCATCGGCTGTTCCCCGTGCACGCATATTGAATAATGCAAATGGGTTATTAAAAACTGTAGTGGATAGTGGCAGCAATAAAATATTAGGCTGTACGCTTTTTTGCGTGGATGCCAGCGAAATGATCAATACCATTCAAATGGCGATGCATGCAGGATTGGATTACCGGGAGCTGAGAGATAAGATTTACACACATCCTTCCATGACGGAAGCTTTTAATGATCTTTATGCTCTGATATAAATATAGGTCTCAAAAAAGATAAGGTTAATCTGCGTAACACAAACTATAAAAATATTTTTATGAATAAATCATCCGCTATCCTTGTTGTCTTTTTATCTGTAGTGCTGTATTGCGCATGCCGAAGCGATACACCGGGTACTTCTGCAGAAAATGCTGAACCCCCGGCGCGGGGCACAGGCTTTCAGCAGCCCGAAGCCGGAACTGTACCGGCTCAAAGCCCTGCGTTAACAGAGCGTGTTAGTTTTGTAACGGCTGCAAAAGCGGTTACTCCCGGTGTGGTGCATATCAAAACAACCTACAATACGTCATCAGGGTCGGATAATCCTTTTGATGAATTGCTGGGCCGGTCGCGCAGCCGCCCCGCTATGGGCTCCGGTTCGGGTGTTGTTATTGGTTCAGACGGCTATATTGCCACCAATAACCACGTTATTGAAAATGCGGAAAGAATAGAAGTAATATTCCCCGACAGGCGCCAATTGGTGGCTGAACTCGTTGGCAGTGACCCCAATACCGATCTGGCCCTGCTTAAGGTAAAGGCAAGTAATATCCCGGTGGTGAAATTCGGTAACTCCGATGATATAGAAGTAGGAGAGGATGTTTTGGCGGTGGGTTATCCTTATTCATTGAACACTACTGTAACAGCCGGCATTGTTAGCGCCAAGGGAAGAAGCATCGGCATCATTAACCAGCCGGGCAGTGAGGGCTACCGGCAGGGTGCTGCTCAAACCAATTCGGCTATTGAATCTTTTATACAAACAGATGCTGCTATCAACCCCGGCAACAGCGGTGGCGCATTGGTGAATGTTAAGGGTGAGCTCATCGGCATTAATACGGCTATCGCATCTTTAACCGGCAGCTATGCGGGTTACGCGTTCGCTATCCCGGTTAACCTGGCTAAAAAAGTGTTGGAAGATTTAAAAGAATTCGGAACCGTAAAACGGGGTATCCTCGGCGTTGCGTTTCCTGCACCCTCGGCTGAAGATCAGTATTTCAAACAGTTGGGCATTGGTCCCGAAACGGTAAAAGGCGTATTTATAACCGATATACAAAAAGGGAGCGCAGCCGCTTCTGCGGGTTTGGAAGAGGGTGATATTATCCAGAGCATAGATGGCGTTCAGTTGTTTTCATCAGCCGAATTTTCGGAAAGAGTAGCCAGGCACCGCCCGGGCGATAAAATCAGGCTTACCTATTTACGCGATGGTAAAGTAGACAGCACATCCGCTACATTAAAAGGCGAAGAAGCCGTAAAACCATTAACCGATTCCGAATCGCTCAAAGAAATATACAATAAGCTGGGCGCCACCTTTGCTCCCATTACGCCGGCTATTAAGGAACGGTTTAACATCAGTTCGGGCGTAGTGGTAACGGAGGTCCGCGACGGCGGTTTTTTTGACCGCATGGGGATACCGCCCGGTGTTATTATCACCTACATTAATGGCAGGGCGGTGAATAGCCCGAAAGATATAGATGACGCTTTAGTGAGCGCCAAAAATAAAACAGTGCAGGTACTCGGCATTGCGCCCGACGGATCAAGAGTGGCTTTTAATTTTTCTCTTGGCGCCTGATGCATAAACCGAAAACAGGGTGGCTAATTATACAGAAATTATAACGGCGCGTCAAAGCCCGTTGCAGGCCTAATTGGGAGGAGTGAATGATCGTTTGCAACAATTGCAGGCGGTGGTAAATCTTTACCGTTCACTTGGTGGAGGGTAGCGATAGACGGCTTTAAAGGAACTATAAAAAGGTTGAGGATACTTTGTTTTTAATGACTTAATAAAAAGTATCTGGTGCGCTGCATTTTATAAAACGTTTATTAGCGCTATAATTTGTTCCGCCTCCTTTGCTTTTCCGTTTTATCTTCTTCTACTTTATCTGTTGATTGTGGTGGTAAATATTTCTTTCTGTCTTTGTTGTTTTTTATAATCAAAAATACAATCAGTGCAATCGCTCCTGTGAGCGAAATAATAATGGTGAGCATAATGTATTCTGTTTTTAGGTCTCACGCAGGAAAAAAAATTACTGCTTCACTCAAAGTAATACCTTTATTATTCATTGCAAGATTATGTTTTTATTACCAGGTTAGATTTTGTTTGTTGGGCAGGCATATTGATTTAGCGGAGGATAATAAAATGGAATACAATATTCATATTCAGGTAACATTGATTTATGATATTGCTGCCTTAATTAAAAGCCATGAAGTTTGTGTTTCTTCTGATTTTGGCTATTGTCACCATAAGCTGGTGTTAAGTCAAGCAAATTATGTCTGTATGTTATCGTGAAAAGTGAGAGCCCGCCGCCTGCCCGACTGAGCCATTCAGGTGGGGGCGAATGCCATTCGGACGGGGATAAAGGTGTAAGAAGTGTTTCACTTCTCACGTTTCACACAGCGCTATCTGTTTGAATGCCCGGATGTAAAGAGAAACAAAAAAGGATAGAAAAGAAAAGGGATGGAGGGTGTGGCTGTTGGTACTGAATTTACAGCGAAAAATGTCAGGTGCTGATAATTAAAGAAGCAGTTTTGTTTATTTAGCCGTTTTAATTTGTCCCGCTTTTTCAGGCGGGATTTTTACTGAATAAAAGAACAGGATACCCGCCATTTGTGTGAGAAATCAATTATATATACCCCATGCAGAAAATGCCGCAGATGCGCAGATTTAATCTGCGTATCTGCGGCTAAAAAAATCAGGGTATACCCCGAGTTTTGCTGGTGTGCCAGCTTGGCTAATTGGGAATTAACCCATGAGGATCTATAACAAATTTCTTGGCAGCACCTTTATCAAAGTCCTTATATCCTTTTACAGATTCTGCCAGTGTAATGACTTCTACATTTACGGCATCTGCAATTTTTATCTTGTCATACAAAATGGCATTCATCAGCTTCCTGTGGTATTTCATAACAGGGCATTGTCCGGTATGGAAAGAATGAGATTTAGCCCATCCCAAACCGATCCGTATACTTAAGCTTCCCTTTTTTGCGGCTTCATCCACAGCTCCGGGATCTCCCGTTACATACAGCCCGGGTATTCCTAACTGACCTCCGGCCCGGGTAATTTCCATAATTGAATTTAAAACGGTTGCCGGTTGTTCGGTATTACTGTCATGCCCATGACCCTTAGCTTCAAAGCCAACACAATCAACCGCGGAATCCACTTCGGGCACGCCCACAATCTGTTCAATTTGTTCTGCAAGCGTTGCATCTTTTTTCAGGTCAATCGTTTCGCAGCCGAAACTTCTTGCCTGGGCAAGGCGTTCTTCAATCATGTCTCCAACAATTACCAATGCGGCTCCCAGCAGGTGGCAGGAAGCTGCACATGCCAGTCCAACCGGGCCTGCGCCGGCTATATAAACAATAGAACCCGGGCCTACTCCCGCAGTTACCGCTCCATGAAAGCCTGTAGGGAAAATATCAGACAGCAATGTCAGGTCTTTGATCTTTGCCATTGCCTGGTCACTATCCGGAAATTTAAGCAGGTTGAAATCTGCATAGGGAACCATCACATATTCTGCCTGTCCGCCTACCCAGCCTCCCATATCCACATAGCCATAGGCCGCGCCGGCGCGTCCGGGATTTACATTTAAGCAGATGCCGGTTTGCCCTGCCTTGCAGTTGCGGCATCTTCCGCAGGCAATATTGAATGGTACGGAAACCAGGTCGCCTACCTTAATAAATTCAACATCCCTGCCTGCTTCAATTACTAACCCCGTAATTTCATGTCCGAGTATCAGCCCCGCTGGTGCAGTAGTACGGCCGCGCACCATGTGCTGGTCGCTCCCGCATATATTGGTGGATACAATTTTAAGGATCACCCCGTGTTCGCATTTACGGTTGCCTAAAGCCAGTTTAGGGAACTCAATTTCTCTTATTTCAACTACTCCCGGTTTAACATAGGCAACGCCATGATTCTGACTCATAAAAATGTTTTTAAAGATAAAAGAATTTTTTACTGCATTTGTCCGCCTGATTATTTAAAAGGCCGCTGCACCTGCTTCGGCAACAGAATGATCCTGAACGCCCGAACCTCCGCTAACACCAATAGCGCCAACCACCTTACCATCCTTCTTAAGCGGAATGCCACCTGCGAAGATCATTATCTTACCATCGTTGGATGCATGAATGCCATAAAACTGTTGCCCCGGCTGTGCATTTTCGCCCAGGTCCTTTGTAGTAATGTCGAATGCCCTGGCAGTAAAGGCTTTTTTAATGGATATGTCTATACTTCCCAGCCATGCACCATCCATGCGTACATGCGATATTAAATTTCCTCCCGCATCCACCACCGCAATATTCATAGGCTGTCCTATTTCCGCTGCCTTTTTTTCGCCGGCAGCAATAATTTCTTTTGCTTTTGCTAATGTAATGCTCATAATGCTGTAGAATTTAAAGCCTGAAAACAGTTTCAAAGCTAACAAACTCATATTCCCGTTTTGTGAACGATTCTGCTTTAAAATAGAACTATCCTCCTGTTTGCAGGTAACCTTTTTTATATGGGTATTAAAAAAAATAAATGGTTTGACGCTCCATAGAAGGGTTAATGTTGTAAATTCATAGCACTTACCATACCTTTTTGCAACCGCTGCGCATTCCTTTAAAAGGGTTGATCCAAAATATTTTTTTATGGAACATATCTGTTTGTTACATCCCATCAATCTGAGCGATAATACGGTGCTGGAAAGCAGGGTAGAACATCGTCGTGTTTTTAACCTCAAACATTGCGAACTCAATATTTTTGAGACCTGCCACCCGTGTCGCAACGTGTCTTTATCTCATAACGGGCTGGTCATTTCAAGTATGATGAGAGGAAAAAAACGGATGTCTTTATCTTCGGAAACCGCATTCGATTTTTTGCCCGGAGAAACCATTATTCTCCCTGCAGGTGTTTCCATGAAAGTTGATTTCCCCGAAGCAGATGAAAAGCATCCTGTACAATGTATTACTTTGGTTCTGGAATGGGATATGGTATACCGGACATTGGATTTTTTAAACGAAACCTATCCTAATAAGGAGAGCCCCTTTGAATGGAAGCTGAATTTTAGCCAATATCATTTCAGGAATAACCGGGAACTGGCACAAAGCCTTAACAAGCTTACCAGTATCAGCATGGAGGATAACATTGCAAAGGATGCATTAGCGGACCTGTCGCTTAAAATATTATTGCTCCGCGTTATACAAACGCAAAACCTGGCTGTTCCTCCTCCTGTTCAGGACCACAGATTTGCACCGGTTATTCGTTACATCAAAAAAAACTTATCGGAAAAACTGAATATAAAAACACTTGCGCGGGAAGCCTGTATGAGCCAGTCTGCCTTCTTCCATTTATTTCGCGAAAATTTCGGACTTAGTCCGCTTGAGTATATACTTAATGAACGTATTAACCTTGCTAAAAATATCCTGGTAGATTCTGCAATAAGTATTTCGGAAGCCGGCTATCAGTCTGGATTCAATAATATGAACCACTTCATAAAACTATTTAAACGTATTGAAGGAATAACTCCAAAAGAATACCGTAACAGGTAAATCCTTATTCAAAATAATGAATGAAATTGCATAAATAAAAGAATGGCAATACTTTCAGATGCGCTTTCTATTGCGAAAAAATGTTTATGAACTGGTTGCTTATTTTTGAAATTATTTACCTGGTTATTCTGTTATTGGTTTGCCTGCGTATTATTTACGATACCCGCAGCACAACTAAAACCTTAGCCTACCTGCTGCTGGCTATCTTCGTTCCGTTTGCGGGCATGCTCTTCTATTTTTCTTTCGGCATTAACTACCGGAAAAGAAAAATGTACAGTAAAAAAATAATTGCAGATGATGACTTGTCCGGGAAGTTACGTGAAGATATATTCAAGTATTCGAAACATACATTTGACCATAGTGATCCGGAAGTACAAAGTAACCGGGAATTAGCCATTATGCTGGTTAAAGATAGTTTTAGCCCGCTAACAGCCAATAACGAAGTAAAATTACTGGTGAATGGTGAATATAAATTTCCTGAAGTGTTAAGCGCCATTCGCCAGGCCAAACACCACATTCATATAGAGTATTATATTTATGAAGATGATGAAATAGGGTGCGCCATAGCCGATGCGCTGATCCAAAAAGTTAAAGAAGGAGTAGCTGTACGTTTTATTTATGATGATTTTGGCAGCCGTACCATTCGTAAAAAATTGATACCCCGCTTAAAGGAAGCGGGAGTACATGCGTTCCCTTTTTATAGAATCATTTTTATAGCATTGGCCAACCGGCTCAATTACCGCAATCATCGTAAAATAATCGTGATAGACGGAAGTACCGCTTTTGTGGGCGGCATTAATGTGAGCGACAGGTATATCAACAATACTGAGGAACCCAATAAACTTTTCTGGCGCGATACGCATTTGCGTATTGACGGACCGGGCGTATTATATTTACAGTATCTTTTTTTATGTGACTGGAATTTTTGCGCAAACGATCATTTACATTCCGATGCAATGTTTTTTCCCCGCCCTTCGGCTTTTCCCGTTGAAGGCAACAAGGTGGTTCAGATAGCGGCGAGCGGACCGGATTCGGATACGCCCACTATATTATTTTCTTTGCTTCAGGCTATCAACCTGGCAACGGAAGAAATACTGATCACCACGCCTTATTTCATTCCGGGAGAAAGCCTGATAGACGCACTTACGGTGGCTGCACTGGGAGGGGTTGCCGTGAAGCTGCTTGTGCCGGGTGTTTCGGATTCTGTGCTGGTTAACGCGGCAGCCCGCTCGTATTATGGCGGACTGCTGAAAGCCGGTGTTGAAATATATTTATATACAAAAGGATTTGTTCACGCCAAAACACTGGTTACCGACAGAAAGATCGCCATAGTTGGAACGGCGAATATGGATTACAGGAGCTTTGATCTGAACTTTGAAGTAAATGCGATTGTATACGACAGGGAAGTGGCGAATGAACTTGCTGCTGTCTTTTATGCGGATATTGCGGCCGCCGAAAAAATTGACCCTATAGTATGGGAAAGCCGTCCTGTATGGAAACAATTGCTTGAAAAAACGGCGAGGCTGGTATCGCCGTTGTTATAAAATTAATTCATGGCTTTTTTTGTCCTCCTGTCCTGTGCCGCTCCCTGCCGGAAATATTCATCGGCGGAAAATACACCGCTTCCTTTTATGGCAAATAAAATAAGCAGCAGCAATGTAATAAGAGACAGGAAAAATTCAAATTTATTTTCACCGAGGCTTCGGATATTCACGAAGAATACCGCCACAATAAGAACGGGGATCTGAACTATGGCTGCTATTCTTGTAAAAAGTCCTATAAATATGAAAAAGCCGCACAACAGGCCAAGATAGGTGATCACCAGCGCCAGGACGTTCGCATTGGCCGAAAAAACACCCACTCCCGTATGTTCAATCAATGTTTGGGCAATGGCAGTGTCGCGTATAAAATTGAAAGACTTCCAGAATAAGATCAAACCCAATGCAATTCTAAGAATAGTGAGCACATTGGGCTGCCTGCTATTGAGTTTTACTGTATTGATGGGGTCACTCATAATTCAAAAATTATAGGTATTTGGAAGATAACACAGGCAGTTCGTGTTACGTCATGGCTGCTAAAAATGATTACTTCTCTAAGTTACAGTTTTGCTGAATGAATTCCTAATCATTGATCTAACAGTTACCCACAGTTGCTTGATAATTGTAAGTGGTACCGCAGGAATAATAAGAATGATAAATGTTGGTAAATGTTTCCCTCTACCTGTTAAGAAATCTTGGCTTATTAAGATATTTTACCAGTTCGATGCATAACGCACAGCCAAGCGTAACAAAAAGAATAACGCTCATTACATTCCATGATAACGTTTTTGTTTTGAACATGGAATGCAAAAACGGAACATACACAATCAGCAGTTGCAAAACAACGGTAAGTATAATGGCTCCCCACATGCCCCGGTTGGCAAATATACCGCCGGTGAACATGGAGTGATATACGGATCGTACAGATAGTGCATTAACTAACTGAACAAAACATAAGCTGGTAAATACAGCGGTTTGCTGTGTTCTCACATCGTAGCCCTGTTTTGCCACCCACCACTGAACAAAGATGGCCGCTATGGCCAATATGGCTCCTGTAAATAGTATCCTTGGTATCAGCCCGCCGGAAAACAAATTTTCTTTGGGTGGGCGCGGGGAGCGGTTCATAATATCTTTTTCCGCGGGCTCTGCAACAAGAGCCAGGCCGGGTAAGCCGTCTGTTACCAGGTTTATCCAAAGGATATGAATGGGAAGCAAAGGAATAGCGAAACCCATGATGGGAGCGAAAAAAATGGTTAATATTTCACCCAGGTTGCAGGAAAGTACGTAGACGATAAATTTTTTGATGTTCTCATAAATTCTTCTGCCTTCCCTCACTGCTTTAACAATAGTAGCGAAATTATCATCCAGCAAAATCATATCTGCGGACTCTTTCGATACATCTGTGCCTGTTATGCCCATAGCCACGCCAATATCCGCCTGCTTCAGCGATGGCGCATCATTCACTCCATCGCCTGTCATGGCCACAAATTCGCCGTTGGTTTGTAAGGCTTTTACAATATTTAATTTTTGTTCGGGCGATACCCGTGCATACACGGCTGTGTTTTTTATTTCGTTGCTGAATTGTTCTGCTGTCAGCTTTTCTAATTCAGCACCGGTTTTTACACCTTCCTCTCCTTTTTCAGTTAATTGCAGGCGTTTCGCTATAGCATGGGCCGTGAGGGGCTGATCACCTGTTATCATCACCGATTTAATGCCCGCAGTTTTACATTGTTTGATGGCTTCAATTACTTCTTCCCTCGGCGGGTCTATCATTGCCGTCATGCCCAGGAAATCCAGGTCCGATTCAATATCGGTTTGAATGTTGGATGGTTTTTGATCAAAAACTTTATAAGCGAAAAATAAAACCCTTAAGCCTTCAGCAGCCCATTCGCGGTTGGTATTGAGCCATTGCGGAATTTGAGCTTTATATTGTGAAGACAGTGCTTCCGTTACTTTTCCCGGAGCGCCTTTCACAAATAAAACCCATTTATCGCCGTGCCTGTGCAAAGTGCTCATGCGCATCCTTACAGAATCGAAGGGTAATTTTTCCAGCAGCGGAAATGCTGCATCCGCATCCTCTTTGGAATGACCTTTTTCCATAGCATATTTCACCAGGGCAGTTTCTGTTGAATCGCCCAGCAACCCCTCCTCCTGCGAAAACCTTACTTCATTATCTAATATCATGGCATAATTCAGCCAGTCTTCTTTACCGGGGGCAGCCTGCAGCTTTTCTACCGTCATTACATTTTGGGTAAGCGTTCCTGTTTTATCGCTGCAGATATAGGTAACGGAGCCGAGGGTTTCAACGGCGGGCAGTTTCCGCATCAGGGCTTTCTGTTTCACCATTCTGCTGGCGCCCTGGGCCAATGCAATGGTTATTACTGCAGGAAGCGCTTCGGGCAGGGCGGCTACGGCCAGCGACAGGGCGGTTAGAAACATCTGGAAAGGAGGTGCTCCGCGCCACCAGCCAAAGCCAAAAACAGCTATGCAGATAAGGATAACAATAACGGCTAACTGCTTGCTGAATACCGCCAGTCTTTTTTGAAGCGGGGTTTTTTGAGATTCCACCTCCATCAGCCCGGCTATTTTACCTATTTCGGTATGCATTCCTGTGGCGGTTACAACCGCTTTTGCAGAACCGTTGCTAACGATGGTTCCTTTAAAAACCATATTCTGCTGATCGCCGGGAACTAAGCCCGATGCTTTAAGCGGTTCGGCATTTTTTTCAACAGAATGGCTTTCCCCTGTTAGGGATGCTTCATCTGTTTTTAAGGAACTCACTTCTATTAACCGGGCATCGGCAGGCACAATATCGCCTGCTTCTAATAAAATGATATCGCCCGGAACCAGTTGTTCCGCTTCAATTTTGGAAGGATTATTATTCCTGATCACCAGGGCATACTGCGCCGACATTTTTTGCAGCATCCGCACAGACTGTTCCGCGTTGTACTCCTGCGAATAACCCATCCATGCATTGGCAACGATGATAGCAATAATAACAAAAGCATCGGTGTGTTCCCCAACCACAAACGAAATAACAGCGGCAACGATCAGTATGATGATCATGATATCTGTAAACTGTGCAAGCAATATGGACAACCTGCTTTTCTGTTTGGCTTCCTGTAAAGCATTAGGCCCATATTCCTTTTGCAGGGCTGGTATCGCCTCTTTTTTTAATCCGGAGAGATCGGTTTTAAGCTGGTCTGTTACTTCTTCCTTACTTAGCTGATACAGTGCCGGCATATCCTTTGGTTTGTAGTTTAAAGGTAGCCAATATTCGATTGAGGTATCAGGTGTGAGGTATGGAGGTATCAGCAATGAGCGATCAGCAGTTAGGTAGGTGAGTAACTACTAATGATAGGATGAATACTTGAATGGTGAGGTGCCGCTTGAAGGATTTGAAATTTGAGATCTAAGACCTGCCCGTCCGGCACGCGGGTTTAAAATTGCATTTTCCTTCGAATTTCGGATTTTCCGTTTCGATTTAGCATTTGAAATTTATCCACCCCGGCGGACAGGCTTGGTGCCTCTTTTCGAATTCCCCGCTTCGGATTTAATCAATCATTGGCAGTTTCTTTATCCCTGAAAACAGGCAGGTTCCAGTGATAGCGGAGCGCTAAAAAGCGAAGGATGAAACATAATGCAATAGCTGTTAACGACACTACGGTATCGGGCCAACGAAAATATTCTCCTGCCACTACAACTATAGTACCCACCAGGGCAGCAGAAGCGTATATCTCTTTTTGGAATATAACGGGAATACGGTTGAGCAACACATCGCGCAATACACCGCCGCCCACTGCCGTCGTCATTCCCAGTAAAATGGCCACTTCCGTGTTATGCCCGTATAAAAGCGCTTTGTGGGCGCCTGAAACAGCAAATAAGGATAAGCCCAATGCATCGAACAGCAATACAGGCTGGTGCAGTCGTTCCACCAGTGCATGCAATCCCATGGTCATTAATGCCGCCAGCATGGCGGTAACTAAATAGCGCCAGTCGGATAATCCAACCGGTGGAATAGCGCCGATGCACAGGTCGCGGATTATTCCGCCGCCACAGGCAACGGTAAAGGCCACTGCAAAAATTCCAAACATATCCAATCCTCTTTGTTTGGCCGCAACGGCGCCACTTATTGCAAATGCGAAAGTTCCTGCCAGGTCAAGAAATTTATAAAGTGTTTCGAATTCAAGCATGAGGGGGTTGGAGATTTGAAATTTAAAATTAAAAATTTGAGATGGAAATACAGTTTGTGGTTTATCGTTGCATTTCGCTTCGGATTTCGGATTTTATGCTTCGAATTTGTATTCTATTTGTTTCCTGGTGCTTTGTATTTCTTTCAGGTTGCAAGTTACAGGGTACAGGGTTTGCACCCTCCTTCGGATTTCGAGTTTTCGTCTTCGGATTTCGAATTTTAAATATTCCGATTTTTTGATTTATTTGTTTCTTGTTATTTGGTTTCCGCCACGGCGGACAGGCTTGGTGCTTTGTATTCCATCGGATTTCGAACTTCAATATTCGGACTTTACATCAAACTACCATTAAATTCCGGCATACGGTAAAGCTAAAAATGGTTTTGTTTTTATTGTTGAGTCTTACGCCCATTGATTTATCAAATTCCTGTATTTCTTTTATTTCAATAGAGGCGCCCAGTGTAAGCCCAAGCGAATCAAGGAACTGAAGAAAAGATGCATCGTGATTGGCCACACCTGCCAATTTATATACTTTATTGATATGCCCGTCCGACAGGGGGAATGATTTGTATACCGGTAATTTTCCATTGGCATCGGGAATGGGCTCGCCATGCGGATCGAATTGCGGGTGACCAAGCATTTCATCAATACGGTCAAAAAATCTGTCGGATTGTATATGTTCGATCTGCTCGGCTATATCATGCACTTCCTCCCATCCGAGGCTCATCACCTCCGATAAAAAAAGTTCCGTTAGCCGGTGCTTGCGTAAAATATACAGTGCTTGTTTCTTTCCTTTCTCGGTGAGCTCTATGGCCTTGTATTTTTCATATCTGATGAATTTTTTTTCGGCCAGCTTTTTTACCATGCTGTTTACCGTAGGCATTTTAATATTCAGACTTTCCGCGATGTTCTTAACCGATATTTCCTGGTTTTCCTGGGCAAGCCGGTAAAGCGCCTTCAGGTAATTTTCTTCCGTAAGTGAAACCATCTGGTAAAGATAAAAGATTCTGTTGTTTACCCGCATCGCAAAAAAGAATAACAGAGGGTAGGTAAACGCATCTGATTTATAAAATCGTAAAAGAGGCGTGGCCTCGAAAGATATTCTAATCCCGCAAAAAGCGGGAGGGTTTCAACCCGTTTAAAAACAGCAAAAGGATATGACGAATTGTAGGCTCTTGCCATTATGAACCGTGCCGATGGCACTCACTTCTTCAGGTACTCATTTACAACTGTGCTAAAGCACGGCTTTACAAAAGTGTCGGGCCTAGGGCTCTTCGCAAAGTTAGACGCGTTTCCCGGGAAAATAACCCGTAAGGGCCCGTTGATGATCAGCAACCAGTAATACTATTGGGTTAAAATTGATTTTAAAAAAATAAATGCATGAAATAATTTTGTTAGATCAATCTAACTTATTATTTTTGATTAACTTATTTTTTATTGTTTATGGTGAAAAGTATACTTACGGTTTTAGGATTTGTTTCCTGCATGGTGCTTTTTGGCCAGCAGAAACAGATATTAAAAGGAAGAGTGATGGCGGCAGGCACACCCGTAAGCGGTGCAACAGTGAACGTAGAACAAACCCGCTTCGGCGCGGTTACGGATACGGCAGGTTATTTTAATATTGCTGTGCTTCAAAAAGAAATCTTTATTCTAAAAATATCTGCCGTGGGTTATACAACTGTTACGCGGCAGGTTAAAATGCAGGCTACTGCAGATTCACTTTATACCATCGAATTACAAACTGTTGCAGCCGACCTCTCGGAGATTGTGGTAACCGGTACCATGAAAGAAGTAAGCCGTATGCAAAGCCCTGTGCCGGTGGAAGTGATCACCCCTAAACTCTTCCAGAAAAATCCAACGCCCAGCCTGTTTGAAGCCATTGGTATGGTTAACGGGGTGAAGCCGCAACTGAACTGCAATGTTTGTAATACCGGCGATATACATATCAATGGTATGGAAGGACCGTATACCATGATCCTGATTGATGGTATGCCCATCGTGAGCGCTTTATCAACGGTATATGGCTTAAATGGCATTCCCAACAGCATTGTTGAGCGTATTGAAGTAGTAAAAGGCCCCGGCTCTTCTTTATATGGTTCCGAAGCCATGGGCGGCATCATCAATGTAATTACCAAAAACCCGCTCAAAGCACCCATCGTGAGCGCCGATGTATTTGCCACTTCATGGCGCGAATACAGCGCCGATGCTTCAGCAAAATTTAAAACAGGTAAGGTTACCGGGTTGCTGGGTGTCAATTATTTTAACTACCAGCATCCGGCAGATAAAAATAAAGACGGATTTACCGACCTCACCCTGCAGGATCGTATTTCTGTTTTTAATAAATGGAATATAGAAAGAAAAGACAACCGCTTGGCAAGCCTGGCGTTACGGTATGTTTCGGAAAACCGGTGGGGAGGACAAATGGAGTGGGACAAAAACTGGCGTGGCAGCGACAGTATTTATGGTGAAAGCATATACACCAAACGGTGGGAACTCATAGGCATGTACCAGTTGCCTGTAAAAGAAAAAATAATGGCGCAGTTCTCTTACAACCGGCACCAGCAGGATTCGTGGTACGGTGTTATTCCTTATATGGCCGAACAGCAGGTGCTGTTTGCGCAAATGTTCTGGGATAAGCAGTGGGGGAGCAGGCACAACTTTTTATTGGGAGGTTCGTACCGGTATACTTTTTATGATGATAATACGCCCGCTACAACCTCGGCCGATGGATTAAAAAATGCTGCTGCACATACACCGCTGCCGGGTATTTTTGTGCAGGACGAATGGATGATCAATGAAAAAAGTACTTTGCTGGCAGGCTACCGGTATGATTACAATGAGCATCACGGTAACGTGCACTCCCCACGGATAGCCTATAAGTTTTCACCCAACAGCCGCAATACCCTTAGAGCCAGCTTTGGTACGGGTTACCGGGTGGTTAATTTATTTACAGAAGATCATGCGGCTTTAACCGGTGCAAGGCAGGTAGTGATTACGGAGGCGCTCGATCCCGAAAGATCTTATAACGGCAACCTGAACTACGTATTAAAAATTCCCATGCACAATGCATTTGTGGGTTTGGATGTAACCGGTTTTTATTCTTATTTCACCAATAAGATCGTGGGCGACTTTGATACGGATCCGGGCAAGATTATTTATGATAACCTTAAAGGGCACGCGGTATCGCGTGGTGTGGCGCTGAACGCTGATGTTAATTTTGCGTTTCCTTTAAAAATATTAGCCGGAATAACCTATATGAATGTGTATTCGATAGAAGACAGGTTGAATATGCCGCGTAAAAATATCCAGCTCAATGCACCGGAATGGTCGGGAAATTTTGTAGTAAGCTATAGTTTACCTTACCAGTTTGCTATTGATTTTACTGGTAAATGGGATGGCCCGATGCGCCTGCCCGTTTTGCCCAACGACTACCGGCCGGAATATTCGCCCTGGTTTTGTATAGCCAACCTGCAGCTTTCCAAAAAGTTCAGCAATGGGTTGGAGCTGTATGGCGGGATAAAAAATCTTTTCAATTTTTTGCCGGAGGATCCCATTATGCGCCCTTTTGATCCTTTTAATAAATATGTAAACGATCCCGTAACCAACCCACATGGTTATACGTTCGATCCCTCTTACAATTATGCTCCGTTGCAGGGCATAAGGAGCTTTCTGGGAATGCGGTACAATTTGTTTAAGTAGGTATGAGGCCTCAGGTTACAGGTGTCAGGTTTCAGGTTACAGGTTACAGGTTACAGGTTGCAGGTTACAGGTTTCATGGACACTTCTCACCTCTGACTTCTCACCAATCACTACTCACCACTGATTACTCACTACCCAGGTTCCAGTTTCCCCTGTACTTTCTTCTTACAAACTGGTTAGCCGGTTCAAAATTGGTGATGCGCATATTTTCGCCATCCCATAAGAGTTTCTTTCTCCCATTAAATTTCCGGTTGCCTTTGGCATCCGTTTCAAAATGATTATAACTGTGCACCGCAAGGTTACCCATAAGTACGGTTTCCGTTAGTGGGCCCGATTTATCAAAAGAAGAACTGGTATAAGCGCCAAATCCCTGCTTGCAGGCCTTTACCCATTGCTGCTGGTGCCCTTCTGTACCGCCTTCCACGAAATCGAATTTTGATTTCGGAAGCTGGGTTTCCTTCATTTTTCGGGTAGGCAGCAGCGTTGGGTTACGACCAAAGAGACCGGCCATGATCTTGCCCTTTGTTCCTTCAAAAATAATTCCGCCATCGTATTCGCCCATTTCCTCATCGGGTAGCAGTTCCACAGGACGTTTAGGCCGAATACCGCCATCATACCAAACCATTTCAAGTGCAGGCATATTTTCCCTTTCCGGAAACTGTATATGTGTTTTGGCAGAGGGAGGATAACTGTCGGGGTAAATGGCTTCCTCGAAAAATCCTGTATATACCGAGCCCACACTGGTTTCTACTGCAACCGGATAACCCAGCTTCAATGCGCGGTAGGGCACGTCAATAAAATGGCAGCCCATGTCCCCGAGGGAACCTGTTCCAAAATCAACCCAACCCCGCCATATGGCCGGCAGGTAAGCCGGGTTATAATCGCGGGAAGGTGCGGTACCCAGCCACAGTTCCCAGTCTAATTCTTTAGGTATGGCGTGTTGTCCTTTGGGAGCGGGCACACCCTGGGGCCAGGTAGGCCGGTTCGTCCATACGTGTACGGTATGCACATCGCCAATGAGTCCGTTCTGCACCCAGGTTTCAATGAGGCGGGTATCATCGCCACTGCTGCCCTGGTTGCCCATTTGTGTAACCACTTTGTATTTTGCCGCGGCGCGGGTGAGCATACGGGCTTCGTAAATATCGTGGGTAAGCGGTTTTTCGCAATATACGTGTTTGCCCAACTGCATAGCAGCCATGGCCTGCACAAAATGCATGTGATCGGGCGTAGTAATAATTACCGCATCAATATTTTTATTTTCCTTTTCCAGCATCTGCCTGAAATCTTTATAATAGGGCGCTTTGGGCCAACGCTTCCGGCCGTCTACCGATTGCCGGTCGTCCACATCGCAAAGGGCTACTATATTATCCGACCCTTTATTATAAGCATAAGGGAGATTAACATTGGCCTTCCCGCCAACGCCTATGCCGGCAATATTTAACTTATCACTTGGTGAAATATATCCCCTGCCCAATACATGCCGGGGAACAATAAAAAAACCTGAAGCGGCAAGCGCTGTGTTGCGGATGAATTTTCTGCGGGAACTATTTTTCGTGTGGGCAGGCATAGCTAAAATTTACGTTAAGATAGGAAGAAGTTGGGAAGTTTATGATTTGTAGTTTGTTCGTTTATGGTTTTTCGGGAAGCCTTTCTATTATCATGATAAAGGATAAAAAATTTAATTCCGGAGATATTAACCCCGGGCAGTTTTTCCGGGATATATCTTTGCTCCTCACGAGGTCAATGTGGAAAAAAATCCCCGCATCTCTTCAAATCTATGCTTTACCATTTACGGCATCATTATTAAAGCGGTAGTAGTTATTATTCTATTATTTGTGTTACATGAACTCAAAACCCCGGATACACGTTCTCTCGGAAAAGCTGGATGGTTTTTTCGGGGAGGTATACAATAATGTTCTTTTTATTGGCAGGTTCTTCAGTGAACTGGGGCCTCCGTATGAATGGAAGGAAATTATACGGCAGTGTTATATGGTAGGATACCGGTCACTTCCGCTTATATCTGTTACCAGTTTTGTAATAGGTATCGTATTTACCAAGCAGTCGCGTCCATCCTTATCTGAATTTGGAGCAGAATCATGGTTGCCGTCTCTTGTTGCCATTGCCATTTTCAGAGCGCTGGCGCCTCTTGTAACCGCGCTGATCGCCGCCGGGAAGGTGGGATCCAATATTGGCGCCGAGCTGGGGTCTATGCGGGTAACAGAGCAAATTGATGCTATGGAAGTATCCGCAACCAATCCATTCAAATTTTTGGTGGTAAGCCGTGTCATCGCTACTTCTCTTATGCTGCCTGTACTGATGTTTTATATGGCTTTTATCAGTATGATCGGGGCTTATCTTAATATACTGGTGAATGAAGACACCAGCCTGGTTGCCTTTTTTGGTAATGCACTGGAAAAGATCAGTTTTCTCGACTTTTTTTCGTCATTGATCAAAACCATTGTTTTTGGATTCAGTATCGGCATTATCGGCGCTTACCAGGGGTATAATGCCACACAGGGTACACAGGGCGTGGGCAGGGCCGCTAATGCAGCGGTAGTAACGGCCATGTTTGTTGTATTCATAGAAGAAATTGTTGCCGTTCAAATCACCAACTGGTTCAGATAATAAATTATGCATAAAAAAGAAATACATACAGACAAGCGGGAAGTGGTTATTGCTGTCAGGCAATTGCAAAAGTCTTTTGCAAACAATCATGTACTGCGGGGTGTAGACCTTGATGTGCATCAGGGAGAAAATGTGGTGGTGCTTGGCCGCTCGGGAACGGGAAAATCTGTATTGATAAAAATTATAGCGGGTTTGCTTAAACAGGACAGCGGAACGGCAATGGTGTTGGGAGAAAATGTAGCAACGCTTGACCGTAAAGAACTACGGAAGTTCAGGCTCAGGATCGGGTTTTCTTTTCAAAGCAGCGCGCTCTACGATAGCATGACGGTGCGGGAGAACCTGGAATTTCCCCTGTTGCGCAATTCCAGGAACCTTGGCCGGGCGGCCGTGGATAAAGCCGTACAGGAGGTGCTGGAAGATGTAGGTTTACCGCAAACCGTTAACCAGTTTCCTGCTGAACTGTCGGGCGGACAGCGCAAACGCATTGGCATTGCACGCACCTTAATTATGCGTCCTTCAGTGATGTTATACGATGAGCCTACGGCCGGACTTGATCCAATAACCAGTGTAGAAATCAACAGCCTTATTAACGAGGTGCAGGAACGCTATAATACCTCTTCCATTATTATTACCCACGATCTTACCTGTGCAAAGGCAACCGGCGACAGGATGGCTGTGCTGCTGGATGGAAAATTTGAGAGCGTGGGAAGTTTTGAAGAAGTGTTTGCAACAAACGATGAAAGGATAAACAGTTTTTATGATTATAACTTTATTGACTGATGGAAACAAAAAAAAATAAAAGAGCAACAATGGTGGGCCTCTTTGTCGTTATTGGGATTATTATATTTCTGGCTGGTATATTTACCCTGGGCGGTCAGCAGAAAGCATTTGTAAGAACCATATCGGTAACGGCTATTTTTGATGATGTAAGCGGATTGCAACAGGGCAACAATGTGTGGTTTTCGGGGGTGAAAGTAGGAACCGTTAAAAAGATTGAGTTTTACAATAAGTCGCAGGTGAAAGTAACCCTGCATATTGAAAACAAAGCCCGGGAGTTTATCCGTGCCGATGCAAAAGCTAAAATTGGATCTGACGGATTAATTGGGAATAAACTTATTGTCATTTCGGGGGGCAGCCCCAGTGCACCTGCCATTGAAGGAGATGAAAACCTGGCAATAGAAGGCTCTATTGATACAGATGATATGATGAGTACCCTGCAGGAAAGCAATAACAATCTCCTTAATATTACCACTGATTTTAAAAAGCTAAGTAATAACCTGGCCGCAGGACAGGGATCGCTCGGCGCTTTACTCAATGAACGTGATTTATATAACCAACTGGAAGCAGTTGTAACGAGGCTTAATGCAGCAGCTCAAAACAGCGAGAAATTAACGGGCAGTCTTGCTCATTATACCAGCAGGTTAAATGCCCCCGGAACATTATCGGCTGATCTTATCAGTGATACGGTAATTATGCCCAACCTGAAAGCTGCTGCCAGCCAGTTGAATATTGCTTCACAGAATACCTCAGCGCTTACCAACAACCTAAAAAACGCTATCAGTAACCTGGATAGTAACAACAATGCTATAGGGGTATTGCTGCATGATGAAAAGGCAGCGTCGGATTTAAAATCCATTCTCGGTAATTTAAACAGCGGCAGTAAAAAGCTGGACGAAGACCTGGAAGCGCTGCAACACAATTTTCTGCTGAGGGGATTTTTCAAAAAGAAAGCCAGGAGGGAAGCGAAAGCGCTCGAAGACAGTGCGAAGGCAAATAAATGATGACGAATTTAACTACACTATAGATAACTGGATAAAGGCGTTGGAATAAATACAGCTTCGCCGGTCAGCTTGCAATAATAAAGAAAAGAATTCCGATTTAATTAACTTTGGCACAATGCTATGAAGCAATTTTTAATACTTATCGCGGCCATTTTCTTTGTATTAACAATTTGTACAGCCGGCAACAAACAGGAAAAGGAAAATCCGGCGTCCCGGAATTTTGTTAAAAAAGATCCCATCGAAAATTTTTGGAAATGGTTCAAAGCAAACCAAAAGCGGCTCAGAAAATTTGAAGA
Organism: Agriterribacter humi; assembly: GCF_009192765.1. Classification (GTDB taxonomy): domain Bacteria; phylum Bacteroidota; class Bacteroidia; order Chitinophagales; family Chitinophagaceae; genus Agriterribacter; species Agriterribacter humi. The sequence goes on along the minus strand of NZ_VOHQ01000016.1, from coordinate 88,200 downwards.
CGACCCCGACAGGCATTTAACTGAAATGCTGGTACAGGCAAAGAAAATTCAGCCGGGACTTGCCATTGAACTTGAGCCACCCCAAAACGGTATTATCCATATGACGGTTTCTGCCGATGGGAATGAAGATTTATTCGGCCTTGTTAAAAATATTATCGCCAAAGCACCCGAAATTAGGGGGTGGAAGTTTATCGCTTTCCGGCAAAGAATGACTCCGGAACAGGTAAGGGGAATCAAACTAAAAGCACAGAACCACGAATTAGATCCTGAACAAATGAAGTTCTTTCCAGTAATTAACGGCGATACGCTTGACCTGATCATTTATGCAAAGGACATAACGGAAGAAAACTATAACCAGGTGGCCTATGGCGCACTGCTTTTGCTTGATAATATTCTTGGTGAATACGACTGTGTGACAAAAGTGCGCAGTTATGACTTTCATGATATGCCGTCAACGAAAGAAGAATTAGAAGACCTGATTCCCCTTTTACGCCTGGCTGCATATGTTGATGCGTTTCATAGCTCAAAAAAATAGCCCCTCCACCTTTAATCAGTCCCCGATAGAGAATAAACATTCAACCAATAAAATCGCTCGCTTCTTTACGTTCGAAAATTGTATACCGGATAATTTCCCCTGTTTTAATTATTATTCCGTATCGGCCGAATAATAAACCGGGTGGCATGGGAATCCTGTATCTTTAATGCGCGCCCCATCTATTGTTCTGTAAAGTATCTTCTGAAAGGTGGCAGTCTTCTCTTAAAATGCTCATTCAAAATAATCAACACCGCTAAATTATGGTTGCGTATTTAAAAAAGGTCTGCATAATGGTATTCAATTTAATTTTTAATAATACCATTTATGTACAGGAAGATGGCATTGATGTTTTTGTGAAAGCCCAAATGCAGAAAAGAGGAATCCCGGGATTGCAACTGGAGATCAAATAAAAAAGCTGAAAACAAACAAATAAAAGCATGGCGCACAGATAACCACCCTGATTTATTTTAATACGAACAAAAATGAAAGCAATTGTTAACATACAATACGGACCACCTGAAGTACTACAACTCAAAACGGTAGAAAAACCAGTTCCAGGGGATAATGAAATTTTGATACGCATTTTGGCCACAGCCGTAAATTCGGGTGATTTGCGTTTGCGGAGAGCGGACCCCTGGGCGGTAAGATTATTCTTTGGCTTTACAAAACCAAAGAACCCCGTTTTGGGCGGCGTTTTTTCCGGTGAAATAGAAGCATTGGGAAAAAACGTAACCCGGTTTAAAACAGGAGATCATGTGTTTGGTTCAACCGGTATGCGTTTTGGCGCTTATGCAGCATACAAATGCCTTCCGGAAGATGGGACAATATCAATAAAGCCGGGTAATATCACTCATGAAGAAGCGGCTACCATTCCATTTGGAGGAACTACTGCCCTGCACTTCCTCAAAAAAGCCAATATCAGGGATGGACAAAAAGTGCTGATCTACGGAGCATCGGGTGCAGTGGGAACGGCTGCTGTTCAGCTCGCAAAATATTTTGGTGCAGTAGTAACGGGGGTATGCAGTACCTCAAATGTGGAAATGGTAAAATCTATAGGAGCAGACAAGGTAATTGATTATACCAAAGAAGACTTTACGGCGAACGGAGAAACATACGATGTGATTTTTGAAACCGTAAACAAGCTTTCGTTTTCCAATAGTAGCAAATCCTTAAAGAATGAGGGAACACTGATCCTGGGGGCTTCAGGGCTATCACAGATGCTACGGGGTGTATGGGTTTCAATGACAACCAAAAAGAGGGTGTTGTCAGGGCCAATCAGTCAAAAAGCCGACGATGTCATTTTCCTGAAAGGCCTCGTTGAAAAAGGAAATTTTAAACCCGTAATAGACAGAAGCTATCCATTAGAAAAGATGGTTGAGGCCCACAGGTATGCAGACCAGGGACACAAAAAAGGCAATGTAGCCATCACCCTCACCTGATGAAAAGCAAAGCAGGATCAGCCACTATAATTAACCGTTAGTAAAATGGTCGCGCTGGGGGCTTCATTAGTAGCCGCTGTGGGTAGCTATGAGACCCATGCTTAACATTCAATGGGTCTCACTCTTCTCTCAATGCCCGGCTGCGAAGACTTGATCGTGACAGCGAAAATGGATTCCCCCTTCGTTGGAATTACAGGCTGTAGTTCCGCCGTGGTTCGTCTCCACAGGTAAACACGGGGCCATGCTAAAGAACGGAGATCTGCAATGATTAGAGCGAAGATGGATTCCTCTCTGCCCGGCCGGTAGCTAAGCTGCATCGGAATGACAGGCAATAGTAATAAAGCTGGGCATTAGCAGCACAGGTGTACAAATGACACGCTGATCAGGGCTGAGGAGTAAAGCATCAGAATTGTGAATGATAACCGTAGTAAGATGATCGGAGCGAAGATGGATTCCTCTCTGCCCGGCCGGTAGCTAAGCTGCATCGGAATGACAGGCAATAGTAATAAAGCTGGGCATTAGCAGCACAGGTGAACAAATGACACGCTGATCATCGGGCTGAGGAGTAAAGCATCAGAATTGTGAATGATAACCGTAATACAATGACCGGAGCGAAGGTAGATTCCTCCCTGCCTGCCAATAGCTAAGCTTCGTTGGAATGACAGGCAATGGCAATGTGGATGAGCCTTGGTAGTGAAGCTGAACAAACATCCACTGCCTGTCATACTGGGTTTGCCGCCGCGGCGGGAACGAAGTATCTGGGTTGTGAATGATAACCGTAGTAAAATGATTAATGCGAAGATAGATTCCTCCTTCGGAATGACAGGCGTGGTAATAGGCTCCAGCTTTACGTATTCCCGCCATGGTTTGTGTCACCATGAAACACTTAACAACGAGCCATCTGTATTCGTCACAGCGGGTAGGTTTTACCGTTACTAAAACCATACCGCGGTATTTGCATTCTGCACAATTTGCATCACGCATTGCCGTTACAACAACTCAAACCTTTTATTCGTGAAAAGTAATCTCTCCAAAAAATTCATAAGGTACATCTACAGCCATTTTGCCGGTAACTTTCTGGGCTTTGTCATTGGCATGGCTTCTACAAGGCTGGTATCCGATTTTTTTACCACCCGGAGCATAAAAAATATATGGGGACTTACCGCCCGTAAAACAGTAGTAGACAAGCAAACATTTCATTTTCTTGAATGGATGATCTCCATACTGATAGGATTTTTTGTGTTTGAGATCATTTCCAAATGGGTAAAGCAAAGGGCCAATGCTATGCTGCCCAAATATAAACTCACGCGCTGGATGGCAAATGATGAGGAGAAGGCTTATGCAAAAAATGATGATGAAGGAGCGGTGTAGTATTTGGGATGCAGCGTTTATAGGAACAATGCATTTGCAAATGCTTCTGTAAAGCAAGGCGCTCAATAATATGGGTATGGAAAATGTTATACTGTTGTATCCATTCCTGCTTCCTTCCAGGCTTTAATTCCGCCATCCAGGTGCGCTACATTTTCATAGCCCATTTGTTTTAAAGTGGCTGCAGCCAGCGCCGAACGTCCACCCGAAGCACAATGCAGGATAATCTTTTCATTTTTATCAAATTCAGGCCTGTGGTAGGGGAGTGAAGCATCGGCGTAAAATTCAAGCATACCCCTGGGCGCATGCACCGAACCTGGTATTTTACCGTTTTCTTTTAGCTCTTCGCTTTCCCGGATATCTATTAGCGTAGCATTCCCTTTTGATAGTTCCTCCTTAACCTGCACGGGTGTAAGATTTTCAATTTGCTGTTTGGCTTCTTTTACCAAGTCGGTAGCAGATTTTGCTGTCATATTTTTATGATTTTGTGAGTATGAATATACCAAATTTCAGAATGCAATAATGTTGGTCAGGCTAAAATGTTACTCCATTTTTTTAATGCGCTTCCAGCGTTTGTATAATCGTTAGTTCCTTTGTTGTTCTATAGCCGAAAGGCTGCCGGATAGAAACGTCACCCCGCATCGGGGTACAGTGTATAGCCGGAACCGCTGTTGGGCTTTGCACATTAGTTCACAGCCCAAAATTGCTCTTTGTTTTTCACCCCGAAGGCACTTATCCTGTAACAAATAACCATATAGGGAAAAGGTATATCAATTACTCTTTTTAGCTTTGCGGGCAATTTTTTATGCTATGGATATTTCATGGAATGATTTTGAAAAAATTGATATGAGGGTGGGAACGGTAATAGACGTTACTCCATTTCCCAAAGCCCAAAAACCATCGTACCAGCTTACCATTGATTTTGGTGCATTGGGTTTAAAAAGATCATCTGCACAGATCACCACGCTGTATACTACGGATGAACTGATTGGTAAACAGGTTATCGCTGTTGTAAATTTCCCGATTAAACAGATCGCCAATTTTTTCAGCGAATGCCTCGTATTGGGCGTATATACCGATACCAGTGATGTGGTACTGCTGCAGCCGCAGCAAAAAGTTATCAACGGTAGTAAGATAGGATAGGAATTGCCTTAAATTTGCCGGCTTGTGTTGAAAGCATTAATCAAATGATAGCAACCGGATTGTCCGTAACATATTATACTTCTCCTGTTGGTGTACTGGAAATTAAAAGTTCCGGTGAAGCCATTCATGCTATACTGTTTGTAAACGCGTGGAAAGGTCCTAAGCTTGATGAGGATGAAATGAGGGGCAATGCAAACAGTGAAACTGTGAAAGCATGTACCACCCAATTGGATGAATATTTTGAAGGGAAGCGGCGCGAATTTGATTTTCCTTTTGATCAGGATGGAACCGCGTTTCAGCAAAAGATATGGAGTGCGTTGCTGGATATACCATTTGGAAGAACCATTTCTTATTTAGAATTATCCAAGCGAACAGGCAATGTAAAAGCCATTCGTGCGGTGGGAACCACCAATGGAAAAAATCAGTTGTGTATTGTAGTGCCCTGTCATCGTGTAATTGGTTCAAATGGCAGCCTGGTGGGTTACGGCGGCGATCTGTGGCGCAAGAAATGGCTGCTTGATCATGAAGCAAAATACGCACATGGTGTACAGGAGTTGGGAGATTGGTGAGAGATGGTTGCAAGTTGCAGGGTTCATGTTTCAGGTTTCAGGGTGCAGGTGCTAAAATCTTTTCATTCTCTAATTTTCTTTAATTTTCACATTTCCACATTTTCATATCTCCACATTAATTAATTTATGCCTCTGTCAAAAAAAGCAGCATTAGGGTTTATATTCATCACATTGCTTCTTGATGTTATAGGTTTTGGTATCATCATACCGGTAATGCCTAAGCTCATTGAAGAATTGATTCATGGCGACCTGAGCGCCGCATCGCGCTGGGGCGGCTGGCTCACGTTTGCTTTTGCCATAATGCAATTTATATGTGCGCCCGTATTGGGTAATCTCAGCGATAAATATGGTAGGCGTCCGGTATTGTTGTTCTCTCTTTTTGGTTTTGGAATTGATTACATACTGCTGGCCCTGGCGCCTACTATCGGCTGGCTGTTTGTGGGTAGAATAATTGCAGGCATAACAGGCGCCAGCTTTACAACGGCATCGGCCTATATAGCTGATATTAGTGCGCCGGCAGACAGGGCCAAGAATTTTGGAATGATCGGCGCCGCCTTTGGATTGGGTTTTATTATTGGCCCGGTAATCGGTGGCTTGCTGGGTAGTATGGGACCCCGCGTTCCTTTTATTGCAGCCGCTATTTTATCGCTTATGAACTGGTTGTATGGTTATTTTGTTTTGCCTGAATCGCTGAGTAAAGAAAACCGCCGCAGCTTTAGCTGGAAGCGGGCCAATCCCATGGGTTCACTAATGCATTTGCGAAAGTACCCTGCGCTGGGCGGACTGATCGTTTCACTTATGCTGATTTATATCGCCGGCCATTCGGTGCAAAGCACCTGGGCCTTTTTTAATATGGAAAAATTTAAATGGGATGAAAAAATGGTGGGCATTTCGCTCGGCGTGGTAGGCTTGCTGGTAGGACTGGTACAGGGCGGATTGATCCGCATTGTTAATCCTAAGCTGGGCAACGAAAAAAGCATTTATGTGGGACTGGCGTTTTATACTTTGGGCTTAATATTGTTTGCCTTTGCATCGCAGGGCTGGATGATGTTTACTTTCTTAGTTCCTTATTGCCTTGGCGGTATTTGCGGCCCGGCATTGCAGGCCGTAATTTCCAATCATGTGCCCTCTAATGAGCAGGGTGAATTGCAGGGCGCTTTAACCAGCCTTATGAGCGCCACTACTATTATTGGTCCACCTGTTATGACCAACCTGTTTGCTTACTTTACCAAACAGGATGCACCTGTTTATTTTCCGGGAGCTCCTTTTCTTTTAGGCGCTATACTCATGCTGGGCAGTACCATACTGGCTTATCGCATGTTCCGAACAGAAAAAGCAGTGGCATAATCAACCGGTTTTTCCAAAAACAATACGGGAAGTTGAGTATATACGCATTAAAATAAACTCTTTACGAATAGCTTATATTTGGCGAAAAGCGATAAAAAGATTTGTTTAAATATTGTAGTATGAAACCCATTGTTCAGATATCTTTAGACCTCACGAATATTGACGAAGCCCTTGAAACAGCCGCGTTGGCCATGCGTGCCGGCGTAGACTGGCTGGAAGCGGGAACGCCATTGATCCTTGCAGAAGGCTTGCATGGTGTAAAAAAATTACGGGAAGCTTTCCCGGGCATTCCCATTGTAGCCGATTTAAAAACCATGGATGGTGGTTATCTGGAAGCCGAAATGATGGCAAAGGCAGGCGCTACGCATGTGGTGGTAATGGCAAGAGCGCATGAAGAAACCATTAAATGCGTGGTAAAAGCCGGGAAGGATTTTGGTGCAAAAGTAATGGGCGACAACCTGGGATGCCCGGATATGGTTGCGGCCGGTAAATGGCTGGAAGACCTGGGTTGTGATTATGTTATCCATCATATAGGTTACGATGAAAGGCGGGGCATAGCGGCGCGGGGTAAGCGCATGCCCAGTCCGCTGGATCAGTTGCGCGAAGTAGTGAATGCGGTTACTATACCCGTGCAGGCGGTAGGCGGACTGAGTTTGGAGCAAGCCATCCGTTGCCCCGAGTATGGAGCACCGTTAGTGGTGCTGGGCGCACCGCTTACCATTGATGCCGATGCCTTTAAAACCGCAGACGGCGACCTGGAAAGTTCGCTGCGGCTGATCTGCGAAAAAATACATGCGTATGGGGATGTGGGCAAGTAATTTGTAGTTTATGGTTTGTGGTTTATTGTTTGTAGAATCTGCAGGTTGCAATCTGATAGCCCATAAGCTTAACCTGGAAACCCGGTACCTCACACCTGAAACCTATTAACAACATTGCCCGGTTTGAAATATCAAATCTAAAATTATAAATACCAAATCATTATATGAAATCAGCAGCGGTAGTTAATTATGCACCCGAAAAAGGATCGGTTGAGATCCGTGAAATAGCGCAGCCGGAGATCGGCGAGGAAGATGTATTATTAGAAGTAGCTAACGTGGGGGTTTGCGGCAGTGATCTGCACCAGTGGACAGCGGATCATAGCTGGCACGTGAATTACCCCGTGGTTTTAGGACACGAATTTGGCGGGCATATTATTGCGCTGGGCAGTCGCGTAACAGGCTGGAAAGAAGGCGACCGCGTGGTGAGTGAAACCGCAGCGGTAATAGACCCCAATAGCCCCATGACCAAAAGCGGTTTGTATAATTTAGATCCTTCACGCAAAGGTTTTGGTTATGGCGTAAATGGCGCTATGACAAAATACGTACGTGTTCCGGCCCGATGCCTGCACCGCGTGCCCGCCCAGTTGGCATTTGAGCAGGCCTGTTTAACAGAGCCTTGTTGCGTGGCATTTAATGCAGTGGTAGAAAACAGCAGACTGAAGCCCGGCGACAGGGTAATTGTTTTGGGCCCCGGAACCATTGGCATTCTTTGTGCGGCAATGGCAAGGCTTTGTGGTGCAGAAGTGGCTATTGTAGGTTTGGAAGCCGATAAACACCGCTTAGATATTGCAAAGCAATATGGATGCGAAACCATTATAGGCGATGCCACGGCATGGGCAACCCAACGGGATGGTTTGGGTGCAGATTGTATAATTGATGCCGCGGGCGCCAGTATTACTTTAAAAATGGCCATGCAGTTGGTGCGGCCTAAAGGGCATATTGCTAAAGTAGGCTGGGGACCACAACCATTGGGCTTTTCTCTTGACCAATTGGTACAGAAAAACGTAACCCTGCAGGGCAGCTTTAGTCATAACTGGCCAATATGGGAAAGAGTGATCGCTTTACTGGCAAGCGGTCAACTGGATGTAAAACCCATTATCGGCGGCGTATGGCCCGTAACCGAATGGCATGAAGCATTCGGAAAAATGCACAGGGGAGAGGTGGTGAAGAGTGTGCTGAAACCAGTGTAGCCAGTTTGTAGTTTGTGGTTTATCATTTATAGTTAAACACTACTAAGCCATAAACTATTCTTCTTGTTAGCATTAGTTTTGAAGCATGGGGGAAAGAACCATAAACTTTAAACAACAAACCATAACTCTTCTTCCTCTTAGCTATTGGTTTTGAAGCCTGGAGTGTAAAGAACCATAGACCATAAACGACAAACCATAAACCATTCTTCCAATGCGTTTACAAAACAAAGTCATCATCATTACCGGCAGTTGCACGGGTATTGGAAAAGCCATTGCGCAACGCTGTGTGGCGGAGGGCGCCCGTGTGGTTATTCATGGGTTGGAAAAAGACTGGGGTGAGTCGGTGGTGGAAGAACTTGGAAAAGATAAAGCTGTTTTGCTTATCGAAGATATCAGTAAGGAAGGCGCTCCGCAACGGCTGGTAGATATAGCTGTTGATACGTATGGACAGTTGGATGCCGTGGTAAATAATGCAGCTATTGTTGCATCTTCCAATTTACATACTACTGATCTTGATTTTTTGAGAACGATATTAGAAGTAAATACCATTGCGCCTTTTGCATTGATAAAAGCTGCATTACCTCACCTGCGCAAACAAAAGGGCTGTGTGCTCAACATAGGATCAGTGAATGCTTTTAGCGGTGAACCCAATTTAATGGCTTACAGTATCTCCAAGGGTGCATTGATGACGCTTACCCAAAATTTGGGCGATACGCTTTTCAGGGAAGATGGGGTAAGAGTGAATCAGATCAATCCCGGGTGGGTACTTACCGAAAATGAGGCTATCCGTAAACGTGAGCACGGACTGGCAGACGACTGGTATAAAGATCTGCCCGGCGTGTATGCGCCGGCAGGCCGCATTATTTGGCCGGCAGAAATAGCCGCTGCTGCTGTATACTGGTTAGCCGATGAGTGCGGCCCTATAAGCGGACAGGTCATGACGCTGGAACAATACCCGTTTATCGGCCGCAATCCCCCAAAGGATACTTCTACTATACCGGTGAGTACAAAACCTGAAGGGAATACGAAGCACTAAGAACCAAATGGCAAGAAACAAGTTCTATACAGATGCTTCGTTCCTTAGCATGACAGACTGTTGGATATAGTTTGGCTTTTGTGCTGCAGTTCAGCCGCATACTATTGCCTGTCATGCTGACGAAGGAAGCATCCATTTTTGCTGCAGTTGTTTATGATTGCTAATAATGCTTCTGAACGGTTGATTATCAGCGCTGTGAAATTCAGTGTCATTCCCTTCTTCTGGCGCGGATATTGAATCTGTAAAAGACAGCTTCTCAATTTTCATAAAGCTACCTGACAACTATGATTCAAAACGGAAAAGAAATTTTAGTGTTGTTTACCTGCTGGATGGTAACGCTTATTTTGATGCAGTTGCTGATGAAATAAGAAAACAAAAAAAGATGTGATCTTAGTAGGCATTGGCTATAAGAATGCTTTTCTGATGGACTCATTGCGGAACAGGGATTACACATTTCCGCAGGCAGCGCGCCAGGACAGTTTCCCGACCAGTGGTGGTGCTGATCAGTTCCTGGCTTTTATAAAAACGGAGCTCATACCGTTTATTGATAAAACCTATCGCACCGATACCGCTAATCGAATTTTGATGGGACATTCATTAGGAGGGTATTTTACTTTATTTGCTATGCAACAGGGATTATCAGGCAGGAATAACCCATTTAAGCAGTACGTTTCTGCAAGCCCGTCATTGTATTACGGTGATCAATACCTTATTAAAGCTTTGCAAAATACTACGCCGGGCAATACAAATCCTCAAACTTTGATTTTAACTATTGGCGAAAATGAATTAGAAGAAGACGCAACCATTCCTGAATATTTTAATTCGTTTGTAAAGTATATGAATGATGAAAAGTATAAAAACATAAAATTGATTACTGAAGTATTCCCGTCATTTGGACACATGGACACAGGAATTCCAACTTTTACAAGAGCATTACAGGAATTAAAATAACTCATTATTTAAACTTTCACATTTCAAATTCCACATTTCTACATCTCTCACCCGCCTATTTAGTCGGGCAGGCATTTCCACATTTTCCACATATCTTTTTTATTTCAAGTAATTTTGGCCATCTGCAAAGAAATATGTTGAAGCTGCCCATATATTTAGACAACAACGCTACTACACCGGTTGACCCGGAAGTACTGCAAACCATGCTCCCTTATTTTACGGAGCATTTTGGCAATGCTGCCAGCCGCAACCATAGCTTTGGGTGGGTAGCCGAAGAAGCGGTAACCCAGGCACGTGAACAGGTGGCGCAATTAATACATGCGGAACCTGCTGAAATTGTTTTTACCTCCGGCGCTACCGAAGCCATCAACTTAGCCATGAAAGGGGCATATGAAATGTATTCCACGAAAGGCAATCATATCATAACCTGCGTTACCGAACACAAAGCCGTATTGGATACCTGCAGACATCTGGAAAAATCAGGCGCGGAGCTGACTTACCTGCGGGTGAACAGTGACGGGATAATTGATCCGGAGGCATTGGAGGCTGCCATACGGCCCAACACGATCCTCATTAGCATTATGATGGCCAACAATGAAACGGGCGTGTTGCATCCGGTTAAAGCAATAGGCGCGCTCGCTAAAGCGCATGGTATTCTTTTTTTTACAGATGCCACGCAGGCTGTAGGGAAAATACCTGTTGATGTGCAGGCGGATAATATTGATATGCTCTGCTTGTCTGCACATAAAATATACGGACCCAAAGGTGCAGGCGCTCTATATGTGCGCAGAAAGAATCCTCGGGTCCGGCTGGCAGCGCAGATAGATGGCGGCGGACATGAAAAAGGCATGCGTAGCGGAACACTGAATGTGCCCGGCATAGTTGCATTAGGCAAATGCTGTTCGTTATGCGTGCAAAAAGTGGATGAAGAATCCAAACGCATCACCGCATTAAGGGATCAGCTTGAAAAAAATCTAACGCAGTTGAATGTAATTAAGATAAATGGAAATACAGCGCACCGCCTTCCCAATGTAACCAATTTGTCTTTTGCAGGAATACCGGGCGACAGGCTGCTAAGGGAGATCAGCCGCACGATAGCTGTATCCTCCGGCTCCGCCTGCACTTCCGCCAATCCCGAACCCTCGCATGTACTGAAAGCGATGGGTGTAACGGATGACCTGGCTAAAAGTTCCATTCGTTTTGGATTGGGAAGATTTACCACGCAGGAAGAAATTGAATATGCCATTGATAAAGTGAAAAAAATTGCGGCAAACCTGTGAGGCTTGCCGGGCGCATACCTGTGAGATTTGCAGGGCGGCGAACCTGTGAGGCTTGCCGGGCGGTATGGCGGGGCTGCAAGCCTCACAGGTTTGCCAATTTGGGAAACTCTTTTTCCAGCGCCAGATACAGTGAGCGGAAAATAGCGAACCGGCGCATATATCTTTTATGTTTTTCAATGTCGGGATAAAATGTTTTACCGGTTTTAGAGGATGAAGGCAGGGCGCTGAAATTTTTCGACAGACCCGTTGCATAGGATCCCAGCATAGCGGCGCCAATAGCGGAAGCATCTGCCTGGTCGTTAACCACCAATTGTTTATTGAATATATCGGCCACCATTTGAACCCAAAAGTCCGATTGCACAAATCCACCGCTGGCATATATGGTTTTAATGGGATCATGGTGTTTGGTGAGTTCACAAAAAACATCATACAATGCAAAATTCACTCCTTCTAATACCGCACGTATAAAATGAGGCTGGCGATGTAAATTGTTCATGCCAAAAAAAACACCTCTTGCTGCGGCATCCCATATGGGCGCCCGTTCGCCCTGCAGGTAAGGTAAAAAGATCAATCCCTCCGCGCCGGCATCTACAGACTGCGCCTCTTCTACCAGTAACGCATAATCGCTTCCCGACTGCAATCTGCGGTCCATAAAACTTTCAGCGAACCACTGCAATACATAGCCACCATTATTTACCGCCCCTCCCTTTATAAAAACATCTTTTAACAACGGGTAACAAAACAAGGTGGGTTCCTTATTGAGTGCAGGGCTTGAAATGGTTGTACGTACTGCCCCGCTGGTGCCGATGGTTAGTGCGGCTTCATCTGCATCAAAAACACCGCTGCCTGTATTGGCCAGGCAACCATCGCTTGATCCAATAACAAAAGGTGTATTTTCTATACCAAAATATTTTTTATAAGATGGGTTCAATTCGCTTTCGGTATGTGTAACGGGCACAATTTGTGAAAGTTGTTCTGCTTTTATACCGGCAATCTGCAATGCCGTTTCACTCCACTGCAAATGTTGTATATCCTGCATGCCTGTGGCGCCGGCAATAGAATGATCAATGATGTATTTCCCAAACCAGTTGAAAAAAATGAATTCTTTCAGGGAAATGAATTTATGCGCCCGGTTAAATATTTCAGGCAAATTTTCTTTCATCCACATTATTTTACATAGCGGTAATGCCGGGTGCACAGGCACACCGGTTTGCCGGTATAGTTTTTCAGCTATTCCCGTTTCCTTTAAACGGTTTGCCTGCCGGCTGCTCCTGGTATCACCCCATAAAATGGCATGGGTTAATGGCTTGTTATTTTCATCAATGGCTATAATGCTGTGCATGGCGGCGCTGAAACAAATGCCGGCAATTGCTTCTCCCTTCAATGATAATATTATTTTTTTCAGTACACTGTTTACAGATTGTAATACCAGTTCAGGATCCTGTTCCACTTTTTCGGAAGAAGTTTGAATAGTGGTACAGGGGTATATTTCAGATAGTAATGTCTCATTATTATTTTTGCAGGCAATAACCTTTATATTTGACGTTCCTATATCTGCACCAATGATTATTGACATATTTCAATTTGTATTAGAATAAAATTAAGTTGTCTGGCCTTCATCTCACCAAAATATCAGTAATTATAAATTATACAGAAACAAAAAAGCGACTTTCATTTTAGATAAAATGCTACATTTAGGATTCACTATTAAAGAACTTTTTTAATTCAGATTATTGTATGGGAGATTTTCAAATTAAGACAAACCCCAAAAATTATGATGTGGTTATTGTAGGCTCCGGGGCAGGCGGGGGAATGGCTGCTTATATGCTGGCCAATGCAGGCGTTAAAGTTTGCCTGCTTGAAGCCGGCGCCCTTTTTGACCCTAAAAAAAATATTACACAGTTTAAATGGCCCTACGAGTCGCCGCGGCGCGGTTCCAGCACAAAATACCGCCCTTTTGGTGATTTTGATGCCTGCTACGGTGGATGGGACATTGACGGAGAACCTTATACCAAAGTATCCGGAACGGAATGGGACTGGTTCAGAGCGCGTATGATGGGTGGAAGAACCAACCATTGGGGGCGTATCTCCCTGCGTTTTGGCCCCAAAGATTTTAAAAGAAGAAGCATTGACGGGTTGGGCGAAGATTGGCCTATAGGTTATGAAGATATTAAACCCTTTTACGACAGGGTAGATAAATTAATTGGGGTATTTGGCACCAATGAAGGATTGGAGAATGACCCGGATGGTTTTTTTCTGCCGCCTCCCAAACCCAGGCTACACGAACTTTTTATAAAAGACGCAGCTACCAGGTCGGGTGTGCCGGTAATACCGGGCCGGCTTTCAATGCTTACCAAAACCGTTAATAACGAAAGGGGTGTTTGCGTGTATTGCGGGCAATGCGGAAGATCCTGCCAGTATTATGCGGATTTCTCTTCGGGCTCCGTGCTGGTAAACCCGGCGCTTGCCACAGGAAATGTGGATGTGATTGCCAATGCCATGGCACGGGAAGTAATAACGGATGATAAAGGGTTAGCAACAGGTATATCCTATGTAAACAAGGAGGATATGAACGAATACCAGGTAAATGGCAAAGTAGTAATACTGGCTGCCAGCGCCTGCGAAACATCACGGCTGATGCTCAATTCCAAATCTGCACGTCATCCCAACGGATTGGCCAACTCAAGCGATGTGGTGGGCAGGTATTTACATGATTCTACCGGTGCGGCTTTGGGTGGTTATCTTCCAAAGCTCTTTGGCAGAAAACGGTACAACGAAGATGGCGTTGGAGGTATGCATGTATATTCGCCGTGGTGGGGCGATAATAAAAAATTAGATTTTCCGCGTGGTTATCATGTTGAGTACTGGGGCGGCATGGGAATGCCTTCCTATGGTTTTGGATTTGGTATTGAAAGTCAGAACGGTAGTTATGATGTAAACGGAAAGAAAAAAGAAGCCGGTGGTTATGGCGCTTCCTTAAAAGAAGATCAGCGGTTTTTTTATGGAGCCGGTGTAGGCATGGCTGGTCGCGGGGAAGCAGTAGCAAGACGCGATAACTATTGTGAAATAGATCCGACTGTAGTAGATAAATATGGTATTCCTGTATTGCGGTTCAATGTAAAATGGAGTGATTATGAGGTAAAGCAGGCTAAACACATGAAGGAAACTTTTAAAGAGATCATGCACAATATGGGCGCTGTAATTACCTGGGGCGGAAATGACGGCCCTGAAAATAAATACGGACTCGAATCGCCAGGTAAGATCATTCATGAAGGCGGCACGGCAAGAATGGGCAGCGATCCCAAAACCTCGGCGCTCAATAAGTGGAACCAGGCGCATGATTGTAAAAACCTGTTTGTTGTGGATGGCGCGGCCTTTACATCGCAGGCCGATAAAAATATAACATGGACCATACTCGCATTGTCCATGCGTGCATCGGAATATATTATTGATGAACTGAAAAAGCAGAATCTCTGATCTCATTTTCCGGTAATATTTCTTAAATTATTATTTTTAAACATTTTAGATATGGACAGAAGAAAATCACTAAAAATAATCGGTTTGGGCTCCCTGTCTTCCACGGTTTTATTTGATGCCTGTAAACTGCCGGATAAAAAAAAGGCAGACACCACGGTGGCGGCAGGTTCAGGCAGTACGCCCGCTGCAGGCCCCGACAGGCAGCCCGAGGAAATAGCACATTATAACAATGTGGTATCCGGTAAATTTTTCACCGAACACGAAATGGCAACCATTGCCATACTGGCGGATATTATCATTCCAAAGGATGAAGTGAGCGGCAGTGCAACCGATGCCGGTGTGCCCGACTTTATTGAATTTATTGTAAAAGATATGCCCGACCACCAGGTGCCTATGCGTGGCGGTTTACGCTGGTTAGACAGGCAATGTTACCAGCGTTTCCAAAAAACATTTAAAGATAGCGAAGAGGTGCAACGCATACAGGTGGTGGAAGATATCGCCTGGCCTAAAAAAGCGAAACCGGAAATGTCGCAGGGCGTTTCTTTTTTTACGCTTATGCGTAACCTTACCTGTACCGGTTTTTATACTTCTAAAATAGGTATTGAAGATATCGGATACGTTGGCAATCAGCCCAACCAGTGGAATGGCGTACCCGATGATGTACTGAAACAATATGGACTGGCTTATACTGAAAAAGAATTAAAGGAATGTATAAGTTTCAGTTAATTTGCATGGATTAAAAGTCTTTCTTATGAATACACATTTACTTGCAGTTTGCGTGATATGCGGGCTACTAACGGGCTGCAGTACACGATATAATCCTGCCAATACACCCTTTGCTATATATCACCCTATAGCCGAAGAAAATGTTCGTAAATTAGAAAAAGGTATAACTACCCCGGGGGAAACGATTAAACTTTTTGGAGAGCCCATTAAAAAGAATATCAGCGACAGGGGCGAACGGTATGTATATGGCTATTTGGGCGATACTTTAAATGTGACCTTCGACAGCAGCCACACTGTAAGCAGCTTTTTATACCGCCCTGCGATATTTGAACCCGTTGAAGGCAATACGGATTATCAAAATAAAAAAATAAACACCGGCAGCTTAAGAAAAATACAGATATACAATACTACCCGCTTCGACCTGGAGCGGTGGTTCAGAAAGGCCAATAAAAAAGAACGCAATAATGAGCGGTTTCGCTACACGTTTACCCGCAAAAATGGCATCCTCGTAGTGTATACATTGGCCAATTATGAAGAAAGGGTATTGAGCTATACTTTTACGCCGGCGGAATAGGAAGTATTTCAAATCTCAAATTTTAAACCTACCTGCGGCATGCAGGTTTGAAATGTAAACCAATATGAAGCATTACCTTTTATTGTTTCTGGCTCTATGTGCTGCACCTGTATTATACGCTCAAAATTCCGGGAAAGTAATTGAGCAGGCCACCGTTTCCAGTGCTGTTTTGGGCAGGTCTGTAAATTACAGCGTTTATTTGCCGGCCGACTATGATCATTCCGAAAGAAGTTACCCGGTTGTTTATTTGCTGCATGGATATACCGATAACAATACCGGCTGGCTGCAGTTTGGTGAAGTAAACCGCTATGCTGAAAAAGCCATTGCCGAGGGTACCATACCGCCCATGATCATTATAATGCCGGATGCGGATTCGAGCTGGTATATCAATTCGTACGATGGCAAAGAAAAGTATGAAGACTTTTTTATTACCGAATTTATTCCTGCTATAGAAAAAACATACCGAATAAAGAGTGAAAAAAGCTACCGTGCTGTTGCAGGGCTTTCTATGGGAGGTTACGGCACATTGATCTATGCTTTAAAACATCCTGAGCTTTTTGCCGCTGCCGCACCTTTAAGCGCTGCAGTTTTCAGTGATGATGAAATTGTGAATATGCCGGATGCCCAGTGGGACCGCATGCTTGGTCCGCTGTTTGGAAGAGGGTTAAAAGGAAAAGCAAGGCTTAATAAAGCTGTAGCAGACAATTCCATTCTTGCCATAGTAGAAAAAAAATCAGGTGCCGAGTTGAATAAAGTACGTTACTGGATAGATTGCGGTGATGATGATTTTTTAAGCAAAGGCAACTCCTTATTGCATATTGCACTTCGCTCCAAATTGGTAGCCCACGAATACCGGGTACGCGATGGCGCACATAACTGGACTTACTGGCGCACGGGCATTACAGATGCTCTGGAATTTATTGGCGACAGCTTCAGGAGAAAATGAGAAGGGAGTGGTAAGTGGTAAGTAGTCAATAGTCAATTGTGAGTTATGAGAGGTCAGTGGCCGGTAGCTATGCTTAGTCACCTACTCACTACTGACTATTCACCACTATTGAATCAATTATTAACGCTTCCTGAACGATCTATGGATTATATTTGAGCATGTGCTGGAATGTATTTCACTTTTTACAACTCATTCTTTTTTTCCGTTTGACTGACTCAACGCAGGAAATTCAAAAGATTCAATTATCAGGATTTGCACAAGGCACCACCTGGCATATTACCTACTATGCTCAGGATAGTATCGTGAAGAAAAAACAAGTAGACAGTATTTTATTCCAGATCGACAGCTCTCTTTCCATATACAAACCCTTTTCGCTGATCAGCAGGTTCAATGCATCAAAAAATGGCATTACCGTTGACGATCATCTTGCTGCTGTGGTTAAAAAGTCAATAGAAGCATGGAAACAATCCGGTGGTGTTTTTGATGTCACCATACAACCCCTTGTTGCCGCCTGGGGGTTTAGTGCGAAGCATGTAAAAAAATATCCCGATTCCGCAAAAGTTCGGTCATTGCTTCAATGTATTGGAACAGACAAAATAAAAATAGAAGGGCATCGCCTCATCAAAACAAAACCTTGTATTACGATTGATGTAGACGGAATAGCCCAGGGGTATAGCGTAGATGTAATAGCAGACTTTTTAGAACAAAACAGCATCACGGACTATATAGTTGAGATTGGTGGCGAGCTCAGGATTAAAGGCAGAAAAAAGCCCGGTAATGAAAAAATGAAAATCGGCATTGAGGCGCCGGGAGATTATGTGTTTGAATCGCCGGTTATACAAAAGATCATTACGGTTGATGAAGGCGCTGTTACCACTTCCGGGAGTTACCGTAAGTTTCATGAAAACAATGGAAAAAAGTTCAGTCACATTATTGATCCCCAAACAGGTTATCCAACGCAGAATGACCTGGTAAGCGTTACCGTTTACGCCCATGATGCTATTACTGCTGATGCTTATGATAATGTACTGATGGCGATGGGGCTGCAAAAAGCGTTGGCATTCGCAGAACAAAGAAACGATCTTGCTGCTTATTTTATTTATAAAACACCCAATGGATCCATTGCCGATACCGCCAGCAGCCGGTTTTACAGGCTTTTGGGGAGAGGTGAGAGAGGGAGAGGGAAATAGTGAAAGGTGAAAGAAGAGATCAACTCATCATTAGTATAATTTAGCTGAAAGCTTAATAAAAAAACAATCCGGTCGGATTTATAATACCGGCCGGATCATTCATATAAATGCTGTGGGTAAAAACATTAATTATTTCAGCTTGGCCACTTCATCATCGAAATATTTTTTTGTAGCTATCACGTCTGGTAAATTGTGATACCAGTTGGATTCGTGTTCTATAGAAAAAGTTCCGTTGAAGTTTTGTCTTTTAAACTCTGTAAAAACAGCAGGAAAATCTATTATGCCTTTACTTACTACGGTATCGGCTGCTTTGGTGTCATCAAATTTTACAATATCTTTTAAATGTGCGCCAATAAGATGTCCGTCTAATTTTTTCAAACAGTCAACAGGATCCAAACCGCTGCGTGCCCAATGGCCAATATCGGCACAGGCCCCGATATTGCTATGCCCCTGAATAGCTGCAAGTACGGAATCGGGAGACCAGTAACCACTGGGTTTTGGATGATCGTGTATGGCCACTTTTATGCCATACGCACCAGCCAGGCTGTCAACCACATCCCACTGATCTTTCTTTGGCTCGGCTGTAATATAACTTAAGCCAAATTCCTTTGCCAGGTCAAAAGCTTTGATCCATTCTGCTTTATCGTTCGGCGAAATTACGCCCATGGCTACAATGCTGATGCCCTTCGATTGCAGCAGCGCTTTAAGTTTAGCACGGGTATCGGCAGACATTTCGGGGCCGAAATTACCCTTTAGATATCCGCCTAAAGGCTGCCCGAAAAAAGCTTCAATGTTTTTAATACCTGCACTGTCAACCTTGTTTAGGGCATCTGTGAGGGAAAACATTCTGAATGTCCACATTTGCACGCCCAGTTTAAAGCCGTCAACACTGCCGCTACTGGCGCTATCAGCAGTTTCTGTGGCAGTGGTGTCGGCATTGCTTGTGTTACTGCTGTTATTACACGATATAACAGCAAACATGCACAACAGGAATAAAAAAAAGCTGTTGATCAGTTTCATTTTTACATTTTAAAGGAGTGAATAAAAAAGTTTAACCGGAAATATTATTAACCCGCCGGAATTTAATTTGCTGAAGCACATTTCATGTGCTGCCAACGGGGCGGTAAATTACAAATTTGTTTAAAAACAACCATAAATGAAACAGGATGCATTACAAATTACCTGGATGGCACAGACAGAAGGGGGATTGGTGCTGATGTTCGAATTATCTTTACCGCCACAGTAAAATGCATTCCCGGTAATTTAAACACATCTTTTTTCCTATTTTTCATTGCATCCTTTCTGTATGAATTGTATGAATATAAAAATATATAGAAGATATCACTGGCGCTGTGTGTTTAGCCTGCCTTTTTAAACCATGCAGCATATTATTTTTCATTTGTTAAAGGACCTCATTGCTTTGTAGTCTTTTGTATCTTTGTTTGTACATTTGAATCCGGCAGGAATTGTTTCAGCAGGCGATCTGGCTTTGCATTGCACAATGCATTTTGCACTTATTGATACATGAGCAGCATGGAACAGGATAGAAAAATCAGGATTAGAGATATATTCGAATAAATAACAGCTTTAACGTTTCAATACCTTATTAAAAAACATAAAGCGTATTTGACTTTGCCATATGACGATCTACAAAAATATATTTTACCTAGTATGCCTCATAGGAGGAATTGCAGGCTCGTTCCAATCCTGCGATAATGGTGCAACCGGTGCTGGTACAGCCGAAAAATTGCCCGATGTAGTGAGCTACAATTTTGATATCCGTCCTATCCTTTCCGATAAATGTTCTGCATGTCATGGACCAGATGCAAACAAGCGCGAAGCGGGTTTGCGGATGGATGATCCCGAAAGCGCTTTTAAGGCCTTAAAAGAAAATCCAAAAGCGCATGCTTTGGTTGCAGGGAAACCTGAATTATCGCAGGCCTTCCTTCGCATCAGTACCCATGATACGGCACTGATGATGCCTCCGCCATCTTCCAATTTAAAATTATCTCAGTACGAAATTGACCTTATTGGAAAATGGATCAAACAGGGTGCGAAATATGAAAAGCACTGGGCTTTTGTAGCGCCTGTAAAATCTGCACTTCCAAAAGTAGAACAGAAAGAATGGCCAAGAAACGAGATAGATCATTTCATTCTGCAGAAGATAGAACAAAAGGGGATGACTCCCAATGAAGAAGCCGATAAAGAAAGATTATTAAAAAGAATTTGTCTTGACATCACCGGTTTGCCCCCCACGATGGAAATGATGGATTCATTTGCTGCCGACAAAAGTGTGGATGCCTATGAAAAAATGGTAGACCGTTTATTAAAGGATCCGGCTTATGGCGAAAAAATGTCGCTGCACTGGCTCGACCTGGCACGGTATGCCGATTCGCATGGCTACCAGGATGACGGGTACCGTACACAGTGGCCCTGGCGCGATTGGGTGATTCATGCTTTTAATGAGAACATGCATTACAACGATTTTGTAACCTGGCAATTGGCAGGCGACCTGCTGCCCAATTCAACCAAGGAACAATTACTGGCAACCGGGTTTAACCGCAATCATAAAATTACAGAAGAAGGCGGCGTAATTCCTGAAGAATACAGGATCATGTATGTAACAGACCGCAATGATCTTTTCGGAAAAGGATTATTAGGCGTTACCTTAGAATGTGCGCATTGCCACGATCATAAATACGATCCTTTTTCGCAGAAAGAATATTACCAGATGTTTGCTTTCTTTAATAATGTAAAAGAAGTGGGCATTGAATCCGTGATCGGCGGCCCCGAAACTTATGCAAAGAAACCATTGATGGAGATCAGCAATGAAGATGCAAAAACGGTTTTGGATTTTGTAAATAAACCCGATACCAACAGGCTGATTGTATCGGTTATGGGCGACCTCGATACCATTCGTCCAACACATATATTGCAACGCGGTGTATACGATGCGCCAGGTGAGATAGTAGAGCCGGGAACGCCCGCAGCGATTTTGCCATTTAACCCCGAATATCCTAAGAACAGGCTGGGATTGGCCAAATGGTTATTCGATAAAAAAAATCCGCTTACTGCAAGAGTATATGTAAATATTTTATGGCAGGAGTTTTTCGGCAGGGGCATTGTTAAAACTTCAGGCGATTTTGGCATGCAGGGAGAACTGCCATCGCACCCGGCATTGTTAGACTGGCTGGCGGCAGATTTTATGGAGCACAACTGGGACATCAAACGCCTGGTTAAACAAATGGTTACATCGGCAACCTACCGCCAATCGGCCGTAATCAGCAAAGAAAAGCTGGCAGCCGACCCCGAAAATATATTGCTTGCACGTGGGTCACGGTATCGCATACCTGCAGAATTTATCAGGGACCTGGTGTTGGCCAGCAGCGGTTTGCTGAATAAAACAATCGGGGGTCCCAGTGTAAAACCTTATCAGCCGGCCGGCTTATGGGAAGGCGCCACTTCGGGACGCGGGCTTTTATCGGTATATAACCAGGATCATGGAGCAGCATTGTACCGCAGGGGCATGTATACTTTAATTAAACGCACCGTTCCACCACCTACGATGGCCATTTTTGACGCCAGCAACAGGGATATGTGTGAGGTAAAAAGATTAAAGACCAATACACCGCTACAGGCATTGGTGATGATGAATGACCCAACCGTACTGGAGGCCTCACGGGTATTGTCGGCGAAGTTGTTACAGGAGAAAACAGACGCAAAGGAAAAAATCAACACGGCATTCCGGTTGATCGTTTGCAGGAAGCCGGACGAAAAAGAACTGGAAGTATTAACCAATTATTACAACAAGCAGTTAAAAACAATAGAAGATCAGTCCGCTGAAAAAATGCTGTCAATAGGTGAACACCCCGTTAGCGAACAGGTAGATAAAAAAGCGCTGGCGGCAATGATGCGCGTTATATCAACTATTTATAATCTTGAAGAAACAATAATGAAATCGTAATGGTAAGTGGTGAGTAGTGAGTAGTGAGAGGTGAGAGATAAGTGTCTTGAATAGTAAGTCACTGACTACTTACTACTTACCACTAACTGATATACATTTTAATAAATGATTTATGAACAAAGAAATTATTGAGCACGGGCTCACATGGAACAGGAGACGGTTTTTATCGGCTATGAGCCTGGGTGTGGGAAGCGTGGCATTGGGTTCTTTGCTGATGCCGGATCTGTTTAAAAGTGCCGGCGCAGAAGAGGCGGGCCTGCCTCCGGGTATACCGCATTTTGCACCCAAAGCCAAAAGGGTGATCTACCTTTTTCAGAACGGCGCTCCGTCGCAGCAGGAACTGTTCGACTATAAGCCTAAGCTCAGAGAAATGATGGGACAGGAAATTCCTCCTTCGGTACGGGGAACGCAAAGGCTTACGGGCATGACGGCCAACCAGGCTTCTTTTCCTTTGGTGGGATCATTTGTTGACTTCAAGCAATATGGAGAATCAAGAGCGTGGGTAAGCGACCTGATGCCTTATACCGCTAAAATTGTAGATGATCTTTGCATAGTACGTTCCATGTATACGGAAGCGATCAATCATGATCCTGCGCTTACCTTTTTACAAACAGGTTCGCAGCAGGGTAACCGCCCGAGCATGGGCTCATGGCTGAGCTACGGATTGGGAAATGAAAATAAAAACCTGCCCAGCTTTACGGTATTGCTTTCGCGTGGTGTAGGTAACGGGCAGGGAGTATATTCCAAACTCTGGTCCAACGGGTTTTTAGATTCTGTTCACCAGGGCGTGCAGTTCAGTAAAGGAGAAAACCCGGTGCTGTACCTGCGCGATCCGGAAGGCATGAACACGCGGGATCGCCGGGAAATGCTCGACAATCTATCAGAGCTGAATCAAATGTCGTATGCGGCATTTGGCGATCCGGAAATAACGACCAAAGTGCAGCAATATGAAATGGCCTATCGTATGCAAACCGCCATACCCGAGGTAATGGATCTGTCGAAAGAACCCGATGATATTGTTAAGTTATACGGTCCGGATTGCCTGGTACCCGGAACCTATGCTGCCAATTGTTTGCTGGCGCGTAAGCTATCCGAGAACGGCGTGCGCTTCGTACAATTATACCACCAGGGATGGGATCAGCATGGTAATCTTCCTTTTGAAATAGCCAAGCAGGCTATGGATGTAGACCAGGCTTCAGCAGCATTGGTTACAGATCTCAAACAACGGGGACTGTTAGACGAAACACTTGTTATATGGGGAGGAGAATTTGGTCGTACCAGCTATACGCAGGGGAGGCTTACGGCCGACAATTACGGGCGCGACCATCATCCGCGCTGCTTTACCATATGGATGGCAGGCGGCGGCATTAAACCCGGTATGGTATATGGCGAAACCGATGAACTGGGATACAATATTATAAAGAACCCGGTGCATGTGCATGATTTCCAGGCTACGGTTTTACACCAGTTGGGACTGAACCACGAAAAGCTGATCTTTAAACATCTCGGACGCAGATACAGGTTAACAGATGTTTCAGGTGTAGTAGTTAAGGATATCATCAGTTAAGCAATAGGGTTGCTCAGTTAAGGAGCCAATACCGTGATGCGTGTTACAGCATGCACCATATGTAAAAAAGTTTCCGCCAACCGGCTAACCTGGCAACAGTTTTTCATTCAATTTTAACCGCCCGATTTTTCAATGAATAAAAGAGTAAGATTTTTTGCGGAACAGTTATTAATCGTCTTCAATATATTCATCGTATTCCTGCTGTTATTTGAAAACAAACTGGAAATACCGGCCTGGCTGCAGCCTGTTGGCCGCATGCACCCGCTGCTGCTTCATTTTCCCATTGTGCTGCTATTGCTGGCAATTGCTTTGCAATGGTACGGATCCGCTTCACGCCCGCAAGCCAACAATTTTTTTCATACATTTTCACAAAATATTCTTTTGTCTGGTGCTTTACTCTCAGCGGTTACTGTAGTAATGGGATTGTTCCTTTCAAAGGAAGAGGGCTATTCGGGCGATACTTTGCAATGGCATAAATGGACAGGGGTGGCTATTTTCTTCCTGGCTTCCATTATATACTGGGCAGCCAATAAATCATGGTATAAAGGAATGCTGACAAAAGCAGCGGGCGCTGTGGTTGTGGTTTCGCTTATTCTTGCGGGTCATTTCGGCGCCAACTTAACACATGGGGAAGATTTCATCCTGCAACCATTGGCCGTATACTATGAAGCTCCCCCGGTACCCATTGACAAGGCTATTGTTTTTGATCATGTTATCCGTCCCATTTTTGAAAAAAAATGCATGAGTTGTCATAATCCTGATAAATTGAAAGGCGAATTAATACTGGCTGATTCCGCATCCATCGTTAAAGGAGGAAAAACAGGTAAATTGTTTGTGCCGGGGAATCCCGGTATCAGTTTACTGCTGGAACGGGTTCACCTTCCATTGGAAGAGAAAAAGCATATGCCGCCAAAAGGGAAGGTCCAGCTCACTGAAGATGAAATTGTATTGCTTGCTTTATGGATAAGGAATGAAACACCTTTTACGCAAAAAGTAATTGATTTGCCTCCCGGTGATTCTTTACGTTTAATGGCCGCTACCGTATTGAAACCTGTGGAAACGCCTGAAGAAAAATATGATTTTTCTGCCGCCGATGAAAAGACGATTGCGAAATTAAATACAGATTACCGAAGCATTACCCCACTGGCTAAAGAATCTCCTGCACTGGAAGTAAATATTTATAACAGGGCCGACTACACGAAAAAACAACTGGAAGAATTAACGGAAATCAAAAACCAGATCGTATCGCTGAATTTGAATAAAATGCCGGTAACGGACGAGGATTTGAAAATTGTGGGCCAGTTTGAAAACCTTCGTAAGCTCGATTTGAACTTTACCGACATTACCGCAAATGGATTAAAGGAGCTGGCGCCGCTTAAACACCTGAACAGGCTAACATTATCGGGTACTAAAGTGAATTACAATGAGCTTAAGACCCAGATAGCTGCATTTAAAAATCTTAAAACCGTATCAATATGGAATACCGGGATAACGCCGGCTGAAGCGGAACAACTGCAGGCGGCAAATAAGCATATTCATTTTATAGAAGGATTTGTAGACGATGGAAGCAATCCATTAAAGCTTAATCCCCCGCAGGTAAAGAACAGTTCTGTTATTTTTGATCAGCCGCTGGCATTGCAGTTGTTCCATCCTGTAAAAGGAGTGGAGATTCGGTATACCACCGATGGCAGTGAACCCGATAGCATTACATCGCCTGTATTTGACAATAAAATGGTTATTAAGGAAAACGCGCTTATCAAGGCCAAAGGATATAAAAAAGGATGGTATGCCAGTGATGTAGCGTCGTTTGATTTTTTTAAGAGCAGCTTTAAGCCGGATAGTGTGCGCTTGCTTTATCCTTTAAACAGTGTACACCAGGGCGAGGGAGCGCATACCTTTTTCAATACTACATTGGGTGCTATAGGCGCCAATAACCCTGCATGGGCCAATAACTTTGCGGGTGTTCGAAATAATGATATGGCTCTGGTATCGGAGTTTAAGCAGCCGGTTACCTTATCTTCTGTTGGATTGCACTATATGATTGAGGAGGCCACCGGTATTTTGCCGCCGGCACTGGTAGAAGTATGGGGCGGAGAAAATGAGAAACAGATGAAGCTGTTGGTTAAAATGAAACCGCCGCTTCCTGCCAAAGGCGATAAGCCATCCCTCACGACTGTGGAAGCTAAATTTAAACCACAAACGGTATCCTGTCTTAAAATTGTGGCCAAGCCGCATGTAGATGGCGACCGAAGGAAATTATTGCTGGTAGATGAAATGTTTTTGAATTGATGAGAAGAGAAGCTGGTACAGTATAAAGATACAAAAACAGCCACCCTGCGGCGGCTGCTTTTTGCCTGCTCTGAACGATTACCTATTTATATGTAAATCCAACTGTGCTGGTGGTTCCGGGCTCCCCGGGTAAGCCGATCTGAACACTGGCTTTTTCCGGCAGCCCGTTTGATTTATAGGTATACTCATATTGGTACCTGCCCTCCAATGTTAATTGCGCATCATAAATATTTTCTACTACAGCATTGTTTTTAGAAATGCCCTGCCAGAGGAATACCAGAAAATCTTTATGCACATACAGTGGGTTGGTTTTTTGATCATATTGCATCTCTGCATGACCCGCCCTCACCATATGCCCCGGCGTATCCGTTCCTGCCATAATTGTTCCTTCCATAACATTGCCATTCCCGTTATATTGATAAATAAATTCAAGTATCGGGTTGTACTCATTTCCTTCTCCCGCATAAATGGTTGCTCTTTTAACAGAACCATTTTCGAACTGGTAGTTGGTATAGCCTGTTCTTTGTCCGGCAACAAAATAGTCGGCCCGTTTTAAAATGTTGTTTTCATACACCGGCACAATTTTCTCGCCCGAGCTGCTGTTCACTTCGCTTATTTTGCCGGCATTGTAGCTGATGCTGAAATCTACAATATCCCCGGAAGTATTGATGTCATTTTTAACGGTAGCTTTTTTGAGCGACCCGTCTGTGTTGTATTCGAACCGCATAAAATCTTCCCCGTCCCTATATTCCTGTAGTGTAAGATTTACCGGCGGCGGAGGTGGTGCCGGATCAGGGTTTTTGTCTTTTTTACAGGATGCAAAGAGCAGTATAGCGGCCATCAGCACAATACGCACTGCTTTTTGATTTAACTTCAATCTAGTTTGCATAACCAATTTTTTTGTTTTTAATTTCAGGATGCAAACCAACATCAAATTGCCACAGCCATCAAGCCCGGGAAGAATGAATTGTAATAATTGCGGATGAATTGTTGAACTTCGAGGATTTTTGCTTCACTAACTTTGTAAAAACAGACAGTAATAAATATATGATCTCCATACAAACATTCCGGCAACTGGCTTTATCGTTTCCGGAAACGAAAGAGCAACCTCATTTTGAGAAAGTTGCGTTCAGAACGAAAAAGAAGATATTCGCCACGCTTTCCGAAAAAGATAAGCTTGCCTGTGTGAAGTTTTCCCAAACCGATCAATCCGTTTTTTGTGCTTTTGATTTATCCGTTATATACCCCGTTCCCAATAAGTGGGGATTGCAGGGCTGGACATATATTGATCTTACCAAAATAAAAAAGGCAATGCTGGTTGACGCGTTAAATACAGCCTACTCCGAAGCTGAACCCAAAGCTGCTTCAAAAAAGAAGAAAAACAGGGCCGGGTAATAATACATATTTGTCGCATTTAACCCTGTAATTGACAATTTACCCTCCGCTTGCAATGCATACCCGGGATTAATTTTGTTCCGCAGAAACAACAGTACACCTAAATAAATAATGATGAAGCGATTCATCCTCTCCATAATGGCAGGCATGATTACAACGATTGCAATTTCTTCAGTCGGGGATCATAGTTTTCCTGTAAGAGGTATTTATCCAGGATTAACCCCTGTATATATTCTCCCGGACTGAAAGAGGACAGTCAAATTAGTCATATCGCAATTCAGCACACCACACATAAACAATACATATGAACCAGGAAGTAACACAGTACATTCAAAAATTACAGCAATGGCAGGTAGAAGTTTGCGAATCGCTTCGCCAGCTTGTTTTCAAAACCATTCCCGCAGTGGAAGAACGGCTGCAGTACGGAAAGCCGCATTATCTTAAGGATGGCCATTACGCATGCGTTATTCATGCCGCAAAAGATAAAGTTTCTTTTATGGTATTTAATGCCGGTGGGCTGGAAGAGATCAAAGGTTTTTTTAAATCCATGTCGGATCTCAACCGGAAAACAGCTACCATCACAGAAGGGCAGGAAGTTGATTATACGCTTTTGGCCAAACTGCTAAAAAAGGCTTCCGCATCTTTGTAGCCATGGAGCCATCCGCTCCGCTTCCATATTCATTACTGCAAATTAATCAGCCCATAATAATGGGAGCTCCTGTATATTGCAGGTACTTTTTAACAAACGCAATATGAAAAAACTGGCTTTCGCTGTCATTATTATTTGCTGCATTACTGCTTTTACGCAGAAAAAAATTACCTGGGTTGCCATTGGCGATTCCATTACTTATTTGAATGAGCATACCGATGAAACAGGTAACCGTGTCAGAAAAGGATACATGACAAGAGTGGTGGAAAAGCTGCCGCATATCCAATATGTTAACCAGGGGCATAATGGCTGGACCTCCGGTGGCATTGCTGCTGAAATTGAAAAGCTGGGTATTGTTAAAGCCGATGTGTATTCCATTTTTTTGGGCACCAACGACTGGTGGCAGGGCAGGCCCATCGGTACCCTGGCAGATTATCAAAACAATACCGGTAATAAAACCGTGTATGGTTCTTTCCGTATCATCATCAACAAGCTCCGCAGCTTAAACAGCAATGCGAAGATCATCCTTATTACACCCATGCAGCGTGGCGATTTTGTGTACATTGCCGATATGACCAACAATGCTTACGGTTCCTACAAAGAAAAGAATGGCCAGCAACTATCGCAGTTTGCAGAAGCCATTATTGCAATCGGGGAATACGAAAAAATGCCTGTTGCCGACCTGTACAACAAAAGTGGCATTACATTGAAAAATATGGTGAAATATAAGCGTTTGAAAGATCCCCAAACTGGTGCATATAAAAATTATCGCTATCCCGCGTACGTTGATATTCCCTTTAATCCGTCTACCGATGAATATCCCTATCCGCCCGATGCCATCAACATGACCTATGATGGACTTCATCCGTCCGATAAAGGATTTGCCGTTATTGCGAAAATGCTGGTGCAAGAAATGAAGCGGTACAAGTAATAAGAATAGCCGGAGAGAAAAAGCCCGGATAGTAAAATGAAATAATCGTTGTTAACAGCGGTTAGCGAATATTTTTTGTACCTGGCGACAGCAATATGGTGAAGCTTATCTTGCGTCGCACACTTCAGCATTCAGTTCACTGTCCTGCAATGTGGCTGCCGGCAATGCTTCTGCCGTCGTTCATGTCTTCACCAAACACTTAGTAAAAATCGGACCATATCAAAATTGTATATTTGTAACCGGTTAGTTACATAATATATTTTACAGCATGAGAAGAGATGCGTTTCAGGCCATAGCGGATCCTACAAGAAGGGAAATCATACAGTTGCTCGCAAATCAACCCATGAACCTGAAAACCGTGGCCGAACAGTTCAATATAAGCCGCCCGGCCATTTCAAAGCATATTAAAATACTATCGGAGTGCGGTTTGATAATCATTAACCAGAAAGGCCGGGAGCGGTATTGTGAGGCGCGGTTAAACAAGCTGCGGGAAGTATCCGGCTGGGTAGAACAATACAGGATGTTCTGGACGGAGAAGCTGGATTCGTTAGACAGTCATCTAAAAAAAAGTTCACAACAAAATGCATCCGTAAAAAATAAGAAGGTTCAATAGCTGCGCTACTAATGAGAACTATTTGGAGCATTCTACGTGTGCCGCCCATGGAAGCAAATGTATTCTTTGGGACACCCGGTAGTTGAAGCTTAAATAAAAAGGTATTTAATGACAGTTTTTGCAACATTTTTAAACCTCACCTGTCTAACCCGTAAGTGAACCATGAAAATGAAAATAATGTGATAAACCAACACATGGTTGATAAGGCATTATGTGGTGACACAAGTGCTTTCAGGACTATTATGAAAAATACAGAAGGGTTGGTAGCTCAAATTATTTTTAGAATGATCCCGTATAGTGAAGACAGGAAAGACATTGCACAGGACATTTATTTAAAAACATTTAAAAATCTGGCAAGTTTCAAATTTCAGGCGAAACTTTCTACCTGGGTCGGGCAAATTGCTTATAATACCTGCATCAACTACCTTGAGAAGAAAAAATTAGTTTTTCCCGGCAATATCAGCGATGATAACGGGCCTGTCAGCGGAGTATTTTTAAGTAATGCAACTAACCCATTTGATAATCAAACTGAAGAGCGCATTTTTAAAAAGGAGCTTTCTGAAATTTTAAAGACTGAAATAGATAAACTTTCTCCGGTTTATAAAACATTAATAATGCTTTATCACAATGAAGATTTAAGCTACGCTGAAATAGCACAAATAACTGAACTGCCGGAGGGAACGGTAAAAAGTTATTTGTACAGAGCAAGAAAAGCACTAAAAGATAGTTTATCCCTTTCTTATCAAAAGGATATGTTATGACAAACGAACATCTTAACGATGCTGAGATTCAGCAATATGCTTTGCAAAAAATAGATTGCGATATTTATATTACAGAACATATCCGGCATTGTGCAAATTGCCAGGTAAAAGCACAGCAATATGCACTTCTGTTTGAAGGAATTAATCAGCAGGAGAAACCGGTTTTTGATTTCAACCTGGCTGATTTAGTTATAGCGCAATTACCTGAAACCCAACATAAGGTTTCATATGGCAATGCATTCTTTTATTTTATTATTTGCATTGCTATTTTTTCCGGCTGCACAATATTCTATTTTTTGGGAACCAACTTATTGAGACTGTTTTCGGGGATAACACCAATATTAAGTTATTTGCTCATTACTACGGTTACAGGGCTTTTAGTATTCCTGTGTATTGATATGTATCGAAAATACCTGACAAAAATGAAGACCTTAAAATATTATTGAATTATTGCAACATTCAATGTATACACCTGTCTAATGAAGCAGGAAACATTAAAATAATAGGTATGAAAAAGACTATAAATATAACAGCAATAATTGCCACGCCATTTGTTGCAAATGCCCAAAACATTAACAGCCCGGCAATTGACAAAGAAATTTTTAATGTATGTGCTACCATTTTTGTGCTTGGGCTCTTTATGATATTCATTCTGGTGATTTTAAAACGGATTATGGAGTATCGCATTAAAAATAAAATTATAGAAAAAGGGATTCCTGAAAATATAGTCTCGTCTATTTTGCAAACGAATCCTAAAGAAGACAGAAATGCCAACATTAAATGGTTTGCAATTTTAGCAGGTTTAGGAGCCGGGCTCACCATCATTTATTATACACTCCCTTTAGGCATTCACTCTTTAGCTATTATGGCCTTCTGCATTGCCGCCAGTTTTTTAGGCTATTTCTTTTTCCTTAAGCGATCAGAAAGATAGCATTTCACCATTAAGATATATAAATATGAAACTAGTTCAATTACTCACAACGTGGGATAGGAAAGGTATGGCCCTCTGTGCAATAACGCTATTGTCAGTACAAACTGTTTTTGCCCAGCAAAAACTGCCCATAATAAATGCCACATCAGAAAAAGTGGACGTGCGGGACGGAGAGGTTTTTCAAAAAGCTGTATGGAACCTCTCGCCGGACGTGAAACCCGATGTTTATTATGCTTTGGAGCCCGTAAGTGAAAAAAGGATAACCTTTTACACCGATACAGATTCTATTTCCTTTAATGTGGTTGCAGGAAAGAAGTATGATTTTTTGATTGTATTGAATAATACAGATACTTGCTACACCCGGATATCGACGATGAGAACCGTGAAAGAAACTGAGGTGAATACGGTTTCTTTAAAACCGATGGAAGAACAAATGTTAAAACAGGATTTTACAATTTTCCGCAAGGCATTGCAAAATGAGCATGCCGGATTATACCGCTACAAAGGAAAAAGGGAAATGGACAGATTGTTCGACAGTTGCTTTGTTACATTAAATCATTCTATGACGGCATTAGAATTCGGTAAATCAATCATGTTCTTAATAAGTTCCATTGAAGATGGGCATACCGGCACGAACATACCACGTTTGTTAATGAATTATTATCCTGCAAATGAGAAAATGTTCCCACTGCAAACTTTCTTCATCCATAATAAAGCCTACGTGCTTTGCAGTAATGCCAGAGAACTTCCGGCCGCAACTGAAATTTTAGCTATTGATAATGTGCCAATTGGAGAAATCAAAAATACATTATTGCGGTATTTGCCTTCTGACGGGAAAATTGTGACTAAAAAGAACCAGGTATTGAATAACGGCGCTTTCCCTTTTCTTTACCGCTGGATTTTTGGAAACAAAGATTCTTTTTGCGTTCAATATAAGACCACAAAAGCCGGGATTAAAACCATTAACATCGCTGCCGAAATTGTAAAAGATTTTGAATGTGCTGACCGAAATCAATCCGCAGACATAAAGCCTTTGCAATTGGAGTTTCCTCAAAACAATATTGCTTTGCTAACTGTACATTCTTTTGATGACAACAGGTTAAACGGCGCACAACAAAATTTCAACAACTTTCTGGAAACCGCATTTAAAGAAATTAACACCAAAAAAGTTAATAATTTAATCATTGACATTCGTGGCAATAGTGGCGGAGCAGATCACTATGGCGCCTTGCTTTATTCTTATCTGGCAAACAAGCCTTTTAAATACTTCGCTTCTATCGAATCAACCACAAATAGTATTCAATTAAAGGACAACCCGCTTCTTGGTATGCAAAAACCACAAGAAAATAATTTTGCCGGGAAGGTTTTCTTTTTGATTGATGGATTATGCTTTTCAACAACAGCAGACTTTTGTGCTATAGCAAAAAGCAACAACAGGGGTAAATTTATTGGAGAAGAAACAGGGGGAGGGTACTATGGCAATACTTCCGGAGGAATAAAAAATGTTATATTACCTAACAGTAAAATCAATATCACTATTCCTAAATTCAAATACGTAAATAATGTGAAAAAGACTAAATACAAAGACCGGGGAATAATTCCCGATTATCCTGTTATCCCGGAAATTGAGGAAGTTATTCAGCATAAAGATGTTCAACTGCAGTTTGCACTCAAATTAGCAAAGGAAGCGGTAAAATGCAGGATAAGATTGGCGGAATAGCCACTTCAATGCTAAATATCCCATTATAATAAAAACCAGTTATTGCTTATCTTCAGGTGATAAATAAAACAGCATGGAGCTTCGGGACATACTCTTCATATGTCCCGGTGCTGCAAAGCCGTTTGAGGCATTTCATTTCATTAACTTTTACAAAAAAACATTTTATGGAAAAGATAATAAAAGGTGCCGGTCGCAGACAGTTTATTAAATCAACTGCGGTTATCTCTACCGGTCTCACAGGTCTGGCATGGTTTCCTCAAATGAGCCGGGCTAACGATAAGTTGCCGGTGGAAAGTATTCATATCATTGGGCCTAAAGAAGGATTTTCACCACAGATAGGAACGCTTGTTTCTATGATGAACTGGATGCGCACTGCGGTTTTACATTCGGTTGCCAACATGAAAAAGGAAGACCTTGATTATTTGCATGACGCGAAATCCAACACCATAGGCGCTATGCTTTTACATTTGGCTGCTACGGAAGCTTTTTACCAGGCCAATACTTTTGAAGGCCGGCAGGATTATAACGAAAAAGAAAAAGCAACCTGGGGGGCGGCTATGACATTGGGAGATGAAGGCCGTAACAAGATTAAAGGCAACAACCTGGATTATTACCTTGCGGTTTTAAAAGAAACCAGGGAAAAAACAATAGCGGAATTTAAGAAACGTGACGACAAGTGGCTGATGGCAACTGATCCGGCATTTTTTGATAGTCAGCCTACCAATAATTACTGTAAATGGTTTCATGTTTGCGAGCACGAATCGAACCATAACGGGCAGATCAAGTGGATCAGGAGCAGGCTCCCCGGGGCAAAATCCGGTAATGAATGAATTATTATGGAACGGCATAGGAAGCAACGCCCGAACATCTATGAAACAGATCCGGAAATTGAAATTCAGCTAAATTACAGTTATGGAAAAGCAATTCTTTTTTAACGGCTCAACCCACCCCGCCCTGATTTTCATTTAGACCAGCGTGAAATGGAAAAGCAGATCATGAGCCAGCAAACCCAGTATTGGATATCATTAATAGTTTATAGTTTGTTGTTTATGGTTTGAGCTATCATTCTGCTTCATTACTAAATACATCATTTATGACCACAATGCATACACCCGCATTTGCACCACAGCTTTACATTAAAAGCGGCGTTACCAATATCGAGTTTTATACCAAAGGCCTTGGTGCAACCGAGCTAAGGCGCTTTACCAATGATGACGGCAGCATTCATGTTGCGGAACTATCTATTAACGGCGCCATTTTTCACCTCCACGAAGAAGTGGATAGGTCCGGGGAATACAGCCCGGAGAAATACAATGGCGTAACCGCAATTATCGGTCTTTTTGTTTCAGATGTGGATGCCTTTATGCAAAATGCTATAGCGGCAGGTGCAAAGGAAATTTCTCCTGCGCAGGATTATGATTATGGGTACCGGCAGGGTAAAATAAAAGACCCTTTCGGGCATATCTGGATGTTTGAAATGAAAATATAAAGCAAACTGTTGGATGCCATTCACTCAATCAATATATGTTTAAAAGGGATAAACTTGCCTGTATAAATTCGGGCGTCAATTTGTAGCTTACATTCACAAACAAAGAGAAGATTAAATAATATTCTTGGCGCACAGAAACTTGTAAACAAAACGATTGTAATTATGAAAACAGATAACAGTAGGTTTGACAAAGAAGGAAAACTTAAACAAGGCGTTCACAAAGAATATTTCAAGAACGGTTCTGTTTCCTGCGAAGGAAATTTTAAGGACGGGGAACGGGCGGGGGAATGGAAATACTATCTTGCAAACGGACAATTAAAGGCGATTGGCAATTATGTAAATGGAAAAATGACAGGAGAATGGAAGTGGTATCGTGAAAATGGAAAACTTATGCAGACAGGTTCGCTTGACAATGAAATTAAAACGGGAGTCTGGACGAGATATAAAGAGGATGGAAGCCTAATGGACAAAACAGAATTTCTTAGCGGCAAAAAAGGCAAAATTCAAAAGTATTAAACCAATTAAAAGCAACGTACGCCAGCAATGTATTAGTGCCTGCAGTATCAGACTTTAAACAATGAGTTGCAGCTCCGCATTATTATTGGTCTCGCACCGGGGTCTGCATTAAGCAATAGGCACAGCTATGCGACCCCGGCGAAATTTATTACCAGCATATTACCTCCCATCAGTTCATCATTTTGTGCAATTAGACATTGGTTCCGGCAACGGAATTCTAATGAGGATTTGTTCATAACTTCAACTTTAAACGTTGCTGGCAGGGCTAACAGGCAGCATCTAACGAATAATGCAAACCGACATTAAAAAAATATTTATGACGACTCAATTAAAAGATTTAATTAAGAAAGCATATTCTGCTTTCAATGAAAGAGACATTGACAAAGCGCTTTCAACAATGCAGCCAAATGTGCAATGGTCAAAAGCCTGGGAAGGTGGCTACATTAGCGGTCACGATGAAATAAAAGAATATTGGACAAGACAATGGAAAGAGATAAATCCAAATGTTGAGCCAACTGGATTTAATGAAAGACTGAACGGAAGTTTAGAAGTTGAAGTTCATCAAAAAGTAAAAGACTTACAGGACAATTCAATGTTTGATGGTAAGGTAAAGCATATTTATACTTTTGAGAATGGCTTAATAAAAACGATGGACATTGAATTGGCAGAGAATAATTAAATAATTTTTTTTCAGAACAATCATTGCGACTAACAGGAACATACCCATAGATTCCCTGGTTGGTATCCTAAAAAAATTTTCAGTTTTATAAATAAATGAATAGGTTTGATCACCATTTCAGTCTGCACCCTGTACAATACCTATAATCAACCCATTAAATTCCACGAATGTAATAGTAAAGTGCTGGCTGCAAGCTATAATGACAACGTTTTAGTGTTGAACCAAACGTAATAAAACAACTAAAACAAACCTTTTTATAATTGCCGCGATATGCCTTCAATTTGTCGTAACTCTACCCTCTGAATTTTGAAAAATAAATCATCTTTACGGAGAATTTAACCTGATTAAACAAGCTGAGTAAAAGCATGAATTATGAATAGCGACCATTCAATGAAACTTGACATCTATGTCAACTATCCGGGACATTGCGAAAATGCATTCCGGTTTTACGAGCAGCATCTTGGCGGAAAAATAAATATGATGATGCCTCACGAACAACCGCCTCCCAATTTTCCGAAAGAATGGAAGAACCCAATTCTTCATGCAATAAAGGAGATAGGCGGTACTATGGTCAGAGGGGCCGACATTCCTGGTGCCGAACCTATGCGTAGCGCCTATCTTACGCTTAGACTTGATACACCGGAGAAAGCAGAACACATCTATAACCTGCTTTCCAGTGATGGCGAAATCTTTATGAAGATGGAAAAGACTTTCTTTGCAAATCGCTTTGCCATGCTGCGTGATAAATTTGGAACGGCATGGATGCTTCTTAATGAAAATTAGAAATCGCTTCTTTCATATTGCGTATAGAAAATTTGAGCATTAAATTAAATAACAAAAGCCTGCAGCAGGCGGTTTGGTAATATGGCGGGGCGATGAATATATGCTCAACTTTTTGTTCGTTATCCGGTTTCAGTTCCAACAGACGAGTAACGCCAGGCAATAGAATAAACAATGAACTTTTATTTATAAATTTAGCAACGGTTACGGGCTGACGATTTTCAAATACCACCACATCGCAAAGTTGTACTGTTGTATGAATGTTAAACGACCGTTCCCTCACGGGAAATCACCAAAAACCTGAAACGCCGGCTGAAAAAATATAAGATATGAACAATTCCAACACACAGCATCAGCGTATCGCAAAGATGACCTTCGCCTCGGTTTATCCGATGTATCTCGAAAAAGTGGAGAAGAAAGGCAGAACAAAAGAAGAATTGCACCAGGTGATAGAGTGGCTAACAGGCTTCGATAACAGGAAGCTGCAGGAACTGATAAAAGAAAAGGTAACTTTTGAGACATTCTTCCAGCGTGCTTCGATACATCCCAATGCGCACCTCATAACAGGAGTAATCTGTGGGTATCGTGTAGAGGAAATTGAGAACCCCTTGACGCAGCAGGCCAGGTACCTGGATAAGTTGGTGGATGAACTGGCCAAGGGCAGGAAGATGGAGAAGATATTGCGCGGTTCCCAGGGTGCTTGATAGCATCGTTGCTATACACAACCAACCCGGACGGAAGCGTGTCCTGTTGTTGCGTTTATAGTTCGCGCTGAGGTCTTCATAAAAGGGCTATTGCGGGTAGCATGAGACCCTGGCGCCTGGCTATTCGCCGGGGTCTCGCTCTCCACAAAGTTGCCCATGCTGTAAAGACCCCGGCGGGATAATCACGCCGTGATACGGTTTGTCGGTAAATCTGCGATCTGACAACCCAACTGATTTTTTTGAAATTGACGCTTATTAAAATATGCTCATAATGAAATATACGCTCTTATTCTTCTTCTTATCAACCTTTGTAATAAGTGCGCAGGGGCAGGCCCAGAACGCGCCTGAACGTGTAGTGATAACATCCAAAAAGGAGAAAACCCGGGTAAACATTAATGAGAATGGTGAATTACAGGTAAATGTATCTCCAAAGGATGTGCATAAATTTAAAGCCGCCGGCATGGTCCGCTATAGTGATTTCGGCGCCAGGGGCAACGGCAAAACCGATGATATAGACGCTATCGCTGCAGCTCATGCATTCGCCAATCAAAACAAACTTTTGGTGAAAGCCGATGAGGGAGCCACCTACTACATCGGGGGAAAGGAGCGCACAGTGGTCATCCGCACCGACACCGATTTTGGCACGGCGGTCTTCATCATTGACGATACCGAAGTGCAAAATCGCAATGCACCTGTTTTCATGGTCAGCTCCGGCCTGCAACCGTTTACACTTGAATCTATCTCTTCACTGAAGAGGAACCAGGAGAAAATCGCCGCGGCTTTGCCCGGATCCTGTCTCATTACCGTTACCAACGCTCATGTAAAACGCTATATCCGCTTTGGGCTGAACCAAAATAACGGATCTCCGCAAACAGATATCTTCGTTGTTGATAAAAGCGGCAGGGTGGATATGGATGCTCCCATCATATGGGACTTCGATCAGGTCACGGACATCACCGCTCTTCCCATGGACGGGAAGACACTGCACATCACCGGAGGCCGTTTTACCACCATTGCCAATAAAGCTGAATCGAAGTACACCTATTATAGCCGGAATATCGCGGTCAGACGTTCCAATGTTGTTGTGGATGGGCTTGAACATCGCGTAACCGGGGAAGGAGACCATGGTGCGCCCTATGGCGGATTCATTAATATTAGTGACTGCGCTTACGTAACGGTTAAGAATACCGTGCTCACCGGGCATAAAACATACAGTACCATTGGCGCGGCAGGGAAACCTGTGTCCATGGGCACTTACGACATTTCGGTGAACCGCGCCCTCAATGTATCATTCGTGAACTGCAGCCAAACAAATGATATCAACGATAGAACCTACTGGGGGATCCTGGGTTCCAACTACTGCAAAAATCTGCTTTACGACAAATGCACGCTTTCCCGCTTCGATGCCCACATGGGCGTTGCCAACGCCACCATCCGCAACTCCACCCTGGGACACATGGGCATCAATGCTATCGGCAGCGGGATCTTTACGGTGGAGAATTCAACAATTAACGGCAGAACGCTCATCAACCTGCGCAGCGATTATGGTAGTACCTGGCAGGGAGAATTCTTTATCCGCAACTGTGTTTTTGTGCCCCAGGGCGGCAAACCAGCCAGCGCCGCCCTGATTGGCGGATCTTATTCCGGTGAGCATGATTTTGGTTACACCTGTTATATGCCTGAGCGGATCATCATTGAAAATCTCCGGATTGAGGACTCCAATCATCCGGAGGATTACCAGGGCCCGGCCATTTTTTCAAATTTCAATCCACAAATGACCGCAGATTCCTGCCACGAGCAATTTCCCTATGTGAAAACCAGGGAAGTTGTACTCAAAAATGTGACCACTGCCAGTGGCAGGGACTTAAGGATCAGTGACAATCCGTTTATGTTTAAAGATGTGAAGATAGTTACCGATTAATGTTGCACCGTGCAGGGATCTTCATAAAAAGCGCTTGTGCCAGGCCGTGAGCCTCGGTGCTGAAAAGTCTTTCCTTTCCCGGCCCGGCAGCCGATACCGCATTCCCATCGCCTCTGTTTATACCCGGTGTAAAATTTGATGCAGGCACCATGCTTAAAAAATTACACTATATTAGTTACGGGTTTCGCCGACCTGGTGCTTATCGGCATCAAACGACTATAAACGCTTTTAAACGTTTAAAAGCGGGTAATTATAGTTAGAAAGATGTGGCAACCGGTGTGTAAGCTACAGCCTATGGGACACCCTGCAACTTTCAAATTGACTTTAAATATTGAACAAAATGCCTGAAAAAAAACGACAATTGCAAGAACTTATCGAACATAATGATGAGTTAGAGAATTATTTTAGGAATACGATAATTCCACAATTGTTTGTAGATGGACAATTAAAACTGCAAAAATATACGCCTCCTGCAATGAAACAGTTTAGTCTGTCTGCCAGTGATCTTGGAAGACCTATAAGTGACATACAGGATAACTTCCGTTTTCCATCCATTATAGACAATATTCAGCAGGTTATTGAAAGCAATGAAATTCTTGAAAAAGAAATCCAAACTACTGACCTGCGCTGGTACCAGATGAATATCATCCCCTATGTAAAAATGAGGGATCATAAAACGGATGGCGTAATTATAACTTTTGTTGAAATTACCATGCGGATAAAAGATTTGAAAGAGCAGGAAAAACTAATAGCGGACCATGAAATTTTGTTAGACACTATTTCCCATGACATAAAAAACCCGCTTGCTAATCTGGTATTGGCAATAGAGTTGTTTAAAGGTGTGTCTCCAAAAGATGAAAAGGAATTCAACTCCCTTCTGAAAATTGTTGACAGTGCTTTAACAAAAATGCACAAACTCATTAAAGAATTGACCGAAGTGAGAAAGGATGAGTATAAATATAAATCCGAAGAAGAACTTCTAAATTTTGAACATATACTGGAAGATGTTCGGCTTACGTTAAGTGATAATATAATTGCTGCAAATGCAACAATCACAAGTGAAATTAATATATCAGAAATCACTTTTTCCAGAAGAAAATTAAGAACAATTATCTATAACCTGATCAACAATGCCATAAAATTCAGGGCTGCAGAACGGCAGCCTGAAATTGTTGTTACTACTGGAAAAGAAGATGATTTTATAGTGATATCAGTAAAAGATAATGGTATAGGTATTGACGAAAGTAAGTTTGGCGCAATATTTTCAAAGTATTACAGAATAGAAAATGCCATTGAAGGTTCAGGCATAGGCTTATATTTGGTAAAAGAAATTGTTAGTAATGCGGGAGGAAAGATCTTGGTGAAAAGCCAGTTCGATAAAGGAACGGAATTTCAGGTTTACTTAAAAGCCGAATAGTGGTATCGGGGGACAGAAGCAGTGGTTAATAGTTACAGCATCGTTGGGCATTTGTTCGGGCACGAAAGGGAGCTCCGGGCTAAGCACAAATCATAAACTTTTATTTCTATTTTCATTATCAGTTGATCGGGCCCGACGGAATGCTATTTCCCGGCAGGCAAAAGCCCTGGTTATTAAGAAACTTTTAGGACAACCTCGATTATTACAATCATTAACTGCCTGACTTTGAAAAGAAACTTTAATTTCATAAGCAATCCCGGAAAGTTGACGGGTAACGTTTATGTAAAACCAGGCAACGGCCTAACTTTCAGGGGTGGGATACTTATTTTCCTGACAATGATGATCTCCTGCACAGATCCGGTAAAAATGCTTCCGCCGAAGGTGAGCTGGCCGCCCAGCTTTGGACATTCCGGTACGAGCTCCAAAAAGATGTTCCCGGAACTTTAAAGAAGATCAAAAAACTGGGCATTAACTACGTGGAAGGATTTGACGCTCCCTACATTGTTGGCAACCCGGATGAATTCAGGTCGCAGCTTGACGCGGCAGGCCTGAAGATGTTTGCTCTTCACTGGAACAACATGAACGACTGGCGAAAGGATCCAACGGTTATTATTGAAACGGCCAAAAAATTGGGTGCACATTATACAGGCATCGCCTGGCTTAAGGTTTCAAAGGCCGACACGGTAACACTTGATGTCGTTAACGAAGCCGCCGGCATCCTCACAAAAGCCTGCCAGCAGGCACAGGCCGCAGGACTTCAGCTTTACTATCACATCCATGGGTACGAACTGCAGCAAATGGCTGACCAAAGCACTTTCTTCGACAGCTTTGTAAAGCACATCAACTACAACTGTGTTCGCCTGGAAGCTGATATATTCTGGGTTACGTATGCCGGCCAGGATCCGGTGCAGTTCATGCACAGGTACCGGAAAGGGGTTGAGCTGCTGCATATCAAGGACATGGCGGATCATGTACCGACGAGTGCTTTTACCGGCGCTAATTTTATGCCACCCGACATGCCCGCTGAAAATTGGGTGCCCCTCGGTAAGGGTAAGATTGATTACAAGTCCGTGTTTCAGAAGGGGAAAGAGATTGGTGTGAAATGGTATATCCTGGAGATGGATAAGTATAACGGCGACGTTTATGCAGCCGTGGATTCATCGCTTGCTTATATTAGAAAGGAGAACCTGTTGCCATGATCCAGCGGGAGCACCTGAGAAACTTTTGTATCGCGCGGGACTCTGCATTTAAGCAATGGGCATAGCTATATGATCCCGGCAAAATTTACAACGCTGCGATTTGCTGGCCAAGCCCCATTACCAGCGGGTTGCCTCACAGTAACCGCAAAAAATTTTTTAAATTTTGTAAATAAATGAATAGGTTTGATAACCGTTTCCGTCTGTACCCTGTATAATGCCCAATATTCAACTCATCCAATTCTATGTATGTAATTTTCGGTGCCAGTAGTAGTTGAATTGTGAGCTTCATTTATGCGGCTATGAGTACTGTACCCTTGAAACAAAAACCGTTTATAAACGCTTAGAAGCGTTTTAAGCGTTTATAAGGTTTAAAAATAGGCACGTATGCGGCAATTGAAGTGTTGTATACTATGCGGTGGACTCTCTAACTATGACAGACAATACAAAAGCCCTACTGTATAAAAAAATTACCGACTTGACAGAAATGGCTCAGCCAAGTCTTGATAAACTTTTTGAAGCCTCTTCGAGACGAGAACTTTCTAAGGGCGAAATCATTTTAAAACAAGGACAGATTTGCAAGAACATTGTATTCGTTGAAAAAGGATATTTGCGAACTATTATTGACAAAGACGGCATTGACATAAATACAGACTTTACATTTGAGAACAATTTCACTACAAATCTAAAAAGTTTGCGTTCTTCCACTCCTTCTGACACAACAATACAAGCTGGCGAACCAGCAATTATTTATGAATTTGACAAAGAAAAACTTTTGAAACTTTATAAAGTGTCGCAGGAAATAGAATCATTTGGAAGAAAACTTTTAGAACAACTGCTAATAGCGCAAGAAGAACATACAAACTTATTCAAACTTTTTACACCAACCGAGCGGTATCACTTTTTACAAACAAATAAGCCACAAATAATTCAACGAATAAGCTTATCTCAAATTTCATCCTATTTAGGTGTAGCAAGAGAGACACTAAGCCGTATCAGAAAGAAAGGTTAGCACGCATTTTGTGACTTTTGTCTCAGGTAGTGTCTATCTTTTTTTCTGAGCTTTGCAGTTCATAAAATAAAAGAATGAACGCAAACAACAAAGAAATCGCAACCAAATTCATTGAAGAAATTTGGAATCAAAATCAATTTGATAGACTTGACAATTACATCCATCCAGACTTTTGCGACCATTCGTTGCCATTAGCTTTACCGCCAAACAAAGAAGGTTTAAAACTTTGGATAATTGGGACTGGTAAATCATTTGAACACAAGACAATCGTTGAGGAAATGGTTAGCGAGGAAAATAAAATCATACTTAAAATAAAAATGCTTCTTAAGCACATTGGCAACTGGCGGGATTTAGAACCAACAGGTGCAGAGATTTTTGCGATTGGCTACAGGTAT
Organism: Agriterribacter humi; assembly: GCF_009192765.1. Classification (GTDB taxonomy): domain Bacteria; phylum Bacteroidota; class Bacteroidia; order Chitinophagales; family Chitinophagaceae; genus Agriterribacter; species Agriterribacter humi. The sequence continues at coordinate 44,682 of NZ_VOHQ01000016.1, read as the reverse complement.
ATAAAATTTGCCGATAATAAAATTATTGAACATTGGGCATTAATAGATGGCAATGCGATTGAGAACCAATTAAGAGAGGCTATCCATGGATGTAAAATTCAAGAGTGACAAGAAAGCACAGCACACAATAATGCATTGGCAAAAAACGGGGCTTGACCAGCAAACATCAGCTGCAGTTCGATATCAGCTTCGGTTTGGGGCTAGACCTCTCCGATTGATCTTTTAGTTAACTTGTAGTTCGCCTTTTGGGGTGGTTTAAGAAAACAGAATAAAATAATGTAATCTGCGTTTTAAGGGCATGCCGGCTGTTTTCAGAATAGTCGCAGCGCTAAAATCCAATATGAATATGAAGCATCATTCACTGTTTCTTTCCACCGTATCTATCATTTTTTTCGGCAGCATCCTCGTGGGATGCCGCGCCACCTTTGTTTCAGGATCTCCCGCTTCCGGGACCGGTTCCACAGCACAGAGCAGTGAGCCGGTAGTAATGGTGAGGGAGCAACCCAAAGTAGTTGTGGTAAATCAACCCGTTCGGGTGCGGGAAGCGAGACCCACAATACAACCAGTTACGCCTGCAGCTACCGCAAAACAATGGGCGCCATTGGCCATCACTGCATCTTCTGCTGATGTCGTTAAGCAGTATACAGACGGAAGAAAATATATCAAATCGAAGAATGGATATTTTTATTGGAAGGGGTACGACCACCGGTGGTATATGGAGGAAAACGACCTGAAAAAAGTGAGCTATACAGATGAGGAATACATTGACTGGACAACAAAAGGAAAAAAGCAAAGCAATTCCATTGCCGATGCTAATGGAGATAAGAACACTGCAAACCAACCCGGTAACAGCGCCTTTGGGCATAGCCGCGGCAACAGGGGTAAAGTTGAAAATCCGGAAAAAGAGAAAAATCCCAACCATGCTAACGGGCTTACCAATGCCGGCGCTAATGAGGATAAGAACACTGCAGGCCAACCAGGCAACAGTGCTTTTGGACACAACCGTGGCAACAGGGATAAAGTTGAAAAGCTGGAAAAGGAAAAAAAAGCCAACCATGCTAGCGGACTTACCAAAGAGAAAGAAGAAAAGGAACACATCGAAAAAGAGGCGAAGGATATAAAAGACCGTGAAGAAAAATTATTCAAAGAAAAAGAAGAAAAGCAGCGCATCGAAAAGGACGTGAAGGATAAAAAAGATCGTGAAGAAAAATTAGTCAGAGAGAAAGAAGAAAAGGAACGCATCGAAAAAGAGGCGAAGGATAAAAAAGACCGTGAAGAAAAATTATTCAAAGAAAAAGAAGAAAAGCAGCGCATCGAAAAGGACGTGAAGGATAAAAAAGATCGTGAAGAAAAATTAGTCAGAGGGAAAGAAGAAAAGGAACGCATCGAAAAAGAAGTGAAGGATAAAAAAGACCGTGAAGAAAAATTATTCAAAGAAAAAGTACAAAAAGAGCACATCAAAAAAGGAGTGAAGGATAAAAAAGACCAGGATAAATCCGCGGACGATCCTGTAAAAGAAAAGGCTCCAAAAGCATAATCCTGTCCTCTCGCTTTACCTGACCTGCGCTGTCATCCTGGAGTCAGCCTGTATTGAAATCCATTGAGAGCAGGAGCATGGAAGGTGTCACCCTGTCTTAAATCACCCGTCTCCAAACCTTTTTTAACCCGGCACCCCCCCTGCGCAGCGCCGACATGAGTAAACGCATCAGGGCGCCACAGCCCATGGATTCCGCTTGCTGTCTTGCCGGCGGTCTTCGCAGCCAGGCTAATGCGTACCTGTCGTGACCGGCGAAATTACAAAGCTGCTATTCATAAGGACATCGAAAGTTGCTATTAAGCGCCAGCTGCCGCCACCTGGCGCGGTGGATTCGGTAGTTTGCCATCCCAAAAAACTTTTTCAATTATACAAATAAATGAATAGGTTTGATAACCATTTCAGTCTGCACCTGTATAATACCCAATATTCATCTCATCCAATTCTATGTATGTAATTTTCGGTTCCACTTAGTAGTTGAATTGTAATATGCATCTATACTACTATGAGAGCTGTACTGCTGTAGCAAAGCCGTTTGTAAACGCCTGGAAATGTTTTTACGCGTTTATAAATGTTAAAAAATGGTTTTTATTGCATAAAGTATAACAGTAGGGGTAATTTTTGGAGGCATCACTTTTAAACTAAAAAAATAAACATAATGGAAAAGAAGAACAATCAGCCGTCTCCGGCAGGCATAATGCAAATTGGAACGGGCTTTTGGGCATCAAAAATTCTATTGTCAGCAATAAAATTTCAATTGTTTAGCAAATTAGCTGAACAAAAGAAAATGTCGGGCAAAGCCATCAAAATATTTTTAAACCTGAACTGTACAGACCGGCACCTTTACGATTTTTTAGATGTATTAACCGTATTTGGGTTTCTTGAGCGCGAAGGTCTTTTAGAAACGGCTATTTATTCCAATTCACCCGATACGGATACCTTTTTAGATAAAAATAAGCCATCTTATATTGGCGGCATTCTTGAGATGATGAATAACAGGTTATATAAGTTTTGGGGCGATCTTGAAGAAGGATTAATGACCGGTCTTCCTCAAAACGAAGCAAAAGAGGGTCAGGATTTTTTTGGTTTAATTTATCAGGACCCTAATAAATTAAAAGAGTTTATTAATGCGATGAGCGGAATACAACTGGGTAACTTTATGACTTTTGCTCAAAAATTTGACTTTTCAAAATATACGACCCTGACAGATATTGGCGGTTCAGCCGGTTTGCTGTCATTAATGGTAGCAAAGCATCAGGCTCATATGACTTGTACCACTGTTGACCTTCCACCTGTTGAACCCATTGCTTTTGAAACTATTCAAAAATTTCAATTGTCGGACCGGGTAAAAGCTCAAAGCCGGGATTTTTTTGCAGAATCTTTTCCTAAGGCTGATATTGTAACGATGGGGAATATCCTGCACGATTGGGATGAAGAAAAGAAAATAATGCTCATGAAAAAAGCATACGAAGCATTACCTGCCGGCGGCGCCTTTGTAGTCATTGAAGGAATTATAGATGACGAGAGAAAGCAAAATGCATTTGGTATGATGATGAGTTTGAATATGCTTATTGAAACTGGAACTGGTTTCGATTATACATTTGCTGATTTCAACAAGTGGGCAAACATTGTAGGATTTAAATCAACTGCATTACTCCCTTTGGCCGGACCTTCAAGTGCGGCAATAGCGTATAAATAAAACTTCCGCTTTTTTCAACTATTTGATTTTTTTGAAAAACTTGCGAAACCAAAAAGTTGCATATATATATGCAACTGATTGTAACACGTGAATTTGACGCAAACTCAGACCTGGTTTGGAAAGCCTGGACCACAGCCGAACTGCTTGACCAGTGGTGGGCGCCAAAACCATACCGGGCCGAGACCAAATCTTTGGATTTCAGGGAAGGCGGAGTGTGGTTATACGCAATGGTTAGTCCGGAAAATGAAAAGCTTTGGTGCAGGGCCGACTATAAGAACATTGAACCCGAAAAACAAATGTCATGGCTGGATGCATTTTGCGATGAAAACGGAAAGGAAAATTCGGAAAAACCACGCTCGTTCCGGACAAATGTATTCACCGAAAACAACGGTATTACAACTGTAAGTATCACTTTACAACACGATAGTCTTGCCGATATAGAAACGATGATTGAAATGGGCTTTAAAGAAGGGTTCGCTATGGGCATGCAAAACTTAGACGAATTATTGGTAACCTTAAAAAATAAGTAAATAGAAGGAAGTTAAAATTGAAAATGCAACAAACCAGGGACTAATAATTAAAAAAGAAAAGATGAAAAAGGCAACCATGCTTTACTGGATTTTTACAGGGCTCTTTTCCTTTGATACTTGGCTCTGCTATACCAGACATGGTGAGCGCTGATATTGCAGTAATATTGGGTACGTTCTCTTATATATTATCACAAAAAATTGAACCTGATTGCTGCATAAATTAAAATATGTATACATGGCAAAGTTTCAAACAACCATCCTCACGGGAGCATTAGTTTTCTATCGCTGAAGTCACAGCAGGAGCATGTTTACACCACCGCCTCCTTATTGTATTTGCCCCTGTATTCCAATGGCGGCATGCCTGTAATTTTTCTGAATACTTCCCGAAACGCTTTCACATCCGAATAACCTACTTCATACATTACTTCATTAATTGTTTTCCGGGTGCTTTCAAAAGCCTTTTTTGCAGATTCAATTTTTACTCTTTGCGTATATTCAACAGGCGTATTTCCGGTTGCCTTTATAAATCTTCTGTCAAAAGTTCGCCTGCCAACAGCGAACCTCGAAGACAGGTCTTCAACAGATATTTTTTCATCCACTTTGCTTTCAATATAGGCCTGTGCTTTTTTCACCATTTCGTCACCGTGCAGTTTCTGTCCTTTAAATATGATGAATGCCGACTGACTTTGCCTGTCCATTTCAATCTGGAATACCTTGGAACAGAAAATAGCGGTTTGTCTGTCGTAGTATTTTTCTACCAGGTAAATCATCAGGTTCAGGAAAGAATAGGCGCCGCCATTCGTGTAAATCCCGTTTTCATCCGTAATCAGTTTATCTGTTTGTAAATGCACTTTTGGAAACATCGTTCTAAAAACATCCGCAGCCGCCCAGTGTGTAGAGCAGGTTTTTCCATCTAATAAGCCTGATGAAGCAAGCATGAATGCGCCGGTGCATATGCTCGCTATTTCCGCACCGTTTTTATATTGTTTCTCCACCCAGTCAATCAGCAATTGATTCGCCTTCACCGCTTTTTGATAATTATGATTCAATGAAGGAATAATGATGAGATTGGTTTTGGCTATAGCTGAAATGTGGGTGTGCGGATGCACGGTAAACAGGCCCTCATAAAATTCAACTTCTTTCGAAAGTCCTGCCAACTGGATTTTGAACAATTCTTTTTTGCCCGCTTCCTTCCAGCAGGCATTGGCTCTTGTAAATATTTTGTAAGCGCCTACTATGCTGCTCAGGTTGTTCTGTCCGTCGGGAACGATTATAGTAAGATGTTGCATAACGCTTTCATGTGTATTTACTATTTTTTAATACCGGCTGCAACGCTTTGTAGCATCATCGTTGCGTCGCAATCCTTTCATCGGTATAGCAACAATGGAACTTTTGCGGTACAAAAATTGTAAACCCGTTTTTTGCAAAGATAAAGTATTGTATTGTCCAAATCAACCCGTTAAAAAGTCCATTTTGCACCCTGGGCTGATGATATTCAGACAATAACTTTGTCTCATGAAATTTACAATAATTAAAAAATAAAACGATGCAAAATCAAAATTTCACCACTGTGCTGCTGGTTGACCAAACGCCGGAAGAAGTATTCAATGCCATCAACGATGTTAGTGGCTGGTGGTCGGGCGAAGTTAAAGGGGGTACAAACAAACTCAACGATGAATTTACTTATCGTTCCGGAACCATTCATTTTTCGAAGCAAAGAATTGTTGAAATGATTCCTGGTCAAAAAATAGTATGGCTTGTTACTGACAGTAAAATTAGTTTTGTTGAGAATAAAAGCGAATGGACAGACACAAAAATTAGTTTTGAAATTTCGAAGCAGGGTAACAAAACTCAAGTCCGGTTTACTCACCTGGGTTTGGCTCCCGGAATTGAGTGTTTTGATAGCTGTTCAAATGCATGGACCCAACTCATTCAGCAAAGTTTATTTAGCCTGATAACTACAGGCAAGGGCAAAAAGATATTTGACAATTAAATCTAAAGCAGTAAAAAAAAAAATGAAAAATTCAGACTTTACAACAACCATTTTGGTTGACCAAACGCCGGAAGAGGTATTCAACGCCATCAATAATGTTCGTGGATGGTGGAGTGAAGAAATTGAAGGGAGTACGGACAAACACAATGATGAGTTTATACTTCAATACGAAGACATACACCGTTGCAAAATCAAAATAACAGAGATGATTCCAGGCAAAAAAGTTGTTTGGCTGGTTATGGAAAATTATTTCAAATTTACAAAGGACAGCAGTGAATGGACAGGCAATGAAATGATTTTTGAGGTAACTGAAAAAGGCAACAAGGCAGAGCTTCAATTTACACAGGAAGGTTTGGTTCCTGAATATGAGTGTTACGATATCTGTTCTAATGCATGGATGAACTATATAAATAATAGCTTACGCAACTTAATTGCTACAGGTAAAGGACAGCCGAATGCTAAAGGAAAACCGCAAACAGAAGACGAAAGGCGTCTTAGTACAAACAATAAATGGCAACAGCATTCAACATCGTAATCAAAATGTTTAGCTATGAATATAGGAATTATCGGTTCAGGCGAAATGGGGAGCGCACTGGCATCAAAATGTATAAAACTGGGTCATACTGTTTCAATAGCCAATTCAAGGGGGCCGGCTTCTTTAAAACAACTTGCCGGAGAAATTGGAGCTGAGGCGGTCTCTGTTGAAGAAGTGATAAAAAATAAAGAAGTGATCATTGTCTCAATTCCTCAAAAAAATGTACTGTATCTTCCAAAAAAACTGTTTCAACAACTGCCAGGGGATGTAGTTGTAATTGAAACCGGCAATTATTACCCAACACTCCGTGATGGAGACATACCGGCACTTGTTAAAAGTGGTATAGACAGTTTATGGGTTCAGGAGCAATTAGGCGTTCCTGTTGTTAAGGTATTTAATTCCATTCTTGCAACTAGCCTGAAGGATATGGGCAGGCCCAAAGCTGAGAAAAATCGTATTGCTTTAGCTGTTTCAGGAAATAATACAAAAGCGAAAGAAGTTGTTTTTAAGCTGGTAGATGAATTGGGGTTCGACGCTTTTGATATTGGCACGATTGCTCAATCGTGGAAGCAGCAGCCGGGCACTTCTATTTATTGCAGAGATATAAATCTTGATGAACTCAAAAAAAGAGCTGATGCAATGGGAACAGCGTGGTCTGATATGCGTGAGGTGATCATGGCAAAACGCAAAGCCGATGAAGCGTTAATGAAGGTGGACTACCCGGCCTATCTGAGGAGCCTGCACAACTACATATTATCTTAAATACAAATTACTCAACTCCGGCTCAATTTGATAGAGCAGCGTTACGATTTTTTAGAAAAAGAAGAGTGCTATCCGAACCAACCTTATGTTATTTGTTTTTTAGTTGGTAACTTTATCATCCCGCGGCATAACACAACGGGCAGGCGTTTTCATATGGCTTCAGTTGGGGACAAACCATATTATTGAGGATATATAAAATGAGAAAATTAATTTTAGTTGTACATATATCCCTTGATGGTTTCGTAGCCGGGCAGGACGGGGAGTTAGACGGTTTTGATGCCGGTGAGGAAAACCTGGAATTTGTATGCCGGCTCACCGATGAAGCCGATGCAGCCTTATTCGGACGAACATCTTACCAAATGCTGGAAACCTACTGGCCAACTGCAAAAGACCGTGCCAATGCTACAAAAAGCGAGATCGCCTATTCAAACTGGTACAACAAAGCCCAAAAGATCGTCATTTCTAAAACGATGCAGGGACAGCATTTACGTAATACCACTGTAATTGGAGGGAACAGTTTAAATGAAATCGGAAAGATCAAGGAGGAACCTGGTAAGAACATATTGATCTTCGGTAGCCCCGCTGCTTCCCAAAGCCTGATGCGGCTTGACCTGATAGACGGTTTCTGGATATTTGTTAATCCTGTTATTTTTGGAAGTGGTATTCCCTTATTTGCGGGTGGTGAAAATCAGCAAAAACTCAGGCTTGTAACTACAAAATCCTTTTCTAACGGTGAAACAGCGCTTCATTATATAGTGAACAGGGAAGAATTACCAACCTGAAGTATATATTTCAATATCCGGATCATTTTTCAGGTATCCATTTTTATCAAAATGAAACCGCTTATAATCTGCCTGGCAATATTTGCATGCGTTGTTGGCATAATTTCATGCGGTAATGTATCCATCTGTGATACAGTATTTGATCCGTACAGGAATAGTAAAGAACCAATGCCCTTCGCCCCCGGATTAACCATAAAAGGTAATACCTGCAATGAATGCTTTTCAGATGATTATTCAATCTTTTATTTTTTCCGGCATCATGTTCCAAACCGCGAAGATTACCGGATCTGCCAGTCTGCGTTTGTGTCCCGCAAAACACAACAGGTATGGACAGCGCCTCATATACATTGGGGATATCGTTAAAAGTGATATGGCGGGAAACTTTCCGTATATCACGACCGATGGTGAATTTTAATTTTTACCAGGCATTTTTGATGGTTTTTTTATTTTTCCGGCAAAAGCATTTTTAGATAAAAGAAATTAACTTCAACTTTACCAATTCTATTGAATTTCTCTTCCGGACGCTATAATTTCTGTTTTCCTTAGTTCTGTAAACTTTAATACTAACGGCAGCCAAAAACAAAACAATGGAACATAAAGCTGTATCCATCCGCCCATTCATCGGGTCTAAAAACTTTGAAATTTCACGGAGTTTTTACCGCGATCTGGGCTTTCAGGAAACGATCCTGTTTCACAATATGTCTCTTTTTAAAACAGAGGGGCTGGGATTTTATTTACAGGATGCTTACGTGAGGGACTGGATAGATAATTCAATGGTTTTTTTAGAAGTAAAAGATATAGATCGTTTCTGGAACGAACTCGTGGCTTTAAACCTGGCAACCAAATATGAAGCTGTAAAGCTAACCCCAGTACGGCAATACGACTGGGGCAGGGAATGTTTTTTGCACGACCCCTCGGGAATCCTCTGGCATTTTTGAGAATTTGTCCCCACAACTTCCTTAACTGAAATAAAGAGCGCTGAAAATGAATTACGACATAAAGCTTGCTGACAGGGTCAGGCAATATCTCATTACAATACCTGATATTGACATTGAAGAGAAAAAAATGTTTCGGGGGCTGACATTTATGGTGAACAACAAAATGTGTGTATCTGTAAGTGGCAAAAACCTGATGTGTCGTTTTGATCCTGAATTGCAGGACAAAGTAGCCGGAAGAAAAGGTTTTCAAACAATGATAATGAAAGGCAGCGTATACAAAGGGTATTGTTATGTAAGCCCCGAAGGAATACAAACAATAAAAGATTTTGAATTTTGGGTAAACCTGTGCTTAGACTTCAACGGAAAAGCAAAGTCCTCAAAACATAGACAGGCGGTTAAAAAAAACACAAAGACAAAGAACTAACATGAATTTTTGCAGTATTAAATATGCAACAGAATAGAATATTAATAGCAGGCGCAACAGGCTATGTTGGTGGTCATATCTTAAATGAATTGAAGCGCCGGCATTACTTCGTGCGGGCGATTGTTAGAAATCCCGGAAAGCTAAAAAAATAAACGTTCATGCTGATGAGGTATTTGAGGCGGAAATCACCAGGGCCCAAACACTTGTGAATTGTTGTGATACCATAGACACTGTCATTACTTCGGTTGGGATAACACGTCAAAAAGATGGACTTACTTATATGGATGTGGATTACCAGGCAAACTTGAATTTATTGAATGAAGCTAAAAAGAGTGGAGTTAAGCGGTTTATTTTATATTTTTATTTTTAATGCTGAAAAAATGCAGCATTTAAAAATCATTCGGGCAAAACAAAAATTTGCGGATGAATTAAAGCGTTCCGCATTGAATTACTGTCTCGTCAATCCAACCGCTTTCTTTTCAGATATGAGTGCATTTCTGCAGATGGCGCAAAAAGGGAAAGTCTGTCTTTTTGGAAATGGCAATTGTAAAATGAGCCCTGTTGATGGAACGGATCTGGCGGATATTTGTGTAAACGCGGTGGCGGGTATGGAAAGAGAAATAAATGCAGGAGGCCCGGAAGTGCTTACGCACAAACAGATTGCGGAAACCGCATTTAAAGTTTTAAACAGGCCCGTCAAAATCAGGTATATACCCATTTGGGCGAAAAATCCAATCCTGTTTTTGCTTCGAACATTTACAAGTGTCCGGATGTATGGACCAATTGAATTTTTGATGACTGTTTTAACTATGGATATGGTTGTCCTCCAATCGGGAAGCCGCAAACTTGAAAAGTATTTTACCGAATTATATTGGCAATAAAAAATAACCAAAAAAACCAGTAGTTGTGATAAAACAAGCTGGAGGATATTTTCTTATGAATATTGTACCGGGCGCATCAATACCTTTGTATTTAACTGTATTTACAGCACACTGCAGCGTTAAAAAGCAATAGTAAATAAAATGTTAGGACTACTAATTGAACTTGTCATTAACTGGATGCTGCTTTGGGTTGTTTGCAAAAAGAATCTTGCTGTTTTAGGTATAATGCCTTCAATGAAAAGATTCACTAATCTTTTCATTGGTTTTTTAATAGCTGCTGTTTGTTGCACAATCTATTACCTGTCGTTTACTGTTTTTGCTGGAAATAGCTGGGTTTTCAATAAGGGTTTTTCTATACACTCCATGGCTGGAAGTGCATGGTGGACACTAAGATCGGTTTTGTTTGAAGAATTAATTTTCAGAGCTGCGTTACTTTATATTGCCATTCAAAAACTTGGCACTAAAACCGCTTGCATCATATCTGCTGTTGCCTTTGGAGTATATCATTGGTTTTCGCAGGGTGCTTTTGGAAATCCTGTGCAGATGATTTTTCTTTTCGGTATGACCGCCATTTGGGGATTTATGTTTGCCATAGCATTTTCAACAACAAAATCGCTGTACTTACCTATCGGACTTCATTTTGGATGGAACTTAATCAGTACAGTTGTTTTTTCACAGGGTCCCCTGGGAAATCAACTTTTAATAAGTAGTGGAGGACAAAAGTTAGGAGAGGCATTATCCGTAGTATTTTTTCTTTTCCAGGTTTTTTCAGTGCCGCTTATTATATATTGGTATTTAAATCGGTTCTCAATAAAAAAGGAGCGTTATGCTGGCAAAATATTTTGATGGTATGCTCCAACCCCGGTATATCAGCGTTTGCGATGGGCGCTTTGAGGTGTTGCTATATTGTGTATATGATATTTGCTTAAAAAACGCATAAACATTTCACTTTTAAACAAAGAAAGAATAGATTTGGGTATCAATCCCCGTCTGATTCGCCCCTGTATATAACTTCTCCTGTGTTTTTATTTTACCTCTTTTTTATTATCCGGTATCCGGCGCATCAATTCATTTGACAGGCATTGATATTTTATCATTTTACGGGGTTCCTCAGAAAAGTGAAAAAGCGTACTCACTGGCTTTGCATATTGTTTTAATCATACTGTTGTTTTTAATAACCATTAAATAAAAGTATATGAAGATCAGCAAAGAAGCGATACCGGTAAGGATGGAATCTCCCGGTACTGTCATGAGATCACTTCCCGGTTATGGGGGAATGACCGTTGCTTTTAATGAAATGCCGGCCGGTACCGACATTGGTCCATTGTTGGAGGGATTAGAACACAACAGTTGCCAGTGCCCGCATTGGGGATATGTAGTTGAAGGCGCGGTACTGATAAAATACGATGACGGAACAGAAGAAAAGTTAAATGCCGGCGACGTTTTCTATTTACCTCCAGGACATACCGCCATTGTGGAAAAAGATCTGAAAATGATTGATTTCAGTCCCGAAGACGAACTTAAGAAAGTAATGGAACATATTGAAAAAAAGCTGGCCGAATTCAGTAAGTAGATTTTTTGGTGGCAAGCCCGCGTGCAGCACAGTTGAGGTTATAACCAGCGTCATGAACACAAAGCGCAATAACCTGAAATGAATCCGTTAAAATTTTCAGAACGGTAACCTTTAGGTAATTTGAAGCCAACCTCACCAGCCAGGCATTCCACTTTTCCGCAACCCAAACAACGGAAATGAAAATGATTGTGGTTGTGCTTTTTGCCCTGGCAATTAACGCAAACGGCAAAATATTGCTTTCCGTCATCACCTACAATTTTATGAACTATTCCATCATCGCAAAAACGGTTTAATACCCTGTAAATGGTTGCTCTGTCTGCCTTTCCTTTTAATGCTTTCTGTAATGTTTCGTGGCTTGTTACCGCCTTCGATCTTTTGAGCGATTCAAGGATCATCGCTTTTGCTTTAGTATTACGGGCTGTCATTTTATTTACTTTAATGCGACTTAGTCGCAATAATACAAAAAATATTTATCTTCATACATAAATTGAATACCATGACAGATAGTAAAGACTTTGAAGTAATTATTATCGGGGGAAGTTATTCGGGGCTTTCCGCCGCAATGAGTTTAGGCCGTGCATTAAGACGGGTTTTGATTATTGACAGTGGTAAACCCTGTAACAGGCAAACGCCTCATTCGCATAATTTTATTACACAAGACGGTGAAATGCCGGCTGCAATAGCCGGTAAAGCAAGGGAACAGGTGCTGCAATACGATACGGTGAAATTTTATGAAGGACTGGCGGTGAGCGGAAGGAAAACAAAAAGCGGTTTTGAAGTAGAAACACAGCGGGGCGATATTTTTACAGCAAAGAAATTGATATTTGCCACAGGATTGAGCGATATTATGCCGGACATTAAAGGCTTTGCAGCTTGTTGGGGCATATCCATTTTACACTGCCCGTATTGTCATGGCTATGAAGTAAGAAACCAAAGAACAGGAATTATAGCCAATGGTGATGCAGCCTTTCATTATGCACAACTGATATCAAACTGGACGAAAGAACTTTTACTCTTTACCAACGGAAAATCAACCTTAACTGCGGAACAAACAGGCAGGATCAGGAAGAACAATATTCAGATCATTGAACAGGAAATTGATTTCATTGAACACGATGACGGGAAGGTTCAGCAAATAAAATGTAAAGACTACCCGGCAATTCCTCTGAACGCCATTTATTCGGGACCTGCGTTTAACCAGCATTGTAAGATCCCCGAAATTTTAGGTTGTGAATTAACGGAGCGGGGCCTGATAAAAGTGGATGTCTTTCAGAAAACAACCATTGAAGGTGTGTATGCCTGTGGCGATAGTTGCAGTTGGCGGGCTGTTTCAGTTGCCGTATCAACTGGTACCATGGCTGGCACTGCTTTAAATAATGAACTAACGGAAAAAGCATTTAATGAGCCTGAGTATAAGGCCGATGATAACCATAACATGACTGTGCCGGAACCGGGGGAAGCCGGTATGGTGTAGCCGCCGTGGCTGACCCAGCCCCGAAGTGCTGCGGGCAAACTATGACAAGCAGTGGTGCTTGCTTCAGCTTCACTGCCACAGCTCAACCACGTTGCTACAGCCTGTCATTCCGATGCAGCCTAAAGGGCAGGCAGGGAGGAATCCATCTTAGCTCTAATCATTCACTACGACTATCATTCACAATTCAAATGTTTCCGAGCTGCCAATAACACAGCATGTCATTAATAAAATGCTCTGGTGTAAGCTTATTGTCTCTTTTGAAGAAGCCCCAACGCAAAAATTAATAGAACCTTACTCGGAAAATTTGTTTTTTTATATTTTCACACTGGCAACTTAATATTCACAATCAAAGAACGAAAAATTAACCGGCGGCGCCGGCAATCGTAAACGGCAGGCATAGAGAACAAAACCAACAGCATAACAATGATCAATTTTAAAAATATTTTTCTTGGAAGCAAGCACATAATCCTCTATGGGCTACTTATGGCAATCCTGGTATTTGCTTTAAAATGGCTGCAATGGAAATTTTTAATTGTTGACAACGCTTTGGAAATTTATGTTGGTCTTATCGCTGTTTTTTTTACCATCCTGGGTGTATGGGTGGCAACGCAGCTTGTTAAGCCCAAAATTCAGACCCTTATTGTTGAAAAGGAAGTGTATATAACCCAGTCCGGCGAATTTACAATCGATGAAACCGAATTAAAAAAGCTGAGCCTGAGCAGTCGCGAATATGAAATGTTACAACTGCTCGCGAAGGGTTACAGCAATTCGGACATAGGAGAAAACTTGTTTCTTTCACTGAGCACGGTAAAAACGCATATTTCCAACCTTTTTACAAAAATGGAAGTAAAAAGCAGGACTCAGGCAATAGCAAAAGCTAAAAGACTGAAAATCATCCGTTAGCCAAACCGGTACTTTAGTATGAAAGGTTTTGAAAAATGAAACTTAGGTACTAAAGTATGAAAGCGAATTTAATTGCCGGGCTTACTTTTACTATGCATTTAAACAACAAAAAAATGAAACGAAACATATTGATCTTTGGATTGGTTCTTGGGGCCATTTTATGTGTAAATATGGTTTACATGGTGAACCTGTGTTATAATAATCCCGATTTTAAGCCTTATGACATTTTAGGGTATGCTGCTATGGTCGTAATTTTTTCACTGATCTTTTTTGGGATCAGGAACTACCGGAATAAGCAAAATGGCGGGGTGATTTCCTTTGGAAAGGCGTTTAAAACAGGCTTTTTGATTGCTTTGGTCGGGTCTACCATGTATGTAGTGGTTTGGATATTTTACTACTATTTGTTTGTTCCCGATTTTTTGGATAAATACATCCCGCATGTATTAAAAGAAGCTGCCAATAAGGGTGATGCTGCTTTGGCTGCCAAAACCTCAGAAATGGCAAATTTTAAGGAAATGTACAAAAATCCGCTCTTTGTAATTCTCATTACCTATTCGGAAGTGTTGCCGGTTGGTTTGATCGTTGCATTGGTGAGCTCACTCATTTTAAAAAAGAAGAGCAAGGTTGTATCCAGTACATAAAAATCAAAGAAAGGCATAATCATTCAGTTCAGAGAAGTATTAAATGCCTGAAGAAATAAAAAACCTTCTGAACAATAAGATGCAGGGCCCGGAAAAAAAATTCACGTTGTAAGTTAAATATAGTTTGTGACCAGACAGTTATTTAGCATTTCATCACTTACCATATTGATAGCCTTATGCATGTTCCTTCCGCATATGCCGGGTGACTACGATATTTTAGCGCCAACATTATCTTTTATCGCTCCGCAACCTGCTACAACCTCACTGGAAGCAGTTCTTGTTTGATTAAAACCAAATGAACAGGCTTGATAAACATGTCAATCCGACAAAATTATTTGTACATCTTACAAAATTAATATTATCTTTGCAACTAAGATAATTACTTAATAAGATATAAAATGAATAATAATGTAATTACACAAATTAGAAAACTGAGCCAGCAATATGCATACACTTCTATTCAGATGCACGAAGCCATCGCCAGGAAAGCAGGGCTTTCGGGTACTGACCACAAATATTTGGGATTTTTTATTGAAAGAGGACAAATGACAGCAGGCGAGCTTTCGAATTTAACAGGACTGACAACAGGTGCAGTTACGGGTTTAATAGATCGGTTTGAAAAGAAAAAATTGGTAAAAAGACAATTTGCGAAAGACGACAGGCGGAAGGTGATGATCGTGCCCGACACCGAAAAAATAATGGCAATTTTTGCGCCACTTTATAAAGATTTTCGAAGCAGGTCAGAAAAGCTTACTGCTTCATTTTCGAACAGGGAAACGAGGATCATTGAAACCTACTTTTTAAAAGCCATTGAGATAATGAATGAAACGATACATAAACTTAGCAACAAATAATCGTAAAAATTAAAAAAGAGTTACTTCAAATTAAAAAACAGGACAGAAGGAGCATTTGGCTTTACGGTGGAGCAAGCCTCTTGATACTTACAGAATATCGCTGCACCCCATAGCATTGGGAAGCGGGAAACCGTTATTTGAAAACTTAAAAGAACGCATAGGATTAAAATTAATCAAAGCCAATATTTTCGGATCGGGAGTGGTGCAACTTATTTACGAACCTGGAACAACAACGAATCGCTGACAAAGGTTTGCAGGCGCAAGAACTTTTACTGTTACAACCAATCTAAAGGCAATCGAAAATCAAATAAAAAATATGGCGGATAGTATCACAAAGCATTCATTTGTTTTCGGTTTTCAGGATATCAATAAAACAAAACTTAAAGTTGTTGGCGGTAAAGGCGCCAGCCTGGGGGAGCTTACCGGGATTGAAGGGATCCACGTACCGGATGGCTTTTGTATTTCTACAGAAGCATTTAAAAGGATTATTGAGGAAACGCCTTCGGTTAACGCATTACTGGATCAGTTATCGCTGCTGAAGGTGGAAGACCGGAATAAAATAAGTGGATTGAGTGGTGAGATTCGAAGGATCATCGAAGGAATAGCTATTCCAAAAGACATTAATGATGAGATTACCCGCCATCTTCAACAACTGGATGAACCTGCATGCAGGCAGGGCTGGAAAAAGGCTTATGCCGTACGATCCAGCGCAACGGCGGAGGATTTGCCAACGGCCTCCTTTGCAGGTCAGCAGGATACCTATCTGAACATCATCGGAAAAGAGGAAATTTTAAAATATATCAGCAAGTGCTGGGCATCGTTGTTTACAAACAGAGCTGTAATCTACCGTTTACAAAATCATATTGACCATAGAAAAGTCTATTTGTCTGTAGTTGTTCAGAAAATGATTTTTTCCGATGTAGCAGGGGTTATGTTTACTGCAGATCCGGTTACTTCGAACAGGAAGGTGCTGTCCATTGATGCCAGCTTTGGGCTTGGTGAGGCATTGGTTTCCGGTCTTGTAAATGCTGATCATTATAAAGTTCGAGAGGGCAGGATCAGCGATAAGAAGATAGCCACCAAGAAACTGGCGATCCATGCATCAAAAGAAGTCGGCACAAAAGAACAGGAGATTGAGCCTGAACTGCAGAACAGGCAGGCATTGACGGATGAGCAGATCTTAGAGCTTGTTCGCATAGGCAGAAAGATTGAAAAACATTTCGGCAGCCCGCAGGACATCGAATGGTGTTTGGCTGATGACAGCTTTTATATTGTGCAAAGCCGGCCCATCACTACTTTATATCCGATCCCCGTCCAACCGGGTCATACTGGCGGGACTGAGGGAAACGATTCGGAAAATCATGTTTACGTTTCTGTCGGTCATCAGCAAATGATGACCGATGCCATGAAACCATTGGGATTATCCTTTTTCCTGTTAACGACCCGCGCACTCATGCGTACTGCCGGTGGAAGATTATTTGTTGATGTTGCACCTATGCTGGCTTCACCCGCCGGCAGAGACACGCTGATAAATGTCCTGGGAAAATCTGATCCGATCATAAAAGACGCACTTACAACCATATTAGAGCGTCCACCTGCCGACAAGAATGGGGGAGATTTTATAAAATCGTTACCATCGGCATCCCCCCGGGGCAGGTTGCCGGCGGCACCGCCGGATGATAAAAAAGAATCAGCTCCCGGTAAATGCGATAAAGCTGCATCGCCTCCGAACTATCAGGCACTGAATAATTACGATCCAGCAATCGTTTCTGATTTGATTAGGGCCAATCAAACATCTATAGAAGCGTTAAAACAGAACATCCAAACGAAATCAGGATCGGATCTGTTTGATTTTATCCTGGAAGATATTCAGCAATTAAAGAAAATAAATGCTGATCCACAGAGTTTTGGTGTGATCATGACCGGTATGAATGCTGCATCATGGATCAATGAAAAAATGAACGAATGGTTAGGTGAGAAAAATGCAGCAGACATACTTTCTCAATCTGTGCCAAACAATATTACTTCGGAAATGGGCCTCGGGTTATTAGATGTTGCAGATGTGATTCGCCCCTACCCGGAAGTCATTGAGTATTTAAAACATGTAAAAGAGGATACCTTTTTGGAGAAGCTGGTTAAGCTTGATGGTGGACAAGAAGCACGGAACGCTATTAGCGCTTTTCTTAGCAAATATGGAATGCGTTGTGCCGGGGAAATAGATATTACAAGAACCCGTTGGAGTGAAAAACCCGGTACGCTTGTTCCCGTTATTCTTAATAACATTAAAAATGTTGAGCCTGGTGAAAGCAAGCGGAAATTTCAGCAGGGATTGCAGGAGGCTTTGAAAAAAGAACAGGAGTTATTGCGACGATTGAAAGACTTACCGTCTACGCCATCGGCAACCCGCCCCGGGCGGAGGCCGAAGGATGGTGAACAAAAAGCGGAAGAAACAAAACGAATGATCGGACTGGTACGGAATTTCAGTGGTTATCGTGAATATCCGAAATACGGTATCGTTAGTCGCTACTTTGTTTATAAGCAGGCCTTGTTGAAAGAAGCAGAACGACTCGTGAAAGCCAACGTGATTCATGAAAAAGAAGATATCTACTATCTCAGTTTTGAAGAATTACGCGAAGTTGTAATCATAAATAAGCTGGATTACCAGATCATCGGCAAACGAAAAGACGAGTATAAGTTATATGAAAAACTAAGTCCCCCGCGTGTTATCACGTCTGATGGTGAAATCATAACGGGCAGGTACAGGCGCGAAGATCTTCCGGCCGGATCTATTGCAGGCCTGGCTGTTTCTTCCGGAGTTACAGAGGGGCGGGCACGCATTATCTTAAACATTGAAGATGCTGATATGGAAGATGGGGATATATTAGTAACCCCTTTTACTGACCCTGGATGGACAGCATTGTTTGTATCCATAAAAGGTTTGGTTACCGAAGTGGGGGGACTGATGACCCATGGAGCAGTTATTGCACGTGAATATGGCTTACCGGCAGTTGTAGGAGTGGAGAATGCCACCAAACTGATAAAAGACGGGCAACGGATTCGCGTGAATGGAACAGAAGGGTATATAGAGATCTTGTAAACAGGTAACAGGAAAGCGTACCAATTGTATCAATATGGTAGAAGTATTTGTCCAAAACAACCCGTCATAAAGTCTAATACACACCCCGTTGAAAGATAATATGGACAGTATTTTTGTATCATAAATTTTGAACAAATCAAATCGAAAATCATGGCAGAAATCAGGCATAATGTAGTTATTAAAGCTACGCCAGAAAAAATTTATCAGGCTATCACAACGCAGGAAGGACTTGCTAACTGGTGGGCTAAACAAACCACAGCCAAACCCGATGTAGGGTTTGTGAACACATTTACTTTTGGAACCTTCCGAAACGAAATGAAGGTGATTCTCCTTAACCCCAACAAAAAGGTAGAATGGAAATGCATCAATTCTATTGAAGAATGGATGGATACAAACATTTCATTTGATCTGGAAGAGAAAGAAGGGCGAACCCTCCTGCGTTTTACTCATTCTGGCTGGCGGGCAGTTACCGACACTTTTGCCGGTTGTACTTATGATTGGGGACGATTTATGACAAGCTTGAAATCATTTTGTGAAACCGGCGCCGGAACTCCTGCTTAAAAACCATTTTTAATATTAAAAATACTTAACAATGACAACAACAAACAACAAGGTAATGACAACTCAGGAAGTTGCAGACCGGTTCAATGAACTTGCCCGTCAGGAAAAATGGTTTGAAATCCAGGACGAGTTTTTTGCAGATAATGTAAGGAGCATAGACCCTCCCAATTCTCCATATTTTGGATATGCGGAAGGCAGGCAGGCAGTTCGTAAAAAAGGTGAAGATTTTGTAAATCGGGTAGAGGCGGTTCATAGAGCGTATACAACCAAACCCATTGTAGGTGGAAATTACTTTTCCGTAGCAAGAGAGTTGGATTTTACAGTGGAAGGGTTTGGAAGAATACAATGGAACCAGGTATGGCTGTATGAAGTGAAAGATGGTAAGATCGTGTTAGAACAATTTTTTTATTAAGGTTGTATTTCCGCGATTATTGTTTAACTGATTAAAAAAAAGAAAATGAAAAATCCGGATTTCACAACATCGGTTGCAGTAGATGCATCTGTTCAGGCAGCGTTTAATGCCATTAATAATGTACGCGGCTGGTGGTCGGAAAATATTGAAGGTGATACGGATACACTGAATGGTGAATTTACACATCGTGACAAATACCTTATTGTCAAAATGAAGATTACCCACTTAAGTGCTGAAAAAATTGTTTGGGATATTGTTGAAAGCCATAATACCATGTTTTTGGAAAACCCCGGTGAATGGAATAATACAAAGATTGTTTTAACTTTCCTATTGATTTGTTCCCTTTGCTGTTGCTTTGTTATACTCGGCCAGGCACTCGCGAAGCGGTTTGCCCTGGTTATAAATGCAATCACAAAATGCTTCGCAGGCCTTTGGATTGCTATTGCCGGGACACCCATTCGTACATTCCTCCGCGGAATTACCAGGTCGGATATCATATAGATATATGTTTATAACGATTACTGCAGCAATCATCGCAATAACAGAGCCGAAAAACAGGAACGGGAATTTGTTGCTCAACGGTTTTTTTCCTGCAGGTTTATCATCTTCATTAACTTGTTTAAATGGTAAAATATATTTTAGACGGTCGTAGTACCAGCACAATAAATATAAACTGGCCAGCAACATGAATGTGGTAGCACGGGTGCCTTCGAACCGGACAGCATAAGTGAGGATACAAATATTGAGGATAACCGGAAAATACATCAATGCACCCAATGGCGCCGTTCTCGGAATGAGCAGTAAAAGAGCAATGAACAACTGGCCAACGCCGATAAATGTATAGTAGTATTCTGTGTAGTATAGTGCTTCCAGGTAGTGACCCATCGGGTTGTTAACGGGTAAGCCTGCGGCGAACCGTTCTCCCCTGAGTTTCACAATCGCTGATATAATAAACGCCAGCGCCAAAACGATGCGACAGAAAACAGCAAAATAATGAAACCATTTGTTTCCCTTTGCTTCATAATACATATGGTTTAGCCTGCCTGGTATACTCATAAAATAAAAGTTAAGTTGCTGGTCAGGAATAGTTTTGTGTTTTACCCGGTCTGTTGTCCTCCCCGGGAGCTGCGATCTCAGGTCAACTATATAAAAAAGTACTTTGAATTACAAAGTAAATAGAAATAAATTACATTTCAAAGCAGATTGAAAATATTTTTGCCCTGTCACGGTCTTCGCGGCCAATCTAATATACATCGGTTAGAACTCCGGTGAAATTTTAAAGCTGCTATCCTAACCAAAACCCATTGCTATAAAATTGCCAGCATAAACGCCACAAAAAATTTTTTAGATTTTTAGGATAAATGAATAGGTTTGACAACCGTTTCAATCCGCACCGTATACAATGCGCAATATTCACCCATCCAATTTCCGCTATATAATTTAAAATTTTGAGGAGTAGTTGAGTTCGTTAATAAATTTTTTACAACCATATGGGGAAGTTTCAGGTTGCAATAATGCATGGACATTCTAAAGATTATTTAGAAGTAAAAAAAATGATTAATGAATGTGAATTTTTGCCAAGAATATTGGTTGAAGAATATGCGGCAGATACTATTTTTGAAAATTTAAGAGATTTAATTTGGGATGATGTTCATTGTGTTATAGTAATATTAACTAAAGATGACGAGATGTTAGACGGGAATAAAAGAGCCAGGCAAAATGTAATATTTGAATTGGGTTATTGCTTTGGGGCTTTTGACAGCCTGCCGGGAATAGCATCATATAAGCCAAAAGATGCTTTAATTGTAGTTGCTGAAAAAGATGTTGAACTTTTTGCTGACATTAATGGCTTAACAAGAATTGAATATGAAAGTGGTAAAATTGAAGAGAAAAAAGATTTTATAATGGAGTGCCTGAAGCGGAGCTATAAAAAAGCTAAAAATTATTATATTTTTGACTCCTTATGATTTATCTATTCCGGCCATAATGAACGAATCGTCAGCAATGCATTGTTAACTAAATAATCAGCTTCAGTATGCCCGGCGGGACGGAAGGCTATTATCCGCACTTCGCCAACCTGTAAGGTTAGCGGTCAGAATTGTAAAACGACACCCTAGAACAAATGGAGTACAGAGAAATAAAACCCTGCAAAGAATTAGCATCCTTCATTCATTCCTATTGGGAGTTAAAAGGGGACGAATTTGATAGACAATGGGAGCGAAATTTTCCTGATGGTTGTGCCGGATTAGTAATGAATTTAGGTAATACCTGTCTGACAGACAATGGCTCGGTTTCTATGGAATTTGGGAAAACTTATGTAGTGGGCGCAATGACTTCATTCAAAGACAGTTTTATTGACAGCGAAACACATTTATTAGGTGTTTGCCTTAAACCCGCAACTTTTGCTAATTTCTATAACTATTCTTCACAAAATGAGTTGATTAACAATACCGTTGAATTTGAGAAATCAAATTCATTTAATGTTGATAAAATCCTTGACAGCCCATTCAATTATCTTAACCATTTTTTTTCCGGTAAAGTAAAAAGCCAAAATAACCTGTTACAATCTGTTATCAACGATATACAATCAACAAACGGACAAATGAGCATTGACGAACTGTCAAAAAGAAATTTCACAACTGTAAGACAACTGGAGCGAAATTTTAAAAAGCACATTGGATTATCACCAAAAGAATATTCAAATATTATTCGCTTTCAAAATGCTTTGAGTATAATCAAAAATTCAAGTGAAAACCGGAGCTTATTAGATATCGCATTTGAGTGCGGCTACTATGACCATTCGCATCTTACCAATGAAATCAGGCGAAATACAGGAATTTCGCCATCACTACTTTAATTTGTCGCATTTTTACAAAGTGTAATTGTTTGTCTAAAAGTAAATTTGCGGAAACATTAAAATTTAAAACAGATGCGAAAAATATCACTTTTCATCGCGATGAGCTTAGACGGTTACATTGCAAAACCAAATGACGACCTAAGCTTCTTGAAAATTGTAGAAAAAGAAGGGGAAGATTATGGCTATGCGGAATTTACAGCCAGAATTGACACAATAATTATTGGTAGAAAAACCTATGATTATGTACTTAAAGAAATCGGGGCATCTCATTACGACAACGGACAACGAGATATTTATGTCATAACAAGAACTGAAAGACCGCAAGTAGGTCGAACGACTTTCTATACAGGAAACTTGACCGAATTGGTTGATCGCTTAAAATCTGAAAGTGGTAAGAATATTTATTGTGACGGTGGTGCAGAAGTAATCAATGAACTATTGAAACACGACTTAATAGACGAGTTTATAATTTCGGTTATACCCGTTTTATTAGGGAATGGAACAAGACTTTTTAAGGACGGAAGACCTGAACAAATACTTGAATTCATAACAACAAAAACATTTGAAACGGGATTGACGCAACTGCATTACAAACGGAAAAAATAAGACTATGGCAAAAAGCAAATTATTACGCATGGACAATGTTGGCATTGTGGTGGAATCCCTCAATGAGACCATTGCTTTTTTCGCCGAGCTTGGCCTAAAACTTGAAGGGCGGGCCACAATAGAAGGAGAATGGGCTGGGCGCGTAACCGGACTGGGAAACCAGCATGTCGAGATTGCAATGATGGTCACCCCGGATGGCCACAGCCGGCTCGAAATATCACGATTTCTAACTCCGCCCATTATAGCCGACCACCGCAACGCCCCGGTAAACGCGCTTGGCTATTTACGCGTTATGTTCACTGTGGACGACATTGATGAGACGCTTGCCAGGCTCCGGAAAATTGGTGCTCAGCTTGTTGGAGAAGTGGTTAAGTATGAGGAAATGTATCGGCTTTGTTACATACGCGGTCCTGAAGGGCTTCTTATCGGGCTGGCGGAACAACTCAGTAAAAATAGAAATCCTTTATAAAAACCCCGACTGAATAATTATACTCAATTTCAACAACTCCGAAAGCAAAAGCAGTGCAAGAGGAGGTTTTGCACTACTGGAGCGGACGGAAGCGGTGATTCAACAATTGCAGCATCGCTGAGTAGTTGTTCGGGCGGGACAAGCAACTCCGGATAAAGTACAAATCATCAACTTTTATTTCTATTTTCATCATCAGTTAGCCGGGCTTGAAGGAGTACTATTTTCCCGGCAGCGCAAAGCCCTGACCCTGGTAGGCAATTAATCACCCCACCACACAGACATTAGATGAAATTTGACAAGCATTTTCCAACAGACAAATTAAAGGACTACATAAAATACTATGTAGTGTCGGAGAATAACCTGGAAAGCGAATACAAAGTTTTTCCCTCATCAGGACTTGTTATTGGATTTCAGTATAAGGGACAACTTGCATCAATTAAAGACAATACTATAAACAAACTGGCGTCAGCAGGAATTACAGGCATTTCTGACAGCTACAAGATCTTCAAAAACTCGGCAGGCATTGGAACGATTTTAGTCTATTTTACCGAAACCGGCTTTACACATTTTGCCTCAAACCCCGCAAATGAATTGTTTAATTTGAGCCTTGCGCTTGACGATATTTTTGAAAAAAGCAAAGTGAGCGAAGTAGAGGAAAGATTGCTGAGCGCTGCTTCAGACAAACAACGAATTAGAATTGTTGAACAGTTTTTACTGGCACAGTTCAAAGACATTCAGGCCGACAAACGAATTGTTGAAGCCGTTAAGCTCATTTATCAAAGCAACGGAACTATCCGCATAAAAGAACTGAACGAAAAACTATTTATCAGTCAAAGCCCCTTTGAGAAACGATTTAGGAAAGTTGTTGGAACAACACCGAAGAAATTTGCTTCTATTGTACGCTTTCACGCGGTTCTTGACAATCTGAATAATACCAAGTCGCTTACAGAAATCTGTTATGAAAACAATTTCTTTGACCAGGCCCATTTCATAAAAAACTTCAAACAGTTTACAGGAGATACACCTGAAAATTTTAAACGCTTCCTGTAGAAAAACGATTTTTTACAATTACAGAGATTTTGGCCATTGCACCTTTGCATCGTAATCAAAATGCAAAATCAGGCCGCCCCGGCTGCTGTTCCCACCAGCCGGCGATAAAATGCACCCATTCTAAAATCAGTAATCATTTTGACAGGTTTGAGCATTTTGGTTGCGTGTAATTCAACAAATCGTTTAACAATTAAAAATCAAAAGACAATGTTTACAGTAGAACAAATCAAAGCTGCTCACAGCAAAGTAAAATCAGGTGCGGACTTCCCTGCCTACATTCAGGAAATTAAGGCGTTAGGTGTAACGCATTATGAAGCCTATGTAACAGATGGACATATTGACTATCACGGTGCTAACAACTACACAGCAAAAGTACCTGCAAAGTATGCCCCATTAGTCATTGCCCCCACAGTTGACAGTGAACAATTTAAGGCAGCGTTGGTTGCTCACCAGCAAGGCAAAACAGATTTCCTGACCTTTATCAGGATATGTGCAACGTTTGGTATTGAAAGATGGGCAATCTGTATGGACAAGATGACCTGCACATATTATGACAAAGCCGGAAATGAAATCCTGCTGGAAGAGATACCACAATAAAAAACTGCCTAACAGGCAGGCTGGCATAAATGCGCACAGACGGAATACCTTGTGTCGCGCCGGGGTCTGCATTCAGGCAATGGGCATAGCTATGCGACCCCGGCGCTAAGATTTTTGCCCTGCTACGGTCTTCGCGGCCAATCTGACGTGTACCAGTTAGAATCCCCGAAAAAACTTTTTCAATTTTTAAATAAATGAATAGGTTTGATAACAGTATCAATCCGCACCATTTACAGCACCCAATATTCAATCCATTCAATTTCCGGTAAGTAATTTTTGATCCTAAGGAGCAATGACCTGGATGAATTACCCCGGCAGGTTGAATCAACTGTTTCTGGTAATTAAATTCCCGGAATACTTCAACCCGCCCGGGTATATAACATCGTACCGGCCCTATTTCACATCCGGTTCCAGCCTCATTTTTTTCTTCCAGAAGAAATACGATAATATCCCTGGCACAATCCATATCAGCATAAAAGCAAGCATCGGATCAACGGTTCCCGACAGGGCGATGCTGGAGTACAGAACAGCAGCCAGGTCGAAGAATAAACCGGCATAAGCCCATTCCTTTATTGTTCTTAAACCGGGTATTAAAATAATCACTGAGCCAATCAGCTTGGCATAGCCCGTAAAAGGAATAAAATAGACCGGGTAGCCGAGCTGGTCATGTATCAGCTTCTTCGCATCATCGTTTACCAGGATGCTGCCATAGGAAGAAAAGATCATGAGTGCCGCGAATAAAATGGTAAAAACCCAGTAGAGAATGTTGATTGTTTTTGGTTGCATGTTGATTGGTTTGTTACGTGTTCAATGCTATAACTGATACCAGACACTTTTAAATTGCTTTCAATGCCCGATTGGACAAAGCTAACACAGAAGTGAATGCGCATCAGGGGTATTTGCGGCAATATAGGGGCATTTTGCGTCGAAATATTTCAAAACAGCCCGTTGGTTTCGCGCCGGGGTCTGCATGCAGGCAATGGGCATAGCTATGCGCCCCCCGCGCTAATATTTTTTGCCCTCCGTGATCTTCTTTTCCGGTTTGCCGGGAAATTGCCGGTATTACGCGGGAAGAACCTTTTCAATTGGTCTGCAAGGAGTACCGGTAACCTTTCCTGTATTTTATTTTCTCCGGTCACACAAAAAAAGAACATAAAACCAGGCCTTTTGAACAAAGCATATTCGGACGTTTAAACAAAGTATCTAAGGAAGACCCCGTCTATTTTTGTTCCAGCAAAACAACTAAAATTTAAAAAAATGGGACAAGACAATTATTACGGAGCGTTGCAGAAGCCAACAGGTTCCGGGTTTAGCGCAACATCTACAGCAGGTGATGTAATCAAAGGCATTGACCTTACAGGAAAAATCGCTATGGTAACAGGTGGTAACACAGGCATCGGTTTGGAAACCACCAAAACACTTGCAGCCGCCGGAGCCACAGTAATCGTTCCTGCAAGAGATACTGAAAAGGCAAAGAGAAATTTGGCGGGCATTGCCAATGTGGAATTGGAAACCATGGATTTAATGGATCCGGCTTCTATTGACATATTTGCAGAAAAATTTTTAGCATCGGGCAGACCGCTTCATTTGCTCATCAACAATGCGGGCATTATGTGGGTTCCGCTGCGCAGGGACAGCCGTGGTATTGAATCGCAATTAGCGACCAATTACTTAGCGCAGTTTCAGCTTACTGGAAGACTATGGGCTGCCCTTAAAAAGGCCGATGGAGCAAGGGTCATTAACGTATCTTCTCACGGACATCAGTTTGCAGCTTTCCATTTTGACGATCCCAATTTTCTGAATCGGGAATACGACACACTGCAAGCTTACGGACAATCCAAAACCGCCAGCAATTTATTTGCCCTTGAGTTAGACAATCGTGCTAAAGCATTTAAAGTAAGCGCTTATTCATTGCACCCGGGTTCCATCAACGGAACGGAATTGGGCAGGGAAGCCTCTTTAGAACTGTTTCAACAAATGGGTTTCTGCGATGCCGAAGGCAATCTTTTACCTGAAGTAGCAGCATCATTGAAAACAATCCCACAAGGTGCGGCTACTACGGTTTGGTGTGCTACCACCCCAACGCTCAATAATATCGGGGGTGTGTATTGCGAAGATGCAGACATCGCTGAATTAGCCCTTGATTCTTCGGCATCAGGAGGCGTAAAATCTTATTCAT
This sequence comes from Agriterribacter humi, assembly GCF_009192765.1. Lineage (GTDB taxonomy): Bacteria > Bacteroidota > Bacteroidia > Chitinophagales > Chitinophagaceae > Agriterribacter > Agriterribacter humi. The sequence goes on along the minus strand of NZ_VOHQ01000016.1, from coordinate 17,331 downwards.
TGGATGAGGCCAATGCAAAACGTTTGTGGAAATTGAGCGAAGAAATGACAGGCATAACATTCAGTGTTGGTTGATTCGGTTTTTTATAATCTATTTTTGTAGCAGAAACGACTATGCGGAATGGAGTATAAAGCAAAATACATAACAGACGATATTAAACTTTCCTGCTATGAGGACAGGTTTTTTAAATCGGACATTATGTTCGACCAGCACATGCTGATTTGGTTCATTTCGGGTGAGACAAAAATTGTGCAGGCTGATGCAACTTATTTTTTTAGGAAAGGCGATATTTTTTTAATCCCAAGAAATCAACTGGCAACGATTATCAATTATCCCAAAGACGGGCTGCCGCATAAAACGGTAGTGATGCACTTGTCCACAACGAGGCTAAGAGATTTTTATGCGAACCTGAATGTGAAACCAAAAGCTTTGGGATCACAGAAAATATATTGTTTCAACAATCATCCCTTATTGGAAAGTTGTCTTGCTTCCCTGGTTCCCTATTTTGAAATGAAAGCACTTCCTGAAGATATTGCTTCGCTGAAAATTACAGAAGCGATCAGTGTGCTCAGGAGTATTGACAAAGGAATAGACAATGTATTGGCAAACTTTGAAGAACCGGGAAAAATTGATTTGGTCAGCTATATGGAAAAGAACTTTATGTTCAATTTGCCCCTGGAAAGGTTTGGCTATCTCACAGGTCGCAGCCTTACGACCTTTAAACGGGATTTTAGCAAAGCATTTAATACAACGCCTCAAAGATGGCTTACACAAAAGCGGCTGGAATTGGCACACTATCAGTTTGTGGAAAAGAAAAAGAAACCCATTGATGTTTGCTACGAAGTAGGATTTGAAAACTTATCGCATTTTTCTTATGCTTTCAAAAAGCATTTTGGTTATGCCCCGACAGAATTGATTTATGCCGCGCCGGGGTCTGCACGCAGGCAATGACCAAATTCACCACTCGTTCTGATGTCTGTCAGTTAAATAAAATGATCCCACAGATATTTTTGTAGAAAATATTTGGCTATAAAACGCCAATATGAATTGATTCATAGCGCAATAAAGGCTCCATCAGGTCATAACCCCGGCCCTGGAAATTTAAACTCATGAAACCTGCATAATCCGCTGCCCCGGTTACAACAGGTCATTGCCGGTTGTGGATACTGATAATCATGCGCTGTTCATCAGTCCTGATAATGTGATGCTGATGTTCGGCTTACATTTTACCATGCTGCCTTAAACAACAAGGGAATTAAAAGTGCAGACTATGAATAAGACCATTTATAAAGCTGGTTATTGGTCAGGCATGGTTGCCTTTACGGCAACACTTGCATTTTATATTGTTCAGATCCTGCAGGTTTGGGGTTTACTTTCTTATCCCCGGGATGAAATTTTAATTTACGGGTTTTCGCTTTGCATAATGATCCCTTTTATGATAGAAATGCTTGCACTGCATTATGCAGTTGCCCCGGAAAATAAATTCTGGAGCCATGGCGCATTGTTGTGTACCGTCATTTATGTGGTCTTCGTAGCAGCCAATTATGTTGTGCAACTGGCAACGGTAATCCCCATGACACTTAGTGGAAGTACTGATGAAATTCAGTTGCTCAGACAAACACCGCATTCTCTCTTTTGGGACTTTGATGCAGCGGGATATATATTTATGGGGATGGCAGCGCTTTTTGCCGCACCTGTATTTCTAAAACAGGGATTTCAAAAATGGGTCAGGTATTCTTTCCTGGCTCATGCGGCCGTTACTCCTTTAATTGCATTTGTTTATTTCTACCCAAATTTTTCCAACAATATATTGATGCTTGCAACACCCTGGGCCATTACAGCTCCTTTGTTTATGCTGCTGCTTGCGATATTTTTTAAGCAGGGTTCTGCAAATAACGATGTGAATATTCAATTAATGAACAATGAGTGAATTTTAAGTTTCTGTGCCTCTAACCAGCTTCGCGCCGGGGTCTGCATTCAGGCAATGGGCATAGCTATGCGACCCCCGCGCTAATATTTTTTGCCCTGCAACGGCTTTCGGGTTCAGTATATGTATCGGTTACTGCTCCTGCTCACCACTAACCAATATCAACGATTATTTTTTTGTTTAAAATTTGCGCAAGCAAGTACTTGCTCATATATTTGTAAGCAAATACTTGCATATTATGGAAGCACGCAGAGATGTTTTTCAGGCAATAGCCGACCCAACACGCAGAGAAATCATAGGAATGATAGCCCGGCAACCTGTAAATGTGAATACAATTGCAGATCAATTTGATGTTAGCCGGCAGGCTATTTCATTGCATCTTAAAATTCTTTCCGAATGTGGATTGTTACATATTAAGCAATCGGGCAGAGAACGTTTATGTGAGGTAAAACTTGAAAAGTTAAATGAAGTTCACGAATGGGTTCAGCAATATAAAAAAATGTGGACAGGAAAATTGAAAGCATTAAAAGCCTTTGTCGAACAGGAGGAGTTGCAATCGAAAAAAGCTGATGCGCCAATAAAAAAACAATCAAAAAAAATAAGAAATGGAAAATCCTAAAAACAACAACGAAGTTTTTATAGAAGAAACCTTTAACGCAGGAATGGATAAGGTTTTTCAGGCCTGGACAGATCCTGAAAAATTAATGAAATGGTATGCTCCCGATGGTTGCACCATTCGCTTTAAGGAACTTAATATTAAAACAGGCGGAAAGTTCCATTCGTGCATTTCCAATCCTCAGTATGGAGATTGTTGGTGCATTGGAGAATATAAAGAAATTGTTCCCAATTTAAAATTGGCTTTTACAATGGTTAATGCAGATGAGAATGGCAACCCGGTAAATCCTGTTGATATTGGAATGGATAGCGACTGGCCGGGAGAAACACTTGTAACGATAACGCTAACTGAAGATAACGGAAAAACGAAATTGCAATTACGCCAAACCGTTTCGCAAGCGTTGGCTAAGAAAACAGGAGCATACCCAAGTTGGTTACAAATGCTGAACAATATGCAAACATTACTCAACCAGGATAAATAAATGAAAAAGACAAACCTATTCTTTGTATTGGCAATTTTAGCTTTAACATCCTGCCATAACAATAAAACAACAAATAACAGCATGAGTGAACAAAAGCAAATCGTAGAAAAATACATGGACGGATTTCGTGCGACTGACCATAAAAAAATATTATCGTGCTTAACTGACGATGTAGTCTGGGAATTGCCCGGTTTTTATCTTCACAGGGGCAAAGCCGCGTTTGACAAAGAAATCGAAAACGCCAATGCTGACGGGCATCCTGACATTAAAGTAATAAGACTTATAGAAGAAGGGAACATCGTAGTTGCCGAAGGAACAGTAAAAGCAAAAATGAAAGACGGAACTAAGCTTGATGCGGTCTTTTGTGATGTATTTCATTTCACTAACGGGAGAATAAGTAAACTGACGTCGTATTTAATGTTTAACAAACAACCATGACGGATCTAAACAGAAAAGAAACCGGCCCATAACAGCGGCCTTAGTTTCGCGCCGGAGTCTGCATACAGGCAAAGGGCATAGCTATGCGCCCCCCGCGCTAAGATTTTTGTGCTGCCACGGCCTTCGCCACCAATCTGACGTGTAACTGTTAGAATGCTCACAAAAAACTTTTTCAATTATTAAAATAAATGAATAGGTTTGAGAACCGTTTCCATCCGCACCATATATAATACCCAGTATTAACCCATCCAATTTCCGGTATGTAATTTTTAATTCCGAGTAGTACTGAATGACAATATTCAATACAGGTTACTATGATTCTCGTATCCTGTGAAGCAAAACCTATCCGTTTTTTAAACGCTTAGAAGTGTTTAAGGCGTTTATAAATACTTAAAAATTGTTTCTATACATAAAACAAAGTATTAGCGGCAACCCTATCAAGTCAGTTTAACTTGATGCTTTCTGGCTTTGAACGTAGGATGACGACAACTTGAAAATAAATTTACAAATACAATGCAGCTAAATATCAGACAGAGATTTGCAGTTGTAGGAATCTATATTTTCCTGATTCTGCTAATAGGGTTCAAACTAACCAACGCATGGACGTTTATTGTTGACACCAACAACAATCTCAATGCTGTTCTCATAGCCACAGGACTTGCACTCATTCTTAGCACTTACATTACAGAACCGTTTTTTTCTAAACCAGTTGACGTAATCACAAGATGGGTTGCAATCTTTCTCTTTTTGGTTGGATTAAACAACCGGGAGGATTTGCTTCTTTACAACGCGTGGCTATTTGCTTCTGCTGTGTTCACTCTTTCAGCTCTAATCTTAATTTTTATTCATGGCTCGATAAAATACGAGAAGCCACAACGAATTGCAGTTGATATTATCTGCAAAATCTCAAGACCGGAAATTGTTTTCACGGCCCTGTATTTTGATATTGTCTATTCCTTTTTCCGTGACGATTCCGTAAAATTTCCAGTCTTGATGCTCTTCGGTGCATTGATTGCGATTAATGGCCCAATCGTTTGGCTTGTAAATTTTATTTCAATCCAATTCAAAAATATTGTTGCAAAAACCGACTCTGCAAACTTCTTAGGTCAAATAATCGGCCATGAAAGCACAGACCTTTATAAAGTTGAATTGGCGAGCGATAATCTTAACAGGCAAAAGCAACTTGTTGGATGCTTGGTTTACCTTGAAAATATCACAAATGGAGTTGCAGGAATTATTTTGAGTGAGCAGATATTGTTAGGAAAGAAATGGATTGAGGTTTTGTCCCTTCGGGACAAAAAACAAGACCTTATTTCCTTCAACATAAAATCACTGCTACCATTAACAGGAGAGAAATCAATTTTCTCCAAGACAAATGCAGTTTACTTGCTTGATACAACAAGTTTAGATGATAAAATAAAACCAATCATTGAATCAAACCCCATGAATGAGGGTTTCGAAAGATTTATAGGAAATGTTTGGGAAGGCTCAACGATTGATAAAATTAGATTCAACAAACTTTTTTCTGATGATCTGCTAAAGAAAAGAGGGATAGGAGAAGGCACAATTATTCAAACTGTAATTGCAGATGAAGAAGTATTATATCAAATCATTGATGCACGAACTGACGAAGAAAATTTAGAGTATAAAGACACACATGGGTTTACAATTGGTACAGCGCAAAAGTTAGGGAGGTATGATACAGCCGAAAATGAACTCAATACTGTAAAATGGTTGCCTGAAATATACACTCCCATTTTTCTTCTCGACCCTGTCAATATTGTTTATGACGGAAACCAGTTCATTGGTAAATTGCCAAACACCAATTATGGAATAGGAGTTAAAAACCCGAAGGAACTTGTTACTCACAATACAGCAATTCTTGGCATTCTTGGTATTGGTAAGTCATGCCTCACTTTTGAACTACTGAAAAAAACAGTTGTAGCCACGAACACAAAAGTGATTTGCGTTGACATTACAGGGCAGTATCTTGTTGAAGTAAGTAAATATATCAATACAGGAGTTGCGGAAATTGGTTATGCAGCAATAGAACAACAAATAAGTCCACGATATAAAGCAATCAATAAAGACATAGAAGAAGGTGGCAATTACAAGGCATTTAAGGAACAATTAACCACGAGGGTTACTCAGTTATTAGATACAGCCACAGAACGAGTTCTAATTTTCAATCCGCAACAGTTTAATGTGAGCTATCAAGTAGGAGAATTGAAAAATAAAAAGATTGGACCTGGACAAAATGATTGGCAAGAAGTCGCATCAATGCGAGATTTAACAGTCCCAGAAATTACACGACTAATTTCGGAAGTGAGTTTGGAATTGTGCAAAGCGAAAGGAATGACAAACGATGCAAGATTGCTTTTGGTTTTTGAAGAAGCACACTCACTTGTTCCCGAATGGAATTCGGTTGCAAACGATGGCGATAAAAGTGCGACCAACGGAACTGCAAAAGTTATTTTGCAGGGAAGGAAATACGGGTTGGGTACTTTTGTTGTAACTCAAAGGACAGCTAATATTAGCAAAAGTATTTTAAATCAATGCAACACAATTTTTGCAATGAGAGTTTTCGATGATACGGGAAAACAATTTTTAGAAAATTATATTGGTTCTGATTATTCAAATCTTCTACCAACACTTGAAGAACGACATTGTATTGCAATTGGGAAAGCTTTAAAATTAAAGCAACCAGTAATTCTTGAATTAAATGATATGAACGATATTATTTTACCACCAGTGGTTATACCTTAACCCTATTAAATGATGATAACATTTGGGTTTCGCGCTGGGGTCTGCATTCAGGCAATAAACATAGCTATGCGACCCCGGCGCTAAGATTTTTTGCCCTCTGCGATTTCTTTTCTGATTTGCCAGGAATTGCCAGTATTATTCGGGAAAAACTTTTTCAATATTAAAAATAAATGAATAGGTTTGATAATCGTTTCAATCCGCACCATATACAATACCCAATATTCAACGCATCCAATTCTAGGTATAGAAGTTTTGTTCTGAGTAGTAGTTGAATGGTAATATTCAATACAAGTCACTATGATTATCGTACCCCGATGAAACAAACCCATTTTTAAACGCTTAGAAAAGTTTAAAGTGCTTAGAAATGCTTAAAAACGCCTTTTATTGCGTAAAGCAAAGTGTTAGCAGCAAGCACTGAACCCGCATTTAATGCACCAGTAAAAAATGATATACATTTATTCCTAATTAAATAGAACCTTACGATGCAAACAGAACTTTCTGAAGAAAATAAAGACTTAATCCCAGTAAGGTTTCACTTTTATAAATTGAAATTTACGCCTTACACTCATGCAAAAAATGAAACAAGTCATACGATACTTCATCAAGTTGTTACGTTTCTAAGTCAAGAACAGCAGGCAGGCAGAGGTATATTGATTGACAAACATGAAGACCGAGGCAAAGAAAGTGCAAGACCACTTTTTGTTACAATGCCGTATTCATGTTGAGGGAAAAACGGATCCGGTTCTCAATGGCTCTTTTAAGAACAGGTAGAATACCGATGGTTAAACCGGCAGATAAGTTTTTATTAGTGCCTTTTGATACCAGCAATGGTGAAATTGCAGAGCAGACACACTTTTTTATAGACTATAACACTGATTCAGTAGTTCTGTGTGTTGAATTTAATAGTAATGGTCCACGTCTTTCAGACATAGAATACTACTTTCGAGTAGTTGCACGAGAGAAATTAAAACTTGCTCGAGCTACTGAAATCGATTTATATATGGATACTTCTATTGACAAGACCCTTGCTGATTTAAAAAATGTATTAAATATAGACGTGAAGGTTCAGCCGCAAAAGTTATCACAGTTAGACCCTGCAATTGTTGGTCAATACTTTACTGCTATTTCGAACTTAGGGCAACATGTTAAACCAAAGTTTGTAAAACTGGAAGTCATGTTTCAGACACCAGGTAAACAATACATAAGTTCGCAATTAAATAAGGATGGTAATTCAATGTTTACTCGTATACTAAATGCTTTTAAAGCTAAACCAACGAATATGGATGCCTTTGAACATTTTGTTGTTAGGTATGAAGATAAAGATGGGAAGGAAGAAGTCTTTAATTTATTAAAAGGTAAAAAGGAAATAGTAAAACATATAGACGGTAAAATCACAACAACAAGACAATGGTATGAATTAATTGAGACAGATTTTGATGAATTCATACAAACCCTTCAATGATGATTGACAAGTATTTTAAAAGACCTGTCTTTTGGGATTATTTCATAGGAATTTCAATTTCAGGGATAATTATATTCTTAGTAAAAAAGACTGGCTTTCAAATTCCGAAAGATGAAACAATAATATCCATAGTTTCTGACCTATCGACCGTAGCCCTGACATTATCTGGTTTTATTTTAACGCTATTGACAGTTTTAATTTCTTTTAAGAGTACAGCAAAATCAAAAAAAGACGTCAATTTTGAATCTGACACTTTATACGAAATTTTCTACTCTACAGACCTGTATTTTGAAACGGTAAGACATTTAAAAAATGCAATTATTTCATTAACATTTACTGCCGTTATAGGTTATACTTTGAAATTAACGCTTGACTCTAAGTGTTACATTGTATTATTTGCTTTTAATTTATTCAGTTTAATAGTTATTTTTTTAACTCTTTGGCGATGTCTGCTAATTTTATCCAAAATAATCAAAATACAAAAGGAACACCAAGACACAGATTAGTATTGTACCGAGATGAAAGTTATAAAATATCACGCCTGCAGCAATACCAGATCGTTAGCGGTAATCAAGCCTAATATGTACGACTTTAAGTTTATATGCTTAGACCTGGATTTGATTAATCGAATTTACTTCCATAGTGCGGCGGATGGAAGAGAGTTTCTTACTGAAATACAAAGTATCCTTTCGAAATTGTCGATCAGGATAGGAGATAATCGTTTGGAGATTGTCAATAAGATTGCTGACGCAAATGTAGCTTTTGAATTCTTGAGTGAGGTTCTTGCCTTTACTGGTGATTTACAATACTCAAAAAAATCAGACCGTAATAATTACTATACAAACTGTAAGTTGTGCGAATATAATTTGGTAAAAAAATTAAAGTATGGCGAGAATGACTTTCGGAATGAAGAAGTATTATTTCATTCCCTCATGTTAATTGATCTTTCCGGATACGCGAAAGCCAATCTCATCTTTAACATGGGGCACACATTTGCACAATTGAATTTGTGGGAAAAAGCAGATTTCTACTTCGATGTATTGCGCAGCGCCATATTCGAACTTTCACCGGTAACTGTTTCTGATTTTTATCGGAGAATTGCGGAAGTTTATCTCGTGTCTGGCTTTAAAAACACAGCTCTTATTTGGCTAAAAAAAGGTGTTCGTTTGAATTCCAAATTAGCTGTGAAGAAAATAATAAAACAACTCGAATCCAAATGACTACCGCCCGGTTATGCTTTCTATCTTGTAAAATAATTTCCGGCAACGGTGCCGGTCAGAGTATAATGTCTTCAAATAAAACAATATTTAAACACTCATTTATGCGCTCATTCACATCCCGGCAAATATTTCCGGCGGCACTCATAACGGCTATGCTATGGCCTTCTTTTTCCTGCAATTCAGCAGAGCAAAAATTCGAAGCCACGCAAAATGATTCTACCGTAGCGGTAAGTTTTGTAAAGCAGGAATCGCAGCACAAAGTGGATGTGCTGATGGATGGAAACTTGTTTACTTCTTACTGCTGGCCGGACAGTGTATACAAGCCGATACTGTTTCCCGTGCTGAATGCGGCCGGCGTTGCCATTACCCGTGGCTATCCTTTGCAACCCAGGGCGGGAGAGCGTTCGGATCACCGGCACCAGGTGGGCATCTGGCTCAACTATGGCAATGTAAACGGATACGATTTCTGGGGAAACGGCGCAGAGGGAGAAAGGCAGGTTAAGCTGGGCGCCGTAAAGCATCTGGATATTGAAAGCACGGAAGGTGGTGATGGCGAAGGCATACTGCGGGCAAAAGCCAGTTGGGTAGATTCATCGGGCAGGGAACTGTTAGCAGAAAGCAGCACCTACCATTTTATAGCCGACGGCACAACCCGCATCATTGACAGGATCACGGTGTTAACCGCTACCGGCGGCAAAGTGGATTTTCCGGATACCAAGGAAGGATTCCTGGGCATGAGGGTAGCGCGCCAGCTCGAATTGCCATCGGATGAAGAAGTAACTTTGTTAGATGCGCAGGGCGTGCCCACCAAAATAAAAGCCTTGTCCAACGAAGGCATTACCGGCAATTACAGGAGCAGTGAAGGGGTAACCGGTGCGGATGTATGGGGCACAAGAGCCCGATGGATGGATTTATACGGAAACATCGGCGATGAAAAAGTGTCGGTGGTGATCTGCGATCATCCCGGCAATATCAGCTACCCAACCTACTGGCATGCCCGCGGGTACGGGTTGTTTGCCGCAAACCCCTTTGGCGTAAAAGATTTTACAAAAGAAAAGCACGAGCTGAATTTTTCTCTTGCAGCAGGCAAATCCGTAACATTCAGGTACAGGTTTATCATCAGTTCGGGACAACAGTTAACCGATGAGGCCATCAACAACTATGCGGATGCATTTGCAAAGCAATATGAACAGCAGCATCAATACCTGGTAATTCCCGCCCCGCTTTTCTTTTAAGCATGCGGCGCGTTGGTACAATTCATGAGGGACCCTGGAACTACAATTGACATTATGATCGAATATGCATTGGATATCGCTGCTGCACCGGAAAAAGTTTGGGACTGTCTCACAAAGCCGGACCTGATGAAACTTTGGATGGGAGACCCGGAAATGAACCTTGTTATTGAAACGGATTGGACCGTTAAAGGACCCATTACCGTAAAAGGATTTCATCATGTGGGCTTTGAAAATAAAGGCGTGGTGGAGCGCTTTGAAAAGAACAGGCAACTGAAATACACAGGTCTCAATTCCGTATCCCGGCTGCCCGACCGGCCGGAAAACTATACTTCCACAACGTTCAGGCTTGAGCCGATGGATAACGAAACCAGGCTGACCGTTACTGTTGAAAATTTCCCAACGGATGCTATTTACAGGCATTACAACTTCTATTGGAGAGGCGCTATTGCCACGATTAAGAAACTTGTTGAAGGTTAAGGAAGCACTGCAATGCTTTATTTCTCACTGACGAAATTATAAAAATTGGTTTTTTGGCGCATTCACCCCTTTAATCTGTCGCACCACAGGGTGCCCCGTTCTTAAAGGATGAAATATATTTGTTGAACGTATTAATAATTAAAACCTGCATTATGGCAAGCGTTAGCACTTATCTCAATTTTGCGCGTAACACAGAGGAAGCATTTCTGTTTTACAAATCTGTTTTTGGCGGCGAATTCAGCGGACCAGGCATTGCCCGCATGGGCGATGTTCCGCCACAGGAAGGAGTGCCCCCACTGGCAGACGCAGATAAGAACCTGGTGATGCATATTGCACTTCCTATTTTGGGCGGACATGTACTAATGGGAACCGATGCTCCCGAATCCATGGGTTTTAAAATGAACTTCGGTAACAATGTTTATATCAATCTTGAACCCGATACCAGGGAAGAAACGAAAAGATTATTTGACGCACTTTCCGCCGGCGGGAAGGTTGAAATGGAATTACAGGATATGTTTTGGGGTGATTACTTCGGCAGTTGTAAAGATAAGTTTGGCGTGCAATGGATGTTTAACTGCGCGGAAAAAGCGAAATAAACTGCGTTGTGCCGGGGGCTGCGAGCAATGTGCATAGCTATGCGACCCCGGCGCTTGTCACTGTGATGCAGCTTGCCTGCCGGCAGGCAAGCTGCATAAAAATTAGTCTTTTTTTCTTGTCACTTACTTCGCCGTGGGTCGTGTCTACTATTGGGTACCCGGCTACAGCAAATAGTTATCATCATAGTTGATCAGTTGGTAAGTTGGTTTATATTCTGGATGCAATAAGTTGAGAAAGCATTAGCGTTCTATTGCTGAAATCACAGTAGTAGTGCAGCTCGATCAGGGCGCTCCACGAAAACGGGCCGTATTCGTTTTCGTGCGGCTTTTGGTTACTTTTTCCGCAAAAAGTAACAAAGAAAAAATAGCAGTCTAATACAACTTGCAACTGGCCGATAAACAATAGTCTCACTAAGATGTCATTGGCAGTAAAAAGAACCACCTATCTTTATCTGTCATTGGCATAAATTATGCAACAAACTGTTGTTTAAAAGGTTGAAAGACATTTCTATGATTACTTCCTTTCACCTGAAAGTTTAAAGTAGAGTTGCACATCCTTATGGATATAAAGCCCGGCATCGGGGTCTGATGCATAATGCATTCCCCATTTTGTGCGGTCTATTTCGAATTTTGCTTCCACCGATAATTTGTTTCCTGTTATATTGATATCGGCAGGAAAACTTATCGCGTTCGTTTTACCAAGCATGGTAAAGTTACCTCCAATCAAATAATTCGCGCCGGCTATTGCATCTGGAATGCCACCGGGGTAAGGCTGCACTTTTGTTATACTGAAAGAAGCTTCGGGATAAAGCGCCATGTTAAAAAAATCTGCGCTTTTAAGATGATGCAGCAATTGTTCTTTTAATGAGTCCGGCAAATTGAAATTCTTTATGGAAACAATAGGAAACACAAAACTTCCCCCTGTTATTTTTCCCTGCTTCACAATAATGTAGTCTTCCGAAATATCGAAGGAACCATTGTTAAAACCATTGTCCATTGTTCCCTTCCATTCCACTACTGAGTTGCTGTTTAATTTGTATTGTGTTTCTCCCCGTTGGTTCGTTTTTTTGCAGGCCGCCATCAATATCATTGCGGACCAAAAGCATGTTGTAATTGTTTTTTTCATTTTGCTTTATTTTTTACTGTTGAACCGGCATAGCGATTTCCATTCGCTTTTTTGCGGTTAAAATTTTGTTGTTAACTGTTGATGGATGTTTTTATTCCGGCTGATTTTTATGATGGTATTCCCAATCGCTGATGCAACCCATTTGTTGTATTAAACTGGAAATTTCCTTTAACCGGATGATGCTGTTTTTGCGGTTAAGTTGTTTTGCGATTTCCCTGTAATATTCGTTTGTTAATTCCCTGTGATTTTTAAAAGCGGTAAAGTAGGCTTTGATCACTTTTAAATATCCCACCAGCAGTTCTCCGGCTCCGGAGGTGAGTTGCAGCAAACAATTTTCGATATGCACTACTACCACAGCTCCGCAGGATGCCTTATAAAAGAAAACGCCTGGTGTAATATATATGCGGCTGTTACCGGGCATTGATAAATCATTTAGGGAGCCTCAATACCGTAGGTTCCCATTAGCTGCCCCATCATTTTTTCAACGCGTTCTGCAGAGGGCGGTCCCTGCGGAGCTATAACCGGCACGGCGCCTGTTTCGGGTTCGCTGAATTCGAGGAAATAATACAATAAATTTCCCGGTGTGATCAGGTTCAGGAATTTTGCCGAAGCCGATTGAATTTTAAAATGATGGGCAATCCGTCGTGGTGCATATACCGCATCACCGGCTCGGGCATGTATTGTTTTATCGCCTATATAAAAAATAATTTCTCCTTCCTGCAGATAAAAGCTTTCGTCTTCCCTTGTATGTATATGCGGGGGAGGTTCAGCGCCTTTGGGCAATGCCATTTCAAGCAGTGCCATATTGCCCTGTGTTGTTTCGGGTGCTATCAGCACTTTGAAATATCCACCCTGGTAGCGGCGGTATCCTGTGGTGGCTTTGATCGTTTCTGTTTGATCTGTTGCGTTCATATTTATTTTAAGTTTTAATAACAATGCAAAGTTGCGGTGAATGGGATTCAAAAACTTGTATGAAACCGACCTGTCATTGGCGGGAGGGAAGCATCTGAATTGTAAATGATAACCGTAGTAAAATGATTGGAGCGAAAGTGGATTCCTCCCTGCCTGCTAGTGGCCAAGCTGCATCGAAATGACAAGCAGTAGTGGGCGGTTGGACGATAGAATAGAAGCTGAACCCCTGTTCTACTGCTTGTCATACTGAGTTTGCCGCCGCCGCGGCGGGAACGAAACATCTGAATTGTGAATGATAACCGTAGTAAAATGATCAGAGCGAAGATGGATTCCTCCCTGCCTGCGCCAGTAACCAGGCTTCGTCGGAATGACAGGCAGTAGTGCAAGATTGAACTGTAGTATAAAGCTGAACAAAGTACCCTCTGCTTGGCATACTGAGTTTGCCGCCGCCGCGGCGGGAACGAAGTATCTGAGTTGTGAATGATAACCGTAGTAAAATGATCAGAGCGAAGATGGATTCCTACCTGCCTGCGCCAGTAACCAGGCTTCGTCGGAATGACAGGCAGTAGTGCAAGATTGAACTGTAGTATAAAGCTGAACAAAGTACCCGCTGCTTGTACCCGAAGCGCTTCGGGGCTGAGTTTGCCGCCGTCGCGGCGGAAACGAAGCATCTGAATTGTGAATGATACCCGTATTAGAATGACGGGAGCGAAGATGGATTCCTCCTTCCCTGCCAGTAGCCAAGCTGCGTCGGAATGACAGGCAATGGCAATGTGGCTGAACTTTGGTAGTGAAGCTGAACAAAGCACCCTCTGCCTGTCATACTGAGTTTGCCGCCGTCGCGGCGAAAACGAAGTATCTGCAATGATTAACGCGAAGATGGATTCCTCCTTGCCTGTCAATAGCCAGGCTTCGTCGGAATGACAGGCAGTAGGTTGTTGGTTTGGCTTTATTATAAATGCTCAACACTGTTACTACTGTTATGCTGACGAAGGACGCATCCGGACCCAAAAAGCATCTGTTTCCGTAATGGAAAACTGATAATTTAATTATCTTTAATAAACGCTAACCTTACATGTTATGAGAACACACCATTCTGCGTACTCAGTTTATATTGTTACCAACTTCACAAAGACTGTACTTTATACAGGAGTGACCAATGACCTTCAGCAAAGAATTATTGAACATTATCTCAGCAGGGGCGATCCAAAAACTTTTACGGGAAGATACAATGCCTTTTACCTGCTTTATTATGATGATTACAGGTATGTGAATGACGCCATTGCAAGGGAGAAAGAAATAAAAGGATGGCGCAGGGAGAAGAAAATAGCATTAATTAAAGCATTTAATCCGGAAATGAAATTCCTGAATAGTGAATTGTATGATAAATGGCCTCCGCGGGATTTATTTCACCGGAAGGATTTATGATCTCTAACGGTGATGAATGATCGCAGCGAAGCCAGACCCTTTTTCCGTCCGGGTTGACGCAGTGAGCACCTGTAATGATTAACGCGAAGATGGATTCCTCCCTGCCTGCTATTAGCCAAGCTGCGTCGGAATGACAGGCAGTAGTGGGCGATTGAACTGTAGTATAAAGCTGAACCCCTGTTCTACTGCTTGTCATACTGAGTTTGCCGCCGCCGCGGCGGGAACGAAGTATCTGCAATGATTAACGCGAAGACGGATTCCTCCCTGCCTGCTATTAGCCAAACTGCATCGGAATGACAGGCCGTAGTGGGCGGTTGAACTGTAGTATAGAAGCTGAACCCTATTCCCTTGCTTTGTCATGTTGGGGAATCATACATTGCGGGAAAATTCAACTTGATTACACAAAGCATTTGCCGTGGGTTACAAATAATTCGGAGGATGCTTCGGATAACAGCCTGGAAGGTGCAACACCGGCTATACTTTTAAAGTCCCTGGAAAAATGTGCCTGGTCGTAATAACCGGTGGCATGGGAGAGGGAAAACAGGGAAGTGCCGGCATCTGCCTTTAGTTCCTGCAAAGCATGGTTGAGCCTGATGATCTTGCTTAATTCTTTCGGTGAGAGTCCCACCTTTGTACGGAACAATCTTTCGAGGTGCCTCCCGCTAATGCCCAAGCGCTTTTCCATGGTTTGAATGGATAGATTACCCCTGTTTAGCTTTAACTGGCCAATAGTGAAATCTACATAATCAATCATTTCAGAAGGCGGGAGTATACGTTCTTCTAAGAAATGCTTCATGTCCGCTATGCGTTGTTCATCTGTTTGCGCATGATATAATTTTTCCAGCAGCAGGTTTACAGGCGCACCCCAAACCGCCTCCAGGTCTAAGCTGGGTTCGTTGGTGAATTCCTGCATATTAAAAGGCAACAACTGGTGAACGCCGGCAGATTTAAACTGGATCTTGATTAAGCGGGTATGTCCTGAAAATTTGAGCCAGATCGGCCGGGTTAACTGACCTACCATAAATGCCCTGCGGGTTTGCTGCATTTCGTATTGCGGGCCTTCGAGGTTATACTGATGCGCATCGCCAAATAAGAAAAGCATCGAAACCTGTCCGAATGGAATTAATCTCCATACCGAATGTTCCTGTGTGGCTTCCTTCCAGTTGATATCAACCAGCATGAAGTTATCAATGTACCTGCTTAGCAGGGGGCCTGGTTCGTAAATAGCTGCATTCATGAAAGAGGAATATAAAAATGGATGCAAATATAGGCGCTCATGCAGTATACCTGTTTGTATAAATGCGACATCCTGTGCAGATAGCAGCTTGCAGTGCACTTCAATTACATTAACGGTAATAATTGATTGTAAAAGGCGGGCATCTGCATGAACGCATCATATTTTAAACTTTTTTGCGTTTTATAAATCTTAGCTGTATTACTTTTTAAATCCCGGAATCATGACAAAATGCACAATCGCATATGGTGGTTTACTATGCTTCACTCTTTTTTTATGTGTAAACTGCAGCAAAAAAAACGATGCCGCAACGGTGCAGGAATACCGATTTAACGATACCATTATGGTTGATGGAAGGATAAGAACCTACACGCTCAATCTTCCTCCTGTTTATTATGATTCCTCTGGTTTTGCATTGGTTATTGCCATGCATGGGGGAGGAGGTGACGCCGCCCAGTTTGAATCTTCTTCGAAACTTACTGAAAAGGCCAACGTTGCGCATTTTGTCGTGGTATATCCCGAAGGCGTACAAAGTACGGGCCCATTGAAAGCCAGAACATGGAACGCCGGCGGTTGCTGTGATTATGCGGTTGAAAATAATATTGATGATGCAGCGTTTATTAGCCGCCTTGCGGATAAATTAATCCTGCAATATAAGATTAACCCCAGAAAGCTGTATGCCACCGGGCATTCAAACGGAGGCATGATGGCTTACCGGCTCGCTTGCGCGTTATCCAATAAAATTGCCGCCATAGCGGTAAATGCCTGTTCCATGGTGGCTACGCAACCCTGCAGCCCCTTGCGGCCGGTACCTGTTTTGCACATGCATGCTGCACCCGATACCCATGTGCCTTACCAGGGTGGCAAAGGAACAGGTTTCAGCAACGCTTATTTTCCACCGGTTGACTCCGTGCTCAATGTATGGTCGGCAATAAATGGATGTGCGCCGCTTACGGAAATAGTGTCTGAGGATAAATATACACTCACCCAATGGAAGGGTTGTGATAATAATGTAACCGTTCAATATTATTTAACGCAGGATGGCGGTCATGCGTGGCCGGGCGGACTGCCGGGACGGGCGGGCAGCGATGAGCCATCAGCGGCTATCAATGCCAACGATCTGCTGTGGGATTTCTTTCAGCAATGCCAGTTGCCGTAATGTTTTCTGTGTGTCGCGCCGGGGTCTGCATGCAGGCAATGTGCATAGCTCGAAGTATCTGAGTTGTGAATAATAACCGTAGTGAAATGATCAGAGCGAAGGCAGATTCCTCCTGCGTCGGAATGACAGGCCGTGGTAAGTGGTTGAACTGTAGTATAAAGGCTGAATCCTTGTTCTACTGCTCGTCAGCCTACCCGCCGTGGGAACGAAACATCCGAATCGTGAATGATAGCTGTAGTAAAATGATCGGAGCG
>NZ_VOHQ01000015.1 GCF_009192765.1 Agriterribacter humi | reverse complement strand
AACAGCCAAAGCTATTACGGCAACAGCAAGAAAAATCGCTGTAATATTTTATATGATGCTGAAGAATAGAACCGAATTCAATCCTATACCAATTGAAAAATATACTGATAGCTTCAAAGAACAACAGTTTAAGAAAATAAGAAAGCAAGTAAAGCGGATGGGATTTAAGCTGGTTCCTGAATCTGTTACTTAAGAGAGAAAAAGTAAAAGAAGATTTATTATTAAAAAGAAAAAAAGAAAGCGTAAATTTTTCTGAATCCTATTTATAAAAAAGGGGCAGCATAGAAATGCACCCCGTTTTTAAATCCAATATCCTATGAAAAACCAATGCAAATATAGGTTTACATTTATTCATTTTAAGCTTTAACCAATAGCTATTCGATGATTGACCTTATTGCTTCGATGAATGGGTGTATGCTGGCAATAATGTCCGCAACACTTATCACTGGGAAATATTTGTAGCATTATTGAGAAACGCTTTTACAAAATCATCATCCGTTAACGCTTCATATGACCGGTATACCCTGTCAATTTCTTCCAATTGACCTGCTGATAATTTTTCTTCAGGATTAAGGCACCAAAGCCCTTCCAATATGCCCTGCCGCCGCAATACTTCATGAATGCCGGGTATGCACCCGTGAAAGGAATGCGCGGCGTCAAAAATCACTGCATTCATGTCTGTAACCTCAACGCCTTTGGCCAAAAGATTTTGCATGCCGCTATAATTATTGCTAATACACTGTTTAATTTCTTGCAGCAGCGCTACTGCATTTTTTGTCCAAACCGCCCAATGCCCGAGCAATCCGCCCACGAATTGTTTTTCAACCTGCCGGCCGTTTACCACGAACCTGAAGGGCGTAAGCAGGTCGGCTACAATATTATCATCATTACCGGTGTATAAAGCAATTTCACTGCACCTGCCCGATTCGGCAATAGCCCGCACCACATCCAGTGTTTGGTACCGGTTAAAAGCCGCTACTTTTACCGCGTAAGCATTCGGTATTTCAGCAAATGCACGCCAGAACGAATAGCTTAAAACACGTCCGCCCACTGCTGGTTGAAGGTAAAAACCAAACACCGGTATGATTTCCGCAATGGCATACAGTCTTTTAATAAGGTCTTTTTCCGAATATTGCTGCAATCCGCCCATGCTCACCAAACCAAGGTGGTAGCCATATTGTTTGGCCAGCCTGGCCTCGTCAACTGCCTGTGCCGTTGGCCCGCAAATACCCGCTACTTTTATAAATGACTGACTCAAATTTGCTTTTTCAATTTCTTCGGCTGCCAGCTTTAATACGGTTTCTAACAGGTTAATTTGGGGATTCCTGATTTCAAACTGGGTGGTATGCACGCCAACTGCAACACCACCTGCACCCGCCGCCATATAATATTGCGTAAGCAAGCGTTGCCGTTCTTCATTAACACGCAGATCGGGGCGCAGCGCAAGCGGGTGAGCAGGGATTACGGTTCCTTCCTGCAGTAAGCTGTTTATACCGGCTGGTAACAATGAGTAAGTTGACATGCGATTAAAATTTGCCTTTTCTTTCCTGGTAATGGGTGGGCTTATTGATTGTTTTTCCACCGTGCTTTAACCATTCTGCCTGTATCTCCATCATTTGTTTTAGCGACACGTTAGGGTACCCGAATAAACGACAGGCTTCACCTGCATTGCTCAGCAACGCAGTGTGTTGCTCTTCGTTCACAAATACAGGCGGCTTACCAAACATGCTTCCAAATTCCCGGGCCGCCCATCTCACCGAAATCATTTCCGGCCCTGTTATATTTACTGTTTTAGCCGGTGCTTCGCAATAAAGCAGCGCCCTGATGGCCATTTCATTGGCATCGCCCTGCCAGATGGCGTTGATATGTCCCATGCCGATATCAACAGGCCTGCCTTCCATTACGGAACGGGCAATTTCCAGCAGTACACCATAGCTTACGTCATTGGCATAATTAAGCCGGTAAATGAAGAGGGGAGTGTTGTACTTAGATGACTGGTATTGAAATAAACGCTCCCTGCCCAGGCACGACTGGGCGTATTCTCCCGCAGGCTCCGGCTCTGTTAATTCCGTGGCTCCGCCTGATAGTACAGGTACTAGCGGGTACACATTGCCGGTTGAAAAAACCACTATACGGGAATCTTTATACTTTTCGGCTACCCGTGCCGGTAAGTAAGTATTCATGGCCCAGGTAAAATATTCTTTTCCAGTTGTGCCAAACTTTGTACCGGCCAGGTACAGCACATTCTCTGCAAGGGGCAGCAACTGCAACTGGTTGTCTTCCAGCAGGTCGGCCTGCAGGGTTATTACCCCGGCCTGCTCCAGGTTTTCCTTAACGCCTGGTTCAGAGAAACGTGAAACGGCTGTTACCTTTTTTGAGATGCCTGCCCGGTCAATGGCCTGGCGGGTAAGCTTTGCCAGTGCGGGCCCCATTTTGCCGCCTGCGCCCAGTATTATAATATCGCCCTGTATTTTGGTTATATCGGTTATCAATGCCGGCGAAGGCTGTAGCAATTGTTCGTATGCTGTTTCAATAGCGTTCATGTTATTTTTTAGCGGGATTAGAAGAACCTCTTCATTATATAAATGTATGGATTGTTCATTCACCTTGATATTGTTGTTTTTGGTATTCGGCCTGTAAAGTATTTAATTGAAGAGCGCCTGCTTTTCCATTGTGAACAATTAGCCTGTACCGTAAGACGAGCGGGGTAGTGGCTGATAACGCTACCCGGTTTCTCCCGGGATAAACGATATTCTGCATGCTTCCCTTCTGTCTGAGTATCCACGGAGCCGGATAATTGGGGGTGCTGTTATGACAAAGAATGGTTATTCCACTATGTTCGTTGTTTTTGTCAAAGTCCGCAGTAAAATCCATCCAGGGGCCGGCATTGAGTTGCAGTTCCTGTGGTATTACTTTGCCGGCTTCAGCAGTAAACAATAAATTATCCGGCATCCTTAAACGGGCACAAAAGCCGCCATATCCTTTTTCATCATCTGAACCTCCGATTTGTACGCCAGGCACCAGCGCTTTTAATGCAATTTCAAAATCAATCTTTCGCAATCCGTCTTCTGCAGTATACGCGGTAATGGTGGCTTGTTCTTCAATAAAAGGTTTTTGATTCATATAAGATGGGGAAGTCCAGTTTACCTTTGTTTTTAATATGGCTTTGCCGTCATGCTGCGCAGTTGTAAGCCTGCTCACTTCCTGTGCAATATTTTTCATGATCCAGTGGTCGCCTATGGATTGGGTATCAATATATACCTGGTGCCACGACCAGAATATCCACCTGTGATAAGGATGGTCTTCAGGAAATTCTTCCGTTAGCGTGTCGCCTTCAATACTGTATAAAGGGTGTAAATAATTATTGCAGTTATATTCTCCTGTTAAGGATTTGGGTTGACGCTGGTAGAAGAAAACCGGCTTTTCATTCTCCAACAATTCCACACCCTGGGGCTGTTTCTTTAAAAGTAAAGGGCGTATCTTCCTGTGCAGACCGCAATCCGCAGGATACAAAAAGCAACAGGCACCATATCATTATAAATTGAGCACCCTTTTTTGTTATAGCAAATCTCTTTTGCCTTAATTTCTCATTTCTTTTTGAGCGGATAAGAAATTGCATTAATAATATCATGCTCTTTATCATTGATGTTAATATGAGTGTTGAATGGTTCATATCTCATTGGTAACCGGTATAAAAATAAGTGTTATCATGAGTAATATTCTTTTCTGGAAGACTTTACATACTCCTGCCCGTGCAATTGTAAAAACCAAACGGTTTTTTGCAGGTACAGCAATTTATAGATTACTTTGCATACAGGCAACCCAACCCATCTATAATTGATGTTTCTATGGACGACTTTTTAGCAGCCCGCTCGCAAATGGCGCTTTCGCTGGGTTTTCATATTGTGTTTTCCTGTATAGGCATGGTTATGCCTTTTTTTATGGCTGTAGCACATTACAAATGGCTTACTACACATAAAATCGTTTATAAAAATGTTACCAAAGCATGGAGCAAGGGGGTGGCCATATTTTTTGCTACAGGAGCGGTATCAGGCACCGTACTTTCATTTGAGCTGGGTTTGTTGTGGCCAACTTTTATGCAGCATGCAGGACCCATATTCGGCATGCCCTTTTCGCTTGAAGGAACCGCTTTTTTTATTGAAGCCATTGCATTGGGTTTTTTCCTGTATGGCTGGAACCGCTTTAACCGGTGGTTTCACTGGTTTACCGGACTGGTGGTAGGAATAAGTGGTCTTCTTTCGGGCATACTGGTAGTGGCGGCAAATGCCTGGATGAACAGCCCCTCTGGATTTGATTATGTGAATGGTGAATATCTTAATATTGATCCCATGCAGGCCATGTTCAATGATGCGTGGTTCTCACAGGCGCTGCATATGTCGCTTGCTGCATTTGTTGCTACGGGATTTGCCGTAGCGGGCATTCATGCTTTGATGATCTTAAAGGGAAGAAATATATTGTTTCACAGAACAGCATTTAAAATAGCTGCTGTATTTGCAACGGTTGCAGCCCTGTTACAACCGCTCAGCGGAGATGTTTCTGCAAAAGATACAGCAAAGCGGCAACCGGCAAAACTCGCGGCCATGGAAGCGCATTTTCATACACAGCAATCGGCACCTTTGATCATAGGAGGCATTCCTGATGAAAAAAACAATACGGTCAGGTACGCTTTAAAAATTCCGGGATTGCTGAGCTTTATGGTGCATGGCAATTTTACATCTGAAGTAAAGGGACTTGATCAGATCCCCGCTAACGAGCGTCCACCCGTAGCTGTTACACATTATGCATTCCAGGTAATGGTAGGTTTAGGCATGGTTATGTTTTTTATTGCTTTGATCTATTATACCGCGTTATGGAAAAAACGAAAATGGCTGGAATCGAACTGGCTGCTCAGGTTGTTTGTAACGGCCACTCCTATGGGCTTTATAGCAGTAGAAGCGGGATGGACGGTAACAGAAGTGGGCAGGCAACCCTGGATCATATACGGCGTTATGAAAACGGCCGATGCAGTAACTCCAATGCCCGGCATCATCTATTCTTTTTACCTGTATACGGCTGTATACATATCGCTGGCTGTAATTGTAACTTTTATGTTGTACCGGCAAATAAAAATGGTTGAAAAATTATATGATATAGCACCGCCTGATAAACCGTCAAACCCGTAAATGCATGCTGAACGTTGTAATGATATACCTGTGGGCTGCTATACTTTTATACCTGCTATTGGGTGGGGCAGATTTTGGCGCAGGGATACTGGAGCTTTTTACGCGCAGGGCCAATCTTGCCAGAACACGTAAAACATTGTATAAAGCTATTGGTCCTGTATGGGAAGCCAATCACATGTGGCTTATTATTACTATCGTTATATTATTTGTTGGATTTCCCGCCATTTATACAACCATGTCCATCAACCTGCACATTCCTTTATCCATTATGTTGCTGGGCATTATTGCAAGGGGAACGGCTTTTGCTTTCAGGCATCACGATGCCGTTGTGGATGATATGCAGATCATTTACAACCGCATCTTTGTAATTTCCAGTTGCATAACGCCTTTCTTTTTGGGTGTTATAGCAGGAAGCGCTGTCTCACGAACCATTGATCCTTATGCTGCAAATTTCGCGGATGCTTATATTTTTAGCTGGTTGCATTGGTTCCCGCTTGCGGTAGGGTTGTTTACGGTAACCATATGCGGCTTTCTTGCAGCCATTTACCTTGTTGGAGAAACAGACAATGCGTTAGATAAGGGCCGCTTTATCGCTAAAGCAAGAACCACCAATACTGCCGCGGTCATTTCCGGGGCATTGGTTTTTGTTGCAGCATATACCGAAAACATTCCGCTGGCTGCATGGATATTTGATAACACCGTTGGTGTAACAGCCATATCCTTAGCCAGTTTATCGTTAATGCTTTTGTGGTATTATTTGTACAAAGGAAAAGTAAGGATCATCCGCCTGCTGGCAGGCTTCCAGGTGAGCATGATACTGTTAACGCTTACCTACAGGCATTTTCCCAATATTGTGCTGCTTAAAAACGGCAAATACCTTTCTTTGCTGGAACACCGCGGCCAGGATAAAACCATTGAAGCGCTGGCTATTGCCCTGCTGGCGGGCAGCATATTTATTCTTCCGGCATTGTTTTACCTGCTTTACAGTTTTCAGCAAAAGCCAAAAGCGCCTGATTCTGTTAAAGAAAAATATACCGGGTAATGTAAACGGCAGGAGAGAAGATGGTATAAAACGATACAGGCTTATTTCCCCGAAAAATAAAACCATATCAAAAAGGCTGCAAGCAATATTAAAAACAGGAAGGTCCATATGCCGCCATGATCATTGTTGTTTTTCCATACCAGCGCAGGTGATGCTTCGCGGGTAAATGTTTTTTTCATCAACCCCAGAAAATCATAAAATGCATCCTGCACATTGTCTTTGGTAGCGGCGCCGTTTTCCGGTTTTGTAGCTTCTATATTGATTATAGTACTGTCTTCCGACTCCGGAATGAGCTTTACGGAAATGATCACAATGCAAAAAGATTTTATCCAGCCGAAAAGAAATGAATTTGATGATATATTCTTGTAATATGATTCCGGATAATCCTTCCCCTTATCCAATAGCTCACCAATGGTGTCTTTCACCGTTTCGATCTCCTGATCAACCTTCAGCACCGTTTTAATAGCAGATGTATATATTTTTTCTTTCATCTTACTATGGATATTTCTTTAGTAGTGCAATCTTCTTGCCATATTAATTTTAGGAGGAGGTTGTTTAGGGGATGTTAACAAATAGAAGAGAAATGTTAATTTTATTATATTTGAAGATAAGTAACCCGGAAATCAAATTATGTATGTTCAACCTGCATGTTCAACAATCTTACAGTAAAATAAAACTCCGGTCATTTTTTATTTTGTTTTTGCTTATGGCTTCTACCGCGGTTAATGCGCAGCACTCAGAAAAAGAAATCCGTATCATTATGATAGGCGCTCATCCCGATGATTGTGATATTGATGGAGGTGGAACAGCAGCGCTTTTCGCATCTATGGGACATGCGGTTAAATTTTTATCCGTAACGAACGGCGATGCCGGGCACCAGGTTGAAGGGGGAAATGCTCTCGCAAAAAGAAGAGCCGCCGAAGCAAAGGAAGCAGGGAAAAGATTAGGCATTACCTACGATGTCCTGGATAACCACGATGGGACTTTAGAACCCAGTCTTGCAGTACGACTCCAGATCATACGCAAAATCCGGGAGTGGGAAGCCGATATTGTTATCGCACCGCGGCCCAATGATTATCATCCGGATCACCGCTATACCGGTATACTCGTGCAGGATGCGGCCTATATGGTAGGGGTTCCCAATATTCTTCCCGATATAGCACCCCTAAAGAAAAATCCCGTATTCTTATATTTCCGTGATTTCTTTAAAAAACCCAATCCTTTCCGCCCCGATATTGCCGTTGATATTACAGATGTATACGATAAAAAAATTGCTGCAATGGATGCGCACCAGTCGCAGTTTTATGAATGGCTTCCCTGGATAGGCGGTTATGCCGGTGAAGTTCCCAAAGGCGCCGATGAAAGAAAAAAATGGCTGGGGCTGCGTGCTGCCCTTCCTGTTACTCCTGAACTGAGGGAGTCCCTCGAAAAGTTTTACGGAAGGCAAAAAGCTTCCGAAGTAAAACATGCCGAAGCTTTTGAGGTTTGCGAATACGGATCTCAGCCTTCTGAAGGAGAAATAAGAAGGCTGTTCCCGATGCTGAAAAAACAATAGCATCACCCAAATCTTTCCACGTTAAAAGGCTTCAGATCAATGCTGCTCTTTTCGTCATTCACTATTTCGCTCACTAATTTCCCGGTTCCGGCACCAAGACTTAATCCCAGCATAGCATGGCCGGTGGCTACCACAACATTGCTGTAGCTTTTTATTTTACCTATATAAGGCAGTCCATCGGCCGAGCAGGGGCGGTAACCGAACCACAGTTTATCCTGCGCGGGCATCGGAACGTCAAATTCGGGGTAAAATCTTTTAACGGCATTCAAAATGCCCTGCACTCTCTGGTAACGTGGAGGTGTGGACGTAGATACAACTTCCATCGTTCCCCCAAAGCGGATCTTATTGCCATCCATAGGTGTAATGGCTACTCTTCCTTCGGCCAATACGGCCGGGTGATTTACGCGATAAGGTGAGTTTTCTAAGGTTACCGAATAGCCGCGACCGGGCATCAGCGGAATTCTTGTATTGGCCATTGCGGCTATTTCACGGCTCCATGCGCCGGTAGCTATTACCACTGCACCTGCATCAAAATCTTCACGGGGCGTTATCACTTTTTTTATCATAGTTCCGTTCTTTTCAAAGCCGGTTACCGGGGCGCTGCTTACAAGCCTCACTCCATTTTGTTGTAAAAGTGAAAGCAATCCCTGCATTAATTTGTTGGGGTATAAATGTGCATCGCACTTAAATAATATAGCGCCGAGCGCATTGATCTTTGTATGCGGTTCCAACTGCCTCAATTCCGCTGCATCCAGTAACGAGGCTTCCAGTCCAAGTGCTCTGGCCTGTTCAACAGTGTGGTGAGCATGCTCCGCCACAGGTTGGGTTTGAAATATTTCCAGCAGCCCTCTATGCTCATAAGCAAAATCAAATCCGGGTATGGCTGCCCAGCTTTCATATTCTTTCTGGCTCAGTAAAGCTATATCACGTAAAGGGATAGCTGAATCCGCTACATGCCGTGCATTTGCACTCCGGGCAAATTTCAATCCCCAGTCAACCAGCGACCGGTTGAGGGATGGTTGTACATAAAACGGGCTTTGGTTATTGAACATCCACTTAAAACCTTTCCAAACAATACCGGGGGTGGCCAATGGAATAAAATGACTCGGACAAACATAGCCGGCATTACCGTAAGAACAATTATTTGAAAAATCATCTTTATCTATTACCGTTACGGTATAACCCAACTGTTGCAGGTAATAGGCGGAACTTAAGCCAATGATGCCACCGCCGATAACAACCACATGCTTCATTTAAAATAGTATTAACCCTTTTTAATAAATTAAATTCGCCTCCCGAAGTTCATTAATACGGGGCGTATTTCAAAAAGTGAAAGGTGAGAGGTGAAGAACGTGAGAGGTGAAGGGTGAAAGGTGAAACATTGAAACGTTGAACGGTTGAAAGGGAAAAGTTATCAGATCATTGTTAGTACGATTGAGCTGAAAGCTCAAGTCTGAAAACTGAAAGCTTAAGGCTTAGCTGAATATTATCCATTCTGATTAAATTTGCGGTAGCAAAAACAATGCGTATGGGAAAAGCATTTTCAAAAGGCGATCATGTTAGCTGGAATTCAGAAGCAGGTCATGTGTCGGGTACCATCATTAAAGTGCATACCGCTGATTTTACCTATAAGGGATATACACATCATGCCACAAAAGAAGACCCGCAGTATGAAATAAAAAGTGATAAAACCGACCATATTGCGGCGCATAAAGGCTCGGCGTTGCGGAAGGTGAAAAAGGGGAGGTGAATATTTGATTTATCATTTAACTCCATAACGGTAAGGCTACTTTATATCCGTTTTTACATCTTTACCGCTCATGCTTACCAGCTTGATGATGGGTTTTTCATTTGTTCTGAAATCATTTTTTTCAATCATTACATCTTTGCAGGCGGTTAGGTTAAATGCCGGTCTTTTGGGGCCAGCTTTAAGCAAATCTGTTTGAATGATAGTATTGCCTTTAAAAACAAGTCCCTCTGTGCTGCGGGCTGATAATATCGGGTAATCATATACTTTAAAGATGTTGTTTTCAATGCTTATATTTTTATGAACGAAATAACCAGTCACCAGTTCATGATTTTCGGGGGCGATGGAAATAATATAATTTCCCGGAGCGGAATTATAGCCACAGGCTTCAAAAATATTATTGCGGATGGTTACGTCCCTCACGGGCCCCGACTCGTACCAGCTTAAGGCATCATCGGCGATAAGAATAGCATGCATGCCTGTTCTGTAAAATGTATTGTTCTCAATCAAAACTTTTCGGCGGGTGGTAACAAGAATGCCACGGGTATTGGTTCTTTCGAAACGGGAGTTGCGGATGGTTACTTCCGGGGTCCAGGTGATATTTTCGATACAGTCTCCGGCGCTTATGTTTTTAGGAAGAGCCTCTTCCAATTCAAGTTCCATTTCGCGTTTGTTCACCATCTTTGCGTTTTTAAGTTTGGCGTAACCAATTAACATCAAGGTTTGGGGATTTACAAAAGCGATGCTGTCGTTGGCGAAAAAAGCTTCGAAACCGTAAGTCTGGTGGTGCATGAACCGAACGGTTAATTTATTGCCGGAAGCTATGGATGTGATCTTCAGGTGGGTGCCATGCACATTAATTGGATCATCGTGTGAGCCGGAGGTAAAGCAGCTATCAATCAGGATGCTTCCCTTACACCCCGAAAAATGAAAGCAATCCGCAAAAGCGCTAATGATGCGTCCTGAATTTTCGCGGGGCGCTACTGCTACTTTCACCAGCGAAATATTTTCTGAAAATTGGGAAACGATCCCAAGACCGTGCATATAATGCATCTTCACATTTTCAATACGAATGTTTTTACTGAGACTGATAAAGGCTCCTGCATTATCGCGGTAAGGATCGCGAATGGTTAAAATATCGCCGGGATGAAAATTGTTTTTTGAAAACTCGCCCTGAAAGGTTACATGCAAAGGACTGGTTTGAACTGCCCTGCTTTCATTAAATGGCTTAAATGAACTATACTTCATCAGGTTTTTACCGGGCTCGAAAAGTATAGTGTGATAAGATTTGCTCTTCCATCCTTCACCATAAAAACCGATCCGGCCATTATCAATACAATATTTTGAGTCGGGATGAATGACTGTTTCAACAGAGCGGGAGGAAACTTTCAAAATGCTTAATTCCGACATGGTCGGCCGTTCATAATCGAACCGCATATTTTTTAGCTGGATATGTTCACTGTTGAGGATGGCGAATGAAACCATTTTGCCATGAAGCACCACCAGCGTATTGTTTCCCTCAATAACCAGGTTTTTAAAACCATCTAACAAAAATCCGATATTTTTTATTTTAGAAACCGAATCGTTTTCAGTGCAATTGGAAATATAGAGTTCCTGTTTAAAAGCGTATTCCGGCCATAAATCAATGCGACCGCCCGGCAGCAATAAGGTATCCGCTGAATTTTCTTTGCAAAACCGGAGGGCTTTTTTAACGCCGGCGCTAGCGTTTTCAAAACTATTTGACTTTATGCCAAAGTCAGTAAGCGCAACTACACTTCCAGTATCTGAGGCAATCCCATTTTTTGCAAATGTTTCTTTTATACAGCAGTCGAAAAAAAGGAATATCATCAATAATGTAGAGGCTTGAATACCCGCCCTTTTCGCCCGGTTGAAAACGCTCATTACGAATTTTTTTTATTTCCTTTAAAAAATATGCTGAACACTTCTGTTTGCTTCACACATTTTGTGTCAAAAGCATTTCATCCCTCTGAAAAACGAGCAATCAAAAAATTGCCCCTATAAAAATAGGGGCAATGCTGTTCAAAAACCAACTGCATGTATAAGAAATCGTTTAGTAATCAGGATTTTGTTCAAGGACGGGCTGATTGCGGTCAATTTCCGTTTGGGGTATCGGCCAAAACTCATACTTGTTCTCATATTTTATTTGAATGTTTGGCGCCAATGGGTTTGGCGCAAATCCGCTTAATGTTTGTGTAGCGATGCCCCACCTTCTCAAATCAAAATAGCGCAGCCCTTCCAGTGGAAACTCCACTCTTCTTTCATGCCTGATAGCGGCTCTCATCTGCTCTTTTGTAAGACCGGCAGGCAATGCGGGCATGTTAACACCCGGTCTGTCTCTAACTTCGTTTATCTGTGTATAAACAGAAGCGTCGGGGCCTACGGCTTCGTTTTGTGCTTCTGCATACATGAGCTTAATGTCGGCATAGCGCAACAACACAAAGTCGTTATCTCCTTTTACACCATAATCGGGATTTTTTAGCCCCGCAGTAAGCCATTTTTTAGGTAAATAAAAACCCACAATCCAGTCCTGTCCGCCTCCGGGAGTAGCTACGGCAGGATTGCTAAAAGGCCATCCTTTATCAGGTCCGTCACCCGGAAAAAACCAGGTCATTGACTTTCTTGGATCGCCGGTTTCATATTCATCAATCAGGTTCTGCGTTCCCTGGTACCCACCCCAGGTTTGCATGGTTACATTTAATGCGGCATCTGCATGTTCAATGTTGGGGAGTTGAAACTTTACAGAGAACATGATCTCCTGGCTGACGTTTTGCCCTGCTTTATAAAAGTTCGCTGCATAATCAGGGTTCAGTGAATACTGGTTGCCATCAATAATCTGCTTAGCCAATGCGGCAGCTTCCGGATATTTTTTTTCAAAAAGCAAGGCCCTTACTTTGTATCCCTGCGCCGTAGTTTTAACAGCATGTCCAGAACCGTATGCATCATCCGGCAAAGCTGCAATGGCTGCATCCAGGTCCTGGTTTACAAAGGCTAATACATCGGCCCTGGCAGACTTAGCCATCGGTGTTTTAAAATCGGCTTTAAAGGGGTCGTCTTTAACAATTGGTACGTTTCCATACAATTGCGCCAACCAGAAATAATTAAAGGCTCTCAGAAAATAAGCTTCTCCCTTGTACTTTGTCAGTTTATCGCCGGTAAGTACTTTATCTACATTAGCCAAAAAGGAATTAATAGCGGCAATGGCTTTAAAATTGTTTTCATAATAGCTCCGCACGTAAGCGCCTGTATTGGGCGTAATGCCGGAGCTTGTGGCATCATAGCCGCCGCCATAATTATGCTTGCCAAAAACATCATCTGTATATGTATCCCAGCCCATTACTTCATATTGAGAGTTGGCCCAGTTACCGCCACCTGCGTATAAAAAATTATACAGGCCGGTTAATGCAAGGTCGGCATCGGCTTCTGATTTCCAGAAAATAGTAGTAGATAAACGATCGGGGGGAGATACATCAAGAAGACCCTTGGTGCAGGATGCAAACAGCATAAGGGTTGCAATGCCTGTAAAGAATATGTTTCTTTGATATTTTTTCATATCAATGTAGTTTAAATTTAAAAGTTAGAATTGAACAGTTGCTCCAAAAGTAAATGTTCGTAATTGCGGGTAGGTTACGTAGTTGCCATCGCTTGTCCGTTCAGGGTCAATTCCCGGGAATTTACTTACGGTAAGCACATTATCCGCCGCAAAATAAACCCTCAGTAATTTTGCACCTGCTTTGCTTATTATATTGGCAGGAAGCGTATAACCCAACTGGATATTCTTTAAACGCATAAATGAAGCGTCTTTCAGGAAATAGGTAGAGCTGTAGTTTTGAACAGGCGCGTATCCGTCTGCCGAATATATTTTTGGCATGGTGGTAGAAGGGTTAGTGGGCGTCCACCTGTTTCTCCAGTCAGTAGTTGGCACAGAGCCCTGGCGAAATGGTTCCGCGCCCCATCCGGTTACGTATATTTTCTGTCCCTGCGATCCGTATAATTGGGCATTAAAATCAAAGCCCTTCCATTCCGCGCCCAGGTTTATGGTATACTGGTAAGCGGGATATTTTCCACCCACATAGGTACGGTCTTTATCATCTACTTTTCCATCTCCATTAACATCTTTAATTTTCAAATCGCCGGGGCTGGGTGTAACCGGTTGTGCGGGAGATTTATCAATCTCATCCTGGCTTTGAAAAATGCCATCCCATACATACATATAATATGCATCTAATGGGTGTCCTTCTTCCCGTATGGTTCTGCCGCCAATTTCAGTTTTGCCATATTGTTCCAGTATATTTTTATAGGTTTGAAAGTTGGCTCCTGCATAGTAGGAGAATGCGTTCCCGATTTTATCGCGGTATTGCGCGGAAAACTCAAATCCTTTATTTCTTACAGCGCCGTTATTAATAACAGGAGGGTTTAGCCCTAACCATAGGGGAACCTGTGAACTTCTCAGGATGTCAAATGTGTATTTATTAAACCAGTCTGCGGTAAAGGAAAATTTGTTTTTTAGTGCGGCCAGGTCAATGCCTATATCAAATACACGGGTAGTTTCCCATGTAAGCGCGGGGTCTACCAGGCTTCCTGCCGAATACCCGGGTGTTACAGAGCCGCCGAATGCATAATCCCTGTTGCTTAACGTTGGCTGGTATGGATAAGTACCGATATTCTGGTTACCGAGTTGTCCCCATGATCCCCTGATCTTTAAATCATCCAGCCACGATGCGCTTTGCAGAAAGGATTCGTTTGAAATGCGCCATGCACCGGAAAAGGAATAGAATAGGCCCCACCGGGTATCTTTAGGCAATCGTGAAGTGCCATCATAACGCATACTGGTTCCAAACAGGTATTTGTCCTGGAAATCATAGTTGGCTGTACCATAGAAAGAACGTATTGCCCATTGAGAAGAAGAGCCTCTATTTGTCATGCCTGCCGAGGGTCCTGCATCTAATTCCCGCAAAAGATTGGTAGTAAACTGGGCCCTCCATGCATCAATATTGCTGCCTTCATTATGCTCCTGCTGAAATCCTCCAATTGCAGAAACGGTATGATCACCGAGCGATTTTCTAAAGTTTAGCTGGCTGTAATATACCGTGTAAATATTATCGCTTCTGCCAACAGTAAGTCCGGGTGTACCTACATCTAACAGCCCGGCAGAAGTCATATCATTGTAATAGTAGGTTTGCACTACCGGTCTGAAATCATTGTATTTACTGGTTCCGTAATTCGCTCCGGCCTTTGTTTCCCATTTCAATGATTTTAAAATTTCAATGTCCAGGGAAAGGTTGCCTTGTAAATAATAATCATCCGTTCTTGTTCTTACATCTTCCCCAACAATGGCTACCGTATTTTTATTTCCTGACTCGTTAGAGTATGCTTTTTTTATCCATTTGCCATCGGCGGATTGTGGCGGATACAATGGCGATTGCGCCAGGGTAGATAAAAACATGTCTCCGGCTCCCTGCGGGGGATTAAGCCTGTTACCGTACCGCATCTGCACATTGGTGCCAATAGTTACTCTTTTGTGTACTTTGGATGATAAGCCAAGATCCATCGTGTATTTCTTGTAGCTAAATCCAATCATTGTACCAGGCTGATGGGTATAGCCAATACCCAGGTTATAGTTAGTATTGTCTTTACCGCCGCTAAGATTTAAATAGTGATTTTGGGTATGCGCCGGTTGAAATAAATCATCCAGCCAGTTATGGTTTGGATATTTAACCCTGTCCGTAGCATTTTTATATAAATCAATCTGCGCCTGGGTGTAAATGGACTGCCGGCCGGAATTAGTATTGGCTTCATTTGACAGCTCCATATATTCCGCCGAATTGTGTATGGTTTTTGGAATGCTCGTAGGATTGGATATTCCCAGGTTATAATTGTACTGGAGAGAGAATCCCCCGCTCTTTCCTTTTTTTGTTTTTATTACAATTACACCGTTTGCACCTCTTGAACCATAGATTGCCGCTGAAGCCGCATCTTTCAGCAGGCTGATGGATTCAATATCATTCGGGTTCAATACCGTTAAGCTTCCCGGTAACCCATCAACAATTATCAATGGATCATTACCCGCTCCGCTAAAAGTAGATACCCCCCTGATCCGGAGGCTCACTCCTTCATTTCCCGGTTCGCCGGAACCCTGTATTACCTGTAAGCCGGGCAATTGCCCCTGTAGTAATGCTGCCGGATTGGTAGCTACCCGTTTATTTAATTCTTCACCGGAAACAGTTGCTACTGCACTGGTTAGTTTACGCCTGCTTTGCGTACCATAGCCTACTACTACCACATCGGTGAGTTGGGATGTATTGGGTAATAGAACCACGTTAATTACCGTGCGTTTATTAACCTGTATTGTTTGATTTATAAAACCTACATAGCTGAACACCAATGTTGCGTTTTCGTCTACAGTAATGCTGTATTCTCCCGACTCATTGGTTGTGGTTCCAATACCGGTGCCTGCAGATATGCTTACATTCAGCAAAGGATTGCCTTCATTATCGGTAACCTTTCCCTGTACGGTTATAATGCCCTGGGCGGGTTCGTCTCCCTTAATGGCGATCAGCTTATTGTTGATCAGGCTATAGGTTAGGCCCGTTTTGGTGAACATTTGTGATAAGATATCTTCTATTGGAAGGTCTTTTGCTTTTAGGGTAACCGTCATGTTTTCCGATAATATGAGGTTGCTGAAAGCGAAGCGGTAGTCTGATTTTCTTTCAATTATTTTCAGGGCATGGCTAAGCTTTGTGTTCTTGAAATCAACAGAAATTTTTTCCTGTGAAAAAGTTTTGGCAGAAACATGCAAAGCCGTGAGCAAAATCACTAAAACAGAGAGCTTCATAAGCAGAATCGTTTTGAGCCATCCCTTCTGCAGGGGTGGAATGAAACAGGCAGTTTTTTTCATACTTTTGTTTTGGTTTATTTGTTATAAAATAGGTAGCCGGATTGTTTTTATGCTTTCCGGTTCCGTTTTGTAATGCAGGAGAAATGGCTGGTACCCGTTTCTCCTTTTTATTTAGAAATCGTTATTTGTTCCCCGTTTGTTTTATAAGTGAAATGATAAGTGTATTGCAGGGCTTTTAATACCTGGTCAATGTTTTCATCTTCAAAAGTGGCAGTAAAGCTATAGCCGCCCACTTCAGCATCTTCAAAGTCTATTTCCACGTTATACCATCTTTCTAATCTTTCTTTTATCTCTCCAAATTTCTCATTAACGATCTCTAACCTGTTTTGCGACCATGCTGTTTCAATTACAAGACTGTCTTTATTATACGACAAAGGCAGGACTTTTGTTTCATTGGCCACTGCGTGCAACATTTGAGCGGGTTCTTTTGCCGCCGCGCCTGCATAACGAATAAGTAGTTTATGATTGGGAGAGAGTACGGTTGTTTTTGAGTTGTTCCTGTTAAGCACTTCCACTTTACCACGCAGCAGCGAAACCTCATTGGTAATATCGCCCGCATAAGCTTTAACATTAAATAATGTACCCAATACTTTAACATCGTAGCTATCCACATGTACAATAAAAGGGAGCGATTCATTGTGCCTAACATCAAACAAAGCCTCTCCGCTTAGGAACACGTACCGGTTAGTTTTGGCAAACTGCCCGTCAATCTGTAAAGTAGAGCCAGAATTCAGATGCAGCAGGGTGCCGTCCGGCAGTGTTACGAGTTTCCTTTCTCCTTTAGCAGAAGTAAATACAAGAGCGGGGGCGGACTTTTTGTTGTTGTATACTTCACTTGCCATTGTGTTTTTCAATGTATCCTGTTTCTTCCAAAAAGCAATACCCCATACAATAGCGGTAATAGCCGCTGCAGCGGCAGCAAAATAGCCTAATTGTTTAAAGATGTTTTTGCCTGGCAAGAGAGGCTTCACAGTTGCGGGTGCTGTTTCATTATTCCCGTCCTGTTCCTCATTTACAACAACACTTAACCCCAGGACCAATCGCCTCGCTTCCATTATCTTTTCAATTTCATGAGGGTGGTTAAATATATATTCCTCCCAATAGCGGGTATCCGCTTCATTTTTGTGAAAACAGTAGTTGTAAAAAGAATCATTAATAACAAGCGCTTCTACCGAAAGATTAACGGGCATGAGTATCTTTTTAAAGATAGACGGGGCGCATTTTAAAATTTACCAACTTTTTAAAAAAAATTAAAGCATACTGCCTGAAATCACAAAGGGCAATAAGCTCAGCAATGAGGCTAAATGTATAGAGGGAGATACTTTGTTCAACTCGGCGCGGAGTAATTTAACGCCTTCGAACATGTTATTATAAACGGTTCTTTTGGACAGACCTGTTTGCGCGGCAATTTGTTCTGTGCTGAGTCCTTTATAAAACTTCAGATCAATCACCTTTTGGCAGCGGGCCGGAAGTTTTTGATAAGCTTCTCTTACTTTATCAATAAGTTCCGTATTGGTCTGTACCTGTTCCAGCGTTTCCTGTATGGATGGAATTTCCATTTCATTAATGATATCCTCGGCATTAATAAACTGGCTTTTATTGTTCTTCCGGTAATGATCAATCAGTTTTCTTTTGAAAGCTACAGATAAATATGCACGCGGATTGATAATGGAACTGGAATTGACGTTCTTTTCAAGCAGGTCTAAGTAAAATTGATTGATAAAATCGTTTATTTCATCTTCTTTATAACCCAATTTGAGTCCCATATTCATAAAATGAATGCGAAAAGACTCATACCAGTTTTGTATATGTTGATATGTAGTGGAAACAACAATCACAAGCAGCTAATAAATTAAAAATCTTATAACCCATCTCTTTAGTAAAGCGGTGGGTGGCACCACTATCCTTAAAAAACGGCATTAATTCTCTTGGCAAAATTAAAGATAATAATAATGGTTTATGACTTTACCGCAAATAATTTAATGGCAACCGCTTGCATAAGGGTGCAAGATGGTTTGTTTTCAAAAGAAAATATTCAGGGCTTATTTTGCGCCTGCACAAGCTTGTTCAAAACGGAGCGTTTCCGTTGCGGGTAGGCATGTACCGGGGCAGTAATGAAGCAGGAAGTAATATCCGGATTTGCCGGGAAATATTCTTCGCGGCAGATCCGGATCCATTTATTTAATAGGCATCGTTTAAGGCAAATGTTGGTTTCCTGTACATCCATTGACCGCCTGTAAAATCAGGAAATTCTACAGTTTGATTTCCCAATTCAATAGAACTTTCACTTAGTGGCGTGATAGCGCTCCAGGCCGCTGCATCATACACATCCATAGGCGTAGGGGTCTTTCGTTTGATGGATTCTACTAAGGCATGGATCACAAAAAAATCCATTCCGCCGTGTCCCGCGCCTGCCGATTCTTTGCTCCACCTGGCCCATAGAGGATGATCATATTTATCTAACCATGTTTTGGCATCATCCCATGCATGAGGCTTAGCCGATTTATCTTCTATGTACATGCCATTGTTTACATCCATCCATAAGCCCTGTGTGCCCTGTACCCTGAAGCCGAGAGAATAGGGTCTGGGTAAGTTGGTGTCTAACTGCAGCAGAATGGTTTCTCCATTGGCACAACCGATATGGGTAGTAACAACATCGCCTAATTTGAATTTAACTTTTGCATTGGGGTGATTTTCTCCTCCTTTCTTTACAATATAATTATGCAGGCCCCTTGACTTGGCAGAGAAAGAATTTAAGGTAATGAAGCGATTGCCTCTGTTGATGTTGATATAGTGTGCTATGGGGCCAATGCCGTGTGTAGGGTACAGGTCGCCGTTACGATGAACTGCGTGTTCCGTTCTCCAGCGGGCTTCGGAAAAAGCTTTTTCACCAAATTCAACACCATGCCCGTAAGGATGAACGCCATCGTTGAATTTTACCTCACGCAAATCGTGCTGGTATCCGCCCTGCAGGTGAATGAGCTCGCCCAGCAAGCCCTGGCGCACCATATTCAATACTGCCATCACATCCCTTCGGTAGCAAACATTTTCCAGCATCATCACATGCGCGTTGTATTTTTCGGCGGCTTTTACCACATCCCAGTGATCCTGGAGCGTAATGCCCAGCACTACTTCCGTACCCACATATTTAACCCCGGCTTCCAATGCGCCAATGATCATAGGTTTGTGCCATTCCCACGGCGTTGCAATTACTATTCCATCCACTTTTTCGGTGTCTAACATTTTTTTCCAGGCGTAGTCATCACCGGTATACACAACGGGCATTTTTTTCCCGCTCTTTGAGACCAACTCTTTTGCTGATTTCAAAGAGCGATCATCTACATCACAAATGGCGGTTATATCAACATCCGCTCTTCTCAACAGCAGGTCAAGATGGTTCTGTCCCCGTAATCCTACGCCAATGATCGCCATTTTTATTTTTGGATCGGCGCTTCTTTTTCCTGCAAATAAAGTAGCGGCTGGTAATACGGTAAACGAGGCGGCCGCCAGTCCAGCGTTCCTTACAAATTCTTTCCTGTTCATATATTTGTTTTTGTAGTGATTTTTACGATGAATTATATTAATGATATTATTCCTTTCCAGTTGCCCATGCGGATGGCCACCTGTCCGCCTTTTTCGGGGTATTCAAAGTAAATATAGTTTCTTTTGGTTTGCGCCTTACTATTGGACAATAATTCAGGAAGCAGCGAAATGCCATCGGTATGACCGGCCACCTGGCAATGAATGGCTCCCGGATACCGCCTTCATACAAATCCATTTTTAATCCGCGTAAACCACCCGCACTATTGAAAAAAGCCGCATTCACGCCGCCGTTAAATGTAGGGCCGTTATCACTGGAAAACATAATGATCGTATTTTCATCCAGCCCCGATTGCTTTATTTTTTGCCGCCCGTAACAGCCCAGCTCACCATAGCCTAAATCATCCGCATAAATGTAAATGATGTTGGGAAGCTTTTGGTTGGCAGCTTTTTTGCTTTTGGATTGGGCCGATACGAATGTAGACTGGAACATTAATGATGCAATTAGAAAGGCCCCGGCAAATAAATAATATGGTATTGTTTTTTTCAAATGATGAAACAGGCTGATTGCTGAAATGCTATCTGTTTATGAAATTAGGATAATAAACTATCGGATATACATGCAAACGGTTGCGCAAGATGGCATTGGTATGTTAATGGTTTCCGTTTTTAAACAGGCTGCATTTTTTGAACCCATGCTATGTAAACTATATTTTATCTCGTTTATACATGTAACAGATTCCAAATTCTCACGTTTCTCGTCTGCCGTTTCACGCTTAACAACGATGCCGGCATTATGGCAAAGCCTCCAGGTCAATGACGGGTTTTTGGCCGGTAGCGGGTTTGGAAAAACCGGTGCCGGGTGAAACATTTTCATTAAAGAACCCGTCCATTCGCAAAAAGAATTTTCCATTTTCTACTCCGCCTGCATAATCCCGGCGCTGTTTATTTTTGCCTGTGGCGTCAACGGTAAATGTAAATGCTGTTACTTCCGTCCAGGTTCCGTCTGCTAACCGTACCCATTGATTGCTCCAGTAAGCTTTTCTTTCCTGGTAACCTTCATCGGGATTAAAATTTTCAAGAAAACCATGAAACCGGGTAAGGTAAGTATGGGTGTTGGGTCTTTTCCAGGAGGCTATCAATTTCCAGTTGCCGGCCTCCGGTGCAAAAAACCAGGATGTGTAAATGGTATTGCCCGCACCGTCTGGTTTTCCGTGGGTTAAAAATCTATAGGTAGTGCCTGCCTTCCAGTTAAAGACCAGGTAACTTTGTCCGCCTGTACCTTCACCACCAAAGCCCTGAGCAATCACATGTTCTCCTTTCCTCACAAGTGTTGTTTTGCCTGAATCAGCATCCCAAACAGAAAAAAGAACCCTTCTTTCTGTTGGGGAGTTTACCTGTATACCCATATACCCTTCTCCAAAACCATTCGCCATAAAATAACTGCTCATTTTATCTTCGCCTTCGGGAACGGTTAACTCGCTGTAAAAATATTCCTTATCGCCATGGGGGATCGTATAATTCAAATGGCAGGAGGGTCCTCTTCTTGACCAGTAAAAATTTTCAGGATCATTGGCAAAAACAATGTCGCCGGTTGTTGCGGAACCTCCAATGAGCAGATCAGAAACATCGGCAAAGCAGGTTCCGGTTTTACTTATACCCTGCAAATCAACTTTTATATAGCCCGGTTTTGAAATGGCTACTGTTCCTGCAAACCAGCTTTTATTTTCACTACCGGCAAGGTTCACACTAAAATCTGTTTCGTTAACGGAAATTTTTACGGTACTGTTGCCTGAAATTGCTTTGGCTTTGAAGCCTATATGCAGCACACCTGTTTTCCCCGTCCTGAAAAAAATGCTGATCACACTGCTCATGTCAGCCCACTTGCTCAACCCGTTTTTGGTAATTTCGGCAGAACCTCCCAATGCCATTTGAGTAATGTATCCATTTCCTGCAAGTGGTATGGCAATAGTTGTTTCGGGAAATGACCGCGGCGGCAGCGGGCTGGTATTCCCTGTTTGGTAACACAGCAGCGCAACAAAAATTACGATTCCAATAAATGAAAATGTTTTTCCTGTCCACATATTTGTTTTTTTAAATGAGATGCTGACTTATAAGGGCACAATCCTTTGTGCATTTTCATCTCCATTTCACTACGGTAAAAACAATTTTTGAATAACCCTCTTTCTCATAGAGTATTCCTATTTCTTTCTTCGTTACGTTTACAATATCGGAATAAGCGGCATAATCCCTTGAATCATTTTCACTTTTAGCAATTACAAAATTCTTTTCCCATGTTTGCCCTTCATTATAGCTGATACGCAGCGTTAAATTATCCCTGTGTTTAGTATCAGCAGCATTGCAGAAAGCTATGATCGCTTTTCCTCTTTTCTTTCCAATAGTTAGTATGCTTCCCTGGTTAACAGGATCAGGAAGATTGTTATCAAAATAGGTAGTATCCCAGGTGGAACCACCATCGCTGCTTATGGTAACGATTCTTTCCCGGATATCTCCTTTCTGGTTGCGGCTGTTCATCATCAGCTTGCTGCCCGAAAGTTCCGTTGCCATAGATTCATTGCTTCCCGGGAGGTTAACGGTTTCGCTCAGGTGAAAGGTTTTGCCATGATCGTCTGTATAAAAACCATGGGCCTGGTAATCGGCAAACTGCGGTTGCGGGTCACCGGCAGAATGGTTGGCTGCTATAAAAATGCGGCCTTTGTATTTGCCTGTACCAAATTGCATGGCATGACCGGGAGTATTGGCATAGCTGCGCCAGTCTTCCGGAAAATTGTATGCTGTATTTACCTGTGGTTGTTTGGGGCGATGTGTTTGTGTAGTAATATTCACTGGTTCATTCCATGTAATTCCATTGTCGGTTGACGTTTTATACCAAACTTCCCTCAGTCCCTTTCCCTTTCTTACTTCTCCCTCATGATTATTGCCTGTGTTGTAAAATAAAAAAATTCTTCCCTGCGGATAGGCAGGATCGGTGAGGTCTACCACTGGCGCGGGATTACCTGCCTGCAGGGTATCCGCATCAACAACAGTTTGCAATGCGCTCCATGTTTTTCCTTTATCGCTGCTGCGTTTTACAACAATATTGATATCACCAAAATCGTCTGAACCATGCACACGGCCTTCACAAAAGGCCAGTAAACTGCCGTTGGGTAATCCAATGATAGCAGGAATGCGGTAGCTTTTATGTCCTTCCGTACCTGATACAAAAACAGGAATGTCTTTGACCTGGGCCAATGCTGTGGTAATAAAAACAAATAATGCGATAGTTGTTGCTGCTGTTTTTTTCATAACACGTTCAATTTAAAAGTTGATGCAGGTAATAATTCCGAATTTACTTTTATTTCTGGTCATTAATTGCCAAATGGTCTTCCAGCAGTTTTGCGCAATACCACTCCTGTCTGGGCAGGTGAAACGGACCTTTGAATAAATTTCCTTTGGCGGTTTGCGCAATGCTTCCATCACGATGCAGATAACCAAACCATTCTCCATTTTCTTTATCATGAAAGTGCTGATAGGCATAATCATGCACGAGCTTATGCCATCCGGCATATTTTTCATTGCCTGTTAACAGGTAAGCCAGCAAAGTAGCAATAATGGTTTCATTATGCGGCCACCAGAATTTCATATCCTGCCAGTATTCCTGAACGGGTTTGTGGTATACATCACGGAAGTAAAGTATGCCGCCATATGTAGCATCCCATCCACGTTCCCACATGTAATCAAGCATTTTACAACCCCTCTCAATCAAATGCGGATCGTTGTTGCGGTGTTTTGCTTCGTGCAAAATAAACCAGGCGCCTTCAATGGCATGACCGGGGTTGAGTGTTCTGCCG
This sequence comes from Agriterribacter humi, assembly GCF_009192765.1. GTDB lineage: Bacteria > Bacteroidota > Bacteroidia > Chitinophagales > Chitinophagaceae > Agriterribacter > Agriterribacter humi. The sequence continues at coordinate 97,542 of NZ_VOHQ01000015.1, read as the reverse complement.
TCAATATGATCAATGACGCTGCCATCGGGCGCTACCTGTTCCATCACACACCTGATATCATCTTTTATAAAATCTCTTTCTATTTCTTCAATCCATTTTGAAATCAATTCATCACAACGATCGTCACCAATCGTTTCTCTCAACTGTTGCGCGGTATTCATCATGATCATGGGCACACCAATACCTTTGGATGGGCGGATGTCCGTAAACTTTGGCTCCAGCTCCTTTTCACCACTGGCATACGCAATGCAATCTCCAAATACTTCCCTAGCTCTTTGGGCTGCTTCTTCACTTCCGCTCGCTTGTGCATAGGCTGCAGCTGCAATTACATAAAAAGTTTCAGAAAAAAAATATCTCCTTTTACGAATCGGCCGGCCATCGCGGGTTACATGAAAAAACATTTGCCCCCGCCCCGGTTGGTTCGGGCTGGTCCGCCCCATTTGGTTCGGGCAGGCATCAGTATCAAAACAATGTGCATTCAAAAAATCATAGCCCAATTTTGCACCTTCTAACCATTCCTGTTTTTTTCCGGCTGTATTGTATAAAGTAGAAAGCAGCCAGGTTGCTCTTCCCTGTATCCACACTGCTTTATCATCATCAATTAAACTGCCATCCGCATTTCGCATCAGTAAAAAACCACCATGCTCCTTATCAAAGGAACGGGGGAACCAAAACGGTACGGTATCATTGAGCAGTTGATTACTGTAAAATTCTTTAAGATCCTTTAAATCGTTTAGCGTATAATGCATAGAAATCTTATCGTGTTTTATGCCACGAATGCACAAATTTTTAATAGGGTTTTCGCTAAAACTGTACGAATTCGTGCATTCGTGGCGTATAAATCAAAATATAGAAAAATCATTTGTTTTTTGAAAGTTCATCAAAATCATTTGCTTTTGGCCGCAGAAAAGACACCTGGATAATCAGCGCCACCAGAACAATAGCCGAAAGCATGGCAAAGCTTTTCCCCAGGTTTCCCGCATCAGTTGATTTTCCCAGCCAGTCTGTTACCAATGCGCCGGCAAATACTCCCGTCATGTTCATTAGCCCATACGCCGTTGCCCTGTATTTAGACGAAACGAACTGGCAAAGAATAGGCATATTGTTGGCATCGAACATACCAAAGCCAAAGCCAAAGCAAAAAGCGGCGCCAATTACATGAAACATGGAATGACCATATCCGACCAATAATAAGGAAGGGATCGTTAAAGCCAATCCTATGGCGCTGGTATAAATTCTGCCCCTGATATTTTTTTGCACCCAGCGGTCAGATAGTATTCCCCCGAAGATTACACCGAGGAAGGAAGAGGCGGCTATAGTGATCGTTGAAAGCGGTCCGGCCAAAGACATGTCAATGCTCAGGTTTTTGGCGAACAAAGTAGGCAGCCAGTTTTTAACGCCCCATCCCGGAAGACTGGGCACCGCGAAATAGAAGAGAATGATCCAAAAGGCAATATTGGAAAAAAGCAACCCTAGCCCTTTAAACAAAGAAGCTTTTTCTTTTGTGATGTTATGCGTTGCATGTGTTGGCTCCGGTGATTTTTTCTCATGTAAAAAAAGAATTAAAATAAATGAATACACTATTCCAATGATCCCAAAATAATGAAAAGCGGATTGCCAGGAATAGTTGGATGCAATGGTAGCGCCAAAGCCGCCCAATGCCTGCCCCATGTATAAACCGGTCATATGAATGCCAATTGCCAGTGACCTCGTTTTTGAAGTATGATAGTCGGCAATCAGTGAAAGTCCTGCAGGGATATACAATGCTTCGCTTACGCCCATAATTGCCCTGAGCCAGTACAACTGATTAAAATTTTCGCAATAACCCATCATATACGTTACTCCGCTCCAGACAAAAAGACTTATCACGATCAGCCATTTACGGTTGATCCGGTCGGCTATCATTCCTGCCACCGGGCTCATGAAACCATATATCCAGAGGAAGATAGCCATCAGCCTTCCAAAATCCCTTGCCTCTCTTAATTCACCGATATCAATCATCATCGAGGGTTGCATGGTGCTGAGCATCTGCCTGTCCATATAATTGAGCAGCGCAACCACCCATAAGAGTCCAACCACAAGCCAGGGATAGTTTTTTGAATATTTCATTTGCATGTTATACATTTTTTTACCGCAAAACGCACAAAGCATTCACAAAGCACGCAAAGAAAAACCTTGCTGAGTGCAGTATACTTCGTGCTCCGTTCTTTATTTTTTATCACATAGAATCATAGGAACATAGCGGCACATAGGTATACATCGTTTTTTTATTCCTGCGCTCAAACATTTAGCTGTTCCTGGTACCCCGTGTAGCCTGAAACCTGTAACCTGTACCCTGCAACTTGTACCCTGCAACTTGTAACCCGTAACCTGAAACCTACTGTATTCTCCCCATCCATATTTCAGGTGTGCGTACCCCGGCTCTTATTTCTCCATTGGGTATTACCACATCGTTATCCCATAAAATGGCGGTGGTGGTAACAGGTGCTTCAAAAGGGAGCGGAGCGGTACTTGTCCAATTGTTCGTTGAGGTATTATATACCAATACTTCCTTACTAAACCCCGGGTGTGCAGATTGCAATTGATTTTTTTGCCGGATCAGGTCCTGTTTTTCTGCTGTATCGGTAGCAGCATTGATGGCGGCTATTGATAATTCTGTTTTGTGAAAAATTTCACCCTTATCTCCGCCGAACAGTAATATTTCATTTTTACGTACAGCGATACCCGTTCCGGCACACAGGCTGTAGGGTAATGATTTAATTTCCTTCCATTCCTTTTTTTTAAGATCAAATGTATAAGCGGATGCATAGATATCGCTGATGCCATTGCTGTTTTTCTTTCTGCCACCCAATACATATACAGAAGGGCTACCGGCATTATATTGTGCAACCACCACGGCGTGAGAGACCGCTTGTGGCAGGTTGGCTAAAGTATTCCATTGGGCGGCGGCATCTGTAATATCCAGGCTATAAAAACCGCTTGAAGTACTGTCGGTGTTTTCTCCGCCTGCAACATATACTGTATTATCGTGCACCGTAATACCCGCATTGCTGAGTGGGAGGGGCAGGTCAGGTAATTTTTTGATGATCACACTATCGTTATGATCATCCCATTGCAGTAGCATTGTTTTTGAACTAACGCCTTTCTCATTTTCACCGCCGGCGCATACAATTCCGGTGGGGGTGGAGATACAGGCCGCGTAGGCCAGGGCATAAGGCAAAGAAAATGTTTTATGTAACGATAGTGAATCCTTCTGTGTTCTTTTCATCACAAAACCTTCGGCGTAATATTTTTTCTTTCCGCCTGCCCAGGGCATTCCATCGGGAAAATTAGCGCCTCCGGCTACCAGCAATACCTCGTGGTGAACACCACTAACCGGCCCCGCAAAGCCCAATGCGGCGGTTTGTCCCGACAGGGCAGGAAGCGTGCCGGAGAGCGACCATTGTATGGAGATATCCTGCCGCTTTTCCGTGCAGGAATGAAGATGAGTAAGCATAATAACAGCGAGAAGAAAAATTGTTGACCGGGGCATTATTGTTTACACTTTTGTTGCCGTTGAATTGCCTTCGCTGACTAACGTGCGGCAGGCTGTTCTGCAGGCAGGCGGGATGAAAAGCTGCTGAAATTCAGTTGCTCCACATCTTTTTTAAATAACCCGAATTGTTCGGCCGACATGTTTTTTACCGGCAGTCTGAATTCGCCGCAATCCATCCCGGTCAACTTCATGTAGGCCTTTCCGGTAGCTATGCCGCCGTATTTACCCAGCAGGCGGATCATGTCAATGGATTGTTGCTGCAGGGCCTGCGCCTTTTCCAGTTCGTTGTTATTGAACGCGTCAATCAGCTCATAATATAACGGCGCCGCATAGTTGAATGTGCTTCCTACCGCACCTTTGGTACCCAGCACCAGCGCCGAAAGCATATTTTCATCGCGTCCCCACAGCATATCATACTTCCCGTTTTGAAAACGCATACACGAAAGAAAATCCATGAAGTCTTCGTGCGTGTATTTGATACCTGCAAAGTTGGGTATCTTACCATCCACCTCCTGCAGCAAATCGTACATGGCAATATTTACCCCGGTAAGTACAGGTATATGATAATAATAAAAAGGCATACCGGGCACTGCTTCTGCCACTTCTGCGCAGGCTTTTGCCAGCATTGCAGCATTGGCAGGTTTAAAATAAAAGGGCGCTGTAAAAGATATGGCGTATAATCCAATTTGTTTTGCATACAGGGCCAGTTCCTTACAGTCAGCAATACTTGTTCCTCCCAGGAACAGCATCACTTTAAAATCCTTATCTCCTTTAGTGGCAGCGCTCCATGCTTCGGCTGCTGCTTTTTTTTCTTCCATGGTCATAGAAACGCCTTCCCCTGTAGAACCGCAAATAAAAGCGCCGGTAACACCGTTCGCTTTCAGCATTTCATAATACTGCGGTATGAGGGAGGTATTCAAAGAACCGTCTTTATGCATGGGTGTAAAGGGCGCTGCAATTAATCCTTTCAAATGTTCTGATCTCATGTTCTTTTATTTGAAAATTTAAAATATGATTTCTTAAAAACCGGGAACAGGAATATTCCCGGTTATAAATTAAGACAGCTACAGGAACAATAAATATTCAGCGGATCGAAGTTAGTTAAATCCGCAAATCATGTATCTTATTTTGATTTAGAAGTAGTATAACCCGGTGTTTGATCTACCAGTGGATCGTTTGTCCAGATTGCAGCTTCTATTGGCCACAGTATTTTATAACCCTGCAGGCCTTTATCCAGTACGCCATAAGGATGATTGGGGCTGATAAAAACCAATGGCTCTCCTCCGTACTTCATCCTGCGTATATCATACCAGCGTTTTCCTTCGTACACAAACTCTTTGCTGCGTTCTGCGAATATGGCCAGTTCGTTGGCATCCTGTGATCCGTTCACAAAAGGTGCAGGATCAGCGCCGGCGCCAAAAGCACGGTCGCGGATCTGCTGAACGTATAACGATGGATCGCCGCCTTCCGCATTCTCAATTTCTGCCAGCATCAGCAGTCTGTCTGCTTCACGGTAAACCGGCCAGTCATCCGTAAACACCCGCCTGTTTGCTGCGTTCATTTCTCCGGGGAACTTAACCAGTGCAGTATTACGAACGGTAACCACCACATCTCCGCCTGAAGCGCTGGTTTTATAGTAGTCGTAGAAAGTGGCATTTCTGCGCTTATCGACAACGTCATAAGATTGAAATAACGCGAAAGTATAAGCGTAGCGCTGGATGATCTGTGCAGGTGCGCTGGCTATATTCAAAGGATCAACAAGCGTTGGTCCAAGCGTTGTTGAATCTTTTACGTGCAGGTTATCAAAATTAAAAGTAGAGTACTGGAAATAAGAATAAGCTGTACCCATTTCTGCTTCACCATCGCGATAGCGAATGGCAAAAATAATCTCGTTGTTATTCTTGCTTTTAAATACATCAGCAAAATTGGTAAGCAATGAGGTGCCGGTTATAGCATTCAATGCCGATTTTGCTTCTGCCAGATCCGCTGGGGTATTATACACTTTTGCAGACCACAGCCATACTTCTCCTTTCAGCATCAAAGCCGCCAGAGGATTCCACTGGCTTTTATCTGCAGGTGCACCGGCTGTGCCAAACAAGCTGAGCGATTTATTTACATCTGCTTTTATGGCATCTAAAACTTCGGCTTCGGATGCTCTCGCTTTACGCAGCGCAACCGCATCGGTATTTCCATTCGACACTTCCGGCTCCAGCCGTATGGGAACGCCACCATAAGTGCGAAGCAAATGAAAATAGTAATAAGCCCGCATGGCATAAGCTTGTCCCAGTAAATAATCTTTTTTGCCGGCAGCCAGAAAATCTGTTGCTTCCACTTTTTGGATGAAAAGATTCAATTGAAGGATTGGTCCGTAAAAACCGGCCCAACTGCCAACGCCGGCGGAGGTTTCTTCAATAGCCTGGTTAATGATCGTTAATTCGCTCAGTGAAGTGTTCTGACGGTCTTCATTACTGAAGCCACCGCCCCTCATTTCGCCGAGGCGTAAAAACATAAACTGGTTATCGCGGAACTGCTTGTGCAGCCCCACCATAAAATTGGTAACCTGGGCTTCATTCTGCCAGAAGTTTCCATCGCCATAATAATCTTCCGGGGCAAGCTCTAATGTTTTGCGGCAGGAAGTAGCCGTTATAGCTATTATCGCCACATAAAGTATGTACTTAAACTTCTTCATGATATAATGCGTTAATTGATAGATTAAAAGGTTAGGTTAGCTCCAAAAATCAACTGTGTTGGTATGGTATAGGCGCTGTTCTGAAAACCGGTACGTTCCGGTAAATTCAACAACTCATTGGTTAAATATCCCAGGTTTTGCCCGGTAACAGTTAACCTCAGTCCGCTGATCTTCGCTTTTTGCAGCAGGGAAGCAGGCAATGAATAACTCAATGAAACTTCCCTGAATGCCAGGTAGCCCGAATTCACATAGAACATGCTGCTGGGCCTGTCAAAATTTTTTGTGTTCAACTGATCCGCCCATGAATATCTGGGATATTTTGCGTTAGGGTTATCCGGCGTCCAGGTTTGTTTTACAATATCGGTTGCATTGAATTCTCCCTGGGCGCTTGCCAGCGACCACAATTGCATAAAATCCTGCTGGATATGGCCAAATGCAAAATCCAGGCGTGCAAAAAGGCTAAACCCTTTCCAGGAAACGGTAGTATTAAACCCGCCTGTCCAGCGTGGAAGTGTACGTCCCAGCGAAACCCTGTCCCTGTAATCAATGGTATCATTCTTATCAATATCCTTCCACATTACATCGCCCGGTCGTGTAGGTATATATTTCAAGCCACCTGCATTTAATCCATATTGGTCTATCAATTGCTGACTGGCTACACCTCTTCCGGCTCCACCATTCGAATAGGCTGCTTTAGCTGCTTCATCAAATTTATTATAACCCTCCAGGTCTTTTTGGGTTCTGATAATTCCTTCAGTTACAAAACCAAAAATTTCACCCCATTCCTGTCCTTCCTGTAAACCGCCGACCCAGGTGAGTAGCCCTGTTTGCGGATCATAAATTTGTTCACCACCCTGCCTGTTTTTGTCATTGCCATTAAAAGGAAGTTTCAGGATAATGTTTTTATTCCAGGCCGCATTGCCGTTTACCTGCCATGTTAAATCTTTTTGCCGGATAATTTTATAACCCAGGTCAAGTTCAAAACCACGGTTGCGCATGCTTCCGTTATTGGTTCTGATGCTTGATATGCCTGAGGAAGTGGGCAGACTTACAAATGCCAGCTTATCATCTGTGATCCTGTTGTAGTATGCTGCAGAAACATTTAACCTGTTATTAAAAAATCCCATATCGGCGCCCACTTCCGTGGTATTTGTTTTTTCCCAGCGCAATGCAGGATTGGCGAGGCTGGTTTGTAAAAAACCAATATTACCGTTGTAGGGAGTTTGCGAGCCATAGGAACCCTGCACTTCATAAAGCCCAACCGCGTTGCTGGTTCCTATACCAATATTCCCGTTCTTACCCCAACTGGCCCTGAGTTTTAAGTAGGATAGCCAACTCCCCGTGGATGCCATAAAATTTTCCTTATGTACCATCCAGCCTACTGAAGCGGCAGGGAATGTTCCATACTGATTGTCGCCATTCAAACGGGAAACGCCATCACGTCTTACTGTAAAAGATGCAAGGTATCTGCCGTCCCAATCGTAAAGCAGGCGTCCAAAGCCCGACATGATCCGGTCGCGGTTATGATAAGTGTCTGTGCTGCGGGTTTGCGTTGTTGCATTGTTCAAGGTGTACTGCAAATCCTGGAACTCATCTGTAGGCGCCTGGCTGCCGGCGGCATAAACACCCTTAGAATAGGCATCATAATACTCAAATCCCGCCATGGCTTCTACGTTGTTTTTGCCCAGGAAAGTTGTATTGTAATTGGCTATGGCATTATAGGTTTGCCGGATGGTTCTGTCAAAAGAAGCATCGCTGAACCTTGTTCTGTTCCATCCCCGGTTGGGATCGGTTAAACTCAGCAGGCCCGTACGGAAGTCCTGGTTAAAAGATTCCGCAAAGCCCTCATCATACATCCAGATAGCGCCCAGCTTTATATAGAGGTCTTCCAGGATATCCACCCGGAAGGATTGTCCCAAAGTGAATTTATCCGTTTGATTGTTTCTTTTGTATTTATCTATATTAACAAGGGGGTTGCCATCGCTGGCATCACGTCCCAGAATAAATTCTCCGCTGGCATTGGTGCCGCGCATGGTTGGAGGAGCGGAAAGCATACGGCCCCAGTAATTTCCTTCGCCATTTTGCAAAGACTGGTCCCTCCAGTTGGCCTTGTTGAACTGCAGGTTGCTTTCAGACTTCAGCCAATCTTTTATTTTATAATCGCCGTTGAGCGTAAAGGTTAAGCGCCTGTAAAATGTTTTAAGCGACAAGCCCCCTTCATCATAATAACCGAGATTGGCAAAATAGCCACCCCGGTCGTTGCCGCCACTCATGCCTATATTGTATTCCTGTACTGTAGCCTTTTTATACAAGCCATAATCGCCATAATTAAAATCCTTATAAATAAGATCGGCATAAGTTCCGTTCGGATCGTAGTTGCCATCCGCATTGGTAGGCACTCCGTCTTTCATGGTTTTCCAGCCGGGCTGGCCAAGCAGTTCACGGTTTATATCATTTAAGCGCATTACACTCCAAATAGCCCTGTTGTCGTAGTTGCCATCCAGGATGGCTCCTGATACGGGGTCTTTATATAAATTACCGGTTGCCCTGGGACCAACGCCCGACAGGGCTGTATTGGAAGAAACAGTACCGAATGTTCCGTTAATGATAGCCTGCGCCACACCCATGCGGCTCCATTTAATATAATCTTCTGCGCTCAGGAAGTTATAGGGAATATTCAAATAGCTGGTTCCTCTTTTAGCATCTATGGTTATGGAAGATTGTCCGGCTCTTCCTCTTTTAGACGTGATGAGGATTACACCATTGCTGGCGCGGGCGCCGTAAATAGCTGTGGCGGAAGCATCTTTCAGCACTTCCATGCTCGCAATATCTTCAGGATTGATATCACTTAAAGAACCACGCACCTGTCCATCCATTAATATTAAAGGGCTGCCGGAGCCATCAAAATTGGTTCCTCCCCTTAAAATGATTGAAGGCAAAGAACCCGGACGGCCCGTGCCTGTTGAAACCCTTAAGCCCGGAATGGTTCCTGCCAAAGCCTGTGCAGGGTTGGAACGGAGCCCTGTTTCCAAAACTTTATTGTCGAGCTTGGATACGGAAGAAGTAAGCTTAGACCGCTTAATGGTACCATAACCCACTACTACAACTTCATCCAGTTTTGATTCGGCGGCTTTTAAAATGATGGTGAAAGTAGCCGCTGTGCCAACGGTAAACGCAGTGCTGTTAAAGCCTACTGAACTAATGACCAGGATATCGCCTTCGGCCACGTCCATTGTAAAATTGCCATCCGTGTTGGTGGAGGCTCCAATGTTTTTACCCTTCACCGTTATACTTATCCCGGATAGCGGTTTTCCATCTTCCCCTGTAACCTTACCGGAAATTTTTTTATTCTGTGCCTGTCCTAAAGCAGCAAAGAACAAACACACGAATAATAAACCTGATTTCAAATGCGCAATTCTCATACAGCAAGTTGTTTAAAAAATTTGTAGATTTGTATTATGTATGACATAATAAAAGTACTCCCTTTTTCCAAACAACCAAAATTTTTAGAGATTTTTTTTGACATTGTTTATGCCCGATAAAAAAATTTTATGCGATGTAGTACAATTAACAATATACTTTCATGCAATTTTTAGCGGGAACATAACCTTTCGAAATGTCTCCAATATGCGGCATAAAAAATTCAGATACATTTGTTTCAATATTAAGTTGCATATATTATGAGTGAAGCCACAATAAAAGAAAGTTTTAAATCGGTAGATACCAGTACTTTGGTAGACAGGGTAGAAGCCAATCTTGTGGAATTGTTACAGCAAAGAAAACTGAAAGTTGGCGATTCCATACCAAAGGAACTTGAACTGGCGGAAACATTGGGTGTTAGCCGCACAGTTATACGGGAGGCTTTGTTGCGTTTGCGGATGATGGGATTAATTGAATCCAAAAAGAAAAAAGGAGCGGTTATTACCAGTCCCGACCTGTTTGGTATTATGAGTAAAAGTATGAATCCTCATGTGCTGGACCAGGAAACGCTGAAGGGGATATTTGAAATAAGGCTGGTGCTTGAAATTGGTATGGCGGATTTTATTTTTCAGCGTATCAGCGCCGAAGATATCAGGGAATTGAAAAAAATTGTAAGTAAGGAGCCGCGGGTAACCGATCACCATTTATTTAATATACAACATGAGATCGCATTTCACGGCAAATTGTATGAAATTACCGGCAATGAAACCATGAAGAAATTCCAGAAAATGTTGCTGCCGGTTTTTGATTATGTTCATAAAAGCGGTCTGTTGAAAAAGCAATTGCATCTCAAAACATTTGTTTCGCACAAAGGACTGGTGGATATTCTTGAAAAAGGCTCGCCCGAATTATTCCGCAATGCCATGCGCAATCATCTTGAAAATCATTTTGCCCGCATCTTTGATTGAGTAAGATCATCTCGTACACTGATCAGCATCATTGCTTTAGCAGAAACAATTGGATAAGTTTGATGCAAATCATTGTTATGAATATCAGCATTTCTTCATCTCTGCGTTCTGCACCCGAAAAAAAAAGACATTGGCCTGCAGTATCTATTATTATGCCGTTTGAGCCTGTTATCCGGCGCAAGGAAGATTTGATGATGCGGCTTCAGAAAGCAGTGAAGAAGGCAGAATGGGAGATGGGAACCGGTTATGACGAAGATTTGGCAGAGTTGGTATTGATGAGATTAAGAACGGTTATAAAAAACCTCAATTTCAGCACATTTAAAAAAAGTATTGCCATTTATGTATCGCCGGTATTTGAAAAAGTAATTTATTTAAATATGCCTGTAAATGAAACCATCACTGTTGATGATTCCTTCATGATCCGGGATATCCTTCATGCAAAAAAAGAAATGCCTCATTATTTTGTGTTGCTGTTGGGTGAAACCCGGAGTGGCGTATATGAAGGAGGAAGTTCGGGGCTTGTAAAAATAAAATTCAATAGTGCAGCAGGCATGTCTTCCTTTAAAACAGAAGCTGTGCAGGCAGATGTGGGTTCGGGCAGCAATGATCTTTTGTTTAAAAATTTTTTGCAGCATACGGATGAAGGGCTTGGCATTCTGTTGCAGTCTATGCCCGTGCCGGTAATTGCATTGGGCAATAAAGAAGTATCGGCACATTTTAAGGAGGTAACAAAGCACAATCATAGCATTGTGGAATATATAGCCGGCAATAATGAAGAAGCCACTGAATCCGGTCTTTTTGATGTGGTGAAGCCGTATATCGCTGAGTGGAATAAAATAAAGACCCGGTATTTGTATCATCAGCTCGAAAGTGCTGCAGCCGGGGGAAAATTGGAGAGCGGCCTACGGGCCGTGCAGCAGAGCGCTGCCCTGCATAGGCCCCGGCTGTTGATAGTGGAAAAAAAAATCATCAGTGATCCTTTGGCATGTGAAATGGAAGGCATTGAACAGCCGATTGAAAATCGCTTTGCTAAATTTTCGTGCATTAAGCATGTGATTGATGATATTATAGAAAAAGTGCTGGAAAACGGGGGTGATGTTGAAATGGTGGATGATGATATGCTGGGTGGTCAACAGATCGCACTTGTAAAAGGATAAACACGATTATATATGATTTCGCAATCATGATAAGTAATATCTGTTCCGATATATTGGGTAACATGCATCACACTAATGTAAATACGATCCAAATGAAAAAAATAATTGCGGCTTTTGATGGATTAAAATTTTCTGCTGGTACAAGAGACTATGCAATTCAAATTGCCAAAGAAAACAGCGCTCACCTGGTTGGTGTTTTTTTGGATGATCCCCTGTACCACAGTTATAAAGTGTATGATCTTATAAGTGAAGAAGGAGGCATTTCTGATGCGAAGCAAAAGAAATTTATTGAAGTAGATGTCCGGACGAGAGATGAGGCTGCAGCTGATTTTGAAGCGGCATGCCAGAAGGCCGGGCTCCGCTTTTCGGTGCACCGCAATAAAGATATTGCTACCCAGGGGCTGCTGCACGAAAGTATTTATGCGGATATGATAATTATTTCCGGTAATGAAACATTTACCCATTATGAAGAAAAAATTCCTACACGGTTTATCCGGGATATATTGTCGGAAGCGCAATGTCCTGTGATTGTAGTACCGCCTCATTATAAGCCCTTTAACAAACTGGTTTTGCTATATGACGGTGAACCGTCTTCCGTTTATGCCATTAAAATGTTCAGTTATATGCTCCCGGCGTTAAAAAAACATCCTACCGAAGTATTATCGGTAAAGCCAGTGAGTCAAAGCATGCATGTACCGGATAATAAACTGATGAAGGAATTTATGAAAAGACACTTTCCAAAAGCCGATTATAAAGTATTAAAGGGACTTCCCGAAACGGAAATCATTAATTTTCTGAAAACCTCCAAAGGGCTGCCATTGGTGGTATTGGGAGCTTACCGCCGGGGCATGGCGTCGCGGTGGTTTAGAGCAAGCATGGCCGATGTATTGATGAAAGAGTTAAAAATTCCTGTGTTTATTGCACATAATTAAAAGCATATCAGTGTCTGTTGATGCCTTTTTTTTGTTGAAGTGAGGATAATTGGTTGCTCATCCATGCGGATATAATGTTTAATTTACGAGTAATGAATTCTAATGAAAACAGGTTTATGAAAAAAAACATGAATAATACGGACAGGTTGATACGAGCCGTCTTCGCCCTTATTTTCGCAGCACTTTATTATAATAACATTGCAAACAATACATGGGCGGTAGTGTTTTTAGTGATCGCCTGTATTTTAGCTGTTACAAGTTTTATCAGTTTCTGCCCCTTATATAAACTGTTCGGTATCAGTACCTGCTCCAAAAAAACTACCTGATATACTATACATTTGCAGGGATAGCATATTCAAAGCGTACAATTTTTTTGTCGGCATAACCTGAAATGGATTCTATTACACATATAGCACTGGGCGCCTGTGTGGGCGAAGCTTTTTTTGGAAGAGGGTTTGGAAAAAAGGCGATGCTATGGGGAGCGCTTGCCCAAAGTGCCCCCGATATAGATTTTTTAGGCGCCTTTTGGTTAAGTACAGATGAGAATTTACTTGCACACAGGGGTTTTACACATTCCATATTATTTGCTTTGCTCATTTCACCGGTGCTGGCGCTTGTGGCGGAACGGATCCACCGTCCGCACAATATCCGTTTCAGTAAATGGCTTATTTTTTTTTCCACGGAAGTTTTTCTGCATTTGCTGCTGGATGGGTTTAACAATTATGGCGTAGGCTGGTTTGAGCCTTTCAGCCATCTTCGAATTTCGTTTAATGCTATTTATGTTGCCGATCCCTTTTTCTCGATTTGGGCAGGCATTGCTATTGTAATGTTATTCATTTTACACAGCTATCATCCACGGCGGAGATTTTGGTGGAGGTTCGGGGTATTTATTCCTTTTCTTTATCTTGGCTGGTGTACAATTAATAAGATAAAGATCAACAGTGATGTAAAAGAAATTTTGCAGCAGGAACAGATTCCTTATACCAGGTATTTTTCTACACCTACGCCTTTTAATAATTTGCTATGGTATGTGGTGGCCGGTAACGATAGTGGTTACCATGTTGGCTTCCGTTCTATATTAGATATTAAAAAACAAATCAACTTCCAATATTTTCCCAGGAATGATTCCTTATTGCATTCCGTAGCCGATCATGAGGAAGTGCAGCACCTTATTCGTTTTTCACAGCAATTTTATACCGCAGAGCAATGGGGTGATACGCTGGTATTTAATGACCTGAGATTTGGACAGATCACCGGCTGGCAGAATCCCAGGGGAAGGTTTGTATTTCATTATATACTTAATCACCCCGAAGACAATACGCTTGTAGTGCAGCGCGGACGATTTGCCGGCTGGAATAAAACGGTAGCAAGATCTTTTATAAAAAGAATAGCCGGAAACTGATGAAGGGGAGTAGGCGATTGGTTGAGTAATTGATCTGTTGATTGTGAAATGCAATTGTTCTTGTAACCTGAAACACCTGTAACTTGAAACCTGTAACCCGAATTTTCCCTGCAACCTGTGCCCTGCTTTAATTTTTTTGCCTGAAATAGAATGTAAAAAGATAGATAAGCCCTTTAACAATTTGGTACGAAGACCACCACATGAAGCGCTTGAGTAAGGTGCGTTTTTGAATGAGCATTTCCTGGGTTACATGAATGCATTCTTTTTTAATAATATCTTCAAATACAGCTTCAACTTCTGCTGAAAAGCCCGCATCGCGTATATCAAGATTTAATTCTATGCTGGCGTGTGCGCTGATATTATTAATGTTATAGGAGCCTATGGTCAGCCACGTTGTATCGCAAACTGCTACTTTGCCATGCAAAACATTGCCCTGGTATTCATAAATCTCTACATTGTTTCGCAACAGCCAGTCATAAATATACCTTTCGGCATATTTTGCCGTTTTTATATCCGATAAGCCTGCAAGAATGATTTTTATATGTACACCCCTTTTAGCGGCCCGCATAAGGTTTTTCCTGAACGTTTTTCCGGGTAAAAAATAGCTGCACAAAATAACCACATGAGACTGCGCATTTTGCAGCATTTCAGAATAACTGCGGGATATCTGTTTTTTATTGCGTACCCAGTCGTTAATGCGCATGCGCACCATCGTAGATGCATCGCTCAATAGTGCAGCCGGTAATGGTTGGCCCTCACATGGCGTTGATCCTGTTTTTGCGGGAAATCCTTTCCATGTTTTCCAGCACAGCACACACAATTCTTTTGCGATCTCTCCTTCAACAAATACGGCAAAGTCGAGCCATGCCTTATAGCCTGGCCTGTCATTATACCGCTCGGTAATATTTATTCCCCCCACCATAGCGTATTGCGCATCTGTTAGTATGATTTTATGGTGCAGGCGCCGGCCAAAATAAAAATATTTACTTCTTATAACAGGTTCAAAAAAGCGAAAATGCACGCCCGCTGCCTTAAGCTCATTAATAAATGATTTGGAAATTACATTGGAGGCATAACCATCGGGCAGCACATATACGTTAACGCCTCTGCCCGCTGCATTTTTCAATGCTTCGCCGATTAGTTTGCCGGTGTCATCATCGTCAAAAATATAGGTCTGCAGGTGAATGGAATGTTTTGCGCTGTCAATCATTTTAAGCATCTGGCTAAAATACGGCGCACCACCACGAATAAATTTTACCTTATTGTGCGTAGTATAAGAGGCATCCCGGTTTTTGCGGGAACCAGACAGTTTCCCTGGTATTTTTTTGCTGTTGTTGTTAACAGTCCGGGTTTTCAAGATGCAGGCTTTTTTGTAAATATAGCAATGTATTCTTTGCGCTTGTTCCGGAACTATCATCTTTTACCCGGAAAAGATGCGAATTTTGATGTTGTATGCAATAAGCAGTTACCCGTAAACGTAAAGGCCGGAATATTTAAGTATTTTTAAGGTATGTTGCGTACTCAGTTCTGGAAGCAATTTTTTGAAGAAGCAGGAGATATATCCCGTTTTACCGGCAGGTTGTTTTCGCAGTGGTTCAAACCCCGGTACGAGATAACGGAATTTCTACGGCAATGCTTTATCATTGGCTATAAATCTTTGCCATTGGTTATGCTCACCGCTTTTATTATGGGGTTGGTGCTCACCATGCAAATACGGCCTTTCCTTGTAGATTACGGGGTTGAATCGCAGTTGCCTGCTATGGTGGGCATCGCTATTGTTCGTGAAATTGGACCGGTTATTACAGCGCTGATTTTTGCAGGGAAAATTGGCAGCAGCATTGGCGCGGAACTGGGTTCCATGAAAGTAACCGAGCAAATAGACGCTATGGAAGTATCGGGTACCAATCCCTTTAAATACCTGGTGGTTACCCGGGTATTGGCTGCTACTTTTACCCTCCCCCTGCTGGTGCTGTTAGGCGATGCCGTTGCATTGTATGGAACCTATCTGGGTGTGAATATGAGCGGTGTAACCAGTTTTGATCTTTTCTGGACAAAAGTGTTCAGAAACCTTTCTTTTGGCGATGTATTACCCGCTTTTGTTAAATCCTTTTTTTTCGGGTTTGCCGTAGGCATTGTAGGTTGCTTTAAAGGATACAATTCACAAAAAGGAACGGAGGGAGTTGGGCGGTCCGCTAACTCGGCAGTCGTGCTGTCATCTATTCTTATATTTATTATTGATCTTATTGCGGTGCAGGTAACCGATGTACTGGGACTGAATTAAATACTATGGGAATAACGAAAAACAAAGAAGAATCGGCCCGAACTTTAAAGCAGGGTGAGCAAGTGCTGATGGTTCGTAATTTGTACAAATCGTTTGGCAATCATAAAGTACTCATTGATTTTAGCTTTAGTTTGCATAGCGGCGAAAATGTGGTAGTATTGGGAAAGTCTGGATCAGGCAAATCGGTATTGATCAAATGTATTATTGGCCTGCTGAAGCCCGATAGCGGCTCCATTGAGGTACTCGGTGAAAGCATTCCAGAATTGAGTGATGATGAACTGGATCAAATCAGGATGAAAATCGGCTTTCTTTTTCAAAGCAATGCCCTTTACGATTCCCTGACGGTGAGACAGAACCTGGAGTTCCCATTGCGGCGCCATTCTATTCGTTTAACACAGGCAGAAGTGGATCAGTTGGTGAAGGATGCACTTGAAGATGTTGGGCTTGCATACACAATAAACATGACACCCGCGGAATTGTCAGGAGGAATGCGCAAAAGAGTAGCTTTGGCAAGAACTTTAATACTAAAGCCATCCATTATCCTCTACGATGAACCCACTACCGGGCTGGATCCTATTACAAGCAAAGAGATCATTGAACTGATTAAAGATGTGCAGCAGAAATATCAGGCAGCTTCATTAATTATATCCCATGATATGAACTGTGTTCGCATGGTGGCAGACAGGGTGATTATGCTGATAGAGGGAAGAAACTATGCGGAAGGGAAATACGATGAGCTGATAAAAACGAACGATCCCCTCATAAAGGCATTTTTTGAATAATTGTTATGAGCAAAAAAGCATTTTCAAATATTAAGCTTGGCGTATTTGTATTGGCCGCATTGGCTTTCCTTATCATCCTTTTATACATGATAGGGAAAAACAAAAATATGTTTGGTTCTACCTTTGAAGTTAAAGTTCATTTTAGAAATGTGCAGGGTTTAACCCCCGGAAATAATGTAAGGTATGCCGGTATACAAGTAGGCACGGTAAAGAATATAAATATATTAGATGATGCCCGTATTGAAGTGGTATTGCTGATTGAAAACAACATGAAAAAATTCATCCGTAAAAATGCACTGGTAACCATTGCTACGGATGGGCTGATGGGAAATAAAGTGATTAACATTACTCCGGTAGAGGAGCCGGCTGCCCTGATTGAGGAGGGTGATATCCTGCAAACTCAAACCTCCGTTTCTGTAGATGAAATGGTGAACACGCTTTCGGGTTCAAATAACGACCTGTCTGTTATTACTGCCGAACTGAAAAGCATAATGTTGCGGATAAACAGCAGTACTGCATTGTGGGAGTTGTTAGGCGACAGTACCCTTCCCCGGAATTTAAGCGCATCGCTGGCAAATGTAAGATCGGCTACCGCTAAAGCTAATACAATGGTAAATGAATTAAACGGACTGGTGGCTGATGTAAAAAGCGGGAAGGGGTCATTGGGGGCAATTATTACCGACACTTCCTTTGCAGAAAATCTTAACCTGGCTATACTCCGGATCAAATTGGTGGCTGGTGAAGCAGATACGCTTGCAAAAGAACTCTCTGCGGTTACCTATGGACTTAAAAACGATATTAATAATGGAAAGGGAACCGTTCATGCCTTACTCAAAGACACTGCCATGGTTCACTCCCTTAACATCAGCCTGGATAACATTCAGAAAAGCACTCAAAATTTTAATGAGGTGATGGAAGGAATGAAGCATAGTTTTTTGGTTCGCGGTTATTTCAGAAAGCTTGAAAAAAAGCAGGCAAAAGAAACGTTGCAAAAATCAAAAAAACAATAGTCATTTTTCTACTGTCTTTCATTAACGGGCCTTAACAGCATTCAAGTAAAACGATGAAGTATATCCTGAGTGCGGTATTGATTTTTCTCATCTTTTGTGTTGATTAAAGTCTTTGTTAAAGGCTTTTTTGCGGGTTATATTTGATGCGGTGTTTCAATATGCTTTTACCGTAAAAAAGCAGATCAGGGCAAAACAAGCAGTTGGTTTGATTTCGGTTTGTAAAAGCGCTGCTTTAAGTGTGTGGCAGCGCTTTTTTTAAATTGTTGTTCCGCTACCGTTGCGGGAGGAGGTATTTTTAGCGTGTTTGATAAAGGATGCAAAACCTAACCGGTGAGCACGCACGTCCTATTTATTATATTTATTACTTCACTTAAATCATATAAAAAATGAACCAGGCTTATATGCATCTTCTCACTAACCATATTCCTGTATTTGGATTATTGTTTGGCATTATAGTACTTCTGTGGGGCATTATTTCCCGGAGGAAACAAATAAAGATGGTAGCTTACTTTTTGTTTATCGCTGCGGCTGCAGGCGGGCTTATTACATTTAATACCGGGGAGGCAGCGGAAGATGTTGCAGAAAAAATAGAAGGGATATCCAAAACAGTAATTCATGATCACGAAGAAGCGGGCGAAACCGCCATTTATCTCATCGCGGGCGTGGGAATTGTAGCATTGTTCGGATTTTATGCGGAGGTGAAAGATAAAAAAATGACATCTGCAATTTCAATAGGGATATTGATTATTGCCATTGTTGCTTTTGTTTTAACAGCAAGAACCAGCTACCTGGGAGGTAAAATAAGGCATACGGAGATGTCTGCACCGCCGGTTTCACAAAATTTGAATGGTCCATTCATTAATGATATACCAGTGAACCTAAGTGCATAATCACATAAAACTTCATAAATGAATAATGCAGCCTATTTGTGCCTGTGTTCTTTTATAATAAGTATTATTGTAAATAGTAAACCTGTTCAAATACTCCTTTACTAAAAATCACATACACTAAAATGAAGAAAATACTGGTACCAACCGATTTTTCCTCCTGCGCGGTAAACGCGTTGAATTTTGTTGTACAAACAGCTAAGCTTTACCCGGTTGAAATTAACCTGCTTCATGTTGTGGATATAACAGATCGTTTTTATAGTGACCGGTTAGACCTGGTGCGGAATGAGCTTAATGCCATTTCAGAAGAAGCGGATAAAAATTTAAACCAGATTAAAACAAGCATTGCGGAAACAGAGTCTGTAGTTATACATACTTTTCTCCGGGACGGCACCATAGAAGAAAATATTTTGCAAATGTGCGAAGAACTGGAAATTGATCTTGTGGTAATGGGCACTTTTGGAATAAACGGTCTGCAGGACAGGATATGGGGCAGCAGAACCGCCGGGCTCACAGGCAAAACCAAAGTGCCTTTAATGGTTGTACCCTATGAGTATAACTGGAAAGTTCCTGAAAAACTTTTATTCGCAACCAGTCATTTCGAAGAAGATAAGGATGTGTTACTGCAAATAACCAGCCTGCTGGAGGTTTTTAAGGCTGCCCTGGATGTTGTTGTATTTACCGATGAAGACACTGCCGATGCTGCTGAATTTTTAGAACATGGTATGAATATGGCTGAATATGAAAGAAAACTTAAAAAGCACCTTAATACGCAATTGCTCGCTGCAACGCATTTATCGGGGCGCGAGTTTGAGGATACATTGCAGGATTACATTAACAGCAATGATATAGATATACTGGCAATGATTACCTATCAACGAAGTATTTGGGACAGGATATTTCATCCGAGTGTAACCCGGAGGATGTCGTATCATACCACAATTCCATTATTGGTGATTCCGGCAACCAAAATAAACAGCTAAGGCTAACTTCAAATGTTTAGTGGAAAGAACAAACCCCGGCTGGTTTATTGTGTTGCAGCATAATAAGCGGCGCCAAGCAATGCTGTTTTTCTGTTCAATATAATTTTTACCGGAACCTTCTCTAATAAAAAATTCAATCTTCCACTCTGCCGGAATGATGAATAAAATGCCTCTTTCTCAAAAAGATGGATGATTTGCGGCGCTATGCCGCCACCTATAAAAAGCCCGCCGGTAGCATTTAATTTTAAAACCAGGTTAGCAGATTCATGAGCCAGGTATTGTATGAAACAGCGCATGGTTTCTTTACAAATTGGGCATTGATCAGCATTTTCACTGATTGTAGCCGCTTGGTCCGCATTTGCCATTTTTTCTGTCAGCCAGCCGGGTTCTTCCATTTTTTTCTCATCGCGCAAAAACCGGTAAATGTTTACAATGCCGGGCCCGCATACCAATCTTTCCCAGCTTACATGTTCAAATTGTTGCTGCAGATAAGTATACAATTCAAAATCAAAGCTGCTTCTGGCGGCAAAATCGGCATGACCGCCTTCTGTTGCAAAAGGATGGTAATATTCGCCATCCCAGTATAGCCCGGCTTCGCCAAGGCCTGTGCCGGGCGCAATAATGGCGGCATTGCCTCCAATCGTCATGTTTCCTTCATGAACAACCGATGTGTCTTTTTCATCAAGCACTGCCAAACCGTAAGCTGTTGCCTTAAGGTCATTGATAAGATGAACGTTTGCAGTTTTATACTGCGCCGTAATTTCCTTTATGTCTATCTCCCATTGTAAGTTGGATAGTGTTGCATGCCCGTTCAATACCGGCCCGGCAACACCAAAACAGATAGCATCAGGCTGAGGAATATTTTTAGTAAATTGCCCTGTTAATTCCGTTATATTATTATAATCTTTTGATACCAGCTTAGCCTGGTGCAACAAATGGTATTTTCCGTTTTCCACCTTATACATGGCCAGGTTGGTTTTGGTAGCGCCAATATCGCCCGCAAATACAATACTTCCGTTGCCGGTCACTTTAGCCTGGTGAAATGGTAATAACATGCTATATTAAAAAATTGAAAAGAAAAATGTTGCTGAGTAAACCATCAGTTCCTGTTACAATCTTTTTCCTCAAACATCGGCCATAGCAGGAATTTCAGCTACTTTATAGAAACCGAGATCTAATTTTTTCTTTGTCTCCTCAAATGCGTTCAGTGTTTGCTCAATATCGTCCTGCGTATGCGTGGCAGTAGGAATGAGCCGGTAAATAATATGTCCTTTGGGAATAACAGGGTATACTACAATAGAGCAAAAAATGCCATAATTTTCCCTGAGGTCCATTACCATTGCGGTGGCTTCTTCCACACCGCCTTTCATATATACAGGTGTAACAACAGAATCTGTATTTCCAATATCAAAACCCTTTTCCTTTAATCCTTTTTGAAGGGAAAGAGCGTTTTTCCAGAGCTGTTCTTTTAATTCGGGATGTAAGCGTAATAATTCAAGACGTTTAAGATTGCCCAGAACCAAAGGCATAGGCAAACTTTTGGCAAAGATCTGGCTGCGGATATTATAGCGGATATAATCAATGATGGGTTTATCGCCTGCAACAAAAGCTCCAATGGAGGCCATTGATTTTGCGAAAGTAGAAAAGTAAAGATCAATTTTATCCTGCACGTCCTGTTCTTCTCCTGCTCCGGCGCCGGTTTTGCCTAATGTGCCAAATCCATGTGCATCATCTACCAGTAGCCTGAATGAATATTTATGCTTTAGCGCAACAATTTCTTTTAATTTTCCCTGGTCGCCGGCCATGCCAAACACGCCTTCCGTAATAACCAGTATACCTCCCGCGTTTTGTTTTTTTATTAATGCTTCAGCGCGCTGCAATTGTTTTTCAAAATCCGTTAAATTATTATGCTTGTAAACAAATCTTTGTCCTGCGTGTAACCGCACTCCGTCAATAATGCAGGCGTGGCTTTCCGCATCATATACAATCACATCGTGGCGGCTGCACAATACATCTATAATACTCACCATACCCTGGTAGCCATAGTTCAGTAAAACAGCATCTTCCTTTTGCACAAATTCCGCCAGCTCGCTTTCTAATTGTTCATGATAATTTGTATTGCCACTCATCATACGGGCGCCCATTGGCAGCGCCAGTCCAAACTGTGCAGCAGCTTCAGCATCCGTTTTGCGTACCTGCGGGTGATTGGCAAGCCCAAGATAATTGTTCAGGCTCCATACGATCATATCCTTTCCACGGAATTTCATGTGGCTGCCAATTTCTCCTTCTAATTTGGGGAAGGCAAAATAGCCATGTGCCCGTTCACGATGCTGGCCTAAAGGCCCATAATTATTTGTCAGTCTTTCAAAAATATCTGCCATACAATGATGTAATTAAAACAATACCAATAATAAAAGCGGTGCAAAGATAATAATTCTCACAGGTCAGGTAGCATGGAGTGCTGGCGGCAAGGCGGAATGCTGCGAAGGTAAGATTTTTGCGCTATTCTTAAGCAGTAAAAATAAAAACGGGAAGAAATCCTTTGCCTGAAAAAGCTATGGAACTTTCCTGATCGCAACATAAAACGGGATGATGCATTCCGTATTTGATATGCAAAAGTGTGCCGGGTTAGATACGGCGCACTTTTATTATGAACCAACCTGGTGTTGGTTTACCGGTATATTAAAACAGTTGTGTTTATCTTACTTTACTAAAAGCCTTTTATTTCAGCTTCGCCGAAAGGTTGTTATTGATGGCTTCAAGAAAATCCTCAGTATTGAGATAATGTTCGCCAAGTTTTACTTTATTGCCATGTATGCATACTGCAAGATCCTTTGTCATTTTACCGCTTTCTACCGTTTCAATGCATACGGTTTCCAGGGCATTGCTAAAATCAATAAGCGCCTGGTTATTGTCTAACTTTCCGCGAAATGCCAATCCCCTGGTCCATGCAAAAATAGAAGCGATAGGATTGGTGGATGTGGGCTTTCCTGCCTGGTGGTCGCGGTAGTGGCGGGTAACAGTTCCGTGTGCAGCCTCTGCTTCCAGCGTTTTACCATCGGGTGTAACCAGCACGGAAGTCATTAATCCTAAAGATCCGAATCCCTGCGCAACAGAATCGCTTTGCACATCTCCGTCATAATTTTTACATGCCCATACAAAATTGCCATGCCATTTCAATGCGCTGGCTACCATGTCATCAATAAGACGGTGTTCGTATACGATACCTGCGGCTTCAAACCGTGTTTTAAATTCCTGTTCGTAAATATCCTGGAAGATATCTTTAAATCTTCCGTCGTATTTTTTTAGAATGGTATTCTTGGTGGAAAGATACAAAGGCCATTTTTTGCTCAGCGCCATATTAAAACAGCTCCTGGCAAAACCTTTTATGCTTTCATCGGTATTGTACATGCTTAAGGCCACACCGCCGCCTTTGAAATCAAATACCTCGAAAACTTCAGGAGCACCGCCATCTTCGGGTGTATAGGTCATGGTTAATTTACCCTTTCCTTTGATTACGGTATCAGTTGCCTTGTACTGATCGCCAAAAGCATGACGTCCCACAATAATGGGCGCCGTCCAGTTGGTTACCAGCCTGGGAACATTTTTCATTACGATGGGTTCGCGGAACACTGTACCATCTAAAATATTGCGGATGGTGCCATTAGGGCTTTTCCACATTTGCTTCAGGCTAAATTCCTTTACCCTTGCTTCATCGGGCGTAATGGTGGCGCATTTAATACCAACGCCGTATTGTTTAATGGCATTGGCTGCGTCTATAGTTACCTGGTCATTGGTCTGGTCGCGGTACTCAATACCCAGGTCGTAGTATTTAATGTCAATATCAAGATAAGGCAGGATCAGCTTGTCTTTAATGAATTTCCATATGATCCTTGTCATTTCATCTCCATCCAGTTCAACTACCGGATTAGCCACTTTAATTTTTTCTGCCATGCCAGATTTTTTAAGGTTAAAGTAATTAATTTGACGGCAAATGTACATCCTGAATCCTGATTTTTAAATATTAACCCTGAAAGTTGGGAAATGGTTACAGGGTACAAATTGCAGGGCGCAGGGCGCAGGGGTGCAGGGTACAAGTTGCAAGTTGCAGGGTGCGGGGTTGCAGGTTACAGGTTGCGGGGGGCAGGGTACAGGTTACAGGGTTGCCCTTGAAACCTGGAACTTGCAACTTGTAACTCATTCTCTTTTCTCATTGTATCTTGCACCTTATGATTATTACTTCTGCAACATATGTGATCAGCAGCCCGGATTATTTACAATGCCCCAAAGCCGATCGTCCGGAATATGCTTTTATAGGCAGGAGCAATGTGGGCAAATCTTCCCTGATCAATATGCTTTGCAATAATCAAAAGCTGGCAAAAACATCGGGTACGCCCGGTAAAACGCAACTGATCAATCATTTCGCCATAGAGAGCGCTTCGGAAAATAAACAAAAAACACAATGGTATATTGTAGATCTGCCGGGATATGGTTTTGCCAAAGTGTCGCAGCAGCAGCGAAAGAGCTGGAGCAAAATGATTGAGGATTATTTGTGTAAAAGAGAGAACCTGGTAAATGTGTTTGTGTTGGTTGACAGCCGCCATGCACCGCAAAAACCCGACCTGGAATTTGTAAACCGTTTGGGCGAATGGGAAGTGCCTTTCTGTATTGTGTTTACCAAAACCGATAAAACAACACAACAGGAGGTAAGCAAAAACATCAAATATTTTTTGAACACAATGCGTACCACCTGGCAATTTTTACCTGCGCATTTTACCAGCAGCACCATAAAAAAATCGGGGAAGGATAAAATACTGGCTGCGATAGAAAAATGGAACGGGGAATTTGCAGCAGGTGCTCTGTGAACTGGCTTCGTGTTTCAGGTTTCAGGTTTCAGGTTACAGGGTACAGGTTACAGGTTTCAGGTTACAAGTTTCAAGGAGCAAGTTGCGGGTTAGGGAGCATTTCTCACTTCTTGCGCTGTCAACTTTCAGCCTTCAGCCAAAGCATACTAACGAAAAGCTATTCACTATTCACCACTCACTATTCACATTCTCTCACCACTCACCTCTCACTTCGTGAAACGATAAATGATAATCGTGAAACGACAAACTTTTCACTTCTAATTCACTACCTTATTAGCGCAACTGCTGCTGGCAAAAGCTTCCGGCTTGGCTTTAAAAGCAAACCCCATCCCCAGTATATAACCCATTGCTTCGCGCAGGGCTTCATTACTTTTAAAATGAGGATTGGTGTTTATGTCGGCATGCACTTCCATGTCAACATCAAACGCGGTAAACAAATCGCATAGTTCATAAGCGATCTCAATGCTTTTGGCTACTTCCACCAGCATCCTTTCTTTAATGGAATACTGCTTGGTTGTT
This sequence comes from Agriterribacter humi, assembly GCF_009192765.1. Classification (GTDB taxonomy): domain Bacteria; phylum Bacteroidota; class Bacteroidia; order Chitinophagales; family Chitinophagaceae; genus Agriterribacter; species Agriterribacter humi. Next base: position 72,112 of record NZ_VOHQ01000015.1, on the reverse strand, counting down.
TTTTCATTGTGAATGAACATAAAGCCGCCGTGTCCTTCGCGAAGAAATACAATTACTGTTGCAAACTCGGTTTCAGCGCCTTTTACCTGCGAGTCTGTACCAATACAAACCTTAAGGTGAAAGCCTTTTTTTGTTTCGCGGATGATGGCTTCTTTAACTTCTTCCTTAATGGGGAGATGAATGTGTTCTCCGTTAAATCTTCTCCATAGCATACTTGAACAGGTTTCCCCAATGTACGTTTTTTTTTTAACCTATGCATCATCGTTAGAATATTATTCCGTTACCATGCAAAGCGCTGCTGAATCTTTCATGACTTTCCTGGCAAAAGGATCAATAAACTCCGGGCAATGTTCCGGACGGTTATAGCTGGTTAAAATCAGGCAGATCTGTTTTGTACTGAGAAGGAAAAAAATGTAAATAAGGGGTACGGATTAAAGCGCTTCAGTGAAAATAAAACCGAAGCCGTATGGATTATTTAAATTACATAAAGTTTTCAAAAAAGAAAACCCCCTAAACGGGTGATTTTATCCACTTTCTAATAAAAGATAGTGTTGTGTAAACAATATTTTGCCTCTTGTACTTGAGAAGAGAAGCCTGCCGGCGACAGACGTCAGATGCTCACGTTTCCCGTCTGCCGTTTCGCACTTAACTTAACACTAATACTGCCCTGTACTGAGTAAAACCAATGTGCATGCTTCCTGGGCTTTAATGGCATGATCAGTTGCTATGCGGTACAATTCGTCATTTTCTGCACCGGGATTAAAGATGATGCGTTTGGGCTGAAGTGATAAAATATAGTTGTAATATTCTTTTTGATGCAAAGGATTGAGATAGAGTGTTACGGTGTGCACATCTGTATAAGGTTTTTGTTCCGTATCAATCTGAACATCTTTCACCACTGCATTTTTCCTGCCAATGGCTACTACTTCATGTCCGGCATTACGGAGGCGATCAATAGCAAGATAGCTGTATCGCTGAGGGTTAGGCGATGCCCCCAGAATAAGCGTTTTCTTTTTCTCTGTTGCCTGCATAATACAAAAGTGAAAGGCAAAGGTAAGCCATAAGCGCATACTTCAAACGGCTGGTGTTTTGGGCTAATTAATATTGGGGTGCGGAAAAGCCTTATTCACATTCTGCCAACGACAGATAAAATTAAATCCGAAGCCGAAATCCGAAAAGAAGCACCAAGAACCAAAAAGCAAGAACCAAACCTGTCCGCCGTGGCGGATAAAACCTGTCTGCCGTGGCGAATTCAAACGCCAAATTTCAAATTCGAAGCCAAATGCAATCTCAATACCCAGGTAAAATAGCTATAGTGCGGACTACTGGAAAATGAGAAAGCAGCGATGAAGTGGGGCTGAAGTTGCGGTATCACAAAAGCTTCATCAGGGCTGGTACCGGAAAATTAGCAGGAACACCACAAAAAGAAAACATTCGGGGAAGAGTACATAGGGTTTCTAAAAAGATTTGAGGTGACGTACTATGAAAAGTACCTTTTTGAATGGTATGATTAGTCTTTGGTTTGATATCGAACATAGAAATAAAAAAGCCGCCCGTTTAACAGGCAGCCTTCTTATCAGGGAAGCAACCGCACCACACACTGTTTTTAAGCAACGGCTATTATTAAAGCAATACCGGTCCTCCATTCATTATTTCCGCAGGAACTTTATTACCGTATTGTTCAAAATTTTTGATAAACTGCCATGCTAATTTTTTAGCAGTTTGCACATATGCATTTTTATCGTTCCAGGTATTTTCGGGGTTAATAATGCTGTAAGGCACGCCCGGGCAGCTTTGCGGTACAGCCAGTCCAAAAAATTTGTCAGTGCTGTATACTGCGTCATTTAATTCACCGTGTAAAGCAGCATGAATCATAGCACGGGTATGCCGTAAAGGGATACGTTTCCCCGCTCCATATGCACCACCTGTCCACCCGGTATTGATCAGCCAAACATTGGCCTCATGTTTTTGTAATTTTTCGCCCAGCATTTTCGTGTATACTGCGGGGTGAAGCGGAAGGAATGGCGCCCCGAAGCAGGCGCTGAAAACCACTTTCGGTTCTGTAATGCCGGCTTCTGTTCCCGCTATTTTAGCGGTATAACCGCTGATGAAATGATACATTGCCTGTTCAGGCGTAAGCTTAGAAACAGGCGGAAGCACACCATAGGCATCACAGGTTAAAAAGAATACATTATCCGGCGCAGCAGCTTTTGAAGGCTCTGCAATATTGGAAATAAAATGCAAAGGATAGGATACTCTTGTATTTTCTGTGATGCTTTTATCAAAAAAATCAATCCGGTTGCTACCCTCAATGAAGCCAACATTCTCTGCCAAAGCGCCATACCGGATGGCCTTGTAAATATCCGGTTCTTTGTCTTCTTCAAGGCCTATGCATTTAGCGTAGCAACCGCCTTCAAAGTTAAAAATACCCTCATCGCTCCATCCATGTTCATCATCTCCGATTAATTTACGTTCCGGCGATGTGCTGAGCGTGGTTTTACCTGTTCCGCTTAAGCCAAAGAAAAGCGCGGTATCGTCTTTTGCTCCGATATTAGCCGCGCAATGCATACCCAATACTTTTTTTTCTGTAGGGAGCAGGTAGTTGAGTACGGAAAAAACAGCTTTTTTAATTTCACCGGTGTAGGCAGTTCCCGCAATCAATATCATTTTATGCTTAAAGCTGATCACTACTGCGTTCTCCTGCCGTATGCCACATGCTTTGTAAGGCAGTTGCAAGCCGGGCGCCGAAAAAATATGCCAGTGGGGACTGAAGTCTTCCAATTCTTCTTCTGTTGGCTGCAGAAACATGTTAGCGGCAAAAAGATTGATCCATGGCTTTTCATTTACAATACGGATGTTTAAACGGTAATCCATATCTGCGCAGGCATAACAATCCCGCACCCAAAGTTCAGGCTGCCTGTTAAGATAACCGGTAACATGGCTGAAAATAATATCAAAATAATGCGCTTCAAGCGGCAGGTTAATATCGTTCCAGTTTACAGTGTCTTTGGTAATATCATCTTTAACAATAAACCTGTCCTTAGGGCTTCGCCCCGTAAATTTTCCCGTTTTGATCACCAGGGCGCCGGTATCGCTGAGCATCCCTTCGCCCGATTGAAGCGTAGCATTTACCAGGTCTTTGGGGCTGGCCTGGTAATGCATTGTATCTGATACTTTTAAGCCATAACGTATCAATTCCCGGGGAGAAAATAAAAATACAGGTACTGCCATAAAAACGGTTTGAGAAGGCAAAGCTAAAGATCAAATTTGAATTTACCTAACGATCGTTAGTTTTTTACGGATTGCTTTTTAATCAACCGGAAGTGCGCGTACTTTTTCAATTGTTTGAATCAAATAACCTATTATTTGCGAAGATAAATTTGTTGCAAAGAGAATTGAACGTATACGCTGTGCGACGCAACGGCTGTTGAATAGTGCTTTAGGGCCGGGCTAAAAAGAATAGTTACTATTTGAAGAAGGAAGTTGGCTGGTGATGTAAATGTATCCACGGTTTTGCAACCCCGCATTTTATGCAGATATTGCATTATTATTCAACCGGATAAAGCATTCTGTCATGAAGTATTTGCCATTGAATCCAGAAATATTTATTCAGAACCGCAAAAGATTTACTGCACGCATGGAGAAAAACGCCATAGCCATATTCAACAGCAATGATGAATTACCCTCAAATGGCGATGCGCTGTATCCTTTCAAGCAAAATTCTGATTTGTACTGGCTTACGGGCATTGAACAGGAAGATTCGATGCTGATCCTTTTTCCGGGTAACCCCGATAAAAAATACAGGGAAGTGCTGGTGCTGGTGCGTCCCAATGAGCTAAAGGAAAAATGGGACGGGCACCGCCTGCGGGCCAAAGAAGCCGAATCCATATCGGGCATTTCAACGATCGTTTGGTTAGACACATTAGATGGTTTGTTACAACCCTGGATCCATTTGTGTGATATCATTTATCTCAACAGCAATGAAAACGACAGGAAGGCAAATCATGTACCTGTAAGGGATTACCGCTATGCAAGACAAATGCGTCGCCGTTACCCCCTGCACGAATACAGGCGCAGCGCCAGGATATTGAAAGAACTGAGGGGTATTAAAACAGTGCTTGAAGTTGAAGTGATGCAGCAGGCGATGGATATAACGGAGAAAACATTCAGGCGTTTATTATCCTTTATCCGGCCGGGGGTGATGGAGTATGAAATTGAAGCCGAAATTTTTCATGAGTTTTTAAGAAACCGGGCAACGGGTCCCGCTTATGGCTCTATAATCGCCAGCGGTGACAGGGCAAGAACCCTGCACTATGTGTCGAATAATAATGAATGCAAAGATGGCGAACTGATATTAATGGATTTCGGCGCTGAATATGGAGGTTATTGCGCTGATCTTACCCGCACAGTTCCAGTAAACGGGAAATTTACCAAACGGCAGAAAGAAGTGTATAATGCCTGCCTGCATTTGCATCATTACGCGGCGTCAATTTTAAAGCCGGGCATTACGATGGTTGATTATACCGAAAAAGTAGGCGGGGAAGCGACGAAGCAATTTGTAAAAATTGGTTTGCTGAAAAAAGCGGATGTAAAAAATGAAGACAGGGAAAACAGGGCCTACCGGAAATATTTGTATCACGGCATTTCACATCACCTGGGTGTGGATGTGCATGATTTGGGTACGCGAACCGAACCTGTACAGGCGGGGATGGTATTTACCATTGAACCGGGTATTTATATTGAAGAAGAGCAAATGGGCGTACGCATTGAGAATAATTTCTGGGTCACCAAAAACGGCAATAAGGATCTCATGAAGAAAATTCCCATCACTGCAGACGAAATTGAAGCGTTGATGAAAAAATAAAGACAAGCTGATTTACTTTCCAAATCCACCACAAACTGCACAATTGATGAAGCAAATCCCTAATATTTTTACATTGCTCAACCTGTTTTTTGGTTGCCTGGCTATTATTGTAATACTGCAAAGCGGCATTGGTTTAGTAACTACTGCCGACGGCGTTCAAATGATGAACATGCCGGAACAAATTTTTATGGCCTCCCTGTTTATTGCTTTAGCTGCCGTAGTGGATTTTTTTGATGGATTCCTGGCCCGTTTAATGAATGCCTCCTCTGCCATGGGCAAGCAGTTGGATTCCCTGGCAGATGTGGTGAGCTTTGGAGTGGCGCCCGGGCTGATCATTTACCAGTTTTTACGTTTGTCGGTAGCCCGCGGGGCAGACGGATTAGATGCTTCTGTTGCCTGGCTGCTGCCGGCTTTGCTGCTGCCCTGTGCCGCAGCATGGCGCCTCGCTAAATTTAATTTAGATGAAGCACAAACCTATCATTTTAAGGGTGTGCCCACGCCGGCTGTGGGTTTGCTCGTTGCTTCCTTTCCACTGATCTTCTGGCATAGTTCCGTTGCGGCGGTTACAGATATTTTTTTGAACAAATGGATATGGTATGTCGTGGTATTGGTACTAAGCTGGCTGATGGTGTCAAATATTCCTATCATGAGCTTAAAGTTTAAAGATTATTCCTTTAAGCACAACAGTTCCAAATGGATACTGATTATTGTCGCGGTAATACTGGTTGTATTATTTAAATGGGCAGCGGTTCCGCTTATTTTTATCGCTTACATTCTGTTATCTTTGCCGCTCAAAAATAAAATAGCATCATGATCTACGCTGTTCATATCAATATTATGCCGCTGAAAGAATTGCTTGATCCCCAGGGGAAGGCGGTAATGAGCGGTTTAAGCAATCTGGGACTTAGGGGCGTTGAAGATGTACGCATAGGAAAGCATATCACCCTGCAAATTGAAGCCGGCTCGGCTGAAGCAGCCCAAAAAATAGCGGAAGAAGCTTCACAAAAATTATTAGCCAACCAGGTGATGGAGCATTTTGAGATAACGGTAGCTCCTGCCGTCTAAAGGAGCAGCTATGCTTTATATTGTTCCATCCCCCATAGGTAATCTTGCCGATATCAGCTTCAGGGCGGTAGCCATTTTAAAAGAGGTTGATCTTATATTGGCAGAAGATACCCGCACGTCATCGGTATTGCTAAGGCATTACGAAATACAAAAGCCCGTTACCCCGCACCACCAGCACAATGAACATAAAATAGTACAGCATTTGGTGGAGCAGTTACTGGCGGGCAAAACGATGGCCATGCTTACAGATGCGGGTACTCCCGGTATTTCCGATCCTGCATTTTTATTGGTGCGGGAATGTGTAAAAAATAATATCAGGGTGGAATGCCTGCCCGGAGCTACGGCATTTGTTCCGGCATTGGTGAACAGCGGCTTGCCGGTTAACCGGTTTTGTTTTGAAGGATTTTTGCCTTTAAAGAAAGGAAGACAAACCTTGTTTAAAAAACTGGCCGAAGAAGAACGCACCATTGTTTTTTACGAATCGCCCATGCGTCTTGTTAAAACACTGGAGGAATGTATTGTTTATTTGGGAGAAGACAGGCAATGCTGTGTAAGCCGCGAGCTCACCAAAATATTTGAAGAAAATAAAAGAGGCAGTTTGCGCGAAGTTTGCGATTACTTCAAAGCCAAAACCGTTAAAGGGGAGATCGTGGTGGTGGTAAGTGGTAAGGGGTGAATGGTGTGAATGGTGAATAGTGAATAGTGAAGGATAATTAGAAATGTGGAAATGTGAAAACTTGGGTATGTAGGAATTAGAGTGGCGATTTATTTTGAACTTCGCATAAACGACAAACGATAAACTCTAAACTCCCAAACTTATATTTAAGTTTTTTTTACCAGTAGCAATGTGCTTATTGGGCTTCATGGCATGAAATTGCATCTATATTAAAAAAGTAAAATCATGAAAAAGATGTTTTTTGTAACAGTACTGTTAAGTGCTGTAAGTTTCACACAAATCGTTAATGCGCAGATCAGAAAAATTCCGGCAGAAGTGACAAATGCTTTTTCGGAAAAATACGATGATGCTAAAAATGTGGAATGGAAGGATAATCTCACCGCATTTGTAGCCAGCTTTGAAAGAAAAGGAGATAAGTATGAAGCAAAATTTAATAAAAAGGGAGAGTGGCAAAGCACCGAAAAAGAATTGGAGATAAGCGATTTGCCCCGTAAAGTAAACGATGGATTTGAAAAGAGTAAATATTCGGAATGGGAAGTAAAGTCGGTTTACGAAATTGAGCTGCCCGGTGATGTTACGCAATACAGGGTGCATGTAGCCAAATCAGATATACAGCAGAAGAACCTGCTTTTTAATGATAAAGGGAAATTGCTGAAAGATAATCTTACATTATAGGGTAAGAAGTAAGATAGTAAGACGGTAAGATAGTAAGAGGTGAAAGGTGAGAGGGTATCCTCTTTGCCTTCACCTTTTAACTTTTATAATGGGACTTATTTATGGCCGGTCTTATTATCTTTGAGATATTGAAATAATAAAATAGGATTCCGGAATGACCAGGATATTACTCGCTGCACTTTTTTTATGTGGATATACCATTGCTTTTTCCCAACCCGGCCGTTGGCAGCAAAAAGTAAAGTATGTGATGGATATTGATATGAATGTGCAAACCAACCGGTTTACTGGAAAGCAAAAGCTTGAATACTGGAATAATTCGCCCGACACTTTATATAAAGTATTCTACCATCTATACTGGAATGCATTTCAGCCCAACAGTATGATGGATGCCCGCAGCCGTGAACTGGGTAATATTGAATTCCAGGGAAGAAACAACCAGGTTATTAAGGATTGGGATGCGCGGGTAACAAACCGTATCCAGCAACTAAAACCGGATGAAATTGGGTATCAGAAAATCCTTTCCCTTAAAATGAATGGCGTAACGCAGGAATATAAAGTGTATGAAACCATTCTGGAAGTTCAGTTAAGCAAACCTATACTGCCTAAATCCAGAGTGGTATTTGATATGGAATTTGAAGCCCAGGTGCCGCTGCAGATCAGGCGTTCCGGGCGCGACAATCCCAATACCGGGGTAAGATATTCCATGAGCCAATGGTATCCCAAACTATGTGAGTACGATTATGAAGGCTGGCATCCCACGCCTTATGTGGCACGGGAATTTTATGGTGTATGGGGCGATTATGAAGTGAACATTACACTCGATAAAAATTATATTATAGGAGGAACCGGTTACCTGCAAAACGTAAACCAGATTGGTTACGGTTACGAATCAAAAGGAGCAAAAGTAACACGCCCTTCAGGAAACACGCTTACCTGGCGGTTTACGGCGCCCAATGTGCACGATTTTGTTTGGGCAGCCGACCCACAGTTTAAGCACATTACGAGAAACATTCCCGGTGGCCCCACGATTCATGTTCTATATAAAAATAAACCCGGCAATACAGCTAATGACAATGCCTGGAATGAAGTAGCCGATGCGGCGGTAACCGTATTGCCTTTCATTGAAAAGCATTTTGGAGTATATCCGTATAAGCAATATTCGTTTATACATGGGGGTGATGGGGGCATGGAATACCCGATGGCAACCTTAGTAAGCGGGCCGGGACTGGGCACTGCCTTTCACGAATGGATGCATAGCTGGTACCAGATGATGCTGGGAACCAATGAATCGCTGTATGCGTGGATGGATGAAGGGTTTGTTACTTATGCCGAAGATTTGGTATCTGCTTATTATAAGCAGCAAAAAAGTAAAGCGGTAAAGGGGAATGATCTTTCTACAGGACCTTCTGACAGTAATGCAGGCGTTGCCCTTCCATTGCATCATGCCGACACTTATGCCGGTTACTTTAACCTGGTAAAAAGTGGTCTTGAAGAGCCGTTAACCACGCATGCCGACCATTTCAATACCAATTTTGCCTATGCCCGTGCCGCTTATTCAAAAGGAGGGGTATTTCTTGCACAGTTGGGATATATCATCAGCGATTCATTAAGAGATAAAACTTTGCTGGAGTATTATAACCAGTGGAAATTCAAACATCCCAACGCAAACGATTTTATTCGTGTAGCCGAAAAGGTGAGTGGCATACAATTGGACTGGTACAAAGAATATTGGGTGAACACCACCAAAACGATTGATTATAGTATTGACAGTTTGTGGGAGCAGGGTGGCAAAACAAAAATACGTCTGCGGATGGTGGGGCAGATGCCTATGCCGATAGATGTGTTACTGCAGTATAAAAACGGCACTAAAGCAACCATATATATTCCGCAGTTCAGTATGTTTGGAGAAAAACCTGCAGAAGACAATATTCCCAGGATTGTGGATGAACCCTGGAAATGGACACATCCTACTTATGTGTTTGAAGTGGAGCAATCACTGATGAATGTACAGGCTGTTGAAATTGACCCTAGCTGGCGCATGGCAGATATTAACCGGAGCAACAACAAGCTGGAATTGAAGTGGTAGATGACCCATGAGGTTTGCGGGATGGGAATTGCAGGATAGGAAAGCCTCATAGGTTTAAAGAAAAGGGAATTTGAAATTTGAAATTTAAGACCTGCCCGTCCGGCAGGCGGGTTTGGGATTGCATCTCGATTCGGATTTGAATTTTGATTTTTATCCGCCCCGGCGGACAGGCCTGCCTGCCCTTTAGTTTTGTTTTTTGTCATTTGTATTTTGGTTCTTTCCGGCTGTATTCCTTCAAATTTCGTCACGCACGTGCGGGATCAGTCTTCGGATTTACTATGTGAATCCGCCACATCGGACAGGTTTTATTGGGTTTGATGTTTTCCTCCTGATTTAAGACATGTACGGCTCTAAGCCGATTGCTGACTACCAGTCTTTGTTTTTGATGCGGTCGGCACCCGATGCAAGGAAGGTCAGATCGCATCTTCAATGCCTATGCACTCTGTTACTGCTTTCTCGTAGGAATTCAGTAAATTACATCAGCTACTTTATTCAGCCTCTTTCGAACATGTAAGCTTTCTTATATGAAGCGGTTATTGCCATATTATTTCTTTTTTCTTCTTTTTCCCGGTCTGCTTCATGCACAAAAAGTTGTATCCATACAAATTGACGGCACCATTAATCCCGCATCTGCGGATTTTATTCACAATGCTATTGAAAAGGCGGGTAAAGAAAATGCCGAATGCCTGATCATTCACCTCAATACCCCAGGTGGGTTATTAATGTCAACGAGGAGTATTGTTAGCGATTTGCTGGTATCGCCGGTGGCAGTAATCGTGTATGTGTCTCCCGGTGGCGCCCATGCTGGTTCGGCGGGTGTTTTTATAACCATGGCCGCGAATATTGCCGCAATGGCGCCTGCTACCAATATTGGTGCGGCGCATCCTGTAGCCATGCAGGGTGGAATGGATAGTACAATGAACAGTAAAGCAACCAATGATGCAGCAGCTTTTATACGCAGCATTGCCGGTAAGCGCAACCGGAATCTCGACTGGGCTGAAGATGCGGTAAGAAACAGTGTTTCTATAACCGAAACAGAAGCCCTGCAGAAAAATGTTATTGATATTGTTGCTCTTACTGAAAAGGATTTACTCAGCCAGATAGATGGAAAAGTAGTCCAGCTTCCATTCGGAGTGCATGTATTGCAAACTAAAAATGCTGTAGTACAAACATACAGCATGAGCGTTTGGGAAAAGATACTGAATATCATCAGCGATCCGAGCATCGCTTACATTTTGCTGCTGCTGGGTATGTATGGAATAATGTTTGAACTGTATAACCCGGGTGCTATGCTGCCGGGCATAGTGGGGGTGATCAGTCTTATACTTGCTTTTTATTCTATGCATTCTTTGCCGGTTAACTACGCAGGATTGGCCCTTATTGTTTTCGGAATTGTTCTATTTATCCTGGAGATAAAAATAGTCAGTCATGGCATATTGGCCATCGGCGGTATTGTATCCCTGTTACTGGGGTCAATGATGCTGATCCGGACCAGTTCGGGACTTGAGCTGGCAAAAATTTCCCGTGTTGTTATTTTTTCGGCTACTGTTGTTACAGCTTTATTTTTCCTGTTTGTTATTGGCGTTGGATTAAAGGCACAGCGGCGGAAAGTAGTTACCGGCCGGGAAGGATTACCGGGTATTACCGGTGTAGCAATGGGTTTGCTCAATCCGCTTGGTCTTGTAATGGTGGAGGGTGAAATCTGGAATGCCGTATCTGTTGGCGGAGACATTCAAAAAGATGAAAAAGTTAGAGTGAAAGAAATGAAGGATCTGAAATTATATGTTGAAAAGATGAATACTTAATCCTTAAAAATAAAGTCTATGCAACAGATTCCCGTGGCACTTATTGTGATTGTGTTTTTCGCGATCATCATTCTCGCCAATTCCATCCGTATATTACGCGAATATGAAAGAGGTGTTATTTTCAGGCTTGGCCGTTTAATTGGCGGCGATGGTGTAAAGGGTCCGGGATTGATTATACTCATTCCTATTATAGATAAAATGGTAAAGGTGAGTCTCCGTGTGGTGGTGATGGATGTGCCTACACAGGATATTATTACACAGGATAATGTTTCGGTTAAAGTAAGCGCGGTAGTGTATTGCCGGGTGGTAGAGCCGCAAAAGGCTATAGTGGCTGTTGAAAATTACCTGATGGCTACCTCGCAGTTTTCGCAAACTACACTGCGGAGTGTTCTGGGACAGTCGGAACTGGATGATCTGCTTTCGCAGCGCGAAAAAATAAATATAAAACTCCAGCAGATCATTGATATGCATACGGAGCCCTGGGGCGTTAAAGTATCGAATGTGGAAGTAAAACAAATAGACCTTCCCCAGGAAATGCAAAGGGCTATGGCCAAACAGGCGGAGGCTGAGAGAGAACGGAGAAGTAAGGTAATTGCTGCTGAAGGTGAGTTCCAGGCTTCACAACGGCTGGCCGATGCCGCAAAAATATTGTCAAATGAGCCAAGCGCTTTAACACTGCGCTATCTTCAAACCCTGCGTGAAATTGCCACAGAAAACAATTCAACCACTATTTTTCCAATACCCATTGATATACTGAAACCTTTTTTGGATAAGAAATAGACCTTCAACGCTCTTGCTGGTTTAGTTTTTTCTTTAGTGATGCAACAAATCAATAGCTGCGCTATTAACCAGCTACCTATGTATGCGGAAAAATATTGTCAATTTTAAATCATTGAATATGCCGCTTACCGACAAACGAATTGATGCATATATAATGAACGCTGAAAGGTTTGCACAACCCATTTTAAATCATTTGCGTGAACTTGTACATATTGCGTGCCCCGGTGTGCAGGAAACGGTGAAATGGAGTTTTCCGCATTTTGAATACAATGGTTCAATACTATGCAGCATGGCGTCTTTTAAAAAACATTGCGCTTTTGGTTTTTGGAAAGCATCGGTAATGAAAGACCCCCACAAATTATTTGCATTACAGGAACGCACAGCAATGGGGCATTTGGGACGGATTGAAAGTATAAGTGATCTGCCTTCGGATAAAATATTGATGTCTTATATTAAAGAAGCAGCAAAACTTAATAAGGAAGGGGTGAAACTGCCTTCAAGGACAAAGCCTGCTGCAGCGGTAAAAGCCATTGAGGCCCCCGACTATATGATAAAGGCCCTTAAGAAAAATAAAAAGGCATGGAGTAATTTCGAAGCATTCAGTCCCGGCCGGAAAAAGGAATATATTGAATGGATAACCGGAGCCAAAACCGAACCCACACGAAACAAACGGATATCCGATATGCTGGAATGGGTGGAAGAAGGTAAAATAAGGAACTGGAAGTATTTGAGGAAGTAAGGTTCAGGTTGCAGGTCTCAGGTTTCAGATATGAGGTGCTCATTGTATAAGCCAACGGAAATTGGAATACGGCCCATGAGTATACCTGATTATTTCTTATCTCTCAGTTGCGTATCTTTCATAACAAAAAAAATAATGATGAAATTTATAGTCTCTCTTTTGATGCTGGCATTTCAGGTGCAGATGTTAACGGCACAGACTGAAGCTACTTATGCCGAAAAATTAGGATACCCGAAAGGCGCTAAAATCATCATCCTGCATATTGATGATATGGGTATGTCGTACGATTCAAACATCGGCGGCATTGAGGCCATGACAAAAGGCGTTGCTAACTCCTGCAGTGTTATGATGCCCTGTCCCTGGGTACCCGGCTTTGTGCATTATATGAAAGAACATCCGGGGTTAGATGCGGGCCTGCATCTTACCTTAACTTCCGAATGGAAGGATTACCGCTGGGGACCTTTGAGCGGAAAGCCAAAAACACCGGGGCTGGTAGACACTGAAGGAGCCATGTGGCGTGGTGTGGCCGATGTGGTGAAGCATGCCAGTGCAGATGAAGTGGAAACTGAAATAAGAGCGCAGGTTGAAAGAGCGCGAACAATGGGTTTTGAACCTACTCATCTTGATTCGCATATGGGAACTTTGTTTGCCACGCCGGCTTTTATTGAACGCTATATTAAAGTAGGTATAGAGTATAAAATTCCGGTAATGTTTCCGGGCGGGCACAATACTTTAATTGCACAGGAATTAAAAAATACTTCAGCCGATATGAAAATGGCCCGCGAAACGGGTAAAACTTTATGGAATGCGGGGTTACCTGTATTGGATGACCTTTACAACGACAGCTATAGCTGGAAACCCTCACCCGATATATATGCGGATGATAAAAAATTACAGTCTTATAAAACACAAAAATATACTGAAGTGCTGAAATCACTTCAACCGGGCATTACCATGATCATTATGCATTGCACCAATACTTCTGAAACATTTCAGCATATATCCGATTCGGGACCAACCCGCAGGGGTGATTACTTAGCCATGATGGATCCGGCATTGAAAAAATTTATTGAAAAAGAAGGCATTATTCTTACTACCTGGAGGGAAATGATTGAGCGGAGAAACAATGTGAAATAAAATGCAAGAACCAAAAAGCAAGAACCCAAAAAATACAAAGAATCAAATCCGAGGGAGAAGAGAAAGGTGAGAAGTGAGAGGTGAAAAAGAAGGAGGATTTATTCTAGTGTCAGTAGTAACTCACCTGATACCTGACGGCTCTGATTGCAAAGCATCAAGACCAAATCACAAAAATCAAACCTGCCTGCGGCAGGCAAGCCTGTCCGCCGTGGCGGATAAATTTCAAACCCCAGGCGAAATGCAACCATAAACTACAAACTAAAAATAGAAGTGAAAAGGGAGAGGTCAAAGAAGAGTTCTATCGTTAGTAGCTATTCACCTGATAGCTGATGCCTGACTGCTGATACCTCTACAGATTGCCACGAAGGTGTTTTTCATGTATCCATGATACCCTGTATCGTAAAGAAAGTGCGATTGCTTTAATAAACGGGAACCGTTTTGCATCATAAACCAGTGTTGAAAAGAAGAGTTTTCTGCTTTTTACTTCCTTTACATATTGCACTGCTCTTCCTTTAGAAGTTTCTTTATATCTGTATAATACAAATCTCATGGGGTGGGGTAGGGGGTAAACCGGTAGCGAAAATATCGGTAAGAAGGATTCGCTCCAATTTTTTTCGATGAGTGAATTGCAGACCGGGAATGATAAACTTTACATTCCTGTCTGTTATTTCAATAGATTCTTTATCTCATTCAATTTTAACAGTGCTTCCACCGGGGTAAGCCGGTTAATGTCGAGGGTTTCTAATATTTGCCTGATGTTCTGAAAAGTTTCGGTATGAATATCAAAAATAGAAAGTTGCAACTGAGGAGCGGATAGCTGTTTTACGGCCTGGGTTACCGCATTGCCGTTATTATCGGCGTGCTTATCCTCTAACTGTTTTAAAATGGTGTTGGCGCGGTCAATTAAGGATGGAGGCATGCCCGCCATTTTGGCTACATGAATACCAAAACTGTGTGTACTGCCACCCGGCGCTAATTTTCGCAGGAAGATCACCTTGTTTCCTGCTTCTTTATTGGTGATGTGATAGTTTTTTACCCGGGACAATTTATTTTCCAGTTCATTCAGTTCATGGTAATGCGTGGCAAACAATGTTTTGGGTGCAAATGGTGAATTGTGTAAAAATTCAGCAATGCTCCATGCAATGGAAATGCCATCATAGGTAGAAGTGCCCCGTCCTATCTCATCAAGTAAAATCAAACTTGCCGGGGAAATATTATTGATGATGCTTGCCGTTTCATTCATCTCCACCATAAAGGTAGATTCGCCCGCACTCAGGTTATCCGATGCGCCAACTCTTGTAAATATTTTATCGGTTACCGGTATATGTGCGCTGGCGGCGGGCACAAAGCTTCCGGTATGCGCCATTAATGTAATAAGGGCGGTTTGCCGCAGCAGGGCGCTCTTGCCACTCATATTAGGACCGGTAAGTATGATGATCTGCTGGTCTTCAGGATCAAGCACAATGTCGTTGGCAATGTATTGTTCACCCGCAGGAAGGTTGCGTTCTATTACAGGGTGACGGCTTTCTTTTAGCTCAAGCAAACGGCCATCGTGCAGTTGGGGTTTTTTGTAGTTGTATTGTAAGGCATTATTGGCAAAACAGATCAGGCAATCCAATATCGCCAGCGTATTGCCATTTACCTGCATAGGGGCGATATAGTCCTGCAGTTCCAATAGTAATTTATCATAGAGTTCGAGCTCTATCTGGAATATCTTATCCTCCGCACCGGTAATCTTTTCTTCATAATGTTTTAATTCAGGTGTAATATAGCGCTCGGCGTTAGTAAGTGTTTGTTTGCGGATCCAGTTTTCCGGCACTTTGCTTTTGTGAACATTGGTCACTTCAAGGTAATAGCCAAATACATTATTAAACCCCACTTTAAGGGAGGAAATGCCTGTGGCTTGTGTTTCTTTTTGCTGTAGTTCCAGCAAATATTCTTTTCCGCCGGTAGCAATACTGCGCAATTCGTCTAACTCCGCATGTACGGCTTTATTAATAATATTTCCTTTATTGGATTGAGCCGGAGGATTATCAATGATCTCTTTATTGATCTTTTCAGCAATATAATGACATGGATTGAGCCCGTCGGCTAACCGTTTCAGGTAGTCATTGCTGCTGTTGATGCAAATGGTTTTTATTTGCTCAATATGCTGTAACCCCCGGGCGATCTGTTTAATTTCCCTGGGGTTGATCTTCTTAATGGGAATTTTACTCACTAAGCGTTCTACATCGCCACATTGTTTAATATGCTGGGCCACCATATTCCTGGAATCTGTGTCTTTAATAAAATATTCTACCAGGTTCAGTCTTTCATTAATGCGGCTGATATCTTTGAGCGGCAGCACAATCCATCGCTTCATCAAACGGGCGCCCATAGGCGAAACCGTATTGTCCATTACTTTTTGTAAGGTCTGGCTGCTGTCTGAACTGTTCCCCAGCAATTCAAGATTACGTATAGTAAAACGGTCCATCCACAAATGGTCGTCCTTATCAATGCGCTGCACCGAAGTAATATGCTGCAGGTTGGGGTGTTCGGTATCCTTAAGATAGTGCAATACGGCGCCTGCCGCCACAATGCCGGCATGCATATCTTCAATACCAAAACCTTTAAGGGAATGCGTTCCAAAATGTTTCAGTAAGCATTCTGCCGCATACGACTTGTCGAATAACCAACTTTCTAGTGTATAGGTGTAAAACTTTGCGCCAAACGTTTCTTTAAACTGTTTCTGAAAACTCCGTTGAAAAACAACTTCAGCCGGTTTGAGACTTTGCAACAGTTTATCAGCATACTCTGCATTGCCTTCCGCCACAAAAAACTCACCTGTAGAAATATCAAGAAAAGAAGTACCAATTATATTTTCACCGAAGTAAACGCCGGCTAAAAAATTATTGCTGTTATGCTCCAGCAGTTTATCGTTGGTGGCTATGCCGGGGGTAACCATTTCCGTTACGCCACGTTTCACTATGCCTTTGGCCTGTTTGGGGTCTTCCAACTGGTCGCATATGGCTACCCGGTAACCGGCTTTAACTAATTTGTGCAAATAAGTATCTAAGGCATGGTGCGGAAAACCTGCGAGCTCGGATGAAGTTGCGGCCCCGTTGTTTCTTTTAGTTAAAGTAATGCCCAGTACGCGGGAAGTGATAATGGCATCTTCGCCAAAGGTTTCATAAAAATCACCTACACGAAACAATAATATAGCATCGGGGTATTTTTGTTTGATAGCCCGGTGTTGCTGCATTAATGGTGTATCTGAACTTGCTTTTGCCATACAGGAGGGCAAAAATAAGGAACTGCATGGCAAATAAAGAGCGAATGTTGAAATTCCGGGGAATGCAAAGCACCAAATAGCAAAAAACAAGAACCCCTCACCCTCAGTCCCTCTCCACGCGTGGAGAGGGGCGGTGCTTAATGACAACCTCAGGCATAGGTTCTTCCCACTTCAACTATTGAATAAAAGCGAACAACAGTGTAGGTAATGGCTGAAAGTTTCAAATTCGAAACGCGGTACAAAAATAAACCACAACTAATAAATGATAGCTCAAATTGAAACGGATATTCCTGAAACCTGCAACCTGCAACCTGAACCAAATCTCCTATCTCAAATTTTTTCAATCCCCGTTATCTTTGCGCCATGCGAAAACTAAGCATGGATGAGCTGAACCGTAAAACGGTGGAAGAGTTTAAACAATCAGATAAAAGCCCTGTAGTGGCAGTGCTGGATAATGTGCGCAGTATGCACAATGTGGGCAGTGTTTTTCGTACTGCTGATGCCTTTTTGATAGAATCCATTTGTCTCTGTGGCTATACACCCCGGCCGCCGCACAGGGATATTCATAAAACGGCATTGGGCGCAACGGAAACCGTTCATTGGTCGTACTATTCTTCTACGACGGAGGCAGTATACGCATTAAAAAGAAATGGATATGCGATTTGGGCGGTAGAACAGGCAGAAGGCAGTATAGCATTAGACAAACTCAATTGGACAACACTTGCAGGAAACGATACCACGCAAAAAGTTGCCGTAATATTTGGTAACGAAGTGGGTGGGGTAGATGCGGAAGTATTGAAACTTTGTGACGGCTGTATCGAAATACCGCAAGCGGGTACAAAACATTCTTTAAATATATCCGTAGCAGCAGGAATTGTGTTGTGGGAACTGGTAAAGCTGATAAACGGAGCTGTAAAAATGCCGCTATAAGCTTTTGCTTTTAGTCTCACATTTACATACATACCTGTAAATTCCATTTACTGTTCATAACTTTGTAACATGACCAAAGTGAAGAATTACCTTTCGCTGATCAAATTCTCCCATACCATTTTTGCAATGCCTTTTGCAATGATTGGCTTTTTCCTGGGGGTGCTTCAAACAGATTTCATTGTCAGGGATAACAGCAGAACGCCTTTGCCCGGATTGCATACTTCCGGCAATTTGATTTATATATCGTCAGGTCAGTTATTAATCAAACTGTTTCTTGTTCTGGTTTGCATGATCACTGCCCGCAGTGCTGCCATGGCTTTTAACCGGTATTTAGACAGGAGCTTTGATGCCAGGAACCCGCGAACGGCAATAAGAGAAATCCCTGCAGGTATCATTAAGGCCAATCATGCTTTGTTGTTTACGGTATTGTCGTGTGTGCTGTTTATGGTTAGCTGTTTTTTAATCAATACGCTTTGTTTCTTTTTAGCGCCTGTGGCGCTGTTTGTAGTATTGGGTTATAGTTATACCAAACGCTTTACTCCTTTATGCCATATTGTGCTGGGGTTAGGATTAAGCCTGGCGCCTATTGGGGCTTACCTGGCGGTTACGGGGCAATTTGACTGGCTACCGGTTTTATTTTCTTTTACCGTTCTTTTTTGGGTGAGTGGTTTTGATATCATTTATGCCCTGCAGGATGAGGAATTTGATAAGTCGCAAAATCTTTATTCCATTCCTGTGGCATTGGGTAAGAAGAGTGCGTTACGGATATCTGAAGTTATGCATGCTTTATCTGCTTTGCTCGTTATTGCAGCGGGCGTATACGGTGGTTTTGGTATATGGTACTGGATAGGGGTATCTGTTTTTGCGGGTATGCTTATTTACCAGCACTCCATTGTTAAGCCGGATGACCTGCGGAAAGTTAATGTGGCATTTATGACTGCCAATGGTATAGCCAGCGTAGTATTTGCTATTTTCGTGATCGGGGATATTTTTTTAAGGTAACGTGCCTGCCGGTTTATTTCCCGATTTTTAAATCTTCCTGGCTATGGGGTAAACATTTTTTGAATACTCATAAAATAACCGATATTTATACCATGGTCCGCTTTGACGGCCAATCCCTAAATCTCTCCTTTTTTACATGACAACCCAGGTATTATTCAAAAGGTCGTTAATCCGGAGCGGCATTTATACAGTCTTATTGTGTTTATTGTTTGTTTGCTTTACATGGAATAATAATCCCCTTTCTGATATCTTAATAGCGCTTCCCTATTTTGCTATACTATATTTTATTTTATGCTCTGTAGGAAAACCCGAAGTTTCTGACTGGCTGCGGGAAAAAATGAAAGGAGATATCCGGCTGATATTCCTTTTCCCTGTGTTGCTTGTGCTGCTGTATTTCAGTTATATAACAATTAATGGGGAAAATCCTTTGCAGGGAACCGTTTTTCTTGTTCCTTGTCTTCTTTTTTTCCCGGTATTGCTATTTGCTGCAAACAAAAATAAAGCTCAAAAAACAGGCTGGCTTGATTTCATCACTTTTGTGTTGTATTTCTTTCCTGTTACACTCTTTGAAGCCGTGCCGTCTAATCTGCCTTTTAATGGCAGCGGATTCGATTCCGTTTACCGTATATCGGTTATGCTGTCGGCGGTATTTGCCTTTGTAACGGTGCGGCATATCCGCGATGTGGGCTTTTACCCTCTTTTTAAATGGAGATATCTTTTTACTACATTATGGGTATGGCTTGCTTTTTATGCTTTTGCGTTTGTGATTGGGTATGCTCTTCATTTTATTGCGTTATCAGGCCGGCACAGCATTAATTTTTTATCCGTTGAGAAAATCATAAGAAGAACACTGAGCATTTTTTTACATACTGCGCTTTTCGAAGAACTGGTTTTTCGGGGGTTGCTGCAAAATATGCTGGCTAAACGTATTGGACAATCAGGTTCATGGAAGATATACTGGATGTGGGGACTTGCAATCCTGACGGCGCTTGCACTGCTTACCGGGTACTCATTAAACGGTGATATGCAATGGTTCCCTGCGCTGGTTACAGTATTGCTTTGTGCTGCAGCTTATGGTATGGAAAGAACAGGTAAAGCCCAAATGGGTGTTTATACGGCGCTTGCTATTACCAGTGTTGTTTTTGGATTGGTGCATGCGCATGCGGGTTCCATTATTTTCGTTGGACTGGCAAGCATCGGCGGCTGGGCTTATGGATATGTGTACCTTAAAACCGGTAATGTTTTTTACGCGGCGCTTTTGCATGCCCTGGTAAATGCCACCCCCTTACTATTCGGACTTGAGCTGGCGAAATAAAACAATCAACGTTCTTGCAACTCCCCCCAAAAAACACATATCCACAGTAGGAGCACAATAGAAAGAGAACCTATGTGTTCAAAAAAATAATACAACCTATCTTTGCTTTATGCCACGCATTCTCGCTATTGACTACGGGTTAAAACGAACCGGCATTGCCGTTACCGATCCTTTGCAGATCATTGCCACCGGTTTAACTACTATTGAATCACCAAAGCTTATTGAATTTTTAAAAGCATATTTCAAAAAAGAAGCGGTTGAAAAAATAATTATAGGGGAACCCAAAAATCTTGATGATTCAGATACACATGCCACTGCACCGGTGCGAAACGTAATTGAAAAAATAAAAAAAGCTTTTCCCGGCATACCTGTTGAGAAAGCAGATGAGCGGTATACCTCTAAAATGGCTGTGCAGGCTATGATAGACATGGGGATGAAAAAAAAACAACGCCGCAATAAGGCTATAATTGATGAAATTGCAGCCACTATCATCCTGCAGGAGTATTTACATCATAACCAGTGATAGTGCGTCATAGACCTTATTCATTGATCGTTCCTGTAAAAAATTCCGCAGCCACTCCTTTTACCCCCGGGTGTACGGAAAACAATCCGCCGCTTAACGGGTAGGCTGCCAGTTGCGCTTCGGATAATTCTCCGCGGGCGGTAGTAATATACAATGTGCCTAAGTCCTTTCCTCCAAAAGCGCAGGAAGAAACATTAGGCGCCGGTACATCAATTTTCTGCAATAGTTTGCCTGTCTGCGGATCAAACCTGCCCACTGCGTTAGCGCCCCAGAGCGCTGCCCAGATTTTGCCCTCCGTATCCAGCGCGATGCCATCGGGCGAACCGCTGCCCTCCGGTATAGTTACTGCTACTCTTCTGTTGGTGATGGCTCCATCTGCATCATTATAGTCAAAAGCATCTATTCTGCGCAGGTGGCTGTCAACATAATACATTGTTTTTTTATCCTTCGTCCACGCAATACCGTTAGAGACCGTAACCCCATCCAGCATCTTTTGCACCGTTTTATCCCTGTTCATCCGGTATAGCGAAGCTACTCCTTCTGTAAACTGAAGGTGCATGCTGCCCACCCAAAATCTGCCCGAAGGATCACATTTGCCATCGTTAAAACGGATATCGCTGTTGGTAATAGGGTTGACAATGAATTGTAACGTGCCTGTTTGGGTATTTATGAAATGGATGCCGTTTTGCAGGGCAACCAAAGCGCCGCCGCTTTCTACCGGAGCAACAGTACCTACTCTTTCTTTTACAAAAAAAGATTGATTTTCTTTGGTAACAGGGTCGTATACATGAAGCGTTCTGCCTTCAATATTTACCCAATACAATTTGTTTTCTGTAGGATGCCACAATGCGCCTTCACCAAGTTGTGCTTTGGCATCTATTTCAAGTGTTGCTTTTTCTGAATAAGGATAATACATGGTACAAAGGGATAAAAAATACAGCGTGATAAAGGGTTTACAGATACTGCTATCGCGATAAAAATAAGGAAGAAACACATGTGTTGTTACATTAGCTAAATATATTAACTGTCATTGGTTAACCCCTGTTTAGTGTTAATTCTTTATTTTCGCACATGTTTGAAGAATAAAAGGAGAAGTGGAAAAGTATATCAATCAAGTTTAAGAGCGTAAACAGGATGAAACGCCGGTGCAAAATTTCATATACAGGGAAGATGTATAACGGCGTTCCCGGTCTGCCGGCAAGGCAGGCATCCAACCATTAAAAAAACAAAAAATATACGGATGAAACCTACATTGGTAATTATGGCAGCGGGAATGGCCTCCCGGTATGGTAGCTTAAAGCAAATACAGCGCTTTGGTCCCTCCGGCGAAACGATCATGGATTATTCTATTTATGATGCCTGCCGTGCCGGATTTGGCAAAGTGGTATTTATTATCCGGAAAGAATTTGCCGATGATTTTAAAGCCATTTTTGAACCCAAGCTAAAAGGGGAAATTGCTATTGATTATGTATTCCAGGACATGCAATCATTTGCAGAAGGTTACGATATACCGGCAGATAGAACGAAGCCATGGGGAACGGCACACGCGGTTTTATGTGCCTCCACTGCGGTACATGAACCGTTCATTGTAATTAATGCGGATGATTTTTATGGGCGGGATGCTTTTGAAAAAGCATATCAGTTTTTAACGAAGGAAGCCAATGATCATACTTTCGGCTTAATAGGATATGAATTAATTAAAACCCTTTCGGATAACGGTTCCGTTAGCAGGGGGGTATGTAAGGTAGATGCTGCGGGAAATCTGGTAGAAATTGCGGAACGTACCAAAATATACCGTGACGGCACCAAAATTGTATATGAGGAAGAGGGTACTAAGACGGAAGTTCCATCGGACTCAAAAGTTTCTATGAATTTCTGGTGCTTTACGCCCTATGTTTTCAGCATATGCAAAGAAATGTTTAACACATTTTTACAAAAGAACCTTAACCAGCCCAAAGCCGAGATATATGTAGTGGATGTTGGGGCAGCATTCATCAAAATACCCGGTAATGCTTTAAAAGTCATTCCTACCCATTCCGAATGGTTTGGGGTAACATATAAAGAAGACGCTCCCGACGTAGAAAGCAATATTAACGCATTGGTTGCCAATGGAGAGTATCCTCAAAGTTTGTGGGAAAATGTTTAACAATTTCCCGGCACATTAAGATTTATATTGCAATGCATAAAAGAAGGAAAAGATAAAATGGCATTATTTTAGGTCTGTTATTGTTTTATTTACGCGTAACTTAATTTTTACCCAACTTGTGCGTTATTATACCGTACCTATAAAAGAATGCTGGTGAAACAAATATTTATTTTAGCATTATTGCTTAGCGCAACTGCTGTATATTCTCAGGGTATATTAAAAAATGTGAGCATAGAAGCTTTTGGTGGCTTGGCCAATTACCAGGGCGAATTACAGGAAAATACTTATACTTTTTCCCAGGCGAAACCTGCTGGTGCATTAGGAGCAAGTTACGCCTTCACCGATAAGATCTCTTTAAGAGGCCTTATTACTTACGGGAATATTCAGGGTGCCGACAGCTATAGCAGCAATTTGCAGCGTCGCCAGCGTAACCTGAGCTTTTATTCTAAAATATATGACGCCAGCCTTACGGGTGTATACGAATTTTTTGATATTATGGAGAAAAGATATACACCATATTTGTTTGCAGGCGTTTCGGTTTTTAATATGGGGCCTTATACCTATGACTCATTGGGTAAGAAAATAGGCTTAAATAATTTGGGTACGGAGGGACAGGGATTACCCGAATATCCCGGAAGGAAAAAATATAATTACCAGAATATTTCTATTCCCTTTGGAGGCGGGATACGCTTTGCTGTTACCCGCAATGTTTCTTTAGGCTGGGAATTTAGATTCAATAAAACCTTTACCGATTACTTAGACGATGTAAGTACCAAATATGCTGATCGTAGTATTTTACTGGCAGCCAGGGGACCTAAAGCTGTGGAAATGGCATACCGTGGTGGCGAATTGAAAAATGGCAGCCCTGTTTATCCGGCGGCAGGAACCGTGAGGGGAAATCCGAAAACCAAAGACTGGTATTATTTTTCGGGGATCACAATTACCTACAAACTGTTTAATGACCGCGATTTTAGCAGCGGCAATAGAGGAAAGGGAATACCCTGCCCGAAGAATGTATATTGATGCGGTATAAGGTTTGAGGTATAAGGCGTAAGTATGAGATGTAAGGTATACCAGGGGACTAACGGTTAGAATTCAGCCACTGGCTGTGAACTACCGGTTTCGTTTCAATTCGTATCTCTTCATTTTCCCGTTTAATGCTTCTCAAATCCTGTAATTCCAAAATAAATCCCGCTCCGTTCTCCACATTTTCATATTAACCAGGCAGTATCATTACAGGTAAACCCGCTCTTTTGTTACTGAAGCATTAAGGGATTGCTATGTGATATATAGCTGCAAGTGTGCCCCGGAATAATAAAATAGTTGTCCAACTTTATTGTATGTCCCTACAATCCAGCCGGCTTATTTCGCTTGACGCCCTTCGTGGCTTTACCATTGCCGCAATGATCATGGTAAATTTTCCCGGAAATGAACAGTATGTGTTTTTTACGTTGCGGCACAGCAAATGGAATGGGTTTTCCTTTACCGATACCATTGCGCCAGTTTTTCTTTTTGTCATCGGCGTTTCTATCGTTTTTGCCTATACTAAAAGGTTAAATGATGGTACGGCTAAAGGCAGCTTATACAAAAAGATCATATTTCGCTCTTTTAAAATATTTGCCGTTGGCATGTTCCTGAACCTGATGCCCGGTTTTGATTTCAGTGAAGTTCGCTGGACAGGAACATTACACAGGATTGCCATTGTATTTATGGTTTGCGCTATCCTCTTTCTCAATACCAACTGGAAACAACAGGCATGGATAGCCGCAGTTTTGCTCGTGGCCTACTGGCTGGCGTTAACGCTTATCCCTACCCCCGGCGTTGGTAAAGTAATGCTGGAACCAGGAGTGAACATTGTGGCCTGGGTAGACAGTAAATACCTGCCGGGAAAAATGTGGCAGGGTACCTGGGATCCCGAAAGCATCCTTAGTACCATACCCTCTATTGTAAGCGGTATTACAGGTATGCTTGCCGGGCGATTAATAATGAGCAAATTCACCCCCAATGAAAAAGTAAACTATCTTATGACGGCAGGGCTTATTGCTGTTATTACAGGTTATTTCTGGGGACTCACTTTCCCGGTAAATGAAAACCTTTGGACAAGTTCTTTTGTGCTGGTAACCTCAGGTCTGGGTGCTTTATTACTGGGCGCATTGTATTTTACAGTGGATATACTGGGGTATAAAAAAGGAGTACGCACCGGCGTTATATTTGGTGCCAACGCCATTGCGGTATATGTGCTTGCGGATGTGCTGGCTTTGTTTTTTTACAGGTTGGAATTTGGCGGGCTTCCCCTTAATGAGCTGGTGGTTAACCAACTGGTACAAGCGGGAATGCAACCCGAACTGGCAAGCTGGTTATACGCGTTGTTTTTTGTTGCTGTTAACTTTGTTCCCGCTTATATACTTTACCGGAAGAAGATATTTATTAAGTTGTGATTGGGATCGCTAATGGCTGATAGCTGAAAGCCGTTTTATGAAAGATGGAATTGTTTTGTTGCTATTTCCTGTATGGCATTACCAATAGCCAGTGCTGCCGTAGCTGCCGGCGATGGGGCATTCAATACGTGGATGGCGTTATGACTTGTCTCTATCTTAAAATCATCAATCATTTTACCCTCCCGCGAAAGCGCCATGGCACGTACGCCTGCACGGCCGGGTATAATATCCGTTGAAGTTAATGAGGGTATAAGTTTTTGTAACCGTTTCAGGAAATAAGCTTTTGAAAAAGCACCCCGGTATTCATCTAATCCAAAGCGCCAGTGCCTGGCAAAAAATTTCAACGTGCCACCATACGATAATGCAGCCGCGGTATCCGTAAAACTAAAATCGGTTTTTTTATAGCCTTCGCGCTTAAATACAAATACCGCATTTGGCCCGCATTCCACTCCGCCGTTCACCATTCTTGTAAAATGAACGCCAAGGAATGGAAATTGTGGGTTGGGTACCGGGTAGATGAGGTTCTTTACTTTGCTTCTTCCTGTTTCGCTCAGGTCGTAATAATCGCCGCGAAAACCAACGATTGCGGTATCAGAACGGGTTCCTTCTTTTTGGGCTATGCGATCGCTTTGAAGGCCGGCGCAGGCTACAATATATTTTGCTTCAAAATTTTGTCTGTCGGTTTTTATAATGGTTTTTCCGCCTTCCTTAATAAAATCTTTGGCTTCCGTATTCAGGAAAATCTTACTCCCTTCAAATTTTTGTTCCAGTAACTCAGCAAGTTTTTCTGTAAGTCCCACATAATCTATTATGCCTGTACAACCCACCCATATACCGGCAATACCTTCGCAGTAAGGTTCAATATCTTTTATTTCCTGCGCTGTTATCAGCCGGATATCCTCCACACCGTTAGCTATTCCGTTCTGGTATACTTTATTCATGTGCGCCAGCTCATCTTCCTGTGTTGCCACGATTACTTTACCGCAGATATCGTGCTGTATGCCGTATTCTTTTGCAAAAGCCACCAGTTCCCTTCGCCCTTCCACACAATTTTTTGCCTTATAGGATCCGGGTTTATAGTAAATGCCGGAATGGATTACTCCCGAATTTCTGCCGGTTTGATGCGCCGAAACACGGTTCTCTTTTTCTAATACCGCTATTTTCAGGTGAGGATACCTGCTGTTGATCTTATAAGCTGTAGCCAATCCTACACATCCGCCGCCAATAACAACAATGTCAAATGATAATGTATCCATAGTTATGTCGTGCCTTAATTTCAGGGCGCAAGTTACCCGAGAAGTTTGGTGTTACAAAAAGTACACATATACATATTTAGGATTTGTAGTTTATCGTTTGTTGTTTATGGTTGGAATTCCGCTTCGTACTTCGGATTTCCGGCTTCGGATTGTTTCACGCAAAGTGCGCAACGCATGCAGGAATGCAAAAGATATATTTTCACTTCTCTCTTTTCACCTTTCACCTGATTCCATTTTCTTT
Organism: Agriterribacter humi; assembly: GCF_009192765.1. Taxonomy (GTDB): domain Bacteria; phylum Bacteroidota; class Bacteroidia; order Chitinophagales; family Chitinophagaceae; genus Agriterribacter; species Agriterribacter humi. The sequence goes on along the minus strand of NZ_VOHQ01000015.1, from coordinate 45,163 downwards.
CCAACTCCAGCTTTTATTTCGGATTTAATATCCGCCACGGCGGACAGGTTTGAATTTTATTTGTCTTTTGTGATTTGGTTCTTGTTATTTTTAATCTGTATTCCTTCGGATTTCCGGCTTCTGATTTGTATTTGAGTTTTTATTTGGTTCTTGTTTTTTGCTATTTGATGCTTTGTATTTATTCCGAATCGTTTTTTAAAATAATAACCCCTCCTGCTTTGCAGGTTAGTTCAATAAATCCATTAACCGCTTTGCCTGTGGTTATGCCTTTGGCAGATACAATCTTCCATTGCTCGAAAGGGAGCTTCAGCCTGGTTTTTCCTCCTTTTTCTGCAACGATTTTTATTTCCCTTATCTTCCCGTTTTCCTTCCGGGCATCTACTAAAAATGCGCCCTCAGCTCTCAGTTGCTTAAACGAAATGTCTTTCCAGGCCTGCGGAACAGCAGGCATTATTTCTATAAAGCCCGCATAGCTTTGCAATAGCATTTCCTGCAGGCCTGCGGCAAAAGCAAAGTTTCCTTCCAGCGTAAACGGGCGATAGGTAAATTTGGAATAACCGGATTTTGTCTGATCTCCATTAACATGAAAACTGTTGGGAAGACAAAATGCTTTAGCGAAAATTTGTAGCGTTTTTACAGCGCCTTCACCGTCTTTGGCTCTTGCCATAATATTACCCAGCCAGGAGTACGAATACCCGCACCAGTAATCCGGTCCGATCTTTTCAAGAAGCGCTATCGTATTTTTAATAATGGATTGTGCTTTTTCGCCGTCCTCCCATTTAATGAGGCTTAGAGGGTGAATGGCCATAAGATGCGAAAAATGCCGGTGCGACTGATTGTAGGGCAGGGTAGGAGCAAACATCAGTTCGTCATTGGCGGTAATGGAATAGTCTCCGAATTCGGAAAGTATTTTTTCCCAGCGGGTCGCTTCCTTTGTTAATCCCAAAGCACGGGCCATTTCCGCTGCTGCTGTAAAACTAAATTTCATTAAAGCAAGGTCGTAATTGGTGTTTTGATGAAACCAGGCATCTATGCGGTTATCGTTTATTTCCGGGCTGGAACTGAGCGGCAGTTTTCTTAATCCTTTTTCATCCTTAACCGTTATGCTTTCGAGGAATGTACAGGTTTCTTTCAGCCAGGGATAAGCGCTGTTCTTAAGAAATGATTTATCCATGCTGTACTTCCATTGCAGGTAGTAGTGATGTGCCAGCCAGGAAGATACGGTTGGTGAAAGCGAATACTGTGTCCAGCCGCCCATCTCTGTTCCATCTAAGGTGGTTACGCCCGGCACTGCTAATCCCTCCTTACCGAAAAACAATTTCGTGTAGCGCTTATAGTTAGGCTTGTTTTCATCAAGATGATCTATATAGCCCAATGCTTCCTCCAGGTGATTGCTGCTGTAGGCCGGCCAGTAACTCAATTGTGTATTGAGGTCGTGGTGGAAATCTCCTTTCCATGGGGGTATTCGTCCGTTATCTGCCGTCCACACCGCCTGTAAAGAAATGGGTGGCGCCCCCCGTCTTGCGGCAGATCCGAATTTATATTGTTCAAGGTACCATTGCTTTTCCAGCAGGGTGTCGGGCACATGAATGGCAGACTTGCTCCAAAAGCTTTTCCACCAGGTAAGATGGGCTGTATAATTTTGTTTAAACCCTTTATGTATACTGTTGTTAACCACAACCGATGCTGCAGGGTTTATTTTTTTGTTGGGATATTGTGATGATACGCTCCATACGCCTTCAATAGTTGCAGCATTTATTTTTTTCCATTGTACTGTTATTTCATAAGTAAAGCCACCCCATCCTTCCTGCCTGTAAGTAATGCTGTTACCCTGTTGTTGTATTTTGCCCTGTTTGTATCCTAATCTTGCAAGGTCATCACCCACTAAAGAATTTACTTCCCCGCCTTCTTTTATATCAGACTGGTAAGGTGGCGCGATAAGCCGGGGTATAAAATCTTCCGAAAAGTTTTCAAACCTGAACCATCCAACAGGTTCTGTAGCATGCACAAACGTTTTCAATATCATGCCATTTTCCCATTGCACTTCGCATAATGCGTTTGCCAGCATCAGCCGTACGGATTTTACTTTTGTATCGGCCGGTATTTTGAACTCCAGTGCGCCAGCCGGTATTTTGGAAGGAGCCGGCTCCCTGTCGTAAGGAGCATCAAAATACTCCTGAACCGGCTTGTAATCTTTTTTATTTATCTGCTCTTCTATCCATTGGTAACTGAATTCTTTCCGGTGCAATCCTTTCAGCGGGCGCATGTCCCATATGTCCGACCTGTCTAATGAAAAACGCAAATGATCGCCTTTTTGCCATATTAAAGCGCCAACTGTACCGTTGCCCAGGGGAATGGCTTCGTCCCAAACGGTAGCAAGCTGTTTGAAATAAAGATCGTGTTGCCGGGCAGGCTGCGCTAAAAGAAACAGCGGCAACAGTAAGGTCAAGGTGCAGGAAACTATTTTATTCATCCCGGAAATTAAGGATTTTATTTACTCGGACAACGGATTGTTTAATTACTTAAGCTTAATGGTAATTTCTTTTATGAAGGGTGAAACTACCAGTAAAGGGCACCTGAGAAATATCAATGTTATAGTAAATGGCATTTGATTTGAAGATTAATATTCAGGTGTTAGGGAAGTATATTTACAGGGCTTATCAGTACAAATGGCAAACAGGCAGAAATTACACACCATACTAATCAATTATTGCACAATAAATAATAATGTTATGAAACAGACTATTGTAATTGCTATTGCGGCTTTTGTTTTTTTAGCTGCTTGTAAAAGTACAAACGTAAGCAACGGTAAAACCGGGCAAAGTGAACTTAATGGCACATGGCAACTGGAATATATATCGGGACCGCGGATTGCTTTTGGAGGATTGTATCCCGATAAAAGACCGGTAATAACTTTTAATACAACAGACAGTAGTTTTAGTGGAAACACCAGTTGCAATTCTTACAGAGGGAAGTTACAGGCTGATGACCGGAAAATCTTTTTTTCTGATGATATGATCATGACCAGAATGGCATGCCCTGGCGAAGGAGAACGGGTATTCCTGAATACACTGAGAAAAATTAATCAGTATTCGGTGCAGGACGGCACCCTCACTTTTATGATGGATGATACCCCTATGTTGCGTTTCGTAAAAGAACAGTAATGATTTTCTGATGCGTATTACAATGCTGAATGCAGCGCTATTTTTTTTGCCCCAGTTCTTTAATAAAGCGAAAATGAGAATATACGGCCTGCCCCATGGTTGGAATACTATTATACGGTAAATCGAAAGCCCTGCATTGCGCCTCAACAATTTTACTTAAGGCCGGGTAATGCACATGGCTGATGCGGGGAAACAGGTGATGCTCTATCTGGTAATTCAATCCACCGGCAAACCAGGAAATGATTTTATTGCCGGGTGAAAAATTTGCCGTGGTTTTTACCTGGTGTACCGCCCATTCATTTTCTATCATTTTGGTCTCATCAACACCTGCCGCTTCAAATTCTGTTTCTTCTACCACATGCGCCAACTGGAATACAATAGCCAGCACAAAACCAAGACCAATATGCATGCTTAAGAAAAATACCAGCCAGCCCTGCCAGCCCATCAAAAGAACAGGTAAAACAATATAAAATAATACATACATGGCTTTACTGAACCAAAAAACAAAATGATCGTTACCCGACATTTTGCTTAATACGGTTGTGTTTACCCTCCGTTTGAAATATTTTTCAAAATCCTGGAAAAGGATCCATAACAATGAGCTTACTGCGTATAAGAACGGCGTGTAGAGATGCTGGATTTTGTGCATAGGCTTCCATACCTGCGTTCTGCACATGCGTATAAAAGGGCTTTTGGCAATATCATCATCAACTCCATCCACATTGGTATAAGTATGGTGGATAATATTATGCTTTTGCTTCCATATGAAATTATTACCGCCAAGTGCATTTATGGAAAGCCCCAGGGTATTGTTCACCCATTTTTTGCTGGAATAGCTTCCATGATTGGCATCGTGCATTACATTAAATCCTATACAGGCCATTAAAAAGCCTAATGCTCCTCCCATAACAATGGTCAGCACTACCGGCATGGAAACAAAAAGAAGAGCGATATATATAGCAACGGCTGCAGGTATAAGGGTAAGTGTTTTAGTATACAGTAACCAGTTACCTGTTTTTCTTAAATTTCTTTGTTTAAAATAATCATCCACTGATGCTTTAAGCGACGAAAAGAAGATGGCATTTTTGTTGTTGAATAATACTTTGGACATTAATTGAATTGTGTTTATTTAACGCGAATTGTATGAAGATAAGCTAAATGTATACAGGAACAAGCAGTGATCTTGCCAATCTTGTCACAATGTTAACCACCAGGAAGCGAAGGGGTTAAAGCGAATAGGACGATTGAACCGCAAACAAGTGATGCTCATTCCCCCAATCCTGCTATAATATTTATCGTAAGCGCAACTATAACAGTGTTATAGGCAAACGCGATCAGGCCATGCCACAAGGCCCATCGTCTTATTTTTTTGGATGTTACCGAAACATCCGATACCTGGAAAGTCATACCCAGTACAAAGGAAAAATAGGCAAAGTCAAGAAAATCGGGTTGATCATCTTCCGGAAAATCCAGGCCGCCGGCATGCGTTTGCGGATGCGATGCATGATTGCCGTAATACAAATGGGCGTACCGTACGGCAAAAACCGTATGTACCAGCATCCATGATAAAATCATTGCCGCTATAGCAATAGGTAAATGTAGTTCTTTAACGGCAGGGCTTTGCTTTTTGGCAGTAAGCAATAATATAACCGCCAGCATACTCGCGAAAGTTGAAATGAGAATAATGGAAAAAATAATAGCACGGCTTGGATCCTCCTTGGCGGCCTGTTTGCGTATATGCAATTGAGGTGTAGTGAAAAAGGAATGCCAGTAAAATAACAGCAGCAAAAAGCAAAAACCATCCCATCCCAGCATAATATGCGATAAGCCGGACAAATGTGTATGCGGAAAAGAGGTCAGCCACGACAAGCCCGTTGCTATACCGGCGCAGATCATTATTTTATAAACAACATGCAGCCGGTTAAGCCACAGGAGGTTTTCTTTATCCGCGGTACTGCTCATGGTACTGTTTTTAAACAATGATGTTTAATACTACTGCCGGGTTAGCTATAGGGGTTTCAGGTCTCAAGCTACAGGTTGCAGGGTTATTTCATTGTAACATGGGCCCTGTAACCTGCAACTGTATCTTTCACTTCTCAATTTTCACCTCTCACTTCTCCACCAACTGGTCCGGTATCCTGTAAGCGGCAATATCACTTATTAAAGCATTCCCTTTGGTACCTTCTATTACAATATCAACAGAGGTAACGGCAGTAGCATCAAAAGTAAGCAATCGTTTGTGCCCGATTGTGGTGCCATCAATGGTTTTAACGGTCTCATCTCCTTTCTTCAGGAGGCATTTGAATTGTTTTATACTTTGTCCCAAAGCGATGTATTCTTTCAGCAAAATACAATTAATGGTTTCCTCTTTACCGGGATCAATTGTAATAATGTTTTTATCGCCCCCGGTATTAATATAAGTTGCATTGAAGCCATTGTCGAAATTTGTTGTAACCGGCTCGCCGGCGGCATTTGTATAGCGGACGCTTATATTTTTGAAAAGATTGTTGGCAAAGCTTTCATCGCGGTATTTTTTAAATCCTGCCAAAGCCGCAGAATCGTTGGCGTGTATCAGCCCTCTTCTGTCGGGCGGAACATTTAATAAAAAGGATGAGCCCCGTCCAACGGATTTAAGATAAAGATCAAACAGTTGTTCAGGCGTTTTTACTTTGTCATCTTCTTCAGCATGATAAAACCATCCCGGCCGGATGCTCACATCACATTCTGCGGGGATCCAGTTTTTGCCATTCACATTGCCCTGGTTTAGGGTGTCCTGCGGCGGAGCCCCGGCGCCTCTTGTAAATCCGGCTGTATCCAACAAGTTCCAGTTGGTTTCACCGGCAATGCCTCTTTCATTACCCACCCACCGGATGTCGGGGCCAATATCACTGAACACCACCGCATCAGGCGCCAGTTTTTTTATTTCTTTTTCAAACCGGCTAAAATCATATACCTGTTTTTTGCCGTTGGGGCCTTCGCCATTGGCGCCATCCCACCAAAACTCAAACAATTGACCGTACTGGGTTGTTACTTCCGTCATGGTGTTTACATATACGTCATTGTATTCAGGTGTGCCATATTGCGGATGGTTGCGATCCCATGGCGAAAGGTATATTCCAAATAACAACCCATTGGCCTTGCAGGCCTCAGATAAAGCTTTTACCACATCACCTTTCCCGTTCTCCCATTTGCTTTCCCGCACGGTATGTTTTGAATATTTACTCGGCCATAAACAAAATCCATCATGATGTTTGGCTGTAAGGATAATGCCTTTGGCGCCGGATTGTTTGGCAATGCCTGCCCATTGATTGCAATCCAGCCCTGTGGGATTAAATGCATCTGCAGGCTCATCTCCATGGCCCCATTCTTTATCGGTGAAAGTATTGGGACCGAAATGAATGAACCAGTAAAATTCAAGATCGTGCCATGCAAGCTGTTGCACGGTAGGAACCGGTCCAATGGCTTCCGGAGCTTTTTCCTGCTTTGGCGCTGTATTACAGGACATACCAAAAAGGGCACACATCAAGGCAATTAAAAAAATCTTTTTCATGTTTGCGTATTCAGGTAAATATTGATGATGACCATTATTTCTGCCAGGCAGATTTTAGTTTATATATTTCCATACTTTCCACTTTCACATTTCCGCCTTCACAGAAAAATTCCAGGTCATTAAAAGTGTATACAGGAATAAAGCAACCGGATAACGATATTTTGCCGCCATTGGCAAACACTTCTAAGGAAGCCCTGTCTGCCAGTATGCGTAATTCAATTTTTCCATTCACGGGTTCAAGGTCAACGGTCTTTCCCAGGACGCTTAATTTTTTATTTCTGGCATCATAACGCACAGGGGTACCGCTTGTTTCATAACTGCCTTTACGGATTACAAAACCAAATGATCCGGCCGTGCCAGGTTCTATTACTGCATGTATATCCAATGCATCTCCTTTTACTGCAGATAATATATTGGAGCCGGGTTGCACCATCTTGTTTGTGATGACGAATTTTTCCCCGTAAATGTTTTTTATTTCCGTCACAGGGTTCCTGCATACCCGTAAACCTTCCGGAAATCTTTTTAAAGTAAGCACACAGGGAAAAGCCATCTGCTGGTTAAACGGAGCGTCAGGATAAATGCCGCCGTTCATCCATCCGATTTGTATCCTCCTGCCATCTGCAGCGGGAATATCACTATAGGATTGAGCGGCGTAAAAATTATTGCCCAGATCCATCTTTATCTTTTCCGTTTCGGGTATAAAAGTGCTGCCATCAAAGCTGCCAATAAAATAACCGCCGTCTGCCCCATGCAGTACCCATTTTTTTTCTGCAGGATTATCATCAACGGCCAGTTCAAAAAGGTCGGGGCATTCATACATTCCTTTGATAAAACTTTTCTGTTCCCATTGCAGCAGGTTGGCAGAATTGTATATGGCGATTCCTCTTTCCTGCTGATCTTTATCGGGGCCGATATACAAAACCATAACCCATTTTTTTGCCGGCTCATGCCAGAAAACTTTGGGATCGCGTTCATCCATCGTTCCGTTTTTCATAACCGGTATCACGGGGGTGGGGTAGGGTTGCCAGGTTTTGCCTGCATCGTTACTGTACACGACCCGCTGGCCGCAATGCATCGCTGTATATATAGCTACAATCGTTTTTTCATTGCCTTTTTGTAATCCCGAAGTATTATTCCGGTCTACCACTGCGCTTCCCGAAAACGCGGGGCATTTATAATGATCGGGTGTGCCTTCTAACGGGTAAATGGCCAATGGCCGGTGTTTCCAGTGCAGCAGGTCATTGCTTACGGCATGCCCCCAGTGCATATTGCCCCAGCCTTTGCCATAAGGGTTGTGCTGGTAAAAAAGATGGTATTCGCCTTTATAATATACCAGTCCGTTCGGATCGTTCAGCCAGTTTTTTTCTGCCGTGAAATGAAATTGCGGCCGGTAAGGTTCATTATAATAAGACACATTTTTTTGAGCAAAGCCAGGAATACCCGACAATGTTGCAGCAACGGCAAAAAGAAACAGGAATGAGTGACGCATAAATTTCCTCTGGTATGTTAAGAAAATGAGTATCGAATACAGATGAAAGATAAGGCTATTTCTCTTTTCTGTTAATAGATGTGCTGGTTTTATTCCGGTTATTTTGTAGTTCAGTTGTTATTCATTTAATATTTTCTTCGCCTGTTGCACCATCGCTTCTGCCGGTATTGTTTTTAGTTTTTCAATTGAGAATTGCTGTAAAACTTCGTCTAATTTTTTTAACGATTGTGTATCGCCTTTTGCCGTAAATGCTTTTTGCAGCAGTTTTATCTTTTCAAAATCCTGGATGCCTTCAATCAGTTTTTCAAAGCGGATAGAAGTTCGCGGTCCGGGGTAAACCTGGTACGTATCGCCTGCGGGCCAACTGCGGAAGCGCGAATCCCTGAGCGGGTCTGCTACCCAACTGTTGTAAGCCCAACGCAGGTAGCCGGTAAAACCTTTTGCAGCGGCATACCAGCCTAGCCACACATGTTCGGCCGGAGGAGAGAAGGTAAAACCGTTGGGGTAATGCTCAACGCAACAAGTATAATACGTGCTGGGCTTTCCTTGTGCCACACGTTCTTTTAACACCGCATCGTCAAATTGCAGGTTGGATGCTAAGCAATAATCAAAAATATCTTTTTCAATTTCGGGATGATAGTTGCCTGCAAGTGCGATCTTCCAGCCCGGATCAATGCTTTTGAGCAATGCAATCACCACCTGCATGTCTTTCATGGGGCGCTCATCCATAGCAATAGTAGTAATGTCAAACCAACCTTTGTTTTTTAAATGCTGCGTAAAATCCTTCAGCATGCTTGTCCAGTGTGTGTTATATTCAACCGAGCCAATAGGCGCTTTGAGGGTGGTATCCTTTCCGGCCGCTTCATCAAAATAACGGAACGATAAAGCCCACGGCACCATGGTATAACAATTAATGCGTTTGTTAATGCCACAGCTCATCACAAAGGAAACATATTTATCAAACAGGCTGTAATCATATACCCACGATCCGTCTTTGCGTTTTGTCCATTTGATTAACCCGGGAAAATCATCATAGGTTTGATGACCCCATGGTTCGTCCATAATGCTTGCGGTAATGTTTTTTTGTCCTGCACCGGCTAATAACGTGTAATAAGGTTTCATCAGCTCAAAATGCTTATCGCTCCACAATGGCACACCATGTACTCTGGCAATCGCGGCAGGGTGTTGCCAGAGGTCAAGATCAAATGTCCATTTATCGGGTGCTGGCAATGTGCGGTCAATTACTTTAACGGTATAATGTAAGGTATAGGTTTTATCTGCTTTCACAGAAATGCTTCCCTTGTAATTGCCTGCAGCCGCTTCCTGCGGAACTTTAACGCTCAGCCATATGGGCTGCACAGTATTGGCTTTAACCGGGATAGCAGAAATAATGTCTATGGCGTCTGCTGCCAGCGATGAATCAAAATCTGCCGGTTTACGATAGCCGCAACCGTTGGCAAATTCGTCTGTTATTACATAACGAACGAACCCGGCTTTGATATCCGGAGACGGAATGGTTTGACCTTTTGCATTTACCAGGGGGCTAAGTGTATACGTTAGCTGCGCAACAGGTTGGTTTGTCCATACCAGCAGTTGTGTATGCACCTTTTCTCCCTTCCATGCTGTGGCACTCCAGCTTTCCCGAACGTTTTTAAACGGAACTTTTTCTTTGGCATAACGGGTATTGCTGCTGGCAAAGCTTACCATCACGGGTTGCTGAAGTTTTTCCCATTCTTCAACCGATACTGTAACCCGCATTGCAGTTTCAGTGAAATAATTGTTGCCTTCAGAACTATAACTCTTGTCCTGTGCAAAGAGCATAGTATATAATACAACACCAATTATCAGCAATATCATTCTTTTCATGATGGTAAATTTTGAATCAGCTAAAACTACGGTAATAAAAGGAAAAGAACCCGGGCAAACGATTGCATGATTGTTTTTGATACCCAAAAATATGCTGTTATCTTAGCTAAACATATGGAGAAGAAGGTACCTACGATAAAGGAAATTGCAAAAAAGCTCAATATTTCTGTTTCAACCGTTTCAAGAGCATTGCACAATCACCCCAGCATAGGCCTGCGCACTAAAATGCAGGTGCAAAAGCTGGCAGCAGAAATGAATTATGAGCCCAATCAAACGGCCATCCAGTTTAAACAGGGCAAAACATTTACCCTCGGACTTATTCTTCCCAATCTCCGTGAAGAATTCTTTTCAACAGCTATAAGCGGAGTAGAAGATACAGCTTTCAAAAATAATTATAATGTGCTGATCGGACAATCGCACGATGAACTGCAAAGAGAAGAACGGATTGTTGAAACCATGCGCAAACACAGGGTGGATGGTGTACTGGCATCTATTTCAAAACAAACCAAAAGCATTGAACATTTTGAACAATTGGATAAATACAATATACCTGTAGTTTTTTTCGACAGGGTGCCTGATGTGCCCAATATCCATTCGGTATGGTGCAGTTTGTATTATAGCACGATTGACGCGGTGGAATTCTTATTTCGCAAGGGCCATCAAAGAGTGGGCTATATACAGGGTCCTTTATCTCTAAATATTAAAAATGAAAGATTAGAAGGGTACTATGCTGCTCATAAAAATAAAAAACTTCCTGTACAGGAATCATTGATCGCAACAACAGATCTTTCCAAAGAAAGTACGGAACAGGCTATAGAAAAATTATTATCACTCAAAAATAAACCCACTGCTATACTTGCTTTTAATGATAATGTGGCCCTGGATACTATTCAGTACGTGAGAAGTAAAAAACTGAAGATCAATAAAGATATCAGTGTAGTAAGTTATGCCAATTGGCCCATCACCAGTTATCTTGATTTTCCACCTATTGCTTCCGTGGAGCAATTTCCGTATGAACAGGGCAGCAGGGCAACAGAGTTGTTGTTCAAGCTGCTTAATACAAAATCGCCTGAAGGTAGTTTGCCTTATGAAAATATTGTGCTGAAAAGCGAGTTAATTGTACGTTGACTCTTTCTTTCACCTGTTTATTCCTTTCACTGCATTTCCGGAATTATATAAATCCTTTCCATAATGCTGTACCAAAACTGCGGTATAATGGATTGAATTTTGTATGAAATACAATCATCTTTATACAATCGTTTATTTCCTGTAAAGCTACTACAATGAAAAATTTACTCTTTCTAACGGGATTATTGATGTCAGTCAATACATATGCCCAGCATGAGCATCATAAGCCGGTAAAAGAAGATTCCGGCAAAATGAAAATGACAAATGATACCACACCGCCGCATCAGCATCACAGTATGCAGCCTGAACATGATATGGGCAATATGAGCCATGCCTTTTCTTTAAACCTGCCTATGAGCCGCAATGGCTCAGGTACAGGCTGGCTGCCGGATGCATCGCCTATGTATGGTGTGATGTATCATTCAAAAAAATGGATGTATATGCTGCATGGCAATATCTTTTTGAGGTACAATAACCAGGATTTTAGTAATAAAGGTTCAAGAGGAGACAGTAAATTTGATGCGCCCAACTGGTTTATGTTCATGGGACAAAGAAAAGTGGGTGACAGAGGATTGGTCCGTTTCAGTGCCATGCTTTCCCTTGACGAACTGATTGCAGGAGGCTCTGGATATCCTTTGTTGTTTCAAAGTGGTGAAAGCTATAAAGGAAAACCACTGGTTGACCGCCAGCATCCGCACGACCTGTTTTCGGAATTATCGGTGAGTTACACTTATGCCCTTTCAAAGCATACAGATGTGTTCGCTTATTTGGGTTATCCCGGTGAGCCGGCATTGGGACCTGTTGCTTTTATGCATCGCCCGGCGGCATTGTACAATCCGGATGCGCCGCTTTCACATCACTGGACGGATGCCACTCATATTACTTTTGGTGTGGCAACCGCGGGCATGCGTTTGGGTAAATTTAAAATAGAAGGTTCGTCTTTTACAGGCAGAGAACCTGATGAACACCGGTATGATTTTGATAAACCCCGCTTTGATAGCTGGAGTGGCAGGCTGTCTTATAATCCAGCAAACAACTGGGCATTGCAGGTATCGCATGCCTTTATTAAAGAACCGGAACCCTTACATGTAAACAAAGATGTTAACAGAACTACTGCTTCGGCCATATACAGTTTACCGTTGGCTAAAAATGGATGGGTTAACGCAACAGCAGTATGGGGCATAAACAAAAGTAAAAACCATGATGCTGAAAATGCTTTTTTGTTAGAGGGATCGTGGCGCAGGAATAAACTGGCGCTGTATGGCAGGTACGAATATGTTCAAAAATCGGTTGAAGAACTGGTACTGGATGAAACAATTTATGGACATGATGCCATTTTTCCGGTGCATGCTTTTACGGCTGGCATTCATTACGACTTATTGCACATTAATAAAATAAGAGTGGCCGGAGGCACACAGTTTACATTATACAGAACGGATGAAAAGCTTTATAGTTTGTACGGCAAACATCCGATGGCTTTTGAAATTTATTTGCGTTTGTATCCTTTTTTAATGAGAATGTAAGGTGGCACAATAATAAAAAAGCCGGGTTAGTAACCCGGCTAATTGCCGATGGAAGATTCAAAGGGATGTTTCCCTTCGCGCTTCAATATCTTCCCTTCGGCTTGTTCTGTTGCTGTTGCTCTAAACGTGCTACAAGTGCTTTCAAAAATTGTGCCTTAGCGGTTAAATCCAAAAAGGTTTTCTGAAATATTCTTTTTCCCTTGAATCCTGTCTCGTATAATTTGTGCCGCCAGTATTCCAAAGGTGATGCCGTTTCCCCCTAAGCCGAGGCCAAAGAAAGTTCTTGGGTGTTCGGGTATAGAACCGATATAAGGCAATCCGTCTTTGGTTGAAGCGAAGGCGCCCGCCCATTCGAAATCTGTTTTAAAAACAATACCCGGAAACAACTTATGAAATGCCTTCTCCAGCAGCCTTGTTTTTTGGGTTAATGCGGCATCGCGGGCAGCAGGTGATTTGTCATCATCTTTGCCACCCACAATAATGCGGTTATCTTTTGTAGTGCGGCAGTATAAATAGGGCGTTTGCGTTTCCCATATCAGGCAGTTCTTGTACCATAAATTAGCAACAGAAAGCGGCTCGCTGACGATGGCGTATGTAGCATGCAGGCGCTGAACTGTTTTAGAAATATATTGCTGCGATTCGTATCCGCAGGCTATCACCAGGTATTTTGCCTGTATCTTTTTTTTATCTTCCGTGGTTAATATTACTTTTTTATGTGAATGTTCAATGTCCGTTACTTTGGTGCGGTCAAATACTTTTAATCCCTTTTGTATAGCTGCATACAACAATGCATGTGTAAAACCATAGGGATCTAATTCGGCCCCCCTTTCCGACAATAATCCGCCATATTGTTCAATCCCAAACCTATCCAGCATCGCCTTTTCATCCAGCCATTCTGTTTGTATGCCAATCTTTTTACGGCAGGCTTGCTCTTTTTTTAAACCGGCAGCATCTTTCTTAAATGATGCATACTGGAAACTGGGTTTGAGTGCGAAGCCGGTATCTCCTTTTAATCTTTTGCATATAGCTTTCAGATCCAAAACAGACCGGTAACACAACAGGTAGCTTTGCGCTGCATTTTTTTCGCCTGCTATTTTCTCCAATTTATAAAGCGGTATATCAATTTCATACTGGATCATAGCTGTGCTGGCGGCAGTGCTTCCCATACCGATATGTCGTTTATCAACAACTACGGCTTCAATGCCTGCCTGGCATAAATGCCATGCCATGAGTGCACCTGTAATACCGCCTCCCATAATCGCTACATCAGTTTTAATATTTTCTGTAAGGGGCGGATAGGTATTAATGATTCCATGCCTGAGCAGCCAGTAGGGATAGTGAGAGCGGAGATCCATAGTATAACTAAATGAAGATTTTTTTGAAAGATTGCCTGCAAAACACTTCAATGTGCTATAAAGTCATGCCATATCTTTTTGAATAAGAAATTTTGAAAAGCAACTGACCCATATTCTGTTTATTAATGGTTCCCGATTTCTCAATTCCCCCATTCTCTTCATCTCTTTCTTCTTGTGGTATTAAATGCACATGATGTGCAGAATATTACCCATAAGCATGCAGACAATCATTTATTTACGCATTTATGGTTTACACAATAGCTGATCAACGCTTGTTTTCTCAACCAATATAAACAGGCATGAATTTTTATAATAATATATTGTTGATGTCTGTATCCTAAAGCTGTAAAGTGAATGCATATGAAAAGTATAAAATATTGTCTCCTGTGTTTCTTTTTCATTAGCGGATGTACCACGGCTAAACAACAAACCGCTGTAAACGAAACCACGCCTGTAAAATCCGGAGATTCACTTCCTGAGCCATACGCCACCAAATCGGTTATGCATTTCAGTAATGTGGTAGGATGGAAGGATGCAGAAGCACCCATAGCGCCGGAAGGATTTGTGGTAAGCCGCTATGCAGACAGCCTGCAAAATCCACGCTGGATGTACGTGTTACCCAATGGTGATGTGCTGGTGGCTGAATCCAATACAGAGCATGGTTTGCTTGAGAAAGCAGGTGCGGCAATTATTGGCGCCAATAAATCAAACGACATGCGTAAAAGTGCCAATCGAATTACCATTTTAAGAGATACGGATAAAGATGGTAAACCAGATATCAAAGCGACTTTCTTAAGCGGGCTCAATCAGCCTTTCGGGATGTTATTGCTGAAAAATAAATTGTATGTAGCAAATACAGATGCCCTGTGGATGTTTCCTTATGAAAAAGACGCATTGAAAGTAACGGGAGAAGGGAAAAAAATAATTGATTTGCCGGCAGGGAAAAATAACAGACACTGGACAAGAAACATTATTACCAACAGCAAAAAAAATAAAATATATATCGCTATTGGTTCTGGCAGCAATGTAGCAGAAAATGGACTGGAGGAAGATAAAGATAAGGCGAGGATATGGGAAATTAATCCCGATGGGTCGGGACTTGAAGTATATGCAGGCGGGTTACGCAACCCGGTAGGTATGGGATGGGCGCCCGGTACAAAAACTTTATGGGTGGCGGTAAACGAAAGAGATGAGTTGGGTGATGATCTTGTTCCCGATTATATTACAAGCATAAAAAGAGGTGGGTTTTACGGTTGGCCTTATGTGTATTATGGACAACATATTGATCCGCGGATTGAAGCCAAAGATCAGCAACCCGAATTGGTGAAAAAAGCCATAGTGCCGGATGTTGCTTTAGGATCGCATACTGCATCACTCGGGCTGCTTTTTTATACAGGCAACCAATTTCCGTCAAAATACAGGAACGGTGCATTTATTGCCCAGCATGGTTCATGGAACCGGTCGGTATTGGCTGGCTACAAAGTAATTTTTATACCTTTTGAAAATGGAAAACCAGCCGGTAAGGAAGAAGATTTTCTTACCGGCTTTATTATAGAGCCCAACGGGAAAAAAGTACATGGGCGCCCGGTAGGACTGGCCATGCTGCCTGATGGTTCTTTGCTGGTTACCGATGATACCAGTGATATAATATGGAGGGTGAGTGCTGAATAGACAGTGTGAATAAAATCACAAGAACCAAATAAATCCGAAATCTAAAAATCGAAATTCGAAATGAATACAAAATCCGAAGTCCGATGATGTGGTCGCCACCTGACGCAAGAAGGGTCAGACCGCATTAGGAGAGCAAAGAACCACAAAAAACAAGAACCAAACCTGTCCGCCGTGGCGGATAAATTTAAATCCGAAGCCTTAAGCTTATCAGGTACGAGCCCTCGGCTTTCAGCTATTGGCAAATAAGTACTAAGGAGGATGGATACATCTTCTTCAGGTTGTAGCTGGTGGCTGACCGGATTCAATCTCAAATTTAAAATTTCAAACCTGCCTGTAGGCAGGTCCCAAATTACCCTAAGGTTTGTAAAGCCGCTATCATTCCCCTCACTTCCGTTGTATCCAGTTCGGTGGTTTGCAGATTTTCGTTCATGGAAGTATTTAAATATTTCATTTTTGAGTCTGCTGTTTTTCTTGCCGAAGAATGAAATTCTATAGCCCCTGTTTGCCGGGCTAAGGCAATAATATTTTCTGATCTTACACCTGACCCCGGCATAATGATAATGCGGTCATTGGCCTGCCGTACAAGCTGTGCAAGCGTTTCTGCGCCTTCTGTTGCCGTAGGTTTCAATCCGCTGGTAAGGATCCGTTCGCATCCGGTGGTTATTATATCTTCCAAAGCTTCAAACGGATTGGCTACGCGGTCAAATGCACGGTGAAAGGTAACGCCCAGTGGGTAGGCCGCCTCCGCCAATGCTGTAGTTCGCTTTTTATCAACACTTCCATCGGGTTGTAACAACCCTATTACCACACCATCACAGCCCAATTCCTTACAAAGCAGCACATCCCTTTTCATGACCTCAAATGCTTCATCACCATACAAAAAATCACCGCCGCGCGGTCGAATGATGGGATAGAGCAGGAGTGAGGTCTTTTTCCTTGCAGTTTTGATCATACCATAACCGGGCGTAGTACCGCCTTCAGCGGGATTATCGCATAATTCAATACGATGCGCCCCTGATTGCTGCGCCAGCAGCACAGATTCAATTGTAAAGGCAATGACCTCGAGCGTATAATTCATAACGGTTGTTGTGGGTAGTAAATGGAACGGTATATGAATGTTATTTTGAAGTTGAAAGATAGCAAATCCATTACTGAATATATTTTTTGTAAAACAAACGATTGTTCAAATTTCAGGTAATGCGTTTTTATTCGCACAAATTGAGGATATTAGCGCACACAAAATTATTCATTCAACTACTTGTCATGACATCCAACCGCAGAAAATTTTTACGCAATATTACTTTAGGAACCGGCGCGATTGCTACAGGATTACCCGTGATGGGCAAAGACCTTTCGATGGAAAAAGAGGAGTTATTACCCTATACCGGAAAAAGCGGGTTTAACATGTGCGGTTACGCAGCGCCTAAAATAGATAAAGTGCGTATTGGTATTATCGGGCTGGGAAACCGCGGTTCGGGCGCTGTGGGTCGTTTATCTTTTATTGAAAATGCTGAAATTGTTGCCCTGTGCGACAACCGTCCCGAAAGAATTCCTTTGGCTCAAAAAACGATTACGGATAAAGGTTTGTCAAAGGCCAAAGAATATACGGGCGAAGAAGGATGGAAGGCTTTGTGCGAAAGCAATGATATTGACTTTGTATACATCTGCACACCCTGGCAGTTGCATACGCCTATGGCAGTATATGCCATGAAGAACGGAAAACATGCTGCATCGGAGGTACCCATTGCCGTTACTGTTGATGAATGCTGGCAACTGGTGGAAACATCGGAAAAAACAAAAAAGCATTGCATGATGCTGGAAAATACCTGCTATGATTTTTTTGAACTGCTTACTTTAAATATGGCGCGTAATGGTTTGTTTGGAGAGCTGATACATGCCGAAGGCGCGTACATACATGACCTGCTGAGTTCCAATTTCGGGAAAACCAGCTATTCCAAAATGTGGCGTTTAAGAGAAAATGAATTCCGCAATGGTAATTTATATCCCACACACGGGTTAGGACCAATAGCGCAATGCTTAGACATTAACCGGGGCGATAAAATGGATCATATGGTTTCCATGTCATCCAATGATTTTATGATGGGTGCAACGGCAAAAGAAAAAGCGGCGGAAGATCCTTTTTTCAATGAGTTTGTTGGAAAGTCTTACCGCGGCAATATGAATACCAGCATTATCCGCACCAATAAAGGGAAAACGATCATGCTGCAGCATGATGTTACTTCACCCCGCCCTTATTCCCGTCTTCATTTGATCAGTGGTACCAAAGGTGTTGCCCAGAAATATCCCGAGCCCGAGCGGATCGCTTTCGGTCATGAATGGATCAAGCCTGAAGAATTAAAAGCACTGTACGATAAATATACGCCTGAGATCGTAAAGCATGTGGGCGATATCGCAAAAAAAGTAGGCGGTCATGGAGGCATGGACTTTATGATGGATTGGCGTACCATTGATTGTTTGCGCAATGGACTGCCTTTAGACCAGAACGTATATGATGGTGCTTTATGGAGTGTAATTGGACCGCTTAGTGAACAATCGGTAGCCAAAAATTCAAAGTCAGTAAACGTGCCCGACTTCAGCAGGGGCAACTGGAAAACCAATAAACCTGTAAATCTTACATTGGAAGGCGGAGGAAATACCACAGTAAGAGAAGTAAAAAATGGATGATATTGAACAATTAAAATTTAAAAACATTCCTGATTGATAAACCACCGTTATTTGGCGCCGAAAGGCGCCTTTTTTTACTATAAGCCAGGTTGCCATAGATTTAAATTATACCACTTCATCCAATGGTAACAGTACATGGCGGTAATGGAAATCGCTTACAGATGAAATTACACATACATCATCACAGGGTAAAAAGGCATTTGTTTTATTGCTTACAGCATCAAATCCTTTGCCTGTACCGGATGACTGGTAATAGGGTTGTAATCCGGGTCCATTGCCTGGTTGATGATAAACAACAGTAATCTCGTTTTGCTGGTTTGCTGTTTCCGGGCCCCTGCCGGCTATAGCAGTAACCGACCACAGCCTGCTGTAATCCGACTGGGCTTTTTTTATCATGCCAGAATAAATTACTTTGGTAATTCCGCCAACAGGGTATTCTCCTGTTCTTTTTAATATAATATCTCCGGGAACACTCCCAATTTTTTTGTTTAAAGAAACAAAAGTGATCAGCGTAAAAGCGATCAGCAGGAAAAGCAATATCTCATTCATGACAATGTTTTTGAGTTGGTTAATAATAAGAACGAACGGCTATTGGTATAACCGGCAATATCAAATTTGTAACCCCCTATATTGTTGGTTTGTTGATTGGCTTACCTACACTCCTTGATTACCTCTTACCATCTTACTTTTTCACCTCCCTGTATTCCACCCTTCGGTTTTTTTCACGCGCCATAGGATTATCCCTGCCATTTATTTTTTCAGCTTCAAGCGGACAGCATTCGCCGTATGCTTTGCCCACGAGCCGGTTTTTGCGGATGCCTTTTTTAACTAAGTAACGGATACAGGCATCTACCCGTTTTTGTGCCAGCTTTAAGTTATAGGCTTCCGAGCCCCTGCCATCGGTATAACCACCCACTTCAATGGTGACGGAAGGAAATTGGTGCATCAATGCCGCAAGCGAGTCCAATTCATAAAAGGATGAATTTCCCAAAGCAGACTGGTTAAAAGAGAATTTGGCCAAAGTGGCTGATTCGCTCAAATCATATCCTCCCGCATTTGCGACAGGTGGTGTTATTAAAGAGAGACATATGTTGTTGTTATTTACGCTGTCTGTTCCGGCATCAAAATATACTTTGTAACTTTCAATCGCAGGATTGTATCCGTCTTTTTCCGCTGTAATTTCAAAGCGGGAAGTATTTTTCAGTTCGAAGCTATAGTAACCATCGCTGCCGGTTTGCTGTCTCAGCAATACTTTTCCGCCTTTTGGATCTTTTATGGTTAACGCTACGCCCGGCAAAGGCTGGCGGCTATTGCAGTCTGTAACCGAACCGGATACATATTGCGCGTTATCCTGGCGCACAGCAAAAAGCTCAAGACAACAATCCGTTGCCCGGTCCGAACTTAACCAGCCGGTATTCCAAAGGTTATCTTCATCGGTGCTTATAAAATACAGATCATCTTTGGATGAATTAATGGGTTTGCCGGCATTTACAGGTTTATCCCAGTTGGATAGTTGAAAATCTCCTTTGGCGGAAAAAATATCATAACCACCCATACCTACATGCCCGTTACTCGAAAACAAAAGCGACCGGCTGGTATAATGATAGGAGGGAGACACTTCATCTCCGGCTGTATTCACAATATTACCTGCATTGGCAACCAGCAACGCATTACCGTTGGTATCCAGCGGCGTGTACCAGACATCATATTTGCCAATGCCTCCTTCGCGGTCGGAAGAAAATAAAAGATATTTTCCATCTGCTGTAATAAAAGGCTGCCCGCTGTTTGAGCCTTCCATATTTACTGGTTCGGGTAAGGGTACAGGCTTTGTCCAGCCGGTATCCGTTTTATCGGAGCTGTAAATGGCTGAGGTGGTAACCCCGCTGTTTACCATCCACCGGGTAAAGAATATTTTTTTGCCTTCTTTTAAAAATGCAGCCATGCCATTATGAATGCCCGGCGCTTCGTCTAATTCAATCATTTTCGTTTTTCCTGTAGCGCCATCTTGCAGGCCCGCTTCATACAACCGGGCAACATACAGGTCATTCGTTTTATCTTCATGCACAGCAGTATAAACAACACGATCTGTTTGTGAAACCGATAGTGCATAAGATGAGGTATTTACCGGCATTTGTTTTCTTTCTACAAAAAATCCATCCTTTTCTTCTAACAATTGTTCCCTTATGAATTTGAGATTTTCCAGTTCTTTATCTGCGCCCACCAGCAATTCATCCATTTTAGTGTAAGATTCCCTGAAAGCAGTGATCGCATTAAATGCTTCTTCGTATTTTTGATTGGCACGCAATGAAACGCCATACCAGTAGGGGCAGGCAGGATACGCTTTCCTGGAAAATGACATCGCTTCCTTATACCATTTTTCCGCCAGGGTATAATTATTGATCATCCTGTAACTTTCCGCCAGGCCGTAAACCACTTCATTGTGAATATTAAGATTTGATTTTCCGGGCGCTTTCTTTTTTACTGCAAAAGGCTGTGAGCGTGGCGTTGTTTTTATTTCAGTGTTCAGGTATTTTTCATAATACTGTATGGCTTCATAATATTTTTTCTGCTTAAACAATGCTTCCCCTTTGGTATAATAGCCCGGACTGTCATTTTGAGCAGTCACCACCAAAGTGCAAACCAAAAAAAAGAGGATTGCTGTGGCATTGCCCAACAATAAAAAAGTTTTTCTGTTCACCAGGTGCCTGCTGTTTTTGTGCATATGATTATTATTTGTATGCCTTTGTTTTTAAAAACGGGGGCAATAAAAAGGTTTTGTTTTCATGCTGTTTTTTCGCCACCACGTATACGAAAGCGATATTTCAATGCTGTTCCTGTTCATTTCCATAGCGTCTTTGGTTGATACATTGGTATCATAGCTCATGCCCACAGTGAAGCCTTTGTAATAAAATCCTGCAAAAGGTGCAATCGCATCCTGGAAACGGAGGTTCGCTCCAAACATCAGGTCAACCTGCTCGCTGGCATTTACCTGCACATAAGCTCCTGCCATTTTTTCTTCTGTTTCGCCCTGGCGCATGTACAATACATTGGGTACAATATTTAACAGGTCGGATAGGATAATTCTTGCTCCTGCATGCAAACTGTAACGTACAGGCAATGACTGTTTATCGCCTCCGGAAATGAAAGGGTCTTTGGGTTGTGTAATATGGAATGCAGAAAATCCTCCAAAGAGGTTTATTTTTTTATCTGCAGTGGCATCGTAGTAAACCAGTCCTGCACCGGCATCAAAGGAAAATACATTTGGTTTCTGAAATACCTCTGATGAATGAGCCGAAGGATCATACCCGATGCCCGATACCCATTGTTCACCAAATTGCAGTTTGTTTACATTAAAGCTCCTGTTCAGCATACCTGCCTGCATGGCCATTGCCACGTAGTGATCTTTAAACCGTACACCCGTGTAGGCTATGCTCAGGTAAGCATTGGTATAGTTATAGGCTTTATCGGCAGAAGATTGATTTAGCAGGTTAACGCCAAGGTTAATGTTTTTACTGGTGGGCATTTCTGCGGATATGCCTTTGGTTGAGAAGGTGTTGCCATACTGGCTGCGCCATACTGCCGATACCCGGTAATCGCCTTCAATGGCCCCGGTAAGCGCCGGGTTTAGCGCCATAGGCTGAATAAAGTATTGCGAAAAGTGCGGATCTACCTGTGCATAGCACTTGCTATGCCAGCCACATATGCCCATCAGTATGGTGAATAATATTTGAAATATGCCTTTTTTCATCGCAAAAAATTTATAGTGCTTCATTACATTCATTTATCTTATCAGCCGGATAGTACCTTTTTTAATGAATGTATCTTCATTGGATAATCGAACCTTAACTACGTATACATACAAGCCTACCGGTTGCGGATTGTTTTTATGCGTTCCGTCCCAACCTTTTTCATTGTCTTTTGTTTCGTAAAGCATAGCGCCCCATTGATTGTATATTTTTATTTCCGCTGCTGTTACCGAAGATCCGTACACTTTAAATATGTCATTTCTGCCATCCCTGTTAGGCGTAAATGCATTGGGTATAAAAAAGTCTTTGTTATCAACTGCTGTTTTCACATTCGCTGTGTCTATACAACCATCTTCCGATCTCGCAATAACATAAAACGTACCCGTGGTATCATTAATAATAAGCGACTGCGTGTTTGCGGTTTGATTGCTGAAATATATTTCCGGTTTCCAGCCAATTACTTCATAATTGGCATTGGCTGAAGTAGTAAGTGTTGCAGGTATACCAATGAGCATGGGGCTGGGATTGGCTTTCAGGGAAATGGAAAAATCCCGCACCTGTACATTTACAATGGCGGTATCTGTGCAACCCGATTCATTTACGGCTATTGCTTTATACATGCTGTTGACAACCGGCTGCACAACAATGCTATTTCCGGGTCCTATATTCTGCCATGTTATTTCATTGCCCGGCGAAGATGCTGTTAGGGTAACCGGCAAGCCCTTACAGGCTACAACCGTATCATCAGTGCTAATAACCGGCTGGTCATTAAGCACAACTACTATGGGTTCAACGTCTGTTAAACAGCCGCTTGCACTGGTTCCCCGTATATAAAAAGTATCGCTTGCGGTAACAGCAGCGGGATTATCAAGTGTTGTTGTAGCTGTTTCATCCGTAAAATAACGATAGGTTAAGCCATTGGTGCTGCCCAGAGTAATAGATGATACTGTAATATCTGCCGTAGGTGATCCGCATACCGGTAAAGGATTGGTAATAATAAGCAGGGGGTCGCCCACATCTATATTGGTGGTAACTGTGCCGGTGCATGCGCCACTGCTAAAGGTATAATTAACGGTATAAGATCCGGGTTTGCTTGCAGCAAGATTTACCACCCCGGTGGCAGTATTAATGGATAGTCCGGAAGAAGCGCTGTAAGTGCCGCCCGGCTGGCCGGTTTGGGTTACAGTGGCTGTGCCGGTTCCGCAATAAGGCGATTGGTCATAGCTTATGGCTGCAGGCGGCAGGGGATCCGCAGCAATTTGTACAGCGGCCGAAATATTGCTTTCCGCGCCGGAATGTACTATTCTTCTGTACCAGTGGGTTTGGGTTAAAAGCCCCGGACTATATCCCTGGCTTGTTGCCCCATCTATATCCACAAATCCGGTGCTCCCGGAAACAGTGCTACTTTGCCACTGAAAGCTAAAGCTCCCGTTTCCGCCTGTAGGTACGCTTCCTGTTAAAGCAACAGGAGCGCTATTATAGCAAATGGTTTGATCACTGCCAATGGTATTGTTGCCTATCGCCCACAAAAGGCCCTGATCTTCAGCAGGAAATGCCTCCGAAATTGCAATGCTGGCTGGTAGAATTGAACGGGGCTGGTTGTCGCTCCTGTAATTTACCCCGGCAGGAACGCCATATACATTCATGGTTTTTTGCGGACCCGTGCCTGCGGTACTGAACTGCACACAAACCACCAATGAAACGAACAGGAAATGGTTTCTCATTACTATCAACAGGTATTGGATTATTATACTTTGGTCTTTCTTCAAAAGTCACTATGTACATTAACTTACAGCCTCGGAAGTTATTGTATGTCAACAATATTTTTTGCTGATATTTTAAGCATTCCGGGAAACTACAAATGATGTAACATGGCTGGCCGCTGTATTATCTTTAAACGATTGCTCCGTAATGATCAAATTTTCCGGGTTTCAGGGTTTTATCGTATCTTTTGAAACATATCCGTATCCATATTATTTTTTTAACTAAAACTTGCATTATGCGAACGGTTGCACACATCTTTAAACGCAAAGGCCATCACAACATTACCATTGATGCGGATGTTTCTGTACTGGAAGCCCTGAAGATCATGTCGGAAAAAAATATAGGATCGGTGATCGTAGTGGATAGTGAAGGAAAATATTGCGGGCTGGCTACAGAAAGAGATTATGCCCGTAAAGTGATATTGCTGGGGAAATCATCGGGTGAAACGCCTGTAAGTGAAATTATGCTGGAACATTTACCCCGGATTACTCCCGAACATACGCTTGAAGAATGCATGAGTATAATGACAGCGCATAATATCCGCTATTTGCCTGTATTCAAAAGCAACGAATTTTATGGGGTCATTTCGGTGCTGGATATTGTAAAAGAAACCATCCTTGCGCAGCAGGAAACCATAGACCAGTTGCATAGTTATATTCATTCGGTGTAGGTTACCGGATCACAATTTCTGTAATAAGGTTTTCGCCAAGGGCTTCGTTCACTCTTTGAATAATTTTCTCTTTCTGAAAGAGCAATTCATTTTTAAGAGGAGCCACGGATGTAGCGATAAATAAAGTGCGGTTCATGATCTGTATCTTATCGGTATACCGGGCAATCGTTTTACCCATCAGTTCGGCCCATATATCCGTTATCTGCATGGCCTGCATGTTTCCTTTCAGCCTGCTTTTCTTAAGAAACATTTTCAATGCATCACCCATGGAAAGTTCACTCATAATGCTAAGGTAGGACGATTCGGGTATTTTCTAATTTAAACAGCATGTTTATTCTTTTTACGCTTCATCTTTTTGTTTATTTCCCGTTGTCATTTTGCTGATGCATTATATTTTTGGATTCGCGGTCCTTCACATAAAATAAAAAATACAGGATAACCAATAGTGTTGCTGTTCCTGTTATAATAAAAGTTACACTTGCTCCAAACCGGTACCAGAATAAGCCGGCCAAAGAGCTCGCTAACAAGGTGCAAATGCTTTGAAAGCCGGCATAAGTGCCAATAGCCGTGGCTGTATCCTTTTTGGCGGTGATATTGCTGATCCAGGCTTTCGAAATACCTTCTGTTGCCGCCGCGTATATTCCATACAGAAAAAAAATAGCTGCCAGTATATAAAAATTACTGAAATGGCTTATGGCAAAATATACTGTGGCAAATATAAAAAGTCCGAAAATAAGCATCTTCTTTAACCCTGCTTTATCTGCTATAATGCCTAATGGAAAGGAAAATAAAGCATAGATAAGATTGTAAAAAATATATACGCCAATTACAAGCATATCGCTTAACCCTGCCTCCTTTGCTTTCAATAATAAAAATACATCTGAGCTGTTGAAAAGAGTAAATACCAAAAGCCCTGTAGCCACTTTGCGATAGATTTGCGGGCTTTTTTTCCAATAGTTCAGGAATGAAAAAAAAGGGGGCGTAGCTTTGGCTGTTTGAACAGGCGGATTTTTTTCTTTGAGATATAATGATGTAAGAACGGCAATTATCCCTGGTATAAAAGCGATGTAAAATAAAGTTTTGTAATGCCCGGGGTAAAAATAAAGAAACAGCAGTGCCAGCAATGGACCTAATACAGCGCCAAAAGTATCCATGGAGCGATGGAACCCGAATACCCTGCCCTTGGTTTCCGGGGTAGCCTCGTCCGATAAAATGGCATCCCTTGCACCGGTTCGTATTCCTTTACCCAAACGATCAATGGTTCTCGAAAAAAATATCCAGAGTGGGTAAGTAAAAATTGCCATCATGGGTTTAGAGATAGCGCTTAAAGCATAACCTATTTGTACAAATGGCACTCTTTTGAATGAATTGTCTGAAAGTTTTCCAAAATATCCTTTGCTTATCCCTGCAGTTGCTTCCGCTACACCTTCAAGAACGCCAATAAGTACAATGGAAAACCCGATAGATTGTAAATAGATGGGTAGTACAGGATAGAGCATTTCACTGGCGGTATCTGTAAACAAACTCACCAGCGATAAGGTCCAGACTGTTCGTGTAATGTTTTTCAGATGTATTTTTTTAGCCTGAAATCAATCAAAATTTTAAAAACTGAAGGTATGCAGATTTACATTTTTGGGAAAATGATAATGGATTTGTTCACATGGCCGATAATTTCCCGGATATTTGATATCTGGGCAGAAATGCGTGCACCCTCAAACATTTTCACTCCATTATCTTACATTTGCAACGCTAAAATAATTTAAAATGCTTTGCACAACTACGCCGAATATAGAAGGGAAAAAGATTGAACAGTATCTGGGCGTTATTTCGGCCGAGGTAATTATAGGAGCTAATTTTTTGAAAGATATTATGGGCGGGTTGCGTGATTTTTTTGGCGGACGCAGCGCCACATACGAAAAGGTACTGGATGAGGCCCGGCAAAAAGCAATGGAGGAGCTAACCGAAAGAGCACAGCGTTTAGGCGCAAATGCGGTGGTGGGCATTGACCTTGATTTTGAAACCATAGGCAGCGGTGGAAGCATGCTGATGGTTATTGCCAGCGGAACCGCGGTAAAATATGTTTAACCAATCAACCAATCACCAAATCAACCAGTTAAACAATCAACGATATCAATGGGAAGAATATTTGAAGTACGTAAATCAACCATGTTTGCCCGCTGGGATCGCATGGCAAAACAGTTCAGCCGTATTGGAAAAGAAATAGCCATTGCCGTTAAGGCCGGGGGACCTGATCCTGGCACCAATCCCGCTTTGCGCCGCTGTATGCAAAATGCAAAAAGTGTGAACATGCCCAAAGACAGGGTAGAAGCAGCTATTAAAAGAGCGCAGGGCAAGGAAATGGAAAATTTTGAAGAAATATTATATGAAGGCTACGGCCCGCATGGTGTAGCTGTGCTGGTGGAGACCGCAACAGATAATCATGTGCGTACGGTAGCCAATGTAAAATCGCATTTTAATAAGGGCAACGGCACTTTGGGAAACAGTGGTAGCGTAGCTTTCCAGTTTAAAAAAATGGGCGTATTTAAATTGAAGCCGGAAGGGCTGAATGCGGAGGAGCTTGAACTGGAATTCATTGATTATGGACTGGAAGAGCTGGGTGAAGGCACTGGTGACAATGGTGAGGACGTATTGGTATTGCGAACAGGCTTTACAGATTTTGGCAATATGCAAAAAGCGCTGGAAGAAAAGCATATTATACCTATTAGCGCCGAAGTGGAATGGATTCCTTCCACTACGGTGGAATTGCCCGAAGAACAGGCGCAGGAAGTGTTTAAGCTCGTAGACCGCCTGGAGCAGGACGAAGATGTACAGAAAGTATTTCACAACTTACAATAAGCAGAAGACAGGCATAGCCTGCCAATGCGCCTTTATTTAACATGACCACTTACGAACAGATTTTTGAAAACAACAGGAAATGGGTCGCTTCTAAAACCGCTTTGGATGTTGACTTTTTTAAAAAATTGGCCTCTGATCAAAACCCGGAATATCTCTATATTGGTTGCAGCGACAGCCGCGTGCCTGCGAATGAGATCATGGGGCTCGACTCGGGCGAAGTGTTTGTGCACCGCAACATAGCCAACCTGGTATGCGCAACAGATTTAAATGTAATGGCAGTAATCAATTATGGTGTGCGGTACTTGGATGTTAAGCACATTATTGTTTGCGGCCATTATAACTGCGGTGGCGTAAAAGCCGCCATGCAACCCAAAGACATGGGTATCCTTAATCCCTGGTTAAGAAATATCCGCGACGTTTACCGCCTGCATAAAGAAGAACTGAACGTTATAACGGATGACAAACAGCGGTACGACCGGCTGGTTGAGCTGAATGTGCAGGAGCAGTGCGTAAACGTAATTAAATTAGCAAGCGTGCAGCAGGAGTATGTAAGAACAGGCTACCCCGTCGTACATGGCTGGGTTTTTGATTTAAAAACCGGTTTGCTTAAAGATCTGAAGCTCGACTTCGAAAAAATACTGCGTGACATACAGGAGATCTATAACCTTACCGACACCAACTGGAAGCGGTAGTTTTTGGGGTATCAGCGATCAGGTAAGTTACTACTAACGATAAAATGAATACTCTTCAGATTTTATAATTTATGGTTTGTGGTTTATGATTGCATTTCGCTTCGGAATTCGGAATTTTCGTTTTCTGATTTTTTGAATTTATATTTTATTTGGATCTTGTTTTTTGTAATTTGGTTTTTTGCAGTGAGCCGTCAGAGGATAATAACTAATGACAGGCTGAATGCACCTTTTTATGCGGGTGAGTACTAACGATGGATTGAATGTACGCTCTCACCGCTGACCTCTCACATCCTAACTCGTGAAATGATAAACGATAAACGTGAATTGCTGATCGCTAACAGCTAACCGCTGACAGCTTATTACACAAACGCGCTAAACCCCGTAATAGCCCTGCCCACGATCAGTGAGTTGATTTCTTTTGTGCCTTCGTAAGAATAAATGGCTTCTGCATCCGCTACAAACCGCGCTACATTATAATCCAGTAAAATGCCATTGCCACCCATTACTTCCCTTGCTTTGCTCACAATATCGCGTGTACGCAAAGAACAAAATACTTTTGCCAGTGAAGCATGTTCATCTTTCAGTAAGCCCTGGTCCTGCAGCTCCGACAACCTGAATACCAACGACTGCATAGCCGTGAGGTTCGACAGCATTTCCACCAAATGATTTTGGATCAACTGGTAGGAGGCAATGGGTTTGCCGAATTGTTTTCTTTTGCGTGTATAATCCAGCGCATTTTCATAGGCGCCTCTTGCACAGCCCACCGCCATCCACGCTACTCCGGCTCTTGTCATGCGCAATACGCTGGCAGTATCTTTAAATGAGCTGGCCCCCTGCAACCTGTCTTTTTCCATTACCTCACAATTGGTCAACGTAATCAACCCGTTCTGAACAATCCGCAAGGCCATTTTTCCTTTTATCTTTTCCACGCTAAAGCCAGGAGCGTCCTTGGTAACCAAAAAGCCTTTCACCTGGTTGTCATCCACATCTTTGGCCCATATAATGGTAACATCAGCAAAAGTGGCATTGCCGATCCATTTCTTTTGTCCGTTTAGGGTCCATTTATCACCGGTGCGCTTAGCGGTAGTAGTTAGTCCGCCTGCCGCACCGGAGCCAACCTCCGGTTCCGTTAAGCCAAATGCGCCTATAGCTTTAAATTGCTGCAAGCGCGGGAGCCAGTATGTTTTTTGTTCTTCCGACCCGCACAGGTAAATGGAGCCCATGACCAGTCCGCTCTGCACGCCAAAAAATGTAGCGATGGAAGCGTCAACCCTTGCCATTTCCATAGCGATAATGCCTTCCATTAAAAAAGATTTACCCGGACAGCCATAGCCTTTATACGTAACGCCACATAAATTAAGCGCTGCAAATTTTGGAATAATTTCAAAAGGAAAATCATCGTGCAGCCAGTAATTGTTCACGATCGGGGCAATTTCTTTTTCCATAAATTCCCTCACCTGCAATTGAACAGCCCTGTCTTCCTCATTGAGCCGGAGCGACAGCTCATAAAAATCGCCATTTATTTCAGGCAATGCTTTTTTAGGTTTGCCATTGCTTTCCATCAGTTTTTGCAGGCCCTTCAACTGGTTATCATCAAGCCTTGAAAACCCTTCCATTAATTTTTGCAGGTCAACCTTTTTTGAGATCTTGCCAAGCTGATCGAAATCAATTGTCTTAAATAGTTGATATGCCTGCTTAATTTTACTTAGTGTTCCGGCCATAAACGATGATTTAATATTGAATATAGTAATGTTGCCAATAAACTATAAATGTAAATGAATTTGTATTGTGTGCTACTACGTTAATATGCAAAAGAGGTTGTGGCAGATATGGGTTGACATGCTGATGCAGTGAATATTTTATCTCCACTTCAATCAAATAAACAATTAACCGTTGTGTGTATTTTGCCCCCTTGCAGACAGACACTTTGTGCTTCAGCAGGATAACCTTTCCACCTGTCACTCTAACGAAGCTTGCCTACCGCAGGCAGGGAAGAGTTTGTCTTTGCTACGATCAGTGGGCATGCCAAACAAGGCCCTTCGTAACTCAGGGTGACAATACAATAGAGAGGTGTGTGGCAAAAGCCACACAGATATTACTCCAATATCACCCGTTTAACTATCATTTTTTAAACTAAATTTATAGAAGCATGAATATTACGGCAAGTGTATTAGACAAAGAGTTAATACGGTATTTTATACTGCTCAACGAACCGCAAAAGAAGTCATTGGTGGAAATGATGAAATCATTTTTACAATCAGACAGTAAGCCGGTAAGGCATATTAGCATTGAGCAATATAACCGTGAGCTTGACGAGGCGATGGAGCGTATCGGCAGAGGAGAATTTACGACATTGGAAGCATTGGAAAAAGAAATACAGACATGGTAAGAAAGTTGATACTTCTGGAATCCGTGTAATACGGATACGGCATACAAGGATGAATCCATTGGAATATTAAACAATAATCCACCACACAAAAAAGCCAGGCTACTAAACCTGCCAGATTGGGTATTAACCGGCACTCATTCCCTGTAAAATACGCCAGGTATGCATTTTATGTTATTTATTCAGGTGCGTTGCAATATTTTCCTGTATAGCATTTTTTTCTCTTGTTTATTTATTATATCTTCGCTGCTCTTAATGTTATTGCTTTCTCCGTTTGTGTAGTAGTTCATTCTCCTCCAACATAGTGACCGCTTAACCTAAGGCAGATAAAGTATCAATCATTTTTTTGATAGCCTTATCACTCTTTTATTACTAAAAAAAATTACAAGTGTCATTTAACAATTTGCAGCTTATAGAACCTGTATTACAGGCCCTGAGCAAAGAAGGCTATACAACGCCTACCCCAATCCAGGAAAAATCAATTCCTTCTATTTTACAAAAAAGAGACCTGTTGGGTTGTGCCCAAACAGGTACCGGAAAAACAGCAGCCTTTACCATTCCTGTTTTGCAACTGATCCATGAGCAGAAAAAAACTACTCAATTTTTGCAGCAGCCACAGGCTTTAATACTTACGCCCACCAGGGAACTGGCTATACAGATTGGTGAAAGCATTCAGGCTTACGGCAGGTTTTTAAATGTAAAACACACGGTGATCTTTGGTGGCCTTCCGCAACACAGCCAGGTGCAGGCTATCCGCAGAGGGGTAGACCTGATAGTGGCTACACCAGGCCGTTTGCTGGATCTGATGCAACAGAAAATCGTATCACTTAACCATATTCAATATTTTGTACTGGATGAAGCAGACCGTATGCTTGATATGGGATTTATACATGATGTAAAACGCATCATTGTTCACCTGCCCACCAAACGTCAAACACTTTTTTTCTCTGCAACCATGCCTCCCGCCATTAGTAAGCTGGCATCTGTACTGTTGAAAGACCCGGTAAAAGTGGAAGTTACCCCTGCATCTTCTGTAGTAGAGATCATTGAGCAATCCGTTTATTTTGCAGAGAAAAAAAACAAGCAATCATTATTGATCCATTTGTTGCAGGACAAGTCTATTGAAACCGTATTGGTATTTACCCAAATGAAACATGCCGCGGATAAGCTGGCGTATAAGCTTAATACTGCCGGCATCCGTACAGAGGCTATCCATGGCGACAAATCGCAGCATTCGCGTCAAAGGGCACTTGAGAATTTCAAAAGCAGGAAGACCCGCGTACTGGTGGCAACGGACATTGCAGCGCGTGGTATTGACATTGAAGAGCTCACCCACGTAATTAACTTTGACCTGCCGAATGTACCTGAAACCTATGTACATCGTATAGGCCGCACGGGAAGGGCCGGTGCGGGTGGTATTGCCATTTCTTTTTGCGACCAGGGCGAAAAGCCTTTATTGAATGATATTCAAAAGCTTAACCAAAGAACGATTCCTGTGGTTAGTGGTCATCCTTTTGACATGGGTTCTGTTCATAGCAATATAAATAAAGCGCCTTCAGCAAGCCACGTCAACAGCTTCAAAAATGTAGGAACCGGTAGAGACAGAAAGCTTTTCAGGCAAAAAACGTATTGAAATTTTTAGTTTATGGTTTATGATTTATGGTTGCATTTTCGCTTCTGATTTCGGATTTATAGCTTCTGGCTTTTTCAATTTATCCGCCACAAAGGACAGGCTTGCCTGCCGCAGGCAGGTTTGGTTCTTGTAATTTGTTTCTTGATGCTTTTGTATTCCTTTCGGATTTCTGGCTTCTGATTTAATTTTATCTGTCATTGGTACGCTTATGGGGAAGTTGTGCGCCAGCCTATCCCGCTATTTAACCATCCACATATCATTCGTTTTGAAGTGTAATCATTAAATTTACATTTCCTGTTGAAGTAAGGGACCGGGAGTGGTAAGGATAACCGGATAAAAGTTGAACAGCATGAAGAAAATGACAGTATTTTTTTTAGTTCTTTTTTCTTTTTTTATTTCACAGGCCCAACCACCCGTTTCGCTGAACAGCTCTGAAATTTTACTCCGCTTAAAAAAGCTGAATGTATTGGGAAGCGTTTTGTACATCGCTGCGCATCCCGATGATGAAAACACAAGATTATTGGCCTATCTGGCCAATGAAAAACTATACCGCACAGGTTATCTCAGTCTTACCCGCGGCGATGGGGGGCAGAATTTAATTGGCGATGAGCAGGGCGCTGAACTGGGTTTAATAAGAACGCAGGAGCTGCTGTCGGCCCGCCGCATTGATGGCGCAGAACAATTTTTTACAAGAGCCTATGATTTTGGTTTTTCCAAAAGCACGGAAGAGGCTTTGGAAAAGTGGAATAAAGAGCTGATCCTTGGCGATGTGGTTTGGGTGATCCGTAAGTTTCAACCCGATGTGATCATTACCCGTTTCCCGGAAGACAGCCGTGCCGGTCATGGGCACCACTCTGCTTCAGCGGTGCTCGCACATGAGGCTTTTATTGCTGCCGCCGATCCGAAAAAATTTCCTGAGCAATTAAAGAAGGGTGTTCAACCCTGGCAGGCGAAGCGCATTTTATGGAATACTTTCAATTTTGGGGGAAACAATACCCAGAGCAACGACCAGTTTAAAATGGATGTTGGCGGTTACAATACACTGTTAGGAAAAGGTTATGGGGAGATAGCCGCTCAAAGCCGCAGTCAGCATAAAAGCCAGGGCTTTGGCGTGGCTGCCCAGCGGGGATCGGCATGGGAATATTTTGCGACAGTAGCCGGCGATACGCCCAAAAGCGATCTGATGGACGGAGTGGAAACAGGTTGGAACCGGACTGCGGGTTTTGGAGTATTGGATCGCCTGCAACTTGCGGAGCGGATAAACAGGTTGATCAATGGCTTTTCGTATGAGCACCCGGAAAAATCTGTACCGGACCTGGCGAGCCTGTATAAAAACCTGGCGGCAACTAACGGGCTTTCTCCCTATTGGCAAACTCAAAAGCTGAAGGAATTGTCGGAACTGATTCAGGCCTGCTCCGGTTTATATTTTGAGGCTACCGCGGGTGTACCCTACGTGGCGGCTGGCGATTCTTTGCGCATAAACATTAACATTATTAACAGGGGAGGATTGCACATATCGGGTACTGTGGTCCGGCCTTTTGATTACCAGCTTCCGGCGCCATTGCCTGCTAACCAGTTGGTTTCCTACACCCAAACCATTTTTGTGCCCGTTAATATGCCGGTATCACAACCGTATTGGCTGGAAAAAGGATTGAATGAAGGTCATTTTATAGTGGATGATCAATCGCTCATTGGCTTGCCCGAAAGTCCCTCTGCGTATGAAATGACGGTTTCGGTTGATATAGACAACCAGGTTTTTCATTTTTCAACACCGGTTCGTTACAAATATACCGATCCGGTTCGGGGGGAAGTATATCAGCCCCTGCCCGTGGTGCCGGTTTTATCGCTGAGCGAGTCGCCGCAGTTTGTTTTCACCAGGCTGAATAAGCAACCTGCTTCAGCCATAAAATTGAATGTAACATCATTGGCAACATCGCTTCAAAAAGCAAAAGCATACTATTATCAATATGAGTATAAGGGAACTGAGCTGGTAAAGAACAGTGTATTAACCGACTCCGCCTTATCACTTCAAAAAAGTGACGCGATCAGCTATGCTTTAAAAACAAATGATATACTAAAAAAAGCCGGGGACAAAGAACTTCGTTTTTTTGCTGATATAAGAGCGCCTTATAAAGAAAGGTATCAAAGCTATACGATTCGCAAAATTGAATATAACCACATACCCGCCATTACCTATTTTTATTTGAATAAAGTAAAGGTGATAGAAGATGAAATTATTACGGCGGGAAAGAAAGTTGGATACATTACCGGTGCAGGCGACAGGGTACCGGATGCACTACAGGAAATGGGATATGAAGTAACCTTTTTAACGCATAAGGACATTCTTGCCGGTAATCTTAATGATTTTGATGCTATTGTTATGGGCGTTCGCGCCTATAATGTGAACGAATGGCTTAATAATGTGCATGAAGAGCTGATGGATTATGTAAAAAGAGGGGGTAACCTGGTAGTGCAATACAATACCCGCAGTTATGCCGGGCCGCTTAACGCAAAGATTGGTCCCTATCCGTTTGAAATTTCAAGAGCGAGAGTAACCGATGAAACAGCCGCCGTTCATTTTCTGCAGCCTGCAGATCCCGTACTGAACTGGCCCAATAAGATCACTTCAAAGGATTTTGATGGATGGATACAGGAAAGAGGGATCTATTTTGCTGAAGAACCGGATAAAGCATATAAAAGCATCCTCGGCATGAAGGATCCCGGGGAAGAAGAGCAGCAGGGAAGTTTAATTGTGGGCCGCTATGGAGAAGGCAGGTTTATTTACACGGGTTTGGTTTTCTTCCGGCAATTACCTGCCGGTATTGGCGGCGCTTACAGATTATTTGCTAATTTGGTCTCTAATCCTAATTTTCAAAAAACAAATGGCACAGCAAAAAAGAAATAATATTAATAAAGGCTCTGCAGTGGGAGTGATCATTGGAGTGGGAATGGGCATTTTGGTTACACTGATCTTTAAAAAAGTGGGCTATGGAATATTAATGGGTATTATTGTGGCGCTGTTGTTGCGCCGCTCATTTAAATAAAAAAGATATGCATCAACCAGAGGAACGCCCGCCTGTATTTAAAAGCTGGAATGCGTGGTACCTTATTGTTATAGGCATGCTGGTATTACTGATCATCTTGTTCATTTATTTCACGAAATATTTTTCATGAGCTACCCCGACTGGTTTGTGCTGGTTATAACGCTTGCTGTAATCATTCTTTATGGCGTATACAAGAGCCGTACCACCAGGAACCTCGATGGCTATTTCCTGAGCAACCGCGAAATGCCCTGGTACATTGTATTATTCAGCATCATGGGCACGCAGGCCAGCGCTATTACTTTTTTATCGGCGCCGGGGCAGGCCTATACCGATGGCATGCGCTTCGTACAATATTATTTCGGACTGCCTTTAGCCATGATCGTTCTGTGTGTAACCTTTGTTCCTATCTTCCATAATTTCAGGTTATATACAGCATATGAATTTCTTCAAAAAAGATTCGATGTAAAAACAAGAACGCTTACCTCTTTTCTTTTTTTATTGCAGCGCGGCCTGTCTACAGGCATCAGCATATACGCTCCATCCATTATTCTTTCATCCTTATTGGGATGGAATATTTACTGGACCAATATTTTCATGGGCGGACTGCTGATTATATACACGATGGCGGGAGGAGCAAAGGCGGTAGCCTATACACAGCAGTTGCAAATCGTTATCATTTTTGCCAGTATGTTCATTGCGGGTTGGCTGGTGGTAAAATATTTACCCGAAGGGATAGGACTTTTTGATGCCCTGCAGGTAGGAGGAGCTATGGGGAAAACCAACGTAATTACAACCGGCGTTAAAGAAGGAGGTGGATTTGACTGGAGCGACAAGTACAATTTATGGAGCGGAATAATTGGTGGTTTTTTTCTGGCCCTGTCTTATTTTGGAACCGATCAAAGCCAGGTAGGGCGCTACCTTACGGCAAAATCTATTAAAGAAAGCCGGATGGGCCTATTGATGAACGGATTGATTAAAGTGCCCATGCAGTTCCTGATCCTGATGCTGGGTGTGCTGATCTTTGCTTTTTACCAGTTTCATGATGCCCCTTTGTTTTTTAACCAAACACAGGTTCAAAAAGTAAGTGAATCAAAATACGCCGGCGCGCTATTGGAAATACAGGAACATTATCAGGCGGTTGATTTGCAGAAAAAACAATTGATACAATCTATCGCGGCAAATGGAACAGCCGATATTTCGGCAGAAAACCGAACACAGCTTACCCATATTAACCGGCAAAGAGACAGCCTGCGCACCGCTTTTAAAGGACTGGTAGTGAAGCCCGAAGTGGGAGGGGACTCCAATGATGCGAATTATATCTTCCTCCGTTTTGTACTGGATTACCTGCCCAAAGGATTAATTGGTTTACTGATCGCCGTAATTTTTATTTCGTCCTGGGGTAGTATAGCTGCTGCCCTCAATTCCCTTGCATCAAGTACGATTGTAGATATTCATAAAAAGTTTATCAACAAAAATCTTGACGATGCGGGTGATTACCGGGTTTCGCGGTGGTATACTTTAGCCTGGGGTATATTTTGTATTGTGGTGGCCCAGTTTGCCTATAATCTCGGCAATAGTTTAATTGAAGCGGTAAATATACTGGGCTCTCTTTTTTATGGGGTGATCCTGGGTGTATTTTTGATGGCTTTTTACAGTAAGCCTGTAAAAGGAAATGCCGTTTTCTGGGGCGCCATCCTGGGTGAAATACTGGTAGTTACACTATTCATACTCAATGAGCAGAAAATCATTAATCTCAGCTTTTTATGGCTGAATGCCATTGGCGCTCTGGCTGTAATGATGATAGGCTGGGTATTGCAACTTTTCGTTTTTAATAAGACAGTTGCACAGCAGTAAAGTGCGTTTTTTCCATTAATCGAAAAATGATGCAGGTTGGCCGATTTCGTTGCACGGCTATAGCATTGGTGTGTATCTTCACACCAGTTAATGAATTTCTATTTATCCATTGCCTTTGTAAAGCCACTATAAAAAATCTGTAATTATGAAAACGTATCTATTACTCAGGAACAACAAACAAACGGGGCCTTACACTGCAACCTGCTTATTACAAATGGATCTCCGGGAATTTGACCTGATCTGGGCAGAAGGAGAAAGCATTACCTGGAAATATCCTTCAGAAATGATTGAATTCAGGGAATCTGTGCCAAAAGCCGGGTTTACCGAAGGTACATTGGTTAATAACCGCAAAGAAAAGCAGATCCTGTATTTTGATGCTCATATAGCTGAAATGGAGTATAAAAAAGTGAATATTGAATATATACAGGAGCCCGATGCTGTGTTGTGTGATGTAACCCCCGGTTATGAATATCTTGTAAGAGCCCAAAATTTCCGACTGCCTGTTTACGGGTTTGATAATGAAGTGGCTATAGAAGATGATGCAGAACAGGATGCGGTGGATGCTGCTAATGCTATATTGAACCATTCTTATACGGTATTGGGTTCAGATCAAATTGTAGATACCCCTGAATACAAGGCTGACTTTCACAACTTTACAACAGTGTGGAATGTGAGGGATAAAAAGGAGAAAGTTATAAACAAGGAAAATATCTTAAACAAAAAATCAAATATTTTAAGAGGCGGATTGAGCGCAATGCTGATGGGTTTGATAACCCTTGCATCAGCAGGTCATTTGAACTTTAAATTATGATAAAGCAAAAAATCAATACTGCCTCATAAAATGTCTTATTAATATAGTATCTTAACGTACAGTTTACCTAATTTTACCGGTAAACTGTACTGTTTTCAGCCACACTCCAATACCTTTGTTGAACTTATACTGTATATCTCCTGTTTAACTTTAGATCCTTCTCCTCTGAATAGCCATATTGCAGCATGTTATTCATTATATACTATTATCCTTTCCTTTGAAATATTCGCATTGAACCTCTGATCAAAATTGTATGTTCATGAAAGAATATTTGTTATTGCGGAATAATACCGAATTGGGTCATTACTCACTTGAAGAATTACAAACAATGGGTTTAAAGGCCTATGACCTGGTTTGGGTTGAAAATAAAAGCTTTTCCTGGAAGTATCCATCGGAGATCAATGAGCTGGCAGCATTTGCGCCCCCGGTAGAAATGATGCCCAACAGCATGGATAATTTTGGAAGCAGGATAGTGAATATGAAAGATATACACGCATCCTTAACCAGGGCTGACCGCCTTTTTATGAATGATGAAAATATTTCAAATGATGAGCCGCCTGTAAGGCATATTGGTCATATTGTGGCATTTAAACCAAAGGTTGACCATATCCAGATCCGAACAATAAAATCTACAGCTCAGCCCAATATGGTAAAGGTGGAGGTGCGCGAGAAAGAAGTAAACGAGAGTTCCGCTTTAAACGAAATTGCTCCTGCAAGTTATATACCGGAGGATGTAAAAATGAAGAAAGTGATGACTGGTTTTATGCAACCCGCTTATGCGGCGCGACATAAATCCAGCCTTTGGCAATTAATTTTTTCGCTAAGCAACAACAATAAAATGGAGATGATCGTGCTGATCATTGGAGCGGCATCTTTGCTGGCTGTAGCCTGGTTATTCATTACCACCGGATATTAAGCTCCTCTCAAAAACAGTTAGTCTATTCGGGCTGCAGGTAGGTTGCAGGCGCTTCTTTTACCGTTGTTTTTTCGGTATTGTGCAGGCTGTTGAGTGTGAAACCTGTTTTGTAGAAATGCAAAAACAACAGCAACAACGCCGCCCCGCCTATAGCACAGGCCCATATCCACCATCTTTTCTTTAGAGCGATGTACACTTCACCGGCAGGATCGGTATCATCGTGCGTAACCCGGTGCTGAATGAAGCTCCCGCTTACTTCTGTATCCCCCCTTAAAATGGTATGATTGGCATTGATTCTGATGATCCGCTTTGCGGGTACAGGCTCCATGAAGTCGTACGTTATGGTTCTGGCTTCCAGCGTAATACTGCCACTTAGGTCTGATCGTAAAACGCCTACTTTGTCCCATACAATTTCATCACCTTCTTTCAGTTTATTTTTCAATTCATACGAAAAGTCATTTACGCGTTTAATGGCTTCCCATTCCTCTACCTGCAAACGCGATGCTACATATTGAAAGAGATCCTTATCCGGCGCGTCATGCATGTCATCGAAGATTGTTTTTTGCATAGGCGGCTCAATCATATGATCCGAAAAATTACTTATAGCCGGAATATTCTGCAGCTCAAGGGTGCCAAGCCCCGGTAAACTTAATGATTTATGTTGTATGAGATATTGATGCAGAATATGAAACATGTAAAAGCTTTAATCGGATTGCAATACACTAAGATAATATTTTTTGCCACAGCAGGATGAACCGGAAATGGAATGATCAGCCGGTTTACCGGATAAATGATCTTTGATTTACTATGCTATTTCGAAAAATTGAATGTAATACCACCAAGCATATTAAAGCCATATACATCGTATTGGTTCCAGCGCTGGTATTTGTTATTGAAAACATTATTGGCCTGTAACCAAAGGTTAAACTGTTTGGTTATTCTAAATTCAAGTCCGGCGTTAAGATCTACCGGGTGCCTGCCTGTGCCTACACTGCCATCGTTTTTAAGGTATTTGGCTCCTTCAAAGAAGAAAAGATCGCTTTTGAACCAAAGGTCTCTTAATATTCTCCACCGCAGGGCAGCGCTAAATTCTCTTGGCGTAACACCCCAGGGTTGCGGTTCTGTTTTTTGTTTATTAAAGAGCAACCAGTTAAAACGACCGGCAAGCGAAAAGTCTTCAGCCTGCACTACACCTATTTCGCCGTGCATTTGAAAAGCATTCAGCTTTTCTTCATTGCGTATGGAAAACTTATTTCCTGCAGAAGGAAATCCAACGGACCCCGGTACACCATACTCATTAACAAATAAAGGCATATTGTAAAACTGTACCAGCCCCACTTTTGCATTGTAAAAGAAGCGTTCCAGGAATGTTCCTTTAATACCGCCGAATGTTTCATTTACACGTGTGTTCAATAATTGGTCTGGTTGGGCAAGGTAGGGATTGATGGAAGCAAACCGCCTGTAAGAACCTTTATCATAATGCATCAGCCAGCCTAACTGAACAATAAGTCCTTCGCCGCCTAATTTAAAATCTGCCAGGAGGTCGGGCATTAATTTAAACGTGGAATTATCCCATGAAGGAATAACACCGCCGTGGATATTAACGGCTTCATTTTTGAATTGCAGGGCAAAAGGAACAGTGACAATTGTATTGTTTATTGATGGCGCTGTGCTGCGCGAATACTGGGAATAATCAGCATTCACACCCAACTTAATGCTCAAAGCATCGCCAATGGCCTTTTCTAATGGTAAGTCGGCCACCGCATTAAATTCTTTCCCGTCGTGGTTGTCGTTGAAGAACGAGAGTTTTACATCCGGATGATATTTTAAACCAAACTCTGTTGGTTCTGTATTTCTGAAGCCAACATTTGCGTCAAAGCTGAGAAATCTTTGTAGAAGATCTCCCTTATCAAACTGGTACGCAGTATGATCATAACCATACAGGTAGTACTTGTTATTACCGAAAGAAACTTTACCATAGAGCTCCTGCCTGGCGGCAGTAACGATACTGCCATAGGCGCTTGCACCGGCATCCGTATATTCCTGGTACTGGGGAGATTTTCCTTTTGATGAAATATAATGCGCTAAAATATTGAGATTGGCATTTGTACCATTGTTAAAACTCAATCCGCTCTGTGCAAACGGAGTTTGAAGATTTCCATAACCTAATTTCACAAAGTTGCTGGCTGCCCATTTGCCGGAAGAGTCTATGTTGAGCGCCAGCGGACTAACAGCAAGGGGCTGGTATACCAGCGATAAACTGGTAACGGGAATATTGTAATTGAATTTTGGTTTAGATGAATCAGGCACCGGCGGAGCGGCAACAAAATTTATCTTAGCGGCGTTTTTTAACTCCGGCTTAAAAGAAGAGGTGATTTCAATGGTTTGCTTTTTCAGCGGATCCTGGGCCTGCACAGCGGTTAAGCAGGATAAAAATCCTAACGCCGGCAAAAGAAATGTTTTGATATATATCTTGTTTTGCATTCTCATCTTTTTTATAATCTGTAAAAAACAAATCAACTACCCCCCAATCTTACTTTCACTTTTCTCTTCACTGATCACTGTCTTTAATTTTTCTGCTGCTTCATTCTTCAGTTCGGTTATACTGCTGTTGTCTACCACGCTTTGTAATGTGGCTTTTGCGTTAAAATAATCTTTCTGTTTCAGGTAAATATCGCCCAGTAATATATAGGCCTTCGTAATCCAGAAATCGTATGAGCCCGACTTGTTGATGGTTTCAAAAGCCGCTTTATCCGCGTTTTTCAGATCATCAAGCGAATAGTAACAACTGGCAATTTCATACCGGGCTTCGGCGGCAAAGGACGCTTTATTAATGCTTACCACATTTTTGAAATTCTGTATAGCTTCGGCGTACTGTGACTTGTTTTGTTCGGCTCTTGCGGTTGTCATATAGGCCAGCACTTTATCATCCACGCTCGTGTTTTTCTCCTTCAGTAATTCCTGTGCATTCGCTACAGCTTCTTCCCATTTCTTTTGCTGGTACTGGCTGCGCAGCAGTCCCCGCATTGCTTCCAGCCGGTTTTCGCCCCCTGCTGCCAATGTTTTAAGCACAGTAAAATATTGTTCTGCCTTTGCATAATCCTTTAATTCAAAGTAGTAAATGCGCCCTGCCTGTGAAGCAGATCTTTCAGCATATTTGCTGGCGCCCCTTCCTGCAACTTCTGCATAGCCGCCTGCTGCATTTTGCCAGTCTTTGCGCTGGTTATAAATTTCACTTCTTAAAAACCATGCATCTAAGGCATGCTGTCCATCAGGAAATTTGTTGAGATAATTGTTAAAAGCAGTAAGCGCGCTGTTGAAATCTTTATCTACATATTTATTTTCTGCGGCCCTGTAAGTAAGATTATCTTCTTCGTCAACAGTAACAGAACGGCCTACACTTTTCATAAAATCAACGTATGCTTCTGTTTTGCCATCCGCTGTGTAGATAGCTTTTACATTTTCAATAGCTTCGTTTGCTTCGGGTGTATTTGGATAATCCGCTACCAGTTTTTTGAACTGATTGAGGGCTTCTTTATTGTTGTTCAGGTTTAAATAAGACAGACCTAATTTTAGCTGGGCTTCCGGTTTAAGGTTACCTGCTACCGGGGCATTGATTACATTGTTTAAATAGGGTACGGATTCGCGGTATCTTTCATCCGCAAGATACGTTTTCGCGATTTCGAGATTCACATCAGGTATGAGCACCGAAGAAGGGTATTTGGTCTCAATGCTCTTCATGAGGTTAATTTTTTCATTGCCACTATTTATTCCCGCTATCATCGCCGTTTGATAGGTTGCATAATCACCCGAAGGCCAGGAATAACGAATGATGGTATTATATACAGCCCTGGCTTTGGTAAAATCCTTGTTCATAAAATAACAATCTCCCAGGCGCAGGTACGCGTCCTGTTCAACGGGTTTGGCATTTAAAGAAGGATTTTTACTCACCTGCTCAAAAAAAGGCAATGCCTGCTGATAATTTAGTTTGCGGTAATAGCAGTAACCCAGGTTATACTTGGCATTAATAACACTAACTTCCCCGCTTGAGTAAGACGGATTGCGGAGATAGTCATTATAAAAGGATATAGCCTCATCAAGGCGGTTTTGCCGGTATGCTATTTCACCTTCCCAAAAATTAATAACGGGCAATACC
Organism: Agriterribacter humi; assembly: GCF_009192765.1. GTDB lineage: Bacteria > Bacteroidota > Bacteroidia > Chitinophagales > Chitinophagaceae > Agriterribacter > Agriterribacter humi. The sequence goes on along the minus strand of NZ_VOHQ01000015.1, from coordinate 2,204 downwards.
GGTGCATTAAAAGGGTCTTTAAGCGCTTTATCCAACACTGCTTTTGCGCCATTAAGGTCCTGGTCGTTAATCAGTTCCATTGCTCTGCCGTACAGCACTTTGGGATACATTCTTTTTACCGTTTCGGGAGGCGATTGTATTTTTTCAAGAATGCTTAGGGCTTCGCGGTAGTTGTTGGTATTGGCTAAAAGCGCTGCTGCAATTTCGGCTGCTTCTTTCTGGTAGGTTGAATTGGGATATTCGTCCAAAAATTTTTTGAACTCGTTTAGTGCTATATCCTGGTACCCCAGTTCATACGAAAGCTTGGCGTAATTGAATTTAGATACTTCCCGTTGTGTGGGGTTTGTATTATTGGTAGCGCCAAATGAAAACGCATTTCTTGCATTGGCTTTATCGCCTAATTTAAGATAGGCATCGCCTAAAATGTACATGGCGTTCTGACTGAGTGAATCTTCGCCGCCACTCAGTTGTTTTAAGCCTTCTACCGCTTTATTCAATTGTTTGCCCTGGTAATAGCAATAGCTGAGTTGGTAAAGGGTTTCACGGCTTACCTTATCTGTTTTATTTACATATTCTTCTAAGTAAGGCAGGGCTTTTGCATATTCCTTTCTTTCAAACCAGGCATGCCCTATCAGTTCTTTCATTGGAATATCATAGTAACCGCTTGTTTTACCAAGAGCCGATTCACCATATTGCAGGGCCTTATCTTTTTGCCCCTGCACGTAATAAATATTGGCCACATAAAAGGGAACTACGTTTTTATACTGGTCGTCATTTTCCACTTTCTGAAAAGCGCTTAAACCTTCCCGGTAGTTGCGCTTGGCGTAGGAAATCAGCCCGAAATAGTAATTGGCATCTTTGTAATTGGGATCGGAAGAAGATTTTGCTATGGACTCGAGCAGGGGAGATGCTTTATCAAACTGTTGTAGTGTAAAATAAGCATATCCCTGGTGAAATTTCATATCGGCAACCTGTCTGTTGCTCAGGCTCGCTGCACTGGTTTGTTCGTAGTATGCCAACGCTTCTTTCATGTCTTTTTGCCGGAAATAATATTCTGCAAGATGAAAGCTCAGTCTTTGTTTAAGCGATGGATTGTAATTCACCTCAATGAAATTTTTTGCATCTTCTGCAGCGAAAACTTCGTTTTGTTGTAATCCGCAGGCGATGGTATAAAAGTGCACATCATCGTATGCTATACTGTTATTGCTGCGATCTGTGGAGCGCATCCCGTTTCTCAGTTCTTTAAAAAGGGGATAAGCGAGGCTGTATTGTTCTTTCTGAAAAAATGCTTTGGCCTGTTTATAATTGGCCTGAGGATCGGTATAAATTCTTGTTTGCTGCGCAAGGGCCCCGGCTGTAATACATACCAGTACCATTGTAATGTAAATAAAGCGTCTTTGCATATATGTAGTGTTATCGTACAACGCTGCTGCTGTTGGCAGATTGCACGAAGTTCAATCCTCTTTTGTTACAAATTTCTTAAAGTAAAAATCAGCGCTAAGGTACTGTGAACAAATTTTGCAATAACCATTCCAAAACACTTGTGGATAAAAGGTTGGTATCTCTTATTTTTGCGCAGTAAAATAAAAAAATGAAAAAACTTTTATCTACGGGGTATACCGACTGGGCTTTTAATATTGCTGTATTAGTGCTTCGCACAGGATTGGGCTTAATGATGTTGCCGCACGGTTACGATAAACTGGTACATTTTGCGGCGAAGAAAAATACATTCATCAATTTTTTGGGAATAGGCAGTACATTTTCACTTTCTCTTAGTCTTTTTGCAGAATTCTTCTGCGCCATGTTCGTTATAATAGGTCTCTTTACCAGGTTTACTGTATTGCCTCTCATTATTGGGATGGCTGTTGCTTTATTTAAGGCCCATGATGCTGCCATCTTCGGAGGCGGCGAAAAGGCTGCTTTATATCTTACCGGTTTTATAGCTATATTTTTACTGGGCCCCGGCAAAGCCAGCGTGGATGGAATGATGGGGAAGTAAGGTATGAGGTGTGCAATACAAAGAAGTTGCTTTCAGTGTGTTATCTGTATTCACTTGCTGATAGCTGGCTCATACCGACTGTGTGTACCTAAAATAGGTTGACATATTTTATAATGGTTCAAACAAATTTAATTGTTTATTTAATGGGTCATCTTCATTAATTTTTACTGTATAGATTGTCATTCTTTTTCTGCTTTCTTTTGCT
>NZ_VOHQ01000014.1 GCF_009192765.1 Agriterribacter humi | reverse complement strand
AAAGGTATAGGTTCCTTCTGTAAGACCGGTTACTGCAGTAACAGCACTGCCCGCGGACATGATCGCTTCACCCGAAGGACCAGATAGCTTACTCCATTCATAGCTGCTGATGCTGCCCGATGGTGCAATAGAACCACTACCATCTAAGCTTACACTGTTAGCAGGTAATGTTATGATCTTATCTGCTCCGGCATCGGCTACAGGAGGTAACGGCGCTGCCTTTACCGTGATGGTAATAACAGAAGTAGAAGATAATCCTTGGCTATTTGTAACTTTTAATTCAAATTTATATACACCTTCCATAAGGTCTGTAGCAGTAGTAGCAACACCAGCCGGATTTGTGATTGTCTCACCGGAAGGGCCTGAAACTTTACGCCAGGCATAACCGCTGATCATGTCATCTGGTGCAGAAGACCCGCTGCCATCTAAGGTCACCACATTGTTTGGAAGCGTTATTGTTTGTGCATCACCAGCATTAGCGACAGGAGGAGCTACCGCAGCATTTACGGTAATCGTTACTGTTGCTGAGGAGGTTGCACCATTATTATCTGTCACCTTCAATTCAAACTGGTATATCCCTTTTGTAAGTCCGTTCACTGTTGTAGAAACACCAGATGGATTGATTATGTTTTCATCGGATGGACCGGATAGCTTGCTCCATTGGTAGCTGGTAATGCTACCTGCCGGCGCAGTAGAATTACTTCCGTCTAATGCAACACTGTTAGCAGGCAAGTCTATTGTTTGGTCATTGCCTGCATCGGCAATGGGAGGTACAGGCGCCGCATTAACAGTAATGCTGACAGTAGCGGTTGAAGTTCCTGCGTTACTATCTGTTATTTTTAGTTGAAAGACATATATACCTTCTACCAGTCCGTTTACTATAGTAGATGAATTAGTGTCAGTTGCTATTGTTCCTGAAGCAGGCCCTGAAAGTTTACTCCATTGATAATTGGTGATGGTGCCTGAAGGAGCTGTTGATTTTGTGCCGTCAAGCGTTATACTGTTTGCCGGAAGTGTAATAATTTGCGCAGTCCCTGCATTGGCTACAGGTGGCAAGAGTGCGGGATTAACCTTTATCGTTACTATAGCGGTTGAAGTTCCACCCTCATTATCTGTAATCTTCAATTGAAATTGATATGTGCCTTCTGCAAGATTAGTAACTGTAGTTTTACTAGTACTTGGCGAAGATATTGTTCCATTCGATGGTCCCGATACTTTTGTCCATACATAGCTGCTGATCGTTCCTGCAGGGGCTGTTGATTTTGTACCATCGAGTGTTACACTATTGGCAGGTAATGTTATTTCCTGACTAATACCGGCATTTGCAACGGGAGGTAAAGCTGTTGATCCCCCAAGTTTATGCGAAAGCATCCATTCGTACACATTGAGTCCGTTAACCTTAAATGTGGGGTCATAAGTTTTGGACCAGGCATCGTGGCCACTAGCATTAAAAAGAGTTAACATAGGTTTAGGATTGGCTGATCGAGCAATTAATGAATCGTGCCAGCTTATTGAACGAGTCGCTGGTACAGTACCATCGCCTGTATTGTGGGTTAACCAAAGAGGCAGGTGCGCGTTAGCTATTGCATTTGATCCAGCCGGAGAGGCCGGTGCACTACCCGCTACAGATAATGCTGCAGCAAAACGAAGAGGGAACCGCGCAACATATAACATTGTTATCCCCCCACCCATACTTAATCCCGTAATATAAATTCTGTCTTCGTCAACTCTATATTTGCTTATACAGTAATTAATGACTGCAGTAATTTCGGCCCTGTCAATACCTTCACGCTCATTCAATTGAGGTGAAATAACTATAAACGAAAATTGTTGACCTCCGACAAGGAAAGAGGTTGGAAATTTTCCCTGATTAATTAATCGCGCAGGACCGTTTGCCAGAACACGCGGTAACTGTCCTAAAGAGCCATCTCCCATTTCACCCCTTCCATGAAAAAATAAAAGCAAAGGGTATTTTTTTTGCGGATTGCTATTGTAATCTACTGGTAAAGATTCATAATATCCTCCAATATTAGTTGAAAGTCGGGTGCTTACAGGTGTTTGGTTCTGCACCTGTGTAAAAGCACTATTACTAAAAAAAAGGAAAAACAGGAAACATTGTAGCAATAAACGACCTGAGAAAAATAACTTTTCAATTTTCGGATTCATGGTTTTAAGGATATACGGATTATAAAAACATCCTTACAAATAGTATGGATATAGTAATTATCTACTTTAAATTCTTATTAGAATAATCAGGTAATAAACTCCAAAGGAAATGCCAAGCGTATACCGAATGGTGACTATTTCATTAGCTTATGATAAAAAGTTTCAAGCAAAAAAAAGGTGATGAACACATGTGTGTTCATCACCTTTTAACGAATGTTTCTAAGAGTATTATTATTGTTTCACAACTCTCATAATCTGTTTGTATTTATCTCCTACAATTACCTGCACAACATATATACCCGCCGGTAACTTTGAAATATTAAAAGATTTGTTAACCGATCCTGAATTATCTTTTACGAAAGCCTGTTGAAATAATAGCTGTCCCTGAACATTGTACACCACAACAGAAGCTCTTCCTGTAGCCTTACCATCAATCCGCACATTCATATCAGATTGAACAGGGTTAGGGTTAATGTTAACTTTTAAATCTTCACCATTTGTTAAGAGCAGATTCTCGGGAGTTTGCGCGGCAATATTTTCAGTTTCGGCTACATCTGCCAAAGAAGACAACCTGGCTGAGAGTGCTGCTTCAACTACGATGTGAGTTGAAGCAGTTGATTTGTTTCCTTTGCTATCGGTTAACACAATTTGGAATTGATAATCACCTGGCTTTGTAAGACCGGATACTGCAGCTTTTATACTATATGGATGTGCAATACTTGCTGTAGCAGGTCCATTAAACTGGCGCCAGAAATGCGTAGTGCCCGATGAGGATGGCCAGGTTGATCTTGTACCATCCAGTGTTGCACTACTGGCAGGCTGTACTATAGTTTGATTACCCCCTGCATTTGCTTTTAATTCCACTACACCTGAACTACTGCTTTTTGAAGAAGTAGAAGCCGTACCATTTACAATTATTTGTACAGTTGAGGTGGCAATATTACCCTTAGTATCTTTCAACGTGAGTTGGAATGAATAGGTACCTGCAGTAGTAAGACCGGTAACAGTTGTTCTAATACTGTATATACTTCCAATTGTAGCAGTTTTAGGACCACCTGTTTGCTTCCACAAATGAGTAACATCTACAGGACCACTTGATCCGGTACCATCTAAAGTAACGCTACTTGCAGGAAGGGTAATAGTTTGGTTATTACCTGCCACAGATTTTAACAATGTAGTTGCAGCAGCATTTACAATTATATTTACAGTTGATATAGCAATATTACCATTAGTATCTTTCAACGTGAGTTGGAATGAATAGGTACCTGCAGTAGTAAGACCGGTAACGGTTGTTTTAATGCTGTATATGCTTCCAATTGTAGCAGTTTTAGGACCACTTGTTTGCTTCCACAAATGAGTAAGACCCGCAGGTCCGGTGGAACCAGTGCCATCTAAGGTAACCGAACTGTTGGGAAGCGTGATGATTTGACTACTTCCGGCAACGGACTTCAATGTTGTTGTGCCTGTTGATGTCGCAGCAGCATTTACAATAACATGCATTGAAGATGTGGAAATATTCCCTTTACTATCTGTCAGCATTAAAGCAAACCGGTAATCACCGGCTGTTGTTAGCCCCGTTATCGTTGTTTTTAATGATGCCGGATTTGTAATTGTACCTGTGGCCGGTCCTGCCATCTTTCTCCACAAAATAGTGGTTCCCGCAGGATAGGTCGATTTAGCGCCATCTGCAGTTACACTATTTACAGGAAGTCGAATTGTTTGATTAGCGCCTGCGCTCGACTTTAATGCAATAGTTGATCCTGAGGCAGCAGGGTTTACAATAACATGCATTGAAGATGTGGAAACATTCCCCTTACTATCTGTCAGCATCAAAGCGAACCGGTAATCACCCGCTGTTGTCAGGCCTGTTATCGTTGTCTTTAATGAAGTGGGGCTTGTAATTGTACCTGTAGCCGGTCCTGCCATCTTTTTCCATAAAATAGTAGTTCCAGCCGGATAGGTTGATTTAACGCTGCCGTCTACAGTAACACTACTCACAGGAAGCGTTATGGTTTGATTTGAACCAGCATTCGCCGTAAGTGAAACAGGGGCAGGAACAGGTTCTGAAGAAGTTCCTCTTTTATAGGAAAGCATCCATTCATACACATTTAAATTTCCTTGCTTAAATGCGGGATCATAGGTTTTGGTCCATGCATCATGTCCTGTAGCGTTAAAAATAGACAATAAAGCCTTAGGAGGGGCTGGAATAAATGCATTTAAAGCGGTTACAGCGGCAGTAGCCGTTGCCGCGGATATTATAGGATCACCTGAATTATTTGTAAGCCAAACCGGTAATTTAGATGTGGCAATATTTGTAATTCTGGAAACAGTACTACTAGCGCCACTGCAAACCAATACACTTGCAGCAATTTTATCTGCACTGGCTTTGTTATCCCCAATATACCTCCAGCCAATCATTCCTCCCATACTTAAACCGGTAATATAAATGCGCTGTTCATCTACACGGTATTTCGACTGGCAAGAAGCGAGGATTTGGGAAATAAATGTAGTGGACAATGAATAATTATAAGTATTGATCTGCGGTGATATTACTATAAAAGAATGAGATTGACCACCGACATTGAAACTGGCAGGAAAAACTCCCTGATTTAATAATTTTGGGGGACCATTTCTTAATACAAGAGGCAACTGAGTAGTACTTCCATTGCCCAATTCTCCTTTCCCATGAATAAATATAAGTAAAGGGTATTTTTTTGTTGGATTTGCGGCATAATCAACGGGCAAGGATTCGTAATATGCATTTACATAGGAACCCATTTTTTGATAAACAGCTCTTTGCGTTTTTTGGTATTGTGCAAATGAGCTTTGAATACTGAATAAGAAAAAAGAAGAAAGGAAAAGAAAAAAAGAAAAAAGTTTACGCAATGATGAGTTGGGCAGAATGCCACATTTCTGGTTCTGGTTCATGATTTTTCAGGAAATAAAAGGGGTTTAAAAATAAAATTGACATTTGGAAGGCACCTACAAAAACAGTCTATTCATAGTAGGTGCATAATTCTTTCCTGCGGAGAAACCTTAAGTAAAGTTTACGCATAGTAACTGGATTTAGTATGTTATAAAAGAGTGAAGAAGACTGCAAGTATTATACCAATTACTTAATAAATGCTAAAAGTGGAAAACTTTCAACTGAAGAAAATATGATTTAAATGATTTAAGTAAAATACATGTTTATTAAAAATAAAAAACTCATCCTCTCTTATCTTTTTTCTAAAAATCAATAAGTTAGTTTCTTTTTCTAAAAAAATATCCACCCCCATTTGTTCAATATTTATCACATGAAAATGAATTACCAAAAGATAAATTCCCGGTAAAATTTTTACATGTATATAAACATCGCAATGTATATATGGTTTACAAACAAATTTTTATAAAATCTCATCAAATAAAAGTTCAATATTTAAGAGACAATACCATAATAACCTGCGGCAGAAAATATATATTTCACTATTTTTATAACATGTACTAACCAGATTAATCCAGTATTAGAGATCCCTTATCCTTCAGGGTTACTTACCCATACATTCCGATCCAACTTCATATTTGAAAAGCTGTATTTAAATCCTTTATTTCTCAACGTTCATCGGATCTTTATCTATACTAATATGAAGAGAAATAATAGCATGCCTGAAAAAAAGTTCCTGCTTGTAAAAGCAACGCCTTTAATATCAATTATTACCCTTAACTGGAATCAAACAGAAATTACCTGTCAATTTTTAGAATCTACAAGGCATCTCCATTACAAAAATTATGAGATATTGGTCTGTGATATGGGTTCTGCGGCTGATCCCACAGGCAGGATAACTGCAGGAAACTATCCTAATACCCGCATTTTAAAAAGGGAAGCTTATACAGGAGGCAGCATAAACTGGGCCGTACAGGAAGCAAAAGGTGATTTTATTTTATTGATAAACAATCATATAGAAGTAACAGAAAAAATATTAGATGATCTTTTAGCCCCGTTTCTAACAAACCATGCGCTTGGGGTGACCTGCCCTAAAATTTGCTCTTTTCACAAAAAAAATATAATACAGTATGCCGGATATAATGCATTGAACAGGGTAACCGGCCGGAACACCATCATCGGCAATAAAAAAGAAGACAGGGGACAATATGATACACCTCTTTATACTCACGGCGCATACAGCGGCGCTATGATGATAAGGAAAAGTGTAATTCAACATCCAGGCATGTTACCACAACATTTCTTTACTTATTTTGATGATTCCGATATAAGTGCCCGCATATTAAAAAAAGGATATAAAATATTGTACCAGCCTAAAGCTGTCGTTTATAATAAAAACCCCCTCCTCTCCTCGCCCAAAAGCGCAATCCATGTATATTATACCACCCGCAACCGCATTCTGTTTATGCGCCGGAACAGCAATCTGCTACAATTTTTTGTTTTCTTATCCTTTTTTACGTTTTGCACGGTACCTGCTACCATTATAAAGTTTTCAGTGAAAAGACAATTTATGCACCTGCAATCCTTTTTTAAAGGAATATGGTGGAATATAAGAATGAAACCAGCAGTATAAGATCAGTCACCTTATAATTCTTCCCATACTTTTTGTGCAAATGCTTCTAAGGAAGGGTCCCTCGCACCCATAAGCAGCAACACACAATTGTCAGTAAGATGATCCCGTACTCCTTCCGGAAAATCTTCCCGACGCTCGGCAAAAAAAGCTTTTTTCCCAAGTGCCTTCAAATCATTGATCAGGTCATTGGCAGAGATATTCTTAACCGCAGTACCTCCTGCATAAAATATTTCGCTCATCCATATTTCATCCGCCGGTCTTAAAACGGCAGCAATTTCCTTTACGAAATCATGATGCAAAAATCGCGTGGGTCCATAGCCGTGAGGCTGAAACCAGGCTATAACTTTTGGTGCAATATACTGGCATGCAGCTATAGATGCAGCACACTTGGCGGGATTATGCGCATAGTCATCTATCAGCCATACGCCATGCTTATTGCCTATAACCTGGTGCCGCCTGTAAATGCCTTGATATTTTTCCAGTGCGGCAGCACTGGTTTGTAAATCAATATTCAAAAACCCCGCAACTGCCACTGCTGCCAGCGCATTTTCCATATTATGCCTTCCCACTGTATGCAGGGAAAACGGAATACCGTTAACCAAAAATTCAATATGTAATCCATTCTGTCTGAAACCTGTAGCAATATACCCTGCACCCGAGCCGGTATCTGCAGAAAAATCTGTTTTGATATCTCGTGAAAGCTTTGCCGCCAGCGAATGTGACTGGTTAACAATAAATGTACCCTTTGTATTTCTTTTAAATACATCAAAAATATCCATAAGCGCATCTATCTCCTGGTGATCCTTATCGATGTTCAACACTACCCCTATTTCGGCCTCATATTGTACAATAGAGCCATCGCTTTCGTCCGCTTCAATTACCAGCCACTCACCCCTGCCTGTTTCAGCATTGCCAAATTTGCCCTGCCCCATAAGACTCACCAATCCTGCGCCGCTTATAATACCAGGCTCAAGCCCGGCATATTTCAAAATTTCAAATAACATGGCGCTTGTAGTGCTCTTGCCTGAAGTACCTCCAATAGCAATGGTTCTCCTGCTTTTGACAATAGCAGCAAGCAGTTCGGACCGCTTAATAATGGGGATATCCAGTTGTTTTGCTTTTTGCACTTCCATTACAGTATCTTCAACGGCTGCAGATGTTACCACAAGCTCCGTATCTGCTGTAATACCTTCTCCATCCTGCCTGAAGCATCGTATTCCTGCAAGTTCCAATTTTGTCTGCACATCGCCGGAATCGCCTGTGGAGAAATACCGGTCGGACCCGGATATCCGTTTTCCCATGCCGGCCAGGTATTGCGCCAATGCACTCATACCTGTACCTGCAACACCAATAAAAAATACTTTATCTAAGCTGTCAATATCAATTTTCATTTTGAATGCACAATTTCATTACAAATAAAAGCATTATTCTCTTCCCCCGTTTCAGGGTTCAAAAGAATGTTCATAACGCTCAACCGGTATTGTATTTTACACTACATTTAAATTTTTTATAGATTCACCCACTGCTTCAATATTGTATGCATGCAACCAGCCAAAGGGTTTAAGCGTATCTTTTCTCACCTTACTTTCTGGGTTTTACTTGCAATTGTTATTGCCGTATTACTGGGCTACTTTTTCCCGGCTACAGCCATAAAAACCGAATGGATGGGCACTGGCTTCATACAACTGATCAAATTTTTTATCGGCCCCATTATTTTTCTTACCATCGTACTGGGTATTGTTGGAATGGGCAACCTTAAAAAAGTAGGAAAGATTGGGTTAAAAGCGGTCATTTATTTTGAAATAGTTACAACCATTGCTCTCATCATCGGAATTGTATTTGCCAATATAGTTCAACCGGGCAAAATTGATAAAACAGGCCTACCCATAAAAGATGTTTCTGCATATGAAAGAGGTAATGCCAATTTTAACTGGCTTCATTTTATCAGGGAGAACTTTACATTGCAGGTACTTATAGTAGCTATTGTATGCGGGATTTTGCTGGGTATGAGCAGGCATCAAAATAAAGTTATACCCCTGCTAACGAAAATAACAAACTTCGTATTTAAAGCGCTAAGATATGTAATGTACCTGGCTCCATTGGGAGCTTTTGGGGGAATGGCTTATACAGTAGGGAAATTCGGTATAAAAACACTTATCCCCCTGGGTAAATTAATGCTTACCATGTATGGCACTATGGCTGTGTTTATTTTTATTGTATTAGGACTTATCCTGCGCTATTATAAGCTTAGCATATGGAAGTTCCTGCGCACCATACAGGAAGAACTGCTGATTGTACTCGGAACCTCATCTTCAGAGACCGCCCTGCCCTCCCTGATGGAAAAATTGGAAAAGATGGGATGCAGTAAACCAGTAGTAGGACTGGTTGTTCCTACAGGATATTCTTTCAATTTAGATGGCACATCCATCTACCTTTCTATGGCAGTTATTTTCCTTGCACAGTTATACAATGTACACTTGTCTGGCATTGAAATGATATCTATAGTGGGTATCCTCATGGTTACCTCCAAAGGCGCCGCAGGTGTAACCGGCAGTGGCTTTATTATACTTGCATCCACACTTACCGCGCTTCATAAAATTCCATTAGAAGGATTGGCATTTTTACTGGCTGTTGACAAATTTATGAGTGAGGCACGGGCTATTACCAATATTATCGGCAATGGTGTGGCTACACTGGTAATATCAAAAAGCGAAAATGAATTTACAGAGCCGTTAAAAGGAATCAACTGAAAGTTTTGTAAAGCTACCAGGGCTGAATATTTAAAAGCATTACCATTATTTTGCACCAAATACCTGTGTCCAGTAATTACCTGAACGCCCCGCACCCATTTCTTTAAAATTCTTATTCATAAGATTTTTACAATGGCCCTCACTGTTCAGCCAGCTATTCATTACAATTTGTTCTGTTGTTTGCCCCAAAGCGATATTCTCGCCATAGGCGCGCCATTCATATCCTGCTAATCTTATTCTGTCGCCGGCCGTTGTATTTTCACCACTTGTATGCGAAAAGTAATTATTTACTTTCATGTCATCGCTATGATCAAAGGCGGCTTTGGCCAACAGATCATTCCAGGTAAGCGCCGCAACAGCGGGCATTGCTGTATTTCCACAGGTGCAGCCCTTTGTCCGAACATCGTTTACCATATCCAGCATTACTGCGGCTTTTACATTATAGGCAATATCTGGTTTTTGAACATCGGCTGCCTTTTGCTCATTTAAATCAGTTTCCATATCACTTTTGGTACAGGAAAAAATAACGCATATAAACATTATACGCCAAATACCGTTGAGCATTGCTCTCATAGATTAAAAATTTTACCTCTTAACGCAAATAAGGCACCAGTGATATTTAACAAATGGTAATCTTTTTATAAAACCGAACATTGTCCTGTACGTACCTTGCATCACCTGAATCAGCTTCAGACTTCTACAGTTATACTACAGAACGCGGATGGGGCCTTGCAGGCCTGACACCCGCTTCTTTAACTTTTTAGTGTAACATGGCATTGTTGTTGGGTATATCTTTGCAGGATCAGGGTTTCTTTTAAATATTGTTCTATGCGCTACATTTTTATTGTATTGTTATTCAGTTCCCTGCAGAGCCAGGCGCAATTAAAAAGCTTTATCATATCCATAAAAGGAGATACGCTTAACAGGGTAGATAACAACAACAAAAAACAAGGGCCATGGGTAATTCATGTAGATGCATTGCGTGGTGAACCTGGTTATGAAGAAGAAGGTTATTTTGCTGATGATATAAAAGAAGGCCTATGGAGAAAATATAATCTTGTTGGTGACCTGATAGCTATAGAAAATTACAAGTGGGGTGAAAAAGATGGCAAACAACAGTATTATACCAAAATGGGTGATTTGCTCCGGGAAGAAAGCTGGAGGGCTACCAACCCTGAAAACCCTTATGACACCGTACAGGTACCGGACCCCGCCATTCCCGATAAATGGGAAACAAAAATCATAAAATTAGAAGTAGCCACGGTAGCGCACGGCACCTGGAAATTTTACGATCCCAATACAGGCTTTATTGTAAAGCAGGAAAACTATTTTTTTGGACAAAAAGAAAAAAACTCCGGTAACACAACCACTGCAACAGCTTCTAAAAAAGTAGCCGAAAAGCCCAAAGCAGTTGCTGAATGGGAAAAAAAGAATGCAGGAAAGAAGAAAGTAAAAGTAAGAGATGGACGTACGGGATTCTGACAGAAGCGTTTTATTCGTACTTTTGTTACAATTATTGACTACATGCGCAGTATAATTATCTTTCTTTTAGCCATTTTTATTATAACAACCGGTTGTGCGGGAAATGCGGATTACAAAAAACCCGATGATCCGCTTGAAGCCGGTAGAGAATTTATCCGTTTTGCCCTCGATGGTGATATGCGCAGAGCCAAAATATTTATCCTGCCCGGTGCGGCTAATGAAAGATTATTTGAAAATATTGAAAAGAAATACGCTGCAGAAAGCCAGGAAGAGAAGGATAATTATAAAGACGCCAGTATCATCATTAATAAATCCCAGTCTCTTAATGATTCCATCACCATTATTAATTATTCCAATTCTTTCAAAAGAGAGAACAGCGAGATTAAATTAATTAAAAGGAATGGCGAGTGGTGGGTTGACTTCAAATATACTTTCACGGGAGATACAGCAGCCGAATAAAATGTACTTATCATATCTCATCTGTATGCATGCCACCATATAAATCCGGCAAAAAAATCCAGATACGCTGTTTGGTTTTATTGCTATCTTTCCTGTAAAATCACAGTTAATTATGCAAACAGTACTTCATCCCTGGCACGGCGTAGCTCCCGGCGAAAGTTCACCACGAATTGTAAATGCTGTAATAGAAATACCCCAGGGATCCAGGCAGAAATACGAAATAGATAAGCCAAGCGGATTGCTTAAGTTAGACAGGGTCATCTATTCTTCTTTTTATTATCCTGTGAACTATGGCTTTATTCCACAAACGTATGGCGGTGATAAAGATCCCCTTGATATACTGGTGATCTCCAGTTTGAGCATACAACCTTTATGCCTGGTTCAGGCCAAAGTAATTGGTGTAATGCAGATGATTGACGGAGGTGATGCAGACGATAAAATTATAGCGGTTGCCAACAACGATCCGGGTGTAAATTATATCAATAATATAGAAGAAATGCCCAAACATTTTTTTAGTGAATTGCGGCAATTTTTTGAAGAATACAAAAAGCTGGAAAACAAAACAGTGAGCGTTAATGAATTCCAGGATAAGGCAACGGCACTCAAAATAATAGAAGAGGCGATCCTTTTTTACAAAGAGAATTTTGGAGAAAAGAAATAAGTTGCATGGCGGGTAAACGCCTGACTTTAGAGAACCTTGCTTCTATTTGCTCTTACAGCATGTGGAATTAATAACAATCAGCATCTATAGGTTATATACAAATTCATTTTGCAGGTGTGGCTTCTTTACAATATAACCATATAACAGATACCGGGCTATTGGAAAATTATTATGCTGATGGTAATAATGAATGGCTGGGTATACTGATGCAGCGGTATACCTTACTGTTGTATGGTGTGTGCATGAAGTATTTAAAGCAGGAGGAGGAAGCCAAAGACGCAGTACAGCAAATTTTTTTAAAAGCCATTTCAGAACTGCAAAAATACCCCGTTACCTATTTCAAAAGCTGGTTGTATATGGTAGCCCGCAATTATTGTCTTATGCAACTGAGAGATAAAGGGAAAACCCCTTTGCCTGTTACAGAAAAGATGATGGCCTCAGAACCGGATGAAAATAACAGCATACTTCACCATCAGCAAAAAGATGCTACATTTTCTGCCCTGAGTGAAGCCCTTGAAGAACTTAATGAGGATCAAAAACAATGCATTATCCTTTTTTACCTCCAAAAAAAATCCTATCATGATATAGCTTCATTAACCGGGTATTCGCCCATGCAAATTAAAAGCCATATTCAAAACGGGAAACGTAACCTGAAGATCATTATGGAGAAAAAAATGAAGGAAAATAAAGTGTGATCGCAGTAATTATAAAATATGAACAATGATTTATTAAACATATTATCCCATTCAAAAGAAATAGACCAACAGAAGTTGTTAGACTACCTGGAAGATAAACTATCGCCGGAAGAAAAGCATGAAATAGAAAAGATACTGGTAGATTCCGATTTCGACAGCGATGCAGCAGAAGGATTAGAGCAGGTGCAGGATAAGAGCAACCTTCCCGTGGTAGTTAATGAGCTTAACAAAATGCTGGTAAAAAAACTCTCCAAACGCAGAAAAAAGCTGTTATCAAAAAAACAACCTGAATTGATAACACCTGTTGCAGCTACCATCATTATATTATTGCTGGTGCTGATGTTTTATTTTCTTCTAAAGGGGAGATTATAATCCTTTCCATTTCCAAATTCCTGTATGCGGTCTGACGCTCCTTCATTGCGTAACGACCGCACATTTCCACATTTCCACATTTTCAAATTTTCAAATTTTCAAATTTTCAAATTAATTCCGAACCGGCTTACCTCCTTTTAAAACACTTTGTATCCGTTCCAGCGTCTTTTTTTCACCGCAAAGGCTCAGAAACGCTTCTCTTTCGAGGTCAAGCAAATATTGTTCGCTAACCAAAGAGGGTTCACTAAGGTCGCCGCCGCACATTACGTATGCTAATTTTTTAGCTACCACCACATCATGGTCTGTAGCATAATTGGCTCTCCACATACCATTAATACCGGCATATAAAGCCCCAAGAGCAGAACGCCCGGCCACTTTAACATCGGTACGCTGTACAGGAGTAACATAGCCGTTATCAAATATTTCTATAACACTGCTTTTAGCGGCAGCAATCCGCCTGTCCTGGTTAATGATCACTTCATCATGTCCCTTTCTTAAAATACCCAGGTCAAAAGCTTCAAAGGCACTGGTAGAAACTTTAGCGGTTGCTATCGTTAAAAAACGGTTCTTTAAAGTAATCGTATCCGGCTCGTCTTCGTGCATTTCATCAGCGGCACGCAGTACAAATTCCTTTGTACCGCCACCTCCGGGTATCAACCCCACGCCCAGTTCTACTAATCCTATATAGCTTTCTGCTGCAGGCAGCACTTTGTCGCTGTGCAAACTCAACTCGCAGGCGCCGCCTAAGGTTAAAGCATGAGGCGCCACCACTACGGGTACACTTGAATACCGGGCACGCATCATTGTATTCTGGAATGCCCGAACAGCCATATCAAGCTCATCATATTCCTCCTCCACGGCAAACATAAAGATCATACCCACATTAGCACCGGCAGAAAAGTTCTGACTATCATTGGCTATTACAACACCTTTGTATTTTTCTTCAGCTAATGCAATTGCCTTTTGAATACCTTCCAGCACCTCCCCGCCTATTGTTCCCATTTTGGTATTCCATTCCAGTCCAAGCACATCATCGCCCAAATGATACACATTAGCCGCACTATTTTTCCAAACCGTTTGGCCTGCAAAATTTTTCATTACCAGAAAAGCATTTTCTGTTCCTGCAGCCACAGTTGAAACGTAAGTACCGCTGACGGGCGAATAACATAATGTACCCCCTTTCTCAACTTTATAAAAAGTGGTGTTCCCTTTTTCAAGCATATCATCAACCCACGATGCAACAGTATAGCCCGCATCTTTCATCGCTTTAAGCGTTTTTTCCACACCCAGGGCATCCCAGGTTTCAAAAGCGCCGATCTCCCAGCCAAAGCCGGCTTTCATAGCGTCATCAATACGGTATACTTCATCAGAAATTTCAGGTATCCGGTGAGAGATATAAGAAAATAAACTGTAATGAAATTGCCTGTAAAATTCTCCGGCCTTATCCTGCCCGGCCACCAGTGCTTTTATACGCAACTTCAAATCATCTATACCTTTAGTGGTTTCTATTGTTGCGAATTTTGGCTTTTTACGTGGCTCATATTCAAGCGTTGAAAGGTTGAGCACTAATATTTCGGAACCGCCACCCTTCGATTTTATTTTTTTGAAAAATCCCTGCCCGGTTTTATCGCCCAGCCATTTATTCTCCACAAGTTTTTCTACCCATGAAGGAATAATAAAAGTATCTCTTGCTTCATCATCAGGACAATTATCATAAACCCCACGGGCAACTTTAACCAATGTATCAATGCCAACAACATCGGCAGTTCGGAAAGTTGCCGATTTGGGACGACCAAAAACCGGACCTGTAAGCGCCTCCACTTCATCAATGCTTAAGCCTAATTTTTCAACAAGTTTGAATATGGATGCCATACTGTATACCCCGATCCTGTTGGCAATAAAAGCAGGAGTATCTTTACACAATACGGTGGTTTTACCCAGGTACAAATCACCATATTCCATTAAAAAATCTATTACGCCCTTATCGGTATAAGCGGTGGGAATAATTTCTAATAATCTCAAATAACGGGGAGGATTAAAGAAATGGGTGCCGCAAAAATTTTTTTTAAAATCTTCGCTCCTGCCTTCCGCCATGAGGTGTATAGGAATACCGGAAGTATTGGAAGTGATCAGCGTTCCGGGCCTGCGAAATTTCTCCACCTCCTCAAATACACTTTGCTTAATATCTAATCTTTCCACTACTACCTCAATGATCCAATCGCAGGCCGCGATGTCTTTCATGTTATCTGTAAAGTTTCCGGTTTTAATCTTCTTCACAACATCTTTTGTATATACCGGCGAAGGATTCGACTTTATGGCCGCCGCAAGGGCATCGTTTACAATGCGGTTTTTTATGGCGGGATGATCAGGCGTCAATCCTTTCGCTTTTTCCGCATCCGTTAATTCTTTTGGAGCAATATCCAACAGTAAAACCGGGATCCCTATCCCTGCAAAATGACATGCAATACGGGAACCCATCACACCTGAACCTAATACCGCAACTTTTTTTATTATACGTTTCATACAACTATCCTTTGCGTTTATAAGATATTTCAAATTAGTTAGTTAAACAACTAATTGACACCGAAGATAATATAAAATTGATTGGGAAAGTACAGCGTCAGGGATTTAAAACTAATGTTAATTTCGGGTATGTCAAGAGCAGATGCCATACAGATATTTCTTGCAGGTGTGGAGGCAGTAAAACCTGAACATTTCATTCCACAGCATATTCAATTTGAGAAAGACAGGATAAAAATAGCGGACCAAAGCTTTGCATTAACTGATATTAATAACCTCTATATTGCTGCAGTGGGAAAGGCCGCAGCGGCAATGGCTTTAGAAGCAGAAAAAATTTTAGATTCCTGCATAACAGAAGGAATTGTTGTTACCAAATACGATCATGCGCTTGAGCTGGTTCATAGCCGGACTATTGAAGCAGGACATCCGGTGCCCGATGACAGTAGCATGCTGGCGGGGAAAGCAATAGCAGACCTTTTTAAAAAAGCTGAAAAAAAAGATGTTATTCTTTTACTGGTTAGTGGAGGAGCTTCCGCTCTGCTGGTTGACGCTCCTCCCGGTTGCAGCTTAAAAGACATGCAGCAAACAGGACAATTGCTTCTTGATTGCGGCGCAGCTATTGATGAAATAAATACCGTAAGAAAACATCTGTCGCTTATAAAAGGCGGACAATTGATGCAATACACAGCGGCAAAAGTGATAGCACTTCTGTTAAGCGATGTACCTGGCGATGATCTTTCCGTAATTGCCAGCGGGCTAACGGTACCAGACCCAACAACTTTTAAGGACGCATGGGGAATAATAGAAAAATACCAGCTTTCAGAAAAACTTCCGGCCGGCATCAGGAACTGGCTGCAAAACGGAATTAAGAAAGCCGTACCGGATACGCCAAAACCTGGAAATCCTGCATTTGGTAAAGTGTATAATATGCTGGTGGCTACGAATCAAACAGCGTTGGATGCCGCAGACCAAAAAGCAAAAGCACTGGGTTATACCACAACCATTCTTTCGCCTATGCTTACAGGTGAAGCCGAATTACAGGCTCAGGCTTTTATCAGCCGGCTTAAAAATGAAAATAACAGTTCTCCCGCCTGTTTTTTATGGGGTGGTGAAACAACAGTTACAATAAAAGGAACGGGCAAAGGCGGTCGCAACCAGCAATTTGCTTTAGCTGCATTATGTGCATTGAAAGATGAGGAATGGCTGAAGAATAACAACGCCGCTATCCTTTCGGGGGGTACAGATGGAACAGATGGTCCCACGAAAGCGGCGGGAGCAGTGATTGATTCAGATACTTTTATCAAATTGAATGAGCTTTCCATTGATCCTGAAGTTTACCTTCATAACAATGATGCATTTCATTTTTTTGAAAAGGCAGGGGGGCTTATTATAACAGGGCCTACACAAACCAATGTAATGGATATAGTGGTGGGAGTAGTCAATAACCAATAAAAATCAAAAATTATTATCTCAACCTACTAAACCATAAGTTTGCAGCGTTTTTATATTATGGCAACCGAACATCAGGAAATATTAGCGGGCTGGGGCAATTATCCAAAAGCCAATTCATATGTAATTGTCCCGGCAAATGAACAGGAATTAAAGAAAACCGTAGAGCAGGAAACCGTTATTGCAAGAGGGCTGGGCAGAAGTTACGGCGACCAGGCCATCCATACCAATAAAAAAGTTTGTATTTGTACAAGGATGCACCATTTTCTTTCGTGGAATGAGGAGGAGGGTATCCTTGAATGTGAAGCCGGCGCAAGCCTTGATGAAATTATAACCGCATTTGCTCCACGCGGGTGGATGCCTATGATTTGTCCCGGAACCAAGTTCGTAACCATAGGCGGATCCATAGCCAACGATATACATGGCAAGGCACATCATGCAGATGGCTCGTTCATCAATTGCGTAATTTCCTTTACCATTTTACTGGCCGATGGAAGTATAGTTACTGCTTCAAGAGAAGAACATCCGGATTTATTTATCGCCAATTTTGGCGGACTCGGCTTACTTGGGATTATACTAACGGCTCAGATCAGGCTCAGAAAAACGGAAACCACTTATTTCAGGCAGCAATCCATAAAGGTTAATTCCCTCGAAGAAATGCTGAATGCGCTGGAGCAGTATAAAGACTACAATTATTCCGTTGCCTGGATTGACCCACTTGCTACCGGAAAAAACATAGGCAGTGGCGTGTTAACAGTGGGCAACGCTGCCACATTAGAAGAACTACCGGAAGCATTAAAAAAGGAACCTTTAAAAATTCATACTTCATCCAAACTCGGCGTTCCGTTTTTCTTACCTGGTTTTGCATTGAATAATGTTACGGTACGATTGCTAAACAAGCTGATCGGGTTTATACAAAATTCTCCCAGGCCTTATGTACATTATGAAAAGTTTTTTTTTCCGCTGGATATGATCAATAACTGGAACAGGGGTTATGGCAAAAGGGGCTTTATTCAATACCAGTTTGTGATCCCCGAACAAAATGGCATAGTTAATCTGAGGCATATCATGGAAATGATTGCTTCCAGCGGCTGCACCCCATTCCTTAATGTCTTTAAAAAAATGGGGGCAGGACAGGGCATTTTATCCTTCCCTTTTCATGGGTATACGCTGGCAATTGATTTTCCGGTTACCAAAGATCTGAAAGCATTTACCAAACAGTTAGACCAGGTTGTATTACAGGCCGGCGGAAGGATATACCTGGGTAAAGATGCCATGCTCGATAAAGCAACCTTCAGGCTCATGTACCCGCAGTACGAAGCGTGGTTAGCTATTAAAAGAAAGTACGACCCTTCAAATGTATTTGCTTCCGATCTTTCCGCAAGACTGGGGCTGGAAGCATAAGAAGGTGCGGCATTGCTCAAAATATAGTACGGAAGTAAAATCTCAATTATTCTATAGATAAAAACAGCGGGAATGTTATTTGAATTTATTGCTGCCCTGGTGACTGTTATTGCATTGATCTTTTTTATTAACCGGATAGGCGGGCAAGGCAGGGATGCGCTTACAAACAATAACGGAAATGAGACCGCAGAAAACGAAAATGAAAACGGGTTTTTGATTTACCGCGGCAGTGAGCTGCATTTCTCCGATGAAACGTTAAGAACAGTGATTACAAAGCATCTTTCTTATTTCAACAACCTGTTTGCGCCTGACAAAGAAATTTTTTTACGCCGCCTTAAAGAATTTATGAGGAGAAAAATATTTATTATTCATGATAAAAGCGGCTTCAGGGAAATGCCGATTCTTGTTAGTGCCACAGCAATAAAGCTAAGCTTCGGGCTTGAAACGTATTTACTACCGCATTTTAAATTCATACATATTTTTCCCGCTGAATTTATTGGCGTAAGCCCATTTTTGCGTGTATTGGCCGGCAACGTATCAGGAAGCAGCATTCGTATTTCGTGGAAACATTTTTTAGAAGGATATCAATATCCTGATGATGGTGAAAATGTGGGATTGCATGAAATGGCCCACGCGTATTATTTTCAGAATTTTGAGACCAACCAAAATGCGGATAGTAATTTTGTAACACATTTTTCTCAATTCAACAATTTCGGAAACAAGGTTTTTGAGCAGGAAAAATCTCCGGGCAATGATCTTTATTCGGAATATGCATTGAATAATTTTCAGGAATTTTGGGCAGAGAGCGTTGAATTGTTTTTTGAACGTCCCGCGCAACTAAAAGCAACGTACCCGGATTTGTATGAGAGCATGACTGCGCTATTAAACCAGCACCCGCCAAATATATAAGCATAGACTAAAAAGCGCCTGATCAGAAAAGTTATGGAGTGAAGTTGCAGCACTGTCAGGAAAGTAATTATATTTACAATCACCATGGTACCGCAACTTATCCGACCGATTACTGTCTACAGCAACTACCGCCATGTCTTTGTGCCTCCCGTGTCACTGTGTTCCAAAACCCTACTTAACTCGACCCCTGCACACCATTAGAGCTTTGTACTGCACGGATTAATTGATACATTCGTTCAGGCATTTTGTATACCCTTCAAACAACAATACTCCGCATTTCATGAAATTTATTTTTGTTCGTCCTTTTTGCCATGCGTTTCTGCAGTTGTTACTTTTCCTACCGGTAATGATTAGCTGCCGTAACAGCCGTCCGCCGCAGCACGGCCTATCGCCGGAAGAAGCACTTTCCACTTTTGAGCTGGCGCCTGGCTTTCAGATTGAACTGGTTGCCAGCGAACCGCTGATCTCCGACCCGGTGGCTATGGAAATTGATGAGTACGGCCGCATGTACGTGGTGGAAATGCATGGCTACCCATTGGATAAAACCGGTTCGGGAAAAATAAAGCTGCTCAACGATACCGATGGCGATGGGCAGATGGATAAAAGTATTGTTTTTGCTGAGGGACTGGTTTTGCCCACCGGCATTATGCGCTGGAAGAAAGGCGTGATGGTTACCGACCCGCCTAATGTGATGTATTTTGAAGACAGCGATGGCGATGGAAAAGCCGATATCCGCGACACCCTGCTAACGGGTTTCGCATTGTCGAACCCACAGCATAATGTAAACAATCCCTTACTGGGAATTGATAACTGGATATATATAGGACATGAGCCCGCCGTGACACCCAAAGTATACGAAAAAGAATTTGGCGACCGCGGAACCGATGTGTACTATACCGCGCAAAAAGATAGTCCGCGTTTGCCTGATAATGCGTTGGGCCGCAGCATTCGCTTTCGGCCAGACAGGATGCAATTAGAAACACTCTCCGGCAATACCCAGTTCGGCCATAGCTTCGACACCTGGGGCCGACATTTATTGGTGAGCAATGCCAATCATATCATGCATGAAGTAATTGCCGATGCTTACCTGCGTCGCAACCCGGAACTACTGGTGTCGAATGCCACGCAATCCATTTCCGACCATGGCGATGCTGCAGATGTTTACCCCATCACCAAAAACCCGGATCACCAGTTGCTCACGGATATTGGCGTGTTCACCTCCGCTTGCGGACTGACTTTTTACCAGGGCGGGCTTTTCCCTTCGCCTTTTGATAGTGTGAGTTTTGTTGCCGAGCCGGTAAGCAATATAGTGCATGCGGATATCGTGCGGGATAAGGGCGCCAGCTTTAGCGCCAGCCGTTTATATGATCATACAGAATTTTTAGCTTCTACTGATGCCTGGTTCAGACCTGTTAATATGTATACAGGACCCGATGGCGCTTTGTATATATGCGATTATTACCGGAAAATTATTGAACATCCCGAATGGATGGCCGATGAAGTGGTGAAATCAGGAGCGCTGTATAATGGCATGGACCAGGGGAGAATATACCGTATAACGCCAAAGGGTACCCCACATGCATCATGGGCTGCCGGTCTGAAATTAGGCGATGCCACTGACGCACAACTTGTGGAAAAATTAGCCGACCCGAATATATGGTGGCGAAGGAATGCACAACGTTTGCTGACAGACCGAAAGGCAAAAGAAGCAATACCAACACTCATCCAAACGACTGGGAACACACAATCACCTGCAGGCAGGCTTCATGCGCTGTGGACACTTGAAGGATTAGATGAGCTCCGCCCGGAGCATATTATAAAAGCGCTGCATGATACCATAGCAGGCATTCGTGAAAACGCCATCCGCCTGTCCGAACCTTTTCTTACTACAAGCCCTGAACTGGTAAACAAATTGTACCCGCTTCAAAACGACAGCAACGCAAAGGTTCGTTTCCAGTTGGCTTGCTCACTGGGTTATATCAATACAGCAGAAGCCGCTGAAGCAAGGAAGAATATTTTATTCCGCGATATCAACGATCCCTGGATACAGATCGCGGCACTTTCGGCAAAGCCTGCTTTTCAATCCAATTTATTAACAACAGTATTAACCCGCTTTAAAGATGATGTTCCCGCCTATACATCTTTGGTGGAACACTTAAGTGCTATGTCAGCGGCCGGTGGAGATGCTGCTGTCATTTCATCTTTAATGAGGAAAGCATTGCAAACGAAAGCCGGAAACAATGCGGGATGGCAGGCAGCCGTTTTAAAAGGATTGGCAAGAGGTATGCGTAACAAAAAGGATTACGCTCCCTTTGAAAAAGAACAGGAACTGTTGCTGCAATCTGCATTTACTCACCCTTCTCCGGATATACGAAACGCCGGTTTGCAATTATTGCAGGTAATGGGGCTACCCAAAGGTGAACAAACGAAAACAAGACTTGAACGGTCGGCCCGAACGGCGGCAGATCAACGTGGTCCCATTGAAGAAAGATTAGAAGCCATCCAATTCCTTTCTTTAGGCGATCCTTCGCATAACGCTGACCTTTTAAAAAATTTAATCTCCCCAACAGAACCCACAGCCATTCAACTGGCGGCATTGCGTACGCTGAGCGCCATACCCGGTACGATGATCAGTCATTACCTGTTGGAGCATTGGACTTCGCTTACCCCCGCCCTGCGTGATGCAGGTATCAATAGCTTTATGCGGGGCGATGACCGGATCACATTATTATTAGACGCGATAGAAGCCGATAAAATTGATCCTTCCGTTATTGGATGGCCGCGGAGCGTAGCGCTGATGGCGCAGGGCAACGAAACATTGCGCAAACGCTCCCGTGCTTTGCTCAGCAAGCAGGAGGGTGAACGCTCAGCCATCATTAAAGCCTATCTTCCGGCACTTAGTTTAAAAAGCAATGCCGACAGTGGTAAAATGGTTTACCAGAAAAATTGCGCTGTTTGCCACCAGGTGGGCGGCGCTTATGGCGTAGCATTTGGTCCTGACCTGGGTACGATCCGTAACCGCCGTCCAGAATCGGTAATGAACGATATCCTCAACCCCGGCTTGTCTATTGCCGATGGCTATGACATATGGCTGCTGCAATTAACATCGGGCGAAACCGTGCAGGGATTGATTGAAACGGAAACACCCACTGCAATTACCTTAAACAATTATGGCGGACAAAAAACAATCATTGCCCGGCAGGACATACAGTCGCTGAAAGCATTGGGCATGTCGGCCATGCCGGCCGGGCTGGAAAAACAGATCACGCCACAGC
Source organism: Agriterribacter humi (assembly GCF_009192765.1). Classification (GTDB taxonomy): domain Bacteria; phylum Bacteroidota; class Bacteroidia; order Chitinophagales; family Chitinophagaceae; genus Agriterribacter; species Agriterribacter humi. The sequence continues at coordinate 108,188 of NZ_VOHQ01000014.1, read as the reverse complement.
AAATGTCCAACCTGCTGGCATTTATACGGCAGGCGAAATAAGACGATAGATGAATTGGAGCAATTTGATAGTGCATTAAAGATTCAAACAACCTGGGGTTAATAGTACGATAAGAGGAAGGTCAATACGGGTAATGATTTTCACTTAAAACAACACCCTGAGGAGGCGCCGAAAACATAAATTGCAGTTTCATTGAAAAAATTCACCCGTCTGAAATAATCATCGCATGGCCCCGATTTTGAAATAGTATCCTATGATAACCAAGCAGGCTATGGGTTTCCGTAACAGTTAACTAATTTAGCGCATTCATATCTTAACATGCAGCGCCTCAATTTCTACACTGAAAAACACCGGTAATTTAATTGTTAATGTAAAAAAACCTTATGCTCCAAAAAATTTTCAGGTTACAACCCTTAGTCCTTATGCTGTTATTCTTTTACGGCTGTCAGAAAGAAACAAGTTATAGCACCCTTTCCGGGAAAAATGGCAACACCAGTGCCACAATGAAGGCAGGAGACCAAATGTCTCTCCTGATTACACTTCCTGCCGACTGCGGACAGTTAAGAACACAAACGCCCGGAGGCTGGGGAGCTGTACCTAAGGGTAATAATCCCGGTGTGTATCTTCACTCAAATTTCACGGCGGCATTTCCTGATGGACTGTACATTGGCTGTTACCCCGATAACTATTATGTAAAACTAACTTCGGCCCAGGCAATTACTGATTATTTACCTGCGGGAGGCACCCCGGCGACATTGTCGGCCAATTATACAAACCCATCTACTACAGCATTAAAAAATACACTTGTCAGTCATTTAACTGCTCTAACACTAAGTGTTGGCTTCGACAATTACGATCCGGCATTTGGCACTGCAGGAACTGGTCTTGGCAGTATGATAATCACATCCGGCGGCTTTGCCAACCAGCCTGTATCGGCCTTCCTGGAAGAAGCCAATAAGGTATTGGGCGGATGCAGCACCAGCTATACCATTGAACAGGTTCTTGAAACAGCTTCTAAAATCAATGAGAATTATACGGATGGAAAGATTGATAATGGTTATCTCTCCTGCCCTGAATAATGATAATGATATTAACTGTTTTGTAAACCCTTCTTGTAAAAAAGAAGGGTTTACTTTTTATGCATTCATTTGGTTGTAACCATGTTAAAATCATTAATTATTAGCATCCTGGGCATTTCAGGTTTTATCTCTTGTGGCGAAGGCGAATCAGATAAACTTCCAAACGGGTCTCATAAAGTCTATGTGGATTGCTACGGTACCAAAACAGTTATTCAAACAGAGCTTGCTGGAGAAATCGAAGTAAAGAGTGAAGTTGTAAAAAAGATAATATCTCCTAATAATAGTAATATTCCGAATTTCGATTTTTGGGAAACAAAAGGTTCAAAATCTCAAGTAGTCTATTCAACAGGAGATAAAGTTTATACTGTATATATAATCCCAGATAACTAGATAATTGAAAAACCGATCTTACGACAAACCTTGATGCAAGTGAACAGACGAAAAAAATGACACCAGTTTTAGACAGCAGTTTCGTGTTGACGAATGTAAATTAAATTTGAGCTAAAAATTCCGTTACATTTATCATTGTTGGCGGTCAGTTCTATTTCCCTATCTGCACAAACCTGGCGAAATTATCTCAACATTTTAAAAAATCAATCTAACGCTAAGCAGTAAAGAGAATTGTTACTTTTTTTACTCATTTGTAAAGGCTTTGGTTTTTGGGGCAATTAGTTGGGATTAAAAGTTCTCTTGTGGTATCGCAAATATTTACTAAATCTGCGACAGGATAACAAAAAAAATGCAGAAAAGCATTGCTATTCAACCGCCAACCCCTCTTATTCTTTTCATTTACTCAGGTCTTTCCCCCTTTATCGCCCGTTAGTCCCCCGCCGCTGGTTAAATATTTTTTCCATCAATGCAAAGAGTTCGGGGTGGTTTACCTTAAACAGGTCGGGGCGGTTAAAAAAATATTCGGCTGCCACTGCAAAAAATTCCGCATGATTAGTGGCGCCGTACACATCAATATCCGACTGGCCGGTTTTTATATGATGGATGGCTTCACTCATATATTTGATCCATGGAATGGTATACTGCTGGTGTAATAACGCTTCGGGTATACCATCGGTCGCGCCGTCGGCCTTATCTAATAAATGCACGAATTCGTGGATACCGGTATTGTCTTTCTGGCTTTCATTAAGGAAGCCCTGCCTGAGCGCGGGTTTCGATAAGATCATCATGCGCTGCAGGGCGCCTGTTCCCACCATTCCAAGTGTATGGCGTTCATCACCCGTTGTGGAAAAATCTTCTGTATTAAACCTATCGCCATACAATAACACGTCTTTCAAATTATAATAACGCCATTCATCAAATCCAAAAACCGGTATTACCGCGCTGCTGGCCACCAGCACCTTATCTAAGTCTTCCACTTCGGTGTTCACACCATGAATGCGGATATAGGAAAGAAACGCTTTTACTCTTTTTTCAAATGCCGTTTTTTGTTCAGGCGCCAGCTCCCGGTAATAAGCTACATGATCTGATAACAGTTGGGGAATATTATCGGGTACTGCATATACATATCGCTTTCTCTTTCTTATTACAAAAAATAAAGCGAGGCATAAAGCGAAAAACAAAACAGATCCTATTAATGATGCCATTTGCCAAAGTTAGGCAGTTGCTTTGCTTCGGTGCTGTAAAAGCATGCTTATTAGCAATACAAAGAATCAAATAGTAAATGACAAGAACCCAATAAATTATAAATGCTAAATCCGAAGTGCTAAATCCGAAATTCGAAGGAAAATCCAACGATAACCCACAAACTAAAAATCCGATGGAGGCTGCCGGCAATCAGCTATGAGCCACAATCAATATTAAAAAGAAGCGTTCATCCCATCGTTAGCAGATACTCAACTGATAGCCGATGGCTGATCGCTGATTGCATAGCATCAAGAAGCCTTCTTAACATAAATGATTGGCTCGCCCAATTGAGCTTCCAGCTTAGCGATAGTTTTAAGCGTAAGATTGTGATTTCCCTTAAGCCATCTATTGATTTCAGAAGGTCGTTTATTCAGCTTCTCTGCCAGGTCTTTCTGTGTGTACCCCTTAGCCTTTATAAGCTCATTTATCCTGATAATAATATCGGTATACTGACGCACAAAAATGCGTAACTCTTCAGGCGTTTCACTTTGTATCTTTTTGGCAACTTTACTTCTCATAAAAAATCTTCGTTTTATAAGATAATTTCCTCATCTCCGTTTGCTGCTAATAGTTTTCGGTTTTTAGAATCAATTATTATTTCTTTATCTCTTATTGCTTCTTCAATTCTTCTGGCAAATTGACACGCTTCAATCCACTTTAGGTTGAGGCCCTTACTTGCCTGGTTTGTTTGGGCTGATTTTATGCCGCCATTAAATAATACAACCAAATCCTTCCGGTTCTTTATCCTTAATGCATACAGCCTTAACGGAAAATTGGGATAAAGAAACATAATGCCTCCTACATTGACTTTTCCTTTATTCGGCAACCCAACCACTTCCTGCTCAAACCTGTTAAATAAAATATCTATTGCTCCATGATCATCACCTATACTATCCAATACAAAACTTAGCAGTTTTTGAATTTCACTTTTCAGCTCAGTAACTGCATCATATTTGGTAAAGAACTTATCGGTTTCATTATGCCTGGCATCTTCCCATCTAACGGTATAAAAGGTACATTTAGCACCTTCATCATCCCATATTTCTAATGCAAAGGTATTCACTTATAAGTTAATTTCCAATTAATAGCTAAATTTCAAAACAGAATTATAAGCCCTTTACTTCGGATCAATAGACCGATAAGCCTTTAATACAGCCAGCTCTCCTTCCCTGCCGGGCTTGCTGATGCTGTGTTCCATGCCCATAAACCCACGGTAACCTTTATTGTAAACATGTTGGAGCACATTAACAAAATTGATTTCCCCCGTGGTAGGTTCATTACGCCCCGGTGTATCGCCAATCTGTATATAAGCGATCTCATCCCAGGCGTAGTCGAGGGTAGGAATGATATTTCCTTCTTCAATCTGCACATGGTAAAAATCAAAAAGCACTTTTACAGAAGGGCTTCCCACAGCTTTTGCCAGTGCATAGGCCTGGGGGATAGTATGCAAAAACATACCGGGGTGATTAATCCGGTGGTTCATACTTTCCATTACCATCACCAAACCGTGCGGCTCGTAAATTTCGGCTATACGTTTCAGTAATTCAATAGCATTGGCCATCTGGAAATCATCGGGAAGTTTGGGATCGGCCATACCCAGCACATTATGAATAAATTTGGTATTCATCCGTTTGGCTACATCCACCGACGCACGAACATCACTCAGCACTTTTTCGCGTAAGGCGGCATCCCTCCCTGCAAAAGTTACGTGCTCAAAAGTATGGGTACCTACAAATTGCCCGAACTCCATACCCAACTGCTGAATCGTTTTGCTGATGCGCTCCTGTTCCTCCAGGCTCCTGTTTTTCAGAAAAGTATTCTCCCATGCCCGGAACCCCTGGTCGTAGCCCCATTTAATCTTATCCACCACATCCTTTCCAGGCAGATTAGAAAAAATATTAAAATCGGGAGAGAACTTCATCCTGAAGGGTGGCTCTGTGAAGCGCTTTTCTTTTGCGGAAACCATTGTCAACGGTACCTGCGTAGCGGTTAATGCCGCAACGCTGGTGAGCAGCCCATTGATAAATTGACGTCGTTGCATAGTCGAAAATTTAAAGCGTTTATATTGATGTGTTCGGGTTTACCGGTACTATTGCATTCTAATCATTACCTCAATAACTTCTGGTCGGTTTCGGGATCCTGGTCCTGACCCAGAATAAAGGCCATTAGATCCGCCATTTCCTGGTTATTCAGTAACTGATCAAAACCCTGTGGCATCAGCGACATATCCAATATCTCCATTGACACAAGATCTGCACGTGGAATACGAACAGCAGTTTGAGCGGAAGTAGCAAGAATAATTTCATCGGGGGTTCTTTCTTTGATGATGCCTGTGTGCCCGCCCCCTTTCGTTTTCACCCGATAGCTTTCAAATTCCCTTACAAAGCTGGCACTGGGGTACACAATGGCTTCCAAAAGATCGTGTGCCGACCGGTCGAGCTGAATAGAAGTAAGGTCCGGGCCAAAATGTCCGCCATCGGCTCCAATGGTATGACAGGTAGCACAGGTAGCCTTCCCAAAAAATAGTATACGGCCGCGGTCAAGTGAGCCGTTGGGAATGTTCTTTTCCAATGCTTCAAGCCGCTTTAAACGATCGGCTCTTACTTCATTCAATTTGGCCATGAGCTGATCTGTAGCGGGTTTGATTGTGTTAGGATATTGTTCAAAAACCTTTTGAAGATATTCGGGTGTAAAACCGGAGAGGCTTGAAGACCGTGTTAATGCTGAAGCCAATGCATTACCTATTTCAACAGCATGTTTTCCCTGAAATACAGGAACAAGCCGGGGCAAAATAAAAGCATCTGCTTTAGGAAGAAAATCGGTAGCCAGGTGCAGTAACTGCTGTTCAGAAAGTTCACCCTCTGCCAACGTTGAAGCAATCTGCTGACGAACTGCGGCCTCTTTTCCCACCTGCAACTGTTGATACAGGTAATCAAAATTGTGGTTGGTGATTTTTGGTTCTGATTTTAATATAGTGGTAATAGCCTCTACCCTCAGCTCCGTTGAATTTTGTGTATCGTCCGCCACTTGTTGTAAACCGTTGTTCAATGTAGTAATCCCCCGCAAACGGATCAATCGCATAACCTGCGATTTAACTTGTGCGTCCATGCCGCGGGCTAACTGATTTTGAAGCTGGTTCGTCCATGGATCCGGAAATTTTTCAACCTTGCAGGCTTCCATTGAACCGAGGAGGAAAAGCTTATGCGCCGGCGTTGCTATTGTAAACTGATCCGCTATAAATTGCTGCATACGGGTATCGCCACAAAATGAAACCAGTATATTGCCGAAGAGTCGTTCTTCCTCCTTGCTTAACGGAGCGCGCTGAAAACGGCTTCTTAAAAACTGTACCATATCAGCCGACCATTCGGGATGATGAGCCGCTACCCATAAGGCGGTATGCTTTAACGATATATTATTGGTGGTAAGAAAAGGTGTGAGCTGTTTTGCCTGCAAAGTAGATGAAGGCATCTGGTCGAGCGCTATAAGCGCTGCTTCCTGCACTCCGGCGGAAACATCGGCAAGCCCTGACGCAACCAGCGCCGGTTCATTAATGGAAATGAGCGCATAAATAATGGCATGGCGGATAAACCGGTCTTCTGTATCGCCGGCCGCGGCAAGTAAAGCTTCAACGGCTTTTTTATCTTTGATTTGTCCGAGTGCCGTAGCCGCCTGCCGGCGTACTGCGGGGTCGCTTTTGGCCACCAGTTCCATCAGCTTATCCACTGCCTGAACATCTTTTGCCAGTCCGGCCGCACGTGCCGCGGCTATACGCACCTGTTGGTCTGTATCACTTAATGCAGTCCTCACTGCTGCCATCGCTCCGGGTGTACCTACCCGGTAGAGTGCAAAAACCGCTTTTACTTTTGCTTCCACCGGCTGAGATTGTTGAAGTACAGTCCTAATTGATTCAATAGCAGCATCACCGGCATCCACCAGCCGTTGTACCGCACGATCGCTTACAAAAGCGTTGGCGGATCCAAGATGCTTCACCGCATCGTTGGGCTGAAGGTTTGCCCACTGCACAGCATTGCCATAGGGATCATCCGCTTTTTTTACTCCGTTGCGGCGTACCCGGTAGATTGATCCTTTTAGTTCGGGTTTGGATACCTGCGATAACGGACATCCCTTGATGAACCATCCGCCGGTTTCTACTACGAGTAAACTTCCATCTGCGTCTTCCAGCACGTCTGTAGGATGAAAGTCTTCATTATCCGACCAGAAAAACGGTTCATCTTCCGTACGGAAAGACGCGCCTTCCCTGGATAGTTTATGCCTGATAATGCGATGCGTATTGAACTGGGCGCTGAACAGGTTATCTTTAAAATCATCCCCCAGTACGGTATTCCTGTAACGGCCAATGCCTGCCGGCGATACGCGGGAGTATTTACTCACCACCGGCATCAGGTCGCCCGTACGTACCAGCTTATCGCGGTCAATATTGCTATTGGGTTTCGGGTATACGCCGCCTTCCGTCCAGTACACCAATGCATCCCGCTCTCCCGCTTTGGGATCCGTAAAATATGTTTCCGTGCCAATAGGTTCGCCGGCTGCAGTAAATGTCAGTTCAACAGGATTATTCATACCGCCGGCGGATATCCATTCCAGTCCCGAGCCATCGGGGCGCACACGCCAAATGCGGGCTGTCTCACCCTTCAGCTTCACTCCTTCTTTTGTTGTTACATCAAAGCCCATAATTGCACTGGTCATGTACAGCCAGCCATCGGGCGACATAAATGGACCAATAAGGCTGTTGGCATTTACATTAAGTGTCCACCCGCTTAGCAGCACCTCCCGCTTGTCGGCTACACCATCGCCATCCGTATCAGTAAATTTCAGCAGGTCGGGCGCCGAAGTAGCGTACAAACTTCCTTTATAAAAAACGCCGCCCTGTGGAAATCCAACCTTATCGGCGAAGATGGTGCTTTTATCGTATACGCCATCTCCATTGGTATCTTCTATGAGCTTGATCCTGAATTGGGGATTCTTCAATGCGGAATCTGTTTTAGGATATACATTACCGGTAGATTCAAAAACGAAGAGCCTGCCGGTTTCATCGAGTGTAGCGAACATAGGATAATCTAAAAGATCGGGCCCTGCCGCTACTTCTACCGTATACCCTTCGGGTACCTGCGGTAGGTTTGCCTGCGTGGCAGATTGCTCTCCACAAGAGGAACAAAAAAAGACAGTTGAAACGAGAGCAACCCAAAACAATTGAGTGCATTTCAAATTGTCGCCGGTTCGTGAAGACACGAACCGGGGCAGCCAGGCGATTGAAACGAGAGCAACCCCAAATAATTGGATGGACTTCTTGTCGCCGGTTAGTGGAGACACAAACCGGGGCAGCCAGAGAACCGGAAATGCTTTGCTGAACTGATTATTGTTTTTCATTTTCAAACCTTTCAAATAATAATTTCATTCTTATAATAAAGAGGACGAATACCGCAATATTTACCATGTATATTTTTCATTCCTGCCTGCTGTTTCGTAAAAAAGCAATCAGGTCGGCCATTTGCTGCGGATTGATCTGAGCTCCCAAACCCGGCATGAGCGACATATTCAGCGCTTTTATAGATTTAATATCCTGGCGATTGATTGTTTTTTCAACGCCTGGCGCACTGTGTAAGGTGATGGCCGCCGAGGTTTCACTCCTTATCATTCCCTGAAGCGTACCACCTTCATTCAATTGCAGTTCCCAAAGATCAAAACCCTGTGCTATGGAAAAATCAGGATCCAGCACATTCACCATAATATCCTTAGCAAGCCAGTTGTGTATGGTTCCCAAATCCGGACCAAACGCTATGCCCGATGCTCCTCTCACCCGGTGACAGATAGCGCAGTTCTGTGTATACACTATCTTTCCTTTGGCTTTGTTACCTGGTAATTCCAGCGCTTTCTGATATTCGAGGTTCGTTTTTGGGGAATCATTTTTAGTGAGTAAAGCACGGGCGCGATTTCTGAGTTTTTCATCTTCATTGCTCATGAGTTGCACCCTGCGGTTCCAGCTAATGCTGGTTGGCGCTACTTGTTTTTTCTCAACAGCATCCAGCAGTAACCGTATCCGTTCTTCATCCTGCATAAAAACAGGCAGCGCCGCATCGCGTATGCCTGGCGTCAGCACATCCCATTGTTGCAGCAGGTAGGTAGAAACGTTAGTGCCGGGCAGTTTAGCTAATATTTTAATGGCCGCAATTTGCACTGATGGCTGTTCCTGCGGAACGATTAATCCTTTTAATATATTACCGTAGGGGGCGGCATCGCTCAAGGCTAAATAATGAATGGCTTCTTCTCTTCGCTCCTCCTGTAGTTTTTTATTTCCGGCTATGGAAACGGCCTTCACAATTCCGGTTTCAATTGTATTCCCTTTAGTTGCGGTAAGCTTTAATAACTGCAGCGCTGCTTTGCGCACTTCCGCATCAGGATGTTCAAAAAAGCCATTTACCAAAAGGGGCTGGAGGTTTTGTAAAACAGCGCGTGCGGGCTCATTTCGCTTTAATCCCTCACTCAAACCCTTTAGTACCGGTGCCTGCCAGCTTTCTTCTTTTTTAAAACCCGGAGCAATCGCTTTTTGTATCAGCTTACCAATCGCCTCTTGCGTTTTTCCGGCGCCAATCATTGCGGCAAGTCTTTGTGTTAATGAAGCATAAGCCGGAACATCATTCCTGAAAGTGTTCAGCACTTCTTTCAGCAGGGAACCAGCCTGAGAAGCGGATGCAGATAAAGCGGCTACCTGCATCCATTCATCGCTGAGGTTGCTGAATAAAAGTTTTTGTCTTGCTGTGGCTGCTTCTGCTGTATTAATATATCCAAGGGTACACAACAGTTGAAACCGTACTTTGGGATCAGTATCATTTTGCAATAACAACAGCGTAGTCCCTAATTCCGGAGAAGCTGCTAAATGCAACTCTGTCAGTTTAACAGCATTCTCCCGTACTCCTGCAACAGTATCATGTAACGCCTTTTTTATAAGTTCGGAACTTAGTGCACCCATTCCTTCTAATGTCCATAGTGCATGCAACCTTCCTAATGGAGCATCCCGGTTTTCACTCATCTTCACCAAAGCAGGTATCGCGGTCTTATCCATCCGGTCAACCAATAACCGTTGCGCATTTAGTCTCCACCAAATATTTTTATCATCCAGATGGCCCACCAATTGCTCAATGGTAGCGCTACCCAATGCAAGACCTTTTGTCCAGTTTGCGGCTTTTGTACCAGTCGGTGTAATTCTGTAAATACGGCCCATATTATAGCCATCATATAAACCGCCAGCGGCAACCGCTTCATCCGACATCCATTCGGGATGCTCAATAATACGGCGATAATAATCCAACACATACAAAGCGCCATCAGGCCCAACATACATATTTACCGGGCGCGACCAGGCATCGGTTGAAGCCAGAAATTCTTTATCGCTACGATGCCGGCCTGCTATAAAACTACTGCCATTGTCTTTTATAATATCCGCATGTACCAGGTTACTTACCGATTCCGCAACAAATGCCACATTGCCATCAAAGGGCGAAGGAAAAAGCCCGCCAAGGCTCATGGTTATTCCGCTTGATGAAGTAGTTAAACCAACGGGTGTAAATAATTGGCGGTCTGGATTTTTAGTGATCTGAAAAACCTCCGTAGCATCGCCATGATCTGAAATAGATTGGGTGGCGTTTGAAAGCAACAGTTCGGGATTGCGTTTCAGATAAGGCGCCGCTATCATTTCTTCATAAATATGGTTTTGGTTATGCGTTAAAAAATGATGCCCCCACTGATCGAATGTTTGTCCAAACTGGCTTTTTGCGGCAGTCATTTCCAGTTTTTTATGATCGGGCTGAAACCGAACCGTACGTGCTTCGGCATTTTTAGGTAAGCGTGGTTGATCAGGCTGACCAGGAAAATAAATTTCCGTTCCCTGGTCGCCAAATTCAGTTCCATATTTGCGGGTGCCTATCGCTCCAAAATGCGAGAGATAAATCCAGTTATCCAAACCATATACCGGGTTATTTACATTCACATGGGGGTTGGATAAAGAAAACCCGGTTAACAGAGTGTCCCTCAAGTCAGCGCGGCCATCACCATTCGTATCTTCCAAATAAAGTACATTGGGTGCATCGGTTACTATTACGCCACCTTTCCAGCGTTGTATGCCATTAGGAAATATGAGCTGGTCGGCAAATACAATACTCTTATCCATCTTTCCATCGCCATCGGTATCCGTCAATAATTTTATTTTGCCTGTTCTACTATTATCTAATGGATAGCCAGGCATCTCCACCACATAGAGGCGGCCGTATTCATCTATTTCCATATCTACCGGGCTGGCAATAAGCGGTTCAGCAGCCAACAGTTCAATAGTAAATCCTTCTTCTATTTCAAATGTAGCAAGTGCAGCTTCAGGTTTTATTGCTCCACCGGTATAAGATAGCGGCGAATTGCCACAGGCTTGCAATACGATCACCAACAAAAAGTAAAAACAAATGCAGTAGCTCCAATGCCCGCATAAGCCGGATAATTTTTTCATTCTTTCAAAGCGTTTACGGGTTGTTTTCTTTATTAAGTAAATCCAACATTTCAAATAGCGATTGAGTGATCTTCACTGATGCCTCTGTTTCGAGATAGCTTGAACGGGCACGCCATGTTTCATAACCACCCAGTTGGTGTTGCGCCGGTGTGGGCAAATAGCCATTGTATCCATTAGCCAATGAAATAGTGAAAGTGGATTTGAAAGGGCTTTTTGCTTTAATCTCCAAACCGGTTTCCGCAAATACTTCACAAGGAATTGCAGTTATGGCCAAATCGCCTATGCGCATGGACTGAAGGAGGAGTGATACCTGATTTGGATAATCATTTATTAAAACCGTTTCACGGGCGTACAGCGCTTCTACGGAAGTGAGTACGGGTTTGTTTACTTTGGAAAGAATTGTTTTAGCGCGGGTAAGTTCCGTTTTATCGGGCTTGCGTACCATCAATTCAATTTGTTTTTGCTTAACGCTTAAAGGAACCCAGTTTTGATACTTTATTTGCTGTACTACTTTATATACTTCCGCCGCAATAATATTGGCAACTTTTTGCATTTGATGATAGGGAGGGGAAGACACGGAAGATGCAGCACCGAAATTAATATTATTCACATCGCCGCTGGTACCGTTAGACATGATGGCGACAAACTGATTGTGCTGTCTATCCGCATTTAGCAACTGCTGCATACGACCGGCAAACATACCATAATAATCAGCGGATACTTCGCCTTTACCAACGCCGCCCACATAATGCAGGGAATAATTCGCCAGTATAGCAACAGGCGTTCCATCCAAAGCCTGAATGGAAACCACCGAAATACCAGGATCCGTAGGACCGGCGGGTTCAAGCAGGTTGGGGTTACCAACACCTGGGTTCATCTTTACCTTATCTGTATTTCCAAAAGGATTGATCAGCGGTTCACCGGGTTTCATGTTCCAGCGGCGGTTAAATACCTGACCGGCTTCGCTGCCCGTGCCCCAGCCTATACGCGCCGGCGCCAGGTTATTATGGGCGTTTATAACGGCATCGGCTATGCGACTTTCAAGAAAGTGAAGATATCCAGAATCCGGATCGCTTTGAAAAACCGAACAGGCAGTGCCACCGGAATGCGTATGCGTGGCAGAGACCAGCATATGCTCAACGGGAATATGGGTTATACTGCTTGCGCGGCGTTTGGCTTTATCCAATGTTGCCCTTGAAACCATGCAAAGATCAGCTACGGCAATAGCAAGCTGTGTATTCCCATCATCAAGCACTATACAACGTACATGCGTTTCATCGTGAATATGCTGCACGGTTTCATCGCTAAAATTTCCATTGATGGATGTTCCGACCGCGGGTGTAATATTACTGGTTGACGCTCCTGCACGAAATATCCTGCCCGCATCGGTTTGTGCCGATGCTATACCTGACAGCGTCAGCAGCGCAATACCAACAGCAGCAGCGGCAATACGGATTGTAATTGGGAAGCCGTTTTTAATCTTCAATATTGTCATTTTGCCTCTTTCCAAAGTTCATCAATCAGCGCTAAAGTGCGTTCCACCAATAGCTGCCCCCCTTCCGGGCCAACCGCGCTACTCTGGCAAACCGCGCTGTATCCGCCACCCGTTACCGCCTTGCTTGTTGGCAAATAAGTACCGGGACCGGCAAGCTGTATCACAAATGTTTGCAGGGCCCTGCTGCGTGCCTGCATGCGGATGCCATAATCGGTAAACAATTCAAACTGGTTGGTACATATAACAGCATCGCCTATGCGCACCACATGTATTTCCGTTTCATATTGCGGATTCGGGTTCGTCTTTTGCCGCTCATAGCGCTTCACCACATCACCAAACCAGGTCATTTTTGCATGCAACTGATCTGCCATTTTAGGGTCTTTAGCTATTTGCCGGGCAGCATCATCCCGCACCTGCATTGAATTTTTGGATTCTTCTTCTGTAATAATACGCATAGGCAGTAGCAGCTTTTCAACTTTATGGACTAAAGGAACATTTGTACGCGCTTCATTTTTTACCGCTTCGTAGGTTTTATCAACTGCCCAAACAATACGCTGGGCTATATCTTCCATACGATCCGTATTACTCAGTTTCCGCATTCTTTCTTCGGCCTTTTTACGATACATGGGGTGTGGCGACTGATCGCCCGCGGCGCCTATCCAGCCGAGTACACAAAGACCGGCGCCATATTTTTTTTGTAAGGAAACGCGTACCACGTGCCAGTAATCGGCATTTACAGTAGAACGCCCCTCTACTTCCTGTGCGGGGCAGGCTACGTTAATACTCATTGCAATAAGCTTCTTATTGTTGTCCCAGAAAAAAAGGGTATTTACATCATGATCTTCATAACCTTCGAGGTTCAGAAATTCGGGCGTATTGGTTTTGCCATACATAGCGGCAGTTCCATCGGCATATACCGCTCTGCGGTTATAAGCGACCGCCGCCCTGCTCTGTCCCCAGGTAACGCTTCCGGCACTACGGTTTTTCCATGCTTTTACGATGGCCTCAGATACCCGCTGCGTAAATAATTGAAGATATTCCGATACCTGCGAAACGCCTTCTTTTGGTATCTTATATTGAAAGGATACTTTATCCGGATCATCTTCCAGTACGGGCGCCGTGTGGGTGTGTGTAGCATTCAGAATAATATTATTCACGTCAAAGCCAGGCAGGCGTTTGCTTACTTCCGCTCTCACCTTTTGTAAATAATCGGCTGGAATAAAAACCAGGTCGCAGGAAACCATGATGGTTGTTCCCACCGACTGGCTGCCATTTCTCGATTCTAACGCAATGATATTGGCGGTTAAGGGCGTTTCCGCTTTGTTTGCAATGCGAAGCTCAAACTGTCCCATTAATGCTACCGGTAACTTTGGGGTAATATCTGCGGTTGCTTTCCCAATATACAATTCCGTTGCCTGTACACTGAAAATACATAACAGATATACAGAAAGTAAAGCGCGTTTTTGAAAAGATACAGCCATCTTATCTTTTATTTATTGGTTTGGGTTAATTGATGCCAGCGCTTAAGTACTTAATAATTTAACACAACACCTATTTGTACCTATGCATCTATGTGACTACGTGTAAAAAAAAATGAACACATAGGCACAGTAGGCACATAGTAAGGCATAGACAACAATGTGCACCCATGCATCCCCGAAATCATTATTTGAACCGCACTTCTTCCGTAATGCTTTTCCAGGTATCTGTACGGAAGGGCGCGGCAGGTAAGCCTTCTTTATTAAACAGGTTAGCTTCCATATTGTCATCGGCCCAACCATAGTGCACAGCAACCGGGTTGGCTACCTCATCACTCCAAACCACCACTTTCCCATTTTGGATCTCAGCTTTCGCCCAATGAAATACCTTATCGGCGCCTGCTATTTCAAAACCCTGCAGGTAACCATATTTACCTGAAGCTATTAAACCAGTTCCCGTATCAGTGAAAGTAAGTATCGCTTTATTCCCTTCCTTTTGCATGGATTGAAATTGCGGACCCTGCGAAAGCATATTTTGCCCGTATGCTATTTTTAAAGCCTGGAGCGACAGTCTTTTTCCTACATCCTGTTTATTGGTAGGATGAATATTTTTTGGATTGCCAATATCATGAATAACGGCCATGCCTGTACGCGGCAAAGCCTGCAGGGTTAAAGCCTGTGCTTCGCGTAATTCGGCCCAGCTACTTCCTTTTCTACTATCGCCATTATTGGCATTAAAACTGGCCAACTGTACAAACAAAAAAGGAAACTCCTCCTTCCAGCGGTTACGCCAGTCGCTGATCATGAGTGGAAAGGATTTTCGGTACTGGTAGGCGCGTCCTGCATTACTTTCGCCCTGGTACCAGATGGCGCCCTGCATGGCATAGGGAATCAACGGCGCGATCATACTATTGTACAGCAAAGTACCCGCGTCATTGGGACCGGCAAACTGGTTATTGTTTGTGTAAGATTCGATCCTGTATTTCCATATTCCCGCAAGCGATTGTTCATAAGCGCCCCGGCTGATCTTTACGTCTTCAGGCTTACCGGTAAAGCCACCCCGTCCTCCAAAATCCTCAATGCGCACCGCGATGCTGTTTTTTCCCGCATGCAGTTGTGATGGCTCCAGTATATAGATTCGGCCGGTTGCCGTTTTACTGGCAGTACCGCCCACTTTTATGCCATTTACATAAGTAGCATCCACATCATCAATAGTACCCAGCGACAGTGCCACACTTAAACCGGTTAATGAATCGGGTAATATAAATTCGCGGCGAAACCAAACTACGCCGTCAAGGTATTGGAAATCCTTGCGGTCGAAATTGCCCGGCACTTCAATCGTTTTCCATTCGCTGTCATCAAAAGAAGCAGATGACCATGATTGAACATCCCCGGACGCCGGTATGCCACCCTGCAATTCATTGATGGCATTGGTAAGCGTTGTTTTACGTTTTTCGCCGAGCGCATCCATAGATACAGGCATTGCATCCACTACATCCGAAAACTCGTTAAAACTTTTCATGGCTTCTTTGCTGATCCATGTTTCTACAATGGTGCCGCCCCATGAGGTGTTGATCAAACCAATGGGTATGCCTAATTTCTTATACAATTCTCGTCCAAAAAAATAACCCACCGCGGTAAACTGCCCCACATTTTCGGGTGTGGCTGTTTTCCATTCCCCTTTTGACAGATCATCCTTGGGTGCTAAGCTTATTTCCCGCGGCACTTCAAAATGACGGATCAGCGGGTAACTGGCAGCGGCTATTTCTTCCTCCGCGTTATCAGAAGCGCTTACCGGCCATTGCATATTGGATTGGCCCGAACATATCCATACTTCTCCAATCAATACATCATCGAGCGTAAGCACATTCTTTTTTCCTTTAACTACCAACTGGTAAGGGCCGCCCGCTTCAGCGGCATTCAGCCGAAGGATCCATTTCCCGTCTTTACCCGCTTTTATGGTTTTGCTTTGTTTTGTTATTCCACTGCCGCTTAGTTCAACGGTTACCTTTTCGCCGGCATCGGCCCAGCCCCAAACGGGTATGGGTTTGTTGCGCTGAAGTACCATGTGTGAATCAAAAATTTTGGGTAAGCGAACGTCTGCAATGGCCTGGTTAATACAAAGCAGGCATAAGAAAGAAAGGATCATTCTGAATGGCATAGCAAATAATTGAAGGCTAAAAAATTAAAAATACAAATAAAAACAATCCCCATAAGGAGAATACCGGGGTTAAACGATACCTGTTTAAAACGTTTTAAATTGCGGGAGGTGGCATATGGACCTGTTTCTTTGAAAATTGACTGCCACCTCAGCGCTTTTATCATTTGTTGCAGCAAATTATTTATCTTCCCTTGCGAACCCGCTGTATAATCATAAAACGAATACATCATGCAAACAAAAAGAATTTCTTCTCTGCTATATTTCTGTATTGTTTTTTTGATTTGTAGTAAGATTTCATCTGCGCAGGAATCTGCATTTATTTGGCCCGAAGGCAAAAAGATGGCAATCAGCTTAAGCTTTGACGATGCCCGTGCAAGCCAGGTAGATACCGGAACGGGTTTATTAGATGCCTATAATGTAAAAGCTACTTTTTATGTGCAGCCTCCCACTGTAAAAAATCGCCTGGAAGGCTGGAAGAAAGCGGCAGCCGGCGGCCATGAGATCGGTAATCATTCTATCAGCCATCCCTGCTCCGGGAATTTTTTGTGGTCGAGGGAAAATGCACTGGAAGATTATACTTTGAAACAGATGCGGGGGCAACTGAAAGCAGCCAACAAGCAGATTGAGGAATTGCTGGGCGTAAAACCAGAGGTTTTTGCATACCCCTGCGGGCAAACATATGTGGGCCGCGGAAAAAATACTCAAAGCTATATCCCCCTGGTAGCCGATATTTTTATCAGTGGCAGGGGTTGGCTGGCAGAAAGTCCGAACGACCCTGCATTTTGCGATATGGCTCAACTCACCGGTATTGAAATGGATGGAAAAGACTTTGAAGATATTTTGCCCCTGATAAAATCAGCACAACAGGCAGGTCAATGGGTGGTACTTGCCGGTCATGAAATGGGGAATAGCGGCCCACAAACCACGCGACTTGCTATGCTGAAAAAATTGATTGAATATGCACAGGATCCCGCCAATGAAATATGGATCGCGCCGGTAGGAACGGTTGCAAAATACGTGAATGAGCACAGGAAAAGATAAAATAATGGTATCCCGGTATCTTCCCTAACAATAAAAATTCCCGGATTTAAAACAACCGCCAAAAACAAGGCTGGAAAGAAATGTTGCTGGCAATTTTTATGTCTCCTTAACATTCCATACCCCTCAGGTTATCAAATGAACCCCTTAGTTAACATTTCACCCTCTCTTTATAAACATATGAGTCACCTCATCTCACTTTGATATTTATATTTTTGATCGCTATGTTTTCTACCACCGGATTCCATTCCAACGGCGGAAGCAAATAAACGATTGAAGACCATGACAACTGCCCGCATCAAATTACGGATGAATTTCCTTCCTTTTGCTGTATTAGCATTAATACTACTATTTTGTTCCTGTACTCAGCATACAACATTTATACGCCAGGGCGATGGCATTACCGTTGAAATAAAAGATCCTGCTCCCGGTTCTGCAAAATGGGTGAGGTTACAGGCTGTTTCTCCGAAGATCATACGGGTTACCGCGTCAAACGACAACAAATTTACTGCTGGCAAAAGTTTAATGATAGACAGTACTTTTCATGTTGCTGCAGAATGGAGCGCCGAACAAACTGATAAGGAAGCCCTGGTCAAAACCAGTGAACTGGTTGCTTCGGTATCATTTACTACAGGAGAAGTGATTTTTAAAGACAAGAATGGCAATATTATTTTGCAGGAGAAAACAGGAGGCGGGAAAAAGATCACCCCGGTAATAATTGATGATAAACCATTATACCGTATCAGCCAGCAATTTGAGTCACCTGCCGGGGAAGCCTTTTATGGCCTGGGACAGCCCCAGACCGGCCAAATTAACTATAAGGACGAGGATGTTGATCTCACCCAGTACAATTCTATAGTGGCAGTTCCTTTCTTACTGTCGAACCGTAATTATGGCTTGTTATGGGATAATTATTCTATTACACATTTTGGAGATAACCGCGAAAAACAACAGCTATCCGCTTTGCAATTAACCGGTAAAGGTGGCACATCCGAAGGATTAACGGCAACGTATAGCGACAGAACAGACAGCACGCATATTTATATGCAGCGGCAGGAAGATAAAATAGATTACAGCTTTCTTCCTTCTTTAAAAAACATACCCGCCGGGTTCCCTATGGAAAAAGGCAAAGTAACCTGGGAAGGATTTATAACCGCAGATACAACCGGGGAACACAAGTTTTATTTGTCTGCATCCGGCTACCTTAAATTTTGGCTGGATGGTAAATTATTATTAGATAAATGGCGTGAAGGCTGGAATCCCGGTCCCTCCCAGTTCCGCTATATGCTCAGCAAAGGGCAAAAACATGCTATTAAAGTAGAATGGATCCCGGAATCAACCCAGGCATTTGCATCCCTGCAATGGTTAAGTCCAACACCGCCGGCGCTGCACAATAAAATGACACTGTCGTCTGAAGCTGCTGAAAACATTGACTATTATTTTATTTGCGGCGCTAATGCCGATGAAGTGATTGGGGGATACCGGCAGCTAACAGGTAAGGCTACCCTGCTTCCTCAATGGGCACTGGGTTTCTGGCAAAGCCGCGAACGGTATAAAACGGAGCAGGAAATTGAAAATGTGGTAGCCGAATTCAGGAAAAGGAAAATTGGTTTGGATAATATAGTATTAGACTGGAGCTACTGGAAGGAAGATGCCTGGGGCAGCCAGCAATTTGACAGGGCACGCTTTCCGGACGCGGCAGGTATGATCGGCAGATTGCATGAACGGTATAATACCCGCTTCATGATTTCTGTTTGGCCCAAATTTTATGAGGGCATTGAAAACTATAAAATTTTTGATAAGCAAAACTGGCTGTACAAACAAAATATAAAAGATCAGCAGCGCGACTGGATAGGGAAAGGATATATATCTACTTTTTACGATGCTTTTAATCCCACCGCCCGTATGGGCTTCTGGAAACTTTTGGACAGCAGTCTTTTCATTAAAGGCGTTGACGCATGGTGGTTAGATGCTACCGAGCCCGATATTTTGTCGAACGCCACCATTGAAAAGCGGAAGCAACTGATGCAGCCCACCGCATCAGGATCTTCCACACAATATTTTAATGGCTACCCGTTGCAAAACGCAAAAGGAATTTATGAAGGGCAGCGTTCTTCGCGCCCGAACCAAAGGGTATTTATCCTTACCCGTTCGGCGTATGCAGGCATGCAACGCTATGCCGCTGCTACCTGGAGCGGCGATATAGCGGCACGGTTCGATGAAATGGAACGGCAAATACCTGCTGGCATTAACTTCTCTTTATCAGGCTTACCTTACTGGACAAACGATATTGGCGGTTTTTTCGTGGAAGACAAATACGATAAACCCCATCCTAACGGAAATGCTTTGGAAGAATGGCGTGAATTAAATACACGCTGGTACCAGTTCGGTGCATTTTGTCCACTGTTTCGTTCCCATGGTCAGTACCCGTACCGCGAAATATTTAATATAGCTCCCGATGATCATCCCGCATACAAAAGCATGCTGTATTATAACCAGTTGCGTTACCGCCTCATGCCCTATATCTATTCGGTAGCAGGCAACACTTGTCATAACAACTATACGATGATGCGGGGGTTAATTATGGATTTTGGTACCGATGCCAATGTTAAAAATATAGGCGACCAGTATATGTTCGGGCCTTCTTTTCTGGTAAACCCTGTATACACATATAAAGCCACTTTCCGCCCGGTATATTTACCAGCGGGGCAAGGCTGGTACAATTTATATACGGGTGAATATACAACAGGCGGGCAACACATAACAGCCGTTGCATCCTATGAACGAATGCCGGTATTTGTAAAGGAAGGCTCCATCATTCCTTTTGGGCCGCAGATTGAATTCACCGGGGAAAAACCGGCAGATGACATCACGCTATATGTTTACACCGGTAAGGATGGCAGCTTTACCCTGTACGAAGATGAAGGCGTTAATTACAATTACGAAAAAGGAAAGTATAGCAATATACCCATTACCTATAATGAAGCTAATAAAACATTAACCATTGGGAAAAGAGAAGGAGATTTTAAAGATATGCTGAAGAACAGGCTGTTCAGAATAGTTTGGGTAACCAAAAGCAAATCAACAGCGCTGGATTTTTCATCACCATCGGATACCGCCATAGCCTATAACGGAAACGAACAAACGGTAACAATGAATGGTAAATTTTAAAATTTTTTATAAACCAATAATTGCAAGTATATGAAAAGAATCAAAACGATGAGAAAAACGAAAGTCCTTATATGGACGGTTTTCTCATTACTACTGCTGATGAACCATGTGCATGCCCAGGAGGGTGCAAGAAAGATCAACGGAAGTGTTAAAGACGATAATGGGAACCCTCTTCCGGGTGTAACCGTGGAGGTGAAGGACACTAAATTGGTTACCGTAACAAACACTTCCGGCGTTTTCACCATCCAGGTGCCGGCTAATGCCAGAACGCTTGTATTAAGTTCCATTGGCATGCTCCGGAAAGAGGTAACCATTAATACCTCCGGTATCATGTCAGTAGTGCTGGAGCCTGTGTCGCAAAACCTGAATGAGGTGGTGGTTATTGGCTATGGAACTGCCAAAAGAACCAATGTAACTTCTTCTATTTCGTCAGTTAGCGCAAAAGACATTAAAGATCTGCCGGTTGCCGGTATTGACCAGGCATTGCAGGGGAAAGTAGCCGGCGTAACGGTTACCAACAACAGCGGTCAGCCGGGAGGAGGCGTATCTATTAAAGTACGTGGCGTTACCACCATTAACAGCAATGACCCTTTGATTGTAATTGATGGCGTTCCCTTTATCAGCAATACCAAATCAAACTCGGGATATGCAGGACTGGGTGGTTCAGACGGGCAAACAGGTAATAGTGTAATGGCCACTTTAAATCCCAACGACATTGAATCCATTGACGTACTGAAAGATGCCTCCGCACAATCTATTTATGGTTCGCAGGCAGCGAACGGGGTAATACTGATCACTACTAAAAAGGGAAAGTCGGGCGAAGGAAAATTAAATTATGATGTATACTACGGGCAATCCAATGTGGTTAAAAAATTAGATGTAATGAACCTGAGGGAGTTTGCGCAGTATCAAAATGAAGTGGCGCCCATTTTAGGCGCTACCCCTACGGAAGAATTTCAGGATCCAACTTTATTAGGAACGGGAACAGACTGGCAGGAAGCCATGTTTAGAACAGGGGAAGTACAAAACCACCAGTTGAGCTTTTCCGGTGGAAAAGACAAAACCAATTATTACCTGTCGTTAAATTATTTTGACCAGTCGGGGATACTGATCGGCTCCGATTTTAAACGTTATTCTACCCGGTTCAGCTTAGATCATCAGTTAAAGAACTGGATAAAGATAGGTGTAAGCGCCAACGCCTCAAGAAGCATACAAAATGTAACATTAGCCGATGCCGCGGAAGGAACCATTTGGTGGGGCGCCATTCAAAATCCTTTGATCCCCGTAAAAAATATTGACGGTACATGGGGTGGCGGCAACACCATCAGCGGTGTAAGATACGGGCAGGACAACCCCATAGCCAGAAGCAATATGCGGGGCAATAAATCTACCAACTCACAGGTGTTCGGAAATATTTATGCAGATGTTCAATTCATAGAAGGATTAAACCTGAGAAATGAAATCTCCTACTCATTGGGCATGAACAATAACCTGGCTTACCAGTTAGCCGGCAATGTAGGCACCACCAGTTTACAGAGCCAGTTATTTGATAGCAGGGGCAACAGCTATTATTACGCTATCAGGAATTATCTGAACTATAATAAATATATAGGCAAACACAGCATAACAGCCACGGCAGGGCACGAAGCTCAATACTCGTATTATGAAGGACTTGCCGGCAAAAGAGTGAATCTGCAAAATAATATTTTAGATATTAATGCAGGCAGCAGCGATAAAACAACCTGGGAACTGAACGGGGGAAAAAGCCAGTGGGCCATGGAATCGTATTTTGCAAGAGGTACTTATTCTTTCGATGACCGTTATTCATTATCGGTGAGCTTCAGAACAGACGGATCTTCCAATTTCGGCCCCAACAATAAATGGGGTTATTTCCCGGGCGCTTCCATTGGCTGGACCATCAGCAATGAAGGGTTTGCTGACGGTTTAAGTCCCGCTATTAATTTCCTCAAACTGAGGCTGGGCTACGGCGCTGTGGGCAATCAGAATCTTCCCTCCGGCGCTCAAAACCCTCCTTATACTTCTGCTATTGGTTTTTGGCCCGGCCCTGTTGGCTTTGGAAATTCAAGCTACCTGAACGGTATTGCCAATCCTGATTTAAGCTGGGAGTCCGTAGTAACTAAAAATGCGGGTATAGATATTTCATTTTTAAATGGAAGAATTGACGCTACAGTAGACGTGTATAAAAAAACAACTACCGATATGCTGTTGTTCCTTACCGGTCCAAGGCTTATAGGCGTTGGTGACCAGTGGGATGATCTGAAAGCACCTGTAGGCAATGTCGGTCAAATGTCGAATACAGGTGTTGACCTGAGCATTACCAGCACCAATATTAAAACCAATAATTTTTCCTGGAAAACCAACCTGGTCTATTCACAGTTTAAAAACAAGCTGGATAAAATGGCCAATTCAACAGCAGGCTTAACCGGGAAAGTGTATTATGATAATTATATCATTTCCTACACTAACCCTGGCTATGCAGTGGGTTCTTACTTTGGACTGGTAACAGACGGGTTGTTCCGTACGCAGCAGGACCTGGATAACAGCCTTCCGCAATTTGGTTATTCGGTAGATGAAAGCCATACCTGGCTGGGTGATATACGGTTTAAGGATGTAAGCGGTACAGATGGTAAGCCTGACAATGTGATAAATGAAAAAGACATCACTTATATAGGAAGCCCACTTCCCAAATTCACTTATGGATTAACCAATACTTTCCAGTACAAAGATTTTGACGCTACTGTATTTATACAGGGAAGCTATGGTGCTAAAATATTCAATTTCCTGCGGTGGCAGTTGGAAAAAATGGACAATATCTATCACAATCAGCTACGTACCGTAATGGACAGGTATACAGATGCAAATACCGAGGGCAAGCTGCCGCGGTTTGTGAGCGGACAGGTTAACAATGTGGCTATGTCTGACCGCTATGTGGAAGATGGATCTTACCTGCGCATACAAAATATTACGCTGGGGTACAGGATACCTAAGGCACTTACGAACCGTGCTAAAATAAATAATATCCGGCTCTACCTGTCTGTGCAAAATCTCTGGACATTTTCAAAATACAGCGGGTATGATCCTGAAGTAGGAGCCTTCAATAATAATATCCGCTTAATGAACGTGGATGCGGGTCATTATCCCAATCCGCGCACCATTACGGTGGGTGCTAATATTGAACTGTAAAGTGAATTTTAAGATTAAATTTTTTAAGATGAAAAATAAAAAATTGTATGCCTTATTAGCCATCGTGATAATAACGGCATCGTGTAAAAAAACATTTATTGAACGTTCGTCCCTTGATGGAACAACGCTCACCAATTATTACAATACAGCCGAAGAAGTGAGAAGTTTAACCAGTACGCTGTATGGACTCCCCTGGTCGGGCTATGAAAACCGCGCCATGGATGTAATTGGCGATGTAATGGCCGGCAATGAATATACGGGTGGGGGCAATGCCGATGATGCGCCCTTTTTAAATTTCACCCTTGCTTCTACGGCTGTTCGAGTTGCAGACGCATGGAAAGTATTTTATAAAATCGGAGGTTGGACAAGCGAGTACATGAAGGCCTTAGAGCAAAAGAAAGCTATGGGTGGTGATGCCTCCTTTATTGATCCGGCTATTGCCGAATGCCATTTTTTTAAAGGAACCGTTTATTTTTTTATTGCACGCATATGGGGTGATGCGCCTATTATCAACAACCCCGGGGAAACCGCTTTAGGCGGGCAATTTAATGTTCCCCGATATTTGAAAAAAGATGTTTTACAATTTGCACTCGAAGAATTAAAGCTGGCCGAAGCAGGTTTACCCGAAACAGATCCTGTTCCCGGAAGGCTGAATAAATATGCAGCCAAAGGCATGATGGCTAAACTATATTTATACCGTAAAGATTATGACAGTGCAAAAACAAAAGCGCTCGAAGTCATTCAATCCAATAAATACGACCTGGTGGAAGATTATGCCGGTATGTTTAATTCCAGCGCTAATAACAACAACAAAGAATCCATTTTTGCCGTACAGCACCAGCTTACGGGTAATCCGTGGGGTTCGGGTAATCAAAAGAATCCAGACAGGGGGCCCGGGAATCTACAAACGGATGAAGCCAGCATGTGGGAATTATATCTTCCAACAATGGACATGCGAGAAGCGTATGAAACAGGCGACATTCGCCGCCAGGGCTCTATGATGGAACATGGCTGGAGCAAACCCGCATGGAAACCGCAAAACTCAAATGCTACCTATAATGCATTTATGGCTGGCGGCTATAAATATGACACCACGCAAACCGTAGGTGATGGCGGACAGAAAAATGACACCCGTTCCAATATTGCAAAATACGTTGTAGGCCCCGGCGCTAAATACGGGGGAGAGACGGTACTGGGAATGAATACCGGTATCAATACCATGATATTGCGGTATGCAGATGTATTATTGATCTACGCCGAAGCGGTGCTGGGAGACAACGCATCTACAACCGATACAGAAGCGCTTGCCGCGTTTAACAAAGTACGTGAGCGTGCACATGTGCCTGTTAAATCTTCTATTACCGCAGATGATATATTGCAGGAACGCCGTGTTGAATTCGCTTTTGAAGGCGATTACTGGTTTGATATTCAGCGACAGGGGTTTGCTAAGGCTAAAGCTATTATAAGCGCGCAAAACAGGGGCACAGCCGATTACCCTTCTTACATCACCACATTCACGGAAAGCATGATGCACCTGCCCATACCCGCTGTAGAAGTGCTGCAGGATCCGGAATTAAGTAAAGATCCTGTACCATATTATTAAAAAACATAAAAATACTGATATGAAAAAAATATTTATTCACAAGATCCGGGCGCTTGCTGTTATTTTCACAATGGCCTGGGCAATGAATGCATGTACAAAAGAAGACATGAAAGATGGCAGCCCGGATGTAAAGCCGGGTAACCCGCAATTAGAAAATATTACACCTGCCAGTGGAGCCCCAGGCACGCTTTTAACCCTTAAAGGCAGCGGTCTGGGTGATATGCGCAGCATTATCTTCGATAAAAACAGTGCACCTTCATTGTTTCAGTCAACGCTAAATACTGAAACTGCTATTTTATTCAGGGTGCCGGATACAGCTACAAGAGGTACGCAAAACATTGTACTCACCAATAGCCAGGGCAAATCCTTAACTATTCCGTTTGATGTAATACCGCTTGCGCTTGTTAATAATGCCTTTCCTGCAGAATTCGAATCCGGCTCCACCATTAAACTTACAGGCAATAATTTTGACCTTGTTACCAAAGTGGTTTTAGAAGGCACTACTGAGGAAGCAACCATCATTTCACAATCATTAAATGAGATGATTATCCGGATGCCTGCTTCCGAAACAGAAAAAGCAAAGCTGGTTTTAACCACTAGCGGGGGCGACAAAGCCACAGATATCGTGTTTGTGAATGTAGATAAAGCAACGCAGATATTTACCAACGACTTTGTTAACCCGGCGCAAAGCTGGTCATGGGGTGGAACCTATTCAGCTTCTGCTGATGATTTTGTAACCGGAGGAAAAAGCCTGAAAGCAGCATACGATCCCGCAGGAACATGGGGTGGTTTGCAAATAGGCATGGGCTCGGAGCTACCTCTCCCGGCAGGAACCAAATATTTTACTTTTTGGGTTAAGGGAGCTGATGTGGAAAAAAAGGTAAAGCTTGAAATTAAAGGCAATAACTGGGCACTTACCGCACCGGCAAAAACATTAACTATACCGGCCGGTAAATGGACTTACTTTAAAGAAGAAACCGCCACTTTAATCCCTGGAATGAATTCAATAAGCGTTATTCTTTTCCAGATTAACGATGAGGGTAAAACATTGTATTTCGACAATATTATGTTTATTAAATAGTAACAAAATCATTTGACACTACGCCTGTACAATAAGCAGCGGTAACCCTGAAAAGTTGTCGCTGCTTTATAAAGTATTGCATCATCCTTACAAATAAACGAATGAGTAAAGCCGTTATCATTTTTACTCCCCTGCTGCTCCTTCTTGCAGGCACAGGTATATTTTCCTGCAAAAAAAACAAATCACCTTCCGCCGATCCTGTTCCACCAATCGATACACTGGTAGTGGTTAAACCGGTGACGGATCCGCCTGCCGCTACTACTATGGGATTTTTTTTAGACGACTGGCAGGCTAAAACATTTACAGCACCAGCCTATACAGAAGTTACGCCCGTTACAGCAGTTACGAACAATATTATAACGGTAGACGCATCCGCCGTTATTACCAAAATACCACTTTCTATGTTCGGGCATAACGCCAACACCTGGATGACGCCCATGGTAACGGAGCCGCTGTTCATGAATCATATCACCAATCTGCACCCGCATATTATTCGCTGGCCCGCCGGCAGCGGCAGCGATGTGTATTTCTGGAATCAGCCTCAGGGTGTACTTCCCCCGGATGTTCCTCAGCAGATAATGGATAAAGACGGTGTGCTGAAAGAACCGGGATACTGGTATGGCAAAAACAACAACAACTGGAGCGCCAACCTCGACCAGTATTACGCCATGCTGCAGCAAAGCGGCAACGAGGGAATGATTACCGTTAACTACGGCTATGCCCGGTATGGAACCAGCAACGACCCCGTTGCGGCAGCCGCTCACCTTGCCGCCGACTGGGTGCGCTACGATAACGGTCGTACGCAATACTGGGAAATTGGTAACGAAAATTACGGTGACTGGGAATGGGGGTATCGTATACACCGCGCTAAAAATAAAGACGGGCAGCCTGAATATTTAACCGGTAAATTATACGCGCAGCATTTTAAGGTGTTTGCAGATTCTATGCAAAAAGCCGCAACGGAAATTGGCAAAAAAATTTATATAGGGGCAACATTGGTGGAATCGCCCGCCGAAACATGGCAAACCAATACGGTAAAAACCTGGAACAGCAGCATGCTCCCTGAGTTGGGCGATCAGCACGATTTTTATGTGGTGCACAATTATTTTACAACCTATAACGCCAATTCCAATGCGGCTGAAGTAGTTGGTGCAGCATATACCGTTCCTGCTAAAATGATGGATTTTGTATTGCAAACACTGCAAGCGACAGGGGCCCCTGTGAAGCCCATTGCATTAACCGAATGGAATATGTGGGCCAAAAATTCCAAACAGCAGGTGTCCAATACCAGCGGTGTTTTTGCTTTACTGATCATGGGGGAAGCCTTGAAAAATAAATATGGTATGGCAGCCCGCTGGGATCTGCTTAACGGATGGAGCAATGGCGATGATCATGGACTCTTTAGCGATGGCAACGAACCCGGTATTCCAAAATGGACGCCACGCCCTTCGTTCTATTATATGTATTTCTTTCAAAAAATGCTGGGCGACCGGTTCATACCGGTAAGCGTAAAAAATACTACAGCTATTGTACCATACGCATCCACCTATAGTTCCGGGCAGGTAAATATCACTTTGATCAATACCTCCGCCTCGCCGGTGACAACAGAAGTGAAAATAAATAATTTCAATACCGGCCATCGTTTTTACTGGTATAGCTTAGAAGGCAGTAATGACAATGGTGAATTTTCAAGAAAAGTTTTGGTTAACGGAAGCGGACCTGAACAGGCTGCAGGCGGACCAGCCGATTATGCGTTGTTAAAAGCCTATTCCGCAACAACATTGAATGGTATTAAAATTACAGTGCCTCCATTAGGCGCGGTATGTATAGTAGCGGATAAAAAATAAAAACGTTTATGAAAATTACAGCGGTATTTCTATTCATTGTATTTATATCGTGGAGCTGCATTTTACAGTCCCAGCCATTAACCGGCATACAGCTTAACCAGGATGGATTTTACACGCATGCATCTAAAATAGCAGTGGTTACAAGCCCCGTTGAATCCAATATGTTCTACCTGTTGTCTGTCAATAAAAAAGATACCTTATATAAAGGGATGCTGTCAACTCCAGAAACTTCGGCTTACTCTTCCACTACAACACGCATAGCAAATTTTTCAGCGTTCACTGCTGTAGGAAAATACATACTGTTTGTACAGGGTACAGGCTACTCCTACCCTTTCAGCATCCAGAATAATGTTCTCCATGCACTAAGTCTGACATCTTTAAAAAGTTATTATTACCAGCGGATATCAATGCCTATACTGCCGCAATATGCAGGCAAATGGGCAAGGCCGGCCGGGCATCCGGATACGGAAGTATTCATTCATCCTTCTGCAGCTTCCGAAAAGCGGCCAGCCAACACCGTTATATCATCGCCCGGCGGCTGGTACGATGCGGGTGATTATAATAAGTATATCGTTAACTCAGGCATTACCATGGGTACGCTGCTGTCAGCTTATGAAGATTTCCCGTTTTATTTTGATACCCTGCAAACGAATATTCCCGAAACCGGTAACGGCCTGCCGGATATTATTAATGAGATCCTTTACAACCTGCGCTGGATGCTTACCATGCAGGATCCCAATGATGGCGGCGTATACCACAAATGCACCAATGCCGCTTTCGATAAAATGGTGATGCCCGCAGATTGTCACAACACAAGATACGTGGTGCAAAAGTCTACAGCGGCAACACTTGATTTTACAGCGGTAATGGCACAGGCATCGAGGATATTCTCCAAATTTAAAAAACAACTGCCTGGCTTAAGCGACAGTTGCGTGCATGCCGCACAATATGCCTGGCAGTGGTCCGGGAAAAATCCGCATCTGTTATATAACCAGGCTACGATGAACAAATTGTATCAGCCTGCCGTAACTACAGGTGCATATGGCGACAGAAATGTAACCGACGAGTGGTTCTGGGCGGCATGTGAATTGCTGGCAACCACAAGGAAAGAAGAATACATACAGGAAATACGGCGTTACCAGCCTGCCACCGCCACGGTTCCTTCATGGAGTAATGTCGCTATACTCGGCTCTTATACGCTCCTTCGGCACAAAGACGTATTATCAAAATACCAGCAGCTTACCTTGTCTTCAATACAAGAACAGGTAATTAATTTTGCCGCATCACTGATCAGCAATGGAGGCAACAAAGCATTCCGCACCATTATGGGACAAAGCAAAAAAGATTTTATATGGGGCAGTAACGCCGTAGCGATGAACCAAAGCATAGCTCTAATTAATGCTTACCTGCTTACAAAAGATAAACGCTATATGGATGCTGCCTTAACCAATGCAGATTATATTTTGGGTAGAAATGCCGCCGGTTTTTGTTTTGTAACGGGTATGGGTAGCCGTTCGCCCTTGCATATACACCATAGAATTTCTATAGCAGACGGTATAACGGAACCAGTGCCGGGACTACTGGCCGGCGGGCCCAACCCCGGCATGCAGGACAAATGCAAATACCTTTTTACAGAACCCGAAACGGCCTATACGGATGCAGATTGTTCCTATGCTTCCAATGAAATAGCCATTAACTGGAACGCGCCACTGGTATATGTTTCCGGGGCGCTGGAAGCATTGCAATATGAGGCGGGATTTGCTGTACATTAACAACGGCTACTTAATACATATTGTTAATAATATTGAAACATACGGAGTCCACATTACAATAATATATCATCCTGCATATCTTGCAGGTATAATGATAAAGGTTGTATTATCTTTTGCCTGTGTTCTTTTCTGGAGTCATGCTGCTTTTACACAGACCCGTTTAAGAGGTAAAGTATCAGATAAATGGTACGACAGGGTGATCATGGCCGCCACAATAAAAAATATATCGAAGGATAGAATGGCACAAAGCGATATGGGCGGAAATTATAAAATACCTGCAGCCCCCGGAGATATTGTTTCTTTTTCTTCTGCTGGCTATACAACAGACACTATAGTAGTTACAGCAAATATGCTTACTGCATCTTTTGATGTTTTTCTTGCACGGCATGTAATTGAATTAAGCATTGTAGAAATTGGCGATTTGAACCGTTACCAGGCAGATTCAATCAGCAGGCGGGAGGAGTTTAATGATGTGCTCACAAAACGAAACACTAAACTGGCGGGCGGTAAAGGCAATACACCAACAGATGGTGTGGGCATTACTTTTAGCCCTTTAACCTTTTTTTCTAAAAAAGAAAGAAATGAACGCAGGTTTAAAAAAATGTTTGAACGGCAGGAAGAAGAATTGTACATAGACTTTAAATTTCCATTTGACTATGTATCCAAACTAACAGGATTGCAGGGCGATTCATTGCGCAGCTTTATGCTGCAATACCGTCCGGACTATGCTTTTTGCAGGCGAAGCAGTAAAGCAGATATGCTATTGTATATAAACGACAGTTACCGGGCATTCATGCACAGGGAAAGCACAACTGATAATGCTGGCGGAAAGAAAAGAAGAGAAAGGTGAGAGGTTTCAGGTGTGAGGTATGAGGTATGAGTGTGATCAATACACGATAAAAAATCTGCTTCAGTGCGCTCCGTCCTTATAAACTTATTACCTTAACGTCCCGTATTTTTAAACGGCAACAGTATGAACAAATATTTTTCTTCTCTATGGGGAATATCTTTTTTAATTATTGTATGGATGGCTTGTAATGAACCCCAACCAGGAAAAGCAGTTGAATATGCAAAAGGCAGCTATGGCTATGATGCCGCTTTTTTAAAAAAACACCTGGATAATACTATAGAATTATGGAATGAAGATGGCGCCAGGGTATTGCTTACGGCCGACTACCAGGGAAGGGTGATGACAAGCACTGCAAACGGCGATTCGGGCAATAGCGCCGGCTGGATCAATTACGACCTCATCGCTACCGGAAAGTTCAGGGATCAGTTTAACCCTGTTGGCGGAGAAGAGCGGTTATGGATTGGCCCGGAAGGTGGCCAGTATTCCTTTTATTTTAAAAAAGGAGATTCTTTCAATATAAATAACTGGCAGGTACCAACCATAATTGATACGGTGGCTTACCAGGTAACGCATTCAGACAGTACCAGTGTTGAGTTTTCGCAGAAAGCCGTTGTTACCAATTACAGCGGAACCGAATTCAATATTTTCATCAACAGGAATGTTCGCCTGCTGGATAAAGCAGCATTACATACCCGCCTGCAAACTATCGTTCCTGCCGGACTTACATGGGTGGCCTATGAAACGGAAAATACAATAAAAAATATGGGTGAAAATGCCTGGAAAAAAGAAAGCGGTCTGCTCTCCATTTGGCTGCTGGGCATGTTTACTCCTTCCGAAGAAACAGTGACCATCGTTCCTTTCCACAACCGCAAGGACGTTAAAAGTTTTATTACTGATAATTACTTCGGGCAAATACCTGCAGACCGGCTCATTACAAAAGACAGTGTGCTGTTATTAAAATGTGATGGAAAACACCGCAGCAAACTGGGCTTATCTCCCGCTATTGCCAAACCGTTCGCCGGCAGTTTCGATTTTAAAAAGAATATGTTAACCATTATCTTTTTTGATATTGATCCAAATGGCGATTATGTAAACTCCAAATGGGAATTGCAAAAACAACCCTACAAAGGAGATGTGGTAAATGCTTATAATGATGGACCGTTGGAAGATGGCTCACAATTGGGCCCGTTTTATGAACTGGAATCTTCTTCTGCAGCCAGGGCCTTACAACCCGGTGAAACGCAAACCTACCGGCAAACTACCTGTCACTTTGAAGGCGATTATGCAACTTTAAAAGCACTGGCGGCGAACCTGCTTGGCGCAGACTTAGACAAAGCTAAAATGCCATAGGATTCTAAATTATTTAAAAAATCACCTATATGAAATTGTATAAAACGCAGAACGGAACTGTACTGGAGCACAATAGCGAATATTATATATCGGGAGCGGCTTTTGACACATTGATCAACAGAAATAACCTTTATGAATACCTGCTGCATTCATTGGCAAAGTTTCCCAAACTATCGCAGGAAGAAATAGCGGTGTTTTTAACACGTCCCCTTTTAGCACCCATAGGAACCCAGGAAGTATGGGCCGCGGGAGTAACGTATTTGCGTAGCCGCGATGCACGCATGGAAGAATCAAAGGAATCGGGAGGCGCTACTTTTTATGATAAAGTGTATGAAGCAGAGCGGCCGGAGTTATTTTTCAAATCGCTGCCCCACCGTGTTGCCGGGCATTTTGAGGATGTGCATATCCGCAGGGATTCTACATGGAACGTACCGGAACCGGAACTGACCTTATTTATTAACAGCGCGGGCAATATAGAGGCCTACACTATAGGAAATGATATGAGCTCACGCAGCATTGAAGGTGAAAACCCTTTGTACCTGCCGCAGGCCAAAACCTATGAAAGAAGCGCTGCGCTTGGACCCTGTCTTTATATACCTCAATACCCCATTGATCCGGGTACTACCATCAGCATGAACATTCTCCGCAATAACCAACCTATATTTGAAGGCGCCATTAAACTCAGCATGATGAAAAGGTCGCTTCCTGAACTGGCTGAATTTCTGTTCAGGGAAACCGATTTTCCTTCGGGTTGCTTTTTAATGACAGGCACCTGCCTGGTGCCCGATAATGACTTTACTCTGCTTGGAAATGATATTGTAAATATCAGCATTGATGAGATCGGCACCTTATCGAACAGGATCATCCATAAACCGATTTCCGTATAAAACTTTTCGCCATTATCCCAACCCGGACGCCCAGCAAATGTTATAACTACAAAACAATAAATATGTCCTGCCTTTTTTTGCGGGGTTTAAATGCTGCTTCTATATTAATACTTTGGTTTCCTCTGTGTTAGCATGCTATTATATGCGAGAATGTAATGGTAATCATTGATTCGTTCATGTATGCAAACCCAAAACGGCACTTACCCGCAAAAATTGCAAACGTTTGCGTATGACATTATTGCTTTTTATCAATCGAATCATCGTAAGTTTACCAAATACCTGATGCAAACCGTTTAATACAAACTTAATACGCCATAACAAGACTATTAAGGAAGTTTGTTTTTGAACGCAAACCAAAATTACTAACGAGCTTAACTTCTACCATCATGAGACATGCTTTGCCTTCCCAATCCTTATTTTATTTATTGCAACACATTAAGCGCATAGAGCCACGCTGATACAGCCGCTTTTCCGGCGAACTTTCCATACCTACCTGAGTATTTTTCTTTTTACATACTAAAACCAATTCAAACTACCTTTTATGATTAAAAAAAAGCCCTCTTTTATGGGATGGGAAAAAGGATTATTTCTTTTCACCCTTCTCAGTTTATGTAGCTTATTTTCCTTTGCACAGCAAACCATAACTGTGAAAGGAAAAGTTACATCTGAAGCACAACCATTGTATGGCGTATCGGTTACCGTAAAAGGCGCCTCTGCCGGAACCACTACGGATGACCAGGGAAACTACAGCATCAGCGCATCATCCAACGCCGAGCTGGTTTTTACATTCGTTGGTTTCACCACACAAACCATTAAAGTAAACAACCGCAGCACCATTAATGTAGAACTGGCAGCAGATACAAAAGCGCTGGAAGACGTGGTGGTGATCGGGTACGGCACAGCGCGAAAATCTGATCTTACCGGTGCAGTAGGAACTGTTTCTGAAGCCAAGCTAAAGGAACGCTCCGTATCTTCCCTCAGCCAGTCGCTGGCAGGAAAGGTTACGGGCGTACAGGTAAACTCTAATTCCGGACGTCCGGGTGGAAGAACCAATATCCGCATTCGTGGTTTCAGTTCCATCAACTCTTCCAATAACCCTTTGTATGTAATTGACGGGGTAATGATGCCGATCAATAATCAAACACAGGCCAGCCAGGCCATTGATTATATCAACCCCAATGATATTGTATCCGTTGAAATATTGAAAGACGCGTCTTCTACAGCCATTTATGGCGCAAGAGGTGCAAATGGCGTTATTTTAATTACTACCAAACGCGGAAAATCAGGCCCCGGAAAAGTTACTTATGATGCGGATGTTAGTGTTCCAACCATCGGACCGATCAGGACCAAGGTATTAAACGCGAAAGAATTCCTGGCGGTGGAAGACCTGGCTTACCAGAACATGGCAAAATATGACCCTGTTGGATGGGCTGCCGGAAAGTATGTGGGCAGAAATCCTGCCTTGGCCAGAACAGACCCCAGGCTTTTCGACAGCAATGGCAACCCAAAGTATGATACCAACTGGTTAGAAGAAGCCACTCAAAACAAGCTTTCACAAAATCACCAGTTGGGTTTTTCCGGCGGTAGTGACCATAGCACTTTTTCAGCTTCACTGGGTTACCGCGATGACCAGGGGTTGTTGCTGACCTCTTACCTGAAACGCTATTCGGCAAGGTTTTCGTTCGACAGCGAGATCAAACCCTGGTTAAGGGTAGGCGGTACCTTAACCTATAACAACCAGCAGGAAAATATAGTAGACCAGAGCGACCAGGTTCCACGCAGCATTGTGGAAGACTTTCCTTTTTTGCCTGTAAAGTATGAGGATGGCACCTGGGCCGATAACCGGAATTACCCCAATGCTGAAGGTCGCGATAACGTAGTACACCGCTTAACGGATACCCGGTATATATTAAATACGCAAACCACCATAGGTAGTGTTTATTCTAATATCAGCCTGGCCAAAGGCCTGGAAATGCGTACCGTACTGGGTACAAATGTTCTGGCACAGGAAAACCTGCAATCGCAGAGCCGTACGCTGGCCAGAAACCAAAAAGGAACAGCCAATGCAGACAACAGGAGAGAGATTTTCTGGTCGCTGGAAAATTATCTAACCTATAATAAACGGTTCAATGAAATACATTCTATTACCGGGTTATTGGGTATCTCATGGCAGGAAACCAATTTTTACAGGAGCGGGGCCAGTATCCAGAACTTTTCAACCGATTATTTCATGTACAATAACCTGGGAGCAGGCAGCACCAGCCCCGGGTTTAGTTCCAACAGGACAAGGTTCGCCTTTAACTCTTATTTTGGAAGGATCAACTATAGTTTAAAGGACAAGTATTTAATAACATTTACAGGACGTGCAGACGGATCTTCCAAATTTGGCGAAACCCAGAAATATTCTTTCTTCCCTTCTGCCGCACTGGCGTGGAGAGTGTCGGAAGAAAATTTTTTACGGGATAATGAAACCATCTCAAACTTAAAGCTGCGCACCAGCTACGGGGTAACGGGTAACTCAGAAATACCTCCTTATTCATCCCTGTCGCTGTTAAGCTCTAACTATGCTGCTATCATTAATAACGCACGGGTAGGCGGAACAGGCATAAACAGGCTGGCCAACCCCGATTTAAGATGGGAAAAAACAGCCCAAATGGATTTTGGGTTAGAGTTAGGCTTATTGAACAACCGGATCACCTTAGAAGCCGACTACTATTACAGGAAAACCACGGATATGCTGCTGGATGCCCCGGTACCACGTACCAGCGGTTATGCCAGCATCCGCAAGAATATTGGCTCTATGGAGAACAAAGGAATAGAACTGGGGCTGACTGCTGTTGTGATAGACAAAGAAAACTTCAACTGGACCTCTACTTTCAATATTTCCCTGAACAGGAATAAAGTGCTTTCATTGGCAACTCCCTCCGACATTTTTAACGTAGGCGGCGCTAATTTCACCAACCCAACCAATATTATCCGTATAGGTGAAGCGGCTGGTTCTTTCTGGGGCCTGGTGCGACTGGGAACATGGAGCGAAGCCGAAAGAGCGGAAGCAGCCAAGTTTGTGAGCTATCGTAACGGCCTAACCATATTGCCCGGCGATATCAAATACTTAGACGTAAACGGCGACTACGCTATTACGGATGCCGATCGTATGATCATCGGCAATGGCAGCCCTAAAGGCTGGGGTTCATTTACGAACAATTTCCGTTACAAGAACTTTGGCTTACTGATTGATCTTCAGTATTCCTATGGCAATGATATATTAGATATGACCTCCCACTCCAGCGAAGACCGCGTTTCACTGGCTAACAGCTACAGGACCGTGTTAAATGCATGGACACCTGAAAACCAGAACACACCTATTGCTGAATTGCGCGATACAAGAGCCGGCTATGTAACCAACGTGGATACACGTTGGATTAAAGATGGTTCGTTTATACGTGGCAGAAACCTTTTACTGAGTTATGATTTTTCGAATAACGTTACTGAAAAACTAAGATTAAGCAAGCTCAGAATTTATGCTTCTGCTCAAAACGCCTTCATTATCGCCAGCAAAGACCTCACCACCGATCCGGAAACAACACCTACAGGCGGTTATGCCGATGATGCCAGGAATGCATTCTCACAGGGACAGCACTGGCACAGCTATCCTAAACCAACCATTTATCTTTTGGGCGTAAACATCGGACTCTAACTCATTAAACAATTTTAAAAGATATTGACTATGAATTTTAATATAATAAAAAAGGCAGGCGCTCTTATCCTTTGCGGAATGATGCTGCTGGCATCGGGCTGTAAAAAATTCCTGGAGGAGCAGGATCCTTCCAATTTAACCCCCGATAATTTTTACACCATTCCCGAACATGCGGAAGCGGCCATTGCTGCCATTTACGCCGATACCCGCTTTTTCGGCGATGGCGCCGGTATCTTTTCTTCCAACTGGCAATTGCTGGAAGCCGTTACCGGAACTTCTACCACGGAAACAGCACAGAACTCTGATCTGAATAACCTGTACTCATTGGTATACGATGGTAATACCGGGCATGTTATCAACTGGTGGAACGGACTGTACAAGGTAATTGCAAATGCCAATCTTGCGCTTGATAAAATTCCGGGCATAACACCGATGGATGAAGCACAAAAGGCAAAGATCCTGGGTGAAGCAAAATTCCTTCGTGCCTGGGCCTATTTTTACGCGGTAAGGTTGTGGGGTGATATTCCTTTGATCACCACACCTCAAGCGGCCACTTCGGAAGATTTCTTTCCCGGCCGTGCGGCACAGGAAGATGTGTATACCCTGATTGTAGAAGACCTTCTAGCAGCAGAAGCCGCGGGTTTACCATGGATGGATGCCACCGGTCGCGTTTCACTGGCTGCTGTAAAGGCAGAGTTAGCCAGGGTATACCTTACCATGGCGGGACAACCCCTTAATAAAGGAGCGGCTTATTATAAATTGGCAGCAGATAAGGCCAAAGAAGTAATTGATTACGCCAATGCAAACCCTGGTGTCATCAACCTTTTTGACACTTATGGAGAAGTACATCATGTAGATACAGAAAACAAAATTGAACACCTTTTTGAACTCCAGTATCTTGCTGATGTTGCGGGTAACCCCATGGAAAATATGTTCCCCAACTTTAAGCCTGTGAGCGCTTACGGTGCAAACGGCACAGGAAGCACTGTACCCACTTTGTCTTTCTACCAATCGTATGAACCCGGCGATCTGAGGGCAAAGGACCAGGAAGGTTATTTTTATACCAGCTATTATCATAATGGTAGCGGCGCTCCCTTTGACCTCGGTGCTCCCTATATTTTTAAACACTTTAACGTGGTTGCATTTGGAAGTCCTGGCGTGGAAGGCACAAGGAGGAATGATCTCAATGTACCTCAGATCCGCTATGCCGAGGTATTGCTCATTTACGCAGAAGCGCAGAATGAAGTAGCAGCCGGCGATCAAAGTGCATATGATGCGTTTAAAAGGATCAGGGACAGGGCAGAACTCGTAACTCCGGCTATTGGCACATACACCCAGGATAGTTTCCGTGAAGCCGTATGGAGAGAACGCTGGCATGAACTCTGTTATGAAGGCATTACCTGGTTTGATATGGTACGCTTAAGAAAAGTTTACAACGAAACCACGAATGGCTTCGACAACTTTGTTGGGCATATCAATAAAAGCTCCAACCAGCCTTTGCAGGAAAAACACCTGCTATTCCCGCTGGGCGTACAGGAAATGCTGAATAACCCGAATCTGAAACCTCAGAACCCGGGCTATCCGCAATAAATTGTGGTTAAGATATCTTTAAAAGAAGGCGGCAGATGAACTGATCATCTGCCGCCCTTTTTGTAATGCCATCATTGAAAGCATTTATAAATAACCGTGCTCCTACTAATAACCAGAAGAAGCATATTGCTATAGACAATTATTAATTATACCCTGGATTTTGAGTAATTGTTCCACTGCTGTTATCTATTTCCCTTTGAGGGTAAGGCAGTAACCTGTGTTTATCAGGCAAAAAAGTCCGTTTTGGTTTATACGTTCCTTCCGCAGGAAGCGCATTATATACTTCTTCTGCAAGCCCCCAGCGTACAAGGTCAAAATGACGGTCGCCACCTTCAAATGCCAATTCTGCTTTACGCTCATACATCAAATCATTAAATGTGGGTGCTGCAATAGGGTCCAGACCCGCTCTCTCACGTACCAGGTTAAACGATTCCGCAGCGGCTGCAACACCCACTGTTCTGTTTGCAGGTCCGCCTCCATTAAGGTTCATAATGGCTTCGGCATGTATCAGCAATACATCTGCAAAGCGAATAGCCGGTATATCCAGCCCGGGACTAAAATTAACCACAACATTTTTAAACGGTTGCTGGAATTTGATGCAAACAACCGGAGACTGGTTGTTAGGCGCTTTTAATATGTCGGTAACGCCATTATAGGTAACCATATCCACGTTACGTTTAGCTACCGTTGCGGCTTTTCTTGCATCATCCGCTTCATAAGAATCATAAAAATTTTCGGTAGCGCTCACCAATCTCCAGCCTGCTCCTGTTTGCTCATCATGCGTACCGCCCCATACATCATTAGGAAGCATGATCATACTGGTAATAGGGTTTGAGCCTTCCCTTGCGCCAAGCGCCCACAACGTTTCATCGTTCATTTCATGTTCAATGGTAAACAGGTCAGCATAAACGGGATAAAGGCTATGCCTGCCCGAATTAATGACCATTTCAGCCGCGCTTTTTGATTCCGGCCATTTCTTTTGATAGGCATATACTTTAGCCAGTAAACCCCATACCGCACCTGCACCCGGACGACCTTCCTCATGATCGAAAGAAAGCTGTGATGTTGCAGCTACCAGGCTGCTTTCAATGGTAGCCCAGATTTCTTCCTCTGTTGCCCGGATTGCTGCAGCCTCAGCGTTGAGCGGATCATATAATGGAACGCCGCCATAACGGATAACTTCAGTAAAATAACCGTACGCCCGTAAAAAGTTCGCCTCTCCCAGAATTCTCTTTTTTTGCGCTTC
The DNA here is from genome assembly GCF_009192765.1 of Agriterribacter humi. Taxonomy (GTDB): domain Bacteria; phylum Bacteroidota; class Bacteroidia; order Chitinophagales; family Chitinophagaceae; genus Agriterribacter; species Agriterribacter humi. The sequence goes on along the minus strand of NZ_VOHQ01000014.1, from coordinate 68,492 downwards.
GTCCATATCAATATCAGGTACATGTGCCAATACATCACTTGATCTTTTGATTACCTGGAAATACTCTTTGTAGCTGTTCAAACTAAGATCGTTTTCTGTATTCTGGTTGGCCCTGAATTCGCTCATGGCTATGAAATCGGGATAATTATCATTCATATAACCGATATCACTAAAGGTTTCCATGCCACACCATTCTTCTCCACCCAACGCTTCTTCATCCGACAGCGGGGTATATGCACCAGCCAGGGCAGCTTCTGCCTGTTCTGCTGTTTTCCAGAATGCCGCGTCGGTAAGTTCGTGCGGATCCTTATCCAAAAAACTTTTCGAACAACCGTTCAATAAGCCTGTTATTAAAATGAATATGATATACTTTTTCATCTGATTGACAATTAAAAATTAAAGTTTATGCCTATGATATAAGCTTTTGCCTGTGGATACACACCACGATCTACACCGTACATATTGCTGCTTGAGCCTAAATCAGCACCCACTTCCGGGTCGAAACCGGAGTATTTGGTGATGGTGATAAGGTTTTGAAATGTTACAAATGCACGCAGTTTTGATATGCCTTTACCAATAAGATTATCGCCAAAAGTATATCCAAAGGTTAAATATTTCATACGCAGAAAACTTCCGTCTTCAATATAAAGCGTACTGTATGTTCTGTTATTGTTCACATCTTTCACGGTAACCCTTGGTACGGATGTGTTGGTGTTGGAGGGTGTCCAGCGATCCAGGATTTCAGGTCCGTTATTGTAACCTGTACCCTGCATGAACATTCCGCCCAGTTTCAGTCCATTGAATATTTTATTACCCTGGCTACCAGACCACAGCATGCTAAAGTCGAACCCCTCGTAGCCGGCAGCAACATTGAGTGCATAGGTAAACTGGGGGAAGCTGTTGCCTGCGTTAAAGCGGTCTTTAGCGCTAATAGAACCGTCACCATCCAGGTCTGCAAATTTCACATCGCCCGGTGCGGCATTTGGCTGAATCACAACGCCATCTTTATTTTTATAATTGTCTATTTCGCTTTGAGACTGGAAAAGACTCAATGCATCCAGCACATAAAAGTGACCTATCGCTTCGCTTTCTGCCGTTCTGCCAACATAAGTGTTCTTATAATCAGATACAAATATCTCTTTTGCACCGGCAACACCCAGTGATTTCAATTTGTTTTTAACGGTGGCAACACTGGCAGTAACCTCGTAATTAAACTTTTTCGTACCAGAACTTCTATAGGTGGCGCTTACCTCAAAACCTGTATTGGATACCGTACCTGCATTGCGATAGGGAGCAACACCCACGCCATAGGAAGACAACAAGGGTACCTGCACGAGGATATCGCTGGTTTCTTTATTATAATAATCAGCGGTAAATGACAGCCTGTTGTTAAGGAGGCTGATATCAATACCCAGGTCAGTTTGCGTGGTAAACTCCCATTGAATGGTATTATTAGCTAACCGGTTCTGTGCCACTGCTGCAAATTGGTCCCCATTAAGTGTTGGGGAACCTACACCGCTTATTGTACTGAAAAACTGGTAATTGCTGATCTTATCATTTCCTAACTGTCCCCAGCTTCCGCGTATTTTAAGATCAGAGATCAGATCAGCTACCCCATCAAAGAATTTTTCCTTTGAAATTCTCCAACCGGCAGAAACAGAAGGGAAAGTGCCCCAACGTTTAGAAGGTGCAAATTTGGATGAGCCATCTCTGCGGATATTAGCAGCGAACAAATATTTTCCATCATACTCATAACTTACCCGGCCAAAATATGCCTGTAATGTATAATCATCGGCGCTTCCGTTGGGATGATCGGGGAAAGTTCCGGCATTACTGAAATAGCGTAAAGCTTTTTCCTGGTTGCTGAAACTTTTTGCTGTTCCTGAATTAAACCACTCAGAAATACCCTCCTCTGCCGACATCCCAGCCAAAGCAGCGACATGGTGTCTGCCAAATGTTTTATCGAAGCTTAAGGTATTGTTCCATATCCATGTGCTGCCGGTATTGTATGCTTCAGATAAACTGTTTTCTGTAAGGCCGCGTCCGCCACCTGGCGCCAGTGCAGTAAAGCCTTTATTTTTTGAAAAGCCCCAGTTATAGGCCAAATCAGTTTTAGCGGTAAACATACCCAGGAATTTATACTCTAAGTAAACATTACCCCCCAAATTGGCGCCTTTGTTTACATTATCCCTGGCGTTTAAAGATGCTACAGGATTTGGAAAATCTCCGGATGGTGTGCCGTAAATACCCGCTTCTTCATCCTGCCATACGGGTATGTTACGCATATTAAATAAAGCCGAACTCAACACACCGGTATAAGAGCTACGGATTTCAGCAGTTTTCTGCGTTGATAACACCACTGAAATATTTTCTCCCAATGTGAGGTTTTTAGCAATTTCATGCTGACTGTTGAATCGAATATTATACCTTTTAAAATTACTGTTCATTACTATTCCATCATTATTCAGATAGCCAAGGCTAAAAGAATAATTGGATTTGCTGGAACCTCCCCTGATGGCAAGGTCATAATTGGAGATATAAGCAGGCTTCAGCACTTCTTTAAACCAGTCTGTTCTTGTTACTGCATTGTCCGGATTATTATAGTAATCCCAGATTGGATCAGTTGTTGGAGTACCATCATTCGTTAATGCTTCCTTGTGAATCGTATTTCTTTCCTCCGCAGTCAGGGCAGTAGGCATTCTCCATGCCTGCTGTATACCCTGGCTTGTATTAAATGATACGCTTGTTTTTTGATCGCGCCTACCTTTTTTGGTAGTTACAATTACCACACCATTGGCGCCTCTTGATCCATATATAGAAGCTGAAGCCGCATCTTTTAATACAGATACGCTCTCAATATCCGCAGGGTTAAGACCACCTATACCACCAGAAATAATACCATCTACTACGTACAGCGGACTATTATCATTGATGGAGCCGGCTCCCCTGATCCTTATTTCAACACCTGCACCGGGCTCGCCTGAGTTTTGTATAACCGTTACCCCTGAAGCACGACCCTGCAGAGCGTGGGCAGCCGACTGATTGATACCCTGGGTAAGTTTATCGCCGGAAACAGTAGCAATAGATCCGGTAACATCTACTTTTTTCTGTGTACCAAAACCAACTACAACAATTTCTTCATTTGTGTCGCCTTTCTTAACGAGCACAACATTTACAGGACCAGATGCAGATACGGTAACTTCCCGGGTTTCAAATCCAATGGATGAAATCACCAGTACTACTTTTTGCTGCGAAAGCTGCAGCTTAAAGTTACCCGCAGCATCTGAACTTGTACCTACCGTGCTTCCTTTCACTAAGATAGAGGCGCCGGCAACAGGCTCGCCATTCTCATCTTTAATGGTACCCGTTACATCTATGTTGGATATCACGGTTTCCTTAAATACTTTTGATAAGGGAACATTTTTAAGCGAAAGGGTTACCTGTTGTGCATGTACCTCTCCATTTACTTTAACACAAATGGAGGTAATCAGGAACACAGTAAACTTCAAAACCCTGAGTGCCCGGGACAATTTTTCTCGCCCGGCGGGAATACGAGTGCGGAATGGGATCATAATTGTTAGTTTTGTTTATATAATTGTCTTAGCTGAAAGCAATACTTCGCGGCCCTGTCAGGCAAAACGGTAATCGTCCTTTTTTCAATCCGGAAATGCACCTCATTCGTTAACCCGGGCTTTCTCAATAGTTCCGACACATTTACACTTCTGCTGCAAAACTTCATCGCTATATAATTCATACTTCTTCAAAAAAATGGTTGAAATCGGGGAAACGAACAATTATATAATTCAATATGGCTTGTTCAAAATCAGGTCCGTTGCTACTGTTCCATAGCGCCAATCGCTGATTGCCGTAATACAAAATATTTCAGCTCAGGTTAGTTGTATTATTTCAGTGGATAAGATGTGTTCTTGTAAGATTACCCTTTGCAAAATAACAGGGCTGTATACCAAAAGTAATTATTCCAGTTAAGTAATTTTATTTTTAATATTGTCTTATTATGAAATTAATGGTACAATTGAAATCATTAAATAACCCCCTCAAATTAGGATTATCTTTTGGGCTTTTAACTAAAATCAAATTGCAAACGTTTGCAATTCTTGGGTGCTCGCTATTTCTGCTCTCTCCTGCCTGTAGCACAAAAGAAAATTCAAATACGCTTTTCACCAGTATGCCTTCCGGCCATTCCAATATTACCTTTCGCAACGACATAAAAGAAGATGAGAATAATAACATTGACACCTACGAGTACCTCTACAATGGCGGAGGTGTAGCCATTGGCGATCTTAACCAGGACGGACTTCAGGACATATTGTTTACCGGCAATATGACGGCAAATAAATTATACCTAAACAGGGGCGATTTAGAATTTGAAGATATTACGATGCAAAGTGGTTTCACAAGCCGGGAGAAATGGAAGACAGGCGTTGCAATTGTGGATGTAAACGGCGACCATTTACCGGATATTTATCTTTGTTATTCAGGTCCCGGCACAGATGAAGAAAGAAGCAATGAACTGTATATCAATACGGGCATAACGGATGGAATACCCCATTTTAAAGAATCAGCAAAAATATACGGGCTGGACGCTCCGGGTACATTTACAACCATGGTGAATTTCTTTGATATGGATAATGATGGCGACCTGGACATGTTTATGGTAAATCATGCAGACATGTTTTACAACCCCTTTTTTAATTCGGATAAACTCCGGAAAACAAGACATCCGAAATTTGGAAACCGCTTATACAAAAATGAAAACGGTTTTTTTACAGACATCAGCGAACAGGCGAATATAGACGGCAGTGGACTGAACTTTGGTCTTAATGCTTCTGTCAGCGATTTGAATAATGATGGTTGGCCCGATATATATGTTACAAACGATTATGATGAAAGAGATTTTTTATATCTGAATCAACAGGATGGAAGTTTTAGGGAAGTATTACATACTGCAGCCCGGCACATTTCAGAATCTTCGATGGGATCGGATATTGCAGATTACAATAATGACGGTAACCCTGATTTAATTGTACTGGATATGCTGCCGGAAGACAATTACCGTCAAAAAACACTAAAAGGACCAGATAAATACGATAAATATATGCTACGCCTTAGCCTTGGGTTTCACCGGCAACAAATGCGTAATACTTTACAGTTAAACAATGGCAACGATAAAAACGGTGTTCCCATATTTAGTGAAACCGGCCAACTTGCCGGCATATCCAATACCGACTGGAGCTGGGCGCCTTTGTTTGCAGATTTTGACAATGATGGCTGGAAGGATCTTTTTGTTTCAAATGGCATTTTAAGGGATATGACCAATCTGGATTTTGTAAAATATGCATTGGTATATTCATCTAAATCAAAAAGGCAAACGCAGGATAAAATGAAGATGTGGGAACAAATCAGGGAAATGCCTACTCCCCCATTAAATAATCATGTTTTTCGTAATAATCACGATCTCAGTTTTACCAATGTTACACAAAATTGGGGCATCACCAAAACTGCTTCAAGCAATGGCGCTGCTTATGCAGACCTGGACAATGATGGAGATTTAGATTTGATCATTAATACGCTCAATGACGAGGCGCTGGTTTACAGGAATAATGCTTCAAACGATAAAAATACGCATTTTTTAAAGATACGTTTTATAGGGGAAGGTCATAATACACAGGGTATAGGGGCTAAAGTATTCATCAAAACGAATCACACATCACAAATGCAGGAACAATATCTTACCCGGGGATTCCAATCCACAATAGATCCGGTAATGCATATTGGGCTTGGTGGCGACAGCATGGTAAGCACACTGTTAATAAAATGGCCGGGAGGAAAAGTATCGCAATTTGAACAGGTGAAAGCAGATACGCTTATAACTGTTTACCAGAGCCGCGCAGCAATACCGTCCTCCACGGATGTGTCTCCCGCTCCTAAGCCGATGTTTACCGATATTACTGAAATTTCAGGAATTGATTTTACTCACCGGCAATCAGGATTTGTAGATTTTAAAATTTTTCCACTCCTTCCGTTTCAGTTGTCTAAAACAGGACCATGCCTGGGAAAAGCTGATGTAAACCTGGACAGTCTCGAAGATATCTTTATTGGCGCTTCTTCGGGACAGGAGAGCGGATTGTACCTTCAAACTGCAAAAGGCAGTTTTATCCGGTCTGTGAATCAGCCCTGGAACAATCACAAAGAAATTACCAATACAGATGCATTGTTTTTTGATGCAGATGGAGATGGAGACACTGACTTATATCTCGTAAGCGGGGGGGCAGAATATAACGCTGCAAGCAAAAATTATCAGGATAGGATTTTTGAAAACGATGGTAAAGGAAATTTCAAACAGTTGGAAAATGCCCTGCCCGGCGAAACCATCAGCGGATCATGTGCCCGGGTGGCCGACATTGATAAAAACGGGTTGCCCGACTTGTTTGTTGGCGGAATGTTTACACCTGGCCGCTTTCCTGTTGCGCCCGAAAGTTTTATCCTTAAAAATAAAAGCACGGCCGGCAAAATACGCTTTGAAAAAGATTCGGTTGCACACGATGCTTCAATAAAAAAAATGGGCATGGTTACAGATGCCGTATGGACAGACATCAATAAAGATGGATGGGAAGACCTTATAGTAGTGGGACAGTTTATGCCTGTTCGCATATTCGAAAACCAGCAGGGAAAGCTTAAAGATGCAACAAGTACTTATGGTTTAGCCAATACAAACGGATGGTGGCGCCGGATACTCGCAGATGATTTTGATAATGATGGCGATACCGATTTTGTGATTGGGAATCTCGGACTTAACAGCTCATTTAAAGCTACTCCCGAAGAGCCCTTGAGCATTACTTACGGAGATTTTTTTTCCATGGGTGTTACAATTCCCATATTATGCTATTATAACAGCGGCAAAAATTATCCCTGGTATTCGAAAGATGAAATAGCTGATCAGATTCCTACCATCCGGAAAAAATTTCAAACATATAAAGATTATGCCCGGGCCGGCATAACAGATCTCTTTACGGAAGAACAACTAAAAAATGCTTCTACAATAGAAGTCAAAATGCTTCAATCCATATACCTTCAAAACAACGGGAATAATAAATTCACCATTAATCCTTTGCCCAATTTTGCACAGGTGAGCGCATTGAATGGAATGGTATCGGCAGATATTGATGCCGATGGAAATAAAGATATTATACTGAGTGGAAATTTTTATCCGCTCCGCGTACAGGTTGGTCCATTGGATGCATCTATTGGGATGGTATTAAAAGGAGACGGGAAAGGCGGCTTCGCGGCTCAGCCATACCAACAGACGGGATTATTCATTGATGGAGATGTGAGGAATATGATTTGCATAAAAGATCGAAACAAAATCATCATTTTTGCCGCAAAAAACAACAGCAGGCTCCAGGTATTACAATATATACCTCATTAAATAGCTGTAGTGTACTTGTTCCTTTTTATTAAAACACAAAAATGCTGAAATATAAAACTGTAATCGTATTTTTTATCTTTTGTACAACTGCATCGCAATTCTCTTTTTGCCAGTTTTCATCGCCCATAACGCATACGAATTATTACCTCATTGCCCACCGCGGCGGCGTGGTAGACAGCAGTCGTGCCGAAAACAGTTTGCCTGCCCTTAAAGCAGCTATTGAACGCGGATACAAAATGGTGGAAATTGATATGAGGCTGACTAAGGACAGTGTATTGATCATTCATCACGATATGAATTTTAAACGATACTTCGGACTGGATAAGCCGGTATCAGAGATGAACTGGGAAGAGATAAGGAAATTAAAAAGCAATACAGGCAGCAGGGTGTTGAAATTTGAAGAGGCATTACAATATTGCAGCGGCAAAATTGAAGTAATGATTGATAATAAGATCCAGGGAAACGATACTGCTTTATTTGGAAGAGTATTTGCCTTACTAAAAAAATACAAATTGGATAAAGCGGCATTGATGATTGGCACGGACGAATCAACAGATTTTTTTACAGGTAAGATAAAATTAAGCTGCACCAGGAAACAGTTAGAAGAAAATATGCTGAAGCCAGGATATCGCCCTTCGCATTATTACCTGTTTGGCAGCGAACTTACCCGTGATGATGTGGAATGGGCCAGGCGCAACAATATACTGGCGGTGGGCGTGATAAATGCCTGGCGATACAGGCGGTTTGCTAACCCGGCGGCTGAAGCAGAAAAAGATGCGCAGCGTTTAAAAGCTACCGGATTGAATCACTTCCAGGTTGATAGTGAATTTGAGCGATTCTTCAGGTAACATGCCTGTCAAACCTGCTCAATGCTAATATCCTATTTGCCTGTTTGTAAACAGGCGGCTACATAGAAACATTCCCTGACGATTTTTCCCACGAAGGTGTGACCAGACGTTAATAAAAATGGATCTCACCACAAAAATGGATCCCACCATCTTAAAATCCTTGTTTGCATAGATTACCCGCCGGTCACGCTGGGTTTCTGGTGACCCATTCATCCGCAAAAGGCACCGGTCTGTTCATGCATTTTTTTTCGAAGCAGGCCCAAACCCCACATAGAAAGGAACCCCGAAAAATGTAAATTTGGATAGCAGATTTCGCAAAAACTTGTCATTGCTTTTTTTACATCCATTTAATACTTATAAAATGAGAAAAGAAGCTTGCGTTTTCCTCCTTGTATTATTGATCCAATCCGCTCTGATCAGGGCACAATCAGGCACAATAGATAGCTTGAAAAAACTATTATTAACAGACTTGCCGGACAGCAGCAGGAGCCTCGTATTATCCAAACTAGGCGGACAATACATGATTTCGAACCCGGATACCGCCCTTTTATTATCCCTTCAGGGACTGGCTTTGGCCAAAAAGATTCATTATATAAACGGGGAAGCCATCGGGTTAAATCAAACTGCTTCGGTATTTAACATTACCGGAAATTATCCCAAAGCCCTGGAATACTTTCTGGAGGCATTAAAGAAAGGGGAAAGTATCAACAATCCTGTAAGGATAGGGTCGGCGCTCCTGAATATTGGAAGCGTATATTTTTACCAGGGTGATCACAGATTGGCCATTAATTATACCCAGCAGGCCAGGGTGCTATTTGAGAAGTCCGGTGATATGTCTTATTTTTTTATGAGTACCTTACTCAACCTTGGCGACTATTATGAGAAATCGAATCAATTGGATTCTGCCCGAATCTATACCCAGCAAGCCCATGATATGGCAGTGAAATTACAGGATACAGATTTTGTTGGGATGACCCTGAATAATATGGGTAACATTTATTCAAAAATGAAACAACCAGAAATTGCGATGGAGTTTTACCGTTCGGCCCTGCCAAATCTTCGTCTCGCCGGAGATGACGATGCGATTTGTGAGTGCAGCCTTGGTATGGCAAACCTTTTCCAGAAAAAAGGGAATCAGGATTCCTGTCTGTATTATGCGCGTTTGTCGGCGGCTGCTGCTCAAAAAGGGGGATTCACAAAAAGGTTGCTGAATGCTGGTAATTTTCTGGCTGATTATTATAAAAGCATCCAAAAAATTGATAGTGCTTATTTATACCTGAATCTTACCGTTGCTGCAAAAGACAGTCTTTTTAGCCAGGAGAAATCAAAGCAAATTCAGAATCTTTCCTTTACAGAAATGCTTCGGCAACAGGAAATATCAGAAGAAGCGACTTCCAAAAGAGAGGAGCGAAATATTAATATTCAAAATATGTTCATAGCCGTTGGGCTTGTAAGCTTTACCATTCTGTTTTTTTTATTAAGCAATTCTGTGATTGTAAATGAAAAATGGATAAAGTACCTGGGCATCATTGGCTTGTTGTTTGTTTTTGAATTTATCAACCTTTTTATCCATCCCTATATATCCTACGCCACCCATCATTCGCCTTTAGGAATTTTATTAATTTCGGTAGTAATAGCAGCCCTTATTGTTCCACTGCACCACCGGGCTGAAAATTTGGTTACGCATAAAATAGTGGAGAAAAACAAGATATTGCGTCTTGCTGCAGCCCAAAAACTCATCGCAAAACTGGAAGCTGAAAAGCCCCGGTAATTTAGAAAATGGGAATATATTCAACGAGGTGGGACATTGTTTAATTTAAAAAATGCAAAATTAAAGTGATTAACCTGTACTGCCTGTTCAACACAAACCAATCCCGCAGACCTTTCAGACTACCCTCATTTCCACATCTCACCGTTTTCACATCTTCACATTTTCAAATTTTCACATTTTCAAATTTTCAAATTACCCAATCAACATTCTTTCAAACCCAAAGGTATATGAATGGCCAAGCCCCCTTCGGCGGTTTCCTTGTATTTATGGTTCATATCAACAGCCGTATCCCACATTGTTCTTACTACGGCATCCAAAGAAACTTTTGCAAAATCGGGAGTGCTCTGCAAGGCCAGTTGCGATGCGGTGATGGCTTTTATAGCGCCCATGGTATTTCTTTCTATGCAAGGCACCTGCACCAGCCCGGCAATAGGATCGCAGGTTAAACCCAGGTGATGTTCCATAGCTATTTCAGCGGCCATAAGGGCCTGCTTTTGTGTGCCGCCCATCGCTTCTGTTAGTGCTCCGGCCGCCATTGCCGATGAAACGCCAATCTCGGCCTGGCACCCGCCCATTGCCGCCGAGATGGTAGCTCCCTTTTTAAAAATGCTTCCTATTTCAGAGGCGGTTAATAAAAACCGGATTACATTTTCTTCCGTATCCCCGTTGCAGAAAATAATATAGTATAGCAACACAGCGGGAACAACACCTGCCGCACCGTTAGTAGGCGCAGTTACCACCCGCCCGAATGAAGCGTTTTGCTCATTAACGGCAAGCGCGAAGCAGCTTACCCAGTCTAAAATATAGTTAAACCCATTTCCGCCTTCCTGTATGGCTTGTATCCATGTAGAGTAATCACTGTATGTTCTCCCCTGCAATAATTTTTTATTCAGCGCGGCGGCACGGCGTTTTACATTTAGTCCGCCAGGCAATATGCCTCCTTCATGACAACCTTTATATACACAATCCTGCATTACCCGGTATATCCGTAAAATTCCTTTCATAGTATCTTCTTCCGGCCGCCAGGCGCTTTCATTTTCCATCACCACCTCGTATATGCTTAACCCCTTCATGCACCAATGCAACAGGTCTGAGGCGGTATTGATGGGAAAAGGCAGTTGCACCACATTGGCTTTTCCCGTTTCTTTCCCTTCCTGCTGCACAAAGCCTCCACCAACAGAGTAATAGGTTTCGGCAATTTTGTTCCCGGTGTTAAGCGTTACTAAAAAGGTGAGCGCATTAGGGTGAAAGGGAAGCGCTTCTTTCGACAGGAAAACAATATCCTCATAAGGATGGAACACAACACTTTGCTTTCCTTGTAACAGCAAACTGTTATTAATAGCAATATCATTGATGCAGGTAAGGATATTTTCCACGGCAAAGGTTTCGGGATCTTCGCCACATAAGCCCAGTTGAACAGCAATATCGGTACCGTGGCCCTTACCCGTTTTAGCTAAAGAACCATACAACAGCACCTGCAATGATAAAACTTCATTCAACAGGTGCTGCTTTGCCAGCTTAGCGGTAAACAATTGTGCCGCCCGCCATGGACCCAGCGTGTGGGAACTGGAAGGACCCACCCCTATTTTAAACATATCAAATACAGAAATGGCTTCGTGTGGCAAGGGTATACGTTTCTATAAAGATAAAGGCTTTGAAGCATACGAATACCTCAAAGCCTCTAACAAAAAACTTCGTTTTAACTACTGTACTTCTGCCAGTTCCAGGTTAAATACAAGGATCGAATTAGCAGGTATAATCACATTGCCATTGGAATCCTTCGCGTCTTTATCGCCATAACCCAGGCTGGGGGGGACAAACAACTTTATTTTTCCACCGGCTTTAATATGTTTAAGCCCTTTTTGCCAGCCGGCAATCAGTTCGCCCAGCCGGAAGGATACCGGTGTTCCATTGCTTTTATCAAAAACCTGGTCGTTGGTTAATGAACCTGTATAATTTACGCTGATCACTGAACATACTTCAGGTGTTTTGCCCGTTCCCGCAGCTTCTATAACATAATACACGCCGGATGAGTCTTTTTGGGCGGTAATATTTTTAGCTGCCAGGTACATTTCAACCTGCTGCACTTCGCTACCAGGGGCTTTTATACTGAGCTCACTGTAAGGACAACCCGTTTCCTTTTTTAAACATGATCCAAATACCAGAACAAGGGACACCATAGAACCATAAAAAGATATCTTTCTCATACTAATTTTCCTTTATACCCATGATATAAACACTTATCAAAACGTTGCATCTTTAATTGGTTTTAACATCCTCTGCTTCTTTACCCTTTAATTCAAGATAATGCTGTTCATTCATCTCCCATTTATGCCGCCGGTTAAATATGGAAAAAAAAACAGCTATAGCCAATACCGCTATAATTAATACCAGCGGATTAGACTGCGTATTGCCTACCATGACGGCTCTTTTATCCCATCCCGACATATAATTGATAAGTATAGGCAGTGCAAGCAGTAACCCTAACGGAAGCCCAACCAGTAACTGGTAAAATAACCTTTTTTGCCTCGCCCGGTTTTGTTCCCAGTACACTAAAAACGCCTTTTCATCTTCACTTAACATGCTAATAAGATTGAAATGCAAATATAAGTAAGCCTTTAACGGGGAGTTGTCTTCTCTTTTTTTTTATCGTTTACAGGCAAAAGGAGATTAAAACTTGCAACCGGTTAGTTTTTAGATTTTTGTAACTTGTGCCCCTGATTCTGTGTTTTTATTCCTTTACTAAAAAATAGCCGGCATTTTGAAGATAGCACATTTACTTGGACAATACCTGCTCCAAAATAAAAAAATGCAGTTACAGGGCATTGGTGAATTTGTATTGGATAATTTTTATGAAAATCCATTTGAAAATGAAAAGGGCAGGGTCAGGCTTCCCGGAAATACTATACAATTTTCGCCTGATAAAAAAGCAAAGGAAGATACTGGGCTTATTGAATTTATTTCGCAACGCACAGGAAAAATAAGACCACTGGCTTCATCTGATCTTGAAGATTTCTTAAATATTGGTAAGCAATTATTAAATGTAAGCAAGCAGTTTTATATTGAGGGCTTAGGTACTTTGATTTTAAACGACAGCAGTAACTATGATTTTATCCAGGGAAATGAAGTGATGGTGGCGACGGCTCCTGAAGAAATAAATCCCAAAAAACGCATTGTAAAAAGAGAAGAACACACCGATGATATGTCGTTTGAGGATGGATATCCGAAACCTGCCAAAACCTCTGCTAATGCGCTCCGCAAATTATTGATATTATTTGCGCTCGTACTTGGCCTTACTATAATAGGATGGATAGTGTATTATTTTTTTCAACAGTGGCAGGATAAAAAAAACGGGCAGGAAAACACACTGGAAAATATTCAGCCTGTCATTCCTTCTCCGGCCCAGGCACAGGATTCTTTAGCAGCGGGAAAAGACAGCCTGGCCACCATTTCACCGGTAAACACCAATGGCGATTATACCTATAAAGTGGTCATTGAAACCGCCAAACGCCAGAGAGCGTTGAACAGGCATAAAGATCTGCAAAAGATGGGGTACGATGTACAACTCAGCACGGAAGATTCCATCACGTTTAAACTATACACAGTGGTTACAGGCCCTTTATCCGATACAAGCCGCAGCCGCGATTCAATTACCCGTTTTTTTGGAAGAAAGGCCAGGATTGAACTAAAATAAATACATGAAGCGGATCTCGTTTGCATTGGGCTGCATATACGGGCTGGCTGCAATAGCAGATATTTTTTTTGTGTTCAATACATATGAACAGGAACGGCTAATCAGCAAACCATTATTGATGATAGTGCTGATGCTGATGTATGCGGCTGAAACCGGGGTAAGATCAACCTTTTCAAAAATATTTTTGTGCGCATTATTGTTTTCCTGGTCCGGAGACCTGCTTTTGATGTTCAATGGATTTTTCATTGGTGGTTTATCGGCTTTCCTGGCAGCACATGTATGTTATATTATTTATACACTTCGCATCAATCCCGGAGCAAAAGGAGTGCTGCAATTTCAGCCCCTGTTTGGCATACCCATCCTGGCATGGGGGATATTATTATCAGGTTTGCTTCTTCCCTTTTTGGATACACTTAAAATTCCTGTAATTATTTATGCCACCGTGATCTGCATCTTTTGGACGCTGACACTTAACCTGTTTGGAAAAACAGATAAAAAAACAGCCGCTTTATTTTTTTGCGGAGCCGGCCAGTTTGTCCTTTCCGATTCTGTATTGGCGGTAAACCAGTTTATTTACCCCTTTAAAATTTTACCTCCACTAATAATGCTCACGTACTGTTCGGCTCAATTGCTGCTGGTTTTAGCCAGCATAAGGCATCTCCGTAAAATAAATTCAATATAATAATAATTTATATAAATATTATTATCAGTATAATAATAAGTTTATGTTGAAAATTTGTTGATTCCTTAACGTATCGCGTACCAATAACTGTTTCTTTTACAATAAAACGGACTACCTTTGCGTTTATAATACACTATGTACCAGCTAAGCCATGTTTAAAATGGCTTTTTGCTTATTGCCGCTTAGATCGCTTCCTGCCATACACATTATTACGATCGTTATTGCCAGATCATATTTTGATTGTTCCATATGAATGATACATTTTGCTGAAAATGTAAAAACACAATTCCGGTACGCCTCAGCAGCGTGCTTCATGTTAAAACAATTACAACATGGAAACAATGATCAATGACCTGTATTTTGACAAAGAGATGGTGAGTACTTTAGAAAAAAAGAAAGTAGATATTGATATATTATACGTCTATCTTATGAACGGCAAAATTACCCTGCAGGAATATTTATATCTGTGCGGCGTAAAATAAATCTGCTGTTAAAATATCGGTCATAAAAACCAAAGCGCCGTTTACCCGGCGCTTTGGTTTACAATATTATTAATCACACTCTTTAATGTAATTTATATGCTTTCGCTTATACTTCTTTTTATACGTCTTAAAAAGGGATAAAAAAACGGGATGCTTATCGCATCCCGCTATAATTAATAGTGCTATCAGGTTAGTGGAGTCAGGGTCAATTCAATTGAATTAGTTTACTTACTTTATTTATCCCACCAAACCCGGGTTTTTAAATCATCTGCACCTAACCACTGTACCGCTTGTGCATAATTGGTTTCATTTATCCGCGTTTCATCCGCAGGATATAAGGCTCTTCTGGCAATATATCCCGGCCCCTGCGTGCCAATAACAATTTCAGGAAAACCTGTTCTTCTCCATTCAAACCAGGCTTCATAGCCTACAAAATAGAGTGACAGCCATTTCTGGCGTGCAATTTTTTCAAGCTTCTCCTCTTGTGTACCAGTGTAGGCAACGGTTGGCTGTGTATAATAGCTATTATCAGGGATAACATCCTCGCCATTCAGTTTAAGATAAGATGCTGCATATCTGGTGCCTACTCTTTCCGCATAATAGTTAAACTGATCTTCAATACCATTAAGGTAATAATCCGCCGCTGCTGTGGAGCCACCGGATATGTATCCTTTTTCTGCCGCTTCTGCCAGATTAAATTGCTCTTCTGAATAGGTTAATATAATACCCTGGGCTGCATCTTTTGATGCCAAATCAGGGGAGAAAGAACGTGGCGCCCAAAGCATGCCTGGCGCGGAATAGTTTCGGGGATCAGACAATGGTCCATTTCCATTCACGCCTCCTACGTATTCAAAATTTGCCGGATCCGGATCTGCTCCAACAACACTAACCTGTGTAGGAAGTGCATATACGGGCAGGCGCGGATCGTTGAGCAATTTTAAATTATCTACCAGATTTTTAGAAACACGGGTACTGGTTACATAATCACTGGCGCTTCTGGTGAACAATGGCATGGAATTACCATCGCTGTCAGCAATATAGTCCAGGGCCGCCTGGTCGGCATTTGATGTAAACAAAGGATATTTGGCAGGGTTGTTTAAAATATTGGCCAAAGCAGGCGAAGGATCAACCTGTTTGGATTGACGCATCAATAAGCGAATCATCAGCCCGGTAGAAAACTTTTTCCACCTGCTGATATCACTGTTAAAAATAATATCGCCTATTACGTTTTCACTTGTAGATCCCAAAAGCGTATTGGCTTCTTCCAAATCAGCCAGCAATCCTGCATACACCGCTTGTTGTTGCTCATACTTTGGGCTGGCAATTCCCTGCAATTTAGCATTGGCGGCTTCCCTGAAAGGAATAGGACCATATAAGTCGGTAAGGTTCTGAAACATCCACGACCGCAATACCAGCGCTACTCCCTTGTAATTATTCAGTCCATCGGCATCGGCTATTGTGATCACTTCGTTTAAATCGCGGATGTAATCATAATAGTTCCATAAAAAAAGTCCACTCGCATCAGCCCGCGTCCAATTGCTGAAATTGCCGCTAAAATCATTATAATTCATATCTCCTGCTATAACACCCATCCTGTAGGAACTTCCAAAATTACCGTTAACAGATCCCCGGATAACATTGGTGAACAACACTCCAGGGCTTGTAATTTTATCAGGAGAGTTGGGATTGGTGTTAATTTCTTCAAAATCCTTTGTACAGCCCGCCAGGAAAAGGAAGGCTAAAAATATGATTGGTTTATACTTTGTCATGACTTTTAATTTTGTAGGTTTTAAAAATTCAGGTTAAGACTAATGCCCACTTCCCTCATAGAAGGAACACTCATGTTTTCAAAACCCGGTATCAGGCCATTGCCTGTCGTAGCTATAGCAACTTCCGGATCAAAATGATGGTTACTTTTCGGCCTGAATAATAAAAGGTTTCTGCCTGTTAGAGAAATCTTCGCATTCTTGATAAAAGTGCTGCTAATCAGCTTGTATGGCAAGCTATACCCTACAGACAGCTCACGTAATTTAAAATAGGTAGTACTGAACAATTGCGCTTCAGAAATATGATCCAGTTGCCCTTTAACCATGCTCCTGATATCTGTACCATATACACCGGCATCTAATTTGCCGCCATCACCGGTTGAGTTAGGCTGATAAGAACCGTCAGGCATAAGCGCCGCGCCTTTTGCATAGTAAGGTGCATCGTATTCCGTACCGGGCGCCCTTTCGCCGCGTCCCCATGCACTTTCTATTAACTGGCCCGAGCCTGCCGCTTTATTGTAAAAACGGGAAATGAATTTACCGCCAACCTGTCCTGCAAACAGAAAATTAAGATGAAAATTCTTATAGGTAACCTGGCTGTAAAAACCACCGATCCAGTCGGGATTAACATTTCCAAGATACATTTCTTCAGGAGTGATCATTGCTCTTCCGTTAGTGCCGATAATGATCTGGCCTTTCAACGGGCCATCGGGTACTCTTTGATAACCGGGTCCCCATATAGCGCCCATCTTTTCCCCTACGCGAGCCTGTATAGAAGCATCTTCACCAGGGGCAGCCTGAACAATCTTCTTCACATCTTCTGTTAATGATACTACTTTGCCAGTATTGTGTGACCAGTTGATGGTAAAGTTCCATTTCAAGCCCCCCGCTGTATTTACAGGGGTAGCGGATAACATTATTTCAACACCGGTATTCTTAATTTCACCGGCGTTAATTACACGTGATCCCTGCCCTGAGCTTTGAACCATTGGCAAACCAAGTACCTGGTTCCTTGAACGGATATCATAGTAAGTAACATCTAAGCCTAAGCGATTATTAAAAAAACCAAGCGAAGTTCCTACTTCATAAGTTGAAGTAATTTCCGGCTTCAAATTCGCGTTCTTCAATTCACTGTTTCCAATCAAAGAGTAATTGCTGCCCCATGGAGCCCCGTAACCGTAAGTATTTACCAAAGAATACGCACCAGCATCGTTACCCACCTGCGCCCAGCTAAACCTCAGTTGCGCCTGGCTAATAGCGGCAGGAAGACCTAATATATCTTTGATGTTGGTATTTAAGCCCACGGAAGGGTAGAAATAGGAATTATTATTGGAAGGCAACGTACTCGACCAGTCGTTACGCGCAGTTAAATCTAAATATACAAGACCCTTGTAATTAAGGTTTGCCATGCCGTATACACTATTGATTCTTTTTCTGGAACTGCTATTGCCTGCCCCTAACAGCTCAGAAGTATTGGCTAAATTATATACGCCGGGTACTAATAGTCCATTATTATAGCCTCCAAGGTTACTTCCATTTTGATCGAAACGATTAGAACCTGCAGACAGCACATAGCCAAAATCACCGTCTGCCGCCTCTCCATTATAAGTTAAAAGCAGATCGGTATTTCTTTCTTCATATTTTATCATTGTTTCCTGATAAGCACCCTTTGGCTGATCAGCAGTACTAACTGCGGTCTTCATAGGGCGAAAATCGTAATAGAGATCTTCCGCAGTACGCAATTTCAATTTCAGTTTATCTGTAAATGCATACTCAAAGGCAACGTTACCATATAATCTGTCTTTATTCTGCCCTTTAGTATTTTCATACATCAGGAAGAAGGGGTTATTGTGATTTTCCCCGTAATTAAACTGAAACTGCCTGAGACCTTCATAACCAGCCTGCCAGTAATTGCGCAGGGCGTTTATATCTACCTGCCTTGTCATCCAGGTAAAAATGTACATGAAGGTATTGCGGCCATAACCATTATCGGGGCGGTTATCGCTTTTTTGCTTCATGTAATTGAAGTTGATCGAAGAAGTAAGCTTATTGGTTAATTTATAGTTGCCATTGAAGCTTACCTGGTAACGGTCGAGGTTATTGTTAGGTATTACGCCTTTATCATTAAGTGATGAAAGCGAAAGCCTGTAAGTGCCTTTATCATTACCACCCGATAATGCAAGGTTGTTATAGAACTTGCTTCCGGTATTAAAAAAGTCCTTTATATTATTGGGATGTGATACCCAGGGTGTTTCAATAACATCACCCCGGTTATTAATCGCTACATCGCCTCCCCTAAAACCACCGGTAGTGGGAGAAGTAACTTGTTTTTCCAGCGTATTATTGTCTAAGCGTGGACCCCAGCTCTCATCATAGGAATCTCTAACGCCGTCAGGATAAATAGACCAGGAGGCGCCAAAATTGGAGCCTTCGTAATTTCCATCTCTGCCCTGTCCAAACTGGTTTTGGAATTTAGGCAGCCAGGCCACTTCTTCTGTAAAATAATAAGTATTGAAGTTTACGTCCATTCCCTTTTTAGCGCTACCCTTTTTAGTAGTGATTACTATAGCGCCATTGGCCGCACGCGAGCCATATAAAGCCGCCGCGGCCGGCCCTTTCAGTACGTTCATGGATTCAATATCCGCCGGGTTTACTTCTGCCGCACTGTTGCCATAATCAGCGTTGGCACTCCAGTTATTTACGCCATCATTGCCAACCGGCACACCATCAATTACAAACAGCGGTTGGTTGCCCTGCATATTTAATGAAGATTCTCCGCGAATGGTAATGCGTGATGAACCGCCTACCGCCCCGGTGCCGGAAATTTGAACACCTGCCACTTTACCTGCGATTCCATTTACAAAATTAGATGATGGCGATTCATTCAACTGGGCGCCGTCAACCTTTTGAGTAGAATAACCTAATGATTTCTTTTCACGGGAGATACCCAATGCCGTCACCACCACTTCCGACAATCCTTTTTTGTCTGTCTCAAGCCGCACGTTTACGGTAGCATTATTATCAGCGGCAACTTCCCTCGCTATAAATCCAACAGAAGAAAAAACCAGTGTAGCACTGTTTCCGGCATCTATGCTGAATTCGCCTTCAGCATTGGTTACAGTGGATGTATTGGCGCCTTTTACCTGCACAGTAACGCCCGATAAAGGGTTACCTTCTTCATCCGTTACCCTTCCGGTAATAATGGCCAGGCTGGCAGAAGGCGTAAAGCTCAGCACTACCAGTTCGTTGTTATTAACAGTGTAACCTAAGCCGGTGCCTGCAAGTATCCGGTTCATCACTTCTTCAAAAGCGGCTTTCTGTACCTTAATGGTAACCCTGCTGTTTTCAAAAACAGGATCATCGGTATAAAGAAAGCGGTAGCCCGAATGCTTTTCAATAAGTGTAAGCACATTTCTTAACGGCTCTTTTTTTACAGAGAGAGAGATCTCCTTTTGCGCATTGGCCAAAAGAGCGATTTGTAAACTTAATAATGTAGTAATAATGAAAGAAACTTTCATAATAACCTTCCATTTCAGGGAGTAGAGCAAGCCTTGCCCGTTCCAATTAGTTTTGGAAAAATGCATACCTTTAATTGTTGAGTTGAATAATAGGGAACATATATTACTGTGTTCCCATTTGCTTAATGGGGGAGATGTTGGCGCATCTCCCTTTTTTAATTTTTAAGTCATAAATATTTGTTTAGTAATACTAAATTTATTTTTAGCAATTGTAAAACAATTGCAATATTGCTGATTTACCTTTACATAAAAAATTTTTGCGCTCTTTGTATGCCGATTTAATAATTCCATAATAACTACCCTACCGGCTTTTTGCTTTACCAATAATTACCTTTCTGTTTTCAATCGTATACTCAAAGGCGGCTATTTCCCTCAATGCGTTAAGCGCTTCTGTTATATCTTCTTTTTCAAATGATCCTGTAAAAGTGAATTTCTTCAGGCGTTCATCATTAAACTGTATAGACACATTATACCACCGTTCCATTTTTTGAGCCAGGCTTGAAAAAGGTTCTTTGTAAAAAGCCAGCTTGTTCTGTATCCATGCTATTTCGCTAATGCTGCTGTCAACAGGGTTGGGCTTTATCTTTCCCAGAAAGAAAACAGCTTCTTTGGGTGGCTGAACGATGTGTTTTGTTTCTTCTGAAGATGAAACGGCTGAGGTTTTGCCAATAATTATTTTTTCATTGGGGCGAAGCATTATTTTTCTTTCCCGGTCATTTTTTGAAAATACTTCTATAACGCCCTGTATAAGCGAAGTTTCCACGGTTGAATCTTCAGTATATGCCTTTACATTAAAAATGGTTCCTTTTACCAGTATATCCACATCACCGGCATGTACTACCAAAGGCATTTTTTCGTTTTTTGCTATATCAAAAAAGGCTTCTCCGCTTAAATAAATCTCACGGGTACCCGCGCCAAAATCTTTGTTGTAGGAAAGTTTGCTGCCGGTATTGAGAATAACAGAAGATCCGTCGGGCAGATGAACGGTGCTTTTCGATCCGCCATTGGTTACCACTTCATTGAGAGGAACTGTTAATGGAGCAGTTGGCCGGCTGTTGTTCAGCATAAACCAGGCAGATACCATAATAACAAGGGAGGTGGCAACCCATAAAGCGTATCGCTTTTTTCTTTTAGCTTCCCCGGTTACCATTATAATTTTGTTTTCAACGGGAGCACTATCGGTGCTTAACAAAAGCCGGAGCGCATCTTTACTTTTTGCTTCATCGGCACCGGAAGTTATTTTTTTAAGCGGTATGGCATGCAGGTCGGCCAGCAGTTCATTCAAATGATGTGCATCGCCGGGTTGTTGTAATAAACGACCCAGTTCCGAAAGTTCTTCCTCAGAAATCTCATTATTATATTTCCGGGCCAATAACTCCCATATCCTCGAATCGGGCATATTATTCAGTTAACATTTATATATAGAGGATACCCTTAACAGGCATTTACCCCCAAAGGGGAATAATATATTTTTCAGGAAGAAAAGGAAAGTGGAATGGACTGGCTGAGCTTTTTTAAAGCGATGCCCATCTGGTTCTCAATGGTTTTTTCAGAAAGTCCGAGTAATTCGGCTACTTCGCGGTATTTCAGATCGTTTTCTTTTACCAGGCTAAATATGAGTTTGCATTTGGGAGGCAAAGCCCCGATGGCTTCATTAATGCGCCGGTGCAATTCGGTGGTGATCATTATATCATGCGGTGTGCTGTCGAGAATACACTCAAAATCATTAAGTGTGTGCAGCGATTCGGTTAACCGCTTTTCCCTTTTTAATTGCTTGAGTGCCTTATTTTTAGCACAAATAAACAAATACATTTCGGGTTTAGCGATGTTATACAACAAATGCCTTTTTTGCCACAGCGCCAGGAACACGTCATTAACAATCTCTTCTGTTGATTCCTTTACCCCTGTAAACGCATATACAAAACGAAAGAGGCGATGAAAGTATGCTTTGTGCAAGGCCCATAAAGCAGATTCATCGGCACCGGCTGCCATCCGGTTAAATAAACCAGCGATATTGATGATAGCATGCGACATCGTTTTACAGCACTGAATTATACAAAAGAGAGAAAAAATAAGTTTACTAATACTTAACAATTATAAGCCTTTTTTATTTAACGGCAAACATTAAATATTCAAACGGCTGTGGCACAGATGAGATTTCCGGCTGAGCATAACGCGTAATTATTTTCGTGCCCGGTGGCTATTCCTTTTCTTTTTTATGCGGAATTGTGGTTTCTTTTACCCCTTCAAAAAGCGTTTTCCAGGATAAATGAAAGATAGAGCGGTTAATCACCCTGTCAAAATGCACATCAACAATTCTTGGCGCTTCCTTTTTTGAAGGATTGGAATTTTTTATGATCATATTGGCTCCCCAACTCAGCAATTTTTTTTCTTTCAATGCTTTGGTATTCTTATCTTTTTTTAAAAGCGCCACTTTTAAATCATCATACAAAAACTTTACTGTTCCATCCATCCCATAATCATAACCTTTAAAATCGAACCGCAGATCATGAATGCGGCCTTCTTTTACACGGGCGCCGCCGAGCGGTTCAGTAATAGTGTTAAGCGCTGTTGCATTCAAAGCGCCAAGATGCCCTTTGATATCGAACCTTCCTTTGGTATTGAACAAATAAAATGTCCATAATGTTTGAACAGGAAATTGATTTAAAAACCGCGCCTGTATATCGGCGGTTATTGTTTTTTGCGACGCCGATTTTTTGTTGGTAACATTACTGATTACGGCATTCACATTCCCGAATGTAACCTTGCCAATTTTTTGCAACAATCGTCCTTTCTCTTTATACTCCACGAAGCTGTTTCTCAAAATCATTTTTTTAATCTCCAGCGGGAAAGGTAACCCGGCCACTTTCTGATGCGGGTAGGTGCCAATCTTACTTCTGGGATCGGGGGGCATCGTCATATCCCTGTATATTTTAAATGACGCGGATTGTATCATAAGGCTGTCGGCTATAAGTTCCTCTTTCACCAGGCGTTGAAAATTGAGCCGGTGAAAAGAAATTTGTTTTATGTCTATATTAAACCGGTCGGCCTGCCTAGCTTTTTTGGCAGCAAACTTCGTTTCACTCAAAGCGGGTATAATGCGAAAACGTTCTGCATTAATTTGCTGGTATGCCGAATGCATAGCAATGTTATCAACCTTATAGGTATACAACTGGTCGGGAGATGACCATAATAACGTTGAGCACGAAATGGAAAATTGTTTCGAAAAGAGTACCCTCGAACTGTCGCGGCTGGCAACACTGTCAATGGCCACATCCCGCAATTCCATATGCGTATCCATAAGCTGGAGTTCCTGCTTCCCGGTTTGCATATTTTTGGTAATGATTTGTGCACCCACAATGAGCAAAGTATCAATTTTAATCCTTTCCAGCTCTCCCAGTATTTGTTTATATACTTCCTCCTGAGGCACACGCCTGCTGGCATTTTTTCCACCATGCGTATAAAGGATTTCAATAACAGGACGATTGATCTGCAATTTCCCTCCCACTATTTCCTGAGTGAGCAAAGCCTTTGGCGTTTGTATGCCGGTAACGGTTATAGAAGGAATTTCAATCCGGAAAAGCATAGGAGGCTCATCCTTTTTTTCCTTCATCACCAAATACCTGGCGCTGTCGTACTGTAAGGTAAGATTGGATATGGATAAATTTCCGCCCACTTCGTTTAACTCCATGTTGTCATAATGAATATTATACAGCCGCTCTGTTTTTTCCCTCACTTTCGACTTAACCTGGTCGCGGATCAATTGCTTCTTTATCGCATTCCAATATACTATAGCAAGGGTAACCGCGATAACCAGTATCAGCAAAATACCAGCCATGATCGCCTTACCCCTGCGTGTAGACGTAGATTGCCTGATACGGTTACGAATCGCCCTCATATACAAATTATTAATACGAAAAGATACTGGCTGCTCAAATCAAAGCTTTATGAAAGATAATCTTTTTGGTACTACTATTATGCCAATATACCAACGCCAGGCAGAGCTTTCAACTCCCATTATCCCGCTGGCTATGAAAAGAAGGACTGGAAAGTGGCTTTCCGATTCGGCAGCTTAATGAGATGATCATATATTTGAAGTATGGCAAAAACATTTTTGCGAAAGATAATAGTTAATCCATTACAGCGCATGGTAAGCGACAGCCGCTCTGTAGGCATTATTCTTTTCGTCTGCAGTGTATTGTCCATTGTTATTGCCAACGCTTCTGCCGGTGAAGCATATATCGCTTTCTGGAATACTGCCATTCCTGCCCCTCCCGGCATTCACCTGCCCCATTCCCTGCTTCATTGGATCAATGATGCACTGATGGCTGCTTTCTTTTTTTTGGTGGGGATGGAAATCAAAAGAGAATTGCTTATTGGCGAACTTTCTTCGCTCAAAAAATCATTACTGCCTTTATTTGCCGCCATAGGAGGCATGCTCGTTCCGGCCGCAATTTATTTATTGTTCAACAAACAAACCATTTTTCAGCATGGATGGGGCGTCCCCATGGCTACAGATATTGCATTTTCGCTGGGCATCGCTTCCATGCTGGGGAAAAAAGTACCCGCTTCCTTAAAAACCTTTTTGATGGCGCTGGCTATTATAGATGACCTCGGCGCTATTGTCATCATCGCCTTTTTTTATGGCGGCTCCATTCAATGGCTCTACCTGCTATGCGGCATTGGCATTGCTGTTGCATTGTTTTTATTTCCGCGGCTGAAAATTAAATTTGGCTGGTGGAATTTTGCGCTGGGTATAGTACTGTGGTATTGCTTTTTCAATTCCGGTATACATGCAACCATAGCAGGTGTGCTATTTGCATTGACCATTCCACTATCCTGGTTAGAAAAGTTGGAACACCGCCTGCATATACCCGTTTATTTTATTATGCTTCCGCTTTTTGCATTGGCAAATACCGCTATCATTATACCACCTGAATTTATTGCTGCTCTCAACAGTTCCTTAAACTATGGGATCATTGGTGGCTTATTCATTGGGAAGCCATTGGGCATTATAGCAGCCTGCTGGTTATTGGTAAAGCTCAAATGGGGCGAACTTCCCCGCGGTATAAGCTGGATGCAGCTTACCGGTATTGGCATATTAGCAGGCATTGGTTTCACCATGTCTATATTCATAACCATGCTGGCTTTTGAAGATACGGCAACACAGGATATAGCCAAATCGGGGGTATTGATCGCTTCCGTGATGGCAATGATAACAGGCTATATCTGGCTGTATTTTTCTCCCGGGAAAAAATCACGGCAATAATGCTTACACTTTATTGATTTGGGATAACCCTTCAGCAGGTATCGTATGCACTTATCCCTGTTACACCCCTGTTGGTCTAAAACCATTTGCACATTCACAATTACGGAAGTCATCGGCCGTTCTACAGCCGATATAGCTGCTTTGCATCTTTAGGGTATTGTTTCCTGTTAGCATAAATCAATACATAAGGAACAAAGTATATTTTTAACAAACCCATATCTAATGAAAATCAAATTAAACTTCCGTCCCCTGTTTTTATTTTTTGGAATTTCAGTATTTGTCGCCTGTAAAAAAGATGATACGGGCAGCAACCAGCCCCCACCTGTACCTGTTTCCCTGCAGGAAGCCATAGTTGGTAAATGGGAAATTCATCCGGTAGCGGCAAGGCTTAAACAAAATTCAAACAACAGCCCCGTTTCACATAAAATACAGGAACCTTCCCAGGTGCTTTCCCTCGAATTTTTAAGCGACAGTACCTACATTGTAGTAATGAGCGGTAACGAAGTACTGACCGGGAAATACAATGTTTCGGACAGTGCTGTTATAGATCTTTCAGGTTTTGGCCATTTGTCTGAAATAAAAATTGCCGGCAATGCAATGGATTTCAAGTTATCTTCCAATGGCACTGTTATTGTCATCAGCGCCAATAAGGCAGAAACGATTCCACTAACAGATAATACCCGGCTGTTGTGCAGGAACTGGTATCTAACCCAGGCAGAATCGGGAGAAGCAGTTTATGGGGAAGGTCCGGTTGCATCAGATAAAGTAACCATTTTATTTTCCGCCGCCGGCACATACCTGGTTCAGTTTTCCAGTGACGATACCCTTCATTCCGCAGAAATTGCTAACTGGAAGTGGCACCCCACCCTGTCTGATACTTTTGTTTTCTGGTGGTTTGATGAGGAACCAGCTAATGATAACTACGTAACCATTACGGAATTAAGCAGTTCTTCCCTTAAAATGCAGGAATCGCACACAGACTATGAATATCATTATGATGGAGAAGGAAACATTACTTCAACAGATACTTTTACTGTCACTGCCAAATATGTGCTTATACCGGCTAACCAGGTAAGCCCAAGACATTCGGGAACTGCGTTACGCAGCAGATTTTTAAATACGGCAGAAAAACCTGGCATAGATGAACGAAAAGCAGGAATATTCAGAAGACAGTTTTAAATAAATGGCTGCATACAGGTATAATTACCTGAAATAAAATTTTATATCCGCCAATAAAGCGTTGCTTGTTTGGCGGATTTTTTATTGCATGATGCTCTTTGCTGTTGCACAGATTACCAGTATCTTCAAACATATCTATTAATCATGGCAGAAAAAAAATATGAAGTTTGGCTGCGTGGACCCCTGGATCATATTCCAGCCCTGCTGCAACCCATAGCACATTCCCTTTTACAGGCAAGGGAAGAAGTAAATACATTAATGGAAGATTTTCCGGAAACCCTGCTTTGGGAAAAACCGGCGGGAGTTGCTTCACCCGGGTTTCACCTGCAGCACATGAAAGGCGTAATAGACAGGCTGCTTACCTATGCGAAAGGTGAAATGCTTAATGCTGACCAGTTGCAATACCTGAAGCAGGAAGAACAATCTCCTTCCCCATCCTGTAAAGTTGTTGAGCTGGTGGAACAATTTAACCGGCAGGTAGATAAAGCACTGGCTGAGTTATCTGCTACAGATGAAGCAACCCTAACTTCAGCCCGTGGCGTAGGCCGTGCCCAATTGCCTTCTACTGTACTGGGATTATTAACGCATGCAGCCGAACATACGCAGCGCCACCTGGGACAGCTTTTGGTAACCGTAAGCATATTAAAAAATAAACAGGCATAAAATCAAAAGAACAATAAAATTTGATCAATCCCGCAATCCATGCCGGTCAGATAAGTTTATCGGAGCAGCTAACGGAGATATTGCCTTACAGCGCCACCGCAGGGGTGAGGTAACGCAACCCACATTCCTGAAAAAGCGTATATACATAAAAAAACCTATCTTACACAAGCACTCTTTTATACAAAAACAATTATACAATAAGGCTATAGCTTCCTTTATGCCGGTAACGAAAACACAATTCCTATTGCCCTCCACTATTCAATTGTTGCGTTTTCCTTTTTCTTTTTTCCTGATGCCGGTATACTGGTTCGCACTGAGCCAGGTGGTTGAAGTAAATATATTTCACACCGTACTGGTTTTTATGATACTGCATTTGCTGCTGTACCCCGCAAGCAATGGCTATAACAGTTATATGGACAGGGATACGGAAAGCATTGGAGGCGTTCAGCACCCGATGCAACCTTCGCGTCAGCTTTTATATACAACGGTGCTGATGGATAGTGTTGCTATGATCATGAGTTGTTTTATCAGCCTGTATTTCGCTTTGGGAATATTATTGTATATACTGGTTTCTAAAGCGTACAGCTACAGGGGCATCCGTTTAAAAAAATACCCGTTTGCCGGCTATATAACCGTTATCCTGTTCCAGGGCGCCGTAACATTCGGATTAATTTATCATGGCTGCAGTGCAGATAAAACATTGCAGGTTCCTGTTTTGGCAATGATATCATCCAGTTTGCTCATTGGAGGATTTTACCCGCTCACACAAGTATACCAGCACGATGCAGACCTTAAAGACGGCGTTAAAACCATTAGTTACCGCCTGGGTTACCGGGGAACTTTTGTGTACTGTGGAATTATATATACAGCAGCATTCCTGGTGCTGGCGCTTTATTTTTTTTATACACTCCAAACAAAAGCATTTTATATATTCAGTTTGTGCATGTTGCCGGTGATCGTTTACTTTTTAATGTGGGCCCGTAAAGTATGGCACAATTATATCTATGCTGATTACAGGAATACGATGCGCATGAACATGGTCGCTTCCATATGCATAAACATCGCTTTTATCATTATTTTTATAATCAACCACTTTGAGTAAAATCATACATATAGGAACAGCGCTGCCGCATTATAAACACCAGCAGGAAGGCATTTTGGACTTTATGCAGCAGGTATACGCTACCAATACCACTGAACAAAGGAAAATGAAGTTCCTGTACCATCAAAGTGGCATTCAAAACAGGTATTCTGTTATTGGAGATTATAACCGGCCTGTAAAAGACTGGAAATTTTATCCGCGGAGCGAAAACTTAGAACCCTTCCCGGCATTGGAACAACGCATGGCATTGTACAACAAATATGCAGCTCCGCTGTCGGTTGATGCCATAAGAAATTGTATAGAAAATAAATTGCCTGCAAAACAAATCACGCATTTGATTACAGTAAGTTGCACAGGCATGAGTGCCCCCGGGCTTGATTTACAGATCATAGACCTCATGGACCTGCCCAATACCATTTACCGTACTTCCATAAATTTTATGGGTTGCTATGCCGCTATTCATGCGCTGAAAATAGCGGATGCCATTTGCAAAAACGATACCGCCGCCAGAGTAATGATTGTTTGCACCGAGCTGTGCACGCTGCATTTCCAAAAGGAAGCTACTATAGATAACATTACTTCCAGCATGTTGTTTGCAGACGGCTCCGCTGCGGCACTGGTAACACATGATCAATACCCTTCGCCCGGACTGGAACTACAACATTTTTATGCGGAGATCATGCCTAAAGGCAAAAAGGATATGGCATGGGAATTGTCTTCTTCCGGGTTTCTAATGACCTTAAGCGGTTATATACCTGAACTGATAGAAGAAGATTTTGAACTGTTGATCGCCAGGGCGATGCAATCAGCAGGCATTCGTAAGGAACAGATCAAAGGATGGTGCATACATCCCGGAGGAAAGCGCATACTGGAAGCCGTTAAAAAATGCCTTCACCTGGATGATACCGAACTGGATGATAGCTTTAATATACTGGAACAATTTGGCAACATGTCTTCCCCTACCATTTTATTTGTATTAAAGCGTATGATGCAAAAACCATCGGGCATGAATCATAAAATATTAGGCGCCGCTTTTGGCCCGGGACTAACGATGGAAACATTTGTGGGAGAGCTTATCTAATTTGCTCAATACTTTTTATGTCGCGTTCAACCCAAACAGAACTATTAGATAATGATGATATTCCGTTTGAAGACATCAAACAGAACATGAAAGAACTGGATTTCATTAATCGCTGGCTGGGCGGGCATTCCATTACCCTATCGGGAGTACAGAAAATACTATCCGCATCAAAAACAACCGGTAAACCCATCCGTATTTGTGAAGCGGGCTGCGGCGGCGGCGATAATTTACTGGCGATTGACAAGTGGTGTGTAAAAAACAATATCTCCGTTCATCTGACAGGCATTGATAAAAAAAAAGAATGCATTGATTTTGCAAAAGAAAAAACCGCTGATACAAGATATACCTGGATCGTTTCGGATTATCAGCAGGTGAATTTTTTTCATCAAAAACCCGACATTATTTTTTCTTCCCTTTTCTGTCATCATTTCAGCGATGATGCGCTGGTGTTAATGATGCAATGGATGCATGACAATTGCCGCATGGGTTTTTTCGTCAATGATCTGCACCGTAATTTTTTTGCGTATTATTCGATTAAATGGCTCACAAAATTGTTGTCAAACAGTTATCTTGTAAAAAATGACGCCCCGCTTTCCGTTCGGCGCGGATTTAAAAGAAAAGAATGGGAAACGATCATGCAGCGGGCAGGAATCAAATCCTGCTCAGTTGAATGGAAATGGGCTTTCCGATGGCTGATAACAGCAACTTCATGACAACAAATAACATATACGATGTAGCCATCGTGGGTGGTGGGCTGGCGGGGCTCTGCCTTTCTGTTCAATTGGCAAGAGAGGGGCATCGTGTAATATTATTCGAGAAAGAAAAATATCCTTTTCACAGAGTGTGTGGCGAATATATAAGCTTTGAATGCTGGAATTTCCTGGAAGAAACAGGCGTGCCATTGAGCGACTGGAACCTGCCCCATATCAGGAATCTTATGGTATCCTCCCCTTCGGGTAAAACGATTAAGCGGCGCCTGCCCCTGGGTGGTTTCGGTATCAGCCGTTACAAGTTAGATGCCTTCCTCGCTGAACTGGCCCGGAATGCAGGAGCCGAAATAATGGAAGAAACAAAAGTAGATAATGTATGGTTCAGCGATGCGCATTTTCATGTGCAATACGGAACGGATATGTGCAAAGCCAAATTGGTGTGCGGCACATTTGGCAAACGCAGTAACTTGGATATCAAACTGAAACGTGATTTCATTCAAAAGAAACCGGGTAAGCTCAATAACTATATTGCCGTCAAATATCATATTAAAACGGATTTTCCGCCAGATCTTATAGCGCTTCACAATTTTGAAAACGGGTATTGCGGCATATCGCAGGTGGAGGATGAGAAATATTGCCTCTGCTATCTTACCACTGCACAAAACCTGCAGCAATGCGATAACTCCATTGCACAGTTAGAGCAAAATATATTGCGGCGTAATCCTTATTTGAATAGGATCTTCGGCAACTCCACTTTTTTGTATACATCGCCCGTTACCATTGCACAGGTGAGCTTTGATAAAAAAACACAACTGGAGCATCACATGCTTATGACGGGCGATGCGGCCGGAATGATTGCCCCGCTATGCGGTAACGGTATGAGCATGGCGATGCATGGCAGTAAGATAGCCTTCCGGCAAATCCATCCTTTTCTACAGGGAAAGATAAGCCGCCAGGAAATGGAAATTGCCTATCAAATCAACTGGAACAATACATTTAAAAAAAGGTTGAAAGCCGGCCGCCGGATACAGGGGCTGTTTGGCAGGGAATGGGTAACCAATTATTTCATACAGGCGCTGCAACCTTTTCCCTCCATAGTTGACCGGCTGATAAAACAAACACATGGTGAACCGTTTTAACAGGCGCCACAACTAACTTCTGTTTACCGCTCTTTTTGTATATATCAACGCAAGCAAGCCAAACACAAAAAATACAATTAAAGCAATAATGGAATTGCGGATGCTGCCGGTTACATCTTCCAAAAATCCAAACGAAAACAGGCCGATAACCAATGCTATTTTTTCAGTAACATCATAAAAGCTGAAGAAGGAAGTAGTATCTTTTGTTTCGGGTAAAAATTTAGAATAAGTACTGCGGCTCAGGGACTGTATACCGCCCATCACCAATCCTACCGATGCTGCCAATGCATAGAACTGCATTTGGGTTTGTATAAAATACGCCCATACGCATATAGCGATCCAGATACAAACAGAAATGATGAGCACTTTGAGGTTACCCATGCGCTTTGAAAGCCTGCTCATAACAATGGCTCCGATAATTGCCACCAATTGTATCAGGATGAGTGTAAATAATAATTTGGGCTCATCTTCCGGACGGGGAAAAATTTCCTTTTTGCTGAAACCTGCGGCTACCAGCATCACGGTTTGTACACCCATGCTGTATAAAAAAAATGACAACAGAAACCGGCGCAATACCCTTAACTGCTTTAACTGTTTGAACACTATGGATAACTCATGAAAGCCATTGGTCAAAACATTTTTTTTTGCCTGCCGCTCCTTAAGGCTGGGCAGGGGCAGCACACGAAGGGTAAACTGGGCAAAGCCAAACCACCATAAGCCCGTGAGCAAAAACGATATACGAACACCCAGGGTTGTATCGCTGCCATCCAGTCCAAACCATCCCGGCATTACAATGATGGCAAAGCAAATGATTTGCAGCACCACACTTCCGGTATACCCCAATGCATAGCCTTTGGCGCTGATACGGTCCTGGTCTTCGGGTGCCGCTATATCGGGTAAATAAGAATTGTAAAATACAAGGCTTCCCCAGTAACCCAGAGCGGCTAATGAAAACAAAATAACACCATATTCAATACGTTGCGGCGTAAAAAAGAACAATCCGCAGCAGGCGGCCGATCCCAAAAAGCAAAACCAGCGCAGGTATACTTTTTTATTGCGCCGGTAATCGGCTATAGATGATAAAATGGGTGAAGACAGTGCCACAATCAAAAACACTACCGCCAATGCATAATCCAATAACGAGGTATTTATAAATTGCTTTCCGAAAAAGTTCACATAATGCCTGCCATTGCTGTTGCCCATACTGGTAATGCCTACATAATAGGCCGGAAAAATGGTTGTTGTAATAACAAGGCTGTACACACTGTTGGCCCAGTCGTACATAGCCCATCCGTTAATTACTTTTTGGGGGGCGGTTTGCATGAAGATGGAAATGATTTTTTGGAACAGCTATTTCAGGTAACCTGCATAGATCATTGCCAGCAGTATTACGCCTACAATAATACGGTAAATGCCGAACAATTTAAATCCATGCTTTTGTAAATAAACAATAAAGAATTTAATGGCCAAAACGGCAACGATAAAAGCAACAATGTTGCCCACTACAAAAGCAGTAGTATTGGCTGAATTGCTGAATACAATTTCATACCCTTTTATATTGCCACCGGCAGCAGGATAATCTTTGAGAAAAAGTTTGTACACCGTTGCAGCAAGCATGGTGGGCACGGCGAGGTAAAAAGAAAATTCGGCTGCCAGTGTACGCGTAAGCTTTTGCTGCATTCCGCCAATAATACTGGAAGCACTGCGACTTACACCGGGTATCATTGCCACGCATTGCCATATACCAATAATAAAAGCTTTTCCATAGCTGATATCCTTATCTTCAGCAATAACAGGCATTTTAAACAACCTGTCAATATACAATAACAGGATGCCGCCCACCAGTAAAGCAACAGCAACGGTAGTGGGGCTTTCGAGTAGTTCATCTATAGCATCAGAAAATAATAAACCCAATAGCAGGGCGGGAATAACAGCGATAAACAATTTTACATAAAACTGCCACTTGCCAAAGTCTAAAAACTTCTTCCAGTACAGTACCACTACGGAAAGTATAGCGCCTAACTGAACCGCTATTTCAAATATTTTCGTAAAGTCATTACCCGAAATCCCCATCAGTGAGCTGGCAATGATCATATGCCCTGTAGAAGAAACAGGAAGAAACTCAGTAATGCCTTCAACAATGGCAATAATAATGGCTTGTATAATGCTCATGGACTACAATAATTTGGGAAATAGCAGCAGTAATAACGAATTGATCTCTAAATAAGTGTGCATGGTTCTTTAAAAAAATGCGATGGTTTTCCATCGCATTGTATCCTCACTAATTTGTTCCGGGAATTATTTATCTGTTGTTTTGGGTTTACGCATGATGGCATACATTTCAATGATCAGCCCCACCATAAGCAATATAGGAGCCACAGTAATTCTGCGGGTACTGTATACTTCTTTATAATCAAAGACTTTGGGATCCGGATTTTTTCCGCCGGCCATCAGCAATAGCGCGATTATCATTACCACTGCGCCAATGGCCATCCACATATAATTTTGTTTATTGAATACCAGTCCGGTTGCTTTTCTTTCAGACATATACCATAATTGAGTTTGCAAGATAAGGGAAATGTGAGAAATGTGGAAATATGGAAGTTTGAAAATGAAGCAGGCTTCGGAGTTTTTAATATGTTGTTTATCGGTTGATGTTTATGGTTGGATCCGGCTTCGGAAGCATCTGCCCAACACATTTCAAACAGTGGGCTTCCGGTTTGGCTTTTATTGTAAATGCTCAATACCGTTACCTACTGTCATAACTAAGGAAGCATCTGTATTTATTTGGTTCTTGTCATTTGCTTTTTGGTGCTTTGTATTCTCTTTGGATTTCGGATTTCTGCCTTCGGATTTAATACCCGCCGCAGCGGAAAGGTTTGAGTTTTATCCGCCCCGGCGGACAGGTTTGTTTTTTGTGATTTGGTTCTTGATGCTTTCTCCTGCTTCATAACAAACCGGTTCACATTTTACCGGAAAGTTGCAGGAGTTGGCAATAAAACATTTTTTATGCGCTGCTGCATGCAATGCATTTATGTTTTCAGCATTGCCGTCATAATTTTTTACCCACACCTTTGGATGCAGCACTACTGCTGTAAACCGCCCGCCGCCATCCGCATCTTCCAGCATTGAACCTGTGGCCGCATCCTCATAAGCTGTTACTACAATACCCTGTGCAGAACACATATGCAAAAACCACAGCATATGGCATGACGATAAGGATGCTACCAATAATTCTTCGGGGTTATATCTTGAACTGTCGCCGCGGAAATGAGGATCAGACGAGCCGGGTATAGCGGGTTTGTTCTCTACGGAAATGATATGGCTGCGTTCATAGGAACTGTAGGCACGGGTTCCTTCGCCGGTATTGCCTGTCCATGCCAGTTGGGTATTATATTGGTGTGCTTTTGACATATAGAATTTGCTAAACGATGAATAAATGTACACCCCAAAATTAAAAACCCGGTAAACGAAATGCGCTTACCGGGTTAAATATGATGAATTCATCTAAATCAAATTTCAACAGCGCCTTCCACCAGTACGGCTACTTTATTGTTCAGCACTTCTGCAAACCCGCCATTGATATTGTACAGTATGGTTGTGCCGGTTTTATCTTTGAGCACTTTTATTTTACCACTTCCCAAAGCGCTTACCAAGGGGGCGTGCTTATCTAAAATTTCAAACGACCCGGTAATACCGGGCAGTTGCACCCCATACACTTCTCCGCTAAACAATTTACGCTCGGGGGTTAATATTTCTAATTCCATTGAATTGTATTTTGATGTTATCCTTTAGCGGCAGCTATTAATTTCTTACCTTTTTCTATCGCATCTTCTATAGTACCTACCAGGTTAAATGCTGCTTCCGGATATTCATCCACTTCACCATCCATGATCATATTAAAGCCGCGGATGGTATCTTCAATGCTCACAAACACACCCTTTAACCCTGTAAACTGTTCTGCCACATGGAATGGCTGCGACAGGAAACGTTGCACCTTACGTGCACGGAATACCGTCATCTTATCTTCTTCACTCAATTCATCCATACCCAGGATATTAATGATATCCTGCAGTTCTTTATAACGTTGCAAAATAAGCTTTACCCTGTTGGCGCAATCATAGTGCGCATTGCCTACGATTTGCGCAGACAAAATCCTTGAACTGGAGTCTAACGGATCCACAGCGGGATAAATACCAAGATCAGCTATTTTACGGCTCAATACCGTGGTAGCGTCTAAGTGCGCGAAGGTAGTAGCAGGCGCCGGATCGGTAAGGTCATCCGCGGGTACATATACCGCCTGTACGGAAGTGATGGAACCATTTTTGGTAGAAGTAATACGTTCCTGCATAATACCCATTTCGGTAGCCAGCGTAGGCTGGTAACCAGCGGCGGAAGGCATACGACCCAACAGGGCGGATACCTCGGAACCTGCCTGTGTAAAACGGAAGATATTATCTACAAAGAACAAAATATCTCTTCCCTGCCCCTTGCCGTCACCATCACGGTAGTATTCGGCAACGGTTAATCCACTTAAGGCCACACGTGCACGCGCTCCGGGAGGCTCATTCATTTGTCCGAATACGAAAGTGGCCTTAGATTCCTTTAAGGCTTCCATATCCACTTTACTCAAATCCCATCCGCCATTTTCCATGCTGTGTTTAAACTCCTCGCCGTAGTTCATGATGCCGGCTTCGATCATTTCGCGCAACAGGTCATTTCCTTCACGGGTACGTTCACCCACGCCTGCAAATACCGAAATACCGCCATATCCTTTAGCAATATTATTAATCAATTCCTGGATCAATACGGTTTTACCCACACCGGCGCCACCAAACAAACCAATCTTGCCCCCTTTGGCATAAGGTTCAATAAGGTCAATTACTTTAATTCCCGTAAACAATACCTCGGTAGCCACGCTCAGGTTTTCAAATGCCGGTGGTTTGGCATGGATCGGGCGGCCGTTGGTTTTATCAACCTGGGGTAACCCGTCAATAGCATCGCCTGTTACATTAAACAAGCGGCCTTTAATATCCTCCCCTACAGGCATTGCAATCGCCTTCCCGGTATCCACTACTTCCATTCCCCGAACAAGTCCGTCTGTACCATCCATAGCAATCGTACGCACACTGTCTTCCCCGAGATGCTGCTGCACTTCCAATACCAGTATTTCTCCATTTTCGCGTTTCAGTTCCAGGGCATGATAAATTTCGGGCAGTTGACCGTTAAATTGCACGTCAATTACGGCGCCAATGATCTGTTTGATTTTACCTTTGATAGGCATATATTAAATTATTTTAAGGTATGTTAGGTCAAATGTGCGGCAAAGGTAAGGTGCTGCTTATTATTGTCCAATTTGAAAAGTGAGTATTTTAAAAAAGAATTCAGCAGCGATCACTACATTTGTTCCGGAAGAAAATATATGATGTCATGAACCAGTATGTAACCGATTTTATAAGCCTTCTCGACCACAGCAGCAATATCATTCTTAACATGACCCCCGAAGAAGCGTCTGCGGCAATTATTTCAGGTGATCCCGCAGCCGTACGTAAAATTGACGGACAGTTTGCTATAGTGGAAAAAGTAGGGCAGCAGGTATTTATGGCCCGTTCAATAGGCCGCCCTATGCGTTATTTCCTTGCCAAGCAAACTTCAGGACCATTGCTTATTGTAGCCGAACGCATGGATGAGATTTATGAATACCTTAGGCAAAAAGGGCTTCACAAACAATTTCATCCTTCCTACACCAGGATGGTTCCTGCGCATTTTGTAGTAAGGCTTGAGGTTATCGGTTGCCCCGATCCCAATCCTGTTTACACCCGGTTTTTTGAACCCAAAAGAAATACGCTTCCGGCAGATATTGATGCCATCGGCAAAAAATACATTGAAACATTATCCAACGAATGTCAGAAATGGCTTTTGTCTCTTCCGGAAGAAGCGCCTGTAGGCGTTTTATTCTCCGGGGGGATTGACAGCGGTTCGGTTTTTTTAGTGCTGTATCATTTAATGCTAAAGCTGGGGATGTCGCCACAGCGGTTAAAAGCCTTTACGCTTTCCGCAAACGGCGGCGCGGATGCCGACCAGGCGCATACATTTATGGATCAACTGGGCTTGTCTCTTTTTCTTGAGGTTATTGATGTGCCTTTGTCGGCCGTTAACTATAAAGACGCCATCGGGGTTATTGAAGATTATAAAACGCTTGACCTTGAATCTGCAACTATGGCGCTGGCACTTTGCAGGCAGATACGGCAATTGTACCCCGACTGGGAACACCTGGCAGATGGAGAGGGCGGTGACGAAAACCTGAAGGATTACCCCATAGAGGCAAACCCCGAGCTAACTATTCGCAGCGTACTGAGTAATACAATGCTTTACCAGGAGGGATGGGGCGTGGATAAAATAAAACATTCCCTTACCTATTCCGGCGGGCAGAGCCGCGGACATGTGCGCACCTACGCCCCCGCCAGAAAATATGGATTTAAAGGATTTAGTCCTTATGCTTTACCCAATGTAATTGAGGTAGCTGAAGGTATTCCTTTTATAGCGCTCACCAACTGGAATGAAGAAGTGCTATACGCATTAAAGGGCGAAGTGGTAAGCCGCGGTATAAAAGCGGTAACCGGTTTTGATATGCCCGTTTTTGAAAAGCGAAGATTCCAGGCCGGCGCGGTACCACCGGACGCCTTTTCGGGGATTTTTGCCAACAATGAAAAAGAATACAGAACCTATTTCCATTCGCTGTATGCATGATGGTTACGACAGTCGCACTATAGCTGAACTTCGCCCTCCCAAAAACAGGTTAAACCCGTTTGTCCCTTATCATTTTTTGCATGAGCGGGAACCCGGTTTACCGGGTAACATCGAAACCGTAAACACCATCTTTCTTACCGGCAAAGAATGTGCTTTTAAATGCCTGATGTGTGATTTGTGGAAGAATACGCTGGATGAACCTGCACCGGCAGGCACCATTGTGCAGCAGATTGATCATGCTTTGGAAAGATTACCGAAGGCTGATGTTATCAAGCTGTACAACAACGGAAACTTTTTTGACACGAAAGCTATTTCTCCTGAGGACTACCCGGCAATATCCAAACGACTCAGGGATTATAAAAAGGTGATTGTAGAAAATCACCCCAAACTCTGCAATCATTCCTGTATTGAATTTAACAACCTGCTTAACGGAAAGCTGGAAATAGCAATGGGGCTGGAAACGATTCATCCCAAGTCGCTGCCGAAACTCAATAAACAAATCACGCCGGAGGATTTTAAAAAAGCAACTGCATTTTTAAACCACCATGGTATAGATGTAAGGTCCTTTGTACTTTTAAATCCTCCTTATATCACTGATGCCGGTGAAAATGTAGCATGGGCGCTTAAAACCATACAATTTGCCTTTGACTGCGGAGCAATACGCTGTGCCGTTATTCCTGTACGGCCCGGGAACGGTGTAATGGAGCTGTTGTGGAAAAACAATGAATACACACCACCTTCCCTGGCTATGCTGGAAGAGGTTCTTGAAAAAGCGCTGTTGTTGCAACAGGGACAGGTGTTTGCAGATACATGGGATATCGGCTTTTTATCAAAATGCCCTCATTGTTTTGATGAGAGAAAAAGACGCTTAGAAAC
This sequence comes from Agriterribacter humi, assembly GCF_009192765.1. Classification (GTDB taxonomy): domain Bacteria; phylum Bacteroidota; class Bacteroidia; order Chitinophagales; family Chitinophagaceae; genus Agriterribacter; species Agriterribacter humi. The sequence goes on along the minus strand of NZ_VOHQ01000014.1, from coordinate 29,515 downwards.
CATGAACCTCAGCCAGCAGATTGAAGATACCATACCGTGCACCTGCAAAATCAAATATGAGTACCCATTCCAACCAATATGATATTGTAATTGCCGGCTCCGGTTTTACGGGCGCTATCACCGCTCTTGCCTTACACAACTGCGGGCTTACCGTTTGTTTAATTGAAAAGGGAAAGCATCCGCGTTTTGCAATTGGCGAATCTTCAACTCCTGTCGCGGATATTATATTACGTTCTCTTTCCGTACAATATGACTTGCCCTGGTTATATGATTTTTCGAGATATGGTAGCTGGCAACAATCCCATCCCGAAATTGTTTGCGGTATTAAAAGAGGGTTTAGTTATTTTAAGCATCATCCCGGGAAGCAATTTTCAACGGATGCCGGGCATACCAATGAGCTGCTTGTTGCGGCAAGCGCAGATGATATCATGTCCGACACCAACTGGCTGCGTGCAGATTTTGATGCTTTTTTAGTCAGCAAGGTTAAAGCATACAATATAGAGTATTTCGATTGTACTGAGATCACTTCTGCAAGAAGAAGCAACAGGCAATGGCTGTTCAATATAAATGGGCCGGGGAATATACCATCCATTCATTCCTCTTTTTTTATAGATGCAACGGGTAGCGGTATACTGGCTGATAAACTGTTTGCTGCGAAGTCATCCGCAGCCGGTTTTCTTACCAACTCCTTTGCACTGTTCTCTCATTTTGATCATCTTCCACGATGGACAACGCTCCTGGAACAAAACAATATTCCAACGCAGGATTATCCTTATGATCCTGATGATTCCGCATTACATCACGTGCTGGATGAAGGATGGGTTTGGGCGCTTCGTTTTAACAATAACCGGACAAGCTGGGGATTTGCTTTGAATGGCAATGATGCTTCATTTCAAAAAATGAAGACAACGGAGATATGGGATAGAATGAGGGCCACGTATCCTGATATAGATCATATACTCAAAAGTGGTTCTTTATCACCACAACCGGGGCGCATTATACAAACGGGAAGACTTCAGCGAAAGCTGGAAAAATGTTTTGGCGATGGATGGCTCGCAATGCCGCATACCATTGGGTTTGTAGATCCGCTTTTCAGCACAGGCATAGCCTATTCCCTGGCCGGCATTGAACGGATCGTACAGATGCTTTCTGAGAACAGCAACTTTGATGAACGCTTATTTGAACAGTTGAAGGAATATGAGCATATTACTTTTGAAGAGCTTAAGCTTATTGATATACTTGTTGCCGGATGTTACGCAACCATGCAGCATTTTCAACTTTTCAATGCCTGGTCCATGTTGTATTTCACTTTTACCATTTTGTATGAGCAACGCCGCTTGAAGAATCAGCCAGTTAAATATTTTCTTGAAGCTGATAACCAGGAAGTACAAAAGATAGTACAAACAACATATAAGGATCTGCTGAAATTAACCGCACAAAGAACCATCTCAGCAAAAGATGCAGATCAGTTTACCAGCATGGTAAGAGAAAGGATAAAACCTTTTAATACAGCAGGGTTGTTAGACCCGCTGTCGAAAAACATGTATTATCATACCGTGGCCGCATTGTGATATAGCTTACCGGACAGGGCTTTCCGAAGTGGGCCAATAGAATTCCCTTCGATCCCATGTTGCACGTTCACCCTTCATCTTGCTCGGTCAAACTTCATACCGTGTCCAATGAAGCAGGGTGTGTTCCGGAAGTATAGAACAAGGCAGGCTCTTTTCCAGGGTTAGCTTTTGTGTGTCGGCTATATGCCCTGCAAATGTGCCTGACTTGGTGGATTGGTCATTAATAATACTCTTTAATATAATGGTGAGCCGTGTTAAACAATTCATTCGATACTTTGTCTATTCGTATTTGCCGTGAAAGCAGATTCTTATCTGTTACATCCCTACGGGATTATCAGACTTTCTTATTTACATCTTACCTATATTATATCCCTACGGGATTTTTGGATATTACCATAACAAGATTTTTGCACCACACGTTTACACCTCACCTATATGCCGATAGGCATATCACATCGGTAACTCACCAAACCCACACCCCCACCAATGCCGTAGGCATGATACTTATTCCGGCTCTTGAAAAACATACCTTTCATCATACTCCACTTCAAATTTTTCCAAAAACAACTTATATTCTTCCAAAAAGGTTTTCTTACGGTGATGCTCTTTTTGATTTTTGATATAGCTTATCACATCAGGCAGTTGGGATTTTGAATATGAAAATGCTCCATATCCGGCTTGCCACTCAAACCGCTCTTTGCAGTACTTGTTATCATTTATCCATTTGGATGAGCCTGCTTTTACGTCCTGCATAAAATCAGCCATAGATTGAGTAGCTCTAAAACCAACAAGCATGTGTACATGGTCGGGCATTCCATTTTATAACAACCAGCTTATGTTTATTGGTTTGCACGATACCCGTAATGTATTTATGCAGGTCGTTCTCCCAACTACTACTTATGAGAGATGCTCTGTATTTGGGGGCAAATACAAATTGAAGATGAACTTGTGTGTAAGTGTTAGCCATATGTTACATCCCTGCAGGATTTCCTTTTTTACGTTTTAAGTTGTTATCAATGTTTTATCCCTCCCTTCGGCTTTAGCGCATTCTTAAAATCATCGGTGTTTATTAACCGGGTATTGTATTGCTGCCGGTACTGGTTGTGCTTCGCATCTGCAGGATATTTTACATTACCGCGATAAGGATAGGCAGGCATATTATGAAAAGGCAGCGGTTCAACCGTTTGCCCATGGGCGGTATTCAAATCACCATCCTTTACCCATCCTTCACTGTAAATGAGGAAGTCGCGCTTCCACCCCCGCGGCAATACAGGTAAACGGGCCGCATCAAAATCAATCGTTATTTCATCGCCTGAGTTGGCAATAACATACGCGTCATCTGCCTGCTGCAACAGCGGCAACACATCTCCGTAACGGGTATAATATCCTGTAAGGTCTCTCCATTTCTGCCCGCCGGTGGTATTATAATAGTCGAACCAGTGCGGACCAAAAGGCCCGCCCTTTCTATAGGAAGCCGAATAACCCCTGTAAGCAAGATGCGCGCCTGTCATGGTAAGATCATGCATATTTACCGGGGCTTTCGATAAACGGTTTGAAAAGAATATCTCGTCCCAGTAAATCTGCATATTGGTGCGTATTCTTACTTTCCTGTTGCCCGGGATAAGAAATTTACCCGAAAGGTTAACGATAACCATTTTGTCTTTTCCCATCGGGAAACCAATATTTGCTATAATGGTTTGCCATTCTCCTTTTTTGTTCATCACCTGCAGGGCCGGAGGCTTGCTTTTGTAGGATGCCGACTGGGTCATTGCTGTGTTGATGCTGGCGTCTGCAGGGAAGGTCCATCCCCGCAAAAACAGGTAAAGACTGTCACTCACCGCTTTGTCTCCAAGATCAAGGATCAAATCATGATCTTCAGCAAGCCCCTGGTATTTACCCATACCAAAGTTGGAGATGTGTTCGAAATCGTATGATTTAATTTTGGGCAGCAGGTCATTGCCATTTCCATCGAAGGCCGTAACCGGTAAATGCTTCTTCCCTACCCCATACAATTGCTTACCGGGGAAAGGCGGCGCAACAAAACGTTCATCCGCAAACACATCAACCGAATCGGGATGATCTACCGCCACCAGGGCAGCCTTATCAAAATAAACCGCTTCCCACAGCTCTTCGGTTATTTTGATAGAATAGGTATTGTTTTTTGGCTTCAGCTTTTCGCCCGGAATAAGCAAATATTCTTTCGAAGCATCGCTGAAGGCGTAGGTCGTATCTTTTCCGTTTACCGCCAAAGGCATCCCCAGGGCGCTTCTCCACATCATATCCTTTAAAAAAGTATATTTCTCCCCATCCCAGGTAAATAAAAACGGGCAGGATCCTTTGAGTTTCTCTTGTTCAAGTGTTCTTTGCCAGCGGGATGGGTCATTGATCAGTTGCGGTGTTCCATTGGGCCAAATGATACGAACAACATCAAGTGAATCCTGCATACCCACACCAAAATTGACAAGTGTGCGTTTAATCGTTTTAGTTTGATACAGGTCACCAGCCTTTAGCTCTACCTGCGCGCCGATACCAAACCTGTTGTTTTTATTATTGCCATAGGAAAGTCCTGTTAACTGTACCTGCATATAATGATTGAGATGACCTCCATCATTCCTCATTAAAGATATCCCTGAAGACCCTGATATAAAAACATCATCATCTCCATCTAAGTTAAAGTCGGCAATATCTATCTTATTGCCCTGGGTTAATGTTTGCGGAAGCAGGTACGAAACATTGGCAAATCCTTTTGCAAGATTATTATGGAATAGCTGCACCCCGCTTTTGGATGTATCGTCATTTACTCCTGTTACGAGGATATCCTGGTAACCATCGTTATCAAAATCAAAAAAAATGGCAGCATGGGCTTTTGTGCCTTTTAATGAGGTAGTAAACTCACGCGATGCTGTGTCAACCTTAAACCCATGATCTCCGGTATTTTTTAGTAAAAATGAATTTTCATTTTTACTCCCGGCAATAAACAAATCCGGCATACCGTCATTATTGTAATCACCAAAAGCAATGGCGCTACCTTTATATGAAGGATTTTGAAGCTGCAAGGCCTCGGTAAAATCTTTAAATTTAGAATGCCGCTCATTATTAAATAATTGTATCCGTCCTTCTCCGGTTAAAGCCGCTATATCCAAATCTCCATCAGCATCCCAATCTCCATAATCCATATCCATAGTTCCTGATGTGCCTGCAGAGAGGTTCATCATCCTGGCGTTTTCGGTGAACGTTCCATCATTGTTATTGCGAAAGAATTTATTGTCGCTTTTACAGGCGATATATAAGTCAAGATCTCCATCCTGGTCAAAATCCGCAACCAGTATTTTATTGCCATTGGTAATATCGTCTAAGCCCGTTTTTTGTTTTATTCTGGAAAATGTGCCATCGCCATTATTTTTATAAATAAAGACTCCTTTACTGGTAGAAATAAAAAGATCCCGGTAACCATCGTTATCATAATCTGCAAACGTGGCGTCTAAATCAATAGCCTCATAATTAAGATCAACGGAAGACGTAATGTCTTTAAAGTTCGACATTTCTGCTTCAAACAAATAACGCTTTGAGAGCGAAGCGCCTTCAGGTAAAAAACTTGCAAAAACATATGCGGTACCCTTCCCGTCATCGTCTGCAAGCGCTAATGTTGAAGACTTTATATTGGAAATGCCTGGAATCATTAGTCCGGCAATCGGTGAAGCATCTTCAAACTTTATATCGTTTAAAGAAACTATTCTGTTTTTGTCGTAAACCCGGCTAAACCTGCTGTCGTTAAAGGCTGCATAGCCTGTTAGCAATCTCGGCTGATCTATTTCATCAAGCCCGCTTGCATAGGCTTTGGTAAGCTGCATTAAATTTTGAAACTTCTGTATATACTGAATAACATCAGCGGTTTGATTGTTAGCGGTGATCAACGCTACAGCCTTCCGGTAAATGCTGTCTGTTGCCAGGTTAAATTCCGGAACTATTTTTTTTATGCTTTGCATAAAGAACAAAGCGGAGTCTGATTTTCCTTCCTGTGCAAGCAATTCGGATAGCTGAAGCCGGGGCACAATATTGGACGGGGTAATATCCAGCAATTGCAATAAGCTGGATTTTTGATCCGGATAATTTTTTTCTGCAGCCGACAGCAAAGCCAGTTTATACCAGGCAGGAGCATTTCCGGAGTCAATAGCCAATACGCTTTTTAACTCTTTTACTGCATTTTCTTTATTTCCTTCCCGTATATACACTTCCGCTAAAGTGAGTTTTAGGCCGGTATGGTTGGGTTGAATTTTTAAGCCCGCCTGTACCTGTTTCTCCGCTTCATCATAATCCTTTTTTGCCAGGTAAAGCAGGGCTAAATCGGCATAGTTCAGGAAATTTCCCGGATCGGTTTTTATTGCTTTTTTAAACGCAGCTTCCGCTTCATCAAATTTATTTTTCTGGAGAAAAGAAATGGCCAGTATGCGGGGGTCATTATAGTAATTTTTTGCCTCCTCATCTTTTGTTTTACATTGGGTAAACAGGGTGATTATCAAAAATAAAACAGCGCTGATCAATAAGCGTATTGTAAAGTGGGGAAATGCATGTGTCATTACCGGTGAGAGTATTTTATATATACCGAAGATAACAATTATTATTATCCCCTTATATTCAGAAGAATGCATCCCAAACCTTTCTATGGCCGGTATCTTTCACTTCATTGAATTTTCGTGGTAAGGAGGAGAAATGATGCTAAGATTTGAAATACCAAGTATCATTATTACTATCTTTAGTCCGCACAAATGATAGCTGTTCAATGAGTCCTTCAAAAAAATATACCAAAATAATTATTACCGCAATATTTATCTGCCTGCTTGCAATAACATTTGTTGCCTCCCGCAATAATGATTTTTTTTCGATTAAGCGCAACAGCAGGCAGAAAGCAGCAGCAGAAAAAGCATTTGGATTTTATCTTGAGCCGGTAAATAAAGAAGCGAAAATATCATTCAGGCATATTGCTCCTGAAGTTGATCCTAAGCTCAATAATATTAAAATGCAAATTGCCTCTATGGGAGCGGCTGTCTCCATTTGCGATTTTGATAATGACGGCTGGAATGATATTTATTTTACCAACAGCGCAATTGGAAGTAAGAATGCCTTATACCGCAATTTGCACAATGGCGAATTTGAAGACGTGGCCGGTAAAATGCAACTGGCACACGTAAACAGGAAAGGCTCCGGTGTTTCAATGGGCGCCGTTTGGTGCGATTATGATAACGATGGTTTTAAAGACCTGCTCCTGTATAAGTGGGGGAAACCGGAGTTGTTTAAAAACATAGAGGGAAAAAGATTTGAACGGGTTACAGAAGGCAGCGGACTTCCCGCATGGGTAAACGCCAATTCCGCCATCTGGTTCGACTTTAATAATGACGGGTTGCCTGATATTTTTATAGGAGGCTATTATAAAGAAATTTTTCACTTAGACAGTCTGAATACAACTAAAATAATGCCTGAAAGCTTCCGGTATGCCAACAATGGCGGCAGGAACTTTCTTTTAAAGAATAAAGGTAATGGCAAATTTGAAGATGTAACCAATGAGTATGGATTAACTTCAACCAAATGGACGCTTGCCGCAGCGGCAGCAGACTTTAACGGGGACGGTTACCCTGAATTATACATTGCCAACGATTATAATGTAGACGAGTTTTATTTGAATAAAAACGGACAAAGATTTGAAGAAAAAGGCAGAGAGGCAGGCGTTGGACATATCCCCAAAAGTGGCATGAACGCATCTTTCGGCGATATTGCCAATGACGGAAATATAGGTGTTTATACTACAAATATTACGGAAAAGGGAATATTGATCCAGGGAAATAATTATTGGCAACCCAGGAGTGACCGCTCTGCAGAACAGCCTTCGTTTGTAGATCTTGCACAAATTTCAGGAATTGAAAATGCAGGCTGGAGCTATGGTGCGCAATTCGGCGATCTGAATAATGACGGTTTCATGGATTTATACGTAGCAAATGGTTTTATTTCTGCAAAAGAAAATACTTCCTACTGGTACGATTATTCTAAAGTTACAGGCGGCAACAGCGCCATTATCGGCGATGCCAAAAACTGGCCTGACATGGAAGGCAAAAGCCAGTCGGGATATGAGCAGGACAAAATATGGTTGAATAACAGCGATGGCTTATTTGAAGATGTATCAGACAAGGTTTGTCCTGCAATAACGTACGATGGGCGCGCTGTTGCCATTGCGGATCTGTGGAACAGAGGCGTACTGGATGTTGTTGTTGCCAATCAAAACAACATCCCTTTAGTTTATAAAAATTATGCAGGAAATGATAATCACTGGATAGCTTTTGACCTGCAGGGAACGATTTCCAATGCCGATGCCATTGGGGCAAGAGTGGAGGTGGAATGGGATGGAAAGAAACAGGCGCAGATCGTTACCGGGGGTATGGGGTTTTCGTCCCAAAACCAGCACAGGCTCCATTTTGGAATAGGCAAAAGCGATAAAATTGACAGGGTAGTTATTTATTGGCCGTCCGGGCATGCAGACAAAATTGAAAACCCGGAAATCAATAAACTGCATATTATAAAAGAAAGCAAACCCAATAACTAATGCAGCAGGAATATAAGCTTGAAAACATACCCGCAACAACTTCCCGCTCTCAGTGGCTAAAAGATAACTTTCAGTACATCCCCCCGGCCTTTATCACGCTTATCCTGCTGGTTGGACAGTTTACGTTTGGCATATTAGACAGCTATACAACCCTGGTAGCTGCAATAGCCACGGCCATGATAGCCGAGATCATATTGGCCAGAATAGTATTGGGTACATGGAAAAATCTTGCCAGCGCATATATAACCGGTATAAGCGTAGGCATACTCATCCGCTCAAATGTAATTTGGCCTTATGTTGTTACGTCTTTACTTTCCATTCTCTCCAAATATGTATTTCGCTATAAAGACAGGCACTTATGGAATCCTTCAAACTTTGGTATTTCGTGGATGCTTGCTTTGTATAGCGCGAATGTAGCAGGTCTTAGTATTCAGTGGGGAAGTAATCTTCTTGCCATGTCCGTAATATGGATTTTGGGGCTGCTCATTGTGAACAGGGCAAAACGGTTACACGTAACCGTTACATATGTAATAAGTTTTATTATCCTTGCTTATGTTCGTTGTTTGATTACGGGTGATGCTTTTCTTGCGGAACTGTCTCCCCTGACCGGGCCAATGTACCAGCTTTTTATCTTCTTTATGATCACAGATCCTCCCACCTCTGTATCCTCCAGGAAGGGAAGAATTATCGTTGCCATCCTGGTGGCCATTGCAGAGTTTGTTTTGCGCCTTAACAATCTTATATATGCGCCTTTCTTTGCGCTTTTCCTTGTAGGTCCGTTAGCCAAGTTTCTCGATTTAAGATGGAATGCACTCCACAAAAGGAAACAGGAAAAACCAGGCCCGGGGCCTGGTTCAGTCATTTGAAATTTTGTGAGAGGAATGGTTAGGTTTTTAGAAAGATACTGACATGGTTTCGTGGCATTTTCAGAGGCTCAGGATTTTCAAAGGATGAGGAAATTGGTTATGGCTTCTTTAGGCTATTGGATTTGTTTGGTTTTACAGGAATTGGAATGTACTCTCCCGGGGTTGGGCTTTTCTAAAGGGTGGCTGATTTTTCAGCGGATGATGGATGATTGGGTTTTCAAAGGGTTAGCATCACTTTGACAATACAAAGATGGTAAACATCATACGGCGGTGAAAGTTTATTCGCCGGCAGGCGGATATGCTTCGATTTTTGGAACAATAACTTCGATTAACCAAAAAGGGATAGAGCAATTCAACTATTCAAAAGCACAGTTGGTATAAATTGGCGGCTAACTTTTTAAACAATTTCAAATTGTTACTTTTTTTGTAATTTTAGTTATGCTATTACAATTAGATGAAACAAACCGTGAAGGCTTAAACAGCCTATTAACATTTACCAAAGAAAACAATCTAAAGTTATCTCTGGTGGATGAAAGTGAGCATAATAATCATCTTCCCGGTAAACCGCTCACCCCTAAACAATTAAAGCAGCTAATCGAAGACAGCCGTAAAAGCGGAATCATTTCTATGAGAACTGCACATAAAATAATCAGCGATAATTATTAAACCGTACGTGGCAAAGTATACGCATCCCACATATCGGCCGGCCGGTTGGTTTCCTTCATCTGGTTCATATAAATATCGTTCCCGTTGCAGCGCAGGTTGATCATGCCAAACAAAATTTTACTTTTACTTACCGAACGGGCAAGCTCGGTGGAATATACCAAAGGCCGGTTGCCCCTGGCGTATTTGCCTGCACATCCTATAGCATCGGCACGGGGATGCGAAAAGCTTTCATTATCGCCCGAAGATATAACAGTGGCAAACGGGTTAACCTGCTGCATGAATACTTCCGTAAAATCGGAAGAACCATGATGGCAGGATTTTGCCACATCCACCATAAAAGGATTGGCATTTCCATATTGCTGCAGCAGGTAAAGCTCCGAAGCGGTATTCAAATCACCCCCAAATAAAAAAGTTCTTGCACCAAAAGTAATTTTGAGCACTAAGCTATGCCCGTTGATGGTTTTGCCTTCATCGTGCCAGTATATAAACCTATGCCTGCCGCCGATCTTTTCTGTAAACGGTCCCAGTATATCTATTGTAAATTTTTTATTTTCGATGGTTTTGCTGATAGCTGTATCACCGGCAGCCAATCGCTTCGTTTTACCGAGCCTGTTTTCCACAGCGGCTTTTTTAACCACATCCATAAAGTTGGCAATATCCCTGTTAAAAGCGGCCGCTTCATTGGTTCGTAGCAGGTTATCGAATATTTTGGTTAAGTACTCAACGCCATCGTGCTGTATGGTATCTCCCAAACCCGTGTTATACGGATTGTTCTTCTCCGCGAATTTTAATATGCCTGCATGATAAACAGTGCCGAATGTAAACCGTTTGTCGTTCAATACGGCAATGAGCCCTTTATAATGATCCGCATCAAAATGGCTCACAAATACATAATCAATATGGACCTGCTGCCCCTTGTTGAGCAGGTAGGTATACTGCCATTTGGTAAGATAGTTGTGCATATTAACCGAAGGTCCGCTGTCAACTAATATTCGAAGATTGCCCACTTCTATTAGAACGCCATCTCCCTGGCCTACATCTAAGTAAAATATTTTAATGCCCATGGTATCGGCCAGGTCGGTCTTGCGCATCCACCCGTTTGGACCTGCAGTTATTACTTTATAAAAGTCGCCTTCTTCGGCTGTAATGGTTACGTAAGTACCCGATTGGATTTTGTTGATGAGTTTTGAAGCCCTGTTATTGAGGATGCTTTCATAAACAGGCGCTTCATTGGCAGTAGCATAAAGGAATGGGGGAAGCATGGTATTTTTGGTTCACAGGCTTTAACAGATTAAGGTGTTAGCGATATTTTATGATCTATGTAAATAATAACTGCTTTAAAACAATTTTATTTGCCTGTGAATATCCGTGTTATCTGTCAGTAACTCTTTCAATTTCGCTTTTTCCTGACTACTTTAGTATGAATCTAAAAAACAAAGCTGCCAGCACCCCCCCCGCAATAGGTGCCACTACCGGTATCCAGGCATAGTTCCAGTCGCTATCGCGTTTATTTTTGATAGGCAGTAAAGCATGAATAATGCGGGGACCCAAATCGCGGGCCGGGTTAATGGCATAGCCTGTAGGTCCGCCTAAGCTTAATCCGATACCCAATACCAGTAATGCGATAGGCAAAGCATCCAGCGCACCCAGCTTCATCTCCGGTTTGGACAGCAACAAGGCTCCTAATACCAGTATGAAAGTGCCAACCAGTTCTGTAATAAAATTGTGTTCTGCACTCCTGATAGCCGGAGCTGTACAAAATACAGCCAGCTTGGCATTGGCGTCCTGCGTAGCATTAAAATGCTGGCGATAGGATGCCCATACGATTACCGCTCCAAGCATAGCACCTATGAATTGTGCCAGTATATAGGAAGGCACCAGCGCCCAGTCGAAGCTGCCTTCCACTGCAAGTCCAATCGTTACGGCCGGGTTTAAATGCCCGCCACTGGCCGCCGCCGCTGCATATACACCAGTAAACACCCCCACTGCCCATCCAAAGGTGATGGCGATCAACCCGCCGTTATTGCCTTTTGTTTTATCTAATACCACGTTTGCAACCACGCCACCGCCTAAAATCATGAGTAAAGCCGTTCCGGTAATTTCAGCCAAAAAGGGAGACATATGCAAGCAATTTTATTAATAATAATTCAGGGAAAATAAATAAATTTTAATAAAGTCCCGGCGTAGAAATACGAAATCTGAAAAAAAGCACTAAAAAACAAATAAGAAGGACCAAATAAAACCTGTCTGCCGTGGCGGAGACAAAGCACGAATGCTAAATTTAGAAATCCGAAGGGAATATAAAGTACCAAAAATCAAATAACAAAAGCCAAATAAATTTCAAATGCTAAATCCGAAGACCAAAACCCGAAATCCGAAGCGGAATCAATCTCAAATCTCAAACCCCTTCGGATGCAATGATAAACCACAAATTAGAAATTCTGAAGCCTTCTTCATTTTCAAATTTTCAAATTCCCACATTCTCACATTCCCAGCAAATACCCTTCCGCCAGCGCAGTAAAATTTTGTAACTGATCCTGCAGCCAGTTTTCATCTTTGCCCATCTCCTCCGCCATCAGCCTGGCCACTTCCGGGGCTGCCTGCATTGCTGCGCGGGCATCCAAAAAAAGCATGCGTATTCTTCTTGACAGCACATCTTCAACCGTCATTGCCATTTCATTGCGCACCGCCCATATTACCTGTGCTTTAATGTACGGAAACCCGGGATGCAACTGCTCCTTCCATGCTTCATTTTCCTCCGCCAGTTTTTTTACCGCCGCTGCATCGGCGCCATAATAATGCAAAGGATCAGCACTGTTCACCTGCTCGCACCAACCATGTATGTGCAAGGATTCTGTTACAGAAAGTCTGCGCTCCAGTTTGCCTACAAACAGTGCATTATCTACTGCCTCCTTGGCCATCTTGCGGTAGGTGGTCCATTTGCCGCCCGTAATGGTAACCAGCCCGCTCTTCGACACAATAATGGTATGATCCCTGGGCATAAGCGCCGTTTTTTTTTGTCCCGGCGCTTTTACCAGCGGACGCAGGCCCGCAAATACTGCTTTTACATCGGCTCTTGTAATGCCGGAATTAAGATAACGGTTCACGTTTCTGAAAACAAACTCAATCTCCTCCTCCAAAGCACGCGGTTCAAATAAAGCTTCCGCAACGGGTGTATCTGTAGTACCTATAATTACTTTACCGTGCCAGGGCACGGCAAATAATACACGGCCGTCATCTGTTTTGGGTATCATCATAGCATAATCGCCGGGGAAGAATTTCTTATCTACCACCAGGTGTATACCCTGCGACGGAGAAATGATGCTGTGCTGCATATCGTCATCCATCTGCAAAACATCATCTGTAAATACACCGGTTGCATTTATTACCACTTTACTTTTTAATTCGTATTCTTTTCCTGTAAGCATATCTTCTGCATATATGCCTTTACTCTTTCCATTTTCTTTGCGCACATCAAATACTTCCATATAATTCAATACCACACCACCCTGTTCCACTACCGTTTGTGCCAGGTTAAGCGCCAGGCGGGCATCATCAAACTGCCCATCGTAATACAATATACCACCGCTTAATTTTGTGTGCGCTACCGCAGGCGAATATTGCAAGATCGTTTTTGAAGACAAGACACGGGTTTTGCCAATACTTAATTTGCCCGACATCAGGTCGTATATCTTTAAACCAATGCCGTAAAACCATTTTTGCCACCACGAATAAGAAGGCAATATAAAAGGCTGGATGCGGGTAAGATGCGGGGCGTTCCTTAATAAGATGCCTCTTTCGCGCAGGGCTTCCATTACCAATTTAATATTACCCTGCGCCAGGTAACGCACACCGCCGTGCACCAATTTGGTGGCCCTGCTGGAAGTACCTTTGGCAAAATCAAAACGTTCCAGCAATAATGTTTTATATCCCCGTGATGCGGCATCTGCTGCAGTGCCTAAACCCGTGGCGCCCCCGCCAATGATGATGATGTCCCATTCGGTTTCCGTATCCAGCCTGTTAAGCATTTCGCCTCTTTGCATAGTAGTGAGTAGTGAGTGGTCAATAGTCAATGATCCATGGTGAGCATCAGGAAGTACGATTAATCATTCCTGTTAGTGTTTTAAAAGATCGCAAAATCAAATATTATGATGAAAAATAAAAAAGTTGATTTCGAAGTTATTTCAACCCCTGCAGAAGACAATCACAACTCACTATTCACTACTCACATTTTCAAATTTACTCCCCCTCCGCCCATACCTTCGCAGCCCTTACTGCTCTTTGCCACCCTTTTGATAATTTGCTTCTGTCGTCTTCTTTCATATCGGGTTCAAAAACCCTGTCTACCTGCCATTGCTTTTGTATTTCATCCATGTCTTTCCAGTACCCCACTGCCAGCCCCGCCAGATATGCAGCACCCAATGCGGTTGTTTCAATAATTTCAGGACGAATAACTTTGGTGTTGAGCATATCGCTTTGAAATTGCATCAATAAATCATTGGCGGTGGCGCCGCCATCCACACGCAATTCTTTAATGGCAATGCCCGAATCGGCCTCCATGGCTTTCAATACATCCATGGTTTGATAGGCGATGCTTTCTATAGCCGCACGGGCTAAATGTGCGGAGGTGGTTCCTCTTGTCATGCCCACTATTGTTCCTCTTGCATGCTGGTTCCAGTGCGGAGCGCCCAGTCCTGCAAATGCCGGAACCACGAACACCCCATCGTTGTTATCCACTTTCAGTGCCAGTGGTTCCACTTCCGCGGAAGATTTAATAATACCCAATCCATCGCGCAGCCATTGTACTACGGCGCCCGCAATAAACACACTTCCTTCCAATGCATATTGGGTAACACCATTTACTTTCCATGCTACGGTGGTGAGTAAATTGTTTTGCGAAGGAACGGCTTTTTCACCAGTGTTCATCAGCATAAAACAACCCGTACCATATGTATTTTTAACCATGCCGGGTTGCGTGCACATTTGTCCGAACAATGCCGATTGCTGATCTCCCGCTATTCCTGCTATGGGTATTTTATGCGCTGTTAAAATATTTTGTGTTTCTCCATATATTTCGCTGCTGCTTCTTACCTGGGGGAGCATGTTGCCGGGCACATCAAATATTTTTTCCAATTCACCATCCCATTGCAGGGTATGTATATTAAGGAGCATGGTACGTGATGCGTTGGATACATCGGTTGCATGTACCTGTCCTTTGGTGAGATTCCAAATGAGCCAGGTATCAATGGTACCAAAACAAAGTTCCCCTTTACTGGCTTTTTCCCTTGCACCTTCCACATGATCCAATATCCATTTTACTTTGGTAGCCGAAAAGTAGGCATCCAATATGAGCCCGGTTTTTTCCTTAATCAGCTTATCGGTTCCTTTGGCTTTCAGTTCATCACAAAAGGCCGCGGTGCGCCTGTCCTGCCATACTATCGCATTGTATACCGGTTTGCCGGTAGCCCTTTCCCAAACTACCGTTGTTTCTCTTTGATTGGTGATGCCTATTGCGGCTATACTTTCCGTTGTTAACCCGGCTTTGCTGATGGCTTCTGCTGCTACGCCCAACTGGGTGCTCCATATTTCATTAGGGTCGTGCTCTACCCAGCCTGGCTGGGGAAATATTTGTTTGAATTCTTTTTGCGCTACTGAAACTACAGAACCATTATGGTCGAAAATAATAGCGCGGGAACTGGTAGTGCCCTGGTCTAATGCAAGAACATATTTTGACATAAAGCAAACTTTTGGTTTGAAGGTAAAGAAAAATAGACATTTGGATTTGTTGTTTGTTGTTTATAGTTTGTAATGCGTTACTCACTACTGACCACTCACTTTTTTGCATCAATTAAAAAAGGTTATGGAAACAAAAGTGATACCAACCGGTTTAAAGGATATCGAAGCCCTGCGCATTTTATTTCTGCAGGAAAATCATTTTCAGTTTGTGCACAACAAATGTCATTTGTATGGATGGGCAGATTGCTACGCCTGTAAAGTGGATGATATACTGGTGGGTTACGGGGCGGTATGGGGACAAAGTAAAAGAGAAGACAGGGATGCCATTTTTGAATTTTATATCATTCAACCATACAGAAAATTAGCCGATGCTTTTTTTAAACAATTGCATACAGTATCGGGCGCTGTTTATATTGAATGCCAGAGCAATGAACCACTGCTCTCTTCCATGTTATACCAATATGCACAAAATATAAATGCGGAGGCCATACTCTTTGAAGATCATTTCCGGACTGATTTTAGTATCCCCGGTGTAATTTTTCAGAAGAAAGAAACGGAAGCGCATGACCGGTCCGATGATTGCGCATATGTTTTGCAATACCATAATGAAGTGGCCGCCACCGGCGGACTCATGCTGAATTACAATATGCCTTATGCGGATATATATTATGAAGTGAACGAAAGTTACCGGCAAAAAGGATTGGGAACATTGATGGTGCAGGAATTGAAGAAAGCGGCTTATGAAATGGGCAGAGTGCCCGCAGCCCGTTGTAATACCAGGAATATCATATCAAAATATACTTTATTAAAGACCGGCTTTACCGTTTGCGGCTGCATATTAAAAGGAGCCATTCAATAAGTGGGGCGTTGAGGGTGTTATTTTTAACTCCTGGTTATTTTACACGACCCGGATTATTGATTACAAAATTTTCCCAACTGCTTTTCGTTTTCCGTTCTGCTTTGGACTGTTTATCCTGGAGCGGAGAAGTCATTTGAAACTGGTGGCAAACCGCTACGGCCAATGCATCCGAAGCATCAAAAGCAGGTGAAGCGGATGGCAGGTTGGCGATCCGTTGCAGCATTTTCCATACCTGCTCTTTATCTGCATTGCCATTTCCGGTAATAGCTTGCTTTATCTTCCTGGGAGAATACTCTGTTACGGGAATGCCCGCCTGCATAGCCACAGCAATGGCAACGCCCTGCGCCCTTCCCAGCTTAAGCATGCTTTGCACATTTTTACCGAAAAAAGGAGCTTCAATAGCAAAGTGATGGGGTTGAAAAGTACTGATGATGGTTACTATTCTTTGTTGTATAATGTGCAATCTTTCGTAATGATCTTTTTTAGCCGATAGTTTTATGGCATCCATTTCCAATAATTGAATGGCTCTGCCGTTTACAGCAATAACCCCGTACCCCATTACAAGGGTGCCGGGGTCAATGCCTAAAATGATCTGGCTGTTGTTTTGCAAAATGAACCGCTTTAAAAAAATGATTGTACCAAACAAAAGTATCAAAATATTCTTCAACCGGGTAATAGGACCGCTATTGTTTATAGTACTAAGCTATAGCATTTACCTGCAATTGTTACAGCAGCCCGATCTTCACCGGTCTTTGCAACATATTAAAGAAGCCATATATGGTTCGCAGGCATGGAAATGCTGGCTGGCTGTTGCGCTGATGTTCTTTAACTGGCTCATTGAAGCGGGCAAATGGAAACTGCTTTTGCGCCCTTTGGAAGCGGTTTCACTAAAGCATGCTTTAAAATCTGTTTTGGGCGGACTGGCTATTGGCATCAACACACCCAACCGCATAGGTGAGTATAGCGGACGGGCACTGTATGTTAGCGAAGGAAAGCGGATGCGTTCGGTATCCCTGGCTGTTGTTTGCAGTTTTAGCCAGTTGCTCGTTACTTTGTTTTTTGGCAGCCTGGGTCTTTTATTCATTGAGCAGGATGTTGCCGGCTGGTATGGAGCAGCGCAGGCCGGCATGTGTGCGATAACCCTGCTTTGCGCCTGCCTGTATTTTCGGTTAGGCTGGATAGTGAGTGCGGCACAGAAAATAAAATTGCCCGAGAAATGGTCGCAGCATTTTGTGATTTTACATACGGTGAGTGTTACAATTTTGTTAAGAGTGTTATCCCTGTCCGCATTGCGTTATCTTGTATTCCTTTGCCAGTATATATTACTGCTGGAGGTGATGCATGTGCATGCGGGATGGTGGAACGCTTTCTGGTTAATAAGTGTATTATATCTTATATTAGCGTTTGTTCCTACTATGGCATTACTTGAACTGGGTATAAGAGGTAAAGCAGGCATTTTGCTCTTTCAAACTTTCAGTGCAAACACAGTGGGAATCTATGCAGCGTCTACTGGTATTTGGCTTGTCAACCTGGTATTACCGGCTTTGGCAGGTGGTTTGCTTGCCATAAGACATAAATTTTTTAATATTAAGCAATGAGGCGAAAAGTCATTGGTACCTTTTTATCGGTATTGATCAGCGTACAGCTTAACGCTGATAGTGATTTTTGCGGGATAAGGAACACGAGTTTTTCTTCCGGCGAAAGTATAACGCTTAAAGTGTTTTATAATGTGGTAGGCTTATATGTTGATGCAGGCACGGCTACTTTTAATGCAAAACTGGAAAATTATAACGGTAAAACCGTTTATCATGCCGTGGGCGAAGGGAGATCTAACTCCTCTTACGACTGGATATTTAAAGTGCGCGACCGGTACGAAACCTATATGGATACGGCAACGCTCAAACCTTACCGTTTTATACGAAACGTACAGGAAGGAAACTATAAAAAATATGAGAACGCCAGTTTTAATCACGAAGCAAAAAGTGTGGTTACCACAAGAGGTGTTTTTAAGGCGCCCGATTGCATTCAGGACATCATCAGCGCGGTGTACTATGCCCGTAATATTGACTTCTCAAAATACAAGCCAAACGATAAAATTAACCTGAGCGTATTCCTTGATGATGAAATGCATGATATTTACATACGGTATATTGGGAAGGAAACCATCAAGACCCGTTACGGAAAGTTCAGGGCTATTAAATTCAAACCTTTTTTGATTAAAGGAACTGTATTTGAAGGTGGCGAAAAAATGACGGTGTGGGTAAGCGATGATGCCAACCATCTTCCCCTGCGGATTGAAAGCCCGATTGTTGTAGGTAATGTAAAGGCCGACATGATGGGCTACCGCAATTTGCGTTATCCTTTAACCTCAATGATTAAGTTTAGATAGGGTGAAAGGTGAATAGGGAAAGGTGAGAGGGAACACCCCTGCACCTTGTAACCTGAAACCTGCAACACCCTTAACTACACACCATAAGCTTCCAAACTATAAACTTTCCCTCCGTTTACTCATTCACACGCAGATGGATCATCCTTAACAAAATAGCTTTTATAATGCTTCGATCTGGGATCCATGCACCCTTCCAGGTTCAGTAATTCCACTTTACGGAAATCAATTTCCTGTCCTTCACTTTGCAGCGCTATAAATCCGGATGATAATAATTTCCCGTCTATTTTAATTTTGGGATCATAGTTATTGGCAACCCCGCCACCAATCTGTGGTTGGGTATATTGCAAAACGGTATCGCCATTAATAATATGCGTGATCAGTGAATCGCCCAATACAATCGCCTCCGCCCTAATCCATTGCTCCCCTTCATAGGTTTGGGATGAAGAATTGATGCAATGCCTCGGATCTATTTTGCCATTGTACACAACATCTGTTCCCGGCGAACACATGTTACCCGTAGGACGCGGCTTCCCATCGCCCAGCCCCGCCAGGAACTGCATTTCAACCGATATGGGCCAGTCCTGTTCGCGCGGCATGGTTCGCGGATCCTGCGAGTGAAGCATTACACCACTGTTTTTTAAAGTATATTCCGGCGCATCTTTACGCCATATACCCGTAAACCGGTATTCCACTACCAGGTGATAGTAGGAGAAAGGTTGTTTAAAATACAAATGACCGTAGCGGTTATTAAAGCTGTCGTACTGGTCGTAACGCACTTTAATCAAACCCTCTTCCACGCGAAAAGTATTGCCATAATTATCACCCGTTTCATGGTGATGGATCTTTACGATCCAGTCATTAAGGTCTTTGCCATTGAACAGCGATATCCATTCTTCTTTAGCCGCATTGCCTGTATTTTTTTGAACGGCACAGGAACTATACAATAAGATGGTTGCTAAGATCAGCCCGTAAATAATTTTTTTCATATTGATTTTTATGAAGATCAGAAGTTGTTTTAAAACGATTTATGTGGATACCAGCTATATATTCTTATACTAACTTCGTTGCGTCGCAATCACTTCATCTGCTGTGCAAATGGCATCTTTGGTTTTATACAATGACAATCCATATACATAAATCCTATCTCTTTCCCGGCCCATACAATGCTTTGCCGTTTCTTATGCCCGTATGTTTTTCCTGGTCAACCGTTATCTTACCATTTACCAATACATACTTAAATCCTTTAGAATAGGCATGCGGCTTCTCAAACGTGGCCATATCCTGCACCGCCTGCTCATCAAAAATAACAATATCGGCAAACATACCTTCTTTAATCAGCCCTCTCCCCTGCAGTTGAAATTTTTGAGCGGGTAATGATGTCATCCGGCGTATGGCTTCCTCCAGAGAAATAATTTTTTCTTCCCGCACGTATTTCGCCAATACCCTTGCGTTAGTACCATAACCGCGGGGATGCGGCATGCCTTCACCCCAAATGCGGATAGAAGCATCACTGGCGAACATACCGAAAGGGTATTGCATAATACGCTGCACATCCTCCTCTCCCATACCATGAAATACCGCTCCTGCGCCGCCATTGAGCATGATGTCAATTACGGTTTCCGCTTCATATTTCGCTTTGTGCTTTCTTCCTTTCATAAGGTTGATGGCTTCAATGCTTTTGCCGTTATAGCTGCTGTCTGCCTTATGGCTGGTAACCACTGCGTAACTAAAATGTTTGAGCTTTCTTTTCTTCAGCCGTTTCAGCATATAAGAAATAACATCTTTTTTTATAGCCTCATTTTGCAGCCTGGCTTTGATGGAGTCCTGTCCATCGGCCAATATTTCATCGGGCAGCAGCGTACTGATAGAAGTACTACTGGCGGTGTAGGGATACTGGTCAATGGTTACATCCACCCCTTTTTCTCTCGCGGCTTTTACCATTTGCACCGTTTCTTTACTGCGCCCCCAATTTTGTTGTCCGCTCAGTTTAAAGTGCGATATTTCTACAGGTATACCGGCTTCCCTGCCGATCGTGATGGCTTCGTTAATGGCGCTAACTACGCTGTCGCCCTCATCGCGCATATGTGTGGCATATACGCCCCTGTATTTTGAAGCTATTTTTGCCAACGCAATAATTTCAGGTGTTTTGGTATACGTACCGGGTATATAAATAAGCCCGGTTGATAAACCCACCGCGCCATCCTGCATGGCTTTGTCCACCATTGCTTCCATCTGCAACATTTCCGGTGGCGTTGCATCGCGGTTAGCACGCCCCATTACGGCTTTACGCACATCGTTATGGCCGATAAGCGTGGCCACGTTAACGGACAGGTGCAGCGAATCGAGCCAGCTTAAATATTTTCCTATATCGGTATGAGATGCGCCGCAGTTACCGGCAACAACAGTAGTTACACCATCGTAAATAAAACTGGCGGCGGTGGGATCTTTGGTTTCATCACCTTCAATATGGGTATGCACGTCAATAAAGCCCGGCGCCACAATCAATCCCGTGGCGTCAATAATAACGGAAGCCGCGCTGTCCAAAATAGCCCTTCCGGCTTTAACGATCTTTCCGTCTTTAACCGCCACGTTTCCGTAGTACCAGTTATTGCCAGCGCCATCAATAATTTTACCATTGCGGATAAGTATATCATATGCCGGTTGTTGCGAAAATGCTGATAATGGCAGAAGGAGTAAAAACCACTTATACATGGGCTTAACGTTAGATAGCTGAAGATAAGAAAGATACGGTTAAGGAATCGCACTCTCACCTCACGTCTCACCTCACCACTCACTCCTCACTTTTCACTATTCACCATTCACTGCCTACCACTTACTTCCCGCTCCCCGCTTCCTCCAGCTTAAACGTATCCTTTGTTCTAATTCCTTTTTCCGTCATGCTTAGCGTACAACACTCGTTTAAATGGTCGTGCTCAAAAAACAGGATGAAGTTATTTTGCAGCGCTTCCTGCAGAAATGCTTTTTTTTCCTGGAGGGTGGTTAATGGAAACATATCATAAGCCATCACGTAAGGTATGGGTATATGTCCCACCGAAGGCAGCAGGTCGGCCATATACACCAGGGTTCTGCCCATGTAATTATTGATCTGCGGCAGCATCATGGCGTGGGTATGGCCATTAACAAAGCGGATAGTGACATTGCCGGAGAATGCGATGTCTTCTTTTACTTCTATGAATTTCAGTTTGCCGCTGTCCTGTATGGGTTGTATATTTTCTTTCAGAAAAGATGCTTTTTCCCTGTCGTTGGGTTTGGTGGCCCATTGCCAGTGCTGTTCATTGCTCCAGTAAGTAGCGTTTTTAAATGCAGGCACCATTTTGTTTTTTTCGATTACAATAGCGCCACCCACATGATCAAAATGCAAATGGGTGAGCAGCACATCCGTAATATCATTGCGATGAAAGCCGTGTTTGGCAAGCGACTTATCCAGCGTGTCCTCGCCGTGTAAATAATAATGACTGAAAAATTTAGCGTCCTGCTTATTTCCTATACCTGTATCTACCAGGATAAGGCGGTTGCCATCTTCAATGAGCAGGGAGCGCATGGCCCAGGTACATAGATTGTTATCATCGGCAGGGTTAAGTTTATTCCATATACTTTTGGGCACCACGCCAAACATAGCGCCACCATCTAATTTAAAATAACCTGTGTTGATGGAGTAAAGTTTCATACCGCAACGATAGTTAATTTTTGAAATGCAAAAGTATATGCTTTTTCTGATCAGAAGCTATGAGCTATCGGCTATCAGGACAGACTCTCACTTCTCACCCCTGACTTCTCACTTCTCACCAATAATCCCCATCTTCTTCATTAAAAAAGAAGCATTCTTATTCTTGGCCACACCGGGTTGTAATTTGTAATCGAAATACAATGTGCTATTTTGTATAATACTTTCAAAGCAGTAATTGCTGATCACGCTTTTATATTCGTTTTCAAGCGAGGCCAATGTAAGGTCGTGTGTGGCAAAGAGGGTAATACAATTGTATTCAAGCAGTTGTTTAATAAATTGTTCCGATCCATGGGTTTTGTCTTCGGAATTGGTTCCGCGCAATATTTCATCAATCAGCACTAATGCGGGTTTGTTTTGTTGCAGCTGCAGTATGATCTGCTGCAGGCGTTTCAGCTCCGCCATAAAATAGGAAGTATGTTCCTGCAGGGAATCATTCACCCTTATGGAAGTAAGTATTTCCATAGGTGTAAATATAAAAGCCGTGGCACAAACAGGTGCGCCACATTGCGCAAGAATAAGGTTAGCTCCCAGGGTTCTCAAAAAAGTGGTTTTGCCCGACATGTTGGAACCGGTAACCAATAAAAGCCTGTTGTTTTTCCCTGCTTCAAAATCATTGGCCACACATTCAGTGGCAGGAATAAGAGGATGAGCCATTTGCTCAGCCTTAACATACAATGTTTCGTTTTGATTAACCTGCGGATAAGCAAAATGAGGGTTATTAAATGCAAAGCACGCCAGCGCATTCAAACATTCTATATCGCCAACCGCATGAAGCCAGTGATTAAAATCGTTTTTGTGCCGGTCTTTCCACTGCTCCAGTGCCAGAATGCATTGCATATCATACATTGCAAGACTGTTCAGGAAAATATTCACCAGCAGGTTCAGGCGCTGGTCAAAAAAGGAAGAAAGTTTTGCCAGTTTGCCCATGGCACTGTGGGCATTGCCTGCTGTTTGCTGTAATTGTTTCAATACAGCCGATGAGCCGGTTTCAATTGTTACAAATGTTTTTAAAATACCGGCATACTGTTCCAGGATGGATTGCTTTTTGCTGATGAGCTGGTGCTGCCCGTGTATATATTTTGCATAACGGGCTGTTATAAGCCATGTGGCTATTACACCTATCGCTACATACAATATATTGCCGGTGGCGATATAGTACAAAAAACAGGGAATAGTATATAAAGGCAGTATCCACCGCACTATCTGCAGCCATTTTTTTTTGTGCAGGTCCGTTGCCGGTTGCAGCCATTCCGCAATGCTGTGCAGGTTGCCTTCCGCTTCGGCATGTAACAAGCCATGGGCAGTAATAAGTTGCCTTTTATCGGTCTGGTTTGAAAGGAACTGAACGGCTTGTTGTCTTGCAGTAATGTTCGCAGGATCTAATAAAGGTTGCTGTAACAGCGTTGCTAAATATTCCTTGCCATGCGCTGTAGTACAGCGGTTAAGCAAATGAAACAGCGAGCGGGGTCCGAAAATATCAAGATCTTCCGCATATCCTTTGCTGTTTGAAAAGGAGCTTCCATCATCCAGCCGGTTAGGTTCATTGCTGAGGATGCCCAGCTCATTGGTATTGATCAATAATAATTTTTCAAGAAGCGCTTTCTTTTCCTTTAATCTTAAAGCGTACAGTACCAGCAGCAGGAATATTGCAAATAATAACAGGGAAAGAAGCAGTAAACCGGTTGACCAGTGTTTAAAGAAGAAATATACCGCTACAGCGAAAGCTGTGAAAGTCATGAGCCGCAACAGGGCCGACACCGCTATTTTTCTTTTAAAAGATTGAACGGCTCCGGTATACGATCCAATCTTCTCCTGGTAAAGTGAATGCGCAGTCATTTTGAAGACTGCAGGTTATATGATATCAAGTGACTTGGCAAAAAAGTAAACAACAAAAGGGAGTGTAACCGTAATAAAGTTGCCGGCGAATGCGTATACCAAGAAAAAAACAACCACGGAAAGTAAGAAAAGGAGCCAGTACACGACACGGGATTTCTTGTTAACAGTATCCATATCTGATCATTAATTTGTGGCAAATATAACGAGGATTTGCTTTGTTTAGCGGAAGAATGGGAAAATTTATACCCTGTCTGTATTTTTGTCTTATTACATTTACAATGTTGCTTAAAACAAAAGAATTGCCACTCGGGGCAAATACATACATATGGTAAAGATTCATTTTTATATACGTTTTAATACTCAATTCGGGGAGTCATTGCTGCTTTCGGGCAATATTCCGCAGTTAGGCGATATGGTTTCCGATGCTGCTGTTACCATGAACTACCTTAATGAAGAATACTGGAGCTATGACCTGGAACTATATACGGCCCCTGCAGATTTGCCTGATAAAATTCAATATAAATACCTTTTTAAAGATAAAAGCGGCAGGATTACCGAAGAATGGAATGATGGCAAGCTAATAGATATTAAAAAGATTGACGCCACTGAAATTCACCTGCAGGACACCTGGAATTTTGCCGGGCAATACGACAATGTTTTTTTTACTGCACCATTCAGGGAAGTTTTATTACCCCGTGCCAAATCGCCGGTGAAACCCCTGCCTTACCAAGGTAATACACATATTTTTAAAGTAAAAGCGCCCCTGCTTCAAAAAGACGAGGTGATTTGTTTGTTAGGCGGCAGTGCGCTCCTGGGAGAATGGAATACTGCCCGGCCGGTATGCATGAGCATGGAAAACAACTGGTGGACAACAAAGATCAATCTCCTTACAGACACATTTCCTGTTGCTTATAAGTATGCTGTTTATAACAATAAGCATAAACAATTTATCCGGTATGAAGATGGCGACAACCGCCTGCTGCATGACAGCGCGGGTGAAAAAAAGCTTATCATACTGCATGATGGCTTTGTGCATTTTGTTGATACCACCTGGCGGGGCGCCGGTGTAACTATCCCGGTATTTGGTTTACGCAGCACTAAAAGCCTGGGTACGGGAGAATTTACCGATATTATGCTGCTGGTTGACTGGAGCAAAAAAACAGGCATCCGGCTCATACAGTTGTTGCCGGTAAATGATACAACGGATACGCATACCTGGAAGGACTCATATCCATACAACGCCATTTCTGCATTTGCATTACATCCTTTATACCTGAATGTGGAAAGCATAGCGCGGAAAGAAGATGACCAGATCATAAAATCGCTGGGCAGAAAAAGGAAACAACTGAATGACCTGGTAGAAATAGATTATGAAGAGGTGATGCGCTATAAATGGAAGATCATTAAACAACTGTACCACGCGCAGAAGGATATTTTTTTACAGGATGAAACGTACCGGCAGTTCCAGGAAGCCAATCAGCACTGGCTGGTTCCTTATGCCGCATACAGTTACCTGCGGGATAAATACAGTACATCGAAATACACGGCATGGAAGCAATACAGCACCTACAATAAGGAGGCAATAGAAAAATTGACCGGCGTAGGTCAAAAACATTTTGATGAAGTTGGTATATATTATTTTATACAATTCCACCTGCATGCCCAGTTAAAGGCCGCTACCGATTACGCACATGCGAACGGTATAATTGTAAAGGGAGATATACCCATTGGAGTAAACCGTTATAGTTGCGATGCCTGGATGGAGCCGGAACTGTTTCATATGGATATGCAGGCAGGCGCTCCACCCGATGACTTTGCTGTAAAAGGCCAGAACTGGGGATTCCCTACCTACAACTGGGAGCGCATGAAGCAGGACGGATTCGAATGGTGGCACAGGCGCTTTAAACAGATGAGCAATTACTTTGATGCTTTTCGTGTAGATCATATACTCGGCTTTTTCAGGATATGGAGTATTCCCGCGCATGCGGTAGAAGGGGTAATGGGACATTTTGTGCCTGCTATTCCGGTTGACACAGAAGTTTTTTTAAAGAGAGGGATACATTTTGATTACAGGCGTTTTTGTGAACCCTATATTACCGATGCGGTATTGTATGAGTTGCTGGGAGAGAACAGGAACCTGGTTAAAGATTTTTTGGAACTAAACGAGGATGGCTCCTATAATCTTAAAGCATCATTTTCAACACAGCGTAAGGTAGAAACCTATTTTGCGGCGTTAGAGATAAATGAAGAAAATATATTGCTTC
The DNA here is from genome assembly GCF_009192765.1 of Agriterribacter humi. GTDB lineage: Bacteria > Bacteroidota > Bacteroidia > Chitinophagales > Chitinophagaceae > Agriterribacter > Agriterribacter humi. The sequence goes on along the minus strand of NZ_VOHQ01000014.1, from coordinate 2,988 downwards.
AATCCGTATTGTATGATCTGATTTCCAATGTTATTCTTTTTGAGGAAGAAGGATCGCAGCGGCAGCAATTTCATTTCAGGATAGCCATTGAAAATACAAGTTCCTTCAGGTATCTCGACGGTCACCTGCAGCAGCAATTAAGAGCATTGTATATAGATTATTTTTTCCGCAGGCAGGACGAGGTTTGGGCAACGCATGCCATGTATAAACTACCAGCCCTTAAGAGATCAACCAATATGCTGATCTGCGGCGAAGACCTGGGTATGGTACCACATTGCGTACCTGAAATTATGCGGCAGTTGGGCATATTAAGTCTCGAAATTCAAAGAATGCCCAAACAGGCGGGGGCGGAATTTTTTAATCCGGCCAACGCTCCATATATGTCTGTTATCACGCCATCTACGCACGATATGAGCACCATCCGCGCCTGGTGGGAAGAGAACCGGGAGAAAACACAGCATTTTTTCAATAATGAAATGCTGCATCCCGGGCTGGCTCCGTATTATTGCGAACCATGGATAAACAAAGCCATTGTTATCCAGCACCTATATTCGCCAGCCATGTGGAGCGTTTTTTTATTGCAGGACCTGATGGGTATAGATGGAAAGATACGGAGGGAAGACCCGGCAAAAGAAAGGATTAATATTCCTGCCATACCTCGGTACTACTGGCGCTACCGCATGCATATTACCCTGGAACAACTTTTAAAGGAGAAGGATTTCAATAATGAGCTGATCAGTTATATCCATTCAAGCGGCAGGGCCATTAATGATAAAGTATAAAGCTTTCTATGTGTGTCTTTGTGCCGCTGTGTCTCCGTGGTTCTGTGTTGGATATATTTTGCATTTGGAACGATAAACTCATAAACCACAAACTTCCAAACTTCCCTTCTATGGCCATCAAAATAAAATACTGGCAGAGTAATTTAAAATTCAGGTATCCTTTTACCATTTCCAAAGGAACAAAAACACATCAGCCTTCTTTACTGGTTGAACTAGATTTCAACGGCATTAAAGGTTACGGCGAGGCGCCGGCTATAGCCTATTATAATATACCGGTTGAAAAAATGATAGAAGATATTGAGCGGAAAAAACCTTTCATTGAAAAGTTTTCTTTTACGCATCCTGAACGATACTGGCATTACCTGCACCATCTTTTTCCGGGCAACCCTTTTCTGGTGGCGGCATTGGATATAGCCGCATGGGATATATATGGTAAATTAAAGAAGCAGCCCCTTTACCAGTTGTGGCATACCGTTATTGCCAATGCTCCATTAACGGATTATACCATTGGCATTGATGCTATTGAAAAGATGATTGAAAAAATGCAGGAAAGGCCCTGGCCGGTATACAAAATAAAATTGGGTACAAAAGAAGATATCGCTATCATGGAAGCCCTGCGCAAACATTCCAGCGCGGTGTTCAGGGTAGATGCCAATGCGGGATGGACTGTAGAAGAAGCTTTGGAAATATTACCTGTTTTGCAGCAACTGAATGTGGAGCTGGTAGAGCAACCGCTTGCTAAAGAAAATTGGGAAGGCATGAAGATATTATACGAGCAATCGCCGCTGCCCCTGTTTGCCGATGAGAGTTGTGTAGCCGAGGCCGATGTAAAAAAATGCAACGGGTATTTTCATGGTATCAATATCAAGCTCACCAAATGCAGTGGCATTACGCCTGCATTGCGAATGATTGAGGAAGCCAGGCAACTGGATATGAAGATCATGCTGGGATGCATGAATGAAAGTACGGTTGGCGCCGCGGCTATTGTTCATTTGTCACCACAGGCAGATTACGTGGATGCCGATGGACCTTTACTCCTCGAAGAAGATATAGCCGAAGGTTTGCATTATGATTTTGGAAAAATAACGCCAACAGAAAACCCGGGACTGGGAATAAATGTGGTGAATAGGGAATAGGAAACGTTTCACTTCTCACCTCTCACCATTGACCCCGTCCGAACGGTGTTCAGCCGGGCGGGCATTCACTACTCACCACTCACTAACTTTACAGTTCTTTAATCTTTATATTCTTCCACCTTACTTTTATTCCGCCGCCATCATGTATCTGCAGGGCAATAAAGCCCACGCCTTTACCAATCTTTTCATCTTTCAGATGGATCATTTCATGGCCGTTCACCCAGGTGGTTACTTCATCACCCACCACTTTTAAACGGTAGGTATTCCATTTGCCATACTTAAGGAATTTATCCTTTTCTGCCTCAGGCTTAATCAGCCAGCCGCGTCCGTACGATTCATAAATACCGCCTGTATTGCTGCCCGGAGGCGCTACTTCCGCCTGCCAGCCGCTGATCTTCACACCATCAATAGTTGAGCGAAAGAATATACCGCTGTTTCCTTCGGCATCCTGTTTGAATTGCAGGGTAAGATCAAAATCCTTGTAATTTTTATCGGTAGACAAGTAACCATAGGCCTTATCCGGGCCGCTTTCACAGATCAGCTCTCCTTTTTCTACATACCATTTTTCGGTACCATTGATTGTCCATCCCGTAAGATCTTTGCCATTAAAAATAGATACGGCTTTTTGTGCAAATAATGCAGTGCTGAATATACCCGCAGTCAGCAATAAAAAAATCTTTTTCAAATTAATTTATAATTTATAATGATGAATATAATGCCAAAAATAAATCAATACTTCTTTTATCCCATTCTGTTACTACCGATCATCTCAAATCTGAAATTAGGATTAAATACGTAAATCGCAAATCCTTATAAAAAAGAGCGTACCCTTTACTTTTTATCTCTTTAATAAAATATTCTTTTTACTTTTTCTCTCTTAAGTAACAGATTCAGGAACCAGCTTAAATCCCATCCGCTTTACTTGCTTTCTTATTTTCTTAAGCTGTTGTTCTTTGAAGCTATCAGTATATTTTTCAATTGGTATAGGATTGAATTCGGTTCTATTCTTCAGCATCATATAAAATATTACAGCGATTTTTCTTGCTGTTGCCGTAATAGCTTTGGCTGTT
>NZ_VOHQ01000013.1 GCF_009192765.1 Agriterribacter humi | reverse complement strand
TACAACCAGTGACCTTCCCGATTTCCATCGGGACGCTCTAGCCAGCTGAGCTAAACCCCCATGTTTTTTTATAAGAACTTTTAAACGGATTGCTACAACCAGTGACCTTCCCGATTTCCATCGGGACACTCTAGCCAGCTGAGCTAAACCCCCATGTTTTTTTATAAGAACTTTTAGACGGATTGCTACAACCAGTGACCTTCCCGATTTCCATCGGGACGCTCTAGCCAGCTGAGCTAAACCCCCATGTTTTTTTATAAGAACTTTTAAACGGATTGCTACAACCAGTGACCTTCCCGATTTCCATCGGGACGCTCTAGCCAGCTGAGCTAAACCCCCATGTTTTTTTAAGGGATTGCAAATATAGAACGCTAAGTCTTTCCATCAAAATAAAAAACCAGACAGAGAACTGCCTGGTTGGTACTTAAATAACCAGAAAACATTTTCTTCTTTAATCCCCCAAAATTTCTTCTTTTCCTTCAATCCAATCTTTTACTAATGCCGTAGTAACAGATTTGGGACGTTCTATCGGGAGGCCCAAAGCCCTGTCCCAGCATAAATTGGCCAGCACACCTAAGGAACGGCTTACACCAAACAATACAGTATAAAATTCATATTCAACCAGTCCATAATGCACCAGCAGGGCTCCGCTGTGCGCATCAACATTCGGCCACGGGTTTTTTACTTTGCCCAACGACTTTAATATACCGGGTACCACTTCATATACCCGCCATACCGTATTTACCAAAGGATCGTTTGGCATATGTTTTTTACCAAATTCCATCTGGGCCGAAAACCGGGGATCTGTTTTACGCAATACAGCGTGGCCGTAACCAGGTACCACTTTCCCTTCTTTGAGCGTTTTTTTCACATATTTTTCTATCTGTGCTTTGGTAGGCAATTCAACACCCAGTTCTTCCCGCATTTCATATATCCATTTAATCACTTCCTGGTTTGCCAACCCATGCAAAGGGCCAGCCAGGCCGTTCATGCCTGCCGCCAGGCTCAGGTAGGGATCGCTTAGCGCAGAACCTACCAAATGTGTTGTATGTGCTGATACATTACCTCCCTCATGATCAGCATGAATGGTCATATACAAGCGCATCAGTTCTTTAAAACTATCATCTTCAAAGCCCAGCATATGGGCAAAATTTCCGGACCAGTCCAACAGCCCATCGGGTTGTATATGCTTTTCATCTTTATACTTACGGCGATAAATATATGCAGCTACCCTGGGCAACCGGGCTATAAGGTTCATCGAATCATCATACACCGCATCCCAGTAATCTTTTTTGCTGAGTCCCTCAGTATATTTACGAACAAAGATGCTTTCGGTTTGCAATGCCATAATCGCCACCACAAACTGCGTCATTGGATGAGAAGATTTAGGCAGCGCTTCTATTGCATCAAAAACATGATTGGGCACATGTGAGCGGCGCTGCCAGGCATTGGTAATATCATTAACATCGTTCTCGGTTGGCAGCTCGCCTATCAGCATCAGGTAAAACAATCCTTCCGGCAAGGGCTCGTTTCCATTAGTGGCTTTGGGTAGTTTTTTCTGCAATTCCGGAATTGAAAACCCTCTGAAGCGAATGCCCTCCCGGGCATCAAGTAAAGAAGTTTCGCTTACCAGTCCTGTTACGCCCCTCATGCCCTGGTAAATCTGGGAAAGCATCACCTCTCCTATTTTTTTATTGCCATGTTCCTTAAGAATGTCTTTGATCTCTGCGGATAACTCATCAGCTTTCCCTTTAAACCTTTCTTTTATTGTTGCCATATATAAAGTGTTTTGAATAATTCTCCGATTGTATATTAAGCAGGATCACAAGAGCGCTAAAGTTAGCTAAAACACGGTTAAAAGCTGTCAAAAATTCGATGTTTCAAATAATTTATTTGATTTATTTAAACTAATTATTCCGAACGGGAACAAGGATTATATCGAAAACAGTGCTTTTGTTTTCTCCCGCATTTCCTTTCAATTAAAATGGATATGGAGTATGCTATTTAGGCGCCTTGCGGTAAAGATAATACGTAAGTAACCCAAACAGGAAATTGGGCAGCCATGCCGCAATAATGGGCGGGAGGCTTCCTTTAACACTGAAAATGGTAGAAAAACGGTCGAGCAAAATAAACAAAGCGGCAATAGCAAAGCCGGCAGCAAGATGAATACCGCTACCGCCTCGTATTTTACGGGAGGCCAGTACAGCGCCTATCAATGTAAGTATAATAACGGTTACGGGTGTAGCATCCCTGCGGTATAATTCTACTTCCAGGTCATTGGTACCTTCTGATCCGCGTAATTTTTCCATCTCTACCATATGCCGGAGTTCTTCTGTAGTAAGCCTGCTCTTTACATACTCATCACGCTTTAGGTCGTCAGGTGTAAAATTGAAATCAAGGCGCCGTACAGTGTCCTGTTTTACATCTTCGTGTAAGCCATTAATTTTTCTTTCTATTACGCCCGTTAGTTTCCATTTTTTTTGAACAGCATCCCAGGCAATGGTATTTGCCCTCAGGTTATATGCAACCTTTGTTCCGTTTAACCTGTCCATAAAAAAACCACTGCCGCTTTTTGCAGCAGTATCATAATAACGGATACCGCAATATGAAACCGAATCAATACGCATGTAAATATTATTATTGCTGCTGTATTGCCCGGGCGATTTAATATATTCTATTTCGAATGCAGTGCGTATCCCGTTGGCCTGGGGTACAAAGGTGCGGTTTCCAAACCAGAGCAGGGTTGCCAGTAAGATGCCGCCAAGCAAATAGGGTTTTAACAAGCGGTTAAAGCTGGTACCGCTGGCCAAAATGGCTATAATTTCTGAACGGTTAGCCAGGCGGGAAGTAAAAAATATAACTGCTATAAAAGTAAAAAGAGGGAATAAAAATGAAACAATGAATGGCACAAAACCTACGTAATAATGTGTCATTACAAATTTGGCAGAGAGATTGGCTTTGGCAAAATCATCAGTCTTTTCGCTGATATCAACTACTACCGAAATAGCGGTAAACAGCAGAATGCAATAAATGAAAGTAAAAATAAAATCCTTAAATATGTACCAATCTATTTTTTTCATGCAAGTGGCCCTGGTGAACGTTAAAAAGCCCGTAATGGCCAAAAGTAAACCAAAACTCTAATAAGAACTTTGTATCTTTCTGTTATGAAAAATATTCACAATAGTTTCAGACTTTTTTCCTTCTGTTTTCTTTTTTTCATAGCCCCTTGTTTTGTAAATGCACAGGTACCCGACCCCGATTTATTTGAGCGGCAACTTTTCTTACAGGGCAACGACACACTCCCCTGCCGGATACTTTCCCCGCTTCATTTTTCTGCAGGAAAAAAATATCCTTTAATTGTTTTTTTACATGGCTCAGGCGAAAGAGGTAATGACAATGAGGCGCAGCTCACATGGGGAGACTCTCTTTTTCTTGATTCGGCAAACAGGGAAAAATTTCCGGCAATAGTGGTTTTTCCGCAATGTCCTGCCGATTCATCGTGGAGTGTGCGGGCAAAAAACAAACCTGCAGATTCATCCGGTACATACCAGTTCCCCATGAATGTGGCTCCTACCCGGCCACTGCAAATGGTAATGAATTTTATTGACACTTTAGTTAACAGCGGTATTGTTGATCCGAAGCGGATTTATATTGGCGGACTTTCGATGGGTGGTTTTGGAACATTTGAAATACTATGGCGCAAACCAGCATTGTTTGCGGCAGCATTTCCTATATGCGGTGGAGGCAATCCGGCAAGCGCAAAGCTTTATGGAAGGCATTTTCCCATATGGGTGTTTCATGGCGCGGATGATGATGCAGTGCCTGTAGCCAATTCACGCATTATGGTTAGTGCATTAAAAACGGCGGATGCTAAAGTAAAATACACTGAATATCCGGGCGTAAAACATGATAGCTGGATAAAAGCCCTTGCCGAACCCGCCCTGTTGCCATGGCTGTTTGAGCAGAAGCGGAATTAAGGGCTTTCAGCAATCAGCTTTCAGATTCAGGTGAATAGCTGCTAACAATAGGCTGAATACTCCTTCTTGCCTGCGGTCTGACGCTCCTTCGTTGCGTGCCTACCGCCACATTTGCACCTGTACCCTGTGTCCTGTACCCTGCAACTTCTTCCCACTTCTCTCCTCTCATCTCCTCACCTTAAACTGCTCTGTACTGCTTTTCATCCAGCCTGTAAAATCGCCTGCTTCAATATGTTTCCGGGCTTCAGTAACCACATGAAGATAGAAGGCCAGGTTGTGTATGCTGGCTATGGTAAGTCCCAATATCTCTTTTGATTTGATAAGGTGCCGCAGGTAAGCTTTACTGTAATAATTACTGGTTTCGCATGCAATACCGTCATCAATGGGCGAATAGTCCTTCTCCCATTTTTTATTGTCAATATTGATGATGCCTTTTGATGTAAATAACATGGCATTACGCCCGTTACGGGTAGGCATAACGCAGTCAAACATATCTATTCCCAGTGCAATACATTCCAGTATATTCCACGGAGTACCTACACCCATCAGGTAGCGTGGTTTATCTGCAGGCAGGTTATCGCAGCATAAACCGCATAAATCATACATCATATTTTCGGGCTCCCCAACGCTTAAGCCGCCAATGGCATTACCTGCTGCATTTTTTGAACCAATATAATCGCATGATGCTTTTCTAAGATCAGTATATGTTCCGCCCTGTACAATAGGAAAAAGGTTTTGTGCGTAACCATATTTCCCCGTTGTTTCTTCTACCCGCTGAAAACATCTGTCTAACCACCGGTGTGTAAGCTGCATAGATTGCTGTGCATAAACATACTCGCTGGGATAAGGCGGGCATTCATCAAAAGCCATAATAATATCAGCGCCTATGCTACGCTGTATATCCATCACTTTTTCGGGTGTAAATAAATGCTTACTGCCGTCAATATGACTTTGAAACATTACCCCTTCCTCATTTATTTTACGTGTACCGGCCAGCGAAAAAACCTGGTATCCCCCACTGTCGGTTAATAGCGGTTGCTGCCAGTTCATAAACTGGTGCAATCCCCCGGCCTCCTCCAACACTTCAATACCCGGACGGAGGTACAAATGATAGGTATTTCCCAAAATGATCTTTGCCTTCACTTCTTCTTTCAACTGGCTTTGGGTAAGGGCTTTTACGCTCCCCCCCGTGCCCACCGGCATAAAAATGGGTGTGGGTATAACGCCATGCTCCGTAATAATACTTCCTGTTCTCGCCCCCGATAACGGATCTTTTTGCTGTAATTCAAACTTTAATGCAGCCATAACTTTTCAACATATTTACGCATTACAATAAATCCATAATAACAAATCCTTCTATTTCTTACCTTCGCCGCCATGATGGAAAAATTTGACTGGCCTATAATAGTTTTTGGAGCGTTTTGCTGCGTCACTTTCATCCAGATCATCTATTATCTTTATTTCTTCAGAAGGCTGGCTTTTCATCGCGCCGATTCCTCCATATCCTATCATCAGCAACCTGTTTCTGTAATTGTTTGTGCCCGCGACGAAGCCGCAAATTTAGCTAAAAATCTTCCCGGTTTACTCGTCCAGGAATTTACTGACACACATGAGCTCATTTTAGTAAACGATAATTCATTAGATGAATCCAAATACCTGCTTGAAGCTTTGCAGAAAGATTTTGCACAATTGCATATTATTGAACTGAAGCAGGAAGCAAAATTCATTCACGGAAAAAAATTTCCCCTGTCAATGGGTATTAAAACAGCAAAGCACGATGTTGTGCTGTTAACCGATGCCGATTGTGTTCCCGCGAGTGAATTCTGGATGCACAAAATGGTTGCTCCTTTTGAGCAGGGAACGGAAATTGTATTGGGGTACGGCGCTTATTATAAAAGAAAGGGCTTTCTGAATAAGATTATTCGTTTCGAAACTTTTCATACGGGGTTACAATATCTTTCCTATGCCCTTGCAGGATTGCCCTATATGGGAACCGGCAGAAACCTTGCCTATAAAAAGAATGTGTTCTTCCGCAACAAAGGATTTTCCGGACACAACCATTTACCCGGGGGGGACGATGATTTGTTCATTAATGCTACGGCCAATGCCCGCAATACAAAAGTAGTGGTAGACAAAGAAGCTTTTACGCTTTCCGAACCTAAAAAAACATGGAAGGACTGGCGAAATCAAAAAAACAGGCATTTTACTACAGCCAGGCTTTATAAAACCAAACACAGGATTTTGCTCGGTTTATATGCACTCACTCATTTTTTATTTTACCCGTCATTTATTGCAGCACTCTTCTTTTTTCGTTGGGAATTGGTTTTGGGTGTTTTTTTATTGCGTTTCATTATACAAGGCATCATATGGTATAAAGCCATGGAAAAATTAGACGAGAAAGACCTTTGGAAATGGTTCTGGGTCTTTGATATCTTTATGCTTTTTTACTATCTCATTTTTACTCCTGCATTATGGAAGAAGCCACGGGTAAACTGGAAGTGATCACCCGGTATTTTACTGATTTTTCTGATTTGCAAATAAGCCGGTTCACGGCGCTTGGCCAGGTATATAAAGAATGGAATGAGAAGATCAATGTCATTTCCCGTAAGGATATTGATTCGCTGTATGAAAAGCATGTATTGCACTCGCTTGCCATTGCAGCGGTTTTTAAATTTACCAGCGGCATTGAAATTATTGATATTGGAACAGGGGGCGGTTTTCCGGGAATACCACTGGCTATTGCTTTTCCGGATGTTCAGTTTCACCTGGTAGATTCGATCGGCAAAAAATTAAAAGTAGTGAATGAAGTGGTGCAGGCATTACAATTAAAAAATGTAACCACACAGCATATACGTGCGGAAGAAATCAAAAACAGGAAATTTGATTTTGCCGTGAGTCGCGCCGTTGCCCCCTTAAAAGACCTGTGGCAGTGGAGCAGTCCCCTGTTAAGCAACAAAAAAAAGACAGATCTTTTTAAAAATGGGCTGATTTGCATGAAGGGTGGCGATCTTACACAGGAAATTCGGGAAAGCAGGCTTAAGCCGCAAATCCGGGAGATAGCCGGCTTGTTTAAAGAAGCGTTTTTCAGGGAGAAATACCTGCTCTATATTCCGGTTTGAATAATTTGAATAAATCCTTTAAATTACAGTACAGCTCATTTTGCTTAAAATTAATCTGCTTGGTGTTAAAAAGGTTTGTGACCGCCATTACCTTTCTTTGGTGCTGGAGTTTTGCCACAGCACAACCTGCTGATTTTATTGACCTCGGAAAGATCAGCGAGTACGACACCGTGTTAAGACGCTTATCTTATTTTACAGACTATACCAAACAAAGAACCATTGATAATATTACTCCGGGGGAATTTGTTTACCCCGGTGAAAAATTTCCTTTCGATAAAACCCGGCTGGATGCCCGTTATTTTATAAAGCTATCCGTTACCAACAGCAGTTCGAAGGATACATTTTGGTTATACGCTGGCAGGGCTCAGCGCTATACCATGTATGAGTACGACAGCAGTACCGCTACAATGAAAGCGTTGAACAATCAATTCGGTTCTTTTTCCTATACTGTATTTAATGAAGTTCCGTATGCTTCTTTTACAGTGAAAAAAGGAACGTATAAAACGTTTTATATCCGAACCGACATCAATTTTTATAACTGGCACCAGTTTGATCCTGTAATATTATTGCCTAATGAGCAAACTGCCTTTACTTTTAATCATTTTGTACGCCCCAACCGCCTGTACGTTTATATTACCATTGCGCTGCTGGGAATTATGTTCAGTATGTTTGCTTATACGCTCACTATTTTTTTTCAAACCCTGAAAATTGAATACCTGTATTACTCCGGAGCGATGTTTGTTTTTGTGATTTATTTTTTACTCAGGCTGCTCAACCTGTTTATATTCGACGACCTGTATTATTTTTTTTACGATTTCAGATACCAGGTGCTGCAATTGAGCGGCAATATGCTTATTTTACTTTTTATTTCTTCTTTCTTTACACTAAGAAACAACTTTCCCGGTCTGTACAAACATTTCAGGATACTTGTACTGATTCAGTTCATTTTTTTAACCATCAATCTTCCCCTTACCTACACCAACCGGTATAACCATATCGGCAATATCGCTTTCGATACCATAAGAATGATCGTATTACTGTACGCAGCCTGCCTCCTCTCCATATTAATAATCCGAAAAAGCAACAAAGAGGTAAGATATGTGGCTACAGGCGCATTTATCGCTATCCTGCTATCCTGTATAGCGCTTTATATTGACAGATGGAGTGAGTACGAATATCATTTTTTCAGACATGCCGGTATCCCTGTTTTGGTTTTTATGCTGGGCATACTGCTCCAGATGCTGCTTTTTATGCAGGGATTATCTTACAGGGCAAGAATGCAGGAAGCACAGCGCATAAGAGCAGTGGAAAAGCTACAGCTTGAAAATGACAGAAAAGAACTTGAAAAATATAAGGCGATCATTGATGCCAGGGACAAAGAAAGGAACCGGATATCGCAGGAAATACATGACGATATAGGATCGGGACTTACTTCTATACGGCTGTTGAGTGAAATTGCAAAAGTCAAAAGTACACAGGATGATAGTAAAGAACTTGAAAAGATTTCAGAAACATCAAACATATTGATTGATAAAATGAATGAAATTATATGGACATTAAATTCAAGGAATGATACATTGCCTAACCTGATAGCCTACCTGCGGCACCTGATTGTAGAATACTTTGAACCGATGCCATTCCGGTTACATATTGTAACGCCTGATCCTATCCCGGAAATAACAGTGAGTGGAAAAATCCGCCGTAATATCCTGCTTTCAGTAAAAGAAGCATTGCATAATATAGTAAAGCACTCGCAGGCAACACAGGTAAACGTACAATTTACTGCCGGTGAGCATTTTTCTATTACTATAACTGATAACGGCATTGGCATTAACCCTTCTGCCATCCGCAGCTATAATAACGGACTGCTTAATATGAAGGACAGGCTTTCTGCCGTTGGCGGATCCTGCATCATTTCAACCCATGATGGCACATCCGTTATATTAAGAGTACCTTTAACCTCATACCCGCTTTAGGGTACAGGTATTTCATTAATTAACCTTTAGTTTTACAGTTTATTTACTTTACATGGATACGATTTCTGTTTGCATAGTAGAAGATAATGATGATATACGCCAGGCATTGGAACAGATCATTATGATGGCCGATGGATACGAGTTAAGCGGATCTTTTATCAGCGCCGAAAGCGCTATTTCCGGTATTCCCAAACTGAAGCCGAACGTAGTGCTGATGGATATCAACTTGGGCGGCATGAGTGGTATTGATTGCGTAAGAGAATTAAAGCCAAAAAACCCCGACATATTGTTTATGATGTGCACGGTGTACGAAGAGGATGAAAAAATATTTGAAGCGCTTGCCGCGGGAGCCAACGGATATATTTTAAAAAAGACCGCCCCCGCAAAATTATTAGAATCCATACGCGAACTGGCTGAAGGCGGGGCCCCGATGAGCAGCCAGATAGCAAGAAAGGTAGTTGCAGTTTTCCAGGAAAAAAATCCGTCTTCCGGTTTACTGGATAATTTGTCTAACCGGGAACATGAAATTCTTGAGCTGCTTGCGAAAGGACTGTTGTATAAGGAAATTTCAACAAGACTTGGTATTGCGCAGGAAACTGTGCGCAAACATGTATATCATATTTATGAAAAGCTGCATGTCAATAATCGCGTTGAAGCAGTAAACAAATACTTTGGACGGTAACACCGGTCGTTTTCCTAACCCATGTTAAATTGAAAAAACCGTTTCGGTAACCGGAGCGGTTTTTTATTCCTTTTCTGCAATAAAAAAAAGGTCGAAGCAACTATCATCAGCCTCCCGGATATTGTAATCTTCATGGGTAATTCCGGTAACCAGTTCTGTATTGCTCTTCAATAGCTTTTTTCTGTTCAGCCGGTTCAGGATATCGTATGGTATTTGAAGAAGCTGCCGGGGCAAACGGTATTGGAGATTAAAAACATCGAACCGGGTTATTCTTTTAACCGAAGCTTTGTTTTTAATATAATAATCCATTATGCTTTCGTTTCCAAAAACACCCAGCTTCTCTGCCTTTTTAAAATGAGACAATAATAATTTTTCCAGTTCAGGTATGGTATATTCCCTGATGTGCCAGGGATTGCGGGTGAGCGACATCTTCTTGTTGGGCGTGGTAACTATTAATTTTCCGCCGCTTTTTAATACCCGGTTTATCTCTTTCAGAAACAATCCATCATTTTGTATATGCTCTATTACCTGGAAAGTAATAACAAAGTCGAAGCTATTGGAAGAAATACCATGCAAAGGCGGTACATTCATTTGAATAAATTTCACATTGCCTTTACCTGCTGTACTCCCGTTGTCAATACCTGTCTGGTATTTGTCAATAGTAACAAACTCCTCTGTATGCGGAGCTATAATTTCAACACCGTAACCGCTTCCCGTACCAATTTCCAGCACCCTGCCCGAAATAAGTTTTGCCGCCTCCAGGTAAGCGAGCAGGGAGCGCTGGTATACATAATTATCGGAATGATCCTTTTGTGACACTCTCTCGGCTGTTTGTAAAATTTTCATACTGTAGTATACGATGCTTTATATTATGAACTCATCCGTTACAATCCTTACCGCAATAATTTGACACGCGAAGATAAGCCGCCTGACTGAATTCAACAGCAGGTAATGGGGACATCTTTGCTCAACTCAGGATGCCCTGCGTTTACTATACCGGCTGTGCTTAATAAATGAAATGGGTAATCCAACAGCCAGAATAAGTATAATAATTCCTGTAAAAGCAGCATCCCATGCAAAAGAAGGCCTATGCTGAAAAGCCATGGGCAGCACCACAAGGTTCATGACCATATACTTCACAATTTAAATAATCTAAACTGCTGTCTAAAAAAAATAACAAAGTAGTGAACAGTGAAAAGCCATAATACAATCTTCATAGTGAAAATGACCCGTGCAAATAGGGGGTGCATTCCAAATTGTCGCCGGTTGGTGTCTCCACCAACCGGGGCAGCCCGCCGTGGGCGGTGTCCTCACCGCCCCCATGAAGCAAAGCAATGCGAATTTGGAATGCACCCTGCAAATACCCCTGGCATTGAATTATCTTTGCACTGTGAATAATATAACCAACCCTGTTATACTTTTTGACGGCGTATGCAATCTTTGCAACAGCAGCGTGCAGTTTATAATAAGGAAAGATAAAAAAAGCCATTTTAATTTCACCTCGCTCCAGGGTCAGGCCGGGCAGTTGCTGCTACAAAAATTCAACTTACCCCTGGCTCACTATAATTCTTTTGTACTGGTAGAAGGAGGTCAGGTATTCACACAAAGCACTGCTGCATTGCGGGTTTTTAAAAAGCTGGAGGCGCCGTGGAGCCTGGCGTACGGATGCATAATTATACCACGCTTTATAAGAGATGCTGTATACAGGCTGATAGCAAAAAACAGGTATAAATGGTTTGGCAAAAAAGAATATTGTATGATACCATCTGCCGAACTAAGGGCAAGGTTTTTAGACTGATCCTTTCCTGACTTTATCTAATATTTTCTGATACCTTTTCTCGTTCCTTGCCCTAACGATAAGGGTAGTAATAAATCCAAGTATAAAGCCGATAATAATAATCAAAACGATTTTATTGTTATCCTGGGCTATGGGTATAATACTTATACCGCCCATGAACATCAATAAAAAAAAGGAAATAAAAATGATAACCAAACCCCAACTGAAAGTGTAAAGGAGATAGTAGCCTATTTTTGATCCTTCTCTTTGTTCTCTCCATAATTCCGTGAAACGAATATCTGTCTTTGTTACCGGTTTACCCACAATGAAGCCAATTTATGTTTTGAGATTTAAAATTTGAAATGCCAGGTATCAGCAGGAGGTATCAGATTCTATCAGCTAAAAACTACTAATGATGAGCCTGGCATTCCTTTTCACATCTCACTTCTCACCTGCAACTTGCAACCTGCACCCTGTAACCTGCACCCTGTAACCTGCAACCTGAAACCTGCAACCTGCAACTTACTTCCCCTCTCATTCACGCATCATTTCCTTTACTATCCTGACAAAATCTTCTACATTGGGCTTACTAAAATAATCCCCATCTGTTCCATATGCCGGCCGGTGGGCCTGTGCGGTAAGGGTTCTTGGAGCAACATCTAACCAGCGGTATCCTCCCTGCTTTTCCATAACAATATTGAACATATAGGCAGCAGCTCCGCCGGGTAAATCTTCATCCGCAAAAATAATACGGTTGGTTTTTTTCAGGGAACCGAGGATGGTATGATTGATATCGAAAGGCAAAAGTGTTTGTACATCAATAACCTCGCAATGAATGCCCATTTGATCAAGCAGGGTTGCCGCTTCAAACGCTATGCGCAGGGTAGCACCATAAGAAACGATAGTAAGATCATCCCCTTCTTTTATTATTTCAGGAACGCCCAATGCAACCCTGTATTCTAAAAGATTGGATGGCAGCTTTTCTTTAAGCCGGTAAGCATTAAGGCATTCTATCATTATTGCGGGATCGTTCACTTCTAATAAGGTGTTATACATGCCTGCGGCCTGCACCATATTGCGCGGAACGCATACATGAAATCCGCGAAGGGCATTAATGAGCATACCCATTGGAGAACCACTATGCCATATTCCTTCGAGCCGGTGTCCCCTGGTACGTACAATAAGAGGGCAGCTCTGCCTTCCTTTTGTACGATAGTGCAAAGAAGCTGCATCATCGCTTAATGGCTGCAGCCCGTATAACATATAATCAACATACTGTATTTCCGCAATGGGCCGCAAACCTCTCATAGCCAAACCAATGCCCTGTCCCATTATAGTGAGCTCACGGATACCTGTATCAAATATTCTTTTATCACCGTGCTTTTGCTGCAATCCTGCAAACCCCTGGTTAACATCACCAATCAATCCCAGGTCTTCACCAAAAGCCAATACCTTGGGATTATGCGCAAATAATTCATCAAAATACCGGTTCAGTATCTGGTAGCCATTAAGAACAGGAGCGTTTTCATTGAACAGCAAAGACGTGGGCTGAACATGTTGCAAACTTTTTGCACCTTCATTGTACAAATGCGAATGATATAATGCACTTTGTTCGGCCAACAGCCCGTTGTAGTAGTGTTGCACAGCATCATCATCACTAAAGTGAATACCGGTTGCCAGCGCTTTCAAAATATCCCTGCGGTCGGGTTCCCGGTTCGTCTGTAAATTTTTGACAGCAATTTGAATGCGCCCTGTCTTATCCTTTCCTTCATTTACAATATGCTGCAAAACGGCAATGGTTTTGGTTACCATTGCTCTAATGGGTAAAACATATTTATCCCAGGCAACCTGGCGGCTGGCTTTTATAGTTGACTTTGCATTGATCTCAATTACGTTCAATTCTTCTTCTTCAGCCAGCGCGTTGGCAATGATCCATTCTTTCATTTTCTTTATGCAATCCCATTCTCTTTCCCATTCTAAGCGTTCCTGTGTTTTATAACGCTCGTGGCTGCCCGATGTAGAATGTCCCTGCGGCTGGGTTACTTCTTCCACATGAAAAACAGCGGGAATATGGGTATCACGCACTTTTTGAATACCCTGCTCAAAAATTTCGCATAGTCCTGAGTAGTCCCAGCATTTTACTTTATAAATATCAATTCCTGTAGTATCATTTTTTTTCTGAAATCCTTTTAATGCATCTGAAATGGAGCCTTTCACAATTTGATTTTCCGAAGGAACAGAAATGCCATAGCCATCGTCCCATATAAAAATAGCCAACGGAACTTCCAGCACGGCAGCGGCATTAACCGTTTCCCAAAAATGACCTTCAGAAGTAGAGGCATCGCCAATAGTGCAAAAGCAAACTTCATTGCCGTTGTCAGACAGGTTGGTGAACGGTTGCAATACATCAATTTCACGAAAGGCTTTTGAAGCAAAAGCCAGTCCCAATGCCCTGGGCATTTGCCCTGCAGTGGGTGCAATACCACTGGTTATATTTTTATGATTAACCAGGTCCAGAAATTCACCGTTCTTATCTGTAAAAGCAGAAGCAAAATGTGCATTCATCTGCCTTCCTGCACTATGCGGCTCATCATTTTCATTAGGGTTAGCATACAATTGCGCAAAAAATTCTTCTATAGTAGCCGTTTCCGTTGCAAAAGCAATGGTTTGATCGCGGTAATATCCTGCATAAAAATCTCCGGGCTGGAAAAATTTAGACAGTGCGATCTGCGGCACTTCCTTACCATCGCCGAAGATGCCGAACTTAGCTTTTCCTGTCAGCACTTCTTTACGACCCAGCAAACTGGCTTCCCTGCTTTCACAGGCAAGACGGTAATCGCTGAGCACTTCTTCACGAAAGCGATCAAACGAAAGTTTTTCTTCGGACAGAATATCGTTGGGAATGATGTGCTCCATAAGCACAAAAATACCCGAAAATTATTTAAATGGTAACGCCTTATTCATAGCGGGGAAAAATGGTGCATTGGTTTCGGTTCCTGTTTAAATAATGCAAAAACCTCTTATCTTTGCGCCACTTTTTAAAAAACAAACATGGCAAATACAGCAGATATCAGCAGGGGAATGATCCTCAAATTAGACGGCAGCTTGTATAGCGTAGTGGAATTTGGCGAAAATAAAACCGCCAGGGCTGCTGCTAAAGTATGGGCCAAACTTAAAGGTATCGAAAACAACCGCAGTATCGAAAAAACATGGAATTCCGGCGATAGTATCTATCCTGTGCGGGTGGAAAGAAAGGGCTACCAGTATTTGTATAAAGATGATTCGGGGTATAATTTTATGGATAATGAAACCTTTGAGCAGATCATCGTACAGGAGCCGCTTATAGATGCACCTCAATTTTTAAAAGAGGCGCAGGAAGTTTCTGTACTGATCAATACCGAAACTGAATTACCTATGAGTGTAGAATTGCCTGATAAAATTGTTGTGCTGGTTACTTACAGCGAGCCGGGAATCAGAGGCGATACGGCCACACGTACATTAAAAGCTGCCACTATTGAAACCGGGGCTACTGTAATGGTGCCTCTTTTTGTAGAAGAAGGAGAATTAATCAGGATCAATACTAAAAACGGAGAATATGTTGAAAGGGTTAAAAACTGATTTTTGGGTATATTTACCCTGAATTCCTATCTTAGCCGCCGGTTTCCAAACAATTGACGGTTAAATAAATTAAACTCACCCACATGGATTTTAAGCAAATTCAGGAGTTGATAAAGATCATCAACAAATCGAATATTGGAGAAATTAGCGTAGAAGATAAAGATTTCAAAATTACAATAAGGCAAAAAGAAGAGCATATTACCCAGGTTGTATCATCGCCATCCTCCCAACAATTCTTTGCCCCCCCGGCGACTGCAACCGAACCGGCGCACGATAAAGCTAAACCGGCGGCTGAGCCCAAAGCGGATAATCTTCTTACTATTAAAAGTCCGATGATAGGCACTTTTTACCGCCGGGCATCGCCGGATAAACCTTTATTTGTTGAAGTAGGCGATGAAGTAACAGTTGGAAAAGTGGTTTGCATTATTGAAGCCATGAAGCTCTTTAACGAAATTGAAAGTGAAGTGAGTGGCAAAATAGTGAAGATCCTGGCCGATGATGCCAGCCCGGTGGAATATGACCAGCCGCTGTTTCTGGTGGAACCTAATTAATTTGAAAACCTGTCTGCCGACAGGTAGATTTGAAAATCAGCCAGCCGGCAGGCTGGTGTGCGAATGTGAAAAGGGTGCACCTCATTTTTAACGGGTAAAATCAATTTTCAAATTTTCCCTGTCTGCCGACAGGCAGGAAATTCCCGAATTTTCAAATTGAATACATGTTCAAAAAAATACTTATTGCAAATCGTGGTGAAATTGCATTGCGGATCATTCGCACCTGCAGGGAAATGGGCATAAAAACAGTGGCCGTATATTCCACTGCAGATAAGGATAGCCTGCATGTAAAATTTGCAGATGAAGCAGTATGCCTGGGTCGTCCGCAAAGCGCAGACTCTTATCTTAATATTCCTCATCTTATGGCTGCCGTAGAAATTACCAATGCGGATGCCATTCACCCCGGCTATGGTTTTTTAGCTGAAAATGCCAGGTTCGCCCAAATTTGCTGTGAGCATGGAATAAAATTTATTGGACCCACTCCGGGCATGATCACCGCTATGGGCGATAAAATTACAGCCAAAGAAACAATGATTAAAGCGGGTGTTCCCGTAGTGCCCGGTGGTGAAGGATTGCTGGGAAGTGTGGATGAGGCAAAAGGACTGGCAAAAGAGATTGGGTATCCTGTAATTTTAAAAGCAACAGCAGGTGGCGGTGGTAAGGGTATGCGGGTGGTTTGGGAAGAAGGTGAAATAGAAAAAGCATACGACAACGCAAAAGCAGAAGCAGGAGCATCGTTTAAGAATGACGGGATATACATGGAGAAATTTGTAGAAGAACCGCGTCATATTGAAATACAAATAGCCGGCGACCGTTATGGCAAAGTTTGTCATATGAGTGAAAGGGATTGCTCCATTCAACGCCGTCACCAGAAGCTGGTAGAAGAGTCACCCTCTCCGTTCATGACAAACGATCTGCGCGAAAAAATGGGCGAAGCGGCGGTGAAAGCCGCTTCCGCTATTAATTATGAAAGCGTGGGTACTATAGAATTTCTTGTGGACAAACACAGGAATTTTTATTTTATGGAGATGAATACCCGCATACAGGTGGAACATTGTGTTACAGAAGAAGTAACCAATTTTGACCTGGTCAAAGAACAAATAAAGATTGCCTCCGGCGAATCTATTTCGGGCAGAAATTATTACCCCGAAATGCATGCTATAGAATGCCGGATCAATGCGGAAGATCCATACAACGATTTTCGTCCTTCACCAGGAAAAATAACGGTATTGCATCAGCCGGGCGGACACGGGGTGCGTATTGATTCGCATACCTATGCGGGTTATGTTATTCCTCCCTATTACGATTCTATGATCGGTAAAATCATTGCCGTTGCCCGCACCAGGGAAGAAGCCATTAATACCATGAGCCGGGCTTTAAGTGAATATGTAATTGAAGGTGTAAAAACCACCATCCCCTTTCACCAGCAACTCATGCGCAACGAAGATTTCAGAAAAGGCAATTTCACTACCAAATTTCTTGACACTTTTACAATGCAATAGCCTTGTTGATTGGTTTGGTTAACAGGAAAATAAACCTGATACAGATAGCTCATGGCTGATGGCTGACCGCTCACTTACCGCTTTCCACTATTCACTCTTTCCAAATAAAACGCCCCTGAAAATATCCAGAGGCGTTCGCTGATGTATGGGGCTTGTGTCTATCTCAAAAACAATAACTCGCGGTATTTCGGTAACAACCAGTACTGATCGTCTACCAACAATTCCAGCTTATCAACATGGTAGCGGATCTTATCAAAAAAGGCATCTTTAACCTGGCTTTGATACGCTATGGCTTTTGTGCGTGTGCCTTCAATCTTGTTCACTATTTTTCTTGCCTCAATCATTTTTTCAACTCCGTCTGCCACCTGGCCAATATGTTCAGATATTTTTTCGAGTATCTGCAACTGGTTGGCATAGGATGATTCCGGCAAACCCAGGTCTTTAAGCCCGCGGATATTATTGATAAGGATGTTCTGATATTTTACCGAACAGGGTAAGATATGACTGGTGCAGAGCTCTCCCATGATACGGCTTTCGATCTGCACTTTTTTAATGTATTTTTCCAGTTCAATTTCATGCCGCGCTTCAATCTCGGAATGATGATATATACCCAGGTCTTCAAACAATTTTTTAGCCTTGTCTGTAACCATCGCATCTAATGCCAATGGCGTTGTTCTTACATTGGGCAAACCCCGCCTTTCCGCTTCATGATGCCATTCATCACTATATCCATCTCCTTCAAACAATACTTTTTCGGAACTGGTTATGTATTCACGGATAACATGCATGATGGCAATTTCCTTCTTCTCTCCTTTATCTATCAGGGCATCCACTTCTTTTTTAAACTGGGTTAAAGTATTTGCCATAATAGCGTTAAGGGTAGTCATAGGAATACCACAGTTAGCGGTAGAGCCTACGGCGCGGAATTCAAATTTATTACCGGTAAAGGCAAAAGGTGAAGTACGGTTACGGTCTGTATTATCCAATAATAATTCCGGGATGTTTTTATGAATGTCTAATTTCAGAAGGATCTCATCCTGTTCTGAAAAATTATCGCCCACTCTTGTTTTAATTTCAGTTAATACCTCATTCAGGTATTTGCCGATAAATACCGAAATAATAGCGGGAGGAGCTTCATTAGCGCCTAACCTGTGATCATTACCGGCAGATGCAATAGAAGCGCGGAGCAGATCGGCATAATCATCCACCGCTTTAATTACATTCACAAAAAAAGTAAGGAACATCAGGTTGGTTTTGGGCGTTTTACCCGGAGCCAGCAGGTTAACGCCGGTATCTGTTGACATGCTCCAGTTGTTGTGCTTGCCGCTTCCGTTAATACCTGCAAAAGGCTTTTCATGCAGGAGCGCTACCAGGTTATGATGCCTCGCGATCCTGGTCATAAGATCCATTAAAAGAATATTATGATCAACAGCCAGGTTCGCTTCCTCAAAAATAGGAGCGCATTCAAACTGGGCGGGTGCTACCTCATTATGGCGGGTTCTTAATGGAATGCCAAGGCGATATGCTTCTTCTTCAAAATCCCGCATAAAAGCATATATCCTTTCAGGAATAGATCCAAAATAATGGTCTTCTAATTGCTGGCCTTTGGCGGGCGAATGCCCAAATACTGTACGGCCGGTCATGATCAGATCGGGACGCGCATTGGCCAATCCGGCATCTACCACAAAATATTCCTGTTCCCATCCCAATGTGGCAATAACTTTGGTAACATTTTTATCAAAATAGTTACATACATCTACTGCGGCTTTATTTAAAGACTCCAGGGAGCGCAGTAAGGGCGTTTTGGTATCTAAAGATTCGCCCGTATAAGAAACAAATATGGTGGGTATACAAAGGGTATTGGCATCGCCAATATTCATGATAAATACCGGTGATGTGGGATCCCAGGCGGTATAGCCTCTTGCTTCAAAAGTGGCTCTTAATCCACCGGATGGGAAAGAAGAAGCATCCGGCTCCTGCTGTATAAGCGCGGCGCCGTCAAATTCTTCAATAGGTGTGCCATCGCCCTTTAGTGTAAAAAATGAATCATGCTTTTCGGCTGTTGTACCCGTTAAAGGCTGAAACCAGTGCGTAAAATGCGTAACACCTTTGGCTTCTGCCCAATGCCTTAAGCCCGCACCTATATGATTGCCCATGGTACGGTCTATTTTTTTTCCGGTTTTAATGGAAGCAACCAAACTTTTGTATGCTTCATCACTTAAATATTCACGGGCCGTTTTTAGTGTAAATACATTTTCTCCAAAAATTGTGGTTATTTTACGGGACCCCTCTACAAGGATTTCTTTCCCCAAACCAGATAAATGATTGATCGCATTAAACCGAAGTGATTCCATTTAATTTAAGTTTAATATATGTAATTTTTTACTATGATTATCAAAATCGAGGCAAAAATATTGTTTTTTTACTAAAATTAGTACCTAAATTTAAAAAACAGATTGATATAATTAAAAAAAAGACAGTTTATCTAATAAAATAAAATATTGGAATAATTAATTATTTATTGGGTAGCCGGAAGTTTTCTATTCAGCAATTCTGTAAAAGGAAGCAACAACAGCACGATATACAACGCTTTATAACGCACTATAGCTCCTGTAAACGGAACAGTATATCCTGTTATTAATAATCCTCCCAGCGAAACCATGATAAGAAAGAGGCAAAATGGTTGCAATAACTGGCGGAGCATATGCTTTCCGCCCCATAAAACAGCAAGAAGAATAATCGTTATAATCAATATCATCTCACCAAAAGCCATTAAATGAAAAGGGCTTTTTATTTCTGTTATATAGGGCCTTAAAAAAACATGATTGACCGCCTGCGGCAGTACTTCTGCATAGCTTTTGATAGTAGGCTTTAAAGGCGTTAGGGGTAATACAGTATTAGCCTCCAACGTTAAAAACTGGTGCTGTTTTTCTGCAAGTTTAAGCGGCAAATTAAATTTCGAAGGGAAACTTAAGGAAAGGAAAAAGAATACAATGCAGGCACTATAAATAATAAGATAGGCCAGGTAAGGCCTGGCTGGCACTACCTTTACAGAAATCCACCATGCCGCTATAGCAGGCAGCAGTATAAGCGCGTTAATATTGCGCAATAAAAAAATGAATACAAAACTGAGCACACACATTACCAGTTGCATCGCTGTTTGTTTTACAGTAATACAATAATGTACTGTATAAATCAATGTACCTGTAAAGAATACGATTAAACCATCTTTGTCTATACCACTGTTCCAAAACAGGCAGGAAGGGAGGAAAAAGACAATACAAAATATCAATAACCCGTTTTTTTGAATATGCCTTTTTGCAACAAAATAAATAAGGTATAGTCCCCAAAAAGATAAAGCATTAAAAAAAATGACATTAATATAGTAATTGCCACCGCTCAGTACATTGAAAACGGCGAGGAGTTTAATCAATAAATTTTCACCTGTATTGCTCCAGGGAGCATCATCAGCCGTAGAAAAAAAATCGGTGAGATTGTTGAACGTTATACCCGTAGAAAAAAAGGCGGAAGGACGTGTAAGCAGATTTTGATATTCTGCCAGTGATTCTTTAAAATATACCCAGCTATCGCTCACCGGGAAATAATGCGCATACACATAACCATATGCAAAGCCTGCGGCGAGTTTTGCAACAAAAGCAGCAATCAGCCAACGCTCATCTGCTGGTTTTCCCTTCCTGCGGTTAAGCCAGCGGAACAAAAAGCTGAAACCGGTAAAGTACAAGATTCCGGTGATGATATATAAGATAAGATGCAATGCCGATGAATAACAGTTGTAAAGATGCAGTGCAAAATAATCTATTGTGCTTTGATTAATAAATTTTTACTGTTTTATCATGAACCCTTACTTTTAAGCGATATACAGCATTATGCCAAAAATTTTGTTGGGAGTTTCCAGTTCGTTTTGCGCTAATTTCCTGAAAGGGCAGGTGGCGTTTTTAGTGCAGCGCGGCTTTGAAGTTATTATAATCAGCGGTCCGGGGGAAGAGATCAGCATGCTGGCCAAAAAAGAAAATGCCCGGCTGATCACTATAAATTTTACCAAAAGAATTTCGCCTATCACTGACCTTTTTCAACTTTTCCGGATTATTCGGTTAATAAGGCTGGAAAGACCCGATATCGTTAATGCCGGCAATCCCAAATCAGGTTTTCTTATTATGCTGGCCTGCCGGATCACTGGTTGTAAACACAAAATATTTACGCTTCATGGATTATTATCAGATACAAAAAAAGGATTGCTGCGCTGGCTGATCACTGCAACAGAAAAAATTTCATGCGGTATAGCAGACAAGGTGATAGCGGTAAGTCCTACTTTAAAGGCTCACGCAGAAAAAAGAAAGATCTTTCCGTTTGGAAAGGGTATGGTAATAGGAAAGGGAAGCGCTAATGGCATTGACCTGTATTCTTTTCCCGGCAAAAATGCTGTTACTGACAGGGCCACACAACTGAAAGACAGGCTTGATTTAAAAGAAGATGATATAGTAATCGGTTTTCTGGGCCGCTTATCAAAAGACAAAGGAATAGATATACTTTTTGATGCATTTAATATGCTGGTAAAAGAATATCCCTCTTTACGGCTGGTGCTGGCGGGACCCATTATTGAGGAAAACCCATTTTCCCGCCATTTGCTTCACCAGTTATATCACGATGAAAAAGTGATGTATCTCGGCAAATTATATGATGTGACACCTGTATATGGGATTATTGCTATGCTTGTTCTTCCGTCTTTTCGCGAAGGATTTCCCAATGTACTGATTGAAGCGGCTGCTATGGAAGTGCCTGTTATTGCTTCCAACATACCCGGTTGTAAAGATGCGGTGCAGGCCGGGATAAATGGAGAATTATTTGAAAAGGGAAACGTTGCTGCGCTGACAACCGTTCTGAAAAAGCTGATCACGAACAAAGCATTAAGGCAGCAATACGGAAGAAACGGAAGGAAATTTGTGAGTGATAATTTTTCCAATGAGGAAATATGGGCGGGGCAATTGAACCTGTATAAAAACATGCTGTTAACTAAGGAATAATATTAACCGCTCCCGTTTGAATTTCCGCCGAGGTCCAGTTCCGGAAATCTTTTTTGAAGGAAGGCGGTTATCCCGGATTTTTCAATTTGTTTTTCCCATGTCCATTCCCGCAGGTCAGGCATAGCATAAGGGAATGCGGAAATATGCTCCCAGGTAAAGTTGGAAAGATCCGGCAGCAGGTAAAAATACCGTCCTCCATATAGGCTTTCAAATTCCTTTATCCATTGATAATCTGAAGTAACAACAGGAATCCTGCAGGCGGCATAATCTAAAAATTTAGCCGATACCTGCTTGTTAAAAGGGGCAATGTCGGGCATGAAATTAATTGCATACCTGCACTGATCAATGTATGCGTATACCTGGTGATAAGGAACAGGTCCTTTAAAATAAATATTTTTACAGCCCGATAAACGCAGGGCCGTTTGCGTATAATGCTTACTCAGTACCAGTAATGTTCTGTCGCTTAAATTACCCTTTGCAAAACAATTCAGTAACACATCAATACCTCTTTTCTCATCTATATTTCCTGCATAAATGAAATCATAGCGTTTTTCAACCTTTTTTGAAACAGGTTCAATGTTCAATATGCCATGCCCACGCAAGCCATACGGGATACTATCGCTAAAATCAAACTGCTGACGAACATAATCACTGTAGAATATCCTATAGTCCGGCAAACAATTTATATTTTTCTTTATAACATTTTTAAGAGCGGCAAACGGTGGTATTGATGCAGAAGCATATTCATGAATAACAACTGTGTTTTTTTTTCGTCTTACCTGAGTACCCATAAAATACCATTCCACATCGGCAGGGGTGCCCTGTAAACCGCTTTGTTTCCTCACTTCGGTTATGATCCCGGGATATGCAGAAAAAAAAGAAATATACGCTTCAATCTCCGGCAAAAAAGCCCTGTTATCATGAATAAAAGCAATGGTCATAACAGGATAAATATAAAGGAAACCCCGACAATTTCGGCAGAAGGCAGTTAGCAGGCATGCAAACAGCAAGAAACTCCTGTTAAAACAGGAGTTTGCTAAAACTAACTACCTAAAATAAAAAATATATCCTTTTGAGGATAGGCGCTGAAGTTCGCACAGATTCGCAGGCTGCAACGTTAAACAAATTTGAATAATGGTTAAAAGATGGTTATTGACCCAGGAACCCGGTTTGGGAATTACAGGGATTCAACTCGTCATTTCAAAAAACTTAACAAAAGCACACTTGACAAAAAACGGTAACATTTTTACTTACTACCGGTTACTGGTTAGATAACCCATTTTGGGGATTGCAAATGAGGATGTTAATGATTATATTAACGCCCAAATCATGACAAGGATATCCCTAACGACACAAACCTCAACAACATGACACTTTCTGAACATTTCTCAAGCAACAGTTCTCCCAAACGTATTCTTGCGCTGGATGGCGGTGGTATCCGCGGCGCATTGTCACTTGGCTATCTTCAGCGAATTGAAGATATTTTACGAAAACAGCATGGCAATGATAAAAATTTCAGGCTTAGCGATTATTTCGATTTAATTGGTGGAACGAGCACCGGTTCTATTATAGCATCCTGCCTGGCCATTGGCATGAAGGTGCAGGATATAAAGAATATGTATATGGAACTGGGCGATAAAATATTCGGCAAAAAAAACAAATGGTGGAAAATTTTTGAAATAGACGACCTGCTGAAAGCAACCTATAAAGCCAGGCCCTTAGAAGATGAGCTGCAAAAACTATTTGGAGATATTAAGCTGGAAAGTGATAAAATAAAGACAGGCCTATGCATTATTGCAAAACGTGCGGATACCAACAGTGTATGGCCATTAATCAACCATCCCGGCGGAAAATACTTTAACAGTGCAGACGGGCTGAACAAAGATATATTGCTGTGGAAAGCGGTAAGGGCAAGTGCGGCAGCACCCACTTATTTCCTTCCCCAGATTATTGATGTGGGCGGAGGCTTGCATGAAGCTGCTTTTGTAGACGGTGGTGTTAGCATGGCCAATAACCCGGCCTTGCAGCTATTGATGGTAGCCACTTTACAGGGATTCCCCTTTAAATGGAAATGCGGAGCGAACAACTTGCTCATTGTTTCTGTAGGTACTGGAATGAGCAGATGGAAACAAATTCCGGCTAACGTTAAAAAAAACAATCTCTTAAACTGGGCAAAGCAGTTACCCGATATGTTTATGCAGGATGCGAGCTGGCACAACCAGATTATCATGCAATGGCTGAGCAATTCGCCCACAGCATGGCCAATTGACGGAGAAATAGGAAAACTCGAAAATGACTGCATCAGCGGATCCAAGAAAGATGGCGGTCTGATGTCGTACCTGCGCTATAATCTCTGGCTTGATGCTGAAACGTTAAAGCCCCTAATGAAAAAAGATTATACCCAAAGTGAAATTGATGGATTAACAGAAATGAGCAATGCAGCCAGCAGGTTCGAATTGTATGATATCGGCGTAAAAGCTGCTTCCGCTGAGGTGAAAGAAAATCATTTTGCTGATACCTTTAAACTATAGTAAATGGCAAGTCTTTGTTTCGTTCTGATGCCATTTGGCGTAAAAACAGATGGCAACAAGAAAGAAATTGATTTCAATAAAGTATACGATTCATTTATTAAAAAAGCGATTGAGCTGGCAGGACTGTCGCCTATCCGGGCCGATGAGGAAAAAGGCGGCGGACTCATTCACAAACCCATGTATGAGCGGTTGCTCTATTGCGAATTTGCTGTTGCCGATCTGAGTTTTGCCAATGCCAATGTGTTTTACGAATTGGGTATACGCCATGCAGTAAAACCATTCACTACGGTCAGCATATTTGAAGCCAATACCAAACTGCCGTTTGACGTAGCGCCCCTGAGGGCTTTGCCCTATAACTTTGAAGCAGGAGAAGTGCTGGATTGTGCACAAAAGATCAAAGACCTCTCTGATATTATACGTATAAATCTTGATGCGCAACAGGCGCAGGCAGACAGTCCCATCAGCGAGATGATTCCCGCTTATATTTTTCCTGAATTAAATACACTGCAGGCAAAGGCGGACTCTTTCAAAGAAATCATAAAAGAAACGAATAATACCAAGCAAAAAATTCAAACGCTGGTAAAGCAATGGAAACAATGGGATATAAAGGAGAAAAGAGACGGCACTTCCAATGAAGAGAAGGCTTCCGGCGAAAAAGAGAAAATTAAGCTGGCAGAACAATTAAAAGCAATAGAAAACGAGGCAGGGAAAGGGTTAAAATACAACTACGACCTGGTATATGCGTTAATGAGCGCCTATAAAGCCACCAATGCTTTCAATGAAGTGGCAAGAATGATACAACCATTGGTGAAAAGGGAAAGAAAAGGCGATATCTATCTTCACCAGCAACTGGCGCTGGCGCTAAATAAAACAAAGCAAAGAGAGGAGGCGGAGCAGATACTCAACGATATCATTAATAAATACGGACCCGACCCGGAAACCAATGGGTTATTGGGAGCTGTATATAAAGGGCTCATGGATGATAACGCCGGTGATGAGCTGCTGGCAGCGGCATACAGGGGTAAATCCATTGAAGCTTATTTAAAAGGTTTTGATGCTGACCCCAGGGATTTTTATCCGGGAGTGAATGCACTTACCTTATTGTTTTTTGAAAATGCAGACGATCCCAGGTTTAAAAGATATTTTCCATTGGTAACTTATTCGGTAGAAAGACAATTAGATACCAATAAAAATAACTATTGGGTGCAGGCAACAGCGCTTGAACTGGCTGCGCTGGAGTTGAATGAAGCAAAATCCAAACAATTTCTTGCCACTGCGTTAACCTGCAACCCGGCCAAATGGGAAAAAGAAACAACAGCCGGGAACCTCAAAAAAATATATACCAAAGCCACACTTCTTCAAAGCAAAGAAAAACTGGCGTGGCTGATGACCTGTATTGAAAGACTTATTTAAACAGTACTTATGGCTTACCGCGATCAATGGAAAATGCTCCATTTGCTCAACACAAGCATGCGTGGAGCACTTAAAGAAACAGAATTGATAGAAATGGGTATTGATTGTTATCCCGATACCATTCAGTATCTGAAAGATGATGGAATAGTTGAGATGGATGGTACCGGCGTTTACAGTCTCAATCCTATGGTTCGCCGCATGCTCAACAAATTTATGATAGCAATGGGCGCCGGCGATATGAAAGAAATCTATGTTGATGTTCCTTCCTGTTTTATTGTTATGCCTTTTTCGGAGGAATGGTCGGATACTGTATTTTACGATTTCATTCAGCCTGCTGTTATAAAATCTAAAATGGAATGTGTTCGTGGAGATATGATTCCACGGGTTGGCAAATTATCTGAAAATATTGTAAAACAAATACAACGCACAGGATTGGTAATAGCCGATATTTCAGTACCCAATGCCAATGTGTTTTATGAGTTAGGCATTGCCGATGCAATAGGGA
The DNA here is from genome assembly GCF_009192765.1 of Agriterribacter humi. GTDB lineage: Bacteria > Bacteroidota > Bacteroidia > Chitinophagales > Chitinophagaceae > Agriterribacter > Agriterribacter humi. Next base: position 123,224 of record NZ_VOHQ01000013.1, on the reverse strand, counting down.
GAGATGTTTTTTTGTTGTATGAAAAGAATATTGAGCAAAACCTCCCGGCGGACATACAGGGGGCGCACTATTATGCGTACGACAGAAATAATATTCCGGAGTCGGTTGAACGCTTCGCTGAAAGTTTAATACAATGGAAAGAGCTTTATCGTGTGGATGTTACTTTAAAATATTGCCGCAAATAACTACGTATGCAACTTCTCTCACAAATAACAATACCAACAGGCAAAAAAGAGGCAGTTATTCAATTGCTGTTGGGCGATCTTTCGGCTATACCCAAAGAACATGCCGTTGATATACTGGTGGTTTCCGCATTTCCCAATGATTATATGGCTTTAAAGGGATCATTGTTCCTTGCACTCCAAAATAAAGGACTTTCTGTTCAGGCACTGGCTGCAAATAAACAAATAGACTTAGTGGCCCAGTTGGGATGCTGGCTGTCGGCTCCGCTTCCCACCGAACAAAAAAATAAATTCAATTTTAAAAAAATCCTTTGCTTTGAACCGCAGTACCATTCAAGCGAACCCCAAACCATTGTAGGAAATATTTTCAGGTGTATTAATACTTTCGCCTTTGATGAAGAAAATGATGAAATAGCCATGCCGGTACTGGCAACAGGATACCAAAAAGTTCCTATACAAAAGATGCTGCCCCCTTTGCTCGAAAATGCTATTTTCTGGCTGCAGAACGGGCTGCCGCTCAAATGCATTAAATTGGTTTTATACCGGCAGGAGCAGGCAGATGCAGCATTACCCATTTTTGAACAGGTAAAACAACTGCTGGTAAAAAAAACAGAGGAGGAAATAAAAAATATAAGCGACTTTCCCCGGCGGCCACCTGCAGTGGCTTACCCTGCAGTTGCTGAACCCGAAACGGTTTATGCTCCCGGAAATGCGGAACGCAATAATGAATCAACCAGCGCAGCACCGCCGGTAGTATTGCAACCCCATAGCGCACCCACTCCAACCTATGATCTGTTCATCAGCTATTCGCATAAGCAAACTGAAGCGGTACAGGAATTCGTAAAAGCCATACAGGAAAAGAAAGATGCGCTTAATATTTTTTACGACAGGAGCAGCATACCGGCAGGCGGATTATGGATCAGGAAAATTTCAGAAGCCATACAAAACTCAAAATCGGTACTCTGCATTTTAACACCCGAATATAGTAAATCGGATGTATGCTGGGATGAGTTTCAATGCGCCAAAGTAATGGAACTGCGAACAAAGAAAAGCATCATTAAAACGATCAATTTTATTAAAGACGAGGATATGCCGCCTATGTTTGCCATCTATAGTTATATAGATTGCACTGAAGCTGATTTACAAAAACTAAAAAGCAGTGCGGATCAGTTTTTATAATAAATTATGAACCTGATGAAACCAGTGGCATAGGAGTTAAGCATTTATTGTTGTAACTTAACAGCATGCGTATAGACCAGGGATTAAAATTGACAGAATAATAAAATTTTACGACACTTTTCATTATTATCTCAGAATGCACAGGAGTTAACGCCGGGGTCAACAGCTTGCGTGTTCGGTTATTTCCACCTTATGAAATTATTTCAATTATAAATTGTAAGCAATATGGCTGACATATTTATAAGTTATTCCAGTGAGGACAAGACCAGGGTAAAAGGCATTGCCGAAGCACTGGAACACAAAGGCTGGTCGGTTTGGTGGGACAGGCAAATACCCGTGGGGCAAAGGTTCGACACTGTTATAGAGCAGGAATTAAACAAAGCCAGGTGTGTAATTGTAATCTGGACCCAACGTTCGGTAAATTCTGAATGGGTAAAAAATGAAGCCAGTGATGCCGCCCAAAGGAATATCCTGGCCCCCGTTTTATTGGAAGATGTAAAAATTCCGCTTGCCTTCAGGCGTATTGAAGCCGCTCAGCTCAACACATGGAAGGGAGAAACGGATCACCCTGAACTGGAAATACTATTCAGCGCGGTTACCGCCATTATAAATGGCCATGCCATAACAAATGCTGCAGCTACGCAGGATACTCAAAGCACTTTAAAAGCGAAGGCTTTACAAAAGAAAAAGTATATCCTACTAACTATTGCAATCTTAGGCGCTGTATTGGCGGTTCCTGGATTTTTTTTCTTTTCCGGTCAACCGGGTACTCAGGTTATCCATATTACCGGGCAGGTTAAAACCGCCGCTGAAATACCTGTTAAAGGAGCGGAAGTAAATGCAGATGGTACCCGTTTCTTTGCTACCACCATTACCAATGGAACCTATAATCTAACGCTGGAAAATTACACCGTAGGCGATGAAGTTACACTCACTACTTCGAACAAAGATTTTGAGGATAAAACAATTGCCGTAAAAATCAATGACCGGGAAATGAAAGTAGATTTTGTTTTAAACCCGGTTACCCGCTAAAACGCTAAACACCGTTTAAACCGACCCTTTTTTATATAATCAGTACAATACATTATGCATGAAGCACACCGCACAGACTGCTGGTATTTATATGCAAAACATCGTGCCGGGTAACAGCAAATGTATTTTCAGGTTTTATGTATTGCAGATGATGGATAAATATTAATTCTTATTCATTCTTTTAAACCCATGATTAATGAAAAACTTTATTATATGCTCTGCCTTGCTGCTGTTCTTATATAGCACTGCTTCAGGTCAGAACCTTGTTATTAAAGGCAGGGTAAGATGCCAGAATGAAAGCCCCAACTCCACCAGGGGAGCAGAAAACATTATTGTGGTACCCGCATTTATTCCCTCAAAATCTACCACTACCGGCTCTACTCCCCCGGGATATTTTGAATGCAATACCGGTGTGCCATTTGCAAAACTCCAGGATAAGCAGGTGAGCCTGTACATCGTTTCGGGATGCAGTCAGTGCAGTGAATCAGTAAAACGGGTATTCATTTCCGAAGACCAGGACAGGAAAAACAACGACAAAACAAAATCTTATGTTACTGTAAAAGACTGGAAGTTTAATGCCAACTGCAACGACATAGAACTGCCGTCATTCAGGGCAGACAGTATACTTAGCGCAATAGTACAACAGCCCGAACAAAGTATCGGGCAAATAACAAATGCCACCGCCCTGGTGGGAACACCGGCGCTTTTGAACCTCCTAACCAACTTAACGCCAATAATAGGCATCGTATCCAATGCCGGAATTTTCGAGGCCAGGGAACTGGGCCCGGGCAAAATTAAATATGGCCAATTTCTCTTTTCATCCGCATTAACCCAAACAGCCAATACCGGCTTTAATTTTTCGCCGGCCCGGGATATGTCGGAAACCGTTTTCTGGAATCCCTCGGCAATCGTTAAAAGCAGAACCCCTTATAATATCAGCCTGCTTACCAACGTAAAAAACAACGCGAAGCTGGGTGGCTATTTCAGGCTGAATGACAGGATTTCTATAGGAGCAGGCTTTATTTATACACAACAGGATGAATACAGGAACACATTATACGTAAAAATTTCAAACGAAGCCAACACTGTACAAATAGATTCATTCCTGGTAAAGTTAAAGGAGTATTCGGCTTTCCTTGCCCCTTCGGTTAAGATAAATGAAAAATTAAGCGTTGGATTAACCGTAAAATCTATATGGCAGGATCTCAGGATCCCCAATCTGCTTAAAATAACCATAGACGATAATGGATCAACTGCCAACATATTTACCGACAGTACCGTCAAAAAACAGAAATGGGATCTTGATTTTTCAGTAAGTTATAAAGTAAGCAATGCATTACAGTTGGGTATCAATGCCATGAATCTTGCAGGCACAACACTATATGCCGATGCATTTGCTGCCGGCGGAAATAAGAATTACAATATGCAAAACCAAAGAGCAGTAGGATTGGGTGCATGCTACAAATGGCAACGCTTCAATTTTGGGGCAGATGCGATCTTTACGGAAGATGGTTTTTACGATGCGGCCATTGGAGTAAATTATGTGCCTTTTAACAATGCATTGCTTTCTGCCGGGCTGGCTGTAAAACAATTGAGCTTTTCCGCCGCTTTCAGGATCAAACATTTCAGGATAGCTTATATCAATGACAATGACCTTATGGTAAATGAAAAAAGAAAGGGAAAATCAGGCATTTTAAATGGCGGATTATATGGCGGATTTATTTTTGATTTTTAACAGGGCCGAACTTTGTAAATGTAAAAGCACTTTCAATTTATGCCCGCAAAGGTAACATCGTTGCAATAACTGGTTTTAATAAGTAATCGTTTCAATAAAATTTCATTTATATGGCCAATGCAAAAAAATGTTTCGTGGTAATGGGTTTCGGTATAAAAACCGATTTGGCTACGGGACGTAAGCTAAATCTCGACAAATCATACCAGGCGCTTATAAAACCAGTTGTGGAAAGTAAAAATATTGCCTGCATACGTGCAGATGAGATCCGCCATTCGGGTTCCATTGATCTGCAGATGTACCAGCAATTGCTTTCCGCAGATATTGTGATAGCCGATCTTTCTACGGCCAACGTAAACGCCTTTTATGAACTGGGTATCCGGCATGCTTTAAAGCCAAGCACCACCATCATCATGTCGGAAGAATTATTGGGTTATCCTTTTGATGTAAATCATATTGTTATTAACAGGTATACGCATCTCGGCGACAGCATAGATTATTTTGAAGTGTTGCGCTTTCAAAAATTACTGGGCGATACCATTGACACCGTTATAAACACTCAATTGCCAGACAGCCCGGTATATACTTTTATTGAAGGTCTTATTCCTCCTTCTTTAAAAGCAAAGGCCAACAGGGTAGTGCGCCAGATTGGCGATGCATTAACAGAAAAAAGCGATGCTGCCGAAAGCGGAAGTACCGGAGAAGATCATTCCCTTTCCTTTATAATAAAGCAGGGGGAAGAAGCTTTGCAAAAGAAACAGTTTGATGCCGCAAAAACGCTTTTTGAAACGGCCTTGCATATGGTGCATGATGGCAGGGAATCGCCACCTGTTTCCAATAACACGTATCTTATTCAAAGGCTGGCACTCGCCACTTACCAGGCAAAACAGCCAGACTATATTGCAGCATTGAACAATGCCATTGAACTCCTTGAAAAAATAGATCTGGGCCGAACCAACGATCCCGAAACCGTGGCACTTGCAGGTTCAATCGAAAAGCATCTTTTCGAGGAGGGGCAGGGAGACGAACACCTCAATAGTGCCATCCTTCTTTATCAAAGAGGATACTACCTGTTGCACAACAGGCATAACGGCATTAACCTGGCTTACCTGTTGCAACTCCGTACTACTACAATGCTTGATCCTAAAAAGGAAGATAAAATTGCTGACCAGGTCTGGGCCAATCGCATACGACGAGAAGTACTGGAATTATGTAAAAAAGACATAGAAAAGATAAGCAATATGGAAAGTCATGCTGATGAAACAATAACTCCTGTTACCGAAGAACAGGAAGGCATAATCAGTGAACAAAAATTCTGGATCGCGGTAAACAAAGCTGAAGCACATTTTGGATTGGGTGAAATGATGGAATACGAACAGGCTGCTGCCGCTGCCGCATTGGTTAAACACGATGAGTGGATGATGGAAAGCTTTACAAAGCAACTGCAAAAGCTCTCCGAAATGATGAATAAACAGGAAGCATTTGCATAAAAACTTTATGGTTAACCCAACAAATAAATCTAACCTGATTCAATAAAGATTGTATACTTTCTTTAATGCCGGCCCTCTTCACACTGGCAGTTATACTGGCATCTTATTTAAATAAAGGAGATGAGGCATAATAAGCTTATCTTTAGGGGCAAAACAAATCATACCCGGAAACGAATGCTAAGCGTTTCCAGCCATTATCTCATCCATATCTTTTTAAAGAGACAGCAGATGAATATGCCCCTATGACATATGAACGTATTTTTAATTCAACTATGGCTACAGCATATCATTGGCTACACAGGAAGAGATGAGAAAATCAGCAGAAGAATGCATAAAAGTTAGTAATTTATTTTAATAACAAACAAAACAGCGTCACAATGGTATCACCGGCATTAATCATCATCGCAGCAGTAATTTTATTCTTTTTTGCGGGAATAAAAATCGTAAGACCTACACACAGGGGCTTAATTGAAAGGCTTGGAAAATACAACAAGTTTGCCAGTCCCGGTTTTCATTGGATCATCCCTTTTATTGATAAAATGTATATCGTAAATATAACAGAACAGATGGTGGATGCGCAGCCCCAGGAAATTATAACCAATGATAATCTTAATGCGAGTGTGGATGCACAGGTTTATTTCAGGGTGTTGGAACAGGAGGAAAGCGTAAAAAGCTCCCAGTACAATGTGAATAATTACAAATTACAGATCGTTAATCTTGCCCGTACCACGCTAAGAAATATTATAGGTACACTTACTTTAAGATCGGCGAACAGTGAAAGAGGCAAGATAAATGCTGAATTGCACAATACCCTGCGAAACGAAACAGAAAGCTGGGGTATTGTAATAGTAAGAACCGAATTAAAAGAAATAGACCCGCCGCGGGATGTGCAGGAAACAATGAATAAAGTAGTAAAAGCAGAAAATGAAAAAATAGCTGCTATTGACTATGCCACTGCTGCTGAAACGGTAGCTGACGGTGTAAAAAGAGCAAAAATTAAAGAAGCAGAAGGTTCAAAAAGAGCTAAAGTATTACACGCCGAAGGAGAAGCAGAAGCCATTATGTTAGTGAACGAAGCTGCTGACAAATACTTTACAGGAAATGCCCAATTATTAAAAAAGCTAGAAACGCTTGAGGCTTCGCTTAAAACGAATGCCAAAATTGTTATACCTGCTGGAACGGAACTGGTTAATATTATTGGTGATATGGCTGGTGTATTACCTGTACATTTCAGGAAAGAAGGGAATGGCGAAAGTAGAAACTTCCAGCATACCAGTTCCGAATAGCAAAAAAATAAATCAACATGAAAAGAATAGCAATTAATGGCTTTGGCAGAATTGGAAGAGCTGCTCTCAAAGTAATCATGGAGATTCCCGAACTGGAAGTTGTGGCTATCAACGACCTGATGAGCATTGACAATGCAGCCTATTTGCTGCGGTACGACAGTGTGTATGGCAGGTATGCAACTGATATACAGATTGATGGTGAGTATTTGCATGTAAGGGATAAGAAAATCCTTTTCCTTTCTCAAAAAGACCCGGCGCAGCTTCCATGGAAAAAGCTGGAGATAGATGTGGCAATTGAAAGCACCGGATTTTTTACCAACAGGGAGGATGCAGATAAACATATAACGGCAGGTGCAAAAACGGTAGTTATATCCGGACCAACCAAAAGCAAGAACACGCCAACAGTACTACATGGTGTAAATACCGAAGACGGAAAAGTGGCTGTATTTTCGTGCGCCAGTTGCACTACCAATAACATCGGCCCCATCATAGAGATCATAGACCGGAGGATTGGAATAAAAAAAGCAATTTTAAATACGGTTCATGCATATACTGCCTCTCAAACACTGGTAGATGCTCCTTCAAAAAGAGAACCGAGAATGGGACGTGCCGCTGCAGTAAACCTTGCTCCCGCCTCCACCGGCGCGGCAATTGCCACAACCAAAGCCCTACCCCGGTTAGAGGGCAGGTTTGACGGCGTGGCTATACGCACTCCCGTACCCGTAGGTTCCATTTCAGACATCACCTTTGTAGCTGCGAGAAATACTTCGGCTGAGGAAATCAATACCATTTTATCGGAAGAATCGAAAAGCAGCAGGTACAAGCTGGTGCTGGCTGTTTCCAATGAACCATTGGTTTCTTCAGATATTGTTCAAAGCCCTTTTGCCGCTATTGTTGATTTGGAAATGACGAGGGTTGTAGATGGCGATTTGGTAAAAGTTATGGCATGGTACGATAATGAATGGGGGTTCACCAACCAGATGATCCGGCAGATCCAGGCTTTATAAAACCGTTTTATCCGCCTGCTTTGATATTATGGACCACCGTAACATTAACCGTGCTGTCTTTCACAGAAGAACTTTATTTTGCAAGAGAAGTAGTGAGCGTTAATAAGAACACCGATTCTTTTAATGCTGTTACACTATGCGGTAAACCTTTATGCAGCGCTATCATCTGTTCTTTTTTCAGTATTACCGATTGTTCATCAGCAGTAAAATTAATTTCTCCTTCAAGTACCTGCACACTAATAATTCCAGCGGCGGTGTGCTTTGCCATAACCGCACCTTCATGCAGGGCAACCAGCACCATTCTTAATCCATCGGTTTTGTATACCGTTATAGCATTACGGTCACTGTTATCCCATGCAGCTTCCTTTTTTATTTGTGTGATAAAACGGCCAATATCAATGTTTACCAATGGCGCATCAAGCACCCTTTCGCCTTCAGGCCTCATATCTGTTGAATCATTGTATTTATCTTCCATAATCTATTAATTTAAATTATCCTATAAATATAAGCTTTTCACTGTCTGCATATACCCCTTTTATAAACGTCTTGTCACTTACCTGTCATTATTCCCGCATTGATGCCTGTATAAAGCAAAAACCAATCCTCTTTTAAAAAATTATTTCTATCCTAAAAAGCAGGCCTCTATTATATTTCACAGGCAATACTCCCAGCTCAGCGAAGCATGCTTTAATGTTAGTATGCGTAATAAGTGGTAACTTTCAGAACAATTACCCCTATACTACACTCCCTTTTTTGAGGACTCTTAAATTCAAATAACATGGAGTTAATAGAACAGTCAGCCATTAATACCGTACGGGTATCATCTGCCGATGCAGTACAGAAAGCCAATTCCGGCCATCCCGGCACCCCCATGGGACTTGCACCCGCTGCGCATGTACTTTGGTCGCACATCATGCATTACAACCCGCAAAATCCGGAATGGCCAAACCGCGACCGCTTCATATTATCCTGCGGCCATGCGTGTATGTTACAATATAGTTTTTTGTACTTAACGGGTTATGCGCTGAGCATGGATGATATAAAAAATTTCAGGCAGTTACACAGCAAAACTGCCGGCCATCCTGAATATGGTTTATGCCCCGGCATTGAAGCTACTACAGGCCCGCTGGGACAAGGCTTTGCCAACGGCGTAGGTATGGCCATTGCACAGCAATACCTTGTATCGCGCTATAATAAACCAGGTTTTGAATTATTTGATTATAGCATTTATTCCATTTGCAGCGATGGTGATATTATGGAAGGAGTGGCTTCAGAAGCGGCTTCAATTGCTGGCCATCTGCAGTTAGGACAGCTTGTTTATTTGTATGATGACAATCACATCACCATAGAAGGAGAAACATCACTGGCTTTTAATGAAGATGTAGCCGAACGCTTCCGCGCATATGGCTGGCATGTGCAATCGGTAGCGGATGGAAATGATATTGAAGCTATTGCCACTGCCATTGAGAATGCAAAGAAAGAAAAGCATCGCCCTTCACTCATTAAAGTAAGAACTCATATTGCTTTTGGCAGCCCCAATAAAGTGGATACCGCTTCGGCGCATGGTTCGCCTTTGGGAGAAGATGAGCTTAAACTGGTAAAAGAAAATTTTGGATTCGATCCTGGTAAAAATTTTGCAGTGGCAGACGATGTATTAACTTTTTACAGGGAAAAAGGCAAAGCAGGCATACAAAAAGAAAAGGACTGGAATGCCTTATATCAAAAATACAAAATACAACATCCTGCCGACGCCGCCGAATACGAATTATTCAGCAGTGGAAGCTTACCCATGGGATGGGACAATGATCTTCCCGTTTTTAAACCCGGTGAAAAAGGCATAGCCACCCGCAAAGCATCAGGCAAAATGCTGAATGCCATTGCCGCAAAATTACCTATGCTCATTGGGGGTTCCGCAGACCTGGCTCCCTCTACTGATACCAATTTAGAGGGATTTCAATCGTTCAGCAGCGATAATCATGGCGGAAGGAATTTCCATTTTGGTATCAGGGAACATGCAATGGGAGCCATTTTAAACGGGATGGCACTCACAAAAGGAATCATTCCCTATGGCGCAACCTTTCTTATTTTTTCCGATTATATGCGGCCGCCGGTTCGCCTTGCTGCCATCATGAAAATAAGACCCATCTTTATTTACACACATGACAGTATAGGGCTCGGTGAAGACGGCACAACGCATCAGCCGGTGGAACAATTGATTGGCCTAAGGTCTGTTCCCAATGTAATGGTAATACGCCCGGCAGACGCTAATGAAACCGTGCAGGCCTGGCGCGTGGCGTTGCAGCATGCAGGCGGGCCCGTTGCCATCATTTTAACCCGGCAGGATGTGCCGGTAATTGATCAGGACAAATACACCAAAGCATCAGCACTGGAAAAAGGCGCTTATATTTTATCTGATTGCGAAGGCGAACCACAGCTTATTTTAATGGGAACCGGTAGTGAAGTGCATCTGCTGCTGGAAGCACAGAAAAAACTACAGCAGGAATCTATCAATGTGCGTGTGGTAAGCTTCCCCTGCTGGGAATTGTTTGATAAACAAAATGAAACGTACAAACAAAATATTTTCCCTAAGCATATCCGTAAAAGACTGGCTGTAGAAGCGGGTTCGCCCATTGGATGGTGCAAATATGTTACCGATGAAGGTGATGTAATAGGCATTACCCAATTTGGTGAATCAGCGCCCGGAAAAGAGATAATGAAAGAATACGGTTTTTCTGTGGCCAATGTGATAGCAAAAGCAAAAGCACTTCTGCAGCAGCATTAACTGGTGCAGTACTTTAAAATAAATTAAATAAACAGTATGAAAAAAGTATTAATTGCGCTGGACTATAATTCCACCGCTCAAAAAGTTGCAGAACAGGGGTATGCCTTAGCAAAATCCATGAATGCGCAGATAACCCTGTTGCATGTTATTTCTGATGCGGCGTATTATTCTTCCGATATTTATTCACCGCTAATGGGATATGACAGCTTTACTGATATCAAGTTCATTGAAACGGCTTCTGTTGAGGAATTAAGAGAGGCTGCATTAGACTACCTTGATAAATCACAGCAGCACTTAAATGATACCACTATTCAAACTGCAGTAAAAGAAGGCGACTTCGGGGAGCAGATATTAGAAACGGCTACAGAAATCAATGCAGATATCATTGTTATGGGTACGCATAGCAGGCGGGGATTAGAAAAAATACTGGTAGGAAGCGTAGCGGAAAAAGTGTTACGTCACAGTACGATACCTTTGTTTATTATTCCAACAAAAAACATTTGAAGAAAAAGAAAAATAAAATCAACCCTACATTTTTAAAACCGTTTTTATGCAAGACTATCCGAACGAAGAGCATATTGTAAAAATCCTGGGATCTGAATTTGTAACACACAATGTAAAGCGGTTTAAGCTGAGTAAACCCAATAACTATGCATTTCAGCCGGGGCAGGCAACCGATATAGTCATCAATCACCCGGACTGGAAAGCAGAAAGAAGACCATTTACTTTTACCAGTTTGAACGATTGGGATCATCTTGAATTTACAATCAAGATCTACGATGACCATAATGGCGTTACCAATGCCCTGGGGAAATTAAAGACAGGTGACGAACTGGTACTCCACGATGTTTGGGGCGCTATTCACTATAAAGGTGAAGGTACTTTTATTGCCGGTGGCGCCGGTGTTACGCCCTTCATTGCCATTTTAAGACAATTGTATAAAGACGCTAAGCTGGGAGAAAACCAACTGATCTTCTCCAACAGGACTTCAAAGGATATTATCCTTAAAGACGAGTTCGAAAAAATGTTGGGCAATCATTTCATCAACACCCTTACACAGGAAAAAACAGCGCCATACGATAGCAGGAAAATAGATCTAGGCTATCTCCGGGAAAAAATAAAAGACCTGTCGCAATATTTTTATATCTGCGGCCCGGATGCCATGGTAGAAAGTATCGGCAGTGATCTGCAGGAACTGGGTGTTGATAAAAGCAGGATTGTAACCGAGGAATTTTAAAAAAGCCTGCTTACCTTAATACTATGAAGAGTGACATTTATTTTATGCAACGCTGTGCGGCATTAGGCGAATCAGCAGCAGCAAAAGGAGAGTCACCGGCTGGCGCTGTTATTACAAAAGATGATGAAATTATAAGTGAAGCCATGGAAGCAGGCAAAAGCAAAAATGATATTACCTGCCATGCTGAACTGGAAGCTATACGGTTTGCCGTAAAAAAAATGGGCACAAATGATTTATCAGGCTGTGTGATGTACACAACACATGAGCCCTGCATCATGTGTTCGTATAGCATAAGGTTTTATAAAATAAAAAAAGTAGTATTTCAAAATGCTGTGCAGTACCTGGGAGGCGTTAGTTCTTCCATGCCATTGCTCAGTACCCGTGAAGTTCCTCCTCATTGGGGAGAAGCGCCTGAAATTGTACACTGGAATCCCTTTGAAAGAAATGAGTTATAAACCGTCCGAAAAGCACTGTAATAGTCTTTATCCCGGCAATTGAATAAAAAAGCATCCGTTTCCGTTGGATCATGCATACAACAAACAATAAAACGATCTGGACCATCGGCCATTCCACTCATTCTTTTGAGGAGTTTACAGCCATGCTACATTCCTTCCAAATTGAGTTGGTGGCAGATATCAGGAGTTATCCCGGCTCCCGTAAGTTTCCTCAATTCAATAAAGAAACATTGCAAATCACCTTACCCCAAAACAATATACAATATATTCATTTGAAGGACCTGGGCGGAAGAAGAAAAGTGAATCCTGACTCTAAAAATACGGAATGGAGGCATCCTGCTTTTCGCGGCTATGCCGATTATATGGAAACAGATGCTTTTAAAGAAGGAATAACAGCACTTGAAAAGCTGGCATCGGAACAACGCACTGCGTATATGTGTTCGGAAGCGGTATGGTGGCGTTGTCACCGGAGTATGGTTTCCGACTATCTTAAAGCGGGAGGATGGAAAGTATGGCATATCATGGGTATTGAAAAGGCTGAAGAACATCCGTATACCGCTCCTGCACGAATTGTAAACGGAAGGTTGAGTTATGCAGGAGGTGAAAGGAGAGAGGTGAAATAATCACATCAGGAACCAAAAGACAAGAACCAAATAAAAATTCAAATTTCAAATCCGAAGCCGGAATTCCGAAATCTGAAAGGACTGTCAGCGGCCAGATGAGCTATCAGCGATACAAGAAAGGAGTACCTGGCCTATCGTTAGTAGTTACATAGTGATAGCTGATACCGAAAATTGATACCTGGCACCTCATATCTCATTATGAATTAACTTTGCATCGAATTTCTTTGGATACACTTGTAATGGATACGCTTTTAGAAAGAATACAACGATGTGAAGTTTGTAAAGATCATTTACCGTTAGGTCACCGGCCGGTTGTTCAGTTGAGTAACCAGTCAAAAATAATTATCATTGGCCAGGCGCCCGGCAGGCGCGTACATGAAACAGGCATTCCCTGTAACGATGCCAGCGGAAGGAAATTAAGGGAATGGATGAATGTAGATGAAGCCACTTTTTATGATCCCGAAGTCTTTTCCATAATGCCTATGGGATTTTGCTACCCCGGAAAAGCCATTTCAGGCGATTTACCTCCCAGGCCCGAATGTGCGCCGCTCTGGCATCCGCGCATCTTAAAAAGTATAAAGGGTAGTCCGTTCATATTGTTAATAGGACAATATGCACAACGTTATTATTTAAAAAAAGGCGGGAAAATCAATCTCACGGAAACGGTAAAGCGCTATAAAGAATACCTTCCCCAATATTTTCCCCTGCCCCATCCTTCTCCCCGGAATCAAAACTGGGTTACAATAAATTCGTGGTTTATGGAAAAAGCTATTCCCGAATTAAGAAATCAAATACAGTTGGCCCTGCATCAACCCAAACCAGGCTGATAATCACAGGTTGCGACAACCCTTTGACAATATAATTTAATTTATTACCACATCTTTTAAAATACTAAAAATGTCATCACCCAATAATACTCCATTGCAAAAGGGAGATAGATTAAAGCAACTGCACCATAATGACAAACTGTTGGTACTACCCAATATTTGGGACCCTTTAGGCGCTTCACTGCTGGAAAGCATGGGATACGCTGCCGTTGCCACCGCAAGCGCTTCCATTGCTTTTAGTAATGGTTATCCCGATGGAGAGAAAATTCCTTTTACTGATCTGTTAACCATCCTGCAAAGGATAGTAAGAAAGGTAGAAATTCCTGTTACGGCGGATATTGAAAGTGGATATGCAAAAGATAATCATACGCTCTCTGAAAATATTAAAAAGCTCATTGATACAGGAATTGCCGGAATTAATATTGAAGACGGCAGCCATGATGATGATTCACTCACTCCTGTAGAACTGCAATGTGAAAAAATAAACCTTGTAAAAAATACCGCTTTGGCAATGGGAGCACCGCTTTTTATCAATGCACGAACAGATGTATACCTGAAAGGGAGTGATTTATCAGCCAAAGAAAAATTAGATGATGCCATTCAGCGCGGGAAGGCGTATAAAGATGCAGGCGCTGACGGTTTCTATCCTATCTTTTTAAAAACAAAAGATGATATGGAAGCCGTTATAAAAGATGTTGCGCTGCCAGTAAATATTTTATTGCTTCCCGGCATTCCGGATTTTGAAACATTACAAAAAACAGGCGTGGCAAGGTTAAGTCTTGGCCCCGGGTTTTTAAAGATCGCCATCAATGCTATGAAAAATACCGCGGAAAAATTATTGCAGTATAAAGGCATGGATGAAGTGAAGGAAAACCCGGTTACCACCGCTTATTTAAACAGTTTAATAAATAACAACAGATGAAAAGAATAAACATTACACAAACAGAGCCCAATGCCTACAAGGGGATGCTTACACTGGAACAGTATATCAGAAATTCAGCGATACCGCACCTGCTCCGGGAGCTGATAAAAATAAGAGCCTCACAAATCAATGGCTGCGCGTATTGCATTGATATGCATACACAGGAAGCGCTGAAGATTGGCGAAACCCAGCGAAGGATCTTTGCCTTATCAGCGTGGAAGGAATCTCCATTGTTTACAGAAGAAGAAAGAGCGGTACTGCAACTAACGGAGGAGGTTACCCTCATTGCAAAAGACGGAGTAAGCGATGAAACCTACAATAAAGTGTTAGGATTTTACGGAGAAAATGTGCTGGCGCAAATTATAATGCAGATCATTATTATCAATTCATGGAACAGGATAGCCGTTTCAACACACCAGATTTTTGGAGAGGGTTGATAAGTTAAATAACGTCATTACGAGACCCTAAATTGATCTGAATAATGCGTAATATTTTTTTAAGGTCGAAGTAATCCGCCAATGGCGGAGGTGGATTATATTATTTGATTGTTTATGGTTGCTTCTTCCGCCGTGGTTCGTGTCCGCACCATAGCCGTCAACTTAAGAAACACCAGCAATAAAATACCCCCAATGGGGTCTAATTTGAATAGCCATCGGTTGCACCGATGGACAAATGAACATCTTTGATATTGAACCCTTGCAGGGTTCAACAAAAATTTCGACATTTTTACCGTGAGTTTCTCTCACGGCGATTCAAATTCAAGCCCGCCCGTACCGGAACGGGCGGACCCTACGGGCTTAGTTGACGGCTATGGTGTCCGCACGAACCACTTAACCGGTAAGCTATGACCTTATTTATATGTTACGAGGTGTTTGGGAAAATCGCTTACTTTTTCGCAGCAAATTTGTTCCATAACCTGCTGAAGCTGCGTTTTTAAAATGGAAATGGTATGATCTCCCCCGTCACTACCCAATGCCGCCACGCCATACATAAATGTTCTTCCCAGGAACGTAAACCCGGCGCCTGAAGCGAGCGCCCTTGCTATATCGGGCCCCGATCTTAAACCACTATCCATCATTACTTTTATTTTATCACCATATTTGTCGGCAATGGATGTAAGCGGTTTTATGGTTGACTGACCTGCATCCAACTGCCTTCCGCCATGATTAGATACGATAATACCGTCAAGACCCAATTGAATGGCTTTCTGCGTATCTGATTCACTTGCTACTCCTTTTAAAACAATTTTCCCTTTCCACATATCGCGGATAGGCGCGATCTTTTCTTCGTTCAACCTCCCCGAAAAAGTTTGATCCATGAACGCACCAAGTCGCCTTAAATCGAGCCCTTTGGGTGTATACGGTTTTAAGGTTTCAAAAGCAGGTTGTCCGTTGATAAGTGTTTTAATCGCCCAATCCGGTTTACCCATAATTTGGAGTATATTTCTGAGCGACATTTTAGGTGGCATGGCCAAACCATTTCTTATATCACGCGGACGATATCCAAAAGTGGGCACATCACAAAGAATAACAAGTACGGGACAATGTGCAGCTTCGGCCCTTTTGATAATATCGTCTCTCAGTCTGTTTTCCGTGGGATGATACAATTGAAACCAGGCCCTGCCTTCGGTAATTTCACTAATTGTTTCAATACTGCTGGTGCTTACCGTACTTAAAATAAAAGGAATATTATGTTCAAACGCAGCTTTCGCTAATATTTCCGGAGCTTTAGGCCACATCAGTCCCTGCAGCCCTACCGGTGCAATCCCAAAAGGCGCATCGTAAGTATGTCCAAATAATTCAGTGCGCATATCAGAACCTTTATGCACATCAAGGTATTGCGGAAGAAGTTCAACTTCTCTGATTTCAGCAGTATTCCGGCGCAGGTTTACATCTTCATTACAGCCGCCGTCTAAATATTCAAATGCAAATTTTGGTATCTTTCTTTTGGCTTTTTCTATTAAATCTTCCACGGAAGGGTAATGAGGGTTGTACTTAAGTTTCATTATTTTATTTCTTGTATATATGTAAAAATGAATGTTGGTGTAAAATTAGTTAACTCTCTTCACAATGAACGCATTTCATATCATGCAGGGCCTCCGGAACAATAGTAAAGTATCACGCCGTAGTTTGTGTCTGCACGAAATACTTAATTAAACTGAAGATCGAAGCATCTGCAGTGATTAAAGCGAAGATAGATGCTTCTTCCGCTTTAAGACGGAAGAAGCATGACAAGCAGTAGTAGTGAATTTGAGCTTTTGAAATAAAGCCCAACAAAGAATTGCTCTCCTCTCCTACTTCAACAATCCACTAAGTGGATAGGTTTTACCAGCAACGGTTTGCAGGCTTATTTCTGCATTACCATATTTTACTTTACAGTCGCCGCCTTTTTTGGAAAGCAGCACGGCATCCGTCAGTTTTCCATCCTTCCATTTCATATTGAGTTCAAAACCGCCTCTTGCACATAAACCTTTTACTTCGCCATCTTTCCAGGAAGCAGGAAGAGCGGGCAGCAGTTCAATAAAGTCTTCATGGCTTTGCAGTAACATTTCGGCAATACCGGCAGTAGCGCCAAAGTTGCCATCAATCTGGAAGGGCGGATGAGCACAGAATAAATTATTATAAGTACCACCACTATTGGTCATTTCCACGCCGCTTGAATGTACAGGATTCAATAAGCGATTGAGCAGTTTTAAAGCATGGTCACCATCATGCAGTCTTGTCCAGAAGCTCACTTTCATGGCCAGCGACCAGCCGGTTCCGCCATCTCCTCTTAGTTCCAGCGATTTGCGTGCCGCCTGTGCCAATGCCGGCGTTTTGTAATAAGATACCTGGTGACCGGGATATAAAGCAAACAAATGCGAAACATGCCGGTGCTGTGGCTCCACTTCTTTAAATTCTTTTGCCCATTCCATCAACCTTCCATCGGATCCAATAGCAGGATCCGGAATTTGATCAATCGCTGATCTTATTTTTTCAATCGTTTCATTCTTTATTCCCAAAACGTCAGCCGCATCTAATGTGTTGGCAAATAAATCGTGGATCACCTGGTGATCATGAGATGGTCCCATGCTGATGCTTGCCTGGCTGCCATCGGGTGCTATAAAATTATTTTCGGGTGAAGCCGCGGGACCAGATACCAATTTCCCCGACACAGGATCTTTTACTAACCAGTCGAGATAAAATGCTGCGGCGGATTGCAATATGGGAAATACTTTTTTCAGATAGGCCTGATCTTTTGTAAATGCATAATGCTCCCACAAGTGCTGGTTCATCCATGCACTGGCGCCAACATGCAATCCCCAACTGGGGTGTTCCCCCGGAGCGGTAAAGCCCCATACATTGGTAATGGGATGCATCACCCATCCTCCTGCATGATATTGCGTTTGAGCAGTTTTTGTTCCGGGCGCCTGCAGCGATGCAATCAATTCGGTTAATTGCAGGTGGGTTTCAGAGAGATTGGTTACTTCGGCCGGCCAGTAATTCATCTGCACATTTACATCGGTATGGTAATCGCAGTTCCAGGGCGTTTGTATTTTATTGGCCCATATACCCTGCAGGTTAGCAGGGAGACTGCCCTGGCGGGAAGAGGACAATAATAAATACCTGCCGTACTGAAAATACAAAGCATATAACTCCTGCTCGTCTTGTGTTTGTTTATTTTTTTGCAAAAGCGCATCGGTAGCCAGTGCTCCATTTTTATTGTTGCCCAACTCAAGTGATACTCTTTTCATATAAGAAGAAAAATCGGCAACATGCTCCCTGCGAAGCATGGCATAGGGCTTGCTGACAGCGGCTGCGGTAAGCTGTTCCAGTTCTGTTTCATAACTGTTATTGGTATAATCCGGGTAATGCAAACGGTAATTAGTAGCCGAAGTTATAACCAGCATTACTTCCGTTGCATCCTTTATCACCAGCTTGTTGCCCGATGTTTGTATACTTCCGCCTTTCAATACCGGCGTTACTATCACTTTGTATTTCATGCCTTCGCCGCCGGCGCCATTGTTCATGGTACCCGTCATCAGCAGTTTGTTTTGCTGCGCTACTGTAGTAAATCTTTCCGGCCGGTTGATATCCAGTGTAAAAGAAAGTGCTTTGGCTTTTGATGCAGATAAATGAACGATCAAAGCCTTTGCGGGATAACTGGCAAAAACTTCTCTTTTGAACTGAATGCCTTCCTGGTCGTATTTCACGGAAGCGATACCATTGATAATATCAAGATCACGGTAATAGTTTTTGTAAGTCGCTTTTTTACCGAAATCAATCCACAGATCGCCGAGGGTTTGAAAACAACCAAAGGGAACCGTTGAGCCGTTACCGTTACCCGACCCGGCTCCCTTGCATACCTGTGTTTTGTTGGTGAGCGCTGTGGCTTCCTTATACTTTCCGGCAAACAATAAATTTCTTATTTCCTGCAAAGAAGCGAATGCATCAGGATTGTCATTGTCCGCCACGCTCCCGCTCCATAATGTTTTATCATTCAGTTGCAGCCTTTCTTTATTCGCATCCCCAAATATCATAGCCCCGATAAAGCCATTACCTACAGGCAGGGCTTTCAGCCATTCTTCGTCATTCTTCCAGCCATCATCCACATCCTTAACCGATGCATCCGCCGGTGTGGTATACCACAGTTTAAGGTTCTGCTGCTGTTGTGCAAAAGTGATCGTTCCCATTAAAAAGAAAATACCAAAAACAATTGTTTTTTTCATGCCGCTTATTTTAATATTCTATAGCCCAAATATAAACAAGGGGAAATGTAAATGCATACAAATAAATAAATACATCGTATATACAACCGAATACAGATTCTTTTCCCGCTTTGAGGCGGGATCAGAATGACAAGCGATAGTAGTATGGATCAGCTTTAGTCGTACAGCCGGCCCGCCTGTCCCGCCAGGATGAACTGTTCGGACGGGACTGGGAAGGGACTACTGCCCGTTATCGCCCACATGTTTGGTGTTCATGAAACACTACAACCTGCGGCAGTGCTATACACCGTGTCTGATAGATAATTCACTTACCGCACAAAAGGCTTACCCTCCTTGCTCAATTCTCTTTTAATACCATGCAGCACATCGGCAAGATAAATAATAAGAGGAGGATGGTTCAGTTTTTTATCTGAGCTTACCATAGCTTCCGGAAAATCTGTTTGGGGGTTATCATTGTTTGCAGCACCGTGCATGCTTGTTTGAACAGATGCTCTTTCTATGGCTTTAAGAGAGGCATAATGTACTACGTTAATGATACTTCCACCCGACATCTCATATTTTTTAACCAATTCGGGAAGATTGTTGTTTTCTTTATCCATTTTATTATCCAACTGTCCCGGTTCATTTGCAAAAACAACATTTCCGGGAAAAGACTTTTCCCATATTTGCACTCTTTCTTCTGCATCGGGAAAAGGAAACTTTAGTATAGCATTGAAACGACGAAGAAAAGCATCATCAATATTACTTTTCATATTGGTAGCCAAAATGATAAGTCCGTCATAGTCTTCAATGCGCTGCAAAAGATAAGACACTTCCTGGTTGGCATATTTATCATGCGCATCCCGCACATTGGTTCGCTTGCCAAATAAGGCATCCGCCTCATCAAAAAACAATATCCATCCTTTATCTTCAGCACGGGCAAAAAGCATTTCAAGATTTTTTTCTGTTTCGCCAATATACTTTGATACTACCATGGAAAGATCAATTTTATATATATCCCTTCCCATTTCATTAGCCAGCAAACCGGCGGTTAATGTTTTCCCCGTTCCGGGTGGGCCATGAAATAATACCCTGTATCCTTTTTTTAACCGATCCTGCATTCCCCATTGCTGCATCAGGGTATTGTTATGCTTCAGCCAACCGGTAATTTCTTCAATCTGGTTTTGCAATTCTTCGTTGATCACCAGCGACTGCCAGCTTCTTTTTTCGCTTATACGCCGCGCCGGGAATGTCATGCTGAAATGTGGTGGAGAAGGTTTGCCATACATTAATATATCGGCATAATCCTGCGATAAAATTATCCTTCCGCTTAACGGGGGCTCACCCTGGGCAAGCTCTTCGAGCCATAATATTTTTTTTCGGCCAAATAAATGCTCCGCGCCAAATAGTTGCTGTACAACCAGTCTTGTCTGCATATCATCGCCTGCCAATAGAAATAAAGCAGTTTCGCCGGTGGGCAAAAAGGCACGGGAATTTTTACCGCGTATACCCCCGATCCCGGGAAAATTGCCCGCATCACTTAATTTGCTTTCAATAGCACGATCAAATAAATCGGGGTGCAGGTATGGTGCAAGCGCTATCACCAGTAAAACAGACTCTCCGGGGCTGAGTTTATTGTTACGCACAAAATTCGCTAAAGGGGCATGCCAGCTATCCGGCTCCGGCAATAAAGGAGCTTCAACCTGTTCACCGGAGGGGAAATAAGGAGCCAACCGGTATTTAATGAGTTTATCTAAGTAAATAAATTCCCGGGAAACCGTGGCTTCACGATATACATTATTCCCTGCTAAACCTGCTTCCGCATTATTACTGTTCATATATCAAATATTTTCCAGCATTTAATCAAAGTAAAAGTAATGTTGCTGTTATCATCTATCGAATATTTAAAACCACAGGCTAAACCTTCATTATTAATAATAGCTTTAGCAATGGCAATATTGGTTTCGGTATTCCACATTAATTTAATACTGGTTCCCGATTGTGTTACCAACAAGCATTCGTTTGAATTGGTGCCGGCAGCAGCACATGTGGTGGTTTGCGTGGGATCGAATGGTACGTTTCTTTGAGTTGCGAGATAATGTCTCGCTAAAATGATGCTAAAAGACTCCCTGTCATTCTCTACCTGGCTTTCGGCCTTAGCGTTGGCAGAGGGCTGCCTTTGAACGGAACCGGTATTACCGCTTTGCTGAATAACGTGTGTGAGCTCATGCGCCAGTAAATGTTTCCCGGCCGGTGATTGGGGATTATATTTTCCGCTGCTAAAATAAATATCACGGCCATGTGTAAATGCCTGCGCGTGCAACTCTTTATTCATTTGAGCGGATTCGGCGCCGGTATGAATATGTACATTACTAAAATCGGCTCCAAACGAAGTGTTCATCTCCCCCAGTGTTTCGGCGGGCAATGGCTGTCCTGCCCCGGCGGTGCTTTCTATCCGCCCGGATAAAGATGAAGAAGCAGCGGCGGCGTTTCCCGTTCCCTGTACTGCCTTGCTTTGCAATCCCTCCTTTTCTTCCTCCTCACATTCAGTACACATGCGTTGTAGTTGGGGGTTTTGCTGTATCTCCTTATTCATCCGCTGTATATTGCTGATCTTTTTTTGTTGTACGATGTCAGCGCCGGCATTACCATTAACTACCGCATCAGCCACCCTATTCGCTTCCTGTTCAAACGGATCGTGAGGCTGGTTTATGGTAAATCTGCCCGGCTTGGTCTGAAAGAACGGGTCTTCTGTCTTTCGCTGAACAACCACATCAGCGTTTCCTGCAAAAAAGGGTTGTGCAGGCCTTTGTTGTTCTTCGTGCGTATGCGGGTTCCTGTGCCGGCGGCTGCGATAACTGCTTCTGAACATACAGCAATATTTAAAACGTTATAAATACCGGGGCATTTTTCTTCTGTGCATCAAACATATCTTTAAAAATTATTTCGCTAATTTTCTTATAAACTCTTCGGCCAGGTTCTGATAATCTTGGGCGCCATGCGAATGTTTGTCAAAACTAAAAATATCCGTTCCTGCCTCCTGTGCTTTTGACAGTTGAATATTGCTGCGGATATGGGTGCGGAATGCTTTATCGCCAAATTCCTGTTCCAGTTGCCGGTATACCTGCCGGTTCATCGTTTTGCGTTCATCATAACGGGTAAGCATAAAGCCTAACACTTCGAGATTCCTGTTTAATTTACTTTTAACGGCTTTGAAATGATGCATAAAGCTACGTAAACCTTTTAAGGGCAAAAATTCAGCCTGCAAAGGCATCAATACATAATCGCTGGCCACCAGTGCATTTACGGTAAGCATGCCAATAGCCGGAGGACAATCAATAAAAATAAAATCATATTTATTTTTCAAAGGTTCCAGCAGCCAGCTAAATACCTGTTCACGTCCGTACACACTTACCAGTTCCAGCTCGGCGCCCGCCAGTTCAATAGAAGAAGGCACCAGGGGCAAACCCGATTTTGTTTGAATGATCACCTGCTGCAGATCACCGCTTTCGCCTGCAATTTCTTTTTTTAGTTCTGTAAAAAGATTTTTTTCAGGCTCATCCAATACACCCAGCGACTGCGATAAATTGGCCTGCGGATCAGCATCAAACAGCAATATTGTTTTACCCATGTGCTGCAGGGCTGCCGCAAGGTTGATGGCGGTAGTGGTTTTGCCCGAACCGCCTTTTTGAATGGCAATTGATATGACAGACATGTTGTTGTTTTATATTTTCCTTTCTTTAGCCTGCTCCACATCAATGCTACTCACCTCCTGCTGGCGGCCACCGGCAGTGTACACCGCAACCACATCCAGGCTATCCGTGCTTTCAATAACCAGGAATCCTTCAAAGCCATGAATAAATGTGAGCCCGAAATCTTTGACCTGTGCGCAGGTTATCCTTTCCACAGCATCGGGATCAAGCCCGTCATTAAAATACTTGGAAATGCCGATGGGAGAAGCGATCTTCTTCCTCATTTTTATTTTTTTAGTTTGAGGATTATGAATATTTACCGCGGTTTGGTAAACGCCGGGAAGAAAAGCATCCGTTGTTTGTGAAGTACCGGGAATATTGGCTGTGCAAATAAATTTTACAGCATATTGAAACCGGTACCTGGTTCGTGAAATGACTGCTGCTTTTGCCATGATGGTATTTTTTTGATGAGAAATAAATGATTGGCTTTATTTATAAATCAGGTGCTCAGCTTAATCATTAAAATAAAACAACGCTTTTTCCCATGTGCATTTGCCAATTTCCGCTCCCAGCTTTTGTCCATCCGCATTGCCCTTAGAAAAATGGATTCCGCCATATAGTCCCGATTTTCCCGCTTGTTCTGCCGCTGCGGTAAATGTGTCCCATTCTAATGTTATATCCTGCTTTGGTGTTGCTCCCTTTTCTATTGCAGAACAACCTTTTTCAATAACAGTACAGCCCCCAAACTGATCACTCCCGGTATAATATTGTAGTATAGTGGCAGCAGCACGGCTAAGTGTACTTTGTACCGAAACATGCTCCGGGAAAGCTGGTGTGGCAATATAAGACTGCCAGTCTTCACCTTTAATCGTTTGTTTGCCATTATGGGGTCCACCCCAGGTCTGTATGTCTTTGCCACGGTACAACTCACGTATAGCTGTAACGGGCCGTACCGAATTATACTGGTGTTTGCATTCCCAGCAGGCAATGGATGCATCGAGCAGGGCATTAGAAAGTGCGAAGAACAATTTGATACAATTGGAGTTGCCGTATTTTTTATTAAGCGCTATATACTGTGCAATTTCGCACCAGTGCCCTGCCGGGGTATAAGTGCCGGGGGCATCGGCCCAGTATTCTGCAATGGCTTTTTGTTTATCCGTTAATTCTGCGCTGATGGTTAAAATTTCTCTCGCTTGGTCTTTAAATTGTGCCTGGTGCTTTTTAAAAGGCGGTTCAGGCCTGAACTGACCGTTATAATTGAGCGAAAACGAATGCACCAGGCCCAAGTGCGGAACAATAAAATGCTGTATTTTATATTTTCCGGTTGAAGTCATTATTTGTAAGGACTGCCAATAGCTCAGATCATTTACTTTGTTCCATGTATTAACAGGCGTATAGCCGGTATAATCGCTCCAGGCAGGCATATGCAATGTTCCATAAGGGTTAGCACCATCGCCGGCACGATATTCGATCACTAATTTAGCCATCATATTTCCTATACCCTGCGGCGTTGTAATATCCAGGGATGTATCAGCAGGATCGTAATCCAGTTCATACATCAGATCGCGAAACATATTCTTGTTGTGCGAAGGCAATGCCAGCCGGAACAATTCCACCAGCACCCTGTAAGCGGCATAGCTGAAAGCTTTCCGGCGATTATCCTTCGTGCACTTTTCTTCGTCATTTATCTTTATATATAAAGCCGTGCTGGTGCTGAGAGCGGCATCTGTATACACGCTCCATGCATCATACATGGCAGTATGCACCATAGCCAATGCCCTGGCTGCCAATGGCGATGCTGTTTTAGAATACCGGATAGCGTCTAAGGCTAACTGGTTCCATTGAAGAACGAGGGGTTTTGATTGGCTTGCTGGCATGTTGTAATGTTTTTTTTTGACATCATAATGATTATGCATTCTAATATCATTATCCTGATTAGTTAGCCTTTTTTTGTCTATTCTCTTCAACCCTGCATTTAATCGCTTTTTATTCTGTTATCCTGTACTTTTTCGCAACCAGTTAACAGAATATCTACATAAAACCACCCTTGCTAAACCAGTCAAATAAGGGTTTGTTTAATTTTTTCAATTTTCCCGGTGCTACCTTAAATAACATAAATGCTTCTGCAAAAGCTTCTGTTGCACTTGTTGCAGCATAAGGCGTTAAAGGCCTTTTGTTTTTTATTAACCTTTTGAATTGATCAATTACAGGACCTGCCAGTATTTTATCCAGTTCCTTATCAGCGTCATCCTTCTTTTTTTCAGCAGCTTTTAGTTTTTGCTCAATGGGGCGTTTCGCGTCTGCTGTTGTAGCGGCATCATACTGTCGTTTAATACGCCCATATTCTTTCTTTGTGTCAGTTGCTCTTTCAATCGCAAGCCTTTGTTTGCCAAATTCCATGGCATGTCCAATTTCATGTATTATAGTGTCGGCACCTGTTCGAACATTATATCCCTGTTTACTCTTGTCTTCCCCATCATCTTTCATACAATCATACATGGTTATGGTATACTTACGATCTACCACATCTGTTTCGTGTAATCCGCATTTGTTATAATCTTCGGGGAATTCGCATTCATAGTCGGCATTTTTAGCTATAAGCTGGTTACATCTGCTTGTCCAGCGGATAAAATGGTAATTACTGATAAGCGGAATCTCCTTTTCTGTAAGTTTTCCCAAAGCCTCTGCGAGCAAACCAATATCTTCCGGGCTCCAGTCTTTATCTCCGCTCTCCATAAAAATATTATACTTCTTTTTAAGCATCTCTTTTGTCTGCTTTGTTGCATCAATCCCTGCAAGGGAATAATATTCGGGATGCTCAGAAAAATTTTTGCGTGCAAGCTCAACATGCAGCCTGTTTTTATAATCCCTGTTGTAATACAGTGCCAGCATGGCGCTAATGCCCGCTTCGCAAACAAATTTGCGGGCATCATAATCCTGCCTGATCTCATTTTCAATTTTTTTTCTTTGTTTGCCCAGTATCTCATCCAGCATTACTTCCCGGTTAATGTGTTCCACAACGCCCACCTTGCCTGGAAGCAGGTCGCCTGTTTTTTGTTTTAAACAGTCTTCAACGGACACGTTTGTAAGCGGGCTCTTTTGTATTACGGGCGAGGAATTTTGTTGATGAAGTATATGCGTATCAGCATACATTGTTTGAGGAGAGAAGAAAGGCTTGCTGTTACTAAAGAAAGGAAGACTTTTTTCTTTGGCAGAGCGCAGATACTGATTGGCAGGCGCTGATGGTTCTTTATGATAGTTGAATGATTTCATATTCTATTTAATCAGGAAAAAGGCATAAACCCCAGGTGAAACGGTTGGTTCCATCATAGATCAAATCAGTTCCTGTATCGGGGCGCTTCCTGCACTCAGCCGCCTGCTGAAACAATGTTTCAGCAAAATCCACCCATTTATAAAAAGGTTGCGTACGATCTCTGCGGTATCCGCGTGTCTCAAAAATGGCAAGCTGCTTTTCCTCCCCTTTAGATGGCACTTTTAATTTACCCATGCTACTGGCGCCGCGATGTGGCGGAGAAAGCAGGTCTATATCTTTACTTATTATGCTCAACAGCCACTGATTTATTGTGATATTGGACTGAGGAACATTTTTACCACATTTGCTGGCATCAATATGCGGAGGAGGTTTTACCTTCGATGCACAGTCGTGGATATCCTCTTTGTCTTCGGTTGACAAGGCCGTAATTTTCCCATCCTGAAAAAGCGCCATCATATTATCAAAATGACCCCAATAGCCTTCCGCAAACAAAGGATCGTTTGCATCAAGCTTGAGTGTTTTGGGTATCACATTGTTTGCAATGATATATTTGAACAATGTTTTCTCGTCTGCACCCAGTAATGAATTAAACATTGAGGAAAAGCTGGTACGATGCATAAGACGAAACCTGGCTTTTACAGGCGATACGTGCGCTGGCGTAGAAAGTACTTCCTGCCCCCGGGTTATGTAATTAACAATTACCTGGAGAAAACCGCGAAGGTTGTCTGTATTTACGGTTGCCCCAATTTTTTTGTTTGCTTTTTTGGCTGCATCCAAAATACCATTCGCATCATTAATAACCGGATCAATAAACTCCGGTTTTTCATGTTCTCTCAATAAAGATTCGTATTGTGAAAGGGCCAGCCCTTCCGAAGACTGGATAGCGGCTACAAACTCGGGATCCCTGATATCAACTTTCAACTGTTCTCCTTTCTTCAGCGGGATTAGTTTCTCCATCCGCTTCTCTTCGCTGAATGTAAACATTTTTGACCGGCGATGCTCCTCGTTCCATGAGAATACCGGATCTTCCCCAAAGCTGTTATTGATCGCCCTCACTATATCAACTGCTTCTTGTATCTGAGCTTCCAGTTTAGACCAGGTGCGAAATGGTGCTGTCTCAAACTCCAGTACACTGCCTGTATCTGTCTGCATTTCCACCCCGGTTTTCCCTTTGTGAAAATACTTTCCAAACTTCCTTGGGAATTTCCGGTCCTGGTTCGTGGTTATTTTATTTCTTGTTTGAAATTCAAACCCCATTGATCGCTGAATTGCAGGAGCTGTTTTACGGGCATCAATCTCAGTGTTTTTTTTCAGAGCAGGCTGCTTCCGGATAAGTAAGGAAGCTCCCTGCTGAATGGTGTGCGTTAATTCGTGAGCAAGCAAATGCTTACCGGTTGTGCTATTGGTATCATATTTACCGGCATTAAAATAAATATCATGTTCATGCGTAAAAGCCTGCGCCTGCAAATCTTTATTCATTTGTACTGCCGAACTATCATTATGGATACGTATACCCGAAAAGTCAGCGCCAAATGCATTTTCCATTTGAAGTTTCGTAACATCGGAAAGCGATCTCCCATTACCTTTCGAAGCATATAAATTACTTTCAATAGTGGGAGATGCTGTAACTGCTGACGTTTCATCCATTTTCGTCTGCAATTTTTCTTCTTCCTCACAATGGGTACATTTTGTTTGAACTAAAGGAACGATCGAAGTAGCAAGTGGCTTTGTCTGAACAGTTTCATTTTTAACAAGCACACCAGGAGCGTTTAATCGCTGTACTACTGTATCGGCCATTGAATCGGCTTCCTGTTCATACTTATCATTGTGCTGACCAATGGTTAACTTTGTTTGCAATTTAGCGCTGCTATTTATACCGTAAGCTGTTGGTGATTTGAAAAAAGAAGGTTTCCTGGCATTGTTACTTCCAAAAAAATTTCCTTCCGCCTCCTTTGAAAAGAAAGACTGATTTGCCTTTTGCATCCTGGCAACAGATGCTGTTTTTGCTTCAGCGGTTTTCATGCTACAACATTCATTAAAAGCGACCCGATATACCAATGGATGTATTTACTTTCTCATCTGCCGGCTTATCGGGATTGGTATTATAATCAAATTTTATATCGAGGTTTACTCCTTTTCCTACAGGTATTTGTATATCCAGTTTTAGTTCACCATCCTTAAGAAACTGGTACGACTTCATACCTATTCCAGCACCGTAAGAAAGAATATTTCCCCATTTTTTATTTGCACCCATAAAACCGAAACTTGTTTGCAAAAGATTACGGCCTATTCCGTATCTCAGAAAAGTATTCCACATGAGTTCATTATCGCCAGGATGTAAATTCGCTGCCTGGTAAAACCGGTAAGCGTTGTTTTGCAGATTTTCATCAACATCTAATTTTAATTGGCCTGCAAAACATCCGAAATCCGGAAATGCAGGATTTGTAATGCACCTGGCTGCGCGGGGGGTACGAACTGGTGTAGGCGGCGATGGCGTAGTGCCTGGTGAAACATCTTTTGTTACTGGTTCATCAGGTTTTTCCTGGCGCTGGATACTGTTTTCTTCCGGCTTACAGGCAACACATTTTGAAGGTTTAAAGAAAGCGGATGCGCCATTGCTTTCGCTAAAAAAACTCCCCTCCCCTTCTTTTAAGAAGAAAGGCTGATTTGCCTTTGCAGCACTGGCAACCGTTGCCGTTTTTGGTTCAGTCGTTTTCATATTTGCGCTCACTTCAGTAACGTAGCGTTTAATCTTATTTACCAGGTGTATTCCTATTCGCTGGTTAGCGGAGACACTAACCGGGCGGCGTTATGCTATTCTGTTTTAATTAACCAATACCTAACTTCAATTCGTCTAAAACTAAGGACATACGCCAATCAATGCTGTCGGTGCTGTCACGGTAGTGCTTCCATTCGCTCCGGCTTTGCGTGTAGTTAGTGTGGAAGCATCGGCGCCAAGTGAATGCACCTGGAAAACGGTGGCGAACCTTCTGAAGCTTCCTGTGCCTACTTTATATTCATAAGGAATAAACAGGCCAATTATCCCCGGAGCAAATGGCGGCAGGCCACCACAATGACCGGAATAAGCGCAATCGCCCAAAACTGATTTTGTTCCTTTGCCCGCTATCACTGTAGTGGTAAGGCTTTTATCTCCGCAAGGGCCCAATCCCGCAGGAGAGCAATGTCCACCTTTAAAAGTATTACATGAGTATGCACCTGATGTAGCTATCCCAACAACGTCTAATTCACGATAAGTTACCTTATTGAAATTTACATTATCAGGCAACAGGAAAACATCCGCGAGGATCCCGGAATCAGGTAAGTTTAGATGATGTTTAACAGAGCCGCCTACATTGTCCATATGCACATCATCGGGAGCGATTATTGTAAAATCAATAGTGGCAGTATCAGCCGTTACAGTAACCGTTTGCGCTGTATCCGGAGCACTGAATAATACAGTGGCGCCAACATTAGCAGACAAGGTTCCGGCAGTTGTGGCCCATGCAGTTGCCACGTTCCCGGAAGAATGCGTAAGGTTCACTTCTTCCCCAACGCCAACGGTAGTTCTGGCACGGGAACCCGGGGAAGTTACTACCGTTTCGCTGGTAATTACAGGAACTGGTGGCGCCGCTATCATAGTAATATCCGCTCTTTGATTATTTGCCTGCGCACCAAATTCATTTGTTTCACCCCGGGCAAATATTTCAATCATATTATCGGGTACACCATTATTTCGTAATTCATTGGAAACCGATAGCGCCCGCTCGCACGACAGCCGCCAGTTCATTTCATCAGCCCCAGGCGTACTTGCATATCCATCAACACGTAAAGTATCCGTGCCACCGCTTGCCTGCCAACTGGCAGCAAACAGGGCAATATCATTTCGTTGTGGTGCAGATAAAGATGTTGAAGATGTAAGGAATAAAGAAGTTAGCGCAACTGTGCCCCCGGAACTGGTATTGGCTACATCACAAGCCATTGGCGGAACTTTTGATAGATCTCCCAGCCGCTGAATTTTAGGGGATATGCCTCCTCCCTGTTGCACAACATGCGTTAACTCATGCCCCAACAATCTTTTACCGCTATCCGTAGCTGGTGAATATTGCCCGCTATTGAATACAATATTATTCCCGGAAGTATATGCCAATGCATTAATGGATTGGGCTGATTTTGCGGCAACGGTATCCGTATGCACTTTTACATTACTGAAATCATAACCAAAATGCGGCTCATAAACACTGCGTATCTTTTCGGGTAATGGTTCCCCGCCGTTGTTCAGACTTCCAACATAATTTTCTAAAGCGCTATCCGCTGTTGTTTCATTGCCATTCGTTTCTTTACGTTGCATTTTCTTTTCTTCCTCCCGGCATGCGGTGCACTTCCGATGGATATTATTATCATCATCCTGTAGCCTTGCATCGCTTTCAAATATAGGTTTACGTTGCACTTTCCTTAATGCTTCCTCATCCTTTTCTTTCTTCTGCAATTTTTCTTCTTCTTCGCAATGGGCGCATTTTGCCTGAACCCAAGGGCTTATTGAAGAAGTCAGCGGTTTTGCCTGTACGGTTGTGTCCTCTTTTGTAAGCACACCAGGCGTTGTCATCCGTTGCATCACTTTATCCGCCATGGCATCTGCTTCCTGTTCGTATTTGTCGTTGGGCTGACCAATCGTAAGCCGGCCGGCCGGCGAAGCAGATTTTGTCTGCAATACCCCCTGACCATTTACACTATACAAAGATGACGATTTAAAAAAAGCAGCTTCCCTTTTGCCTTCTTTAAAAAAAAGTCCATCCCCTTCTTTTGCGAAGAAAGGCTGATTTGCCTTTGCATTGCTGGCAACAGTTGCTGTTTTTGGTTCAGCCGTTTTCATATTTAACGTATATAGCGAAGCGTTTAATTATATTTTTTCCGGTTAGTGGAGACACTAACCGGGGTGGTGATATTACCACTGACTACTCAATTCACATCCCGACTACTCACTTTTCACTTCTCACTTTTCTCTCTCACCTCTCACTATTCACCTCTTACCCCTCATCTCCACTCCACCCACAACATATCTTTCATCCAGGGCAGCTTAATAATTCCCATATTCCAGGGCAGTTGATCTAGCAACACATCTATTGAAGCGCTTTCTATCTGCAGATACCGTTTGTCATTCCTTTTAAAATACTTTCCCTTTCGTTGCAGAAATCCTTCGCGCAGTCCATCTGCTGAAGTATTTTGCAAAACCGGCCATTGTTCAATAACCGCTATCAGCATTCTGTCTGTTTCATCTAATTCGTTTTTATTTAGTTCAACATCCCTTTCTATCGGCATTGCCAGCGGCCAGTTGCATAGTATTTTGGGAACAACCAATTCATATTCTTCCGCTTCCTCTCTGCCCGTAGCGGCATAATGTAAAAGGTGAAGCGCTTTTTGTTTTGATTTATCGTCTTCAAACTTACCTTCTTTCACCCATTGCAATCGTTTAAACAACGTGGAAAGAAATGGATGTATCAATACTATTCCCGCATACTGTACAAATAATCCTTCTTCATCAATGCTTTCTACCCGTAGTTCACCGGAACCTATTGTGATGTCATTGATTTTCCGAACTTCTTCCACCAATCGTTTTGGAGTAAGTCCTTTTTCTAAACCGGCAGATAAAAATATCAGCCGCTCCCATAATTTAACCTTGTATGCGCTCTCCTGCGTGCCTGTTGGTGCGGGCTCCCCTGATCGGGAAAACATTTGCTGTAAGCCATTTATTACATTGGCCAGGCCAGGCCGATCTTCGGGAGCCAAAATAGTCACCAGTTGAATCAGAAACTTTTCACTGTGCTGCCATACGATCCTGTGGCTAACAGCCGGTTGTTGTTTGATGATTCCTCTTAATTCGGTCACGCTGTTATAGTCGGCAGCAAGCGCTTCCAGCACCTGGTTATACCATGCTTCATTTACCTGCAGCGTATTCCAGGGCAAATAACCGTTTTGCATATAAAAGAGCCACTGCCTGCAAATACCAATTGCTTTTGCTTCGTGGCCAATCTGCTTTCTTTCCCGGGCTTGGCCTATTTGAGCATACAATTGTTCCTTTATTGTTGAACGTATATCTTCACCCCAGTCATCCCGGTTAATCTCATCTTCTGAAACTTCGCCCAGGTTAATTTCCAAATGATCAATATGAATCATTTCATCATCGTGCGACAGTTCGTTAAAAACATTTTCCAGCACTGGCAATACCTTATTCCGGTAATGCGCACTCATTGCTTGTTGCATGCGAAATGCACCGGATTTTTTATTGATCGCCAGGCTAATGACCTGTTTTTTTATGATGTGTTGCATAACAGGTTACTTTGCATTTCCCAAAAAAAGATTATGTATTTCTGTCTCATTCAGGCCGGGTTCAAAGGCCATGATCTCAGCAAAGCCCCAGTAATCATATAAAGCCTTCATATCTGTTTCTGCTTTTCGCAGCTTTTCAATAATTCTTTTTAATTCGCCGGGCTTAGGCTTATCCTTACCATTAAAAAAAATCTTATCTAAAAAATAACAAATACTCGTTTGCAGCAGTTCCCGCACTTGTTTTTTTGTGAGCCTTTTCCCCATTTTTTCAGGATTATTATTTTGCAGCACTTCAATTATCAATTTTGTTAGTCTTTGCTGCGTTGGATAAGGATCCAGCAAAAAACGCTGCACTTTTGCTGCTACAGTATTATTGTCCGATTTTTCAAATATATCATCTGCAACCTTCCTGTATTTAGCAAGGCGGCTGTTTACCACCTGGCGTTTCTGCCTGCCTGGTTCGGGATTGTTCCCTGATAAAGCAGTTGCTGGTTTATTTTCTTTTCTGGTGATGGCGGATTTTTTAACAGGCGAAGTTTTTATTTCTTTTATTGCATTCAACGGCTGCTCTTCTATGTTTAATAGGGGGACACCCGGAACATCCGGATTATCGGTTTCACTTTTTTCACAGGGTTCAAATTTGTATTGATCACAGTTTTGATCATACCAGCAATAGAGATCATTGATCTGAGACAAATATGTATTCTTTCTTTCTGTATTATCCGCTTCATCAAAACAAGGTCCGGCATGCTGTATA
Organism: Agriterribacter humi; assembly: GCF_009192765.1. Lineage (GTDB taxonomy): Bacteria > Bacteroidota > Bacteroidia > Chitinophagales > Chitinophagaceae > Agriterribacter > Agriterribacter humi. Next base: position 89,736 of record NZ_VOHQ01000013.1, on the reverse strand, counting down.
TCATCTCCGCAGGGAAGACATACCATACAATCATCCAAACATTCATAGTTGCGGTCAAATAAGAATGCAAGAAAATCACATACAGAGAAATCATCAACACAATTTTTCTTTTGTGCAAGCCAGCGGCCCCAGCCCTTATATTTTGTTTCGAAGCAACAAAAATCGTGTGGCGCCAGCCACAATATGCGCAGCAATATATGTGCAGGAGCTTCGCGGTATAAAATATTTTCAAGCAACGCCCTGTTCTCTTTTTTGCGGAAACGTTCCGGCCAGGCAGGCAATACGATGGTAGCAATAAAAGAATACCGGTCGGCGCCCGGAACAAAACAGATATCCTTTTCTTCCGTGCACGGATCATCGGCCTGAGCAGGCCATACAAAACGACATCCTGTTTCATCTTCACACTGCTTATTGTATTGTTCGCAACGGCAATCTTCCGGGTTGCACCGCGGGCGTAGCAAAATATGTTCTACCAGGTGCAGCCCTTCGCTGTTGATCCGCTCTCCGGCACGGGTTACTGCTTCACAAGCCATCTCGGGGCTGGTATAACATTGTGGGTTAACCGCTACTATTTCACTGCTGTGCCAGTTGCGGATAGCTGCTTCCTGCCAGTACCAGGTAATATTTTCATCGGCTATCACCGTATTCCTGCTGAACTGAATGGCAATGCCATAGGAATAGCATTCACAATCAAATACAGGCTGGTAATAGCTGTAGTTCAGTAACAACCTGGTAATCGTTTGTAAAGCTTGCTCCGCTTCCGCGCATGAGGCATAGCAACAATCACCTTTCCATGCAATATAACAGGTTGATTCACCTTCTGCGGCTTCACTGCCGCAGCCGCAGGGCTTTTCTTCCAGCATGTCTTCACTGCAGGTATTGAAGCCGGGTAATTTTATTTCTATACAGTAGCTGTAATTATTGCCACCGGTTTTTACATCCATCGTTTTTTTTACCGGATAATAGCAAACGAACAACTGCAACATTTCTTTCCATGCTGTAAGGGTTATATTTTTCTGAACTGAGGCGGCAACTATTTCATTTTGATCGTTCCTTAAAACTATTCTTCCTTCCTCTTCCTTATAATTATTGTCTGAGTCAACGCATCCGGTTAAAGCTGCTATCCTGTCGCTTATACAATTATTGTCCCCGTTATTGATAAGAACAGCGGCAAACACAACTCCATTGCCATTTCTCAATACAACTGCATTGTCATTATTTTCAGTTTGCCATGCTTTTTTTTGTACTGTTTCCTTAATTGACTGGTACAATTTCAATAATGCCTCATCTCTTTTTTGCGGTGTATCATATTTGCAGGGATGATAAATAAACCCGGTGCCGCAGGCCACATAAAATGAATAACAGCAGTCTTCTTTTCGCCTGTACATATGAAAAGCGTTCCCGGTTTGTGAAGTACAAATGAGTTTTTGCACGCCTTCCCTGCCCCAGGCCTGCTCTTCCGTACTAAAGCGTTCAGCGCTTTCTGCCAGCACTTCCCTGAGGTAAACGCGGTATATGGTTTTATCATCAGCACACCAATCACAATCCGCGTAATAGTTGCCCGGGTACCACAAAAGCATGAGGAAAAAATCAAATTCCTTCTTTGCTTCTCCGGAACTGGTATAGAATTTTAAGCTCTGCCATTTTTCAGTCCCCTGCTCCGGAGATAACAATGTGAAATAATATACATATGGCTCATTTTTCTTAACACAATTATCCGTATGGGTTTCACCGGGATTTTGTTCACAGGGAAAAAGTTCATAAAACCGCTCTGACTTATGCTGCACCATCCGTATGGGATATGTAAGTGCCATTTTCACTAGTGCAGCTATCACCACATTATCCGTAACGCCCAGCGCATCTTTCGTTGCTGCAGGTACAAAAACAATACTGTCGTTATTGCCGAAGCTATCTGCATTATGAATAGGAGTTTCTGTAAGACTTATGGATTTTCCATAATTGACCGGATCAGATGCCATGTGCAGCAGCAACAGGTAATTTTCGGTAAATGCTTTTTCTGCATCGTCACTGTTTTGGTAGCCTTCCGTGCTTTCAAAAAGAATCAGCGGTTTTCCCGTCGAAGGACCTGACAGATAAAATTGATTCAGACATTTAAGCTGGTAGTGATACCAGGTGATCTTTGTGACCTCATCTTTTCTTTTATTAATGATATCGCCACCCATACAAATTTGCAGGTAGCCGGCACCGTATTTAAACAATTTAACCAGGTTCTTTAATTCCAGTGCAACACTATTTTTATCAGCAAAAGGCTTGCTATAAAAAGCAAAAGGCCGGTCTTTGTCTACCAGCCGGTACACAAACAAGCCCTGTTCACTAACAGGATCTATACGCACACTACCAGAGAACGCGGCAGGATCAGTACTTTCTGAAAGGCGTTGTATTTCTCTTTGTTCCAGCAATAGCTTATCTATAGCAGTTTTTAGCCTGGTTATATCTCCAGGATCCTCTTCAGTAATTAGTTTTGCAGAGCTAACAGGTATATCATCCCTATGCGCCACTAAAAAAAGCTCATGTTTGACGGCGTCAACGCGTAAGGTTGACAAGGCATTATAAAATAAGGTGGCGGCGGCAAGCGCCTCTTCCGGATTTGTGTAATCATGTACACTATAAAATAAATACAGGTTATTTTTCTCATACCCCAGACTATAATTGAATTTCCAGCGATGGGGCTGTTTCTCTATTGCGATAAAGTAACGATTCTTTTTTACAATATTAAGGACCAGAAGCTGAATCTGCCCCGCTTCTGCTTCTGTATTGCTTTCAATTATACAAACAGCCCTTACGCTTCCCTGATCTGCTATCCGGATAGTAAACTTACCGGTTGCAGTGTTCCGGAAAATTTCATAGTTCTGCTCACTGGTTAATAAGCCCAATAATACAGCGACATCTGCGAGTGCTTCAGCAGCATCATTAAATTCATTTACGGATTGAAATTTGAAGTTATTTTCTTTATCTAACAGGTCATAGGTAAATCGGTCAGGTTTTCCGACGATGCTGTTATTAATGTCAATTTTAAAAGCATCTGTATTAATAAAGGATAAGGCACCGGTGCTTTTTACATCATAAACCAATGCGCCCAGGGGAGCAGCACCTTCACCATATTCCCATTTTTTACGATCGTCAATTTTCGTTATTGTTTTCAATACTGCTTTTCGCGCTTCTTCTTCAGAGGAATAAAACGCTATTGATCTGCGAACCTGCTTTCCACCGGAATCATTTAATCGTGGAATATATATATAGGCGCTTTCAAATACTGCGGCCGCCGGATCTTTTGGTATAAACAGTCCTGTAATGTTACCGGCAACAGCCATCGCGTCTTCTTTTGCAGCATATTGAAACGGGAAAACCGCTGAGAGGTTTGGCGCGTAATGCAGGGTTAGTTTATACGCATTATCATATTTGATAAATTCAGGTTGATAATTTTCCTTATCGGGTAAAGCTGTAAACAGGGCTCTGGCTGCCATCAATGCTTCGTCTTTCGTATCAAATTTTTCATCAATCCTGAACCAGGAAGTGCCGGCAATTTTTAATATCACTTCAAACTGCTCTTCATATTCAGCTACTTCAAAATTGCAAAGACTACGCCGCTTCCAGTTAGCGATTCCGCTGGCGGCTTTCACTTTTTTTTCGAAGCCGGAAACATTATCATTGTTCCAGTTGTTCTCTAAGTAATCGAAGGCTTTACCCCTGTTGCTGCTGAGATCTGCGTAATGCGTTAAAAATATTTCTTTGCTTTTTATACCGGATGATGCTGCGTCCCGGTTATTGGAAAAACCAAATGACAATAGCGCGTAATCGGTAAATTGTTCGGCAAACCTGGAGAGCAGGTGATTTAAAAATTGCTGCCTGCGTTGCACAAACAATTCCTTGTTTTCAACAATCAGTTGCAGGTATTTTTCAAATGTGAGCAGGTTGAGCTCAATATCAAATGAAAAATTACCGGTTGCAGAAACAAAGGAACGATAGTTCTCACTAAACGTTCCGATGTATTTTACTGAACTGGCATTTTCCGCAGCCTCCTGCAAATTTTTAAAATATTTTTTACTAATCAGGGCTATTTCATCAGAGCTGGTAAGGATATAATAGTAAACACAATCATCGGCTTTAGTAACATACACACATTCGTATTGTTCAAATACAAGGTCGTTCTTCAACTGGCTGATAACTGTATCCCTTTCGGCCACGGTGGCAAAAGTATAGGGTTCGATATTATCCGGCGATAAGTCCTTTAATGTATTGTTCTCTTTAAGCTCAAGCAATTTCATCTTATCTACCGGCAGCACCAGTATAGTGCCCTCTGTGCCCAAAGCATTTGCATTGCTTTCATTGCTATTAAAACGAAGCAGTTTCTGCAGGTCGGGAACGGATGAAAGCTGGCTGATAAAATAAGTATGATTTTCCCCGTCATTATCTGATGCCGATAAAGCGAATAAAGAACGCATATGCTGCAATTGGGAAAGATAATTGGCTAACAACTGATCGAAAAACAAAAGATAGGCCTTCAACTGATAGGCCTGCGCTTTTCGCGGGGAGGAAGCATCATCCGGCAGCCCGCCTTCCGCAATGCCATATACCCTTGGAAATTCATTCTGTATGGAATAATAATCACCCAGGTCGTTCCTGTACACTCCCTTGGGAATTTCACTGTCGAGATAAGGCGATGGCGGTTGATGCAGCACTTTTCCGTTATGTGCAAAGCCGATCTCAAAAAGGCCTTCAAATTTTTTTACATCTATAAATACGGGCATGCCATTCCTGCTAAATTGAAATCCCGAACAACCCAGTGAAAATTCCGGAACATGATTTTGGGGAATATGGTATTTCCAGCCCTTAACAGGATATGTAATACCAGCATTACAGGTTTGCAGGCGAAGATTCCGAATTGCGTTAACCCCTTCTACGTCAAATAAAACATGATATACATCCGACAAATGAATCTCTTTTCTCAGCTTCAGTTGTTCCAGTTCTTCGGTATCCGCAAAACCATGGCTTTCGGTAATGTTATAAGGGCGTCCGGCAAAAATTTCATCTATTGATTTTTGTTTTTCCAATAACTGCGGAAGCGTATAAAACCGGGGAGCGGGGGAAAAAAAATCGCTCAATCTTTCTACTGCATCCATATATACCTTTTCAGCATCGGCGCCCTCTTCCAGCTCTATATCGGCGCATATACCTGTTTCCTGTTTACATAAGAAATAAATATCAATAAAATCTTCACAAAGGTTCCTGTGCGCCATCAGTGCATCTTTGATCTTACCTTCCATGTCCTTCAGATACTTTTTCTTTGCTTCAGGATCGTCTTTGTATATTTTTTCAACGTGCTCTTCCAGGTCAATATACACATGATACAACCCATTCAGATAATCTGTGCATTCCTGCCCGCTGGGTAAAGCGACAGCCGTTGCCGTTAGTACAGGACCAGGCTGGCGGGGAGGGCGACAGAAATCAATCTCATCTGTTGCAACTTCCAGCCAGGCATTTTTAACTCCTTCTATATCTATGAGCAGCTTTCTAAAATCGGTAATGGTAAGCGGGTTACAGGTCAGTATTTGTGCAGGTGTGAAAAAATTGTTATCCTGCGACTTATCGTCCGGGTTCGGGGTAAGCAGATCTTCTACCGGCAGGTTGGTACGATACCCGAGATCGAGCAATGCATAGCACAACATTTCAAGGATAGTGATACCAGGGTCGTGCACATTATGATCTGTCCATATCTTACCACCCAATCTTCCCAGGTAATCAATACCTTCCGTTCTTAGCTTATCAAAATCCAGGTAATCCGGGAAGCCCGAATTTTGTTTGCCAATAAGTGTAATATTTTTTGATTCTTCTGCCATCCCAAATGATTATCCTATGATGTCTTTTATGCAATAGTCAACAACCGGTATTCTTTTATTTTCACAGCAATCCATTTCCAGGCCCTGTTCATTATGGCATTTTTGCCATTCCTCACAATCATTACCCACTATACAAACATCAATATCACCTGCAATTAAAATACTGCGCGGCGTTTTAGGACATACCGGACTTACCAGTTCCTCCTCTTTTGTTTTATCCGGCCAGGGATCATCATCATGCCGCATAAGCAAATCAATAATATAATCCACATAATCTCTTGTTTCTAAAAAACGTATAACTTCAGACCGGCCAACACACTGGCCAAACCGTAGCTTATCATATTCCCCAATTGCCCAGGGCGCTAAAAATTCACGGAGGTCCTGTTTCAGCTTTTCTTTATAGTAATTTTCATCTTTGCCCGCGATCAATTTTACTTTTAAACAGAAATGTACTTTTTCATATCGTGGATTCATCGCCCGGAAACGCACAAAAGCTGAACTGCGTTTTTTACAGTATTCCTGTATATCATCAAGCATGCTTACCGGAACCCGCGGCTCAAAAGATTGGGCGGCTTTTAATTGGTTTAAATCGGGAATAACTGCAAGCAGCACATAACCGGGAGCAATGGGAAAATCGTTTTTGTATTCATGCGCATTCAATGCGAAACTGTGATTGATGCATTTTACTTTAAACAATTGAGGAAAAGCTTCCAGCACTAACCGTTCATAATCGAATTTTTGTATCGCCCTTCCTTTGTGTCGCAGCAATTCGCTTACCCTCACATAAAAATGCCCTTCAGCTTCCGGCACACGACCACCAAAGGAATCAAAAGGCTGACTTAATTTTTTAACATTGGCATCGGCCTCATTCAGTTTGGATATAGCGCCGGCCGCCAGTGGCTGAGAAAGACGCAGTTTGTCATTTCCTTCCTCATTGGTGAAGGTAGCACGGACAGCCTGGGTGTATATACCGATGGTTTCGCTAACGGTTTTGCTATTTTTAGGAATGGACGCCTTAATCCAATGCAGTTCTTTGGTAAGGATCGTATTATCCTTTGTCATGTTTTCAGGCAATGCAAATTTTACTATGCCCGAAGTGGTTAAACCATCTGTAGCATCATCCAATACTTCAAAGCCTTTGCGGAGTAATTTCCATTGATTATTATCTAAGTAATACCAGTTCACTTCTTCTATATCCGACTCCGAATCGGCCGTAGCTTCCGCTAACTGGAATAATACATTTACATTACTGCCGGGTTCCAGGTCTTTTAAACCAATAAACAAACTGCCCTCATCACAGTATGTGGGAAATAATGTGGGCTGTAATGTTATCTTTTCTGCTTTATATGTACCATCAAAAGGATAGAGATGAATCAGATCAATATCAGCAATAGTAGCTGTGGCAGTATAATCAAGGGAGATGTTTTTAATGATAGGCGTCCACGGCTCATTAGGGATCAATACGGTTAATGGCTTAACTATTTCCCCGGTAAAAATATCAAAAATACCCAGGAATGTTTGAAGCACGGCCAACTTGTCTTTTGTGTCTATCGTTTTCTGCAGTGCGTTATCAGCAAGCGTTTTACTGCCATGAACCAGTGGAATGAGTGTATCTCTCTCCCCATCGCTTACACTATTAACAGGTGGTGGCGGTGGAAAGCCAATTGCAGCATCAAAAGTTGTATTTAATGCATCTACTATATCCTTAGCAACCTGTGCGGCATCTTTAGATTTGAATATTTCGTCTTTCAGTTCAACAATTGCTTTGCCAAGGCTTCTAAAGACGATAACCGTATTGCCGTCTTTTCTATACACGGCCCCTTCAAGAATGGAATCAGGATATTTTCCCAGGGCCATCATCTGCCGGGCTAAAATAAATGGATAGTCTTTGTGCAAAAAGTCCTGTTCCTGCAAATTGATTTTAATAAATCCTTTTCTGGTATCTGATTTGAAAACAGCATCTGCAGTATCAGTCAGAACAAATGCCGGGTTAAGCTGCCCCGGAAAATCAGAAGATTTCAAAAGTATGCCCTGGTTATAGAAAGGATCCGGTGCACACGGCGGCGGAGACGCCGGAGTAAGTTTGGGGATTGCGGGAGGAGGAACAACATCAAATAATTTTCTATTGAGCACTTCGTCAACCCAACTGCCATTTTGAAGCACGGAAACTTTAATTTTAAAATTATCCTGGTCCAATCCAAATACCTGGAGGTTTACATCTTCCACCACGTAGGCATTATAATATTCCCTAAAATCATTGGGTTTGTCTTTCCAGTTTAAATTAACCCTTACCGAATTCCATTTCTTGCAAAAAACTTCACCCGATCCTATATAAAAATTGGGACCCGTTTGATTGTGAAGACAATAGCTTTTTGTTTTGTCATTAATCAATGCTCTTATTGCTATTTTATCGGCATTATTGAAAACCGGGTTATTGCTATTGTCTTTTATATCTAAAAAAAGTTCCAGCTCATTTTTTGCTATTACTTTTTTGAATCCGTTTGCAGGAGTGATGAGACTTTGAAGATAGTTTCTGGCTTTAACAGAGATAACCGGCGCTGCGTCGTTAACAAAAGCCTGTGTAATGCAAGCCGTTGGATTGACCACACTAAAATCAACAATGTCTGGCCGCGTTCCAAACGGATATACAAGGCCATTTGCATCCTGTACGCTCTCGTCATTCTGTACAACAAAATTTTTGAGCCCGCATACGCTTACATCAATCCTTGTTGCATCGGGCGGGTTGTTACTTAATTTATCCAATATAGTTACATTCCGGAAAAAATGATATAAGGATACAGTATGCATATCGGAGAATGATGCTTTTAACAAACAACAATTATCGGTATCTCCTTTATTTTCTATCCTTTCTTCCAGTTCATTACCTGTAAATACCAATTTTATTTTATCATCCAGTTCAATTTTAACCAAAGGCAGGGTGGTATTAAAATCCTCCTTCAACTTTTCTTTGTTATAAAAGCCTACAGCAGGTTGATCGGGTGTAAGCGTGACATTGATCTGCAAAAGAAATTTACCTGCAGCAAGTGCAGGGCTTATAGTAATGGCTAAAGCGCCGGTTGGTTCAATCCATTCCTGCTCCCCGCTGAATAACAGCTTTAAAGCTTTCCGGGGTTTAAACAGTTCATCCAATACAGTTCTTTCGGCAGGCAAAGCGGCGTTGTAAAAAATATCCCAGCGCGCTTTTTTTATAACCGCATCATATTGCTTTATTTCTTCCGGGCAATAGCATACTTTCCTTTCGCGGATAAGAAAAATGCGCAGCTTTTTTTCCAGTTCTTTACTGATCCCTTTTTTTACTGCATCCACAACCAGGTGCTCACTGATATAATAATACGTTTCATTCAGCGCCGCAACAATGTCATTGTAAAAACCGGGGGAATCAATAAAATCAGGATATTTTTTTTGCAGGATGGTTGCCGTTCCCGGCGTACCGGGTGTGCTTTCCTCGCAGCAGTTTTGCGATGGTGGTGTTTCCGCTATGGTTATCTTATTGCAGTAATCATCTTTTAATCCGCAGGCTATTGTTATATCTATTGTTCTTTTTCCTTCTTTCATTAGCAACACCGGTGATGCGAGGATAAACCCTATCCGGGCATTGGGATATGGCTGGGCCAACGATTTTTCGGGGTCGGTGTATTTGCTGAGCTTAGCACCCAGTGTTGCAAAACTGCCGGGATCAGTATCCTTAAAATCTTTTATCAGCCCATCCGCCTTATCTGCATTGGGCGCCATGTATACGCCTTCTACATAAGTATGTTCAAATGCATTCTGATTATTAAGAAAGAGCGTGCGCTTATCCGCTACCTGTGCTTTGTTCACAATCATTTCTTCATCGAGCGCAAAGCGGATTTCTGATTTGTTATTATCTTTCCCGTCTTTAACTAAGAGTCCTTTTTTCAGTAAATATTTATCCAATTGTTTTTGGATTTCAAAAACGATATGCGCTTTATCTGGCACTGCTTCACGGGCTTTTAATTTCAGAACCTGTTTGTAAAAAAAATCAAGATGCTTTTTAGTATATGTATTCAGATCTCCCTGCAGGTGTTGAAACAATTTCAAAAAAGCAAACAACAATGCTAAATGAGGCGTATGATTCTTCTGCAACTCTTCTTTCAGCGGGAAAAGGCTTTGTTCCATACTTTGCGCAGCAGTACCGGCAATAATGTGAATAGCATCCAAAAAGAAAGGCAGGAGGCTTACAACCTGATCTCTTAAAGAGATAAGCCGTTTGCGTTTACTTTTACCTTGCGGTTTACAGTTTTCTTTTGCGTTCTCCACAGTCAAATCAAGGTTCCACACTTCGTTTGCAGCAAGACGGGCAAAATCAACCGGTTTTATGCAATAATATTTTACCGCTACATTATTATTGCAGATCATTTTTTTTAACGGCTCCCGCAGTTTGTCCTTAATCAGTTTTTCAACAACCAGTTCTACCGGAAGTCCGCTCCCCTTTAACTGCAAATGCCAGCCATTGATGCGGTTAATAACCTCCTGAAATACATAGTGAAGCAGCAATTGCAATCCGGCTTTGGAGGGATGCCTGCTGAATGTTTTTTTATAGTGATCAATTTTTTCGGTAACAGCGTTTATATCATATTTAATAATGGCTGCCAACGTAAACGGAATACTCTTTTGAAAAAATGGCTGCCAGTCGCTTACATTCAGCTTTTCATCGTAATAATTAACATGAGGAGAAAGTTGTACAAAGTAATGCAGTAAATCAGCTATGTTGCGCCCGTCAATTTTTGGTGAGGCAGATAATAAGTCATCCATCACCCGCTGCTGCTGACTTACACCGGGGTCGTTTTGAAAAGGATGTATAAGGTTATTGCAATCAAACATGGTTCAGTAAAGTTGTTTTTGCTACTACACCGGCTTTAACGCTTCATTCTTATAATAATCATACACATAATTAAACCGCGAATTGGTTCCTGGAATGGTATATTCCACATTAATGATAAACCGCCCTTCCATCAAATCAAAAGAACCATCGGGCGTTACTTCAATTTTGTCTACTACGATGCGGGATTCATAAATTAAAATGGAGGATTGCACCCTGTCTTTTATAAAACCGATCATGGAACTACTGAGCGGCTCAAACAAATAATCATTGAGGTTGCATCCGTACCGGGGTTGCATCACCCTTTCGCCCAGGCTGGTAGACAAGAGGATGTTTAAACTCTGTTTAATATCTTCTTCATCGCTCACCAACGCTACCGTGGCTGCATCCCTGTCGAAAGCGGGGGGAAAAGCCCAGCCTGTTCCAAGAAATGAATTGAATTGTTGGTTCATCTTTTTGATTTAACACTTTAATTGTTTCACGCATCTTATCACTTATCACTTTCCATCATCCTCCAATCTGCACCGTTGGCAAACCCATCACAATTACCCCGCCATGCGCTGTAAGGTCACCCTGTCTTGCTGCCGGTCTGCCGCCAATGAGCACGGTGGCCGATCCTTTTACAATGGTATCGGGCGGACCAACACATACCAACAGATCGCCCACTACTGCCGCAGGAAGACTGCCAATCAACACTGTTGGCACGCATGGCCCGCTTATTGGCCCGCCTACATGTGGCACCACACCAGTTACCATTGGGCAGGTATGCATATCAGATAGTCGTGCTGCGGAAGGCATAGTTGGGTGATATTTATTGTTTATAGTTTATGGTTTGTAGTTTGTGTCCACCTTGTAACCTGTAACCTGAGACCCTCCATCCCCGGGTGCCGATCTGATACCTCACCACCTCACACCTCAATTTATCTTCACCAATGACCCACTGATCTCTGTAATGCCCTGCGCTTTCAATTTAGCCAATGCGCCTTCCAGGCTTAAATTGCCATCTGCCTTAACACCCAGCGATGCAGCACCTATTGTAAGTGATGCAGCGGCGGATAAAGTGAGGTTCACGCCTGCTTTTATTTCCACGTTCTTAGGACTTTCTATTGTAATGCCCGAAGTTGCCATCGTTATTTTATTGCTGTTCTGATCTTTTATTTCAATCTTCATTCCCTGTTCGTCTATGGTTATACTATTGCCTGCCGGGGTATCAATGGTTATGGTTTTAGTATCATCGTTAAACTGCAGATGCATTTTGCTGCGGGTGGTAAATCCTTTTTCATGATTTACATCCTGCGCGGTAATGGGAGCCGGTTTGGCGCTGCTATGCAACATGCCCAGTACTATGGCATCGCGCGGATCATCATTAATAAAACCCACAATTACCTCATCGCCAATTTCTGGTCTAAAAAATGCACCCCGGTCTTCTCCTGCGTCCAAACTGGCAATTCTTGTCCATATGCCCTGGTCATCATTATCAATTACCGGAATTTTTACCCTTATCCGGTCTTCTCCATCAGGATCATTTTGCAACTGAACTACAATGCCAATCTGCAGTCCGTGAACAGCTCCTGCCAATCCTGCAGCCGGTGCATCTCGCATATCCTGATGAATAAAAGCATATCTCTCTGGATCAAGCCCGAACTGCACATGCGTATCCCACATCCCATTCCCCATCTCCTGCTTCACCGCTGTTACATAAGCCTTCCCTTTAAAGCGTTCACCAACACCCTCAAGCTTTACCATATCACCGGGTTTAATACCGGCAAAACCTGTAAATTTTGCGCGTCCCCTTATTTTCGCCAGTCTGCTGCGCAGCATAATGCCATCTACCCAATCCTGCAGTTCCTGTTCCAGCGCATGACCGCTATGTTTCATTTCGTAAGCATTGAGATTGATCGCTTCGGCCAATTGGCTGCCTGCGATATTTCCATGCTGTGCAAAAGCAGCAAACTCATCGGCTTCAGCTTCAAATAACTGCTGGTTGGCATAATCCCACGATGCGGCCTTTACATTTTTCCATTGAGTGCGGGCATCCATCTCCGCCTCAAATTCCAATATGGATGAACCATAGGTTACCTGCAATACAGGTTCGGTTGTGGTGTCGGGTTTCGAAATTTTTATCACCCCATCATTTACATTCACCAGCATGGCATTGGCTTCGGCGCGCAGTAACATAAAATCCCAATCGCTGAGGTGATGCTGCACCAGGTGCTTATGCGTAAATTTTGTTTCTGCAACATCGGCCTGCAATCCGTTGTATCGTCCGATCAGTTCATCAAAGAGCCGGTTATCTTTCATATTTTCATAATAGCGGCTATGCCTGCCAGTCGTCATCTTTACTGCTTCATCGCGGCATTCAATTTGCAATTCGCCATCACCATTTTCTTTTACCCTGATGGTGTGGCGGATGATGATACCTTTAAAAACCTGTGTATCATCTCCATCGAGCCCTATTTTAATCAGGATCTTTTTACCCGGAATAAAGTCATTGCTATTGCTGATCTCAAATGATTTATCGCTGGCTTCGCCGTCCCGTAAAATAATTTTAGCAGCGGGAATGCGGTTGATCTCCTTAGCTACAGATAGCGACAATACCTGGTAAGAAGGATTGATTGCCTGATCATCTACCAGGATACTGAAAGTAGCAACATCGTGCTTTGAAGCATTGGGAATTAATATTTCTTCCATTATGTTTCATTTTTATCAAAGGGTGGAAAAAAAAGGCCGGTTCCTGCTTTTATATTACGGACATGGGTAAGTGCATTTGCCTTACCTACCTGCAAAAAATATTTTGAATCGTTGTATATCCTGAAGGTCATGAGGTCCAAACGGTCGCCCTGCTGCACTATGCGCTGATGGGTAAGATCGGCAGATTGCTGCCTTTCTTCGGCCAATCTTTCCTCCCTGGCTTTATAGTTTAAAAAAGTAGCGTTTAGTCTTGCCCGTAATGGCTCTCCATCCTGGTTGAACAGGGTGTGGTTAATATCAAGGTTAGACAGAATGCAGCGGAACCGTATTTCAGAACCCCATATCAATAATAAAAATTTAGGGCGATGAATTTCTCCCTGGTATTTATAAACACTGTCTAAGAACTTTCTGATCTGGCCATGCACTTTCATTGTTTTAAGAGAACTATCCTCCCCTCCGTATCCTTCCATGGTTTGAGTGCCATCCAGAATGAATTCCAATCTTAATTCTTCCGGCACGGTTGACCGGAACCGCAGGTCGGTTCCATGGCTGCCATGCCCACGCCGCTGATCAAGATCAATTTTTAAATTCTTAGTAAACGATTCAGGATTGATGGGCGCCATAAAAGCGGGTTGCAAACGGCTGATCCCTTCGCCGGGATCAACAAAATTCCTGTCGAGGAAAGCATATATCCTGAGTTTTTCCATGACTATCGTTCTATTTTATCTTTTAATATGGCTAACACTTTTTCCACGCAGCTATTGATCATTTCTTCATTAGGGGTAACTGCATTATTGGTGGTAGGCTGTAATGCATCGCCTGCTGTTGTTTCCTGCGTAACAGTTGCTTTTATGACCAGCTCCCGAACTTCAATTGGCATGATGTATCAATCATTTAAGATGAGATAATTATAATTCAGTTCCAGTGTTTCAATTAATACTTCTCCCCGCTCCGCGTTCAATTCACCTATTTTCCAGCTCCGGGGCCATACATTATTAATTGTCCAGTGCATGAGTGGCTGATGTTCTTCATTTAAAAGTTTAATGTGCACTGTAGGGATCGGCATTACCTTTTCATCGTCAAAAACCTGTTTGAACCATTTTGTTATCCCCGATTCGGTTGGTGTTAATACCCCTCTTTTTAAAATAAGCGGGCCGTACTTTCTTCTTAACGGTATAACATGTTCAAAACGGTTTTCGCCTCCTTCTCTTACCGTTTCCGTATCTAAGGTGGAATCCAACCCCGTTACCGATTGAAAACTGATATCTAACGCCTGCGCTTCCCTTACAAATTCAACACGAAAATGAAAGTTCACCGTTTGATAAAAGTTATCCGGGTTTCTTGTTTTTTCAACTGCCATAATTAATCAACATTCATTATTTCCAAGCCTTCATGTACCAGTTCCATGGTTTCGATTGCCACCTCATTGGCATCCGCTTTAAGATCGGTTGATTGTATTTTGGAAGGCCACGCATTCTGCAGTTTCCAGGTAATAATGGCTTCATGGTTTTCATTCAGCAACTTAATGGTAATGGTTCGGCGATACATAGAGCCTGTTTTATTTCCCTCCTGGAATAAATAGGTTTTACGCCATTCTTTATAGTAATCGAAGTCGCCTTCAAACGTACCTCTCTTTAAAGTGATATTGCTGAACTTGGTTAAACCAGGTTGTTTGCTTTTATTGTATTTCTTGCTGTTCCCTTCCCGGTATTCAATTACTTCCGTTTCAAAGTCGAGACCGCTGGCTTCTGTGAAGCCTATTCTGAAATCATCACCCCACTCTACCTGGAAATGAAATTTAGGAATGGGGTAATCTCCTTTGGCTGCCATAATTTTTAATTTTAAAGATGAAGTGAATGGGTTTCTGCATTATTTACACCTGTTTTTGGGATCTACTTCTTTAATAGCAGATTCAAGGCTTTGTTTGCAGGCGAGCAAAGCTTCTTTTTTCTTATTCTCCTTTAATAATTCCTTAGCGAGATCTTCCGCATCTTTTTTATCGGCTTTGTACTGATCATCTATACAATTATAATACGGGTCTTTACAGATGGGGAACAGCAAAACAGGCTCAAGGCTACAGGCGCCAAGACAGCTATCTTCCTGCGCAGGTGCGGTTGCATTTTTGTTGCTACCGGCTTTTGCTCCTGTTGGTGCACAAGGTTCAGCATTATCATCATCACACTGTACATCACAGTTGAAACCGGTTTTCCATTCAGTAATAACGGTAGCCAATCCGTATTCAACTGAAATATTTTTATTTATGCGACAGGCAATCTTAATAGCCGCCATAAGCATTTTAATCAGTTCATCCCTTGTGGCAATAACAATTTCCAATTTCTTTCCATATTCTTCCAGGCATTTTATTATGCCAACACCTGCACCAAGTGCCGGGTTATTTAAACATTTTATACAATTCTGCAAGCGGTCGTATTTTGTTTTTACCAGGTCTACCTGCATATAAAAATCACGTACCATGCAATACAGGGTTTTAATGGCCTTTACAGCCAGCCCGGTATTGGTGCTCACTTTATCAACCTGGGTAAGCAGCATCTCCAGTTGATCGCATATCTTTCTGGCCAGCTCATTGGCCTTAGTCAGCTCATCATACCATATTTTTAATTTATCCCTCCGGTCTGCAATAACCGCCAGTTCATCCTTTAGCTGTTTGGCTTTCTCTTCCGACTCGCTGTATTTTGTTTTCACCACTTTCAGTTCATCCTGCCAGCTATCATAGCAGCAATCGCAGCCCCGTGGATCATCAGGATCTTCCTTATCGCAGCATTCTTTGATCTTAGCATCCCAGGTATCCGCTAATTTCTGATAAGTATGTTCCGTAAGCATAATAATTGATTTAATTGTTTATGGAATAATTCATCTGCTGTCAACCGGCAGTGGTTTCATCATTACATCCGCTGTCATTGCAAAAGGTTTCCTTCACTTCGTCGCATATATCACAAATCTCTTCTTTGCATTTTTCCAGGCGGGGTTTACAATTATCATCTTCTGTAACACAACCACATTTAGGACAACAAATAAATTTTGTAGTACATATCAGCCCTTCAAAATCACTCCTCTTATTGTACAGTTTGTTAGCAGATTTAACAGTTTCCTGAACTGCCTTTACAAGGTCTTCCTGTATTTTTTTCAAAGCATTTTCTCTTAATTTCATAGTATCCTGGATATGCTTTTCAAAAGTTTTGGAATCATCCGAAAGCGTTTTCTGCAATGGATCAAGGGTACCCAGGTTGGAAAATACCTGGATGCCGATCACATCGGAAGAGGCTTTGAAAAGATAATCCACATCAAATCCAAGGGCTTTGGGCATACAGATCAGCTCATCCAGTACCTCTTTGGCATCGCTGCATTCATCAGGTCTGTTGTCTGTTGAAGGTTTTGCATCGCAATTGTTTTGCTGCTCACCGGTTAAAATGGTCATTTGCGTGCAATTGCAACTGTCATTTTTGCAATCTTCCAGTTTACCTGCTGCTGTACGCAAGTCGCCTAATTTTGTTTTTACATCTTTTACGGCCTTGAAAATATTCTTCAGGCTGGCAGAAAGCTCATTGCCCCACTTAATGTAGCTGCTAACATTTTCTTTGACCAGTTCGTTGGATTGAAGCAGCCCGGCGCCTACACATATTTCAGTATTGCGGTAGCGGCGGTAATTATCCTCCGTCCACACAAACATGCATTTCTTTCGTTCATATAAAGTAGTTTGCCCGTAGTAATTGGTTTCATATGTAGTAACCTCGCCTGCTGTTGCATATAATTCGTTGCAGTATTTTTTCCTTTCGGTGCTGATTGACTTTTGAGTGGCGGTATCGTTCTCTTCACAATTGCCGCAGTCATCATCCTGTTGCCTGTAACCTTTTTTGGAAGATGATATGATTGACATGTTGAATGATTTTAAGAGTAAAGAATCATGTTCTGTTATGTGTGGGAATATTATTCCTGGAGCATCTTATGCATGAAACGCAGGATAATGAATTCGGCCGGACGAACTACCGCCATGCCTATTTCTACAATCATGCGCCCTTCCCATATATCTAATTCCGTCATGGTTTCACCCAACCCTACTTTCACAAAATAGGCTTCGCGGGTAGTGGTGCCCATCAGCGCCCCGGCCTTCCATTGCTGGGTGAGATAATTTTCGATCATTGATTTTACACGGATCCACGTATTGCGGTCGTTGGGTTCAAATACAAATCGCTCAGAAGCATTTTTTGTAGATTCTTCAACCATATTGAAAAATCTTCTTACAGAAATATAGCGCCACTCATTGTCATTACCCGCTAATGTTCTGGCTCCCCAAATAATGGCAGGCCCTCTTCCTGCGAAACTGCGGATAACATTTATGGATTTTCCCGCAAGCGTATCTACGTTCAGCCCTTCCTGTTGTTTGTGTGTTACCAATATTTCCGGACGAATAGCGAAATCAATACCTACATTAGCGGGTGCTTTCCAAACGCCTCTTGTATTATCCACTTCGGCATATTTTCCAACTACAGCGCCGGAAGCGGGCATCAGCATTTCAATATCACTCACAGCACCTTTAGCCATAAAATAATAAGCATTGTTTTTTGCTTTTAATTCGGTAAGCGTTCCACTCAAAGAACCATCGCCTACACCAATAATGGTTACGGCATTTTCGTCATCGTACTGGTAATCCAGTCTTGTATAGATGCGGGGATAATAAACAGCAGCGTATTTTACGATATCAATGGTACCAAAATCAAAATCGCGGAGTACCTGTATATTGTCAACAGTAGTATCGGGGTCCATCCATACATCCAAGACAGCAAAGCGGTCTTTCAGTTCCGCACATTGATCCATGGCTTCTTTATATAAAGCATAATAATTGCCGGCGCTGCTCATGTTTAAACCATCGGGGAACAATAATAGTGTAACCTCATTTACTTTTTCAATTTCATCCAGTCCTCCCTGCAGCGTTGCCTGGTCAATTACCCCGCCCCCGCTATAGTCGCCTACTGAAACGATATAACAAGGGCCACCCCCGTTAATAAAAAACAATTGCAGGGAATAATACATCAGGTATGGCGATGGAGCAGTTACCTTACCCTGCACATCAATTCGCCCCCCCTGTGTGGTATCTATCGTTATAGTGATGGTTGTTTCTGGCAGAGGACCTCCAAAAAACTGTTCATATTCCAGCATTGAGGTAATGCGTTTGGGGATATTGATCAGATCGGCCGGCTCTTTTAACTGTGCCTTTTGGGTGTACCCTATAAAGGCAGGAATTGCCGTTTCAACCGATGCAATGGAAGGAGGGAGTTTTGGAATTTCTTCAATATAAACTCCGGGGGTTTTGTATTCTGGCATATGAAAAGGTTTTTATGTTTATAAATCGTTTTCGAAAATCAGGCTCGCACATTATTATGGTAACAGCGGAAACAGGGCGGATTCTGCAACCAAAATGTCTGTATACTGTTTACCATTTTCTGTTTTTATCAATTCAAAAGGGAGTGGGTTGGGCAGGTAATACGGAGTGGTATCGGGTTTCTTCAATAAAAAAGGGGTAAAGCTTAACGGGCGGGGCAGAAGGGAAACTAAATTATCGTTTTGCGGGAACAGGAAATCGGGATGCTCGTTTTTCAGTTTTTTCTTTTTGTCATGGATATATCGCCAGAAAGAAAGCCGGCTCTTCATTCTTATTTCAAAAACAGGCGCAGGCACAATGCTGCTGTCGGGCATTATACGGGTAAGTAAAAAACCATTGTTATCTAATAAATTGAAGGCGGGATCTGTTACCTTAGGATTTATATTGATCAGCCCGCAGCTTTCCCGCAAACTATGGGCATCATTAAAAAACAGGAAACGGCTGGTTTTCGTATTCCCATTGCTGTCTGTTACTTCAAGGGTATAAAAAATATTTTCATCAGCGGCAAAAGCCGGTACCGTGGCAATATCTCCCCTGCTAAAATCAAGCACAATTTTCCGGAGCGGCACAATGCTTTCAAATGCAATTGTTTTTTTTTCTGTACCATATTCATCTCTTGAAAGCACAACAGCATTACCATCTTTATCCTTTAATACTACTTCGGCACTGGTTATATTGTCGGCAATGTTAAAAGCATAAGAAAACCGGAGCGGAAGCAGGATCCTGTCATTTTCACTTACAAAATGATCACCGCTTACATGCAACCATTGTCCGTTTCCATCTTTATCGGTATAAAACGAACGGATGTCGTTTGGGCCAAATAAAGCCTGTTCGCCCTGCTCATACACAAGCGTAGTATCAAAGGGAGAAATATTATTGGATAATACAGGGTAAGGTTTGGAACCGCTAACATTTTCATTAGAAAAATAATAAACCGCATTCGTCAGTTTTTTCATTTTAGCGTTGGTATATGCATCCCAGGCACTATCTTTTCTGATGATCAAAAAAGAAATATTCAATGCATCGGGCAATGGAATTTTGGGTGGATACACTACCGTTCCATCAGGGAGCGTTTGTTTTTGTACTTCAACCGCTACCTTACAACCGGCATAAGAAGGAAGCAATTTTAAGTGATAATCTCCGAATGTTTTACGTACACTGTCCGGCAGCTCAAAACGCAGCTCGCTGTTAATATCCCTGTCGCCCCGTTTAAAACGGTTAAATAAAAAGTTGATCCTGTCGGTTTGTGCCGCCAGGTCAAATACCGTTTGTCCATCGGGTTGGGTAAGATAAAACTCGTGGAGCAGTTTTACTTCAAATAATATTTTATAAATAACCCCCATCAATAACCGATTGGCATTTTTGTAAGATTGGTTTCGATTTCTTCGATCAACGGCACTTCTCTCAGCACCTTACGTTCGGTAATGGCTACAAGCCGGAGTTTATACAACACAAAAGGCATCTGCTTACCACCCAGCGTACCCCATAAATGATTAACCTGTTCAAAGCTGAGTGTATACATTTCGTGGCGGATAGTGAGTTCCAGCAGGTCTTCGCTAGTAAAGGAAGATGTACCTCCCGAAACAGAACCGCCTGCAGAAAAGGCGTTTTTACTCTGGAAAAAAGCGATGACCAGCGACAGCCTTTCCAGCGCGTCTGTGTAACTGTTATTATCCGCCGATTTGTTGCATGCTGTAATAAGCAGGTATAGATTCAGAAAAACAGGTGGATTTTCATACAGGGCAGGATTTGCAAATTCCTTTTTAACGAATGGAGCGTTCTTTAATGTACTTTCTTCTTCGATGTTCACCAGTGTAAAAACAATCTTATCATCTAAGTTCACGCCACTGGTGGAGGATTCAAAAAGCCCTATATTTTCTATTACCACTATATCTTCCGCAGTGGTATACCCATGCGAGGAAAGATAGGTAACCAGTTCCCGGCGCAGTAAACCAAGTGCTTCGTGTATCATACCAGATGCGTTTCAGTGGTGAAGAATGGGTCCATTATCATAGCACAAAAAAATTACAGGTATCAATCAGCAAATTCCCGGAATCTGCTTTTCCCGTGATGTGATATGGATTTTGTTACCAGATTAGAATAAAAGGAGTGCGGAAGTTTGTTTTCGGTATGCGGAATGGTGTTTCCGGACTAAGGTAAACAGTTTCTATATTGAATGCAATAACCTTTTTGTGGTATTTTTGTTACCTCATGTTCTTTTATATTATTAGCATTGCTGTCCTACAGTGTCTATGCATTTTTTGCATAGGAGGATCATAGGAGGCACATAGGTACACATAGTTTTTCTTATTCTTTCGATTGTGGCTATTGCGTTTATCTTCTTTTTCTTAACGCATAGAATCATAGGCACATAGGAGCACATAGGTTTTTTCTTTTCTACTGTGTGTCTACGGGTTCGTTTTCTTTTCTGATCACATAGAATCATAGGCACATAGGAGCACATAAATTTTTTTCTTCTACTGTGTTTCTATGTTCCTACTGTGTCTATGTGTTCGTTTCTTTTCTTATCACATAGGAGGATCATAGGCACATAGGAGCACATAGGTTTTCCCTCCTACTGTATTTCTATGTTCCTACTGTGTCTATGTATTTGTATTGTTACTGGTTTATAGCGCCGGTGTCTGTTCTGGGATAAACTGTATCGGTCATGAAATTAAGATACTAAAAGGGGGAAAGGCGGTAGCAAGGCAATTTATACCATGTAAATAATTGATTAATAATTATTTATAATAATAATCGCGCACCCGGATCAAAAAAATGTTTAATAAAAATTTGGAAAGCTCAAAAGCAGTATTATATTTGCAGTGTACTAATACGATAGTACACTAAATCACTAAATATGGTTTCTGTTCAAAATCTTCACTTTGCCTATCGCAAAAAAAAAGTGTTCACCGGGTTGAGCCTTCAGTTACAACCGGGTTTTATTTATGGTTTACTGGGCAAAAACGGCACCGGTAAATCCACGCTCTTACGCAATATTGCAGGAACGCTTTTCCCTGATACGGGAAGTATTGCTGTAGCCAACGAAGTTCCGGGTAAAAGAAAGCCCTCCTTTTTGCAGGAAGTATTTATGATAGCAGAGGAGTTTTTCCTCCCTGATATCACTCCGGCAAGACTGGCAAAGTACAATGCGCCATTCTATCCCAAATTCAACTACGATCAATTTAACCGCTACCTCAGCGAGTTTGAAATACCGGTTGATAATACGATTCAAAGCATGAGCTACGGGCAAAAGAAAAAAACACTTATCAGTTTTGGATTGGCCTGTAATACTGCTTTATTGCTCATGGATGAACCCACCAATGGGTTGGATATTATGAGCAAGAGCCAGTTTCGCAAGGTAATTGCAAGTGCCTTAGACGAAAACAAATCCATTATCATCAGCACACACCAGGTAAAAGATCTTGAAAACCTTATTGACCGCATTACCATTATTGACGAAGGAAAAATCCTGTTTGATCAAACCATTGAACAGATCACACATCAACTGAACTTCAAAATTTCCTTTGATCCCGAAGAAATTCAGCAATCACTATACAGCGAACCTTCATTAAAAGGCAATGCTATCATCACCCGTAATACTGCGCATGAAGAAAGCCGCCTGGATCTTGAAATGCTGTACAAAGCCATTATTGTAAACCGCGACAAAATTCATTCTGCTTTTAACTGATAAAGACATTAACATGAACAATTCATTTAGTTTCTCAAGGCTGGGGCTGCTCATAAAAAAACAATGGTTCGACAATGCGAAGCTTTACAGCT
Source organism: Agriterribacter humi (assembly GCF_009192765.1). Lineage (GTDB taxonomy): Bacteria > Bacteroidota > Bacteroidia > Chitinophagales > Chitinophagaceae > Agriterribacter > Agriterribacter humi. Next base: position 67,145 of record NZ_VOHQ01000013.1, on the reverse strand, counting down.
TGTCTATACTGGCACTTATAGGTTTGCTTGCCATCATATTTATTTTTTGGGCTATTGCAAACGAAAACCGTTATGATGAAGAAGATACTTATATTGTTTTCCTTATCCTTCTTTTTGGCGCAGGGTTAATATTTGCCAGTACTACCTTCGGTGCATTAAGCGATAAAGCCAAGGGTACTTATTGGCTCAGCATTCCAGCTACACATTTGGAAAAATTATTTTGTGGTATTTTTTATTCTCTTATTGCTTTTTTGGTGGTTTACCTTGTGAGTTTTTTCATAATACAGCAAATCACTTTTGCTTTTATCCGGATCAATCCCGATAACGATATCCGGTATATGAGCAACCTGAAAGAACCTGCAATACTATTTTTCTACATTTTTTTGGCGCTGCAGTCCCTGTTCATCCTGGGCTCCGTGTATTTTGAGAGGTTTGCATTTATAAAAACCATACTGGCAGCATTGTTTATCATATTTCTTTTTATGCTGGCAGGCATATTCTTCGCGAAAAATTTATTGCCTCACAATATTAGTATGCGGGGGTTAACCAGCTTTGCAGTATATGGCGATAATGAAATGAAACTATACCGGTTAGCACCCTGGATTGAGGATGCGGTTATAGCATTCGCGAAGTTTATATGGGCGCCTGTTTTTTGGGTAGCAACTTATTTCAGGCTGAAAGAAAAAGAAATATGATCGTGTACCTATTAAAAATTTGTAACCATGCAATTCAAAGATAGTCAGTCAATATACCTGCAGATAGCAGATTACGTGTGCGAGAAGATCCTGCTCGGGGAATGGAAGACGGAACAACGCATTCCATCGGTGAGAGAGCTGGCAGTGCAATTAGAAGTGAACCCCAATACCGTTATGCGCACATTCGATTTTTTACAGCAACAGGAGATCATTTATAACCAGCGGGGCATTGGCTACTTTGTAACTACCAATGCCAGGGAACATGCCCTTGGTTACCGGAAGGAAGAATTTCTGCAGAAAGACCTGCCCGGTGTATTCAGGAATATGTACCTGCTGGGTATGAATACAGAAGAATTGAAACCCCGGTTTGAAAAATTCATTAAACAAAACTTTTCATAACACAATACCACGGTATGAAAACAAGTAACAAAATATTATTGAGCTTATTCGTTCTGCCATTTATAATAATACTTTTTGTATATGCTTCCTTATACGCGAAGTATAAAAACGGTGAATACGTTACAGAACAGCAGGTAGAAAATGAAAGAAGCGCGCTTACCATAGTAGATCATTTTACCGAGATAGACCTGGGCGGATTTAAACGGGGCCATATTTCGATAAAGTATTCCGACAGCTTTGCCATACGTGTAGACAACTGGAATAAAGATCAAATTCAATTTCAGTCGGAAGCCGGTGTTTTAACGCTGCGCTCAAAAAATCAGCACGGCTATTTGCCGGTTACTGTATACTGTCCTGGTTTTATAAAGCTTTCCATTGATTCTGCGAATGCTGAAATTGATCCTGTTGCCCTAACGGGCGCCACAATGAATATCGGCGCTGAAGGAGATGTAACATTCAATGGATCGGCCGACAGCTTAACGGTGAATGTTAAACGCAGTGGTGCAATTACCCTGGGTAGTACTGCCGATGTAAAATGGCTTAATCTCCAACTGGCTGATGGCAGCAGGTTCAACAATGAGCAGGGCAGTATACAACAAATCGGGAACCTGTTGCTGGAAGACAGTGCAACGCTGAATGTGAATGGCAAGACCATGCGCATGATTGCAGAAAAAACAATCCTTTAAAATATTAATATATCAAATCATGAAAAAGAATTTTCATTCCATTTTAATGCTTATTTCACTGATAGCATTATGCATCGTACTGCATCATACCTTACATGCCGGAACGGAACCCGCAAAAGACCAGGCTGTAAATGAAAGATTGATTACGCCGCCCGCAGCCCAGTCCTTTCCATCTGCTTTTTTTATGGGATTGGAATAAGCGCTTTTTGCACCGGCAGTATTACTATACTAAAACAAATGCTATGCGAAGTTTCATTACTTCGCATTTTTATTTTCCTGCCAGGTGTAACACCTGCTGCACCCGGTTTCCCCCTCTCCATAAATTCACTTAACCATCGAATTGAACTTATCACTTATTTTTGCTCCACTATGGCAGCTCCACTGGCAGAACGGTTACGACCACAATCATTAGACGAGCTTGTAGGACAGGAACATCTTACCGGACAGGGAAGCATATTGCGTAAAGCCATACAACAAGGCAAAATCCCTTCCATGATCTTATGGGGGCCGCCCGGTGTTGGCAAAACAACCATTGCTAACATTATCGCACATACGCTTAATGTTCCCTTTTATACGTTGAGCGCCATAAGCGCCGGTGTAAAAGAAGTAAGGGAAGTAATTGAAAAAGCAAAGCTTCAGCCCGAAAGCATTTTGTTCATTGATGAAATTCATCGCTTTAACAAAGGTCAGCAGGATGCTTTGCTGGGGGCTGTAGAAAAGGGCACGATCACCCTCATTGGAGCAACAACCGAAAATCCATCCTTTGAAGTAAATGCGGCCTTACTGAGCCGATGTTTGGTGTACGTATTAAAGCCACTTGATGAAACCGCTTTAAAAAAATTACTGACACTGGCTATCGAAAAAGATGTGGTGCTCAGTAAACGCAAAATAACATTCAAAGAAACTGCCGCGCTTTTGAATATTTCAGGTGGCGATGCCAGGAAATTACTGAACCTGCTGGAATTGGTTGCAGACGGCGTTCCCGGGAATGAATCCATATCCGTAACGGATGACCTGGTAATGGATATTGCCCAAAAACGCATTGCACTGTACGACAAAAGCGGGGAACAGCACTATGATATTATTTCAGCATTCATTAAATCCATCCGCGGCAGCGATCCCAATGCAGCCGTTTACTGGCTGGCAAGAATGATTGAAGGCGGAGAGGATGTAAAATTTATAGCAAGAAGATTGGTCATTCTGGCAAGCGAAGACATTGGCAATGCCAACCCCAATGCACTCTTGCTGGCTAACGCCACGTTTGAAGCAGTTAATAAGATCGGCTATCCAGAATCCAGGATCATATTATCGCAATGCACCACCTATCTTGCTTCATCACCCAAAAGCAATGCAGCATATCTTGCTATAGATGCAGCATTGACTGCGGTTAAACAATTTGGCGATTTACCCGTGCCCATGCATATACGCAATGCGCCCACCAAATTGATGAAAAACTTAGATTATGGAAAAGGCTACCAGTATGCGCATGATTATCAGAAAAATTTTTCGCCACAGGAATATTTGCCCACCGAGGTCAAAGGCACCGCTTTTTATAATCCGGGCAAAAATGCCAGGGAAGAAGAATTAAGAAAATGGCTGAAAGAACTTTGGAAAGATAAATATGGGTATTGAAGATTTGAAATTTAAGATTTGAGATTTATCCACCCCGGCGGACAGGCTTGCCTGCCGCAGGCAGGTTTGGTTCTTGTTATTTGGTTCTTTACTTCGGATTTCGAACTTTGTATTTCGTTATCATATATCAAATTCCTATGGTGCTGCAATGGACACTTAAAACATTTGACGAACTCACTGTTCATGAGTTGTACAAAATTATGCGGTTGCGCATGGAAGTATTTATAGTGGAACAACAATGCGCTTTCTTAGATGCCGATGATAATGATCAGAAAGCGTGGCACTTATGCGCATGGAAAGAAAACAAATTAGTGGCTTATACCCGCATATTCGCACCCGGAATAATGTATAAGGAAGCGGCGATCGGACGGGTGGTTAATGCTCCACCGGTACGCGGAACCGGGGTTGGCAAGGCATTAATGGAACGTTCTGTTCTTGCTGTATATCAATTGTTTGGGCGCATTCCCATCAAAATCGGCGCCCAGTTATATCTTAAAAAATTTTATGAAAGCATGGGATTTGTCCAGGACAGCGATATCTACCTGGAAGACAATATTGAACATATTAAAATGATCCTGCCTTAAAGTAATTTCTCTTACACATCTGCTTTATCTCATTCATTACCCCCGGATCTGCGCCTTTTTCTGCCATACTATTTTACAGCTTACTCCGTTAATTAGGTCAGTCCAATACTTTTTGAAAGCTTAAATCCGCTCTCATGACGCAAAAATTACCCAACAAAATTTTTCGTGCCTGTATCATTACGGCCATTAGTTTATTTTCAGTAAAATCGTATAGCCAGTACATCTTTTTTGATAAGCCGGTATACGAGATAGGCCTCAATATAGGACCTTCCAATCTTCTTGGCGACCTGGGCGGGCGCTATGGCACGGGCAAAACATTTCTGAAAGACAACAACATCCAAATGACCAAGCTGATGAAAGGTGCTTATCTCACCATTCGTCCGAGTGAGCTTTTTGGTATAACGCTTGCCGCAAATTTTACTACACTTGAGGGAGCCGACAGTATCATCGTGGATAAGGGCGGTCCTGAACTTGCCCGTAAGAACAGAAATCTTTCAGCCAGGATACCTGTACAGGAAGTTACCTTAACCGGTGAAATATATCCCACGGTGTTTCTGGAAGATGATGACAAGGATTTATATCACAAATTCCGGCCTTATGGCGTGATCGGTATAGGCGTTTTTCATTTTAACCCGCAGGGCCAATATACCGCATCCAATGGCACAAAAACATGGGTTGACCTGAAACCTTTGCGCACTGAAGGTCAGGGCATGCCTCAATATCCCGACAAAAAAGAATACAGCCTTACACAGATTAATATTCCTTACGGCGTGGGTATACGCTATTATTTTTCCGATAAAGTAAACGCCGCATTTGAAATTGTAAACAGAAAAACCTTTACCGATTATATTGATGATATAGGAACGGAGTTTATTGCCGACAGCGATTTCGACAGCTATTTTGGTGCGGGATCAAGAACGGCAACCATTGCCAAACAAATGCACAATAAGGCGCAGCAGGTAAGCCCAGGCACCAGAATTCCCTATTATAATGCAGGAGATAAACGTGGCACGCCTACCAGGAACGATTCTTATTATTCCGCAAGCATTAAAGTGGGTATTCGTTTGGGTGGCAACGGGGGCTCATCAGGTATTTTACGCTGCCCTATGATTTTTTAAAATCAATTGACAATCCATATCCTGAAACTAAAAAACTAAAGCCATGAAGAAAACGATTTCAACCAATATTGTTGCTATAAGGGTTATGCTTATAGCCATACTGATCATTTATACCTTTATTGCTAACGCATAAAGAGATCGCATTTACATTATTTATACATGAAGCATTTGAGACGTAAAAGGTAAGGGACAACATCCCTCACCTTTTATTTTTTACGAAAAGCCCGCCATTTACATACATGCAGCTTAAGCGCTCTTTCCCGGATAATCAGCACTTGGTACCAACCCTTATCTTTGCGTAAAATTCATTAATGGAAATAATCTTAAAAAAGGCCAGTGAATCATTGGTAATGATGACGGAGCTGGTACTGCCTAATGATACGAATGTATTTGGAAACCTTATGGGCGGCAGGCTCATGTACTGGATGGATATAGCTTCAGCCCTGTCTGCCCAAAAACATGCCAACGCGCCGGTAGTGACCGCTTCTGTTGATAATATTTCTTTTGAGGCGCCTATTCTGCTTGGGAATGTTGTTTATATCGAAGCTAAAGTAAGCCGGGCGTTTACCACTTCTATGGAGGTACATATTCGCGTATGGGGCGAAGATCTGAAACGGCAGCACAAATACAAAAGCAATGAAGCCTATTATACTTTTGTGTCACTCAATGCAGATGGAAAACCGTCGCCCGTTCCTCAACTTACGCCCCAGTCCGAATACGAGCAGAAATTATATGAAGGAGCCATGCGAAGAAGGCAGTTGAGATTAATATTAGGTGGTAAAATGAAACCCAATGATGCATTTGAACTTAAGGCGCTTTTTGCCGAAGAATAGTTTCACAATTTAGTTTTTATACTCAGCACTTTGTTCTATGGCATCCATCAGTTGACCGAGCATGTCATCCAGACTGTCGTCATAATTAATGGTAAGCGGCGGCTTAAAACTCACTGTTAAAAGCACTCCCTTCTGCATAAGCTTCAGGTTTTTTTTATGAAAAGCCTTATTAAAACCATCAATCACGATAGGTATCACCACGCAATGGCTTTGCTTCACCAGGAAAGCTGTGCCTTTTCTCCCGGGCGCAAAGGGCGTGGTAGTTCCCTGCGGAAAAGTAATTACCCAGCCCCGGTTTAGCGCATTCAAAATTTTTTTGGTGTCGGAAAGATTTAACCCTTTTCTTACTGTCTTATCCTCTTCCACCCAGGTACGTTTAACCGTTAGGGAACCCGCCAAAGCCATTAGCCTGCTCATGAAAGTTTTTTTCATGGTGTCTTCCGCCGAAACAAAATACACGTTTGTAAAAGGATTAAGCAGGTAATAAGGAACACCCAGTTTGTTTTCTTTTCTCCACTTTACCGCGCAAAAAATATGCAGGAAAGCAATCACATCCATAAAATAGGTTTGGTGATTGCTCACGAATAATACATTATTACGGGGCAAATTTCTGAGATGTTCTGTACCTGTAATTTTAATACGGTTCATAATCGCCAACCCGGGGTACGACAGGCAACCAATGATAACATATACGACCTTTCGTACCAGTTTTACATAGCGCAATCTTTCAAAAAATGAACCCATTAGTAAATGTTTATACCCATGATTTGCTTTGCAATATAGGCTATTTGTAAAAACTTTGTTAACCCTCATGCAACGCTCCTGTATAAATATGTAATCAACAAAAAGATCACATCCTGTATAAAATTATAATCATGAAAAAATTTGTATTCGCATCCGTATTAGCCATTGTTGTAAGCGCCACCACCGCGCAGGTAAATAATCCGGCATATAACAATCCCTATCCTAAAACGATTAATGTAACAGGAAGCGCAGAAATGGAAATTGTTCCCGATGAGATATATGTGCAGGTGAACTTAAGGGAATATGAAAAAAAAGGTTCGGGCAAAATAAATATGGAAACCATCAAAAAACAGTTCCTGCAATTGTGTAAAAATGCGGGCATTCCGGATTCTCTCATAAGCATTGCAGCCTACCAGGGGGCAGATCGCTTATACTGGCTGAATAAAAAGAAAAAGACCCCGGACATGATGGCAACCATCAGTTATATCATCAAATTCAACAGCATACAAAAGATTGACGCAATTGTTGAAAAATTAGATGATGAAGCAACCCAGGGATTTTTTATCGTGAAAACCTCGCACAGCAATATGGATGCATTTCGCATGCAATTAAAAATACAGGCTGTAAAAGCAGCAAAAGATAAAGCCATTTATCTTTCGGAAGCTATTGGTGAAAAAGCGGGAGTAGCTGTTTCTATCCAGGAACCGGTAGATTATTCCGTAATGCCCGTATATAGAAATGCTGCTGCCAATGTAAAGCTTCGTGAAAATGATCAATATGCAGACAACGCGGAATATGCTGATATTGATTTCAAAAAAATAAAACTGAAGTTTGAAGTGCAGGCTGTTTTCGCATTGCAATAAGCTCAGCCGGATAGCCGCCAGAAATAAATAATGACTGGCGGCACTTCCCACCCTCTCACCTTTTACATCTCACCTCCCCTCTTGGGCTGTCTGCTTTCAGCGATCAGCCATCAGCTAACTTCTCACTTTTCACTATTCACCCCTCACCACTCACTATCCCGATTCCTTTATATTTGCAGGATGCAAACAGATACCGTAATTTTTGATATGGATGGATTACTCATTGATTCTGAGCCCTTGTGGGAAGAGGCGGCAGCAGAAGTCTTACAGGAGTTCAATATTCAGCTAACAACAGAACAATTTCATAATACCAGGGGTTTACGCACGGAAGAATGGATTGCACACTGGCTCCATCATTTTAAAAAAGACCTGCGTTTTGTGAATGATGCAATGGAGATGATCATTAAAAAAGCGACTGAAAAAATTGACAGTCATGGCACAGGAATGCCGGGAGTGCAGGAAATATTCGCTCTTTTGAAACAGCATCATTATAAAATTGGCCTGGCTACTTCTTCTCCAATGGCAGTAGTACATGTGGTAGCCGGCAAATTAAACATCGGGCATTACCTGCAGGCTATGACCTCCGCTCAATTTTTAAAATTTGGTAAACCCCATCCGGAAGTTTACCTCGCCTGCGCTGCAGAATTACAGTCTTCTCCCATTAAATGTATTTGTTTTGAAGATTCATTTAACGGTATGATCGCTGCCAAAGCTGCGCGGATGAAATGCGTGGTTGTACCCGATCAGCAAATGCGCCATCAACCCAGATGGAATGCTGCCGATTTACAATTAGAAAGTTTGCTGAATTTTGGAGAGAACGAGTTAAAGCTGTTCCATTAACCTGCCAATGACAGATAAAATTAAATCCGAATCCAGAATTTCGAAATCCTAAAAGATACAAAGGACCAAATAACAAAAAACAAGAACCAAATAAAAATTCAAATATTAAATTCGAAGCTAAATAACAGCCTCAATTCTTCAATAAAATATGCGGGGCTATTGGAAATGAGCAGCAGTTTAAAAGCATTTATTGAAAGCAGGCAAGTCCAATTAAAAGGAAACTATTGGGGAAAAAATTGGACACCCGGGGAAATGCTTCGGTGATGGTAAAATAAATTATAGAATTATTTTCATCCCATGCTAAAATTTTTATCCATCCTAAAACTGCTATCATTTTTTCAGTAGTTGCGGCATCACGCCTTTGTAACAGGCATATCCAATCACAAATAGCTTTTGTTGCAAATACTATGCTTTCCCTATTTTAAAGATTTCCATTTATGAATAGTTAAAGCAATGTTTTGTGGCATCATTTTCTGATTATAATGCATAAACGCTTATTTATGTCAGTAAATCTTTTAGAAACTGTTATCAAAAATCTTGGTTATAAAGCCCTGCATAAGGTAGATCCTAACGAACAGGAGGTTAAACTATTTGATAGCCTTTCGGCTGATGAAAAACTTTACCAGGCCGCAGTACCGGCTACGTTAACTGCCTTTTCGTTATTTGCTGTAACAGGCAAAGGCTATGAAAAGATTATGAACTCTGTTCTGAAAGAGCAGCACCCGGATATTTTCGGGGGAAAACAGCAGGAAATGGCAGAAAAAATAGCGCAGTATTCGGGCGCAACAGCAGATAAAGCCAAAGAAGTAATGAGCAGCGTTGCACAGGAAGCCATGCGTATTGTTCAAAATGAAAAGGATAAAGGAGTTTCCATGGATAAAATTAAAAACAACATGGATGATCATCGGCAAACCATTTTGCAATATTTGCCGGCTTCCTTACAATTGGGCGAATTGCTTGATGATGGCAGCATGGACGACCGCACTCATAAAATGGAAGGACCCATGTCGAACCTGGCCCATATGTTTGAAAAAAAACTTCCCGGTGGTGAAAAACCGCCTGAGAAAAAAGCATAGCATATTTTCCTGCTCAACCAGCTAATTCTTCGCAAATAAATCCTGCGGTACGCATTGCCGACATCAACTCCTCAACAGGCAGGTCTTCATATTCTATTCTCAATATCCTGTCGCAATCATCTAAATCAAAATTCCATTTGCCGCGGGTCGTAACCAGCTTATCGAGCAGGTACGCAACCTGCCGGGCCTGCGTTTTATTTTGTACCGATGTTTTGAATACCCAAATCATAGAGCTAATTTAACCTGTTGCTTTTTTTGAATATGGTTGTTTAAAAAATACATGAGCAATATGGCTACCATCATAGACAGCACTACTACATAACCGAGTGTGTTGTAATGCACCAAAGCGCCGCTGCTGTTTTGCACCACAATCATTCCCGCTATAGCTGAAGCTACGCCACCCGATATTTGCTGCACAGCAGCATTGATACTCATAAAAGCGCCCCTGTCCTGTGGCTGTGGAACCGCGGTTAATAATGCCGATGCTGAGATCATCCGTGATGAAATTCCTACAAACAATATTACATTCAGCGCTATGGCTATCCATAGCGGGGTAGCGCCTAAGTTTGTGTATATAAGGACCATGCACATGCTGAGCACAGATCCGAACGCAAAGATTTTATATTTTCCAACTTTATCGCTTACCCTCCCTATCAATGGCCCGAAAAGGATGGAAAAAATTCCCATTACACCATATAATAAAGGCAGGCTCTTTAACGGGATGTTCATATTATTGGTCATAAAAGCGCTGCCAAACGGCATTAGCATAAACCCGCCTGTAGCGAGTAAAATGGTGGCCGTAAACCCTTTCACATAATCAGGCTTGGAAACCGTTTTCCATAAATGCTGAAATGCACTCCTGTTGTGTTTTAAGAGAAGATGTTCGGTTACCGGTTGCATATATATCCAAATAATGCATCCCACAATAACAGTAAATCCGGCTATCATCCAAAACGGCGAATGCCAGCCGAAATAATTGGCCAGCAGCAGTCCAACAGGAATGCCTAATACCTGGCTTGCCGCAAAAGCCATTTGTACAAACCCCATTACGCTTCCTCTTGTTTCCAGCGTAAATAAATCCGTAATAATGGCAAAACTTACAGACCCTATAACGCCTCCAAATAAACCGGTTACTATGCGTGCTATCAGTAAAAAATGGTAATTGGGTGCAACGGCACACAATACAGTACCGGTAATAAACCCTGCATAAAAGAACAACAGCATTTTTTTCCTGTCGAATTTATCGGCGAAGCCTGCAGCCAGTAATCCGGAAACGCCGGCGCTGAAAGCATAAGCCGATACCACTAATCCAAACTGAGAGGGCCTGATATTTAATTCCGGCAGCAATATGGCTCCAAGTGGAGACAATACCATGAAATCTAAAACAATTGTAAACTGCAATATGGCCAATATGGCAATTACAAATTTTTGATACCTGGTAAATGTATGTTTAACAATGCTTCCCTGATGATTCATGTATGTTCAGATAAAAGTGAATACGATTTATTCGGGTTGTAATGCTTTTATAACCAGTTTAAATGTTTGTTTCATAATAGTATCGGTAAGCTTAAAGTTTTCATTCATCATAGACTTTTCATTAAGGTGAAACCGCACAAGAGCATAAAAACTACCATAGGCAAGCGACCAGAAAATTTCGGGTTCCATCCTGGCAAGTTCACCGCGCCTTATGGCATTCAGCACAAAATGTTTCATGTTATTCTTAAAAACAGACAGGTTAATATCGCTGTGATTAATTAAAGGTGAGTTCCTGAATTGCTCGTAAAACTGGTAATGCACCGGGTATTTCAGAATGAAGCGCAGCCTGTTTTTCCATTGCAACCATAAGCCTTCTTCAAAAGACAGCTCGGGACTGAAACCCGCCAGCGCTACATCCGAAAAAGTTTGTTGTACCTGTATAAACAACTGGTTCAGCAGGTCTTCGCGGTTTTTAAAATAGATGTAAATAGTAGAGGCGGAGATATTGGCAGCCTTAGCTAATTTTTGCATGCTCAGCCCGTCAAAGCCATCCATCACAATCATTTCCATTGCTTTTTCACGGATGGCTATTTCTTTATTTTCATCTTTCTTACGCATGATGAAACAAAATAAACGAATATTCGTTCATTTTATAATAAAAGATTTCCACATTCGTCTGTTTATCTCCCAAGTTTCATGAAATAAAAATGACGACATTATTGCGTAACCAATCGGTTTCATATATATTTGTGGAGACTAAAAATGAAGCGCAATGAAAAATGAACCTTTTATAATAGAACGCAGTTTTGCTGCTCCCGTTAAAAAAGTATGGAAGGCCATAACCGATAAGGATGAGATGAAACAATGGTATTTTGATCTGCCGGAATTTAAACCAGCGATTGGATTTGAATTTCAATTTTATGGTGGAACTGAAGAAAAACAATACCTGCATAAATGCAGGATAACAGAAGTAGTAATTGAAAAAAAACTTACCTATAGCTGGCGGTACGAAGGATATGAGGGCATTTCCTTTGTAACTTTTGAATTATTCGCCGAAGGGAATACTACCCGGCTAAAACTTACTCACGAAGGACTGGAATCATTCCCGTCAACGAATCCCGATCTGGCCAAAGAAAATTTTGCCGAAGGATGGAAACAGATCATTGGTGAATCTCTGAAAACATTTGTTGAAAAGTGACTCCATACAGCTTTAACAAAACTGCTGTATAATAAATTCTAATTTGCAGGCGTTTTGTAGGTTAAAAAGCCATATTCTGCAAATTAGCTCCCATGAAAAAACTTATCTACTTATTCGTGTTCTTTTCCGCTACGGCCGTGCTGGCACAAAATAATAAAAAACCTGCAGCATCCACAGCATTGCCTAAAATAGCCATCACCATTGGTGGCTTTAAAGGCGGCGATATTACTTCGGATATACTATCCCGTATAATTGATTCATCGCTGGTGGCCCGCGACCAAAATGGAAATAAGTATCCTATTGCCCGTTTCCGTTCTATATACAAATTTAAAAGCAGCTACGAAGATCCGGATACAGGAGAACGCAAAACAACCGATGACATGCGGGTAAATGATTTCAGCGATACGAATATAATGTCTGAACTGTGGCGGCAAAGTATTAAAGATAATATTATCAAAGGTGACCAGATGATCCTTGACAATGTGATCGTGCAATTGAAAAACGGAACCAAAATAATGGCGCCGGCCATTACATTTAAAGTAATCCAATAAAGCACTTAAAATCTGCGCATCTGCGGCTAACAAATAAATGATTTTTATCAACGGCTCAGCAAATCTACCGGTAAAATAAATTCCCACAAACCTTTATTCACTGCTCCTGCTATATCATTATCCAATAACCGGCTGTAGCGCACACCAAAAGCAACAGGCTGCTGGTTCCACCATTTGGTATCAAAAAAAACTTCCGCTCCCGTACTCCTGAATGAAAAAACATCACCTGTACGCAAACTTTTGGCCTGTGCATAATCGAAAAAAAGGTTTGCTCTTATCCGCATGAAATAAACGAGTTGTCCAAAACCCCAATCGGGATAAAACAATGGAAAATGGTAATTGACACTTCCCTTCCACATTCTTGGTGCATCAACACTATTGTATCCGCGGGCAAAAGGAAAATTATTTGAAAAACGGTATTGATCCGCTGTATCACGTGCCTGGAAAGCACCGCTAAGCACAAGGCTGTGATTGATGCCAATGCCCGGGAAATACAATGATCCGGATGCCAGCAACTGACTGGCGCTATAATCATTAACAACCGTGCGGTATCTCACCAAGAAACTTTGTGCGAAATGCGGATTGATGTGCTGTACCGCTTTTTGGGTTTGGCTACCCCAGTTCACCGAAAACTGGAGATAATTGAACACGGGACCTGCGATGCTGTCTTTATACTTTCCCGTGATATTTAATTGTTCTACGTTAAAAGAAGAAGCCAGCGTAAGGTTTTTATACCAGTTTCCTTTTGTAAAATTTAGCGGGAGGGAAAGCCCGATGTTGGCATTCAATTCATTCCAACGTATGGTTCTGATGCTGTCGCTTACTTTTCTGTTGAAGGTATAAGACAGTCCCCCCGTTATCCACGGGAACCATGCGCCGAACATTCCGTTAAACCCTGTTTTATGACTTCCTTCATTTTCATTATAGGTATAATACAATTGCGATTGAATGGTATTCAGAATATTTTGTCCGTATACTGTAAAACTCCATTCCGGCTGTTCGTAATAAGGCCGCCAGCTATGAAAATTAAACGGAGCCGATAATTTTCTATATTTCGAAACCGGCAATTGCTGGTATGGAATATGGTCTAAAATATTTCCGCCTGTTTGCTGCAATGCCGTGGGCAAATAAAGATCAGGTGTATTTATGGTGGCCGCACTCATCAGGGGTTGCCAGTCACCCGCTTGTAGCTGTTTTTCTTTGAGTTGAAGGCCTGCCGCCGTAAAACTGCTCCATACCAATCTTCCTGCGCCGTTGATAGCCGGCTGGTATGCGCCCAACGGTTCGTTGGTAAGTTTAAAAAGATTTCCTGTTTTTATATCCACCGTAAAAATATCATCCTGGTAACCTTTACCAGCCGAAAAATAAACCGTGTCGCCTTTCAGCACCGGAAATCCTTTTACTTCGTAACTCCATGGCAACAGGTTATCGGTTTCACCGGTTTGCAAACTGATCATAGCCAATGTCATTAAGCCCTGTTCATTTCTTATACAGGATATAACATGATTGCGGTCGTAAAATTTCGGATAGGTATAAACGAATTGCGCTGTCTTTTGGGGCACAACCTTCAGCAACAATCCGGTGGTTGCATCCAGCACATGCAACTCTGATCTTTGATCGGGCGCAAATTGCACTGCAATAATGGTGTTGCCGTCCTGCGAAAGATCGGGCTGAAAGTATTTGCTCCTGTGCGTTAATTGCTTTACCTGCCTCGTTGCTGCATCAAGCACTTTTATTACACTATAATCTCTTTGGCCCCAGCGTGCATCCGGCTCATACGCGGTATAAATAATTTTGCCGTTCCGGTAAGCATAGTAGTCATCACGCGAAATATCTTTAACCCTTATTTTTTCTTCTCCATTTTTTGTAACCCAGTACCATGCAGGATTGTTCCGGTACGTTTTTTTTAACACCAGTATGGAGTCTTCTCCTTCAAAATAAGGCAATACATAATCCGATACATATTTGTCATTCCCTTTTGTGATAAAAGAAGTGCCGGAAGAAAGGTCAGATTTTTCTTTATAAAACTGCATCGCATTTTTTACAAAACCATTATATGGCAATCCTGCATACTTTTTTACAGCATGCTGAAAGGGATAAAATAAACCTTTAAATCTTGCCGCATCATCTGTTACCCTGGTCCAGAACCTGTCTCCATATTTTTCCCTGCCATAGCCTGTCAATAAATAGCCCAGAGCATAATGATCCGGAATATAATGCCGCAATGACCCGTTCCGGAGTTTCATATAGCTGTATTTTTTATCGGCCTGCCACAATGAACGGTAAGCGTTAAAAAAATAAGGCAGTCTTCCCCTCCCCTGCTCACTTACTGCCGTTTCCTGAAAAACAGCATCACCCTCAAAAAACCAGTTGGGGATGGCCGCACCGTTGGCAATGGCCTCTCCCTCTTCCCCCAGGATGATATATGCCAGTTTTGATAATCCCTTCCTGTAATTCATATACTGTTGTACATGCCTGTATTCATGAATGGCTAAATTATCGGCCCAGGGTAAACTGCCCAGTTGAAAACTGTTGAGTTGCGGAGTGAGAAAAAATTCGCTGCGCCATGGCGCCAATCCAACATAGGCATTGGATTGGGTGGTTTGGTTTTGCAGCACCATATTGATCTTACGCTGAGCCGTACCCGCAGTGGCATTGGTATGTTCATTGAGGTACTGAACAATACCCGCAATACGCCGCGCTATTGAATCGGTACCATAGGGATATATCACACGAACTGCCGGTGTATTTACCTGCTGCCATTTAACCGAAGGCGGATTGCCGCCAAATTCCTGTGCGAAAACGGAAACCGATGTAATGAGTAATAAAAAAAACAACAGGGAATATGAACGCATATTCAAAAAATTGCAGCCTAAATATACGCTCAAAATGGATAGCCCTTAACCCACATCATCAATATGCCTCATCAATAACATTTTATTCAAATGATATCCGGCTTCATTAGAGTATAAAAATCAGATTTACTTTTTGACATGATTTGTTTGTTTTTTTTATTAAAAAATCCGATAATTACAGGATAGTTATTATTTTTTCATCATCGTATTCAAATTACACGGCCCATAGAAATGCAGTTTTGCAATCCGGATTATTTCCATCCGGCATTCATTAAGCCCTTACCGGCACTTCCATATCCTTACCTGTAATTAACAATACCAATATGTATACATATGATTAAGGCCAGGCGGACCGGCATTCCACATGGCAAAAAATTGATCTTTAAAAAAGCTATCGGGTTAAAATCCGTTAATGCAATATTAAGTCAGGCATTGTTTCCTGCATTGCAATTACACGACAGCACATGACAGCACATGACAGCTTTAACAAGGGTATAGTATACTTTTGAACATAGATTGTTTCCACCACTTGAAAAGACAAATGAATGCAGGTAATTTTAGGAATTGTTTATCATTTTATCGGAGGTTTTGCATCGGGCAGTTTTTATACTCCCTTTAAAAAAGTAAAGGGCTGGGCATGGGAAAGTTACTGGATAGCGGGCGGCATTTTTTCATGGTTAATTGTTCCCCCATTGGCTGCTTATTTAACCATTCCCGGTTTTGCGGAAATCATTAAAAGCACCGATGGCAGCATTTTAGGCATTACTTATTTGTTTGGTGTGCTTTGGGGCATAGGAGGATTAACCTATGGTTTGGGCGTACGTTACTTAGGCATTTCGCTGGGCACCAGTATTATATTAGGCTTGTGCATGGTATTTGGTTCACTTATACCTTCCATATACTACAATTTTTTTCCAAAAGAGGGTAAGGATACTTTTAGTATGCTCATCCATTCAACATGGGGACTGTATGTACTTGCAGGACTGGCAGTATGTGTATTGGGAATCATTTTCTGTGGTAAAGCAGGGATGATGAAGGAAAGAGCGTTAAACAGCTCCGGAACCGATCCGCATGGCATGCAAATGAAGATTGAATACAAGTTTGGGCTGGGTTTACTGGTATCCATTGTGTCGGGAATCTTAAGCGCCTGTTTTAATTTTGGTATAGAATCGGGAAAATCAATGGCGCATACCGCCAATGAAATATGGAAAACAGCACATCCCGGGCAAGGCGAATTTTTGTTCCAGAATAATGTAATTTTCGTTGTAATACTCTGGGGAGGGCTTACTACTAATTTTATTTGGTGTATGATCTTAAATGCACGCAATAAAACGTTTGGAGATTATACGAATGCAAAAACACCACTACTGTCCAATTATATTTTCTCCGCTTTGGCCGGCATTACCTGGTTTCTCCAGTTTTTCTTTTACGGCATGGGCGAAAGCAAGATGGGCAATGGCGCCAGTTCCTGGATATTGCATATGGCATTTATTATTTTAATAGCTAACTTTTGGGGTATTGTGCTCAAAGAATGGAAAGGGGTAACCGCTAAAACAAGGACCATGATCACGCTGGGAATTGTTACCATAATAGTAGCTGTTTTACTGGTTGGATATGGTAATTCGTTAAAATAAATTTATTGAAACACTAAAATAAAAAATATGCCTTCTGTTACAACAAATGAATTTAAGCATGTGAGTTATTTATGGGATGATGCAAAAGCTGCAGCGCTTGCAGGAGATGAAGTGGGCTTACTGATTTATCGTTCCAATTTATTAGGCGCCGATCTGCGGCTAACGAATTATGGCGGCGGTAACACTTCGTGCAAAGTAATGTCGAAGGATCCGCTTACCGGCACGGAAACAGAAGTGATGTGGGTTAAAGGTTCAGGAGGCGATTTAGGGACATTGAAGAAAAGCGGGCTGGCCGCTTTGTATGTAGACCGTTTAAGAAGTCTCACCAATGTATACCGTGGCATTGATCATGAAGATGAGATGGTGGAACTGTTTAATCATTGCATTTTTGATCTGAGTTCCAAAGCTCCTTCTATTGACACGCCTTTGCATGGTTTTCTGCCTTTTAAACATATTGACCACCTGCACCCGGATGCCGCAATTGCCATTGCAGCCGCCAAAGACGGCAAACGCATTACACAGGAGCTTTTTAACGGCACCATAGGCTGGGTTGAATGGCAGCGGCCGGGCTTTGATCTTGGATTAAAATTAAAACAATGCCTTGATGAAAATCCGGGAATACGCGGCATTATGCTCGGCTCGCACGGTTTGTTTACATGGGGTGATACGGCATTTGAAAGCTATATTAACACATTGGAAGTGATTGAGCGCTGTGCAGCCTACCTCGAAGAAAACATAAAAAATAAATCCGTATTCGGTGGCGCAAAAATAGAATCCTTACCGAAAGAAGAAAGGCTGGATAAAGCAGCCCTTTTAGCACCTGTGCTCAGGGGATTTTGTTCTTCCAATGTAAAAATGATTGGTCATTTTACAGACGATGACAGGGTTCTGGAATATACCAACTCCAATGACCTGGAAAGATTAGCGCCTATGGGCACCAGTTGCCCCGACCATTTTTTAAGGACTAAGATCAGTCCCCTGGTACTGAATCTTACTCCCGCTGAAAACCTGGCGGATGTAGCGGCCATAAAAGAAAAACTGAAGCCGCAGTTTGAAGCCTACCGGAAAATGTATACGGAGTATTATGAAAAATGCAAACATGCCAATAGTCCTGCTATCCGCGATGCCAACCCGGTGGTGATACTATACCCTGGTGTGGGCATGTTTACTTTCGCTAAAGACAAACAAACAGCGAGGGTAGCCGCCGAATTCTATATTAATGCTATTAATGTAATGAAGGGTGCCGAGGCCATTTCTGAATATACTTCCCTGCCCCGGCAGGAGGCTTTTAATATTGAATACTGGTTGCTGGAAGAAGCTAAATTGCAACGTATGCCAAAGCCAAAAGCTTTGTCGGGAAGGATTGCTTTGGTAACAGGCAGCGCAGGAGGAATTGGTAAAGCCATTGCTAAAAAGTTTGCAGACGAAGGCGCTGTGGTAATGGTAAATGATAATGATGCGGAAAGATTAACCAATGCAAAAAAAGACTTTGCAGCTCATTATAGTAAAGATGTTTTTTCGGCAGAACTATTAGATGTTACGGATGCCAACACCATTCGCAAAACTTTTAAAGCTACGGCATTGGCCTTTGGAGGCGTTGATATTGTAGTAAACTGTGCCGGTTTATCTATTTCCAAACCATTGGAAGAGCATACCGAAAAAGACTGGGATTTATTGTATGATGTATTGGTAAAAGGTCAGTTTCTCATTACACAGGAAGGCGCAAACATGAT
Organism: Agriterribacter humi; assembly: GCF_009192765.1. Lineage (GTDB taxonomy): Bacteria > Bacteroidota > Bacteroidia > Chitinophagales > Chitinophagaceae > Agriterribacter > Agriterribacter humi. The sequence continues at coordinate 48,228 of NZ_VOHQ01000013.1, read as the reverse complement.
GCGCAAACAGGATATGGGCGGTGATGTTATTAATATTGTAAGTAAAAACGCACTGGTAAGCGGTCCTAACAATGCAGGCTATGGCTCTGCTAAAGCGGCACAATTGCATTTAAGCCGTTTGAATGCCGCTGAATTAGGGAAAGATCATATCCGCGTTAACGTGGTAAATCCGGATGCAGTTATTTCCGACAGTAAAATATGGGCAGGCGCATGGGCACAGGGACGTGCCAAAGCATATGGTGTAACAGTTGAAGAGCTGCCGGCTTTTTATGCCAAACGTACCTTACTGAATGAAATTATTCTGCCCGAAGATATAGCCAATGCATGTTTCGCTTTTACAGGAGGGCTATTGAACAAGGCCACAGGCAATGTGCTGAACATTGACGGCGGCGTTGCCATGGCTTTTGTAAGATAGGAGTAAACATTAAATCCGAAGCCTTAAATCCGAAATTCGAAGAAGGCTGTCAGCAATCAGCTTTGGGCAACGAGCAATACAAGAAGAAGAGATGTTCAGCCTGTCATTAGCAGTTACTCAGCTGATAGCTGACGGTTGAAACCTGTAACTTGAAACCTGTAACCTGTAACTTGCAACTGAATCAAATTTTAAATCTCAAATTCATACATGCACCGTCTCGCGTTTATAATGAAACTGAATAAAGGCTTTGAAGCCGAATACCAAAAGCGGCATAACGCGATATGGCCGGAACTGCAGGCATTATTAAAAGAAAGCGGCATACAGGAATATTCAATTTTTCTGGAGGAAGCAACAGGAAACTTATTTGGTTATTTACAGGTCGGTGATCAATCGGCTATGAATGCATTACCCCAGCACCCCGTTATGCAACGCTGGTGGCATTATATGAAAGATATTATGGAGGTGAATGATGATGAATCTCCTGTAAGCATTCCGCTTAAAGAAGTGTTTTACATGCCATAAAAACAAACTTATGCAGATAGAAAAATATAAAATTGAAAACCATAATGAATCTTTGCTGAAAGCACATCGCAGCAAATTTGAGTATAGCAGTGCAACTATTGAAAAAGCGGAAAGCATCGTAAAAAAACTTACAGATTTCCAGGTAGCCATTCCCAGCTGGGCTTTAGGAACAGGTGGTACAAGGTTTGGAAGATTTTCGGGTGGCGGCGAGCCCCGCAACCTGGAGGAAAAAATTGAAGACATTGGTTTGCTGCATGCCCTCAACAAATCAAGCGGCGCCATATCGCTTCATATTCCATGGGATATTCCCGAAAATCCTTCGCACATCAAAGCGCTGGCGGCACAAAACGGCTTACAGTTTGACGCCATGAATTCCAATACCTTCCAGGATCAGCCCAACCAGCAACTGAGCTACAAGTTCGGGTCGCTGCAAAATGTAAACGCGGCGGTTCGCCGGCAGGCAATTGATCATAATATTGAAGTGATCCGTTATGGTGCAGAACTGGGTTCAACCTCTTTAACCGTATGGCTTTCCGACGGCTCCTGTTTTCCGGGACAACTCAATTTCCGGGAAGCATTTCAAAACACATTAAGCGGGTTGCAGGAAATTTACAAGGCCTTACCAGACAACTGGAAGATATTTGTGGAATACAAAGCATTTGAACCCAATTTTTATTCCACTACAGTTGGCGACTGGGGGCAATCGTATTTGTATACCAGCAAACTGGGCAATAAAGCATATACATTGGTAGACCTCGGGCATCACCTGCCCAATGCCAATATTGAACAAATCGTTTCGCTTTTACTGATGGAAGGAAAATTGGGTGGCTTTCATTTCAATGATTCCAAATACGGAGATGATGATCTTACTGCCGGAAGCATTAAACCCTACCAGCTTTTTCTCATATTTAATGAACTGGTAGAGGGAATGGACGCCAAAGGAATGAACCATGCCACAGATCTGGGCTGGATGATTGACGCATCGCACAATGTAAAAGATCCGCTGGAAGACCTGGCACAATCTGTAGAAGCCATACTCATTGCCTATGCCCAGGCTTTATTAACCGATAGCAAAGCATTACGGCAGGCCCGCCAGGACAATGATGTAGTAAAGGCACAGGAAATATTACAGCATGCTTTCCGTACGGATGTACGTCCGTTAGTAGCCGAAGCCAGGCTGCGCGCCGGGGCGGCATTGGATCCTATAGCCTTGTTCCGTAACGAAAAGATACGCGAACAGCTCATCAAAAACCGGGGAACAAAAACGGTAGCTACCGGGCTGTAGAAGAGGTGAGTGGCGAGAAGTGAGTAGAACACCTTATGCTTCTCTTGTATGCATTCTTTTTTCACACGCTGATTTTTGTCTTTAAACCCCTACCGCTTACCTTTACAATTATGAGTAATAGTTTGTCCGTTATTGCCATTTATGATATTGGCAAAACCAACAAAAAAGTATTTCTGTTTAACGAAGCATACGAAGTAGTATATGAAAAAAGCGCCACCCTTCCTGAAACAACAGATGAGGATGGATATCCCTGCGAAAACCTGGAATTGCTAACACAATGGATCAGGGAATCGTTTACCGAAATAGCCGGATTAAAGGAATTTAATATCGCAGCTATCAATTTCACTTCCTATGGCGCCAGTTTTGTGCATATTGACGAGAATGGTAAGCCTCTAACGCCGTTGTACAATTACCTTAAACCCTACCCGGAAGATTTAAAAAAGAAATTCTATAGCCGGTACGGAGGAGAAATAATGCTCTCCATGCATACGGCTTCCCCTGTATTGGGCAGCTTAAATTCGGGCATGCAACTGTACCGTTTAAAATATGAGCAAAAAGTGGTATTTGACCAGATCGCTTATTCCCTGCATCTTCCACAATACATAAGTTATTTGCTTACCGGGAAAACCTGCTCGGATATTACCAGCATTGGCTGCCATACCAACCTGTGGAATTTCCCGCAGAACAATTATCACGAATGGGTATACAGGGAAGGACTGATAAGTAAATTGCCGCCCATTTTTGCTTCAGATAAGGTAAAAGAGCTAATACTTTCAGGAAAAAAAATCATGGCCGGCATGGGCTTACACGATAGTTCAGCAGCGCTTATCCCCTATCTCACCAATTTCAGGGAACCATTTATATTGATTTCCACGGGCACATGGTCCATCAGCTTTAACCCATTCAACAATATGCCCCTCACGGTGGAAGAGCTGCAGCAGGATTGTTTGTGTTATATGACCTATCATGGCGCGCCGGTAAAAGCTTCGCGTTTATTTGCAGGATACGAACATGAACAGCAGATAAAAAGGCTGGCTGAACATTTTAACAAGGGCACAGATTATTATACTACTGTACAATTTGATAAAAGCATTGTTGCGGCATTGCGATTGCAACCGCCCGCCCCTGCAAAAAACGCATCTTCCATAACAGTGTTCCCCGAAAGGGACATTAGCTCATTCGGGAGCTATGAACAGGCCTATCATCAGCTTATACTGGATATTATCAGCCGCCAAATCAGTTCTACCGGACTGGTGCTGGAAGGCACGGATGTGAAAAGGATTTTTGTTGACGGAGGATTTGGTAAAAATCCGCTGTATATGCATTTGCTGGCAGAGGCCTTCCCGGGTATAGAAGTATACGCCGCATCTATAGCCCAGGCAACTGCCCTGGGTACTGCGCTTGCCATACATCCCCACTGGAACAGCAAGCCTGCTCCGGCGGATACTATTAAATTGGTCTATTACAATATCGGTTCCGAACAAAAGAAATAGCACTGAACCCCGGAACTGAGCTTTTAAATACCATATATCTCTACTTGTCCACCTGCTGTGGAAAAAAAGAATAGTATATATCCATTTGTGCAACCGATATTTATCTAAATTCTCTTACAATAAAAGGCGGATTCATGCGTCTATACCTTATTCATAGTTCCCATGGAAGAAACCCGTGAAATAAATGCGTTGCTGCATCTTATAGATGATCCGGATAACGAGGTATTTGATACCGTGAGCAGCAGGATCGTAAGCTATGGCAAACCCATCATCCCCAACCTGGAACAGTTGTGGGAGAACACTCCTGATGAAATAATCCAGGGAAAGATTGAATTACTCATACACCGGCTCCATTTTCATGAATTACAGGCTGATATTTCAGCCTATGCAAAAGCAACGCGCCATGATCTTTTGGAGGGGGCACTGCTGGTAGCAAGGTACCAGTATCCCGACCTGGCAGATACACCTATTTTTCAGGAGATAGAAAAAATAAAGCGCAATATCTGGCTTGAGCTCAACAGCTATCTTACCGCACTGGAGCAGGTAAATATCATCAATCGTATTTTCTTCACTTATTATAAATTTAAAGGTGTTGAAGTTTCTTATCAGCACCCCGAAGAATTCCTGGTCAATAAAGTGCTGGAAACCAAACGCGGCAATTCGATAATGAACGGCATAATATACCAGTTGCTGTGCGGGCTGCTTGATATTCCGGTAAAGGCAATTAAGATCCCGCGCCAGTATCTGCTCGCTTATTTTGATACATCATACGACTATTTTAACCCCAAAAAAGAAAATGACAATAACATACATTTTTATGTTGACCCTATGAACGGTCATGTATACACGCATAAAGATGTGGAAAATTATTTCAAAAAAATAGGCGTCCCCATCACTACATCCTATTTCAAGCCAATGGACCACAGGCTCATTTTGCAGTTTCTGCTGGAAGAATTGGCCAAATGTTTCGACACCAGCGATAAACTGTACAAGCAAACGGAATTGCTTATTCTTGCCGATGTTATGGGGCATGACAATACCTTAAAATGAAGAAGGGACGTTTAACGCGGTATCTTATTTTACTGCTGGTATGCTGCGGCTTGTTCTGGTTGTATTACAGCAACAATGCTCCGCAGCAGGATACTGAAGCAGATGGCAGCTTTAACCGTGATCTTACGCCGCTTATTTATACCCGTCATGCACGGTGCAGGATGGGCTGCAGGCATATTGACGACAGCGAAATAAAAGAGATACTGCAAAAAGGGAAGATCAATTACAGTAAGAGTGATCTGCATTCGAAACCAGATCCCAAATATGCTTTGGAAGGCATAACACATGATGATCAGCAGGTACGTATTGTTTTTGCACCTTCAAAACGGGGCATGGTAGTTATTACCTGTATAGATATGAATGAAGAATGGGAGTGCAACTGTAATTAAATACATCACGAAGAACATAACTGTTCATGAATCTGTTGGTTAAAGCAGTTCGGTGGCTCTACAATATTTATGCAATGCTTCTGTTCGTATTGCTTATGCTTATTGTATTCCCCTTTGTGCTGATTGCTTCTTTTATGGGGCCTGTACAGGGAGGAAATGCCATATACCGTATCTGCATGTTATGGGGTGATATATGGTTTCCGCTGGTGGGTATTATTCATAAAAATATTTATGAATCGCCTCATGATAAAAAGAGAGCATATATTTTCGTCACCAATCATATTTCCTTTCTTGATGCTGCTGTAATTGTAAAAACCTACCGGCAACCCATACGTGCTTTAGGAAAAAAAGAAACAGCCGGCGTTCCGGTGTTTGGCTATATCTATAAAAATGCAATAGTAACGGTAGACCGCGACAATGCAGCGGATCGTTCAAAAAGCGTAAGAAAATTAAAAGCAGTGCTGAGAAGACATATTTCCATTTTAATATTTCCGGAAGGAACTTTTAATGAAACAGGCAATGCGCTCAAGTCTTTTTTTGATGGTGCTTTCCGCATCGCCATTGAAACACAAACTCCCATTAAACCCGTACTGTTCTTAGATGTATACAACAGAATGCCTTATGGAAAATTATTCACGCTTACGCCGGGCAAAAGCAGGGCTGTTTTTATGGAAGAAATTGCAGTAGCCGGCTTAACGCTAAAAGATATAGAAACACTGAAACAAAAAGTATATGCACAAATGGAAGAACGGCTATTGCATTATGGAGTGGGCCGGATAAGTTAATGCAGGGTGCAGGGTGCAAGTTTCAGGTTAGCGGGCACAGAGTGCAAGGCACACACAACTACTCACTATTCACCTCTCACTTATGCAGCTTCACCTCCTCAATCGTATGATTCAACCTGCTTTTTTCGGCGGCAAAAGCCATCAGGTGACTCACTACAGACACATCAATAGTGGAAGAAAGGATTTGCGCATCGTGATGCCCTACAGCCTGCACCCAGTCCTGCACTAAGCGGTGATCGCCGCCACCATGGAAATCGGTTTTTAAGCTCCATGTGGTTTTTTGCCCGGTTCTGAAATCTGTAATGGTATAGGCTTCCATATCTCCAACAATATCGCCTTTGGTACCCATTATACGGGTGCTTCTGCCTTCATAGGAAGTAAGTCCTTCCATAGAAAAAGCCGCGGTAATGTTTTTTCCGAAACGCATATTAACCGTTAGATGATCGGGCTGGTCGTTATCCATCCGGTATACACAACGGCCGTAATCGGTTGTTTTTAATTTCTTTAGAATAATATAATCCCAGTTGCGGCGCTGTTCGGGCAAATCAAAAACATACAATCGCTTCCTGTCGCGGTAATAAATCTGCAGGGCAGAAAAAGGACAGGTATCTTCCACGGCGCAATTATCTGTGCATCTTTCGGTGCTGCCGGCAGGTGCATTTTCTTTCGTAAACAACCGCAATCCTCCAAAACATTGTATATCTTCAATGGGCTCATTAATAAGCCATCGTAAGATATCAGTGTCGTGGCAGGATTTTGCCAGTATAATGGGTGAAGATTTAGTGCTGTTGTGCCAGTTACCACGTACATAAGAGTGCGCCATATGATCAAAGCCGATAGGTTCTATATGCTGCACACTTACAATATCTCCGATGGTATTAGAAGTAATAATTTCTTTAAGCTGTTTGAAATAAGGAGAATATCTTAATACATGACATACGCCTACGATTCTGCCTGTTGCTTTGGCCTTTTCGTGTATCAGCCTGCATTCTTCTTCTGTAAGAGCGATGGGTTTTTCCAGCAACACATCGTAACCTGCATCCAAGGCGCGCAGGCAGGGACCGGCGTGCAAAGCATCAGGGGTTGCAATAATTACCGCGTCTGCAAATTTTTCTCTTGCAAAAACAGCTTCCCAGTTGTAAAAGCGGTTCATTGCCGGTATATTGTGCTTACGTGCAAATCTTCCGTTACGCACGGCATTTTGGTCGGCAACACCGGTTATGTTTAATTCATTGGGATGAATGAGCGCATAATCTGCATATATGTTTCCCCTGTTGCCCGCCCCAATCAGAATAGCAGATACAGGTTTACTGAGCGGACGGTGTAGAGGATTTTTATAAATATCCTGGTTCAACCCTAATAAGGCCGCAATTTCTTTCCAGGTAAGGATAATGGATTCTGTTGCCTGATTAAATGTGTCTACCGCTATGTTCCTGAATGAAAAATTTCTTAAAGGCATGAATGTAATTTTATATTCATCAACTGTACATATCCTCCTGTAAATTTAAAGATCATATGCCAAACGGCAAATCAAAGCATGATATTGGCATTCTGAAAAAATTGCTTACCTTAATTTCAATTTATAAAAATAAAATTCATGTCATCAAGAAGAAATTTCATTCAAACATCTGCCATTGCTTTGTCTGCCTCTTCCCTGCTGCCATTTGCAGGTGCTGCAAATACTATGCGGAATAAGTTAATGATGAAAAAAGAATTTTTACAAACAGGAATGGCGGGTTATTCTTTTGTTAATTACAATATTGATCAAACCATTGCTATGATGAACCGTGTGGGAATAAGTAATCTTTCTGTTAAAGATTTTCATCTCCCGCTAAACAGTTCGCAGGAAACAATTGATGAAGTATTGGCCAAATTTAAAAGTGGCGGCATACAGGTATATACAGTAGGGGTTATTTACATGAAAACGGAAGCGGAAGTTGATCGCGCCTTTGATTATGCAAAGCGGGTCGGTGTAAATCTGATCATTGGCGTTCCGGGTTATGATTTACTGCAGTATACAGAAAAAAAAGTAAAGGAATATAATATCAGGATGGCTATTCATAATCACGGACCGGAAGATAAATTGTATCCTGCTCCTAAAGATGTGTATGACCGCATCAGCAAAATGGACAAACGCATGGGACTATGTTTGGATATAGGACATGCATTTCGTGCAGGAGCGAAACCTGAAAAGGCCGTGACAGATTATGCGGCAAGAATTTTTGACCTGCACATTAAAGATGTTACTGCCCCAAAAGCAGACGGCAAAGCAATAGAATTGGGACGGGGTGCTATAGATTTCGTTGCATTAATACAGGCATTGCGTAAAATACAATACAAAAGTGTATGCAGTATAGAGTTTGAAAAAGATATGAAGGACGCATTACCCGGGATTGCTGAATCGGCAGGATATTTAAAAGGAGTGATGAGCTGATAAAGATCAGATCAGTTTACTTTTAATTTATTCACGAGGTTAATATATTCCTGCATTGCCACCTCTTTTGTCTTTCCTTTTATGCCCAACCATGCTTCGTACTTGGCTTTAGCAACAAAATCGAAAGGATTAGACGGAGGGTCGGTAGTATTATCGCCTTCAGTTGATTGTTTATACAAAGAATAGAGTTGAAGCAACGTGTCGTTACTTGGTTTTTCCGGCAGCATTTTACTTTCTGCTGCAGCCTGCTCAAATTGTTGCTTCAATTCCATATGTTCGTAATTTTGTGTGAAAATAACAAGTCTTGCTCATAACAAAGGATCTGGTTTAAATATTTATTTACCCTGAACTTTTTACCATATGAACTTTTGGGAAACTTTATACAATGAGGTTATTGGCTTTTTTGGTATGGGCTCTCTTATTAATATGTTCAAATCGGGCGATTACAGAGAGTTACTAACACTGAAAGGAATTATCGGCGCCATCTCTCCCTTCATCCCATTACTGCTTATTATTGAGATCATCCGGAGTGCTGCGTATAAAAAATTTAAAGTAGAAGATTATAAAGTCCCATTCCTCATTTATGTTTTCAATCGCTTTGTGTCGCGGTTCATATCCATAGCTGCTGTTGCCTTTTGCATTGGATTGTTTGAAAAATATGCCGTCTTTAAAACTTCGTTTACGTGGTACTGGCTGATTTACGGATATGTGATATGGGAATTTTCGCATTTCATCTATCATTATCTCGCACATAAAGTAAGGATATTGTGGTGTTTGCATTCCACACATCACGCTCCTCAAACCATGAATCTTTCGGTTACTTATACCCATTTTTTCTTAGAAGCCCCTTATGCTGATGTAATACGGACTACGATCTGCATTCTTGCCGGCGTAAACCCGCCTCTGCTTTTCTTTATCATGTTCATTGACGGCACATGGGGTGCATTTATTCATGTAGGCGAAAACATTATGAAAGATGGCCGCATGGGCTTTTTAAACAAGATCATTCTTACACCCTCGCACCACCGGGTACATCATGCCAGGAACCCGCTGTATATGGATACCAATTTCTGTAACCTGCTGAATATATGGGACAAGGCTTTTGGCACACTGGAAGATGAGCGTAAAGATATGCCACCAGAATACGGCATTACCCGCCCCATGAACGCCAACAGTTTTATTGATGTAAACTTTGGTGAGTTTGGGGTTTTGTGGAAGGATATCCGTCATGCACCCGGTTTCAAAAATAAATTATTGTATTTAATTAAGCCCCCTGGATGGAGTCATACCGGCGAAAATAAAACGGCAAAAATGGTTAAGCGGCAATATCTCGAAATGCATAACCGGTTGAAAGATTAGTGTTTATACCATTCAGAACATAATTATTGAATGGTAGCTCCTGAATATAAAGACTCTTTTAAACCAGGTAAGTATTCCGGCAAACCCTCTTTACACTAATTGTTGCATGATTATTGCACGGGATTTTTTCTATAAAAGGTAAAATACCGGAAAAGACGTAAAGCACGGTTTAATGGCGCATAGCATATCCCTGAATTACATTACCTCATTTCCATTTTAAGAATTTCTCTGTTAAACGCAAAAGAACGGTTTCTTATCGTATGAAATTAACTGAGTTTTAATTAACCGGAAGGGATACATAATGTTTGAAACCAACCGTTTATGTTCCCGATAAAAATTTAAATCTTTCCTCTCAGATATTGTTAAGAGGATCAATAATTTACTAAGGTCAGAAAGAAGATTATACCAATCATGCAAAAAATTAACCTTAAACCTTATTGCTGCTTTTTAAAAAGATCTGCAACAGAAAAAATATTGCCATTACACAAAATCCGCTATGCCAGCCTGCGAATAAATAAAATTATTCTTACAGCACTGGCAATATTATTAACATGCACAGTTGGTTATGCGCAGCCCGACCTGGAAGGGGCCGTACCATCAAATTACACGGCAAAAAAGGGTACACTTTCCATAAGTGACCGGCATTACCGCCTGGGAACCCAATCTTTACAATGGGACTGGACGGCAGGCGATACGCTTGTTATTGAGCTTAGTGCCGGGGAACAACAATACATTAATGCAAATTTGCTGGTTTGGGGCCAGAATCATTTCGAGATGTGGGCGCACAATGAAACCCCATCTCCCGATACATTCGATGTGAAATTCCTGAGTAAACGGGATATTTATCAATTCCGGTTCCGGTTTAACATCAATTATGAAGGGTGGAGGAAACTGCAGCGCAGCTATCGTCACGATATGATAAAAGAGCTTGTAACGTATGATCCATACTGGTGGAATGTAGTGCAGATTCATATCCTTGCACCGCTATCGGGTAGTGGCACTATATTCATTGATAATATGCAGTACATGCGAACTTCTGAGATGAAGTATGCCGACAGGCAAATGCCCGATTTATCTGCATTGGCCACTGAGCCATATTATTCCAGCGATTTTTTTCACCAACTGGATACACTTACGCCAACGATCCCATTGAGCCAGCCTACCGCAAAAGAGGTAGATGATCTGAACCTTATTCGTGGACGCATTAAAGTTATTGACAGGGGAACAGCACCTTCTGCTTCGGAATTAAGTGATGCCAATGCCCTGTACGCCACTTACAACATAGTGCCTGACGGAAACCTCATTAAAGGAAAAGACATTTCCGATTTATCGGAGATTGATACCATGTTCGCCGTTTTTACCAGGAGCTATATACACAACAACAATACCGATAGCAGGGATAAAGCAATTAATATTCTGAAGCTGATGCTGGATAACGGTATTGCGGCCGGCAGCGGCAGGTGGTTTGCCGGAAATTCGTGGGGCTATGATGACATGCTTTTTTACAAGGCTCTGATTAATGCCGAAGATTTTATTGATGAAGATTTAAGATATAAGATATGGGATTGGTTGAAATGGAGCATGGGCATAAATATGGGCTGGAATGAAAATTCAGATGGGCTTTTTGATGAAGACAACCTTTATGTATTGCAGGACGCCTTTTTGTGCGTTATTTTATTTAGCCCGGATGATGCTCATGCCGTTCAGGACCTTCAGCGCCTTAAATTGTACATCGAAAGGTTTTTAAAAAATCAAAAGGGAAACACCGATGGCATGAAGCCCGATGGAACCACCTTTCATCATTATGGGCATTACAATTCGTACGCGTATTCTTTTCAGGCCATTATTGATCCGGTACTGTATACATTCAGGGGTACTGACTTTCTGATAGATGCCGAAGCATATGAAAATTTAAGAAAAGTAGTATATGCACAGTATTTAATGTGCAATACCATTCAATTTGCCAATAGCCTTACCGGCAGGCATACTTTTTTCTCTCCTATTACCTTTTCGGGTGGGTTCTTTACCAGGATGGCACAAATTGGGGGCGAAATCCTGAATACCTCCATTGATCCTATCGTTGCAGGCATGCGCACCCGGATATATGGAATAGACAGACCGCCTTCAGGCGTTCCGGCAGAGCCTTTTCCTTCAGGCTTCTGGCAAATGAACTACAGCCCCCTGGCGATGCACAGAAAAGATAATTGGGCAGCCACCATAAAAGGCATTAACAATTATTTCTGGGGAACAGAAATCTCTACCGGCGCCAATCGCTATGGGAGATATCAGAGCTACGGCGCCCTTGAAATTATGTATCCCGGAGGGCTTGCCGCGAGTGGCTTAACGGCTACCGGCTGGGACTGGAATAAAGTACCGGGAGCAACCACTATTATCCTGCCCTTTTCCCAACTGATGGCGCCGGCCTCGGTATCTTACCTCGCAGAAAAAAATGCCTACAATTTTGCCGGCGGAGTGAAGTTTGGAATACCTGCACCCAATGCACCATCTGATGTCATCCTGGCTGACCTGCATGGTGATTACGGCATGTTTGGATTAAATTTTAAGCAAACAGCCGCTACAGCTACCCATAACCCAAGCTTTATTTTCCGCAAATCCTTCTTTTGCTTTGGTGATAAGATCGTTTGCCTCGGCAGCAATATCAACAACAACGATGACGCCAATAAAACCATTACCACTCTGTTCCAGGGTGCTTTATCTTCTACCGGAACACCAACGGTAGTAGATGGCGCTTCAAAAACAGGGGTTTCCCAGTCGGAGAATCTTGACAAAGCCAGCCCTCACTGGCTTATTGATGCCTATAAAACAGGTTACTATGTTTTACCGGGCAATACCATACATGTAGAAAGGCAATCGCAAACCAGTCCCGACCAATCGGGTTCAGGCGCCACTACTACGGCTAATTTTGCCAATGCGTTTATCGATCACGGCAATGCACCGGCAAGTGCTAAGTATGCATATGTTATTGCACCCAATACTACTGAGAATGATATGACTGCCTTTGCCGCTGATATGCAGTCTTCATCTACCCGTGCTTTTGATATCCTGCAGCTGGATACAGCCGCTCATATCATCCGCGAAAACGCAAGCGGGGTTACCGGCTTCAGTCTTTTTTTACCCAATGACAACCTGGTTTCCAATGATATTTTAAAAGGCAATGATGTGCCCTGTGTTGCCACGATGCAGGTAAATATTGACACCCTTCGTATTTCACTGGTGAACCCTGATTTAAACCTGGTGAATAATGTAAGCACAGCAGTTCCCATTACCTTAACACTCTATGGCAAATGGTCAAAGCTCCCCGGTATACCTTCAAAATATGCCAACGTAATATCAGCAGAACCAACCCAAACTATTGTTCAGTTTAATCCTGCCGATGGTTTGCCTGCAGAGATTGCCCTCATTAAAAGCAATGAAGTGATCCTGCCAATAGAATTATTGTCTTTCGCGGGCCATTCTGATCTTTCCGGCAACAGGAATGTGCTCGAACTGAAAGTTGAAAATGATAATGAAACGATGGACTATTATCTTGAACGTCAAAACGCGGATAATGGCGCATGGACTACCATAGACAGCTACACTTTTGCAGCAACAACCGGTGAACAGCAGTATACTTTCTACGATAAAAATATTGAAGCACCTGCTTATCTGTATCGTGTAAAATGGCAGGAAAGCGCAGGAATTTGGCAATACTCAAATATTGTACTGCTTAAAAACAAGCAACAAAATGCCATTACCATTGCTCCTAACCCGGCAAAAGATGAGTTTTTCATTCGCTTAAAACAAAAGCCGCAGGGTTCAGTGAACTGGCTACTGGCTGACGCTTCCGGAAAAACAGTGAAACAGGGACGCCTCACCAGCGCATCTGAAAGAATATCCGTTCAGGGACTTGCATCAGGTATGTATTTTTTACGTTTATCAACCGGCGAAACAATGGGCATTTCGGTGATTCGCTGAAATTTGTTAACCAAAAAGGAAAAGCATAATCCAATAAGCAACATTATTGCAGCAGAGATTTATTACAAAGATCCAGTACATTTTTTCTGTATATTATCTGCCATTTTCTGCATGGGCAGGTCATTGCGTCTTTTCCAAATGGCTCCTCAATAATTGATGCATTTTTTCAAAAAGAAGCGGTTCGATTAAGGCAGCCCAGGCATTGTTTGGTTATGCCTTTATCGGAAAAATGCCTCCAAACTCCCGCTTTAAATTGATATCCAAAACACTTACCTTTGCCCGTTCAAAAAAATAAAAAAAGGAGTTCCGCTTTAAGGGAACAGGGTACATGAAGCATATTCGGAATTTTTGTATAATAGCACATATTGACCACGGTAAAAGTACCCTGGCCGACCGCCTCCTGCAGGTTACTCATACCATAAGCGACCGTGATATGATGGACCAGGTTTTAGATAATATGGACCTGGAACGTGAAAAAGGGATTACCATTAAAAGCCATGCCATCCAGATTGATTATAAGCACCCTAACGGTGAACAGTATACGCTTAACCTCATTGACACCCCGGGACATGTAGACTTCAGCTATGAAGTAAGCCGTGCACTGGCAGCCTGTGAAGGTGCTTTATTACTGGTAGACGCAACACAAGGTATACAGGCCCAAACCATAAGCAACCTCTATCTCGCTATTGATAATGACCTGGAGATCATTCCTGTTATTAATAAAATAGACATGGACGGAGCCATGATTGAAGAAGTAAAGGACCAGATCATTGAACTGATTGGCTGCAAACCTGAGGAAATTCTGCTGGCAAGCGGTCGTACCGGCGTTGGCGTAGATGATGTTCTTGATGCTATCGTGAACAGGATACCTCCTCCAAAAGGCAACCCCACTGCTCCTTTGCAGGCGCTGATCTTCGATAGCGTGTTTAACAGTTTCAGGGGAATTATTGTGTATTTCAGGATCCGGAATGGTTCCATTAAAAAGGGCGATAAAGTAAAATTTGTTTCCACCAACCAGGAATACGAGGCTGATGAAATAGGTATCTTAAAATTAAAGATGACTGAAAAAGCAGAAGTGAAATGTGGCGACGTGGGCTATATCATTACAGGCATCAAAAATGCGAAGGAAGTAAAAGTGGGTGATACCATCACCACATCTGTTAATCCAACACAGGAAATTATTAAAGGTTTCCAGGAAGTGAAGCCCATGGTATTTGCAGGCATCTTTCCAATAAACACCGATGAGTTTGAGGAGTTGCGCGATTGTATGGATAAGCTGCAGCTCAATGATGCCTCTCTTACGTTTGAGCTGGAAACATCACAGGCTTTGGGATTTGGTTTCCGTTGTGGATTTTTGGGCTTGCTGCATATGGAGATCATCCAGGAGCGCTTAGAAAGGGAATTTAATCAAACGGTAATTACCACTGTACCCAACGTAAGTTTTATAGCCTATACCACCAAAGGAGAAAAGGTTATTGTAAATAATCCTACCGAATTTCCGGATCCTGTAAAAACGGAGCGGATTGAAGAACCTTTTATTAAAGCACAGATCATCACCAAACCCGAATATATTGGCAATATAATGACGCTATGTCTCGGTAAAAGAGGTATGCTCATTAACCAGAGTTATCTTACTACTACCCGCGTGGAACTGGCATTTGAAATGCCGCTTACCGAAATTGTATTTGATTTTTACGATAAATTAAAAAGTCAGACCCGTGGTTATGCTTCTTTCGATTATCATCCCATCGGATACCGGGAAGCCGATATTGTAAAAATGGATATCTTATTAAACGGTGATAAAGTAGATGCATTAAGTGCATTGATCCACCGCAGTAAAGGGCAGGACTTTGGGAGAAAGCTTTGCGAAAAATTAAAGGAGCTGGTTCCCCGCCAGCAATTTCAGATAGCCATACAGGCAGCTATTGGCGCAAAAATACTAGCCCGTGAAACGATTTCGGCTATGCGTAAAGATGTTACGGCAAAATGCTATGGTGGCGATATCAGCCGTAAACGCAAATTATTAGAAAAACAAAAAGAAGGTAAAAAGCGCATGCGCCAGATTGGTAATGTAGAAGTTCCGCAGGAAGCTTTTCTTGCCGTGCTGAAGCTGGAAGACTGACGGATTTGAAATTTATGATTTGAAATTTGAGATTGTATTCCCTATGAAATGTCATGCAAATGCGGGATGAGGATCCCTCCATTTCAAATCTTAAATATCAAATTACAAATCATAAGGCCGAAACGGCTGCAATACCCGGTAATGTTTTTCCTTCAAAATATTCGAGCATAGCGCCGCCGCCGGTAGATACATAGCTCACTTTATCTGCAAATCCAAACTGGTTAACGGCAGCTACAGAATCACCGCCACCAACTAAAGAATAAGCGCCGTCTTCGGTGGCTTCAGCTACGGCCTCAGCTATGGCTTTGGTGCCCAACTGAAACTTTTCCATTTCAAAAACGCCCATAGGCCCATTCCACAAAATCGTTTTTGATTTTTTGATCACATTGGCAAATTCACTTCTGCCCAGTTCACCAATATCTAAACCTAACCAGCCATCGGGGATATTATTGCTGGGGGCAGAAGAAACTTTTGCATTGGCATCAAACTTATCGGCAATAATGGAATCGGAAGGTAAATGAATATTTACGCCCATATCTGCTGCCTTTTTTAATAATTCATTTGCCATATCCAGGCGGTCTTCTTCACAAAGTGAATTGCCTATTTTACCACCCTGCGCTTTAATAAAGGTATAGGCCATTCCGCCACCAATAATGACGTCATTGGCCTTCTTTAATAAATTTTCTATGATCAGTATTTTATCAGATACTTTAGCACCGCCAATAATAGCGGTAAACGGCTTTTCAGACTTGTGCAATACTTTTTCAGCGCTTTTCACCTCTCCTTCCATCAGCAGTCCGAACATTCTTTTTTCTACCGGAAAAAACTTAGCGATCACTGCCGTTGAAGCATGTGCACGATGCGCCGTTCCAAAAGCATCATTCACATAAATATCAGCAAGTCCGGCCAGTTTTTTCGCAAAGGCCTCATCTCCTTCTTCCTCCTGCTTATGAAAACGAAGATTTTCCAGCAGCAGCACTTCCCCCGGCTTCATCATACCGGCCGTTGTGTAAGCCTGTTCTCCTATACAGTCGTTGGCAAATAAAACGGTTATACCGCCTAAAAGATCGCTTAAATGTTTGATGAGTGGTTTTAAAGAATATTTTTCTTCGGGACCTCCTTTTGGCCGACCCAGGTGACTCATTAATATAACCATGCCGCCATCATCCAGTATTTTTTTAATGGTAGGCACGGCTGCACGCATACGGTTATCATCCGTAATTTCAAATTTATCATTGAGCGGAACATTAAAATCAACCCTAACCAATGCTTTCTGACCCTTGAAATTACAGGAAGAGAATTTAGACATAGTACAAACGATTTAAAGATACCAACCGAAAAGAGACGGTTAGCAGTAACAAAGCCGCCATGATTTCCGGTTTCCCGGAAACAAACACATTATTTGCCGATCAGTTTGGCAAAATAATGAACCGTGCGCACCAACTGGCTTACATAGCTCATTTCATTATCGTACCAGCTCACCGTTTTCACCAACTGCGTATCGCCTACAGACAACACCTTGGTTTGCGTGGCGTCAAAAAGAGAACCATAGCTCATACCAATAATATCACTGCTTACAATTTCATCTTCATTATAACCGTACGACTCATTGGAAGCTGCTTTCATAGCGGCATTTATTTCATCGGCGGTTACTTTTTTACCGAGTATGCTGGTTAATTCGGTTAATGAGCCGGTAAGAACGGGCACACGCTGTGCGGTACCGTCTAACTTTCCTTTCAGTTGTGGTAATACCAAACCGATTGCTTTTGCAGCGCCGGTACTGTTGGGAACAATATTTTGCGCAGCGGCTCTTGCACGGCGAAGATCACCCTTGGGATGCGGGGCATCCTGTGTGTTCTGATCGTTCGTGTATGCGTGAATGGTAGTCATTAAGGCCGAAACGATACCGAACTTTTTGTCTAAGGTATCGGCCATGGGCGCCAGGCAGTTGGTGGTACAGGAAGCGCAACTGATAACCGTTTCACTACCGTCTAAAATATCATGATTTACATTAAATACAATGGTTTTGATATCGCCTGTGGCAGGTGCGGATATAACCACTTTTTTAGCGCCAGCCGTAAGGTGTGCCGAAGCTTTGTCTTTATCGGCAAAGAAGCCGGTACATTCAAGCACTACATCTACCTGGTGTGTTCCCCAGGGAATTTGTGCGGGATCTTTTTGCGCGTATATCTTAATTTCATCGCCGTTTACAGTAATCGAATTTTCGGTTGCTTTAACATCCGCATCAAAGCGTCCCTGTGCCGTATCGTATTTTAATAAATGCGCCAGCACTTTGGGGCTGGTTAAATCATTGACAGCTACTATGTCAATGCCTTCCATATTATATATCTGGCGGTATACTAACCGTCCTATTCGTCCGAAACCATTAATTGCAACTTTTACTGTGCTCATTGTACAATTGTTTAGCTTTTTAAAATGAGATGCAAATTTACGACATGAAATCAATAAACAGGGAAGAAATGATTAAACTGTGTTATATTATGCATGTAAAAAAGCCGCTAAATGCGGCGGGAAGCGGAATTAAAACTATTTAAGAAAAAGTTTTGGAGGGATATGCCTGTAACTTTATCTTTGCACTCCCAAAATTGATAAGGCCCGTTGGTCAAGGGGTTAAGACGCATCCCTTTCACGGATGAATCACGAGTTCGATTCTCGTACGGGCTACCACCTAAACCATGAGATATAATACAGTATTATGTTTCATGGTTTTTCTCTTTCTATTACTATCAGTTTTATTAATAAATTGATCCCAATGGCAATAAGTATTGCAATAAAGCAAACTGTACTGTTTTCGATGTGATTAAGTTTCAAGGTTGAAAGATGAAAACGTAAGCTATTTAAAAAGCCAAATAAACCCAATTTACAAAAGCGGCTTCCTTTTCTGGGTCAAAAAACTTTTCCCTTCCTCCGATAGCTTACCAATCATTACCGCGTCAAACTTCAGTATCCGGTATCCGCTGTACTGTGTTTCTGCCTTTAGTGGATATTGCCTTTAGGGATTATAACTCGTGGATCAACTGATGGCATATATTAAAACATATAACAAGGAAAGGGCAAAACCTTTTAACTGGACATACAATGCAAGTTAGTATACTTATTAAGAGATTGCTACACTAGCAATAGCGTAACCATTGAATGGGAAAGGACATTTAGCACCTGATGGAGAGATTGGCTGTCTGGTAAAAAAAGTACCTTTATTCATCAGCGGTTTTTTTGTGTGGCAACTTAAAATACCGAAAAGGTGACTTCCCCGTCTCCTTTTCATATATTCAATCCAGTTTTTACCGGACACTAATGATGCGAATTCCTTAACGTTTTTGTAAACTAAATAACGCACAGGCATTGCTCAGCCATAGGGTATTTCACAGGTCTGCCTCATTCACTTATCAATTCCTACAAAAGCTTTGCGAGTGCTGCATGTCAAACCTGTCTCTTAAACTCAGAAGGTGTTTTTCCAGTTATAAGCTTAAAAAATTTATTGAAATTGGAAATGCTGTTGTATCCACATTCATACGCAATGGCTTTAATGGCTGCATCTTTTGCCGTTAACAGTTTGATAGCCTGTGCAATCCGTATTTCGTTGATAAACTCCACCACTGTTTTTTGTGTTCTGGCTTTAAAAAACCGGCAAAAAGCCTGCTTATTCATATTAGCAAGGCTGGCCACATCGTCCAGTTTTATTTCAGTGGAAAAGTTATTGAACAGGTATTTAAACACTTTGTCAATTCTTTCATTATCCCTTGCATGGTATGTATTGATATAACCTGCTCCTGCCAGCAACTGATATTTTTTTGTGACACATAGAATCTGTAATAGTTGTAATAACAAGATCAATTTTTCTGATCGTTCTGTATCTGCCATTTTCAATAACAACGCTTTCAACTGTTCTTTGGCAGAACCGTGAAAACTTATTCCTCTTCTGGCGGTTTGCAGTACTTGCTCCAGTTTCTTTGTATTATAAAAGCAGGATAACAGTTTAATTAATTTATCCGGATCAAAAAATAGCGCAACAGATCTGACATGCTTTTTTTGTTTTGCTCTTTTATTTAAGTTTTTTTCTTCATTGTGCCATACATGAGGAATGTTGCTGCCCAAAAGGATCAATTCGTCACTCGTAAATTTCTCAACGCTATCCCCGATGATTCTTGTACCCTCACCTTCTAAAATATAACTCAACTGGCACTCCTTGTGAAAATGAAATTCGGTGGTGAAATAAGGACGGTCAATATACCGGGTAGCATACACTTCATTATCCCATCCCTCCAGCACTTTAGCAAAAACAGGTTTCATATTAGCTGCAATATTCAAATTTATTTATCAATTGGCTAATATAAAGTAAGCAATTGTCAATAACGGATCATACATTTTAAAAACCGGCAGGTAATTTTGCTATCTCGAACATTGAAGTAAAACAAACGTAATGCTTTCTAACAAAGTTATTCTTCTAACAGGTGGCGGCGATGGTATCGGATGGGAGTGTGCGAAGGCCTATGCCAAAGCCGGCGCCCTTGTTTGTATTGCTGATAAAAGCCCCGAAAATCGGGATAAACTTTCTTTATTAAACGGACATGGCCATCAATACCTGGTATGCGATATTTCCAGCGAAAATGAAGTGAAAAGTCTTTTCGATAACATTTCAGATAAATTCAAAAGGCTTGACGCGATCCACAACAATGCTGCTATTGCTCATCCATCTCAACCCTTGCATGCTACTACTGACGAACAATGGGACACCCTGTTCAATGTAAATGTAAAAAGCATTTTACTGACCACTAAACATGGTATTGATCTTTTGAAATTGTCCAAAGGAACAATACTCAACACCGGTTCGCTGGTGGCATCTATTGGCCAGGATAACCATGCTGCATATGTTGCCACCAAAGGGGCTGTGAATGCATTAACCAAGGCTATGGCGCTTGACTATGCGCACTGGGGCGTAAGGGTAAATGCCATTGCTCCAGCCGCCGTTAAAACACCTATGCTGGAAGCATGGATTAAAGAGCAACCCCAGCCGGATGAAATGGTGAAATACCTGGACAACCTCCAACCCCTTGGCAGGATGCCAGGAGGCGATGTAATTGCTGATGTTGCTATTTTTTTATTGAGCGATTCGGCAAGATTTATCACGGGTTGTATACTGCCGGTAAGCGGAGGCGCCGAACTGGGTTACCGAAAGTTATTATAAATAGCTGTTGAATATTTTATGATAAAGAAAGCGGAAATACACGACAAAAGATTTACACTCCGGTCCAATGCAGGCAGCGATGCCATTCATAAAAACCCGCAATACTCCTATGCTGTTACCCGCCTAACCGATGATGGTGGAGAAACCGGTGCCGGTTTGGCATTTACACTTGGTGACGGAAACGACCTTGTGTGCGGGGCTGCGCAGTTTTATGCCGGGAAACTGAAAGGCCGGGATATTGAAGAATTGATGCACAGCTTTGGTAACACATTTAATAAACTGTCAAATGAACAGCAATTCAGGTGGCTGGGACCCCACAAAGGTATAGTGCACCTGGGATTGGCTTCGGTTACAAATGCATGCTATGATCTGTGGGCAAAAAAAAGAGGTGTACCACTTTGGAAATTGCTCATTGATTTATCTCCCGAACAAATAGTAAACACCCTTGATCTTTCTTATTTGGAAGATGTATTGACAAAAGAAGAAGCGGTTGATTTACTAAATGTTCAATTAAGTGGCAAGTTCGACCGTATGAACATTTTACAAAAAGGCTACCCTGGCTATGATACTTCGGTGGGTTGGTTTAATTATGATGATAACCAGGTAAAAGAGAACTGCAAAAATGCAATTGCCAAAGGCTTTACGGCCATGAAATTAAAAGTGGGTTCTTCAAACCCTCAAAGGGATATTCGCAGGGCAAATATTGTGCGGGATGCTGCTGGTGCAGATGCAAAGGTAATGCTCGATGCCAATCAGCAATGGACCCTGCCGCAGGCTATTGCTATCTGCAACGAATTTAAAAAAATGAACCCCTACTGGGTTGAAGAGCCAACGCACCCCGACGATGTGCTGGCACATCAAACACTGGCTAAAGCCATAGCACCAGTAAAACTGGCGCTTGGTGAGCACGTTCCCAACCGTATTGTATTTAAAAACTATTTGCAAACGGGCTGTGCCGGATTCGTTCAGGTAGATGCCGTACGTGTAGGCGGTGTGAGCGAGTTTATTACGGTCAGTTTGCTTTGCAAGAAATTTGGCGTACCGGTGGTACCACATGTAGGAGACATGGGCCAATTGCACCAGCACCTTGTATTGTTTAATCATATTGCCATGGGACATGAAGCATTATTCCTGGAACACATTCCGCATTTAAAAGAACATTTTGTTTACCCGGTAAAAATTGAACATGGTGCATATGTAACGCCCCAGGAGCCGGGTAGCAGTTGTGATTTAATATAAGAATAAGCAGCAAGATGCCGGGAGGCCGCATATCTGTCACCAGGATTGCACAAATTGTTTTATAAGAGGCCTGATCACTTTGCCTAAAAAATGAGTGTCAAAACGGTTCTAACGACTAAATAAATAAACAAGAATGGTCAGCACTCCCGACATCATTATCACGATTGCTTATATCCTGTTTATTGTAACGATCGGACTTTGGGCAGGCGCAGGTAAAAAAAGAAGAAAACCACGTCTGCTGAAAATTATTTTTTAGCCGGCAAAACGTTGCGCTGGCCGATGATAGGACTGGCATTGTTTGCGACTAATATTTCATGCATCCATCTTGTAAGTCTTGCCCAAAGCGGATTTGATACAGGTTTGCTGAATGGCAATTTTGAATGGATGACTGCTTTTGTACTTATTTTATTGGCTTTGTTATTTATTCCTTTCTATATCCGTTCGGGGGTTTCCACCCTTCCGGAATTCCCGGAAAGACGTTACAATAAATCCTGCCGCGACTGGTTGGCTTTGATTTCCATTATATCAGCGATCATCATACATATCGCTTTTTCCTTTTTGGCAGGAGGCACCAAAGGCCTAACCGTTCCAGCTGCACCACCGAGTATCTGTTGATTATGCCAGCCATTGGTGAGTACCGTCACGATTCATATTGACGGCTATCATTTTTATATCAATAACTTCAAAATAAATTTGTATGTCTAACCCAAATTTATGGAAGCCGGTAACATCGTTATTAGCAGTCTTCGCAATTGGCAGGAGTATTAGAGAAAGGAGACCTTAAAACAGCGACTCACCAAAAGCAGCCGGAGACAGCTATTGCCGGGATTTGCAAGCGGGATGTCATAACAGAAACGGAAGGAGCATTTAAGACGATTTCAATACCCCGTTTAAAATTGGTAAACTAAATTTTCATAAAATTCATTTCGATGAAGCGAATACTGGTTCCCATTGATTTTTCCCCTTATGCAGGCAACGCAATTGATTTTTCTGTAAAGATGGCTAAAGTTCTGGCGGCGGAGATTGTGCTTCTGAATGTATATGAACATCCCGGTTCAACATACACAGATTACGTGGGACTCAACAAAGAGTTCAAAGCAGCAATGATGACTGAAAGATTGCAAAAATTAAACCAGTTGAAAAAAAATATTGAAGAAACAGAGCGCATCACAGTGTCGGTCGTACAATATGAAGGGTCTGTAAAAGAGAATATCATAAAATCATCAGAACAGAGCAAAGCATATATTATTGTAATGGGAACATTAGGGAATGGTGGTATAAAGGAAAGATTATGGGGAAGCAGCACAGCTGCAGTAATAGGCGCGAGTAAAATCCCTGTAGTGACCATTCCTTTGGAATATGATGGACATCTTCCTGATAAAATCCTGTTTACCACGAACCATTTTGAAGGATCGCCCGGGATACTGGATACCCTGTTTGAACTGGCTGCCATTAATATGGCACAGGTGTTTGTGCTGCTTTTCATTACCGAAAATGCAGAGTACACCGTCGGAATCAAAGACAGGTTAAAGAAATTGGTGGAATATGGGCAGAAGCTGCAAAATAGTTACCATGATCAAAGTCTTGTAACGGAATATTTGTCGGGCAATGAATTTGAAAAGACCATAGAGCAATACATCAGCAATAATGACATAAAACTACTGGCAATGATAAGTTACAAGCGAAGCTTTTTTGAGAGGCTGGTTTATCCAAGTATGACAAAGAAAATGTCTTATCATATAAAGATCCCGCTACTGGTTATTCCTGCAGAAAAATAATTGACTAAATTCTTTTTTTCATCCCGTTATTTATCCGTACAGGAATCTGCTCCCGGAAAGTCTTTTCAAAGATGTGCATTCCATTCATGTGTAGCAATGAGAGTCATTGGCTGTAAGTATGATGATGGTCAAATATGGTTTAAGGAAACCAAAACAGCTATTGAGATCAATGCGCAGCCAGACCGGCTCGACCTTAAAGATGATTTGGTAAAGGAAGCTATTGGAATGGGTGTGATTATTACGATCAGTACGGATGCTCACATGCTGAACCAGTTTGAGTTTATGGAACTGGGTGTTTCCGTTGCAAGACGTGGCTGGTGTACAGAGAATAGTATTCTTAATACAAAATTATGGGAGGCAGTTGAAGCATTTAAAAGAAATAAATCCGGGAAACAAAAAAGAAAAGCAAAAGCGATCCATTAATACTTAAAAAAATATATGTCAAAAGAAAAATTGATAGATGATGATTTGCACATGTTACAAAATGCTAAAGGAAATATTTGTATTTCCATTATTGTGCCGGCACATCGCAGATCACCTGAGCGAAGAGCAGATATATTAGTAATAGAAAAAGCTGTTGATAAGGCAAAACAATTACTGAACTATAAATACCCGGGGCAGGAAAAAATAAAGCCATTGCTATCTTCAATGGATGAATTATTCCAGGGCATTGATTTCATGCACAACGAGGAAGGAATCGGTTTATATATATCTTCAGACCTTAAGCTTTCCGTGAAATTCCCCTTCGCTGTAGATGAAAAAGTGATAGTGGCGGATAGTTTTGAAATGCGTGACCTGCTATATAAAGTAAATTATACAAATCCTTATTTTGTTTTAGTGTTAAGTGAACAGGGCGCCCGTCTTTTTCAAGGCAAATGGGATAACCTGCTGGAAATAAAGGATAATAATTTCCCGATGAAGTATGAAGATGATTATGAGCACAAAAAACCCGTCCACAGTTCATCCCTTGCCGGGTACGCTCATCTAAAAGATTTTGCAAAGGACAAATCGCAACTGGAAGCCATCCGGTTCAGCGATTTTTTTAGAAAGATGGATAAACTAATTGGCACATACCTGGCTGAGGATGTGCCCCTCATCGTAATGGGGGTTGAAAAAGAACTCTCTTTGTTTTCGGGGGTTAGCAGTCACAACAAGCACATTATTGATACAATTGCCGGCAGCCATAATTATGATAACACAAAACAACTGGCTGATCTGGCCTGGCCGGCTATGCGTACTCACCTTGAAAACGAATCGAAAAAAGTTGTAAAGGAATTTGAAGAGAAAATTGGCGAAGGCCTCGGTCTTACCGATATTCAGGACATCTGGAGGGCAGCACAGGAAGGCAGGGGATTCAAATTAGTGGTAGAAAAGAATTACAGGATCCCTGGATTTTTGGCAGACAATGACGATCACCTTTACCTGCGTCCTCCGCAAAAACCACATAAAATTTTACCTGATGCCATAGATGATATTATCGAAACAGTTTTAAATAAAAATGGTCATGTTTTTTTTGTTGACAACGGAGCACTCAAAAATTATCACAGAATCGTCTTAATCACACGATACTAAAAAAAATATTCCGTAACAAGAGAATATGAAAAAAAAAATCGGCAAAAGACTTACTAAAACAATGAAAAAATACAGAAACATGTTGACCGCATAATTGCATCTGTACATTCGCTTACTGATATACTCAATGACTTCCTGCCCCTCGGCAAAATTGAGGATGGCAAAATAAGGAATAATATTGACGAGCTTGACGTTGTTGAATTTTGTAAAAGATGAAGGTTTGGGCATACCGGACGAAGATCAGTCTCATCTTTTTCAAACATTCTTCAGAGCAAATAATTCCCCGGGCATACAAGGTACCGGGATGGGTTTGTATATCATAAAAAGGTACCTTGATATAATGGGTGGGCTAATTCAATTTACAAGCAAACTGAATAAAGGAAGTATATTACTATTCAGTTCCCTTCACCGGAACCGGCAGGTGCAAACTAATTGTTCTTTATGCGCTGACACTATCAAAAAAGTGATGACAATTTCTATATTTCCTGATTGTGGTTATTTGGCCTTTGCTACTTATTTGCGAATTTTGTTAAGATTATGATACGGCATGAAAAAGATCAACATGCCGCACACCTGTTCATTTTTTTATAAACCCATGAAAACTGGAAAAGCAGGGTTAGCAGTTGCTGTTAAGAATAAGCCTGACCTGATTATATGTGATATAGAAATGCCGGATATGAATGTATTTGAAGTGCTCAAAAAATTGAAAACGGAAACCTTTACCCAAAAAATGCCATTTATATTTTTGACCGCCAGGGCTGAAAAATCTGAAGTAAAAAACGGAATTACATCCGGAGCAGATGATTACCTTACCAAGCCCTTTCGGGGAGATGAGCTATTGGATATGGTTGCAAAGTATTTAGAAGTTTAATCAATTCCTGTCTGGAAGCCTGAGTGATATTTTTTAAAACACTATACAATGGAAACAGAAGTAATCAATGAAATGCAAATAAAATCCGAAACATTAAAAACCATCTATGAAAGAAGGGCAGTAAGAAAATACAAAGATCTGCCTGCTGATAAAAAAGTTATTGAAAAGATACTGGATGCAGGAAGAATGGCTCCCTCCGCCCTTAATGAGCAATCCTGGAAATTTTATATTGTCACCAACAAAAAAACCATCCATTTATTTTCAAAAGCAATAACCAAAATAGCTGCCAAAGAATTTATTAAAGCGGGGCCAAAAAAAATTATAAAAAGTATTATAAACCTGTTTCGCTTCTCTCACGGTTTACATTTCCCCAAAATCACAGATCATGTATTTTATGAGGCTCCGGCAGTAATTTTTATTACTGCGCCAAAAGATAATGAGTGGGCTGCTTTAGATATCGGCATGTGTGCACAAAATATGATGCTTGCTGCAAAATCAATGGGATTGGACAGTTGTCCGGTTGGATTTGGAAAATACATTAAATATACAGAACTCTACCCTCAATTGCATATCCCATCATCAGAAGAAATACATCTTTCCATCATCTTTGGATACGGAGATGAAACCCCTGAAGCTCATAAAAGAGTTACTAAAAATGCAACTTTTATTGATTGAAAAGATTAGCTGAGTTAGCATCCGGCAGTGGTGGCATCCCGATCACACCTATCAGCGGCGACAACGTGTTTTATAGATAGCTTTTTAATACAGGCAATCAGTTTCTATTGCTTTAGCTTTTTACAGAATGAAAATAATTATCACTAATAAGATAAAATGCTTTCTGCTAATTTACTCAATCGAACTTATTATATAGTGAATGGCATAACACTCTACCGCAAGATAGCTGCCTTCTTGCTGATTTTATTGATTGTAAACCACCAGCCTGAAATATTTTTGACAGATGCTGTTGATGGTTGCCTTGCACGCCGATATAAAGTAGTTAGCGTGTTGGGGCAAAACTTGATTCCATTGCTGATGATCTCATAGAAGAAATTATTCTTGTATTGATACTGCCCCATTGGAAAACAGACGTAAAGGGTTTGTATTGGGTCATCCACGGGAGGCACTCACGACGATTATAAAGAACTCCTGGCGGCCAACCTTGGCGCAGGATTCTTCAGGGGTTGTCAAGAAGATTTACATTCCAGGAATGTTTTCTTATTGCCTGCTCCAAGACCATTCGACTGGATAGAATTTAATGATAATTTCCGGTAAACCAATGTGTTGAATGAAGTAGCATTTCTTTGTATTTCTTTGTATGGCAGTATTCTATTTATTATAAAAGCTACTGTGCCAACATACGTACAAAAGTCAATAACCTCCGGGCAAAGAGTACGGAAGACAGCACTGAAAGTATAAAAGCCCTTTTTGCCGTTGATAAATATCTTTCTTTGAATGGATAGCTATTTCAAATCCAAGTCTACTGTATTAAAGCAATAAATCCATCAGCCCGCAATCCATCCTCCGTCAACAGACAGCGCATGGCCTGTAACAAAGGACGCAGCATCAGAACATAACCACACCACGGCTTCAGCAACTTCTTCCGGGTGCCCCATCCGTCCCACCGGTTCCATGCCGATGAATTTTTTTTCAGCTTCTTTGTCTTTGCCTGTAATACGATCAACCATGGATGTTTTAATTACCCCGGGACATACCCCATTGATCCGAATGCCTTGTTTTGCATTTTCCAATGCAGCTGTTTTGGTCAGTCCTATTACTCCATGTTTACTTGCCACGTAGACCGGAAGACCAACAAGTCCAATAAGCCCGGCAACAGATGCACAATTAACGATGGACCCTTTTCCCTGTTTTAGCATGTAGGAGATTTCATATTTCATGCACAACCATACACCTTTCAGGTTGATGCCAATTGTTTTGTCCCAGTTCTCTTCTGTGCATTCATGAGTATTAGCGGTGGCTCCTTCAATACCGGCATTATTAAAAGCAAAATCTATCCGGCCATATGTGGAAATAGTTTTCTCTGTCATGGATTTCACATCGCTGCTATCAGATACATCGCACTTGATAAATATTGCTTCACCACCACTTGCCTTGATCATTTTCATTGTTTGCTGGTCTTTATCCTCCACCCAGTCTGCAACAACTACTTTAGCTCCCCGGGAAGCAAAAGCGACTGCTGTGGCACGGCCAATGCCAAAACTTCCTCCTGTAACGATAGCCACTTTGCCATTGAATATTTTTTCCATATTATTTTTTTTATAAAATATATTTTCTGACACCATTTATTACACTTTTACCGTACTGGTCAGTTCATCAGGAGGTTCATTTTGGTTTTTAACCTGTTGTTTCACCATCTTGTTCAATTTCCTGACTACTTCTTTTGCTGATGTTTCAAAATCATCTGTTCTGGCACGGGCAAGAAGGTCGTTGCCATAAACAGTCAGCCTTATTTCGCAAACCTTATTTTCAGCCGGAATAAAAGTTTCATCCTCTTTTAATATAATTTCAGCTCTTGAGACCTCCTTATTGATATGTGAAAGTTTTAGCATTTTATTCCTGGTATTATTTATCAGCTTTTCTGAGACTTTACAATTAGGTGTGTGAAATTCTATTGTCATAAAAAAGTGTTTTAACCAGTTGTCGCGGCTTAACAACAGTGAAAATAAATGATTGTATATTCAGCAGGAATGATCTTCATCAGCCTGGGAAATGATATTGGAATGCTCAATCAATGTAACCTGGTTTATTTCTTTTGCTTCATTATGTAACTAATCAATTGCCGTAACGTAGCAATCTTTCCATAATCCGCTTCCGGTGTTTCGATGCCAAAATGCGCATCCAGCGCCACAACAAATTGCAATGCATCAAAAGAATCTATTTCCAGTGTGCGCCGGATATCATCGTCAGGCTTTAATTTTTCCGGTTCAGTGTCCGGTGCAATTTTCTTCAGCAATTGAAAAATCGTTTGTTTTATATCCTGTTCGGTCATAGCTCTGCTGGTTTATCTAAATAATTTTTTACTGTCATCAAAAAACGACTGCCTGTTGCTCCGTCTGTTGCCCGGTGGTCGGCTGACAGAGTAATGTTTAGTACAGGCCGGACATCCAGCATTCCCGTTTCTGCCCAGGGTTGTTCGACAATACTTCCAAAACCAATAATGGCCACCTGTGGCGGATAAATTATACCATACACTGTTTCTACGTTGCCTTCACCCAAATTGGTAACGGTAATAGTTGATTCACTTAATTCAGAACTCCGCAACTTCATGGCCCTTGTTCGTGGAATAATATCATTCAGTGATGCCATCAGTTCATCAATTGATTTTTTATCAGCATGATGAATAGCCGGTATCATGACGCCGCCGGAACGTAACGAAACAACAAACCCAATATTGATATCATCCTTTTGCTGCAAACCGTTTTCCCAGTAACCATTCAACTCAGGTACTTCGGTTAATGCTTTAGCAACTGCTTTCAACAATAAAACCACAGGCAGTAGTCGTTGCTTTACACTTCGCTGCTTGTTTGCTTCACTCAGCCAAACCAATGCCTTGCTCATATCCACTTTTGTTTCTAAATAATAATGAGGTATTTCACGGTTTGATTTACTCATAGCCGCTGCAACCGCCATCCGTATACTCTCCGTAGAATCAATTTTCCTCTCTTCTTTAGGTGCTATATTTTCTACTATTGCTCTTTCTACATCTTCTTTTGTAATGGCGTCACCTTCACCTGTTCCTTTTATTAAATTTAAATCTATTCCTTTTTCCACCGCTATTCTTTTCGCCAGTGGAGAGACTTTAATGCCGTGCCGCATTTCAGTTACTGGTAATTTTTCAACAGGCTTTTTTTCTTCAGTTATCTTTGCAGGCATTTTTTCTTCTTGCTTTACAACCGGTTCTTTATCGGATGCTATCAATGCCATCACTGTACCTACCGGCACCTTTTCCTTTTCTTTGATCAGCAATTCATGAATAATCCCTTCATCGAATACTTCAATATCAATCAGTCCCTTTTGTGTATCTACTACGGCAATAACATCGCCCCTCTTTACCAGGTCGCCGGGTTTTACCAGCCATTCTGCCAGGGTACCGGCTTCCATATCGGCACCTAAACTGGGCATCTGAAATTCAATCATGCTGTAACATTTTCTTTACCTTAGTAATAATATCTGCAGGCTGCGGAATAGATGCATTTTCGAGGTGTTTTGGATAAGGAATAGGCACTTCTACACCTCCCAACCGCTGCACCGGTGCATCCAGTTCATAAAAAATGTTCTCCATAATTCTTGCACTTGCTTCTGATGACACATTAACAGAGCTCCATGCTTCTTCTACCAGCAATGCCCTATGTGTTTTCTTTACTGAATTAAAAATGGTGGTTTCATCCAGCGGCCGCAATACCCGCAGATCAATTACTTCTGCATCAATCCCTATACTGTTTAAGTCAGCTGCTGCATCCAATGCTTTATATACTCCGGCTCCATACGTAATGATCGAAATGTCTTTGCCTTTACGCAATACTTTTGCTTTTGTAATATCGACAGCACCTGCATTGGCAGGTAATTCTGCTTCTTTGTTTAATAAAAAGGTGTATTCAAAAATGATCACCGGGTCAGGATCCTGCAAAGCCGTTAACAACATTCCTCTGGCATCTTCATGTGTTCCGGCTGATAAAACTTTCAACCCGGGAATATGTGCATACAATGGTTCCCAACTGTGCGAATGCTGTGCAGCCAATTGCCTTCCGATACCACAACCCATTCGTATAACCACCGGTACATTCAATTGCCCGCCCGACATGTGCAATAGTGTAGCAGCATTGTTTACTATCTGGTCCATTGCCAGTAAACTAAAATTTACCGTCATCACTTCTACAATGGGCCGCATGCCATTCAACGCGGCGCCGATACCGGCTCCCACAAATCCCGATTCAGACAAAGGCACATCCATGATGCGTTCTGGTCCAAACTCCTGCAACAATCCTTTGCTCACAGCGAATGCGCCGCCATAGCGGCCCACATCCTCACCCATTAAAAAAACTTTTTCATCTTTTTTCATCGCTTCACGGATGGCCTGTTTAATGGCTTCGCGATAGGTGATCTTTAAAGTGCCGTTATTATCCATTTATTTTTTTTGTTTAACTATCTGCCCTCATTTTAATGCACTATTAGCAGGTCGATTGTCTTTTCTTATTTCGTTAAATTGATTACTTGAAAGCAATTCTGAAATAAAGTTGTGTAAGGCCTTCGCCAAAATGTGTGATTTACAATATTGTTTATGGAGCGTTTTGCATATCACTTATTCTGTTTCATTACCTTTTTAAAATTCTTTACCATTTTTCCAAATTCCTTGTCTTTTCTACGCTTCTCCTGAATTGTACATTCAAAATGCTTTTTCTCTTTTTTCATTTTTAGGTAGTTTTCATAGGAAGCTTTATCTATTTCTCCATTTTCAACGGCTTCAATAACAGCGCAGCCAGGTTCATTAGTATGAGTACAATTTTTAAATCTGCAATTGTCTGACAGGTTAACAATCTTATCAAAGGTTATTTCCAGCCCACTATTTGCATCTGCAATGCCAACTTCTCTCATGCCCGGGTTGTCAATTATAATTCCTCCGTTTTCAAGAACAAATAACTCCCGGTGGCTGGTAACATGCTTCCCTTTATTTGTACTTATACTTATTGCATCTGTTTTCATTCTTGCTTTTCCTGATATCTTATTCAATAAGGTTGATTTACCTACACCTGATGAGCCGAGTAAACAACTTGTTTTCCCTTTCCGGATATACGTGTTTAATTTTTCATAACCCGTATTTGTTTCATTACTAATAGCGACTACCGGGACATCTTTAATACGTTCATTTATGCTGTCCAAAATTATTTTGAGCCGCAAATCATTAATTAAATCAGTTTTGCTAAGTACAATAACTGGTTTTACGTTTGAAGTATTACAAATGGTCAAATACCTTTCTAATCTATTGATGTTAAAATCTCTGTCAACCGCCTGAACTAAAAGAGCATAATCAACATTTGCCGCTATTATCTGAATCGCTCCAAGTTGTCCAACTGCCTGCCTTTTAATTATTGAATTTCTTGGAAAAATCTTATGAATTAATGCAGACCAGGCACCATGTGTCGTAAAAGCGACCCAATCACCGACAGCAGGATAATCTTCCCTGACTTTAGCTGTGAACCGTATGTTACCGGTAATCTCAGCCGCATACTCGCCTTTTTCTGTCTTAACAATATAGCGTTCTTTATTTTCTGCAATAACTCTTCCTATCTCAAAATTGACCAGGCCCTGTTCATTTCTGAATTTTTCAAATTTATGATTGTATCCTAAATCTTCTAGTGTCATGTCAATTTCTATCGTTGTATCAACTTTGAAGGATTGTGCGTTTGTATTTCTGCACGGCAAAATGTCCGTATGCTAATGCTGTCCTCAGATGATTTATGTGATCACAATGAAACTGTTTTAGCTCTCCATCTTTTCAGGTTGGGCAAACTGCTAACTGCCATGTTAATTATCCCAGCGTCTATCTTTCTTTTTTCCATTTGTTCTTTCACTAATGTTTTCATTTCATTCAAAGTCATAGTTGGATTAATGAATGCTCCATTTTGGTAGCAGTAAGTACAATACTCTTTACTTTTGCTGCCATCTTTTTCAGTGCCCATCATTTCGGGTTTGTCGAGCGGCATGCTGCAACTTTGACAAAAAACTTTGTTTTCCATAATTTAAGTTTTTATTTTTTAGATGTAAACAATTATACTGTTTTAAGTTGCTTTCTTTCTTTATCGTGAGCTTCCCGTATCCACTCAATCAATTCTTCATCTATGTTATCGTCCTTCATTATATCAATCACATGCAGGTAACGATGAGCCGACATTTGAACCCACCGATTAATCCGCCTGCTCTTTATCTTGCGACTTAGACTAAAATCAGCCCGTATTTTGTCTTTGAATATTTTAACGGCTGCAAATGTGAAAGTGCTTACAAACTGCCTTCGGCATTTTGGACAAGTCCATGATCTTTTTATTTCAAGATTGGTTTTCACTGTAAACGAATTTCTTAAGTTCTTCTACCGGCTCCCATGTTCCTGCTTCTGCAAATTCAACTGCTTTTTGCACTTCTTCTTCTATCTGTTTGTTTACAGTATCAATTTCATTTTGTGTTATCGCTTTTTCCTTGAGCAGTAATTGCTGCAATCTGGCAATGGGATCACGTTTCTTCCATTCCTCTACTTCGGCTTTTTCACGGTAAAGTTCAGCATCAAACATGCTATGCGCCCGGAAGCGATAGGTATTGCATACTAAAAAGAATGGTTTTCCTGATGCTCTTATCTTGTCAGCGGCTTCCTTTGCTGCCTGTTCCACAGCTAAAACATCCATACCGTCCACAACTTTTGTTTCTATTCCATAGGCCGGACCCTTCTTTTCTATCTCTACAATGGAATGTGAATATCGAATGGCCGTACCCATCGCATACAGATTATTCTCACATACAAACCATACCGGTACGCTCCATAATGCGGCCAGGTTCATGGCTTCATGAAATTCACCTTCGGCGGCCGCTCCTTCGCCAAAGAAACAGCAGGTAATAGTATTTTTCTTTTGTTTTTTGGTGGCCAGGGCCATACCTACAGCAACACATAAGTGCCCTGCCACAATTGCATTGCCCCCATAAAATTTCTTCGTTGCATCAAATAAATGCATGGAACCACCACGACCCCGGCTGCAACCTTCCTGTTTGCCATACATTTCTGCCATGATGGCTCCCGCATCAATACCTCTTAACAATGCGTGTCCATGTTCACGATAAGTGCTGAGCACATTGTCTTCTAAGGTCAATGCCTGCATCACACCTGTAGCTACTGCTTCTTCTCCCACATATAAATGAAGAAAGCCACGGATCTTTTCTTTTGTATATAGTTCTGCGCTTTTCTCTTCAAACCGCCGGATCAGCATCATTTGATAAAGAAGTTCAATGCCGTGATCTCTTGCTATCACCGAGGCTTTTGGTATAGTTAATTTCTGCTCCATAGTTACTATGACTGCTCTAATGTTGAAATATCGCCCTCGGGCAATCCCAGCTCTCTTGCCTTCAGTAGCCGTCTTAATATTTTTCCGCTTTTTGTTTTAGGAAGACCTTCCACGAAAGTGATTTCCTTTGGCGCAACTGCAGGGCCTAATTTTTTTCTCGCATGGCCGATAATTTCCAATTGCAATTCTTCACTGGCTGTAAACCCCGTTTTTAATACCACAAATGCTTTGACCAATTCGCCGATCATGGGATCCGGCTTACCGATCACGGCCGCTTCAGCTACTGCAGCATGTTCCATCACTGCGCTTTCAACTTCAAAAGGTCCTACCATATGACCGGAGGTTTTGATAATATCATCTGCTCTTCCAACAAACCAGTAATAACCGTCTTCATCCTTTTTTGCCAGGTCACCAGTGAGATACCAATCACCTCGAAAACATTTCTTATAACGTTCCTCATCATGCAGGTAGCCACGGAACATGGAAGGCCATCCCTTTTTCAGCACCAAATGACCTTGTTTGGGTTCAGTTATCAGTTTTAATTCCGCATCCGTTACTTCTGCTATTGCTGCTTCTACACCAGGCAGCGGTTTGCCCATGCTGCCGGGTTTTACTTTCATCGTTGGGTAATTAGCAATCATAATGCCACCGGTTTCTGTTTGCCACCAGTTATCTAATATGGGCATGCCGAACATTTTCTCGCCCCATAGTACTGCTTCTGCATGCAAGGGCTCTCCAACACTGCAGATCAATCGCAGGTGGTCCAGTTTATATCTTTCTTTGGGTAAAATATCCATCCGCATTAACCTGCGAATAGCAGTTGGAGCCGTGTACCACACATCTACTTTTTGTTCTTCCAAAATGGAATACCACCTGGCTGCATCAAATTCTTCTTCATCCACAATATTGGTTACGCCATTAACCAATGGTGCAATAACGCCATAGGACGTTCCTGTAACCCAGCCAGGGTCTGCTGTACACCAGAAAACATCTCCTTCATGAAAATCCAGAACATATTTACCTGTAGTATAATGCATCAACACAGCGCCATGCACATGCAAGGCGCCTTTTGGCATACCGGTAGTGCCACTGGTGAAATGCAATAATGCCGGATCTTCAGGATCAGTTGGAGGGATAAAAAAACCGTCATAAGCTTCTTCCATTAATCTTGGAAGTGATAAAATTTTTTGATTGGTGTGAGATTCTTCATCAGCCAGTAAAATGTATTGAAGAAACGGTAATCTATTCAGCAGTTGATTGACTTTTTTTTCAAACAATGCCTTTGTTGTAACCAGAACTTTTGCATCGCCCTTACTCAACCGCTGGTACACCGGTTCAGGGCCAAATACAGCATATAAAGGGCAGAATACGGCTGTTGCCTTTAAGGCGCCTAACATGGCAATATATAATTCAGGGATTCTACCCATTAATGCAAATACGCTCTCCCCTTTTTTAACACCTAAGGTTGTCAATACATTGGCAAAACGGGAACTGAGTCTATGTAACTCCTGGTAAGTAAAATCTTTTGTTGTTCTGTCCTTTTTTATCCAACGAAGGGCAATGGTGTCCTTTAATTTTCCTGCAGCATATCTTTCTGTTGCTTCGTAAGCAATATTCAATCCCTTATGTCCAGGCAATCCGGTTAGAAAGTTTTGCTCATTCTTCCAGTTGAAAGAATGGCAGAGAAACTCATAATCATTTAAATTAGGAGTGATAAGCGGCGTCAAAAGAGTTGCTGTTGGGTTCACCATTAGTCGTTCTTTTTCTTTAATCTTTCAGATAAAAACTCAGAACAGGCGTACCTTGTATCAATGTATTCCTTTTCCGTTTGTTGCATATCCCACCGCAACCCGTTCTGCTTCTTTTCTGTTTCGGCATGTATTAATTTATCATCAATAAATGCGCTGTCGGTTTTAAGTGCGGCTCCCTGTTTCCGTATTTGTATCCGGATCCGGTTAAACTTTTTCATCATCACATTCAACTTATCCTGCTGTTCTTCCACTTTCGCTGCAATATTGGGAATGGAATTTCGCTGAATCACCTCAGCCAGTTTGGTTTCAAATTCAGTTGCCTCCTGATCATAGAAGGCAATCAGACGGCTCCAGTCAACCAGTTCGCCTGTATAATGCTCCGCAATAGTTGTTGCCATACTTATGCATTTTAATTAATACCTAGTGCGTCTGCCAAAGAATTCAGTTTTATTAGCTCAGTATAATTTTTCCGGGCTTTCCCTCACCTTATGTAAAAAACGACTATACCTACTGCTTGCTTCCGGGCTTTTTTGATGCTACTGTAAAACTCAATTTTCAGATAACGATAAAAATCGGAGAAAACTTCCTGAGTTGTCTTATCCTTGATTTCTATGTGCATATTGATTGTTTATCTGCTGCTGTAAAGTCTCTTCGAAGGTATTCATTCCATTCACGTGTAACAATGACAGTCATTAGCGGTAAGTATGATGATGGTCAAAATATATTCTTAAAGAAAAGCCATAAGGCCCGTCATAAAACCTTTTGACAATCATTGTTTATCCAGCGATATCGGAAACTTCATTTGCAGTAACTGAAAAATAATAACATGGAGCGTTAAAAATCAGGACATTGTTGTGTTATTGGCGGTTTGTTAAGCGGTTGTGATACCGCTTCTCATATAAACGTGGATATTCATTACACAAACCTGCGTGGGCGCCGCCATATTGTGCAGGAGTAAGGTATTATTACCTTTCGGATATTGAAGTGTATTACGATCTATCCAACCAGGAATTTGCCCTCCAAAAGTATATCTGAAGATTCCTTGTAAGCTTACATACTGACCAATCTCATGGATTTTACTGACCATCATCTTTGGTGACGGCTGCCGCCGGAAATAGTTTTGTAACGTAAACAAAAATTAAAAATTTAAGAAACAAGGAGGTTAATATGTCAACACAAACATTGGCCAAAACAGGCACACGATTTCCATCATTATTCAATGATTTTTTTACACCATTCACCGATTGGTTTGATGGCGCCGGTTTAGCGGGAAGGGAAATGAACATCCCGCCAGTAAACATCACCGAACAAAAAGATGATTACCTGGTTTCACTGGCAGCACCCGGATTGAAAAAAGATGATTTCCACATTGATGTGGATGGCAACATGCTCACCATCAGCTGCGAAAAGGAAGAAAACAAAGAAGAGAAAGATATAAGGTACAACCGCCGAGAATATAGTTATTCTTCTTTTGAACGCAGTTTTACTTTGCCCGATGAAGTGAACAAAGATAAAATTGATGCAAAATATGAGGATGGTATTCTTAAACTTGTTTTACCCAAAAAAGAAGAGGCAAAAAAAGCAGCCATCAGCAAACATATTGCTGTAAAGTAAAAAAAACAGGAATACCTTAAATGCCCCGCCAAAAGCTCAGAGGCTGGCGGGGCAAAATAATACGGGTGTTTGAACCAATAGGATCATCAACTTTTAAATTAAAAATTATGAAACACGCTAACATGATGTTGTTCTTTGGCGCCTTACTAGCCGTATTCGTTTATCTTCTTTTGCACAGGAAGTATTGCCCGAAGTAACTGTAACTGCCGTAAAGTATAAATATCTTTCAGCGGTTAACAACAAAGAGCTTGCCCAGCCAGTAAAGCTTCTTGAACGGAAGGCTGCGGAATTTGATATTAAAAATTCAGAATATTACGATGATGAGTATGATGAATATTCTATTACCTTTTATATTCCTGACAGATATATCCTTGCTACATATAATAACGACGGGAAGCTTTTGCGTACGGCCGAAAGATTTAAAAATATTGCTCTGCCCCTGACTGTGTCTAAGGCTGTGGCAAAAAGATTTCCCCAGTGGAGTATTCCAAAAGATGTATATCTGGTAACTTATGAGGATGAAAAAGGAGCAACAAAAGTTTGGAAGCTCTTATTGAAAAATGGAGATAAGAGATTAAGAGTAAATGCAAATGAGAAAGGTGAATTTATGGAATGAAGCCGTAAACGATCTCTTCGGTTTTTATAATTATCATTCTTATATTGGACAATGGCAGGGAACTTTACTTTTATGTTTTCTTTGCTATTTGCGCTTAAGCATTAAGGAATTTAGTCATCGCAGGTATACGAGGGTTAAAAGCCTTTAATTACTTGTACGAGGTATTAAGGTTTTACTATAACCGAAAACAGCAGACAGCCATTAAAGCGAAATATTACACCGATGAATTGATTGAGTGGACCCGTAGCATTATATTCTATAAATGGGAAATAAATTACCCCGAATCTAAGCTTGCGGAAGCAATTCGCAAAAGCACTGTACCTGATATTGCTGCAAAATAGCACAGCTTAAACCAACAACTTCTTCCGCCTCTTCATTAATTGAAAACATACAGATTGCAAGCGGTAAACTGAACGACAAAAATAAGCCGGTGGGCATGATCCTTCATTATGAAGAAATAGCAAATGACCTGAAAGAGATCATAAACGTCTGAAAACAAGCAGTAAGAAATTAGGTGAGTACCTTGAAGCTATTCAGCATAATTTTCTGTTCAGTGACTTTTTCAGGAAAAAGGCAAAAAATAAAACCACTAAAAAACAACAGGTATCAGGAAGTATAAATAAAGTCAATTCCGCATGCTCATTATAATAACAGTTCTGGCCTTTCTTTCTACCCTTGCCGGAGGGTTGTTTGCTTTAAAGTTTAAAGATAAACTGCACCTGATACTTGGATTCAGTGCCGGGGCTGTTATTGGTGTAAGTTTTCTTGATCTGCTGCCTGAAGCTTTATCACTTGGTCGGGATCATTACAGCATTGATTTTATTCTTACGATAGTTGCCTTGGGGTTTATCATTTATATGATTCTTGACCGGTTGACTTTACTCCATTTTCACCATAGAGGAGTTTCAAACAATCACCGCGCAAACCTCGCTGCCGGAAGTTTAAGCATACATAGCTTTTTTGATGGCGTTGCCATCGGGCTTGCATTCCGGATTTCGGATGCTGTCGGGTTATTCGTTGCATTGGCAGTGATTGTTCATGATTTTTCTGATGGCGTGAATACGGTGAGCGTTGTATTAAAAACCGATAATCATCCTGCGAGATCATTCAAATGGCTGCTGGTTGATTCCATCGCACCTGTATTGGGAGTTGTATCAACTTGTTTTTTTAATCTTTCTGAACAATCTTTTGCTCTTGTTATTGCTTTATCTACAGGTTTTTTTCTGTATATAGGTGCAAGCGATTTACTGCCTGAAAGCCAGCATGAGTATTCATCGTTCTG
Source organism: Agriterribacter humi (assembly GCF_009192765.1). Taxonomy (GTDB): domain Bacteria; phylum Bacteroidota; class Bacteroidia; order Chitinophagales; family Chitinophagaceae; genus Agriterribacter; species Agriterribacter humi. The sequence goes on along the minus strand of NZ_VOHQ01000013.1, from coordinate 8,410 downwards.
GACAACGCTAATGACAATTCTCGGAGTAGTGACCATGTATGTCGCCATTAATTTTTTAACCTGATATTGTATGCCGATTGTAATTAAGATAGAAAATTTAGAGAAAACGTACAAACAAGTGCAGGCTGTAAATCGAGTAAATCTTTCTATAGACAAAGGAGATATTTTTGGATTACCGGGACCTAACGGCGCAGGCAAAACAACCCTGCTAAAAAGAAATGATAAATAATGAAAACGATACAACTTCTGTTCGAAATGAAAGGATAAAACCCAGGTCATGGTTACTATTTTTCATATTCTTTGTTATTGCTTTCATTTTAATAATCTATTATTAAAGATATGTTGCCCGGGTGAGGTTTATTTTATTCCTGATTGAAGATCATCGGGCTCCTTGCCATAAATAACCCCATTATCAAAGGGTTTAAAACAAGGTTGCTAAACTTAACCTTGGATAAGCCTGAAGGAAATCTGTTCACCGATCCATCGCCATCAGTTACATAGAGGATTTTACAAGGAACATGAGAACCTTTCGTCAGATGCTAAGGGAGAAATTTAAGCAGACTATTGCGAAGTGTACTGCAATGGCTTTGCTGATCAAATACAATAGTTTCATTCGAAATTCTCTTTTGGAGGAATATTTATACAAAAAATATTTTTGAGGAAAAGATAAGATCAATTTACCGGCTTGCATCCAAGCTTTTTCAGCATCCTTGCATGTTCCCAAATTGCTTTCAGGAAAGTTGGTTGAACATGATATGGCAATCCAAAGGCTGCTGTTGTAGATTGGACGATGGGGGCCAATTTTTTATAATGGACATGGCAAACGCCGGTAAATAAATGATGTTCGATCTGGTAATTTAATCCGCCTATAAACCACGACAGGATTCGACTATTGGGAGCAAAATCAGTTGTATTTTCCACTTCATGCACGGCCCAGGTATCTTCCATCCGGCTCTTTCCATCTGTTATCACCGGCAGGGAAAAAGCTGAAGTTTCCATAATATGAGATGGCTGAAAAACACAGGAAAGGAAAAGACCAGAAGCAAAATGCATCAGTAAAAAACCAGCCACGACAAAATACCAGGGCATACCCGAGAATAAAATTGGCATTGCCATTATGTAGGCATAATAAAATAGCTTGGATACAGTGATCCGCCGAAGCGCTTTTGGCAGGGAAATGTTTTGCTTAATCAATAAGCCATGTCGTTTATAGCGGACTATTTGTACATAATCTTTGGCCGTCATCCAGAAAAGCGTCATTATCATATACAGAAACCATGCATAAATTTGCTGGTAACGATATAAGGGGCGCCATGGCTGCCGGGGTGAAAGCCTCAATAAACCCATGGTGTCAATATCTTCGTCCAGCCCCTCCACGTTGGTGTATGTATGATGCAGAACATTATGCTGAATTCTCCAATTGACTGAATAACCTCCTATTATCTCAAGGATGTGGCTGATAAAATTGTTTACCTTTTTGTTGGGTGAATATGTACCGTGGTTAGCGTCATGCATTATAGCCGTTCCAATCCCGCTCATACCCATCCCCATCAGGAACCATAACGCGAAAAATATCCAAGGATTAGCAGCTCCCAGTCCACTGATCATTATTAAATAGGGCACCAAATACAGTAACAGGATGACGATCGTTTTTATCCACATTTCTGTATTTGCGTAAGGCGAAATACCATGAGTTTCAAAATAAGCTTTTGCCTTTCCTACGACAGCATCATAAAAACTATTTTGACCTTTGGGTGCAAAGCGTACAATATTCAATTTTATGTCTTTCATTCAACTATCTCTTACAGGCACAAAATAACCTCTGTTGCCGATCACCAGCATTGACTTTTATCATCCGTTTTTTTGATAGTGATCAGCAAAACAACTATAGCTTGCGTAAGTACCAGACATTGATCGTTAACACATTGATAGGCGGTTCCATAAAGAAGTCGCCCTGCCGCTTAATCCACTTGAGATTTAATCCCATCAGGATCGTTCTTGCTAATATTGATCCAACTCCGACGAAACTTTCCCTTTAAAGAGTAGTGTGCAGGCAGGTTAACGGCGCATGGCCCAACCGGTAAATATATTGGAAAAATTATTCAGAGCGATTCTAAAATGGCACTTCAATCTTTTTAAATGATGTACTTTTTATACCAACGACACCTAACCAATTCAGCAAACGGATTATTCTTCATGAAAGCACTGATCATCAGCAGGCAGCAGAGCATTTGCCGGCGGTGGCCGAATACCCCGTAAAGATTTGCAAATGGAACTACAACCTCACCATATATCCGAAGAAAATTGTAGCACGATTTATTTCTAAAATGAATCAATTTATTAAATGATATCCGATGCTTTACTGAGGAACCTTTAGTAGTTTACAACTGATTGCCTTTTCAGATTCAACAGGCCGTGCATAATGAGTCTTTTTTTTGATTAAGGCCCTTCTGCAGGAGGAGGCGGTTCATAAGGAGGTCTCGTTTCCAGTTCTTCATCAGGTGATGGTATCGTGTCAGGATCATCATCAGAAATAGCAGGCTCACCTGTTTCATCAACCAGCACCTTAGGCTCCGGTTTTTTCTTTGCCGGTCGAATTTCGACCTGCTTATGGGTTTTTTTTATCTTTGCCATGTTATTATTTTAGTTTTAGTTTTAATTTATTTTATATCCCAAACGGATAAGTTTCCGGCATTTGGTGCCCATCAGGCGCTATATGAAGCGGATGCAATGCACTGGTTTCGTTTATATAGATAAATGCATCATAGCGAAGCGGTAAAACAGTAGGAACATAATTGCCATATTGCTCATATTGCGGATTGTATACTACCCCGATTGCCCGGTGACCGATGCGATTCTCCATCATCGTATCGTTAGCTGCAAAATCTTTCATCAGTAATAACTTGTTTTCTTTACCGGCTTCGTGCAACAGGTATTCCCAACTGCCTTCCCTTGCTTCAGGCATGATCATGGTTTGCATTGGAGCGCCCCAGTTCCGACCTGCAGTTACTGTACCTTTATATGAACCAAAACCAACCAATACCACTCCTTTATCGTGATGCTGCAAACGGGCCAGTTCGCCTATGTTGAACATGCCTTCGTCTGTCATGTCCGTTGCCCTGGCATCCCCTACGTGGGTATTATGCGCCCACACGATTGCCTTTGAGTTTTCACCATGAAAAGCCAGCAGGCGCTCAAGCGTATCGCCCATATGCCGGTCACGGACGTTCCAGCTATGCGAACCCCCTTTGACCATAGCACGGTAATATTTTTCTGCGTTCACCGCGACCAATGCATTTTGTTCGGCGTTAAAAACATTCTCATGGTCGGTATTATATTGAGGTAGCTTACGTTGGATTTCTTTGAGCAACTCAATCACTTCCTGCTGACACGCCTCGGGAACGAACAGGGTGGATTGTGCGTATGAACGCCCCTCATCCTTCCTGTACGGCTCAAAGCAGCGGAATGCTTCTTCGGCTATTTTCAAAGCAGCAGGATCGGTCTTTTTCAAGTATTGCATGATGCTATCCATACTTTCCCAAAGACTGTAAACATCCAGCCCGTAAAACCCGGCTTTCCTGTTTGCAGGCAATCGCTTGTTGTGTTGCTGCAGCCAGTCGGAGAGTGCGATTATTTCCCAATTGGCCCACATCCAGGTAGGCCAGCGGTTAAAGGCATGCAATACGTGAAAAGCGCTTTTGTTATCCACATCATAGCCCTTCACAAAACGGTTGAGCCGGTAACAATCGGGCCAATCGCCTTCAACGGCAATAAAGTTGAATCCTTTTTCTTCGATCAGCTTGCGGGTAATATATGTTCGCCACTGGTAATATTCATGTGTACCATGGGTTGCTTCCCCAAGCATCACTATCCGTGAATCACCTATGCAATCAAAAAGTGGTTTCAGATCAGCCTTACTTTTTAACGGATATTTCCGTTGCTTAATAGCACTCACCACCTCATTTTCATTTACAGGGGGATGTTTTGTGAAATACCTGCCCATGAACCAATTAATTTTTAATTAACAATTCTTCAAAAGAAAATCATTCAACGTCACAAAACAATGACTATTGTCAGACCTGTTTTGACAGTGGTCATTGTTTCAACCGTCTGTACACCGGTAGATTTACAACTGTAAAAGCGAAAAATAATATGGAAGAGAAGTACCACACTATTGCCACCCTTCATGAACTACTTCATTATGAAGCCAGCAAATTCACAGCATCTGAAATACAGTTGAAGCACAGCCTGGGTGAATGGATCAACCAGGCTGGTTCCCTGCAATTAAAAACGGTGTTACAGAAATACCTCGGTTTTGTACAGCAACATGTGCAAAAGCTGGAAAGCTTCCTGGAAGAAGAAAAGATCAGCTCGCTGAGTATTTCCGACAGAGTAATGAAGGCTTTTGTGGAAGAAGCAGATCAAAAGATGAAATATTGCGCAGATAATGAAGTTAAAGATGCCTGTCTGCTGGCTTGCATACAGGCTATCAATCATTTTAAAATAAGTGAATATGGTACTGCCGCAGCTTTTGCAAAAGAACTGAATATGGAAAAGTCCGCAACAGTTTTTCATGAAATGGAGATCAATGAAAAGCATATTGACGACCGTTTGTCTCAATTGGCTGAATACGAAATAAACAGAAAAGCCAGGGCACCCATTGTAATAGCTGGATAAAAGTAAAGGATTATGTATAGAACCTTTCATGAAGAAGTGAGAATACAGGTTGATAAAACAATCCTGGAGGGCGATTTAATTATACCGCCGGGGGCACACGCCATAGTTGTGTTTTCCCATGGAAGCGGTAGCAGTCGATTTAGTAAGCGCAACCAGCAAGTAGCCACATACCTGCGGGACATGAATTTTGGAACGTTGCTGTTGGACCTCCTTACGCCCGCAGAGGATAACCAGTATCACAACCGCTTTAACATTGAACTGCTCGCCAAAAGATTAGCCGGTGCGACTGAGTGGCTAGAAAGACTTCCCGTCGCAAAGGATTGTCGCATTGGCTATTTTGGCGCCAGTACCGGTGCAGCTTCTGCCTTACAGGCTGCTCCAGCGCTGAAGCAGGTCGGTGCAATTGTTTCAAGGGGCGGGCGGCCTGACTTGGCATCAATGGACGCTTTAAAAAGTTTAAAAGCACCGGTTTTATTGATTGTCGGAAGTCTTGACACAGAGGTGTTGCAATTAAACAGGCAGGCATTTCAAAAACTACAGTGCTATAAGGAATTGGTGATTGTAGACGGAGCTTCACATTTATTCGAAGAACAGGGAAAGCTGGATGAAGTGGCAGTACTGGCATCAGCGTGGTTCAAAAAATACCTAAAGCCGGTTCCTGTAATAAAATAGATTGTAAAATATCAATTGAAATAAAAGAAAATTAAATGTTCAAAGATAGAATAGAAGCAGGATTGTTGCTGGCAGACAAGTTAAGGAAATATAAGAATGATCCCGGGGTAGTCTTGGCCGTACCACGAGGCGGTGTGCCGGTTGCTTATGCCGTAGCAAGAGAATTAGGATTTCCAATAGAAGTCGTTCTTACTAAAAAGGTTGGTCATCCCATGAACAAAGAATATGCTATCGGTGCGGCAAGTTTGACAGATTATTTCATTATGCCCCACGAAAATGTTTCCGAAACCTACATTCAGCAGGAAATAAAAGACATCCGCATCAGGTTAAAAGAAATGTATAAAAGATTTATGGGCGATCAGGAGCCACAAAAGCTGGAGGGAAAGACTGTGATCGTAATTGACGATGGTATGGCAACGGGCAATACCATCCTGGGAACTGTACATGTGTTGCAGAAAAGCAAGCCGGGCAAAATTATTATTGGCGTTCCGGTGGCATCCCGGAGTGCCGTCCGGAAATTATCCAGGGAAGTGGATGACGTAGTAGCAGTATTGATCCCCGAAGAATTCCATGGCGTGGGTGCGTTTTATGAAGATTTCTCGCAGGTAAACGATGAAGAAGTAATGTTTTACCTGGATAAATTTAGCGAATTGCGAAAAGCAGGGTAATTCTTTTTGCCGACCCTATGAAACCCTGCAAATTGAAAGAAAGACAGAAACCATAAAGGTTTACCGAATCAATTGGAGTAGGTTTCAGCAGGGAGTAGCGGGTATGCCGTTCGATGACGTAAAAAAAGTGCTGGGAAACGGAGCAAATGTGGTATTTACAGATAAAGATGTGCTCAATTATTTCTTAGCAATACAATATTCTTAAATCAAAATACAGTTTTTATGAAAACAATACTAGTGGCAACAGATTTTTCTCCGGCTGCCTTAAATGCAGCTAATTACGCTGTAGACATGGCCTTAAGAATTAATGCAGCTATACATCTGATCCATGTGTTCGAGGTGCCTATAAGTTATAGCGAAGTACCGGTAGTCGTGAACCTGGAGGAAATGATGCAGAGTGCGGAAAAAGAAATTAATGCGCTAAAAGCACAATTAAACCGAAAAACAATGGGCAAAATAATAGTAGCCACAGAAGTTAAAATGGGTGAATTTTTTCTGGAACTGAAAACTGCCTGTGAAAGACTACATCCATATGCCGTGCTGATGGGCAGTCAGGGCACAACAGCCGCGGAGCGTTTATTCTTTGGTGGCCATGCAGTGTATGCAATGACACATCTAATGTGGCCATTAATTACAGTCCCGGCCGGCGCTGCGTTTTCATCCATTAAAAGGATCGGCCTGGCTTGTGACCTTGACAATGTTGTTGATACTACACCGGTTAATGAGATTAAGAAGCTGATCAACGATTTCAAAGCGGAATTACATATTCTCAACACGGGAAGAAAAGAGGAATTTATTCCTGAGGTGGTTGTCGAATCGGGTTCGTTGCGGAGACTACTGGACCCAGTGAAACCTGAGTACCATTTCATTTCAAATAAAAATGCAACGGAAGGTATTATGGATTTTGTCGAAAAGAATCAAATTGATTTACTGATTGTATTACCAAAACGGCACGGTTTGATGGATAAGCTGATTCATAAAAGTCATACAAAACGTTTCGTGTTACATAGTGATGTTCCCGTAATGGCGCTTCATAAATAGTCAATTTCAATTACCATTTAATGAATTTATACATAAAACAGTTCAATGAAATCAGTATAGCTGATATAGCACTGGTTGGCGGCAAAAATGCTTCTTTAGGCGAAATGTTTTCAAAACTTTCTTCAAAAGGAATTTCAGTGCCGGATGGATTTGCAACTACTGCTTATGCCTTCGAAGAGTTTCTTACACATAACTCATTGCATTCAAAACTGGATGATTTGATGAGTCAATTGGATAGAAGTAATTATGAGAACCTTAATGAAACCGGTGCGAAAGCAAGGGAATTGATGCTTGCCGGTGAACTTTCTCAAAACCTTCAGTCTTCGGTTTTGCAGGCGTATAAAGAATTGTGCGGCGAAAATGATGATGAAGTGGCGGTGAGAAGCAGCGCTACTGCAGAAGATCTGCCGCAGGCCAGTTTTGCCGGGCAACATGAAAGCTACCTGAACATCAGGGGCGGCGCGGCTTTGCTCAATGCCATAAAAAAATGTTACGCTTCGCTTTACACCGACAGGGCGATTAAATACAGGGCGGAAAACGGTTTTGCGCATCAGAAAGTAGCCCTGTCGGTGGGTATTCAGCAAATGGTGCGTTCCGATAAAGCTTCATCCGGCGTTATTTTTACGCTGGAACCTGAATCTGGTTTTCGCGATATTGTACATCTCAGCGGCGTATGGGGATTGGGAGAAAATATTGTACAGGGAACCGTTACGCCCGATGAATTTTTGGTTTTTAAACCCACTTTACTTCAGGGTAAAAACGCCATCATTCAAAAGAAGTTAGGTACCAAAGCAAAAACCATGATCTATGATATTGGCGAAAATGAATCTATCATTAATAGCGACACGCCTAAAGAAAAACAGGAGCTTTTTGTTTTGAGCGATGAAGAAATTATGAGGCTGGCTAACTGGGCTTTAATTATAGAAAACCATTACCAGAAACCAATGGATATTGAATGGGCCAAAGACGGTATTACCAACGAAATCTTTATCATCCAGGCAAGGCCGGAAACGGTTCATTCACAAAGAAATCCTCTACTGGTAAAAGAATATAAATTATTGGATAAAGGAATTGCGCTGGTGCAGGGTGAAGCAATTGGTTCAAAAATAACGACCGGACGGGCAAGAATTCTAAAATCGCCTGATGAAGAGAGCAAATTGCAGACCGGTGAAATAATAATTACCGATACAACCAGCCCCGACTGGGATCCGATACTGCAGAGAGTCTCGGCCATTATTACCAATAAGGGCGGCAGGACGAGCCACGCTTCTATTGTGGCCAGAGAAATGGGTGTAGCTGCAATTGTCGGTTGCGGCGATGCTACTGCTAAAATTACTGATGGGGAAATGATC
>NZ_VOHQ01000012.1:32500-204308 GCF_009192765.1 Agriterribacter humi | reverse complement strand
GCAAAAGAAAGCAGAAAAAGAATGACAATCTATACAGTAAAAATTAATGAAGATGACCCATTAAATAAACAATTAAATTTGTTTGAACCATTATAAAATATGTCAACCTATTTTAGGTACACACAGGTTGAAAAGAAAGAGCAGGGAAAGGATGAGTATCACAAAATACCCACAATGATATGCAGATGAACGGAGCGTCGCAAGGAACGATCAATCTGTGTTGCTGTAGCGGGTACCATAAAAAACATTGTTAACCGGGGTTGCATTTCAAATTTAAAATTTAAAATCTCAAATTGTTCTCATGTTCAGATTAGATGATAAAGTAGTTGTTATTACGGGCGGCGGAAGCGGAATAGGTAAAGCCATCAGCACAACCTTTGCAAAGCAGGGCGGTATAGTATATATTCTTGAGATGGATGAAAAAGGCGCTGCATTAACTGTTGACGAAATTACCACAGAAGGCGGAAAAGGCAGCTTCTTCAAATGCAATATCGCTGACCAGCAGGAAGTAAAAACCGTAATAGCGCAGATCACTCAAAAACATACGACAATAGATATACTCGTAAACAATGCTGGTATTGCGCATATCGGGCAGGCCGATACCACAGCCGAAGAAGATTTCGACCGGGTTGTGGCTGTAAATATTAAAGGCGTATATAATTGCCTGCATGAAACCATCCCTTTTATGAAAGAAAAGGGCGGTTCTATATTGAACATGGCTTCTATTGCAGCCCTGGTGGGTATCCCCGACCGCTTTGTTTATTCGGCTGCTAAAGGTGCAGTGGGCGCCATGACCCTGTCTGTAGCCAAAGATTATATTGGTTATAATATTCGTTGCAACTGCATTTCCCCGGCAAGAGTGCATACACCCTTTGTTGATGGGTTCCTGGCAAAGAATTATGCGGGAAAGGAAAAGGAAATGTTTGAGAAATTATCTAAAACCCAGCCAATAGGGCGAATGGCCAAACCCATTGAAATTGCGCACCTGGCGCTGTACCTGTGTTCGGATGAAGCTTCCTTTATTACCGGCTGCGACTATCCGATTGACGGCGGGTTTGTTAAATTAAATAACTGATCGGGGTTTTGATCATCAGCCGCAATTTTGTTTGAGCGCACGGCGTTAGCAATAAAATGATCACATGAAACATTATCGGGTTGCTTATATAGCGCTATGTATATGTGCTGCATCTTGCACCAAGGCAGATAATGGTGAGGCTGCAGAAGCAAAACTGATCTTCAGGTACAGGTTCGATTCAACGCAGGAAAGGTTGAATAATACCGGCCAACCCGCTTCGCTTCCTGATGGTAACGCCGCTCAAAGTCCTGTGTTCAATAGCATGAATACACATTACATTGAATTAGCGTTGAATGCTTCTACGCCATTGGGCAAAGGTGTTATTCTTTATAAAGCCCCCGAAACGGATGCGGGCGGAGAAGCCGCTATTGATTTTGAACGATCCGTTTCTGCCCGTAACAATGAAGTGTTTTATGCAATGTCCCTGAAAGACATCGCCTCCGGAGAATATGAATGGTTGCGTATTTCGCTGGCTTACCAGAATTATAGTGTGCAATACCATATTGATACTACCATTACTATAGCTACCGATACTACTTCCAGCACTATAGTGATTGACCAGGACCTTACCGGAACGATCGCGTCATTTATCGGGTATAATACTTATCTCAAATCCTATCTCATCAAAACCCAGTCGCTAACGGTTGATGGCAACCGCAAACAGGGATACTGGGGTTTTGAAACTACATTGAGCGGTGAAGGATTCAACGAAATGTATACCACGTCAGGGCAATCGCCTGAAGGCGGTACAACTGTAGTTAATCCCATTTTTGATACCTCACCTGTACCCGCAGGTTCCTGCGTGGTAACAGCGGCATTTATACCAGGCAAACTGGTTATTACAGGAAAGGAAACGGAAAATATCATAGTAGAAGTATCCCTTTCCACCAATAAAAGCTTTGAATGGAAGGAAGTGGTAAACAATGGCAAATGGGATCCGCTGAAAGGAGAACCGGTGGTGGATATGGGAATACGGGGCATGATACCAACCATAAAATAAACCGTGCATTACCACTCATCATTCCTTCATTAAATGGAGGGCTAAAATTTGTAAATTGTATAAGTTAAAGTGTAAAAATGCCTTTTTCGTACAGTTTATTAAGCAATAGCGCTATTCTTGTTATTATAGCGATACTGGCAGGAGCCCAGCTTGTAAGGGTAATTCGAAAATCATCTCACAAAACCAATTGAGCAGCATTTATCTTTTGTAGCAGTCATGATTTGTTTCTACGCATCACTCTTTCAGGTTGGGGATGAACAGCAAAGCCGTATTGTTCGTACAATCCATGAGCATCTTTGGTCATCAGCAGCCAGTTGCGCAAGTGCTGCAATTCAGGATATGCCATTATGGTTTTCATGAGCAGTTTGGATAGTCCGAGTCCCCTGTAATTTTTATCAATAAAAACATCGGCCAGGTAGCCGAATGTAGCCATGTCTGATATTACCCTTGCAAATCCAACCTGCTTATCATTTTCAAATACACCAAAACAAAGCGAATTAGCAATAGAGCGTTTTACTGTATCTATTGATATACCTGAAGCCCAATAAGAATCCCGGCTCAAATAATGATGAATATAAGGGAGGTTAAATTCTGTAATATTGGTTGAGATCCGAAACCTGTTTTCAATTTGTGTTACTGTGTTCATAAAGAAAGAAGATATATAAAGCTGGTCGCTTCCTTTTCATAAAATTACAGCGTAATCATTTTAAAAGCTCATCCTCAAATAAATTTGCCGCTATTCCATCGGCAAACAATTTGCCGGCATTGGTAAGCCTCAGGCTATTGTTCTGCATTATCAACTTCTCATTCATATAAGGTTGCGCAGCAGCTAAGAGCCGTTGTGCATAAGTTGCTCCAAACCGGGTTTGAATATGGCTGAGGTCAGTGCCTTCTGTAGTGCGCAAACTCGTCATAATATATTCATTAAGCCTTTGTACAGTTGTAAGCCTTTCTGTTTCTGCCGGGATAATATTTTGCAGGAGGGATTGAATATATAAAGTGTTATTAGCGATATTCCAGCTTCGGGCATCTGTTCCGTTAAAAGAGTGCGCTGCAGGGCCGAAGCCGTAATAGGCCTTGCCCTGCCAGTAGGAAGTATTATGGCGGCTTCTTTTACCCGGAATGGAAAAATTAGATATCTCATAGTGCTCATATCCTGCATCCTCCAGCCAGCTAATAAGTTGCATAAACTGCCTTGCCTGTTGTTCCGGATCGGTGTCCTGCATTTTATTTTTGGCGATCAGGCTGTGTAGTGCTGTTTTAGGCTCCACAGTTAACGCATAACAACTTAAATGTGGTATATTAAAATCGATGGCTTTTTTAACGTTCTGCTGCCATTTTTCATCACTTAGCCCCGGTGAGCCATAGATCAGGTCAATCGTAAGATTATCAAAACCTGCATGCTGTGCCAGCATAATGCTGTTAACAGATTGTTCGCCTGTATGCGCCCGGTTCATCCATTTCAGATCTTCTTCAAAAAAAGATTGAACGCCAATGCTCAGCCGGTTAATGCCCATGCTTTTCCATGAGGTCAATAGTTGTCCTGAAATATCATCCGGATTGGCTTCCAGAGTAATTTCAGCATTGGGATCAATATGAAACTTCTGGTGCAGCGCATCTAAAATGGAATTCAATGCTTCTGCCTGCAGCAGGCTTGGCGTGCCCCCGCCAAAATAAATCGTTTCAACGCTTTTATCATTATATACGGTGCATAATGCTATTTCTTTCAATAAAGCGTTTATTAAATCGTTCTTGAGCCGGAGCGAAGTGGAAAAATGAAAATTGCAGTATAAACAAGCCTGCCTGCAAAAAGGGATATGGATGTATATGCCTGCCAATGCTAAATGATTTTTGATTTCAGATTTTATGCTTTTAGTTTTGCTGGTAATGAACCGGCTGCGCTGCTTTACAGGGTTGGTGTTTTTTCTGGTGCTGTCGTTATACGCAGGCGCCCAGGATAAGTACAGGCTTCATTATATTTTTATTGACAAAGATACCAGCTTCCGGCCTGAAACACTGGATTTACAAACCACATTTGCTAACCAGGAGCATTGCCGTCAATACATTGATCAGGTAATTGGCTCATTGCAGGCTAAGGGCTATATCACCGCATCTGCAGACAGCACCGCGTTTGATTCAGCAACAGCCAAAGTTTGGATGTATATTGGAAGCACATACCAATGGGTTGAATTGAATACCGACAGCGCCGACAAGAAAATGCTTGCCTCCATAGGATGGAACAGCAAAACTTTTTCAAAGGATATGCTGAGTTTCAATAAAGTGCAGTATTGGCAGGAACGGATACTTAATTATTACGAAAACAATGGTTATCCGTTTGCAAGTGTTGTATTGGATAGCCTGACTGTACAAAATGAAAAGGTATCCGGCAGACTTAAAACTGAAAAAGGTCCCGCCTATAAAATTGATAGCATACGAGTATATGGAAAAGCAAAGATCTCCAATTATTTTCTGCAGCGATATCTGGGTATTGAGAACGGTTCTCTTTATAAAAAGGCCAGGCTTCAGTCTGTTAGTCAGCGATTGCTGGAGCTGCCTTACCTGAAAGAAATTAAAGCATGGGATATGACAATGACAGGCTCCGGCTCCGTATTGAACCTGTATATTGATCCCAAAAAGAGCAGCCAGGTAGATGTGCTGGTAGGATTTTTACCTGCGGCGGAAGGAACCGGCAGAACAAAATTGCAACTAACCGGTGAGGCGAATATTAATCTTAAGAATGCATTGGGCAGTGGCGAAACAATTGGAGTGAACTGGCAGCAAATACAGGTGAAATCGCCGCGGTTGCATCTGTTGTATGAACATCCTTTTGTTTTTAATACAGCATTTGGATTGGATTTCAATTTTGATCTGCTAAAAAAAGATTCCTCATTCCTTAATCTGAATGCCGGGTTCGGCGTACAATACCTGTCAACCGGTAAGCAGAGCGGGAAAGTGTTTTTTCAAAATTTTTTTACCAATGTACTGCCTGGCAGTATAGATACTTCACAGGTAAAAGCATCCAAAAAACTACCTTCCTATATTGATGTAACAACCAGCAATGTGGGGATAAACTATAAGTATAATAATACGGATTATCGTTTTAACCCCCGCAGGGGAAATGAGTTTACGGTTATAACTTCGGCAGGGTTAAGAAAAATTAAGCCCAATACAACTATTACCAGCATTAAAAAAGACGCATCAGGTAATGATTTCGATTATGCTTCGTTGTACGATACACTGGATCTGCGGACCTACCTTTTAAAGATCAATGTATCGGGCGCACATTATTTTAAAACGGGCAGGCAATCTGTAATAAAAGCTGCTGTAAACGGTGGGTGGTTGTATACACGTGATATTTTTAAGAATGAAATGTACCAGGTAGGCGGCTATAAATTATTAAGAGGTTTTGATGAAGAAAGTATTTATGCCAGCAGTTATACGGTATTAACGGCTGAGTATCGTTTTTTTATAGGATTAAATTCTTATTTTTTTGGATTTGCCGATGGGGGCTGGGCGCAGAACAATGCTTATGGTGAAATACAGCAAAAAGACCATACTTATCTCGGAATGGGAATAGGCATGGCGTTTGAAACAAAAGCCGGCATATTTAATTTAAGCTATGCGATAGGCAAGCGGGATGATATACCGTTTAATTTCAGGCAATCTAAAATACATTTCGGATTGGTTAGCCTGTTTTAGCAATAAGCCTGAAATAATTTATGACGATTCAGATATTTTTGCAGCATTAAACATTTGAACAATTGAGAAGAATCATTTTATTATGTGTGGTTTTGCAGAGCATTTTGATCTCTGCCGTATGCGGCCAGGATGATTCTTCGGGGGTAAAACTGCCTCCTGTACAGACAACGATTATAAAAGATTCTTCCATATCTAAACCTGCGCAGAAAAAGACCATCCCGGTTAAGGTAGTAAAACCATCCCAGGTGCTCTTACGAACCGATTCAATACCAATGGTTCAAAAAGATACCCTTGTTCCAGGGTTTCTGCCTTATGGAAGTGCTGTTCGCTCATATGTAATGCAACATCCCTATTATAATACTGGCGGTGATGTTGTTTATATGCCTTCACAACGGTACAGCCCCGATAGCAAGGATGAGCTGTTTTACATTTTATGCGGAACCTTGTTTTTCCTGGGCATATTAAGAGTAGGGTTTCCCAAATATTTCCAGGACGTATTTAACGTTTTCTGGAAATCGGCTTTCAGGCAGAAACAAATACGGGATCAACTTCAGCAGGCGGGGATGACAACCCTGCTCTTTAATATCTTTTTTGTTTTCAGCACTGCGCTTTTCAGCTACCTGGTAATAGAATATACAGCCAATAATGTTGCAAAGCCCTGGCTGTTATTTGCCATTTGTTTTTTTAGTATAGCATTGATCTATTGCGGAAAATATTTTATTTTAAAGCTAATGGGCTGGATGTTCGGGCAGCCAATGGCAGCGGATTCTTATATTTTTATTGTCTTTTTGGTCAATAAAATATTATCAATTTTATTAATACCATTGATGCTTGTCCTGGCCTTCGGCGATCCTGTATTTCAGCAGATTGCTTTTACAGTTTCAATTATTTTGTTAGGATTTTTATTAATATACAGGTTTATACTATATTTTTCTGTATTGCGTAATGAGTTAAAAATTAGCTTGTTGCATCTTGTTTTGTATGTCTGTGGTTTTGAAATCATACCGGTTTTACTGATTTACAAACTCCTGTTACATTTGTTTGGAAGAAGTTCGTAACTTTGCAAAATCATTGCCTACTAAAGATAAACATATAGTTAAACAGGAGAAAATGGCAGTAAGCAGTTCTACTATGTCTATTAAAAAGGTCCTGATAACCCAACCACGCCCGGATTCGGATAAATCCCCTTATTTTGAACTGGCACGAAAGCACAGTGTTGAACTGGAGTTTTTCCCGTTTATAAGGCTGGAGGGCATCCCTTCAAAGGACTTTCGTAAGCAAAAAATTGATATTGGCTTATATAGTGCTGTTATATTTACCAGCAGGCATGCTATTGATCATTTTTTTCGTATCTGTGAAGAGCTGAGAGTAGCAGTATCACAGGATACCAAATATTTTTGCATTACAGAAGCGGTAGCTTTATATCTTCAAAAGTTTATTCTCTATAGAAAGCGAAAAGTGTTTTATGGTGCTGACGGAACAAACAAAAGCCTGTTCGATGTAATTAATAAACACAAGGAGAATGAACAGTTTTTGTATCCCTGTTCGGAAAATCAGCAGGATAACGATATAATCAGCTGGCTCAAGGCCAATAAGTGCGAATTTGCTACCCCATTTATGTACAGAACCATCAGTAATGATGTAAAACAGGTGCTTACAAAATCTGAATTTGATGTAATATGCTTTTTTACACCCAGTGGGGTTAGAAGCCTGTTAGAGAATTTTCCCCGGTATAAGCAAAATGGAACAAGGATAGGCGCCTTTGGAAACAATACTTCCAGAGCCATAGAAGAAGCTGGTTTAACACTGCACATTAAAGCTCCCGCTCCCGAAACACCTTCAATGGTAGCAGCCCTGGAAAAGTTTTTAAGCAGCAATAAAAAGTAATTTAAGCAGCAATAAAAGTAATTTTACGAATTTAGCTGAATGGCTGAACACACCAATCATCTCATACATGAAACCAGTCCTTATTTGCTGCAACACGCCCATAATCCGGTTAACTGGTATCCCTGGGGCGAACAATCTCTAAAAAAAGCA
The DNA here is from genome assembly GCF_009192765.1 of Agriterribacter humi. Classification (GTDB taxonomy): domain Bacteria; phylum Bacteroidota; class Bacteroidia; order Chitinophagales; family Chitinophagaceae; genus Agriterribacter; species Agriterribacter humi. Next base: position 196,497 of record NZ_VOHQ01000012.1, on the reverse strand, counting down.
CAGCAAGAAAATAAACCCATATTGGTAAGTATTGGTTATGCCGCCTGCCATTGGTGCCATGTAATGGAAAAGGAAAGTTTTGAAGATGAAGACACCGCGGCTATCATGAATGAGCATTTTATTAATATTAAGATAGATCGCGAAGAAAGGCCGGATCTGGATCATATTTATATGAATGCCGTTCAAACAATGACCGGCAGTGGAGGATGGCCGCTCAATGTGTTTTTAACACCGAACAAAAAGCCATTTTACGGGGGCACCTATTTTCCTCCTTCTCCCGCTCTTAACCGGTCTTCATGGCGGCAGGTGCTGCAGGGTGTTATTACCGCTTTTAAGGAAAAACGCGATGAAATAGAAACACAGGCAGAAAACCTTACCGGCCACCTGTTGCAATCCAATGCTTTTGGGATCGTACACTCCCCTGACCAGGAAAAAATAACAGCAGGTCAGCTCAATACAATTTTTGACCATATTATGCAATCTGCGGACACAACGGATGGTGGTTTTGGACGAGCGCCTAAATTTCCACAAACATTCACTATACAGTTTTTATTGCGGCATTTTTTCCACACAAAAAATGAAAAGGCATTGCAGCAGGCATTGCTTAGCCTGGATAAAATGATTTATGGAGGAATATACGACCAGTTGGGAGGAGGATTTGCGCGGTACGCTACCGATAATGAATGGCTGGCGCCTCATTTCGAAAAAATGCTTTATGATAACGCACTATTGATAATTGTATTAAGCGAGGCGTATCAAGTCACCAAAAACCCTTTATACGCCCACACAGTGGAGGAAACGATGAATTTTATTGAACGCGAACTGATGAGTGAAGAAGGTGGTTTTTTTTCTGCTTTGGATGCCGACAGTGAGGGCGTTGAGGGCAAATATTATGTTTGGGATAAGAAAGAAGTTGAAGCCGTGTTGCTGGAAAACGCCGCCGTCTTCTGCAAGTATTATGATATCACCGCGGAAGGCAACTGGGAGCATCAAAATATATTAAGAATACTCCAACCTTTCGATGAATTTGCCGCTCAAAATGATTTGAATGGGGAAACATTGCAGGCCTTATTAAAGTCCTGCAAAACCAGACTTTTAGAAGTGCGGGGCAAAAGAATTCCTCCTTTAACCGATGATAAAATTTTGCTGAGCTGGAACGCCCTGATGAATATAGCCTGCAGTAAAGCGTATGCAGCCCTGGGCGATGAAAGGTATAAACGGGTAGCCCAAAAGAATATGGCATTTCTGCTGGATAAATTTAAGGAGGTGGACACGGACAATTGGATGCATACATACAAAAATGGAGTAAGCAGGCATCCGGCCTTTTTAGATGATTATGCATACCTGGTTCAGGCGCTTATTTTTTTGCAGGAGATTACTGGGGACCAGGATTGCCTGCTCAAAGCAAAGCAACTGACCGAATTGATAATTGATAATTTCAGTGAGGAAGAGACGGGCTTCTTTTTTTATACGCACCGCAACCAGCAGGACGTTATTTTGCGTATAAAAGAAATATACGATGGCGCAACCCCTTCGGGTAACTCAATAATGGCTTGGAATTTGCATTATTTGTCACTTGTTTTTAATAATGCCGCCTGGAGAGAAAGGGCATTGAATATTTGTGCTTCTTTAAACGGGGTGATCGTAAAATATCCCACCTCGTTTGGGATATGGGCATCTGTTATGAACGATATATTTTATGGGTTAAATGAAATAGCGGTGGTAGGGAATCGTTATAAAGATATTACCGGGGGTATTTTGTCGCATTACCTGCCCAATAGGGTAATTCAATCTGCCGGGGGAAATAATGACCATTATCCATTATTGAGCAACCGGTATGTGAAAGACAAAACCGCTATCTATTTATGCCGTAATTATTCGTGTTTACAGCCGGTAGAAAAGGTGGCAGATTTGATGCAACTCATTGATCAGGAACCGAAAAGATAAAGAAGGTCAGGCACAATAACTTGGGGAACATACCGTTTATATCTCCTGGGTTTCAGGATAATTTTGAGTCCTGACGCTAAAAAAAATATAATATTCAAAACGTCTAAAATTTAATTTAATATTTCATCTATATTTGTCCATATACCCTTTAAGCTATTTGTATGAAAATGAAAAGCCTGTTACTTAACCTCGTTGTAATTGCTACGCTGGGCATGGTGTTTGCAAGTTGTGGCAAGTTAAAATCATCTAAAGGCTTGCCAAAAGATGGTCAGTTACATGGAGTTGCACCAGGAGGAAAGTATATACTTCCAAAACCTCCGGGCATGGTTTATATCCCTCAGGGAACATTCCATATGGGAGCCAGCGATGAGGATATCAATTATGCTTTTACTGCACGTAACAAGCAAATTACCATCAATGGTTTTTGGATGGATGAAACCGAAATTACCAACAATGAATACCGACAGTTTGTAAATTGGGTTCGTGATTCTATTGCCGGTGATAAACTGGGTTATAAATCCAAAGATGGCAACAGTCTTGACTGGAAAAAAATTCAAACCATTAAATGGAACGATCCCAAAACTGTTGAGCAATTAGATGCCATGATCGTTACTCCGGATAACCGCATATTCGGTAAAAAAGAAATTGATGCAAGGGGATTGGTGTACCATTCAGAAACCTTTGATTATAAAGAAGCTGCAAGGAAGGAAAATGCAAAAGAAGCGCGTTCTAAGTTTATAGTTAAAAAAGATATTCCTATTTACCCCGATACACTGGTTTGGATAAGGGATTTTTCTTACTCTTATAACGAACCGATGTCGAAAAGATATTTTTCTCATCCCGCTTTTGGTAATTATCCTGTTGTAGGAGTAACCTGGAAACAGGCGGTTGCGTTTACCGAATGGAGAACAAAATATTTAAACAGTTTCCTTGAATCTCAGAAAAGAACCCAGGAATCAGATTTCCGGTTACCTACTGAAGCAGAATGGGAATATGCCGCACGTGGCGGACGTTCACAGGCACCTTTTCCCTGGGGTGGCTATTACCTGAGAAACAAAAAAGGATGCTTATTGGCCAACTTTAAACCCGGACGCGGTAATTATGCCGAAGACGGCGGTTTATACCCTGTTCGTGCAGACGCTTACTGGCCCAATGATTTCGGATTATATAATATGTCGGGAAATGTTGCAGAATGGACATCTTCTATTTATTATGAAGGCGCTTATAATTTTCAGCACGACATGAATCCTGATATTCGCTGGAATGCAAAAGACAGTGATCCTCCCCGCATGAAAAGGAAAGTTTTACGCGGCGGTAGCTGGAAAGATGTAGGCTATTTTCTGCAGGTGAGTACCCGCACTTACGAATACCAGGATACAGCAAAATCCTATATCGGTTTTCGTTGTGTAATTGATCTTCCGCCATCTGGTAAACGCAGATAGAACAGGCGGTTATCAACCAACCAATTGCTTATTTTAAAACGAATTGTACCGTACTAAACTATTTATGCTTTTGTGAAGTTGTATAGCTTGACATGGCATGATCATTACCTTTTGAAATCTAAAAAAGAAAAACCCTTTAAAAAACAAAAAACTCTCTTTTTTATGGCAGGCACAAACAGATCCACCGAAAGACTCGTTAACGTTTTAGTGTGTGTTGGCGCAGCAGTAGTAATTTTTGGCGCATGGGCTAAAATTCTTCACAAGCCCTTTGCTGATATTATGCTTACTGTTGGGCTATTAACTGAAGCGGCAATATTTTTAGCTTATGCATTTTTACCCCCTCCCGGTGGCGAAATGAAAGAAATAGCAGAAGCTTTTAAAGGCGGTGCTGTTTCCGGTGGTAATCCCGCCCTGGCATCTATGGACAAAATGTTACAGGATGCAGCTATTAACCCTGCCAACCTGAAACGCTTAGGCGATAATTTCAGCAAGTTTGGATTAACAGTTGAAAAAATGTCGGATATAGCCGATATTACTGCAGCTACAGGTGAGTATACTGCTAAAACCAAAGCGGCTTCGCAGGCGCTGGATACCGTTAAGGATGCTTATCTCGGCGCGGCCAATACGGCAAAAACCTTTAATGAAGCTTCCGAATCTACCAAACAATTTCACAACCAGGTGCAAACACTTACCAAGAACTTATCTTCTTTAAATACGATTTACGAATTGGAATTACAGGATACGAATAACCATCTGAAAGCGATGAACGGGTTTTACAGCAACCTGGTACAGGCCTCACAAACCATGCAGGGTAGCGTAGAAGACGCAAAGAAGACACAGGAACAAATTGGGCTGCTGGCCAAAAACTTAGGAAGCCTGAATAATGTGTATGGTAATATGCTGACTGCAATGCAGGGCAGATAATTTAAAATTGATGGGTTGAATATTCAATCCATCGCTTATTAACCCTTGATTCGTATACATTAAATCCTGAAAAATCATGTCACTACCTAAAGAGCCGCGGCAGAAGATGATCAACATGATGTATTTGGTGCTGACTGCAATGTTAGCGCTGAACGTATCTGCCGAAATCATCAATGCCTTTAAAACAGTTAATAGCAGTCTGGAAAAATCCAACGGCACGCTGTCTACAGCTACGTCTGAAATATATGATGCATTTGTAGTAAGCCTCGAAGACCCCAAGACCCGTGATAAAGCAGCTATCTGGAAGCCGAAAGCCGACCAGGTAAAAGAATTGTCTGCCCAGTTATCTTCTTATATTGATGGGTTAAAAGAAAAATTAAAGAAAGAAAGCGGATATAATGAAGAAACAGGCGCCGGCATAGATAACCTGGATGCCGCTACCCGGTTAATGGGCACAGGCAAAGAGGGCGAAGGAGAAAAGCTTCGTTTAGCATTAGAGCAATATAAAAAAGATATTCTTGCTATTGATCCCGACATCACAAAAGAATTTGATCATAGCCTTCCTATAAATACAGATATGCCTGTATCACAGGCTGGTAATACCAACCAGGAATGGTCTGCTGCTTATTTTCATATGACGCCTACTGTTGCAGCGCTAACGATTCTCAGCAAATTTCAAAACGACGTAAAAAATACTGAGAATAAGGTTTCATCTTTCTGCTTCAAGAAAATTGGCGATGTAAAAGTTATTTTCGACAAGTTTGAACCGATGATCGGGGCAAACGCTACTTACCTGATGCCAGGCGAGCAATTGGAAATTAAAGCCGGATTAGGTGCATTTAATGCCAGCGTTAAACCCAAGGTATTTATTAATGGTAACCCGGTAACGGTGGGTGATAATGGGGTGGCAGACATCAAAATGCCTGCCGGTGGCTCTGGTGGTCACAGCCTCAAAATAGATGTTAAATATCCTGATCCGTCTACAGGTGAAGAGAAAACCATCAGTAAAACATTTGATTATACCGTTGGTCAGCCTTCGGGTGTAGCCGTAATGGCCGATAAGATGAATGTATTGTATGTTGGTGTACCCAATCCTTTAACCATTACTGCCGGTGCAGGTAGCGAAAAAGTAAATGCTTCTATTACCAATGGAAAGATTTCAAAAAATGCGGGTAGCAAATATACCGCTGTACCAGATCAGCCCGGTGAAGCAAATGTAAATGTAATGGTGGATGGCAAAGCGGTAGGTAAGGTAGCTTTCCGTGTAAAATACCTTCCTCCTGCTACAGGTATGGTGGGTACATTTGAAGGTGGACAGGTATCAACAGCACAATTTAAGGCCATGGGTGGTGTAAGAGCGGTTTTGCAAAACTCCGAATTTGAAGCACTGTACCAGGTGATTAGCTATACTATAGCTGACTTAAGCAGTCCGGATTATAACCCGATTGCTAATAACGGTCCGCGCTGGAGTGGAGGTGCTGCCACATTGGTTAACAACCTTAAGCCAGGAAGAGGAGTATACATTGATAATATTAAAGCCAAAGGGCCCGACGGAAGAACGATCACTTTAAAACCATTGTCGTATATATTGAGGTAGTATGCCTTTTATATAAGTTTTATCATTTGTTTTAGATATTAACACTTTTGACCATGAAATGGAAATTCGCGAAATATGCTTTGCTGGTAGTGGCTTTTGGAATGGTTGTCAACACAGTTGATGCGCAAACCAGGAAAAAAAGCACAAGAAAGACGACTACATCGGCAAAAAAGAAGACAACTGCCAAGAAAACGCAGGCTAACGTAGCCAATGCCAATCTTGATGTGGCGAAGCAGGATACAATGATCGTTAAAGCGCCGCCCAAGCACGATCCTCTAAAAATGGATACGATAAGGAAATCGCTTCGCAACGACAATGCGATAGAGAAAAACCTTGTAAAAGATCGTACGCCATTGGCATATGAAAATATTCGCGAGGATGATGCCATTTACAGGGAAAAAGTATGGAGGGAAATAGATATTCGTGAAAAAGTAAATTTGCCTTTTCGTTATAAAGCAGATGAAGACAATGGTAACCAGCGTTTTATTGCTATTTTACTCAATACCATTAAAAGCGGTGAAGTTACAGCCTTCGATGCGTCTATAGATGACCGGTTTACTACACCCATGACGTTGGACCAGATAGGTTCAAAACTGGCGGGATCATGCGATACGATAATGGTACCGGATGTTGAAAAGGATCCAACTTTAGCGAAAGGAATTATGAAGGAATCTGTGGTATGCGAAGAGTTCAATATGGATGATATTACCAAGTTCAGAATTAAAGAAGAATGGGTTTTTGATAAAGAATCTTCCAGGATGTATGTGAGGATATTGGGTATTGCCCCGGTAAAGACCTATTTCGATAAGGTAACCGGCCAGGAAATTGGTTCTGCCCCCATATTTTGGGTATACTACCCCGATATGCGCCCCGCACTTGCCAAGTATGAGGTGTACAATGGTAAAAACTATGGCGCTCGGATGAGCTGGGAGGAATTGTTTGAAAGCCGTTTCTTTGGGAGCTATATTGTTAAATCTACACTCGATAACCCATATGATCTCTATTTGAAACAATATGTAAAAGATGATATCCTTCGTTTGCTGGAAGGTGAGGATGTAAAAAGCAGGATATTTAATTACGAACAGGATCTTTGGTCATATTAAAAAGTAGTCAGAAAATTTTCAGAAAGGATTGCCGGTTGCCGGCAATCCTTTTTTTATGGTATTATTGTTCCAACCGGGGATTATAATAAAGCGAAATGTAACTTTAATATTCATTAAAAATACCCACATTTGGGTATTGCAATATGAACCTGCTACACTATCTTTATCCCGGTTTTTCATAGGATATTGGATTTTAAAAACGGGGCTGGATATCTATCCTGGCCCCTTTTTTATTAGGGCTCTGGTAATATTTTATTGGTCTTTTTCCTGGTTTTTGAAATACGCATCAATAAGCTGTGCTCTTGCGCTACCAATAAGCGGTACCAGCTTTTCGGCGGGCGTTTGCTTTATATTTTTTACCGATCTGAATGTTTTCAACAGCATGTCTGCTGTAGTTTTTCCAATACCGGGTATCAGCTCAAGTTCATTTTTAAATGTCCCCTGGCTTCTTTTTTTGCGGTGAAAGGTGATACCAAACCGGTGTACTTCATCCCTGATCTGCCTGAGTAATTTCAAACTGTCACTTCCCCACTCTAATTTCAGAGATTGTTTGTCGCCACTAAAAAAAACTTCCTCTTCGTTTTTGGCCAACCCTATCACGGTCATTTGCCCGGTAAGATCAAGTTCACGAATGGCTTCAAGTGCGGCGCTTAGCTGACCTTTTCCCCCGTCAATAATTGCCAATTGAGGAAGTGGCTGTTCCTCATCAACCAGTCTCTTATATCTCCTGTAAACGGCTTCCTTCATAGTAGCGAAGTCATTAATTCCCTCTACTGTTTTTACATTAAAATGACGGTAATCTTTTTTACTGGGAATACCCATTTTAAAACATACCATTGCCGATACCGGGAAACTGCCCTGGAAATTTGAATTGTCAAAACATTCAATATGGGAAGGGAATGCAGGCAAAAGCAAATCCTTTTGTAACTGGAAAAGTGTTTCTTTTTTTTGTTCATCTGTTTTTCCTTCCAGTTGAAGCATTTTTCTCTTCTTCAGTTCTTCCTGGAAATAATTTACATTTTTTTGCGAGAGGTCTAAAAGTTTTTTCTTATCTCCCGCCTTTGGCACTGTTATCAATACGCCTTGCTGGGGATAATGAATTGGGAACGGTATAATGATTTCCGGGGCATTGCTGTTGAATGTATCCCTTAGCTGTGCAATAGCAAATTCCAGTACATCTGTTGCTGTTTCATCTAATTTTTTTTCAAGTGTGATGGTTTTTGTTTGTACAATAGTACCATTTTCCACCATCAGGTAGTTTACATAGGCAATACTCCCTTCTTCTAAAATGGAAAACACATCAATATTGCCCAGCTTATTGTTTACGATTGTTGATTTAGATTGGTATTGGTACAAATGCTCGATTTTTTTTCTGAGCATTTCAGCCTTTTCAAACTCCATGTTTTCTGCATGCTTTTTCATTTCTTCCCTGAACTTGTGAATAACAGGGGCTAAATTACCTTTAAGGAGGTCCTTTATCTGCAATAAACCTTCCCGGTAGTCTTCTTCAGTTTGTAATGCTTCGCAGGGACCCTTGCAATTGCCCAGGTGATATTCAAGACAGACCTTAAATTTTTTCTTCTGTATATTCCCGGGAGTAAGATTGAGCTTACAATTGCGCAGAGGTATGTTTTGCCTTATAAAATCCAGCAGTTCTCTTACTTTCCCAACTGATGTGTAAGGCCCCATGTATTCGGATCCATCGCTGATCTTTCTTCGTGTAAGAAAAATGCGCGGGAAATGCTCGTTCTTAATCACAATAAACGGAAAACTCTTATCATCCTTTAACTGGATATTATATTTTGGAAGGAACTGCTTGATGAGGCTATTTTCCAGCAAAAATGCATCCTGTTCCGAATCAACAATGGTAAACTCAATGCTATAGATGCGCTGAATTAATTCGTGTGTTTTATAATTGGTAAAGCTCTTGTTAAAATATGAACTGACTCTTTTTTTCAGATTTTTTGCTTTGCCTACATACAACAGTTCATGCTCTTCATTATAATACTTGTAAATGCCCGGTTGTATGGGGATGGTATGCACAATTTGCTGAAAGGATGCTGTAGTCATAATAAATCAACTGCAAAATTAGTTGAATTATTATTGGCAGGGATTATATAGCGGTATTGTAAAACAATATTCACAAAAAATACAAATGCCCGGTGGACTTGCTGCTATGGGTAAAAATCACATATAGTGCTGTGTAAACCATATTTCGTCTCATCTCTACGTGAGAAGAGAGACCTGCCTACCGCCTGCGCGACTGAGTCATTCAGGCGGGGATGACACCAGTGGGATGGGCAGGCGGGCGAAAGATGTCAGATTCTCACGTTTCTCGTCCGCCGCTTCACGATTAACTTAACACAGGGTCTGCTGCATTATATTTCAGCGTCAATGCCTGTCATCCCATACATATCTTTCGAGGATAACAGCTTCAGGTTGTCCTTCCTTTTGTATGAGTGTAGTGATCTGGCAGTTAAGGTTAGCTATCCACAACATTTTTTTTATTACTGAACTATCAGAACCGGGTATAATTTTTTCGACATAAATGGTTCTCACACCGGTATTTTCCTGGTTTAGCAAAATGTCTGTTTTACGTATCTGCACTTTGTCGTTTTTGGCGGTATACGTTAGTGTTATGGTGCCCAGTGTAGCATCAATAAAAGAATGCTCTTCATATTGTGATTTGAATTCGGGTGAACTGATATCGGGCGTCATAAACGCTGCCGCAATGTGCTTAAAATCCTTCTTTTCTATAATAGAAGTATCTGTAACGTTATGTATAGTTGTATATTTTATTACAGCCAGCGGCATGGAATCAATATAAGCCAACTGGCTGCGTATATATTTACCAACAGGATAAAATGCTTTCCCGGCAGTATCTTCCTTTGATTGATCTGATGATGTATCATTGTTCGTGCAGTTGTAAAGCGCAAAGGGCAAAAGAATAAAGAAGATGAACAATTGTTTTTTCATCTGTTAAAAATAATGAACAAATAATTGAATAGAATGGAAAAATGTACAAGTTTTTGGAGACAATAAATGCCGGCTGGCGTTAAGGAAAAAAGAAGTGTTTATCTTAATGTTTTTGTTACACCGATTTTGAATCCAAAATCAACTAAGTATTCTTTAACCGGGTACTGGCTCTTGTAGCTCGACATCAGCTGGTACCTCAGTTGTGGCCCGGCCTGCCACTTAAAGGATCCCATATTGTAAGAAACATAGGTTTCAATGCCTGCATTAATATTCCATTTGCGAATAAGGGAAGGATCCTGGCCATAACGCTTGAAATCGGTAGAAAGGAGATAAACGTTATTGGCGAAATTATATACTGGTTGCGCACTGGCGGCAATATTCCACCGTAATGTTGAATTGCCCAGCACACCCCATTCAAAACCAACAGGGACAGACACCTGAAAGTATTCATTATTGAACCATGATGATCCGCTGCCACTGAAGTTTTGTAACGTGGAGATAACATTTATTGAATCTGTGCCCAATGGGTTAGAAACAACTGCAAGCGTAGCCTGTTCTGGTTTGGAAGCATAAGCCCTGAGCTGGTATCTTGAATAATTCAATTGCAAGCCTGCCCTTAATAAAAAGTTATCGGTTAGTTTATATATTACGTTAGCTCCAACTTCGGCACCAATAGCGGGTTTATGTGTAACGAGATTATTTATCGTGGTGTTTTTTTGAACGGTACTGTACGGCACCCCTCTGAACACATCTGTAACCTCGCTAATTCCGCTTGTAAGTTTTCTATAGCTTATAGTGGGTGAGAAAAATAACTGCCATTCAAATTTTGATTTTTTAAATGCTTCACCGCCCCATAACACTTTCTTTATTTTTTTGTCATCATCATTTTCCTCTGCTGTTGTGGTAGTCTTAGGTTTTATAATAATATTTGCTCCATCCGAATGAACGGGCGAAATTTCAGAACCTGTTATTTCTATATCATCATTGTTTGCATAACTATCACCGGCATTACCGGTCAGCAATGGTTTTGTTGGAGTGATTGTTTTTTTGGTAAAAGAAGATAACCGAGGAGCAGCTTGTGCACCATTATCATCTCTTTCCGTTAAAGGGGTATCCGATGGCAATGCGGATGCATTTAAAGCAACGTCAGAAACGGGGGTTAAATTACTTCTCTGAAAATTAGGATTATTAAAAGTAAGCACCTTATTAACCGGTACCACTAAATTGTAAGTATAATAATCAACAAACACGGCAGTGCCAAGCAGTAGCAATAACGTTAGTGAAATGTACGGCCATTTTTTCCTGGGATGAAGAGAACGGTGAATGTTGCTCCAGGCTTTATCTGATGGATACATCTTATACTGATCAGCCTTCTCTTTCAGGAATTCTTCAAATTCATCTATATGAATATTTCTCTCCATAGTCAGTCCCTTGGTATATTCAATAACAGCTTAGTAGTTTTGGTTTATGATTTATTTTACGGATTAACAGCCGCCAACTCTAATTTTTCTGTGTATTGCGGTAAAATATGTTTCTTTATCAGTATGTCTTCCAGCATAGCTTTTGCTCTTGTATACTGCGAGCGGCTTGTGCTTTCTTCAATATCAAGCATCGTTGCAATTTCACGGTGCGAATAGCCTTCCACAGCATACAGGTTGAGTACAGTACGATACCCTATCGGCAACATTCTGATGCATTCAACCACCTGCTTTGCCTGCACTATGGAAGGAATACTTTCTTCACGGATATGCACACCCGAAGCATGTATAAGATCTACACTTTCAGTAAACTTTTTGTTCTTTTTCAGATTGTTGATACAGGTATGAACAATGATCTTCCTTATCCATCCTTCTAACGCCCCCCTGTTTTGAAATTGCCTTAACTGTCCAAAAATCTTAATGAAACCTTCCTGAAGCATATCTTCAGCATCCTCCCGGCTTTTTGCGTAACGATAGCAAACAGACAGCATTTTAGGACTATACCGGTAGTATAATTCCTGTTGCGCTGCTGCCTGGTTACGTATACAGCCCTTGAGCATTGCCTCTTCAGTCATGAAATCAAAGTTGATTTCATGTAATTTAGACAATTTTTTGATACAATGTGCTGCCCGGGAAAGAAAAAATTTGCTTTTTGATAACCGATTCTTACTGAGTAAGAAGTGATTTTTCCATTAAAACATTCCCCGTCATTTCAGCGGGAATGGGCAAACCCATTATTTTTAAAATAGAAGGAGCCAGGTCACCCAGTTTACCATTGTTTATTTTCCCTTTCCATTCGTTATCAATAATAAAGAAAGGCACAAGATTCAATGTGTGCGCGGTATTGGGCGTCCCGTCTTCATTAACAATATAATCGGCGTTACCATGATCTGCTGTAAGAAATACAGTATAGTTGTGTTCCAATGCTGCTGTTACTGCTTTTTCCACGCAGGTATCCACGGTTTCCACCGCTTTAATTACGGCGTCCCAGACCCCTGTATGTCCTACCATATCTGCATTGGCATAGTTGATACAGATAAAATCAGCAGTTTCATTGCTGATCTCCGGCAACAGGGAGGCTGTAAGTTCATATGCGCTCATTTCGGGTTTGAGGTCGTAAGTGGCTACTTTTGGCGAAGGAGCCATAATCCTTTTTTCCCCTTCAAAGGGCATTTCGCGTCCGCCACTGAAAAAGAAAGTTACATGCGGATATTTTTCCGTTTCTGCCATCCTGATCTGCTTTAATCCATGGGCAGCTATCACTTCTCCCAAAGTGTGGGTAAGATTATCATTCTCAAAAATAACATGCACATTTTTATAGGTTTTGTCGTATTCCGTCATGGTAGTATATTCCAGCGGAAGCGTATGCATATTATAATCCGGCATATCGGTTTGGGTAAGCACTTCAGTTATTTCCCTGCAACGGTCGGTCCGGAAATTGAAACACACCACCGCATCGCCGGGTTTTATGAGTCCTCTTCCGGCAACAGCCTGATTTTTAATAATGGGCTTTATAAATTCATCGGTAACATTTGCAGCATAAGAGGTTTCTATAGACTCAATAATATTCTCGGTTTGATCACCCACACCATTTACAAGGGCACTGTAAGCCAATTGCACCCTTTCCCACCGCTTGTCTCTGTCCATAGCATAATAACGCCCGGTAACCGTGGATATCTCGCCGGTAGTTTGGGCAAGATGCTGCTGCAGATCTTTAATAAAGCCCAGCCCGCTTTTAGGGTCGGTATCGCGGCCATCGGTAAAAGCATGGATAAAAACATCATCTAATTTTTCTTCCTGGCAGATGCCTGTTATCGCTTTCAAATGGTTGATATGAGAATGAACCCCGCCATCGCTTACCAGTCCTAACAGGTGCAATGATCTTTTTTGAGTTTTGGCATATCGTATGGCATTCAATAAAATCTTATTCTTCCTGAGCTCCCCGCTTCTTACGGCAACATTAATACGCTGCAACTCCTGGTACACAATCCTTCCTGCGCCAAGGTTTAAATGTCCCACTTCACTGTTGCCCATTTGTCCATCCGGCAGCCCTACCGCTTCACCACAGGTAACAAGAGTACTGTTGGGATATTTTTCGTAAAGAGAGCTAACAAAAGGCGTTTTGGCGTTTTGAATGGCATCGCTGGATTTTACCTTGCCCAATCCCCAGCCATCCATTATGATCAATATTACTTTTTTGCGTTTCATAGGGCAAAATTACACTATTTGACTACGTTTTGATTTATCCTTTATTCACTTTATTCACTAATATTGTTTATTGATAAGTTTACAGATATGGTAAATGACAAATAATCCTCTTCGTGACAAATTTAATTTCCTAAACACTCCTGCCTTTATACTGCTTATTTTGTCTGTAGCCTATATGGCTAACAGCTTTACCCATTTTCGGTTAGGCAATGACGTATTGCGTTATATTCAATTAAAAGAATGGCTTGAGACCGGAAAACACCCTGTCATGGAAATGGGGAATCACCTTCCGTATGGCTACCCGGTATTTCTGTTATTGCTTTCGAAACTCGGCTTATGCAGCTCTTTTTATATTGTGCTGGCGAACTATTTATATCTGGGAGGAAGCTTATATTTTGTGAACAGCATTTTTCGAAACAGGATAAAAGCCTGGCATCTTATTGCATTAACCCTGTTAAACTGGGCAATTGTTAAAAGCGCAATTACTCCTTTGTCTGATATTCAGTATATGTTTTTTTCAACAGGAACTTTATTTTTTTTTACAGCATACATGAGTAATAAAAAGATAAGCTTCATGGCAGGATTGTTGATTTTTGCTTTTTTGGCGATTATAACCAGGACCATTGGCGTGCTTCTTATTTTTTCAATGGTGCTGACACTTATTCTTCAAAAGAAGAATACAAACAGGGGGAAAGCACAGGCTTTGAGAATATTGTTACTTGCCACGACTTTATGTCTTATCCTCGTTGTTTTATTCTCAACCTTTTTCCGCATCAATGATTATGTCAATTTGATGCTTTCTTTTTTTGAAACTGATCCCACCGGGTTTTGGATGACCAATATCCGGTGGCATCTTGCCGATCTGGCAGAAATATTTATAAATACCTCACAATTCAAAATTAATTTTGTCAACACAGGCATAAAAGAAGCATTTTTCATAGTTGCAGGAGTTTTTTCACTGATCTATTTTCTTCAATTGCTTATAAAAAAGAAGAAGGATATTCCCATCGTCATCATTATTTATTTACTGGGTTATATCATCATAGTTTTTAATTGGCCAACATATGATGCCCGGTTTTGGGTTCCGGTTATACCCTTGTTAATTACGGTTGTATTGCATACTCCGGTGTCTGCGAACCCTTACCTCCATTATGGTTTTTTTTCGTGGAAGCTTGCTTATATATGTCTTGGTGCATTTGTTATTGGTTATTATTCCTATCTCACTTTTAATAAAAGTGCATTTGCCGAAAGACATGACGCAGGAATATGGAAAAATGAATACGAGACCTATTTTTTTGGCAGATCCATAGATAATCGTAATACAAAGCCCCGTCCTTATATTTTGTATATACTGGATACATATGATCGCTAATGAGTTTTAATATAAACTGCAATACAATATTTTATAAAAATATAAGTTTGTTTTATAATATATTTATTCATATTTAGTGTTAGTCTTAAGTTCAAGATTCAATCTGGCACATTTTTGGGGAGTATTTGGCAATGAATTCTTTTGTTCATGAAAAACTATTTTCTTAAAATCCTTTTATCTGTGGCAATGATAGGCGGACTGTCGTTTAATTACTCGGGTTCCCCTTACTCCTATTCAATTGAGGATGTAGTTACGGCCATGAATACTGGTAATGCCAACCAGTTATCGCATTATTTTGATAAAATGGTAGAAATTACCCTGCATGACAAAAGCAGCTCTTACAGCCGCAGGCAGGCTGAAATCATACTGAAAGATTTTTTCCATTCCTATGGCGTTGAAGCATTTCGCATTGTTCATAAAGGATCGAATAGCGGTTCCGAATTCTGTATCGGGAATCTCCAAACAAAATATGGTGAATTCAGAACTACCATTTTTATGATTACCCGCTCCCAAAAACAAGTGCTGCAGGAAATACGATTTGAAGAGAATTAACCTTAAATTTTAAATAACAGAGATGAAAACGCTGCCGCCCGGTGGCGTTTTCTTATTTATTGGCTTTTGTTACGGTTTGGTTGTTTGTGTATAATATTGAGCTGATACAGCTCAATTATTCTACTTTTGATATACCCTTCTTTAAGTATTTTTTCAAAACTCAACGATCAGCACATGCCACAGGATTCATTACAGGTAAATATTAATGGCAGGGGCATACAACAAAACACGTATGATGCTATTGTTATTGGTTCGGGTATCAGCGGGGGATGGGCGGCAAAAGAGCTGTGTGATCAGGGATTGAAGACATTGGTTTTGGAACGGGGAAGAAATATTGAACATATAGAAGACTATCCTACTGCTTTTAAAGATCCCTGGGAATTTCAGCACCGGGGTGATGTAACAAAAGCATACCTGAAAGAAAACCCGTTAATCAGCAAAGCTGCTGGTTTCAGCGAGGAGACGGCTCATTTTTTCATCAGGGATAAAGATCATCCTTATGTGCAGGAAAAGCCATTTGACTGGATACGGGGTTACCAGGTAGGGGGTAAATCCCTTACCTGGGGAAGGGCATGCCAGCGCTGGAGCAAATTTGAATTTACTGCACCTGCACGGTATGGCTATGGCTTAGAATGGCCTATTGGTTATGAAGATATAGCGCCCTGGTACTCACATGTTGAGCTGTTTGCCGGTGTTTGCGGCAACAAAGATGGTATAGAAGCTATGCCTGATGGCGAATTTCTTCCTCCTTTTGATCTGAATTGCGTGGAACAAACTATCCAGCAAAAAATAAAAGCCCATTATAAAGACAGGTTTTTAGTGCAGGCCCGTTGGGCGCAGTTAACCCAGCCCAGGGAAGTACATTTGCAGCAGGGCAGGGGCAAATGCCAGGCCCGGAATTTATGTATGCGCGGATGCCCGTTTGGCGGATACTTCAGTTCTGTGTCTGCTACTTTACCCTGGGCTAAAAAAACAGGTAAATTAACGATCCGGCCCGATTCTGTGGTAGAGTCTGTAATTTATGATGAGCAAAAGGGAAGGGCCAAAGGCGTACGTGTAATTGATGCCCACAGCAGGAAAGTAACAGATTATTTTGCTAAAATTATTTTTGTAAACGCTTCCGCCTTAAACAGTAGTCTGATTTTGCTGAACTCCACCTCATCCCGCTTCCCCAATGGATTGGGAAACGATAGCGGCTTATTGGGGAAATACGTTTGCTTTCATAATTACCGTGCTTCTGTAAACGGAGAAATGGAAGGTTTTGAAGATAAATATTATTACGGACGCAATCCTACAGAACCTATATTGGCCAATTACAGGAACCTGCATAAACAGGATACTGATTATGTGGGAGGCTTTACCACTTTTATGGGATCCTACCGTACAAGGATTGATGAAAGCTTGGCAGAAGAAACGATTGGCGCAGCATACAAGCAGGCGCTTACAGAACCTGGCGGATGGAAAGTGTATATGTATATGCAGGGTGAAACCATTCCCAAAGAAAAGAATCATGTACGGTTAAGTACAGAACAAAAAGATCAATGGGGGATGCCCTTGCTGGTAACTTCCGTTGGTTATGATGATAATGATGAAAAAATGATAAAGGATTTTTTAACGGAAAGTACGGCAATGCTGGACAAGTCCGGGGTAAAAAATATCCGGCAAAATGATACCAAACAGGCTCCCGGGCTGGATATTCATGAAATGGGAGGATGCAGGATGGGCATTGACCCACAAACATCTTTACTGAACAAATGGAACCAGTTGCACGCCTGTAAAAATGTTTTTGTAACAGACGGCGCCTGTATGACAAGCACCGGCAATCAAAGTCCTTCCATTTTATATATGGCGCTAACTGCCAGGGCAGTGCATCATGCCGTGGATGAACTTAAGAGAGGAAACCTGTAAATAGGCAATTATTATAAATCCACCGGTTTCAACTTTGGTAAAATAAGGTGTATAATAAGCAGCGCTACAATATATGCGCCGCTGGCTATAATAAACATGGAAGCATATCCAAACCAGTTGATCAGGTAGCCCGTAATGAAGGCTAAAAGGACACCCCCAAGTGCACCAGCCATTCCCCCAATACCGGTTACAGAAGCTACCACGTTTTTAGGAAACAGGTTGCCTGCTATAGCATACATATTGGCCGACCAGCCCTGGTGTGCGGCAGTTGCCAAAGCTATTAATCCTATTACCAGGTACATGCTGTGGGTTTGCGCGGCCAATGCTATTGGTAGCACACACAAAGCACAGATAAGCATAGTCGTTTTGCGGGCTCTGTTCTCCGACCAGCCCCTGTGCATGAAACGGCTGGCTAACCAACCAAAGAATATACTTCCCACATCGGAAACCGAATAAATGATCAGGAAAGGAATACCCAATGTGCTGATGCTGAACTCGTGATCCCCCCCCGTATTGTCTACAAAATATTTGGGTAACCAGGTAAGGTAAAACCACCAGATGGGATCAGCCAGAAATTTTCCGGTTATAAATACCCAGGTTTGCCTGTAACCCAATAATTGTCTCCACGGAATTTTTTTGGTCGTTACAGGTTCATTGTCGCTGTTGATGTAACTGAGTTCTCTTGCAGAAAGCTTCTTGTTTTCTTCCGGCCTGGTATACGTTAAACGCCATACGATCAGCAGAATAAAACCCAGAATACCGGTTATAATAAAAGCAGTGCGCCAGCCCCAGTGATGGATAATATAAGGAACAGTAAGGGCTGTAACAATGATGCCCACGTTTGTTCCGGCATTAAATATTCCCGATGCATGTGATCGTTCTTTTTTAGGAAACCATTCTGCAATGGTTTTAATAGCCGATGGGAAGTTAGCGGATTCACCCAATCCTAAAATAAATCTTACAACTCTTACGCCCATTACAGTATGTACAAAACCGGTTAACATACCTGCTATACTCCATACCAGTATGCCCAGCGAATATCCTTTTTTAGTGCCTATCTTGTCAATGAGCCATCCCATGATCAGAAACCCAATGGCGTAAGCGATTTTAAAGGCCGCATCAATCATGCTTACGATGATATTATAATCTTCATTGTTTTGCTGTGTGAATACGCTTCCTACGGGCAGCCCAAGCATTTGGCGTTTAAATACATCATCGGCAACCACAAATGAAAGCACCTGCCTGTCAATATAATTTACGGTAGTAGCAAAAAACAGTAGTGCCACTATGCGCCAGCGGTAGGTGCCTGCGCCTTTAGGATCGGATGCATTGCGAACGGTTTGCTCCAGGTTGGGTAATGATTGTATCATGTATTATGTTATATGGTTTTACGATCGTAAACTACAGGTTAAAATATTGCTTTGCATTATAATAAGAAATGTTTTGTACCATTTTCCCAAGCCATCCTGTGTCATTTGGCAGCAGGCCGTTTTCCACATCGTTGCCTATCAGATTACAAAGAATGCGGCGGAAATATTCGTGGCGTGGCCAGGAAAGGAAACTGCGTGAATCGGTTGTCATACCTATAAACCGGCTTAGCAATCCCATGTTGCTCAGTACATTCATCTGTTCTTCCATTCCATCTTTCTGATCAAGAAACCACCAGCCCGATCCAAATTGTATTTTCCCGGGCGTAATGCCGTCCTGGAAGTTGCCGGTCATTGTGGCGTATACGGCGTTATGCGCAGGATTATTATTATAGATAATGGTTTTTGCCAGTTTATTTTCTTTGTCTAACCGGTTAAAAAAGGCCGACATGGGCTGTGCCACGCTCCGGTCGCCTATTGAATCCACACCTGCGTCTGCGCCTAACCGTTGCAGGAGCCGGGCGTTGTTATTGCGCAAAGCACCGATATGAAATTGCTGAGCCCATTGCTTTTCCGCATTCCACTGGCATATAAAATAAAGCGTCGCCGATTTAAACTGCTCCACTTCATCAGCCTGGAGGCCTTTACCATTCCTGATGCTGTTAAAACTTTCTTCCAGTTGGGCCATTGTAAAATCGTTGGCATACATGGTTTCAAGCCCGTGGTCGGAGATGCGGCATCCGGCCTTATGAAAAAAGTCGTGACGTTTTTTTAATGCGTCTAACAAATGCTGGTAGGTACTGATATGGATATCCGCAGCGGCTGCCAATATATCTATATAGCCGTTATAGGATTTGGGGTCTTCCACCGCCATTGCTTTATCGGGGCGAAAGGCAGGAAGCACTTTTGTGCCGAAGCCGTTTTGTTCTATTTGGATGTGGTAGCGCAGGTCGTCTGAGGGGTCATCTGTGGTGCAGAGGATTTCTACGGAAAAATATTTCAGCAGGGCGTGTACCGGCAAGCCGGTTAATTTTTCGTTGCATTGTTTATATATGCGTTCCGCCGATGATTCATTTAATATTTCTGTTATGCCAAATGGATTCCGAAGTTCAAGATGCGTCCAGTGATACAACGGGTTACGCATGGTATAAGGTACTGTTGCTGCCCATACTTTAAACTTAGTGTAATCATCGGCGTTACCGGTGATATTATTTTCATCAACGCCGTTGCTTCGCATGGCTCTCCATTTGTAATGATCGCCTTTCAGCCATACTTCGGTAATGTTATTGAATTGTTTATTGCCCGCTATCTGATCCGGCGGTAAATGATTGTGATAGTCTATAACAGGCATTGCAGCGGCATACTCATGATAGAGTTGCTGTGCGGTGGAACTTTGCAGCAAAAAATCTTCGTTCAGAAAACTTTTCATATAGGCATATTAAACAATTGTAAAAATGGATAACATATGGCTTTTCTATCGTCAGCAGCGGTATTTATACTCTTGCCTTTTCAATATAATGAATGATCTTTTTTATATGGTCGGTCACCAATGCATATTGGTTGTTTGCCAGCCAGTCTGGAGGGAAAAGTTGCGATCCAATGCCCACAGCCGCGGCGCCGCCTTTAAACCAGTTGCCGATGTCTTCCCCGGTGGGCTCAACACCGCCGGTAACCATAAAGTGCATGGCTGGGAAAACTGCTTTTATTGCTTTAATAAAAGCCGGGCCTCCCAATTGTTTGGCAGGAAATATTTTTACAGTATCTATTCCCCAATATTCAGCCAATCCAATTTCTGAAGCAGTGGCGCATCCTGGTATCCATAATTTTTTATGCGTTGCGGCTACATGCTGTATTTCTTCAAGTATCAATGGAGAAATCAGGAAATCCGCGCCTGCATGGATAAATTGCTCTGCCTGCTGTGCATTTTTTATAGTGCCTATACCCAGTACCATGCCGGGCAACTGATCGTTGCAGTATTTCCGTAGCGCAATAAAGTTATCAAATGAATTGGCATTGCGGTTGGTAAATTCAAATAAACGTACACCTGCATCATAGGAAGCTTTAAGCACATTGCGGCACACCTCCGCATTGGTGTGGGTAAATAAGGGCATAAAACCCGTTTGTTGTACCAGTGATGCTATTTGTTGCGGGTCCATAATTATTTTAATTTATGTGGTGAAATGCATAGGGTTAGGGCATAAGGTATAGGGTACTATGGACAAACAATAAACTTTAAACTACAAACTACAAACTACAAACTACAAACTACTTATCTGATAATTCTTCCACTACCGTTTTGCTGTATCACGGTATCAATTTCTTGCTTCGTGGCTATATTAAAATCGCCGGTAATGCTATGCTTTATTACACCGCAGGCGGTAGCGAACTCAATGGCTTCATCTAAACTGTTTTTCATTTTAAGTGAATGTATCAGCCCGGCCATAAAGGCATCACCTGCACCAATGCGTTCAGCAATTTGTTGTATATGGTATGGTTGCGAAGTATATATCTTCCCTTCATTCCATAAATAACCAATGTACTGATTCGAGTTGGCGCTTTCCTGCTTTCGCATGGTCATCGCAATATGTTTTACATTGGGCAAAGCTTTTTTTAAAAGCGCAAAAGTGCTTTCTACAAGGTTGGCAGGATCTGGTTCAATACCAAAATACAGCTTTGCCGTATCCACATCGGCCAGTATCACATCGCAAAACTGCAACAGTTCAGGCATCACCCGGCTGCAATGTTTTCCATATTGCCAAAGCGTGTTGCGATAATTAAAATCGGCTGAAATTACCATTTTTTTTTGTTGGGCCGCCTGTAATGCCTCCATGCATATATCTGCGAGTTCCTGATTTAAGGCAGGTGTAATACCACTCCAGTGAAACCAGCCGGCTGTGTCCAATATTTCGGTCCAGTTTATTTGGCCGGCCTTCAGGTAACTGAATGCGGAATATTCCCTGTCGTAGATCACTCTTCCGGGCCTTGCACCCTGGCCGCTTTCATAATAATATGTTCCAACCCGTTTGCCTCCTGTTTTTATGATTTGCGTTTGAACACCGTATTGATGCAATTGGCTGAGCCCGGCTCTTGCCAGTTCATTTTCGGGTAAAGCGGTAATATATAAAGAAGGGCTTCCAAAAATGGATAGCGAAACCGCGATATTCGCTTCCGAACCTGCCCAATGCATTTCAAGTGAACGGGACTGAACTAACTTTTGCTGTTGCGGTGGAGTAAGCCTGAGTAAATATTCACCAAATAAAGCAATCTTTTTGTTCATAAACGGCATCTATCAGCCGAAAATAAAGCAAATCACTGAAAATATGCCTTCGATTATAGTGATAATAAAAAAAAGCCTCCCGATGGAAGGCCTTTTTTGCAGTTGGTTTTGGGGCTATTATAGATTATACTTGATAAATGGAACAATCAAGGAAGATTGCCCCTGCATTGTTTTAATATAATACAACCCCGGCGATAAGTTCAAAATGTCCACACTAACAATTGTAAGGTTACTGGCATGTATCCATTTTACAACTGAACCGGTTATATTGACAACTGCTAAGGTGGAAATGCTGCTTTGAGCTGATATTTTTATAAATATTTTTTCCCTGGCGGGGTTAGGGTATACCATAAGAGCAGGTAGAACCGGCAAAATAACCTGTATTATATTAGAAAAATATGTTTTGCCATCTGCCTCAATAATCTTTAAACGATAATAATTATTGCCGCCCAGGGGTTGTATGTCACTTAGTGTATAGTTAAATGCAAAGATATGTTGTGCGGCAATAAGGGGTGAAATAGGTGTATATAATGTTCCATTGGCGCTTCTTTCCACTATATACCCTTTGGAATCAATTTCATCCGATGCTTTCCATTGCAGCATTACGCCATTCATATCCCGGTAAGCTGTCCATTCTAATAATTTTATGGGCAGTGGATTGTTGGGATAAGCGCTTGAACCGGCAAGAGTAAAATTGCCAAATTCATTTAGCGCGTTGCTCGTTACGGAGCCATTGGACCCCGGTGTTCCCGCAAAACTACTCACATTCATATCCGTCCATTGCGAAGCGGTATAGCGTGCTACCCTCAGGGCATTCATATCGGTTACGCCACCGCTATTGGGGTCGTAAAAGGTAAGTTCCACATTTCCGCTACCCGTTCCCGTAATATTCCAGTATTCAATATGACTGATATGATGAATGCCTGCGCCCATAGTGGCACTCATGTCAAGATAAGGATCACTTCTTTTATATTCCACGGTAAAATCGCCTGTGGCATTATGAAGCAAAACGGGTCTCAGTTTGCCGCCTGATCCAACCGGGAAAGCAAAATCAGCATTGTTCAGTCCCTGTTTTTGAACCGGGCCTTCTATATAAGCATTGTCGCAACCCATATTTGTATAAGGCAAATGCGAATAATCGTGTGTGCAGCTTTGAAGGCTGGCTGTAGCGCTGAGGGTTAACAGGGCGGATGAGGATGTTTGTATGATGCCATGTTGCATATCCAGCAGGCCACTTACCGTAATATTTCGGTTCAACAGTGTAGAAGTATTATTGGTCGTGAGATTTTTAATAATGATCGTTCCTGTGCCTCCTCCCGAACCAATGCTTTGATTGGTACCCAACAGTTGTACTGCGCCGGGCATATTATCACTGCCTATATCAATATAACTCGTGCCTTCACATATAATATTACCATAAATATTGAAGTTGCCGGTGTGAGACCCATTTGTGTTGGGGTTAAATAAAAAGAAGCCGGAAAGCAGCCTTAAATCGTTTTGAATGATGCAATCTCTTGCAGAACCAATACCGCTAAAATTCAGGTTGCCATCTATGTAGAAGTAGCCAAAGACCCTGCCCGCAAGTGATGAGCCGGCACCATTTCTCTGGTATCTGTAGATGCTGCCCGGGTTAAAAATAGCAACAGCGTTTGGTGCTGCTGCGCCAAAAGGATTACCTCCAGCTTTATTAATATATTCCGCTCCGCTTTCAAATATAACCGAATTCAGATTCGTTGGTCCGAAGGCGTTCCCGTCAAACCCCGTATTAGCTGTGAATGTAGCGCTGGATTTAAACAAGAGTGAACTAACAGAGACTGCCGTTAAACGGTGTGCTCCATCAAAAAAATCAATACTGCCAGATACTTCTCCTGAATAATCCGATTCAATATTGAATGCAATAGCATTATTGCCACTAACATTTAATACAGTGCCAGCCTCTACTGCAAAATGCGGAGCGGTTACTGTTGCGTGGCCGATAGTAATAACGCTGGCAATTGTGGTACTGAAGTTTACTACGGCATTATTATGCAGCCATAGTTTGCCAATACTTTCCGTTGCAGGCATATCTGTTACGGTAGCATTGGATGAAAATTCGAGCACATCATTTACTGCGGGAGTAGTTCGTGTTGGTGTCCAATTGAATGGCTCGGTCCAGGAACCGGAGCTTACATTCCAAACATAGGTTTGCTGTGCAAACAATAGCAATGGTGCTGCAAAGATGCAGGTTAACAGGTGTTTTTTCATTTTATTCCTTTTTTTACGTGATGATTAGCAACGCACAGGAATTGAATTTTACGGTCAGCATTTGAAAATTAATAAAAATTTTGAATACATATTCAATAATTTTCAGGCTTCTCAATACACAATTGTATTTTTGAGCGCGCCTGAACGATCATTCGTCCGCCCGGATGACACCAGTCGGACGGGGCAGGCCCGCCTGAATGACTTTAGTTGGGCAGGCCCGTCAGTATGACTTTAGTAAGGCAGGCATTTCCATCATCCAGAATAAACTATTTCATGTTTGCAATTTGTAAAAAAGAGCTCAGGCAGTTTTTTAGTAGTTTAACCGGGTATTTGGCTATCATTATTTTTTTGTTGCTCAGCAGCCTTTTCCTGTTCGTGTTTCCCGATACCAACCTGTTTGATTACGGATATGCTACGCTCGATACTTTTTTTGAATTGGCGCCCTGGATATTACTGTTGCTCATCCCTGCCATTACGATGCGTAGTTTTGCCGATGAATTTAAATCCGGCACCTACGAAATATTGGTAACCCGGCCGCTCAGCAAATGGCAGATCATCGGGGGAAAATATTTTGCAAGTCTTATTATCGTTGCCATAGCCCTGCTGCCTACATTGATTTATATCTTTACCATAAAAAGTCTCTCAACAGGGGGCATTGACAGCGGCGGCATAACAGGTTCTTATATAGGACTTATTTTTTTGTCGGCCGCTTTTACTGCTATTGGTATTTGCTGCAGCAGTTTTACCAATAATGCGGTGGTGGCTTTTTTGGCATCCGCATTTTCCTGTTTTCTTTTATACAACGGGTTTGCTGCTATCAGTGGTATTCCATCTTTACAGGGCGGTTGGGATTACGTGATAGAAATGATAGGTATTGATTTTCATTACCGCAGCCTGAGCCGCGGCGCGGTTGACAGCCGGGATATGATTTATTTCCTGAGCATTATTGTGTTGTTTTTGTTTATTACCCGAAAAAAATTACTGAACCGATAGGCGTATCATGAAAAAACTGTTGCATTCCCCCTATAGCTGGATATTTCTTATTGCAGGATTGCTGCTCGTTAACTGGATGGCATCGCAATGGCATACCCGGCTTGATCTTACTTCAGAAAAAAGGTATACCATTTCGGCTGCCACCCGGGAACTGCTCCAATCATTGGATGGGCCTGTAACCATCACTGTTCTGTTAGATGGCGATTTACCTGCGGGATTTAAGAAGCTTGCCGGCAGCACCCGCGACATGCTCCAGGAATTTAAAGAGATCAGCGGAAGCAATATCCAGTATTTTTTCAGGCAGCCCGGGCAGGGCATGAATGATACATTAAAATCGGAACTGATAGATTCCCTGCATAGCATGGGTATCAACCCAACCAATGTACGTGCAAGAGCTAAAGAAGGAGAGGGAGAAGAACAGCGGCTGGTGTACCCCGGTGTTATTGTTGAATACAACGACAGGGTATCGGGCACTGACCTGCTGCAAGGGCAAAGTTCCATTGATGGAATTAATTCATTGAACAATGCGGAGGCTTTATTGGAATACAAGCTGGCCAGCGCTATTGATAAAATAAGGCGCGATAAGGTTCCCGTCGTGGCCTATCTTACCGGCAACGGACAGCCGCAGCGTTATGAAGTGTATGATTTGATAGAGAAAACATTAAAGCCCAACTATGGATTCAGTATTTTGCCTGTGGATAGCGTGCCGGTTATACCGGGTGTGTTTGACGCATTGCTGATTGTAAAACCTCTTACAGGATTCAATGAAGCGCAAAAGCTGAAGATTGACCAGTACATCATGCAGGGTGGCAAAGTAATATGGTTGATAGATAAGCTGTACGCCAGTCTGGATAGTTTGCAGCGCAACCAGGGAAGTTTTATAGCGTTTGAAATGGGATTGAATATAGATGATATGCTGTTTAAATATGGCGTACGCATCAATCCCGATTTGGTGCAGGATCTCAACTGTACACAAATCCCCTTGGCCGTAGGATCAATGGGCGACCGGCCGCAAATGCAGTTAATGCCCTGGGTATATTTCCCTTTATTATCTGCAATCAACAATAATCCTATTTCTAAAAACTTAGATTATGTGCTCGCGCAATTTCCGCAATCTATAGATACGGTTAAAGCCGAAGGAATTAAAAAAACAGTATTGCTGGCAAGTTCAGTCAATGCCCGAATATTGAATACACCTGCCAAAGTGGAGTTGAACAGTGTAAAAAATGAAGAGGATCTCCAAACCTTTACACAAACCCATATTCCCGTGGCGGTATTACTGGAAGGTAAATTCAATTCCTTATTTACCAACCGCATTTCTTCCGCTGCAAAAGACAGTTTATCCAATCTTTATAAAACGCCCTTTCGCTCATCGGTTGATAGCAGCAATAAAATGGTCGTAATATCCGATGGTGATTTGGTAACCAATTTTGTTTCGCAGGAAAAAGGGCCCTTGCAAATGGGCGAAAATCCTTTTACCCATTACCAGTATGGCAACAAAGAATTTTTTCTCAATTGTATGGAATACTTGATAGGCAACCCGGGAATCCTCGAAACGAGGGGCAAGGATTACACACTCCGGCTGCTGGATAAAAAGAAGGTGGATGAAAGCCGATCTTTCTGGCAGGCGCTTAATATTGTATTGCCGGTTGTACTGGTGATATTGTTTGGATTAATTTATACAGTTGTTAATAAAAGGAGATACCAGAAGTGAGTGGTCCGTAGTAAGTAGTAAGTGGTGTTATCGGGACCTGCCAACGACAGGCAAAATCCGAAAACGGAAATCCGAAACCCGAAGGAAATATAAAGAATCAAATCACAAAAAGAAAATAAAAACCTCGGCCGTGACACAGTGCTTAGGGACGCTTATTGTTTACTCATCTCAAATCAAAGTTTCAAATCTTTTTACTTCTCCTTTGTTGTAATTGCCTTGTATATCGCATCCTGTATATTGGTCCGGGTATTTAACCGGTATAGCTTTACATTGGTTCCGCCTTCCGGGTTTACACGATTGCTCAGGAAAATAAAAGTAAGATTGTACTTTGGGTCTACCCACACACAGGTGCCTGTATAGCCGGTATGTCCGAAAGTTAACGGAGAAGCATACCTGCAGGGATAGGGATTTTCGCTGATCCCGTTATCTTTTTCAGGTTTGTCAAAGCCCAGGGCCCGCCTGCTTATTTTACTGCTATACGCCGTAAATAATTTGATGGTTTCGGGCGAAAAGAAATAATAACCGTTGAACTTTCCCCCATCCAGCAGCATCTGCATCAATACGGCAAGGTCGTAAGCATCGCTGAATAAGCCGGCATGCCCTGCTATTCCGCCAAACATAGCAGAGCCAGGGTCGTGCACCGTGCCGCGCAAAAGTTGCCTGCGGAATATCTTTTCATTTTCAGTTGGCGGAATACGTTCCTCCGGAAATCTTTGCAATGGCAAAAAACCGGTGGTGGTCAATCCTAATTTCCGGTAAAACTCTTTGTATACATATTCATTCAATGGCATGCCGCTGATGGCTTCCACTATCTTCCCTAAAAAAATAAAATCATTGTCGCTGTAAATATATTTATTGCGCGGTCCCACCGGGCTTTCGAGTATTCTCTTGTAAACGGTATCTTCCCAGCTGTTGCGCATGTACATGGTATCGGCAACCTTAATATGGTATTGCGCCGTTTGTTCCTTACTGTAAAATCCTTCAAAAGGAATACCTGTGGAAGAATCAATCGTTTCACGGTAAAAAGGAATAAAGGCTTTTAACCCTGCCTGGTGCAGCAGTATATCATCAATTCTTAAATGCTCTTTATTGGTTCCTTTTACCCAGGTAAGATAATCGCCCAATGTTTTATTCAGATCCAGCTTTCCCTGGTCGTATAATTTCATTACCGACATGGTGGTGGCGCATATTTTAGTTACGGAGGCCAGGTCGTATATGCTTTCTAAGTTTACCCTTTCCGTGCTGTCGTAAGTATAATAACCATAGGCCTTATGAAAAACGATCTTTCCATCCTTTACAGCCATAATGGCCATGCCGGGAGCGGCGTGTTGCTGAATGGCTTCGGCGGCTATGGAATCTATTACTTTAAATTTTTCTGCGTTCATATCTGCTTCAGCCGTATAACTAACAGGCGCCGCAATGGTTTGGATGCCTGTTCCTGAAGGAAATGCATCGCAAATGGTTACCGGCAATTTGCCTTTTGTAATAATGGCTCCTTTTAATATATCCGCGGCTGCATCATGGGTAATGGCATCATCATCATAACAGGCAATAATATTTTTAGCATCGCAAAAGTTTTTAATGGCATAGGGGTTACCAAAAACAAAAGTGATGGATTTTTTAAGCTGCTGCACTTCTTTCAATAACTGCAAAGCAGAGGTGCTGATGCCAAAGTTGCCTGCGGGGAAACGGTTATAGTGGTGAATGCCAATAACCACCACATCATAACGGGTTTGGAGCTGGGCTGCAAGAGTTGCTATGCGTGAAGCATCTTCTTTATAACTAAAATAATAAACGTCTGCATTGTAATTACCCCTCATGCGGCGGGCAAAATCATTATCGTTATTAATGCCGATACCGAGGTAGGCTACTTTCGGCTCTGTTTCTGATTTTTTTATACCCCGCAGCGGTAGAAGAGGAAGAATACTGTCTTGCAAACGCAATGCGGTAATGGCATTGTCAGCAATTTTTTTCTTAATCTCATCGGTTTTTGTATTCAGGTCACGTACAAGGTTACGCGTATTTACAGGTTGCCAGCGGCTTAGTCCGTGCTCATATTTTGCACGCAACACCTTTTTCACCCTTTCATCAACCTGGTCCCAACTGAGCCTTTTCTTTTTTATCGCTTTTTTTATTTCTTCTATGCTGCCGGGAATATCGCCGGGCAGGCAAAGCATATCATTGCCGGCAACCAGTGATTCGGCCGAAGCTTTACCATCAGGGAAAAATTTTTTCACTCCCTGCATTTCCAGGGCATCGGTAAATGTAAGTCCGTTATAGCCGAGCTCTTCTCTGAGCAGTTTGGTTACGCTATTATATGAAAGGGAAGTAGCGCGGTTAGCCGTATTGTCAATGGCCGGAATAAACAGATGCGCAATCATTACGCTGCCCACACCTGCCTTAAACATTTCACGGAAGGGGTATAATTCAAGCGAATCCAATTGTTCACGTGTTTTATTGATTACCGGAAGATCGTAATGAGAATCTACCGCCACATCGCCATGACCCGGAAAATGCTTGGCGCAGGCCATTACGCCCACATCCTGCATGCCCTTCATATACATGATGCCATATTCGGCCACCTTGTATTTATTTTCTCCGAATGAGCGGTCGTTAATAACCGGGTTGTCGGGATTGTTATTGATGTCAACAACAGGAGCATAATTAACCTGTATACCCGCACGGTTGCATTGTTTGCCTACCCATTGGCCATATTCATATATCAGTTGCGGATCCTGCACGGCTCCCATCATCATTTGGCGCGGCAAACCAATCACACTGTCCATGCGCATACCCAATCCATTCTCCGCATCAATACAAATTAATAAGGGTGTTCTGGCCATTGCCTGGAAACGGTTAACGTATTCCGCTTGTGTAACGGGCCCGCCCTGGAAAAGACAAATACCGCCAATATTATATTTGTTGATGGCATCCGCTACTGCCTCTTCATAAAAAGTAACCTCACGGTTGCTACCAATGGAAGAAAGCCGTACAACCATCAGTTGCCCGAGTTTTTCATCATCGCTTAAGGTGGAGAATACACTATCTACCCAAGCTTGCTCATTGAGCTCACTGATATGCTGTGCGGTGGAGGATAAACTTATACAACAAATAACAATTGCTGTGAGTACCTTCTTCATGATCAAAAAATTGTTCAGTAATATATACCTCAGGCGAATTTATTATCATTGAGGCGTTAATGCAAATCAAATTGAGTTGGCGATGTGAAATTTGAAATTTAGAATTTGAGATTTGATTGGTTCTTGTCGATTGATTTTTTGAGACTTTTAAAATGTGACTGCCCTGTATTTTGGACATCAGTCTGCCGCCTTTCCACCCAGGTGTCCCACATGATTTTACGCTCTTTTGTCGTGTTAGGGTTTCTCCATTTTCAAAGTACCACATTTTCCCCATTCCCGCATTTTCTTATTTCCCCTTCCTAACCCGTATTTTTGCTGTTAAACTCAAAGGTTTTGTCAGACAGAATTCAGTTATTGCCCGATAATATAGCCAACCAGATAGCGGCGGGGGAAGTGATACAACGGCCATCGAGCGCAGTAAAAGAGCTGCTGGAAAATGCTGTGGATGCAGGTGCAACGGAAATAAAGCTGATTGTTGCCGATGCGGGAAAATCGCTGATACAGGTAATAGACAATGGCAGCGGCATGAGCGAAACAGATGCTCGTATGAGTTTTGAGCGCCACGCCACTTCGAAGATTAGTAATATAGATGACCTGTTTCGCATACGCACTATGGGCTTCCGGGGTGAAGCACTGGCTTCCATTGCCGCGGTGGCACAGGTGGAGTTGAAAAGCCGCCGTGAAGAAGATGATGCGGGCACGTATATTGAAATAGAAAACAGCCTGGTAAAAAAACAGGAACCCATTGCTTTTCAGGTTGGGACGAGCATAGCGATGAAGAATGTTTTCTTTAATGTGCCTGCGCGTAGAAATTTTTTAAAAAGCAATGCCGTGGAAATGCGGCATATCGTAGATGAGTTCATTCGCGTGGCAATGGCTTTTCCGGAAATTTTCTTTTCGCTTACCGCTAACGGGCAGGAAATATTTCACCTGGGGAGCGGTTCACTCAAACAACGGATCGTTCATTTGCTGGGCAATAACTATACTGCCAAACTTGTAAACGTGCAGGAGAATACCGACTATCTGAATATTTATGGTTTTGCGGGCAAGCCTGAAATTGCTAAAAAAACAAGAGGCGACCAGTATTTTTTTGTGAATAACCGTTTTATCCGGAGTGCATACCTGAATCATGCGGTAATGAGCGCCTACCAGCAAATGATACCCGCCGACAGTTTTCCGATGTACGTGTTGTTCATAGACCTGGATCCTGCGCAAATAGATATTAACGTGCATCCTACCAAGCAGGAAATCAAGTTTGAAGACGAAAAAATTATTTATGCGTTTGTGCAGGCTGCTGTAAAACATGCGCTGGCGCAATTTAGTATAATGCCCACGCTTAATTTCGATCTTGATCCTGGTATCCAGCAGTTGGATGCGGTATCCAAACCTTTTACAGACGAGAAGAAAGTGCATGCCGCAGCATCATCACTCTACAATACCTTCACTCAAAAAAACCAGGCACATTTAATAGAAAGTAAAAGCGAACTAAAACACTGGAAAGATTTTTTTCCTGCTAAGGAATCACAAATTGAACCGCTGCAAAAGGATACCGTTCCGGATAAACTGGAGTATGAACAAAGTGCTATTGGCCTTGCGGCGAATGCAATACAAAAATTACAATTGCTGGAGAACGCCGATCTGCTGCAGTTACATAATACCTATATGGCAGCCTCTACCAACCAGGGCTTTATATTGATCCACCAGCAGGCAGCGCATGAAAGAATTTTATATGAAAGATATGTTACAGCAGCCAAAGGCAGGCCCATTGCCACACAGCGGAGCTTATTTCCGTTAACCGTACAGCTTACTACACCCGACGCCGTACTGCTCCAGGATCTTTTGCCCGACCTGCAAATGCTGGGATATGAAATAGAGCTTTTTGGGAAAGATACTTTTGTGGTACAGGGCACACCTGCCGATGTGGACCAGGGAAATGAAAAAGTAGCCATTGAACAAATGCTGGAGCAATACAAACATTTTAACAACGATGTAAAGTTTTCAAAACGGGAAAAACTTATTCGCAGTCTTGCCTGGCAGCATGCGGTAAAGCCGGGCCGCTTCCTGGCACAAAAAGAAATGAAAGCGTTGGCAGATGAATTGTTTGCATGCGCACAACCCAACATCACACCTTCAGGCAATCCTACCTATATCGCGTTTAAGAAAGATTACCTGGAACGGATGTTTGGGAGGTAACTGGTAATTTGAAAATTTGAAAATGTGAGTGGGTCTTGCATGATGCAGGTTACAGGGTACAAGGAAATATAAAAAACAAATCACAAAAACCAAACTTCTCCACCGTGGCGGATAAACACTGTAGACTTAACAGATTCCAAATGCAAGATGTGAAGTCCGAAGCGAAATGTGCTGTCCAACTGCACCCCCCTGCGACCTGCACCTTGTAACTTGTAACCTGTAACATCACTCTTTCCTTCTTCTGAACCACCAGTAAAACGGAACACCCAATAATATCAGTGTTAGCCCTATACCTGCTTCACGGGGTCGTTCAATAAGGGTATTGCCTACGAGTAAAACACAGAAAATAATGAACAATGCCGGAACAATGGGGTAGCCCCATACTTTATAAGGCCTCGGTGCATCAGGCATCTTTTTTCTTAAAATAAAAACACCTAAGGTGGTGGCTCCGTAGTATATAAAAGCAGCGAAAATAAGCATATCCGTAAGCTGGTCAAATGTGCCCGATAATACGAGCAAACATGCCCATATGCCCTGGCACCACAATGCATTGCCAGGCACTTTTGCGGCATTCAGCCTGGCTACTTTTGAAAAGAATACCTTTTCTTTTGCCATTGCGTAATAGGTGCGGGCATTGCTGAGAATGGTGGCATGCGTACAGCCGAGGGTGGTTACCAATATTAATAATGATATAAGGAATACACCGGTACTTCCGGCAAAGACCTTTACGGCTTCCACCGCTGCAATGGTGTTATTGGATGCATGTACTTGTTCCATATTTGGTGTGGACAATACAGACAGGTAGGTCATGTTAACTAAGAAATAAAGTGTGATCACCAGCAGCAGTCCGATCGTGATGCTTAGCGGCACATTGCGGTGAGGGTTTTTAATTTCACCGCCCAGCATGCCTACGGAATTCCATCCCTCGTATGCCCAGAATGCAGCCAGCATAGCGGTAAATACCGCACTCATGGTTACAGGTGCTGCGTTGGTCGTTTCTAAATGAAATACTGTGGGTACGTTAGCCTCCGGACTGCTTAATCCGAGCACAACAATAAGCGTTATTCCTGCCAGAACAAGCAACATCAGTACCGTGCTTAGTCCTGCACCGGTTTTAAGGCCGGTGGTGTTGATCCATGTAAGTATAAGGACCAGCACAATAGCTGTGAGTTTAACATTGAAGCCGGCAAAAGGATAAAATACGCCTGCTATATTCATATCCGCCCATGATGCCAGCAACGGTGGGAGATGTACAATGCTGTGCAGCGATTGCGCAAAAACGTAGGCGATACTTGCCACAGCCGCTGTTTTAATAGCGGCAAAATTTGACCAGCCATAGAGAAAGGAAAAGAATCGCCCGTATATTTTTTTATAGTAAGCGTATTCTCCGCCGGTATCGGCCAGCATACTGGCAATTTCGGCATTGCTGAGCGCTCCCATGAGTGTAATAATGCCGCCCAGCAACCAGCAGATCAGCACCCACCCGGGTGAATGCAGTTCGGCAGCCATGGGCGCCACCTTTTTGTATACGCCCGAACCGATAATATTGCCCATTACCACTATAATGGCTAAACGAAGTCCAAGGGTGCGGTTCAGTTGGGAAGGAATGCTCATAAGCTGGTTTTGAAATAATAAAGCGGTTAAAATACAAATAAAGACGGGAAGTGAATGGATTTATGATAAGAATTTTAAAGGGGTTTAACCGGAGGGTACCGTCAGGCATTTAGTGGAAGGCTGTAATATTCTGCAAACTGTTAAGGTTTAAAAACTTGAAATGTTTCCCGCTGAGTTTTATGAAACCAGCACGTTGTAATCCGGTAAGCATCCGTGATACCTGTTCTCTTGTAGTACCGGAAAGATCGGCCAGGTCCTGACGCTCCAAATGAACGCGAATGCCGTTACTGCCGGGTTGATAATGATATAGTTTTGCGATTTCTAATAAGGCTCCTGCTACTCTTTCTTTAACGGAGAGATGGGTGAGGCGTACGGCATGCAGTTCAACCTGCCGTATTTCATTTAGCAATAACTGCATCATCTCCTTGTGAAGCGCAGGGCTCTTTTCAATCAATTGTTCATAAAAGGCAAGGGTAATATGGCATACATACAGATCTTCAACCGCTTCTACTGATACGGGTTGTTCATTCTTACTGCCACACATCCGGTGCCCGAGAATTGACCCTGCTCCCGCCAGGCGAAGGATCAGCGGACGTCCGCTTTTTCCATTCACTTCAACTTTTGCTATCCCCGATCTGATAAAATAAATACCTCCTCCGCGTTGTCCTTCAATAAGCAGGCGTTCCCCCTTTTGAAAATGAAGATACTTCTTATGGTCAGATAGTGCTTCCAGGATATCGTTGGAGCAGTTGCTGAGCACAGAACAATTTCTAACACGACAGGTATTGCATCTTGGATTAGGTTGGGCCATATGTGTATAACAGGAAATACCGGAAACAATTGACACAGGATTTGTGGCCAGACTTCCCCCTATCAAAGTTTCTCACTCTATGTTTTTAAAAAACTGACTACCGTGGTTAAGCCAGCTGATTTTTATCATGTTTTGATACTTTGCAGGAAGAAGTTCCCGAAGAATATAATATATACAAGGTCAGCGCGTATTGGTGTGTGAAGCTGCAGGTTTTATGTTCCATCGTATATTACGCCGCTGGTAAGGGTTTCACGTAGTTCTATACGGGCAAGTGGCTGTAACAGGGGTTTTAATCGCTGCCATATCCACATCGCAATCACCTCACAGGTTGGGTTTTCCAGTCCGGGTATACTGTTCAGGCATTTATGATCTAATTGATTCAGTATAAGATGTACACTTTCTTTTATTTCACCAAAATCAACTATCCATCCCGATTGCTCACCGGGCGTTCCTTTCGCGTAAATCCTTACATGGTAGGTGTGTCCGTGCATTGCTGCGCATTTGTGAGCCGGGGGTAGTTTTGGAAGAAAATGTGCCGCATCGAATGTAAAATCTTTGAATATAAGCATGGGTATACAGTGTTTTAAGAACAGTTGATCTTAAAACATTTTTTCAAATGTGCTGCAAATTAATGAGCAACTATGCTTTTAAAAATGCGGAAACGCATATAGTTTAAGTTTTAACAGTAGCCTGTAAATACCATTCCACACTCCGGGGTATAGTTTTGCAACATTTACATTTTATTGTTTTTCTGTTAACTGTACTTATATGGAAACAAAACCATTGATCTATTCCTGTTCAGGATGTTCCAGTGCAGCACAAATGGCCAACTATATTGCCGTTACCACCGACAGGGCCGGAGATGCTGAAATGTCGTGTATTGTGGGCGTGGGGGGCAATGTGAAAAAGTTAGTAAAGACCGCTTTGTCAAACAGGAAAATTGTTGTACTTGATGGTTGTCCTTTGTCGTGCGCAAAAGCGTGTCTTGCTAATCATGGTATTGAACCTGCAGTACACATAGAACTTTCCAGACTGGGTGTGAAAAAAATACAGCATGGAGATTTTGATCCTGAACAGGCACAGCAAATACTGGCATCTGTACGGAATACGTTGCGCAAAGTATAGCGTCACCACTTCTTTTTTATTATTTACTGGTTAACGCTACCATGTTCGGTGGTAAAGCGCATGCAGGACGGCAGCCAGCAGGATTAACATTTTTGGGATGCCACGGACGGCTTTATTTGCTATATTCGCCATTGGTGAAAAAATTGTTCTACATATTATCTTTTAAGCTGACGGGTATGCCTGATTTGACCGGCAAACCACTTTACGCCCGCCAGAGGATGTACTTCTTTTCCAATTTTAAAGACTTCAATACGCTGGCCCCGGCCCAATAAAATTCCGGCCCGGGGTGTTCATTTTTTAATAACCGGTTTTATTCAAATGAAATCAGGTCTTGTTTGCTGTTAAATTATTTAATACAGGTAAAGCTGTATTGATTTTACGGCAGGGCCTTCATTTACCCGGTCATCATGTATTTATTTAATCACTACATCAATAATCACTATCATGAAAAAGATACAGAAAGCGATGCTCCTCAAAGAAGATGCAGATGTGTTAAAGAAACTGCTGGAAGCTGATGCGGAACTTCCGGGCTCCGATGCTAT
Organism: Agriterribacter humi; assembly: GCF_009192765.1. Classification (GTDB taxonomy): domain Bacteria; phylum Bacteroidota; class Bacteroidia; order Chitinophagales; family Chitinophagaceae; genus Agriterribacter; species Agriterribacter humi. The sequence continues at coordinate 159,970 of NZ_VOHQ01000012.1, read as the reverse complement.
AAGAGAAAAGCTGCAGCATGCAGAAGTTGTAAATCATGCCGACTTTGATTACGAAGTTGCGCGGCTTAATTCCCTGTTGCTGTTGCGTGATAAGGCAGGACGGAGAAATTTTCAATACCGTTTAGCCGTACCCGAAGCCGGAACCACGGTTATTAATACCGATAATGTATTCAGACCACTGGGCGCTGCTTTACTTGGCATGAGAAAAGGGCAGGAGCTCAAATGGAATACCAGCAAAGGGATACGGTATTTTTTTATTATCAATGTAGTTACTCCCGCAGAAGCATTTTATTGAGCTGGCGTATAAAGAGACTTATATAAATTGCTTTTGGTATGAAAACAGGGAACGAAGAAACTGGATGAATCTTCGTTCCCTGTTTTTTATTTATGCTCAACGGCTACTGCCTTGCCGGTGTTCCCGTTATGCCGGTGGATTTATAGGTATGAATCATTTTATTTTTTCCGGGCTCGGTTACTTTTACATTTTTAAATGAAGCAGTATTGCAGGTCATCGGTTACTATAGTCGTTCTGTAATCTTTTTTATGGCAGGATAAAACAAGATTATTTTCAATATTCGTTAAGGTAACATTGGAGATCATCGCATCGGGTAAACTAATTATGGTGACCGGCGATATATTATAATGCAACGTATTAAGCAGCCGGTTTTTATAATGGGCTTAGCTAATGCTTCCTTTCCTTTTAATTTATATGCACAACGCTCATATTTATATACATTTGTCCAGTGCGTATATGAGTTTATTCAGAATTATACCAGACAAAATTGATGTTGTTCAGGATCAAAACAAGCCTGATGACCACACTTCATGGCAATATAAGCTGTATGTAATCATTTTTCAGGCCAACACGCCCATGGGCAGGCTGTTTGATATTAGCCTGTTTTGTTTAATCCTGGTCAACATCCTTCTGCTGCTGCTTGAAAGCGTAGAAAGTATTTCGGCACGCTATGCTTATGTTTTTCAAATGCTCGATTATTTTTTTATCATTGTTTTTAGTATTGAATATGTTTTTCGTTTGTTATGTGTAAAACGGCCAAAGCAATTTGTACTGAGTTTTTATGGGGTCATTGATCTGTTGGCAATACTGCCTTCTTATCTTGAATTCATTTTTCCCCAGTCGCACATGCTGATGATTATCCGGTCATTCCGGCTTTTACGGATATTCAGGATATTCAGGATGGTTAAGTTCCTGGATGAAAGCCGCCTCCTGGTATTTTCACTGATAAAGAGTTTCCGGAAGATCCTTATCTTCCTGTTCTTTGTTTTGGTATTAACCTTTTTCCTCGGATCCCTGATGTATGTAATTGAGTTCAAACACAACCCGGGATTCAGTTCTATTCCTCAAAGTATTTACTGGGCTATTGTAACCATAACCACAGTCGGCTGTGGCGATGTGGCCCCGGTAACAGCGGGGGGAAAGGCACTGGCATCTTTTATTATGATTCTCGGATATGCGATTATTGCGGTGCCTACGGGTATATTATCTGCGTCTATGGTAAAAGAAAGCCGGTTGGACAAAGCTGGATTTATCTGTCCCGGCTGTGGGGCCAGGTCGGATAAAGACAATGTAAAATTTTGCTGGAGCTGTGGCAATAACCTCAGTACAGGCAATATTGCAAAAGAAGAAAATGCTGAATGACCCGGCAGATAGGTGTGAATCAATCGAAGCGCGCTCAATAATAAAAAATCAAAAAACTGCGCGGCAGCCCGAGTTCGCCGCGACAATAAAAGAATAAAAACCTACGCGGCAACCGGAGTTCGCCGCGACAATAAAAGAATAAAAACCTACGCGGCAAATTATTAAGTAGCTTATTTCTTTTACAACTTGCAGGAGTTGCCGTAGTGACATCTGCTTGTTTGTGATTTGCTTTCAACCGAAGCTCGCCGCGACAATAAAAAAATCAAACACTACGCGGCAACCGGAGTTCGCCGCGACAATAAAAGAATAAAAACCTACGCGGCAACCAAAGTTCGCCGCGACAATAAAAAAATCAAACACTACGCGGCAAATTATTATGTAGCTTAGCTCTTATACAACACTGTCCACCAAAAATAACAATACCATGTATGTTGTGATTTGCTTTCAAATTATTATGTAGCTTAGCTCTTATACAACACCGACCGGGGGCGCCTGTAATCATCAAATGTTGTGATTTGCTTTCAAATTATTATGTAGCTTAGCTCTTATACAACACGAATTGCCTAAGCGATTGATTTTAATGTATTTGGACTAAGTTTTACAATGAAAAAATGGGGCTCCGGCTCCATTTTTTTATTCCTGTTCTGCTAAAAGCGGTCCGGGACTTTGCGGGTTTCGGGTAATTTTCGCAGACCATTTTGTATTTTGCTGTATGCCTGATTACCACCTGCCGCTACTACCCGGCGAAAAATACCATGTGCTCAGCAGAGCTGTCGGAAATGAAAAGTTGTTCCGGAACGGGGGTAATTATGCATTTTTTCTCGCCCGTTATATCAAACATATTTCACCGGTTGCGGACACGTATTGCTATTGCCTGCTTCCCAATCATTTTCATTGTATCGTTAAAATAAAGGAGGAAGCGCAATTGGAGCGTCACTTTCATGAAGTAAAATACAATAAACAATTTTCGCCCGAATTGCTTCCTGAATTTGTGATGGAAAGATTCTCTAATCTGCTCAACAGCTATGCCAAAGCTTATAATAAAATGTATAACCGGAAGGGCGCTCTGTTTATTGATTATTTACGGCGAAAACAGATTGAAAGTGATGAGCAGTTTCGGGCTACCGTATATTATATTCATAACAACCCCGTTCATCATGGCTATTGCATCGATTTGAGTAAATGGAAATGGTCTTCCTATTCTGTTATGCGCTCAAATGAGCCAGCCTGGTTATTGCGACCTGAGGTGCTGGACTGGTTTGGGGGAATAAAAGGGTTTGAAGATTATCATAGCGGCCCTGGCTTAGACCTATAAGATTTGCCGCGCGGCTTTCCTGGGCTGCAAATCTTATAGGTCTTGCCCTGCTGCTCCCAGACCTGCAAATCTTATAGGTCTGCCGCCCTGCCCTTAAAATAGCTCCAGTTGCTGCGCTATGGCAGGGGCTTCCGTTAATTCCTTACCCCGGAATATTTCCATCATGCCAAACTGCTTGTCGGTAATGCTCATGATGCCTACATGTCCTTTGGCGGGGAGAAAGCTTTTCACCCTTTTAATATGCACATCGGCGTTTTCCCTGCTGGCGCAGTGCCGCATGTATATGCTGAACTGGAACATATTGAAGCCATCCGCCATAATATCCTTGCGAAATTTCGCATGCAGCTTTTTATCCTTTTTGGTTTCGGTGGGAAGATCAAAGAATACAAGTACCCACATGATGCGATAGGCGTTTAAGCGGTTGAACATATAAGCGTAATTGAAGGTTCCGGATGCCGGCCTGGGCTCAGATCTATAAGGTCTCCGGCGCAGTGCGGCTTCCCGGCAGACCTGATAGATCTAGCTCAGCTCCGGGTATAATATCTTCCTGCTCTTTCCTTCAAAGCATTTGGCCAAACTTGCGGTTGTACGCTGTACTGCATTCATCAGCGGGCTCTTTTGGCCGTCTGCCTGCACATCCATAGCCGGAATTTCCAGCAAGGCTTTTTTCATATTGGGTGTCATCTCCAAAAACTTTCCATTGCCTCTTATAATCTGGCACACCACTTTATCAACAAAAGGCCGGTAAGGTTCCATAATATCATCCGCCAGGCAGTATGCATTGTATTGATTGCGGTGATGAATGCCCAGCGTAGGCAATAAACCGCTGGAAGTTAAACTTCTTGCTACCAGCGCTCTCAGTATGGCATAACCGTAGTTGAGCAGGTTATTGGGTGGCGGACCGTAGCGCTCCCGCCTGAACTGCAGAAAATCGGGGAAGATCCTTTTCCAGTAATAAGCCGCTGCCCTTGCTTCATGATTTTCACTGTCTCCGCTTTTTACATCTTTGGCATAGGTGAGCAATAGTTTGTATTCTTCCCTTTCGTGCTGCAGCAGGGCCGCCTGGTTCTCTATTTTGCACATTACGGTTTGCTGCCACAATTGTTTTTTCAGGGGAACCGATGCTTCTACCTGGGCCTTGAATTTCTGGCTTTGAAGACTGTTGCCATCTAAATTAAACAGCATGCCGCTGGGGTGGTGCGTATCATCGCAACTGATGACCGCGGTATTGTTGGCGAGTAATTTGGACAGCAGGGCCTGCGTGATCGTGATCTGCTGGTTGTCTAATATCAGTAGCCCGATATCCTCTATGGGCGTTGATTTGGTTTCGCCGGTACCATGCATTTCAACAACAAGCTGTTCGTTATTGGTTTTAAGATAAGCGGGGTTGCCGAAATAAAGGGTTCGCTTTATCATGGATAAAGGGTTTCCATGATGAACGCATAATGGTTTTATTTAGTATGTGCAAGATTGGCATAAAAACGATAGTTGTTGTTTTTTACAAACACATCTCCCTTTGCTCATTAATACTGCTTTCACTCTTCTGCCGTAATTTAATGACTATAATATTATTGCCCTGCCCAGTTGTCAAAACAAAAGCTAAACATACTTTCGCTTCGCTAAAAAAAACGAAATGAAGAATAACAATTTCGTCTCCTTACAATTTTTTATTTCTCATCTTCTTCGATCCTGAGCTAGCGATAAAGCTAACTATCAGTATGTGTTTCAATTTTATCTGTCTTTGGTGAACAAAGACATAGTTCTTCAGCTCTTTCTCTATTCCAACACCCATTCGGGAACTCCCAGTAAGGAACAATTTCCTTACCTAACTTGTCTGTGAATACTTTAATTATTTTTTGAATATCATCTTTAGTTTTTCTTTCAAACGGTTCTTGTATTGGTTCAGCTTCTTTAATTTTACCTTTTTTATCTGTTTTTGAATTAAATGTAATTTTATCTGCTAAATTTTTTATTGCCTTTTCCAGATTTTCACTTTCATCGAAATGCTCTTTAAGTAATTTTTTATCTCTTTTTATCTCAGCTTCTTTTTCTTTAATAGTTGTCTTATGAAATTTCAAATCATTTTTGCTTAAATTCTTTTTCCAAATAGAATGGTTATTGCTGAGATTTTCTACTCTTTCTTTTTCAATATTATAGTTTTCTTCTTCATCTTTTAGTTTTTTACTCATTAAATCTAATTCATTGCTTAATCCTGTCGCATTCATCGTATCTTTCAATTCAATGGGGGAAGCAATTGTATGTTTTACAAAACGGATAACACCAGTACTATCAAAATCTAAAACACGATACAATTTATTTGAAAGGGAGGAAATGTTATTCCAATCTATTACATCGTCTGTCTTATCCGGCAGTGCAACCAAATCATTTTTGCTAAGTGTGAATAATAACTTATGACTTGGCGGAATTATTTTATTAGGAATTCTTATTTCTGCCTGAATGAAATCTGATGTTAGTTTTTGATAATCTAATGCTTCTTTAAATTCGATGAAATTAACTTTTCGTTCATTACCCTCTTTTTCTTGAGTAATAATGGCTCTGAATTTACTTTCCAAAACAACAAAGGTCTTGGGACGAATTTCAACCAAGACCTCCTTTTCTTCTGTATTGTCTGTATTTTTCTTTGATTGATTAACTCCTGCAGTATTTCTTACAGTAGCTTTCTTAATTTCAATCTTTTTTTCACCTATTATTATTGGATATTTAATCAATACATTTTCAGGAGTAAATTCATGCTCATATCCGGTGATAAATTGCTTTACTTGTTCTGTCCGGGCATGGTTTATTACTTTTTTACCCTTTTTGTTTTTAACATATTCAATATGCTCAATCATTGACTTATTAAATTCAAATAAAGGGAGCCACCTTCTTTCTTCATCATTGATTACAAAACCATCCTTCATTCTAATGTCATATAAAGCATTGTAGTAAATGGGAGTTTCGAGATATTGCTTCTTCTTCTTCTCCAATTCTTTTTTTCTTTCGTCATTAGGCTTGCTATTTAATTCTTTACTAAGGATGTCAACCAATTCGTTTTTGTAAATTATATACCTTTGTATCCTTTTGTCAATAACCTTATCTACATTGACTTTATTGATGCTTTCGGTGCCCCGCTTAATAGGTATAGAGTCAAAAGTTGTTGCTGCCTCAAAATAGGTCGATTTGTTGTTATTTATTTCATCAAGAAGTTTTGATTTTAATTCATCCGTTTCAATTAGTGATGCGAATTTTTCAAATAATAAAGTCAGCTGTTTTTGAAACTTTTCTTTAAATACAATATCAATAATTATTTCATCAAAACGTTTTTTGGAATTTCGCTTTTCAGAAAATATTCTTTCAATTATTTCAGCAATCGGGACAAGTGTTGAATTATACAATTTACGCTTACCGATTAAGGTTTCCTTGTGCAATCCTTGCCTGATAGAAATTGATGTGTAATTGTATTTATCAAGTTGTTTGTTTCTACTTGGGCTTGTAAGCACATTTGAATTTTTGTGAGCTACAATTATTTTACTCAAAGCGTCTTTTACCTGTGGAATAAATTCATCTTCATTTCCATGGTGTAAAGTATTTTTTTCTTGGTTTACCGGTTTCGTCTTTAACGTATTCATAAAGCAGACTTTGAAGAGCTTTGTATTTCTTTTTTTGAGCTATTTCTTTTTCATCTTCATGCTCAAGTTCGGTTAATTCAAATTGAGCGTTTAGTGTATTCAGTAGTTGTATATGCTGCTGTTTGGTACAGGCTATAATAATTGCATCCAAAGCGTGATGTCTATGATCAAGCCGTTTTGAAAAACTTGGAAATTCTTTTCTGATTTCGGCCTTCTGTGTTTCTTTATTCCAAACTGTATTATCAAAAATTGTATTAGCTTCTAAAGGCGTTGAACCACTTCCAAAATTTACTTGAAACTTCTCATAACGTTCTCTTATCAGTTCTTTCATCACTTTATCATTCAAATGCCAGGCATTACGCAACATATCAGTAATTTGTCCTGTTGTAGTCCAAACTTTGTCCATACCAATAGCTTCCCCGATTTTTTCTCTTATTTTTTTATTGATGTATTGAGTATCTTTTAACTCCCGGTTAATTGGATCTTCAGGAATACTTCGTCTTAACAGATTTTTGGCTTTTCTGCCTTTGAACATTTCTTTTACTTTTTCTTCCCATTGTTTTGCGGGGATTAATCTTACAGGTTGTTCTCTGTTAGGAATTTGGATACTATCATTATCATCCCTTTTACTTATAATAAATTCATAGGCTGTTCTATTGCCATTTTCTGCTTTAGCGCTATTTACTTCCGTCCATGTCAGTACTTTGTTAGAAAATGAATTGTCAGGATAGCGTTTTCTGGGTATAATATGTTCTATCTGTACTCTCAACTGCTTTGAAAAAACATCAGAAAAAGGAATAGGTTCATCTGTGTATGGGCATCTGAATTCTTGCTGCAACCATAAACGGTATTTTAAAATATCGGCTTTAGTAGGCTCAGTAATTACTTTTTTCCTTTTTTCTTCATGTTCTTTTCCTTTTCGGTTAGCAACTACTTCTTCAATTATTTTTATCTTATCAATATTGCCATTGCTTAAAGAAACATCTACCTTTTCCGATTCCTCTTCATTGAACATTTCACGCAACATTTTTTTAGCCCAATCATTACGTTCGTTATTCTTTTTCATTGCATCCCAAATCGCCTCTCTGTCATCTATTGAATTTTTTAATTCACGGCTTAATTCAATTCTTACTTCGTCAAATCCTCCATAAGTCAGATAAATTAATTGAACCAGCTTTAAGGTTTCGTTGACTATTTTTTCTACTATCGGATTATTCATTTTTCCGAACGGAACAGGCTGTAGGTTTTTTATTCTGTTCGCAATTTCTTCGGATGGTATATTAGTAATACCAGCTTTAGAGTGGTTTCCATAAACTACGGCTGCTGCTTCCCAATAATTCAAACCTTTAAATTCCTCTTCCGACATTTTTGAAGAAAGCTTTATCCTTGCACTTTTATCAGTAATAAATTCTTTTAAGGAATAAAGTTTCAAATCATCATTGGTTTCATTTTGTTCCTGCTGATTAAGCTCAATTAAACTCTTTATTTTTTTATCAGCCTTTTCAGTCATAGGATATTGTTCTGCATATTTTCCAACTGCCATTAATGGCAATAGATTGCGAATAGCTTTTGCCGAAAGTTGCCCCATTCCAGCATCGTCAAATTTAATTTTAGCAAGAGATAAGCATTGAGGAGCAGAAATGATATCAGCACTGAAATGGTTACGAATTCTATTTTTAATCATTTCAATATTTGCGCTATCATTGCCCGCTTTATATCCCGTAAGATCATAAATACATTCCCAAAGTAATTGCAGGTTTGAAACAGTATATTCTCTGGTTTTGTAATTTAACGATGAGATTGTTTTTCCATCTTTGTTTGTTCTATCTGGCTTATGCCTGTCTTTACCTTTTTTCGCTGTTTCTAAATACCAACTTTTATCATTAATATTTAAAACATCATCAATTTGTTTCTTTGTTTTATTGCCTTTTAATAGGTTGTCTTGTTCCTCCCCTTTTTTTGATATTTTAATGTAGTTAATAGAATAATATTCCGTTTCAGTTGGTTTCTTTTTTTCTCCCTCCTTTTTTAATTTTACTTCAATGTTAAATATTTCATTTACAAACGTTCTCCATGATTGCTCTTTTCTGTCTTGCAATCGTTCATAAAGAAGCTCTTTAATTTCAATAGGGGTTTTACCTAAAAGCTTTGAGCAAACCTCTGAATTTTCAAACAAATCAATTTGCTTTTCATCCTTCGGATGAAACCATATCCTGACATTATTTATTTGTTGCCATATTTTATATTCCTGATGTAAAGGATGGCTGCGGGGAATAACGGTTCTTCCTTTATAATGGATTTTACCGTCCCTATGTGGAATTATTTTACCATCCTCATCCTTTTTAATATCCGGTATCTTTTCAAATCTGCATTCTCCTTTGTTTTTGGCTTGTTGCCAGGGACGCTGGTAATAAATTATTTTATCCCTGATTAATGCTTTAAGTTGTAATTCAGGGTTGCCAATTTTTCGCAACTCTTTTTTTACCGATTCATCTTTTGTAAATGAAGCATCTATACATTTATTAACTAACTCCTTTGTGAAATTTGCTTTATGTTTTTCAAACTGAATTTTCCAGATAGTTTCAAATTCATCTTCATACCAATTTCTGTTTACCACATTATGGCGAATGCGTTTTAAACGATTTTCTTCAGGAATAGTTTTAATATATTCCTGATTAAAAAAGTTATTATAAAAATAGGAACCGACCGTACCTCTTTTACTTTGGATATACTTTTCTATACTATCGTTGATTAGCCACTTACGGTATGCCCAAGCCTCCTTTTTTAGATTTTGCCACGTAATATAAATTATACTTTTATCATTTTCATCCTCTACTTTTTTATAGGTGGCAACCTCGCCTTTTTTAAATTTTGAGTAAAAGGAACTTTCACCAACTTTCACAACATCTATCCCAATATCTCCATTTTCAAATTTTATTTGATATTGAATTTTATCAAGCTTTTTATTGAGCTTGTCCTTATATATTTTTTTTATGTCAACAACATCATCTACTACAAGCGAGGTATAAAAACCATCATCAGTCTGTTCATCGTCTTCATTGCTGCTGTATCTATCGCTACTATATCCCCTCCATTGATTTAAGTGCAACAAAATTCTACCCCAATCTCTTCTATCTTCTAAAGGATCAATCGCAGCATTGTTTCGTAGTTTATATAAGTCTTCGCCTATTCCGGTAATAATGCCCTCCTCGTTTTTTCTTTTCTTCTTCTTTTTACCGATTTCATCAACTTCATACTCTCTTTTTTTAGTGTACCATTTTCCGTTATTGCCATCTATATCTTTTGCTTCTATCGCTTTCCACATCTCCTTCCCATTTTTATTTTTCACTTTTCTATAAGAAGCGTCAGGCAGCATTCCCAATATTTCCAGTACGGCGCAAAGCTTATCTCTTCTCAATTTATAACGGCTTTTCAGTTTTCTACCAGCACGTATTCTTCGCCTTTGAGCAGTTGGAGTTTCATTAGTTTTTTCATTCAATTTTTTCCCTTCATTGAAACGGCTTAACATTTTACCCTCTTGTGAGATAATTCTTACACCCACTGCGGGCAAGCCATTTTTGCCTATGTGAATTCCAGTTCTATCATTATTTGTGTCAGTTCTTGTTTCAGGCAAATCATCCTCAAAATACTCATTGTATTTTACGGGTTTTTCTGTTTTTGCTTCAACTATTGCCCAGCCGATTGAGGTGGTTCCAATATCTATCCCTAAAATTTTTTTATTTATCATGTCTATTTTTATTTATATTTGGCTTATTAATTTGAAGCAAATCACAATAAGATTTTATCGTTGTGAAAACATTTAAAGCGGTTCCGACTTAGGTTGGGATCGCTTTTTTATGCCCTTACTTCCTAAAATCTTCCTTCTATCTATTGCTAAATTATTATGTAGAGTGGAACAATGGGTTTAGGTTATCGTTGGGGTACTATACCAATAGCAGCAATCACAGCCTTTAAGGTACATTTTTTTTGAATTCAATAATAAAAAAAATTGCCCTGCCCTCTTTATCTTACAGGAAATTAAACCATCGATTGATCATGCGGTACGCATTCATTATTGTTTTACTAATGGGCTTTTCGGTTCTGCATGCCCAGATGCCGGTTAACCTGAAAGGTTTTAGCGATAAAAATGGGGCGCAGGTGCAGGTTGCCCAAAACACGTTTTCTGTTTCATGGCCCTCTGGTAAAAAGCAACGTGCACAGGTAGTATTGAGTGTAAACAGGAATGAACCCCTGTTTAAAAGCATTAACGTACTGGAGGGCGCCACGGTAAAAAATATTGTGGAAGATGTTGATCCCGTGTTTTTGCTTACGGTTGGCAAACGCGACCTGGTATCGCAAAACGGATGGAATATTTTTTTCGACAAAGTGCATCTCAAGCCTTACCAGTTACATCTTGCAGAGATCAATAAAAAATCGGCATCGGTAAGCAGTTCCGGATCAAGAACGATCATTACCATACATGAAATTACAACACCCGGCTTTAGCGGAACCATTGAAATTACCCTGTATAATGGCAGCCCGTTGATGAACATAGCGGCTGTTGTATCCACCAGTAAAGATTCTACCGCTATTGTATATGATGCCGGACTGATAAGCAAAGAGATGAAATGGAACAGCATTTCATGGGCCGATGTGAACGATGAAATGCAGGCTGTTCAACCACAATTTACCGACAGCAGTAAAAATGAGATGGTAAAATATCGTACCATCATTGGTAACACAAAAACAGGCGGCATCGCTGTTTTTCCGGCGCCTCACCAATATTTCTATCCGCTCGATGAAGCATTTAACCTGCGCTTTACATGGCATGGCAACCATTACCGTAAAATCACAGATGGCTATGGCCTGGGTATACGGCAGGAATTAACGGGTGATAACCGCTTTGTACCCTGGTTTAATGCACCTCCCGGAACAGAACAGCGATTAAACTTTTTTTGTTTACTGGGTACAACTGGTCCGGAGGCATTACTGAATGATGTGAAAAAATTTACGAACGGTGATCGGTATGTTTCACTTCCGGGATATAAAACAATGGCAAGCCATTTTCACAATGAGTTTGTGATGAATGTGGTACTGGCTGGCAAGCCGGTGCCCGATACACCCAGTTTTATCAATGTATTTAAACAAACAGGAATTGATATTGTTCATCTTGCTGAGTTTCATTACACTGCGCATCCTAAGGGTCCTGATGAACAACGTTTGAAAGAATTGCATGCTTTGTTTGAACAATGCAGAAGACTTTCAACTGAGAATTTTTTATTATTACCCGGGGAGGAGCCCAATGAATTTTTTGGCGGGCATTGGCTGCAACTTTTTCCAAAGCCTGTTTACTGGATCATGTCGCGCAGCGACAGTGTTCCTTATAAGACGGTACACCCGGTGTATGGAGCGGTTTACCGCGTTGCCAATGCAACAGAAATGTTGGATTTATTAAAGGAAGAAAAAGGGCTGGCATGGACAGCGCACCCGAGAACCAAAGGCTCGGTAGATTATCCTGATAAATATAAGACATCAGCATTCTTTAAATCGGATCGTTTTTTGGGTGCAGCCTGGAAAGCGATGCCTGCTGATCTTTCGCAGCCCCGGCTGGGAAAAAGAGTGTTAGACCTGATGGATGATATGAACAACTGGGGCGTTCAAAAGAAAGTGCTGGCAGAAGCTGATGTATTTACAATTGAGCCGGAGAACGAAATGTATGCGCATTTGAATGTAAACTATTTGCAGTTAAACAACTTGCCTACTTACAACAAAGGCTGGCAAAGCATTCTGGATGTTTTACAAAAAGGGCGTTTTTTTTCAACCACCGGCGAAGTATTGATCCCATCATTTACGGTGAACAAAAAGCAGGCTGGCGATACGGCTGAGCTTGCGGAAAACGGGAAAGCAGCTATTGCTTTTAACCTGCAGTGGACCTTCCCCTTAAACTTTGTGGAGATCATATCGGGTGACGGAAACCAGGTATACAGGCATAAGATGAACCTGGATGCTACGCTTCCTTTTGATAAACAAAAATTCAGGGTTTCATTAAATTTGCCGGGTAGAAAATGGGTGCGCATAGAAGCCTGGGATGCAGCCGCTAACGGTGCGTTTACACAAACGGTTTGGTTGAGGTAAAATGAGCTAAGTCCGAACCAAAACCTGCCATGTTCGCTGTGCTGCAGATTCTGCCAGGCAGATATTACAAGTTCTCCTCCTTCTTCACCCTCGCATATTCTGTTGGCGTCATACCAAACTGTTTCAAAAAGCTTCTGCCGAAATTGTTCTGCGATTGAAAACCTGTCATAGCGGCTATTTCAAATATTTTATATTGGCCTTCGGCTAATAGTCCGGCGGCTTTTTTAAGACGGGTAATATTGATGAGCTCATGCGGCGTTAAGTGGGAGATGCCTTTTATTTTACGGTACAAAGTGGGCCGGCTCATATTCATAATGCGCGACAGGTGCTCTACATCCAATTCCGTATTATCCATATTCCGGTAAATGGCTTCATGGAGCGTTTCCAAAAAATGTTCATCCGATTTAGAATGCGCCATGCTTTTAATATGCACCAGCGGCGAACTGGCAAAATATTCCCTGAGCTTGCTGCGGTTGTTAAGCAAATTGGCGATCTGCACCTGCAGGTGCGCCGGCGAAAAAGGTTTCTCAATATAGGCATCGGCGCCAATCTCCAGACCTTCAATTTTTGATTGGAGGGTGTTCTTTGCCGTTAGCAATATAACGGGTATATGGCTGTAATCGAAATCAGTTTTAATTGTGCGGCACAATTCAAAGCCGTCCATTCCGGGCATCATTACATCGCTTACAATGAGTTGTATGGATTCCTGCAGCAGCAGTGCAAGCGCATCTTCACTATTGGTAGCGGTGAACAGGGTATATTTTTCCTGCAGTTCATCTGTCAGAAACTCAAGAATATCTTCATTGTCGTCTATTAATAAAACAGCAGGTGTCATCATCAACTTTATTTTGATTCATTATCCGCACTTTCCATTACAGCTTTGGAAGATAAGGGTAAACTCAACACGAAAATATTATAGCCGGGCGTATTCGTTTGTTTAAGATAGAGTGTGCCCTTGTGCAGTGCAGCCAGCGATCGCGAGAGTGCAAGGCCTATGCCGGTACCTTTCTGCTTTTCCGTTCCTTTGAGCCGATAAAAAGGTTCGAATATCTTTTCTCTTTTATTTTCAGGTATTACATACCCGTCGCTTATGATCTCCGTTGTAAAATGGCCCTGTGGACCGGCTTCCATTTTAATTTTTACCTCCTGTTGCGCATACTTTACCGCGTTACTGAAAAGGTTGCAGTATATTTTATTCAAAGCATCATCATCCACCCGGGCATACAAATCGCTTTCGGGGAGGGAAAGGGAATAGGCAAGATTCTTTTGTTCCGCCAGTGATTTGAAATTAGAAAAAGTTTCCCTGAGCAATGCCGAAACATTCATTTTTGATAAATTGAGCCTGAATCCTTTCGCTTCCGTTTGCCGGAAGTCGAGCAACTGGCTGGTGAGGTCAATGAGCCGGTTGGTATTCCTTTCCATTGTAGACAGGTGCTTTTGTATTTCAGGCCGGTTATGGGCCTGGTTGATTATTTTTTCCAGTGGGCCTTTTATGAGGGTGAGCGGCGTTTTTATTTCGTGCGCTACATTGGTAAAGAAATCAATTTTTGCTTCATACAATTCTTTTTCTTTTTCGTGGTGCAGGTATTCAATCTTCCTCCTGTTCTTTTCCTCAATATGATTGTGGTATCGTCTTACCAAATAAAATGCAAGCGCCATTGCGGCCAGGGTATACAATGCATAGGCCCAGGAGCTTGCCCACCAGGGTGGAAGGATTTGTATGGTTAACTGTGCGGGTTGCCGGCTCCACCCGCCGTTGCTGCCTGCTGCCTTAACATTAAAAACATAGGTGCCCGGCAACAGGTTGGTAAAATAAACTTTGCGGTTGGTTTTTATGGGTGTCCACTCCTTATCCGCGCCGTGCATGATATAGGCGTAGGCGGTCATTTCTGGGGCGGTATAGCTTAAAGCCGCAAAGTCAATGCTAAAGGAAGACTGATCATAAGGCAGCGTTATTTTCCGGGTGAGGAGAACAGACTTTGTAAGTGGTGAATCTTCGTCCTTAACCTGCACTTCTTTGTTGTTTACCTGTAGCCCTGTAATATAAACGGGAGCGACAAAATTGCTTGCTGAGAAGGTATCGGGGTTAAAACTGATCATTCCTTTTACGCTCCCGAAATACATTTTCCCTTCTTTGTTTTTATATCCCGAATTATAGTTGAACTGGTCATTTAATAATCCATTGGCCCTGGTATACACAAGCATTTTTCCTGTGGTAAGGTTAAGGCATACCAGCCCGCGGGAAGTAGCTATCCAAAGGTTTTTCCTGCCATCTTCCAGAATTTTAAAAATATAGTCGCTGGGCATGCCATTTTTGCTGGTATAACGGGTAAAGGTTTTGTTTTCTTTGTTGAGCTTGCATAGTCCGCCTCCTTCCGTAGCTACCCACAGGTTGCCATTGCTGTCCTCAAAGCTACTGTTCACCATATCGCTGCCCAGGCTTTCCCGGTGTTGCGGATTGTAACGGAAATTGCCCCGTCTGCCCGTTTTTTCATTATAAAAATATAAGCCGTCTCCAATAGTGCTTACCCATACCGTGCCATCGCGATCCTCCATAATATGGTATATAAAATGATCGCCCGGAACCTGTTCCACTTTTATAAAGCTCTGCGATATGGAATCATAGCGGGTAAGGCTAATCGAAGTACCAGTAAGCAGTTCACCGCTTCGTGTTTTATATAAAGAAAGTGGAAAATTGCTGCGCAGTCCGGGAGTAGCGGAGTTGTAATGCTGTATTACTTTACCGGTTCTGATGTCCATCACATCCAGCCCGTGCTCAAACGTTCCGATCCACAACTGGTTGCCTGTTGCCAACAGTCCGTGAATATTGGGATAGGAAATGCTGCCGGGTTTTCCTGTTGGCATATACTGTGTGATATGGCCCGTTTTGGGATTGAGCTTGTTCAAACCCCTGTCTTCAGTGCCGATCCAGAGGTTCCCGTACCGGTCCTGGCATATTTCTCTTACTGCATTACCACTGATGCTTTGCGGGCTGTTATCGGGAAAATACTTTTGAAAAGCGAGGTATTGTTTCGGAAAATAATTGACGCCTCCAAAATAAGTGCCCGCCCAGATACCGCCTTCCTTATCCCTACAAAGCGAATAAATAGCGTTATCTGACAGGGAATAAGGATCGTTGTATTGTTTGTGGAGGTTAGCAATGGTACCTTTCTCCGTATCATAAATAAAAATGCCTGATTCGCTGGCTATCCAGTATTCATTGTTTGTGATATGAACGAAGTCGCGCACAAATATGTTTGTTTTGTCGGGATTATAAGTAAGAACATCGGTATATGAACCATCTTTGGTATCAAAGATTTTGAGACCCTGCCCCGTAGTTCCTAAAAGTATTTTTCCGTTGCCGGCATAAAACATTTTCTCTATCCATTTGGTAGGCGTATGGGGTGAATGGCTGAATACGTCATATGACGCGTAGATCCCTGTTTCAGGATCATATTTTTTTAAGGTACCGAAGGTGGTAAACCATACTATGCCGGCATCGGTAACCCAAATGGAGGTTATCCATTCATCCCGGAGTTCGGCAATCTGGGCAACGTTGCAGGTAACGGGGTTATACTGGTAAAGTTTTGCGCCCATTAAGAACCAGATATTACCCTTGTTGTCTGTTTGTATTTCATTCACATCGGAAAGCTCAAGTGTGGGTACCCGCCTGAAATTTTCTTTTTCTGCATTGTATGCGTAAAGCCCTTTCCCTGTTCCAACCCACATATGGCCGGCATCGTCCTCCCGTAAACTGTATATAAAATTGTTGCCAATGCTGCCGGTATCCTGGTCGTCTTTCCTGAATATTTTAAAGCTGGTGCCGTCAAACCGGTTCAGCCCGTCTTTTGTGCCAAACCACATAAAGCCCCTGCTGTCCTGCAGGGTACAAAAAACGGTGTTGTGAGAAAGCCCGTTCTCCACCTGGTAATGCCTGAAGTAATAACCCTGCGCATAACCGAAGCAGTAAGCAAATGCAATCGTTACCAGTAGTAATACTTTCTTTTTCACAGTAGTAATGGTTGTAAACGAAGGTATAATTATTTGAGATTTGATACAATTTGAAGAAACATTGAGACGCCTGAGCGAATCAATTAAAAATATTCTTTCGTCCTTCACAGTGCCAAAAAATGGAAACGTTTCCATTTTTAAAGATTGTCAATAATAATTAACTGCCATATGAATGTACAAGTTATTGCCAGAACTTCGCGGCAGCGCATTTCAGCAATTGAAATCCTTCTGTCGCACTCCAAAAAAATGCTGGTTACCGCATGCATCTTTTTTACATTGCTTTCTCCCGTTTTTTCACAATCCATTGCTGTTTCGGGCAAGGTTACCGACAGCCTCGGCGCAGGGTTGGTTAATGTAACGGTTACTGAAAAGCGTACCCAAAATTCAACGCTCACCGATGTGGAAGGCAACTTCACGATGAACATCAGTTCATCAGGGTCGGTTCTTGTATTCAGTTCCGTAGGTTACCAGCCCCTCGAAGTAATAGCCGGAAACAAAACCAATTTCATGATCACACTGCAGGCAGCGAATGCCAGCATGGAAGAAGTAGTAGTTATTGGTTATGGTACCCGCAAGAAGCAATCCTTAACAGGCGCTATTTCTACCGTTACCGCCGATGATATTGGAAGGGTACATGGCGCTTCCACGGTTAGCGCTACGCTGGCAGGTAAATTGCCCGGTGTATCCTTTCGAATGGCGGATGGCAGGCCGGGCGCAAGTGCCAATATACAGATCAGGAACATGGGCGATGCGCTTTTTGTTATTGACGGTATACAGCAGGATGCGGGCCAATTCAATAACCTTGCACCCAATGATATTGAAAGCATCACTGTGCTAAAAGATGCTTCTGCTGCTATTTATGGTATACGTGCCGCCAATGGGGTAGTGGTAGTAACTACTAAAAAGGGAAGATTGAATACGGCCAACCGCATCAATATTGATTCTTACCTGGGTTTCCAGAACTGGACCCGTTTTCCTGACGTACTCAACAATTCATACGACTATATGCGCTACAGGGCAGAGGCAGAGATCAACAGGTATGGCAGTACTACGATCACCGATGAAGAATTGCAAAAATACAAAGCGGGAACAGAGCCGGGATATAAAAGCTTTAACTGGAAGGATTTTATTTTGAAGCCTAACGCCCCGCTCAATTCGCTTAACCTGAATGTTACAGGCGGCACGGATAAATTGAATTATTATTTATCCGCCACCAACTTATACCAGAACTCCCCTTTAGGCAGGGAATATAAATTCATGCGTACCAATATCCAGTCAAATGTTACAGCCAAAGTAGCCAATGGATTAAAAGTAGGTATGAGTATTAACGGCAGGATTGAAAGTCGTGAAAACCCCGGTGTTCCCGGTGGGGATGATTACTGGTTGGCCAGGTTTGCCATTTTAAGGAACACCCCTTTGGAAAGGCCTTACGCCAACGATAATCCCGAATACCTGAACGATATAAAACACAACGAAACCAACTGGGCTTACCTCAATTATAAGAACGCGGGTAAATACCGGAACGACTGGCGGGTGCTGCAGGGCAATTTTACCGCCGAATACCAGATACCCTGGATCAAAGGACTTTCTGTAAACGGTGTGTATTCTTATTATATAGCCGACTACCTGTTAAACAATCACGAATACACGTACAATACCTATACCTATGATGCTACTGAGGATTCCTATAAAGCCACTGGAGGCAGCACCAATCCGTGGCGGGAGCGTGAACAGATCAAACAGATCAACAAAACCACGCAGTTGCAGATCAACTATAACCGGTCTTTTGGCCTGCATAATATATCTGCCACCATTGTTAATGAACGGATACTCAACAACCGCTTACGCAACTGGATCCATTCTGTTCCCAGTACCAATGCGCTGCCACTCATTTATTTTAGTACGGCCGACAGGTACGATGACAGTGATGATAAAGAAGCGAGGGTAGGTTATGTGGGCAGGGTTAACTATGCTTATAATGACAGGTATTTCCTGGAACTGGCGGGCAGGCGCGATGCGTCCTATATTTTTCCGCCGGACAACAGGATCGGTTATTTCCCTTCCGCATCAATAGGATGGAGAATTACCGAAGAATCTTTTATGCAAAGATTGCTGGGTGATAAGAATATACTGAACGATCTGAAACTCAGGGCGTCCTATGGTATTCTGGGTGATGATGGCTCTTCACTGGGGCTCAGTCCTTTTCAGTATATAGAAGGATACAACTATAACCAGGGCATTGCTATTTTAGATGGCAGACCCATTGTTGGCTCAAGAGACAGGGGGGTTGCCACTACCAACATTTCATGGCTGGAAAGCAGGATCACCGATATAGGGTTCGATTTTGCATTGTTCAATGGAAAGCTTACGGGCACATTCGACTATTTTTACCGGAAACGCTCCGGACTGATAGCGGTTAAAAACGATGTACTTACGCCTATAGAAATCGGCTATACCCTGCCCCGTGAAAACCTGAACAGCGATGCACAGTTTGGACAGGAGTTTTCCCTCAATTATAATGGAAGAGTAAGAGACATAACCGTTTCTGCAGGGGCAAATATATCTTACTCCCGCTCCAAATTCCTGTCGTCCTACAACCCACTTTTCTTCAATTCCTGGGATCAGTATCGCTGGTCGCAGGAAGGGCGATATACGAAAACCAACTGGGGCTATGAAGTGATCGGCCAATTTGCTTCTGTGGAAGAGATCAATAACTACCCGGTTAATATTGACGGACAGGGCAACAGAACGATGCTGCCGGGAGACCTTATCTACAAAGACTTTAATAAGGACGGGAAGATTGACGGGTACGATGAGCGTCCTATAGGCTATGGCGTTGGTACGCAGCCCAATATCAACTTCGGATTTAATATCGCACTGGCTTATCATGATTTTGATTTTCATGCCGATTTTTCGGGAGGTGCAGGCTATACCTGGTACCAGAACTGGGAAATGAAATGGGCATTTCAGAACGATGGAAATTTCAATACCATTTTTGAAGACCGGTGGCATCGTGCCGATGTTAAGGATATGGGCAGCGAATGGATCCCCGGTAAATATCCCGCTAACCGCTTTAATGACGGCGGGCATAGGAACTATAACAACAGCTCCACATTTTGGGCGCACAATGTAAAATACATCAGGGCCAGGACCGTTGAGCTCGGTTATTCTTTGCCGGTAGCATTGATCAGCCGCATTAAAATGCAGCAGGCCCGCATTTATGTAAACGCGTATAACCTTTTCGCTATTGATAACCTTAAAGATTTTGGCGTGGATCCGGAAGTAAATGAGGAAAACGGGCTGCAGTTTCCGCAAAGCAGGGTTTTCAATTTTGGCGTAAATCTTTCCTTCTAAATAAAAATTATCACATGAAATGAGCCATGGAGATACTATGTAGAAAAGAAGATGATATGGGCGAATTCCGTGTGGCAAATAAAAAATAAAAATTAGCACATGAAAAAGATATTTCAATTCATATTGTTCACCGCCGTGATGGGTGCAGGGAGTTGTAAGAAAGACAAAGACTTCCTTGATATCAAGCCCATATCCATTTTGGATAATGAATCGGCTTTTTCCGACCCCGCGCAGGTATTATCCATTTTGGCTGACTTGTATAACCGGCAACTGGATTTCTCTACATTTGACGATTGGTCAACCTTTGCCGATTTCAGCGAAAGCTTTCCTTCAGAAAACGGCCGTGCCTATATTGTACAAAGAACGGGATGGGGCTATGGCGAATGGGGCATCAACTGGTTCGATTCGTATGCGTATATCCGCGAGCTGAATCTGTTTTTGCAGCGTTGTGAGGCTGCTCCCAATTTATCGGATGGCGATAAAAAACGTTTCCTTGCGGAAGCCCGTTTTTTACGCGCCAATTTTTATTTTGAAATCACCAAACGCCTGGGCGGTGTTCCTTTGATCACCGAACCGCTATTGTATGATTTTAAAGGAGACCCCAGCTACCTGCAGCATCCAAGGGCCAAGGAATCGGAGATGTATGATTTTGTGATAAGTGAAGCGGAAGCCATTAAAAATGATCTGCCTGCAGACGTCAATGTAAAAAGCCGGGCGTCAAAGGGCGCTGCACTGGCCATGGAATCAAGAGCGGCTTTGTATGCGGGTTCAATTGCTAAATATGGCGCAACTACACCACAGGTTGCTTTGCCCGGTGGCGAAGTGGGCATTCCTGCGGGCATGGCAAACGATTATTATACAAAAGCGTTGAACGCAGCAAAGGAGATCATTGATGGCAGCGCAGGCGGGTATGCATTGTACAACAGCAAACCAGATCTTGCCGAAAATTTTGCCAGCATTTTCTTAGATAAGAACAATAACCCCGAATCAATCTTCATTGAAGATTTCAAGTTAAAAAGCGGAAAAGTACATTATTTCACCGGCTGGAATCAGCCACGCTATGGCGCCGAAGAAGAAGAAGGCGGACGGATCAATCCTTCATTGAACCTGGTGGAATCCTTTGAAAAATTAGACAATACCTATGCGCCGCTACCGGTTGAGGATGGTTCAGGCAATCCCATTTATTACACCAACCAGGCAGATATTTTTGAAGGACGCGATGCGCGGTTATCCGGAACCGTTATTTTACCGGGCACTGCTTTTAAAGGAAGAAATGTGGATATATGGGCTGGATACCAGTTGGCTGATGGCAGCATACTTACCGGTGACGACAGGGGCGCCCAGAAAGTACTTCCGGGCGGAACCAATCCTGTGCAGGTAGTAGGGTTTGATGGTCCCATCAATGCAAAGGAATTTACCGCACAAAGTGGGTTTTATATCCGTAAGTATCTCGATCCTGCACCAGGAGGCGGCTCCCGTGGTACCAGCAGCGAAGTGCCTTTTCAGCGTTATCGTTTTGGCGAAGTGTTGTTGAATGCGGCTGAAGCTGCTTTTGAACTGGGCCAGCCGGACGTAGCAGCCGGATATATGAACCAGGTAAGGGCAAGAGCCGGGTTGATTATTGAATTAACAGCCGGCGATATTACTTTCGACAGGATCGTGCATGAGCGTAGGGTGGAGCTGGCATTTGAAGGGCATATTTTGTACGATATGAAACGCTGGCGGTTGGCCACCAAAGTATGGGATGGCAACAAGATGACAGAAGCCGACCTGCTTTCCAATATCGGCAAGGCTACCAAAAGAAATACCCAGCCTTATGCATTGTGGCCGTATAAATATCACAATCCGTCCAGCCCAAATAATGGCAAATGGATTTATAAGATCGTATTGCCTACATTGGTTACGGGAGCCAATAATTTTCAGCTCGGCAACTACTATTCTTTTATTGATGATAATGTGCGTTCCAATAATCCCAAAATCGTAAGGCAACCCAATCAATAAGTATTTAAAAACTTTAATTATGAAAATTACATTTCATTATTTCATCATACTGGTAACTGCTGCTACTTTTATGTCTTGTAAAAAAGACAATTACGATCCGCCAAAAACAAAGCTCAGCGGTAAATTGGTATACCAGGGTGAAGCTATACAGGTGGAGTACGATCGAGTACCTTTTCAGTTGTATCAATATGGTTTTGGTAAAACAGGCGCTATAGGCGGTACATTCGCGCCCGATGGCAGTTATTCCATGCTGCTCTTTAACGGCGACTATAAGTTTGTTATTCCCAATGACCAGGGACCATTTATATGGAAGAAAATGCCTTCGGGTGAGCCAGACAGTTTGTCCATCAATCTTAAAGGCAACCAGGAACTGGATATTGAAGTAACGCCTTACTATATGCTGAGAAATGCGCAGCTTACGGCCGGATCGGGCAAGGTTTCCGCCTCTTTTGCAGCGGAGCAAATTATTACGGGAACCGATGCAAAAGATATAGAAAGAGTGAGCCTGTATATCAATAAAACACAGTTTGTTTCGGGCGCTAACAATATTGCTTTTACGGATGTTTCCGGTTCTTCCATAACAGATATAGGTAGTATAACGATAGAAGGCACAATACCTGACATTGTTCCTGCTCAAAACTATGTGTTTGCGCGCATCGGGCTAAAGATAGCCGGAGTGGAAGATATGATCTTTACACCGGTACAAAAGCTTAGTTTTTAATAATAGCGTATTATGTAAGATGAATGAAGTATAAAGGCAGGATCTCTTGTGTTTGTACGCCGGGTTATTATTATTATTGCAGAATATTGTGTAAAGTTTATCATTCAAAGCAATCATCATGAAGCAATTTTTTTCTTTGGTTTTATTTATAATGATCAGTATGGGATTATATGCGCAGGAAGCATGGAAGCCCGTTTCTGGTAAAATTATTACGCAATGGGCTGCCGATATAAAAGCCGAACAGCCTTTACCCGAATACCCCCGTCCGCAGCTCACCCGCAAAAACTGGATGAACCTGAACGGGCTGTGGCAATATGCCATCGTTCCCAAAACAACAGGCGAAACCGAACCCACCGCTTTTGATGGCAAAATCCTTGTTCCTTATGCGGTGGAATCTGCCCTTTCAGGGGTAGGTAAAACGGTAGGAAAAGACAGTGTGCTTTGGTACAAACGTACAATCGAACTGTCATCCGCATATAAAAAAGGGAAAGTATTGCTCCATTTTGGTGCGGTTGACTGGCAGTGCGATGTATATGTGAACGGTAATAAGGTGGGTACGCACCAGGGTGGATATGATCCTTTTTCATTCGATATAAGCACCGCCCTTAAAAAAGGAAAGCAACAGGAAATTGCCATAAAGGTTTGGGATCCCAGTGATGACGGACCGCAGCCGCGCGGCAAACAAATTAAGAATCCTCACGGTATATGGTACACGCCGGTAACAGGTATCTGGCAAACTGTATGGTTAGAGAATGTGCCTTCTACCTATATTGCTGCTACTGTACAAACGCCCGATATAGACAAGCAATCGCTTTCCGTAAAAGTAGATATCGAAAACCTGCAGCCGGGCGATGCAATAAAAGTTGTTGCATACGATGGTCAGCAACAGGTGGCTGAGCAAACATTGAAGGGTGAAGCGGAAGTTGCCTTAATCATAAGCAATCCAAAGCTTTGGTCTCCTGCCCATCCTTTCCTGTATGATCTTAAATATACGGTTACCCGCAAGGGGAAATTGATAGATGAGGTGGGTAGCTATTTCGCTATGCGCAAAATTTCGGAAGCGCCTGATAACAATGGCATAAAAAGAATGTTGCTGAACAATGAGTTCGTATTTCAATACGGCCCGCTCGACCAGGGATGGTGGCCAGACGGTTTGTATACTGCACCAACCGATGAAGCGCTTAAATATGATGTGGAGCAAACCAAGGCGATGGGCTTTAATATGATCCGCAAACACGTGAAGGTGGAACCCGCCCGCTGGTACTATCATTGCGATAAACTGGGTATGCTGGTGTGGCAGGATATGCCCAGCGGCGATATGGGTGGAAATAAATGGGATATGCGGGTAGGACAGATATCAGGCAAAAACTTAGATAAGGAACGCAGTACAGAATCGGAAGCTATTTATCGTACGGAATGGAAAGCCATCATGAAAGCATTGCATAATTTTCCTTCGATCGTAGTATGGGTGCCTTTCAATGAAGCATGGGGACAGTTTAAAACGAAAGAAATTACGGGATGGACAATGCAACTCGACCCCTCGCGACTGGTAAATGAAGCCAGTGGGGGAAACTTTTTTACTGCGGGTCATATTCTTGATATTCATAATTATCCCGATCCGCAAATGCCGGCGCCGAAAGTATTTGGTGATAAGCAAATATTGGTACTGGGTGAATTTGGCGGATTGGGCCTGCCGGTTGAAGGCCATACCTGGCAGGAGAAAAATAACTGGGGATACCAGAGTTTTAAAAATAATGATGAGCTGCTTAACCGCTATACCACCCTCATCAACGATCTTACACCCCTCATTCCTTTGGGGCTCTCCGCAGCCATATACACACAAACAACAGATGTGGAAGTGGAAGTAAACGGGTTGATGACCTACGACAGAAAGATTATGAAGATGCCTCTGGAAAAGCTAAAGCAACTGCATCAGCAGTTGTACAATAAGGGACTGGTGAAGATGAAGTAGGCCTACCTGTTAGGTCTGCCGAACGGCGAAGCAGCGCAGCAGACCTAACAGGTTTACAGGAAATGCCGCGATCGGTGCGCGACGAAGGAGCGTCAGACCGAATACAAATTGGTTTGTAATTCGAACTGTATTGGTTATATTTTTTAGTTGAAGTGGAAGAATAGAGTGTTTGGCATTATTCTAAAGTGCCGCTCCTCTCCATGCGGAGAGGAGAAGGAGGTGAGGCTGAAAAAGAAATCGGAAGCGTACAAAAGGCAAAGCTAAAAGTGACCTATAGCGAACAGGAGGGGATAGAGGAAAGGAGGAAGCAATCAATCATAAGCCAATGAAACATTAAATAATAGACTGCCTATTTAAAAATGAGGAACTGTATAACTATATTTCTTATTCCATTACTCCTCTTTTCCTGCAAAACCCAATCGCAGGATAAAGAGAAGCATATGTTCAGCAATCCGCTGCTGCCCTCCGGCGCGGATCCCTTTTCGTTTTATAAGGATGGCTATTATTATTATACGCATACTTTGGGAAACCGGATCGCCATATGGAAAACCAAAAACCTGGCTGATCTGAAAAGTGCACAACGGAAAGATATTTTTATACCACCTGCCGGCACCCTCTATTCAAAACAACTCTGGGCCCCCGAAATTCATTTTATTCAAAACAAGTGGTATGTATACTTTGCGGCCGATGATGGAAACAACAACAATCACCGGATGTATGTACTGGAAAATGAATCAGCAGATCCTATGACCGGTGAATGGAAGTTTAAGGGAAAAGTTGCCGATCCGGCTGATAAATGGGCCATTGATGGAAACGTTTTCTTTTACCGGAAGCAATTGTATATGATCTGGTCGGGCTGGGAAGGAGATGTGAACGGACAACAGAATATTTATATCGCCAAAATGAAAAATCCATGGACGATTGATGGCAGCAGGGTATGTATTTCAAAACCCGAACTGGAATGGGAAACACATGGTGACTTGAATGATGCGGATAATCCGCCACATGTAAGCGTAAACGAAGGACCACAGGCTCTGTTCAATGGCGACAAGCTGTTTATTGTATTCTCAGCAAGCGGCTGCTGGACCGACTATTACGCATTGGGTTTATTGAAGTTTGCGGGTTCAGATAATTTGATGGACACTGCTGCATGGAAAAAAGCGCCGCTGCCTGTGTTTAAGCAATCCAAAGAAAATGGCGTATATGCGCCGGGGCATAATTCATTTTTTAAATCACCGGATGGGAAGGAAGACTGGATTTTATACCATGCCAATGCCTTGCCCGGACAGGGTTGTGGCGGGCATCGTTCACCCAGGGCACAGCCATTTACCTGGAACAGTGATGGTACACCCCGGTTTGGCTCACCTGTAAAAACGGAAACGATGCTGCCCGTTCCTTCGGGGAGATAGCAATATTATTGAACAAAACAAGACCAGGAAAATGAAAAAAGTTTGTGCTCTGTTCGCCGTTTATTTTTCTATTGGATTATTGATAGCCCAGGATCTTCGTGCTCCCGCTTATCCATTAATAACACATGATCCTTATTTCAGCATATGGTCTTTCACGGATCAGTTGAATGCTGCACCCACCAAACATTGGACAGGCAAGGATCAGTCTTTACTGGGTTTGATAAAAGTAGATGGAAAAACATACCGGTTTTTGGGTGACCTGGGGAAAGAATACAACAGCATTATTTCTTCCGGGGATGAAAAGCCATTCGAAGCGGTATATACTGAAACGCAACCCGCCGGTGGGTGGACGAATACCGGCTTTAATGATGCCGCCTGGAAAAAAGGAATGGCGCCATTTGGCGATAATGAATCCACTGCAAAGACCTTATGGAAATCACACGATATATGGATGCGCCGCAGTTTTATATGGAACGGCGGAGATGTGAATGCACTCTTTCTTAAGCTCCTTCACGATGACAACGCAGAAGTATATCTCAATGGCGAAAAAATTTACAGTCATACAGGATGGCTCAGCAAGTATCATTATATTCCATTGCCTGAATCTGCTGTAAAAAAATTAGTAAAAGGTAAAAATATGCTGGCTGTTCATGTTGCCAATACCGCCGGCGGCGCTTCGCTTGATGTGGGTATTGTTAGAGAAGTAAAACCACCTGCCGGCAAAATTATAATGCTGGCTGAACAAAAGAAAGTAACGCTAAACGCCACGCAAACCATATATGAATTTAGCTGCGGCCCGGTAAACCTAACCCTTAGTTTCACTTCGCCGCTGTTACTCAACGACCTTAATGTATTATCCCGGCCTGTTTCTTACCTCTCTGCTGCTGTTGTTTCCAATGATGGGGCCAAACATGATGTGGAACTTTATTTTGGCGCCTCAACTGCCCTGGCAGTGAATACCGGATCGGAAACAGTGGTTGCCAGCGGATATAAATCCGGTAATTTGAATATATTAAAGGCAGGAACCAAAGAGCAACCGGTATTACAAAAAAAGGGTGATGACCTGAGAATAGACTGGGGCTATATGTATGTAGCCGTACCCGAAAAAGACAGGTCGGTGCAATACATTACGCCTGCAAAAAATGCGTTCAATGCATTCCTGTCGGGAACTTACCGGTCCAATACACCCTCAACAGAAGGAAGGCAACTCATGCTGAACACGGTATTGCCGCTGGGTAAAACAGGCATTGATACCATTAGTAAAGTAATAATGCTCGGGTATGATGATGTGTACGCTGTGCAATACTTCGGTCAAAACCTGCCTGCCTGGTGGAAAGATGGAAAGAATACGAGTATTGAAAAGGAATTGGCAAAAGCGTATTCGGATTATAATACCATTATAAGGCAATGTAAAGCGTTTAACACAAGTATGTATAATGATGCGCTGAAAACAGGAGGAGAAGAATATGCGCAATTGTGCGCCCTTGCCTACCGCCAAAGTATAGCTGCACATAAACTGGTTAAAAGTCCGCAGGGAGAAATGCTGTTTTTGTCGAAAGAAAATTTCAGCAATGGTTCTATTAATACAGTGGATGTAACCTATCCTTCAGCGCCGCTTTATCTTATGTATAACCCAGACCTGTTGAAGGGAATGCTGAATGGCATCTTCTATTACAGCGAGAGTGGAAAATGGACAAAGCCATTTGCCGCGCACGACCTGGGCACTTTCCCGTTGGCAAACGGTCAAACCTACGGAGAAGATATGCCCGTTGAAGAAGCAGGTAATATGATCATTCTTACAGCCGCGATTGCCAAAGCGGAGGGGAATACTAATTATGCAAAAAAGCACTGGAAAACATTAAGCACCTGGGCGGGCTACCTGCTCAAAGAAGGTTTTGACCCCGTGAATCAATTGTGTACGGACGATTTTGCCGGACATATTGCGCGCAACGCTAACTTATCGGTAAAAGCCATTGTGGCTTTAGGTTGTTATGCGATGCTTGCAGACCAACTGGGAGAAAAAACTACCGCAAAGCAGTATAAGGACAGTACTGCTAAGATGGTGGAAAAGTGGATGAAGCTGGCTAATGACGGAGATCATTATTCGCTTACTTTCGAAAATCCCGGAACATGGAGCCAGAAATATAATTTGGTTTGGGATAAGATACTGGAATTGAAATTATTTCCTGAAGCGGTATATGACAAAGAGATAAAATATTATCTCACCAAACAGAACAGGTATGGCTTGCCGCTAGACAGCCGGAAAACCTATACCAAGTCGGACTGGATTCTATGGACGGCTACGCTTACAGATAATGCTGAGGATTTTACAGCGCTGGTGAAACCTGTATATGATTATGTTAATGAAACGCCAGACCGGGTGCCACTCAGCGACTGGCACGAAACGACCAATGGAAAGAAAGTAGGCTTTCAGGCAAGAAGTGTAGTTGGAGGCTATTTTATAAAATTGCTTGCAGATAAATTCAAAAAGTGAGGATCACAGCTTTTCCGGTAGTGAAATGATGTTTAAATACCAGGCATGCAACAGTAAATATAAATATATTGTAATACCCCATGAGTCAACCGGCCACTATTCTTGACATAGCAAGAGAACTGAATATAGCAGTGGCTACAGTTTCACGGGCGCTCAATGACCATCCGGCTGTAAAAGATACGACCAGGAAGGCAGTACAGCAAATGGCTAAAAAGTTGAATTATCATCCCAATAAAATAGCCACTTCGCTGCGGTTAGGACGTTCAAAGATTGTTGGAGTGATCATTCCAAGCGCTGAGATCAATTTTTTTGGATCGGTTATTCATGGTATAGAAAAAGTGATGAGCGAAAACGGGTACAATGTGCTCATATACCAGTCTAACGAATTATACGAATTTGAAAAAAAGGGAGTGGAAACATTTTTGCGTTCGCAGGTTGAAGGCGTACTCGCTTCTATTTCGAAGAACACCATTAACCTGGATCATTATGCCGCATTAAAGAAGCGCAATGTGCCACTTATTCTTTTTGACCGGGCCAATGATTCGCTTGGCGTGCCTTCGGTTGTGGTAGATGATTACCAGGGCGCCTTTAATGCCACCCGTCATTTAATTGAGCAGGGCTGTGTGCGTATTGCGCATATAGGCGGACAGCAGCATGTTGCTATCTTTAATCAGCGCTTAAGAGGATATATTGATGCTTTGAACGTGCATAATATACCGGTAGACGATAACCTGATCGTGTATGGAAAGGTGAGCATAGAATCAGGAAGGGAGTGTATGACCCAGTTGCTTTCGCAAAATATTGACGCCGTTTTTGCAGTTGAAGATTTTACTGCACTGGGAGCAATACAGTCCATTAAAGCAGCTAATAAAAAAATTCCAGGCGATATTGCCATTGTTGGTTTTGCCAATGAGGCGTTTGGTGAGTATATTACACCCTCCTTATCAACCGTAAACCAGCAAACCGTTCATATGGGAGAAGAGGCAGCAAAATTGTTTTTTGAAACCAGGAACAATAAAGAGTGGTCAAAAATACCGTCGCCGAAACTGGTGCTTCAGCCGGAACTGATATGCCGGCAATCGAGCATCAGAAAAAAACATAAATAGTAAGATGATACCCGGAAAATATGATGCAGAGCCATTAAAGGAAAATTTCAGGGAACGCTTTCATGCAGCGCCCATGCTGTTCCGTTCTCCCGGAAGAATAAATATCATTGGCGAGCATACCGATTATAATGAAGGATTTGTGCTTCCCGCGGCTATAGATAAAGCCGCCTACGTTGCCATTAGCAAAAGAAATGACGACAACATACAACTCGTTTCACTTGCATTTAACGAAACATACACCTGTAAGATTGCAGAAGTGCGCCCGTTAAAAAGCTGGACGGATTATGTGCTGGGCGTAGTGGACCAGTTATCGAAACACGGCATTGCTATCGGCGGATTTAACCTGGCATTGGATGGGGATATTACAATAGGAGCGGGCTTATCATCTTCTGCCGCTGTGGAATGCAGTGTTTTGTATGCATTGAACGAATTGTTTGCATTGGGACTCTCTAAAATACAAATGGTAAAAATGGCTCAGGCCGCTGAGCATGAATTTGCCGGGGTAAAATGCGGAATCATGGATCAGTTTGCTTCTGTGTTTGGTAAAGCAGCCCATGCTATACAGTTAGATTGCCGGAGCCTTGAATACCAGTATGTGCCTTTACATATGGAAGGGATTAAGATCGTACTTTTTAATTCCAATGTATCACATTCGCTGGCATCTTCCGAATACAATACCCGCAGGCAACAATGCGAGCAGGGTGTAGCCTGGATAAAGAAGTATATGCCGGAAGTGCAATCGCTGCGTGACGTGTCGCTTGAAATGCTTCAGGAACACGTGTTGCCAAAAGACACATTAATATATAAGCGTTGCAAATATGTGCTGGAAGAAAATCTTCGCTTACTCGCCGCATGTGATGATCTTAAAAAAGGTGATATAGCAGCATTGGGGCAAAAAATGTTTCGTACACACGAAGGCTTAAGCAAGGAATATGAAGTGAGCTGCACTGAGCTCGACTGGCTGGTTCAAAATGTGCGCAATGAAAAAGATGTGCTGGGCGCCAGGATGATGGGCGGCGGCTTTGGTGGATGCAGCATTAACCTTGTAAAAGAAAATGCAGTAGATGCCCTGGTTGAAAAAGTGAGTGCACAATACACGCAGGCTACCGGCTTAACACTCAGCGCCTATGCGGTGCAGATAGCTAACGGCACGGAAGAAATAGTACAGCCCGGAGAAAAGTATGCTGTATGAGTATGCTGTATGACGCCGCTGTGCGAAGTCTCTGACTTTTCACTCCATATGTTCTTCCGGGACTCTGTCCCGCACAGTAATAATGCCGGGATGAACCGTAATGACATAACATAAAACCAAAAAACCAAACGATTGTTATGATAAAAATAAAAACCTTTGCAATAATTACCTGCCTTATGGCGGTAGCGGCCTGTAACCAGGGGGCCAAAGAGCAGGATGCGGAACAAAAAAGCGGGGCAGATACTGCTGCCGTAAATGCATGTGTGCCTTCATTGGAGCATAAAAACTTTGAAGATACGATAGATGGTAAATCTACCGGCTTGTATATACTAAAAAACAAAGCCGGGGCCTGCGCTGCCATTACAAATTACGGGGGCAGACTGGTAAGCCTGGTAGTGCCTGATAAGGACGGGAAGCCTGTTGATGTAGTGGTTGGTTTTAAAAATGTGCAGGATTATGTAAGTTCCACCGAACCTTATTTTGGCGCTACGATAGGCCGTGTAGGCAATCGCATTGCAAAAGGGAAGTTTAGCTTAGATGGAAAAACCTATACGTTGTTTACCAACAATGGACCCAATACATTGCATGGAGGGAAAAAGGGTTACCAGGATGTGGTATGGGATGCAAGTCAGCCCAATGATTCCACATTGCAATTGAAATATTTATCCAAAGATGGTGAGGAAGGCTTTCCGGGAAATTTGAATATAACGGTATTGTATACCCTTGCGGTAAATAATGCACTGAAAATTGATTACAATGCCACCACCGATCAAAAAACGGTTGTGAACCTTACCAATCATGCTTTTTTTAATCTGAATGGTGAAGGCAGCGGAACCATTAATGATCATGTGCTGCAGATCAATGCGGATAAATACACGCCCGTTGACGCTACATTAATACCCACAGGAAAACTGGAAGCTGTAGAAGGAACCCCATTTGATTTTCGCCAGCCAACGGCTATCGGGAAAAGAATAGATACGGTAAGTAGCCAGCAATTAAAAAATGGTAGTGGCTATGATCATAATTTTGTGCTCAACGAAAATGATCCGGCCGCTCTGCATGAGGCTGCAGAAGCAACAGGCGATAAATCGGGCATTGTAATGAAAGTGTATACAACCGAGCCAGGGCTCCAGTTTTACGGCGGTAATTTTATGCAGGGAAAAAACACTTTTAAGAGCGGGGCTAAGGATGATTTCAGAACCGCATTTTGTTTGGAAACACAACATTTTCCCGACGCGCCCAATCAAAAGAACTTTCCGTCAATTATACTGGAACCGGGCAAGGAATATAAAACGTCTACTGTGTATGCGTTTTCGGTGAAAGGGGGGAAGTGAGAGGTGAAAGGTGAATAGTGAAAGAACCAAATCACAAAAAGCAAGAACCAAATAAATACAGATGGTTCGTCTCTTATCAAGACAGGTAAAATTCAAATCCGAAGCCTGAAATCCTACATCCGAAACGAATGTGCAACTATAAACCACAAACTATAAACTAAAAATCCGAAAGAGAATCGGCTTGTGAATCCTGATATCAGCTTTATCTTAATATTCAAAAATAATTGTAATGAAATTTAGACTGATCGTATTAAGCACTTTATTAATCAGCATGGGTTTTCAGCAATGCAAGCCCAAAGAAGAGAAAAAAGCAGATAATGAAGAAGTAGCTGATGTAAGAGGTACCTGGACAAAGGAGCAGGCCAATGACTGGTATGCGAAACAGGGATGGCTGGTGGGTTGCGATTTTGTTCCCAGCACTGCCATCAACCAGTTGGAAATGTGGCAGGCAGCCACATTTGATACGGCTACCATTAACCGTGAGTTAGGATGGGCAGCTTCACTGGGCATGAATACCGTGAGAGTATACCTGCATGATTTGCTGTACCAGCAGGACGCTGAAGGTTTTTTGCAACGCATGGATGCGTTTTTACAGATCGCGTCCCGGCACCATATTAAACCGCTTTTTGTGTTGTTTGATTCCGTTTGGGATCCCTTCCCCAAACTGGGCACACAGCGGGAACCTAAGCCCGGCGTTCACAATTCGGGCTGGGTGCAAAATCCGGGTAAAGAAGCTTTATTAGACAGCACCCAATACCCACGACTTGAAACCTATGTAAAAGCTGTAGTAGGAAAATTTGCATCAGACGATCGCGTGCTGGGCTGGGATGTATGGAATGAGCCGGAGAATATGAACAACGAATATTACCGTAAAATGGAGCCACCAAACAAAGCGGATATTGTATTGATATTACTGAAAGAGGCTTTTGAATGGGCACGTTCTGTTAATCCACAGCAACCACTTACTGCGGGCTTATGGTCGGGCGACTGGTCGGCTCCGGAAAAACTGAAGCCTATTGAAACGCTTATGGTGGAAGAATCGGATGTAATATCCTTTCACAATTATGATAGTGCGGCTTCCTTTGAAAAAAATATTCTGGAACTGCAACGCTATGGCCGCCCCATTCTTTGCACGGAGTATATGGCCCGTGGCAACAACAGTACTTTTGAAGGCTCATTGCCCATTGCAAAAAAGTACAATGTGGCAGCATACAACTGGGGATTGGTAGATGGCAAATCGCAAACCATTTATCCCTGGGATAGCTGGAAGAAAGCATACAAAGGGGAGCCGGAAGTTTGGTTCCATGATATATTCAGAAAAGATGGAACACCATACAGAAAAGCAGAAACGGACCTGATCAAAAAACTGACCGGCAAGTTGTAATAAGTGTTATATACAGCAATGCAGTAAAATTCATCTGAT
This sequence comes from Agriterribacter humi, assembly GCF_009192765.1. Taxonomy (GTDB): domain Bacteria; phylum Bacteroidota; class Bacteroidia; order Chitinophagales; family Chitinophagaceae; genus Agriterribacter; species Agriterribacter humi. Next base: position 126,217 of record NZ_VOHQ01000012.1, on the reverse strand, counting down.
GCAAAAGTATTGTACAACACTGCAGCTATCCGGGCGATGATTAAAATATATTGCTGATGTATCCGATCATTTATTATGTATTGGTATTGCTGTTGTGTTCCGCTAAAGAAGAGATCAGGCCCGCAACAGAACAAATATATCTCGCCGATCCCACTATTTTCCAGGAAGACGGAAAATATTATCTCTATGGTACCGATGGCTTTAACGCCGATTCAGGATTTAATGCGTATATGTCGGAAGATATGCAGCATTGGAGCAAGGCTTTAACCGGTAATCAGCGGGTGCTTACTAAGGGTGCATCTTTTGGAACAAAGGGTTTTTGGGCGCCGCAGGTATTTCGTTATCACAGCCGGTATTATATGGCATACACAGCCAACGAACATATAGCGATAGCTTGTAGCGATAACCCTGCCGGTCCCTTTAAGCAAACCCGGATAAAGGCAATAGACGCGGATGTAAAGCAGATTGATCCTTTTGTGTTTAAGGACGATGACGGGAAGCTTTATCTCTATCATGTGCGGTTAAAAAACGGCAACCGGATATTTGTGGCTGAATTAAAAAGTGATCTTTCAGAAATCCTTCCCAATACCTTGCGGGAATGTATAAGCGCTGTAAACAACCCGCAGCCATGGGAAAACACACAGCAGTTGAAATGGACGGTTACCGAAGGCCCAACGGTTATAAAACGGGGACACCTTTATTATATGCTCTATTCGGCGAACGATTTCCGCAATCCTGATTATGCGGTGGGATATGCGATAGCCGATAATCCTTATGGTCCCTGGAAAAAATATGAGGGAAACCCCATCATCAGTAAAAAAGTTACGGGCGCCAATGGCTCAGGTCATGGTGATATTGTAAGGGATAAAGCAGGTGATTATTGCTATGTATTTCACACGCATTTTTCCAATGAAAAAGTGGCGCCGAGAAAAACAGTGATGATAAAAATACGGTTTACGGATAATAGAAATACAGAAAGAATGAAAGCGATACTTTAAGTTTTAAGTATTTGAAGTACGGAAGATAATGCCATTGATATAATTCGCTTATCATCAATGATGATTGGTTGGCAGGTTTGTTTAAGTGCCGAGTACTGTAAGTTGAGAAAGCATTAGCTTAGTCGTTATATACAGGTTGGGTATTTCATCCTATTGCTTTTCGTCCTTTTTATTTTCTATTTGTTTGAGTTCGTCTTTGACTTTTAATGCTGTTTTTGCATTAAGTGGTGTTATAACTTTTTTGCCAGTCTTGGCTTCTATTTCTTTTGGAATGGGTGTGCCTACTTTCCCCCCGATTTATCAGGGAATGCCGGTATAGGCGGCACGCCTTTCGGCCCCGGCTCCTGCAGTTTTTTCTGTAGTTCTTCAATCGCTCTTTGAAGCTGCGCATCATTGCCAAGCCATTCCTGGTGCGGGTCGTTGATAACTTCTATATCAGGATGAACCCCTTCTCCTTCAATAATGAATTTGGAGCCATCCGCCGCGAAGTGCGCGAATTCGGGCTTACGCATGTCGGCGCCATCAATAAAGGGTAGCGATCCTCTTATCCCCACAACGCCACCCCATGTACGTTGCCCCAGCAGGGGGCCTATTTTATAAAATTGAAACTGATAAGGAAACAAATCGCCATCGGACGCCGAATACTGGTCAATCAAACAAATTTTTGGACCCACCTGGGCATCGGGCTTTATACCGGCTATTTTATTGTTTCGCATCATCGTGCCCAATCCCGGTATCCGCCGCAGCCGTTCAATGATCATGGGCGATACATTGCCTCCGCCATTGCCCCGGTCGTCAATGATCAACGCTTCTTTGTCTAACTGCGGATAAAAATAGCGGGCAAACTGGTTCAGCCCTTCCGGCCCCATATCCGGTATATGCAGGTAACCTATTTTACCGTCTGAAGCTTTGGTTACTTTGGCGATATTTTGCTGTACCCATTCATGATAATAAAGGTTCGATTCATCGTCAATGGGTTTTACAAATATCTTACGGCTACCAGTAGCCGAAGCTTTGCTGTTTACCAGCATTTCAATCGTTTGGTTTGCTTTCCCAATAAGGGCCTGGTAAATATTGCTGAGCCTGCTCACATCCTTTCCGTTTATAGAAATAATGTAGTCACCTTTATTTACGTTTACTCCCGGTTGGCGCAGGGGCGATACCAGGGTTTTGTCCCAACTTTCGCCGGATAGTATGGAGTCTATTGAATAGTATCCGCTTTTATCGCGACTGAAGGTTGCACCCAGGAGTCCCATTTTTATACGCTCCACATCCGGTCTGTCGCCACTGTTTACATAAGCATGCCCGATGCTCAGCTCGCCGATCATTTCACCAATAATATAGGTAAGGTCATTGCGGTGATTCACGTAAGGAAGCAGCACTGCATACTTATCGTGCATCGCTTTCCAGTTCAGACCATGCATATGAGGGTCATAAAAGTAGTCCCGCATTTGACGCCAGCTTTCATCAAATATCTGTTTCCACTCTGCGTGCAGATCGGTATTTATTTTCAGCGCTGTAAGATTCAGTTTGTTTTTTGCATCTATTTTGATCTTGTTTAAATCTTCTATAAAATAATCGTCCCCCTTTTTGAAAATAATTTTCTTCTGATCATTGCTAATGGAATAACCATTTATATTCCCGATTTCAGTTTCCTTTTTATCTTCAAGATCAAAAAATTTAAATGATCCGGGCGAACGGAATGAAGAAGCAACATAATACAACCCCTCATTGGTGGCAGTAAGATTGTAATAATTGCCTGGTGTTACCGGCAGGGTTTCAATGCGGTCTGTTAACCCCGCCTCCTCTATTTTTACTTCCGGGACGGTGTTCGTTTGCTCCTCCGTTTTCTTCGGTGTCTTGTCCTTATCTTTTTTGGAAATATCTTTTCCCGTGCGGGAAGTGTCTTCCTTTATGGTTACCTCATCATTTTCAACCTGGAAAGGTGATGTAGTTCCTGCTGACAATCTAACCATATAGGGTTTGCTCATGTCTACGTAAGCGTGGTTCCATTCGGTGTTGCTGTATACCGGGTTAAAATCGCGTTCCGATACAAAATACAAGAGTTTCCCATCGGGGCTGAAAGCAGCCCTGCCGCTATTATACCAGTCATCGGTAACGGCAATGCTTTTTTTGCTTTCGATATTATAGAGTTTGATCACATCAAACCTGCGTGCTTTCCCCGGTTCGGTATAAGCTATCCATTTACTACCGGGCGCCCAGGTATACTCGCTTATCTCCCTGTTGTGTGAATGCGTGATTATTGTTTTGGCACCGTTAGTTATATCAATATAATATAGATCCTGGCTACGGTCGGCAAGCAATAGCAGTTTACTATCAGGGCTCCAAACCGGGTAGAATTTATAGCTGCTCCCACCTTTGGTTAGCTGGCGGGCGCTATCCGTTCCGTCCTGTTTTTGAATGTACAGTTCATCTTCTCCTGTTTTGTCGCTTATAAAGCTTATCCATTTACCATCGGGACTCCAGTCAACGTTCCTGTCGTTCGCTCCGCTGCTATGGGTAAGGTTGCGGGTAACGCCATTTTTTTCCGGCACGGTAAATACATCGCCCCTGCCGCTGAATACGGCCCTTTTACCATCAGGTGATAAACTATAGCTGTTCATGAATTTTGAAGCATCTGCCTGTTTGTTACGGCTCCACGACAGGTCTTCCGCCAGTGTAATATTCAGCTTTTCCGTTTTGCCGTTGTTCAGATCGTGTAGATAAATATATCCACCGTTTTCAAATGCGATCGCGTCATTGCCCAGCGAAGGGAACTTGCAGTCGTATTCGGTGAAGCTGGTGATTTTTTTAGTTTGTTTGGATTGGGTATCGTATTCAAACAGGTTCATCGTACGGTCGCGGTCACTGAAAAAGTAGATCCTGTTTTTGCGATACATTGGAAAAATATCCTGGGCGGGATTGTTGGTTATATTTTCGGTTGCAGCAGTTTTGGTATCATATATCCAAATATCATCTGCCATTCCACCTTTATAATATTTCCAGGTTCTGAATTCACGGAATACCCTGTTCATGGCAAGTTTACTGCCATCTTCATTATAAGAGCACCAGCCAGCCACGGAAAAGGGGAGCGCTTCACTCAAATCGCCCGACAGGGGCGCTTTGTATAGTTTGCCTTTAAACGGGTTGAAGGAAGTAGCGCGGCTGCGGTAAATGACTGCTTTATCATCGGGGGTCCAGGCCATTACAATATTGTTAGGTCCCATGCGGTCGGCAATGTCATCACGGTTAAGTGTAGCGGTATAGGTAATGCGCTTAGGTTCGCCGCCTGTAGCGGGAATAACAAACACTTCGGTATTGCCATCATACTGACCGGTAAAAGCAATTTGTTTGCCGTCATGACTGAAACGCGGAAAGGTCTCATACCCGGGGTGGCTGGTAATCTTTCTTGCTACGCCGCCGCTACGGTCAACAGTATACAGATCCCCGGCATAAGAAAATACTACCTGGTTTCCATTTACGGCAGGGAAACGCAGAAGCCGGGCTTCCTGTGCGTATAGAAAATGACAAACAATAAACAGGCATGATGTGATCAGCATGGTCTTTCTCATAATATGCGATTGATATTATGAAAGTAAGAAATAATGCTTATTTTTTCCTGTCGCTTACCACAAGATTATACCTGATGTAAAACTGGAAAGCCTGGTTGCGCGCCTGTGTGGGAGGTAAGATGTTATTGATGCGCAGGTCAACGAAATTGTTTAAAGCCTGGTTGTAACGGAAGCCGAACATAAAGCGGTCGTAATAATAATTGGCATCAAAGAGATAACGCCATTCGGATCCGTTGATTTTTGAAGATAAAGAATCATCTTTTAATTTGATGGTTTCTGAACGCAGCAGGGTATTGTTATTGGATGAGCGTTGTTCAATGTCAGCCAAGCCGCTGTTGAATGACGAGAACTGCAATCCGCTGCCTATATAAAAGTTCCTAACCGGGCTATAATAAAAGCTTACAGGCATATTAAAATAATACAATTTGCGCAGGTAAATATTTTCAGTATAGCCTGCATTACCCGAAGGAACAGTGAATGCTTTATGCGATAATAACAGTGAAGGAGTGGCCTGTGGCGTATTAAACTGGAATTCGCCCAGCAGGTATATCCTGTTGGTTACATGCAACTGCAGGTAAGGTGAGGGAATATAATCCGTGATGATATTTTTGCCCGCGGCCGAATTGTAATTATACGTTTGTTGAGAAGCAATAGCAATATTCTGGTAAGGTGCTATGCCCGCAGCAAACCAGCGATCAGTGGTTTCGCCCCAAAAGGAATGATAGGTTCTGTAAGATTTGACCAATTCTTTTTCTTCTTTTCTTTCCCGCCGTTTCATTTCACGCAGCAGAGCCTTTCTTTGAGTGCTCACATCGGGTAAGGTCGAAACATAGGCAGGAACAATTAATGTACCTGTTTTGTTACTGCCTGCAGATTCAGTAATATTTTTGTGGCTGCTGTAACCCGAATTTTCTGTATTAACTGAAGCATATCCCGTTCCTGCCGATAATCCTTCAGCAATATTGGTTTCATTATTATTAAGGATAACCTCAGCGGATCCGTTGCCTGCTTCAATTTTATGATCACCAACTGCTGATATTTTTTGCGGATTGCTTTTGACAGCAGAAAGCGTGTTAAGCTGTGCTATCCTGCCTAACCCACTATCTTGTTTTGAACCTGCATCAATCCCTGCTTTGTTTTTAAGCGTGTGTTTGTGTGAAGCTGCAGCAAACGGATGGTCGTTTTTATTTAAAACGACTGATCTTTTTTGGTTGGTATTGAGAACTGTTTTATCGTTATTTGATACTGCTCCTGCAGTTTTTTCTTTTATATCAGATGGTGTTATGTTTTTATTATCTCCGGGTGTTTCGTGAATGTTATTTTTATCTGTAGTATTAACCGTCCGCTGTGAAGTGGAATTATAATCAATAGTATTTGCAGGTTCCGGCGAAGTAAGTTCAGTGTTTTCCATATTGCCAGACGCCACACTTTGATCCATCGTATTCGTAACCATCCATATTCCAGCCGAAATTATAATAATGATGCTGCCCAACCACCACCATTTACCGCCACCTCCCCTTTCGCCTTTTTCAGGCAAGGGCATTTCCCGGTCAAGTTTTGCTTTCATTTGCTGCCACAGTATTTCTCTGCCGGGCAACTGCAAATGCTGCATCTTTTCCGCAATTATTTTTTCGTATGGTAGTCTCCGGTTCATTATACTACATGCAGGGTTTTTAAGAATTTCTGCATCAGGCGCCTTGCTTCACTCAGGTGCCATTTACTGGTGCCCTCACTGATCCCCATCATTATGCCTATCTCCTTATGTGTAAAACCTTCTATTATATACAGATTAAAAACGGTTTGGGTGGCAGGCGGCAGTTTTCTTACCAAATGAAGCAATTCCTGCGCATTTAATTTATCAATAGCTTCACTGTCAATATATGGCTCCGCGGCCTGGCCTAGTTCAAGTTGCCTGCTGTGTCTGGTATTTTGTCGTATAAAATCTATAGCGCTGTGAATCATAATGCTTCTTATCCAGGTATATAAGCTGGCTTTAAGCGGATCGAACCTGTGCATATTTTTATACACTTTCAAAAAACCATTATGCAATACTTCTATCGCATCATCTTCAATATGCGTGTAACGTATACAAACAGACATCATAGACACGTAGAACTGTTTATATAAACTTTCCTGTGCCTTGCGGTCATTATCTATGCACCCGTTAATAAGGTCAATATCTGCAGCGGTACTATTCAATTATTTTGTTGATTGTTTAATTCCTGCCACAATCATGCCCGGCTTTTAAGGCATCCTTTGTTTCAATGGGTAAGATAAAAACATTATTTCTTTATACCATGAACATTGACCTGTTTTTAAACGATTATAACACTATTTAAACATGCGATATTTACATTAGAATATACGGTTGGATGAGGCTGAAGGGTTGGGTGGAAGAAGGGTTGCAGGGTTTGCAGGTTGCAGGTTGCAAGTTACAGGGGGCATAAATAAAGTTCTTTCGCCTTTCACATTTTAGCTAAAATGAAAATTGCATACTGGTATCCGGATAAGAGAGCCTTGCGCTTTTCCGGTCGCCATTAACCCTGGTGTGCATCATATTTACCTGCTCTTTTTTGTATTCATACAAAAGATCATTGAAAACCTCAATATTCTTTACTGCCAAAATATTGCCTGCCGAAAAAAAGCACCAGGCGGCTTCTCCTTCAATTTCATATCCTATATAATTGAGCGTCACAGTTTTATTATCGGCTTTTAAATGGAGGTGTTTTTGAATATACCCCGTAATTTGTTTGTTCAGTAATGCCTTGTCCTGAGGATGGTATAAATCAATTTTCGTATGATACATCGCTTTTAATGCCTGTTCAAAATCATCCGTAAATATTTTACAGGCTACCTGTATTTCTTTGTCGGGATGGCTGTACTCAATTTCTGTTACACTCACGTAATATGGGTGAAGCTTCTGGTGTGCAATGTCTGAAAATAAGTTTCCTGCTGTAAAAAGGGGAAGAAGCAATAGCCACTTGTATAAAGATATAACCATCAGGCATCGTATTTTTTGTGGATACAAAAGTCTGATTTATTTTACTATTTCTTTGGTATCGCAGAGATTTGCCGGTATGAATGATTTTTTATTTTATTTCAGGGAAGGCATTTACCATATAACGGATATCAGGGGATATGATCATATTTTATTTGTTGCGGCGCTTTGTTTGCCCTACCTGCTGAAAGACTGGCGTAAAGTATTGATGCTGATCACCGCGTTTACCATAGGGCATTCCGCTACACTGGCATTAAGCATATACAATAAAATACTGGTACCCAGTTCGTGGATAGAGTTTTTAATTCCGGTTACCATAGTAATTACTGCTGTAGAAAATACAGCGGTAAAGCAATTCAATTTCAATAAGATTAATATGCGTTATGCTTCGGCGCTGATCTTTGGATTGATACATGGCATGGGCTTCTCCAATTACCTGCGCAGCATGATGGGGAAAGATGAAAGTATTTTTGCACAATTGCTGGCTTTTAATATAGGACTTGAGATCGGCCAGTTGCTCATTGTGCTGGTTGTTATGCTTGTGGCATTTATATTTGTAAACATTTTACAAGCGCCGCGACGTGAATGGCTGCTGTTTATTTCAGGAGGCATTTTCGCTATTGCTTTATTGCTGGCTATTGAAAGAGCGGCTATATTGTAACCAGGATATTAATATTTCTCTTTAAGAAAATAAAAAATACATATTGATGAATAAAATTTTGTTTGGTTGTGTGCTGCTGGTAATATGCTGTGCTGCTCATGCGCAACATCTCAGTAACCCCGGTTCCGATCATGGCAACCGTTTTGAACAATTGAGCTATTTGCTGCCTACGCCCAATGAATACCGCACGGCAAGTGGCGCGCCGGGCTCAAAATACTGGCAACAACGCGCCGATTATGATATCAGTTGCGAATTAGATGAAAACAACCTTAGTCTCACCGGCACAGAAACCATAACCTATTATAATAATTCGCCGGATCCTTTAAGCTATTTGTGGTTGCAATTGGATGAAAACATTCACGATACCAACAGTGATAATAATCGTGGGAACCGTTCTGCTATGCAGCCGCAAATGAACGACAGGGATTTGACCGACCTGGAGCCCTGGCGCAAAATGGATGGCTATGGAATAAAGATCACGCGTGTTGAATCATCTGGCAGGGCATTGGCCTATACCATCAATCAAACCATGATGCGTATTGACCTGGCTGCTGCTTTACAACCCGGACAAAAATTTGTTTTTAAGTTAGACTGGAATTATAGAATTCCCGACCGGACCTATCAAATGGGACGTGGGGGCTATGAATTCTTTCCGGGTGATGGTAACTATGTATTTACCATGAGCCAATGGTATCCGCGCATGGCAGTATATTCTGATTTCCAGGGATGGCAGAACCTGCAGTTTGCAGGCGGGGCCGAATTTGCATTAACCTTTGGCAATTTTAAAGTAAAAATGACGGTGCCTGCTGATCATATGGTGGCGGCTACCGGGCAATGCCGCAACTATAACCAGGTATTGAACCCCGCACAATTAAAAAAATGGCAGCGAGCTCAAACCGCTGAACAGCCTTTGGAGATTGCCACATTAGATGAAGCCGTAAATAATGAAAAAGATAAAAGTACGGAAAAGAAAACATGGGTATACGAGGCGGAAAATGTGAGGGATTTTGCATGGACGGCTTCGCGTAAATTTATTTGGGATGCTATGCCCGTGACAGTGGAAGGAAAAAAGGTGATGGCGATGAGCTATTATCCTAAGGAAGCGTACAATTTGTACAGTAAATATTCTACCAAGGTAGTTGCGCATACTATTAAAACGTATTCCAAACATACTATACCTTATCCTTACCCGGTGGCCATTTCGGTAGAAGCTTCCAGCGGCATGGAATACCCGATGATCTGTTTTAACTACGGGCGCACTGAAGCCGATGGCACTTACAGTGAAGCCATTAAATATGGAATGATCAGCGTGGTCATTCATGAAGTGGGGCATAATTTCTTTCCCATGATTGTAAACAGCGATGAAAGACAATGGTGGTGGATGGATGAAGGACTGAATACGTTTTGCCAGTTCCTTACTGAGCAGGAGTTTGATAACAATTACCCTTCGCGCCGCGGTCCTGCGTATCTTATCGCCGATTATATGAAGCAGCCCAAGAACAGTCTTGAACCTATTATGACAATGGGTGATAATGTGCTGAGTGTGGGATGGAATGCTTATGCCAAAGCGGCTACAGGATTAAATATTTTACGCGAAACCATTATGGGCAGGGAATTGTTTGATTATGCATTTAAGCAGTATGCCCGGCGCTGGGCTTTTAAACATCCAACACCCGCCGATTTGTTCAGAACGATGGAAGATGCCAGCGGAGTAGATTTAGATTGGTTTTGGCGAGGATGGTGGTTTGGCACTGAACCTGTGGATATTGCGCTTGACAGTGTAAAATGGTACAAGTCTGATGATCCTCAGAATGCGCAGACATTGTCAAAAAGATCTTTCACGCATATCGGGCAGCAAAGAAATAAAGAAGATAAAAGCATTCAATTTTATACCGACTCCGACACTACACTCCGCGATTTTTATTATTATAATCAGGGTGCTGATGAAAAAATGAAACAGGAAAAACAGGACGCACTGCTCGTTAAAGATGAGGTGAATAGTAAGAAGTGGGCTGGTAAGAATTTTTATGAGCTTAGCTTTTCTAATAAAGGAGGCATGGTAATGCCTGTGGTTATTGAATGGACGTTTAAGGATGGCACCAAAGAAACCGATCGTGTTCCGGTAACCGTCTGGCGTTTGAATGAGGAAAAATTCACCAAAGTATTTATTAAGGATAAAGAAGTGACCGCAATAAAAGTTGATCCCTACAGGGAAACAGCCGATATTGAGGAAGGCAATAATATGTGGCCTGTAAAAGAATTGCCAAGCAAATTTCAATTGTTTAAAGCTGCGCAGGGTCCGGCAAGAGGCGCCAGCAGCGGGGGAAATGCAATGCAGAAGCAGGGCAAAAACCTGTAAGGTCTGCCGGGTTGCTACGGGGCCGAGCAGACCTTGCAGGTTTATTCTAACCGGGCCCCCGTATAATTGAACCTTTATGCGAACTAAAATTATGCTTTTAGGAAGTTTGCTTTCCGGTATATTGCACTTAGGTCTGTTGGGGCAACCGGCAAGCGAAGTGTTTTTAATTGAAAAGACTAAAACTGACTCTGTTGCCAGCCTGATCAATGCATCATACAATCCTAAATTTTTCTTTTCCAGGCTTGAGGGAATAGACAAGAATTACTGCGCCTATACTGCATACGTTTTTTGCAGGCCCGAATCAGACGCTTTCCAGAAGATAAGCCTTTATTATAAAGAAGATTCAGCTTTGAACAAGTCCTTTCTTTACAATCGGGGTGTATTACTGAGAATAGATTTTAAAGAAAAGAACTTTTATAATATTTCTAATAAAATTTTTGATCAAAAGGGCATATGGGCTGAGCATTCATTTTCGGATGAACTGATAACTTTAGGAATATGGTTGAAAAAGTTTGTAGATGAATTGAGATAGACATGAGATGTTGAGCTACTTTTTAAGCTACGGTTGTGGTAATGAATACTCCTTCTTTCGTAAATATTACAAATCGTGTATGAAGCTTCAATTAAATTACATCTTACTTTTTGCTTTTACAGTTATCCCATTCTGCTCCGTAGGGCAATATAAATTTACCATTAAGGGGCATATTGACAATAGAGATGAACATTCGTCTAAAAGGATAGCTTCGGGTGATAAAATGATTTTAAGGTTTTATAACTTACAACGCTCCGATACTGCTTTAATTAATAACGATGCTTTTGTTATAAGAGGAGAAGTGCCATATCCTTCAATAGCCATGTTAGAATATAGATACGGTGGGTCTTTAATATTACTTGATAGTAGTGCCTATGATTATCATCTTAGACTAATTAAACTGGAAGGGGCGCAACGGCAGTATGAGTCTGAAATAAAAACCAATTCGCCATTCTTTATGACCTGGAAAAACTTCCAGGAAAATAAAACAAAGTTATTTGAAAAAAAAGCAGTCTTTACAGGCCAGGCGGAAAACACCAAAGATACTGACAGCATTTTATATTATAAATCAAATATCAAGTCGCTCGATGACGAAATTGCCCAAAGCTATAAACAACTGGCTGCTGACAATCGAAATAGCTATGCCACGGCCTACATTGTTCCGGCTGCACCTGATTTTTCGTATGACGGATATATAGACATATACAACTCGCTTCCGGGCAGTATCAAAAATACCTTTTACGGGAAGAATTTTCATAACCGCTTGCTGGCCTTTCAGGCAACAAAATCCACGGAGGGAATCAAACAGGTTGTTGATATTCCTTCGATTACAGGTATAGATACTGTAGCAAACAAGGTAACAATAGATAAAGATTTTTTTAAAAAAAATAAATATACTTTAATTGAATTTTGGGCAAGTTGGTGTGGACCCTGCCGAACAGTAAACCAGGAGTTAAGGCAACGAAGGGATGAATTAAAAAAATCAAACATAGAACTGCTTGGATTTTCCCTGGATATGTATCCAGAGCCATGGAAACGCGCAGTCGCTAAAGACAATACAGGCTGGCCGCAACTAAGCGATTTAAAAGCAACGGGATCTCCTATCGTTAAGTTCCTGGAAATAACAGCAATACCAAGTAATATTATAGTTGACTCATCAGGAAAGATCATAAAAAGAAATATTTATGGGAAAGAGTTAGACGAATTCATTCAAGACGAACCAGGCGCTCCTCTTTAGCTGATCGTTGCTTCCTTTCCTCTTTCTTTATGATCAGCTCTTTGGGAGAAATTTGAAGGATTTGATACATTTCCTCTTGTTGGTTATATGCCAAAGTGAGCAACTGTGATCCTCTGGTATAATTCCAGTGCCCTTTAACATCCTTCATTGTTTGTATAATAAATGTACCATCTGAATTGAATGCAATAGTGGACGGTGATTCTACGCCATGAACCAATCTGACTCCTTCAACTTTGTGGAAAAGTTCAGAGGTAATTATCCATGTATGGCATAACAAGGAATCAACAGATCCTGTTGGGATAGACTTTTCAGAGGGTTGACTAAACGCGTAAAGCGGTAACAACAACGCAATTAACAATTTATTTTTTAATATACTTTGAAGCATAAGAAAAGATTGTCAAAAATGGTGTTTGTAAGTTAATGTTTTTTCTAACAAAATCCGGACTAACATTAATGGTATCCCTTCGGTTAACCCCGGTATTACAGGATTACAGCGTCATGAGATATTTAGCATGTTGGTATTTTAGCGCAGATGAGTGCTTTAGGTTTACCAACAACGGCGAAAATGGAAGCAGGATAAGTGCAGATTAGAGCAAGTGTACAGGCGAAAAGTTAGAAGTGAAAGTGTAACAGAGACAAATGTTTCTCATAGCTGTCTGCTGATAGCTGTTGCCAAAGAAATGTCTACTCTTCATAATACACCCTTTGCACTCTTTGCGAAATACCGGTCATTATTTCGTAAGGAATGGTTTGTGCCCATTGCGCTAACTGAGCAATAGAAAGCCCTTTCCCAAAAACAATAACATCATCTCCTTCCCGCACACCCGGAATATCTGTTATATCAATCATGGTCATGTCCATAGCAATATTGCCAGCAACGGGCGCCAGGTTCCCGTTTACCAGTACACCGCCGGCGCCATTGCTTAAATTCCGGCGGTAGCCGTCTGCATAACCGATTCGTATAGTGGCAATAATGCTGTCTCTTTGCAGTATGCCCTTTCGGGCATATCCAACCGTTTCACCGGCTTTTATTTTTTTAATCTGGGCAATGGTTGTTTTTAATGTGGCTGCTTCTTTAAGCTCAAGCGCATGCATCGCCGTACTGTCTGTGCCATACAGCCCGATGCCCAGCCTCACCATATCAAAATGCAGTTGCGGGTGCCGCACTATCGCCGCAGTATTGGCGATATGGCGGATAAAAGCATAAGGCAGCAGCTCCTGCAATTGCGTGCAGGCAAGTAAATATTGCTCTGCCTGCCATTCCGTAAATATATCTAAGCCCGGATCTTCACTGCCGGCTAAGTGTGTAAATACAGATTGCACGGTAAAAAAGGAATTATTGGTAAGCGCTCCGGCAAGTGCTTTAATCTCTTTGAGCTCAAATCCCAGGCGGTGCATGCCCGTATCTATCTTTATATGTACCGGGTAGTTCTGCAAACCCTGCTCCTGTAAAAATTGACGGAAAGAAGCTAAAACAGGAAAAGAAAAGATTTCCGGCTCAAGATTGTTTTCAGTTATGGCATGATAACTGCTTTCCTCGGGATTCATCACCATAATGGGAAGCCCGATACCGGCTTTGCGCAATTCCACCCCTTCATCGGCATAAGCAACTGCCAGGTAATCTACTTTATGAAATTGCAGGATATTGGCTATTTCATAACTGCCGCTGCCATACGAAAAGGCTTTCACCATGGCCATTATTTTGGTGGAGGGCTGCAAAAATTGCTGGTATTGCTTAAGATTGTGCACAATGGCGGTAAGGCTGATCTCCAGTACGGTTTGATGCGCTTTTTGTTCCAGCAACGCGCTGATGCGTTCGAGTGCAAATTTTCTGGAGCCTTTTATGAGTATGGCTTCATCATGAAATTGCGTGCTGAGAAAATGGGTTATAAAATCTTCAGTTGAATCGTAAAATAAAGTTTCTGCAACAACCTGCTCAAATTTGTTTTTATATTGATAAAGATGACTGCCTATACCGATAAAACGATTGATTTTTTTTTGCTGTAAAGCAAAAGCGATCTCACTGTATAAATTTTCAGGATCCTTTGTTTCGGCAAAATCCGACAATATCACTGTACGTTTGTGATGTTGCTGCTGCTGCTCCAAAAAATCAAGGGCGATGCGCAACGAGCTGATATCTGCAATATAGCTGTCATTAATAATGGAACAGTTATTAGTACCTCTTTTCATTTCAAGGCGCATTTCCACCGGCTTCAGCATATGCACACGATCTGTTATGGCTTCGCTGCTATAACCCATGGCCAATAAAACACTGCAGCAGGTAATGGCGTTTTCTATGGCCGCATCGTCCATAAAGGGGATGTGGATGGTGAGAGGTGCGGGGTGAGAGGTGAGAGGTGAGAGGTGAAAGGTCAAAGGTGGAGGGTGAAGGGTGTTTAGAGAAAGGACGCTTGCCATCTCCTGTTCGTTCACTTCGAGGCGGATGGTTGTATGTGCCTCCTCTTTTTTTATATCAACTACTCTGATAGCACAATGCGCCTGCTTTCCCCAAAAGAAACAAGGAATACCGGATGCCTCAACGGTTTCAACAACCAGCGGATCATCCCCATTGGCGATCATCCGGTTTACACCGGTAAACAATAGCAGCTTTTCCTTTATTTTTTGCCGCTGATCTTTAAAGTTTTCACTGTGGGCATCACCCATATGTGTAAGCACGCCAATAGTGGGCCAAATGATTTTTTGCAAGGCCTGCATTTCCCCGGGTTGCGAAATGCCGGCTTCAAATAAACCAAGTGTATGCATGCCGTTCATTTGCCAGACACTTAATGGCACTCCAATTTGAGAGTTATAACTTTTGGGGCTGCGAACAATCTGATAATCTTTTTCGAGCAGCAGGTTCAGCCATTCTTTTACTATTGTTTTTCCATTGCTGCCGGTAATGCCCACCACCGGTATACTGAACTGTGAGCGATGAAATGCAACAAGTGTTTGTAAAGCGGTTAATACATTAACTACCCGGATGAAATTAGCATCAGGGTAATCCTTTGTTTCAAAAGAAAAATCAACAACAAAATTTTTAATCCCCCTTGCATGCAATTCCTGTATAAAACGATGGCCGCTGCGCCGTGGTCCGGGTAAAGCAAAAAATAAGGAAGTGGCTGCATGCACTACTTTACGGCTGTCTGTTAGCAGGCTATCAACTAAAGCATTCTGGTTGCGGGCCAGTAGCTTTCCCTGCACGATTGCCGAAATCTTTTCAATAGAATAACTGCCCATTATACGATAATGGTTTTATAGTTCGGTTGATTGCTTTGGCATTTTCCGGTTGTGGTAAATAGAATACAAAATGGAAGCTGCCAGGCATATAACGATTACTGCCAGGGAAATATATATAGAAATATGAATGTCAAAAAATTCAATCAGCATTTTAACGCCAATGAATAACAATACCACAGCAATGCCCTGTTGCAGGAAATCGAATTTACTGACCGCACCTTTAAGCAGAAAAAACAGGGCTCTTAAACCCAATATAGCAAAGATATTGGAAGAGTAGATCACCAGCACATCATCGGGAGAAAAAGGAACATTGGCTCCCTCACGAACGATAGATACAACGGTAGGAATAGAATCCAGGGCAAAAACGATATCAATGGCCGCCAGCATGAGCACAACTATTGAAAGTATAGTGAAATATACCTTTCCGTTACGGTTAATAATATACTTTCCTCTGGGTTCAATGGTGGTGAACCGCAGGTATTTTCTTATAAACCTGTACAGTTTGGATTCTCTTGGGTTAAATTCTTCCTCATCTTTTTTAAAAAACAACTTATAACCGGTATAAATGAGGAAGGCGCCAAATATATAGAGGATCCAGTGAAACCGTTCTATCAGTTCAATACCAATGGCTATAAAAATAATTCTGAAAACAATAGCCAGCAGGATGCCGATAAGTAAGGTCCTTGCCGTGTCGGAGTCCGATATTTTAAAAGAGCTGAAAATGAGGATGAATACAAAGATATTGTCAATGCTAAGCGATTTTTCCATCAGGTAAGCGGTTAAAAATTTAGTGGCCACTTTTGAACCGTCTTCAAAAAACAGAAATACACAAAAAGCAAGAGAAATAGCTACCCAGAAAACGCTTTGGTAAAAAGCACTCCTGATGGTTATATGCGAGTTTTTTTTACTGAACAAACCAAAGTCAAAAATCAGAGCAATCAAAAGAACAATGCCAAAAGTGAGGTAAGAAATTTCTGTAGGTGTCATTAACGCGTAATATTTTTTTCAAAGATAAGGGGCTATTTTTGATGCCTGATAAATTGTTGGGAGGCATTAAGGGAATGGTAGGTGGTAAGTAGTGAGCGTTCATTTTTAAATTTGCAGACGGTCTGACGCTCCTTCGCACATACCGACCGCCACCCCTGTAACCTGCAACTTGAAGCCTGCCACCGTCCTGCCATCCGGTAACCCTGCTCTCATTTCCAAATTTTCAAATTTTCATATCTCCACATTTTATTTCCCTTATTCCCTTCATTCTTCTATTTTTGCGCTCTTCCAAATTTGCATTTCAATGGTTGATGTATTATTAGGCCTCCAGTGGGGCGATGAAGGAAAAGGTAAGATTGTGGATTATTTCGCGCCTTCCTATGATGTGATCGCACGTTTTCAGGGTGGCCCTAATGCGGGGCATACCTTGTATGTGAAAGATAAAAAAATAGTGTTGCACCAGATCCCTTCGGGAATATTTCACGACAATACCATTAATTTAATCGGAAACGGAGTGGTATTAGACCCGGTAACGCTTAAAAGAGAGTGTGAAACCGTGGCTTCTTTTGGTGTTGACTATGCTAAAAATCTTTATATTTCTGAAAGAACCAATCTTATTCTGCCCACGCACAGAGCGCTCGATAAAGCATCTGAAGTATTAAAGGGAAATGATAAAATAGGCTCAACCCTGAAGGGTATCGGACCGGCATATATGGACAAAACAGGCCGAAATGCTTTGCGGGTTGGAGATATTCTTGATAAAAATTTTACAACGCAATACATCAGGCTGCGGCTTAAGCACCAGAAACTTTTAGACAGTATGCAGTTCCATGAAGATATTTCTGCATGGGAAGACGAATTTTTTGAGGGCATTGAATTCATGCGGCAGTTTAAAATAATAAATGGTGAATATTTTATTAATGAAAGAATAAGTGAGGGTAAAAAGGTACTTGCGGAAGGCGCACAGGGGAGCATGCTGGATGTGGATTTTGGAACATTTCCCTTTGTAACCTCTTCAAATACCATATCTGCGGGCGTATGTACGGGCCTTGGGGTGCCACCGCAAAAAATTAAGGAAGTAATAGGTGTAACCAAGGCTTATTGTACAAGGGTGGGCAGCGGGCCTTTCCCTACCGAATTGCACGACAGTGTGGGAGAAGAATTACGTAAAACAGGCAACGAGTTTGGCGCCACAACAGGACGTCCGCGCCGTTGCGGATGGATTGACCTCGTAGCTTTAAAATTTGCCTGTATGATAAATGGTGTTACGCAACTGGTAATGACCAAGGCAGATGTATTAGATGCTTTTACTGAGCTGAAGGTATGCGAAGCATATGAAATTGATGGTAAAGCCCGGCAACAGGTGCCTTACCAAATGACCAAACTGGCAATAAACCCGGTTTATGCTTCATTTAAGGGATGGGATACAAACATTACACAATTATCTTCATTTGATTCCGTTCCTGAAGCGATGAAGGATTATATAAGCCATATAAACGGATATTTGGGTGCTGAGATAAAATATATCTCCAATGGCCCCGGAAGAGACCAGATAATTCCGGTACTTTAATTGTTGTATTGTATTACAATAAAAATTATTTTTGAAATTATTTGGCTATCTCAAAATCTCGTAGAAATTTTACGTTGTTAATTTAGTCAAGCTATGGCAAAATCTGAAAGAGAAAAAAAACCTGCTGGTAAGGGAACTTCTGCTAATAATGGCAAAGCAAAGCCCTTAAAAACATCATCCAAATCAAAAAAGAAAGAAGATGAAGAGGATGAGGATGATGATTTGGAATTCGAAGAGAAACCTTCTGTAAAAGGGAAATCTGCGTCTGCCTCTAAATCTTCAAAAGGTGAGGATGAAGAAGATGATGAGGATGTTGAAGATGTAAAAGATGACTGGGAAAAAGTGGATGAAGATGACAATTGGGATCCCGATTTCGACGAGTTTGATATACCCAAATCAAAAGTAAAGAAAGCAGGAGGGAAGAAGGGGAAAGAAGACGATGATGATCTGGGTATTGATGATGAGTTTAAGGATATGGGGTTGTTTGATGATGGAGGACGTGGATTTGATGACGATGACGATGACTTTTAATTGCATAGAGTGAAAAGAACTTTTTGTTCCTTTCCTGTTCATGATTTTTTACAAGTTAAAGAGCAGATGCTGAGTTGGGCCAACCAGTTCAGCATCTGTTGTTTTTTAGATGATCATCAATACCATTTGCCGGAACATAGTTTTGAATGTATACTGGCAGTTAATGCGCAAAGCATTCTTCGCACCGGTCCTCACAATGCGTTTGAGCTGCTTCAAACGTTTATTGATCAAAATAACGACTGGTGCTTCGGACACCTGGGATATGATCTCAAGAACGGGATCGAGGCACTGCATTCCAATAATGCAGACCTGGTAAAATTTGATGATCTTTTCTTTTTTATTCCCGAAATAATTTTAATACTTCGCGGCAACGAATTACGAATAGGGATGAAAGCCTCTGGGCATGAGGCTATAGCCAATGCCGTTTTTAATGCTAAACCCGTTCTTAGCAGCACCCCTTTGCATATTGAAGTAAAAACAAGATTTACCCGTGCTGCTTATATTGATACCGTTCATAAGCTGCAGCAACACATACTGCGGGGTGATTGTTATGAAATTAATTTTTGCCAGGAATTTTATAATGAAAACGCGGTAATTGATCCGCTGCAGGTATACAGGTCGCTAAGCAATGAATCACCCAACCCCTTTTCCTGTTACTATAAGCTGGAAGATAAATACCTGCTTTGTGCCAGTCCTGAACGCTACCTGCGCAAAAGTGGGAATAAGGTAATGTCGCAGCCTATAAAAGGTACAATACGACGAAATAGCAATAATGAAGGGGCGGATATGTTAAATAAGGAAGCATTACAGCACAGCGCAAAAGAACGTTCAGAGAATATAATGATCGTTGACCTGGTAAGAAATGACCTGGCAAAAGTTTGCATAGAGGGTAGTGTGAAGGTGGATGAATTGATGGGTATATATGCTTTTCCGCAGGTGTATCAAATGATCTCTACCATAAGCGGTGAAGTAGAAAGCAAAACTCCTGTTGCAGAGTTATTAAAGGCAACTTTTCCAATGGGAAGCATGACAGGCGCTCCCAAAAAACGGGTGATGCAATTGATTGAGCAATACGAGAGAAGCAAACGGGGCCTATTTTCAGGGGCGATGGGTTATATTTCGCCAGAAAAGAATATGGACTTTAATGTAGTGATCAGGAGTATATTATATAACGCATCAAGCCGGTATCTCTCTTTTCAAGCCGGTTCTGCCATTACTTATTACAGTAACGCTGAGGCTGAGTATGAAGAATGTTTGCTGAAAGCAGCGGCCATAAAAAAAGTGCTGAATATATAAATTCAGCACTTTTCTTTATTAAGATAATCCCCTTTATTTCTTTTTAATGGTTCTATCTGTGCCTGTAGACATAATAGCCTTTGTTTTAGGAAGGTGGATAGCTTCCGGATAGTTACTGCGGTCATTACTGAAAACAGTATTGTTACCAGCCAGCATCATTTCAATGCATTCATTTAAGATGTCTTCGCGTTTTTCGTTGAATTTCTCCATTTTATCCTTAGGCAATCTCATGTCGTAACCATTGGTCACTACTCCGTCATCAAAACCGGGATTGTACATGCTGAATTCAGCTACTTCCATGCCCAGGTTTTTTGCCACTGTAGCTGCATTGAATTTTCCGTTAAGATATAATACTGTTGATTGATTCAGATTTTCAGCCGTGAGTTTTTCCATGTTCATTAAAGGAACCCGCTCTTCATCCTGTTTTTCTAAAATGTACCGGGCAGCTACAAATTTTTTAACATGCGCTCTTGATTCGGCAGGTAAATAGTACTGTAATTTCCAGAAATCGCGGCTATGGCTTTTTTTGATGGCGCTTTCTACTCTTGAAGCTCCGCCGTTATAGGCTGCAATAACCAGCAGCCAGTCGTCAAATTGCTTGTATAAAATTTTGAGATATTTTGCGGCGGCGTTTGTGCTTTTTGTGAGATCGCGTCTTTCATCCCTGTGGCGATTGATGGTTAAACCCATCAGCCTGCCTGTGGGGGCCATGAATTGCCAGGGTCCTACAGCTCCCTTGCGGGATACTGCACCATTGAACATTTCAGATTCAATAAGGGCAAGGTATTTCAGATCTGTGGGAAGTTCATACCGGATCATTATCTTATCTATGAGCGCCAGTTGACGAACATATTTAGATGTGATCTTTTCGAGCCGTGCTTCATGCCTTTTTTCATAAGCCCTTACAAAAGATACAGACATGGGATGTAAACTGCTGTAAACGTTTTGCTTGGTTACTAAGCTTTTATCTGCAGCTATTACTTCAGGCGCCGTCTTTACTTCTTCTTTAGCAATAGCAGCAGCCTCAGTGTTTTTAGAAGGAGAGCTAACTGCCGCTGCCACAACTATTTCTGTAGTGGCGATGCTGGTATCATTTTTCTGGGGTGTAGAATTGCCATGTACTTCTTTAGCTATAGAAGCTAAGGAGATACATAAAACAAGTGCAAAACAACCAAAACCTTTTAATAACATATTCATATAAACTCAATTTTTTGGTTTTCTCCCGGTTTGCAATAATGGTTCCAAAAAGGGAGGGTACAAAATAATTGGTTGATTCACAGGGGGTTAATGAATTCTTAAAGTTTCGTGAAGTTAAATCAGAGGTATTGGAGGAGTGGAAATCAAAAGTACTCCTTCAAAATGGATTGACATAGCTTTAAGCCAAAACTATGCCATGATTTATGGTAAAAACCATAGAATCAGCTTCAAAATTGCGCCGTATTGGCGCAATTCGGAAGTTATGACATGTAAAGATAGATCCAGAATTGAGTTTTAAAGTGATTTTACTCCTGAGGAAACGGACCTGTGTATATCGAACCCGATAGCCGACCCGATTTTTTTTAAGGCAAGTGTCATCTGGTTTTCAATGGTTTTAGGGAAAGATTCAATAATTCAGCAGCCTCCCTGTATTGTAGTCCTTCTTCTTTAATCAACTTAAAAATGAGACTACATCTTGCAGGCAGGCTTTGAACGGCCTCATGAATTTTGCGTATCATTTCGGCGGCGATCATTAATTGCTCAGGGTTGAAAAAAACACTGTTTAATTCAACCCGGCAATCATCCGGCAGCAAATTTCACGGCCCTTTTGCTTTTTCAGGTAATTGAGTGCGGTATTGCGGGTGATGGTAAAAAGGTAAAATTTCAGGTTTGTGATGGTATGGAGCGATTTGCCTTTCTCCCATATTTTAATAAATACATCAGATAGAGCCTCTTCCGAAAGTTGCTTCGATCTGAGAGGATAAGATAAATCTTAAATATGCTGCCTGAAGAAAAATTATTCCGAATGATGTTTTTTTCTACCTTTGCACACCATAAAATAAAAAAGCCGGGGTTGAAGAGCAAAAAGTTTTTATTTTGATAGGGGCAACAATCGGCTCTGGCGGTTTGCTAAAATAAAGTTCTTAGTTTAAAATAATTAATAATATTTCTTCTTTGAGGAGAAAGGACCCTTAGCTCAGCCGGTTAGAGCATCTGACTCATAATCAGAGGGTCGCTGGTTCGAGCCCAGCAGGGTCCACTCAATTATTTACAAGGTCGCGATGTGCGACCTTTTGTATTTTCAGATCTCCTTGCTGCACGCCTACATCCATGTAATTCAGCCTCTTACTGTATAAGGCAATTGTAATAACAATACTTTTTTGTAAGTTGTATTGCCAATTGGCTCATTCATTTCATTTTTATATTGCAATCTAATCCCCTGCCATTGAACCAAAATCCCGAACAGATAGCCCGAGATAAGATAGACACTGCATTAACGGAAAGCGGCTGGATTATTCAGCATAAAGCCCGCATTAACCTTTTAGCCGGTAGTGGAATTGCAGTAAGAGAATACCAAACCGACATTGGTCCTGCCGACTATGTGTTGTTTTTGGATAAAAAGCCGGTTGGTATCGTAGAGGCAAAACGTGCAGAAGAAGGCGTACACCTTATCATGCATGAAGAACAGTCTGAAGCCTATGCGGCTGCCAAATTAAAGTTCCTTGATAATCAGAAACTGCCTTTTGTATACGAAAGTACCGGTGAATTAACGCGTTTTACCGATTACCGTGATCCCAAACCACGTTCCAGAACAGTGTTTACTTTTCATCGCCCTGAAACGTTTCGTGAGTGGTTGATGCAGGAAAAATCGCAGCGGGCCAGGTTGCTGAATTTACCGGCACTGCCGGAGGAGGGTTTGCGGCACTGTCAGGTTACTGCAATCAACAACCTGGAAAAATCTTTCAGAAGCAATCATCCCAAGGCTTTAATACAGATGGCCACGGGATCGGGCAAAACTTTTACGGCCATTACATTTATATACCGCTTGCTAAAATTTGCCAAAGCCAAAAGAATATTATTCCTTGTTGATACAAAAAATTTGGGTGAACAGGCCGAACAGGAATTCATGAGCTATGTTCCCAATGATGACAACAGGAAGTTTACGGAACTGTATGCCGTTACACGGTTGAAAAGCAGTTTTATCCCCGCCGATAACCAGGTGTACATTTCTACCATCCAGCGGATGTACGCTATTTTAAAAGGCACAGAGATGGACGAAGGCGCCGAGGAACAAAACCCCAATGAACGTTTTCAACCCAAAGAACCGCTGCCGGTTGTGTACAACGAAAAAGTGCCTGTTGAGTTTTTTGATTTCATCGTAATAGATGAATGCCACCGCAGCATTTATAATTTATGGAAACAGGTGTTCGACTATTTTGATGTGTTCCAGGTAGGGTTAACCGCAACGCCAGACAATCGCACCTTTGGTTACTTCAATAAGAATATTGTTAGTGATTACGGTTACGAAAAGGCGGTGATAGATGGCGTGTTGGTTCCCTATAACGTTTTTACCATCGAAACAAAGATCACCAAAGAAGGAAGCAAAATACGGATGGGGGAAAAGGTAGACAAACGGGAACGCCTCACCCGGAAAAAATTCTGGGAGAGTGTAGATGAAGACATTGAGTATAGCGGCAGGCAGTTAGACAAAGACATCGTGAACCTTAGTACCATACGTACAATCGTTCGTGCTATAAAAGACAGCCTGCCTTCTGTTTTTCCCGACAGAACCGATAAGGATGGGAAATTTGAAGTGCCCAAAACCCTGATATTCGCGAAAACCGATTCGCATGCCGAAGACATCATTGAGATAGTGCGGGAAGAATTTGCCGAAGAAAATAAGTTCTGTAAAAAGATAACTTACCGCAGCACTGAAGATCCCAAAACAGTGCTCAGCCAGTTCCGGAATGATTATTATCCACGCATTGCCGTAACAGTAGACATGATTGCCACCGGCACGGATATACGTCCCCTGGAAGTGCTGGTATTTATGCGGGACGTAAAAAGCCGGAGTTATTACGAGCAGATGAAGGGACGCGGCACACGTACCTGTTCGCTTGAACAACTGAGAGCCACCGGAACGCCATCTGCCAGGTTCACCAAAGATCATTTTGTGATCATTGATGCCATAGGCGTTGAGCAATCGCAGAAAACAGACAGCCGCCCGCTGGAGAAGAAGCCGGGTATGAGCCTGAAAGACCTGTTACAGCATGTAGCTATTGGCAATACAGGTGAAGATATCCTGACAACATTGGCCAACCGCCTGATCCGCCTTGACAAGCAGATTGACGAAAAAGAAAAATTACATTTTGCCGAACATGCTAATGGACAAACTATCAATCATGTGGTGAAGCAGTTGCTGAATGCCTATGACCCGGATACGGTAGAAGGCATAAGGAAAAAGGTAGAAGGCGGGAACCCGGATATATCTCCTAATGAACTGGATGCAAAATTCAGGGCGCAACATACACAAATCATTGAACAGGCGGTTGCCGCATTCAACAACCCGGAGCTAAGGGATTATATTGTGGATGTTCGCAAAAAATACAACCAGGTGATGGATACGGTTAATATTGACGATGTAACCAAGCTGGGCTGGGTAAAAGACCAGGAAGCGGCTGCGGAACTTACCATCAGCAATTTTACCGCATGGATTGAAGCGCATAAGGATGAAATTACCGCCCTGCAGATTTTTTACAGCCAGCCTTACCGGCGGCGGGAACTCACCTACAGCATGATCAAAGACCTGTACGAAAAAATAAAAACAGAACAACCGCTGCTGGCGCCTGCACATGTATGGAGGGCATACGAACAATTAAAAGAAACGAATGGCTCCGCCAAAAATGAGCTGATTGCCCTGGTAAGCCTTATCAGAAAAATAAGCGGTATTGATGAAAACTTGATTGGCTACGATAAAACGGTAGACAAAAACTTTCAGGCATGGGTATTTAAAAAACAAGCAGGCACCACCACCAAATTTACCGAAGAACAAATGGTATGGCTGCGAATGATAAAAGAATATGTAGCCAATAGTTTTCATATGGAGAAAGACGATTTTGAATTAGACCCGTTTAATAAGCAGGGAGGGTTAGGCAGGTTTTATCAACTGTTTAAGGAGGATTATGAAAAAATATTGGAAGAGTTGAATGAGGTGCTGGCAGCGTAAAATTGTCTGAATCAGAATTTACAGAATGATAAAATGAACAGAATGGAAAGGGATGAGCTGACATATAGAATAATAGGAGCTGCCATGAAAGTTCATAATACTTTAGAAAATGGATTTCAATCCAAAATATAATGTCTGAATCATAATTTATAGAATTATAAAATGAACAGAATGGAAAGTTGATGGTAAGGGATGAACTGACATATAGAATAATCGGCGCTGCCATGAAAGTTCATAATACTTTAGGAAATGGATTTCAGGAAGTAATTTATCAGCGCTGTCTTGCGATTGAGCTATCAAATGGAGGGTTATCATTTGGAAGGGAGGTAGAGCAGGTAATTTTTTACAATGGCACTGAGGTAGGAACAAGAAGAGCAGATTTTATAGTAGAAGGGAAAATAGTGGTAGAATTAAAAGCTGTTATTACTTTGGAAGATGTTCATTTGGCACAGGCTAAAAACTATGTAGTGGCCTACGATTTCGCAAAAGGGCTGTTAATCAACTTTGGAGCAAAGAGTCTTGAATATAAATTGGTTTTCAATCCAAAATATAATGTCTGAATTAGAATTTACAGAATTACAAAATGGGCAGAATTGATAGTACATAGTAATTGCACATTCTGCTTATTCTAAAATTTTAAAAATTCTGATTCAGACATTTGTGGCAATTATTTGGCGACAAAACCGATAAAATTATTAATGAATTAAATCAGGCATTATCTGCGTGACAAAAAAGAATAAAAATATAAAACCCAATCATCGCTTTTTAGACGAAGCCGGAGATACTGCCTTTTATGGTAAAGGAAAAACAAGTATAATAGGAGTTGATGGAGTAAGTAAATCTTTTATCATCGGCATGGCAAAATTTAGACAACCGCTTACTGAAATAAGAAATACCATTCATACGCTACAGAATGAAGTAGCAACCAATCCCTATTTTGATGTTGTATCTGTGAGGAAGAAGAAAGCATCGAAAGGTTATTTCTTTCACGCCACAGATGACTTACCCGAGGTAAGAAAACTATTTATGGATTTTATTAAAAGTCTTGACTGTAGTTTTGAAGCGGTAGTTGGCAGGAAATCTATAGAACGGTATGAAACAGTGCATAAAGGAAAAGAACAATATTTTTATGCAGACCTTCTCTCGCATCTTTTGAAAAATAAACTTAACAAAACTGGCGGCGAGAAACTTATTCTTCATGTTGCAGAAAGAGGAAAAAGTACCAAAAATCAAAACCTGGAGTTGGCTTTGGAAAAAGCAAAAGAACGATTAGCAAATAGTATTAATTTCAAAAGTATCAAAGAGGATCAGGACGGTACATCGTATGATCCAATAAATCGGAAGGATATTATTTCAAATATTGTTTTTAATGTAACACAACAAATACAAGAACCGCTCTTAAATGTGTCAGACTATTTCTGCTGGGCGGTTCAAAATGTTTTTGAAAAAGGGGAACTTCGCTATTATAATTATTTGAAGGAAAAGATATCTGTAGTGATTGATTTGTACGATTCAGAAAAAATCGCCGGTTGGAAAAACTATTATGGGCCTAAGAATCCTTTAACTGCCGAAAATAAAATAAGCCCACCATTGCACTAATCCTTCACTTTGTGAAGGAAACGGCGTGGAGCCGACGTTCATGCAGAGCAGACTTAATACAAATATAGGATAATTTAAAAGCAAATCACAACTATAAACCAAAACAAAGGTGCAGGAACATAATGAAGCGAAGCAAAAACTCTCCTTGTTTACAAAAACAGAACCTATTTTTAAACTATTAGTAATCAATTATTTGTCACTTATTTAAGAGAAGGATTAAAGAAAACTAGCAGCTGGAATCATGATACAAGACCAAAATATAAAGCAATTGCCAAAAGGTTGGAAATGGGTGAAGGTTGGTGAATATGTAATTTCTGTAAAAGGAAAAAAGCCAAAGCGTATCTCAAAGGAAAAGACAAAAGAATGTTCAATTCCATATGTGAATATCAAGGCGTTTGAGAAAGAAGTTATTGATGAATATACTGACGGGGTTGGCTGTGCTTTATGTGAAGATGGAGATTTCTTAATGGTTTGGGATGGTTCCCGTTCCGGATATGTTGGCAAAGCAATAAAAGGTGCATTAGGTAGCACTTTAGTTAAGCTGAATTTTCCGGACATGCATAATAACTATGCTTATTATTTCTTACAATCAAAATATCTTGATATAAACACAAGGGCAAAAGGTGTTGGTATTCCCCATGTTGACCCAAACATACTTTGGAATTATGATTTATTGATTCCCCCCAAACCCACCCAACAAGCCATTGTTTCCAAAATAGAAGAACTCTTTAGTGAATTAGACAAAGGCATAGAACAGTTAAAAACCGCGCAGCAACAACTAAAAACTTACCGCCAGGCGGTGTTGAAATGGGCGTTTGAGGGAAAGCTAACAGAGCAATGGAGAAATGAAAAACAGAATTCAATAAAGGGAGAGGAATTTGTAAAACAGTTAAGCGTTGAAAAAGAAAAGCAACAAAAATTAAAAAAAATAAAGTCGAAACCAATACCATCTATTGAAGATGAAGAGTTGTCGAAATTGCCAAAATTGCCTGGCGAATTTTCTTGGGTTAGGCTTGGTGACTTATTATGGTCAGTTAAGGATGGGCCACATTATAGTCCAAAATATCAGGCTATAGGAATACCATTTATTTCTGGCGGCAATATTAGACCTACAGGAATTGATTTTAGTGGTTCAAAATTTATATCAGAAGAACTGCACAATGCACTATCACAAAGATGCAAGCCTGAGAAAGGTGATGTTCTTTACACAAAAGGTGGAACAACTGGTATAGCAAGAGTAAATACTTACGATATTGAATTTAATGTTTGGGTGCATGTTGCAGTATTAAAAACATTAAAATCTGTAAATCCATTTTATTTGGAGCATGTCTTGAATTCTACACATTGCTATAAGCAATCTCAGAAATATACTCATGGTGTCGGCAATCAGGATCTAGGATTAACTCGAATGATATTAATAACTCTTCCTGTTTGTTCATTCGAAGAGCAAGCTGTAATTGTTGAAGCCATCGAAAGCCGCCTCAGCGTAGCCGATAAAATGAAAGAAAGCATTACCGAAAGCCTGCAACAGGCCGAGGCATTAAGGCAAAGTATTTTAAAAAAGGCGTTTGAAGGAAAACTTATAAATCAATTGAAATAAAATGTTTCAAATTAAAATAAACAAGAGTGTCAAATTAGATGAGGTTGAACAACTATATACACAGTTGTACCAACACATCAAATTAGATATTGTCGTTGATGTGCTGTTACCTGTTGAACTTGACAGCAGCTATATTGGTATAGTGCCAACTCTTTACCAATTTGTTTTTACTTGGATGCGATATGAAAAATCGGGAAAACTATTAATAGATATTTCTAACCCCGAAGCAACTGACTATGAAGAGTTATATGAAAACGAATTAATTTTTCCATTAGTCAGTTTAGTTTGGAATGAGAACGAAGTTTTTGATAAGACAGGAAAGATTAACCTTAGAAAGTATTTGAAAAGCTACAACACTATCTATTTTGATAGAATGAAAGCAGTTAATGCCCAAAAGAATTGGAAGCTGTTACTTACAAATTTTGACCATTTATCAGAAGACCGTGGAATCTTACCATGCTTTGAAATAAATGGAGTATTCACGGCCAACGAAACTACATTATCAAATAATTTAAAAGGAGGAATTCAACAACTTCTTGGTTATTCAAAAGATGCTCAAAATTCATACGATGAAATTAAAGTTCATTTAATGGGTATTGTTTACGAATTAATGAAAAACACTTTTGAATGGGGTAACAAAGACGAAAATAATGTTCCGTTAGACCCAAGTTTGAGAGGTCTTTTAATCAAGTTTTATAAGAAGAAGAGAAGAAAATTAGTTGAAGAATTTAAAATCCATAAGGGACTTACAACATATTTTAAAAGCGATGTTTTAAAAGAGAATTCTTTATCAGAGATATATTTTTTGGAGATTGATGTATTTGATAGTGGAGTTGGATTTGTAAAAAAATATAAATCGCTTAACCCTTCAGAAAAATTATCGGATATAGACATAATCAAGAAATGCTTGATTAAGCATAACACTTCAGCCAAAGGATTAGAAAAAGGCGATAAAGGGATTGGCTTGGATAGAATCTTAACCATACTTGAATGTGCTGTTCTTTGATGGCAAGCCGTCCAGTAAAAACCCATGGACAAAAGAAGTATGGGTATACGACTATCGCACCAATATCCATCACACCTTAAAAAAGAATCCGCTGAAACTGGAAGACCTGCAGGATTTCATTAACTGTTATAACCCAACCAACAGGCATAAACGAAAACAAACATGGAGTGGAACCGATACTGACGGACGCTGGAGAAAATTTACCTATGATGAGATCATCGCCAGGGATAAAACCAGTTTGGATATCACCTGGTTAAAAGATAAATCACTGGCCGATTTGGATAATCTGCCTGATCCGGATGAGTTGGCGGAGGAGATTGTTGAAAACCTGGAGGCGGGAATAGAAAGCTTCAGAACTATTATTGCAGCGCTGAAAAAATAGAGCCGGTTTAATTAACATTCCAAAGCAATTCCTTTTTTTAATGTTATTATAATACCACAAACTAAAACTTATTCCCCTTTCTCCCTGATCGTCTTAAACTCCGAACCCGTTTTCCATTGCGGCCAGTTTTGTCCATACGCGAGGCGGCGCCCAACGCGAAACAGCAGTTGAAGATCGTCAATAGCGCCATCTAATTTCCAGGTGGCGGTATCATATTCATCGGAGGGGCGATGGTAATGTTTTTCAGTATATTCCTCATCCATTTTTTTGCCATACCCACTTTCTTTTCCAATAACATCAATACCGCTGCCGACATATAAAGCCGGGATGCCTGCTTTGGCAAAATTGAAATGGTCGGAGCGATAGTAATAGCCCGCTTCGGGATGCACTTCGGGCGTAATAACACGGTTCACTTTGGCGGCTTCTTGCCGCAGGTAATTTTCCAGTTCCGATTGTCCCTGTCCTACTATAATCACATCCTTTGTTTTACCATACCAGTTCAACCCATCCATATTGATATTGGCTACGGTTTTATTGGCCGGGTAAATAGGGTTTTGAGCGTAATAGGCCGAACCCCAAAGGCCCTGTTCCTCTGCGGTTACAGACAAAAAGACAATAGTCCGTTCAGGTTTTGTTGGCAAACTTTTAAATCCCCGCGCCAGTTCTAATAAGCCGGCTGTGGCGCTTGCATTGTCTAATGCACCATTGTAAACAGAGTCGCCGGTTTCATCGGGCGTTCCAATACCCAGGTGATCCCAGTGCGCTGTGTAAATGATGGTTTCGTCAGGATACTTGCTGCCTGTTATTTTGCCAATTACATTATTGGATTGATTGTAATTGGTTTTTACCTGTATGGAAGTTGATAATTTCAGGTTTAAAGCCGCGCCTTTAAAGTCCCTTATATCGGCACTGGCAAGTAATGCAGTGTCCTTACCGGCAGCAGTCAATAATTTTTGCGCTGCCGGCCCCGATATCCAGCCAATTACATCGCATATCTTTTCAACTTTTCCCCGCGGGTCTAAACGCAGGCGGGAGGTATTCCAGTTGTTCTGCACTACAGTAAACGGGTAGCTGGCTGCTTCGGTATTGTGAACAACTAAGCAGCCTTTGGCGCCCTGCCGGGCGGCTTCTTCAAATTTATACGTCCACCGGCCATAGTAGGTCATCGTTTTTCCTTTAAACAAGGACGTATCACCTGCGTTAAAACCGGGATCGTTCACCAGTACCATTACCACTTTCCCTTTTACATCTAATCCCTCATAATCATTCCAGTTATACTCCGGGGCTACCACGCCATAGCCCGCAAAAACAAGTTCATCATTATCAAGCGAAACGGCAGTATCTGTTTTGTCTGTCCATATCACATAATCATCCGGTCCTTTTAAAGTAAAATTTCCTTTGGCAGATTGTACCTGCATAGCTGGCGCAGCATGAGTAGTAATGTTCACCATCGGCACTTCCTGGAAATAACTTTCACCGTTGCCGGGTTCCAGCCCCGCGGCAATAAACTTTTCCTTTAAATATTGGATCGTTTTTGTTTCTCCTTCAGTAAATGGTTTTCGTCCTTCAAAATCATCATCCGAAAGTTCAGCGATATGCTTGCCCAAACTGTCGGCGCTGAAAGCGGCAAGACCATCCACTTCCTCAAAAACTGTTTTTTGGGGATTACAGGAGCCAAGTAATAATGCAATGGATACAACAATTAAAAAGGAGCGGTTCATAAAAGCGGAATTATATTAATGCGGCAAGTATAATAATTTTTTCAGACTATCAGGCGGCAGACTCTGTCTGATTGAGTTGTTATCATCCTTTTCTGCGCTTATTCATTTTTTAAAATCTACCCTAATATCAATATCTTGCGGGCGTTTTCCGGGGAAAGCCCCGATTCAACTCAACAGGCGCCGGTGTAATTCGTACTGGTTAACTGCTTTTACGGTTGAAGAAAATGTCTTTTATATTTGCTCTCTTTAACCTTTTATTAACCTGTTGCAGGATACATTTGTCACTCAATTTAATTTATGAAGCGTTTCTTACTGGTCATTTCACTATTAGTATGGGGTAATTTTTTATTGGCACAAACGGAAACAGATACGCTTTCCCGGCAAAAAAGCAGGAACAACAGCCAGCTTTCCGGCCGTGCTGCAGATCATTTTATGATCCAGATAGGCTATAATGGCTGGGGTGGAAGTCCTGATTCGCTTAATACAGGAGGTTTAAGCAGAACCTTTAACATGTATTTCATGTTTGATTTTCCCTTTAAATCAGATCCCCGGTTCAGTGCAGCTATAGGGGCAGGACTGGGTACCGACAATATGTTTTTTAAGGAAACTACAGTTGACCTGAGAAAATATCCCTTAAATTTTGCGCATGATACCATAAGCTCCTATAAAAAATATAAGATCGCTACAGGGTACCTGGAAGTTCCCGTAGAACTTCGGTTCGCCAGCAATCCAACCAGTTATAATAAATCATTTAAAGTGGCTCTGGGGGCTAAAGTGGGAACCATGATAGATGCGCACACCAAAGCTAAAATAACGCGCGACACGGAAGGATACGGCGGTTATACCCGGAAAATAAAGGACAAAAGAAATTTTAATACTACCCGCTTAGCCGGAACACTTCGTGTAGGATATGGTGTGTTTTCGATTTTTGGAACCTACCAGTTTAATGAATTCATCAGGGAAGGCGCCGGCCCAAATGTTAAGCCCTATTCTATCGGGCTAACGATAAGCGGGTTATAAATTTAATTTATTATATTTTTAAACGGAAGCGGATGTTAATAGTGACATCCGTTTTTTATTATGCATCATTTACCTTTGCGGTTCTAAATTTTAAGGATTGATAGATAAAAAGAGCAAATTTTTACAGGAAGAAAAAGCGGTGCTGGTGGGGCTGGTGCATAAGTTGCAAACGGAGCACCAGTTGAAGGAATACCTTGAAGAGCTGGCCTTTTTGGCTGAAACAGCCGGTGCAAAAGCAGTAAAAAAATTCTATCAGAAGCTCCCTCATCCTGATAGTAAAACATTTATAGGCAAAGGCAAGCTCGAAGAGATCAGGCAGTATATTGAAAAGAACGGCGATATACAGGTTGCCATTTTTGATGATGAACTTACCGGGTCGCAAATCTCCAATATTGAAAAAATATTGGAGATAAAAACGATAGACCGCAGCGATCTGATCCTGGATATTTTCGCCAATCGCGCTAAAACCGCCCAGGCCAAGGCCCAGGTTGAACTGGCGCAATATCAATACTTGCTACCGAGGTTAAGGGGTATGTGGAAGCATTTGGAAAGACTTGGCGGAGGTATAGGAACGAGAGGACCGGGGGAAACAGAAATTGAAACCGACCGGCGTATCGTGCGTGACAAGATATCGCTTTTGCGTAAAAAGCTGGTGGAGATAGACAAGCAGGCTTTTACGCAGCGGAAAGACCGGGGTGAATTCATCCGCGTTGCTTTGGTAGGCTATACCAATGTAGGGAAATCTACTATTATGAATGTACTGAGCAAGAGCGAGGTATTTGCTGAAAATAAGCTGTTTGCCACGTTGGATACCACTACCCGTAAAGTGGTTTTTGAAAATACACCTTTTTTGCTGAGCGATACCGTTGGATTTATCCGTAAGCTTCCGCATCACCTGGTAGAAAGCTTTAAAAGCACGCTGGATGAAGTGAAGGAGAGTGATGTGTTGTTGCACGTGGTAGATATTTCACACCCTCAGTATGAAGACCAGATGGCGGTGGTGAACAAAACACTTCAGGATCTGAAATGTTATGATAAGCCGGTCATTACCATCTTTAATAAAATGGATCTGTATGTAAAAAACACCTTTGATGAATGGCTGGATGAAGACACAAAAATGCAGTTATTAGAAGAGCTAAAACAAAGATGGATAAATGTAACACAGGGTAATTGCATTTTTATATCTGCTACTGAAAAGCAAAACATTGATGAATTGAGGAAGGTACTCACAGATAAGATCCGCGAATTGTATCGCATCCGGTATCCTTATAAAACTGAGTTTTTGTATTAAGGTTAAACACTGCATAGCAACACATGCCGGTCGAAAATAATAACTGGGTTAAGATAGCGGAAGATATCAGTGAGATTTATTTCGGCGCCAATAATATTGCAGAGAGAGAAGTTGGGGGAAAAAAAATATGCCTTGGGAAACTTAATGATATGGTTTTTGCCTTTGCTTCTGTGTGTCCGCATGCGGGCGGATTTTTAGCTGAAGGTTGCATTAATGCATCGGGACATATCGTATGCCCGGTACACAGCTATAAATTCAATATCCGTACGGGGTATAATGTAAGCGGGGAAGGGTACTATTTAAAACATTGGCCGGTGGCGATAAGAGCAGATGGTGTTTTTGTAGATATGGGTAAGTAGGGAGTTGCTCAAAAAATAAAAATGTTTACGAAGACGATCAATATAGCCACAAAGCGTTTTCCTGCGACTTTGGAGGCAAAAAATTAATAATTACTTCTTCTTTTTGGAGTTTTATATTCTTTAAAACATTCCAGGATATAAAGCCCTAATTCCGCATCACTCAGCATAACAACATACTCGTACTCAGGTCGGTAATATTTCATAAAACTGTCTAATTCCGGGCTTTCTAACCTGGTGAGTTTTCGTACAAACAGTTTGCTATAGCGGTAATCAATATATTTTTCCTGTTCTTCTTTTATCAGCCATCCCTGCAAAAATTTCATATTCCTGTTGCGGCGAAAGCGAAATACATTGATCAGTTCATTGATGTCAACGCCGGCCCCAGCTCCAACGCTGCCCGGCGACAAAGTAGAGATATGTAATCCGGGTTTGCGGTAATTAAACGCCTTTTCATATTCTCTCCGGTTTTGCAAAGAATCAAAGCGATAATTAGGCTTTCGAACGGTAACCCCGGGCAATTCAATCGCTGATATTTGTATGGAAATATCAAAAGCTGCGGGGTTTTGAACTGTTTTTACCGGGTATTTTGGGGTGCCTTTACCCAGGTAAGAGAACCATATAGAATCTGCCAGACTGACTTTAATGCTGTAAAAACCAAAGGAATCAGTTTGCGTTCCGTAACCCGAACTGGTAAGCACGCTCACTCCCGGCAGGGGATTTTTTTGTGTAATATCATAAACTGTGCCCTGTACCTCCTGCGCACGGATAAACAGCGGCAAAACAGCCAGCACGCAGGTTATAACGGAAACATATATACGATGATTGAGCCGTATACTATGATAAAGCTTTTTCCAGTAACCCCTTCCACCTTTCATATATACGCGTATATTCTTCATAATTGTTTTTAGGTTCTGCCAGGGCAACAGGCTTATACGTGCGGAATGCTTCCTGCGGTGTAGTGTAAATACCTGCGCCAATACCTGCGCCAATGGCAGCTCCCACTGCGCCATCATTTTCATATAGCTCTACCGGTGTGCCGGTAAAATTCACGAAAAGATCAGTAAATACTTCACTTAAGAACATATTGGCTTTTCCGGCACGGATAACAGAGGGGCGAAGCCCGTTTTCCTTCAGAATATCCAATCCATAACGAAAAGCGCAGGCAATGCCTTCCTGAGCAGCCCGAAATAAATGTGCTGGCTGATGCGTGGTTAACTGCAGATTACTGATCTGCGCACCCATCATTTTATTTTCGAGCATGCGCTCTGCTCCGTTGCCAAAGGGCAATATGGTAAGCCCGTTGCTTCCCAAAGGGATTTTTGCCGCCTGTTCATTTATTTGAGCGTACGATAAATTACTACCGGCCGCCTCTTTTACCCACCTGTTCATTATGCCGGTGCCATTAATGCAAAGTAATACGCCGATACTTTTTTGTGATGCACTGTGATTTACATGCGCAAAGCTATTTACTCTTGATTGCGGATCGCCTGTTAACTGATCACTAACGGCATATATCACTCCCGAAGTGCCTGCTGTGGCGGCTATTTCACCAGGCTGCATTACGTTTAACGACAACGCATTGTTGGGCTGGTCGCCGGCCTTATACGCCACCGGAATACCTGCTTTTAATCCCAATGTTGCTGCTACAGCTATTGTTACATTGCCGTGAACAGAAAATACGGGCTGCACCGTAGGTATGATATTTTCAGAAAATCCATAATAATTCATCACCTCCTTTGACAGGGCATTGGATTGAAAATCCCATAAAATGCCTTCTGATAATGCAGCAGGAGATGTGGTTATTTCCTGCGTTAACTGCATGGCAATATAATCGCCCGGCAACATCAGCTTGTCCACCTTTTCAAATACCGCAGGCTCGTGCTGTTTTACCCAGGCTAATTTTGATGCGGTAAAATTGCCGGGTGAATTCAGCAGAGATTGCTGGCAGTAGGAGGTTCCGATGGCTTCAAAAGCTTTATTACCTGTTTCAACAGCCCGGCTGTCGCACCAAATAATAGACGGTCTTAATACTTTTTTATCTTTATCAACAATTACCAGTCCATGCATTTGATAAGCGATCCCTATAGCCGCTACATCTTTGGGATCGTAAGTGCCGGAGGCATTGAGTTTTTGTATAGCCTGGCAGGTATACTGCCACCAGCTTTCGGGTTCCTGCTCCGCCCAGCCGGGATATTGCGAAATAATGGTAGCTTCAGTTTCAGGAAATTGGGCTGAGGCAACCAGTTTTGTATCGGCAGCATTAATTACAGATACCTTTATGGATGATGTGCCCACGTCAATGCCAAGAAGTAACATACAGTGAATGTTATTTGTTTATATTATAATCGGAACAAGATACTAAAAACATTGTTTGATTATGGTGGCATGCGATAATTGAATTATGTTTGGCTAAATGTTTTTGTTTCATTTACCCCGCTGTTGTCAAACGATTGTAATATACGCCGGGCATAAGCGTGAAGACTGTCTTTTAACGCAACTTTATCCCGGCCTCTTGTAGTCAAATGCTATATTTGTTATGCTCATATTGTGATTGTTACAGGCGTGGAGGGAAGAAAATAAAAAATGAATCGTATAGGAAAATATTTACTTCAGTTTGCATTGCTGCCATTTGTTTTTTGCCTCACGGCCCGGGAGGGTTCCGGTCAGGTGAAAGCTATTGCTTCAGCCAATAAAAATATCATTCTGCAGGATGAATTAATAAAACTGCAATTTAATATTGAGAATGCAGATGAAGTGCAGCAATTTGTTCCGCCTTCTTTTAAAGGGTGTAAGATTGTTGAAGGGCCGCACCATACAGCGGGCACTTCAGCCATTAATGGCGTTGTGAATAATTATGTTTCTTTTGTATATATTATACAGCCTGGGGGCCCCGGTAACTATTCTCTTTCAGGGGCCTCCGCTAAGATAAATAACCGGCGTTTTGTTTTCAATACCATCAGGTTTAAAGTTAACCAGGCAAAACACAACAATAACCAGTATAATTTTCAAAGCCAGCGCTACGATGATGTTTTGCAACAAAATTTATACAGCGATTATATTCTCCGCAAGGGTGAAGATATTCATAATAAGATCCGGCAGAATCTTTTTATTAAGGTGGATGTTAATAAAAATCACTGCTATGAAGGTGAGCCGGTTGTAGCCACCTATAAATTATATACCCGCCTGCGCTCCGAATCCAAAGTATCCAAAAGACCTTCTTTTAATGGTTTTAGTGTATATGATATAGTTGATCCTTCATCCGTGCCCTCCACTATTGAAACGCTGAATGGTAAAGATTTTAATGTATATCTTATCCGCAAATCACAACTTTTTCCGCTCCAGTCGGGCATACTTGAGCTTGACCCGGCAGAAGTAGAAAATTCCATTTCTTTTTTGAGTGCAGAAAAAGCAATGAAAGACAAAGGAGCGCATCTTCCGGAATTGCTGCGATCCTTTGAATCTGATGATGTTTCACACGAAGGAATTGTAACAGAAAATGTAAATATCAAAAGCAATCCATTAGCGGTAACGGTAAAAGCGCTTCCTGCTTCCGCCAAACCATCCTCTTTTAATGGGGCGGTAGGAGATTTCAGCATTGAAGCTACTATTAACAAAAATGAAATTACTTTAAATGATGCAGCGGTCCTCAGGATTATTATAAAAGGTGAAGGTAATTTTGGAATTATTAATGCCCCTGCCGTGCACTGGCCAAAAGACATTGAAGCATACGAACCTGAGATAAAGGAAGATGTTTTAAGAACCGTTGTACCTATGCGGGGCTATAAAACTTTTGCATTCACGGTAATGCCTAAACGAACAGGTAAAATAAAAATTGCCCCTGTTGAGTTCTCCTACTTTGATCCGCAGGTTAACCAGTATAAAACTGCAAAAACGGATTCTATTTTTATTAATGCTGTTCCTGCTGCGCAAAAAAACCTTTACAACGGCTCCGCTGTAACTGAAAAGGAGAATACAAAAATCAAAACGAACAGGTTCTGGATAATGGGCGTAGCTGCCGGGCTGCTGGTTCTATTTGGCTTTATTTTATTCAGGTATATTCGTTTGCCATTCAGTGCGCCCGCTGCGAAAGTTGTTAAAAAAGACAGCCGCCTGGAAACGATGCCTGTTAACCAGGAGGAATTACAGCCTGCTTTTTTATCCAATCCTTTATTTCGGACGCGCCTTATGCTTATACAGCAAAACGGGCAGGGATTTTACTCCGAATTGGGCAAAGCATTATGGAATTACATGAATGAAAGGTTACAGATCCCCCCCGGTACGCATCTGAGTAAAAAGAATATAGAGGAGCAATTGAAGATAAAGGGATTCGATGATATCATTATTGCCCAGTTTCAATTGCTTGCCCAGCAATGTGAGGTTGCTTTATATACTCCTGTTATTAATGAGGCCGAGATGCAGTCTGTATATGATCTTGCGGAAGATTTACTGGACAGTATTTCAAAGCATTCGTAAAACGTTATTTCTGTTTCCCGGATTATTATTCGCCTGTAAAAAGATACACGTGTTCCTTTGCCACACAATCACTCCCTTAAAAAAATAAGGCCAGCCCTAGAAAGAGCCAGCCGTTGCTAACCTATGAAAAACACCAAGTTAAAATTAGGTAATTATTCGGTATTTAAAAAATCATTTGTGCTTGCCGGGTTGTGATCCGCCGTTCTGCCTAGCTTTTATTCTTTGCTGCATTTCCCTGCGCACCATAGTCTTAAATCTGTCTTCCGCCTCATATACTTTTCGCCCCCTTTCTTCATCCAAAATACTGCGAAAATCCTTCCTGTATTTTTTCCTTATATCCAGGGCTTTTTGTTGTTTCTCAAGGGCATCATTAATATTCTTATCCTTTATAACAGCCCTTAATTCTTTTCGGTATTTATTAAACAGCGGCCAAAATTTTTCGGCTTCATTTGAAGAGAGTTGCAATTCCCTGGTGAGATACCCAATTTCAAGCATTTTTATTTTCTCTCTGCCGTTTCCGGAGTCTGCAACTTCTTGTCCGTTCGTTAGCAAGGTTGCAAATGTAATAAATCCAAAAAGTAAAAAAATTTTTTTCACGGAAAAAAATATTTAATTTTTTTATTTTAATAGAAAAGTTTTAAGAAAACCGTTAGTTATAGTAATAATATCTATATGTTATGGTATAATATTGAAAATTTAAAAAGCTGTTAGCTAAAAATACTGCCTCTTTTTAGAAAGATACCTCTCTACCAGAAATATCTTCCTCATAATTGCGGAGCGCTTCGTAGGGTATATCCATAAGCATATTTCCCAGGTTTGAATCATCCATCTTTAAAAAAACAATATCTACAAATTCCGTATCAGCATCGTTTTCTGAAACCCATTCCGGTGTTTCGGGTACGGCTGAAAGATAGCCTGCCAGGTCAATATCGGAAACCTCGGGTAGCTGTATTAACACAGGCTGTTGTTTATCATTTCCGGTAGATGACAGGGTATGGCTGCTATTATTATCCTGTGTATTATTCCAAAAAAACAATGTGCTTACTGCAATAACCCCGGTTATGGCGGCGGCTGCAGCATATTTCCACCATCCCCGGTTCCTGCTTTTAAAGCGGGTATTAATTTGAAAAACGGGGGCTTCTTTTTTTGTTTCATCCAGTTTTTCTGTAATGCTTTGAGGAAGTGTATCGAAATAACCAGCAGGAATATTGAATGCCGGTTTATTTTTTAATGATGCAATAAGAGGTGATAATGCTTGAATTTCCTCATCTGGCGACAAACCATTGTCCACTTTATTTTCTTTTGCCAGCCTTAATAGTTTTTCGGGTAAAGCTTCAAAATATCCAGGCGGCACTTTAAAAACGGTATTGTTTTTAATTTCAGATAGGACCGGGCTGATCTCTTTTAATTCTTTCTCTATGTCCGAATTACGTTTCATTAAATGTTAAGACTACGTTATATGTGGAAGGTTTAATGATTTAAAATAAAGTCTTCTATCTTTTTCACTGCGTGATGATAGCTGGCTTTTAATGCACCTTCCGAGGTATCAAGTACCCTGCTCATTTCTTCGTAGGGCATCTCATCGTAATAACGCAGGTTAAATACGAGGCGCTGTTTTTCAGGTAGTTCCTGGATGGCCAATTGCAATTTCCATTCTATTTTGTTTGCATCAAAATCCTTGTCGGCTTTCAGTTGGCTGGCTATACTGCCTTCATTGTCAATAGATACTGAAGATTTCTTCTTTTGCTGTTCGAGGTAAGTCAGCGATTCGTTGGTAGCAATCCGGTACAGCCAGGTATAGAGTTGCGCATCTTCGCGGAAGTTATCGAGCCCGTTCCATACTTTAATGAACACATTTTGTAAAACGTCATTGGCATCTTCGTGGTGAATGACCATACGGCGTATATGCCAGTACAGTTTTTCCTGGTACTTTTTTATAATACTGGTAAAAGCTTTCTCCCTGGTAGCGGGTATGCGGAATTCCTGCAGTAACAAAATATCATCAGCACGATTAATTGCCATACCTGGGTTAAATTTTAAATGCCTTATTTCCGCTTCAGCACTTTTTCCGCCGCGGCAACAATATCAGGAGTATCAAGCCCGTATTTTTTTAATAGCTCAAGGGGCTTGCCACTTTCGCCAAATGTATCTTTGGTACCCACATATTCAATAGGAACGGGGAAATGTCCGGCGGCCACCTGTCCTATCGCATCACCCAATCCGCCAATAATATTATGTTCTTCTGCCGTTACTGCACATTTTGTTTTGCGTAGGGTGGTTAATACAGCTTCTTCATCTAAAGGTTTTATGGTGTGTATATTCACAACTTCGGTACTTATTCCTTTTTCTTCCAGTAATATTCCTGCTTCAATAGCCTTCCATACCATGTGGCCGCAGGCAAAAATGGCAACATCACTGCCCTGTGAGAAATACTGAGCTTTACCGATCTCAAACTTTTCATCAGCTTTCGTAAATATCGGCCATACGGGTCTGCCAAAGCGGAGATATACAGGACCCACATAATCTGCTATGGCAAGTGTGGCAGCTTTGGTTTGATTATAATCGCAAGGCACGATAACAGTCATACCCGGCACCATTTTCATCATGCCTATATCTTCTAATATCTGGTGTGTGGCGCCATCTTCTCCCAGGGTTAACCCGGCATGTGAAGCGCATATTTTTACATTCTTTCCGGAATAGGCCACCGACTGGCGGATCTGGTCGTACACCCTGCCTGTGGAAAAATTGGCAAAAGTAGTAGTAAAGGGAATTTTACCGCCAATGGTTAATCCGGCAGCTATGCCTATCATATTGGCTTCTGCTATGCCACATTGTATAAAACGATCGGGAAAATCTTTAATAAATGCATTCAATTTTAATGAGCCTGCGAGGTCGGCAGTAAGTGCCACCACATTTGGATTTTTTTTGCCTAATTCATAAATGCCATCTCCAAATCCGCTTCTTGTATCTTTTTGCCCGGTTACCTGTATGTCTTTTAACATGATTTTATTCGTATATTTTATGCCGCAAAATAATGGATTAATTTAACTGGATATTTTTTCCTGTAAACAATTTTTCATCCTCTTTAAGCTTTTGTTCCCATTTCCAGGCGGTTCCCAAAATGTCTTCCAGGTTAAATTCGGGTTGCCAGCCCAGTTGTTGTCTGGCTTTATCATTATTGGCATAAATAGCAACCACATCGCCCGGACGGTTAGCGCCAATGGTATAATTCAAAGGAATACCCGTTACTTTTTCAAATGCCTGAATCGTTTCCAGTACGGTAATACCCGAACCTGTGCCAAGGTTAAATATTTCAGGATTGCTTTTGTTTTTCTTATCTATCAAATACTGGAGCGCCAGCGTATGGGCATGGGCCAGGTCGCTTACATGTATAAAATCTCTTACGCAAGATCCATCGCGTGTAGGGTAATTATTGCCAAATACCGTAATGCCGGGTAATTTGCCAATGGCGGATTGCGTAATAACGGGAACAAGATTCTGCGGTTTATCAATAGGTAACTCTCCTATGAGCGCGGATGGGTGGGCGCCTGCGGGATTGAAATAGCGCAATAAAACACATGCAGTGTCATTGACGTGCGAAAATTCGCCAATGATTTGTTCCCCCATTTGCTTGGTATACCCATACGGTGATTCTGCAGCTTTGGTAGGTGTGGTTTCTGTTACCGGTATATGATCGGGATTCCCATACACCGTGCAGGACGAAGAAAAAACGAAATAAGGGATTTTGAAAAATTCAACGCATTTCAAAAGGTTGATCAGTGAAACGAGGTTGTTTTCAAAATAAAGCAAGGGTTTTTCCACCGATTCCCCTACAGCTTTATACGCGGCAAAGTGAATGATACCGGCTATATCCTCATTTTCTTCAAAAATGGCATTGGTATCATTAAAGTCGCAAAGGTCTACCTTGTAGTTTTTTACTTTTTTGCCGGTTATCTTTTCGATGCCTTCCAGCAAACGCTCAGAGGATCGCGAATTATTATCAACGGAAATGATGTCGAACCCGTTTTCAACCAGGTCAACAATAGTGTGCGATCCTATATAGCCACAACCACCTGTTACCAGAATTTTTTTCATAGCTGTTATAAAATTTAATTCAAGATACTAAGTTCAGAAGATATTCGCCATAACCACTTTTCATCAGGGGTTCCGCTATTTTCAATAATTGTTCCTTATTTATAAACCCCTTTATATATGCAATTTCTTCTATGCAGGCAATTTTTATGCCCTGCCTCTGTTCAATTACCTGTACAAATAAGGAAGCCTGCATCAGTGAATCGAATGTTCCTGTATCCAACCATGCAGTTCCCCTGTCTAATACCGATACTTTTAGGTTGCCCCTGCGCAGATATTCCTTGTTCACATCTGTAATTTCATATTCTCCTCGTGGGGAAGGCTTTAAACTTTTAGCAATATTTATTACTTCGTTGTCGTAGAAATACAACCCCGGCACTGCATAATTGCTTTTAGGCTTTACCGGTTTTTCTTCGA
The DNA here is from genome assembly GCF_009192765.1 of Agriterribacter humi. Taxonomy (GTDB): domain Bacteria; phylum Bacteroidota; class Bacteroidia; order Chitinophagales; family Chitinophagaceae; genus Agriterribacter; species Agriterribacter humi. The sequence continues at coordinate 83,076 of NZ_VOHQ01000012.1, read as the reverse complement.
TAGAAAGCGCCTTCATCGTTTCATCAAAATCTACCACTCCATATCGTTCCGGATCGCTTACCTGGTAAGCATATACTATTCCGCCATCGGGATCAATATTATTGCTTAAGGTGCGGCCCAAGCCGCTTCCATAAAAGATATTATCACCCAATACAAGCGCCACTTTTTCTTTGCCTATAAATGTTTCCCCTATTACAAATGCCTGGGCAAGCCCGTTGGGTATTGCCTGTTCGGCATAGGAGAACTGCAGTCCTAAATGGCTGCCGTCTCCAAATAATTTTTTAAAGTTGGGCAGATCATGTGGTGTAGAAATGATGAGCACTTCCCTGATGCCTGCCAGCATAAGGGTTGATAAGGGGTAATAGATCATGGGTTTGTCGTAAACCGGCATAATTTGCTTGCTGATCGCATAAGTAATTGGATGCAATCTTGTGCCCGATCCACCCGCCAAAATAATTCCTTTCATTTGAAAAATAATGATCTGTTTATAGAATAACATATTGTACCTCAAACGCCACCGGACAGCGCTTTTTCGTCTTTTTCTAAAAATTCTGTGCAGCCATGCTTCACCTGAACAGAATACGAAAATTAAAGGCTGTGATAACCCGGTTTTTACCCCGGGCGAAGTTACCCACTTCGGGTTAAAGTATAGCAGATTAAAAATCAAAAAAAGAAATGCGAGAGCCAGTATATGATGGCTGCCATGAGCGCACTTATAGGTATGGTTATGATCCATGCCCAAAGCAGGTTAACGGTAACGCCCCAGCGTACGGCCGATAGCCGCTTAGTGGCTCCCACACCCATTATAGCCCCTGCAATGGTATGGGTGGTGCTTACCGGTATTTTAAGGTGCTCGGTAACAAAAAGCGTAATGGCGCCTGCTGTTTCAGCGGCAACACCTTCAAAGGGTGTTACCTTGGTAATACGGCTGCCCATGGTTTTTACTATTTTCCATCCCCCGCTTAATGTACCCAATGCTATTGCTGTATAGCAGGCTATAGGAACCCAGAACGGCATTTCATCAAAAGATTGGATACTGCCATGCGAAATGAGAGCAACAGTAATAATACCCATTACTTTTTGTGCATCATTGCCACCATGACCTATACTAAACGCAGCAGAAGAAACCAATTGCAGTCGTTTAAACCACACAGTAGACCGGTGAGCGTTTAACTTACTCAGGTAAAGCGTAAATATGCACATTATGAATATGATACAGGCGAGTAGCACCAGCTTAAAGTTGTGTGAATGAAAAATCACCTTCATGATATAACCATCGTAGTGTGATTTTAATTTAGCCGGATCGAATTCCATGATTTGGGAAAGCGTTACTATCGTAATCACTATAATGGCTATAGAAAACAACTTAGGCCAAATACTTTTTTGGAAAGAATGAATAAACCATAGTGAAATGATAAACGCCATAATCATTCCTACAAGCGGCGCTAAAAAAATAAATGCTACAATCTGCAAAACCGGGGCGGCATTTACAGCATAAAAGCCTGCATGGGCAATAGCCGCGCCTGTAAATCCGCCAATTAACGTATGTGAAGAAGAGGAAGGTATCCCAAACCACCAGGTAATGAGATTCCATATAATGGCGGCCGACAAACCTGCCAGTACCACCTGGAGCGTAATATAGCTTTCCTTTACGGTTTTGGCTATGGTATTTGCTACGCCATGATCTTTAAAAATAAAGAATGCTACAAAGTTGAACAAAGCTGCCCAAAGCACTGCCTGGAAAGGAGTGAGCACTTTAGTGGAAACAATAGTGGCTATTGAGTTGGCGGCGTCATGAAACCCGTTAATATAATCAAAAAGCAAAGCTAGAATGATAATTACAACTAATAAGGTCATACATCCTGGTTTGAAAATCTGGTAATGAGGAGATCTGAAAGTTTCAAATTCTCAAACATTATGCATATTTAACTATAATAGATTCGATTACATTGGCGGCATCTTCACATTTGTCTGTTGCTATTTCCATGGCCTGGTAAATCTCTCTTTTCTTTATTACTTCTTTAGCATCCGGCTCGGTAGCAAATAAGCGCTCAATGCTCATATCAAATATATCATCTGCCTGGTTTTCGATGCTGTTTATTTTTACCAGCGATTCTGTTATCTGGCGAAGGTTTTTCATGTCGCGTAATTCATGCACCGCCGTTTTAATATGTTCGCATGCCTGAACAATCAGTTCCGCGAATTTTTGCATGCCCTGGTCATTGGGATTAACGCGGTAAAATTTAATTTTTTTGGATGAAGCAAAAATATAATCAGCTATATCATCTAAGGCAGAAGCGAGATAATGGATATCCTCCCGGTCGAAAGGGGTGATGAAATTTCTGCCTAATTCCGTAAATATCTTATGGGTAAGGTCATCATTTACATGTTCAAGTTCTTCAATCTGGGAAGCTATCGCTGACCTTTTATCGTAATCCGGTTCGTGCACCACTTCTTTTAATTTCCTTGCCATTTCCAGTACTTTAACGGCAACTTCTTCAAAGAGTTGGTAAAAAACCCGGTCCTTAGGTAAAAAGATCTTCATTATAGAATTGATCATAACAGAAACTTTGGGCAAAAGTAAAGGTATCATTTTCTGCCCACCCCTGATTTCGAGAGTTAATAATTTCTTAACATGCCTGTTTTTGTTCCACATTTTATGCACCTCATTAACATTATGGTAATACCTGGGCTATATATTGTTAACGTTGCCGTAATTATGGGTTAACACCGGAAGCATTTCTTTGCCGAAAATTCAGGTATGCAAATTATGCTTAGAAGTTGTGCCGTATTTATTTTCATGCTATCCTTTTTATTTGTTCATGCGCAAACCATACCGTTAGCAGGCAAGGTGGTAAATGAAAAAAACGAACCCGTTCCGGGCGCATCTGTCAAAATTTCCGGAGTGCCCGGAGGAACCATTACGGATATAGAAGGCCGCTATACGCTGCATCTTTCGCCCAACAAAACATATGGATTAATTATTTCTGCAGTGGGTTATGCAGAGAAGCATATTGCTGAAGTAGAAGTGGCGGAAGGCAACGCAAACGAATTGAATATTATAATAGAGACGGCAGCAAAGGATTTGGAAGCGGTTGTTGTTACTGGCAGCAGAACCAACGCCCGGAGAGAAACGGTAAATTCAATTATCGCATTTCAAAAAAATACAAATACCGTTGCTTCTGTTATTTCGGCGGAGAGCATTCGACGCTCGCCCGATAAAAACACAGGGGAAGTGCTGAAAAGAATTCCCGGAGCCAGTATACAGGAAGGAAAATATCTTATTGTTCGCGGGTTAAGCGACAGGTATAATACGGCGCTTTTAAACGGGGTACAATTATCTACTACCGAGCCAGACAGAAAAACCTTTTCCTTTGATATTTTCCCTTCATCTATGATTGATAATATCATTATTAACAAAGCCTTTGTTCCCGAATATCCCGGTGAATGGGCGGGAGGGCTGGTGCAGGTAAATACTAAAGATATTCCCTCTTCCAATTTTCTTTCTGTGCAGGTTGGTACCGGGTTTAATACGCAAACGATCGGCAAAGATTTTTATACATATAATGGAGGGACCACCGACTGGTTAGGAGTTGACGATGGAACAAGGGCATTACCCGGTCATTTTCCCACCAAAACCAATTTCCAGGAATTACCTGATGCGGGAAAAACAGACCTGGCCAAAAGCATAGCCACCAATTGGTCTGTGCACAAGGGCAAAGCCCCTATCAATGCATCTTTCCAACTGAATGGCGGATTTAATACCAGGCTTTTCAAAAAAGATTTTGGAGCGATCATTGGACTAACCTATAGCCGTTCCAGCCGGAACATGGATTTTGATAATGGGTTCTATAGTTTTAATAATAACCAGGGTTCATTGCTATTTGATTATAATAGTCATAAATACAGTACCGATGTATTGGCAGGTGTGCTGGCGAACTTTTCAATAAAGCTGAACAGGAATAATAAAATCAGTTTTAAAAACATACTCAATGTAAATGCTTCGGATTATACTACCTTAAGAACCGGCATTGATTATGAGCAGGATCCTGTATTGGGGGAAAATATCCGTGCCAGGGAACTGGCGTTTCGTTCTAATACGTTCTTTAATACCCAGCTTACGGGAGAGCACAATATCGCATCGCTGGGTACTAAAATTAACTGGTATGGCAGTTTTAATATTCTTGATGGGTATATACCCCAGCAGCGTCGCGTGCAGTACAATCAATCAAAGCAGGAACCCGGCGCCCCTTATAATTTACTGATCGGCGAATCAAAATCTCAAAAAACAGGTAGCGTATTTTATTCTATGTTGTCCGACTATATCTATAATGCAGGCGGAGATATAACAAAGCGGTTCAGGCTTTTTGAGCAGAGCCAAACCATAAAAGCGGGCTATCTCTTCCAGGTAAAAGACAGGCTTTTTGATTCAAGGCCGTTCTCTATATATCTTGTAGACGGAACTTCTCCATTGCGTTTGCAGGATGAAGATCATGTATTTAATGAAGCAAATTTTGATGCAGGCGATCAGCGAAAATTTAAGTTTGATGAAATTATCGGCAAGCAATACCGGTATATGGCCAATAGCATTTTGAATGCCGGGTATCTTCAGTTTGATAATCAATTCAGTTCGTGGTTAAGAGTGGTGTGGGGCGCAAGGTATGAGCATTTTGACCAGTTGGTAGGCAGCGTAAAACAAAATGATGAACGCCATGCACATATTAAACAAAGCGATCTGCTTCCCGCTATTAATTTTACTTTTGAGCTGAACTCCAAAACAAATATCCGTTTATCGGGTTCCCAAACCATTATTCGTCCTGAGTTTCGTGAACTTACCAATTTTGCCTTCTACGATTTTGAATTAGGCGCGGCGGTTATCGGCTCCAGTTCCCTTAAACGAACCAAAGTAACCAATGTTGACCTGAGATATGAATTGTATCCGCGTGCAGGAGAAATGGTAACCTTAGGTGTGTTCTATAAGTATTTTAAAAATCCTATAGAGTTATATTTTAATCAGTCCGGTGTAGCTACCAATACTTTTAATTTTTTGAATGCACAGGAAGCAACAGGTTATGGAATTGAATTTGATTTTCGAAAGAAGCTGGATTTCGCCAGTGCATTGAGAAATTTTACGTTACAGGCAAATCTTTCCTACATCTTTAATAAAGTCAATGACCCCAATGTTAAAATTGACAGGCCCATGCAGGGTCAATCTCCTTATGTTGTCAATGCTTCACTTCAGTACGATATAGAAAAAGCAGGAATAAGTACAACACTTTTGTTTAACCAGATCGGTCGCAGGATTTTATATGTGGGAAATGAGCAGGTGCCCGAAATATGGGAAAACCCGCGTCCGCTTCTTGATTTTCAAATAGCCAAAAAAGTATTGAAGGGAAAGGGAGATATACGGTTGAACATATCCGACATATTCAATAAAAGAGCCTACTTCTATCACGATGTAGATGAAAATAAAAATCTGAAACTGGGTTCCACGGATGTAGTAGCTATAAGCAGAAATTATGGAACTTCTTTCAGCATTTCTTTTGGATATACCATTAAATAAAAATTGCACATTATAAAAATCAATAAATAAAGGATTATGAAAAAGATATTAGCATTTGCAGTTCTGGGAGTACTGATAACTGCCGGTTGCCGTAAAATTGAAGTTGACGGTAGCATTAAAGGAGATGATGGTGGTACACCGGGAGAAACTACTATTCTTTCGGGTAAGATTAACGCAGACAGAACCCTGAAAGAAGGAACAACATATAAACTGAGGGGAATAGTATATGTGGTTGATGGCGCTACATTAACGATTGAAGCAGGCGCAAGGGTAGAAGGAGAAAGATCTACCCGCGGCGCATTGATCATTACCCGCGGCACTAAACTAATCGCTAACGGAACAAAAGAAAAGCCTATTGTGTTTACATCGGATGCTGCAACACCTTCTTCGGGCGACTGGGGTGGTATTGTAATGCTGGGACGTGCAAAAACCAACAATTCCTTTAATGGCGCTGCAGGTATTGGTGAAATCGAAGGTGGCGTTAACAACGCAGATGGATTGGGATTGTATGGCGGTGCCGATGACGCGGATAATTCAGGATCGCTGCAATATGTGCGCATAGAATATGCAGGATACGCTTTTTTGCCCGACAAAGAATTGAATTCATTAACATTAGGTGGGGTAGGCAATGGTACTACTATTGATTATGTGCAGGTGAGCTACGCATTAGACGATGCATTTGAATGGTTTGGCGGTGCGGTAAACTGCAGTCATTTAATTGCCTATAAAACTTTGGATGATGATTTTGACAGCGATAATGGGTACCGGGGTAATGTGCAGTTTGGCATTGTATTAAGAGATTCATCGCGTGCCGACATTTCAAAAGTGGAAGCATTTGAAAGTGATAACGATGCCAATGGCAGTGATTTAACTCCTCAAACGGCGCCGGTATTCAGCAATATAACGGCTATAGGCCCCCGAGAGAAAACAACTAATATTGGTAATAGTTTATATAATGCAGCAGCACAATTGAGAAGGAATACCAGTACTTCTATTTTCAATTCTGTGATAATGGGTTGGCCTACAGGATTGCTGATTGATGCCAGTAAAGGAACACCTGTTCAGGGTAACATTACGGCAGGCAAACTGGTAGTGCAAAATACAACCATAGCGGGCTGTGCAACGCCCACCAAATTTGCCGATAATACGGGAACAGCAACGGGGTGGACAAATACGGATGTTGCCAACTGGTTTGGTACCACTGCCCATGATAATGCGATATTGGCTGAAAATGCTGAAGTAAAACTGGCCGACGTATTTAATTATTCAAACCCCGATTTTACCCCGCAGGCCGGCTCGCCCTTGCTGAATGCTGCCAGCTTCACGCATGCTAAGATAGCAACCGGATTTACTCCTGTTACATTCCGGGGTGCTGTAGGTGTTGCGGGCACACCCGAAGGCGACTGGTGGAAAGGCTGGACTTCTTTTGTCAATTAAAATTAAAACCTTACCGCTAATGATAAGCAGCCTTTTATGGGGCTGCTTTTTTATACTTTTATTTATGAGAATTTTTATGTCCATTGCTGCAATAGTGATCATGGGTATTGCCTGTAAAGGCACAAAAAAGGACGCAGTCGTACAGATCATTAAAGTGGATACCGCATTCTTTGATTCCATACGCCGCAACAGCGACACAGGCTTCACAAGGACAATAGGAGCGGGGGAATTTTATAGCGCTGAACAATATTATACGGGAGGCGACAGCATTGTTTCAAAAATAATGAAAGATACTGCCGGTCGTATAACGGGGTTTGTGCAATTTCATAAAAATGTTCGTACGGCCTATGCAGAGTATTATACGAACGGGCAGTTAAAGGCAAAGTTGTTGCCCGATAGCCAGGGACGGTTTGATGGTCAGGCTATTTACTATTATGAAGATGGACGCATAAAGAGTAAGGGTGTATATGATAAAGGGCTTTTTTCAGGAACCTGGAAGAATTATTCCGCAGAAGGAATGTTGATTTCAACTGACGAGTATGATTCAAACGGGCAGTTGATCCACTCTGTTACCCCTTAACTGCTGACAGGTATTTGAATCGTTGTAATGGTTTGCATCTTTCTTTCTATCCATTAGGGTGATGCCGGAGATGAATATTTAGTGAAAACGATTAATTTTAGTTGATGGAAATGGAATGGCTTAAATCTGGCATTACACCCCTGCGTGATCTCATTGCCTTTCTCAATAAAAAGGCGCAAACCAATAATATTCATAAAAAGCAACTCATAAAAGAGTTGCGTAATAACCTCAACGTTTTTAGCAATGGATTCCTGAACAATTCATCTTATGACACTATTATTGATCTGCTCAGTAATGATGCCTTCCAGGATGCGGTAAAGAATAATTTCACTTTTAAAAAACTGAACCCCGGTAAAATTGAAATGCATCATATACATGATGAAAGAAACAAAAAATACATCGGCTGGAATGCCGAAAAACTGGCGGATAAGATTGATGAAAAAATAATTGAGCTCAGGAATATTAAAAGATTGAATAGCGGCTCAATAAAAGAAGTAAAAAATAATATCACGCTTATGATGAGCAATCTTTATTTCCGGATGAAGCTTTTGGCTGATTTTATCATGTCGGGATAGATTTTTTGTTTGATGTTTGATAAAATAAACAAAGCCTTATAGACAGTAATTCCTGTTAAAATGGAAGCCAGTCAGTAATGACGTATTCCTTCGGGCAGGTGGCTTACAGTCCAAGTGTTTTATTCAGTTGTCCTTCCATTTTTGCGAGCGCTTCTGTAAGGTTCTTTTCCAAAACCGTTGATTTCCCGCTCTGTAGCTGGGTTGCATACCACAGCAATACCATAGATACATAGTCCTGCATATCCTTACCGGCAAACTCAGTTTTATATTCTATGATCTTATCATTAATGATTTTGATGGTTTTTCTTACCTGTTCTTCATCTTCAGGAGCTACTTTAATTCTGTAGGTTCTGTCGCCAATACCTATGTTGATAGCTATGAGTGTTTGCATATGCTGAATATTAATGTTATTTTTATTCACACTTTATCAACAGTTAATTGATTTTCTTTCGTTATGTTAAAAATAATTTCAAACTATTGATACAATGATTATCCCTGAATCTAAAACCGAAAAACCTTCCATGATGCTTGCAAAACTAAAATCCCTTGTATTTATAGATACGCTGATCTTTGAGTTAAGTGATGCTACTGCTTCCTCGTTAAGGGCTGTGCTTAAGGATGATAAAGGAAAAGTTTGCAGCATGTTCGAAACCGAAGTGGAACCTGCACAAAAATCTTTTTGCTGGAACGGGCTTAATGATTTACCATACGGTGTATATACGCTCGAACTTTCAGGTGGAAAAGAGGAGCAGTTAATGCGCCTGGTAAAAAGAATTTAACTATTGATTCGCAAGCAAAGCAATACATTGATCTATTTCCTTAATGTATGTATTGATGCGTTTCTCCAGTTCAGATTTAACTTCCTGTCCCGCCTGTCCTGAGGAGATTTTTGCTATCTCCACCTGCTGTTGTAGCCATGCAGCTTTCTCCTTCATCTCTTTTTCCCCGGTCTTTTTTTGTTCCAGATCCTCCCTTAACCTGTCATTTTCTTTTTGCAGCGCATAATATTGTTTTAGCAATAACTGCAACTTTTCATTTATACGGCTGATATCTTCGTTAAGATGGCTCATAAAAACACAACAATATGATACATTTTATTTTCTTATTTCTGCCGATAGCTCCTGCTCAAAGGTATGCATGATCTTTTGCATCATGCTATCAATTTCAGTGTCAGTGAGGGTTTTTTCTTTGTCCAAAAAAGTAAAGTTTACTGCAAAAGACTTTTTTCCTGCGCCCAGTTTATCACTTTCAAATACATCAAATAGTTTTATGGACTGTAGTTTTTGTATGCCTGTATTTTTAACAGCCTGCTCCACCTTTTCATAGGCAAGCTGTTTGTCCACAACAATTGCAAGGTCGCGTTGAACAGCCGGGAATTTCGTAATTTCGGTATAGCCCGATTTTTGACGGGAGGCATAATCACATACCTTTTCCCATTCCAGTTCAGCATACCATACCTGTTGTTTAATATCAAAACGTTTTACAGCAGATGCGTCTGCCAGTCCTAATTTTATAATTATATCATTATCAATTATTACCTGTATACCATATTGCAGGTAATTAACAGTGACCGGCTGAACCTTGTACAGGGTAAGTCCTGCAGCCTGCAAAATGCTTTCTGTAATTCCTTTCAGGTAATAAAAATCACTTTTGTCTTCTTTGGTTTTCCATGATGCTTCCTTTGTCATTCCCGTAATATACAGGCATAATTTCTCCTTTTCTTCGTATTGTCCAACGCCGCTGGTATGATAGGTTTTCCCAAATTCAAATAAACGGAGGTTATGGTTTTTACGGTTAATATTATGTACCAGGCACTCCAGCCCTGTTTCAAGCATGGAGGGACGCATAATATTTAATTCAGCGCTCAGGCTGTTGAGCATTTTTACGGAAGTATTCAATGTGGCATCGTCAAAATAGGCACTGTTGGTGATGGAGTTGGTGAATATTTCATTAAAACCATTCCCCGCCAGGTAATTGGCTACCTTTTCTTTTAATGCTGTTTGGTAAGCAATGGTCTCTACAGAAGGGCTTATGGTGATGCTACCCGGAATATCTACATTATCATAGCCGTCAATGCGCATCACTTCTTCCACAATATCTGCAGGTAATTCAATATCGGGCTTGCTGAAAGGGGCCGCCACCCTTATTTTATCAATATCTTCCTGGATCATCTCAAAGCCTGAATGAGTAAGTATTTTTTTTACGGTATCGGGGTGATAACTTTTGCCACTTAACTTTTTGAGATAATGATATGTAAGAATAACCTGCTTTTTTTCTTTGGGAGCAGGGTACACATCTGTAATATCCGATGCAATTTCTCCCCCGGCCAGTTCTTTTATCAGTAGCGCTGACCTTTTTAGCACGGTTACCGTATTGCTGATATCTACTCCCTTTTCGAAACGAGCGGCTGCATCGGTACGTAAATTATGGCGGAAGGATGTTTTGCGGATGGTAACAGGATTAAACCAGGCGCTTTCTAAGAAAATATTTTTGGTATCGGCGGTTACGCCACTATGTAAGCCTCCAAACACGCCTCCAAAACACATGGGTTCTCCGTTGCCGTTACATATCATCAGGTCATCGCCGTGGAGCTTTCGTTCTTTTTCATCTAAGGTGATAAAGGGGGTGCCTTCAGGAAGGTTCTTTACAATTACAGTATTTCCTTTTATCTGGTCTGCATCAAAGGCATGCAGGGGTTGGCCTGTTTCGTGTAAAATGAAATTAGTAATATCTACTATATTGCTGATGGGCCGCAGCCCTACTGACCTGATACGCTGTTGTAACCATTCCGGGCTTTCTTTAATGGTTACATTTTCTATGCGTACGCCGCTATAGCGTTCACAGGCTGTTTTGTTTTCTATTTTTACTTCAATAATATCACCCTGCCTGTCTTTTTTAAAATTGTTGCTGTATGGGTACTTAACCGGGTAATTTTTTTTGTCATGAACGCTTAAATAAGCGCATACATCTTTGGCAACACCCAGGTGGCTCATGGCATCCATACGGTTAGGGGTAAGTCCTATTTCATAAATCCAGTCGCTCTGCAATTTAAAATAATCGGCTGCGGCGGCACCGGGCATTGCATCATCCGGCAAAACCATTATGCCATCGTGGTTGTTACCAAGTCCTAATTCGTCTTCAGCGCAAATCATTCCATAGCTTTCTATACCCCGTATTATTGCTGCTTTCATGGTAACCGGATCTGCCTTATATGGGTAAATAGTAGAGCCCACAGGTGCTACCACCACTTTTTGACCAGCAGCTACATTTGGCGCGCCGCATACAATCTGTAAAGGTTTTTCTGCGCCTGTATCTACCCTGGTTAACCGGAGTTTATCGGCATTGGGATGTTTTTCTGTTTCCAGTACCTGCCCTATAACCAGGCCTTTTAATCCTCCCTTCACCGGTTCGGTCTGTTCAAAATTTTCTACTTCCAGTCCTAATGAGGTTAATATAACAGCTAATTTTTCGGGTGTAATATTTACCGGAAGGTATTCGCAAAGCCAGTTGTAACTGATGGTCATATAATGATTACTTCTTTTTCAATTTCAATACCAATTAACAAAGCGGTGGCAAAGATAATTAAATTGAGCGGGCGCCGAAAAAGGCTGTAAGTCCATACTGTTATTTTAATAGCCCGGCCAAAAAAATCCAACTGAATTGTTTAGCACAATGGGTGTGTATTATTTCCGTTATTGGCAACAATTTTTCGGTAAATTGTGTATAAATGAAAAATAATGGTGGAAAAGCCCACTCAACATGTGTAAAAGCATGTTGGTATAAATTAATAAAAAAAAGTGGAGCTGTAATTTGGTTATCAAAAATCAATGGTATTAAATTCGCCTTCCTGACACAGTTGGTAACATTCCGGTAATAATGCATTAACATTAGCGTCATATCTACGGGAGCACAGCATAATCAATTACAATTTGGCTCATTAGGGAAAGTGAAGAATGCAGGTTGTATGGAAAGGGTTATTATACTGTTGGCAGGCAGGCAAACAACGATATATCACCCTATATAAAAGACTTTAATGGATCATCTTACTAATCTCAATAAAGACCGTAAAACCCGCAGAAAAAGTTCACTCGATTTAAGCTCAATGGTATATGGTAAGGTACCGCCTCAGGCCCGTGACCTGGAAGAAGCAGTGTTGGGAGCCATTATGCTGGAGAAACCTGCTTTTGATGCCGTAGTTGAAATATTAAAACCCGAATGTTTTTATGTAGACGCCCACCAGCGTATTTTCCGTGCAATGCAAAACCTGGCACAGAAAAGTATGCCTATTGACCTGCTTACGGTAGTGGAAGAGTTAAGAACCAAAGAAGAACTGGAGCTGGTAGGCGGCCCATATTATGTAACCAAACTTACCAATGCAGTAGTATCTTCTGCAAACGTAGAAACCCATTCCCGCATCATACTGCAAAAATTCATTCAGCGCGACCTGATCCGTATCAGCGGGGAAGTGATCAGCGATGCATATGAAGACTCCATTGATGTATTTGATTTGCTGGACGAGGCAGAAAGCAAGCTTTTTGAAATTACGAATAATCACCTCCGTAAAAACTTCGACAGCATTGATACGGTATTGGTAAAAACCATACAACGCATAGAGGATATGCGCAGCCGGCAGGAAGACATAACCGGCGTACCAAGCGGGTTCCCTTCTTTAGACCGCATAACATACGGATGGCAGCCTACGGATCTTGTTATTTTGGCCGCCCGTCCATCGGTAGGTAAAACAGCTTTTGCACTTAACCTTGCACGTAATGCCGCCCTTCATGCCACCAAACCCACACCTATTGCTTTTTTTAGTCTTGAAATGAGCGCCGGACAATTGGTGCAGCGTATTTTAAGTGCCGAAAGTGAAATATGGCTTGAAAAAATTGCCCGTGGTAAAATGGAAGAACATGAAATGCAGCAGTTGTACCGTAATGGTATACAACGTTTGCAGAATGCCCCCATTTTCATAGATGATACACCTGCGCTTAATATTTTTGAATTGAGGGCCAAATGCAGGCGTTTAAAAAACAAGCATAATGTAAGCCTGGTTATTATTGATTATTTACAGTTAATGAGCGGTACGGGCGATAAACGCAGTTCCAACCGCGAACAGGAAATCAGTACCATTTCAAGGAACCTGAAAGGGTTAGCAAAAGAACTGGGTATACCTATTATTGCGTTGAGCCAGTTAAGCCGTGAGGTTGAAAAGCGTAAGGAAGGAGATAAAATGCCACAGTTGAGTGACCTGAGGGAATCGGGCGCTATTGAGCAGGATGCCGACATGGTAATGTTTTTATACCGCCCGGAATATTACAATATTACCGCAAACGAATTTGGTGAAAGCAATAAAGGCGAAACACATGTTCGGATAGCCAAACACCGTAACGGCTCTCTCGAAACCATTAAGCTAAGGGCCTTATTACATATTCAAAAATTTACAGAGATGGAGAGTGACGATTTTGGCGGTATGGGAATACCCAAAGGCAACTGGAAACCTGTGCCCGGTGAAGATGGAGATAATAACGCCCGCTTGTTTATACAAAAAGGGAGCAAAATGAATGACGGGCAGTTTGATGATGAGGCGCCGTTTTAAAGTATAATATAATGTTGTGTAAAATATTTTGCCTCATTTATACGTGAGAAGAGAAACCTGCCTGCCGCAGGCACGCGCCAGATGTCAGATTCTCAAGTTAAGTTTCGCGTCTGTCGTTTCACGCTTAACGTGGCAAAATAGTATATGCATATTTACATATTTGAGGTTGGATGATGAATCCTTCAATAGGCTTTCCGTTATGGGAAGCTTTTTTTATGAGCGGAAGCGTAATCTTTGTTTTATTTGCATGAAATATATGCGTTATGCCGCTTCCTTTTTTTTATACTGAATATACATCTTCTGCCGGTGCTGTAGTTGAGTTGGATGATGCCACTGCCAGGCATGTGAACCAGGTATTGCGTATGAAGACTGGTGAAAGGCTTTGTGTTACGAATGGGAAGGGCCAAAAATGTATAGGCGTTATAGAGGAGCAACATAAAAATGGATGCACTGTGTATATTGAAAACGAAGCAGATGTTCCGGCGCAGCAACCTCGGATTACAATAGCAATCTCGTTGCTTAAAAACGCATCTCGGTTTGAATGGTTTCTTGAAAAAGCCACGGAAACGGGTATTAATTCGGTTGTTCCCCTGATCTGCGAAAGAACAGAAAGGAGCCATTTTCGTTATGAAAGAATGAAAAGTATTGTGGTTAGTGCCATGTTACAAAGCCAGCAGAGCTGGTTGCCCGAATTGACAGAACCTGTGCACTTTAAAGAATGGATTAGCAAGGCTGGTAGTGGTAATAAATATATTGCCCATTGCCTGGATACAGAGAAACATATACTTACCGGATCAGCGCTTGCCAGGGATAAGATCATCTGTATAGGTCCTGAAGGCGATTTTAGCCCTGCAGAAATTGATATGGCATTGCATCATCAGTTTAAACCTGTGAGCCTTGGTAATACCCGCCTGAGAACGGAAACTGCTGGTATAGCAGCAGCTATATTGTTGCGAATTCAGTAAATTGCATATATCCCTGAAATGTCTCAAATACGCACTATAGCACATTTTGATCTGGATGCATTTTTTGTGTCTGTGGAATGTATCAACGATCCTTCTCTGAAAGGAAAGCCATTGATCGTGGGAGGAAGCAAAGAAAGGGGAGTAGTAGCTGCCTGCAGCTATGAAGCCCGTAAATATGGTATCCATTCTGCAATGCCAATGGCTACAGCTATGCGGTTATGTCCCCAGGCCACAGTGATAAAAGGAACCAGGGGTGAATACAGCAGATATTCCAGGTGGGTTACAGAAATTATTGCGGCAAAAGCTCCCTTGTTTGAAAAAGCGTCTATTGATGAATTTTATCTTGATCTTACCGGCATGGATAAGTATTTTAATCCCTGGCAATGGACCATTGATTTGAGGCAGGAAATTATTGATAAAACAGGGTTGCCTATTTCCTTTGCACTGGCAGCCAATAAAATGATTGCCAAAATTGCCACCAACGAGGCCAAGCCTAACGGTTACATGCAGGTGGGGCCGGATATGGGAAAGGAGTTTTTATCTCCTTTACCGGTAAACACCATACCCGGTATAGGCACGCAAACTTACCAGCATTTGCTGACCATGGGGATACAAACTATTGGTGATGTTGCTTCCAGGAAACCGGCCGACATGGAATTCTTTTTAGGCAATTATGGGTTGGAACTCTGGAACAAAGCGCACGGTATTCACCATGGAGAAGTGATTCCTTATCATGAAGCCAAGTCTGTTTCTACTGAAAGTACTTTTGAAACAAGCAGTACCGATATGGATTTTATTATGAGTGAACTGGTGCGGATGACAGAGCGTGTATCCTATGAATTGCGGCAGGATGATAAAATGGCGGGTTGTATTGCCGTAAAGATCAGGTACCCTGATTTTGAGACCACATCACGCCAGATGGCTATTTCGTATACTTGTTATGATGACGAACTTATTCCGGCAGCCAAAGATCTTTTTTATAAACTTTACCGGAAAGGGCAGCCTGTACGTTTACTGGGTGTGCGGTTGAGTGAGCTAACCGGCGAAGCCAGGCAAACCAATCTTTTTGAAAACACTGAAAAGAAAACAGGTTTGTATAAGGCTATAGATGCTGTTAAAGGCAGGTTTGGGAAGAATGCCATATCCCGGGCACGTACAATTTAATATTTTTTTAACCCCATAGTCTACTAAGCTGGTAGGAAAACAATATATTTGTAATCCTTTTTATAACCTTTAAATGATCTATTATGAGTTTGCGTTTAGGTGATATTGCACCAAATTTTACCGCTGAAACAACTGTGGGCAAAATTGATTTTTACGAATTTCTTGGCGATAGCTGGGGAGTTTTGTTTTCTCATCCTGCTGATTTTACCCCCGTATGCACTACCGAACTGGGCAAAACAGCTTTGTTGCAGGAAGAATTTGCAAAGCGCAATGTAAAAGTACTGGCTGTAAGTGTTGATCCGCTGGATAAGCATATTGGATGGGTGAAAGACATCAATGAAACACAAAATACCGATGTTAAATTCCCGCTTATTGCAGATCCTGAAAAGAAAGTAGCTACCGCTTATGGAATGATTCATCCCAATGCATCTGAAAACTTTACTGTACGTTCTTTATTTGTAATAGGACCGGATAAAAAAGTGAAGCTTACGATCACCTATCCTGCATCAACCGGACGGAATTTTCATGAAGTATTGCGCGTTATTGATTCGCTGCAATTGACCAGTAACTATAGTGTATCAACTCCGGCAGACTGGAAGCCAACCGAAGATGTGATCATTTCTCCCGCTATTTCTAATGAAGATGCGGAAAAGAAATTCCCTAAAGGCGTAAAAATTGTGAAACCTTATTTGCGTTATACTCCTCAGCCTAATCTGTAATCCGGGGTGTAAGACTTACTAAAGTCATATTTTTTGAATCACAGAAGCCCCCGGACACGGCCATTATATATTATATACCGTGTCTCCACGCTTCTGTGTTTTTTTACTACTCCTCTGTAAACATATTTGGATATCTTTAGCTGTCACACCTGATATACATATCACCTGACAATATAACTGCCTGGCGGAACTGTATTTCAGTCAAAATCTGAAACCATTTTACCTGTTCCGGTTATTGATTCTTTGAGCGTAGACGCTGATGAGCAAACCACCAGAACGGGAAGCATTTTCGATCCATTGCCCGCTTCTCCTGAAGGTAACATATACAATGTAAATCACCCCATTGAACTGGCATTGGGCTATTTTGGAGCCCCGGCTGTAAGTTATAAAAGAATTATTATCGTGCCTATGTATTTGAAGGAACATCTTTTGCAGGGTATTGCCGGCATTTTTATTGAAGAAGGTGATTGTTCAATATTGTTGTCCGGATGCAGTGTATAACCTAAGCGCTCCACCGGGTTGGGAAAGCGCAGAGCGGATAGCTGGTTATTAAATACCACATGATTTTGTATGTGATTACAAAAAAAATAAGCATGTTTTTTAGTATTATAAATATTATTGCCTAATTTTCTGCATCAATAAATCACTTCTTCAAACACAATAAATTCCAACAATCATGGCTAAAGCAAAGAAAAAAAGTGCTTCAAAGAAAGCTGCACCTAAAAAAAAGGCCCCTGCTAAGAAAGCAATAAAAAAAGCGGCTCCTAAAAAGAAAGCGCCTGCAAAAAAAGCAGCTAAAAAAGCTGCCCCTAAAAAGAAAGCACCTGCTAAAAAGGCTGTAAAAAAAGCGGCCCCCAAAAAGAAAGCGCCTGCTAAAAAAGCAGCGCCTAAAAAGAAAGCACCTGCTAAAAAGGCGCCCGTTAAGAAAGCGGTAAAAAAAGCAGCGCCTAAAAAGAAAACTCCGGCTAAAAAACCAGTAGTTGCTCCGGTTACAGAACCTGCAACTCCGCCTCCTGCAGAACTTCCTTCATCTCCTTCCGAAGATAATGGGGGATTATTCAGCTTATAAATATTCTCACGGGTAAAAAATAAAAATATATCTATATAGCGCAGCTAAGATGGTTGCGCTTTTTTACTTTATATACCCGCTCATCTCCTGTTGATATTGTGCTGCGATTGCTTTTGCCTCTAATGCGAAATCTTCTTTTTCACTGGCAAAAATAATTGCCCGGGAAACATTTATCAGAATGCCACAATCTTTATTCATCGCTTTTTCAGAAATTTCTTTCAGGCTGCCCCCCTGGAAACCTACGCCGGGAACGAGAAAAAAGTGATCGGGAAGTATATTACGGATATTGATGAATTCTTCGGGCTGGGTGGCGCCAATTACAAACATGAGGTTTTCTGTTGATCCCCATCCGGCTACAGTTCGCAATACTTTTTCGTACAATCTTTCTTTGCCCGTTTGCTGTAGCTCAAAATCTTTCGCTCCCGGGTTGGAGGTAAGCCCTAACACGATAGTCCATTTATTTTTATATTCCAGGAAAGGTCTTACGCTGTCTTCACCCATGTATGGCGCAACGGTAATAGCATCAAAGTTCAAAACTTCAAAAAACGCTTTTGCATACTCCGATGATGTATTGCCAATATCTCCCCGTTTTGCGTCGGCTATGGTAAAATGAGTGGAAGGAATATAGTTTACCGTTTTTTCCATGGCTTCCCACCCCCTGATACCCTGGCTTTCATAAAAGGCGGTGTTTATTTTGTAGCTCACGCAAAAGTCTTTGGTAGCGTCAATGATTTGTTTATTAAATTCAAAAACCGGGTCGGCATGTGATAAAAGATGCCTGGGGATTTTATTGATATCTGTGTCTAACCCTACACACAGATAAGATGATTGGGTTTTGATATGTTCTGAAAGTTGCTTTCTGGTCATATAACGAAGATAATAAGGAAAGAAGAAACAGGAGAAAAGGGTTGATTCACTATCATTTTACACTGATTTATTTTGTTTCTTTTTGCCTACATAATCCTGAAGCACTGATACATATTCTTCAAAGGCCTGTTTACCCTTTGCTGTTATTTTACATAAAGTTTGGGGGTAATTATCTTTGAACTGTTTAACCACATCAATATATCCGGCCTCTTTTAGTTTTTGAATTTGTACGCTCAGGTTCCCTGCCGTTGCCCTTGTTTTTTCTCTTAAAAATGTGAAGTCAGCTTCTTTCACACCTATCAGTAGTGAAATCACTGCCAGCCTAATTTGTGAATGTAATATAGGGTCTAAGTCTTTAAACATACCTTCTTCAATGATGGATTTATACATACCCGGCTGCCTGCAAATAGTATAACCTGGGATTATCAGGGTCAAGTTTCAAAAAAATTAAATGCCTTTTGCGTCACCATAGCCATTATTATTTACTGCAACCTGCTGGTTGGGATTGATCATATCGGTTTTTATAAGACCCTTATATTTTTTATAGAATATCTCTGCTCTGAAAGTTGTTTTGTCTGTTACGCTCTCATACTGGGCGATGTAATGTGTTGCTTGGTATAACCTGTTTTATCATTGCTGTAATTATATTCCCTACCAAACCGCAACACCGAAATCCCCCTGAGTCGTTTATCAAACACCAGCTTTGCATTAAGTGGCACCTCATAAGTATCTTTTAAAGTGATACTGGCGCCAGCTACAGGCTTACCCTTGTTATCCTTTATTTTTCCTGAAATTACAGATTGTCCGTGCGCTGTTGATGAAAACCAAATAGAAGAAAACCGGAAAAAATTAATATTCTCACAATTGCAGATTTATTGTATAAAGTAGTTTATATTATAAACCAAATTTTAAAAAAAATCCCCCTGTTAAAGGAGGATATATAGTTGTAATAATTTTATCGCCTGATAACGATACGCTCTCTTTCCCACCTGTCGCTGGTATGAATAAGGATGGTATATACACCTTCACTCAGGCGGCTTAGCTGGTTAAGTGTAATACTGTTTTGGCCCGATTCCACTGTCCTTTGTTCGCGCAATACTAATTTACCTGTCATGTCCAGTATCTGAAGTTCCATTGCGCCGCGTAATGCGGAGTAGAAACTGATATTTATGGAGGATGAGGCAGGATTAGGGCTGATCTTTAATTTCCCGTTGGTTTGTGCAGAAATTCTTACGGTAAGAATATTGCTGTATTTACTTACACCATCTTTACTTATAACCTTAATACGATAATATATGATATTGCTGTTAACATCAGGGTCAGCATCCTGGTAGGTAAATCTTACGGCTGTGTTTTGCGGAACAGAACTGGTTACCGTACCTATTTTATTAAAATTATTTCCATTTTCCGACCGCTCTACTTCAAAATGACTGATTTGCTCTGATGTAATAATCCTCCAGTCCAGATCAATTGCATGAGCACGTTGTACCGCGCTGAATTGAAGGAAGTCAACGGGCAAAATAACGCAGGGTATAACATTTATAGTTACCTGGGCGCATGAAGTAATGTTACAATCGCCTTCCGCCCTTACATAATAGGTTGTAGTAGCAGACGGCAGTACGGAGATCATATTTCCGGTGCCGATAAGCGTGTCGCCACAACTGTTCCTGTACCATCTCCATACCGCGTTGGTACCCAGTAATCCACCTTGTACTGTAAGGTTTACAGCATTGCCCGGGCAGGTGGTTTGAGCCGGTGATGCGTCAATACCTGTTGGTGCGGTTGACAGCGTTTTAGCTGTGAGCTCGAAACTGTTGGATGTATACCGGCAATTGACATTATTAATACTTCCGGCAGCGGCTACAATTACACGATAGTATTTACCAATATCTGAAGGCTGCACCGGATTGATGGTATAATCTACACTGTTTGCACCTGAAATATCCGTCCATGTAGAATTATCCGTGCTTACCTGCCATTGATATTCGAGGGTACCGGAAATCACTGTTGGATCGCTCAGTGCGGCACTGAATGTTGTTATACCATTTGTGCAACCAGCGGTATTGTTAACCGACACTGTAGGTGTAGGATCACACAATCCAAACTGTATATCGTCTATCGCCAGGTCATTACCGCAACCACCGGGAGCGGCATTGGTAATTTCAATGATGATCTGGCTTATGCCGGCAGGCATTACGAATTTCATTCCGTATTGTGTCCATGCACCACTTGTGATTTCAGGTGTAGTAAGATTGGTAATGATATTGCCGTTAGATGCATCACGAACTGTAAATATTAATTTAGGTTTTATTATTCCACCAAATGCATCGCAAAAAGTGCCATACGCAGAATTGCTGATATTGGAAACAAAGGCGAATAAGGAATATTTCAAATTGCCACAGGATATATTTATTTTATCACTGTAAACCTTATTTGATTTTACATCGGCATTCACTACCATCATCCTCCCTCCACCAGTATGATCAGCAAGGCTTATCCAGTGTGCTGTATTACCATTATTAGCGTTAGCGGTCAGTGCATATTGTTCTACATCTAATGGCTGCAAGGTGCCCCCTGTATAGTCCGTCGCCGCCGTTCCGGCAGAACCTGTTGCGGCGGGAATGGCTGTTGCAAGTCCGGATCCTGTTGCGAATTCCTGTTTATATATTATTTTATTTAAAGCTTCACAAGGAGGCATCTCAGCAGTGGTTAAAATAACAAATGGAGTGGGTTGATTTTCCCCCGGATCATCTGGTTTGGAGTTATTATTTAAATCCGGATTATCTCCATTGGTAGAAATATCTTCCAGGCTTACGCCGGCATAGCCAGTTCCCGTTGCTCTTGCACTATTATTATAAACCTTACCGATTACAATATTGCTTACACGAAAAGACACGCGTATGGTGAAATAATTATTGGCTACGGGAAAGTTGGGCAAAACCTGACCCGCGGCCAATAAACTGGTATTTGTGGTACCATTATAGGCGCTATTAAGTACTACTCCCGCTGGATTATCAATCAAAGTAACAGCAACATTGGTGGGACTATTGGCTAAGGTAAATGGTGCGCCAGCGGAGGCCGATCCTCTAAGTATTTCAGCAACCTGAACATTGGTTATATCCCATCCTCCGAAATTTTTTACCGTAATATCATAACTTAAATTATATTGACCCGGGGTACCTGTTGGAGTTGCAGAAGAAAGTTTTTTGGCGACTCCGATACCCGAAATTACTTCGGTAAGGTCATTACTCTGGTAGCAGGGTGATTGTGTGATAGGCGTTTTAGCTCCGGTAAGGATATTGAGATCCCAGTATGTATTATTGGCATCTGCTGCAATGAGTTTACCCTCAGCAAAATTGAGACCTACGATCTGACTGCCTGATAAACTGGCGATCAGGGTTGCCTGTAAAGGGTTGGGAGTTGCATAATCCTGATAGTTTACCGTAATATACTTTCTGTCCCAAACCATCAGCATTTTTCCATCAGGTGTTAATGTTAAATCGCCCGACTGTTGAGTGATTGTTACTCCTGAAGGCAGTGAAATATTTTTTTGAGGGCCGAAAGTGCCATTAGAAAAGTCAACTGTTCTCAATGCAATACCATATGGAGAAGACCCGGTAAATATTAGCTGGTAACACAAACCATTAGGATCGAATGCAAACCCAAGAATTGCTTTGTTATCATATTTTTGGAAAACAGCGGTTTTTGGTGGACACCCGCTACCGGGTTTCCAGCGCCAAACATATGTATCACCGCCGGTATATCTGTAATAATAAAGCATATGGTCTGCCGGGTTAAATGAAATGCCGGCCCCATAAATGCTGAATCCTGGTCCCTGGAGATTAGGAATACAATTTTCAAAATCACTTAAAGTAGTAGTAAGCCCATTATATTTAAATACATGTGCGGACCATGTAGTAGTGCCTCCTCCGCAAGGTCTTCCCACACTTACCGGGAATGAACCTGTAGCAGGAAATGTAGTAGGAGGTTGTGTATAGCCCTTAGTACAGGTTAACAGGATGATAACCATCAAACTATTTTGCCACCAGGATTTTTGAGAAGTGTAGAAATGTATTTTCATATTGCCAGGGTTTATGGCTATCACAAGTTTGGATTACCTGAAAATGATCCTTCTGGAACAAAGCTACTACGTGTAATCACTTATGTTTTTACTATTCGATGTATCTGCACTTTCCTTCGACTAAAATTTTCTCTCAATTATCATATATCAACACAAGTAAGTGAATACTCTTAACTCTGCTATACTATAACGTTGCCGGGTCAATCAAAGTATATAAAGTGTTATTGTTCAGAAGTACATAAAATGCAAACAGCCCCGGTAGCACTTACCGGGGCTGTTTGCCTGTGAGGCGAATTTATTTTTACTTATATCTCGACATAACTGCTTTCGCTATTTCCGTCATTTTCTTAATGCCTTCATCAGGGAGATTTCCTCTTTTGAATTCATTAAGTACATCAGGTAACTTATTTTCCATTTCTATCAGGAATAACTCTTCGAACTCTTTTACTTTATTTACAGGCACATCTCTTAACAATCCCTGGGTACCCAGGTAGATGATGGCTACCTGTTTTTCAACAGGGAAAGGAGAATACTGCGCCTGTTTAAGGATTTCCACGTTACGGGCGCCTTTATCAAGCACTAATTTGGTAGCCGCATCCAGATCGCCGCCGAATTTAGAGAAAGCCTCCATTTCACGGTATAAGGCCTGGTCGAGCTTAAGCGTTCCCGCTACTTTTTTCATGGATTTGATCTGGGCATTACCACCCACACGGCTAACGGAAATGCCCACGTTAATAGCAGGGCGAATACCTGCATTAAAGAGGTTCGATTCAAGGAAAATCTGGCCGTCTGTAATGGAAATAACGTTAGTAGGGATATATGCCGATACATCTCCAGCCTGCGTTTCAATAATAGGAAGCGCAGTTAAAGATCCACCGCCTTTAATAAGGTGTTTAATGCTGTCGGGTACGTCATTCATGTTTTTTGCTACTGCATCATCGCTGATCACTTTTGCAGCACGTTCCAGCAAACGGCTGTGGAGATAAAATACATCACCGGGATAAGCTTCGCGGCCCGGCGGGCGACGAAGCAGCAAAGATACTTCGCGGTATGCTACTGCCTGCTTACTCAAATCATCATATATGATCAACGCAGGGCGGCCCGTATCGCGGAAAAATTCGCCTATTGCCGCTCCTGCATACGGGGCAAAGAATTGTTGTGGTGCAGGATCGGAGGCCGAAGCCGCTACAATTACCGTATATTCCATAGCCCCATTGTCTTCCAGTGTTTTCATAACGTTGGCTATGGTAGAGGCTTTTTGTCCGCACGCCACATATATACAAAATACCGGCTTGCCTGCCTGGTAAAATTCTCTTTGATTGATAATAGTATCAACAGCAATGGCAGTTTTACCAGTTTGGCGGTCGCCGATGATCAGCTCACGCTGACCACGGCCGATAGGGATCATAGCGTCAATAGCTTTGATACCTGTTTGCAGCGGTTCCTTTACCGGTTCCCGGTAAATGACACCGGGCGCCTTGCGCTCCAGCGGCATTTCAAACAACTCGCCTGTAACGGGTCCTTTGCCATCTATGGGGTCTCCCAATACGTTAATTACACGCCCAACCAATCCTTCACCTACTTTCAATGAAGCTATACTTCCGGTTCTTTTTACTTTATGCCCTTCTTTAATTTCCGATGATTCACCCATCAATACCACACCCACATTATCTTCTTCAAGGTTCAAAGCCACGGCTTTAACGCCATTGTCGAATTCAACCAGTTCACCGGCACGTACATTGTTTAAGCCATAAATACGCGCAATACCATCTCCAACCTGTAATACCGTACCCACTTCTTCCAGGTCGGCGCCTGCATTAAAATTGCTTAACTGCTGGCGCAGTATCGCACTTATTTCATCGGGCTTAATTTCTGCCATATCCTTTAGTTTATATTGTTGTTAATCAATTTTTATATTAAAAACATGCTTTGCCATTTTCAGAATTGCTTACCTGATATTCTTTACGTAAATATTGCTCCGGAACTGCTTTTGAATATCTTTTAAATCCCTCAATATGCTGGCGTCTACTAATTTGTTATCGAATTCCAGTACAAAACCTCCTATAAGCTCTTCTTTTACAACCGTTTCCAATTCTATTGTTGGAAGTGCTGCATCCGTTTTTAATTTGTACTCAATTGCTTTCTTCAGTTCTTCGCTTATAGGTTCTGCTGTGGCCAATTTAACTTTGTGAATGCCTTTTATGGTATTGTACTGGTCAATAAATGCATTTACGATTTCAGGCAGGATGCTTTCCCTTCCTTTTCGTATCAATAATTTATTAAACGCTGAAGTAAGACCTTCCACTTTATCTTTGGTAATGGCATCTACAATACTGTTTTTTTTGTCTGCGTTTATTACAGGGCTGCGCATGAGCGTTACAAACTCACGACTTTGCCTGCAAACAGATTGTAAAAAAATCATATCGGCATATACCTTTTCTAACTGATTTTGCTCTGCAGCTAAATCAATCAAACTTTTGGCATATCTTCCGGCTAAACGTGGTTGGAGCATTAGAATGATTTGAGATTTGAAATTTGAGATTTGGAATGACGCTGTCAGATCATCTTTTCATTCCTGAACTCAAAATTTAGTTCAGCTTTATTTCGTTGGTTAATTGCTTTATATAATTCTCCTGTTCCGGCTTATTCGATAATTCGCGGCGCAATATTTTTTCTGAAACTTCTACCACCATATTGCCCACCTGGTTCTTCAGATCAATTAAAGCGGCCATTTTCTGGTTTTCAATGGCTTGCTGCGTATCTGCCATAATTTTACCTGCTGCTTCTTTAGCCTGCTCTTTAGCCTCATTGATCATTTTGTCCTTTATTTCTTTGGCTTCCTTTAATATCTGCGCTCTTTCTTCACGGGCCTGCACCAGTAATATTTCGTTATCGCTTTTTAGCTGCGCCATTTCCGCTCTTACTTTTTCGGCGGTAGCTAAAGAATCATTGATCCCCTGTTCTCTTTCACTAATGGCTTTCATAATTGGTTTCCATGCAAATTTGCCTAATACAAACAGCAGGATCAGGAATGCCAGCGTTGACCAGATCATTAAACCGGGGTCGGGAAGCACCAGGGGATTTATTTCTAATAACATATGATATGCTTTATGCTTAATAAAAGTTTACGTTAAAGGTACAGACCTCTTCGCCCTGTGCTAAAGGTCTGTACAAAATGAAAATTGTTTAGCCATTGCCAAGCAGGGCAACAACCACCGCAAATAATGATACAGCTTCTACCAACGCCGCAGCAACGATCATGTTGGTACGGATTTCATTGGCAGCTTCCGGTTGACGGGCAATACCTTCAACAGCGCCTTTACCGATCTGACCAATACCGATACCTGCACCGATAGCCGCTAAACCAGCACCTATTGCAGCAACACTTCCTACTACCATTTTTTAATATTTAAAAGTGAATAAAAACGATTATAATACCAGGTCCTGTTCATGATGTTCCTCAATTGCCATTCCTATATATAAAGCCGATAACATCGCAAAAATAAAAGCCTGTATAAAGCCGACCAGCAATTCAATAACACTGATAAAAACCGTAAAAGGAACCGCCATGGCAGAAGCTGATACGGCTTTAAATATAAAGACCAGGGAAATTAAACTTAATACCAGGATGTGCCCGGCTGTCATGTTCGCAAATAACCGGATGGTAAGCGAAATGGGTTTAATAAATACACCTAATAATTCAATAGGCATTAAAAATATCTTCATACCTGTAGATAAGCCAGGCATCCAGAAAATATGTCTCCAGTAATCCTTCTTGCCGTTAATATTTACTATTACAAAAGTGAACAGGGCAAGGGTGAGCGTGAAAGCGATATTGCCGCTTACATTGGCGCCCCCGGGGAAAAATGGGACCAGGCCCAGTAAGTTATTGATCCAGATAAAAAAGAATATCGTTAATAAATAGGGTAAAAATCTTACATGTCTTTCCCCTAAATACGGTATGGCTACTTCATCCCGTATAAAAAGTATAATAGGCTCAATAAACGACTGAAATCCTTTGGGTGCAGATGTTACGCCTGCTTTTTTATATGCTTTTGCTACACCAAGAAAAACAAAGATGAGTAGAAAAACAGTAATAAACATAGACACTACATTCTTGGTAATGGAAATGTCAAAAACTTTTTTGGAAGCTTCCGCATTAATACTGCCATCGGCATTCATTACTTTAATTTTTCCGTCAATCTGTTTGTATGGATAATTACCATTATAAACCACCGGTTGATGATGCTCATCTGATAACCGGGAAGAAGAAAACACCTCAAACCCTTTATCTGTTTTTAAAATAACAGGCAGATGTACAGAAGTATGTCCCCATAAATGCCAGCTATGGTCATCCCGTATATGATCCAAAATAGTACCTGCAACATCAAAATCTCCCTCTTCTTTTTGATCCGTATTGTGGTGCTGTTCAGTAACCTGATTCGTATCTGCATTTTGTGCAAAAGATGCATTATGATAAAAGCATATACATATACTGAAAACCGCTACCAATAAGGACTTTAGGCATTTTAATGACATGGTCACATGAAATTTGCCGCAAAGATAGGAGTTGGGGAGGAGAAATTTATAATTTGAAATTTAAGATTTGAAATTTATTTGGCTTTCGTTTTTGCTTTTTGGTTGCTTTTGTACCGGGGCAGTTTTTTTACCGGCTTAAACCGGTCTTTTACCGGCAATAAGCAATGTATAGCCTATATAGGCTTGTAATAAGGTACAGTGCACTGTAGTTTTGTGTAAAATATATCTGATATGCGAAGCAGAAGACATCATCGGCGAAACAGAAAACATTATAATGAAAACAGAACAGGTACGGTACTGGCAGGACTGTTCTTACTATTGGTGGGCGTTGCCGCCATCCTGCGCCAAACCATTTTTGATTTTCCTTCATGGGTGCTGAGCTGGCCTATGATTTTAATTGCGGTAGGCATATTTATAGGCTTAAAACATGGTTTTCGCGGCCCTGG
The DNA here is from genome assembly GCF_009192765.1 of Agriterribacter humi. Taxonomy (GTDB): domain Bacteria; phylum Bacteroidota; class Bacteroidia; order Chitinophagales; family Chitinophagaceae; genus Agriterribacter; species Agriterribacter humi. Next base: position 55,475 of record NZ_VOHQ01000012.1, on the reverse strand, counting down.
CTGGATTATTTTAATTGGATTGGGTTGTATTTTCCTTGCGGACAAAGTTGTTCCGGGAGCCGATCTGAAGCCTTTTATATGGCCATTTGTTATTATTTCCATAGGATTATTTATGATTTTTGGCGCCAGTTCCAGGAAAAAATGGATGCGGGAAAAGTGGGGATGGGATGGGAATGATTTTGCAAAGAATCCGGATTTGCCCCAAGGTGAAGCTGCCCCCGGTGACGCTTCATATAACGTAAAAGATGAAGATGATTTTATAGACAGTACCGCTATATTGGGCAGCTCAAAAAAAGTAATTCTTTCCAAAAATTTTAAGGGAGGGGATATTACCAATTTTATGGGGGGCGCAGAAATCAATTGTTCCCAGGCCGAAATAACGGGCAGGGTTAAACTGGATATTACACAGATTTTTGGAGGTACCAAGCTTATTGTACCTGCACACTGGACCATTAAATCAACGGTTACGTCCATTTTCGGCGGCTTCGAAGACAAAAGGTCTCCGTCTGGCATCAGCCCCGATCCTGGTAAAGTATTAGTGCTTGACGGCACCACTATTTTTGGCGGCATAGAAATCAAAAGTTATTAACGGCAAAATCAAAATTTATGAACTGGTTCCTCGCAAAAATTGTATACCGTATTATTTGTGGTGAAGGAGATCATACAGCACAGTTTGATGAACAGCTAAGACTGATCGTAGCATCTGATGATGCAGAAGCATTTAAAAAAGCTACTGCTATTGGTAAGCAGGAAGAAGACAGCTTTTATAACAAATTTGAAAAGTTAGTACAATGGCAGTTTATTAATGTGTCTGAATTATACAGGATAGCGGAATTGATTGATGGTGCGGAATTGTACAGCAGGATTGAAGAAAAAGAAAATGGCGATCTTTATACTGAGCTCGTTCATAAAAGAGCCGCCAATTTACAATTGAACGGCTTCCGGCATTTTTTGCAGGCCTTATAAAATCAGCACTGTGCCAGCATCAGTATTATCCATTACGAAATACAGGTTTTATTTTACAATATTCTGGATCATTTGGTCTGCCATACATGCATGGGTATTGCAGGAATGGGGCTATAGTTTTGAAGCATCCTGGTTAGATAGTGCTGTTTGCAATATCCTCCTTGCCGGAATATCCCTGCTCATTATAACCAGCCTCAGGTTTTACCTGCCGCGTAAAGAGTCATTTACTTATCTTTTTCTGATGTGTATTGGTTTTGCCCTGCTATGGCTGGGTTGTGCAAAAGTGGTGCTATCCTATGTTGCAGATGCGTTTATGGTAAGCACTTTTAGTGAGTCTATGCCCATACGGCTTGCTATTGCGATACTTGTTTCGGGATGTGTAATATTAATCAGTGTATTGTGGTATACCCTCGAAGAACAAAAAGAACAGGAAAGAAGAAAAAATGAATCGGAAAAAATTGTTCGGGATGCGGAATTGTATAAGCTGCGGCAGCAACTGCAACCACATTTTCTTTTCAACAGTTTAAATTCCATCAGCGCTCTTGTAATCAGCCAGCCGGCCGAAGCAAGAAAAATGATACAGCAGTTATCAGACTATTTGAGAAGCACTCTTAAAAAAGAAGAGCATATGTGGGTAATGCTTTCAGAAGAGTTACAATATCTTGAATTGTATTTGGATATAGAGAAAGTAAGGTTTGGTCACCGGTTAGCAACAGAAATCAGGAATGAGGCATCTGCGCTATCTGCGCAATTGCCGGCTATGCTGCTTCAGCCCATTGTTGAAAACGCTATTAAGTTCGGATTATATGATACGGTAGATGATATTACCATAGGTATTGATTGTGTTGTAGAAAATCAAATGCTTGTAGTGACTGTAAAAAACCCTTTCGATCCCGAAATTTCTCAACCCGGAAAGGGAACTGGTTTTGGGTTGCGTTCTGTACAGAGAAGATTATCGCTCCTGTTCGCAAGGAATGACCTCCTCATTACTTCTACAGCGGGAAATATTTTTATTACACAGATAAAAATCCCTCAGCAATGATTAAGGTACTCATTATAGATGATGAACCATTGGCAAGAAGTATAGTAAAAGAATATTTGCAGGACTATGCACAGATTGAGGTGCTGGAAGAATGCCGCGATGGATTTGAAGGTGTGAAGGCTGTTATGCAGCACCAGCCCGATCTTATTTTCCTGGATATACAAATGCCTAAGATTAATGGATTTGAAATGCTGGAACTTATTGAACAGCCGCCGTCTGTTATTTTTACAACTGCTTTTGATGAATATGCCATCCGTGCATTTGAAGCACATGCCGCAGATTACCTGCTAAAACCTTATAGTAAGGAGCGGTTTGACAAGGCGCTTCAAAAATGGTTGGCACAGCAGGCTAATAGTACTGGTACGGCATTTTCGTCCGCATTGCTGGAAACGGCTGCTCAAACCCCGCTTCAGCACAGCCGTATAGTGGTAAAGAGTAATGGAAAAATAAAAATTATACCGGTACACGACATACAATACTTTGAAGCCGCAGACGATTATGTAAAAATACATACGGCATCAGGCACGCACCTGAAAAATAAAACCATGCAATATTTTGAACAATTGCTGGATGCCCGTCAATTCGTACGTACCCATCGTTCTTATATTGTAAATATACAACAGGTTACCCGCCTTGATCCCTACGAAAAAGAAAACTATATAGCGGTATTGCATACCGGGTTGAAGGTGCCGGTAAGCAAAGCAGGGTACCTGAAATTAAAGCAGGTGCTGGGATTATAAATATTAAAATGATTCAAAATGAAAAAAAGTATTCAACAAATTAATTTAATCAAACATATCCCCGTTGATGTCAGGGTGTGGAACGGATGCTTTGAATTGTACACTCATCCGGAACTTAGTGTTAAAATTGATGCCGGAGCCATCAGCAATATGGACATTGTTCCTGAACTGATGTTCGCAGACGATTACATAACGATATCAAATCAATTGTTTCCGGCTATATTAGCCAAAAGTGATACCATTAAAATAAAAATTTATGTGCCAGACGAAAGTGTTGTGCATTTTCGCCAGGTTGCGGGTAACCTGTTCGTATTAGGATCATACAAAAGACTGAAAACAAAAAATTGGTTAGGCAATGTTCATTCTCATCTTGATGAACTTTTTGTACGTGAAGAAGCAACACTGGAGGTTATTTCCGGAGATGTATATATTGACTCCGAAGATCAATCTGTTATACAATCAAGATCAGGGCATGAGAATTACCAGTTTTTTAAATTCTATAATGGCAGCAGTATTAAAGCGCATACGCATATCGGTGAAGTAAAATGGAAATTTTACCCTCAAAAAGAAAAGCATTATTTCGCATAATTTTTTCAAAATATTTTATGCAGTACCTGCGGATCTGCTTAGTTTTTTTATCTTTAGTAAAAGATAAGTAAATATGAAAGAAATATTGCTGCCTGTTTGTATTATAATGTTGTTTATTGCATGCAATAGTCGTCCTGATAGCACGCCCGCCACAAATCCCAATATAGATTCCGCTCTCGCTGTAAAAACTAAAATCCCCGGCGAACCAGATGCTACACGAATGCTTATTGGCGTGTTTGAAGGCGTATTACCGTGCGCAGATTGCGAAGGAGTAAAAACTGAATTAACACTATATCAGGATGTGGCCAATGCAGATAATAACAGTTATATTCTGACGGAAACTTACCTGGGTATAAACACAGGCGACACTACATTTACCAGCAAAGGCAAGTGGGATGTATTAAAAGGGATAAAAACAGATAAGGAAGCAACCGTGTTTTTTTTGAATTATGACAGTCCGGATGAATCTAAATACTATTTAAAGGAAGACGAAGCAACCATTGTGATGCTGGATAAAGAACAAAACAGGATACAATCCTCCTTAAATTATGCTTTGAAGAAAAAGTAATCATCTTTCTATCCGGGCTTAAAACTACACATTAGACCCCTGCAGCTATCCCCTGTTTGCACAATCTTCCTGCTGCACAACCGTTATGTAGTAAATCATTCTATGAAAAAAGTAATTCTACTCTTTGTTATTGCTTTATCAACGCTGTGTGTTAGCCAGGTTTATGCACAGAAAGACGGCAAGACATTCAGCTTTGGTTTTGGTTTTGAAGGCGGACCACTGGTGTACGATGCCGATATTAAAGATGTTTTCAGCTCCGAATTCGGGCTCAGTTTAAGGTTCTCTTATAAAGCTGGACCGGGGTATGTAACCTTTACACCCGGAGCGCTGCTGGTAATGCCCAAATCGGTTAGTGAAGAAGATATTAAAATAGGTAGTCACATCCCATTAAAACTCGGCTATAAATATATTTTTGCCGAAAGATTCTTTGTAATGGGAGAAGCAGGGTATGCCGCTTACACGTTTTACTCGGCCGATCCTTTTAGCGAAAGCGATGAGATCGTTAAAGAAAAAGACGGCGGGTTTACTTTTGCGCCTTCCGTGGGTGTTAACCTGGGGAAATTTGAAGCAGGCATTCGTTATGAAGCTACCCATCTTAAAGACTCAGATACTAAAATAGGTTTATTGGGACTCAGATTAGGGTTCAACTTTTAGTTAAGCAATAAAATATGTCATTCAATCAAAAAGCTGTTGCCGATTGGCAGCGGCTTTTGCTTTTTATTCTGTTCGTACTGCTCATAAAAAAAACCGAACGACAATGTTCGGTTTACTAATTTTTTCATCAGAGGTCATGCTTTCATCGTGTACAGGCAGGTGCTGTGTTATTCCTTACTTTTAGCGGTTTCACAGGAAGCTTGCGGCTTTCATAGAAATGGAAATGACGGTTTTCAAAGGTTCCTGTTTTTCGGGAGGATATGGAATTAATTTTATGGGCTTTCGGCAGCAGCCAGCTTATTTCATAAGATTGGATCAGGAATTAATGAACGGTTATTTTTCAGAGCTGGTCTTTCAGAGGAAGGATTTTATATATTCAACGTTGACAATACAAAGATGATCAATGTTTCAGTCCCTGCATAATCTATTCGCCGCACATAGGCTTTCCTTCGATCTTAGTACATAATATTCCGATTAGCCATTTTGCTTTGCTGCTATTTTTGGAAATAAATATTGGTATGTCAAACGTAAAATGTGAGAAGTGAAACAATTCTTTCACCTTTATCCCCGTCCGGATGCCAGCCCGAAAGAACCATTCAGGCGGGGCATTCAGCCCCGCCAGGATGAAGCCGGTCGGACGGGGGCGGGCTCTCACTTTTCACAATAACATACAGACATCATTTGCTTAACTTAACATTATCATATGTCAATAGAAGAGTGCACTAATTACATTGGTTGCGATCGTTGGAATATGGTTCCGGATTATGATTCCGGCAATACTATTTATAAAGGAATGGCGTTTGCGCTTCAACCACCGTAAAAACTGCTTCGCCTTCTTCTATCTGCATAAAATGTGTTACACATTCGGGTATCTCTTCTTTATAGTGGCTTACATACAGCAAGGTAGTATCAAACATCCGGCATATATCGTCAATGATTAAACGGAATTGCTGAACATGTTCCTGGTCTAATCCCTGGCAGGGTTCATCCAATATCAGCAAAGGAGGGTTTTTTACCAGTGCGCGGGCCAATAAAACAAGCCGTTGTTCTCCTGCAGAAAGCAGCGATAGCAATTTATTTTGAACGGCTTCTAAATGAAATAACGCAACCCATTGCTTTACCTGGTCGCGCTGTGCTGCTGTTAAGGCTCTGAACAAGCCAATGGAATCAAACAGCCCGGACGCCACAGTTTCAAAACAGGTGGCTGTATAATCAAAATATACATGCATTTCAGGCGACACATAGCCGATCTTTTTTTTAATATCCCAAATGCTTTCACCGCTGCCCCTGCGCTTGTCAAACAGATAAATTTCATTGGCGTAGGCTTTCGTATTATCCCCTGTTATTAAGCTCAATAATGTGGATTTGCCTGCGCCATTCGGTCCCGATATACTCCAGTGCTCTCCTTTTTTCACCTCCCAGCTAATGTTTTTTAAAATACTTCTGTCACCATACTGCACATTTACATTCACCATTTTTACAGCATATTCAAAATTACTTTCTAATGATTGATGTAATGTTTGTAAAATGGTTTGATTAATGTGAAAGCCTGTTGGGTGAACATGTTTGTCTGGGCTGAAATCTTTTTTGGGAAGCGACGATATTAATCTTCCTTTTTCTATTGTGGCAACATGTGTTATACAATGCGGTATTTCAGTAGCGGAGGTGATTAATATTATTTTTACGCCTGCATTGCTTAATGTATTAATGATACCATTAAGCATTAACCTGCCTTCTGTATCCAACCCCACAAAAGGATTATCCAGGATCAGCAGTTGAGGTTCGCTCAATATTGCTATAGCAATTTGCAGTCTTTTATTTTCGCCATTTGATAATTGTATCAATGGTTCCTGCATTATATGTTGTATATGCACCAGCCCGGGCAATTCTGTTAATGCAATTCCTGAAGAAAGTTTTGCATGCGGGTGATTGCCGAGGTTCAGTCTTTCGGCAACTGTTATCGTGTTTTCTGCGTCCGATGCATTATATCGCTGCTGGTAATAAAAATCGGATGTGCTGGAAAGGTTTTTAAAATGATGCTGTTGTTCAACTACCGCTATAGGTGGACGCTGGCCTGTTTGACCGTTAAAAATAATGCTACCCGAATAATAATGCATGCCGGCGAGCGCATGCGCCAGGGTTGTTTTCCCGCTTCCCGATGGCCCCGTTATAGCCCATTGCTCACTGCTTTGTATAACAAGTTCAATGTGGTCAATAATTGTTCTGCTGTTGAGCCGAACAGTTACTTGCTTAAGTTGTAAAAAAGGAAAAGCCATTGTATAAAAAATATTACAATGGCTCAAGTTATTATTTTGTTTACAATCTTAAATGCGCATCTCAAACTTTTGCGCTGCTTTTCCTTTCATTCTAAGGCAATAAGCGCAGCGAAAATTTGAAACAGCAGATTCTAATGGGTTAATCCTCATCTTCATAATACGCGTCTTCGTTGCTGTAGTACGACGATTCCCACTCTTTCACTGCTTTGTCATCCAGCAGTTCAATGATCTCAAAAATAGGATCTGATTTTCGTTTCCAACCCGTCACTTCGGTTTCGCCATATCGCGTTACAAACAGGCAGTGATCGGATTCGAGCATTATCTTAATAAGGATAATGGGAGACCCTTCTTTTTCTTCAATAAGATAATAACATTCTTTTTCCAGCAAAGCATACGAATACATAACATTTCAAATTTTAAATCTGATCAATGCAGAATTAATGGGTATTAGAAATACTAATGAGGTTGTAGTACGCTAGAAAATAATGGTGTTAGAAGAACCGGTCTGTCATTGGATGTTTGAAGTTCATAGGAAACGACCCGTTCACTTCTACAAATTTACAGGAAATACGAGTCACTAAAAACCTAAAATGTCTTGAAGGTGGATATTTTAGACAAATTTAATTTCGAGCCTGTAAATGAGCACGAGTAAGTATTAATAAAAAAAATATGTATTAAAATCCATTTAAAAGTTTTTCCGGATTAGGAATGAAATTAAGGAAAGCTTTAAAATGATCAGTGTATTTACGTTTGTTCAGTTTAAAATAAAAAGCTCCCTTTTTTGAATTTTTTTTGTCTTTTTCTTTTTGTTTAACCAATAGCCCGGTAGATAATACTTTACGGCTGAAATTGCGGTTATCAAAATCCGTGTCATAAACCGCTTCATATAGCGACTGGAGTTGTGGGATAGTGAATTTTTCCGGTAAAAGTTCAAATAGAACTGGATGCATTGCGGCCTTATAACGAAGCTGCTTTTTTGCCAGTGCTACCATTTCAGTATGGTCAAAAATAAGGGTTGGCATATCCTTAAGCAGAAACCATTCTGCATGGTATTCATCACTGAGTTGCTTTTCATATTTGAGAATATCAATTAATGCGAAATAAGCAATAGAAAGTGTTCTTTCAACGGGGTCGCGGTCTGGTGCGCCAAACACGAGCAACTGTTCCATGTACACATCTTCCAGCCCGGTTAATTTTTTTAGAATGCGGTTGGAAGCATGTTCCAAACTTTCTTCCGGACGTACAAATCCACCCATCAGGCTCCATTTCCCTTTTTCGGGTTCCAGTCCTCTTTGCACAAGAAGTAATTTAATACCGTTACCATCGAAGCCAAAAATGATGCAATCAATGGCTACAAGTACGCGGGTTTCTTTGGAATAACGGGATATCATGGGCGGCAGACTGATCTGTGAATTTAGTATAAAAGCAAAATGTACAACATGAAAATAATAATTTTTATGGCGTGGAAGTCCGATTTTTGCTTTTCGGATATATATTTCCACAAGCTTACATGCAAAATAGTAGCAATGAACAAACCCTTTAAGGCTTTTATTTTTGATTTGAACGGCACGATGATAGATGATATGGCGTTTCATGTAAAAGCATGGTATCATTTATTGAATGATGAACTGGGAGCTGCTTTAAGTGAAGAACAGGTAAAAGTGCAGATGTACGGAAAAAACAGCGAGGTAATGGACCGCATATTTGGCAAAGGTCATTTTTCTGTGGAAGAGGCAGATCGTTTATCGCTTGAAAAAGAAAAAAAATACCAGGCGGCATACCTGCCGCATTTAAAGCTTATTGAAGGATTAGGCGACTTCCTTGAAGCTGCCCGCCAAAGACATATACCCATGGCCATAGGTTCTGCAGCCATACCATTTAACATTGATTTTGTTTTAGACAATCTTCACCTGCGGAAATATTTTTCTGCCATTGTAAGTGCAAATGATGTGGAACGGAGCAAGCCTGATCCCGAGACCTATTTAAAAGCGGCTGCGCTGCTGCAGACAGCGCCTCAGCACTGCTTTGTGTTCGAGGATGCGCCCAAAGGAGTAGAAGCTGCATTGAATGCAGGTATGCAAAGTATAGTACTTACTACAATGCATGAAAGAGATGAGTTTTTGCAATACCCCAATGTCGTTCAGTTTATAGAAAAGTATTCAAATACGCTTATTCAGCAACTGGTTAAAAAATAGCATCTTATTGTTTGCTGTAAATCCACAATTTTTATAGGCTCAGCCAAACAAAAACGGCGCTTTAAAATAAAATGTCAAAAAAACACTTTTGTATTAAATTTTAACTATTTTTAACATAGTTTAATATGTGAAGTTATCTTGTATATCATGAAATTTCATTGTTGAACCGCATTTGAAAGTGGCTTGCTTTATATTGAACGATTGTATTTTTTAACTCCAAAACTGATTGTTATATGAAACACTTCCTCCTGTTATTATCCTCTTAGTTATTATTTACCTGTACCTGTATAATTTAATCGGTTAAATGTACAGGCCCGGTATGAGCTCACCTATGCTATTCTTAAAATTTGTATAATTACAGACTTCAAAAAACCAAAACATGATGCAACATTTTCTGCTTCAGAAAGTAAAGCATGCTTTTGCACTAACAATGGCGTTTCTTTTTGTTAGCGCGGGCGGCTTTGCACAAGCCATTGCTGTTAAAGGCAAAGTTACCAACAACATGGCCGAGCCCATGCCCAATGCCAGCATACTTATAAAAGGCACAACAACTGGTGTTACCACGGGCGAAAACGGCACATTTAGTATTAATGTACCTAATACCCGCTCTGTGCTGGTCATTTCGGCTATTGGTCATCAAACCAAAGAAATAACCGTAGGCAATCAAACCAATATTGATGTCGTGCTTCTGGCAGGCGAATCAAGTGAACTGGATGCGGTTGTTGTAGTAGGCTATGGTACGCAAAAAAAGGTTACTGTTACGGGGGCTGTGGCCCAGGTTAAAGGTTCTGAATTGCAGAAATCACCTGCAGTGAACCTTTCTAACTCACTAGCCGGGCGCCTGCCTGGTATAACCGCTATGAATGGAAGTGGTGAGCCTGGCTACGATGGGTCAACCATCCGTATACGCGGCACCAACACATTAGGGAACAGTTCAGCGCTTATTGTAATAGATGGTGTTCCGGAACGTTCGGGCGGTTTGGATCGTATTAATCCTGCTGATATAGAAAGCATGTCTGTATTGAAAGACGCCTCTGCTGCAATCTATGGAGCGAGAGCCGCAAACGGGGTTATCTTAATTACTACTAAACATGGTAAGTCTGGCAAACCACGTTTATCTTACGATTTTAACCAGGGATGGGCACAACCTACCCGTATCCCCGAAATGTCGGACGCAGTTGAATATGGAACCATTCGCAATGAATCTCAGATATTCGAGAATGTGCCCGCCGACCAGTGGGATGCAGCCTGGCAGGCATTGACCACCACGGGAACGTACACCCGTACCGATAACGGGGCTGAAGTAAAATCACCCGCTGGCTTTGCTCCCGAAGACATGCAGAAATATAAAGATGGCTCAGATCCCTGGGGACATCCCAATACCGACTGGTTTGGCGATGCATTAAAAAAATGGTCGCCGCAACAAAAGCATAATGTGCAGGTAAATGGCGGTTCTGAAAATGTAAAATATTTTGCTTCCCTCGGCTATCAAAATCAGGATGGGTATTATAAAAATTCCGCAACAGGTTATAAGCAATACGATCTGCGTTTTAACTTAGATGCCAATATCAATAAATATATCAGGGCAAGTATTGGTGTTAACGCAAGGGAAGAGTTCCGCTTTTTCCCTACAAAGGGTGCGGGAGCTATTTTCAGGATGTTGATGCGTGGTAAACCCAATGAACCCGAAATATGGCCCAATGGTTTACCCGGCCGGGATATTGAAAACGGGGAAAATCCTATTGTGATTACTACCAATGTTACCGGTTATGATAAGGACAAAAGGGATTATTTTCAAACCAACGGAAAAGTAGAAATTGACATTCCAGGCGTGCAGGGTTTAAAAATAACCGGCACCGCCGCACTTGACAAATACATGTATGAAGGGAAAAGGTGGGAAACACCCTGGTATTTGTACTCCTGGGACAGAGTATCCTATGAGACGGATGGCGTGACTCCTCAGTTAACGAAAGAATTACGTTCTACTTTTACCGATCCCCGGCTCAGACAGAACAGTGAAACCAGCCTGAATATCTTATTGGGTGCGTTGTTGAATTACGACAGAACATTTGGCGATCACACTTTTAATTTTCTTGCCGGTATAAACCGTGAAACAGTAAATGGTGAAACATTTAATGCCTACAGGCGGTATTTCATCTCCAATGCGGTAGACCAGATGTTTGCCGGCGGTGATGCCGAAAAGAACAATGGTGGCGGAGGTTATCAGCGGGCCAGACTAAGTTATTTTGGCCGCGTGGGCTATAATTTCCAGGAAAAATACATGGCAGAATTTTTATGGCGCTACGATGGTTCCTATATGTTCCCTGAACAAAGCCGCTTTGGATTTTTCCCTGGTATTCTGGCAGGATGGAGAATTTCTGAAGAGAATTTCTTTAAGGATAATGTAAATATTATCAATAGTTTAAAGCTCAGGGCGTCTTATGGACAAATGGGTAACGACCAGGTATATTTTAATGGCGCATTACAGGAATATCAGTACCTGGCTACTTATGGATTCGACAGGACCTATATTATTGATGACCAACTGGCAAAAGCTATTTATGAAAGGCGTGTACCCAATTACGATTTTACCTGGGAAGTAGCTAACAATTTGAATGTGGGACTGGAAGGCACTTTATGGAATAATAAGATCAATTTTGAATTCGATTACTTTTATAACAAACGCGATCAGATATCTATTCAAAAGCAGGGTTCCACACCCTCCAGTTCGGGTATATCTTCTCTTTTACCGCCTGTAAATCTGGGTAAGGTTGACAACAAAGGCTGGGAATTCAAGGTCGGCTATAACGGTCAGGCAGGAGATTTCACCTACAGTGTGAGTATAAATGGCGGGTATGCTAAAAACAAGGTGATATTTTGGGATGAACCACCAAGTGGTCCGGCATGGCAAAGATCAACAGGTCACTCTATAGGCAGCAATGGTTATGCTTTCCTGGCTTTGCAGTATGATGGTGTTTTTAAAGACCAGAAAGATATTGATGCCAATACCATTAATTACTCACCAATTGGTGGAACTAATTTAAGACCCGGTGATATGAAATTTGTTGACGTAGATGGAAATGATACAATTAATGCAAACGACAGAATAAGAATGGACAAAAACCGTGACCCCACTTTTACGGGAGGTATTAATATTAATATAGGATACAAAAACTTTGATTTGTCTATCCTGTTCCAGGGTGCTACCGGTGGCTTATTGTTCTTTGGTACCGAATCGGGCGATATAGGTAATTACCTGCAATATTCTTATGATCATCGCTGGTCTATTGAAAATCCAAGCAGCACGGATCCGCGTTTAGCTAATCGTGGTAATACATACTATGCCGGCGGAACGGGTGGTGCAAATACCTACTGGTTAAGAAGCAGTAATTATCTCCGTTTAAAGAATATAGAAATCGGTTATAATCTCTCTCCCGAAATAGGCAAGCGTGTAGGCATCAGCAATTTTAGGGTATATGCCAACGGACTGAACCTGATTACCTGGGATAAAATGAAAATATGGGACCCTGAATCTACCAGCGGAAGTGGTCAGTACTACCCCCAGGCCAGGCTTTTAAATCTCGGCTTCAGAGTAACCTTTTAAATGATTAACTATGACACGAAGACTGAATAATATATCACTCCTATTTATTATTACACTTGTACTTTTTGCGTGTAATAAAGACTTTTTAAACACTAAGCCCCTGGGTGAGGTTTCTTCTGAGGATGTATGGAAAGACGGCGCGCTTACCGAGGCGTTTGTAACAGAAATTTACAATGGATTGGAAACGGGCGGATTTAATGAGCAAATGCTCGCCTCCCTCACCGATGAAGCCGTATTTACCCATACGGGGAGAAGCATTAACACGGTTAATGAGGGAAGTTTAAGTCCTTCCAATACCGGTTGGGTAAGCGGCACCTACAATTGGGCAACCATGTATAGCAGAATACGATCGTGCAATGTGGCGCTGGAAAATATAAGAACCGCTACGTTTGATAACCAGGCCCTGAAAGACAGGCTGTCTGGTGAAGCGCATTTTTTAAGAGGTTATTATTACCAACAGTTGGTGAGGTATTATGGCGGCGTTCCATTAGTAGACAAGGCTTATGGGCTGGACGAAGATTATACAATCGCCAGGAGCAGTTTTGAAGATTGCGTGAACTTTATTGTTAAGGAATGCGATTCCGCGGTAGCTTTACTGGATGGCGTTAGCATAGCGAAAGGAAGAGCTACAGCTAACGCGGCCCTGGCTTTAAAATCAAGAATTTTATTGTATGCGGCAAGTGATATGCATGATGTTCCTACGTTACAGGCAAAAACAACATTACTTGCAAACTTTTCCACTCCTGAAGTATTAGGTTATACCAGTGGCGACAGGAATACCCGTTGGCAGGCCGCTAAAGATGCCGCTAAAGCAGTTATGGATGCAGCGGGTTCAGGATATAAGCTAAACCTCAATGCTCCCGTTTCTGCCGAAGAAGGTAAAAACAACTACATGTCTATTGCAATGGGCGGTGGTAGCAAAGCTCCCGGGGTAGACGCGTCAGCAGCCAGTGAAATAATCTTTGGAAGGTATTTTGTACCTGAAAAAGATGAAGGCGGAAGCTATCAGGGGCTATACAATGGACCTAATGGTTATCATAACTGGGCGGGCAATACACCTATTGGTTTATTAGTTGATGATTATGAGATGATGGATGGCTCAAAATTTTCATGGAGCAATCCTGTGCATAAAGCGCATCCATACGTGAACAGGGATCCCAGGTTATATTCCAGTATTCTGTATGACGGCGCTTCCTGGAAACCACGTGATCTTATATCGGGCAATGTTGATCCGGCAAATCAGATTCAGACAGGTCAGTACGACCTGAAAATTGGAGGTACACTTGTTAACTTTAATGGATTGGATACCCGTAGCAGTACCATAGAAGACTGGAATGGAAGTCGCACTGGCTATTATGTAAGGAAATTTATTGATCCTGATCCTGGAATAGTGGATAATAATACCAGACAATACCTTCCATGGCCTTTTTTCCGTTATACGGAAGCTGTATTTAATTATATTGAAGCTTGTATTGAATTGGGAGAAGACCCTGAAGCAAGAGACTGGTTAAATAAAATCCGGTTCAGGGCGGGAATGCCTGCTGTTACAGAATCGGGTGCTGCTTTGAGAGACCGTTACAGGAATGAAAGAAGAATAGAAATGTCCTTTGAAGAGCAGCGTTATCACGATGCCCGTCGCTGGCTGATTGCGCCAACTACACTTGGTCGTAAAATTACATTTATCAGCGTATTGGGTAAATTTAAACCGGGGAAAGAATTAAATGGCACCTACAAACATGATGAAACCATTTATGATTACACTTACACATCCGTTGTGGATCAGAACCATGAGGACCGTACCTGGGTGGATAAGATGTACTTCAGACCAATTAACCTTGATGAGATCAATAAAAACGGCAAGTTGGTTCAAAACCCCGGCTACGATTAATTGTTTATTTAAATTTTGATATTGCTTACCTTTAAATCTATGCTGGCCTTAAGCCGGCATAGATTTTTTAAAGCATATCCCTCATTCAAATTTTTGCACTGTGCTGCGATTTAAAATACTGCCCACAATAACATATTTTATTGTTGCATCTTGTTTATTTAGTTGCTCATCACCTGCCAACAGAAAAAAAGATGACAATAAAAAAGCGGACCCTTTATTTGCGCTGTTATCACCCAACCAAACCAATATCCATTTTAGTAACATCCTTGAAGAAAACCTCAATCTCAATGTGTTGATGTATGAATATATATACAATGGTGGAGGGGTAGCAGCAGGCGACGTAAATGGAGACGGTTTGCAGGATCTTTATTTTTCCGGCAACACGGTTGAAAATAAATTATACCTCAACAAGGGTAATATGCAATTTGAAGATATTACTGTAAAAGCAGGTGTGGGTGGCAGAGCCGGTCCATGGAAAACAGGCGTAACCATGGCCGATGTAAATGGCGACGGATTAACAGATATATATGCCTGTTACTCGGGAAGATTGCCTGCGGCAAAACGATTAAACCAACTATTCATCAACCAGGGGAAAGATAAAGACGGCATCCCGGTTTTTGCTGATCAGGCTGCACAGTATGGATTAGCCGATTCTTCGTTCAGCACCCAGGGATATTTTTTTGATTATGATAAGGATGGCGACCTGGATATGCTGCTGCTTAATCATAATCCCAGTTCCCTGCCGGTTTTGGATGAGGCAAGTACAGCCGGCATTCTGAAACAAACAGACCCTGAAATAGGCATAAAATTATTCAAAAATGATAAAAATGTATTTAGGAATGTAACAGCAGCATCGAAAATAAGCAATTCTGCTTTAACCTACGGACTGGGTGCGGGCATTGCCGATATCAATGGCGATGGCTGGCAGGATATTTATATCTGCAACGACTATAGCGTTCCCGATTATCTGTATATTAATAACAAGAACGGCAGTTTTACCGATATAAAGCAAACTGCACTGGGTCATACAACCCATTTTGGTATGGGCAATGACGTGAGCGATATTAATAATGATGCTTATCCTGATATTATAACATTGGATATGTTGCCCGAAGATAACCGCAGGCAAAAAATACTGGTAGCCCCTGATAATTATGAAAAATTCGACCTCATGCTGCGCAGCGGCTTTTATTATCAGTATATGCGCAATATGCTCCAGGTAAATAATGGCAATGGCACATTCAGTGAAACAGGGCAGTTGTCGGGCATTTCAAATACAGACTGGAGCTGGGCGCCGCTCGTTGCCGATTTTGATAACGACGGATGGAAGGATATGTATGTAACGAATGGCTATACAAGGGACTATACCGATATGGATTTTATAAAATACATGAACGATTACGTGCAGCACAACAGCGGCGATATCAAACGACAGAACGTGCTGGACCTGGTGCATCAAATTCCATCGTCCGATGTTGTTAATTACATGTTCCGTAACAACGGCGATCTTACCTTCAGCAATGTAAGTGCCGAATGGGGTTTTGATATTCCCTCTAATAGTAACGGTGGGGTATATGCGGATTTAGATAATGATGGGGCGCTGGATTTAATTATCAATAACATCAATAAACCCGCATTTGTGTATCATAACCTGTCTGCAGAAAAAAATGCGCATCATTTTCTGCAGGTTAAATTAGAAGGGGCAGCTCAAAATACGCAGGGGCTTGGCGCAAAAATTACCGTATACAATAAAGGGAAAATACAATATGCGGAGCAAATGCCGGCAAGAGGCTACCAGTCGTCTGTAACGGCTGTAGTGCATTTCGGATTGGGCAATGATAGTAATATAGATTCTATCAGGGTGGTATGGTTAAGCGGCAGGGAACAAATAGTGCATGGTATAAAAGCGGATCAGCAGATCACATTCAATGAAAAAGATGCTGCATCATCTTATCGCATTCAAATAAAAGACGATCCGTTATTTAAAGAAATTAAATCGCCCCTTGCATTTGCACATGCCCAAAGCAACATAAACGACTTTAAACGGCAACCCCTGATGATAAATCCAATGTCATTTTTTGGCCCCTGTTTAAATAAAGCAGATGTAAATGGCGACGGACTGGAAGATATATTTGCCGGGGGTACTTCGGGACAGGCGGGTGTATTATATATGCAACAAAGAGGCGGGCAATTTGTTATGCAGCCGCAACCTGCTTTTGAAGCGGACAAAATGAGTGAAGACGCCGATGCTGTTTTTTTTGATGCCAATGGCGACGGATTCACTGATCTTTATGTTGCCAGCGGGGGATATCACAGCTTTGCTCCGGGCGATACACGGCTGCAGGACAGGCTATACCTGAATAATGGTAAAGGAAATTTCAAAAAATCAGAAGATGCTTTACCAGCCATGCATTTCAGTAAAAGTTGCGTGCGAATAAGCGATATCAATGGCGATGGCCATCCGGATGCCTTTGTAGGAAGCCGGGTCATTCCCGGCCGTTACCCCGAAACACCACAGAGTTATATACTTATAAATGACGGCAAAGGCCGTTTCAGCGATCAAACAAAAAACATCGCGCCTGCATTACAATACGCAGGTATGATAACAGATGCTGCATGGTTAGACATGAATGACGATACTAAACCCGACCTGGTTATTATGGGAGAATGGATGCCGGTAATGGTATTCGTGAATAACAATGGTAAGCTGGAAGATAAAACCAGTACATATTTTGAAAAGCCCTGCTATGGTTGGTGGAACAAGCTATTGGTACAGGACATGAATGGCGACGGCAAACCTGACCTTATAGCAGGTAATCTTGGATTGAATACACAGTGCAGGGTAAGCGAAAAAGAACCTGCAGAAATGTATTTTAAGGATTTTGACGATAACGGATCTGTTGATCCCATACTATGTTTTTATATACAGAACAAAAGCTATCCTTATATTACAAGAGACGAATTGCTGGATCAGATGAGTACTATGCGAACAAGGTATACCAGTTATAAAGATTTCGCCGATCAAACCCTGCATGATATTTTCAGCAGCAGCGACCTGGAAGACGCCGGGCATTTAAAAGCCGATTGCCTGAGCACAACCTACTTTGAAATGGGAAGTGATAATAGGTTTCATGGCAAACCACTGCCTTTGCCTGCACAGGCATCACCGGTATTTACTATTAATGCTTTGGATTATGATAAGGATGGAAAGCAGGATTTGCTTTTATGTGGCAACATTAACCAGGCCCGTTTGCGCTTTGGTAAGTATGATGCTAATTATGGTGTACTGCTGAAAGGTGATGGCAGTGGAAATTTTGAATATGTACCGCAATGGAAATCCGGTTTTCGGTTATGGGGCGATGTAAGAAGTGTGCTGCAGGTCAATGGTAACTGGTTGTTCGGTATGAACCAAAGTGAAATAAAAGCATATAAACTGGAAAGTGAAAAGTAGTCGTGAGTTAGCTATAAAGCAGGAGTATAAAAGCCTGATGTAGCCTTGTGTATTCCGCAGGCTATAAATTTTTTTAGAATTACCGGAAATGCTATCTGAATGTCATAACTCCCCCTGTCTTATATTTAAGCAAACGTTTGTGCACCTGTTTTAATATAATAATTAGTACTTTAGAACTTTCCTCAGTAAAATTTTTCATCATCAATATGAAGTCAAAACAAAAAAATTCGAGGCGCCTGTTTCTGAAAAATTCAATAGGCGCCTTAGCGGCATTTACCATTGTTCCCAGGCATGTTTTAGGCGGCACCGGTTACCTGGCGCCGAGCGATACACTTACAAAAGCTGTAATAGGTGTAGGGGGCATGGGCCGTGGGCATTTTGCATATGCAGGTACAAAAACAGTAGCTGTTTGCGATGTAGATACACGGCATATTCAACTGGCCTTAGATGCGCTGGGCGGTGGAAAGGGTGTAAAAACCTTCAGGGATTACCGGGAACTGATTACACTGCCTGAAGTAGACATTGTGCATATTGCTACCCCTCCCCACTGGCACGGTATTATTGCCGCCGATGCGGCACGCGCCGGTAAAGACATTTGGTGTGAAAAACCCATGACGCGCACCATTGGAGAAGGCAAACGCCTGGTGGAAGCAGTGCAGCAGCATGGTCGAATATTTCGTTTGAATACCTGGTTCCGCTTTTCAGATAATTTTTATGGAATGGGCACTACAGTAAAACCCATTAAAAAATTAGTAGAAAGCGGGTTGCTGGGTTGGCCCTTAAAAGTTACGGTAAGCAGGCATACCGGCTTCGACTGGAAATTTTACTGGGTAGGCAAAACGCACCTGGAGCCGGAACCCATACCAAAAGAACTGGATTATGACAGGTGGCTCGGACCAGCTCCTTATAAACCTTATAATCCGCATCGCGTACACACTACTTTTCGCGGTTACTGGGATTATGATGGAGGCGGACTGGGCGATATGGGGCAGCACTATATAGATCCTGTTCAGTATTTTCTGGGTAAAGACGATACAAGCCCGGTGCAGATAGAGGTGGATGCTCCGCAGCAGCACGATGATGCAGTGGGCACCTGGCGCAAAATTAGTTATACCTACGAAGACGGATGCCAGATTATCTTAGACGGGGCCGGCACGGAGGAAAATGCAGCCTATATTGAAGGTCCCAAAGGAAAGTTATACCCGGGCTTCCGCTCAGATATTCCCGAACTGGAAAGAAAGCTGGCCGCATTCCCCGATCCTTTGCCGCAGGTAACCGATTTTGTGGATGCCGTGAAGAATAGAAAAAAATTCGCATTGAATGAATCCAATGGCCATCGTTCGGCTACAATAGTGAATTTGGGTAAAATTGCCCTCCAGTTAGGTCGTTCGTTAAAATATGATCCGGTAAAGCAGGAATTTATTAATGACGAAGGAGCGAACCGCCTGCTCAATCCACCTTTACGTGAACCCTGGTTTATGTAAAATGCGGAGTACTACACGTAAAGTATTACTGCGCTAAAAAGTTGAAAGCTATTTCGCGAAGTTTTCAAAACGTACCGGAATTGCAGAAGCAGGTATTAAAATATTAAACAAGACAATTTTCATTTACATGCGACAAATAATAATCACATTTCTTTTTTGCTTCAGTATGGTGCAGATGGCTGCTGCACAAACCGATGATAACCGTACGGTTACTACTAAAATAGCCGATCTGCTGGCAAAAATACCTGCAGAAGATTCAATACAATTAAATGCCAATGCAGAAGCAGTAGCCAAACTGGGAGAAGACGGTTTAACAGAATTGGTTAGCCGTTTAAATACGCAGGGCGATCATACCAAACTGCACTATGCCATTAATGGATTTTCATTTTCTGCCAGTCAACCGGGTAAAGAAAACTGGCGCCAGATGGCAATTAAGGCATATGGGGAGGCACTTCAAAAACTGTCTGATAAGGAAGCGAAATTGTTCATCATTACACAAATGGAACATGTGGGTAAGGATGATGCGGTGGCTTACCTGCAAGCTTACCTGCAGGATGAAAGGCTTTCCGATGCGGCATCAAGGGCTTTAGCCAGCATTAATACCGAAGCATCCAATAATGCCTTGTTGCAGGCATTGTCCAATGCCACAGGTAACGCACAATTGTCGCTTGTTCAGGCGCTTGGCGATACCCGGTCCACCGCTGCTGTACAACCGGTTTCGGCACTGGTTAAAAGCAATGATCCCAACTTAGCCAAAGTGTCTTTATATACCCTGGCCCGCATTGGCGATCCTTCTTCATTAAAACTGCTGAATGCCTCTGCTGCTAAAAGCGGTTACAGCTACGATGTAACAGATGCCACAGCCTCTTATTTATTATATCTTAATCAATTAGTGGCTAATGGGCATACGGGGGAAGCCGAAAAAGCAGCAAAAAAATTACTTAAAAAGGCTTCGGATCAGGTACATACCCGCACAGCAGCTTTAAAATTACTAACGGATATCCAGGGTGAAAACAGCGTGGAACTGTTAACCAAAGCCATGAAAGATAAAAATGCGGAGTACCGGGCTGCTGCATTGAAATATGGCCGTCCCTATCTTAATGAAATCAATTCCGCACAATGGATAAAAACTTTCAATAAAGCTGATTATGCTGCCCAGGCGGGAATACTTAAAATGTTTGGCGATAAAGCGATGTCTACTGCTTTACCTCTTGCCCTTCAATCATTGCAAAGCAGCGATGCAGATGTTCGCCTGGCTGCTATTACTGCTGCCGCAAAAATTGGCGGGCAGGAAACTTTACCGGCTTTGCTGAATGTATTGAAGAACGGCAATGCGGCAGAAATAGCGGCAGTACAAACGGCACTGTTATCTGTAAAGGGCGATAAACTGATTCCGGACGTAAGTGAAGCACTGGAAACTGCCTCCCCAGCCGGTAAAGCGGCGTTAATAGAAATACTGGGAGAAAGAGCTGCCCGGGGAAAAGTAAAAGATGTAATGCCTTTCGTTAACAGCTCCGATACCATAGTGAGCAAAGCAGCACGGGAGGCTTTAAAAAAGATGGTTTCGCCGGTTCAGGCTCCTCAATTATCATCGTTGCTGTTGTCTGCAAAAACTGCGGGCGATGTTACTGATATGCAGGAGTTGCTGGTTTCCGCTTTAAGCAATATGAAGAATCCGGAACAGGCAGGCAGCATTATTGTAGCCCAGGAAAAAAAGGCTCCGGCAGAAAAAAAATCACTTTTTTATAATGTATTGGCCGGTATTGGCGGAAAAAAGGGACTAAGCACAGTGCTGAATGCTTTTTCCGGCGGCAATGACCAAACCAAAGCAGCCGTTATTGCTGCACTTTCGAACTGGAAAGGCGGGCTGGCTACCACGCAGTTATACCAGATACTGGAACAGGAAGGTAAAGGGGCTGTTGCACCCGAAGCAGTAAATGGGTTTATAAAACAGATCAGCATTTCCGAAAACACAGGAGACCAAAAACTCATTCTGTTGCGCAACGCCATGGATTTTGCCGGCAGTGCGGATCAAAAAAAGGAAATTTTGAACCAGGTGGGGAAATGCAAAACATTTCCTGCATTATTATATGCCGGGAATTTTTTAGATGATCCTGCCTTGCAGCGGCAGGCCGGATTGGCAGTAATGGACATTGCTTTAGCCGACAAATCCATTTATGGAGATAATGTAAGGCGTTTACTGGAAAAGACCATACAGGTACTGGGAAGCGGCAATGAAGGTCAGTATTTAAAGGAAGCCATTCAAAAACATCTTGCGGCCATGCCGCAAGGCGAAGGCTATGTTCCGTTATTTAACGGGAAAGACCTTACAGGCTGGAAGGGATTGGTTGCCGATCCCATCAAACGTTCAAAAATGGACGCTAAAACCCTGGAAGATGAGCAGAAAAAGGCCGATGAAATCATGCGTACAGGCTGGGTTGTAAAAGATGGTTTGCTGGTTTTTACCGGCAAAGGTGAAAACTTGTGTACGGTAAAAAAATATGGCGATTTTGAAATGTATGTAGACTGGAAGATAACCAAAGATGGTGATGCAGGCATATACCTGCGGGGAACACCGCAGGTTCAGATTTGGGATACTTCGAGGGTAGATGTGGGAGCGCAGGTGGGTTCAGGGGGATTGTACAATAACCAGAAAAATGAGAGCAAACCATCCAGGCTGGCTGATAATGCCATTGGCGACTGGAATACATTCCATATTACCATGGTAGGCGACCAGGTTACAGTTTACCTGAACGGGCAATTGGTAGTGGATAAAGTGCCGCTTGAGAATTACTGGGATCGCAATCTTCCTATTTTCCCCCGGGAGCAGATAGAACTGCAGGCGCACGGCACCTACGTAGCGTACAGGGATATATATATTCGTGATATCCCGCGTCCTGAGCCCTATACGCTTACCCCTGAGGAAAGAAAGGAAGGATACAAAATACTGTTTGATGGTACGGCATTGCACGAGTGGGTGGGCAATAAAACCTCCTATATCATAGAAGATGGAAATATAGCCGTATACCCCAAACGGGGAGGCAATGGTAACCTTTATACAAAAGATGAGTATAGTGATTTTATTTATCGCTTCGAATTTAAGCTTACTCCCGGAGCTAATAATGGCATCGGAATCCGGGCTCCGTTAACCGGAGATGGTGCTTATGAAGGGATGGAAATACAGGTTCTTGACAATGATGCGGATATTTATAAAGACCTGAAGCCTTACCAGTACCACGGTTCTGTTTACGGCGTAATACCTGCTAAACGCGGTTTTTTAAAACCTGTAGGGGAGTGGAACCAGGAAGAGATTGAGATCAGGGGCAATAAGATCAAAATTACACTCAATGGCACGGTTATCGTGGAGGGTGATATTGCTGAAGCGAGTAATAATGGCACGGCAGATCACCGCGATCATCCCGGTCTGAAACGAACAACGGGGCATATTGGTTTTTTGGGACATGGTGATGTACTATTTTTTCGCAACATCAGGATAAAGGATTTAAGTAAAACGGAAGC
>NZ_VOHQ01000012.1:0-27500 GCF_009192765.1 Agriterribacter humi | reverse complement strand
CTTCACTACAACTTTGCATTGATTTTGAGTGACAGATGTGTAGGATAGTTGGGAAGCTACGAAGCAGTCTCGCCAGGGATTGTGGAGCTGTCGTTGAAATACCAACCTTCTGTTACTTAGAGTCTAATCCCTTACGGGAGACATTGCATGGTGGGTAGTTTGACTGGGGTGGTCGCCTCCTAAAATGTAACGGAGGCTCGCAAAGGTACCCTCAGTACGGTTGGTAATCGTACGAAGAGCGCATTAGTATAAGGGTGCTTGACTGTGAGGCTCACAAGCCGAGCAGGTGCGAAAGCAGGCTAAAGTGATCCGGTGGTTCTGTATGGAAGGGCCATCGCTCAAAGGATAAAAGGTACTCCGGGGATAACAGGCTGATCTCCCCCAAGAGCTCATATCGACGGGGAGGTTTGGCACCTCGATGTCGGTTCGTCACATCCTGGGGCTGGAGAAGGTCCCAAGGGTTCGGCTGTTCGCCGATTAAAGTGGCACGTGAACTGGGTTCAGAACGTCGCAAGACAGTTCGGTCCCTATCTGTGGTGGGCGTTAGTAAATTGCGTGGACATGACCTTAGTACGAGAGGACCGGGTCGTACGTGCCGCTGGTGTATCTGTTGTGCCGCCAGGTGCAATGCAGAGTAGCTACGCACGGCAAGGATAAACGCTGAAAGCATCTAAGCGTGAAACCTTCCACAAGATGAGTTTACTTTTAAGGGTCGTCGAAGACTACGACGTTGATAGGCTACAGGTATAAAGGTGGTAACATCAAAGCCGAGTAGTACTAATTGCCCGTACGCTTTAATTTTTTTTTATTATTACCGTTTTCGTTATTTCCCAATATGTACATTATTTGAAGCCCGAATGCTAAAATTCGAATTTCGAATTTGAATCTTCGGATTTATCTTCTTATGGTGCTTTTGCCGGGGGTGTTCACCTCTTCCCATACCGAACAGAGAAGTTAAGCCCCCCATGGCCGATGGTACTGCAATACAATGTGGGAGAGTAGGTAGGTGCCATATTTATTGAGCCCGATCAGTTTACTGGTCGGGTTTTTTTATGTCAATATAAAGACAATTTCCACTTCCCATACCGATCCGCCGCGGCGGATAAGCCCCCCATGGCCGATGGTACTGCAATACAATGTGGGAGAGTAGGTAGGTGCCATATTTATTGAGCCCCGCGATTTATCGTGGGGCTTTTTTGTGCCCATAACCGAAGCGATATGATAAAAATATGTATTACCAATGCAACGTTCCCGCCTCCGGGAATGATCAAAAAAGAAATTGTTGTATGAAAAATAGTTTATTTATCGTTATATTTTTTCTATCGCTTTCCTGCTCCAAGAAAGGCAACCCCAACATTGAGACCAAAGATTTACCACAATCAATCCAAACCCTGATAGCTGAAGCAGAGCGGGAATGCCCTGTTTGCGGGATTACTATATTGATGTATGCATACAACAAGAAGATAATTTATGCAAGTACCTGTAATGGACCAGCTTGCAATTGCGTTATGGTTTATTATGACCAGGGTGGAGAATTAATAAAATATGAGGAAGGGGTAAATAAAGATATAAACGAGGAAAAAAAATTGATTAGAGAAGTTTATCGTTGCAGCGAATAGTCCGCAAGTGATCTAAGAGAAAGAATGACCGATCAGGCTCAATAATAGAGATATGCTATAACCAGTCATATTGGTGGACTCCAGGGCTCAGGTGACTGTCAGCATTTGTAATGTCCCGCAGTCACCAGGGTCCTACGAAAATAGTACGACTTAAACCACTCTTTTATTTTCACCAGCACGGGGCTACCATTTTTCTCCTTTTGTTTTATTTCCCTAATTTCATTAGCATTAGCTGTACGTATAAAAAGGAATCTGACCAATGAATATACTATGGTATTACCTCAAACCACACCGCTGGCTTATTGTACTGGCACTTTCTTTAGCCGGGGTAGCGCAATTGCTTACCCTGGTTGATCCTTTGATCTTTGGAAAAATCATTGATGATTATGCTACCAACCCGGGCAGCAAAACAGAAAAAGAATTGGTAAGCGGCGTAACCTTCTGGTTGCTGGTGGCAGTTGCTATCGCGCTGCTGGCAAGGCTTGCTAAAACCCTGCAGGATTATGTGATGCGCCTTGCAGTGGAAAAATTCGGCATGCAAATATTCAACGATGGGCTAAAACAAACACTCCGCCTCTCTTTTCAGGAATTTGAAGGACAAAGAAGCGGTGAAACGCTTTCCGTGCTGCAAAAAGTAAGAACCGATACCGAACGGTTTATCAATGCATTTATCAATATTCTATTTTCTTCTCTTATCGGTATTGGTTTTTTAATATGGTATGCCATTACCAAACACTGGCTGCTGATACCGGTTTTTATTATTGGCGTAGTGGTATTGGGCGGGCTTACCGGTTTGTTAAGCAAAAAAATAAAAATCCTACAGCGCTCCATCAACCGCGAAACCAACCAGATGTCGGGCGCCATTACCGAATCGCTGCGTAATATTGAGTTGGTAAAAAGCCTCGGACTTACCTATCCGGAAATAAGAAGGCTGAGGGAGCACACCAAAAAAATATTCGATCTGGAGATACAGAAAGTAAAAAAAGTGCGGATGCTCAGTTTTTTGCAAAGCTCGGCGCTCACCCTATTGCGGCAGTCTATTTTGTTTATTTTATTATGGCTCATCTTCCGGCATGTGCTCACTACGGGCGAACTGATCAGCATGCAATTCATCTCCACAACTATTTTTGGGCCGCTGCAGGACCTGGGCAATATTATTCTTTCGTACCGCGAAGCGGAAGCGTCTATTATGAACTTTGACAAGCTGATGAAAAAGCCGGTGGAATCAAGACCCGAAGAACCGGTAGCCATTGGGCCATTAGAATCCATGCGGTTCGACCATGTTGTTTTTAGACATGCCACCGCTTCATTAAACGCTATTGATGATATTTCTTTTGAGCTGAAAAGTGGCGATACCATTGCCTTTGTAGGACCTTCGGGATCCGGGAAATCTACCCTGGTAAAACTACTGGTGGGCTTATACCGGCCTGTAACAGGAGGTATTTATTTTAATAATATTCCAGCGGCTCAAATCCGCTATAACGAAATGCGCCGCCAGATTGGTTTTGTAACACAGGATACCCAATTGTTTTTTGGAACCATAAAAGATAATTTGCTGTTTGTAAAACCCGGCGCAACCGATGAGGAAATTTTGCATGCTTTACACCAGGCTTCCTGCGATGGGATGCTGGCCCGTTCGGCAAAGGGACTGGATACGGTTTTAGGCGAAAGCGGAATGAAGTTGTCGGGAGGCGAGAAACAACGGATAGCCATTGCAAGGGCCTTGTTGCGGCATCCGCGGCTGCTGATTTTTGACGAAGCTACTTCAGCGCTGGATTCACTTACAGAAGAAGCCATCACGGAAACCATTAAATCAATATCTGCACAGCGCGATCCCATCACCATTCTTATAGCACATCGCTTATCTACCATTATGCACGCCGACACCATTTATGTGCTGGAAAAAGGGAAAATTACCGAATCGGGGAACCACGACTTCCTGGTAGAGAAAAAAGGGTTGTATTACGCCATGTGGCGGCAACAGGTGGGCGAAAGAAGAACCAATATGCCGGTGGTTACTGATTTTGGACCCGAAACATAGCGCAGGAAAAATGGGAATTCTTTTTTGCATCTTTGTTATACTTTATTTAATTGTGACAAGTGGTGCGGTTGCAAGCAGGTACTGTTTGTTTGACCTGTATCTTCGCCGCGCTTTTTGGGAAAATATCCGGGATGTTTTTCACAACTGCTGCCAGTTAAGACCGAACCGCAATTGTATGCCGCAACAAACCATAAAAGCATTGACATCAAACTAAAGCTAATGAACAAATTATTGTTAGTGATATTGGCCATGCTTACCTGTATGCAGGGCTATAGCCAGGAAAAATTTACGATCAGCGGAACCGTACGTGTCCAAAAAACCGGCGAAACAATCATTGGCGCCAGCATTAAAGCCGGCGACGCCGGAACCTTCAGCAATGATTACGGATTCTATTCCATTTCACTTCCCGCCGGAAAATATACATTTGAAGTATCCGCAGTTGGCATGCTTATACATACACGAAGTATTGAGCTGGGTAACGATATGACCCTGAACATTGCATTGGAAGAGGAACCCAAAACCTTAGATAACATAACGATTACGGCTACATCCAAAAACCGCAGTCTCAGCAGTCCGCAAATGGGCATTGAAAGACTGAGCACAAAAGAAATCAGGAATATTCCCGTATTGCTCGGAGAAAGAGATGTGCTGAAAACTGTGCAATTACTACCTGGTATTAAAGCGGCGGGTGAAGGAAACAGTGGTTTTTTTGTAAGAGGAGGCGCTGCGGATCAGAATCTTATCCTGTTAGATGAAGCTACAGTATACAATGCATCTCACCTGCTGGGGTTTTTCTCCACTTTTAACTCCGATGCCATTAAAGATGTAACGGTTTATAAAGGCGGTATGCCTGCACAATATGGAGGAAGGTTATCCTCTGTACTGGATATTAAAATGAACGACGGCAATAACCAGGATTATAATGTAAGCGGTGGAATAGGCCTCATATCTGCAAAACTGAACGTGGAAGGTCCCATTCAAAAAGACAGGTCCTCTTTTTTAATTACGGGGCGCAGAACATACGCGGATATGTTTTTAAAGTTATCCAATGACTCGGCATTGAAAAACAATACCCTGTATTTTTATGACCTGAATGCCAAACTCAACTACAATATTGGAGATAAAGACAGGCTGTACCTTTCGGGGTACTTTGGAAAAGATGTGCTGGCTGCCGGGCAAACCTTTGGGCTGGATTGGGGAAACGCAACCGGTACATTGCGCTGGAACCATATTTTCAGCAATAAATTATTTTCCAATACTTCTTTCATTTTCAGCAATTACAATTATAATATATCCATCCGGAACGGCGCCAACGAGTTCGACATCTTCTCCCAGATCCGCGACCTGAATCTTAAGCAGGAATTTCAATGGTATATCAACAACAAAAACAATATCCGCTTTGGACTCAACTCCGTTCATCATACCATCCGGCCGGGCGAAGTAAGACCCAGTTCCGGCCAGTCGAGCATCAATTTATCCCTGCTTCAAAAAAGATACTCATGGGAAAATGCCCTGTATTTTACGAATACCTGGAAGGCAACGGATAAGATCAACCTTACCTATGGGCTGCGGCTTACATCCTTTAGTATACTGGGTGAAGGTGACTTTTATAATATTGACAATGAAGGATCAGTTACCGACACACTTAGTTATACAAAAGGAGCATTTATTAAAACCTATATTAATCCTGAGCCGCGTGTTGCTGCCAGCTATCAGCTAAACGAAACAAGCTCTGTAAAAGCATCTTATGTGCGCAATGTGCAGAACCTGCATTTAATCAGCAACTCCACCACTGCAAGCCCAACAGATAAATGGGTGGCGAGCACCAATATTATTAAACCTGAAGTTTCGGACCTGTTTGCCGTTGGCTACTATAAAAACCTATGGGATAATAATTATGAGCTAACCTTTGAAACCTATTATAAAACCATGCAGAACCAGATAGATTACCGCGATGGAGCCAATGTGTTCATTAATTCAGATGCTATTGAAACACAACTTTTGTTTGGAAAAGGAAGAGCATATGGAATAGAATTACAGTTTAAAAAGAAAGCGGGGAAATTAACGGGCTGGTTAAGCTATACTTTATCTAAAACGGAAAAACGTATTAACGGGATTAATAACAATAAATGGTATAATGCCCGCCAGGACAGAACGCATGACCTGGCTTTGGTAGCATCATATCAGATCAGTAAAAAATGGACGATATCTGCCAACTGGATTTATTATACAGGAAATGCAGTAACCTTTCCTGCAGGAAAATATCATGTGAATGACCAGACGTATTTTTATTATACAGACAGGAATGGCTACAGAATGCCTTCTTATCATCGCTTAGACCTGGGTGCTACCTGGGTATTGAAGCAAAGAAAAAGATTTTCTTCTGAGCTGAGCTTTAGTCTCTACAATGCGTATGGACGGGAAAATGCCTACACCATATCTTTCCGGGAGAGCGAAGACAACCCTGGTAAAACAGAAGCTGTGCAACTGGCATTGTTCAAGTATATACCTTCTGTATCCTATAATTTTAAATTCTGATGCCCATGCGTATTGTTATATTATTCGGCCTTATCTTAAGCATCTCTTTTATGTCATGCGAAAAGGTAATAGATGTTTCTTTAAAAGACTCGGAGAAACTGTATGTAATAGAAGGTATCCTTACCGACAGGGAAGGTGATTGCGTGGTAAGCATATCCAAAACGAAAAACTTTGATGATGATAATATTTTTGAAGGGCTTGGCGATGCAGTTGTATCGGTAACAGATGATGAAGGAAATACAACCGCACTTCCTGAAGCAACTACAGGTGTATACCGTTCGGCAACACTTACCGCTACTACCGGTAAGGCGTACATGCTTGAGGTAAATATAAATGGACAAACATTTAGCGCTTCATGTATCATGCCGGTTAAGGTTAAAATGGATTCGCTTTATGTTAAAGAAGAAGGCTTTTTTGGTGAAACAATAAAGCTGGCAAATGTGCAATACGAAGATCCGGTGGTTAAAGGCAACAATTACCGTTTTATTCAATACGTGAACGGAATTAAAGAAAAAAACATATTTATCCGGGATGATGATTATTCCGATGGAAATACATCTACCATAACATTGTTTACTGCACCTGATGAGGATGAAGATGAAATTAAGAGCGGCGACAAGGTTAGGGTAGATATGCAGTGTATAGCGCCTGCGTTATATAAATATTGGTATAGCCTTGACCAGGGCGCTTCAGGAGGCAGCAACTCCGCCTCTCCCGCAAATCCTGTAACCAATATTGAAGGAGGTGCACTGGGTTACTTTAGCGTTCACACTGTAGAAAGTAAGACAGTGGTAGTGCCATAGGGGGTTACAAGTTGCAGGGAGGCAGCGTTTTTCGGTTTATTATGATTTGAAATTTATCCGTCACGGCGGACAGGCCTGCCGGCAGGTAGGTTTGGTTCCTGTCATGTGTGATTTGGTTCTTCTTTTCGGGATTTCGGGGTTTTCCGCTTCAGATTCATTTTCGTCTGCGATTGGCATATACGATAATTTTCTTTAAATTACGCCTGCACTAAAATTCTTCCCATGATCAAACTTTCCGAAATTAAAAATGGTGATATCGTTAACGCCCGTTTTGAAGACTTAACCAATACGGGGGAGGTTATACAGGTAGACGGGGCAGAAAAAAAAGTATTGGTTGCACACGGTGATCAACAGTTTTGGTACGATATTGATGATCTTAGCCCGGTACCGCTGACTGTAAATGCATTGGAAACACTTGGCTTTACGCTTTCGTCCGACCCCGCTTTCAATAGCTATGGTGTGGCGTATATAAGGGGGCCTTTTATTGTGCGTTATCCCGAAAAGGATAAGAACAGTATGCTGCTGACCTACCGGGATGAGCATCGGGAAATTAACAATGAAATATCTGTGCACCAGTTTCAAAATCACTACCAGAGTATGACAAATATGCACCTTGGTTTGTCTTAAAAATGTCTCAGTCATTAATGTTTATTCTAATTTATTGCGTCCCTTTCCGGAAAATTTCTCTTTTTTTGTTATAATCAACATTATAATCGTATCTTTGCGCACCCAAAAACGGTATGGCAAAACAAACACTTATTAAACAGGATGGAATCATTTTAGAAGCCTTGTCCAACGCAATGTTCAAGGTAAAATTAGAAAATGGACATGAGATCCTGGCAACCATTTCGGGGAAAATGAGAATGCATTATATCCGGATATTGCCGGGTGATAAGGTGGGAGTAGAGATGAGTCCGTATGATTTGAGCAGGGGAAGAATTATTTTCAGATATAAATAATATTTATACATAAAACTCAATAAAATGAGAGTAAGAGCATCCATAAAAAAACGTAGCGTTGATTGTAAGATCGTGAGGAGAAAAGGGGTATTGTATGTAATCAACAAAAAAAACCCTCGCTTCAAGCAAAGACAGGGTTAAGAAATCTAAAATTTGAAATTTAAAATTTAAAATCTTTATGGCTCGTATTGCCGGTGTTGATTTACCTAAGAACAAAAGAGGGGAAATAGGGTTGACCTATATTTTTGGTATTGGCAGCTCTACCGCCAGGTACATTTTAGAAAAAGCGGAAATAAGCTACGATAAAAAAGTAAATGAATGGAATGATGAGGATTTAAATTCCATTCGTAATATCATTACCAACGAATTTAAGGTAGAGGGACAATTGCGTTCTGAAGTGCAAATGAGTATAAAGCGTTTGCTGGATATAGCCTGTTACCGTGGGTTACGTCACCGCAAGGGATTGCCTGTTCGCGGGCAGCGCACCCGTACCAATTCGCGTACACGTAAAGGCAAGCGTAAAACAGTTGCCGGTAAAAAGAAAGCAACCAAGAAGTAATATTATAGAATGGTTACCGGATCCGTATGCTTCACGGGGAGGAACTATTCGCAGATTTATTTTAACTATTTAAAGGACTACCTCGTATTATGGCTAAAGCACAGGCAGGCAGCGCAAAAGCCGCTGCAAAAAAAAGAGTGGTAAAAGTAGATGCATACGGCGATGCCCATGTAACTGCAAGTTTCAATAATCTTATTGTTAGCTTAACCAATAAAACCGGACAGGTGATCAGTTGGAGCAGCGCCGGTAAGATGGGTTTTAAAGGATCTAAAAAGAATACGCCTTATGCAGCGCAGATGGCGGCTTCGGATGCGGCCAGAGTAGCTGCGGAAGCAGGTTTGAAAAGAGTAGACGTATTTGTAAAAGGGCCCGGCTCCGGACGTGAAAGCGCTATCCGTGCTATTGCCAACAGCGGTATTGAAGTAAACATGATCAAGGATGTTACACCCCTGCCCCACAATGGTTGCCGTCCTCCCAAGAAAAGAAGAGTATAGCGGAATTGCTGATTTTTGATTTGGTAATTTCTGATTTGAAAATCCGAAATCAAAAAATCCGAAATCATACATTTATAAACAGGTTTGCGATTGATTTTAGATTTTTAATGATCGCACACCGTAATTAAAAAATCAAAGTAAAACAATTATGGCACGTTACACAGGCCCCAAAACAAGGATTTCCCGCATTTTTGGCGAACCGATCCTTGGCAATGGTAAATATCTTACCAAGAACAGTTTCCCCCCCGGTCAGCATGGCAATTCCAAAAAACGTAAAGCGCCAGGAGAATACGCGCTTCAGTTAAAAGAAAAGCAAAAAGCCAAATATACGTATGGTTTGCTGGAACGTCAGTTCCGTAAAACATTCGAAGAAGCATCCCGCTTAGGCGGTGTTACCGGCGAAAATCTTATTAAATTGCTTGAATCCCGTTTAGATAATACCGTATACCGTCTGGGTGTTGCTCCATCCCGTCCTGCTGCAAGGCAACTGGTGGCACACAAGCACGTAACGGTAAATGGTGAAGTGGTTAATATCCCATCATACAGGTTAAAAGCCGGGGATATGGTAAGTCTTAAAGATAAAAGCAGGGCGAATACTGCGGTTACCAGCCAGGTGCGTGGTAAAAATCCGAAGTTCAACTGGTTAGACTGGAACGAAACCGAGTTAACCGGAACTTTTATCACCTATCCCGAAAGAGAAAGTGTTCCTGAAAACATTAAGGAGCAACTTATCGTGGAGCTGTATTCCAAATAATAGTTCCACCCTCTGTTGCGAGGTATAAAAAGAGTTGATTCCATTATTAAACAGATACCGGAAATCTATCCAACGAACAAGGTATCAAAAACTTAAAATTGAAATTTAAATATGGCCATTTTAAATTTCCAAAAGCCGGATAAGATCATTCTGCAAAAAGCGAATGAGTTTGAAGCATCTTTTGAATTCCGCCCGTTAGAGCCGGGTTATGGTGTTACCATTGGTAACGCACTTCGCAGGGTTTTATTAAATTCACTGGAAGGTTATGCGATCATTGGTATTTTTATTGAGGGAGCAGAGCATGAGTTTGCTACACTAAAAGGAGTGACTGAAGATGTTACAGAAATTATCCTAAACCTGAAACAGGTTCGGTTTAAAAAAATTCTGGACACCGATATCAGCCAGGAAAAACTTACGCTTTCCATTAAAGGAAAAAGCGAGTTTACCGCTGCCACAATAGGAGAAGCTACTGCATCTTTCCAGGTTATGAACCCTGAGTTGTTAATTTGCACGCTGGATCCTTCTTCTAAACTGAATATTGAGATTACTATCGGGAAAGGACGTGGTTATGTTCCTTCTGAAGATAATAAAGTCAAAGATGCTCCTTTTGGATATATCCCTACTGATTCTATTTTCACACCCATTAAAAATGTGAAATACGGAATTGAAAATTTCCGTGTGGAGCAAAGAACAGACTACGAAAAACTGTTAATGGATGTGCAGACTGATGGTACAATCCATCCTGAAGAAGCTGTAAAACAGGCTTCACGCATTCTTATCCAGCATCTGATGATCATTACTGATGAAAATATTACATTCGACAGTAAGGAAGACAAGAAAGAAGATGTAGTAGATGAACAGGTGTTGCAACTGCGTAAAGTGCTGAAAACACCATTGGAAGATCTGGACCTGAGTGTACGTGCATTCAACTGTTTGAAAGCTGCTAAAATTAACAGCTTAAGCGAACTGGTGCAGTACGAACAGGAAGACCTGATGAAATTCCGTAATTTCGGTCAGAAATCACTGGCAGAAATTGAACAGGTGTTGGGCGAAAGAAGCCTTCATTTTGGAATGGACCTCGCTAAGCTGGGATTGGATAAGGATGAGTTTTAAGAGAATGGAGAGGTGAGAAGGTGGGCGTAAGAGAAAAGAAATAATAATATGCACAATCATAATCTGTTGCTTAAGCACAGAGCCGGCCTGTAATTCCCTGACACGGTACAGGAAGGTATTCATAACATGATTTGAAATTTCAAACCTGTCTGCCGACAGGCAGATTTCAAATCCCAAATTAAACAGTCATGCGTCACGGAGACAAGATCAACAATCTCAGCAGAACAGCCTCACACAGAAAAGCGCTGCTGAACAATTTAGCCAATGCATTATTGACAAACAAGCGTATCGTAACAACGCTGGCAAAAGCAAAGGCCCTCAGAACTTTTATTGAGCCCCTTATTACCAAAACCAAAAAGAACGAAACCAAAGAGCAGATCATGCACAATCACCGGTTGGTGTTTAGCTATCTGCAGAATAAAGAAGTAGTAAAAGAATTGTTTACTGTAATTGCACCTAAAGTTGCCGGCAGACCTGGTGGTTATACCCGCATCATTAAACTAGGAAAACGTCTTGGTGATAATGCCGAAACAGCGCTGATTGAGCTGGTTGATTTCAACGAAGTGTATACCAAAGGCACGGAAAAAGCCGCAACAACTACAAAAAGAACGCGCAGGGCAGGTAGCAAAAAGAAAGCGGAAGCCAAAGAAGAAGTTGCCGAACAAGCACAGCCTGCAGTTGAAGCTAAGGTTGAGGAAACCCCGGAAACCGATAAAGAAAAAACCGCGGAGTAATATCGAAAATGTTAATAACCTTTTAATAGCAAAGCAGGATCATTATAAGGTCCTGCTTTTTTTGCATACAGCACAATTGTGCAGAAATAGTTTTGGCAAAAACCATTGTAATTTATTTTATTTGCAAAATTTGTATAGAATGTCTGAATCTCTCACAAAACCGGCAGTACTTCTTTTGGAAGATGGAAACGTTTTTTATGGTAAAGCTTTTGGTAAAACAGGAACTACCACGGGTGAAATTTGCTTTAATACGGGCATGACCGGCTACCAGGAAGTATTTACCGATCCCAGTTATTACGGGCAGGTTGTTATTATGAATGCCGCCCATGTAGGAAACTATGGTGTAAAAGCTGCGGATGTAGAAAGCAATTCCGTAAAGATAAAAGGATTGATCGGCCGAAACCTGGAAGAAAGATACAGCCGCTTGCAGGCAGATCATTCCCTTCAGCAATACCTCGAAGAGCAGCAGGTTGTTTCCATACACGGCATTGACACAAGAGCGTTGGTAGTGCATATACGTACCAGCGGTGCTATGAACTGTATTATCTCTTCAGAAACTACGGATTTAAGTATTCTTAAGTCCAAGCTGGCGGAAACACCTTCTATGAACGGACTGGAGCTGGCTTCCGTTGTTTCTACCCGTGAGGTATATGAAATGGGCAACCCGCATTCGGCAACCCGGGTGGCGGTATATGATTTTGGGGTGAAGAAGAATATTTTGAACTGCCTTACTGAAAGGGGGGCGTATGTAAGAGTATACCCTGCTAAAACAGCGCTGGAACAGATAGAAGATTTTAACCCGCATGGTTATTTTATATCCAATGGACCGGGCGATCCTGCACCTATGGATTACGGGGTTCAAACAGTAAAAGGAATACTTCAAAAAGGAAAACCTTTATTTGGTATTTGCCTCGGGCACCAGTTGCTTGCGATGGCTAACGGGATACCTACTTTTAAAATGCATCATGGTCATCGTGGATTGAATCATCCTGTAAAAAATATTATTACCGGGAGAAGCGAGATCACCACCCAAAATCATGGGTTTGGGATTGACCCGGAAGCAGTAAAAAAATCACAGGCTGTAGAAATTACGCATATTAATTTGAATGATGATTCCATTGAAGGAATACGCATGAAAGATAAGCCTGCGTTTTCTGTTCAATATCACCCGGAATCAACGCCCGGCCCGCACGATAGCCGCTATTTGTTTGATGAGTTTATGGGTATGATGAAGGAGGGGTGAGGCGGCAGGTATGAGGGTGTCAGTGTGAAAAAGTGAAATGTGGAGCGTGAGAGTGAAAGGTGAAGGTGAATAGTATTGTGTATTGGTAAAAGAAATATAGGTATGAAAATCGCGATCATCAATGGACCCAATTTAAACCTCCTTGGTAAAAGGGAAACGGATATTTATGGCAATATGCCATTTGAAAAATACTTTGATGAACTGCAAAAGAAATTTCCGCAGGTGAGCCTTTATTATTACCAGAGCAATATTGAAGGTGAGCTGGTGAGTGAATTGCAAAAATTGGGCTACACCTATGATGGCATTATATTAAATCCTGCGGGATATACGCATACTTCTGTTGCCATTGGCGATGCCATTGCGGCCATTAGAACACCTGTGGTGGAAGTACATATCTCCAATGTACATGCCAGGGAAGATTTTCGCAAGCTGTCACATGTATCGGGCAAATCGGTAGGCAGTATTTTTGGATTGGGTTTAAAAGGGTATGAATTGGCCCTTCAATATCTTTTATCCACGGGGAAATAATTTTTTCTTTCTGCTTTTAGTACTGCCGGAGACTCGTTCAGCGCATAAGTCCCATAGCTCCTCACAACGGGCTTTAATGAAGACTCCCCCGGCACTCATAATTTCATTCTTCTTCCTTTCCAATTTTCCCTTCAAATTTTCTCAATTCTTTCCGCCAGCGAAGAGGCGGTTTCGCCGGGCACAGCAGTAAAATCCTGCAGGGATTTCTGAACAAAATTGAGTGCTTCCTCATATTTTTTAAACTGAGCATATAAAATTTTTTCATCACCGGTTTCCCAATAATTTCCTTCATCACTAAGGGTAAAGCTTTCCGGGTATTTTGCAGAAATATGTTTTAAAAGTTTGATGATAGCAATATGAGCATCCGGGCCGGCGTATTGTGTTTTGACGCTCGTAGTAAACATCAGTTCTTTATCAAAGCGAACACCATCATAAATTTCTTTGACAAGGATGTTCATGGGCGAGAGCGATCGGTTGTTGTGGTCGAAAGTAAGAAAGACAGGTTCGCTTCCTTCGGGTGCAAAGGCTATTCCTTTTAAACCTTTATCATCAATAATATGCGGTGTCCAATCAAGCGTTTCTGAAATTTCCTTTACTTCTTCCATCAGAGGCCCTAATAATTTTTTGTCTCGAAGAATACCTGAATAATGAATAGATAGCCCCATAATTATTTTTTTTTGTATCGCCGGAGTGTGTTATGCAACCATAAACTGCAAACGATAAATCACAAACTAAAAATTTTAAATCTCAAATCCGGTTACCTCACACGTCATACCTTATTTATTATCGGATGCAATTTTATCGTAGCTCGCTACAATCCCTTTAATGAGGGATGAGCTGAAGCCCTGGTGTTCCATTTCATTTAGCCCCGCTATGGTACAACCCTTGGGGGTGGTTACTTTATCTATTTCCTGTTCGGGATGTGTATTTTTTTGCAACAACAGTTGTGCGGCGCCTTTTACTGTTTGCGCGGCAATCAGGCTAGCGGTAGCCGCATCAAATCCAATTTCAATACCGCCCTGGATATTGGCACGGATATAACGCATGGCATATGCCGTTCCGCATGCAGCCAATACTGTTGCTGCATTCATCAGCTTTTCTTCAATTACAGCTACCAGACCTAACTGGTTGAATATGTCTTTCACATAATCCAACTGCTCACTGGTAATATCTCTTGCACTTATACAGGTCATACTCTGCTGTATAGCGATGGCTGTATTGGGCATAGCCCTTACGGTTGATATTTTTTTATTTAAAATACCGTGGATATGCGCTGTGGATATACCTGTAACCACTGAAACCAAAACATGCCTGTTCTCATCAAAAAGCGGTTTAATAGCGCCCAGTACATCATCAACCTGGAAAGGTTTTACTGCAAGAATGACCATGTCGGCAAAACGAAGTGCTTCGGCATTGTCATTACTTACCAGCACACCTTTTTCCTCGAGGTACCGGAGCGTTGAAAGATTTCTTTTGGTGATCAAAATATGATCGGGTAAAACAAATCCGCTTTGGATCAATCCTTCCGCAATGGCAGTGCCCAGGTTCCCGCCGCCAATGATGGCTATTTTTTTATTCATGCTAATAATAGTTTCCTGTAATTAAATAATTTTTTACATAATCGTCAATGCCCTCTTCAAGACTGTAAAACGTATTCGTATACCCGGCCTTTTTTAGTTTGGTAATGTTCGCTTCTGTAAAATACTGGTATTTGTCGCGAATATCTTCAGGCATATCAATAAAACGGATATCCGGCGGTATGCCCATTCCCGCAAATGTGGCAAGGGCCAGGTCATAAAAGCTTCTTGCTTTGCCGGCGCCGAGATTATAGAGGGCGGAGTCCGGCTGGTTTTCCATGAGCCAGTAACAAATATTCAGCACATCCTTTACATACACAAAGTCGCGTAGCTGTTCCCCATCCTTATAATCGGGCCGGTGCGATTTGAATAAATTTACATACCCTTTTTGTTTTACCTGATTAAAGGCATGAAATACCACACTGGCCATGCGTCCTTTGTGGTATTCGTTGGGTCCGTAAACATTAAAGAATTTTAGTCCGGCCCAAAAAGGCGGCTCACTGTGCTGGCGGAGTACCCATTTATCAAATTCATTTTTTGAAATACCATAAGGATTTAGTGGCTCAAGCTTGTTTACAATATCATGATCATCCTTATAACCCAGGACGCCAGATCCATAAGTAGCTGCAGAAGAAGCATACACAATGGGCGTATTGTGCAATACGCAATAATTCCATATATCCTGCGAGTATTCCACGTTCAGCCGCTGGTGTACGGCGTAATCAAATTCAGTGGTGTCTGTACGTGCGCCTAAATGAAAAACAAAATCAATATCAGGTTTGTTTTGATGCAGCCACTCAAAAAAAAGATCTCTTTCTATTTTGTGCGCGTATTTTTTATTAAGGAGATTATTCAGCTTGTCGTTTCTTTCAAATTCATCCACCAGGATAAGATTTTCAAATCCCCTGCTGTTAAGAAAGGATGCCAGGCAACTGCCGATAAAACCCGCCGCCCCGGTAATGACTATGCTGTTGTTTTTTGAAACTGTATGGTTCATATAATGATGTTCAGCCGTATACCCCGGCTGTAAAATAAATGGAATGCAAATTAAGATGAAGATTTAAATCGCGAGTGAAATGCTTTTTCCAGCGCTTCCCGGTGATCGGGGTGAGCTATACTGATAAGCGCTTTTGCCCGTTGTTTTAAATTCTTCCCAAACAAATCCACGATCCCAAATTCTGTAACCACCCAATGAACATGCCCCCGTGTAGTAACTACTCCGGCGCCTTCTTTTAAAAAAGGCGCAATGCGGGATATCCCTTTTGAAGTAACAGATGGTAAAGCAATAATAGGCTTCCCGTTTTCGGATAGAGAAGCGCCCCGCATAAAATCCATTTGGCCCCCAATGCCCGAAAATTGGTAAGTGCCAATAGAATCGGCGCATACCTGCCCGGTAAGATCAATCTCAATGGCGCTGTTAATAGCCGTTGCGCGGGGATTTTTCCTGATATTGCTGGTATCGTTTACATAACTGATGTCCATTACCCGTATGGAGGGGTTGTCGTGTACAAAATCGTACAGCTTTCGTGTGCCAACCATAAACCCGGTAACAGAGCGGCCTGTATTTATTTTTTTTTGACTGTTATTGATCACCCCATTTTGTATAAGCGGTATAACCCCATCCGACAACATTTCAGTATGTAAACCCAGGTTTTTATGATTGCCAAGGTTTTTTAGAACCTGGTCGGGAATAACGCCGATACCCATTTGTAAACAGGCGCCATCCTCAATTAAAGATGCCACATGACGACCGATCTTCTCAACACTGTCACTCACTTTTTGGGAATAATCCACTTCCGGGAGACTGCTTTCATCCCAAACCAGCGCATGTATTTTGCTGGTATGCAAAAAACCATCTCCATGTGTGCGCGGCATATTGGGATTTACCTGTGCAACAACTATTTTAGCGGTATCCACAGCAGCCCGCGCAATATCAACAGAAGTACCTAAGGAACAATACCCGTGCACATCGGGTGGCGATACCTGTACCAGCGCCACATCAATGGGTAATATGGATTTCCTGAAAAGCTGCGGGATCTCACTCAAAAATATAGGTACATAATCGCCATCATTGCTGTTTGCCACAGCACGCGTATTAGCCGACACAAACAATGAATTAAAAAAGAAGCTTTTCCGGATCTCCGGTTTATTGAAATCCACGTTTCCCAGGTTGGTAATGCTTACCAGTTCTACATTTTTTAATTCTGCATGCCTGCGCTGCATGGCTTCTATCAGGGTTATGGGTGTTGCCGCACTACCATGCAAAAACACGCGGTTGCCCGATTGTATGCATTGCACCGCTTCGGAAGCAGAAATAAAGAGCTCGCTATTGTTCATATACCATATTTACACAAAAATGGGGTAAATCTGTTGAAAAAGAAAGATAAGGCAATCTCATGACAGAAGATTCGTTGATAGATGGATTTTGAATAATGCAGTGGTTTGAGAGATGAATAG
This sequence comes from Agriterribacter humi, assembly GCF_009192765.1. Lineage (GTDB taxonomy): Bacteria > Bacteroidota > Bacteroidia > Chitinophagales > Chitinophagaceae > Agriterribacter > Agriterribacter humi. The sequence continues at coordinate 10,081 of NZ_VOHQ01000012.1, read as the reverse complement.
TATAGACTATACCAGCTAATATTAATGCCTCATCTTTTAATCCAACATACAATATTTTTTGTGCAGGTGTATTATTCAATGCAGCAGTAATTTGGGTGGGCTATAATTGTATTTGGCATTTCTTGGCCTTACCTTTGCCGAAAGGAGCGATGTGGAAATACTTAACGTTTTTGCGCAGGGTTACTCGGAACAATTTACGACAGGCGAAGACGAATTGTTGCAGGAAGTAGCGGTTTACACCAATGAAAACCATCCTCATGCACATATGCTTAGCGGGCAGGTGCAGGGAAAATTGCTGAGCATGCTGAGCCGGATGATCCGTCCTTCACGCATATTGGAAATTGGAACATTCACAGGGTATAGCGCATTGTGCCTTGCGGAAGGGTTGATTGATGGGGGGATATTGTATACCATTGAATTACGCGAAGAAGATGCATCGAAAGCGCTTGATTTTTTTAACAAAAGCGCTGTAAAGGATCGTATTAAATTGCAGGTTGGGAATGCATTAGAGATTATCCCAACATTGAACGAAAGCTGGGATATGGTTTTTATAGATGCAGATAAGGTGAATTACATCAATTATTATGAAATGGCGCTGCCGCAATTGAAGCCCGGCGGTTTTATGATAGCCGATAACGTGCTGTTTCATGGCCAGGTGCTTGAAAAACAAATAGAAGGAAAAAACGCAAAAGCCATTCATGCATTTAATGAACATGTAAAAAAAGACAACAGGGTAGAACAGGTATTATTAACCGTTAGAGACGGGTTAATGCTGATTCTGAAAAAATAGAACGCCGAATCTATGATCAAAAAAGTAAATATCCTTTTGGTGCTGGCCGTTTTTAGCTATACTGCCTTGAAGGCGCAAAACGCCGCTATTATCCAATATATTAATACCTATAAATTCCTGGCTATCCAGGAAATGCAGCGTACCGGCGTGCCTGCTTCCATTAAGCTGGCACAGGGCATCCTTGAAACACAGGCAGGTGAAAGTGATCTTGTAAAACGTTCCAATAACCATTTTGGCATTAAATGCAAAACGGGGTGGGACGGGAACAAAGTATATCACGATGATGATGAAAGAGGAGAATGTTTCCGTGCCTATGCTTCGGCCGAAGATTCTTACAGGGATCATTCCGATTTTTTAAAAAGGAGCCAGCGCTATGCTTTTCTTTTTCAGTTGAATCCGGAGGATTACCAGGACTGGGCCAAAGGATTAAAGAAAGCCGGCTATGCCACCAATCCAAAATATACACAGCAATTGGTGAAGTTTATTGAAACCTACGACCTCCAGTTATACACTTTGATAGCGCTGGGAAAACGCAAAATGGAAGATGAACAACCGATGTATGCTGTTAACAACAATACCATACCTGTCATTTCTACTGCGGTGGCAGCACAGGTCAGCGGAAGTACGGAGCCTGAAGCTCCGGTTAAAGCTTTGCGTTTGCGATATCCCGAAGAAGCATTCAGAATAAACGATACCAGGGTAGTTGTAGCTGTTGCAGGCACTCCCTTACTTTCCGTTGCGGAGCAATTTGGCGTTAAATACAGACATCTGCTTGAATTTAATGAATTGTCTGAAGCGGATGATATTGTACGCAAAGACCAGTTGATTTTTTTACAACGTAAAAGACGGCAGGGTTCAAATCCATTTCACCTGGTTACAAAAGGGGAAGCGCTCTATGATATTGCCCAGGAGGAAGCCATAAGGTTAGATAATTTATTAGCCTACAATCAACTGCAGGGCAACGAAGCGCCTGTTGTGGGGCAAAAGCTCTATTTGCAAAAAGATGCGGCAGAGCGTGCAGCGGCAAATGCAGATAACAATATCCTCGGAACGGAAATAGCAAAAGTAGAGCAAGCCTTACCTGTAGTTAATACGCCTGCAACAACATCTGTAAAACATATTGTTCAAAATAAGGAAACCTTGTTTGGCATAGCCCGGAAATATGGAGTTGAAGTAGACCAGGTTCGCTCATGGAACAGGCTACAGAATGATGCCATCCGCAGCGGACAGGAACTGCTTATTTATAAAAATTGATCCATGCCCGTAATACATATTCATGATAAACAATTTCAACCCTATATTTCGCAGGAAGCGATTGCTGATAAAATTCAGGAGATCGCACATGCATTAGAAAAGGATTATGAAGGGAAAACACCTTTGTTTATTGCAATTTTGAATGGATCATTCATGTTTGCTTCGGATCTTTTTAAAGTACTGAATATACCTGCGGAAATTTGTTTTATAAAGCTGGCTTCCTATAAAGGCACCAAATCATCGGGACACATTGTAACTTCTATAGGGCTTGATATAGATTTATTCGGAAGAGATGTTATTATATTAGAAGATATTATTGATACGGGTAAAACCATGAGCCAGTTTTTACCGCAACTTTTTCATCAGCAACCGGCCTCTTTGAAAATATGCACTTTACTGCATAAGCCAGAAGCCACCATTTATCCTACTACTATTGATTATCGCGGGTTTATCATACCCGATAAATTTGTAGTAGGATACGGACTTGACTACGATGGACTGGGCAGGAATATTAAAGAGATATATCAGCTAACCGACCAGGGATAACAACCTGTGAAATAATATCATGTATCCAATATCGTTAGATGTACTAAAACTACTGTTATAACATGCAATGCCATATAAAACAGGCCGCTTTACTCATGGGATGGCTCTGTTTTTATACAACGGTAAGTGCCCAGTATTATTTACGCGGGGAAATAGCGGATGGGAAAAATACACCCCTGCAGAATGTAAAGATCATTCTCCATTCAACCGGTTATCTGCATTCCAGCGGGTTAGGTGGTGCTTTTGGCATTCCCAGTACGCAAAAATCCGACAGCATTAGTCTTTCCCTCGACGGGTATGAACCGCTTTCATTAAGGGTAAATACTTCCGAATATCAGAAGCTTACGATGAAAATGCTGCCTTATACGGCAAGTCTTCAAAAACATTACCTGTTATCACTCACCACAAGCCTTCAAGTGCTGTCGGGACGTAAATTGTCTGTTGCAGACGAAACCTACAGTGCGCTGGTTGAGAATGATTTTGTTAAAACAGATGGCAACCCCGTTACCGGTATTACGCCGAATGTAAACGGGGCTTCCTACAGCAATATCCGCCGGTTCATTAATATGAACAGCCAGGTACCTGAAGATGCTGTTCGTATTGAAGAAATGCTGAATTATTTCAACTTTAATTATATAGAACCTGGTGGCGACAGCATATTTACTGTTCGTTCGCAATTGAGCTCCTGTCCATGGAATGAGGAAAATCAATTGTTGTTTGTGCAGGTAACTTCCAAAAAACTTAATCTTAATAATATTCCTCCCAGTAACCTGGTTTTTCTGATAGATGTATCGGGCTCAATGGATATGCCCAACCGGTTGCCATTGCTTAAGTCGGCTTTTAGAAAATTAGTTGAAAATCTGCGACCGGTAGATACCGTATCCATTGTAGTATACGGTGGGGTTACGGGTGTAATGTTGCCTCCCACCAGTGGCGATAAAAAAGAAAGAATATTGCAGGCTATCGAAGATCTTGCTGCAGGAGGGTTTACACCCGGGGAGGCCGGAATACGGCAGGCTTACCGGCTGGCGCATAATACATTTATAAAAGATGGCAATAACCGGGTAATACTGGCAACAGATGGCGATTTTAATGTAGGTGTATCGGTTGAAAGTGAACTTGAAAGTCTTATCCTTACAATGAAACGGGGCGGCATTTATCTTACCTGCCTGGGAGTAGGGATGGGGAACTACAAAGACTCTAAAATTGAGGCATTGGCAAAAAAAGGGAACGGCAATTTTGCATATCTTGATGATGAAAGAGAGGGTGAAAAAGTATTGGTGAAAGAGCTTACGCAAACCTTATATGCAGTAGCAGATGATGTATCGCTTAATGTGCATTTCAATCATGAGGCTGTCCAATCCTACCGGTTAATAGGCTTTGATAATAAAAGAACAGCCCTGGAAGATACCAGCAGCACTTTGGAGGGGGGAGAAATAGGCTCGGGGCATTCAATGATAGCGGTGTTTGAACTGGTTCCGGGAAAGGACCAGGTTAAAAAGCAACCCACTGGCATAGAACTGGCAACAGTAACGATTAATTACCGTTTGCCGGGTAAAAAAGACCTTATAAAGCAGGACTACAATTGCCTTAATAATTATAAGCCATTAGACAGCCTGAACCACTATTTTAAGTTTGCCACAAGTGTGTGTATGTTTGGAGGATTTCTTCATAGTTCGCCCTACCTGCAAAAAGCCACATGGGATGATGTATTAAGGCTTACCAAAGAGTCTATGGATACCGCCAATCCGCTGCACACAGAGTTTTTTGATATGCTTGTTAAGGCAAAAAAGATATATGAGCCCTCTAAAAAAAGAAAAAGAAGGAGCCGAAGGTAGGAGGCAGCCAGGTAAAACCAGGCAAAATATTTACTTTTCAGTATTTTTTGTTAACAGATAATTTGGATTTGACTTTTATCCATAAATCCATATCATCCCGGAGTTTCACTTATATTTGTTTTAAACAATTTCGAACAGCAGTTATGAACTCCATCATTCATCTGGATAATATCAGGAAAAGCTACTTTATGGGCAGGCAGGAATTGCAGGTTTTGAAGGGCATTTCACTTGATATTCAAAAAAATGAGTACGTTGCTTTAATGGGGCCTTCAGGCTCAGGAAAAAGCACGCTCATGAACATACTGGGATGCCTTGATACGCCCACAGGCGGGGATTATCATCTCAACGGGCACCAGGTAAGTAAAATGATAGATAATGACCTGGCCGAAATACGAAACAAGGAAATTGGCTTTGTTTTCCAGCAGTTCAATCTTTTGCCCAGGCTTTCGGCAATGGAGAATGTAGCACTTCCGCTTATATATTCAGGTGTAACCAAAAAGCAACGTATGGAAAGGGCGATGTCGGTACTTGAGCAGGTTGACCTGGCCGACAGAAGCCATCATCGCCCCAACGAGTTAAGCGGTGGCCAATGCCAGCGTGTAGCCATTGCAAGGGCATTGGTAAATAATCCGTCTTTGGTGCTGGCAGATGAACCTACAGGAAACTTAGATTCCAAAACTTCATACGAGATTATGAATATTTTTGGTAAAATACAGCAGGCAGGTAATACCATAGTGCTGGTAACGCATGAAGAAGATATCGCCCACTATGCCAAACGGATTGTTCGCCTGAGGGATGGCGTTATTGAAACCGATAAAAGAACGTCTGAGGCAGCAGTAGTGGTGTGATGAGTGCCAGGCTGGCTCTATAGCATAACTTCCCGTTGACACGAAATAACCGCTATGTCCTTTAAAATATATACCAAAACAGGCGATAAAGGCACAACTTCACTGATTGGTGGAACAAAAGTGCCAAAGTCGCATTTACGTATTGAAGCATATGGAACCATAGATGAATTAAATTCAAACATCGGGTTATGTAAAGACACCCTTGATGATGAGCATAGCCGCAAGGTATTACAGGATGTGCAATGGCACTTGTTTTCTATTGGAGCCGCGCTTGCCTGCGATCCTGCTAAAGAAACCAAATTGCATATTCCCGATATTCATGAATCTGACATTGTTTCTCTGGAAAATGAAATAGACCGGATGAATGAAGTGCTTCCCCCGCTAAAATATTTCATTTTGCCCGGCGGCCACAGCACTATATCTTTTCTGCATATTGCCCGCTGTGTTTGCCGCCGCGCAGAAAGATGCTGCGTGCATTTGGAAACCGAAAAGGAAAAGATAGCACCGCTTATACTAATATATCTCAACCGCCTGAGCGACTATTTATTTGTATTGGCAAGATATGCAGGACACTTGCTAAAAATTGAGGATATACCCTGGAAACCCCGCGGATAATTGGGTTTTAACAAAGATTGAATTGATTTGTAAAGGCGCCCACTGACTCGTTACTGACCACTCACCACTCCCTACTTACATTTCTCACATTCCCTTACATTTGCATAAACGGAACCAGGGCATGGATAATTTTATTGTATCGGCGCGTAAATACCGTCCGCAAACTTTTAATACCGTGGTGGGCCAGGCGCATATTACCACTACCTTAAAGAATGCGATCAAAAACAAGCAACTGGCGCATGCCTTTTTGTTTTGCGGACCCAGAGGCGTAGGTAAAACCACCTGCGCCCGTATATTGGCCAAAACCATTAATTGCGAAAACATGCAGGCCGATGGCGAAGCCTGTAATATTTGCAACTCCTGTAAATCATTTAATGATGGCGCCTCCCTTAATATTCATGAATTGGATGCGGCGAGCAATAACTCTGTAGATGATATCAGGACACTTACAGAGCAGGTGCGCTTTTCGCCCCAGGCCGGAAGATACAAAGTGTATATTATAGATGAAGTGCATATGCTGAGCTCTTCGGCTTTTAACGCCTTTTTAAAAACACTGGAAGAACCACCGCCCTATGCCATTTTCATTTTAGCCACTACCGAAAAACACAAGATACTTCCTACCATTTTATCACGCTGCCAGATATTCGACTTTAAAAGAATTACAAACAATGATACTGTTGATCATTTGCAGGAGATCTGTGATAAAGAAAAAATCACATCAGACAAAGCGGCGCTCCAGGTAATTGCACAAAAAAGTGAGGGCTGCATGCGGGATGCACTCAGTATTTTAGATAAGATAGTAAGTTTTACCAATGGCGAGCTCAGCTATCAGAATACATTAGAACACCTGAACATATTAGATGCGGATTATTATTTTAAGCTGATGGAAGCCATGCAGGCGCAGGATTTGGGCAGCGCCCTGTTACTGTATGATGATATTAACCGCAAAGGATTTGAAGGCGACCTGGTACTGAATGGCTTTGCCGAATTTGTGCGCAACCTTCTTGTGTGCAGAGATGAAAAAATAGCGGGCTTGCTTGAAGTGGTGGAAAGCTTTAAAGACAGGTATGTGGCTACAGCGCAAAAGATTTCACCGGCATGGCTGATCAGCGCGCTGAATGTTTTGAATGAAGCAGAGATCAATTATAAAGGTGCGCGAAATAAGAAGCTGCATGTAGAACTTGCCCTCATTAAACTTACATACCTGAGTCAGGCTGTAGAGTTGGTAAACGAAGCCGGCGTTGTTAAAAAAAAACGAACTGATGCAGCCAAACCCGTAGCATTTAAAAATATAAGACCCGCAGTACTGAAGGATGAGGCTTTAGCAGGCAATGCATCTCCTGCTGCAAACAAACCGCAACCATCGGACGGTGCCAAACTGATCATTGAAAGCAATGTGGTGGAAGAGGAAGAAACGCCATACGGCCGGGGTTCAGTAAAACCGGTGATCCCCTCCGGTAAACCAGCTCGGGACGCAATAGCAATAGAAACGCCTGTGACAGCCACACCTACGCTTGGGGCATTGTCTAAAATACGCAAACAGATCGTGCAAAAGCAAACACAGGCTAATCATACAGCAAAATCCCTAACAGCCGAAAACCTGCAGGAAGCATGGAGCAGGTATATAGATAAATTAGTGGAGCAAAAAAATCATTCCGCCGTTACCAATTTTAAGCTGGCACAATTAAAGATAATGGACAACAGCAGTTTTGAGATAGTGGTGGAAAGTAATATTCAGCAAAAATTTATTGAGCAGGAACGCGGAACCTTAATAGAACATCTGCAATCCTTTTATAATAACCGCTCCCTTTCCTATGCTATCCAGATAGAGGAAGCCATAGATAACGGTGCACAGCAGGAGCGTCCGCTCACCAGCCGCGAGCAATACCTGAAAATGATTGAGCAATACCCGCTGGTGAAAGAATTAAAGGAAAGATTAAAATTAGAGCTGGACTATTGAAGATTTGCGATTTGACATTTGCTACCTGCCCGTCCGGCAGGCGGGTTTGAGATGGGAATGCCGGTAATTCATAACAAATACCGCGGGCTCTTCGCCATGGCTATTGATAAAAATGATGCAGCCTCATTTCATTTGCGCTTTTTGCCTTAATTTCGACCTTCCAAATACATCTTAAACTTAAATTTCATATATAGTATGGCTGAAGTTATTAAAATGCCGCGAATGAGCGATACCATGACGGAAGGGGTGATCGTGGAATGGCATAAAAAAGTAGGCGATAAAGTAAAGCCGGGCGATCTGTTGGCCGAAGTAGAGACCGATAAAGCTACAATGGAACTGGAAAGCTATAACGAGGGCACTATATTATACATTGGTGTTGAAAAAGGCAAAAGTGTAAAAGTAGAAGAAGTAATTGCTGTAATTGGCAAAGAGGGTGAAGATTACAAAGCTGCATTGAGTGGCGCATCAGCCGAAGCTCCCCAAAAAGAAGCGGAACAAAAACAAGAGCCGCAACCCGCCGAAAAAGCTCCCGCTTCCAACGGCACTGCAAAAGCGGAGACTCCAAAAAAGGAAGTTCCTGCCGTAACACCTGAGCAGTTAGGCGTTACCGTTATACGCATGCCTTTACTGAGCGATACCATGACGGAAGGAAAAATTGTGAAATGGAATAAAAAAGTAGGCGACAAAGTAAAAAGCGATGATAACCTTGCCGATGTAGAAACCGATAAAGCCACTATGGAAGTAGTGGGCTATACGGATGGCACTTTATTATACGTGGGTACGCCTGAAGGAGAAGCCGCAAAAGTAAATGATGTAATTGCCATTATTGGTAAGGAGGGAACGGATGTGAGCGGACTGGTAGCTTCTTTAAATAATCCACAGGATGCGCAACCGGCGCCTGTGGCTTCCGCTAAAGAAGAAGCGCCCGCAGCCACTGCTTCAACACCTGCGGCGCAACCGGCGGAAGAAGCTCCGGCATCCGATGGAAACGGAAGAATTAAAGCCTCGCCCTTAGCTAAAAAAATTGCAAAGGATAAAGGCGTTGACCTGAAATTAGTGCAGGGTTCGGGTGATGGGGGAAGGATCATAAAAAAAGACATTGACAGTTATACGCCCGCTGCCGCAAAAGTTGCAACAGCTCCCGCTGCCGGCGCCGTGGCTGCATTTACTGCCGCTCCGGGTACAGAAGGATATACAGACATTAGTCTTAACCAGATGCGTAAGGTAATTGCCCGCCGCCTGGGTGAAAGTAAATTTGGCGCTCCGCATTTTTACCTTACCATGGAAATTGTAATGGATAATGCGATGACTGCCCGGGCCCAGATGAATGAAGTAAGCCCTGTTAAAATAAGCTTTAATGATATGGTGGTAAAAGCCGCGGCTATGGCTTTACGTCAGCACCCGGCGGTAAACAGTAGCTGGATGAATGAGAGCATTCGCCAGTGGCACCATATTCATGTAGGCATAGCCGTAGCCATTGAAGACGGGCTGATTGTACCGGTAGTACGTTTTGCCGACCAGAAATCGCTGAGCCAGATCGCTGCCGAAAGTAAAGAACTGAGCGGAAAGGCACGCAATAAAAAACTTCAGCCCAACGAATTCAGCGGTAACACGTTTACCATTTCCAACCTGGGTATGATGGATATTGATGAATTTACCGCTATCATCAATCCGCCGGACAGTGCTATAATGGCCGTGGGGCGCATAAAAGAAACTGTAGTGAAAAAAGGCGATGGGTTTGGCGTGAGCAATATCATGAAAATAACATTAAGCTGCGATCACAGGAGCGTGGATGGCGCTGTGGGCGCTGCATTCCTGCAAACATTTAAAAAATACTTAGAGAACCCGGTAACGATGCTGGTGTAGAGATTTGAAATTTGGGATTTCAGATTCGGGATGAGGGGATCAGCCGCAAAGCATTATGATGATTTAACTTTTTGTGTCAAGTGATAACAGTTGGAGCAATAGATCTGGTAACAGTAGTATAAGCTCTTTGCATATTTATCAGGGATAAATAGCTGAAAATACAGTAGTACCACAGCTAAATCAAAGCGTGTGCACGGATGTGTTATATCGTCATCCGTGCTTGAACTTTTTTTTACTTTTTCTTTCAAGTGTACAGCAGTTGCAACTCCAAACCGGAAAAAGTAACTTGCCGAAGCAGTGCTATCACAAGCCGTTTTTTGTCTTGGTGCCTCAAGCCCGAGTTCAAGTCTGGCAAAGTTCTTTG
>NZ_VOHQ01000011.1 GCF_009192765.1 Agriterribacter humi | reverse complement strand
CGAGTGTTGCCGTAAGCGGTGGCACAGCACCTTACAGCTATAGCTGGTCGCCCAGCGGTGGTACAGCAGCAACTGCAAGTGGTCTTACTGCCGGCACCTATACAGTAACAATTACAGATAACAATACATGTCAAACTACAAAGTCAGTTACTGTCAATCAGCCTTCAGCGTTAAGTGCTGCTGCTTCTAAAACAGATGTAAGCTGTTACATGGGTAGCAATGGTACGGCGAGTGTTGCCGTAAGCGGTGGCACAGCACCTTACAGCTATAGCTGGTCGCCCAGCGGTGGTACAGCAGCAACTGCAAGTGGTCTTACTGCCGGCACCTATACAGTAACAATTACAGATAACAATACCTGTCAAACTACCAGGCCAGTTACGGTTAATGAACCGGCCGCCATTACAGTAGTTGCAACACCCGCTGCAGAAACCATTTGCAGCGGAGGCACAACAGGTATTGCGTTGATATCTTCATCGTCTGGCGCCGGTTTCAGTTGGACTGCCACTACCGTTAGCGGTAGCGTGTCGGGTGCATCGGCTTCCAGCGGCTCATCCATACAGCAAACACTTACCGGTAGTGGCGTAGTAAAATATACCATTATACCTAATAACGGATTATGCTCAGGCGAGTCTAAGGATATATTGATTACAGTGAATGCACTTACTACTATAGCTCTTCATCCTTCAGGCAAAGCGATTGATGAAGAAGAAAGCACCAGTTTTTCTATAGAAGCCAATAATGCCTCTTCCTATCAGTGGCAGGTGGATGCCGGCAGCGGATTTACCAATATTTCCAATAACAGTTATTACAGTGGCGCTGCCACTGCTACACTTATCATAAGCAATGCGTTGGGTGAGATGGATGGCTATCATTACCGTTGTGTAGCAACCGGTAATTGCGCCCCGGCAAATTCCAACAGTGCTCAACTCAGTGTGCGGGTAAGAACAGCACAAACCATCAGTTTTGCCTCAACACAAGAAAAAGTATATGGAGCTGCTGATTTTATACCTGCAGCAACCAGCGATGCAGGATTGGAGATCAGCTATAGCAGCAGCAACGAATCTATTGCGTCTGTTACTGATGGAAAAGTACATATCAAAAATGCAGGCCAGGTAACCATTACGGCTACCCAGGCTGGTAACAATGATTATAAACCCGCAGCCCCGGTTCAACAGGTATTGACAATCACCAAAAAACGGATCACAGTATCATTGAACGCGGTTCCTGCCATCAGCAAAGCATACGATGGCAACACAGGTATTAAATTATCCGCAGGTAACTATGTATTGCATGACGTGGTAGAAGGAGATGATGTGCATGTAACCGGCGCAGCCAAATTTGAAGATAGCAATGCAAGCGGAAATAAAGACATTGATGTGAACAGCTTTGTATTGAATGGTGAGTCTGTGAATAATTATGAACTGACCACCACTACTGCAGAAGTGAAAGGTACCATTACACGCAAAATCATTGAAGTATCCGTGCATTCCGAGCCATCTATCAGTAAGGCTTACGATGGGTCTGATAAGGCAAACCTGGTGGCAGCCCATTACAGCTTATCGGGTGTTGTGGGTGAAGATGATGTAATTGTTGCGTCCGGTAAAGCTTCTTATAACAATAAAAAAGCAGGGTATGATAAAGAAATCACTGTTACCACATTTGAATTAGGTGGTGAGCAAAAGGACAATTACAGTGTAAGCACAGTATCGGCTACTACCAGTGGTGATATCATTGCGAAAGATATTACACTCTCACTTTTAGCTGGCCCCGCTATCAGCAAAACCTACAACGGGTCTGTTGAAGCAACTGTTCCGGCTGAAAAATACCAGTTGACAGGAATAGAAGAAGGCGATAAGGTTTCGGTGAAAGGAACGGCCGTGTACAACAGCAGGCAGGCAGGAGACGACAAGATTGTTACCGTTAATGCTTTTGTGCTGGATGGCGATGATAAAGATAACTATCGTTTAACCACCAAAGAAACAACAACCGAAGGCAGTATCCGGAAAGCAACTCTTAAAGTTTCGTTGACAGCCTCACCTGCCATCACAAAAGCATACGATGGCAATACCGGTGCAGTATTACTGCCCGGGAACTATTCGGTGGAAGGTATTGCAGGAGATGACTACGTTGCGATAAATTATCCTCCGGAAGGAGTGTATGATACCAAACATGGCGGGGAAGAGAAAAAAGTAACAGTAAGTGGATTGCAGTTAACGGGTGAGGATGCAGATAATTACAGTTTAGAATCAACAACAGTGAGTGGCAATGTTGGCGTAATTACCAAAAAGCTGATTGAAGTAACTGCTGTATCACAAACCAAGCTGTATGGTGAGGCTGATCCCGAACTGACCTATTTAGCAGAAGGTAAGCTGGCCGGCGATCGGTTCCCGGGCTCATTGCAAAGAACAGCAGGTAAAAACGTGGGTACTTATGAAATAGAGCAGGGAAGCCTTAACGGTGGAGATGATTATGAGATTGAATCGTTCAGAGCTGCTGCATTTACTATTGCACCGGCGCCGCTGGTGATTACACCGGAAGATAAAACCAAAAAACAAGGTGCAACCAACCCTGTATTTACTTTCAGTTACAACGGGTTGGCGGAAGGAGATCAGCCATCTGACCTGGATGCACAACCGGCAGCAGCTACGAATGCAACTACCGGTTCACCGATCGGCTACTATGATATCGAAGCGTCCGGTGCAGCATCGGGTAACTATACGATCAGTTATGCAAAAGGAAAACTTACGGTTACGCCTGCCAGTAATGCCGATTATAGTGTAAAAGTATGGAGCAGCAACCCCAATACATTAACGGTAAAAATATACACTACGGTGGCGCAAAAGGCTGCGATCACCTTGTATACCGAAACCGGTCAGCAGGTGATATTGCAACAACAACAGTTGAGCGCTGGTATAAACAGCTTCAATGTATCTGTGTCACATCTGGCATCAAGCACCTATGTGCTGGGCGTTACCGCAGAGAAATTCAGGGACGCGCAAAAAGTAAAAGTGAAATAGTAACATATAATTGCTGCCTGGCCATCCGGGCAGCAATTTTCTCTCTGACTTATTACAACAACCCAATCAATCTTAAATTCAATTCAAATGAAAACCGCATATAGTAAGTTGCTGATGACGCTGTCTGCAGCCTTTGGTTTTTCTGTAGCAGTCTATTCACAAACTGCTGACCCCATTAATATTGTTACTACATCCGTACCTTTTTTACGGGTTTCGCCCGATGCAAGAGCCGGCGCCATGGGCGACCAGGGCATATCCACATCGCCGGATGCGAACGCGCAGTTTTACAATGTGGCCAAATATCCGTTTATTCAAAATGAATGGGGCGTTGGCGCTACTTATACGCCCTGGTTAAAAGATCTTGGGTTAAAAGATGTATATCTCGCTTCGCTGGCCGCTCATTATAAATTGGATGAACAACAGGTAATCTCCGGCTCTTTGAGGTATTTTAACTTGGGCAGTATACAATTTTCCGATGCTTTGGGTAATGAGCTCAATAAAGGCAATCCCCGTGAGTTCAGTCTCGATTTCGGTTACTCCCGCAAATTGGCTGATAAGCTGTCGTTAGGAGTAGCGCTTCGATATATTTACAGCAACCTGGCTTCAGGTTCCTCTTCGCCTTACGGTGGTGGTTCATACAAAGCAGGTAATGCATTTGCAGGTGATGTTGGTTTATATTATACCACAGCTAACGATGACGGACAGGGCTGGAATGCCGGTTTGGTAATGAGTAACCTGGGTTCTAAAATTTCATATACTTCAGATGCTACGCAGAAAAACTTCATTCCTGCCAACATCGGTATAGGAGCAGGACATACCTGGGTTACCAATGAAGTGCATAAGATATCGCTCAACGGGGAAATCAATAAGTTACTGGTGCCTGCTGTGCCGGGTGCAGCAGCCGACTCGGCCGACTATGCCAAATACAACAGCGATGGCGTAGTAGATGGTTGGATGAAATCCTTTGGTAATAATGCTATGGCATACTCCCTGGGAGCCGAATATTTTTATAACGATCAGTTTGCACTGAGAGCAGGTTATTATGCCGACAGCCGTACCATGGGTAGAAGAAGCTATTTCACTATGGGATTGGGCATCAACTATAATATTATTGGCCTCAATTTTTCTTATCTCCTGGCCTCAGGTAATGGAGTGAACAGGAATCCTTTGTCGAACACAATGCGGATCGGCCTCCTGTTTAATATAGGCGGGGAAAATTCAGCCAAACAGGAAAAGGGAAAATTATCTTACTAGCGCTATGTGGCGAGGGGTGAGAGGAGAGAAGGGAGAGGTGAGCGTCCGGCTTTCCAGATTGTTTATTTTATTCAATCCATATTTCATCTATAAAAAACCAGCAGGGATGTCCCACGCCGTAATGCCAGTGCGGACAGGTTTTTATAGCCGTTACATCTATTTTAATGTAACGGGCTTTAACAGGCTTATCGCCTGTATAACTGAGATCAACGAATTTTACCTGGGGATTCCTGTCTTCAGGGTGATCAATGGATTGCAGCATCGTGTAATCTGTACCGTTGGTTGAAATAGAATAAGTAACATTAGACGGTGCCAGAATCCATGCACCCAACTGGTGCAGGAAATCTGTATGAACGCCGGTAAATTCCTTTTCACTGCCCAGGTCAAGGGTCAATGCAGCATCTGCGCCCAGCCAGCCTACCCATCCCTCGGCAAATGTCATGCCTCCATACAACCCGTCTGTAAGCTCCCCGCCCATAGTGGCATACTTTTCACTGGGCGGTATTGAAAAAGCGATACCGGCAACCGGTATGGTTTGTTTGCCCGATGGCATATACCTTGTTCTGTACAATGCACAATAATCAAGCGGACTATTCCCCCTTTCATTGAGCGCAGTAACAGAAAACAATTTCACCCTTTCTTCAAACAAATCCAGCTTGCGGCTGATATCATCCACCTGCATCTTTTTATTTGTTCGGGCAATATCCAGCTCGGAATATTGCAGCGGCAAACGGGTGCGCCATACTCTTTTCAATAAAACGGAATCTGCTGCAACAGCCTTTTCCGCGCGATCAAACAAGCTGTTGTACCTGCGCATGAGGGATGGCTTTAACATACCTTCTTTATGCGATACCGGCGAATCGTATATCCATAACCGTTTGCCGCTACCCAGCAGGGCGCCTTCCATCAACTTGATATACTGGTATAAATAAGGAGCTGCAGCGCCATAATATCCACGCAGAAAGGTTTGTACAAGAGCATCCTCATCCTGGTCTACATTCCACATGAGTTTTGACACGAGCCATGTTCTCAATTCAGCAAAATCACCACCTCGGCTGCCGGCTATCTGAGAAAAATGCATGGACACATTGTTCTTATGAAACAACCGCATATTTTCTCCCAGTATATGGAAGTTGGGGAAGGGCACAAGATAATTGTCGAAGTTGATGCCATAATCCCAAACAAATATGTTTTTTGTTATAGCGCTCCAGCCTTCCAGCGCTGCTGCAAATTCGCGTCCCGAAGCATTTTCTTTTAAAGAAACTTCCCTGTCGCAATCAATGCTGCACAACATTACATTTACGTTTTTGGCAGGCTTTACATGGCGCGGAGGCTTCATGGAATACAAATAAGCCAGTGTTGAAATTTCTTTGCCGGGAAAACGTTCAGCCAGCTTGTTCATAAAATGTATAAGGCTGCCCGAATGAGCACCTTCATAATCATCAACTGCCTTGCATTTTTTGCACTGACAAAAAGTATAGTTCCCGTCGTTTTGGCTTACGGAAACAATATGTTTATCAGGATTGGCTTTAAAAACCGAATCCAGTCTTTGGCTTACAATTTCCAGCACTTCAGGATTGGACAGGCACCATTGGCTGGCTTTGCCGGGATGACGTCCGCCATTGAAATAAGAATAGTATTCAGGATGTGTTTCACCATATACTGCCGAGGGCAGAAGGAAATCGAAAGTGTGTACCCACAGGTTACCGGCAAATATTTCCCGGGGTGTTTTTAAATGCATCCAGTTGCCGTAAACAGAATCGGTTGCCATAGCATAATGCTGGCTTTGCCTGTACCGGAAGGAAGGTGTTTCTGTGAAGTCAACTACAGGTATTTGCAGTGTGGAAGCCGGCGTTAGGCTGTATTCATTTTCTCCCCAGTAGGAAACCCCGCAGTACCGTTCAAGCAGGCTCACTATAGCATATATTGACCCTTTTCCACCGCCTGTAACCACCCGTAGTGTATGATTGTTGTACACGATGCGAAATCCATCTTCCTGAAGATTGTCTTTCTGCACATTTTTATTAAATCCGTCATTGCCTATGACAATATCATTCTTTTTAACCTGATCTGTTTTTTGAATCAGCAGTTTCGCTCCGGTAATTCTTTCTGCAAAATCCTGCAGCAGGCGTGCAGCCCCGGTATCAATGCTGTCGTTAGATGTGAGTATAATTCTGCCTGAAGGTTTTCCATTCTTAACCAACAGCACCTGTGCAGGCAGTACAAAATGAAGGCAGAAGACCAATGCCAGCAGGCTGATAAATTGTTTCATACTGAAAGTAAAAATATGAGCTGAAAAATAAACAGCAAAGGTACAGTCCCCGGGTACAGGCTCAAACACATTGAGCAAAAAGCGGTGGAAACCAACCGGTTTGATAATAAGCTGTAGCAATGGATCTACCGGCAAATCAAACGCGGACCTGAATTTATATTCCTTGTAAAAATTCTGTTGAATTTGCCTTCAGGACCGTTGTCAGCAATATATTCGTATTGCATCACTTCAATGCGCCGGTTAAACGATTTTTTCTATAAGAATTCTTAACGGCTATTTTGCCATCTTTAAAAGTAAACAGGTCACAGCCGGTTACTTCAACTTTGCTTCCATCGGACTTTGTTCCTGTGAAGATCCATTCTGAAAAACCTCTGTTCCCCGAAATGAAATGGTGGGCATTTGCCCAATGTGCATCGGGGAATGTTGCAAATACGGTTTCAAATGCTTTGCTCACCTCCTCCTGCCCGCTAAATCTTTCACCATTCTTTTCTCCGCCTGCTGAAGCCTCAAATATACAGTCTTCCGTCATATGCAACATAACGGCTTTTATATCATGCGCATTGAATGCATCCGCAAAAGATTGAAGAAATTGCGCTGTAATCTTATTATTTCCTGATTGTGACATAATTAAACCTGGAATCAATAAAGTAATGAGTAAAAATAATTTTTTCATGTCGAAAAGTTTAAGAAACTATTGGATTAACTGACAGTCATTTGCGCATTTTTTGATTTGAGCCAGGGGCCCATATACCCATACAATTGTTGCTTAGAGCAGGTCGTTCTGCTGTGATGGTATTCCGTGTTACTTCAGCGCGAACTGCAGATGAGTAGCGGATGAGACAACGAGGATATACGCTTTAGCCAGCAATCAGGTCTGGACTGGCGCAATAATCCTTTGCTACCAGACCAGCGCTGGAAAGGTAATACCAAAGAACTATAAAAAGAAATTGAGAAGGTATTATAGGGCTACTTCTTATTTCTGGCAACATACAAATTCTTTCGTCCTGATTTGGAAAACTTCAAGACATTTTCTTTAACCAACCGCAGCAAGACGCCTGAGATGCTTACTGAATTTGCCTTTATATTGAAATTTTCATGAAGAACTAATTTTACCTGGTTCACAAATTTCGGTGATGTAAAATATCCCTCCCCGGCCAGAACGTTTATTTTGTGGGTCAGCTTCAGTTGTTCTTTTCGTTTTCCAGACAATTTATAGCGAGGCTTTAAATCTATCGGGATATTGAATAACTCTGTTGGATGAACGCCAATTGCTTTGGCAATTTCAATTAAATGTGTTGTGTCGGTTTCTGCTCCATTTTCAATTGAAGTAATTGTTGATCGTGCGAAGCCTGTCATGGCAGAGATATCCTCAATGTTCCAGCCGCGTTTTTTTCGCAGCAGCTTAATTTGTTCACCTATCCTTTTTGTATCCCTTTTATTGCGGTATCGGGCCATTCAGCAAAAAGAATACGCTTTCATATATTAAAATGAAGTTCAATAACTACATTTTGATATATAAATCTTATATTGTAAGTTTGATTTATCAAGTAATTCAATACCCGGATAAATAGTATTTGTTATAAAGGTATTTTGCGACTACTTCAAACTAATTTGAAGCTTTCGCTTTGAGTCTCGTCTTGAAACCTCGGAAAGTTCAAAGACCACGGGATGATAAGCAAGAGCTCACGTTCAGGCGTGGGCTCCCTTATTCGTGGTCGGGTTCTCCGAGGGACTCAAGACGGTAAGTGGAGTTCCACGCTATTTTTTTTCCACTACTTCTACTTTTTTTCCACTACTTCCACTGAAAGACTTCGTAATAATATTTATTGATGGGGTCGTAATCGCCATAAAAATAATACAGTGTAAAGCTGTAGGCGTCGAAGGCAACCGACAGGTTCAGTAAATAAATACAACCTTAGCCAAATGACAATGTTTTGCTAATCCTTTTTTTTGCAAAAAAGCAATAAAAGTATAATATTTGACTAACAATCGTTAGTTTAATAGATTTCAAATGGCCATCAGCAGAAAAGTATACACCCTTGATGAATTCACTATTCAGCAGTTAAGGAATTTTCCACACGCCACCGGCGAGTTGTCGGGCTTGCTGAGGGACATTGGACTTGCGGCAAAAAGGGTGAACGTGGAAGTGAACAAAGCGGGTTTGGCGGATATACTTGGAGAAGCCGGCATGATGAATGTGCAGGGTGAGGAAGTAAAGAAATTAGACCTGTTCGCCAATAACCAGTTTACAGGTGCTTTACAACATGGCATCAGTTGCGCAGGCATAGCGAGCGAAGAATGGGATGACTTCATAGCGTTTGAAGATGAGGCCAGCCGTCAATCCAAATACATTTGTCTTTTTGATCCTTTGGATGGCAGCTCTAATATTGATGTAAATGTTTCTGTTGGAACCATATTCAGTGTTTACCGCCGCCTTACGGCAAAGGGAGCTGTAGTTGAGCCGGATGATTTCCTGCAGCCCGGTATCCGGCAGGTAGCAGCAGGTTATATAGTGTATGGTTCGTCCACCATATTGGTATATGCCACCCGCAGAGGCGTAAATGGATTTACATTAGATCCTTCCATAGGAGAATTTTGTCTTAGCCATCCTGATATTAAATGTCCTGCACAGGGAAAAATATATTCGGTTAATCATGGTAATTTTTATCGCTTTGAAGAAAGGGTACAAAACTTTATCAAAAAATATCAATGCAATACAGCGCAGGAAGGTGGGCCATATACACAACGCTATATTGGCAGCATGGTTAGTGATATCCACCGCAATCTCCTGAAGGGAGGAATTTTTATGTATCCTGCAACAACCGATATGCCGCAGGGAAAATTAAGGTTGCAGTATGAATGTAATCCTTTTGCTTTTATAGTGGAGGTAGCCGGTGGTTTAGCAACAAACGGTTATAAACGCATATTGGATATTGCCCCCGCCAGCCTGCACCAGCGTTCTCCACTGTTTATCGGCAGCAGTAATATGATGGAAGAATGGGAAATAGGCAGGCAGATCCAGCAATAGTTATAACATGGGTTTAATTTTTTAAACACGGCAATGCAATTCATCGAAGTAAACCGACCATCTGTCGAATTGTATAGCATAAATGCTTAGTTAAACTAAATGCAAACCTATATTTGCATTGGTTTTTCATAGGATATTGGATTTAAAACGGGGTGCATTTTTATGCTGCCCCTTTTTTTATTAAGGAAGCGACAGCCGGGTTCTCGTTTAAATATGGTTTTACACGCAAAACACATTTTCTATTTACAAGCTACAAGTGTTATTGCTTATTGCATTAACCAAAATAGTACACTAATTTGTGGGTCTCAATTCGAGGGTTTAGGTTCGTATTAAAAGCTCCATTTTCATGGAGCTTTTCCTTTTTACACTCATCACTGCCATTAAAAGCACAAAGCAACAACAGTTTTTACGCTGTCATTGCTTTGCTCAATGTCTTTGTCGGTTTTTAGGACATTGCATTGGATTTCCCGGGCTAGGGTGTCAGATCAGGGTTGCAGGTTTTTCTTCAGGTTAGGGTTTCAGGGTACGGTTTGGGTTAAGGTTTCGGTTGTTCTTCAGGGTATGGATTAAAAAGGATTTATTGGATTTGTTACACAAAGAAACGGCCGTCTGCATGTTCAAAAAATAGAACCTTATACTATTATGTTGTAATGACAGTAGCTGCCATGCTGTAATAATTATTACTACGCATGCGGAAAATTACTATAAGTGTATTCTATTGCAATTTTAATATTCCCATCCCTTTGAAATTTTACGTGCATTTCAATTTCACTATTTCGATTAAGCGTACTGTCTACTTCTGTCACATGGCGTTACCGGCAATGACCACAAAATGCAGTTGGTTGACAGCGAAGTGAGGATGGAAGATTTATTTTGATAAGATTTTTATAGCGCCTGTTGGAACATGACGAGCCAGATCTATATTATTTATCCCACTTTTGGCTACCAATATTGAACCAGTACCAAGAGGGTATAAAAGCGGAGCTGTGGTTCGATTAAAAGAGCAGAGTCACCAATTGCCGCATTTGATAAGTAAAATTTCAATTCCACTATCGTGATAACTAATACCCATGTAATTTTGAAATTTTTCTTATAAAAGCTGCATAGTTATTGTTGCAGCACAAGCGAGCCTGCCCGAATGGGACAGGCGGGCTGGCAAACGAAGTGTAATAGCAGTACCGCAGCTAAGTATTTTACAAGCAATTTTTCATATAACTTCTTTATCCTTCATGGTTATTCTGAATGTTGAGTATAGCAGCCTCTTCATCAAAATTCTTAATCGCTATTATTTTTTTCCCGTCTTCTTTTTTGCAACTTTTTTGGGCGCAGCTTTTTTTGTTGTTGCCTTTTTGGGTGCAAGCTTCTTTGCGACATTCTTCACAGTTTTTTTAACGGCAGGCCTGGCAACGGCAACTTTTGTTGCAGCTCTTTTTATTGTCTTTTTTGCAGCCGGTTTTACTTTGGTTGCTGCTTTCGATACTTTTGCCGCTGCTTTTTTTATACCTTTTTTAGCAGGCTGTACTTTTTTAGCAATATAAGACTTCACGGCTTCTTTCGCCTCATCATATTTATCACCTGCAGTTTCAACAATGGCAGATGTAGCTGCGGAAATATTGTCTTTCAACTGTTCTGCCGATTCGGTAATCCTTTCAAAAATACCGGGCTTGTCCGGCGTTGTTTTTTTCTTTGCCATATAGTGGGTTTAAAATGTTGAATGGAAAAATACCTGATTTTTTGCATAGTTTTCCCTAATACGGGAATATTAATTTAGCCCGCGTATCCGCTCTTCTTAATTTTTTCTCAGCCCGGTGTCCTGCTTTGGCTGTGCGTTATCCCTGGAAGGATCCTTTGAAGCGTCATTCCTCGTTGGATCATTTCCCAAACCCGGTGTGGGATCTGCCTTATTGTTCGTGGATGATGAGTCCTCAACTTTGCGACGTTCTGCGGGATCAGGCCTTGATGCATCATTCCTGGTCGGGTCATTCCCGAGGCCTGGCGTGGGGGCAGCATTACTGGCAGGCGAATCGTTCATATTGTTGTGATCTGTGGCACTACCCGTTCCGTTGCTGTTGCAGGCAAAGCAAAAAGCTATCCATACAGGTATCAACCCTATTTTTTTCATAAAATTTATTATTGGTGCCGGTGTTATTTTTTGTCTTTCATTACTCTTGCTTCTCCTGTAAGATGGAACTTCCGGCTGAAATAATTGATTTCATCCTGCAGGTTCTGTTGATCGTTTATCTGATTATTCATAGCCCCGTTTGAGTACAATACATAAAAAAACGTGCCGGATCATATGCAGTTATGACTCTCCCGTTATTAATGCGCCTTTATAACAAACGGAAACGGGACTTTGGATAATGGTTTAATATCCGGGAGTTCTGTTAGCGGATTTTTTTCGTGAGGGAGCTTTGGAAGCCAATTTTTTTAATGCGGATTTTGATGAGGAGGATTTTTTTGTGAATTTTTTCGCAGCTTTTTTTGTAATGCCTGTAGTGGCTTTTATCGCTGCCTTACCATATACCTTAGCAGGATTCTTAGCCATTTGTTCAATTGTTTTTTTGCTGATCACCGATTTATCTTTTCTTGTAACATCGGTTTCGTTTACATATTCATCACGGTGTTTGATCAGCAGCCAGGCATTGTTCTCTGCCTTTTTTAATTTCACCAGCGCAAATTCTCCTTTTAGCTTGTGTCCATGGAGGCTGAATTTTAGCGAACCGGCTTTGAGTGCTTTGAGCAGCAGTTTTTCATCTGATGTTTTGCTTCCGGTAGGCTCGAGCGGTTCAAATGCACCTTCGTCCCAAACGATAACAGTGCCCGCACCATAATTGCCTTCCGGGATCACACCCTCGAAATTCCTGTAATCGAAAGGATGATCTTCCACCATCATTGCAAGTCGTTTGTCTTCGGGATTCAACGATGGTCCCTTTGGTATTGCCCAGCTCTTTAACACGCCTCCGATCTCAAGACGAAAATCATAATGTAACCTGCTGGCATCGTGCTTTTGCACCACAAAACGCAATTCTGCTAAATCACCTTTTCCGCCCTGCGGTTCGGGAGTAACATCAAAGGATCTTTTCTTCCTGTAAGTGGAGAGTCCCATTTTGTTATTTCCTGTTTATCTGTGCCCTTACTTTTCCGACCATCGGGCTCCCGGCTTTTTCAATAGCATTCAATAATTCAATCCTGGTAACTTTAAATTTGGCCGACCAGTAAGCAAGCTCACTGTTGTCATTTTTATCAATACGTTTATCGTCTGCCCCTCCTGTTTTCTTTTTATCGTCCGGCATAAAATAAAATTTATGTGAATAAGGTAAAGAAATCATCAGCCGGAAAGTACCGTGCATTTATTAAAACCTGGACTTACCGGCTGCTGATTGTTTATTGGTGTTCTCCTGCAAGGCATCAATCTTGTTATAAATTACTTTAGCGTTTTGTGGATGGAGTCTGCTTTGGCAAGATGCTCCTCCAGTTTCGGAATTGTATTATTAATGAATGCCTTTACATCTGCATCAATGTTATCGTCACTAGCGTCCTTAAAAAGATCAATGGTCTTTTTGTGATCACTCACCATCATATCCATAAAGTCTTTATCAAAATCTTTCGTCGTCTTTCCACCCATTTCCGCCGTTTTCTTCATATTTTCTTCAGATGGGGCTTGCGGTAAACTAATATTCAACTTTGATGCAAGTGCTTTTATTTCGTTATTGGCAGCTGTATGATCTTCCACCATCAAAGCTGCGAATTTTTTTACCTGGTTGTGGGTAGCTTTTTCCTCACCCAGCTTACCGGCCTGTACTTCGGCCATGCCGCCATCGGCAGCTTTGATTAAAAACGCGCTGGTATTTTCTTTTGTTTGGGAAACATCAGCGGCCTGATCCTGCCTGGCTTCATTGGTAGAGTCTGCTTTTTCAACAGGATCAGCAGGCTGGTTATTGCAAGCCAGCATAATTAAAGCAGTAAAACCTAAGAAAAATGTTGGTTTTTTCATGTTATTTTTAGTTTACATTAAAAATGATGTCTTTATACACTGGAACGGCCACCAATGATTTTTAATAAAACCAGGATTACGGCAATTACCAATAAAATATGGATGATGCCGCCTGCAGCATATCCTAAAAACCCTATCGCCCAGCCGATAACCAGTATAACAGCAATGATGTACAATAAATTTCCCATAAAAATGATTTAGTATTTTAATAATGACTATTGTAAATAAAAAATCAGGCCAAAAAACAAAACACAAAGCTCACGTTGAAGAACTGTATTCTATCGTTCAGATATTAGCAAGCACATTGCAATGTTGCTATTATATACCCGGGGCAATTTAATTTACAAAGCGGCCATTGTACATACGTTTGTGCCTTGTACAACATTTATAAAATAAACAACTCTTGCAGCTAAGAATTCCCGTACGGATCACATTATGCCCTGTTGCCGCAATATCTGGCGACCAATGCCATCATAGATAAACAGATCAGCGTTGGCAGTACACGGTACAAAAAGAGATAGCCAGCTTTTAAAATTCAAATCCATTTCGCAAAAAACTGTGCGAAAGCATCTCTGTATTGGTCTCCAATGGTGATTCGTGTGTTGCCGATATGGGTCGAGTTCTTAGTCATGGATGTGATCTTATCGAGCGACACGATAAACGAACGATGTATGCGCATGAAACGTTTCGGGGGTAATTTTTCTTCCAGCGCCTTCAGACTTGTAAGTGACAGAATGGCTTTTGGAGCGTTCTTCAATTCGACCTTGACATAATCCTTCAACCCTTCAATATACAGGATATCATCCAGGGCGATACGTACCAGTTGATATTCCACTTTCAGAAAAAGATAATTGTTATCTGCGTGTTCAGTTTCATTTACCAGGGGCTGTGTGGCAGGCTTATTTAATAATCCGGCGTAATGCAAAGCTTTTTGGGCCGCACGGAGGAACTCTTCATAATTAAACGGCTTTAGCAGGTAATCCAAAGCATCAACCTTATAGCCCTCAAGCGCGAACTGGTTGTAGGCGGTAGTAAATATTATGCGGGGCTTACCGGCCCCGTTGTCCAGTACGCGGGCCAGCGCTATGCCGTTCAGGTCGTGCATTTGTATGTCGAGGAATATCAGGTCTATCTCCTGCGTGTGAATGGCTTTTAGTGCATCCACAGCGCCCGCGTATTTCCCCGCCAGGTTTAAAAATGGTGTTTGTTCAATGAATTTACTTACCAGGCCCAGCGCCAGGGGTTCATCATCAACCGCGATGCAATTTAATATCATTTCAGATCAAGAATTAAGTGAACAGTGTACTCATTAATGCTATTACTCTCGCAGATATCCAGTGTATATTTACCCGGGTAAAGCAGGTCCAGCCTCCGGCGGGTATTCATTAAGCCTATGCCGCTATTGGTATCTAAGCTAACACTATTATCCTTCATTACGGAATTTTTTACGGTAATATCAAGCACGCCGCTGCGTTGCAATACCACGATATTGATATGGCTTTGCTGTGTCGCACTCACGCCGTGCTTAAAGGCATTTTCCACAAAAGGCAATAGCATCATTGACGCCATAGGCATATCCAGTAAGTGGTGGGGCGTATTGATGCTTACCTTCACCGCATCGGTTAGCCGCAATTGCATCAGGCTGATATAATCCTTCATAAAGGCTATTTCCCGGCTAAGCATGGTTTGCCCCTGCTGTGTTTCATAAAGCAGGTACCGCATCATGCGCGAAAGCTCGTAAACAGCCTTACCAGCCTCATCCGCATTTACCTGCGTGAGCGCGTAAATATTATTCAGGGTATTAAAAAAGAAGTGCGGGTTTATCTGCGCCTTAAGGAATGACAGCTCGGAAGCAACCTTATCTTTTTCCAGCTCTTCGCGTTTCTGTTTGTCCTTTTGCCATTTTTGTATCGCCGTAATACTCGTGCCGATACCAAGCACCAGCGCACTGATAATAATAGTGGGCCTATCTATAGGCCTGCGCATGCCGGGCTTAAAAACCGGAGCAGCTTTTATCAATTCAGTCGTTTCTCCCCGCCTGTTCTGAGGAAAAACATGGGAGTGATAAAGCACATTTTCTACGCCCTTGTTAATGAACACAATTGCCGCTATGAGGGCAATGATCATCACAAAATAGTAACCAAAGTGATTGTTCAGCAAGAATTTGGGAACCAGGACGAATACATTGACATAAAAACCCGTCACGAGCAGGACTAGCGTGACGGCCTGCGTTATCCAGGCCTCGTAGGGTATGTCAATACCTGAGAAAAGAGGATGATAGAAAAATATGGCAATACCGAAAACCACCCACACCAATATGTGGGCCAAAATGGTTATCATCTTACTTTTTAATGGTTGGAGCGTCATTTTCACAAAAGTAATTTACAATATTTGTCTCCGATGTTACAAAACGGTTACAATATCACGTATCAATTCATTACCTGCAAACTTAACCGCCATTGAGCCGGTTTTTACCGACAAACAGCCATTCATCATCTGTTAACGGTTGTTTTAAGATTTTAACCGGTACAAAAATGCCTTAATCGGGCAAAGAGCCATCTCCCTCGGTGATTGATGAGCGCTCGTCTATTGCGTTTCGTGAGATAAAAATAATATGATTCTTTTGCGATGTCTCAATTGATAAAAGGCAGTTGTATGTTTAAAAATTATTTTAAAATAGCATGGCGCAACCTGGTACGCAATAAAAGTCATGCTGCTATTAACATTATTGGACTGGCTATTGGCGTAGCCGTTTGTATGATCATCTTTATCATTATACGATTTCAAACAAGTTTCGATAATTTTCACTCAGGGAAAGATCGCATCTATCGTGTGTTAACCGAATATCATCATGCAGATGCAGCAACTATTGCTTATGGGAAAGACATTCCTTTTCCATTGCCCCTGGGCTTGAAAACAGCATTCCCCCATTTAGAACAGGTAGCTGCAGTTTGGGAAAGCCACAATGATCAATTGCTGATACCAAACGACAATGGAACAACCGTAAATACATTTAAAGAAGACAGGGGTGTATTTTTTACAACGCCTTCATTCTTTAACATGTTTGATTTCCCTTTGCTCGCAGGTTCGTATGCCTCACTAAAAGATCCGAACAACGTATTGCTTACAAAAGAGATTGCAGAAAAGTATTTTGGTGACTGGAAAACTGCAATGGGCAAAACCATCAACATAGAAGTAGGCGGACATATATTCGAGCATGGCACCGATAAATTAAAAGTGTCAGGCATTCTGGCGCCAATACCTGCAAATACAGACTTCCAGCTAAAAGTTGTGGTGGCCTTTGGAACAGGCATTACAGGGTTTTTAGCAGAATCCGCCGGATGGGAGGATAGAACGAATGCTGATTTTGGTTGTTATATTCTGCTGCCGTCAAATATTGACGTTGACAATTTTAATCAACAATTAAGCGCCTATGCAGGAAAGGTTAAATCGCCCGACAATAGGGATAACTACGTTATACAACCTTTAACTGAGGTGCATTACGACACACAGGCAGGTAATTACAGCAACAAAACAATCGGTCATGAACTGCTCAACGTATTGTGGCTGATTGCAGCTTTCATCCTGTTAATTGCCTGCGTAAACTTTATCAATCTTTCCACAGCGCAAGCTGTTACCCGTGCAAAAGAGGTTGGCGTAAGAAAAGTGTTAGGCGGTAATAAAACTCAATTGCAGATTCAATTCATTATTGAAGCTTTTTTAATTGTTACAGGTGCTGTACTGCTTGCAGTAGCTATCACCATTCTTGCATTGTCTTATGTAAATCAATTGTTAGAACTTTCACTCTCATTCAACATACTCAGTAACCCGGCAATTATTTTATTTCTTTTGGTGATAACCATTGTTGTAACCGCACTGGCCGGCTTTTATCCTTCTATTGTTTTATCACGTTTCAATCCTGTTAATGCATTAAAGAGCAAACGCACAGCAAGCACATCAAAAGGACTTTCATTAAGAAGAGGATTGGTTGTGTTTCAGTTCATCATTGCACAAGCGCTCATCATCGGAACATTAATCATTGTACAACAGATGAATTATTTCATGGATCAGCCCTTAGGCTTCGATAAAGATGCAGTTGTAAATGTTCCTTTCCGTTCAGATAGTCTTCGCATCAGCAGGCTGGACTATTTAAAGCAACAGTTGCTGCAGGTTAATGGTGTGCAGGCAGTTAGCTTCAGCTCCAACACCCCAATTGAAGCGGGTAATGACATATGGAGCACATTCAAATTTGACCATGCAATAAAAGAAGCAGATTTTAAAGCCATTACCAAATTCGCCGATGATGGATATGTACCGGCTTATAAATTACAACTGGTAGCCGGAAGAAATCTGCAACCTTCCAAAATGACAAGAGAATTTTTAGTGAATGAGTCAATGATGAAAAGCCTGGGAATACAAAACCCGGATGAAATATTGAATAAAGAAATAAGTATATGGGAGGATAGGATAAAATGCCCGGTTGTTGGCGTATTGAAAGATTTCAATAACAGATCTTTTCGTAATGATCTGGCACCCTTGCTGGTTACGCAAAACGTTACGATGTACAGCCAGGCAGGAATTAAGCTTGAAACAAAAAACATTTCGGGTACACTGCAATCTGTTAAAGCAATATGGGAGCAAACATTTCCCAATTTTGTGTATGAATACAGGTTTCTTGATAACAAAATTGAAAGTTTTTACAAACAGGAAAACCAGTTGTCGCAATTGTATAAAATTTTTGCAGCAATAGCCATATTCCTTAGCTGCCTTGGCTTGTACGGCCTTGCATCCTTTATGGCAGTGCGGCGCGTAAAAGAAGTGGGCATACGCAAAGTGCTTGGCGCTACTGCAGGCAGTATCGTTTATTTATTTTCAAAAGAATTTATCATGCTCATTGCCATTGCCTTCGCCATTGCTACACCCATTGCATGGTATTACATGCACCAATGGTTGCAGGATTATGTTTATCGCATCAGCATCAGTTGGTGGTTATTTGCTGCAGGCGGACTTGCTGCAATATTTATTGCACTTGCAACGATCAGTTTCCAGGCAATAAAAGCGGCAATTGCAAATCCGTTGAAAAGCCTTCGCTCTGAATGAGCTATTCAACTATTCTTTACACACCAGGATAGAATATGAAACATTACACCTGGCCGGGGAACTGTAAACCCGATAAGAATTTTATGGTTTTGTCAGGCGCATTTGATGAAAATACTTATACGAAAAAGCTGATGAGCATAAAAAAAATTACACCACGCCTTTTAGTAGCATTGATATTTATTGGATTTTTAGCGCACAGCTTTTTTTCTAAATATCAAAATGAGCCTTCGCTAAAACATCCAAAACAAGATGTGCAGCTTGCCTGGCCAGCGGTGGGGCAGGCTGCGATCGGCAGCGTTGAAAATGGAATTCTTGCACGTTCGTCCGGCAATGAGAAGGCTCGTCCAACAGCCAGTATGGCAAAAGTGATCACCGCATTGGCTATTATGGAAAAAAAGCCTTTCAAACGCGGACAGGAAGGGCAAACATACACCATAACCAGAAATGATATTGCAAGCCTTAATGCTTATATCTCGGAAGGTGGTTCGGTTCTGCCAATACGCATAGGCATGAAACTTACGCAGTATGAAGCTATGCAAAGGATGTTGATTGCTTCAGATAACAATATGGCTGATATATTGGTTGAAAGGATATTTGGTTCAATAGATGCATATGTGTTGTACGCCCAGGACATGCTGAAACGTTTAGGCCTTAGTAGAACAGTTGTTGCCGATGCGAGCGGCTTTAGTTCAGCTACGGTCAGCACGCCATCGGAACTTGTTACGATAGGCATCGCCGCGCTCAAAAACCCGGTGATTGCCAGGATTGTTGCCCGGCAGCAGGCCCAGATACCGGTAGCAGGCGTCATTAAAAACACAAACCTTCTGCTTGGCACCGATGGTATCATTGGTATCAAAACGGGCACCACTCATGATGCGGGTAGCTGCCTTTTATTTGCCGCACGATATGTTTCCAAAGGCGGACAAAAAGGAACAATCGTTGGGGTTATTATGGGCGACACAAACCATAGCCGCCTCTACAGCGACAGTAGAGATCTGCTTGCATCGGCGAAGCAATGTTTTGGTTTGGCTGGCGGCCAATCAACAGGTAATATTGTTGCGCATCCGCCAAAGACGGGGACGAGTTCACCGCCAAAGAAATAACTTAAAAGCAAAAACAATGAAGAAGCGTTTAATATCAATATTTATGCTCATCGCCTATAGCGCGATCCTGATCAGGGTAATGGTGTTTAAGGACATGCCCCTTATCAGGATAGGCTCATTGAGACTTAATTTTGGAGGGCCGCACGAAGGCCCGGCCAACTTATTGCCGTTCAAGACCATTTTGCCGTACATGCTCGGTGAAAAGGGGTTACTTATTGCTGGTGTTAATCTTGTGGGAAACGTTGTTTTGCTTGTGCCAATAGGGTTTCTTGTTCCTTTTGCCTGGCGGAGCATGACATGGAAAAAATCTCTCGCTCCCGCAGTTTCCGCGGGTTTTGCCATCGAGGGAATGCAAGCGGTGTTACGGGTAGGCATATTTGATATTGATGACGTGATACTGAATGGACTTGGCGTTATGGTTGGCTATTGGACGTTTACTATGCTCACAAAACTGACGCGTTCGATGAAATCTAAATATAATTAAAGGATTAGGCGCATAGGTCGGAATCATAGATATAGGCTTTGCTAAGCTAACTGGGAATTGATTGTTGCTATCAGACAATTTTTTCTTCGTTACTTTTTGCGGAAAAAGTAACCAAAAGCCGCCGGAAAACCCAGCCTGCCGGCTGGCAGGGAATACCTCCCGTTTTCCGGTGGGTTCCCTGATGTAGCTTTTGATTTACTGTGACTTCAGCAGCCGGAACTTCTTTGCTGGCGTCTGTTTCAACAGGCTACCTAAATTCAGTTTTTAAGTGTTATAGAAGAAGGTGATAGATAAATTAACAATTTATGGCAGAGGCAAAGCTGATAGAAAAAATTGTTCAAACAAAATCACGATGAATAAACATTTTAACGACTTAACCGACTAATTCTAAAAAATTATTTAAAGCAGCTACATTGGTTTTTCAATTACAGATTGCGGTTCGGTGTAAGAAATTGCTGTTTTTAAAAAATCAGCTTTTATAAAGAAAAATGAAAAATTTAATTTTGTATCCTTTCGTGCCCCCTTGGTACAAACTCGAATCGCTTTTTAGCGGACTTAAGACTATTGGGTGAATTATAAATATTTATAGTCATCAGTTTGACACTCATAATTACATTTGTTTTTCATAAAATCCCTATATTTCCGCTGCGGAGACTATTCTCGATGCAGACTTTATGAGTTTAATCGCAGATCCTGCCGGACGGCATTGGATGTTAAATAATCTGTCTTTCAGGTATTTCCAGCTTATACCCTCTCCCGTGAATATTCGTTATGCTCAGTTCAGGATCACGGCTTAATTTCTTTCGGAGTTTCGACACAAACATGTCCAGGCTGCGACCGGTGATGACTCCTTCGTTGATCCAGACTTCCTGCATCAGTGTTTCGCGGGGGATCAGTTCACCGAAATTTTTGTGTAGCAATTCCAGAACCTTGCATTCTTTGTCGGTGAGATTAATCACCTCACTTCCCAAAAGCAAGCGCTGCTCCTTCCCATTAAATAAAAATTTTCCAAGCGCAGGCAATTCCGGAACGGATTCTTTTATTACAGCGTGTTTTTGATTTTGCCCGGGCACCGGTTTTAAAATTTTCCCAAAGCGCCAAATCAACAAGGTAACACCCAACAACAGCAGTATGCCGATATAAACCACATTGATTAATGGATAGCCGGAGGTTGTCGTTTTGAATTCGTCAAGTTTTGGTTTGACTTCCCGGGGATCAACTTTAGCTGATTTGAATTTTTCATGTTTTGAATTGACCTCCTGAGGAGCAACACTATCTGATGCAGCCATCTGGTCAACGGCAGCTTTCTTTGGTTCTACGTCGTCATAAAAGTTCGCGAAGGCAAATTCAATGCTGTAGCAACCTGGGGGCTGACTTCTGCCGCTGCAAGCCAGGAGGTCCGGAGACGTATTATTTAGCTGGAACCCATATACGATTTCGCCTTTCAGGCAATCATGTACAGTAACGGTGTATCCGGAAGGGAACTCTGTTTTGGGAAGCAGTTCCTGTGACATCATCATGAGCGAGTCGTGGTTAAAAACGAATTCATTTTCAAACCTGAGCAGAAACGTGCCTTCTTTAATCTCGGTAACGGGCAACACACGCGAGGTGGAATCACCTGCCTGTTGCAGCAACCGATGACCCATCTGACGGATAATGAGATTCACCCGCTTCGCCCGTAAATCTCGGTCGGAATCTTTTTCGAAAGATGTGGCGACAAAAAAAACAGCCAGCAGCAGGGTGGTAAAAGCAAAATTTACACGCATTTACATTTCTTTTTACAATTGATTTACAGGGATCGGCAACACGGGTGCGTATGTTTGATATGCGAAGCTAAAACAATATTTATGAGCTATTATCAAAAATTCATGACAACATTTTCAGGTAAGCAATGGGTGCTCCTGTTAACCGCTGGATGCTTTACACTATCGTGTATGGTCCCGGGTCAGGTCAATTTTTCCGGTGAATGGAAATTGAATGAATCGAAAAGTAAAATGGGTGGAAAGTTTCCCCTTTGCATTTTCGGGGGAGATCGTATGAGATCTAAAACAATGAAAATAGCCACACACGCAGATTTTCTGACTGTAGACGTAGCAAGTTCGTCTTCTGACGGAGCACTGGTTACGAGACAGGAGAAACTGGTATTTGACGGCAAACAAAATAAAGCTACCTATGTCGGAATGGCAAGGGAGAAGTCTTCTGCGAGGTGGTCAGATGATGGCCAAACGATGACAGTTCATTCGGTCAGATCTTTCGATAAAAATGGTGGGACAGCAGATTTTAAGGTAACAGAGGTTTGGAAGTTGATCAATGGAGGAAAGTCTATTTCTATCCAGGTAAATGAGCGTTCAAGCTCCGGAGAGCATACTATGACGCTCGTATACGATAGGCAATTGGCTGAGGATTACCGCTTTTAGGGGAACCAGACATGAATTGATGTCAGCCTCTTACCAACGGTTTGGCCATATATGGCATGTCCGATTATAGAGTAGGTAAAATAAAGTCCGTTTTGAACAACCTGCCATCCAATTGATTTTTCAGGATTGGGTCCAAAAAATTCATTACTCAAATATAAAACCGGCAAAAAGATTATGGCGTCAATTATTGCCGCAGCGAGTCTCCTGAAGAAAGTTTGATATTTTGTATTTGCAGTTTCAGTCATTTTATGCAGTGTTATGTATGGAGTAAAAAAATAAAATCTAATCGATATTCAATATAGCATAAACCCTTGGTGAAGCTTCACTGTGACAGTGTTTTCGGTCCATTTACAAAGGTTTTGCATTTCGGTTACAAAGGTTTACTATTAAAAAGTTGCAGGGCGGTTGAAGCCTGATATTTTTACTTCATTATTTCATCAAATCAATTTTCTGTCATGAAAATCTATAACCTCGCACTGTTGTTTCTTTTTCAATTTCCCATAGTATTTCCAATCACGGATCAGTCAACCATAAACAATACTAAATCGGGAGCCTTTAAAATCGTATTAAAATCCAGTGATGGCGGACAGACCTGGCAGGATATCAGCGAAGGGCTTCCTGAAAATTTGCAGCCTGTTGGTTTTGTTGAAAAGGATAACGCCGTGTATGTCCGTTCCGGTAATGGAATATTTCACCATACACCAAATTCTACCGCTCCTTTCTGGGAAAAGGAGATTTTCCCTGACGATTATAGCGATATTGCTCCAAGCAAGAATGGGATATTTGCCTATAACTACGGCGGCCAATTTTTACAAAGAATGAACGGGGCAGATATGTGGTCGCCTATGTATATTAATTTTCATGTAGAACGGGTCCGTACCGTTTTTGAAACTGCCGGAGGCAACCTTTTCATCGGCTGCGACAATGGACTGTTTAAATCCATTGATAAAGGAAAAAGCTGGAAACAGGTCTATACCGAAGGCTGGGTAATGAAATTCGTGGAATCAAATGAGGTGCTGCTGGCCACCAGCCAGCGGGGAATCATAAGATCGACCGATGGCGGTGAAAACTGGGACCGGGTGATCAGTGAGGGCGGTGTTGGCATAGCTATAGAAAGCATCAAAGGCGGATTTGCTGCTATTACTTATAATACAACTTCGGAAACCAGAAGAGTGCGCACATCCTACGATGGCGGCAAAACATGGCAGGCCATTGATGCCGGTATTCCCGCAAGCCTTTCTATTGCTTCCATTATCCAGGTGGGGGGAAATTTTTTTTGTGGTCATCCTAAAGGCATTTACCGATCATCAGACAAGGGAAAAACATGGAAACTGTTACTTCCTGCTATAGAAGGTAAGGTCTTCAATTTATCTGTTTCAGGTAACGTGATTTATGCTATTCCCAGAAGTGGAGGATGTTGAAAAATCAGGTTAACATTCATCCGATGTGCTGGTCATGTCACTATGAGGTGCGTGGGGGCACACACCTCGGCAGGCGGTTCCTCCGTCTGAACAACATCAAAGTATTTATGCTGCACCAACTTTAAAAGGATACGAAAAATAAAAGAAATGCCTTAAAACGGATCTGATTTATCAGGAGATGTATCTATGTTAATTAAATCTACAAAAAATATGAAAAAAGTTATTTATGCGCTGATCTTACCGCTGGTTGTGGTAAGCGGACTGGTATTCGCTAATCGCGAAATCAAAAATGAAACTTCTAAAACACCAACCCCAAAGCCACTCTCTGCTGCTGAAAGGGAAGCCGAAGTGAAAAGATGGGAGGCTACCCCTGCTGGTATAAAGTACAAAAAATGGGAAGCATCTCCCGAAGGTAAAAAAGTGCATGCCGCCGAAGCTAATATATGGAAGCACATTAAAGATTCTACCAATATGGAGGGAGTTGTAACCTCTCTTTCTCTTCCGCCAGGCTCAAGATTAGGTTTTGGAGTGATGGTGAGGATTAATGGTGACGATTACATTGTAAAATTTGAGCCGGAAAAGTCTCAACTTGAGCAATTGCATAGCCTGAAAGTTAACGACAAAATAATTATAAGAAGCCGTAACCTATCGCACGCGCCTAAGTATGCATACCCAATAGTATCGTGCGACTATGCAGAACGGGATAGTAAAGTAATTTTTAAACGTGTCCCCCGCAAAGGCGGTTGCTGAGTAAATAAATGATGAAATACATACACCTAAATGCTTTGTTCTTATCTGATGATTAGAAGTTTACTGAAAAACAAAGGGAGAAAATGAAAAATTTCATTTTCTCCCTTTCTGTGATCCCGCTGGGACTTTAACCACACTTATCAACTTTACCTATAATTATTCAGCCTTATTTCAACGGCCTGATCTTCAATACTCTATAACAACTCCCCTTCTTTTCAGGAATTACCTTTACTCTGCCTGACAGCATTTTTATAGAGTAAATTATAGAGTAAAATGTCACTACCTGTCAAACCCGTTTGCAAAAAAGCATTGTTACGCAAAGATGGTACAAGCATTATTTTTATCCAGTATTGCCATTCTCTTGCAAAAAGAACCCTGCTGAATTCTGGCATTGCGGTCCCTCCCAATTACTGGAACCTGAAACGGCTAAGAATAAATGCCGACCTGCCTGCCCATTATGGCAACGCTGAATTCTTGAATGAGCAATTAAAGAACGCCATCCGCATTGTCGAAGATATTCTCACTTTTGCGGCTAAAAAGGAAATTTCAGATCCGCTTGCATTTCTTAAGAAAGTATTTAAACCTGACCTTGACCTCTCCAGCCTGGAAGAAAAGGCCAAGGACGCTGAACTCCCAAAAGTCAATCTCGATGTATTTTTCCAGATTGACGAATACATAAAGTCTAAGACAAAGCAGGTAACACCTAAAATGCTCCATGTTTACAGGAATATGAGGGATACACTTAAGGCATTTGAAACGCACCGGAAAAAGCCAGTTACTTTTGAATCTTTTGATTTCAATTTCTACGAAGAATTTGTTGAGTATATGATGTATGAGCATGTACAACGCCGCAGGAAAGAACTTATAAAAGGTTTCCGAATCAGCACAGTAGGAAAGACGATAAAGCAGTTGCGCATTTTTCTGCGTAATCGGATGCGCCGGAAGATTATTCCGCCGATTAACCTGGAAGATTTTAGAATACTTGATGAAGAAACCGATGCAGTGTATTTAACATGGAATGAAATCAGTGTTATTTATCAACTAGATTTATTCGGCCATCCGCATCTGATCAAATACCGTGATTTATTTGTTTTAGGTTGTCTAACAGGCTTACGTTTTTCTGATTTCTCCATAATCCGAAAAGAGGATGTTAGACAAGGGATGTTATACAAGAAGCAGTGCAAGTCCGATCATTGGGTAGTCATTCCCTTGCGCAAAGAGGCTAATGATATTTTGGCAAATCGCTTAAACTTCAATATTCCCAACGTGTGCAATGGAATGTTTAATAGACACATTAAAGAAGTTGGGAAACTAGCAGGCTTTGACACGCCAATCAAATTTTCACACAAAAAAGGGAACAAGGATATAATTACCATCAAGCCAAAATATTTGTGGATTACCTCCCACACCTGCCGCCGCTCATTCTGTACCAATGAATTTTTAGCCGGTACACCTGCTGAACTAATCATGAAAATTAGTGGGCATAAGAGTCTCAGGGATTTCTATAAATATATCCGGATTAGTCCTGAAGAAGCTGGTCAGAAGATCAGGGAACTATGGCAACAAAGAGGTGATATTGAAATCGTTTCACGTAAGCCTGATAAGCTAACTTGCATAATTTAAAATAAACAATACTGTATTTAAATTAATTTTTATTGTTTGTACGTCTGCCGATATATAAAGCCTGGATTTGCAATTAGCCGATTGTACTATGTCCCGCCCCACTTGAGCCAAGCCTGTTATATGCATACTTGATTGAATTAAGACTGCTGTTTGTAATTGCAACAGCGAAAAATGTTTTAAAAAAATAAAGCAGCTTTGAAGATAGTTGCTGAATAGAGTTCCTGAAGCCACTGTTTAGATAATAATTTTAAGGTATCCCTTTACCGAAGCTCAACAGAATTGTTGATGACGCTGTTCTGAACAAGTTGCATATAACAGGCAGGTATTGCCGATGGTGTGGCATTTTATATTCGT
Organism: Agriterribacter humi; assembly: GCF_009192765.1. GTDB lineage: Bacteria > Bacteroidota > Bacteroidia > Chitinophagales > Chitinophagaceae > Agriterribacter > Agriterribacter humi. Next base: position 196,626 of record NZ_VOHQ01000011.1, on the reverse strand, counting down.
ACGCCCGGAACTGCTGCCTAGCTTTTTGATAAAGTTAAATATTAAGAACTTAAGTTGGGCTTTATTCGTCAAGCTCCAAACTGCAGTACAGCAGAATTACCGCTGCTCATTGCTACAATGTCCAGCCCCACTATTGGCAATACCAATGTTAGGCGCTGGTTTGCTTCATTTCCCTCCACCTGTCTAAATTTCTTTCACAATCGAAAATCAAGTCGATGAATGTATATTGTCCCTGTCTCGAAGGATACTCCTTTTCACCAAATTCAGGAACATAAGAAACAATTCCATATTCATTCTCCTTATTTGAGTCATTTGTGTCAAAGCACAATATAACCCGGTCATTTGTTTGCGCAAACGGAATTAGTCCATTTCCCAAAGTTGCTTCTACCCCGGTCTTTAAAATATTTCCGTAATAATCGTGAGCCCAAGATTGTGTATGTCGAAAGAATTCTACTTCGTGTCCGAAATTTAGAGAAATAAAATATTTATATGATGGGAAGTCCTTGTAAGTGGGGGGCAGTTGATATCCTATCTTTTCCTCGTATACTTTAAACGCCAGTTCAGAAATGTTCGCGTAAATAGCCTTCCAAAATACAATTTCATGTCCAGGTGAAACTTTTGAATAATCAATCATGTTATCTGGAGCCCGATAAATTGGCTCCTGCAAACCTCGCAAATACTCATTTGAAAAGTTAATAGCTTTGTCAACTACAAGATGAATATAGCTTGCGTGTTGTGTCATAAAAAACTTGCGCCTAACGTCCGGAGCATTGGCGATGGCTGGGCATTCAACGATTTTTCTGCCCGAACAAAAGTACAGTAAACGAACAAAAAGTTGAGATTTTTATTCTGTAGCTCAATAGAGTATTTTCTGCCCGGGACTACTGCTCAATGACGAACAAAAAGTTGATGAGATGCACGTCAACCCAGCTATAGCCAATGCGCTTGTTGGCTGTTCGTTGTTCTTCCACCTCAAGCTATAACTTGGTCAAACTGTCGCAGTGGTTGAATGTCTGTAAAGGCAGAAATTTTTGCCATTAAACTTTTCATTCTTGGGTCAGCCATTGATGCTCCAAATTTTTCACCTGATGAAACCCAAATGTTAGCAGTGCAAATAAAGTTTGGTGCTGGCTGTCCTGGTGTTGTCAAACCTTTACGTACTTCAAATTTTAAAACGTTGTCGCCAAGTATTTCTACATATTCTGGAATTAATTCATTTGCATAAAGTTCAAAGTCAAATGTCGCACCTTCTTTGTTTGGATAAAGAACAGTTGCACAAAAAATCGGTTTTAAGCTATTGTTGTCCATTGTTAAAAAAATTGTTTTGAGTTTAATTTTTCTTCTGGATACTACTGTGGATTTCCTTTTCCATCATTCATGAAACTTACCAAACTTTTTGTGACATGTCCATCCCAACCTTTTTCGCAAACTTCGTAACACTGAATACCCGGAACTAATCCGATGTGAGTAAAATCAATATTCACCTTGTTGTTAGCAGATGTGATTTCAAAAACAACTTCGGTATTGTTCCATTCGGTTTTGTCTTTAAACCAAGGCAAATTACAGTTAGTTACTTTCCATACCACTTTTTTGTTTGGGATAATTTCGCTTACGACAAAATCAACAAAGGATTTCTCTCCATTCAGTTCCCCAAACGGAACTGTAAACATGTCATTCTGCTTTTCAGCACTTCCAGTAAAATCATGCTTCCACCAATGATTTACTTGACCGATTTTTTTTATTGCTTCTGCAGCGGAAGCATTTACTGTAATTGTTCTGTGGTAATTTTTCTTTTCCATTTTTTGCTTTTTTAATGACTATGCAAAGAACGGAACAACTTTTCATCTTGTGTTGTAAAAATCGGAAGTGCTATTCTTTATAGAACAACTTACCAAAATCATTTGAAGTGTTTTCAAAGCCCGAATGAGATAGCCCTGTAAACCTTTTAAACTCTTTTAAAAAATGAGATTGGTCGTAATAGTAGTCGTAAAAAGCGTTTTGCATAAAATCCATCTCATTGTTGTTCGCAACTGCATTATAATATTGATTGAAACGAATAATGGTAGATAGACTTTTTGGGCTGACACCTAAGTTGACAGCGAATTTCTTATTTAGCCATCGGCTGGAATATTCTGTCTTCTTCTCCAGCTCTTTAACAGTAACTTTTCCCTTTGATGAAACAATTTTTTCTACGCAATATTCAAAAACTAAATCCTGCGCAGTCAGAATGAGTTGTTTCAGTAAAAACTTTTGTAGCAAATCTATTTTCTCACTAACGGTTCCAACATTCGAAATTTGAACTTCTAAATATTGGGAAACAGTTCCCAAAATATCTTTTAGTGGATGAATTTGGTTTTTAATATCATTGAGGGAAACTTGAAAAAAGCGATACGCACCCCGTGGATTAAATTCAACTACAATAGTCCCTGTAATAATATCATCTTCAACATCCAAAATAACCGGAACATCTACCAATCCTGTCAAACTGATATTGTCTTCTTTTGATGTAAATGTTTTTCCGTTTACCGATGCAACTATACCATTTCGAAAAGCTATCGATATTTTACAACGTCCGTTAGGCACAACTAACTTTAAATCTTCAACAGGCATTTTGCCGCTGCTTTCAAACAGCCACATTTTATCAATGTAGCTTTTAAGCAAAGGGTGTGGCTCAATGTTTTGAAGTCGCATTTGCATTGTTCAATGTCTAAAAGTTGTCGTTAGTAGCGTGTCGTTTTACAATGACAGCCAACGTAAAAGCATTGGCGATGTTGCGGAATTCTGAGTTCCGTCTGCCCGGTGCCGCTGCTGATTAAAGATACATAAGCTCATTGTTTATTCTAGTGCTCGGCGTTATTCGCCGGAACTATAGCAGAACAAAGCTCCAAAAGTTGACGAACGTTTTCCGTCTGCCAGCATTTTTGCCAACCTGCATGTTAGTGGCTGTTACTTTTCATAAGACTCATAGTTAGTTCCAAAAGCTATTCCAAGTCGTACAAAGAAGCTCCTTAACAGTTCGTATTTTTGATCGCAAAAGTCACCAGTTTGAACGTCTTCAGAGTCCGTCCTGAAGCCATTGCATTCAAAACAGAGTTCTATAAAAGCAAACACCTGTCCTGAAGAGTCTATAAACAAAATTGCATTCCTGGGATTATAACACTTGCTTTTGAAAGATGTCAAAAAAGGTCCCTTATAAACGTGATTATACAGAATGTCAGTAAGTGTGTCAATTTCAGTATTGCTTAATGTTTTGAATTCTTTTAGTTTCGAGTAATCTACGACTTTATCTTTTATGGGAATTTCACCTCCTGAGATAATCAAGTCCGGTTTGTCAAATGATACTATTTGTATTTTATAGGCCTTTTTAAACGGAAATAATTCGAGTCTTTGTCTAGCAGTAGATTTATTTTGATATATACAATTGTGATTTATTGCCTCTATTTTTTCTTCCTTTTTTGTTAACTGCCTTGGTGATCCTTCTATTCTTTGTAACTGCCCAAAAGAACAGTTGATAATATTTAAGAAGATATACAGAAAAATAAGTCGTGTCACTTAAGCTTTTAAATTTAGGAATGTCTGTGAGTAATTGCCACTAACGGTACGGCTTGGCGCAGGTGGGATATTTGAAATCCGTCTGCTGAAATACCGTATGCCAATTTAAAGTAAAAAATACTGTATTTAGATGATTTCTGTTATGCTGTCGTCAGCCGGTAGCTGAAGCCAGGAATTGTAATTAGCCGATTGTACTATGTCTTGCCCCACTTGAGCCAAACCGCCTGTTATGCGGTCGTTTTTTAACGATACCTAAGACATTTATTACAAAATGGACTGATAAGTTAAGTTTTTGATTTCATGTCTATTTACGGGTCCATAAATATATGTTTCGATAAAAACAACATAACCGAAATACGTTCCTGCATTAATTATAATTTGTTTCGACTTCTCTGCATTTAGGTCAAGCCGACTTAAATGCTTCTCCCAAATACTTTTACTATTATTTAATAAATTCTTTTTACTAATACTATTGTTTAAGTCCGAAATGTACTTAACCGAATTACAATATATGTCCTCAAAGTGTTTTTCGCTATTGAGCACATTATTAAAATATATATAATATAGTTCAACGCTATCGTCATTAGTTAAGTTGCGGATCTTGATCAAGTCATTTGCCAAATGTCCTGTAGATCGTTCTTCATAACGAACAACGGATTTAGCTTTACATTCAATTAGGCACAATACTTTAGAGTCAGTTTTGTCTATAATTGCTATGTCAATTCGGTTACGCGAATTATTAACTCTTGGTCTCCACTCACGGCAAACGAGATACTTATCTTGATATTTCTTGTGTAATTGAAAAGCTATTTTATCACGAAGTGGTAATTCAATTTTACTCGTTAGCGCTAAGAATGCCAATTCATCGTCCTGATATACCTTATGAATTGAAGCTATGATTTCTTCGATGTCTGATTTAAATGTCATGTTGTGTTTTCTTAAAAAATGCCGCATAACGGTACGGCTTGGCGCAGGTGGGATATTTGAAATCCGTCTGCCGAAATACCGGATGCCAATTTAAAGTAAAAAATATTGTATTTAGATGATTTCTGTTATGATGTCGTCAGCCGGTAACCGAAGCCCGGAATTGCACTTAGCTGATTGTACTACGTCTTGCCCCGCTTGAGCCAAACCGCCTGTTATATGCATACTTGATTGAATTAAGAGTACTTTTTGTAACCGAAACAGCGAGAAATGTTTGAACAAATGGAACAGCGTTGTTGTCACAAGTTTTCTGTCTGCCGTGAAATGAAAGCGGCGTTGAAAATAGTTGCTGAATAGAATTGCTGTAGCCACTGGTTAGGAAATAATTTTAAGCTATCCCATTACCCAAGCCGAATAGAATTGTTGATGACGCTGTTCTGAACAAGTTGCATATAACGATAGCGGCTTTGCGCAGGTGTGGAATTTGAAATTCGTCTGCTGAAATACCGTACTGCCAATTTAAAGTAAAAAATATTGTATTCAGATAATTTCTGTTTGAACATCGTCAGCCGATAACTGATGCCCGGATCTGCAATTAGCCTGGCAGGCTTCAGTCCAGCCGCACTTGTGCAAAACCGCCTGTTGCACGCCGCAATCGGCCTGCGGCAGAAAAAATGGCAGATTAGTAAAGTTCCCTGTGCGCAGGGTCAACAGAACTATAGTATAAGGACTGGCTGGATGTCATTGGTCTACAGCAAAACATAATAAAAAAACAATAGGAGCCAAGCCTGCTGAATTCAGTCGTGCGTCGGGTCTAAGTGCCAGGGACTTACTATTTTTCAATGTCAAACAAAACATGATCAATAAAAGAGCTATAGAAACAGTCTGCCGCAACCTGCAAAAAGAACCACAACAACCTGCCTATACAAATCGTGTCCGGGCAGCGCTGGCATAGTCGAGAGCATTACTATAGTTGAGCCTCTGCCATTTTCGTTAAAGTCTGCCGGGAACTGCCCGTAAAAATATTGCCTGTAAAAAAGCTGCTTCGCTATTGTCCTGTGTCTGCAGGAACAAAACTATATTTTATCGGGCAGTGTGACCTGTGTCCTGCCGCAAAGGGTTGTCCGGGAAGTGGCGTGCAACGTGCAGGTATTTGCGTAGTGACGCGAGAATCAACTTCGAATCTACAGTATGTTAAAAGCGGCATTGCGCAAATACCATGTTATTGGAAGTTGCATCAGTAATAATCATACCCTTTTATTTTTATCAGTCTCTATAGACTGCTTACGTCCTGATGCAACGTAGTTGATTGCAGCCTGCCCCTTCCCGTTCATGGAGCCGGTTGAAAGATGACCATTTCGTTAAATGGGTGATTTACGAAGTGGTCGTCTTTGTACCGCCCTGTTCTATTAGTCTGTAAAGCGGCGTTGTCTCATTGTCTAACTTTTATAATGTCCGGCTATTTTTTTACCGTCTTTAGCCGACCTTAAACGCTTATAAACGGATATTTAATTTTTAATCCTCTAACTTCGGTCAACCGTTCGTCCCCGTCTGTCCTGAAGGCGGCTTCAACCAGCCGGCTCCGAACGGTTGACCTGACTGAATCTTTCAACATCGTCCCAAAAAATAGTCCGGCATTCTTCCTGGATTCCCAATTGAGCCAACGCCGCTTCTTGATAGTCCACCCCCAGGGCGGGCAACCGGCTCCTGAACACTTGAAGGGCTGCAAGCAATTTCCAATAACGTGCAGGTATTTGCGTAGTGACGCGAGAATCAACTTCGAATCTACAGTATGTTAAAAGCGGCATTGCGCAAATACCATGTTATTGGAAGTTGCATCAGTAATAATCATACCCTTTTATTTTTATCAGTCTCTATAGACTGCTTACGTCCTGATGCAACGTAGTTGATTGCAGCCTGCCCCTTCCCGTTCATGGAGCCGGTTGAAAGATGACCATTTCGTTAAATGGGTGATTTACGAAGTGGTCGTCTTTGTACCGCCCTGTTCTATTAGTCTGTAAAGCGGCGTTGTCTCATTGTCTAACTTTTATAATGTCCGGCTATTTTTTTACCGTCTTTAGCCGACCTTAAACGCTTATAAACGGATATTTAATTTTTAATCCTCTAACTTCGGTCAACCGTTCGTCCCCGTCTGTCCTGAAGGCGGCTTCAACCAGCCGGCTCCGAACGGTTGACCTGACTGAATCTTTCAACATCGTCCCAAAAAATAGTCCGGCATTCTTCCTGGATTCCCAATTGAGCCAACGCCGCTTCTTGATAGTCCACCCCCAGGGCGGGCAACCGGCTCCTGAACACTTGAAGGGCTGCAAGCAATTTCCAATAACAGTAGTATTTGTATATAAGACGCACTACTTATTTTTTCTTCCGTATTGATTCTCAATATCCTTCAATTCGCTTTTGGAAATTGTTGAGTGCGCCAATGAAAATTAAATATATTTACAATATGTCGTTCTGCTATTTTGAAAAATCGTAAATTTTATGTTCAATATTTTGGTCAAATTATTGATGAGCCTGGCAGATGTTTACATGCTTTCGCCTGCTCAGCCACAGGGTTTGGTGAGAACAAGGTTGAAAAACTAGTTTACAAGTTATAAATTAACAGGCTTGAAAGCAAGACTATTTTGTAATAATGACCATTTATTTAGTATTTGGTAGATAACAACATGATTTTGCATAGGGAGCGCTTCATAATATAAAATGGGCCAGCCATAAAAAAAGGGTGCATAGACATGCTCCCCGTTTTAAATCCAATATCCTATGAAAAACCAATGCGAAGATAACTGCTGCTATAGTACACGCAATAGTCTTGTCTACTTATTTTTTGTCATATCCGGTGCTACAAGGTACTCAGAAGATCGAATTGTCTTTGGACCATCATCCACAAATGGATTCCCTGGTAAATTAGGCAGTCAATTATTATAATTTTCATGCGAGCTATTTTAAATCTTCTAAAATAAGCATCTTTACTTCTTCCCGGCCTCCTTCTCCAACTTTCCCGCCTCCCCTCTCAACCGTAATGCTTTTTGTAGCCGGTAGAAATTGTCCTGGTATTCCTGTTCTTTTTTTATTACCTCATCACGCATGCTGGAATTTGTGGCGTAGACAGAATCTACAAGATCCAGGTATTGTTGAAGCGGTTGTAGAGCTGTATCCAGCCGGAGTGCCCGGTACCTGGTATCGTTAGCAATAAAATCGTCTAACTTTCTGTAGGTATAGAGCCAGCCCGCACATACCATGCAAAGTATAATTGCCAGCAGTATTACTCCCCAGATAATTCCCGGTACATGGTGGTGATGCAATACTTTATTAGCAGGCGCTGTGGCAAGTTTATTGATCAGCATATCCATCTTCATCGTTAGTGCTGATATCCTGTCTTCAGAAATGGGTTCGTTATGCAGGTGTTCATCCAGCGACTCCATGGCGCTGGTCAGTTGTTTTATTTCAGCACCAGCCTCCAACTGTTTGTGGATTAATGCTTCGATCTGCTCTATTCTTTTGTCCTGCTTTTCCATTTTGTGGATGGCTACTTCCACAAAAGCGTGGCTGCCCTTATCTGCTTCACTATTCATACCGTATGTTATAAATTGATCAATGGTTTTATCATGGCCATCTTCGCAATGTTTTGCGCTGCTTTCTCCTTCTTTGTTCTTCCCGCAATTCTTTAGGTAAGGATCCACCTTCTCCCACAGGGTCGGTTAATGATTTCCATAGATCTGAAGCAGCTTTCTGTATTTCACTTCCAAAACCAATGTCATGTTCCCTGGATGGATAAGGAGTATTTTCTTTTTGGAAAGCACTTCCAGGTTTTTGGAACGGCGTATTTATGCTTTCCGGTTTTGTTTGTTGTAACACTTGCTTTTGCTGCAAAGCCAGCGTTTTTTCAAGAAAGTTATAGGAGAACCTCCGGTCTATTTTACTGCCTTTAAAACGATACTCACCCATCTTAAAACTGATACCCTGTTTTTGAAGGCTCTGTCCTTTGTATTTGTATTCTGTTAGAATGCCACGTTTTCCGAGCCGGGTTTTCAGCTCTTCCATGTTTTTACATTTGGGGAGTAGTTCTGAGATAGCCATATAGATCCTGTACTTTGTCGCTTCATATTCATTCAGCGATTCCAGGTGAGTAAGCCTTAGATTCTTATCTATTGCCTGCATAAGCTGATGCTTCAATGTAAGCTCCTGCGCTATTTTCTTCCCTCTTAGTCCGATCCAGCTATCACTGATTGGTCTCCCTTCATTGTTTACCATATTGGCAACAATGTGTAAATGAATATGTGCTTTGTCGGTATGTTTAGTGATGGCATATTGGGTATTTACGACATTCAGTTTGCTTAAATATTCTTTTGCTACCGCTTTCATTTTTTCATCCGATAGCGTTTCTCCCGGATAAAAACTGAGAATGGCATGCATACAAGCCTGCTTTTTTTCCGGTCTGAGTGCCTGTTGTATTGCAAAATCCTGCGCCATCAGTTTAAAATCATAAGCTCTTACCCCTTTTGCAACCAGTAGTTCTGCGCCGGGTTTAATGGTAACATAGCGGCAGGTATGATAGAAAGAGTTTGCCGTAAGATGCTTACTGATCATGACCTTAATTTTTGCATTACGTGATCAAGCGCTTTTCTGTACTCCTCAAAATACCGCATAGCTTCAAAGAGTCCCTCCCTGTGACATGCTCTTGCTACCTGGTTGATATTGGTAGCCATGCCGGCAAGCTGGCGGATCAATTGCACTTCTTCTGTAGAAAGTCTGCCGGTGATTTTTGCCTTGATGGCAGCCTGCCTGATAAAAACAGATGGCTTTACACCTGCTGAACCAGCCCTTTCCTTCAGGATAAAATACTCCTGGCGGTTAAAGCGAACACTTATCCTGATATCTTTTCTTACGGCTTTTAAGGGGCGTCCGCCCATTGATCTTTTGACATTCATCTGTTCCATACGCCTCATTAATCATTGCTCACCGGTTAATACTAGCTGCATCATGTCCTGTATTTCCTTTTGCGACCAGCGGGAGAAAAAGGCGAGCGTGGTTGACCACGAGGGTTTTTGTGTGACAACAACACCGCTCGCCTTACAAAACCTCAGATCAGTCCTCATATATCTCAGGGTGCCTTCATCAGAATGCCGCATATTGTTTAAATACATCAACTCCTGAGGGCTTCACCGTTAAATAGTTGGGCACTGTTGGTGCCATGTTTACGGATACCATCTTTAAGGTCAAGCCAAAGCCGGATATTATAATCGGCAATCTCCATCAGGTCGGCTTCTGATAACCTGAATGGATTTGACACAGTAGATATAATTTTTGATACAGGTTTTTCTTTTTCTTTAGGATTATCAGTTAAAGATTTTACACTACTGGCTGCTGGTTTAATGATCTCCTGTTCCTGCTGCAGGCATGAAAAGATATTGGGAGCATAACCTTCACCTATCTCCAGACTTCTGCCAATAGCAATACTGTTGCCAAAAAGTTTTACCTGTTTACCACTTCCCAAATAAAGCGTTCTTCTTTTAAACTCTGCCATAATTCAATGTTTTATTTTTTGATCAATAAGGTTTATTCCAGGGATAGATAATTCAGATGCTTCTGCCTTTTCGGTGGCGGTACCTGAGATTTTCTGTCATAAGCCCCGAGTCTACAAGTGAGCTTTTTTCAATAAGCCAGTCATTCATATCCTGCCCTTGCGCAAATGAGGTACTCAGGTCTTTATATTTTTTTTCATCCCATAGTAGTGCTTGCCGGGTAAACTCTATTCCCTGCTTGTTGCGGTCTAAGTACAGGTGTACCCTTTGGTGTTTATCCATCAGGTCTTTTGCCTGGTGAAAAAAAGAAAGGGAATTAAGTACCAGAATATTTGTTGGGATAGTGGGATTGTTTTTGTATAAAGTCTGGAAAGAAAGGAAATCAAAAAATCCTTCAAACACAGTTAGCTCTTTGCCTCCCTGGACCAAAAAAGTGATGGCTTTGGGAGAACTGCCTGCTTTGAAATGCTCATTTCTTAATTCAAACCCTCCTTTATCATTGGCAAATCCAATAGCAGAAAATTTTTTGCCATAGAGTTCAAAATCTATTTCTCGGCAATACTGCGCTGCAATTTCCTTTGGAATACATCTTTTTTGAAGATATTGAACCAGGGGTGGTGCCCCAAGGGCTCGATCCTTAAGGATGATGATCTTGCCGTAGCCGGGTTCTTTCTTTTCACCAGCAAAGGCAGGCGAGTGAAAAGAAAAATTGAGAGATAATGACTTTTTCGATAATCCTTCCAGTAGTTCACTTACTGAACAGCTGAAATACTCTACTCCAAAGTCAATGATATCCCCTCCTTTTCCTTCACCGAAATCATACCAGATACTGCGGGCTCTGTTGACTTTAAAAGAGGGCGTTTTTTCGTCACGAAATGGTGAACAATACCAATAATCCTGGTTCCTGATATTTTTTGGCTGATGGCCTAATGCAGCAAGATATTCCACCAGGTCAATTTGCCGGGCTTCCCTGCATGATAGCTTTTTCATACTCTCGCAATTAAACATTTACACAAAATGCGGGTGAAAATGAAATATTCGCTTTGAATCACTGCCCGCCAGGGGGCAAAAGCTGTTGAATATCCTGCCATAGAAAGTACACCCTTGAGCGGATTTTGAAGGGCTTTAGCTTGCCATGTCTCACCCAATCGTAGATAGTGGGTTTGGTAACATGGAACAGGGCGCAGATCTCGGCGATCTTGTAAAGAGGTTTGTAGGTCAGACCAGGTGTTTCGTAATTGGGGGAAACCGGCTTTTGTTTTTCAACCTTGCTCACCTCTTCCCGGATAATTTGCCGCACATGTTGCCAGTATTGCTCCGGCTCATACGGGAACAACATAGGGGTAACGAGGTTACCATTGCTCACAGATTCTTTCATCACTTTCCGTTTTAAGATTGCAACATAGCCTAAAAGACAGGCGAAAACAAGCTAAGTATACTTAAATGTGACTGGAATAATTAACTGCAGGCTGTATTTTGATAGAAGATATTAAAGTCGGGGGCCTTTGCGTTTTTGTTCCTTACGCTGTTTTTTTTCTAATAATTCCCGGGTTAAGGCCGGCAGTTTATTGAAGATTTTTTGCGGATCGTGAAAAGATTGTTGCAAACGCTGGGTTATAGAAGTCCATTTAATTTCTTTACCTACATAGTCAATAGGCACAGTAAAGTCAATATCCTCATGATGCAGTAAAGCATTTTTTACCATTGCAATATTATTCTCAGGATATTTTTTTTCACTTGCCTGTAATAATTCTTTTAAAGGGAAGGTTTCCAGTAAGGCATAAATGTCTACAAAATCTTTTAGGCGGGTACCATTATTATAGATGGCATTTAATTTCATGGCTCCTATATCCTTTAAGGATACCATACGTATACCTTCAACTGTTTCCAGGTCTTCCAGCAATGGGTATTTGTGAGTAATCAGGTCAAGCTTAACTCCATCTATTAGACAGAATACTCCGTTAGTAATTGTCTGAATACGTGTTACATTATAATTAGTAGTTAGGTGACTGGAAATTTCCTGCGAGTTGAAATCTGTAGCGGTAAAAAGGTCTATATCTAATGATTTTCTATGCCCAATCTTTAATGCGAGCGCTGTTCCACCCACTAAACTAAATGACATGAGTTTTTCATCTGCCATTAATTTATTAATTATATCCACTGTCCCTTTCTCAACTGCTTCCTTACGTAACATGCCATTTCTTCCTTTCTAATGTTAAAATAGCTGCTTACAGCATTAATAATATAATCAGGCAGAAACTTGATTTCTTCTTTTAAAGCAGTAATAATTCTTGGTTTGCCATAAAAGCGAATTATTTCTTCCCATTCTTCCATTGTTCCACGTTCCAGCACCTTCTCAATGACGCTTCGATAAGATTTTTGCCAATCGATTTCATCATAGCGCCAATCCCAAAACAACCCTTTATCAAGATTGGGTTTCAGTCCGATTCCAATATTTTTTGACTTTGCCATGATTACATAAATGTACAATAATAACCGCTTTTTTCAAATTGTCAGATCTGGAACTTAGATTTCAATTCCTTCAATAACTTTATCCCTTCTGTAAAGTGAAGGTCTTCGAAAAAAGTATAGGCCTCATCGAACCGCTTTTGGACTTCAGTGCATTTCCTGGGTAATAAGCGATGCTTTTTGCCGAGTATCAATTCGAGGTTCTTTTTAATACTTCCTTTATCTACTCCATATAATTTCATTAACAAAGCGGCAGATTGATCGTTGCATTGCAATGTATTTATGCCACTGGTTTTATCAAATACATAGAATACGAGAGACAACGCAAAATTGGATAATTGAGCTTGGCGGCATTTACCCAATTGTTCTAATTGTTTTTGTTCGTAGAATTCTTTCACAGTCTCCAACCTGGGCAAAAAAATAGAGCTAAACCAGGGGAGATAATGAAACAAGTATAAAACCGGATAGCTTAATAATCCTACAATCAAGGCACTTAATAAATGAAAGCTTGATTGCGCAAGGCTCTGCCATATGAAAATCACCAGTGCTGGGAATCCTAACATTATAGCGTAATGTCCTGCTACATACGTAAACCAGTAATGGGAGATTAATTTCTGCCGGGTCGCAGTAGTACTCCATCCCGGAATCTCTGTTTGGAGTTTTTTATGCGTATTGGCAAATTGCGTACTGATATTCGCTGTCTGTAACGGGAAGTCAAATGTAATAAAGGACTTCGCCCTCTTCACTAAATCTTTCATCACTTATCCTTTTTTCAAAAATAAAACTAATAGAGGAAAGTTATGGAAAGTGACCTGTTCAAAATTTGACCAGGTTAATCTATTTAACATCTCTCTTTTCCTCTGGCAAATTGATATATTAAATCAAGGCATAATCAATTTATCTTTGTAAGGATAGTTCATGCAGAGTAAAAAATAGTAAACTATCAGAAACCTCAGAGTTCTTTATAGAGTAAATTATAGAGTAAAAGAATTAGGTGCCTGATTTTCAGACACCTAATCTTCAAAAAGTGATCCCGCTGGGACTCGAACCCAGGACCCATACATTAAAAGTGTATTGCTCTACCAGCTGAGCTACGGAATCATAACCATTAAGAAGTGCGCCACCCTTAAAATAAGGATAAACCCCTCTCGTTTTTGGGAGTGCAAAAATAAGGGAAAAAGGCATTCCTCCAAACTTTAAAAAAAATCAATGCTTTTTCTTTTACAGCAGCTTTTGCACACCAATCCACCCGGTTCATTCCGTTAAACAATGTTTATTACGGGTGTAGTCTCTTATTTTTGCACGAATATAGTTGTACTATTGTTGATCACACATGCCCTTAATAACACTTACATCAGATATCGGACAAAAAGACTACCTGGCAGGGGCTATTAAAGGACAGTTGCTGCAAGTGATTCCCGGATGCACACTGGTGGACATCAGCCATGAACTTACACCATTTAATTATCCCCAGGCGGCTTACGTGTGCCGCAACGCCATTAAAAATTTTCCCGACTTTACTTTTCATATTGTGCTGGTAAACCTTTTTGAAAACAAGCATGAACACCTGTTGCTGGCTTTTTACAACCGGCAATATATTTTATGCGCCGATAACGGGCTGCTTACCATGATCGCAGAAGGAAAACCTGAAATGGTGATTGGGCTGCCCATGGATAAAATGGTGGCCAAAAACGCATTATATATCACACGCATATTTGGCAAAAGCATACAAGCCATCGCAAAAGGAGAAAGCCTTCACAGCATTGGCACGCCGGATATAGATATACTGGAAAAAAATCCATTGCGGCCGATGCTTGGCGAAAACTGGATTGAAGGACAAATTATTTTTATAGATCATTTTGAAAACGTGGTGATCAATATTACACGTGAAGCTTTTGAGGAGCAACGAAAAGGACGGCGTTTTACCATTGCCTTTAAAAGAGATGAAGTGATTGAAAGAATCAGTGAAACCTATGCCGATGTGCCGGAGGGCGAAAAGCTGGCGCTGTTTAACTCGGCAGGTTATCTCGAAATTGCCATCAACAAAGGCAATGCCGCCGGGCTGCTGGGATTACAGGGATACTCTGAAAAGCAATCGGCACATTTGCAAAACCGTTTGTTTTATCAAACCATACGCATATTCTTTGAATAGCTCAGGGCCTGGTCATTCTTATGCCTGGCATCCCGGCCGCATGGCTAATTTTTTTAATTTTATGTAATGAACGCTGAAACAGGTAAGTACATCATCGCAGGAGGAGCGCTGATTGTTATTGCAGGCATTGTGATTTACTTTTTTCACGACAGGCTGCACTGGATCGGACGCCTGCCCGGAGACATCCGTATTGAAAAAGAAAATTTCCGTTTTTATTTTCCCATCACTACCATGATCCTTTTTAGTATCATGCTCTCCCTACTCCTGTGGCTGCTCCGGAAACTATAGAAAATCTTACATACTACTTCATTCCCCGGCATACATTTAACGTTTCTGCTTAAAGGCATAAAACCTTACCCAGTCAATTTCCATTTCAACAGGCAGATCTGCGGGATCAACTTTACCAACCCAACTGCCGCCCAACTGCATATCCAGCAACAGGTAATATTTATACTTATCAAAAGGAAATTGTCCTTCTTTGTCCGTATGAATACGGGGATAAGAGAACGTTCTTTTATTATTTATGAAAAAAACTAAGCTATCCGGGTGCAACTCCACAGCGTAATTGTTAAAGCCATTGGGATTGATCACTCCGGTTGCTCCCTGTTTCGGTTCTTTCATTTTCAGAGTATAGGTATAATGAGAATGTACCGTTTGGTAGGCGATAGCATCAAAGTTCAATCTTTCCATAATATCTATTTCGCCACCATCCGGCCATTTCATGCCCTGCGATAACAACCAGAAAGCCGGCCACGCACCATGTGCTCCATTCAGCTTTGCATATATTTCCAGCCGGCCAAAGCCAAAGCTCACTTTATCTTTTGTGTATACGCCGCCGGTTAAATAACTGGCAGTATCGTTCGGCAAGCTATTGTTAACTATACCACGCAATATTAATTTACCATCACGCATGGCATAGCAACTGTCAAAATCGCTCATATACTTTTGCCAGTCTGAGGTTCCGCGGGGTATTTTTGACCACCGGCTGGTATCGAAACCATTAACTTGGTTAAAATTTTCCTCCCAGTTCAGTTCCATTTTTGGGACATGCTTTGTGCCTGCGCAGGAAACGAGCAGGATTGCTAAAAATGAAAGCGGAAATAATTTCTTACTCTTCATACATGTATATTGTTCGTGATCAGTAATTACTTTGGCTGTAACTCCGCAATAACAGGCATGTGATCTGATGCCTCTTTATTTTGCACTACATTATGCGATAAAACATTAAAAGCGTCTTTTGAACCGAATGCAATAAAATCTATAGCCCCTGTTTCACCGCTTTCCCAAAAAGTTGAAGGGCAGTTATTGCAGGTACGCGTGAAATGCTCATCAACGCACGGTATTTACATCCACTTCCTGCACAGCCACCATATCTGCATGTTGTTTTTTGATAACCGCAGCAACAGCATCTGCATCAATAACATCAGCCTTTTCCGGAGGATTGCAATGATGTACATTATAGGTCATCACCTTTACAGCATTTTTAGTTGTGGCTCCTGATGGGATTTTATTGGAAGAGCAGGATAGAAAAAGAAAAAAAACAGCATATCCGGGTAAGTTGAACAATGATCTGCACATGTAATTTCATTTTTGTTTTTAATAGTTGGCCCTGATTTATCTTTTATGGGATAACCAATTCATCACCAGTTTGCCTGTCGTATCAAAAATGCGGAAGCGTGCCTCCTTTTCCGATATGCTATAGTAACAAACACGTAGTGCTTTCGTAATTGTCGTGTGGTCATATTCTTTATAACTATTTCTAAATGATGGAGGCTATTTATTGCAATAATAGTTACTTTTTTAAACAGGAATATTATTTAAACCACAGTACGGATACACACATCCGTTATATGCAAAACCGTAATCATATTTTCAGGCAAAAATAAACCGGTGAGACAACTAAGTATCCCACCGGTGTTCTACAACCGATCTATAGATTCTTATTCCCAGCCGGCAGGCTGGGTAAGTTGTTCGTTAAGAACAATTTGTTCCTGCGGTATGGGGAAGTAATAATATTTCGGTTCAATAAAGTTCCTTGGTTGCTGCTTGTCCCTTCCGAACATGATGCTTCCTTCATTTGTATTGGAGAGATAAAAGCTTCCGTCAGACAAATAATATTTTACAACACTGGCTTGCACTTCAGGAGGCAAACCGGCAATGGGTCCTTCCTGCCCCGGGGCTTCCAGTATAGCAATGTCTTCAACGCCATCACCTGTAATATCAATACCGCCCAGTGCGGGTACATACATGCCTTTCGAATCCTCTCCTAATAACGATCCGGCTTTCCAGCGATACAGGTCATCAAGACGCTTTCCTTCACAAGCCAGTTCCACACGGCGTTCACGCCTTATTTCCAGGATTACACCTTTACTGGCACCTGTAACCAATGGATACTTTGCCGACAAGTACGGATCGGGGGTTGTATTTGCCGCAACAAGATTCAGATCGGGCATACCAACTCTTCTGCGTAAAAGGTTAATGGTATTATCCAGATCGGTTTGAGTAAGCGTTCCCAACTCAGCCTTCGCCTCCGCATTAATAAGTAACACCTCAGCATAACGGTAAATAGGCAGATCAGTATAATTCAATTCCCATCCGCCACGAACGGCAGCATCGCGGGGAAAAAATTTTATTTGTAAGTAACCACCGAAACTAGGTTTGGAAATGTAGGAGGGGCCGCCAGGTGTAAGCGCAAAGCCCGGTGGCATAATGGTTTCTGCCAACCGTGGGTCGCGATTTTGAAATGCCTCTACAAAAGTTTTCTTATCATAATTTACGACATTGGTAAACGGCGTGCCGTCTGCATTTAAAAATTCATGCTCCAGGCTTGCACTTAAAGCCCACTGCCAGTCCAATACGGTGCTTGTGTTGTTTGCCACAGCTTCTTCCCTGCTGTTTTTCCACAACATAATCACTTCTTTGTTGGCTGAAAGATTATTGCTGCAGAATAATGATCTGAAATCCATTCCGCCATTACCGGTATTGTAGACCGCAAAACCACCTTCATCAATAATGGTTTGAGAAGCTGTAGCTGCACGCTGCAAAAAAGCTTGTGCTGAGCTTTGTAAACTCAGTTCATCGTGATATAACCTGTAAGTACCTTCATGCAATGCTACTCTGGACAAGAGAGATAATGCGGTCCATTTGGTAAGCATCGTATTGTTGGTTCTGTTGGGTAGTATATTTGCAATTGCATATTCAAGATCTGCCATTACAGAATCTACAACCAATGTGCGTGGGTCTTTGGGTTTATACAACAGCTCTTCATCGGAAGTACCAATTACGGCGGAATACCATGGCACGTCACCATATCGTTTTACCATGTTATAATAAAACTGCGCCCTGAAAAACCGTGCTACACCCATAAAATGATTGATCACAACCTGGTCTCCTACAGCTTTTCCGGCATAGGCCAAAAAGAAATTGACCGTACGCAGATTCCCCCAATTATTCCATCCTGCTACAGTTCCGGGTGTGATGCCACCCCGTATCAGGTTATCGGTTTCACTGCCACCGGTATTAATGGATATATTATCTGAGTAAAGATCAGTATAAGGATCGTACGAGTTGGTACTCATCATACTGTAAAAGCCGTTGGTATAGGTTTCCAGATCGGCAACAGTATTAAAGAATTCATTTTGTGTTATGGATGTTTGAGGATTGCGTTGCAGAAAATCTTTATTGCATGAACTCAACAGCGCAAAACCTGCCAATAGAAAATATATTGTATGTTTCATTATGTTTTGTGTTGACAGATTAAAAATTAAGGTTTAGTCCAAAAGAATAGGTGCGCTGGAATGGATACGCTGCCTGTGCCCTGCTACCTGTAGCCAGAGATTCAGGATCAAGTTTTACCCTGATATGCGATATCTCAAAAATATTCTCCGCACTTACATAAAAACGAAGCTTGCTCAGCCTGGCTCTTCGTAGTAAACCATCCGGAAGCGTGTAACCTAAGGTTACATTTTTTACACGCGCATAGGCTCCATTCTGCATATACCTTTTGTTTGGGATGCTTAACTGCTGCATATTATCTTCCGCACTATAAGCACGAACTGCAGGAAAATAAGCATTATGGTTTTCCGGGGTCCAGTGATCAAGGTTCTGAACGGTTACATTGGTCCAGGGCTGCGCATACACCCCCCAGAAATATACGTTCGATGCACCGGGATACCAGTCTCTTTTTCCTATGCCCTGGATGAATACGCGCATATCAAATCCTTTCCAGCCTCCTGCCAGGTCAATGCCATAAGGCAAGCGTGGTGCACTGTTACCAACTTTATGCAGGTCGCCCGGATCATCTACTGTACTTTTACCCTTATTCACCACACCATCTTTATTAAGATCTGCAAATTTGGGATCGCCTACAAAAAACTGGTACGACTGATCATCGGTACCCATCGCTGTTTGATTGGGACTGTTGGTCAAATCCGCCTCGTCATTAAAGAAACCAATGATATCCGCACCCCATATTTCACCAATTTCCTGACCTACATAATAATTACTCAGCAACCTGGCAGGATTATCGAAACGGGTAATCCATGACCGATTATCAGCAAGTGTGAAGGTGAGATTGTAGAAGAAAGGTGATCCCGCCAAATTGCCATTATCTCTCCAGTTAAGCCGCAGTTCCCAACCCTTTGTTTTTAAGTCACCGGCATTTTCTCTGGGTACCGCGGTTCCAAATACCGCAGGTAATGTTTTACCTGCAATCAACATATCTTTTGTGTAACGGGTATACTTGTCGAAATTTAGTGTTAACCGGTTTTCAAAAAAACCAAGGTCAATACCGTAGTTAATGGTTTCAATTTTCTCCCAGCTAAAATTGTCAGATACTGCTCCTGGTGCATACACAGCCATAGGGCGGTTTGCTCCAAGAATACGGTTCACCTGCCCGTTCGTCATGGTAGGTATATAGCCGTATTCTGCAACTGCCGCCTGGTTTCCTAAACTGCCATACGATGCGCGGAGTTTTAAAAGGTTCAGCCCTAAAGCATTTTTTACCGGCTGAAAAAAGTGTTCGTCGGAGATCACCCAACCTGCGGAAGCGCTGGGAAAGAATCCCCAACGTTTATCTGCCGGAAACCTCGATGAACCGTCATACCGTCCATTCAGTTCAAGCAGGTAACGTTCTTTGTAATTATAGCCTAAGCGGTAAAAAACGCCGCGCATTGCCCAATCGCTGATCCTTTCAGATTCTGTCATTGTACCGGTGCTAAGCCCGATAGATGGCAATGAAGTAGAAATAATATTATTTCTTCTGGCAGTATCCGTCGAAACGATTCTATACTCCTGGTTAAAACCTACCAATCCCTGCACAAAATGATTACCAAAGTTTTTATGAAAGTCGGTATACACATTATATACATTGTACCGATTGTTTAAACTATTGTTCTGTGCCCAGGTAGTGGTGGCGCCTGCATAAGCCACTGGGATATTAGGACCTGTTTTGTAAGGAACAGGAATATCATAAGATCTTGTCAACGCGTTACCTCTTCTAATGGTTGCATCGCCTTTTAGATCCCAAACACCTTTGATCAACGAAATATTTGCGGAAAAAGTAGTCTGAAATTCATTGAGCCTGTTTTTAGAGCGGCCGCCCTCCTGCATTCTTCCCAATAGTGAACCACCGAGATAGGTCCAGGAACCATCAGGATTTTTGGGAACGTCCAAAGAACTTTGCCTGTTTACATTCCAGAAAAAATCAGCATCCATCAATACCGGTGCATCGTACTCACTGCTGGTTATGAGTGTATTGTTAGAGATGTCGAGCCACCGGGTAATATTCAGATCAATTTTACCCCTGAGATTGTAACGGTTATAAATGTCATTGCCATATTTCAACATGCCATCCTGCCTGTAATAATCGGCCGATAAATAATAGGCCATTTTATCAGCACGTTTAGAAACACTCAGGTTTGTATTATAAGTAGGACCTGTTTTGTGATAAGCTTCGTTCAACCAATTGGTAGACCCGGTAGATGACCAGTAATCGGGGTTTGTGGGGTTGAGTATCACAGCGGGTAATGAAGGATCTTCTGACCTTTGCTTGGCATATGCACGTGCAGCCTCCGGGTAAAGGTTATAAAGGGGTCGTCCCGCCTCATGTTTAGTATCCATCACCAGGTAAGGATCAGTAACCAATTCCGGCAGCTTGCCGATCGTTCTGATAGCGACAAAGGAATTAACGGCTACATTTAGTTTGTTTCCTTTTGCAGTCTTGGTGGAGATGAGCACCACTCCAAAAGAGGCACGTGCCCCGTAAATAGCAGCAGACGCAGCATCTTTTAACACAGAAACGCTTTCAATATCGTTAGGATTGAGCCTGGATACTTCGTCCATGGTGAAAGGCACATTGTCTACAATAATTAAAGGTTCCCCGCCATTAATGCTTGTAAAACCACGAATATTAAAAGCGGGACTGGTAGTTGCCCTTCCGTTGGAAATAGTAATATTAAGGTTTGGAATCAACCCCTGCAACCCTGCACCCAAACTGGTTAAGGGCCTGCTTTCGAGTTGCTTCGCTGTTACCATATCTACCGCTCCTGTGAGGTTTACCTTCTTTTGAGTACCAAAACCTACCACCACCACCTCGTCTAAATTCTTATCGCCGGGCACCAGTTGCAAATTGATGTTTTCATCTTTTTTTACAGCAATTTCCTGGGTTATATACCCAATAAATGAAATTTCAAGTACACTGTTTTCAGGCACTTCAATAGAGAAAGCGCCATCAGCACCTGTAGATATCCCGGAGGTACTGCCTTTGATACGGATGTTAACACCTGGTAACGGCTGCCCTGTTTCATCGGTTATCCGGCCTTTAATAATGCTGCTCATGATTTCATTTACTGCAGCATTGCTGAGGACTACCAGGTTGTTATTAAGCACTTTGTAATGCAATGACGTGTTGCGCAATACATCATTCAGCAAGGTTTGTATGGATACCTTTTCTACCGCTATGTTAACCCTTACATCTCCGGGTAATTGCCTATCCTCATAAAGAAAGCGGTAGCTTGTACTTTTTTGAAGCATGTTGAACAATTTTTTAAGCTCAACATTTTTCACAGAAATACTCACATCATTTTGAGAATATCCCGTTGCGGAAGCCTGGAGACACACTACAATTAATAATATTGCAGTTAATTTCATGACAATAAGCAGTTTGTGAAATTTTGGACAAGTATCCCCATTTGACTGGGATACAATCAATTTTTTCATAATTTTACTTTATTAAGTTTAATAATAGGTACGGGTGATCGCGTTAAGAAAACCCTTACCGGATTTAACTAATAAAAGGGAGATGTAACAGCATCTCTCTTTTTCGTGGAGGGGTTATTGGTTCATGTCATAAGCATATCCTTTTTGTTTATTAATTTATTTGATGATAATTTTTCTTCCCATTATTTCGAAATCAAAATAATTAATGATCTGGAGCGCTGATAATGCCTCGGCAATATTTTCTTTTTCAAATACACCTGAAAAGCTTTTTTTCCCCAGGTGCTGGTTGGTGAGAATGATATCCACATTATACCATTTTTCCATTTTGTCTATTACATCAGTAAATGGTTCATTATCAAACACCAGCCTGTTTTCTATCCATGACACTTCCGGTATTGCATCAACCAGCGTACTTTGTTTCAGTGAATCAATATGATATATTTTCCTATTCTGATTATATGTCGCTGCCGGCGGAGCCTGTATATCATTGTTCGCAGCAGGTTCATTTTCCTGTACATCAATGGTTATTTTTTCATTGGGTTTCAGGAATATTTTGTGCTCAGGGTGATCCTTCATCGTTAATTCAACTGAACCCCTCAGCAGGGATGTTTGCACTTTATCACTCCCCGGGTAACTGCGCACATTAAACGCCGTACCTTTTACGAGAATGTTAACCGTTTTAGCGTGCACAATCAGCGGAACCGCCTCATCATGAGCTACATCAAAAAAAGCTTCCCCAATAAGGGTTACTTCTCTTTTATTTTTACCAAAATCAACATTATAACTAATCCGGCTATCGCTGTTCAACCATACTATTGTGCCATCGGGAAGTATTGTTTTAGATCGCGTTCCGGGCATGGTATTTACTTCATTTATCTTATGCTGCGCAAATCCTGCATTTCCCTTTTCCCTTCCGGTCATAAAAAAAACCGTAACCACTATAGTTATCAGACCCGCAGCAACCGCTAACCATTTTTTTATACCGGGCATAGCCGTACTATTATGCGTTAGCGGCAACGGAATGGCTTCAGACTCGTTATTTAATTCCCTGCTAAACCGTAACCGGAACTGTTCTAACGACCTTCTTTTTGTTTCGTCTGTGCGATATACCTGGCTGGGAGGATTGTCGAAATATTGGCAATAGATATCTACCTTATAGGCAATTTCAGGATACTCCTGCAACAGGTGTTCCAACTCTTTTAGCTCATCAAGGGATGCCTCACCGGATAATTTCCGTGCAACCAATTGCCAGATTTTGTTATACGACATTCAGGTAAAGGTTCTTTTGAATGACTAAAGGAACCTAAAATCAAAAAAATCCCCTAAATGGATCAGGAAAAAACGGAAAATTATTTATGAATGAGAAAGCTGAGCGACTGTACAATGCGTTTTCCGGCAATAGCCATTTGCGCATCAATCGTTTTTACAGAAAGATTAAGTATTTGTGCAATTTCCTTATATTTTAGCCCGTCTTCTCTTACCAGCTTAAAAATAAGCCTGCATTTAGGCGGCAGGTCTTCAATAGCCATATGTATTGATTTAAGCACTTCTTTTGAAACCATCAGATCCTCCGGATTCTGACTTGTGGCGGCTACATGCTGCAGTATTATGTCATTCAAATCAAAATCAACCCGGAGTTTATTGCGACTGAGATATTTAATAGAAAGATTTTTCACCGATACATACAGGTATACTTTCAGGTTTTCTATTTCAAGCAGCCGCATACGGTTGCGCCACAGGTTAATAAAAGTATCGGAAACAATTTCTTCGGCAACCTGCTCATCTTTTACAAAGGAAAAAGCGAGATGGTATAGTCCGTCATTAAAATGCAGGAATATCTTTTCGTATGCCGCCTGGTCATTAAATAAGGCAACCTGTTCAACCCAGTATTGTAATTGCAGTTCGTCTTGCATGCGGGAACAAATTACTATTTTCTATGCAACCGGCGCCAGCCGGGCAGGTAATCTTTTCTTCAACCATTCTATTTAAAGCAAGAATATAAATGCAAACGATTTCGTAACAGGCTAAGGTTGCCAACCTTTAATACTTTTTCAGTCCCCCGATGATAATGCTATCTTTTGTTGCCGGGGGCAGTGTGTGTTTGTATTGGTATAGCATCCCTTCCCAATCGCCGTACATGGCATTGGGCAATACAATGAATTTTGTGCCGAATAGCGCGGCATTATCACGCGTGGCTGCGTTGCGGATATCCGCAGGCTGCTTATCGAAAACTGCGCTGAAGTCGCTGAGGTTATCGCCAAAGAGCATAATGATTTCGTGCGTATCCGCGACAATTTGCCGGCGTGGCTCCTTGCCGGAAGTGGTGGTTTTGAAAGTAAGGTGGCTGTTCACCGCATCGGGAAAACCCCAGCGTTGAATATCCTTTAAAGTAGCGTCCCGCTCGGTTTCCAGGCGGTTGGTAATATAAAACACATCCACACCCCTGCTTTTGGCATACCCGAAAAAAGATAAGGCGCCGGGCACTGTATCGCAATCCACTTTTTTTGTCCACTCCATCCACGAAGCATCTGCATATTCTTCATGCTGCAAAGCGATATGCACCTGGTAAGGACTATTGTCTAATATCGTTTCGTCAATGTCGGTTACCAATGCCAGGGGTTTGCTGTAAGATTGCTGCAGTAAAACATCCAACTGCATTCTTGCGGTATTGTAAGCCTGGTAACATAAGGCTTTATATTCAGAAGCTTTTTGCTGCCATACGGCTCCCCATAGCGGACCCTGCGTAACCAATGAAGTTTGGGTATTAACAGCAGTTGTGCGCTGCACCTTACATGAGCCTGCTGCTGTTAATAGAAAAAATAAAATTATAAAACTGCATTTTACCCGACGGATATTCATAAAATAAAAACGGTTATTCAAAAAGGCGCAAAGCACCAAGGGCCGCAAAGAAAGCCTGATCTAATGATTAATCATCTTGTAAACGATGCCATACAAACTTCAAAACTACAAACCATAAACTTCCCGTTAATTCCTCTCCGTCACCCACCTGTTCAGCATATTACCCGGCGTTTCAATAACTACTTTATAAAAAGAGGAAGGCAGTTTGCTTACATCTATTATCGCTTCCTGCTTCGCCAAAGGTACTGTAGCATGTAAAGTATATTCATCCTTTCCTCCTTCTTTAAAATGATTGGTTGCGCTCAGCCATATCTTCACATTTCCCTTTTTTTCGAGCGCCTTCCAGGTAACGCGGAGCTTATCATTTTGCAGTGCCATATCGGGAGTTGTTGCATACAATTTCCCGGTTAAAGGCACACCATCAATTTCCATTAACTGGTCACGCGGTATAGAGATGTTTAAAAATTTGGCAATGGAAGGCATTATATCCACAATACCGGGGTTGCCTGTTTTAAAATAATGATTTAATCCTTTGGCATTGGTTACAATCCAGGTGCTTCTTTCCCTGTCCGACTGCCCGCCGTGCCCTTTTCCATTATCAGCGCTTCTGCCATGGTCAGTAGTGATATAGATGACCCAGTCTTCTTTAAAATTTTGTTTCCGGTATTGAATCGCCTGCCACAGCCTTCCCATCTGATCATCCATCATGGTTACCGCTTTATAAAACTGCTCACTGTCGCCATACATATGCCCCATATCATCTGTATACTCTAAGTACACCCATGAAAGATCAGGCGCTTTCTTTTTAATATAATCCACAGCGTTATTTACAACGGCTTCATCTATACGATGCATAAAATCCCTTCCTTTATCATGAGGATAATTTAAAGTATCTAATTCCAGCCCGTCGAAGTGATAATCCAATTTTATATTTCCTGTAGCAGGCAAATTTTCTCCCACTAATTTGGTACGGTTATCTTCCCAACTGGAAAATATAGCTGTCTTTTTATCGGGATACTGCGCTTCTAAAAAACGGAAGATGGTCCGGTAATTATAATTGGGAGCAGCAATATCATTATCCCAAACATTGTGCTTGTTCACCCATGTGCCGGTAAGTAAACTATTGTAGCCAACGGCCGAAATGGTGGGCGTTTCCGAATAGCCGCCTTTTTCACCACCCACATGTGCCCTGGTATATCCGCCCTCTTTGGCGATAGCATCTAAAGCAGGTGTGTTCAATTTTTCAATTACATCTGCAGCTATCCCATCTACAATAACGAATATGGCCTTTTTATTGGATTGTCCGCGGACGCCCATACAACAGCCCATCAATAATATAAATAAGAAATATTGTTTCATACCAACAAATTTAATAGGTCATTTAAGATACATTAAGAATTCCAAGTTCAAGCCGTTGTTTATCAGGAATGATGGGGATAATAATTATTCTCCACCGATCCATCGCTGTATAATTTTAAAATGGCAAAACCCGGAGGCGTTTCCAGGTAGTACCCTTCACCCGCCGACTCCTTATCACCTTTGCCCCACCAATAGCCGCTCATAGCACCATTGCAGCAATACCACACTTCATTATAAAGCGTTTTATCGTACAGGTGATTATGCCCGCTCAGCATTACCCTTACCTTATCGCGGTGCGTGTAAAAAAGATCCTTTAGTTTTTTATTGTCGGAATGATTACCACCCACCAGAATAGGTGTAGCGCCAAATACCGGGTAATGCGACATTAACAACGTGGGTGTTCCAGTAGCCGTTTTTTCAAGGTCGGCTACCAGCCAGTTGTATTGTTCATCATCGAGCGAAATGTTTTTATTATTGCCGTCTAATACAATAAAATGCCAGCCTTTGCGGCTAAAACTATAATAGCGGTGAGGAATATTCAACCGTTTAACCACATATGTTTTTCCATGCATTTCATGTTCCGGCGATGGCGACGCCCACCAGGGATCGTGGTTGCCAATGCAACTGAACAGTTCATACGCTTTCACACTGCTCATACACTCATCCCACGCCGCCCATTGTTCGGTTACCCGTTCCCGTGTAATATCGGGATAGTCAGCAGCATGTATGGAATCGCCACCATTCAATATAAAATCTATTCTGTGTTTTTTTACATCATCCAAACATTTTTTATAGCGCTGTGGAATATTTTCTTCCGGCCGGATGTGCACATCAGTAATATGTGCAATAGTGAGTACAGGCTTTTTGTTTTTATTACTTATTGTGGCAGCGGCCATACTTCCGGTAAGCATTGAACCTGCTGTTAGCCATCCCGCCTGCTTTAACAAAGACCTTCTTTTCATCCTTATTTTTTAAAGAATAGTATTACCGGAAAACTTTTTTTATTTACCGGTAATACAAACGATGCCCATGATATAAAATTAGTTCCAGCCGAATATTTGTTTTAACGCGGGATTTAAAGTGACCTGGTTAAATGGAATAGGCCGGTAATAATACTGCGGATCAATAAACTGTCTTGTTGTTGTTTCGGTAACAATGGTGCCACCGCTATTGCCATTTTTAAGATATACGGTTACATCATCGCCAAAATTTCCTGCTTTATAATAGACCAGCTTTATTCCGAGTGTATTTTCTTCCTGCTGTTCAGCAGGTGGTATGGAGGCCGTTTTATCAATTAAAATAATATCCGGAACAGCATCGCCTGTAAGATCATATTTTCCCAATCCCGGAAAATACATGCCGTCGGGTATAATTTCCAACCGCTTGCCTGCAGCCCATCTCATCAAATCATTATAGCGGTATCCTTCCAATGCAAACTCCACTCTTCGTTCACGCCTGATCTCAAGAATAATACCCTGGTTGGCACCACTGACGGCAGGATATTGGGCGGCAAGCACAGGATCTGCATTGGCATTAGCCGCTGTCAGGATAAGTGCCGGCAAACCAGCCCTGCTCCTCAGCAAATTAACAGACATATCCAAATCAGCCTGTGTTACAGTGCCTAGTTCCGCCAATGCCTCAGCATACGTTAACAACACTTCGGCATAGCGGTAGGCAGGAAAATCTGTTCCGGCCACCGCTTTTTGATCAGTACTGTTGATATAGCCTTTTAACTGGTGGTAGCCGGTGAAATTTTTATTGAGCCGTTGAATATACGGCGTGGGGTTGGGAGCATTGCTGGCTAAAATAAATCCGGGATATAAAAAAGTTTGCGAAAGCCTTGGATCACGGTTTTCAAATTCCTTTACAAAACCAAAGGTTTGATAGCCGCTTTGGTCTGTAAACCTTGAACCATCTTTCATTAAATAAGTTTGGATCAGCTCGCGTGAAGGCGATTGTTCGTAATCATTAATGCTGTACTTATTATCTCCACTCCTGTTCAGGTCCTGATCATAGATATTGGCTAACAATACTTCCGGGTTACCGGCAAGACTAAGACTGGTAAATAAAGTGAGATAATCTGCATCAGGTTTACCAGTATTATATATTTCATAGTTCCCCGAACTGATAATTTCTCCTGCTACCTGCTGCGCTATTTGCAAGAACGCATCGGCCGAAGCTTGTAAGTCCAGTTCGGAATGATATTTCCGGTAAGTTCCTTCATACAAGGCAGTTCTCGCATATATCAGTTTCACCACCCACACACCGGGAGTACCTTCAGGAACCGATTCTTTTACATTGGCAGAAGCAAAAGCAAGGTCCGCCATCACGCTGTCCATTACCAATGCACGTGGATCACGTGGTTTATATAGACCGCCACTGTCTGCGGGATTTAATGTTTGTGAATACCACGGTACATCCGAATACCTGCTTACCATATCCACGTAAAATTGTGCACGGTAAAACCTCGCCAAACCGGCATAATGATTTTTTACTTCCTGTGATACTTTGGCCTTGTCATAATTTTCCAGGAAATAATTAATATTTCTAAGCCTGCCCCAGCTCCAGCCACCTGTTATATTTTGAGAAGTGGGCGTTCCCGTCATCATGGATTTGATCTCCACAGCAGCGGTAGTTGCCTTATCATCCGTTCCCTGGTCGCTGGCATATTGCCCGGCACCGGGAATACTCAATAAACCATTGATATAGGAAGCCAGATCTTCTTCGGAGTTAAAGAACCGATCCGGCGGAACCGAGGTTTGCGGGTACCTGTCCATAAAATCTTTCTTGCACGAGATTGCTGCCAGCATTAACATTCCGGCAAGCAATGTATATAAATATTTTACTTTTTTCATACATTCAATTTTTTTGATTTAACACATGCCTGTAACGTATTGGCCAAGGAAGCATCCTTAAAAATCCAGGTTAAGACCTACTGCATATTTTCTCTGGTAAGGATATGCCCAGCCATAACCATCTGCCACGGCTTCGGGATCAATGTATTTTTTTATAGAAGAAAATTCATACAGGTTTTCCCCGGTAACAAATAATCTCAGCCGGCTTACTTTAACTTTTTTAGTAAGTGAAGCAGGTAACGTATAACCAAGGGTAACATTTTTGACCCTTAGGTAAGCTGCATTAAGCAAATATTTGGTTTGCGGCAAATCAAGTCCTGAACCATAATTGGCATCGGCCATCCAGGCCTGCAAAACAGGAAAATAGGAATCGGTATTGGCATCTGCTAAACCGGCGGCTATATAAGAAGCGGAATGCCTGTCCCTGTCTGTTCCGGTTTCAGAAGCGCCGCGGTAGTAATCGAGGTTCCATTCATAAATACCGGCGTAAGGTTGCTGATAAGGCCCCCAGAATAAATAATGTTTAGGATAGAAATCTTTTTTTCCTACGCCTTGCAGGAATACAGAAAAATCAAAATTATACCAATCGAAATCAAGATTTATTCCATAACGGTACCTCGTACTGTTATTGCCGATTATTTTAAGGTCTTTGGGATCTGTTTGCGTATTGCCCTGCTCTATCTTGCCATCTTTATCCTGGTCAACATATTTAGGCCATCCTTCAACAATTTCCAATGCACCCCATGGCACAATAGCAAATTCATCCAATGCGTCTATTTCTTCCTGCGTTTTAAAATAACCATCACCCTCCAATCCCCATATCTCTCCTATTTCCTGTCCTACCCTGTAACTGTTGAGCAATAACTGATCGTTCTTATATTTGGTAATTTTAGTACGCGAATCAGAAAGAATGAATTTTACACCAAAGGAAAAAGGTTTTGAAGCCATGTCAAAATTATCGCGGTATGCCAGTGATAATTCCCAGCCCTTTGTAGAAAGATCTGCTACATTTTGAGTAGGAGGACTTGTTCCTAATACACCCGGCAATTCAGCAACAGGTCCAAGCATGCCTATGGTGTTGCGTACAAAATAATCAAAGCCGCCCTGTACCCGGTTTTGTAACAAGCCAATATCTGCACCCACATTAAAAGTGGTAACTTTCTCCCATGTATAGGTGTCCGGATCAACACTCAAACTAGGCGCACCAGTAATAACAGAAGGAAAAGAGTTGTTAATAATATAAGAAGCTCTTCCCGTAGGCAGAGTTTGTATGTATCCAAAGTCACTTACACTCTGGTTGCCAAGATCGCCATAGGAAATACGGAATTTAAGCGTTGACACCTGTTTGGCTATACTTTTAAAAAAAGGTTCTTCGCTGGCTATCCATGCCGCGGAAACAGAAGGAAAAAATCCCCATCTCCGTTCTTTTGGAAACCTTGATGAGCCGTCATACCGTCCGTTGCCTTCAATAATATATCGTCCCTTGAATGTATAATTCAAACGCCCGAACACGCTGCGAAGCGCATAGGTAGTATAATCTGCCAGAACACTGGGGTTTTCCCCTGTGGTGAGGCCAATATAAGGAAGGGAAGAAGAAATCAGCCTGTCCCTTGACACACCTTCATACGACCAAACGTATTCTTCCTGGTTATAGCCGGCAATTACTTTGAAGGCATGATCGGACCCTATTTGTTTGTTGTAATTGGCAAACAGGTCGTATACATCATGCTTAACAATTCCATTTCTAACCAGAACGGAGCCGTTGCCACCTTCTTCCCGGATATCACCCTCGCCAAAGCCAATCTCAAACTTTTTAAAATTGGTATTATACTTCCATATCTCTCTCTTAAAACTGGCACTGCCGGTAACCTGAAGATCACCATTTAAAAAAGTAGCTACTGCACGGGAAATATTTTGAAAACCAAATCTTGTTTGCTCATCTCTTCCGCCATCGGTTAACTGGGCGCCTAATCTGCCTGCACCGGTATTTGCCCATGATCCATCAGGGTTTTTTGCTACCTGCGTGGGTTGCAAATAATACAGATCCGTGATTGTGTATGAAGGCGCATCTGTTATGGTTTGATAAATATTCAGGTTGTTTTCTATTTTTAGCCAGCTTAAAGGCGTAAAATTAATTTTTGCTCTCAAACCATATCGGTTCCAGTCATCCTTCGACAGTTTATTCAACCCATTTTCTTTGGTCCAGTCGGCGGATAGCAAATACCCGAACGGTTTGCCTTTACCTATTTCCGAACCCCCGCTAAAAGAAATACTATGGTTCTGGGAAGAACTCATTTTATTGAAGAAGTAATCATTCCAGTTATTATTGCCCATGTATATCCAGGCATTGGGGTTATTAGGGTCTTTTCTTACATCTTCAACAGAAGGATTTTCTGATCTTTCCTTAGCCCATTGATACTGGTAATCCGAATAATTTACATAGTCCCAGGGTGTATTATCGGTAGAGGTTTCCAGCACACGCGAATAAATATAGGGATCCGTTATCTGGTCGGGCAATACTGTGCGCCGCGACCATGAAAAATAGTTATTGTAAGTTACCCGCTGTTTACCGCCGCTGGCGCCCTGTTTGGTAGTGATTAAGATAACGCCAAAAGCCGCCCTCGCTCCATAAATAGCTGCCGAAGCCGCATCGCGCAAAACGCTTAATGAACCGATATCCTGTGGATTCAGGCGTAAAATATCATCTGTAGTGGATGCAATTCCATCAATAATAACAAGCGGTGAAGCTCCGCCGCCGGTAAGCGTTGTTATACCCCGAATATTAATATTGGGCGTGGCGCCGGGTTTGCCACCGGGGTAAGAAATATTCAGTCCCGGGCTTAACCCCTGCAATCCCTGGAACAGGTTAGCAATAGGGCGCTCGGCCAGTTCCTTGCCTGATATCTGATCTACCGCACCGGTAATGTTAATCTTCTTTTCGGAGCCATAACCCACTACCACCACTTCATTTAAAGAATTTTCTACAGGCAAAAGCGTAACCGTTAAAGACACTCTGCCTTCTATTGCTATTTCCTGTGGCTCATGCCCGATAAAAGAAAAAACAAGAATGGCGTTCTCCGGCGCCTTAATTTCAAAATCGCCGTCAACACCTGTGGTGGTGCCTATATTGGTATTCTTTAATTGTACACTTACGCCCGGTAATGCTTCGCCTAATGAGTTGATTACTTTACCTTTTACTACCACATCATTTTTTTCGGTTCCCTTTGGGGCTATTACAACTAAATTTTCTGAAAGCATACGATAACTCAGCCTGGTATCATTTAATATTTCCTTTAATAGCTCAGCAATAGAAATATTTTTAGCATTAACAGTTACCCTGTGATTAAAAGGCAGGTAATCATCATTGTATACAAAACGATAGTTTGTATTTTTTTCAATGACAGAAAACGCCTTTTCCAGGCTGGTTTTAGAAAAATTAACAGAGATTTTCTGGGAATGCACATCTGCACTCACATGCATACAAAACACAAGCAGAAAGAAGGCGGTAAATTTCATGATCATGAAAAATTTACGTAGGCTCCGCCTATAGCGAAGCCGGTTAAGCAGTAGGGTTTTTTGCATACCTTTGGTTTGTTGGTGAAAGTTTTTGTTTGAATGTTTGGACAAAAATCCTTGTAGCCTTCATTGCGCGGGAAATGCTTGCTCCATTTCCCGTTTTTATGACTATACGAACCGGATTACTATGAGCGCTTGATTGTTAAGAGGATTGGGGTTGGTTCATATAAAATGTAGTTTTGGTTATAAAATTCTTACTCTATCCAAATCACACCTTCGCTGTCTTTACTATACCGGAAACGGGTTCCCGTTAATTGAAAAGCACGCAATACTTCTTCCAGGCTTTCTCCTTCAAAAGTTCCCGTAAGGTTTAGCAGTTTTTTACCTTCGGTTTTAAAACGAATATCAGCGCCAAACCATTTTTCGAGGGATGCTGCAATTTTTTCAAAGGAAATGTTTTTAAATGCCAGTTTATTTTGTACCCATGCCGTTTCAGCAATAGTGCTGTCGTTCATGGTTGTAATTGCCCCTCTTTTAACGTATATCTTTTCTTCTTTACTGTGGTTTTCCGGAATAGCGTTCTTGTTTTCATCAGGCCGAACTGCAGGCATCGCTACCGTTAATTTTTCATTCGGACGCAGCATTATTATATTATCCTTGTTTTTATCAAACTGTACCTCAACAGACCCGTGGATAAGCGAAGCTACCGCACTGTCTTCATCGCTATAAGCCCTTACATTGAACACGGTGCCTGTTACTTTTATGGTAAAGGCTTTGGTATGAACAAAAAAAGGTTTAGCGCTGTCTTTGGCTACATCAAAATATGCTTCCCCAATTAATTTCACCTCACGGGTTTTACCATTAAACTGTTTAGGGTAGTCTAATGAACTTCCGGCATTAAGCCGCACTTTTGTTCCATCCGGAAGCAATACTTCCGAACGGGAACCCATTTGAGTCGCCAGGTGTTGTAATAAGGGGGCCGGGTCTTTTTCTGAGTGCCCTATCCCCCATTTCCAACCTGCAAACGCCAGCAATAAAACACTTGCCGCTATAGTGGCAAAGCGTAAAAGTATCCGCGGAATGGGTTTAGCCGCAGTGCTTTTCATACTAATAACCTCATTTGATTGTTGTGCAGCATGCAAACGCTGTTTGTGTTTTTCCACCAGCAGGGTTATATCCCCGGTATTAAAGGATTTATATGTATCGCGCCATTCCTGGTTCATTAGTTCCTGCATATATAGTGCATACGGATACTGCTGCAGCAAACGTT
Source organism: Agriterribacter humi (assembly GCF_009192765.1). Classification (GTDB taxonomy): domain Bacteria; phylum Bacteroidota; class Bacteroidia; order Chitinophagales; family Chitinophagaceae; genus Agriterribacter; species Agriterribacter humi. Next base: position 162,912 of record NZ_VOHQ01000011.1, on the reverse strand, counting down.
CCAGTTCCTTTATCTCTTCCGCAGATATTTCCTTTGCCGTTTTCCGGGCGAGAAGATGCCATATCCTTTCATTTTTGTCATGATACATAAGCCATAAAAATATAAGACAGGATAGCAAACAATAATTCCCTAAAGATTTTTAAAATAATTTCATTCGCGATGAAAATAGGAATTGATAAGCTCTTCAGGAATGTCTAACCGTATCGTTAAGGAAAGCTTTTTTATGGCAATAGCCAGTTGGGCATCAACCGTTTTTGAAGAAATTTCCAGGAGCCCGGCAACTTCTTTATAAGAGAGCCCATCCATTTTTACAAGGCGGAAAATGAGCTGGCAACGGGCAGGAAGTTCCCGAATGGCTTTTTCAATAAGCTGAGCCACTTCCGTAGAAATAAGCCGGTCTTCCACATCAGGAGCCATTGCCAGGGCGTCCCTGTCTAATGATTCATAATCGATATGTTTTTTTCGTTGACCTAAACTGTTCAATGATAAATTGCGCGTACATACATAAATATAAACCAGTGGCTGCTGTACGCTGGAAAGTTGTTCTCTTTTTTGCCATAGCATTATAAACAAATCGGAAACAATTTCTTCAGCCACATGAAAAGAACCGGTAATGGCAGCAGAAAAGTGTATGAGTTTGCTGCACAACATCCGGTATAACGAGTTGAACGACTCCATATTCCCATTAGAGCAAACGTCAAAAAATAAAGATTTGACCTTTTCGCCAGTTCTCATGATGTAAAAGTATATAAATAGCCGTGTAAATTTTAAAGGCGCATATTACCTGTTTGTTATAAACATACATTTTCGGAATATCAATCGTTTGCGCAATATGATTCTCGGGCAAGAGAACTGCTAACTTCCATACACTCCAGTGCGTATCAAAAACATACCCCGCAGTACAAGCGCCAAAGTTTGGAATGCCCGCGGGAATTTTCTCAAACAACAATGATTGTTTACTTTCGCTTATCAAAACTTAATTACTGCCAGGTTGCATGCCTTTAAGCCATATGATGAAACTACACTGCTTTTAAACACCGCCAGGGGGGATGAAGCTGCATTCAGACAATTGTTTGATGCCAACTGGGATAGAATTTACAGTGTTGCTTTTACGTTTACCAAATCGGCGGTGATAGCCGAAGAAATGGTACAGGATGTGTTTGTAAAAATATGGCTCAACAGAACCCAGTTGAGTACCATCAGAAAATTCAGTGACTATCTTTTTATTATTGCAAGAAATCATATATTAAGCGTACTGCGAAAGAAAATAATGGAGGAGCCATTTACTGATCACCTGGCCGATTATTTCAAAGAATCCTGCAATCTTCCCGATCAGCAGTTATTGTGCAGAGAAACGGAGGCGCTTGTTTTACAGGCGCTGGAAAAATTACCGTCTCAACAGCAGCTTGTATATTCCCTGAGCCGGCAGCAGGGTCTTAGTCTTGATGAAATTGCCGCAAGGCTTTCTATATCAAAAAACACGGTGAAATCGCACTTGAGCAAAGCACTGCATTTTATCCGGCAATACCTTCATACACATTCGGGGGCAGTGGCATTTACTATTTTATATTGCCTGGTATCCGGTATCTTATAACTTATCTAAACACTTTAGCCGGTTGCAGCTTTAGCACATGGGATTTTTTTTATGAGACAACTCATACCACCTCTCTTTTTTTGCGTCTTTATTTTGGAAAAGCTCATTATTTACATCTGACTGCTATATGAACGAGGTGCAATTCAACATTCTGCTGGAGCATTATATTAACGACAGGCTAACTCCTGAAGAGTTCCCTCAATTTATTCATTACTTGCGCCTATATAATAATACAGGGCAGTTGGAGCAGGTAGTGGAGCAGGCATTGCAGGACGACAATTTCAAGGGGCTTTCCGATGAGTCGAGGTCGGAAAAAATCTTCCAAAGAATTTTACAGCAGGCACAAATCACGCAGAATAACGTGGTGACCGGGCAGCCGGAAATGCATATGCCGGGCAGCCGCAATCGTATCCGCATCCTGCGCTGGATGGTGGCCGCTTCTGTACTGATGAGTATATCAGGTATCATCTATTTTTTTTTCACAAAACAACAAACGCCTCCCGCGGTTACGATCAATAAGACAGTACATCCAGCTTTCGTTACAGATGCTGAGCCCGGCACAGACAGGGCCATTTTAAAACTGGCAGATGGAAAAGAGCTGATGCTGGACAGTGCTGGTGCAGGCATGCTAACCCGGCAAGCTGACGTAAAGGTGCTTAAAACCGGCAAAGGGCAATTGTCTTACCAGGCTGCCTCCGGAGCTTCATCAGTGGTTGTGTATAATACACTATCAACACCCAGGGGCGGCCAATACCAACTGGTGCTTCCGGATGGAAGCAAAGTATGGCTCAACGCGGCTTCCTCTCTTCGTTTTCCCGTTGCTTTTCCCGAAAAAGAACGGGTGGTAGAATTAACAGGAGAAGCCTATTTTGAGATAGCGCCATCAAAAATGAGCACCGGTGAAAAGCGGACCTTTATGGTACGCGATGGTAGGCAAAATGCCGGGGCAACCGGCTGGCAGGTTGAAGTGCTTGGCACACATTTTAATATTATGGCCTATGAAAATGAGAAAGCGATTCATACCAGCTTACTGGAAGGTTCGGTTAATTTTTCAACATCCGGTAACGGAAAGCAACAGGCAGTAAAAATAGCTCCGGGTCAGCAGGCTTTATTGCAGAAAGACAATGCAGAGATTAAAGTGCAGAATGCAAATGTAGAATCGGCCGTTGCCTGGAAAAACGGATTGTTCCGGTTTAGCAGCGATGATATACAACACATCATGCGGCAGTTGGAAAGATGGTATGATGTGAATGCCATCTATGCCGGTAAAATACCGGACGGGCACTATAGCGGTGTTGTGAACAGGGATAGCAAACTCTCAACCGTATTAAAAATTTTAGAAGAAAGCGGGCTTCATTTTAAAATACAGGACAAAACGCTAACTATACTCCCGTAGCAATAACCCAAACAGTGATTTTTAAAAAATGGTATTCAGTATTTGTTGAGAGAAAGAGACAATACCATTTGCATTTATTTTGACCCACCTTGAACGAAGATCAAATTTGATAATGCTGGTTATCCAAAGAACCAGGGATGGTTGAAGCACCCCTGGCGAAGGGTTAATCATTTTTATACAATCGGTCGAAGGATTGTTTTTCATAACCCAAACATTACAAATGTATGAACTTTAAAGTCGTTTTAAGGGTTCCGCCCGGTATGCGGCCCCTGCTTACCAAAACCTGCCTGCCGGTGAGGCAGGTGCTACTGATTATGAAACTTACGGTTGTTTTGCTGATAGCCGCATGCCTGCAGTTGCACGCCGAAGGTTATGCACAAAAGCTGACGGTAAAGGAAAAAAATGTACCGGTACAGAAGATCTTCAAAGTCATTGAACAGCAAACCGCTTATCATTTCTTTTACAAAGACGAACTGCTCCAGAACTTAGGAACAGTAGATGTAAATGTAAAAAACGCCACGGTTGAATCTTTGCTTGATGAATGCTTTAAGCAATTGCCGCTTACCTACGCTATTATCGAAAAAACCATTATCATTAAAAAGAAAGCGCTTCAACCGCTTAATGAAATGGATGTTTTGGCGCCTGCGGCAGAGATCAAAGGACAGATCAGGGATAACGAAGGCAACTCCCTGGCCGGCGCCTCGGTAAAAAACAGGAGAACAGGCAAAGGAATTGCCACCGACATCAATGGAGTTTTTTCCATTGAGGTGGAAATAAATGATGTGCTCGAAATTTCGTCCGTAGGATTCGAGCCACAAACAGTAAAAATCACTTCTCTGCAACAAGTGATAGAGATTTCTTTGAAAGTAGCCGTTTCTGAACTTGAAAACACCATTATCGTAGGTTACGCAAGCCAGAAAAAGAAAACACTTACCGGTGCGGTGTCATCTATCAGCGGGTCGGCCATGATTACTACCAAAAATGAAAACCCGCAGAATATGCTGACGGGAAAGGTTTCCGGTGTAAGGGTTGCACAAAGAAGCGCTGAACCAGGGGCATTTAATAACACATTTGATATCCGCGGCTTTGGCGCTCCCCTTATCATTATTGACGGGATACCCCGTTCCAATGCAGATTTCCAGCGATTAAATGCAAACGATATTGATAATATATCTGTTTTGAAAGATGCATCAGCCGCCATTTACGGTGTGCGCTCTGCCAACGGGGTGGTTCTGATTACCACTAAAAAGGGAAAAAACAATGAGAGCGTTTTATCTTATGACGGAGGCTTCACCTGGCAGTTCCCGTCCGGCTTACCCAAAACAGTTGACATTTACCAGTATATGACACTCCGGAATGAAGCGGCTATGCATAATATCAATGGCGGCACTCCTGTATATAGCGATGAGATTTTCGAAGAGTACAGAAACGGAACAAGAAAAAGTTACGATTGGTACCCGTTGGTATGGGCAAATTATGCTCCTCAAACACAACATAATTTAAGCATTACCGGTGGTAACGATAAAATTCAATATTATGTTGGTGGCGGATACATGAGCCAGGGAAGTTTTTTTAAAACAAACGATCTTAATTATAATAAGTATAACCTCCGCACAAGTATTACTGCAAAAATCGCAAAACGATTTACGTTGGATGCAAACATTAACCTGGTTACAGAAACCACCAATCAGCCCTACCAGAGTGCATGGTGGATCATCAGGTCGTTCTGGCGCCAGGGTCCGCAAATCCCGGCTTATGCAAACGATGATCCTGCCAGGCCCTATCATGGCTTGATAGAAGGCGATAATCCCATATCTTTTATGGATAAAGATATCAGCGGATACCGGGTGTTTAAAAATAGCTGGATACAGCCTGTGCTGAGCCTTCAATACGATATCCCGGCGATACCGGGCTTATATGCAAAAACCCTGTTTAGTTACGACTACTCCTTATCCAACAGGAATTATTTTCAGGAAGAATACCAGCAATATCGTTACGATGAAGCTTCGCAAACCTATACTTCTTTTGCCAGGCAATCTCCCAACAGGGTAACACGCGAAGCATATTTTTATTCACAGCTTTTAAGTCAAAGCTCCTTAAACTACAGCAACAATTTTGCAGGCGCACATAAAGTTGACGCTGCGCTTATCTGGGAAGCGCAAAAGAGAGAGGGAGATAACCTTATTGCGCAAAGAGACCTGGCGTTACCGCTGCCCTACTTATTTGCCGGCGTTCCGTTGAACCAGGCTGGAAGAATGAATACGGGATCAGGCGATCTTTATGAAAATACCAACATGGCATTGGCCGGAAGGTTGAACTATGGGTTTCAGGGTAAATACCTCGCAGAATTTTTATTCAGATACGATGGAACATCAAAATTCGGCAATGGGTATCGCTGGGGATTCTTTCCCGGAGGCTCAGTAGGGTGGCGTATTTCAGAAGAAAATTTTTTCAGGAATTCCAGTACGCTGTCGTTTGTACAACAATTGAAACTGCGCGCCTCTTATGGCATTACAGGCGATGATGGCGCAGTTGATTATCAATGGGCAAGTGGTTACAATTATCCAACAGGTTCCGATTCCAGGAATTTTACCGGCGGATATGTATTTGATGGAAACTTTATTGCCAGTGCAAGCAATAAAGGAATCATTAACCCTGCCATTACATGGTTTACTTCACACACTTTTGATGCGGGATTAGATTTTGTTGGATGGAACGGCCTGCTTGGCGTTACGTTCGATTATTTTGTAAGAAAGCGGGACGGCCTGCTTGCGCAAAGAAATGGCGGGATTCCCACAGTTGTAGGTGCCGCGCTTCCACAGGAGAACTTGAACAGCGATGTTACCTATGGATACGATTTTGAAGTTACACACAATAACAACATTGGCGCGCTTGCTTATAGCCTTAAAGGAATTTTTTCATATGCACGGGTGAAAGCCCTGTATGTTGAAAGGGGGGCGAACGGAAGCTCTTACTGGAACTGGAGAAACAATCAAAACGACCGTCTTCAGAATGTATGGTGGGGATATACCGGTAATGGCAGGTATGAATCCTGGGAAGACATCTGGAACAGCCCCGTATACACAGGACGCGGAACGCTGCCCGGTGATTACCGTTACGAAGACTGGAATGGCGATGGTGAAATTAATGATTTAGACCGGCATCCTTTTCAGTTAAGCTCCACACCGTGGATCAATTATGGTCTTTCGGCCAATCTCTCTTATAAAGGAATTGATCTGTTCATCCTGTTTCAGGGCTCCGCACTATCAACCGTTCAATATGTGGAACAGTTGTATATGCCATTATGGGGCAACAGTGAATCCGGCGCTATGGTGCAGTTTATGGACCGCTGGCATCCTAAGGACCCAGCGGCAGATCCTTATGACCCGGCTACAGAATGGGTGCCGGGATATTATGGTTATACCGGATCGCTGGCGGATGTATCTTCTTCTTATAATTCTGTGAACGGGGCTTATTTAAGATTAAAAACAATTGAACTGGGATATACGTTGCCGGAAACCTGGACCAAAAGAGCAGGCATAAAAAACACGCGTTTTTATATTAACGCATATAATTTATTAACCGCAACTAAGGTAAAGTATATTGATCCTGAACATCCTAATGATACGTACGGTTATTTATATCCGTTAAATAAAACGGTTTCCGTTGGCCTAAATGTTACATTTTAATATGATCATCATGAAATCTAAATATTATTTTCTATACATTATTTTGGGAGCCTTCTTCCTATTCAGCTCCTGCAAAAAATATCTTGATGTTCCACCAAAGAACATTGTTAATGAAGCAGACCTTTTTTCTAACTCAAAGGGAATGCAGCTTTACCTGTCAAGAATGTACAGCCAGATGCCATTTGAAGATTTTAAATATTCACCGGCAAGGCAATTCTTTGATGACTGGTTGGTAACGCCAGGTACAAATGAAGGTTCATCGCTTGGAAGGGATGCCGGTGAAGCAATGACCTCCGAAGGATGGGCGCGTAACGGAGCCTATTGGGGGCGTGCATTTAATTTGCTCAGAGATGCCAATAATCTTTTAGAGAAGCTCCCTGCTTATAAAGACAACTTTAACGAAACAGAATATACCCAATACATCGGCGAAGCCTATTTTACCCGGGCGATAGTGTTTTATGCGCTGGCAAAAAGATATGGAGGTGTACCATTGGTAACCTCCCTGCTTCAATATCCCGAAAAAGATGCCACAGCTTTAGAGGTTCCCCGTGCAACTGAGGAGGAAACATGGAATCAGGTACTTGCAGATTTTGATATGGCCGTGGCAAACCTGTTTGAAACCAGTCCTGTTAAAGGCTATGCCAATAAATATGTGGCCTTGGCATTTAAATCGGAGGCTATGCTGTTTGCAGGTAGCGTTGCAAAATACAATACGATAACAGGGTTTGGACAAAAAACCAAAGTACGTGTAATAGGGTTTGATCCCGCCACTGCCGCAGCCGCTTCGGCAAAATATTTTACCGAGGCGTATACATCGGCAAATAGTATCATCAAATCGGGTAAATATTCTCTTTACAAAAAGAAATGGTCTGCAGGCGACAAAGAGGCTCAATACCAAAATATGGTTGACATGTTTTTTGACGCCTCGAGTCCCGAAAATATTTATACCAAAGATTATAAATGGCCGGACCTTGCCCATGGCTACGATTCTTATAATATTCCACGCCAGCTAATGGGCGGTAATGGATATTCGGCAGGCAATTGTCCAACACTTGATTTCGTGGAGCTATTTGACGGAATTGATAAAAATCCGGATGGTACGATTAAGGTATGGGATGCGAATGAAAAATACATCTTATACGATCAGCCTACTGATATTTTTGCAAATGCAGAACCACGTTTGAGGGCTTATGTTATTTTTCCGGGTGATGTTCTTAAAGGGCAGGTAATGGAAATAAGAAGAGGTGTATATACCGGTAGCGTTGCAGGCGGAATTGCACCATTGCGTACTGTAAACGGTACAACAAACTATTCTATCGGAGGACCGCAAACATACAACCAAACGGATGCTTATACAGCCAGTGGTGCTTTTGCAGGAAACAAATCTTTGTTTTTGTCTCAAAATGGTACAACCCATGAGGTGGTTACCTTACCTGATGGAACAAAGATGAATGGAGGCGGCAAAAACGGCCCGTTCGGTACTTCAGATTTAACGGCTGCATTTACAGGCTTTGCTGTTCGTAAATGGATTAATCCTAACCTTCCCCAGGCATTGGTGCTGGAAGGAAGGTCAGAGCAATCTTTTATTTTAATGCGATATGCTGAAGTGTTGTTAAATGCAGCGGAAGCAGCGGCTGAGCTGATGCTGGCAGGCGTAAGTTCACCGGATGGAGATGATTTGAATACAGTTGCGTATGAAGCCATCCGAAGCATCAGGGAAAGAGCCGGAGCCGATCCCCTGGCTGGAATTTCAGATATAGCCGGGGAGCAGGGATTGCAGGTAATCCGGAAAGAACGCAGAAAGGAACTGGCTTTTGAGCATAAAATTTTGTGGGATATACGCAGGTGGAGAACACAACATTCAGACATGTTAAATGGCTTCAGACAATCCGATGGCGCCTATTATCGCGGGTTATACCCTTTTTATTCGGCTGTAGCGGGTAAATGGTTTTTTGATGCAGGATTTGAAGAAGCAAGAAAGCGCTTCAGGCTAACAGAGCAGGAATATTATTTCGCAATACCCGGCGCCGAAGTAACAAAAAGTCAGGTTATAGACCAGCAACCAGGCAGATAGCTGCCAATTGTAAATGATTAAAAGTAAAAGCATGAAACGCCCTTGTAATTTTTTTTCACAGCATGGGAATGTATAAAGGGCGTTCCATCCGACAAAAATGTAAAAAATAAAAAATATACGAATGAAAAAGTTTTTTTATTATATAATGAATTTGATCATCGTGGCAGGAACTTTTTCCTGCGCAAAAATTGATAATTACGCCGAGCCGGGAGAAACTTTAAAAGGGACTGTAGTAGACGCCGTTACAGGTGAACCGGTACTTACAGACCAGGGAAGTGAAGGGACAAGAGTAAGGATGCGGGAGTTGAGCTGGAAAGCGTCTGCACCTGAAAATCTTGACTTCTTTTGTATGAAAGAAGGCGTGTTTCAGAATACAAAAGTTTTTAAAGGCAACTACAACGTCAGAGTGGATGGCGCATTTATTCCCATTGTTCGGTTAAATACAGATGGAGATACACTTGCAGACGAGTCGAAGACGCTTGACATCAATGGTGTAACTGAAGTTGAGTTTAAAGTACAGCCATTCCTCAAATTAGAATGGGCAGGATCTCCAACGTTGAGTGATGGCAAAATTACAGCAACAGTAATTGTTACACGGGGAGTAAGCCCTGAAGATTTTAAAGCTAAGGTTGAACCTATGGGAAACTATAGCGATGATTTTCTTAATATTACGGATGTGCGTTTATTTGTAAGCCAGATGCCGTTTGTAGGTTACAGGGAATGGGACAATCGCTATACTACCATCATAGATTATCCCGGAGATTCGTTTAATGCATCGTTGGGTCAACCCATAACAATCACTACACAGGGCAACATTCCACCGGGAAGAACAGTATTTATAAGGGCGGCAGCAAGAATCAATTATGCTACCGAAAATATCAGGCGGCACAATTATAACGAAGCGGTGAGGGTAGATTTGCCTTAAAAACTAAAAATATACGGATGAAATTCAGGAACATATTATCGGGCTTACTCATTTCGAATGTATTATTTATTACCGCCGTGGCCCAGGAAAAAACGGCTTTTCAGACAGCGCATAACTGGATACCGGAAATTGATGTACGTTCCGATATCGCTATTGTATACGGGGTAAGCGAAAGAGGAAAAATGTCGTTTGAAGAAAGAGTAAAATCGTGGCGGGATCGCGGGTATCAAACGCATTTCATGACGGGCATAGCCTGGGGGCAGTATGATGATTATTTTCTGGGTAAATGGGATGGAAAGAATCACCTGGGAGAAGGACAGCAAACCGTAAAAGGCGACACGATCTGGCATGGGAGAAACATTCCCTATGTAGTACCCGTTGCATCCTTCATAGAATACATGAAGCAAAAGGTGATCAAAAGAGTGATTGATGCAGGCATCAGCTCCATTTATCTTGAAGAGCCTGAATTTTGGGCAAGAGCGGGCTACAGCGAGTCATTTAAAAAAGAGTGGCAAAGCTATTATGGTTTTCCCTGGCGACCGCAACACGAGTCGCCCGAAAACACTTACCTGTCCGGCAAGCTGAAGTATCATTTGTATTACCATGCCATTGACCAGGTTTCAGCGTATGCAAAGGAATACGGAAAAACAAAAGGGATGGACGTAAAAGTGTATATACCTACACATTCGCTGGTGAATTATTCCTCATGGCAGATCGTAAGCCCCGAAGCCAGCCTAGCTTCATTGCCCGGCATTGACGGATATATTGCGCAGGTATGGACTGGCACATCAAGAGAGCCAACGTACTTTAACGGATTAGAAAAAGAACGCGTTTTTGAAAATGCATTCTTAGAATACGGTTCTATGGTATCTATGACAGCGCCAACAGGACGTAAGCTTTTCTTCCTTACAGACCCTATTGAAGATTGGCCGCGAGACTGGGCTGATTATAAGAGAAATTACGAGGCTACATTTACTGCCCAGTTACTCTATCCAACAGTAGCCAACTACGAAGTAATGCCATGGCCCGAAAGGATCTATACACGCCCCTATAAGCTTGCCAACAGCGATGAAAAAGTATTGATCCCGAAATATTATTCCACGCAGATGCAGGTAATGGTAAATGCGCTGAATGATATACAGGTGTCGCGCAATAAGGTTACCGGATCAAACGGTATCGGAGTATTGATGGGCAATTCACTGATGTTTCAGCGGTTCCCGGTACACAATGGTTTTGAAGATCCGCAGTTTTCCAATTTCTACGGTCAAACATTACCGTTAGTAAAGCGGGGCACACCTGTACAAACCGTTCACATGGAAAACCTGGAGTATACCAATACCTTAAAGGATATAAAAGTGCTGGTGATGAGTTATTCCAATATGAAGCCTGTTTCGGCCAATATACATCAGCACCTGGCGGATTGGGTGAAACAAGGTGGTGTACTGGTTTATTGCGGGCGCGATGATGATCCTTATCAATCCGTAATGGAGTGGTGGAATACGGGCAGCAACAAATATTCAGCGCCTTCCCAACACCTGTTTGAACTGTTGCAGATAAAACCAACTGACAAGAGCCAGGAAGCAGTTGTGGGTAAAGGTAAAGTGTACATCCTGCGACAGAATCCCAAAGTTTTTGTAATGGAAAGCAATGGCGATGAAGACTATATGCGTATCATAAAGAAAGCTTATCAAACAGACGCGAAAGAAGGTGAGCTGCAGCTAAAAAACAATTTTTACCTGCAACGTGGTCCTTATGATATTGTATCTGTAATGGACGAAAGTACAAATGCACAGCCATATACAGTGAATGGCCTGGTAGTAGATTTATTTGATCCGGAACTACCGGTATTGCCGGAAAAAATTGTAAACCCCGGACATCAGGCTTTTTTATACAATATTTCAAGGATCAAAAATAAAAAGCAGCCGCAGGTGCTGGCATCAGCCTGCAGGGTATACGATCAAAAGACCGGTGCAAAATCCTATTCTTTTGTTTGTAAGAGCCCGCTTAATACCGTAAACCGGATGCGGATCTTACTGCCGGCAAATCCTAAAAAGATAAGTGTAACAAATGATAAAAAAGAGTCGCTCCCTGATATTAAAAAAGAATGGGATGCAGCTTCGCACACATTGCTATTGGGTTTCAACAATAGCCCCGAAGGAATTACAGTGGAAATAAGCTGGTAACCGCGAATCCAAAGGAATACAATAAGAACCAAAAAACAAAACACAAGAAACAAATAGATACAGATATAGGCTGTACCGAAGTACTTCAATATAGCTCATCTCTGTCCCGAAGGTATATAAGGTTTATAAAAACCATAGAGCGAGCCTTCAGGGTCCTCTAACAATGCTTACGCCCGGCTATACCATGTCGTTTTCAAAGTGCTTAAGGGCCCTTATTTTTTACTGCCAGTGATATGAAAAATCCAAAGCTGGGCAATCTGAAATTCGGAGGCTATCAGCAGTCTATGAGCCTGGGCAGTACAAAGAAGGAGTATTTATCCTATCGTTAGTAATAACTCTACTGATAGCTCATAGCCACAAATCATTTCCTAATCCGGTAAATAAAAAGGAACAGTATAAGTATACAGGTAATCTATATTCCGGTTATGCGAAACTGCGGGTTCCCACGCAGGAACCGATTTTAGCAACCGCACCACTTCTTCCTGCAGTAATGTATTGGCTTCATTGGTAAAATTAATATTGGTAAGCTTTCCTTCTTTGGTAATAAAAAACTCAAAAGACACCTCTCCTTCAATGCCCTTTTTTAACGCATCCTTTGGATATAATAAATTTTCTATGATGAATGTTTCAAAGTCGTAGGCTTTTTTAGGACAGGGCTTTTTTTCTATCCGGCAATTGCTGCCAGTTGCAATACCCAGTGTGTCGAAGCAGGTAAGGTCCTGCAATTTGTTATTGCCATAAGTTTCTATGGTTGCCGGCTTGCCATTGGCATAATACCAAAGCCATATGCCATCTGGTGCTCCATTAAGAAAATTGCCCGATGATTCCTGTTGGCCATTGGAATACCAGGTTTTCCATGTACCTGTACGCAGTTGCTGACGTATTAATCCCGAATCGCTTAGTTGTCCGTTTGCATGCCATCCCATAAAAGTACTATCCGCCGTATTGTTGTTGAAATAAGTAAAAGCCCGGCGGTTTCCATTGGGATAATAGAGGGTATAATATCCCTGTTTGGTTTTTAATTTTTTGTCTTTAAATAAACCCTGCATTAAAGGATTTCCGTTGCTGTAAAATGCAACAGCTTCCCAGCCATTCCCGTGCGCTGTTATTGTTCCCGGATATGTGCCGTGTTTTTTAGTAGTTAGCGACAGTTCTTCATCAAAATAACAGGCTATGGTGTCCTGGGCATGGCCGTAAAAGAACAGTAAAATAAAAAAAGAAAGCATGCAGGTCTTCATGTTGTAAAAATATATAAAATGGAGTGATTAAACAGGGGAAAGAAGAAGAGGGGGTATCGAAAATTTGAACGCAGAAACAGGTTTCGGAATAAACTGCCATCGTATTTTATTTCTCGTCCAGGCAACCTTTGATCCTCTAATTACGAAGTATATACCATTCAACGCTGCTCCTTATTGGAACGATAAACCATCATTTCATTTTTAAACCTGATTTGTATATGTTGTACTCAAAACGGGCTTCAAACCTTTTTGTTATGAAGCCGGTAAGCCGCGCCGGTATGATTTTGATTGCATGTGTGGTATTAACTGTTTCCTGCAGTAAGGATAGTGAGCCCACACCACCCGAAAAAAAGCCTGCTGTTCAGCTTGCTACCAGTGCTGCTTTAGGTTCTTACCTTACAGATACACTGGGCAATACACTCTATTATTTTTCCAATGATTATAACGGACAATCCAATTGTGCAGGCGGGTGCCTTGCCCTTTGGCCTATATACTATGCCGGTGATAATCTTGCACAGGCCAGTTTGGTATCAGGACTTGATATTGCAGATTTCGGAACCATAACAACACCCGCAGGAAAACAAACTACGTATAAAACCTGGCCTTTATACTATTATGCTCCTGTGGTGGGTGGCGCAAATGTTCGCGAGGCGCCGGGCGAAACAAAAGGAGAAGCCTTCGGCAATGTGTGGTTTGTGGCTAAACCAGATTATAGCATCATGCTGGTAAACGCGCAGTTAACAGGCAACGACGGGAAAACGTACAAAAGCGATTATACGGAAGGCACTGGCAAAACACTGTATTTTTCAGATCCCAAAGGCGTTACATTGTATGGGTTTGCCATTGATAGCTTTAATATAAATAAATTTACCAAAGCAGATTTTTCTAATAATCCTGTATGGCCTATTTATGAAACGGACCAGGTAGTTGTACCTTCTATATTAGATAAAACGTTGTTTACCGCTATAGATGTATTTGGCAAAAAACAGCTTACTTATAAAGGATGGCCAATGTATTATTTTGGTGCGGATAATATGCAAAGAGGATTGAACAAGGGGGTGAGCGTGCCTGCACCGGGTGTTTGGCCGGTGATGGTAAAAGATGCCCCCGAAGCTCCAAAACCCTGACGGCAAAAGCCGGAGGATACAGGGTTGCTAATCCTTTACAAAGAAGTGAGCATCATAAAAGGGTTGGCAACCTTTGTTATTTGTATTACGCAGGAATGCTTTTAAGCAATGCCAGTATTTTTTCATCTACTTTTCCAAAAAAAGAAACACCCGCGGCGCCATTGTTTAATGCATATTGAATGCCCATTTTGAGATCGTCATCATTTTTAAAATCAGGAAGGAATAGTCCGGCGTATAATGGAAACCGGCCATTTAATCCTTTTACGCCTTCATCTACGGCATCGCCGATCCAGGCTGTATTTTCTTTGTAAAATCCATGATAGATCATCGGGCAAATCCCATCTAAATTCCAGTTTACCCAATCCTGGCGCACGATTCGTTTGGCTATTTCAGGGGTAGGAAATACCGCGGCGGTAATGCGTTTTTTATAGGAATGCGCTACAGCAGATAAGCGGTTAACCACTTCCGTTATATTGTCGTACCGGAACTTTCTCCACGAAGGGCTCTGGTCGGGGTATCGCATGTCCAGCGGATCTATACCCTTTAATGATTTGAAATTATTCCTGCACACTTCACAATAGCAAAAATCATATTCCGGTAATTCTTTGTTTTGTTCAATGCCATATTTGCTCCACAGGTTAACGGGCAAAATTACATCGCAGTAACGGATATAATCTAAGTGAATGCCATCCACGTAATCTTTTGCCAGTGCAGCTTTTACCTGATCTTCCAAATACGTTTTAACCTCCTCCCGGGAAGGGCAAAGCCAGCGGTAATAATTTACGTAGGGCGGTTTATCAGCGCAGGAATCCCCGTTCCTGTTTTTGGAATACCATTCCGGATGGGTTTGCAGCAATTCTTTTTCTCCCCTGTTCATGATCCACATCCAGCGATGGGCTTCTAATTTTTTACTTTTTGCGATGCGATAATGCTTTTCACTGTCTGCTTCAAAAAAAATACCTCTTATGCCGGCGTCATGGTATCCGGCATACAGATTTTGCAGGTCTTCTTCTTTATCGGCAGGGTTGGGATTGATCCATACCCAATGCTTGCGTTTTATTTTTCGTTGGTCTACTTTTCGTGTTTCGGCAGCATACGGTTGTAGGGGCAGCGAAAGGGTGGCGGCACCCGCAACCAGCGCTGATTTTATGAATTTCCGTTTATTCATTATCGTTACTTAAATGAATGATTTTACCGTTCTGATCAATTTGCCAGCCTGCTTTTTGACCATCACAAATAATGGTAGCGTTAAATTGCGTACCGGCCGATGTTAATTGCAAGGTACATTCATTTCCCTTTACGTTGGCAATGTTTGGAGGCAATTCAAGTTGTGAAAGGCTGCCGGCATATTTACCATTGCTTCTCAGGTATTGCTTCTGCTTGTAATACAGCAGCCAGAGATATTTCTTTAATTCTTCGGACTGGGGCAGAACGAAATCATCGTGTTCTTTTGTTGCTTCCTGTTCTGCAAACCTAAGATAACCCCACCTTTCCGGGTAATGCATATTAATTATACCCTGCGGCGACCACACCCAGTTGTGCTCAGGAAATGATTTGCCTGTAAGGGGATTAATCCTTTTCTTATACTTTCCTTCAACAATTTCAGTGTCCCATTGTACCCTTGAAAAATTAACACGCCACAATGAATTTTTTTTCGGATCAGGGGGCACATTATTCTTTTGAAGTGCGGCGAATGGGATTGCCATTTCCACTGTCCATTTTTTATCTCTGTCACTGGCATCATTAAGCGTTCCCTCTGTGTGAACAGCCGTTTTTAAATGCGCTGCATTCCAGGCAGTTGATAAAACGCCTCTGTTGCGGTAAGGTCTCGATAAAAAAAGATCGAAAATAGTATTCAGGGCATTGATCTCTATTTCAAAATAATCATGGGTGTCGCCATCGGCATCAATAAATACTTCAAAATCATTATCGTGGAATATAACCTGGTCGTGCTGCGTTAGTGTAGCCCATATATGCGGCTCTTCCAGTTCAGCAGCAATATACAGATGGCTCCTATCCCATAGCATTTTAAAACGCGTTTTAAAAGCAGGACGAGGTTTTTTATCTCCTTCAATATCGGAAAAATATACCGACCAGGGCGCTTTCCCCCAATCCTTTTCATCCATTTTTCCATCAATATGCAATGCATCATTAATTTGATAAGCCGTGTAATGCAGGGGTGGCGTAAAAAGATGCTCATACCCTTTAAAGATATCCTGGGCTGTACTTTGGAGATAAAAAAAACAAAGCAGTACAGGGAGGAGATTTTTTTTCAAGACCATTCATTTTTAGGAGAGAAATAATTTCCCCGCAAGATACAATCTGTGGACCTGGAGAAGCCGATTTTAAGAGCGGGCAAAAAAAATGCATTCTTTTTACAGAATGCAGTCAAAGATATATGATCAAACTATTTAGGCTGTTGCAAGGGCATTTACTCTTTTGGCTAACTTGCTTTTAAGATTGGCGGCCTTGTTTTTATGTATAATACCACGTTTAGCCAACTTATCTATCATGCCTTCTACGGAAGGAAATTCCTCTTTGGCTCCCTTTTTATCGGTGATTACTTTCAGGTCGCGTATGGCATTACGGGTGGTTTTACCATAATAACGGTTCCTGTCCCTGCGTTTTGCGGCCTGCCGCATATCCTTTTTCGTAGCTTTATGATTAGCCATTTTTAAAAAATTTTGGACGGCAAAGGTAGGCGGATATACATTCAAATCCAAATTTTATATATCAAAAAGTGGTTTTAATGTGTTCATGGGCACCATTCTGGCATTTTTTGAAGCAAGTAAAATGAATGATAATTATATGTCGTTATGCCAATTCAAAAAATACAAAATTAGCATATAACCGCCTGCTTTTGACGGTTGTTTTAAGTCATCATATCACCAAAATCACGTAGGTTTGTGTCTGTTTTCAAAAGATAACCTCATGAAGGATTTTTCGTATATAACCAGCTCAGATCCCGCATACATAGAAAATTTATATAATGACTTTGTGAAGAACCCGGAAAGCGTAGATCCGGATTTTAAAAAGTTTTTTGAGGGATTCGATTTTGCCATTGCCAATAATAAAACTGCGGTAAATGGAGCCGCCGAATATGGAGCCACAGATAAACAGGCACAGCCTTACACCACTACCGATGGGGTGAACTGGAAAAAGGAATTGGGGGCCTACCGGCTTATCCTGGGCTACCGCAATAAAGGGCATCTTATTGCCAACACCAATCCGATACGCAAACGAAAAGACAGGGGTGCTAATCTTAATCTTGGTTTCTTTGGATTCAGTGAAGAAGACATGGATAAGCATTTTTTTGCCGGCAACCTTATTGGACTGGGTACCACTTCTTTGCGAAAAATACTGGAGCATTTGCAGGCCTGCTATGCAGGGCATGTGGGCATAGAATTCAAATACATCAGCGATCAAAAAAAAGTAGACTGGCTGACTACTGAAATGGAAAGGAATTTCATTCAGCCGCTTTCACTCAAACAAAAAGAAAGAATATTAGAGAAGATCAACCAGGGTGTGATGTTTGAAAAGTTCCTTCACACCAAATACATAGGTCAAAAAAGGTTTTCATTAGAAGGGGGTGAAACCACTATTCCGGCATTAGACGCTATTATCAACAAGGCTGCTGAATTTGGTGTGCAGGAAGTAGTGATAGGCATGGCGCACCGCGGTCGCCTGAATATTTTAGCCAATATAATGGGTAAAACCTATGAGCAGATATTTAGTGAATTTGAGGGCACGGGCAAGGTTGACCAAACGATGGGAAGCGGGGATGTGAAATATCACCTCGGGTTTGGCAGCGAGGTAAAAACGCCTGGTGATAAAGTGATGTATGTAAAGCTCATGCCGAACCCGTCACATCTTGAAGCTGTAGATCCGGTGGTGGTAGGCTTTGCCAGGGGAAGAGCCAATATTTTGCATGAAGCTGATTATGAAAAAGTATTGCCCATTCTTATACATGGAGATGCCTCTATAGCGGGACAAGGCATTGTGTATGAGGTATTGCAGATGTGCAAATTAGAAGGGTATAACACCGGGGGCACCATTCATTTTGTGATCAACAACCAGATTGGATTTACTACCGATTTTGATGATGCACGCAGTTCAGATTACTGTACATCACTGGCAGCTATGGTACAGGCGCCCGTATTGCATGTAAATGGCGACGACCCCGAAGCTGTAGTAAAGTGCTCCGAAATAGCTGCGCGGTACCGCAAAGAATTTCAGTCTGATGTATTTATAGACATGGTGTGTTACCGCAAACATGGTCACAATGAGGGCGATGACCCTAAATTTACACAACCCACCCTGTATGCCTTAATTGACAAGCATCCTAACCCAAGGGAAGTATACATAAAATACCTGCTGGAACATGGGGAGCCCGAAGCGCAGGAACTGGCGAAGGGTATGGAAAAAAAGTTTTGGGACGATTTGCAGGATCGCTTAGATGAGGTGAAGCAAAACCCATTGCCGTATACTTACCAGCAGCCAGACAAGTGGTGGAAGCAGTTGAGGAAAGCTACAGATGAGGATTTTGAACAGTCGCCTGTTACCGCCATCACCGGTGAAAATTTTACTGCCGTCTTTGATGCGATGATGAAATGGCCGGATAATTTTACCCCGCTTCGCAAAGTGGAGAAAATAATCAACGAAAAAATAAAGCTATTCGATAAAGAAAAAAAATTAGACTGGGCTACGGGTGAATTACTGGCTTATGGAAGTATATTGCTCGATGGCAAAGATGTGCGTATGAGCGGGCAGGATATATGCAGGGGCACCTTCTCTCACAGGCATGCAGTTTTGCAGGACGAAAATACAGATGAACCTTATAACCGGCTTAGCACCATACCTGGCGCAAAAGGAAAATACAGGATCTTCAATTCTTTTTTAAGTGAATATGGCGTATTAGGGTTTGAATATGGCTTTGGACTGGCTAACCCAAATGCACTGGTGGTATGGGAAGCTCAGTTTGGAGATTTTTGTAATGTGGCGCAACCTATGATTGACCAGTTCATTTCATCGGGCGAAGAAAAATGGAACAGGATGAATGGCATAACCATGCTATTGCCTCATGGCTATGAAGGGCAGGGTCCGGAGCATAGCTCTGGCAGGATGGAAAGGTTTTTACAAATGTGTGCCGAGCTAAATATGGTAGTTACCAATATTTCTACAGCCGCTAATTTCTTTCATGCTTTGCGCAGGCAGGTGGCATGGCCCTTCCGCAAGCCATTGATCGTCTTTTCTCCTAAAGCCAATCTGCGTCACCCGGGCAGTTATTCACCTGCTGATGAATTTACCAGCGGTAGGTTCAGGGAAGTTATAGATGATGCTTTTACAGGAGATGCTGCTGCAGTAAAAAAAGTTATTTTTTGCTCGGGCAAAATTTATTTTGATCTTTCCGCCAAACAACAAAAAGACAGCAGAAAAGATGTGGCACTCGTAAGGGTAGAACAATTATATCCATTACCTTACAAGCAATTATCTGCTTTGTATGGTAAGTACAATAAAGCCATATGGTATTGGGTCCAGGAAGAGCCGCTGAATATGGGCGCCGCCTCCTTTCTGCAAATGAATCTTAATACCGGTTTAAGGCAAATGGGGCTGCCTGAAATGAATTATGGGGTAATCAGCAGGGAAAGCAGTGCCTCACCTGCATCGGGGTTTACTAAAATACATGCACAGGAGCAGGCGGAAATTATTGAAACAGCATTTTCCATTTAACTTTATAACAGGATAAATCAGCATAAACTGAAAAAACATGATTGACATCAAGGTTCCGGTAGTAGGAGAATCTATAAGCGAAGTTACTTTATTAAAATGGGTTAAGCCCGATGGTGCATATGTTGAAAGGGATGAAGTGATTGCGGAGCTGGAAAGTGAAAAAGCTACATTTGAAGTGAATGCTGAAAAAGCAGGGGTATTAAAAACACAGGTAAACGAAGGCGATACCATTGCCATTGGCTCTGTGTTGGCTAAAATAGATGAAACGGTGGCTAAACCGGCAGTTGCAGAAGCCCCTGCTCCTGCAACGAATGGTAAAGCTGAAGATAAAGCAGCGCCTGCAGTTATAAAACCTGCTGAAGAAGCCAAAGCGGCTGGCAAGGGCAAAATACAGGTGAAAGTGCCTGTGGTGGGAGAGTCTATAAGTGAGGTTACCTTATTGAAGTGGGCAAAAAAAGATGGCGACCTGGTAAGGCGTGATGAAGTGATTGCTGAACTGGAAAGTGAAAAGGCCACTTTTGAGCTCAATGCAGAAGAAGCCGGCAAGTTGTCGGCTTCGGCAAAGGAAGGAGATACCGTTAAAATAGGGGATGTTATAGCCACAATTGACACGGATATTGCCGTACCCGCTGAACAAAAAGCAGCGGCACACCAACCGGCTGTTGCCGAACCAAAACCCGCTGCCCAGGCTGCGGTTAGCGCGCGTGCGGCAACTCATTCGGCTGATGTAAAAGCTACACCCGTAGCGGCTGCAATTATAGCCGATAAAAAAATTGATCCCAAAAGTATAACGGCCAGTGGAACTGCCGGCAGAATTGTAAAAGGCGATGTATTGGCCGCCTTGGCCAACCCGGGCAAAAAAGCTTTCGATGGGCAGGAACTGTTTACCCGTAATGTGCGTAACCAAAAAATGACAAGCCTTCGTAAAACGATCAGCAGGCGGCTGGTAGAATCAAAAAATACCACTGCCATGCTTACCACGTTCAATGAAGTGGATATGACCCGCATCATGGAAATCCGGAAGGCATTTAAGGATAAGTTTAAGGAAATACACGGCGTAGGTTTGGGATTTATGAGCTTTTTTGCAAAAGCATGTGCTATCGCATTGTCTGAATGGCCGGCCGTAAACGCCAATATAGACGGCGAAGAACTTGTGTATCATGATTATGCAGATATCAGCATTGCCGTAAGTACGCCACGCGGGCTAACTGTTCCGGTTATACGAAATGTAGAAAGCCTGGGCATGGCCGATATTGAAAAGAAAGTGATAGAACTGGCCAATAAAGCCCGTGATAATAAATTAAGCATGGATGAATTGCAGGGTGGAACGTTTACCATTACCAATGGTGGTGTATTTGGTTCATTGATGAGCACGCCAATTATTAATCTACCCCAGGCGGCCATATTGGGCATGCATAAAATACAGGAGCGCCCCATGGCCATAAACGGGCAGGTGGTCATAAAACCCATGATGTATGTTGCGTTAAGCTATGATCACCGTATTATTGATGGAAGGGAATCGGTAAGTTTTTTGGTAAGAGTAAAAGAATTGCTGGAAAATCCGGAACTGTTGTTATTTGGAAAAGATCCCGTTAAAACGCTGCTGGAATTATAAAACTGTAAACCCTGCTTCTTTATATGAACCCTAAATCACTACTCGTACTGCTGACAGGCATCTTTGTTTTTATTTCCTGCAGCAAAGAAGAATCTTTTGAAAAAAAGAGGGCTGACATTGACGACAAAGGTCCGCTGCTGGTTAAGGTAACGATGCAGCCTGCGGGTGCTACATATACCGGTGTGATTACGCTGGCATACGATAATCATAAAAAGCTGTTGAATATAAAAAGCAAGCTCGAAGGGGAAGCGGACGAATCTTATATAGAACAGGAAATTGTTTACTATCGCAACAGTAAAGGTGTTATAGAACGTTTGGTTCAAATTGAGGATATTTATGACGAAGGCGGCAACCTCCTGCTGAAGGAAAGCGCAACGCTGAACCTGCATTTTACCGGAAGCGGGCAATACACGCATGGCATCAGAACTTTTTCAAACAGTACCGGAGAAAGAGACAGTATTATTTACACGTATAACAACAAAGAACGCATAGCACAGGTTAAAGTACTCAGGAAAGCGTCCAATAGCAATGTGTACGCCGATGAGCAAGTTACCGGCTACACCTATGATGAAAAGGAAAATATTTCGGTGATGACGATACAGTTTGCCGATTATGGTGTGCTGAACCCACCTCAGACTATCAGTTTTCAATACAATGATAAACTTTCGCCTATGAACTTTGGTGATGAAGCGCTTTTAAACGGATTTATCATGGACGGATTTAACTCACCCCATTGCCTCACGGGTGTAAGCGATATTGCGGAACCGGATCATTCCTGGAATATGAGTTACGAATACAATGATCTGAATAAGCCTGTGAAGGGTGTGTACAATAATCCCGTAACGCAGGAAAAGATGAATTACGCCTATTTTTATCAATAACCTTCTCTTTCGCATTTAATTATTCACTTTTGCAGTGTGAGCAGATATCATTCTTACCTCAACACCTCCGCAGGTATTATCAAGCGCTACAATGGTGATCAGCCCCTTGCTGCTTTCCTGAAAAACTTTTTTGCTGCAGATAAAAAATACGGATCGAAAGACAGGAAGCAGATCAGTCATTTGTGCTATTGCTATTACCGCACGGGAAAAATGTTCAGGGTGCATTTACCTTCAGTGGGAAAGTTCAAATTGTCACCGGTTGGTGGGGACACCAACCGGGGCGGTCCGCCGTGGGCGGTGTCTTCACCGCCCACAGTAACGAAAACCATGTGGCAATCTGAAATGCGTCCAATACATGCGTCCAATATATCCGCGGACAACGACACCTTACATGCCCATATATTGGCCGGGTTATTTTTATGCAGTTCAGAACCTAATGAAATGCTGCAGCAGTTAAAGCCGGCGTGGAATGAAAAGGTGCATCTTTCTATAGAAGAGAAATGTGAAGTATTAAATAAAAAGTTTAATACCGAGCGTACCTCACAACTCACCATTCACCCTTCACCCTTCACCACCCACTGCTCACCGCTCTTTGTATTTCCATGGCAATCAGAACTGAGCGGGGGAATAGATCATTCTCTTTTTTGCCATTCTTTTTTTGTGCAGCCCGACCTGTTTATCCGTATCCGGCCCGGGTATAAAGCAACAGTGCAGCAAAAGTTAGATGCGGGTAAAATACAGTACAGGCTCATCAATGAAAATTGTATTGCTTTTAGCAACACCACAAAGCTGGATGCAGTGATTGAAGCAGACAGGGAAGCCGTGGTACAGGATTACAGCTCGCAACAAGTGGCCAACTTTTTGAAACCACTGCAGGGCGATCATCAGCTTAACGTATGGGACTGTTGTGCAGCCAGCGGCGGAAAATCCATACTGGCAAAAGATACACTAAAAAACATTCACCTTACGGTATCGGATATACGAAAATCAATACTCATCAACCTGGAGAAGCGTTTTGCCGCTGCCGGTATAAAAACATACACCGCCAAAGTAGCCGATCTTACCCATTCGCCCTTGGCCATTCATCCCTCACCATTCACTACTCACCATTCACCCCTCGCCCCTCACCCCTCACTTTTTGATCTTATTATATGCGATGCGCCCTGCTCCGGAAGCGGCACATGGGCAAGAACACCGGAACAACTGTATCACTGGAAGGAAGAAAACCTGGATCATTACACAGCGCTTCAAAAGAAAATTCTTTCCAATGTAATTCCTTCATTAAAGCCTGGCGGCCATTTGCTGTATATTACGTGTTCCGTTTTTAAAAGGGAGAATGAAGCAATGGTGGATGAAATAAAAGAAAGATTCAATCTGCAGTTATTAAAGATGGAAGTGCTGAAAGGATATGATAAGAAGGCCGATACCTTGTTCGCAGCGCTGCTAACATTGCCAACATGCATTTGAGATTTAAGATTTGAGATCGAACTATCAGTGATCAGCTTTGGGCAAAGGATATCATTCTGCTGTTAGTAAGGAAATTCCCTTGCAACCTGAACCCTGTAACCCTGAGACCTCCTCTACTTCATCAACGGCACAATACGATCATTTTTTCCATCGGAGTAATGGAGCCAGTAAACGCCCTGCTGCAGGTAAGCCAGGCTGCTGAATGATAAAAACTGAACTACGCCGGGTTGTGCATCTGTTGTTTTTACCAATAGTTTTTTACCTGTAGCATCGTATAATGAAAAAGAAATTTTGCCATTCACTTTTGGCTTTAGCAATACAGTAAAATCGTTTACAAAGGGAACAGGGTATGCTTTCAGCCAGTCGTTGTTCAAAATACGGTCAGCATTTTGCAATTGCCTTTTCTTCTCCAATATCTCATATGCTACACGCATATTAGGGATACCGTATCCCACGCGGTCATCAGGGTTATTATATTTATCCGCACTTCTTTGTACAGCATCGAAGATGGTTGCATTGCTGAACTCCGGGAATGCCTGCCACAGGCATGTAATTAAACCTGCCAGGTTGGGATTGGCTACCGAAGTGCCACTGGCACTGGCAGGATTACCATCTGTACCTGCAATTACGGTTCCCCAGCCCACAGAAGCTACATTGGGTTTTATTCTTCCATCGTACGAAGGTCCGTAGCTTGAAAAGCCAGCTACCTGTTTACCGGCATTTACAGCGCCAATGGCAAGCACATGTTCGCCATCAGCAGGGGCTATAAGGTAATGCCAGCTATCGGTGCCGGAATTACCTGCACTGTTGGTAACAAATATTCCTTTCTTTGCTGCCATTTCCGCGCCTTTTGTAATAATAGTAGACGCGCCATTCATATCGGAATAGCTATGGTTTAAGGAAGGATTGGTAAAAGTATTGTACCCCAGAGAAGATGTAATAAGATCAACACCCAGGCTATCGGCCCTTTCGGCTGCGGCTACCCAGTTTTGTTCTTCCACCGGATATTCTGAGGCAACGTCTTCTGTGCGGAACAGGTAAAATTTTGCTTTGGGCGCTGTGCCCACCAACAGTCCCGGCCGGTTTGCCGCTATGGTTGAAAAGCAAACCATTCCATGTGTATGCTCTTCTGTTACACTGGTTTTATTGGCCACAAAATCCCAGGTGCCCAACACCTGGTTATTCAGCCGCACGCTGTCGAACGCGGGGTTGGTATCGTAATGATAAAAGCCTGCATCCAAAATGGCAATGGTCATGCCTTCACCCCGGAAACCTTTGTTGTGTAAGAATTCTCCTTCATGAATATTTACCTGCGCATACATATTGCCGTAACTATAATAATCGTTGCCTCCCTGTACCATATGGCTCCGTTTTACAGGAAAGATCATTTCGCTGAATTTATCTTCTTTATCCTTTTCCCAACCCGAAACCCTTGGTGCGATACCCGAAACAGACTGTACAAAGGAAAACCTGTTTATGTTTTGTAATGCGGATGGATCGGTGGTTTGTATTAATACCTGGTTCAGCCATTTGGAAACATTAAGAATGCTCAGCGTTCCCGCATGGCGAATGCTGTCGAGATAAGCCGGGTTAACGGGAAGGTCGGAGCTGTCAATGGCAACCTGTTGCCTTGTTCTTCTTTCTATGGCTTTAGGTGATAAATATTGCGAAGGGTTGTTAAGTGTATAAGGGTTGTTGTCCTTGTTGTTTAAAACAATAATATACCTTGAAGATTGTGCATAAGCATCATTCAATGCGAATGCGAGAAAAAAAAGCAATAAAGGCGCTATTGTTTTCATAGAAACAAGGTGATGTGCATTAGTTATGTTCAATCATCTTTAGCTTAATACCATAGCCATCATAGGAATACCGGCTGGCTACTGTATCGCATTTCATGTACCCACTCATTGTTTGGGCAAGCGAATCGCAGTTTACGTCATACGGACAGGGTGTATCGGGTTGCCCTTCAACTATTACCCGGCAGTTACCCAGCGTATTATTTTTTTGGTACAGCCAATGAATAAGATCTTTATAAATAAGGCCTATATCTTTTCCATATACCTCCATGCTATAATTTTTTGAGGCAATATTGTTGGGAGATGATAATGGGTCGCCTGTAGATTCATCAATATGTAAAACAGTTACCGTATTTTCAATAAGGATATTATTAATATTATACGGCTGATCTACATTGATATAATTGTACTCCCACAGATTCAGGTAGCTTAAAGCCCCCTCTGCATTAATATAGCTGTTGCCCTGCCAGAAGTAATTTTCTTTTACAGGTGCTTTTAATTTTATGTAACGCAGATTATTTTCAACGTATTCTATCGAGTTAGCCAGCGGGGTTACCATAAACGTAGCAATATCTGTCCATGGCTTTACACCTGCTGAATCCCTGATCATTCTGCGAATACGGTAACTGGGACGATCCATATTATCTGTTATCTCAGCATCTATCATATCTTTTACCTGGTAACTGTGAATTTCCTTAGTTGTTTCAAAATTGGTAAATACAGTAGAATCCATTTGGTAAACAATATATTTTCCAACCTGGGTAGGGTAATAATCACTAACCGGTGTCACAGAAAATTGGTCTTTTTGCTTTTTGCAAAACTGCAGGCTTAAAAAAACAGGCAGCGCCAGGATAAGAAAAAAATATTTGCGGCTTTTGCTCATACACAAAGATTAGAAAAAAGCTTTAATACAGGCAATCCAAAAAAGCATAAGGTTGCATATATACCTGTTAAAAATAAAAATCGGAAAGAAGCTTTCCGATTGCTAACGTTTTGATTTTCTTTTTATTGCCGGCTGGCTATCAGCTTTCAGCGGTCAGCTATGAGCTAAAACTACGGATGATGAGATCAGTGTTTGTTTTTACCCTCTTACTTTTCACCTCTCACCTCTCAAAATCACTCCCCCGCCAATTACATCTTCACCTTCGTAAAATACGGCGCTTTGGCCGGGAGCAATACCTTTTACATGATCATAAAAGCCAACCTGTATCCCTTTTTCGTGGTTTTGTAAAGCAGAAAGGGCTCCGCTGTCTTTATACCTGATCTTGGTTATGGCTTCCATTCCATCGGTAATGCCATCATACTTTAACCAGTTGAGCTTGCCCACCAGCATTTCCCGGCGGTTCAGTCCTTCCTCATCACCCAAAACAACGGTATTGGTTTCGGGTATGATCTGTGTTACATAGGCAGGTTTTCCCAATGCAATGTCCAGTCCCTTTCGCTGACCGATAGTATAAAAGGGATAGCCTTTGTGCTGGCCAATGATCTTTCCGGTTGCATCCACAAAATTTCCCCCGTTTACCCTTTCCTCCAGTCCATCCACTTTTCGTTTCAGAAAGCCGCGGTAATCATTATCGGGCACAAAGCAAATTTCATAGCTTTCACTTTTCTTAGCCAGTTCGGGATAGCCATAATCCAAGGCCATTTGCCTGATCTCTGTTTTACGGTATTTACCCAGCGGCAGCATGGTACGGCTTAACAGATCCTGCTGCAAGCCCCACAATACATAGCTCTGGTCTTTGGTTTCATCTGCGCCTTTGCTGATATAGTATCGTCCGTTGGAATGCCGGTGAATATTACCATAGTGCCCGGTAGCGATATACTCGCAATCCAATGCATCGGCTCTTTTTAAAAGCGCCCGCCATTTAATATGGGTATTGCACATTACACAGGGGTTGGGGGTGCGCCCTGCGAGGTATTCTTCCACAAAATTTTCTATTACGGCGTCTCCGAACTCGCTTCTTATATCCAGAATAAAATGAGGAAAGCCATGTTCTACCGCCGCCATCCGGGCATCGTTAAAGCTGTCTACATTGCAGCAACCGGTTTCTTTTTTACTGCTGCCCGCGCTGGCATAGTCCCATGTTTTCATGGTAATGCCCACTACTTCGTACCCTTCATCATGGAGCATAAGCGCCGCAACAGTACTGTCTATACCGCCACTCATTGCCACCAGAACTTTTCCTTTACGGCTCATAATAATTTACAAATTAGCCTGCAAAAATACGAAAAAAGTGGCACTGTCAGCAGGAGGTATCAGGAGCGATCAGCAGTCGGCAGTCAGGTGAGTAACTTTCTTGAATACTTGAAATGGAAGAATCTATTGTTTGGTATCATTCCATAGCACCGTCCCTCTTGCTTCTCCGCCGCGGCGGATCGCAATGACGGAGAGGGAAAGAGTCCGTCCGGATGAAACGTTCCAATGGGCCCGCCCGAACGATGTTTAGTCGGGCGGGGGTGAGGTCAAAACAATCCATACAACTGCGTGTCAATTTTATGTATGATCTCTCCCAGGTGCTCTTCATCTTCGGGGAACTTGTTTTTATCAATATCAATTACCAGCAGTGCGCCTTCCTTGTAGCCGTCAATCCATTTATTATAAAATTCATTCAGGCGCTTTAGGTAATCCAATCGTATATTTTCCTCATACTCCCTTCCGCGTTTTTGTATTTGTCCCACCAGTGTAGGCACAGATGCCTGCAGGTATATAAGCAGGTCAGGCGGATTGACCATGGTTTTGAGCGTTTCAAAAAAACCGAAATAATTTTCAAAATCGCGTTTGCTCATCAGGCCCATCTCATGAAGATTAGGAGCGAATATATGCGCGTCTTCATATATAGTTCTGTCCTGTATAACCGTTTCGTTTCCTTTTTGTATTTCAAGCAGGTTCCTGAGCCTGGTATTTAAAAAATAGATCTGGAGATTAAAGCTCCATCGGGGCATGTCTTCATAAAAATCGTACAGATACGGATTATGATCCACATCTTCGAACTGTGGTATCCAGCGGTAATGCTTGCTCAGCATTTCCGTGAGGGTAGTTTTTCCGGCGCCGATATTTCCTGCTACTGCAATATGTTTGGGTTTCTTAGTTTTCGCCATTACGATTGTGTTCAAAATTTGAAATGTGGGATAGCAGATAAAAGTGCATGTTCAAGATAAATAAATTTAACTGCTTTAAATCCCCGTACAGTGTTTTTCTTAAAAATATTTTATCCCTATAGCTTCACGCGTCAGTTGCATGGTTCTTTTAGCGCTTTCTGCTGCTTTGGCAGCGCCCTTTTCCATTACTTCTTTCATATAAGTTTCATTATTGCGTATATCTTGCGCCTTTTCGCGAATGGGGGTAATGAACCGTATCATGTCCTCCGCTAATTGTTTTTTCAAATCGCCATAACGAATCGTACAGTTATTATAGCCAGATTCAAATTTTTCATACACATCACGGGTACTGGTAAGTGCCAGCAGTTGAAATATATTTTCAATATAGTTAGGCATGGGTGAGTGAGGCGCTTTCGGGCCTTCATCGGTCTTCGCCTTCATTATTTTTTTCTGGATGAGATCGTCGTCATCTGAAAGGTATAAAGTGGCATTTTGATTTTCACTCTTGCTCATTTTACCCGTACCATCAAGGCTGGGTACTTTAACAAGTTCCTGTCCGAAATTAAAGGCCACTGGTTCGGGAAAAATCTCTCCATAGCGATGATTGAACCGGCTGGCAAAATTCCTTGCCATCTCAAGATGTTGCTCCTGATCTTTACCCACCGGCACGTACAATGCACGGTGCAATAATATATCGGCTGCCATTAAGGAGGGGTAAGTAAGCAATGCCGCATTAATATTTTGTGGCTGCAGCCGGGCCTTATCTTTAAAAGTAGTGGTTTTTTCCAGTTCGCCTTTATAGGCCAGGGTATTCAGGTACAAATACAGTTCAGAAGTTTCGTGTACCGCACTCTGGCAATACAATGCAGCCTTATCCGGATCGAGCCCGCAGGCTAAGTATTCCGATATTACATGCAGTACGTTCGACCTTAAACTTTTGGTATCGGGATGGGTGGTGAGTGAATGCAGGTCGGCCACCATAAAATAGCATTCATATTCATTTTGCATGCGCACATAATTCTGCAGTGCGCCAAAATAACTGCCCAGGTGCAATATCCCGGTAGGACGGATACCACTCATTACAACCGGTTTCTTTGCGCTTTTTTCCATGGCGGCGAAGATACAGAATTTAGATGTTGGTGATTATCATTAAAGAATACCGAAATTTGAGGCAGGAAACTTTATCCGCATCATTCAATAAGCTATTATCATGAATACATTTAAAGATGCTACAACAGAAGAGATCAATGCCGTAATGGAACAATCATGGAACGCATTTGAAACCTATAGAACATTTTCGCTTCGGCAAAGAGCCGGCTTTATGCATGCCATAGCTACAGCACTCGGTTCCATAAGTGAAGTGATTGTTGCCGTAGCCATGAAAGAAACCCATCTTCCGGAAGCCAGGTTAATGAATGAATTAACCAGAACGATATTTCAGCTGAATAGTTATGCAGATGCCTGTGAACAGGGCAACTGGCTGGAGGCACGCATTGATACTGCGATTCCCGAACGCAACCCGCCAAAGCCTGATCTGCGGAAAATGCTTGTACCCTTAGGGCCGGTTGTGGTTTTTGGCGCCAGTAATTTTCCTTTTGCCTATTCTACCGCGGGAGGCGACACTGCCAGTGCGTTGGCTGCCGGCTGCCCGGTTATTGTAAAAGCCCATCCCGCCCATGCGCAAACATCTGAAATGGTAGCGGATGCTATTATAAAAGTTGCCCGCGAATGCAACATGCCCCGGGGTATATTTGCTCATGTACATGGTGCGGGCTTTGAAGTGGGGAAATCTTTGGTGATGCACCCTTATACCAAAGCGGTGGGCTTCACCGGCTCTTATGGGGGTGGCAAGGCCCTGTTCGACTGGGCAGCGCAGCGTAAAGAACCTATACCGGTTTTTGCAGAAATGGGCAGCATTAACCCGGTTTATCTTTTCCCCGAAAAATTAAAGCAATCACCTGTTGAATTGGCCAAACTGTATGCCGGCTCCATTACCCTCAGTACCGGCCAGTTCTGCACCAACCCCGGACTCATCATTGGCATTGATAACGAAGAACTTCAAAAATTTATAACAACGCTGGGTAACGAGATTGAACAAATCGCTCCTTCTACCATGCTGCACCCCGGTATTGCCAAAGCCTTTGTAACCAACCGCAACAAAGCACTGATGCAGGAACATGTGGACACCATTGCGGTTGCAAAACAACAGCCCGATGAAAACCAGGGCATTCCCACCATTGCTTCGGCTACAGGGCAAGCCTTTTTAAATAATCCCGTACTGCACGAGGAAGTGTTTGGACCTTATTCGCTTGTAATACGGTGCAGGGATATGAATGAAATGTTAGCCATAGCCACCCGAATGGAAGGACAGTTAACTTCTACACTGATGGCAACGGAAACAGATATGCGCCATTATACCCCATTGGTAGAAAAAATCAAAAACAGTTGCGGCAGGATTATTGTAAATGGTGTACCTACCGGTGTGGAAGTATGCCTGAGCATGCAGCACGGCGGTCCCTTCCCTGCAACTACCGATCCCAGGTTTACTTCTGTTGGGGCCGATGGCATTAAAAGGTTTGCACGGCCTTTGTGCTTTCAAAACTGGCCAAACAACCTGTTGCCCGATGAACTGAAAGACGCCAACCCGCTGGGAATATGGAGAATGGTGAATAATGAACTGACGAAAGCATAAGGATTGATGATCTGAAACCTACCCTGCCGGAAGGCTGGTTTGAGATTTAAGATTTGAGCCCTCTTAAGACAATAATTCCGGACCTGCCAATGCTTTATTTTTTATATTTGATAAAGATTCTGCACTGCTATCTTTACCGTAAGACAATGTATTCATAAACTATAAACCATTCTGAACATGAAACCTTCTTTATTATGCGCCGTTCTTTTCAGCTTCATCCTGCTGTACGGCACAGCACAGTCGCAGGAAAAACAGTTGGTAAAAAAATGGGAAACCGATACCCTTTTAAAGGTGCCCGAATCTGTAAGGTTTGATGGCGCCAATAAAGTGTTGTATACCGCCAATATTGACGGAGAACCATGGGGAAAAGATGGGAAAGGCTCTATAGGCAAAGTAGGATTAGATGGCAAGATCATCGCATCGGAATGGGTTACCGGCTTAAATGCACCCAAAGGCATGGGCATCCATGCGGGTAAATTGTATGTAGCCGATGTGGATGCAGTTGTGGTTATTGATATCGCAAAAGGAAAAATCATACAAAGGATTGCGGTGGAAGGAGCGAAGGGTTTGAATGACGTTAGCATTGACTCCAAAGGAGCGATCTATGTTTCGGACTCGCAAACCAAAAAAATACACCGTATTGAAAATGGAAAGTCAACCGTAGTACAGGAAAACCTGAAAGGCCCCAATGGCGTACTGGTGGTGGGATCCGACCTGTATTTAACCAATTCAGGTGGATTATACAGGGCGGAAAAAACAGGCGCTTTAACATTAATTGCCGATGGCATGGAAGGAGGAACAGATGGTATTGAAGCTGTAGGCAATGGAGATTTTATTGTATCGTGCTGGGCAGGCTCTATATGGTATGTGTACGCCGATGGCAAAAAAGATCATTTATTGGATACCAGGGAGCAAAAGATCAATTCGGCCGATATTGGTTACGATCCTGCAACCAAAACAGTGTATGTACCTACCTTCTTTAAAAACAACGTAGTGGCCTATACCCTGCAATAGCATATCATTTATCGTAAAAAATCATACTAAGATCGAAGGAATGAGGCTTGCTGGCGAATAAAGTTTCATAAATGGGATTGCTGAAGCATCTTTACATCAAGCAAATAGCAACAGTTCTAAGCAGATAGGTAAAACAAATGCAGTATTCAAAAAAACAAGAGGTTGTTTAATACTTCGCCAAAAACTCCTGCCTCAAACAGGAATTTCCATCCATCAAAGATAAAGCCGGTTGTACATCAACCGGCTTTATTTTTTATGCAGCAGATCCATCATCTTATTAGGTTGCTATAATAGCTCCATTTGAAACCTGTCCGCAGGCAGGTCCTATATCCCATTGCGGAATCTCCTTATACCAGATAGCCACTGCTAAGAGATCTCAAATCAACATTACCTTATCATCCACTATGGCAAAAACTTTGTCGTGCCTTGCCTTTTGTATGCTGGCTACGCCCGTAAACCGGCTAAATGCTGGCAGGGTGCAGCAGTTTGCAGCAAAGTGAAAACAGGGTAACCGCAAACCCTGCTTTGCTAGTCCCTTTATATAAACGCCGGGATGAAGATGCCCGGAGAAAATATATTTTTCCATGAGATCCTGTTTATGCATGCCACTATAATCATGACAAAAAACAAATTCCCCCATTGCCAATTTGGCCTGGTGAAGTGTAATAGCAACGTTTTCATACCATTGCTCTTTCAAAATATCATGATTGCCTTTAATAAGCTGAACGGCAAGGGAAGAGAAATCGCTTCTCCACCTGCAGAACAATTCCAGCTCCTTATTACATTCACTGTGAAACATATCGCCAACGATGACCAGTTGTTCCGGCTTGAAAAATTGAACGAGGTTAACCAGGCGCTGCATATCTTCCTTAAAAACCGTTTGTGGCACGCCAATGCCCGACTTGCGGAAATGCCCTGTTTTACCCAGGTGCAGATCGGCAAGAATAAGCGATTTTTGTTCTTCCCAGAAAATAGAACGATCTGCGCTCAACCATAAGGTTTGTGCGGATATACTATGTTTTAATGGAGGATGCATGAGGCGAGGTTTCAAGTTACAGGTTATACAGGGTAAGGCATAAGGTGTAGGGCAATAGGGTATACGTAAGTAATTACTTACCACTGGCTGCTTACCACTCATCACTGAATCTGAAAGCTGATACCCGATACCTCATACCCATACCCCAAAATTAATGGAAATAGTGTTCTGCCTGTTCAATGGCTTCCGGTTTGCCCACATCAATCAATACATCGCCGGAATGGTCAAAGCCCATGATCGAATAATGTTGTGACAAGCGGAGATACAGATCCACCAAAGAAAATTTTCCTTCTTCAGTAATTAATTCAAAAATGGCCGGATCAATAATATGGATACCACTGAATGCTTTGGGTATAATAGGCGTTGCATGAATGGAAATCTTTTCCTGTGCTGAAACATTGTTCCGCCATCCGCACAATTGATCGCTATCATTAAACAAAAAAGAGCGGGAAGCTTTTCTGTTGGTTACAGCCAGCGTAACCAATGGTTTATGCAGGCGGTGAAATTGCAGCATGGCATTGATATCCAGGCTGGTTAAAATATCGGCATTGATCACAAAAAAGGGATCATGCGGCTGTAAAAACCATGCGGCTTTTTTTAATCCGCCACCGGTTTCTAATGGCTCTTCTTTTTCATGCGAAACAGTGATATTACAGTTGAAATAATCATGCGCTTTTAAAAAGTCAATCACCTGGTCAGCAAAATGATGTACGTTAATGATCAGCTTCGTAATGCCAAATCCCTGCAGGTATTCAATATTGCGCTGCAGCAAGGGCTTGCCGTTCACTAAGACCAATGCTTTGGGATGATGGTCTGTCCAGGGTTTCAACCTTGTACCCAAACCAGCGGCAAAGATCATAGCGGTAGTTAAACCGTTTTTTGACTGTATCAAATTTTCGCTGGTATTATGCATCATAATTAACCAAAATCATTGCTTTAAAAGCGTGAGCAACTTTATCCCTGCAATTTGTAACCTGTACCTTGAACAAACCACTTCTCCCCTTTCACCTTTCACTTCTCACCATTCATCCCCTCACCCGTTCACCCAATTCTTTTCATCCTGCACCAAATGACGCACGGTTACTTTTACGCCAAATTTCTCCTGCAGGTGTTTGGCCAGGCTGTCGGCTGCAAACACGCTGCGGTGTTGCCCGCCGGTGCAGCCAAAGTTCACTACCAGGCTGCTGAAATTGCGCCGGATATAATCGCTTACAGAAATATCCACTATGCCATACACATATTGCAAAAATGAAGGCATTTCGCTTTTGTGCAGCAAAAATTCCTGCACTTCCTTATCGCGGCCCGTAAGCTTTTTAAACTCCTCAAAACGACCCGGATTAAAAATGCCGCGGCAATCAAAAACAAAGCCGCCTCCATTTTCGGTATCATTTGCGGGTATGCCATTGCGATAGGAGAAGCTGTTGATGTACACCACCAGCGAAGTGTCGGGAGCCGCTTTTACCGTTTCATACCGCTCAATAATCGAATCGTCTACAATATGCCATAATACTTTTTGCAGTTCGGGCAGACGGATCGGTATTTTTTTATTTTCCAAAAACCAGCGCAACTGTTTCAATGCAAAGGGAATGCTGGTAATAAAATGCTGCTTTCTTTCGAAAAGCCCCCTGAAACCATAGGCGCCAAGCGTTTGCAACATTCTTATCAGCACAAACCCATCGTAGCTGTCTAAAAAGTCTTTTTTATTCAGCCTGTTATCCAATAATTCGTTTACTTTTTCAAAATAGTAGCCCACCAGTTCTTCTTTCCATTCGTGCGGCAATGCAGCTCTCGCCTGCCACAGCATGGAAGCGGCATCGTACTGCAATGCGCCCTGCATGCCACCCTGGAAATCTATAAAATATACCCGGTCATCCTTGATCATTACATTGCGGCTCTGGCAATCGCGGTGCATGAAATATTTAGCCTCTTCCTGCATGAGATAGCTGCTCAGTAATTCAAAATCGTTCAGTAATAAATTTTTATCGTAGGGCAAATCAAGTGCCCGCACAAAATAATAGAGGAAATATAAAAGATCGGAATAAATGGCCTGCTTATCAAAAGATTTTGTGGCTATGCAATTGTTGTAGTCTAATCCTTCCCCACCCTGCACCTGCAATCTTGCCAGTTGCGCAAATGCCTTACGGTATAATTCCTTTACCCTTGCACTATAGCCTTCCTGCTTAATTACATCAAACAGGGAAATATCGCCAAAGTCTGTTTGTATATACATCGTTTTCTCCCCGTTGGCAAAAAGTATTTCGGGTACGGCAAGCTGTTTGCTGTAAAAATGTTTGGCAAAAGCTATAAAAGCATTGTTTTCGGAAATATTATTGGGATTGCTGGTAATAATGAAAGATTTGGCGCCCGTTGCCGCCCGGAAATATTGCCGGTTGCTGCCGGCCTGTTTGAGTGTAAACAATTCGCGCACCGGTTGCTTCGCCCACTGCTCAAAAAAATGTTTTACTTCGTTTATTGTATCTGCCATGATAGCATTTTAGCGGTCAAAGATAAGATATCAGTGCTACGGGCAATGCCTGTCGACTAATGTACCTGTTTTTCAATAAAATCTATAATATCAATTTTATTACCCGGAGCAAACCAATGAATGGTTTCATCTCTTTTAAACCACGTGATCTGTCTTTTTGCATAATGCCTGGTATTTTTCTTAATGGTATCAACCGCTTCCTGTAGTGTAAGTTTACCATCTATATAATCGAACAGTTCATTATATCCCACAGTTTGCAAGGCGTTGATATTTCGGTAAGGGTAAAGGCTTTTTACTTCTTCTAATAATCCCTGCTCCATCATTGCGTCTACCCTTTTATTGATATTGTGGTATATCTCTTTACGGGGAAGTTCAACGCCTATTTTGATAATTGAAAAATCTCTTTGCTTTTGTGGTAATGAATGCCATTTTAAAATAGATGTGCCCGATGACAATTTTATTTCCAGCGCTCTCATCATTCTTTGAGGGTTCTGTATTTCCCCTTTTGTATAAAATAACGGGTCATGCTGCTGCAGCATTTCCTGCAACCAGCTTATGCCAAGCGCATGGTATTGCTTTCGCACCAATTGCCTCACTTCTTCTTTAACTTCCGGTATAGCATCCATTCCGGAACAAAACACTTTTATATACAGCCCGGTGCCTCCTGCCATAATAGCGCTATCATGCTTGTCAAAAATTTCATGTACAGCTTGTAAAGCATAGGTTTCAAACACGCCTGCATTTACCACTTCGTGTATGCTATGCGAACTGATGAAATAATGTTTGATTTTTTGCAAGTCAGCAGCACCTGGTTTGGCGACACCAATATCAAGCTCCCGGTAGCATTGCCGCGAATCTGCAGAAATAATGGCTGTATCAAAATATTCCGCTAATTGCAGAGACAGTTCTGTTTTACCTGCTGCCGTAGGACCAACGATTATTATGCAGGTTTTATCGGACATCAAAAGAAGTGGTAAGAGATAAATTGTAAGTGGCAAGAGCGTTATACACAATCATACTTCTTCCTTATCGTCTGCTCCGCTTTCTTCTTCCGGCGTAGTGTCATCAGCGGCATCATCATCAGCAACACCACCTTCTTCACTAAAGCCTTCTACTCCTTTAGTAAGATCGTATTTTTCTTCCACATCTACAAACCGGTCGCCGAGTATGCTTTTCGTTCCATACTGGCTGGGGGCTATCCCTTCACTGCGGATAATGGCAGGATAGGTTAATTTAGGATTTTCATCCTTAGACACACTGATCAGCTCTACCAGAAAAGTCCAGTTCCGGGTAAAGTCATACACATAAATGAATTTTTCATTGGGATTGCGTATTTCAGAACCAACGGTGGTTACCGACATAATAAGCGGTTCTGCTTTGTATGCCTTATCATATTTTTCAATGCTTATTTCACGTCCGCGCAGCCATTTATCATTGCTCCGGTAAAAGGTAGCCTGGTGTTTATTATCAAATTCAAAACTTTTTAAAATAATAAAGTGCAAATCCAAAAAAGATTGTGTGTGCTTTACGGCAATATCTCTGTAAATACTGTCATCTTCTTCAAAATATGCCCTGAATTTTAAAATAGCCATGTGTATCTTTTAGGTGTTGAATATCGTATAAAATTTGTCAAAAGTAGCATAATTCCCCGAGTTAATGTATAACCCTTTTCCCATGCGCATTTACTTTACGGGTGCAAGATTTAACTCCATAGCTTTTTTAAGCATGTAATCATATGCCGCGTCATAATTATTTTCAATTTCACCATCCAATATCGCATCTTTTATTGCGCTTTTAATATCGCCTACTTTCTTACAGGGAGCAATACCAAAAATATCCATGATCATTTCGCCGGTGATAGGTGGTTGCCAGTTGCGTATCCTGTCCTTTTCCTCCACTTCATGCAAACGCTGCCGCACCATTTCAAAATTGTCGAGATACCGTTTTACTTTTTGTTTGTTTTTTGAAGTGATATCCGCTTTACATAAAGTCATCAACGCTTCTATATCGTCGCCCGCATCAAATAAAAGGCGGCGTATGGCAGAGTCTGTAATATTTTCTTTGGTAAGACTGATAGGACGCAAATGCAATTCCACCATTTTCTTTACGAAGCGCATTTTATTATCCTGCGGAAGACGCAGCCTGGTAAATATTTTGGGAACCATTCTTCCTCCCACCACTTCGTGCCCATGAAATGTCCAGCCATGCCCTTCCTCAAATTTTTTTGTCGCCGGCTTGCCAATATCATGCAACACTGCGGCCCATCTCAACCACAGATCATCTGTGTGCGCAGAAATATTGTCCACGACCCGGAGTGTGTGATAAAAATTATCTTTGTGCCCCAGCCCGTCTATGTATTCTGCCCCGGCAAGGTCAACCATTTGGGGGAAGACCAGGTGCATTAACCCGGCCCTGTACAGTAAATCCAATCCAACTGAAGGCTCTTTACTCAGTAATATTTTATTCAGTTCATCGGTTATACGTTCCTGCGATATAATGTGTATGCGTTCCACATTATCCCTGATTCCCTGCCATGTACCATCGTCAATAGTAAATTGTAACTGGGAAGCAAAACGGATCGCCCTCATCATACGCAAAGGATCATCACTAAAGGTTTGAGCGGGATCAAGCGGTGTTTTGATGACCTTATTTTTCATATCGGTTGCTCCCTCAAAAGGATCAATAAGATTACCATAGCTGTCTTTATTTAAGCTTACAGCCAGCGCATTAATCGTAAAGTCTCTCCTGTTCTGATCATCATGCAGGGTACCGGGCGCTACTTCGGGGTTCCTGGAATGATAGCGATAGCTTTCGCGCCTGGCGCCTACAAACTCTATATCAAGTCCGTCTATCCGGATATGTGCTGTTCCGTAATTTTTAAAAAAAGAAACTTTGGGCGATGGAGAAAACTGGGCCGCAACTTGGTGTGCCAGGGCTATGCCATCGCCTACGCAAACAATGTCGGCATCGCTGGTTTTGCGCTTAATGAGTTTATCGCGTACAAATCCACCTATAATATAGCAATCCATATTCAGCGATTCCGCAGCATGGGCTATCTTTTTAAAAATGAATCTTTCCTTCTCCGTACAATTGGTAAACATATAGACACAAAAATAAGAAAGGTTTAAGGTGTTTGAATTTGCGGAAGATAAATTGGGCGATTTAAAAGAAGGCAGTAAAAAATTGTGGGGTAAAGTCCCAGATAAATTTGACGGTGACGCAGTACTCCTGAACAGGAAAAGCAGCCCTAAGCCTTAAGTTGCTGCTTCTTTTGCAGAAAAGCATCAATAATCCCCTTTACATTCATGAATTGTCTTTTATGGTCAATGCGGTTGGCAATTACCGGGTTTACGGCATTCATTACGTGGTAGCTTTGGTGAATAAGGGCTTCTATTGCTTTTGCGCCCTGATCAGATAAGCCCGCTTCTAATACCGCATTTTCTTCCTGCTGTTCAAAATCCGGCTGAATATCTTCCAGGTCGTCAACAATAAGATAATATGTGATCAAAGCATACCAGGCATCCACCAGCTTCTTTTTTAATGTATCATCAAACTCAAAATAACACAGGCTAAACAGGTAGGCGTCGGCGCGGGCCAGGGATTTGAATGGCGTGCCCAGTGCTACACCGGCTTTTTCTTTTTCACCGGAAAAATAATAAATAAGATCCTGCAGGAAGGATGGATTCTTACAATGCGGCTTTGTTAAGGCAATACATTCCGCAATATGTTCTTCAAAATTAATTTCTTTATGCTCGAGTTTTGCCGCGCTGTGCAATATGTTTTCCAGCAACTGCAGGTGTGGTTCCGATAGCAATCCGGACTTGGGAAGCCCCAATCTCAGTTGCAGATCCATATACAGGGGTATAAACAAATAGCCTGGCATAGGTATAATATACAATAGCCTGTTTTTCCAGTATAAATTATCAGCAGGCACTTTGCGGTCAGTCAAAAACTTTCCTATTTCCATATCAACGCCATATCCCAGCTTAAGATCATCCTTGCTTGTAAACATTCGTAAAAAATTTTCTTTGTATGATGGATTGCTGAATGTACCACCATGCAGTTTTAAAAAATCTTCATCTTCACTACTGCACTGTAATTAACACACCAATCAATTGGGCATTTGGTATACTTCATTTCTTTTCCGCTGAGCCCTGGCATTTAAAGAGTCCATCAGTGTTTTAAAAATGCCGGTATGCGACCTGTAAAAATCATAGCTCTCTTTAAATTGCGCTTCTGTTACCTCATGCAATAAAAAAATCTTCTGGTATTCTTTCTGAATCTCTGCTTCTTTATTTTTAGAAGAATCCTTCGCTACAAAGGAATTTACAAACTCTTCCGCCATCGTTATTTCAAATAGCATATTCCCCATTTCATGTGGCTGTATAATACCAGCCGGTATTTTGTTCTGCGAACAGCCTGTTAACAAAAAACCAGCTGCCAGCACTATATATAAACCCTTTCTCATTTTAATTCCTGTTTATATTGGCCGGCATTTGAAATATCTAGTCTTTGCAGCAAATCCGAGGCTCTTACTCTTTCCTGTGGCGGTGATTTTTTAAATAGCTTCGACAATTCCTCACTTCTTCCCAGGAAGAAAAACTGGAGCGCCATAAGATTGCGATTATCTGTACTTAGCGTATTTAAATGATTAAGCCCGTTAAGGATCTGCTGCCGTGCTTCATTTTCATCTTCATACATTTTATCCATACCCAACCGGTAATAGGCATAATAAGCATCATGCAGCAATGAATATTTACTGTTGTTGAAATTTTCAGACAGCCAATACCTGTTGCGCTGCCCGTCAAAGGCTTTCCAGCCGGTAATATTACGGCCATCGGGGGCGTTGGTTACTATATTCTGTGCTTTTTTAAAGTACGGATCGCCGCCTCTTGGTGAAAAAGAGTCGTAATCCAGCCCAAGTATCATGTAAACATAATATGCAAATATGGCTGTAAGATTAGCGGCAGCCGGGTCTGTACCCATTACATTGCTCTCATTAAATTCCACCTGCTGAAATTCGATATACTTAAAGGTTACATCATTATCCTGGAAGTTGATAAGCGGTGAAACATAACCGCTGTTGTATACCGGCCTGCCCGCTTGTATGGTTAATACAGCCCTGTACACATTAGGCTCAACATCCTGGGTGAGATTTAAAAGAAAATTACAAACGATTTTTTCCTGTTGCTGATAAGTATCATTCGTCCATTTTCTGTTGTTGAGAAAGTTTGTTAATGCCGTTTGCAAAGTTTGAAATGCTTTTTTATCAACCGAGCTTTTAATTTGTCCGGCCATTACAGACACTTTAGCATTCAACTCCTGTGCTGAAACGCAGCAGGACAGCAGCAATCCCACCAATAAAATTGAAATCTTATGCATGGATGTATTCAATTATATAATCAACAATATCCTTAGCTACAGCGGTTTTGGATTTCAGGTCAAAGTTTTTTTCTCTGCCTTTTCTGTCAAAAATAGTCACCTTGTTTGTATCCTTTCCAAAACCTGCATCTTTATCGCGCAATGAGTTCAGCACAATAATGTCCGCATTCTTTTGCTGTAGTTTGGCTAATGCGTTTTCGCGTTCATTATTGGTTTCGAGCGCAAAGCCGGCCAATACCTGGTTCTCTTTTTTCTTCTGTCCGAGACTTTTTAAAATATCAGGTGTTTTTTTCAGCGCTACCGACCAGCTTTCTTCTTTCTTCTTTATTTTTTCACTGGCTACAGAAACGGGTGAGTAATCCGCTACCGCAGCGGCCATAATGGCTATATCTGTTTCCCCGAAAACCTGGTGGCATGCATCATACATTTCACCGGCGGTTTGCACCCGCATTACATTTAACCCGTCTAATGGTAATGCGCCGGGCGCCGGGCCCAATACTAAAGTAACATCTGCCCCCCTGTTTAAAAATTCCCTGGCTATGGCTACTCCCATTTTTCCACTGGAATGATTGCCAATAAAACGTACGGGGTCAATATGCTCATAGGTTGGACCGGCTGTAACCAATACTTTTTTGCCATTTAGCCTTCCGCCATTTTTGAAATGCTGAAGCAGGTGTTCTACGATCGTTTCCGGCTCAGCCATTCTTCCTTCGCCAAATAAGCCACTTGCCAGTTCGCCATTGGTTACAGGTACAATACTATTGCCATAAGACGCAAGGGTTTGGAGGTTTTGCCGGGTAGACGGGTGCTTCCACATATCTTCATCCATGGCAGGCGCAAGCATTACGGGGCAAGTTGCCGAAAGGTAAACAGACAATAATAAATTATCGCAAAGCCCTGCAGCCATTTTGGCAAGGGTATTACAACTCAACGGGGCTACCAGCATCATATCGGCCCAGCGGCCCAGCATTACGTGATTGGCCCAGGTATCTTCTTTAAAGATGTCAATCAGTACAGGGTTCTTTGAAAGCGTTGACAAGGTTAGCGGTGATATAAAATCTTTTGCAGCCGGTGTCATGATCACCTTTACTTCGGCGCCTTCTTTAATAAGACTTCTTACCAGGAGCACAGCTTTGTAAGCAGCAATGCTTCCTGTGATACCCAGTACAATTTTTTTCCCCTTTAGCATTTTAAACTTTTCTTGTAATAAGGAATCTGAATAAAGCCTATCCCTAAAAATACAAAAGCGGCAGGTATTAATTGCCGCAAAAGAGTTTAAAAGATATAGCCCGTAAAAATTTTAACTGAACAGGTCGTTATCGCTTTTACGATGATAAATTTTATCATCAAAAAACTCCTGGGTTGCCAGCAATGCAGGGTTAGGCATCCTTTCATAAGCCTTAGAGATTTCTATTTGTTCTTTATTCTCGTGAATTTCTTCCAGGCTGTCTGTATGGCTGGCAAATTCCTCCAATTTATTATGGAGCTCTTCTTTAAGCGCTATATTGATCTGGTTGGCTCTTTTGCCGATAATAGCAATAGATTCATATAAATTACCCGTCTTATTCTTAATGTCAACCACATTCTTCGTTTCTACTACATTGGCAGTAGTATTTGCTCCCCATTGTTTTCTTAATCTGCTCATTGAGAAATAGTTTTTAAATTGTTTTGCGACAAAGTTAAGTAACGTTCAGCTTCTTTCAATAGTTTACTTTCCGGAAACCTGTCCTGGAAATCCTGGGCCTCCTCTATTGCCTGTCCATAACGCTCATTTTGCTTATCCGGTATGCTCATAGAGGCATATTTATAATAAGACTTTACTACCCAAAGCTTAAACTCATCTGCATTGGGTGCATCAGGATAACTATTGAGCAGTGTGGAAAAAGAAATAGCTGCTGCTTTGTACTGACCCAGGTTATAATACAATTCTGCACTGCTATAGTCCTTGGTTATCATCTTGTTATAACATTGTGCAATAATCTCCTGAGCTTCCTTATTGCGTTCAGATCCCGGGTGTGTATTGATAAATGTTTGCATTTGTCCCATGGCTTTTATAGTATTGGTTTGGTCCAATTCCGGCCTGGGCGATTGTTTAAAGTAGCAGAATGCATGCATAAAATCCACTTCTTCCGCTTTAGCACTATTGGGGAAATATTCAAGAAAACTTTTAAAAAGGTTTTCGGCACTGATATAATCTTTCAGATAATAGGCGCAATAAGCAAACTTATAATGAATGTCTTCAAATTTGTTAGAGCCCTTGAACACAGGAAACAAATCCTCGTACAACTGCTGCGCAAAGCGATATTTCTTCTTCACAAAGTATTGATCAGCCATCCGGAGCTTATACTCATAGTCCTTGCTTTTCATTACTTTAGAAAACTTAGAGCAGGACGAAAGGACGCAAACTGCACCAACCAGCAAAAAAAGGTATTTGATTATTCTCATAAAAGGCGGGCAAAAATAATTGTTTTATAATACAATCTGAGAGAATAAATATAAACTTCTGATATTTAGCAACACGTTAAGGTATTGATAAAAAAACTGGCTACAGCTTGTTGCTGAGCCAGTTTTTTAAAATTTATGATTAACTATTGAAAATCAACTCATTAACCCCTTCTTC
Organism: Agriterribacter humi; assembly: GCF_009192765.1. Taxonomy (GTDB): domain Bacteria; phylum Bacteroidota; class Bacteroidia; order Chitinophagales; family Chitinophagaceae; genus Agriterribacter; species Agriterribacter humi. The sequence goes on along the minus strand of NZ_VOHQ01000011.1, from coordinate 118,869 downwards.
TCAGGTTGGGATGTGGTGCAGGAACCGTATTAGGACCTTCATCACTCACATCTGCTGATCTGAGATCTACAGTATTACAATCTCCACCAGTTTCACCATATTTGAATATTAAGCGGTCGGAACTGATACCTTGTTTTTCAACAAGGTAGTTGATCACCACATTTACCCTATCCCAGCTCAATTGCTGTGAAGACTTAGAAGGTTCACAAGTATAGCTTGTTACTACTACCCTGCAATTGGGGTTCTGACGAAGCCTGTCTGCTACATTAGCCAGCACAGCTTCGGCATCTTGTGAAATCTTAAAGACTTTGGCATTAAAAGAAATACTGGGTAAATCGCCTATTCCGCAATCGCTGCCGCCTCTTTTAGCAACATATCCCTCGAAGCATGACTCATCAGGGCAAGGGCATTTGCCTACGCCATCAGCATCAACAGGTTGACAAACTGTAGGTGTTATCAATTCTTTATCCTTATAGTCAGGTACGCCATCGCCATCTGTATCCCGGCTCACACCATGTGTATCAACCGATGCACCGGCAGGCGTATTGGGTTCCATATCAAACTGGTCAGAAACACCATCTCCATCAGCATCATCCAATACCGGTTTGGGTATTTTCATATGCTTGGGAGAGTTTAGCTCGCTGTAAGCATAATCCAATGGATTGAGCCACCACAAAGGCTGAACAGACTTAGAGCCTATATTGATATTTAACCCTAAACTGGCATAATTATACATATCATTGCTGGGTGAAAGCACCCTGCCTGTAGTAGGGTTACCCGGAGTCCCTGTATTTTGCCAGCGAACGCCATCCAGCAGGTCATCGCCTGTAAAAGTTAACCTGTCTTCTATAGCCAGGTTTAACCTGTCGCTTAGTTTAATGGCAACACCTGCACCCACTGTTCTGGAAAAACGGAGAGTTTTGCCAAAAAGTTTCGCTCTTGCATTGCCTTCATTTTCGGCAAGTGTATTGTAGCTTCCGGCATCCAACAGGTTTTTAACGTCCTTAATGGTTTGTCTCCTTTCTTTGTAAACATTGTTAACCCCAATCGTACTGAAATTGTATGCTGTACCAGCATCTGATACAACGTTGGTTTTCGTTTCATATACTGTGGCGCCTATACCTGCGAGTGCATATACAACAAAACCGGTTTTACCTTTATGAAAACGGATGTTATTAAAAGTGAATACTCCCTGTAATGACAGGTCCTGCACATTGGCTTTATAATTATCGAAAACGGTTTGCCCGGCGCCATAGCCGGCATCACGCCAATGATCAGCAAAGCCGCTGGTTCTTTCTTTCCAGTTTACACCTCTTGCCATACCATACACGTATTCAGCGCGTACAGAAAACAGGTAACCCAGCGCTTTTCTTACATGTACGCCAAACCCTGGTGTAGGAAACTGCGATGCCACATCTCCCAATATATTAAATGTACCTACTTTTAACCCCAGTTCCCACTGGTTTCTTGGCTTTGCAGGAAAATTATACTGGTTGTTCAAAAACTCGTTATGCTGCCCCAGTCTTTTGGAAGGAATTAAAGAAGAATCTCTCCAGTCGTAGCTTCCCGTGGTTTCCTGGGCAAACAGGTATGTGGTTAGCAAAGTAAAAATCCCCAGTAGAAAGAAAATCCTTTTGGTTGCCATAATGTCTAAAATATTAGTGAGTGAATACGGTGATCTTACAAAAAGGTTATATGCAAAAGTATTGATTGAGTGTCAAATACCAAATTTTTTAGAAATAATAAATTACACAGTTAACTTGCAGTGTTTTACATCAGACAGCAAACTGAACGTATTAGTTGCAACATTTATGCCTTTTTTATACAGATGAATACAGCAAAGAGAATTATATCGGATGAACTGGCAATCTTCGAATCAAAATTCAAGGCATCAGTAAAAAGCAATGTTCCTTTGCTCGACAGGATAATGCAATACATTGTAAAGCGGAAGGGAAAGCAACTCAGGCCCATGTTTGTTTTACTTTCAGCCAAGCTTGCGGGGGGGATCAATGATTCAACTTACCGGGCAGCTTCCCTGGTAGAATTGTTACACACCGCTACCCTTGTACATGATGATGTTGTGGATGAATCGTATGAAAGAAGGGGATTTTTTTCTACATATGCTTTATGGAAAACCAAGGTTTCTGTTCTTGTGGGCGATTATTTGCTCAGCAAAGGGCTGCTCTTATCACTGAACGGACAAGATTATCGCATACTGCATATTCTTTCCGATGCAGTGCGTCAAATGAGCGAAGGAGAACTTCTACAAATTGAAAAGGCGCGGGGGCTGAACCTGAATGAGGATATTTATTTTGAAATTATCAAAACAAAAACAGCTTCTTTACTGGCATCTGCCTGTGCCGCAGGAGGCTGGTCCGGATCTCAAAATGAAGATATTACAGAAAAACTCAGGCAATTTGGAGAATATACAGGCATAGCTTTCCAAATAAAAGATGATCTTTTTGATTATGGAACCGACAGCATTGGTAAGCCAACCGGCAACGATATAAAAGAAAAGAAACTTACGCTTCCTTTAATATATACACTAAATCATGCCGCACCTTCAAAACGGAGAGAACTCATATACATAATAAAGAACCAGAACCGCAGAAAAGAGAAAGTGAATTATGTGATAGAAAACGTAAAGCAAACGGGTGGAATTGAATATGGAGAGCAAAAAATGCTTGAATACAGGGAAAAGGCACTTTCGGTTTTGCATGAATTTCCTCCATCAGAAATTCGCAATGCATTGGAAGAAATGGTAAATTACACAACAGACAGAAAGCATTAGCCAAACAAACACCAATGGAAAAACGATGGCACATACTTGAGGCGCCGGAAAATAAAGTGAAGCAATTATCCAGTGCGCTTACCATACATCCGGCGCTTTGTAAAATACTGTCTCAAAGAGGAATTGAAACCTACGATCAGGCTAAAAATTATTTCCGCCCGCAACTGTCTGATCTGCATAACCCCATGCTAATGAAAGATATGGCTAAGGCGGTGCAAAGGATACTTACTGCTTTTGAAAACAAAGAAAACATCCTTGTATTTGGAGATTATGATGTAGACGGCACTACGGCAGTATCATGCATGTTTCGGTTTCTGCAAAAAGTATACATTCCGGAAAACATCCGGTTTTATATCCCCCATCGCTATCGTGAGGGTTACGGGGTTTCCAAAGAAGGTATTGACTTTGCTCTTGAAAATAATATTACACTTATTATAGCTCTGGATTGTGGCATTAAATCGGTAGCACTTGTACGGTATGCCAGGTCTGTGGGTATTGATTTTATTATTTGTGATCATCATTTGCCCGATGAGGAACTTCCGCCGGCAACTGCCATATTAAATCCCAAACAAAAAGATTGCCCATACCCGTACAAAGAATTATGCGGTTGCGGGGTAGGGTTTAAACTCATTTGTGCATTAACCTCGTATTTAGGGCTTGAAGAAAAAGAATGCTTTAATTATCTCGATTTGGTAGCAACTGCCATTGCAGCCGACATAGTGCCAATGACGGGCGAAAACAGGATACTTGCCTATTATGGTGTAAAGCAGGTAAACGAAAATCCTTCTCCCGGCATAAAGGCGCTTATTGAATTAAGCGGGCTTCAAAAGTCAGTGATCCATATTACCAACCTTGTTTTTGTGATAGCCCCGCGCATAAATGCTGCCGGGCGTATGGACGATGCCCGTAAAGCCGTTCAGTTATTTATTGAAGAAGATTATGCAAAAGCTATTGAATATGCCGGGATGCTTCACTCCGACAATGACGAAAGAAAAGAGGCCGACAGCAGCATTACGGGGCAGGCCTTAAGTATTATTGAAAGTGATGAAATACTGGTACAGCGAAAAACAACCGTTGTTTATCAGCCGCACTGGCATAAAGGAGTGGTAGGCATTGTAGCTTCCAGGCTTATTGAAAAATATTACCGCCCCACCGTAGTGCTAACGCAAAGTGGCGAAATAGTGGCCGGCAGCGCCCGAAGTGTGCCGGGTTTTAATTTATACGAAGCCATTCATGCCTGCAGGCAGCATTTATTAGGATATGGCGGACACTTTGCAGCGGCGGGTATGACAATGCTTCCTGAACATGTGGAGGCTTTTAGCAACAAATTTGAAGAAGTGGTTGCGGCTCAGATTAAGCCCGCCCAACTAATCCCTGTTCTTTTCATTGATGCAGTAATTGAACTTGCCGATATTAAACCGGTTCTATATAAAATTATCTGCCAGATGGAGCCCTTTGGCCCCGAAAACCTGCGGCCTGTTTTTGTATGCAGAAATATTACAGACACCGGCTATTCCAGGGTTGTGAAAGAACAACATATTAAATTTTCAATAAAGCAGGATAATACAGTGATAAGCGGCATTGGATTTAATATGGCACAACATTTCAGCATATTGCAATCCAAAAAACCTGCTGATATTGTTTTTACAATTGATGAAAATGAATGGAACGGTGAAAAAAGCCTGCAACTAAAAGTGATTGATCTCAGACCGAGCGGCAATTGAAAAAATGGCTTAACTATATAAAATTGTATGGGTATTTCGCCTTCAACTGGAATCCTGTTCTTGCCGGTTTTATTTTGATGCATGAAATAAGAGGGGAAAAAAAATTTGGGGTTGATACTTCCAAACCTCTTGAGTTAACACAGCTTACTATTGCTAACGGAGATATCTCGCATTCATCAAGATACGAGGCGGTAAACTTTTACATACTGGAAGCTTTGCTAAAGCGGTTGTGCGAAATTTGTGACGACAGATCTTTTACAGACCTTGGCTGCGGAAAAGGCAGGGCAATGGTAGTGGCCGCTCATTACGGATTTATAACAATTAAAGGTGTAGATTTTGCGCAGGAGGTATGCAGCATTGCAGAACAGCATATGCAAAAGATCAGTTCTCTATTTCCTCAAATGGAATACCGGGTTTTATGTAAAAACGTATTGGAATATGATATACAGCCCAACGAATCTGTTTTCTTTATGTTCAACCCTTTTAGCGATGATACAATTGCCAGGTTCCTGGAAAAGGTAAACGTTTCAATAGAACAACATCCCCGCCCGGTTTATTTTTTATATGTGAGCCCCAGGTACATAGAAACATTTTTCGAGTTTGAATATGAGCCGGTATACCGCAAAAGAAAATTGAAATGGCTGGATGGTGTTATACTGAAAAAAGATATTACAGCATAACACTTTCCACGGAAAAGCATAAAAACAATGTGGCTGTCTCAAAAGAGCCGGTATAGAAGATATGTCCACTAAGACTCGAAGTCCTGATCTTTAAGTTTTATTTTCTTCGTGCCCTCGTGCCTGCCCGTCCGGTTCAGGCGGGTCTGTGTGGCAAAATATTACTTTTTAGACAGCCCCATTGCTTTTAGTATATATGAATCAAACGCATTATCAGCTCTCCAGGATAATCTTACTTTTCTGTGTTCCACCCATCAGTTCCACGCTGCGATTAATAAAATCAGTAAGATTATTTCCTTTCAGTAACCCCTGCGACAATAAAGCCAGATCGGCCAGGTTGTGAATAGCCTTTTCTTTTTTAATTTCATCGGCTTCCTGTAATATAGTCTGAAAAACGGGGTGATTACCATTTACGGTAAGTGTTACCTCATCCGGCATATTAGTATAAAATCCGGCCATAGGTCCGCCTGCCAGGGCCATGTCTTTCATGCGTCGCATGAACTCCGGGCGCGTGGCAACTACCGGCGGTGCTTCAGCACCCAGCCCTTTCACTTCAACAGACATATTGATTTCGGGCCGTTGCACGTTAAACAAATCTTTTAACGCATCGGCTTCTTCTTTGTTGAGTACGGTTTCCCCGGCCTCCTGTTTATCAACCAGGTTATCAGCAATATCAGCATCTACACGGGTAAAATGAACATTCTCCCATTTGGTTTCTACCTGGCTTATAAATGCAGCATCTACCAGGGTTTCCATTTTTACAACCTTATATCCTTTGGCTTTGGCCTGCTGAATATAAGCATCCTGCTGCACAGGATTGGTAGTATACAATATAACCAGCTTGCCCTCCTTGTTTTTCTGTAAAGCTTCTGTGGTAGTTCTGTATTCTTCGAGCGTATAAAATTTTCCATCTTCCACATCTTCAAAAAGATGAAATGAATTGGCCCGTTCAAAGAACTTATCATCGGTCATCATTCCATACTTCACAAACAGTCCAACATGTTCCCATTTTTCTTCAAACGCTTTCCTGTCTTTGTTGAATATCTCTTCTAATTTGTCGGCAACCTTTTTAGTGATATGGTTGTTGATCTTCCTCACATTGGGATCGCCCTGTAAATAGCTACGGCTTACGTTCAGCGGTATATCCGGAGAGTCAATTACCCCCTGCAGCAACATCAAAAATTCGGGTACAATGTCTTTTACTTCTTCGGTAACGAATACCTGGTTGCTGTATAGCTGAATTTTATCTTTTTGTATTTCATAACTCTGCTTTATTTTGGGGAAGTACAGGATACCGGTAAGATTGAAGGGATAATCCACATTCAGATGAATCCAGAAAAGTGGTGTTTCGTTAAATGGATATAGCTCCTTATAGAAATTCTGGTAATCTTCCGTTGTTAAGTCAGAAGGTTTTTTAGTCCATGCAGGAGTGGTATTGTTGATCTGTTTGTCTTCAAAGAAAATAGGAATGGGTAAAAACCGGCAAAATTTTTCCAGTATCTGCCTTATTTTTCCTGCTTCTAAAAATTCTTTGCTTTCTTCATTAATATGAAGCACAATATCGGTACCTCTATCCGGTTTATCTGTTTCTTCGAGCGTAAATGCGGGGCTGCCATCGCATTCCCATTTAACTGACGGCTTATCCTGCTGGTATGATTTTGTTATAACTTCAACCTTATCGCTCACCATAAAGGAAGAATAAAATCCCAGCCCGAAATGACCTATAATAGTGCTTTCATTTTGCCCCTTATATTTTTCCAAAAATTCCTCTGCACCGCTAAATGCCACCTGGTTAAGATATTTATCCACCTCTTCAGCGGTCATGCCCACACCTTTGTCAGAAATAGTGAGGGTTTTATCCCCGGCATTTAGTTTCACATCTATCCGTAATTCACCCAATTCGCCTTTAGCCTCTCCAATGGAAGACAATGTTTTTAATTTTTGAGTGGCGTCAACGGCATTGCTGACCAATTCTCTTAAAAAGATATCATGTTCGCTGTAAAGAAATTTTTTAATGATCGGGAATATGTTTTCCGTTTGTACCCTTATGTTTCCTTTTTGCATAATGCTTGATTCAATTAAAGTTATAAATAGCAACAATCTGCCGGCAAATAAAATGCCATTGAAAGAATTACTGACAGGTTGGCAATCAGGTATACGCTGTAAGGCGTAAGGTGTAGGTATAAGTGTCTTTCCCGGCATGGTGTATCGCATCTTTTATGATTTATCTTCCAAACCTTTATATTTCTATGCATATACAGGTTGCAAGTTTCAGGTCCCAGGTTCGCCTTAGGCCTTATATCCTACGCCTCTCACCTTCACAAATATTTCCATAAAATATAACAAAAAAAAACTACCTTCGCACCCCATATTTTTTTTAACTAAAATTCAGGGTAATGAACAATTATGAATTGATGGTGATTTTTACCCCTGTTCTGAGCGATGAAGAGTCTAAAGCTGCTCAGAAAAAGTACACAGACCTGGTTACCGAAGCCGGTGGCGAGATCGTGTATTCTAACCCCTGGGGGTTGAAATCACTGGCGTATCCCGTCCAGAAAAAGACCACGGGTATTTACTGGGTTGTGGAATTTATTGCGCCATCCACCTTCAATGAAACTTTGAAGATTCAACTGTTACGTGACGAGCAGGTATTACGTCACATGGTTACAAAACTCGATAAATACGCCGTCGGGTACAATGCCAGAAAGAGAAGTGGTGTAAGTTACAAAAACGAAAAAGCGGAGGCTGAATAGTATGGCAAAAGCTAATGAAATTAAATATCTTACGGCTATCAAAACAGAGAAGCCTAAGAAGAAGTTCTGCCGCTTCAAAAAGTACGGTATTAAGTACATTGATTACAAGGACGTTGAGTTTTTGAAAAAATTCCTCAATGAACAGGGTAAAATGTTACCCCGCCGTATTTCAGGCAATTCGCTTAAATACCAGCGCAAGGTATCAGACGCGATAAAGAAAGCCCGTCAAATGGCGCTATTGCCGTATGTAACTGATCTTTTAAAGTAAGGAGGCAATCATGGAAGTAATCTTAATACAAGACGTAGATAACTTAGGTTCAGCCAACGAAAAAGTAAAGGTAAAGAGCGGTTATGCGCGCAATTATCTGATTCCTCAAAAATTTGCCATTGAAGCTTCGCCTTCTAACCTTAAACAGTTGGAAGAAAAGCTTAAGCAGCTAAAGAAGAAGGAAGAAAAACTACTGGCTGAAATTAACCTGGTCATTAGCAAACTCAACGAAAGCCCATTGCGCATCGGCGCAAAAACAGGCACTTCAGGCAAAATTTTCGGTAGTGTTACTACCGTTCAAATTGCCCGTGCCATCCGCGATCAGAAAGGCTATGAAATAGACCGCCGCCGCATTCATATTCTGGATGAGGTAAAAGAGCTGGGCACACACAAGGCTAAAATTGACTTTGGTAACGGAAACGAAACAGAGTTAAGCTTTGAAGTAGTAGCTGAATAAATATTAAAAGAAAGAGGTTGCTGATTTAGCAGCCTCTTTTTATATATTCTTTATTTCATATTTCTTGTCTTTTCCTACCGATAGAATTAATATAAATATATTCCATTTTATATGGTATTATTTTGGAAAACATTATCTTCACAATGCAGTAATGCACCATTAGTTCCTATTCTGGCTGGTTTTACGGCTAACCTCCGGTTCTCAGATCATTGTAGCGACTAAGTTTCCATTACTATTTTTCAATTTTCACTTTTTAAATTTTAGTTACAATGAACCTGTACGTAGGCAACCTCTCCTGGACAATGACAGAGGACGACCTTAGAAATCTATTTGAACAGTATGGTACTGTTACTTCAATCAAAATTGTTAAAGACCGCGAAACCGGAAGAAGCAAGGGATTTGGTTTTGTAGAAATGGAAAATGATACTGAAGCACAAAATGCGCTCAGTAGCCTGTATGACAAGGAGATTCTGGGGAGAAAAATCGTTATCAACGAAGCTCAGGAAAGACCAGCTAAACCAGGCGGTGGCGGTGGTTTTAAAAAGAGAAGCTTTGGTGGTGGCGGCGGTGGCGGCGGCTACAACAAAGGCGGCGGTGGCGGTGGATACCGTGATCGTGATCGCGGTGGCTATAACAAAAGAGATTACAATAACGAATATTAATAATTACCTGTTCATCTCATTTAAAAATCCCGAAATCTTCGGGATTTTTTATTTTACATCAATTTAAAGTAAACCAGCAGGTAATACCCGGGGTTTACACTTACAATCCTGTTTGATACATGTAAAATAATAAGAGACCTATATTTTAGGGTATGCCTTTTGATTTACATCGCTGTTAAGTAACTTGCCTGGCCTCCCTATGTTTATATTGTGCTTAAACGTATAAAACAAAGAAGAATTAATGGTTACTGTAATTATCCCAACGCTGAATGAAGCAAAAACGATTGGTAATATTGTGCGTTTCTGCCTGGGAAACTCCCTCGTAAATGAAGTTATTGTTGTAGATGATAATTCGGAAGACGAAACGGTTGCAGTTGCATTGGAGGCGGGGGCTAAAATTATCAATAGCAAAACAAGAGGAAAAGGAATATCTATGAAAGAAGGAGTTCAAATGGCCGGCAATGCAATACTGATTTTCCTTGACGGCGATATTGACCCATATCCTCCTGAGACGATTAACCTGCTTGCCACCCCCCTAATTGATGATGAAGCAGATTTTGTAAAGGCCACTTTTGCCAGAAACGCAGGCCGGGTAACAGAGCTGGTTGCCAAGCCGTTGCTTAATATCTATTACCCCGGGCTGTCGGGTTTCTCACAACCATTGAGCGGAATGATCTCCGGCCGGAAAAACTTTTTTAAAAGAATTGATTTTTTTAATGATTACGGTGTAGATATAGGCATTCTCATTGACATGTACCTGATGAAAGCCAGAATTAAAGAAGTGAATATCGGCTATATAGAAAATAACAGCAAGCCTTGGGAAAGCCTGGGGAAAATGAGTAAAGAGGTATCGCGGGCCATTATTGCCAAAGCACAACCTCAATCGGAATTTAACCTGCCGGAAGAAGAAATATCTTCTATAGAAACCATTCAGCGGGAAATGCACAATACACTTAAGGAAAATCTTTCGAAATATCATAAACTCATTGTTTTTGACCTGGATGACACCATTTTCAATGGCCGCTTTATTGATGAGTGCGCTATTGCTTTTGGCTTTACCCGTCAATTGGAAGACCTGAGGTTCAATGAAAAAGATCCGATTATCTTAACCAAACGAATTGGCTTACTGTTAAAAGGTAAAACAATGGACGATCTGCTGAATATCGTTTCACGCATTGAAATGGTAAAAGATATACAGGCTGTAGTGCAGGCATTAAAGGAAAAAGAATACCTGGTCGGTATCATCAGCCATAGTTACCTGCTGATTGCAAATTATGTACGGCAAAATATTGGTGGCGATTTTGCATATGCTAACCAGCTTGATATTTATGAAGGCAAGGCAACCGGCGAAGTAAATATGCCCTCCTATTTCTTTGCCTCTCCTGAAAGTATTTGCGGGCATTCTTATTGTAAAACCAATGCTTTACAATACGCATGCGATAAATATAATGTATCGCTACGGAACTGCATTGTGGTAGGTGATGACAGGGATGACAGGTGTATTATGGCACATGCAGGCAAGGGAGTTGCTTTTTGCACAGGGGATGAATTATTGGAAAAAATTGCCTATATTTCCATAAAGGAAAAAGCCTTTAAACCCTTGCTGACTATAGCATGATCTAATATATATCCATATCCGAATGAAAACTTTTATAAACCAAAAAAACCTTTTCTATGCAAAACAAATTGTACAATATCCTCGTTCCGGTTGATTTTACAGCCAAAAATAAATGGGCCATTGCCAAAGCTATAGAGATGGCCAATAGCTTTAATTGCAATATTCACCTGGTACATGTTGTATTTAACCCTGTTTTCCCATTTTTGCCAATAGATGCCAGCCGCTTTACGCCCTATGCATCGCATATTAATATGCAAACCTGCCGCGAAAAACTTGCCAGGCTTAAAGCAGCATATAAAAGTCAATTGTGTGGGGAAGGAGAAATTGAGATCAGCCTGTTGCAAGGACACCCGCAAGCGCAGCTCAAACAATATATTGAGTCCTATAATATGGATATGGTGGTATTGGGACTATCTAAATTTAACTTACTGCAACGTATCATTTCTTCTATTTCTATCAGCATGTTGGCCCGCAAAACCAATATCCCCATTCTGGCAGTCAGGTCTGGCGGCCTGGTAAGTCATTTCAAGAAGATCGTATTACCCCTGTACAATGATATCCCGGTAGAACGGATTAAACTTGCCACGATGCTGGCCCGCTCTTTTAAATCAACTGTTTACCTGGTTTCTTTGAGAAGCTATTTGAACAACAGCAATGGAAACAATATAGTAGATAAAACACTCGAACTGGTGCAAAGCGTTTCTTCCATTCCTGTTCAATGTTTTTTATTAGAAGGAAAAAATCTTGCCAAGAGCACGCTTGATTTTTCGAAACGGATCAATGCAGATCTTATCCTTGGACAGTCAATAAAAGAATTTCGCCTGCCCGGCTTATGGAACAGGATTACCAATAAATTATTGTCGTACGCTTCAAAAATTCCGGTATTAACTTTTGATAAAACTACCGAACAGGCATAATTAAGCATTACCGAAACAAAATAATAACCATACATTATAACCTGCTGCTGTTCTTACCCAATTCAATTACTTCGCAATCCTTCATTGTATTGCCATCAATTACCAGCCGTACTATCGTTCTTACTTTATGCCATCCCTGCCTTCCCGCAGCTCCCGGATTGATGTGCAGACAATTGAGCTGATCGTCGTATATTATTTTCAAAATATGCGAATGCCCGCTGATAAACAATGCCGGTTGATTATTTATAATTTCTTTCTTTACCCCCGGTGCATACCTCCCTGGGTACCCGCCAATATGCTGCATAAAAACACGTACCTGCTCTGTTGCAAAATGAAGTTTTTCGGGATAAATACTTCTTATATCATTCGAATCTATATTGCCATATACAGCTTTCAGTGGCTTAAAGGTTTTAAGCGCATCTGCCACAGCATGATCGCCGAAATCGCCTGCATGCCATATTTCATCACAATGTTCAAAATGCCTGAAAATAGTTTCATCGAGAAAGCCGTGGGTATCGGATATTAAACCAATTTTTGTCATTCGTGCGGCAGATTGTTTCCATAAATGTAAGAGGTATTATTTAATGTTGCCACCCACGCTCAACCCACTGGGCACAGCATCCGGTATTCTTCTGTCGTACTTATCATCATTGAGCGTATTTAAAAATTCAACTATTCGCGGAATATTTTTAAATGCTACGCGGGTTTGTATAGCAAGCGTATCCAATTGCTCCTTTTTGACGTTCGGATTAGGCAAAGCTTTGCCGTGCAGATCTTCATAAAAGGTTAATACCTGCTCAAGTGTTTTTAATTTACCGCTATGCATATAAGGAGCAGAGAAGCGTAGATTTCTTAATGTTGGCGTGCGAAATGCAAAACTGTTATTGATCCCTGAATCAACGATCCCTGTTTTTTCATTATCAGCAACACCCAGTACATGCGGTTTAAAATCGGAAAGCATAGGCCCGTTATGGCAACGTGCGCATCCCGATTCCAGGAACAATTGCATTCCCTCCTTCTCCGACTGGGTTAATGCAGCAGGGTTACCGCGCATAAATTCATCAAACCTGGAGTTATTGGCCAGCAAACCGCGTTGAAAGCTGGCTAATGCTTTACCCAGATTTGTTTCGGTAATGGCATCTTCTTCATTAAAAGCTTTTGTAAATAAGCGTTTATATTCAGGAATAGCTCTTAACCTTTTAATGATCACATTCAACATATCATGCTCCGCTATGTCACGTCCCCGCATTTCCTCAAGCTGCTTAATAGGATTCATCGCCTGCTCTTCGAGACTTTTGGCCCGCATATCCCAAAACATCGGCGCATCTTCAGGCTTATAATTGCCATTTATATCAATACCATTAAACGCGGCATTGAGTAAACCAGGTGAATTTCGTTTGGTAAACGGGATATCGTTAGGTTGAACAAATTGCCGGTTAGATCCAAATCCCTTTCCATTCACCCCAATTGATAATTCAAGGCTCTCGGCGTAACCAAATTCGGGATGGTGGCAGGAAGCGCAGGAAACATCCTTGTTGCCCGAAAGAATCGGGTCATAAAAAAGCAAACGGCCCAGTTCAATTTTTTCTTCTGTTGTGGGATTATTTTCAGGTGCATCACATGTTAATGGCAATGCTGAAACAGATCCTAAATCGGCAGGCTTTTCTTTAGATACCGGTATAATTTCATTTTCATCATTGCGCTGTGCACAGCTTTGTATTAGTAATACGCCTAAACCAATAATCAAGAGAATAATTAAAATGATATTGCGCCGCACTATTTCAAATATTTTTATATAAAGCTACAGATAATAAAGGACAAATATATCCTCTATTCCTGAAAAAAAATTACTTAGCCATCTGCGCTTATATTAGATTTCACTATAATAAAAAAACTCCTGAAAATTCAGGAGTTCTTACGATTAAATTTTAAAAACTCTTATTTTACTTCTTCAAATTCGGCATCAGTTACATTGTCTCCATCTGCTTTAGCACCTTGCTGTTCCTGCTCGGGGCCTGCATTATTGGAAGCAGTAGCCCCTGTTTGCTGGGCCTTATATATTTCTTCTGAAGCTGCCGTCCAGGCGGTATTTAATTCTGCCATAGCTGTATCTATGCCGGCAATATCCTGCTGTTTATGCGCTTCTTTCAATTTATTGAGCCCCGCTTCTATGGGTCCCTTTTTATCTGCCGGTATTTTATCGCCAAATTCCTTCAGTTGCTTTTCTGTTTGAAAGATAAGGCTATCGGCCTGGTTCACTTTTTCTACTTTTTCACGTGCTTCCTTATCCGAAGATTCATTGGCTTTAGCCTCGGCTTTCATTTTTTCCACTTCGTCTTTGCTTAATCCGCTACCCGCTTCAATGCGTATATTTTGTTCTTTGCCGGTTCCTTTATCTTTTGCGGTAACATTTAAAATGCCATTCGCGTCAATATCAAATATTACTTCAACCTGGGGAACGCCACGCGGTGCCGGCGGTATACCATCAAGATTAAACATGCCCAGGCTCTTATTCTGGGAAGCCATTGGTCTTTCGCCCTGCAATACATGAATCTGAACGCCGGGCTGGTTGTCGGAAGCAGTTGAGAAAACTTCTGATTTTTTTGTAGGTATCGTTGTGTTAGAATCAATAAGGCGTGTCATTACACCACCCATTGTTTCAATGCCCAGCGAAAGCGGGGTTACATCAAGCAACAATACATCTTTTACTTCACCGGTTAATACGGCTCCCTGAATTGCTGCACCTAATGCTACAACTTCATCAGGATTTACACCCTTATTGGGTTTTTTACCAAAAAACTTTTCAACAATTTCCTGAACTTTAGGAATACGTGTGCTTCCGCCCACCAATATCACTTCATCTATCTGATTGGTATTTAAGCCTGCGTCTTTCAGGGCCTGTTCACAGGGTTTCAAACACCTTTCCAGCAGATTATCTGCTAATTGCTCAAATTTGGCCCTGGTCAGCTTTTTTACAAGATGTTTGGGAACGCCATCTGCAGCAGTAATATAGGGCAGGTTTATCTCGGTTTCGCTGGAAGAAGACAATTCAACCTTAGCCTTTTCGGACGCTTCTTTTAAACGCTGTAAAGCCATGGGATCCTTCCTCAGATCAATATTTTCATCTTTTTTAAACTCATCAGCTAACCAGTCTATAATTACTTTATCAAAGTCGTCTCCTCCCAAATGCGTATCTCCGTTTGTAGATTTTACCTCAAATACGCCATCTCCCAATTCGAGAATAGAAATATCGAAAGTGCCACCACCCAGATCGAACACTGCTATTTTTTCATCCTTATGCTTTTTGTCCAAGCCGTAAGCCAATGCAGCCGCGGTTGGTTCATTTACAATACGACGAACAGTTAATCCTGCAATTTCTCCGGCTTCTTTCGTTGCCTGCCGCTGGGCATCATTAAAATAAGCAGGAACAGTAATAACCGCTTCTGTTACTTCCTGTCCTAAATAATCCTCAGCCGTTTTTTTCATTTTCTGCAGGGTCATTGCAGAAATTTCCTGGGGGGTGTATAATCTGCCATCTATGTCTATCCGAACAGTATTATTGTCACCCTTTACTACCTTATAGCTCCAATGTTTAATTTCTTCTCCCACTTCGTCATACCGGCGTCCCATAAAGCGCTTAACTGACATTATGGTATTAATGGGGTTGGTAATTGCCTGCCGTTTAGCCGGGTCTCCTACCTTGCGCTCTCCGTTTTTCATAAAAGCAACAACAGAAGGCGTAGTACGGCGACCTTCATCATTAGCTATAACCACAGGTTCATTGCCTTCCATAACGGCAACGCAACTATTGGTTGTACCTAAATCTATTCCTATTATTTTTCCCATATTATTAAATCCTCCTTTAAAAGTTAAAAGTTATAAGCTAACAGGCAAGCATTATGCCATCAAACCAGAAAATGCAAAAATGGCAGTCCTTTTCTTATTTCCACAGAAAAGGATTCAGCATTTTTGTTGAGGACAGGAAAATATATATTATTGACGTTATGAAATATAGGGTGCGGGTAGTGAAAAACTCATTATAAAACCTGAATTTTCAGGTTCCGGTTAAGTACTTTACTATATCTTGAAAATTCCTTTTTTTATGGCATAAAGCACCAATCCTACCCTCGATCGCATTTTGAGCTTTTCAAATAAAGCATTGCGGTAGTCTTCTACCCGGCGTATACCCACAAACATTTTTTCGGCAATTTCTTTATACGATAGCTCCGAACAGGTGAGCTTTAAAAACTCTACCTCTTTATCTGTAAGAATGACATTCTCATCAGACAACTCCATGTTTTTATTCAGTCCGCCAACAACCTTTCCGGAAATATATTCCGATAGGTAAAAATTTTTTTGCACCACTGACATTAATGCCAGGTTTAGCTCTTCTGGTTCGGCCGTCTTCATAATGTAGCCCTTAGCGCCTGCTTTCAGCATGCGTATGATCGTAGTTTCATCGCTAAACATAGACAAAGCCAGCACCTTGATCTGAGGGTGATTTTCGAATAACCATTCTGCCGTTTCAAAGCCATTCATACCGGGCATATTCACATCAAGCAGTATTATTTCAGGGATAAGGTTTTTTCGTAATTTTTCTTTTAGCTCCTCCCCGTTTTGCGCTTCAAAAAATACTGAGAAATTATCAAACGAATCAATAAGCTTGGCTAAGGCATTGCGTAAAAGTGTATGATCGTCTACTACCGCCACCTGTATTTTTTTGCTGCTGTCGGCCATAATTGATTAATCATTTTCCTGATTCCTGAGTAATGGCAATTCCATATGTACAAAGGTACCCTTTCCCGGTTCTGAAGTAAAAAGCATTGTAGCCCCTATCAGTTTAGCTCTGTTGCGCATACTTTTTAACCCAACTCCATTTAAAGGAGAAAGGGAATTCTTTTTTTCCTGCATATTAAATCCTACCCCATTATCTCTTACCGAAAAAACAAAAACCTTATCGGATAAGTAATCCAGTAAGATCGCTATCTCAGTAGCCTTCGCATGTTTCAGAATATTGTTAACCAACTCCTGAAAAATACGAAAAATAAAAATTTCCTTTTGCTCTCCCAGCCGATATTCTTCTCCCTGAAGTTCCAGGTTAACCTGCATCAATCCTGTTTTACGGAGTGTTTCCAGGTCAAAGCGGATAGACTCTACCAATCCAATCTGGGCTATGCGGTCTGTATGTAAACTCTTGGTAAGGTCTGCAAGATCATAAACGGCCTTATTTAGTACTTCCCGTATGTGCTGAAGAGGCGTATAAGCCTGGTGTTCCTTTTCGAGCGGCAAAACAGCTAATGATAATTTTACCACCGACAGCACCTGTCCAATATTATCATGCAATTCCTGCGCTATGGTCTTTAAAGTAGTTTCCTGGATTTCCAACTGCGATTTCAGCACTTCCTGGTCATATTCTTCTTTTACTCTTGCCAGTTCCTGTTCCTGGCGATATTGTTTGCGCTGGTATAAAAAAAGAATGGTAACAATAAACCCCACCAGCAGCAGGGCCAGCAGCCCACCTATAACAACTAAGAAAAGGATTTCCTGATTCTGATCCTGCATAATGAGGCTATGATAAAAGATGAATATAGTAAAATATTCACGATGGCGAAAACGAAGGCTATATTTTTAATGATAATGTTGGAAGGGTCCTGGAAAAAATTGATAAGCGCATACACCGGGAAAGTGCAGGCATAAAAAAACAACAATCCCGAACATATCCAAAAGGGTGGCTCACGGGTAAGGTTAACCGGTTTGTTTAGCTGGAACAGCTCAAAGAAATAGGTTATAGTGGCCATTACAATAAGAAACCCCCCAATGCTAAACGTTATTGTATGAAATTGCGGACCTTTCTGCAAAAAAAGCTTATTCAAAGTTACCAGTATCGGATAAAGCCATAAACTATGCAGTAAAACTTTTTTCGCAAACCGGTTGTTGATCATGTAGCGAAGCATCCAGAAGTAAAAAACAAATTCAATAGTAGTAAACACATTGTAAAGAGATACGGTTGTTAACCCTTTATCGCTTCGCCACCCTCCAATGAATTCAATTATAAATGTTGTTAACAGATAAACGGGAAAAGCCCTGAGAAAAACCGGCATCCCTTTTTTAAAATATACCAATGCACCAGTAATGCTCCCCAGCAAAATAAGCCATATATAAATGTTCCAGTTCATTTTGCTGCAAGGTAATTGGCAGCAGTGAGAAAATATAAAAGAAAAACCCCTTTTGTAAAAGGGGTTAAATTAAGTGATGTATGTTAATGCGCCTATATAACGGTCAAACCCTTTTCTCCCCTGTCTACAATAGTAACGCCAATACCGCCCCAGTCATCGCCTGAAACACCAGTTCCCGGTTTTGTTCCGCAAATTGGAGGGCAAATACTTCCGGCGTTATAAGCCAATATTTTTACTCCTTCTTCGCCTTTAATATATATATCCTTATTTGTTACACCAGTTTCCAACTCCTTTGTTTTGGTAGCTACCAGCACCAACGTTTGGCGACCGGCAAATTCAGGACGTTCGGTATAGTTTTCGGGGTAAGCCGAAAAGTAGAATTTAATACCATCGCCCCCGTGAGCTTTGGAGCGTGAAAGGAACTCTTCTAATTCTTCAATGCTGTACCAAACGCTTAATGAATCTTCTTTTCCAAGGCGTTCTGAATTGTGTACCCACCTTTCTTGTTTGTAGGTGCGGATAACAGTGTCTACATGTTCTGTGCTAACGTACTTTCCAACTTTTAGTGATTTCTTCTCAATTGTAAGCATGATTTAAATGGTTTAAAGTGAATGAATAATTAATTCACAGTAAAACTACCAGAAGAAGAAATACAAACACGCTTACAAATATTTGCAATTCAATTAATTACAAATTAAAATTATTTATATCGTTAAGATACCCAATAACAAATGGTAATTTCCGCTTAAAAAAACCGTTGATTATAGGAAAAAATACCGTTAAAAAACGGTAGCAAAATACCGTTAAAAAACGGTAGCAAAAGTACCGTTAAAAAACGGTAGCAAAATACCGTTTAAAATTTATGCCGTTTGTTTCATATTTTTTAGATATTTAACCCAGATTCACTTTTAGCTTGAATCGTGCCACTATTTTAATCATTTTCAATATTAATCAATACCAAGCCAAAAACAATAAAACTTTAGATCACTTTTATGCAATTCTACAAATAAACCTTATCCTTTTTTCTGTTCTGGCTGTTGCTATCCTAACACCAACCTTCCTGTGAGTAAGCCTATTACAAGGAATAATTTACTTAGGCCGGGGTACACATAAATAAGCCAAGCAAAAGCACCGCTCCTTATTTTCTCTTTTATCCCGAAAAAAGTAAAAGATGACGGCTTAAGTATTTTATTCCGCTTTCTGCCTTACTTTAAATGTAAAATTCCGTTGTGTCAGGTAGCTGAATGAAATTACAATAGCGGTGGTCCATATTTTAGCAATGGTTGGGTAGAAATGAAATCCCTCTACGAATAACTTTATAAAAATATAATTCAGGAACACACATATTACTACGAGCATAAAATACCTGAATAACTGTACTCTTCCCCTCAAAGATGATCCCGTAAACACAATGTTTCTCATTAAAAAAAAGCCTGTAGGAAATGTTATCAGAAATGATATGATAAAGGCAGCAATATATGGACTGATGCTGATAAGCGGTGTATGAACGATTTGTTTTTGAAGAATAAAATTGTAGGTAATAAAGTAAATTACAATATCCATTAAAGTATTGCCGCCGCCACAGGCAATATACCGGAAGGTCTGCCTGTCCATTATTTTTTGAAACGGAACATAAAAAAAGTCGAGAACGGAAATAATAAATTTCTTCAAAACACTTCTATTATTCTTAACTGGCAGGCCCAAAATTAATAAAAAGCTCCTTAAAATAATGGAGTATCTGCGCTGGCAATACCAACGGGAAATACTCCATTTTATACATAAATGACATGCCGTACCGAAAGTATAGTCTTTACAAACTTCTACTGCTTAATATATTGCACTTCAATTATCATTCTCACTTCATCGCTTACTACTATGCCACCGGCTTCGGTAACGGCGTTCCAGTTTAAGCCAAAATCCTTTCGGTTTATCTTTCCTGCTACAGAAAAGCCTGCCTTCGTTTGTCCATATCCGTCTACTACTACACCACCGGCTTCTACATTCAATTTTATAGCTTTAGTTACATCACGGATGGTAAGTTTACCCTCCAACTCGTATTCATCATCATTCTTTTTCTTTAGCCCTGTGGATTCAAATTTAATTTCGGGATACTTTTCAGCATTAAAGAAATCATCACTTTTTAAATGCGTATCTCTTTGTTCGTTATTGGTCGTAACAGATGCCGTTTCCGCAGTAAAAGTTACTTTAGCGCTGCCGAAATCATCACCATTGGTTTCGGCTTCCGAATTAAATTTTTTAAAGCTTCCCGTCACATTTGCTATCATCAGGTGCCTTATTTTAAAAGTTATTTCGGTATGAGCGGGATCCAATACCCATTTTGTTACAGCCATAATATTTAGTTTTAATTGTTTATACCTTTTACCTACATCTCAATGTTTAAACATTAATCATCAACAAATATGCCATTTCTATAGCTGACAGATTGACGCACAAAGGTAGTTTATCTTTAATGATACCGAGTTTCTGTTTTTATTTAATCCTGGGCAAAAAGAATAAAAATTATTATCTTGGATCATTAAAAACATAAAAGCGAATGCTATGATCAAGTTACAAGTAATTGGAAATTTAGGTAAAGATTGCATTACCAACACAGTAAACGGTAAATCCGTTATTAATTTCAGCGTTGCTCATACTGAAAAGTTCCGCGATTCCTCGGGTCAGCAAAAGGAAAAAACCACATGGGTAGAATGTGCCTACTGGACCGATAAAACCGGTATTGCACCTTATCTGAAAAAGGGCACGCAGGTATATGCAGAAGGCACACCGGAAGTAAGGAATTTTACCCGGAATGATGGAACCGCAGGCGCCTCCTTAACAATGCGGGTATTTAGTGTTCAACTTTTAGGTGGCGGAAACCGGAACGAACAGTCTGAAACGAGTAATGCTTACAACGAACCTGCTTCTAACCAGGCAACATCTTCCGGGGAGATTCCGGCAGCAGTAGATGATTTGCCCTTTTAATCATTTTTAATTTAACACAGGGTGAAACATGAATAAAGCAAGTGCTTACATGTTTCACCTTTTTATTAGTCTGAAGCCGTCAGTTAGGTATCAGCTAAGTACTTACTAACAATACACATCTTTCACCTTGCCACCTTTCACTATTCACCTTTCACCTCTCAGTTCTCACCTTTCACCTTTGATCTTACACCTCTCTTTTCACCTCACCTGCTCCTGGTTGCATTTGGCTTCGGATTTCGAGTTTCAGTCTTCAGATTTGAAATTTGTCTTTCGAATTTTATTTGTTTCTTGCTATTTGTCTTTTGGTGCTTTGTATTTCCCTCGGATTTCGGATTTCCGGTTTCGGATTTTGTATTTATCCGATTCTTTCTTTCCCATTATCTTTGCACGCTAAAATCAAAAAATAAAGCGGCAGATCATGAAAATCATGAAGTTTGGCGGCACTTCCGTAGGAAAGCCGGAAAGGATGGAACAGGTAGCGAAACTAATAACTTTGGATAAAGAACCGAAGATTGTAGTATTAAGCGCATTAAGCGGCACTACCAATGCATTGGTTGCAATTGGCGAAGCATTGGCCAAAGGCGATAAGCAGCACACGAAACAAATAATAGACGCACTGGAAGCGCATTACCATGTTTTCATTAAAGATCTGCTGAAAAATGAAGCCACCCTTAAAAAGGGGGAAGCTATTATTACCGAACATTTTGATTTCCTGAATATAATTCTGAAGATATCTTTTAACGAAGCGCTGAACAAGGACATATTGGCCCAGGGGGAGCTCATGAGCACAAAAATATTCAGCGTATACCTGGAGGAAAAAAACATTGATCATGCACTACTGCCAGCCCTGGATTTTATGCAGATTGACGTGAATGACGAACCCTATTTTGATGCGATCCGGGTTAAACTGAACCGCATTCTGCATCAGCATCCGGATACAAAATTATTTGTTACCCAGGGTTATATCTGCCGCAATTCAAAAGGGGAAGTAGATAACCTGAAGCGCGGCGGAAGTGATTACACAGCATCTTTAATAGCCGCTGCCGTCAATGCCAGCGTGTGCGAAATATGGACCGATATAGATGGCATGCACAACAACGATCCCCGCATCGTAAATAAAACAAAACCGATAGTGCAACTGAGCTTTGACGAAGCGGCGGAACTGGCTTATTTTGGCGCTAAAATTTTACATCCTACCTGTATTTGGCCCGCGCAGCAGGAAAAAGTTCCTGTAAAACTCCTCAACACCATGCAGCCCGAAGCGCCGGGTACTACTATTATGCAGGAAGCAGGGTCGGTAGGCGTAAAAGCAGTAGCAGCAAAAGACGGCATTATTGCCATTAAAATTAAAAGCAGCCGCATGCTGCTCGCTTATGGATTTTTAAGAAAAATATTTGAGGTATTTGAAAAATACAAAACACCTATTGATATGGTTACTACTTCGGAAGTTGCCGTATCGGTTACCATAGATAATGATGCTCATCTTGAACAGATATTAAAAGAGCTGGAACCATTTGGCACCGTAGTAATAGACAAAGACCAGACCATTGTTTCCATTGTAGGTAACCAGATAGCTCAAACTCCGGATGTATTGAGCAAGTTATTTGATTCACTATCGCAGGTACCGGTTCGGATGGTAAGCTACGGCGGCAGTAGTCATAATATTTCGGTACTGGTTCCATCGGCATATAAAATACAAACCCTCCAATTGCTCAATAAAGGTGTGTTTGGTTTGGATTGATCGCTTTGCGAAAAATCATTTAAAATACAAACGGCTCCCAACATAGGAAGCCGTTTATTATATGCGGATATAATATTGCTGGTTATTAATCCAAAACTCTTTCTATTATTTTACCCGACTGTTTTTCTTTCAGTATTAATTTTTTTGCACCATAATGTGTCACTTCTTCTTTCACCAAATAGTGATCCTTATCGTACTCCACCAAATGACTGTCTTTCGTTACCCCTGTTTTTCCTCTCCATATATCCAATTGTACGGGTTCCCATAATTTACTTTTGGCCGAACGGTAAGCCGCATCCAGAATACAATTCACCACATAGCCATCATAAAAGGTCTCTTTTGGATCTTTGCCCTGCTCCAGCGAATTGAACATATCCATGAACATATGGTTATAGCCGAGCTCATTGAGTTCATCACCCACCGGAAATAACCATCCGCTGTTGCTTTCCGCCTTTTCGGCCACATAGTCGGCGCCTTTACCTGTGGTAAACATTTCAAAGCCGGTACGCAAAAAGCTATTTATCCAAATGGTTCCTTCCGTTCCCATTACTTCGTCACGAAGATCAAGTCCGCCACGGAATGTCCAGCTTACTTCAAACTGGGCAATAGCGCCGTTTTCATATTTGATCAAAGCAATGCCATGATCCTCTGCATCAATAGGCTTTACCTGTGTATCGGCCCAGCACATTACCTCTACTGGTTTAATATCCTTACCAATATAGCTGCGGGTAATTTCCACGCAGTGGCAACCCAGATCAAGTATACATCCGCCTCCTGCCTGCTCTATATCCCAGAACCAGTTGCTGTGCGGACCCGGATGTGTTTCCCTCGACTTGGCCCACAGTATTCTTCCCAACGCTCCGTTCTTAACACTTTCATGGGCTTTAATGAATTTTGGCGTATACACAAGATCCTCGAGATAACCATTAAAAATCCCGGCTTTTTCCACCGCTTCCAGCATACGTTTAGCTTCCTCCGCATTGCGTCCCAGGGGCTTGGTGGTAATCACCGCCTTTTTATGTTTGCAGCAAAGCAACACTGCTTCTTCATGCAAATTATTGGGCAAAGAGATACATACTACATCTACTTCGGGCCGGGCAATGGCTTCTTCCATATTGATTGTCCAATGCTGTACATTATAATCCTGCGCAAATTTTTTAGCGCTTTCTTCGCGGCGGGAGTAAATGCTTACAATTTTGTCCTTATTACGGTATCCCTGCAGTGAGTCTGCATAAAATCTTCCGATAAAACCGGAACCAAGCATAGCAATTTTTTGCATGATATTATTAATTTGAGATGTTAAGATCATTATGGTGAGTAGTGAGTGGTCAGCAGTCAGTGGGCTAACTCACAATTGACCATTCACTATTCACCTATTTAATTTTTTCGTTGAAAGCCGCTACAAAGAAAAGCAATACCCCCCCGGCAAAAGCCGCTGGTATCCACCAAAAATGCTGCCATTGCAATAATGAAAGAGAAGCACCGTCTTCAAGAAAGCTATTGTACAGTTCACCTGCAATTTGGGTGCCTATAAGCATTCCTACACCATAGGTTATAAATATCATTAGCCCCTGGGCCTGTGCCCTTATTTCCACACTTGCTTTTTTATCCATGTAAATTTGCCCGGTTACAAAAAAGAAATCATAGCATATACCATGCAAAGCAATGCCGGCCATAATCATCCATGTGGTTGTTTCGGGAGCGGCGGCGGCAAAAAGAGCATATCGTAATACCCAGGCCAGCATACCCACAGCAAGCATCCATTTCACGCCAAGCCTTCTAAAGAACAGCGGCATCAAAAGCATAAATATCATTTCGGAAGCCTGCCCTATAGTTTGTGTGGCGGCAATGTTTTCAAACTGCGAATTTTCAAGGAATAACTGCGTGTAATTATAGTATACAGCCAATGGAATGCATATCAACAGAGAACTGGCCAAAAACACATAAAAAGAGCGGCTGCCTAATTTCTTAAATGCATCTATTCCAATAATTGTTCGTGCACTTACTTTTTTTCCTGCCGCGGGCGGCGGCGTATGCGGCAGGGAGAAGCTATATAAACCCAGCAAGAGGCTGCCGCCTGCAGTAAGATACAAAGGAAGCGCGGTGGCTTCGGGCTTCAAATCCTCCTGCACAAACCCAACCAGTATAAAACTAATGGTTAAGCCTGCCGCTATCCAGCCAATGGTGCCAAACACCCTGATAGACGGGAACTGTTTTTCCTGCTGCGTCATTTGATGAAAGGCCAGTGTATTGGCAAGGCTCATGGTGGGCATATAACAAATATTATAGGCCAGCAGCGATAAAATAAACAATAGCGGGTTATTGGTTAAAGAAGGCGTAATAAACATAAAAAGCGCTCCCAGTATATGCAGTGTGCCCAACACTTTTTGCGTGGCAAAATAACGGTCGGCTATAAGCCCTACAAAAAAAGGAGCAATAATGGCTGCAATAGCATTTACGGTAAAAGGCCAATGCGTTAAACTCTTCATACCATTTGATGACATATACACCGCTATGGCGCTATACCATGCTCCCCATACAAAAAACTCAAGGAACATCATCAGCGATAGCTGAAACCGGACTTTGGCTCTCATAATAAAAATTTGATAATTTAATCTTAATTCCCCCGGCCCGGCTTAACCGGCATTATTTGTGTCACTTCAAATATATCCATTCAAAAAAAGGAAATTACAAAAAGATTGATTGCCCACACCAAAAAATAAAATGATTTTTTGATGAGTGGCGCTACGCAAATTTTGAAATCCAGACCGAATGATTATTTTTACATCCTTCAATTGAACGCATTATGAAAATGTAATCAGGCTCCGGGAAGCCTTCTTCTTATATCAGGCCAATCTTATTACGCCTCCCGGGGTTAAGCGGCTCTGCATTTCAATTATAGTATTTTTTAGCATCCAATTTATTTATCATGACTGAAACAGGCAACAGGCGACAAGTTTCTGCCTGGACCTTAATAAAAGAAGCTATCAGCGGACAGGAGCAGGACTACACCACAGGCAGCATACGCAAAGCAGTAATATTACTGGCTATCCCTATGATGCTTGAAATGAGCATGGAGAGTGTATTTGCCGTTGTAGATATATTTTTTGTAAGCCATCTGGGTAAACACGCTACCTCAACTGTGGGACTAACCGAGTCGGTAATAACCATCGTGTATTCGCTGGCTATGGGCATCAGCATGGCGGCAAGCGCTATGGTGGCCAGGCGCATTGGCGAAAAAAACAAGCCGGGTGCAGCCCGTGCAGCCGGTCAATCTATTATTTTATCCATTGCCATTACCGTTGTAATAAGTGTACTGGGTGTAGTATTTGCAGCAGACATTCTGCGTATGATGGGCGCAGAGCAGGCAGCGATAGCGGAAGGCACAACCTATACCCGTATTATTATGGGGGGAAGTGTGGTGATTATGCTGCTTTTCCTGATCAATGGTATATTCAGGGGAGCAGGCAATCCCATGATCGCAATGAAGAGTTTATGGCTGGCCAATATCTGCAATATTATTTTATGTCCTTTACTTATTCGTGGATGGGGACCTGTGCCTGCCTTTGGATTAACCGGTGCCGCTTTAGCCACCACTATGGGAAGAGGAATCGGTGTGTTATACCAGTTATATCACTTATTTAACGGCAAGGGTGTTATGCAACTCGCGCTGCAGCATTTTAAGCCGGCATGGAGTATACTCCGGGCGCTTGCTAACATTGCATGGCCGGGCGCATCCCAGTTTCTTATCGGCTCGGGAAGCTGGATTGTACTGGCGGCTATAGTAGCGCATACGGGGCATAGCGAGGCCTCTGCGGGCTACCAGATTGCACTGAGAATCGTAATGTTTTTTATACTGCCTGCCTGGGGCATGAGCAATGCCGCAGCCACATTGGTAGGACAAAACCTCGGTGCAAATTTGCCCCAACGCGCTCAGGAATCAGTAGCCAAAACCGTAAAATACAATGCCATATTCATGGGTGTTGTTTCCTGCATCTTCCTGTTGTTTGCAGAATGGATCGTTTCCTTTTTTACACAGGAACCCGATGTAAAAGCCTATGCCGTACTGGCAATGCGCATTATCAGTGCCGGCTATATTTTTTATGGCATCGGTATGGTAATTTCCAATGCGTTTAATGGTGCAGGTGATACCCGTACACCCACTTGGGTAAACCTTTTTGGATTTTGGTTTTTCCAGATTCCTATAGCATGGTTAATGGCCAATACCTTTAACTGGGGACCGGCAGGGGTTTTTACAGCCATACCGGTAGCCGAAACAGCCATTACCATTGTCTCTTTTTTAATATTCAGAAAAGGGAAATGGAAATTGGTAAAGATATGAGGGGAAGGGATAAGGGATGAGGTATGAGCGTAAGAAATTTACGGCTGATTACCCGGGAACACTTATGATAAACAATTAAAGGCGGAGTGCATACACTTCGCCTTAATCATTTTGAATGACTGATGTTTTAAACGAACAACAGGGCAAATACTGTCATGGTTGAAAAGAAGGCCCAGGCTATAATATATGCCTGCATCTCTTCAGCATTTTGCATGGTAAATAACTTTTTCATAGACACTGTTTTTTAAGGGTTAAAAATTACAGGGTCGGATCAAATTTCTTTAAGCTGAAGTTTTCAGAGCGGTATACGGAGTAAATTGGATATTGGCTTCTCAAAACGGGGTTGCACATTATTTAACGATAAAGACGCTGTGGTATTGTGTTTGGGGGTAGGTTGCAAAGTGCAGGTTTCTGGGAGTAACTACTAACGATAGGATTAGTTTGTGGTTTATCGTTTGTGGTTTATGGTTACATTTGGCTTCGGGTTTAGGGTTTCGGATTTAAGACTTCGGATTTTGTGATTTATCCGGCTCGGCGGACAGGCCTGCCTGCGGTAGGCAAGTTTGGTTCTTGTGATTTGGTTTTTAGTGCTTCTTTTCAGCTTCCGAACTTCAGGCTTCGCGCTTCGCATCCGCCGTTATTTATTCTTCTCCTCTAACTCCAGCAGCTTTTCAAAAGTTTGTTCATACTCGCTGTTTGCGGCAGCAAGCGCTTCACTGTTCTTTTGATAGTTCGATTCGGCAGCCAGGAATTTGTTCTTATCTGAATAAATATCAGGAGAAGCCAATTGTGCTTCAAGCGTTGTTTTTTGCTGCGTAAGGGTGGCAATTCTTTCTTCGAGTTGCTGCAGGTTTTTCTGCTGTTTCTGCAGCTCTCTTTTTAACTCTTTGTCAATTGGTGTATTTGTTACCGGCTTAACAGGAGCGGCAGATTTTGGTCTTTCAGTTGTTTTCTTTTCTTCCGGCGAAGTTTTTTTTTCCTGCTGTTTTACAGCCACACTGTTCTTTGCCGCCTCTGCTTTTTTTCTTTCTTTCCATTCCATCCATTCTTCGTATCCGCCTGCAAAATCTTTGATTTCATAATTTTCAATCTCCCATATCCGGTTGGCGGCTTTCGAAATAAAATGCCTGTCGTGGCTTACCATGATGAGGCTGCCCTGGTAGCGGTTCAACGCTTCAATCAACAGGTCAATAGAAAGCAGGTCCAGGTGGTTGGTAGGCTCATCCAATATTAAAAAATTCGCTTTGCTTACCATGGTTTTTGCCAGCGCTACTCTTGCTTTTTCGCCTCCGCTCAGCACTTTAATTTTCTTCTCTACATCATCACCACTAAATAAAAAACACCCCAGCAGCGTTCTTAACTCCTGTTCTGTTTTCTGACTGCCGCAATTTCTCATCTCTTCCAAAATGGTTTGCTGCACATTAAGCGCTTCTAACTGGTGCTGGGCATAAAAGCTTTCTTCCACGTTGTGGCCCCAAATCCTTTCTCCTTTAAATGACTCTGTGCCTGCCACGATCCTGAGCAGAGTGGATTTACCTTTACCATTGGCGCCGATCAATGCAATTTTATCGCCACGGTTAATTTCGGCGGATGTATTTTCAATGATCCTGATATCGCCAAAACTTTTACTCAGGTGCTTTAAAGTGCAAATAATTTTCCCGGGCACTTTATCCAACTGGAAGTTGATCTTTATTTCAGGACGGTCAACGGATACGTCTTCTATGCGGCCCAATTTATCCAGCCTTTTCATGGCACTTTGTGCGGCCGCGGCCTTGGTGGCCTTGGCACGAAACCGTTCTATAAATCTTTCCTGCTGGCGAATATATTCCTGCTGGTTCTCAAAAGCCCGCTGCTGCAATTCCAGCCGCATTTCTTTCTCCGTTTCATAAAAGTCGAAATTGCCGTTATAAAAATGCAGTTGCTGCTGGTATAGCTCCACGATCTTAGTAACCATGCGATTCAAAAAATATTTATCGTGGCTTACAATTACTACGGATCCTTTGTAATGCAACAAGTATTTTTCCAGCCATTCAATGGAAGGAAGATCGAGGTGGTTAGTAGGTTCATCTAACAGCAGCAGGTCGGGTTGCTGTAATATCATTTTGGCCAGCAGCACCCGCATACGCCATCCCCCGCTAAATTCCTTATACGGTCTTTGCAGATCACTGTTGGCAAAGCCCAGTCCCTGCAATACTTCTTCGGTTTGATGATGGATATTGTAACCGCCCAGCATTTCCAGCTCATGCAGCTTATCGGAATATTCATGCAGCAGGGCTTCATCTTCATGTTCCTTTTCGAGCCGGTTGCCCAGTATCTCAATTTCTTTTTCTAATAACAATATCTTTTCAAAGGCGCCGAGCGCAACCTGCAATATAGATTCATTGGTATCAAAGCTTAGCAAGTCCTGGTGCAGGTACCCAATAGTAGTGCCCCTGCCCCTTTCCACAGTGCCCGATGAAGGGAGGTATTCGCTCACCAATACTTTTAGTAAGGTTGATTTTCCTGTACCATTATAACCAATCAGCCCTATCCGTTCGCCCGGTTGTATATGCCAGGTGGCATCCCGTACAATGGTTCTCGCGCCAAATTCAAAAGTCACATCCTGCAATCCTGCCAGCATAGTTCCAAATAATAGCTTTATTTTTTTATAGAATCCGGATTGGCTCCGGGACTGTCTGTTTTTATTATAGCAGGCGTTTCGGGATTAACAGCCGGTTCTTTATACTTTCCTTCAACAAAACTAAGATAATTCTGCACCCTGAAGGTCTGGTCAATCTCGCTGTACAACGTACGCTGCTTTGCGCTTAAGCCTTCCGGATCCTGCAGGTGCTGCGTCATTTCCTGAACCGACATGTTTCCCAAAGCTGCATAATATTTCAACTGCTGGTCAATATCCTTTTTCAGGTCTTTCAACACCCTGTCGCCTAACTCTTTATAATCGGCCTCGTATGCAGCTTCCATTACGGATATACCAATAATATTGTGCTGGTTGCCACGACTTACCATGGCGTAAGGCATATTAACAACGTTGATACCTTTATCGCTTTTTTCCAGTAATTTTTTTGCTTCTTCCTTTCTTCCGTCTTTGGCCATACTTTCAGCGGCATTTGCATAAGCCTGGCGTATGGTCAATAAATGGCGGCGGTTCTCTTCATCAAAGTATACGCCCGGCAGGTTGGCATTGCCGAATGCAAACTTTTTCATCATATTCCCGAAAGCAGCATCGTTGTTTACATTGTTATTTGCATTATCCTGTTTGGGCTGAACCGGTACCAGGCGGTAGCTCAATCCATCGGCCCGCAAGTACTGTGAAAATCCAAGCTCATTAAACGGAGCCGTAAAATATATAGGACGTTTCCATTTATTGGCGGCAATTACATTTAGAACAGCAAGATCATTCTTCATCAGCGCGTTTTTACCCTGTGGCAAATCGAATCGCAACTCATCTACAATGGTATCATTGGCATTCACTGTTCCGTTCTTGCGCACCAGTGCGCTGTCAACAGGTACACTGAATTTCCTTACCGGGAAAGTATTGAATGTATTGTCTGCACCATAGGTTATCATATAAGCAGGGTCATCACTGCCAATGATCTTAGTTAATACCTCTCCAAGATACACATATTGGTTCTGGGGTATATTGGGCTTGGCCTCAAAATATACCACATTGCGGTTATCGCCTTCTGTTTTTTCGGGGCCCCACAACAGATCTATAGGCTCACTGTCATTTACTTTATAGCGCATCTGGTTAATATACCAGTCAATCCCCAGCAGGCTGTAATTCACCACCCTTACATCGCGCCGTATACCCTCCACTTCCTGGGCATACCACAGGGGATAGGTATCATTATCGCCAAATGTAAACAGTATGGCGTTGGGGGCGCAACTTTCCAGGTAATCGGTAGCCAGGTCGCGTGCTAATTCTTTTTTGCTTCTGTCGTGGTCGTCCCATTCCTGGAAGCCCATTATAACGGGAACAGCCAAGGTGCAGATCACCGCCGCGGCATAACCGGCCAGCTTAGCATTCATCACCTTTTCAAACCATTGTTTCACCATCATCACACCAATACCAATCCATATGGCAAAGGCATAATAAGAACCGGCAAACGCGTAATCACGTTCACGGGGCTGGGGACCGGCCGCATTCAGGTAAAACACAATGGCAAAACCCGTAAAAAAGAATAACAAAAAGCTTACTAAAAAATCTCCACGGTGGTGGTGGTAGTGGAAAAACATACCAATAAGACCTAATATAAAAGGCAGGGCAAACAATTTATTATTGGCTTTATTCTCTTTAATACTGTCGGGCAGCTTAGACTGGTCGCCCAAAAACAAATTATCAATAAAGGAAATGCCCGTAATGGTATTGCCGTCCCGTACATTGCCGGTTCCCTGCAAGTCGTTTTGCTTACCAATAAAATTCCATCCAAAATAACGCAGGTACATCCATCCTATCTGGTAGCCGAAAGCCCAGCGGATATTATCAATATATGTAGGCTTTTCATCCTTACCCAATCCCAGCCAGCTCCTGTAATAATTGGCGTGCCCCTGGTCGTTACTGGCATCCCATATACGGGGCAAAAACATCATATCCTCAGGTTCATACTCATATTCAAAGTTCTTGCCGATATTAATATACTTCTTATCACCTTTCTGCCAGCGGTAGCCTTTTTCTTTGATCATTGGCGTACCATCAGGGTTTCTTTTTACATCGGCGGAAAAGGTTTGACCATATATTAATGGGAAATCACCATATTGCTCGCGGCCTACATAGCCCACCAGGCTCATGGGATTATCTACATTGTACATATCCACCGAAGGATTGGCCGCAGAACGGATCATGGTAGTAAGATAGGTAGAGTAACCAATAAGTATAAACGCGAAGCACCAGAGTCCCAGCTTAAGAAAATTAAGGATCCTGCTTTTATTGTGATAGGCTGTATATACTACTAAAGCCGTGCCTGCCACAAATAGGATAAATGAAAAGAAAGAGGTAATATAAGGAAACGAAAAAAGGAAAATAAACACAGAGAGCCAAATGGCGAATCCTGTAAAATTGTTGATCAGCTTGTCGGCCCTGCGGATGCCTATTAAGATTACAATTCCCAGTAACACAAAATAAGCGGTGAAGCCCGAGAAAAAGGGCAATCCAAGCCCGTTAACAAACCAACGGTCAAATATGCCTGAGCCGGTTATGGTATATTGAATTACAAATTTTTGCACAAACCCTGTAATGATGCAGCCCACTATAAAAGCCCAGAAGATTCCCCAGGGGGTAGTTTTGTACCGGCGAAAATAATACACCATTACAATAGCGGGAATAGTAAGCAGGTTAAGCAGGTGAATACCTATGGATAATCCAATAACAAAAAACAGCAGCACAATCCACCTGTCTGCCCCGGGTTCATCGGCATTGTGCTCCCATTTCAACATCATCCAGAATACCAGTGCTGTCAAAAATGAGGAGAAGGCATATACTTCACCTTCTACAGCGCTGTACCACATGGAGTCGCTGAAAGTAAAGGCCAATGCACCCACTACTCCGGCAGCCATAATGGTAAATATCTTTTCAGCGCTTAATGTGGTATGCGCTTTCTGGTATATTTTACGGGTAAAATGAGTGATCGTCCAAAAAAGGAATAATATGGTAAACCCGCTGGCCAAAGCGCTCATTATATTCACCGCTTTAGCTGCGGTAAGTGGGTTATCGCCAAACAATACTATAAAAATACGCCCGATGATCACAAACAGAGGCGCTCCCGGGGGGTGGGGTATTTGCAGCTTAAAACAACTGCTCACAAATTCACCGCAATCCCACAGGCTTCCTCCTGCTTCTGCCGTTAAAATATATACGGCGCAGGCAATGATACAAACAATCCATCCGGTAATGTTATTAACCTTGTTGAAATTCATATTAGTACTGTCTTTTATAAGATTGGCAAACCTACACGAATTTTAATAAGCTACAAAACCGCTGAATTAATTTGACCCGCTATTAGCATATTTTCCTTCCCAAAAGGGGAATTCCGGAAAACAAAGCGCTTCAATATTGTCTTTTTGATGGTGCAGATAAATTGTATTGTATATACCAGCGCACCGGAGCTGAATTTCATTTTTCCTGGCTTCGTTTGTATTTCCGCATACATGCAGGTATTCCTGAGAATGCCAGATGCTGTTCAACATTGTTGCCGCTCTGACAAAATCTGAAAAAATAAAATCCGTTGAAAGCCTGTTAACGATTGTATCCATCATTTTCTGAGAAATTGAAAAGATATTTGGGTCTGTTTTTACACAACTCCACGTACTCAAATAAATATTTCTGCATCAGGTGCGAATAATAGTGGGCGCTTATCCATGAAATATTTTTATACTCATGCAAATACCGCATATAATTAAAGGATACTGCGAGGATTTTTTTTCAACCTGCGATTTCTTAAGCGGAATGCTTTCGTCCCACAATGTAAATGAACGGAATATCTGATCAAATCTTGTTTTCCTAAAACGCAACATTTTCAACTTCACTGCCATTAAATTCAATGGATATATCTTTTACCATTGTTTCCAAATCCGCTTCGGTATAGTCCGGTCGTAAATACCCCAACATGATATGAGTTATTAACGGAACAGTGATGGGATAGCACTAATTATTTCCGGCGAAGCAATTGTTACAAATTTCATGTTCCATCCCAATGTTCTCCACCATTTCTGGCGAATATTTATCCATAAACAGTTGTAAATGCCTGTGTGTTTCATCCGGGTCATCACCCATTTCCCTATACAGCTCTCACCATTCATCCACTATCCGCTCTTCTTCTTTTGAAATAGCAGGGTAAGGGCCATCCCTTACGGAAAAAATATCTTTACCGTTCCCTGTATTGTAACGAATGTCATTTTCGTCTTTAGCTTCATAGCCACCTTCTTCATTTTCTTCAAATTCCGCTTCATCTTCTTCTATACCTTCCGGCTTATCGTCTATTGCCATCCTTCGGGTCTCATTCTCTTCTTCCCATTTTTCTCCTTCTTCCACTATAGCATCCCCCTTCAATTCTTCCAGGTTCTTTTCTTCGTCTTTTAACAAACAGCATTTTTTGTATTTTTTTCCACTGCCGCAATAGCAGGGATCGTTTCTGCCAACTTTACTCATTCAACAAAATAAACCACTTTACCCCAATCTCATTTGATAATTTTAAAAAAGACATATCTGCTTTACTTCCTAGAAAAATAACCACTTTCAAAAAATGCATCATTGTTTCATTTTTTATATACCTTTGCCCGGCTACTTTTATGCATCGTGGTTAAATTGTTTACATCATATCGCTTCTGTATTGCGCTGCTGCTGCTTATCAGCTTTTCGGCAACGCAATTTCCTTTTGAGCTTTTTCATAATCACGGCGCCACCATGGTTTGCAGTGATTATAGCCGGGGAACGGATATATGCCAGCATAAATCACATCTTGCTACAAAAAAGGACCATTGCCTGGCATGCAGCATCCATGTAGAAAAAGTTTTCCTGTTCACCTCCCCGCTCCAGGAAAACAATAGCCGCAATAGTTTCCTGATCTGCCATTTTTCTTCCGTTGCAGTACATTCTAATATGCCGAAACATACTACGCTACGGGGACCTCCACATTTCATAGCATAGATATAGAATACTAACCGTCATCTTCTTTAAACGAAACAATAAAACACTGTATCATTATTATTCACACAAAGGCACCATTGATACGGCCTTTTACCAGGCGGTGTTTTTTATTTACATTGTTTAACAGGAGCATTCCTCACTATTCAAGCATATTATTTTGAAATTCAATTATATCTGGCAATTCTTCCTTCCATTTATTTTATTAATGCAGTGCCCCGGCTTTGCACAAACGCAAAACATTTCGGGCGGACCTGTAAAAAATAGCCGGTCTGCTATAACCAAAGTATCTGCTTCAGGCAGGGTAAGCGATGCCCGCACTGGAGAGCCATTGCCGGGAGCTTCCGTATATTTTGCCGATGCCAAAACAGGAGCCATAACCAATGCAAACGGCGAATACACGATCAGGAATATCGCAGCGGGAAGCTATCTTATCGAAGTTTCTTTTGTTGGGTACAGCAGCATTACGGAACATATAAGGCTTGACGGAGACCTGCAAAAAGATTTTGCTTTGTCGCCTGCTGTTCTTGAAAATGAAGGTGTAACCGTTACCGGTGTTTCTACAGCCACTAAAATTAAAAGAACGCCCACACCGGTAACTATTGTAAGCAAAAGAGAACTTACCCAGGTAGCTGCAACCAACCTCATTGATGCATTGAGCAAAAATCCGGGCGTATCGCAAGTATCCACCGGCCCATCCATTTCAAAACCCATTATAAGAGGACTGGGTTATAACCGGGTAATTGTGCTTAATGACGGTATCCGCCAGGAAGGCCAGCAATGGGGCGATGAGCACGGCATTGAAATAGATGAATACAGTGTACAGAAGGTGGAAATATTAAAGGGCCCCGCTTCTCTTATTTACGGAAGCGATGCCATGGCCGGCGTAATCAATATTTTAACCAATACACCTGCAGCAGAAGGAACGATAAAAGGAAATATAATGGCGAACTACCAGACCAACAACAGGCTGCGTGGCTTTGGCGCTAACCTGGCAGGCAATAAAAACGGGCTGAACTGGAATGTGTACGGATCATTTAAAGGAGCACAGGATTACAAAAACAAATACGATGGTTACGTATTCAATTCAAAGTTTAATGAAAAGAATATTGGGGGGTATATTGGTTACAATGGGAGTTGGGGGTACAGTCATATTATTGTAAGCAGCTTTAACCAGGAGCCAGGATTGATAGAAGGCGATCGGGATGCGCTTACCGGAAAATTTATCCGTGAAATAAATAACAATGGCATAGCAGAAACAAGAATTGCGGAAAGCGGTGATTTTTCGGGTATTCACCCCGATATGCCCCGGCAGCATATTCAGCATTTTAAAGTTGCCGCCGATAACAGGTTCAATGTTGGAAACGGAAAGCTCTCTGTTAATCTCGGCTTTCAAAACAACAAAAGAAAAGAGTTCGCGGATGTGCTTGATCCAAATACGCCCGAATTGTTTTTTGATCTTAATACATTTACCTATAATGTACAATACCACCTGCCGGATAACAACAAATGGAAAACCGCTGTTGGTATTACCGGTATGCAGCAAAGCAATAAAAACAAAGCGGATGAAGTGCTGATCCCTGAATATCATTTATTTGATGTGGGCGCTTTTGTATACACACAACGCAATTACGATCGCTTTACCATTAGCGGTGGGATACGGTTTGATAACAGAACCGTTGATTCAAAAAGGTTGCTGGAAAATAATGAAACCAAATTTGAGGCTTTTACCAGATCATTCCGTAATGTTTCTGGGAGCGCCGGCATCAGCTACGAAACCAGTAAGACTACCACGCTGAAGCTGAATATAGCAAGAGGTTTCCGTGCACCGGGCATTGCCGAATTGGCCTCCAACGGCACGCATGAAGGCACCAACCGGTATGAATACGGCGATCAGCATTTACGGTCCGAAACCAGCCTGCAAGCCGATATAGGCGCAGAGATCAACACAGAACATCTGTCTTTAAGTGCAACCGGTTTTATAAACAACATTGATCATTTTGTTTTTTACAGGAAGCTTTCCAATGTTAACGGCGGAGATTCGCTGGTAAATGTGGATGGGGAAGATATAACCGCTTTTACATTCGACCAGGCGAAAGCCTTGTTGTACGGGGCGGAATTATATATTGATATCCATCCCCACCCATTAGACTGGCTGCATTTTGAAAACACCTTTTCTTATGTAAGAGGAGCATTTAACCAGCCAATAGAAGGGGTAAAGAATATTCCTTTTATCCCTGCCGCACGGCTTATCACACAATTAAAAGCTGAATTTCTAAAGAAAGGAAAAAGGATCAGTAATCTTTCCATCACTGCTGAGCTAGATAATACGTTCAGGCAAAACAAGGCGTTTACCGCTTATGACACGGAAACACCCACAAGCGGCTATTCGCTGTTGAATGCCTTTATTGGAGGGGATATCATGCATCATAAAAAAACACTGTTTTCTATTTTCCTAACCGGCAATAACCTCGCCAACACCGCTTATCAAAATCATTTAAGCAGGTTGAAATATACGGCTGTAAATAATGTTACCGGCCGGCAGGGTGTATATAATATGGGAAGGAATTTTAGTATAAAGATCAATATTCCGTTATCGTTTTAAACCAGATCATACTATTTGTTCGTGGGGTCTGTACTTCATCCGTCACCTGACGTTCCCGATGGGGTATAATAATGATACCTGGCAGCAGCTAATGTTTCGTGCGGACACGAACCAGGGTATCGGGCACATCAAAATATTAATTCGGTCCTCTTATTTTACAAAAAACAGAATACCCTATCTTTATTTATATGATGAGCAGTATTTCCGTTCAGTCTTTTAAGAGAACAGAAAAAAATGATAGCTTATTTTCCATTCTCATTCCATCCTGGAATAACCTTCCCTATTTAAAATTGTGTATCAACAGCATTCAAAAAAATTCAACCTATCCCCACCAGATCATTGTGCATATTAATGAAGGAAATGATGGGTCCTTAGAATGGATTGAGCAACAAACCCGGTTAGATTATACATACAGTAAAGAAAATGTTGGTGTTTGCTATGCTTTAAATGCCTGCAGCCAATTGGCAAACACCGATTATATTTTGTATATGAATGATGACATGTATGCATGCCCCGGCTGGGATGCGGCGCTCTGGCAGGAAATTGAAGCCATTGGTCATCCTTATTTCTTTTTATCGGCCACCGCCATTGAACCACGGCCAGGAAACAACTGTTCTATACTCAAAAACTATGGTGAGGCTATTACTAATTTTAATGAACAGCAATTACTGAACGGGTATGTGCAATT
Organism: Agriterribacter humi; assembly: GCF_009192765.1. GTDB lineage: Bacteria > Bacteroidota > Bacteroidia > Chitinophagales > Chitinophagaceae > Agriterribacter > Agriterribacter humi. Next base: position 80,829 of record NZ_VOHQ01000011.1, on the reverse strand, counting down.
GCCTATGAAGGATTGGATGGGCGCTACCTGGCCGCCCAATATAGTACATAAAAGCATTTGGAACCTGGTGGGGGCTTACAGTATTGAGTTCTCGCCCGGCATGTATTCCGACCCCGACTTTTCAATGAAACTCTGGCAGGCAGGTATTCGCCTCTTTAAAGGTATTGCCGCCAGCAGGGTATATCATTTTGGGTCGGTGTCGGTAAAGAGAGTAAAAAAGAATAAAGGCTATTACCAGTTCATCAGCAAATGGGGAATGACATCCAGTACCTTTTCTAAAAAATTTATACGACGGGGAGAAGTTTTTGATGGTGCATGCGGGGAAGCGCATTTATCTGCAATGCTCAAATTCAAAAACCTGGCAAAAAGATTAAGTAACGCATTTGTAACCACACACAACAAGTAACATTTATATGAAAAGAATAGGGGGAACAAGACTATTCCCCCGCTTATAGACCCTCTATTAATCTATAAAAAAAAATTGAAAATGCAGCCGGCAGTTCACCGTTAGTACGATTAATAATATTTAATGCCTTTGGTGTACCAGAAATCTTTATATGACAGGGTGAGGGTAAATCTTGCATATCGTTCCTCTATTAAATTTTCTTCCCTTGTTCCCCTGATGCCATATTCGAAAGCGATAAGATAACTCATAGTGCTTCTTTTTGAATTAAATCCAATGCCGGCCGAAATACCCATATCCTTTAATCGCTGCCCGTATACCTGCAGGTAAGAATCGGAATAAAATAATCCTCCCTGGTAAAACATTTTTTCTATGGTTAAAGGCCATACCTGCTGCAATTTTGAATATTCAAAACCTATGGAAGCCCGCCGGCTGTTTTGTAATGCATATCCCGCTCCCCTGTATTGGAGGGCTATCCAGTTTTGATAACGGTAATCGGCTGCTATGGTGAGTTGCTTGTTATTCGTAAGCGCTATCCCCAGCCCCAATGCTTCAGGCAACCTGAAATAATCATTTTTAGTAACCTCACTATGAACGGAAATTTCACCGGCTGCAACATCTGTAGTATATTCTGCTGCAAGATTTGTTTTAGCCGCATAAGTAGCACCCAGGGTGATATCCCATTTTTTATTCAGCCTGGTGTAATACTGGATTCCATAATTAAGATACAGGTTGCGGAGATAAATATTTTTTGTGGTAGTAAGTATGTCGGTGGCGTCTGTATCAGAAAGCTTTTCTGTTTGTGTAAGCGATCCCGTTAAATAAGCAGTAGCAATGCCTGCCGAAAAATGCTTACCGATCTTAAATCCATTATCCCAGTAAAACTGGTTCACGCCGCCTTTGCCTTCATAATCCGCATACGTAAATACATTCGTACCCTGTATGCTTTTTTTCCCCGAAAAACTATAGTTAGCCGTGCTGAAAGGCATCATACCCACGCTGCTTCCCCACCATTTTTTTACCTTTATACCCATACTGAAGCGGCTTACACTAAAATCTCTTGTCTGGTTAACGGTACTATTTAAATTGTTGGCATAATAGGTAACAAATTTACCTCTCGCAGCGGCTTCCACTGTAAAGAACTGCTCCTGCAATTCCGAAATTGAGGCCGGGTTATTATGTGTCAGATAATTTTTATTGCGATATGCAATGCCGGTATTGGCCATGCCTGAAGTGCGGTTAAAATAACTTTCTTCTATATCACCTATACCGAGTATAGAATACGGCGAACTGTTATTTTGCGCAAAACCTGAATGCACGGCAAGCAGGATCATACCACTTGCAAAAAAATATTTTCTCCATTCTTTCATATTGATTCAGCATTATTGTTGCACAGATATATAATACACTTTTAACTTCACGCCTCCCATGCTATGCTCATTATTGCTCACAACAAGCCTGTTCAATTTAGTATTGTATTCAGGCGAGGGAGGTGCGAATATCAGGCCATTGGTATTATCCGCGCTATTTTCAATTTCTGATTGCAGGTAGGCTGTTACATCGTAGGTATATCGGGTATCTTCGCCATATAGCCAGTCGGTAATTAAGTTGCCATACTGAAGGTTCTGCGATCCGGTACTGCCCGTTTCCGACAGGTAACCGCCCAGCTCATTATTGATATTTGTTGAAGATGCTACCAATTGGGGAGGCAGCATATAATTGTTGCTGTAACTGCCTTTTACTGGTGAAATAATTAATTCCGCTTTCATGATTTTAATGTAATCACTTCGCTCCAGCAAGGAACGTAAAGCAGGGAAACGTATTTTCATTAATACACCGGTGAGCGGTTGTACATACGCTGCGTCAGCGGTAAGTGCTGATGCCATTTCTTTTGTTTCAGGAATAGTTACATTGAGCGCTGTACCATATCTGTTATACAGCACCTGGTTAAATTGCTTTTCTCTAGACGTTAAAACGAAATCAATATATTTTTGAGTAAGGTATGGATTGGATTCATGATAATACAGGCGCATGGTAACACTATCGGAAAAGCCATACACGGCGGCATTGGCATTACTATCGTCCGGACTGATCCTCAGCCCTTTAAAATATTGCTCAAAATCAGCATTGGTAAGCACAGCCTGCGATTTTGATTGAATCAACGCAAACAATTCCAGCCCCTTCGTATCATTTAAACGAATAGTCACACTATCTTTTAAAGAGGGACGGATATTTACAATGGCGGAGCCGAGCGGTGTGGCGTATACCGGAAAATTACTCTTGTCGTATAAATAGGTTTTGTCCTCACCAAATTCAATTAGCCCCGATAACTGATGTACATTGAACCGTTGGGCAACAGTGGTATCCCCGTAAAAAGAACTGTCACTCCGCATTTGAAACACCAGTGAATCGTATGCAGCGGAAACATGCAGGTCAGGAACATTGGATGCGGATGCAAGTACAAAAAAAGAGGATGCGGCCATTTTGCCGAAAATATTGTCGTGGTAACTTCCTGCTAAGATGGTTCCGGATTGAGAAGTAGGAACGGAATCTCTGAATACGGTAGAGAGCAACGGCGTAATGGTATCTACAACCACTATATTGGTTATGCCGGCATCAACAAATTGCTCCCCGAATTGTATATAGGCCTTTTTGCACCCTGCAGTATATATACAAACTAAAACACCGGCAGTGCATATTAATTTTCTCATACTTTTTATTGCAGACAGCTACATATGTTAATGGCTTACGAATGCAATATTATCAGCGTTGTGTGTTACTAATTTGTTAGTGTGTACAGAAGATGCTGATACATATACGGGGAGTTTGTTTTTATAGATGAACGCTTAGCAGAATGTAAAACATATGGAAACTGAGATAATGTGGCAATTAATGAATGCGGGGAATGTGCATTCCACTTAAGCTGTAATTGGTATGGAAAAAAATACTATTCATCTATAAATACATATTACAGTTACATTTTAACGATTTTACCGTTTCGCTTTCGGATAGTTTAGCTGCAAATTTTTTGATAATGAAAGCGAAAATAGTATTGATTTGCATTACAGCCATTAGCGCCCTCTTTAGTTCCTGTACCAAAAGCACAGATTCGGATGATACCACAGAAGGGAACTGGATTACCCGGTCTTCGTTTGAAGGCGTGGCCCGTAGCGAAGCCGTTGCATTTACCATAGGCAATAAAGGATATATTGTTGCCGGGTATGATGGAACAAAACGGTTAAAAGATCTATGGCAGTTTGACCCGGAATATAATTTCTGGCAACAGAAAGCGGAGCTTCCGGGAACAGCAAGAAACGCAGCAACGGGTTTTTCTATTGGCGACAAAGGATACATAGGAACCGGTTATGACGGATATAATAAGCTTAAAGATTTTTGGGAATACAATGCAACTACTGATGAATGGACACAAAAAGCCGATTTTGGCGGATCGGGAAGATATAACGCTGTTGCTTTCAGTATTGCAGGAAAGGGGTATATCTCCACCGGGTTTGATGGCAATTACCTTAAAGATATATGGGAGTTTGACCCTAACGACGGTACAGAAGGAAAATGGACACAAAGGGTAAGCATGAGTGGTGAAAAACGGATGGGTGCTGTAGCCTTTGTGTATAATGATAAAGCCTATATATGCACAGGCACTTATAGTGGCGGCACGGTTAACGATTTTAACGTGTTTGATCCGGCACAGCCTGAAGGGCAGGCCTGGAGCATGTTACGAAAGATCAGCAATGCGAGCGATGATAGCTATGATGATGATTATAATATCGTTCGCAGCAAAGCTGCGGCTTTTGTAGTGAACAACAAAGCCTATATCTGCTCCGGTGAGAATGGAAGTATTTATAAAGATACCTGGGAATATGATTTTGCTACCGACCTGTGGGAAAGCAAAACGCCTTTTGAAGGAGCTGCAAGATCAGGAGCATCTGCGTTTAGTATCAACAACCGGGGGTTTGTGTTGCTGGGTAAAAGCAGCACCTATCAATACGAAGATATCCGTGAGTTTTTCCCTGACCAGGAATACAATGAATATGAAGACCAGTAGATACCTTATTTTATTAGTTATCGCCATATCACTGATGGCAGTAACAGGAATTTATACCGTGATGCACAACACCGGAAACGATTTACTGAAAGTAGAAGTCGTGTCTTTTAGAACAATGGAAGGATGGGGTTATGAAATAAAAGTAGATAACAAAACATTCATTCACCAGGAAACCATACCTGCAGTGGCAGGAGAGCGGAGGTTCCTGCTGGAGCAGGATGCTTTAAAAACAGGCAATGCCGTGATGAAAAAATTACTTGCAGGAAAACGCCCATCGCTGTCATGTAAAGAAGTGATGGCGCTTGGTGTATGCTCCGCACCTTCGGTTCCTTAATACCTGTTCAGGAGTATTTTTCCACAATGTTGAAAAAATCGGAACGGTAACTATTACCTATCGGAACGGTTTTTTTTCCAATGGCAATTTCATTTCTCGAAATAGAGTCTATATGGAATATTGATACTGCAAATGAGCGGTGTACCCGCACAAAATCTTTAGCAGGCAAACGCGCCAGGAAATTTTTTAAATTCTGCAGGGTTAATATGGGTTGGTTTTTACCGGCAACGTATATCTGCGTATAGTCTTTCATGCCCGCACAAAACAGAATGTCTTCCAGTTTTATTTTAATGATTTTATATTCGGATTTTACAAAAACAAAATCATGATGTATGTAACCATTTAAAGCAGTGCTGGTTTCGCTGATAAGCAGGCTATCTTCGGGCATATTAAAATATTTATCGGGGATCAGAAATTATTGAACGCCATAAATTTCTATACGAATGGTCAATTTCACTTGTTAAAATCGGCAAACCATTTAAAAGAATAGGCGAACAGGAAACGGGAGGATATAAAATTTCTGATTTGAGATTTAAGCACCCTTAATGCCATTCCGGAAAGCCTGTATAATTTGCTGATAAGTATTACCTACCGGTATTTCTGTTCCATTTTTTAACACCAACTTTTTGCTACCGAGGGAATTAATTTTTTTTACCGCCACTATATAACGGCGGTGTACCCGCTGAAAATCTGCAGGCGGCAGCTTTTCAATAAAGGATTTCAGCCGCATCAGCGTAATAGCAGGCCGGCTATCTTCCAGGTGAATACGAATATAATCATCCATGCTCTCTACATAAATGATATCCTGGAAATTTATCTTCACCAGTTTATATTCCGATTTTATAAATATGCCTGGCAACAAATCGCCATTGTCTTTTTCTTTCAACCTTATAAAATCTACAGCTCTTTCTACGGCCTTTTTGAACCTGTTAAAACTAAAGGGCTTCAACAGGTAATCGGCCACCCCCATTTCATAACCATCCACCGCAAAGTCGCGGTGGGCGGAGGTAAATATTATAGCAGGTTTTTTATTGAGCCTCTTAAGTACCTCTATTCCTGTTATATCGGGCATCAGTATATCCAGGAACAGGATATCTATATGATTGTTGTTGATGTATTCAATGCTTTCAATGGCATCTGTAAATCCGTCCAGCATTTCAAGTCCCTGGTATTGCCTGATGTATTGATGGAGCAAAGAAATAGCTAATGGTTCATCATCTACTACTACACACTTAATCATAATAACTCAATTTTGAGCTCAACATTAAAAATATTATCTTTTTTGCCGGCATCCAGTGAATATTTCCCGGGGTATAACAAGGACAGCCTTCTTCGTGTATTCGATATGCCGATACTGGAAGTGTTCCGGTTTTCCGGGCGTTCAAATATTGAGTTGCGGACATGCATAAAAAGCACATTCTGGTTTTCACTGATACCAATAGTGATCATGCTTTTTTCATGATTGCTGGTACCATACTTAAATGCATTTTCAATAAAAGATATCAGCAGCAGGGGCGCAATATAACAGGATGAAAAATTACCGGAGGTCGTAAAACGGAGTTCCAGCTTATCATTACTCCTCATTTTCTGAAGTTCTATGTAATTAGCGATATACCGGATCTCATTTTCTAGTGGCACTGTATCTGCCTGGGCCTCCTGCGTAACATAGCGCATGATCTCAGATAACTTCATTACAGCGGCCGGCGTTTGCGGGCTTTGTGCCGAAGCCAATGAGTAAATATTATTCAATGTATTAAACAGGAAATGAGGATTGATCTGCAATTTCAGATACGACAGTTCCGCATTTACCTTTTCCAGTTCATTTTCTTTCGAGCGCTTATCAGCCACCCGCCACCGCTCAATTGCCTGAATCAGGATTCCCAGCAGCCATACCAGGCAAAAAGAAAATATGCGTGGTGTCATCCTGAAACCCACAATAAAAGAACGATTCGGACGGTTGCGCATAAATTCCAGCCGTTCCGGGTGCTGAAAGGGGGATGGAATATCGCGAAAGTCCGTTATTATCATCCTGCCGGGTTCCGGGATCAGAAGGAATAAAATCAACAATAAAAATGTGCATCCGAAATAGAGAAGCGGTTTTTTATAAAAAAAAAACTTCGGAACCAAAAAATAAGCGTTGAAATAAAAGAGTGGAACCAAAAAAAGATTGATGGCTAAAAACCAGAGCGGATAGCCAAATATATGTGCAAATTCTTTGGTCCCCGTACTGAAACCAGGAGAAAAAATAACAGGCAGCAAAAGATATAATGCCCAGCAAGTAATATGTATAACAATTGTAATCGCCCGCTTGTTCATGATACCTCTTTCAAAATATATCAAAAATAAAGAAAGCCATATGTAAGCAGGCGTTTATAGATAAACGCCGGAAATGTACAGATCAAACCAATAAACATACCTATGAATAATTCCGGGAATTACAACGACGCTCTCAGCGTAAGTTTAAAGGGCACTTCAATATGTTCCTTGGCGCCGGATAATATTAGTTCGGCCGCTTTTACACCCATTTGATGAAAATCTGTTGATATGGTGGTTATTCCGTTTAAAATTATTTTTTTCATAACGGTTTCATTATAAGAAATAACACCAATGTGCTTGCCTATTTTATATTTCATGGAAATAAGCCTTTCAATGAGTATAACAAGGTCGGCTTCCATAACATTAATGTACACTTCGCCGCTATTGATGGGCTCTTTTGCAATATCGTGTACCACTTTATGTGTAAAGGCGTATTCCTGGCAAAACCGGTTGAACCCTTTTAATATTCCTTTGGGATAATAACTTTTTTCAGGGAAAATAATTTTTAGTGTATGGTATTTGGCCAACTGCTTCAATGCCTGCTCCAGCGCATTATAAATATCGTTCTCAAAATTTTCATATACCGCGCCATATTCGCCATTTACGCCAGAGATTTTTTTATCCAATAATATCAGCTTATGCCTGGGGATGGTATTGATGATTTCATGCGCATTTTCGCCCCCTTCAATAAAATGCGGGATAATCACAAAATGCGAATAATCTTCTTTGGCATTCCCCAATAACTTTTTAAAAAGGGCGAAATCATTATTATAAATGTAAAAATCAATAGCAACATGCTCACCCAATGTTTCCACAAAACCATCGTATATAATTTTTTTATGGGCACTCAACTTATTAAACAACAGCATTACATGCTGGGTTTGTTTAATATCATCATTAACAATATAGTATCCTTTACCGGGAACTGAACCCAACACACCCATTTTTTTAAGATGCTTATATCCCTTTTCGGCAGTATCTCTCGATATCTCCAGTTCAAAACTGAGCTCATTGATAGAAGGTACCAGGTCATCTTTTTTTAATTTTCCTGCTTCTATAGCATTCAATATGGAGTGGGTAAGCTGCAGGTACTTGGGTGTAGCGGAAAATTCATCAACATGCACATGCTCAAAAAAATGACTGAATTTCATCCCTATATTTTATGTTTCTTATATAAACAGCAAATATAAAGTATGTGCCTGTTATATGGGTTAACAGTGTAGAAGCATTCCAGCCTGCACAGGCCTACTTTTTTGAGCTTCCTTCTTTTTCCAATTCTTCCAGCGTCCAGGGATCCCATCTTCTTCCTACCACATCACGCACCTTTTTTATATCTGCGGGCTGTATAACTGAAGCCGAATTGCCGAGATTGGTGCGTAAATAACTGAGTACAGCAGCCAGCCATTCATCATCACTATTTAACATGGGCGGCATAATGCTGGGATAATCTTTTCCATCTACAGGACCGGTTAATCCGCTTAAAACGATGCGGATCAGTTTTCCGGGATCACCGTTCACACGTTTTGAACCTGCTAATGGTGGCGCTATCATTCCTGATCCGCCAAATTGCAGTCCTTTGCCATTGGCTCCGTGGCAGGAAGAACAAAGAGATTTGAAATTTTCCGCACCCTTTAATACTAAGGCCCTGTCTGCCTGCTTAAGGTGATCGGTTTGTACCTCTACAGGCAGGCTTGTAGTAAGATGTCCAATGGTCATTTGAGCGGCCTGGTACACCATACCCTTACGATTGCTGTCTGTTTTAATCATCACCTCAAGCATCGGCTTTGCTTTTTCGGGTGTACTGTAACGTAATGATTGTGCCAGTTGTGTGCGCACATCTGTATCAGGATCGTTGATCAATTTGGTTAAATGCAAATACACATCCTGGCCTTTCGTTTTAATATAAGCTTCGCTGATCCATACAGCCATGCGCCTCAGTTCCGGTGATTTATCCTTCATCACCTGCCATAAAAAGGACCTGTCTACGGCCTGTAATCCCTCCAGCGTCCATAAAGCGTGTATACGCCCGAGTAACGAAGGCTTATCCTTCCAGAACATAAGATCATCCCCAAAAGAAGGTTCATCCAGCACCATTTGTTTTAATGCCGGAACAACAGATTGTTCATTACGGACGATGAGTAATTTCTGTGCATTGTCGCGCCACCAGCCATTGGGATGTGAAAGGTATTTTACCAATTGTGCCGCCGATGCATTCAGCATGTTTGGTTTTCGCGCATCAGGCGGAATAGCTTCATGAACAACCCGGTATATTCTTCCCCTGCCAATATTCTTATCCAAACCAAAACGTTGTATCTGCGGCCGAAGATAGGATTTGGGGCCTGTCCAGTTTCCTTCCTGTATAATACCCCTGTACATGTCAACAATATACAGGCAACCGTCTGGACCGGTTGTCATATTTACCGGACGAAAATTCATGTCGGTGGAAGCTATAAATTCAGCTTTATCATATGCATTCTTCACTACCCGTATGCCATTTTTGTTCAGCACTTTTGCACGGCGGATCAACCTGCCCACAGGTTCGCAAATAAAGAGATCGCCTTTCATGCCTGCCGGAAGCCTGTCGCCCCGAAAAATAGTTTGTCCGCATGTAGCCGTAAAATGATTTAGTGTACTGTCGGCACGCAAGCGTTTGCTACCACCTTCCACATCGGGAGTGGCTATTATAGGCCAGGGAGAGTGAAAATCGCCTTCATACTGATCGTTCTCAAAATCAAGCTCGCCATAGGCTGGCATTTGCTGAAAACCCAATGCCGCCACTTCACCACCGGCCGAAGAAAGGAATAATCTTCCATAATCATCGTTGCCTAATCCCCATTGCCCGCCGGGTACATCAGTAAGACTGTCAATCTTTAACTGGTCACCAGTCCATTTATACCTGATTTGCCGGCTGGTATATATCCAGTTATCCAGATTCCATACCAACCCGCTTTTCTGGTGCTCAAGGTTACGGGTATCAGGAGTATCGTTGTGGTATACCCGCACTTTTTCATCGGCTATACCATCGTTCGTTGTATCCCTGTAAGTGTATAAATTGTTTGAGTAGGTTTCCTGTACAATCAGCCTGTCATCTAATGTAAGCATCATGCGGGGTAACACCAGGCTGTCAACAAACACTGTTCTTTTATCCATTTTGCCATCGGCGTTTGTATCTTCCAGCCGGATGATCTGGCTAAGGGGCGCATTTTCATTGGTAGCCTCAATATCCTGCATGTAGGTAAGCATTTCAGCCACATACATTCTTCCATTGCCATCCCAAACAACAGCAACCGGTTCTTCAACCATAGGCTCGCCGGCTACCAGCTCAATCCGGTAGCCCTCCGGAAGATGCATGGCTTTCATGCTCTCTTCCGGGGAAAGTGCTACTGGTGAAGGATTTTGGATAACGGGCGGTTGTAGTACAGGTTTTTCAGGAATGTTGTTATCTGTATTTTTACAATTGAAAGTTGTGGCAATCAATAAAAAAATAAAAACAAAATTTGTTTTATTCATTCGGGAAGGGGTGAAATTTATATGAACTAACCCAGAGGATAATACATGCTACAAAGTACATAAAAACCGTTTAATATGCATCCTGTACCTCCATGTAAATTTTATACGGTTTATTCTTTATCATTTACGCTGGTACACCACCCTTCCTTTTATTATTGTCATTTCAATCCGAATATTCTTATCAAATAAAACAATATCAGCATCTTTACCAGCCTCAAGCGCTCCTTTTTTATCCTGCAAGCCCATAATCCGCGCAGGGGTAGCAGTAATCATTTGTATGGCTTTTTCCAGGGGCAGTTCCGCCATATTGATCATAGTCCTTACGAGACGGTCGGCCGTTGCTACGCTGCCTGCAAATGAAGTGCGGTCGGGCAGTTTTGCTACCCCATCTTCCACAATTACTTTTATACCATCGTTAATATTGCCCAGCACGCTCTCACCTTCAGGCATACCCGCAGCACGCATAGCATCCGTAATTAAAGCCGTTCGGCCGGCGCCTTTAATTTTATATACCAGCTTCAGCAACGGAGCTGGCAGGTGAACACCATCTGCAATGATCTCCACATCCATATCATCGGTGAGAAAAGCGGCTTCAATTACGCCTGCATAGCGAAAAGCATTACGCCTGGTAACGCCCGACATGGCAGAGTACAAATGTGTAGCCAGCGAATAACCCGCTTTAAACGCTTCGTACGCTTCTTCATATATGGCATCGGTATGTGCCATGGCAGGCAGTATACCTTTGGTCCGGATATATCTTCCAAACTCAATCGCGCCTTTCAATTCCGGCGCAGCACTCCATCGTTTAATGGAAGAAGAATGAGCAAGAATTTCTTTATATTCCTCCGGGTCGGGATTGCGTATATAGCGCGGGTCCTGCGCCCCCCGCTGGTTCATGGCAAAATAAGGACCTTCAAGGTGCATGCCCATAAACTGTGCGCCATTGATATTTTTATCTTTTGCCGCTTCGTAAGTATCAAGCGTTTGAAGAATACCTTCCTTATTGCTGGTAAGACTGGTTGGCCACATGGCGGTAGTTCCATAGCGGGCATGTGTTTCAGCAATGGCCAAAAAGGCTTCCACACTATTATCCATAAAGTCGTGCCCGCCGCCGCCATGTACATGTATATCAATAAACCCGGGTGAAACATATAATCCCTTCGCATCTATGGCAGCAACATTTTCTACTTCTATATTATTTTCACTAACAGCAGTAATCGTATCTCCTGTAACCAGTACCGAACCATTATTAATAATTCCCCCGGGGGTTATTATTTTGCCGTTGTATATTTTCAACCCTTGCATGATCCGGTTTTTAATCTTTAAAAAATAGCAGCCTTTTTATAAAGACCATCTTTTTACACGATGCCCGTAAAAAGCATAAAACACAAGGTACAAATAGCAGGGAAACAATACCCAGTAGGCTGTGCGAACATCGTATACATCGGCCATCCATCCATAAAAAAGCGGCAGAATAGCATTACCGCATAAGCCCATGATGAGCACCGAAGCCCCCAGCTTTGTAAATCGCCCCAAACCATCTAATGCCAAAGGCCATATGCCCGCCCATACCAGTGAATTGGCCAAACCAAGCAGCACCACAAACCATATGGAAATATCAGCCGTATGCCCCAACATTGTAATTTGACCGTTTACAAAAATGATAAGCAATGTTAAGGACAGTCCCAGCAGGGTACACAACCTTAATACAGTTACCTGGCTGATGTATTTGGGAATGCAAATAATGCCCAGTATATAACCACAAATGGTAGCAAATAAGGTATAAGAAGGAAAAACTTTGGCTTCCAGCAAATTGATATGCATGGAATTGGCATAACCGATGATGGTATCAATAGCGATAACCTGTGTACCTACATGCAAAAAAATGGCCACCGCACCGAGAATGAGGTATGGAAATTGAAATATACTTTTCTTACCAGCGTTAGCCGCAGCCACTGCTGTACTTTCCTGCTCCGTATTAATTTCCGGCAATGGCGAATAACGTACCACCAGTCCCAGGGCCAGCAATACCGTGCCCACACAGGCATAAGGAACAATCACCCGCCTGATCAGCTCATCCAAAGCGGCACTTTTTTCCATTTCACTCATCGTGCCTATGGCGTTGAACAATTCCGTATCTGTTGCTTTTAATACTACCGCAGCAAACAGCAGCGGAGCCAAAATACCTGCGCCCTTATTACATATGCCCATAATGCTGATGCGCTGCGCCGCACTTTCTTTAGGACCTAAAACAGTAATATAAGGATTGGCTGCTGTTTGAAGAATGGAAAGTCCTGTACCAATGGTAAACAATCCGATAAGAAATATCTCATAGGTTCTGCTCAGGGCTGCCGGCAAAAAAATAAACGCTCCTGCCGCCATTACCCAAAACCCCACCATGATGCCTTTTTTGAATCCTATTTTTTTTAACAGGAAGGATGATGGAACCGACATTACCAAATAGGAAATATAAAACGCAAATGCAACAAGGTAAGACTCAAAGTTCGTTAGCTCACAAGCTATTTTAAAATAAGGAATAAGGATAGCGTTGATCCACGAAACAAATCCGAAAATAAAAAACAGCAGCCCGATGATCAATATGGAAATAACCGTATCGCGTTTGGTTAAAGCGCTAACATCTACGGTTTTGGTTAAAGCAGTACTCATAATATAAATAGTAACAATTCTTTTAAAAAGGGGTTAATTGCTGTTGGAAAGAAATGCAGCCGACATCCTGTCTAAGTAACAGGTACAGGCAACATGCGTTTGCAATATGCTTGCGGGGTAGATATTACTTACCTTTTGTTCCACTGTATTTCTTACAGCAGCGGCTTTGCGGCCATCGGGCACCGAACAAATGATATGCTTTGATTTTAATATTTGCTTTACAGACATGCTGATAGCTTGCTTTGGTACTTCCTCAACAGCGGCAAACCACCCCTCTCCCATCTGTTGTTTGCGACACATTTCATCCAGCTCAACCACAATATATGGCTCTTCTGTTTCAAAATCAGCAGGCGGATCATTGAAAGCAAGATGCCCGTTCTCCCCTATACCTACAAGCGCCACATCAATGGGATGCTTCGCGATCAGTTCGCCAAGGCGTTCACATTCGGCTATGGGATCCGTTTCGCCGTTTACCAAATATGCAGCTTTGAGCGGCGGCACCTTGGCCAGAAATCTTTCCTGCAAATATTTTCTGAAACTGGCATTGTGCGTTACCGGTAGCCCGATATATTCATCGAGATGAAACATGACCACTTTACTCCAGTCAATACTTTTCTCTGCTATCAATTGATTAAGGGTCTCAAACTGGCTGGCGCCTGTAGCCAGGATGATATTAGCGCCGCCATTCTTTTCAATGGCTTCACAAATGAGAACCGCAGCATCTTTACCGGCTGCTTCGCCCAATTGCCGGGGGGAATTGAAGGTTTTTATATTCATTCTAACAGTAATTTTCATTGAATGCAGCCCGTTAAATATAGTGGAAAACCTGACTTTAAACAAACCGGGGAAAAGCTTTTTAGAAAGACATCAGAAAATTGTAGATTTGTTTAAGCATTTTTCATAAAATAAAAGGTTTGTTTCCGGTAAAAGTGTCTAATTAAAAAACTATCTCCTATGTCTGAAGTATTGCATTTAATCATAAAAAAAGCATATGCAGCTTCTTTGATTGAACATTTGCGAAAAGAAGAAGCTATTGAGATTGTTGAAGAACCCGTAACTGAAATTCCCGAATGGCAAAAGGACGCAGTTCGAAAAACGTTACTGCAGGCCCAACAGAACCCCGGCTCATTACAGGCCTGGAATGTTGTGAGGCAAAAATATAAAACCGCCTGATGCTTAACGTTATCGTCCTTTCAGAAGAGGCGACTGAAGATATTGATAAGGCGGTCAAATATTATGACGAACTTTCCAATGGACTCGGTCTCGAATTTGTAAATACGCTGGATATTTATTTCAAAAAGATTGTCAGTGTACCAACCGCTTCTGCTATTCGCTATGATAATGTACGGGTGAAGTTTATTGATACCTTCCCATTCACTATTCATTTCACTATTGCTCCGGATAATCTTATTATCATACTTCGGATTTTTAATACCCACCAGCAACCTTTCTGGTAAAACATTACATAAAAATAACACTCACCCTTTCAGCCACCGGTCGAACCAGGCAAAGGCCTCTCCCTGCATTTGCTTATCAAATTTGTGCGGACCGGGGTAATAAGAACATTTATAACGGTCTTGCGCACCTGCTTTTTTATACACCTGTTGCAGTATTTCATCCGCTCTTTTCATTTCAGACAGGGTATACAGCTCATCTTCATTGTCATTTAAAACCATAGTGGGCAGCGGCGCCCTTAACCCCAGTATTTCCGGGAAATCCAGCTCATTTGGTAGCAGGGGTACATAGGTCATCCAGGTATGGGTAAATGATTTATGTAAAAGAAAATCTTTCCAGGTAGTCATAAAACCAACACAAACCGCGCATTTGATCCTTTCATCTAACCCGCCCATGAATACGGTACGCATACCGCCACCCGATAACCCCCCACAGCCAATGCGACTGGCATCCACATCTTTTCGTGCACACAATACATCTAAGGCTTTCTGATCTTCTGCAAAAAATACACCGGGCCAGGTAGTGCCGGCGCTGAATAACGATTTAGCCATGATATGCTCGTGTTCCGCAGCCCATTTGTTATACGCTTCTATGTTTTCAGGTTTCTCCGGATCATTGTCATTTAACCCTTTGCGCAAATGCTCAGGCACATCCTGCAGCATTACCCTGCGGCTGGCAAAAGGAAAGGCATCCGAAACCATTACCACATACCCTTTTTTAGCCACTTCATTTGCCCAGGCAGTACCTTCATAAGATTCCTGCTGATGCGCAACGTCTAAGGGATGGCGTTCATCGGAAGTTCGGGTTATTTTGCGGGTGCCGAAATATTTATTGCCGCCATGGTCATGAAACGCCAGGATGCCGGGCAAACGCCCTTTTTGGTTCAGGGGTTTTAATACTATGGCCTCTGTTGGCCTGCCATAAGGTAACTGCCAGCTTATTTCCTCAATATGCAGACCATCATACTCATATTGTTTTTTTACATTCACAGCAGGCGCCCCTTCAATAACAGGAATGGCTAACCGTTCCCGCAACCGGGTTCGCGCAGCTTTTCTCCACTCACCAATATGTTTCCATTCCTTTTTGCGGAAAGAAAAAGCAGGTAACTTGTTTTGTGTTAAACCGGCAGCCCATGAGCCATAAATGCCGATCATACTCAGTTGCGTTTCATCAAATGCGTTATTTTTTTCAGCAGACATCCTATTGATATTTGAAAAGGGTGAGTTCAATTGATCAGAAAAATCCTTTACTGCAGCAGCCCCTTTTAACAGGCTACTTCCTGCAACACCAAGCCCCGTAAGCCCGGTTAACTTTAAAAATTTTCTGCGTTTGTTTTGCATAGTCATTATTGTTGAATGAAATTACGTATTCTGCCGCTTAACCAGCATCTCAATTCTCATACGGTTATATTGCTGCAGGAACATGGGGTAGATGTTGTATAATATATTGCTGATGATAAATGTCAGCGCCCACCAGTAATCAAATTGCAGGAAGGCATAAACGGATGCGGCCAGCATAAACACCAATACTATAAAATGAAATCTTTCGTAAAAATAAGTACGCTGTATATATGCCTCCCTGTTTTTATAGCCGCGGATGATCCTGTGTTCCGGGTATTTTTTCCTGATCAGCCTGTTGATCATATCACCATCCTGGCTAAACCTTCTTACCGTTAGGATGCCAAGTTTTCTATAGAATTTCGTTGTTTTGCTCAATTGCATACGGTCAAAAAAACGGTTAGGCACAAATGCTGCCAATACACTCAATCCTAAAAAAATATACACCCATACCCGGTCCATCTCCGTAAAACAATATACGGTAATGGGTGTCAGGTGAATAACAGACCACACCAGGTTGGGTATCATATTATAACCCGCTGCAAGTTTTTCGGATGAGTACACGCCATTAATTTACTGAATTTCTGTAAAATGAATGCTTTCGGCTAAAACAGACTTAATGGAATGGCATATCCCGAGGTGGAATAGTATCCCGAAGATGAACGCTGAAAACAAATCCGCGGAAATCCGCGGGAGATAAATGTCCCACGAAAATCTGAGTAAAGTCTTTATCTCTTCTTTCTTTTGGCAGTTGTAAGATTTTGAAAGCGCGCTTTTAAATTTTCAATTTCCCGCTTTAAGCCATCAATCAGTGACATCAATTCTTCAATATCACTTTTAGTGGCAAAACCGTAAGCTTTATTAGGATCTTCTACTTTACTTTCGATGTTCTGCTCCTGGAAAAAATAGGAGACATCTACTTCAAGAATTTCTGCTATTTCCTCAACCCTTCCGATAGAAGGATCAGTTTTGCCTGTTTCTATTTTGGAATAAGCGCTGGTAGAAATGCCTAATTCGCCCGCCATATTTTGCTGGCTATAATCTTTGCTTTCCCGCAGCTTTCTTATCCGGTATCCTATTTTGTACTTCACCTCACAAATTTCCTTTCAGGTAAGCACAGATTTTTTCCTTTAATAACCTTTATATTTCTTTAAAGTTGATAAATTATCTTTAAAGTATATTTTTGCTCTTTTACGACACAAATTGTAACTGAACGAAATCCCATAAGCCAAATCCCACATCAACAATTCGAATGACTTTTAATACACTGCTTGACAAATACCGTACTATCTCTTTTTCAGAGAAAGATAAAGGCGAACGATTTGAAAGATTGATGCAGGCATACCTGCTTACCGATCCTCAGTATGCGAACCGTTTGAAAAAGGTTTGGCTATGGAATGAATTTCATGGCAGGAATGATTTGGGCGGAAGCGACACAGGCATTGACCTGGTTGCTCAAACGCTTGATGGTGATTACTGGGCAATACAATGCAAATGCTTCCAGGAAAACGCAGTGATTGACAAACCTGCAGTTGACAGCTTTCTGTCCACATCGGGCAGGAAGTTCAAAAGTGAAGACTTGCAGACAGTCGGTTTCTCCCACCGGCTTTGGATCTCAACAAGCAACAAATGGGGGCCGAACGCAACAGAAGCCATCCGGAACCAGCACCCTGCCGTAACCAGGCTGAATCTTCACGATTTACAGGAAGCGCCGGTTGACTGGGAAAAATTAGATAAAGGTATTCATGGCGACGCTTCCCGCACACCTAAAAAATCGCTGCGCCCACACCAGAAAGAAGCGCTCAATAGTACACACCAATATTTCAAAACTGCCGACCGCGGCCAGCTTATTATGGCTTGCGGAACCGGTAAAACTTTGAATTCGTTACGTATTGCTGAAAACGAAACCAATGGCAAAGGGCTGGTTTTATTTTTAGTTCCTTCCATTGCTTTATTAGGGCAAACGCTCAGGGAGTGGTCCTCAGATGCCAATGAGCCGATCCATGCCATTTGTATCTGTTCAGACCCGGAAATCACCAAAAAGAAAACGGAGAATGATGATAGTGATAATTTCAGTGTTGTAGACCTGGCTTTACCCGCCTCCACCAACAAGGGGGATATCATCCGACAATTCAACCATATCCGGACCAATCCCCCGGCGGGAATGACGGTAGTGTTTTCCACCTATCAGTCCATTAAAGTAATAGCCGAAGCGCAAAAAGAGATCATCAAGAACGGGTTTGGCGAATTTGATTTGATCATTTGTGACGAAGCGCACAGAACCACAGGTGTAACCCTATACGATGAAGATGAATCTGCCTTTACCAAAGTGCATGATAATCATTTCATCAAAGCCAGGAAGCGGCTGTACATGACTGCCACCCCACGCCTGTACAACGATGATACAAAAAGCAAAGCTGCACAGGCGGAGGCGGTTTTATGCTCAATGGATGATGAGCGGTTATACGGAAAAGAGATTTACCGGATAGGTTTTGGCGAAGCGGTAGAAAAAAATTTGCTCAGCGATTACAAAGTGCTGATCCTTACCCTTAGTGATAAAGATATACCGCCTGCCGTGCAGGAAATCATTGCTGATAAAAAAAGTGAGATCAATACTGATGACGCTTCAAAGCTTATCGGCTGCATCAATGCGTTGTCAAAACAAATTCTCGGTGATGAAGGAATAATACAATCTACCGACCCCGAACCTATGCGTAAGGCGGTTGCATTCTGTTCCAGCATTGCAGTTTCAAAAAAAATTACCGATGCCTACAACAGCACCGCAGATGTTTATCTTGACGCATTACCATATCAAAAAAAGGAGCAAATGGTATCGGTGGCATCCAAACATATTGATGGTACGATGGCTGCCCCTCAAAGAGATGAATTATTAAGCTGGTTGAAAGCAGACAGCGATGGCAATGAATGCCGTGTGCTTACCAACGTGCGTTGTCTGAGCGAAGGTGTGGATGTGCCATCTCTTGATGCGGTAATGTTCCTTTCGGCACGCAATTCACAGGTGGATGTGGTGCAATCCGTTGGCCGTGTTATGCGAAAGGCGCCGGGGAAAAAATATGGTTATATCATTATACCGGTTGTTGTTCCATCCGATGTAGATGCCGCAAGTGCACTGGATGATAACGCCCGCTATAAGGTGGTATGGACCGTGCTGAACGCACTCCGTGCACATGACGACCGTTTTAATGCAACGATCAATAAAATAGAGCTTAATAAACGCAAACCGAACAATATCCTTGTTGGCAGACCTGAATATACTTTTGATGATGATGGTATGCCGTCTATGGTAAACGAAGATGAAGCGCCTTATAATACCAGGAGCATCAGCCAGCAAATGAGCTTGCAGTTTGAGCAACTGCAAAACGTAATGTTTGCAAGGCTGGTGCAAAAAGTAGGCGACCGCAGGTATTGGGAACAATGGGCAAAGTCAGTAGCCGAAATTGCACAACGGCAAACAGAGCGGATAACAAGGATCATTAATGAAGACAGCAGGCATCACCAGGCATTTGACAATTTTTTAAAAGGGCTGCATAAAAACATCAATACTTCCATTACACAGGCGGAAGCCAACGAAATGCTTTCGCAGCATATCATTACACGGCCTGTATTTGACGCCCTGTTTGAAAATTATTCATTTGTACGGAACAACCCGGTAAGCCAGTCTATGCAAAAGATGCTGGACTTACTGGAAGAGCAATCGCTGGAAAAAGATGCTCTGGTTCTTGAAAAGTTTTATGCATCCGTAAAAACAAGGGCCTCCGGTATTGACAATGCGGAAGGAAAGCAGCGCATCATTATTGAATTATACGACAGGTTCTTTAAAACCGCTTTCCCAAAAATGGTGGAAAGGCTGGGCATTGTTTATACGCCCATTGAAGTAGTGGACTTCATTATTCATTCTGTGAGCGATATTTTACAAAAAGAATTTAACCGTAGCATCTCTGATGAAAACATACATATCCTTGACCCCTTTACGGGTACCGGCACATTCATTACACGCTTATTGCAAAGCGGACTGATCAGGAAAGAAGATATGGAGCGCAAATACAACCATGAAATTCATTGTAACGAAATTGTTTTATTGGCCTATTACATTGCAGCCGTAAATATTGAAAATGCATATCATGACATCATTCTTTCTGATGCTCCTCCGGAAGATATGAATGACAGTTATAAAGCATTCCAGGGAATTTGTTTAACCGATACCTTTCAACTGGGTGAAACGGAAGACAGCGAAAAGCTATTTTCTGAAATGTTCCCTCAAAATTCGGAAAGAGTGCAGCGGCAAAAAAAAGCTCCATTGAAAATTATTATGGGGAATCCGCCATATTCAGTAGGGCAGAAGGATTTTCATGACGATGCTCAGAATCAAATTTATCCAAAATTGGACACAAGGATTGGTAGTACTTATGCTGCAGAAACGAAATCGATGAAAAGGGCAGTTTATGATGCTTATATAAAAGCATTTCGATGGAGTACTGACAGGTTAGACAAGAATGGAGGTATTATTTGTTTTGTTTCAAATGGTTCCTGGATTGATGGTCAAGCCACCGATGGTTTTAGAAAATCTATTGAAAAAGAGTTTACATCCATATATGCTTTTAATTTAAGAGGAAACCAACGTACCAGCGGAGAATTGAGTAGAAAAGAAGGTGGTAAAATATTTGGTAGTGGTTCACGCACTCCTATAGCTATAACATTGTTGGTAAAAAATCCTGCGTCTGTTAAAAACAAGGCAACTATACATTATCATGATATTGGTGGCTATTTGGGAAGAGAAGAAAAGCTACAAATTATCAAAAATTATAAATCTTTTCTCAGTTCCAATTTACAATTGGTGCATTTAACACCAAATGAACATGGAGACTGGATAAGTATGCGTAATAATTTATTTGAGTCATTTATTTCACTTGGGGACAAAAAACACGATAAAAAAACTATTTTCATTAAATACTCTGCTGGTGTAATTACTAATAGAGAGTCTTGGGTTTATTCTTTTTCACTCAATAAGCTAAAGTTACAAGTAACAGCATTGATTGACTACTATAATGGCGAAGTGGACAAACTCGCTGAGACGCTAAAAATAAATACGAATACGAAAATTGATACAATAGTATCAAAAGATCCGAAAAGAATTAAGTGGGATCAAGGTTTAATGGAAGAAGCCATAAAACTTCGGAAATTAAATTATGAAGCTCAATCATTAAGAATTGGATTATATCGTCCCTTTTTTAAACAGAATTTGTATTTTAATAAAAATCTTAATTGGAGTCGTTATCAATTGCCATCATTAATTCCTACAGACGATTCAAAGAATCTATTAATTTGTATTTCTGGATCAGGAGGAACAAAAGATTTTTCGACAATTCTTACAAACTGTATTCCAGATCGACAAATGCAGTTTAATGGTCAGTGCTTCCCACTCTACTACTACGAAAAAAACAATTCCATCCAAAAAGGATTATTTGACGAAGACAACGACCAACAATATACCCGCAGGGATGCCATTAGTGATTTCATTTTTGAAAGAGCCAAAAAACAGTACGGAAAGAACGTAACCAGGGAAGATATTTTTTATTATGTATACGGCTTCCTGCAAAGCAAACAATACCGGGAAACCTTTGCCAACGATTTAAAGAAAATGCTGCCTCGGTTGCCATTGGTAGAGTCAGTAAAAGATTTCTGGGCATTCAGCAAAGCAGGCAGGCAATTGGCGGAGCTGCATTTGAATTATGAAACAGTACCCCCTCATCCTGATGTAAAAGTTGAGGAAGATGCGCTCTCCTCTTTGGAGGGGCTTTATACGGTAAAGAAAATGCGCTTTCCTAAAAAAGGTCAGAAGGATACCATCATTTACAACAGCCGGATCACGGTTTCCAACATTCCTGCAAAGGCCTACGAATATGTGGTAAACGGCAAATCCGCCATTGAATGGATCATGGAGCGCTACCAGGTAACCACACACAAAGAAAGCGGCATCACCAACAATCCCAATGACTGGGCGGCAGAAGTGGGTAATCCACGCTATATTCCCGACCTGCTTTTAAGCATCATCAATGTAAGTGTGCAAACAGTAGATATTGTAAATGCGCTACCTGAAGTAAAGTTTGAATAAATGTATCCTTAAAGAAATTGTGGAGGCTCCTGGCGCCTGCCCGTAATGCATCAATCCGGCCTTTCACGGGCGCTTACCCCTTTGAGCTGACACACCCATTCCGAAAGTCTGCCTTCATCAATTACCCGGACAAGCCAGTACCTGCACATGAACATGTAGATAACTTGCAACCTGTCCCTGTAACCTGTACCCTGCAACTTGTAACCCCTACACTTTTATCAGCAACTCCTTTGCTATCTTACCATCGCCATCGGGCGTAGTATAAAAAGGCCTTTTTTCCACTACGTAGTTGGTATCGGGCGGAATGCCCAGGGCGTGGTAAATGGTTTGATGGATCTGGTCTATTTTTATGGGATTCTCAATTGTTTTGCATGGGCGTTCATCGGCCGTTTTACCATATACAAATCCTTTTTTGATGCCACCGCCAAACATCAGTATGGAACAGCCATCTGTAAAGTGGCGGTGCATACCGTAAAATTTCATGTCGTTCAAAATATCAGGCTGGTTTACCTGTTCCTTTACTTTGGCATCGGGCCGTCCTTCCACCATCATATCCCTGCTGAACTCGCTGGCTACAATGATCATGGTACGATCAAGGTGGCCGCTCTTATCCAGGTCTTTAACCAGTTGGGCAATAGGTCCGTCTACCATTTTTTTCATATCCACCATGCGGGTATGACCGTTCTCATGGGTATCAAATCCTTTAAAAGGCTCGTATTCGGTGGTAACGCTTATAAACCTTGCGCCTTGTTCGGTAAGCCGCCTTGCCAGCAAACAGCCCAAACCAAAACGGCCGGTATTATACACATCGTACACTTCTTTGGGTTCTAAACTCAGATCGAATGCCTTTGCCTCCGGCGAATTGAGCAGCATATAGGCCTGCTCCATGGATCTTTTAAGCGATTCTTTCTGGTAATCGCTTCCCAGGTCGCCTATAGCGCTTTTGCTGATCAGATCATTGTACAACTGGTTGCGTCGTTCAAAACGCCTGGCATCCATGCCTACAGGAGGGCGTACACTTTCCAGCCCCTGGCTGGGGTCGGGGATTAAAAACGGGCCAAATTCATTGCCTAAAAACCCGGCAGTATGAAAAGCTTTTAATTCTTCGGATTCGCCAACGGTCATCCGTTGTCCGATATCAATAAAGGCCGGGATCACCTGGTTTTTGGGACCTAATTCTTTAGCGATCCATGCGCCAATATGCGGCGCGGCAACCGTTTGAGGCGGTTCGTAACAGGTATGCCAGTGGTATTGATGCCTGGAATGGAGAATATGCCCCATATCGGCTGCAACGTACGACCTGATCAAAGTGCCCTTATCCATTACACTGCCTATGGATTGCAGCCCATCAGAAAACTGGATGCCATCTAAAGCAGTAGGGAAAGACTTGAATGTGCTCAGCACGCGGTTGCCTTCCAGCCCATTTTCATAGGGCGTGTATCTTTTGGGATCAAAAGTTTCTGTATGCGCCATTCCACCGGCTAACCACAATAATATTACGGTGTCGGCAGAAGTATTAGCAGCAATTTTTTTTCCTTTGCCACATCCGCTCAGCAGGCCCGCTACTGGCGCACCTGCCGCCAAAGCTGCAAGCGTGGCTGCACTGGATTTTTTAATAAAATCTCTTCTGTTCCAATTGGCTTTCATGATCTGACTATTTTAAATGGCGTACTTAAATTGCTTTACTAATAGATCAACTGAAATTCGGGATGTAATGTCATAGCCCACAAAAAGTCCTGCACGGCAGCCTCAGTAGGCGTTTGGCCCAGTACTTTCAGCGCAACCGACTCCTCATCGGAAGCTGGCGGCCTTCCCAATGTACTCCTGTAAATTTCAGTTACCATTTTTTCCGCATCCGGATATTCCTGTTTCCATTTTACAGCGGCTCGTTTTACTGCATTGTTGAACCGGTCGCCATTGGTAAGCTCAAGCGCCTGCAGCAAATTGGCCTGCGAGAGGCGGCTGGTGGAAACGGTTTCGCGGTTAGGACGGCCCAGCGCTGTAAGGTAAGGATCATTTTTAACGAGCGATGCCCGTGGAAAACGAATATCTGTCTTAACATCTTCCGGCAATAATTTATATACGATAGCGCTATCGCCATAAACCGGTTGAATAGCCTTGCTTACCGCATCGGTAAACTGTTCTGCGGTTAACCGTCTGCGTAACATACCGGTAAATACATAATCGGGTGCAACAATTAATTCAGCTTCTTTTATGCCTACCGATGGCAGTTGATAGGTTTTTGAAGTTAGTATTTTATAGATGAGCTTTTTCACATCGTGCCCTGTTGCCACAAAGTCGGATGCCAGCCAGTCCAGCAGGTCCTGGCTCCAGGGTTCATTATCCATTACATCCACAGGTTCCACAATACCACGTCCCATCAATTGCGCCCACACACGGTTAACCAGGGTACGGTATAATCTGCCGTCTTTAGGCTGCACCAGGTATTCGGCCAATTGCTTTAGTTTGTCCTGTGTAACAGCATTGGAATCTATTTCCCCCAACTCTTTGTACAGCATACGGGTGGGAGCCATTTTACCGGTGGGTTTATCGCAGCGGTTAATCTCCAGCGCACTATCGGCAAATACATTGGCAAAGGCATATGCGTCTTCTAATTTCCAGTCGCTCACAAAACTATTATGGCAGGAAGCGCATTTTAAATTGAGCCCAAGGAAAACCTGAGACACATTTTGGGCCGCCTGCATTTCTGTTCGCTGGCTGGCATTAATAGTTCCCCTCCATTTAATACCGGCTATAAAGCCTTTTGATTTTTCAGTAGGACTGATCAACTCTTTTACAAAAATATTATACGGCTTATTATCCCGCAGGGAGCTGTACAACCACTCTGTAATGTCGTAACGTCCGCCTGTTATATAACCCGTTCCGCTGTAGTCGTTGCGTAAGGCATCATTCCAGAAAGTAAGCCAATGCTGGGCGTAGTCGCTATTACGGCTGAGCAGGTTGCTTACTAATATTTCACGTTTATCGGGACGCGTATCGTTTATAAAAGCATCTATGGTATCTGCGGCAGGCACCAACCCTATTACATCCAGATATACCCTGCGTATATAAGTGCGGTCATCTACCTTTTTGTTCCATTCAACCTTATGTTTTTTAAAATAGTCGTTTACAAAAAGATCAACCGGGCTTACTATGTCGCCGGTTGCGGCGGGAATCTCAGGCATGCGGGGCTCTAATGCTGCTACACGGAAAATACTTTTTAATTCGCCGGTAGGCCATGGAGCACCTTGTTTAACCCAATATTCAATGGTGGCTATCTCCTGTGGAGTTAACCCCTTTCCTTTGGATGGCATGGCCTCCTTATGATTACGGGGCAATTTAATTCTCCTGATCAATTCACTTTTTTCCGGATCACCGGCTACAAGCACAGGACCATCTTCTCCTCCTTTTAAAATCGCTTCTTTTGAATCAAGTCTTAAATCACCCTTTTGCTTAGCCTCCCCATGACAATTGGTGCAGCTATGCGCAAAAATGGAACGGATTTGCAGGTTCAGTTCCTGTACCTGCGTTTCATTTAAAGGACCTGTTTGATTGGCCAACACAAATGTGGGCTGATTAGCGGCAACATCCGGTTGGGCAGAGGGCAATACGCTTGTGAGGTAATCTTCACCATGCGTTAATGATGCACCATAATGACCGGCAACCGTTACACCTGCCACTGTTAGCGTAAGCAACAGCTTTTGCATACGCCGCGATTTCCGGAAATAGGTATAAGTGGTGATGGCTGCCAATACCATAGTAGCAATACCCGTCCACTGGTGAACAGGCAATATATCTCCGCCGTATTCTTCTGTATTAATTAACAACAGGCCGAATACAACAGCGATAACCGATGAAATGGTTCCAATAACCATTAATACCCTGATGGCCGGGCCAAAATCATTCGACTTCCTTTTCCAAACCAATAATTCCATCAACCAGGCCACAACCAGCAGTCCGATCGGAAAATGCACTACTAAAGGGTGCAATCTTCCCAGGAAAGACCAAACCCAAAAAGGTGTGCCGGCGGCAATTTCTGTATCCTTACCGATAACAGGATTTATAATTGCGGCTATAAGGAGCAATAAAAAGGCTAATCCTATGTTGCGGGTTGTAAGAAAGCGGGTTGTTTTCTTCTTTATGGCATTCTTTCGCTTCATGATCTTGAATATTCAATCGTTGCTTTTATTCAATAATAGTAAACTGTATTTCCTCAAAGGTTTGTAATCATTCATCTCACTGCAAGGCGGCAATTCACGTTTAACATAATGGTAAAAAAATATCACTCCACCCCAACTTTATTTTAAGGCAAATTACATTTTACTGCATTATCGCATGTCCTGCTCCGTCCTGCTTTACAACATGATATTTTCATATATATCGTTTTTCCATGCTACCGGATTCAGCTTTACGCTCATTCCGTAAATAAGGCTATTGCAAAGTTAAACAATAGTTTTGTCCATCTCTTCAGGAATAGCCAGGTACCCTTTGCGCATCTGCCACTCCGCTTCCCTGAAATATTTTGGAGATATTCCAATATGCTTTTTAAAAAACCGGCTGAAATAATATTCATCTTTAAAGCATAGCGAATCCGCTATTGATTTAACCTGGTTATTGGTATGCAGCAGTTCCCATTTGGCCTTCAACAATAATTTCTCATTAATTAAAACAGAGATGCTTTTTTTAAAATACAGCCTGCAATAATTACCCAATGCTTTTACACTAAGGTGCATGGCATTGGCGTAAAAAGAAGGCTTATGCTGTGTTATAAAATTCTCATTGATCAGGGTTACCAGCCGTTCTGCATTTACCGATACGCTTTTTGGTGAAGCCGCAGGTACTTTTTGTATGGTTTTAAGGCGGGTTAATTTTACCAGGAAAATTTTGAGATAAGAAAACACCAGCTCTCTTGTTGCAGCGTTTTCCCAATCCTTTTCCTGCCGGATATTGTTGAGCAATTGTGTTAAATCATCTGCATCTTCCTGCTGTACCATAACAGGCGTAGCGTGATACACCTCATTAAATAAAACACCGTTGCAGCCCACTTCATGCTGGTAGGTTTCAATACAAAAAAAATTAGGATGAAACAACAGCAGTTCAACGCTGGTAGTATGCTGCGGAAACAGGGAAAAAGCCTGGTAGTTATTGAAGCAATAAATGCTATCGGGGAAATATTTTGTTCTTAAGAAATCTGTTTCAATCATGCCTTCTCCCCTTTTTATCCATACAATGCTCAGGTAATTAGAATGGGTTTTCCATGTTTTTTCCGAAACTTCCATTACATGCAGCAGCAATGGATCTTTCTCCAGGCAGGCTTTATAAATACGTAAGGGTGGTATACCGGTAAGCATGAACAACAAATGTATTTGGCGTGTAACAACGGCGCAAAAATACACTATAGCTTACCACACAAAAAAACATTAACAGTAAGCTGTATTTTGCCACACCTCTTAATGTAAAAATTATTACCTGTAATATGTTTGGTATAGCATACAAAGCAATTTTATTTTGCTCTGCTGTTGAAAAAAAGGTTGTAAATATTTACACACAACATAAGGCACGCCTCGTGCAATAACCAGGGATCTATGCTCCCTCGTTTAACAACCAATGGCGTTTTTATCTAAGTTCTATGATTTCAAAAGCTTTTAAAATTTATGCCTGTTTACACAGCATTAACTTTCAAATACTTTTATTTTATTTAAAATTGTTTAATTAAATTTAATTTCTTTATGTTTGGTTCAGGTAAAAAATGAAAGAATCTGTATCCCGAAAGGTCATTAAGTGGAAAAACAATTGCGGCTTTTAGCAACTTGTACAGGTATATTAATGCGGCGAACTAATCCTGATGCCGTTATTTAAGAAAGAGAAACATGACGGAGAAGTTTACATTTTTACACTAAAAATAAAAACAGTATTGGAATTTCTTTTCTCCGACAGGTGAGTACAGGATGAAGGTGCGGAATTATGTAATTAATTTTAACTGTAAAATAATTAATTCGGCCAGGATTTAAGGATTCATCCTTGTGTGGGAAAAATTATTGTGAATAACGAAAAACTTGCAAATGAAAACAACTCTGGCATTAACGATGCCTGCGGGTATTGGGTTAATTAAAACGCCGCCCGCAATTACCAGTATCCCTTTGTATAGCGTATCAGCAAACAATTATCTATACTCCTTTTTTTCACTTTCTCTTCCATTCACGTAACATCATTTAATACAAATAATGCAAAATCAAATCGTTCTCCGTATTGCCTCTATCAATTATTAAACATCAAAACAACTATTATGATTAAAATGCATCTACACACCTCCTATGGAGGTAAGCACATGATGGCGTTTATTGTGGCCGTACTGTTCAGTGCCGCCCTCTTCGCCCAGCAAAATCTTACCATTTCGGGTAAGGTTGTTGCCGCATCAAACGGAAGCGCTTTATCGGGCGTAACCGTAACGGTTAAAAGTACACAAAATGGAACAACAACCGACGAGGCAGGAAATTTTAGTATCACAGCGCCACAGGGCGCTACGCTGGTTTTTAGTTCTGTTGGTTTCCAGGAAAGCGAAGTAAAGGTAAGCAGCAATACCAGCCTTACCATAAGGCTTATTGCAGCAGACAAAGGATTGGAAGAAGTAGTAGTAGTAGGTTACGGTTCTCAACGGAAAAGAGATATTACAGCAGCGGTATCCAGTGTTAACATTGACGACCTGGGTGAACTGCCTTCGAGAAATGTAACACAAATGATACAGGGGCAGGCGCCTGGCGTGGTTGCCACGCAAAGAAACGGAACTCCCGGCGGAGAATTTGAAGTAAGAATAAGAGGCATCGGTTCCCTGGGAGCAGGAAGTTCCCCTTTATATGTTATTGACGGGTTTGCAGTAGGTACCAGTGTAGGGCAAAACCTTAACCCTAATGATATTCAAAGCATCTCTATTTTAAAAGATGCATCCGCCACAGCCATTTATGGCGCCCGCGGATCCAATGGTGTGGTATTGATTACCACAAAAAGCGCGAAGGCAGGACAGACAAACTTAAACCTGTCGGTTGATTACGGGATACAGAATGTTCCAAAATCAAGAAGAATAAAAGTATTGAACGGGCCGGAATTCGCCCAGTTTAAGAAAGACGTATTCATGGATAAAATCCGCATCCTCGAACATAGAGAACCTTCTATTGATGAAGTTCCTGAAGGTTACCGTTACCCGGAACAAACCAAATATTCTACCAATTGGTTTAATGAAATATTAAATAATAATGCGCCTTATACTGATGTAAACCTCACCCTGTCCTCGGGCAAAGGCGATGTTAATTCGCTGTTATCTGTAGGTTATTATAAGGAAGAGGGTGCGCTTAAAGTTACCGATTATGACCGCTTTTCTGCGCGTGCCAATATATCCGGTAAGGTCAGAAATTTTATAACATTAGGGTTGAATGTTAACGGAAGCTATACCCGGCAAAACCAGGCAAGTACAGACGGGCGCGATGCCATCGTAGGCTCAAGCTACCTGATAGATCCCAGGGAACCCGCTTATGATGAAAATGGAAAAATAAGACCCTTTATTGGGGGCAAGGATGGGGTATTCGCATATCCCAGCCCACTTTTCCTGTTGGAGAATTACTCCAAGAAAAGAGATATAGCCGATGTGCTGTCCAATGCTTATATTGAGGTTGCGATATTAAAAAACCTGAAATTCCGATCTTCTGTAAACATCCGGTTAAACTACAATACGTATAAGGAGTACAAACCATCTACCATTGGAAGAGGCCTCACTACCGGAACATCCGGCGCCCCTCCGCAAACAGCAAGCGCGATTGAAATAAACGACAGGCTGCTCAACTATTCTGCTGACCAGTTGCTTACCTATGCGCCTAACATTGGCGATGATCACCAGTTAGACTTTTTAGCTGGTTTTACCGCACAGGAAGAGACAGTGAAAAATATCAGGGGGGATGCCAATACTTTCCCGGACGATCTTACGCCTTTCCTGAATGCGGGAGCCATACGCTCTTCCAGTTCTGCGGAATATGGATGGAGTTTACTGGCCTATATAGCAAGAGCTAACTATGCCTATAAAGACAAATATTTATTGTCTGCCTCTTTCCGCAGGGAAGGCAGTTCCCGGTTCGGACTTCAGAATAAATACGGGGACTTTCCTTCAGCTTCTGTAGGATGGAGAATAAGTGGAGAAGAATTTATGTCTGGTATTAACTGGCTATCTGACCTGAAATTAAGAGCGAGTTATGGTAAAACAGGTAACAATGACATCGGAAATTATAGTAGCCTCTCATTCCTAAGCGCAAATAATTATATTCTCAACAATTCATTTGCACCTGGCGCAGTAGTGAGTGCATTTGCAAATTCCGCACTGCAATGGGAAAAGTCTGACCAGGTTAATATTGGTATGGATCTTTCAATCTTTAGTAACAAAGTAACTGTAACCGCCGAATACTATAATAAACAGACCAACGACATGTTATTATCGGTTAGCATACCTGCTATCTCCGGTTTTACCACCAGTTTAACCAATATAGGAAAGGTACAGAACAGGGGAGTGGAACTGGCTATCAATTACCGTGAGCATATTGGTGAAGTGAATTTAAGAACAGGATTTAACATCGCCTTCAACAAAACCAAAGTACTTGAAATAAACGGGGCCAATGATATACTGTATAGTGGTAGCTTTTATGGTGGCTATAATGTACAAAAAGTTGGCAGACCCATTGGAATGATCTATGGTTACGATAAGATAGGGATTTTTAATACGCAGGAAGAAATTGACAAATCGCCAAAGCAGGATGGTGTAATTCCAGGTGGAATGAAGTTCCGTGATGCGGATGGAAATGGTGAAATTACCTACGACACCAAAGATATGGTAGAGATAGGTAATCCTAATCCTAAATTTACCTGGGGCTTTAATATTGACGGCGATTACAAACGTTTTGATTTTAATGTGCTGTTTATGGGCGCACAGGGTTTCGATGTATACAGGAATATTGAAGCATCTACCATGAATATGGATGGCGTGTTTAATGTATTGGACAAGGCCAAAGACAGGTGGAGATCGCCTGAAAATCCGGGCAGCAACCCCAATGATGTACATGCACAGGGCGGTACCAGTTATTTCAAATGGTCGCGTGAAAGCAGCAACAGGTATGTATACGATGCAAGTTATGGCTGGGTGAAGAATGTAACCATTGGATATAATTTTCCCAAAACAAAATTCGTCAACAACATTCGCGTATTTGTAAGCGCCAACAATTTGTTCATGATTACCAATTACCCCGGCAATAACCCGGATGTAAGCCAGAGAGGTAGTACCCAGGGAGGAAATGATGACGAGGCCTACCCGGTTCCAAGAACATTTGCAATAGGCGCTAAACTTAACTTTTAAAGCTATTTCACATGAAATATATAATTCCGATAATCAGCTTAGTCTTTTGTTCTGTTCTTTTTTCGTGTAAAAAAGATTTTCTGAACAAAACAGATCCAACCCGGATAGGTGTGGATATATTCTTCAAAGATGAGTCCCAGGTGAACCGTGCTATTAATGGCGTTTACGGCCAGTTGCAGGGTATTACCAATGTAAATTACATTTTTAAAGAAATGACATCCGATAACACCACCATTGACATGAACCCTTCTGACCGGGGTGGTGCCGCAGGTTGGGAAGCTTTTGAATACTCTACTGTAAATTCCGGAAACGGAGAAATTTCTAATTTATGGAACAGGTATTACAGTGCTATATATAATGTTAATTTAAGCATTGAGAAATTGTCTGAATCAACAATTGATGATGCTGTAAAAAAGGAACTCGATGGCGAATTAAAATTTCTGCGGGCCTTTTTATACTTCGACCTGGTGCGTTATTTTGGCAATGTGGTGCTTGTAACAAACACATTTAAAACACCGGACGAAGCTTTTCTGCTGGAAAGAACCCAGTCAGTAGCAGAAGTATATGCGCTGATTGAAAGTGATCTTAAAGAAGCGGTAGCTGCTCTGCCTACTAAGGCAGATCAGGCTGGAGCAAAAAGAGGTCGTGCTACCAAAGGATCCGCTCTTACTATGCTGGGAGAAATGTACCTCACTGTAAAAAAATATCCTGAAGCAGTGAGTGCATTGAAGGATATATTACCGATGGGCTATAGTTTGATGCCTGATTACGCAGATGTTTTCAGCCCAACATTGAAGAACAATGCAGAATCCGTTTTTGAGATCCAGTACCAGGGCGATAACGACCTTGGCGAAAACAGTAATTTCATGTATGTATTTGCACCAAGAGAATCAGGTAATGCCATAGTAGGCTTTTCCGGACAAGGATTAAACGGGCGCAATATTCCCACGAATAATATGATCGCTGCTTACGAAGCAGGCGATTTGCGTAAAGATGTTTCTTTAAAAACAGGGTATACGAAAGATGGAGTATTTTATCCTGTTCCGTATGTTAACAAATTCAATCACCCGCATACGATTGCCGGTCGCACCAATGATAATTGGCCGATTTACAGGTATGCTGATGTATTACTTATGCTGGCTGAAGCTATTAATGAGGCTACAGGACCTTCCACAGAAGCAGAAGGCTACCTTAATGAGGTGCGCGACAGGGCAGGACTTGATCCGCTGAACGGCCTGGGCAAAGATGCTTTCAGAACCGCCGTGCTCAAAGAAAGAAGAGTAGAGCTGGCATTTGAAAACCACCGCTGGTTTGATTTAACCCGAACAATGACGCCTGCGGAACTCGCCACTTTTATGAACGCGCATGGTGCGGAAGAAAAAGCGCATCCTACTGTTCCAAGAGGCGGTGTGGCCTTTAATAACTTGGATTATATATACGAAGCCACCGAATACATTCTCCCCATTCCGGCTGCGCAAATTCTGATCAATGATAAACTGACCCAGAATGACGGATACTAAATGAAGCAAAGGATATTGTTACTGTAAACCTGTTTGTAGAGTTGCACACGGGTATTTCAAAAAGAAGCCGTTCCACAATGGAACGGTTTCTTTTTACCGGAAAACGGAAGTTCGATTTTGCTTTTTCGAGGCAGGTTATGCAGTTATTCAGAGAAAAAAATTTGTAATAAAAGGGGTATTGCAGTGTTACTTTTTATCATTATCACCCCGCTGGGTAAACCCTTTGGCAGCAGGAGTAATGTATTTTTTACCGGCGAGAATATCTTTCACGGCTTTTAAAAGTGTTTCAGGTGCAGAATCTTTATTAAGGTAACCGGAAGCGCCGGCAAGCAATACGCGCAGCGCAAACTGATCTTCAGGATAAATGCTCAATACCAGCACAGGCATTTCGGGCAATTGCTGTTTAATACTGTTCAGCGCCTCCAGCCCTCCTCCACCCGGCATGGAAATATCTGATACCACCAGGTTCCAGGGTTCCGAAAAAACCATTGACAGTAAGGTTCCCGTATCTTCTGCCTCCCCTATATATACATCAGGATATTCTTCCGTAAGTATCTGTTTAAGTCCTTTACGGATAAATTCGTGATCATCTGCAATTAATATCCTGAGCATACGGTGTACGCGGGCTTTAGCGCGGGGAGAAAATTAGGCAACTATTCCGGGTTGAGGTGTAGAGTGAAAAGCCGAAAATTTGTAGACAAACTACTACAGTGGTGAGTAGTCAGTGGTGAGTAGTGAATGGTGAATAGTGAGAAGTCAGCGGTGAGAGGTATTGCTGATAGCTGAGGGCTGATGCCTTATACCTTATACCCCATACCTCACACTTTATTAAAATCAGATAAGGCTATTGTTGAGCGCATAGCGTGTAAGATCTGCGTTTGATTTCATGTTCATTTTTTCGAGTACGCGTGCCCGGTAGGTGCTTACCGTAGTAACGCTCAATGAAAGTTGTTCTGCAATATCTGAAACAGCCTTGCCCCCAGCCAGGAGTTTAAACACATCAAACTCCCGGTCTGAAAGTTTTTCGTGGAGGTTGAGTTCCTGGTTTTTGGATCCAAAGGCCTGGGCTAATTTCTCGGCTACTGAAGGGGTAATAAATTTTTTGCCCAGCAAAACAGTATGTATCGCCTTAATAATATCTTCGTGTATATTATCCTTACCCAAATAGCCTGAAGCCCCGGCTTTTAATACCCGCAGGGCATACTGATCTTCGGGATACATGCTCATAATGAGCACAGGCAGCGAAGGATAAGACAGCCTGATCTGGTGCAGCGCATCCAGCCCGCTTCGCCCGGGCATATTCAGATCACAGATTACAATATCCCATGGCTCCTCCATTAGTTTGGACATGAGTTCTTCCGTATCTTTCGCGCCGGCTAACTGCGCAGAAGGATATTCTTCAAGAATCAGTTGTTTTAATCCTCTTCGTACAATAGCATGATCAT
This sequence comes from Agriterribacter humi, assembly GCF_009192765.1. Lineage (GTDB taxonomy): Bacteria > Bacteroidota > Bacteroidia > Chitinophagales > Chitinophagaceae > Agriterribacter > Agriterribacter humi. The sequence continues at coordinate 46,258 of NZ_VOHQ01000011.1, read as the reverse complement.
CAGCAATGAGAATCCTCATCATAATACCTGGTTTTCGGATTTAGATAATCGTATTTTTCCTTTTCACGGGAACGGTTACTTTTACCGTTGTGCCTTTCCCCGGTTCGCTTTCAATTACATATTTTCCACCCATCATTAAACTTCTTTCTTCCATCCCCAGGATACCCAGGGTACTCTTTTCATTCAGTATAGACGTATCGAATCCTTTACCATTATCCCCGATATTTAATACAAGCGATTTATCTTCTTCCTGTAAATTCACCTTTACCTCCCGTGCTTGTGCATGCCGGGCAATATTAGTAAGCGACTCCTGAAATATACGGAATAAACCTGTTTTAATTTCAGGCACAAGCATCAGCGCTTCAGCCGGTAATGTTAACTCCACGATAATACCGGTATTCTTTTCAAACTCACGCGCCTGCCATTCCATGGCCGCAATCAGCCCAAGATCATCTAATAAGGCCGGACGCAACTCCGAACACATTCTGCGAACAGATTTCATCGTACCGTCAATAGTATCAAGCAATCCCTTTAACTGGGCTATTAAAATTTCGTCTGGATTTTGCAATTTTTTTATAATCCATGCCACATCCATTTTTAAAATAGTGAGCTGTTGCCCCAGTTCGTCATGAATGTCTCTGGCAATATTTTTGCGTTCTTCTTCCCTCACTTCCTGCAGGTGCCCGGTAAGCATCCGTATTTGTCCGAGCGATTGTTTAAGCTTTTTTTCGGCTTCGATTTTTTGAGTAATATCATGAGACAAAACCAGCCTTATATCCCTGCCTTCCAGTTTCATGCTGTAAGCATATATTTCAACAAAAATGATGTTACGGTTTTTTTTATACTGGCGCCAAACACCTGCATTATGATAACCCGAAGATTGTTCCTTCATATAGCGGAGAAAAGCGTTCACATCCGACTGGGGATGTATATCCCGCAAGTTCAGGTTTAAAAATTCGTGCCTTGCGTAACCATAATGATGTACCGCTGCATCGTTAACATCTGTAATATTCATGTCGGGCATGGTAATCATCCACATAGGCAAAGGGTTGTGCTCAAATAATAGCTTGTATTTCTTTTCTGATCCCAGCAATTGATCCACTACGCGTTTTACTTCCAATGTGCGGTCTTCCACCTGTTTGCCCAATTCCGAATTAAATTTTGTTAACTGTGCTTCCAACTGTTTTTGCGCGCTGATGTCTCTTATAATAGCTACAATTCCTTTCAGCCTGCCATTGTAATCTTTTATAATCGCAGCCGAAACCAGCACGGTAGCCTGCTCACCATTCCTTTTTTGAAAACTGGTTTCTCCCTCCCAGGATTCATTTTTTAGCAGCTCTTTTACAACAACAGATTCAGTACCTTCTTCCCTGTACACAGGTTTTACGATCTTAACAAGATTTTTTCCCCGCATTTCATCTTCGCTCCAGCCCGAAAGCTTTTCTGCTCTCCGGTTCCAGCTTACTATGGCAAAATTCTTATCCGTAGAAATAACGGCATCCTTAATATGTTCCATCAGCAATGCATTGTACTGCATTGCCGCATTTGCTTTTTTACCTATCAGCACGTCAATTCTTAACTTTTGGGTAAGCATAATTATAAGCACCATCAGCAGGGCTATTACTATATACCAGGTTTTTTTGAACCCCGCCATAGCAACTGCATTGTTCTCCTGCCTTAACTCCAGCAGCTTTTGCCCTTCCATTTCAATACCAGCTATAAGTTCATTGGTTTTGCTTACCAGGTTTTTTACCGTATCGCTGGTTATCCATTGCGCTGCTTCGGCCTGCCCCTGGTTGCGGCGCATAGCTACTATGCTATCAGACCATAAATGTCCAATTTGAATATAAGAAGAAAGCGAATCCATTTTTTTACGCTGGAGGGGATTGCTTTTGGTAAAAACTGCCAGTTGCTCATATTCGTTTTTAACAGCAGCATAAATTTCCGGCAGGGAATTAAGAACACTTTCATTTCCTGTTAAAATATATTCCTGTACCGCACTTTCATTTTGTTTGGTGGCGGAAAGCAATTTTTGTGTGTGATACAGTACATTTTGCGAAACGGAAATATTTAAGAAAGTTTTGTTTACTTCCGTTGACTGCAGTATAGAAAAATATACGGCCACAGCCACTGTAGCAGCTATGAAAAAAAGTATTAAAAGCAATATTTTTCCTGTAAATAATTGCATTTAATGTAACAATAAAAAGTGTGTACCTGTAGTATTCATTTCAACTTCGCTTAACGTAAGGAAATTACATAAAAACAAAACAACTTCCATATGTATCCGCAAATAAATCAAAAAAATAGAACGAATCTGCATTTCAGCAAGGAATAGCTAAGTAGAAACTATTACAGGAAGAATAAAGAAGGTAATTATACCTGTTTCGATATTCAAATAAATACAACAGATAAATGAAATGTTACTACACCCAAACTTCGGCCACCAAAAGCAATGTTAGGGCATTGTTAATACCAGTTATTAATGATTAAACATTACATTCTTAACAACGTCTGTATATTGAAAAACAGCATAAACTATGAAACAAAATAAAATATACCTGGCATTTGCAGCAGGTGTGGTATGCATCGGGCTGCTGGGTGGTTGCACGAAAGACCCCTTAAAAAATATGACCAATGAAGAAAGCCGGATTTATATTACCAACTACGACAGCACTGTACATTTTGGCTCTTTCAAAACATATAGTATTTCAGATTCCGTGGCCGTAGTGAGTAATGGGGCGCTTCAAAAAAAGACATTAACAGAAACAGATGCCGCCTTTATACAAGCCCTAAAAGATAATATGCAGGAGCGCGGGTATCAACTGGTAACAAAAGATGAGCATCCCGATCTTGGCATAAATATCAGCAGTGTATTCAACAATCAAACAGGTGTAATCAGCTATCCTTCGTACTGGGGTTATTACAACAGCTATTGGGATCCTTATTACTGGGGCTATGGCGGCTATGACTATTATTTCCCTTATGCTTCCTACGCGGTATACCAGATACGCGAAGGCGCGTTATCGGTAGATATGGTTGATCTGAAAGACGCGGGCAACGACAAAAAAATTGAAGGCGTGTGGAACGGGCTGATAAGAGGAGAAGCTATTTTTAATGCGTCAACCGCTGCCTCGCAGGTAAAAGCATTATTTGACCAATCGCCGTACATCAGAAACAATCAGTAAAAAAACATGCAGTTGAACAAAAAAAATGAACAGTCATGAAATCGTTTAAAATATTCTTAATCATTATGGTCTGCACAGGATTGGGATTACCGGTTTTTGCACAGCAGCAAAAGCTGACCATGAATATCAATTATGCTGTAAATACTCCTGTGAGAAATTTTAAATCGGACCTTGTAAATAAAACTTCCTTCCGCGGCTGGAACGCCAACATATTGTATGGTGTTACAGATAAACTTTCGCTGGGGCTTGAAGCAGGCTTTGCAGATTATTACCAGAAATATCCCCGGCAGGTATATGATACTAAAGGCGGCTCCGTTTCAGCAGTGCTTACCAATTCCATACAAACAGTGCCCGTAATGATAAAGGGAAGATTCAACCTGGCACCTTCAGGCATAGTACAACCATATATAGGCGTTGGTGCAGGCGGTAATTTTGTATCGTATAACCAATACCTGGGTGAGTTTGCGAGCGGCAAATCGGGCATTTATTTTGCCGCTTCCCCCGAAGCAGGCATCATGATACCCTTTAGCAAACATGGCGCATCAGCATTTACGGCAGGCGCTAAATACAATTTCATGCCTTATACATACGGAGATGCAAAAGATTTAAACAACTGGGGAGTATATGCAGGTATAAAATTCTCCCTCAAATAAAATAACTGGCTGTGTGCGTGTGCGTCCTCCAGGTGAATGCCGGAGGACTTTTTTTAATTCAATTGCGGATCAATAGGAAAATTGGTCATTAAGCTATACTCATCGCCAAGTAATTTAAGCGACTCCTTCCATATATCTTCGGCGTTGTAATTAAACACAAGGTCCTGTTTTGCCATAGTGGTAATCCAGCTTTTGCCTTTTAATTCTTCATTCAACTGGTTGCTGCCCCATCCCGAGTAGCCTATATAAAACCGAATGTCTTTTTGATTGAGTTTATTTTTTAGCAGCAGGTCCTTAATGATCCCAAAATCGCCCCCCCAGTAAATACCATCCGTTACTTCATGGCTGCCCGGTATCTGGTCGGGGCAAACATGCAAAAAATGAAGTGTATCAGCCTGTACCGGCCCGCCAAAAAAAAGAGGTATTTTTATGCCTTCCAGTTCCGGGATAATTTCATCAAGCGTGTGCTTAATATGTTTGTTTAAAACGAAACCAAAGCTACCCTCCTCCTGGTGGTCACACAATAGTACAACCGTCCGCATAAAATTAGTATCCTTAAGAAAAGGTTCTGCAATTAATAATATACCCGTTGTAGGTTCAAGCATTTGTTCTAAGTTAGTATAGAAAATTTTGCCCGGCAATTAAAGCTGTAAAAATCACTTAAAAAAGTTTAATCCATTTATAAACCAAGTTTTAACAGATAATGCGCCGGCAATTTGCTAATTTTTGTATCATTGCTAACAGCAAACTACTTCCTGTAATCTTATCTTGTGTAAAATTGCGTTAAATCACACTCACCAAAGCTAAACCCAACTCAATATCAAAGTAATTTTACAGGCCGATGAAGAAAATTTACTTACTGATCATTATTCTTATAACCCTTTCGCTTATTGGCATTATCGTAGTACAGATCATGTCCATTAAGAATGCCCTTATCATAAAAAACGAACAACTCGAACAGAATATCCAGTTGGCCGTAGGTGAAGTGGGTCAGGAAATAGCAGAACAAACAAGCAGGTTCCCCTCCTCAGGCTTCCCTAAATTATCGCCCGAATGGCCATCAGACCAGTTTTTAAAATTGCTTAAAACGCCTACTGTTGCACAACGGTATACTCCCAACCAGGTGTATGATAAACTGAAAATGTCGTTAAAAAAGCACGGGTTAAAAAAAACAAATTTTGAATTTGCCATACTTAACCGCAACAGCATTACCAATAACTATGAAATGCAAACCCTTAATTTCAGCAAACTGCTTGCGGATACTGCACGAAACCGTACCTTCTGGTTTCCGCTTTCGGCCCCTTCGGGAAGCATCGCCGAAGGACTGGTTGCAGATGAGGAATTATGGGTGATTGTTCCAAACGTAAAAAGCTTTTTGCTGGAGTCCATGAGCTGGATGATAACGGGATCTGTATTGTTTACCCTTGTAATTTGTACTGCATTTTTTATTACTGTTAGAACTATGCTGCGGCAAAAAAAGCTGAGTGAGATCAAAAGCGATTTCATCAACAATATGACGCACGAATTTAAAACCCCTTTGGCCACTATATCGCTGGCGGTAGATGCATTAAAAAATGATAAAGTATGGCGAAGTAAGGAAAAAATGGATTACTTCAGCAGCATCATCAAAGATGAAAACAAACGGATGAACAAGCAGGTGGAAACCATATTGCAGGCTGCCTTGCTGGATAAACAGGAAGTACAGCTTAATATGAAGCCGCAGCATGTACATGAAGTTATTAACCGTGTAATGGATAATTTCAGGCTGCAGATGGAAGACAAAAATGGCAAAGCGGAGCTGAGTGCCGGCGCCGCAAAAGATGTAATTGAGGCCGATGAAGTACATTTTACCAACCTGCTTAGCAATCTTATTGACAACGCCATTAAATATTCAAAAGACAGCGGGCTGCATATCCGCGTCTGCACCCAGAATACGGGTAATGCGATCCGCATAAAAATTGAAGACAACGGCATAGGCATGACCAAAGAAACGGTGAACAGGATATTTGAAAAATTTTACAGGGCGCATACCGGCAATCTTCACAACGTAAAAGGCTTTGGGCTGGGGCTAAGCTATGTTAAAACCATGGTGGAAGCACAGAAGGGGAAAATAAAGGTTGAAAGTACCCCGGGTAAAGGTTCTACATTTACGCTTGAGTTTCCCCTGCTCAGGTAAACAACAAACAACCGTCTCCGTAACTTAAAAACCTGAAATTATTTTCCAGCGCATAACTGTATACCTTCTTCCAGTCGTCACCAATAAGCGCGGCAATTAGTAACAGCAAGGTGGATTGTGGCTGATGAAAATTAGTGATGAGCCCGGAAATAATATTAAAATCGTACCCCGGCGCCATTATTATCTGTGTTTGTGTAAGCAGTCTTTTCATATCCCGGTATTCCATCCACTCCAGTACCGCCAGTAAAGATTCGTGTACAGGTATTTTGTGTGCGCCAAGTTCTTCATATACTTCCCATTGTGTTATGGCCAGCTTATCAACAGTAATATCTGCATCTCTTTTTATTTTAACCCCCATCCAGTACAGGCTTTCTACAGTGCGCAAAGAGGTTGTACCCACGCAAAAAACCTTTCCGGTATTTTGAAGCAATTTTTCAATGGTCTCATAATGCACATCTATAAACTCTGCATGCATAATATGATCCTGCATGCTTTCCGACTTTACCGGTTTAAAAGTCCCGGCGCCTACATGAAGGGTTAAAAAATCATGTTCAATATGCCTTTTGCCGAGAGACTGGAAAATGTTCTCCGTAAAATGCAGGCCTGCTGTTGGTGCAGCAACCGATCCCTGCTGCCGGGCATAAATGGTTTGATATCTTTCTGCGTCCTTTTTATCGGCTTCCCGCTTTATATAGGGAGGAAGCGGAATCACACCTGCATAATGCAATATTTCCGCAAAAGACAAGTTGCCGGGTTCCCAGCACATTTCAACTGTAAAATTATCCGCCGATCTTTCTGCAATGGAGGCCTGTAAAATAATATTATCCTTACCGGCAGCGATCTTCTTTTCCAGCACGGTTCCCCGCTTCCATTTGGATGCACCCCCAATAAGGCAGTTCCACCATACCCTATGCTTTTGAAGCATGGCAGTAGTAATATCAGCGTATTGTGTATGGGGAGCCAGGCAAAATATCTCAATATTCCCTCCTGTTGGCTTTTGAAACAGCAGTCTGGCTTCCATTACCCGCGTGTCATTCAATACCAGGAAAGCCCCTTCCGGCAAATGCAGGGCAATATTGTGGTATACATCTTCGGAAATGTTTCCCTGCTTATATATCAATAGTTTTGAAGCATCGCGATCCGCTAAGGGGTAAATGGCGATCCTTTCTTCCGGTAAAGTGTAGGTAAAATCTTTGATCTGGAGTTGTTTCGGATTCATGAAGTAAATATGCAGCGGTAATTTTTTGCAAATTAAACCCATTTGGCTTAATTAGCCTTACACAGCAAATAACGGGATCGGATCGTACTTGGCACAACCTCATTCAACACCACCTCGGAAATGAACAGGTTAAAACTGCCTCCGGACCCGAAGTATAGCAAGCGCAAGCCGGCTATCCTTAATAACAATTCACATTTATCCACAGCTATTCACATTATTTGCAGGTATTATCATAAAATCATATCCTAAAAAGCGGCTTAAATACTTTGTGGTAAAGGGTTTCTAAAAAAAAGTTTACTGTGGATAAAATAATTAAATTAAAACCTGCGTTTTAGGTGGGAAAATGTGTTATTTTGTGGGGATAAATGGGAATTAAGTATAACTCTTTATAAATGATACGGTTTTTAGGGGAATATGAAGCTACTCTGGACGCAAAAGGTCGGTTTCTCCTTCCAACAGGATTTAAAAGGCAAATCCCGGAAGGGGAAACCGGTAGCTTCTTTATTAACAGGGGATTTGAGCGTTGCTTAACCCTGTACCCGATGAAAAACTGGGAACCAATTTTTGAAGACATAGGAAGAAAAAGTGATTTTGATCCAAAAGTACGCGAATTCCGCCGCTACTTTTTAAATGGGATAACGCTGGAACTGGATAGTGCAGGGAGATTGTTGTTACCCAAAAATTTGATGGAGTACGCCAGCCTGCAAAAAGATATTGTATTGGTTTCGGCCTTCGATAAAATTGAAATCTGGGATAAAAGTAAGTATCAGCAGTTCTTTGACACTTTTTCACCCGAAGCATTCAGCCAGTTGGCTCAGGAAGTAATGACGGATAAAAGCGGGCAGGTATAATAGCATAGTGTCAGGAGGTGAAAGGTCAAAGCGGAAACCACCATTTTCCACACTGGCTTTTCACCTTTAATTTACCACAATGGATCAAGCATATCATATACCTGTTTTGGCCGGTGAACTTATTGAGGCTTTGCAAGTTAAACCCGATGGGGTATATACCGACTGTACTTTTGGCGGTGGGGGGCACAGCAGGGCCATCCTGTCTCAATTAAACAATGCAGGCAAACTCATTGCTTTTGACCAGGACCAGGATGCCAGGCTCAATGTACCCGATGACCCCCGCATCATCTTTGTGCCGCATAATTTTCGTCATCTTCAAAAATTCCTCCGGCTTCATAAAATAGAGACGGTAGATGGCATAATAGCCGATCTTGGCGTATCCAGTCACCAGTTTGATGAAGCTACGCGCGGGTTCTCTACCCGTTTTGATGAATCGTTGTTAGACATGCGCATGGATCAGCGTCAGGAACTTACCGCCGCCGCCATAATCAACAGCTATACCGAACAACAGTTGCATAAAATGTTTGAACAGTATGGAGAAGTAACGAACGCCAAAACCCTTGCTAAAACAATTGTACAACAAAGGCAGTTGGTATCCATTAAATCGGTAAATGAGTTTAAAAATGCAGTCTCTTCGGTGGTAAAAGGTAATCCCAATAAATACTTTGCCCAGGTATTTCAGGCTTTGCGCATTACAGTGAATGATGAAATGGGGTCCTTACGGGAAATGCTGCAACAACTCCCTTCTCTCCTTAAGAAAGGTGGCCGTATAGCCATTATAACGTTTCACAGTATTGAAGACAGGATGGTAAAGCTTTTTTTTCGGAACGGAAGTTTTGAGGAAACAGCAACCGATTCGTTATATGGCACAAAACCAGACAGTCCTTTTCTTATCATTACTAAAAAACCAATACTGCCTTCAACGGCTGAAATAACCGCAAATCCAAGAAGCCGCAGCGCGAAACTAAGAGTAGCAGAAAGAAAATAAAACAACAGTATTTATAAATATATATAATGCCGGATACAGAAAATATCAAGTATGATGAACCTTCATCCTTAGCAGGTGGAGTTAAAAAATGGCTTAACTACCAGTGGGTGGTTAAAAACATATACTTTTTTCTTTTTCTGGCCATACTGGCAGTTGTATATATATATAACGGGCATTATGCAGAAAATACCATTAAAGACATCAACCGCAGTGCCAAAGCATTAAAAGAATTGCAGTACGAATACAAAACAGTAAAAGGCGAACTGATGATGCGGGGCAAACAAAGTGAACTGGCAAAAGCTGTTGAACCATTAGGTTTAAAAGAATTGAAAGAACCCCCGGTTAAAATTATAGAAAAGGAAAAATAAATAAAACAAAAACGGCCCGTCAAAAGTTTAAACATGAATGACGGCTGCCGATACCATTTTGGAAATAAAAAAAGACATATTATGGCGGGTTTACCTCTGCTTTCTGGGCATAGTGGTATTGAGCCTTTGCGTAATAGGCAAGGCTTTTTACATTCAGCAATTCCAGGGTAACTACTGGAAAGACCTGAGTGATAGCCTTCATCTTGAATACCGTGCCCTTGATGCAGACAGGGGAACCATTTACAGTGAAGATGGAAGCATGTTAAGTACTTCCATTCCATTCTTTGACATCCGTATTGATTTTATGGCAGACGGACTCCGCGAAAAGGATGGAAAAAGATTTAAGGAAAATATTGATTCCCTTTCCGCAGGATTGGCAGATATTTTTAAAGACAAGAACACCGCGGCATACAAAAAATTATTGGAAACAGGATACCGCAAAAAAGAGCGCTACTTTCTGCTAAAGAAAAAAGTGAGTTTCGAACAATACCAGGCTTTACGTGAGCTGCCTTTAGTAAGACTGGGCAGGAACAAAAGCGGGTTCATTGCAGAAGATATGGAAAAACGCCTTACCCCTTTTGGGCTGCTGGCCAACCGCACCATTGGCCTGTCCAGAGCCTATGTAAATAATGATAAGCAGGTGGTAACCCAAAATGTAGGGCTCGAAAAAACCTACGACAGTTTGTTAAAAGGTGTATCGGGTAAACGTTTGGTTCGCCGCATATCCGGCGGCGCTTTTGTGCCGGTTGAAGGATCTGAAATTGAACCTGAGAATGGTAAAGATATTGTAACCACCCTTGACGTGAACATACAGGATATTACGCAAACCGCTTTAATGCGGATGATGATTTCTAATGAAGCATTAGAAGGTTGCGCGGTGGTAATGGAAGTAGCTACAGGAAAAATAAAAGCGATTGCCAACCTGGGGCGCATGTCCGATGGCTCCTACTTTGAAATAGACAACTATGCATTAAAAACATCCGAACCGGGATCTGTTATAAAGCTCGTTACGCTCCTGGCTGTTCTGGAAGATAAATACGCTACTACTTCAGATATGATTGATATCAATGATGGCACCTGGATACTGAACGGGAGGAAGATCAGGGATGCGGAAAAGTCGCCAAAAAGTTTGCTTACTATAAAGGAAGCATTTGAGCACAGCAGTAATGTCGCTATGGCCAAACTCGCTTATAATTACTATTCCAAAAATCCTGCACAGTTTATAAAACATTATGAAGCACTGCAGCTTACTTCACGCACAGGTATAGACTTGAAAGAAGAATTCAGGCCACTGGTAAAAAATCCATCCCGTAAAGACTGGCATTTGCAAACACTTCCCTCTATGGGTTTTGGGTATGAAGTAATGCTAAGCCCCCTGCAATTGCTGATGGTATACAATGCCGTTGCCAACAATGGCAAACTGATGAAACCTTATTTGGTAAGCCAGGTAGAAAAAGACGGCAATGTGCTACACCAGTTTGAACCACAGGCACTGAATGAAAATATATGCTCAGAAGAAACACTGCGGCAGCTAAAAGATTGTCTGAATGCTGTTTGTACAGAAGGTACGGCTAAATTGGTTTTTAAGGATGCGGTATACTATGCTGCAGGAAAAACAGGTACAACCAAAGTGAACGATGGAAAATTCAAATATGGAGATGCTGTATACCAGTCTTCATTTGCAGGTTATTTCCCGGTCAAAAACCCAAAATATTCCTGTATAGTAGTCATTAAAAACAAGCCTCACGCAGCCAAATATTTTGGCGGGGCAGTAGCGGCTCCTGTATTCAGGGAAATTGCCGACAAGTTATATGCCGAAAGTACAGATGAACAACAGTTGTTCATTACAAAAGCAGCCACCGACAGTAATAATTACAGGTGGAGCGGTTATGGCAGCGAAATTAAAAATGTGCTGGAAGCAATGAATGTTCAGTATAAAGATTCAATAACAACCGGTAAATGGGGCGTGGTAACCAATAATGAGTACACGCCGGTAATAAAACATTTAAGCATCAGTAAACAAACCATACCCGATGTAACGGGAATGGGATTAAAAGATGCCCTGCATTTACTGGAAAACATGAGTATGAAAGTAGCGGTTAAGGGTAAGGGCAAAGTGGTTAGTCAGTCTTTGGAAGCCGGATTGGGCTTCAACAGGGGGCAAACCATAGCACTTGAACTGAATTAGCACAGCGGTAAAAGACATAAGAAAAAGGGGGTTGGTATAAAAGATATGGCAGCATTACAGGACATATTGTACAGGGTAAATATTCGTTCGGTGCAGGGTAATATGGGCGCCGTGGTGAAGGATTTACAGATTGACTCAGGAAAAGTGTCGAAAAAAAGCTGCTTTATTGCTATAAAAGGAAATGCGCAGGACGGGCATGCATATATTGATGCAGCTATTCAAAAAGGAGCAACAGCTATTATTGCCGAACAATTGCCGGCAACAAAAAAAGAAACGGTTACCTATGTGCAGGTAGAAAACAGCGCTGTAGCTGCGGGGTATATGGCCAATAATTTCTTTGGCGCTCCTTCGTCCAAAATGAAAGTAACAGGTGTAACCGGAACCAATGGAAAAACGACCATCGCTACATTGCTTTTCAAATTATTCAGCGAACTGGGATATCGCTGCGGATTACTTTCGACAGTACAAAACCAGATAGGCGAAAATATTGTTCCTGCCACGCATACCACACCCGATGCAATTAGCATTAACGCTTTAATGAAGCAAATGCTTGAAGAAGGGTGCACACATGTATTTATGGAATGCAGCAGCCATGCCATACACCAGCACAGGATAACGGGCCTGCATTTTTCAGGCGCCCTGTTCAGCAATATCACACACGACCACCTGGATTATCACAAAAACTTTGATGAATATATCCGTGTAAAAAAATCATTTTTCGACAACCTGCATCCTGATGCGTTTGCCATCAGCAATGCAGATGATAAAAGAGGCGCGGTAATGTTACAAAATACTGCTGCCAAAAAATATTTCTACAGCCTGCGTACAATGGCAGACTTCAAAGGAAAGATAATAGATAACAGCATTACCGGTTTACAGCTTAATATAAATGACCAGGAAGTCCATTTCAGGCTTATTGGTGAATTTAATGCCTATAACCTGCTGGCTGTATACGGTGCGGCCCTGTGCCTGGGAGAAGAAAAATACAAAGTATTGCAGATTCTGAGCAACCTAACGGGCGCCGAGGGAAGATTTGAATATATTATTTCTCCAAAAGAAAAAATCATTGGCATAGTAGACTATGCGCATACTCCTGATGCATTATTAAATGTATTGACGACTGTAAAAAAATTAAGGCAGGGACACGAAAAAATAATAACGGTAGTGGGTTGTGGTGGCGATAGGGATAAAACGAAGCGGCCGGTAATGGCTGAAGTTGCCTGCAACCACAGCGATAAAGTGGTGTTTACATCGGACAATCCAAGAAGCGAAGAAGCGGATGCTATTATACAGGATATGGAAAATGGTTTGCAACCATCGGCAAAAAGAAAGTATATATCCATTACCGACAGAAAAGAAGCCATTAAAACAGCAGTTGCCCTGGCAGATGAAGAAGATATAGTATTGATAGCCGGGAAAGGGCACGAAAAATACCAGGAGATCAAAGGAGTAAAATATCCTTTTGACGACAAGCAGGTGTTGAAGGAGATGTTTGCATTGCTGGAAAAATAAGCTGCTGTAAAGCGTTAAAACAAGATTGCTTTTTTGCTTCGCGGACAAAATAAAAATAAGGGTTAATTAAAAATAAAGCGCACATGCTGTACTATTTTTTTGACTGGTTAAGAGATGAGGGCATTAAATTCCCGGGAAGCGGGTTGATGCAGTTCATTACTTTCAGGGTATTGCTGGCGGTATTGCTGTCGCTTTTAATATCTACCCTGTATGGCAAACGCATTATTAACCTGCTGCAAAAAAAACAGGTAGGCGAAAGTGTACGTGAACTGGGTTTGCAGGGAGAGCAACAAAAAAAAGGAACGCCTACCATGGGCGGTATCATTATTTTACTGGCTATACTTATTCCCACCCTGCTGTTTGCCGATTTAAGCAAACTATACATACACCTGATGCTTTTATGCACGGTTTGGCTGGGCTTTATCGGGTTCATGGATGATTACCTGAAGTTGAAAGCCAGGAAAACCGCTATTGCAAAAGGAGAAAAATATAAAAAGAAAGACAGCGACGGGCTGGCAGGCATGACAAAAATCATCGGGCAGGTGGGTCTGGGGATTATTATAGGAGCAACATTATATTTTAATGACAGAGTAGTAGTGTGGAGAGAGTACTATGATCCCCAGGCTACTACCATCAAAGCAGATTTTTTGAAGAGGGGTGAAAAGAAAGTAGGCGATACTATAGTAACCATGGAAGGAAAAGAACACCGGTATGCTATTGTAAAAACACCCATCACCACTATTCCCTTTGTAAAAAGCCACGAGTTCAATTACAGCAGGCTCATTAGCTGGATAGGTGAAGGGGCGGATAAGTACACCTGGATTATATATATTATAGCGGTGACTTTTATTATAACGGCAGTATCCAACGGGGCCAATATTACCGATGGATTAGACGGGCTTGCGGCGGGAGTAAGCGCATTGATCGGCGCCTGCCTGGGCATATTTGTATATGTAAGCGGCAGTACGCGGTTTGCAGAATACCTGAACATCATGTATATCCCCAACCTCGGGGAATTGTCTGTTTTTGTTGGTGCATTCGTGGGGGGATGCATAGGCTTTTTGTGGTATAACGCTTACCCGGCACAGGTATTTATGGGCGATACCGGCAGCCTTGCACTTGGAGGTATCATTGCATCGCTGGCCATTATTGTACGCAAAGAATTACTGATACCTATTTTTTGCGGTGTGTTCCTGGTAGAAAACCTGAGTGTAATGCTGCAGGTGAGTTATTTCAAATATACGAAGCGAAAATACGGCGAAGGGAGGCGGATATTTTTAATAAGCCCGCTCCATCATCATTACCAGAAACTGGGTTATCACGAAAGTAAGATTGCCGTACGTTTCTGGATTGTAACAGTGTTGTGTGTATTGTTTGCTATAGCCACATTTAAAATGCGGTAAACCAAAAGAAAATGATTAGTAACAACAGTATAAGTGAAGTATAAAAAGACAGCATGAAAAATATTACAGTGAATATCAATCCGTTTAAAAAACCCTTTTTTTAATAAGAGGTGAATGGCAAAAAGAGTGGTCATATTAGGCAGCGGCGAAAGCGGTGTTGGAGCAGCTATCCTTTGCCGCAAGCAGGGAGCTGATGTTTTTGTTTCGGATGCCGGCACCATACAGGAGCACTATAAAAACGAATTGCAGCAGCATAATATTGTATTTGAAGAAAGGAAACATTCAGAAGAAAAAATATTAAATGCGGATGAAGTAGTAAAAAGCCCGGGTATACCGGAAAAAAATGAACTGGTACAAAAAATAAAAGCAAAGGGTATTAAAGTGATCAGCGAGATAGAACTGGCATACCGCTATAAAGGTGAGAGCCAAATAATAGCCATTACGGGTAGCAATGGAAAAAGCACTACTACGGCTTTAACAGGGCATATATGCAAAACAGGCGGAATGGATTGTGCCATAGTGGGCAATATTGGTTATTCATTTGCAAGGCAGGTAGCGCTGGATCCAAAACCGCTGTACGTGGTGGAGATCAGCAGCTTTCAGTTAGATGACATAGAAACCTTTAATGCGGATATAGCGGTGTTGCTGAATATAACGGAAGATCACTTAGACCGCTATGAATACAGGTTTGAAAATTATATCCGTTCAAAATTCAATATTATAAAAAACCAAACGCACAAAGATTATTTCATCTATTGTGCAGACGACCCTGTGATAACAAAGCACCTGGAAACAAATCCATTACTTTCTAACCCACTGCCATTTACTATGCAATACGAACTACCAAAAGGAGCTTATGTGAGCGAAAATAATATGATAATGCATTTAGATAAAGAAGAATTTGTTATGAGTGTGCTGGACTTTGCCATAAAGGGAAAGCACAACCAGTACAACACCATGGCGGCAGGATTGGCAGGAATGACCATCGGTATAAGAAAAGAAAAAATCCGTGAAGCTGTTGAAAATTTTGAAAGCCTTGAACACCGCATGGAAAAAGTACTTACCGTGCGGGGCGTTGAGTTTATTAACGACAGCAAAGCCACCAATGTCAACAGCACGTGGTACGCGCTGGAAAGTATGAATCAGCCGGTAATACTGATACTGGGTGGAATTGATAAAGGCAACGATTACAGTTCCATGCTGGAACTGGTAAAAGAAAAAGTAAAAGCAATTGTGTGCATGGGTGTTGATAACCGGAAAATTCATGAAGCGTTTGGTAAAGATGTGGAAGTGATGGTAAATACGGCCAGCGCAAAAGAAGCGGTTCATGCCGCTTTTCATTTGGCCAATAAAGGCGATGTGGTGTTGCTTAGTCCGGCCTGCTCGAGTTTTGACCTGTTTAAAAACTATGAAGACAGGGGAAGGCAGTTTAAAGAAGCGGTAAGGGAATTATAAGTAGTAAGTAGTAAAAGCAATTTCAAATTAATTATGCAGGCATTATTTAATAAAACGAGGGGCGACAAAGTGATCTGGGTAGCGGTAATACTGCTTGCCCTGGTCAGCCTGCTGGTCATATACAGCAGTACAGGCACCCTTGCTTACCGTTTGTCTAAAAGTGCCGAATCCTACCTGTTCAAGCAGTTCGCGTTTACAGCTATCGGCTTTATGATCATTTACTTTGCGCACCGCATCAACTATACATTATACTCACGGGCCGCATTAATCCTGTTTGTTATTTCCATACCATTATTAATCTATACACTTTTTTTTGGAGCCGAAATTAATGAAGGCAGCCGCTGGATCAAACTGCCCATCATTAATCTTACCTTTCAAACTTCGGACCTTGCCAGGCTGGCGTTATTCATGTACCTGTCGCGGCAGCTCAGCCGTTCGCAAAACGATATTAAAGACTTTAAGCAGGGGTTTCTTCCGCTTATCATACCTGTTGCTATTATCTGTGCATTAATTGCGCCGGCTAATTTATCAACCGCATTACTGATCGGAGCTACCAGCCTGATGTTAATGTTCATTGGCAGGGTAAACCTTAAGCACATAGCAGCAACTATAGGCATTGCATTAATACCATTGATTTTTTTAGTAAGTATTGCTTTTGCTTATTACGACAAAGCAGATCATCAATCAAAAGATTTGCCGGCCGTGTTGAGTGTTGGCCGTATACCAACATGGATAAAACGCATTCAGGATTTTGCTTATGCCGATAAAATAGAAACCGCCTACCAGGTGCAGCAGGCAAAAATCGCCATTGCCAAAGGCGGATGGTTTGGACTTGGACCCGGCAATAGTGAGCAGCGCAATTTTTTACCGCATCCTTATAGTGATTTTATATATGCCATTATTATTGAGGAATACGGATTGGTGGGTGGCGTGCTGATATTGTTTATGTACCTGCTGTTCTTATTCAGGAGCATACGCATTTTTAAAAAATGCCCTTTTGCTTTTGGCGCTTTTCTGGCCCTGGCCCTGAGTTTTACGCTGGTTATACAGGCACTGGTTAATATGGCGGTAAACGTAAACCTGTTTCCTGTTACGGGCGTACCCTTACCGTTGGTGAGTATGGGCGGTAGCAGCTTTTTATTTACCTGTATGTCTATAGGAATTATATTAAGCGTGGCAAGAAACGCGGAAAAATTAGAAGGGAAAGCAGCGGCTGAAGACACGCAAAAAAACGGTGAATTATAAAATAAAAAGCGTTGGCAAAAAAAATAATTATAGCAGGAGGAGGAACAGGAGGGCATATTTTTCCGGCGATAGCCATTGCCAATGCATTAAAAAAAAGGGATAGTACTATAGAGATACTGTTTGCAGGAGCGAAAGGAAAAATGGAAATGGAAAAGGTACCGCAGGCCGGCTATACCATTAGGGGTTTGGATATCGCAGGATTCAACCGCAGTTCTTTGATCAAAAATATTGGATTGCCATTTAAGCTCATTAAAAGCTTTTTGCAGGTACGAAAGATCGTGAATGAATTTAAGCCCGATGGGGTAATTGGGGTTGGCGGCTATTCCAGCTTTCCCGTGCTCCGTTATGCACAGCAAAATGGCATAGCCACTTTCATCCATGAAGCCAATTCATTTGCCGGAAAAACAAATATACTGCTGGGCAAAAGAGCGACTAAGATTTTCACAGGCAGCGATGGTATGGAAAAATTTTTCCCGTCCGGGAAAATATTGGTTACCGGTAACCCTGTAAGGGAAGCGATCGTGAAGAGCAGCATCAGCCGGGAGGAAGCGCTTCTTTTTTTTGGATTGGACCCCGGAAAGAAAACGATTTTGGTAACCGGCGGAAGTCTTGGTGCGAAATCTATTAATGAAGCTATTGCAGCACATATACCGGATTTTGAAAAAAATGAACTGCAGTTAATATGGCAAACCGGGAAACCATTTGCGGAACAGGCGAAACAGTTGGCACGCGGAAAGGAAAATATATGGACGAATGATTTTATAACCAGGATGGAAAATGCTTTTGCTGCTGCTGATGTAGTAATATCCAGGTCGGGAGCCATGTCGGTTGCGGAATTGTGCGTAGCAAAACAGGCGGTAATATTTGTACCCTTTCCGTTTGCAGCCGAAGACCATCAAACGGTAAATGCTGATCGTTTAGCAAAAAAGCAGGCCGCGCTGGTTGTTAAAGACAGTGAAGCAAAAACCGTTTTAGCAGGAAAGGCGATAGCGCTGGCCTTAAATGATACAGAACGGCAGCAATTAAAAAACAATATCGCCCGGTTGGCTGTAACCAATGCAGATGAAATGATTGCAAAAGAAGTGCTGGAAGCGATTTGAACCGATAGAAAAATGAAAGAAATTAATAACATAAAGGAAGTTTATTTTATAGGTATCGGGGGGATAGGCATGAGTGCGCTGGCAAGATATTTTAAAGCAAAGGGGAAAAAAGTAAGTGGTTACGATAAAACGGAAACAGCGTTAACAAAGCAACTGGTAAAAGAAGGAATAACAGTGCACTATGAAGATGATGAAAAACATATAGCTAAAGAAGCTGACATAGTAGTATATACGCCGGCTATTCCGAAAGGGCATAAAGGATTGCTGTATTATAAGCAAAACGGCTATACCCTTTTAAAGCGAAGCGATGTGCTGCGTGAGATCACCAAAAGTTCTTTTAACATATGCGTAGCAGGAACACATGGCAAAACGACCATTACTACTATGACGGCGCATCTGCTCCGCCATTCGGGTTATGGATGTAATGCCTTTTTGGGCGGCATAGCAGCCAACTATAACAGTAATTTCTGGAGCAGTGAAAGAAATGTATGCGTGGTGGAAGCAGATGAATACGACAGAAGCTTTTTAAAACTCCATCCCGATATAGCTGTTATCAGCGCAATGGATGCCGACCACTTAGATATATATGGTACAGAAGACGAAATGCAGCAGGCCTTTGTTGATTTTGCAGGTAAAGTAAAAAAAGGAGGTGTGCTATTTAGCAAATGGGGACTAACAAGAGAAAATGACCTTAAAGCAGATTATCATTTTACGTACAGCCTGCAGAGCAATAACGCTGACGTATACGCAGCTAATATTAGGAATAAGGAAGGAGGCTATGTATTTGACATGCATATAAAAAACGAATGGCTAAAGGATATAGAACTGAATATGGGTGGTTTGCACAATATTGAAAATGCTGTTGCTGCCATTGCTATTGCAAAGCAATTGCATATTGAAGATGAAAAAATTAAAGCGGCCGTAGCAGCTTTCAAAGGAGTAAAGCGGAGGTTTGAATACATCATCCCTCCTTCAGAAAAAAATGCAACGGTATATGTTGATGATTATGCGCATCACCCTGCAGAACTGGAAGCCCTAATAAAAGGCGCGAAACTGTTGTTCGCGAATAAAAAATGCACAGTGGTTTTTCAGCCCCATTTATTCAGCCGTACCAGGGACTTCGCTGAAGCATTTGCGGCAAGTCTCGACATGGCAGATGAAGTGGTATTGTTACCGGTTTATCCTGCAAGAGAATTACCGGTAGAAGGAGTAACCAGCGGGCTGATATTTGACAAAATGAAAAACAACTATAAACATCTGCTGAATAAGGAAGCAGTGCTGAACTGGATAAAAGATAAGTATGATCAAAACAACCCCAACCTTTTAATTACTGCAGGAGCGGGAGACATTGATCAACTGGTTGAGCCTGTAAAAGAAATACTGGAGAAGATGAGGCAGTGAGTGGTGAATAGTGAATGGGGAGAGATAAAAACGTCTTTAACAATATGCGGCTAAGCAAAAGAAAAATATGGAGGTTTATTGCTGCCACCTTATGGGTAGGGGCAGGAGTAGCACTGGTGGTGCT
The DNA here is from genome assembly GCF_009192765.1 of Agriterribacter humi. GTDB lineage: Bacteria > Bacteroidota > Bacteroidia > Chitinophagales > Chitinophagaceae > Agriterribacter > Agriterribacter humi. The sequence continues at coordinate 26,390 of NZ_VOHQ01000011.1, read as the reverse complement.
GCTGATTGCCGCTATACGCAAGAGGGACGATAAAGTATGCAGCGGGCTGGAAATAGAGATCACCGATATAAAGAATAACCTTTTTGCGGATAAGAATGATATAAAGGGAATGCTCACCAATATGATGCCTGCTATTAAAGGCAAAGTATTGACTGAATTCAACCTGCAGCAGATGGAGCAAACCCTGGAAGGTAATGTTTGGATAAAAGATGCTGAATTGTTCTTTGATAACAATGAAGTATTGCAGGTGAAAATAAAAGAACGGGAGCCGTTAGCAAGGATCTTTACAACAGGCGGCAAAAGCTATTATATAGATAAGGAGTTTGTGCGCCTGCCGCTGAGCAGTAAGTTTTCGGCAATTGTACCCGTTTTCACCAACTGCCCGTTAGACAAAACAAAATGGAACAGGGCAGACAGCGTATTACTGCTACAGGTGAGAGCGATAAGTGAATTTATAAGATCAGATCCTTTTTGGATAGCACAAATAGAGCAGGTGGATTATACACAGCAAAAAAAATTTGAATTATCACCGCAAATCGGGGAGCATAGTATTGTACTGGGAGATGGGTATAACCTGGAATCGAAATTCAGAAAGCTGTATATATTTTATAAAGAAGTGCTGGCAAAAGCAGGATGGAATACCTACTCTGCCATTAATGTGCAGTACAGGGGACAGGTGGTAGCTACACGGAGAGATACCACACGAAATATTATCATTCGAAACCAATCAAACAATACCAACAGTTACACAAAGTAATAAACCAACCACCATGAACACTGAACAACCCATTATTGTAGGACTGGATATCGGAACTACCAAGATCGCCGCCATAGCAGGGCGAAAAAATGAATACGGCAAATTAGAAATATTAGGCTTTGGACGTGCCAACAGCAATGGCGTACAACATGGCATGGTATTGAATATTGATCAAACCATTAAAGCCATTCAATCTGCACTGGAAAATTGTTATGCCTCCAATCCGCATCTCGAGATCAGCGAAGTGTACGTAGGCATCGCAGGTCATCATATTAAAAGTTTGCAAACAAGGGGCGATATTGTAAGGCATGATACTGATGAAGAAATTGCACAAAGCGAAATTGACCAGTTGATTTACAACCAGTACAAAACTTATATTCCTGCAGGCGACCAGATTATTGATGTGATACCGCAGGAATTTACCGTAGATAATTTTCAGAATATCACCAACCCTATAGGTTACAGCGGTGTAAAAGTGGGCGCCAATTTTCATATTATTACGGGCGACAGAAATGCTATCCGCAATATCAACAGGAGTGTGGAAAAATCTGCACTCTCCGTAAAAGACCTGGTGTTGCAACCCCTGGCATCGGCTGCCGCTGTAATGTGCGAACAGGACCTTGAAGCGGGCGTAGTGATCGTGGATATTGGTGGTGGCACTACGGACCTGGCTGTGTTTTATGAAGGCATTTTAAAACACACAGCCGTTATTCCTTTTGGTGGTGAAAATATTACCAATGATATTAAAACCGGTCTGGGTGTTTTAAAAACACAGGCAGAACAAATGAAAGTGCAGTTTGGAAGCGCTTTGGCAGAGGAAGCCAAAAGCAATGCCTATATCACTATTCCGGGACTTCGAGGCATGACGCCGAAGGAGATCAGCGTAAAAAATCTTGCAGGCATTATACAGGCCAGAATGAGCGAAATATTAGACTTTGTTACCTACCATCTTAAACAGGTGGGGCTGGAAAACAAAATGCTCAATGGTGGCATTATTCTTACCGGCGGCGGCTCACAGCTTAAACATCTTATTCAGCTTGCCGAATATGTAACCGGGCTTGATGCACGAATAGGTTTCCCCAACGAACACCTGGCATCCGGACATATTGAAGAATTAACCCGGCCCATGTATGCCACCTGTATAGGATTAATATTAAAGGGATATAATGTATACGAGAATTCCATAGATAAAGAAAAATATAAAACGCTCATCCCAAAGGAAGAAAAAGCTGAAGAGCACAATACCCGGAAAACAAAAGCAAAAGAAAAAGGCATTGGTGCTGAAAAAACAAAAAAACGTACTAAAAGTCTTAAAGAATTTATGGATTCCATTAAAGGCGGGTTAATAGAATTGTTTAAAGAGGAAGGAGACGAACAACTGAAATAATAAGCGGGTGAAAAAGCGAACCCGCAGGCAGCAGGCTTTCACAAGCAGTAAACCATTTTCATTAAAACCATCATTTCAAAATACGAACCACCCATTACTTCACAATCTCTTATTTAGTAAAGCACTGATAAGATTAAATTAACCGTTATTATGATACACTTTGATTTGCCTAAAGAGAAATCCTCCATCATTAAAGTAATTGGCGTTGGGGGCGGCGGAAGCAACGCAGTGAACTACATGTTTAGCCAGGATATTGAAGGCGTAAATTTTATTATCTGCAATACAGATGCGCAGGCACTGGCATTAAGTAAAGTACCCAATAAAGTGCAACTGGGGCCCATGCTCACACAGGGGCTTGGAGCGGGTGCCAATCCTGATATCGGAAGGCAGGCAACTGAAGAAAGCTTGGAAGAAATAAGACGCATCCTGGAAGTAAACACCAAGATGGCATTTATTACTGCAGGTATGGGCGGCGGCACAGGTACAGGAGGCGCTCCTATACTGGCTAAAATATGCAAAGACCTGGGGATACTTACCGTAGGAATAGTTACTACACCTTTCGCCTATGAAGGCAAAAAAAGATTTGCGCAGGCCGAAGAAGGTATCAATAAATTAAAAGATTATGTTGATACCCTGCTGGTGATCAGCAACGATAAAATGCGTCACCAGTATGGTAACCTTACCATGCGTGCCGCTTTTTCAAAAGCGGATAATGTGCTGGCCACTGCGGCTAAATGTATTACAGATGTAATTAACTCAACCGGGCAGATCAATGTTGACTTTGCTGATGTATGTACGGTTATGCGTGACGGTGGTGTGGCCATACTGGGCAGCGCTACTGCGGATGGCGAAAACCGTGCGCAAAAAGCTATACAGGATGCTATTAATTCTCCGTTGCTCAATGATAATGATATCCGCGGCGCCAAATGGATATTGATCAATATCAATTCTGCCGAAGGCGGAACTGAATTTACAATGGATGAGGTAGATACGATTCAGAACTATTTGTTAAGCCAGGCAGGTGAGCACACCAATGTAATTATGGGATTGGGTTATGATAATTCACTGGGCGATAAAATAGGTATTACCCTCATTGCAACAGGCTTTGAGAACAAAGCTGCCATCAATGATCCCATTGAAAAAAAGGAACAGGACAAAGAGGAAAAGATCATTCTTACCCTTGACGGAAATGAGCCAAAGCAAAAAGAAGCGCCTGTGGTGGTGGAAGCCATAATAGATCCCATGGCGCCGCAAATAATAGAAGTAGCTGAAACAAAGGATTTTATGGATTTAGCTGCCGTTTCTCCATCCATCGAAAAAACAAAAAACGATGATAAAGAAATATTGAGTTTATCAATAACTTCATTACCTTCATCGCCTTCCATAGCCATTGAAACCAACACTGAGCGTTTACCTGCAAGCACTGAACCCGTAATTTCGCAAGCTGATCATTATACCATATTAAATAAAGAAGCTAGCACCACCCCGACGTCAGGTGGTTATTTATCAAAACCATCCAATATCTATGCTGAGGAATCTGATCAATTACAATCCAAAACTAACCCTGTTGAAGAACCATCGCCTTTGCAAACGAATACACCGGCCGACGGGCAGATGAATGAAATGCAAATGGTGATTAAAGATCCTAATGCGGCGAACAAGCCCGTGGCACGATCAGCTCAAAGCGAAAGCTATTCTGCCGAGGAACCTGCGATGCAGGACGAGGTTGAAGATCAAAAGCGCCGTGCAGCAGAACGTTTAAACAAGTTGCGCAACTTGTCGTACAATGTAAATGCTGCCGACCAAAACAATGAGTTTGAAACTGTGCCGGCTTATGTTCGCCGCAATTTTCATTTAAAGGATGCACTGGCATCGGTTGAGAAATTTTACAGCAATTATACGGTTAAAACGGACGAAAATGATAAAACGCAGATAAGCACCATCAATACTTTTTTAGATGGAAAAAAACCGGACTGATATGGGGAGTAGTCAATAGTGAGTGGTGAGTGAAATACAAAATTGAAATGTAGCTTTAGCCCCACAAAAAAATGCATTTTCGCGGCATATATTTATGAGAGACGTCAGGACTTATACCTGCCGTCTCTTTTTTTGATAGTGCCAACATTTCTTAATTTTACTGATCATAATGGCAACAGTACTCATAACAGGTGGAACAGGTTTAATAGGCAGCAGACTTACCGGGTTGCTTATTGAAAAAGGATACCAGGTTATTATTCTAACCAGGAACAAAAAGAAACAGAACAAAGACAATGCTTCAAATCCTTCCTATGCCATATGGAACCCCGCTAAAGGAATTATAGATGCGGAAGCGATACAGGAAGCTGATTATATTATTAACCTTGCAGGAGCAGGCATTGCAGATAAACGATGGACGGCTAAAAGAAAAATGGTAATTGCCGAAAGCAGGATAAAAAGCGGGCAACTCATTGTGAGGATCTTAAAGGAAAATGCCAACAAAGTAAAAGCTGTTGTTAATGCCTCTGCTATGGGCTGGTATGGCGATGACAACCGGTTACAAAAACAAGCCAAATCATTTACAGAAGATATGCCTGCCGCACCCGGTTTTATGGGCCAAACCTGTAAAGCATGGGAAGAAAGCATTGAACCTGTAACAGCAATAGGAAAAAGGCTTGTAAAAATAAGAACAGGACTGGTACTCAGTATTAAAGGCGGAGCATTAAAAGAATTTGCCCGAACGGTACGTTTCGGGATAGCAGCCATATTGGGCAATGGTAAACAAATGCAAAGCTGGATACATATTGAGGATATATGCCGTATTTATATTCACGCCATAGAAAATGAGCAGCTCAATGGCGCTTACAATGCGGTTGCACCCAGGCCTGTTGACAATAAAACCTTAGTTATTGAACTGGCAAAAAAAATGAAAGGATCGTTTTATGTTGCAGCATTTGTTCCGCGTTTTATTCTAAAATGGATGCTCGGAGAAATGAGTACTGAATTGGTTAAAAGCCTTACCCTGAACGATGATAAAATTCGTGCAACGGGATTTCAATTCATCTTTCCTTCTGTTGAAGCCGCATTGAACGACCTGGTATGAAATTATTTGAAATCTCAAATTTCAAATTGCTTCCTGTTGTTAGAGATTTATATTAGGTTTGTCTGCAAAAAAGCTCCTTTACATGAAAAATATATGCTTTCCACTTATAGCCATTATTTTTTTTATTTCCTGCGACTATCGTGAAACGGTTCAGGGAAATGGTAACACCATCACGGAATCCAGAACAGTAAGTAGCTTTAAAGGCATTCGGCTCAGCGGGTCCATGAACGTGCATCTTATAAAAGGCACGGATCGTGCCGTAACCATTGAAGGAGAAGAGAATATTCTTCCGTACGTGGAAACCTATATAAACGATGGGAAATTAATCGTAAAGTACAGGGATGATATTAACATCAATACCCGTGAAGACGTAGTAGTAAACGTAACCGTGCCTGAACTGGATGAGATTGATGTTACCGGTTCGGGAGATATTACCGGGGAAAACAAATTTTCAAGCAATGATGAGATGATGGTTGAGGTAACCGGGTCGGGAAATATAAAACTTGAGCTGGATGCTCCTGCAGTGGAAGCGTCAATAACGGGTTCAGGCGATATTGATCTTAGTGGCAATACCAAAAATATTAAATGCAGCACCACCGGCAGCGGTGAAATTGATGCCACTGAACTAAAGGCGGAAAATGCAACCGTAAGAACATTGGGCAGCGGCAGCATCAGGGTATTCGCCAGTGTAAAATTAGACGCAACAATTAACGGCAGTGGCGATATTGCTTACAAAGGAGGAGGTTCTGTTTCGTCAAAAATAAATGGTAGCGGAACGGTAAAAGCGATTGATTAAAAGGCTGGAGGTTACAGGGCTTCCGGTTCCGTATCATAATCTTTAATTACCCCGTACAGGGTATTGCGCTCAATAGGCTTACGTTTTACCTGCTTTATAAGTGCAACCAGTTCATTCGTATTCATTGCCGGATTTTGTTCTTCACTGCCTGCCATGGCATAAATCTTCGTGGTGTCATCAATGGTGCCATCCATATCATTTACACCAAACGACAGGGTGAGCTGTGCATTTTGTCTGCCCAGCATCGGCCAGTACGCTTTCAGGTGCGGGAAGTTATCCATAAACAAACGCGCCACAGCGTACATCTTCATATCTTCAATGACGGATGACTCCGGCACATGACTCATTTCATTATCGCGGTTACGGAATTTTAAAGGAATGAATGTATTGAACCCGCCTGTTTTATCCTGCAGGTCGCGCAATCTTTTCATATGATCAATGCGGTGCCAGTATTTTTCAATATGACCATACAGCATAGTAGCATTGCTGTGCATGCCTAATGCATGGGCAACTTCATGGATGCGTAACCAGCCTTCTGCATCTACTTTATCATCGCATATTTGCTGCCTGATCTCCGGGTGGAAAATTTCCGCCCCACCGCCTGGCAAAGAATCCAAACCCGCCTCATGCAGGAGCTGCATTCCTTCTTCAACCGAAAGCTTTGCTTTACGGATCATATAATCCAGTTCAACAGGTGTAAAACCTTTGATATGCAGGTCAGGACGATGCGCTTTGATCTGCCGCATGAGGTCTGCAAAAAAATGCAGGTTCATTTTTGGGTGCACACCACCTACAATATGTACTTCCGTAACCGCTTTGTTATCATAACTGCGTACAATGTCCATCATCTGTTCAGCACTCAGTTCCCACCCTTCTTCGCGGTTCGCATATAAACGGCTGTAAGAACAAAATTTACAACTGAATACGCATACATTCGTAGGCTCGATATGAAAATTACGATTGAAATAGGTATTATCGCCATGCAGTCTTTCCCGCACCAGGTTAGCAAAAGCGCCAACAAAAGGTAAACCGGCCTTTTCAAAAAGCAAAAGACCATCTTCTTCTGACAACCTTTCGTTATTTAAAATTTTTTCGCCTGATATACGCAACTCCGGCAAAAGCCCCGGTTGAAGAAGGAATCTTTCCACCGACAAATGTCTGTCCATAATATAATAATCCTTTATGATAAGAAGGCACAAAGATAAGGTCGAAAAATCAGTTATGTTTATGAGGTGAGATCATGCACTACGCGGGGAAAGGTTATTGGCCTGATGTATTCCAGTAAATTTTGAGATTTTGGGTTGCTCTTCCGGAAGCAACAATATCTGGTTTGCCATCTCCATTCATATCCATAACCTGTATATCTTCACATGCCATTCCGTTATCATCTATCCAGTGCGATTGCCATTGCATACCATCAGCATCTGTTTTCATATACAGCTTCACACCTACTTTTCCTTCTTTATCCGGCGATCTCCACCCCGCTACCACCTGGTCGCTTCCAACACCCAAAAAATCGGCCACAGCCAGTGCATGTCCTTCCTTTACATCATCGTCCAGCACAATCCTTTTTGCATCATCATCTTTTAAATATACCACCACGGCTGTGCCATGCATCGGCTCAATGGCGGCAATAAAATTTTTGCCTGCCGCAATATCTCCCACACGTACTTCTCCCGCACCCTGTTCTATACCCCGTATTGTTGCCGCTTTGCCAACGGCTTGTTTGAGAAAATTGGTTTCTATAAATCTAACACCTTCTTTTCCTGCTACATATAAACCACTTTGCTTTTCATTGCTGGATGCTTTAAAATCAAAATTGTGTGTAAGATGCATCGCAGAATCTAAGATATATGTTTTCCATTCGTCATTTTTATTAGCCGGATATTCGTAAGCCATTATCTTAACCCCCTCCCCTTCGCCTGTTTTATTGCCCCGCCCGTGAAGCGGCAATACAACAAGGTAATATTGCCCGGTTGCTGATTTTACCCATTTCATGCGGTGGGTAGTGGGCTCATGCGGCAACCTTACAGGCTCCCACAATTGCTTAGGATCGGCAGGATTTTTTAAAAAAAATACCGCGCCGGACTGTTCCGCATTACTTGTTTCCGAAGGATTCCATTGTGCCCCAACAGCTACTTCTACTTTTCCATCTCCGTTAATATCCTGTGCTGCAATGCACACATTGTCATGTTCGGTAAGACTTTCCGCCATCACCCTTCTTTTCCAGTCGCCATTGCGGTACCATACGATCTGCTTTTTATCGGCCAGTAAAATATCGGGTTTGCCATCGCCATCCACATCGCCCAGCGCTACACCATACCCTATAGAAACAGTGCTGTCTATAACCTGCTCCCGGAACTGTGGTGCAGTGGGTGCAAAAAATGGCAGCCACCATTGTATAAAGAAGATAAAAAGCATGTACTAAAGTTATTGATTTTGTTTTGAATTTTGTTTGGCCGTTATTTTTTGGCGGCAAGACCCTGCACTTCTTATATTTATTTCCAATCCATACGGCATTTTATACAACTCATTCATAACCCGCTATACCTGCAATAAGCCCCCTATTACCTTGCAGCAGTTTTAAAAAACAGGTTTATGAAAAAGTTGAAAAAAACAATTAAATGGACAGGCATTATTGTATTGGCGCTTATTGGCGGATTGGCCATTACCGTAATGGCACGACAAAATGTAAAATATGAAGCGCCTTATCCCGATATCATTGCATCAACGGATAGTGCTGTTATTGCAAGAGGAAAGCACCTGGTATACAGTTCTGCCCATTGCATTGATTGCCATAATAAACAGAATTCAGATTCACTGATCCATTTAGGGCAGGAAGTTCCTTTGAGTGGCGGAGTAGCATTTGAGCTTCCTGTAGGAAAAATTTATTCCAAAAACATTACGCCCGATAAAGAAACCGGTATCGGCAGATACAGTGATGGAGAAATTGCACGGGCTTTACGCTATGGTGTGCATCCCAACGGTACAGCAGTTTTTGATTTCATGCCTTTTCATAATACCAGCGATGAAGATCTTACTGCTATCATTTCTTACCTGCGTGCGCAAAAGCCGGTAAAAAATAAAGTACCCGATCATGAATTGAACGCCCTGGGTAAAACAGTAAATGCATTTATGGTAAAGCCTGTAGGGCCCACCGGGGAACCACCTAAAACTGTTATCCCCGATACCACCGCCACTTATGGTAAATACCTGGCCTTAAGCGTGGCAGAATGCAGCGGGTGTCATACCAAAAGGAATTTAGCTGGCGAATTCATTGGCGAGCCCTTTGCCGGTGGCAATGAAATTGATGGATTTATTACGCCCAATCTTACACCCGATTCAAGCGGCAAAATTTTCAACTGGAGCAAGGAATTGTTTATTGAACGTTTTCGTATGGGCAAGCTCATTCCTAAAAGCCCTATGCCGTGGAACTCCTTCAAACGCATGACGGATGATGAGCTCACAGCCATCTACCATTATTTAAAAACACTTAAGCCGGTGAATACGGCTGAGATAAAACAATAATACTGAAGGCGCCTGTTCGTGGGCCTGTAATTTTTACAGCATTAATTCACACAACATCACTATCGGGTTTTTAATTTGATTGCGTTGATCCGCTCACCATACAACGCTTACCGCAAATCAGCAACCCGCGGATTTCGCCACAAATACAATCTTATACACCATAACAAGTAAACATTTATTATGAAAAAAATATTTTCCATTACAGGAATGGCCATCGCATGCATGTTGCTGATCAGTTCCTGTCAAAAGACCAAGGATATGAGTCCGCCCCAGCAACACGATGACAACACCGTTACTCCCGTGGGAACACCAATTGGTGAAGTCTCCCGGAAAACAATTGATGCCGCCGGAGGCAAGCTTACCAGTGCAGACGGAACGATAGAAATTATTATACCTGCCGGCGCGCTGAACACAGCAACAGAGATCAGCATTCAGCCCATCAGCAATGAGCTTGCTTCCGGAGTCGGCACTGCATACCGGCTCACACCACATGGGGAACAATTTAACAAACCTGTTACCATTACATTCCATTATAAAGAGGAAGAAGTTTTGAATACAGTGCCCGAATTGCTGGCTATTGCTTACCAGGATGAAAAGGGAACCTGGCAGGCTAACATCAATTCTACAATTGATAAAGCACAGCAAAAAATTTCAGTAACCACCACGCATTTCAGCGACTGGGGCTTTTTTAAAAGTATTGTGCTTGATCCTGTGCAGGCTACGGTTGAAAAAGGCGGATCAGTGGATCTTAAGGTAACAACAACATTTCCTTATATTGATCCCGATGATGCGCCACCTGGTACCGTGCCGGTGTATACAACACCAAGAGAACTGAGGCCCGACCAGATCAAAGGCTGGAGTTACAGCGGGGATGGCATTTTAGTATCAAGAGCGGCACAGGCTTTTTATACAGCACCCGACCATGAACCCGAAACCAATCCTGAAGCTGTTGCCGTAAATATAAACATGCACCGCAAAGGACAGTTTATGCTGGTTTGCAACATTACGGTTTTAGCCGATAACGGTATAGACTACCTGCAGGTAGACGAAGACTACATAAAGCAGGGCAACAACGGACAATGTGTATTATACCTGTATGGGTCCTTTGGCAACGACCCCGGTGCTGCAAAACGCTCGGTGAAAATTGATGGCACCAGCGTGGAAGCCGATGTTTGGGCGCCTACCCTTATCCGGTGCAGGATTGACCGCGAAATTTACGGCGCTATAGAAATTTCGGCGAATGGTAAAGTGGTGGCGAATTCCGTACTGCGTAAATTCACCGGCAAATTTTTATATGAACGATTCCATGGAGGGCTGGCGAATGCAGGTAGTTCCGGTGCGTTGAAAGAAACCACTCAATTTAACCTGGTATACAGGGGATTCGGAAAGCCTTGTCCGCCTGAGGTTACTACATTAATTCCTTTTAATGCCGGGCTCGCCGATGGCACGGAGTCTCATTTTACTTTATCGGGCAGCGCTGCAGTAACTACACCCAACATAAAATGCCCGATAACCACCAGTGTTACCCTGCCCACAAGTTCAGGGATACAACCGGTAAATCCGCTTACTGTATCCAGCCATGGGTCACGCTTCAAATGTTATGTGAAGGATATAGAAGGAGGCATTGAAGTGAAGATTGATTATATCATCAATGATGTACTTACCGGCGTACGTGTAAAACGCTCCGATTGCAATGGCAGCTCGCTGGATCCGGCAAAAACGCTTGGTGTTGGTTTGGAAGGTTTCCACAATGAACCGATCAACTTTGAATTTGCAGGTACTACAGGTTTAAAACTTATGGGCACAGACAAATTATCAAGCAACAGGCTTTCTTCGGGTATACTTATTGAAGCCTGGGACGGCACAGGCAACCCGAGCCATTATGAAACCGATGGCGGAGTAGCGGCTACTTTTAAAAATTCTAATTAATATCAGGATCCGCCCTTGTAATTGATACATAATAAAAGTTGGTTTAGAAAATGAACCAACTTTTTATTCATTTTTGCCCGGTGAAGCAATGATGGCCTCTGAAGTTTTGCAGCTCCGCTTTCAGAAAGGGTGATTAAAGAACCGGTTTAATTATATTTTTTGGTGACCTGGATTAATAGAATCATTATTCCATTTCAATGGATTATTGATGATGTATTCAGAGATGGCAGAATATGATTTTTCATCACGGATGATATGTTCCCAATAATTTCGTTGCCACAATTTCCCATCAAAACGGGGCCAATTATTGGTTTTTACATTACGGATGTATTCGTTTGTGGACATGGTTTTGAACCATTGCATCACCCGCTGTAGGGGCGAACCTATGTGTTCGCCCAATACATGTTCGTTGAACATGTGTTCATCCCATATATTTTCATCCGATACATGTTCGCCCAATACATGTTCGTTGAACATGTGTTCATCCCATATCGTATGATCAATTTCATCATTGGGGGACGGTGCCTGACCAGGATTTTGTGCCGGCTGCGCGTGTTCATTTTTTTGATCATCCGGGCAGACCTCAGGGTCTGCATTTTCCGGGCAGACACACAGGTCTGCATTTTCCGGGCAGACACACAGGTCTGCATTTTCCGGGCAGACACACAGGTCTGCCCCTACGGAACCGGTATTTTCAACAATACAATGAAAATGATTGGGCATCACAATATGTTCATGGCATTTAATATCAGGGTATTTATGCTCTAATTCAGCATACCATTCATCAACCATCATCCCCGCCGCATTTAAAATCATTTCATGATTAATTATTTCTCCAAACAAACATGCCCTGTTTTTAACACAAATCGTAACATAATATAAACCCTTTTTAGAATAATCATATCCCTTCAAACGGATAGAACGCCGGTGATATATTTTTGGACTAGGCAAGCTGTTCGGGGCTTTGTTGATTCATTTGCAAGAACCTTATTCTCACAAATTAATGAATTATGAACTATAATAGCCGCAAATAGTGGCAGAAACCGATGAAAAATTTAAAATGCATTCCTTCGTCCTACGCAACTCTTTATGCTTCTATACTTGTTCATTATTCAGCATTCCGAATAATCAGGAGCAAAAATTCCATTTACTGCAATTACAGATGAGACAGCAATTTCCGATCCATCCTGTATCAGCAAGCAAGGCTGAAATGAGCCGGTTAGAATGGAATTGATCATGCCTTCACAACGGGTTAATCCGTTGTTGTCGTACAACAATGATACTTTGGCCTGATCCGCATGCAGTTGCTTTAGGATCTGAAAAAAAGATTGCTTCTCATTAAGTGTTAATCGTGTATCCATAATTGTTACATTATAGCGCAACAAATGATTGGGTTATCATCTTCATTCACATTGATTCTGAAATCAAAACAAATCATCCGGAATGTTGATGATTGCGCCGTCTAAAGCATTGTTGATAAAGATCTGGCAGGATAGCCTGGCGTTTTTTCCTACTTCGCCCTTCTTTGCTATTGTTGACTGCTCGTTCCGCTCCAGGGTTAAAAGTGACTCATTAGGCGTTGTTACTTCCACCATACAGGTGGCGCATCTGCCCTGTCCGCCGCATTGTCCAAAATCCTCAGTATAAATTTTATCATTCAACAACACCATCAGGTTCCGGTATTCATTTTCATAGGTTTGCACTGCATACTTCTCTCCAAAACTGATAACAGTAAACGAAATGATCTTTCTTTCTCCATTCATTGCAAAAATCTATTTACAGCAGGCTCACATTCCCGGTTCCGGGCAAATACCTTCTTTCCCAAATATTTTTTCATCCTTGCTTCCTTCACTCTGCTTAATTGAGCAGCAAATACAAAGTTAATAAAAGCATACGTCTACTTTTATTTTTGTTGTAAAGAAAACCATAAACAATAACAAACTGTTCCGGCAGGATTTATATCTTCCTTAAATACAAAAGGGAATATGCAAATGACTTATTCCCTGAATTGGTGAACGGTTGAGTAGAATATTCCTCCCTGCAAAGCGGCCGGTTTGGCGATTATTTTTCGGCGATAAAAACAGGAAACCGGTTGATCTGAAAATAAAAATCATCTACTACCCTGAATGGCTGCAATGCTGCGGCAATAATGTTCCAATGGCTTTCAGCACTCTGTACCGTTTGTGATCAGCGAATACCAGTTCTTCCAGTTTTTCTTATGGAGGATGGAGGAGTATGGATTGAAGATAGGACAAAGTTGCAGCAGGCTCAAAGGGCAGAGCAAAAGAACCCAAAAATCGTACCCGGTAAATAGAGAAGCACTCAAAGTTGCAAAGTCCGAATCACCCAACCCTCTCCTAAAAGAAAGGGCGTTTGGCCAAAAAGCCCCCGGTGGAGGCTTTTAAAAATGTTTCAATTGAATGGTTACAATGCCTTATGACCTGGCAAAAGCCAGCAGCAAACTGTAATCGCCTTTATCGGCAGCTTTAATGGCTTTGAGATAGGCTGACCGGGTATCGCCTTCGCCGGAAAGATTGGCAGCACCCCAACTGAAAACCGGCTGCCTATACATTTTCTCAATGATGATGTCGGCCATTAACCGACTATGCCTTCCATTCCCGTTTTGGAAGCAATGAATGCTTACAATGCGGTACTTGAACCTTACGGCAATTTCTTCGGGTGAATAGATATTGTTTTCATGCCAATACCTTGCATCATCCAACAGGTATTTCAGTTCCGTGGGTATTTGCCATTTGTCAATTCCAATGCTTTTATTGGTTTTACGGAACTCGCCCGCCCATGCCCACACATCTGCATACATCCGCTTATGTACAGTGCGGATAAACTCTTCAGTAAAAATTACTTTCAGCTTGAGTGACCGCCCCAGCGCCCATTGTATTGCCTGTTCAATATTCTGTTGCTCAAACTCGTCTAACTCACCACGGGTGGCAATGGAGGGAATGAGCAGGCCATCTTTTTCTTCTTCGTGTAAGGGGGTTTGTCTATCTATGTATTCCAAATCTAATCCCATAAAATTTTAGGCATCTCGTTTTTAATTTCTTCTGCCCTTTCTTTAATGGCCTTTTCAATACGCTGGTTGGTATTGCCCTGGTCTTCAAGTTTCATGGTATTGGAGGTGCGCAACACAATTTTGGCGGCCAATTCGGTAGCCCGTTTTTCAATCAAAGCGTTTAATGATCCATCATTGGGAATAAAGCCATATACCAATTGCATATCCAAAGCCCTGCCTATTTCTTTCAGCGACCTGATGGTAATAGACCCGTCTTTTTCCCGCCTTTCCATATCCAATATTCCCTGTTTGGAAACAGATAATTTGTTACCCAATTGCTGCATAGACATGCCAATGGCAGTACGGATGGCTTTTATCCATCCTGTAGGCGGAACGGCTACCTGCTTTAGCGTTGCAAAGCCCAACATTTTGTTATTTAGCTGTTGCAGTTGTAATGATTTTTTGCCCATAAAGTAAAGTTATAGGTTTACTTTTACATGACAAAAGTAAAGGTAATACTTGACAAATTAAACAATAAAGTAAAGTTATAACTTGACTAACAATGTGGGGTAATATACTATTGATTACTAGTAATGCTTGCCATTTAAACTCGCTGGTACTGACCTGCTTTAATTCTTGCGGCGGAAACGCTCGTGGCAGATTTGAAAGGA
The DNA here is from genome assembly GCF_009192765.1 of Agriterribacter humi. Lineage (GTDB taxonomy): Bacteria > Bacteroidota > Bacteroidia > Chitinophagales > Chitinophagaceae > Agriterribacter > Agriterribacter humi. Next base: position 11,233 of record NZ_VOHQ01000011.1, on the reverse strand, counting down.
AAGATGATTATTTTCCGATACAAAATATAACTTAAATTGATTATCAATATATTATAAAACGTGGGTACAAATAAGGTACAAGGATAAGTGAAATACTCTGAAAGCCATCTCAAAGAGAAAGGGTCTCAATATTTAGAGTACAGGTAATTCACTCAAATTTGGGATCGTTAGATAGTGCAAAAAATTATTCTTTTAGAAATGATATTCACTCGCACGTATCTGGACTTCCTCCAGTTGTAAATCAGAAAGCCTAACTTAAAATTTAAGGGAAACTGTTTTAATATTTTTGGAAGACTTTTATTCTAATTGCCATCGAATAAGGTTACTGAAGCCCTTTTTTGATAAGAGGATAAATCAACAGTCCTTTTGTTAGCTAATAATTCATCATATATTCCTTTCACTTTGTCAACCTCCATCGTTCTCGGCAAAAACCTAAATGAAGATGCTGCAATATATTTAAGATCCAAATCTATGCTCAACCAGCGCCTGTTCAACTTTTCACATGCTTGACCAGTTGTATTTGAACCGCTAAATATATCGACTACCAAATCATTCTCATCAGTTAGAAATTTTATAAAAAACTCCGGCAATTGTAGTGGAAACCTTGCTGGATGTCCTTTTAAATCCAATTGCTTACAAAATCCTAAATAGTTGCTATTTGATTCGGAATTTGAAATCTGTAATAAGTTGGATGGTATAGCACCTCCATTATCATTTCCAAATGACTCACCTATATCGTGTCCTGAAGGTCTGATTGCTGGATTATAAAAAGCTTTAGGATCTTTGATCAATTTTTTCATTCTATCACTATACTCTACTAAAACATTTCTTACATCAGCTTTTGGCCATTCCGTTTTTGAAAACCACCATACAGTATTTACGGCATCTTTTACTCTAATTTTTCTTTTGTTGACCCATTCAATTGGGCTTGGCAACTTTGAAGGGTTAAACCAATAGAAATCTTCAGCCAAGTGAAACCCTATCTCATCACAAAATTTAATGGGTATTCGAAAATTGTACAGACTTCTAATAGGAACTCCTTTTTGGTATGCACCGCCCAGATCTAACACAAAACTTCCAGTAGACTTCAATTTTTGATACGCAATTTTAGCAAATTCAGCCAACCAATCAATATATTCAGATTGGTCCCTATTTCCGTATTCTTTCTTTCGTAACAAGGCAAATGGAGGACTCGTAAAAATCAAATCAATAGACTCATCTTTCATATTTTTCATTAAGTCTAAAGAGTCGCCTTGGTAGTTGCCACCCATTGCCGTGGTATATACCGGATACTGATTTACCAGTTTTTCATCTTTCATAAGAATTCAAAGATATAAGTATTTAAAAATACCGAATATACTCGGTAGGGATTTTCGCAGCCATTTGGGATCTTGGAAAAATAATGGAAACCAATAAACAAGTTTTAGACATCATTGCTCGCAATGTAGTTTATTTAAGAAAAAAGATGGGCCTAACCCAAGATGAATTGGCTCAAAATGCTGGAATTGACAGAAGCTATTTAGGTTATATTGAAAATTCAAAATATAACATTACTCTCGGAAAGGCATTAGAATTAGCAAACGCATTAGGAGTTAGTATTCATGACCTCTTAGACAGTGAATTACTGGAGAAATACGAAAGTAGTTCTAATGCCGAGATTTTAAAAATGAACAAACTTATGCCTTTTATTGTGGAATACCAGGCATTAGCTGATAAACATGGTATTGACGACATTTTCCAGGATAATGGAGGAAAGCTTCTTCAAACTTTAATGGTCACTGGATTAAAAGTTTCAACAGGAAGAGAAGGTAATGACGCAATTGATGATTGCGGAAATGAGTATGAACTTAAATCTTTAAACATTAAAAAGACAAAAAGTTTCTCAACTCATCATCACATGAACCCAGCGATAATCGCAAAATATAGACAAGTAAATTGGATATTTGCCGTTTACAGCGGTATTGAATTAATTGAAATATTTGAATTGACTCCTGAACAACTTGAACCCTACTATTTAGGATGGGAAGCTAAGTGGAAAGTCTCAGGTGATATTAATAACCCCAAAATACCCTTGAGCTATGTGAGGAAAGTTGGAAAGTTATTATTTAGAATAGAATACATCCCAAACAACATATGACCATTCTGAATAACTGTCTTCAGTATGGGTTTTCGCGTTTTGTGTTTAGTATTTTACAAATTGATTATAGTTCTAAAAATAGATAAACTTTGTTAGTCGTCAGTTGCATTCATTGATTATATCTAAATTATGCAATGAGTCACGCAATAAGATTTTCGAATTTGGCGGATTTCAAGAGCCATAACCAGGATTTGATTGAATCAAATCCTATGCAATATTTTTTCTTGCAGCAAATGATTGATCGGCTTGCAAAGGGGAAGGAAATTCTTGATGATTTATTTAATATCAGCAATGGTCTGAATCAAATTGCTGTATTGAAAACCGCAGAGGTATGTCTGATTTATGATAACAAATATGATAAAACTCTAATCCCACTACTTTCTAAACAATTGGAATTCGAAAAGTTCAAAAAATTTCAATTTGCTGGATCCAAATACACTGTAGAAAAGTTGTTCGAAATAAATCATGCCAGTTACCAAACACAGAAACATCGCATTTGCTATAAATGCGCCGAAGTCAATAAATCTTTAGTAGCTGCTTCAGGCTCTATCGAGATGGCTGAAATGAAAAGGTTGGATGATCTGATATTATTAAGCAGAGGATTTGAAAAAGACTACTATGGTAGAAATGTCACATTTCCGGAAGCAGCTAGAAGAATTATCATTGGTATACAAGAAGAAACGTTGTATCAATGGATTGACAACGGTAAATTATGCGCAATCGCTCAGGCTATTTATAATAAATTTGAATTCCCAGTAATTGGGCATTTCTACACCGATCCTGCCTATAGAAATAAAGGATATGGCTCTTCGTTAGTAAAAGAGATAACAAAAGGTCTTCTAAATACTGGGAATGAATTTGTGATGCTGCAAACTAATGCCTTGACTCCTCAATCCAACCGAGTTTTTACTAAAGTCGGGTATCACAATGCAGGCGAATATATCCTTGCATATAAGGATAATGAATAAAACAAATCTGTATCCAAAATATTTAAAAGTTAATGTCGGCTGACATGTCTGATATGGTTTACCTATTGATCCGTCTCAATACTATAATCAAATTAGCGGCAATTTAATCTAACTGCTTTAACTTATAGGTCAACACAGCAACGCTTAATCCAGACGGTATGCTACAAGCTACTTTAGTCAAACTTTTGGCAAAAAATGTTAATTACAGTTATTATATACTTAAGGTCGGATAAGTATTGAATTGCCATTCTCTTCAATTAATTTCTTAATGGAAAGAATCAAAATTGCAAGTGAAAACAAAAAGCCATCTGATTTTTTCTCATTTAATTCAATTATATTCAGTGCGTTTAAGTAAGCATGCTTATTCAGATTACAGGAGTCAACAACCACAAGATGCTGTGAATCGGTTTTTTTCCCAAGAATAAAGCTATTAATAGGATTTTCATCTGTCAATGATAGTCCGCTGACAATTTCGAACTCACTGGCTTTAAGACCAGTACTCTTAAAATAAGTTGAGTCAGTTAGGAAATGGGAAAATAAATTGAGATTTTCAATTACTCTTATGCAACTTCCCTTTAGTTCTTGAGTACTGTGCTCAATAAAAAGTGGTTGATTAATTATTTTCGCTATCTCGTCTGAATATTCTTTCCAAGTTTTGAACAATGAAAAGCCTATAAATTTATTTCCGCCCAATAGCCTATTTAAATCGTCCCGATTAATAGACAGAAAATCCCAAACAGTTTTTGGATCAAATTGATATTCGTATTGATGGACCAATTTAAAAAGGTCGTTACAGATGCTTAGTATTATTTTGTCAACAGCCGATTTAATATAGTTGGTAATAGTCTGTAATCCCTCAATCTTTTTAGCGACTAAAGATATTTGTTCTTTGACTTTATTAGTCAAGATGATTTGGGACTCTCTTTTAGTAGCGAAATCGACTGTACTATATGATATGATTTTCCGGTGCCGAATATCGAATGGCAAATCATCGATAGCTCCATATTGAGTATTGCATATACAAATTATGTTCGACCAGCCTATGGATTTTGCTGCGTATCCTAATTCTATTAGAACATTCGGATTTGGACATTTGCGTTTATTATTATCGGAATACACAATTGTCACATCGGCTATAAAAATCTTGGATTTTCCAATTTTGGATAGTATCGTATTCGCTATCTCGGAGGCACCTTCAGTTCTTTTGGTATCGCTATCTAACACCAATTCCAAATGTAAATTCTCTTTATTCAATTGTCCGATTGCTCTTTCAATTACTACTTGAATAAAAGTCCTATTTGTGTTATTTGGCAAATCTGATTGCCAAGAATAAAATACTATTTTTTCCAAATTATCTTGTTATGATTGCTTCTAAACAGTTTAGGCTTGGGTGAAGTAGCACAAATCTAATTCCTTCAGTTCAAATAGTGCAAAAATTAATGGTAGTATATTTGTTGACAACTCAAAGTCCCATCAATTAGCGGGCTATTAAATATTAATGTTTTTTAATAACCATATACTATTTGTAGTTGGGATTTGTATTTCATTTACCGTTACTCCTTTTCAACATCAATACCTAATTCTAACAGAACAAGTAAATTAAACATTGGATGAAATTTAGTTAAGAATTCACCGGTTTTAGTATTGCGCCAATCAAAAGTTTTAATGTCATATACCCATTCCTTAAAATCTGTTACCAGAGTTGAATGCGCTTCGTTTTTAAGCAGATTTGGAGGAAGGTTAAAGCCGAAACGATCAAATATTCTTAAGCCTTTCATCGCCTCAAATATATTATCCAAAGCCACTACGTAGATGTTTCTTATGTCTGCGCTACCTTCCTTTTTCTTGCCCTTTTTTCTTACATCGGGTTCGGTAAAAACCTTACTTCCATATTTTATGGTTTCAATCAACTGCTTTTCAAGGTCTTTAATTTTTATGATTTTTTGCCCAAAGCTTCGTGCAAACTTAGGTGTACAAAGCTGCAGCCACTCCTTTACTAAGATATCTGCCATATCCTTGGTTTTTACTATAATATGCAAATGTGGATTGTAAGTTTTATCCCTAGGATTGAAATTGCACTCTAAGGATTTAATTCCGATAAGTTTTATATTGGTCCCCCTTATTGCACGTTTGCGATACTTACTTGTTAGTATCCTTAGACCTCTGTTCATATCCTGCATTCTCTTTTTCAAACTTTTTGCATGAACGCTTTTAGCAGTTATTGTCACAAAATATGGCGCTTTCCATTTTTGTAACTCTGGCAGGTATTTATTTATGATCTGAGCTTTTCTGATTGCTGCGCACAAAGTACAAAACCTATTTTTGCAGTATTTCCCGTATGACCTACCATTTGCTGTATCGATTTTATTCTGACAATGAAAAGTATTGTAATAACCTTTTACTCTGTCTTTGCTCCCGTTTTTCTTGGCCACGTCCAACAAACTAAAAATCATTTTTTGAGTAACTAATTTTCGTTTTGCTTTTCCTTTCAAACTCTTGATATTACTTACGTCACTGCCCTTCCCATTGACAATTATAGCATCTCCACTTGCAAAACTTGTCTCGGTTTGTGCTAATGTATCGAGAGAGCTTCCCGAAAAGGCGTTAGAATGCGGCTTGCGTTTCATGTTACACCAGTTTATTTTTTATATAAACGGCAGCTTCCTCATAGGTTTCCTTAAGAGTTTTCTTTCTGCCCTGCATTAGCCAGGCATCAATTTCAGACTTTAGAAACCTGAGTTTTTTTCCTCCCTTGTGACAAGGTATTGTACCATCGTGTACCCAACCGTATACTGTAGCTCTTGCTGGCTTATCAGGCAAATAATCGCAAAGTTCATTTAGATCAAACCAGCATTCTGAAGTTAGTTCTTCCCTTCTATCTTTAATGGCTTGTATTACCCTTTCTGCAGTTCTATCTAACAATAACTGTAAGTCATGAAAGGAAACGGTTACAATTTGCATTGCTTCAATTTTTGAAATTAACAATGCACAAATAGAAAAAATTATAGGGGGGAATAAGGGGGAAGACCCCAAAAGACCTTTATTTTATTCCGAAGTATCGTTTTGTATCTTTCAAAAAACGACTATAGGTATCTTTATCGTAACGAGGCTTATTTGTTTTACCGTAGGTTTTACCAATTTCATTAAAAACAATCCTTAATAAATCAGTATCATTAATTTGCGGTAGAGCATCGGCTTCTTTGCATCCGTTAATAAAGCCGGTTATGGCTCTTTCACTCAAATCCTTTGTTATATTTAAATCTTTGATGGCTTCTTTTATAACAGAAATTTTAGATTCTGTGTTAGAGAAAATATCTTTTAGAGTATTTAATTTATGCTTAATTTTTGAATTATTATTAGTTGACAATTCATCTAACTTTTGGCTCAAAAATTTATAATAAGCAACATAAGCTACCCCAGCTTTTAAGTGCGTAACTATGGATTGGTCGAAGTCAGGTGGGACATCATTTAATTGAAACAAGACTAAATAATTTCGTTGCGCAGCCGCTAGAATATTTCTTAAAATACGATTATCTCCTTGCATCAACCAATCAAATGCATATCTCCTATATTCATCAAACTTAAATTGGGGACCCATTTTAGCAGCACCGTCATCTAACAATTTAACTTCTATTGGATTCAAATACAGATGGTTAATCCTGTCTCGTTCGCTATTTATGAATTCAATCTCGGAAATAAACACAGCAGTAGTTGCAAGCTTTTTTTCGAATTCAGAAATTAATCTTTCGTAAAATGAATTATCTTCAAACAAATCACTAAGCCTTAATTCATTATTATTTTTATCCGAAGGCATTGATTTAGTTGGTTTAGACTCTGGATGAATTTCAAAATCTTTGAACAAAACAGAATGCTTTTCCTTCAATCTCTCCAATGAGTTATTAATCCCGGCATAATATCCATATTCTTCAATAACCTTATTAGTTATTATAAAAGGATAGCTGTTAATCCAATGTATCCAGCCCTTATTCTGTTCTGGCGCTTTATGAAAAAAGCATAAATGCAAATTGTTTATATAATCTTCTTTATTGCTGTAAATGGTGTCTGGCTTTGCGGCATACTCATTATTAAAATATGATACTCCCTTATTAAATCCTTTAGCGTAATCTTCTATGAGCGGGAACCCATTTAATAACCCTTGATAGCAAGGTATTTCTTTATTTGAGAGAATCTCAAAAAGCTCACGAACATAGACTTTATATGTCTTACCATTAGCTTTTACATTCATTCCTCTCAACTTGCCATCTACCTTATATTCATAAAATTTTTTGATTGAGTCACTTTCAAAAAACTCTGGTTTTATAAAATATTCGTCCATTTATTAATAAATTTTCCGTCAAAAGTCCAATCTAATTTTATCAGCTGCATTACGTTTTGTTTGGTCAATAATTTTTGCATAGATCTGAGTTGTTTTTAGTTCTCTGTGACCAAGCATTTTTGAAACCGTATAAATGTCGGTTCCATAACTAAGTTGTAGGGTAGCATAGGTATGGCGAAAACAATGAAAAGTTATATCCTTATTGATTCCTGCAAGTCCTATCCATTTTGATAAATGCTTATTTTCATAAGCCGAATAAGTAAGTCCCTCAAATACTTTGCTGTTTTGATCTTTGCGGTCCCCAAGTAAGCTAAAAGCCTGTTCAGAAATAGGCATCCTCTCAACTCCCTTTGTTTTTTGCTGTTTGTATTGAATAAAATATCCACTGCCCTCAATATATTCCAATTCCCCCCACACAAGTTTTTGAATATCTGAAAACCTCATCCCTGTCAGTGCCGAAAATATGGCTGCGCGTTTTAGTAAGGGATTTTTGCAATCTGTTGCTACAAGGCTATTCATTTCCTCAATTGTCAAAAAATTCCTTTTCGTTTCGGCTTGCTTTATTGACCCAACCTTATTGTTAATATCCGTTTTTAAATATCCATCCTTATAGGCTTGTTTCATTGTCGCCTTCAATTTATTGAAATAGGAAACCGCTGAATTTTGCGAAAGAGTTACTTTTTTACTCTTGTTGCTTTTGGCGGTGAGCAAATATTCTTTAAACTCATCACAAAACTTTTCATTGAGGTCTGCAAACTTTAAATTCCCGTTCGTGAAGGCGTCAAGATATTTATACGCGGAAATCCAGTTGTCATAATTTGAAGCTTTACGTTTGTCAGCCAGACTTTTAAAATAAGCAATAAAATTGCGCTCACCAAGCTCTTTTATTTTTAATTGTTCCTTTTCGTAGCCAGTGTATATTTCGGGTTTATTTATATGATTCTCGCGCTTTTGCCTTATCTGTTCGGCAAGCTGTAAAGTTTCTTTGTTATGCTGCTTTTCAATAGGGTTGAGCTTTATTTTCTTTGGATTTCCCTTTTTATCCAATACAGGAATAAACCTTTTTAGCTCTTTACCTTCCCCATCAAAATATTTTTGTTCCTCTATTTCAGTTTCATTTCTCAGAAACATATTTAAGAACTCTCTTCGCGTTAGCTTCCCGGTCTCAGGATGGGGAATGGCTGGGTAAAAGTCTAGGTACAAACTTTGCCTATTTCCTGAAATTGGTTTTTGTCTTAGTTTGACTTTGGTTGCCATTTTGATTTTTTTTACCGTCAATTAACTAAACAGTTTATCAATATTTGAGCGTTTTATAAGTGTTTTCCGCTTGCCTAAATTGGTAGCTGCCAAAACACCTGATCGAATAAAGGAATAAACCGCTTTTGGCGAACATTGAAACAATACAGCTATTTCCTTTACTGTCAAAAACTCCTTGTCGTTAATCATTGCTCTATTTAAAGCCGTTATTTTAGGTTTGAATGATCGGGTCTTATCTAAACCCTTTTCAGCCTCTTCCTTACGTTCCAGCCTCTTTTTTAGCTTGTAGTGTGCTGAATTGCACTTGTGCGAACAATAAGCTGTAGTTACTTTTTGGGCTTCAAACATGTTGCCGCAATGAATACACTGTTTCAATATCCTAAAAGTTGAACCGCTCATTTCACCCTATATTTAATTCCTTTAGATTCCTTTAAGCTACCATAAGAGTAAATAAGTTACCTAATCTATCTTTTTGAGGTACAAAAAAAATCGAAAAATCGATTTAATTGCTCAGAGGTACAATGAAGGTACAATTATTACCGTAACAAACCACTATTAAAACAAAACAACCTCAGGCAATAGGCACTATAAAGCCCTATTTACAGGGCTTTATAGTGTTTTCTTAAATGTTTATTATTTGATTGTTTATGGCAGTTACTTTCCAATACAAAACTTCCCGAATATTGTTCCCAGTATATCGCGGTCTGTTTCCACCTGCCCCGTTATTTCGCCTAAGTAATGCAGGCAGCGGCGGATGTCGGGCGCCAGCAGGTCGCCGGTGAGGTTATTGTCCATCCCTGTTTTAATATCGTTCAGGCATTCTGATATTTTTTTTAAAGCGGCATAATGGCGGGCATTGGTAACGATAGTGTTTTCGGTTTGAATGGTTTCACCAATGGCTTTTTCAAACATCATTGATTTCAGCTCTTCAATGCCCTGCTTGTTTTTAGCAGATATGTATATCCCTGCTGCGGATTCGGCTATAGCACTGGCATTGCGATAGCCCGGCCAGGCTTCATCATATTTATTGAATACATCAATAACCTTGTTTCTATAATTTTTCAACCATGTAATTTCTTCCTTGTCTTCACAGGTAACATCTGCCAGGTGAATAATAATATCCGATTTTTCAGCATTTTGTTTGCTGCGTTCAATGCCCAGGTTTTCGATGCTATCGGTTGAATGTTCCCTTATACCTGCTGTATCTACCAGGCGAAACAATACGCCATTGATGTTCAATACTTCTTCGATGGTATCGCGTGTGGTTCCTGCAATTTCGCTTACGATAGCTCTTTCTTCATTTAACAATGCATTCAGCAAGGTTGATTTGCCTGCATTGGGCCTGCCAATGATAGCTACGTTCACACCATTTTTTATTGAGTTGCCTAATTTAAAAGAGTTGATTAACTGAGTAGTCGCCAGCATTAACCTGGCTATGAGTTGTTCTAATTGCAAACGGTCGGCAAATTCCACATCTTCCTGCGAAAAATCGAGTTCCAGTTCAATGAGGGCCGCAAACCCGATCAACTGGTTGCGTAGCTCTTTTAAATCGGAAGAAAAGCCGCCCCGCAATTGTTTAAGCGCTGTTTGTTGAGCAGCCAGGGAATGCGCTGCAATTACATCTGCTACTGCTTCGGCCTGGGTAAGATCCATCTTTCCATTTAAAAATGCTCTTTGGGTAAATTCACCCGGCTTAGCCAGGCGGGCGCCTTTTTGTATACAGGCTTCAATGATCTGCTGCTGAATAAAGGGTGAGCCATGGCAACTGATCTCCACTATATTTTCGCCTGTATAGGATTTGGGCGCTTTGTACAATGATATCACCACCTCATCCAGTTCCTCGTTTTCATTTTTTAGCATTCCCACATGCAGGGTATGAGAAGCCTGGTGCAAAAGATTTTTGCCCGTAAATAATATATCTGCAATGGCAATACTGTTTTGTCCGCTCAATCGTATAACACCTATGGCTCCAATGCCAGGGGGCGTTGCAAGGGCCACAATTGTATCATCCCATGTTGAAAATGTGTGCGACATGGCGCAAAAATACAACTCTGCTAATGTGGGAACGCGAGTAATTTTCTATCGGCTTCATCCATATCTGCTATGGCATATTTTTTTATGCCGCTGATGGTCATTTCATCTAATGCAGCTACAAGTTGCCGGTAGTTGCTTTGCCAACCCGGCTTAATAATAACCGTCAGCGAAGCTTGATTACCTAATGCCTGTTTAACGGTAAGCTGCTGCTTTACGATGACATTACGCAAAGCCTGTTGATCCGAAAAGAGGTTCACCACACTTAAACCGGATGGCTGATGTGCAAAGCCTCCATAGCATATTGCAGTGCCATTGTTTCCTAATAATACGGTAAGCGTTCGGGTTGCCGCAAAAGGAGTGGTTGGCCCATCAGCAGGCAGTAACAGTTGCATAGCCGACGGTTTGCTTACCACCGAATTAAAAATAAAAAATGTAATGAGCAAAAACCCCAGGTCAACCATGGGTGTCATGTCTATGCGTAATGCCCTGGCTAAAGAAGCG
>NZ_VOHQ01000010.1 GCF_009192765.1 Agriterribacter humi | reverse complement strand
GTTTGTGTATATTATAAACCTTGCATCCCTTTGGGATGGAATACAGCATTAATTAAAATGCTATTGGCTGGTTGGATTGAAATACATGTGGCATGACATGAATTGTTCAACCCCGTTGGGGTCGCAGTTTTTCTGTTTGTGTATATTATAAACCTTGCATCCCTTTGGGATGGAATACAGCATTAATTAAAATGCTATTGGCTGGTTGGATTGAAATACATGTGGCATGACATGAATTGTTCAACCCCGTTGGGGTCGCAGATTCTCTGTCTGTATATATTATAAACCTTGCATCCCTTTGGGATGGGGAGAACCCCTCCATAGAAATTGGCCGCAGGAATTTGTATGTGACCCTGAAAGGGTCTCAGGTTTATAATCCTAATAATAGAAATGAATTTCGACCCCAACGGGGTCGAAGAAGAAGGGAAACCTAATGCTACACTTTCTCGAATAAATGATTGGGATAGTTCAACGGATCCTGGTTGAGCAGATCGCACAACACCTTATACAACTCCGGGTAGTGCAGTTGCAAACGATCGGGACTTTTAAAATAGATCTCTATGCTTTCCGCCCAGAATTCCTGGAAATCTTTGATCGCATATTCGGAATACAAACCAATTGTGAGGATTTTTTCTACGTGATAAATTTTATCACCAATGGAATTGAACTTGCTGAAGGAATCTTTAAAATCCCTGTCAATGCTCAGTTCCGTTTCAAAATTCTGGTAATACAAAGCATGCGCCATTTCATGTAACCCAACATTCTGGAGGTCGTATTTGTTTTTGTATCCCTCCAGGAACTGTTTCCACGCAATATTAATGGTATTGCCTGTTACGTTACCGATAAGTATCCTGAAAGGTTCCAGTCCAACAAAGGCTTCGGGAAAGATCTGTATGATATTGAAATGCGACAGCAGGTATTTTCTTAAACCAAAAGTAAGCTGAATGGCAGCAGCGCTGATCAGGATGGGCATCTCCCGGTACCCTTTTTTATCATGTATAATGAATATTTTAGTATTAATGAATTTTCTGAGCCGGCTGATGAATTTTTCGCGGTCTATGTCTAAAAGGCGGTTATAATAGGAAAAATGTTTGGTAAGTACAGCATTCAATACTTCATCCGGAAATTCAAGTTCGTTGCCATTATATACCAAAGGGCATTTAATATGCGCTTCCTCCTGTGCAATTTTATCATGCCCCTGCTGATCGGTTGAATCGGTAAGGGTATGCCTGGCAGACCGTGTGAGTCGCCAGATTACTGCAATAACTAATATGATTGTTACTATCCAGGTAATCATTCCATTTGCTTGGGGACAATATATAACGTCTTAGCCCCCCAATAAATTATCCTTTTCCTCCTCTTCCAGCAAATTGAGGTCAATGGAGTCCTGTCCCGCAATACCTTCAATAGAGCCGCGTATATGTGCGGCATTCAATAATACTTTTTCCAGGTGTTTCTCCCTGGCCTTCCATAATTTCTCCATGGCATCTCTTTCTTTTTGAATGGACATCCGCATAGAGAGAAATCCTTCCCTTATGGCTTTCCATTGTTCAGCGAATTCCTGCCCGGTCAAATAATCATAGAGCAAATGCATTTTATCGCCCTTGTTTTCCTGCGACCGTGTAGCGTTATATATTTTAATGATACCATCCCGCAAAATATGAGCCAGAGCCCTCACTTCAGCAAAACTGCAGATCCACACACCATTTTTTTCTCCAAACTGTTCCATATCCTTTGGCATGGCCTGGGTAACAATTACGGCTACCTCGGCGCCCTGTGTTCGCATTTCCGCTTTCAGCTTTTCAATCCAGTCGTTTGCAAAGTGCTGTGCTCTTTTGCTTTCATAAATGATCTTACCGCATTCCTGTCCAAACTGGTTGCGTATGGTTTGAATGCAATCTGCACCCCTCGCGCCCTTACCAACCTCCATTATAACATCAAATGGAAAGCTGCCTCTCAGCAGGTTTTCCAGCAACAGTTCCTGTACTTCACCCTGCATTTGCATGGAGCCCTGTTCCGCTTTGCGTTTCATTTCATCCACCAGCTTTTTCTGGTCTTCTAATTGTTTCTCCATCTCCTTCATCCTTAGCTGGTATTCGGTTTCTTTGGCGCTTCCCTTTTGTTCTTCCAGTTTTCTTACTTCTGCTGAAATTTTTTCTCTTTCCGTCAATAGTGTTTGCTGAATACTAATCTCCATTTCCTGCTCTCTCGTTTTCAGGGCCTGTTCTTTTTTAAGGTATTCCAGTTCTTTATTGCGGGCTTCCTGCAGCTTTGTTTCATTATCCCTGTTGTTTTGTTGCAGCATTTGTAATTGGTTCTCAAAATCTGCGCTTATGCTTTTCCGTATATTCTCCTCAAGCGATTTTTGCATCTTCACTTTTTCATCGGCTAACTTACCGGCATATTCCGCTTCTTTCTGCTGCACCTGTTGCAACAGCATTTGTTCTTTGCGCAAAAAGGCTTCCTGCTTTTTAAGCAGTTCTTCATCTTTTTGTTTTATATAAGTAGCCATCTTTTCACGTAATTCCTTCTTATACTCTTCAGAAACTGCATCTTCCATGGGGAATTGATGACCGCAATTGGGACATTTTATTTCAGTAGCCATTATCTAAATTTATGCAAGTTTACAAAACCCCTAAAAAATCAATATATTTAGTTTTCAAAAAAAACAGGTATGATAACAAGACGATTGCTGTTAAAAAAATCTTTGGTACTTACTTCATTGCTGCAAACGGGTGTTTTTAAAACGTTGATGGCGGCTGATGGTGCGGGCCGTTTTAAAATCGGAGCCTGCGACTGGTCTATAGGAAAAGGAAGCAATATCGGTGCTTTTGAAGTAGCTAAAACCATTGGCCTGGAAGGCATTATGGTAGATATGGGCAGTGTGGAAAACAACCTGCACATCAGGCAAAAAGAAATTCAGGACGCTTATCTTAAAACTTCGGCTCAAACCGGAATTGCTATTTCGAGTTTGGCAATGGGTATATATAACCGGGTGCCGTTTCATTCCGATGACCGGGTACAGGAATGGGTAAAGGGTTCCATTGATGCGGCCAAAAATCTTAAGGTAAAGGTTTTGCTGCTGGCCTTTTTTAATGCCAGCGACCTGCGTAATGATGATGCCAGGAAAGCAGCGGCCATTAAACATTTGCGGGCATTAATGCCTTATGCAGAGGCCAAAGGTATTGTCCTTGGCATTGAATCTTACCTTGACGCAAAAGAACATATGGAGATCATTGACAAGGTGGGATCAAAAAACCTGAAAGTGTATTTCGATTTCCGCAATACGGCCGATGCGGGTCACGACCCTATTGCTGAATTTAAAAAGCTGGGAAAAGATCTGGTATGTGAGCTGCATATGAAAGAAAACGGATTTTTATTGGATAAAGGAACGGTAAACTGGAAAGGCGTAAGCGAAGCCATTTATCAAACAGGATATAAGGGTAATGGCTGGATGCAGATAGAAGGCGCCATACCCAAAGGCGGCGATACAGTTGAAAGTTACCGTCACAATCTTGCCTACTTACAAAAATTGTTTAATAAATGAATGGAGCATGGTAAATGCTTTACACACAGGGATATGCATATGCGGAGTGTTCCCTCTTTTAACGGACAGGCTAACCCACCATTAAAAAAATAAAAAATATACGGATGAAATCAACCCGCGCTTTTACAGGCATTTGCTTTTGTATTCTTTTTTTTACGGCCTGCCAGCCATCAAACCAAAAAGCCAGAACCGATCTCCCCTTTTATCTTCCTGACGACCTGGAAGTTACCCTATGGGCTGAAACACCTATGTTCTATAATCCCACCAATATGGATATAGATGCACGTGGCAGAGTGTGGGTAACCGAAGCGGTGAACTACCGCAATTTCAATAACGATTCCACTGCATTCTTTCATCATCCTAAAGGCGACAGGGTAATGATACTGGAAGATACCGATAACGATGGTGTTGCCGATTCTTCAAAATTATTTGTGCAGGATACCAGCCTTGTATCACCCTTAGGCATAGCCGTAATGGGGAATAAGGTGGTCGTTTCATGTGCTCCCAGTATTATTATATATACCGATGAAGATGGTGATGACAAGCCCGATAAAAAAGAAATTTTTCTGACTGGTTTTGGCGGAAAGGATCACGATCATTCGCTGCATGCGGTATTGGCCGGCGCCGATGGCAACTGGTATTTCAATACGGGCAATGCAGGTCCGCATATGGTAACCGATAAAAGTGGGTGGAGCCTGCGTTCGGGCAGTATATATACAGGCGGAACGCCCTATAATACCAAAAATGAAGGCAATTTAAAAAGTGATGACGGAAAAGTATGGGTTGGGGGATTGGCCCTGCGTATTCATCCGGATGGTACAGGATTAAAAGTAATGGGGCATAATTTCAGGAATGCGTATGAACTCACTGCCGATTCGTATGGCAATTTCTGGCAGAACGATAATGACGATGAAGTGGCGGCCTGCCGTGTATCGTGGCTGGCCGAAGGCGGAAATGCCGGCTACTTCAGTACAGACGGAACAAGAACCTGGCAGGCCGATCAGCGGCCCGACCAGGAGATATTTACAGCACACTGGCACCAGGAAGATCCCGGCGTAATGCCCGTGGGCGACCGGAGCGGGGCAGGAGCGCCTACAGGTGTGGTATTAAATGAAGGCGATGCGCTGGGAGAAAAATACCGCGGACTGTTATTAAGCGCCGATGCAGGAAGGAATGTCATCTTCGGTTATCATCCGCACCAGGAAAAATCGGGGCTGGTGCCCGGCGAAAGAAAGAACTTCATCACCTCTTTAAGCGGGGATAATGCATTGTATGTATGGAACGACAGTGCCGCCAATACGCATAAAGAAAAATGGTTCCGTCCCAGCGATGTGGCTATAGGAACAGATGGTGCGATATATATAGCGGATTGGTACGACCCGGTTGTGGGCGGACACCAGATGCAGGATAAAAAAGGTTTCGGAAGAATTTATCGCGTAACGCCTAAAAACAAAACACTCCGTTCCCCGAAAATTGATCTTGGGACAACCGAAGGACAAATAGCAGCACTCCGCAATCCGGCTATCAATGTGCGCCACCTTGGGTTTCAGCAATTGAAGCAGCAGGGCGAAGGGGTTGTTGAACCTGTTAGTCAATTATTAAAAGATGAAAATCCATATATACAGGCAAGGGCGATATGGTTGTTGGCACAATTGGGACAAAAAGGCGTAACGGCAACCGCAGCCCTATTAAAAAGCGATAATGAAATGACCAGGGCTACGGCTTTCCGTGCTTTGCGTGTAGCCGTTCCCGATATAATGCCCTATGCCGTGCAATTGCAAAAAGATCCTTCGGCATTTGTGCGCAGGGAAATTGCCATTGCGCTGCGGGATCTGCCTTTTGAAAAAACCAAACCCGTGTTAATGGAACTGGCCGGGCAGTTTGACGGCGAAGACCGCTGGTACCTGAATGCTGTGGCCGCAGCAATGGCCGGGCATGAAGCAGAAATATATCCCGAAATAAAACAATTGCTGGCAAATGATAAAACGCCTGCTGAGTGGGATAAAAAAATGAGCATGTTTGCCTGGCGTTTGCACCCGGCAGTGGCTTTGCCCGATCTTTTGCTGCGTGCCGGTGATGCAGCGCTTGATGCTAAGGAAAGAAGGGCTGCTGTTACCGCCATTGCGTTTATAAAAGATAAAGGGGCGGCTGAAACCATGCTGACGCTAAGCAAAAATAAGTTACCCGATGTGGCCGAACAGGCTTCCTACTGGCTTTCCTTCCGCCAGGGCAACGATTGGTATGCGTTGTTAGACTGGAAGAAATTGAAAATCAATACCGGTTATGAACGGAAATTGGCTGCCATGAAAGCAAGATTGCTGGCTGTGCAGGATGAACACCTTTCATTAGGCGCAAGAAAAGGGCGGCTGGAGCAAATGGCAAAAGATTCATTAGGCGGCCAGCTATTGATTGGTCTTGCTTCGGAAAATAAATTTCCAAAAGAACTGGTCCCTGCTATGGAAGAAAGCATTTTCAAAAACCCCGACCTAACAGTAAGGGTGCAGGCAGGGAAGTATTTTAAGCAGGCCGGCGTGCAAAAAAATTATTCCATAACTGATATTGCCGGCATAAAGGGCGATGAAAAAAATGGAAAATCCGTTTTCGCCAGCCATTGTGCTTCCTGTCATAAGGTTGGGCAAACCGGTAGCAGCATTGGGCCGGAATTAACCAGCATTGGAAAAAAGTTTGATAAGACCGGTTTGCTCGATGCCATCATTCATCCCAGTGCGGCTATACTATTGGGTTATGAACCCTGGCTCATCAATACAAAAGATGGGGGTTCCTTTTTTGGCTTTTTGATCAGTGAAAATAAACAGGCTGTAATTGTAAAAGATGTAGCCGGGCAGCAACATACCATTGCAACGGATAAGATCAGCTCAAGGCAAAAGCAAAACAAAAGCCTCATGCCGGAACCCGCTGTTGCCGGCATATCGGAACAGGAACTGGCAGATGTAGCAGGGTATTTACTGGCGGGTAAATAGGGATATGCTGACTAGTGTAAATCTATTAGCCCCTCTCCGGGCGGAGAGGGGTTGGGGTGAGGCTTCAACCCCCCAGTTTATTAAATAATACATTTTAAATCTATACGCATGCAAAGCAACTTTAACCGCCGGAAATTTATCAATACCCTTTCTATGGCGGGAGCGGGGTTGGCCATTGGAGCGCCGCATATTGCATCTGCACGTGCAGGCAATGCAAAGCCCGCGCTTTTGGGAGGCACAAAAACATTTCCCCCGGCATTCCCGGGTTGGCCGGTATACGGCCAACCCGAAGAAAAGGGACTGATGGATGTGCTGAAAAGTAAAAAATGGGGACGGTTAGATGGCAATGTGATGCCGGCTTTTGAAAGCGCATATGCGAAACAGTTAGGCGCAAAGCATTGTCTTGGCGTGTCGAGCGGCACCAGCGCATTGTATACCATGCTGGGCGCCCTTGATATTGGCCCCGGCGATGAAGTGATCATTCCCGTGTATACATTTATTGCCACCTACAATGTGGTGGTGCTCAATTATGCGCTGCCTGTATTTGTAGATACCGATATAGAAAGCTTCCAGGTTGATGCCGGTAAAATTGAAGCCGCCATCACCGCTCAAACTAAGATCATCATGCCCGTTCATATCGGCGGTTCACCTGCCAACATAGACATGATCATGGAGATTGCTGACCGAAAAAAAATTCCTGTAATAGAAGATGCCTGCCAGGCGCACCTGGCAGAATGGCGCGGAAAGAAAGTGGGTACTTACGGATTGGCGGGCGGCTTTAGCTTTCAGTCGTCGAAGAATTTAAACTGTGCAGAAGGCGGGGCTATTGTTACCAATGATGCGTCATTTGCCAAAACCTGCTATTCTTTTCATAACCAGGGGCAGGGAGGCCAGCGCGCCGCATACAACCCGGGCGTGGGTACCCGCGGAACCAATATGCGGCTTACCGAATTCCAGGGCAGTATTTTGCTGGCGCAGATGACGCGTCTTGTGGAGCAGTCGAAACGCAGAACGGAAAACGCTGATTACCTCAGCAAATTATTGAATGATATTCCGGGCATCACCCCGGCTAAATTGTATGAAGGCACTACCGCAAGTGCTTATCACCTGTATATGTTCCGCTATAATAAAGAGCATTTCGCGGGCTTAAGCCGTGCAAAATTCCTCGAAGCATTGAGTGCCGAAGGTATTCCCTGCTCCGGAGGTTATGGCATGATCAACAAAGACAGCTATGTTACCGGTCTCGCCAAAAACAAACACTATCTTAAAATATACGGTGAAAAAACCATGCAGGAATGGTTAGCGCGCAATCAATGTCCGCAAAACGATATACTGAGCACCGAACAGGCGATATGGTTTTTCCAGAACATGTTGCTGGGCAGTAAAACGGATATGGATCAGATTGCCGCGGCTATCCGTAAAATACAAAAGAACGCGGCGGCGTTGGGTAAGGGGTGAGGGTTGTGAGTGGTGAGAGGTGAAAAGTGAATGGTCGGTAGTCATTACAGACCCTTCCTTCGTCAGGGTGACAGGCAGTGGGTTGTTGCTTTGGCTTTGTTTTAAATGCTCAACGGCTTTACTGCTGTTTTATCATGCTGACGCAGGAAGCATCTGTACCTCTCTGTATTGTCATGGTGAGGAACGGACCATCTGCGATGGTTGAACCGATCCAGACCCTTCCCTGCTTGTCGGTAGGCAAGCTGCGTCAGGGTGACAGGCAGTGGGTTGTTGCTTTGGCTTTGTTTTAAATGCTCAACATTTCTACTACTGTTATCATTACCAGCCTGCCCGCCGGTAGTCCTCCTTCGTAGGAATGACAAACGACAGTAAAAGGAATTTTGATTAGATTTAATAAAAAATGCGCGCATGAAAAAAATACTCATCCCTATACTTACCGTGGCCTTTATATTAATAACGGCTAAGTTGTGGGCCGGTGATATGAAAGTGGGTATTGGCCGCAAAGCCATTACGCCGCAGGGAGATGCCTGGTTAAATGGTTACGCCAACCCCGCCAGGTTAAAACCCGCCACCGGCATTGCGCACGATCTTTGGGCCAAGGCGCTTGTTTTTGAGGAATCCCCCACCAGCAGGGTAGTGATCGTTACAACGGATCTGCTTGGCTTGTCGCACGAAATATCGGTGGATATCGCTAAAAGGCTGAGCGATAAATACGGCATCCAGCGTTCACAATTATTATTGAATTCATCGCATACCCATTCGGCTCCCATGGTTTGGCCGGCAGCCGGTATGTTTTATTACAAGCCCGATGATATGCAAACGGTATACAAATACACCCGGCAACTGGTGGAAGATATTATAGCGGCCGTAGATATGGCGATGGCCGGTCTTGCGCCCATGCAGGTATGGAGCGGGCACGGGGAAGCAGACTTTGCCTTCAACAGGCGCGACCCTAAATTAACAATCCGTCCCGTGGATCACGATGTGCCTGTACTTAAAATTGCTACACCCGGCGGTGAGCTGAAAGCTGTATTGTTTGGTTATGCCTGTCACAATACAACGTTACCCGGCGATTACACCGAAGTGAACGGCGATTATGCAGGTTATGCGCAAATTGAACTGGAAAAAATGTATCCCGGTATTACGGCTTTGTTTTTCCAGGGTTGTTGCGGCGATATCAATCCCAATCCGCGGGGTACAGTAGAACACGCCATGCAGCATGGAAAATCACTGGCCGAATCGGTACAAAAAGTGCTCACAGGAACATTGCAACCGGTTCGTGCGCCTATCACTACCCGTTATGAAACGGTGGAATTGGAATTCCTTCCTTTTGATTTGCAACTGTACCAAAATGATATGGTAACCGGTGATGAATATGTGCAAAGAAGAGCGAAGCTGATGTTGCAGGCTTATAACAAAGGATGGGATGTAAGCAAATACAATTATCCTGTTCAGTGTATACGCTTCGGCAAAGACCTTACTATTTTAGCCATGGCGGGAGAAGTGGTGGTGGATTACGCCCTATGGGCCAAGCAAACCTTTAAAAAAGAAAATTTATTTGTAGGCGGGTACAGCAATGAAGTGATGTGTTATATTCCCACTAAAAGAATATTGGGCGAAGGCGGCTATGAAGCCAACAGCAGCATGATCTACTATGTACTGCCGGGTCCCTTTGCAGACAATGTGGAAGAAAGGATACAGGGCGCTGTAAAGCAGGTGATGAAAGGAGTAGGGGTAAAACCTTCGAAATGATACCATGCCGGCATCCAGGTTTGGTAACCATCCTGTAGCCCGTTGCAAACCACCCCAATATTTTGTTCTTTCATTTTCTATCCTATGCAATGGTTTATGAATAATATTTTCAATGGGTTTTAAACCATTAATATGATGGATATTCTTAACTGGCTTATAAACAATTCAAATTTTATTGCTGCTGTTATCGCCGCCATTGCCATATGCGTTAGCTTGTATACGCTCAAAAAGCAGGATACACTGTCCCGTACATTAGCCAGCAGTGATTTCCAGGCTACGCAAAAAGTAAAATCAGACATTGCAGCATTGATCGCTACTTTAAGAGTTTTTGTAGTTAAAGCACAAATTATAAATGAAGATAAACTCTTCAGCAATGCTTCTAAGCGCACAACCGCGGGCATTTCGGGCGATAAGGAAAAGCTGGAGGATTTTTTGTGCAGTACAACTTCTTTTGCGCTGGCCAGTTGGATAATGCTGCTTGAAAAAAAATCAAAAAAACCGCTGAAAGAAATACAGGACTGGCGAACGATAGCACTAATGCTGGGGTACACTTTATATTCTGTTGAAGCGTATGAAAGCGGCATGTGGGCGCAAAAATCACTTTGTTTATTAGAGACACTAAATAAAAAGGATATATCGCAGATCAGTGAGCTGCTCGATGATCTTCCCAAAGCCATTTATACTATGAATACAAACGCGGAATATGATAATGCTTTAATAAGAGGAGCGAAATCTGCATGGTGCAACACCGTTCAGGCAGCAAGCGGCGCTCCGGTTCCCGAAAGTGATAACGAAAGCCGGAACAACGGCTAAGTTTTTGCTGCATAACCGCGGATACAGTTTAATAAACTTTAAGTTTAGCGGGAAAGTACAAAAAAAATTACAGGTCAATAAAAAACATGAAGCCAGCTTCAAATAAATACAACCAGCTACTTGACAGCATCGGTCTTACCATTGAACAGGCAAGGCAAAATGCTTTTAAAGCAGTAAATACAGAATTGGTTAAAACTTAAAGTAGCTTATTATGATCATCCTTCAAATTGAACACCCTGTGCCTGATTTTAAGCAATGGAAAAAGGCTTTCGACAGCGATCCGTTAAACCGCAAACAGTCGGGCGTTCGCCGTTACCAGGTGTTACACCCCATCGGCAATACCAATTACGTAATGGTATCGCTTGAGTTTGATACTGTACAGGAGGCGGAACAAATGCAGAATGCATTAAGAAAACTATGGAACCAGGTGGAAGGTAAAATTATGAAAGATCCCAAATCAAGGATTTTTGAGGCAATAGAAAGTATAGCGCTGACCTGAGCCCGCGGTTTTTATTTCCCAATCTTTTTCTTTTTTATGACAAAAGTAAAATGCGCTTTTCTTGTTATTCTTGTTACAATAATGACGGGAGCATTACACAGCCAGGTTCAAAACCTTGCAGGACAATGGAAGTTTCGGCTTGACGCTAATAATAAAGGTTTGGAAGAAAGGTGGTTTGATGCGCAACTGCCCGACAGCATTGAATTGCCGGGCTCCTGCGAAGAGCGGGGCTTTGGTATTAAAAACACAGTGAAAGATCCGCACCGTTTAACGAGAGCAATAAAATACGAAGGCAAAGCCTGGTACCGCCGCACAATAACAGTACCCGCATCATGGAAAGGAAAAAGAACAGCACTTTTTTTAGAAAGATGCCATTGGGAATCATCGTTGTGGATAGACGGCATTCCCTATGGTTTGCGGAACAGTCTTTCCGCCCCGCATGTGTATGATCTCGGCCTGCTGAACCCCGGCACACATACTATAGCAATCTGTATAGACAATACTTACGGCAGCATTCCTATTGGCACCTGGGGCTTTGCCATTACAGATGACACACAGGGAAACTGGAACGGCATTACCGGGCGGATGGAATTGCGGGCTACCGACCCAATATGGATCAGCGATATACAGGTATATGCAGACCGCCTGCAGGTGAAGCTGGGAAATATCACAGGGAAGAGTCACCAGGCTGTTTTGCAGAACAGACAGGTAACCGTACCTGCTGCAGGAGCTATCATAGACCTGCCCTTCAAACCCGCTGCACCTGTATGGGATGAATTTTCACCTGCCCTTCATACGGTTACGGTTACCCTTAGTTCGGGGAGATTCAAAGATAAAAAGAGCATGAAGTACGGCATACGAAAGTTAACAACTGCCAAAGGCCAGTTTGTTGTTAATGGGCGGCCTGTGCTCATGCGTGGCCCGGTGAACGAATGTATTTATCCTTTAACAGGATACCCGCCCATGGATAGAGCTTCGTGGGTGCGTGTGCTGGGCATTTGTAAATCATACGGCTTTAATTTTATGCGTTTCAATTCCTGGTGCCCGCCCGAAGCGGCTTTTGAAGCAGCGGATGAACTTGGCTTTTATTTGCAGGTGGAGCTTCCTTTCTGGTCAATAGATGCGCCTGTGTTTGGCGAACACCCGCTCCGCGACCAGTTCCTGTTTGATGAACTGCAGCGCATTCTTGAAACCTATGGCAACCATCCTTCCTTTGCGTTTATGGCAATGGGCAATGAATCGCCGGGCCCATTTGAAGTGCTGGTTAATAAAGGCAGGAGTATAGATACCCGTATGTTGTACCGCTGTCAGAACGGAGATACCATTACCAATGGCGATTTCGCGGAAAGGGGAACGGAGATCGGGCAGCGTGGCGTTAAAGGTCCGCGTACCGACTGGGACAGGTGGTCGCTGATCAAAACTGCGGAGACGGAAAAATACAGGTTGTCGTCATTGCCAACCTTTGCACACGAAGTAGGTCAATGGGCCAGCTATCCTGATTTTGACCAACTGGAAAAGTTTACGGGAACGCTCAGACCATACAATTACGAAGGGTTCCGGCATTCACTCGCACAAAATAATATGGCCGATCAGAACAAAGCGTTTGCACAGGCAAGCGGAAAGTTCGCCGTGTCGCTGTATAAAGATGAGATAGAAGGATGCTTGCGTTCCTATCCTTATGGTGGTTTCCAGGTTGTGGAAGCACGTGATTTTCCGGGCGAAGGATGTGCCATCATTGGCTGGCTGGATGCATTCTGGGATTCAAAAGGATTGATAACGCCGGCTGAGTTCCGTCGTTTTTGCGGGCCGGTAGTATGTCTTTTAAGCATGCCGCAGCGGATCTATACCAGCGATGAGCTGTTTACCGCAAAAGCCATGCTTTCCAATTACGGACCTGCGGCGCTGCGATCTGCTGCCGAATGGAAGATAACCGATGAACAAAATAATACAATCGCCTCCGGAAGTTTCGCCAGCAGCACAATGCAGCAGGGAAAAGTGACTTTCATCGGGGATATTAAAGCCTCCCTAAAAAAGGCGCATTCCCCTTCCCGCTTACTGGTTACCGTTAGTGCAGGCGGCACATCCAACAGTTGGAATATATGGGTATATCCTGCAAAGCAGGCTGCTGCAGCGCCTGATGTGCGTGTGCATTATGCTTTTGATGATGCGGCCCGCAAAGACCTGGCAAATGGAGAGCGTGTGCTATTGTTTTCTTCGCCTGCTGAAGGGTTATATGAAATTAAAACTGCGTTTATGGGGCCCGATAGTGTGCGGCAGTTTCCTCCTGTATCCAAAGGCAGGAGCGCAATACCCGGCACTTATATGCCCGCTTTCTGGAACATGCGGCTTTTTAACCAGGCCGGCACACTCAGCGTGCTCTGCAATCCGCAACACCCGGCGCTGGCCGGCTTTCCTACGGAAGCGCACAGCGACTGGCAATGGGCCGACCTGCTGGGCCGGTATACGGCGCAGGCATCGTACGGTATTGCAGGCGATGAAGCAATGCATGAATGGGACGACCGGTTTAACAGGTCGAAGTCGGTTGTACTGAATGAAACACCGGCGGATTACAGTCCTATTGTGCAGGTGATTGATAATTACGAAAGGAATTATAAACTGGGGATCATTTTTGAAACCCGTGTGGGAAAGGGTAAGCTCCTGATCTGCGCGCTTGACCTGGATACGGATGCCGGCAAGCGTCCTGCGGCGCGGCAACTGAAAGCCAGTTTACTGCAATATGCGGCAGGAGAAAAATTCAATCCCACGCATGAACTTTCCATTGAACTGCTGGAGAAGATCCTCAGCTTTTAACGCCCGGCATCAACCCGTTTCATCCCATAAGTAATTATAAATGCTCAAAATTATTTATAAATAATGCGGGTTGCACAAAGGGATGAATTGGGCGCCATAATACCTTTTTAACTCAAGCCTCTTTTCATTTTCATTTAAAATACTTACTTTTGGCGTTAGTAACGGAAATAGCATGATCATTTCATTTGGCAATTCGGATACAGAAAAAATTTGGAATGGTATTAGAGTTAAGAAACTGCCGGTTGAAATTCAAAACATTGGAAGAAGAAAATTGAGAATGCTTAATAACTCCGCTGATCTTGCAGACTTAAGAATTCCTCCTTCCAACAGACTTGAAAAATTATCCGGAAAGCTTAAAGATTTTTATAGCATTAGGGTAAATGATCAGTGGAGAATAATTTTTAAATGGAATTCAGGCAATGCTTTTGAAGCTGAAATAATTGACTATCATTAAACAAAGTAAAATGGCAAAACTTAAAAATATACATCCGGGTGAAGTACTTCTTAAAGAGTTCCTGTTACCATTGAATATTTCTGCATACAGACTTGCAAAAGATGTTGAAATACCTCAGACCCGTATTTCTGAAATCATAAAAGGTAACCGGCGGATTACTGCCGGTACTGCGCTGAGATTCAGTAAATATTTTGGAAATTCTGCAAAATTCTGGCTTGGTATGCAAGCCGATTTTGATATAGAAGAAGAGCTTTCCAATAAAGCTTCTTCGATTCAATCTATCAAAACATTCAGTTCCAAAGTAGCATAACGGCGCCCACCAATCTGGAGCCCATCGTTAACGTTTCGCACCTTTTGGAAATTGAGTAAAGAAAACGCGCGAATGGGATTTACATAGTCTGACACTTTGAACTTTCGGCGAATAATCTCTGTATTTGCCGCTAAATAATTTATCCGGCAGACACACTTTGTTCATCTTTTTGTTGTTACTTCATCTTTTGTTCTTCAACCGGCTCATCGCTCATCCTTAATCGTCTGACAAGCTCCAAACCTAATACTTGCTTAAAAAATAAAATGCAGTTTAAAACATCAATAAATATTTTGCTGGGATTGCTTGTTGCGGTAATTCTGTTTCATATCGCTGTGATCGCTAAAGCAATTCCTTATAAGATCGCCTGGGGCGGGCGACTTGAAAATGATCAGGAAATGTATGTTTTTGAAGCCATCTCCATTTTGATCAACTTATTTCTGGGACTTGTTCTGCTCATGAAAGCCAGCTATATAAAATTCCGGTTTAAGAAAAAAGCAATAGACGTAATACTATGGATCTTTCTTGCTTTATTTGTTCTGAATACGGTTGGTAATCTTTTCGCAAAAACAAACTTTGAGCAATCATTTGCTGTTTTGACCTTTGTTTTTGCTGTTCTTATCCTGATGATTTTGAAACCCAGGCAGTCATGGTTACATTAGAACAAATAAGGGCAATAGCTTTGGCATTGCCGGCGGTTACTGAAAGTTTACACTTCAGGCTGCCTACTTTTAAAGTGGGAGACAGGGGATTTATAACGGTTCAGAAAGACGCGGCCATTATGGCCTTGCCGGAGCTTTTGGCTGAGTCCTTATCAAACAGCGAACCTGAAAAATTTGAGCTGGTTCGCAGAAACAGAAAGTATTTTGTAGGACTAAAAGCAGATTTAAAAAATACCGGCATTGCCGACCTGAAGCCGCTCATACAGGAAGCATATAACTTTAGAAAGACGGGAAAGAAGTAGATCATTGTTTTTTGGTGGAAGCATAAATCTGTCTGGTGCGGTCGGCATCCGACGAAGGAGTTGTCGCGCCGGGGTCTTCACAGCCGGGCAACTGTGTGGCGGCGAGACCCTGACGCTATAAAACTATTAAACTTTTGTGCTGATCCGAAGTTGCCCGATGCGGCCGGTATCCGCCGCGGCGGATCAGCCCGCGCTAACAATGCATGCTGCAAATCTATTAATACCTGGTTTCAACCGCGAACGCAATAAAACCGCCACCCGCATGTCAAAACACGCCAAATACTAAAAAAAACACCGTTTTTAATAAAAAATGGATAGGTTTGAAATAGTTTCAATCCGCACTACTATAACCCGGCAATCAACCCGTATCATTCCATTTTTAGGATTTTTGGACCAGTGCAATAGTGAAGGAATATTGCTGTCAGCCGGTTGTAAACGCTTAGGAGCGTTTATGAGTGCTTGTAAGCGATAAAAATTATTTATAAATAAAGCAGGTTGCGCAAAGCGATGAGTTAGCGGCAATTCTATTTGACACCCTAAAGCTAAAAAATGAAACTGCTTATTACACAAGCAATAGAAAAGCGAAAACTAATTGAGTTTGTTTATGATGGTGGCAGACGAGTAGTTGAGCCTCATTGTTTTGGCAAGAATTCGAAGGGCAACGAAATTGTTAGAGCATTCCAAGTCGATGGATATTCTTCAACGGGGAAAATGGGTTGGAAGCTTTATGACATAGCTAAAGTCGCGTCCTTAACTCTACTTGAGGAAGTATTTTTTAGCCCAAGACCAGACTACGTGAAAGGTGATAAAGGGATGACGATAATATATTGCGAGCTATGAAACTTGTTGAAATTCAACTAGAGGGATTTAAGTGTTTTCAAAACAATACTGTTATTCCAATCCAAAACATATCTGTTTTGATAGGCGAAAATGATTCTGGAAAATCATCAATCTTGCGAGCTATTGAATTACTTCTAACAAAACAAAATCCAAGCTTAGAAGAGTACTTTTCTCTGAATAACATTTCAGTTGATGAGTTCGAAATCAAAGCAAAGTTTGAGGTAACTCAAAAAGATGATGCAAATAGTTTAAAGACTTACCTAATTGGAAATAATCTTTCTGTCAAAAAAAAGTATAAAAAGCAAGAAGCGTTTAAAACCTTTGTTCTAAAGCCCGTCTTTCAAAATAATAACTTAGAACAATACCAGACTTTAAATGCTGAAAATACTAAACAACTACTTGAAGAATTGAGCATTGATGAACTTCCCAATCAAGAAGAAAGACGAGCTGCACTTAAAAAATATATTGAGGAAAATTGGGAGACAATACCTAAATCTACAGCAGAAGTAGAGATAAACTTTAATGATATACAAAGCCACCTTCCCATTTACCAATACTATGGAAGTCATATTTATGGGAATCCACAAGCCTTAGTTAAAAAAACATTGGACAATATCTATTCTTCGCATTTTTACGACGAATCTGGAAATTTAAAGTTGTCTTCAATAAAAAGGTTGAAAGAAAAAGTCTTTCGAAATCTCAATAAAGATATTGAAGAGAAACTGCTCGCAAAAATTAAATTATACAATCCAAATGTTCTGAAAATTCAGGGTAGACTCGACATAGACTTTTCTAGGGGATTAGATTTTCAGGGCTTGGAACTAGATGAAGGCACTGGTTTCAAACTAATTGACCAAAAAGGGGAAGGCTCAAAAAAACGTTTATTTCTTTCAATATTAGAGTGGGATAAAGAAGTTCAGTCTGGCTTGGTGAATAGCAGAGCTGTTTTTAGGGCATATGACGAACCTGATGCTAATTTGCATTACGATGCTCAACGAAAAATGTTTAATGCAATAACAGACGTTTCAAACGACACAAATTCAAATGTTCAGTCTATAATCGCAACTCATTCAATTGCTATGATTGACAGAGCACCTTCTAACTCAATAATTCAAGTAATTCAAAATACAGGAGTGTCGAGCGTTGACTATTTGCATTCTGATGGTGACCAGGATATAATAAACTTCTTAAATCAAATTTCGATTATTGGCGGAATCAAAAACAGCAGTATATTCTATGAAAAGTGCTTTTTGTTAGTTGAGGGAGAAAGTGAAGAATCAGCTATCCCCAAAATTTACAAAAAGCTATTTAATAGGACACTTTCTGAAAGCGGAATTGTACTCATAAACTTGAATTCGAATGGAGCTTGGTATAATTTTCTAAAACTATTGCATAGGAATAAGAAAGACGTAACAGTTATGCTACTTGATACGGATACTCAAAACCCGAACTGTGGAGCCAATGTAACTGTAGACAAACTAAACGAAATTGGATTTGGTGGAGCATTCTTAACTTCAAATGTATTTTTTGCAGGCATACAAGAGTTTGAAGACATATTTCCAGATTCAGTAATTCGAGATGTCTTTAATCGACTTTACGAAAGACCGACGAAGGGTAAGTGGACTAGTGGGCATATTAAGAATTTAAGAGCCACATGTCCAAAACTTTCAAAGGGATTTTTCAAGGCAAGTAAGCAACACATCACTCATCATAAAAAAATTTATAAGAAACCAGAATTTGCAACTGAATTAGCAGATGTAATAACAGCGAAAGAACTTAACAAAATTCAAATACTGACAGACCTTTTTCAGAAAGTACACAGTATTGTCGACTAAAGCCTCGTTTTGGCGCAAGAATGAGGCGTAGGAAAAGAGCGAAGGTTTCTTGTACCGTATAAAAAAAGTTTAAAATTATGCATGGGCTCAAAGCGGTCTTAAGGTTGACAAGCTCAGGGCTAGAAAGAAGCAAATCGTTATTTAAGAAAGCCATCTGTCAATTCTTTCTGCTTGTCGTGACAGCATTTAAGATCTCACATTAACTTTTTATAATCATACATGGAGACCAGGAACCATTTCAAAAAACGGGGCGAATCCCCAAGCCAAACAAGTATGGGAAAAATTAAACTTAGAAAAACAATGAAGAAGATTATCCTTACAACACTGACAATTATTTTTACACTGACACTTAGTTTTTCGCAAGATCTAATAACTAAAAAATCGGGTGATGATATTCAGGCGAAGGTTTTAGAAATAAGCGCAAATGAAATTAGGTATAAAAAATTTGATAATCTGGATGGCCCGATTTTCATTATATCCAAAAAAGATGTCTTGATGATCCGTTATGAAAATGGGACGAAGGATATATTTAACAATGATAAAGAGCCCGAAAATATTTCTTCATCTATAGCTAAATCAAGCAAAGATTTGTTTATACAGGGACAAACTGATGCAACGCAATATTACAAAGGATATAAAGGTGCTGCAACGGGAACTTTAATTACAGGGCTGGTATCCCCACTTCTTGGGCTAATACCAGCAATAGCTTGCTCTTCAACACCACCTAACGACAAAAACCTAAATTATCCCAATCCTGATTTGATGAAAATGTCCGACTACTATGATGGATACACGCACAAGGCTAAGAAAATTAAGCAAGGTAAAGTTTGGAGGAATTGGGGCATTGCATTTGGCGTAAACCTGGCTGCTGTATTAATTTTAAGTGCGGGACAACAATAGACATCCTATAACAGGCAGGCATAAAGGCGGACGGAAAACGTTCTTTAACTTTTGGTTCTTTGTTTTAGCTTT
Organism: Agriterribacter humi; assembly: GCF_009192765.1. GTDB lineage: Bacteria > Bacteroidota > Bacteroidia > Chitinophagales > Chitinophagaceae > Agriterribacter > Agriterribacter humi. The sequence continues at coordinate 204,286 of NZ_VOHQ01000010.1, read as the reverse complement.
TGTTCTGGCAGATGAAATGCAATCGGCAAATATCTATGACTTGTACTTTAGCTAAATAATCAGTTGTTGTATACCCGGCGGGACGGAACGCTATTATCTTGACTTTACGCTTGCTGTAATTTTATCAAAAGAAGTTTTTGAACAGCGAACGAAACTAATCCGCCATCCGCATTGCAAAACACGCCAAATACTAAAAAAACTACCGTTTTAATAAAAAATGGATAGGTTTGAAATAGTTTCAATCCGCACTACTATAACCCGGCAATCAACCCGTATCATTCCATTTTCAGCATTTTTGGACCAGTGCATAGTACTTAAACGAAGATTGGAAGTACAGTAGCGCCCGTAATTTTTGCGGATCGAAAGGATTAATTGATTTAAAATATAATTCATAAATATAGCACAAGAAGGCCGGGCACTGTGCCTTACCTCATTCTTGCGCTAATATCGGTAGTCCGAACTGAACGAATAAATTTCAGCCATACAATATAATCCACTGCATTAACTTTACCCAACTTCGGATCGGACGAATCACGAAATATCAACATAGTGGAAAGCCCTGTCCGTTAGGTGAAAGCATTTCAAACAACGTTTCAATCAATGAACTTAATGAATTTTGACGAAAGAAGGCCGATTGACATCCTTGAAACAATTGGAGAAATTATTGAAGCGGCTCGTGAAGAAAATAATTTGTTGAAGCTTGAAGAATCAATTGACATACTCTCTACCTTAATCGACAACGCCAGATTTAATCAACGAGAAATAGGAATTTTGAACTATTTTTTAGCCAATGTTTGGTCTTACATTCAACGAATAAAATTTCCTGATGAAGAATTTCCGCTAGAAACACCTGAATTAGAAAAGCAAATTATTCATTTGCGGATTGCCAACAGGTTGCTAAAGGATACAAATGATAACTTTAAAAAGTGTCAAATACAAACCAATCTAGGAAATTTATTTAGTCATATAGGAAGATTTTCAGAAGCTCAAGAATACTTTAACCAGTGTTTAGAAATAGATCAAAATTTTGAAATGGCAATTGGCAATCGAGGATTTGGTTTATACTACTACGCAAGAGTGGTCTTTGACGCAACACAGCAATTTATTTTTATGCAATATGCGAGGAAAGACCTTTTAAACGCAATTGCTTCAAATCAAGTTTATAACGAAGCTAAATATGCGTTTGCTGGAATGGTTAAACAAATTGAAAGTGCATATCCATTAAAAGAATTAAATGATTTCAAAAAGTATAAAGACTTTTATAAAAAATTAGACAAAAAAGAAATAAACTATAAAAAATGGAGTGCGGAAAATAAATTATTTATAAACCCATTAAATGATATTTTAACCGAAAGTGTCGTTGCACACGACTATCTATTTATTCCTACAATGATATTGAAATCTGATGACAAGCTATTTTTTCATAGTATGTTTAATCAATTAAAGCAAGAATTTGTAAGTGTCAGGTTTCTTTTTTATGAAAGTGTAAATAGCCCCAAACCTCATTTTTCTGACAAAGAAGTTGTACTAATGGACACGTTAGATTATTCAGACTACTCTTTTACTTTAGAAAAAATTAAAATCGCATTTAGAGTTTGTTATTCAATATTTGACAAAATTTCCTACTTTATAAATATTTATCTCAATCTCGGTTTAGATAAGAATCGTGTAAGTTTCAGAACTGTATGGTATAATAATCTTGACAAAAACAAAGGATTAAATACAAAACTATTGACGACCAAAAATTGGGCAATGAGAGGGTTATTTTGGTTGAGTAAAGATCTTCATGAAAAAGAATTTGACACTACGATAGACCCAGATGCCAAAGAAATTGCAACAATCAGAAATTTTATTGAGCACAAATCTTTCAAAATTATTAACTCGTTTAATGAAACTTGGACTAAAAAAACAGAAACTTTTGAAATAGACCGTCAATTATTTTATGACAAAACATTTAAGCTTCTAAAATTAAGTCGTTCTGCACTTATGTATCTTTCGTTTCTTGTTTATGATGAAGAACGAAAAAAATCAATCGAGCAATCTAATGAATTGACCATACCAGTTAACTTTTTAAAGATTAAAGATGCCGACAAAATATAATATGCCTACCTAATAATTAAGCTTTCGTTGCGTCCGCAGAACGAACAATGAAAGAGCTATTAAAAGGAATTTTTTGTGCCGCTAATTTTATGGAGTTGCCCCCATTTTGGCCAAAGAATGAGGAGTGGGAAGAGAGCGATGGTTTCTTGTGCCGTATAAGGGAATAGTGAATAGTGAATGATGAGGGGTGAAACGTGAGAGGCGAGAAATGTGAAAAGTAAAAAGTGAGAAGGAATCAGATCATCGTTAGTATGCTTAAGCTGAAAGCTGATGGCTCATAGCCCAGAGCTGGGTGGGTTTCCTTCGGATTTAGGATTTGTGATTTCGGGCTTAATAATGTGTAAATTGAGGCACTTATTTATTACAATGAAAAGATTGACCGTTTTTACCGCATGTTGTGCAATGATGCTATACGTTCACGCGCAGCCATCCAAAAAAACAACATTTCACCTTAACTATGATCCTTCGGCACAGGCTACCAACGCCATGAATTATTTTAAGCCGGAGGGCAATCTGTTTGTTGGTGATTGCATCCCGTTTTACCACGACAGCACTTTTTACCTGTACTGGCTGCTCGATTCGGGGCATCATTCTGCGTTGAACGGAATGGGTGGTCACCAATGGGTGCTGAGCACCAGCAAAGACCTTAAAACCTGGAAGCAGTATCCTGTTGTGCTTGGTATTGACGAAGACTGGGAAAAATCCATCTGCACCGGGTCTGTAGTGTATTACAACAATACATTTTACGCGTTTTATGCTACCCGGCTGATAGACTCTTCGGGCGAATGGAGCGAACAACTAAGCTATGCCGTTAGTAAAGACGGCATTCATTTTAAAAAACAACAGCCTAACCCTTTTTATACCTATGCGCCGGGATACAGCAAACGCCATTTCCGCGATGCAAAAGTATCCATAGACAGCGCAGGTAATTTTCATTTGTTTGTATCAAGTGCTGTAGAAAACAGTAGCTTCCATAATAATGGCGCATTGGTGCACATGGTTTCCAAAGATCTGAAAAAATGGGAAGTAAAAGCACCCGTCATTACCGGCATGAGCGATGTACCGGAGTGCCCGGATTATTTTTACCGGAACGGGTGGTATTACCTGCTGTACAGCACAGGCTCCGACACTTACTATGTAATGTCGGGGCAGCCGTATGGTCCATGGCAATACCCGGCGTCACAGGTTTTTAAAGAACAATGGTCGAACGTGGTAAAGACCGCAGCCTTTGTAAACGGAAGACGGATAGCCGCAGGCTGGGTACCCTCCCGCAAAGACAATGAAGACGAAGGACATGAGATATTTGGAGGGAATACGGTTTTACGTGAAATCATTCAGCAGGAAGACGGCACGCTGTGTACAAAGTTCGTTCCCGAAATGATCCCTGCCACGGGAGCGGAGATCCCTTTTGTGCTGAGTAAAAATGAATGGGTTTCCCGGTCGGGCGACAGCTATACATTTAATGCTACATACGGATTAACCGGTTCTTTTATAAAAGATGTACCGGTTAACTGCAGGATCACAATGGAGATTGAACCATCGGGCAATTATGATGAATATGGATTGTACCTGCGCGCCAATGAAGATGCGGGAGAAGGGTATAAGCTGGCTGTATCGGCAAACGAATCATCGGTAACGCTTGCGGATACACGAATTACTGCGGTTGAGGGATTGGGCGGTAAGGTCAAACTCGACATTGTGATGAAGGATGATATTATTGACGTAAGCATTAACGATCGCCGCTGTATTGTAAACCGTGTTATAAACCACAAAGGCCATTTTTTGTGGTTGTATGCGAAGTTTGGCAAGGTGGTATTCCGGTCTGTTGCGATAGCGCCGCTGAAGGAATGAAATCCCGCAAAAGCCAACTTGCGAAAGAGCCGGAACTTGCATCACATCGTTTCCATCCATCAATTTGATTACCTTTGCGCCTGGTGAAAAATTGTATAGCCTGCATATTAGCTATTTATATTTTGTTCAGCGCAGTCGTTCCCTGCTCCTTTTTTGACAATTGTGAGGAAGAGCAAAGTACAGCAGGCAGTGCCGGTTCAGATCATAAAAAGGACTGTAGCAACTGTTCGCCATTTTCTATTTGTTCATCCGCACCAGGCTTTACCCTTAATACGATAAGCACGTCTTTTGAACCGGTTGCATTTAATAATTCACCGGCGTATAGCGAATATTGTTTCTCTTTCAAATCAGGGTATTATTCCAGTCTCTTTCAGCCCCCGCGTGCAGGTTAACAGCTTCAGGACAGGCAGGATTTATTGATCACATTACCGTTTACACAATATGAAGAAAATACTATTGCTAAGCATAGCAGTGTTATGTGCGTTCACTATTTATGCGCAGCATACCATTACATTATTGATTAAAAGCAGCGAAGAAAAGATACCCCTTGCAGGCGCTACAGCTACCATCGTTTCATTAAACAAAACAGCAGTTGCAGATAGTGCAGGCATTGCAATCTTTACAAACATTGCAGCAGGCAGGTACCAGGTTAAAGTGTCGTATGTGGATTTGGAAGAACAGGAAGTAACCGTTGAGGTGCCGCAGCCCGGCAACACAACATTTGAGGTGCTTTTGGAAGAAGGGGAGGAACACGAAGAAGAAATAATAATTACAGCAACCCGTATAAGCAGAACCATTGCCAATATTCCAACACGGGTGGAAGTGATCTCCGGCGAAGAACTAACAGAGAAAGGAAACATGAAGCCGGGCGACATAAGAATGCTGCTGAACGAAAGTACGGGTATTCAAACACAGCAAACTTCAGCCACTTCTTATAATTCCAGCATCCGCATACAGGGACTTGATGGCCGGTACACCCAGATATTAAGAGACGGTTTCCCGCTTTATTCAGGCTTTTCGGGCGGATTAAGTTTAATGCAGATTGCCCCTCTTGATCTGAGGCAGGTTGAAGTAATTAAAGGTTCATCATCTACATTATACGGTGGCGGGGCGATAGCCGGTTTGGTAAACCTCGTTTCTAAAACACCCACAGCCGAAAGGGAATTGAGTTTTATGGCAAATGCCACATCAGCCAGGGGCTTGGACCTTAGTGGTTTTTACAGTCAAAAATTCAGGAACACCGGACTAACTGTTTTCGGTTCCAGGAACACAGGCCGTGCTTACGACCCGGCAGATATTGGATTGACCGCTATTCCGGAGTTTGAGCGATACACCATTAATCCCAGGCTATTTATTTATGGTGAAAAGACAAATGCCAATATTGGTTTTAGCTACGTTACAGAAGACCGTACAGGCGGCAGCATGGATTATATCAGGCACGGAACAACAGGTTATTTTGAAAAGAACAATACCGGTCGTTTTACAGGCCAGGCAGATATACGGCATAAATTAAGTGATAACAGCAATCTTCAGTTTAAAAGCAGTTATTCAAACTTCAACAGGTTAATTACGGTGCCTGCCAGCATTTTTGAGGGCGTGCAAAAATCTTCTTATTCGGAGCTCAACTTTAATACAAAAGGCGAAAAGACATTCTGGATAGCCGGAGTGAATTTCTTAACCGATGATTTCAGCGAACAAAGGCACCACACCAACCCATTAAGAAATTATCACTACAATACCTTTGGTGCATTTGTGCAAAACACCTGGTCGCCAACAGGCAAATTTACTTTGGAAACAGGTTTAAGAGGCGACTATGTAAAGCAATATGGTTTTGAATTATTGCCAAGATTTTCAGCCATGCTAAAAGCAACTCCAAAACTAACGGCAAGGTTAGGCGGCGGCTTAGGTTATAAAACACCTACTGTATTTAATGAAGATGCGGAGAAAGTACAGTTTCAAAACATTCTGCCCATCAACGGGCAATCAGCAAACAACGAAAGGTCAGCAGGTGGTAATCTTGATTTTAACTACAGAACAAATTTTGGTGATGTAGGTTTTAGCATCAACCAGCTATTCTTTTATACAAGACTGAATAAGCCATTGGTGTTAACCAATACGGCAGGCAGCAATTATGAATTTGTAAATGCAGATGGTTATATAGATACCAAAGGAATGGAAACAAACCTGCGGTTCACTTACGGCGATTTTAAGTTGTTCATTGGCTATACTTATGCAGATGTGAACAGTTACTTCAGCAATACCAGAAGCTGGTTTCCATTAACGGCAAAGCACAGGTTGAATAATGTATTAATGTATGAGCAGGAAGACAAACTAAAGATTGGTTTGGAAGCCTATTATTTCAGTCCGCAAAGGTTGAGCGATGGCGCAACAGGAAAGCCTTACTGGATAAATGGTTTGATGGCAGAAAAGCTATGGAAGAAATTTTCTGTATTCATAAACTTTGAAAACTTCCTTGATACCCGGCAAACCAGGTTTGACACCATTTACACAGGCTCCGTTACCAATCCGGTTTTTAGAGACATTTATGCTCCGGTAGATGGATTTGTAATAAATGGCGGTGTTAAAATTAAATTGTAAAGAGGTGAAAGGTGAGAGGTGAAAGGTGAGGACGCGGATTTTAATTTGTTGTTTATAGTTTGTGGTTTATGGTTGCATTTGTCTTCTGATTTCGAATTTTAGTCTTCGGATTTGCATTTGATATTCCGCAGGTTTGTCTTTTGTGATTTGGTTTCCGCCACGGCGGACAGGCTTGGTGCTTCCCTTCGGATTTAGTCCCGCACGTGCGGGATCCGGCTTCGGGCTTAACAGATTTGCCGCATAGCGGAAAGGAAGTACAAGGGAGCGGTCAGAGGTCAAAGGTGAAAGGTTGAAAGGTGAGAGGTATTGCTGACAGCCGATCGCTGACCGCTGACAGCTCAAAGCTATTCTCCCTCCACATCCTTCACACACCTGAACCCGATATGGTTGGTGGCGGAGCGCCATTCGCCCTTGCCGCGGGTGCCTACCATGTACCTTGTGCAATATTGATCGGTGCATAAATACGAGCCGCCACGCTGTACTTTTTTCTGCTGGCCGGGTTCGGCAGGATCGAAGGATGAGTCGGGTCCTTTGGGATTTTTAACAACGCCTGCTTTTGCAAGTCCGGCGTAATAATCGGGGCGGTACCAGTCGCTGCACCACTCCCACACATTGCCGGCTACATCGTATAAACCATAGCCGTTGGGCGCGAATTGTTTAACCGGTGCAATGCCCGCGAAGCCATCACCGGCGATATCCGCATTGGGAAATTGTCCCTGGAAAGTATTGGCCTGCCATTTACCGGCATCCTTCATTTCATTGCCCCAGGTATAGAGGTTGCCTGGTTTGCCTGCCCGGGCGGCAAATTCCCATTCGGCTTCCGTGGGTAAGCGCTTGCCCGCCCATTTTGCATAAGCCGCCGCATCTTCATAAGCGATCTGCACTACGGGATAGTTTTCTTTCCCGGTAATATTACTGTTAGGTCCCGATGGGTGACGCCAGTTGGCTTCGTGTACATATTGCCACCATTGCAGGTGATTGTTCAATGGCACTTCATGCGCGGGAGGCGTGAATACCACCGCGCCGGCAACAAGCGCTTCTTCCGGTGCGCCTGGAAATTCTTCCTTTGTGGGTTTTTGTTCCGCCACCGTAATATAACCGGTTGCTTTTACAAAGTCCGCGAACTGCTTGTTGGTTACTTCCGTTTCATCCATGTAAAAAGGATCAACGTATACCTGGTGTATGGGCCGGGCGTCGTCCATGGCTTCGTGTCCCCCTTCGGTGATGCCCACGGGGTTTACGCCGCCCATGCTGAATGTTCCGCCGGGGATATATGCCATGCCTGCAATTTTTTCAGGATCAGCCGGTATTTCATTTTCCACTGTTGTTATAAAAGCCGTGCCACCGCCATTCATGAAGATGGTGCTGTCGCCGGGTGTTAGTCCTTTTGTACAGGAAATGGCGCCGCTGATCTTCATGGCGCCGATGTCGGGTACGATGGCGGCAACCTGTTTGGTTTTTCCCTCCCGGCAGGAGATGAGGCTCATTGTAATAAGTGCAATAAAAAGAACACGGTTCAACATTGATCTTGTTCGCATGGGCTGTGTTTTTTCGCGTATCCGGCAGTTGCTGTATTTGTTTGCTGGCGCTAAATTACATAAGAATTGTTAGTATTGTTTGTTGCGGCGGCGAAGCAAGCATCTGCAACGATTGCAGCGAAGATGGACCCTTCCCTGCCTGCCGGCAGGCAGGCCGCGGTCAGGGTGACAAGCAATAGTGGGTGGTTGAACAGTAGTGCAAAAGCTGAACCCTTATTCCCTTGCCTGTCATGCTAACGAAGCTTGCCTACCGCCAGGCAGGGAAGCATCTGTGTTCATCATTGACCAGACTCACGAAAGGTTTTTACAATATTTTGTATACTGAATACAGCATGTCCGTTTCATATACAATAATTTTAGTACTTAAAATACAAAGCAGCAAATGGAACAGATCAGAAAATACTTTGAAAGCATAACCGCTCTTACAGACAAAGACTGGCTGTTTTTTTCTTCCAGGCTTATTCAGCAGGAGTTTCCCAAACGCCATTTGCTTTTAAAAGCCGGCAAAACAGAAAGCCATCTTTCCTTTGTAGAAAAGGGCATTATACGTTTCTATATGCCAAAAGAAGAAAATGATCTGACTTTTTATTTTGCTTTCGCCAACGAATTTGTAAGCGGCTATGATTCTTTTCTCACACAAACGCCCTCTGTGTATCATATTGAAACGCTTACAGCCACTACGCTGTGGCGTATAACGTATAATGACCTCCAGGAAATTTACCAGCAAACGGAAATTGGGAATTTTATTGGAAGACATGCAGGAGAACATTTGTACTTAGATAGTTTTAAAAGGGAGCTTTCGCTGTTAAGCGATACAGCAGAACAACGGTATTTAAAATTGTTTACCGAAAAGACCCGTTTAATTCAGCAAATCCCTTTAAAATATCTCGCATCTTATATTGGTGTTACTCCCCAGGCCTTAAGCAGGATCCGCAAACGAATTTATTAACCCGGGTTCATTGTTTCTTCTTCTTTAGTTGCAGAGCTTTGCAGAAAAAAGATATGGAAATCGAAATCACTTTGCTCACGGTGTTTGTATTATCGCTTTTTATTATAAAGCTTACCCGGAAGGAATATAAATTTGCTTTGTCGGCCAGGATCGGCATGTCGGCAATGCTGGTGCTTACAGCCATCGGTCATTTTATGTTCACCAAAGGTATGGCGATGATGATGCCTGCAGTTATTCCTTTCAAAACGGAGCTGGTGTATTTTACAGGATTTGTAGAAATAGCGGCTGCAATCGGCCTGCAATTACCAAAATTCAGGGTACTGACCGGGTGGTTGCTGATCGTTTTTTTTATTTTTATACTTCCTGTAAACATCTATGCCGCCATGCACAACGTAAATATGGAAACCGCAACGTTTAACGGGGATGGGTTACGTTATTTGTGGTACCGGGTACCGCTGCAACTTTTTTTTATTGGATGGGTGTACTTTTCCTCCATAAAAGTGAAGGACCCGGAACCTGTTAATATTCCTGAAAGGATACAGAAAAAGCTGCCCCATTTGTTTTGAGACAGCTTTTATTGTGAACATAGCTCACTATTTAACCTGCTGAACAAGATGCAAAGATCATATGGTGGTCTTCAGATTTTCTTCCTTATCTTATAGTATCAGCGGGCTGGTAGTGACCATTGTAATGTTCGTGCCTCCAGTTGCCATGCCGCGCTCCGCCGGAACACATCATGAATGCATTGGCCGCAATAAACAGCACAATGATTAATATGGTAGCTATCCTGGTAATAGTGGTAAGTGTTCTCTTTTTTGAAAAAGAGCCAAATACATAACCGATAATAAACACCATACAGGCTACAAACAATATCCTGGTTAAAATGATTCCAAAAAACATAATGATAGATTTTAATGTTAATAAAATGGTTTACTTGTACCTGCCCAGTAAAGCGGCTACTTCCTTCTTACCCCAGTGTGGAGTAGCATCTGCATCCACTTTATTGTTATTCAATAGCTGAAGCGATTGTTCCAGCATTGCTTTCGCTGCCTTTTTATCGCCACCCCACATTTTGGGTGCGTAATATTTATCCCATCCTTCTAAGTAAATGGCCCGGGGATTATTCGCATTCGCTTTTTTTGCCAGTTGAATATAATGTGCGCCGGCCGGTCCGTATTTGGGACCGAAAGTTTGAGGATTGATAAACACCTTTGCCTTATTGATCATACTGAGCACGCAATATATTTCCGACAATTCCTTTTTGCGGTTTGCTGTATCCAGCAACGCAATTGATTTTTTAATTTGTTCATCGGCTTTGCTGGCAAATGGCTCAATTTTCTCCCCATCATTTTCATACAGCCAGCCGGTTTTGGCATTGCAAAAGGCTGCATAATAATAAGGAAGCCAATCTGTTTTTTGCGTTTCTGCAAGCTGTACAAACTGTCTGGCCAATTGCTGGTAATCGCCTGGCGCTTCGGCTTTATCCAATTGCGATACTGCCGATTGCAGTTGCTGCCTGTATGCATCCTGTGCTGTTGCGGTTAGGAGCAGCAGCAATACGGTTACTGCTGATAGCATTGCTTTTTTCATTGTTTTGTATTTTTTGTTTTAAGATGTGGTTTACAAATTCTGGTCAATAAAATCCTCTGTTCTGTCAACGCCGAAGCTCATGAACAGACCTATATAAAAGCTCCTGGCAGCGGGTTGTGTTACGGGTGTTTTATTTACGCCGTTGTAACTATAGCGGTAGTCAAAAACCTGCCGGCTGCCAAATACATTGTTGATGCCGAAGCCGATCCCCGAGAAATCCCTGTGCTTCCATTTGGGGAAAATGGAAAACATATAAGCAAAACTGAGGTTCATGGCATTATAGGTATTGGTATGTCCCTCGTCTTGTATAACGCTGTGCCCATCGCTGGTTTGAATATTGTAATAAGGTCTTCCTGTAGCAATGGTATAGGAAAGATTTGCATTGAAACTGATGCCGGGAAAGAATTTCTTGATGGCCACAAAAGCGGAATGGGGTGTAGTAAAATTGGGTCGTAACGCATACGGATAATCTAAGTACCTGCGCTTTGTATCTAAATACGTATAGCTCACCCAATAGTCGAATCCTTTAAAGGTTTTCTTATCTCTCCAGAACAATTCAATGCCTCCTGCATAACCATCTCCTTCATTTTTAATTTGGGGTATTGTTGTAATAAGGTCTTTGTATTTTTTATAATAGGCTTCAATCCTTAACAAACGGTTGCCTGCCTTTTTTTGAAAGTTGATGATATAATGCGTGGCCCTGGTGAAATGGGTTTCACCCGAATACTGCACATACATATTCTCCGGTTTCTGATAAAAAATGCCATAGGCCATATTGAATTGCGCTCCTTTGCCCAGCCGGTAGGCCAAACTGATGCGTGGCGCCAGCGTGGTTTGATCCAGCAGTGCAGAATGTTCTGCTCTAAGTCCGGCCCTTGCTGCTATACTGTGCGTTAACCGGATATCTGCCTCTGCAAATGCGGCTGCTATATTGTCTTTCAGCAGGGCGGCGGAATCATTAAAAAGGTAGCTGTCTTTGCTGTAGAAATATTCCGCTCCGAAACGTACTGCCTGTTTATAACGCCATCCCTTAGTTAACACCAGCCTGCCCTGGGCAAAATGGGACTGGTTATGTGTGAATGTGTTTTTCTCAGCAAACGGGTATCCGGTCAGACTGATGTTTTCTTTACTAGCGTTTTGCAATGCCGTGTTAACAGCATCCCTGTAATAATTATAGCCTATTGCTGCATCTATTTTCCACTGCTTTCCAAGCGATTCCCTGTAAGAAAGATTGTTGTACCAGTTCCTTCCTTTTAATTCGTATAAAGAAAGCAGGTCGCTGCTGTCAATATCCGGGTTTCTCATACCGGTATGGCTGTACCCGTAGTTGGTATAAAATTTAAGCATACCCGCTTCGCTTGTCTTTATTCTAAAATTGGCATCTGCACTAAAGGTTTCAGGTCCATGAAAAAAGTCTGGTTTTTGTGTGATCACCGAATGATAGGCTTTTAAATTGCTATAGCTGGTATTGATGCCATAGCTGCTTTTTTTGTTTTTGGCCAACTGCTGCAAACCAACGCCAATACTTTGCGGAAAAAGATGAAGTCCAATGGATGATTCTTCAGGAAGATCTATGGTCTCCAATATCAGCGCACTGCTCAATGCCTGTCCGTACAATGCCGAATAACCACCTGAGCTGAACAGGATGCCCCTGAATAAAAAGGGATTAAGCCGGGCAGGTTGCGGCAAACCGGGGATGCTTGAAAAATTGGGCTGTTTTAGCAGCAACCCGTCAACAAACTGCTTGGTTTCTTCACCGGTTCCACCGCGCACGTATAATCCTTCTTTCTCGCCAATTTGCTGTGCGCCGGGCAGGGAACGCAATGCATTGGCTATATCGCCACCACTGCCTGCAACGGTTACTGCATCCATAGGAGTGAGGGAAGCGCCTTTGGCTTTATCACTCGCTTCAAATGCGCCGGCACTGATTATTACCACTTCACCCATTGCTTTGGCTTCATCTTTTAAAACAATGCGCAAATGCAAAACAGAATCCATAATGAATATGCCCGTTTCTTTGGCGGCATATCCAACAGATGACACCTGCAGTATTTGGTTGCCTTTTTCTGCAGTGGATAAACGAAAGTTCCCCAATGAATCGGCTTTTACGCCTGCGCCGGATCCTTTGATGCCAATGGTGGCTGCAACAATGGGCTCATCCTTTTTATTGACCACCTTTCCGGTAATGATGCTTTGGGCATTTGCCTGCATCACCATTAGGGCTAACAGCAGGGCAGGGGTTACCAGTTTTTTGCTGAATGATTTCATGATACATGTGTTTTGTACCACAAAAATATTTGACGATACTGCGCAGCATGTTCATGAATCTATGAGCCGGGAATATGAATAGATATGTTGGGAGAATGCGAAGACTTCAGAGCGGGAGGATTTTTTCTACATTGGCTTTATAGCTTTCGCTGAGAGGTAATTCAATTTTATCAATGCAGATGAGATCGCGTTTAACAGCGGTTATTTTGTCGGCAGATACGATATAGGATTTATGCGTACGGGCGAAACGGTAGCGCGATAATTTTTCTTCCAGCGCCTTCATGCTCATTTTGGTGATGATGGGCCGGGAAGCTGAAGCAAGAAATATTTTTACATAATCTTTCATTCCCTCTATGTACAATATATCGGGGATATTCACTTTTACCTGGTTGTATTCTACATGAACGAAGAAATAGTCTGGCAGGTTTTCCCTTGCTGCTGGCTTTTGCTGAAGGTTAAACAGTTCGTAAGCTTTGTTGCATGCTTTTAAAAATCTTTCGAAAGAAACGGGTTTTAAAAGATAATCAACTGCATTAAGATTAAACCCTTCCAGAGCATGTTCTTTATAGGCAGTTACAAAAATTACCATGGGTGGCTGTTGCAGCGACTGAATGAATTGCAGCCCGTTGAGTCCGGGCATTTGTATATCCAGGAAAATGAGATCCACCTGTTCTTTATGCAGCACGTCTGCTGCTTCCATGGCATTTTTGCAGCGTTGCACCAGGTGCAGGAAAGGTACTTTTTGGATATTGTCGGCCAAAAGATCCAATACCAATCTTTCATCATCAACTGCAATACAGTTCATCATAGCAACATAAGATTTAATTGAGCAGCATATATCCCGTCCTGATCTGTGATTTGGAGCTTATATTTTCCGCTATACAACAGCTCCAGCCTGTTTTTTACATTTACCATGCCAATTCCGGAGTTTTTATCTTTCGAGAAATTATTGCTGTTATAGTTATTTATTATCTTAAAAAGCAATTGCTTTGCTTTTACTTCAAGTTGTATGGAAATGAAAGGATCTTTTACCATACCAATACCGTGTTTAAACGCATTTTCAATGAACGGGATCAGCAGCAGGGGCTCAATAAGGCAATCGGGGCATTCGTTTTTTATTTCCAGCTTCACATCCACATCTTCGCCAAAACGCAATTGCTGCAGATCAATATAATTTTTAAGCAGGTCAATTTCTTTGCTTACCGGAAATTTTTCTTCATTGGAATCATAAAGCATATAGCGCAACAGGTCGGACAGTTTTATTAATGCCGGTTCCAGCAGGTCCGATTTTTGACGTGCCAGTGCAACCATATTGGCCATCATATTGAACAAAAAATGAGGACTTACCTGGGAGCGTAAAAACTTTAGTTCGGAGCTAAGCCGTTCCGCTCTTCTTTCTTTTTCTAATTTTTCAAACCGGATGCGGTTACTCACCAGGCGAAAAATAAAACTGGCGATGAAAAAAGGAACGGGCGGGAAAAAGATCACCCGTATATTTTGTTCTGTTAATTGAAAGCCGGGACTAAGGTTTAACAGGAACAGCTTTGCATAATATGAAAAAGCAAGCAAGCCTGCAATGGAAAGCATATACAACCACCAGTATTTCCGGTTGAACAGGCGGGGGTATAGGATATACGCGTTGAGGTAAAACAATCCTATATTGTAGATATTCGTGAGCAGGAAAAAGTTTTCAGGTAATCCTATAACGGTTTCGCCGGAAAACATAATGGCAGGTATGGCCAGCAGCACTGCCCATATAAAAATATGTATGCCGGGAATAAAATATGGTGAATTCTTTTGTGTCATTGCTCTGGTTCAAAGTTCAACTAAATTATTTTAAAACAGGGTAAGGGAACCGGTATGGCTGCAAACTACGCTTCATATGCATGCTGCAGGGAATTGGGTAGATGAAGGAGGAATTTGTGGCGACAAAATGAAGCTGGACCCCGTAGTGCAGGAAAAACCATTACAATTAATGGTACTGCGAATTTATAAACTGCCGGATTACTCAATAAACAGGTTAAATACTAAAAAATATTGCAGGTTACATAACAAACATTTACTTTTCGGAGTTGGAAAACCTGCGATTTGTTTCTTTAAAGACTAATACAGCAATAATTTGATAACGAGCACTAATACCCGAAGCGTGTGTGTTGCGATAGTCCTTTTGCTTTTTTTTGTTGTGGCAAAAGCACAATTGCCAGAGTATCATCTCCAGATTTTTGATTACCCGAGTGGCATCCGCCCCGATGCCATAACATCTATGGACAAGGATCAAAAAGGGATGCTTTGGATCTTATACCGGTCGCAGGTTCAGAGCTTTGACGGGAAAGAAGTGCAAAACTTCCGGCCTTCTCCCAGGGTGAACAGTATGCTCTGCGATAAGAAAGGTCATATTTGGGTTTGCTCAGATAAAGAGGTATTTCTTTTTTCAGAAAAAACAGGAACCTTTAACCCGGTGGCCATTGAAGGCGGAAAAAAAGGACTTAAAATGGGGCCTGTTACTGAATTGCCGGATGGGAGTACCTGGTTGCTTACCAATAAGGGCTTTTTTCAATTCAACCATTCCACGCAGCAGTTTACCATAATTGAAAATTTGCCGCAGCCGGTCACTGATCTGGAGACTGATGTTTGTGTGCTGTACAAAAATGTATTGTTCGTACACAATAATGAGTTTATTTATCGCTATCATTTTAAAACGGGTAAAACAGACAGTCTGGCCGGGGGGCGGATTTACGGTATTTATCCCGTGAGTGAAGACAGTGCGCTTGTGAGCACAAGGTATGCTATGGCGCAATGGTACCAGTTTTCAACAAAAAAAATTACCACTGCCACACTCGGTAATGGTATGCGGGGTTCCTTTAGCTTAAGAAGCATGGCAGCCATTTCTCCTTCCCGTTTTCTGGTGGCTTCATCCGATGGTATATTTGAATACAATGCGGCAAAAAAACAATTTTTAAAGCAGAATTTTTTTCTGAATGGCAGAAAAGTGGCTACCAATGAATATGCCAGTTTTATTTTTTACGATGAAACGGAAGGTTATGCATGGATAGCCACAACAGATGGAATTGCGCGTTTTGCTTTCAGGAACCAGCCAATGGGGCTGATTAAGATAAGGCAGATGAATGATGAAATATCTGCCAACATTAATGATGTCCGGAAGATCGTACAGGATGAGAGAGGCGATCTGTGGATAGCCACCGGCTATGGTTTTGCATGCTGGCAAAAAACCGAAAGCAAGTGGATTCTTTTTCCACCCGCAAAGGATGATAACAGCAGGTTAAGCCATGAGTCTATAAGAGGAATGGTGTATGACGGAAGATACCTGATACTTGGTCCTACTAATAAGGGGTTGTGGCTGTTTGATATCAAAACACAAAAATACAGGCGGCCGGAGTACGACACGTATGAAACCCGGCGGATAAGCGAGAGAGATTTTGTAAATGATATTATAACACTTCTCAATGGCGATCATGTTATTGTTGCACGGGATGCTGTATATGTACTGGATGGAAAAACATACCGGTTACGCCGGCTTAATCATCCGGCAATCCGCAATGCATCTGCGAGCTTTTGCGCCCAGGGAACGGATGGAACAGTATGGATTGCAACCACAACGGGTGTATACTGTTTTGATGCATCACTGAATTACCTGCTGGAAGTACCCGAGGATTTTACAAGCAACGTAATAACCCATGGCTTCAGTGGTTTTATAATGCAGGATAACGGACTATTGTTTTCAAGTACCAAAGGTTTGTACACCCTCCATTATAATAACGGAAAAGTAACCACTAAAAAATTTACCACTGTTTTCGACAATATAGGTTTATATACAGTTTACCAGGACAGGAACGGAATCATTTGGGCCAGCTCCGAAAATGGCATTTACCGCTTTGATCCCAATACTTCAAAATTGAATCTTTTTGACCGCTCGGATAATATCCAGGGCTATGGCTTTAACAGCAATAGCTGGTTCAGGGACCGGGAAGGCATCCTGTATTTTGGGGGATTGAACGGCATTAATTACTGGCAGCCCGAAACATTCTCTGCTCCTTACCAGTCATTTGAAGCGTATATCAGCAAAGCGAGGATCGGCAACATGGACTATTCCATGTATGCGTTTGATACTTTGGGGCCCATCAATTATTCAGACAGGTCAATGGGGGTAGTATTTGCAGCCGTATATTTCAATAATCCCGAAAAAGTGAGATACCGGTATAAATTAGATGGGCTGGATACAGAATGGAAAGAAATTGGCAATGGTAATATTGTTCGTTTTTCATCGCTGGCGCCGGGAAAGTATCTACTTGAAATGGAAGCGAGCCTGAACCAGGTTGACTGGAAAAAAGCAAACAACACACTGGCTTTCCAGATACTGAACCCCTTCTGGATGACCTGGTGGTTTATTGCATTGTGTGTGCTGCTGGCGGCGGCAATAGCAGCAAGGGTGATTTTAAATCACAGGCGCAAAATAAACAGCCATAAAGATGAGCTTGAAGCAGCGCAGGCAATCAATTATTTTTCATCCAGTATTTATGAAACAAACGATATAGGCGCTATTCTCCGTGACATCGTTAAAAATGCCATAAGCAGGCTTCACTTTGAAGAATGTATTATTTACACTACAGACAGGATGCAGAATGTATTAAGGCAAAAAGCGGCACACAAGACAGACGCTGCAACAAGCCAACCCGTTGAGATAACAACAGGAAAAGGAATTGCCGCTGCTGTGGCTGCAGGAGGCCGGGCTGAAATTGTTTATGATACAACCAAGGATCCCCGTTATAAGGATAATGTCGGCACTTATTTTTCAGAAATTGCCGTTCCCATTATTACCGATGAAAAAGTATGGGGGGTTATATATTGCGGGCATTCTAAAAAAGGGTTTTTTACGCAAAAACATTTGTCTATACTTACCACCATTGCTTCACTATGCGCCAATAAAATTATAAAAACAAAAGCCGATAGCGAAAAGGCCAGAGCCGAATCCATTCTTATGGATACAAGGCAAAAAATGGCAGATGCTGAAATGCAGGCTTTACGGGCCCAAATGAATCCTCATTTTATTTTTAACTGTCTTAACTCCATTAACCGCTACATTGTAAAAAGCGACCAGGCAACAGCATCATTGTACCTCACCAGGTTTGCCCGCCTTATACGATTGATATTAGATAATTCCAATAACAAGTCTATTACCTTGGCCAGTGAACTGGAAGCATTAAGGCTATATATTGAAATGGAAAGCATCCGGTTTGAAAAAAAGTTCACCTGTGATATTAGTTTTACGGAAGAAGTGTATCCCGAAAGCATATATGTACCACCGCTGATTATACAGCCCTATGTTGAAAATGCCATCTGGCACGGGCTCTTGCATAAAACAACAGAAGGCTGTTTATCTGTTCATATCAGCCGTAAAGGAAATGATATACTGCAATGTATCATTGAGGATAATGGAGTAGGGAGGGAGAAAGCAAAGGAATTGAAAAGTAAAACGGCGTCTTCAAGAAAATCACTGGGTATGCAGCTCACGGAAAGCAGGCTGGTGTTGCTGAGCCGGCAGGCAGGGTTTGATGCTTCGGTTGGAATTGAAGACATGAAAAACGAGCATGGTGAAGCAATGGGAACAAAAGTGATCCTGAATATTCCTGTAGATGAAACTTAAAAAATATATGATATGATAAAATGTGTGCTGGTAGATGATGAAACAAATGCGCTTGAAATGATGGAGTGGCTGCTCAAAACCTATTGCCCGCAGGCGGAGACCGTGGCCCTGTGCAATACAGCCGAAAAGGGTATTGAAGCCATTTACAAACATAAGCCCGATGTAGTATTCCTTGATATTGAAATGCCCCGGATGAATGGCTTTGACATGTTGGAGCAGGTTAAAAATTTATCTTTTGATGTAGTGTTCTGTACCGCCTATGACCAGTTTGCAATAAAAGCCTTCAAGTACGCTGCGCTGAATTATTTATTAAAGCCGGTTGACCCGGATGATCTTAAGGCCACTATACACAGGGTAGAAGAAAAAAAGGCTATTCCAAGCAGGGAGCAGTTTGCCCTCTTGCTACAGCATATTAACCAGTCTCCAAAATTAACACCATCCCGCATTGCACTTACGGCTGGCGATGGATTAATATTTGTAGCTACGGGGGAGATCATTTATTGCAAAGCCGAAAGCAATTATACCAATGTAATCCTTACCGGCGGCCGAAAGATCATGGTATCAAGAGTGCTCAAAGAATTGGACGAAACGCTGGGAGGTGCTGATTTTTACCGCGTACACAGTTCTTTTCTCATCAATATCAATCATGTAAAAAAGTTTATCCGGGGAGAGGGAGGGTATATTGTTATGGATAATGACGATAACATTACGCTTTCCCGCAGCCGCCGGCAGGAATTCATGGAGCTTTTCTCCAAATTCTGACCAGGGCAAAGAAAATGATACCCGTTTTTCTGCTAATTACACGGAGAATAATACCGATTACTAAAAAGAACGACAAACCCTCTTTGCTTTCAAAATAGCAGGATACATTTGTTCAGGTTTTTCATAGGATATTGGATTTTAAAAACGGGGTGCATTTTTATGCTGCCCCTTTTTTATGCCTTTTTTAGCCTCGGTTCCGGGTAAAGAGCGGGCGGAACATGGCAATATTCACGCAGTGTTAAGCATGGGTATAAAAAATAATATGATGGATGTTCTATAACCCCAAATTCAATGTACAGTTGCTATGCCAAAACGTGAAACACTTCTTTGACCCTGCGTCCGAACGGTGTTCAGCCGCCCGCCCGGATGACACCAGTCGGACGGGGGCGGGCTTTATCTTCTCACTTTTGACGATATCTATAGTCCACAACAACACCATTTACACTCATTTTCTGTTCTTCATAACTGATTTTACCGCCCGTGGGTACACTAACGATGAGGGCTGCCTGCTGCGCAGGAAGTTTTATTTGTACGGAAGATGAAACATTTCGGGCAATAAACTGTGCCGACACGGTATTGTACAGATCAACACTTTTACCCTCTATGTTTATTAAAACCAGTTTATCTTCAGCATAGGGATTATAGTATAAATAAGAGGGATAAGCCTTATCGTGATAAAAATCTGTGGACAGCACATTTAATTGTAAAATGCCGGGAACATTGGTAGCACGGATAATACTGCCGAATATGCCCGCATGGGCGCTTCCATAAACACTGAACTGCGATTCCGGTGGATTTTTGCCGGGTACCCATAGTGGTCCGTCGCCCTGCGCAACAGGCGCAGGTATATTTTCATATTGCGGGTAAGATGATTTGCGGATCATACCTTCATACCCGATCACACCTTTGGTAACATCGTCCAGTTGCGGAATGGTTTCATGCTCATCGGGCATATACTGCGGATAAAAAAATCTTGCCGCATTGGCGGCATTCAGCATCCACTTACCAATAGCATTTGCATACGACTGATCATAGCGTACTAAAGGTACCAGGGGCCATGCAGCATCATAGGTGTTCATTAAAAAGCCATAGCCTCCATGGTCAACAGTACTGCCCACAATGCCGGATATATCCATGCCATTCCAGTTGCCTGTTAAAACGCCCCAGCCTTCCCTGCAAAGGGGGGTGCCGTCGAAGGTCCAGCCCAGCATTTTATTTACATCATATTGCTTTCCCTGCTCCGCATTTATTCTTGCAGATAAATAGGCGCCAAAAGGCATCAGCAGTTCATAGGTAGGGTTTAACGATTGGGATTGCAATGCTTTCAATGCGCTCATTGCCCCTTTTAAATAGCGCTCATCACCAAATTTTTTATATGCTGCGTACAATACCCATGCATGACCTGCTGCTGCATCCGGTTGTGCACAGATATTGTTTTTCATGGGCATCATTTTACCATAATCGAAATAAGACCAGTTATAATTTCCGTCCAGAATGGAATCGGCTGCGTAAAATTTTTCTGCAATACGCTTTGCTATTGCTGTAAACCCCGGTTCATTGGGATACTGGTCATAAATAGCGTAGAACAGCACATTGGGATATACATCGTACCACCAGTCACGGCCGTATCCTCCGCCCAGGAGCGCCACTTCGGGGCAGGTGTTGTTCATCATAATATCCCAACCGGTTTCCTGGTTAAAATAATTTTTCAGCATGCCCGCATAATTGAGGCCCTGCTGATCGCTCTTGTCAATACCCACCAATGTGGCGCTCATAACAGCCCCCATTGTTGCCAGCGCTTCATGAAACATGCCTTTGTTGTTGGCCGGCCCCTGCCGCACATCACCTATGGCCGTATACAGGCCAACCACCGTTTGGGGGAAATTCTTTTCACTGCTGTCTTTCCACACCAGGGGCCAAAATTTTCCATTGGCATTAAAATCATATACTGTGCTATCAAATTTCAGGGCCAGTTTTTGATAATCTATGATTTCAAGGGGTTGGGGCAGATCAGCCATCTGTTTAACACGCTGAAGATCCTGTTGCTTAACGGGTAAGCCGCCGGGTTGTTTGCAGGAGATAAACAAAAAGCAGGTGAAAATAATTTTTAAAAGGCTATGCATAATAATTTCAACTTTTCTGTATGTAATCTACCGCTTTCTTTTCTTTGCTAATGCTGTAATTGGGTGCATTTGCCTTCGGTGAGAAAAGTTCGGATTGCCGCACTGCTTTGCTTCGTGTGGGCGGTTACGACTAAAGAGCAGGCAGAGAAGGATGTGATCCATAGTGAACAGAACGGAATATGGTGCACAGATGCTTATCCCTTTAGATGCATGACAAACAAGGGAATATGGTTCAGCTTTGGTACTACAGCTCAACCATCCACTATTGCTTGTCACCCTGACCGCGGCCTGCCTGCCGGCAGGTAGGGAAGGGTCTATCTCCGCACCAATCAATTCATTGCGTTGGAAATCATAACTCTTTCGGTGAAACAAAACCGGCGGAGGCCATTTGTCATACAATTCATTAATCAGGAATTTCATCTCCGGATTAAATGTTTTGATTAGATCTATTTTCTTCTGCCGGAGCCATGCTTTTATTTGACAAATTGAAATACACCCGCGCAATTTGTCATACCCTCCTTTTCATTGTTTTTTGCGATGATAGCGGTCCCTTATATTTAACCAGATGCTCAATGCAAAGCTCAGCAGGAAGATAATCAATGTGCCGTTCTCTGCAAGCTTTGGGTTTAGATAGGCCCCTGTTAATTTGAGAATGAGAATGAATCAAAGGAGAGTCAACCCGGAAGAAAAAAGACAAATTACTTTATCCCATAGCATCAAGTTTAGCTTTCAGTTCATCAATTAAGGGAGCCTGTTCATTGATCATTTTCTTTTTGGCTTCATCCATGTTAAACCATGCTGCTGCATCTATCTCAGGGAATGCTTTTTTATTACCCGACTTTGGAGGCCACTCCATTTCAAAATTGTTGCTCCTTATGATAGCCGGATCTATATCCTTATGCAATGCCCATGCATAAACCAGCTTTCCGCTTTTTTGTTTAACCGGCGTTAATTCAATAAAATCTCCTGCTGCTTCTATTCCTGTTTCTTCTTCCAGTTCCCTTTTTGCTGCATCCAATGGAATTTCATCCGGGCCAAGCTCTCCTTTGGGGATTGACCATGAACCCAAATCTTTCTTTGCCCAGAAAGGCCCCCCGGGATGTACGATCAATACTTCCGGCACCTTATTATGGAAGCGATACAAAAGAATACCCGCACTTTTTTTAGTCATGTGAAGCAAGATTTCAATGTGCCGTTCAAAATATAAATCTTTACCCTGGGTCAAAAGCAGGGATCGGTGATTGTTCCTTACTGTATTTTATTGAACCGCAGGTGCATGATCCTGCCATCGTTTACCTCGAAACCAATTATTTTCTTATTGTTACCTGAGATCGTTTTTAAATGCCTCATCCACCAGTAATCGGTAAAAAGATGGTCTTTTCCCACCAGCTTCAGCTTGCTGTCGTTATACTTATTGCTGGTTAATATTAGTTCATGATCTTTTGCAACGATGGTATACTTACAATCCAGTTCCGGACAGTAATACAGGCCTGCGTACATCTGCAGTTGATTATCCGTTTGAATACTGTCTGTAGCATATTTTACCAGCAATCGTTTATTGTCGGGCCAATATTGATTTACCAGCACGCTTTTACCAGGTGTTGTACTGAATACGAATTTTATCTCCGGTGATCTGGCTACAGTAAAGCTGTCTTTCAACCCGGGGTACAGCAGATCCGAGTTCCCATAACGCTCCCAGTACAATTTGCGGTTGCGCAGCACAAAGCTGAACTGCGCGCCATCTTCGGAAATAAAATCACCGGTGAAATTTTTTGCACGCCCTTCATCTTTTATAATAGCGCGGCTGCTGTCCATCCTTATGTCTGCATTTACTTTAGCTGATGTGTCTTTGATAAACAGATCAACCAACTGGTAAGTCTTTTCATATGTGTTTACTTCTGCCAGGTTGCTGAACACCATAAAACCCATTTTCAGTTCCGGCAATACGGTAAGATATGTTCTGAACCCTGCATCCCCGCCGGAGTGTGAATATTGTTTATAGCCCTTGTATGTATCGGAACTAATGCCCAGCGCATAGTTTAGTTCCACACCATTGTTCAGCTTTCCTTTCTGCACCAGTTGATCAATATCCGCGGCTGTGCCCGCAACAGGCGTATAAAAGTTCATCACCCATTTTGAAAGGTCGTTGATATTGGTAAACAAACTGGTGGCGCCTGCATTGGAATAGGAGAGCACACTGTTGGAGAATGTAAAGAGATTTTTCCGCTGGTAAGAGTAAGCACGGTTCTTCTCGATCTCGGTATAGTCATCGTGAAAATGCGTTTGCTTCATGCCCAGTGGTTTAAAGATAGCGGAGTCTGTAAACCTGCGTAGAGATTGACCTGTAACTGCTTTCACAATTTCCGCCAGCATGGTAAACCCGCTGTTGGAATAACTGTATTTTTCTCCCGGCTTAAAATTCAATGCCTGCTGTTTGCTTAATATTTTTACAATATGATCCTGGGTAATCACATCGTCTAAACGGGTACCTGCAATGGCGAGCAACTGCCATTGATCGCGGATGCCGCTGGTATGATTGAGCAGGTGACGAATCGTGATCTTTTCTTTGAGGTCAGGAAACCAGGGCAGGTATTGATGAATGTCATCATCTAACCGCAGCTTTCCCTGCCTGGCGAGCAGCACGATGCTGTAGGCCGTAAACTGTTTGGATACCGAAGCCATATGAAAAATAGTTTCGGGCGTTATGGGGATACCATACTCAAGATTGGCCATACCATACCCTTTGGCGTAGATCAGCGAATCGTTCCGTACCACGCCAATTGCACAGCCGGGTGTGTTGGGATTGTTCCACTGGCTGAAAAGCTTGTCTATTTTTTGAGCAAGAGAGTCAGGAATGCTTTGCGCGGTTGTATTATTTAGTGCCAGAAATAAAAAGACAAAAGCAACAAGGCGTTTGATGGATCGTTTCATACAGCAGCATTGTGGAACAAATATAGTGGATTGGGGTGGGAGGGAGGAAAGCTGGCCGGTGTTTATTATATGTTTTATGAGTGGTAGCTACGAATCAATAGGCCCGATGTATTTTTATTGCATACTCATTATGGACATACTTTCATCAATCAAAACCAAAGCTTATGTCTGGTCGAAATCTTCTGATAGCCATAATGTACAGTTTATTTATTGCTCACACACCTGCCTGTATTAGCAAAAAGGCACAAAAGACTAATCTGGGATTTGAGAAGCAAAAACGAAATGACCCATTTCCAAATTATTGGTTTGAAACCGGTAATCTAAATCATGGACAGTTTATCCTAAAGAGAGACTCCCTGGTGTCTTACAAAGGCAAATATTCATTTTTGATAGATGGAAGTAATAATAGTGCCGACTCGTTGAGTGTATTTGGTTGCGTAGGCACAGAAATTCCGGTTACTGGTTTTTCAGGCAAAGCATTGGAGCTAAGAGCAAAAATGAAAATGCAGGAAGTTAAAGGAGGGGCTGCCGGCTTATTATTGAGAATTGATGGACGGAATTCTTTTTCCAATATTCCCGGTCAGGAACATCTTTACAGACAACATAAAGTCCTGGCTTTTGATAATATGCTACAGAAAAATATCCAGGGAACGCGGGATTGGTCTACCTATTCTATAAAATTGCCCTTCCCGAAAAATGCCCGTGAAATATATATTGGAGCAATACTGACCGGCAAGGGAAAGTTATGGGTAGACGAATTTGAATTATTCCTGGACGGCAAACCCATTCCGGGACTACGACAGGCGAGAATACAAAATAGCGATGGGAAAAAGACTGGCGCAACCTCCGGTATAAGCAAAATTGAAGACCTGTCACCAGAGAAAATTCAAAATCTTGCAATGGTTGCCAAAGTATGGGGCTTTCTGAAATACTATCATCCTGCTGTTGCAGAGGGACATTACAATTGGGATTACGAATTATTCCCAATACTGACAGTAGCCTGTAAAAGTGAAAGTATATCTGCATGTCAGGATTCACTGGCAGCATGGGTTAAGAAATTTGAATACGAAGCGATAAAGGAAAGACCATACTTAAATCCTGGCAGGAAAGTAAAGCTTGAGCCGGATTTTGGCTGGTTTCAAAGTGATATTGACAAAAAATTATCTGCGGAGCTTGAGGCAATACGAAGCAGCAGAAGAACGGGCAGGAACTATTATGTAAGACTGGATTCTATTTCCGGTGCACCTATCTTTCAAAACGAGGACACATACTCAACTGTGAGTTATCCGGACGTGGGGCTTAGATTATTGTCTTTGTTCAGGTACTGGAATATTGTTGAGTATTTTTATCCGTATAAATATTTATTAGACCAAAATTGGGATACCGTATTGGCTGATTTTATTCCTGAAATAATAGATGCCAGAGATGAGATCGAATATAAACTTGTGTTGATGTCCCTTTTTGATCAGGTCAGAGATGGTCATGCGAGAATATGGGGATCCTATCCGGTTTTGGAGGCGTACTTTGGCCGCAATACGGCTCCCCTGAATTTCTCTTTTGTGGAAAACGAAATCATTTTGACAGGTTATTTTGATAAACAAATCTTTGAACAATCCGGATTACAAACAGGAGATATCATTAAACGGATAAATGGAGAAGACATTTCGAAAATCATAGAAACAAAATCCCGGTTTGTTTCAGGCTCAAACCGGCAGTTCAAATTATATGCACTGACATACCAAATTTTCAAATCTAACGATACTGTACTGACGGTCGAATACCAACGCAATGGCCACAGTAATACTGCTACCATCAGATGCGTAGACCAGCCAACCCTGTTCAGGATGATGGAGTCGGCCGAGAAGGACACCTCATTTAAAATGTTATCTCCCGATATTGCATACATGGATATGGGCAGTTTTCAAAGCGTGAACCTGGTTAAGATCAAAGAGAAGATACTGTCTTCAAAAAAATTAATCCTTGATTACCGGGCTTATCCCAACGATATGTTTTTATACTATAATCTGGCAAACCTGCTGTTTTGGAAGCCAATGCCTTTTGCCAGGTTCACTGGTGTGGATATTAAGTATCCAGGGAGATTTGAATTTCGTGACAGCAGCATGTTAATCGGCAGGGACAATATGAATGGCTACCAGGGCAAGCTGATCATTTTGGTGAACGAAAAAACGCAAAGTGCGGGGGAGTATAATGTTATGGCGTTCCGGGCATTCCCCGGGGCAATTGTAATAGGTGGTACCACGGGTGGTTGTGACGGGAACATAGCTGAAATATATTTACCGGGAGTAGTGAGGACAAGAATAAGCAGCATTGGAGTTTACTATCCCGGCGGGAGGGAAACACAACGTGTGGGGATAGTGCCGGATATAAAAATCAATCCTACTATAAAAGGTATAAGGGAAGGACGGGATGAACTTCTTGAAAAAGCCATGGAGATTGAAGAA
Organism: Agriterribacter humi; assembly: GCF_009192765.1. GTDB lineage: Bacteria > Bacteroidota > Bacteroidia > Chitinophagales > Chitinophagaceae > Agriterribacter > Agriterribacter humi. Next base: position 177,452 of record NZ_VOHQ01000010.1, on the reverse strand, counting down.
TGACTACACGATTAAATGAGCAAGGGTAAATTGCAATTAAGCACAGGACTGGCAAAACGGCGGAGCCGGGGTTGCAAGACCTGTGCCGAATGTGAGGAACGACACTAATTCTTTAGTGCGAATGATTCCATAAATATTTTTGCAGACTCGTTATTATCCTGGCTTTTTTCACAGATCGCCTGCAGGAAATATATTGAATTTTTCACAAGGTAAATACGCGCATTGATTATTGCGGCATCATTGTGAAACGCTATCTTAATTTCCCTTCCAGGGTAGGAATTATAGCTGATAGAGGACTCAGATGATAATTTTCCCTGCACATTTTTCCCTGCGCCATCCACCGAATTTCGAAAAAAATCTTCCAGAAAAGCCGTCTTAACGGGATTTACAAGACTGTCAGGAAGCATCGTTTGTATAACGGAATACACCATGTTATCCTTTATTGCGTTCTGAGGTACCTGGTACATATATATGTGCATAGTTTGATCTCCGATAGCAGTCGGAATTGTTTTTGTGGATTGAACGGGAGCGTCCGGAAAATTGACCTTCCAGTCTTTTGCGCTGTATACCAACCAATCAGCCTGCGGGATATTGTCCTGCTGTGCCGCGCTTTCGCGGTCAATATCAAAATCGCTTTGCGTAAATAGCTGTCCTTTTATTTCACGAGCAGTACAGGTCCATATATAGCCATTTTTTTTATCGGTATATATGTATTTTAATGGTAGTGCACCGTTAGTGGCTGCCAGATAAGCATTCCAGTTCCCAAAATTATGTTTGGCATAACTGGTTTTATCTACGCGGACAAGTGGACTGAAAAAATAAACCGTTGTCGAGGATTCTGTGTTTTCTTCCATGGAAATACATTCATAACCACATATAGTTATCTTTTCCGGAAGCATTTTGGTGCTGTATTGTTTAGTTGTTTTGATTGAAGCATCTGTTTTATTCATTTTACTATTACCGGCGCCGGATGAATAGTATGTGTTGGTGGAACTATTATAAAGATACGCAAGCCTGCTATTTTGATTGTACGCCTTATAATTGCTATCGTTAATAAAGTAGTGTGTTTCCTTTCCAAAAAAAGAAGACATACGGTCTGTGATGTCGTTATTCTTCAGGTCTGTGAACGTGTTTGTATACTGTATCTTCCCGGAAAAATTTTGCCCATATGCGTTAACGTAAAAAAGGCTTAAAGTTGAAATAAGGATTATATACCGGTTCATATTGTTTTTTTAGCAATCGCAAAATAATAAAAAGTATCATGTTGATATCATCAATTAATTACGGAGGCCCTAATAAAGATAGGTCTGGCTAAGCGACGGAGCCCGGAGCGACGAGACCTGCGATAGAATGTTGGCGTTGGTTTTACGGCAGCAACAGGTAGTTGAGGCCAGCGCCTGCTATTTGCTAATCTTGAAAAGACAAATCGTCAACAACGCAATGGTTACTGACGATATATGAACAAAAGCAAATTGTATTAAGCACAGGTCTGGCAAAGCGGGGGAGCCGGGGCTGTGAGACCTGCGCCTGAATGAAACATTGATTTTACAGTAGGTAAAAGATTATTCAAAAACCACCTGTATTTCTTCTGTGTATGGGAGCACGAGGTCCATGTTGTCAATGGCAGTATATTGATACCAGTCGGAATAATGAATTCCACGTATTTCTTCTACATACAAACCATCAATATCATAGAGAATATATTCAAAAATATTATCTCTTCTCTCGCCGAGTATTACGGCGCATTTAACAATGAGTTCGAGTTGTTGAACTTCAGACAGTGCGGAAAATTGAGCTACGGTTAAGGACATAAGAATTGGTTTTTTGGATGATTGGATTCCTCAAAGGAAAGACACATGGGCTGTAAGAAAAATAGAATAAGATGTTTTTGTTTTGTAATAGAAATACGACAAACTGATAATCTCTTGTATTTTTACGATTGCTCCATTGCCGGATATACATTGCCTGGTGGTAATAACCGGGTACTTCACCTCTCACCATTCACCTCTCTCTTCTCACGTTTCACCCAGCACTATCGGATCGTGTTTTCCAAAAGAACAACAGAAGGACCGGTAAGCAGCCATTTTTTACCCAGTCCGGTGGTGTCACCCTGCGGTAAAAAATACACAAAAGAACCCAGAACAAGATCAATATCCCCATCAGCGTCCATGTCGCCCGCATCCATTACGATCCATCTTCCCCCGGGCGCTTCGGGAAATGAATAGTCATCAAATTTTAAATTCCCCTTATTTTTCAAATAGATAAAACTTTCTTCCGGATAGCGAAGATAGTCGGGGAAAAAAGAAATAGCAGCTATATCCAGGTCGCCATCCATGTCATAATCCCGTACCATCGCTTTATAAGCGCCATTCATCTGGTAGAAATACGATTGCCTAAAGTTGGATTTCCCATCGTTCAAAAAAATATAAATACCGTGATAATTCTTTAATACCGGTGTTTTATCGGCATTGTCTCCACAAACGTATACGATATCATCAAACCCGTCTTTATTAAAATCCGCCAGTGCAATATATTGAGATCCATTGAGGGGCAGGAAGGATAACAGTCGCTTTTCCTTAAACTTACCCGATCCCTGATTTTCATAAAAGAAAACACCCTCATCACCCTGCGCCATGAGCACATAAATATCAGGTAACCCATCGTTATTGGCATCCTTGATAATGGCGGTGATCGCACCGGGTTTGTCGCGCAGGATCCTTTTGTTATACCCTCCTTTCCCATTATTTTCATACCAGGCCAATTGCCCGGTTTGGTTGCCAAATTCACAGGCCACAACATCTTCAAATCCATCTTTATTCAAATCGCCGTATGCTATACAAACCGGCCGCTGTAAATTTGGAATAACGATGTTTCCGGGTTTATATCCTGGCTGCGATCCATTTTTTACCCATCGCTGCACAGAACCCCAGGGAGCATCCGTTGGAAAAATTCCGTTGTCGGTAGTTGTGAGGTACAGCTCGTTTGATTTTTCATCAAACTGAAGAGGCGTTGATTGCAGCGGTATGCTGTAGTTTTCTTTAAGATCGGGGCTTAGAAAAGTTAAAACATTCCGCCTGCTTTTTCCATCACCATATGCGATACCCCTGTTACCAGGAAGAATCTTGACCATAGTGGTGAGCGAGGGGCGATGAGAGAAGGACGCTTCTTTGTATTTGAAATGCTGCAGTCCCATCCGGATTGGACTTTTGCGAAGCGGGGGCGGAATGGTATCGGGCGCATGCTCCATAAAATATTGTTCTATTTTACGCCAATCCTCCTTTGCCAGCACCGGGTTTTCGGGATAGATATTGGCATCACGTACCATATTGCCGCTTATGCCGGCATCAAACAAACTGTCGGGTCTTATTCCGCTGCTGTATATGCCCATCCGGTATCCCATGGCCGGAAGCACATCTTCTTTCCAAATGGTTTTTGTTAACAATTCAGGGCTCACAAAGCCGTGACACCGGCTGCAATGCGCTACAGCCAGCTCTTTCCCGGAGCGCCCGGAAACAGGTGGCTCTTCAAATTGGGTTGTGTCATTTTGCTTTTTAGCTGTACATGAAACAAGCAGGTATAATACAATGCAAAGTGGGATTAGTTGTCTCATATAAATTACAAATACCGAAACCGATGCTTTGAATAAAAGTAAGGATTAAGTTCAGTTAAGGAGCTACCAACAATAAAAAGACTTGTAAAACTGAGTATAAAAGGTTGACTCTTTCTTCCATCAGGTTCAAGGCAAACGTAGGCGTTGCTTTTTAGAAAGTAAAACTGATTGGTAAATATTTCAACATGCTCCTGATCGGTATTGTATCGGTTAATAATTCCGAAAATCGTTGATGATCCTCCAATTCAAAATAATGGGTAGTTTTTATGATAATATTTTTAATCTTCTCAATGATTTTCCAGTTCCTGCTTTACCGCCGTTATACAGCGGCTGCAAACCATGTTTTTATAGAGATACAGTTTTATTGAATTTACAAGCTTAAAATTGATGAGTATATTTCATTTTCATTTTCCCAAACACACAAAACCTGCTTATTCCCTATAGCTTTCAGGAGCGGAGTAGTACCTTTGCCCAATGTTTTTTTCCCGCTCTGTGGTAACAGGCATGTAACCTGTCCCTTTTCTATCCAGGCATACACATTTTTCCCATCTGCTGTTTCCAAAGTGCAATTCTTTCCTTCCCCGATTTCCTGCTCAGGCTTCCCCGGTTCACAGGCATATATCTTCCCTTTTCTGTTCCAGACCGTTTGTACTTTGTTATTCTGTATTACCAGACCGCCGCCATCCATAGGACAACCATTTAAAGCCCAGCTTCCCTTCCCTAATTTTTGCGCATTGCTGAAAGTAAGCCCTCCATCACTGGATTGAATTAAATATAAATCCCGGTTTCCATTTAACCAGTTACGAAACATAACATGAACATTATTTCCCTCTATAACCACGGAAGGCTTGCAACACTCACAAACTGTTGTATCCGGAGAAGCGTAGATCATCACATTTTTTGACCAGCTTTTGCCGCCATCATTTGATCCTGCACCAACTATTTTATTATGCTTATCCCGCAGGTCGAGCCATACAGCATAAATATTTTCCCCGTCACCGCTTAGCGCCATCAATTGTTCTTTTGCTACTGTATCTGTATCATTTACCCTGGCGGATTTTATCCAGTTACCTGAATCTGTCATATTATATGAAAAAATATCACCTTCCTTATTGCAGGCGATGATAGTTAATCCATTTGATGTGGCAGCAATTTGCGGCCCGCGCATATGCGAAGCGGCAAGCCCTGGTAAAACTGAAACTAAGGCTGGAGGAGAAAACGATTTTCCGTGATCTGTTGACGCAGCATACATGATACTGTCACCACTGCCAAAAACGATATGAAAATTACCGGTAATATCATTTGTTGCGTTTGGCATCTGACCGTTGCCTATTATTACTTCGGAAGTGATGTCTTGTTTTTTTCCGTCTTCACAGCTTGTAAATGACGCTCCAATAATTGTTGTAATGACTAATAAACTGAATCTCATATAACAGGATTTTAATAACATCAAGCTTTAAAAAAGTTTCAAATAACTATATTACTCACAGACGATGCAAGTTAAGGTTTCCTGTTTTGTATGATTTTTGTTCCTGAAAGGCCTATCAGATTGGAAAATTTGTTTAAGCATATAAAGGATGCTATGCAGTGCAATTGAAAAACCCTGCAGTGTATTCTTCTCTTTTATTTTTATTCTTACTTCAATTTTGGTGCTGTTAACCACCATTACATGTCAATGTACATTGCCGGTGAATGAAATGCCGGTAAGTCGAAAAGCATATAAAATTTGAATCTCATTATTATCCGGTTAATGCCTTCATCGCTTTATCAATATTCCGGTTCCTTGTTGCTTCTGTCTTAGCATTGGCAATGGGGGCTGTCAATGCCTTCTTCTTACTGTTGGAAAATGTTTCAAATATTTTCTTTGCCGTTGCATTTCTATTTAAAGCTTGTTGAAATCCGGCAGTAACTTCCACTGTTCTTTCCTCTGTATCAAGCTCAATGGTTACATCAATTTTATCCCCGCCTTTTACTTTTGCAGCCTCACGGTTTTCGGCATTAACGCCTACCATGTAAGCACCGCCCATTACCGCCACCGCACTGCGGTAGGTAAAATTGTTGATGGTTACTTTTACCAATGGCTTCTTTCCTCCATTTAACTTTTCAATTATTTCATCAGGAATTTTTATCCCTGTCGCCGTTTTGCCTGCGGTAAGCAGAACTGTGCTGAATTTGAGTTTTGGATTTGTTCCCATAGTAAATGATATTAATTATATTATTTATTAAAATCAGCTACCTGATGAGTATGCCGGATGATATGGTTTTCCATTAAAATCAGCCATTCATATTTTGTAAGCGTGCCCCAAACAGGCAACGCAATGTCAATACATGTTCTTGTGAGGTCATCATTGTCTATCATTTTAAGAACGGCTTCCAGATTCTTATTTATGGAAGAAAATAGTTCATCACTTGAATATTGTTTTGCATCAGGGTGTAACATGGGATTAGCCGGGAACTTCACTTGAAAATTTAAAAACAATTCTTTAACAGCAGCAGCGTGCTGGTCATAGCGCCGGTCTGTATTTTGAGTTGCTCCAAAATTAACACCAGTGCTTTTTACAATATGGCCGGCAATTTCTCCTACACTCCATCCACCATCGGCTCTCTTTATATTTATATCCTGATGTTGGTTTATAGCTGCTTTAAAATTGGCAAAAGCATTTTCAATGTTTTGTTTTAATGATTTCTTGTCCATGCTTATGAGGTTTTTATGATTTGCTTTTCCTGCCATGCAATATACAGTCTGCATTGCTGAGGTGCTCTGTGCAAAAATCCCACATGCCCTGGTCCCATTTGCCATCAGGCGATACGGTCATTTGTAATTTTAATTTACGCATGGCTTTAAAATTTTTAATTGCTTGCCTGTTGGCAAACAGGTGCGTAATGGAGGCTGATTGTTAAACAAGCCGGGGCTCATTTATGACTTGCAGGAATTGTACTCTTGCCATTCCTTTCAAGGGTGTGTCTGCTCACCGCCTGTTGAAAGCTTTTTGTAACACGCTTTTATTTCTTTTTCACTTTTACAATTAAGCAGCGGGGAAACAGCATTGCCTTTTAACAGCCCTGTTTCGCTAACCATATCAGAAGCCATCAGTACCCTATTTTCATTTCGTAATTCAGCATGCAGGATACATTTTTTCATTATCGTATTTTAAACCTTCAATTGTTTTTCTTCCAAATCGGAAATGATTATTTTTTTCATTTTCATTAATGCCTTGAATGCATATTCCTGTTTCGCCTTGTTTTTGTGCGATTCCAGTTTGAAATACTGCTCCGGCACTATCTGCCAGGAAAGTCCGTACTTATCTTTCAGCCAGCCGCAGGGGCCTTCGCTGCCGCCTTTAGCGGTGAGGGCCTTCCAATAGTAATCCACCTCTGCCTGGTCTTTACAAGTAACGACAAACGACACAGCTTCGTTGAATTTGAACAGCGGCCCGGCAGCCAGTATCTGAAAATCCATTCCCAATAAGTGCATAGTTGCCATATCAAAATCGCCACTGGGAGTACCTGAATTTTTATAGGCTTTATATGATTTTAGTTTGCCGTTTTTAAAAATGGACAGATAGTATTGTGCTGCTTTTTTAGCATCTTTTTCTATCCACAAACAGGGCGTTATTTTTTGCTTTGCCATTTTCGTATGTTTTAAAAGAATGAATGTTTTAGCCCGGAAATTTGCTCATGTCCATATACAGCACTTCCCAATTGTGCCCGTCCGGATCTTCCACACATCGCTGCTGCATAAAGCCGTAGTCTTTCGCTTCGGCATATTCCCGGCCTCCTGCTTTTACTGCTTTTTCAAGAAAAGAATTCACCTCTTCATTGCTCTCCAGCGAGAGTGCATTAATTACTCCAACGGTTTGTTTGGCGTCAATAATAGCCTTAGCTGTAAATTGTTTGAGCTTATCATGTGTAAGCAGCATTACAAAGATGGCATCGCTCCATACCATACAGGCAGCGGTTTCATCTGTAAACTGCGGATTGTTGGTAAATCCGGTTGCTTCATAAAAAGCCATAGATTTTTTTAAATCCGTTACCGGCAGATTGATAAATACTTGTTTTGACATTGTTTTAAATTTTGAAATTTTTATTGAATTGTTGTGTCCTTATTCTGTTTAATAGCGGGGTGTTTCTTTAATGTCAATGTCGGCCATTGCTTTTAAGTCAGCTAATTAAAGCACTGCATCATCGCTTATCCTACGCATCAGGTATATTCGGTTCCACCAGTTTTTTTAATTTTTCTAATGATTCCTGCCATCCCAAATAACACATCTCTTCCGGTATTGCGGAAGGGATTCCCTCCTGAGTTGCGATTAATTCTGTACCACATGATACCGCTCTGAGTTTTATGGTAGTAATCATTTCACCGGGAAGATTTGGGTCGTCGAACCTGTCTGAATATTTTATCAATTCATTGGGTTTGATTTCTAAAAATTCCCCTCCAAATGAATGGCCATTCCCGGTTGAGAAATTGATGAAAGACATTTTGTAAACGCCTCCTTCTTTTACATTCATCTCATGTACTTTGGCAACAAACCCATAAGGTGGCAGCCATGAAGCATATGCGTCTGCATCAGTAAAGGCCCTGAATACTTTTTCCGGTGGTGCTGCAAACACTCTGTGCAGCTTTACGTTGTTAGTTGACATGTTCTAAAATTTTATGGTTTAATAATTAATTGACGTCACAAAGATGAATACAAACGGCGAGGTTTAAAGGTGGCAGATGTGACAGTTTAAGGGGGAGTTTGCGTCAGAAAGCCTTAATTTTAAATCTATGTCGTAAAGTGAACTATTCAGTCAGAAAGTTTATACCAAAAGCGGAATTAAATGAAGTAGCAATGCCCCCGCCTCCGGGCAACGTGGAGATTACATAAGCAGTTAACTCCGAAAAGAAGACGATCAGGCAGGTGAAATAGTCATTTGAAAGAAGCGCTGCCATCTTCGACTTAAATCATGCATTATTTTTTCCAGGCATCTTCTTTTCCCTCTTCATAATGTGTAAACGCTTTATGAAGGCCAACCAGCACTTCAGCAGAAACTTCAAATAGCGATTTGGCTGCTATATCGTCCACCATTAAAATATCCTTGCGTAAATGTTCTATAAGCTCGGAAAGTTTGCTTTTCAAATTAGCCGTATGCCCGAGCGGATTATTACTATTTGCGTATTCCATAATCTTTTTTTATTTTATCAATACTTCAATCCCACTACAGGGTTCTATATTTTGGGTGTAAATTGATCCAGGTCATAAATACCCAATTCCTTTTCAATATCTTCATCCTGATTATTAAATACTGGCCAATGGCAATACGCAGTATGGGTATCATTTTCAATGAGATTTTCGCAGCCGTCATACAAATTTAGCACCGCAAAAGGCGATTTTTATGGTATATTTGAAGTTATGATGGTAGCTGAATTAGAAATGATCAGGAAGAAATGAATAGTGCAATTGCTATTAAGGACAAAATGGAGACGGGTAAATCGTTAAAAATAGCTCCTTTTAAAAAAGGCGTGCGAACTACTGCGCCCCATAAGCATAAGAGTTATTTTGAAATCATTTTTCTTACTCAGGGAAGCGGGATACACTCTATAGATTCGCAAAACTTCGAAGTAAAACCACCTACCGTGTTTTTTGTAAGAAAAGAACAGGTCCATTTTTGGGATTTGACTTCGGAACCGGCAGGACATGTACTTATTATTAAAAAGAGTTTTGTTGATAGAAGTCTGGATAAAGAAATAAAGACATTATTATACAAATTGAGCAGGGTTTCTGCAATCCGGCTGAAACAACCTGATACTATTGATAATTTATTTCAATTGTTAACAATTGAAAGCTTTGTTGACCACGTTTTCTCTCAGGCTGTAATTGAAGGATTGTTAAAATCGTTATTAGCCAAATTATTGCAAGAGGAAACGCCTTCCAGCGTCAGCTTTCATCAAGACGCAAATCTTTACAGCTTATACCGGGAATTACTTAGCCAGGAGACAGCGCCGAGAAACAATGTTGCTTATTATGCAGCACAGTTAAATACCTCACCTCAAAACCTGAACGCAGCATGCCGGAAATCCGGCAATATATCTGCAACGGACGTTTTATCAGAGTTTATAATCAGTGAGGCAAAAAGACATTTAATCTATACAGATAATACCATTGCGGAAATTGCATTTAACCTTAATTTTAACGACTCCTCTCACTTTATTAAATACTTTAAACGGTTCACCACTTTCACTCCCCGATTGTTTAGAATGGCTCATTGTTAGTGCCACACTATTTTCAAATATACCGCGAATGTGAATCCGATAGTTATATTTTAGTCGGATTGTAAAACGAACACATTTCGATGAATAAAACGGTATTAAGAATACGGTGTGTAATTTGTCTATTTATAGTCAATTTCTTTATTCCCATTGAAGGGCATACCCAGCAACGATTGTCATTAAATGACATTCCTTTACTTGTACGAACTAATCTGCCTGCACTCCATGTGGCTAAAGCGAACACAGAGGCAAGCAAATCATTAATTGATTATGAGAAAAGAAGTTTAATGCCCGATGTGTCTGTTGCCTACCAGGCTAATCTGGCAACGTTCAATAATATCACAGGTATGAGCTATCCCGGGTTGATCATGCCTATCAGCGGGCCGCCCTCTGCAAATAACGATATTAATTTCGTACCGGGATCGGCGGCAACTGCATTTGTAACCTGGCACCCGATTACATTCGGACAGCGAAGCTCAGCTATACAAAGGGCGACATCACAATATAAACTAGCTAATGCAGACTACAACGAAGAATCGTTCAAATATGAGTTTGCGGCGGTTAACGCCTATATAGAGGCTGTTTACTTTCAGCAAATTATCGCCAGCAATAAATCCAATATCAGCAGGTATCAAAGCAATTTGGAACAGTCATTGATCCTGGCGAAGAATGGCTTAAAGCCGGGAATAGACACCCTTCAAATTCAAAGTTCCATAGCTCAGGCAGAAATTGACCTGTTGCAAAGTGAAAATAACTATAAGCAAAAAATAATCGAATTGTCTGCACTTATTGGAAGCAAAAACAAAGATTATAACATCATTCTTATTGACACCGTGTTTGATAGTCTTGATAGCCGCAACACGGAGATAGATACAGCCATAAATATTTCTGGCCATCCGTTTTATCTGACAGCAGCAGCACAAAAAGATGTTACTGCTGCCCAATTGAAAGAAGTTAATATGTCATGGCGGCCCAAACTGGATATTTGGGGAAATGTGTATCGTAGAGGCTCAGGAATTGATGCGACAGGAAATATTAACAAACCGGAGGGATTTAACCTTAACAGAAACAACATAGGCATCGGCATCCAGTTAAGTTTTCCTCTGCTTCAATTTTATCAACTGAATGCCAGGAAAAAACAATATGAGCAATTGCTAAAAGCAGATGAATACCGCATAAATCAAATTGAACTGGATCTGAATAAACAGGTTGATATGGCCATACAGCAATACCTATCAAATTTGGCAGTAACTAAAAAGATGGCCATACGCCAGAAAAGTGCTTCAGATGCTTTTAATAGTTTAAAATTGAGTTACGAGGCTGGGTTGGTAGATTTTACACGCCTGGCACAATCCCAGTATGAACTGCAGCAGGCCGAAATAAACAATGCAGGCGCACAATTGATCTTACAGCGTTCGTTGCTTGAAATCAGTGTTGCGAAAGGAGATTTGAATTTATTTTTTAATCGTTAGAAAACAACATGAAACTTATTGTATCAGCACTCAGGCATCCAATAACTGTTCTTGTGGCGGTTATGGGGATTGCTTTTTTTTCCTATCTCTCCATTCGCAACAGTAAAATAGATATATTTCCCACGTTGGGCTTACCTACAGTATATGTGGCCCAGCCTTATGGCGGGCTTTCACCAGAACAAATGGAGGGCTTTGTTACTTCCTATTACGAATATCATTTTTTGTATATAACCGGTGTAAAATATGTTGACTCCAAATCCATACAGGGCGCCGCCATTATCAAGATCGAATTTAATGAAGGTACCGACATGGCGCAGGCCATGGCAGAGGTTGTTGGTTATGTGAATCGCTCCAGGGCATTCATGCCTCCGGGCACTGTTCCTCCCTTCATCACCCGCTTTGATGCCGGGAGTGTACCGGTAGGTCAACTGGTATTCAGTTCGGAAACCAAATCATTGGGCGAAATCTCCGATTTGGCGTTGTTCAGAGTGAGACCGATGTTTTCTACACTGCCCGGAGTATCCGCCCCGCCGCCTTTCGGTGGAAATAACAAAACCGTTATTGTTAATATAGATCCTGATAAAATCCGGAATTACCAACTTTCTCCCGAGCAGGTGATGCAGTCTTTAGCTACTTCCAACACCATATCTCCTGCGGGCAATGTCAGGATTGGAGACAGCACGTACCTAACGCCTCAGAATAGTGTGATCGAAAATTTGCAGGACCTGGAAAATACACCCCTGCAAAAAGGAAGCGGCACATCAGTATTTGTAAAAGATATTGCAACCGTCAGTATTGGATCTGATGTTACTACCAGTTATGCACTGGTTAATGGAAAACGCTCCGTGTACATTCCGGTAACAAAACGGGCCGACGCTTCGACCTGGGACGTTGTTAAATTGGTAAAAGCTTCCTTACCCGATATGCAGGCTGCAATACCGGAAGATATTAAAGTATCTTATGAGTTTGACCAATCCGGATATGTAGTCAGTGCTTTAAAAAGTTTATTATTTGAAGGTGGATTAGGCGCAGTTTTAACGGGCCTGATGGTATTGCTTTTCTTAGGGGACAAGAGAGGCGCTTTAATAGTGGTCATGACGATCCCGTTAGCGTTACTGACTTCAGCTACGGTATTATATCTTTTCGGTCAAACCATTAATATCATGACCCTTGGAGGGTTGGCCTTGTCGGTAGGAATTTTAGTGGACGAAGCAACAGTTACGATAGAAAATATACACCGGCACCTGGAAATGGGGAAAGAAAAGCGCCAGGCAATAGCTGATGCCTGTAAAGAAGTCGCCACCCCAAAATTATTGATCCTGCTGAGCATCCTCGCGGTGTTTGTTCCTTCCTTATTTATGAATGGAGTTCCCCGGGCCATGTTTATGCCACTGTCATTAGCTGTTGGTTTCGCGATGATTGCTTCCTTCCTGTTATCTCAAACCTTTGTTCCTGTAATAAGTAACTGGATGATGAAAAACCATCTTGCTAACACCCATTCCAATAATCTTTTTGAACGATTAAAAAAAAGATATAAAGGCGCTATAGTTCGGCTGTCCCGTAAGACAGCCCTTGTTACCTTATTGTTTTCTGCCCTGTCCATTGGCCTGGTTGTCTTATTTTTTATCAGCATCGGTACAGAACTGTTTCCGACAGTTGATACCGGGCAGACAGAGGTGAGGTTGAGGCTGCCGGTTGGAACAAGATTGGAAAGAACTGAAGATGCCACGAGAAAATTGCTGCAATTATCTTCGAAAATAGCAGGCAAAGAGAATGTAGAAATTACCTCTGCTTTTGTGGGCACACAACCATCCAGTTTTCCGGTCAACTATATATATTTATGGACAGGTGGCCCACATGAAAGTGTAACAAAAATAAAGCTACGCAGCGGATCAATACCGATAGAAGATTTTAAGGAACAACTCAGGGCGCAGGTAAAAAAGGAACTGCCCAATGCAATAATTTCTTTTGAACCCGGTGACATTGCCAGCCAGGTGTTAAATATGGGAACAACCAATCCGGTAGAGATTGCAGTAGTGAATAAAAATCTGGAACAGGGAAAAGTTACTGCCAAAAAAATAGTTAATGAATTGTCCGCATTGCCGTACATGCGTGATGTACAAATTGCAACCCCACTGGACTATCCTGCTATAAAAATAGATGTGGACAGAGTTAAAGCCGGACAGCTTAATTTAACCGCTGAACAGATTACACGCTCTATAGTTGCTGCAACATCGAGCACACGTTTTATGTCGCCTGGTTACTGGCTCGATAAAACGACCGGAACGGCCTATATTGTCCAGGTCCAATATCCGGAATACCGGATGAATTCTACTTCACAGATAGAAATGATACCTGTAAGTACAGGTAACGGTAATTCGCACCTGTTAAACGAAGTGGCATCCTGGAAAATGATCACTATGCCTGGGGAGTATGACCGGTTAAACCAGCAACGATATATTACAGTCACTGCAAATGTTCACGACAAAGATCTGGGATCGGCTTTCAAGCAAACTGAAAAAATTGTTGAAAGCATACGATCTGAGTTGCCCAGGGGTGCTAAAATATTATTAAGGGGACAATCAGAACTACTTTCTCAAACGCTAAGCAGTTTACAGTTTGGGTTATTGGTAGCAATGGTGGTCATTTTTCTGCTGATGGCAGTATTTTTCCAATCGTTTCGGATTGCCGCGGTTATGTTGGCTGTTATACCGGCCGTTATTGCAGGCGCTTTAATGTTATTGCTGCTCACTGGTCAGTCCATGAATATTCAGTCCTATATGGGAACGATCATGGCGATAGGCGTTGCCATTGCCAATGCCGTGTTGTTTGTAACCAATGCAGAGGTTCTTCGGAAAAGTGGCAACACGCAAAATCCCCATTTGCTTTCTGCCGAAACACGCCTCCGTCCAATCCTGATGACCAGTATGGCAATGATCGCCGGCATGATCCCAATGGCATTAGGGGGAGGACAGATCGCACCGCTTGGCATAGCGGTTATTGGAGGGCTGATCACTTCCACCATAAGCGTGTTATTCTTCTTGCCGGCAGTATATCAATGGGCAGCGGGAAACCGAAAGTTTAAAGTAATATCGCTGGATCCCGATGATCCGGAATTATTGAATAAAAATTAGCCGAAAACAATAAGATGACAAAATCAATAGCCCAATTTTCATTAGTTATACTATTCTTTACAGCCTGTACAGAAAAGAAAAACTCAAAAAATACAGAGACTGCCGGAGAGGTAAGAGATACCGTTCCCGTGTTTGTTCTAACAAGCTCCGATGTGAGTAAGTCCATCGAACTTCCGGCTGAGTTATTGCCTTACGAAACAGCAGACCTGACAGCAAAAGTTGAGGCATATGTTAAAGAAATGCGGGTAGATATCGGTGACGAAGTAAGGAAAGGGCAAACGCTGGCTGTGCTGGATGCACCTGAAATAAGAACAAAGTCGGCCGAATACAAATCCGCGCTTTTTTCTGCAAAGGCGAGATACCAGTCAAGTAAAGATGTTTACGATCGGTTATACAACGCCTCTCAGGCAAAATCGGCGGGCATCGTTGCCCCTGTTGACCTGGAGAAAAGCCGTAACCAGAAACTGGCGGATAGTGCTGCGTATGAGAGTGCCAAAAGTCTTGCCCAATCTTATAATGAAGTAGCCGGTTATCTTTTAATTACTGCGCCCTTCGATGGTATTGTGACGGCCCGGAATGCTGATAGAGGTGCATTGGTTGGTCAAACGGTCCCGATATTTACGGTGCAGCATACAAGGACCCTAAGATTGCGGGTAGCGGTTCCCGAATTGTATGTGTCCACCGGGACTGCCGGTAAGGAAGTTCAGTTTAGCGTTCAAAGTAATCCTAACAAAAGTTTTGCAGCACAGTTTGTCAGAAAAAGTGGTGCAATTGATCCGAAAAACAGGACCGA
Source organism: Agriterribacter humi (assembly GCF_009192765.1). Taxonomy (GTDB): domain Bacteria; phylum Bacteroidota; class Bacteroidia; order Chitinophagales; family Chitinophagaceae; genus Agriterribacter; species Agriterribacter humi. Next base: position 162,190 of record NZ_VOHQ01000010.1, on the reverse strand, counting down.
AATCTGGGAGTATCTCTTCGTGAATAAGAACAATCAGCTCAAAGCCGGGAGCTTTGCGTATGTAAAACTTAATTTACAAAGAGATGCGCCCTCCTTTGTGGTGGCACCGGGTACAATTGCTACTAACCAGGAAAGGAAATTCGTGATAGCTGTCAGAAATGGTAAGACAGAATGGGTGGATGTACGCCAGGGCATGAGTACAGAAAAAGGTATTGAAATTTTCGGTGACCTTAAAAATGGAGATACTTTGGTTGTTCGTGCAACCGATGAAAGAAAAGCGGGTGCAGAAGCTGTATGGAAAATTAATCCTTAACAATTAAGCTCCCACTTCTTTATAACTTATCTGAGGTAATATAGGCAAGATAATGAAACGGGGGAAGCTTGCAGGTACTGCACAACTCCCAATACCCATGTCTTACTATGATCTATAAGCGGTGGAAATCAAACACCGCAGGCTCGCGATTATTACCGGCGCAAATCAGGGCGGTAAATCCACCTTTCTGCGCAGCATTGGCATAGCTCAGTTGATGATGCAAAGCGGCATGTTTGTAGCAGCGGCGGAAATATTCCGTCAACATCGTGAACCAGGCTTACGGGAATGCCATGCTATATTCAGATCATTCTGAGGTACAGTTATTTTATATTCGCCATTTTTCTCTGCACCTTTCATGCCTGTTATTTGCTCTCTTTTGGCAGTGTCTAATTTACTGCTGCCGGGAGGACACGAGATGGTGTTCTTGGGATTGGTGGCTACATTATCTTCTGTGCTGAATGGGTACTGTTGATAATCCCATAGCTGAAGATATAATAAGCTGCAAGGTTTGAATCATTGCGGTATTAAGTATTCTCACATAACTTTTCCCTTGGATAGAAGCATTTCATTCATCATTTTAACCAATTCGTTTACTATTCCATTTCTAAAAGTAGGTGATTAAACCATCTTTGTTTTATCAAAAAATCAGTAAAACATTAATCATGAAAAAATTTTTAATCGCTTCTTTAGCATTAATTGCTTTATTCAGTTCCTGTAAAAAAGATAAAGACAATGAAAAAAGTGGAATCTTTAAAGGGCCTGAAGTTCAGGTGCATAATGGGAAAGCATCGACATGGATACAATTGGATAAAAAAGGGGATCCTTTACGTTTAGCCATTAGTTTGACAGATGCAGCGCTCAATAGTGTGCCTGTTGGGAATGGTGATGAGGGTGAGCATGACCACGGCAATACGGAAAATAACTGGGTCTTAAAATTTCATCCTAAAGCAAGTATAATTCCGTTTAATCATGTAGGAATGGGCTGGAATCCGATCGGTCATGAACCTGAGCCTGTATATGGAAAACCGCATTTTGATTTTCATTTTTATATGATGACAGCACAGGAAGTTGCTGCTATCCCTGCATATGAAATGGCAAAAGATAAATTTGATAACGCTCCGGCTGCGGCTTATTTGCCACCTGCGTATTTTAATGCCGGGGGCGGCGTCCCGCAAATGGGTGCGCATTGGGTTGATCCTACTTCAGGAGAGTTCAATGGTCAGCCTTTTACCCAAACCTTTATCTATGGCTCATATGATGGTAAAGTCAACTTTTACGAACCAATGATAACGCTGGAGTTTTTAAAGAATAACACTAATTATATAAGGAGTATTCCCCAGCCAGCCAGGGTTCAGAAAACAAGCTGGTATCCAACAAAATTAAGAGTGGTAAAGCACGATGGAGTTACAGAAATTATTCTTGATGAATTTGTTTACCGGTTACAATCCTAAAAAGGTTGGTTTACAATTTATTCCTGCCGTGTTTATTCGTAAAGCATGGCAGGATTTTTAATATTTGTAATTGCTGTGAAACTATACTTACTAAATGTACATTATTTTTTGCATCTCATTTCCCATTGGTGATCACTAATTATTTTGTATTAGGGGTTAATATATCCAAAAACAAGGATCATTGGCATCGGGTGCACATAGCTACCGACACAATTGATTGTTTATTCAGTATGCAGGCAAGTTCATAAATCATGAATTCTTAAAGTACGTGGTTGAAAATGTAAAATGATTAATTGTTATTTAACCAGGTTTGTACTACAACTGAAACTTATACAACCTTGCCACCGCCTGCTGATATTCTCATTTTGTCTGCAGGTATTTATCATAAGCTGCGAAATAGAAACTTTCATCGTAGAAATATTGAATAATGGTTATTTGTCCCAATGAAAGGGCCTTGTTCAGTAGTGTTGTATTGTTTAACGTTGATAAAAGCTCCTTATACTCCCCAATCATTTTTAACCTTATATCCAACTGTTCATAATACTGTTTGTTTTCAAGACGATGATCCAAACGATGGGTTTGTAAAAAGCAAACTTCAATGCAACAAATGTTACCCAACTGGTCAAAAACTCTAAGCATATTTGTGCAATTGATAAAATTAAAAACGATTGTATGAACGTAGAACAAATTTATACCGGATGTTTAGCACAAGGTGCCTATTACATCAGCTCCAATGGCGAAGCTGCCATCATTGATCCGCTTCGTGAAACAGAGCCATATATAAAAAGGTTGCAAAAGGATGGCGTTAAATTAAAGTATGTTTTTGAAACACACTTTCATGCCGATTTTGTAAGTGGCCATGTTGATTTGAGTAAAAAGACCGGAGCCGTAATTGTGTACGGTCCCAATGCAAGTCCTGAATATGAAGCTATCGTCGCAAAAGATAATCAGATATTTAAAATTGGTGATGTTACCATTAAAGTATTGCACACGCCAGGGCATACCATGGAAAGCACTACCTATTTACTGAAGGATGGCACTGGAAAAGATTACTGCATATTCAGTGGGGATACATTATTCCTCGGAGATGTTGGTCGTCCTGACCTGGCACAGAAAGCTGTACATATGACACAGGAAGAATTGGCTGGTTTATTATATGAAAGTTTAATGACCAGAATAATGCCTTTGGCTGATGATGTAATAGTATATCCTGCACACGGTGCAGGTAGTGCCTGTGGTAAAAACATGATGAAAGAAACGGTTGATAGATTGGGCAATCAAAAAAGAATGAACTATGCATTAAATCAACCGGATAAAGAAGCCTTTGTAAAAGCAGTAACCGATGGCTTGCTTCCACCACCTGCATATTTTGGATTGAATGTAGCCATGAATAAAAAGGGGTACGAAAGTTTTGAAACAGTTTTAAATAATGGCATGAGGGCTTTAACACCTGATGAATTTGAGGTAGCCGCAGAAAATACCGGCGCATTAATTTTAGATACAAGAGCCAATACAGATTTTTATAAAGGCTTTATTCCGCAATCCGTGAATATTGGATTGAATGGAGATTTTGCGCCCTGGGTTGGTGCATTAATTGTAGATGTAAAACAACCCTTGTTATTGGTTACTGATGAAGGATTTGAAGAAGAAGCTGTAACCCGTTTAAGCCGTGTAGGCTTTGATAATATATTGGGACATTTAAAGGGCGGCTTTGAAGCCTGGCTGACGGAAGGTAAAGAGGCAGATGTAGTTGATAGAATATCTGCCGAGCAATTTGCAAAAGATCTGATAATAGGTGAAGACAAAGTTTTTGATGTTCGTAAAGAAACTGAGTATGCTGCAGAGCATGTTGACGAATCTTATAACAGGCCCCTTGCTGCTATTAATGAATGGATAAAAGATATAAACCCCCAAGAACATTTTTTTCTTCATTGTGAAGGGGGGTACCGGAGCATGATGGCAGCATCTATTCTTCAGGCAAGAGGTTACAGAAATTTTACTGAAATAGGAGGCGGCTTTAAAGCCATCAGCGAAACAGCAATTCCTAAAACAGATTTTGTGTGCCAGAGTAAAGTAATGACAGCATAAAAAAAGCGTCTGCTTTAAGGTTCAATAAAGTGTATTCAAGCATGATGGAAACCAGGAGGCAACTGTAAAAGGTTGCCTTCTCTTTTTAGTTAATTTCTTTACACGCAAATTTTGAAAGCAACAAAAGTATCCAAAGAAGAAGATGTCATATTATAATTTCAAGCCATTTATTTTTGTGCAATTATGGTGTTGGAAGCTTTTATTAACTTATAATTGTCAAAATAATCGATAGGATATTAACGCTAAAAGTTAGTTTTGAAAAAATGCTAACAAAAAGAAATACTATTTATCAAAATAAAATGTGCAGTGCATCCCTGTTTGCACTGGCTATTTTGGTATTGGTTGTTTCCTGTCCGCTGAAACGTTTATTTATAAATAATTCTGTTTCGCAAACATCTATCCCCTCCAAATCTAATCAAACAAGTAGTACCCAATATTCCAAACATCTATTTGGCAGCTATAGTAATTGTTATTCAGCTAAAAATAAAGTATCTCTTTTTCAAGATGATAAATCTCAGCACAAGCAAGTAGATCCTCCCGCTCACACATCAAATAATTCCAATCATACCGGATACTATATCCAGTCTTTTTTAAACACTACCAGACTAAGTTACAATGTAGTTTCCCATTTTTATCATTCTCCTGTTCCCCCTTCCTTCAGCATCGCAGCCTCCTAATCTGATTACTTTTTCTTTTTCACACTACTCCTAATATCTGATGGCTTAATCGCCTTTTCAGGTAAATGATTTTACATTTTACAAAATAAAAATGAGATATAAAATAATTATATCAGCCACCTTTTGGTGCCTGATACTAAGCCTTGATGCTCATGCGCAGAAGAAAATTTATTCTTTAGCTGAAATATGGCAAAAGACGGCTGAACAATACCCTTCCGTGATACTCGGAAAGGAAAATGTAATTCCTTCAAAGGGGTACTCTGGCATCGTAGGAATAATTTTAGTCGCTGTAGGCACTGTTACTGCAGTACTTTCGTATATCCGTTACAGGCGTTCTGAAAAACAGATAACACTTGGTTATTACAAACATTCCTCCATACTTATTACTGTTACTACTGCATTTATTTTTTTAGTAAGTGTTTTCCTGATCGTTTATCTTATTGATAGCATATAAATGTATTGCTGCCTTTAACATGTAAATTTCCTTGTACTTAACTATACCATCATTAAGTGATATAAGTTACCAATTGATTTTACTCTAACGAAGAGACATGGCGGCCGGTGATTTACACACAGGCTGTTTTATGTAAGTGAGGTAACAGTCATTACAAGACTTTTTTTTCTCCAATGGTTAATGAAATTCTATAACCGATTATAATCATAGTAGTAAGTATCAAATGTTACCAAACAAAAACCAGCGATCAAATAGCTTGCAACATTCCCGGAAATTAACGATGTTAATTTCCTCGTTAGGAAACCGGGTTATATAATATTTCAGACGTTTTCATTTGTAACCTTTGTTACCAAAGAGGAATCGTACAAATCCTAATTTTACACTATTAAATGATTAGTAATGACAACACATGAAATATTTGTAGAAAACATAAAATGTGGCGGCTGTATGAATAGCATTAAGACAGCCTTACTTAAACTAAAAGGGGTTACGGCAGTAGAAATTGATAAAGCTGAAGATAAAGTATGTGTATCTGGCGTTACAATTGAAAGAAATGACCTTGCGGTGAAACTGGCTGCTCTCGGCTATCCTGAAAAAGGAAGTAACAATTTAATAAGTAAAGCAAAATCATTTGTAAGCTGCGCTGTAGGCAGGTACAATACAATAAAATAAATTTATGAAACAGGCAATATTCAGCAACTGGAATTTTATGAGGTTTTTGAGATTGGGCTTAGGAATTTTTATCATAGTTCAATCTGTAATTGTAAAAGACTGGACAATGGGAATTTTAGGACTATTATTTACCATCATGCCCGTATTTAATATTGGTTGTTGTGGGGTTGGGGGTTGTGCTACGGCTCCTCCAAAAAGAAATTCTGAAACTACAAAAGATATCAATTATGAAGAAGTGGTGTAAAAACAACCTGCTCTATATTGTAGGTGCATTTGTCGGAGCTATTGCAGGATATGTATACTATCATCAAATTGGCTGTGCAACCGGCACTTGCTTGATTACATCCAAACCAATCAACAGTACAATTTACGGAGCCATCATGGGTACATTGTTGTTTGGTATGTTTAAAAAAGAGAATAGAAGAGAATCATTTAAAACAAAAAATAGATTGGAAAATGACATTTAACGAGATCATAAATTCAGATAAGCCGGTACTGGTTGATTTTTTTGCAGAGTGGTGCGGCCCTTGCAAAATGATGGCACCTATTCTTAAAGATGTAAAAAGAGAAGTTGGGGATGCGGTGACCATCATCAAAGTAGATGTGGACAAAAGCCCGCAGGCTGCACAGGAATACCAGGTACAGGGTGTGCCTACACTGATACTTTTTAAAAACGGCAAACCGCTGTGGAGACAAAGCGGGGTGGTACCGAAAGCAGGATTGGTTGGAGTAATCAAAAAATTCACAATATAAAAATATAACTATGAACATTTTACAGCAATTATTCGGTAGTGGCCACAAAGTAGATATTAAAGCCGCAATAGATGAAGGTGCATTTTTAGTAGATGTAAGAAATCCCGCAGAATTTGCCGGAGGTCATGTAAAAGGATCGGTTAATATTCCTTTGAATACTATACCAACGCAGTTAGCTAAATTCAAAAACAAGAAAAACATTATTGTTTTTTGTCTTAGTGGTGGCAGAAGCAGCCAGGCAAAATCCATATTGGAGCAAAATGGTTTTACCAATGTGATAAATGGCGGTACATGGAATAATGTGAACCAGTATGTAAATTAATTAACCAAGAGATTGATTGAATGAGTACTGTTTTGATATTCGATATCGGAACAGTACTTTTTTATTTCCACTAATTCTATGCTGTTTGGCGGCTTTCAGCTAATGAAATATTTTCAAGAATAACCTACGCTTGGGCCGGCAATTATTTTGATTTGTAATCTTTTGCCTGTGTTTCTTGTAATATTCTTCTAATAGGCAATACGGTTATTCAAATGTGTGAATGATACAAGTCATTTCTTCTATTGTGTAATACTTCACAGATATGATAAACTAACCTTTACTTCCTGATACAATACTTATCAGTCAAAAATAGTTGCAGCATGAAAAAAAAGGACAAATACAAAAAGGTGTACAGGATCCTAAGAAAGGCGAACGCCTGTTACATGTTGACGAGAAAGGAATTAGCTCTGTGGTAAGTTACAAATGTTACAGTTCAACCTTTTTTATGCAGTTAGTTTTGCTACAAATAAAAAAGCTAATGAACAGAAGAAGAAATTTCGTTTTAAAGGTTGTTGGGGTAGCCCTCATTCTAAACAGTATCATGTCAGTCGCCTTAGCTCAGGACAGTACAAAACATTTAAGCCTAAATGAGGCCATTAAAGCTACACTAAATAACAACAAAGCCGTTCAACTGGCTAAGCTGGATGAAAGTATAGCAGCATCCAATTATAAGCAAACAGAAGCTATCTATTTGCCGCAGGTAGGGTTTTCTTACACTGCCATGAGCACCAATAACCCACTCAATGCTTTTGGATTTAAACTGCAGCAAAAATCAATCACTCAAAATGATTTCAATCCTGCATTGTTAAACAGCCCCGGAGCAACCGGCGATTTTACAACAAAGCTGGAAGTACAGCAGCCCCTGGTAAATATGGATTTGTTATACAAAAGAAAAGCGGCAGCAAAACAAACTGAATTATATCAATACAAAACACAACGTACCAAGGAGTATCTAACTTTTGAAGTACAAAAAGCTTACCTGCAACTCCAACTGACCTATGATGCAGTGAAAGTTTTAGAAGATGCATTGCAAACAACTAGATCTGTTTACACATTTACAGATAACCATTTTAAGCAGGGATTAATTCAAAAATCCGATGTATTGAACGTACAGGTACAAGTAACAACAGTGGAAACCAATCTTGCAAAAGCCAACAGTAATATCCGTAATGCATCTGATTACCTCAGCCTGCTGATGGGGCAGGGAGATGGGTTTATTTATAAAGTAGATAATGCTATGCAAGCAGAAAGTTTAGCAAGCGATACGATTACAAAGATTGCTGCTTCAAGATCAGATTTTGTAGCCATGCAAAAAGCGATTGAAGCATCTGACCTGATGATTCAATCCAATAAAATGAGTTATTATCCAAAGCTAAACGCATTTGGAAGTTACCAGTTAAATGATAACCGGATGCTTGGCTTTAGTGCTAATGCTTATTTGGCAGGCGTGCAATTATCATGGGATATTTTTAAAGGAAACAGCACTAAGAATAAGATTGCGACACAAAAATTAGAACGCAATAAATTGTCTGAACAACTAACGCAGCAAAAAGAGCAAAGTCAATTAGAAATAAACAAAGCTTACCGTGATCTTGCGGACGCTCAATTTGATATTAAGCAGCAAAAGTTGTCTATCGAACAGGCTACTGAAGCTTTACAAATTTTACAAAATCGCTTTCAACAGGGTCTTGTAAATACTACCGACGTGTTACAGGCAGCCACACAACTTTCGCAACAAAAATTTGCTTTGGCGCAGGCACTTTTTACAACCAATGTTACCAAAGCATATTTACAATTACTAACCACTTCAACTAATAAATAAACTACTTTAAATACAAGCAAGATGATTAATTTAAAAACGACTTCACAAATATTTGCAGGTATCGGACTGATTGTTTTCAGCGCCTGTTCTTCTAACAAAGAAGAAGTTGCTATTGCAAACACAGATGCAGCAGTAATGGTAACAGTTGCTACTCCATCCGGTACAGGTCAACAGGGAATAAATGTAAGCGGACAAATTGAAGCATCGCAAACCGCAAATATCAGCACAAGAGTGATGGGTTTTATAACAATGCTGAAAGTAAAAGTGGGCGATCATGTAAGTAAAGGCCAGTTACTGGCTACTATCAGTAACCAGGATATGATAGCAAAAAGAGGGCAAACTGATGCAATGATTTCTGAGGCGCAGGCTGCTTTGAACAGTGCGCAAAAGGATTATGAGCGGTTTACTACTTTATATAAACAACAAAGTGCTACTGCAAAAGAGTTGGACAATGTTACACTCCAATATAACTCAGCGAAATCAAGATTAGAAGGTGCAAGACAGATGCGGAATGAAGTAAATGCAAGCCTGGGTTACACCAGCTTAACTGCGCCTTTCTCCGGAATTGTAACACAAAAATTAGCAGATGCCGGAAGTATGGCAAATCCGGGTATGCCGATATTAACTATCGAACAAAGTGGAAGCTACCAGGTAAGTGCATCCGTGCCGGAAAATATCATCAATCAAATTCACCAGGGCGCAGAAGCATTTGTAACTATCAAATCAATTGATAAAACAATTAAAGGCACTGTTGTTCAAATCAATCCATCGTCACAATTTACAGGTGGCCAGTATATCATAAAAGTAAATATTGCTGATGCAGATAAAAAGGGGTTGTATGCCGGTATGTACGCAACAGTTTCGATCCCTGTAAAAGAACCGGTAGCTGTTACAACAACAGGAAACTCGGTAATGGTGCCGGTTTCCAGCATTGAGCATAGAGACCAGTTAACTGGTTTATACACTATCGGCAGTAATAACACTGCCTTGCTCCGGTGGGTGCGTTTAGGAAAAACTTTCGGCGATAAAGTAGAAGTATTGAGTGGCCTGGAAAAAAATGAACAGTTTGTTGTAACTGCGGACGGAAAATTATACAATGGTATTCCAATAAAAATTAAATAAGCAGCGAAGGAAGATTTCAACTACTGCCACGAAGATTATAAACGAATTAATACACACAATGAAAAACGGTCTTTCAGGAAATATAGCCAAAGGTTTCTTACAATCTAAATTAACGATACTGTTAATGATTGCCTTTTTGCTGATTGGTGGTTACAGCACTTTTTTAATTCCACGGGAAGAAGAACCGCAGATAAAAGTTCCGATGGCGGATATTTTTATCGGCTACCCTGGTGCTGAACCCAAAGATGTGGAAACAAAAGTAGCGGCACCTATGGAAAAAATGATCTCCAATGTGAAGGGTGTGGAGTATGTGTATTCTACTTCCATGAAAGGGCAGGCTATGCTGATTGTTCAGTTTAAAGTGGGCGAAGATGTGGAGCGTTCTTTGGTAAAATTGTTCAGTGAGTTGATGAAAAACATGGATAAAATGCCGCAGGGTGTTACACTACCATTGATAAAAACAAGAGCAATTGATGATGTACCCGTATTAGGCTTAACACTGTGGAGTGAAAAGTATGATGACTACCAGTTGAAACAAATTGCACAGGCACTGACGAATGAAGTAAAGAAGATACCCGACGTTGCGGACATTAATATTTTAGGTGGCAGAAGCCGGGAAGTAAAAGTTTTGCTGGATAAAAACAAAATGGCAGAAAACCATGTTGATTTTTTATCCATCAGCAAACAAATACAGGGCAGTAATGTACAGGTTCAGGCTGGCAACTTATTACAGCAGGATACCGCATTTTCTGTTGAAACAGGAAACTTTCTTACAACCTCCGATGATGTGGCCAATCTTGTGATTGGTATCAATCAGCAACAACCTGTTTACTTAAAACAAATAGCAAAGGTTGAAGAAGGGCCTGAAACAGCCAGTCAGTATGTACTGTTTGGTTATGGCAATGCAGATACTTCAAAAGCGAATGCTTTCAAATCAAATTACCCTGCCATTACTTTAAGCGTTGCTAAAAAGAAAGGTGCAGATGCAATGAAACTGTCAGAACAAATCATTAATAAAGTTGAGCACCTTAAAAAAGAATTACTGCCCAGTGAGGTACAATTGACTGTTAGCAGAAACTATGGGGAAACTGCATCGGATAAAGTTTCGGAACTGTTGTTTCATTTGTTTATTTCAATAGTGGTGGTTACGTTATTTGTAATGCTCGCCATGGGCTGGCGTGGTGGTCTTGTCGTATTCTTATCTGTACCTGTAACGTTTGCACTTACACTGTTCAGTTATTACATGATGGATTATACTTTAAACCGTATTACCCTTTTTGCACTAGTATTTATTACGGGTATTGTGGTAGATGACTCTATCATCATTGCGGAGAATATGCACCGGCATTTTAAGATGAAAAAACTGCCGCCGCTGCAGGCTGCTATCTATGCGATCAATGAAGTAGGCAATCCTACAATACTTGCAACGTTAACTGTGGTTGCGGCGGTATTGCCAATGGCATTTGTATCCGGAATGATGGGCCCGTACATGAGTCCGATGCCGATTGGAGCATCCATTGCCATGATGTTATCATTGATAGTTGCATTAACACTTACTCCTTATCTCGGTTATATATTTCTTCGTGAAAAAGAAAAGAAAGGCGGCGCTCATAAAGAAAGTAAAGTGCATGCTCTGGAAGAAGGCCGTATCTATAAAATTTATCGTGCCTTCATTAACCCCATGCTGGAAACACGCTGGAAACGCTGGACATTTATTCTCAGTATAGTTGTGATACTGTTAGGATCAATGATGCTATTCTACACTAAGTCAGTGGCCTTAAAAATGCTACCCTTCGATAATAAGAATGAATTCCAGGTAGTAATTGATATGCCCGAAGGAACTACACTGGAAAAAACACAAGCCGTTGCAAAAGATATAGCGGGTTATGTTGCAGCTCAGCCATTGGTGGAAAACTACCAGGTCTATATTGGCACGTCAGCGCCAATTAGTTTTAATGGCTTGGTGAGGCATTATGATCTACGCAGAGGCGATAATGTGGCGGACATACAAATAAACCTTGTTGATAAAAAAGATCGCAGTATTCAAAGTCATGATATTGCCAAAAAAATGCGTGCCCCTATCCAGGCAATTGCTAAAAAATACAATGCCAACGCAAAGATCGTGGAAGTGCCACCAGGGCCACCAGTATTATCTACACTGGTTGCAGAAATTTATGGCCCGGATTATAATGAGCAGATAAAAATTGCGAAGCAGGTAAAAACGCTTTTTAATAAAACAGCAGATGTGGTAGATGCTGACTGGATGGTAGAAGATGACCAGCCTGAATACCACTTTGAGGTGGATAAAGAAAAGTCAATGCGTCACGGTGTTGCTACTGCACAGGTGACAGCCACAATCAATGCTGCCCTTTCGGGCATGCCGGTAGGCAATGTATATGAACCTGCATCCTTCAGTCAGACCATTATAAAATTGCAGTTAAGTGATGCTGACAAAGCCAATATAGATGATATACTTGATTTAAGAATCACCGGAATGCAAGGCAATAGTGTTCCCATCAGGGATGTGGTGACTGTAACCAGGCAAATCAAACAGAAAAATATTTATCGTAAGAATCAAAAAGAAGTAGTGTATGTACTGGCCGATATGTCGGGCAAACTTGAAAGTCCTTCTTATGCTATTGCAAGCATTTCTGACAGCTTAAAAAACATAACTGTTCCAAAAGGCTTCTCTTTAAAAGAAGAATATACACATCAACCAGAATTGGAAGACAACTATACTCTGAAATGGGATGGCGAGTGGCAGATCACTTTTGAAGTATTCAGGGATCTGGGAATTGCATTTGGAGTGGTTATTTTACTAATCTACATATTGATAGTGGGCTGGTTTCAAAACTTTACTGTGCCGTTGGTAATGCTGGCTGCTATACCATTATCATTAATCGGAATAGTGTTAGGCCACTGGATGCTGGGTGCTTATTTCACCGCTACATCAATGATTGGATTTATAGCATTGGCAGGTGTGATGGTCCGAAACTCGGTATTGCTCATTGACTTTATCAATATCCGTTTAAGAGAAGGTATTCCGTTAAAACAGGCTATCATAGAAGCAGGGGCAGTTCGTACAACACCAATTTTATTAACTGCCGGGGCAGTAGCATTGGGTGCGATTATTATTTTGTTCGATCCAATATTCCAGGGACTTGCTATTTCATTGATGGGTGGAACGATCACTTCAACATTTCTCACTTTATTGGTTGTGCCGCTATTGTATTATAAAATGATACGTAAAAAATACCCTAAAAAAATAACCTAAATCTATAGTTATGAAACTTTTCATTGTAACCTGTTTAAAAGAATACCAGGATGATGTTACTAAAATATTCAAAGAGGCTAATATTCATGTCTTCAGCGCAACAGATGTAATTGGATTCAAAGATAGCCAGTCACCTGATCTTTTGGAAGAATGGTTTGCTGCCGGCAAAGAAAAATTTGATTCTATGATGATGTTCAGTTTCACTGCCAATGAAAATGCAGAGAACGGAATTGAGCTGATCAAAAAATACAATGAGCAAAGTGAAATCAATTTTCCGGTCAGGGCATTTATTGTACCCGTAGAAAAATCAAATTACTAAACTTAAATTTTAATAATCATGAGAGAAAGAATTGTTCGTGCTGTTGCAGGCACTATTGTTTTAGTGAGTATTGCACTTGCCATGTATGTAAGTATCAAATGGCTTTGGCTGGGTGTATTTGTTGGGGTTAATTTATTACAGTCTTCTTTTACAAAGTTTTGCCCGCTGGAAAAGATACTGGACGCAGCGGGTGTAGAAAAAGGGAAGTCTTGTTAGCATATAAACTATTTAATGTTTGATAAGCTAAACAGTTAACACGGGAGGTTGCTTTCCGGATTTGAAATTTTGCTGAGCGCATCATCGGGCTCCTATGGTACAACTTCACGGGAGAAATCATTTTTCAGGTGATATATAAAGCTTGGCTAACATTCCAGTTAACGCCGATATATGGCGTATCTTTACAAATACCCTTGAACGGGTTGGTACAGCGCTTTGAATGGTAGTAAATCCTTACTTATAACTAAACTTACAATATCAATAAGTCTATTTTAGTAAGGTTTATATCGTGCGGCCAAATTATATTTTTAATTACCGTTTTTAAAAATCATGACTACTCCCTCAACTTTTGATGCAATATTTGAACCAGCCCTGGTAAAGGAAATGCATCAATTTGGTGAATATAAATTTTTTAAGGAAGGCGACATTATTATGGATTATGGTAAGTATATCCGTATGATGCCATTGATTATAAAAGGCACCGTCAAAGTATTTAGAATGGATGAAAATGGCAAAGAAATTTTGCTGTATTATCTATCCAGCAATGAAAGCTGTTCCATGGCCTATAGCTGCTGTGTGGAAGCAAAAAAAAGTGAAGTAAGAGCGATTGCTGAAGATGATGTTGAGTTGCTTGCGATACCGCATATTAAGCTTGAAGAATGGCTATGCAAATATACAAGCTGGAAAAACTACATCATGCGTAGTTTTAATGGACGTTTTTTAGAGTTGCTAAAATCTATTGAAAGTATTGCCTTTCATAAATTAGACGAACGCCTCATTCATTACCTGAAAGAAAAACAACGCCTTACCGGCTCCAGTGTTATAAAAGCATCTCATTACCTTATAGCAGATGAATTGGCTACATCAAGGGTGGTAATATCCCGTTTGTTAAAGCAATTAGAAAATGACGGCAAGATCATCTTATACCGGAATGAGATAAAGCTGATGAATACATTTAACTAGAGCTTTTGTTATCCTTTCTTTCTGTAAGAAGCTGTCTAAAAATAGAATGCTGAATCCCAGTGTCGTTTTTTGCTGCCACAAATTACACGAATTAGCAGGGTTAATTCTTGTTACCTGGCGTTATTTGTGGCAAAAAGCACTATGTGAGACTACCATGGCAATTTATCAAACCATTTTTAAAGAGCCTCCAAGAACTTTCTTATATGAGTTCCGTTAAGCCAAAACCCTTAACGGGAGGTCTTTTCGTGGTTTTATTAGACCACAGTTAGCGGTAAAACCGGTACATTACTTGTAGTCAATATTTTATATTTCTTTCTATGCCAGAATATGAAACGAGCCCAAAATAATGACCGGGACGCAATCGTAAAGATTCTTGCCGATTCCTTTAGGGATAATAAAAGCGTAAACCAATATCATTGACATGCTATACGAAAAAGCCGATAATAAGGGCAAGCGGGAGATAATTGGTTCGATATATCCTGAAAAACTCGTTTTTGACGGATTCCAATATCGAACCGCTAGACTGAACGAAGCAGTTGAGCTAATATACAGTCTGGATAAGGGTTTCAGCCAAAATAAAAATGGACAAACCGAGTCATTTTTCGATTTGCCCACTTTTGTGCCCAAGACTGGATTCGAACCAGCACGCCGTTTCCAGCGCTACCACCTCAAAGTAGTGCGTCTACCAGTTTCGCCACCTGGGCATCCGCTTGCTTTTGAAGCGGTTGCAAATGTAAGGCTTTTTGGAATATTGAAGCATAGCCTATAGGCATTATTCAAAGCGAATAGAACGAAATTTTTTAAATTCATGAAAAGACCGTTCAACCGGCGACCATGACCATTTGATCATGCTGCCACTGTCATAATCCAGCCTGCAAAAATTGGCGTTCCATATCGTGCCGCTTTCAGGCGGAATATTGCTTAAAGGGCTGAGGAGGGAGTAGGGGAAAAACAATTCTGCGCTCCATGAACGGATAACCGCGCCAGGTTGCATCTGTCCTCCTTCTAAGTGCACGTTCTTCTTTACTTTTCGTTCTCCGCTATAATGCCAGGGCGTCCAGCCGTAGGCCCCGCCCTTTAAATTGGGAATTAACAATACAAGCTCCTTGTTCAGGGGGCTGATCTCGTATTCAAAGTATAAGGGTGTTGAGGGATCCGGATGAAAGAATACTTCAAATACATCGGCATTAAAAAGGTTATCGAAATCGTTTTCAAATGTGCTGGTTATTTTTTCGTCTTCTCCGCTGAACAATACATATATCCCTTTTACAGAGTAAAGGATTTTATATTTCGTTTCATATTTTTTTCCCTCATCTATTTGATGAAGGTTTATCCAGTTGGTTTTTTGCCATTCAGCATTTTCTCCTTTACCGGTTATTGCAAAATCTGTACAAGGTTTCACCGGCAAGGGATCAGGGCCATGGGCAAATTCCTGTCCAAATATATTATGACAGGAAAAGAGGAGCAGGAACAATATGTATATTTTCATAAAAAAAGTAAAAGATTAGGAGATGTTTCAGGTTACAGGTTACAAGTTTCAGTTCACAGGTTAAGTGTATTCATAGCTGACGGCTGAATGATGATATCCTGTGCCGGTCGCTGGGTTTGAGATTTATCCGACACGGAGGACGGGTTTGTTTTTGTGATTTCCTGGTGCTTTATATTATATCTTCCACATTTTTCGCATTTCCACATTTCTCACATTCATCCGCGGTCTGACGCTCCTTTTGTTGCGTGCAAACTGCTACATTTTTAAATTCCCACATTTTCAAATTTTCAAATTGATCAATGTCTCCCCGTTTCTCTTCCTTCCCAGCCGGTCTTGCCCTTTTCGATATACAATTCAGTAACGCTTTTGGATACACGATCATCCACTTCCTCTACCAACTGTATGCGCAAGGGATGTGTAAGCGTTTTTTGCCAGCTCAGTACAGGTGCATAAGGTTGGGCGCCTTTTTCTGTTTCATACAGCAGGTACGCCCATCTTTCAGTAAAGAAATTACCCTTCATTACGGGGATCATTTGCTGCATGTTCGATGACAGAAAGCTCAATGATAATGCTCTTGCCCAGTAAATCCAGGGCCCGCCGGTGATGTAAAAGAATGGATTTAATAATCTTGTCCTGTTTTCCAGTCCTGCATTGGAATAATTGAGTTGTATGCCGGCAAAACCCACACCCGTTTCTTTGTTATAAAAGCTGATCCATGGCACATCATCCTGCATTTTTACATCAGTAAGATCGGGCATTTTGGTTACATCATATTCAATAACCGAATCGCGTACCACATCATACCAGGCGGCATGTGTAATGAGTTCACGTTTAAAAACAATTTCGGCATTGCGCAACGCAAGACTTTGCACCGTTTCATTGATCCGTAAATTGGTAGTGCTGATGAAATAGGGTTTGCCGGGAAAAAATTCATACCTAACGGAGGCGTCGACCTGGGGAATTTCACGCAAATTTCCCCATACATCACTGAAGGCAATAACGGGCCCGGTTAAGGATTGCACATGCTGCGGCGGATCCCAGTCCGAAGTATGTGTCCATGGTACGGGCGGGGTATATATTTCAGGGTTCCAGTGAATGGCCCCATTGGTTTCTTTGCGGTGATAAAAGGGAAATTGCGGCTTGCTTTTTAAGGTGAGCTGGTCAAAATGGCCCGATTTGGGATGTAATGCAACCGATAAATAATCATTATCTATTTGCAAACCGGGCGCTTCTCCCTGCACCCGCAGATCGGTGGCATACGTTTTCACCATGGCGTCTTTGTTATCATAAAACACAAAAAATACGCGGCTGTTCCTGGCTGGTACATCGGCTAAAAAAGCTACCCTTGCCGTAACGGTCGGCATCCATACGGGTACATCGCGGGTAGGCTTGCCATCCTTTCCCGGTGCCAGATCATCTTCAACCAAATATTCCTGTATATCATATACCTGCGATGGTACTTCGGTAACGCTGTGCGTTTGCGGATCAAAAGCAGCCACGCGGATCTCCCTTTTCAGATCATGTACTTCATCGGGGTAAAAGGGGAGGAGCAATTCTACCGGCTCAGCTTTCCTGTCTATACCCGCCGTTTCACTCAGCACCACCGATTTGTATTTTTTCCATGCGGTATCATATACAGCCGCTGAGGGCGCAGTTACTTTTTTACTAACGGTGAGCAATACATCGTTTTTAGCATGCTGCAAAGTTTTTTTCATTCGAACCGTTAGCTTCACATCGTATTGCTGGCCGGGATTCCACTTTACCCAACCAATAACAGATGGGGTCAGGTATAAAACATTGTCCTGCGAAAGTCCGGACCCGGATGGAGGACGGTTGGTGAGATGTGGATGGTTAAGATCACCCAGATCGTGTTCGGACCGAAGATCCGTATACCGCAAAGTTTTTCCGTTTACCGTCATTTCCACTTCAATCATAGATGCGGAAGGCAGATTGATATCCGCTTTAATGTGATAATAAGGAATAGCGGGATTGGGATAATTTAATTCAAGATTCGTAAGCTTCAGGGCCTGCGCATTTGCTACGGTACATATGCCGGGCAATAAAGCAACGGTTAATATTATTTTCAGCAGTAAACGTTTCATTGGTTTTGAATGATTATCGTTCGGTAATTAAATTTCTTTTTCTTAATGCTTTTACACTTTCTTCCCATCCGCCGCCGGCGCCCCAGAGATAATAGGTAAAATACATGGTTGTTTTTTGAATGATGGGCACCCAGGGCTGAAATTCGGTATAATAATAACGCGATTCTCCATTGCTGGGATGGTTCATCCACATGTGCAGGAATAAAGGCTGGGTAACAGGATAAGCGCCAACAAAACCAATGTCTTCTTTGGTATCATACCCGGCATTCCATCCTTCTTTTAAGTTGATCACCCTGCCAAAATATTCTTCCGGACGCATTCTTACATGCAGCATGCTGTCTTTATCCGGAGCAATAAAAACATCTTCCGTTCCATGTGTTTTACCAAGTTCCAAAATAGGCTGGGGACCTATTACATTCGCTTCAGGATTGATGAAGTTCAAAGCAAAACGCACTTCTAATAAAGGCGAATTGCTATATAGTGTAAATGTTTTCTGTAGCCTGTTCCCAAAATAATCCGCCGTCATGATCACCTGCACATAATCGCCTTCCTTTTTCACCAGTTTTGCATCATATACCTGGTGTGTTTCCATGCTGGCCTGCCCCAAAAAATCTTCAAAGCCTCCATAGGGATAAAAACCATATTTCCTGAAAGGACGTTTATCATCCTCCGGTTTGTCGGGCCATAGTTTAAAGAGCACATTGTCTTTCCTGCTTTTTACAATATATTCAATTATCCGGGCGCCTGTTGCCAGGAGCGTTACCTGCACGCTGTCGTTTTCGAGGCGGTATTCTTTTACGTTATCCGCGTTAAGGTCAAGTTCATATGCATAAGCATGTCCCTCTTTTTTCCCAACGCCTAACTGGCTGGTATAAGCAACGTTTAACGTGGATGTTTTAACATCATAATCTCCGGAAGCCAGTTTCAGGTCAAAAACAATTTCCTGCCAGGTTCCGGGAGCAGTGTTTATTTTTTGGGTAGCGGAAAAAACGGCTTTGCCGGTTTTGCCTTTTTCAAACACCTGCACCTGCACAGGGAATGAAGCCTCCGCCGAAAAATTATGAACCGTTACCGGGTATTGAACTACAGGTGCATGGCCATACAACAAGCGGTTTACCGAAATGGCCGGCGGCAGATCCAGTATCGCCAGCGTACGTTTTGTTTTATTGTTCCATTTATAAGCTATGGCAATGGGATTGGTTTTGTCCATGCCCGCTGCAGTGGGCCGTATTTTAAGTGTAATGGTTTTTGTGCTGTTCGCCGGCAAGGCGATGGCTGAAGCCATCATCGGTTCATCCCCGGTAATTTCCGGAGGAAGCTGAATGTTAAGCATGCCCGATACGGAATGATCATAGTTGTTGGAAACCGTTACCTGCAACGTATATCCTTCGGTGTTAGCCTGCAGATCAATCCGGTCGCCAAAATAGTCTTCAGTGAAAACGCGGTCTAATAAAAGCATTTGCAATGCATTTCTGAAGCGGGCTGGTCCCATCATCTTACCTTCATCCAGCACAGCTACCGCCCGCCTTTGCAAAATGGCTTCCCACATTTTTTCTTTGGTAAAGGCTTCCCCTTTTTTTACGAATAATACCATACTGGATAGTGCATCGCCGATCAGCGGCCCCGTGGTAGAAATAAAAGGAACGTTTTCATTGTCAATTTGCTCTTTGTTTCCTGCACTGGCTATATAGCCATCATAATGCCAGGCATCGCTTTGCGGTGCATATACCGGGCGAAAAACATAGCCGCCTTTTTGTTGTGCATATTTGATCCATGCTTCTTTGCCGCCCATATCCTGGACCTGTAAACCGCGGTAATCGCTGCATCCGTATATAGGCGAAAAGCCAACATCGGCCACCACGGGAATGTTCGCCTTTTTGATCCACCCTTCCAGTTCATCTTTCATCAAAAAATCCATATAACCATCAAACACAAACCAGTCGTTGCCCTCATTCATCCCTTTTCCTATCACTTCTAACGGATGACCGGGCGTACAGGTTACGCTTTTTAATAAGGTTTCAGCACCAAACCATCCCTTGTGCAGATCGTATTGCTGTACGATGCTAACAGTATTGGCTATAAGTTCTTTTAAGCGTTTGGTTGAGGTTTTGTTTTGGCCGGCAACAACAAATACTTTCCTGTTGTCTTTTTCAAGATAATAAGCATTGATCTTTTCAAAGTCTTTTGCTTTATACTGGTGGCTCTTTAGTTTTTCACCCCATATGGTATCCTGTGCAGGAATCTTATGGAATTGATCAGCTACATCATACACCGAGTCTGTAAAAATCAGCACATTGCCCTGTGCCATCGCCTGGTCGGCCTGTGTGGCGGAAGGATTTTCAAGCGTAGTGTAACTGGAAGCGAGCAGGGCATGCATAAACCCTTCCTGCATCCACAACCCGGGTACATGCAACTCTTCGGCTATATCAATCTTGCTTTGAATAATGGTGGATGATACATCCGGCACGCTCATTTTGAACAGGTTGCCGTAACGCACCCATTTTTTATAATCATCCCGCCAGTGATTGGTATAGCCATTGAATTGTATTTTGTTTACAACGGTATGCTGTTGAGGCTGAAAAGAAGGATTATACCGGTATCCATCCAATTGCTGGGCTGTGGCAGTGTAACAAAAGGTATTGCATAAAACGATAAATGCCAGTGAGCGTAATAATAGATTTCTCATAACGCAGATCTGTTTAGGATAGTGATCATATACAGGACATCACCTAACCACATGTGTCCTGTTTCATAAAGTTATTGTTTCTCTTTTACTTTTTGATCTGTACTGTTCTTAATTCGAGCAGGTTTAAGCTATTGGGCCGGAAACCTTTTACATAGGGATGTATTAGCCGGATCACCATATCATACCATAAAGGAACGATAGGAGCATCGGCGATGATCATTTTATCCATTTGCCTGTACATATTATATCGTATGGAATCATTCTCTTCCAGTAAGACTTTTTCGTACAAATTGTCGTATGCCGTGTTTTTATAACGGGTATAGTTGGGAGGCGCTGGATTTTTGCCGTAAAACACGCTGAGATAATTTTCAGCATCCGGATAATCTGCCATCCAGCTACCCCGGAAGAACAGGGCCTGCGATTTAGCGGTTTGCTCCAGCAATAAACTTTTCTGTACTACTTCTACCTGAACTTTCACGCCAATGTCTTCGAGTTGTTTGGCTACAAAGCTTCCCAGTTCAGCATATACCGGAATGGTCAGCAGTTTAATTTCAGGTAAGCCTCTGCCCTCGGCAAAGCCTGCATCCTTCAATAATTGTCTTGCTTTGGCAACATCATAATAATAGCCTTTCACTTTTGAGCTGTCGTATGAAGGCAGTCCTGCCGGCACAAACCCGCTTTCTGCAGGTGTACCAAGGGAATTGCGCAGGTACATGATCATCTTATTTCTGTCGAATCCATAATTGATCGCCTGGCGCACCGCTTTTATTTTAAGCGGATGGTTTTTAACCAGCTCATTCGTGGTATCTGCCAGTATACCCAGGTATTCGGTATTTAAAAAATTATGTTTACTCAATACAACTTTTCCCTTCCACTCTTTTCTCAACTCTCCTTTTTTGGTGAGCACTTCATCTTTAAAGGATGCATCAATATCATTAATAAAATCCAGGCGGCCCTGGGTGAATTCAAGAAATTCAGTGGCTTTATTGTCTAAAAAGGAAACCTTGATTCCATCTAAGTAGGGCAGGCGGTTACCCGCGCTGTCACGCTCAAAATATTTTTCATTTTTTGCCAGCAGCAATACCTGCCCTTCTTCCCATCGTGTGAACCTGAATGGCCCTGTGCCACAGGGGTTGCTGCGAAAAGCGGCTCCATATTTTTCTATCGCTTCATGGGGTACAACAGAACAATACTGCATACTGAGAATGCCCAATATGGGGTGAAAGGGCCGGATGAGCTTTAATTGAAAAGTAGTGTCATTTAATGCCGTAAATCCCTCAGCCTTATTTATCCTGTTATTAAATATCCAGGCGCCGGGCGATGCGGTAGTTGTATTGATGATGCGGTGCAGGCTATAGGCAACGTCAGCGGCAATCATTTTGCGGCCTTTGCCACCCGGAAAAACGGCATTATCGTGGAAATAAACATCATCCCGTAAAATAAAGGTATAGGTAAGCCTGTCATCCGACATGATCCATCGCTTACACAAAGAAGGCCTGATGTGCAGTTTTTCATCTACTTCCACCAATGTATTGAACAACTGGTGTACGCCCCACATAATAGCCTGGTTTTTGGCAAAAGCAGGATCAAGGGAGCTGATACCTTCGGGTTGATTATAGTGAAATATTTTTTTATCCGCCTCTTTCCGGCCGGCGCAGGAAACCAGCATACAACCCGATGCAATAATAATAAACAGCTTTATAGCAACAAACGGCCTACTTATCGCATACCACTTACCACTTGCCACTTTGTATATCTTCATTAATGTAATTTAAACTCCATAGTTCTTAAAACGTCCTAAATTTAGCTTTTAAAATAAACCGGCGTGAAAAAAATACCATATCGTTTTATTCTTTCACTTTTGATTTTCCACTTCTTATCATTCACCTCCCGGGCCCAGCCGCTGCATCAAAAGCAGGAGTTTACCCATGCCGATACTTTACGTGGAACAATAACGCCGGAGCGGGCATGGTGGGATGTTACCCATTACAGTTTGAGCGTGAATTTCGATTTTTCCAAAAGAAGCATCTCCGGGTATAATATCATTTCCTATAAAATAGTATCGGCTGCCGCAAAAGAAATGCAGATAGACCTGCAGTTGGGATTAGATATTGACAGTGTACTATACAATAATGAAAACCTTTCTTTCCGCAGGGAAGAGAACGCTTATTTCGTTGCAGTACCATCCACTCAAAACGAACAGGAAATAAATAAGGTTACGGTGTATTATCATGGCATACCGCGCCCGGCCTTACACCCGCCGTGGGACGGGGGAATGATCTGGAGCAAGGACGACAATGGCAATCCCTGGATCAGCGTGGCCTGTCAGGGGTTGGGCGCCAGTGTGTGGTATCCCTGCAAGGATCACCAAAGCGATGAGCCCGACAGTGCTTCCTTAAGCATGACTGTACCGGATACACTAACGGCAATAGCTAATGGCAGATTAAGAAGCGAAATAAAAAACGGAGATGGTACTGCCACTTACACGTGGGCGGTCAGGAACCCCATCAACAATTACAACATCACTCCCTACATTGGAAAATATGCACACTGGCATGAGGATTACATGGGAGAAAAGGGGCGGCTGGATTGTGATTTTTGGGTGCTGGATTACAACTTGGAAAAAGCGAAACTGCAATTTAAACAGGTTATACAGATGCTGCATTGCTTTGAGCATTGGTTTGGGCCTTATCCTTTTTATGAAGACGGGTATAAATTAATAGAAGCACCCCACCTGGGAATGGAGCACCAGAGCGCAGTAGCCTACGGCAACGGATTTGCCAACGGGTATAAAGGAACAGATCTTTCCGGAACAGGGTGGGGATTGAAGTGGGATTTTATTATCGTGCATGAAAGCGGTCATGAATGGTTTGGCAATAATATTACTACCAAAGATGTGGCCGACATGTGGGTACACGAAGGATTTACCAATTATTCCGAAACGATTTTTACCGGCTGCGAATATGGTACCGACGCGGGCAACGCGTATGTTATCGGGACAAGAAAAAAAATTCAAAATGACAAACCCATTGAAGGTCCCTATGGGGTTAACCAGGAAGGATCGGGTGATATGTATTATAAGGGAGGCAACCTGGTGCATATGATCCGGCAGATCATAAACAATGATTCATCATTCAGGATGTTGCTTCGGGGTATGAATGAAACTTTCTACCATCAAACGGTTACCGGAAAGCAGGTGGAAGAATACATCAGTAAAACATCCGGTATTGATTTTTCAAAAGTATTTGACCAGTATGTGCGAACAACACAAATACCGGTACTGGAATATAAAATAAGCGGCAATAAATTGAGTTATCGCTGGACAGATTGTGTGAAAGGGTTTAATATGCCTTTGAAAATAAATTTTGGCGGTGAAAAATGGATCAGCCCAACACAAAAATGGAAGACGATAAAAATAAAAAAGGGAGAGGAAAATGAGTTTAGTGCGGACAGGAATTTTTATATAAGAACAAAGCAATTGTAATGTAGCATCAAATGACGAAGTGCTGAAATTTTACCTGCTTTTCAGGGAAACCGCTGCGGCAGTTTGTTCGTCTACTACCCGGCCCGCATTCATAAATCTTTTGTGCCAGTAATTGTCGTTCAAATTACTGATCATCACGCCACCTGAAGAGGAGGCATGTACAAATTGATTATCCAGCAGGTAAATGCCTACATGGCTCACGCCACGTCCGCGGGTATTAAAAAAAACAAGGTCACCCTCCCGGAGTTCATCCTCATCCACAACAGTACTGAATGCTTTTTGTTCACTGGCAGTTCGCGGAATTTGCAGCCCGTAAATCACCGACATCAAGGTTTGCGTAAAAGCGGAGCAATCTACTCCCTTTTGTGTGGAACCTCCCATGCGGTAAGGCGTGCCCCACCAGCTTTCAATAAATTTATACAGATCCCTGTTCGCCAGCCGCTCTACCTCCACATTCATTTTTATGGCATACTTGAATTGCAGTGGTCCGCCCTGTTCAATATTAAAAGCAGGGAACATATATACCCGGGGTGATTTATAATTTTCCGGCATGTGTGGAACTGCTTCATCACTGCGCCCGGTAGCAGGAGACGGATCGCTGCCAATAGCAATATCATTAAGGAACTTTGGAGATGTATGCTTTGTATTATCACGGGAAGCCCCATGCGAAGACCTGGATGTGGATTTTAAACTGCTGCAACTGCTGCCAACAAAAGCAATCCCCGCGAGAAATAGAAGATAACGCAAAACCGTGTGATTTTTAATTTTGCAAAATAGTACACAAAAACCAGACCAGCAAGCTATTAGCAGCTTTTAAAAAATGATATTAGCATTTCATTAATCATAGTGATAAACAAAATCGCAATGCGGTATCCGCAATTTTATATACATGTGGAAAATGCAAAGCTAAATGTTGCCCCAACTTTACGAAATTTGCCCAATGAGCCAGTTTTCCCATCTTCACGTTCACACACAATATTCCTTACTGGATGGTGCGGCATCCATAAGTAGTTTATACCAGAAGGCAATTAAAGATGAAATGCCGGCCCTGGCCATTACCGACCATGGTAATATGTTTGGCGTATTTGCTTTTGTGGCCGAAGCCTATAAGCATAAAGTGAACCCCGATGATAAAAAAAGCCCCTTAAAAGTAAAACCCGTTGTGGGTTGTGAATTTTATATTACAGAAACCAGGCACCGCAAAGTATTTTCAAAGGAAGAAAAAGACCCGCGGCATCACCAGATATTATTGGCCAAAAATGAAACCGGGTACCGCAATCTTATTAAACTCACATCGCTGGGATTTATTGAAGGCCTGTACAGCAAATACCCGCGTATTGATAAAGAGCTTATCCATAAATACCATGAGGGGCTCATTGCCACAACCTGCTGCCTCGGCGCCCTGGTGCCGCAAACCATTTTAAAGAAAGGAGAGGAGGAAGGGGAAAATGAATTTAAATGGTGGCTGAATATTTTTCAGCAGGACTATTATGTGGAGCTACAACGGCATGGCATACCCGATCAGGAAAAAGTGAATGCCGTATTGCTGAAATATGCCAAAAAATACAACGTTAAGGTTATCGCTTCCAACGATTCTCATTATGTAGACCAGAAGGATTTTAATGCACATGACATTCTGTTGTGCATCAATACCGGCGAAAAGCAGGCTACACCGGCTTTGCGTGAATTTTCGGATGATGATATTGCTGTAAAAAACAAACGGTTCGCCTTTCCTAACGACCAGTTTTATTTTAAGACCACGCAGGAAATGAAACAGGTATTCCATGACCTGCCCGATGCAATATATAATACGGGCGAAATTGTGGATAAGATAGAACTGCTGGACCTGAAACGGGATATCCTGCTCCCCAATTTTCCCATACCAAAAGCATTCCAGGTACATGCCGATAATAACCTTAACCAATGGGAATACCTGAAACACATTACTTATGAGGGTGCTCATAAACGGTATGATCCGTTAACGGCGGAAATTGAAGAACGGCTCAATTTTGAATTGTTCACCATCAAATCCATGGGCTTTGCAGGCTACTTCCTGATCGTGAGCGATTTTATTAAAGCAGGCCGGGATATTGGCGTTTTTGTTGGTCCCGGCCGTGGTTCGGCAGCGGGCTCGGTAGTGGCTTATTGCATAGGCATTACCAATATTGATCCTATAAAATATAACCTGCTGTTTGAAAGGTTCCTTAACCCCGACCGCAAAAGCATGCCCGATATTGATACGGATTTTGACGATGAAGGCAGGCAGAAAGTGATTGATTATGTTGTTGGCAAATACGGAAAAAACCAGGTAGCGCAGATCATCACCTATGGTACCATGGCCGCTAAAATGAGCATCAAGGATGTGGCACGGGTAATGGATCTGCCTTTGGCCGACTCCAATGCATTGGCCAAACTGGTGCCCGACAGGCCGGGCATTGTATTAAAACGGGTGTTGCATGCACCGCTTAATATAAAAGACGGGGAGAAGTCGCTGGAAGAAAAGGAAGGACTGTCGGCGGATGACCTTGAAAATGTAAAGAAATTGCGCCAGTTCTACAATGGCACCGATATGCACTCGAAGGTATTGCATGAGGCCGAAATATTAGAGGGCTCTGTACGCAATACGGGCATACATGCGGCGGGCATTATTATAGCCCCCAAAGATTTAATGGAATTATTACCGGTGGCCATTGCCAAAGATTCTGATTTGTGGGTTACCCAAATTGAAGGAAGCGTAATTGAGGAAGCCGGAGTAATTAAGATGGACTTTTTGGGATTAAAAACGCTAAGCATTCTTAAAACAGCATTGCAGCTCATCAAACAAAATCATGGGCTTGAAATTGACCTCGATACCATTCCGTTAGACGATGAAAAAACATACCAGTTATATCAGCACGGCGACACCAACGGAACCTTCCAGTTTGAAAGCGTGGGTATGCAAAAATACCTGCGTGAACTGAAACCGGACAAATTTGGCGACCTCATTGCAATGAACGCGTTATACCGGCCCGGTCCTTTGGCCTATATCCCCGATTTTATTGACCGTAAGCACGGGCGTGAGCCTATTACCTATGACCTGCCGGAAATGGAGGAAATATTATCGGATACCTATGGTATTACTGTATACCAGGAACAGGTGATGCTGCTCTCTCAAAAGTTGGGTGGGTTTAGCAAGGGCGATGCAGATGTGCTGCGCAAGGCCATGGGGAAAAAACAAAAATCTGTACTGGATAAAATGAAGGCGCAGTTTATTAAAGGCGCTACCGCAAAAGGACACGATGCAAAAGTACTGGAAAAAATATGGACAGACTGGGAAGCTTTTGCACAGTATGCATTCAATAAATCACATTCTACCTGTTATGCTTTCGTGGCATATCAAACCGCTTATTTAAAAGCACATTACCCATCGGAGTACATGGCTGCGGTATTGAATCATGCCGGCGCTATTGAAAAAATAACCTTCTTCATGGAAGAATGCAAGCGCATGGGACTGAAAGTGCTTGGCCCCGATATCAATGAATCGCAGAAAGGTTTTGCCGTTAATGCAAAGGGTGAAATACGCTTTGGACTGGGAGGATTGAAAGGAGTAGGAGAGGCGGCTATAGAAGGCATTATTGAAGAACGGAAAAAAGGTCCTTACAAATCCATATTCGACCTGGTAAAACGGGTTAACCAGCGAATGGTAAATAAAAAATCATTGGAATGCCTGGCTTATTCAGGTGCATTCGATTGCTTTACCGATATGCACAGGGCGCAGTATTTTTATACCCCGCAGGGTGATACTTCCACGGGACTGGAGAAGATCATCAAATTTGGCAATATTTATCAGAGCCAGTCGGTTAACACTACCAATACCTTATTTGGTGATTTGCAGATGCCTGATGTAATGCCGCCAAAATTACCGGATTGCGCACCCTGGACTTTAACGGAATGGCTGGATCATGAAAAAAGCATTACAGGCATTTTTTTAAGCGGTCACCCTTTAGATCATTTTAGATTTGAAATGAAACATTATGGTATCACTACCATTTCGGAGTTTATAGAATTTAAAGAAACCTTGCTGATCCATCCCAATCCTTTCCGGCAATTCCGGATAGCAGGATTGGTTTCCGATGCACAGCACCGCACTACGCGTAATGGAAAACAATTTGGTGTTTTTTCCATAGAAGATTATTCCGGTAAAACCGAACTGGCGCTTTTTGGAGAAGATTATGTGCGTTTTAAAGATCACTTCAGTTTGGGCAATGTACTTTTTGCCACGGGAAATTTTAAAGCACGATGGAACAGTACAACAGATTTTGAATTTAAGCTGAGCAGCGTAATGCTGCTGGAAACTGTGAAAAGATTGTTAACGCGGCAACTGCAGGTTGAACTGCACCCCAAATTGTTAAAAGACGAAGTGGTAGCTTTTATAGATCATAATGTAAAGACATTTCCCGGCAAATCGGGTATCAAATTTATATTAGCAGAACCGAGGCTAAACTGGAAAGTAAGCATGTACACATTAGAAAAAAGCTTTGAAATGAATGACGAAATGGCTGCTTTCCTTGAAGCCAATCCTGATATGGAAGTGAAAGTGACCACTTTAGAAAAATAATAAAAAGCCAAATTGTCTAATGCACATGTGTGGATAATGACATATCAACTTATTTGGCGTAATGGACTTAAATTTGCATGCTTATTGTATCCAATATGCAGTGAACAATAAACAATAAACTATAAATAAAATTAAGTTACTATGGCACTCGAATTTACAGACACGAACTTCCAGGAAAAGGTTTTGGATTCTGATAAACTTTCTGTTGTTGATTTTTGGGCGGAGTGGTGTGGTCCCTGCCGTGCAATCGGTCCGGTTATTGAAGAATTAAGTAAAGAATATACCGGAAAGATAAATGTGGGCAAAGTGAATGTAGACCATAATCCGCAGTTATCCATTAATTATGGGGTTACTTCTATTCCCGCTATTTTATTTGTAAAAGGCGGTAAAGTAGTAGATAAATTAGTAGGGGCTCAGCCTAAAGCTAATTTTGTTAAAAAAATAGAACAACATATCGGATAATATTTCTTAGTGTGAGCTTTAAGAGCAGGTGGAAACGCCTGCTTTTTTTGTGTGTCAGGGGTGAGACATGGTTGTAGGTTCCGGCTATTCGATTTATACGCCACGAATGCACGAATTGGTGTAGGTTTACCGAAGCCCAATTAATATTTCGTGCCTCCCCCCGGTCCCTGCCTATCGTTCGGCAGTTCAGGCAGGCGTGTCGGTCCGGGTGGATGTCCGTTAAGGCGGGCATTCTGTACAACAAATTATTCCTGTTGCAAAAATTATCCTGAACGGGATATTATAATCCTGATATTTTTTAGAAAAAGATAGCCACGGATACACGAATGGAAGACTAACCGAAGAAAGATTTATTCGGGTATCCGTGGCGGCTTTGTCCTGTACAGCAAACTGTTGTATACAAAAATCATCTTGCCCACGCAGGACAATGGAATTTGCGGCATAAACCAGTATAAGGTTTTTATTGTTCCAAAAAGCAGAGAGTCATTTATTTTTTGAGGTTCCCCTTTCCACATTGTTGTATATTGTTGCATAAAATTTTTAGCACCAAAACGGCTCTATGTCATTGCAGCTTGAAAATATCAGCAGGGGAACATTAGGGATGATTTTCCTGATCCTTGTTTGTTATCTCCTCAGCAATAACAAAAGAGCCATTAACTGGAAATTAGTAGGCATGGGTATTTTTGCCCAGTTGATGTTTGCCATGGGAGTGCTCAATACAAAAATTGCGGGGCAGCCTGTTTTCTGGGTATTTTTTGGAATAATCTTATCATATATCATCATCAACAGGATTATAAGAGTACAAAAAAACAATACCGTTATTGCTTTTGATGGACTGAGTATTGTGTTGGCCATAGCCTGGCAATGCATTTTCTTTTTCGGGATGATCCGGAATGGTACATTCGCCAATAGTGGCATGGCTGTTTTGCTCAGTATTATTGTGCTCGCTTTTATCATCAAATGGCTCGCTTCCCGTACTATTGAAATATTAAAATGGTCTGTTTTATGTTCGCTGGCCATACTTACCATTTCTATTTACACCAGGGTTTGTAACCCCGGTATTTTCAAAGTTATTTTAGAAAATATTTCTTACGCTTTTGTAGAACTCATCAACCTGAGTCATAAAGGCACGGAGTTTTTGTTCGGTAGCCTGGCAAGCGACAAGCAAAGCTGGGGCTATATATTCGCCGTGCAGGTGTTGCCCAATATCATTTTTTTTGCCGCACTTTCTTCCATCCTCTATTACTTGGGCATCTTACAAAAAATAGTATATGTATTTGCTTACCTGTTAAACAAGATGAATATTTCCGGGTCCGAAAGTTTGTCTACCGCCGCTAATATTTTCTTGGGACAAACAGAAGCGCCGCTGATGATCCGTCCATACCTGGAAAAGATGACGCGCAGTGAAATGCTGTGCATTATGGTAGGAGGGATGGCCAACACTGCTGGCAGCGTATTGGCGGCCTATGTAGGCTTTCTTGGTGGGAATGACGTGGCACAGCAGCATTATTTTGCCTTGCATATGCTCAGCCAGTCTATTATGAGCGCCCCTGCGGCTATCGTTTGTTCAAAGATCCTTTTTCCTCAATCCGATCACCGGCTCATAGCCAAAGATCTTACCATACCAAAGGAAAAATTAGGAGATAATTTTTTAGATGCCATTTCCATAGGAACAACCGATGGATTAAAGCTGGCGGTAAATGTAGGCGCCATGCTGGTGGTATTTACAGCTATGATGTGGGTGGCAAATGCATTGTTAGGCTGGCTGGGAGGCATTACGCATCTTAATGAAGAGATCAGCCTGGCTACACAGGGCAGGTATGAAGCCCTTTCATTGAATATGCTGTTAGGCTATATTTTCGCACCCGTTGCCTGGCTTATCGGTGTTGCAAAAGCAGATATGGTTGCTATAGGACAGTTGCTGGGTGAAAAAACGATCCTGAACGAGTTTTATGCCTATGTTTCTCTTGCCGAAATGAAACAAAACAATGTGATCACCAATCCGAAATCTTTGCTTATTGTAACTTATGCGCTTTGCGGCTTTGCCAATTTTGCGTCTATAGGCATACAGATCGGGGGCATCAGCCAGTTGGCGCCCAACCAGCGTAAGAACCTTACCGAATTGGGAATAAAAGCTTTAATAGGAGGAACCATAGCCTGCCTGATGTGCGGTTGTATAGCGGGAATGCTGTTTTAGCGATGAATACGTACTAATGGTATATTAGGTTCAGTTCATTCAAACCAAATGATTGTATAATACGTATAGTTTGACAGGTCTGCACTATATTTTTCCTGCTTAAATAATGCAAAATTGAGGAAAGCATTTTTTTTATCCGCACTTGCAATACATTTGGAGAATGTATTATTAAACTTTTCTTTTGTGAACGCAATTTTTTCGTTACGTTTTATTGCAATTAGCCTGTGTTTCTGCATCGCTTCAAATGTTTTTGCGCAAAACCAGCCGTCCCGGCCGGTGCGTTGTGTTACAGGTTCCGTGATGGAAAAATATTTTCAGAAATATCCCCGCGATAAAGTGGCGTTCGACCAAAGCCAACAGGCATTCCAGCAAAAATATGAAGCATTCAGGCGTGCAAAAAAAGATAACCCTGCACAGCAGCGTTTAAACGCCATCGTTACCATACCCGTGGTGGTGCATATTGTAATGGATGATCCGTCATTGGTAACAGACGAACAGGTACAGAGCCAGTTGGATGTACTGAATGCGGATTACGCCGGCGAAAATGCGGATTCAGTGAAGATTCCGGCCGCATTTAAATCTTTATTCGGTAAAGGTAATATTCGTTTTTGTCTTGCCCAGCGCAGCCCCTCCAACGAACCTTCCAGCGGTATTACGCGAAAAACTTCTTCTACCATATCTATTCCCGGCGATAGCGATCCCGTTAAATACACCACAATGGGTGGGGTGGATGCCTGGGATGTAAACAGGTACCTGAACATATGGGTGTGTAAGATGGGAGACAACGACCTGGGTTACTCTTTTATGCCCGGCTTACCCGGGCTGTCAGCTTCGGATGTGGGACTGGTAACTGCCTATCATGCTTTTGGAACCATTGGGTCGGCAGCGGCGCCATTCAATAAAGGTCGTACCGCCACACATGAAATAGGTCATTTCTTTAATCTTTCGCATACCTGGGGTTCTAATGAATGCCAGGCTTCCTGTGCTGACTCAGATTTTGTGGATGATACTCCCAACCAGAACACATGCACATATGGCACACCGTCTTATCCTTTAACCGATGCCTGTACCGGTACAGCTCCTGGTATAATGTTCATGAATTTTATGGATTACACGGATGATGCTGCCATGTGCCTGTTTACCGCAGGGCAGGCCGACCGTATGGAAACCGCGTTAAGTACTTTTTCGGACCGTATGCAACTGATGAGCTCAAATGGTTGTGTACCGCCTGTGTTGTACAATAATGATGTAAAGGCGCTGGCTGTTGTATCGCCTTCAAACGCCGGTATCCGTTGCGCTGCAAATATTATTCCCCGCTTAACCATCCGCAACGTAGGCGCTTCGCCTTTAACCAGCATCAGGCTCAATGTGGCTATAGATGGTGGTGAGCCTGTTGTTACCAACCTGAACCTTAATCTTCCTTCTTTGCAGGAAACAACCCTGCCGGGTAATGCCATCGCAGCCACCGCCGGGTATCATTCCGTAAAAATTTATACTACACTTCCTAACGGAGCGGCAGACCAGCAGCCTTTTAATGATACGGCAACCATGGTTTTTTCTGTTGTTGGCAATGCGAATGAACCATTGGTGCATGGATTTGAGTCCACTGTTTTTCCGCCACAGGGCTGGGGAATAGCCAATAACAGCGACGTTATAGAATACAATCCTGTGCGGGCAACCAATGCTGCGCGTTCCGGTACGGCATCTGTAAAGTTTGATAACTATAATTACCAGTTGTTCGGGAAAAGCACTATGCTCGTTACGCCACAACTGGCTATACCGCTTACTGCCGATTCGGTTAAGATTGCATTCTGGCGGGCGGCAGCGCAATACAGCAGTATCAATTCCGATACGCTGGAAATTTTGTTTTCATCCGATTGTGGCCAAACCTTTACATCGGTATATAAAAAAGGAGGGGCAGACTTAAAAACGCGTCCGGATTTTACAACGGCAGAATATATTCCCACAGCGGATGAATGGGTAGCGGATACCGCCGATATCACGGCTTTTGTAAAGGGACGGTATGATAATATTATCGTGCAGTTTCGCAACATTAACGGCTATGGCAACAATGTATATATAGACGACATCAATATTTATACCCGCAGCTTGTCGCAGCATTTAAAAGAGAAA
Organism: Agriterribacter humi; assembly: GCF_009192765.1. Lineage (GTDB taxonomy): Bacteria > Bacteroidota > Bacteroidia > Chitinophagales > Chitinophagaceae > Agriterribacter > Agriterribacter humi. Next base: position 128,594 of record NZ_VOHQ01000010.1, on the reverse strand, counting down.
GGATATCTGATTGCACCCAATCCTACAACAGGCCTGTTAACCATACAGCATTATCCCGCTTCATCCTCCTTAAGAGGCGTGGCTGTATACAGCAGCACCGGTCAGTTGATATGGAAGGCGCAATACACCGCTTCCACGGCATTGAATTATATACCCATTAATCTAAGCCACATGGCTTCGGGTATATACATCGTGCAATTGCTGTACACCGATAAAACGATAACACAGAAAGTGCTGAAGATGAATTAGTAGAACTTCATTTTATGAGTTAACGTCCACAATCATTTTATACCATCGCATTACAAAGATGCGGGAGCATGATATAACAGGTTTTCTTTCATCGCCGGTCTCACGGCTGTCGGCATGGCTTTTAATAAAGGTCCGGAGGGTCATAAATATTGTGCGAAGTCTTTAAATCAGGATATAGCAGTTTGTTCCTGCTCTTTCCATTTTTTTGAATTCACACCAGCTATAAGCAGCCATAAACAAAAGGTTAATTCGGCAAGCCCTGACGGAATTTGTATATAGGGCACCAATGAAGCTGCGAACTTTGGAACTAAAAAACTTGTAAAGCTATACGTAATATAACAGAGACCGCCAATTGCCAGAAAAATGCCTATAACTTTGGGAAGAAATGCAGATCTGAAAATCAAATAACCTGCTGAGAGTCCATAAAATCCATAAAAAACAAGGGACAGGTGAAATCCCACCGTTTTCAAACGCAACAGGGTATATACCGACTCGTGTATTTGTTCCCGGTTGAATGAACCGGCCGGCAAACCATTCCTTAAGAGAAGCAGGGGCTCAAATTGATTCAACAAATTGCCTGATTCAATGGCAGTCCCAACCAATGTAAAAAATATCACAAGCAGCGTGGCGTTTTTATTTACAATCCGGAATAAACGGTAAAAAATCAGGGCAAGCGGAACGTTGGTAAGAAGAATGATTATGTGTGCAACTATGCCAAGCCTGTATAAGAAATTATGCGCAATGATATTATTTGCCGTTGCTGCAGGATCATTGCCAACCATTATTTTACTTTCCACATAAGCAATGGCAAAGAATCCAAAAACGATATTAATTAAATAAAGGATACCACCCAGTCGTGCATACTTTTTTGGGGAAGTGTGGGTTGTTTGCATTGACATTATACATTGTTTAAACAGATAAACTTCAATTCAAAGAAGTTGTCCAGCCTTCGCCCAGCGTCACAACTTTGATCAGGTGAGATATTTGAAATCCGGTCTGCCAAAACCCGAAGTTGAATGTATAAATAAAAGTTGATTGTTTGTTTATAAGCCTGGCTTTTTTTTGTTTCATCGGTTTTCACAGCCAAGCTATTGTGTGTGGAGCGAGAACCCGGCGAATAGGAAAATTATTAAAGTGGCAATCGGTGAGCAACTATACGGATTATGAACACCGCAGCGCTTTATTTTATGAATTAATAGCCAACACACGAGCACCAGGGGCAGTGAACAATCAGTCAGGGATTAGAAAGCCGCCTTACCTTTTTTACCCTGTTCAATGTATAGCTAAAATCCTCATTCCCGGTGAGCATTTGCCTGTTGTCGTTGAGAATAAAAAGTACATTATCATCTCCCTTTAACAGGTAGAGCGGCTTTCTGTTTGGAGAATAATAAAGGACTAATAAAGTACCTGCTGTATTTTCTTTATCCTCTGCGATTTCCCATTTTCCTTTCAGTGGACGGCGATCAAAAAGCTCAGTAGTAAGTGTAAATGCTGTGGGTGCCAAGGTTAGGGTATCCCGGTATAAAATAACCTGCCATTTCAAATGATCGCAGTCCGGGGCAACAGTTGCACCCAGTTGCTTACTGATGGGACTGCAGGGTGTTCTTCCTTCGAATATGCCATAGATATCTGCGCCTGTTGGCGGATCTTTGAAAGTGATGCTTTCTGATATGATGTTGTCTTTGGCTGCAGTTTGGGCACTCAACTGTGTATTGACTATCAATAGAAGCACCGCCCCCAATGATATGGTATAAAATATTTTCATGGCAATTTGTTTAAGGTATAACTCCACGCGGCTGTTCCTGTCATCAGTTGCCTGTCACTGTCGAGCAGATGAAGCAATTCATCAGACAATTTGAGCAGGTACACAGATTCTTTTGGCTTACCGGGATCAAGACAGAAAATTACAGCAGTGGGATTCCCTGGCATACCGGTTTGCATTGCCCATTTTCCGTCCCGGTGCAAATGTGTTCCGCCATCTACCAGTCCGCGGGTGCCTTGTTTTGCCATACCATAATCACAATCGAGTATATAAGTGCGTGTGCTGTTACTTCCCGCAATACCGAAAATTTGCAGCTTCCATTTTATCAGTTCACATTTTCCTGTCAAGCTCATCCCGGGCAATGGCCGGGTTCCGACAGTGCAGGGCGTACTGGCAACGAAAATTACCGGCATTGCCTGCACATTGTGTTCGGTTTGACTACATGCAACACTATAGAACACGAAGACCGCCGCGGATAATAATTTAGCCTTTTTCATGATGAACTTTTCATTACAAGGCAAAGAAAACCCATATATTTTTATTGACACCCTTTTGTAGAGCAATAACGATAATAGTAGATGAAGGGTGTGTTTTTTGTTACGCCGGGATATTGACAGCCATGCTAATGCAATTGTTTGCAACACCTCTTTAAAAGCCACAGCTTTCACTTTCATTAATAAAATTCTCAATCATTTAAGACATTATTAATCCATTTTTAGTACACTCATAAATCAGGGTTTGGTATAATATTTTGATTAATTTTAAAGAAGTTATTAGGGTCATATTTATATTTAACATGTTGCAGGCGCGAATAATTTGAACCAAATGAAGCTCTTATCTTATCGCTATCATCATGATCAAGGTAATTACTGTATTCACCACCAGAAGCAAAAGCTGTCATTTTATCATATAATTCACGAGTCCAACTGATGATTTTTTCGTCATTCTCAGCCTTTGTCCAACCTGAATATATCCCAAAAACATAAGAGGCACTTCTATGAGGGAAGGCTGTAGCATTTTCTTCTACCCGATTGATCGCACCTCCAAACGATTCAAATCCAACAACTGAAAGTGGTCCTGGGATATGAGTGGTGTGATTAACAAAAACATCTATTGCTTCGTCTGAAACATGATCTATATAATGTGTTTTCCAGTAAGATCGCACTCCCTTGGGGCCACCCTGATCAAAAATTGTTTGTAGTGCTAAAAATGACATGGGCATTATTACCCGAAGAATTGGATTTCCAAAATTTTCAAGTGGTTCCAGAGCCGTTTTACCATCATCCAAACTACCTGCATAGCATACCACGAGTGCGATTGCTATTTTTCCCTGAAGCGCTTCCGGGAACGGATCTGCGGGTGGAACTCTTAAAACGTAAGCATTTCCTACAAGTTCATCTGCCGCATTTGATGTAAACTCCCTATAAAACTTAAGCACCTGTTTCGCATCTTCAATAGGATAAAATACCTGTGCAGCCATGATTTCCGGACCTAATTCATGAAGTTTGAACTCAAAAGAGGTAACCACTCCAAAATTTCCTCCACCACCGCGAAGTGCCCAAAACAGATCAGGATTTTCAGTTTCATTTGCAGAGATTAAATCACCTTTAGCAGTAACCAGTTCTACGGATATTAAATTGTCAATAGTAAGGCCGTGTTTACGCCCCAAATAGCCCAAGCCCCCTCCCAAAGTCAGACCTGCTATTCCGGTTTTTGAAACAATACCAACCGGAGTGGCCAAACCGAATTTTTGAGTTTCCCTGTCCAGCTCACCAATTGTCGCTCCCGATTCAACCCTGACTGTTCTTTTAACCGGATCAACAATGACAGTATTCATTTGCGAAAGATTAATCATTAGCCCCCCATCGCAAACTGCCTTTCCTGCAACATTATGTCCCCCTCCTTTAATGGAGACCAATAAATCATGGTGTTGAGCAAAATTCAAGCACTTTTTTATATCATCTGCATTTTTGCAATTTGATATCATTGCTGGTCGTTTGTCAACCATTCCATTCCAGACAGAACGACCTTCATCATACCCTGCATCGAAAGGCATAATTAATGGTTGACTTAAGGTTTGCGAAAATTCCTGAATTGTTATTTGATCTAACATGGGTCAAAATTTTAAATAAATATTTAATTATTTTCCCGTGAGCATGTGTTTTTAGTTTTCTATATCCTACTATGCTTAATTGTTGCCAACACTTTGATTTGCGCAACACTTTCATACTTCATAATTATCTTAAACACTTACAAGTACTTGTAAACGCTTATAAACGGATATCCCTCTGCTATACATTTCCTCCCTGGGGTATTCAAAAGGAACTCCATAGAACTGTTCTACAGATCACATAAATACAACGCTTTAATTTTAAATGTCGGGTTTTCAGAATTGGATAATAATATGTAAAGCTTTCACAAGACTTGAAGAGGCGTATGAATAATTGTTAACCAATAATACACGGGGCAACAGATAATGAAAGAGGAAGTGAAATTCAAGCGTATGGGATGTTTGACAGGACGGATTGAAATTGTTATTAAATCTATTCATTCTTTTTTTTAAAAAGAAATATTTGGAGAATTTTTTTGCGTAGCAATTTCATCATACGGTACAATAGACATCTCCATCTGGTGAAGACAGTAGGTGGAATAATCCCGGTTTATTTAGCCGCATTCATGCAAATAGCTTTTTGCTTCTTGTCCAGTTTTTCAATAGCGTAACGCAGGGTTACCCGTGGCATGGTGGCGGCAAACTCATCCAGGAAGGCGAGCAGTTTTTGTTTGTCGCGCTTTCCCGCTTCGCGGATCCAGCTTCCCACCGCTTTATTGATCAGGTCTTCTTTGTCGTGAACCAGCAACCTGGCGATTTTGAAAGTATCTTCCGTGTCGTTTTGGCGAATAAAAAACCAGGTGGCTACTATGGAAGTCCGGCGTTCCCATATGTTTTTTGATCTGGCAAGTTTGTAAAGTGGCGCCCGTGATTTGTTGAACAAATAGCCGCCCACAACAAAAGGTGCGCTGCGGTCTACCAGGTCCCAGTTATTGATCCTGTTGTGCCGGGAGATGTACAGGTTGTACAATGCTTTTTTCTGCTCCTCCGAAACTTTTTTGTCTCTTGCCTGGAAGTCCATGATGCTTATGGCGCCTAATCTTGCCTCGTAATAGTTACTGTCGAGCAGCTTTCCGATCTCGTTGAGCGGCATTGGCGTAAATTGCTTTGCCAGCCCGAAAATATCCGCCATACGAACCTTTAAAGTCTTGTTCTTTTTGTCATCACCCTTAAAAAACCTTGAGTTGTCTGCGCCCGGTTTTACCGGCAATGCAAACAGTTGGTCTATAAACTGCCTTGCCGTTACAGCGGTTTTGCCGGTGGTTGCTTTTGGAGATGATGTGGGCATGTTGGTGATCAGTTTCAGGTTTGTGATGTGGTAACGTTAAATACAGTGTCATATGGGGATCAGAAATATGCGGCTAACTGAAGCTAAATGTATAAATAAAAGCAGAATTGAGATCAATCATTGTTATAACTAAATTTGTAGTTGTAAATTAAATTCACAACATTTGTATGGAAAACTGAGTTTAAAACATCTACTATAGATATCCGCCTGTAATCTCCTTAAAAAATTAAAACACTCATTTATGAAACTGCGATTGTTCCTCACGCCGGCTCTGCTATTCCTTAATTTACTTGCCTTCGCACAAAATAATAATCTTGTTTTTACTCCTGCAGATGCAGCACCCGGCAGTGTTATTGAATTTGAATACAATCCTGCAGGCACTCCATTAGCTGAAGCAAAAGAAGTTACCCCTGCTGTTTACATTTTTGATGGACGGATACGCGTTGTTGAACTGATGCTAACTAAGGATGGAGATAAATGGAAAGGAACGATACCAACCAATGATACAACTAAAGCTGTACTTGTTGGTTTTAAGCATGATGAAATTATTGATAATAATAAAGAGCAAGGTTATTCATTAATATTAAAGCAGAATGGCGAACCGGTTAAAGAAGCAAGAGCCGGGCTCTTTAGCTTAAACAATTTGGGTGGCTTTTTGCTCCAAATGAAAGTAAAGCCGGAAACCAATCTTCTTTTGCTGGAAAAGGAATTCAAAAAGAATCCTGGGTTGAGGACTGAATACGGAGCCCGGTATGCCAGCAGTTTACTGGCCACAGATAAAGAGAATGGTAGTCAAAAGGCTAATGCCTTTATTCGGGAATTGATTGAAAAGACGGATAAAACTGAAGAAGACTACCAGGCAATACAATCAATATACGTTGCTTTAAAGGATACTGAGAATGCGGAAAAAATAAAAAAGGAGATAGTGCAAAAATACCCTGGAGGTATTACTGCGAAAAACCAAAAGATGCGGCAGGTGTTTGAAGAGAAAGATCCACAAAAGCGATTGCAGTTATTTGAGGAATTGAAAAAAGAGTTTCCCGCTCAGAATGAAGCCGACATAAAATCATACGAAAATACATTGAGCAGCTTATATGGAAATTTGGCTTTAAGCGCAGGGGTAGCAAAAAAGTGGGCCGATTTTAATAAATATCTTGCCAATGTTAAGCAAAATACATCCATCGCTGCAGCCTGTAACGAAGCGGCATGGGGGCTTACAGGAAAAGGTTTGGAAGGAAAAGGCGATAGCCTGCTGTTTGCAAAAGAATTATCAGAAAAGTCTCTTGAATATATGAGAAGAGAACTAAAAGAACCCTCTGCAAAACCAACTTTTTATACAAACCAGGAGTACAATAAGAATCTTGAGTATGGTTACGGCAATTACCTGGACACTTATGCGCTTATTCTATGGAAATTGAACAACAAAGAAAAAGCCTTCAAAGTGCAGGAAGAAGCCCTGGAGAAAACAGGCAGAAAGAATTTTGAAATAATAGAACGCTATCTCGTTTTTAAAGAAGCGGTAAAAGGTAAAGATGCAGTAAAACAGGAACTGGAAGAAACAGTAAAGGAAGGGAAAAGTTCGCCGGCCATAAAAGCAATGCTCAAAAAAAATTATCTGGCTAACAATAAGTCTGAGGCAGGATTTGTAAATTATATGAATAAGTTGCAGGAAAACTATCTCGCCAAACTGAAAGAAGAATTTCAGAAACAAATGATAAAAGAACCTGCGCCAAAGTTTGCATTGAAAGACCTTGCAGGCAATACTGTTTCTCTTGAAGCAATGAAGGGGAAAATTATTATAATAGATTTTTGGGCTACATGGTGCGGGCCGTGCAGAGCCTCTTTTCCTGGTATGCAAACCGCGCAAAATTCATTTAAGAATGACAACGGAGTAAAATTTCTTTTTGTGGATACCCGTGAAGGTTTAAAGCCTGAGGAAATGAAGCAGAAAGCAGTTAAATTTATTAAAGAGAATAAATATAATTTCCAGGTTCTGCTGGATACTGATGATAAGGTAATTGAGAATTATGCCGTTGATGGCATTCCTGCAAAATTCCTGATAGACAGAAATGGAAATATCCGTTTTAAAATTGTTGGCTTTGATGGAAATGCGGATAAGCTGGTAGATGAAATGAAAATAATGGTTGATGCAATAAAAACGAATGGCTGATATTTAAAATTGTATTCACTGCCGAACACAATTAAAACGGTCTAACCCTCCATCATCGGGTGCCGACCGTTTTATATTAAAGAGAGGCATATCATTTCAGACACTCAATTCCATATACCATTCATTGCCGTAAGAATTACAGGCGCATGATCTGTAACTACAATCGTATGTTCATGCTGCGCTACAAAGCCGCCTTTGTTTCCCGTCAAAGTCCAGCCATCCCTTGCTGTTTGGGCTATGGTTGAACCGGTAGCAATGAAAGTTTCAATGGCAACAACGGAATTTTTTTTGAAGCGTGCAGTATTAAATTTGTTATAACAGTTTAAAATTTCTTTGGGCGCTTCGTGTAAACTTCTTCCTGTTCCATGCCCCGCGAGGTTCCTGATCACTTTGTATCCCGATTGCTTTGCTTCGGTTTCTATAAGCCGCCCTATTTCAGCAATCCGTACCCCGCTTTTTATATGCTGTATGGCTTTATAAAGGATGCGCTTTGAAGTATTTACCAGTGGGAGGTGGTTGTGCAAATCCTGTGCCAGTACAAATGACCCGCCGTTATCGGCCCAAAAGCCATCCAGTTCGGCCGAAACATCAATATTGATAAGATCGCCCTCCCGGAGAATTTTATTTTGAGAAGGAAGTCCATGGGCAATTTCATGATTGATGCTGATGCATGTCCACCCGGGGAAACCATAAGTGAGCTTAGGCGCCGATTTGGCTCCAAGCGCATTTAATATTGATCCGCCATAATCATCCAACTGCTTTGTTGTTATACCGGGCTTAGCATACGCCCTCATTTTGTTTAAAGTTACGGCAACAGCATTGCTGATTTTTTGCATGCCCGTAAATTCACTCTCTTTGGTTATTGACATATGGGTGGTTTGAAATTTTTAACTGGTACTGGTAGTGCATAAACAGGAACAAAGATAAATTAATACGGGCTCAAAGGATTTAATATGTGGAAGAGAAAAGCTACTTTTTTATAAATTTCAATACTACGGGCTTTCCTGGCAAATCTATTTTGAGAAAGTATATTCCTGGTTGTAAAAAACCTACGTCAATCTTATTTGAAATTAAATTGCCTGGTATTACGCGAACCACGCGCCCGTTTACATCAATGATTTTACCTTGTGTACCATTCGCCGGCAAGCCGGATTTTAAAAACAAATTGTCTCTTACAGGATTGGGGAACACTTTTATGTTGAAGCTATCAGCATTTCCCGGCATTACCGCCGAGGGAGATGTACTAATGGCAACGCCCTTCAGTTTTCCGTCTGTTGACTTAGCGGTAATTTTAAACCAAATATTATCACCGTCAGAAAGGGAGGAATTATTCCATAAATAAAAAGTATCCTTTACTCCCTGTACAATTGGCGTAAACGTTGTCTTGTCATCTACGCTGTATTCAATATCATAGGCAACCGGTCGCCCCGCATCGGGATTCAGCAATTGCCACGAAATGGGCAAAGTAGGGTCAAATGTCTCGCCCGCGGGCTTTTCGATGGTGAGTGTGGGATGTTCATAAGAATGTAACAGTTCCGCAAAGCCAACTCCCGTAACTGCCTGCCCGTTCACCGTTCCGGAAACGGTGGTGGCTCCCTCAAAAAATCTAAAAGGCAATGTAATTTCACTATCATCATTTTTTGATGTGATGGTTAAGTCAAGGTTGTTTTTTGAAGAGGTAAGCCTCCATTTCGCCGAATAGCACATGGCACTATCGTCCATCCAGTTAAAGGCCAGGCGCTCAATTTTAAAATCACTAATAGTGTATTGTGTAGATTCATCAACGTAAGCTGCCAATATCCGGTACCTTTCATTATCGGGAATAGTATTTTGAACAGTGAAAATATTCCATAGATTTATATCCATCCCATTTGATAATTGCAATTGAAACCATTCGTATTTTTCCCCGGTAAGCGGGTTGAAATTTCCATATTGCCTGTCAATCCAGCACGTTCCGGTTACGTCTTCGGTAACTCCATTCAGGGTCAATTTTCCGGTAACAGCGTTGCTGGTTTGAGAATAATAGTAGGTGTAGTTATCAGTGCCCTGATCAAGGTAGCCATCATTGCCGGGTAGTAACGGGCGTTTTAAACTTTTACACTCCAAATTCAATCCGCCAGCCGCCGACGATGCTTTGATTGTATATTCAAATGGGATTAATTTTCCATTCCCATCTACCTTATTACTCCAACTTTCTTTGGTTCTGCCATAAACCAATGCCTCAATATCAAGGTGTGTGGCAGATAAGGTGGTATAATTAAGCGGCCTTGATTCTTCATAAAACTTTCCTGTAGCATCGTCCGTAATATTGAGTATTCTGAAACCATCAAAAGTGCTTGCCGGATAGTAAAAGTAAGTTAGCATATAGCTATAGGTTTTGCCTGAAGTGGCGCCTTTAAGCTGCCCCGAATTATACCACCATTCAATGGGTTCCGAACCGTGCCGCCCTTCATCCTTTGGAAAGGATATTGCACTTCCGGCAGGCTTGTAGGGAAATATTTTCCAGTCCTGGGTATAACCGTATTGACTTACTAAAGTTGTTGCAATTAAAAGATAATATGTAACCTTCATTCAAAACAGTTTTCTGATAGCGTAGTGATAGTAAAATGAATTTCAATTAATTATCAGGTCAGATTTATAGCGGTTTTTGTTGGGTTATTGGTTTATGGAAGGTGGGCATTTTTTAGTACCGCAACTGAAAAAAGATTTGAGATAGCGATTATGCTCCTGCTACGTGGCGCTAAGGTACTGCGCCCGGGGGAGACTTGTATAAAAAAGGACAGGAAGTTGGTTTGATTTTTTTAAAGCATTTTTTCTCAGGCTTTTAACTTTATCTAATCCAATAGTTTAACATCATCATCCTCCAGCAATTCAATTTCCGTTAAGAGCGCCTGTGGAATGGTTTTATTGGTTGTTGCTTCTAATCTCTTAATATTTTCAAGCCGGCCAATGATGGTATCGCCTCTTTTTTTGCCGTCCTTCAGCTTATTCATGGCATCATCACAGGTATCGGAAGTGTCTTTTAGTTTTGCTTTGATTTTTATCATGTCTTCGGCAAAGCCCACAAATTTATCGTATAAAGCGCCGCATTGCTTAAATATTCCTTCCACATTTTTAACCTGGTTTTCTTTTTGCCAGATTATTTTTACCACTTTAAGCGTGGCGATTAAAGTAGTGGGTGTAATTAAAACGATCTTTCGTTTTAAAGCATTATTGATTACTTCCGGGCTTTGATTTATAGCCAGCGTTAAGGCCGGTTCTACGGGCATGAACATAAATACATAGTCTGGTGTGGTAAGCCCGGCGAGCGACTGGTAGGTTTTGTCTGCCAGCTTTTCAATATGATCGTTTACGCTTCGCAAATGTTGTTTTAAATATATTTTTTTCTCTTCAGGGTCCGAAGCATTAAAATAATTAACGTAGGCGGTTAATGAAACCTTGCTGTCAATGATCAGATGTTTTCCGTTGGGAAGGTTTAAAATAAAATCGGGTTTGCGATTTATTTCCGCATCGGTATCCCTGTACATTTCTTCCCTGGTATAGTCAATGTACTTTTGCAGGCCTTCCGCTTCTAATATCATATTCAACCTGTCTTCTCCCCAGTTACCCTGCATTTTTACTTCCGATTTTAATGCGGAGGTTAAATTTTTCGCGTCATCGCTTAGTTGCGTATTTAATTGCTGCAACAGTTCTAATTCTTTTTTCAGGGAGGTTAAATCATGAATGTCTTCTTTTCGCGTGGCTTCTACTTTTTCTTTAAATGCTTTCAGATCATTTTTGAAAGGGTCAATTACAAACGACAGCTCTTTTTTATTTTCCTGCACAAACTCGGCTTTTTTTTCTTTCATAATATCCGTAGCCAGGTTCCTGAACTGTTCTTTTGAAAGGTTGTGGAGCGATTCGATCTCAGTTTTAAAAAGGTCTAATTTTTCATTCAGGTGTTCCTCTTTTTGTTCCAGTCCGGTAAGCCGGGTATGCAAACTGAGTATGGTTTGTTCTTTTGATATTAATTCCGCTTCCGCCGAATACAATTTGCGGCTGATGATATCAAAACTTTCTTTAGCTACGTAGTTTTTTTCAATTGCTGCTTTGGAGAGTTTTTGTTCAGATTCGCCTGTTAGCTTTACAATAGTTTCCTGTTGTGTTGCGGCTTCTTCCTGTTTTTTTGTTAATTCATTTTTTGTGGCGGACAGGGTTGCGTTCACCGATTCAAATAATGTTTTGGAAATATATTGCTGATTCAACTCTTCTTTGCTGATTCGTTTGGCATGATCAACCTGGAGTTCGGTAAACTGTTGCCGGAGATTTTCAAAATCGGGTTTGGGGATATGGTTTTTTTGGATTGTTGATTTAAAAACGAAATATCCAATCAATCCTCCAATGAACAATCCTGTAAGCAGGTATATAAGAAATTCCATTATAAAGTTGGTTCAGAACTCAAATATACGAATTGCTAAATTATTGAGCAAAACCTAACAGGTTTTGACATTGCTAATGTATCCTGTCGCCCCGTACTTCGGCGCCTTGCATTATTTCGGCTTCATAATCTAACCATTCCGCCCAGCGCTTTCTCACTTTTTCCTTGTCTATATAGGTTTCTGCAAGGTCAATGAACAAAGTATAATGCCCTGCCTCGCTTTCCATAAAGCGGCGGTAGAATTTGCGCAGGTAGGCATCATCTAATCCCTCACTAAGCCGCTTGAAACGTTCGCAGCTTCTTGCTTCTATCAGGGCCATGGTGAGCAGTTGATCCAAAAACCGTTCTTCAGGACTGCCGCCTTTTTTCTGAAATTCAAGCAGTTTGTTTACATATATGTCTTTGCGCTGTTTGCCCAAAGCCAGTCCACGTTTCTGCAATTCGGACAACACCAATCTGAAATGCCCCCATTCTTCCGTAACAATGGGAGCTAGTTCGGTAACCAATTTTTCTTTATCGGAATAACGCTGAATGAGGGTTATACAGGTAGTAGCCGCTTTTTGCTCGCAATAAGCGTGATCTGTTAGTATATTTTCAAGACTCATACTTGCCAGATCCACCCATCGCGGATCGGTAGGCAATTGCAGACCCAGAATATTTTTTACATCCGCTTCATTCATGGGATAAAATTAAGAGATTTAAAATTGAATCTGTTTCGGATCAAGGCCTTAGGTTTCAGGTCTCATGTTACAAGTTTCAGGGTTAGATTTTGGATAGTGGCGAGATATGGATTTTAAACCACCCTGCCTTTTAGTTTGAGATCTGAAATTTTAAATTGTATTGATCTTCGGATTTCGGTATTCTCCGCTTCGGATTTGTTATTTGAATTTATTTGTTTCTTGTTATTTGCGATTTGGTTCTTTCCCCGGATTCATACTTTATTCATAGCATAAATAATTTACTGATTTTCGCCCCAACCCTGTAATTTTAAACCATGAGAATTGTCTTTTTCTGCATTTCTTTTATCGTCACTATTGTGCTGATCGTTGCCCTGGGCACCCGCACCTGGCTTCCGGTTCCGCTGGGCAGTTTTTTAAGCCCCCAGCATGGAATATGGCAAAACGCGGAACCTTTGGGGCAGGATTTTAATGATGATCTTCAATTTCCACAGCTTAAAGGTAAATCCACCGTATACATTGATGATCGTTTGGTGCCCCATATTGTTTCAGATAATGATGATGATGCCTGTTTTATACAGGGATATCTGCATGCCCGTTTCCGTTTATGGCAGATGGAATTTCAAACCTATGCAGCGGCTGGCCGTATTAGTGAGATCGTGGGTGAAAAGGCGTTACAGTACGATAAAGGCAGAAGAAGGCTGGGAATGGTATATGCAGCAGAAAATATGCTGAAGGAAATGGAAGCCAATCCCATTACCAAAGCGCAGGTAGATAACTATACGGCAGGAGTAAACGCATATATTGCGTCACTACCCGAAAGCAGGCTGCCTGTAGAATACAAATTATTAGGGTATAGACCGGAAAAATGGAATAATCTCAAAACGGCTCTTTTTGTAAAACAGATGGCCCAAACCCTTTCGGGTTTTTCGGATGATCTGCCTTTAACAAAAGCCAAAGCTTTTTTTGGTGATGAAGCATTGCGTATTCTTTTTCCGCAGGTAGATGATTCGTTAGATCCCGTTATTCCCAAAGAAACGGTTTTTCCGGCGCCAACGGTAACTCCCGCCGCACCCGTAGCTTCAGACTCTTTGTATCTCAATAAAAGTAAAGCTACCGGCACAGTACAGGAAATCAAAAAGCCCAATCCTGCCAATGGCAGCAACAACTGGGCGGTAAGTGGCTCGCGAACACAAAGCGGCGCTCCTATACTTTGCAATGATCCTCATCTTGATCTCTCTTTTCCTGCTATCTGGTACGAAATGCAGGTAACGACGCCCACCATGAATGCTTACGGTGTAAGTTTTCCCGGCGCGCCCGGCATTATTATAGGATTCAATGACAGTATCGCATTTGGCTTTACGAGTTCAGAAAGAGATGTAATGGATTATTATGCTATACGGTTTAAAGATGAAACCAAAACCCAGTACTGGTTCGACAGTAGCTGGAAGAACAGCAATTTGAGGATAGAAGAAATTAAAGTGAAAGGCAAACCTGTGGTGTATGATACGGTAGCGTATTCCATCTTTGGTCCTGTTGCATATGATAACAGTTATCCTTCAGCCGATGAACCCGGTGCCGCTCTTGCCATACGCTGGAAAGCACATGATCCTTCGAATGAATTGCTGATGTGGTATTATTTGAACCGTGCCAACAATTACAGTGATTATAAAAATGCATTGCAGTATTTCACCAACCCAGCGCACAATGTCGTTTTTGCATCCAAATCCGGCGATATCGCCATCTGGCACCAGGGCGCTCTACCTGCCCGCTGGAACCGGCAGGGCATATATGTTATGCCCGGAGAAGACAGCAGTTATATGTGGCAGGGGTTTATTCCCATGGATGAAAATCCGCATATCCTCAACCCCGAAAGAGGATTCGTGAGCAGCGCCAACCAGCGTCCGGCCGACAGTACCTATCCTTATTTTATTCCCGGTTATTACGATTTGTACAGGGGCATAGCCATTAACCGGAAATTGAATGCTATGCATGGCATTACAGCAGACGATATGATGAAACTTCAAAATGACAACTACAATGTATTTGCGGAAACTACAAGACCCTTACTGCTCAAATATATTAAGGATAGTCTTTTGAATGAAAATGAAAGGAAATATCTTGATATCGTAAACGGGTGGTCGCTCTACAACAATATCAACGAAAGAGGAGCTACTATTTTTAAATTGTGGTACGATAATCTTGAAAAGCAGGTATGGGATGATGAATTTGAAAAAGCCGGTGTTACAGCACTGCGTCCGTCCGAAAAAACATTAACGGAGGCTTTGCTCCGCGATACGGCTTTTAAATACATTGATAATATCAATACACCTGAACATGAAACCATTGCAGATGTAATAACAAGCGCATATCAGCAGGCTGCAAAAACTGCGGATTCGCTCAGCGCTATCAATCAGCTAACCTGGGGCGCCAATAAAAATACATCCATCTATCATTTGCTGGGCGCGGCTATGATGCCCTTTGCCAGAACGGGTTTGCCTGTAGGCGGCGGTGCGCATATTATTAATGCCATGCAACACAATCACGGTCCCAGTTGGCGTATGGTAGTTGAGCTAACAAACGAAACAGCGGCTTATGTTGTATACCCCGGCGGACAATCGGGCAATCCCGGCAGTCCTTATTACGACTCGTTTGTAGATAAATGGGCGGCAGGTGAATATTACAAGGCATGGTTTATGAAAAGAGGCGAACAGGAAGGAGATAAACTGGTGTGGAAAATGGAGTTTGGCCGTGAGTGAATGGTGAGAAGTGGATGGTGAAACAGTGCGGTCGGTACGCGACGAAGGAGCGTCAGACCGCTGGGTAGTGAATAGTGAATGCATCAATGAGTTATCAGGCAATCGTTAGTACGCTCAAGCTGAAAGCCGAAAGCTGACGGCTCAGAGCTACCAGTCAACTACAAATCAACCAACAATCAACAACATGAAATTTATAGTTTCCATTGTACTAACCGCATTGCTTAGTTTTGTTGCCTGCCTGTACCTTCCCTGGTGGAGTATTGCCGTAGTATCTTTTTTAATTCCGATGATCATTTTTCAAAAACCATACATGGCGTTTATAACCGGGTTTGTTTCTCTCCTGTTGCTGTGGGGAGGATTGGCCTGGTGGATCAGTACAGCCAACGATGATCTGCTTGCCCATAAAATTTCTGTATTGGTAATAAAAGCCGACAGCCCTTTTTTGCTGATCGGGTTAACGGCATTAATTGGAGCGGTAGTAGCAGCATTTGCAGCACTTAGCGGCTCGTTGCTTCGCCGCTTATTCTAATGGTTTGTGATTGCATTTACTTACAAAGCCTTATTTTCGTTAGGGTAATGTTGTTGCATGAAAAGATATTTGCTGCTTATCGTTCTCCTTGCCGGTTTCCGTTTATTTGCGCTTGCTGTTCCTGTTACTGGAACCGTAAAAGACAATAAAGGGAATCTTCTTCCATTTGCTTCGGTGGTTGTTAAGGGTGGTGTAATAGGAACTACCGCTAATAATGACGGTAAATATATATTGAATCTTCCTCCCGGAAACTACACGCTCCAATGCATGCATGTTGGATATAAAATGCAGGAAAAGGAAATAACCATACAGGGGCAGGGATTGAAAGTTGATTTTATCCTTCTTTTGCAGGAACTCATGTTAAAGGAAATAGTGATAGGGGATAATGTGGAAGATCCGGCCTATGAAATTATCCGGCAGGCAATAAAAAAACGATCTTTTTATAAAAACCAGGTGGATGCTTTTCAGTGCCAGGTATATATTAAAGGACAGCTCAGGCTCCAGGATTATCCTGAAACGATCTTTGGACAGAAGGTTGACTTTTCAGACGGAGACACCAGCAAAAATAAAATGATCTACCTCTCCGAAACCATAGCTACCTATTCTTTTCAAAAGCCGGAAAAAGAAAAAGTAGAAGTTGCTTCAACAAGAGTAAGCGGCCAGGCAGAGGGTTTTGGATTCGGCAGCCCGAGGTATGTAACTTTTTATGACAACAATATACAGATCAGCAACGCCCTCAATCCGCGGGGCTTCATATCACCCATTGCCGAAAATGCCCTGAATTTTTACCACTACAAATTCATGGGGAGCTTTACCGAAAACGGGCGACTGATCAATCACATAAAGGTTACGCCCAAACGAAGTTATGAGCCTTTGTTCAGCGGTTATATCAATATTGTTGAGGATGAATGGCGGATCCATAGCGTGGATCTGATGCTTACCAAAAAATCGCAAATGGAACTGGCCGACACATTGCGTATTGAACACCTGTATGTGCCTGTTACCAAAGATGTATGGATGATCCACAGCCAGGTAGTGTATCCCGCAGTTAAAATGTTTGGTTTTGACGCCAAAGGTAGTTTCGTTACTGTTTATTCGGATTACAGACTTGATCCTGAATTTGATAAAAATTTCTTCAATAATATCATTTTAAAATACGATACGGGATCCAATAAAAAGCCCCGTGCTTACTGGGATACCGTTCGGCCAATACCGCTTTTGGACGATGAAATAATGGATTACCTGAAAAAAGATAGTCTCGAAATCGTACGGCGCGATCCTAAATACCTTGATTCTGTTGACAGGAGAAAAAACAGGTTTACCCCCCTGGGTATTTTAATTTTCGGACAAACATTCAACAGGCAAAGTAAAAAATCATCGTTCAGTTATCCGCCATTGATCGAAGTAACCAATTTTAATACGGTGGAAGGATTTAATATCAATTTAGGACCAACGTATTCCAGGAATTTTACAGAGAACCGGTCTGTTTCTGTTACACCTACACTGCGGTACGGATTTACCAACCAGCACTTTAACGCCGATATGGCTGCCCGGTATACTTTCGGAAAAGGGCGTATCAATTCGATTGCGGTTGCCGGCGGTAAAAAGATATTTCAAATCAATAATGACAATCCGGTTAAGCCGATTGTAAATACATACAATACCCTTTTGTTTGGAAGTAATTATTTGAAAATTTATGAAGCAAAATTTGCAGAGATCGTATTTACAAGAGGAGTGGGAGAGGGCACTACCATTAAAGCGAATATCAGTTACCAGGACAGGATCCCACTGTCAAATACCGATGATACCTATTGGGGCAACGCTAAAAACCTCAGCAAGCGAACACCCAATTACCCAATAGAACTGGTTTCAGAAAATTTTCAGCGACACCAGGCTTTGTTCGCGGCATTTACTGTAAGTTACCGGCCCGGCACAAAGTACGTACAGTTGCCTGAACGTAAAATTAACCTGGGTTCCAAATATCCAATGTTCACCCTAAGTTATGCTAAAGGGATAAATGGCGTACTGGGCAGCGATGTGGATTACGATCGCTGGAAATTTTCTGTAAAGGATGATATTAATGTAAGGCTGGCCGGCATGTTTGATTATAATATTTCGGTAGGTGGCTTTTTTAATAACCGCAGACTGGAGATACCCGATTATCAGCATTTCAATGGTAACCGGATGCTTGTAGCAACGGAATACCTGAATAGTTTTCAATTGGCGCCCTATTATGCCCGCTCTACTACCGAAAGGTTGTATGCTACATTAAATGTTGAGCATCATTTTAACGGGTTCCTCACCAATAAAATACCTTTCATTAAAACACTCAACCTGCATCTTGTTGGGGGAGCCAACGCTTTTGTAGTGAATAAAAACAATTATTATTATGAGGCATTTGGCGGTATAGAAAACATTCTTAAAATTATAAGGATTGATTATATATGGGGTTTAGGCAACCAGGGATTTCAGAGTTCCGGGCTTCGCATTGGTTTCAGGGGAGCATTGGGAGGAAATTGAGTGAAGAGAGTAGTAAGTGGTAAGAAGTAAGTGGTAAGTGTGTGGTAAGAGTGAGAAATGAAACGAGAAAGGTGAAACGAGAGCCGTGAAATGAGAAAGGTGAGAAGAATGAATAGTGTCTTGATAGCCCTTGTTAGTACACTTTGGCAGACTGCTGAAGGCTGATAGCTGATTGCAGCTATAACTTGTACCCTGCAACTTGTATCCTGTAACCTGGAACTGGAAACCCCAAACTCCCAAACTCTCCCTATCTTTGCGCCGTTTAAGAAATTTTGTTCGTCATGCAAACGACCCGTCCTGAGCTATAGCCCGGGCATAAAATTTCAATATTATGGCAGTATTACACAATCGCATTTCACAAAAGGAACTGAAGGAGCTTATGCTCCGGGAAACAGAACCCCGCACTACTCTTTCATTTTACAGGTATTTTACAGTAAATGACCCGCAGCATTTCAGGGATGAATTGTATAAGGCATTGGATGCTTTAAAAGTATTTGGCCGCATATATGTGGCTCACGAGGGCATTAATGCGCAGGTAAGTGTTCCGCAGTCGCATTTTGACGCATTTCGTACTTATCTGTATTCCGTAACGGGTTTGGAAGATATGCGTTTGAATATTGCCGTGGATGATGACGGAAAATCTTTCTGGGTATTAAAAATAAAGATCAGGGAAAAGATCGTAGCGGATGGTATTAATGATCCCGCTTTTGATATGAGCAAAAAAGGGAAATATGTGGATGCAGAAAAGCTGAATATTTTGGCGGAGGATCCGGATACCATCATTATTGATATGCGCAATCATTACGAATATGAAGTGGGTCATTTTGAAAATGCGATAGAGGTGCCCAGCGATACATTCAGGGAACAATTGCCTATGGCAGTTGAAATGATGCAACCTTATAAAAACAAGAACATCATCATGTATTGCACCGGGGGCATCCGCTGCGAAAAGGCAAGCGCTTATATGCTGCACAACGGCTTTGAAAATGTATTTCACCTCGAAGGCGGTATCATTAATTACGCAAGAGAGATAAAAGAGCGCAACTTAGAAAGTAAATTCACCGGGAAGAATTTCGTGTTTGATGACCGTTTGGGCGAACGCATAACCGAAGATGTTATCGCCCATTGCCATCAATGCGGAAAACCCTGCGATACCCATACCAATTGTAAAAATGAGGCCTGCCACCTGCTTTTTATTCAATGCAAAGAATGCGCAGAAAAATATCGTGGCTGCTGCAGCGTGGAATGCAGCACGGTTTACCAGCTTCCCTTAGAGGAACAAAAACAATTGCGCAAAGGGATAGATAAGGGACAGCATATTTTTAATAAAGCCAAAGCAAGGCTCAGACCCAGGCTGTGGGAGAGAGGGTAAGGTTACAGGTTACAGGTTTCAGAGTTCGGGGAAATTCATTAAGATTTTGGATAGCCCATTGCGTATACCTGTTTATCTTTTTGCTCAAAGCTTCATAACGGCTTTTTAATTCATCGTAAACATCTTTATCCATTAATGAATGCGTTTCAAAAAGAAAATCTAAATGAATCATGGTCTCATCACATTCGGCATGAGCGTATATAAGGTATTTAAGAAAATCTGCTTTATATTTTCTTCTGCCGTAGCCTTCTACTATTGTTGATGTTACGGATTTTGAAGAACGCCTTATTTGAGAGCCTTCCTCATACAATTCAAATTTGGGTAACGTCAACGTGATCTTATGAATGTCAATTGCCAATTGTTTTGATTCTGCATATATCTGCAGATCATGATAATTTTTCATGGTTAAATATTTCAATAAAAATACAAAACAAACATTTTGGTTGTATTGTGTATTTCCCTGCACCTTGCAACACGTCCTTACACCCTGCAACCTGTACCTTGAAACCTGCACCCTGCACACCCTGTACCTTGAAACTTGTACCCTGCACACCCTGTACCTTGAAACCTGCACCCTGCACACCCCGTACCCTGTAACTTGAAACATCTTCCTGCACCCTGCAACTTGTACCCTGTAACCTGCAACTTGTAACTTGTAACCGCTTTAATCCTTTCCAACCCATTTTAAACAAACCGGTTTGCCCACTTCAATGCGCTTACCCGTATCTGTTAGCAATCCTGTTTGCTTGTCCCTTTTAAAGATCACAATATTGTCGCTTTCCTGGTTGGCGGCTAATAAATAATTGCCCGATGGATCTATCGTGAAATTCCGGGGAATTTCTCCGAGGGATGACTGGTGCCCGGCCAAAGTAAGGGTTCCGTTCTCCTGGTTAATGGCATAGATAGCAATGGTATTGAACCCGCCCCGGTTGGAAGCGTACAAAAATTTTCCGTCTGCCGATACATGTATATCAGCGCTGCCGATAAAACCCGTGTCATTGTCCTGTACTGAAGCAATATGCTGTATGGGTTTTAGTTTCCCGTTGTTGTATTGGAATGCATCTACCGCGCCACCCATTTCTTCAATCAGGTAGGCGTACTTATTGTTAGGATGAAATGTGAGATGTCTGGGTCCGCCACCGTCCTTTATTTTAGCAAAGGGCTGAAGGGCGGGTTTTAATTTCCCCGTGTTTGAATCGAAAGCATAGATCATTACCTTATCAATACCCAGGTCGGGCACAAATAACCATTTGTTGTCCTTCGAAAGTATGGTGCAATGCACATGCGGCTTTGACTGCCTTTCTTTGTTTACACCGGAACCCCTGTGCTGTATGGTAGTAGTGGCATCGCCCAGTTTGCCGGAAGCGCTTACAGGGAATACGGAAAGCGTTCCGCTGCTGTAATTGCCTGCAATTACCCATTTGCCGGTTTTGTCTGCCTGGATATAGCAGGGTGCATCGCCGCCCGACAATTGTTTGTTGATCGCCGTGAGCCTGCCTGTTTTTTTATCGAATGAAAAAGCGCTCACTTCACCACCGTTATCATTGTTCCCGTTTTCATTTGTGGCGTAAACAAATTTTTCATCGGGAGAAACTGCCAGGAAAGACGGGTTTGAGCTTTTAATATGACTGACTACTTTAAAACTTCCATCCTTACTGTTAAATTCAAATACATAAATACCTTCACTTTTGCCACCGGTATAAGTGCCGGTAATAAGATAATGCAATGGGTTGGATTGTGTCATGCCGGTAAAAAATAAAGCGGATAATAAAATAGTTAATGCGGTTGATTTTATTTGCATAATGATCACATATTTAGTTCTTCCAGTCCCTTTACAACCCGGTTGTAGGTTTCTTCCTCACTCAACATTTCCGGTTTAAACTTTTCGCCGGTTACTTTTTCAAATAATTCAATATACCTGTTGCTGATGGTTTGTACCCATTCATCACTCATATCCGGAACGGTTTGTCCTTCTTTGCCCATAAAGTTATTGGCAATCAGCCATTCCCGCACAAATTCTTTACTCAGTTGTTTCTGGCGTTCTCCTTTTTGCTGTCTTTGCTCAAATCCATCGGCGTAAAAATATCTGGATGAATCGGGGGTATGTATCTCATCCATTAAGCATATGGTATCGCCCGTCTTGCCAAATTCATATTTCGTATCTGCCAGTATCAGTCCCTGTTTGGCGGCGATGGCTTTACCTCTTTCAAACAATTGCAAGGTATAGGAAGAGAGCGTATTCCAGTCTTCTTCGGTTGCCAGCCCTTTGGCAATAATTTCTTCTTTGGATATATCTTCATCGTGCCCCTGCTCAGCCTTTGTTGCCGGCGTTATGATGGGGGAAGGAAACGGATCGTTTTCTTTTAATCCTTCAGGTAGTTTCACGCCGCATAGTGTTCTTTCGCCACTGCTGTATGTGCGCCAGGCATGTCCTACCAGGTGGCCTCTGACGACCATCTCTAATTTAAAAGGAATGCATTTTTTACCTATAGCAACATTGGGTGCAGGTACCGCCAGCAGCCAGTTCGGACAAATATCGGCTGTTGCTTCCAGCATGCGGGCAGCAATTTGATTCAGTACCTGTCCCTTATAGGGTATAGCACGGGGAAGAATAACATCAAATGCGGAAATACGGTCACTGGCAATCATAACCAGGAGGCCATTGCCAATGGTATATACATCACGTACTTTGCCTTTGTAAAAAGCGGTTTGTTGCGGAAACAAAAATTTGCCCATACGCGAAAATAAACTGCAGGCTCGATATGTCCAACTGCGAAGTTAAATCGCAAACCGTCATCACCCTATTTTACCTTCATCTTCGCCAGATTCCTTGTTTTTAAACTTTTTGTAGAAGAACCAGATCATGCCCAGTAGCACAATATAGCAGCCGTAATTGAACAGGTCGTGGTGGTCAAGTGTTCGCCCGTGTTTCCAGCCCTGTTTCCATTCTTTCCAGTTGTTTTCAAGCGCGATCATCAGCAGGGCAGTGCGGCAGCAGTTAAGGAACCAAATGGCCAGAAATCCCCCAACGCCCCATTTGATCTTTTTCTTCCAGCTCATGCCGTTGGCAAGCACAAATGCGGCCCAAAAGCTGAATATGCCCAGCCCTACGCACTGCCAGTTCATAAAAAGGCTGTGCCCGCCGGGCACTACAAGATACCTGGTGTTAACAACATGGGTATCCAATCCAACTGCCTGTGTCATCAGGTTGGCAGTGTGCATAATGCTCCCGGTGATCCAGTTGATATAATTCAAATGGTCAACAAACCAGGCATTGTATCTTTTTTCGGGCAGGGTAAGGTCAACAAAAAACATATTGGTGTAATAGAACAATGCAAACAAGGCAATGAACTTCAAAAGAAAGGAGAGATCAAAATAGTGGTTTATTTCCTTACTTACGGATTTGATAAAAACTAACATTGTGTTCAGTGGTTTCAGTGAATGATAGGGTAAACGCTATAATAGCCAGTTACTTTGAAGAGTATGCTGGGCGACAACCCTCCAAAGTAACCGGCATTTAATATATCAACAGAGCGCTACTGCTTTATTCAACTTTTTTCAGATCATTTTGTGCTTTAGGTTCCTTTTTCCTTTTGTCGTATGCTTTCTTCGCTCCGTAGGCAACTCCGGCTGCAATCAGCAGGCTTAGCCCCCCGTCAATGGGTATTTCATCAGGATCCGTTCCCGGATCGCCCGGTAGCTGGGCCAACAACGAGGGGATATACATTACAAAGCATACAATGGTCAAAACTGCAGTTGTCAAAAGGGGTTTTAGTTTCATAATAAACGTTTTATAAGAATTAAAAAAGTGGTTACAGATTTTATTTGTTCAAAAGTTTAATAGTGGTACGCGTATCTTTTCCGGTTATCCTTAACTGGTAAATACCGGCAGGTAATCTTCTTTCCAGGTCAAGTTTCTGGCTCAGGCTGCCACCAGCATGCTGAATATTCCTGCGCAATACAACCTGTCCTGCGCTGTTCAGCAATTCTACCCTGTACATTCCTGCTGCTGAATTTTCAAACTGCAGGTTCACGTTTCCATTGATGACCGGGTTGGGGTAGGCTTTGATCAGTGATCTGCCCGATATACCGGCGTTGGCAATTGATTTCTTCGTTAAAAGAACTACTTTAAACCTGTCGCAGCTTGCAGATGCCGCATCGGAATTGACCTGGAAGTATACCTGCGATATTTCAGATGTATTGATCGTTGTGGAAGTATGCAGGTAATTGTCTTCAATAGTAGCCGAAACCACATCTGTAAGATCAATGGGATTGAACTCCAGGATATAACTTCTTTGCGTTGTATTGGAAAGATTAAGATAAAGCGTATCGCCGTTGTCACTTATCGGCGACCTTCTGTCAACCATCAGCGATTGACCCTGCCTTACGATGGCCAGGTTTTCAAGCTCATTTGGCATCTTAATGGCATCCATATCATCAATAGTACCGGAGAAATTCCGGCTGTAAGAAGTGAACACTTCATCTAAGATATTTGTTCCGGCATCATTGATGGTTTGCAGGTTGATCCTTAATCCCTGCGCGTTTCTGGCAGGAGCAAACAGCGGAGCATCCGTACCATCAGCTTTTCGGAAAACATTCTGAGCAGGCGTGGCCGACTTGTCGGATTCTTTGATCATGATGCTTCCGGCTGCACCGGTAGATTGTACCAGGAAAGCCTGACCACTCTGGATATACTGACTTTCGGGACTAACCGAAGCCGGTGTCACATCATAACCTGTACCATTGTAACTGATATTTACATAAGCGCCTACACCATAAGTGCCACCCATTTTTGGATCCCATACATAAAAGCTGTTCTTCACATTCGTTCTGCTAATGGTTGCAAAATTGATGGGCGAAGCAAATGGGTTGGCAACGGCTGTAAATCCTGTGGCACCAACAGGTATGGTTTGGTTACCGGTCAGCAATGGCCCGTTCGCACGGAGTGTTGTATTGTTGGCCGGAACTGTATTGTCTTTCATCGTAATGCTTCTGTCTCCTCTTACAAACAGAAAATAAGGCTTATTGGCAACTGTTGCCGTTTTTGTACTGGTAACAGCCTGCAATGCACCTGCGGAGGTAAAGCTTTTCAGTGATGATGTGCTTTGACCAAGGATATTCTGATCAAAACCATTGGCAACCGATCCCACGGTTATGAATGTTCCATATCCCGGATTAGGATTGGAGTTGGGGGATGCAGTTGTTACACCTTCCTGCCAAGCCTGGTTGATGGTTTGCGTGCCGCCTACCGGAGCGTTCATGAGCCGCCATGCCCTGCGTGCAGGTATATAGCGTTCAACAGTAACATTACCGTTAATGCTTCCGCCTACAGGCGCAACCCTTGCTGTGTTGGTTGCATTGCTCTTGAGCGTAAGTTTATTGGCTGTATTGAGTACTCCGTTTGTAACCATCAGTACATCATAAATATTTAATGCGGTACCAATAGTTGCAGAAGCGCCGGTTCCGGTACGGTTCAGCGTTAACATTTTTAGGCTGCTGCCGGCGCCTGCTGTAAAGTTCAGGTTACCGGGGCTGCCGCCATTGGTGCCGATAATAGAAAGATTTGACGTGGTGGAGCCCGTTAAGGTTCCTGCACCGGTTAAAGTAGTAATTGATAAAGTATACCCGTTGATTTTTAACTGGCTGCCCGATGGATTATTGAGCGTGCCGTATACCGTCCAGTTGCCGGTCATAGTGTAGGATCCGGAACGATTAGCGAGGTTAAATATCTTACCATCGCCGAAATCGGTTGGGTTGGCGCCACTTCCATCGAGGTTTACGCCCCATGTAAGCACATCATGCAAATTGCCGGCCGCTTTGGAATAGTATATGTTGCTTGCGGTTTTTGTCCAGGTAAATTTAGCGGGTGCAGAAATGGTCCCTACGGAGGCAACTATATTATCATCGCCTGCATTGGCACCGGTATAGCAGAATTTAGCTATTCCGCTTGCGTTGGTATTGGCAAAGCCCGTACTGCCCGGGTTAGCGCCTGTGATTGTAAAGTCTACGCGAACGCCTACCAGTGGATTATTGAACTGATCCCTTACCAAAGCTTCAAGACAATGTTCGGTGCCCACAGCGCCGGTACCGGTTAATGGGGTAACACTTAAATTGGTTACACTGGCTACAGGAGCCAGGGATTGACCACCCGGATACCCGTAGGAGTCGTAGCTGTCGTATCCATAAACAAAAATTCCGAAAGGAAGATTTGAACCATTGATCGTATGCGAACCCAGGGAGATATTCAATTGTGCTCCCCTGAACCCGGTAGTTCCAATAGGTGAAAATGATGCGGCTGGTATAACCACACCATCTAACTTTAATGTTCCCACTGCTGCAGCCGGCGCCACTACATTTACATAATTGCCGCTAAAGCCCGATGCGGGAGTGGAAAAAGTATAGTTTCCGAGAAACTGTTCATAGGGGGTTATCAGCATCATAAAAGGATCTGATGTAACGCCGTCAAAGCTGCTGCTATTGGAATACTGTGCAACCAGGATGGGATTGTTGGATTTGATCTGGGATGCAACAGTAAGAATAGTTTCAAATAGCTGCCCTTTGTTTAAGGTGGCAACAATAGAACCATTCACTTCAACCGTAGTACCATTGGCCGATGCCAGGAAACGGAAAGTATCTCCTTTAGTACGTGTTTTTAAAGGAACAGAAATAAAGTTTTTGCCCCATGCAGTGGCTGGGGGGAGTTGCTCTATAATATGATCGCAGGCTACATATCCCATGGGAATATTAGCGCACTGCATGCCCCCAAACACAGCAATGGGTTTATTGGAGGTAATCAGCGTGCCGGAAAGATCCTGTGGAGCTGCATCTGTATTTCGTAAAAGGTAGGTTTGTCCCTGGTTGAGTATAATGTTATACGGTACGCCTGCGGGTCTTCCGCTGGTAGTAACCGTAGGGGTAATGGTAACCGTGGTAGCATTTTGTGCAGCCACAATGCCAAACTGGGTACTGTTAACTATATTGGTGTTTTTATATCCCAGGTTAATATAAGATGTACCTAAAATATCCGTTGGTAAAGCCAGGTAGGCATCCGTAGTTGCAGTATACCTGTTCAGTCCATACACCGTAACTTCCTTCCCCGCAACAATATGAATACCTTTGTTTTCTATCACGTTCGAGGAGTTAAGCTCGAGTGTTCCGGTGGGTAAATTAACGGTGGTCACCACCCCGGGTGTAACTGTAAAGTTTGCACTAAAACCCGTTCCGGGAGCGGAAACAGTGCCTGTTGTGCTTTCATCCCCGCTAATAAAAAAAGAGAGTGCCCCGGGGCTATAGTTGCCCGGAAATGTAAGCCAGAAATCCTTACCCTTACTGTCGGGTGCCTGGGCATTGGCAACGATGAAAAAAGTGCTTAAGAAGAGAGAAAGCCAAAATGGCAAAAAGACTTTTTTCAAAGATGGCAGGAAGTGAAATTGTTTCATACATGTTGGGATTGTTGGTTATGAAATTTTTAGTTGGCATTAGTCACGGCAACGTCTTTATAACTGAATTTAGAAATTACTGCTACATATGTGGGAACGGCTTTCGAAGCAAGAACAACCAATTCTTTATGAATTGGGTTAATGCAGTCCGTTTCAAATGTTTCGCCTGACTGAATAATCATTTTTTTCTTGTCTCCGTTTCCTTTAGCATCTTTTTCTACCTGTGTTTGAAAAGTTTCCTTCCAGGATACTTCAACCGGGTATTTGTTCTTATTATTCAATTTCAGAAATACGGCATCGCTGCCTTTACATGCAGACAGGGCATAGAAAAATTCCACGCCATTAACCGTTTTATCCAATTGCCAGTTCAGGTCTTGTTCCGGTAAAGACAGGGGATAATTGTGGGATGCATATATACCGGGAGAAAAGAATAGAATAGCGATGATTAATAAAGTTTTAGCCCGGCCAAACTTCCGGCTGCAATACCCGGGAGTGGGTATAATAACGGTATTCCCAGAAAAACTTTTCATAGAGAATTTATTAGATGGATAATAGATTGTCTGAAAAATCCGCTACTTCGGTCTTAAGCACCATGTGGTTTCAAAATATATTGGATCAGTTTTGTAAAGTTTGCTGTATACTAATCTTTCCTGCAGACTGGTCATACATTGCATATTGGATATTGGAGGATGGTGTAAGCAATGGGGATAACTGGATTTGCATAGATATGCTATGCAGCAGAATGATTAAAAAATGCTTTGGGATAAGATTTTAATAATTGGATTTTAAATATGGGTACTATACTTGTGGAGTAAAGTAAGCAGAATTAAAGTGGGCACAGATTTAAACCGGTATTAAACATAGAAAAGTTTTTTAACAAAAAGAAATTTTTAGAAGACTAATTTAAATAAAGCCTGTTTGTTTTTATTATAACAACT
This sequence comes from Agriterribacter humi, assembly GCF_009192765.1. Taxonomy (GTDB): domain Bacteria; phylum Bacteroidota; class Bacteroidia; order Chitinophagales; family Chitinophagaceae; genus Agriterribacter; species Agriterribacter humi. The sequence goes on along the minus strand of NZ_VOHQ01000010.1, from coordinate 100,364 downwards.
CGTCATTGCTTTTGTTACCACGATACAGGGAACGAACATGGAAACGCAGGCTTCTAAATATATCCCCGCGTAATCCATAATGGTATACAGATAGGCGGAAAACTGTTAGTTAAAAAAGCCGGTAAAGTTTTTGATATCTACTAACAATCGTTAATTTGCTAATAACATCTTTCACCAATTTGCTTATTATGAAAAAAACTTACCGCTACGTAACTGCTTTGTCATTATTGTTTTACACACTTCCTTCTTTTTCACAAAACGTTATTGTTTCTGGCAGTGTCAGGAATAATAACAGCAAGGAATTTGTAAGTGCCGTTTCTGTAATCATTAAAGGAACTACCGAAGGTACTTTTACCGATTCGAGGGGTAATTTTAAATTAACCACCAGCCAACCATTGCCGCTAACCCTGGTTTTTTCATCTATTGGTTTCGAAACAAAAGAACTGCAGGTTACAGGAACAGATCCTGTTGAAGCGGAACTTACACCTTCCTCCGTACTCGGTGAAGAGATAGTGGTTGCGGCCACCCGAACAGCTACAAAAGCTATGGAGTCGCCTGTAACCATTGAAAGACTAAGCGCGGCCAATATCCGCAATACACCCGCCACCAGCTATTACGACATGGTAGCTCAGTTAAAGGGCGTTGACGTTACTACCTCATCGCTCACTTTTAAAACACCGAGTACCCGCGGATTTAACTTCTCCGGTAATACCCGGCTTAACCAGTTGGTTGATGGGATGGATAACCAGGCGCCGGGACTTAATTTTCCCGTAGGGAATTTTACAGGGCTTACTGAACTGGATGTTGACAATATGGAATTGTTACCCGGTGCTTCATCGGCATTATACGGATCAGGAGGTGTGAACGGCACATTGCTTATCAATAGTAAAGATCCTTTTAAATACCAGGGACTGAGTTTTCAGGTCAAAACCGGGATGAATCATGTAGACAAAAGCCAGCGCAGTGATCCCGGTTGGTATAACGACTGGTCGGCACGCTGGGCTAAAGCCTTTAATAATAAATTCGCCTTTAAAGTGGGCTTTCAGTTGGTACAGGCCAAAGACTGGATTGCCAATAGTACGCAGGATTATGACCGGCTTACCCGCAAAACATTACCTGGTAACCGGCAAACAGATCCCAATTACGATGGTATAAATGTATATGGCGATGAAACCAATATGCGGGATAATGGATTTAGCATGAAGAGTCTTGCGCAGTTGGTACAGGGTCAAACACAGCAGGGCGTGCTGGCGGCAACAGGTGGCACGGTAGATATTGTTGAGATCATGAATGCGGTATTGCCTCCCAATGCAACACCGGCTCAAATCGGAGGTTTTATCGGGACCCTGCCGGAAGCCTTGCAGGGCCCGGTTACCAACATGGTTCCTTTTTATTTTGGCTTAAGAAATGATATTATTCCGGAAGCCAGCGCATCGCGTACGGGTTACGCGGAAAGCGATATGGTAAATCCCAACACCGTAAATTTTAAATTAACGGGAAGCCTGCATTATAAAATTACCTCAAACCTTGAAGCTTCGCTTACCGGCTATTTCGGAACCGGGAGTACTGTATATACCGGAAGCGACAGGTATTCTCTGAAAGATGCTAAAATAGGACAGTATAAGCTGGAACTGCGGAGTAAAAGCTGGTTCGTACGCGGTTATACCACACAGGAAGACGCGGGCGAAGCCTATAATGCTACCATAACCGCCCGTCGTTTAAATGAAGCATGGAAGCCCAGCACACAATGGTTCCCCGAATATGTGGCTGCTTTTGTGCAGGCGAGGGGAGCAGGAGCCGATGAAACCGCCGCACATGCTGCCGCACGGGCCTTTGCCGATCAGGGCCGCCCGGCAGCAGGCTCTGCGCAGTTTAAACAATTGTTCGACCAGGTACGCTCTACTCCTATACCCACAGGTGGATTATTTTTAGACCGCAGCGATCTGTGGATGACAGAAGGGCAATATAATTTTAAAGAGGTGATTCCATTTGTTGAGCTGGTGATTGGCGCATCATGGAAACAGTATGTATTGAATTCAAAAGGCACCTTGTTCATTGACTATGAAGGACCAATTGCTATTAATGAATACGGCGCTTACGGCCAGCTTACCAAAAAGTTGATCAACGATCGTTTAACCTTAAGCGTCTCGGGACGCTACGATAAGAACGATAATTTCAAAGGACGGTTCACTCCAAGGGCTTCGGCTGTAGTGAAATTGGCAGATGATCACAATGTTCGCCTGAGCTATCAAACCGCTTACCGCTTTCCTTCCACACAACAGCAATACATCAACCTGGAAATAGGCGGCGGACAATTTTTGATTGGCGGATTACCCTGGATACACGATGCTACCCTGCCGGGAGGCAAACCTGGTCCCAACCTGAACGCTCAAACTTCAGTACGTTTGGATAATAACGCGCAGCCGCTGGGTAACTACAATCCCCGGGAATTAAAACCGGAAAGTGTTGCTTCCTATGAAATAGGGTATAAAGGGCTGATAGCAAAAAAATTATTGGTTGATGTATATTATTATACAGGCCAGTACGACAATTTTATAGGAAGAACATTGGTAGCAAGACAGGTCTCTCCCCAGCAAAACCAGATCTATTCCATTGTAGAAAATGCGGCTACCATGTCTTCATCAGGTGGAGGCGATGTAAAAATTGATCCCATTAAAGTAAAAACATCAGGTTATGGCATAGGTCTGGATTACCGTTTAAGCAGCGGACTTTCTGCTTTTGCCAATTATTTTCACGATGAACTGGGTGATGTACCTGCCGATTTCATTGCCAATTTTAATACGCCCGATCACCGTATCAATTTTGGTGTGGGACATGCCGGGTTTGGAAAAAGTAAACGCGTGGTATTTAATATTACCGGGCGCTGGCAAACAGATTTCTTATGGGAAGGCGATTTTGCAACCGGTACGGTTCCTTCTTTTTTTACCATGGATGCTATGATAGGTTACCGGTTTCCGGCTATCGGTTCGCTGGTTAAGCTGGGCGCTACCAATGTGTTGAACAAATATTATATGAATGGATTTGGTAACCCTGAAATAGGGGGATTATATTATGTGAACTTTGCATACAATGTTTTCTAAGCTGCTGCGTTATTTAAAAAACACACACTAAAAAAAGCCCCGGTGCCTCAGATAAATGGCGTCGGGGTTTATTTTTATAAGTATTATTCAAACATTCGCAACCTGCTTTCAGTATTTTTGATTTAGGTTAATGTTGCAGAAAATGAATTTTTTAACCAGAATCAATATTGTATGAATAAGCAATTGTTCAATTCCCGGTTGTTGAAATTTCTGTTCCTCCTGCTTTCCTTTGTATTCATATTCCGGCCATTTTCCGGTTTAGCGCAGCACAATAATGCGCAGCCAAACATCATTATCATCTTTATGGACGATATGGGCTATGGTGATCTTGAATGCTATGGTGGATTCCCATATCATACACCCCATATTAATAAACTCTCGGTGCAGGGTATGCGCTTTACCAACTTCTATGCGGCCCAGGCGGTTTGCAGCGCTTCAAGAGCTGCATTGCTTACGGGTTGCTATCCCAACAGGATCGGCATTCACGGCGCCCTCTTTCCCTGGAGTAAGATAGCGCTCAATCCCGAAGAAGAAACGATCGCAGAATTGTTGAAAGCAAAGGGATACAGAACAGGTATCGTGGGCAAATGGCACCTGGGGCAAAAAGAACCCTTCTTTCCACTGCAGCAGGGTTTTGATGAATGGCTTGGACTTCCTTACTCCAACGATATGTGGCCGGTAAACTATGATGGAAAGCCAATAACGGATACGGCTAATCGTAAATCCCGCTTTCCTCCTTTACCCCTTATGGATGGCAATAAAAAGATCAGGGAAATTAAAACATCAGATGACCAGGCGGAGTTAACCGGTTTGTATACGGAAAGGGCTATACGATTTATAAAGCAAAACAAAACCCGCCCCTTTTTCCTCTATTTTGCACACTCCATGCCGCATGTGCCCATTGCCGCATCCCCGGCGTTTAAAGGGAAAAGCGGAGCAGGATTATTTGGCGATATGATAGAAGAAATAGACTGGTCCGTTGGCGAAATCATGCGTACCCTTGATGAACAGGGATTGGCAAAGAATACCCTGGTTGTTTTTACCAGTGATAATGGCCCCTGGCTCACTTTTGGTAATCATGCCGGCAATACGGCCGGGTTGCGGGAAGGCAAAGGAACCGCATGGGAGGGCGGACAAAGAGTACCCTGCATCATGCGTTGGCCCGCAGTTATACCTGCCGGAACCATTTGTAACAATATTGCTTCCACCATTGACCTGCTGCCCACTATTGCGGATATATGTAAGACCAAACAACCGGCCGGTAAAATTGACGGTGTAAATATCCTGCCCTTGCTGCGGCATAATAATGAAGCCAATCCAAGGAATGAATTTGCATACTACTACGATGCGAATAATTTGAAGGGTATTAGAGCGGGACAATGGAAACTGGTTTTTCCGTGCATTTCACAAACCTATAAAAAAACGGTAATGGGCACCGATGGCTGGCCGGGCAAATATGCCAGCGATTCTGTTCACCTGGCTTTGTACGACCTGCGTACAGACCCTGGCGAAACATTGGATGTAAAAACACAACATCCTGAAGTGGTAGAACAACTGAGTACGATAGCTGACCGGTATAGAAAAGAATTGGGGGATGATCTTACAGGTATAAAAGGGGAAGGCAGAAGAACGGCCGCTGTTGTATCATTAAATTAAATATTTCTTCTCCGTATAAAGACAACAACAGATGAAAAAAGGCATTCTCCTTGTAGCAGCAGTGTTTTTATTGAAGAGCATATTTGCCCAGCAGAATCCTAATATTGTATTGATTTATGCCGATGACCTGGGTTATGGTGACCTGAGTTGTTATGGCGCTACGCAAATTCAGACACCCAATATTGACAAGCTGGCCAAACAAGGGCTTCGTTTTACCAATGCGCATGCCACTTCCGCTACCTGCACGCCTTCCAGGTTTTCATTGATGACCGGTACCTATGCCTGGCGGAAAAAAGGAACCGGCATAGCGCCGGGCAATGCTTCGCTGATTATACCGGTTGATAAGATTACACTTCCCGCTGTTCTTAAGAGAGCGGGTTATCAAACAGCCATTATAGGTAAATGGCATTTAGGACTGGGAGGTCCTGAAGGCCCGGACTGGAATGGTGAAATAAAACCTGGTCCCAGGGAAATTGGATTCGACTATTCTTTTATTTTACCCGCCACGGTTGACAGGGTTCCCTGCGTGTATGTAGAAAATCATTACGTGGCAGGACTTGACCCGGCGGATCCGATACAGGTGAGCTATAAAGAAAAGGTGGGAGACTGGCCTACGGGTAAAGATCACCCTGAACTGCTGAAGCTGAAGCCTTCTCACGGCCATGATCAAACGATCATAAACGGCATCAGCCGTATCGGCTATATGACCGGCGGCAAAAACGCCTTATGGAAAGATGAAGACATAGCAGATGAGCTGGCATCCCATTCAAAGCAATTTATTATTCAGCACCAGTCCAGGCCCTTTTTCCTGCTGTTAACAACGCATGATGTCCATGTGCCGCGAACGCCGCACAGCAGGTTTGCGGGGCAAAGCAGCATGGGCGACAGGGGCGATGTGATCCTGCAATTAGATGCTACAGTAGGGCAGGTTACCCGAACGCTCGACAGCCTGGGTTTATCGGAGAACACCATTGTAATTTTCAGTAGCGATAACGGGCCGGTAGTGGATGACGGTTACCAGGACAACGCTGTTGAGAAATTGGGCAAACATCGCCCTTCCGGGAATTTGCGGGGTGGAAAATACAGTGCCTTTGAGGCCGGAACAAGGGTGCCGCTTATAGTGAGATGGCCGGCTGCTATAGCTGCAGGAACAGTATCAGATGCCTTGTTCAGCCAGGTTGATATGCTGGCTTCCTTTGCGGCGCTTACGAAGCAATCGCTGGCAGAAGATGAGGCAACAGATAGTTTTGATATGCTTGGAGCTTTACTCGGTAAGTCTAAAAAAGGCAGGCCTTATATTGTTGAACAGGCCAATGCGCTTTCTGTTGTAAAGGGCCATTGGAAATATATCGAACCCAAATCCGGAGCTGCGAAAAATAATGATGTGAATATTGAACTGGGCAATGCCATGCAGCCGCAATTGTATGATCTTTCAAACGATATTGGTGAAAAGAATAATCTTGCTGTAAAAAAACCATCGCTCGTAAAAGAACTTTCCGCCTTGCTGGAAACCATCAGGCAGAGCGATAATGAACGCAAACGCAACTAAACTTACCACTCACTACTTACTGTTTACCACTTTCTCATCATACATTAAACCTGAAGTGCATGATATCCCCGTCTTCTACTACATAATCTTTTCCCTGGACGGCTAATTTGCCGGCATCGCGGCAGGCCGCCTCCGATTTGTACTGGATAAAGTCATTGTATTTGATCACTTCAGCACGGATAAAGCCTTTTTCGAAATCGGTATGTATTACACCGGCAGCCTGCGGCGCCAGCATGCCCCTGGTAATGGTCCACGCTCTTACTTCCTGTACGCCTGCTGTAAAATAAGTAATAAGGTGCAGTAAATGATAGGTAGAGCGGATGAGCCTTGTAACCCCACTTTCATGCAGTCCAAGATCTTCCAGGAACATCTGCCTGTCGTCATAACTTTCCATTACTGCTATTTCGCTTTCAATGGCAGCACTAACATACAATATTTCGGCATTTTCATCTTTTACCATATCCTGCACAGCCGCCGTATGTTTATTTCCTGTTATTACACTTTTCTCATCTACATTACAAACGTAAATAACGGGCTTAAGTGTGAGCAGAAAAGTATCGGCAATAAATTTTTCCTTATCTTCTTTACTTACGTTAAATGATCTTGCGTTTTTACCCTGTTCCAGGTGTTGTTTTAATTGCTGCAAAATTTCCAGTCCTCTTACCTGTTCCTTATCTCCGCTGGTGCGGGAAATTTTTTCAGTACGGCTTATTTTTTTCTCTACACTATCAAGGTCCTTTAACTGCAGTTCGGTATCAATAATCTCCTTATCTCTTACAGGGTTTACATTGCCGTCCACATGTATCACATTATCATCATCGAAGCAGCGCAGCACATGAATGATGGCATCTGTATTACGGATATTGCCCAGGAACTGGTTACCCAATCCTTCTCCTTTGCTGGCGCCTTTTACCAGCCCGGCTATATCTACAATTTCAACAGTAGTGGGCACTACCCGCTGTGGTTTTACCAATTTTTCGAGTTCTATCAGTCTTTCATCGGGAACCGTAATTACACCCACATTGGGTTCAATGGTGCAAAAAGGAAAATTGGCAGCCTGAGCTTTGGCGCTGCTTAATGCGTTGAACAAAGTTGACTTTCCCACATTGGGCAACCCTACGATACCTGCTTGTAATGCCATGTTTGATTTTTAATTGCAAGGCCGCTTGTTTGGCTTCAGCCTTTTTTAAAGGCGGCAAAGGTAGCATTCCGGAGGGAAATTTCAAATCCGAAGCTGAAAGCTCTAAATCGGATGAAAAGAACCAAATGACAAATAACAAGAACCAAAGAAATTTCAATACAAAGCCTAATGCAATTTCACTTTCCTCCATGTAACCTGTAACCTGTACCCTGCAGCCACGTTATATCATTTTTTGCTATTTACATTTTACCATTTATCTTCAACTATGGCGTTGAGTTACATATGGATGGCCTTTTTTCTGCTGGCTTTTGTCATTGCCTTCATCAAGTGGGCCTTTTTAGGAGACATGGAAATCCTTAAGTTGCTGGTTGATGGAATATTCAAATCGGCCAATGATGGTTTTGATATTTCCCTGAAATTGGTGGGTATTATGTCGCTGTTCCTGGGCTTTATGAAGATTGGTGAAAAGGCAGGAGCTATAAATTTTCTTTCCCGGCTGGTGGCTCCTTTTTTCTCAAAGCTGTTTCCGGAAGTACCCAAAAACCATCCGGCCACGGGGCATATGATGATGAACTTTTCGGCCAACCTGCTCGGATTGGATAATGCCGCCACACCTTTCGGAATTAAGGCGATGGAAAGTTTGCAGGAACTTAATCCCAATAAAGAGACAGCCAGCAATTCGCAGCTCATGTTTTTAATTTTGCATGCCAGCGGGCTAACATTAATACCGGTAAGTGTAATGGCCATGCGTGCTTCCGTAAAAGTGCCTGCCGCCAATCCAACCGATATATTTGTTCCCTGTATGATCGTAACGTTTGCGGCAACGATGGCGGCATTGCTGATCGTGTCTTTCCGGCAGAAGATCCGTTTGTTTCAGCCGGTGATATTGGCCTGGATAGGAGGGATATCTGCTTTAATAGCAGCGCTTGTATGGTATCTTACCACGCTTAGTCAAAGCAGTCTTGAACTATTTTCTTCTACCTTAAGCAGTGGAATTATTTTACTGATCTTCCTTGCTTTTTTATTGGGTGGGTGGAGAAAGAAAATAAATATGTTTGATGCTTTTGTGGAGGGCGCTAAAGGAGGATTTGAAATTGCTGTCCGCATTATTCCCTATCTTATTGCCATGCTGGTAGCTATAAGCGTACTGCGCAACTCAGGTGTATTTGGCTATATTACAGAAGGGTTTCGTCATTTGTTTACGCTCCTGGGTATGAATACTGATTTCGTGGAGGCGCTGCCTACGGCATTCATGAAGCCGTTGAGTGGTGCCGGTGCCAGGGGTATGATGGTGGATGCGATGAATACCCATGGCGCCGATTCGTTTATTGGAAGGCTCTCCAGCATATTTCAGGGCACCAGCGATACCACTTTTTATGTGGTGGCGGTTTATTTCGGAGCGGTTGCTATCAAAAATACAAGGTACGCTATTCCTGTAATGTTACTGGCCGATCTTGCCGGGGTTATTACCGCCATCGCTGTGGGATATTTGTTCTTTCATTAAAGAGCGATCAGCTATCAGCAGTCAGGCACCAGGTGAGTAACTACTAACCATAGGAGGAATACTCCTGCTTTGTACTGCTGATAGCTGACGGCCGATAGCTTCTACCGGATTTTGGATTTGAGATTTATTTGTTTCTTGTAATTTGTCTTTTGGTGCTTTTTGAAAAGAGGTCTGACCCTCCTGCCTCGGGTGCCGACCGGATTTTAATCTCAACCAAATATCTTATTCATCCGGTCAATGATCACTTTAAGCCTTTCCCTGTCCCCGCCCGGCACTTCTGCGGAAGCCCAGCCATTGTAACCAATTTTTTCAAGGGATTCTATGATTACGGGCCAGTTGTTGTCGCCTTCCATCAGCTCCACATCAAAACCTTTCCACAGCCCCTCATCATTTTGTTTTTTGCGGCTGTATTCTTTCACATCTAATTTCATAATGCGTTTATCTAACGTTTCAATCCAGTGTTCGGGCCAGCCATAGCGCAATATATTGCCAATATCAAAATACCAGCCCAGCAAAGGATGGTTGATCTCATCTACATAACGTGCCGCTTCAATGGGACTGATCAGGAAATTATTCCATACATTTTCAATGGCTATTTTAATACCGGTTTTTTCGGCATGCGGCAATAATTTCTTTATTTCTTCCTGGGTGCGTTTATAAGCATCGGCATAACTGATCTTTTCATTTACAACACCGGCTACAAGCAACACGGTTGTGCCGCCATACATTTTGCAATCATTCAGGGATTCAATAACCGAATCAGAACATTGTTTCCGGATTGCAGGATCCGGATGCGACAAGGGTAATTTCCAATGCTGGGAATTTACAACCCCCGGAATTTCCAATCCTGTTTTTTGTTTTGCTTCTAATATTTCGCGATGGTCAAATTTGTGTGGTGAGCTCAATTCCACACCATCATAACCCAGTTCTTTCAGCAGCCTAAATTTGTCCATTATGGTGTTGCCTTCTTTCACCATTTCAATCTTAAGGCTTTTTTTAATTTTAGGCTTCAGGGCTTTGGGTTCTGCTATGGAAGGAACGCCAATCGTTGTTGCAGCCGCAAACAATGCGGTGTTTTTGATAAAATTTCTTCTTTGCATAAACATTATTTGAATGGGGTGATGCCTGGCATAGCTACTTCAGCTACAGGAATTGCCAGGTCGAAGCTATACGTATCTGCAGGTGGCCCTAACTGTTCGGTTGAATTCAATGCGTCCTCCCATGTAATTTTTTTACCGGTATAGGCGGCCATTCTGCCCATAATAGCAAGCATGGAACTATGGGCAAGGGATTCTCCCTGGCTGATGGTATTGCCTTTTCGTATGGCGGCGAATAATTCATTGTGCTCCGTTTGGTACATATCATTTTGTTGGCCATTGTATGTCCACACTTTTTTTCCTGTTTTTATTTCATGCAGGTTACGTGAAACATCTGCAACGGCCCGGCCTTTACTACCCCAGGCTTCTGCAGCGTAACCGCCCTGGCATCCTGCCTGCTGGCGGCTGAAATGATATCCTCTTGCATCACCGGGATATTCGTATGTAATGGCAAAATGATCGAAGATATGCCCGTATTGCGGAGCCGTTCTCACCTGGCGTCCACCGGTGCCTATGGCATTTAAAGGCAATTTGTCGCCAAAAGCCCAACTCATCATATCTACGCTATGTACCGCCTGTTCTACAATATGATCACCCGAAAGCCAGTTGAAAAAGGGCCAATTCCTTAACTGCCATTCAGCCGATTGAAGCTGTGGATTTTCGGGTTTCCAGCTTCTGTAGGTGGCGCCTGTATTATATGTATTGTACACGGCCGATACTTCCCCGATGGCGCCATCAACAATTTTTCCGAAAGTGGCTCTTTTAGGTTCATGAAAACGCCAGCAAAATCCTGAAACAATACTCACGTTTTTTTCTTTTGCTTTTTTGGCGGCTGCCAGTATCCTTCTTATACCAGGTGCATCAACAGCAGCCGGTTTCTCACAAAAAATATGTTTACCAGCTTCTACAGCGGCTTCAAGATGCAAAGGACGGAACCCCGGAGGCGTAGCCAATATCACTACATCTACACCCGATGCCAGTACTTTTTTGTAGGCGTCAAATCCTATGTACTGGTGTTCAGGACTAACATTTGCTTTATCGGCATGTATTTCTTTGAGATTGTTAAGTGATTTTTCCAACTGGTCACTAAATATATCTCCCATAGCGTGCAGCACTACATTGGGATCGGCAGTTAAAGCCTGGCTGGCTGCTCCGCTACCGCGTCCGCCACAGCCGATTAACCCTACTTTAAGCGTATCCGCATTCATCTTTTTATAAGCAGGCGTTGCATTGATAATATTGAATGGCAAAGCGCCTGCGGTAACTGCCATACCCGAAAGTTTAAGGAATGTTCTTCTTTTCTGACTGCTCATGGGTTATGATAATTTTTAATGAAAACGCAATATAAAATATTATTCCTGAAAATGCGTCCTGCAAAGAAGGGAAAAACACATAGACACAGTAGAAATACAGGAACACAATAGAAAGAATAAGAAAAACTATGTGTACCTATGTGCCTATGATCCTATGTGTTAAGAGAAAAAGTAAACCCAACTCTATGTAAATCTATCTATATGTTGGAATTTGCGGTCTTGTCCTTTTTAATTTTATCTTTGACCGCTACCGATTTCCCTCCATTTTAAACAACATATACGAGATGAGATATTTTTTATTTACTGTTGTATTATTTGCCGGTTATATTTCGGCAACCGCCCAGCACAAAAAATATGTTCAGCCAACCGATACCGCTGTGCTGAATAGCATTGCCCGCTGGCAGGATATGAAATTCGGCTTGTTTATGCACTGGGGAACCTACAGCCAGTGGGGCATTGTGGAGAGCTGGAGCATTTGTCCGGAAGATGAAGGATGGACACAACGGAGAGGACCATACGCTGAAAATTATTTTGAATATGTGAAAGCATATGAAAACCTGCAAACCACTTTTAATCCTGTAAAATTCAATCCGCAAAAATGGGTGAACGCTGCCAAAGATGCAGGTATGAAATACATGATCTTCACCACCAAGCACCACGATGGTTTTAGTATGTTCGATACCAAAGAAACCGATTATAAGATTACAGACAGTAAAACGCCCTTTTCAAAAAACCCGAAAAGCAATGTAACCAAAGAAATTTTTAATGCATTCAGGAAACAGGGTTTTGCCATCGGCGCTTATTTCTCCAAGCCCGACTGGCACAGCAAAGATTACTGGTGGCCTTATTTTCCGCCCAAAGACAGAAATGTAAATTATGAACCCACCAAATATCCTAAGCGATGGGAATCTTTTAAAAACTTTACCTATAACCAGATCAAAGAACTGATGAGCGAATATGGTAAAGTGGATATCCTTTGGTTAGATGGCGGTTGGGTGAGACCACTGTCTACAGTGGATACCACAGTAGAATGGCAGCGGGGAATAAAAACCAACCAGGATATAGATATGAAACGGATCGCTGAAATGGCAAGAAGCTATCAGCCCGGTTTATTAATTGTAGACAGAACCGTAACAGGTCCTTATGAAAATTACACTACGCCCGAGCAGGAAGTACCACATCAATTATTGCCCTATCCATGGGAGAGCTGTATAACCATGGGCAACTCCTGGAGCTATGTGCCCAACGATGAATATAAGTCTGCGCACAAAATCATCCACATGCTTATACAGATCGTATCGCGTGGTGGGAACCTATTGTTAAATATTGGTCCCGGCCCGGATGGCGACTGGGATCCGGTAGCCTATGCACGATTAAAGGAAATTGGCGAATGGATGAAAATAAATGGCGAAGCGATACATGGCTCCAAACCATTAGCGCCATATGAATCGGGCAATATACATTTTACCCAGGCTGATGATGAAAAAACGCAATACGCTTTTTACTTATCAGATAAAGATGATGTTGCACTTCCGGCACAAGTGACTTTGCAAAAATTTGAAGCCCCCGCCAAAGCTAAGATCAGTTTACTGGGCAGTGGCGCAAAGCTCAAATGGAAAGTAGAAAACGGCAATACGATCATTGAAATTCCTTCGCTGGTTAGAAATAAGTGGAGTGGTAAGCATGCAGTGGTGTTCAAGATGATGAGATGAGAGAATTTAAGATTTAAGATTTGAAATTTGAGAATGTGGAAGTACGATAAATGTGCAGACTTGCCAGCTCCTTCCGGATACCATACTCCGTCCGACGGGTGTCATCCGTGCGTGCGGAAGAATCATTCCGGCGGGGCTTATCTTGGCGAACGGAAAGCTGGTGTGGAAATGTAAATAACGTAAGGATAAGGTCAAGGATATATTCTAAAGCTGATGTGGTAGAATAAAATGTTCGGAACTGTTCTGCTGTACCGTGCCTCCGCTGTGGAGAAGAAAAGAAGGTGAGGGGATTTGCTACTTTTTTTAGTATCTTCGCTATCTTTTATGGCAAAAGCAAAGCAAAAAGCAGTACCTGCTATTGATACTGCGGCATCAGAGCATGAATATATAGAGGTATTTGGCGCAAGGGTGCATAACCTCAAAAATATAGATATCAGCATTCCTAAAAATCAACTGGTGGTTATTACAGGCATCAGTGGAAGCGGCAAATCATCGCTGGCATTTGATACCATTTATGCCGAGGGGCAACGCCGGTATATGGAAACCTTTGGCGCTTATGCCAGGCAGTTTATCGGCGATATGGAAAGACCCGATGTAGATAAGATCACGGGATTGTCGCCTGTTATTTCTATTGAGCAAAAAACCACCAATAAAAATCCCCGCTCCACCGTAGGTACAGTAACAGAAGTATACGATTTCCTGCGATTGCTGTATGCAAGGGTAGGAGAAGCCTATTCTTACAATACCGGTAAAAGAATGGTAAAATGGAGTGAGGAGGAGATCGTGGAAAACATTTTTAAGCGTTTCAAAGGACAAAAAATTTCTATCCTGGCTCCATTGGTACGGGGACGCAAAGGACATTATCGTGAACTGTTTGAAGAAATACGCAAAAAAGGATTTCTAAAAGTAAGAGTGGATGGTGAAATAAAGGATCTGGCTCCTAAAATGCAGGTTGACCGTTATAAAATTCATGATATAGAAGTGGTGATTGACCGGTTGAAAGCAGATGATGAATTTAAAGTACGCATCAGCCAGAGTGTACAGCAGGCATTGCGTTTGGGAAAAGACCTGCTGTTTGTAAGTCCCGTTAATGATGCAGGCTCAAAAACATCAGCGCCGGAAGCTTCCTATTCTAAAATGCTCATGTGCGAAGACACGGGCATTTCTTATGAAGAACCATCCCCCAATAGTTTTTCTTTTAATTCTCCATACGGAGCATGCCCGGTATGTAAAGGATTGGGTTCGGTATACCAGGTAAATATGAATGAAGTAATACCTGATCATAACCGTAGTATTAATGAAGGCGCTATTGCTCCTTTGGGCGAAGAAAGAGAAGCCTTTGTTTTTAAGCAGGTGCAGCAACTCGCTAAAAAAAATAAATTCAGTCTTGATAAGCCGGTAAAAGATCTGCCGGAAAAAGCAATGAACCTGCTGCTATACGGAGACGAAGCCGGCCCCGTGGAAATGAATCTTAATTTTGATGATACCAGTGGTAACGGACAGGTATATGCGACAACATTTGAAGGCATTGTTAACCAGTTAAAAAGATGGTTTACCGGCAGCGCAAGTGAAAGCATACAGCAATGGGCAGAAAAATTCATGGAATTGAAAAGCTGTGATGCCTGTAATGGAGCCCGCCTTAAAAAAGAAAGTCTTTGGTTTAAAGTAGATGACAAAAACATTGCGGAATTATGTGAATTCAACCTGGATGCTTTGGTGCAATGGTTTGAAGGAATTGAAGAAAGGTTGTCTAATAAACAAAATGCCATTGCCAAAGACGTGGTAAAGGAAATAAGGGAAAGGCTGGGTTTCCTATTGGATGTAGGTCTCACTTATCTTACGCTCAGCCGTCCTTCACGCACGCTGAGCGGGGGCGAATCGCAAAGGATAAGGCTGGCTACACAGATTGGGTCGCAGTTGCAGGGCATAACTTATATATTAGATGAGCCTTCTATTGGATTGCACCAGCGCGACAATCACCGGCTGATTGTGGCTTTAAAAAACCTGCGCGATATTGGCAACAGCGTGCTGGTGGTGGAGCATGATAAAGACATTATGCTGGCAGCAGATTACCTGGTAGATATAGGCCCCCGGGCAGGTTTTCACGGCGGAAAAATAGTTGCGCAGGGCATACCTTCAGCATTACTAAAGTTAGATACATTAACCTCTTCCTATCTTAACGGTCACCGGTATATTAAAATTCCGGAGGAACGCAGGCGGGGCAATGGAAAAACACTCGAGTTAAAAGGCGCGAATGGCAATAACCTGCAAAACGTGAATGTAAAGCTTCCGCTGGCGAAATTTATTGTGGTAACAGGGGTGAGCGGCAGTGGGAAATCAACGCTTATCAATGAAACTTTATATCCGATTCTGAGTAAGCATGCCTATGGTTCAAGAATGCAACCACTCCAGTATGCATCTGTAAAAGGACTGGAGCATATTGATAAGGTAATTGAAATTGACCAGTCGCCTATAGGCAGAACGCCGCGAAGCAATCCGGCTACCTACTGCGGGTTCTTTACAGAGGTCCGCCAGTTATTTGCTTCGGTGCCGGAAGCCAAAATACGGGGTTACAATCCGGGGCGTTTTTCTTTTAATGTAAAAAGCGGCAGGTGCGATGTGTGCGAAGGCGGCGGTATGCGGGTAATTGAAATGAATTTTTTACCGGATGTGTATGTGCCCTGTGAAAAATGCCAGGGTAAACGGTACAACAGGGAAACCCTGGAAATACGCTATAAAGGCAAATCCATCAGTGATGTGCTGGATATGACGGTAGATGAAGCGGTTGAATTTTTTCAGAACGTGCCTTACCTGTACCGTAAAATAAAAGTGTTGCAGGAGGTGGGGCTGGGGTATATAACTTTAGGACAAAATGCGGTTACGCTCAGTGGCGGTGAGGCGCAAAGGGTTAAGCTTTCAACCGAACTCGCAAAAAGAGATACCGGCAAAACCTTTTACATTTTAGATGAACCCACCACAGGATTGCATTTTGAAGATATCCGGCATCTGCTTGTTGTATTGAATAAACTGGTTGACAGGGGCAACACCGTGCTGGTTATTGAACACAATCTCGATGTAATTAAGGTTGCTGATCACATTATTGATCTTGGTCCAGAAGGCGGCAACGGGGGTGGGCGAATATTGTTTGAAGGAACGCCGGAAGCATTGATTGAATGCGGCGAAAGCTATACCGGCATATTTTTGAAAGAGGAACTGAATGGTAAAAGTTGAATATAGGTAAACTAATTTGTATCTTATAGCAGCATAAATATGGAAAGAATAATTATTGACATGGATGAAGTGATGTGCGATACAATGGGTGCAATGATTACCTGGTATAAAAAGGAATATGGCCTGGAAGTGGATTATACTAAAATGAAAGGATCGTGGCAGACCGGTTTTCCTGAGCAGCACATAATGGTTATACGGGAAAGACTGTACAGCCGTGGATTTTTCAGAAACCTGCCTGTAATGGAGGGATGCGTGGAAGTGATAAAACAACTGAATGAGCGATACGAGGTATTTATTGTATCAGCAGCAATGGAATTCCCCAATTCTTTAAACGACAAATTAGACTGGCTGAATGAGCACCTGCCTTTTTTAACCTGGCGGCAAGTGGTATTTTGCGGGGATAAACGCATGATTGCAGGCGATTATATGATTGATGATCATACGCGTAACCTTGTTCATTTTAAGGGCAAGCCCTATTTATACAGCGCGGCGCACAATACCGGTGAAAAAGGATATGAAAGAGTTAATAGCTGGAAAGAGATTGCGGAGATATTTCTATAGTATTTTTGATTTTCTGATTTTTAGATTTACGGCATCAGCGATCAAATGATCTAACTTCAGTAATAGTGGTATATGGATATTACCGACATGCATAGTTTGCCCGAATGGGATGATCACCGCATGCTGCAACGCCGGTATGAAGGAGAGGAGTGGAAAATGGCTACCCAGCTTGAAGCGGCGAAAAATTTATACAACAAATGGAGAGATATTTTTTTGCTTGTTGAATCGTATTGTGAAACCCTGCAGGATTCAAAAGAATACGATCACGCCGAAAAAAATAAAGAGCTCATCTGGCAAAACCTGTTTATTGTAGCGCCTAAAATTATAGGTGCTGCAGGTATTGATGAGTATGTATCGAAAATGGAAAACGCTTCCATCATTCGCAATAACTGCCGCGAATTAATGGAGCAGGTTAATTTTACTGCAATGGTGGGCGCAGGCGAAGAAGAATATGCGGCAGCTATTGAACGGGAAATGGATATCTTCCGCGAGTTGTTTAAAACATGGGTGGCCACATTTAGAAAAGATGAATATGAAGATGAATGGGGTTTGTTTGTGTGACTTCAACCTGTTACATGTTTTCTTTTGCTAAATAATATTGTATTAACATTGGGCTGATATATTTGCAGACCAAACAGAAAAAATAAAATCTGGCAAAAGCAATGTATTGTTTGTTAATATTGTACAGGATTACAGCAATGTTTTTTTGCTTCACCCCAAAATTCCAACAGATTGCTGACTGCTTGTTTACATAATGAAAGAGAATTGCTCTTACGTATTGCCCATAACGATGCGGATGCTTTTACCTGCCTGTTCAATTATTATAAAAATAAAATTTACACGATAGCATATAAGCTCACGGAATCGCCTGCCATGGCCGAAGAAGCAGTGCAGGAAATATTCATGAAATTGTGGATAAAAAGAAAGGACCTTCCCGGCGTAGAACATTTTAGTGCCTGGTTTTACACTGTTGCCCGCAATCACATGTTTACATTATTTAAGCGCAAGGCTGTAAGTGCCTGCCGCGGGATCAGTGAGATTGACCCGGCTTATTTTTTTACCAATGATGCAGAAGAAAGAATATTATTAAAAGAAACGGAAACGATTATAAAAAAGGCATTGCATGCCCTGCCGCCTCAGCAAAATAAGGTATATCATCTCATTAAAGAAAAGGGGTATAAAAAAGAAGAGGTTGCGGCATTTTTAAACCTCTCCCCGGAAACCGTGAAAATACACCTTGCCAAAGCCATGAAAAATATCCGCGCTTATTGTCTTGCTCATATGGATAGTCCCGCAATGGCATTGATTGCTTTTTATTTTTTGTAATAAAATTGCGGCGACACTAACCCTTTTTTGCAATAAAAGAGTCTCTTAAAGAAATGCAGTCTGTTTAACCCATATTTTAATTTTTAAAAAATTATATGCCCAGTTCCAGGTTAGCGTATTTATTTCATAAGTATATAAATAAGGAATATACGCCAATGGACAAAGAGGAACTGATGCGGTTGGTAAAGCAGGAAGATAATGATGAAGCAGTAAAATCATTAATCAACAGTATGATAGCTGAAACCCATGGAGAAATGGAACTGCCTGTAGATTCCGGTGAAACTATTTTGCAGTCCATTTTGGGAAAGGAAGACAATCCCGGCATGTATATACCTGTGGCGAGTAAAAGATACAGGCTGCGGCGGATAAGCATTGCTGCCGCTTCAGTAATAGTATGTATGCTGGCGGCTTACCTGGTTAATTACAAATTTGATGGGAAAGATGAATTGGCTAAACAAGTTGAAAATACGCAGACAATTGAGGTGAATACGGGAACGGCGCAAAGAAAAACCATTCAGTTGCCCGATGGTACGCAGGTTTGGTTAAGCCCTTCTACATTGCTTGAATATCCTTCTGTTTTTGAAGGCGATACAAGGGAAGTAAAGCTTTCGGGAGAAGCTTTTTTTGAAGTGGCGCACGATGCCAGTCATCCATTTATTATAACGAGTGATAATATTCAGACAAAAGTGCTGGGCACTTCATTCAATATTCAGGCTTATCACAACCAGAAAAACATTGCGGTAATGGTGGTAACAGGTAAGGTAAAGATCAGCAACCTGGGTGCGTTGAAAAATAAAACGGATAACATAGAAATAGCTGCCAATCAAAAGGCTGTGTTTGATAAAAACACCGACAGGTTTATTAAAGAAGATGCGGATACTGTTGCTGCGCCCAATATGCTGAAACGAAAAAAAGGTGAGTTTGTATATAAAAATGAGAGGTTGCAGAAACTGATAGATGATCTGCAGGAGTACTTTGGAGCAGATATTCAGGTTGCCGAAGCGATAAAGGAATGTAAGGTTACGGCAAATTTTTATGTTACCGATGACCTTCAGGGTATATTAGAGCCCGTTGCTATCGCGGTAAATGGCAGCCTCCGGAAAAACAATAATGAGTTTCTTATTAATGGCAAAGGATGCCCTGAATAAAGCTGCTGAAATACACCACCGGCATCACCAATCAAATTATCATTTTTAATAAACCTGTAACATGCTTATGAAACAATTACATAGCCACCCTACTTAGTATAAATAAAACCCGGATACTGCAAATATCCGGGCATAAAATTATACGTATTACCAAAAATTGTAGTAGCCCGAAAGTTGTGGAAAGCCAACGGACACTACGCATCTCTAACATATAACTCAGTAAAAATATGCAAAAAAATTGTATAGGCAGGACTATACCTGTAATACTCAAGCTTATGCGCCTCTCTCTCCTTGCCATAACTTTTATATGCGGTTCCATTATGTCATTGTCGGCAAAAAATGCCAGGGGGCAGGAAATCCTCAACAAAAAAATTTCCATTTCACTCAAAAATGAAACCTTGTTTGACGCGTTGGAAAGGATTGGACGACAAAATGATATACAGTTCTTTTATGCCACTAACATTATTGATCCCGCCGACAGGGTTAATATCACGGCAAAAAAAACATCGCTGGGCGAATTTCTCTCCGAATTACTGCAGCCCTACATGCTGTATTATATTGTTTCAAACAATAAGATCGTGATCCGGAAGGATGTTTTAAAATTTCCCGTTCCCGGCGCACATAATGAAGACGGAACCTTGATTCCACCGATTCACGAAAATGCGCAGGCGCCCAATGCAGATGTAAGCGGGCGGGTTATGAGCAGCGCCGGTGAGTACCTGCCGGGAGTAACCGTGCAGGTGAAAGGCGGCGGAGCAGCTACCAAAACGGATATCAATGGTTTCTTCCGCCTTTCCGTACCGGAAAACAGTATCCTTGAATTTACATACGTGGGATACATTAAAGAAGAAATGTCTATAGCCGGGCGCAGCTCATTTGATGTTGTGCTGAAGCCTGTAGATGCCAAAATGGAAGAAGTAGTAGTGGTAGGATATGGCACCCAGAAAAAAATAAATTTAACGGGAGCTGTAGACCAGGTAACGCCTGAAACATTAAAAAACCGGCCTGTAAGCAATATTTCCCAGGCCTTAGTAGGGGCTGTGCCTAACCTGAATATCCGGATGCTGGATGGAAAACCAACACAATCACCTGATTTCAATATCAGGGGTACCACAAGCATTGGGCAGGGTGGTAGTGCTTTGATTTTGATTGATGGGGTAGAAGGAGATCCGCGGATGCTGAACCCCAATGATATTGAAAGCATTTCCGTATTGAAAGACGCTTCTTCGGCTTCCATTTACGGAGCCCGTGCGGCTTTTGGAGTGGTGCTTATTACCACCAAATCTGCGTCTAAGGGCAAAACTTCCATCAGCTATATAACCAATGTTTCGGTAAAATCGCCTACTGCTGTACCCGACAATATTACCGATTCTTATCCCTGGGCACAGGGATTCAGTGATGCATGGTCGAGGTGGAATGACAATGGCAATACACCCACAGCAGTAAATAAAACTTTACCATTCTCACAAGCCTATCTTGCCGAAATAAAGAGGCGCTGGGAAGATCCTTCCTTACCAAGGATTGAAGTAAATCCATCAACTGGTCAATACGAGTATTACTATAGTACGGATTGGTACAGGGAATTGTATAAAAAGCAGTTTTTTGCACAGGATCACAACCTTACCTTGTCTGGTGGTAACGATAAAACGACATTCTATGTAAGCGGCCGCTATAATGGCCAGGATGGGCTTTTCCGGTACAATTCGGATAAATATAGCATGTATAACCTGCGGGCCAAAGGAAGTGTTCGCCTTACAGAATGGCTGCAGGTAGAAAATAATACAGAGTATTCCAGGATGAATTACCACCAGCCTTTGAATGTGGGTGAAGGCAGCGGTATCTGGAGAAATATAGCCGATGAAGGACATCCCCTGGCGCCCTTATTGAACCCGGATGGAACATTATCCTTTCCGGCCGCTTACACAGTAGGTGATCAATACATTGGCAGGAACGGGATTGATAACGCGCAGCGTTTCCTGAAGAACAGGGCATCGGCCAAAGCTGAGTTTTTTGAAAAAAGCCTCACATTGCGCAGTGATTTCACTTTTCAGAGCACCGACCTGGGATCGCAACAAAACCGGGTTCAGGTACCGTACAGCCGCTATGAAGGAGTGATTGGATACACCGGCACCAATACCAATGATATACAGGAGCGCCGGGAGACTACCGAATATATTGCTACCAACGTGTATGCCAATTATATAAAATCTTTTAGCGATGCGCACAACTTCAATTTTTTGGTGGGCTATAACTATGAGCAGTCGCTGTATAAAAACCTGACGGCACGGCGTAATGGTATTGTTTATGAAGATGCAGATGACATTAGCCTGGCGTTGGGACAAAGTATTATAACAAGTGGCGGTTACCAGAAATGGGCTATTGCCGGCGGCTTTTTTCGCGTGAATTATGATTTTAAAGGACGTTACCTTGTCGAAATAAGTGGTCGTTATGATGGTTCCTCCAAATTCCCTTCCAACGAACAATGGGCGTTTTTCCCATCGGCGTCTGTTGGCTGGCGCATTTCACAGGAATCTTTCTGGAAGGTAAACCCAAAGGTATTGTCGAATGTAAAGCTTCGTGCTTCATACGGGTCGTTGGGTAACGGGAACATAAACCCGTATTCGTTTACCGAAAACTTTTCTATCTCCCAGTCAGGCCGCATCCTTAACGGGATTCGCCCGCAGCGAACCGGTCAGCCCAATGTTGTTCCTGCCGGTCTTACCTGGGAATCATCTACTACGGGCAATATCGGGTTGGATTTTTCAAGCCTGGATAACAGGTTGCAGTTTGTGGGCGACCTGTACCGGCGCTGGACAAGCGATATGTTTACCAATGGACCTACAGTTCCGGCTATTTATGGAACCTCCGTTCCAAAAGGCAACTACGCCGATTTGAAAACGACCGGGTGGGAAATATCCGTTAAATGGATGGATAATTTTATGCTGGCTGATAAGCAGTTTAATTATGATGCCCGCATTACCATGGCCGACTCCCGGTCTATCATTACAAAATACAACAACCCCGAAATGAATCTTACAGATTATTATGTAGGTCAGCGTGTAGGGGACATTTGGGGTTACCAGGTAGAAGGCTTATTTCGTTCCGAAGAAGAGATTGCTAAATCTCCTACACAGAAGAATATTCCCAATACCAATACCCGGAAAAACTATGTAGGGGATATCAAGTTTAAAAACTTAGATGGGGATGACCAGATTTACCAGGGGCTGAACCGGGTGGGTAATTCCGGCGATAAATCCATTATCGGCAATAAAGAACCGCGCTATACATATGGATTCAATCTCAATGGTGACTGGAACGGTATTTTCTTATCCGTTTTCTTCCAGGGTGTGCTGAAGCAGGATTACTATCCTTCTCCCGAAGCGCGTTTCTGGGGCCAGTACAACCGCCCTTATAATTCGTACCCGCGCTGGCAGCAGGATAACATGTTCAGGGAAGATCTCCAGAACTTTGATGCCTACCTGCCCAGGCTGGTAGGCTATATTGCGCAGGGAACCGGCAGGGCATTGAATATACCCAATGACCGCTTTCTGCAAAATGCTGCTTATATCCGTTTACGCAACCTGCAGGTAGGCTATACTTTGCCAAACAGCCTGGTATCGGGGATACATGCCACCGATATCAAAGTCTATTTTTCTGCAGAAAACCTGTGGACCTGGTCGCCTATGTACAAATGGACAAAGGATACAGATGTAACCAATATATATGGTTCAGACCGTGATTTGAGTGGCGGTACCAGCGGAGACGGCTATAACTATCCGATGCTAAAAGTGCTTTCTTTAGGGTTAACCGTAAATTTTTAATCTTATAGTATAAAATATTATGAAGAAATTATTTTATTATCTGTCAGTAGCATTCGGCTTTATGTCGTTTGCGGCCTGTGACCTGGAAGAGCTTCCTGTTGCGACCGCCAGTAACCAGGCGATCTTTGGATCAACAAGCGGTATGGAACTGTATACCAATTCTTTTTATGACATCCTGCCAAATACGGATGTAGGAGTGTTCCAGGGCGATGATGTGTCGGACCTGGTAGCCCGCAATGGCGTGGACGATTTTCTGGCCGCGGGAGCATTAAGCCCCGTAACGAGTTCCGGATGGAGCTGGAGCAGTCTGCGTAACATCAACTATTTTATTGAAAATGCCGAAAAAGGCACGGTACCAGGGAAAGAACACTATCTTGGGCTGGCCCGCTTTTTTCGTGCGTTGTTTTATTTTGATAAGGTTCAGCGTTTTGGCGATGTGCCATGGATTGACAAAACAATAGAAGTAAGTGATAGCGCTACACTGAAAGGCCCCCGTACCAGTCGTTTTGATGTGATGGATAAGGTGCTGGCCGACCTGGATTATGCCATCGAAAACATCACACTCACCGCGGATCCCTCCAGCACACGGATTACTCAAAACGTAGCCAGAGCATATAAAACGCGTATATGCCTTTACGAAGCATCATTACGGAAATACTATACCAGCTACAATATGCAGGGTACTGCCGGTACATGGTACCAGGAGGTGGTGAACGCTGCCAATGATATTACGGGGTTCACACTGCATAAAGCAGCTACGGACGAGCGTTCTTACCGGGAACTGTTTATAACGAAAAACCCTTATGCTGATGAAACCATCCTGGCTGTGACGCTGGACGCCAGTTTGCAGGTATTTAGCTCGGCAAACCGTCGCTTCATAAGCCCTACTTACGGAAGCCGGCCGAGCCTCACGCGTCATTTTGTAAACACCTACCTTAAGTTAGATGGTGTGCCTTTTACCGATGATCCCGGTTATAAAACAACAACTTTTGACGATGAAGTGAAAAACCGTGACCTGCGATTGAAACAAACCATCCGCCTGGGTGATTATCAGCGGACTGAAAATGCGGTTCCCGTTATCGCGCCTCCTAATTTTAACCAAACCGTTACCGGTTATCAGCCTATAAAATGGTGCTATGATGAGCGATTTCCTTATGATGATGAAAGCCGCAACGATAACGCGCATATCATTATGCGTTGGGCTGAAGTGTTATTGAACAAAGCCGAGGCGATGGCGGAACTGGGAACGATGACCGATGCTGACTGGACTGCTACAATCGGCGCATTGCGTAAACGTGCCGGGATTACAGGGCCAACGCTCACCACAATGCCTTCAACTGCAGATCCCTACCTGGTGGATTATTATAAAGGCAAATTTACCGACCCGGTTTTATTAGAAGTGATGCGGGAACGCGCCGTTGAACTGGTTTTTGAAGGGCTTCGGCCGGATGACTTAAAAAGATGGCATATCGGAGAACTGTTCCAGGACGCTCCTATGAATGGCATTTATGTGCCCGCTCTGGGTGAATACGATCTGAATGAGGACGGAATTAATGATGTTGTGTTTTACCAGGGTACGAAGCCTGCAGGCTCCAATCCCACCATTGCTTTTGTAGACGTAAGCCCCTCATCTGTAGCAGGCCGGATACAGCTTTCCAACGGCACATCAGGTGAGGTAATATGGAATCCCGGAGTAAGAGAATGGTTAGATAAAAAGTATTTGTATCCGATACCTGAAGCCGACCGGACCATGAATCCTGCATTGGGCCAGAATCCGGGGTGGGAATAGCAAACGGTTTAATTTGAGATTTGAGATTTGAAATGCGCCCGGTACGCAACGCAAGGAGCGTCAGACCGCATAGCGCCCCAAAGGTTATTCAAGTTTCATACAAATTGTTCGTGTATTGTGATTTTTCACAGAAGCAAACCAATGAGACAAATTGAACTTTTTCTCAACGAAGGCAAATACAGCCTCTGACAAAGCAATGCGACACATTATAATTAACTTAGCAATAGTAACCATCCCAAACAGGTGGTTACTTTTCTTAAAAAAAATAATAAATCAAGATGAAAAGAATCGTTTTAACCTTGCTTGTTTGCATTTGTATTCAATCCGCTATTGCTCAAAAAAATACTCCGGTAGTTATCGCCACCTATAATATTCGTTATAATAACTCCCACGACAGTTTAAATGCCTGGCCGAACAGGAAGGAAAATGTAAAAGCCCTGATCCGGTTTCACGAGTTTGATATTTTTGGGACACAGGAAGGATTGATAGATCAGATGAATGGTATTTCGGAAATGGAAGCATATGCACGTACGGGGCATGGGCGCGACGACGGTAAAGAAGCCGGCGAACATTCGGCTATTTTTTATAAAAAAGACAGGTTTAAATTACTTGATTCCGGCGATTTCTGGCTGAGCGAAACGCCTGATAAGCCCGGCAAAGGCTGGGATGCCAAATGCTGTAACCGTATTTGCTCCTGGGGCAAATTCCAGGATCTGCAAACCAAAAAAACATTTTATTTCTTCAGTGTTCATTTCGATCACCAGGGTGTTGTAGCACGCCAGGAATCGGGCAAGCTGATGGTTAAAAAAATACAGGAGATCGCAAAAAATGCACCGGCGATATGTGTGGGCGATTTTAACTCCACCCCGGAAACAGAGCAGATCCAGGCAATGCAAACCATACTAAACGATTCCTATAAAGTAACACAGGATCCTCCTTATGGACCCGTTGGAACGTTCAATTCTTTTAAGTTTACCGCGCCTATGAAGAATCGCATTGATTATATTTTTGTAAGCAAGGGTATAAAAGTATTGAAGTATGGCGTACTTACCGATGCCAAAGATCAGCGTTACCCTTCCGACCATCAGCCGGTAATGATTAAAGCGGTAATCAATTGATATTAGGAGGCTGTCTCAAAGGGCTGGTCTATGCGATATGCCAGTCAGAGCCTGAAATATAAACAGATAACCGGGGTTGTAGTGTATTGCTTACCGCTATATTTTTTCCTAAATTGCATTCAGCATTTGTGATTAAATCAGCAAGTAATGGCCGGGAAAAAAAACAAGGAACCTGTATCCGGATATGAAAAGGCCGGAGATGATCTTTTGAGAGAAGCCCTGAAGCGCTCTTATAAAGAGCGGTTTTTAATGGCTACACGTTTGTATAAAATACAGTTAACGATGCGAAAAGCGGCAATAACACATAAGCCGTATATGAGTAAATAAATTTTGTGGACATATTTGATAAAGTAATACTGAATTTTTGGAGAGCACTGCAAAACAAAGCTGTCAGATATATAATGGTAGGTGGTTACGCTGCTAACCTGCATGGCTATCACCGGTTTACCGGAGATATAGATATATGGCTCGAAGATACGGCGCTGAACCGGCAAAGATTAAGGGCAGCATTTATGGCATGCGGGATGGGCGATTATTTCATGTTGGACAGAATACAGTTTGTTCCGGGCTGGACTGATTTTCATTTATTGAATGGACTGCGCCTGGATATTATTATTAATATGAAAGGCCTGGAAGAATACAGCTTTGATGAAAGCCTGGAAATGGCTGCTATTGCAGCTATAGATGATGTGAAAATTCCTTTCCTGCATATTAACCAGCTCATAGCTAATAAGAAAGCTGTTAACCGACCTAAAGACCAGATAGATGTTATTGAACTGGAAAAAATCAAAAGGATAATTGAGGAAGGATAGTTAAATTTCTTTAGTATTGAAGTATGGCGTACTTACCGATGCCAAAGATCAGCGTTACCCTTCCGACCATCAGCCGGTAATGATTAAAGCGGTAATCAATTAAGAAAGTATTTCAATATCGCTTCCGCGATCAACGCATGTCCTTTTTCATTGGGATGATTGATCTGCGACATATAAGCATCAAGGTTATTACCTGAATTGACAACCTGTTTAAATGCGGCATAGCTGTCTGCCAGACCTATGCCGTATTTTTTTGCCATGGATTTTATCTGAAGCGCATGTTTTTCCAGTACATTGCCGGGCTCAGTAATATGAACGCTTGTATCGGGCGATGGCGTTAGCAGTATGATTTTTATATTTTTTTCCAGTGCCTGCCTGATCATTGCTTCCCAGGATGCTTTCGCTTTGTCCAAACCCATGCCCCGGTCATTCAATGCATAATCTATAAACAGCACATCCGGCTTATGGATCAGTACATCTGTTGCAAATCTTTTTGCACCACTTTCGGAATTTTCTCCGCCAATGGAAGTATTTATAATATTGATAACTGCGTAAGGATAAGCAGTCTTGAGCGCCTTCAGCACCTGGCAGGGATATGCTTCGAGTGTATTAACAACAGGTGTTTTAAAATACCCGGCCGGAACAGAATGCCCGTGAAAAACAAGGTTAATCGTGCGGTTATTTGGCCATTCTTTTTGAAGCGCTGTTTTTACAGTATCCAGGTAACTGGCAGGATCTGCAATTTCTTTTTTAACCGGTATCTGATAAGAACTAAGAAAGAAGAAGAATAAAAGCAAATAAAGATTTTTCATTGTGTTGTGGGATAATTTAATATGTATATTTTTTTGATCGTACCAAAGTTCGGGTGAAATTACCTTTTAAACCAGGGTTTGTTAATTCATAGGCGTTCACCACTCACATAAACTGTGCCAGGCGTCCTCGCCTGGCACTTGCTTATTATCGCCTCCGGGCGATTGTAATTTAAACTTTGCCGTTGCGGACCACTCATGTATTATTGCCCGGAGGCGATATTGTAATCATTCGTGGCGAACCTTCCTGACGACAATCAGGGACGCCACGAACAGCGATAGTTGAGACTGCATTTAGCTTCGAATTTTATATTTGGCTTTTATCCGCACGTGCGGCATCCGACTTCGGATTTAACTTTAATCCCCTTTACTTCGCATATTCTTTATGCACCGGCATTGGACTGTGTATAAAAATAACCTTATCTTAGGATCTGTTTACATTTAGTTTTACAGATTTTGTATAAGCCGGAAGTTGCTATGAAAACCGGAGGAGGAACGGATTGCGACGTAATGATGCCGCCATAAAATGTGTTACCGGTGCCTATAAATGAATCTTTTAAAAAATGAAATCCATATTTCAACTATCCTTTTGGGGACTCATCTTTTCTTTTTCGACTAATGCACATGCAGAACAAGCGTCAGTGGCTGAAAAGGACACTTCAGCAATACACACCCTTATTGTAGTATTTGATGGTTTGCGGCCGGATTATATTAAACCGGAGTGGATGCCTCATTTGTATGCATTCAGAAAAAAAGCGGCCTATGGTAAAGATAATCATAGTGTATTCCCTACCGTTACAAGAGTAAATGCCGCTTCTTATGCTACAGGTTCTTACCCGGCAGCACATGGTTTAATGGGTAATGCGATATATCTGCCGGCGGTAAATGCCCAAAAAAGTTTAAGTACAGGGAACGCCGGTAACCTCAGGCATATTATGGATACTACTTCCGGTAAATTGCTTACTGCCCCTTCACTGGGCGAAGTGCTGCGGGCAGAAGGTGAAAAAATGTTCGTATACAGTTCGGGCACAACAGGACAGGCATTCCTGCAAAATCATACGATTAATGGCGCCATAATCAATCCGGATCTTATACTTCCGGAAGCTTTTAAAGCCGGGCTTACTGCATCCATAGGATCACCGCCTGAAGATGCTACACCCAATACTGCGCGGCATCAATGGATCACAGATGCCTTGTGCAGGTATACACTGGTTGCCAATGGGCCGTTAGTAAGCGCTATTTGGTTTTCCGATCCCGATGGCACCGCGCATGAGCATGGCATTGGCGTACCTATTACGATAACCGCTTTAAAAGCAGTAGATGCCCAGTTTGGCAGAATACTGGATACTATCCGGGCAAGGGGATTGGAGCCTGTTTTTAATATTATTGTTACAGCCGATCATGGTTTTGTAACCCACACGGGAAAGCAGGGCTTTACAGATTTTTTAATACAAAAGGGATTCAAAAAGAGTAAAGACTCTGATGATATCATATTAGCCGATGGCGCTTTGTATGTAAAAGCGCATAACCCTGTGCTGATTCAAAAGATTGTTGAAGCATTGCAGGAACAGGAATGGGTAGGCGCTATTTTTACAAAAGCTGTCAAACCAGGATCAATGAAAGGCGCAATAAAAGGAACCCTGTCCTTTGAATCCATTCACTGGAATCATCCTCAACGGGCCGCTGATATTCTTGTTACCGAAAACTGGAACAACAATAAAAACAGTTTGGGATATGCGGGAACGGATTTTGCCGGAGGCGTGGCAGGGCATGGCGGTTCAAGTCCCTATGAAATACATATTCCTTTAATAGCATACGGGCCATTCTTTAAGCCTGCCTTTGAAAGCAATTTGCCCACTTCCAATATTGATATTGTACCTACTGTTTTGCACATTCATAATATAACTGCCCCAGCACAAATGCAGGGCAGGGTAATGTATGAATTGCTTCGGAACAATAATATAAAGCCAATGACACCCAAAAAAGAGATCATTTTGACAGAATCAAAATTGAAACAGGTAAAGTATAAGTTAATGATGGAAAGAACAATGCTGGGTAAATACAGCTATATCAATTATACCAGCGTAACAAGAGTGCATTAGTAAAAAAATAATATTTGACGTTTAAGTCGTGAAATTGTTTTATAAATAGTGATTTTGTTTCAACAATTGTTACTACTGTTAAGCCAAGCAAATTATGTCTGTATATTATCGTGAAAAGTGAGAGGATAAAAGTGAAAGAAGTGTTTCACTTCTCACGTTTCACGTTTGACATAGCACTACCAACCTTGCCGCAGTCCTGCATCTCAATTTACCCTTTGTATTTTTCAATAACACTTGAAGGGACGATTTGGGTTAGCAGGTTGAACCAGATGCCTGAAATAAACTTGCTATTGTTGAAGTCACAGTAGTACTAAGGCTGCATCAGGGAACAAGCACGAAAACGGGCAGTAATCCCTGCCAGCCCCGTCCGAACGGTTCATCCGGACAGGTGGCAGGCTGGATTTTCGTGTACCTTTTTTTGTTTCTTTTTTGGCAAGCAAAAAAGAAAAAAGAAATTATATCTTTCAGATTCTTATCAATACTAAATCAAACTACGGATGAAACGAAACAATGTGAAATTCTTTTGCAGCATTGTTGTTGCAATATTGTGTTTAACCCATGCTGTAGCCCAGCAGCAAAAATATACTCCACCGGCCCTCAGTGATTCCAATTCCTGGTCAATCATTATGCTACCCGATCCGCAAACCTACCAGAAGTTTGAGCGCAACCAGCCACTATTTGAATTAATGACAGCGTGGATAAGCGAAAATATTGACAGGCTGAACATACAATTGGTGATGTGTACCGGTGATCTTGTAGAGCAGAATGAAATGATAAACCCCGATGGTAAAACCGTTAATCAACCGAGCAGAAGGCAGTGGGCTTCTGTGGCCCGTGCATTTGGCAGGCTGGATGGTAAAGTACCTTATGTGCTTGCGGCGGGTAATCATGATTATGGCTATAGCAATATCAGCGTACGGCGTTCAAACTATAATACCTATTTCCCTGTTGACAAGAATTTTAAAACGCAAAAATTGATCCGCGAAGCCGGGCTCAATGCGGAGGGAATACCCACTATGGAAAATGCCGCTTTCGAATTCACATCTCCGCAGGGCAGAAGGTTTTTATTGCTTACGCTCGAATTCGCTCCCCGGGATACCATCATTGCATGGGCGAAAAAGGTAACCGCAATGGAGAAATACAAAGATCATACGGGCATTATCCTTACGCATTCTTATCTTAGTTCTGCTAACGAGCAAATTGAAAAAGAGAACTATAATATAACAGATGGCAATTACGGAGCGGCCATCTGGCACAAATTGGTACAGCCTTCCACCAATATTCAGTTGGTATTTTCGGGGCACATAGGAGAACCCAATAACGCTAAAGGACATGTAGGATTCAGGACAGATAAAAATGCGGCCGGAAAAAAAGTAAACCAGATGGTATTTAATGCCCAGGCGATGGGCGGCGGCTGGTATGGAAATGGTGGTGATGGCTGGTTGCGGATACTCGAATTTTTACCTGATGGCAAAACGGTTAAAGTAAAAACATTTTCTCCCTTCTTTGCCATATCGCCTACTACACAACAGTTCGCCTGGCGTACAGCGCCCTATGATGCGTTTGAATTTCAGATGGATAAATAAGGAACTGAAGCAACATGAAGATTGTGTTTTGTAATCATTAAAAGCGAAGGAGAAATCTGCCTGGCATTAGCACTACCGCCCAACAGATTTCTCAGTCGTTAAAAAGAGGTAAAAAGAAGAGCATTGATTTACTCCTTCGAAATGACGGTAAGAAGATAGAGATTTCTTTTCCTTCGTATCTTTGGCGCATGCTAAAAGATAAGATAAAGCGACTTGCATCACAGTACGCTGCCGATTTAGTTCAAATACGGCATCATTTACATGCCCATCCCGAATTGAGCTATAAGGAATTTGAAACCTCCAAATTGGTGCAGCAACAGTTGGATGCCATGGGCATTCCCTATACCATAAAAGCAACCACCGGTGTAATTGGTTTACTGAAAGGAAAGAATCCTGAAAAAAGAGTAATTGCACTGAGAGCGGATATGGATGCGCTTCCCATTACAGAAGAAAATGATGTGCCCTATAAATCAAAGAATGTGGGTATAATGCATGCCTGCGGGCATGATGTGCATACTACCTGCCTGTTGGGCGCTGCACGCATATTGAATGAATTAAAAGAGGAGTGGGAGGGAACCATTAAGCTCATTTTCCAGCCGGGTGAAGAAAAGAATCCGGGCGGCGCCAGTCTTTTGATTAAGGAAGGTGCGCTGGAAAACCCCCGTCCATCTGCTATTTTAGGACTGCATGTACATCCCCAGCTTGAAATTGGAAAATTTCGTTTCAGGGGCGGAAAGATCATGGCCAGCGCCGATGAAATTTACATTACCATAAAAAGCAAAGGAGGTCATGCCGCCGCACCGCAGGAGACCGTGGATACCATATTGGTTGCATCGCAACTGATTGTTGCCTTACAGCAAATCGTTAGCCGCAACCGCAATCCCTTTTCGCCCTCGGTGTTATCCATTACTTCTTTTCATGGAGGGCACACTACCAATGTAATACCCAGCGAAGTAAAGCTGATGGGAACTTTCAGGGCGATGGATGAAATATGGCGCTTTAAAGCGCATGACCTTATACGTAAGTTATCTACCGAACTGGTACACAGCATGGGAGCCGAAATTGATCTGCTCATAGATGTGGGATATCCTACGGTTTATAACAATGAACATCTGAATAGTATAGCTGAAGCCGCTGCCGCTGCATATGCAGGTGCAGAAAATGTGGAAGAATCGGAACTGCGTATGGGAGCTGAAGATTTTGGTTATTACTCGCAGGTAATACCCGGTTGTTTTTATCGTTTGGGAGCCGGTAACATTTCAAAAGGAATTATTTCAGGTGTGCATACACCCACTTTTAATATTGATGAAGAGGCAATACCGCTGGGGGCCGGAATGATGGCCTGGCTTGGCGCTACGGTTAATATGTAATGCAAAGGGGGGGTGTAATACCCCATTAAATATTGCCCGTAATTTATATTTCCTTAACCGATTTTTTATACACTTCCAGTGCCCTCTTTCGTGCAAATTCATGCGCTACGATTGGAGGCAGATAACCAGGTTTGAAATCTTTTATCCATGTTTTAATATAAGCCAGTTGCGGGTCAAACTTTTGGGCTTGTGCTGCCGGATTAAATATCCGGAAATATGGTGCCGCATCGCACCCGCTGCCTGCCGCCCATTGCCAGTTACCGTTATTTGAAGCAAGTTCATAGTCTATCAGTTTCTCAGCAAAATACGCCTCGCCCCAGCGCCAGTCAATGAGCAGATGTTTGGTTAAAAAGCCGGCCGCAATCATCCGAACCCTGTTATGCATCCAGCCGGTAGCATTCAGTTGGCGCATACCTGCATCTACAAGGGCATAACCCGTTTTGCCTTTGCACCAAAGTTCAAATTCAGCTTCATTGTTTCGCCATTGAATATGGTCATATTTCTTTTTAAAACTCCCGTTTACAACATAAGGAAAATTAAAAATGATCATCATAAAAAATTCTCTCCATATCAGTTCGTTCAGCCATTGTTCGTTAAACCGGTAAGCAAGTTCTACCAGTTGACGTACACTTACCGTTCCAAAACGCAAATGAATACCTGCATAGCTTGTTCCATTAATTGCAGGCAAATTGCGGGTTTTATGATAGTGTGCTATAGTGGATTCCTGTATATTCAAAGGAGGGATGTGAATATTTATTTTTTCAAAACCGATTTCTTTCAAAGAAGGGATAGCAAGCGGTTTAGTTTTTAAGAGTCGGTGTAAATATTTATCACTTGGGTAAATAATGTTTTTTTGTTCCGCATACTTTTGTTTCCACTTTTTTGAATAAGGAGTAAAAATCGTGTAAGGCGTGCCGTCAGGTTTCATTACTTCCGATCTTTCAAAAATTACCTGGTCTTTGTATGTATGGAAGAGGATTTTTTTTTGTAACAGAAATTGTTGTATTGCTGCATCTCTTTTAATGGCATAAGGCTCATAATCATGATTGGCAAATACTTCCCTGACATCAAGTGCGGAGCAGATATTTTTAAAAGCTGTCAGTGGTTCATAATGCAGCACCAGGAGAGACGCGCCATTTTCATTTAACACGGTATTTATTTGCTCAATGGTCTCATGTATGAATACAATGCGTTTATCCTTTTTATCAGAAAGATGATTGAGGATATGGGTATCAAAAATAAACACGGGCAATACAGGGAATGAGCTCTTTAAGGCATGATACAGCGCCCTGTTGTCATTCAGCCGTAAATCCCTTCGCAGCCAGCATATATTGATTGGAGTTTTAATACCGTCCGGGAGAGCACTATTTATCATGCACAACTTTTTGGGGCTTTAATGCCTGCAGTATACAACTTACCAATAGTATACCTGATGCAATAAAAGCGGTTTGCACTACCGGTGTGCTGCTGCTCTGGTTATTTATTGCAATGGCTGCCAGTGCCCATACGCCCACCAAAGCATATTCCCACATCCTTCGGCTCCACGTCATAAAAAGATTAATGATCACGGCGGCACATATCATGATAATAGTCCAGTTAACTTCCGTAATTCCGAAGCCATTCCATTTTATTTTGATTAAGTAAGCAGCGATATTGGCGATCAATGCAACGGTGATCCACCCGGAGTATAAAGAAAAAGGTAACCAGACGAACAATGATTTTTTAAACGTGCTCCGTTCCCTTTTCACGTTCGTTGCAATAACGATTCTAAATAAAGCTACCAGGAGTATGATCATGATCAATACGGATAATCCGGTATAGTCATAGAGCCATGCAAAAATCCAAAAGCAGTTAGCCATGCAGGAAATAACAAACCACCAGTCAATTTGAGTAACAAAACCGCTATCGGTTGATTTTTTTTTGAAGGTGCCGGCAAGCCCATAAATAACAAAGGCAAGTAAGGCAAGGTATATCAGGCCCCATATCGAAAACGCATATCCGGCAGGCGTAAAGTGATTTTGATAGCGGTCCGATACATCCTTCATCGTGTTATTATTGACTATACCTGTATTGGAAAGGTAATTGATGAATATGGTGACAATAAGTGCTGCGGCGTTGCATATGCTTAATTGTTTTGCAGTCATATGTTTTTCATTTTAACCGTTCTGTAATTGGTTTCTTCTGCGCCTTCTTCGTTTTTCTTTTCCAGCCGTATGTAAAAAAGCAGGTAAGCCAGCATGAGCTCCAATCCAAAAAAAGCATCTTCTATAGGTATAGTAAAGACACGAAGTCCCAGGTTTTCTGAATCATTATAGCGTACAACGGGCTCTTCTAATCCAGTTCCGGTAAGGATCCCATTAACTACAAAAAATGGAATTAAAAGGATTGCATATACGCTTACGGCTTTTCCAAACCAGGTAACCCTGCATACGAACTTTAAAAGGATACAAACAAATGCTGTGCTTATAAAAGTAACAAAAGTGTACAATTTCTCCTTAAATATATACGCTGCTACTACCAGGAACAGTGAGAAAAATATACAGAAAAAGAATTCTACTTTCTTGTTCCAGGCAAGATTATAAAATCGGTTAAAGCAATAATAGGTAAATACACAGGAGAAAGGAATACAGATAAAAAAAAGCATTTCTTCAAGAGGCAGTTTTAAAAGAAATATTCCTGTAACATACCGCGGATTAAAATCCCAAACTCCGTAATGCGTAAAAATAACGTCCCATACTATAAAAATTATAGATACGGGAATACTTGCATAAAAAAAGGCCTTCCAGTTTTTATAGAATTTTATTCTCGGGTGAAAGGAAAACAGCAGGGGTATAATAACCGAGAAGAAATTAACCAGCAGGTAAAGAGATTTCATGATGCACTTTTTGTTTTGGAACTCCGGAAGTATTTAAATGGTATGAACAGCATCCCAAAACTTTCCCCGTCTTCTTTACCCAGGTGCTTGTGGTGCATTTTATGGGCTCTGCGTATTGCCCTTAAATAAGAATTATCGGTATTCCGGAAAATTTTAAAACGTTGGTGAATAAAAACGTCATGAACCAGGAAATAGGCCATGCCATATAAACTAATGCCAAGTCCGCACCAGAAAAGAAAGTTAAAATGATATATAACACCCCAAAAAAGGCCGGCTATGCCCGGTAATGCAAAGATGAGGAAGAAGAAATCATTGTGTTCAAAAAAGCCCGATGATTCTTTTTTATGATGATCCTTGTGTAAACTCCATAGGAATTT
Organism: Agriterribacter humi; assembly: GCF_009192765.1. Classification (GTDB taxonomy): domain Bacteria; phylum Bacteroidota; class Bacteroidia; order Chitinophagales; family Chitinophagaceae; genus Agriterribacter; species Agriterribacter humi. The sequence goes on along the minus strand of NZ_VOHQ01000010.1, from coordinate 64,366 downwards.
GTGCATAATGTATTTATGGGTAAACCATGCAACGGTTTCCATACCGGAAAAGGCAATCACAACCATCAGTATTTTAGCGATTACTGTTTCCATGATTCGTAAATAATTTGTTTAAAACGTTCTTTCTGTACGCAAAGATATTTTCAATTTGTTTTCTCACTGTCAGCAGATGAGCTATTCGGCCCAGTATTCCAAAAGGTAAACTATACTTGATTTCATCTGTCATTAGTATGCCATTCTCCTGTTTAATAAAGGTATGTGTATGTTCCCAGCAAGTATACGGTCCCCTTAGTTGTTTGTCGGTGAACATCATCGGTTTTCTAACCTGGCATATTTCAGTTGTCCAGCGCAGCATAATACCAAAAAAAGGCCTTATCGTATAATCAATAATCATTCCTTCGTAAATCCCGTTATGAGTGGGAACGGTTAGCATTTTAAAGTGAAGTTCGGGAGGTGTTATCACTGCAAGGTTTTGGGGCGATGAAAAGAAATCCCACGCAGTGCCGATGTCTACAGGCAAAAACTGTTCTGTTCTATAAATAAATGGATTCATTGTTTAACGCTTTAGCAAGCTATTCAGGTTGGGGTTAGCAATATCGGCGCTTACAGCCGGTATAAGTTCATAATCCGCTTTATATCCAATGCATTTTATATTGTAGCATGCTATTAAGCAATATGCCAATTTTTTTTCCATTATTAATTCTTATCCTTTCCGTGAATATCTTTTGAGGGGGCAATTTTTTTATTTTATTAAATAAAGACCGGTAATATACATATGCGAGGTAAACGCCGCCCCTGGAGGAAGCGGGGAGTTTTTTAATGCCGGTTAAGGCTATTTTAAAATCCTGCTCAATTTCTCTTTCAATTTGTTTTTTTTGGGTTCCGCTAAAGGCTGTCATATCTACCTCAGGGAAGTAGCTTCTTTCCAGCAACTGGTAATCGTCTTTCATATCCCTTAAAAAATTTACTTTCTGAAATGCTGCTCCCAGTTTCATGGCATATAATTTCAATTCGTCATACATTTTTCTGTCTCCGCCGGTAAATACCTGCAGGCACATTAAACCCACTACCTCTGCAGAACCCAAAATATATTGCCGGTACTTTTCAGGGGTATACTGTATTTTTTCCAAATCCATTTCCATACTGCAAAAAAAAGTTTCAATCAATTCAGGTTTTATGTTGTACCGATGAACCGTATCCTGGAAAGCATTTAAAATAGGATTAACCGATATCCGGTTTACTATCGCTTCATTGGTTTCCTGCCTGAATTTTTGAAGCAGGGATTGCTTGTCGTATCCTTCAAAACTATCTACTATTTCATCGGCAACTCTTACAAAGCCATATATGGAATAAATACCATTGTGTAGCCTGTTATTCAAAAAGTAGATACCCAATGAAAAACTGGTACTATAGGTGCGGGTAGTCATTTTGCTTACCTGGGCGGACAAATGATCAAATAGCGGCTTCATACTTTTGTTTTTTGAGGTATTTTAGTAACTGTTCTGCTGCAATTTTTCCGGAAATAAGAGAAGGCGGAACGCCGGGACCCGGAACAGTGAGCTGCCCTGCATACAGGAGGTTTTTTATTTTTTTATTCCGGATGCTGGGTTTCAATATAGCCGTTTGCATTAATGTGTTGGCCAGTCCGTACGCATTGCCTTTATAGGCATTAAAATCAGTAATGAAATCGCTGAGGCAATAGCTTTTTTTGTAATCAATGTATGACATTATGTCCTCGCCGGTTTGCTTTTCGAGGCGTTGCATCATTATTTCAAAATACTTTTCCCGCAGGATATTATTATCTTCCAGTGCAGGAGCCAATGGCATTAAAAGAAATAAATTCTCATGCCCGTAAGGCGCCACTTCATTATCTGTCCTGGATGGGCAGCATACATAAAACAGGGGCTTTACCGGCCATTTTGGATATTTGTAAATGTCTTCAGCATGCTGTAAAAGCGGCTCTTCAAAGAATAAAGTATGATGCTGCAACAATGTTATTTTTTTACTAACACCAACATAATAAATGAGGCAGGAAGGAGCAAGCGTTCTTTTACCCCAGTAGGCTTCCGTATAATTCCGGTGCGATACAGGGAGTAACGCGCTTTCAATATGGTGGTAATCGGCTGAGCCTATTATTGCATCAAACGCATTTTCCGTTCCCTTTATAATAACGCCCCGGACAAGATTGTCTTCAACCACAATTTTTTCAACCGGGCTATTGAAATGAAAGTAGACGGACTGTTTTTGGCACACCTGCACCATGGCTGCGATAACTTTCCCGAATCCACCCTGGGGATACCATGTTCCTAATTGTAAGCCCGCATAATTCATCAAACTGTACAAAGCCGGCGTTTGCCCGGGCATTGCACCCAAAAACAACACGGGAAATTCCATTAAGGCAATCAATTTGGGATTCGAAAAATATTTGCGTACGTGTTTGCTGAAGCTGGAAAATAGCTGCAAACGCATTGCTCCTTTTATTAATTGGGGATCGGCAAATTCCAGAGGCGATAAACCTGGCATATACGCCAGCTTTCGCATTCCCGTTTCATACTTATACCGTGCTTCCTGCATAAATGTTTCCAGCCTGCGTGCACTTCCGTTCTCTATGGATTCAAACAGGTCGCATAATGCACTATAGTTTGCAGGAATGGTTAGTGTTTGCTGCCCGGAAAAAACAATATCAAAAGAAGGATCAAGTAATGTTAATTTATAAAGTTCCTCAACCCTGTATCCGAAATCATTGAAAAAACTTTCAAATATATCCGGCATCCAGTACCAGCTCGGACCCATATCAAAAAGATAGCCGTTATCTGTTTTCAATTGCCGTGCCCTGCCACCGGCTGTTTCATTTTTTTCAAACACATGCACTTCATGACCCGAGGCTGATAAATAAGCGGCTGCGCTTAAACCTGAAAATCCTGAGCCAATGACTGCAATTTTGGACATGAATCGTTGTTTATATTTTGGTTACTAATTTATAACACTATTACTTGCCAGTTGCTGTTCAAGATCTGCAACAGAAGCCAGCCATTGAACATTTTTTGGCGTTTTAACCTGGGTGATGATTTTGTGTTGGCAGGCTACAAATATTTTTTTCGATGTAAAACGACGGGCTATCTCATTGAGGTAATCTTCCGTATCACGGGGCAAATTGTTATGTACCAGGAAGAGAAGCAAATGCTCCGGCGAAAATTGATCCACGGCTTCATTCAGGGAGTCAACTGGCAAATTAGCTCCCAGGTAAATGGCCTTTGAACCCGAAAGCCTGATCAGGTAGAAAGCATGTAATAAACCTATTTCATGAAATTCATTTTCTGGTAAATACAATAGCCAGCAATCCGATCCGGACTTTGCTGGGGGCAGTGCATCAATTGCTGTAAAAAACTTTTGACGCAGTAAATTGCTGATATAATGTTCCTGCGCAGGAGGTATTGAATCCTTTGTCCACAAGAGTCCTAGCCGTACCAGCATCGGGTATATCACTTTTGTGTAGGCTTCTTTCATTCCATACTTGAGGAGGCAATGAGAAAATGTTTTTTCAAAATGTATTTCATCGTAGCTCATGCCTGCTGCTATAAGCTGGGAGATAAAATAGTCATCTGCCTTATTGTTGTCCGTGTTATCGGGCAGATCGCCTATCAGTTTATAAATTTGCTTATCGGACATTGCGCATAACTCTGAGACTTTATACCTTTGTTGCTGCAAACTAACAATATTCAGCAACCTCCTCAGTTGTACATTGTCATAATATCTTGTGTTTCCTTCAGAACGATCAGGCTTCAGAGCATTATAACGTTGTTCCCACATTCTGATGGTATGTGGCTTAATTCCCGAAAATTGTGCAAGCTGGGAAATAGAAAACAAGTCCATTTCTTTTGTTTAAATTTTTATAAAAATATTTAAACAAAATGGGTTTTAAAAATTTTTTTCCCCTTATTTTGCAGAAAGACGGGCGTGCTGAAAATAAATGCCGGGTATATTCATTTGAACGTGGGGGGAGGGGGATAATTTATACCATGTTTAACTTTGTCGATGAGATACATGAAATCACAATAGCATAATAGCTTCTTTCCGTGGAATAGCCGAAAAAGTTTAGGACAACCATTTTTTTGGAGAGCTGAGAGCAGCCGTTATAATAGCTGTGTATGGGTATTAGGTTACTCCTCCTGATTTGATGCCAGGTAACATCTCAGCAACCTTATGCTCAGCAATACATTAACGGCAATGCCTATGCTAAAGAGCAACGAAAAAATGCCTGCACCCCGAATGGCGGCAACAAGATCTACACCTTCGGGTTTAAACGGAAGCTGAACCTGCTTTACTACTTCTGCCGCATTTTGAATGATAACCACTGCATTGCCGATATTGAGTACGGCGAAAAATAAAGCCATGAAGCCAATAAGCTTTATGCCTGTAGGCGTTTGTTTATTTAAAGGAATTTCGGGGTGTACAATACTTTTACGCAATTGCAATGCGGCATAACTGTGTAATACAATAGACCCGGTCAGCACAATAGATACCAGCAAAATGGAAGCATTGGGGGTCATCAGCATGCTCAGTAAACCGCCAAGCACCAGTATCCCTCCAATGATGAGGTTGATCCAGGATAGTATATTCGATATTTTTAAAGCTTTTTTCATGTTGGTATTAAAGTGATGTTTGATCTATGGTCTTTAATTGAATAGCTAATTCTTCTAATTGTTTTTCATCAATAGTAGATGGGGCATCCAGCATCATATCTCTTCCGCTGTTGTTTTTGGGGAAAGCGATAAAATCGCGGATGCTCTCGCTGCCACCCAGTATGGCACAGAGGCGGTCGAACCCGAACGCAATACCACCGTGAGGCGGAGCGCCATATTCGAAAGCGCCTAATAAAAAACCGAACTTGTGCAGCGATTCTTCCCTGCTCATGCCCAGTGCGGCAAACATTTTTTCCTGTAATCCCCTTTGAAAGATCCTGATGGATCCGCCACCAATTTCATTTCCGTTCAAAACCATATCATATGCATTGGCTTTGATATTCGCATAGGGGTGCTCAAGGTATTTTGCGGCATCTTCAATGGCCGGCGAATGGGCGATCATAGTGTCAATATCGGAAGGCCGGGGTGAGGTAAACGGATGATGCCGCGCTACCCAGCGGTTATCATCGGCTGCATATTCAAACAATGGGAAATCGAGCACCCACAGCAGTTTAAATTCATTGTCTTTTCTAAAGCCGAGGCGTTTACCCATTTCCAATCTCAGCTCACTGATGGCTTTCCGGGTTCTTTCTTCGGGTCCGGCAAGAATTAAAACCAGGTCGCCGGCATTGGCCTTAACCGCTGTAGCGATAAGTTTTAATTGTTCCCCGGTATAAAATTTATCTATACTGCTCTTAAAGCTTCCATCTGCATTGCATTTTATAAACGCCAGCCCTTTCATGCCAATTTGTGGGCGTTTAACCCATTCCGTTAGCTCATCTGTTTGTTTGCGGGAATATTCGCTGCAACCCGGTACGGAAATAGCTACAAGGGTTTCGGCCTCATCGAATACTTTAAAACCGCCTTCGCCAACAGGCGTTTTAGGAATCGTTTGCTGCCTGCTGAGATATACATGCGGCGGCACTTTCAAATTGGCCACCTGCATTCCAAAACGGATATCGGGTTTATCGTTACCGTAATCCCACATCGCATCTTCCCAGGTCATCCTTTCCACCGGTTCCGTATAATCAATGCCTTTTATATCTTTAAAAATCCGCTTGATCAGTCCTTCAAACATGTTGAGTATATCTTCCTGATCCACGAAGCTCATCTCGCAATCAATTTGTGTAAACTCCGGCTGACGGTCTGCCCGCAGGTCTTCATCCCTGAAACATTTCACCACCTGGTAATACCGGTCGTAACCGCTTACCATAAGCAATTGCTTAAAAGTTTGCGGACTTTGTGGCAATGCGTAAAACTGCCCGGTATTCATGCGCGAAGGCACTACAAAATCTCTGGCTCCTTCGGGCGTTGATTTGATAAGGAATGGAGTTTCAATATCCATAAAGCTGTTCTCGTGCAGGTAGTTCCTGGCAGAACGGCTCACAGCATAACGTAGTTCGAGATTGCGTTTAACCGCATTGCGGCGCAGATCCAGGTACCTGTATCTCATGCGAAGATCATCGCCACCATCGGTATCGTCCTGTATGGTAAAAGGTGGCGTCGCCGATTGGTTAAGAACGGTAAATGAAAGTATATTAATTTCAATTTCACCGGTAGAAAGATTAGGATTTTTATTGCTGCGTTCCACAACAACTCCTTTTGCCTGCAAAACAAATTCCCGGCCCAGGGGATGTTCTTCCAGTTGCCGGTTCAGTTCTTCGCCGAATAATAATTGCGTAATGCCATAGCGGTCGCGCAGGTCAATAAAGGTAATGGCGCCGAACTTCCTGATGGTTTGTACCCAGCCGGCAAGTGTTACTGTTTTTCCGGTATCCTGTATGCTTAATGCCCCGCATGTGTGTGTCCTGTACATTCCTGTGCTTTTTTAAGGACTGCAAAGGTAAATCATTTAAGCAGGATAGCAGGATTTGTGGACTGTGATTTGTAGTTTAGCGTTGTGTTCCGGATTTTGCTTGTCATTGGCAGGAACGAACCATCTGTATATAATTTGGTTCTTATTTCTTTGTATTGCTTCGAATTTCGGATTTCAGGCTTTGGGCTTTCGCTATTTTATCCGCCACTGCAGACAGGTTTTATTTGGTTCTTATAATTTGGTTCTTTGTATTTGCATTCTTTATATCTTTTCCTCCCTCGCCAGTTCACCCGCTTTTAATATCATTTTCTTTCTAAAGCTTTTTTTGTGACCTAAAAAGAAATAATAATAAACCAGTATACACAAGCCCATGCCAAACGGAATAAGTGCCAGGTGGCGGGCGCCCCATGCACCTTCATCCCAGCCATAAAATTCTCCTGTCATCCACAGGCAATTTGCCGTTATCCATAGCACCACTGCCAGGTTGTGTAAAAGTTCTGCAATGAGCTTGCGCGTTTGCCAGGTAATGGTAATAGCAACGGTAAGCGTGGGTATGATCATGATCATGCCCATGATGTGAAAATCTAAAGCCCAGCAAATATCTTTAAGCAACCATAATAAAATATGCAGGTTTTCTACACGCCGGAAACGGGCGGGGATGCTGTACACATCGTTATTATCATTCATGGAATTGAAACAAAAAATAAATATTATACTTCCCGAAGGATAGCCTTAACTTTTCAAAAATAAATTTTTATTTAATACTTTTAAGCACAGCGGTTTTTAACGCTTAAATCTACCTGGCATGAAAAAAACATGTTTGCTCGCCCTGCTGTTCTTCGGATTTTTACCGGCGCTATTTTCTCAAAAGCAAAACAATAAGCAGCCTGAAGTCCCTTCATCGCCATCAGCTAAGGAAACGGAAGCTTTGGTGCGTAAGCTTAATATAGATTCTGCCGTTACTGTAAAAAATGCGATAACCATTAAAAGTCAGCGCGTGCCCTATACCGTTATCGCAGGCACGATTCCCGTATGGGATGAGAATGGAAAACCACTTGCCGGCGTGTTTTACACATACTACGAAAGATCTGATGTGAACGACCGATCATCCCGTCCGCTGGTCATTTCATTCAACGGCGGACCGGGTACGCCCTCTGTATGGATGGAGATCGGCTATACAGGCCCGCGGATACTTCAAATAGATGACGAAGGGTACCCCGTTCAGCCTTATGGCATGCGGGATAACCCGTATTCTATATTAGATGTTGCGGATATTGTATATGTAGACCCGGTGAATACCGGTTTTTCAAGAGCTGTGAACAAGGATATACCAAAGACAAAATTTTTTGGTGTTAATGCCGATATCAAATACCTGGCGGAATGGATCAGTACTTTCATCAGCCGGTACAAACGCTGGGCTTCTCCCAAATACCTGATTGGTGAAAGTTATGGCACTACAAGGGTATCGGGACTGGCGCTGGAACTGCAGAATGCACAATGGATATACCTGAATGGCGTGATACTGGTTTCGCCAACCGACCTGGGCATTGAAAGGGGAGGAGTGATGGACGCCGCGCTGTTGCTGCCCTATTACGCTGCAACAGCCTGGTATCACAAAGTGCTGCCCGCCGATTTACAGCAAAAAGATCTTAGCGCTGTGCTGCCCGAAGTGGAAGCTTTTACCATTAATGAATATTTGCCGGCGCTGGCAAAAGGCGGTACGCTTAGTGAAGCCGGGAGAAAACAAATAGCGGCTAAGGTAGTCCGTTATTCCGGGCTGAGTGAAAAAGCGGTGCTGCAAAATAATCTTTCTATTTCCACTAATTTTTTCTGGAAAGAATTATTGAGGGATAAAGGTTATACCGTAGGACGATTAGACTCCCGCTATCTTGGCGTAGATAAAAAAGATGGTGGTGAACGTCCGGATTACAATGCCGAGCTAACAGCATGGCTGCATGCCTTTACCCCCGCCATCAACATCTACCTGCGCGATGAGTTGAATTATAAAACAGACCTGCCTTACAATATGTTCGGCAATGTATTTCCATGGGACAATGAAAATAACAAAACCGGCGAAAACCTCCGCCAGGCGATGGCGCAAAATCCCTATCTGCACCTGCTGGTGCAAAGCGGCTATTACGATGGCGCCTGCGATTATTTCAATGCCAAATACAATATGTGGCAAATGGACCCGGGCGGTAAGTTGCAAAGCCGTATGACATGGGAAGGTTACCGCAGCGGGCACATGATGTACCTGCGCAAGGAAGACCTGGCTACGAGCAATCAGCACCTGTGCGATTTTATTTTGAGAACGATACCTAAGCGGGGAGAAGGGGCGAGGTATGGAAGGGGAAAGGGGAAAGGAGAGAAGTGAAAGGTGAAAAGTTGAGAGAAGAAAGTGAGACGGGGAATTTCCCGATTTGAGATTTTATGATTTTTGATTTATTGTTATGCTTTCGTTGCACAAAATCGTTTTGGAAGGGAATGATTTGAGATTTAATATTTGATATTGCATTTCGCTTCGGATTTCAGACTTCGGTATTTAAATTTTGAATTTTAAACTGTATTTTCAGGTAACATACCTTTTCCATGGAGCTAAAAAAAATCTTCTTTAGTTATTCCAGGGCCGATGGCTCGGACTTTGCTTTGCGGCTTGCACTCGATCTTAAGAAAGAGGGCTTTAATGTATGGATTGATCAGCAGGATATCAGGGCAGGCTCCGAATGGGACCTTGAAATAGAAAAAGCATTAGAAACCTGTGATTGCTTATTGTTTATAGAAACGGAAAAATCAGTAATCTCCAATAATGTGCTGGATGAAGTGTATTACGCACTGGATCAGGATAAAAAGGTTATACCGGTTATTCTTCATGACAGCAAAACGCCTTTCAGGCTGCAACGGTTACAGCATGTAGATTTTACAAAAGATTATAATGCAGGGCTTACCCATTTAATAAGAGAATTAAATGGTAGTGCGGCTACTGAATTTTTCCAACCAGGAGAAAGCAAAGTGCAACAAAAAAATGCCAGATCATTTTTTACAAAAACTTCATCACTTATATTAATCATTACTTTTCTTGTTATTGCAATAGCTGCGGTTGTTATGTATTCAGCAAAAAATAAAGAAGCGGTAAATGGCAGTTCTGATAAAATAGTAAATGCGAATGATACAACTACAGGTGAAGAAGATGTAGTGGATATTGATTCCAAAATGCCGGCAAAAAGTGAAACGCGTGGTACAGAAGAGGCAGAAAAAAAAACGATAAAGCCCGGAACTGGCAATAAAACAGCAGAAAGAAAAAGAGTAAACTTAAATGAAACTTTTGGAGGAGACTGGCAATTAGTTGATGTGGAACCCAAGGCCGCCTCGCATAGGGGATACCTGAAAATAGATGAACTGGATGAAGAAAAGGTGAAGATCAAAAGCTATATTCAGTTCTATTATCCTAAAACAAACGACACTGCTTTTTTAAGCATATTTAATGGGTTTGCCGGCTGCGCGTCGTGTAAATTACAGGAGGAAATGAAAATTACCGCAGAGGATATTGCAGTTGCCACACAACGCTATAAAATTTTAAAAGAAGATCAGCCGGGTATAGGAAAGTCGGGCGATACCATAATGAATGAGGGTTCTAATAAGTCTATCCGCGCATCTGTTACGCTGCACCTGGTAAACAATAAAACAGTGGTGATAAAAGTTCAGCGGACTACTCCTGCTGAACTTTCACCCGGAATAATACTGGAGCCTTTTGTATATTCATTCCGTTTTGCGAAAGTGGATTGAAAACATTATGGCATGAAACTAAACAGCTTGATTCTCCGCAGTGTCTGTCACGCAAAGCCAGTGGGAAGCAGACAACGTGCGGGAATATTACGGATGGCGGCGGATGATTAAATAAACATAAAATCGTATATTTAGGAAGCAACAGCATTGCTGTTGCAGGATATTGATTTTGACAAAGAGGGTAATAATAGCGCATTGCACCGTCCCCGGCAAACGTACAAAGTCCTGTGGGGAGACAGTGCGGAGAAAGAAAGCGGTGAAAAACGGGCAAACGGAAGAACTTTCCCCTTCTACTGTTAACAACTGCTTTCAACAACCAGTTTAATTATATTGTTAGTCATTTTTTTGCATCATCTAAAAAAAGAAGATTAGCCATGATTACTCATCAGAAAAAGAACGATTCGCATTTGCAAGGCGTTAGACTGTTATTACCGCTTGCCGTGTTACTGGTAATTGCGTTTGCCGCAAAAGCCGAAAAAAATAAGTTTTCCGTTTCCCAACTTGTTAACGCGGAGAGACGGGATACGGTAAACGCTTCATTCCCTGGCGGGGAGCGGGAACGGGCAAACTATCTAAGTCGCCTGATTAATGCAGACAAGTTTTATAAGGACTCCATCCAGAATAGGCAGGGTACTGTAAACGTTCAGTTTACGGTAGATGAAACCGGCAATTTAAAAGACTTTGTTCTCATTGAAGATAACATCCCCTACATTGCCAATCTGATAACCAAATATTTGAAAGAAGGTCCTGAATGGACTCCGAAAAAGATCAATGGAAAACCTATACCATCAACTCAACAGGTGCAGCTTAAAGTTTCGGTTGACAAATGGAGAATTATGAGATTTGATTTTTAACGATTCCTGTTGCCGGCTAAGTACTGAGACTGTTGATAGCCTTCGGAAAGTAATAGCTTTATATTTGATTCTCCGCAGTGTCTGTCGTGCAAAGCCATTGGGAGGCAGACGATGCTGCGGGAATATTACGGATGGCGATGGGTGATTAAATAAACATTAAATCGTGTATTTCTGAAGTAACAGATTATATGCTGTTACAGGATATTGATTTGACACCGAGGTGGTAATAATAACATACAGCAGCGTCCCCGTCAAAAGCACAGGCCTCGTGGGGAGACACCGCGGAGAAAGAAACCTCTCTTAAGATTTGTGCAAAAGCTCTGAGTCAGGAAACAATAACTAATTAACCGTAATAAGCAGCGGTTTAAAAAGTGTTTTCTTAAGCTTTGCCCTGCCAATAAATTGCTTGCCATTGATTTTAGTGAACTCGGAAGGGAAGATCATAATATCTTCTTCCCTCGTGTTAAACACCAGTTCTTTGGATATGTTTCCGTTATGATCCACCTTGCTTACAAACACCTGTCCGCCCAGTCCATCAACATGTTTAGCCGGCGTGTCATCTTCCTCAAGATGCAAATTCTTTAAATTATCAAGGTATAAAAAATAATATCCTGTAGCATCGCTGATCAGTTTAAAACCCATCGTTCCCCTACCTCTGCTGCCTTCCTGCCGTTTGGGTATTTTCTTTATCCATTGAAAATTTCCGGAAGCATCTATTTTGGTGGCCAGTATATCTTCATAGTGAAAGGTAGTATAATAGGTAAAACGGCCGTTTCCATCCATCCTGGATTTTTGCAGAATGTAATATTCCTCACAAGCTAAAAACACACTGCCGTCCTTTTCAACCGCCACATCTCTTACCGTTAAGTTTGGGATCTCATAATCATCCTTTTTTTCCATTTTTCTGCGTTTGCGGGCCGATTCAAATTTTTCCAGTTCCGACACGGGAAATTTATAATGGCCTTTCATGTAGCCGTCAACTTTTCCTTCTGTATTGAGTATGCCCAGAAAAATACCTTCCGTTCCTTTGTTTTTCGCGTTTTTGCTGTATGTGCAGGCTATGATCATATCATGCAGTGCGTTTTCAATAAGCGTTGATTCCCGGATAAAATACGCATCAATAGAAACAGTTGCATGTATAACCTGCTTATTATCTTTAGTGAACTTAAATACTTCTAAGTGATATGCCGGATTGCCTGTGGCTTTGTCTGTTTCCTTTCTTGCATCGGAGTCATATACTTTCGCCAGCAGGTAGGCGTTTCCTTTTGAATCAATAGAAAAGTCCGCATTGTCCATTCTTGCCTCCGTATAAGGCATGATAAATTCGTTCCCCCATATTTTATGAAGTGTTTCATCAAAAACATGAATACCTATTTTGTCAAAGCTGTTTTTATCTTTTTTTGATTCAGGTGCAATCCTGTAGCTTACCAATAATTTAGTATGATCCGCATCAAAATTGAAATCGAATTTATTTACTTTCTTATACCTGTATAAACCAGTCATCACGGCATCGCCGGCCAATTTGGGTGTTTCAATTATTTTCTGGTTGAGATCGCTTATCCTGCCATTTTTTACATCTATTGAAGTGGCATATAATATTTCTTTTTGAGTATTCTTATCCCAGTCGCTTCTCAGCCAAAAATAATTGTTGTTAAAATCTGCAACTATTTCACTGTTCATGTTTTTGGTAGCATCAGATAGCGCAATTACCTTTTCACCGGTTTGTGCCAGGTTTTTGGGATTGAAGCGTGTAATATAAAGCGCTTCTTTTTTTAAAGAGAGATTTACAATCCCGTCCTTGTCGTTTCCAAAAAAAGAAAGATCTTCTGCTTTTTTGGGTAAACCATATTCAGTACCTGTTTTAAACTGAAATTTTTTACTTTGTCCGAAAACAATAGTGGCTGATATACAGGCGATGATGAGGAAAATTTTTTTCATAATATAGATGAGGGTTGTGCAAATTGTGTAATGTGCAGTGTTAGGGCAATTAAATGAGGTACCCGTTTTGTTTCAACGCAACATATGGGCTATTATTATATTTTAGTAATAAATTCCGGTTCATTTTACCGCAGCATCTGCAAAATACCTGCTATGTGCTTCCAGGACTGCATCCCCAAAAACAAAAGTTAAATACTTCAATCGCCGGGAGGCGATAATAAAAAAATGAGCGGCGAAGTCGCCGCGCATAACGTGAAACATAAATTCTACCTTTCGATCAATTGGCGGTAATATGTAATGACGGGAAAATTAATTTTTAACGGAGTCAACCAGTTCTTTGGCTTTTTTCCCAGCTTTATTCGCACCTTCTTTCACAGCTTCCCCTGCATCTTTTACAGCTTCCTTCGTAGCATCCCATGCGTTGGAAACAGCCTTTCCTGCTTTATCAAAAAAACGGCCGGTCTTTTTTACAGATTCCCCTTCTTTAAGCGTGATGGTCTTACCCTCTTTCCTGGCATCACCTTTTACTGTAATTACTGTACCATCATCCAGCGTAATATTTTTTTCAGCTTCTACCCAGGTTCCGTTTTTATAAGCGAGTAATTTTTCGTTCTGCCACCTCACATCACCTTCTTCGGCCTGGTACGTTGCGGTGGCATCCATATCTATATGCGTATGATCTGCCGGCGGCGTTTGCAGTGTAGCCGTATCATCGCCGCTCATTGCTGCATCCCCGGAATTGTTATTGCAGGCAACGACAGCAACGGCAATAGCAACGAAAAAAAATATCTTTTTCATATAAGTTCTGTTTAATTATAAATCAGTTTTTTATGCTAATGGTTATACCAAAAAAGTGCCAGAGATGAAATGAATGAATTACAATCCCGCTTATGAATGCACAAGCGTACACCTAATCTATTCTTAACAAACGATATTCAATCCGTGGAAAAAATACCCCGTATGGAGGAGGATATGCGAAATCTATGATCATCGGGGAAGCGTTACTGTATGAAGCAGACTCTTTGTAACTGTTGTGTTTTCTTCCGGGATTATATCCCGGAAATAAAAACGAATTATTCGGAAGCAAGAAAAAATGCGCGTCGAAACTGCCAGGTCAACTCACTACTCACTACAAAAATCCCAGTTCCAGCTTGGCCTCTTCTGTCATCATTTCCCTGTTCCATGGCGGGTCAAAAGTAAGGTGCACATACACATCGGTTACGCCTTCAATGGCTTCTGTTTTTTGCTGTACTTCTGCCACAATATCGCCTGCAACGGGGCAGCCGGGTGCAGTAAGGGTCATAATGATTTTTACTTTACCATTTTCATCAGCCTGCAGCTCATATACCAGTCCCAGGTCCATGATGTTCACAGGGATCTCGGGATCATATACCGTTCTTAAAACTTCTTCTATTTTATCGTAGAGCATGATTGAATTTGAAATTTAAAATTTGAGATTTGATATGCTTCAACTCCTTATCTTTTTATTAATGCAGGATATGCTTAGATCGGAAATCTTAAATTTCAAATCCCTCTCGCCTTCAACGCCACTCCATACATCTTCATCTGCTTCAGCATAGACAGCAGCCCGTTGGAACGGGTAAGCGATAAATGGCTTTTTAAACCAATGGCGTCAACAAAATATATTTCAGCATCAGCAATAGCTGCCGGCGATTGCCCCGATAATACCCGCACTACCATGCTTACCAACCCTTTGGTGATTATTGCATCGCTATCCGCAGTAAAAAATATTTTTCCATCCCTGTGTTCGGCATGCAGCCATACTTTACTCTGGCAGCCCTTGATAAGATTTTCTTCTTTCTTATACTGTTCATCAATCAATGGCAGGTCTTTGCCCAACTGAATAATGTATTCATATTTTTCCGTCCAGTCTGTAAAAAAACTGAATTCTTCTATAATCGTATCCTGTTGTTCTTTTATAGTCATTGTACATTTGCTCCTTACTGCAAAGTTCCGAACTTTCAAGTGATTTTAGCGGAGAGAAAAAGATAGCAATTATTCCAGCATGCGTTTGGCCTTTTCAATGCCCTTCACCAGCTCATCCACCTCGGCCTTTGTATTATAAAATGCAAACGAAGCTCTTACTGTGCCCGGAATATGGAAGAAATCCATGAGCGGTTGCGTGCAATGGTGCCCAGTTCGTACTGCGATAGACTGCTTGTCTAATATTTCACCCAGGTCGAAGGGATGTATATTGCCCACCAAGAAAGAAATGGCGCCTGAACGGTGCTTGGCATCTCCAATAAAGCGCAGGGAAGATATTGCAGAAAGCCGGTCGAAGGCATAGGCTACTACTTCTTCTTCGGCCTGCTGAATGGTGGCGGCACCTATTTGCTGAACATAATCTATTGCAGCGCCTAATGCAATGCCGCCCGAAATATCGGGTGTGCCCGCTTCAAATTTAAAAGGCAGTTCGTTATAAGTGGTTTTAGCGAAAGTTACATTTTTGATCATGTCGCCACCACCTTCATAAGGAGGCATTTCATTGAGCCATTTTTCTTTTCCGTATAAAACGCCTACCCCGGTTGGTCCGTAAATTTTATGTCCCGAAAAAGCGAAAAAGTCAGCATCCAATTGCTGTATATCTATTGGGATATGCTGGATGGCCTGCGCCCCGTCTATAAGCACGGGTATGTTCAGCGCATGCGCTTTCTGTATCATTTCAAATACAGGATTTACCGTACCCAAGCTGTTAGAAACATAGGTAACGGCTACTATTTTTACCTTACTGTTCAGCAACTCATCAAAAGCATCCATTTTTAATTCGCCCTGCTCATTAATAGGGATCACTTTTAAGGTGGCTCCCTTTTCTTCGCAGATCAATTGCCAGGGAACGATATTGGAATGATGCTCCATGGCAGAGATCAGCACTTCATCCCCCGCTTTCAAAAATTTCTTTCCAAAAGAAGAAGCGACCAGGTTAATGCCATTGGTAGTACCTTTTGTAAAAATAATTTCGTGATCAAAACGTGCATTGATATAAGCCGCTATTTTTTTTCGCGCTTCTTCATAGGCTTCAGTAGCCTGCTGGCTTAAGAAGTGAACACCGCGGTGCACATTGCTGTTGTATTGGGTATAATAGGTTTCAAGCGATTGCAGAACAGTGCGTGGTTTTTGCGTGGTAGCCGCATTGTCTAAATATATTAATGGTTTGCCGTAAACCTTTGTTTGCAGTATTGGAAAATCTTTCCTGATCTTTTCAATATCCAGTACACTGTCTGTTATCGGCTCACTGTTAGTCATACGCTTCTGCCATTTTACGGGTGATCAGTTTTTCAACATATTCTCTCACGGCAGGGATCTGAATTTTATTGGTAACATCAAACGCAAATGCCCTCACCAGCAAATTTCTTGCAGCAGTTTCACCAATGCCCCTCGACTGTAAATAAAATAACGCTTCTTTGTTGAGGCTGCCCACAGTAGAGCCATGACTGCATTTTACATCATCCGCAAAAATTTCTAATTGCGGTTTTGAATCCACCACCGCTTTATTGCTCAGCAGTATATTATTATTCTGCTGAAAAGCATTTGTTTTTTGAGCATCCTGATGAACGTAAATTCTGCCGCTGAAGACCGCCCTTGCATTGTCTAACAACACCCCTTTATACAATTCATTACTGAGGCAGTTGGGAAACAAATGGTTCACTACCGTGTGATTGTCTGTTAACTGGTTACCACCTGCGAGGTACAATCCATACAAATGACTTTCTGTATTGGTGCCGTTCAGATCAAGATGAAGATTGTTGCGCACAAATACTGCATCGGGCAGGCTATAGGTGTAATTATTAAACAGGCTGTTGCTTTGCTGCACAGTCTGGTTAAAATTAACAAGATGTGTATTAGAGGGGGCAATTTGCAGGTTGTATTGATCTACCTGGGCATTTTCCGCAACATAGCATTCCGTTACATTGTTTATAAATAAAGGCTTATCACCAATCACTACTACCGATTCAACGATCTGGATCTTGCTGCTCTTATGAGCGATGATCAAAATTCTTGGCTGAATAAAAACGGCTTCTTCCGCATTGTATACATGAGTGATATGAACGGGCTTATCGCAAATAATATTTTTATCTGCTTCTATAACTATACCATTTTCAAATAAAGCTGTATTTAATGCCGCGAAGGAATGCTTTTCGGTATTTATATACCTGCCAAAATAAGACTGAAGGTTTTCGTTTTTCAATGCAGTGCGAAGGGGTGAGATTTTTACACCCGGAATCCTTACATCTTCATTCAGCATTCCATTTTTTAAAACCACTTCATAAGCATCCAGCAAAGGTATATGCGCCGCATTGTGCAGCCCGTGTAAAGAGGCTGCACCGGGCTGAAGGCGAAAATCTTCCTTTAAAAAAGGAGACACATTGGTAAACCGCCAATCTTCGAGCTTAGTTGTAGGAAAGCCTTTACCGGAAAATGCTTCAAACGCGGTTTCACGTAAATCTTTTAACCAATCATTATCCTGCGTTGTTTCTTTTTCCCTGTATAAAGTAATAAACTGGTCGTATAGTGATGTAGTAGTAATCATTTCGAAGTTGCGTTATTCATCAAACCGATGCCGTGGTAACGGGTTCTTTAATCCAGTCGTAGCCTTTTTCTTCCAGTTCCAGCGCTAATTCTTTGGTACCCGATTTAACAATCCTGCCATCGTATAATACGTGCACAAAATCGGGAACAATATATTCTAATAAACGCTGGTAGTGCGTAATTACAATAAAAGCATTCTTTTCGGAGCGCAATTTATTTACGCCGTTGGATACAATGCGCAAAGCATCAATATCCAGTCCGGAATCCGTTTCATCAAGGATGGACAATTTAGGATTGAGCATGGCCAACTGGAATATTTCATTCCGCTTTTTTTCGCCGCCGGAAAAACCTTCATTTAAAGAGCGGTTGGTGAGCTTGGCGTCAAATTCCACCAGTTTCTGCTTTTCCCTTGTTAACCGGAGAAACTCTTTCGCTTCTAAAGGCGGCTCGTTATGATAAGCCCTTATTTCATTTAAAGCGGTTCGTAAAAAGTTAATATTGGAAACGCCCGGTATCTCGATCGGGTATTGAAAAGCAAGGAACAAGCCCTCCCGGGCCCTGTCTTCCGGAGAAAATTCCAGCAGGTCTTTGCCATCAAACAGTACTTCTCCACCCGTAACTTCAAAATTTTCTCTACCGGTTAGCACGGAGGCAAGAGAACTTTTGCCTGAACCATTTGGTCCCATAATCGCATGCACTTCACCCGCATTTACCTGCAGGTTAATCCCTTTTAAAATCTGTTTATCCTCAACCTTCGCCTGTAGATTTTTTATGCTTAACATGATATATTGCTGTATTTCTTATTTTGTTTAATAACCCCTTTGGGAACTGAATTCGTTAATTAATTATATTTTAATTAGAACAAAGAATCTTTTTTTCTTCCACCTCTCACCTCTCACCACTTACTACTCACTACTTACCACTCTCTATCCCACACTTCCTTCCAGTGTAATGGATAAAAGCTTTTGTGCCTCCACAGCAAACTCCATGGGTAACTGGTTCAGTACTTCCTTGGCATAGCCATTAACAATAAGCGCTACTGCTTTTTCAGTATCTATTCCCCGCTGGTTCAGGTAAAATATCTGGTCTTCCCCAATTTTTGAAGTGGTGGCTTCATGCTCAATAGTAGCGGATTTGTTTTTGGATTCGATATATGGGAAAGTATGAGCGCCACAACGGTCTCCGATCAATAAAGAATCGCATTGGGTAAAGTTTCTTGCATTTTCTGCCTTACTGCCTACCTGCACCAGTCCGCGGTAGCTATTCTGTCCCTGTCCTGCTGAAATGCCTTTAGAAATGATCCTGCTTTTGGTGCCCTTACCAATATGGTACATTTTGGTACCTGTATCGGCAATCTGTTTATTTTTAGTAACGGCAACCGAATAAAATTCGCCACTTGAATAATCGCCCTGCAAAATTACACTGGGATATTTCCACGTAATGGCCGATCCGGTTTCTACCTGCGTCCACGATATCTTGGCATGAGCGCCCCTGCAAACTCCCCGTTTGGTTACAAAATTGTAGATGCCGCCTTTGCCTTCCTTATCGCCGGGATACCAGTTTTGTACTGTACTATATTTAATTTCCGCGTTTTCAAGCGCTACAAGCTCAACTACGGCCGCATGCATCTGGTTTTCATCGCGCTTCGGCGCCGTGCAGCCTTCTAAGTAACTTACATAGCTGCCTTCATCGGCAATGATGAGCGTGCGTTCAAACTGCCCGGTATTTTCAGAGTTGATCCTGAAATAAGTAGACAATTCCATGGGACAACGAACACCTTTGGGAATATATACAAAGGATCCGTCGGAAAAAACGGCCGCGTTCAAAGCGGCATATATATTATCGGAATGGGGTACAACCGAACCCAGATATTTTTGTATCAATTCGGGATGTTCCTTAACCGCTTCACTTATGGATGAAAAGATGATGCCCTGCTCTTTTAAAGTCTCCTTAAAAGTGGTGGCTACGGAAACACTGTCAAAAACTGCGTCAACAGCCACACCAGCTAATATTTTTTGTTCTGAAAGAGGGATACCCAGTTTTTCGAATGTAGCGATCAGTTCAGGATCAACTTCATTCATATCCTTGTACTTTGCCTTGGATTTGGGGGCGGCATAATAGGATATATTCTGAAAATCAATCTTTGGGAGTTCAAAATTCTGCCAGTGCGGCTCAGGCTGTTTTAAAAATGACTGGTAGGCCTTTAAACGCCAGTCAAGCAACCATTGAGGTTCCTTTTTTTTAGCGGATATAAAATGTATGGTGTCTTCATTTAATCCCCTGGGGGCTATATCCATCTCAATATCCGTTACAAAGCCAAATTCATACTCTTTGTCACTATATTCCTCTAATATGTCAGCACTGTTATTAGCCATAATTATAATGTATTATCCCAGACTACCAAAAAACTATACCGAAAAACTTTCCCCACAGCTACAGGTTCTGCTGGCATTCGGATTTTTAAACACCAAACCCTTTCCGTTTAGGCCGCCTGAATAATCTAACTCGGTGCCGTAGAGATATAAAAGACTCTTCATATCAACAACTATCTTAATACCTTTGTCTTCATATAATTCATCACCGGCTTTTCTTTGGTTGTCGAAATGCAGGTTATATTCAAGCCCGGAGCATCCTCCCCCTTTTACACCTACCCTTACAAAGGTTTCTTCTTCTTTTTTTTCTTCTGCCATCAACCGGTCCAGATAGTCTTTTGCAGAAGCCGAAACAGTGATCATAATAAATGTTTTATACTATTTGCGAAGTTACGATTTTTGCTGATAAGAATATTGTCGCAAAGCGGAAAACAAGGAAATATACTGTAAAATGTGTTATTATTGCGGCAATAAATCATAAGCGTGAATGTTGCATACCAAATACAGGTGCCGGTTACGGAAATAGAAGATGCCGCCCAATGTAATTTATACGTTGAAGTAGCCGCGGATCATCTCCTTTTTGGCATTTTGGACAATAATAAGCATGAATTTATTGCATTGCAATATGTTAATCTTGACAAATACAATGCTTTCAATCATTGTAAAGAGCTGATCTATCATAATGAATGGCTTGCACGGTCGTATAACAGGGTAACTGTAGTATATTATTTTCCCGAAAGTATATTGGTTCCCGGGCAGGTTTATGATGAAAATTTGAATAAAGCCTCCATTGATCTTATCTATGGCGATCTGGATAAGGGCGAAATACTCACCGATAAACTGCCTGGCTGGAATTTATACAATGTGTACCGGGTACCCGTGGCATTGCATCAATTATTGGGAGCACATTTTCCCAAAGGACATTTTTACCACGCTTATACCGTAGTATTGAGAAGAAAAGAGCAGATCAGCAAAAAGACAGAAGGCGATGAAGCCACCCTGATCTTTTATCCGAATAAGCTTCTTTTTGCATTGTTCCGGAACGGTGAACTGCAAATAATGCAAACTTTTGAATATGAAACGGCAGAAGATGTAACCTGGCATTTGCTGAATGCATGCCGGCAGTTTAATGCAGATTGTGAACAGATCATACTTACGGTATCTGGGCTTTTGGATGACCATTCATCTGTATATTCAGAGCTACAAAAGTATTTTCTGAATATTGAGTTAGATGAACGTCCTGCGGATTTTAAATACAATGAAGCGTTTAACGAATATCCACTTCATTTTTTCACTTCCTTATTCAATACCGCTTTATGCGAATAATTAGCGGCACAGCGGGGGGAAGAAGATTTAACCCGCCGGCTAAAATGCCTTATACGCGTCCTACTACCGATATTGCAAAAGAAGGCTTGTTCAATATCATTGAAAATAACCTCGATATCAGCATTTTAAAAACGCTTGATCTTTTTGGCGGAACCGGGAACATCAGCTATGAACTGGCTTCAAGAGGCGCAAAATCACTTACGGTAGTGGAGAAAGACCCTAAGATGCATGCATTTATTGCTAAAAATATTGAATCATTCGGGTTTGAAAATATACAGGTCGTTAAAATGGACGTTTTTGCATTCATGCGGCAATGCAATGAGCAGTTTGATTTTATTTTTGCAGGTCCGCCCTACGCCTTAGGCAATATTGATGATCTGCCGGCTGAAGTGTTTAAAAATGGCCTGTTGTTTCAAAAAGGATGGTTTGTGCTGGAACATACACCCAGGAATAATTATGAAAAACATCCTCACTTCAAAACCGCCAGAAGTTACGGCACAACGGTATTTTCAATTTTCATAAATAGTGAGGCATGAGTTGCAGGTTACAGGTTTCAGGTTTCAGGTGCATTTCCCTGTAACTTGAACCTTGCAACTTGCACCACACATAAAACTAGTATGACCAAAAAAGAGCTTCGGAATATCTACAAACAAAAACGAACCCTGCTGGGCGAAACAGAGACGGATAAAATGCAGGACCTTATAATGATTCAGTTTCAGCAATTGCCGCTGCCTTTCCTGCATTACCTGCATACATACCTCCCCATGGATATACAAAAGGAAGTGGATACCTATCCTGTTATGGAATTTTTGAAATTTTCCAATCCGGGTTTGAATATTGTTGTTCCCAAAACCAATCCTGAAGGAAGCGCTATGATCCATTACCTGTACGATGAACATACTGTTTTGGTAAAAAATGTACATCACATTATGGAGCCTGCAGGAGGTAATCGGGTAGCCAGCAGCAATATTGACCTGGTGTTGGTTCCACTGCTTGCTTTTGATGAACGGGGCAACAGGGTGGGCTATGGAAAAGGGTTTTACGACAGGTTCCTGGCACAATGCCGTAAAGATGTAATTAAAGTAGGTTTGTCTTTTTTTGAGGCGGAACCGCTTATAGAAGATACTGACGAATTTGATATACCTTTAACCTATTGTGTAACACCACAAAAGGTATATGAATTTTAGTTCCGTCTGGCTCAGGTCGTTTAGAGTGTTATTGTTCCCATTTGCCTTTTTATACGGAACTGCCGTTAAGGTGAGGAATTATTTATATGATAATGAGATCATTCAATCCATAGAATTTAATTTCCCTGTAATATGCATCGGTAACATTTCAGTGGGTGGCACAGGTAAGTCGCCTATGGTGGAATACCTGTTAAGACTGCTGGTTCACCGCTATAAAACGGCAACCCTCAGCCGCGGCTATAAACGCAAAACGAGGGGTTATGTGCTGGCCGATGATAAAACCACGGCGCTTGATATTGGTGATGAGCCTATGCAGTTTCATATTAAATTTCCCGAAGTTACGGTGGCGGCAGGTGAAGAGCGGGCTATCGCTATTCCACAATTGTTGTTCGACCGGCCCGAAACGGATGTTATTATACTTGATGATGCTTTGCAGCACCGGACGGTAAAAGCGGGACTTAATATTTTGCTTACCGATTACAATAATCTTTTTACAAGGGATATGTTTTTGCCTACCGGCGATTTACGCGATAGCAGGAGCAGCTATAAAAGAGCCAATATTATAATTGTTACCAAATGCAGCGATAATTTTGGCAGCGCTGAAAAGGAAAAGGTCACATCGGAAATACAGCCCTTAGCCCGGCAGCACCTTTTTTTTACCGGCATCCGGTACGGCGCACCCTATCATATTATTTCAAGGGCTATCAAACGCATGTCTAAAGAAACGGAAGTATTGCTGGCCTGTGGCATCGCCAATCCCGGTCCATTAAAACAATACATTCAGGAAGAGAGCGCCAGTTATGATGCTATATATTACCGGGATCATTATATTTTTACTATTGATGATCTGAAAGAGATCCGGCAGAGATTTGAAAAAATTAAAGCAGCGGATAAAATGATCCTTGTAACCGAAAAAGATGCGGTACGATTGGTGAAATTTGCTGCGGAGCTGAAAGATATGCCGGTGTATGTGCAGCCTATTGAAACGTATTTTTTATTTAACGAATCGCAACGATTCAATTTTTTAATCGAAAAATTTATACAGGATTTTAAAATAAAATCTTAATTGCACTTATGAAACATAAGAACAACAGGAAAACAAAAGCTAAACCTCAAACACATACTTATGAAGGAACCCTGGATGTTACCCGTTCGGGCATTGGATATGTAATAGTTGAAAACCAGGAAAAAGATATTTTCGTACGTCCGCAGGATTTTAACCGCGCCCTCCATGGCGATAAGGTTAGAGTGAATGTTACCAGGCATAATCCGCGAACCGGAAAAATGGAAGGCGAAGTAACGGACGTGGTTGAACGAAAACAATCTGAATTTATCGGCCGTTTGGAAATGAATGTTGACTTTGCTTTTTTTATTCCGGATAAAGCAAAGGGAACGCCTGATATGTATATACCGGCCGGCAAATTCAATGGCGCCAAAGATGGCGACAGAGTAGTGGTGCGCATAACCGAGTGGGACAGGAAAGCCAAAAGCCCCAATGGTGAAGTAGTAAGTGTTTTGAACGCTGCAGATGAGAACGATATGGCGATGAAGCAAATATTGGTTGACGCCGGCTTTACACTTGAATTTGATGATGACGCAATGGAAGAGGCTGCAAGGATGCCGGATACTATTGGCGATTCAGAAATTAAAAAGCGCAAAGATGTACGGGATATACTCACCTTTACCATTGACCCTGCAGACGCTAAAGATTTTGACGATGCCATCAGCTTCAGGAAATTAAAAAACGGACAATATGAAGTTGGCGTTCATATTGCAGATGTAAGTCATTATGTTGAACCAGGTACAGTGCTCAATGAAAATGCATACAACAGGGCTACTTCGGTATATTTGCCCGACAGGGTATTGCCCATGCTGCCGGAGCACATCTCCAATGTATTATGCAGCCTTCGTCCGGATGAAGACAAATTAACGTTCTCCGCTATTTTTGAAATTACAGCCAAAGGAGAGATCAAAGATTTCTGGTTGGGCAGAACGGTTATTCATTCCAATCATCGCTTTACATACGAAGAAGCGCAGCAGATCATTGAAACCAAAGAAGGTATATACAAAGATGAAATAATATGGCTGAATGAGCTGGCGCAAAAATTCCGTAAACAACGGTTTAAAAATGGCGCTATTAATTTTTCCTCGCAGGAAGTGCGGTTTACATTGGATGAAAATGGAAAGCCGGTAGGTATAGTAGTTAAAGAAAGCAAAGAGGCGCATCAGCTAATTGAAGAGTTTATGTTGCTGGCCAACAGAACCGTAGCGGAGCAGGTTGGAAAAATAAAGGTCAATAAACAGCCGCTTCCGTTTCCATACCGGGTGCACGATACGCCGGATGAAGAAAAGCTTTTACCATTTGTGGAATTCGCTAAAAAATTCGGACATCGCTTCGATACCAAAACGCCGGCCGGCATAGCTGCTTCATTTAATAAAATGCTTGCAGAAGTACAGGGAAAGCCCGAGCAGCATGTGCTTGAACAATTAGGAATACGTACAATGGCCAAAGCGGCATACACACCCGAAAATATAGGACATTATGGTTTAGGCTTTGAAAACTATTGTCATTTTACTTCGCCCATTCGCCGGTACCCCGATATAATAGTGCATCGCATTTTGCAGGAAGTGCTTGACGGGCATCCGAAAGTGGATAAAAAAATGGGAGAAAAATGTCTGCACAGCAGTGCACGGGAAAGGGCGGCCATGGAAGCGGAAAGGGCGGCTAATAAATACAAGCAGGTTGAATTTATGCAGCAATACCTGGGTGAAGAATTTGAAGGTGTGATCAGTGGTGTGGCTGCTTTTGGTTTTTGGGTAGAAACGGTTCAGCATAAATGCGAAGGCCTCGTAAGCATTCAAAGTCTGCTGGATTATGATGATTTCCGGTTGATAGAAACAGAATACTGCCTTACCGGAAGAAGGAGCGGCAGAACATTCAGAATGGGAGACAAAGTTTGGATAAAAGCCATATCGGCGGATTTGGGAAAAAGGCAATTGGATTACGAGTGGATATTAAAGCCCGGAGATATGGAGGGCGATAACGGAGATCATACCGAAAAAATAAAATCGCATAAAAATAAAGAGGGAAGGAAGAGAAGGAGATAGATTTGAGGTCTCAGGTTTCAGGTTACAGGAGTGCACCCTCCTTCGGATTTGGGATTTACGATTTCGGATTTGAGATTTATTTGGTTCCTGTGATTTGGTTTCCGCCACGGCGGACAGGCCTGGTGCTTTGTATTTCCTTCGGATTTCGAATTCCCGGCTTCGGGTTTATTAAACAACATTATGTTTTCATTTGAAACGCTGGCAAAACAATTTTCTGATAAATTCAATACCAGGCATTTTCCTGGAACACTGCCTTCCTTATACCAGCCGGCGGAATATTTTCTGTCTATTGGTGGAAAAAGAATCCGTCCGGTGATATGCCTGATGGGTAATGAATTGTTCGATGCTATTCAACCCGATGCGTGGCATGTGGCCCATGCTGTAGAACTATTTCACAACTTTACACTCATTCACGATGATATTATGGATAAAGCGCCGCTCAGGCGCGGGATGCAAACGGTTCATGTAAAGTACAACGAGTCTACTGCTTTGCTCGCCGGTGATGTAATGATAGTGGCGGCTTATGATTACCTGAGCAAGATAACCCCGCTTCACCTGCCTAAGATCATGCACCTGTTTAATAAAACCGCCAGGGAAGTGTGTGAAGGGCAGCAGCTGGATATGGACTTTGAAGAAAGGCAGGAAGTAACGCTGGAAGAATACATGCATATGGTTACTTTAAAAACATCGGTATTGCTGGCAGCCAGCTTACAAATGGGCGCTATGCTGGGTGGAAGCGGTGAAGGCAACCAGGATCATTTATATGCCTTTGGCAAAAACCTGGGTATCGCTTTCCAGTTGCAGGACGATTATTTAGATGCGTTTGGCGATCCTGAAAAATTTGGCAAACAGCCGGGTGGCGATATCATGGCCAATAAAAAAACCTTTCTTACCATACAGGCGCTTGAAGCAGCAACCCCGGTTCAGAAAAAGGAATTGTTGCGTTTAATGAAAGAAAATCCTCCTGACAAAGTGGATAGCGTGTTACAAATTTTCAAGGATTGTGAAGTAGATGTATGGGCAAAAAATTTGAAAGACAAGTACCTGAGCCTGGCTTTACAGCACTTAGAAGATACCGCTGTTATAAGCAGTCGCAAACAACCATTGCAGGAACTTGCGTTGTTTTTGGTGCAGAGGGAACATTGAAATGTGCGGTCAGTACGCGACCAAAGGAGCGTCAGACCGTGGAGAATTTTTTTTGGTTCTTGTCGTTTGGTATTCTTGTAATTTTTATTCTTCGTGCTTTTCTTCGGATTTCGTGCTTCCGACTTCGAATTTAATTTTCGGGTTTTTCTTGGTTCTTGTCATTTGGTTCTTGTTATTTTTCCTCTCCCTTACCCGATTTTAAATTATTTTGGAGGATTGAAATAACCAAAACACATCCGTATGGGTCACCCGCTTTTCAGAAAAAAATCTATAAATAAAATTATTGAAGACGCGCAGGCAAGGGACGCGGACGAGCATAATCGTGGGTTGAAAAAAGTACTGGGGGTACGTGATCTTACCTTTTTGGGCATCGCCGCGGTTGTGGGCGCCGGTATTTTCTCTACCATCGGCAATGCTGCCTTTAATGGTGGTCCCGGTATATCTGTACTATTTATTATTACTGCAGTTACCTGTGGTTTTTCGGCCTTATGCTATGCGGAGTTTGCCAGCCGTGTTCCCGTTGCCGGCAGCGCTTATACATACTCGTATGTTACGTTCGGGGAGATCATCGCGTGGGTAATAGGCTGGGCGCTGATACTGGAATATGCCATAGGTAACGTAGTGGTGGCCATATCATGGAGCGGGTATTTCAACAATCTTCTTGTACATCTTTTTCATATTCATTTGCCCGACTGGATGCTGGTTGATCCTGCTACGGCTCAAAGCGCTTACACGGAAGCCACACGGGCGCTGGCAGGCGGATCGTTATCTGCTGCAGACAACAGTAAATACCAGTTTGCAGTAGATGCCTGGAACAATGCACCCTCATTTGGAAACGGTAAATTATTTTTTAACCTGCCCGCTTTTATTATCGTAGGGCTTATTACCTGGCTGGCTTATATAGGCATGAAGGAAAGCAAGCGCATGGCCAACTTTATGGTGATCTTTAAAATTGCTGTCATCATCTTTGTTATAGTAGCAGGCGCTTTTTTTGTAGATACCAATAACTGGCGGCCCTTTTTGCCCAATGGTTTCGAAGGGGTGTTAAAAGGAGTATCCGCTGTGTTTTATGCCTATATAGGCTTCGATGCTATTTCTACCACGGCGGAA
Source organism: Agriterribacter humi (assembly GCF_009192765.1). Taxonomy (GTDB): domain Bacteria; phylum Bacteroidota; class Bacteroidia; order Chitinophagales; family Chitinophagaceae; genus Agriterribacter; species Agriterribacter humi. Next base: position 36,496 of record NZ_VOHQ01000010.1, on the reverse strand, counting down.
GAATGCAGGAATCCGCAGCGCGATATGCCCAGGGGCATGATCTATTCTTTGATCATTTGTACAGTATTGTATATTCTTATCGCGCTGGTACTAACGGGTATTGAAAATTATTCCAACTTTAAGGATATTAATGATCCGCTGGCATTTGTTTTTGAGCAACGTGCACCATGGATAGAAAAGATCGTTTCGGTAAGCGCCGTAGTAGCCACTACCAGCGTGTTGCTTGTGTTTCAACTCGGTCAGCCGCGTATATGGATGAGCATGAGCCGCGATGGATTATTGCCTAAAAAATTTCAGACCATTCATCCCAAATATCAAACACCATCATTCGCCACTATAGTTACCGGTATTATTGTAGGCATACCTTCATTGTTCATTGCTTCGGGTGTAGTTACCGATTTAACCAGTATAGGTACCCTGTTTGCTTTTGTGCTGGTATCGGGCGGAGTATTGCTATTGCCTCCAAGACCGGCCACCGACACAGGGTTTAAGTTGCCGTATATTAATGGAAGATATATTGTACCCGCATTACTGGCTGTATTTATTTACCTGTTCCGGCAGCGTATGGCGGACGCTGTACAAAACCTGGGACACGAAAATTATCAGGAAGTGCTTTTCCTGCTTTTTATTGTTATTGCGCTGATACTCACTTTACTAACGATTATCCGAAAATATTCGCTTATTCCCATCCTGGGTGTGTTGTTTTGTTTATACCTCATGATTGAAATACCCGCCGTTAGCTGGCTGTGGTTTTTTGTGTGGATGGGATTGGGGTTAGCCATTTATTTTTTGTATGGGTACAGGAACAGTAAGCTGGCGAAATGAGCTAATTTGATTTGAAAATTTGAAAATGTGGAAATGAAAAACACGTGCTTCGCTTTAAAACACAGTAAAATGGTGTACATACCACGGAGGCCTCCTTGAAACCTGCACCCTGTAACCTGTAACTTGCCCACTACCGCATCAGCAGAACAGATCCTTTGGAAAGATGGGCTGCTTCGTTTGTTGCTTTATACCGGCATATCCAAACATAGGTTCCGGCATTTTGAGGCAGGTTCCTGTACATTCCGTTCCAGCCATCATTGATTCTGCGGCTGTTGAAAACGATCTGCCCGTAAATATTATACACGGTAAACTCATAATCGCTTATGCGTCCGCTGATCAGCGGCTTAAAAGAATCATTGATGCCATCATTGTTTGGGGTAAACGTATCGGGAACAAAAAAACGGATGCTGCAATCTTTGGTAAATATGCCAATAGAATCCCGGCCAATGCACACGTCATTATCTTTTACCTGTAGCCGGTATATTCCCGGCGTTTGTACCGTAATGCTGTTTGCTGAAGCGCCAGTACTCCACACATGTTCATTGAATAATTTAAGCGGATGTATGATAAATGGATCCGATGCACAGATAGCAGTATCTGCAGGCACGAAGCCGGCGGGTGTCTGTGCTATTTTTGTAATGATTATGCTGTCGGATGCAGTGCAGCCATGCAGGTTGCTCACCGTTACTTTGTATTTTTCCGGTGTTTGTATTATCATACTGCTGCCGGTTGAGCCATCCTGCCATAGATAGCTGCTAAAGCCGCTGGCTGCAGGTGTTGCCGGCAAACCACCTGTTGTATACTATATTGCCGTTATTATCCATTTTGATGATCAGGGGTACCCAGTTCCCTGGATATGGCCATTCTTCTACAACTATAGTAGCGGCTATTATAATGTCATTATTATCGGTAACGGTCATTTGGGCGTTCAGAAAGCTATCGTGGGCAAAGGGAAGCTTTTTTGCCCACGATAGGTTGCCTGCCGCATTCAACAGGATAATATGCATACTTAGAGTGGTAGTGTTTTCCAGGTAGGAGTATATAAGAACAAGGTTCCCGTTGCTCATTTCTTTTACACCCTTAATTGCTATGCTGGCATTATATGATCCATTTGTTATTTTTTTGCTCCATACAACGGCACCAAACGGATTGAGCTTAGTTATGAATAAAGCTATTTTGCCATCACCTGTGTTGGTATATCTGCCTGTTATTACCGTGGAACCGTCACGCGTAATAATATTTTCACTGGCCTGCAGCACCATACCGGCATCGTAATAGCCTTTTCGGTAAAAAGTATCCAAAAACAAGTAGCCAGTGATAAAAAAAGGGCTTTCATTTCAGGTATACCAATGCTTCCAGGTTTTTTGCGGAAGACGATGTCTTATTTATGATTTGCAGAATATTCTTACAAGTTCGTAAAAGCCGGTTGTAAATACTTCTAATAAACGATTTGATTATAAGATATGTTGTAGCTGTTGTTATCAATACTGCCTGTTAAACAGTTGTAAATTTCCATTTCCGGCAATTGCTATATGTTTCTATGTATCATAATTTCCGCTATACGCAGTCTCTCCGGACTGCGTATCAATTATGTTCTCCCGGGACTCTGTCCCGCCAATCATCTATATAATATTCCCGAAGAATTTTGTATTTTGTATTCACTCCTTTCTTCATCTAAAACTTTGCCATATGAACTTCCTTCACAGTATGGAAAGATGGGGAGACACCCATCACCCCAAATGGCTTGATTTCATCCGTATGTTGCTGGGTATATTTCTTTTTATACGCGGTGTGGAATTTATCAATAATATGGATCAGTTGAGCGCCCTCATGGCTAAAAGCGAATTTTTCGGTTCCATGTCGCTTGGCGTGTTGGCGCATTATGTAGTGTTCGCGCATATCGTGGGCGGGGCATTGATTGCTTTTGGGCTGCTTACCCGTCTTGCCTGCTTAGTGCAGATGCCTATCTTATTAGGAGCTGTTTTTTTTGTTAATGCAGACGCGGGTTTTTTGTCGCCTAATGAGGGGCTTTGGCTGTCCATACTGGTTTTGGCATTGCTGATCTTTTTTTTGGTAAGCGGCAGCGGCCCTATTTCTGTAGATGAACAAATGCGCAGGCAGCCGGAACGGGAACGGGGACGGGGATGAGGTTTCAGGTATGAGGTATCAGGTCAAGACATGGGTCTTCCGGCTTAAAAGCGTTTTTTGGAACATGGAGGCACAGGTGTCTGGCGTAATCAAAATGTATTTTTCATTTTCAAATTTTCACATTCTCTCCGGTACTTCAATTCCTACAAGTGCCATACCCGAGGCAATAACATTAGCAGTCATCCGGCAGATGCGCAGGCGCAATTGTTTTTTATTATCCGTTTCGGCCTTCAGCACACGGTGTTCCGTTACAAAGGAATTGAATGTTTTTGCAAGCTCGTAGCAATAGTTCACTATTACGGAGGGATTGTGTTCAAACGCCGCCTGTTGTATAACAGCCGGGTATCTTTCCAATAAAATGATCAGTTCCTTTTCTAAAGGCAGCAGGGCTTCGTTGTGTTGCAGTGTAAAATTGTTATCGGGTTGTTCATTCCTGAGAATGGCTTTTGCCCTGGCATGCGAAAATTGCACAAAGGAAGCTGTGAAGCCATGAAAGTCTATGCTCTCCTCCGGGTTGAAGACCATTCTTTTTCTGGGATCAACCCGCAGAATAAAAAATTTCAATGCGCCAAGTCCAATCGTATTATAGAGGTTACCGAGCTCCCCGGCAGTAAAATCTTTTACTTTGCCCAATTCCTCCGTTTTCTGCGCCGCCACTTTTATCATCTCATCAATAATATCATCCGCATCAACCACTGTTCCTTCCCTCGTTTTCATGCGCCCCGAAGGCAGCTCCACCATACCATAGCTGAGATGGTAAATGCCTTCGGAAGGTAAGCCCAGTTTTTCACATATCAGTTTCAGTACCTTAAAGTGATAATTCTGTTCATCGCCCACTACATAAATGCTCTGATCGTATTGGTAGGCTTCGTATTTATTAACAGCTAACCCTATGTCCTGCGTAATATAAACCGCTGTTCCGTCTTTTCGTTGTACTATCTTTTCGTCAAGGCCTTCGGCAGTCAGGTCAACCCACACACTGTTGTCTTCTTTTTTAAAGAATATGCCCTTTTGTAATCCTTCTTCCACTAATTTTTTCCCGAGTAAATAGGTATCACTCTCGTAATACATTTTATCGAAATCGCTGCCAATTCTTTTATACGTAATATCAAAGCCTGCGTATACCCAGTTATTCATTTCTTTCCATAATGCAATCACATCAGGCTTTCCTGCTTCCCAGTCTACCAGCATTTGCTGGGCCGCTTTCATAATAGGCGCTTCTTTTTCCGCGGCTTCTTCGCTCATCCCGGCGGCTGTTAAAGTCTTTACTTCTTTTTTAAATTCCGTTCCAAACTGTACATAATAATCTCCAACAAAATGATCTCCTTTTGTGCCGGTACTTTCGGGGGTGGCTCCGTTGGCAAATTTTTGCCAGGCAACCATGCTTTTGCATATATGTATGCCCCTGTCGTTGGCAATGCATGTTTTAACCACATCGTATCCATCCGCTTTTAAAATTTCCGATACACTCCATCCCAAAAAATTATTGCGCAGGTGCCCGAGATGCAGGGGTTTATTGGTATTGGGTGAAGAGTATTCCACCACGATTGTTTTTCCTTTCTTTTCATTTTTGCCATATGCAGTATTCATGTAATGATCGTTCAGCACGGCGCCCCAGTAACCATCGGTGATAGTGAGATTCAAAAAACCTTTGATCACATTAAAGGAAGAAAATAAGGAGGGATATGTTTGTATTAAATGTTCGCCCAGACCTTTTCCCAAGGCATCAGGCGATTGTTTTAGCGGTTTTAACAAGCTGAATAAAACAACGGTATAATCGCCTTCAAACTCAGGTTTGGTTTGATTGATCTGGAAATCCCTTGCACTAAATGCATGGTTATATATTTGCGCCAATGCTTTAACAACAGCCTGCTGAATACTTGATGTAACGGACATGACCCCACATTTTAAAAGACTGCAAAAATAAGGATATGTGGCTTCAATCCTTTTTTTATGTTATTTTGTAGAAATGCAGTAGCTAAGCGTAATACATATGGAAATTATAGAAGTTAACAGTGCCGCCACAAGAAAATCCTTTCTTGATCTTCCCAGAAAAATATATAAAAATGATCCCAACTGGGTTTGTCCTTTAAACAACGATATTGAATCGGTGTTCGATCCCCGCAAAAACAATTATCATCAAAACGGTAAATGTATACGATGGGTATTGAAAGACAAAGATGGAAGGGTAATTGGCCGCATAGCCGCTTTCGTTAATAATAAAAAAGCATACCTGTCTGAACTAACCACAGGGGGCTGTGGTTTTTTTGAATGCACCGATAACCAGGATGCTGCCGACCTGTTATTTGATACGGCTAAAGCCTGGCTTGCCGGAAATGGAATGAAGGCGATGGATGGCCCGGTAAATTTTGGGGAGAATGATATGTGGTGGGGACTGCTGGTAGAAGGTTTTGCCGTACCATATTATGGTATGAACTATCATCCGCCTTATTACAAAAGATTGTTTGAGCGCTATGGCTTTGAGCCCCTGTATGAGCAAATTTCCAATTCAATAGAAATATATAAACCTTTTCCTGAGCGCTTTACCAAGATTGCAGAATGGGTGGTGAAAAAACCGGGATATAATTTTGAACACCTGAAGAAAAATGAGTTTCAGCGCTTTGCTAATGATTTTAAAGAGATATACAACGATGCATGGAAAGATTTTGAAAACTTTACTCCCATAACAGACATTACTATCCGGGAAACATTTGAAAAGATAAAGATCATTATGGACGAAAAACTGATCTGGTTTGCTTATGTAAACGGGGAACCGGCATCGCTGGTGGTTATTGTTCCCGACACCAATGAACTGATCAGCAATTTGAATGGCAAGCTGGGGTTGTTGGGCAAACTAAAGTTCCTGGTGAACAAATGGAGTCGTAAGAATAAGCGGATGCGGGCCATTATTATGGGAACCAAAGCAAAATTTCAAAAGCATGGATTGGAAGCTGCCATGATCATCAAGCTAAAGGAATATGTTTTGCCGCTGCAACAGTATAAAGAGCTGGAATTATCGTGGGTTGGTGATTTTAATACCAAAATGATTGCGCTGCATGAGGCAACAGGCGCTACTTTTTCTAAAAAGCATATCACCTATAGGTATATCTTTTAAACAAATCGCAATGATAAGCTACCAGGTTGAAAATGATTTAAGTGCGGAAGCGTTTGTACAGGTATTGCAACGATCCACACTTGGGGAGCGCAGGCCGGTTAATGATCCCGAACGTATTGCCGGTATGCTTGCGCACGGGAACCTTATACTAACGGCAAGGGATAATGGCAAAATTGTTGGTGTAGCCCGTTCATTAACCGATTTTTCATTTTGTACCTATCTATCAGACCTCGCTGTTGATAAGGATTACCAGCATAAAGGCATAGGAAAGGAATTGATACGGCGCACACAATTAGAAGCGCCTAAGGCAAAACTGATTTTGCTGGCGGCTCCTGCTGCTGTACATTATTATCCGCATATTGGAATGAAGCGGCACGAGCACTGTTTCTTTATAGATCATGCAACTGAATTGAAATAATACAGATTGCATTTTTAATGCTTATAAAACTTCGCTGTTCCAATGTCCTCCAATAGGTAAAATAGTATAGGCCTGCTGAACCGCTTCGGCTTTAGCAGCAAAATCAACCGGGTTTGCAGTGTTGAAAGTAAACATATCATAATGACAGGGAATAACATGTTGTACGCCCGCAGCTTTAGCTAAATCTGCAGCTTCCTGCACATTAAGATTGCCTGCAACGCCTCTTGCCGGATCATTTCCGTTAATGGGAAGCAATGCCAGGTTTATTTGAAATGGGCGCAGTATTTTTTCCAGTCCTGCATACCAAAGCGTATCGCCGCTATGGTAAATGGTATAATTGCCAAACTGTATAATGTACCCCATATAAAGGCATTCTCCTTTTTCATTCCGGTCAACGGCATTGTGGGCAGCAGCAATACCATGAAAAGTAAAATCACCAGAGGTTATATGCTTTCCTTCATTTAGCCCTAAAGGAAATGCTTCCGGCGTTTGTGTTCTGCCGGCAACAAAACTTCTGTTGGCTTCGGGAATAATGAAGCTGATGCCGGGATTATTTTTAATAACAGGTATTAATGTTTCCGCATCTAAGTGATCAGTGTGGTTATGGCTGGAACTTACAATGGAAATGTTTTTTAATAATTCAGGGTTCACCACCCGCTCACTCATTCGAGTATGCGGCTTAGGGGTGTCTGCATATTTTTTTGTGAGGGAATCCGAAAGATAGGGATCAATCAATAGCTTCTTTCCCTGCCATAGCAGCAGGTAGCCGCTTTGCCCCAGCCACCACAGGTGAAAATATTTTTTATCATTTTCATACTGCTGCACCTGCGCAATAAAAGCATCGTCTTTTATAACAGCCTGTATCATCATACCTAATTTCAAATCTCAAACCTACCTGCCGGCAGGCAGGTCTCAAATCACAGCCCTCACCATTTTCGCGCCCTTCACCATGTTAATTAATTTTTGTCTTGAAGCCCATCTTGCAGTTTGGCTCAATCCGCAGTCGGGAGCTACAGATAGTTTTTCCGCGGGAATATATTGCAGGCATCTTTTAATTCTTTCCACCACATCTTCCGGGGTTTCAATATAGTAATTCTTTACATCAATAATCCCCACTGCAACATTCATTCGTTTGGAAAAAGTTTCGAGTAATTCTATCTCCGCAAATTCGCGGTTCGCCATTTCAATATGTATTTCATTTACTTTAAGCTCCAGAAAATCCGGTATCATCGGTTTGATACTCCTGTAGCCTACGGGTCTTCCTTTAAAGTTGCCAAAGCATAAATGCGTGGAAAGATTGCATTTGCCTGCCACAGGCTCAACTGTTTTGTTGAATATAGCCGCAAACCTTTTGGTGTCTTCTTTATACGCATAGCAGCTCATGGATGGTTCATCTACTGTAATTTCAGTGCATCCTGCTGCTACTAAATCTTCTAACTCCTTTTGTATAAATGGAAGGAGGGCTTCGGTTATCGCGTACCGGTCTTTGTATTCATTGTTTGGCAATAATCTTCCGCTTAAAGTATACGGCCCCGGTATGCTGGCTTTTAGCACAGGTCCCTGCGGAGCTAATTTTTTTAAACGTAAAAATTCTTTCACCACGCCCAATCCTTTTGGTGCGGAAAGTGTTTCGGTGATCCGGTGTTTTCCCCTCTGGTCGTGTGCGGCAGGTCCAAAACGCCTCGTTTCGCTTTCATCTGGCGATATCCCTTTGATATAGCCATAAAAAGATAAATTGAAATCAAGCCTTGTCTGTTCCCCGTCAGTAATTACGTCAAGCCCGGCCGTTGTTTGATCATGTATAGCGGCAATAACGGCATCTTCAATTGCTTCTTCTATATCTGCGGGTCCAAATTCATTTAAGTGCTGCGCTGCAAATTCCAGCCATCCCGGGAAAGGATAACTGCCAATTACCGTTGTACGTATGGGTGTATGCATATTATTGTATTGTATTTAATTTCCTACATTTTTATATAAACCGGCAAGGCGATGTGCATGTTCGTCATAAGCGCTCTCAAACAACTCCTTTGCTTTTTCTGCGCCTACTACACATGCGGCCGATAATACTTTTGGAGGTTTTCCCGCTTCGGTTAGCAGCCTGGCTGTTTCTGCTTTAATGGAATTTATGAGTAAAATACCACCTACTGTTGAGCCTGGTGCAACGGGTGTTTCCAGTCCGGGGATCCGGATCATGGCATCACCGGCAGGTGCACCTGTATCCAAAACCAGGTCTGCAAAATCACCCAATTTTTTTCCATCTTTTCTTTTGCTGGAAGAAACATCGGCGTGTTTTTGGGTAAGGATCGCCGTTACCTTCACTTTTTTTTGCTGAAATAGTTCCGCCATTTCAATAGGTACAATATTACATCCGCCGGATGAAATGATGAGCGCACTATCGCTTTCCTTTATATCAAAGTTTCGCAAAATCCTTTCTGCAAACCCTTCTACATTTTCAAGAAACATGGCCTGCCGCTGACCATTGGAGCCAACCACCAGATTGTGAAAGGTGAGCGATAGCTCTACTATAGGATTAAACCCTGGAAATGATCCATAACGCGGCCACATTTCTTCCACCATAATGCGGCTGTGTCCCGAACCGAATACATGCACCATCCTGCCCTGCAAAATACTTTCTGCAAACCATTGCGCAGCTTGTTGTATACTTTTCTGCTGCGCTTCAACGGTTTCAATAATTTTTCGGGAGTGTTGCAGATAATCCCAGATAACATTCATGATAAAAATTTAATGTGGTAATGATTTGTGTAAAGCAAAACTAGCGGCTCCCACGGCGCCGGAATATTCATCAAATACGGCCTGCACAACAGGCGTGCGCACACCCGAATGATGCCATTCAAAGATATTCATAAACCCGTCAAGAGGCTTGAATAGATCATCACCTGCCTGTGCTATGCCTCCGCCAAGAATAATAATATCAGGAGAAACAATATTGATAAATGAACAAAGTGCTACAGCTAATCGTTTTATAGAATGCAGCCATACATACGTTGCAAAGGTATCGCCTCCTTTATATGCCTGAACCAGTTCATAGGTTGAAGAAAATTTTCCGAAGCTCCGTTGTTCTATGGTGCAATTGCCTATTGCATCTTCAAGGCTGGCCGGCATATTGGTAACATCACATCCATCGCTGTCTGCGTTTAGCATTACATGACCCATATGCCCCGCCCTGTTTAATAAGCCCTGATGTAATTCGCCGTTTATCATAATGCCTCCGCCTACACCCGTGCCCAGTGTTAATAAAATAACATGACTGCATCCTTTGCCCGCGCCAAATTTTGCCTCTGCCATTAAAGCGGCATGCGCATCATTGAGCACCCATGTTTGCGTTTTGAGATAATCAGTCCAAACAAAATTTTCCAGACCTTCCAGCCGGCCGGGCATTAGTTTTATGCAATCATTGTTGCTGCCTGCCAATCCCGGTGCAGATAAACCTACAGGCGTATTTTTGCTGACCGATTTTTGTTGAAGGCTATGCAGCATGTCGGCTACCACTCCTTTCCAGTGAAAGGCTTCCTTTTCGTTGGTCTTGTATTGCATTTCATGCAGGATGATGCCATCTTCGGTTATCAGTACGCCTTTGATATTGGTGCCTCCCATGTCAATGCCGATTGACTGCATAGTATTATTATTTAAAAAAGTATTCAAATCTGACCTTCGCTTACTGTCCATCCCCCGTCAACATATACCACCTGCCCGGTAGTAAACTTTGCATAATCCGACATAAAATAGCAGGCCAGCCCGTCTGTATCTTCAGGACGGCCTATTCTTCCTCCATCTAATGGCTGCTTTGTTTTGATAAATGAAAGGATAGCATTGTTTTTGGCTGCTCTCTGCGCCATGGGTGTTTCTACAAGTGCCGGGGCTATGGTATTGATACGGATATTATCTTTTGCATAATAAGCTGCTATAGATTTCGTAAAACCTGTTACAGCCGATTTGCTGGCTGCATATGCATGTGTTGCAAAATGAACAGGAGAAGGGGAGACTCCCAATACCGAACTCATGTTAAGAATGGCGCCACCGGTGTTGTGCTGCAGAAACCATTTTACAGCGGCCTGGTTAGAGAGCATGAGTGAAGTGAGGTTTAGCTCAAATGTTTTGTTCCATCCTTCCAGTGTTAGCTCATGTAAGGGACCATCACCCATTTTGCGGCCACTGCCGCCGGCTATATGATATAATCCGTGAAATGTACCGAATTGTTGTTCGCAAATATGAATGGCATTTGCAGCGGTAGACGGATCAATAGCATCGGCACAAATGGCAATCCCTTTGCCTTTCAGTTGTTGCTCCGCATCATCGCATGTTTGCTGGTTCCTGCCTGCTACTATTACGCGGGCACCCTGCGCAACAAAAGCTTTGGCAGCCGATAATCCCATACCGGTTGTTCCACCAATAATTACTATGTTTTTTTGTGCCAGCCAGCCTTCACTCATAAAAATAAATACCTGATGAATTTAAGCAAACTAACAATACTTTTTGGAAATCTCCGTATTTTATCTGCTCAGAACCAGTGTCTGTTGCCGGCTGGTGGGGACACCAGCCGGGGCGGCCCGCCGTGGGTGGTGCTTGCCTATCGGCAGGCAGGTCCTCACCGCCCACAAGAAGCAAAGCAGTGCGACAATTTGAAATGCCCCTTTTTATCTGCTCTGCCCGTTAAATTAATGGGTTTATCTTTGCAGATTGATTAATGCTAATTATGAAATCACATCAAAAAGAGACAGACCTGCATATAATAATAATTAACGGCTTTTGTTATTTCAGACATTATTCTGCAATTTACATTCAGGCTGTGATCAAACTAAAGCGCCTTCATTTCAATTCACCCGGACTTATGATAAAGAAGTGTTGTATATATATATGCTGGATATTCCTGCCGGCAGTATTATTATTTTCCTGTAATGAAACTTCGCAAAAGCCTAAAACTGTAGAAATTGTTCGTCAGCCTGAAAATTTGAATAAAAAGACCAATGAAAATATTGTTGCTGGTATTGCTTTTGCCTCAGAGAATAATGGAAAGTTAAATGACAGCACATCATTTAATGTGCTGCCGGCTGTTAAAGCCTGGTATAATACACGCGATTCACTGCGCACCTGGAGCAACCGTGAAGAATGGTTGCGGATGGCCGATTCATTGTATACTTTTATCGGGCATAGTGAAAACTATGGTTTGTTTCCTTCCGATTATCATTTCAGTCAGTTAAACCTCGTTTATCATAAACTAAAAACGGATTCTCTTGCCATGTTTGATGCGGCTATGTGGGCACGTGCCGATCTTTTATTTACCGATGCATTTATGCAAATAGCCAAAGACATAAAATTGGGAAGACTGGACGCAGACAGCGTTACGCTCAGGAAGGATACCGTGCTTACAGATTCTTTCTATGTATCGCTGTTAAAAAACGTTCACGATAAAAAAGAATTAACGCCACTGCTTCAGGAACTTGAGCCCAGGCATGAAGGATATGTTCAATTAAAGGCAGCATTGAAAAACTTTCTTGATTCAATGAACAGAACGAATTTCACTTACCTGTCTTATCCTTTTGAAATTCCGTCCGATTCACTGGCGTTTATTAAAAACCTGCAAACCCGCTTATTTGAAGGTGGGTTCCTGGCATTTAATAACCGGCCTGCGGATACTGCAGAATTAACCGCCGCAGTAAAAGCATACCAGGCACAAAATGATCTGAAGGTGGATGGCAAAGCCGGGCCAATGGTAGTTAAATCACTCAACAATAACGACCAGGAAAAATTTAAGACCATTGCCATTAATTTAGACCGGTACAAGCAATTGCCGGATACCATGCCGGTACGGTATGTGTGGGTAAATATTCCTTCGTACCGGTTGCGTTTATGGGATACAGATACCTTAAAACTCGAATCAAAAATAATTGTTGGCCGGTCTCAGACAAGAACCCCGCTACTTACCAGTACACTTACCAATTTTATTGTTTTTCCTCAATGGACGGTACCTTTTAGTATTATATTTAAGGAAATGCTGCCTAAAATTCGTGAAGATGTGGGATACCTTGATGAACAAAACCTGATGGTAGTTGACAAAAACGACAGTATAATAGCACCCGACAGTATTAACTGGTTCAGGCTGAATAAAAAATATTTCCCTTATTTATTGAAACAACGGGAAGGAGATGACAATTCATTGGGTATAATTAAATTTAATTTCAGAAATAAGTATAGCGTGTATTTGCATGATACGAATGCCCGCTGGCTTTTTTCAAAAACAAACAGGGCGCTCAGTCACGGATGTGTGCGGGTGCAGCAGTGGCAAAAGTTATCTGATTACCTGGTAAAGAATGACAGCGTCCGTTACAAGCCCGATACCCTTACTGCATGGATGGCTAGAAAAGAAAAACATACCGTTAATTTCTCCCGTAAAATACCCATATTTATTCGCTACTTTACCTGCGAAGCAAGGGAGGGAAAAGTCGTTTTTTTTGATGACGTTTATGCCGAAGACAAGATTGCAAGGCAAAACTGGTTCAGCAATAAATACAACCTGTTAACGTTATAGCTGCTGTATTTTAAGTGAATATCCGGGTAAATCAATTGATGGACCCGGTTATTTATTTTATGTATATGAATGACCACCAGAAGTAGGGAAAGGAGAGAAGTGAAAAAGATTGTGGTCTCAATTTTGCAGAATATTCTTGTTCTGCCACCAGAAAACCGGTTGTAATGAAACAATTCCTGTTATTATTTATCGCTCTCTTTTGTATCTGTACATATACAACGGCTCAGCGTTCTCCGGCAAAGAAAGCCAGTAAATATCCTGCAGTTCAGCAGGGGGTAGCCAGTTTTTATGCAGATAAATTCCAGGGAAGATTAATGGCTAACGGAAGAAAGTATGATCAGCATAAACTGACGGCAGCGGGTAATCGTTTCGCTTTGGGAACCTGGATAAAAGTAAGCAACCTTTCAAATAAAAAAACCGTCATAGTTCAAATTACCGACCGCATGCATCCTAAAAACAAACGGATTATTGATGTTTCAAAAGCCGCTGCAAAAAAATTAGGATTTATAAAAAAGGGGCTTACCAGAGTAAAAGTTGAGGTCATTAAAAAGCCATAAAAGGCTGATGAACAGTAGGACAAACAGGGCAAATAATTTGGATCGTTATTAATCATCCTTATACCTTTGCATAACTTTTAATCAAATTACATTTTATGAGAAAACCGTTATTAAGCTTATTGGCAGTATGCATACTCAGCACTGCTTTCGCCCAGGAAAATGCCATAAAAAATCCTTACAAAAAGAAACCGGCATTTGGCTTTTCATTTACCTTTCATGATTTTCAAACTGCACAAGATTTAAAGAACACTTCACTTAACCAGGTTTTAAAAGACAAACAATGGTATAAAACAGGGCGCATGAGTCCCGGTTTAGCGCTGTCTTATTTTCAGGGACTTACCGATCATTTTGATTTTATGGCCCGCTTAGGCGGTACTTTCACAGACTATCCGGTGCCCGATAAGCCACAAGGCGGCAATGATAAGTTGCTTGCCGAATTGGATGCCAATATCAATGCCAAATTGCTGAGCGACAGATATTGGGTTACGCCGTATTTAACGGCCGGCATCGGTGGCTCGCAATGGAATGGCTACTGGGGTGCTTATGTGCCACTGGGGCTGGGTGTACAGGTTAATTTATTAGACCAGGCTTTTATTAATTTTAATGCGCAATACCGTGTTGCCGTAACTACCGGTACTACTGCCAATCATTTGTTTTACAGTTTAGGCGTTGCAGGTTCTTTGTTTGAGAAAAAAGAGCCTAAAGTAATTCCTCCTCCTCCGCCACCAGCCGATACAGACAATGACGGTATTGTTGATTCACTTGATGCTTGTCCCGATGTTGCAGGACTGGCTCAGTTCAAAGGCTGCCCTGATAAAGACGGTGATGGCATTGAAGATAAGAATGATAAATGTCCTGAAGTAAAGGGTCTTGAAAAATACGATGGTTGTCCCATACCCGATACCGATAGCGATGGAATACATGATGAAGAAGATAAATGCCCCAATGAAGCAGGGGTTGCTAAATACCAGGGCTGCCCCATTCCGGATACGGATAGTGATGGCGTAAATGATGAAGAAGATAAATGTCCCGCTCTTGCAGGACCTGCCAGCAACCAGGGTTGTCCCGAAATAAAAGAAGAAGTGAAAAAACGTATTGATGTGGCAGCGAAAAATGTATTTTTTGCTACAGGCAGCTCTAAACTGTTGTCAAAATCATTCAAATCATTGAATGAAGTTGCAAAAATTCTTAATGAAGATCCCAATCTTAAATTAGATGTGGAGGGACATACAGATAATACCGGTAAACCGGATAAGAACCAGATTTTGAGCGAGCAGAGAGCCCAGTCTGTAGTGGATTATTTAACTGCAAAGGGAGGTGTTGATCCAGCGCGTCTTATATCCGCAGGTTTTGGCCAGGATCAGCCGGTTGCAGATAATAAAACGGCTGCAGGCCGCGCTAAAAATCGTCGTGTAGACCTTAAACTGCACTATAACTAATATAACTTTTGAAGATAAAAAACACCCCGGCCAATAAACCGGGGTGTTTTTATGTGATACAACTCATGTGAGGAGGGTAATTTATTACGGGACCTGATTGTTCGGTAGTCGTTCTATATTAATTTCTGTTAACTGCATTGAGGCTAAAGTAAAAAAGGTTATCGCAATGATAACCTTTATAAAATAATATTTGAGGCAAAAACTTATTTGTAACCAACCATTCCTTGTGTAGCTTTACATCCGCCTCTTGAGGAGGTGCATGAAGCCAAAGCGGCCCCCAGGGTGATAACGAGCAGAGCGATAGCGAAAACTTTTTTCATTTTTGAAGTTTTTAGGTAAAACAATAACATTTTCCAAGCATGGCGCCCGTAGGAGTAGGAGATAATGTTATTCTTCAAAGGGGGAATTGGAAATACGCAGAATACACGTAAAGAGACGTGCAAATAAACAAACATTAAGCTGAATAAACAAATTTTATAAATTGCTTTTCTTTGGACACAGAATTGTTTGACTTATGTTAACAGAAGGCCAATAGTATTATATTTTTAGCTATTTTGCCACATTAAATAATTATTGTTCACGCTATGCCATTACAATTAGCCCGTCCGTTAGCTGTTATTGACCTGGAAACAACCGGTATTAACCTTGCTGTTGATCGTATTGTTGAGTTAGCTATTGTAAAAGTGCAACCAGATGGTAGCCGGGTGGTGAAGAGGAAACTGGTTAATCCTCAAATGCCGGTTCCTAAAGCCTCTTCCGATGTGCATGGCATTACCGATGATATGGTTAAGGATGCACCTTCCTTCAAGCAGATAGCCAATGAAATACGCCAGTTTTTAGACAATTGCGATTTGGCCGGATACAATTCCAATCGTTTTGACATTCCTATGCTGGTAGAAGAATTTTTGCGTTCAGGCCTGGAATTTGATGTTACCAGCCGGCATTTGCTGGATGTACAAAAGCTTTATCATATGATGGAGCCCCGCACATTAAGTGCCGCGTATAAATTTTATTGTGAGAAGAATCTTGATAATGCGCATAGTGCAGAGGTTGATGCTATGGCAACTTTTGAAATACTGGAATCACAATTGCAAAGATACCCCCAGGCGGGTGCAACGGTAGAATCTATTATTAAATTTACAGGGCAGGAACAAATTGTGGATTTCGCCCGGCGTTTTATTATGGAAAATGGAGTAGAAATCTTTAATTTCGGAAAACATAAGGGCAAGCCTGTAACCGAAGTCCTTAAAGCCGAACCCCAGTATTACGACTGGATGATGAAGGGGGATTTTCCTATGCATACCAAGCAAAAGCTTACAGAAATACTTAACCGAACCTTGTTAAAGAAAGCGTAAAATCATTTTAAAAAAAAGAGTATAAAGTAATTTTATAGTACAAAAAATACGATATCTGTTGGAAAAGCTGGTGGTCATACCTACTTATAATGAAAGTGAAAATATAAAACCCATTCTTCATGCTATTTTAGGAATGGATCTGAATTTTCATGTGCTGGTTGTTGATGATAACTCCCCCGATGGCACTGCCGGTTTGGTACGGGAAATACAAAAAGAATATCCCGGTCAGTTATTTCTGCAGGTACGTGAAGGTAAACAGGGGTTAGGCACTGCCTATATTTATGGATTTAGATGGGCGATAGACAGGGGATACAGGTATGTATTTGAAATGGATGCCGATTTTTCTCATAATCCGAAAGACCTCGAACGATTGTACCAGGCATGTGCGCACAAAGCCGATGTTGTTGTGGGTTCGCGGTATGTAAAAGGAGGTAAAACAGTAAACTGGAGCCGCTACAGGAATGTACTTTCCAAAGGTGGAGCATTGTATACACGCATATTAACCTGGATGCCGGTTAAAGATCCTACCGCAGGGTTTATTTGCTACAGAAAAGAAGTGCTGGAAACCATTAATTTTGATCAGATCAATTTTGTAGGGTATGCTTTCCAGATAGAAATGAAATTTGCCGCCTGGAAACTTGGCTTTAAAGTTATTGAAATACCTATCACTTTTGTTGACCGCAAATTCGGTACTTCAAAAATGAATAAGAATATTGTAAAGGAAGGTATATTGGGAGTGCTTAAGATACAGTGGCAAAGTATGTTTAAAAATTACCGCAGAAAAGTACGTAATAGTTTTATTCCCGCATCAACGCTCCGCGCTGAAGTATTAAGTTAAAACCTGTGCTGCTTAATCATACAGTATAGTGCATGATACAAAAGTGCGCTTTCCGGTGTATACAATTAATTTGAATTTTTTAATGAAGAAGGCTTTATTGTCTTTACATGCAGCTGTATTCCTGGCGGGCTTTACAGGCATACTGGGCCGGCTTATTACGCTAAACGAAGGATTGCTTGTATGGTGGCGGCTTTTTATCACTTCATGCACCCTGGCAATAATTTTCTTATTTACGGGCCATTTGCAGAAAGTTACGCTTTCTCTCCATTTCCGGATACTGGGAACAGGCGCTGTTGTTGCGTTACACTGGGTGTTTTTTTATGGCAGTGTTAAATATGCCAATGTTTCTGTTGCTTTAATATGTTTTTCTGCTATTGGTTTTTTTTCTGCTTTTTTTGAACCTCTGATATTGCGTAAAAAAATGGATTGGATTGAAGTGCTGTTTGGCGCATTGACCATTGCAGGAATCTGGTTGATTTTTCATTTCGATAAACAGTATAAGTTTGGAATACTGCTGGGCATCATCTCTTCTTTATTTGCCGCCTTATTTCCTGTGTTCAATAAAAAATTAATTGAACACATATCTCCGCAAAGTCTTACTTTTTATGAGCTCTCGGGCGGGCTTATTGTATTAACTTTAGGCATGCCTTTTTATATCAGTTCTTTTCCAAAAGATCATATCCTGCCTACAGCCGGAGATTTTTTTTGGCTGCTGGTGTTGAGTTGGTTTTGTACCGTCCTTGCCTTTAACCTGTCGCTTCAGGCATTAAAAAAAATATCTCCCTTTACCGTAAATCTCAGTTATAATCTTGAGCCGGTATATGGTATTATACTCGCCTTTATTGTGTATAATGAGAATGCGTATTTGAGCAGTGGTTTTTATTATGGATTATCATTGATACTGTTAACAGTGGTTTTACAAACCCGGAGGCTATACCACAGGAAGGTATAAAAGAAGTTTAATCTTATCTTGCGAACTGATCAGAAAAATATAAAAGAATATGAGAAAGGTATTTTTTATTATAATCATACTGCTGGCAGTAAAGGTAAATGCACAAAATAAAAAACCTCTTGATCATACGGTATATGATAGCTGGCAATCCATTGGTGAAAGAGAGATAAGCAATGACGGCAGATGGATTGTGTATACAATTGAAGTTCAGGAAGGAGATGGAACGCTTGTTATACAATCTGCTGATTCAAAATACAGGGAAACGATTGCCAGGGGTTATAATATTACCATTACGGAAGACAGCAGGTATGCTGTTTTTAAAATAAAACCGCCTTATGCCGCCATAAGGCAGGCCCGTATACAAAAGAAAACACCCGATCAGTTTCCTAAAGATTCATTGGTTATCGTGGAATTGGGTAAGGGCATAGTTGTGAGAGCTGCCCGGGTTAAATCGTATAAAGTACCTGAGAAAAATGCACAGTGGATAGCCTGGCAAATGGAAAAACCAATAGCGGATACTTCCAAAAGGAAAGCTGCACCCGATTCATTAGCGAAGCAGATAGATTCATTAAAAAGATCTGTTGCAGAACCTACCGCCGAACAGGCAAAGAAAAGACAGCGGATCACTAATCCGCCTGTTATTAAAAATGATGATGAGATGATTTTATTAAACAATCCTGCATTTGCTTATAACGAGGCTGAGGACGAACCTGGTTCGGGAGAAAAAAAGGAGGAAGGCACAGCATTGGTTATTTTTAATCTGCGGGATAGTATAGAGCAAACCCTGGATTTTGTAAGTGAATATGTATGGAGCAAAACCGGAAATATTTTAATAACAGAAACGACAACTTCAAAAAAAGACAGTTTGCGCAAAGCTGCAGTATGTATTTTCAGAACAGTTGAAGGCCGGTTTGATACGATTATGAAAGGAGGGAATGATTTTCGCAATTACGCTATTGATGAACAGGGGTACCAGTTGGCTTTTGTTGCTGAAAGAGATAGCAGCGCTAAGGCACTTCAAAAAATGTACAAGCTGTGGTATTGGCAAAATGGTTATGACAGTGCTGTAGTGATCGCCGATAAAAATATTGCCGGCATGCCTGTAGGCTGGAGTGTAAGTGAGCATGCGGGTGTGCATTTCAGTAAGTCGGGGAAACGGCTCTTTGCAGGATCTGCGCCTGTTCAACCGCCAAAAGATACATCCCTTATAGATATTGACCTGGTGAAAGTTGATATCTGGAATTATAAAGACGACTACCTGCAATCCATACAATTGAAGAACCTGGATAAGGATGTTAAAAAAAGCTACACTGCAATGATTGACCTGGATAATAAAAAATTCGTTCAGCTTGCAGACCGGGAAGTTGAAGATATTATATCCGGGAATGAGGGTGACAGCGATTTCTTTGTGGGTATTACGGATACGGGTAAACGTGCTGCGCTGCAATGGGAAGGAAGAACCCTGAAAGATATTTATATCATACAGCCGGAAGACGGAACCCGGAAGTTAATTAAAAAAAATCTTTCGGGGTATGTTACTGTATCACCTGCTGGTAAGTATGTGCTGTGGTATGATGCAAAAGCACACCAGTATTTTACCTGGCGAAACGGTAAAACAAAGAATATTTCTTCAGAGATCCGTACAAAATTATACGATGAGGATTTTGATATGCCAACTGATCCATCTTCTTATGGCGTAATGGCCTGGACGCAAAGTGATCTGTCTGTCCTGGTATACGACAAATTTGACATCTGGCAATTGGATCCCGACAGGGTTGTTGCTCCTCTTAATATCACGGCAGGTGAAGGGCGTAAAAATAAAGTAACGTACAGGTATGTTCGTACCGATCCCGAAAAAAAATTCATTACGCCTTCGCAGGAGATACTCCTGCATATGTTTGCTGATGATAATAAACATGCTGGTATAGCTACATATAAGGTATTGAGCACTGCAAAACCTGTTACTGTTGTAAACGGAGCTTTTGCCATTAATAGCAACAGGATAGCTAAAGCAAAGGATAGCAGTATTTATATTTATACAAAGGAGAGCTATGTGCACCCGCCTGATCTGTATGTAAATGCAGGATGGCAGCAGGAAGCCAGGTTAAGTGCTATTAATCCGCAGCAGGCAAATTATAACTGGGGCACTGCGGAGTTATTTAAATGGAAAGCCTATAACGGCAAACGGGCAACAGGCATTGTGTATAAACCTGAGGACTTTGATCCGAAGAAAAAATATCCTGCCATCTGTTATTTCTATGAAAAGCTTAGCGATGGATTGTACCAGTATATTCCCCCGGCGCCTACCCCCAGCCGTTTGAATATTTCTTTTTTTGTGAGCAGGGGCTATATTGTTTTTGTTCCGGATATTTCGTATACAACCGGTCACCCGGGCAAAAGCGCCTATAATTATATTGTAAGCGGTGCAAGGGCATTGATTAAAAAAGGATGGGCAGACAGTACCCGGATAGGAATACAGGGACAAAGCTGGGGCGGTTATCAAACGGCTTATGTTATTACCCAAACCAAATTATTCAAAGCTGCATGGGCCGGAGCTCCTGTTGGTAATATGACGAGCGCTTATGGTGGTATCCGCTGGTCAACCGGCATGAACAGGCAGTTTCAATATGAAAAAACCCAAAGTCGCATAGGCGCTACCTTATGGCAAAAGCCGCAATTGTATATAGAAAATTCGCCCTTGTTTTACCTGCCAAAGGTAACTACTCCATTGGTGATCATGCACAATGATAATGACGGAGCCGTACCCTGGTACCAGGGGATTGAATTATTTACAGGCTTGCGGCGTTTGAATAAACCTGTATGGCTGCTCAATTACAATGGTGAGGCGCATAATGTAATGGAAAGAAAGAACAGAAAAGATTTGCAAATAAGGGAGCAGCAGTTTTTTGACTGGCAGTTGAAAGGACATCGTCCTGCACAATGGCTGAGCGAAGGAGTGCCCGCCGTTATGAAAGGAAAAGTATGGGGGCTGGAAGATTAGAATGCAAAAGCACAGTAGGAGTGCTGCGCACAGAAAGGCAGATGATATTTCCTGTTACGCTAATTTCATCCTGTAAATTGTAATTATAGCCTTTTTAAGCTATAATTTAAAAATATAGCCTTTTTAGGCTATAATTTAATAATATCGCCTTTTTAGGCTATATTTGAAATTAAAAGAATTGCGTATGCCTCTTGCCGCCGTTATAACCGCTGATATTGTTAACTCCACAGTTGCCGGAACCGCTATGGGGAAGAAGCTGGTAGCACGGCTCAGCGCTGTTTTAAAAAATTACAAATTCGAATTCTACCGCGGTGACAGTTTCCAGGTGTACACTAAAGATATTTCAGCAGTATTAAAATTAGCCATCCGGTTAAGAACTGCTGCCAAAGGTTTTTCCGGTATATACGATGTGCGCATCAGCATAGGAATAGGCAAAGCGATTAGAACTGTGCAAACTTTGCGAACGGCCAACAGTGAAGCATTCGTTTTATCGGGAAGAATGTTTGAACAGTTAAAGGATGATCAGCGTTTATGGATTCAGTCGGCAAATGAAAACGCAAACGTTGCCTTCAGGGTTATTGCATATTTCACGGATTATATTCTGAAACGGCTAACCTCAAGGCAGGCCGAAGTTGTACTGGAGCTTTTGAAAGAACAAACCCAGACAGAGGTATCAAAGAAGCTAAAAATAAAACAGTCTACCATCAACAAACATGCGCAGTCGGCAGGGTGGGCGGAAATAGAAAAGCTACTGTACGAATACAATCAAGTGATTACTCAATTTAACCTGGCATGAGCACAATCTGGCTGATAAAACTGATCCTGTCGCACCTGCTGGCAGACTTTGTACTGCAACCCCGGAAATGGGTTAATGACCGTTGTGCCAGGCATTTTTTATCTCCGTGGCTCTACCTGCATACTTTGATAGCTGCTGCATTGGCACTGGTTTTTACAGGCTTTCACTATTGGTATTTTGCCCTGGCCATCTTTATATCGCATACTCTTATTGATGGCTGGAAATCATATCGCCCACAAACCGTATTGTATTTCTTGGCAGACCAGTTAATGCACCTGCTGGTTATTATAGCCTGCTGGTATTATACTTTTTACACCATTGCAGATGTAAAAGAATGGTTACAGGCAACCGGCAGCAACGATCGTTTCTGGCTCGTAACAACAGCCTATGTATCTTTGAGTTTCCCGGCAGGTATTATGATCGGGCAAATGACCCGTAAATGGAGTGACCAGTTGCCCCGCAGTGCCGGGCTTGCTAATGCAGGCAAGTGGATTGGCATTTTAGAACGTATCCTTATTCTAACTTTTCTGCTGCAAAACCAATATGCAGCGATTGGTCTTTTAATTACGGCAAAGGGATTGCTCCGCTTTAGTGAAAAAGACAAGCAGGAAGAGAAAACCGAATATGTTTTAATCGGATCGCTGATCAGCTTTTCCATATCCGTAATAACAGGCATTATTGTAAAATACCTGGCGGCTTAACAGGTTGTGCAGGAATGAAATTTTCAGACCAAATTCCGGTATATAGCTGTAAAATTTATCTCATATCATTATCATGCTATAACCAGATAAAATAAAATAAATAATGAAAAATCGTTTTACCGGTCTGATAATGCTTTGCATGGTTTTTATTGCCGGCTCATGGGCAATACAACCCAAATGGATCTCACTTTTTAATGGAAAAGATCTTGGCGGATGGATAGTGAGAGGTGATGCAATGTGGAAGGTGAGGGACGGAGTGATCATCGGGCAAAACGGACGGGGACACCTGTATGCCGCACCTGTAGTTGAAAATTTGGAAGTGAAAGGCGAATTCCGGATAACCGACCAGGGTAAAGGCGCCAACAGCGGTTTATATATACGGGCCAATGAACCGGAAAATGACCCCAATGGCTTTCCACGTGGATACGAAGCACAAATATGCAATAGCCAGGAAGCGTATACTGGTTGGCTGTGGAAGCCCGGAAAGCCTACCGGTAAAGCTACAGCGTTGCTCACCAAAGATGGAGAATGGTTCCCGATGAAGGTGAGGGCGATAGGTGACAGTATAAACATTTGGGTGAAGGATCAGTTGGTAATGAGTTATAGCGATAGTGAATATAAAAAAGGAAAATTTGCAATCCAGTGCCATAACCCGGGTATGATGGTGGAAGCACGGAATTTATATTACCGGAAACTTAAATAATATGAATGCTAAACAGGCAGCGGCTCATAAGGCTGTGCAGTACATTAAGGATGGAATGATAGTTGGATTGGGCACTGGCTCTACAGCTTACTGGGCTATTCAGTACCTGGGAGAAAAAGTGAAACAGGGTATGCGGATTACTGCAATAGCAACTTCTGGTGAAACAGAAAGATTAGCGTTGGAATGCGGCATAAAGGTCAGTGAAATGGATGCTGTTGACCATATTGATATAGATATTGACGGTGCAGACGAAATAGATCGCAGGCTCAACCTTATTAAAGGAGGGGGAGGAGCATTATTAAGAGAAAAAATTGTAGCCGCAGGTAGTAAAACTTTTATTGTTATAGCAGATGGAAGCAAGATGGTGGAAATGCTTGGGCAATTTCCGCTGCCGGTCGAGATTATTCCATTTGGCTGGCAGCATACCGCCAGGCACCTGGCATTGTTAGGTTGCCAAACAACACTGCGGCAAAAAGAAGCGAAGCCATTTATAACCGATAATGGAAATTATATACTGGATTGTCAATTCGGTCCCATTCCTGATCCTGCTGTATTGCAACAGCAAATCAATAATACACCCGGCGTTGTAGAAAATGGCCTTTTTGTGAAAATGGCTACCCGGATAGTGATAGGATATGACGATGGCACGGCGGGAGAATTTTCGTGAACAACAATGCCTGCATTCTATGAAAAGAATATGCTTTATTGTCTACCTTGCTTTTATAGCATTTAAATTACAGGCTCAAATAAAATGGATCAATGTGGATTCCCTGTTTGGGATTCTGCCGGCATCTGTACATGTTTATAAAACAACAGACCCGCTGGATGGCAAACCCAATATCGCTTATTATGTAGAAGCTGATCTTAAAGACAGGAGATTGAATTTTACTTCAGATACAACTCATAAAAGAAGACTGACCCCACAACAATTCTACACCAAAAATAATAATCCTGTTGTAGTTGTTAATTGTACTTTTTTTTCTTTTGCTACCAATCAAAATCTCAACCCGGTAATCAAGGCCGGGAAGTTGGTAAGCTATGATGCGCATTCCAGGAAGCGGAAGGATGGTTTTACTTACCTGCATACATTCGGTAGCGCTATCGGCATCTCCAAGCGCAGGAAGGCGGATATCGCCTGGTTGTATACCGATAGCATAAAGGGAAAAGTGATGGCTTTACAAAACCCGGTAAATGCATTCGCTGATTCAAGTAACTTTTATAAACCCGGAATAAATGCGGTGAATATTCTTGATTCAGGCGCTGTGAAATGGAAAATGAGAACGGCTGTGGGAGGAGGTCCTGTATTGTTGCAGGATGGGGAAATAAAAATCACGAATAACGAGGAATTAAAATTTGCAGGCAAGGCTATTGATGATAAGCACCCCCGCACAGGCATGGGCTACACCAAAAACTATAAGCTCATTATTCTGGTAATAGAAGGACGGAATAAAGGAATTGCTGAAGGTGCATCATTAATACAGGAGGCAAAACTGTTTAAAGAATTAGGTTGCCTGGAAGCCCTCAACTTAGATGGCGGTGGCAGCAGTTGTATGCTTGTGAATGGTAAGGAAACGATAAGCCCGTCGGATAAAAAACAAAGGCCTGTTCCGGCAGCATTTATTATTGAGAAAAATTAACAGGAGATCCGAACGGCGCCTTATAAAACAGTAATGCTTAATTTGTATCAAATACTTTTTTGAGTATTTCGGATGTTCTTGCCACAGGGTTTTTCCTGATCTGCTGCTCTTCCTGTGCTACCTGGTAAAAAATTCCGCTTAATGCCTTTTCTGTAACATATGCCGGAAGATCGGGATTGATTTTGTTGGCTGAAAACTTATTATAAGCAGTAAATACAGTATTCCAGTATTTGGTAGCATCTACTTTTTCGAGCGATTTTTCTATTACGGGACGAAAAGATGCAGTAAGTGCCGAAGTGGTTTTGTCTTTCAGGTAATCGGTTGCCGCAAAATCGCCTCCCTTTAATATGCCTGCCGCATCCTGTATGCTCATTTGTTTAATGGCATTTACAAAAATAGGGGTGGCAGATTTAGCTGCATCTTCTGCGGCGCGGTTCATGGAAAGTATGGCTTCATCTACCTGTTTACCCAATCCAATGGCCCGCAGTTTTTGCTCTGCTTTTTTAGCTTCTTCAGGCATTAATATTTTAATAGCAGCGTTGGCAAAATATCCATCAATAGAAGACAGGTTTTTGCCTGCTTTTTCGGCGCCAACAGACAATGCCTCTTTAAGTCCGGCTGCAATATCGTCAGTACTTAAAGTACCGCCTTTACCTAAAACATTGTTGAGAATATTTGTTGAGGATGAGGAGTCCTTTTTATCGCCCAGCACTTTTTTGAGCAGTTGAGCCTGAACGGAAGCTGAAATAAAAAGAAATAGAACTGTGGTTAAATAAAGAAGAACTTTATTGATTTTCATAAGAATGATTTTAAATACGCACACAAATATACTACTCCCTGGCAGCGACAGCCATAAAGAAATATTAAAATATATCAAATCCGGCTTTAAACCTGTATTTCGCAATGGAAACATCCCTTTACGTAATGCTTTTATGAAACGGAAAAGCTGCAGTAAAAGTATGGTTAAACGGCATTGACATTGCGGAGTGCCGACTACTTTACACATAAGGACTTGCATTGACCCTAAAAGGGTCTAAACGTTTATAACTATGCGATAAAAAGTATTACGACCCTGAAAGGGTCGAACAATAAATGTCCTGAAATGTCTCATTTCAGTTTCATACGTGACTCATGTGAAAATCATACTTTACCAAATAGTTGAAAAAGAGCCAACAGCATGGTGTGTCATTGGCAATTTGTTCGCCGCGGCCGGGAGTCTTGTTGAGCTTTTTTACTAGTAGTTTCAGCCTTATTTCGCTGCTGGTTTCTCATTTTTTAGTAGTGTGTGCAATAGCTGTTTTATTTGAACGTTGAGATTGCATTCCGCTTTCGGATTTTGTGTTTGAGATTTAT
The DNA here is from genome assembly GCF_009192765.1 of Agriterribacter humi. Lineage (GTDB taxonomy): Bacteria > Bacteroidota > Bacteroidia > Chitinophagales > Chitinophagaceae > Agriterribacter > Agriterribacter humi. Next base: position 10,111 of record NZ_VOHQ01000010.1, on the reverse strand, counting down.
CCGCCACGGCGGACAGGTTTGGCTCTTGCTTTTTGGTTCTTGGTGCTTCTTTTAGGGCTTCGGCCCAACTGCCGATTTGTTATTGTGTTCTTGGCTCTTTCTTTTAGTTTTGCGGTTACCCGGTTTAATTGAGTATGAATGAAACGATATTTTATTGAAATAGCATATAAAGGAGCAGGGTATGCCGGTTTTCAGATACAGGAAAATGCGGTTACCATACAATCGGAGATTCAAAAGGCGATGACTGTTCTTTTTAAACAGGATATATTACTTACCGGGTCATCGCGAACAGATGCTGAAGTAAATGCATTGCAGAATTTTTTTCATTTCGACTTTGATCAGCCCATACCGGAGCACTATATCTATAATCTCAATGCCATACTCCCCCCCGTTATTGTAATAAACCGCATTATTCCCGTTCAGGCAAACGCACATTGCAGGTTCGATGCTATAAGCAGGGAGTATATGTATTTTGTATACAAAACTAAAAACCCCTTCCTGCGCGACAGGGCATATTATTTCCCCTATACAATTGATTTTGATCTGTTACAACAGGCGGCATCAGTAATATTACAGTACACGGATTTTACAAGTTTTTCCAAACGCAATACGCAGGTGAAGAATTTTATATGCCAGGTGCAGGAAAGCCGGTGGAAAGTGGTGAATGATCATATCGTCTACCATGTAAAAGCCAATCGTTTTTTGAGAGGTATGGTAAGAGGACTGGTTGGCACAATGCTACAGGCAGGCAGGGGTAAAATAAGCATAGATGCTTTTCGTAAAATTATTGAGGACAGGGATTGTACAAAAGCAAATTTTGCAGTGCCCGGCCATGGATTGTTTTTAGCAAAAGTGAATTATCCTCCCGGTTATCCGGTAACATCTTATGCAGCGCAATAACCAATCAGCCACTCACTACTGACTTCTCACTACTCACCCTCTTGTATCCCCGCAGGATAATACTTCTCCAGCCAGCCAATCATGCCGGAGAATACATCTGCGGCTATAGGTGTCCGTAATTCATGTTTTTCACCGGGATATAATTTTATTTGCGATGGAATACCTAATTGTTGCAATTTTTTGTACAATTTCTCAGACTGGCCAACCGGAACCAGTTCATCGGCCGTGCCATGAAATAAAATGGTAGGTACGCCGGTTTTTTGCGTGAGATGAAAATAAGGACTGGCCTGTTTTACAATCTTTGCAGCAGTATCGGGTGTTCCAAGGAAATTGATAATAATATCATTGCTTTCCATTCCCGGTTTACGCACTGCTTCATCCGACAGGTCTGTAGGTCCAAAAATATCCACAATAGTTTTTACTTGCTTCAAACGATCGTATCCATACGCGTATAACATGGCCAGGTGAGCGCCGGCACTGGCGCCTATTAATGCAAAACCATTACCATCATATTTATTTTCACCCGCATTTGCTGAAATAAATGCCAATGCTTTTTGTATATCTTCTATTTGCGCAGGAAAGATATTTTTCCCATCTTTCACCAAACGGTAATTTAAGGATGCCAAAGCATATTTTCGGTTACCTACGAGTTCTTCGATCAATGGTTTTGGAAATTCGGCTTTATCGCCCTGCACCCAGCTTCCACCATGAATATATACGATCACTTTGGTATTGCTGTTGTGCTCATCCGGTAAATAGGCATCAAGGAGTTGGAAATCGTTATCAGCATCGCCATACTGTACATCGGGTATTTCCGTGTACGACTGATGCCTGATAACAGCTCCGTGCTTTACCTTGTTGCCGGTTAATGAAACAGTATGTTCATTGCGGTAGGAAGTTAATAAAGCGGATGCGAAAATAACAAACGCACAGAGGTACTGACCGATTTGCATGGCAAGTTTTTTATCTTTTCAAACAGGGTTATAGCAATCACAATCTAAAGAAAATACAATAAATTATGCAGGAGGTTCCCCTTTTTTTACCCACAATCTGGCCCATTCTTTCGGCACCCTGTGCCCTGTAACCTGCCTCTTATAACCTCATTCAATCATTTTCAAATAGCGTCCCATTCAGTAAGGCAGCAGCCAAAACACTGGTTCTCTTTCTATATCGGGATGGCCATTTATAGCGGACCAGGGATTTTTGTCCCACCGCACTGCAGTGCGAATGCTGGCCGGGGGCAATTCATTCACCTGCAGATCATCCAGCACAGGTTCGCGCACCATCTTTACATCTTCTCTTTTGCTGTGATCAAATCTCCAGTTCACAAGATCAAGCGGTGTATCTTTCAGAAACTCAACAGAGGAGATCAGTTCCAGCTTTTTGTTGCGTGCATAACAATACAGAAAATTGATCAGCGGACTTTTATCGCCCTTACGTTTTTCCATCCAGTTATCCATATGGTTTTCGTAAAAGGCCAGCAATGCAGGATCCTTTTCACAGCCAATCAGAACAGGGTAGAGGTAGGCCTGGAGTATCACATCAAAATAAATAAAAAAAGCAGGATTTTGTTCAGGAACCTTTGCCATGTTTCCCAGGTAGTTTTCTTCCCTGATCAGCCGCAGATAATGATCCTGGTATTTGGCGTTCCCGGTCATGTAATAGGCTAGTTTTAAAAAAGCCAATAGCTCCATTGAGTTTTGATGCTGATCGGGTGTCCATTCAGGATCGCGGTTGAGTTTATCCGGGCTCCATACAGACCAGCGGGTATGGGTACCGTCAATATCTGCCATGTTAAAATTGTGAGTGATCAAATGATCAACAAGACGGGCAACGTGTTCACGAATGATTTGTTTTTCTTTATCATCGGCCACCAGTTCGTAATAAAAATAATAGCCCATCATATGCCCGCACCATTCATCGCTGCTGGTATCGCCTTTCCACAGCCATTTGCCATCTTTCGATTTTCGCCACCGCGTTTCAACGGGTTTAAACCGTGGCTCTTTCACCAGTTCTTCCGCCAGTTCTCTTTCTGTATATTTCCTGTTAGGGTCATGCACATTATTTCCCCAGCTTACCGGCACTATTGTTCTGGCAAAAAAGCCATCAGTGCCGGTTATGGTTTGCAACAGCTTCAAAAAATCAAAGGCCTTCTTTGCTTTATCTTTGGCATCCTTACTTTTGGTTGCCGCATAACGAAAACTTTCCATGGCCAAATAATTGGCCGTGAACTCCCCATCGTTGTCATCATCTTCCGGTTGCCAGCTATTCACATCTTCCGGGTCTTTTAAACGGGCAGGGCCTACTATCCATGGTTCACGAACATGCCGCTTCATGGTAATGTCATAAAAGAAATCCTGTTTTTGTGCCAGGGTCATTTTTCTTTTCTTAACAGCGCTTACCCCTTTGGGCGTAGCCACCCATGCATTGCCTTCTTTATCAAAAGCAATATCATTTACTTTATCATCCAACAACCAGCGTCTGCTGAAACGCAATGTGTGTGAGCCATCCGGCGCATAACGCACTATACCCGCGTCTGTTCCGACCCACATACTTCCATCGGGTGAATGCTCCAGGCAGTTAACATAAATGGAAGGCATACCATTGGAAGGCTGAAGTGCCTGTACTTTTTTATTATTTTGGATGATGGTTACACCACCGAGACCACCTGCCCATAGCTGTTGTTTATTGTCGAATGCTAACCCCTTTGTATAAGCGCTGAGTAATGCGCTGCTATCTTTAAAATGCAGCAGTTGTTTGTTGCCTATATGATATAATCCCACATCACTGGCTACCCATATACTATTGTCAGCACCTGCAACGGCATTCCGTATAGAACGGGCGATAGCATAATCCTTTTTGAAGAGCTGGTTCCGGCTATATACCCATACGCCTTTCGGACCAAAAGCATACAACTCATTTTTTGCAGCGCATAATGCAGAAATGGGTCCTGTTGTACCGGATATTTTTTTTAGTGTGTTGTTTTTATAAAAATAAACACCATTCCATGTTCCTAACCATACTGCCTTTTCATCATCTGTTGTTACAACATATGCAGGGCCGTTATCATCACCGGTAATCATGTTTATCCATGCAGATGTTCCGGGCTTTTTCATATATATTCCTTCGGCAGTGGCAGCCCACACATTCGATTCATGATCAACAGTAATGCTTCTTATTTCATTGTCACCCGGCTTTTTTCCTATGCGGTATGCTTCGTGATATTCCTGCCAGAAAGCCGTGTCTTTCATGCTGGCCGGTGTATACAATAGCTGGGCATGAGCGGTACATGGTAAAATGCCATTGAATAATAAACAGAAAAAGAATAATTTATTTTTCATATTGTATGAATGTAAAAGATGTGGCCGGTACCCAACGTAAGGAGGGTCAGACCGCATCTGAAAAGAATCGTAACTGGCTATCAGCGGTCAGCAATCAGCAATTGGCTTTGATTCATATGGCGGATCTCAAATTTTAAATTTCAAATCTCCTCATCTTCATCAAACTTCAGTTTTTTTCATAAACATTAAATCAAAAGAAAACCTGCAAGGTTATTTGGGCAAGCCTTGCAGGTTTATTAAAAATTATACTTTAATATCTCTATTGTAATATCCACATCTTAACAGAGGCTATATCCTTGCCTCCCATTGCGGATACGGCAGCATCGTATTGTTCTTTATTGTTGCTCGATTCATCCAGCGGATACAGATACCGCATGGGGTATTCGTATGTAGAAAATGACGTAACGATTTTGCCGACAAACGCAGGCTTACCGGTTCTCCTATAGTCAGTATATGCTTCTGTGTGATTGGTCATAAGCATAGACAGCCATTTCTGGATAGCGATTTTATCAAGATCGGCAGCAGAGCCATCCAATGCTACAGCAGGTTTTGCGTAGTAGGTACTGAAATTATCCACTATCTTGTCTGAACCAATTTGGGTCGCCGGTTTCGTTCCGTTCTCAATCTGCCACCTTTCGAACGACAGTTTTATACCATTTTCATAGTAATCTTTAGTGTTTCCCGCCGATATCCATCCTTTCTGACGTGCTTCAGCAAGAAGGAACATCATTTCACTTGCTTCCATCATCACTCCTTTGAGGCTGGGGCCGTTGGTGCCTGCTACCAGCCTTGAAAGTCCTGTAATCCGGCGGTTGTCATAAAAGCTGTTGGTTCCGGGAAGGCTGGTGGAGCTTGCATACTGTGTCTGAACGTTTATCGGGTTCGGAGCTCCTACCCATTTTGCATCCAGGGGATAGGGCACTGATATAACATTACCATCCAGGTCTCTTCCGGATGCTACTATTTCCGAGGGTTCATACAGTGAAGAAGGGTAATAAGTGATATTATAAGTATAGCCATTTATCTTGATGTCTTCGCTGGATTCCGTGGCTTTAGCTGATATTGGGGAAAGCGCCGGGGCAAAGATCACATACATACGCGGGTCATCGAGGGCTACCATCTGGTCAATCAAATACTTGGAAGGCTTCTGCTCAGTAAAGTTGTTCCCGGTTCCCCAGGTTGTTTGCAGGTACCACGATTCCCGCTCGCTAACGCCCGAAAACTCAAGCCCTGCATTATCGGCTACAGCAGACATATAGTTGTTGCCACTGGCAATCGCCTGCATTTCGCCGCTCAGGTCCCTGCCGGCTTTTTTGAATGCCTCATAGGAATGTACCATGAGCCTGAACTTCAGAGAATTGGCAAATTTTATCCATTTGGATCTGTCTCCATTGAACAAAACATCGTGTTCGGCTGGCAATCCTTTGCTGCCGGCATCCGACAAAATAGAAACCGCATCATCCAGCAGGGTAAACATTTGCTCATATACTTCTTTCTGGGAATCGAATTTGGGAAACAGATCACCGGATCTTCCCTGCATAGCTTCGCTGAAGGGGATATCTCCGTATTTTTCGGTAACAGATCCGCCTACAACACATTTCAGGATATTAGCGACTGCTACATTCGCCATGTTATTTTCATCGGTTGCCAGTTTTGTGACCGCTCCAAGCGTTCTCAACTGCTGTGTATAAGGATTGCTGCCCTGGTAATCCCAGTTCTGGGCGGCGTTGGTGTAGAGCGTAGCTGCCTGCGAACCACCGTTGTAACATTCCAAAAAATAGAGGTTTGCTTCTTCAACCGGCTCGTCAATTACTCCTTTGCCATATTGGTATGCAACATCTACAATAGCCGTAGTAAGCTGGTATCGTGAATAGGTGAAGTAATTAACGTTGAATGACGTTTCCCGTTCGTCCATTCGCAGTTGATCCTTACTGCAGGATACGCCGGCAAGTAGCAGCGATCCAAGCATGATATATCTTATTGTTTTCATCGTCATAATATTTTTACAAATTAATTTGATTACTCCTAAAAACTAACATTCAATCTTACGCCCATAGTGCGGATTGGAGGTAATCCGAAGTCTGCTACACCCATACCTCTCACACCATCGTAGAAAGCCGTTTCCGGATCTTCATTCATTTTGTTTTTTGCCCAGAACATTACGTTCTTGGCGAAAACGGTAAGAGAAACATCCTGACAACGCAACCGCTGCGCCAGCGACCTATCAAGGGAATAGGTGAGATTGATCTCCTTGATCTTGAAGGAAGTAGCGTCATGCGTTCTGAACTGGGCGCCGGACCATAACTCCTGTCCTTCCATGTTATAAGGGTTCATAAAGAGGGTTCTGGCAGGATCATCTCCATTCCTGATATAATCCCCATCCGAGAGGCTCAGCTTTTCTTCCGGGGTCATTTGAGACTGGTCAACGGCAGGGTTGATAAATACCGCGTTCCAGTAGCCGAAGTAGCGCGGGTCGCCATTGTACATGGTCATGAGTTCCTGCATTTTTTCCCTGTAGTTTTCAAAGCCCGGCTCTGTGAACATATCATCGGGATTCGGCATACTGGGCAAGCCACCGGCGAAACGACCGCCTGTCCAGTACTCGTTGTATTTGTCGCCATAGAGCGCCATAATGTCTGCCATACCATCGTCAATCATGATCTTCTGCGTTTCGGAAATAAATATACCACCCACTCTCATGCTGGCAACAACATTGAGCCGGAAGTTTTTGTACCTGGCATCCGCAACAAACCCATAGATGGCTTTGGGATTCATATTGCCTAAGTACCCGTTCTTTTTGATATAGTCTGTAGTGGTGACAGCTTCCTCAATAATACCGTCAATACCGGTCAGCATCATTCCTTGGTATTTGCCGCTTTGGATATAGCCAATCGGTTGCCGTGCATACATGTCTCCTACGCGTGAACCTTTGAACAAAGCCAAATAGGAAGCTCCGTCATAGTTATAGAATCTCTCTGAGAAGCGTGGGTCCAGGTCATCAATAACAGATTTGAAAGTACTGATGTTACCGGTGAGGTTTACCACCCAGTTTTTGGTGCGTACAGGCGTTACCGTTAAGGCTGCTTCCAGACCGGTTGATTTCACCGCACCCATATTGGTAAGTATCGAGCCAAATCCTGAAGACGTTACCACCGGCAGGGTCTGGATCTGGTTGATATGATTTTTAGAATAAACGGTAAATTCTCCCGATATACGGTTATCAAGCGCTCTGAAGTCTATACCTGCTTCTTTGGTTACGTTCAGCTCGGGCTTAATATTCGCGTCAACAGGGTCACCGCCGATGGTTCCCATAGCAACGCCGTTCCATGTATTTCCTGAAATACCGTAGCTGTCCTGGTTAACAGGTCGTCCAATACCATATCCGGTTTCTGCATACCCTCCTCTCAGTTTGAGGAAGTTAAATACGTTACCCATATCAAAGGTTTCAGATGCTATCCAGCTTAAGGATGCACCGGGGTAGAAATGGTTATCCTTTTCATGGCCCAGTATACCTACCCAGTCGTTACGGCCCGACAACTCTAAGTAAACCATATTTTGCCATCCGATGCTGGCAGTGGCATAAGCGCCGTAGTTGCGACCGGGGTAACCCCTGTTGAAATAGGCAGCCTGCCTTACTGCCGCAGGCAATGAACTATAGCTAAAGGAGTTGGGAGTTGCCAGTATTTCGCCGCCAAACCCGGAATTGTTGCTTTCGCCATAGTTATAGGAAAAGCCGCCTAAAGCATCAAGCGACAGCCTGCTGCCAAGAAAACGCTTGTTGTAAGAAAGCAACAGGTCATTTCTTACATTAAGATTGTTGCTGTGCTGTTGTTCGTATATGCCTTGCGGCCTGCGTTCTGCATCCCATGGGCTTTTTCTTTCAAACGCAAAGTTTTCATGGCTGATGCCTGAGCGCAAAGTGAGCAGGAATGGCTCACCTATTTTATAATCCAATTGTACCTTTCCGAAAAATACGTCTTTGGTATAGGTTCTGATAATGTTTTCAGCAGCAAAGTAAGGTCCGTTTTTGCCAACTGCATTATACCTCAGGCGATCTTCTCCCGGTCCCTTTAAATAAGGCGTGTTCTGGTATTGTCCTTCCCAGTCGGTGATCCAGGGGTCAGCCTTTTCCCATTCCGACATTTTGGGCATATTGATGGGCATAGACATGGCATGAGCCAGTGGGTTGTCTTCTCTTTTATCCTGAACGTGCGACTGGTTGGGCACAAAGGTATGAGACCATGATGCCTGAGAAGTAACTGAAAGCCTGTCGTTTATATTGTATTTAGCATCAAAGGAAACGCTGTTCCGGGTTGTTTTGTTGCCAGGTATTACGGCATTGTGTACGAGGTTGCCGAGGTTGAGCCGGTAGTTACCCTTTTCGTAGTTGCCGGTTACCGCTACGTTATTGTCGGTCATCACCCCTGTTCTCAGGAAAGCCAGTAGCGGATTTTTATCTCCGCGGGCTTCCAGCACCGATTCTTCCCATTCCTGTGTAAGGATATTCCACCTCCACACAGGTTCGTTGTTGTTCACCTTGTCATCTATTGCCCAGCCGAGTCCCTTTTTATCTTCGGTTAATGCGCTTCCGTCTTCATCGCCCTGGAAAAATCTTCTTTGCACCGGAGGGGCACTATAAGCCTGGTCGAAAGAAGTAGCGCTACTTACCGAAATACCGAGCCCTTTTTTAGCTCCCGCACCCGATTTGGTGGTGATCAGGATCACGCCATTACCTGCCTGGGATCCGTAAAGCGCTGCAGCGCTGGCCCCTTTCAGCACAGAGATGCTCTCAATGTCGTTGGGGTTAAGGGAGGATATAAAGTTGCCTGCATCAATACCTGCGGTGGCTCCAACGGTGTTGGAACCCAACTGTACGCCATTCAGCACGATCAGGGGTTGGGTTTCGTTGTTAATATTACTTGCCCCCATTATACCTTTCAATGAGGTAGCCCCGCGTATGTTGAACATTACAGAAGAGGTGGGTGAGGATGTAACGCTGTTCATTTGTACTCCCGTAACTTTACCTTCCACTGATTTCAATACATTGGAGGCGCCACCGGTTTCCATATCTTTAGCTTCAACAGAAGAAATGCTGTACCCCAGCGCTCTTTTCTCCCTTTTTATACCGAGAGAAGTTACTACCACCTGCTCTAATTCCCTGCTTGATGCATCAAGCGTAATGTCCAGCACTGCTTTGCCAGATACAGCAACTTCCCTTGTATCATAGCTAACATGGCTTATTACCAACACAGCATTGGCACTGCTTACAGTTATTGCAAACTCACCATTACTATTTGTTGTAGTAACATTGCCGGTACCCTTTTCTGTTACCGTTGCGCCGGCTACGCTGCCATTTTCATCACTTATCCTGCCTCTTACGGAAAAATCAGCGGCATCAGCAGCGGCGGTGATCACCGAAGCACTAATTGCAAAATTTTCTTCTTTCTTTTTTTGTGTTGCTTCTTTTATTACATATACTTCTTTCACTTTTTCAAACACCAAACCAGCAGTAGAAAGCACTTTGTTCAGTGCAATGTCGGGATTGCTTTGTTTGGAAGCATCCAGCACATCGTAATTTACGCTTACCGATTTGAGGGTGTTTGATTCATAGCTGTAATAAATGTTTTGATACGTTTTTTTAAATTCATTCATAAACTCCTGCAGGGAAGTTGTTTTCAGATCGCTTCCCGCAGCAAGGTTGGTTTTGTTTACTAAGGAAGGGGAAAGGGCAGCTATATCCTGCGCCCATGCCCCGGTTGTGGCCAGTAAAAACAATACGGCCGTCAACATTGTCCCTAAGCAGCGTTTTGAAAAAGATGGTTTTCTTTTCATAACTGTTTTGATTGAGGGTTAATAATGATTAATTGTTG
>NZ_VOHQ01000001.1 GCF_009192765.1 Agriterribacter humi | reverse complement strand
TTACTAATTCCTTAATCGCTTTCTTTTTTAATTCCTCAGAGAAAATCCGATGCTCACGGATTTCTAATTTTGAGTTAACTTGCCGCATAAGTGACTGTTTTTTGTCAACCTATTTTAGGCATACACACCCTTTCACCTTTCACCTCTCACTTTTCACTTACCCCACCGGTTCTTATTTCCAGTCAACCGCTTTTTTCTGCCCCCGTAAATCTTCGAACTGTACGTGGGGATCTTTTTCACCGGGTAAATTGATGAAGTGGTTAAATTGTTTTCTGAGCTCGGGCGATTCCACCACTTCTTTCCATTCGCATTTATAAAGGTTAACCAGCTTTTGCATCTCCTCTTCTAACTGATTACTTATACCCAGGCTGTCGTTTACGATTACGTTTTTCAGATAGGTTATTCCTCCTTCCATTTTGTTAATCCATGTAGCGGTTCGTGTTAAGGGATCGGCTGTTTTAATATAAAACATCAGGAAACGGTCAATATAGCGGATGCAGGTTTCTTCATCAATATCTGACGCCAGCAGCACCGCATGCTGCGGCTTTGACCCCCCGTTGCCGCCAACAAAAAGATTCCAGCCTTTTTCCGTGGCGATAATGCCAAAGTCTTTGGACTGGGCTTCTGCACATTCACGAACACATCCTGATACGGCGGATTTAATTTTGTGTGGCGCCCTTAATCCTCTGTATCTTTCTTCTATGCGAATGGCAAAGCTTACACTGTCGTGCAAACCAAAGCGGCACCAGGTAGAGCCCACGCAGCTTTTAACTGTACGCAGGGCCTTTCCGTAGGCATGACCGCTTTCAAATTCGGCAGCAATCAGCTCTTCCCATATCAGTGGCAATTCACTTACATGTGCGCCGAACATGTCTATCCGTTGCGCCCCTGTTATTTTTGTATAGAGATTGTATTTTTTGGCGATCCGGCCAATGACGATCAGTTTATCAGGTGTTATTTCTCCGCCCGGAATGCGGGGTACTACGGAATAAGTTCCTCCTTTTTGAATATTAGCCAGGTAGCGGTCGTTGGTATCCTGGATAGTAGCTTGTTTTAATATCAGGTCGTTCCAGGCGCTTGCTAAAATGGAAGCCATGACGGGTTTACAAATCTCACATCCGGCGCCATTCCCAAACTTATCCAATGCTTCATCAAAGGTTTTAATGTCATGTACTTTAACCAGGTCGAATAATTCCTGACGGCGGTAATCAAAATGTTCACAAATAGCAGGCTTTACCTTTTTGCCAAGTTCCTTTAATGTTTCGTTTATGATATCTTTTATCATAGGAACACAGCCGCCACAGCCGGTTCCTGCTCTTGTCATTTTTTTAACACCATCCAGATCCTCAATACCGTAATCTTTAACCGCACAGCAGATGGCGCCTTTGGACACACCTTCACAGGAACAGATAAGCGCGGCATCCGGTAATGCAGCTATTCCGCCTCCTGCATTAATTTTGCCGGCAGAGGCGCCCGATTTCATAAATAAGTCTTCCAGGTTTTGCGGAAGGGCTAATCCGTTTTTATAGGTTTGTAACAATATATTATATGCCGATGCATCACCAACGAGGATGCCTCCTAACAAATATTTTCCGTCTGTGGAAACATTCAGACGTTTATATATTCCCCATACCCTGTCTTCCATTACAATAGTCTTACATTCATTTTCCATAGCCAGTGCATCGCCAAAGCTGGCTACATCCACTCCCAGCAATTTTAATTTGGTTGACATATCAAAATCCATGAATACTTTATCAGTACCAGTTAATTGTGAGGCGACAATATCCGCCATTTCATAACCCGGCGCAACCAGGCCATACACCATCCCTTCAAATAAAGCGCATTCTCCAATTGCGTAAATGCATGGATCATTTGTTTGCAGCTTATTATTTACAATGATACCGCCGCGGGGGCCAGTTCTTAAACCACAATCTTTGGCTAATTCATCCCTGGGTTTGATTCCTGCGGAAATTACCACCATATCTACTTCCAGTTTGCTGTTGTCCTTAAACTCCAGGGTTTCCACTTTCTCTGTTCCCGAGATAGATGAAGTAGTTTTATTAAGATGCACATGTATCCCCATGTGCTCTAATTTAGTTTTAAGAAATTCAGCGCCGGTCTCGTCCAATTGGCGTGGCATTAGCCGGGGGGCAAATTCCACTACATGGGTTTCGAGATCAAGGTCCTTTAAAGCTTTGGTAGCTTCCAGTCCCAATAAGCCTCCTCCAATCACAACTGCTTTTTTGGCTCTGAAGGCATAGGAAGTAATCAATTCCAGGTCATCAATTGTACGATAAACAAATACGCCGTATTTGCCGGTACCGGGTATTTTGGGCACAAAGGGAGCGGACCCGGTTGCCAATACCAGATAATCGTATGATAATTCCCGACCCTTTGACGACATTATTTTTTTATTGTATTTATCTATTTCCACCACCGGATCGTCTAAATACAGGTCTATTTTATTAGCACCATACCAGCTCTGGGTTACCAACGATAAATCTTCAACAGTTTTACCGGAAAAGTATTCGGTAAGATGAACTCTGTCGTATGCGCGGTAGGGTTCCTCACCAAAAACCGAAATGTGAAATGCTTGTTTCTTGTCCCTGGCCAATAGTTTCTCACAAAATTTATGGCCAACCATGCCATTTCCTATTACAATAATTTTCATGCAAACTGATTTTGATCTTGCTATAAGAAAGGCAGGCAATCGTTAAAAGGAGGGGGGCAAATACTATATTATGATAAATAATATTTAATCTTTTAAATCTAATTATATCTAAAAATTAGTATAAAAATATTATTTATATCATAAAATTAGTAATGAAAATTCAATTTTTAGTATTTTTGTTTTAAATATTTTAAATATTTATATTTTTAATTTGAAGTAATGAAATCAAAAACTCCTCTCTTATCTCTTATAGGCGCTGGTCCGGGCGACGCCGAATTGATTACTGTAAAGGCGATCCGGGCAATTGGAGTGGCACATGTAGTTTTATATGATGCCCTGGTAAATGTGGAATTGCTTTCTTATATGTCTCCGGGTGCAAAAGCAATATTTGTAGGAAAGCGTTTTGGCTGTCACGCCCTTTCCCAACAGGAAATTAACCATCTTATTGTGGACTATGCATTATCGTACGGACATGTGGCAAGATTGAAAGGTGGTGATCCCTTTGTTTTTGGAAGAGCACAGGAAGAAATGGAAGCTGCACACTGCAATGGCATTGCTGTAGAAGTAATACCCGGTATTTCAAGTGCTGTGGCGGTACCGGCCGCACAGGGCATCCCTTTAACCTGCAGGGGAATGGCAGAAAGTTTTTGGGTTACTACCGGTACTACACGTTCCGGGGATATATCGGCTGATATTCGCCTTGCGGCACAGTCGTCGGCAACGGTTGTTATACTAATGGCCATGAATAAACTGGAAACCATAATGGATATTTTCAGTGCCAACGGAAAAAATGAAACGCCGGTAGCCGTTATACAAAACGGTACCACCGAAAAAGAAAAAATAATTACCGGAACCGTAAAAGATATTTTTTTCAGGGTGCAGCGCGAAAACATGAGCAATCCTTCGGTTATAGTAGTGGGTGAGGTGGTGAAGCTGCATCATGACTGGCTGCAGCAATTAAGTAAAACAACTGTAAGCAATACCGCATCATTATCACAGCCTGCTTATACAATAAAATAGCAATAAAGCATACTTTCGTAATGTATAAGCATTAGAATGAAAATCCCCAAAAAGCAATGTGATCTTCAGTGTTGTTTGATGTGCCGCATGTGTATACCGGAATGGCTTCCCGCCATCCAGGCGCATCGCCTTAATTTACAGTATAAAAAAGGGGAACAGGTTTTTAAAGAAGGCGATCCCGTAAGCGGTATTTATTTTGTATACAAGGGTTCCGTAAAAATTCATAAGCGCTGGGGTGAAGAAAAGGAACTGATCGTGCGGTTTGCGCGGGAGGGGGATATTTTTGGTCACCGCGGATTTGGTACAGATCCTTTGTATCCGATCTCTGCTACGGCCCTGGAACCACTTGAAGTATGCTATATTGACCAGGATTTTTTTTATGCCACCTTGCGAACCAATGGTGAATTGCTGTTTAAACTGATGCTGTTTTATGCCCAGGAATTACAGGAATCCGAAAAAAACATGCGCAACCTGGCCCATATGCCGGTAAAGGGCCGACTGGCCAGTGCTTTGCTGAAGCTGAGCGAAAAGTTCGGCATAAATGAAAAAGGATTTATAGGCATCACGCTCAGCCGCCAGGATATCGCTGCTTATGCCGGCACAACCTATGAAACGGTATTCCGGCTGATGACAGAATTTTTACAGGATAATATAGTGAAGACGGAGGGTAAAGATATAGCCATTATCAACCATCCAAAACTGCGGCAGTTAATGGAAGAGGGTGAATAATGATCTTGCAAAAAGTGCCCTTCATATTTTCTTGCCAATTTTTCCAATTCTTCCTGTTAAAACCGATAAAGATCATTTAAACAACCCCTGTATAGTACCGGATTTCATCTTCATTGAGTATTGTTGAATGGATTGTACCATTATCTTCGCATCAAAAACATACAACAATCATTTTCCATTGATCAGGATAATTTGTTGTTGTAGTGATATATGAAAAGAAGAAGAAATAATACCATACTATTTATGGGGGTGATCATGTTTGCAAGCGCTTGTAATCCATCAACGTCAAGCCGGGATCAGCCTTCCACAGTACGGGCAGATACAATTGCCACGAAAAAAAAACCTGATTTACTACTAACGGATGAAAAGCCAACAGCATCTGTAAGAATGCTTAGCGAGGCCGATAAAACCTATATTGATTGGATCATTCCGGATTATCCTGATGTAATTCTGTTGCATGAAGGCAGGGCCGAAACACTGAACTATACGGAACAGGTATACCGGTATCTTAAATCAAAGAACGCCAGTGTCAGGAAAAAAGCCATCACTCGAAAACATCCGGATAAAGCAAGGGATAAAAGATTGTATATAGATGATGTGGGAGAGAACTGGTATGAAGTGTTTGTTTTTGATGCATGGAAATAGGGCATAAAACCCCGGGTACACGCTTTAATGAGTTGTATGCCGGAAAATCCTGCAGGAATTGACTGGCATATGGTTTGCAAATAAAATTAATTATGCGCCCGGATCTTCTCCAGTTTAATGGCAACAGTATTTACTGTCCTCTTGCGGATGTACATATTGATCCTTCCATTCCGGTTGACCGTGCTATTATTACGCATGCCCATAGCGATCATGCAAAGCCCGGAAGCCGCCATTATCTTGCCCATAAGGATAGTGAAGCTATTTTGCGTCAACGCCTGGGACAAGACATCTCTTTACAAACAGTTGAATATGGGGAACGATTTACTATTAATGGGGTAAATTTTTCATTGCACCCGGCAGGACATATTATTGGTTCTGCACAGGTAAGGGTTGCCCGCAATGATATGGTTTGGGTGGCAAGCGGGGATTACAAGCTGGAGGATGATCATTTTTCAACACCCTTTGAGCCGGTAAAATGCAACGTATTTATATCTGAATCCACTTTTGGCCTGCCCATATACAAATGGGAACCGCAGGAAAAAATATTTAACAGTATACAGGCATGGCACAGTAAAAATAAACAGGAAGGAAAAGTGAGTCTGCTTTTAGGATATGCACTCGGAAAGATGCAGCGGATACTTAAAAATATGCAAATGGAGAATGAAACAATATTTGCGCATGGTGCGGTGTATTATTGCAATGAAAGGCTGAGGCAGGCGGGATTTGATTTGCCCCAGCTTACACTTGTAACAAAAGACATGGACAAGAAACTTTTTAAAAATGCGCTGGTATTAGCCCCTCCGTCCGCTAATGGTTCACCATGGCTAAAAAAATTTACCCCGTTTTCCATGGGTTATTGCTCCGGATGGATGCGGGTGCGCGGTGCAAAGACCAGGAGGGCTGTTGATCAGGGCTTTGTGCTAAGCGATCATGCCGATTGGGATGGATTAAACGCAGCGATAAAAAACACAGGTGCCGAAAAGGTATTTGTAACGCATGGATTTACCAGTGTTTTTTCGCGTTGGCTGAATGAAAACAATATGGAAGCAACCGAAGTGATAACCATGTATGGAAAAGAGGATGAAAGTGAGGAATCCATTCCTGGTGAACAGGATTCAATCAAACCGGAGGTTTAAACATGAAGGCGTTTGCAGCATTATTTTTAGATATTGATCGTACCAATAAAACCAATGAAAAGGTTGAATTGCTGAAACAGTATTTTTTATCTGCACCCGATAAGGATAAAACCTGGGCACTCGCTTTGTTTACAGGACGACGTCCTTCATTTAAAGTAAACAGTACGCAAATGCAGCAATGGGCCGCCGGGGAAGCGCAGATACCGGACTGGCTTTTCAGGGAAAGTTACAACAGTGTTGGCGACCTGGGCGAAACCATATCGCTGGTGCTGCCGCCGCACAATAACACTTTAACGGAAAAATCATTAAACGACTGGTTTGACTACTTAAGGGTACTGCCCTCATTGACAGATGAAGGAAAGAAAATAAAAATCATTGAGGCATGGCAGCAACTAACACAGCACGAAATATTCGTGTTTAATAAATTGCTGATGGGAAGTTTTCGTATCGGCGTTTCCCAAACTTTAGTGATTCGTGCAATAGCGGAAGCCGCAAAAATGGAGCCGGCCATTATTGCACATCGCATAATGGGGAATTGGAAACCTGCTGAAATAAATTATGATGATCTGATCCTCAAAGAAAGGGAAAACGATAATGATTCAAGACCCTATCCTTTTTATCTTGCTTATCCTGTAGAAGGAGATATTTCGGGGTTGGGAGACCCCGCGGCATGGTACGCTGAATGGAAATGGGATGGCATACGTTCACAAATTATATTTCGTAACAATGAATTGTATATCTGGACCAGGGGAGAAGAATTAGCTACAGACAAATTCCCTGAACTGCATATTTTAAAAACCTTGTTACCCGATGGCACTGTATTAGACGGAGAAATAGTGAGCTTTAGAGATAGCAAACCACTGCCTTTTAATGTATTGCAAACACGCATAAGCAGAAAAAACCTGACGAAGAAAATTTTACGGGATGCACCCGTGGCATTTATTGCATATGATGTATTGGAAATGAACGGGGTTGATCTCAGGCCACTACCGCAGCAGCAGAGAAGAGAAAAACTGGAACAGTTCTTTGATACGATGCAGGCAACACCGGTAGCTCATCTTTCTCCATTACTTGTATTTGCCAATTGGGAGGATCTGAAAATACTTCACACACAATCCAGGGAGAATGCTGCCGAAGGCTTCATGGTAAAAAATAAAATGGGGGCCTACCAGGCAGGCAGAAAAAAGGGAGAGTGGTGGAAATGGAAAGTAAATCCTTTAAGCATTGACGCAGTACTGGTATACGCGCAAAAAGGACATGGCCGCAGAACAGAACTGTATACGGATTATACTTTTGCTGTATGGGATGCAGACAATACGTTAATTCCGTTTGCCAAAGCGTATTCAGGGCTCACGGATAGGGAAATTACAGAAGTAGACAGGTTTATCAAACAACATACAATGGAAAAGTTCGGGCCGGTACGTACGGTTAAGCCTGAACTGGTTTTTGAAATTGGTTTCGAAGGTATTAATAAGTCTGCCCGTCATAAATCAGGAATAGCTGTACGGTTTCCGCGTATCCTGAACTGGCGGAAAGATAAAAAGCCAGCGGAAGCGGATACACTGGAAAGTTTGAAAAATATGCTGGAGTTGTATAAGTAGGTAAAAGAGGTTGCCTCAACTCAATGAAACAACCTCTTTAAAGCTCGGGACGATTCTGCTTTGTATGTAATAATCTTCCAGCAACCTTTTGCGTTGACGTCAAATTAATTTTTTAGTGGTTGGTTCTAAATTAAATTTTATTATAGTAGTAATAATACTACCTTTATGAGTTCAAAAACAACTTCTTTATGAAGTCAAGTGAATTACACCGGTTAATCTTGAAAAACGGATGGGAGCATATCCGGGCAACAGGTAGCCATTACATTTATGAGAAAGATGGCGTCCGGTATCCGGTTCCTTATCATGGTTCGCATGAAGTCGGTAAGGGACTGGAAAAGAAAATCAAAAAGAGATGAGGTTGAAAGAAAACCATTCTTTTAACTCATAAAAATAAGAAGTATGAAAAGCGTACAGATTGTTATTGAAAGAAGCAAAGATGCTTTTTGGGCACACGCTCCGAAATTGGAAGGAGTTTCAGGAGTTGGGGATACGGTTCAGCAGGCCAAGCAATCAGCCTTGGAGGGCATAGAAATACAAAAAGAATTAGGTAATATTCCTGATGTGGAATACAAAGCAATTTTTAAATTTGATATTGAAAGTCTTTTGAATTATTATAAAGGAATCTTTACTAATTCTGCGTTTGAAAAGCTTACAGGGATAAATCAAAAGCAAATACAACATTACGCTACAGGATTGAAGAAGCCCCGTCCTGCACAAACAAAAAAGATTGAAGCTGCCCTGCACAAACTGGGTAATGAACTCATGGCTGTAGAACTTTAGTTTTTGATTGACGTCGAAATGCGCAGTAAAATAAAAGAAAAGCGGCTGTCTCAAAACCAAATGAGTCAGCAGCTTTAAACTGTCGGGAGGGCCTGCTAAACTTGTAAAAACGGATTTATGATATCCAATAACTTTAAGAACAACAACAGCCGGTAATACATTTCACTGCTCCCGAAAAGATGGAAGAGGTTTTGAGCGCCCTACAATAAATAATCGTTCTTACTTGTCGTGGGCCTGGTGTAAAAGAATCAGGCAAGGTTAGAGAAAAAAATTGTTTGGGTGGTCGAAAGTGGATTTGACATTTCAATTATCCATTCACCCGGAGTTTTAAAGCACACATTACTACGTTTAGTTAATAATACTCGTTCTCACTTATTACGGCTTGGAGGAATGGTGCTGCGAAGGTAAGTGAAAATTGCTAAAATAAGATTAACTGCAACCCCAGCGATAGCGGTTGTATCTGCAATGATATTCTTCCTTTTGTCTATCTTGTCAGTGCTCTGAACGATACCATTTGGGTGTGTTCAGGACCCGAGGACGTATGGTCGGTATCTTCCGGGATTTCTTGAGCCATTGAATAAAAGCAAAATTTATTCAGGGCGAGGGTAATGACCACTAAAAGTATATTTTTTTTATTAATAATAAAAGTCTGTGCTTATTGGCCCGTGAAAAGATGCAAAGTACTCGGCATAAAAGGGTTAGGAAGGCATTATTTTTACTACCTATTACAAACAAAAAACCGCAAACACAATGTGAATGCGGATTCTGTTGTTTTACTTGTCGGGACGACAAGATTCGAACTTGCGACCCCTAGCACCCCATGCTAGTGCGCTACCGGGCTGCGCTACGTCCCGAAAACTATGCAAGATGATTATCCTGCAAGTATCTTTTGATACCCTTTTTTTAATTTTCATCTCCAGCCGTACGGCCTCATTTCTGTCGCTGCATGCGAAAGATGTAATAAAAATCCAGGGAATACCTTTTGATGTAAAATTTCCCTTCCCTGTATTATGCTGATGAAACCTTCTTTCAACATTTTCTGTACTGCCAACATAATACTTTTCTAAAGAACTGCTGAATATAATATATACCCAAAACATTTTTCATACAGTATAGCAACTTGCGACCCTCCCGCCTCAGCGGGATGCGCTACCGGGCTGCGCTACGTCCCGAACTGCATTACAGGTTTTTAATCTGTAAATATTTTAAGATACTAAAGAGCTATTATACAAAAACTTTTGCCGTTGGCTTGCGACCCTCCCGCCTCAGTGGGCTGCGCTACGTCCCGAACGTATTAACGGGCAGCAAAAGTAACTCAAAATTCCAATTTCAAAAAATCAATAAATAGCGTTTATCTTCGCTCAACTTTTCACAATGACTATCCTCATTCGCAAAGCCATTATTACGCAGCCCGGTTCTCCATTTAACGGACAGCTAAAGGATATTTTAATTGCTGATGGTATCATCGTCCGCATAGCAGATAACATTACAGAAAAGGCAGATACTATTATTGAACGCGAAGGGTTACAGGTTTCGCCGGGCTGGGTAGATATTTTCGCTCATTTTTGCGATCCCGGCTATGAATTTAAGGAAACCCTGCAAACAGGGGCAAGAGCAGCTGCGGCGGGCGGATATACCCATGTGTTTGTGTTGCCTAACACAAATCCTGTGGTACACAGCAAGTCACAGGTTGAATACATTAAAGAAAAAAGCAGAACCCTGCCCGTAAATATTCATCCCGTTGGCGCTGTTACTAAAAATGCAGAAGGAAAAGACCTTGCCGAAATGTATGATATGTTCGCCAGCGGCGCTATCGCTTTCAGCGATGGTATAAATGCTGTGCAGTCGGCAGGCGTTTTATTAAAAGCCCTGCAATATGTAAAAGCTTTTGAAGGAGTGCTGATGCAATTACCACAGGATAAAAGCATTGGTACACATGGATTAATGAATGAAGGTATTATTTCTACCCGGCTGGGTTTGCCCGGCAAACCGGTTATTGCGGAAGAAATGATGGTGGCCAGGGATATTGAACTGGCTGAATATGCAACATCCAAACTGCATTTTACGGGCATCAGTTCCAAACGATCGGTTGATCATATTAAGAAAGCTAAGGAAAGGGGTTTGCAGGTAAGCTGCTCCGTTACTCCTTACCATCTTTTTTTTAGCGATGAAGACCTTGTGAATT
Organism: Agriterribacter humi; assembly: GCF_009192765.1. GTDB lineage: Bacteria > Bacteroidota > Bacteroidia > Chitinophagales > Chitinophagaceae > Agriterribacter > Agriterribacter humi. Next base: position 824,501 of record NZ_VOHQ01000001.1, on the reverse strand, counting down.
ACGATACCAACCTTAAGGTAAACCCTCCTTTGCGTACTCCCGAAAACAGGCAGGCGCTGCGCGAAGCCATAAACAACGGCTGGATTGATTGCATCGCCTCACATCATTTTCCGCAGGAATGGGACAGTAAAACCTGTGAGTTTGAGTATGCGGGTTATGGCATGATAGGGCTGGAAACAGCTTTTGGCGTAGCCGGAGCCGCGGGAGTAAATACCGAACGTTGGATAGAGTTGTGCAGTATAAATCCACGTAAAATTTTTGGACTGCCTGCTGCAACATTACAGGAAGGGTATCCTGCAGACCTTACCTTGTTTAACCCGGGTGTAACGTACCGCTTTGAAGAAAAGCAGATTCAATCAAAATCTAAAAATTCTCCATTTACCGGTAAAGAACTTAAAGGGCAGGTAATTGGGATAATTAACGGAGAGAAGGTATTTTTGAACACCTGATTTTTTACCAAAACAATAATTATGGAAAAAAAGCGAACAGACGTAGGACTTACCTACGGACTAATATCCGGATTGGCATCTGTAATTTTTAGCCTCTTGCTATATTTGGGAGGCGTAAAATGGTTTGTAAACCCAATAGCTTATGCAGGGTTTTTAATACCTGTAATTATTGCTGTGCTGGCCGGGATAAAACAAAAAAAACTCAATGAGGGTTATCTTGATTTTGCTGCGGCCCTGAAAGTTGTGTTTACCACTTTTGTAATCGGCACCGTAATTAGCACCTTATTTAGTTACGTGTTGTTCAATTTTATAGACGTGCCTTTTCGCGAGGCGCTAACACAGGAAACGGCCGAAAAGACGCAGCAGATGATGCAAAAATTCGGAGCAAACCAGGAGCAGATTGATAAAACTACAGAAGATATGATGAAAGGCAATAATTATAGCTTCGGCAAGCAAATGCTTGGAACGGCATTCTTTTGTATCTTCTGGTTCGTAATAAGCCTGATCATTGCCGCTATCATTAAAAAGAAAAAACCGGAGTTTCCAACGGTTGCTCAATAATACTGTTAATTTTTCTGCATGAACATCAGCGTTGTTATTCCATTATTTAATGAAGAAGAGTCGTTGCCTGAATTGTGTGCCTGGATTCAAAAGGTGATGGATGAAAACGGGTTTTCGTATGAAATTATTTTGGTAGATGATGGAAGTTCAGATGGCTCGTGGCCGGTTATTGAACAATTGAGTATTGCCTATTCGTGTATAAAAGGCATTAAATTTCAACGCAATTATGGTAAAAGCGCAGCGCTCAATGAAGGCTTCAAAGCCGCGAAAGGCGAAGTAGTGATTACGATGGATGCGGATTTGCAGGACAGTCCCGATGAAATACCCGAACTGAGAAAAATGATAGCAGAAGATGGGTATGATATGGTGAGCGGATGGAAGAAAAAAAGATATGACAGCACACTCACAAAAAATATTCCTTCAAAATTTTTTAATGCGGTAACCCGGCGCATGTCTAAAATACCTTTGCATGATTTCAATTGCGGATTAAAGGCATATAAAAATAAGGTTATAAAAAGCATTGAGGTATATGGTGAAATGCATCGCTATATTCCGGTATTGGCCAAGTGGGCCGGGTTTAAAAAAATTGGTGAAAAAATAGTAGAGCACCGTCCTCGTAAGTATGGCGTTACCAAATTTGGATGGGAACGTTTCATTAACGGATTTCTTGACCTGGCATCTATCATGTTCGTGGGCAGGTTTGGAAAACGGCCCATGCATTTTTTTGGTTCATGGGGCACTGCATGTTTCTTTATTGGGCTTCTGCTCAGTATCTATCTTATTATCAGCAAGTTTGTTGATCCTGAATATGCATTAACCAATCGTCCTGCCTTTTTCCTGGCATTGACCCTGCTTTTACTGGGTTCGCAGCTTTTTTTAGTAGGATTTATGGGAGAGCTTATTGCCCGGAATTCCCCGGAACGCAACAGTTACCTGGTTGAAAAAAAACTGGGAATTTGATTTCTATATATTAGTGATAATGGGAAAAAGAATTGTCATCATTGGTCCTGCACATCCTTTGCGCGGTGGATTAGCTTCATATGATGAGCGGTTGGCCAGGGAATTTCAGCAACAGGGATGGGATACGCATATTTACACATTCTCATTGCAGTACCCTGGTTTTCTTTTTCCGGGTACAACGCAATATTCTTCCGAACCACCACCCGCCGGGCTGAATATACATGTTCGCATTAATTCCATTAATCCCTTTAATTGGTACAGCGTGGGCCGGGAGTTGGAAAAATTTTCTCCGGATATTATTGTAGTAAGATACTGGCTGCCTTTTATGGGGCCCTGCCTGGGAACGATATTAAGAATCGCTAAAAAAAACAGGCAAAGTAAAATTGTATGTATTGCGGATAACATTATACCGCACGAAAAAAGACCGGGTGACGCTGCTTTTACGCGGTATTTTTTAAAAGCTGCGGATGCTTTTATTACAATGAGTGAAAAAGTGCTGAGTGATTTGCGTATGATTGAATCTAAAAAGCCTGCACAATTTGTTCCTCATCCTTTGTACGATAATTTTGGGGAGAAGATAAGCAAAGAAGAAGCCCGACTTAAATTAGGTATTGGCCTTAACGACAGGATAGCGTTGTTTTTTGGGTTTATCCGCAAATACAAGGGTTTGGATATATTGCTGGATGCCATGAAAATAGTGAAAGCGCAAACCATTACCCGGCGTTTACCGCCTGTTAAGCTTTTGATAGCGGGTGAATTTTATGAAGACGATAAGCCTTACCTGCAGCAAATTAAAGACAACAACATTGAAGATGTATTGATATTAAAAACGGATTTTGTTCCCGACAGTGAAGTGAAATATTGTTTGTGTGCCGCCGATGTGGTGATTCAGCCCTACCGAAATGCTACCCAAAGCGGGGTGACGCCATTGTCTTACCATTTTGAAAAACCGATGATCGTAACCAATGTGGGTGGGTTAACTGCTATGGTGCCCGATGGTAAAGCAGGATTGGTAGCGGAACCCAGTGCTGCTTCTATAGCTGAAAAAATAATGGAGTTCTACGAAACGGGTGAAGACCATTTTATTCCCGGCCTGCGCGAAGAAAAAAATAAATATACCTGGAACAATATGGTAAAAGCGATTGAGGAGGTGAGTGGGTGAGTAGTGAATGGTGAGTGTCTTCAAAAGACAGGGAAAGCGCTGAGCCGGTTGGAACGCAGTTTATGCCCTTGCGGGATGTTAGGATATCGGCTAAAGATGATATGGTAGAACATAACGCTTGGAATTGCATTTCAGCGCCGTCCCTCTCCGCAGCGGGAGAGGGAAAGAAGGTGAGGGGAAAATTCGGCTTACATTTGTACATAAATTAAGTATTATCAATAATGATCTACAGAAGCAAAGCGCCATTGCGCATTGGATTAGCGGGGGGAGGAACAGACGTGAGCCCATATTGCGATTTATTTGGAGGAGCGATCCTTAATGCTACTGTTTCATTGTATGCATATGCTAATATTGAGCCTTTGAATGAGGAAATCATTATTTTGGAGGCGGCCGACAGAAAAGAAACAGTACAATATCAATGTAACAAAACCCTGCCTGTAAACGGTAAGCTTGATTTATTGAAAGGGGTGTACAATCGCATACAGGAAGATTATGGCGTACCCACCATTGGCTTTAAATTGCAAACCTTTGCAGATGCCCCTGCGGGTTCAGGATTGGGCACTTCTTCTACATTGGTAGTAGCTATTATTGGCGCATTTGCCGAAATGCTGAAACTGCCATTAGGCGAATATGATATTGCGCATTATGCATACCAGATAGAACGCAAAGATCTGAACCTGGCAGGAGGAAGACAGGATCAGTATGCAGCTACCTTTGGAGGTGTTAACTATATGGAATTTTATGAAGAGGATAAAGTGATCGTTAACCCATTGCGTATTAAGGCCGAATACCTGAGCGAACTGGAAAATAACCTGGTATTATTTTATACCGCTTCCAGCAGGGAATCGGCTACTATCATAAAAGAGCAGCAGAAAAATGTGCAGCAAAAGAAAGAAAGTTCTATAGAAGCAATGCACCAGTTGAAAGAGCAAAGCCGAAGAATGAAAGAAGCATTACTGAAAGGGAGGCTTAATGAGATTGGCGAAATACTCGATTTTGGCTTTCAGCAAAAAAGAAAAATGGCAGCTAATATTTCAAATCCTTTTATTGAAGAGATATATGATGCTGCAAAAAAAGCAGGTGCATCCGGTGCAAAAATATCAGGTGCCGGTGGTGGCGGATTTATGATATTTTATTGCCCGGAAAATACACGTTACCGGGTAATTGAAACCCTGCTTAGGTTTGGAGGAGAAGTAAAACAATATACCTTCACCAAAAATGGATTGAGCACCTGGGTTGTTTGATGATTAACGGGTGATTCCGGTTCATGGGTTGGTAATTTCTTAAACAAAAGATATGTTGAGTAAAATAAAAGATATTGTTGCTGCATCAATAGCAGTTAAGCAGCAGGTATGGGGCAATGAAACATTATTGCAAACGGTAGAAGCCATAACAGAAGTAATAACGAAAGCTTTTCAGCAGGGTAATAAAGTATTGTTTTGCGGAAACGGAGGCAGCGCTGCGGATGCCCAGCATTTAGCCGCCGAATTTAGCGGCCGTTTTTATATTGACAGGGACGCTTTACCCGCAGAAGCCCTGCATGCCAACTCTTCATACCTCACAGCTGTGGCCAACGATTATAGCTATGATGTAATTTATTCGCGTCTTATTAAAGGGCTGGGCAATAAAGGCGATGTGCTGGTGGGTTTATCTACTTCGGGTAATTCAAAAAATATTGTACTGGCCTTTGAGCAGGCTAAATCCAATGGAATGATCACCGTTGGTTTTACAGGAGCAGGCGGGGGCAAAATGAAAGACCTTAGTGATTACCTGGTTAATGTGCCATCAACAGACACACCCCGCATCCAGGAAGCACATATCCTGCTGGGTCATATTATTTGCCAGTTGGTGGAAGAAAATTATTTTGGCAATAAATGATGTCGTTACTATAACTTTTATTGAATTGTATGCCGGGAAGCATTACTGAAGCCATAATTCTTGCGGGGGGATTGGGTACACGCTTACGGAGTGCCGTACCCGATCTTCCCAAATGCATGGCGCCGGTAAATGATGTGCCGTTTATTACCTATGTCGTTAAACACTTTCAGACCCAGGGCATCCAAAATTTTATATTTGCGTTAGGGTATAAAAGTGAAGCTTTTGAATCCTTTCTGCATACTATTCTTCCCGCAGGTAATTATGAGCTTTCCATCGAAAATGAACCACTCGGCACAGGAGGCGCTATTCAGTTAGCCTGTTTAAAAGTCAGGGAAGCTAATGTAATAGTGGCAAATGGCGATACCTTATTTCGCATTAAGGTGCAGGAATTAACGGCATTTCATGTTCATAAAAATGCGCAATGTACGCTGGCATTAAAACCCATGAAAGCGTCTATCCGTTATGGTGCGGTAAAATTGAATGAAGATAAGTCTGTGGAAAGCTTCACTGAAAAGCAGTATTTTGATGAGGGACTTATAAACGGAGGAGTTTACGTGTTGAACATTCCCGCATTCCTGGAAAAAAAAATGCCTTATAAATTTTCATTTGAAAAAGAATATCTCGAAAAGTTTTATAAAGAGGGAAAAATATTTGGTGTGGCAGCAGACGAATATTTTATTGACATTGGTATACCTGAAGATTACGAAAGAGCACAGGTTGAGCTAACGCTTACAGATAATTGAAGCGTTAGGAAATTAGGATTCGAATTTTATTATGCAATACTGGACTCATGTTAAATATTAGTATAAGAAAACCATTTATACATGATTGATCTGCAGAAAATTGATAAAAGCTGGACTTTATTCTTAGACCGCGACGGAGTGATCAATCAGGAAACAGTAGGCTCATATATTACCCGCTGGGAAGATTTCAGGTTTTATGAAGGTGTATTGGATGCATTAAAGATTTTTTCAGAAAAGTTCGGACGGATTTTTATTGTTACCAATCAACGGGGTGTAAGTAAAAGATTAATGACAGAACAGGATCTGAAAGATATTCATTTCAATATGCTGGGTATGATTGAAGCGAATGGTGGCAGAATAGATAAGATTTATTATTGCATTGATATGGAAAGTGAGAGCCCGAACAGAAAGCCCAATCCGGGCATGGGTTTGCAGGCTAAAAAAGATTTTCCGGAAATAGATTTTGAGCGTTCCTTAATGATCGGAAATACAATGAACGACATGATATTTGGTAAAAAATTAGGTGGTTATACCTTTTTTATTTCGTCTAATCGCCCTGCACCGGCATTACCGGATGCAACTACCGATGCTGTTTTTACGTCATTGAAAGATATATCCGAATTGATGATACAATAAAATATGATTATTGATTTTTTGATTATTGTTAATCCATATTTTTATTGCTCCAACCCAGGTATTTTAAATACATATATATTTGCAGAACCTTAAACTTATAATAATGAAAAGAATTTTATTTTTTCTATTGACTGTAGTTGCAGCCTGCACCCTGCTTTTATCCTGCAAAAAGGATAAGAATGATAAGCCCGAAGAAAAAGATCCGGATGCGGATTTGCCTGCATTAACCGCTGAAACCATGCTTGGTTATTATGTTGGTCATTATGGTGCAGGCACCAACGAGCCAAATATTGATTATGCCTTTAGATTAATGCCTAATTCCGCAATTGTAGTATACGATCAGAGCGCAGATACGGTTAACGGTAAAAAAGCCTATGGCACATGGGAGTATAATGCCAGTACAAAAAAGTTAAAGACATACTATCGTTATAATGATGCCGAAGCGAAAGTATATTCTACATACGGAGATTTGAAACACCGTCGCTTTATTGGAACCTGGGGCCCGAACCAGGACAGTGCAAAGGGAGGAAAATACAATGTGAGATATACGAGTAACTAATAATATCATATCAATTAAGTATATTGAAAAAGGTCGCTTCAAAAATCGAAGCGACCTTTTTCAATGCCGGTCTTTCATTACATTTCCTGTCAAACTGGCATTTTTGATATCCTTTTGGGTTATCTTTGCCTCTTCAAAAGTTCAGAACATTATATGTTGGATGTATTGACACAAAAAGTGCACGATGAGGCCAGGCAGGGTGAGGCGTTCGCTCCCTTTATAAATGATCCTGCTCAATATCAAAAGAAATTTTATATAGAAAGCTATGGTTGCCAGATGAATTTTTCGGATAGCGAAATTGTTGCCTCCATTCTGCAGGATGCTGGCTTTGGTGCTACAAGGGATTGTGCGGAAGCAGATTTAATATTGCTTAATACCTGCTCTATCCGCGAAAAAGCGGAACAAACTGTTCGTAAGCGGCTTACCGAATTTCGTAAAATTAAAGTAGCCAACCCTGGTTTACTGGTAGGCGTACTGGGTTGCATGGCTGAAAGAATAAAATCAAAGCTTCTCGAAGAAGAGCAATTGGTGGATATTGTGGTTGGTCCCGATGCATACCGGAGCCTGCCAGGCTTAATAGAAGAAGCGGAAGGAGGGCAGAAGGCTGTAAATGTATTGCTTAGCCGCGAAGAAACGTACGCAGATATTTCACCGGTGCGGTTAAACAGCAACGGCGTATCGGGTTTTGTAAGTATCATGCGGGGTTGTAATAACATGTGTACCTTTTGCGTAGTGCCGTTTACCCGCGGAAGAGAAAGAAGCAGGAATGCATTTTCGATAGTAAAAGAGTGCCGGGATTTGTTTGACCGCGGATATAAGGAAGTTACATTGCTGGGACAGAATGTAGACAGCTATTATTTCACACCTGAAGCAACGGATAATAATGCGCGTAGGGATACAGTAACTTTTGCATCGCTGCTGGAAATGGTGGCAAAAATTTCGCCATTGTTGCGCGTTCGCTTTTCTACTTCACATCCAAAGGATATCACAGATGATGTGCTGTATGTTATAGCGAAATATAAAAATATCTGCAAATACATACATCTTCCTGTACAGAGCGGCTCAACCCGCATACTGCAAATGATGAATCGCACCTATACCCGCGAATGGTATATGGCAAAGATTAATCGCATTCGTGAAATTATACCCGGCTGCGGCATCAGCAGCGATATAATAGCCGGCTTTTGTACGGAAACAGAGGAAGACCACCAGGCTACTTTATCGTTAATGGAGTATAGTGGGTATGACCTGAGTTATATGTTCTTTTATAGCGAGCGGCCGGGCACCCTGGCGCAAAGAAGATATAAAGATGATATCCCGGAAACGGTAAAAAAAAGAAGATTGCAGGAAATTGTCAATTTACAAAACCGGTTATCCCGTGAAAGTAATGAAAAGGACCTGGGCAAAACTTTTGAAGTATTAATAGAAGGCAACAGTAAAAAAAGTGATCAGGACTGGATGGGCAGGACTTCACAGAACAAAGTGATCGTTTTTTCAAAAAACGGTGCTTATTGTAACAAAGGCGATTACGTGAATGTAAAGGTAACAGATTGTACAAAAGCAACCCTGCTGGGAGAGATCGTATAAAAATTGCCAACGTATTAATAGCGCATAAAAAATGGATATACAATCAATAAAAAACAGGTTTGGCATAATAGGCAATTCGCCTGCATTGAGTTATGCCCTGCAAGTAGCGGCGCAGGTTGCTAATACAGATCTAACCGTACTGATTTATGGTGAAAGCGGGGTGGGGAAAGAAGTGTTTTCCCAGATCATTCACGCTTTATCTTCCAGGAAACACAATCCTTTTATTGCGGTAAACTGCGGCGCTATCCCGGAGGGCACTATTGATTCGGAATTGTTTGGACATGAAAAAGGATCGTTCACCGGGGCGGTAGACAGCCGTAAAGGATATTTTGAAACCGTAAATGGCGGAACAATATTTTTGGATGAAATAGGGGAGATGCCATTGGGCACCCAGGCCCGTTTGCTGCGTGTTTTAGAGGCCGGAGAATATATTCGCGTAGGATCATCTAAAGTACAAAAAACAGATGTAAGGGTTATTGCAGCTACCAATAAAGATTTGCTGGAATATACGCACAAAGGAAGGTTCAGGCAAGACCTCTACTACCGTTTAAACACCGTTCCTATACGCGTACCGGCCTTAAAAGACCGGCCGGAAGATATTATTCTTTTGTTCAGAAAATTTGCTGCTGATTTTGCAGAGCGGTACAAAACATCTTCAGTGCAGTTAGATGATGAAGCAAAAGAACTGTTAATTCGTTATCCCTGGCCCGGTAATGTAAGGGAATTGAAGAACATTGCAGAGCAGATATCGGTACTGAGTGAGGATAAATTAATAGCTGCAAGGCAATTAAGACAATTTTTACCAGAGCATAATACCAACCGGATGCCTGTGTTGGCGGGAAGTAATGGAAGTGTATCGCATGCAGAGTTTGCCAATGAAAGAGAAATATTATATAAGCTTTTCTTTGACATGAAAAAAGATGTCACCGAGTTGAAAAAGATGTTTGTGGATATACTGCAAAACCCCCAGCGTGCCAACGCCATGGCCGCTTATACCAAGGAGTCGTTGCTCGGCGATTACCAGCCGGTTGAACGGGAAAAGAGTGCATCATCACCACCTGCGTTGGTTCAACCTTCTCAGCCCGTACTGATTAATAATAATGATATTTATGATCATGAAGAAGTAGAAGAGTCGCTCAATATTATGGATAAAGAAAAAGAACTGATTGTTAAAGCACTTAAAAAGCACAGGGGCAAACGAAAAGATGCTTCATCAGACCTGGGCATCAGCGAAAGAACTTTATACCGGAAGCTGAAAGAATACGACATTAATGAATAAAGCGATGCTGAAAACAAGTTTCTTCCTGATGGTTGCCATAGTATCTGTTCAGGCTACCTGCAATTATACTTTTAAGGATGTAAGTATACCGCCGGAAGTTAAAACCGTAAGTGTACAATATATTGAAAACAGGGCAAGGTACATCAACCCGCAATTGAGCCCGCAGCTAACCGACAGGTTACGTCAGAAAATAACCGGACAAACCCGTTTAACCATCATCAATGGCGATGATGCTCATTATGATATTGGGGGCTATATAACAGATTTCTCGGTAAACACTTCAGGTATTTCGGGAAACCAGGCATCCAGTAACAACCTGAATGTAACGGTACATATTATATTCAAGAACCGGCTGGACGAAAAGAAGAATTTTGAAACAGATATCACCAGGAATTTTCCTTTTTCCGCCAGCATTAGTTTTACTGATGCGCAGAACCGGCTGATGGATGATATATTGAAAAATGTGTCGGATGATATTTTTAATAAAGTATTCTCAAACTGGTAAAGGATAGTATCTTCATGCTGATGAACCCTGATATGGATAATTTCATGCAAAAGTTTTTCCAGACAAACAGGCTGGAAGAAGCAGATGTAATGAACATGGAACAAATGGTCCTGCAGTATCCTTATTATGCACCGCTTCAATATATTCTGGCAAAAAAATACAGACAGGTTGACAATAACCGGTACAAGATTCAGATTACCAAAACCGCTATTTTTTTCAGTAACCCGCACTGGCTGAATGATCTGTTATTATCCAACGGAAAAACATCCTCTAAAGATAATTTTGTAAATACCGGAATAAATGTGACTGAACCTGTTGAGGATATCTTGCCCGCACAAAATGATGACGTGTCTCAGGAAGAAAGTGCAGAACAAAAAACTGACGAAACGCTAAATGTTGAACCACAGGATGTTATTGATGAAAACAGAGCCGGTGATGATTTTGAGCTTACTCAACCCATAACTGAAGTTGAAGAAGATCAGATTTTAGCGGAACAGGATGAACCAGAGCCTGAAGAACCTGTTCGGGATGTTTTACCCGCACAAAATGATGTTGTGCTCCAGGAAGAGCATTCTGAACAAGAAATTGACGTAGCACTAAATATTGAACCACAGGAGGTTGTTGATGAAAATGGAGAGCCTGCAACAGGTGTAAACTTGCAGGGTAGTTCAGAAACGCTAACATCAGAGCCTCTTGTACCTGATGCAGCAGAATATCTATTTTCAACTGCCCAACCGGAATTTCCGGACCAGGAAATAATTCCTGCCGAACTACAGGAGGATATTTCACAGGAGATACCGGAATCTTTTCCTGAAGGTCTGCATGAGGATGAGGCGACAACAGAAAAGCAGTCAGCATTTTTGGAACCTGGGTCAGATTTACCGGAACAATATGAAAAGGGAAATGGTATAACTATTGTTGATGCTTCGGTGGAAGAAACTACATCCGTGTCAAATCCAATGGACTTGGAGCAGGAAGAGGAAAAAAACAGCCCTGTAAGTGGCCCGGATATGGATGCCGGTAAGAGCAATATAGCGCCTGAAAAAATGGAAGCAAAGTTACCGGCAGGAAATTTATCCGGGAAGTTCATTAAACCTGGATATTCTCCATCGTCCGATTCAGGGAATTTGCCACTTATACCAATAGAGCCCTTATATGCTATTGACTATTTCGCTTCTCAGGGAATAAAACTGAGGGATGAAGATGGTAAGGATAAGTTGAGCCAAAAGCTGCGCAGTTTTACCGAATGGCTTAAAACAATGAAGCGGATTCATCCGGAAAAGCTGGAACAGGAAATGGATCCCCAAACCTCTACTGTTATACAACATATTGCCGAACACTCTAATGAGCTTGACGATGTGGTAACAGAGGCAATGGCTGAAGTTTACGCCAGGCAGGGGCTTAGAAGCAAAGCGGCAGAAGTATATCAGAAATTAAGTTTGCTTAATCCCAATAAAAGAGCTTATTTTGCAGCCAGAATTTCCAAATTAAAAGAAACCTGATATGGCGCTTTTGTTTTTGATTTTGATTATTATATGCAGTGTGGTAATAAGTCTTATTATTTTAATTCAAAACCCTAAAGGTGGCGGGCTTTCAGGAAGTATTGCGGGCTTTAGTAATCAGTTTATGGGTGTTAAGCAAACAACGGATGTACTGGAAAAGGGTACCTGGATTTTTGCAGCAATAATCGGGGGTTTATGTTTATTTTCTACTTTGTTTATGAACTCCGGGGACGGTGGTAACCAGTTTATTAAAGGGGTTAACACGAACCAGCAGCAGCAACAATCTTTGCCAATTGCGCCTCCGTCTCAGCAGGCAACACCGCAACAAACTCCTGCGCAGCCTCAACCATAAGTCAATTTTTAAATAATTTTATTAACCCTGTTGTTTACGGCAGGGTTTTTTGTTTATATTCAACCCGTTTATTAAAAAATAACCCAGGAAGATTATGTTCAAAAGATTGATATTGCCTTTTTTAATTTTCATTCTTGTTATAATCGTTTTTCTGGCCTGGAAAATCATGGGTCCCAACACTGCTTTCAAAGGAGAAAAATATTATCTCTATATAAAAACGGGAAGTAATTTTGAAAATGTAATGCAAACGCTTAAAAAAGACAGCGTTATTAAAAATCCCGGCATTTTTACATTCGTTGCTGAAAAAACGAGTCTTCCCGGAAAAATTAGGGCAGGCAGGTATGAAATAAAAAGAGGAGCCGGCATTATGGGCATTGTGCAAACGCTTCGCACTGGAAAGCAGTCTCCTGTAAATCTTGTTATTACCAAGCTTAGAACCAGGGAAGATTTTGCCCGCTTCGCCGGGCGGCAACTTGAATGTGATTCAACCGCTATAATAAACTATCTTAATAATATGGATTCGCTGCAAAGCAAGGGGTTAGATACCAGCAATGTGATGACTGTCATCATACCTAATACCTATACTTTTTTCTGGAATACCACAGCGGCTAAATTGTTTAACAGACTTTACAGCGAAGAAAAAAAATTCTGGAAAGAAGAAAGGCTGCAAAAAGCGCGAACCCTGGGCCTTACGCCCCAACAGGTATATATCCTTGCATCTGTAATTGAAGAAGAAACCAATAAATATGATGAGATGCCTTTAATGGCAAGCGTTTATATTAATCGCTTAAATAAAGGCATGCCGCTTGGGGCCGACCCCACTGTAAAATTTGCAACACGAAATTTTGCCGCCAAAAGAGTAACCTTAAAAATGATCAGCCAAAGTGCCGGATCCCCCTATAATACTTACAGGAACGCCGGCTTGCCTCCCGGGCCTATATGTACCCCTTCTATAAAAACAATTGATGCCACGCTTAATGCAACAACTACAAATTATCTTTATTTCTGCGCAAAACCCGATTTTTCGGGCTATCATGCTTTTGCAGTAACGGATGCTGAACATTTTAAAAATGCAAGAGCTTATCAAAAAGCGTTAGACCGCTTAAAAATAAAATAAGTATTTTAGATGACATGACGAAGCTTGAACGCATTATTATAACGTCGCGGCCTGTTGATTTTGTAATAACCAGGTCAAAACAGTTGATTTTACCGGGTTTCCAGGGTTTGCCGCTATATGATGTAGTATTGTTTTTGCTGCGGCAAATAAAAAAAGAAGGATTAAATATCAGGGCGGCAGCCATATCTTTTAATTTATTAATGGCTATTCCACCCTTTCTTATTTTTTTATTTACACTAGTGCCATACCTGCCCGGACAAAAAGATTTTATAAACGAATTACTGCGGTTAATAAGGGATCTTACGCCTAACCGGGATACTTATATATGGGTAAGGGATTTTATTGTTGATTTTACAAAACCGCGTAGCGGATTATTATCCATAGGGTTTATTACGGCGGGCTTCTTTGCTTCCAATGCTATGCTGGGTATAATGAATTCGTTTAACCGCTCTTTGCATGTAATGTTCAGGCAAAAAAGGAACTTTCTGCAAAGCAGGGTTGCTGCGTTGAAACTCACATTTTTTATTGCCATGATATTTATGGCATCCATCCTGTTGCTGATTACGCAGGGCAGCGTATTAAGAACTGTTTTGCGCTGGATGAATATAGAAAATGACACCATCCGATGGTGGATCAGTTCGTTGCGCTGGATTGTAATTATAGCATTGATTTACTATGCTATCGGGCTGATATATCGTTTTGCCCCGGCAATACAAAGAAAGTGGAATATTAATTCGCCAGGAACGATCTTCGCCACTTTTTTGATTATTCTTCTTACTATACTATTCAGTTATTGGGTTAATAATTTTGGTACTTATAATAAAGTATATGGCTCAATAGGCACTGTAATCATACTCATGTCCTCCTTCTTTTTTAACTCACTGATCCTGTTAATTGGCTTTGAATTAAATGTTAGCATCAATCATCTGAAAATGGAGGCCGAAATACGACAGGTTAAAGAAAATAAGGAGCAGTAGGCCGCACTTATAGCAGTAGGGTATAGGTAATAAGATGTAGGGTTTAGGGTATAGACATGAAGTAAAAATGAAAAAACATGATTTGTTTTAAATTACCCGGTAACTTCAAATTGGAAACCATCAATTAATAACCAATCAAATCAACTCCATGCCAGTTATAGCCCCGTCTTTATTAGCTTGTAACTTTTTGAAGCTGCAGGAAGAATGCGATATGCTGAACGAAAGCGAAGCAGACTGGTTTCATCTGGATATAATGGACGGGCGTTTTGTGCCTAATATCAGTTTTGGGATGCCACTGGTTGAAAAAATACGAAAAGCAACGAACAAGCCCTGTGATGTACACTTAATGATTGAAGAGCCGGGCAAATATGCCGCTGATTTTAAAATAGCCGGGGCCGATCATCTTATTGTTCATTATGAAGCTTGCCCGCACCTGCACCGTAATATTCAGCAAATCAAAAACCTGGGAATGAAAGCGGGAATTGCCATTAATCCTCATACACCTGTTCAATTGCTGCAGGATATTCTTGAATACACTGATATTATTTGCATGATGAGCGTAAACCCCGGGTTTGGCGGGCAGGAGTTTATACCCCACACTTTAACCAAAATACAGTTACTCCGCCAGCGGATTGACCAGTTGAAGCTCAATACTGTTATTGAAGTAGATGGGGGAATTACGCTGCAGAATGCCAAAGCTGTTATTGAAGCCGGTGCCCACGGTTTGGTAGCAGGAACCACTATTTTTAATGCACCAGACCCCAAAGGTGTCATACAACGGTTAAAGCATATATAAAATACTGCTTTTCAATGGTAAATAGGTTATTGCCCACTGCGTATAACTCCCCTCTTAATATAATAATGATTTGCATATATCATTGGTTTCTGCTGGTTTTGATTAGCATAAGGTAATGCCGGTACAGAAAATAACAAACCTCATAATAATAGTTTTGCATGCCCGTTTAATGTATGATAATTCCATTTTTATCGAATTTAATTTCTACCCCCGTGAAAAAATTTACTTTAATTGAACCCCAGACTATGGAGCAGGTTATAGCTATTTGTCAGCAGTATACTCCATTGGATGATGCGAGCCAGCAGGCGCTGAAAAGCATCATTACTTTAAAGGAGTATCGCAAAAATGATCATGTATTTGAACAGGATCAGTTTTGTGGCGATCTTTTTGTAATTGTAAAAGGCTCTTACCGGCTTTTTCATAAAACAACACAAAAAGAGCATACTACCTGGCTGGGATATGATGATCATATCATATCTTCTCTTCATTGCCTGTTATTTAATACACCGGCAAAAGAAAGCATGCACATTCTTGAAGATTCGGTTATAGGTGTAATACCTTATAACGAATTGCTGAGCCTGGGACGGCAGTACGCGGCAATTGACAAGCTGAACCGTACCATTATGAGCATTTTTATTATGGAAATGCAGGAAAATCTTTTTGCTACCCGTTTTATGGAAGCGGCAGACCGCTATCACTATTTTACACAAAAGCAACCCGAAGCCTTACAGCGTATTCCATTAACGTACCTTGCTTCTTTCCTGGGTATTACCAAAGAAAGTCTCAGCAGGATCCGTTCCGGGTTCAGGACCAGGGACAATAGTTTTGGATTGAATAATTCCTATCTGCGAACAGCTTCATAAACAAAATCAGTTAATAATAGAGCAAAGGAAATTGAAATTCGTTTCAGTTTCCTTTTTTATTGATTAAAATGCCAAAACCCATCATCCTGCTTCTTGTTTGGTATGCCCCTGTCGTACTTATAAGTTACTAACCGGTTGTAGCCCGGCAATAATGGCGTGAATATTGTTGTTTTTTTAAAAAACATATTATGGGAGATTATAAATTAAAACTGGAGCATCCCTGGGAATACGTAAAAGAAATGCTGAAGGAAAATGATCATGAACTTACAGAAGAGGACTTGCATTATGTGCCGGGGAAGGAAGATGAATTACTGGAGAGATTAGCAAAGAAAAAGAACAGAACAAAAGAGGAAATTAAAATATTGATAGAAAGCATTTCTGCTAATGATGGTATAGCGTCATAAATTTTTTCGGGAGGGGGGCTGATAGCCTGTATGAAATATCTGTATTACGGTGTTACAGTTTGCAATAGAATGCAGCACATTCGCTTGTTATATTCTTAGTATCGCCCCGGCTTTCGGTTATAAAATTTTCTTTGCGGTTTCCTGTTACCCGATTTTTTCCGTGGGTGCCAGGCTGGTGTCTCGCCAAGGAATTGCGGTAAAACCGCTTTTTCTACTTCTTTATCAATCAGTTCTTCAATTGCGGCAAAGCTGTTTTGTTCTTTTTCACCCACCAGCGTAAAGGCCATGCCATCTGCTTCGGCTCTTGCAGTTCGCCCAATACGATGCACATAATCTTCGCCATCGCGCGGAACATCGTAATTAATAACCAGGTCAATGGTATCAATATCAATACCACGACTTAAAATATCAGTAGCTACCAGTATCGGTATACGCCCGCTTGTAAAACTGATCAGCACATTTTCTCTTTGCGATTGCACAAGGTCGCTATGCATTTCTTCTACCGTAAAACCATTCTGTTTCAGCATTCGTGTCAAAACTTTTACATTTTGCTTCCTGCTACAGAAGATGAGAACACTTTTAAAAGGTGTTTTGGTTAATAAATATTTTACCAATGGAAGCTTCTGTTCCTCATATACCACAAAAGCCCTTTGTACAATTTTTTCGGGAGGGCGGGAAATTGCAATATTAATTTCTACCGGATCAATAAGAATTTGCTGGGCTAACTTCCGGATCTTGGGAGGCATGGTTGCCGAAAACAATAAGGTTTGTCTTTTGGAAGGCAATTGTGTTATTATCCTGTTGATCTCATCCTGGAAACCCATATCCAGCATCCGGTCTGCTTCATCCAGCACCAAAAACTCTAAGCCTTTTATGGATACATAACCCATATTAAGGTGGGCTATGAAGCGTCCCGGGGTACAAACAATAATGTCGGCGCCCATCTGCAGCGCTTTTTTCTCACCAACAAAATTCTGTGCATCGCTGCCGCCGTATACAGCCAGGGAACTGATAGAGGTAAAATAAGCAAGTCCTTCTAAGTGCTGTGAAATTTGTATAGCCAGCTCCCGGGTTGGCACAATTACCAGTGCACGTACCTGGCCGTTGGTATCTTCCTCCAGCAGGCGATGGATAATGGGTAACAAAAATGCGGCTGTTTTGCCGGTGCCGGTTTGTGCTGAAGCTATAATATCTTTTCCCGCCAGTATGGGAGGGATAACCTGTTGTTGCACCGGGGTAGCTGTTTCATAGTTGGAAGCTTCAATTCCTTCAAGCAGAGCAGGGTGAAAATTAAATTCTGTAAAACGCAAATGATATAAGTATTTTATGTTATTTCAATAAATTGGAGTTCCTTAGCGGGAACACGTAAAGATAATTGAAAATTACCAGTGCACCTTATGAGGGGTTATGTAAAACCTGCATTTTATTTTCAAAGGAGTATAAATAATTATTGTCTGCTTTTTGATTGGTAAGGTCCAAATACATCTTTTACCGGCATATCTTCCCTGCTGTCGTCAAGTATAATTACATAATATTCTTTGCCGCCCGGTAAAACCCTCACTACTATATGCCCCTGCAAACTTTTGTAGGAGTGATCAATCAGTGTACCTATTACGTATTTATTCGCATCGAGCATATTAGTAGTAAACAGGTCCCTGGGGCCTTCGTATAAATAAGGCGTGGTTAAGCGACGCAACACTTCCTCGCCGGGATGATCGGAAGACCAGGATTGCTGGATCCATACCCTGGGTTTAAAAGTTTTAATTTGAAATTCATTTACCGCATCGCGGTTACCGTGATGGTCTAATGTGGCAATATCTACTTCTCCCACTGCTTTAGCAACAGGTGTCTCCACATCTTTCCACCATTCATCGCCATAAGATACGATGCCGCCACAATCGCCACCGGTATAATAGGTAAATGGTCCGTAATGCAATGTCAATACCAGGCTCAGCCCGTTCTCACTGGGCCAGCTACGTGGGTTAGTGATATCAATGGCCGGGAAAAATGGAACTGCAGTACTATCCTTTCCTGTCCATATCAGCCCGTTTGCTTTTACATTCTGTACATAAAAAGTTGGATATTGCCGGGCATGATATTTCATATGTACCTGGTTGCGGCTACCGGCCTTAAACTGTGCTGCCTTCATTCCTTTTTGTTGTTGTGCAGCAATAAAATCAAAGTAATTCTGCATTGTTTTACCAAAATTAATTTCGCCGCTAAACTTATCCATATTTCTTTTTATGTTATAGGGATAATCATAATCAGGATAACCCCTGTCTAACAAACAACGTATAGGAATAAGTTCGCCAACGCCTGTTATGCCGCTCAGGCTGTATTTTCCGGTTGCCGACAGTTTCGCGCCAGGATACCAGCTACCAAAATGATCATCATGAAAGTGAGAGATAGCGGCATAGTCAATTACCACTTTATCTTTTAACGGCGATACTTTTTTGATATATTCCGCAATCCATTCATACGCTCTTTTGCTGTAATTAGGGCGCATGGCTGCATTGCGGGGCGTAAAAGCGCGGCTGCCGGTTGGGTTCATTTCTCCGGCGTCAAATAGCAGGGTTGTGCCATCGGGGAAAATATAAAATGCGGCATCACCCCAACCCGTATTAATATGATGCAGATCGAGATAGCCTTCTTTCCAGGCAGGCAGGGGCTGGCCAGGGATGGCAATTTGTGCAGATACAGGAAGCTGCGTACTGTTTAATATAACCAGGAGTGCGGTAAGCCGAAGCATTTTATGTACAGGCATAGGTTGAATTTGTATAATATCGAAAATACAATTATGATATGCTATTTGCAAAAGTTAAAAGAAGAATTAAAAATGATATGACTGCTTTGTCGTTTAAACTGGTTGATGCAAATCTCAGAATCACTATGATTTATGTAATATTGTCCTGTTAAACCAGTTAATTTGCTGATGCCTGCTACCAGAACTTTATTAGTCGCACTTTGTATGCTGATATCTTCTATGCTGCCGGCACAACAAAGATATGCTGTTGTTTCCGGCAAGGTGGTAGATGCAGATGAAAGGCCATTAACCAAAGTAACCATCACCATTTTGGGCAAACAAAGTGGAACAGCAACTTCCGATTCCGGTACATTCGCCATAAAAGTACCAGCCGAAAAAGCCACAGCGCTTGTATTTTCTTTCACCGGCTTCCATACCGTTCAGCGTAATTTTTATCTCAGTGAAAATGAACAGGAGAAAGTGGTCATTCGTATGGAAAGCAGTTCAAAAGTATTGGAGGAAGTTATCGTAAAAGATGAAAGGGAGCGAACAGAAACCGGGCTTATACCCATTAATCCCAAACATGCGCTCACCATTCCATCCGCTACCGGCGGTGTAGAAAGCCTGATAAAGATATTTGTTGGCAGCAATAATGAGCTCACATCACAATATACAGTACGTGGTGGCAATTACGATGAGAACCTTGTTTATATCAACGACTTTGAAATCTTTCGCCCTTACCTGGTGCGCAGCGGGCAGCAGGAAGGTTTGAGTTTTATTAATCCCGAGCTTACAGGCGGTATTAGCTTTTACAATGGGGGTTTCCAGGCAAAGTATGGCGACAAAATGAGCAGTGTCCTCGATGTTCAGTATAAAAAACCCAAAGCCTTTGCAGGTTCGGCATATATTGGTTTGTTAGAACAGGGTTTTCATGTGGAAGGGGCTACCAAAAATGAAAAGTTCAGCTACTTAATCGGGATACGCAACAGATCTAATAGAAATCTCCTGAGTAGCCAGGAAACAAAGGGCAATTATATTCCTTCCTCGTCCGATATCCAGGCTTTGTTTACTTACCGCTTAAACAGCAAATGGCAATTAGAGCTGCTGGGTAATTTGTCCCGAACAAAATTCACGCTTATCCCCGAAGAAGCAAAACTTACGTCATCCGTTCTTTCGCCTTTATTCAGCGCTAACCTGGGGCTTGATATTTATTTTGAAGGAAGCGAGCAGGACCGGTATTTGACGAATATGATTGGTGTAAGTGCATTGCAGCAGGTAAATAAAAAATTGAAATTAAAATGGATGCTGAGCAGGTTCGAAAACAATGAGCAGGAAGCATATGATATTACAGGCGCTTATTTATTTGGAGAAAGGAGCTTTGACAAATCGCAGCCCGATTTTGGATCAATAGTTAATCCATTAGGCGCAGGAATATTTATAAATCATGCCAGGAATAAATTAAATATCGAAAACTGGAATATATCTCATAAAGGCGGATGGGATAATGAAAAACATTTCATTCAATGGGGTATAAGCGCGGAGAAAACAATAATCTCTGACCGGTTAAGCGAATGGGAAGCACAGGATTCCGCAGGCTATAATCTTCCATATCAACCCGGCCAACTGCAGTTGTATAAAGTAAGGAAGTCGGCAACTGATCTTGATATCAATAAACTGTCTGGCTATGTGCAGGACAATATATTATTCGGCAGTGCATCTCATATTACTGTGCAGGGAGGAATACGGTTTAACTATAATTCTTTAAATAATGAATTATTACTGTCGCCGCGTGCCCAAATGTCGTGGATGCCTGATGCCGATAAAGACTGGGTTTTGAAACTTGCTGCAGGTGCTTATGATCAGCCTCCCTTTTACCGGGAACTGAGAAGATACGATGGCTCAGTTAATACAGCGGTAAAAGCACAGCGAAGCTGGCAGGTGGTAGCAGGCGCCGATCATAATTTCAAACTGTGGGAGCGGCCTTCCCGGATAACTTTAGAAGCATATTATAAGCATTTGCGAAATGTTGATCCTTATGATATAGATAATGTGCGCATCCGCTATTTTGGCGATAACAGTGCCAAAGCGTATGCAATGGGTATGGAGATGCGCCTGTTTAGCGAACTGGTAAAGGATGCCGAAAGCTGGGTTAGTATAGGATTAATGCGGACTATGGAAAAGATAAACGATTTCCATTATTACCGTTACAAAAACGCAAACGGTGAATTTATTACCGCTCAAACAGAAGACCAGGTTATTGCCGACAGCGTTCGTTTTGATAAAGGGTGGATGCGCCGCCCTACCGACAGGCTGCTTACATTTGGTATGTTCTTCCAGGATTATTTAAGTACCAACAAAAATTTTAAAGTGCATTTGAATATGATTTACGGAACCAATATGCCCTATAATATTCCCGGTAGCATACGTTACCGGAACGGTGTAATCATTGATCCGTATATGCGTGTTGATATAGGTTTTAGCGCTTTGTTACTGAGCAGCGATAAAAGCAATCGCAGAAGCCATAATCCTTTTCGAAAATTCGACAATATATGGGCAAGCCTCGAAGTATTTAACCTCCTCGACCGCGACAATACAATTTCTTACATGCTTATCAAAGATTTTTCTAATACTGTATATACTGTTCCCAACCGGTTAACTCCCCGCTTATTAAATTTTAAGATACTGGCAAGATTTTAGATAAGTATTCACATTTGTGTATAAGTAATTTTGTATTTAATAGACGGCGAATCCTTACATTTGATTTCAATGGATAAGGTAGTCTGAATGACTATTTGTGAACAATAAACCGAATTGAATTGACAGAAACAATCATTAACCTGGAAACCGTTAACCCTATCGAATTTTTTGGTGTTAACAATGGCAAACTTGATCTTCTTAAAAAGAAATTTCCGCTTTTAAAAATCCTCAGCCGTGGTACTCAAATTAAGCTGAGCGGCGCTCCTGAGCAAATTGAATCAGCAAAGGAAAAGATCGTATTGCTTATTCAATACCTGGAACGCAACGGACACGTAAGTGAAAATTATTTTGAGCAGATATTGGGTGGCGATGATGCAGAGACCGTAGATAATTTTGTGGAGCGCAACAGCAATGATATATTGGTGTTTGGTCCTAATGGTAAAAGTGTGAGGGCCAGGACGCCCAATCAAAAACGCATGGTAACGGCAGTCGAAAAAAATGACATTGTGTTTGCTATCGGCCCGGCAGGAACTGGTAAAACATATACCGCTGTTGCATTGGCGGTACGGGCGTTAAAAAATAAATCGGTAAAGAAGATCATTCTTACCCGGCCGGCTGTTGAAGCAGGAGAGAGCCTTGGTTTTTTACCCGGCGATCTGAAGGAAAAAATAGATCCTTATCTCCGTCCCTTATATGATGCGCTGGATGATATGATACCTGCTGATAAACTGGGTTATTATATGAGCACCCGTGTAATTGAAATAGCACCGCTGGCCTATATGCGCGGACGTACATTGGATAATGCTTTTATAATACTGGATGAAGCGCAGAATGCCACTGATCTGCAGATCAAAATGTTTTTAACACGTATAGGGGCCAATGCCAAAGCTATCATAAACGGCGATATTACCCAGGTTGATCTTCCCAAACATCAACGGAGCGGACTGGAAAAAGCCACCCGCATATTAAAGAATATTGACGGTATTACGCATATTGAGCTGGATGAAGATGATGTGGTACGTCATCGTTTGGTTAAGGCCATTATCAAAGCATACGACCGGGATCATGAACGATTACAAAATTTGAATAAGGAAGGAAACGGGTAAGATTATAATCCGGTCCTGTGCGACCATTAATCGTCCCGCACATTCTATCCTTATTCTACAAAATCAATCGTGCTGTCCGGAAGCAACGGAAACTGCTGATCAAAATATTTATTCAGCACCACCCTGAAAGTATTTACATTGCTTATGCTGTCGTATAAATGATCATAGTTTTTATCCGGGAAATAAAGGGACGAATAATTACTAAAGCGGTAGGCTTTCGGAGACCCATCATAAAGTGCCAATGCCGCTCCGTGGTCGCTCTGCAAAATAATTACGGGTTGATTGCTGTTTTGCAATAATCGCTTAACGAGTGAAACCATGACTTTCCGGCCATATGCCGTATACTCACTGAATCTTTTTTTATCATGAAATATTTCAGAGCTGTATACACTGTCTTTGTAAGGCACTCCGGCAGAATTGTAAATATATGGGAAGTGTGGAATGTAAACATGCCCGTATATAAACCTGGGTTTTTTACCGGCTACAGCGGAAAGCTTATTTAATGAATCAATAATTATATCATTAAAGCTTAAGGCACGCTTCTTAAGCGAACTTTTCTGGCTTCCCGGAGAAACAACAGTTGAGTCATTGGTTTGTGCAGTATAAAAGTTCCATCTTATATCTCTTTTATAACTTTCCCACAGGGTGTTATAGAGAATAACGGTTTTGCTCCCGGAATTGTTGAAGTAACATTTTTGTATTGAAGGATGATCTGTAAAATCAAATATAGACAAGTTGTAAAAATCATATCCTGCGGCTTTCACATATTGAATAACAGGGGAGATTTCAACACTGCTTGCCGCTTTATAATAAATAGCTGACAACGCCGCGGCAGTGTCTTTCAACCATGTGAGATATTGCATACTGAATGTGGCAGCCATAGAAAAAGCCGTTTCATTGTAATTGCTTTTTGAATGTTTCGCCAAAAAAAATCCTTTTTTTTCAAGCAATGTATCCAATTCAGCATTATCACTTTTTAAAACATCCCTGATATAGGCCGAGGATGGATAGCCGTCAAAAACAATGTACCAGATATCAGGAGATGGATGTTGGGTTCCCTTACCAGTTGAATCGCTTTTGTGTATATCAAATTTTTGTATAATGTTCCTTCTCTCAAGCGCTGTTTCTGTCCACAGCTTTGCTATTCCCCACAGTGTTATTAAAAGATAAAGAGAAAAAAGCGTATTCAGATATAATGTGACTTTGGACAGTTGCCGGGCTTTTGATAATTTATACAACAAATAAGACAGAACAATTGCCAAAAAAGGAACATAAAACCGGTAATGTGTAAGTGCTTCGAGTACAGGTATACCGGAAAAGGATTGCTGGATGTTTTTGAAATAAAGATAGGTAACCGATAATACTGTAGTAATTGCGGCCGCTTTTAACGCATTTTTTAAAAAATAAAACAGGATAAAAAAAAAGGCAACAATGATCAGCATTAGTATAAGAAAGATGATCAGCGCGGTATCCATATCAATTAATCCGCTGTAATTAAGGTAAACCCCCAGAATAAACAATACAGGAAGCAGAAAGCTATGAAAAGGTATAGTTTTTAACAAGCTGATAATAGTCCGAACAATTTTAAAACGCACGTAAAATGTTTTAAAGTATTTATTTTAGTTTTTCTTTTTCATTAAAAACAGAAGCCTCTCCGTATCACCAACCCTCACTTTGTGAAGGACTTCAAAAAAGAAACTAAACGTATCTTCAAATGCTTTTACCGTATAATATGGAAAAATATCTTTCCTGTGCAGAATCATTCGCTTTACTTTCTCATCTTCCTTAGGCACAAATTCAATAATGAGGTATTCAGTTAAGCTACTTAATGTTTCCGCAACCTGCTGCAATGGTACATTTTTCCCTATCACAAGGTGATGGATTATTGCCAGGGCCAATACCATACCTACCCCGCACCGGCTTAAAAAAGAAATTCTTTCTTCATTGCGCCAGCCTGTTGATGGCGTTGGCTGGCAGATGTCGATCAGCAGGGGTAATATGTTGGTATTGCCTGTTTGTTTGCAATGCTTATATAAGCTGTCAATGCAATCCGTATCCGAATCTATAGCTATAACTGTTTCGGCATGTGTTGCGGCAGCTTTCGCAAACAGTCCGGTGTTTGTTCCGGTATCCAGTAAGGTTTTTACAGGAATTTCTTTTAGCCAGGCCGTTACAATGGATAGTTTGTCATTTACATATTTTTCATCCAATACCGTTTCATCATAATAATGATTCCAGGTTGTTTTTACCTTTTTTAGTTGCATGCCTGAAACAAAGGATGACAGGTTATTGACAATATTTAACAATTTTGTACGCGAAAATGCAGGTTGGGTTGCTGAAGTACGATTTGATTTTTGAGCTATCCTGTTTTGCAAAAAAATATGCAGGAAAACATTAAAATTAAACCGGCTGCGCAAAGGAAGCCATTTTGATGCAAGCGACAGGGGAATGCCATCCGGATAAACCTGTAATAACTTCAGCATTTCCGGCGAACGATAAACACACAATAACAAAGGAACTATAAAAGATTCGGTAAACTGGCGATAGGCTATCCAGGGCTGGGCAACATCATACTTTTCAAAAGACAGGGTGTCAATAAAGACAGGTCTGCCATTTTTAAATTGAATATTAAAAGGCGTGGCGTCTTTTAATATCATACCATGTTGTATCGCTTCCTTTAAAATGTTTAAGGTAAGTAATGCGGCATCCTTTAACTGGCCAAAACACCACTCGTACGGCCAGGAAGGGAAGCGTATTTGTTCGGGCAGTAACGTGCAATGCCATTCAGGAGACTGGTTTAAATCTTCATCCAGTTCAATATGGGGAATAAGTTTTTTTTCTTTAACCAACCGGTCATACAGGCCTGATTCCTTTAAAAGTATATAGTCATGCTTAAAGCACTGGTTCACCTGCCTGTAATATTTTCCTTCATACAAAAAAACAAACCCCGAAGGATCCCTGTAGGAGGCCGGGTGCTTTTGTATCTTATCCATTCTTTTCTTCGTCTTTGGATGGTGTTTCTTTCTTACCCCCGAAGAAGGATTTAAAGGTAGCCCAGATCGTTTTAAAATAAAAGGCAATGCCCAGTATACCGGCAATGATCATCTGCACTAAGTAACTTCCGCTACCAGGGTCAATATATGCTGTTATATTCATTGCTCCAGATTTTGCATTTTAAAAGTAGCTCAACTTTGTTTTAGGCGTTAACGTAAGCAATGTTTCATACATTAGCCTAATGGTGTTTTCGATATCTTCTTTGTGCAACATTTCCACTGTAGTATGCATATACCGCAATGGTATGGAAATAAGTACCGAGGGGCAGCCATCATTGGCATAGGCAAATGATTCAGTATCCGTGCCTGTGCTCCTGCTTACTGTGCGTAACTGTACAGGTATTTTTTTATCCTCCGCTACTTTTTGCACCACATCTAATAATTTGTTGTGAACAGCGGGGCCAAAAGCCAGGGATGGGCCTTTTCCGCAAGCTATATCGCCTTCAATCATTTTATTGATCATAGGCGTAGTGGTGTCGTGAGTTACATCCGTAATAATGGCCACATCGGGCTTTATTCTGCGGGCTATCATTTCGGCTCCTCTTAATCCTATTTCTTCCTGTACGGCGTTTACAATATATAAACCGAAAGGTACCTTTTTTTTATTTTCTTTCAGCAGGCGGGCCACTTCGGCAATCATAAAACCACCGATGCGGTTATCCATAGCCCTGCCAATATAATAATCATAGGCCAGTTCATCAAAACCCTCTTCATAGGTGGCTACAGAACCAATGTGAACGCCTAAAGCATCCACTTCTTTTTTGCTTCTCGCTCCGCAATCCAAAAAGAGATTATCCACTTTGGGTTGTGTTTCTTTCTCACCTCCACCCATACGGGTATGTATAGCCGGCCAGCCAAACACCGCTTTTACAGGGCCTTTTTTGCCATGAATGATAACTCTTTTGCCAGGGGCAATCTGGTGATCCACACCGCCATTGCGTTTCAGGTAGATCAGTCCGTCACCGGTAATATAATTTACAAACCAACTGATTTCATCTGCATGGGCTTCTATCACTACTTTAAATTTCTCATCCGGGTTTATTACACCCACTGCCGTTCCATAAGGGTCAACAAAATGATTATCAATATAAGGTTTGATGTAGTTGAGCCATAATTTCTGCCCGCTGCTTTCAAAGCCGGTTGGCGAGGCATTATTAAGGTAATTTTTAAGAAAAAGAAGGGAACTGCTGTTTACTATAGATTTTTGCTTTGCCTTTGTATTTTTTGCCATTTTAAATTGAATTGGCGCAAAAATAGTTAAATCCTGAACAACAGGGTTAAAAGCGAAGAAAACATCATTAATCCATCCAGTATAAAATAGTACAGGTAATCGTTAAAATGTTTCCGGGCATAATTATATAAGCCCAGCACAATGCCTCCGGGTATTAATAATAGGGTAATGGTAAAAATAGAAAATGATTGTTGATATAATGCAATTGTGCTGATTACAAACAATGCCAGTGCCGCCAGGAATATCAGTAATATATTTTTTTCGCTCATCCAGGTGATCATGCTTTTAACACCCTGCGCCCGGTCTGCCTCTCTGTCGCGGTAGTCGAATAAAATGCAGATAGCATATATCAGAGAGAAACGGCTGATACAAAAAAGAGTCTGTGCCGTTGTCCAGGGCGTATCGGCTATTAATATTGGTAATGCCGTTGTAACATACATCCACACAAAGGTGAGAAAGAGCGTTTTGCCAACTGCTATTTTGGAAAGGAGCGAAAAATATTTATGTGGAATTTTAGGGGCGCTATATAAAAAAGTGGCCAAAACGCCAATGCTTAGTGGCAGCCAGTGTTCAATTAATTGCAGGGCAAGAATTGCAGAAGCGATGAGCATAACAATATAAATGCTCAATAACAAACGGCGGTGGGTATCATTCCAGGCGATGCGTGGAGAAGCAGAAGCCACAAAAGGGGTGAGATACCAGTGAAAGTTATAACTGCATAAGGTGGCGCAAAATACAAACAGGTAAAATGTGCGGGTATTATATTGAAGTTCAAAAAAATGATTCGTTTGTGTGACCATGAGTACAGCACAAAGCGATATATATACGTTCGTATTGATGAAAAGATCAAATACTGAAACCCCTATTCCTTTTTTTGAACTCAAAACGATTTTTCAATAGTGATGGGAGGTGCAGTTATGGTATCGCTCACATTGCCGGCTTTATCTTTAAACCAAAATTTGTAGATAGCCTGTTCAGTGGTATCGGCAGGACTACAGGCAATACGTGCAAGATACTGATCCTGTATAGTTATTATAATTTCTCCTTTTTGGTTGTTTGTCGGTGGTACATCAGCCGGTATGGTAAAACTAAGACTGTCTAAATAGCTGGGTACCCTGTTGCCATCAGCACAGGGAGAGGAGGAGGATATTTTTTCTAAAAACAATGGCACACCGGCTATATCACCTTCTGCATCAGTATACTCAATGGTAAACTGAACTGCATAATCACCCAAAGGAATATAATTACCACTCACTTCCTTTAGCGTAAGGCTCGGTTTCTCGCTAAACTTATCTTTGCTGCACGAAGCAGTAATAAATATTAAAAAGAGTATTGTAAGCCTTATTTTCATATTAATGAATTCATTAAAACAAATGTAAATATTCCCTTTGAATAAACGCTCAACATATAACGACATAGCCACACGAATATTTGATTTTAACATTTCTGGCTTTAACAGTCTGGCTATTGAAATATTTCGGTTCCAGCATGAAAACAACAGCATTTACCGGCAATTTGCTGATGCATTAAGGGTGGACGCAGAACACGTAAAAACACTGGAACAAATTCCTTTTTTGCCGGTAAATTTCTTTAAAACCCATCATATTCAATCCACCTCATTTGAGCCCCAGGTGATTTTTGAAAGCAGCGGAACTACCCAAACCGTCAATAGCAAGCATTATGTAAAAGATGTTTCTTTATACACACAAAGTTTTTTAAAAGGGTTTGAGCAGTTTTATGGTGATCCGGAAAGTTATTGTATTATTGGTTTATTGCCTTCCTACCTGGAGCGCCGTCATTCATCGCTGGTTATGATGGTGGATGAACTGATCAGGCAAAGCAAACATAATAAAAGTGGCTTTTATTTAAATGAATATGATCAGTTAGCAGGTATTTTACAAGAGCTTGAAAGAGATGAGCAAAAGACCCTGCTGGTCGGTGTAACATTTGCCCTGCTCGATTTTGCGGAAGAATATCCCATTCCTTTGAAGCATACTATTGTAATGGAAACCGGTGGTATGAAAGGCCGCAAAACAGAAATGACCCGGCAGGAAGTGCATGCTTTTTTAAAAGAAGCTTTTCAGTTGCCGTATATCCATTCGGAGTATGGAATGACCGAACTATTGTCGCAGGCCTATTCAAAAAAAGACGGCATATTTCATTGCCCCAAATGGATGAAAATACTGCTTCGGAATGAAGATGATCCTTTAGAAATAATAAGCCCGCTTAATAATAGTAAAAGCGGCGTAGTAAATATTATTGACCTTGCCAATATTTATTCATGCTCTTTTATTGCTACTGAAGATGCAGGCAGGCTTTATCCGGACGGCAGCTTTGAAATATTGGGCCGAGTAGATAACAGTGATATAAGAGGATGCAGTTTGATGGCGGTATGAGTAATTTGAAAATTTGAAAATGTGGAAATGCCTGCCCGACTGAATAGACCGGTGGAAATGTGGCGGTCGGTACGCAACGAAGGAGCGTCAGACCGCGCAGTAGGCTGGTGTGGAAATGGATGAAGTGTCAGTGTTGACTATTAAAAAATGGCAACAACGAATCATAGGATGAATACTCCTTGTCCATAGCTCAAAACTGACAGCTCACAGCCTCTTTTGGATTTTCCGTTTTTATTAAAAAAAGAGGATTACAATGCGGTAAACTATCCGTATTCACTTCGAATTTCGAAATTGAATATTCGTGCTTTATTTGTGATTTGGCATTTGTATTTTGGTTCTTTTTTCAATATTCTACATCCATCAGCCCGGTACAGTTAATTGTCCTTTTTTCCTGATTGCTCTGTATGGCCAGTTCAATAATGCGGATGATATTATATCCATGTTCCGGTTTTTCTTTCACCGGGCGTCCGTTCACTATACTTTCATATAGTTCATGATAATAATCCGCATAGCTACCTTTGTGCGAGGGATATTTTTCTTTAATTATTTTGCCCTCTTTTTCGGTATGAATGAGGCCAAATATTTCTTCAGGTTCCATTCCCCAATCTTCACCAACAGGCGATTCACCTGCTCTGAGTCTGGCTTCCTGCGGATCTTCTCCGTATTTAATAAATGATCCGAGCGTACCTTGTATCATATATCGCGGCCCGGGTTCCCTTACCAGCATGCCTGCATGAAGGATTACTTTTGTAAAGTCATAATCCAGCCATAAGTTAAAATAATCATCCACTTTTGCATGGGGCCGTTGCATTCTTATGTCTGCTGTAATAGAAGCGGGCATACCAAAGAAATATAAAGCCTGGTCTATTATATGTGCTCCCAGGTCATATAAAATACCACTGCCGGGCATTGGCGCTTCCCTCCATGCTGTTGGACGC
Organism: Agriterribacter humi; assembly: GCF_009192765.1. Taxonomy (GTDB): domain Bacteria; phylum Bacteroidota; class Bacteroidia; order Chitinophagales; family Chitinophagaceae; genus Agriterribacter; species Agriterribacter humi. The sequence continues at coordinate 794,007 of NZ_VOHQ01000001.1, read as the reverse complement.
GCTTCCATACGGTAGCGATCGTAATGCGCTTCAAATTCATGTATTTCCCCCAGTAGTTTTTTATCTAAAATTTCCTTCATGGTGCGAAAGTCACTCACATATCTGCGGTTTTGATATACGCTCAGCACTTTTCCTGAATGTGCAGCTATATTTACCAGTTGCCCTGCTTCTTCGGTAGTATTGGTAAATGGTTTTTCCAGCACTACATGCTTACCTGCTTCCAAAGCTTTTTTAGCATAAGGGAAATGGGTATCGTTAGGTGTAGTAACTACAATCAAATCAATTTCAGGATCAGCCACCAGCTCGTCTATATCTCTTGCTATTTTAACGGAAGGATATTTTTCCCGGGCTTCATTGCCTTTTCTTTGAAGTATGCTTACCAACTCATATTTGTCGGTTAGGGCATTAATAAAGGGAAGGTGAAATACTTTGGCGGAAATGCCGAATCCAACTAACCCGGCACGTATTCTTTTTGAGGGCATGAGGTATTGGTTTATAATTTTTGCTTTACAAGGTCAAGCGCTATCTGTAATTGTTGTTCAGGGGTGATATTGGAATTATCGAGTACCACTGCGTCTTCAGCTTTTTTTAAGGGACTTACCTCCCGGTGAGAATCAATATAATCCCGCATCTCCAGGTTGTTTTTTACTTCTTCTATAGTAATGTTGGGATTCTTGCTATACAGTTCCCGGAACCTTCGCTCTACTCTTACTGCATTGTCTGCGGTCATAAAGATCTTCAATTCTGCTTTTGGAAAAACAACAGTACCGATATCTCTTCCATCCATCACTATTCCTTTTTTCTCCCCCATTTTTCTTTGCTGTATTACTGCAAATGTTCTTACCGCTTTTATGGTTGCTACATCACTCACTTTTTCTGCTATGATCAAATCACGAATAACGTATTCCACATTTTCGCCGTTAAGATAAATTTCAGTTTCCATGCTTTTTTCATTTGGCCGGAAATCCAGCTCGATGTTTTTCAGTGCTTCATGAACCTGCTTTTCTTTTGTCCAGTCTACCATATTCCGCAGAAAGTATAAGGTAATGGCCCGATACATGGCGCCGCTGTCTATATATACATACTGCAGTGCCATTGCCAGTTGTTTGGCTAAAGTGCTTTTGCCGCAGGAAGACCAGCCATCTATGGTAATAATAATTTTTTTCATGCCCAATGCAGTGCAAATTATATATACTGTACGAAAAAGAAGAACAGAAGAAGAAATTTTTCATTGAGGCAAAAAAAATGCCAGCCTGTAAAAGGCCGGCATTGTGCTTATTATCAATGATGTATTAAGCTTCTGATTTTTCCTTTTTGCTTTCTTCCTTTAAGGTAAATTTCAGTAACGATTTTTCCTTATCAAGATCAGCGATCAGTATATCACCAGCTTTTACATGCGTGTTCAGTATTTCTTCCGCCAAAGGATCTTCAAGGTACTTTTGGATGGCCCTATGCAATGGACGGGCGCCAAATTGCTGATCATATCCTTTTTCCGCGATGAAATTTTTGGCATCCAAGGTAAGTTCCAGTGAAAATCCAAGCGTGCTCAAACGTTTCATAACGCCCTTCATTAATATGTCAATGATCTGGAAGATATGTTCCTGGGTGAGCGAATTAAAGATCATTACGTCGTCTATCCTGTTCAAAAACTCAGGACTGAAAGTACGCTTCAGCGCTTTTTCAATAACGGCTTTATTATTCTCATCTGAGGTTAGTTGCCGTGCTGCTGTTGCAAAACCCACTCCTTCGCCGAAATCCTTCAACTGGCGTACACCAATATTGGAAGTCATGATGATCAATGAGTTTTTAAAGTCTACTTTTCTGCCTAAGCCGTCTGTTAACTGCCCATCGTCCAGTACCTGCAATAAAATATTATAAATGTCAGGATGCGCTTTTTCAATTTCATCCAGTAATACTACTGAATAAGGCTTGCGGCGCACTTTTTCCGTTAGCTGTCCGCCTTCTTCATACCCTACGTATCCGGGAGGCGCTCCTATCAAACGGCTTACTGTAAATTTCTCCATGTATTCACTCATATCAATACGAATCAACGCATCGTCCGAATCGAACATGTATCTCGCCAATGCCCGGGCAAGCTCTGTTTTACCAACACCCGTGGGGCCAAGAAAAATAAAAGTGCCTATAGGTTTCTTGGGGTCTTTTAAGCCCACGCGGTTACGCTGTATGGCTTTTACTATTTTTTGAATAGCCTCTTCCTGTCCCACAACTGCACCTGCCAGGTCTTCTGCCATGCGCCGCAGTTTATCTGTTTCGGCCTGCACCATTCTTTTTACAGGAATACCTGTCATCATGCTCACCACTTCGGCTATGGCTTCTTCATCTATCGGGTAACGTTTATGCTTGCTTTCTTCTTCCCAATGCGCTTTTGCCTTTTCAAGATCTTCCTGCAGCCTTTTTTCATTGTCGCGCAGTGATGCCGCCTCTTCAAAACGCTGGCTTTTTACTACTTTGTTTTTTTCCTGTTTAATGTCTTCTATCTTCTTTTCCAATTCCACAATTTCGTTAGGCACATTAATATTCTTCAGGTGTACCCTTGCACCTACTTCATCCATCACGTCAATGGCCTTGTCGGGCAGTAACCTGTCGGTAACATAACGGTCGCTTAGTTTTACACATGCGTCAATGGCGTCATCCGCATAAGTTACATTATGAAAATCTTCGTATTTAGATTTAATGTTCTGCAATATCTGTATGGTTTCTTCTACGCTTGGCGGATCTACCAGTACTTTCTGAAACCGGCGGTCCAAAGCACCGTCTTTTTCAATATACATGCGGTATTCATCCAGCGTTGAGGCGCCAATACACTGCAGCTCGCCACGGGCAAGCGCCGGTTTAAATATGTTGGAAGCATCTAAGGAACCACTGGCTCCGCCCGCTCCAACGATCGTATGAATTTCATCAATGAAAAGAATAACATCCCTGTTCTTCTCCAGTTCATTCATAATGGCTTTCATCCTTTCTTCAAACTGGCCACGGTATTTGGTGCCTGCTACCAACGCAGCAAGATCAAGCGATACCACCCGTTTATCAAACAATACCCTGGAAACTTTTCTTTGCACAATGCGCAAAGCCAGTCCTTCCACGATAGCTGTTTTACCAACACCGGGCTCGCCAATGAGAATAGGATTATTTTTTTTGCGGCGCGATAGTATCTGCGATACTCTCTCAATTTCTTCTTCACGGCCAACAATGGGATCTAAAGTGCCCATTTCGGCAAGCCGCGTAATATCACGTCCGAAATTATCCAAAACAGGCGTTTTACTTTTGGTATTTGCTGCCTGAGCCTTCGACTTTTGCTGATAACTTTTCTTTTCATCATCAAAATCGTCATCAGCATCATCGGTATATTCGCTGCGCACATCATTGCTTTTGACCATGCCCAGCTCATTTCTGAAAAGGTCGTAGTCCACGTCAAACTGATTTAAAATTTGTGTAGCAATATTTTCTTTGTTTTTCAAAATAGAAAGCATCAGGTGTTCCGTTTCTACGGTAGGGCTTTTAAGCGCTTTTGCTTCCAGTACGGTAACCCGTATTACTTTCTCGGCTTGTTTGGTGAGGGGTAAACTGTTGATATTGGCAATGTTTTTTCCCGTTTTATCTTTTACTGCCAACTCCACTTCTTTACGCAGTTCATAGAGGTCAACGTTAAGATTCTTCAGTATCTTCACCGCCATATTTTCCCCTTCCCTGATCAGTCCCAGCAACAGATGCTCTGTTCCAATGAAATCATTTCCCAACCTCAGTGCTTCTTCCCTGCTGAATGAGATAATTTCTTTTACCTGGGTAGAAAAATTATTATCCATGTAAATAGAATTTAAATAGTGATCGATACAATAATAACTAATAATTTTGACTTCTTATGATTAATAGAACATTGCAGGTGTGTGTATTATTGTGTTAGTGAGCGTTACAGCATATTTATTGTCTTCCATTACTGGAATTATGCAAAAGATAAAACACACTTTTACTTATTCAGATAAAGCAATGAAAAGCGGTAAACTTTACCTGTAAAAATCAATCTATCAAAAGAACTCAAGAATGAACTTCAAAATAGATACCAAGGAAAAATTTCATGTCATATCGCTTAATGAATCTCAATTCTCTGCTAATATGACAGATAAACTACGTGAATTGTTTACTGAAGTTACACAAAATGATGTTAAACATATCATTCTGAATTTGAAAACTGTTCAGAGCCTTGAGCAAACGGTTGCGCAATTTCTTGTAGAAGAGCAACAGAAAGCCTACGCGGCCAACCGTTCATTTGTATTATGTGAAATCCAGCCATCCGTAAAAGATACGCTCAAAAAGCTTGATCTGCTTGATCTGCTTAATGTTACCCCCACCGAAAGTGAAGCATGGGATATTGTGCAAATGGAAGAGGTGGAAAGAGAATTGCTTGGGGGAGAAGAAAGCTGATGGCGTTTTCCGGGACGCAATATGCCAGCTTGATATGTAAAAAATAAATATCCAAATATTGTTGCAGATTATTCCACATTCATCCCTTTCGCTCCTACGTATCGTCTCCATTTTTCTATAACCGATTGCATATCGGCAGGGATTTCACTTTCAAAAAGCATCTGTTTACCCGAGGTTGGATGAATAAATCCTAATGTTTTAGCATGAAGCGCATGGCGTGGGCAAAGCGCAAAACAATTTTCAACAAACTGTTTGTATTTGGTGAAAACCGTTCCCTTAACAATTTTATCACCACCGTAAGTTTCATCGTTAAATAGGGGGTGACCGATATATTTCATGTGTACCCGTATTTGATGGGTTCGCCCGGTTTCCAGGCGACATTCAATCAAACTTACATAACCCAATCTTTCCAATACCCTGTAATGAGTAATGGCCTCTTTTCCATATTCGCCTTCAGGAAAGGTATCCATAATCTTACGGTGTCGTTGATGGCGCCCTACATGAGCTACAATTGTACCACTGTCATCCGTAAAGTCGCCCCATACAAGAGCGATATATCTTCTTTGCACGGTATGTTCTGCAAACTGGCTGGCCAGGCGCACTGAAGCGATTTCATTTTTAGCCAGCACAAGCAACCCTGTAGTATTTTTATCTATACGGTGCACCAATCCAAAACGAGGGAGTTCGGACTCCGATAAATGAGGCTGCTGTTGTTTTAAGTACCAGGATATACCATTTACCACTGTTCCGGTATAATTGCCCGAGCCGGGATGCACTACCATACCAGCGGGCTTATAAAGTATGATAATATCATCATCCTCATACCTGATATCGAGTGGAAGCTGTTCGGGAATTACTTCTGTTAATTCAGGTGCAGTGTCTGAATACATGATGATATGATCTCCGGGGCGTATTTTATAATTGGATTTTACCACCTGGTTGTTTACCAAAACAAACCCCTTTTCAATGCCCTGCTGCAATTTATTCCTGGTGCCGCCTTCCATACGGTTGATGAGGAATTTATCAATACGAATGGATTCCTGTCCTTTATCTACGGTAAAGGCCATCCGCTCATAGCGTGATTCGCTGCTATCGTCATCTTCCGGTTCATTCTCCCATTCCTTTTCACTGAGCATAACCTGCTTGTTTTTTGCAAAGATAACAGGAATAAGCCTGCCGGCATGGTTTAACATGATATGAACCAGGGTATCTGCCTGCCTGGAAATTTCTTATTGTTTGCGCATCAGGTCAAGGAACCTCCTGTCTAATTTATGCCCATACCAGTCTTCATAATCCACATCTGTTCTCCGGGAGTCGAGCACCCCAAAATCTCCTATAAAATTCCATACTGCAAAACCAATATTGCCGGCTTTAAGAATGCTGAGCACATCGGTAAACCATGCCATGAATACATTATGCGGGGTTTTGTTCCAGCAGCCACACTCCCCGCAGTGTACCCCAACGCCCTGCTGTATTAAATCGGTCCATGGCTTATAATAGGTTTCCAGCATGGCTTTACTAAAATGTTTTCCGCCTACTTCTCCGGGCCATTTGGGTTCAGGCAGGTTATTAATGTCTTTATTGGCCCAGGGTGCTTTATAGTGAGAGATAGCGCCGGGATAATATCCCCTGCAACTTTGCCCGATATTCAGGTCTTTAATTTCCGGGATGGGTGTATTGCCCACATTATTTCCATCGGCAATTACCAGATGTTCCGGGTTCTCTTTGCGAATGGCTTCAGCGGCTCCTTTGGCAACCTTGCGGTATACATCCCCGGGTACCGGTCCCGATCTGGAATGCTGGTCATTCATATCTTCCCGCATACTGGGCTCATTTACCAGGTCGAAACTTATTTTTTGAGGTGACAGGTTTTGATATTTTTTTGCCCACATATTCCAGTGGAAATAAAAAGCCTCCTGAGCCGCTTCATCTTTCCATAAATTATAGGGTTCATGAAATCCGGCGTTGATACAATAGCCCGGTGCACGATGCAGGTTAAGGCTTACATGGATTCCATATTTATGTGCCGTGGTTACCAAAGCATCTATCCTGTCAATCGCCTCATTGCTGATCTTATATACATCGTCAGGTGTAATGTCTTTCGAACGGTCTATATCCAGGTAATGCGGGTACGCTATGGGCACACGAACGAAATTAAATCCCCAGTCGCGCATCCATTTGTAATGTTCCTCAGTGGTTGGGTTACGCGATGGATGGGGAGCGGGTGAAAAGAAATCGAGCAAATTAAATCCCTTCCACCGGGGCAATTTATTGGGTGCGGGTAACTGCCAGGATGAGGCAAGCGACCTGATTTCCGACAAGCTTAATCCGGCCGTAATGAGCCCGGTATTTTTTATAAAATTTTTACGGTTCATATAGCGATGCAATATTCGTTGTGGGCAATATACCAGATCAGGTCTTCTAAGATAAGTAATAAGATCGGTTAAGCGTCCAGGGAGGGAAACGTTTTCCATTGCTTTAAATGAAATAACTTTGCAGGCATGCAGGAAGTTTTTTTTAAAGACATGGGCGCTGTAGCCTATAAAGATGCATGGGATTTCCAGGAACAATTGCTGCTGAAGAATGTGCAGGCAAAAGCATTAGCCAAAGCCGGTTTATCCTATTCATCCAACGGCGCCCGGCAGGAAACCGATTTTGAGCCAGCCGCCGCTGATACGCGCCACCATTTGCTGTTGTGTGAACACCCCCCCGTATATACTTTAGGCAAAAGCGGGCATGCAGAAAATGTGCTGATCAGCGAAGCAGCCCTTCATCAAAAAGGAATTGAATATTATCAGACCAACAGGGGCGGAGATATTACCTTTCACGGGCCGGGACAAATTGTAGGCTATCCCATTCTTGATCTTGAGAAATATTATACCGATATCGGGAAATATCTGCGTAATCTTGAAGAAGTGGTTATCCTTACTTTACAACAGTATGGTATAAAAGGTGAGCGCTCGCCCGGCGAAACAGGCGTATGGATAGAGCCCTCCGTAAAAGGAAGGGAAAGAAAGATATGCGCCATGGGTGTACGCTGCAGCCGGTGGGTAACCATGCACGGGTTTGCATTGAATGTAAACACCAGCCTGGATTATTTTAATTACATCATTCCCTGCGGTATTGCCAATAAGCAGGTAACTTCAATAGAAAAAGAATTGAATTTTAACCCCGGAACAGAGACAGTAAAAGCAACCCTGAAAAATTGTTTTGAACGGGTATTCGATTGTACGCTTGTTGATGAAAGCTAATATATTATGGTACCCTTACTTTGTTTTTTTCTTTGAGTGTGCCATTTTCAAATAATTCAAACCTGAACCAGCCTGCATGCATGAAATTTGATTTATCCAGCGTAAAAATATGTTCTTTAATATCATTGATCTGGAACAGGATATTGCCATTTTCTTCGTAGAACCTGATTTTAAAATTATTCAGTCTTCCCGGAGGCAATACAATAGTAATATCTCCATCAGGATTTGTAAAAACAAAACTTGAAGGTTTATATGTTTCAGGTCTTACCAAATTCATTGTATCCGCTATTAAACCATCGCTTCTTTTTTTACCGGACGTTCGGGCGGCAGACTGTAGCTGATATGACGTTGATGTTTTATCTGTAGCTGCGGCACTTGTTTTAGCAGCGCCTTTGTTATCCTGTGCGTTTGGTTGAGCAGTTGCACTATTATTGATTGCACTTTTTTCTTTTTTTGCTACGGGCGGCAGATCTTTCTGTGGTTTTTGCGATGTGCTAAACATGTAATTTCCATTGTCGAGCAAAATATACAATTTGTAGAAAGACGAAACATCAGGAGCATTATTATCAAGAAACCCATTGGTAACTGATGATGGATCAGGCAGCGTTAAAATGGTTTTAAAACCTTTCAAACTATCTGAGGAACGCTGAATACTCAACTGTTTTATTACGGGGAAATCGTTTACCCAGCTCAATATAACTTTACCATTTCTGTTTACAACTGTAAAATCGGGCAAGGTGTCCTGCGACTGGATGGCATAGCTGTATGAAATAAGCGTAATGAAAGCAATAACCCGGGAAACAATTTTCATGGTAATAATTATATCAAAAGCATTAACGCTGAACGCAACAAAGATAATGCTACACTTATATATTAAAATACTAAAACTCCGGGTGCAAGAGAGCGGTTGCCCTGTAAACCCCCGCTATGGATAGCTAAGATGCGGGATCGCGGCCGGAAAAAATCTTTCTCCATCAGATCAAATATACCATACATCATTTTTGCGGTATAAACAAAATCCAGCGGAATAGTTGATGCATGATAAAACCGGTTCATCCACCCGGTTAGTGCAGGGGTGTATTTTGCATATCCTCCAAAATGATAATCATGTATAAGGCGAAACCTGCCAGGCAGGGATGTATTTAATAAAGATTGTATTTCATCGTTCAAACCCAGATTGTTCTTCATAACGCTTATGCCTGTAACCTGCTGGTGAGGTTCTGTGGCTTGTATGATGCCAGCTATGGTTGTTCCTGTTCCCACAGCCGAAACAATATGTGTGTAATTGCTGGTATCTGTACTATGCAACATATCCGCTGCGCCCTGCACGCCCGGCAGGCCATAACCACCTTCGGGAATAATGTATGCCTTACCAAATTGCGCTTCAAATTTTGTGGTATGCACATTTTTTTTTATTGCATCGTATTCATTCCTTGGTAAAAAAACAAGCTGCATTTGGCAGGCATGTGCTTCCTGCAGGGTATGCGACCATTGTTTGGGAGCTTCTCCCCTTATAACGCCAACAGCATTAAGCCCCAGCGTTTTTGCTGCATATGCGGTAGCTGCAATATGATTGGAATAGGAACCGCCGAATGTGAGTAATGTAGTATATCCTTTGTTTACAGCGTCACCTGTATAATATTGAAGTTTGAACCATTTATTTCCTGAAACTACGGGATGTATTTTATCGAGCCGGAGCACATCAAGCCGTACTTTTTTTTGATCAGTGAGGGAATTTTCAATGGTATCCGTTGTAACAGCCTCTGCATGTATGATTTCATTACCATTCATTTAGCTATTTATCAATAGTGCTTGCAGCGGAAAGGTATTCTTTATTTAACCTTGCAATATTATCTACAGAAATTTCTTTGGGGCAAACGGCTTCACAAGCTTCCGTCATGGTGCATGAACCAAAACCCTCCTTATCCATTTGCTCTATCATGTTGAGTACCCGGCTCTTTTTCTCCGGTGCACCCTGTGGCAATAAAGCGAGGTGGGCAACTTTAGCAGATACAAAAAGCATAGCCGAACTATTTTTACAGGCTGCCACGCAGGCGCCGCATCCTATACAGGCGGCAGCGGCAAAAGACTGGTCTGCTTTTTCTTTTTCAACAGGAATGGAATTTCCGTCTACCGCATTACCTGTGTTTACCGAAATATAGCCGCCCGCCTGTATGATCCTGTCGAAAGCGTGACGATCTACAATAAGATCTTTAATTACGGGAAAAGCATTGGCGCGCCAGGGCTCAACTACAATGGTATCGCCATCTTTAAACGCCCTCATATGCAACTGGCAGGTAGTAGTGCCATGCCATGGCCCGTGCGGTCGGCCATTGATATACATTGAGCACATGCCGCAAATCCCTTCGCGGCAATCATGGTCAAAGGCTATGGGCTCCCTGTTTTCCTCAATTAATTTTTCATTCAGTACATCGAACATTTCGAGGAACGACATTTCAGAAGAAATATCCTTTACCTGGTAGGTTTCAAAATGTCCTCTTTCGCTTTTGTTTTTTTGTTTCCACACCTTTAAGGTGAGGTTCATTGTATAATGGTCCATAATTAATCCCCTAATTTGAAAATTTGAAAATTTGAAAATGCATAAAGAAATATCCAAATAAACCCTGGAATTTTTCCCTTTGCCGAAGAAATTATTTTAGATAATATCTTTATAATCTCACCCAAATTATCAATCAGCATATTGTTAAACCTATAATTTTTACTTCTTTCACAGAGTGTCAGCCAATATAGAGTTTCACTTGCTTCTTTAGCTGCTATTTTCATCTTGTGAATGAAATCAGCTTTACTCTCCGCATTTTGCGTTTCAAAAACATTTGCTCCTATAGATGTTGAAGAACGCAATAACTGCCTGGCTATCACAAATTTTTTATCTCTCACAGTATTCAATGACAGATAGTGCAAAATTTATTGTCTTTTCCACTATTACATTGGGTTTGTCATTTCTCATTGTTGAAAATTTAAAAGTTAGCAATTTGAATTTGATCAAATTAACATATTTTCAAATTGCCTCATTTTCAAATTTTCAAATTATTTATAGTTCCGCTGCGTTGGTTTGGCCAGTTCAAATTCAAGTTCTTCTTTATTCAGTTTCCAGTTGTGCTCTCCATTGTATTCCCAGGCTGCCACATACAGGAACTGATCATCATGGCGGAGGGCTTCTCCTTCTTCCGTCTGGCTTTCTTCCCGGAAATGGCCGCCACAGCTTTCCGCCCTTTCAAGAGCGTCTATACATATCAGTTCGCCCAGCTCAATAAAATCTGCCACGCGGTTGGCTTTATCTAATTCAGGATTCATTTCATTGATATCGCCGGGGATCCTTACATCGCTCCAGAATTCTTTTTTCAGAGACCTTATTTCTTCTATTGCTTCATTCAGATTTTTTGCATTGCGCGACATGCCACATTTATCCCACATGATCTTTCCCAGGCGTTTATGAAAACTTTCTACCGACTGTTTGCCTTTGATATTCATCAGGCTGCTGATGCGGTCTCTCACTGCATTTTCGGCTGCTTCAAAAGCTTCATGCGTAGTGGGAATGGGCTTTACAGAAATTTCATTGGCCAGGTAATTGCCAATGGTGTAGGGGATAACGAAATAACCATCTGCCAATCCCTGCATCAAGGCGGAAGCACCGAGGCGGTTGGCGCCATGATCACTAAAGTTTGCTTCTCCTAATGCGTATAAGCCGGTAATAGAAGTCATGAGTTCATAATCTACCCATAGTCCGCCCATCGTATAATGTACTGCGGGGTAGATGCGCATGGGTACTTCATATGGATTTTCACCCGTAATCTTTTCATACATGTCAAAGAGATTACCGTATTCTTCCTTTACTACTTCTTTGCCCAATCTTATGAGTGTATCCATGTCGGGATTTTCTATTCCCTGCTTGCTGGCTTCGGCTCTTCCATATTTATTGATAAGATTATACCGGAAATCGAGATAAACCGCCTGCTTGGTAGTGCCTACGCCGTAACCGGCATCGCATCTTTCTTTAGCCGCACGTGAAGCCACATCGCGGGGCACCAGGTTACCATAGGCCGGATATTTCCTTTCTAAATAATAATCCCGTTCTTCTTCCGGTATATCATTGGCTTTACGGGTATCGTTCTGTTTTTTGGGAACCCATATGCGGCCATCGTTACGCAGAGATTCCGACATCAGTGTTAATTTGCTCTGGTGATCGCCGGTAACGGGTATGCAGGTAGGGTGAATTTGCGTAAAGCAGGGATTGGCAAAAAAAGCGCCTTTTTTATGGGCTTTCCAGGCTGCGGTAACATTACAGCCCATGGCGTTGGTAGACAAATAAAATACATTTCCATAACCGCCGGTACATAACAATACCGAATGACCGAAATGTCTTTCGAGTTCGCCCGTAACAAGGTTTCGGCAAACAATACCTCTGGCTTTGTCATCAATTACCACCACATCCAGCATTTCATGACGCGTGTACATGGTTACATTACCCAGTGCTACCTGCCGCTCGAGCGCCTGGTAAGCACCTATCAGTAATTGCTGGCCAGTTTGACCGGCAGCATAAAATGTTCTTTTTACCTGTACACCCCCAAATGACCGGTTATTCAGCAATCCGCTGTATTCTCTTGCAAAGGGTACGCCCTGGGCCACACACTGATCAATAATATTAACGCTTACTTCTGACAAACGATGTACATTGGCTTCCCGCGAACGGTAGTCTCCTCCTTTTATCGTATCGTAAAAAAGACGGAAAACAGAATCGCCGTCATTTTGATAATTTTTAGCAGCGTTTATGCCGCCCTGTGCTGCAATAGAATGCGCCCTGCGGGGAGAGTCCTGGAAACAAAAGGCTTTTACGCGGTATCCTAATTCACCCAGTGAAGCGGCTGCAGAAGCTCCGGCCAATCCCGTTCCTACAACAATGATCTCCAGTTTACGTTTATTGGCAGGGTTTACCAGCTTTACATGGCCTTTGTAGTCGCTCCATTTATTCTCTAATGGTCCTGCAGGTATTTTTGAATCCAGCATAATTGTAAATACGTTGATGATTTTACCAGATTGATTTCAGGTTATTAATAAAAGTAAGAGATCATCCCTAACGAATTATTCGCTTCCCTCCACTTCTCTCCAATACTTACCACTTACCACTATTTCACCCACCCCAGATATACAGATACCGGCATCATGGCAAAAGCTAATGGTACTATTATTGAAAATGCCGTGCCTGCTGCATGAACAATACGCACATAGCGTTGATTGTGCAGGCCAAGCGTTCTGAATGCGCTGTTAAACCCATGCATTAAATGATAAGCTAAGGAAATGCAGGCCAGCACATATAAAGTAACTACTGCCAGCGATTGAAATACGATCAGCATTTCGCCATACAGATTATGATATTCTTTTCCATCGTAGGAAGTAATGCCCAGTTCATGAATATTGCCAATTCCGCCGAGCCGGCTGGGCGTCCAGAAATGATAAATATGCATGATCAGGAAAAGCAGGATTAAAGTACCCAGTAATCCCATACTGCGGCTGTACCATTTGCTTCCGCGGTTGCCCAAAGGAACCTGGTAGCCTATGCTTCGTCTGCTCCTGTTCTGCACTTCCAGGATCAATCCCTGTACAATGTGTAAAATAATGCCGATAAATAATCCCACTTCCAGAATGCGGATTACTACTGTTGCTCCCATAAAATGAGCGGCCTTATTGAACATGGCGCCGTCATCGTTTGCCCAAATGCAGGCATTAATCCCAACATGCACCACAAGAAATGCGATGAGGGAAACACCCGTAAGCGCCATTACAAATTTTTTTCCAACGGAAGAAGTGAAGAGTTGTTTCCAGGTCATAATAAGAAGAAGTGGTTAGAAAAAGTAGTGCAAAAATAGCACACAAATGCTCATAAAAATCAGGTTATGATATTTTTTATAAATCTATCCGTTTTGAAAGACGATCAGCAATAAGCTGAAAGAGGTGCTGGGGCTGAACTATACGCCAATCAAAAATGTCCAGTAATTCAACATACCGGTTCAGTTTCGCTTTTTTAAAATCATATTGCGACTGTTCGGGCAAATTTAATATAACGATCCATCCTTCTTCCTCATTGGTTTCCTGGAACCAATCCTCATAATAACTGTCATCGCTGCTGTGAAAATTCAATACATTTTCTGCTATTAAAATAAATTTTGTAATCCTTTCGTAAAAGAGCACATCTGTAACTTCTCTTCGTAAAGTTTGTATGTCGTTTTCTATGGCATCATTCCATTCGCCTATTAATTCTATAATGGCGAATCCATTTTCGTAGTCCGCATAAAGGATCTTCATATATAAAGTACGCGATCCAAATTCGTCCCATTGAGGATGGATATAATAATTGTATACGGCTTGCGAAAATACAAATTCACTGTACTCCCTTCCCAAAAAAGGAGATCTTGGGTCTTCTTCCGAAGCATACAAATGCCGCCAGTTATAAAACGGTTCTATATCATGCATAATTCAACGCCTCTGTACCACAAATATCGAAAGAATACCCGTAACAAAAGCAGGGTTTCACATGGTTTTTACAACGGGTTAATATTGTAATAAATTTTTTTTAAGCGATGGATAGTCTGCCTCAATAACTGTGCTGTGCTTAGGGCGTTGCAGTATACTTTCTATTGAAGGGGGTATAGCTATTTTTTCGCCGGTTACAGGTTCAACCACATCATAGAATTTTACTGGATGAGCAGTTTCGAGAAAGATCCCTTTTTGATGCGGATGCTGCTCAAGATAACGTTCCAGGCTAAGGTAAGCTACTGCTCCATGCGGATCGGGCAAATAACCGGTGTCCTGTTTTACCCTTTTTATGGTGGCTTTCGTTTCTGTATCGGTAATCGTATACCCGGAAAGTTTTTCCTGAAGGCTGACATAATGATGACCAAACAATTGAAGTACACGCACAAAATTGCTGGGATCGCCCACATCCATGGCATTGGAAATGGTGGGCACTGCAGGTTTAACCTGGTATTCGCCGCTGTGCAGGTAACGTGGCACAACATCATTTGTATTACAGGCCGCGATAAAATGCGCTGCCGGAAGTCCGGTGATATGTGCAAGCATACCCGCGCAAATATTACCAAAGTTTCCACTGGGTACGCAAAACACCGGCGGATTTTCTTTTTCACCCCATTGCTTATAAGCAAAGAAATAATAAAATTGCTGCGGCAACCAGCGGGCCACATTAATGGAATTGGCTGAAGTGAGTAATCTTTTTTGAGTGAGCGTTTCATCTGCAAAAGCCTGCTTTACCATTCGCTGGCAATCGTCAAATGAACCCTTTACTTCAAGCGCATGAATATTTTTGCCCAGGGTGGTCAATTGCTTTTCCTGCACTGAGCTCACTTTTCCTGATGGATAAAGAATAACTACATCTACTCCATCTACTTCATAAAATCCATTGGCTACGGCGCCGCCGGTATCGCCGGAAGTGGCTACCAGCACGGTTATTTTTTCGCTTCTTTCTTTTGCAAAATAGCCCAGGCACCTGCTCATAAACCTGGCGCCAATATCTTTAAAAGCGAGGGTTGGACCATGGAAGAGTTCAAGAGAGAAAATGTTGTCGTTTATTTTCACCAAAGGGATCGGAAAATTAATGGTTTCCCCAACAATGCGGCGCAACTGATCTTCGGGTATATCGCTGCCAACATAAGGTTGTATTACATCAAAAGCAATGGTTTCATTATTCTTATTCCCGATATCGTCAACCCAGCTTTTTTCAAGCCGGGGAAGCGTTTCCGGAAAATACAATCCTTTGTCCGGCGCCTGTCCTTTTATAGTAGCTTCCTTAAAATGTACTTTAGGTGACTTTTGATTCAGACTATAATATTTCATTGTAGTTATTGCTGTTCTTTATAAACGGCTATGGTTATTAAAGGAGTTCAATAAAGTAATGTATCAATTCATCAGTTTAACTCCTTCCATATTTACGGTTGTAACATAAGTATGAAAAGCGATTCCGGTGTTCGTGTATGTTTCCTGCATTGTTTTTTCAACCTCCCTTGCAGTTGTTTCATCACGGCTGAGCATAAATATGGAGGGCCCTGAACCCGATATGCCACCACCTAACGCGCCAGCTTCCAAACTCCCGGATTTTACCTCAGCAAAAGCGGGAATAAGGATGCTTCTTATGGGTTCAATCAGCACATCTTCAAGAGAACGGCTGATAAGATCATAATCACTTTTCATTAATCCCGTAACCAGCCCCGCAATATTGCCCCATTGTTTAATGGCATCTTTCAATAATATCTGTTTTCTGAGTATCTGCCTGGCATCTTCCGTGCGTACTTCTATTTGCGGATGAACCAGCGTAACGTACAGGGGAGGAGATGGAACGCTGATCACATCCAGGGGATGAATGCTGCGAATAAGCGTAACCCCCCCATAGATACAGGGCGCTATATTATCGGCATGCTTAACACCCGATGCCAGTTTTTCACCCAGCATGGCCATCTGCACCAGGTCGGCATTGCTGAAAATATTATCCAGCAAATGATTGGCAGCCACCACTGCACCTGCTGAACTGGCTGCGCTTGAGCCGATGCCGCTGCCAGGCATTATTTTTTTTTCGATCGTAACATCAAATCCTATCTTACTGTCCAGCCTGTCAATCATTTCCAAAAGCGCAACACCTGCTACGTTCTTTTGAGGATCGGTGGGTAATCCATAATTGTCAACGTTATGAATGACCACCACAGGTTCTTCAATGAGTTTTACTGTCATTATATCATAAGGATCGTTCAAAGCCAGTCCAAGCACATCAAATCCGCATACGATATTAGCTACCGTGCCGGGAGCGTAAACGGTTATTGATTTATTCTTTGCTGACGCTGTCGCTTTTAGATGCATGGTAGAATTTGAGATTTGTGATTTCATATGCTGAATATTCAATTCAAATTGACGTATCTATGATGCCGTTGCTCTTATAATATCAGCAAATACGCCCGATGCAGTTACCTCTGCGCCTGCCCCGGCTCCTTTTACCACCAAAGGCTGGCTGGGGTAGCGCGCTGTGTAAAACAATACCACATTATCTTTTCCATATAAATGATACAGGTCATGCTGGGGCGGGATATGCTCCAATCCCACAACAGCTTTCCCTTTTTCAAATTTAGCTACAAATTTAAGTTTGCTGTTTGCTGCTGCTGCATCATCATACAATTTTTTGAAATGAGGTTCATACCTCTCCATTTCTTTATAAAAGGCCTTTACATCACCCTGCATACAGCTTTCCGGTAAAAAGCCATTGCAGGTTATGTCTTCCATTTCTAATTGCTCTCCCGATTCGCGCGCCAGTATCAGTATTTTGCGCATCACATCCGTACCGCTCAGATCCAAACGTGGATCAGGCTCCGTATAACCCTCTTCCTGTGCCTGTTTTACCACTTCGGCAAAGCTCACTTCACCATTATAGTGATTAAAAACAAAATTCAGCGTACCACTGAGCACTGCTTCAATGCGGTTGATTTTGTCGCCGCTGCGCATCAGATCATTCAGGGTTCCTATTACCGGCAATGCAGCGCCAACATTGGTTTCAAACAGGTAAAGGCAATTGTATGATCTTGCCAGGTCCTTTAATTGCCTGTAGTAAGCATACGATGATGAGGCCGCCACTTTGTTGCAGGCCACTATAGAAACGCTTTTTTGTAACAGCCTGTCGTACACTTTTGCCACTGCATCGCTTGCCGTCATATCTGCAAAAATGGCGTTGCGGAAGTTTTTTCCGATAATGATATTTACAAAGGCTTCTATATCGGCCACTTCGCCTCCCTGTAATTTTTCCTGCCACTGGTTAAAATCAATACCATTATCATCTATTATCATCTTCCGGCTGTTGGCCAGTCCTGTAACCCTAACGTTGAGGCGCAGGTGCTTTGCCAGCCACTCCTGCTGCTGCTGTAATTGCTGCAGCAATTTGCTGCCCACATTGCCTGTGCCGGCAATAAAGAGGTGAATTTGTTTATTTGTCGTTTCAAAAAACTCTTCATGCAGCACATTGATGGCCTTGCGCACATCTTTTGTAGCCACTACAGCGGATATATTCCGTTCAGAAGAGCCCTGTGCAATGGCCCGCACATTAACCCCGTTCCTTCCTAATGCGCCAAACATTTTACCGCTTATGCCCGGATGACTTTTCATATTTTCTCCAACCAAAGCCACGATAGACAATTCTGTTTCTACCAAAAGCGGCTGTACCTTTTCCACCGCAATTTCATGTTCAAATTCTGTGTCTACCACTGCTTTGGCTTTATGAATAGAGGCGGCTTCAACGCCAACACAAATTGAGTGTTCAGAAGAGCCCTGAGTAATGAGTATTACATTGATCTGCGCCTCCGATAGTGCCTCAAACAACCTTCTTGAAAACCCGGGCACACCCACCATTCCGCTTCCTTCGAGGCTGAACAGGGCAATATTACTGATGCTGGAAATACCGCGTATGGCATTGCCGTTTGTTGAAGCTTTTTGCTGAATGATGGTTCCTGCATCGCGGGGGGCAAAAGTATTTTTTATTACCACGGGGATAGCCTTACGCAAAACGGGTTGAATGGTTGGCGGGTAAAGTACCCTGGCACCAAAATGAGAGAGCTCCATAGCTTCCTGGTAAGATATGGAAGGAATAACCCGGGCGCTGCTTACCCAGCGGGGATCGGCAGTCATCATGCCCGATACATCCGTCCATATTTCAAGTGCGGTGGCATCTGTGGCCGCCGCCAGTATAGCGGCTGTATAATCGGAGCCTCCCCGCCCTAAAGTGGTCGTTTCATTATTGGCATCAGCGGCAATAAAACCCGGCACTACCACCAAAGACTCTTTGCAGGTGGCAATATAATCCGTGATTTGTTTGCGGGTAACCGGCACATTTACCGTGGCATTGCCAAAATTGGCATTGGTCTGTATCAATGTTCTCGCATCCTTCCATGCAGCAGTTATTCCTGCAGTATTAAAAGCTGCGGCAATAACCTGTGAGGAAATCAGCTCACCATAGCTTACCATCCGGTCGCGGGTCCTCGCAGAAAATTCACCCAATAAAAAAACACCATTACAGATATCTTCAATGTCGTTGCATAATTTTTTAACCATGCTCAATACACTGCTCTGCTGCTGTACGGGTATTAATAATTTTACCGTGTCTAAGTGTCTTTGTTCAATGTGCTGCAGTTCTTCTTTATATTGCTCATTACCGGCGGCTGCCATTAATCCCGAATTAAGTAATGCATCAGTGGTTCCCCCTAATGCAGACACTACTATAATCGTTTTATCTTTTTCTAATCTTTCTTTTACAATGGATATTACTCTTTTAATATTATCGGCGCTTCCTACCGAAGTACCGCCGAATTTCAACACCTGCATATGTTTGTATTTGATAATTATTATTATACCGGTCCCTGTATCTTTTCAGATGATCGTAGCCCTGAAGCCCAAAGGATTATATGCGTGCAATTTACCCTCAAATGAGGGTTGTCGTTGTTGTAATAATAATGGTACCTGCTGAAGTATATGCAGCAGCAACGGAAGGAAATGTATTTGATTTGTTCTGTACCATTACTGTTTTGAGTTGCCGAAGGTAAAACAGATTTGGACAATAGCAAATAAAATGGTGAAAATTATCCTTGCCTACCCTTTAATCAACATGGATTGCCCTCCAATGCACTATTATATGAAGCATCGGTACTCCCGCAATTTAGTTTCAATAACGAAATGTATTTATGAATAACAATTTGAGGGATTTGCTTTATAAGTTGCATAAAACACTGCGATTTTAGTTAAAAATATTTAATGTAATGATCAATTCCTCTTTTTTTGACTAATTTCATGGCTTTAAAGGACGATTGCCTGTCAATTAAAAACCTGTTGCGCTTGTTGCCTTACAACAGCGGAGCCTGGATTTTTTACAACTACCTGACGAATTAAATCATTAAGCACAGTAACTCATGCCAAGTTCATCTTCCGCAGCGTTAACGCAGTTTCAGAACCTTGTAGGCCGTAAGTTCCAGATATACAACAGCCTGTTTACATCCTTACCTTTTCATCGTATTGAAAAGACCGGCATCCTGCTCTCCCTGTTACTGAGCTATTGTGAAGAGGGATATGCCAATCAGCAAAGTCCACTGCAAATCATTGACGACTTCTTTAGTAAACATACGGGGTATGCAAAAGAAGAAGAGAAGTTAGACCTGTTGTTCCGGTTTGTGCAATACGTGGAGCGGCAGGTAGTATTATTCGATGCGCTTGAAGATGCTGCTTTTACCATTGTAAACGATATGAATGGCCCGGGTACGCTTAAAGGGCTCCAATCGGAAGTGGCGCAGTTTGACAATGAAAGTCAACTGAAGAAAAAGCTGGAAGATTTTAGCATCAGGCTTGTGCTTACGGCGCATCCCACGCAATTTTACCCGGGGGCTGTTTTGGGCATCATTCATGATCTTACAAGGGCTATTGCTGAAAACAATATCAACCAGATCAATATGTACCTGCAGCAATTAGGGAAAACCCCCTTTTTAAAGCAGCAAAAACCAACGCCCTATGATGAAGCGATCAGTTTAATGTGGTACTTAGAAAATATTTTTTACCAGGCTGCCGGGAGGATCATTTCAATTATGAAAACGAATTTGCCCGAAGTGGTATCTGCCGATAATCCCATTATCCGCATGGGATTTTGGCCCGGCGGAGACAGGGATGGCAATCCATATGTTAGAACGGATACCACCTTAAAGGTAGCAGGCGCATTGCGCGAAAGCATTATGAAATCATATTACCTTGATGTTCGCCGCCTCAAACGGAGACTCACGTTTAAAGGAGTTGATGTTCCGCTGCAGCAATTGGAGCTCAAGTTGTATAATAATCTTTTTGTACCGGGATATAAAAGCGATATAAATAAAGCAGAAATCCTGAATACTCTTCTGCAAATTAAAGAAACACTCATTTACAAGCACAACGGACTGTTTCTCGACCTGATTGAATCGCTGATCAATAAAGTGGAGGTGTTTGGATTGCATTTTGCGTCATTAGATGTGAGGCAGGATAGCTCCGTTCACACCAAAGTAATTGAAGCAATTGCGAACAGAACAAAAGCCCTTCCGTCTGGTTATTTATCATTAACGGATAAGGAAAAAATACAGGCGCTGGTAAAGGTTACAACTTTGGTTGATAGCGAAGTATTAACGGATGAAATTCATAAGGATACCCTGGAGGTAATGGCGGCGATTAAAGATATCCAGTCCAATAACGGGATGGAAGGGTGCGACCGTTATGTTATAAGCCATGCCGATAGCGCCCTGACTGTTATTGAGGTATATGGATTGCTGTTGATGAGCGGCTGGGAGGCAAGCTCGCTGCTGGTTGATATAGTGCCGCTTTTTGAAACTGTTGATGATCTTGATAACGCTGCGGCCATAATGAAAGAGCTGTATGAACTGCCGGCTTACCGGGAACATTTGCGCCTGCGCAGGAATAAGCAAACCATCATGCTCGGCTTTTCCGATGGTACCAAGGATGGCGGTTATCTTATGGCTAACTGGAGCATATATAAGGCAAAAGAAGAACTTACCAGGATATCAAGAGCGTATGATATTGATGTAATATTTTTTGACGGCAGGGGTGGTCCGCCCGCAAGAGGCGGCGGAAAAACGCATAAGTTTTATGCATCCCTTGGGAAAAATATTGCTAACGAAGAAATTCAGTTGACCATACAGGGGCAAACCGTAAGTTCTAATTTCGGTACCATTGAGTCGGCACAATTTAATATTGAGCAATTGATCAATGCAGGCATTTCCAATGACCTGTTTGCTTCGCAGAAAGTCATTCTCCGGGATACTGAAAAAGAACTGATACAGCAATTGGCCGAAAAAAGTCTTACTGCTTACCTGGAACTGAAGAACCATCCTAATTTCTTAGAATACCTCGGTCATGCAAGTCCGCTAAGGTTTTACGCAGCAACCAATATTGGCAGCCGTCCGGCAAAGAGAGGAGGTTCGGGTAAGCTGGTTTTGGAAGACCTGCGTGCCATTCCCTTTGTTGGCTCATGGAGCCAGTTAAAGCAAAATGTAACCGGGTATTATGGTGTTGGCACCGCGTTTAAAAAAATGGACGAAGAAGGCAGATGGGAAGAGGTGAAAAAGCTCTACGAGAAATCTACCTTCATTAAAACGCTCATTGCCAACTGTGAAATGTCTATGAAGAAAAGCTTTTTTCCTATGACCCGTTTTCTTTCCACCCATCCCGTTTACGGAGAAATATGGAATAAGGTATTTGATGAATACGAGCTTACCAAACAATATGTATTTCGCCTCACCGGCAAAAATGAGCTGATGGCTGATTACCCGGTAGAACAGCTTTCCGTTCAAATGAGGGAAAGGATCGTACTGCCGCTGGTAACCATACAGCAATATGCCATTACCAAAGTAAGGGAAATGGAAGAAAACGCATCTGAATCGCCACATAAGCAAACGCTTGAAAAATTAGTGATGCGTTGTTCTTTTGGGATTATCAATGCGGGAAGAAATTCGGCGTAATGGAGAGGTTCAGGTTTCAAGGTACAAGTTGCAAGAGGAGGGGAGTTTCAGGATAATGGTTAGAGGCTGCAAAATACATAGCATGTTGCCTGAAGTCTATGCGAAATCTATGTTGCCTGCTGGCTTTCGTCATTTTTTAGATTGTAACCACGTGATTGTTTGCTCTGGGTCTGCAATGCTCCAGGAATGCGGATGTTTCGTGTTATTGGGTTTTCTGTATCCTTTGTCAATTGTCGTTATTAAAATGACTTTGTCGTTACCTAATTTTTGCCACTCGTTGATCATTGCTGCTTGGTCTGTAATATTGATGTAAGAATAATCATAACCTCTTTGGCTCAACCACCATTGAATGTCGGGCTCGGAAATTATCATTACTGGTGTTTTGATTAGTGATTTTATTGCTCTTGTGTCGTGTCAGAATAAGAATAGGGTGAATTGTTATAAAAGTTTTCTAATGTTCCGCCCATTTCTTTTTTAATTCTGTCTATCATATAAGTAACCTCTCCCTTTACTCGACTTGAATTTGAAAGTCTTACTACAAAGCACCTGTTTTCAATAACAAAAGCCATCCATAGAAATGGACGGCTTTAACGATTGCTTGCCCTGTGAAAAATTTTAGACGTAGTCAGGTTTCAGGTTGCAGGTTACAAGGTGTGCCCCTGAAACCTGAGACCTATAACTTCATCCCCGCCCTAAAAGCTGAAAATAGCTGCCAGTACAAATGACCCAGTGCTTTTAACGCCTGACCCGTTATTTTTTGTAAATATGGGATCCTCGGCGCTGTCTAAACGGAATTCCGGGATGATCATGAAATTTTCATGCGGCTTGATATTAAAAGAAAGGGTGGTTTGGAAAATGCCCGATCCAAAAAGAGGGTAAACATCATTATATTCATCCATATAGGTTATTACACCCTTTTTATCATCGAAATATTCGCCCCGAAGCGTCAATCCGAATTTTTCTGTCGGATCAACGTTCACGTATAGTGCAGAACCCCACCAGGAACTTGAACTACCGCCTTTTGGTTTATAAAACTTTACCGTTCCATCGTATCCAAGGCTAAACTTATCCGACACCGTGGCAGTAGCAGTTAGTCCAAGCTGATTATTCGAGGCGTTATCAAAATCTTTTCCACCCACATAATTCAGAAAAGCGCTGAATTTATCAAAGCTGGCACTGAATTGTCCCAGAATAAATTTTTTGGAAAAACCGGCGCTGATATAATCGTTTGGATTGGCTATTCCCACCATTAATCCGAAATGATCGCCCAGCCCGAAGTCGGCTTTAACGCCGGTATGCGAAAATGGCCCATAGGAGAACATATAGCTCATACTATAGTTGCGGTTTACCTGTGGATCCAATACTTCATAACCTACATGTGTGCCCCATTTACCTACAGTGAATTTTACTTTATCGGAAGGGGAATAACTAATATAAGCCTGTTTGATAGCTGCCATGGCGCCTGTTTCGGCATAGGAAAATTCCTGTGCCCTGGTTCCAAAACCAAGGTCAATGGTTGCGGATACTTTTCCAACCGTATAATCCGCTTTAATGGAAGCCATACCCAGTTCAAAGGAATTTTGCGAATTGGTGAAACTGGTATAATTATTAGTTGCACCCTGGTCTTTGGCATTGGCAAAATTGTACCTGTAATAACCATCAACCGATCCCGAAAGAGTGAGCTCTCCTTTTTTGTCGGTAGAATCCTGTGAAAAAGCAGTTGAGAATGAGGCCATAAAAATGGCAGGTGTAAGAATTTTTCTTAACATTGCAGTTGATTTTAAGTGTTAAAATGAAAGGGTACTGTTTTAAACCTGGTCAGAGGTTTTATTAAAACCGTACCTTTTCTTTTTTAAATTTTCAGTCTTTGTATTTGAATTAATCTATTGCTTCTTCCTCGTGTATAGCTCCATTATTGGTTACCAGCAAAGTTCCCTGCAGGTATTTTTCATTGTGTTGCGTGGCATCCAGTCCAATTTCTTCTTCTTCAGCGGTTACACGAAGCGGTAATATGAAATTGATGAATTTAAAAATGGCATAAGACACAACAAAACTATACCCCGCAGAAATAGCCATTGCTTTTAACTGGGTAAAGAAGAACGCACTGTTACCATAGAACCATCCGTCATTACCGGCGGCATTAACAGCCTTGGTAGCAAATATGCCGGTCATAAGCATACCTACCATACCGCCTATACCATGACAGGGAAAAACATCAAGGGTGTCATCGAGCGATGATTTTTGTTTATAGTAGATGGCAATATTGGAGATGATAGCAGCAACAAGGCCAATGAAGATACTTTGTGGTATAGCCACAAAACCCGCAGCAGGCGTAATGGCTACCAAACCTACAACAGCTCCTATACAAAACCCAACAACAGAAGGTTTTTTACCCCTGAGCACATCAAAAAACATCCAGCCCAGTCCACCGGCAGCGGCGGCAGTATTGGTGGTGGCAAATGCAGAAACAGCCAGGGCATTGGCGCCTAAAGCAGAACCTGCGTTAAAACCAAACCAGCCGAACCACAGTAAGCCTGTGCCGATCAAAACATAAGGAATATTAGCGGGGGGGATTTCTCTGTGCTCTATATGTGCTTTTCTGCGTTTTAATACAAGGGCGCCTGCTAATGCCGCACAGCCTGCAGAAATATGTACCACAGTTCCGCCTGCAAAATCCAGGGCTCCCATTTTAAACAAAAAGCCTTCGGGGTGCCAGCTCCAGTGTGCCAGGGGAGCATATACCAATATACTGAACATGGCAATAAAAAGAATATAGGAGGTAAACCGGATCCTTTCAGCAACAGCGCCTACCACCAATCCTGGGGTAATAATGGCGAACATTAGCTGGAACACAGAAAATAATGTTTTTGGAATGGTAGGAGCGCCAACCCAGGGTTCACCGGAACTTACGTCTTTAAAAAACAGGTGGGTTGAAGGGTTACCGATAAAACCACCAATGTCTTCACCGAAGCAAAGGCTATATCCTACAAATACCCACAATACACTTACCACACCGGCTGCTACTACACTTTTCATCATAGTAGAGATCACATTTTTACGGTGTACCATTCCTCCGTAAAAAAAAGCAAGTCCGGGTGTCATCAAAAAAACAAGGGTAGCGGCTACAATAACCCAGGCAATATCTGCAGGACTGTAAGCACCAGTATCTGCAAAGTCGGACACAGGTTTAACGAAAATAGCAGCCAAAGCTATGGCTGCCAGTACCAGGAAGGGGGCAATTTGTTTTAGCGTTCTTTTAGCCATTGGGGCAAATTTTGAATTAAAAATAATAATCATTTATTAATATTCAACAAATATACTTAACAATTGAATATTATTCCAATAAATTATTCACATATTATAAATTCTAATTTAAATTAATAGTTTATTAAATCTTATCTAAGTGAATGTTTTACCTATGTGTATATTAAAGCGTGGGTTATAATGTTTATTTTCAGCATAATAAATCATATTAAGTCATTAATTTAAGAGAAAAAATAGTAAAAGTAATATATTATAAATAGTATGATATTATAATATATAATTAATTAAATTTAATATATGATGATTCGTAGAATGTGTTACAAATGAGAAAGCCAGGCGTTAAACCTGGCTTGAGTCCCGTGCACCAATCTAAGTTTTCAATGGGGATTATTCAATTGTCGCTATAAACTACTTGTTTTTTTAATTCAAGCATCTCGGTCTTTAGCTTTTCTATTTCTGCCTGCTGTTCTTTTATGGAAGCCACCAGTAGCGGTATCAGGCTGGTTTCATCAATTGTTTTAATGGTGGCATTCCGGTATACATTTTTCCCATACCTGTATGAAAATGATTTTTCATTTACAAGATCCGGAAAAACTGCCTGGATGTCTTCGGCTATAAAGCCGTATTGTTTTCCTTCTTTGAGCTTCAGGTGCTTAAATGTAGCGGTATTATATTCAAATTGCTTTGGTTGGAGCTGTGTAATTTTTTGGAGTGAGCTATCAATTAGGGTGATATTTTTTTTGATAGAACGATCTGGAATATCCTGGGCATAGATTACGATGGAAGTTAGAAGAAATGCAAATGCAAGGCATACTTTTCTAATCGTACTTATATAATACATGTTATAATATTTATGATTGGTTAATAACTATAATTCGGACAACATCCTGGCAAGGTGTTCCCAATAATGCAAGAACTGTAAGAATGGATTATGAAAAGTTGGGCGGGGGAGTGGCGACAGGAAAGAAAGTGTTTTGCCTGTAACCTGCCTGCATTGTTTTTGCTTGCTTTACAGCTATTCCGGGCAAGTCCGATAATACCTGAAAAGCGGTCCGGTGATCTGCTATAAACTCCTTTTCACCGTTTTTTTCATTGCGTTCCTTCCCTGTATTTTCTGTTTCAGCGTCTGTAATACATTCAACAGCCGGAATTTTAAAAAAAGAAAACGATAATACCGGCAATAAGGAACCAATTCCTTTAAAAAGGAATACGGTAATCAAAAAAGCCGTTATAATATGTTTTGAATAATAAAGCAATACGCGAAAATAAATCATCAAAGCATTCCGCAATGTTTGTAGTATTGTTAAAATTCATAGACGTACAACGCGTATTTTAAGCCGTTATCAGGCAGTCATTTAAATATCCTGTTTTTTGTTTTTCATGCTGTAAATTTATATACCTTCTAATTTTCTGCTTTTTTGAGAAACAAATCCTTCATACTGATTCTTCCCGTGCTGAGCCTGTCTTTATATGCAGAAGCACAAATTAAAGACAAGGGTGTACATGATTTTGGTGAAAAAACCGTCAACTGGTGGTTGTATGGAACCCTCCTGTTCGTTGCTGTTATAGTGGTGTATTGGGTTATTAACTCCCTGCAGCAAAGGTTAAAAGAAGAAAAAATTATCAGCGCTTTTGCTACTTCTTTATACGGTCAAAAAACGGTAGAAGATATTTTTTGGAATACTGCTAAAAACTGTGTTGAAAAAATAGGCTTTGTGGATTGTGTAATTTATCAATTGGATGAAACCGGGAATGTGTTATTGCAAAAAGCAGCGTTTGGTCCTAAAAATCCCTGGCGCCGCGAAATCATTAACCGTATTGAAATACCATTGGGCAAAGGAATTGTGGGCTCGGTTGCACAAACCGGCAATGCCGAGATCATTCACAATACAGCAGCCGACTCCCGGTATATAGTAGACGATGAAAGCAGGTTATCGGAAATTACGGTTCCGGTGTGGGTGGATGGAAAGGTTTTTGGGGTGATAGATTCGGAACATCCCCAAAGGGGCTTTTTTACAAGGTATCATTTGCGGATGCTCAGGAAAATTTCCGCTATTTGTTCGGAGCGCATTGTTAAATACCTGGCAGAAGACAGGCTGCGAAGCAAAATTGCCCGCGACCTCCACGATGAAATAGGATCTACGCTCACCAGTATCAATATACTCAGTAAAGTAGCGATGCAGCAAGGGCTTGAAGACGATAAAATAAGAGCCTATTTGCAAAAGATAAAGGATAATTCCGGTAATATTATGGAGCGGATGAGCGATATCGTATGGGCTATTAATCCTGTAAACGACAGTTTTGATAAGGTGATATTACGCATGAAAGAGTTTACAGCCGAGATGCTTGAACCTGCGGGTATCAACTATTATTTTAACGAAGAGGGATCGCTTGATAAAACGCAGCTTAATCTTGAACAGCGAAAAGATATTTACCTGGTTTTTAAAGAGGCGATCAATAATACTGTAAAATACAGCAAAGCAACTGAAGTGAATATTGTTTTGCAAAAGAAAAATGATAGTCTCAAAATGATTGTTATGGATAATGGCGAAGGTTTTAATGCAGCAGCCGAATACCCGGGTAATGGATTAAAAAATATGCAGAGCAGGGCAGCAAGCATGAAAGCATCGTTAAAAATTGACTCCATAAAAAACACGGGAACTACCATTACGCTTGAAGTAATCATCACATGATTAGGGTATGTGCCACTATAATAAAGATGAGTAAGTTGCAACCCAGCCAATTCATTTTTTGTAATAATGCTTTAAAGGATATTGTTTTTTGCGCATGCATGAATGATAACCAACAAACTCAAAACAAAGTATCACGAAATACATATGCCCGTAAGTATTGTTATATATGAAGATAATGCAACGCTTCGTGAAAGTTTAAGCAACCTGCTTGCGCTCACCGGCGAATACACCGTTTTGGCCAGCTACCCGGATTGTTCAAGAGTAACAGAGGATATAAAGGCCATGCACCCCGATGTAATATTAATGGACATTGATATGCCGGGCATCAATGGTATTGAAGCTGTTAAAAAAATAAGGGCAATCAATGCCTCCGTGCAGATTATAATGCTCACTGTTTTTGATGACAATACCCATGTATTTGATGCCATGTATGCAGGGGCCAATGGCTACCTCCTGAAGAAATATGTATCCGATAAGCTTATCCATTCTATACGGGAGGTGCTTGAAGGCGGAGCGCCTATGAGCCCGTCTATTGCGAGAATGATCATATCCAGCATGCAGGAAAGCATAAAAACGCCCGCCAAGGAATACCTTCTTACCAACAGGGAAAAAGAAATTTTACAGTTGCTTTCTAAAGGGAACAGCTTTAAGCTGATTGCCGCCGAGTTATTCATTAGTCTCGACACCGTTCGTACACATATCAAACACATTTACGACAAATTGCATGTTCGCTCCCAGGGTGAGGCCATCAGCAAGGCCATTAATGAAAGGCTGGTATAAAAGGGTTACAGGTTACAGGTTGCAGGTTACAGGTGTCTTGTGTCAGGTTGCAGGGTGTGCATGCTCCTTCAAACTTTTAGGTCATAAACTTTTTTCTGAGGGTATTGCATTGCTTCAAATTTCAACATTCCGGCCATTATTATTATCATTGTGCTATCTTTAATTTAACCTGGCTCTAACAATTTGCCATATTAAATTGCAGTACAAAACAGTGCTATTGCGCTTCTAACAAAAATACTCATGTTGTTTTATAAAAATCTTACCCGTACATTGTTGCTTTGTCTTTTGTTGTTGCCCTCAGCCGGTTACCTGTTTGCCCAAAATAAAGCCGAACAGGCCCTGCAAACACTTTCAGAAAAATATCCACAGGAAAAGGTTTACATCCTCTATAATAAAGAAAATTATGTGGCCGGAGAAAATATGTGGTTTAATGCATTCGTGTTTGAAGGGTACAATCGTTCTGTTATTTCCACCAGTCTTACCCTGGAGTTGTATAATAGCAAAAAGACATTGATCACCAGAAAAAGCATCCCGCTTTTTGACGGGGAAGGGCAGGGCAGCTTTGCACTCCCGGATTCCCTGCCCGAAGGGCTGTATTACGTTAGGGGCTACACGCAGTGGATGCTCAACTTCGATGAAGCTTTTCAATATATGCATTCCTTTGCCTTATATAATACCGCTTCACCACAAAAACTGGTTGCCGATTCACTGGCAGTATGGAATGCCGCAGCTTTCCCGGAAGGGGGTACTTTTATTGAAGGGCTTAACAATAAGGTTGCAGTAAGGCTTTCTTCACCGGGTATATTACCCGAAAACTGGAGCGGCTATGTTATTGATGCTGCCAAACCATCGGGAAAAATTACCAGTTTTGCAGCTCTTGACAGGAATGTGGCCATTTTTAGCCTGGTGCCGGAAAAGAACAAAAAGTACCAGGTGATTGTGCAGGACAAAAAAGGAAAGAAGCAAACCATTAGCTTACCGGCAGCCGAAGCTTCAGGTGTAAGCATAAAGGTGAACAGCACCAATACTGCTATATTCTATTCCCTGCAATTTAAAGATCTGCCCGCAGACGCCAAAGGATATAAGATCATTGGCACCATGAACAATATTTTAGTGTACAAAGCCAATATTAATAAAATTACACCCGAAATAGCGAGCTCTATTCCGGCAGATAAACTGATCAACGGCGTATTGCGCTTAACGGTATTTGACGGATCGGAAAACGTAGTGGCAGAAAGATTGTGTTTTGTTCAGCCGCAGCAGCTTCATGTAGGCCGGCCCTCTTTTCCACCCCTCTACCTGAGCAATACTCCCCGTGGTGTTAATGGTTTCGATTTAATGGCCGATTCAAACTACCTTAAATATACAGTGCTTGTAATGGATGGTGGTGTAAATGATTATTTGAGCAACAATAATATTTTAACCAGTTTGTGGCTTACATCCGATTTTACCAGTCGCATTGACGCACCGGGCCGCTACTTTGATGCAGATGCCGACCCCATGGCTTTGGATGCACTGCTGATTTCCGAAAAATGGAAGCGATTTGACTGGGCCGCTGTAATTGACGGAAAATTTCCTGAGATACGTTATGCACCCGAACCCTTTATTTCATATAAGGGCACAGTATATGGCGGTGGCGGAGTAGTGGCCAATGAAACGGTAAACCTTATTTTCTATTTCGCTGACTCTACTAACCAGCTTAGCCAGGTAACCACTGATGCCAAAGGAATGTTTGAATTGAAAAATCTGATTTTTGAAGAACCATTGAAGGTTTATTACCAGGTCAATAATAAAAAGATCGCTCCCAGGGATGTTACCATAACATTTGAGCCACTGAATAAAGTTGTTCCTTATAAAGACCCGCTGCCGCCCGGAGGGTATACACTTGTTAAAAGACCTGCTAACGATAAGATCCCGGCAGATGTGGCGAGAAGTATGGCAAATCTTAAGAATCAAAAAGTAGCTGATGAAAAATTCAAAACCCTGGAAGAAGTAAAAGTAGTAGCACAGAGCAAGAGTAATAAAGAAAAGTTGAATGAGCAGTTAAGTTCCGGTATGTTCAGGAGCATGAATGAAAATGTGTTTGATTTTGTGAATGAGAACCAGGATGCGATGTCGTATACCAACATTCTTCAGTGGTTGCAGGGACGAGTGGCAGGATTACAGATACAAATGCAGGGAGGAGATTATATTCCCATGATCAGGGGCAGCAGGGTAGATCTGTATCTTGATGAAATGCGGGTTGATCCCGGTGCGATAAGTAGTTTGCCTGTGAGTAATATAGCCATGGTAAAGGTGATAAAGGGAGGTTTTGTGGGTGGAATAGGCGGTGGCGGTGGAGGTGCGGTGGCCATTTATACCCGGCGGGGAGATACGCAGGCTGCGAATGCCCAAAAACCACCTTCTTTAAACAATAGCGTTTTAGCGGGCTATGATAAAGTGTTGCCTTTTTATAAGCCAGATTATAATGACGCAACGTATAAGCGTATAGAAAAAGACAGCCGTGATGCGCTGTACTGGAACCCCGCAGTATTGCCTGAAGGCAATAAGCCCGTACAGATTCGGTTTTTTAATAATGATGATGCCAAAAGCATAAGAGTGGTGATCATTGGGTTTTCTAAAGATGAAGACTTGCCTTTATTTTATAACGATATATTTAAATTATAGGATCAGGCGAATAAGTAGAAAACATAAATGTAGCTTTTGTACTACTTCGGGTTATTTACCCTGTCTTCACTCTTGGATCAACAATGCTGTACAGCACATCCGAAAGGATATTGATAATAACAAATAGTGTTGCAGTTACCAGCACACTGCCCATTACTACCGGGAAATCAAGCTTATCCAATGCATCCACCGTTATTTTACCTATTCCTTTCCACCCAAAAATGTACTCAACAAAAAAAGCGCCTGCCAGCAATTCTGCAAACCAGCCTGTAACTGCGGTAAGCACCGGGTTCAATGCATTGCGCAAGGCGTGTTTAAATATTACTTTACGCCTGCTCAATCCTTTGGCGTAGGCGGTACGTATATAATCCTGATTCAGAACATCCAGCATGGCGCTGCGGGTGAGCTGCGTAATAATGGCCAGCGGGCGGATACCCAAAGTAAGTGCCGGCAAAATAAGGTTTATAATTACAATATACTTTTCGCCGGTATAATCATCATATTCAAAATAACTGCCGGTAAGGTTAAGTCCTGTATATGGCCCCAATACAATGGCAAAAAAATAAGCGATAAGTATACCCGTAAAAAAAGAAGGAGCCGAAATACCCAGCACACTCGTAAAAACGGCCGAAGTATC
Organism: Agriterribacter humi; assembly: GCF_009192765.1. GTDB lineage: Bacteria > Bacteroidota > Bacteroidia > Chitinophagales > Chitinophagaceae > Agriterribacter > Agriterribacter humi. The sequence goes on along the minus strand of NZ_VOHQ01000001.1, from coordinate 761,732 downwards.
CATCCATGTATTTTGTTTAACAGCGGCCAATACGCCCAGCGCAATACCTGCAATGGTGGCAAACAGCATGGCTGCCATGGCCAGCAGCAAAGTGCCCGGCAAAGCTTCCATCAGTATGTTCAATACATCTCTTTTTGTTTGATAGGAGTGTCGGAGGTAGGGAAGCTTTATGGCAAGATTGATCTTTTCGTTCCCGATAAACAATCCTTTCAGCTTCTTTTGTTCAATCTCCTGCGCGGAGTGGATGCTTACGGGCGAAATATCTTTTACATAATATACAAACTGCTTCCATTTGGGCTGGTCGAGATACAGTTCTTTGCGTATGTTTTCAATGGTAGCGCTGTCGCCGGTTTGTCCCAATACCAGTCGCGCCGGATCGCCAAAGCCCTGGAACAGGAAAAATACAATGCATACCACACCTGCCAGTACAAGCAGTGCATAAAAGATTTTCCTGGTGAGGTATTGTATCAATGGATGATATTTAATTCACTAAAGCCTGTATTTCTTCCTCCGCATCATCCCAGTCGGCATAACTCCATTTGTTAATGATCGTTCCGTTCTTCAGCAGGTATAATGTGGGGTTAGTGCGGGCTGCTGTTTTAATGGGTACCACATCACACTTTAAAAAGGTTACCCGGGGTGCAGCATTAAAATAAGTGCTTGTTTGCGCTGCGTTATTGGTAACAACAAACAGGTTTATTTTTTGTTGCTGCAATATGGGATACAATGATTCCAGGTTTTGCACCCATTCACCATTTCCCGGATCATCTTTAATAAAGAGGAATGCATTGTAACCCGGGTCACTCAACACCTGAATGGTAGTATCATTGTCGTGTAAAGTGGTGAGCACAAAATCCTTAATAGCGGGTTCAGCGTTTCCTTTACGGATCAGCTTATCATATCGTTTTACAAAATGATAAATGGAATCATCAAAATCATCAGGGAAATTATCGGAAGTAAATTCAACTGTTGCGCCATCCTTTTCATACACAAAGCTAATTACCGTGCTGTCGGGCACAGCGCCGGGCGGTATCTTCATCTTTTCAGGAATATTATTCCCTTTTTTAAACGGCAGACAATCAGCCACCGGTAAATGCTTTAACACGTGCCATTGTAACCATATACTAAAAACCACCGACAGCAGGATAATGCATATGCTTCCGAATGACGGCAGTGCAGGTTTTATTTTATTGCGCCATGTAAAAATGAGAAGGATCAGCAGCAGCAGTACAATATCTTTTATAAACGATGTTTTTGGCGTAATCGGAATGCAATCGCCAAAGCAACCGCAGCTTCTGAATTTGCCCGACAGGTAGGCGTAACCCGTTAAGAAAGTAAAGAAAATGATCAGTAACAATAAAAGCCAGCTAAACAAACGCATCTTCCAGCCCACCAATACCGCCACACCGGCCACTATTTCAAACGCGATCATAATAACGGAGAAGGTCAGTGCATAGTCGCTCATGGCATGCATAAGCCCGGGCACCCAGCCCGACTGCGCCCATACTTCAAAGAATTCCTGCATTTTATAGGCCAGTCCTAAGGGATCATTGGCCTTTACAAGCCCCGAAAAAATAAAAAGAATGCCAGCGATGTACCTGGAGAAAGTGATGATTGATTTCATGCGTAATATGGCTAAGGATTTGGATAGTTACCATTGTGAAAGGGCTAAACTACACAATAATTTCAAAACTTGTTCATCCAAGCCCGTTGAAATGGTTGTTATGCGTCACAACTGAACAGCGGCAGTGGCAAGGGTGCTGAGCACTACAATAAAACCAACCCAACAACCTGCTGCCTGTCACCCTGACGCAGCTTGCCTACTAAAGGGAGGCAGGGAAAGGTCTGGCTCCACTGCGCTGCATGCGTCATTCCAACCGTGTACTTTTGCTTGTCATGCTTGACGCAGGAAGTATCTATTTTCGCTTCAATCTTCCCTGACATTAGAACTATCTCCGACTTTATATTACAATTCAGCCACTCACTACCGCTAGCTGTGAAATGGCAATGCAGAAGCCTGAGTATATGCATTTCAACCCATTGAGGAGCATTGGAACTTGTGTGATGATCCGGTATTGTATTGTTTTTCATCTGCATATTATTATGAAAGATGAAGATGAGTTTGGGTTTCTAACACATTTTGCGGAGGGTTGGTATGAAGAAAAACTATAAACTCAAGTGAATGGATACATGAGCGAAAAACGCCAATAACCCACCCTATATCTTTAACAGCACGTCAGCCGGCACTTTCGTACTTTTGCAGCTATGCAAAGTAAATCGTATTCCCTGCCAGACATGCTTTCCCGCTTAAACATTGATGCGCTCAATGAAATGCAAACAGCAGCCATTGCGGCCAATGAACAGCATAATAATGTGGTATTGCTTTCGGCAACGGGGTCAGGAAAAACACTGGCCTTTTTATTGCCCATACTGGATTTGCTTGATCCGGAAAATAAAAAAACACAGGCGCTTATTATAGTACCGTCACGCGAACTGGCCATGCAGATTGAAAAAGTATTTAAATCGCTCGGAACCTGGTATAAGGTTACCTGCTGCTATGGCGGTCACCTGCGCGAAACGGAGGAAAATAATTTGCAGCAGCCACCGGCACTGCTCATTGGCACGCCCGGAAGATTAGCGGATCATATCCGGCGGGGAAATATTACTGCAGATACGATTGAAACCCTGGTGCTGGATGAATTTGATAAATCGCTGGAATCGGGATTCCATGAAGAAGTGGCTTTTGTCATCAATTCCCTGCCTGCTTTGAAAAAAAGAATCCTCACCTCCGCTACTGAGGCTGTTGAAATTCCTGATTTTATTGGATTAAAAGACCCGGTAAAATTGAATTTCTTGTCAGGTACGGAGGAAGTGCCTGAAGGACTGGCAATAAAAATAGTGCAGAGCGATGAAAAAGATAAATTAGAAACGCTTTTTAAGCTGATCTGTTATTTGGGCAACCGTTCTACTGTTGTGTTCTGTAATCATCGAGAATCGGTGGAGCGCACCAGTGAATACTTAACGCAGCAAACCATTACCAATGTGTTTTATCACGGCGCTATGGAGCAGCAGGAAAGAGATAGCGCTTTATGCAAATTCAGGAATGGCACGTCTAATATATTGGTAACAACCGATTTGGCCTCGCGGGGGCTGGATATTCCCAATATCCGGTATATCATTCATTTCCACCTGCCGCAAACGGAGGAGATTTTTATTCACCGCAATGGGAGAACCGCCAGGATGGATGCCAGCGGCACCGCTATACTTATTTTGTCGCCCGAAGAAAAACGCCCTCCCTATATTGCACGGGACGCCGAAAAAATTGCTTTGCCGGAAATCAATATACTGCCCGAGAAACCCAAATGGTCAACTTTGTTTATAGCTGCCGGTAAAAAGGATAAGGTGAATAAAATTGATATTGTTGGTTTTTTAGGTAATAAGGCAAACCTGAAAAAGGAAGATATAGGATTGATTGAAGTAAAAGATTTCTTTTCTTTTGCAGCAGTGCGAAAAGTGAAAATGGGTGAGGCATTGCGGTTGATCAAGGATCAGAAGATAAAAAATAAAAAAGTGAAGATTGATATTGCGAAGTAAGAGGGTGGGTAGTTTATTCGTTGGGTGATTAGTTGATTGGTGAATGGTTGATTGAGTAGTTATGCAATATGGCTGCCGGGTGAAGACATGTCTGCATGATTGGGATGCCATACACTGCTGAATTCCCCCAGAATGGAAATACCATTTTGAAAATAGAGCTTGTGCAGTTTCAGCAGGTCAATATCTTCCAGCTTTACTTTACGGTGCATAGGATGCATGGTTCCGCCCTGGCTGCTGTTGCCAGCCGCTGCATGAGGGTTGTATTGAAATTGAGGGTCCACCAAAGTGCCCCTTGGATACATGATGCCCGGCACGCCTTTACCGCGCAGGTCGAGCCCGGTAGGATGCCCCAATCCAATGGTATGACCATATTCGTGCGCGGCGGTGGTTGATCCTTTGTATAAGTTCTCCAATTTAAAATAGCCGCTGTTGCACCCCAGTCCGTCCACAAATGAAATATTGCCCATGGCCAATGGCTCAATGCGGAAATAATTGTTTTGCGGGTTGGTATTTTCAAAAATTTCTTCCGGGGTGATCTGTGGCTTACAGGTAGCCGAAATGTGGAATACAACATGAAGTGCTTGTCTTTTTAAAATAACAGTAGCCTGCGGTTCATTCCACATGGTTTCTATTTCATCGCGTATATTTTCTGTAACAGCAGGATCGGCTGCGGTTCCATATGTTATAATGTTGGACTGAATGATCAGTTGCCCGTTTTGTATTTCCGCTGTTCCCATAGATTTCAAAGTAGAAAATATTTTAGAGAATCTGAACGTTTTAAACGATCGGTGAGCCGTAGCCCTGAACAAAAACACTTTACCGCGGGGGTCGCATGGCTACGTAAATACAGAGGAATGCAAAGCACCCAAAAAACAAATAATAAGAAACAAATAAAATTCAAATGACAAACAGAGAAGAAACAATGCAGATGGTTCGTGCCTACTATGACAATACAAGAGCGTCAGATGGTTCGTACCTCACCATGACAAGACAAGAGCGTACAATGGTTCCTGTAAGCATAGTAAATGGCACTATACCTTAGGCTCCCATCCCGGCTCATACTCCCTGCTCCACAATTGCAAAGCATCTTTGTCGTTCAGGATGCGTCCGTTCTTTGGATCCGTTTGTAATGTGCGCCCTGTACGCTGGGCAATATTGCCTAACTGTACCAGTAAAGTGCTCTGGTGCCCGCCAATAATATCCGAACGCAGGGGAGCGCCATTGCGGATAGCATCGAAGAAATTACGGATATGAAGGGCATCCAGCGCCTGTGCCGGGCTCGATAAATTGCGGGGGTCAATAAGATCATCCTGCTTTACTTCTTTTATGATCTTACCCTTCAGGTCAAATATTTTATAGGCGTTGCCTCCTTCAATCAGCAGGGAACCTGTTTCCCCATAAAACAATACACCAACGGAACTGCCTTCTACCGGCTGGCCATTGCAACTGCGTCCTTCCCAGGAGATCATGCTGTTGTTATCAAATTCAAGGGTAATGACCTGGGTGTCGGGTGTCTGCCAGTCGTCGGTATAACGGTAACGGCCACCAGCAGAGCTTACTTTCACCGGATAATCCACTTTCAGTCCCCACCTTGCAAGGTCAACCATATGCGTGCCATTATTGAGCGCCTCGCCGGTGCCCCAGTTCCAGAACCAGTGCCAGTTGTAATGAATGAGGTTGTCCTTATACGGTTGCCGTGGTGCGGGACCCTGCCATAGCTCGTAATTGAGCCATGAGGGTACAGGCACTTCTTTTCCCTTTCCGATAGAGGCGCGGTTATTGGAATACCAGGTTTTGGCAAAGTAGGGGCGGCCGATTATACCGTTGTGCAGTTCGGCGATCGCTTCCATTACCTTAGGCCAGGAGCGGCGCTGATTACCCATTTGCAAAACCCTGTTGTATTTCTTTTGGGCGGCTACCAGTAATTCGCCCTCATTGGGATTATGACTGCATGGTTTTTCGAGGTACACATGTTTGCCGGCCTTGCACGCCAGCAGGGCAGCAGGTGCATGCCAGTGGTCGGGCGCTGTAACGATCAATGCATCCATGTTTTTATCTTCCAGCGCCTTTCTGAAATCCGGAGCAGGCGCAGGACGTTTGTGCTGTAGTTTTTCAATTGCTCCTATGCATTTATCCGCTGCACGGGTATCCACATCCGAAACATATACCACTTCGCAGCCTTCCTGCACGGCAAAATTGCTGCTCACGGCCAAGCCACGGCTGTTAACACCCATAACGCCCACGCGTATGCGTTCATTGGCGCCTATGATGCCGGCATAACTTTTAGCGCTGAAACCGGGTAATATTGCGCCTATTGAAACAGCGGCCGTTCCTGCTACTGTCTTTTTAATAAAATTTCTCCGTGAATTTTTCATGATCATATTCTTATTTTAGGAAGGACGTATTTTGTAATATTTCAAGCCCTTGACTTTTTTGCAAATCCATCCCAGGGATTAGAAACAATTTAAAATCCGAAGGGATATTCCCAACTATAAACCACAAACTGCCAAACCATAAACTGTATTATCCCCCCGCTCTTCTCATCATCTCCTCCAGACTAACCGGAACGCCTCCTTTGTTTTTACTTTCATCGGCTGCTTCCATAAAAGCGCACATTTCCAGTGTTTCCCTGCTGGTTACCGGCGGTATCCCTGTTTCAAAAAATGCAATGATCTGTACCAGCAATGCGTCATAGCCGTCAAAGGGCCCTAATACAGTAGTTGCATTTTCCCCGAACACGGTTCCGCCATAGCCGCTTTTACCTGAACGGGTTCCGCGGAATGTGCCAATGCGGCCATCTTCCCAGGTACCTGCTACTACATCTGTATCGTTTGTATGCACCCGCACTACCTGCTTACAACCTGTACCCATTACCGTATACAGCGTTTCCACTCCGTGAATGCCATACCAGAACAGGTCGGGATGTGTTTTTTCCAAATGCGCGGGGCTATAGCAATCGGCGCCCAGCACTTTACCCACCTTACCCATGGCCACTTCCTGTGCACTTTGCATGAACCGCAGCGAAGAAGAGGAGAAAACAGGTACTTTGTTTCGCTCTGCTGCTTTAAAGATTGTCAGTGCATCTTTTAAGGAAGCCGCAACAGGTTTATCAATAAACACAGGCTTACCCGCTTTAATCACTTCTAAGGCCTGTTGCAAATGCAGGCGCCCATCGTTGGTTTCAAGCAATATAAAATCTGTTTTTTTCAGCAAATCTTTTATTGAGCTTACTATTTCTACACCCAGCTTTTTTACTTCTTCTGTATATCCCGGAATTCTTTTTACGGATGATTCAATATCGTTACTCCCTTTTGGATAAGCCGCCACCACTTTGTAACCTTTTAATTCAGGAGCGGACTCAGCGGCATTAAGCGCCTTTGTAAAAGCAATGCTGTGGGAAGTATCTAGCCCTATGATGCCAATTCTTTTTTGCAACGCTCCTCCCTGTGCATATAAAGAAGAAAAACTGTTGGATAAGCCTAATCCTATGCCACCGGCAATAGCCGTATTAATGAAATTGCGGCGCCCGTATTTTTTTTTCATGAATGATTACTGTATTTTTTAAGAAAGATCAATATTTACTTACTACTCACTTTTTATCTTAAGCGGTCAGCTATCAGCTTTCAGCAGTCAGCTAAAGCATACTAATGACAAGATGATAATTCCTTCTTCACCATTCACCCACTGACTATTCACTTTTTTTATTTTGCTCCGCAAACTCCAGGTATTGCTGCCAGTCGTACAGGGTAACATCATGCTTACCGGTTCTGATATGGTATCTTATCGTTGCTCCCACAGGAGTATTTACCGCAGGCATTTCATTTACTGTTACACCCTGTAGTTTGTAAAGCGCATAGACAGGCGCTGCATTTTTCGCCGAAAGAAACTCGCCTTTGGGATCGGCCCATTTGTCGTCTTCGGCACTGGCAACATATAAAGGCCGGGGAGCAATAAGCGATAGCAACATATGCTGATCAACGGGGAGCATTTCAGGATGGTCGTTATAACTTTTGTATCGTGCAATAAACCAATGCGGGAAGCTGGTATTGAGGTTGCGGATGGTTTCTCCAAATACCCTGCGGGAAAGTGCTGCGCCGCCTTCGCCCGAATTATTGGAGATGACAATGGAAAAGCGCTGGTCGTTGGCTCCGGCCCACAAAGCGGTTTTACCCAGCCGCGAATGGCCGATCAGTATGGTTCTTTTGGCATCCGCTGCCGCATCCGATTCAAGGTAATCCTGTATCCTGCTTAGCCCCCAGGACCATGCACCAATGGCGCTCCATGCATCCGTTGCTATATGTAAAGCGTCTTTCATGGTAGTACGAATGCCCTGTTTCCATCCATCTTTATCGTCAGGCTCCAGGTCGTAATAATGCGCGGTGGCAACGCCGTATCCTTTATTGATTATTTCTTCCAATGGCCAACGCGAAGCAGAAGACCCTCTTGAGCTTTCAATGGCTTCACTGTCGGTTATTTGCTGGTCTTTCTTTTTGAGATGCCTGGCGGGTTTAATCGCTTTATCTGCAGCAATGGTATGATTGCCGGTGAAATTCAACCCCACAAATACTGCTGCCGGTTTATTTGTTCTGGGTAAATACAATAGCAGGTCCATCGAAGGAGCATCATCTCCTGCGGCAAAATAAATAGTGACCTGTTTCCTTATTGCTTTTCCATTTAATGCAGCGGAGTCTGTTTCTGTAACCTTAAAATGCATGCCTGCAGGTTTGGCGGGTATTTTCCCATACACATTTTCTGTAAATAGTTTTAAAATATATGGTCTTTGTTTGCGTTCCCAATCCTTAACGGTTGTGATCGCTTTCCCATTCGGGGAAATCAGCGGGTCGGGCAGGGTATAGGGAGGAATTCTTGATTCATCAGTATTAGTGTCCGGAGGTTGTGCGCAGGATAAGCCATAGCTGAAAACAACGAGAACGACAGAGATGAATACTGATTTCATATTGACAATATTATGAGTTACTTGTGATATACCACGGAGACACTGGGCACCGTGATGCACAGCGTTATACAGAGATTTTTCAATTATCACAGAGCGTTTAAACCCTGTTCCTTTGTGCCACCCTGTCGCTGTGGTTCAAAACGATTTTTTGAACCACATCATGCATGAATGTAAAATAAAAATGAATGCCTGCCAAACAGGTTTCACAAAAGATGCGTCCCGCAACCGATAAACCCTTTTTTATGATTATCTTTATACCCGCCTGGTTTCATACCTGAAAATAATATTTTGTTGCAGAAAGTTTTTGCTTGTTTTAAATATGAAAAAAAAAGTTCCTGGTAAAATTGCCCTGCTCATTGGTTTACTGGTTATTGGCGGGTTTTTCTTTATCAACACAAGCGCTGTTGACAAACCAGCTTCCATAACAAAGTTCGATAAATCGCTGCCTGCGCATATTGATTATAACCTGCATGTTAAACCCATTCTTTCCGATAAATGTTTTTTATGCCATGGCCCGGATAAAAACCAGGGGCAAAAGGCGGGCTTAAACCTTTCCACCAGGGAAGGTGCTTTAGCGGTATTAACAAGCGGAAAACATGCTATTGTTCCCGGCAAGCTGGCTAAAAGCGAATTGTATTACCGGATCACTACACCCGATGAAGAAATGATGATGCCCAAAAAAGGATCTAACCGGGTACTGACAGATTATGAAAAAGCAGTATTGATCAAATGGATTGAGCAAGGGGCGGAATACAAACCGCACTGGGCATTTATTGCACCCAAAAAAACTGCTGTTCCGGAAGTGAAAAATAAGCAATGGGTTAAAAATGATATAGATGCTTTTGTATTGCAGAAGCTCGAAGAAAACAACTTACAACCTTCGCCGGAGGCAGATAAGGAAACTTTATTGCGGCGGGTAACATTAGACCTTACCGGTTTACCACCCACTGTAGAGGAAACAAATGCTTTTATTGCAGATCAGTCGCCCGATGCATATAAAAAAGTAGTGGAACGTTTATTACAGTCTCCCCACTACGGCGAAAAAATGGCAATAGACTGGCTTGATGTTTCCCGGTATGCCGATACGCATGGGTATACTGTTGACCGCTACCGGCCGATGTGGCCATGGCGCGACTGGGTGATTAAATCGTTTAATGAAAACATGCCTTTCGATCGCTTTGTTACCTGGCAACTGGCAGGCGATTTGCTGCCCAACGCTACCCGCGAACAAAAGATCGCTACTGCATTTAACCGGAACCACGCTCAAAACATGGAAGGCGGTATTGTAGATGAAGAATTCAGAAATGAATACGTGGTAGACCGTACCAGCACCGTGGGTACCGCTTTAATGGGATTGACCATAGGCTGCGCCCGCTGCCACGATCATAAATTCGATCCCATATCTCAAAAAGAATTTTATAGCCTGTATAGTTTCTTTAATAATGTAGATGAAGCAGGGCAAATATCATGGGACAATGCCATGCCTGTTCCTACGTTGCTGTTGACCGATGCAAAACAGGATTCCATCATTGCTTATCTCAGCAAAAAAGAAGACAGTTTAACCGCGGAACTGAATGCTATCGCTGAAAATGAAAAAGCAAATTTTGATCAGTGGAAATTAAACACAACGAATACCATTCCCTTTAATTTTAAAAAAGGATTGCAGGCGCATTTTTCATTTGATAAGCTTGCGAACGGCGCTTTTATAAATGAAGTATCTGCAAAAGATAAAGGCATAACGGCTGAACCGGTGCTTGTTCCCGGCCGCATAGGCAATGCATTTAAATCGAATGGCGATGATGTGCTGAAGCTGGGCGAGGTGGGTATTTTCAATCGCTTTCAGCCTTTTACTATTGGCGTGTGGGTTAATATTCCAAAGGATTTAAGTAAAGGTGTGATCTTTCATAAAGGCAGTGGCGATATCACCTATAATTTCCGCGGTTATTTTTTAAATATAAAAAACGACAAGGCTGAAATTTTAATGGCGCATACCTGGCCATACAATAATATTCTAAAGGTGAGCGAAGCATCGCTGCCGAAAGAAAAATGGATACAGCTAACGGTTACCTATGATGGCTCCGGCAAAGCGAAAGGGCTAAAATTATTTATGGACGGGAGTGAAGTAGCCATGGTAACGGAAAAGGACAACCTGTATAAGGATATTATGTTTACCAACGGGGAGCAGCCGGGGCTGCAGGTAGGCGCCGACTGGAGAGGCACGGGTTTTAAGGATGGGCTGGTAGATGAACTGGTGGTTTATGACCGTAGCCTTACTCCCGCTGAAGTAAATGTGCTGGTTCAGATGCAAACGGGTAACAGCACCCCAAAAAATATGGTTTCCGATGAAGACCTGTCGCAATATTATTTTTTAAATATTTCAAGGGCATGGCAACAAAAAGCTGGTGAGCTGCATCAAACAAGATTGGAAAGAAATGCGCTTACGGAAAACATACCTGAAATAATGGTGATGGAGGAAATGAAGCAAAAAAGAAAATCGTATATATTAGAAAGAGGTGTATATGATAATTATGGAGCGGAGGTGCAACCGGATGTGCCGGCAGCTATATTACCTTTTGGAAAAGATCTGCCAAAGAACAGGCTGGGTTTGGCAAAATGGCTTATGGATCCTCAAAATCCCTTAACCGCAAGAGTGATTGTAAACCGTTACTGGCAAACTTATTTTGGTACGGGTCTTCAAAAAAACGCCGACAATTTTGGCAACCAGGGTGGCATGCCTTCTCATCCTGCATTATTAGACTGGCTTGCTGTTCGTTTCAGGGAATCGGGCTGGGATGTAAGGGCAATGCAAAAGCTTATCGTGTTATCTGCTACTTACAGGCAGTCTTCCAATACTTCGCCTGAATTATTGAAGAAGGATCCGGAAAATGTATTATTGGCCCGTGGGCCGGCATTCAGGCTAACAGCCGAAATGGTACGTGATGCAGCTTTAACAGCAAGCGGGCTGCTTTCTCCCGCAATTGGCGGCGCCAGCGTAAAGCCTTACCAGCCCGAGGGGGTATGGGCGGTAAACAGTGAAGTATATCATCAGGATACGGGATCTGCTTTGTACCGGAGGAGTTTGTATACCTTCTGGAGACGCACCAATCCACCTCCGTCTATGAGCACGTTTGACGCACCGATGCGGAGTAGTTGTACGGTGCAAAGACAAAAAACAAGCACCCCGTTGCAGGCATTGGTTTTATTGAACGATCCGCAGTTTGTTGAGGCCGCAAAAGTGCTGGCCGAAAATGCGCTGGCAAATGACAATACCGTTGGCGGCAGGATACTGTATTGTTACCGTGCTTTAACTGCGCGAACGCCTTCAGCAAAAGAAAAGGATATTCTCGAAAATTTATATGCAGCGCAATACGAAAAATTTAAAAATCAGCCGGATAAAATGAGCGGGTGGCTAACGGCAGGCGATTATAAAATTAAAGTGAAGAAAGATCTGCAGGCATTGGCTGCAACAACGGTAGTAGTGAGTACTATTATGAACTCCGATGCATTTATAACCAAAAGATAACGGTTTGCTGTAAACGAAATGATATGAATAAAGAAATTGAACAGCTTGTAGCCAGCCATCTCAACCGGCGGTCTTTTCTGTTAAAGGCGTCACTGGGATTGGGCTCCGTAGCCTTAGGATCGCTTTTAGCAGGGCAGGATGTTTTATCGCATAAGGCAAAAGCTATTGCGGGGGCCAGCGGTATAACAGGTATGCCCGATATACCTGCAAGAACCAAAAGAGTGGTATATCTTTTTCAAAGTGGCGGTCCCTCTCAATTTGAGACTTTCGATTATAAACCCCTGCTTGAAAAAATGCACGGACAGGATTTACCCGACTCCGTTAGAAAGGGGCAAAGGCTTACGGGCATGAGTGCACAACAATCTGCACTGCCGCTGGTGGGTTCCTCTTTTCAATTTGCACAGCGCGGGCAAAGTGGTGCGTGGGTAAGCGAACTTATGCCGTATACCGGCGCCGTAGCGGATGATCTGTGCTTTATTAAATCCATGTATACCGAACAGATCAACCACGACCCGGCTTTAACTTTTATGCAAACCGGTAACCAGTTGGCCGGCCGGCCCAGCATAGGATCATGGGTGCATTATGGCCTGGGATCTGATAATGATAACCTGCCCGCGTTTATTGTACTTGTTTCAAACAATGCACCAAAGGATCAGCCTTTGTATGCCCGGCTTTGGGGCAATGGGTTTCTTCCTTCCAAATACCAGGGCGTGCAGTTTCGTTCCGGCGCCGATCCCGTGCTTTATCTCAATAATCCCAAAGGATATGAGGCTGCTGACCGTCGTGAAATGTTAGATGCATTGAAAGCGTTAAATCAATCGCAGTTGGAAACCTTCGGTGATCCCGAAATCGGTAACCGTGTAGCGCAATACGAGATGGCATTCCGCATGCAGGCTTCCGTGCCTGAGATAACGGATATGAGTGACGAGCCCGATTGGGTGTTTGATCTGTATGGTCCCGACTCGCGTACGCCCGGCACCTATGCCGCCAATTGTTTGCTGGCAAGAAGACTGCTGGAAAAGAATGTAAAATTTGTTCAGTTGTATCACCAGGGATGGGATAATCATGGCAATTTGCCTTCGGCGCTTACCCAGCAGTGTAAAGCTACCGACCAGGCGTCGGCAGCGTTGGTAAAGGATTTAAAACAAAGAGGTTTATTAGATGATACATTGGTGATATGGGGCGGCGAATTTGGACGAACAAATTATTCACAGGGAAAACTCACCAAAGATAATTATGGCCGTGATCATCATCCCCGCTGCTTTACCATGTGGATGGCGGGAGGCGGTGTGCAACCGGGTTTGACATTTGGTGAAACCGATGACTTTGGATATAATATTGTGAAGAACCCGGTGCATGTGCACGATTTCCAGGCCACCCTGTTGTATTTAATGGGTGTAGACCATGAGAAACTTACATATGAAGCCGAAGGTAGAAGATACAGGCTGACGGATGTGGAAGGCAAAATTGTAAAAGCTATTATTGCATAAATCTTTTAATTATATCTATATGTCAGACCATAACAATTATCCCCGGAGACAATTTATTAAAAAGACCTCACTGCTTACCGGCGCAGCTATTGCAGGATTTAATATTATCGGCAAAGCCAGCCCGGCCAGCGATAATATTGTTGGTCATGGAAATTTCAGGTACCGTGTAAACAAAGCATGGGGAAACCTTGATCCCGCAAAAACACCGGTGCTGGATTGCCACGAAATGGTAAATGATTCAAAAGGCCGTCTGGTGATGATAACTGATGAAGTAAAGAACAATATTATCATCTACGACAGATCGGGCAAGCTGCTTGATACATGGGGCACACGATACCCCGGGGGGCACGGACTTACCTTATCTGCCGAAGGAGGTGAAGATTTTCTTTTTATTACCGATTGCGGGTATTTTCTGGGAAAGGATAATAAATGGCAGTCCCAGTCGGGCAGCGTATTTAAAACCACAGCAGATGGTAAGCTTGTATTTGCATTAGGACATCCGGCTACCATTGGCATATATAAAAAAGATGAACCTTTTAAACCCACGGAAACAGCCGTTGCGCCCAATGGTGATTTTTATGTAGCGGATGGTTACGGATCGGATTATATCATTCAATACGATCACAACGGAAAATACATCAGGCATTTCGGCGGACATCATAACAGCGATGCTGATCATAACCTGAACAACGCTCATGGTGTGGCTGTTGATTTGCGTGATCCTGCATCACCCAAACTTATTTGTACTTCACGCAATGACAATGCTTTCAAATTTTTTACATTAGACGGTCACTATATCGAAACGGTTAAATTGCCCGGAGCCTATGTATGCCGCCCGGTGCTGGACGGCGAAAATATTTATGCCGGCGTATGCTGGTCTAATTTCAGGGACACCGGAAAAATGGATGGCGGCAAATCGGGATTTGTTACCATATTAGATAAAAACAACAAAGTGGTTTCCAATCCCGGCGGAACACAGCCCGAATATAAAAATGGTGTACTGCAGCCCATGTTTGCAGATGGAAATATTTTTTATCACGGTCATGATGTTTGCGTGGATGCAGATAAAAATGTATACATATGTCAATGGAATGCCGAAAAAACCTACCCGGTTAAATTAGAGCGGATATAGCAAATACTATTTTAGAAATGCGTACAGACTGGTCATTGTTTTTTGGCAGCTTTCATCCACTGATCGTTCATATTCCCATTGGTATTTTATTGTTTGCGGCATTGCTGAATAGTATAGCAGCGTATAGAAAAAATAAGACGCTGGAATTTTCCGCTGGTCTTGCTCTGCTGGTTGGGTCGCTGGGTTCCGCACTGGCAGCAGTATCCGGTTATCTGCTTTCTGCCAGTGGCGGATACGATGCAGACACATTGTTCTGGCATCAGTGGATTGGCATTGCTTTGGCGATCATAAGTTTTTGTGCATGGTGGATTAGAAGAAATCAAAAAAAAGATATTTTTCTCCTCAAAACAAAGCTTAGCACATGGCTGCTGTCTTTGTGTGTATTATTAATAATTGCAGGCGGTCACCTGGGTGGAACGCTCACGCATGGAGAAGGATATTTAACGGCGCACATGCCTTCGTTTCTCAAATCTCTTTTCCCTGCTACACCGCGTGAGCAACTGCAAAAACTTCCCCCGCAACTTGACTCGGTGCGGATCTATACCAACATCATTCAACCGATCCTTCATGCTAAGTGTGTGAGCTGTCATAATCCGAACAAACAAAAAGGCGATCTTGTTTTAAATTCAGCCGAAGGTATCATGAAGGGAGGTAAAAGTGGCAATACCCTTGTGCCGGGCGATATTGACAAGAGCGAGCTGATACACCGGGTAACTTTAGATCCGGACAATTCTAAATTTATGCCCGCCAATAACCAACCGCCACTTACCACTGTTGAGTTAGGGTTAATGAAATGGTGGGTAGCTTCGGGCGCCGATTTCAATAAAAATATCGCTGAAAGCAAATTAGATGAAAAGACAAAATTTCTTTTTGCTTTTTATCTTGGCTTTGATGAAGAAAGCAATAAGGAAATTGTTTTGCCCGAAGTAGCTCCTGCCGATTCCGGTATCGTGCGGCAGTTAAAAGAAATGAAATTAATTGTTCGTTCTCTGGCTGCACAAAGTAACCTGCTGGATGTTTCTTTTGTAATGGTTCAGAAAAGCAGCCCTGAACAAAAAAAGAAAATCTTACAAAAACTTTTATCCGTAAAGGAACAGGTGTATCGCCTTGATGTAAGCAATTGCGCACTTGGCAATGAAGAAATGAAAATGATTTCCGGTCTTCCAAATCTTAATAAATTAGAATTACAAAAAAACAATCTCACAGATGAGACTGCAGCACCACTGAAGGCTCTGCAACAACTGGTTTCTTTAAACATCGGGCAAAACGCCATTACAGATAAAAGTATTGCTGTGTTTAAGCAAATGACAGGCTTGCAAAAGATCAATCTCTGGCAAACGCAATTTACGGAAGAAGCTGTGAAAAAACTGCAGGACGATGGGGTAGTGGTAGAGCGGTGAGAGGATAGGTTGCATGTTACAGGTTGCAGGGAAAACCCGTTTCAATGTTGGGTTTATACTTTACGATCTGTGGTTTATAGTGAGTGGTGAGTAGTGAATTGTGAGATGTGAAAAGTGAGAGGTAAGTGGATAGGTTGCATGTTACAGGTTGCAGGAAAATCCGTTTCAATGTTAGATTGTAGTTTACAATTTGTGGTTTAGGTAAGTGAGAAGAGGTAAAACGCGGAAGAAGGATTTAGCTCATCGTTAGTATGCTTTAGCCGATAGCTGACGGCTGAAAGCTGACTGCTCAGGAGACATATGAGATGAGTTACAACACCAATTGGTTAAATAATCTTTCAAGCGCTTCTTTGGGGTTTGTGCAAAAACCGGGATGAACTTTAGAGCTTTGTACAATAGTGCTTCTTGTTGCCGTAAGCCAGCGAAAGCGGGAAGCCATATCTAATCCTGCGATAGGTCCGCCATCGGCAGCACCCATACAAATCCTTTCAAAAGAACGGAGATGTGCTTCCACCTCTTCGATATCTGTTTTGCCGGATAAAGCACGCAGGCGTTCCTCGTTCAGATGGAACATGCTTTGTAAAAATTTTTGTTTGGAAGCGTACAGAATAACGCCCACGTTCAAAAATTCTTCACGCTCCACCCTGGGCACGATTCGAATAACGGCGTACTCAAATAAGTGATTGTCTTGCATGCTGCGCTTCTTTTACAAATATTTCTGAATGATGAAGTCGTGTTGTTAAAAATTGAATGTATACCTGTTTTTTTTCGACCGCGGATCCGGGTGAAGCTCCTGTTATCAGCCATTCATCCGGAATAAGCTCAACAATAGAACGGATCCGTTCAGGGGTTAGCATGGAGCGGAATATTTCATTTACAGATTCCAGTTCGCTTGCCCACGGCAGTAATACATGATCTTTGACCTGTGTAAATGGCCGAACAGCCTGTTCCTCCCAATTATCCCATGAATGATGGAAATAAAGAGCAGCCCCATGGTCAATCAGCCATAATTCTTTATACCACATCAGCATATTGGTATTGCGGGAGGTGCGGTCTACATTTGTTATGAGGCTGTCTAACCAAACAATTTGTGAGGCAAGTGTTGCATCAATTTTTGTAACAGCCGGATCAAAGGCGATAGCGCCCGAAAGATAATGAAGGGCAAGATTAAGCCCCTCGCTGAATTTCAGCAGGTCCTGTATCTCTTCATCGGGTTCTGTGCGGCCAAAAGCTTCATCAACATTTGCAAAGACAATTTCAGGCACTTTTAATCCCAATGCACGCGCAATTTCACCGCCAAGCAGTTCGGCTATAAGCGCCTTAATACCCTGTCCAGCTCCACGAAACTTCAGCACATACAAAAACCCGTCATCCGCTTCGGCAATAGCAGGTAAGGAGCCGCCTTCCCTTAAGGGTGTAACATAACGGGTAACATTAACCGTTCTTAATTGTGGTGATGTATCATTCATCTGCAAAATCTGCATTTATATCTTTCGCTCTATATTACATTATTAATGTATGAGCCCTGAAATTAATCCTTTTTTTGGGAAAAATATTTTGAAGCAGGTCATTATAGTGGGCGGTAACAATGATAGAATTAAGGATGCTGTCCTGTTGTTTACTTAACTTACCAATTTTACACGCTATGCTGTAAATAAAAGGTAACTGCCTGTGAAAAAGCAGGCTTTCAGATAATTTTAGCTCGTTCTGTTTACAATACGGAACTTTAACCTTCAACTACCATGTATGAAATTAATATGGCTGTTATTAACCGTTTTCAATTTGTTTTGTACAACAGGTTGCAGGTCCCAGCAAAAACGGGCGGAGGCAAAACCAGTAAATGATGCGGTATACACTTATGGTGATACTACTGCAGACGGTATAGGAAAATATTACTTAAGCCGGGAGATAGCTCATGTGATGGGTGCTGCAGGTTCGGCATGGCTGGAAAGAGAAGACCGGCAGCAGGAAGAAAATACAGCGCTGGCTATTGCAAAAATGGATTTATCTCCTTCAGCAATAGTTGCCGATATAGGCGCCGGCACCGGTTATTATAGTTTTAAATTGTGTGAGAAATTACCGCAGGGTAAAGTATATGCCGTGGAGATCCAGGACGAAATGATTGCCGCGCTTGAAAAGCGAAAAGCGGCCTTGCGTAACCGTAATGTAGAAATAATAAAGGGAAGCGTGATGTCGCCTAACCTGCCCGATCATTCGGTAGATCTTGCCATTATGGTAGATGTATACCACGAACTGGAATATCCGTATGAAATGTTGCAATCCATAAAAAAGGCATTAAAAAAAGATGGCAAAATTTTACTGATCGAATATCGCGGCGAAGATCCCGCGGTACGCATTAAGCCCCTGCATAAAACCACTGTTGCGCAGCTTAACAAAGAATTGGCGGCCAATGGTTTCAGCTTATATTATAACGGTAATTTTCTGCCTATACAGCATTTCCTGCTGTATGAAAAGAA
Organism: Agriterribacter humi; assembly: GCF_009192765.1. GTDB lineage: Bacteria > Bacteroidota > Bacteroidia > Chitinophagales > Chitinophagaceae > Agriterribacter > Agriterribacter humi. The sequence continues at coordinate 743,159 of NZ_VOHQ01000001.1, read as the reverse complement.
ATAAAAGTGCGTTGTTTACTTTAATTGTTTGCCCAAACCTTTTCCCGAAAAGATTCGTATACATAATATTAGAAGAACGAAAAGACTGTATAGAATTTTGCACACTGCAATAAGTATTTGCTCTTACAAACTGAATATTTTTAATCGTTTAATGCATATGCTTTAGCAATAATGTATATTCATATTATATATAAAAACGATTTGGCTTAGTTTTTGAATACTCTGAAACAATTCGTCACAACAAACAGGAACCATCCTCTATAATTTGCTTTTACATTAAATCACAAACTGCGTTCATATGCGATTGGGTTTACGCTGCATTTTGAAAAGCCATGCCTTCCTGTTTATTCTTTTGTCGTTTTCCTGTAACAAGGAAATTGACCAGCCTGTTCAGCCCGACCGCGAAATAACCGGTGAATGGATATTTATGTCGAACACGGTCTCAACCGAAACCATTACAACATATACCGTTGACAGCATTGTGTATAAAAATAAATTAACTGCTGATTATATTACCTACAACAATAACGGGAATGTAATTATAACGGAAGGCAATATAACGGGCACTGATCTCAGGTTTGATGTAATAACAACTGCTTATTTTTCATTTTATCTTGGGGAGGACAATGAGGAAGATAGTGTAGAAACACCATTCACTAATTATATGGATTCTGCCTACCAGTGCCAGAAATTATTTCAGCGTATAGGAGAGGATTCTGTTTACTTCCCCAACGGAATTATCATGCAGTTGCCTGATATTAACGGGGATGAAACAACATCAATGAATTTACCCCAGGGCGGAAGTATAAGACGATTTGACAATTCATTATTAATAGCCACTACTTCACTACGTGATTCCTCCTATGAGGAAGACGGTACAATTTATTATATCACTAAAAAGGAAAAGGTTGATATGGCTTTTGAGCGGCAACGCTGATCTTTCAAAACCAGCATGACGCAATAATTTTCCTGCACTGCTGCTATACTTTTCCCGGTGAAGGATGTATCCACGGCTCCCGGTATGGCCTTTGTAATAGTTTAGTAGCTTCCGCATCGCCCACAATCAGCTTTTTTACAGGATCGTAAATGAGGGGGCGTCCGAGCTTCATGGAAAGGTTGGCGATGATGCAACTTGCCGTAGAAATATGGCCTTGTTCAATATCGGCTATGGGTCTGGTTTTGTTGTCAATGGCTTTTAGAAAATCCAGCATGTGCAAACGTGTAGCCGGAGCCGCATTCAGTTCAATATCGGGTTCTGTAAGGTCTTCAGGATATTTTTCCTTTTCGTATACCACATCCTTATGAATTTTTTCGCCCTTGCCCTGTGGTATAAAATCATATTGCATGGTACTGGCACACAAAGTGCCTTTTTCGCCGTACAGCTTAAACGACCAGGGATATTCCGGATCAGCAGGCGTGCCCCAGCTCCGGTGCTGCCACACGCAGTTAAGCTCATTGTATTCAAAAATAGCCGACTGGGTATCGGCAATATTGCTTTTACCGGTTTTATCAACATATATGCCCCCGGTTGAACTAATGCGGTTGGGCCAGCCTAATTTCAGCATCCACCTAACGGTGTCGAACATGTGAATACACATGTCGCCCATAATGCCGTTTCCATATTCCATGAAGGTGCGCCACCAACGTACATGCGGCAATCCGTCGTAAGGACGCATGGGGGCGGGGCCTGTCCACATTTCGTAATCAAAAAAGTCAGGCACCGGTTGCACGGGAGGATTGCCATTATTACGCATGTGGTAATAGCAGCACATTTCTACATGCGATATTTTTCCCAGTAAGCCGGTGTCTACTATATTTTTCTTTGCATCAATCAAATGCGGTGTGCTTTTGCGCTGTGTGCCCACCTGCACAACGCGGTTGTGTTTACGCGCTGCAGCCACCATGGCTTCTCCTTCCATAACATCTACGCTTATGGGCTTTTGAACATACACGTGGGCGCCGGATTGTATGGCCTCAATGGCCTGCAGGGCATGCCAGTGATCGGGGGATCCGATCAATACGATCTCTGGCTTTTGTTCAGCCAGCAGCTTACGGTAATCACCGTACGTAGCCGGCTTTTTATGATTGGATTGCCGCTGGCTCACCATTTCTGCGGCTTTCTCTAATTGGTGTTTATCCGGGTCGCACAATCCTACTACTTCAACGGGCGCAACCTGCATCAGCCGGAACAGGTCACTCTTACCATACCACCCGGTACCGATCAGGGCTACACGCCGGGGTTTTGCTGAAGGGGACACTAAAAAATCCATGCCATTGGCCTGAAGAGAAGCGAGGGCAAGGGCTGCAGAAGTGCCGCGAATAAACTGACGGCGGTTAAAATTGTGCTGGCTCATATAAGAAATATTAGAATTAAAATGCAATAGCTTAAAGATAACAAGCTTTATCGTTTTTTCTTTAGTTGTTTCCGTCATTTTGAATAAGTCACCCGGTTATAGGGTTGAGGATAATTTTACACGCATGAAAAATTTGCAGAGATGGTGCTTTATAAAGGGATATTGTAAGCTATGTGCAGGTCTGGCTAAGCTGTATGCGTGGCGTCAGAGCAAAACCCCGACGAAACCCAAAATAAAATAAATAAGCCATAGCCGCTTGTATCGGATGACTCGGAGACATAGGTGACTCACAACATTTTTATCCCACGAGACTACAGAGTCCCACGGAACATGCTTCATTGTACAAAAAAATCGTGCAATCATTAACGCTTTTGTTATTATACCTAACCATTTGCCTCTTATATGGCAAATGAAAAGCGGGTGTAAAGCAGATCCGGTTCAAAGAGATTTTTTGAAATTTACGGGCAACGTAAAAAAGCGCCGCTGTACGATGTCTCCGGCTTCGTTACTTCTATGTTCTTCCTGGACTTTGTCCCGGTAATACAATTTTCCCGGATCGCCGTAGGCAATAATAAATAAATGCGTGGCGAGCCTGCCTGACGGCAGTCAGAGGATGCCATGCATCGCAATAGCTGCATTAACTATTTATACCTGATAATTTTATCCTGCTCAAGTAAAGCGATAAATTTTTTTGTTGTTTTTTCTATAGCCATGGAAATACCATATTCTCCATATGCTTTCATGTTGGCCCTCCATATGGGACGCTTTTCTTTTTTGTCAAATAATTTCAAATCAAAAGCGCCTGCCATAGAGCCTTTCCCGGTTCCAAATCCAAGTCTGCCGTCAACCAATGCTTCTGTTTGCTTTATGACCAATACAACATCGGCTTTATGGGCGTTGATTTTATCATCTATTTCTTTTTGTGTTTCCAATGAAAGCCTTCCTTCCACATGTACTTCAGTGTTTGTGCCTCTTTCTGTAATGGCTTGTTTTATTTTTTCGGCAAAACCTTCAATAAATTTATCGGCTCTCGGGGAACCGTTAATCAGGATAAACATCCTGTTATAAGGACCCTTTACATTATTGCTTTCACCGGATTCTATCGAAGCAGTTGTACATCCACTGAAAAGAATAATGATTAGCCCGACGCATAGGAATGTTGTACAATTTTTTTTCACATCGATCATGTTTAGGGTTAAGGTAGCAGAGGATAAAGCCAATAAGTATTTAGTGTTACAATAGGATTATAGCCCAATATAAATGAAACCAGCCTTTTTGTATGTAAAAGGTTCAATCATTCAATGCCAGGTGGACTACAGTATATCCAACGCGATGTAAGTTTCAGACTTCGTAGCCGCGATATTCTTACGAAATGGTGTCCCGGTAATACAATTTACCGGATCGCAGGAGGCGATAATAAATGGGTGGCGAGCCTGCCTGACGGCCGTCAGGCAGGCTCGCCACCCATAGCTAAATTGTAATGAGATATGTTTTACAAGCCTGTTACTTTTCTTATATACTGCCTCGCTATCAACGCATACTCCAGCGGGTTAGCTTTGGCGGGGTCCTGCTCGGCTTCCACCACCATCCAGCCTTTGTAATCGCTTTTTTTGATAGCAGCAGCTAATGCCGGAAAATCAATACAACCTTCCTCATCGCCGGGCACGGTAAATACACCATCTTTCACGGCATCTAAAAAACTCATACGCTTATCTTTTACCTGCTGTAAAACTTTTGGGCGGATGTCTTTCAAATGTATATGCGCGGTGCGTGATATAAACTGTTCAAGACAGGCAACAGGATCTTCGCCCGCAAAATAAAAATGGCCGCAATCGTAATTCAGGTAAACATTTTCAGGGCCGGTTTCATTCAGCATCCTTTCCGTTTCCTCACGCGTTTGTATGCAGGTGCCCATGTGATGGTGAAAGGCTAATTTAATACCCCGGTCACGGGCTATTTTGCCCAATTCGTTTAAGCCATAAGTAAAGTTCTTCCATTCTTCGTTGCTGTTCAGCATGCCCTTGCCTTCCAGCACCGGAACATCTTTCTTTCCCTGGCAGCTATTGCCGGTTTCTCCGCCACCAATTACTTTGGCGCCCATCGTTTCTAAGAAATCAAGCAATTGCGTAAAGCTTTTTTTGTTCTCTTCCAGCGACTTAGTTGTTAGCTCATAACTGTTCCACTGGTTGCAAATTTGCAAACCTCTCAGGCTGAGCGCTTTTTTTAAAGTGGCAATATCGCGTGGAAATTTGTTGCCTACCTCACAACCGGTAAAGCCCGTCAGCGCCATTTCGCTGATGCATTGCTCAAAGGTATTTTCAGCGCCCAGTTCGGGCATATCATCGTTGGTCCAGTTAATGGGGGCTATGCCCAACTGTATGTTCTCAAAGTTCATATGATCAGAATATGCGTTGTTGTTTTTTGTTTTCTTTATAGGTTTCATAGGCCTTTTGTACCGAAGGCGATGTGGATACTTCAGCAACCGGTACTTCCCACCAGGCATTGTATCCTTTTACGGTACGGTGCAAATGCGTTTCAATATAAATTACGGTTGTGCGTTGCTGTTGGGTTGCCGATGCTAACGCGGCTTTCAGTGAAGCTGCATCCGTAGCCTTTATTACCACAGCGCCCAGACTTTCCGCATTTTTAGCAAGGTCCACGGGTAATATTTCACCGCTTAGCTGCCCCGACTGATCCTCCCTGTACCTGTATTTGGTTCCGAATCTTTCGCTGCCTATACTTTCCGACAATCCGCCGATACTGGCATACCCGTTATTGTTCAGCAGTAAAATGGTAAAGCGTACGCCTTCCTGTATGGATGTAATGATCTCGTGGTTGTTCATCAGGTAGCCGCCATCACCGCAAATAACATATACTTCGCGTTCAGGCGCCGCCATCTTTGCCCCAAGTCCGGCCGCAATTTCATAACCCATGGTGGAGTATCCATATTCGAGGTGGAAACTTTTAGGGCTTGTTGCTCTCCATAATTTATGCAGGTCGCCGGGTGCACTGCCCGAAGCATTGATCATAATATCTTCCCTGTTCATAAAGCTGTTGAGCGTACCAATCACTACCGCCTGGTCAATAGGAGGAACGGTTCCGTTACCTTCCGCGTAAATCTGCGTTACTTCATCATCCCATGCTTTACTCATTTCGGATATCCTTTTCCGGTAGGTATCATCTGCCTTGTAATTCCCAAGTGAAGAAAGCAATTCTTCCAGTGTAACTTTTGCATCGCCGGTTAGCGGGAGGGCATTGTGTTTATGGGCGTCAAATTCACTTACATTGATGTTGATGAATTTAACATCAGGGCTTTTAAAAATGGATTTGGAAGCCGTGGTGAAATCACTGTAACGCGTGCCAATGCCTATTACTACATCTGCTTCATTGGCAATTTCAATGGCGTATTTAGTGCCAGTAGCGCCCAGGCCGCCAACACAATACGGCGCATCATACATTACCGAACCTTTGCCTGCAAATGTTTCACCCACCGGTATACCAGTTTGTGTGGCAAACTGGTGCAGCACATCACTTGCCCCGCTGTATATGGTTCCTCCGCCTGCAACGATAACAGGATTTTTGGACTTGCTGATCCACTCCGCTGCTTTTTTCAACAGGCTGCTGTCCGGCCTGGAGCGGGGGATATGCCACACTCTTTTTTCAAAAAGCGAAGCGGGAAAATCATAGGCATGTGTTTGTACATCCTGTGGCATGGAAAGGGTAACGGCTCCTGTTTCGGATGGAGAAGTAAGCACCCGCATCACTTCAGGCAATGCATAGATCAATTGTTCGGGGCGGTTGATCCTGTCCCAGTATTTGGAAACCGGTTTAAAACAATCGTTCACCGATATATCCTGCGTAACAGCGCTTTCTAATTGCTGCAATACAGGAGCAGGTTCGCGGGTGGCAAAAATATCTCCCGGTAATAATAATACAGGGATGCGGTTGATGGTTGCCAGTGCAGCGCCGGTTAACATATTGGTAGCGCCCGGGCCAATGGACGTAGTACAGGCAAAAGCGCTTAGCCTGTTCTTTACTTTCGCATAGGCAACAGCAGTATGTACCATGGATTGCTCGTTGCGGCACTGGTAATACCTGAAGTCGGGGTTTTCCTGTAAGGCCTGCCCCAACCCGGCCACGTTACCATGCCCGAATATGCCGAAACACCCTGCAAAAAAAGGCTGTTCAACGCCATCGCGCTCTGTGTACTGGTTTTTTAAAAATGCGATGGTTGCCTGCGCAACGGTTAATCTTTTTTTCATGATCGAAATTTTTATCTCTTAATGATTTTAAACTATAAATCACAAATCACAAACTCTAAACTCTTTCCCACCGCTTCCATCAATTCAAACTTCTTCAGCATAAACGCTTTATACGTTTCCATAAATATTTTGCCAGGTGTTGTGGGTGCAAATTCATCCGGGCGGTCGCGGAAAAATTCGCGGTTTACCATTGTCCATAACAATCGGGTATCGGTAGCAATATTTACTTTACAGATACCGAGCGCTATCGCTTTTTTCAGCTCATCTTCCTGCACACCTTTAGCATCTGTTTTTAATTTGCCACCGGCAGCGTTTATCCTTCGCACTACTTCCTCATTTACATTGGATCCGCCATGTAATACCAAAGGAAAACCAGAAAGGCGTTGTTGAATTTCTTTGAGTATTTGCAATTGTAAGCCCTGTCCGCCGGAAAATTTATAAGCGCCATGACTGGTACCTACAGCGATGGCCAAACTATCGCAGCCGGTTTGGTTTACAAAAGTTTCTACATCTTTTGGATTGGTATAAAAAGAATGGGCTGCCTCCACCGTCAGATCATCTTCCACGCCCGCCAGCACACCCAGTTCCGCTTCCACACTTATATTTTTGGCGTGGGCTTTTTCTACAACGGCTTTAGTGCGGCCAATATTCTTTTCCAGATCATCGTGCGAAGCGTCAATCATTACAGAAGTATAACCTCCGCTTTCAATAGCATCCCATATATGCGCTTCATATCCATGATCAAGATGGACAGCATATACGGTTTGCGGATATATTTTCGCTGCCGCCTGTATCATTGCCAGTAGCATGTGTGCATTCGCATAGTCGCGGGCAAAAGGTGTGGTTTGCACAATAAAAGGCGCTTTGGCTTCCTGAGCCGCGGCAAACAATCCATGTATCTCTTCCATAAAAAAGACATTCACCGCCGGCACAGCATATTGCCCGTAACATTTGCTGAATATTTCTTTTGTAGTTAGTAACATTGTTTTATTTGTGATTTATGGTTTATAGTTTGTGGTTACCTAACTATAAACCCTAAACTATAAACTTTCAAATTTGTTTACCAGAACGCCGTATACAAAGCTGCCAGGATACCGCATATGATAGTAGCGCCAACAATAAACGAACGGCTCAGGTTAAACGAAGGCATTTCTATCTCAATCTGTCCCTGGTTGTTTTTGGTTTTTGAAGTGAGGCTAATAATGACCATTACCGCCGATAAGATCAGGAAAGCGATACCCATCCTGTTTAAGAAGGGTATTTCCGGTAACCAGAATTTGAATGCGGTGGATAGCGGTATGGTTAGCAAGGCGGTAGTTAATGCCGCAGCGGAGGTAGCCCTTTTCCAGAACATACCGAAAAAGAATATTGCAAATACACCCGGGGTAATAAAGCTTGAATATTCCTGTATGAACTGGTATGCCTGTTCCAGCACTTTTAGCTGTGGGGCAATCAAAACCGCGATGAGCATGGACACCCAAACGGCGAGACGGCCCACACGGATCAGGTGTTTTTCGGAAGCGCCAGGTTTGATGTATAGTTTATAAATGTCTAAAGTAAAAATGGTGGAGATGCTATTGGCCTTGCCTGCAAGTGATGCTACGATGGCGGCGGTTAGTGCAGCAAAGGCTACTCCTTTTAAACCCATGGGCAATAAGTTCAGCAATACGGGATAAGCATGGTCTGGTTTTACCGTTCCTGCGGCATCAACCATTTCCTGCTGGAACATGCCATTTTGATGCAGTACAAAAGCGGCTATCCCTGGTATAACAACGATCAATGGAACGAGCAGTTTTAAAAAAGCAGCGAACAAAATTCCTTTTCTCGCTGTTTCTAAGTCGGCGCCCAGTGTGCGTTGTATAATATATTGATTGCAGCCCCAGTAGTTCAGGTTGTTGATCCACATAGCGCCAATGATAACAGTTAAACCCGGTAAATCCTTGTAGTACGGATTATCCTGTTTCAGTATCATGTGGAAATGCGTATCGGCCTGTGTTTTTAATGTTCCGAAAGCACTCAGTATATCCGGTTTGCCAAATTCTTTTGCCACCAGGTCAAGCGCTAAATAAGTAGTGATCAGTCCGCCAATAATAAGCACTATTACCTGCACTACATCCGTATACCCGATCACCTTCATGCCGCCAATGGTAATTAAAATGGCGAAAAGCGCTAAAGCCACAACTGCTACATTAAAATTGATGCCGGCGGTTACTTCTAAGGCCAGTGCGCCGAGGTAAATGATGGAAGTGAGGTTAACGAATATGTACAATAATAACCAGAATACCGCCATTGTAGTGGCTACAACAGGGTTATAGCGCTGCCGCAAAAACTGGGGCATAGTATATATCTTGTTCTTAAGATATACGGGCAAAAAGAAAACGGCAACTACGATCAATGCAGCCGCTGCCATCCACTCGTACGATGAAATGGCCAAACCAATAGCAAAACCGGAGCCCGACATACCTATGAAATGTTCGGCCGAAATATTGGAAGCGATCAGTGATGCGCCAATAGCCCAGTAGGTAAGCGAACCTTCAGCAAGGAAAAACCCCGAAGCGGTATTGGATTTGTTGGTTTTCTTTTTATATATCCAATATCCGTAACCACCAATGATGGCGAGGTACAGAAAAAAAACCAGGTAATCTAATGTGTGCAAGCCAGTTTGGTTCATCGTTAGGGATTATTAAGTGAGTGGTGAGTAGTCAGTGGTGAATTGTGAATAGTGAGTTGTGAGTTGTGAATGGTAAATGGCGAGTTCTTTCATCTTTCACTTCACACATTATCATTATATTTTTATTATTTCATCCATCCTCACAGCCCTGTTTTCTTTTAAAGACAAACCTGCGGCAAGTCCTATGGCGGTTGCCATAAGCCCATCGTGCGCATCTACAGGCGAAGCTGTATCGTTTAGCACACAATCTATAAACGACTGCATGCAGGTGCGGTAAGCTTTTTCATAACGTTCCAGGAAAAAGTAGAGTGGTAATGCAGTTTGCCCGCCTTCATTTCCGTATTGCATTACATTATCCGGCGTATTATTTTCTGCTTTTGCCATTCCTTTTGAACCAAATATCTCGAGCCTTTGATCGTATCCGTACACCGTTTTACGGCTGTTATCAATTACACCAATAGCGCCGTTCTCAAATGTAAGTACGATTACGGCTGTATCTATATCATCATACTGTTTAATACGGGGATCTATCAGTGCATCTCCCTTTACAAATACTTCTTTTACTTCACTGCCCGTAATAAAACGGGCCATATCAAAATCGTGGATGGTCATATCAAGAAAAAGACCGCCCGAAATTTTTACATATTCCAATGGCGGAGGTGCCGGGTCGCGGCTGGTGATCCGCAAAATATGTGGTTCACCAATGGCGTCATTCTTTACGAGTGACCCAATCCTGGCAAAATTCGGATCGAACCTGCGGTTAAAGCCCAGCATGAGTTTTACGCCGTTTTCCTTTACCGCTTGTTGGGCAGAAAGAATAGCCGGAAGCGTAACATCCAATGGCTTCTCGCAAAATACATGTTTTTTCGCCTGTGCGGCAGCGATAGTATAAGGCACGTGCTGCGGTGTAGGAGCACAAATAATAACCGCCTCCACATCCGGATGATCAATCACTTCTTCTGCGCGGGTAGTTACCTGTGGTACGCCCAGGCGTTTGGCATATTCATGCGCACCGGGGGAAACATCAGATGCAATGATCACTTCCGCATTTTGTGTATTGTACAGCAGGTTGGAAAGATGTATCTGCCCGATACGTCCGAGCCCGATTACGCCGGTTTTTAATTTTTTTGACATGTTATAATTTGAGATTTAACATTTGAAATTTGATGCCTTTTTGCTATTTCACACCCGCCTGCCCGACTGATCCATTCAGGCGGGGATGACACCACTTGGACGGGGGGAAAGGGCACAAAGGAAGCAAAGTACGCAACGGAGACATTGATGCCTTACCACTTACGACTTCCCACTAAAACTTCCTGGTCCATTCCTTCAGCCATCTTTCGATCACCACTTTGGTTTGTGTAAAAAATTCAATGGCATGTTTACCCTGCCCGTGCAGGTCGCCAAAAAAACTTTCTTTCCATCCACTGAAGGGAAACTGCGCTACCGGCGCCGCAACGCCTATATTAATACCTATATTACCTGCGTCTGCTTCATTTCTGAATCTGCGGGCGTGCAACCCGCTGCTGGTAAATATGCAGGCCATATTGCCATATTTATTTCCGTTTACATAAGCAATGGCTTCTTCAATAGTATTGATATGCACTAAGCTCATTACCGGCCCAAATATTTCGGTGCCCGCTATTTCACCATGAAGAGGGATATCTTCTATAATAGTGGGCTGTATAAAATTACCTTTTTCGTAGCCGGAAATTTTAGCATCTCGGCCATCTAATAATAATCTGCCTCCTTCCTGTATGCCTTTTTCTATAAGACTGTTCACACGCGTTTTGCTATCGGCCGTAATTACCGGCCCCATTTGTACGCTTTCGTCCAGTCCAAATCCGGTACTGCGTTTGCGGCTCAGTTCTACCAGGCTTTCGGTAAAATTGGCATGTTCTCCAACCGTTATAATCGTTGATGCAGCCAGGCAACGTTGCCCTGCACAGCCATATACGCTGTCTACCACAATTTGCGTAGTCATGTCTAAATCGGCATCGGATAAAATGATCACCGGATTTTTTGCACCACCCTGCGCCTGTACGCGCTTGCCGTTAGCGGCGCCTTTGGCATATACATAACGGGCTATAGCAGACGAACCCACAAAACTCACCGCCTTAATACCAGGATGTTCGAGCATGCCGTCTACAACGGATTTGCCGCCATGTATCATATTGATTACTCCGGCCGGTAAATCTAATTTCGCTACCAGTTCCATTACTTTCGTCATGGTAAGCGGCACTTTTTCAGAAGGTTTGATGATGAACGTATTTCCGCAGGCGATGGCATAAGGCAGAAACCAGAAAGGTATCATGCCGGGGAAATTGAAGGGCGAAATGCAGGCACAAACACCAAGAGGCTGGCGGATCATATATTCATCAATGCCCAAAGAAATATCTTCCGAAAAATCGCCCTGCATCAATGCGGGTATGCCGCATGCATTTTCTACATTTTCAATAGCGCGAACCCATTCTGCTTTAGATTCGGCATATGTTTTTCCCGATTCCAGCGTAATGGTTTTGGAAAGCTCATCAATATTTTCTTCCAGTAATCTTTTTAAATGAAAAAGGTACTGGATGCGCTTTCCTGCCGGCAAACGTTTCCATGTGGCAAAAGCATTTTCAGATGACTGAACTGCCGCATCCACATCGGCGGGAGTACCCGAAGGAACCTGGGCAAGCACCTCCTGGCTGGCAGGATTTACTACATTCACATACGTGGTTGCACTGCTGCTTACCCATTGTCCGTTGATATAATTTCTTAATTTTTCCATATTGATTTTATGTTTTTTTAGCTATCAGCTATCGGCAATCAGCTATCAGCGGCATTGAACCCTGTTACCCTTTCACTTACTTCGGAATGCTTTTTCCCCCTGAAACCTGCAACTTGTAACCTGCACCCTGCAACAATCCCCCGCGGTCTGACGCTTCTTCATCGCGTACCGACCACAGCATTTTCACAGCCCACCCCGTTCATCTGTAAATTGCATAACCTCTTCCAGCGTTGGCATAAAGTTAGCGCAACCTTCCCGCGTAACAATAATGGCGCCGCAGGCATTGCCTATGCGCACACTTTTATACAGATCCCATCCACTCAGGTAACCATATGAAAATCCTCCTGCAAAGGCATCTCCCGCGCCAAGCACATTCAATACTTCTACCGGAAAGCCGGGAACCTTCACTTCTGCTTTTCCTTTTTCAAATACGGAAGCGCCGTCTTTTCCTCTTTTCACGATAAGGGTATCAACGCCGGTATCTATGATATTTTGTATGGCTTTGTTAATATTGCCTTTGATTTCAGGAGCAGATATTTGCTGGTGTTTGATGGATACCTGGCTGATATCGGTAAGATAGGCAGCCAGTATTTCTTCTTCAGTACCTATTACTATATTAAACTGTGGTAAGATCGTGCGGATAACTATACCAAAAGCACGTGGGTCGTGCCATTGGTCGGCCCTGAAATCAAGGTCCAATAGTTTTATAACAGCATTTTTCTTTGCCAGTTCCAGGGCATAAAACATAGCGGTACGGCTGGGATCCTTGCTTAAAGCCGTTCCTGAAAAAATGGCCGCTTTAAAATCGCTGAAAGGAATTTTGTCCATATGCTCAATATCCAAATGTATATCTGCGCAGTTGTCGCGGTAATATACCAGTGGAAATTTATCCGGGGGTTCAATGCCAAGTATAACAGCCGAACTTCGGGTACCCTCTATCGTGGGTATAAAATCCGTGATTACATTTTCTTTTTGTAAAAAGTGTTTAATGAAAGCTCCTACCTGGTCGTTACCAATGCCGGTAAGCAGGGCGGTTTTTAATCCAAGTCTTGTTGCCCCTACCGCTATATTGGTTGGGCATCCACCCACAAATGCATTAAATGCCGAAATATCAGTGAAGGGCCTGCCCACATTAGCGGAATACAGATCAATAGAAGACCTTCCAATAGTAAGCAGATCGTATTTTTTTGTCGCATTCATAATTATAATCTCAAATGGTATTGTTCATTTCCGCTGTTACCATCGGAAGCCGTGGGTCCTGTCCCTTCCATGTGCCAAAAATCCATTCCTGCTGGGGGTCGGGGGTATTTGCTAAAGACTGATCGCTGCCCGCAAGAAAGTTTAGATAATATACATTATATCCATGCCCTGCAACAACCGGATGATAACCCTTTGGCACCAGCACCGCTTCGTTATTGTGCACCTTTATTACCTCATCTAATGAGCGGTCATCTGTATATACCTGCTGAATGGCAAAGCCGTTTGGCTTATCTATTTTATAAAAATAAATCTCTTCCAGTTCCGCTTCCAACAGGTTGCCATTGGAATCTACCTTGCGCTCATCGTGTTTATGCGCAGGGTAAGAACTCCAGTTGCCTGATGGTGTATAAACCTCCACGCATACAATTTTATGACAGTTGAACCCCGGTTGAAGCAAACTATTGATTTGACGGTTGGCATTATCGCCTCCCCTGAACTCAATCGTTGCCTCTTCGGGCCGCTTTAAATAAGGAGGATGATCTTCATTGGTAGCTACCCGGCATATAGCTATATCCGTATTAGCGGTTTGCGCGGTAAGCGTAAAATTGGTGTTGCGGGAGAGGTATAAGGTATGGGCAATGCCACTGAATACGTTTTTTCTGCCATTACGGGTTTCCCATTCGCCTTTATTGGAACTTACTTTAAAATTACCGCCCAGTAAAACAATGCAATATTCATAGTCGCCTGTGTCTTCTGAGAATGTCTCATTGTTATCTAAGAGCCTTGTTTCAAAGTTAAGGTAGTTCCAGCCTGCATCCTGTGCAGTGAAATGATGATACCTCCGGTTTCCCGGATCGGGCCTGACAAGCAAATTTTGATGTGGCATCAGTAATTTTTTACTCCGGTAAACTTACCATTATAATTCTATTTAAACGGTTTAAGTGGTTCGCAAACGTTTGAAATTTTTTGAGTTAAGAAAAAAACGGAACTTGGGCTGTGATTAGGTCAACTAAAATATGAATAAGCCCGTTACTATAAAAGACATTGCCAGAAAATTCAGGTGCTCGCCTTCAACAGTGTCGAGAGCGCTGAACAATCATCCTTCTATTAATGAGGATACAAGACGCAACCTGCAGGAGTATGCACAAAAAGTAGGTTACCAGCGTAACCAGGTTTCATTAAACCTGCTCAATACCAAAACAGCAAGCATTGGTGTTATCGTTCCTACCATCAATAATTATTATGAATCGGCCATTATTGAAGGTATTGATGCAGTGTTGCATCCATTGGGTTATACGCTGAATATATGTGTAACCAATGAGCGATACCTGCTGGAATCGGAGTATGTAACAAAACTATTGTCGAACCGGGTGGAAGGTATTTTCCTTTCTGTTTCGCAGGAGACCTATGATTCGGGGCATTATGAGCACCTGGAAAACGTGGGTAAAAGAAATTTACCATTGATTTTTATTGACCGCGACTATGAAGGATTTTCTGCAGGAAGTGTAACCATAGATGATTATCATGGTGCTTTTGCGGCGGTGGAACACCTGATCAGTACCGGGCGCAAGCGTATTGCTCATTTGAAAGGTCCCAATGGAATGGCTGTTACCGAACAGCGGTTCAGGGGATATACCGAATGCCTTACAAAACATGGATTACCTGTGGAGGAAAGACTGATCATCAATACCAATTTTAAAGTAGAAAGCGCATTGGAACCCACCGCTCAATTGCTTGAACTGGATCATCGGCCAGACGCTATTTTTGGCGTAAACGACCAGGTAGCAATAGGGGCTATGAAAGTAATAAGAGAAAAAGGCTGGAGGGTTCCGGAAGATATTGCCGTTGTAGGTTTTGATAACTCTCCTATCTCAGCCTATATTTCGCCTTCGCTTACCTCGGTAGGCAGGCCCGGAAGACAGATTGGAGAAGAAGCCGCCAGGATTTTTTTGAATTACTTAGACGCCACAACTAAAAAAGATGTGCCGGTACATATTGTTTTGCCTTCGGAACTGATCGTGAGAGATTCTTCCCGGGGAATTTGAAGATGTTATAAATGAATACCGCAAAGCGGTTAAGCATTGTGGTATTCATTTTGTTTTAGCGTTGTTTGGTAAAAGTAGAAGTATATTTAAATGAGATTCCATTTTCGACGCCTTCTGAAGTAATGACGAGCGTAGTGCCGTCAAATTTTTCAATAGTTGCAGTCTCGCCATCAAGGGTTATTATGTTTCCCGCTAAGTTCCATGTGCCGGTGTCATCACCCGGTTCCTCGCATTTTGTTCCTGCATCGGTATATAGCACTGTAAAATCTGTTTTTAATGTAACCTGGTCGTCTTTTTCACAAGGCAGCATCATGTCATACAAGTTAAGCGTTTGTGACCCGGTCAAAGCTGTCGTGGCTGTAGCGGCCTTAAGTACATAGGTTCCGGAAATATTTTCTTTTGTAATTTCCGTGGAGGTTTTCTCTTTCTTACAGGCAGTAAAAAATAGAGCAGCAAATAAGATAAGAGAAACTGGTTTTAACTGATTCATCATAGGATTGTTTTTATGCTGAAATAAACCCGTAAAGCGTGTTTTTTATTGTTCAAAATGCTGTAAAATAATAATGGTTAAGGGGTTTTAAAGAAAAGTCAATTTCCTATAACCTGATATTAATTGTGCTGCAGCCTGATCTTTATCATTTTCTTAGAAGGGTTAGTATTTTAGTTTTGCTGCTGAATATAAACGCTGATCTGCGTATGGAAAAACAGTGATACGGCTGTAGGTAAATGGCAAAAGTATTCAGTAATGCAGAATGTCACTCCCTTACGGTAGTGAATAACGGTGATTGAAAAGCATAGTTATTTCTACCGGTATTATGAAGTAAATGCCGACCAGTATAAAATAACATGAGAAAACATCCCTAATCCTTTAAAGGCCGTATCAAACTTTTGATACAGCCTTTTTTAATTTTGAAAAATGAATCCATCGCCTGCTTGTGCAAAAAAACAAATAGCAGGTTTTCTTTATATGCGTTAATGCGATTATAATTCCCTTATTTTAATATTCCTGTAATACGCTTTATTACCATGATCCTGTAAAGCGATCTTTCCTGTTTTTGCTTTTGCATAGTCAGGGTAATCTTTCCATTTTCCTTCCGTTCTTTTTTTATTCCAGTCATCACTGCCCGCTTCAAATTCCACAACTTTCTCTCCATTCAGCCAATGTTCCACATGCCCGTTATTGTAAAGGATGCTGCTGCTGTTCCATTGCCCAACTGGTTTTAATTGTTTTTTATCATTGGCAGGTGTCATGGCATAATCAGCACCCGCTTTCTGCCAGTCTTCCAGCTTTTCCGGAAAGCCAATATCGTCAATTACCTGGTATTCGGGCCCCGTTTCATAAGGCGCTTTGTATTTGGCATCTTCTATTACATGGTACATTACGCCGCTGTTGCTGCCTTTGTCTACTTTCCAATCCCAGGTAAGCTCAAAATTCCCATATGTTTTATCAGTAACCAGGTCACCGCCATGCGCATCTTTTGCTGCGCCCAGGCAAACCAATGCACTGTCCTGCACGGTCCAGTTCTTTACTTCGCCAGTTTTATTATAGCCATGCCAGCCGCCCAGTGTTCTGCCATCGAAGAGGCTTACCCACTCTCCTGATGTTTTTGTTTGACTGGTTGTGGCAGCTGTATCAGGGCTAACCGCTGCAGAACTATCATTTTCGCTGCCGGCATTTCCTCCGCAGGCGATTACTGTTGCAGTGATGCCTATGAATACCAGCCGGTACATTTTACTTTTCATTGATTATATATTTTAGTTGTTCAAAAATACCGTTTTTCCTGTTTGAGCAGAGGTTCGGGCAGCTTCCAGTATACGCACCACAGTAACATTATTGGGTAGCGCGTAGAGTCCGTCGTCTGTTACCGTAATTTTCTTTCTCACTACATCTGACAGGTAAGTAAACGGATTTTCATATACAGGGATATCTTTTGCTGTGTATTTGCGGCTTTGTTCCACTTTGTCATTCTTTTGTTTGATGCGGATATCACTGTTGTTTGCTGTAATTACATATCCTGTATTGCCATACAGTTCCATGTCTTTCCGGCCAAAAGGCCAGTTCCATGAAGCCTGAATGATAGCCTGTGCTGTGGGATATGTTACGATGATGGTTGCTTCGTCATCTACCTTAGGATATACATCGGGTTTAAACTGCCGGGTAACAGCGGTTACCGATAAGGGTTGTTGTCCTTTCATGAGCCATGTCATCAGGTTGGCGCCATAGCATCCAAAATCTATAATAGCGCCGCCCCCGTTTTGTATGGGATCGGTAAGCCAATCTAAAAATTCCCTGCTTACGCCAATTTCCTTCGGACCCTCATGCCCGTGATGAAACACTGCTTTTTTTAAACCGCCTGTATAATTGCTGTCGTTTACCAACTGGTATGCTTTTGCCGTAGCAGGATACCACGAGGTTTCATAATTGGTGAGGAGGTGAATATTATACTTACGGGCAAGTGAATCCATTTGCAAGGCATGCTCCACGCTCACCGCCAATGGTTTTTCCACCATCACATGGATGCCTCTTGGCGCACAGGCCTGCACTACAGCAAGATGATCATAAATAGAGCCGAAAGCAACTACCGCTTCAGGTTTTACCGCATCTAACATTTTACCCAGGTCATTAAACAGCATGTTATTGTCCAGTCCGAATTTCTTTGCAGATTGTTGCAGCAATTGTTTATTGGGCTCATAAACGCCCACAAGCGTAATATCGCTTTGCGGCTTTCGTCCCAGTATCCAGCCGGAATGACCATGCGAGATGCCGGCAACGGCTACACGAACAGGCTGAGCATTAAGGTATGCCGATGCAAGCAGACATATCCAGCAGAAAAGATAACGTACAGTTTTCATGAATTTTTTTTAGTGAGATGTGAGTTGTCAATTGTCAGTAAAGAAGTCAGCCATTAGCAAAATACCTCAGCTCATGGCTGGTAGCTCTTAGCTAATTCACTTCCAGTTCATTTTTTGAAGGAAGTGCCGGAAAATGTGCATGTGGTTCGCGCTGGTACCAGAATGCTACCGAAGCAATATCGGAGTGTTGTGGCAAATAGCGTCCGCCACTGCGCCAGCCCAGGTCCTGTATGGTTACTTTCAGATCCTTTTCAAAACGTACAGGATCCATTATATGCCAGCGGTACAAACCAAAGCGCTGTTGCGACTTATATAGCCCATTGGGTTTTATTACCTGCGATAAACCGGAGTAAGGCGTGGTAAATGCTTCATATTCGTGCTTAACCTTGTTCTCAAAATTATAGGAACCGCAAAAATAATCTTCCGTGCCTGTGCCGCATATGGTAGGGAATTTAGTATCGCCATCCATAAAAAATTTTATTTCGCCTTCGCCCCACCATCCATTATTATTCACTCCCCAGGCCATATATACGCCAACATATTGTCCTTTTCCTTTAATGCCATCCACAATAGTGTAATCGGATGTGTTGTTGGTGTTGGCACGGCGAAACTGTGCATGAAAATAACCTGCGTCTTCAGGTACTTCGGTAAGCGTATAATCTACCTGGTAATACAATACCATATTTTCTGTATTGATATTCTCCATGGTAATTTTGCATTTCTTCCGGAAAGGCATTGCCCAGTAGCAATTAAATGCGCTGCCCGGGTTTACGCATACGGCAAGCGACCTTAACGGCGCATACTCACCCCAGCCCATGCCAAAGAAGTCTCCCGCAGGACATTCAACAGATGCTTCTTTTTCATCGTCCCAGTAAATGCGCAGAATAGAATTGCGCCATACACCGGTGGGTGTCATCCAGATATGTTGTATAGCACCGGGGCCCTCCATTTCGGCAATGGTAATGGTTTCGCCCGCATTGATGATGATGTATGGATTTACCTTCCAGCCCTGTCCAAGATCGCGGGCAGCATTATGTGCGTTGGCGGTGTTGCGCTTGTCTTTATCAGAGGGATTGGCCATGCCGCCCTTTCCTTTTTGGCCTGTAAGGTTTTCCGGACTTATGGAACGCGTTTTCGCATCCGACAGGCGAAAGAGGTTGCCCATATTCATATTCAGCCCATCGAATTTATTGTTTTGAGCAGGGCTGATAATGGCAGCAAAAAGAAAGACAGACAAACAATAAAGCAGTTTTTTCATGACAGATCAGATTGAAGTTTTAAAATAATTTTTTTGCGGGCATTACAGCCTAAAAGACGCATTCCTTTCGTATATCATTTATGCAGTTTTTGCCAGTTTTCCCGAGACCATTATTTTTTCAGCAGGAATGGTGCCATGCAGTACTTTTATGGAAGGCGTTCCATTTTTCAGCGATACATTTCCAAAACCCGTTTCTGTGGAAAGGAAGGAAGTAAAATCGCCGATTTTTGAATCAATATATAATGTACGGTCAACTGCATCAAAGCGTACACCAGTGAGCCCCTGCAATAAACCATAACTGGATAGCGCTCGTCCATACCAGCTTCCGCATTCGTATTCGTTAAAGGGATTTCGGATTTGACCATCATACCGCTGTCGGCAGGTGCGTACAATGTCGAGCCCTTCTTTTACCTGTCCCATCAGCATAAGGTGCGACGCCACCTGGTATTCTATACCCGTCCATACTTCATCACTGTATACAAAAGGAAGTGATAGTTTTCCGCCCTTCGGCCAACTGCATAGTAGCAATCCACCCTCATTGCCTACGGCATAGGAAGGACGTTGCGGATTGGCATGTTCACTCAGGTCTTTTTTAAGGTTGTATTGATGAACGGCGAGCAAATGATTTCTTATCTTTTCTGCATCCACAGGATTATCCAGTCCGCACATTCGCGCAATCCACCCACCCAGTATGCCATCGGAAAGACAGCCCGTCCCGTACTGGTATTTCGGTCCTTCCTTTTCCAGGAGCGCAATGGCTTCGGCTGAGTATTCCCCGCCAAAGGTTTCTTTTGATGCTTTAACGGGGTCGGGTGCATTCAACCCCTTATACCGGATCTTTTGTATAAAATATTCGCCGTTGTACAATTCATTCTCCATGAATTGCTTTCCTTTTTCAAACAGTTTTTGATAAGCGGTAATATTCTGTTTGAGGTGTTTGCCCATTTTGATGAATGCTTCCAGCGCTCCGAGATAAAAACTGGTGCACATGCCATCCGGTCCCCAGAATTCAATATCATAGGTGTTGTGGTGTGGCTCTTCCACAATGCCCTTTTGTCGCGGATCCCAGGTGCGGATGCAATAATCCATGCTTGATTTAACGAGCGGAAACATTTTTTTCAGCCATTCATTGTTTCCATAGATCCGCCATTCACGGTATATTTTCATAATGCCACCCAGTTGCCCGTCGGCTGCAGCATAAAATTGGTGAGTAGCAGGACTGATGGGTATATTGGAACGGAAATTCTGGTGGCCTTCTGCATTCTGGCTCTCGCAAAACTCTGTATGACGCAACGTGCGTTCCAGCGAAGGAAAGAGATGGGCAATAGCCTGGGCGTAATTCCATACATGCGTGCAGGAGCCGTGGCAACATCCGCCTTCATCACCACAACCTTCAAAATTCCACAGCCTGCCATCGTACTGGCGCATAACCGTTGGGGTTTTAAGAATAGTAAGATTGGCAGCTATGGCTTCCATTGCTTCAGGAGGAAGCGTACTGTTGAAGAATGCTTTGGTGAAAAGCGATGTCTTTTTGTATAAGTCATTGTATTCATCTTTCCAGTAAGCCGCTACTTCGTGTATGTTTTTAAAACGGCTGCTATACCAGGGACGGTACACGGTTTGATCATTATTAGCGCTTACACCCAGTTCTGCAGAAGTATTGCAACAATCCGGAGCTGCACAATTTTGTGCCTTGTCTTTATTTACATCACCTATATGCGTATCCGAAAGTGGTACATACCATGCCATCATAACCCTGATCGTTTTCTTTTCACCGGGCTGTAATGTAAACGGTACAAACAATGATGCTCCCGGGGCATCAGCTTCTACCGGCGGGGTGCTTTTTATTTCACCGTTTTTAATGGTGTTCCATATCATCGTTAAGGGATCCCACCATCCGCCACGGAACCAGCAATGATCTGTTACTGTGTTATTATCGTCTGTATAAATGGCAAAATCGCCCTGCAGTTGTGGCTTTCCGGCAGAGCCATTCTGAGAAAGTATAAAGCCGTTCTGTATTTGTTTGATAGCACCTTTTTGATCCTCCGTAAGCATGAAGTTCCGGGAGTTGTAGGAAAAAACCGCTTCTGTTGTTTGCGTTGAATGATTGATAAACTGGTATTCCAATGCGCCTGCGGGTAAACTTGAATTGTCCGCATCGCCTGGTATAAAAGGACTCCAGCCCGTTAGTTCAACCTGCAAAGGGATATCATCGCTTTTAAATTGTATGGTGCTGAAAGGAAAGCGGGGCAAAAATGTAGCTTCATCCAGGCGGGGTAAACCGTAGGTGGTCATAGGTGCGCCATTGCCTGTATTCGGACGTCCGAATATTTTCCATTCGGGTACAGGTCCCTCTATGATCCTGGCCGTTTTTCCTTTTACATACAGGGCGGCAAACATAGTAGGCTCATTAAATAGCTGTGGCCGATGGCGTACCGACAGGTGAGATATAGCCCCCGATCCTTCGATGCAAAACATACCGGCGCCTATGCCGCCTATGGGAAAGGCAATGCGGCGGAGATTGGTGCCGGAGTAGGACTGATTAAAAGCATGATCTCCTTCTTCTGGATCGGTAGCAGCAACAGGAATTTTTTGCTGTATAACTGTTTTGCCAATGGCAATGCCCGGGAGTATGGAGGCACCCAAACCGCTTAGTGTAACGTTTTTAAGAAATAGACGGCGGTTTTTATTTTCTTTCATAATGCAATAATTGAGGTTGGCCTTGGATCTTTCAGAAATGATAAGCAGAGTTCAGAATGTATTTCGAGGTTAGGAGGTGGTTCGGTGCTCAGGGCACTTCGCCGGTCTATAGTAACAGGTAATATTTTATAGCTTAAAGGTATTGCATAAAATATAAATCATAACAGGCGCTTCGTCTTTCAATGCAATAAAGAAGGCGGGCCGGGATTTCCCGCTTAAAGTGGGAGAAGAATCTGTCGCTGCGAGCAAACCATAAATTGCGGAGAGGCAATACAGATGGTTCGTTCCCCACGGCCGCAGGCTGCCAACGGTACATCATGTTGTTGGTTCTTTTTCAACTGCTTGTAAACTATGCTTTTTATCGTGTAGTTATAAACGTTTAGACCCTTACAGGGTCAATACAAAACCTTATACATAAAGTGGCGAACACCCAATGCAGGAAGATCAGACCGCTTTCGGAATGTCCTTTTATTCCTATCCTGAAAGGATACAAGGTCTATAACAAAAGGTGAAAAGTTTTGAGCGACTCCAAAGGACTTGAAGTTTCAAAAACGGAGAGGAATAAGGGTTGGGGACAAGCTGCCGGTAGCAATACATGGAAAACATTCTATGACTTAAAAATATTGCATAAATTGTTTGAGAAAGCATTGTAATGAATGAAGCATAATTACTTCATTCCATCATTTAATCTTAAATTCTGCTATAACAGGTAAATGATCCGATGCATAGGTTTCATTAATGGTTTGTACATTCAAGGTTTCAAAGCTTCCGGCGGGTCTGTACATGATATAATCAATAGTGCTTCTGGGGTTAACCACCGGAATAGTGAGCGGACAATCCGTAATACAGCTCCTGGTAAAGTATTGATCAAGTAAGGCGATGGTTTTACTATCCGGACGTGCATTAAAATCTCCCGCAATAATAAAGGGTAGCTGAAGGGATTCAACTACCTCAATAATTTTTTTTGCCTGCCATAACCGATTGGTCTCATCTTTTGTTGCATCAAGATGCGTGGATGCAAAATGGATATCCTTCTTACCGGGCAGTTTTACTTTTATTATGCCTACTGATCTCACTTCTCCGCTAAAGCCGTTTTGCGGCAGTAGTTCAAAATGCATGGTATCCAAAATAGGAAAACGTGATAATACCGCATTGCCATACTGCCCGCCCCTGTAATCCATGGAACGTGAAAAATAATAATGCATACCTGTTAACCTTCCCAATTCCTGTGCCTGGTTTAAATTTACGCCCGAACGCGTGGTGCGGTTATCTACTTCCTGGAGCGCTACCAGGTCGGGATTTGCTTTAATAATAACATCCGCAATCGCCTGCATATCAATCGTACTGTCTTTTGCTTTAGAGGGCGGGTTAGCATGATGAATATTATAACTCATCACGCGGATCACACCGGAGGGATCGCCTGTTGCGGAAGCGGCGATTTTACTATTACGACAAGCTGAAATGTTGGGCAGTAATATTACCACCCAACATGCATATATTATGATTGATCTCATTTCCATTTTTTATTTTTTACCAGCCTGGGTTTTGACTAAGCTCCGGGTTTAATAACATTTCCTGGGTGGGAAGCGGAAACAGGTAATCTTTTGCTTCATCGAATACTTTTACTATGTTCCCGTTAATAATCACTTCTCCCGAACCATTCTTTAAAGAAATGTCACTACCCAGTTTAAGATATTGAACACCCGGTTGGGTAGGTGGCTTGGTATCTGTATAAAGCACCACGTCTGTATCTGAATCTCCGTCAAGGTCGTACGAACCGGCCCCGGGAAAATATTCTCCGTAATATTGTTCCGCCAGCAAGTGGCCTTCTTTCCAACGCATCAAATCATTCCATCTAAAACCCTCCATCACCAATTCTATTCTTCTTTCTCTTCTTATTTCCAGTATCACGCCTTTATTGTCGCCGCTTACCTGTGCGTATTGTGCAGCAAGATAAGGGTCAGGATTTGCATTTGCCGCAACTATATCAAGATTGGGCATTGCTACCCGATCGCGCAACAGCTTAATAGATCTGTCAATATCATCCTGCGTTATTGTACCTAACTCCGCTTTTGCTTCTGCATAATTCAACAGCACTTCCGCATAACGAAAAATAGGCAGGGGGACAAAGGAACCGTTGATCTTATCACTGGAAGGATCTGATACAAATTTTATAGGTTGATATCCTGTTACCGTAGCACCCAGGTCGGGCGCCAGTGGCACGCTGCGGCCCATCCGGGTATAGCCAGGCGTACGAATGGTTGAAGAAAGGCGTGGATCGCGGTTTTGTACTTCCTCAAAAAATTGGATGGCATTATAGCCGGGCAAATCAGTAAACCTTGAGCCATCTTTCATAAGGTAGCTATTCACCAGTTTTTTTTCCAATCCTGGTTTTCCATAAGATGGTGATACCGTATAATAGTTTACATTATGAACGACCTGAAGATCAGTACTGAATGTTCTGGCCAAAATAATTTCACTTGAAATGGGAGTTGGGGAAGTAAATAAGTCCTGGTATGCTTTATCGGGTGAGCTATTGTAAATGCTGTAATTCCCGCTGGTTATCAATTCATCTGCCGCATCGGCGCTTTGCTGCAGCAGCTCTGTTGCGCCGGTAAGCGCAGTGCCATAGCTGTCTTTTCCAAATGCATCATTAGCATGGTATTTTCTCCAGGTGCCTTCAAAAAGACATACTCTTGATTTATATGCCAACGCTGTCCATTTGGTTACCTGGTCGGTTGATTTACCAGTTGGCAGGTTAGCGATGGCGTAATCCAGGTCGGCGATCACAGAGTCCATAACAAGCATTCTTGAATCGCGTGGTTTTTGAAGCAGTGTAGAGTCATCAGCTTCTATTGCTGTTGAAAACCAGGGTGAGTCTCCAAACCGGACTACCTTATCAAAATAAAAATAGGCTCTAAAAAACTTTGCCAGTCCCACGTACGGGGCTGTTATATTATCTGCTAAATTGCCTTTCTGATAATTCTGCAGAAAGAAGTTGATGTTTCTTAAATCTCCCCAACTCCAGCCACCGCCATTTACCGGAATATTCCTGGTACCCTTTAATTCATCTGTAAGGGTGCTTGTAATAATGTTATCCACGGTTTCATCGTACAAGCTAACGGCTGTGGGAAATATATCATTATAAAAAGAGTTGGTATAAAGTTTTAACTGGTTTTCGCTGCTAAAGCTGCTGTTGGGCGATAGCTGGGAAAGGGGTTCCCTTTGTAAAAAATCTTTATTGCAGGAAACAAGCATTCCTGATATAAGTGACATTATAAAAATTATTTTTTTCATGTAATATGCTTTTAAATGAACACTAAAAAGTGATACCCAGTCCGAAGGAATAATTCTTGAAAAACGGATAATTCCGGGCATCGTTATCACCTCTTCCCCCCGTTGGATCGGCAGACACCTGTTCGGGGTCTACATATTTGGATTCAAATGGAGTTGAAATAAAAATATTCTCTCCACTAAAGTATACCCTCACTTTATCTATATTCCATTTTTGAAGCAGAGATGATGGCAGGCTGTACCCTACTGTCAGGTTTTTCATCCGGATATAGGCTATGTTTTGCATGTATTTTGTATTCACTACCCTTAGCGCCGCATTGCCATCCCTTGCAGCATAACCTCTCAGTTTTGGAAAATAAGCATCCGGATTATCGGGAGTCCAAATCTGTTCCCTGAAATTTTTTGGTATAAAGGAATAATATGGGCGGCCATATACTCCCCAATAAAAATAGGTTTCACTTCCCGGATACCAGTCCTGGTGGCCTACGCCCTGGAAAAATACCGACAAATCAAACCCATTCCAGTTTGCTCCTCCTGTAATGCCAAA
Source organism: Agriterribacter humi (assembly GCF_009192765.1). Classification (GTDB taxonomy): domain Bacteria; phylum Bacteroidota; class Bacteroidia; order Chitinophagales; family Chitinophagaceae; genus Agriterribacter; species Agriterribacter humi. Next base: position 717,202 of record NZ_VOHQ01000001.1, on the reverse strand, counting down.
AGAGTATCGTGGTAAACTATTACCTATTACACTTAGGTCTCCGTGATCATCAAGCGTATTTTTGCCATCATTAATTATGTTATTGCCATCTATGTCAACAAATTTCAAATCTCCGGCCTGCAGCTTACTGGCATCGCCTGGCGAACGCAACCTGGTTCTGTTAACATAATCCTGGTTTACCTTATAGTTAGCAGCTTCATCATCTGAGAGAAAATATCCATCTACGGTATATCCCCAAAGTTGGCCTATCCGTTCTCCTACATAATAATTATTGAGTAGTTTGGATGGGTTGTCGAACTTCGTGATGTACGATTTCGAATCAGACAAAACGATGCCTGCATTATAAGTAAAAGGTTTTCCGCCTACGTTTGTGCGATCTTTCCATTGAACAGATAAATCAAATCCTTTGGTTTCAAGATCGCCTGCATTTTCCCGTGGTGAGCTTGCTCCAAATACTCCGGGAAGGGTTTTGCCTGCAATAAGCATGTCGAGTGTTTTACGCTCGTACCAGTCAAATGTTACGTTTAGTTGATTGTTAATGAATCCGAGGTCCGCACCAAAATCTACAGAGGTTGTTCTTTCCCAGGTTAGTTTGGGAGAAACCGGACTTCCCACTCTCAGGTATTGCGAATTATTTCCGTTCATTAGCCAGGGCGATAAACCTGTGTTCATTACGGGGATATAAGGATAGTTAGAGCCACGGAGGTTTGTGCTGAGTGATTGATTACCCAATGAACCGTAGGAGCCGCGTATTTTTAATTCGGAAATTACATTCCTCAATGGTGTAAAAAACCCTTCTTCGCTTATGCGCCATCCGGCTGATACCGAAGGAAAAAATCCAAAGCGGCTTCCTTCCGGGAAATGAGAGCTGCCATCATACCTTCCGTTTAATTCCAGCAGGTATTTATTGGCGTAACTGTAATTTATTCTTCCAAAAATGCCTCGCAACGCCCATTCCACCCTGTCGCTTCCCACCTGTTGATCGCTGGTTCCGAGATCAAGCGCATTCAGATCTTCAGACAGTAAATTATTGGCGCGTCCGTTTATGTTATAATATTTCTTCAGTTCCTGGTTGTATCCGCCCATTATTTTTAAGGAATGATTGCCCAGGTCTTTGGTGTAGGTTGCATATGCATTAATTACATGATACTGATCGGTGCTGGACGATTCGGTATAATAATCATTGCCATTGTAATCAATTTGTCCCGGGTAAACAGACCAGGGATTAACAGTGCTGCGATGAAAATTAGAATAAGGATGCAGGTCGTAACTGTAACTGCCCACGATGCTGATATCCCTAACGGGCCGGAGTGTAACACTAACGGTATTGGTCAGGTTATATTCCTGCTCCTGCGATTTGGCTTTCCCATATTGCAGCTCAAGATTTCTGCCATCTGCAATACCGTAATTATTAAGCTGGCTTCTGAATGTAAAAGTGCCATCCGGGTTTACAGGCGAATAAGAAGGCAGGGCATGTACACCCAGGTAAACGAAAGAAGTATTGATGTCGCCGCGTGAGCCGGAGCCCGGGTAATCATAATTATTTGCGGCGAACTGTATGTTGTTGCTGATGGTTAACCAGGGCGTAAGCCGTGCATTTATTTTGGCACGCAGGTTATAGGCGCTGTATTTATCCCTGTTCATCCGCATCATACCAAGTTGCTGGTAATAACGGCCTGAGATCGCAAAATCTATTTTTTCTGATCCCCCGGAAACCTGGAGCGAATGACTCATGGAAGGCATTTCTTCACGGAAAAAATAATGCCACCAATCTGTATTGGCATATCCAACATATTGATCACGTCCGTTACGATTCTGTATAACAACAGACGGTAAAGAATGGTCTGTTTGTCTTTTTTTCAATTCTGCGTAATCATCATCTGTATATCCCGTATAATCGTTTCCGGTGGTAACCTGAAAAGCCTCATCAATCAATTTACCTGTTTCATAGCCATCCGTCATAAATTCATGACTGGTAGTGGGTTTAGCCACAGAAAAATTATTACTGTATGTTACCTGTAGTTTACCCTGTTTGCCCTGTTTGGTGGTAACCAATATTACACCATAAGCAGCACGGGCGCCATAGATAGCGGCTGAAGAAGCATCTTTTAAAACAGAAATAGTGGCTACATCCAAAGGGTTAAGGAGGTTAAGATCACCCGGAACGCCATCAATAAGTATCAATGGGTTGCCTCCGGCAATGGAAGTAAATCCCCTGATATTGAACTTTGCGTTACCTCCCGGGCGTCCATCGCTAAAATTAACATTCAGGTTAGGCACCACACCCTGCAAGGCCTGTCCTACATTACTTATGGGCCGGTCTTCCAGTATCTTTGAATCTATCTGGGCAACCGCTCCTGTTAAATTTGATTTTTTCTGTGTGCCATAACCTACGATCACTACATCATCTAATTGAGCCTGGGCAGCTACCAGAACAATATGCATAGCACCCGTTGCTGTAGCTTTTATTTCCTGGGTTTGATAGCCTATGAAAGACACTACCAGTATTCCCCCATCATCCGGAATTTGCAATGTAAAATTGCCATTTCCGTCTGTAGTGGTACCACGCTCAGTTCCTTTCAATTTTACAGAAGCCCCATTCAACGGATTGCCTTCTGCATCGGTTATCCTGCCCCTGATATCAACGGGTGGCGGAGGAGAAGGCTGTGTTTCAACAGCAGGTGCTGCAGTAGTTTGCTGTTTCAACTGCACCACCACGGTATTACCAACAATGGAATAAGTGAGCGGCTGATTCCTGAAACACATGTCTAATGCTTTCTCCAATGGTACTTCTTTTACCTGAATGGTTACTTTAACCGACAATTGTATCCATGATTCATCAAAAAAGAACCCGTAGCCGGTTTGTTTTTTGATCTCCCTGAATACTTTTGTAAGTGTTGTATTCTTTTCTGAAAGGGTTACTTTCTGTGAAAACCCTTTGGCACTAACCTGAAGAGCGGCTGCCAGAATAAGGATGGCTGTAAGCTTCATAAACAACAGCGCCTGCCTCCCCGGCAGGCAGGTTTTGATTGGTATCCTGTAGTGGATACACGGAACTTTTTGCATAGTTTTGAACAGTTTTTGGTTAAACAATGAGCAGTTCGTCGAAACAATTGCTATCCCGATGCCAATCGGGGTTGATAACCTGAACTTCCGCCGCTCTGACCTCAATTCAGGGCGGCTTTCGTTTGGATCATCCACTATCTTATAATAATGCCCGGACTATTTTACGGGTCAGGGCATTACAATTATTTTTTTCCCTTCTATAGTACAGTGCACTTTACTTTTTTCAAGAATTTTAAGTACCTGCGATGCGTTGGTATTTCTTGATATTTCGCCGCCAAATCTGCGGTCCGGAATTTCACCCCTGTATTCAATATCCACATCATACCATCTTGATATTTGCCGGAAAATGGCTGCCAGGTCAGTATTGCCGAAAGAGAAATACCCGTTCTTCCAGGCCATTACAGCATCCACATCTACTTTGTTGATGATCAGAATATCCTCCGGAAGGCGGTTTTTGATCTGCGCCTGCTGCCCGGGCGAAAGCATACGAAAACTGGCGCCTTTTACTACTTTAACCGAACCTTCCAACAGAGTGGTTTTAATTGTTGTTTCGTCTTCGTAGCTGTTTACATTAAAATGGGTGCCCAATACCTGTATTTCACCCCTGTCTTTGCCTTCACCGGATACTATTTTTACGGTGAAAGGAACTTTTTCTTTTTTCATGATCAGTGGTGCTACTTCAAAATAGGCCTCGCCGCTTATTTCCACTTTTCTTTCCTTGTCTGGAAACGCTGCGGGATAGCGGATAGAAGAGGATGCATTCAGCCATACCTTAGTGCCATCAGATAATACCAGTTGATATTGTCTTCCCCTGGGGGTTGACATCGTATTCAGTAAGAATTCCTGTTTGGCTTTGTCTTCCGCATCATATACAATTTGCCCGCTCCTGCTCATTACTTTTGCTTTGCCCTGTATAGCCAATATTCCATTGCCTGCACTATCTAATATAATTTGTTCTCCATTTGCCAGGGTTAATACTGCTCCGTTAATGCCGGGGGTTAAATCATTGGTGTTTTGGTGAACCGGTGTTTGTGTGATACCTGCTTGATGATTGTTTTTTTGGAAAAATATGAAGTAGCCGCCGCCAAGCAGGGCAACAAGAACTGCCGCTGCAATGCTGCGGTATATCCGGGGTGATACGCGCTTCTTTTCTATACCAAGAACCGGGTTGCCCCGCCTGGCTTCTTTCATCATTGCTTCAAACCTGGCATCCCAGTCGTTACCGCTGCTACCGGTTTTTTCTTTTGCTTTTTGCCAATGGCTTTGCAGTACCGGCATTAATGCATCTATATCTTCTTCTTCACTTGCTTTTTGAAGCAATAGATCCAGTTCTTCTTTAGAAATAGTATTTGCCAGATATTGATCTACTAAGTATTGCCATGTGTTTTTATTTGTCATTTATAATAAATCGTTGGTATGAAACGGGGCCGCTTATATTAAGACGAAATAGTAAACAGGGATAACTATGCTGAAAGAAAAAAATAAAATAAACAGGTTAAACGAGGGATGCAAAAAGAATAAACATGGTTAGTTCCATGTTTTTAACAAGATAGGTGCGGATAAAACGCTGTGCTTCCACTATGTGATTGTTTACTGTAGCCTTGGAAATGCCTAATTGGGCGGCAATCTGGTCATGGGTAAAATCCTGCTCACGGCGTAAATGATAGATCCTGCGCCGTTGTGGTGAAAGTAAAGCGATGGCCTGCCTTAGTTTTTCTTCATATTCTTCCAAAAGTACAGCAGTATCTGCCCTTTCGCCGGAAGCAACCTGGATCTCTTCCCATAAAAATGTTTTCAAATGCGCGTCATTCGCGGCTGAGCGGAGAAAGTCTATGGATTTGTTGTGGGCAATGCGAAAAAGGAATGCATCAAAATTATTAATCTGTAAAATAATGTCCCTGCCGGTCCATATTTTCATGAATGTGTCCATCACCAATTCTTCAGCAACCTGGTCAGACTTTATAAAACGGGAGACATAATAAAATAAGCGCTGGCGATACCTGTCGAATAAGGTTTTAAAAGCCGCTTCGTTTCCTGCAGCAATTTGGAAAAGCAGGGTCTTATCGGTATGTGCAGTTGGTAATGGCAAGCAATAATTCTATTGTATGCAAGTTAAACAATAGTTTCTGATTCATTTGTATATACATAATTCATCTGGCATTGTAGTATAAACACTTTTTTATATTCTAAATAGCTGCAGATAGTTATATGACATAGTAAAACTACATACAGTTTCCGGTAAAATATTTTCGCCTGCGTTATCTTTAAAATAAGTTTTGATCAATAGCTTACTTACAATTTTTTAGCCTCCCGGTTGCCCGTATTTTTTATGCCAGGCAATTACATCGGCCACTACTTCACTGTATGTAGTCATGCCCAATGGCTGATCATTGGCCTCCAAATATTTCCCATATATCCATCTGAATACCGGTTCTGCAGGATTTTCATATTTTTTATAATAGGCCTTAAGCGTTTCTATATCTTTTTTAACGCCCGGATGCAGTAATGCTAAAAAATGATTCGCAGTAACAGAGTCTGTTCTGTATAAATTGCGGTTGGCGTACAAAAAAAGATCGAAATAGGCCGAATACATAAAAAGAGAATCCCCTGAAGCCGTAGCCACTATATAACCGGCAAAGTTGGCTTCATTTTCTTTTGCGTAACCTAACTGGTGCGAAATCTCATGACAGTTAATATAGGGCTGAAGAAATGGCGGAACATCGGTATTAACCTGCGCTTCGCCTGTAAAAGGATTGTAGTAACCCGAAAATCCAAAATAATTTCCTATGAAATTAAAAAAAGATGGCTTTACTGAAGGATGTGAATACCCGAGAAAAGGATATTTTTTTGCTGCCTCTGCAAAAGCTTGATTTGTTTTTATAAACAGATCTTTGGTTGAAGGATAAGATATGCGCTGACGGAGCAAAGCTTCCTTGCAGGCATTTACCTGTTGCAGCAATACATTGTTTATGTTTATTACTTCTTCTTTTGAATATTCTTCACGCTGGAAGTTCATTTGATAATGAATTCCTTTGCGGTCATAATTCAACCCCCACATTAAATTAAAAATAATATAGAGCAGCAAAAAAAAGCTAAAGGTTTTTAGCCAGGCTATTTTGGGAGGAAACCCCGATAGCTTTTCCTTTCGTAATCTTCTTAGCCATTGCGCCGCCTTCCACCAAGCAAATAAAAAAAGAAAACCGTAAAGCACATCACCTGCACTAAAAGGAAGCGGACCAAACAGTCTTCTTAAAAAAGAGCTGATATAAGGATAAATGCCCGAGGTATATGATGATTCAACAATTTCGGGGCTGGAAGCATATAAACGTATGCCCAATGCTATGCATATAAGAATGATAACGGATAGTATACTACACCTGTCGGGTTTTTGCATATTTGCTGTCGCCGGAAATCCTTTTGATATTAAAAACCTAAAAGTAAATTGTTTTTGTATAGCAAATGCATCAGTATTTTATTGAAATAGACAATAAAATCCCTGCACGGTTCGTATGAGTCGTGCAGGGCAAATAAAACATTTTCCGTTTAATGGGAAAAATTATTGTGCGATGGCGTGTTCCTCATCAGCAGGCATTTCTACAACATTGGCCACACTGCCTTCACCAACATGGCATTGGCCATTAAAGCTCACAGTAGGCTCGACCTGTAATTTACCCGCGCTGATATTGCCTTTTATAGCAGCTTTACCCCTGAGGTTCAATAATTCCTTGATGATGATTTTACCGCTAACTTTTCCAAGTATATCGGCCTGTTGTCCTTCAATGTCGCCTTCAACAACACCTTCGGCGCCTATCAGCACTTTTGCAGAACCGGAAATGTTTCCTTTCAGCGTTCCGTCTATACGAATATCTCCGCTGCTTATCACATCGCCTTTAATAATTGTACCGGCGCCAATCAGGCTTGTGCCGGATGAAGAAGCGGGTATCTCGATTTCAGATTTGGATTTTGATGAAAACATAGTTATTGGTTTTAAATGATTAATCTTCGCTTTTTTCTTCTGCGGGAATATTTAACTGGGTTGTATCCATAACCGCCGTTGTATTTCCTTTCAGCACATTTTGTATATTTTCCATGTATTTATCACGGTAATTCATTTGCTGTTCCAGTGAATCAACCTGCATTTTCAGTGTTATCATTTCTCTTCTGTCTGATGCGGTTCCATAACCCGGTACATAATAACGCAACGGCGTAAACACCAGCAAAGCCACCGTTACGCCTACCAGAGCTACAAATATGGTGCATAACGTGATGTAAACACTGAGCCGCGACAGCCGGAATGTAACTACTTCCTCGTAGGTGTCGTCATTCATTACCACCAGCCGGTATCGGTTGCGCAGGTGTTGCAGGGTTCCATCCGTATCAAATATCTTTGCCATTATCAGTTATTTGTGTTAAAAATAACCACTTTGGCCTGGTTGTGGGAACTAAAGCTTGAAAAAATGTACAATTAAAAATAATTTCGCTGAAATTTAGTTTATTATACCGAACGAACTACACATGCATGTCTTATAGTAAATTCCTTTTAACGGTTATACTCACTATTTTATTTTATTGTTGTCATTATTCATCTGTAATGGCACAAAAAGACGCAACCCTTGATGTAAAGAAGCCGGAGAAATACGAAAACCGCATACTGGGATCAGATAAAACCTTTACCACCAAATACACGATACCACGCAGGATCATGCAGGGCATGAGTACACATTATAATTTTTTCTTTAATGCAGATGTCAAACTAACAGAAGTGGTTGCTGGCGCTAAACAGGGTTTTACAGATGATTATACCGAATTATTGCCTTTTTACAATTATACGCTTGAGGCTACGGCATCGCAAAAAACAGAGCTGGATTCCGTACTTCAAAAGTGCAATGCAGGCATTTTACTGCACGACCTGAGAAATGAGTGGATTGATGATATGTATTTTTTGATGGGCAGGGCATATCTCTTCAAAAAGCAATTCGATTCCGCCGGTATAGCTTTTCAATATCTCAATTATTATTTTCAACCTAAAACCGAAGAAGAGCTGGGATTTAAAAAATACATAGGCAGTAATCTTAATGATGAAGGCAATATATATTCTGTTTCTACCAAAGAGAAGACGAGCATTACTTCTAAAATGTTCAGTGAACCGCCACGCCGCAATGATGCCCTTGTATGGCAATTGAGAAATTATATTGAAGACAGCACTTATAACGAGGCTTCAGCAATGATACAAACGCTGAAACGTGATGAACTGTTTCCCCGCAGGTTAAAACCTGCGCTGGAAGAAATGCAGGCTTACCTGTTTTATAAAAATAAAATGTGGGATAGTGCTGCTCACCATTTGATACCTGCATTGGATAATGCTGAAAATATTGGGGAAAAGGCCAGGTGGGAATACCTGATAGGACAGTTGTATGCATTGGGTAAAAAACCAACTGAGGCAGACGCTTATTTTGATCAGTGCATTAAGCATACCATTGACCCGGTAATGGAAGTATATGCAAGGCTGAATAAAATAAAACTGGCCCGTGGCGACAACGAAGAAAAGATCATTGATGAAAATGTGAAGCAATTGCTTAAAATGGCAAGGCGCGATAAGTATTACAACTATCGCAATATTATTTATTATATGGCTGCACAAATGGAAATGCAGCGTAATAATTTTGCAGCGGCTAAAACATATTTGTTAAAAAGTGTTAAGTACAATAATGATAATGTTGATCAGCGCAACCGCTCATTTTTATACCTGGCTGATCTGGCTTTTGAAAAAAAGGAATACGAACTGGCATACAGCGCTTACGACAGCCTTGATATTAACAGCCCGGTAGTGAAAGATGCCGTAGCTATTTCACATCGGAAGGATGCATTAAGCGGGGTGGTTGCCAAATTACAAACCATCAGGGTGGAAGACAGCCTGCAAAAGGTAGCCGCTATGCCGGAGGCCGACCGGGAGAAATATGTAAAAGCTGCCGCCAGGCGTTTGCGCAAAGAAAGAGGATTAAAGGAAACAGATTCACTTAACACGAATACGAACAATCCTTTTGCCAACAAAACAACTACAGATATTTTTTCGGGAAATGAAGGAAAGGGAGATTGGTATTTTGATAACAATTCATTGAAGTCAAAAGGGTTTACAGCTTTTCGCAATAATTGGGGATCGCGGCCAAATGCAGACAACTGGAGACGTATGGCGGATATTACGGCACAGTTTAAAGTACCAGAACCGGGAAAAGTTAACGAAGCCGGCGCAGATGGAAGAGTGAGCGACATAGAAAATCCTGAGGATATCAGTTATGAGGGGCTCATGAAAAATCTCCCGCTTACCCCCGGGGCGGTACAGGTTTCAAACGATAGCATTCAGTCGGCCTTATTTGGGTTGGGCAGGGCATTTAAAGATCAGGTTGAAGATTATGCCGAAGCGATAAAAAATTATGAAGCACTGCTGAACCGTTTTCCCGATACCCGCTACCGGGAAGAAGCCGTTTTTGACCTGCATTATTGTTATACCAAACTGAACCTGCCTGTTAAGGCAAAACAATACAGGGAAATACTTGCTAAAATTGCTCCTCAAAGTAAATACATTGAATATATTGACGATCCCGGGGCTGTTGAGAAACGCAAAACCAAATTAAAAGACGATGCTACCCGGAATTATGAAAAAATATATGATCTTTTCCTGGAAGGCAAATTTGAGGAGGCCATTATACAGAAGGCAAAAGCCGACAGCATTTATGGAAATATTTACTGGACGCAGCAGTTGTTATATATAGAATCTATATACTACATTAAACAAAAAGATGATAATTCGGCCATTAATGCACTTCAAAATCTTATTCATATTGACAGGGAAGCGGGTATCTCCAAAAAAGCGGAGAACATTATCAATGTATTGAAGCGGCGCGACGAAATAGAAAAATATCTCTCCAACTTAAATATAGAAAGAGCAAAAGAAGATTCTGCTGCTGTTGTTGCAGACAAACCTAAACCCAAAACGGGCGTGCAGGAGCAGGTTAAGGCATCCGGCGCACCTAAAGCGCCGGAGGTAGCTGCTGCAAAAGAAACTGTTATCAGACCTTCCATAGATTCATCGGTGTTCAATAAGCCCAAACCCGCACCACAATCCGGCTTCAGCTATAATCCTGCCGAACAGCATTATGTGGCCATAGTGCTCAATAAAGTAGATATTGTATATGGTAACGAAGCTAAAAATGCTTTTAACCGGTATAACCGTGAATCATTTAATGACCAGCCCATAGAGATAACGATATTGCCCTTAGATGATGAAAATAAACTGATGCTGATGTCGGGATTTTCGGATGCAGTTGGTGCATTGGACTATATCAATAAAACAAAACCCGTTGCGGGTGCGCAGGTGGTGCCCTGGTTGGCTGCGGATAAATATTCGTTTATTGTTATTTCTGCAGGCAACCTTGAAGTGCTGAAAAATAATAAGGATCTCAGCGGGTATAAAAAGTTCGTGGAGGCCAATTACCCGGGTCAGTTGTAAGAAATTATCTTAAAATTATATATACAATAAGGATTAACAGGTTAAGCATGGAATTTGCTTTTACATTTGTTGAAGTAACCTGTTTCCGGCCATTATTCATCATAAGTGTAAAATATGACAAAGGCAGTAAAGTATTTCTGGAGAATTTTCTTTATCGGGCTTGGTTTTTCCGTTTTATTCCTCCTGTTGATTTCATGGGGTGTTTTTGGTAAGCTTCCGTCCTTATCCGAACTGGAAAATCCTTCCATTCTTTCTGCCTCGGAAGTATTTGCTGCCGATGGAAGACTTATGGGCAAGTATCTTATAATAGACAGAACCAACGTACCCTATAGTGAAATTTCACCCAATGTAATTAATGCATTGGTAGCTACAGAAGATGAAAGGTTTTACAAGCATTCGGGTATTGATGCAAGGAGCCTGGGAAGAGCCATTTTCTTTTTTGGCAGTGAAGGCGGCGCCAGCACCATCACACAGCAACTGGCAAAGAACATGCTGGGCCAGGGAAGCAAAAACACGATAGCCAGGGTCATTGAAAAATTAAAGGAGATGATCGTGGCTATTAAGCTGGAGCGGAATTTCACCAAGGAAGAGATCCTCGCGCTGTATCTTAATACTGTTGAATATAGTGATCACGTATATGGCATACGAAATGCTTCCCGTACTTTTTTTCAGAAAGATGCATTCAGGCTTAATGTTGCAGAGTCCGCCGTGCTGGTAGGAATGCTTAAAGCAACGGGCACGTATAATCCCCGGGTAAATCCCAAACAGGCATTGGACAGAAGAAATACGGTAATAGATCAAATGGTTCGCAATAACTATTTACCTGCGGCAGAGGCCAATAAAATTAAGCTGGTACCTATAAAGCTCGACTATGAAAAAATGAACCAGAACACAAACCTGGCGCCCTATTTCATTGATGTATTGCGAAATGATATCCGCCAATGGTGTAAGGATCATAAAAATCCCAAGACGGGAGAAGCATATAATATCTATAAAGACGGGTTGAAAATTTATACTACCATTGATCCGCGAATGCAGCTATACGCCGAAATGGCCGTGGCGAGGCATATGCCCAATCTGCAAAAAGTGTTTAACGGGCAAAAGAATATTAAAGACGGGAGCGTATGGAAAACGAAGGATGGAAAGGCTGTACTGGAAAGAGCCATGAAAAACAGTGAACGCTGGCGCAATTTATCGGATGACGGCGTAAAAGAAGCTGAAATCCGGAAATCATTTAATGTAAAAGTGCCTATGAAGGTATTTGCATGGAATAATAAACGGGAAAAAGACACCACGATGACGCCTATGGATTCTATCAAATACCATAAGCAAATGCTGCAGGCTTCTTTTCTGTTAACCGATCCATTAACCGGCGAAGTGAAAGCATGGGTAGGTGGTATAGACTTTAAAACCTATAAATTCGACCACGTTAATTACAATACGAAACGACAGGTTGGTTCTACATTTAAACCCCTGTTGTATACCCTGGCTATTATGAATGGTTATACGCCGGAAACGCCTGTGCCGGTGGATCCTGTTGACCTGGGCGGCAAATTGATCGGCGATACCAAATATTCCGGAACACGCCCATTGAATTATTGCCTGGCGGCTTCTATCAATCCTGCTGCGGCAAATCTCATGAATGTAATAGGTGTAAACAGAACGGTTGATTTTGCAAAACAATGTGGTATAACCAGTAAAATTCCTCCTTATCCTTCGATTGCACTGGGTTCTGCTGATATTTCATTAATTGAAATGGTAAGCGCGTACAGCATGTTTCCCGCGGGAGGAATGAATACCAAACCCATTTATATTTCACGGATAGAAGACCGCAATGGTAACGTGCTTCAATCTTTTACTACTTCGCATACTGAAGTGATCAATGAATCGGATGCTTATATAATGACAAGAATGATGCAGGGCGTGGTTGATTTTGGAACAGGGCGTTCGCTTAGGGGAACCTACGGCATTACCAGCGAGGTAGCCGGCAAAACAGGTACCACAAACAATAATGCAGACGGATGGTTTATTGGGTTTACGCCCCAGTTGCTCGGCGGTGCGTGGGTAGGCGCAGATGATCCTATTTTGCGCATCTCCAATAACTATGTGGGTCAGGGTGCGCAAATGGCCATGCCCATATGGGCCTATTTTTTCCAGGAAGTATATAAAGACAAAACGCTGGGTGTAGACCGTAATGCAAGGTTTGTACAACCCGAAAGTTTTAAAAATGAAATGATATACGACTGGACAGATCCTTCCATGTCTGACACTCCTATACTGGAAGGAGAAAATTCCGGGGGAGACGGCAGTCAGTATATTGATGTGCCGGTAAGTGATGGCAGGGAAAAAGTAACAACAGAGTCGCAGCTCAACGAGGAGGAAAGAAAGATTCTGGAAGAGGCAAAGAACGCGAACAGGAAGAACGATAAAGTGCAACCCGATTCTACAGACAAAAAAAAGAAGGGTTTCTTCAGGAGGCTTTTTGGAGGTAAGAAAAAGAAAGATTAAGCACACCGTAAATTCGCGTTTCCTGTATTATTAGAATTTTAGCAACGATGTATTGTTTCTTCATAAGACCTGTTCGTTTTTTGCTTCTCTTTTTATTGCTCTTTGGTACATGTGCCGGCATATTTGCGCAGGACAATCAGAATAAGCCAGGAAACAAACCCGGTTATTATCAAAAGCAAATGCTGCAATTGCAGCAAAGTATCCGGCACTATTTTTATGATTCCGCATCGGGTTACTACCGCGAAAGCATATACCCGGAGGAGAATAAGAATCCCGCTTCCTACCTGTGGCCCTTATGCGCTTTATTGCAGGCTTATAACGAGATAGATAAAGTAATACCGGCCAGTCAGCATTTATTTGATTCCACTTTTTCGCTTATCCGAAAATATTATGATACTTCAGCTCCCGCTCCGGGCTATGCATCTTATATCCCTGTGCTTGGAGGTGGGGACAGGTTTTACGATGACAATCAATGGATAGGGATTGCATTAATGGATGCATATAAGCGTACAGGCAAAGCTGCTTACATTAAGGATAGTAAAGAAATATACCGGTTTATGATGACCGCTTTCGATACGGCAACGGGCGGCGGTTTATATTGGCAGGAAGGCAAATTAAATTCTAAAAACACATGTTCGAACGGGCCGGGAATTATACTTGCCCTGCAATTGTATAAGGCAACTGGAAACAAAAAATACCAGGACACCGCTTTGCTCCTTTATAACTGGGTGAACAGTTATTTGCAGGCTCCATCAGGATTATACTACGATAACATATCTGCTACGACCTATAAGGTAGATGAGAAAAAATATTCTTACAACACCGGCACAATGATGCAATCGGGGCTCTGGTTATATGAGCTTACCAATGATCCGCAATATCTTGAAGCAGTTATAGCGGTAGCAGATTCGTCCATGCATTATTTTTTAGATTCGGCAAAGTTCAGGGACAGCTATTGGTTTAACGCGGTATTGCTCAGGGCTTACCAGCATTTGCTTTTGCATGTTAAAGATCTAAAATACATCAGGGCTTTCAAAAAATGCACTGATTACGCTTTGCTCCAAAAGAAAAACAGCCAGGGATTAATGGAAAATAAAAAGGTTGTTGATTTGGTTGGGCAGGCCGGTATGCTGGAGATATTGGCCCGGTTAGCCTGGCTTGAAAAGAAATATTCGTTGTAGCGTATCGTTTTTCTGTTGCTGTGCTTTAATCGTTATTCTTCGTATGCGTAGAATTATTTTATTTATGCTTCCCGCTGCAGTTGTGCTTGGTGCGTTGTCATGCAGTTATTCGGCCAAAGCAACCCGGCAATTGTTACAAAAAGCCAAAAGCAGCGGCCCGTTTGATGTAATTATTGTTCCCGGCGTTCCTTTTGAAAACGGCAAATGGAACCGTACGATGAAGGGAAGAATCTACTGGTCTAAATACCTGTTTGATAAAGGGATTGCCAAAAATATCATGTACTCCGGTTCGGCAGTATATACCGCTTATTATGAAGCGGAAATAATGGCGATGTATGCAAAAGCCATTGGCATTCCCGCAAAAAATATTTACACTGAAACAAAGGCAGAGCACAGTACCGAGAATGCTTATTATGGATATAAAAAAGCACAGCAATTGGGTTTTGAACATATAGCGCTTGCTTCCGATCCTTTTCAAACAAAATTATTGCGGCGCTATGTTCGCAAAAAAGTAAATTCAGAGATGAGCTTCATTCCAATGGTGATAGATACTATGAAAGTCATAGAGCCGGCAATGATTGATCCTGATATAAAATACCAGGAAGCCTTTAAACCCAATTTTATTTCAATTAAAGAGCGGGAGAGTTTCTGGAAAAGGTTGAAGGGAACGCTTCGCGGAAATATAGATACAACAGCTTATGGAGCTAAGTAACCAATAAAGTGCAACAGCCAAATTTCGCAATCCGGCAACAATACTTTTATGCGTGAAAATGATCCCGCCGATTGAATAAAAAAAGTGCAACGATATGCACTTTTCCTTATGTCATAGTCGCGCTTTATCTATTCGCGCACTTCGGTTGTGGTTACTTGCTTAACATTTCCATTGTCGTCTTTTATAATAGTGGTTGTTTTACGCCTGGAGCTGTTTCCGCTAAAAAGAAAGATCAGTAGCAGCAAAATAGTGCCGCCGGCAATCCACATCCAGTTTCTGCCAAACCAGGAGCTCACTTCCTGTTCATTTATTTGCACTTGTTCCTGAGCAAAGATCACCATGGGCAGCATGGAAAATAACAACAGGGTTCCAATATAATTGATAAGCCGCTTAAGCATGAAATGTTTCATATAATAGTGTTTTAATGAATAATAACAAACTGTGTCAATAAATGAGCCATCCGTCCATACAGATAAAATAAGTTGCTTATCAGGCTGTAGTGAGTTGTGAAATTCACCTAACTGTGTATGATTTTCCCCGCTTTCACCCAAAATCCGACGACTATTAGTTGCCCGGTGAAATAATACACAGGGAATCTCAATAATAGCATATTGGTATTCATTGTTGCAATGGCACGGAATTTTCGATACCAATACCGGGCTCTTTGATTTTTTAAATCCACGTTATGGAAAGCAAATTATCTATACTCATAACTATTGTAATAGCATTCACTTCCTGCAATAATAATCCGGGGAAGGATATCGCGGAGAAAGCGGATTCAGCGAATACTGCAAATTATGATGACAACCTGAAACAGGATGCAGCGCCTGTTGATAAAAAAAGTGCTGATTTCCTGGTGAATGCTGTGAGTGGAGGCATGACTGAAATGCAGCTTGCAAAACTGGCGAAAGAAAAAGCGATAAGCAGGAACGTAAAGGACTACGCAGATATGATAGTGAATGATCACGGCGTTCTGAACGACCAGTTGCAGGCAATCTCTTCAGGATTACATGTTGTGCTTAAGCCCCCACCGAATGAAGAGATGCAAACGAAATTACAATTGCTGAATAAGCACAAGGCGAAAGATTTTGATAAGGATTTCCTGGATATGATGGTTAAGGGTCATGAAAAAACGATTCAATTATTTGAGCATGCATCAAAGGATGTAAATAATGCAGAGGTAAAAACGCTTATTGACAATGCTTTGCCTCAATTAAATAAACACCTCGATTCTGCCAGGGTACTCAAAAAAATGTATAAATAGAACAACAAAGCACCACAGTTTAAGTCAGATATGCTCTTTGGCCTAACCGATGCAGAAGTCAAATAATTTTCTTCTTCCAGCGCCCGCTTTTAATATACAGGTATGATAAAAGAAACATGGTGCTCCAGTATATCCATTCTGCTGCCCATCCCCATGTAATAGCCATCTGCAATTTTTCCAATACCACATAAGCATATATGCTGTATAGTGCGATAGCGATAAATTCAATAGCAAGATTTATTATTGTATTGCCTGTGCCGGTAACTGCATTAAGCCAAACTGTTGCAAACGACATCAGGATAAGCGCGCTTGAAACGATCCGCAATACGGGCATGGCCGACTGTATAAAATCTTCGCCCTGGCCATAAACCGATAAAAATAAATGTGGAAAAAGATTTAATGCGATACAGGTTGTTACGGCCAGTGCAATGCTAACGTGAACGATTTTATGAATAAGGGGAATTACTTTTTCTTTAAGCCCCTGCCCGATTATATTGCTCACCATGGTATTGCTGGTGGCGGCAAAGGCCCAGGTAAACACTCCAAAAAAGCCAAATATATTGCGCATGGTGTTTGAAATAGCAAGATCGCGTTGTCCATGGTGCTCTATCAGAATATAAAAGAATTGCCAGCTAATAATGCTGATAGCATACTGGAAGATCAGGGGGGAAGACTGCACCAATATTAATTTTGTAACAGGCTTGTCAAAATTCCGGTGCTGATATAAGGAAAAGATTTTGTGGAATCCTTTCCAGTGAATTACGGCAAACACTACAAACATGCCTGTAAATTCAGCAATAATAGATGCAATAGCGGCGCCATTAAATCCCAATTGGGGGAATCCCCATTGGCCGTATATCAGTACATAGTCAAAAAACACGTTAGCAATCGTTTCTGCTACGGTGCCGGCAATAAGGTAACGGCTATGGTTAGTGCCCACTAATAGTGCATTTCGCATCTGGTACAAATACAAAAAAGGAAGTCCCCATATCCGTATCTTCAGAAACCCCATGCACATGTTGTAGGTTTCTTCTGAATGAATAGTAAGCCGGAAAATAACGGGTGCAATAAGATAGGTGGATAGTATGCCAATGCATGCTATGGCCAAAGCAATGAATACGCCCTGTGAAAAGATTTTGCCGATATCGCCTATCCTGTTTTCTCCGGCACGCCGTGAAATTAAAGCTTGCAAACCATTATTCAGTCCAAAGCCAACGCCTGCAAATATCAGGTAGAAAACGCCTGTTATACCGGCCGCGGCCAATTCGCGTTCACCTAAACCACCTAAAAAAATATTGTTGGTAATAAAATTAACCTGGGGCACCAGTAATGCAGCGGAAATAGGCAAAGCGATCTTTAATATCTGCCTGTAAGAAACTGTTAGCCTGAGATCAATATTGTCTGATTTGCCGGACATATATATGTGGGGCGCAAACCTACAGTAAAATAGTGAAAAGAAAGGAGGAGGGAGGGGTGAAACGGTAGCCTGCTGTACCGGCGAACCAGCCACCCGGTTTTAGCTATTCCCCCGGCAGCAATAAAAAAAGCCCGGAATGCGCTCCCGGACTTGTAATTTTTTTTGAACATGCTCACTACTCACTATTCCCCTTTATCCCATCAATGCTGCATTTTTTTGGCATCTTCTAAAAATTTGGCTAGGCCAATATCGGTTAAAGGATGTTTCAGTAAACCTAAAATGGGTTCCAATGGGCAGGTACATACGTTGGCGCCTAATTCGGCTGCTCTTACAATATGCAATGAGCTGCGAATGGAAGCCGCTAATATCTCTGTTTTAAATCCCTGCAGGGCGTATATCTGTGCAATTTGCCCAATCAGTTCCATGCCATCCCAACTGCTGTCGTCTATTCTGCCAATAAACGGAGACACATAATTGGCGCCTGCTTTGGCGGCCAGAATAGCCTGCCCGGCAGAAAATACCAGTGTGCAATTGGTTTTAATGCTATTGTCGGAAAACCATTTTAATGCTTTTATACCATCTTTAATCATAGGTACTTTTACTACTATACTAGGGTGAATAGCCGCTAATATCTTTCCTTCGGCAACAATACCTTCAAAGTCTGTGGAAATTACTTCCGCGCTCACATCTCCTCCGTCTACCAGTTCACAAATGGTTTTATAGTGATTTCTTATAGCTTCATCACCTTTAATGCCTTCTTTAGCCATTAAGGAAGGGTTGGTTGTAACGCCATCTAATATACCTAATTCGTGGGCCTCTTTAATTTGCGCCAGGTTGGCTGTATCAATAAAAAATTTCATAACCTTAATATTTGCTTTGATTCGTTTAAATGTTGTATAAATAAGAGAACGAATATAAGAATAAAAAAAGGCAAGTTACTTACATCGCACCGCTCAACCACCTACCCTTGCTACCTTCCGGTCCTGGGGGAGTTCAGCAGGAGCTGGTCGTATAAGACTTGCCGCTGCAAAGATACGAAGGAAGCACCAAAAGACAAATTCCCAGAAGCGAATAAAATCCGAAATCACTAAATTCGAAATCCAAAGGGGCTGTCAGATCAGCTATGAGCAGCAATTACTGCTTATGTATGACTCCGGAGTAGGATGCAATCTCAAATATTAAATTTCAAATTTCAAATTCTGATTCCTAAAACTGCCCGGGCCGGTTCATCATCGAATTGATTACCGTTACATTCATCAACTGGTCATACCTTCCGCCCAGTTCACGGTAATATACCAATATGCTGTATTGGTTCTCTGTTTCCCATATATTGCCTTCCGTTTCATCTGTAATAAATTTGGGAGGATTGCTTTTACCATCTGCCAGGGCGTAAGCATAATCATAGTAACCCTGTTTAAGTTGCAGCGTGGTCTCGTAGGCGCTTTGTTGCTGGTTCCAGCGCATTTTAGCACTATCGTCCGTTCCATAATTGGTAATTTGCCCAATAAGATACAGATCTTTGGTATACGGTGTATTGGTAGGCGTTTTATATGTAAAATGCACCGTAGCATAATCGCCATTCCAGTAGGGATTTACGTTTTCATTGGTCAATGCCGCATATATGCCATTATAATCTTTATAATAAATATACCGCTGGGTATTACGCGATGGATCGGGTACCACATACAGATCATAAGCAGTATTGGTATTCTCCTGGCGCCTTACCCTGTCACTAAGCAAACGAAAACTGGTAAGGTCGAGCCATCGCCATTCCCGCATGGCGGGCATAATACCATCTTTCTCGGTATTGTATTCATACATATTGTTACGTACAATACTGGGCTTTATATTTTGTATGCGGTTATCCCAACGGTTGTTTTGCAGGATCACCACTTTTATTTGCTGTTGCGGGTAGCTTACATTTAACCTGCCCGCATTTACTGTAAATTGTACTTTCTGGTGTGTTCTGAAAAACTGCTGACCAAAGGGCTGCTGAACCTGCGCCGATACTGCTATGCCCGCATCGGTAACTAAAAATCGCCTGGTGAATGCCAGTTTTGAAGTGTCGCCATCTAAAAAAACCTTTAGTACATAATTTCCGGCTTTGGTGGGCATAATATCCCTGCCCGGAAATACCAACTGGTAATGGGTATACCTGGTAAGCACCTGCGCCGAACGGCGGTAGGTAGATATGCGCTGATTGGTATATCCTTTGGCATAATCAAAATAACCCATTTGCACGGCCGACCAATCCGCATTACGCAATTCAATATTGTAGTAATAGTTTTTGATATCGCCGTCCATGTCATCAAAATCCAGTTGCAGCATATCGCCGCTGTTCAGTTTTATTATGGGGTAAGCCGTTTGATCCCCGTACAGGTTAAGCTGAACGGTTTTGATATTTTTTTGAAATATCTTATCCGGCTCCCGCTGCGCATACAATTTTATACAAAAAAGCAGGCAGAAAACACAGCACGCAACAAAGTAACGTTTATACATCGGCTAATTCTTTTATCTTCACAATTTAGTAAAATCGCAGGGATTGAATATAGCTTCATTTATAGCAAGGCGGATAGCATTTAACAGGGAGCGCTCGTTTTCGCGTTTTATCATCAGGCTGGCAATAGCCGCAACTGCTATCAGCGTGGCGGTGATGATTATGACACTGGCTTTTGTAAATGGTTTCCAGGAAGCGGTTAGCCAAAAAATATTTAGCTTTTGGGGGCACTTGCGGGTACAGCATTATGAACAGTATAAAGCGGCCATTGCGGAAGAATCGCCTATCCTGAAAAATGATACGATTGTTAGTGAATTATATAAAATAGAAGGGGTAAAACAGGTGCAGTCTTTTGCCACCAAGTATGCCATTCTTAAAACCCCGGAATCTATTGAGGGCGTTCTTTTTAAAGGTGTAGGCAATGAATATGATTTCAGCTCCATGCGGCAGTTCCTTACTGCCGGAAGGTGGGTAAAATTCAATGATAGTTCTTACAGCCGCGAAATTGTAATATCGGAGTATACGGCAAAGCAGTTACAACTGAAAGTAAATGACAGGGTATTGATCTATTTT
Organism: Agriterribacter humi; assembly: GCF_009192765.1. Taxonomy (GTDB): domain Bacteria; phylum Bacteroidota; class Bacteroidia; order Chitinophagales; family Chitinophagaceae; genus Agriterribacter; species Agriterribacter humi. The sequence goes on along the minus strand of NZ_VOHQ01000001.1, from coordinate 696,477 downwards.
TTTAAAGGTGAGGATCAAAAGCCGCGTCCGGACAAACTGACTATTGTAGGGTTATATAAAACCAATATGGAGGAATACGACAAGTTGTATGCCATTGGTGATCTGACGCTGGTACAAAGGCTGAACGGCTGGGATGGTGGTGAAATAGGAGGGTATGAAATTTTTTTAAAGGATTACCATGCAATGGACCGGGTAAACAATGAAATATTTGAAGCCCTGCCCAGTGAATGGGGAAGCAAAACCATCAGGGATATTTATCCAAATATTTTTGACTGGCTGCAACTGCAGGATGTTAACCGCGATGTAGTGCTTGGCGTAATGATCATTATTGCCATCATAAACCTCATAACCTGCTTAATTATTATGGTGCTGGAACGCACCAGGATGATCGGTGTTTTAAAAGCAGTAGGCGCAACAGACTGGACGGTGCAGAAAATATTTACAATGCAGGGCGTTATCATTACGGCAGTGGGCATTTTCCTGGGATTGGTTATTGGTTTGGGAATTTGTGTATTGCAGCAAAAAACAGGGTTTCTTACGTTCTGGGATGAGAATGCTTATTACATGCTGGTAGTACCGGTTAAAATAATATGGTGGCAGGTGTTGCTTGTAGTTGCTGGTACACTGCTGGTGTGTACACTTACTTTATTAATTCCTTCATTGGTTAGCCGCAGAATACAGCCAGCCAAGGCGGTGCAGTTCAGGTAAAGGCAGCGGGTGTATAGTTATGGAATTTACATGTTATTTCCATACTGCCTGGCGGGGAGATAGCCTGCAGCAGACAGATCATATTCATCATTAACGGGTATTATTTTCCCGGATTTCATCAATAATTTTTTTGTGGCAATATCCAGTACATCTTTATAGTAGTGATCGGTTATTATAAACCCTTTTACTGTTTGCAGTTCCCGTATCTTTTCTTTGATGATCTCCCGGTACGCGGGTTGCACCATGGAGAAAGGTTCATCTAATAAAACAAAAGGATGATTTAAATGAATGATCAGTAAAAATTGCAGGTATCGCTGCTCTCCCAATGAAAGATGACCCACTTTGGTAGTTTCCATATGGTGTACACCGGGTGAATAGAATATTTTATTCTGATCTTCCCCGGCGGGGAAATACAAGGGGATCACATTTCTTACAGTGATATTTTGAGGCAGGAATATTTCCTGGTGGCTATAACTTATTAGTTTCCGGATGATGTTATTCCGCTGAAGCGCATCATTTATCCGTATACTTCCTGATGCAGGTTTTAATGTTCCAAACAGTATATTCAGCAGGGTAGATTTACCACAGCCGTTTCGCCCGAAAAGTCCTGTTATATCACCTGTGCGGCATTCGAAACTAATGTCTTCCAGTATCTTTTTTGTACCGAAGCAATGGCCGATTGCGCTTATGCTTAGCTGATGAGTCATGCGGTTATTAAAAATATAAGCATTGAAAGTATTGCATTGACGACTGCTACCTGCACCATTAATTTATTTTTGGAAAGTCCCGCGTTGGCGTAAAAGTAATATTGGATGTTGTAATAATAACGGTATATGATAAACGAAGCCACCATTCCAAAACTGCAAAAACTGATAATGCTCGCCGATGGACTTTGACCGATTATTAATACAATGAGTGATATAAGCAGGTTGAACTTATTGACGTCTGTATAATATTTTAAAAACAGGAGCAACTTTTGGTTGATTCAAATTGAAATATACTGATCTAAACTATAAAATTTCGGACGACTTCGTAATGCTATCTTTTTTAAAAATAATTTTGTAAATTGATAGCATTATGGAACTACGTGAACCTACTGTAGCTTACGGAAAAAATAAATTAACACCCGAAGAATACTTAGAATGGGAAAGCACTGCCCTCCAAAAGCATGAATATTACAGGGGAGAGCTATTTGCTATGGCAGGAGCCAGCGTGAGGCATAATGTGATAGCAAAGAATTTAATGATAGGTATTGGTATGCGGCTGCAGGGGAAGCAATGCCAGCCTTATGGCAGCGATTTGCGGATTCATATTCCTGAAAACACATTGTTTACCTATCCTGATATTTCAATTATTTGCCGGGATGTAATTGAAGAAGAAACAAGCGATGACTATACCATTGAACCAACGGTGATCATTGAAATACTGTCGCCTTCCACCAAGGGCTACGATCGTGGTGAAAAGTTCAGACTTTACCGTGATATTCCTACTCTTGAAGCATATATCCTGATTGATTCGGAAAGTATTGCGATAGAGGCCTTTCGCATAAACGCCTCCGGTCACTGGGAACTGGAGGACTATAAATCGTTAAATGAAGTACTGGCAATTCCTGTAGTTGATCTTGCCATACCCCTGCACGATATTTATGAAGGAACAAAACTGTTGTAGCTTCATTTAGATTTTGGAGAGGGATGGAATCCCCGTATATACCACAGGTACTTGAAGGAAGTCAGCCTGCCCGTTCAAGGCAGATCATTATCAGCAAATAGGAAAGGATATTGTTTTTTAACGGCCGGCGGTACGCCGGTCGTTTTTTTGTTGTATTTTATATACCTGCTGTCGTTTATAAATAGCAATGCTTATCCGCAATCTTTAATGCTTCGGAAATAATAGTCAGCCCTTCTTCAATTTGTTCAACGGTAATGCAAAGTGGTGGCGCAATAAAAATATAATTCCACCGCACAAAAGTATACATACCAAGTTTTCTCAGGCAGGCGGCTACTTCATTCATTATACTCATTTCTGATGCGGTAGCATTATACGGAGCCATTGGTTCTTTTGTAACCCGGTTTTTAACCAATTCAATACAACCCAATAAACCGGTATTCCTAAAATCGCCAATGCACGGGTGAATAGCTTGCATTTCCTTCATACGCCTGTCTATATACCTTCCCATCTCCGCCGCGTTGGCAATCATGTTCTCGTCTTCATAAATTTTTAATACTTCCAGCGCCGCAGCACAGCTTACCGGGTGCGCGGAATAGGTTAATCCAAGCCATAATACCTGGTCATCAAACCGGGCAGCAATTTTATCGCTCACCATAAGCGCTCCAAGTGGCAAATAGCCGGCCGTTATTCCCTTTGCTGTTGCAATCATATCAGGTATTACACCGTGAGCGTTAACGGCAAACCAATGACCGGTTCTTCCAAAGCCACTCATTACCTCATCTGCAATAAACAGGATGTCATATTTGTCGCAGAGCGCTCTCACCTGCTTCAGGTATCCTTCAGGATATTTGATACAACCCGAAGTACCACTTTCTCCCTCCATAATAATGGCAGCGACGGTTTCAGTACCTTCAAATTGTATTACGCGTTCGATATGGCTTACACATTCACGGCCGCAGGTATCCGGTCCGGGTTGCGACCAGGGACAGCGATAGCAATAAGGATCTTCTATATGAACAATGTTTCCAACCTGTTGACTGTCGTGTGGTAACTTTCTTGGATCTCCGCCAGCACTCATCGCACCATAAGAAGCGCCATGAAAGGCGCGGTACCGGGCCAAAATTTTATGTTTGCCTGTATAGAGTCTTGCCAGCTTTATAGCATTTTCAATTGCTTCCGCACCGCCCGTAGTAAATAAAGTTTTGGTTATACCTGGCGGTGCAATTTCGGAGAGTTTTTTGCCGAGGTCTCCACGTACTTTTGTTGCGCAAGACGGTGTAACATAGCTCACCTGGTTCATTTGCTGCAACACGGCAGCCGCAACCCGCGGGTGCCCGTGCCCAATATTGACATTCATTAACCCGGATGAAAAGTCAAGGTATTTTTTCCCTTCATAGTCATAAAAATAAACACCTTGTCCTTTCTCCACCAGTATAGGATTAATTCCTTTTTGCTTACTCCATGAAAACAGGGTATAATCCAGGTTATCCCGGAGTATATCTGAAGACAGTGTTTGTGGTGGGATATTTTCAGTCATTTTGATTATCTTTTTTTTGTGTGTTAATATCCATACAAAATTAAAGATCAAGCTCTGTACGATGCCTCCTTTTAAAGCTATCTTACGGACATCAAAAATAAATACGCCGTTGACTTCATTTTTTTATAATTCACCTGGTTTTTTTGAAAAATATAGAAGCATCGAAACATAGGTACACATAGTTTTTGGAACAAAACAATATCCTATGCTTTTCTATGATCCTACTGTGTCTATGTGGTGAAAAAAGACATGTAGGGCCTGGCTTAATTAGTTTATTACAATTTCTCCTATCTTATACAATCCTCCCTCCAATTTCCTGCTATCTTTCATGGGCAGCTCAATAGCTTTGTTATGAAAGCCACATTCATCCCGTAAGCCGATGGCTATACCGTAAATGCCTGGTTGCATGTTTTTATTTATAGTAAGGGGGTGCTGTTCGGCAATGATTTCCCCCGGCAGCCAGTTTCGGCAATCCGAACCCGTTAGTTTCTGCACAAACCTTTTTCCACCTGATTTACTGATCAGCGCCACAGACAGGATGAACCTATGATAGGCGGGCGCCACGCCATGATTTTCCCATGTGAGCCGCAAATAATTATGCTCACTGTTTTTGCGCAAGGTATCCGGCAGCATAGCGAATTTGGGGAAATACCAGTAGCCGGCAATGTTTGTTATCTTTTTTGCATAATCGTAATTTTCTTTAAGCCATTCCCGGGGATAATAGTGAAACCCCACAAGCGAAGCATGCGTTTCGTATACCGCTTTCAGCAGACCTTCACCATTATTCCACATATTGCCTTCAACAACATCTCCGTAATGATCCGACTCAAGCACCACAGGAAGTTTTTTGTATGTAGCAGAAAAAAGTTCCGGCGTACGGATGCACGATGGTCCGAATCCCAGGGTTTTATACCACTTCACATTCCCGCTGTCATCCCTGAATCCAATACCGTTTTTTAAGGCGTAGTCAAATATGATATAATCCGATCCGTCATCCGTATCGCGCTGCCCTATTGCATCATCGCTGATGATAAGGGTTGTTTTCTTATACCAGCGTTTATACATGTCAATATGTTGTTTCAGAATCTCTACCGGGATATCCTTCCAGCCTGAATATGCAGTGTGCGCTTCACCCCAGTCGCCTAAGCTGCCAATATCAACATACTCCACCCAGGGTTTGCCATCGTAACGGTTAGCAAATGCTTTATGAAAGTTGTTCAGCTTCTGCATAAAAACCGGGTCATCATAATCCGGCGCCCAGGCTTTTATTTTGAGATCGGGATGATTGACGAAGGTTCCTTTGGCGCCTGCAAGCCTCACCCATTCGGGAGTGGCGTATACGATATTCGTTTCTTTGCAGGTAATGCGAAAGGAAACGGTATGCCCCCATTTTACCCATTTTTGAATAAGGGTATCTATCAATGTCCAGTTATAAACGCCCTCCTTTGGTTCGAGATAGCTCCATGCCAGCCTGAAATAAATATCATTCAATCCCGGGAAATCGGGCAGGGAATCGTTGGGCGCCAGGTGGTTTCCATAGTTTGATATACTATTACTGAAATAATGAACGCTCCATCCTTTGTGCGGATTCGAACAAACTTTAGCCGTATCCCAATATCTTTCGAGATTGAAAAATGTGCGGTTTTTGTAAGTGCCCCTGCCTTTTTCAGGATCCGTACCCAGGGCTTGTGAGAAAGAAAATGAATTGAACAGCAATAATAATAAAGTGAAAAAACCAACTTTTTTTATGATGCTTTTTTTATGCTCAATAGAGAACAGCGTGTTGAAGAGTGCGACGCAATTGGGTCTCATAGTAGCAATACTGTTAGGTTCATCATAAAAACTATCCTCTGATTGATGGTTCATGCAAAAAAAATTGTACATATGCTACCTGTTTTTTAAAAAATAGTCTGTAATTCCCAGCCCAATGCCTTTGCCATAATTATAATAATCGTCTATCGTGAGATATGCTTCATTTTTAATTCTTGATTGTGGTATTTCAAAGGTACCTGAAGAGATATGAAACTCCTTTGCCAGGCAATCGTTCAGCGATCCTGAAAATTCCATAGGAATATATTTTACAGGCCAATACTTATTAAAATGTGGGGTGAGATCAGCTAACATGCCTTCGGGTGTATGCAACAGGTTCATAGCGCCTTGTTGTCCCTGGCTGTGAATATCGAGAGCCAGGTCAATATGTCGTCCTGAACTTCGCCAGCCGCGTATCCATTTTTTTACGCAGGCTGCTTCAGGTTCAACAGGCAGATGAAGGGTATCGGTAAAGTCATCATCCCATTCCTGGTTCAGGTCTTCATAGTTGCCATTGAACCTTGTTATGCCATGAAAAATACCATCAGGATTCATCATAGGGATGATCTTGTAAATTGTAGTCTTTCTTGCAATAGCGGCATTTTCATCATCAGAAAGAAGAAAATTGAGAAGTCCTGATACTACATATCCGCCACAGTATTCACCGGCGTGTTGCAGTGTTGTAATAAACACTACTTTCTTTCCGGCATCCGGAATCGAGGTATCCGTAACCGTTAGTAAATGAATATTTCTGCGCTGCTGGGTTGTGCCTAATGTTTCAATGGTTAAAAATGGTTTGCCGGAAATGGAATCAATCAACGCTGATTCCTGTCCATAAGAAAATGGGTGGGCATACGCTATCCAAACGGAATCTCTGGTAAACAGATTACGGAATGTGAGCGTATGGAGTTTCGTATCGTATTTCACATCCGCTATTCTATCCCAGTTTTTTTGATCATAGGAATAAACAGGCTGGGTGGCTTTGGTATAAATAAGGTGTGGACCACCCCTGTAAATACCCGCCAGGCTATCTAATGTAATGGTAATATCCTTGTTGACTACATTATTGAGTTTGAAATAAAACCAATAGTATTGATCATCGCTGCTGCTTTTTTGTTTCCAGTGTATAGGCCAACCGGAGAGAAAATTCGGTTTTGATTCCCACAAAGTATCAATACTGCCCGAATCAAAATCGCTGCTTACTGCAATAGGGGATGAGTTGGCAGCATGGCTGCTTTTGGCAGACTTACAACCCATACCCGAAAATGCAACAATAATCGTTATGTAAAAAAATACCCTTAACTCCATGGGTCAAATTTATAGGTAATGCATACGCGATTTTTCATCTATTTCAGCTATTCATTATCTTATTTTGTTCAAAATAGTATATAAAACGCATAACCGCGATATGAAAAACACGATTATAAAAATCCATTAAGCGTGTATTTTTTCTATCTTTCGTCTGAAGAGTAGGGAAAAGCTAAACAATGATAAACCCTAATTAAATGAACGCAGTCATTTAAGAGCAGAAGAAAATTGCAATTGCTACTTAAACTGGAAGATATTAAAATGGACAAACCAATGGATAAAGAAACAGTGACTAAAGTATTTCAAGAGTTAGAGGCACAACTTTGAACTTGGAATTCACTAATACTTCGATAATAGAAATCAAAAACATATATAGGAAATCAAGAGAAATCGCATATAAACTTGATGACAGAGAACATCTTGATTTTTGTTTGAGAGAACTACAGGAAGTGTTTGAAGATGAAATAGAAATGTTTAGTGAAAACCCTTCTGATGAGTGGTATTTTGATTCAGCTAAGTCTGAATTATTAGCGGTATTAAATGACTGTAAAAAGGGACATCTATGACCCCCCATAGTAAAAGCAGTATTTAAATAGTTCAAAAATGAAATTCTCTCCTCAAGTGATCATATACGTGGCTGTTAAAAATTATCTCACGGAAGATCAAGCCGAAGTGTTAAAAAATGAACTTGCCAAGAAAAAGGTAATGGGTGATAAGATATTCATGGACACCATTAAAAAGCATTTTGATATTGAATTTTTCAGGACTAAGCCATTTATATGGCAAGATATATGGCTCTATAATTACCTAATATACGAATTAAGAAACACGAAAATGCCAAAACGTGGTTTGATTGCCAAATATGAAAAGGAAATTATCATACCACAGGAGGAAGTATTAGAAGAAGCAAGAGAACTTGTGGTAAAGCTAAACTAAGGTTTCATGTTGCCATTTCTTTAAAAAAAAGAGCCTCCCAGTATATAATTTATTGTTGATGAAACGGTATGGGAGCTATGGATAGCTGTTTGAGCAAGATTTTCGAGGTTCTCAACCAATGTGTATATCTGTACAGGGAATTCAGATCAGCGCCGGATTGCATATCCGGTTAGCGATTATCATCAAAAGCCGTCCTTTCTGCAGTTTTCGATATTTATGCGATTAAATTATAGTTAACTATAAAAACATCGCCTCTATTTTATGCTTAACGATAAAAAAGCAAGTTTTCCGAAGTCGTTTGTAGAAGCGTATAAGCCATCAGGGACTGCTGTTATTCACCGCGACAATTATATGGAATGGCTGAAACCACGGTCGCAGGAATAATGAATGTTTATTGCAAAGGACTTCTCTGTATAAAAAAATCGCTGAAAATAGAATACTCTTCTGGCATTGCCGAATAGCATTGCCGAACGTTGAAGAGTGCGACGCCAGTCCGACCAGAGTCATCCGGGCGGGCAATTGGGCTTCATAGTAGTAATACTGCCTGGCTTATAGTAATAAATATGCTTGGATTGATACTTCCCCTCATAACGTAAAGACAAAATAGGTTACTACTTTGTCCAAATTGATTAACAGTTGATATATTGATACGTTTAATTTTGATTAGGTGAAATATGGAACGACGAGTAGAAGAAAATTAAACATTATCAAACAATTTCTATATGCCTGTAAGGTTTACTTTGCTGATTACCTGTTTTGTTTTTAGTACATATACTTATTCGCAGCAAAACATTAAAATGGCTGTAAATGGGCTTAACCGGTTGCAGACTATAGATGGCATAGGCGTTAATATCAATTCGCGGAGTTGGAAAGAGGATGAGCTGAAGCCTGCTATTGATTTGTTGGTTGACTCCATGCAGGCAAAAATCTTTCGTGTAATTGTAGAAACACCAAAAGAATGGGAAGATGTTAATGATAATGACGACCCGTTTGTATATAACTGGAAATACTACGACAGCCTTTATGCAACAACAAAGTTTACCAGCGTATGGAAAACAATCGCCTACCTCAATAAAAAAGGCATCTCTCATAATATCATGATCAACCTGATGGGATATCTCCCCGCATGGATGGGAGGGGAGACGGTAGATCCCAGGCAGGAAGATGAGTTTGTAGAAATGTTTGTTTCTTTTTTACAGTATGCCAGGAATAACCAACATTTAAAATTTGGACTGGTAGCCCCTTTTAACGAATCTGATATTCAAAAAGAAGGTCCAAGGCTCAATGAATTCAGGTATGTGGCCATCATGAGAAAAATTATAATGCGGGTAAAGCAAAGCGGGATGAATGATATCCGCTTTGTTGGCCCGGATGCGGCCGGAATGAACAATAGCGTTGACCGCTATATCCCGGAAATGATGAAGGATTCGCTCATCATGTCCCGCATCAGCCGCTTTGCCGTTCATAGTTATAGCGGTTATTATGCTCCTGTAGATTCCCTGATAAAGCACTCTGAATTTCCTGATAAAAAATTCTGGGTTACCGAATGGAATGCATGGAGAGATGGATTGGATGACGGCATTATGACTGCTTATAATTATCAGTTCGCGGCGCAATGCATGGGATATTTGCTGGATCTGCTGAAGAATGGCGCGGCCGCGGCAATGGTATGGGAAGGGTATGACAGTTATTATGATCATCACGCGCCCAGCCTGTTTAGCTATTGGGGAATATTGGGATACAATAAAGAAAATAAAACCTATACTCCCAGAAAACATTTTTTTGCCATCTCCCAAATATCAAAATATGTAACCCCCGGTTCATGGCTGATAGAATTGCAAAGCAGCGATAGTAAAGCGCCTGCGCTTGCTTTCTTCAATCCCTCGCGGAATGCACCTGTAATAGTTGGGCTTAATCCATACAATAAGGCAGCGAAGATTGAAATATCATTGGATAATTTTCCGGGTATTGAATCGGTGCGGCTCATTTTTACAGATAGTCTTAATAATCTCAAAACTCAAAAAACATATTTGCCTGGTAAGAATGGAAAATTAAAAATAGTAGTTCCGGCAAATTGTATATACACACTGGTTGCTGAACCTGCTACTACTTCGGGTGCAGGAACACTCAACAACAAATTAAAAGAGAAAGGATGGTATGCGGGCGACATACATATGCACAGGAATTGCGGTGGAGGCACTCCCGTATATTCAGTAGATTCTTTAACCGCTGCTATGAAAAAGAATGGACTGTCGGTTATTTCCGTGCTTGCAGATATGGGGAATGGTGAAGTATACAACGCCGAAACAGATCTGAAACTGGTTACAGGTAAAGACGCGGCACAATCCACTCCCGAAGCCATTGTTCGCTGGGATGCCGAATGGCACTGGGATGCAACGTATACGAATTTCGCTAAACAGGCATTGGGCGGACACCTGGTATTGCTTGGGTTAACGCAGGCGGAACAAATGTGGGCGGAATCTCCCTATACAATATTAGAATGGGCCAAAAAACAAAACGCGGTAAGAGGCTTCGCTCACCTGGAATATCTCAATGAAAATATACCTGCGGAGCTGAACTGCTGCATTCCTGTTGACCTGCCGGTGGAAGCGGCATTAAAGAATATTGATTTTGTTTCAACAGATGTTTTTGGATCGTATTCTCCGAATGGCGGATCATATTTTGGGAAACAATCTCTCGATGTATACTACAGGATGCTCAACTGCGGTATCAAGCTGGGGCTTGCTGCGGGCACGGATTTTCCATGTAATAATTTTGAGCCGCTGGGAACCGTACGAACTTACGCCCATGTTAATACCAATCTCACTTATAACAACTGGATTGAAGCGATACGCGAAGGGAAGACGGTCATATCAAGGTTGGGTGATAAAGAATTTATCGATTTAAAAGTGAATGGTGATCAAGCACCCGGTGCGTCAATTCAGTTTCCTGGAAAGCAAAAAATAAATATTGAAGTTACATGGAATACGGAGAACGGTTCAAAAGGGGAAATTGAAATATTATGTAACGGAAAAGTTATTGCAAATGCCGCAGGTGGTGCTGCTACTCCCGGCAAACCTTTTGCGCTGAAAACAAGCTATGTGGTTGATAAAAGCTCCTGGATTGCCGCCAGGCGGGTAAGCGGAAACGAATATCATACGCATACCTCTCCGGTATATGTATATATTGGTGGCGAAAATATCATGGCGGACAAAGAAGATGCGATGTATTTTGTGAGATGGATAGATCATATATTAGCCAATATTGCTAATGAAGGAAAATGGAAAAAGTTTTTTCCTGAAACACTTGACCAGGTGAGGATGCATTATCAGCAGGCGAGAGATTACTATACCGGTATTATGAATACCGGCAGGTGATTGGATAATATGAAATTTTGCAATAACATACATACCTGTATAAAAACATGCAGTAATTCAGCGTATAGACCCCTCGTGCCTCGGGGTGGCAAGCAACAGGAGGATGATTGAGCTGTGGCAGAAATGTTCAGTAATGTATATTGCCGAACTTCTTCAATACAGATTATAGTAGCACCACAGCTTGTCATTCCGACTTTGGAGGAATTTATGTTGCACTTATGCTAAAATATGTAGAGATGCCTTCGCGACCTCAATGCCTAACGCTATAAATCAAAATAAACCTATGTGTTCCTGCGATCCTGCTGTGTATGCGATAAAAAAATATTCGTCAATTCATAACTAAAACAAATGAAAAATTATTTCCTGTATGCGGCATGTATTCTATTTTTTAGCTGTGACAACAAACAACAATCCTCTTCAGAAACTACAACAGAAAATAACGCTACACATAAAACAGTGATGGCAGTGTTTGCGCATCCCGATGATGAGATTGACGTGAGCCCATTGCTTACAAAGCTTGCATCGCAGGGACATAAAGTGTATTTAACGATTGCTACCAGGGGCGATAGGGGCGTTAGGGAACATGCTAAAATACCGGCGGGAGATTCGCTTGCCAATGTTAGGGCCGGGGAAACGGAATGCACGTGCAAAACGCTGGGTATAAATCCACCCATTATGCTTGGTTTGGGAGATGGCAAATTAACCAACTGGAATGCGCTTTCCATTTTAAGGGAAAGATTAGACAGCGTCTTTACTATCTATAAACCGGATATCGTTATCACATGGGGAGCCGAGGGTGGTTCAGGTCATCCCGATCACAGGATGGTTGGCGCGGTGGTTACCGAAATTTTCCAGTCCGGCCAGTCTTCACATTTTGAAAAATTATTTTATACTGCCATTCCAACAGAACATTGGAGAGATGAACCTGCGTATAAGTCCCAGATATCAATGGATTATCACAGGGGTTATAAATCAGTAGAGAAAAAGTATTTGCCTATTCGTATATGGTGCAGCAAAGATGAAAATAAAATCGCAAGAGAAGCCATGCGTTGCAACACCTCTCAGTATCCTCCTGAAGAATTAGATGATAATGAACTTTGGATGAATAATATGAATAAGGATACTGTTTATTTAAGACCTTATACGAACGCCGGTTACGTAAGTAATGATATTTTTAAGTAACAGAAATACACTATCCTATTTCCAATAACTGAACGCCACGATCATTCTATAATGATTTGCCCTGCCTTTGCCCTGTTGACCGTTACAGCGTAATCTCCACCTCCAAGTGACCTTATTGAATAACCAGTGTTTTTGTTTTGATCAGCAATACGCTGCCCGTTTAGCAAAATCTTTGCGGGTTTGAACGACAGGCGCAGGAATTCTGTGCCATTTTCATCAGTTGCAGTATATTGAATTTTTTTAGCTTCATACAATACGTCTTTTAATATACCCTGCGAGTACAATATGTGGTTTTCATGTGTTGGCGCCCATTCAGGAATAGCAGCTAAAGCATGATAAAACATTCTGGGTCCTTCTCCATAGCAATCCGACCACCAGCTCGAAACGCCCTTGCTTACGGGGCTTTCAAATGCAAGTCCTGTTGAATCGCTGCAATAGGTAACCCAGTTTAAAGAACGATAGGCTTTTTCCTTATATGCGGTATCTCCCGAAACAGCATACCATTTGGCACATTCCGCGGCATACCGCGCTGTTTGATAATCCATCTTTGGCAAAAAATCATCCTGCTCACCTACAAGGTTAGCTCCCCATTGCGTGGCAGGTTCACCTTCCACACAACGCGTTACAAAATTGGTTTCCGTCCATTGTATCATTTGAGGCACATGTGTTTTCCATTCCGGATCGAATGACGGATTATCCAGTATATATAATGCCGTATTACTTTTGCCCATATTGCTTTTATAGGCATTGCTTTTTATATCGGTATCCGTATGCCCGTCGGCCCAGTATCCTGTTTGCATGGGAAACCGGAGCATAAAATCCCTCACTTTATCCATCGTGCTGCTGTACGCTGCTGTGTTACCCATTTTTGCTTTTACCAGGTGCTCAAGAAGAGAATAGGCGCCTATCCAGTTGGCGCCATATGGAGCCGTTACTTCACCTGTATTCATTACCACGCGATAAGGCCAAACTGAGCTATCCGCGTTTCCTGTTCTCGCCTTGTTTGCAAGGGTATTGGCAATGCCAATCGCTGCTGTTTTATATTTTTCCTTACCTGTATATAAATAAAGACGATAAAATGCTAACCCCATATCTCCCGCATGGTCAACCTGCACTTCATGTAATACAAAACGTTTGGCAGCGTCAAAGCCTTTAAATTCCATATCGCCGGCGTTGGTAGTAGTGTATGGAAAATTCGGCCAGGCAAATGTAGCAGGTGTTATGCCATGATCAATCGCATACTCCGCAAGCTTTTCTACAATATGCATTACCGTTGTATCGCCGGTATACGCGTAATACAGATGGGCCGATTCGAACCAGTTAGGGATTTTTTCACCAATATCATTCATCCATGCGTCAGGTTCCTGCAGAATTTTTCCATTGCCTACTTTGTAAGCGCAGTAAAAATAATATTGCGGATACTGAGATCTCGGTGGTGGTCCGGGACTATACGGCACGGATGTTTTTATAAAGTTCCACCGCTGCCTCAGAAAGATATCATAAGCCCGGGATTGTGGCCGGATCCACGAAATTAGTTTTAATTGATCATCCAAAACAACTTTATGAGTAGCTATCGAGTCGGGCTTGTTTGAGTAGCGGTTTGACTGGCGCTGTGCGCACAGGGAACTTGCGATTAAGCAATTGATAATAAAGAGTGTTGTTTTATTCATGTGTAAAATCTTGAAGGATTTTTTGAACTCAAACAAACTTATTACAATTGTCAGGTTATTTTCTACCTGATTTGGTACAATCGTTAGCTTATTTTGTAGCAGATTGTTTTAAGCAATCGTATTCTTAAAACACGGATAATAAATGGCAGGGAAGTTATGCCGGTTGATACGCAGCTATTTTCTGATAATTCATCCTATACGTTTTGGGTTGACAATCTTTGAATTTTTTAAACTGCCTGTAAAAAAATGGAATGCTCTCAAACCCTGAAGCGTAGCATATTTCACTTATTTGTTTATCGGTTTCAATAAGCAGCTTGCATGCGCGGCTAATTTTATATTCATTCAAAAATTCAAAAAAAGGTTTTTTCATGGTTTTACTGAAATACCGGGAGAAATACTCTTCACTCATGTTTAGCCTGGAAGCAATATCTGCAAGAGAAACCTGCTCCTGGTAATGCGTTTGAATATAATTGTAAACGGTATTGATGCGAGTTTTATCTGTGTCATCAAAATCGCAGGTGAACTCCTGTTCACATAAAAACCTATACTCCTGGTTGTGGGAGAGATATTCAAGCACCTGTAACAAAATCATCAGCTTTTCAAACGGGGATGCATTTAGCAGATCATAGAATTTTTGTTTAAGTTCCGAAGCCACTTTGTTGTCAACTTTTATCCCTTTATTCATCAGCGCAGACAGATTCCTTATCCCTTCAAATTCGATGCTCTGCATCCAATTTTTGTCAAAAAATTCTTCCTTCAGATAAATAACGATAGCGTTTACCGGCTGTTCCTGATCGGTAGTAGTATTCCAGGAATGCGGTAAGTTAGAGCCCAGCAAAACAAGATCCTCTTCATAAAAATTCTCAATGGAATTACCCACATATCTTACGCCTTGTCCGCTTAATATAAAGGTCAGTTCAAGTTCAGCATGATAATGCCAGGGATAATAGAACTCCTTACTGGTTTTTTGGAATTCAACTTTGAACAATTTAGATTCCGATGGTATAGGTTTATAGTGAGGCTTCATTTCTTAAATATATGGTAATTTGTATTCTTTTTCTCAATTTTTCTTTGTATCGCGACAAGATAAGGTAGTAATTGGATAAAATGCGATAATAGATGATTTCTGAAAACAGTTGCTATTTGTACAGATTTGGCAAAGGAGCCCAATCCTTCATTCAACATGATGTACCACTTTAATTTGGAAAAAGCATTCAGCGGTGGGTTAATGTATAATGGCTTATTTGTTCGTTACTGAGTTTGTTTTTTTAAGTCATACAAAATAGGGAAAGGATTGGTCAATATCAGATAAAACGCCCTTCGTATATAAAACTAAATTTGTTAATGACAAAGGTTGCTTAAACTTGAACTGACAATGAACCGGGAATATCAAATTATAAATACTATCTAATTATGAAAGGACTGTACGTAGCTGTAGTATGTGACATACTCGATGAAATGGGTTATCGCAACCAGGCTATGCATCAACGATTGAGACCGCTTTTACCAGATATAAGGAATTGTGGGTTTATTGGCAGGGCAAAAACATTGAAATGGAAAGAGGTTAATAGCGTGGATGAGGGAAATCCTTACGGGTTGGAAATTGAAGCTATGGATTCGCTTATGGAAGGCGATGTTGTTGTTCATTCTACTGATCATAATGGTACAAATGCGCCCTGGGGTGAACTAATGTCAACTATTGCAAAACGGAAGGGGGTTGCCGGTTGCGTTTGCGACAGTCAGATAAGAGATTGTATTAAGATCATTGACATGGGTTTTCCGGTATATTATGCGGGGATAAGACCTCTGGATTCAAAAGGACGGGGCCTTGTTATTGATTATGACGTACCCGTGCAATGTGGTGGAGTATTGGTTAATCCCGGCGATTTGATTTTTGCCGATTTTGACGGCATTGTTGTTATACCAAAAATGCTTGAAAATGAAGTAATTGGAAAAGCCAAAGAGAAAGTTCTTGCTGAAAACTTATCAAGAAAAGAACTGCTTAATGGAAAAACACTCAGTGAAGTATTCGATAAATACAAAGCTTTATAACTTAATCATTATGAATCTGCAAAATCGTTCAGTTGTAATAACAGGATCGGGTTCGGGCATAGGAAGGGCCTGTGCGTTTGAGTTTGCAAAAGAAGGCGGCAGTGTAGTTGTAGCCGATATACAGCTTGATGCCGCAGAAGAAACCGTGCGTCAAATAGCAGCAGCAGGTGGAAAGGCTTTTGCCTGCCAGGTTGATGTTTCAAAACCGGAATCTGTAACCGCACTGGTTAATAAAACCATTAAGCTGTGTGGAAAGATTGACGTACTAATCAATAATGCAGGTATTCAGGTAAACAAAACAATCGCTGATACTTCTTTTGAAGAATGGAACGCACAAATGTCGGTAAACGTTGGCGGTGTTTTTCTTTGTTCCAAATTATTTTTACCGTACTTAAAAAATACTCAAGGTAATATTGTGAATATGTCTTCTGTGAATGCATATTATGTTGAGCCTTCGTGTGCAGGATATTGTTCCACTAAAGCCGCTATCATCGGGCTAACCAAAGCAATGGCTATTGACCATGGCCCGGAGGGGATTCGTGTTAATTGCATTTGTCCCGGATATATTGATGCCGGACTGGCTGAAGGTTATTTTCAAAGTCAGGCAAATCCTGCTCAGGCTCGTGCTGAAGCAGGGAAATTACATGCATTATGGCGAATCGGGAAACCGGAGGAAGTTGCACAGGTTGCAATTTTCCTGGCAAGCGATCGTGCTTCTTTTGTAACTGGCTCCGCTTATATAGTGGATGGTGGTTTTGGTTCCGGCCTGCCGCCTAAATAATGACAATTTTTACAGCAAAATGATAACTTAAAAGGAGTATGCTCAAAATTCAAAAAACCCGGGATTGGTTATTAGTCATCTTAGTTAATTTTATTTGGGCAACTCAGGTACCTGTTATACGATTGATTGGAAACAAACTTGGCCCTATGACTGTCGCCTTTGTTCCAATGCTAATAAGCACTTTACTGTTTATCCCTTTTTTATGGGCCGAGAATAGAAAAAGAAAAGATTCCGGCCGGCGTACATGGAAAGACCTGAGATATTTTATTTTACCGGGGTTGGTAGGCATATTTTTAATGCAATACCTTTATACACTCGGTTCTACATTAACACTGGCATCCAACGCTGGTATAATTACTTTAACTATCCCGGTTCTGGTAGTCATCTTCGCCTCTGTTTTGCTGAAAGAAAAATTAAACATTGTACGAGTAATAGGATTTATAATTGCAATTGCCGGTGTGTTGTTAACTTCTTTACCTGATATTAAGGGAGCTAGTTTTTCAGAAAGTATATATTTTAAAGGCAATCTTATTTTTCTTTTGGCATGTAGTTGCGCTGCTTTTTTTAATACCTACAGCAAGTTGCTGGTTGACAAAAAATTTACAGAACTTGAAATACTGGTATATAGTTCATTGGTTGGCAGTATAGCATGCATTCCTTTGTTAATTTGGGTGGAACCATTTAGTTTTTCCGAAATTATCCATTCCGGCAGAATAGCCTTTTTCGGTTTGCTGCAGTTGAGTTTGATGGTGTATGGTGTATCCATGCTGCTATTTTTTTATATACTAAAACGCATGGATGTTTCCCAGGCAATACTAGGAAACTATTTATTACCGTTTTTTATTTCCCTGCTTGGAATTATTTTGCTGAATGAAAAGATTACTGCTTTTATGCTTACCGGTGGCATAATTATTTTTGCTGGTACGCTTATGGTAACGGTTTACGAAAAGCAGCTTTTGTCGTTATTCAACGGAAGAGGTAAAAACGGACTAATTGAAGCTGAAGAGGTTCAGAAAACATCTTAATACCGGATGCAATATTAAAATAATCAATAAACAAAATATAACAAATGAAAATTACAAATGTAACAGCTACTGTTCTTCGCCTGCCTCAAATTTCAAGTGCTGCAGACGGAACGCAGGATGATTTGATTATTACAGTAGAAACGGATGAAGGGATCACCGGCTATGGTGAAGTTGATACAGCGCCTTATGTGGGCAAAGCGGTAGTAGATGCTTACATGTCTCATGGAACCTGCTATGGGCTTCGGGAAGTGATAATTGGAACAGACCCGTTTGACTATGAACAAATATGGAACGATATGTGGTCGAAAACGTATTACTATGGCCGCAGCGGACCTGTAATGCACGTAATGAGCGGTATTGATATGGCGATATGGGATATAATGGGGAAGGCCGTAGGGAAACCCGTTCATAAATTATTAGGGGGTAGTTATGCAGATAAAGTAAGGGCTTATGCCAGCGCCCTGATGCCTGATACGCCTGACGAAGTAAAGAAAATGACCGGGGAATATGCATCGCAGGGTTATACAGCTATTAAATTTGGATGGGGCCCTTTGGGCTATGATGTTCATAATGATATTGAGTTAATCAAAACTGCACGAAAAGCAGCCGGGGATAAGGTGGATATTATGATAGATATTGGAAAACGTTACCGCTTAAAAGAAGCGATATATGTTGCTAAAGCATTGGAGCAGTTAAATATTTATTGGCTCGAGGAACCATTGCCCGCCGAAGATTATATTGGTTACAAAAGACTCACGGAATCAACAACGATGCGAATTGCAACAGGGGAAGAAGAAAGCGGCCGATTAGCTTTTGCCCGGCTGATAAACGAAACACATATTGATGTTGTGCAGCCGGATATGTCGCGTTGTGGCGGATTAACGGAAGCAAAAAAAATTGCTATGATGACGGCTGATGCTAATGTCCTCTGTGTGCCGCATGCTTTTAAAACGGGAGTACTGGTGGCAGCTTCTATACAATTTATCGCCTCTGTTCAGCATGCCCCATTTCTTGAATTTTCTGTAACCGAATCTGCTATCCGGAAGGAATTATTGCTTAATCCATTTATACAAAAAGATGGATTTGTTGAAGTTCCCCAAACGCCGGGATTAGGTATAGAATTGAACCCGGAAGTTATTCTGAAGTATGGTGTAAATATTAAATAAATGCACTGTTTTGAACAGGAAATATAAGTATTGCATGCCTGAAAAAATAAATTATAACGGTTGGCCAAATTGTATAAGGCTTAGTAATGATGAAATAGAATTAATCGTTACTACCGATGTTGGCCCCCGGATAATGAGATTTGGATTTATTAATGGGCAAAATTTGCTTTACCCTGTGCCTGAACATGCTGGTAAAACTGGTGGTGAGGAATGGCGCATTTATGGCGGACACAGGTTATGGCTCGCTCCGGAAGCATTGCCATTCAGCTACAATCCCGACAATGATGAGGTTGAATTTGAACTGCAGGATAAACACATTAAACTAATACAGGCAAAGGAAGCTATTACAGGTATTGTGAAAGAAATAGAAATCACTTTATCGCCGGATAAAAATGAGGTGAAGGTTTTACATCGCCTGATAAATCAAAATTTGCGGGAAGTGGAATTAGCTGCATGGGCTATTACGATGCTTGCCCCTGGTGGAAGAGCAATTATACCCCAGGAACCTTATGGTGAAGGGGATGATTATTTGTTACCATCCCGTTCTTTAGCGCTTTGGCAGTATACAAAAATGAACGACCCCCGCTGGATTTGGGGTGAAAAATATATTCAGGTTAAGCAGGACCCATTGTTTACTTCAGAACAAAAAATTGGTGTAACAAACAAACAGGGATGGATAGCTTATTACCTTAAAGGCGAGGTATTGATAAAAAAATTTGATTTTGATCCCGCTGTTGTATACCCGGATTATAATTGTAATAATGAAACATATATTAGTGCAAACTATCTTGAAATTGAGACGCTTGGTCCCTTAACAAAGTTAGCTCCTGGCGGTATGGTAGAACATACGGAACATTGGCTCCTGGCAAAAGCAACAGCAGATGAAACTGACAAATCTATTGATACTAACATTTTGCCAATAGTCAGTTCCTTTCAAATGAAAATGATTATTTCGATAGTAAGCGCTTTTATTTTTTGGTGCTTTTTACCTTACGGGGCTATAAGCCAGCCCAAAAATGCTGGTGCTGCCGTAAGCCTGCAATTTGACGGAGCTAAAAGGTTGCAGCAGATAGACGGTATTGGAGTGAATGTTAATACCCGTAGCTGGAATGGTAAAGAGCTGGAGCCTGCTCTTGAACTTTTGCTCGACTCCATGCATGCAACAATTTGGAGAGTTATTGTAGAAACAGTGGAGAAGTGGGAGGAGGTTAATGATAATAGCGATCCCTTTACATTTAATTGGGATTATTACAACAAACTTTACGGAACGCCAAAATTTCAAAAAGCATGGGATATGATTCAATATCTCAATGAGCGTGGAATAACAGATAAATTAATGGTCAATTTTATGGGATTTGCGCCTGAATGGATGGGTGTAAAAGTGATTCAACCAAAATATGAGGACGAATATGTAGAGATGATCCTTTCTTTTTATTATTATGCGATTAAAACCCGGCATTTAAAATTTGGTCTTATCGCACCTACTAACGAGTCAGACCATCATAAATACAGCGAAGGCCCACATTTAAACGGAAAACAGCATGCACGTATCATTCAAAAATTAATAGTACGGATGGATGCACTGGGTCTGGGAGACATTCGTATTGTTGCTCCGGATAATGCCGGCATGGAAAGCAGTTTAAATGAATTTGTACCTGCACTTATGGCTGACTCAATTGTGATGTTGCGAATGGCTCATTTTGGATTTCATAGTTATAACGGATATTACCCGGGATTAAAGGAGTATCTTCTTAAATCACCTTATCCCAAATCCAGCTTTTGGATAACGGAATGGAATGCCTGGTGCAATGGTTGTGATGATGGGATACTGGGTGAATACAATTATGATTATGCCCGTAAATCCGTGTATTTTCTTTTAGATATTTTAAAGAATGGAGCCAGTGCCGCGCTTGCATGGGAAGGCTATGATAGTTATTACGAACACCATGCGCCGAGTTTATTCAGCTATTGGGGGTTGCTTGCTTATGATGCTGAAACCAGAACATATCATCCCCGGAAAACTTTTTATACTATTGCCCAGGTTTCAAAATTTGTTCCTCCGGATTCATGGCAGATATCGGTTTCAGCAAATCCCGGCAGCCTTATGGTTTTGTCGTTTTATGATTCTGCTTCAAATAGAATAACCATTGTTGGAATCAACAATAAAAATCATCCTGTTACATTAAATGGGTCATTAAAAAACTTACCTGCCATCAGTAGTTTTGAAATGTATTATACTGATAGTGTTCAAAATTTACATAAAAATGATGATGTAGCAGTATACGATAATGCCTTTACTGCCACTGTTCCTTCAAATAGTGTGTATACTTTAACCGGATTGGGAAAGAAAAATGATGTAGCGGAAAATGCGATGAAGCCGGAGCCGGCGAATTGATATGCAAATGATGTACATGTACACCTCAATTGTGGAGATGACAGCATATTATAATGGAATTCCTTTTTCATACACGACCTTTATACAGTGCAGCAACGGTACATAAAAGGCAGGAACATATATAGCGCCAATTGTGGCCCAATCCGGTAAGTGAGCACCCGGCAAAAGCTACTCTTCATGAAAATTTTCAATGGAATTATCTGCATATCTTACCCCCTCACCGCTCATAATAAAAGTCAGCTCCGGTTCTGAATAATAGTGACAGGGATTACTGGTTTTCTGAAATTCAACTTTGAACAATTTAGATTCCGCTGCAAAAGAAAAGCAAGATAGGATACGGAATAAACAAGATTGTGTAATGATGCTGTTTGCTCAGTAAATATTTTTGTAGTATAAAATCGGAACATAGTTTATTTGTGCCGGTTTGAATGATGTTATAAAGTAAATACACAAAACAAAACAATTGCTATGAATTTAAAACTATTAGCATTTCCAGCTCCACAAAAAGCATTTCTATTGCTGTTGCTTTTTCTTTTTTTGGCAGGTGGCGTTTTTGCTCAGGTAAATTTTACGCTTACGGGTAAAATCACTGATGGAGAAACACCATTAGCAAATGTGTCTGTTCAGGTTAAAGGTACCGGTTCAGGCACAAAAACCAATGATCAAGGAATGTTCAGCATCAGTGTTGTGAAAGGTCAGGTACTTGTTTTTACGTATGTTGGATACGAAACCCGGGAAATGGTAGTGGGTAACCAGCGGGATATTATGCTCAGCCTTACCCAAACCGAAGCCAATGTACTGGATGATGTGGTAGTGGTTGGATACGGCACAACAAAAAAAGTTAACCTCACAGGATCAATTGCCACCGTCTCTTCTAAAGATCTGAAAGGCAGACCAATCAGCAACTTGTCATCTGCTTTGCAGGGTACTATGCCAGGGGTAACAGTTACTGTAAACAACGGGCAGCCCGGAAACGATCAGGGTACCATAAATATCCGTGGTATCGGAACCTTAGGTAATAGCGATGCCATGGTTTTGGTAGATGGGGTGGTGTCGAGCATGAATGATATCAATCCGAATGATGTAGAATCTATCACTGTGCTGAAAGATGCTGCTTCGGCTTCTATTTATGGATCAAGAGCTGCTAACGGAGTAATACTGATTGTTACAAAAAGCGGAAAGAAAGGGGAAACAGTTGCTCATTACAACGCAGATATCGGCAAGCAGGCAATGACGGTGCAACCTGATTTTATTGATTCATGGCAGGCGGCAACACTATATAATGAGGCTTTGGTAAACGAAGGCAAATCTCCAAAATACACTGATGCTGAAATTCAAAAATTCAAAGATGGTTCTGATCCCGAACGTTATCCCAATACCGACTGGTATGATCTGTTCTGGAGGGGTAACGGGCTGCAGCAAAACCATTCCCTGGATGTAAGCGGTGGCGGCGAAAAAATGAAAAGCTACCTGTCGGTGGGATATTTTTCCCAGAATGGCATTGTAGAGGGTTCTTATTTAAAACGGTACAATACGCGGTTTAATACTGAATATAAAATAAACTCCCGCATTAAACTAACCGGCAATATCGCTT
The DNA here is from genome assembly GCF_009192765.1 of Agriterribacter humi. Classification (GTDB taxonomy): domain Bacteria; phylum Bacteroidota; class Bacteroidia; order Chitinophagales; family Chitinophagaceae; genus Agriterribacter; species Agriterribacter humi. The sequence goes on along the minus strand of NZ_VOHQ01000001.1, from coordinate 673,269 downwards.
ATTCGAATCAGGAATTCAGGGAGCCGGTAAGTAATATTCACGGCTTGGATTTTGGCCAGTTAATGGCAACGCTTCTTCAAACAGGCAGGGTGGTTCCGTATAAGATAAATGGCTACTATGGCTATAGCGATGAGGGCAACCCTGTTGCCGTATTGGAAGGGGGGTCAAATAACCTTAACAAGATGCATCGCCTGTCGGGAGTTTTTCAGGCCGACATTGAGATCATTAAAGATCTGCATGTGAAGCCCATGCTTGGTTATACCGGTAATTTTATCCGGGCAAAATCAAGGATCAATGACCTGCAATACTATGATGTATTTACCGGTGCACCAACGATTTGGGAAGGTCCGAACATCGTGGCATCCAATAGCAGCTTTACAGACAACCTAACCCTGCAAACATTGATAGAATACAGCAAAACGCTTGGTGACCATGCGTTTAAAGTGCTGGGCGGATATTCAAGCGAGCAGAACCAATCCGATTATTTATTTGGCAGCAGGCGCGGGTACCTGAATAATGCACTGGACCAGTTGGATCCTGGGCCACTGGCAGGTATGCAGAATGCCGGTAACGCATCAGAATATGCTTTGGAATCGGCGTTCGGGAGGATTAACTATTCCTTTAAGGACAGGTACCTTGTAGAGGGAAATATCAGGTACGACGGCTCATCCCGTTTTGCTCCAGGCAACCGCTGGGCAACATTCCCTTCTGTATCTGCGGGTTGGCGTATTTCTGAAGAATCATTTTTTGAGCCGCTCAGGCATATTTTTTCAGAGCTGAAGATCAGGGGATCATGGGGTATGCTGGGTAACCAGAATATCGGCACATATCCTTACCAGGCTACAATCTCAACAGGCTATAATTATATATTCGGAGGGCAGATTGCTGATGGCATTGCTCCAGGTAAGGGCGTTAATACCAATATTAAATGGGAAAGCACCACCACCAAGGGCATAGGATTAGATGCCGTTTTACTGAATGGAATGGTAACCTTTACCGGTGATTACTTTATACGCAATACTTCAGATATACTGTTGAGTCTTCCCGTAGCAAGCACTTTCGGTTTATCTGCCCCGGTGATAAATGCAGGTAGTGTGCAAAATAAAGGAGTTGAGCTGAGCGCAGGGTATCATTTTAGAAAACGCGATTTCAGCTTTGATGCGAATGCCAATTTTTCTGTTATAAAGAATGAGGTAACAGATTTAGCCGGTACCGGTCCTTTCCCCAATGGTTCTACTATACAAGGCGTAGGGTTACCGATTAATTCTTTATATGGCTGGGTAGCAGATGGACTATTTCAGTCGCAGGACGATATAGATAAACATGCAGATCAGAGTGGGATGGGCGGACCTGTTGCCCCGGGCGATATCAAGTATAAAGATCTGAATAATGATAAAGTGATTGATGGCAACGACCGGCATTACCTCGGTACCTATTTCCCTAAGGTAACCTATGGTCTTAGCCTTTCTGCGAGATATAAAGGATTCGATGCTGTCTTATTCCTGCAGGGAGCGGGAAATGTTAAGTCATACGTATCTGGTCGTATATTAGGTTCACTTTATGATAAGAACGGAGATCCAACAAGTATCTGGCTCGACCGCTGGACACCAGACAATGCTGACGCGAGTTTCCCCAGGGTATGGAACTCCAACTCACAGAATGATCCCGGGTTAACGCCTTCCTCTTTCTGGGTACGCAGCGCAGGTTATCTAAGACTTAAAAATGTACAGGTAGGCTATACAGTAACATCGAGGATGTTATCAAATGCAGGTATCGGATTACGTGTTTTCTGGACAGCCAGGGATCTGCTGACATTCACCAAATTTTACAAATGGGTAGACCCTGAAGCACCTATAGGCGGGAACAGCTACAGTTATCCAATGGTGAGAGTAAATTCGGTTGGTGTCAATTTAACATTCTAATGCCGTGCCTGACGTGAAACCTGAGAAGATAGAAGTGAGACGTCAAACGTGAAACATTTCTTTCACCTCTCTCTTCTCACTTTTCACGATATAAAATTTGATTTACTTAACACTACTTCATTACTAATAATATTGTTATGAGAAATAAATTAATTATAATAGTTATCCTCTTGTCGGTATTAGCCGGTTCATGTAAAAAAGATTTTTTAGACCGGCAACCGCTTAACGAGTATAGTGAGGCAACCTTATGGACCGGGGTAGGTGATGCTACTGCCGCATGCAATGCCTGCTATTCGGGTTTTGAAAATGGACAAAGGGTCACTTATATGGATGATGCGAGCGACAATGGTCATAATCCTTATCCCTGGGAAGGATGGCAGCAGTATGGGAATATGCAGCTTCTTTCACCCAATAATGCAGGCAGCCAGTACAGCTTTGCTACTATCACACAATGCAACTGGTTTTTGGCGAGTATTGACAAAACGCCCATGGACCAGGCACTGATAGACAGGATGAAGGGTGAAGTAAGATTTCTAAGAGCTTACCAGTATTTTGTAAGATCACAGTTGTATGGCGATTTTCCACTGATAACAAAATTGCTTACGCCCGAAGAAGCCAATACCATTGAGCGGACGCCGAAGGCCCAGGTAGTGGATTTTGTATTGCAGGAATTAGATGCCGTGAGCCAAATATTGCCCAAGTCGTACGATGGAGACGATCTTGGCCGCATTACTAAGGGGGCCGCATTGGCGTTAAAAGCAAGGGTAGAACTTTTTAATAATAAGTTTACCGAAAGCGCGGCAACAGCTAAACAAGTAATGGATCTTGGCGCATATTCATTGTTTACCGACTACCAGGAACTTTTCAGGATGAAGAATGAATATAATTCTGAAATTATTCTTGACAGGGCTTATACTGAATCCAACCCGAATCTTACTATTGGGTTAATGGTTTTAGCTCCTGAGTCTACGCCGGGCGGAGGATGGAGTTCTGTAAATATCAATCAATCGCTGATTGACACTTATGAAATGAGCAACGGTAAAACAATTGATGACCCCACATCTGGTTTTAATATTGATAAACCTTTTGTGAACCGCGACCCCCGATTGCTGCAAACTGTGATCATACCAGGCGCTGAATATGCCGGCATCATCTTTAATCCTTTTGACCCTAACTCACTCGACTATTGGCCCACGTATAATTATACCGGCTATGTTGGCAGGAAATATATACATTTCAAATCCGATTACGCGGATCTGTACAGAGCAGGTTTGAATATACCCCTTATACGCTACGCCGAGATATTGTTAACCTATGCGGAAGCAAAAATAGAATCGAACCAGATAGATAATACTGTTTATAATGCTATTAACGAGGTACGTTCACGTGCCGGGATGCCCGATGTTGATCAGGCCAAGTATGCTACGCAGGATCAACTGAGAACACTTATCCGCAGGGAGCGCAGGGTGGAATTAGCCATGGAAGGTTTACGCTGGTTTGACATTCAACGATGGAAGATCGGTGAGCAGGTAATGAATGGCCCCGTATATGGAGCCCGCATTAGTGAAATAGATGCCAACGGAAATGTAACCTATACTTCTACCGAGCATATTAAGATCGAGGACCGGGTATTTGATCCCGCGAAAAATTACCTTTGGCCTGTTCCTCAGGGGCAAAGAGATCTCAACAAAAACCTGTCACAGAATCCCGGATATGGTAATTAGTTGTCAATAAGAAAAAGCATAGATTGGCAGGCAATTTTCATAATTTTTAGCAGGTAACGGCACGGAGAACATTATGCACAGGATAACACATTTCGCAATTGGGGCTATGATTATACTGGGAATAACAGGCGGGACCATAGCGTCTCAGCCTGCTATTACCCCGGAGCAATCCGGTAACATAGAAAATGTAAAAGTCATTCTTTCTTTTGGCTATACGGCGCCTTCCCGTACAGCCCGTTCTGTACAATTGATCAGCGGCTCCCCGGGCCTTACCGTTTCAGCACTTTCGGGTAAGGGAATTGAAAAGAACGATGAAGTAGCAACCATATCTGTGCTCAATTGTGGAGCAGGTGATACAGACGAATTGATAGCGGATATAAATTGGCCAACACCTTCCGCACCGCTAAGGAAGTTAGCCGGTTGGAAGGATGGCTATTCAGTGAATGACGATGCCATGTGGGGATACCTGATGATACATGGTTCGCCCGGACAGTCAGCGCGTTTAAAAGATGATCCCTGGAATAAACCTGATGCGCCTTTACTTACCGTTCAATTAGACAAGGAAGGCGCACAGGGTTTTACTATAGGATTGGAGCAACTCATCAGGCATGGCGCTATGTGGCTCCCTGAACAGGATGTGTTTATTACATTGGCTGATAAGCCTGTTGATTTTAAAATGCATATCGCTTCATTGAAAGGACAGCGAGTACTCAATGCCGTTGCAGAACAGCCAGACGCGTCATTAGAAGCGTTCAATAAGCTGTGGCCCGATTTTGGTAACCCGCTGCAATGGGATAAATCCTGGCAAACCAGGTGGATGGGCACAACAGGGCATCTTACCGTAACAGCCGCCGCCCATGGGTCTGTTTATAAATTTGCTGTTGACAGGTGGGGTAATATTCGGCCGGACTTTGCTTCTCCACATAAATTCAGGCTTGACCTGCTGTGGCCGGAAAGCCAATGGAAACGCCAGCGTATAATGGATGGACTGCCGGTTATTGTTACCAATCTTGAAAGAAATGGCCAGCTTGCTGAAATAGAACAGTTTGCCGCGCCCCTGGTTGATTTGTCTACTACCATACGTGGTTATATACCCAGTGTAATGTTTACCAAAGTAAGCATATCGGGAAAAGCCGGGGCATTTAATTTCGGTATTTCGCTGCACAATGAATTAAAAGATCACGAAGTTGAGGCCATACAAATTCAGGACAACTGGGCCATTACTGATAAACAAACGGGCAATATTTTTTTGTTGCTGGAAACAGGAAAAGGAATTACGGTTAAAACGGGCGATGCCATATCAAACAAAAACGGGCAACAAATTGAATTAACCATTTCCGGTGATCTTTCAGAAGGGGAAACTGCGGCGTTTGTAGCGAAGCTGCCTTCACCTGCTATTGTTTCATCCGAAAAAACAAGAATAAGTAATCTCGGTTTTGCCGCAGCAAAGAAAAATATAACGGACTATTGGGAAGGCTGGATCAGTAAGGGCGCTCATTTTGAAGTGCCTGAAACAGCGGTGAACCAACTGTTCCGCGCTAATATCTGGCATTCTCTTATTTTACCCCGCCACACACTAGATATAGATGGAAAAGATCACATGGATTTGCCTTATGCTAATACAGCATACGGACAAAGAAATGCGGATTGGCCCATTAACCAGGCGGTGTATGTAGATTATATGATCTATGGTTTACGCGGCTACGAAAAAGTTGCGCAGGATGAATATGCGGCCATGTTTAAAAGTCAGCTACAACCGGATGGACGAATAGGCGGGTTTGCCAACTGGGGCGTGTATTCGCCGGGGCAATTATATGCTATTGCACAAAATTTTTTGTTATCCGGTAACAGGGAACAGTTTGAACAACTGCTTCCGAATTCCCTGAAAACGCTCGACTGGTGCCTGGCCCAGGTGGCTAAGGCCAATGAAGGAGTCAATAAAACAGGGCTGATCCTCGGGCCACTTAATGATCTTACCAATGCGGAAAGAGAGTGGGCTTTTAACCAGGCATATTATGTGGGCGGATTAGAAGTATTTGCGAAAGCGCTGTCTGCGTTTAACCATCCCCGTGCCGGAGAAGTAAGCAACATAGCATCGAAAATGAAAACAGATGTGGTGAAGGAGTTTGCCCGCAGCAGTGTGAAGTCGCCGGTAGTGCAATTAGAAGATGGTACATGGATCAACTATGTTCCAACCGATGCCCTAACGCACCGCCGTATGATGGATCAGTGGTATCCAACCGATGTAGATACCGGCCCTCTGCATCTCACGCGCTTGGGTGTTATTGATGCCCGTAGCTGGCTTACAACTGCTATGCTGCACGATCATGAAGACAATTTGTTTTTTAAAAACCAGGGCGCGGCAAATGAACCGGTATATGTGCAGCAGGCTACTGCTTATTTGTTAAGAGATGAACCCAAAGCGGTTATCCGTGCGTTTTATAGTTTGATGGCCTGCGGGTTCTCGCATGAACAGTTCACTTCATTGGAACATCGCTGGGCCTGGGGCCAGTACTATGGGCCACCGAGTACGGATGGCGCATGGTTTGAAATTTACAGAAGGATGCTCATTAATGAGTGGGGAGACGATACGCTGATGATCGGTCAGGCTATACCGGGGGAATGGCTGGAGAATGGGAAAAAAATTGAGGTGAAGAATGCGCCAACATATTTTGGAAATACATCTTTTTCTATTGAGGGATTAAACCCGGATAATGAAATTAAAGCAACGGTTGAAGCGCCTGATAGAAATGCGCCACAGCAGTTGCTTGTTCGTTTTCGTCATCCTTCGGGGAAACAGATCAAATCTGTAATGGTAAATGGTAAACGCTGGAAAAATTTTGATGTTAAAAAAGAATATGTCAGCATACCTGCACCCTCGGGGAAATACGTCATTTCAGCCAGGTATTAAAGCGATTTAACTTTATTAATTGGTGCGTTATTTAGTGATATAATTAATTGTCTATTTATTAATACTTCACATGGATAGAAGAGGTTTTTTGAAGCTTACCTCTGTTGGTTCTGCGGGCATAACAACAGAACAATGGTGGGGCGGAGATGGAAATATTATGAGTGCCGCACAGGCCGATGATAAGGCTTCTGATGTGATGATTGACCCAATTGTTCCCATAAGGTTTTTTACCAATCGAAAAGATAAGATACTGCAGCAACTTATAGAACTTAAAAAAGTTTATGGTTTAAAAAGATTTCTTTTTGCTGCACCAATGGAGGATATAAGATTAACCGGTTTTCCAGGCCGGGAAGTATATCAGCAAATCGGAGGTACCATACTTGAAGCAAAACAGGCGCTCCGGTCGTATGGCATTAGTATCGGTTGGTGGTGTGCTCCTTCAATTCGCTCCGGTTACGACAGCCGGTTTCAATATATAACAGATTTAAGTGGGTTTGTGTCAGATAGTTCACCCTGTCCGCTTGACCATTTATTCAAAGAAGAGTTTAGTAATAATATTGCTTTAGTTGTAAATATTGCCAGGCCTTTTGTGGTTCAGTTTGAGGATGATTTTGAACTGAGCTGGCAGCCGAACTGGCGGCCTCCCAATGTAAACTTTGGCTGTTTCTGTCCACTTCACCTGGCTGAATTTTCTAAACGACAGGGACGGTTATTTAAACGGGAGGAACTATTGGAGCTGTTTAAGAAGAGCGATGACGCAACGGTGGACCTTCGGCGGAGTTGGGCCGAATTAAGCCGGGACAGCCTGGCAGGATTTGCAAAGTTGATAAGAGAGAAGGTAGATAAGGTGGCGCCTGAAACCCGGATTTCTCTTTGCCAGGCAGGTGTTTCCGATTTTGACGGAGATTTTACCGAATCTGTTACGCGGGCTTTTGCCGGAAACACCAGACCAATGGTTAGGCTCTACGGATCAAGTTATTCTTCCGATGAACCGGTTTCATTACCCGGAAGTATTTTTCATGCATTATACAGCCGGCAACACCTTCCTGCAGATATAGAATGTTTGCATGAATCCGATACCTATCCTCATACGCGTTTTTTTATGTCGGCCGCTAAATTGAGAAGTTTTATGACAGCGGCATTCGCGTATGGGTTCAACGACTCCTTACTCTATGCAACCCAGTACTTAGATAATTTATTGGAAGAAAGCGGGTACCTGGAAATGTTTAAAAGGGAGGTAAAACGCTTTTCAAAGATCAAAGAAGAGGTTGCGAATGCACCGGTTGCCGGATGTGAAATAGTGCATCTTCCCTTCGCTCATACAGCAGTGCCATACAGGAGTGGAACGCCGGGTGCACCCCAGAATCCGTGGATCAGTGTGCTGGGAAGATTTGGAATACCATACACTTCAAAGAATGGAAAAGTTAAAGTGGTATCCGGTGCGTCTTTGAAAATCATGAACGATGAGGAAATTAAAACCCTGCTCCATTCTGCTGTTTTACTGGACGGTTATGCGGCTTATATACTTTCACAAAAAGGATATGGAAAATGGATAGGAGCAGCAATTGCGCCTGGTAAAGATCCTAACTTTTGTTTTGAAGGCATAAGGAATATCAGTATGCATAAGAACTTAAAAGGAGAATTAATGTACAATCTCATTTTTTTTCCGGGAAGTAGTAGTGAAGGAGGAATTTTTTATGAATTAAACCCCGATCCTAAAGCAGAAATCATTACAGATTTTTTGGATCCGGAAGAAAAACCTGTAATTCCCGGCTTTATACGATTTGAAAATGAATGGGGAGGCAGGGTAGCTATTACGGCTTTCGATTTACATCAAAATAAGTCTTCTGCTGTTTTCAACTACAAGAAAAAAGAACTGCTGCGGGAGACTATAGAATGGTTGGGAAAAGAACAATTGCCCGTATTTATTAACGATCATCCCAATGTTTTTTGCATCTGTAATAAAAGTGACTCCGGCAAGTATTTAATTGTTACAGCAATTAACCTAAGTTCAGATGGAGCTGATTCACTATCCATTCATGTGCCAACGGGATGGGAAAATGCTTTTGTCTTTCAATTGCAGACCCAAGGAAATTGGATGCCGGTATCTCCAAAGCGATTCGGCAGAACAATGAAATTAAACGCAACATTTAATTTAATGGAGCCTGTAGTTCTTAAAATAACGAAATGAATAAAGTAATATCATAATAACATTGGATTTTTTATCAATACTATATAATATAGAAATATCATGTTGAAAATAAGCTCCCTTATTTTATGCATATTTATCCTGGCAGGAAGTCATTCATGGTCGCAGGTTACCAATGTTAAGGTAGATTTTGGCAAAGAGCTGGGTCCCATGAAAATGGAACAAATGGCGCTCGGGCAGGGCGGCTTATCGGAAGAGCCTATGCTGGCCAGCCGGGTAACGGAAATAAGAGCATTGCATCCTGCTATCATCAGGCTGTTTGTTAGTGAGTACTATGATGTGATTCCTGAGAAGGGAAAGTATCATTTTACCACGCTTGACAGCATGGTGACCAACATCCTGCAAACAGGCGCCAAACCTTTTATGAGCTTTTGTTTAAAGCCCAAATTGTTTTTCCCTGTTATAGACCAGGATATTGTTGAGCCCAATGATTACGCGGGTTGGGAACAATTTGTATACGATGTAGTGAAACATTATGTGGATAAAGGAGCAGGCATTACCTATTGGGAAGTAGGTAACGAAGTGGATATTGGTGAAGACGGTGGTACCCCTTACCGTTTTAAACCGGAGAGTTATGCCCGGTATTATAAGCATACTACCGCTGCTATTCTTCGTGCCGATCCGAATGCGAAAGTTGGAGGGCCGGCGCTGGCATATTATAAATCGCCAATTCTTCCAGAGTTACTCCGGGTTTGTTCGGCTGGAAAACTTCCTTTAGATTTTGTTTCTTTTCATAACTATAACAATAGCCCAACAGCCATTCGCGGACAAATAGAATATATAAAAAAGCTGCTTAGCGGGTTTCCTGATTTAAAAGCGGAAACCATCATGAATGAATGGAACATGGATCTGTTCAATCCTCCGCTTGATCCCAGGTTTCAGCCCTGTTACGTAGCCGAAACCATCTGGCAAATGAAAGATGTGGGGTTGGACTGGTCTTGCTATTACCAGATTCGCGACTGGTATGTGTCGTATGAAACATTCTCCCGGATCCACTCTCCGGAGGGCACAGCCTTTATGACGAGATGGTGGAACAGGCAGGCGCAATTCAGCGGATTGATTGACTATCAAAACCAGCTAAGACCTGCATATTATACCTTTAAATTGCTGTCGAGGATGGCAGGCAATAAATTAGCGGTCAGTTCCTCAAACGATAAAGTGCATGGTTTTGCAACGCATGATCCTAAGTTGAGAATGCACAACATGATGCTTTGGAATTTTTCGGATCAGACAACAACCGTAAAACTAAGTCTGAATGACCTTCCGAAGGATATGCGGGTTCGTCATATTGTATTAGATGCAAGTGGCGCCGGGTTGGAAGAAAATCAGCGCTTGCGCCCTGAGCCTTTTGTTCAGATCAAAAAAGGCACGCAATCGTTAACCTTAAAATTAGAACCCTGGGCCGTTCATTACTGGTCGCTCGAGTAACAGCTTTTCTGTAAATTGATTATATTGAATTAGTTTATGATCGTAGATATCCATACACATGTTTTTGATGCCGGGCTGCATTTTGGGCCAAAGCTCCACGCCGATCTGGCGCGCTGTGCTGTGGATCCTGCAGTATGGGGAAATGTGGAAGAAAGACACCTTGAAACGACTGAGGCGGCGGATGTTGCTATTGTATTTGGGCTGCAGGCATCGCAAACAGATTGGAATATTCCCAATGAAATGGTGTCTTCACATGTGCTCCGTGCGCCAGAAAGATTATTGTTTTTTGCTTCTATTGATCCTGCGCAGGCAAATTATATGCAGGAGTTGGAGAAATGCCACCAGGAGTTGGGGGCGGTGGGCGTTAAGCTGGCGCCACTTTATCAGGATGTGCATCCACAGGATCCAAGGTATTATGATATATACCGGTATTGTGTAAAACATGGTCTGCCCATCCTTTTTCATGCGGGCACCTCCTTCATTAGCGGCACACGGCTCGACTATTCACGTCCTGTTCATTTTGATTCCGTAGCGGTTGATTTTCCTGATTTGAAAATGGTGCTTGCGCACCTTGGTCATCCCTGGGAAGGTGAAACCATTGCGGTTATCCGCAGGCATGCGAATGTATATGCAGATATATCGGCATTATACTACCGGCCCTGGCAATTTTATAATTCCATGCGGTTGCTGGTGGAGTATGGAGCGCAGCACAAGGTGTTGTTTGGTTCCGACTTTCCATTTACCACCACGGGTGATTCATTAGAAAGGATAAGGAACCTTAATTATATTATCGCCCAAAGCGGTTTGCCTGCCGTGCCGTCGGAGGCCATTGAAGGCATTATTCATCGCAATACCCTGGAATTGCTTGGACTTCCAAATCCAACCTTATTAAAATAATGGCGCATTCTCATTCATACATGAAGTCGTTGCAATTACAAGGCCTGAACAAATTGGTAAAGGTTGAGCTTCCCATTCCTGTTCCCGGGCAAGACGAGGTATTGATTAAAACTGAAGTTGCAACCATTTGCACTTCGGATTTACATGATATAAAAACCAATGCATTCGGAATAAAGTATCCCCGTGTGATGGGGCATGAGGGTTCAGGCGTTGTAGTTGCCTGCGGATCGGGTGTAACGGATTATACACCGGGAACACGTGTGGCCGCTCATCCTGTGGTACCCTGCAGGGCTTGTTCCGAATGTGAGAGAGGACTGGAGCATCTTTGTTTGCATATGAGCCATCTGGGTATTGACCGTGATGGCTGCTTCGCGGAATATTTTGTTCAGCGTGCAGACCGGGTGCGTCCGCTACCAGATAATATATCTTTTGCTTTGGGTGCGCTTTTGGAGCCGGTGGCCGTTTGCCTGGAAGCCATATCCCGGTCGAATGATATAAAAGGAAAAACGGTGCTGGTGGCTGGTGATGGACCTTTTGGGAATATTATCGCACGCCTGGCGCAGAGGGCGGAAGCAGCCCGTGTGCTGGTTTCAGGCCGTGAACCTTTCAGGCTTAAGTTGATACCAGGAGTGGAAATCGTTGATGCCGTTCAGGCAAAATCTGTTGATATCGCCATATTGGCCGTGAGTGCTGCTGAGGCAGTTTATACCTGTTTGCAGGCGCTTCGGCCCCGCGGCCGGCTGGTTATTTTCAGTGCTGTTCAGGAACCTGTTGCGCTGAATCTTTTTAATATTCATGTTTCAGAATTGGAAGTTGCTGGCGCATGCAATGATGAAAATAAAATAGATGAATCACTGCAATGCCTGACCGAAGAAAGACTGGCGCTGGAAAATATCATTACCCATCAAATTCCTTTTGACCGTTGGGAAGAGGCTTTTGAATTGGCCCGGAATGGACATAACAAGGCATTAAAAGTTGCCCTGGTGTTTGATTAATTAAGTTTTAAAAGTACATATGAAGATTACCAATGTAGAAGCATTTATCCTTCAGTCGCCATTCGAAATCACTAACCCGGCTGGAAGCGATGAGGCAAGGGGTGTAAAGCATTGTTTGTTGCTAAAGGTGAGCACAGACGAAGGCATCACGGGCTGGTCAGATGTCGAAACCTCGCCGCATGTTGGAGAGGCTGTGGTTAATGCGCCCGAAAGTGGCTCCGGCGTATTTGAAGGATTGCGTGCCCTGGTTATTGGTGAAGATCCTTTTGATGTGGAGCGGCTGTGGGACAAAATTTACAGGGGTACTATTTATTTTGGAAGAAGGGGAGTAGCTATGCAGGTATTATCCGGCTTTGATATTGCCTGCCATGATATTATAGGCAAAGCCATTAACCGCCCTGTTTATAAAATATTGGGTGGTGCAAGAAGAGATAAAGTTCGTGCGTACGCTTCCACGCTCTTTCGGCCAACTGCTGATGCGATGAAAGCGGCCTGTGAATTTTATATGCAGCGCGGTTTTACAGCAGTTAAATTCGGATGGGGTGTATTTGGACAAAATGCAAAACAGGATATTAAATTAGTGGCAGCGGCAAGAGAAGCGCTGGGGCCGGACATTGAATTGATGATAGATCCCGGGTGGATGGTGAACCGGAGCGCTTACGATGCTATTGAGCTTTGCCGTGCGCTGGAACCCTATAATATTTTCTGGCTCGAGGATTTCCTGCACCCTGAATCATACGATGGATATGGAAAGGTAAAAGCTGCCGGTGTTAAAATACGACTGGCGGCGGGGGAGCAGGAAGCTACTGCGTGGGGGTTCAGGGAACTGATCCATCGTGGAGGAATTGACGTTGTGCAGCCCGATCTTTCCCGTTGTGGAGGATTTACCCAGGCAAGAAAAATTATGTGGGAGGCGGAACATGCAGATGTGGATGTTTGTCCGCATGCCTGGCTTACAGATCTGTTAACAGCGGCGAGCCTTCATCTGAATGCTGTTCTGCCCAGGTCTTTATTTCTGGAATACAATGTAAGTGATAATCCTATGCTCCGGGAAGTTATTCAAAATCCTGTTCAAATGGATGCGGAAGGATATATTCCTGTTCCGCAGGGTGCGGGTTTGGGCATTGAAATAAATGAAGAAGCGCTAAAACATTTTTGTATAAACCTTTAATCAATTAAACCGGGGTGCTTAAAAACATTGCGGTATTTTATTAAACGCTGAAACAGCTCATCAAATATATTTTAACATGGAAACAAAAACCAGACTTTACACCGACGAAGAGAAATTTAAATGGATAAAAGAAAACCTCTATGTAGCTATTGTTTGCGATGTACTGGATATCCTGGGATACAGGAACCAGGCAATGCACCAGCGTTTAAGACCGCTTGATGCAGAAAACAGTACGATGGTTGGCCGGGCAAGAACCTATCGCTGGATGGAAACAGATTATATTGAAGACGATCCGTACAGTTTGGAGATCGAAGCAGTAGATTCGCTGAAAAATGGAGATGTGGTGGTGCACTCTACAGACTTTGCGGGCACCAATGCACCATGGGGTGAATTGATGAGCACTATTGCCAAACGCAATGGAGCGGTGGGTTGTATATGCGACAGTATGATCCGCGATTGCAAAAAAATTATTGAAATGAAATTCCCCGTTTTCTATGTCGGCATTCGCCCGTTAGACAGCCTGGGAAGAGGACGTGTAATGGCGTATGATGTGCCTGTACGTTGCGGCGATGTAGTGGTAAATCCCGGCGAACTTGTTTTTTCCGACTTTGATGGAGTGGTGGTGGTTCCCCGTGAAATAGAAGATAAAGTACTTGATATGGCGTATGAAAAAGTATTTAAGGAAGATCAGTCAAGAATAGATTTGCTTAACGGCGATTCACTGAGAGCGGTATACGACCGTTATGGTGTGCTCTAATCAATAATCATATATGAATATTCTTTGTGTAGTTGCCCACCCCGATGATACGGAGATCCTTTGCGCGGGTACGCTTATCCGTTATGCTAAAGAAGAACATCATGTTACTATAGCTGTATTTACGGATGGCAGTATGGGTGACGCGGTAATAGCACCTGCCGAACTGGGAAAGATAAGGGAAGCGGAAACCCGTGCGGCAGCGGCTGTTATTGGTGCAAAGGTAATTTGGGGCGGAGTGATGGATGAGCATGTTTTTCCCGACCGGGAACAAAGGCGCATTATGATTGATATATTAAGGGAGGCGGATCCGGATGTTATTTTTACCCATTCGCCCAACGATTATCATCCGGATCACCGGTATGTGGGGCAATTGGTGTTCGATGCGTATTTTCAAAAGGGGTTGCCGCATATTCCCGATCAATCCCTGCCTGCCTGCCGCTTCGGCCAGTCGCAATTATACTTTATGGATAATCTTGGGGGAATAGGGTTTCTGCCAACCGAATACGTTGACATTACGAAAGTATTTGAAACAAAAAAGAAAATGCTGGCTTGTCACAAGAGCCAGTTTGAAGCCATGCAACAATTGGCAAATACAAATTTGTTTGATATGATTGAAGTGCAGGCACGATTTAGAGGATTGGCTGCCGGCTGCCGGTATGCAGAAGGTTTTACGCGTATGGATGCGTTTCAGCGGGGATTGACAAGCCGTATTTTACCATGAATTTTACTTTCGTCAAATGGAATGACTGGGATGCGGTAAAATGCAGCGTTAATCAATACGAATTAATAGCAGGCACATCCGCCGGCCCGCGCATACTTTCGGTTAGCCATGGGGGTAATCGCAATCTTTTGTACGAAGACTTTACTAATTTTCGGGTTGACGAATGGCGCATTTACGGTGGTCACCGGTTTACGGTTGCACCCGAAAGTGCTGATAGCTATTACCCGGATAATGAACCCTGTGATGTTAAAATTATTGACTCAAAATTGCAGGTCTCAGCTAAACAAAAACCAGACGGCACAAGGCTTTCTATCGTAATCGGTAGCGGGGTGGGGGAAGAAGGATTTGAGATACAGCATATACTTGAAAATAATGGAAAAGAAGAATGGTCGGGAGCGTTGTGGGCCATTACCTGTGTTCCGCGTTCAGCTCAGTTGCTTGCTTCCTGTACTGCCGAAGATATTCATTTCTGGCCCGGAACCGATCCGGCCCAATGGCAACAGGTAAACAACCGAATGACGTTAAAGTCCGGAGATTTCAGGGGGAAAGCCGGATGGCATAGCGAACACCCCTTGCTTACTGCTGTTCAGCAACAGGGAACATTGATCATTGACAGCCCCGGTTTATCCATTCCTGAAGCATGTGTTGATTACGGGTGCAATACAGAAGTATTTGTTTGCACTGATTTTATGGAGTTGGAAACATTGAGCGAAAGAATATTTGTTGTACCAGGTGAATCTGCCTATCATCTGCAACGCTGGCGATTGCAGGCGTTCACAAAAAAGGAGCTTTATAACACTTAATAGCTTATCCGTATTCTTATGGAAAATTTTCATCTTTCGTTGCTGGATATACTGATCATTGGTGGAGAAACATTGCTGGTGGTTATTATTGGGTTAATGGCAGCCAGGAAGGTGAAACGAACTACCGAAGGATACTTCCTTGCATCCGGAAATATGCCTTGGTATCTCATTGGGGCTGCATTTGTATCCACATCTGTATCGAGTGAACAGATTGTGGGCACAATTGGAGCTACCTACAAAGGAGGACTGGCAATTGCAAACTGGGAATGGTGGGCGTTGCCTACTTATTTATTGATGATGATCTTTTTTATCCCCCTGTATTTGCGGAATAAAATAATGACGGTTCCCGATTTGTTAAACCGGCGTTTTGGGCCCGCTTGCGGCGCTATTTATAGTTTTGTAATACTGATCGGTTATGTTTTTGTTTTTCTCCCCCCTGTTATTTATGGCGGCAGCATTACCCTTAGTGAGCTAACCGGGTGGAACCAGGGGTATGTAATGGCAGGTATTGTGCTGGTAACCGCGAGTTATACATTGTTAGGCGGGTTGAGTTCTGTAATGTGGACGGATGCCATTCAGTGCGTGATGCTGATAGGAGGGGGTGTGATTTTTTATTTTGTTGCGCTTGACAAAATTCCGGGCGGCTGGGATGCAATGGTTGCCGCGGCGCCAGAACGGTTTCATCTTTATCAGCCTCCTTCCGATGCCGAAGCGCCATTTGCCGGACTGATCCTGGCATCATTTGGCGTTTTTTTATTTTACCAGTCTTCTAACCAGGTAATGATCCAGCGCATTCTTTCGGCCCGCAGTACCTGGGATGGAATGATGGGGCTTATTTTTTCCGGATTCATTAATATTATCCGTCCATTAGTAACCTGCCTGCTGGGTTTGATCGTATATCACTGGTTAGATGTTATGCAACAGGGGCCTTCCTTATTGCCGGATAGTCAGGATCGTGCGTTTCCCGTAGCGCTGGAACTTTTTGCCCCGTCGGGATTGAAAGGTGTTATACTGGCTGGTTTTTTTGCAGCGGTAATGTCCACCGTAAGTGCGCTTTCCAATTCCATTGCCACTATTTTTTCATTAGATGTATACAAAAAATTTATCCGGAAAAATGCCAAAGACAGGGAACTGATCATTACCGGGCAGGTTTCAGGAGGCGCTGCTTTATTGGTATCTTCTTTGGTTGCTCCTTTGGTGGGCAGTATCGGATTGTTCAAATATTTTCAAACAGGTGTTACCTATATGGCTACTCCGTTTATCTCTGTATTGCTAATGGGTATCTTTTGGAGGCGTACCAGTTATGCCGGAGCTGTTGCGGGTTTAATTGGAGGTGTCTTTATTCAGATCATACTTGCGCTGGGCTTAATGGCTGCGGATATACAGCTCCATTGGTTATATGTTGGCGCTATCGCACAAGCACTAACTATGCTGCTGATTATGATAGTTTCATTAAGAACTACGCCACCCACTAACGAACAGGTAAAGCCTTTTTTATGGCGGATATCCTGGGTCAGTACTTTGGAAGAAGGAGCCCAAAAAAGGCCCTGGTGGCAAAGTATTAAACTATGGCTGATACTGTATGCAATAGCCTGGTGTTATATTTATTGGCGATTCTGGTAAGGCATTGAATATTTATTGATATTTTTTTATACTGTGGAGACATAGTCTCCAAAGAACATAGTAAGTGCGAAGTCTCCAGACTTCGCACAGCGGTTTTTATAATGAAATAACCTGTTTTTGATTTTTCCTGGTATTAATGGAGCGGTGAACAGGTTTTTGTTTGTTGGACTTGCTATTATCAGGTGGCGCAATGGTGAATGTGAATGCACGATTTCGGGGATGGCTGCGGTTTCTTCCTGTTGGATTTTCAGCTAATTCTTTTTCTGCATTTGTTACTACCTCAATAGTTTTCTGTAGGTCGCCCGGTATGGCAGGATGGAAATTGACACGGTTATCAACACGTACAATAAATTCATATGAGGCCGTACTATTTTTTTCATCTGCATCGGCTTCTTCTTTTGTCTGTTCTAACCATATTTGTTTTTGCTTTTCAGCCAGTTCAGCAGATGCTTTCCGTATGCTGTCTAATTTTAATTTTTCTTCAGTAAACATCTTTTTTGTATCCGGCAGTATTGCTTTTAGCTGTTTAAAAAATAAAAATTCAGCGCGTTTTTCTATAGCGCGACCTTTATTGGATCTGTTGTTGGTTTTTTTTTCAACAGCTCTGCGTTTGGCCTGTATATTTTCAATGCCGTTTTTATACTGAAGCTGTACATCGTTAAAATGTTTCAATAAAGCCTGTAATTGTTCCTGGTTCAGCAATTGGTTTTGAAGGATTTTTATTTTAGAAGCATCCATAAATGGTGTAAGATCGTTTAATGATATTTTGCTGTTCAATTGCTCCTTTAGGTCCGAATAAACATTCAGCCATTCCGGGGTATTCCATTTGGTATCATTGTCTGTAAAATCATGTGGAACATATAATGAAGGATTATCAAATAGGTTTGGCGACAGATCCTGGTTCAAAGAAGGAAAAGGTGACACGGTTACGCCAAATCCGTCTTCTCTTACAGGAGGAGGCGGGGGTGGGGTGGGTGGCAATAGCATTTTACCATCTGCCAAAACAGGAATATCATTTTTACTTTGGGCGGCTGAATGGGTAGGTTTTTTATTTTTATTACTATTTACGCCAGGCATGTCTTTTACGCGTTCTTGCACATGGACTGTTTTATTTTCACGTATGCCCGTAGAGGCGCCAGGGTACTGATCCTTTAGTTCGGCTTCATCATTAGAAGCATCTTCAGCCCGGCTTGTTAAATTGTTTCGTGAAGAAGGAGAAAGCCACGCCACGGATATCATTATAAAAGCCATCAAAACAAGCGCTAATAATTTTTGCCCATAGTTAAAATTGGTAGTGCCTACGTTCATTATCCTTTTTATTCGCCCCAGCAACTGATGGCTGTTTTTTCCCGTAGCGGCTATTGCCAGGGGTTGTATTCCAACTCTCAATTGCTCCAGCGACAGCAGTGCAGAGGCATAGCTATGCGGATCGAAACGGTGCTGCAGCACAAAATCATCACAACAATGTTCCCTTTCTTTTTTTAATGATTTACCCAAAAGATGAACAAATGGATTAAAGAAAAGAATGGTTTCAATTACGGATGCAATAATATTAATGAGATAATCATTCCGTTTAATATGCGCCAGTTCGTGTAAGATGATGGATTCTACCTGTTGCGGGCTAAGATGATTAAACGCTGCTAATGGAAGTAGAATAACAGGTTTAAAAAAGTTTAAAGTGGCAGGAACACTGATATACTGGCTAAGGTGGATCTGTACTTTTTTGACAATACCGATCCTCCGGGCATATTTGTTTACCAGGTCAATCCAATGTTCGTCTATTTGGAGTAAACCTTTTGTTTTTAGTTGCTTAGAATACAAATAGGCGTTTATTAATTTTACCGAGAGCAGCAACAATACAATAAGATAAGCTGCTGAAATATAAGGAAGGTATTGATTGGCAAAGTCTCTTAAACCGTTGTAAGAAAACAGGATATCTGTGGAATAAGATGTTGCAATATTTGTATTTGCTGCCAACCCGGATAAATAGTCGTTTAACTTTATTGCTTCACTGTATTTGTTTGCCAGCGTTATACTAAACCATCCGAATGACCCCAATAGCAATAGTGAAGCTATAAAATGTTTGCGGGCAGGAAATATATTACGATGCACACTGCATATTACCTGGTAAAACAGCCACAACAGGGCCGATTGCCATATGCTGGCAGCTATTGTCCACCCAAGGGCAATTAAAAATGGTGATTGATATATTGAAGTCATTTGGAACGCTTTTTATATTACTTTTTCAGCGCGTTGAGTAATTTTTGTATTTCTTCCAGTTCATCGGGGCTGGTTTTATGATTGCCTAAGGCCTGCATTACCAATTGAGCCGATGAACCTGAAAAAAGATTATCTATCATTTTGCCTACAAAATGTTTCTGTGTTTTTTCGCGGCTTACTACCGGTTGATAAATATGCGTTTTAGAGGAATCGTTCCTGCTCACCAATCCTTTTTCATGCATGATCTGCAACAGTTTAAGGGTAGTGGTATATCCCACATCTTTACTGGCAGATAAAATTTCATGTACTTCTCTTACTGTTGCATTTTCCTTAGCCCATAGTACCTGCAATATTTCAAGTTCACTTTCTGTAGGCCTTGTTGTTTTTTGTTGTGCCATGTATACGATTTTTTTCGTAACCGAATATACGATTTCATTCGTAACTAAACAAGCAAGTCATATATTTTTTACAATAATTTTAGAAGGAAAAAGGTGAAAGTGGGCATACAGCATCTGAATAAAGAAAGGTCAAAAATGAAAGCATGCTTCCATTTTTGACCTGTATCTGAACTTTGAAGTTGGTTTATTGTTTCAATAATTTAATTACGTCAATGGTGCCATCCTTATTTACTACCTGCAATAAATAGATACCTTTTTGAACACGTTGTATATTCAGCGAGAATGTGCCGCCCTGGTTTTGTGATGGTACATATTTCATTACGGTTTGTCCGTTGCTGGCCACTACGTTGACCTGTGCTACCGCTTTGCCACTTTGGATATTCACCTGACTGGTAGCAGGATTAGGATATGCTTTTATGGCTACCGCATTCCCGTTGCATTGTATTCTTATAGCCTTAATATCAGTGCTGGAATGTTTGCCGTCAAAATCTACCTGTGTAATGCGGTAATAATTAATACCGCTAACAGGAGCTTCATCCTTGAACCTGTAAGTATTCAGGCTATTGCTGTTACCAACAGCACCAACGCGCCCGATAGCGGTAAATTCATTTCCGTTGATGCTGTGTTCTATTACAAAATGGCTGTTGTTTTGCTCCATACCAGTTTGCCATTCCAATAATGCCTTGCAGCCTTCTGCTTTAACGGTAAAGGCGCTGAAGGTAACGGGCAGAATTACATTATTGGTGCTGCCGATGGCAATTGCGGTAATTAACTGTTCGGCAGGAATAGTGCCTTGTAGAGTAGAGCCCTTAGTTAATCCGGAGGCACCAGCGCTGCCACTGAGGTTTAACCAACTTAAAGTAAGCGGATCATATCCTATTAACCGTAGCTCACCGGGCTGTAAACCGGGGTAATCACTTAAATCGGGAATCGAAACGGTAATGGTCTGTGGATTTTTCATTGCTGTAGCGCCTTCGTAATCCTCTGTACCCAAAACCACAGTCCGCTGGTAATGCCAATCCCAAAAACCGGCTTTAACAATTGCAACCACCTGATCTGGTAAATTGATTGTCGGGTTGTGATCTTTCTGGGTGGGATCTTGTGTTGCAGGCAAATTAGGGTCCTCGTTTACCCATCCCACTGTAAGAGTGGAATCTGCATCGTTGAATATGCCCTGCCTTCTTAACTGGTGAACTTCGCTGCCGTTACCGACCGGAAATGTAAAGTCGCCATTATGTCCCCGGGGTTGCGGATTTGATGCATAATTAATTTCACTTACAAACCCATCAACATGTTGTGCATCTGTTGAGCCGCCTTCATAAAAAGCATTGTTTACAAATACTATAGCGCCGTTTACAGGGTTGTTTCTTAAAGTTGTAGTAATACCATTGTTAAAATAAAGCGCTTTTGCAATCATAATGCCGCCGGGCGATTGTCCATAATAAGGTGCATCTGGAAAACCGCTATTGAAGTTGGTAATGCTCATAACATTAGAGGCACCGATGTTAAAACGAACGGTATCAAAAGAAATAGTACCGTTCGTGCCGGAAATTTCATTATTTCCCTGAAACAAAAAATAATCGGTATTGTTACCAGGGGAGCCATAGACCCCAGGTGCTATTCCTTCATTAAACTGGGTTAGCCAGCCGCCAGTTACTTCAAATTTTGCATTAAGATGATTATAACGCACCATAGCTCCAGCGTTTCGCCACGCTTCTCCGCTAACAAGAACGTCAACATTTAATACAGGATCATATCGAATGCCTGCAGCATAATTAGTATCCTCAATATTATATTGCTGCCCTACCCCAATTATTGAAATTGCGAGATATATAAAGGAAAGTAAAATTGATTTCATGAGAAATAATTTATGTACACTTAATAGAAGGTTTTAAGGAACAATGTCAATATTAGCGAGGCAGATCAAGGGATAGTGGAAGTAATGCAAAATGTATATGCACCGGAACTAAATACTACACTGGGTTTTAAATGGGTATAATAGGGGTGATTTTACAGAAAGGATATTGTACTTTCAATAGGTAGTTAATGTTGAGAAAAAGTGAAGATACTAATCTTCTTGAATCAAAAATAAATGTACAGTAAAATTTCTATGAAAATTATTGCGTATAAGTACGCAGAAATGAACAATAAAGGTTGAAAAGTAGTATATATTTTTTTAGAAACTTTATGTGGAGTTGAATATCAGGCAGTAAGAGCTATGTGCTCTAAATTACCTCATGATAAATTATCTGTTAGAAGTTGCCCGAAATAAAAAAGCCGGGCATTTCTGAAAAAGCCCGGCTGAATAATATGTAATGAGTGACTATGGTATAACCTGACTTGTGCTCGTTGTAATTACCTGTTCGGTTGGCTGCTTTTTTTCAATAGTAGCCTGTCCTGTTTTAGTATTGTATATTTCTGCCAGTGTAGGGGCTATTACCAGCGAAACAATAGACATCAATTTTATCAGGATATTCATAGATGGGCCGGAAGTATCCTTGAACGGATCGCCCACGGTATCTCCGGTAACAGATGCTTTATGCGGTTCAGATTTTTTGTAAAACATTTCACCATTGATCTCTACGCCTTTTTCAAAAGATTTTTTGGCATTGTCCCACGCGCCACCGGCATTGTTCTGAAACATCCCCATCAGCACGCCGCATACCGTTGCACCTGCTAAAAAGCCGCCCAAAGCTTCTGGTCCTGCCAAAAAGCCAATGATCAGCGGAGAAATAATGGCAATAGCACCGGGCAGCATCATTTTTTTTATTGAGGCTTCCGTAGAAATAGCCACACATTTATCATATTCAGGTTTTCCGGTACCTTCCATAATTCCGGGTATGGTGCGAAACTGGCGGCGAACTTCTTCCACCATGCTCATTGCCGCTTCACCAACCGCACGTATTGCAAGAGACGAGAATATGAATGGTATCATTCCTCCAACAAAAAGAGCAGCCAATACCTTAGCATTGTAAATATCAATGCCATCTATTCCGGCCACGCCTACAAAAGCCGCAAACAAAGCCAATGCCGTTAAAGCTGCCGAGGCAATGGCAAATCCCTTTCCGGTAGCTGCCGTGGTGTTACCTACAGCATCCAGCACATCTGTTTTTTCACGTACTTCTTTAGGTAATTCACACATTTCCGCTATACCGCCTGCATTATCTGCAATGGGTCCAAATGCATCAATGGCCAATTGCATAGCAGTAGTTGCCATCATACCTGCTGCAGCTATAGCTACACCATATAAACCGGCAAACTCATGAGAACCCCATATACCGCCTGCCAATACCAGTATAGGTAGAAATGTAGATTCCATGCCTACTGCCAAACCGCCAATTACATTGGTAGCATGGCCGGTAGACGATTGACGTATTATAGACAGTACAGGTCTTTTGCCCATTGCTGTATAAAATTCTGTAATAATGCTCATTAAAGCGCCCACTACAAGCCCTACAGCAATAGCGCCCAATACACCCCATTTGGTAAATTCATGTCCGCGGAGCGACATGGTTTCCGGTAAAATATAATATACCAATCCAATAGAAGCCAGTGCTGTGAGTATGATAGAGCCCCAGTTCCCCATGTTCAGGGCCTTCTGAACGGTATCCGTATTAATTCCGGCTTTATCACTTACTTTAACAAACCATGTACCTACAATGGAAAAAATGATACCAACCGCCGCTATCAACATGGGTAGTAATATAGGTGCCATCCCTCCAAAATTATCAACCGAAATCGTTTCCTGCCCTAACACCATGGTTGCAAGTACCGTTGCCACATAAGAACCGAATAAATCCGCTCCCATGCCTGCGACATCACCTACATTGTCGCCTACATTATCAGCAATGGTTGCCGGGTTACGCGGATCATCTTCCGGAATACCTGCTTCTACTTTTCCTACCAGGTCTGCACCCACATCTGCGGCTTTGGTATATATACCGCCGCCTACACGCGCAAATAATGCAATACTCTCGGCACCCAAAGAAAAACCCGTGAGAATTTCAATGGCTTTTACCATGGCAAGGTTATATTCCGGTGTTGCCGGCGTAATACCACTTACAAAGTGCAGGTATAAAATAATGAATACGCTTCCCAATCCTAATACAGCTAAACCTGCCACACCAAGGCCCATAACCGAACCTCCTGTAAACGAAACCGATAGTGCTTTGCTCAGGCTGGTTTTAGCAGCCTGGGCGGTGCGAACATTGCTTTTGGTAGCGATGCGCATACCTATATAGCCGGCAGTAGCGCTAAATACGGCGCCCAAAATAAAAGCAATAGAAATAGACCAGTGGGAGTGGGGGTTTGCCTGTGCCATAACTCCCAAAAGAATAGCAACAATAACAACGAAATAGCCTAATATCTTCCATTCCGCTTTTAAAAAGGCCATGGCTCCCTCCGCAATATAATTACTGATTTCCTTCATGCGGTCGGAACCCGCATCCTGCTTAACAACCCAATTGAATTTTACAAAAGTGTAAAGTAATCCGAGTACCCCCAGAACGGGTACGAGATAGAACAATTTGTCCATAATTGTTAAGTTCTTGTATGTTATGTTTTTGGGACGGCAAAAATAGGGGTTTCAGGCTGAAAAATACCATTTAGGTAAAATAAACACCGGTTTTTATATCTGCGAAAGCCGCTGGCATACTTTCGATAATATCTCCCGCTACAAGCGCTTCCTCCGTTTGTTGTTTTGCAGCTATATCTCCTGCCAGCCCGTGCAGGAATACCCCGGTTAAAACAACCTGTTCAGCATTGTTATACTGTGCGTATAGCCCTAATAATATACCTGTAAGCACATCACCACTGCCTGCAGTGGCCATACCGGGATTGCCGGTTGGATTAAAAAATCCTTTTCCACCAGGTGTGGCTATGAATGAATAATTTCCCTTTATTACAATATATACCTGTAGTTCTTTGGCCTTTTGCAATGCCAGCTCAAGCCGTTCAAAATCATTTTTGGTGGTTCCAAACAGCCGTTCAAATTCTTTTGGATGAGGAGTGAGAATGGTATGCTCCGGTATTTTTGAGTATAGCCGGGGGTTAGCCGATAGCAGGTTCAAACCATCGGCATCTATGATCAGTCGCAGGGGTCTTTTATCCAGCAGGGTTTCCAGGACAGTTGCTCCCGTTTCATGCTGTCCAAGTCCTGGGCCAATGGCATAAGCATTATATTCGGCTTTTAGCGTGAGGGAAGTATGATACTTTTCATTTGTGCCGGTTACACACATGGCTTCAGGAACGGTGGATTGTATAATGGTATACCCGCAGGCAGGAATATAGCAGGTAAGCTTACCTGTTCCGCTGCGGATACAGGCTTTAGCTCCAAGCACAGCAGCACCCATCATGCCATGGCTGCCGGCAATCAGGGCGGCGTTTCCATAGGTTCCTTTGTGAGAAAATTTTTTTCGGGGTTGAATGAAGGAATGGATGCTTTGCTGCTCAGTAATTTCAAAATCCGCGGCTGTATTATTATAATATTGCTGGTTCAGGCCGATATCCATGATGTGAATATTTCCTGTATAAGCAGCATTTTCTGGCAGTAAAAACGCCAGTTTCATTACCTGGAACGTTAATGTAGCTGTGGCATGGACAATGGCGTTTTCTTTTGAACTTTTATCTGCGAAAAGGCCGCTGGGTATATCAATGGCAATAACAGGAGCCCCGGAACGATTAATATGGGTAACCAATGCTGCCGGCAAGATATCCAAAGGACGATTGAGCCCATTACCAAACAATGCATCTATAACAATATCGGATGAGGGGATGACAGGAAATGCACTTTCCCTTTCCAGCAGTTCTATCTGAGTTGTGGATGCCTGTAGTTTTTCCAGGTTGGTGAGAAAATCGGTGGAGCTTTTTCCGGTGTTTCCCAGGATAAACACCTGTACTGTATTTTTTTTAAGGATAAGCAACCGGGCTATAGCTAAGCCATCGCCGCCATTGTTGCCGGGACCGCAAAACACCATATATTTTTGAGGAGCCGGTATATTGGAAGCTATCCAGTCACAGCAACATGTAGCGGCTCTTTCCATCAGATCAACAGAGTTTACCGGTTCATTTTGTATGGTATACTGATCCCATTGCCTGATTTGTGCAGCAGAAAATAGTTTCATGAAAAAGTTACTTGGAACGGTAAAGTTAGGGATTTAACAAAGCCGAAATGAAGCCGTTAAGTTTCAGGTTACAGGTTTCAGTTCTCAGGGTGTGCATGGAACTTGTACCCTGTAACAACCCTGTATATCTACTCCTCCGTATCTTCGTCCGTAGCATAATCTCCAAAAGCAGGGAAAAGTTTTTTTGCCATGTAGATATTACGGTTGTATTTATTTCCCAGTATTATAATAGTAGCCGAATCTTTGAGTATGCGGGCAAAAACAGTATTGTTGCCATGCCACCATCCATTGTGGTAAATGATCTTTTCGTTGTTGGGGTATTCCAGCATTCTCCATCCCAATCCATAGTTTTTTATACCTTTCTTTTCATAGCTGTAACCTGCATAGGCCGAATCGAGAGTAGACTGTTTAAACAGGTTGCCATAACTAAGGGCTGTTTCCCATTTTAATAGATCGCGGACAGTACTGTAGATATTTTTATCACCATATACAGCATCTAAAAAAGTAAATGCCTCCTGTTTGTTTTTATAATTATAGGAAGGAAGGGCTCTTGAAGAATCAGACATGGTAAATACATAACTATTGGTCATGCCCAGCGGTGCAAAAAAGTTTTCATAGATAAATTGCGGGTAAGGCATGCCGCTTACCTTTTCTATAATGAGCGCCAGTAATGCATAATTGGTATTGCAGTAGTGAAATGACCTGTCGGGCCTCGCTACCTGCAATTTATCTTTGTTGGTAACCAAAAATTGCAGTACATCTTCATTATACACGACTTTTTTTCTGTCCCAGCCTAATTGTTCCATTACATGAACATAATTTGGCAAGCCACTCCTGTGATTCAATAAAGTTTTTACAGTAACGCCTTCATAGGGAAATCCCGGCAGGTAAACAGAAGCTTCATCACCGATCTGCAATTTGCCCTGTTCCCAAAGTTTGAGTACAGCCATAGCTGTAAAGGTCTTTGATACAGAGGCCAGGTGGAGGGCGCTGTTGGCATTCAGAGAATCTTTACCGTTGATATGACCGTAACCGGCATATTTTTCAAAAATGATCTCACCTTTTTTGGCTACAAGAAATTCTCCGCTGAAATGGCTTCTCTCCAGTATATCCTTGTAAAACTGTTCCGAAGCATTGTAACAACGCTTAAATTCTGCTTCCGAAACGACGGGCGCATGCACTACAGAATCCTTTTCGGGAAGTGGCTGAGGCTTATTTTTTTTGATGGTGGAATAGTAACAACCGGGAGCAAAAAAGGAAATCAGTAAAATATAATAAACAAAATTTTTCATCGGGATTGATTGGAAAAGAACGTTGAAAGGCAATTACTTATTATTTTCGCACTGCAATTTTATAAATAAAATTATGAACGACAAAAAACGGACCAGTTATCCCAAAGAAAAAATTAACATTTTATTGCTGGAAAATATAAGTGAACAGGCAGTACAAAATTTTAAAAAGGCAGGATATACTTCTATCAAAAGAATAGGCGGGGCATTACCGGAAAAAGAACTCATAAAAGAAGTTAAAGAAGCCCATCTGCTGGGCATTCGTTCCAAATCGCAAATAACACCTGCAGTGCTCAACGCTGCCGGCAAGCTTCAGGCTATAGGCTGTTTTTGTATTGGCGTAAACCAGGTTAATCTTAACAAGGCTACAGCAAACGGCGTATCTGTATTTAATGCACCCTATTCCAATACACGATCGGTGGCCGAACTGGTTATAGGGCTGTCGGTTATGCTTATACGCCGGATTCCGGATAAAAATAAGGCCGCACATGAGGGAACGTGGCTAAAAGAATCGAAGGGAAGTTATGAATTGCGGGGTAAAACACTGGGCATTATTGGTTATGGAAACATTGGCGCCCAGGTAAGTGTACTGGCAGAGGCTTTGGGCATGAAAGTAATTTTTTATGATATTGCTACCCGGCTCCCCCTGGGCAATGCTCAATCCCGGAAGAGCATGAAAGAGGTTTTACAGGAAGCCGACATTGTAACCCTGCATGTACCGGAAACAGCGCAAACCAAAAATCTGATCAGCGCCGCTGTATTTAAGCATTTTAAAAAGGGA
Source organism: Agriterribacter humi (assembly GCF_009192765.1). Taxonomy (GTDB): domain Bacteria; phylum Bacteroidota; class Bacteroidia; order Chitinophagales; family Chitinophagaceae; genus Agriterribacter; species Agriterribacter humi. Next base: position 645,298 of record NZ_VOHQ01000001.1, on the reverse strand, counting down.
TCTATTCTTATCAATTATGCCCGCGGGCAGGTAGTAGACCTGGACGCTTTGGCCCTGGCATTGCAAAACAATCAGCTTTCAGGCGCGGCTATTGATGTGTATCCTGTGGAACCTGAAAAAAACGGCGATGCATTTCACACGCCATTGCAAAACCTGCCCAATGTTATTCTTACCCCCCATATAGGCGGTTCCACTGAAGAGGCGCAAACAAATATAGGCGAAGACGTAAGCCTGAAACTGATCAATTTCCTGGAAACAGGTATTACTACAGGTTCGCATACTGTACCTGAACTGGCGCTGCCATTGCAGGAGGGAGCGCACAGGATACTGCATATTCATAAAAATGTACCGGGTGTTTTATCACAGATCAACACGCAGTTGTCTTCTCATCACATTAACATCCTGGCGCAGTATCTTAAAACCAATGATGAAATAGGATATGTAGTACTCGATGTAAATAAAAATCTTTCCAAAGAAGCTATGAGTTTACTGAAAAGCATTAAGGAAACGATTAAGGTAAGGGTGTTGTATTAGAACTGTGGGTTTCAGGTACAGGTTGCAGGGAGAGTAACCATTAACGATAGGATGAATACTTGAAAGATGAGGTGTCAGTTGAAGGATTTGAAGTTTAAGATTTGAGATTGCATTTTCCTTCGGATTTTCCGTTTCGAATTTAGCATTTGAAATTTATTTGGTTCTTGCGATTTGCGGTTTAGTGCTTTTCTCTTTCATTTCTTTTAATAATTTTTTTGCCCTGCTGGCAAATGCTGCTGTTTGGTGCGGCAACTGGTCGTCTATAAGTAGTTTTATTTCAGGAATAATTTCGGGGTATTGTTGGGTAAAACGGCTAAGAATGGCTAAAGAAAAAGCTTTTACCGCAACTGCTTCTTTTGGATCTGCTACATATGTAAAACAAATATCCAGTACATCTCCCTGAATACGCTGAGGGATATCAATATCCTGTAATAGCCTCATGGTATTTCTTTTTACAGCATTGTGAATACCGGGCTTTTTTAAATTGAGAATGATCTTTTTCAAATGTTTTTTTACCAGGTGAGGATGGGCAGCCACGCAATAGCTTAATGGCCATGCCGCTCTTTGCGCCACGCAGTATTCATCATGCAAAAAAAGTCTTGCCAATTCATCAAAGCGCTGCTGGTGATTGCTTATATAGGTAACTATTTTAGAACATTGGTCTTTTGAATGTTCTTTAAGGATTGCATCTCTCAGTTTCATATATGCGTAAGTGCTTCAATTTACGGAAACGTTTGTGTGAAATTTAAGGTTTAAGATGTAAAATAAGCAGTCTGTTTTGTTTTTCGTATACCTTTAATCAATTTCAAACAAATGTTACAACAGGTATTACAAACATACGGTTTGGATTTTTCGGCATTGGAAGTAAAGTCCTTTGGATCGGGGTTGATCAATAATACATGGAAGGTTAGCCGGTATGATAATGATACATCATACATATTACAGCGTATTAACCATCATGTATTTAAATCGCCGGAGGATATAGCGCACAACATCCGTATCATTGGTTCTTACCTCGCTGAACATCATCCTGACTATTTTTTTGTGAGAAACTTATATACCAGTGATGGTGCTGATATTTTTTTTATGGAGGGGGAAGGCTATTTTCGCCTGGTTCCTTTTGTGAAAAAATCACATACCGTTGATGTGGTTCAAACTCCCCAACAGGCTTTTGAAGCTGCAAAGCAATTCGGGCGATTTACACATTTGCTGAATGGTTTTCCGGTGGATGAACTAAAAGTTACCATCCCCGATTTTCATAACCTGAGTCTTCGTTATCAGCAATTTCTTCAGTCGTTGCAATCGGGTAATTCCTTACGCATTGAAAAGGCAAAAGAGGAGATCAATTGGTTAAAAGCATACGATTATATCGTAAAGCGGTTTGATGCCATGAAGCAAAATCCTGATTTCAAATTACGGGTCACGCATCATGATACAAAAATCAGTAATGTTTTATTTAATGAACAGGATAAAGGGCTGTGTGTAATAGATCTGGATACCGTAATGCCTGGTTATTTTATCAGCGATGTGGGTGATATGATGCGTACCTGCCTTTCGCCTGTGAGTGAAGAAGAAAAAGATTTTTCAAAAATTGAGATCAGGGAGGAATATTATAAAGCCATTGTTCAGGGTTACCTGGAAGGGATGGAAAATGAACTCAGTGCAGCAGAAAAAGCAGCTTTTTTTGATGCAGCCTGTTATCTGGTTTATATGCAGGCCCTGCGTTTTATAGCCGACCACCTTAATAACGATGAATACTACGGCGCAAGGTATGAAGGACATAACTTCATCCGTGGCTGCAACCAGATTACCCTGCTAAAAAGATTGCTGGAAAAAGAAGACCGGCTTAGAAGTATTGTTTGAGGAATAATATCGGTTTATCCGTTGATCAGTTAATCACCTGAAGTACTAAAGCCCGGCACTGCTGCCTTTCCCGGACAGTTATCCTTGAGATGATGCTTAGCGCTATCCTACCACTTACCACTCAATTAATGACACCCACAGCCATCGCCGCAGCTATTGTTGCCGTGTGTATGCGCATCATGCACATGCCCATGTGATAATTCTTCCGCAGTAGGCTGCCTGATGTTTTTTATAGTTACACTAAAATGTAAAGTTCTTCCCGCCAGCGGATGGTTGCCATCTAAAACAATTTTATCGCCATCTATATCGGTAACTATTAATTCCAGTCCGTCAGACGATTGTACCATTGTTCCCAGTTGAATCTGCTCAGCACCCTCCGGAAATTGCTCACGGTTTACTTCAAACACCAGTTCGGGATTAAATTCGCCATATGCTTCGCCCGGAGCTAATGTTATCTTTTTTTCTTCCGCTATTTGTAAGCCGCTCAGGGCATTTTCCAGGGTTTCTAAAATATTACCATGCCCGTGCAAATATTCCAATGGTTCAAATTCAGTATTACTGTCAACTACAACTCCTGTTTCATCGGTGGCATTATATTGAATGCTTACTATCTTGTCTTTTTCAACTATCATTGTTACTAATTTTTATAAAGATAAGTGCGCTGGCGAAAATCATAAAATAATATCAGGATGCAACAGCAGGAAATGTAATCTTTCTGGCAAGCCAGCTATCTTTAACTTTAATGAGCCAGTTGCTTTCCATCTCTCTTTTTGTTAATACCGTATTGTTAAAATACAGGCTATCTGCGGTAATAAAGTTATTTTCCACTGCATAAGCCAACTGGTTCATCGGCAATAACTGTATCTTATCCTTTATTACAAAAGCCAGTGTTTGCCTGTCAAATAAAGACAGGTTAAATTGTTTTTCTATTTCTTTTATCATTCTCACCGAGCTGTCGGTACTGCATCCGCTTACATGTGTATGGGTCTCATCGGCCATCAGTATAATAAATTGGCCAAAAAAAACAGTAGCGAAATTTTTCACGCCTGCTCCATGCGCATGCCATTGTTGTGAAAAGCTGTTCAGCATATCTTCAACGGTCAATACCTCAGACAGCGAAAACGGGCGGCTGCCCTGGTATATCCATACTCTTGACAGGGGATCAAAGTCTGCAGGAAGCAGGTGCTTATATTCTAAATTCATGCTGCAAAAATACGATATTCTGAAAAGAAAGAATGCCATTAAAAGTGTAACGATCAGTATATTTTTCCGCAGCGTATAGTAGTTCCTGTATATATACGATTTAATTTGTTTGGTATGAGGGGGTTACAAAAAAACTTCTGCTATCATGCATCTTGCGCTTCCTCCGCCATTGGCTTCAATGGCATCAAGCGGTGAATGAAGTATGGCATTGTATTTTTTAAGCTCCTTAATTTGTTGTGCAGATAAAGATTGATAAGCCTGCGAAGACATGATTAAAAATTTCTTCTCTTTCCTGTTTTGCACCTGCAGCATATTACCTGCAAAATGATTCATTTGCTTCATGTCTATAGAGATAATTTTTTTAGCAGTCATATTAATAGCAGAAATTACACTTTCTCTTTGCTGTAAATTTGTTATACTTTCTAAGCAAATAACAACATACTGCTCTGCCACGCACATCATTACGTTGGTATGATAAATAGCTTTTCCACTTTCATCAAAAGCCTCAAATGCTACCGGCAAAAATTTCATAGAACGGCAAAATTCATCCAGCACATCAATATCGGTTCTTGGTGAAAGACAGGCATAGGCAATTTTAAACCCGCGGTCCAGCACCAGGCTGCCTGTACCTTCGAGAAAACGGTTGTTTTTTTCGTGGTGCGTAAAATCTACAACTGTTGAAGTATTGAATTTCGCTTTCAAACTTTTTATAAGCTGCGGTTTTCGTTCCTGCCGGCGGTTTAACGCAAACATAGGATAAAGGCAAATGGTTCCCCTTTCATGAAAAGAAATCCAGTTATTGGGAAATATGGAATCGGGTGTATAGGGGAGGGGCGTATCATTAACCACGGTAACATCAATGTCGTTATCTAACAGTAATTGTACAAAATCTTCAAATTCTTTTAATGCTTTTGCCTGCGCATCTTCATCATCAGCGCCAAGCTGGAAAGTATTGTTCTCCGCCGTTTCCTGGTTAAAGCTAAAATTAACCGGCCTTATCATTAACAGGTGCGATGTAGTTTGCATTTTGTTGTTGCTTAATTAGTACCTTATACCCCCATGCCTATACCCCATACCTTATGCCTCACCCCTCAATATCATCCCTCACGAGTGGCATGCTCATGCAATGAAATCCCCCTCTTGCTCTGGATAATTCTGCAGATGGAATTAATATTAGAGTGTTCTCTACCTTATCAGGTGTTATGGCGCCCTTTTCTAATGCCTCAATCATGTCTTTCGCCTCTATTATTTTAAAACCGCGTTCCCGAAAGGCATCAGTAGTTTTATCGTTGCGGTCGTATCCCAATACAACGCCTTCTTTAAGCGCCAGCAGGTTGCAGGAGTCTGTCCATTGCTCCCGGCTGTCATAAGGGAACCTGTTATTGCCGGAATAAATAAACTGTACTTTATCATTGCATTTTAAATCATTGACGCTTATATCGGTTAGCAGGTCTTCAAGGTTGTCTATATAAACCGGCTTGTCTGTATTGTTTTTATGGAATTGTATAATGCGCAAGGAGTCGTCTTTTTTAGGGGAATCAAGAATTCTTTGCACCGGGTCAGCAGCTTCCTGGCGGATAGTGGCTTTGGAAAAAGCACCAAGCATTACCCATATATTCCTTTTTACCTGGGTAAACAGGGTATCAATATGCATATAATCCCTTTTTCGCGGGATTTTTACAACACTTATTTTGCTTACGAGTTCTTTCTTAAATAAGATAGTAATTACCTGGTGCGCAGCTTCCATGCTGGTGCGTTCACTAACGCCTACCAGCAGGTGATCAGGACTGACTACCATTACATCGCCACCTTCGAGGGTTACTTTTTTTTCTTCACCATCGCGTGGCATTAAAAAGTGGCGATGGGTATCTGCCAGTTCAATAATATTGTGCTGGTAGCCCGAAAACAGCGGGTGATTATAAAATATGTACTTCGCAAGCAGCGCCTCCCGTATCCGGGCTTTTTTTGCCGGTTTGTTCAGCAGTATATGATCTTTGATCACTATGCCGATATCTCTTGTAAAAATAAAATTCGGAATAGGAGGAAAGATCATGGTTTTATCGGGCAGGCTTCCTGTAATAAATACTTTAGCCAATATTGCCGGTTCCAGTTGAGCCAGCGCTTTTTGCATGAGATAAGAACAATTTTCGATCGCACATACCGATGCAGATAATTTTTCTCTAATGGTTGTATTATCGAGTATATCAGCGAGCAGGTTCTGTAATTCCACCACCTTATCTGAGCGAAAGAAATCCGGATGTTCGGGCTTGTAGAAATTCCTGTTGTTTTCCGGATCATCCGCCTGGCTTAATTTCCCTTTAATTTTTGCGGGATCAAGAAAATATAAAAGCAATTTTGTATAGTAATCGTATTCCTTACGCCGGATGGTATCCAAATGTACAATGTCTTCAAAAAGCCAGTCCTGCGCTTTGGAAGGCACAACCTTTCCCAAACCGCTATCGGGCGTATGTACCAGCACGCTTCGCAAAGTACCTATCTCTGAAGTAATATGAATTTGGGTAGAATGATTGATGCCCATAAAATGAATATAAAAGTAAGTTTTTAAGCTGTGCGCAAAGGATGGACTAACTGTATATTTGCTGTTAAAGTGATCTTTCTTTCCGGATTTAATGCCTTTTTAAACTCCCGGGAATAATATTTGTCTTATTTACCAAATGTAACAAACACTTATTTTACTTCGTTAACTTAAAAATCATTTTATGAAAAGATTGTTTTTACTTTCGGCGCTGGCACTTTTAATTTTTTCTTCCTGCAAGAAAGAAGTTACCGAAGTGCAAAAGGTAGACCAGGCATTTTCGGCAGTATATGATATTGCACCGGGCGATTGGACAACTACGAATGGCGGGGAAAGTTACTCTGCCGAACTGGATATTCCTGAACTGGATAATGTTGTTTACCAGGATGGAGCGGTATTGGTATATCTTTCTTTTTCCGGTACTTCCTATTATGAAGCGCTACCGCAGGTGTTTGATGGCATTACTTATGGCGCTGTTCATGGAGAAGGGTATATTAGTATTGATATGAGCGCATTATCGGGCAATCCGATCAATCCTCCCGGACAAACTGTTTCAGCGAAAGTTGTTCTGATTGATGCAACGAGGTTAGCATTACACAAAGATGTAGACCTGAAAAACCTCCAGTCGGTACAGAGGGCTTTCAATATACATTAATTTCTACTATTTTGTTTTTTGTTCTCGATTTGCGCTGTACCTTTGCAAAAAATTTTAAATATCATGAAAATTATTAAGTATGTATTGATTGCCGGCGTGGTTAGCCTGGCTGCATGCGGCGGTGGAGATGAATCATCAAAAACGTCTGAACAACCGGCTGCTGAAGAACAAAAAGCTGAAACACCTGCTGCAACACCCGCAGCCGAAGGCGCAGTGCTTGAAATTACAGGAAACGATGTAATGAAATTTGATAAGACAGAGCTCAGGGCTAAGGCCGGTCAAAAGGTTACCCTTACCCTTCATCATGCTGGTAAACTGGCCAAAGAGGCAATGGGGCATAATATTGTAATCTTAAAACCTGGTACAGATATCGCTGCATTTGCTGCGAAAGCAGTTGATGCAAAAGCAAATGATTATTTCCCCGAATCAGAAGCGGCAAATGTAATTGCACATACCAAAATTATTGGTGGCGGCGAAAGCGTTACCATTGAGTTTACTGCTCCTGCTGCAGGCACTTATCCCTTTATCTGCAGTTTCCCCGGGCACTATGGTTTTATGAAAGGCGATTTTATTGTAGAATAATTTTTGAAATGATTTTAAAACCCGGTCTCCGGGTTATACAAACCCACTGACACATGCAGTGGGTTTTGTTTTAAAACCTGTATTGCAGCATAATTTATTTTTGATTAGCTCATATTAATTCCCTGTTACCTGCCTAATGGTTTACTTCCGCTTTTCACGTATTTTTGACAATAGTTTAACCAACGGAATGGTTATCTGTAATTCAGGTTTAATATGTCAGACAAAGATTTTCCTTATTCAGGTTTTAGTTCATTAGCCATACATGCCGGCCACCAGCAGGATCCGAACTATGCTCATCTTACCCCGATATACGCCACTTCTACTTTTGTATACGATGATGCCGAACAGGGTATGCGCCGTTTCAGCGGTAAAGAACAGGGCTATATATATACCCGCTGGGGCAATCCCACTTTTCATGAAGCGGAAGAAAAGATCGCCGCAATGGAATCTTTTGGCGTTACAGACGAGCATGGCGATCCACTGATTTTAAAAGCCTATTTACAGGCCTCAGGTATGGCAGCCATCAGCACGTTAATGATGAGTACTTTAAAAGCCGGTGATAAAATTTTATCGCATTATTCACTTTACGGAGGCACGCAGGAGCAGATGAATACACTGTTACCCGCATTTGGTGTAGATGCAGTAATTGCCGACCTGCGCGATCTTACTATTGCAGAAGATATGCTGAAGAAGCATCCGGCAATTAAAATGATTTATATTGAAACACCGGCCAATCCTACCATTCAGTGTGTAGATATTGAAGCATTAACGCTACTGGGTAAACAATATGGAAAGGTCATCGCCTGCGATAATACTTTCGCTACGCCCTACCTGCAGCAACCTTTTAAGTATGGTGTTGATTTTGTGATCCATTCTACTACTAAATTCCTCAACGGGCATGGCACTGCCATTGGTGGCGTGTTTATGAGCAGGGATGTTTCCTTTATGAAGGGTAAGGCGTATAAAGTGTATAAAGCTTTGGGCGGAAGCAGCAGTCCTTTTGATGCTTTTTTGCTGGTGAACGGTATGAAAACCCTGGAGGTAAGAATGGAAAGGCATTGCAGCAATGCGGAAAAGGTGGCGGCACTTCTTAATACACATAGCGCTGTGGCCTCGGTAAATTATAACGGGCTAACCTCGCATCCCGACCATGCGGTAGCTAAAAAACAAATGCGCCATCCCGGCGCCATGATGAGTTTTGAGCTTAAAGGTGGTTTACAGTCTGGCATAAGCTTCATGAACAAATTGCAGTTGTGCACCCGAACCGTATCGCTTGGTACCTGTGATACTTTATTATCACACCCCGCATCTATGACACATTACAGTGTACCTAAAGAACAACGGGAACGGTATGGCATAACCGATGGTTTGATCCGCATGAGCGTGGGTATGGAAAATATTGAAGATATTCTTAGCGACCTGGAGCAGGCTTTGAAATGATTTTCTTTTGTGTTTGTTTTTGAGCGTATCGTAATTATTTGTTACAAAACTTACTGTTATGAAAAGACTGATCCCTCTTTCCTTCATACTGCTTTTTTCTGTATTTGTCACTGCGCAAAGAAGTAAAATAGAGCCCGATAAGCGGCTTTCCGGCTTGGATACGTCCCTTGAAAAGCTGCTGAAAGACTGGAATGTTGCGGGATTTGCCGTAGCTATTGTAGAAAAAAATAAAATAGTTTATAGCAAAGGATTTGGCTATCGGGACTATGCCGCAAAAAAACCGGTTACACCCAATACGCTTTTTGCTATTGGCTCCTGCACTAAAGCTTTTACTGCTGCTTTGCTGGGCATGCTGGAAAAAGATGGAAAGCTATCACTGGATAAAAAAGCAACGGAATACTTACCGGCATTGCATTTCTTTAATAACGATATGGATGAAAAGATCACCGTGCGTGATATGATGACACATCGAACAGGCTTACCCCGTCACGATTATTCGTGGTACCTGTTCCCTACTGCCTCGCGGGACAGTTTACTACAGCGCATACAATACCAGGAGCCCAATACAGGTATAAGAGCAGCATGGCAGTATAATAATTTCATGTTCCTTACCCAGGGTATGGTCACTGAAAAAATAACCGGCAAATCATGGGAAGAAAATATAAAGGAAAAAATATTTAGCCCTCTTGGTATGAGCCGCTCCAACCTGAGTGTAAAAAATATGGAGAACGGCGATGACGCTTCCCTCGGCTACAGCTTAAAAAAAGACAGCAGCATTAAAAAGCTTGATTATTTTAATATTGACGGCATGGGGCCGGCGGGTAGCATTAACAGCAGCGTTACAGAAATGGCCAACTGGGTAATAACCTGGATAAACAACGGAAAATTCAATGGTAAAGAAATACTCCCTGAACCATATGTAACAGAGGCTGTCAGCGCTCAAATGGCCATCGGTGGGGCATTGCCGGAAAAAGAAAATCCGGATATTTATTTTTCTAATTACGGACTGGCATGGTTTCTCAGTTCCTACCGCGGGCATTACCGCGTAGAGCATGGAGGTAATATTGATGGCTTTTCAGCGAGCACCAGCTTCTTTCCTTCCGACAGCATTGGAATTATTGTGCTCACCAACCAAAATGCGTCTCCTGTACCTTCTGCTGCACGTAACCTTATTGCAGACCGTATGCTGAAGTTGCCATACAAGAACTGGAGTAATGATTACAAAATGGTGGTGGCGAAATCGGCGCTGCGGGAAAAGGAAGCCCAAAAAACCAAAACATCCAATCGTATAGCAGGCACTAAACCATCTCACCCTCTTAAGGATTATGAAGGTGTATTTAATAATGCCGGTTATGGCAACCTTGAGATATACAAGAGAAATGATTCTCTTTTTGCCAGAACAAGTAAAGATTCTTTGTGGCTGCGTCACTATCATTACGATGTATTTGAAACAAAAGGTTTTGATAAAGAGGAGGGATTAGATACTTCTTCAGGAGGTACGGTTATAAATTTTACAACGAGGGATGATGGTAAGATTGGGAGTTTGAGTATGACCCTGGAATCTTCCCTGAAACCAATTGAATTTGTGTTTAAGCCCCAAGCCAAATCCATAAGTAAAGATGAGCTTCAAAAATATGTTGGTGAATATGAGCTGGGTGGTATGACGACAAAGGTTTATCTTAAAGGAGAAACTTTATTTGTATTTGTTCCCGGTCAGCCCGAATATGAAACGATTGCATTGGGTGATCATACCTTTAAATTGAAAGTGCTTGAAGGATACAGCGTTAAATTTGACGTGACGGATGGCAAAGTAACAGGCATGAATTTTATTCAGCCCAATGGTACTTTTAGAGCGAAACGGAAATAGGGAGGGGAGGTGAGTAGTGAGTGGTGAGAGGTCAGTGGTGAGAGGTGAAAGGTCAGTGAAAAGGCTTATCGTTTCACGTTTATCGTTTCACGAGGTGAGAAATGAATGGTGAATGATGAATTGTCAGTAGTGGGTAGTGAGTGTCAACTCAACCAATCAACTAACTAAGCATGAACATAGCTATAAGACCCGCAATAAAAGAAGATTGTACAAGATTGATGGAGCTGGTGCATGAACTGGCAGAATATGAAAAAGCGCCGCAGGAAGTAACGGTTGATGCTGAGCATTTTGTTGAAAGTGGTTTTGGCGAAAACCCGGTATGGTGGGCTTTTGTAGCAGAAGCTCCTTCTGCTGAAAACGTTGGGGATGCAATAATTGTAGCATTTGCTTTGTATTATATCCGGTATTCTACCTGGAAGGGTCAGCGAATGTACTTAGAGGATATTATTGTTACCAGTGAATGGAGAGGCAGGGGAATTGGTCAGATGTTGTTTGATCGTTTGCTGGAAGAAGCCAGGGCAAAAAAATTTACAGGCATGATGTGGCAGGTGTTAGACTGGAATGAATCTGCTATACAATTCTATAAAAAATACAATGCGCAGTTTGATGCAGGCTGGATAAACTGCAACGTTAATTTTTAATGTTAGCCAACGTTAATTTTTGGGAAATAAATGTTAAGGGTAAAGTTTTGAGCAACCGTATGCCCTGTAAATGCGTAATTTCAGATGGTATTTTGCTGTCGTTCACCTTCTGTTCCAAACCTCAATAGCAGAAATATGAATTTGAAAAACATTGCTTTATTATTCTTTTCAGCCTTTATGTTTTCATTTTTCGGCTGTAAAAAAGAAGATAATAATTCCGGTAATACCACTGCAGACGATAAGATAAAAGATAGTGCCTGGAGCTATGCAAAAGATCTTTATTTATGGAATAAAAATCTTCCTTCTGATTTTAATGCGAGAACCTATGCGGATCCCGATGCTATCATGAAGGCGTTGCGTCCCTATAGTACTGAATCCGGATTTACTGATCCTGTAGACCGCTGGAGCTTTGCTATAAAAAAGAATGAATGGGATGATGTAAGTTCCGGAATCAGCGGCGATTTTGGACTGGGTATATTTTTCATGTCTGAGAATGATCTTCGGGTTTCGTATGTTGAACCTGCATCTCCTGCTGCCACAGCGGGCATAGAAAGAAGCTGGCGTATTATATCGGTAAATAACAATACTGCTGTTAATACCGATGATGCAACGGTATCACGTATTACCAATGCAGTATTCAACAGTTCCTCCACCAGTTTTACTTTTAAAAAGCCCGATGGTACTGATGTTGATATTGCACTCACTGCTAAAACGTACCAGGATGAACCCATTATTCTGGATAGCATATATACCAATGGTGGTAATAAAACAGGGTACTTCGTCTATAATTCTTTTTTAGGCAATATTGGTAATATCAAAACCCGCCTTGGCGATATTTTCAATACGTTTTCTGCCGCGGGTGTTACTGATATGGTAATAGATCTGCGTTACAACGGGGGAGGCTATGTAGAGCTTCAGAATGAACTGGCAAATTATTTGGTGCCTGCCACGGGTAACAATGGCGTTATGTTGCAGGAAAAATTTAACGATAACTACAGCGCCCTTCTTGATACTACAATCAACTATCAAAAAAAAGGAGCGCTTGATCTTAGCCGTATCTTTTTTATCATAACCAAAAATACTGCATCCGCAAGCGAACTGCTTATTAATAGTCTTAAACCATATATGGATGTAAAGCTGATTGGCAGGGCAAGTCATGGAAAACCTGTAGGCTATTTTAATATAGGCGTAGGCGATTGGTACATTTTTCCTGTATCCTTTCGCAGCGTAAATAAAAACGGCGAGGGTAATTATTTCAATGGACTTCAGCCTGATGCCACTGTTGATGACGGATTGGATAAGCCCTGGGGCGATGTAAATGAAAGCTGCCTGGCAAGTGCATTGTATTATATAAATAATGGGGCTTTTTCACGTATTTCGTCCCGTGCGCAACAGGATATTAAGCTGGAAAGCAGCAATAGCGCATTGGATGTAAAAAGATTTAAGGGAGCGGTGGAGGAGAGGAGGAGAATGTGGTAATTTGAGTGAAACGTGAGAGGTGAGAAGTGAGGGGGCTGTCGTTTCACGTTTCACAAGAGAAGAGGCAGGCGGTTGCTCATAAAAGAACCAAATCACAAAAGACAAGAACCAAACTAAAGGGCAGGCAGGCCTGTCCGCCGTGGCGGATAAAAACCAAATTTCAAATCAATTACTCTGCCTGACGTTAGTAGTAATCACCTGATCTGAAAGCTGGTTGTTCAGAGACGAGAAACGTGAGAAGTGAATAGGAAAAGAGGGAAGATAACACTGACATCGACTTTCTGTGTCGTTTTTTGCTGATAGATGACCGCTGACCGCTCATAGCTCACTCCTCATTTCATAAATGCAAAATACACGGCGCCCATAAGGCAAATGAAGCTCAGCAAGTATTTCCAGTGCATGGGTTCGTGCAGGTACAGCAAAGCAAAAGCAACAAATACCACCAGTGTTATGGCTTCCTGTATAATTTTTAACTGAAAAGCGCTTAAACCGCTGATATATCCATAACGGTTGGCCGGCACCTGCAGGCAGTATTCAAAAAAAGCAATGCCCCAGCTTAGTGCAATTGCTTTCCACAGCGGAACGTTTTGATGTTTTAAATGACCATACCATGCTATAGTCATGAAGATGTTTGAAAACAACAACAATACAATGGTGCGCATACATAAATGCTTATAAGTAGAAAGCGTAGTGTGGGTTAACCTCGCCACCTGCACCCTGCAACCTGTAACCTGAGACCTCCGTCTTAATCTACTTTTGTAATCTTAAGCAGGTTGGTAGGCAAATGAAGGTGAACAGGTAAACTGCCCGTATTTACTACGGTATCTCCCGTTTTCAAAAAACCTCTTCCTTTTAAAATTTGTATCTGGTCAAAAATAATCTGGTCTATATTTTCCTCCTCATTATAAAAGAACGGTCTAACTCCCCAGCTCAGGCTAAGCTGGTTAACCAGCGATTTTTCTTTTGTAAAAATATACAATGGCGATTTAGGCCTGTAGCTGCTTACCACAAAGGCCGTGTAACCTGTTTGCGTCATCGCTAACAAAGCGTCAGCATTTACATCTTTTGCAATTTTGCAGGCATTATAGCAAATGGCATCGCTGTGAAATGAAGGAGAATGCGGCTGTGGCTTAAGGTCTTCTTCACGGTTATAGCGGTATTCCTTTTTTTCTACTTCCAGGATGATTTTGCGCATGGTTTGTACCACCAGCACCGGGTACTGACCCATTGCTGTTTCAGCGCTCAGCATCACTGCATCTGCTCCTTCCAGCACGGCGTTGGCTACGTCTGTAGCTTCGCTGCGGTTGGGTTTAATTCGGTCAATCATGCTTTCCATCATTTGCGTAGCCACAATAACGGGTTTGCCACGATGGAGGCATTTGCGTATAATGTCTTTTTGGATGAGAGGAACCTGTTCAATAGGCATTTCAACGCCAAGGTCACCCCGGGCGATCATAACACCATCCGATTCAAGAATGATCTCGCGAAGGTTTATAATGGCTTCGGGCATTTCAATTTTAGCCATCACCTTGCATTTGCTTTTCCGCTCCTCCAGTATATCTCTTATGATCTTAAGATCATCAACTTTTCTCACAAAAGAAAGCGCCACCCAGTCCAAAGCATGTTCAATCATAAAATCCAGGTCGGCAAGGTCTTTTTCGGTTAGCGCCGGTAATGAAATTTTCGTATCAGGCAGGTTCACTCCTTTTTTGGATAATAGTACACCAGGCATCGTAACCACCACTTTCACATCCCCTTTTTTCGTGATCTCCGTAACCTGTACTTCTAATTTCCCATCATCTATCAAAATTTTGTTACCTACTTCTACATCACTTGCGAGGCTTGGATAGGAAACATATATTTTTTCTTTATTTCCAATACATTTTTCATTTGTGAATGTAAGAATATCACCCACATTTACCGGCAAGGAACCATTTTCTATATCACCTACGCGAAGCTTGGGTCCCTGGAGGTCGCCTAAAATACAGATATTGTAAGGCTCTTTTTCATTAATCTGGCGGATGTATTTGATGATGTTCAACTTGTCTTCATGCGCACCATGCGAAAAGTTTAAACGGAATACGTTCACACCCGCCTTAACCAGTTCCAGCAATTTTTCATAGGTGTCGCAGGCCGGTCCAACTGTAGCGACAATTTTTGTGCGATGAAAGGCATGTTCAAGACCTGCTTGTTTATCCATTTCTTCATACAGATACTTGGTAATATTTTTTGACATACTATTATAAAGATTTTATTTTTGATATAGGGTATGGAACGTAAGGCAGGGGCATTTAATTGTACCCCAAACATTTCATAAATCTTCTACGAAGCTAATATCTTCACAATTTTAAGCCATTCGTAATCTATTGTTTGTTCCGCTTTTACTGCCTGGTCCAAAGGGGTATAATGCAATTGATTGTTTACAATCCCGATCATAGTATTAACATCTTTGCCAGTCATCAGGCATTCCACGGCTGCGTAGCCCATGCGGCTGGCGATCAGCCTGTCGAGGCAGGAAGGTGAGCCGCCACGCTGTATATGCCCGAGGATACAAACTTTTATATCGGCATTGGGCATTTTTTCCTTTAGCACTTTGGCTATTTCATTGGCTCCTCCCAGTTCGCTTCCTTCCGCTACTACCAGCAGGTTCACTAATTTCTTCCTTTTTTCTTTTTCCTGTAATGAATCAATTACTTCGTTGATATCTGTTATGCGTTCGGGGATCAGGATGTTTTCAGCGCCGGTAGCAATACCGCTGTGCAAAGCAATATAACCGGAGTCTCTGCCCATCACTTCAATAATAAATAACCTGTCGTGGGCATCGGCGGTATCCCGTATTTTATCTATGGCTTCTACGGCCGTATTTACTGCGGTATCAAAACCTATGGTAAAGTCTGTACCGGCAATGTCTTTATCAATGGTGCCGGGTAAGCCAATACAGGGAATATCGTATTCGTTGGAAAATATCTGTGCACCTCTGAAAGAGCCATCCCCGCCTATGATTACCAGCCCGTTAATGCCCAGTTTCTTAAGATTTTCGTAGGCTTTTTTTCTTCCTGCGGGTTCAAAAAATTCCTTGCATCTTGCGGTTTTAAGGATAGTGCCTCCTCTTTGAATGATGTTGGCTACGCTGCGCGTTTCCATCTTAAAAATATCATTCTCTATCATTCCCGCATACCCGCGCATAATGCCAAATACATCTAATCCATAATATAAACCGGTACGTACCACAGCACGTATCGCTGCATTCATACCCGGGGCGTCTCCTCCTGAAGTCAATACCCCGATTTTAGAAACTTTCTTTTCCATTCGTTTAAAACTTGTCTGAAATGATTAAAAATCATTCAAAGGGCAAGTGCAATTATTACAAAATTTTATATATCATTTTAAAGAAGCGTCAAAAGTACATAATTACAATCATTTCCCAATTTTAGATTAAAGGTTTAATGATTTTGTAAATTGAGGCCTTATACGCTTTAATAATGAAGATTTTAATTACCGGAGCCAACGGTCTTTTAGGACAATATGCTGTGAAACAGTTTGCAGGCGCCGGGCACGAAGTAATGGCTACCGGCAGGGGTGGCTGCAGGTTGCCGGATAATGCTAAACCATACCAATATACTGATCTTGACATTACGGATAAAAAGGGGGTATTGGCGTATGTAACTGCTATGCGGCCGGAGGTAATTGTTCATGCCGCCGCCATGGCCCAGCCCGATACCTGTGAGCTGAACAGGGAGGCATGTTACGACAGCAACACCAATGCCACGCTTTATTTTACGGAGGCTGCTGAGGCTGTGAGCGCAAAAATGCTATATATTTCAACCGATTTTATTTTTAGTGGTGATGACGGGCCCTACCGCGAAACGGATAAGCCTGCGCCTGTTAATTATTATGGTGAGACCAAATTGGCTGCGGAGCAAATCGTCCGGCAAAGTAAAATCAACTGGGCTATTGTACGAACCGTACTGGTATATGGAAATATATTATCCGGAACCAGGAGCAATATTGTAACCTGGGTAAAGGAAAATCTTGAAAAAGAAAACCCGATAAAAGTGGTAAGCGACCAGGTTCGTACACCTACTTATGTGGAAGACCTCGCCCGCGGCATACACCTGATCGTAGAAAAAAACGCCATGGGAATATACCATCTCTCCGGTAAGGAAGTGCTTACTCCCTATGAAATGGCAGTTCAGGTTGCTGATTATTTTGGACTGAATAAAACGCTGATGGAAAAAGTAGATGCTTCCGTATTTACCCAGCCTGCGCAGCGGCCATTAAAAACGGGTTTTATTATTGATAAAGCAGAAAAGGAATTGGGCTACAGCCCCGTTAGCTTTATGCAGGGCATTCGAAAAATGTTTCCTGGGAAAGAGGCAGGTATGCATAAATAAATAGGTCGCCGCATATTTTAAACGACCAATAGCCTAACCTTTTCTTATGGTAACGGCCATTTCTTTTATGATCTCCTGTATGGCATAGTTATTTTCGTTAAAGCTTTTTTTTGGGAGTACAGTGGAGTCTGATGCAGCTCTTTGAATGATCAATAGCTTTGAGTTGTCGGGCCGGTCATCTATGCTTTCATTTATTTCGTTCAGGATATTGATGTAGAACACAGCAGACCATTCTCTATTAATGATTGAATTTCCTTTTCAAATTTGAAAGGAATTTCCTTAATAAAGTCAAGTCGTTGTCCAGGTTTGTATATTGCCATTTGTTTTACGTTATCTGTCGCTTATAATTGTGCTCCGATTTACGCATCTATCTACCCTTAAACGTTCCCAGGCATTTACAAATGCCTGGGAACGTTTAAAGCTTTCAATATTTAATGCTAAACAGATTTATTCAACGGCAGAAAAATGCATGATACAGAACACTGTTATTCACTATAACACATAAACCCAATGCCATTAAAATAGCCGGATCAACTCACCACTCACTACTCACCACTCGTCCCCTCACACCACTCTTCCCATAAACGGATCCGTAATGCTAATCCTGCCTGTTTCCACCCTGCCGGCGTATCTTTTTTCAAAATCCTTTTGTCCTTTTACTTTCACACTCAGGTCGTACCAACCGGAGCTTTTAGACAGGTCGGCAATAATGCTTGCCTGTGCACCAGGGTTGATGATCTTCGTTTGCGCCTTACCTTTATAAGCATTGTCTGTTACTTCTACGGTTAGTTTTTGTTTACCGGTGTTCCTGAGCTTTATTTCGGCATTTCCGCTAAGCTTTTTTGTGGCGCCAGCAGCACGCTGGTATTCCAAAGCAATATCTAAGGCAGGATCGTTGCCATTACCCAAAAATTCGCGGAAGAAGCCATTTGGGCCGTACACCTGCAAATGATAGTTTTCATTAGCGGGCAGTGTCCATGTATCAATGAGCTGGTCGCCTGCTTTTACAGCATAATTACGAGGGGCAGTATCTTTACCGGGCATATATACATTAAATGGCGAGCCGGTAGCTGAAGTGCCAAATACTTCGTTCTTTGCTGCAAATTTTATTTTAAAAGTTTGCTTGTCATCGCTAAGCTTTCCATCTGCATACAATTGGTAAGGCAATGGCGTGGCGGGCCTTGTTCCTTTTTCCTGCTGCGGTATCCATGGTGAGGCGTAAGGATCTTTATTGATTTGTTCTATTTCGGAAGTGCTGAGATTCTTAAAGCCGGAAGGCAGCGCTTTAAACTGCGCTTTATGAATGCTTTCTAAAAATGGAATTCTGTCAACCGGTTTTGGCGCGGGTATGGCTTCTCCATTGTATGGTCTGAATACGGAGGTGAGATCTCCCGAAACCGTGCGGCGCCATTGGGTGAGATTGCTGTTCTCTATTTTCTTACCTGTTTTTTTAGATAAAAAATGTTCCAGGAACTGGATAGGAGAGGTAAGGTCAAATACTTCTGAGTTTACAAATCCGCCGCGGCTCCAGGGCGATGCCACTACCATGGGTACACGAAAACCAAGGCCTATAGGACCTTCACGGTCGCCCTTGCTTGCTGCTTTATCTTTCATCCATTGCTGGCTGCGGTTCAGGTATTCTGTTTTGGTATCTATTCCGGCCGATACCAAACCACTGTTTTCTTTATAAGGATTGGGCGGTACAAAAGGAGGTACATGATCAAAATACCCGTCATTTTCATCGTAATTGAGCACAAAAATGGTTTTTTTCCATACTTCCGGATTCTTCGTAAGAATGTCTATCACTTCACTTAAATACCAGGCGCCATACCACGGTGAACCCGGATGATCGGAAAAACGGCACGGCGCCACAATCCACGAAACAGTAGGTAATTTACCATTTTCCACATCAGTTCTGAACTGGTGCAGCACATCACCCTTTGGGATCTCCATTTTGCGCTCCGTATTGTTTTCAGTATAGGTGATATCTGTAAGGTGGCGGTAATCGGGGTCATTCCGGTTGTCGGTAAATGCCTTTTCATGCAAATTTTTATGCCACTCCGATAATTTGTTGTATGCTTCCAGGTTATACTCCTCCGAATCTTTTGTTGCGCGGGCTAGAGTCGCTTTTTTTCTGTTCAGGTCTTTCAAAAGCTGCGGACGATCATTGTTGGATTCAGGCAATGCTGCTATTTTTTCTTCCAGTTCTTTTATTATAGCAGGCAATACCTCCTGCATTTTTTTCATGTACTGGATATGCCGGGGTGAAAACCGTACCTTAAACTGCGAAAACCATTCAATGGGATTGTCGGTAAAATTGGCCAGCCAATCTTCCTCCTCTCCTTCAAAGCCGGTGTCAACGCTTAGCTCATTCTGATATATTCTCCAGGGTATATCGTTTTCTTCGAGGTATTCCGGGAATGTTTTCCACGATGCTTCCCTGTCATAGGTAACATCGGAATTATATACATTGGCCTGTACATTTTCATCGTGTTTCTCACGGATGGTTCCTGTCCAAAAATACAGCCTGTTGGGTGTTGTGCCGGTTAAGGAACCACAGAAATGCTGATCGCAAACGGTAAATGCATCGGCAAGTGCGTAATAGAAAGGAATGTCCTGCCGGTTAAAATGGCCCATGGTCAATGGCATCTCTCTCACCTCCTTATGCCCCGATTTTTTGGAGTCTAACCATTTATCATGTTTTCCTTCATTCCTGGCGTCCGTCATGTCACTCCAGCCATGCGGCAGCGACCCCAGCCAGGTAATGTTACTTTCTTTTATGTTTAAACGGAAAGGTGCATACGTTTCACCGGCAGCGTTGGATTGCAGCCATACTTTGTTTTTGTTGGGTAATGGAATAGCGCGGGGATCATTAAAGCCGCGAACGCCCTGCAGCGTGCCATAGCAGTGATCAAAGGAACGGTTCTCCTGCATCAGAAAAACAATATGTTCCGCATCAAGATAAGTAGAGCCTGCTTCGGGGTTAATAGCAAATGCTTTCTGAATAGAAGGTGGCAGTCCGCTTAGCAAACCTGTGCCGCCCGATAATAGTGCTGCTTTTTTAATAAAATCTCTCCTGGTATCCATGAGGTAAAAGGGTTTAATATATAAAGGATAAATATAGGAAATACGAAGGGAATATAAAGGTCCAGGAAATAAATAACAGGAAACAAATAAATGCAGATGGTTCGTTCCCCGCCACGGCGGGCAGGCTGCCAATGCCAGATGCAATTAAATCCGAAGCCGGAATTTCGAAACCCGAATAGAATACAGGATGAATACCAAGCATAAAGAACCAAATCACAAAAACCAAATAAATTTCAATTTCAAATCCGAAAACAGAAACCCGAAATTCGAAATGAAATCTCAACGGTAAGCCAAAAACAATAAACCACAAAATTCGAAGACGGAATTTCGAAATTCGAAGTGCAATGCAACCATAAACCACAAATCACAAAATCCGAGAGGAGAATTCATCCTACTGTTATTAATTTACCCACCTGATACCTGACTGCTGATGCCTTATCCAAACAATATCATGGCGATGATCAGGGTGAAAATAATATTGAAGAATTGTGCGATCAGGAATGCGTAAAGTGGTTTACGGTTATTGGTTTGGAACAGATCCCTGAAATTGGTTTCAAGTCCTATACTGGTAAAGGCCAGGGAAAACCAGAGCGTTTGGATATTTTTCAGTGGTGCTTTAACCGTTGCAACTACCGATGGATCTATGATAAAAGAAAAGAGCAGCGATGCAGCCACAAACCCTACTACAAATTTTGGAAAACGTTCCCATATCAATCCTAATGTAGGTTTTTGGTCAACGCCCGGGATATTGTTTTTTTTGGAGTAAGTCCAGTAAACGGATATGGCGAAAGCAGCCAGCCCTAATAATACATTCTGCGAAAATTTTACAATGGTGCTGATCTTTAAAGCTTCTTCGCCAACCAACGTTCCTGAAGCTACTACAGCGCCTGTGGTATCAATCGTTCCACCCAGCCAGGCACCGGTTACTGCTTCCGGAAATTCAAAGTAAAGCGCAATATAGGGCATGAAGATCATCATGGGAATGGCTGTGATCAGTACCAGTGAAACGACATACGATAGCTTTTTAGGATCTCCTTTTATAGCGCCTGAAGTAGCAATGGCAGCCGATACACCGCAGATGGACACGGCACTGGAAAGCATCATACCTAATTCTGCATCAATTTTTAGCTTTTTGCAGATCCAGAATGCAAAATACCATACGGCTAATACTACGATAACGGCCTGTAATAGTCCTTTGGAGCCCGCTTTCAGCACATCCGAAAAAATAATAGCGGTGCCCAGCAGTACCAGCCCGATCTTTACGAACATTTCAGTGGTTAGTGTTTGCCTGAACCAGTCGGGCAATTTTATGGTATTGCCAATCAGCAATCCAATAGCCAGGCTAAAGATCACCGATTCGAGGTTGAGGTCATTCATTGTTTTATTGCCCGTTATAACCAGGGCGATGACGGTAAGCACAAAAACAACAGGAAATACATATACCAGGTTTCGTATGGACCTTCCCGTTAGCCATGTACCCGCTATAGCGATAACGAATGTAATTAAAAATTGCAGGCTTATCTCTGCAAGGTTGTGACCCGAAAATACTTTGCTGAATAATTGGTCTGTATTGCTCCATTTAAAAGCCGGTAATGGAAAATATAATCCTGCGATAGCCAGAAGAATAAGTGCAAAGCCCAGTATTACCACTGTCCAGTCTTCTGTAATAGCTAGTCCTTTTTTTTGTGCTGCCATGAATAGAATTTTTTTTTCGCTAATGTAAAATAATATTTTCAGTATCTTCGCATTATATCATTGCATGCGGCTCACATTAATGCATGCTGTTATTCCTGCATCATTGCTTTCCCTCATAACTTTGCATGTCCGTTATAATGTTATCTAACTATTGGCTGCCTTTTATTTAACCATAAAAAAAGGTATATGTATAAAACAGGTTTTCTGATAGACATGGATGGTGTTATCTATAAGGGCAGCGAGCCTATCCCCGGTGCCGTTGCATTTATTAACGGGCTTAAGCAAAAGAAATTCCCCTTTTTGTTTCTCACCAACAATAGCCAGCGAACCAGCAGGGATGTTTGCTATAAATTGCTGAAAATGGGCTTTAACGTAAGCGATGAAGACATTTTTACCTGTGCAATGGCTACTGCCAGGTATCTTGCATCTAAAACGCCCGGTGGTACAGCATATGTAATTGGTGAAGGAGGTTTGCTGAATGAACTGCACAATGCAGGTTATTCCATTGTAGACGATCATCCTGATTATGTAGTAATAGGAGAAGGCAGAACCATTATGCTGGAATCGGTTGACAAAGCGATTAACATGATCATGAAAGGATCAAAATTGATTGCTACAAATCTTGACCCGAATTGCCCCGTAGGCGGAGGAAAATACAGGGCAGGCTGTGGCGCTTTTGTAGCGATGATTGAGATGGCAACAGGAAAGCGGGCTTTTAGCGTGGGTAAGCCAAGCCCGGTAATGATGCGTATGGCCAGAAAAACATTACAGTTGGCTACAGACGAAACGATAATGATCGGCGATACCATGAGTACCGATATATTGGGCGCAGGCTCTATGGGGTTTACCACTGTGCTTACTTTATCGGGAGTAACCAAAGCAGAAGACCTGGAACAGTTTGGGTATGCACCTGATTTTATTATTCCTTCTATACATGATCTGTTAAACGAAGAATTGTTTGATCAGGTAATCAGCAAACATGCCGAAGATCGGTTAGTAGCATTAGGTTAGCTTCATTTGAGATTGCAGTACCAGGGAAAACTTTTTTATTAAACTGCAATTTTTATTTTATGATGCTTCTGTATTTCATCAGGCCATATGGCGTGTATTGCGGGATATATTATCAATGGTCCAGTCTATTCTTTTTTCAAATGTATGTTGCCTCACGGTGCACTCCATCTTTTGGCATATGTTGCAGGAGAAGTCGAGACAGGCATCTGCATGGATGAAAAGCTCAACCGATTCTCCAAATTCTTTTTGTATTAACAACGAAAGCGCATCCATTTCGGCATGTGCTTCCTTTACATTAAGATACCAGGGTACTGTAAGATGGCAATCCATGTGCAGCACATTGCCGTATTTAATAATACGCAGATTGTGCAGGTCAATCCAGTTTACCCGCCTGTTGGCATTCAGCAATGCCACCATTCTTTGCAACAGGGCCTTGTCGGCTTCATCCATTATGCCTGCCACAGAACTTCTTACTATGCGGTAACCTGTATAAATAATAAAAAACGAAAATCCAATGGCAATCGTGCTGTCTATCCATTGCAGGTGGGTAAACCATATGAGTGCCAGTCCTGCTATAATGCCCAAAGTAGACCAAGTATCGCTTTGCAAATGCTTACCGCTGGCAACCAATGCCAGGGAATTGTTTTGTTTTCCTGTTTTTATACAATAGCCGCCGGCTATATAATTGATAATAGCTGTAACAGCTATGAGGAGAATACCAAAGTCTAATTTTTTTAACTCCCGGGGATAAATAAAATGATGAATGGATTCATATATAATAAAAACGCCTGCTATCATCATCAGTGCGCCTTCTATGGCTGCGGATAGAAATTCGGCTTTGCCATGCCCGTAAGGATGATTCGCATCGCGCGGTTTGCCAGCAATATATAAACCGAAAAGGCTGATAAATCCTGCTGTTACATTAACTGTACTTTCCAGCGCATCTGTAAGCACAGCCACAGACCGGGTAAGGTACCATGCAATGATTTTGATGATGAATAAAGCCACTGCTATAACAGTTACTATCTTTTGCAGTCGTAGATTGATCCGGGCAGTATGCAATAGTGAATATTTTGAGGTAAAGGTATTTTTTATCTCTTTACAGGGAGCGGGCTTAATAGGAATAAAAAAAGGCTCGCTGAAATCGTATTCAGCAAGCCTTTATATTGCTCTCTTATCCCTGCTTCCGGCTATTGTTTATTTTTTTTAAACCTTTTGTCTGCGGTACCGTCTTTTTTTAGGTGCTGGCTGTGCTTCTTATACCTTTTATCCGGCGTACCATCTTTCTTTAAAGGTGCAGCAGTTGCTGTTGCTGAAGATTCCTTAACCGCAGCCGTTGTTTGTTTTTGATGGTCCGCTGTTTTTACAGCATGTGTTTTTGCATGTGCAACTTCTTTTTTAGCCGTCTTTGTTTTTTCCTGTGCCGGCTGAGCCGATTGGGTTTGCTGTGCGAATATGGCGCTTCCTGTGAACAGCATAATAAAACAGGCGAGAATAATCTTTTTCATAATTGTAATTTTTTATAGAATTATACAGCATAATTAATTCCAAAATATCGCCGGCGCCTGTAACGGGTTGTTAATGAACCAGCATTAACTATTGTTTTACAATGGCCGGACGGCAGAAGCGTTCCAGGTAAAATAGCAACAGGCAGTTGTTGGGCTATGCCGGAAGGTAAAAGTGAAGGGTGAACGGTTGTTAGTTCAATTCTTGTATTTTTGTTTTCTTTTAAATAACAGTACTATGCAATTCCAGTTGAATGAAGAACAATTGATGATTCAAAAAGCAGCGCGAGATTTTGCACAAAATGAATGTTTACCGGGTGTAATAGAAAGAGATGAGAAGCAACAGTTTCCTGAAGCACAGGTCTTAAAATTAGCGGAACTGGGTTTTATGGGAATGATGACTGCGCCCGAATACGGAGGTGCAGGTATGGATAGCATCAGTTATGTGCTGGCCATGGAAGAAATAAGCAAAATAGATGCAAGTGTGAGTGTATGCATGAGCGTTAACAATAGCCTGGTTTGCTGGGGTTTGGAAAAATATGGCAGCGAAGAACAAAAGCAGCAATACCTTACTCCATTGGCCCAGGGCCGTAAAGAGGGGAGCTTATACCTGGGTGCTTTTTTGCTCAGCGAACCGGAAGCCGGGAGTGATGCAACCTCACAGCATACCATAGCCGAAGATAAAGGCGATCATTATGTATTGAACGGAACCAAAAACTGGATCACCAACGGCAAAACTGCCAGCATATACCTGGTAATGGCGCAAACAGATGTATCAAAAGGCAGCAAAGGCATTAATACTTTTATTGTAGAAAAAAATACCGCAGGTATAACAGTTGGAGCAAAAGAAAATAAATTAGGCATCAGGGGAAGCGATACGCACAGTGTTATGTTCCAGGATGTAAAAGTGCCCAAACAAAACCGCATAGGCGATGATGGCTTTGGCTTTAGCTTCGCCATGAAAACACTGGCTGGCGGGCGCATCGGCATTGCAGCGCAGGCGTTGGGCATAGCTTCCGGGGCCTATGAAAGAGCGGTTGATTACGCGAAACAGCGCAAGGCCTTTGGTAAAGAGATCGCCCATCACCAGATTATACAGTTTAAACTGGCAGACATGGCAACCCGTATTGAAGCCGCGCGGTTATTGTGTTTGCGGGCGGCATGGGAAAAGGACAACGGTAATGATTATACACTTAGCAGTTCTATGGCTAAAGTATATGCTTCTGAAACAGCTATGTGGGTTACTACAGAAGCAGTGCAGATTCACGGAGGCTATGGCTATGTAAAAGAATATCATGTAGAACGCCTGATGCGCGATGCAAAAATTACACAGATATATGAAGGCACCAGCGAAGTGCAAAGGATAGTGATTGGAAGGGGGATATTGAAGTAGGGGGAGTTACAGGTTACAGGGAGGTAAGGGGCTACAGGTTATAGAATTCAGGGATATACAATAAGCAATTCATGGCGGTAAATATTGAAGCATATCAAAGTATAAAAAAAGAACTGGATAGTAAAAATGTAGTGTTGGTTGCAGTATCTAAGACCAAGCCCGTTAATGACATTCGTACTTTATATGATCTGGGTCAACGCGATTTTGGTGAAAACTACGTGCAGGAGCTTGTGGAAAAACAAAAGCACTTACCCGGTGATATCCGCTGGCATTTTATAGGTCACCTCCAGCGCAATAAAGTAAAGGAAATAGCGGCTTTTGTTCATTTAATTCATGGCGTGGACAGCCTGAGGCTTTTGGCTGAGATCAATAAGCAGGCTACCAGGGGTAACAGAACCATTTCCGTATTGCTGCAGGTGCATATAGCACGTGAAGAAACAAAATTTGGACTGGATGAAAACGAACTGGAAGAAATAGTAAAAAGCCTTTCGGGATTGAATAATGTAGCAATAAAAGGACTGATGGGCATGGCATCATTAACAGATGACAGGGAAACCATAAGAACAGAATTCCGTTACCTGAAATCATTATACGATCAGTTCTCGTTACCTGCGCAACCTGCCCTCCACTCATCACTGGCCATTCACCCCTTACCACTCACTACCCTTTCCATGGGCATGAGCAATGATTACCCGATTGCTATCGAGGAAGGAAGCAATATGGTTAGAATTGGCAGTTTATTATTCGGCGCCAGGAGTTAGAGGTATGAAAATCATACTTTAAAATTTGTAGTGTATACTATTGCATTTTTAATATAATTGTGTTTCCTTTAAGTGCTTCATTCAAAAAAGAAAACAGATTCGTATGTATGTGTTTAAAAAATTGGCATGGATCATTTCATCCATGTTCTTCATGATAAGTTTATTATCCTGCAAAAACAAGTCTTCACAAATAAAGAGCGAACCGTTTATTGATCTGACCGGCATGGATTCAACAGTGAAGGCGGGCGAAGATTTCTTTTCGTATGCCAATGGTAAGTGGTATCAAAACACGGTTATTCCTGCCGACCAGTCTGGCTGGGGTACTGCTCATATATTGTATGAAGACAACAGAGAAAAATTGCATGCCATGCTGGAGGAATCTGCCGCAGGCAATAATTTTGCGAAAGGTTCGCCCGAACAGATGATGGGTGATTTGTATGCGGGAGCAATGGATTCCTTGGCTATTGATAAGGCGGGGTATACTCCTGTTGCAAATGATCTTAAACGGATTGATGGATTGTCTTCTGCAGCAGATATCGTTAAGGAGTGTGCTTATGAATACAGCCAGGGTGCAGGTAACCTGTTTGGCGCCTATGTGGCGGCCGATGACAGAAATGCGGCTGTTAATAAACTACAATTTTACCAGTCTGGATTATCGCTGCCCGGCAGGGACTATTATTTGAAAGATGATGCTGAAACAAAACATATCCGCAGTGAATTTGTACACTATGTTGCCCGTATATTTAAAGCAATTGGCGTGGATAGTTTAACGGCAACAAAAAATGCGTCAGCTATTCTTGAACTGGAAACAGCTTTGGCCAAATCGCATTCCACCCCGGTTGAATTAAGGGATCCCGTAAAAAATTATAACAAGTTCGCAGTAAAGGATCTCAATACGTTAACACCAGGCATAAACTGGGATCAGTTTATTGAAACCTATGGTGCAAATACAGATACCGTATTGGTGGGTCAGCCGGATTACTTTAAAGAACTGGACAGGCAATTGAAATCTGCTCCATTAGAGGTGTGGAAAAATAAGCTCAAACTGGGCGTAATAGAGGAAGCATCACTGGGCAATCCTTTCGAAGATCTGCAGTTTTCATTTTACAGGAAAACATTAAGAGGTATACAGGAAAAACCTGTGCGCTGGAAAATGGCAACGGGCGTTGTGAATAACCTGGCAGGAGACCTGCTGGGCAGGGTGTATGTAAATAAATATTTTCCGGCCGATGCTAAAAAAAGAATGCTTGACCTGGTAAATAACCTGCAGCGTGTATACGAGAGCAGGATAAAGAATTTAGACTGGATGAGCGACAGCACCAAGGAAAAAGCGTTGAACAAACTCAATGGCTTTGTAAAAAAGATAGGGTATCCCGATAAATGGAAAGATTATGCCGGCGTGCATATTGAAAGGAATGATTATTTCAGTAACATCAGGCAACTGGAGATATATGAGTTTAAAAGAGATTTGGCTAAAATTGATAAACCGGTAGACAAAACAGAATGGTTTATGAATGCTTCCGAGGTAAATGCGTATTATAATCCTTCTTTTAATGAAATCGCGTTTCCTGCAGGAATTCTTCAGCCGCCGTTTTTTAATAACGCCGCAGATGACGCCATTAACTATGGCGCCATAGGTGCGGTTATCGGGCATGAGATGACGCACGGCTTTGACGACCAGGGCAGACAGTATGATGCAAACGGCAACCTGCACGACTGGTGGACGAAAAAGGATGCAGAGCTATTTACGCAGAAAGCAAAAGTGGTAATTGACCAGTACGATGCGTATACGATGCTGGATAGTTTGCATGTAAACGGCAGGTTAACGTTGGGAGAAAATATTGCTGATATTGGTGGTTTGATGATTGCTTACGATGCTTTTAAAAATACGCCTCAGGGTAAGGGTGATGAAAAAATTGACGGGCTCACACCTGATCAGCGTTTCTTTTTATCTTTCGCCAATGTATGGCGTTCAAAATTCAGGGATGCTACGGTGAGGGAAAGACTGCTGCTTGATCCGCATTCACCTGCAAAATACAGGGCAAACGGTTCGGTTTCGAGCATGCCTGTGTTTTACAATGCATTTAATATAGAGCCCGGCGATAAAATGTACCGTGCTGATAGCGTAAGAGCGAAAATATGGTAGGGCAGCAGGTTACAGGTTGCAAGTTACAGGGACGCCCTCTCAAAGAAGGGAACCAATCAGGCAATCACCCCCTTTCACTTCAACTTATTCTTTTCAACGCCATCGTTGGTAATAATCACGGGTTTGATCAATCCATTTCCATCAAAATACATGCGGTCAATACAGGTTACTCTCGCATTGCGGTCGGTTTCGGTTAAAGGCCGGCGATGGTAAACCATATACCATTGGTCGGCGCCTGGGCTGTGGATCACCGAATGGTGGCCGGCGCCGGTTGCGATTTTCGGATCCTGCTGGAGTATCTTTCCAATTCTTTTGAACGGACCAAACGGCGAATCAGCAATTGCATAGGCAACGCTGTAGTTGGGGCCTGTCCAGCCGCCTTCCGACCACATAAAATAATATTTGCCATTGCGTATAAACATAAAGGGGCCTTCAACATATCCTTCCGGTGTTATTTCTTTAAATGTTGTTCCGTCTTCAAAAGGAATGAAGCCCGTAAAATCATCATTGAGTTGGGCGATGTTGCAATGTCTCCATCCGCCGTATATTAAATAATACTGCCCGGTGCTGTCTTTAAAAACAAACTGGTCAATAGGCTGTGCGCCGTTACGAAACTTATCCACCAATGGTTTGCCCAGGTGATCTTTAAAGGGCCCTGCGGGATGATCGGCAACGGCAACCCCAATGCCACCCGGTTCTTTATCACTTTGAATATCGTTGGCGCCGAAAAATAAATAGTACTTGTTTTCTTTCTCTACAATGGCCGGCGCCCACACCGCCCTTTTGGCCCACTTAATAGCAGCGGTATCCATTATGCGGTTATGCTTTGTCCATTGAATAAGGTCTGGTGATGAAAAAGCGTCTAAAAAAACCTGCTTGTCATAAGGCGCGGAGTAAGTAGGATATATCCAGTATGTATTATTAAAAATGATGCCTTCAGGGTCGGCGTACCATCCCGGAAAAATGGGATTGCCTGATTTGATTACGTCTTTCTTTTGTTGCGCATGAAGGATGGTGGCGTAAACCAATAAAGCACTAATCAGCATTATTCTTTTCATTATGCTTTTTATGCGAAACTACATGATTTGCCGGTAGTAGAAGTTGGGTCTCTTAACTAATAATATTGGGCCATCGCCGGAGGCGATAATAAGAAAGTTCGCGGCGAGGACGCCGCGAACAGTAGCGTTTCGTATTAATTTACCGGTATATTGTTAAACCTGCCGGAAGCATCGGTGATGCTGCCAGAGTTCCCTCCTGCATCAATACAGCCGAAAGAAAAAAGAAAGGTGCCGGATGCCTTATTGCCTTCAATAGTTTCTATTTTAAGCCAGGATTTAGTTGTAAAATAGTCGAATACATAAAAATGCTTTATCAGCGAATTTCCTTTAAAATGCGAATAGGAAATTGTGCCCCTGGTATCGGCAAGGGGTACATTATAATAGTTGAGATTATAGGTTTTACCCTCTATCAGCTTATCTCCATCCACGGCACGCGACCATTCGAAGCTTACTATATACTCATCTGTGCCACCGCTTTGGTAGCTTGCATCGCAGAATTGCCATTGAGGTAAAGGAGGAGAAGTTGCCACTCTTGAAACTGTGAAAATCCAAATGCACCGAATGGTATCTTTAGCCGTATATATTCTCATGGTTCCGCTGACCGGCATGGAGGCTTTAAACTCATAATCTTCGTTTGTAACCTCAACAGGAACACCCTGAATTTTCATGGCTACGTAAGATTGTACCTGGTCGAGAGCCGGAGGGTCATTATCATTATTGTTATCATCCGGCGATACATCCTCTTTTGAGCACATACCCGCTACCGATATTGAATAGAAAATAAAGCAGAACACGGAATATTTAAGTGTAGAAAGTAATTGTTTCATAACGCGATATTTTAAGCGATGTTTAGTTATTGTTGATTGGTGTTGCATTTTTAATTATTGCTTTCTTTTTCAGTTTCCATTTCTTTTTGGCGCTTCTGTTTTTTAAACATATTCTTTCTCAATCCCCCAAAACGTAACCCCACATGAAAATCTACCTGCTTTGAATTGCCGAACAAAGCGGTAAGCACACTGCCTGAGCCTACAACTAATTGCCCCAGGCGAAGGGATACGCCTGCATTGAGTTTGGTTAACTGATTATAATTAACGGGTATATACAAACCCAGCTTTCTGCCTTCTATACGGGGTGTAACAGTAATGGAGGAATAATAATAGCTGTTCCAGGCTTTGTTGGAGGCATCTACTAAACTTAGCTGCCCGGCAACGTTAATATAAAAACCTTTATTGAAATGATAATCCGCATCAACGCGTAGCGAAGAAGGCAGTGCCACTTTATATTTTTTATCGCTACTAACTGCACCAGGTGTAAAGTATTGCGGGTGCCCATCAAAATAGTTTTTAAGATCATCAACCGGCACGTCGGCCAATTCATTTACATACCATTTTTCGGAGCCTGTAATATCCATGTTGTAGGCGCCGCTGCGCTGCATATCTTTTTCATATTGAAGGGAACCGATATCAAGTAAGGCCACGCCAATCCTTAATTTGTATTTATTCATGTCTTTTCTCCAACTGTTATCATCAAGCCGGTACTTGTCATAATCGGGCCTAAATTCATATACAAAGCCTATATCAGCGCCAATGCCCGTGCTTTTAAAAGTGAGCAACTGACTGGCTTCAAAATCATCAAGATTTATGCCGCCAAACCCTAACTGCATGTTGCCGGTACTGTTTTGCAAATAGGCTTCCTCTTTTACATCATCAAAATTTAATGTACCCTTAAGGCTATTAATATTAAGATAGGCGTTAGCGGCGCCAGCCAGGTATTTGAGCGTGAGCCCGCCTTTAAAAAAATGTTTATCCTTATCGGTGATTACCATAGCGTAGGAAAGCCCGTATTCCGTCCATCCGTTTATGCCAACGCCCATATTCGCATTGGAGTTAATGCTGTAAGGAAAAGCAATATCGCCCGATGAGCCATCTATTATTTGATTTGCCAGTGCAGCGTCTATTTCGTTGGCGTTTTCCATTACCCTTGCACGCGTGGTAAGCGCGATAGCGCTTTTTTTACTGGTATTGATCATCAGGGAAGGTCCGTTCATTATCACATTTGCCAGGGCATTTGTTAAGCCTGCGTTTTTGCCAATGAATTGATTGAGTATAGAGTCGCCGAAGGTTTGCCCAATGTTTTTAAGGTTAAAGGAGGCCTGGTTATTACCCACATAAGTATTTAGGGAAAACAAATTAAAATCCCAACTATAACGGCTATCCGCAATATTGGCGGGATTAAAAAAAGCACCGTTAACGCCGGTATAATTTCCACTGTTGTAACCGGGGAAATCCTGGGCGCTCAATTGACCTGAAGCGAACAGGGCGATAATGCCAAGTGTTTTATAAATGCGCATATAAAGGGTTTATGTGTTGACGAAAAAGATTGTTATTCAGATTTTTTTAAGAAGATAATGCTAAGGGTTAAAAGGACATTCATTGCTTTTTACCTGTTAGTAATGATTTATCGGAATTTTATTAAACCGGCCTTTTAAGTTGGTGGCAATTGGAAGCCGTTACTGTTGAGCTCGCAGACAGAGCCGAAACTTAGTGAAAAGGAATCAGAGGCAGTATTGTTTTCCATTTTTTCAATTTTCAGGTAGCTCTCAGCAACATTACCACCATTGCCTCCAAAATAGGTATTGAAGGAAACGACAACTGCATTGTTGGCATGTGCGTGTACAAAAATAGAAGCACCTCTTGTGTCACTAATGCTCAACCAGTTTCCCGCACCATCTTTATGATGCGACAGGCTGTAAGTTGCACCCACTGTTAATTCACCCTGGGTTCCTCCCGTCCATTCAATTGAATTTAAGAATCTGTCGTGGCCTTTAAAATCATAAGTAGAATCACACAGGTCCCAGAAATTGGTTTGGGTATCATCATTCTCTAGCGTCTTATTCCGGAATTCAAAATTTAAAAAAGTGGTATCGCCATGTGTTGTTATTATGAATGGCGAGGAAAAAGTTGCTACTCCATAATGAGGCTCATTTATTCCCACAGCATTGGCATAATAGGCGACATAGGCCTTACTGTCATCGGGCAGGCCATTGCCGTTGTTTTTATCGGGATCTGTAGCATTCTCTTTGAAACACATGCAATAAATGGAACTGATGGCTGCAAATAACAAGAGGAATTTTAAAGCTGTTGATTTCATATTACTGGGTTTGAGTTTTTTAAAAATCATTGGTCAAAACTGAAAGGGAAGCCCATCTCATCAAACCGTTTTAAGCCCGGTTTACCACCGTATTTTCCCCGGTATAGTAAAAATGGTTTTGAAAAGGATAATGAACGGAACCCGCTATTGCGTATCTTTCATTAGGAGGAGTCTTTTGTTTGGCATCACTTTACCGATACAAATATTGCACACTATAAAAACCAGGACAATACAAAGCAGTTGGTATTTTTTTAGATTTTCCATCAGGCTATCTTGTGGTTGGAAACGCGGATATCTTATTTATTCGTTTAACCATACGCCGGGTGGTGCGTGGAGACGCGCACCACCCGGCGTATGAGGAGATTATCTTGTGGCCCGAAATGGAGTTATTTTAAATATTTTTTTAGAACTGGAATGCGATTTAAAAAAATCATACTGCTTTCGTTTTCTATTTTGAGCTGGCTGCTGACTTATTCACAGCCAGTTCAGTTAAAAGATTTTTCTCAGGAGAAATATATATTCATTAATGGCTTTACCGATTATCTAAAAACTACTAATCCTATCCCGCTGGATTCAATTCTTCAACCACGAACGCAGGAGCAATTTGTCAGGCTTGAAAATAAGAAAGTGCTATTTATAGGATATGATCCGTATTACTATTGGTACAGGTTTAGCATCTCTAATAAGGATACTTTAAATAAGGATATTATTTTACTTCTGGGCGGTCTCGGCATACACGAGGCTGATTTATGGCAACGAAAAAATAACCGCTCTATTTTTTCAGGAAGATCCGGTTATCAGTACCCCTTCGACAAAAGGCCTTATCCATATGTGCATCATGCGTTTCCAATGACTATTGCCGCATATAGCACCGACACTTTTTATATTAGAATGGACGAAAGCCATGCGTATAAAAGCACCGCGTTTGTATTGGTAGAACCTGCAAGTATGCGAAAGTTTGAACATCGATTCTATTTTATAATGGGTATCATAATAGGATTATTGTTGCTGTTTTCAATTTTCAACCTGTATTTATTTATCTCTGTAAAAGAAAAAATTCATTTGTGGTATAGCCTGTACATATTCGCCATTTTGTTTTTTCTTATAAAGCAGGAGGGAATTGATGCGGAATTTTTAGGATTGGATTCAGACCAAGGCTACAGAACCACTTACATGGGTGCTGTTGCCAGCCTGGCTGTAGGTTTTTTGCTGCAGGTGGTGCAATTGTTTTTAATGAATATTAAACCAAAAAGTTTTCTGTACAAAATAATGCTTTTAACAAAATGGTCTTCATTTGTTACTGCAATTATTCAATTCATTGTTTTTTACGTTCGGCCCGATTACAAAATTGAGCGATTTGTTTTTGAATGGTCCAACAAAACCGCATTGCTTGCTTTTATGCTTATTTTGATTTCCTGTATTTATAGTTTTTATAAAGGCTTTAAACCTGCATTATTTATATTGATCGGTCAATCCCTTTTTATTATAGGCGGAATCAGCAGAGCACTTTTTATAGGCACTGAAAGTTATATCTTCCCACCCTCCCTGTTTGAAACAGGATTAGTAGCCGAAGTGGTAATCATTTCATTTGGATTAATGTACCGCTACAACTTGTATAAAAAGGAGAAAGAGCAATTAACCTTTCAACTACAGGAACAAAAAATAAACGCAGCACAGGAAATACTCTTTGCGCAGGAGCAGGAGCAAAAGCGCATTGCGGAAGACCTGCACGATGAACTGGGCGGCAACCTGGCCGCCATTAAAATGACTTTGCAAACCCTGGATTTGCCCGGTGAGCAATCCGATGCATTAACCGGGCTTATTGATAAAGCCTCCACTAACGCCCGCAATATATCGCATAACCTGATGCCCCCCGAGTTTATTGAAACCAGGCTGGATGACCTGTTGAGGAATTATTATACCAGGCTAAATACAGAAGGAACTATAAAGTTTCACTTTCATTATTCGGGGATTGACGAAAAGTTTAATAAAAAAGATGAACTGATGATTTACCGCATTATCATGGAGCTTACCAGCAATATCATCAGGCATTCAAAAGCCACTGACGCCACCATACAATTGGTATATCATGAAAAGCAACTGGCGATTATGTCCGAAGATAATGGCAAAGGATTTATTTCCGATACGCAGACGGGCATCGGATTAAAAAATATTCGTTCCAGGGTAAATTACCTTAACGGCACAATGAATATTGATTCGGGAATGCACGGCACTACGGTTATGTTTCATATCCCTTACAAAAAACAGCAGGATGAATAATATAAACATCATAATTGCCGATGACCATGATTTGTTTATTCATGGATTGCAGTTGCTGCTGAAGGCAGAACCTTATTTAGAAATATTGGATATTGCACGCGATGGAAAAGAACTACTGGATATTTTAGATAAAAAACTTCCGGATATTGTTTTGCTTGATATCAATATGCCCAAAATGAATGGACTGGAATCAGCACGTTTTATAAAGCAGGCTTATCCCACGGTAAAAATTATTATGCTTTCCACTTATAACGAAGATCACCTGGTAGAGAAAGCAAAACAATATGGTGCTAATGCCTACCTGCTTAAAAACAGCAGTAGGGAAGAGCTGTTGCAGGCTATCGGGCTTGTAATGGAAGGGCATAGCTGTTTTCCTTATCGTTTGCCCAAAACAGATAATGGTTTTAATGCGGGCGACAGCTTTTTGAAACAATTCAATCTTACCAAACGCGAAGCCGAAATGATACAGTTGCTCAAGAAAGGATTAACCAATCAGCAGATTGCCGATACCTTATTTCTAAGCGTGTATACCGTGGAAACTCATAGAAAGAACATTATGCAGAAACTGGATTTAAAAACACCCGCTGCTTTAATGAAATTTATAATGGAACATAACCTGTAATGAATAGCCCATATTGTCGCAGGCATCCTTTATTTTATAATATCGTACTGCATTTTAAATTCCGACAGATCAGGTTTATATTTCCGCTCCCGGTTTAATTCGTGTCGGTACAGTACTTCACCCAAATATTTCATAAATGGAAACCCAACCGTATTATAGTCATAAACGCCATCATTAATAATATTATCCTCATTGCAGTAAATAACCGCGCTCAGCATAAACTCAACCTGGTTTTCAAAATCTGCTATATAGGCGGCATCGGTTAAAAAACCATAGGCGCCCCCAATCTTATTGAATATGCGAACACCTCGTGGTAGCATAGCTTTTTTATCGGCCCCCAGCAACAGAAATTTGCAGGAAGCATCATAATACAAAGAGTCATATGGAGGGTAAACTGTTTCCTGCGGTAATTGCGACATGTATTGCCGTACAAAGCGGTAATCTTCAGGTGTAATATTAAACCGCTCACCCGCAGGAACTGATTGTGGGAATATTATGCTGCGCAGCATATGATGAAGGTCCTCTAATGAGATACGGTTTTTAATGGAAAAATTCATGGGCTCGTTTATCAATACCTCATCTTTATAATATCCTTTTCCCAGCCGGTCATTTCTTTGCAAATAGGGAGTAGTGCTGTATTGCATGGGCTGATCATAAATAACTTTTCCCTGTGCATTCCTGAACTGTACAGGATTGGTATGGCGGTTTTCATCATCCGGTAGCGCAATATTGAGGCGGTGATTGATTTGCACATCCTTATATCCTTTGCTATGCAATTGATCATTAATATATTGTTGTCCTAAAAATTCATACAAACGGTTGAAAGCATTGTTATCACTCACCAAGAATATTTTTTTAATATATTGTTCCACCGACGGGCTTCCATCCGGAGTAGTGGGATCATTGTAAACGGCAGTTTCACCACTGTAATCGCTTTCAGTTATCATTGTGGTGTGGCGGTTAAGTCCTGCTATATTGAGTTCATTCAAGCGCTGTAAAGCCAATAGCGCCACCGGCATTTTAACCGTAGAAGCAGGATAGAAATAAGCTTTTGAATTTACGTGAAAGTAGTAATCTGTAAAATGGGGATTATTATCAGCATCCCTGTTTATTTGCGTGTAAATGATCTGTACTTTAAAGTCTGTTCTTTTTTTGAGTATTGAATCAAAATATTGCGGGTATTGCTGAAGCAGGTTTTCCAAAAAGGCATCTGTGCGGCTGCTGTCTTTTTGGGGAACAGGTTTCTCTGCTGTTACAGCAACGGTATCTTTCGGGTTTATTTTAGTAGTATCAGTGATGGAGTCTATTATTTCAATTGAATCCGTTACCCCAATAACATTATCATTATTGTTATCCGGCGCTATGGATTTTTGAGTGGTTTTACAGGCGAAGAATGAAATTACCGTGAACGTTATTAGTGATAGGATATCGCGTTTTATATGCATTATGTAAAGTTTATGATTTATCGTTTTCTCCCTGCAGTCAGTTTTTATTGCGGGATTTGTTCTACTGTAAACATTTTAATATTTTTTTATGAAAATACCAATTATTGTTGCTTTATCCACCCCCGCATACCTTGTGGCTAAAATGCAATGAAGCCAATGTTGCCATTAGCACCTAAGCTGTAATGGTAAAAGAAGCAAAGATGCATATATAATAAATTGCTTTAATCCGGCATACCGTTCCTGCACATTCATAAGCACCCGTAACCTATGCTTGTAAAGCAATTGAGAAAAGAAAAGCACTTCGGGGAGAACTGTTTTTATGCCACAAATTCATGTTGAAACCCCTATCTTTGCCCCCACTTTAAACTTTTGTAAACGCTT
Organism: Agriterribacter humi; assembly: GCF_009192765.1. Lineage (GTDB taxonomy): Bacteria > Bacteroidota > Bacteroidia > Chitinophagales > Chitinophagaceae > Agriterribacter > Agriterribacter humi. The sequence continues at coordinate 607,570 of NZ_VOHQ01000001.1, read as the reverse complement.
TTTTGTATGCAACTGAAAGGTTTGGTCTCTGTTTTTGCGATTGCATTGATTGCTATATCCCTTTACCAACTGCATTTTACATGGGTGGTACATAACCACGAGGGGAAGATGGAAAAACAAGCCCTTAACTGGGTAAATTCTCATTATAACGGCGCTTCACAGGAAGCCAAAGATTCTGCCTATGAGCGCAGATTAAGCCGCTTATTGGACAGTACCAAAGGAAAAATCATTACTTACGGCATTAACGGCGCTACCAGTTACCAAAAAGCCAAGGAACAGGAATTAAGCCTGGGATTGGATTTACAGGGTGGTATGAGCGTAACGCTTGAGGTGGAACTGGAAAACCTGCTGCGGTCTATTTCCAACAGTCCCAAGGATGCTAACCTGAACAAGGCTTTGGAACTTGCCAGTCAGCGTAAAGGAACAACAGACGCTGATTATATAAGCCTGTTTGCAACAGCATATAAAGAAGTAAACCCTTCCGGGAAATTATCGGGTTTATTTGCCAATGCCGGCCAGCGCAACATTAAATTGGAAGATTCTGACGACCAGGTTGTTGCCAAGTTAAGAACGATGGCAGGAGAGGCCTTTCAAAATACTTTCAGGGTATTAACCAAGCGCATTGACCAGTTTGGCGTGGCTCAGCCCAATATTAACCCCGATCCGCGCAAGGGTACGATAAGTGTGGAGCTGGCGGGTGTAAAAGATGATCCTGAAAGAGTACGTAAAATATTACAGGCTACCGCCAACATGCAGTTTTGGGAAGTGTATACAGGTAATGAACTGGCACAGTCTTTTACACAGGCCGAAGAAACGTTGAAGAAAATGGGCGGCGAAAGTAAACCGGCTGCCGACACAAGTCAAAAAGCCACGGATACTGCACAAACCGCTGCTGCTTCTGCCGATACTACTAAAACACTTTCGTTAAACGAGCTCTCCACCGATACGAATCAGGCAAAAGATATTGGCGTTGCACCCTCAACTACCCATACCATACTTGGTTTATTGATGCAGGCTCCGCAGGGTGATGCGGCGATTGCCTATGTGCAGGTAAAAGACACCGCCTTATTAAATCAAAACCTTAATACTGTACAGGATATCTTTCCGGCCAATGCCCGTTTTTTGTATGGCATTGCACCAAAAGGGGCGGGTACAACTTCAAATGTGCTTCCGCTATATGCGATCAAAACACGCGATGGCGATAAAGCGCCCCTTGAAGGAGATGATGTGGAAGAATCTACTATTTCTTACGATGAGCGTGGCAGACCTGCAGTTTCACTGAGGATGACCAAGCAGGGAACAAAAAAATGGGCAGATCTCACTACGGAAAATGTAAACAAACCGGTAGCCATCGCGCTGGATAATATTATCTATTCAGCACCTAATGTTATCAATCCCATATTAGATGGCAACTCCCAGATTTCCGGCAGTTTTACCGTAGAAGAAGCTTCTGATCTGGCAAATATCCTCCAGTCGGGTCAGTTAGCTGCACCGGCAAGAATTGTACAGGAACAAATGGTCGGTCCTACGCTGGGTGCGGAAGCCGTTAGAGGTGGCGCTATGTCTTTCGTCATTTCTTTTGCGGTAATATTCGCCCTTATGTTATTGTATTTTAATACCAGTGGCTGGATCGCCAACATAACATTAATATTAAACCTGTTCTTCACTATTGGTGTTTTAAGCGGTTTGGGCGCTACATTAACGTCTGCGAGTATTGCAGCATTGGTGCTTGCAATTGGGATGGCAGTAGACACCAACGTGATTATATTTGAACGTATCAAGGAAGAAATAACCTGGGGACGAAGCTATGCTATGGCCGTAGACCATGGGTATAACCGGTCGTTGCCGCCGGTGCTTGATGCGCACGTTACCACGTTACTAACCGCAATCATCCTGTATATTTTTGGCATGGGGCCTATTAAAGGTTTTGCCACTACGCAAATTATTGCCGTGGTATTGAACCTGTTTTGTGGTATTCTTATCGCCAGGCTGGTTTCCGAATGGTGGACAAACAAAAAAGGACGTCACTTTGAATACTTCACTAAGCTGTCCCGCACTATATTTAAAAAGGCGCATTTCAAATTCGTTGAGGCGCGTAAATATGCCTATGCTATCTCTGTAGTGGTATTTATATTTGGAATTGGGTCTTTCTTTTACGGATTTGATGAAGGGGTTGAATATAAGGGTGGAAGAAGTTATACCATTCATTTTGATCATGCCCAGGAAAACAATGATGTAAAGAATGCTTTGCAAAAGGTTTTTGGCGAATATCCTGTAGTAAAAACAGTAGGTGATGCGCGTACTCTCAATATCACTACAGCTTTTCAGAAAGAAAATCCTTCGCGTACAGCGGATTCTTTGGTTGAAGCAACTTTATATGGAGGGCTTAAGCCATTTTTAGCCGAAGGAGCAACTGCTTCCGATTTTAAAAGGGTATACCTGCAAAGCTCGCAAAGCGTTCAGCCTTCTATTTCGGAAGACCTGAAGCGTGGCGCTGTAACTGCTACGATTGTATCCATAATTCTTATTTTCTTTTATATTTTTCTCCGTTTCCGCGACTGGAGATTTTCGCTCGGTACTATCTTTTCACTGGTGCATGATGTATTTGTTACACTGGCGGTGTTTTCTTTCTTCAGGCATATTATGCCCTTCCCGCTCGAAATTGACCAGCACTTTATTGCCGCGATATTAACGGTAGTAGGGTTTTCGATGAATGATACGGTGGTTGTATTTGACCGTATTCGTGAATATAGCAGAACAATGAAAGGAGAAAGTAAAACCAAAATTATTAATGCGGCTATTAATGATACTTTAAGCCGTACCGTTATGACATCGGTAACTGTATTTATTGTTTTAGTGGTTTTATTCATTTTTGGCGGAGAAGTAACAAGAGGATTTTCTTTTGCTATGCTGATCGGTGTAATAACAGGTATCTATTCCTCGATATTTGTCGCTGCGCCTATATTGGTTGACTTTGCAAAAGATAAACCTTTGGGTAAGTTAACTTCCGAAGAAACAAAACAGCGGGCTAAAGCAAAACAGGCCGCTGCCGCCGCGCACTAACAAAATCGTTTCTATAAACCAACCCCGGGTAAGCAGTCCGGGGTTTTTTATTGCAGTAACTTAGCTTTGCTATCATTCATTCACTAATCCCGTTAACAGGCATTGACCATTGATGAATTATATATGTACCGTTGCCTCCAACTGGCTCAGGCCGGGGCGGGACACGTTGCACCTAACCCGATGGTAGGCGCTGTACTGGTGTACAATAACCGAATAATAGGCGAAGGCTACCACCGGGAGTATGGCATGCCTCATGCCGAAGTGAATTGTATTGCATCGGTAAAAAAAGAAGACCTGCACCTGGTTAATAAAAGCGTGATGTACGTATCGCTGGAACCTTGTGCACATTATGGTAAAACCCCACCCTGCGCCGATCTTATTGTACAACATCGCATCCCCAAAGTAGTAATTGGCTGCAGGGATCCTTTTCCGGAAGTAAACGGAAAGGGAATTGAAAAACTTTTGGCGGCAGGTGTAACCGTTGCAACAGGTGTATTGGAAAAAGAATGCCGGCAATTGAATAAACGGTTCTTTACATTTCATACACAGCATAGTCCTTATATAATACTTAAATGGGCTCAAAGCAGTGATGGAGCCATAGCCGCTGCTGGTGGTTCCGCTGTGCAAATCAGCAATGTATACAGCAACAGGCTGGTGCATCGCTGGCGCAGTGAGGAATGCGCTATTTTGGTAGGAACCAGAACTGCCATGCTTGATGATCCTGCCTTAACCACACGATTATGGCCGGGTAAAAACGCCGTAAGGCTGGTTATTGACAGGGAGTTGAAACTGCCTGCCTCTTTACGGTTGTTTGATGAAACTGCTCCGACTGTTATTTTCAATGAACTCAGGAATACAGTTTCGATGGATGGAAATAATGTTTTTACGGATGGAAGAAACTGGTATTACCAGTTTAAGCAGGATACAAGTATCATTCATCAGCTTATGAACGCCCTGTATCAACTGCGTATACAAAGTGTGCTGGTAGAAGGCGGGGCAAAATTACTGCAATCTTTTATAAATGAAAACAGGTGGAATGAAGCAAGGATTATTACGAATGAAACATTGCGGATTCCCGGAGGTATTAAAGCGCCGGAACTGGCACAGGCGCAAATGATAAGGGAAGATCATTTGTTTTCCGACAGGATTGAGCATTATATTAATCCTTCAGTATTGGTTTAAGTATTGGTATATACTGTGCGGGAGAGCGATTTATTCAGGATAATGACAAGCATATGGATTTTTATTATACAGTTGAGCAAAGGGCAATGGCAGAATTTAAAGACAGGGGAAGCCGGTTTATTGCCTGTTTAATTCCGCTTGCATCGGTTGGTGATTTTAAAAAAGAATTGGAGACTGTTAAAAAGGAATATCCCAAAGCTACGCACTATTGTTTTGCTTACCGGGTGGGATTGGATGGAAATAATTTCCGTGTTAGTGATGATGGTGAACCTTCGGGCACTGCCGGAAAACCTGTTCTCGGCCTTATGGAAAGCAGGCAGCTTACCAATGTGCTGATAGTGGTGGTCCGTTACTTCGGAGGCACTTTACTGGGCGTGCCAGGTTTAATTAACGCGTACCGATCGGCGGCCGCCCTGGTGCTGCAAACCGTACCTGTTGTGCAAAAAGCCATCGAACGGAACTACAAACTCCAATTCGACTATACTATTATGAATAGTATCATGACAATCATTAAACAGTATAATTGCAGCATAACGGAACAGCAATTGCAACTATTTTGTACTATGACAATTGGTATACCACAAAACCGGCTGGAAGAAGTGTTGTTCAAATTGAAAGAAATAAGAGGGCTGGAGATAAATGCTGAGGTGTGAGTTGCCGGGTGCAGGTTACAGGTCTCAGGTTTCAGGGAACAAGTTTCAAGGAGAAACAAAAGTTGCAGGTCTCCGTTCCCGGCAACTGACTAAAGTATAGTAATGATTTGTAATGGAATGTGCGTGCCTTGTAACTTGCAACATGTAACCCATCTTACCACTACTTATGATACTGCAGCATCCATTCATAAACATTCATGCCGTTTTCTTTGTAAGAAGGATTGGTGGCTTTTGTCCATGCATCGTGGCCACCGGTTGGCCATAAGGTCATCCTGGCTTTGGGATTTGGATTGTAGCTGTTGATAAGCCGTACAAAATCTTTTGTTTTTTGTACAGGTGCCGCCGGATCATCTTCATTGTGAAATGTCCACACAGGTATATTTTTTGACGCTATTGCTTTTGTGTTTGAAACGGTTGCAGTATTGGAAGCGCAAATGGGTGCAACTGCTGCTGCCATTTCTCCATATTTAGATGCGAAATTCCATGTGGTATTACCTCCTAAGCTCAGCCCTGTAACATATATTCTGGTGGTATCCACCCTTAATTTGGTGATGGCATATTTTATCATGGCGCGTACATCTTCAGGTGTTGTCCAGCTTTTAACCTGTGGGGAAAGCACAATAAAAGAGAAGTGTTTGCCTCCTGCTGTAAAGCTGGGAGGGAATTTCTTTTTATTGATGAGGTTGGGAACTGCATTTTTTAATACTTTGGGTAAGTCTGTTGTGCCGTTACCCATTTCTCCGGCTCCATGAAGGAAGATGAGCAAAGGATAATGTTTTGTTGTTGAGTCGTAACGTGCGGGCAATGCCCTGTAAAATCCGGCGCAATTGGCTGTAACATTATAATGAACCGCCACCTGAATTGGGGGGAGGGTTTCAATAATATCAATATCTGGTTTAGTGCTGCTACCGTCTGCGTTTAAGCCGGCGTTTTCTTTTTTGCAGGAAATGAAAATGCTATGGAGTAAAAGAATACATAACAATTTTGCAATTGCAGGTTTCATGGGATCAGATTTTATAAATAACGGATTATCGCCGTTGTTTATTCAAATCTGGTGCCGGTTGTAGTTGATAAATGTGAAAATTTATTCTTCCATTTCTCTTTTGATCGTTTCGGAAATGGCTACCAGTACTTTATCAATCCGGTGCCCGTCCATATCGGCTACTTCAAAAGTAAATCCCCGCCAGTCAAGCCTGTCGCCGGTATGTGGAATGCGTTCTAATTGATGTAAGATAAATCCTGCAAGCGTATCAAAATCATGCTCGCCTTCATTCATCCATTCTGTTTTTTCAAAGGTTCTTAAAAAATCGTAAAAAGGGATCTGACCATCTACAAAGTAAGTGCCGTCTTCTCTTTCCGTTATCTCGTAGTCTTCTTCATCTGTTTCTGGTATGTCTCCCACAATGGCTTCCAAAATATCGTTGAGCGTGATCATGCCCAGGAGACTTCCATATTCATCTACTACAAAACAGCAATGTATTTTTGTTTCCTTAAACCTTTCCAGCACCTGGTAGGCTGTATTGTTTTCGGGTACAAACAGTGTAGGTTGCATGATCTCGGCAAGCAATGTGCTGTTTTCATGCACATACAGGTCTTTAATGGATACCACGCCCTTTATATTGTCAATATCACCATCACAAACAGGGTATACGGAGTGTGGTTCGGCGATGATCTTTTCTTTTATTTTTTCTTCGTCTTTATGAAGACTGAACCAAACAATATCATTCCGGTGGGTCATTAATGATGTAATGTTCCTGTCGCCAAGATGAAAGACACGCTCAATGATTTCCTGTTCGGCTTCTTCAATGGTTCCCTGCTCCGTTCCTTCACTAATGATCGCCTTGATCTCTTCTTCTGTTACCTGGGTGTCTTTTCCTTTTATGTTCAATAATTTAACGGTATAATGGGTTGACCTGCTTAAAAACCAAACAAAGGGATAGGCTATTTTGCTGAGTATGCGCATGGGCGCGGCAACCAGTTTGGCTATACTTTCCGGCCGCGAAAGTCCAATCCGTTTGGGAACCAGTTCGCCTAATATGAGTGTAAAATAGGTAAGGATAATTACAATAATGGCTGTGGCGGATGCGCTTGCATAAGGGCCGATCCATTCGAACCTGTTGAGATAAGCAATCAAATCTGTTTTTAATGCTTCACCTGAGAAGATACCGGTTAAAATGCCGATAAGGGTAATGCCAATTTGTACAGTAGAAAAAAAAGCATCGGGTTTCTCCATGAGTTTTAATGCCTCTTTTGCCCTTTTGTCGCCCTTTGCTGCCTGTGTTTCTAATCGTGTTTTCCGGGAAGATACCAGTGCCATCTCTGCCATGGAAAAAATGCCGTTCAATAAAATTAATCCCAGTATAATCAAAATTTCGATCATAATGTATGAAGTTAAGCTAAAGTGGGTAAACCTGCTTTCTTATTGAAAGTCCAGGCAGTACCCATGCCAATAGCGCAGCCCAGCAAGGCTCCGCAGGCAATATCCAATGGAAAATGTACACCAACATATACCTGGGCATATGATATGGCAAAGGCCCATGCAAACAATATCCATCTCCATGCCAATGGGATAAATAAAAGGGTTTTAAAAGCAAACATGGCCATGCCAAAATGATTGGCGGCATGCGAAGAAGTAAAGCTATATGGTCCGCCGCAACCTACAACCTGCCGTACCGAATCGGCAAGAAATGGATCGGCGCATGGCCTTAAACGGCCTACCCAGGGCTTAATTACGGAACTGCTGAGCATATCAGTTATAGCAAATGTTATCAGGAAAAAAGCGATCCAGCCAAAACCTTTCTTTTTAAAATTTATTAATATAAAAACAAGGGTGAACAGGTATAGGGGCGACCAGAAGAACTGGTTCCTTAACAAGGGCAAAAGCCAGTCTAAAAAGGAATTATGCCATTGCCTGTTTATCTTAAAAAATAATTCAATATCATACCGGATCAGGTTGTTCATGCCAAAAGAATTTTAGTATGGAACAGCGCTGTTGTAGCTATGCTGTGGGATTTTGCCAGATAAACAGATGTATGATAAAGTGTGAAGAACCAACGGTTGCCCGGCATGAATAGGATGAATTGTTTAGGCAAATGTAATTATACTTTTACAACCCGGCTCATTTAGGATGGGTTTACTTGCAATACCTGTTATAATTCCTGCTTCAAAATTGTTCCGGGGAAGCCGGACAGGTACTGCTAAACATGGAATAAGATATAAACAGGTATGTCTTCCCGACTTATTACAGGCAGGCGGATTTAAAAATTTAAACTAAGTTTGCATCCATAAAATAATTAGTACCGTGGCATTGATTAAGAGCATATCCGGAATCCGGGGCACCATAGGAGGAAAACCTGGGGAAACACTTTCACCATTGGATACAGTAAAATTTACAGCGGCTTATGGAAGCTGGCTGGTTGCAAAAACCGGTAATAAGAAAGTAGTTATTGGACGAGACGGAAGGATAAGCGGGCCATTAATACAAAGCATTGTTGTAAGCACGCTGAATGCTCTTGGAATAGACGTAGTTGACCTGGGCTTAAGTACAACACCTACTGTAGAAGTTGCAGTAGTAATGGAAAAGGCCGGTGGGGGAATTATTTTAACTGCAAGCCACAACCCCAAAGAGTGGAATGCTTTGAAATTGCTGAACAGCAACGGAGAATTCATTTCGGCACAGGATGGAAAAGAGGTGCTGGAGATTGCGGACGCTGAAAATTTTACATTCGTTCCGGTTGATAAGCTGGGTACGGTAAAAGAAGATGACTCATATCTTAAAAAGCATATAGAAGCTATTACTTCTCTTAACCTGGTTGATATTGCAGCCGTTAAAGCCCGGAAATTTAAAATTATTGTAGATGCTGTAAACAGCACCGGCGCCCTGTTTGTGCCGGAGCTATTGCATGCCCTGGGCGTGCAGGCTAAGGATATTACAGTGATAAACGGGGAGATCAATGGTAAGTTTGCTCATAACCCCGAGCCGCTTCCCGAAAACCTGGGGGAGCTAAGCAATATGGTGCGCAAGAGCGGGGCAGATATGGGTATTGCCGTTGACCCAGACGTTGACCGGCTTTGTTTTGTATGTGAAGATGGTAGCATGTTTGGAGAAGAATATACACTGGTTGCCGTTGCCGATTACGTGTTAAGCAGGCAGCCCGGTAATACAGTCAGCAATATGTCTTCTACCCGGGCTTTAAAAGATATTACTTTAAAACATGGGGGGCAGTATTATCCCAGCGCTGTGGGCGAAGTAAATGTGGTGAACCGGATGAAAGAAATAAATGCTGTGATAGGTGGCGAAGGCAATGGAGGCATTATATTACCTGCTTTACATTACGGACGCGATGCCCTGGTGGGTATAGCGCTATTTCTTACCCAACTGGCAAAAACGCAAAAAAGCATCAAACAGTTAAGAGGCACCTACCCGGATTATTTTATCAGTAAAAACAAACTCGAACTGGAACATGGGGTAGACGTAAAGCAAGTGTTTGAAAAAATTAAAACCAAATATAAAAGCCATCCCGTTAATACCGAAGATGGTCTAAAAATTGAGTTTGATAACGATTGGGTACACCTGCGTACCAGTAATACGGAACCGATCATCCGCATTTATGCTGAAAGTAATTTTGAATCTACCGCAAATAACATAGCACTGCGCTTAATGCAGGATATCAGGGAATTGAAATAGTATAGTACTGCCGCTTTTTAATTTTTTGTTGCCTGCAGGTTTTGTGAGGATAAACTTAAATTTCGTGCAAAAAAGAATATATTTTGATAATGCCGCCACTACGGCGCTGGCTCCCGCTGTATTGGATGTGATGTTACCCTATATGACAGAGAAGTTTGGTAACCCTTCTTCTATTTATTCTTACGGGCGGGAAAGCAGGCTTGCAATTGAAAGCGCAAGGAAATCTGTTGCCAAAATACTCAATGCGCATCCCGCAGAAATTTTCTTTACCAGTGGGGGAACGGAAAGTTCCAATACAGCCATAACCGCTTCTGTAAGAGATCTGGGATGCAAACGCATAATTACTTCACCCATTGAGCACCATGCTGTTTTGCACACGGCAGAGTATTTACGGAACCGGGGAGAAGCGCAGCTTTCCTTTGTTAAATTATTGCCCAACGGTCATATTGACCTGGATAACCTGGAGCAGTTGCTTGCAGGCAGCGAAGAAAAAACTTTAGTTACGCTTATGCACGCCAATAATGAAATTGGTAACCTGCTTGACCTGCACGCGGTGGGCGAAATGTGTAAGCTGTATGGGGCAATTTTTCATTCAGACACGGTGCAAACAGTGGGTCATTATTCCATTGATCTGCGGCATACACCTGTTCATTTTATTACAGCAGCCGCTCATAAGTTTCACGGTCCTAAAGGCGTTGGTTTATTGTATATCAATGAAAATGTAAGCATACATCCTTATATACATGGCGGAAGCCAGGAAAGAAATATGCGCGCCGGAACAGAAAACCTGTATGGCATTGTAGGTTTCGCAAAAGCGCTTGAGCTGGCTACAGCCGCTTATGCAACAGATAGCGAGTTCATCAGATCCATTAAGCAGTATATGGCCGAACAGCTAAAAAAACATATCAAAGGCGTTGGATTTAACGGCGATTTTACAGGGAGAAGTTTGTATACCGTGCTAAATGTGAGCTTGCCGAAAACTGAAAAATCGGAAATGCTTTTGTTTAATCTTGATATCAATAACATATGTGCATCCGGTGGGAGTGCATGCACCAGCGGCGCAGACCAGGGCTCTCATGTTATCCGCTCTGTTAATAATAACCCCAACAGGGTTGCCGTTCGTTTTTCATTCTGCAGGCATAACACAAAAGAGGAAGTAGATATAGTGGTTGAAAAACTAAAGGAGTTGATATGATCCTATGGTTGATTGGTTCATTAGTGATTGGTTGGTCGGTTCATTGGTGATTGGTTCCGTTCCTTCGGGTAACAATACCTCCCTGCAACTTGCAACCCGTAACAAATAGTTGACACCTCACCCCTCACTCTTCTTTTTCGCTGAACAATACCCTGTTTCCAAACGGATCCGTTACTTCCATCGTAATGGCGTTCCATGGCGTATGCTCTAATCCGGGACGATTGTATTTGTACTTTTTTTCGGATAGCAGGGTATAAAACTCACCGGCTTTTGCATAGTCAAAAATGCGCAACACGGGAATGACTTTATTGCTCATGGTTTAAAAGTTTGCGCAGCAGGCTAACTTTTCGGTTACTCGGTTTTTAACAACTTTTCATGCAGTGCAATAACCTGTGGTATTAATAATTGTTGTTCATTATTGTATATCACAAAATCACAAAGCTTCATTTTTAATTCTTCATTCACCTGGTTGCTCATGCGCTTCAGTACTTCATCCCGGCTAATCGTATCCCGCTGCATCGTTCGTAGAATACGAAGGGACTTAGGTGCATATACGCCTATTACCAGGTCAAGCCCGTTCTGCGAGCCACTTTCGAAGATCAATGCAGCTTCCTTAATTGCATATGCTGCCTGCTGCTGTAGCATCCATTTTTCTGCAGCTCTTATGGTGGCCGGGTGAACCAGTGAATTTAGTAAAGCTAACTTTTCTTTGTTTTGAAAAACAATGGACGAAATATATGCCCGGTTAAGCGTGCCATCTGTATATGCAGCTTTACCAAAATGCTCAATTATTAATGCTTTAAGGCTTTCGTCTTCATTCATAATGGTTTTGGCAGCGGCATCCGCATAGTATACCGGTATACCCAATAGTTCAAATATACGGGCAACCATGGTTTTGCCTGATCCTATGCCTCCTGTTAAGCCAATTTTGAGCACTCCATTTTAAATTTTAGCCATTTTTGAACTTTATGTAAAACAAAAATCCGAAATCCTTTTAATATTCGGATTTCGGATTCTGAAACTGAGGTTTCGTAAAAGCTTATTTTTTGTCAGCAGCAGTTCCGCTGTTCAATTGCTTGCTCCATTCCATGCTTACAGCGCTTTTTTCAATGCGCAGGTAGCTTCCGGGACTCACTTCCAACTGGATGGTATTGTCTTCTATCTTATCAATTTTGCCATGTATGCCGGCAATGGTTACTATTTTATCGCCTTTTTGCAGGTTGCTTTGAAAGTTTTTGGCTTCTTTTGCTTTTTTAGTTTGGGGGCGGATCATAAAGAAGTAGAACACAGCAATAATACCAACCAGCATTATCATCTGCATCATTTGAGCGTTTCCTCCGCCACTTTGTAATAAAACGAAATAATTGTTCATGTTGATGATTTAAATATATAAGTACTAACTCTTTTTATTAACGATTACATTAAAAGTAAGGCCATAGGTTTCCGGTTGTGTATTGGCTACTACTGTAATGGTTTTATGATTGGGACCTGGTTTGTTATGGCTGTCGAACACTGCTTTAATGATTCCTTCCTTACCGGGTGCAATAGGTTCCAATGGTTTTTCGGCTACCGTACAGCCACAGGACGGGCGGACATCTTTTATAATCAGTGGTTTTTCACCGGTGTTTTTAAAGCGATAAACGATCTCTATTTTCTCCCCTTCTGTAATAGTGCCTTTATTAAAAGTTGAATCCAGCCATTGGATGGTAGTAATGGCCGCGGGTTCACTGGCAGGTGTGTTTGCCTGAACAGCAATATCGCTATCCCCGGGTTTGTTTTCCGAAGACTGGCAGGCCGTAAATACAATGCCAAAAACAGCCAGCAGTAAAAAAGGATTTTTTGTCATAATTGCAAAAACTTTTTGAAGGTGCAAATGTATGCATTTGGAGGTATATCACGGCTTCATCAATGCCACTAATTTCAGGGTTTTTTATAAGATATTTTGTGCAGTTTATCCTGCGCCAGCAAATCTTTATGGATGTTATCTAGTATGCCGTTCACAAACTGCCCGCTTTGGGGGGTGCTGTACTCTTTAGCCAGGTCAATATATTCGTTTATGGTAACTTTTGTTGGAATGGTTTCAAAATACAGGAATTCACATACGCCCATCCGCATCAAAATCATATCCAGAACGGCAATTCTTTCAGCATCCCAGTTTTTTAATTTGGGTTTGATCAATTCCATGCAATAGGATTCCTTATTGATTACTGCATCTAACAGTTCGTTGGCAAATTTTCTTTTTTCTGTGCCCAGCATATCCTGGAAATTGCAGTTCACGGGTTTTTGCAGAAAGTTCAGTATAAGCTGGTTCATCATTTCTGCATCATCATCCCAGTGAATAAAAATATCCTCCATTTCCGATATAAAATCATCATTGGGAAGCATGAGATCGGTAAAGATAAATTCCAGGATATTTTTTTCCGATTTTTTATTGCGTTCCTGTAATTCAATGTATTCCTTATATACAGGAGTTTCAGCCAGTTGCAGGTATGTTTTCCGGATAAAAGGGGGGTTATCCCATTGCTGGGGTTTAATGTCACTACAGGCTTTCTGGTAGGAGGGATCTTCCATAATCTTCCAGATCAGTTCATTGCCTGCAATTTTAATATTTACATTCAGATCCTGTTCGGTAGGCAAATGCTTGGACGACCTGTTATGGGAATCCTTTTCGGCATAACGCGCCACCTGTATTATAAAATGAAGGAGATAAACAAATAATTGCCGCGATTGCTCCAGGTGTTTATCCAATAGCCTGTTCGCTTTATCTTTCTGGTCTTCGGCCGCATCAATGGTATACAGCGTTTGCATTACTTTAACCCGGATATTTCTTCTGCTAATCATCTTAAAGAGCTTATTATGCGGCGGCGAAGATAGGAAATTTGAAGCAGGTTTCAGGTCTCAGGTTACAGGATTGAGCTATCGGACTTCAATTTCAAATTTCAAACCTGTCCGCCGTGGCGGATATTAAATCTCAAATGCACCTGTTACCTGGCAAACCTAACAGGTTGTGCAAATTTGGCATACCGCTCTGTGTCAAACGCTGCCAAGTTTTTGATTTGACCCCGTAATTATCATCAAAACATGAAAATTTTTCCGGGCTTGACGCTTTGGCATATTATTCGTTTACCTTTGGCAGCCTTAAAGATTTATAAAACCAATCTTTAACCAACACAAAAAAATTATTAACTATGTCTAAAAAGTTCAATGTAACTCCACTCCATGACAGGGTGATTGTGAAGCCCGCCGCTGCCGAAGAAAAAACTGCCGGTGGCATTATTATTCCTGATACCGCTAAAGAAAAACCTCAGCGCGGAACTGTTGTTGCAGCAGGACCAGGCAAAAAAGATGAGCCGGTAAGTGTAAAATCGGGCGATACCGTTTTATATGGCAAATATGCCGGTACTGAAATTACGATTGAAGGTGCTGATTATCTCATTATGAGAGAATCTGACATTTTAGCGATCGTATAATGAATAAACGCAAAATCAGTTTGTCTCTAAACCGGGGACGATTTTCATTTCAAATTACAAATTCACAAATTTTCAAATTGTTATAATTATGGCAAAACAATTATTCTTCGAAGTTGAAGCCCGCAATAAAATGAAAAGAGGGGTTGATATCCTTGCCAATGCGGTAAAGGTTACCCTGGGGCCAAAAGGACGTAACGTGGTATTGGAAAAGAAATTTGGTGCACCCGCAGTAACTAAAGATGGTGTTACTGTAGCTAAAGAAATTGAACTGGAAGATCCTATTGAAAATATGGGCGCCCAGATGGTAAAAGAAGTAGCCAGCAAAACTGCTGATATTGCAGGTGATGGTACTACTACCGCCACTGTGCTGGCCCAGTCTATTATCAGCGAAGGTTTAAAGAATGTTGCTGCCGGTGCTAATCCCATGGATTTGAAGCGCGGTATTACCAAAGCGGTTGAGAAAGTAGTTGAACACTTGCGCGGACAGTCACAGGCTGTAGGTTCCGACAGTAAAAAAATTCAGCAGGTAGCTTCTATTTCTGCTAATAATGATGAAACCATAGGTAAACTGATTGCCGAAGCTTTCGGTAAAGTGGGTAAAGACGGTGTAATTACCGTTGAAGAAGCCCGCGGTACAGAAACAACTGTAGAAGTGGTAGAAGGTATGCAGTTCGACCGTGGTTATGTTTCTCCTTATTTCGTTACCAACAGCGAAAAAATGGAAGCTGAACTGGAAAAGCCCTATATTCTTATCTACGACAAAAAGATCAGCACCATGAAGGATATCCTTCAAATTCTGGAGAAAGTAGCTCAGCAGGGCGCTCCTTTGCTGATCATTTCTGAAGACCTGGAAGGTGAAGCATTGGCCACCCTGGTGGTAAATAAATTGCGCGGTACGCTTAAAGTAGCTGCAGTTAAAGCTCCCGGTTTCGGCGACAGAAGAAAAGAAATGCTTACAGATATCGGTATTCTTACTGCCGGTACTGTAATAAGCGAAGACATGGGGCATAAATTAGAAGGCGTTGACCTTACTTCCTTAGGAAGAGCAGAAAGAGTAGTTATTGATAAGGACAATACTACCATTGTTGGTGGTAAAGGTAAAAAAGTGGATATCGCCGGACGTGTTAACCAGATCAAAGCACAGATCGAATCAACAACTTCCGATTATGATAAAGAGAAATTACAGGAACGCCTTGCTAAATTAAGCGGTGGTGTGGCTGTATTGCAGGTTGGCGCTGCTACCGAAATGGAAATGAAAGAAAAGAAAGACCGTGTGGATGATGCTTTGCATGCAACCCGCGCTGCGGTTGAAGAAGGTATCGTTCCTGGTGGTGGTGTAGCATATATACGCGCTATCGAATCATTAGAAAAATTCAAAGGACTGAACGAAGATGAACTGACCGGAATTGCTATTGTAAAAAGGGCTATTGAAGAACCGCTCCGCCAGATTGTTATCAACAGCGGTATTGAAGGCAGCATTGTTGTACAAAAAGTAAAAGAAGGTAAGGGTGATTACGGCTTTAATGCCAGAACAGAAATATATGAAAACCTGTTCAAAGCCGGCGTTATTGATCCTACCAAGGTTACCCGTATTGCACTGGAAAATGCAGCTTCAATTGCTGGTATGTTGCTCACTACAGAATGTGTGATTGCCGACAAGCCTAAGAAAGAAGAAGCAGCCGGGCATAACCATGGCGCCCCTGATATGGGTGGAATGGGTTATTAATCTGCCTTTCTTAAAGCAAATAATAACAGGTCCCGCTTCTGCAAAGAAGCGGGATTTTTTTATTACGGTGTGGAGCTGTCAGCAATCAGTCACCAGCCGTTAGCCAGAGAGTGTGTGAGTAGTACTCTACCTGGTAATCATATTTTTTCGTAAATAGCATCAAATACGGATCGTAATGAAATTATACCGGCTTTATATTATGCTGCTGGCAAATGCCCTGTTATGGCTGGGATGTAATAATGCCACGCCGGATCAATACTCCGGCTGGGGAATGGTAAATGGTAATTACACCGGAAACAAGTATTCTTCCCTGGCGCAAATAGATACCGGCAATGTTAAGCAACTGCAGGTAGCTTGGATTTACCGTACAGGCGATGCAGATACAGCGGCGCATTCACAAATCCAATGCAATCCTGTAATTGTTAATGGCATACTCTATGCCGTATCGCCACAACTTAAATTGTTAGCGCTTGATGCTGCTACCGGTATACTCAAATGGGAGTTTCTTCCTTATGATACAGCGGGCGCAGGTAAGAAACCGAACTTCAATCTCAACAACAACCGTGGTGTTGCGTATTGGAGCGATGACAAAGATGATAAGCGGCTATTTTATACGGCTGGTGCATTTATTTATGCTGTTGATGCCGGCACGGGTAAAACAATCGCCGGTTTTGGTAAAAAAGGCAAACTGGATTTACATGAAGGGCTGGGCGAAGAGGCGGCCGGTCTCTTTGTTACGGCAACGTCTGCTCCCACCATTTATAAAGATCTTTTGTTAACAGGTACACGGGTTTCCGAAGGTATGGATGCGGCGCCCGGGCATATCCGTGCTTTTGATGTGCGTACCGGACAAATGAAATGGATCTTTCATACCATACCACAGCCCGGAGAGCCGGGCTATGAAACCTGGGAAGATAAGGATGCATGGAAAGTGACCGGGGGAGCTAACAACTGGATGGGCATGACCATTGACCAGAAACGCGGCATTGCCTATGCGTCCACAGGGTCGGCCGCTATGGATTTTTATGGTGGCAAAAGGCTGGGCGCTAACCTGTATGCAGATTGTTTGCTGGCCCTGGATGCGTTAACCGGAAAGTTACGCTGGCATTTTCAATATATTCATCACGATACCTGGGATTATGATCCATCTTCTGCACCGGTGTTGCTAACGGTAACGCATAATGGAAAAGAAATTGACGCGGTGGCACAGACCACTAAAACAGGTTTTGTATTTATATTCAACCGCGATACCGGTGAACCTTTATTTCCCATAGCGGAAACGCCTGTAGATACTTCTGGTGCATTGCATGGCGAAAGATTATGGCCCACACAACCCATTCCGCAAAAGCCCATGCCTTTTGTGCGGCAGTCTTTTTTAGAAAAAGATATCAATCCTTATTTGTCACCGGAGGAATCGGAGGAAGTAAAAAAACAGTTGAGATCATACCGCACGGGTAAAATGTTTATGCCCGGCTCGCTGCAGGGTACCATTGTATTACCAGGGTTTGATGGCGGCGGGGAATGGGGTGGTCCGGCCGTTGATCCCGAAACAGGATTGCTGTATGTGAACGCCAATGAAATGGCCTGGATATTGAAAATGGAAGAGGTTAAAAAGAAGGAAAGCTACAACGAAAATTATTTACAGGCCGGGCAACGCTTATACCAGCAACATTGTACCAGTTGTCATGGAAAAGATATGAAAGGCGGTGGTAATTATCCTTCTATAGCCGGCATGGATAAAAAATACGACAAGACATCACTGATTGAATTTATAAATAATGGACGACGGATGATGCCCGCTTTTAGCCATCTGAAACAGGAAGAAAAAGAAGCCATTGCTTCGGTAGTACTGAATGTGAAGAATGAATATCAACGCAAATTTGAAATACAACAAACAGCGGCTGATATATTCCGCCAGTTGCCTTACCGGTTTACAGGGTATGATAAATTTTTGACTAAAACCGGCAAGCCTGCTTTAGCGCCTCCATGGGGAACACTTACGGCCATTGATTTAAATACGGGCGAGCATGTATGGAAAACCGTTCTTGGGGAAGATGCAGCGTTTAAAGAAATGGGGATAAAAGAAACGGGAACAGAAAATTATGGCGGGCCTGTTGTTACCAAAACCGGGCTTTTGTTTATAGCCGCCACTAAGGATGCTAAGTTCAGGGCTTTTAATAAAAGCAACGGGAAATTATTATGGGAAACCACTTTGCCCGCACCCGGCTTTGCTACACCTGCTATGTATGAAGTGAATGGCAAGCAGTTTATCGTTATTGCATGCGGTGGTGGAAAATTGGGTACAGCTTCCGGCGATGCGTACGTGGCTTTTGCATTGCCATAGCATTTAATTTGTATCCGCATTAAGGAGTCGGATGAAACGTATGATATCGTTGCGATTAATTGTTATAGATGCTTCCCTGCCTGCCGGTAGTCAAGCTGCGTTAGCATGACAAGCAGTGTAAAGGTGATGAGCTTTCCCGCTAATGCTGAACAAAGAACCCACTGTCTGTCACCCTGACGCAGGAAGGGTCTGGCTCCGACCTTCGGCATCTTCAGCGCGATTAAGTGTTTTGTGCAAACACGACCAGGTAATATTTGTATCTTAGAATAAGAACGATCATTCTTATTCCTTCAATACTTCTGCTATGCATGCAAAAATCACGCTTGCTGTATTAACATGTTTACTATGCTGCTGCAATGGCATTGCACAAAAAACAGCCACCGGTTCCCTGCTGGTGTTGAATAAAGCAGACAATACCCTGGTTGTTGTTGATGGAGCAACTTTAAAAGTAGTAGCCACCGTGCCCACCGGCGAAGGGCCGCATGAAATGACGGTATCGGATGATGGTAAGCTGGCTTTTGTTGCCAACTATGGTGCACAACAGCATGGACATAGTCTTTGTGTTGTTGATATAGCTGCCCGGAAAGAAATCCGCCGGGTTGAACTGGGCTCTTTGCTGCGCCCTCACGGCATTGAAGCAAAAGCAGGTAAAGTATATTTTATTTCAGAGCTTACGCGAACGGTGGGCCGCTATGATTTTGCCGCTGATAAAATTGACTGGCTCACGGGAACCGGGCAGGATGGCGGACATATGCTGGTATTAACACCTGATGGTAAACGAATGTATACAGCAAACAGGGTATCCAATACCGTTACTTCCATTGACATTGGTACACCGGCATCGCCAGGGAAAATGATGCAGATCGCAACGGGCAGCAAACCTGAAGGAATTGATATTTCACCCGATGGCAAAGAAGTATGGGTGGGTAATACCGGTGATGGAACCATTGATATCATAGATGTGGCGTCCAATGCCATAAAGCAAAGCTTCGCGGTTGGAAAAGTGCCTATCCGCGTTAAGTTTACGCCCGATGGCAAAAGAGTGCTGGTATCCGATAATGGTGCGGGAGAGCTGATCATCATAGACGCCACTACGCGCAAAGTGATCAAACGGGTTAAGGCGGAGGGTGCACCGGTAGGGATACTGATCGTTCGGGATGGCAGAAAGGCTTTTGTTGCACGCAGCGGATCGGGCATAGTAAGTGTGTTTGACCTGGATACACTGGAATTTACAGACGATATTAAAACCGGCAACGGACCGGATGGCATGGGATGGGCAAGATAGTTTGTGGTTTGTAATTTGTAGTTTATCGTTGCATTTAGGGCTATCAGCAATCAGCCGTCAGGTATCAGTGCGTTAATTACTAACGATAGTGAATACTACTTCATCATGTATTGGCCGTAGCTCAAAACTGATTGCTGACAGCTTCTTTCGGATTTCGAATTCCCGGCTTCGGATCTTTTTAGTTTACAGTTTATTATTATAGTTGCATTTGTCTTCGAATTTCGAATTTTCTGCTTTGAATTTGACATTTGAATTTTATTTGATTCCACTTGCTTTGTATTTCCCCAGATTTCGGATTGTTTCACGCAAAGTGCGCAAAGAAGCAGCGGACGCAAAGAAAGGTTTACAGTTTGGAGTTTAAAGAACTACAAACCATAAACCATAAATTATAAACTTCTCTGTGTGTCCCTGTGGTGCAGCGGTTTATTTCAAAAACCCTCTCAGCACATATTGCAGGATACCGCCGTTTTCAAAATACGCCACATCAATGGCGGAATCTAACCTTGCTTTTGCTTCAAATGTTATTGTTTCACCGGAATCTTTTCTTGCTATGACTTTTATTTTTTTAAAGGGATACAAATCTTCAGCTATCCCTGTAATATCAAATTTTTCTTTACCCGTTAAGCCCAATGTTTCCGCGGTTTCTCCTGCCGGAAATTCCAAAGGCAAAATACCCATACCTACCAAATTACTCCTGTGAATGCGTTCAAAGCTTTCGGCAATTACCACTTTAACACCCAACAGGCTTGGCCCTTTTGCCGCCCAGTCTCTCGATGAACCACTGCCATATTCTTTACCAGCTAAAACGATCAGCGGTGTTTGGTCTGCCGCGTATTTCATTGCCGTATCAAATACCGTCAGTGTTTCGTTGGTCGGTAAATAAGTTGAAAATCCGCCCACCTTGTCTGTGATCTTATTTTTAATACGCACATTGGCGAAGGTGCCGCGCATCATCACTTCATGGTTCCCCCTGCGGGAGCCGTAGGAGTTAAAATCTTTCCGGGCCACGCCTTTGCTAACTAAGTATTGTCCTGCTGCGGTTTGTTCGCCAAAAGCGCCTGCCGGTGAAATATGATCCGTGGTAACCGAATCTCCCAGAAATAACAGTACACGCGCGTCTTTGATATCGGATAGTTTTTCCGGAATGTTACTAAGGTTTTGAAAGAAGGGCGCCTCCTGGATATAAGTAGAATGGTTATCCCAAACATATTTCGTGCCTTCGGGCGCTACTAAGTTTTTCCAGTCTTCCTCTCCTTCAAAAATTACACTGTATACCTTTTCAAAATCTTCCACACGCATACAGGCTTTTATCGTTTCATTGATTTCTTCCTGGGTAGGCCAGATATCTTTCAGGTAAACGGGCTCGCCATTGGGATCGTAATCCAAAGGATCATGCAGCAGATCAACATCTACACGCCCCACCAATGAAAAAGCTACTACCAGCATTGGCGACATTAAGAAATTCATCTTTACCTGCGGATGTACCCTCGCTTCAAAATTGCGGTTACCCGATAATACGGAAGCTACTATCATTTCACTCTTGTCAATGGCCTCGGCTATATGCGGTGGGAGCGGACCGCTGTTGCCGATACAGGAAGTACAACCATATCCAACAGTATGAAATCGCAATGCTTCCAGGTCTTCGGCTAACCCTGAACGTTGCAGGTAGCTGGTTACCACTTTGGAACCAGGGGCCAGGCTTGTTTTTACCCACGACTTTGACCGCAATCCTCTTTCAATGGCTTTCCTGGCTACCAATCCCGCCCCCACCATAACTGTAGGGTTAGAAGTATTGGTGCAACTGGTAATGGCTGCAATAACAATGCTTCCATCGCTCAGCACATATTCCTTGTTTTTTATTTTTATTCTTACCGATCTCAGGTTGTTTTCTTTTTCTACAGTAATGCCGGCATGTTCCTGGCGTGGTGAATACGAAAATTCGGTACCCGAACCGCCTTCCGCAAGCCAGGCATGTTCCTGGCGGCTGTGAAACGGAACATAATCTCTTAAAAATTCTGTCTTAAGCACCTCTGTGAATTTTTCGTCTAATTCTTCCAGTAATATTTTATCCTGCGGACGTTTTGGCCCGGCAACCGTAGGCCGCAAACTGTCGAGGTTCAATTCCAGCACATGGGAGTATTCAATGGCTTCATTTCCCGTGCGCCAGAGCATATTGTCCTGACAATATTTTTTTACAAGATCAATTTGTTGCTGGCTGCGGGCGGTGCGCTTCATATAATCCAGCGTTTGATCGTCTATTGGAAAATAAGTAACCGTGCAACCAAATTCCGGCGACATATTGGATATGGTAGCCCGGTCGGTAACCGTTAAATGATCCAGCCCGTTTCCAAATACTTCAACAAATTTTCCAACTACGCCATAATCGCGAAGCAGCTTTGTTATGGTAAGCACCATATCGGTTGCGGTGCATCCCTGCGGGATTTTGCCTGTTAATTTTAAACCTACCACCTGCGGGCACGAAAAATAAATGGGTTGTCCCAGCATAGCGGCTTCGGCTTCAATGCCGCCAACGCCCCAGGCCAAAACACCAATTCCATTTACCATCGGGGTATGCGAATCGGTCCCTACAAGCGTATCAGGGAAGGCCCATCCATCTCTTTCAATAACACCTTTGGCTAAGTATTCTAAGTTTACCTGGTGACAAATGCCCATGCCCGGGGGCACAACAGTAAAATTATCCAATCCCTTTTGCGCCCATTTTAGAAGTTTATATCGTTCGGCATTGCGTTCATATTCTAAAGCCACATTGCTTTTATAGGAATAATCCGTGCCAAAAAAATCTACCTGTACAGAGTGGTCAATTACAAGATCTACTGGTATAGCCGGGTTGATCCTTGATCCATCCCCCCCTTTCCGGATCAATTCAGCACGAAGAGATGCGATATCTACCACAGCGGGAACGCCTGTAAAGTCCTGCATCAGCACGCGTGCCGGTTTAAACGGAATATCCTTATCCGATCCTGCAGCATTCCATCCGGTTAAAGTATGCAGGTGCTCATCGGTAATGGCAAAGCCATCGTGGTTGCGAAGTATGTTTTCCAGCAATATCCTGATGGAAAAAGGAAGGCGATGAATATTTTTTCCTTCCTGCTGAAGTTTTGTAAGCGAAGCGATTTTATTATTCATGATTTTAAAATTATTCTGTTCTGTAGAATGCTTAATGTAAGCAATTTTTTTGAGATGAAGCATTGTGCTCATGTTTCAGGTTTCAGGGACGGCCCTGCAACTTGCACCTTGCACCTACGAGCCTACTGTATCGCAACTTCCACTGTATGTTCCCGGCCATCGTTTTGCAATTGAAGAAAAGTATTTTCCGAAGTATTCCCATCTACCTGAACCGTTATTTTATGTTCGCCAGCCCCGGATGCTCTGATACCGATATGGTATAAAGTATCCATATACTTGTACCGGATGTTAAATGAAGACCATGATGGTGGGGTGCTGGGGTCAAAATGCAGTTGCTCCCCTTTTTGCTGTACACCCAAAAACGATTCGAGTATCAATTGATACATCCACCCTGCAGAGCCGGTATACCATGTCCATCCTCCGCGGCCAAGATGCGAAGGCTCGAAATATACATCGGCAGCTATTACATAAGGCTCCACTTTATATTTTGCAATGGTTTCGGCACTGCTGCCCCTGTTAACAGGGTTAATCATTTGTAATAATTCCCAGCCCTCTTCCTTTTGTTTTAAAGCCATCAAAGCCATTACCAGCCATATGGCGGCATGTGTATATTGCCCGCCGTTTTCACGTACACCCGGAACATATCCCTTGATATAGCCGGGATTAAGGTCCGACTTATCGAAAGGCGGGTTCAGCAACTGGATCAGCCCCGCGTCTTTTTTAACCAGGTGTTGAATTGCCGACTGCATGGCTATGTTTATTCTTTGAGGGGCACCGGCTTTAGACAATACGCTCCAGCTTTGAGCAATGGAATCAATACTGGCTTCTTCATTTTGCGAGGAGCCCAAAGGCGTACCGTCATCAAAATAAGCACGGCGATACCATTGTCCGTCCCATGCATTTGCTTCAATATTTTTCCTGAGGGTTTCAGCCTGTTCACTACATTTTTGCTCAAAGGCTGCATCATTTCGGTTTGTTGCAATTGTGCCAAAGCGTGTTAATACATCATACAGGAAAAAAGCAAGCCATACGCTTTCCCCCTTTCCTTTTTCCCCCACTTTATCCATGCCATCATTCCAGTCGCCCGATCCTATTAATGGCAATCCATGTTCTCCAAAACGAAGCGCTCTTTCTATCGCCTTTGTACAATGTATATACAAACTGGCTGTTTGACTGGAACGGGAGGGCAGGTCGTAATAGGATTCTTCTCCCTCGTTCAGCATCCGGCCTTCAAGATAACCGACAGGTTCTTCCAATATTCCTGTATCACCTGTTTGCACTGTGTATTTTGCCACTACATAAGGCAGCCATAAAAAATCATCGGAGCAGGTGGTGCGCACCCCTCTTCCCGAAGGCGGATGCCACCAATGCTGTACATCTCCTTCCCTGAACTGCCTGGAAGCGTTCAATAATATTTGCTGGCGTGCTATATCGGGTTTGGCATACATCAGCGATAAAATATCCTGCAACTGATCTCTGAAGCCAAATGCCCCGCCCGATTGATAATAGCCACTTCTGCCCCATATCCTGGAGGCGAGCGTTTGATAGTTCAGCCAACCGTTGGCAAGAATGTTTAATGCCGCATCGGGCGTATCCACCTGGATGGTTCCTAATGTGTGTTGCCAGAAATGGGTTACTTTATCCAAAGCCTGGTAAATATTGGCATGGGTTTTAAATTGTTCAATGATGTGCAGTGCATCCCCATGCGTTTTTGCAGCTCCCAGTTTGAAAATAATTTCATGCGATTCTTCATTGGCTAAATCAAGGTTGGTTTGTATAGCTGCACAGGGATCGAGCGCAGAACCTGACTTTCCTGAAAGTTTCACTTTATTCATAGCAGCCGGATTGCGTGAAGATCCGTTGCGGCCAAGAAATTCTTTTCTATCGCAGGTAAAGGAATCCGGCATGCCATCGGCATCAAAAAAGGCCACGCGGTTGGCGAATTCCGTATTGTAGGCATTCCGGGCAAAGATGGTTCCTATGTCGCCTTCAACGGAGGTTACCACATGCATTTGTGTTTTCGGGCGAAACTCTCCCAGCACCCATTCCACATACCCGGTAACAGATAGTTTCCTTTGCCTTCCTGACCGGTTATGAATTTTCAGCATAGTAAACTTTATACCGGTATCAAGGTCAACAAACACGGTCATTTTCGAATAGATACCATCTTCACTGTGCTCAAACGTACTGTAACCGAAGCCATGCCTGGTAATGTACGGTGTTTTGCTTCTTGCAGGCAATGGAGCCGGCGACCAGAATCTTCCGCTTTCCTCGTCACGCAGGTAATAACATTCTCCTTCCAGGTCGTTTACCGGGTTATTATTCCACGGGGTAAGCCTGAACTCATGTGCATTTTCCAGCCAGGTATATGCCTGACCGCTTTCGGATATGATCGTTCCAAATTCAGCATTGGCAATTACATTGCACCATGGGGCAGGGGTTACTTTCCCTGGCTGTGTTATAATAATATATTCTCTTCCGTTTGCCGAAAAACCACCGGTGCCGTTAAAGAACTGCAGGTCTTCGGGTAATGCAACAGCAGTAGGCGTTGAAGGATAAAATTTAACCGGGGTAAAATAAGGAATTACATTTTTTATTTTTATGTTCCTGTTGATCTGTTCTTCTAATGAACCGAATCTGTCGGACAACACCACCCGGGCCACCGTTTGAAAAAGAATGTGATCTTCATTGGAGAGCTGATCTGCAGAGCGTATAAAAACGCCGCCGGGATCTTCATTGATTTGGGCACCCACCAGCGGAACTACCAGCGACATGATCTGGTTTTGAAGTGTATGCCTGTAACTGCCATGATCTTCATTCCAGATAACCAGGTCAACAGTCATTCCTTTTAAGCGCCAGTAAGCATGCGCCTGGATCATTTGTTTTACCAGTTCAATATTGCCTGCGTTCTCAATCTTCACGAGCACAATGGGCAGATCGCCTGAAATAGAATGGCTCCAAAGGCTCGATTGCCCGCGGTTATTGCGCGCTATCAGGTCGGAAGCACCCCGCATTTCAGGATCCGTATAAATAACCGCACTGGCTAATCTTGCATACAGTTGTGCATCTGCTTCTGTTGCATTGATCTGGCGCAATACGATCTGGCTATGGGTCCACGACAATTCGAAACCGCGGTCTACCAGGAATTTATCCTGGTATTTATCTATCATATCATTACAGTCTTCTTTCGTTTCTGCAATGCCGGTTATCATATCAATTACGGCGGTTTGCTGCGGATCAATTTCTATTCTGTATTGTATAGAAACAATAGGATCCAGTACAGAACCCTGGGTAGAAGAAAGTGATGCAGCCTGTTGCATGGCCAACGGCTGATGAATAGTGTTGCCTCGGCCGGTAAATTTTGTTCTGTCTGTTTCGTAGGCTATATTTTGTATGGTTGCATGATATACTTTCATTAAATGAAACATGGAAGGTGGCTGCTCGTGCTGCGAACGCGGACGGCGTGTGCATACAATAGCATGACTTTGCTCCAGCAAAGCGGTTTGTACGAACAGGTTACTGAAAGCGGGATGCGCAGCATCCGACCCCACCGGCGCCAGTACTACTTCGGCATAGCTGGTTACTTCAATTATTCTTTTTTTACGCGACCGGTTGGTAAGATGCAATCTTCTCAGTTCCACATCATCTTCAGGCGATACCACTATTTCGGTATGCGCTTCAATAGAAAAATCGCGGCGGCGGAATTCAGCGCGTCCCTGCGAAAATACTGCTTCATAATGATCGCCACCCTGTAATGCGGGCTGGTAAGCAGATGACCAGTACTCATTGTTTTCGAGGTCTCTTATAAAGCAGAAATTGCCCCAGTTGTCGCAGGTGCTGTCTTCACGCCAGCGGGTTACAGCAATATTTTTCCACCTGCTGTAGCCTCCCCCCGCATTGGAAACCATAACATGGTATCTTCCGTTGGAAAGCAATTGTACTTCGGGAGTGGCGGTTTGAGGGGTGCTGATAACACGCATAAAAGCATCATCTTCCTTGCTCACCTCGCTTGCTGCATCTGCAATATGAATATTAGGAGCGCTTAACGCCGTAACACGGGGTATGCGTTCCTGTAATAACAACAGTGTTGCCTGGAACTGCACATCTGCCGTAAAGCGTTTTTGCATAGGCTGATTAAGCAGCAAATGCGAAAGCGACAATAAAGCCATCCCCTGGTGATGTACCATAAAGGAATGAATGATAACATGTTCCTGCCCTCTCGGCAAACGGGAGGGGGTATAATCTATCGCTTCATAAAAACCATAAATACCGGCAAATTCCTTTTTTGCCATAAGCTGAAGATTGTGGCATGCTTCTTCAGGCATTACCATTAAAGCCATAATGGAGGAATAGGGAGATATAACCAGTTCTTCTCCCAGTCCTCGTTTGAAACCGGTTCCGGGTACACCAAATGCTTTGTACTGATAGTTCATATGGGCGTCTATCATATTATATCCCGACTCCGAGATACCCCAGGGTACATCTCTTTTATTGCCGTAATCAATTTGTTTTTGTACTACGGCTTTATGCGTTTGATCCAGCAAAGTGTTTTCATACGATGGCATCACCAATAAGGGCATAAGGTATTCAAACATGGAGCCGCTCCACGAAAGCAAAGCCGGCGCTGAACCAAAACTGGTGAGTTGCCGCCCCAGTGCAAACCAGCTTTCCTGCGGTAATTTTCCCTGGGCTATGGCAACAAAGTTTCCAAGTCTTGCTTCAGAGGCCAGCAAATCGTAATAACTGTTATCGCGCCGGTGTTCTTCGGCGTTATAGCCTATAGCGAGCAGATGCTGTGCTTTATCGTACAAAAAATCATATTCAACATTTGCGAACTCATCGCATTGCCTCGCCAGATCATCCAGGTCGAGTATTCTTTCTTTGGCGCGTTTGGCAGATTGAATGATATGGGATACCAGCATGTCTAACCAGTCGTTTTCCTGCGGCGTATTGGATTGCTGGTAATGCGATTTTACTTTTGGCAAAACTTCTGTTGGTATACTGCACAATTGTGTTAGCGTTGGAATATAATCTATTTCATTAATGATGTTCTGAAATGCAGGCGATGGGGGCTGCATCAGTAACCAGGGCGCCAAAGTGGCCATATCACCCGCAAAGTCATTAAGCTGTACGCCTAACAGGGCCACCCATTCCCGGATTTCACTGTCGGACTCTTCATTGATATTTTCATATTGCGCGGCAATCGTATTATACCTGTTTTTCAGATCTTCCAGCAATGGCATCAGTTGGGGAAGCGATGTTGGTGGATTGAGTTGAACCGCTTCAATTTCTTTATTTAGTTCCGGCAAAAATTTGTCATGCTCATTTTTTTCGAGCAATATGGCTATTGTGTCCCGGAGACCATCAAAGGCTTTGGCAGAAAATATTTTGTTTTCTTTTAACGCGAGTAAACCCTGTTTTAAGGTAAGCAGGTGTCCTGTAAAATTCCCACTGTCTACGGTTGAAATGTATCTTGGCTGTAAACAGGAGAGTGTTATCGTGTCGTACCAGTTATACAAATGCCCCCTGTACTTTTCCAATGTCTGTACGGTATTAAGCGTACGGGTAGTGCGATCTATTAATCTCCCGGCCGATAAATAGCCAAAATCAAAAGCGGTAAGATTAGCCAGTAGTGATAGCCCGATATTGGTAGGTGATGTACGGTGCGCAATTTTTGGCCCGGGCTTTTTTTGATAATTGTCAGGGGGAAGCCAGTTGTCTTCATAGTTTACGAATTTTTCAAAGAAAGCCCATATTCTCCGGGAAAGCTTTTGAAGAAAAATGATCTGGTCTTCATTAAGTGCAGCTTTCTTTGGCCTGCGGGGCATGCTCACGAGGTAAGCAATGCCGGGAGAAAGCATCCACAATATTAACACGCAAAGATCTACTGCAACAGACGGAAGATCTTTATACAGTAAAAACAGTACCACTGCTGTTGCAAAAGCAGGCACCATCCACATGCTGGCATAGTTTGCTGCAAGCGTTTTTGGAGTGGAACGTATTGAATTGCCATAAGGATTCCATTGCAGTAATTTGCGTTTTGAAATGAATATGCGCCAGGCCGTGAGCAAAATGGCATGGGTATTTATAAAAGCTTCATAAGGAAGAAATACAAGGTCAAGCAGGTGACGGAAGAAGTTATCTGCTGCAGCGTGTATCGTAAATAAAAGGTGAGGATAAAAGCCAATGTCCTTTGGCTTGTTGAATACTTCCCATATAAATTTTATGATGGAAGGAATAACAATGATGCTCACTACGGTAAAAGTCCAGAAACTACCGGAAGTGAACAGCCATCCGTATAACAGCAACAGCAGCAGGCAGGCGGGTACGAGACTGCGCCGGATATTGTCAAAAATTTTCCAGTGCGATAAAGTGCTCAGCGGGTTTTTTCTGTAATTTTTGTCTGGCGCCGGCACAAGCGGAAACAACCATCTCAGTATCTGCCAGTCGCCACGTATCCAGCGGTGACGGCGCTGCATATCGGCATAGTAGCTGGGTGGGTAGTCTTCATATAACTGCACATCGCTCAAAAAACCTGAACGTGCATAGCAGCCTTCAACCAGGTCATGACTAAGAATCCGGTTTTCAGGAAATCTGCCTTTAAGCGATTGCACAAAAGTATCTATATCGTAAATACCTTTTCCAATAAAGGAACCTTCTGCAAAGAGGTCCTGGTATACATCAGAAATCATCCGTGTATAAGGATCAATACCGGGTTCATTGCCATGTATCCGCGCATATAAAGAACCGGTAGGTCCGGGAAGACTGTTGGAAACCCTGGGTTGTAAAATGGTATAACCTTCTGTTACTCTTTTTTTATGATCACTATACACCGCTTTATTAAGCGGGTGCGCTAAAGTAGCTGTCATTTTCCATGCGGCTTCCCTGGGCAGTTTGGTATCTGTGTCGAGCGTAATAATATATTTAATGCCTGCAAAAAGGCTTCTGTTGGCTGTAATTGATGAAAAGTTGTCATCGCCTTTACCCCTCAGCAGGGCATTCAGCTCTTCAAGCTTTCCTCTCTTTCGTTCATGCCCCATCCATACCTCTTCTTTTTCATTCCACTTACGTGGGCGATGGAACAGCATAAAAATATCGGGTGTGGATCTGCCGTATCGCTCATTGAGTTCAATGATTTTATTTTTCGCGTATGCAAGCAGCGGCTCATCTTCAGGGAGTGTTTGTGCTCCGGCGTCTTTAAAGTCGGTGAGCAGTGCAAAATGCAGGTGGTCATCGCGGTTAGCCACAAAGCGCACTTCCAGCTCTTCAACCAGTTCATCAACCGCATCGGTATTTGTAAGCATCGTAGGTATAACAACAAGTGTGCTGTGCTCCTGTGGTATTCCTGAAGAAAAATCCATCCTCGGCAACGGGCCGGGGCGTGTAAGCAGCGTAGTGAGCCAGTTCAATAACATTATTGCCGGCTGGCTTGTGGCAACAGCGCAAATCAGCAGCAGCAGGCCGTATTGCCAGGTTTGCAGGTTCTGGGTGATGTTATAAGTGATTATGCGGCAAAACAAAAAGGTAAGCAGGGCGATACTCAACAGGTAATAAAACAAAGGCAGCCCAGCGAAATGTCTTCGTAATTTTGTAGTAAAAGGCATATTTGCCTTTGCCATTTTTTCAACTTTGCTTACTCCGCGGTCTACAAGATAATATCCCACATGTTTCTTTCTGCCATCTTCCGGGCTCAATTTGGACTGGTCTATGGCAATTTGGGCTATTTCCTTTTCGGACAAGGTACTGTATTTGGATATTCTTTCAACCACATGTCTGTAATGATCTCTCGTATAGAAATCCATTTTCTCATATATGCCATCCGGATCTTCACTCAATATTTTTTCAACTGCGCTTTCCTGTTCTACGAACTTGCGCCAGTCGGTGCTGTTTAAAAACCGAAGACTGCTGATGCTGTTGCTTACAGAAACCTGGCGGGCAGCCTGTTTTTGATTTTCGATGTGTACCAGTTCGGCGCCGGTCAGTGACATGTCTGACACAAATTGTTCAATCCAGCTAAGCGGTAAGCTCAGTGATGCACCCCTGCCCTGGAGCCGCCTGGTTAGTTCCGCCACAAAAGCGCCTACTACCGGTGGTTTCGACCTGGCCATATCGGCTATTACCACCACCAGGTTTTTAGGATCCTTATCAAGGGTGTCCAGCATCTGGTCGGCCCAGTAATCGGCCAGGTTTTTATGCAGTATGTCTAATGCTATCTCCGTTGATAAACGACGTAAATTTTCAATTAAAGCAAGGCGGAGCATAATAGGAATAGCCCACAACTCACCCAGTTGAAGATTGGTTACCGACTGGTAGGCGCTGATAAAACCCGATAAGCTTTCGAAATCAACTCTGCCATCGCTGTGCGAAATTAGCTCTACAACAATATCATATACCCTTGGCAAACCTTCCGATGCTCCATTGGCGAGTTGGGGTAAACCTTTACTATATCCTTTGGGTAAATGCTTTTTGCCTGTGTTTACCTGGTCTTCAATAAGATAAAAATTATCCAGAAGCCATTCACCGGCCGGAGCAATGCGGATGTTAGACTTAACTGTTTTGGTAAGCAGGTCGTGAATTTCCATCAGGAGGCGTTCATTTTCTCCTAATCGTTTCAGCATTTTTTCTGAAGGCTCGCCTTTGGTTAATATATGTTTGGCCGCCAAATCCCTGGCATGATGCTCCATTTGCTGCAGGGTAAAAAGCTCGGAACGCAGGGGCGGTTTTTCATTGGCATATTTTTGAAAAAGATTATCAGAAAATAGTGGGTTGATAATCGTTTTTTTTAGCACCGAAATAGCCTGGGGGAACAGTTCGGAAAATACATCTTTGTTTTGCCTTTCTTTATTTTGAAATTTCATTTTAGAGGATAAATTTTTTGCTTAAGCCAAACACCCGCATGGTTTTGTCTTTATGAGCCAATAATCATGCCTTCACTCCTTATAATCAGCGCTCTGAAATTTGTTGTGGTGTTAATGCGGATAGGTACAACCTGCAAAAGGTAGTGAAAACATTTAATCTTATAGGTGATGGCTCTGCACCCCGTATGATAAGACAAAAAGCCCGATAAAAAAAATCAACCATTAGTTGCCTGGTATTTCCCGCGTTTTGCATTTAGCTGTGTATTGTTAGTTTAATTTAATATCTTAAGCAGGTTGTGGAATTTTTTCCTCACATTTTTTATAAAAACTCAATCAATCCGTAGGCCCTGTGATGCAGGGTTGAAGCAACCGATTTTTATAGCGGCCGATTTGCATAAAAAGGCCCGGCACGGTTTTTTGCTATAATACCATTCATTTCAGATAATGATTTCGTGGACTGAAATATTAACCCGATTGCTTGTTGCTGCCTTATTTGGCGCAATGGTAGGATTAGAAAGAGAAAGAAAGAAATGGTCATCTGCCGGAATGCGAACCCATATGATGGTTTGTGTAGGTTCTTCTCTTATTATGATGGTGTCGGCTTTTGGCTTTGCTGATGTATTAATGAATGAAAATGTATCGCTCGACCCATCCAGGGTTGCCGCACAGGTTATAACCGGTATCGGTTTTATTGGAGCCGGAACAATAGTACTGCTGAAACAAACAGAAATTAAAGGATTAACTACCGCGGCGGGATTATGGACGGTGGCTGCCATTGGGCTTGCAACCGGTGGTGGTATGTATTTTGCTGCAGGTGTAACAACAGCAATGACACTGCTTATACTCTGGGCTTTGCAGCCCCTGGAGAAAAAAATAATGGGACGTTTTGAGCAAAGATACCTCCAGTTCACTACTACATACGCTTCGGATGTAGCTGAAATGATGGGTGGGCTGCTTTTTAATAAGCATGTAGCCGGCGTACACAGCTCGTTAAATGAAATTAAAAATGAAAATTCCATTCGCATCACTTTCTATAAAATAGAAGAAAAAGAATTTGCTGAAATAATCAGGAGTCTGCAATCACATGCTGCGGTAAAGGAAATTTCCTGGGGCAATGGTAACAAAATGAAAGCAGCAGAAAATGAAAAATAATTTCCGGTTGGTTACAGAGGAATGAAATCAACGTTATTGCACTCTCTGCTGCTGTTCAGGGTTTCATACGATATGGATATTCAATTGCAGCTTATTGCTGCCGGTTCAATGTTTTTATACGGACGGTTAAAAACATTGCTTTCTCAAAGGCATTGGATTAAATGCTTCTCTTTGGATATTGGATCAGGGATCAGGGATCTTAAAACAGGATTTGGATTTGTTGCACAAAGGAACGTGAATAAGATGTGTAAAAAAATAGTGCTTTATATTATTGTAACGTAAAAGAATTTTAAAAAAACTGTAGCTGCTCTACTACGCATTGGGAAAACTACTATGGGTGGTGGCTGATATTGAAATGCGGTTATCTGCAATGTTATGGGGCTTAAAGCAAAACCCGCTGCCATCCTATGTTTTATTGAAAAGGGTTGTATGCTTAATATACCTTCTGCAACGGAAAAGTACGTAGGGCATGATTTCAGATAGAAGATAAAGAGAATTTATAGTTTGATATCCACAGCGATGGGCAGTTTGAGATTGACCCAGGTCACAGGTTTCAAGTTTCAGGGAATATCCGTTTCAACCTGAGTTATCGTTTATTGTTTGTGGTTTATTTCGGCTTTGCGACAATCAATCAGTTGAGAAACTACTAACCGCAGGCTGGGTACGCCTTCTTTCACCTTTCTCTTTTCAACTCTGACCTCTCTCGGATTTCGCTTCGAATTTGAACCTTATTTGTTTCTTGTTATTTGTCTTTTGGTTATTTGTCTTTGTATTCCTTCGAATTTCCTCATTACGTAACCATTTTTCCTTTTAGCGTAAACGAAATGGCAAGGCCGAAAATATCTTTGCAGCGTTAAAAAACTGCTTGTCAATTGAAATGAATAGGGTATTCAATTTCGTAATAAAAAAAAGACTAAAGTGAAAGGAAAAGCTATAAGTTTTTGGGCCAAAGGATTAATAGTGATTTGTTTTTGTTGCACAGCCGTACTGGCTGCTTATGCCGCCGATGAATACAACGGACGGATAAAAGGAAAAGTGACCACATTAGATGGCAAGCCGGCTGCCTGGGTAACTGTTCAGATCAAAAATTCAACAGTTGCCACTTTAACCGATGAAGAAGGTTTTTTTATCATTAAAAATGTAAAACCGGGACAATACATCATTAGTATTTCTTATACCGGTCTGCAAACCCAGGAAAAACAGGTAAATGTCGGGGAAGATGGGGCCGTGGAATTGGAAATTACTTTTAAAGAAACGGCTAAGCAGTTAAATGAAATTGTTATCGAAGGCAGAAGAAGTCCCAATCTTCAACCGGTTTCTGTGGGGAAACTGCCTGTTGCGCCAATGGATCTGCCACAAAGTATCGCGGTAATAGGCCAAACGGTTATCCGGAACCAGCAGGCTCAGCGCCTGAGCGATGTAATCAGGAATGTGAATGGTGTTTACCTGTCTACTACGAGAGCCAACACACAGGAAACTTTTTCAGCACGTGGCTATCGTCTTTCTAACGATAATATGTATAAAAATGGTGCAAGGGTAAATTCGGGCGTAATGCCGGAGGTAAGTTCCCTTGAAAAAGTGGAGGTGCTCAAGGGTAGTGCCGCTATTTTGTATGGCAGTGTGGCGCCCGGGGGAATCGTTAATATGGTTACCAAACAGCCAAAGTTTGAATTTGGGGGCGAAGTTTCCATGAGAGCAGGAAGTTATGACTTATACAAACCCGCATTTGATGTATATGGACCTGTATCATCTAAAATAGCTGTGCGGCTCAATGGCACCTACGAAAATGCCGGAAGCTACCGCGATCAGGTACATTCTGAACGATACTATATTAACCCATCTGTATTATTTAATTTGAACAAAAGAACCAGTTTACTGGTCCAGGCTGATTATCTGAATCATGAATTTACACCAGATTTTGGAATTGGTTCTTTAGACAATACCATCATCTCCGATGTACCCCGTTCTACTTTCCAGGGCGTTTCATGGCAATACAATAAAGCCAACCAGGCAACGGCTACCGCCACTTTAAAACACCAGTTCAGCGATGCGTGGAACCTTAACCTCACAGGTTCTTACCAATCATACAAAAGAGACTATTATTCAACCGAAAGAATACAGGCCGCTGCAAATGGCGACTGGATCCGTCCGCTGAATAAAATTGAATCGAAAGAAAATTATTACCTGGGACAGGCAGATCTTACCGGAAAATTCAAAACGGGTGAAATAGATCATACGCTGCTGGCAGGTGTGGATGCTGATAAGTATTTTACCACCAGCTATACCTTCGATAATCCCAAAACCTACGACACCATTAATATACTGGATCACTCAAAATATACGCAGCGCACCGATATCCCGGATGCTGCTAAGGTAACAAGCGTACAAACACCGGTTAATCGTTTTGGGGCATATGTGCAGGATTTGATCAGCATTTCAAATCAGTTAAAATTGCTGGCAGGTGTACGCTGGTCGTATCAAAATTCGCAGGCTGCCCAAACCACTTACCTGGCAAAAGACAGCATGGTAAAAGGCAGCGGTAAAAGCGACCAGGCCTTTTCGCCCAGGTTTGGCATAGTGTACAAGCCACTTTCCCATACCGCCGTTTTTGCAAGCTATAGCAATTCTTTTTCTGTAAACAGCGGAACAGATGTGTTTGGCAATGCGCTTTCTCCTTCCCTTATTGATCAGTTTGAACTGGGCGTAAAGAATGATTTTTTCAAAGGATTATTATCAGTAAATGTTACCGCTTACCGCATCATCAACAATAACCTGGCGCAAACAGCGCAGTTTGAAGCAGATGGGGTTACCCCAAATAATAATACCGCATTAAAAGAACTGGCAGGACAAACGACCAGCGATGGTATTGAACTGGATATTACCGGGCATCCTGCAAAAGGACTGGATATTATAGCCGGGTACAGCTATAATAATATGCGTTACACAAAAACCCCCGATACAAAAGGGAGCTATGTAGAAGGGGAAAGATTGGTTAATACACCCGCCCACACCACAAATGCAAGCATTTTTTACAGCTTTAATAACCGTTTAAAGGGATTTAAAATAGGAGCATCTGTATTTTATGCTGGTAAACGCTTTGCGGGATGGAATAATACCCATCAGCAATCGCAAAATTATTCCAGGTTAATACCCGTGGAAGGATTTACCAGCATTGATCTTTCGGCAGGTTATTCTTTTAAAAAGATTTCTTTACTGGCAAAGGTTTCCAATCTTACCAATACCTATAATTATTATGTGCACGAAAACTATAGTATCAACCCTATACCGCCACGTCAGTTTATAGCTACCGTATCGTACAGATTTTAATATAATATATTATGACAAATGCAATGAGGCCGCCGGGAAACCGGTGGCTTTTTTGTGCACTACACTGTCCCGCTTTTGCACGGATGGGAAATATTTCTACAATATTTCACCAGATGATTGAAGTTTGATATGACTAAGGAGCTGGCCGATTTTTTGCTTGATAACATCGGGCGAAAAAAATACGCTTACCATATGAATATATGATCATTGTTAATGAAGAAGAGATCATAAAGCTCCCTGACAGAAAAATAGAAGCTATTGTTAACGATCCCGTAAAAAGCGCGGAAGCTGTTAACCTGGTATATGTTACAGACACGCAACCGGGTATTGTAAGAGTAAAAAACGGAAAGGGCTTTTATTATGTACAGGGCAAGGCAACTGTAAAAGACAAAAAGCAGATCCTCCGGATTAAAAGCCTGGTTATACCACCGGCCTGGGAAAATGTGTGGATCTGTACTTTGGAAAACGGGCACCTGCAGGCAACCGGACTTGATACCCGGAAAAGAAAGCAATACCGCTATCATCCCTTATGGAACACCTTAAGAAATCATACAAAATTTTATCGCCTGCATGCGTTTGGGGAAGCTTTACCTGCTATCAGGCTGCAATTGGAAAAAGACATTGCATTGCCAGGATTACCTCTGCAAAAAGTGCTGGCAACTGTGGTAAGCTTAATGGAACGAACGAATATACGGATAGGCAGTAATTTTTATGAAAAACTATACGGCTCATTT
This sequence comes from Agriterribacter humi, assembly GCF_009192765.1. GTDB lineage: Bacteria > Bacteroidota > Bacteroidia > Chitinophagales > Chitinophagaceae > Agriterribacter > Agriterribacter humi. The sequence continues at coordinate 570,747 of NZ_VOHQ01000001.1, read as the reverse complement.
GGATTAACCACTTTGAAGGATAAGCATGTTGCTATTGAACAAAAAAAGATTACCTTCTGTTTTAAAGGCAAAAAAGGCATTGAACATAATATTACGATCAAAAATAAAAAGTTGGCCGCTATTGTAAAACAATGCAGGGATATTCCGGGTAAGGAACTTTTTCAGTATTATGAAGGAGATGAAAGGCGCTCCATTGATTCGGGAATGGTAAATGAGTATATCAGGCAGATTAGCGGTAGTGATTTTACAGCCAAGGATTTTCGCACATGGTCCGGCACGGTGCAGGCTTTTTTAGCTTTTAAAGAAATGGGTATCGCGGAGACAGACACTGATGCAAAAAAAAAGATGGTTGAGGCTTTAGACCAGGTATCTGCACAATTGGGAAATACCAGAACCGTATGTAAAAAATATTATGTGCACCCGGTAATTATATCTTTATATGAAACCAATAGCCTGGAGAAATATATCCGGCAATTAGATAAAATAAGTATAAATGACAATAAAGCCGGGTTAACTGCGGAAGAAAAAATAGTGATGAAAATATTGGAAACCCATTAAAGGATGCTACATGAGTGACAAGAGACTTCAGCAATATCTTTCTAAAAAAAAGCAGTCTGCCCCGGCAACGGAAGAGGATAAAGATTTTATGGATGAAATGGCGCAGCGGATCAATGCACCCGTTGATTTTGAGAATGAAACGAAAACCGGTAAAAAAGAGCATATTGATGAACAGGAATCTGATGGCTCGGCCAATGCATTTGAAACCAAATAGTATAATTCTTTTTATGAAGATTTGTAAAGACATAAAAATAAGATCATGACAACACAACAAATTGCTTCGCGGCTGGCTGAACTTTGCCGTAAAGGCGAGTTTGAAACGGCACAAAAAGAATTGTTCTCAAAAGATGTGGTAAGTATTGAGCCTTATGCTACTCCCGGATTTGAAAAAGAAACAAAAGGGTTGCCGGCGGTCATTAAAAAGGGGCACCAGTTTGAGGCGATGGTTGAAAAAACACATGGTATTACCCTGTCGGAGCCTTTAGTGGCAGGAAATGCCATTGCTTTTGCATTGGATATGGATATTACCATGAAGGGGCAGGATCGTTCGAACATGAATGAATTGTGCGTTTACCAGGTGAAGGATGGAAAAATTGTGTCGGAGGAATTTTTTATGTAAGGATTCCACAGCAGCAGGAGGTCTTACAATTATCGTCATTTTATAAGGCGGCATACCTGTAATTTGCTACCTTCATCATAAACGCACAAATTGCCTTTTTATAAAGTATACCAGCCTTCTCCCATCCTTAAGGGAATAGTTCGCGAATTGCAGGTGTATCATGCGCAATGGAGTGAAGCAACAAAGCTTCCAGAACCTTTTATTACCTGCCTGGCCAATACCGAGCAAAATCTTTATTTCTACATCAATGACCTGGTAAAAATTGTACCTGCCGCACACGTAGAAATACCGCTTCCCCGTGTAGTGGTTACCGGTCCAAAATACAAACCTGTAGGACTGTTATTTGGTAAAGATCACCTGATGGTTAAAGTGGCTTTTCATCCAACCGGCACCTGGCGCTTATTGGGTATACCCATGCAGCAAACGGTTAATAATGGTGTAGATGCTGCCACAATATGGGGTAGCGAATTGATGGATCTGATGGAGCAACTAACAGCCGCCTCATCTTATGATGCTATGTCAGAAATAATTATGTCATTCCTCGAAAAGAAGTTTGATACATCCTGCCGGACGGAAGAACCCATTGATCAGATCGCTGTTGACATGCTTGATCCGTTGACAGCGCATTCATTGAAAACATGGGCAGATTTGGCCCGCCTGAGCCTCCGGCAGTTTGAACGTAATTTTACTAAAAGGGTGGGGATCGCTCCCAAATTGTTCATCCGTATCGTACGGTTTGAATATGCCATGAAAATAAAGAATGCACATCCTTATAAAAACTGGTCGCAAATCGCCATAGAATGCGGGTATACGGATTCTTCTCACCTGTTGAAAGAATTTAAAACATTTGCCGAGTTTCCTCCGGGACGCTTTTACCTGCAACCCACCAGCGGGTACAGTACATTTCCAACCGGTTAAAGAATGTCGTTTTTTTACTAAGATTTAATACCGCGTCCGTTTAATTTTGGACTGATGCAGGAATACCTGTAGTGTATATAATTACTTCAGCGCACAAACAGAGAATCATAATGCAAAAGAAAGATCATCCGGGCGTATATATACCACCGCCATTAATTTATGTGGCATTTTTCTTTTTGTCTGTTGCATTGCAAAAAGCGATGCCATTGAACAGCCTTTTTTTGCAAACGGCAGTGGCTGCAACGGCAGGCCGGGTTTTACTTATTGCAGGTATATTGGTTTTACTGCCTGCGCTATGGAAGTTTCTTGTTTCTAATAATACCCTGATTACCATTAAGCCCGCTCATTCCCTGCAAACAGCCGGGATATATGCTTTTACCCGCAATCCCATGTATTTGGGCTTGTTGTTATTGTATAGTGGCATTGGCTTTTTTAAAGGCAACTGGTGGACCTTCATTGTGATACCACTGCTTATTATAACTGTTCAGGTTTATATTATCAGCAAAGAAGAGCATTACCTGCAAAGAGCTTTCGGCAACGCATACCTGCAGTATAAGAAGAAAGTGAGAAGATGGATATGAAGATTACAGGCTCATGTTAGAAAATAAGGCTCATAATCTGTTTCTAAAAAATCTTCTACTCCAGTTATCCAGTACTGTTGAATAAATGCAGTATGTGTGGGATGGTTATTGTATGTTTCATAGGCTTCCCGATCTGAAAACTCCATTGATAAACCGAAATCAAACCTGTTCTTTTTACTGGTTTGCCTCAGCCTTTCAAAATGTTGTACGCCGGGTATCTTTACCAAATGCAAAGCGGCATCTAAAAATTCTTTTTCTTCCGGAGACCCCTTTGGGTATTTTAATGTAAATGCTACGGTATGACGGATCATGAATTCAGATTTGTGAAATTGATTAAGTTGATGGGGCGTTTTATATTTAATGTACCTGGTAACTCACTAATAAATTAATCAGCAACGAACCGGTAATGATAAGCAATCCAAAGCATTCCCTTGTATTTTCAATATATGGCCTGGTAGCCTGCATGGTTGCCGCAATATTTTGTCTTTTGTATTTGGTCATCCAGTCCCAAACGCCATCTTTTTTAAAGAAAAGAATAACGGCATATATCAAATAAAAGCCCATAACCGGCATATAAATAAGCGGATAATAATATTTAAAAGCTGCTAAACCGCACAAAATGGCGGATACCATATAAATACTTACCCAAAGCCATGCATCTTTGTCGTTTACATTTAACCAGGCAAACCATACAAATGCAATAAAGAAAATGATATTTAATACAGATAAAAGCATATAAAATTTGAATATGAGGTTAAGGCAATGTTATTTGTAAATTTACAGGTAAATTAAATTCATTAATAACTTACTTAGCTTTGCATATTATTAATTATTAAAGCAGCAGGTTAAAGATAATATGATGTCTCATTATCAGTCTGAAGCGTTAAAGATATTATTTTCAGCAGTTGTCAGGCAAAATGTAACTCCCGAAGTCTGGAATTGGTTAAACGATAAGTCAGCCCAAACCAATAATTCCCAACAGTTTAATATTGCCTTTGTTTCGGTTCCCCGTAAAACAGGGAAATCGCTCATTCGTGTAACAGAAGAGCAGGAAAAATCGCTCCGGAAAGAGGGGGCAGGCTTATCTATTGCGTTGTGGACCATTGACAGGTTGTGCAGGGTTTGGTTGCTTGCGAATGCTGACAGCACGGATAAAGCGCAATATTTTCAAACGATTGAAAATTTATTTTTGGCAGCCGAAGTAAATGAACTGGTAGCGTTGTATTCGGCTTTGCCTGTTTTAGCTTACCCCGAAATGTGGAGCAAGCGTTGCGCCGAAGGCATTCGCAGCAATATTGGCGGCGCCCTGGAAGCGATCATGTGCAACAACCCGTACCCGGCAGCCTATTTAAATGAGCAGGCGTGGAATCAACTGGTATTAAAAGCTTTTTTTACGGAAAAGCCTGTTGAGCAAATTATTGGGTTGGAAGCACGCGCTAATGCGGAGTTGACCAAAACCTTATCCGATTATGCCCATGAAAGATGGGCGGCACATCGTACGGTTAATCCGCAGATATGGCGTTGCACAGGAAAATTTATTGACAAAGACATTTTTCCTGATATGGAAAGATTAGCGCAGTCGGAAAATATTTTAGACAGGGAAGCCGCGGCACTGGCCTGCAGTGAAAGTCATTATCCTCCCGCACAAGAATTATTAAACAAATTGCCTGGTATTAAATCTGCCATAACATCGGGTGAGTTGAACTGGAATGTACTGGCAGAAAAAATAAAAAATCATGTGTTGCAGTCATAACATTACAGAAAAGGATATTCAACCCGGAACTCAGGACAAATCTTACCTTGAACGTATAAAGGGGATGCAGTTTTTTGATCCGCATATTCATATGACATCGCGTACAACCGATGATTATGAAGCCATGGCAGATGCAGGTATAGTTGCCATTATTGAACCCGCATTCTGGCTGGGGCAGCCCCGTACAGGTGTTGATACGTTTCGGGATTATTACAGCAGCCTCATTGGCTGGGAACGTTTTCGCTCTTCTCAGTTTGGCATAAAACACTATTGCACCATCGGTTTAAATTCACGCGAGGCCAACAATGAAGCCCTGGCCGAGCAGGTAATGGAAATACTGCCTTTGTTCGTATATAAAGAAGGCGTAGTGGGCGTGGGAGAAATTGGCTTTGATGATCAAACCCCCGCTGAAGAAAAATATTATCGCCTGCAGCTCAACCTGGCTAAAGAAGCCGGGCTTCCGGTGCAGATACATACCCCGCACCGCGATAAAAAAAGAGGCACAACCCGCAGTATGGATATTGCTCTGGAACAGGGACTTGATCCTGCGATGGTGATCGTTGATCATAACAATGAAGAAACTGTGAAAGAAGTGCTGGACAGAGGATTCTGGGCGGCCTTCACCATTTACCCCTTTACAAAAATGGGGAATGAACGTATGGTAGATGTGGTGAAGCAATATGGTACAGACCGCATAATGATTAACTCGGCTGCAGATTGGGGGATCAGCGATCCGCTGGCCGTGCCTAAAACCGCGGCACTTATGAAAGATATGGGCATCAGCGATGAAGCCATTCGGTTGGTTACCTATCAGAACGCAATTACCGCTTTCGCACAAAGCGGGCAGATTGATGAATCGGATTTCGCCACGGTAAAAAATGTTGATCAAAGCCTGAAGTTTAGCGGGAACACCATTCTCAGGGGAGGACAGCAACCCCGCACAGACAAAAGCTCCATCATTATACGATAAAATACAGCATGTGGATAAGCTGATTGGATTTTTGCGTTTAATGCGTCCGGCAAATATTGTTACTTCTATTGCAGATATACTGGCAGGCGTTGCCATTGCAGGATATGTTGTTAATGATGGAAATGCGTATCAATGGCAATCCATTGGCTTACTGATATTTTCCACCATTGGTTTGTATGGGGGAGGGGTGGTTTTAAATGATGTATTTGATGCAGAACTGGATAGTAAGGAACGGCCTGAGCGCCCCATTCCCAGTGGGCTGATCACAAAAAATGGCGCTGCTTTGTTTGGCATCATTTTGCTGTTGGCCGGCATTGCCACTGCTGCCAGTGTACATATAACTGGTTGGTTCTCTTCTTCCGCAATGATATCCATTGCTATTGCAGTCTGTGCAGTGGTATACGACAAATGGATGAAACATAGCGGTTTTCTGGGTCCGCTTAGTATGGGCGTTTGTCGTGGTTTGAATTTGTTATTAGGCATAAGCATTCTTCCTGCGGCTTTACCGCAGTATGGTTATATAGCCATAGTGCCTGTATTATATATAGCTGCAATTACCATGATCAGCAGGGGAGAAGTGCATGGCGGAAAGAAAAGCACTTTGTATGGCGCCGTATTCCTGTATGCATTGGTCATCGCGGGTATTTTAACAGTGGCAATGATCAATAATCATTTATATGCCATAGCTTTTGTAATCTTATTAAGTGCAATGATATTTCCGCCTTTGCAAAAAGCCATTCGTAACCCGGCCGGCCCGCTTATCGGAAAGGCTGTAAAGGCTGGTGTAATTGCATTGATTGTAATGAACGCCTCATGGGCAGCCGCATTTGGCGCAATTTACTTTGCGCTGCTTATATTATTGCTTTTGCCGGTTTCTATGCTCCTGGCGAAACTATTTGCAGTTACCTGATGGCAATGATTTGTTAATAACTTATTTTTACGGTTTTAAAATGGCGTAATATCCTGTTTCCGTACTATTTTAGCAACAACGTGATGGATCATATAGAGCAAACATTCAGCGTACGATTTGAGTACAAAGTTTTTTTTACCAATCATTTATTTGCACCCGATAATTTTCTTTTCCGCAATTTCCTGAAGGCAACCTCAACGGATATTCCTAAGAAAGTATTTTTTGTAATTGATGAAGGTGTAGCAAAACATCATCCCCAACTGCCGGAGCAGATCAAAAACTATTTCGCCAACGAACCTGGTTTTGCATTGGTAAAAGATATCATGGTTATCCCGGGTGGTGAACAATCTAAAAATACCGAATCACATTTTTACAGCATTGTGCAGGCTGTTGATGCGCATGGCATAGACCGGCATTCTTATATTGTGGCGATAGGCGGCGGTGCTGTGCTCGACCTTGTTGGGTACGCAGCAGCCGTATCGCACCGGGGCATCCGGCATATACGGATACCCACTACCGTACTTTCGCAAAACGATTCTGGTGTTGGCGTAAAGAACGGCATCAATTATCTTGGTAAGAAAAATTTCCTGGGAACATTTGTTCCTCCTGCCGCTGTATTCAATGATCATTTTTTTTTAACCACGTTGAGCGATGCGGAATGGCGTTCGGGCATGTCGGAAGCGGTGAAAGTAGCGCTTATTAAAGACAGGGCTTTCTTTGGATGGTTAAAAGCGAATGCTGCACTTTTAGCAGACAGGAATATGGAGGCTATGCAATACCTCATTAAAAGATGCGCAGAACTGCACCTGCAGCATATAGCCGGGGGCGATCCTTTTGAGATGGGATCCTCACGTCCCCTGGATTTCGGACACTGGAGCGCTCACAAAGTAGAACAGCTTTCGGATTTCACTATCCGTCACGGAGAAGCGGTGGCAATGGGCATTGCGCTCGATAGTGCCTATTCGTTTTTGTCGGGAAAACTGGAAGAAACAGATGCTAAAACCATCGTTGACGTATTGAAATCGCTTGGCTTTTCGGTTACTCACCCCCTGATGGATATACAAAACGGGGAAAGCCCGGTATTGAAAGGGCTGAATGAATTCAGGGAACATTTGGGCGGGCGATTAACGATTATGCTGCTGGAATCTGTTGGCAGGGGAGAAGAAGTACATGAACTGGATACAATTATGTTACAGAAAGCCAGCCAGTGGCTGAAAACCTGTTAAAAAAAGAATATGCAAACAGTACTCGGACATCTCACCTATTGCAGTAATATACATGCCGGTGAAAGCTGGGATGATCACTTTAAACAGTTAAAGGAGCATATTCCTGTCATCAAAAAACAGGTATCACCCGGTAAATCTTTTGGCATAGGGCTCCGGCTTTCCAACATGGCAAGTATTGAGCTGATCAAAGAGAAGAATCTCGAAATTTTTCAGCAGTGGCTGCACGATAATGACTGCTATGTTTTTACCATGAACGGATTTCCTTATGGCGGTTTTCACCATACCGTAGTAAAAGATAAAGTGCATGCACCCGACTGGACTACCACTGAACGCGAAGCATATACGATCAGGCTGGCACAAATATTATCGGTGCTGCTGCCCGATGGTATGGACGGAGGAATTTCCACATCTCCTTTATCGTACAGGTTCTGGCACAGCACGGAACAACTGCCCGAGGTTTTTGAAAAATCAACACTTCATTTATTGGCGGTGCTTGACCAGTTGATCCAGATAAAGCAGTCTACCGGAAAGTCAATACATATTGATATTGAACCTGAGCCTGATGGATTATTGGGAGAAGGGGGAGAATTTATAAGCTGGTATACGCAATATTTGCTGCCACTGGGCATACCTTACATTGCAAAACTTTTTGGATGCAGTGATGATATTGCTGCTTTTCACATAAAAGAGCATATTCAGCTTTGCTATGATGTATGCCATTTTGCTATTTGTTATGAAGATCATGCGGCTGTGATCAAACAAATCCGGGAACTGGGTATCAAAACAGGTAAGATTCAGATCAGCGCAGCGCTGAAAGCGGAGTTGCCCGCAGAACTCGAAAAAAGAGCGCCTGTAATTGAGGCCTTCAGCCGGTTTAATGAACCTACTTACCTGCACCAGGTGGTGGCCATGCAGCAAAATGGTAAATTGAAAAGATATGCGGATATGCCTGATGCTTTGCCCGATGCGTATAATACCGAAGTAACGGAATGGCGGGCTCATTTTCATGTGCCATTGTTTGTGGAAGGATACGGGGTATTGCAGTGTACACAACAAGACATTGAACAGGTATTATCCATTCACCAACAGCAACCGTTTACAGCACACCTTGAAATTGAAACCTATACCTGGGAAGTATTGCCCGATGATAAAAGACTACCGCTTACCCAATCTATTGTAAGAGAAATGCAATGGGTGATGGCATTGCTGAAAGTGAGAAGTGAATAGTGAGTGGTGAATAGTGAGAACTATCGTTTCACGTTTATCGTTTCACGAGGCGGGAAGGTGACAGGTGAGAAGTGAATAGTAAGACGTGAGTACATAGCCCATCGTTAGTAGTTTTTAGCTGACAGCCGATAGCTGATTGCCAATAGCTAATTGCTGATACCTCATACCTGAAACCTTCTTAATAATGCATAAAACCGTTGTAATAGATATTGTGGGATTGTCTTCTAATTTGATAGGAGAGTATACTCCCTTTTTAAAACGCTATATCAGTAATAAGCATTTACAAACGATTGCACCCATGCTGCCTGCCGTAACCACATCGGTACAATCCACTTATATTACCGGTAAGTGGCCGGATGAACATGGTATTGTGGGCAATGGCTGGTACGATCGTACCGATTGTGAAATAAAGTTCTGGAAGCAGTCCAATAAGTTAGTCCGGTCTGAAAAAATATGGGAAAGAGCAAAAAAGATGGATCCATCGTTTACCACTTCTAAAATGTTCTGGTGGTATAATATGTATTCAAGTGCAGAGTACGCAGTAACGCCACGTCCCAATTATTTAGCTGACGGGCGAAAAATGCCGGATTGCTATTCTCATCCCGCAGCGCTGAGAGATGAGCTGCAAAAAGAACTGGGGCAGTTTCCGTTGTTTACGTTCTGGGGCCCGGGTGCCAATATCAAATCCACACAATGGATTGCCGATGCCACTGTTTTTACCGATAAAAAATACGATCCCACACTTACGCTGGTTTACCTGCCACATTTGGATTATTGTTTGCAAAAATATGGTCCTGACTTCTCAAAAATAAGTACGCACTTAAAAGAGATAGATAAGGTTGTTGAAGACCTCGTTAACTATTATTCAGGAAAGGGAGCCAGGATCATGCTCTTATCGGAATATGGTATAACTCCGGTTAATCAACCCATTCATATCAACCGTGTACTGCGCCAAAATGGAATGCTGGGCATAAGAGTAGAACGTGGGTTGGAGCTTTTAGATGCAGGTGCGTCCAGAGCCTTTGCTGTGGCGGATCACCAGGTTGCGCATATTTATATTAAGGATTCTTCGGTAACTGCGCAGGTAAAAGAAATTGTTTCCGGCTTACCGGGTGTGGCGCTTGTGCTGGATCGCGAAGCACAGAAGGAATATCATATTGATCATGAGCGCTCGGGAGATATCGTATTAATGGCGGACGAAAAAAGCTGGTTCACTTATTATTTCTGGCTCGATGATGCCGTAGCACCCGATTATGCAAGGGCAGTGGACATACATAAAAAGCCTGGTTATGACCCGGTGGAGTTATTTATGACATCAAAAGCGCGGGCAGGGTATAAACTGCTGCGCAAAAAAGCAGGGTTCAGGTATGTGATGGATGTGATTCCTTTGGATGCCACATTGGTAAGAGGCTCGCATGGCAGTGTGCGCGCAGATCAATCTTTTCATCCTGTACTGATCACTGATCAGCCTGTTGGAAAAACGGAACTGGTAGCAACCGATGTATATGATGTTATCTGGAAGCAGCTTACGGAGTAGGTGAGAGGGGAGTTACGGGTTACATGGTGCTGGTTGCATAGGTGCAGGTGTATATATATATTGCCGGTTGCTCCAACATAGAGCCATGCTATTGCACTATGGTGTGCAGCCAAACCTTTAGTCATTTAGCCGGTTTTCAATATCCATCCGGTGATGTAAAATTCTAATGATTTCGGTTTCGCTTTGTTTTTCTGTAAAGCGATAGAAAATTAAGTGAATACCCGGTTTTATTGATCGCTTCCCTTTACTTCAAAACCAAATGTGCTGCTGCCTGCTTTGCCACCGGCGCTCATGCCTTCTATTACACCTATATATTTTCCTTTTACGTCCCCTGTAAAAAAGGTCAGGGCCGCACGTCCATCCTTACCCGTTATAACATCAGGACACCAGTATAAAAGGTTCCTGAAATCGGGAAGGCGGCTGGCGGCCTGCGCTTCGGTTTCATACAGTGGTGAATAAAATTCTCTTTGCCATTGCATCCCTTCATAATCAAGAATTACAGCACGACTATCCACTTCAAATTCCGGCAGATTGCCTTTATATGTAGTAAAATTAAGTATGCCGTCTACCACCAGCGGGCCATAATAATATCTTCTTTTTACCAGTTCCAGTTTTCTTATTTTTAACGGATCATAGCTCATAATGCGATCCATATCATGCACCGGAACGCCATCTAATAAAACCAGTGGGTTGTCTTTAAACAGCCGGTTATTCACCACGTCAATTACATTTAAATGAAACTTTCCCTTAGCTCTTCCTACCAGCACCCCTGATACATATTCCCGCAATACTTCTTCCATTGTAGTAAAACGCGTATAATCATCAAGTAAATATTTTTCATCGGGTCTGCCGTAAAAAGCGATGCTGTCTGTTTGGGGCAGGTTGTATATTCTTAACTGATCCGCTAAAAATTTTCGCTGCACCTGTGCATTGATACTATTTTGTTCGATCGCATTTTTAAGTCCGGCTGAAAGCTGCAAAGCAGCCAATGGCTTTGTTGAAAACTGGTCCTGGAATGGAGTATTGATGTCAATATTATAGCTGCTTACTGAAAACCCTTCCGGCTGCAGAATAACCTCACCCGGTCCGTATGCTTCGCGGGTATAAAACCGGATATTCCCGTTTGCATCCGAACTGGAAGCATAGAATTGTGTACGGTCGCCGGGTACAGACAGGTATACTATTACATCAGTCAGAGGTTTGCGTGTGGCCGAATCCGTTATCTTTCCGGTTATGATATGCCCGGTATATTCAGGAAGAAATTTGTAAGTAGGGAGCCTGTTTTGCTGTATAGCCGTCCACGCAAATCTTCGCCATCCATGTGTAAGCATAAGGTTGTCCATTGCCTCCGCTGTACTGTCGCTGCCGCTAAAATACCAGGACGGGGATTCAACCGTTCCTTTCAGATCGGCGCTCAGCCACAGGTAACTGAAAATATCAGATTGCTCACTGGTTTGAAGTGAATCTAACCTGTACACGGCAAGCGACATGTTTGCCGGAATGGATTCATTGTGAGAATCAGCGCTGTTTACATCAACGTTTACTTTTTTTCTCATTCCATACCCCGGTACATTGGTTTTTGCATGAATAACCAACCGGTTCAATGGATTTTTAAAGTATAACCTTTCGCATACCGGTTGCCGCAGATTATTGAATACAGTGAAATGGGAAATACCGTCCCCCAGTATATCTTCAGCTATAATAAAATGCGCACTGCTATTTTGTAGCACTTTAGTTTGTACGTTTTTTACCAAACCTCTTGTGTGAATAAAAAGGTATACCGCCGATGCAGTGTTTCCTGTATTGCGTGAATGTACAGTTACTTCAACCTGCCCCTGGTCTGCCTTGCGAAGTTTCATGGTATAGCCTTCTTCCATTGCAGCCGGTAAGTCTTTTACTATTGTTCTGCCTGAAGGAGTAGTAATATAAGCTTTGTAAAGACGTGTATCGGCAGGGGTAAAATTAAAATAACCAATACCGAACCGCGAAGGATTGAATACGGCAATGGTATCCCGGTTTTGATTTAGCACTATACCCGTAAATGCCTGTACCCCTTTCCCATTTTTATCTGTCATGCGAAAGGCAACCTTGCTTTCCACGTTTTTCACCAGGTTGCCACCTTCCGGAAAAAATTGTATATCGTATTCTGGTGTAGTACCGGCAACAACCAGCCCCGCAGTTGACTGTGCGTTCACCACTGTAAAAGCCTTTTCAAAATAAAATGCCGCATCAGCATTTTTCATCCAGTTGGTATAGGTCCTTATTTTGTATTTGCCGGATGGCATATTTGCCGGCAGGTATAATGAGCCATTTCCCTTTCCGCTTTTTAATGCTATTTTGGTTTGAAGAAAAACCTTGTTGCTGATGTCAATAACATCCACATATGCAACCTTGCTCAAATCAGCAGGAGCATTCAATATGCCATCTGTTATATAGGCTTTGAACCACAGGATTTCACCGGCGATATAAAAATTCCTGTCGGTATGCAAATAAACTTTTTCGGTGAAGGTATTTTGCGTAAAACGGGAGAATTGTTGCTGCAGGCTATCGGTTACGGGGTTTTGCGCATACGACTGCATCAAGATGAAAACGAAAAAGAAAGTGATCTTATATTTCATGCTCCTGGCTGGTATTCCTGTTTATTGATTCTTTAAAAATGTATAACTTATTTCAGATAATCATCTCCAGAAATCTGGTTTTACATTCGTTCCCCTGCGGGTGCAGTCAATGCATAAGCCGGTAGATCCTGTATAGGCCACTATGGCTGCTCCCGCACGTACTTCATCTATAACAAGATTATAGTTGCCTAAAAAAGCTGCATCCAGACTGTCTTTGTTATTTGCTACAGTAATTATGTCACAATAAAGGCGGTAGCGCCAGTCTGGCACCTGCACGCGGCTGATAAATATTCTTTGCTCATCAATAGAACTGGCGTACATATAGCCAATCACCATTTCATTGGGATCGTTGGCACAATACATATTACCCGAGGCGGTGGAAGGTTGCGGATCGAAAATACTTCCCAGTTGCTCTGAGTTCTTTTTCATTTTCTCTAGGTACTCAAAAGCACCTTTGCTGAGTGCCCGTTGTTTTACATTAATACTGTATTTAACACCCAGTTTCCATGAATTATCAGGAATAAAAACGAGGGGCGCACGGTGAATAACATCACTTGTGAGTTTTGCAGAAGAACCAATAAATATATTGGTTGATGAGGAAGATTGCCAGCAGGTATAAAGCCTGGCAGGATTATTCCTGTATACCATTGTTCCATCTATATATTCCCACAGTGATGGGTAATTGGAATGAAATTCCCAGGTTTCCGTAAACTGCCATCCATAATAGCGGGTATCGTTTCCCGGGTCGTGCGTATTCGCATAAATCTGTACGCCGTTTGCTGTTCTTGCCCAGTTGATACTGTCAATAGGTGGCGTTGTTTTTACATCTACAAATTCAGAGAAATACGATTTTCCGTTCGTTGTTTGTATAGAAAGCCTGTATCTTTCTGCAGGGTTTAATGCAATCGGAGCTCCGCAATATAACCCTGCTCCTGTTTCGAAAAGTGGATAATCCATTCCGCTTTCACCTTCTACAAAAACAATAGCGGCTCTTTCGGGTTTGATAAATACACTGTCATCCGGTTTAACCGATCTGCTGAGCTTTATACGCGTACTGTCATTTCCGCTATTGATAAATCCTTCCACTACCAGGTAATTTTTGTCAACTGCCGATGGCGGAAACGGAAATTTTTCCTTGCATCCCGTTGTTGCAATAACCAGGGTAACTATTGCTCCAAAACAAAACCGTTTTAACAAAAGCATCTTTCTTTTCACACTTTTTATATTTTGACTGTCGTTGGTCGTGCACTATAGAATATTAAAACCTGATATTAAAGTTGGCATATAAGATGGCCGCACCAAAAATGGACAATTTATAACCGTTGATCACGCCATTTTCCGATACAAAATATACCGAGTACGGGTTCTTCCTGCCCAATAAATTATATATGCCGAATGTCCATGAATTGTGTGTTTTTTGTCTCACCTTATGATTGCCTTCTATATTCAGGGACATATCCATTCTAAAATAATCCGGTATGCGGTACACGTTTCTGTCTGAATATAAAGCCCTCATACTGCCTTCGTAATAGTACCTGCCTATGGGTATGGTAATAGGGCGTCCGGTGCTGTAGGTGGTATTGAGTGAAAAGCTGTAGCGGTGCGAAAACCGGTAATTGCCAATCAGGGTAAGCTCATGGGGCTTGTCGTAATTGGCCGGGTAAAAAGCGCCGCCATTAATGATTTCTCCCACAGTGGGATCATCCATTTTAAGAAAAGTACGCGACCAGGTATAGCTGATCCATCCGTTAAGCTTTCCCGTTAGTTTTTTGATCATGAGTTCCACGCCGTAGGCTTTGCCGGTAGTATTAAATACGTCTGTTTCAATGTGATCATTTAATACAAGCACAGCGCCGCTTTTATAATCTAAATAATCCTTTATTTTTTTATAATATACTTCAACGGAAGTTTCGATGGTATTGGATTTGAAGTTCTTGTAAAATCCAACCGAAAGCTGTTCACCATACTGGGGTTTAATATTAGGATCACTGAGCTTCCAAATATCGGTTGGCGCTATGGCCGTAGTATTGGAAAGCATGTGAATATATTGTCGCAATGAATTATACCCCGCTTTAACGGAGAAGTCGTCTGTAAATGCATATCTCAGTGACAGCCTGTATTCCGGTCCCTTATAATTATTGATGAATTTGCCCTTGTTATACGACATGGTATCGGTGATATTGCTTAATTCCCTGGGTAATCCTTCCGCATATTCAAATACGGTTTTCGGTCCCATATAATTGTATAAAGAAAAGCGTAACCCGGCCTGTACGGATAAGGCGGATGTAATATTGTACCGTTCACTTACATATACTGCGCTTTCGAGCGCCTGCTCCGCGCCAACCATTTCGGGTGTCACTAATGATTTTTCATTGCGTGGCCCAAATGACCCGGGGTGAAGTGTATAGTAAATAGAATTTAAGCCAAAGTCGAGTGTATGTTTGGAATTCACGAAATAATTAAAATGCAGTTTGAAATTGGTTTGGTTGATATCAAACTTCATCGTATATGCATTTACAGGATTTTCCTGGCTGTATATTTTATACCCGTAAGCATCGTATCCCGCCGTAACTAAGCTTTGCAGCTTGTTGTTGAAAACATGCTTCCATTTCAGCGAAATATTTTTATTACCGTATCCATATACGGTATCACTGTTCAGGTTAAACCGGTCGTTGCTTACATAACCGGTTAAATACAGGTCATTTTTGTCGTTTATTTTATGGCTCAGCAGCAAATTCACATCGTAAAAAGAAGCTTTACTGTGCTTATATTCATTGGGTAAAAACTGCAATAACCAGTTGGCATAAGTGGTGCGTGCACCAACGATAAAGGAGGTTTTGTCCTTTTGCAGTGGTCCTTCAATATTGATGCGGCTGGTTAAAAGACCTATACCGGCCGAACCGGTTATTTTTTTCTTATTGCCTTCACGGCTGGCTACATCCAGTACCGATGAAAGCCGCCCGCCGTATTTAGCCGGGATACTGCTTTTGTATAATTCAACGCTGCTTACCACATCAGGGTTAAATGCCGAGAAAAAACCAAAGAAATGTGAAGGGTTATATATAGTGGCATCATTAAACAGGATAAGGTTCTGATCGGCTGATCCGCCTCTTACATTAAATCCGGTACTGGCTTCACCTACCGTTTTTACACCGGGAAGTGTTTGTACTACTCTTAATATATCGGCTTCTCCAAATACAACGGGAATTTGTTTGATCGTTCTGATATCTACTTTTTCAAGTCCCATTTGCAGGCTGTTGATATTAGCTGCTTTTTTGGCGGAAATTACAACGGCTTTGAGAGACAGGATATGATCGCGCATATCTATATTCAGGTTGCCGTCTCCATAGAGCATTACCTGCCGCCAGGTATCTTTTTTGCCGAGGCTCTGTATATTCAGTACATGCCGGCCTTTAGGCAATGTAATAGAGTAATATCCATACTGGTCGCTGAGCACAGAAATTTTTAATTTTTCAACAAAAACCGCCGTTCCGGGCACGGGCTCTCCTGTTGTAATATCACGGATATAGCCCGCCAGTTTAACAACACCCTGCAATTTGCCCTGGGTTTTAATACCTATTTCGTACAATTTGTTTTCTAAAGATGCACTTTGAGGTTTATTCTCTTCTTCAGCTTCTGTTAACATGTCGCCCGGAGCAGCGGCCATATCCGCCCTTGTATTTTCACGGGTAAAAAAATCACCGGGCAAAGCAGTAGAGATGGTCGTTCCTTTGGTAATAAAAACTACTGTATGATAGATGGCATACCTGTATTCCGTATTGGCAAATGCGCTGTCGAGTACTTCAGGCAGGGGCTTACCCTGAATGTTCATATTTACTTTTACACTGTCCAATCCGGTGCTGTCATAATAAAAATGATATCCGGTTTGTGTTTCCAGTTCGTTGATAAACCGGCTGGCTGCCAGGTTCTTGAACTCCCCGTTCACAACGGGCCGTTTGTTTTGCTGGGCATGAACAACCGGGCACAGCAGCATGAAAAAAGAAAATAGTATGATAAGGAGAGAAATGTGCTTCATGTCATCTGTTTAATGCATCGTATTGTTCTGCCATCAGTTTCATTGCATATTCACGGTTTTTCCTGAATTTGACCTTATGTTTTCTCAGCGTTTGTTTTAATTCGGACCGTTTATCTTTCATCAGCTTTAATATGGAGGATTCAGAATGAATATCGTGGTATACACTGTCTGTATAAAGAAAGTATTTATCATTCTGGTATACTCTTCTTTCTACCTGCATATCCGGAATAGATTCCTGGATGACCTTCTTTCTTTTAACATAGAGCTTTATATTCCCATTGTATATTCTGTCGTAAAAGCCTTCCTGTATTCCTTCCGCAATACTGTCTCTTCCAAGGTGCGAAAAGTGATGTTCCTGCATACTGAAGGAGTCAATTCCGGCACGAATAAGCCGCACTAAAAAAACTTTATTGTAATGCTGGATAATAAGTTCGTCAGTAATAATATCATAAAGCATCGGAACATCACTGTATACCATTCCATCGTAATGTACCCTGCCTGTAGTTAAAGCAGAAGTGTCAAAATAAGGATGTCCTTCTTTTAAAAGATTGATGTATGGTACATATTCGCTGCCATTGTACAGCCCCGATTGGTGCTGCAAAGACTGGTAATATAATCCAATGGCATTTGCTTTTTGCAGTTGTGCCATACCTGTATCATCCGCAGTTTGGGCTTTGGAATGTGATGAAATAAAAAGCAACAAAGCAAAAAAACAGCGTAGTGGATTAAACAACCCATACACTTTCTTTAACAGGCTATAGCGCATATTTAAAAAAGGAATCAATATAATATTAATTTATGTTTTACCCAAATCATTTAGGGTAAAATGGTATGCTTTGGTTTGTTGGTGAAGAAATACATGCTTTCACTTATAAGTAAATATGATTGCCGCACCTGGTCCAACGTTGAAAGCATCTGTGAGGAGAGACTGTTTATTTATTTAATTTTTTGTACTCTTATTTTTACAATAATTTCAGTAATGGAATTGATTGGATATATAGCTGCTGTTTTAATTGGTATATCACTTGGGCTTATTGGCAGCGGAGGTTCTATATTAACTGTTCCTTTGTTGGTTTATATATTCCATTTACCGCCGGTTATGGCTGTTTCTTATTCACTTTTTATTGTGGGAACAACCAGTTTGCTCGGCGCATTCAATAATTTTAGAAAAGGACAGGCGAGCTTTAACCTTGCATTGCCGCTGGGAATTGTATCACCGGCAACTGTATTTTTAATCAGGAGATATGTTGTACCACATATTCCGGAACAGCTTTGGATGGCCGGCAAATTTGCCATTACCAAATCTGTGCTCACTATGATATTGTTTGCAGTATTAATGCTGGCGGCTTCCATATCAATGCTAAAAAAAACGGTCAATCCTTCAACTAAAACCACTTCTGTCCGCAGTATAAAAGATTATATTCAACTGGCATTATTTGGACTGGGTATAGGATGTGTAACGGGTTTTTTGGGCGCCGGGGGAGGCTTTCTTATTATACCTGCTTTGGTAATACTGTTAAAGCTGCCTATGAAAGAAGCGGTGGGCACTTCTTTGTTCATTATAGCGATCAATTCGCTTGTGGGCTTTGCGGGCGACCTGGGACATTATGATATTGACTGGCTTTTTTTATTGAGCATCAGTGCTATTGCTGCTGCAGGCATCCTCATTGGTGTACAGTTAGCAAAAAAGATCCCTTCAGAAAAATTGAAAAAGGGTTTTGGCTGGTTTGTACTGGTGATGGGCATTTATATTATAGTGCAGGAATTAATGGTGCTGCAAGGGTAAGGTGATTTTGAAATGGATCCAGGTTGCAAGTCAAAGGTCACAAGTTTCACGCTGTGCAGGGCTTCCCGGCTTTGGATTTAGGCTGTCATTGGCAGCCTGCCCGTTGTGGTGGGGAACCATCTGCAACCGCCAGGGCAGACAGTTTTTTTGTTTCTTGTGATTTGGTCCTTGGTTCTTTGTATTTCCTTCGATTTCGAATTTCCGTATTCTATTCTTTTTCAATTTGTCTTTTATCCGCCCCGGCGGACAGGTTTGGTTCTTTGTATTCCTCCGGGTTGTGTATTTTCAAGTACCTTTGCAACAGCATAAATATTAGTATATGAAGGTAGAGCAGATATATACCGGTTGTTTAGCGCAGGGTGCCTATTATATTGAAAGCAAAGGTGAAGTAGCTATTATTGATCCGTTGCGCGAAGTAAAACCTTATATTAAAAAAGCGGCGGCAAACCACGCTACGATTAAATATGTTTTTGAAACCCATTTCCATGCCGACTTTGTATCCGGTCATATTGACCTGGCTGCCGAAACGGGGGCCACTATTGTATATGGACCTACTGCAAAACCCGAATTTGATGCTTATATAGCTAAAGATGGCGAGACTTTTACGCTGGGAGATTGCACTATAAGAGTAATACATACCCCCGGGCATACCATGGAAAGCGCCTGTTATTTGTTAATAGATGAAAAGGGCAAAGAAAAGGCTTTGTTTAGCGGTGACACATTGTTTATTGGTGATGTGGGACGGCCAGACCTGGCACAAAAAATAAACAATGATCTCACGCAGGAAAAGTTAGCGGGTTATTTGTACGATTCGCTGCACGATAAAATACTTCCTTTGCCCGATGATATTGTTATTTATCCGGCCCATGGCGCAGGTTCGGCATGCGGCAAAAATATGAGCACGGAAACCACCGATACATTGGGCAATCAAAAAAAATACAATTATGCGCTTCAGCCTATGAGTAAAGCGGAATTTATTACCGCGGTAACGGAAGGGTTAACGCCACCGCCGGCATACTTTCCTAAAAATGTGCTGATGAATGTGCAGGGATACGAAAGCATAGACAGCGTACTGGAGCATGGCACACAGGCGCTAACCCCCGATGTTTTTGAAGCAGCAGCTAATGAAACCGGAGCGTTGATGCTGGATACCCGTTCACCGCAGGACTTTGCCAAAAGTTTTATACCCAACTCGGTAAATATTGGAATTGACGGGAATTTTGCTCCCTGGGTTGGGGCGCTCATCACCGATATAAAACAGGAAATACTTATTATAGCCGATGAAGGCAGGGAAGAGGAAATAGTAACCCGTTTGGCGCGTGTAGGTTATGATAAGGCTATAGGCTACCTCAAAGGAGGCATAGCAGCCTGGCAAAAAGCGGGTAAAGAAACAGACAGCATAGAAAGCATTTCTGCTGATGAATTAGCCCGGCGTATGGAAGCTGAACCAGGCCTGCCTGTTATTGATGTTCGCAGGGAAGAAGAATATACAACAGGGCATCTCCTGAATTCAAAAAATCTTGCCCTGGACTATATAAATGACCACATAAGCGAAGTGGATAAAAATAAAACAGCTTATGTACATTGCGCTGGTGGATACAGAAGTATGGTATTTAACTCAATTCTCCGTTCCAGGGGGTATCATAATCTTGTAGATATACAGGGTGGCTTCAAAGCGATAGAAGCATCCGGAAAATTCTTTATAACTGGCAAAGCAACTCCTGTTTCAGAATAAGAACAGTAGGGGAAGGGAAAAGTGAAAGGTTGAGAGGTGAGGGGAGAAACGTGAGAGGTGAGAAGGTAAGGTTGCAGGAAACTCACACCTGAGACTGTAACCTGAAACCTGAAACCTGCAACCTGTAACCTGCAACCTGTAACCTGCAACCTGTAACCTGCAACCTGTTTATGCCTCTCTTAATACGCCAAACTTTTTGTCGAAGGTGGGAGCGTGCTCATACAGCATATCAATAAATGATTTGCCGTACCGGGCGTAATAGGGCAATATATTTTCAACTCTTTCCTGCAGGGTATTATTGGGAAATAATCCCGATTTTAATTTCCGCAACTGGGCGGTTAATGCAGCATATTTATTTTTCTCGGCCCTCAGCATTTTCTTTTCTAAGTTCTTAAGCGCTTTTTCAGCTTTGGTTTCCAGTGCATTAACATGTTCTGTAAGGGTTATATCAACCTGGTTTGTGAGTAACCTGATATGGTTGTAAAACGCAGCTAACTGCCCTGTTTCTTTTTCAAGTGTTAGTTGCAGGGTGCTCCGGGCTTTAATGATGTTATTCAGCAACAGCGCTTCATCTTTAAAAATGTCTTCTGCAGAAAGCTGCAGCTTTTCCATCAGACGTGTCATTTTTTGCTCTACGATCAAAAAGGAATTGCGCTGTATCAGAACAGGATAAGGTACTTTATAATGGGCAAACATTTCTTTTAACTCGAGCCAGTAAGCAATTTCAGAACCTCCTCCTATAAAAGCCACATTGGGTAAAATGGTTTCCTGGAACAAACCGCGCAATACTACATTAGGACTAAACCTTTCCGGATAGCTGTGCAGTTCATTTAATATTTCATTGGAGGAAAAACGGGTGTTCGTATTATTGATTTCAAACTGATCTCCATTTTTGATTATTCTCTCCCTGATGCCGTCTTTCATATAAAAAAGGTTAATATCTCTCGGATTAACCTGGGCATGATAATGTTTTGACAGTTCTGCGGCAGTTTTTTTGACGATTGCAGCAGGTGTATGTTGCAGGAGGTCATCTTCAAACACTTTTATCATCTCTTTTTTTAGCGCAGCATTATCTGCAATTAATACCAGCAGCCCGTAATTTTCAAACAGGCTGTTTACAAATTTCAAGGTGCCTTCCTGCACGGAAGAAGACTGGCAGTAACAACTTTTTAGCAGATCAACCAATTCTTGTCCATGCTCAAGTACGCTTAGTTCACCGCTAATGCGATGAATGAATGCGTCCAGTCCTTTGGTATGCATTCTGCCAACAGCGCCTGTTTGATTTGTTTCCCAGGTTAGCTTATCGCCATTCAAATAGATATGGTTCAGTTCCTCCAAATCATTATCCTCACTGCCCATATAATATACCGGCACAAAATGGTATTGCGGATAAGCGGCATTTAGCTCATCGGCCAGTTTTATGGCGTGCACAATTTTGTAAATAAAATACAGATAGCCGGTAAACAGGTTGGGTTGATGCGCTGTGCATACGGTGAATGTACTGGTATCGGCTAATTTTTCAATATTGAATGTTACCTTTTCGCACACATCAATTCCCTGGTATTGAGTTTTGAGTGCTGCTACTGCATTTTTACGACTGGTGTTGAACGTCTTTCTTTCCTCAATAGCTCTGCCAATTCCCCCCAAGCCGGGATTGTATTTATAAAACGGTTGTAATGTTGTATGTTGATGCAGGTAATCAATAGCCAAAGCAGAAAAAGCGTTGGTGCTGTCGTAACTGATCCATTCGGCAGTAAAATTCATATCATTCACAATAAAATATGGGGCAAATTAGCTAATTCATATAAATGGATGGAGAAATTACATTTTTATTAAGAGAAAGTTACAATGGGGTGCTTATAAAAAGCTACAACCTCCCGAGTGAGAGGTTGTACTTGAAGTTGATTGACACTAACCCACCATATATGTTGAATAGCTTGCCCTGTAAGGCTAACTGAATGGGTTCAATTTTGAAATGGGCCTTTTACGTGCTAAAAATACCTCTATTTTTAGCGAAAATCAATACCGTAAACCGGGTATAAATGTTAAATTTTTTTACCTGGAAGTAGGCAATAGATTTTATAAATTTCTAATAACCAGTTGTTTATAAATACTATACTATCTCCAAATAGCTTTTAATTAAAATGCACTCCCTTTGAAATGCCCAGTTCCAATCCACGCAATTCGGCCAACCCGCGCAAGCGGCCTATAGCGGAATATCCCGGGTTTGTAATTTTATCCATATCGTCCAGCATCTGGTGGCCATGATCCGGACGGAAGGGTATGGGATGGGCAGCCTGTTGCTGAATGGTGAGCAGGGCTTTCATTACAGCATACATATCCGTATCACCATCAAGGTGATCTGCTTCATAAAAATTCCCCTCATCGTCTCTTATTGTATTGCGTAAATGAGCAAAATGGATGCGGGCGCCCAGCTCTTTGATCATTGCCGGCAGGTCATTGGCAGGATTTGCGCCCAGCGATCCCGTACAAAAGCAGATCCCGTTAGACGGCGCTTCTGAATAGGAAACAATATCCTGCAGGTCTTTTTGCGAACACACAATGCGTGGTAATCCCAGTATATCAAAAGGAGGGTCATCGGGGTGGATGGCTAACTGAATGCCCAACTCGGCTGCTGCGGGGGCTACTTGTTGTAAAAAATAAGCGAGGTTGCTTTTCAATGCTGCACGGTCAATATCCTTATACTTTTCCAATTCCTTTTTCATCCCCTCAGTGGTACGCCTTTCCTCCCCGGGAATACCAAACAAAATGGTATTGACCAGGTTTTCTTTTTCGGCTGACGAATAGGACTTATTTTTTTGGACTGCTTTTTCAATAATAGCAGCGGGATACGTTTTTTCCGCGTCTTTTCTTTGCAGGATGTATATATCAAACAAGGCCAGGTCGCTCCAGTTAAAATAAAGAGCTTTTGAACCGTCGCGCATGGTATAATTGATATCCGTTCTGGTCCAGTCGTTTACCGGCATAAAATTATAGGTAACAATCTTTACACCGCAGGAAGCAAGGTTGGCAAGTGACTGTTTGTATTTTTCAATCAGTTCAGCGTAATTGCCGTTGCGTGTTTTTATGTTTTCGTGCACGGTAAGACTTTCCACTACGCTCCATTCAAAATCTCCAGCCTTCAGTTCATCCTGGCGCTTACGTATGTCTTCTTTCGTCCATACTTCCCCGTGGGGAATGTGATGCAGCGCGGTAACAATGCCCTGAACGCCCGCCTGTTTAATATCCCGGAGACTTACCGGATCACTTGGCCCGAACCAGCGCCATGTTTGTAGTAATTGTTTGGTATGCATGTTATTGTTATTGTTTATAGCCTTATACTAACTTTTAAGTCAACGCCCCGGTTCGTGCAAACAAGAACCAAGGCATTGGTGGCACCAGGAAAGTAAAACCGGAGGATATTTTGCCGCAAAGTCACTAAGACACGAAGAAAATAAAACCTGGAGTTCAGAACTTTGTGTCTTTGAGTCTTAGTGGCATATCTTCTAAACCGGCCCTTTCGAGACAGCCTCTTCAACATTGTGCGGAAATATACGTTAAAAAGTGAAAAGCGAAAGATTTGATCTTCCGCTTTCCAGTATAGTAAGAAGTCCTGGAATTATTCTTCCGGTATTTCAGTTAACGGCGGCACATTATTCTGAAAGCCATCATAACCTTCATTCTGGTTTAATATACCTTCCACATTACTGTTTATGGCACCCTGGGGTATCGGCCAAAGCACATGGTATGGGCTCATCGTATACCTGTCGCCATGATTGGTTGTAACACCTTTATTGTAAAAATTATTCTTCTCCATGATCCTGTCATAAAAGAAATTATCGGTAGAGAAGTTTTGCAGGTTATAGGTTTTGCCATTATAGGCCGTTTTTCCTGTTTGGGCAAACAAATACGATATACGTGTAAGCTCAACCTTGCGCGGTTCTTCGTAATACAGTTCCCTGCCGCGTTCATCTAATATAGTGCCGATATTTACATCTGCTGCTGTTATGGGTGCTGCACCTGCACGGGTTCTTACTTTATTGATGTCTTCAGCGGCAAGGTCATTCTGATCTTTCCAGTAATAGGCTTCAGCTCTCAGTAAATAGGTTTCTGCCAGGCGAAATACATACCAGTCGGTATGTCCACCGCTGGGGGTTGCATTTTCAATGTCCGGAATGTATAATTTGTAATGCGGCCAGTCGAACCAGCTTCTGATGGTATCGGCACAAAGAATACCTCCGGAAGAATTGTAGAGTTGCAGCGGTTTTCCGTAATAAGGATCGGGAGGATTCATGGTTTTTAAT
The DNA here is from genome assembly GCF_009192765.1 of Agriterribacter humi. GTDB lineage: Bacteria > Bacteroidota > Bacteroidia > Chitinophagales > Chitinophagaceae > Agriterribacter > Agriterribacter humi. Next base: position 545,969 of record NZ_VOHQ01000001.1, on the reverse strand, counting down.
GCAGGGTTGTTGTATACCAGGTCTTCCATCCGCATCCAGTTGCCCGGCGCATGACGCAGATCGTTCGGATCGCCCCACAAGGTATGTGTACTGTACCAGGTAGCACGGCACCGTCCTATGGCCCTGCCAAAATTAGTAGCCTGGTCATAATCAATACTTGCGTTGTTCTTTTTTAAAGCATCGGTTGTTCCCCTGTTGCCGCTGGGCGTAATGATGTTATTGGAAAACCAATAAGGTACGGCCTGCCGCATAGTGGAACCGCCACCGGCGAAATCACCATTGTCTTTATATCCGTCCCTGTCTATAACCAGCATTAAGGCTTCTGTATTTTCAGCTCTTGCTTTATTAAGCGGACGATGCAAATCCCATATAACATTTTTAGAAGCATCGCCTTTATCAACACCAAAACGCTGTGTCATCAGGGCATGAACACCACCATCTATAACACGACTGGCAGATGCAATGGCATCGTCAAAATTCCCTAAAGCAAGGTTCACTTTGGTAAGCAAATGGCTTACTGCGCCTTTGGTTACCTCGCCTCCACTGGTTTTTTCCGGAACCCATTGTTCCGCGAATTCCAGGTCTGCTTTCATTTTTTGAAGGATCACTTCGCGTTTTACCGAGTAAAAATCAAGCCTCGGTTCTGTTACTTCCTTCATTACCGTGGGCACATCACCAAATTCATTGGTAAGCATGTAATACCTGTAAGCCCTGTGAAAATAAGCGGCTCCCAATACCGCGTTTTTTTCTTCTTCCGACTTCCATTTGGGCTGATCAATATAAGATATAGCCGTATTGGCGTATTTAATGCCCTTGTAGCCCTCGTACCAGTACCAGCCGATCCTGTTAAAATCTGTATGGTTTAACTGTGCGGTAGGCGTGATCTGCAAATTGAGATCCTGTGCTGGTCCCGATTTGTCTGTTGTACCCTCAATAGCCATCTCCGAAAAAATCAATTGTGTAATGATGGGCGCGCCATCTCCAAACCACTCGTAACGCATATTACGTTCACAGGCTACTAAAACGCTTTTTAACCCTTCGGGCGTATTAAACGTATTTTCAGGCGTATAAAAAGATAATGGTTGCGGTGTTAAAAAGTCTTTCTTGCATGAACCCATCAATGTAATTATTGCAATTGCCACCAGGGATAATGCAGGTTTATATATTATTTTCATTTTCTGATATTTATGTAGTGATTGGATATAGTACTCAACTCTTTACCTCACGAAAACATTTTATAAAGTAAGATTTAAGCCTAATGTATATATCCGTGGTGTAGGACCACTGTTTTCCGGATCCCAGTATGTCCATTGCTGTGCATACATTGCCGCATTTTTAATTGTGAAAAAGAATTTCAGATCCTGCGTACTGACTCTTTTCAGCAATGTTTTAGGAACTGCATAAGCGAGTGCCACATTGTCTAACCGGATGAATGATTTTTTCCGGTATACGCTGTAACTCGCACTACCGTCATTCGATGCCAGTCTTGCGTAATCGTTCGTTGGATTGTCGGCTGTCCAGAATGGAAATGCATAGGAATTCACACGATCAGGGAATGCATTGCTCCTGTTCTTTGCCTGGTTATAGGTGGCCATGTGACCCCAGTACGAATACATCATAAACGAGAAACTGAAATTCTCAAAGAAAGTAAATTCATTGCGCAGTGTCCACCGGAAGCGTGGTTCGGTATAGCCCAGGAACTCCCTGTCGTCATCCGTATATTTACCGTCATTGTTTACATCTTTGATCTTAAAATCGCCGGGGTAAACACCATATGCACGTGCCTGGTCAAATTCAGCGGTTTGCCAGATGCCTAATGCGTTTTGATCCCATACAACGTCTAAGGGCTGACCAATAAACCATTTATTCGCCTTATCATCTGCTTCTTTTTCTCCTATAACATTTCCATCGGCGTCTTTTATGTCTGTTTTAGAGCCATAGAGATGCACGATTTTGTTACGGTTCAAAGAGAAGTTCAATGATGTATTCCATGTAAAATTATTTCTTTGAATATTTCTTGAATTGAGCCCTATTTCCACGCCGGAATTATCAACCTGCCCAAGGTTGTCCCAAACAAAACTGAAGCCCAGGATGTCGGGTAATGTGCGTTTAACCAGCAGATCATTTGTTTTGCTTTTATACACATCAATACTTCCATCTATCCTGTTGTTGAGCAGGGCAAAATCGAGTCCCACATTAAAAGCGGTAGTGGTTTCCCATTTCAATAATTTATTCTGCATATTGTTCACATACAACTGCGATACCTGCTGGATATTTCCGTTGGGCAGTACGTGTAAATATTTGCCGGTTTGCAAATCAGATAATGCTACATACCTGCCGATATCCCTGTTGCCATTAAGCCCATAGCTTACTCTCAGTTTGCCATAGTTCAGCCATCCCGATTTGAGGAATGGTTCATCACTGAAAACCCAGCCTATTGCCGCTGATGGGAAAGTAGCTCTTGGATTGCTTTGTCCAAAGGCTGAGTAGCCATCACGCCTTGCCGTTAAAGTGAGCATGTAGCGGTCTTTATACGAGTAAAACAAGCGGGCCATTAAGGCATCCGCAGTGCTTACTTCATCTCCATACTGAGTGCCATCGCCTTCATCGCTGTAAACACAGGTATTACAGGGAACAGTAATGGTTGCGGCTCCCATATTGTGGTAACCCAGCACATCACTGGGTTGAAAGCCGGTACCCACCACTTTATTACGCCATACCCTGTATTTTTCCGCATTGGCCAATAAGGTTACATCTACATGGTGATCCCGTCCAATATTTTTACTCCAGGTAAGCAGGTTATCTACCTGCCATTGATAAATATTTCGGTTTTCTCTTGTTGCAATGCCTCCAACATTTGTCCAGTCCTGGTATTTTGAAGATTGCCCGTTAAAATAATTATACCATTCAAACCGTGGTGTAAGATTTATCTGGTATTTTATATCGAACGGCAGTGAAACCTTTGCATAAATACTGGCATTAAGCGTATAGTATTTTTTGAGGCGGTCGGTATATTTTGGAACGGAGAAAGGGTTTCTTCCCCCACTGGCTTCATCATTTGGAATATAACGATAATCGGTGGAGTCGTCATTCCAGAAAGAGCCCCAGGGAGAGTTTGCTGTAATCAGCGTCCAGTCTACAGGTACGGCGCTTTCGTCGCGTACGCTGAATTGCGTGTTGGTGCCCACGCTTAAGAAATCCGTTACTTTAGCGTCTATATTAATGCGGGTACGCATTACATTGTAATCATCTCCCACTACAACGCCTTCGTTTTTCATATAGCCCATAGACCAGTAATAGTTTATCCTGTCCTGCCTGCCGGAAAGACTTATATTATAATCCTGGCGCTGGCCATTATGGAACATCTTGTCGTACCAGTTTTGCGTTCGCCCGGCTTTGTAATTGGCTATTTCAACGGGTTGCAGGTTTAATCTTTGCAGCCAAACGGTAACAGGGTCGGCAGTAGGATTAGAATTGTCGTAAGCCAGCCAGTCGGCTACAGGAATGTTTGATGGTAATTGACGGGGATCGTCAAACTGGTAAGGCTTTGCATTAATGTTCGTGCTGTATTGCGCGTTTCTTCTCCAGGTGTATAAAAATTCATCAGCATTGTACACTCTTTCATTAACACTCATGGTTGCAAGCCCGGTGCTCGCATTAAAGTTAATAACAGGTTTGCCTGTTTTACCTTTTTTGGTAGTAACCTGAATTACGCCACTGGCCGCTTTTGCGCCATATACTGCCGCAGAACTTGCATCTTTTAATACGTCAATGGTTTCAATGTCATTGGGGTTAATGTCGGCCAACGCACCATAATAAATGATACCATCCAGTACAATAAGCGGACTGGACCCTGCATTCAAAGTGTTTTTACCCCTTACCTCCAGCGATGCATCTCCTTTGGGCGAAGCGGTGAAGCCGATATTTAAACCCGGAATATTTCCGCGTAGGATATCCTGGATGGATGATGGTCTTTCGTTTTCCAACTGGGTAGCTTTTACTGAAGACACGGCTCCTGTAAGGTCTTTCTTTTTGGCCGTACCATAGCCAATCACCACCACCTGTTCTAACTGGGAAGCTTCTGCTGCTTCTAATTCAACATTAATGGTTGACTGGCCTTTTACAGCGATGGTCTGTGTTTTGAAACCCACAGATGAAAATACAAGCTTCCCCGAGCCGGGTACTCCGGTTAACCGGAATCTGCCTTCATCACTGGTGGTAGTACCATTGGTGGTACCCTCCACGCTAACGGAAATTCCGGGAACGCCATTGGGGCGGTCGGTCGTGGTTACCGTGCCCTGCACAGTAATGTTCTGTGCAAGCGTGGTTTGCCACTGGCAAAGCAGGAGGATGCATAAAAGCACCGGTAGCCTGCGAAGTTTTCTCTCCTTCATAATAGCAAGTTTTGTTAGTTTATTAATAATCTGTTTTGGTTTGGTGCTTTTCTCAGTTAGCCCTATTTCTATTGTTTTATTTGAATGAATATGTATTTTATTATGCTAGTACTTTCCCTGTAACCTGCAACTTGTAACCTGTAGCCTACATCTTGCAGCCCAAAGTTGACGGCTGAAAGCTGATAGCCGACAGCCTTCAGATTCATCCGCGGTCTGACGCTCCTTTGTCGCGTGCCGACCGCTGTTAGCTGATCGCTAAAACCCAATAGCATTACCTCCGTCAACAGGCAGTACTATGCCGGTAATGTAGCCTGCCGCATCGGATGATAAATACACTGCCGCATGCGCTATATCTTCCGGTGTTCCCAATTTGCCCATCGGTGTGCGCGACAATACCCGCTCTTTCCTTTCTTTATCGCCATTCAATGCTTTGGAAGACATATCCGTTTCAATAAAGCCGGGGGCAATACAATTTACCCTTATGCCCAACGGCGACAGCTCTACCGCTAAACCCCTTGTCATTCCTTCTACTGCTGCTTTTGCTGATGTATATGCGATTACTTTTGGTATGCCATATTGGGAGGCCATGGAACTCACCATGATGATCACGCCCTTTTTGCGCTTCACCATTTTTTTTGCACACTCCCGGCTCAATGCAAATACGGCCTGCTGGTTAATGCGGATCACTTCTTCATACTCTTCGTTACTTACTTCCAGTGCATCTTTTTTTAAATGGATGCCGGCATTGTTTACCAGTATATCAATAGCACCATGTTCTTTTTCTACGGTTGAAACAAATGCTGCTATTCGCTCTAAATCTTTAAGATCAAAAATCAGCCCTGTACATTTTTGTCCAAGCGCCTTACATGCTTTGTTCATGTGCTCCTTATTCCTTCCCGTAATGATCACTTCTGCGCCGTATTCAATAAATGCTTTTGCAATAGCAAATCCCAACCCTTTACTGCCCCCGGTGATCAATGCTTTTTTTCCTGATAAATTGAACTTATTGGTTGTCATCATAAAAATTAGTTAGATCTGTTGTTTGTATAATGGTTAGTGCAGACACTAACCGCGGCTCAAGCTCATCTTATTAATGTATTTCAAATGGGCAAAGCTCCGCCACCCGGCATTGTGTGCTTTTTTCCCGGACCTTTCTTTAGCTTATATGGTGTGGGTGGCTTACCTGTATCTTAACTATCGGAAATACAGTTTCTATTTCGTTGCTGTTTCTAATGCTTTTGTAGTGGTATAATATTTTGTTATCATGTTCGGAACTTCCCATCCGGGCAAACTGCCTTCTTTCAAATATTGTAAATACCTTTCCATCACCTGCCCAAAATGGGCTTCATGCCCCACGTCGTATGATGAAGGAACAATTACTTTCCATTCCGCTCCCTGCTTTTCGGACTTTACACCAGGATATTTTGCAGCGATGGCTGCTATTGCTTCCTGCACCGCGGAATCAAAATCATCCTTTTTATCGCCGGAAGGAATGATGTATAAAACAGGTTTGTAATTTTCTGCTTTGCCCTGTCTTATTTCCAGGGTGGCTTTGGTTCCTTTTATAATTTCATGATGGGTATCGCCCCCTTCTGCGGCTTTATAATCCCACCGGGCAATGATCTTAACATGAATATCTTTTAAGGTATAATTCATTTCGCCATTGGCATGCGTATTTAAAATGGAATCCTTGACGATATCTGTTTTCAAAAATTCGGGATAAGTGTTTTTACCTGTAATGGATGCGTATTGCGATAAGGTTAGAGGCGTTGGCCAAACGCGGGCAGTATTGATCTGAATATCTTTTGTATAATCCAGTGACACTCCGGGGAAACACTGCCACTGTACAAGATCAACAAGGTGTGTTCCCACATCGGCTATGGCATCTCCCTGCTGCGCCGCATCAAAAAACCATTCCGGCCGCACCAATGGTTTACCCGATACGCTTTTAAAAAAGTAGTGTACACTTTCAATCATAACGGCCGGGTCGTTTTCCGTTCCCTTTGTTAATTCGCCAAACAAGCCGGGCATATGCATCAGTTCCTGCTGCAGTATATTGGTAATTTCCGAACGCTCTGTCATAATATCATAAAGAAGCACATTTTTCTTTCCCGCATCATCAAATGCCTGTAACAGTTTGGTAAAATTAGTACTGTTGATGACCATAGGTTTGTCTGCCAGCACATTCAACCCGGCAGCTACAGACCTTTGTATATAATCTGTTTTTAAACGGTTGTTGCCCGACAGAACTACCACATTCCCTTTCTTTTCCTCCAGCATTTTTTCAGCGAAATCGCTTCCTGTATATATTTCTTCTTTCCAGTGCGTGGGATTATCCGCTCTTTCGTTGTATTGGTTAACCAGGCTGAGATAGGATTGCAGTTCCGGTCCTTCCGGCGCATATACATGCACGGTAGTATCTACACCGGGATAGCCGACCTTTTGCACCAGTGCGGCATGAAAATGGCCGGGATCGAGTGTGATGAGTTTCACCATGCTGCTGTCTTTTATGGATTCATCTTTTTTATCGCCTGAAGACTGGCAGGCCGCTGCTCCTATCATTAAGGCCGAAAATAGTATGGTTGTATATCGTTGCATAGTGTTGTTTTACCTCACCTTCTTTTCCTCTCCGCACAGCGGAGAGGAACGGCGCTTTAGAATAATTTCAAACTTGTGGCTCTTCCACATCAGCTTAGAATATAGCCAAACAAAGCTGTAACCCTTTCTTGATTTTCAAATTACCACATGTCCTCTTTAGCCTCATCCTCTTATCCTTCTTCTTGTGGCGAAGGACGGTGCTGCAGAATAATTTCAGGCTATTGGTACTTCCCAATCTTCTTTAGAATATATCCCCGTCCATATCCATACAGCACGGGCGGGCAATCGTTCAGCACCTTTATAAACAATAAACCCCAAACCATAAACTGTATTCCAATTTCAAATCTCCAATTCCAAATCTCAAAAATTATATCATCGTTCTTACATTAAACCCTTTTTCAATCTGGTACGGCCATCTTTGTGAACGCACAAGCATGGCATTGGCTTCATCGTCATTTTTAAAGCGTTCCGTTACGGGATCCCAGTATAGTTTCCTGTTCAGCTTCATGGCGCTATGGTTCAGCAGGCAAACCGAGCATGCCCGGTGACCTACTTCTATTGGCGCAATATTGGGCACTCCGGTAATGATGCTGTTCAGCCAATTGGCATGATGATCTTTACTGTCAACAAGATGAATTTCATTTTCGCCAATGACTGATGTAAGGATTTTTGGATCGCTTGCATCAAGCGCTTTTGCATTTTTGCCTTTTACTACCGGATCGCTGGCTGTTGCGGAATAACTGCCCCGTGTAACGAATATCCATCCTTCGGTGCCCATAAATTTTACGCCATTGGGATAGTCATTGCTGGCCAATACTTTTACTCCATTTGCAAACAGGCTTTCCGTTTTGTAATTGCCATGCACATCCCACAAAGCTTCTTTAGCAGGCCAATCAGACTTACCTGATATTTCAATGGGGCCTGTATTTTCTGTTCCCATTCCCCAGTTGGCAATATCAAAATGATGTGCTCCCCAGCCGGTGATCATGCCCGCGCCAAATTGTTCGCAGCGCAGCCATCCCGGCCGGGAGAATCCATTTTGCGGGTGCACCAATTTTTCGGTGTATGGTACATACGGTGTAGCGCCCAGCCATTTTTCGTAATTCAGATTGAGTGGCACCGGCATTTCTTTTTCAACCGTGCTTTCTTCGGGTTTGTCAATGGGCAGACCTACATAAATGGTATGTAATTTGCCAATCCGTCCATTGCGCACCAGTTCACATGCTTTTTTAAATTGTGGCATCGAACGTTGCTGGCTGCCTATTTGCAATACACAGCCCGATTTGAGCACTTCATCACTCAGTATCCTTCCCTCACTAATACACAGGGAAGCGGGTTTTTCCATATACACATGCTTTCCTGCCTGTACGGCATGAATAGCGGGGAGCACATGCCAATGGTCTGGCGTGGCAACGATTACCGCATCAATATCCTTATTGGCAAGCAATTCTTCGTAGTGCTCATAGGTTTTTGTACTGTTGTAGCCCGACTGTCCCTTTTTTATATAATAATCATCTACCCATTTTTTAGCGCTTTGTACCCTGTTGCTGTCTAAGTCGCATACTGCCAGTATTTTTGCAGTATCCTGCTTTATTACACCAGGCATATCCCAGTCGCGGGCAATTCTTCCGTTGCCGATAGCGCCAACGTTAATGCGGTTGGATGGCGCGTATTTGCCCAATACGGATGCAGGTACAATAGAAGGAATGCCAGCCAGCATGGCGGCGCCTGCCGTACCTTTTAGTGTATTTTTAATGAAATTTCTCCTGGAGGATACTGTTTTTTTTCTGCTCATGATAACTGGTTTTATAATAGCGGTTTTTATTATATTGAAAATGTAATGTTTTGCCGGTCTTCATCTTTAATATGGTAAAGGGTCAGCAGGACTTGTTGCCCTGGCTTTTGAATAATCCAATGGTTTATTATTTCCTATAACCCATATAATACCACCCATAATGTGCTTTTGAAATGCTGCTGTTGCATAGGTGGCAATGTCATGTCCTAACGAAGTATACCATTGCCTTCCTCCGTCAAATTCATGGCACCACACTGAAGGAGAAGATGTGCCACCATAATAGGTCGGCTTATCTTTATCATCCAGCGGACCAAGATCATGAACTATTAATACACGAATATCAGGATTGTATTCTTTAAAGAAGTAGCACTCGTCATCTCTCTCCCACACCTTAGGTAAAAAGGAGGTAGAGGGATGATCTGCATCAATGATGATCTCTTTGAAAGGCTGATGCTTCGCATGCCGCAAAAATGAAGCGCCGATCAATCTTTTAAACCAGGGCCACTGTCTTTCTGTGCCTGTTGCAGAATGAATACCCACGAACCCGCCGCCTGCCTGCACATAACGCATGAAAGCTACTTTTTGCTCATCGGTATCAAAAACCTCATTATTGGTATTATTGAATACAACCAGGTTATACTTTTTAAGATTATTTTCGGTAAAATCCGCCGGATCTTCCGATACTGCTACTGAAAATCCATGCTGAGCCCCCAACTGCTTAATGGCCGCCACGCCTGCCGCCCTGTTCTCATGCACATATCCTTTCCCGTTTTTAATATATACCAGCACATTCACTTTTTTCCAGTTCACTTTAGCCTTATCCTTTGATTTGTTTTGGGCTACAGCAAATAAAGCCAGACAGATACATGTAATAAAAAGCAAACTTTTCTTTCTCATATTTTTATATTTTATCCCGCTCTCTTTTCCTCTCCCGTCATTGCTTCTCCGCCGCGGCGGAGAAGCAAGAGAGGGGCGGTGCTTCAGAATAATTTTAAACTTTTGGTTCTTCCACTTCCACTTGTAAAACCTGTTAGGACTGCTCAACACGGCATCAGACCGGTAGTCCTTACAGGTTGCTGATTCCCACCTTCTCTATCTTCACTTCCGGCGGATGCGCAAAGCTTTTCCACACTTCTTCCGCCTGTTGAGGCGTTATTGTTCCATCATAAATAAGCATCCTGTATTTTAAAACGTAATTCTTTTGAGGTTCCAGCAGCCAGTCTTTATTTCTGGTAGGACTGAAGCTAAAAAACACATCCCCTCTTTTATTGGCGTCTACCGGCCAAACCCGCATAGGTTCGGGAAAATTATAATTGGAAGGGAAACTCATAAATAAAATGCCGCCGTGTCCTTTCTCCAGGTCTCCGTCAATCATACACCAGCGGGCAGTGGAGGCGTCCGCTTCTTTACGTGTTTTGCCTTCCGATGTAAACACTTTGCTGTTGGCGTTATTCCATTCTTCCGTAGCCCTGAACCCAAAACCACCATAGCGGTATTCTTTAAGCGTTACCGGGCTGTTGGTAGCACAATTCAGGGAGGAGGTAAAGTCACACAGCCACATATTTCCTCCCGCATTATACACTTTGATATCCCAAACTTCGTTCATCGCTGTTTTTTCCATTCCGGCTTCTGGTATATTAAAAGCTACATGTTGCTGCAGGGCCTTAAACCCGGCATATACATTGCCACTGTATTTTGAAATGAAATTGCTGAAACGAACCGTACCTTTTTTATCGCCGATATTCCAGAAATCAACTTCTTTATTTTCAAAAAGCACATGCGTCCACGGGTTCCATAAACCCATATGATGATAGTGGTCCGGCGGATTGATCCTTGTAAGTACGTTTCCCGAAGGCGTCCATAAAGGATGGATAAAACCGCTGCGTTTAAAAACAGTGTCAACACCGGCGGGAGGATAATGCGTGGCAAAATTGTATTGCAATACATTCTTACCATTTTCTGTAATCAATACAGTTCCATTAGTTGTAGTTAATTGTAAAGCTGCGGTTGCAGAGGAAGAGGGAGAACTTGTTTTGACCAGCTCAAATACTCTTTTTGAAGCGCCATTCTTATTATTCACCATCCACCACAGGTAGCGGTGATAGCCTGTTTCAATTTGAAAAGGTACTGCTGTACTGTTTTTACCGGTTATTTCGCGAAGCGTTAACAGAGAATCCGGAATACTGGTTATGGCATCAAGATTAATATATACCGGCGCACCAATGCTGTTGTTAGCAGCAGGAAGCGTTAGTTTGGCAATAACCTGGGCATTGGTTGCAGAGCAGCACCATAGCATCAGCATTGCTATAGTGGTCAGTAATTTTATTTTCATATTTAAATCAAAAAGCAATCGCGGCAAAATCAAAAAACATTCTTAAAATTCTGTTAACGTAAAAATAGGGAGATACGCTGTGCTTTCCAACAGTTGATATGAACAACACACCAGCACTTTTTCCGCACTCGTTCCCGGCAACGTTTGCATTATATGTATTTCAGTTAAAGGTGCAATAATTTAGAAAAGATTTATTCCTGCCGGTAAATATGCCTATGAATGGTAAAGGGATTATATCTTTATTGTATGCAAACGCCACAGCCGGTAACCATAAAAGATATTGCACGTAAGCTGGGTATTTCCGCGTCTACGGTTTCCCGTGCGTTGAGGGGAAGTACTGAAATTAATGATGATACACGTAAGCTGGTACAGGATCTGGCCAAGGAATTGAAATATACGCCCAACCCGATTGCGCTTTCATTAAAAGAAAAAAGAAGTAAAGTAATAGGCGTAATTGTTCCTGAGATAGCCAATTATTTTTGTTCGGCCGTAATTGCGGGTATTGAAGATATAGCCTACAATATGGGTTATCATGTGGTGATCTTCCAAAGTCATGAAAAATATGAAAGAGAGGTAATCAATATCAACCTGCTGGCATCGCGCAGAATAGATGGTTTGATCATTTCTGTTTCCAATGAAACCCAAAAAGGCGCCCACCTGGCTGAACTCATTGATAAAGGCGTTCCGGTGGTAATGTTCGACAGGATATGCGATGAAATTGATACGCCCCGTGTAGTTACCGATGATGCAGGCGGGGCTTATGATGCTACCTGTCACCTGCTGGAACAGGGATACCGCCGTATAGCCCATGTTACCATGGCTCCTTATTTATCTGTTACAAAGAACAGGATGAAGGGGTATATGGAAGCATTAAAAAAATATAAGATCCCGGTTCAGAAAAAATGGATCGTTCACTGCGATTTTGATTTTGCCAACATTAAAAAAGCTTTGGTTAAATTATTAAAAAACACGCCAAAACCAAACGCTATATTGGCTACCAGCGAAAGAATAGCGATAGGTTGTTTTGAAGTATTGAAGGAAATGAAATTGCGGATACCTGCAGATATAGCCATGGTAGGTTTTTTTGATAATCCCGTTTGCCGTTTTATTGATCCTTCTTTAACAGCTATACATCAGCCTACATTTGATATAGGGCAGTCGGCCGCCAGGCTACTGATAACCATGATTGAGAACAATACCCTGCATCATCAGTACAAAACCATTGAACTAAAAACCACAATGGAAGTGAGGGCTTCTTCGATGAGGAAGTAAAATGCAAGTTTATAGTTTATAGTTTGTGGTTTATGGTTGCATTTCGCTTCGGACTTCGGATTCTCCGCTATCAGATTCAGACAGTAACTACTAACGAGGGGACGGATATTTCCTTCTTTGACTTCTCTCTTTTCTCCTTTCCCTTTGGTTTTTTTTAATTTGTTATTTTACTTGGTTCTTGTTATTTTGGTTCTTTGTATTCCTCACCCACTACTTCATCCTCGACCATATTTCATATATCGGATCGCCTTTGGAACTTAAACCGGAGTGGATCCAGTTTCCATTTTCAATTTTTCCATCAAAGCTCAAAGAAGCCCCCACTCTGGTACTATCGCGTGAAAAAAATTCAATGTGCTCTGTATATTTCCCGTTGGTAAAGGTATATGTGCCGCCGCCTGTTCCGGAAAATTCTCCCGTTTCTATATTAATGGCAGCCCATTGAAAACGTGTTCCGGTTAAAAGTTTCAGGGTTCTTCTTGCGCGCAGGGGCATATCACCCATTTTATCTCCCTGTTTTCGCTGTGTAATACGCCAGTTGCCGGCTAAATCACTTTTACCATCATCCGTTCTTTGCCATTCCGCTTTTGCGCCGCCTATATTGCTGGTAAGTATATTACTACTGACGGAAAAATTATAATCCATTGTTTTGCCCACCTGGGCTTTGTCGCTGCTGTTAAATTCAACCTTAAGGCTAATTTTGTTGTTAGCACGGGTTATCGGTCCTCCGAAGCTGTGTATGAATTTTTTATTGGCTTTGTCGTATTTTGCAAGCATACAATAACCATCTGCTATAATAAAGCTCTGCTCAATGCTGCCAGCAGTGCTGTGCCAGGCGCCATTCAGCATTGCGGAATCAGCGTATCCGTTCGAAAAATTTTTTGGAATAGCAAAACCCGCGAGTAAGAAAATCAGGATAACTGCTTTTGTGATATGCTGTGGCAAGTGTTTCATAAAAATTGTTTAAGCGATCATTGATATTTCTACAGGGATTTATGGAACGGGAAGGACAATAAAGATAGCCATCCACAAACGTTTGTCCAAAATTTTGCCCGATATAAAATGAATGCATTTTTACTCCTATCTTGCAGTTTCCTCCCATGAATTATTATTGAAACAATCAAAATATCTAAATTCTAACTGATCATGAGTATGGTTGATTCTTTTGAGAAAATTTCCTGCCAGATATTCCCGGATTTCAAGGCAGGATCCCGGTTTGCGGCCCGCGAAGTTGCCGACCTTATTAAAGACAGGCAATCGCAGGGTAAGCTCTGTGTTTTGGGACTGGCAACGGGCTCTACTCCTAAAACGCTATATGCCGAACTGATCCGGCTGCATAGGGAAGAAGGCGTAAGTTTTAAAAATGTGGTTGTCTTTAATTTAGATGAATATTATCCTATTGATAAGAATGCGTTGCAGAGTTATCATCGCTTCATGAAGGTTAATCTTTTCGATCATATTGATATAGACCAAAACAACTGTCATATACCCAGTGGAGAATGGCCAAAGGAAAGAGTGAAAGAATATTGCATCCGGTATGAGCAAATGATTGAAGAAGCTGGTGGTATTGACTTGCAAATACTGGGCATTGGTGTAAACGGGCATATTGGGTTTAATGAACCCGGATCGAGTGTATATTCCAAAACAAGGCTGGTAACACTTGAAAATTCAACACGGTTAGCCAATTCGTACGAGTTCGTCAATATTTCACAGGTGCCCCGCCTGGCCATTACAGCAGGAATAAGCACCATTATGAAAGCAAAGAAAATATTGCTGATGGCCTGGGGGCAGTTTAAAGCCCCGGTAGTAAAAGCCGCTGCCGAGGATAATATCACGGAATCCATTCCTGCTTCCTTATTACAGAACCATGATAATTGCGTTTTTGTTTTGGACGAACTGGCGGCTTCAGAACTTACCCGTATTAAATCACCCTGGCTTACCGGCGATTGCGAGTGGACGCCCAAGCTCATCCGCCGGGCAGTAATTAATGCGGCTATCAAATTAAATAAGCCTGTGCTGAGCTTAACCAACAGCGATTATACCGATAATGGTTTGGGTGATCTGCTGGTGGAAAAAGGTGACGTATATGAAATTAACCTGCAGGTATTTTATATGCTGCGCGATAGCATTACCGGCTGGCCCGGGGGCAAGCCCAATTCGGATATTCCGCAACATCCCGAAAGGTCAACGCCCTATCCTAAAAAAGTGGTTATATTTTCCCCTCACCCCGATGACGATATCATTTCCATGGGGGGTACTTTTCAGCGCCTGCACGACCAGGGGCATGAAGTGCATGTAGCCTACCAAACCTCGGGCAATATTGCGGTTACCGATGAATTTGTAACCCGGTTCCTGGACTTTGCAGTTGGATTTGAGGATATGTTTGGCATTGACAGTAAAAAATCTAAAGAAATATCAGGAGAAGCTCGTGAATATTTTGCACAGAAAAAATCCAGGCAGACAGACACCGCCGAAATAAGGAATATTAAAGGGCTTATCCGCAGGTGTGAAGCCAAGGCTACCTGCCGGTATGTGGGAGTTGGAGATGAGCGGGCGCATTTTCAGAACCTGCCTTTTTATGAAACAGGCACCATTGAAAAAAATCCGATGGGCGAAGAGGATGTGCAACTAACCATGAAACTATTACGTGAGTTAAAACCACAGCAGGTATATTGTGCCGGCGACCTGGCCGATCCGCACGGTACGCATAAAGTGTGTCTTGAAATTGTTTTTGAATCGCTCAAGAGAATTAAGGCGGCGGGAGATGAATGGGTCAAAGATTGCTGGGTGTGGCTGTATAAAGGCGCATGGCAGGAGTGGGATATTACCGAAATAGAAATGGCGATACCCATGAGCCCCGAGCAGGTGCTTAAAAAACGTTTTGGTATTTTCATACACCAGTCGCAAAAAGATTCTGTTCCATTCCAGGGTACAGATGCCCGTGAGTTCTGGCAACGGGCGGAAGAGCGCAATGCCAATACTGCTGATTTGTATGCCCAACTGGGACTCATTAAATATGCGGCAATGGAAGCGTTTGTAAGATGGCATTATTGAGAAGTAAGTGGTGAGTGGTGAGAGGAGGATTATCACTGCATCGTTAGTATACTGTAGCTGATTGCTGAGGGCTGAAGGCTGACTGCTCAGGAGGAGTGGTGAGAGAAGGATTACCAAGCCTCATCGTTAGTAATTTTATCCCTTTGTTGTTAGTATACTTTAGCTAATCTGATGGCTCAAAGCTAACTGCTCAGGTTCCATTGATTTGCTTATTATTCTTTTGGCATTTTTAGTATGCCGGCTTATCTTTGCCGCCCGAATACAGAAAAGAGGGCCCCGTAGCTCAATTGAATACCTGCCTGCCGGTAGGCAGGGAGCATCAGACTACGGATCAGAAGGTTTTTAAGTTCTTTTGTTGATCGTTTACTTAACTGGCCCCGTAGCTCAATTGAATACCTGCCTGCCGGTAGGCAGGGAGCATCAGACTACGGATCAGAAAGGTTTGAAGTTTTTTTGTTGATCGCTTACTTAACTGGCCCCGTAGCTCAATTGAATACCTGCCTGCCGGTAGGCAGGGAGCATCAGACTACGGATCAGAAAGGTTTAAAGTTTTTTCGTTGATCGTTTACTTAACTGGCCCCGTAGCTCAATTGAATAGAGCATCTGACTACGGATCAGAAGGTTTCAGGTTTGAATCCTGACGGGGTCACAAAGCCTTGCACGCAGTGCAGGGCTTTTTTGTTTGCAAGCATGCAAGCTTGCTTGCAAATGCGGACAAGCAAAAAAGACCGCGAGCGAAGCGAAGGCTTTCAAAAGCGCTGGCTTTAAAAAGCACCGCGTGGAAACGCGGCGCCAAAATTTACATGAGAAAACTAAACCCTTAATTTTCAGAGAGCTGGTACAATGTATTTTCCCTGATCCTGCCCGCCAGCCACCAGTTCCAGCAATCTCTTAATACCGTTTTAAAATCTCCCTCTCCCTGCATCTCAAAAACCCGCAGTTCGGCCCGGTATACTGTTTTGTCTGTGTCAATAAAATGAAATCTCCTGGAAGGCAAATCATCCATTTCTTCTTTTGCCTGCTGTATGCGCAGATCAATGATTTCTATTTCGCAGATGGGTGTATGATTATGGGAAACCATCTCCACTCCTGTGATTGATTTTTTTGCTGTGTTTGGTAGTAATGTGAATTTTTCCATTCTTTATAATAATTTACAGTTCAAATGCTTGTCTTACAAACAACACTTTTCCGAAAGATCATTGCCGGGACCAGCCACGATCATATGGTCAAATCTGGTATAAAGGTTTTTACATGTTGTGCGTTTGCGTATTTTGTTAGCATAAAAATACTAATTAGATTAGTATTATACAAGTTTTGTTTTGATAGCTGCTGTAGCAGGCTGTAATAATAAATACACTTATACCATGGGCATTGAACCCGAAAGATATGTTAAGGCAAATCTGATTCTGCTGCCTACACCCAATAAGTGGAAAAAGACAAATACCATTGCCCGAAGCAAACAACCCGGAGAATAGTTTGTTACTGACCTCTATTTTTTTCCACCATCGGTGTTCCAGTTTCGCTGTTGTTGCGTATGTGGGCTGGATGGGCAGAGCACATCAACCTGTCCGAACGCCAGCCCCCGTCCGACTGGTGTCATCCACGCCTGAATGGCTCAGTCGGGCAGGCGGGCGGGCAGCAGAAGCGAGGCAAAAGCAGCATAGAGTTGTTGTGGCACAAGCGAGTCCTGACTAAAGTATGGGATAAACTGTGGCAACCGGTCGTATTAGTAATGCTACAGCTAAGTACATACACCTTACGACCCTATACTCCTACACCAAAGCTGATAACATCAAGGCAGTCTTTTTTGTTTAGCGTTTCAGGCGGAAAATATTATTGAATAAGTTTTTGCCAATTAGCGGTACGAGCCTATTTTTGCGCCGGAGAGTTGGCAGAGCGGTCGAACGCGGCGGTCTTGAAAACCGTTGACTGTAACAGGTCCGGGGGTTCGAATCCCTCACTCTCCGCTGAGCGGGGGAATTGAAAAATTCTCCCGCTTTTTATTGTACATAAGTAACCCTTTCTCCTTCATTATATGGGAATTATAGGCAAGTAAATCTATCATCGTTGGGGTTCGATACACCCCTGATAGTAAAGATTTTGCTCGAACCCCAGCTTTACCAACTCTTGTTTCTCCAGTGTATCGGTCTTTGTAAACACAAATTCAAGATCTGAGAGCTTATCCAAATTATTTTGAAGAATTTTATACGTCAGTTTAAAGAATACAACAGGGTCGATGCTTTGTTGCTCTTCCATACCGTAATATTTTTTAGTGCTTTTATACACAAAGTGCAAATCCAGTTGATCCTTTAAGCGCCGGTAAAAATTATCGGCAGGCACCCGCTGGCTTAGTTGAAAACTCAAAAACAGTTTTTCGGTTAAATGTTTTTTGCCTTGCATGAATTATCTATTGCAAAAATTATTCTATTTATTGCTTCATTAACACAGTGTGAGTATCTTAGTTGTGCAACAAGCACAGGCGGTTTTTTGCTATGCTGGCAACAGAATATATCCTCATCGATAAATCGCTTATCAGTTTACTGTCCCAACAGAACGAATATGAATGATCTTTGGATACATTACTGGAAGCGATAAAGTAACTATTGTACCACACCATATGTTCAATCGTGATGGCAGCATCTTTCACGGGAAGGTTTCTAGAGTCGGTAACAATACCTGTTACAACGTCATTCTTGTTTCCCGTGGCAGGAGCCTCGGGCAAGCCAGCATTTTTTGCTACAGGCGATTACAACCACACTGCATATAAATGGCAATAGCCAATTGAATGTTTGGTATTTCATGTGGAATATTTTATGGGTTTAATGATTAAAAGTTTTCACGCAACCTTTGAGAAAGACGGTTTGTTTTCGGAAGTCATGGCCGGGCGGTCTTCGGCCGGGATCTGCTTACCCAGGATATACCTGAAGTAATATGCAACAACGAATGCCGCAGGAATACTGATGGATGTCCAGGTAGCAAGGTCTCTGGAGATGCCCTGGAAGTCTTTGTAATACCGGAGATAAGCACCCAGCCCTATTAAAATACCTGCAACTGCCGCAAGCAAATAACCAAGTATACATTGCCATACCCATTTTGCGGGAGATTTGACGAACGGCCTTAGTTGTATGGCATTGATGATACCGATTGACAGGAACAAAAAAAGAATA
The DNA here is from genome assembly GCF_009192765.1 of Agriterribacter humi. Lineage (GTDB taxonomy): Bacteria > Bacteroidota > Bacteroidia > Chitinophagales > Chitinophagaceae > Agriterribacter > Agriterribacter humi. The sequence goes on along the minus strand of NZ_VOHQ01000001.1, from coordinate 527,360 downwards.
TCGAACGGTACGAAGAGGGTGTAATAGCCCAGCCAGAACATCCATGGTGTAAAGAAAAGAAAGGGCCAGGTGTCCGACTGGGTTTTCTTTTTTCCAACTTTTTCAAATGTCTTGTTCCTCGTAACTGCAAGAAAGAAAACAAAAATGAATATAGAAATGGTATGCATGATAAACTGGGGCGTTGTCAACAGCTTATCATGATCGCCGGTAAATCCGTGCGCAATCAGCGGGTGCAAAAGGCCTAATAATCCTGGGTAAATGAGGAGGTTTCCGGTCACCCACTTTTTTAAAAACATGCTTTTACGTGTGTCCATAATATTTGTAATTTTAGAATGCAAAGGACCTTGGTTTTGCGGGCAGAAAAAGGCATCTTTTATTCCGGAAATGATATATTTTGCGCCATGGGCTTACAGGGAACAGTCATACGCACCGTCTTTCAAACAGCTACTTCATTCGGGGCGGCATTTGACGCACTTTGCCAAATGTCGCAGATCAATGGTGATGAGATGGGCGACTCAGAAAAAATGGTTGAATGGGAAAAAGCAGCGTTGATATGGGTGCCTCTTTTAAAGCTTACAGGCGATCCATTGATCGGCTTGCATATAGGTATCGGCACGCCAAAACTACTTCACGGCATGGTTGGTTTTTTGATCCAAAGTTGTAAAGATCTTGACCAGGCGTTGCAAATGTTAGGCAGGTATGGCCACATGGTATCGCCAATGATTTCATATAGATACACAATCAATGATGTTGCCGTTCTTGAAATAGAACAGAATAAGATGTGGCTGATGAAGCATCCTGAACCGGCAAGGCAGGCAAATGATTTTTTATTCGCATCAACCCTCAACACATCCGCGGCGCTTACAGGCAAGCGCATTGTTCCGTTAAGAATAGAGCTGGCCTACCCAAAAAGGGACATTTCAGCATATCAACAATTTTTTGGCTGCGACGTACTTTTTAACCAGGATATGAACCGGATCATTTTAAATAAAAGCGATATAGCAACACCTATACTCACAAGTGATCAATCTATGTTTGAACGTTTCAATTCGATGGTTGCTGAAAAACAGGCGCTGCTGGCACACAACACTACCGGCGGAAATCTGAAACAGGTATTGTTCATGCAATTCAAGGGAAGGATACCTTCTATTGATGAAGCTGCATCAGCATTGGATATAACGCCCCGCAGCCTGCAACGAAGACTGATGCAGGAGCGCACTACCTTTCGCGATGTTGCCGGAGAAATAAGAAAGGATATTGCTTTCCAGTTGATGCAAAACCCCGCGATAAAAATATCGGAAGTTTCAGATATTCTGGGATACTCAAACCCAACCGCATTCAGAAAAGCCTTTAAGTCGTGGACAAACGCGGCGCCGCGTGCAGTTAGAAAGGCGCGGGTGTAAATTACAAATAACATTAAGCTCAATTGTAAATTATTCACATCCTCTGCCTTTTAGATGCGCTTTGTATGGGAGTGCTTCTGCTATAAATTTTGTTCTACTTCGAAAAGTTGTTGTGCCATGCCTGACCGGGGATGCGCCTGTAATTGAGTAATAATGCGACATACTAAAATAACATCGAGCGAATGAAATACTTTTAGTTATTTATAGATACAAACAATAGCTTTGAAACATATACAATGTGACAAAACTATTAGAAATTCGACCGACCGAAACAGAAAAAGAAAAGAATTCGGCTGACAGATATAGTTCGTGGATCTATATGGTGACACAGGCTGACACCACCCGTATTTGATTTTATAAATAATTCTCTTGATTTATCAGAACCAAAGTTTGCTGACCCTGAAAAACGTGGAGTGACAAGAGATAAAATCTTGTTTTGGATGCTTTATGAATATGACCAACAATGCGGAATGGAATTTCATCCACAAGAAATGGTACGACCTGGACAAAGCGGTACTCATTTAAACATTGACTGTTGGACATTAAATGCTGAAAAAGTATGACCGCATAACATGCGGTTTGGCGACAAAACAAAACAAATGTTTCCAGTAATGACTAACAGAAATTTTACACCGTTTCCAGTTTTGAAAACACAAAGGCTGATATTGAGGCAACTCATAAGCAGTGATGACAAAGCAATATTTGCTTTACGTTCGGACGGCAACGTAAACAAATATCTTGACAGGAAGCCAGGCAAATCAATTGATGACGCAAGGAATTTCATCCGGACTATTAATAAAAACATCGAAAGAAATGATTCAATTTATTGGGCAATCACATTGAAAGGTACTGACAAACTAATTGGAACAATCTGTTTATTTGACTTTTCGAACGACAATTTGAAGGTAGAAATTGGGTACGAATTATTACCCGACTTTCAGGGAAAAGGAATAATGCAAGAAGCGGCTTCAAAAGTAATTGACTTTGGGATTCAACATATCGGTATAAATTCAATAGAAGCATATACTCATTCTAAAAACCAAAGTTCGATCAGACTTTTGGAGAAATTAAATTTTAAAAGGCACAATGCTGGTGACGACAACTTTATGATATTTAAATTGACACATAGGGGCTGAAAGAAAGAACCAATAATGAACTTAACTATCATATGTTTAATGCAAGAACAAAATAAAAAAAGTTATACGTAGGTATATTAAAGATTCGACAGACCTGTATAGGGCTTTTGTTTTCTGGAGCTTGAAATTAAAATGGATGCATTTGACTGATTAACTGCATTTACGTAACCTTACGTAAGTTGTTTAGTTCTTATAATTGTAAAGACTTGATGCGTAAACAGTGGAGTTCTAGTTTTTTGCAGGTCTTAATTAATTGATACTAAAAAGAGAACAGGCCGGGTTCACCTCCCTCACTCTCCGCTGAGCCCACCGAAACTTTAGTGCAGGTGGGCTTTCTTATGTAGGCTACGGTAGACAAGGTCCGCTTTTTTTTGCCCACCGAAGTTTTGCAGCCTATGCTAAAGCTATGGGCTGCTGCAAAACGAAAGCGCGCTTTTTATATCATTATATTTTATTTCAATTTTATTAGTCGTGAGCTTCGGTGGACAAAGTCCGCTGAAAGTGTTCGGTTGTAATGCTGCAAGTCGGTGAATGACCCCACAGCAGCGGGGTATTTTTATTTTGGAGCAATCAATAGCAAATTTAATCCATCTTTGCGGGAGTTGCGTTACAACCCTTCAAGGTTGTTTATCTTAAAGATCTCTTTAGTAATAAGTTTACAGTTTTCGGCCAATTCCTCCAATGTACAGGTAATCAGTTTCAGGTTCACCGGAAGATCATCCCTGGTTTCCATAAAGTCAAGGTACAGCACATTTCTTTCACTAACATCGGCTGTTCCTTTCAGCTTCCGGAAAAGAGCATAAGCTGCCACCCGGTTATTACCAATAAAAAAATGGGCAAAACTTTCCGGACCGGCAAGTGTTTTCATGCTTAACAATATGTAATATTTTGTTTCCATAAAATCTGATTATTTTCCATAGATCAGTTTCCTTAGAATTGTGATCCAAATGGCAGATAGCAGCAGGGCAGCCTGTTATCCCATGTGCCGATTTAAAATTGTTGTCTATGATATGTTTCCCTGAAAGCCAGGTGACTATATTATATATCCGAATTCACCAGTTTGTGATAATACAGGCACCTGATATTGAATAATGCATCATGCATATCATATTACTTAAAAGGTGGGACGACTACCGGTCCCACCTTTGTTGGAAATGGTAATCCGTTTGTGTCATTTGATTTCGATATTCCGGGAAAACTTTTTCGCCTTCTCGTTTTTGGGAAGGGTAAGCCGCAAAATGCCATTGGTATAAGCTGCATTGATCTTAGTCACGTCAACGGTATCATCCAGAGTAAATGTTCTGCTGAATGACCGTTGCAGGTATTCATTTCGTACCCATCCGGCTTTCTGGTCCTGTTCTTTCTTATCTTCCTTGTGATTGAAAGAAATAGTGAGCAGGTTATCCTGAATGTTCACGCTAAAATCTTCTTTGCTGCAGCCAGGGGCTATTACATCCATTTCATACTGTTGTTCGGTTTCCCTTACGTTCACCGGTATTTTGCCTGTTGCCAGCGGGGTGTCGGTTTCCCAGAAATTATCATCAAAAAACCGGCGTAAACTATTTTGGAATAAGTTGTCAACTACATTTCCAAAACTTACAGATGGATTACCATTTTGTTTTTTTGCAATTGCGGTTGTCATACTAACCTCCTTTTTTTGAAAAATGTAGCAACTCTTATGCCAATGCACTATCAGAGGAAAAAATGACATTTGCAGTGTCAATTCTTCAAACATAAACCGTAAAGCTGTCGGGTAGACAAGTATAGAAAATTGATTTTCATTTATGAATACCCATGCTGTTATTTTGTCTTTTTTGACTTTCAGTTAATTTATTTGACTGATATTTTCGTTGCGATAGAACTTGGGAGATTTTCCGTTTTTCTTTTTGAATAATTTTGAGAAGTAATAAGCAGAATCAAAACCTGTACGGCTGGCAATTTCATTGATATTCATATCCGTTGATTCCAGAAAGTATCTTGCCCTGTCCAACCGCAGATTTAAAAGGAATTGATTGGGTGGCTCGCCGGTTATTCTTTTAAATTCTTTCCGGAATGTGGAATAACCCATCGGCAATTCCCTCGCCATTTGTATAAGATCTACAGGTTTTTCCAAAGACTCCTGCAATAAAAACTTAGCCTTTTCTATCAACATCGCTACAGTGCTTTTCTCCCGTCCTTTATAAAGCGATATGGAATAGATAACACCCAGTATCTGCATTGCAATTCCTGCAATAATTTGCTGATACCCGTATGCGCCAACCTGTATGGTTTCTATCAGTTTATGAAAAAGCTGTAAAAGTTCCGTATTCATACCCACTTTAATGAAAGGAAGATCCACATTGAAAAAGCCTTTATTCATCAGTTCATTAGCGAAAGATCCGTTAAATCCAAACCAGTATTCCTCCCATCCGGATTGCGGGTTGGGCTTGTAACGGTGCCATACACCAGAATGCAAAAAAAGACAGGTGCCCTCCGTTATTTCAATTGAATTGGCAAATTCGGATTCAAAAACACCACCGCCTTTGGATATGAACAATAACTGATATCCTTTCAGCACCCGCCCTTTGTTCCATGAAAAAGTATGTGTGGACGGATGTTCGTAATTCTTCGGATAGCTTTGATTAGGTTCAACTTTTGAATAGCCTGCGGTATCAAGGTACAGCCCCCAGTTTTCCTCTGCACGGCCCATACTGAAGTATTTGCAAAAATTATCCATAATGGCAAAGATTAAAAACTGAAGCTATCAAAATATGTCAAAAGGTACAAAAAGAAAATATTTTATCCATTCTTTTGCTACAATCAATAAGATAGTTTTGTTTTCCTTTCATGTGAAATTCAAACGATGAGCCATGCAAAATTATCTTTCTTCCAACCAGGTTTCTTTTTACAGGGAAAATGGATATATCATTATAGAAGATTTTCTTAATAATACAGAGCTTCAGCATTGGCGTGCTTCAGTTACCGAAGCCGTACAGGAAAGGAACGGCGTAAAAATACCAGGAAAATCTGTTAAAATTGGTGAAGATGATGGGATTAACGTTGATGCGGATTATTTTAAAAACGTATTTGACCAGGTTTTAAACCTATGGCAAACAAACGACAAAGTAAAAGCATTAATGCTGGATGAAAGAATTGGCAAAATGGCTGCTGATCTTTCCGGCGCTGAGGGAATAAGGATATGGCATGATCAGGCATTGATTAAACGCCCATGGGCCAATCCTACTTCCTGGCACCTGGATACACCTTTCTGGTCATTCTTTCACAGGCAGGCATTATCCATCTGGGTTGCCTTAGATGATGTGACGCTGCAAAATGGCTGTATGTTCTTTATTCCCGGTTCCAGTAAGCAAACGGATTTCACATCTCCCTTCATCGGAAAAAACATGAGTGATATTTTTGAGGCCTATCCGCAATTTAAAAATACCCAGGCTATACCTGCAGTAATGAAAGCGGGTAGTTGTTCTTTTCACAATGGATTGACTATTCATGGCGCACAGGCTAACATGACGCCAGGCTTTCGAAGGGCAATGACTTGTGCTTATATGCCGGAAGGCAGTGTTTTTAACGGGCAACCCAATATTCTCCCGGAAGATTATCTCCGGCAGCTTAAAAACGGCGATTTGCTTAATAATGATGAACAGAATCCGCTTATTTATAAAGCTAATGTACAAGTATAGGTGGTGGGGTCTCCACCAATGGGCGGCAATTTGAACTTTTCTCACCGCAGGTAAATATAGAGGCGAACAGCATAAAAATGTAAATCATGTTTAAAGTTGGTATCACCAGGGATTTTTTAACCCAAGAGGGGAACCTTACATACAAGGATATGGGGCTGGACATTCTGGAGAAAGCAGAAGGCATAGTATATGAATTCATGGAAGAAAACCAGTCTCCTGTAACACCTGATATGCTAAAAGGATACGATGCCGTTATTTCGCTTTCGCCTGCTTACAATAAAGATAGTTTTAAAGGTGTAACCCAACTGAAGGCTATTTGCCGTTTTGGTGTTGGTTATGACATGGTTGATCTTAATGCCTGCAATGAAGCGAATGTGCTGGTAACCATTACCCGCGGAGCGGTAAATCATTCTGTTGCCGAATCTGTTATTACCTGGATGCTGGCGCTTACACACCGCGTATTTGAAAAGGACAGATTAGTACGAACCGGAAAATGGGATGAGCGTAGTATGTATACAGGAACTGAATTACGCAAACGCACACTGGGTATTATTGGCTTGGGCGGAATAGGTGGAAAGTTAGTGCAGATGCTTAATGCCTTCGATATGAATCCACCTGTTGCCTACGATCCTTTTGCAGACCCGGTTAAGGCTGAAGCGTATGGTGTTAAGTTAGTTGACCTGGATACGCTCATGCGGCAATCAGATTTTGTATCGGTTAATTGTCCTTTGACGGAGGAAACACGAAACCTGATCAGCACGCACGAATTGTCTTTGCTGAAAAAAAATGCTTATATAATTAATACGGCAAGAGGCGGCATTATCAATGAAGAAGCCTTAATAAAAATACTGGTTTCAAAATCAATTGCAGGTTATGCAACAGACGTATATGAAAAAGAGCCGCCTGATGAGGATCATCCTTTGTTTAAATTGGATAATGTAATGCTGGCGCCGCATTGTATAGCATGGACAGATGAATTATTCCGGGAAATTGGCCATATGGCCTGCCAGCAGGTGCTGCAGATTGCGCAAGGCAAAATCCCTGACCATGTAATCAATTCCGAAATTCTGGATCACTGGCATAATGCAAAAAAATAAAATCATATTGTTATGAATGCAAACACATCAGCAAGAATTCCTGTTTATCAGCAATACATTAATGGTGAATTTACAGGAAACAATAACGAACATATTGAAGTAATTGATCCATGTACTGAAGAGGTAATAGCCTTAGTGCCGAGGGGGCAAAAACAAGAAGCAGATCTTGCCATTTCATCAGCAAAAGCCGCGCAGCATGCATGGAGTATGAAACCTTCAGTTGAAAGAGCCTCCTATTTAAAGCAGATGGCCCAGGTAATAAGAAAAAACAGGGTACATCTTGCCGAAACATTGGCCAAAGAACAAGCTAAAGTTAAAGGCCTTGCGCAGGTTGAAATAGATGTAACCGCAGAATACTATGATTATTATGCCGGGATGGCAAGATCCTATGAAGGTGAGATCATTCAAAGCGATCGCCCCGGAGAGCAGATATTTCTTCATAAATTTCCTATTGGAGTAGCTGTAGGGATTTGCCCGTGGAATTTTCCATTTTTTGTGATGGCAAGAAAAGTAGCGCCCTCTTTACTAACAGGCAACACGGCTGTAATTAAAGTGAGTGAAGAAGCGCCCTTAGCCTGCCTGGAGTTTACCAAATTATTAAACGAAATTAATTTACCGAAAGGTGTACTGAATGTTGTTTGTGGATATGGTGAAGAAATTGGCGAAGCGCTTACCAATAATCCGGATGTTGGAATTATCAGCCTTACTGGCAGCGTACAGTCGGGGCATAAAGTAATGGCTGCAGCAGCGAAACATATCACGAAAGTATCGCTGGAACTGGGCGGCAAAGCGCCGGCAATTGTATGTAATGATGCGGATATTGATCTGGCCGTAAAAGCTATTGTAGCATCGAGGATCATCTACAGCGGGCAGGTATGCAATTGTGCTGAACGGGCGTACGTGGAAGAAGGTATATACGATGCTTTTATAGCAAAACTGGTTCCTGCAATGCAAGCAGTAAAAACCGGGAATGCATCGCTGGATGATGGTATAGATATGAGTGCGCAGATCAATACAAAGCAACTGGACAAAATAAATTCAATGGTAAAAAAAGCGCAGGAAGAAGGAGCTAAAGTTGTGTTGGGAGGTAAGAAGAATGAAAGCTTTTCAAAAGGATATTTTTATGAACCAACTGTATTGGTAGATGTAAAGCAGCATTTTGAAATAATGCAAAAGGAAATATTTGGACCTGTTTTACCTGTGATGAAAGTTAAAAATTTTGATGAGGCGCTGCAATTGGCCAACGATAGTGATTATGGACTAACATCTTCAGTATACACTACAGATCTTAATAAAATGCTTAAAGCAACAAAGGAACTTAAATTCGGTGAGGTTTATTTTAACAGGGAAAATTTTGAAGCCATCCAGGGATTTCATGCAGGCTGGAGAAAATCAGGTATTGGCGGAGCTGATGGAAAACACGGGTTGGAAGAATACCTCCAAACGAAAACAATTTATATACAACAGAGCTGACGACTTTTTTAAAAATTATACCTGTCTTACTTAAATCTGAAAATTGATATTATGAACAATTGCATACCTGAATATATGAACAGAAAAAGAGAATTACTGCAGTCAGATCAGACGGCCATCAAACATGCCAGCAGATCTTTTAGTGTGTATATGCCGTTAATTTCAATGATCATATTGTTATGCTGTGCAGGACTGCCTGCAATCGTTAAAGGCAATGATCTTGAAGTAAGAACCGAAACCAATAAAATGGCGGAAATCACGCTTACGTCCACCCGCACTTATTCTGATCCCTTTAACCAGGTGATGCTTGATGCTGTATTTACTGATCCCAATGGGAAAGAATTTAAAGTGCCTGCATTTTGGACAGGTGGCAATGTCTGGAAGGTGCGGTATGCCTCTTCTGTAAGGGGTAATCATCGTTTTAAAACGATATGTTCAGAAACAGATGACAACGGCCTGCATGGCATTTCGGGTATAGTGATCGTTAAGAATTATACAGGACAAAATCAGCTTTATAAACGCGGCGCCATAAAAATTGCAGATGATAAGCGACATTTCGCTTATGGCGATGGCACACCTTTTTTCTGGCTGGGGGATACCTGGTGGATGGGATTAACAAAGCGGTTACGGTGGCCTGAAGATGTTAAAATGCTTGCTGCCAACCGTCAGGAAAAGGGATTTAATGTTATACAAATTGTTGCAGGATTATACCCGGATATGCCCGCATTTGATGAGCGTGGGGCAAACGAAGCAGGATTTCCCTGGGACACGGCATACACTGTTATCAATCCGGCATACTTCGATGCAGCAGATCAAAGGATATTTTTTCTTGCTGATCAGGGCTTTGTTCCATGCATTGTAGGCGCATGGGGATACCATCTGCCCTGGCTTGGAACTGGAAAAATGAAACAGCATTGGCGTTATTTAATTGCACGCTGGGGAGCCTTGCCCGTGGTATGGTGTGCTGCAGGTGAAACAACTATGCCCTTCTACCTTTCTAAAAATAAAGAAGCAGATAAGGAATTGCAGAAAACTGAATGGACAAAAGTTATACAGTATATGCGTGATACAGATCCTTTTCACAGGGTTGTAACAACGCATCCATCAAGAACGGCCCGGGCCTCATTGAGCGATCCTTCTCTCCTTGATTTTGATATGCATCAGAGTGGCCATGGTTCCGTTGCTTCCAAACAATCTGCGTTAGCACTGGAAGGTTGGAATACAGAACCTGTTATGCCTGTTATCAGTGGTGAGGCAAGATATGAAGCATTGGCTATACCTATCCCACTTCCTGCAGCGGCTGCAAGGCAGGCATTCTGGGCGCATACAGTTAATTCAGGTTTAGCCGGACATACGTATGGCGCCAATGGTATATGGCAGGTAAATGGTCAGGATAAACCTTATGGCGCTTCGCCCGGGGGAAATAACTGGGGAATTACTCCCTGGCAGGATGCGATGAATTTAGCAGGATCAGCACAGCTTGGAGCAGCCAGAAAGCTAATTGAATCACTTCCGCAATGGAATAAGTTTGAGCCGAAACCTGAATTGATCACAAGCTGGTCAGGAAAAGATACTTCGCTTTGTGCTGTAGCGGGTGAACAGACAGCTTTAGCATATTTGCCTTCGCCGGGTACAATAAAGCTTCGGTTATCCGGCGCCGGTACTAAGTATACAGCTTCGTGGTTTGACCCTGTTGCAGGCAATAAGCTTCCGGAGTTTATACTGACTGCCGATAGCTCAGGAAATGTCACCTCAACATCCCCCGCCGGGAATCAGGACTGGGTGCTTACGCTCAAAAAAAGAAAATAAAGGATAAACAATCCTATTGCATCAGGAGTAATTTGAAATATGCTTCTGCCTGAAAAAGACAGATCTAAGTACAATTAATATAAATACAATCAACCACGAACGTAAAAGGAAAAGATACAATGAGTCAAAGATTTACAAATAAAGTTGTTTGGGTGAGCGGTGCAGCACAGGGAATTGGTCGTGGAATAGCGGAGTATTTCGCAGAGGCAGGGGCAAAGGTAGCTTTGATAGATATCAAGAAAAAAGAAGGTAGTGAAGTAGCTGAATCAATCAGAAGCGGAGGGGGTATTGCCGAGTTCTTTTTTTGCGATCTTAATGTAGAAGAATCAATCCATAGCTCTATAGAAAATACCGTAAAATTTTTCGGCGATCTTCATATATTGGTCAATAACGGAGCAGTGAACTTTGTAAAAGACCTGCATGAATATAGTTCAGAAGAATGGGACTGGCAGATGAGTGTAAATCTGAAGGCTATATTCCTGAGCTTTAAGTATGCTTATGCGCATTTGAGAAAACATGCGTCAAGCCATATTGTAAACATAGGTTCAGTCAGCAGTTTTGTTGGTCAGGCCAAAACACCCGGATATATTGCCGCCAAGGGTGCTGTAATTATGCTAACGAAATCTATTGCCATAGATTATGCATCTGAAGGCATACGATGTAATGCTGTTTGCCCGGGTATAACGGATACACCCATGCTTAGAGCACACATGGGTAATGATGTGGATATACAGGAACGCCTGCAAAGAGTGCCCGGAGGACGTATGCTCAAACCAAAAGAAATAGCTGGAAGTGTGGCATACCTGTGCTGCGATGATTCGGCCGGCGTTACAGGCATAAGCTTAATTGTAGATGGCGGTTATCTCGCAACAGCGGAATGGAAAGGGATACCGGCTTTATGATAACCATTGAGGTATTTGTTTTGTTACACCTGCTTATTATTCATTTGCTGGTGAATATTTATAAGCTTGATTATTTGATGTGTAAAAGATGATAAAATAGTGAACACATGAAGGAATTACAACTATCATGCGCAGATTTTACTTTCCCTTTACTACCGCACGATAAAGTGCTTAGGCTTATTGCTATGCTTGGGTTTAAAGGGATAGATGTGGGTCTTTTTAGCGGACGTTCTCATTTAACGGCGGAAAGCGAATTTCCACAAATAACTAAGCAGGCAAAAAATCTTAAAAAGAAAGCGGGTGACTGCGGACTGATTGTAGCTGATATTTATCTGCAACTCGATAATGATCTTGCGAAATATGCTGTCAATCATCCTGATAAGAAGCGCAGACAATTTGCAAGAGATGGTTTTTTGAAACTGCTTGATTACGCTAAAGAAGCAGGTGCAGATCATATTACATGCCTGCCGGGAATGCAATTTGAAAAAGTAGAGCCACTTGATGTTTCTATTGGCCGGAGTTACGATGAGTTAAGCTGGAGGATAGAGCAGTCCAAAGCTATGGAACTTTCTTTTTCTGTAGAAGTACATGTAGGGTCTCCTTTTTTGGGATTGAAGGCTGTTATGGCTTTAGTTAAAGCTGTGCCGGAATTGCGGCTTACGCTGGATTATACACATTTTATCAGGAATGGCTTTTCACAAAATAATGTGGATTCTCTATTGCAATATGCCAATCACTTTCATGCACGTGGAGCCAGGAAGGCAAAACTGCAAACTTCGATGACGGAGAATGTAATAGACTATAAAGATATTATTAGAAAAATGAAAAGCATGCAGTATAGCGGATGGATTGGCCTTGAATATATCTGGATAGCCTGGGAACAATGTAACCAGGTAGATACACTATCTGAAACAATTCGTTTGAAAAAAGTTATAGAAGCCGCATACGCAGGTTAAAAGCATTTGGTAAGAAAAAAATATTTGAAACAGCATTATAAATGAAAACGGAAGCACTTAAATTATTCAGAGAAAAAATATCCAGGAACGAATGTGTGTATGGAATATGGGTAACCCTTGAATCTGCAAGCATTACTGAAATAGCGATAGCATGTGGTATGGATTGGGTAGTAATTGATGCAGAACACGGGCACCTTGACTGGCAGGATATTATGCAACACATACGTGCCGCAGTACGGAGCAATACGGTAATATTGGTTCGTATCTCACATCTTGATGAAGCGCTTATTAAACGTGTGTTGGACATAGGTGCAGATGGAATAGTAGTTCCTCATATAGAAACTGCAGATGAGTTGCAATGTGCGTTATCCTTTGCAAAATATCCACCTGCCGGCAGCCGGGGTATTGGAGCAGAACGTGCCACTGCCTGGGGGGCATGTTTTATGGACCATGTAAAAGAGTCCAACGAAAATGTTTTGGTTGTTCCTATTATTGAATCCGTTTCCGGGGGAAATAATATCAAAAAAATGCTGGAAGTTTCCGGCACGGATATTTTCTTTTTTGGACCTGCAGATTACTCCGCTTCTGCAGGTTATGCAGGCCAATGGGAAGGCCCCGGCATTGCCACTCAAATTAGCAACATTAAAAATGCTGTTGTAGATGCAGGAAAATCCTGTGGCATCATAGCCTCTGGTATAGATGATATATTATACCGGACCAGGGAAGGGTTTCGAATGATAGGCTTAGGTACTGACGGCGGATTGATTTTGAAAACAATGAAAAATCTTTTAACAAACCTGGGGAAAGAGATTAATATCAGGCCTGATCTTTCTGTAACCAATATAAAGGCTGGTGAACAATATACATTACCGGACAATATACCACAATCCAATCGTTTAGAAACGATTTGTAAAACAGGCGAAGGCGACAAAGTTGAATTAGCACCGGGAATTATTTGCGAAGCGCTTACAGGAGCACACAATAATGCAGTAGCATTATTTACGGCTATTGTAACATTTGATAAAGGTTATACTGTATTACCCGCACACACACATCCGCATTCAGAATCAATAACACTGATCAGCGGAAGTGTATGCATTGAAGTAGAGAACCGGAGATATTTTCTTCAGCCCTTAGATAATATTACTATTCCGGAAGGACAGGCTCATTGTGTTAAAAATACGTCTATGGAGGAGAACGCGGTTTTGCATATCGCTATGCCGGTTGATTCACCACAACGTGACCTGGCAAAGATGTCTGAAACCGGACTCAAAAATATACCTGATGATTTTTGCGGGCATGCCGGTCCTGAACGTATTACCCGCTATAATTTTGCACGGCGTTACAGTGCAGGGCCTAATACTGAGTTTATTGATTTCTTTAATGACAGTATGATGCCTGGAATTGGTATGAGTGGCGGGTTTGGGCTTTTTTATGAGGGTGGCAGGTTGCCGGCGCATTTTCACGATTTTGACGAATCCATTTGTATCACTTCCGGAAAAGCGACCTGCTTTGTGGAAGGAAGAGCGTATATCATGTCTGACTTAGCCACTGCGTTACAGCCACGCGGACGGATACATTATTTTACCAATCAGTTTTCACAACCAATGGCAATGATATGGGTATATGCCGGTGCAATGCCGGTTAGGGTAGAGGTTCCTGATAAATATGCATTGCCAAAATAAATATATAATGTTAGATAGTCTCTAAATAATATAGCCGCATTCTGTTCGCCTGGTAGAATCAGACAATAAAAAATCTGTTCATCAAATCTCATCTTCATCAAAGTAGGGCAGGACCTTATTTTAATTAATCAGCTTTGATAGAGCGGCAATCAGGAATTTTAACACTCTTAATAAGTAGTGCTGAACAATAATTTTTTATGCTGTTTTAACAATAAAACAATCAACAATCAAAAAGTATAAATGAATTGTCAGGATGTCCATTTCAACTCAATTATCATTACAGTAATTTTAGCACATTAATATTTCCTTTATTCCAAAACTCACTTTCACAACGCAGCAACAAATCTGTAAAAAAACAAAAACTAGTTATTATGAAAAAACGAGGATTGCCATTCCCGTCCTGGAAGATGTGTAGCATGATATTGATTGTACTACTCGGCTTTCACAGTTATTCTTCCGCTCAGAACCTTTTAAAAGTTTCCGGTATAGTTGCCGATTTGGCAGACGGAAATCCTTTGGTCGGTGTTACTGTAACGGTTCAGGGTACCAACAAAGCTACCAAAACCAACAATGCGGGTGCTTTTACTATTGAAGCTGTTAAGGGCGCTTCTTTGGTATTCAGCTTTACAAGTTACAATTCACAAACCGTAGTGATTAACGATGACAACGACATTAATATTACTATGAGCGCAGTATCACAAAACCTCAGCGAAGTAGTAGTAGTCAGCTATGGTACACAGAAAAAGAGAGAAATAACCGGCGCCATTAGTAATATCAGTGCCAAAGAATTAAAAGACTTGCCGGTTACCAATGTAGGACAAAAATTACAAGGCCGCTTAGCCGGGGTTCAAATTAATCAGAACACCGGGCAGCCGGGTGCTAATATGGCCATCCGTATACGTGGTGCGGCATCTATTAATGCAGGTAATAATCCATTGATTGTAGTAGACGGGTTCCCTATTGAAAGCGGATTGAATGCCATTGATCCGGATATGATTGAATCGGTGAGCGTGCTTAAAGACGCGGCAGCATCTTCGCTTTATGGTTCAAGAGCTGCTAACGGCGTATTATTGATCACCACCCGTCAGGCTAAAGCGGGTCAGCGCAACATACAATTCACGAGCTATGTAGGTGTGCAAACCGTTTCAAACCGCGGCAAGCCCGATTTAATGGATGCACGTGAATTTGCACAGTTCAAAAAAGAATATTACGAAGACGCTGCGAGATATGAAGGCTATACCGGTGGCGTGCCGGCACAATACCAGAATCCTGAACAGATTGATCCATCTAAAGGAACCAACTGGTTTGATGTATTGTTGAGAGATGCACTTATCCAGAATTACAGTTTATCGCTTTCATCGGGTAGTAAGTTTGTAAGATCAGTAGTAGGCGTAAGCTACAATAACCAGGATGGAGTAATGATCAATCAAAATTCCAAGAGGTTTACAGCATCAACCAATAACACGTTTTACGCTTCAGATAAACTTACATTTGGTTTGAACGCGGGTATTACGCATCAAACAGATAATATTACACCTGGTCTTGGTAATGGTCGTAATATTATACAGGTAGCCTACCTGAGTGATCCGGCGCTGAAATACAAAAATGATGATGGAACCTACCCCATCGGGTTCGCTCCTCCGGGCATGTTCTCCACTCCAAACTATTACAAGGTGTTAATGGAAACCGTTAATCCCAATAAATCATTAACGCTCATAGGTAGTGCCTACGGTGCGTATAAAATAATTGACGGACTTGAGTTCAAAAGTAGCATCAACGTTAATATTAATAATACAATTAACAGGACATTCAGGCCTTCAACTATCCTGGGCGGTCCTCAACCGGCTGCCTCTGCATCGGCCAGTTACAATACCAGCAGCTTTACATCATGGATGACTGAAAATACGCTCACTTATACCAGGCAGTTGTTTGAAAAGCATAACATCGAAGCGTTTGCAGGCTATACTGCACAAAAAGTTACGTTTGAAAACAGCGGTATCAATGGTTCGCAATTCCCTGACAATAACATTGAATGGCTGAACGTAGCGGCTACCAGAATTGGTACAGTAAGCGCTAACGATTACTCGGTATTGTCATATATAGGCAGGGTAAATTACAACTATGATGGTAAATACATTTTATCGGTTGCACTTAGAAGCGATGGCTCGTCAAAGTTCGGAACCAACAACAGGTACGGTACCTTTCCGTCTGTTTCTGCCGGTTGGGTAGTATCGGATGAAAAATTTATGGGTGGTATCAGCGCCATAAACTTCCTTAAGCTTAGAGGTAGCTGGGGTAAAGTAGGCAACAATAATATTGGTTATTATACTTACCTGGCAGGCGTAGCCCAATCCAATTATGTATTCAATAATCAACTGGCATCAGGAAGTGCTTTAAATGGTATTGGCAATGCTAACTTAACCTGGGAAACTACAGAAGGATATGATATAGGTCTGGATGTGTCGTTATTGAATAACCGTATTTCATTTGCATACGACTACTATCGTAAAAAAACGGATGGTTTACTATATGGAATTGACATCCCTGTACAATCCGGTTTTTCTACCATTACTTCCAATATCGGCCGCTTTGATTTCTGGGGTCATGAATTTACCATTGATACCAGGAATCTGACCGGGGCACTCACATGGAACACAAATTTCAATATTTCCATACCCAAAAACATTGTTAAAAAACTGGGAACCAATGATGCGCCTATAGGCGGTTACCAGGAATATTGGGATGACAACAGGACTGCTGTTGGTATGCCAATAGGGATGTTTTATGGTTATATCAACACCGGTGTTTACATGACACAGCAGGAATGGGAAGCACAGCCGCACAATTCTACATCAATGGTGGGTACTGCACGGTTTGCAGATGTTGGCGGTCCTGACGGAAAACCTGACGGAAAAATTGACGCCAATGACAGAACCTGGATCGGCAATCCCAATCCCGACTTTTTGTTTGGTATGACCAACAGCCTGGAGTACAGGAATTTTGACTTCAGCGTAATGGTTTCGGGTTCCGTAGGAAACGATATTGCGGATGATGCCTTTCAATCAACAGAAAACCTTGATGGCGTATTTAATGTTAGAAAAGGCGTAGTCAACAGGTGGAGGTCTGAAGAAGATCCCGGTGATGGCATTTATCCCAGAACCAGGGCGGGTACTACTGCTGATTTCAGAAACTTTACTACAAGGCAGGTGTTCAGTGGTACTTATCTTGCAGTTAAAAATATTACATTAGGCTACCGTGTACCGCTCAACACCAATGCAACAATAAAAAGTGTTCGCGTTTATTTTACCACTCAAAATCCATTTATGTTTACTAAATATCCGGGAATGAACCCTGAAATTAGTTTGAATGGTTTAGATGGCTTAAGGTTAGGTCGCGACTTTACGGCATTCCCTATAGCCAAAGTATATACATTAGGTGTAAACGTTCAATTTTAAAACCTACACTTAAACTCTCATTATATGAAGAATAAAATATTATTAGCAATCATATCGGCGGTTTTCCTTTCTTCCTGCAGCAAGGATTTCTTAAACCTTACCCCGCCTACATCATTGAGCTCAGCATCCTTTTTTAAAGACCGTACCCAGTTCATGCAGGCGATGAACGCGGCATATGTTCCCTTACGCGATGTAGCTATTATAGGTGTTTATGAGGACGAAATGAGGTCGGACAACACCTTCTTTACTATTTACCAGGCCAACCGCGGCTTTGAACCTCACAGGGAAGCTTATTCACAGTTTACGAATAACGCGCAATCAAGTGCTACCCCCAATTCGCCCGGCAACAGGTGGGGCAGTGATTATGCTGGTATTTCGAGAGTAAATACCATACTCAACCAGCTTACAAACAGCGACTTCCTGTCGCAGGGTGCAAAAGATACCCTCATGGGTGAAGCTATGTTCCTGAGAGCTTTCTATTATTTTGACCTGGTTACGCACTACGGCGGTGTGCCTTTGCACCTTGAACAGATCCAGAATGCAGAAGAATCCTTTAAACCCCGTAATACGGTTGATGAGATATATACTCAAATAAAGACAGACCTTGCAACAGCTATTCCGCTATTGCCAACCGTTACCAGTTTTCCCCAAACGGGCCGTGCAAGCAAAGGCGCTGCAAAAATGTTGCTGGCCTATGTATACATGACACAGCCTGTGCGTGATTACCCGAAAGCCGAACAGGAATTAAAGGATATCACCAATATGAATTATTCGTTGCTTAACGACTACGAAGATGTATTTGACCCTGCCAATAAAAATCACAGCGAATCTATATTCGATGTGCAGTATATGTCGGATTTAGTGAGCGGGCAGCAAAGCCAGTTTGCATGGCAGTTTATGCCAAAGGCAACCAATCCACAGTTGATCATGGGCTTTGACGGAGGCCGCATGAATATCTTCAGCGGATGGAATGTGCCAACAGATGAAATGGTTGAATCTTATGAAGCCAACGATGAAAGGCTGCCTGCATCTGTTGCTGTGGTAGAAGGCACCATCAGTGGCGTGGAAGACTTTACCATTACAGAAATGAAGAGTCCTGTAGGTTATACGCCAACGCCAGGCACCAGTTTCAGGTATATGGTAAAAAAATATTTTCATCCGCCTTATGCAGTGTCTTTCAATACACCAGACAACTTTCCTGTCTTCAGGTATTCGGGAGCGTTATTATTACTGGCTGAATGTTTGGCAGAACAAGGCAGAGAACCTGAGGCGCTGCCTTATCTTAATAAGGTGCGCGACAGGGCAGGGTTGGATGATCTGGGTGTAGCCACCAAAGAAAATATTGCCAACGAGATGCGTCACGAACTGGCGTTCGAAAATCATCGCTGGCTCGATCTGATCCGCACTGGTAAAGCAATCGAAACAATTACAGCCAAAGGAACCCGCTTAAAAGCTATCTACGGCTGGATATTGCCCGCAGCCTTTACTGTAACGCCGGAAAAATTAGTTTATCCTATTCCGGCAAGAGAAATACAAATCAATAAAACCCTGGTTCAGAATACAGGCTATTAGTATCAACGGCACGGTAAATAACAGGAGATAATGTAACAATTATTTCCTGTTATCTTTTTAGAGCATACGGAATAATCAAAATCCTGCATGCTACGCTTTATCGATGGAAACAATCCTCTTTAATAGCATTATAAAATTGAGTTGATGAGAAACAGATACCAAAATATCATATGCGCTTTCCTGTTGGCAATGGTCAGCTTTGCGTTGGTGCCGGGTTTTAAAGAACAGGCATTGGCTGTAACTGAGCTGCGTTGTGAATATCTTGATAACCCCCTTGGCATTGATATGGTGAAACCCAGCCTCGGCTGGATCATTAAGCCGCCTGAAGGAAACAGTTTGACGGATATTAAGCAAACAGGATACCAGGTATTGGTGGCATCATCTCCGGCATTATTAAAGATGAATAAGGGCGATCTGTGGGATTCCAAAAAAGTAGCGTCTGAAAATTCTACACATATAACTTATGGAGAGGCTGTGCAGGGCGGGGCTATAGGGAAGGCACTTCGTTCTGAAATGCGCTGCTACTGGAAAGTAAGGGTGTGGACAAAATCAGGTAACGGAAAAGAGGTGGTTTCCGATTGGAGCGAACCTGCTTTGTGGACAATGGGATTACTCGATCAAAAAGAATGGACCGGAAGCTGGATCGGATTGAATGGTGATGCCGAAATCAAAGATACGGTAACAGAGCATCGCCGCCTGGCATCAAGAATGTTGCGCCGTGAGTTTGCAGTACAAAAAAAAGTATCACGCGCTACAGCCTATGTATGCGGTGTAGGCTTTTTTGATTTATATATGAATGGCAAACGCATTAGCGACCAACTCATGAACCCGGCATTGTCGGGGTATAATGAGAGGCTGCTGTATGTTAGTTTTGATATGACAGGCGAAATGAAACAGGGAAACAATGCAATGGGAGTGGTGCTGAGTAACGGCAGGTTTTTTGCGCCCAGGATAAAAGTGCCTGTTCCCATGCACAATTATGGATACCCGAGATTATTGATGCAGTTGCATGTTGAATACGAAGACGGAACAAAAGAAATTATCGGATCTGACAATAAATGGAAAGCTACAGCCGATGGACCTGTTCGTGCAAGCAATGAATATGATGGGGAAGAATACGATGCCCGGCTGGAAATGCCGGGATGGTCTGCGCCAGGATTTGACGACAGCAAATGGAAGCCTGCGCAGATGATGCCAAGCCCCGGAGGGAAGATGGAAGCGCAGATGATTGAACCCATACGGGTAACCGAAACGCTTCATCCCAGAAGAATTTTACAGCCAAAGCCGGGTGTATGGATGGTAGATTTTGGTCAGTCTTTTTACGGCGTTATCCGGTTAAAAGTAAAAGGTGCCCGCGGTACTACAGTAAACCTGCATTCTAGTTTTAATGTTTTGCCCGATGGTACGTTGAAGTATCAGAACGATCGCAGTGCGTTGAATATGGATAAATATACTTTAAAAGGAGAGGGAGAAGAAGACTGGCATCCACGGTTTCGTGGAAACGCTACGCGGTGGGTGCAGGTAGAAGGTTTTCCGGGAATTCCTGATATTAGCAATTTTGAAGGGCTTGTTACGCATACTGATTTTGAAAAGACAGGCATGTTCTCTTCTTCAAACGAATTATTAAATCGTGTTTATTTAAATGCGAAATGGGGTACCAGGATGCAGAACAGGAGTTTACCTATGGAGCCAGACAGGGATGAACGTATGCCCTGGAGCGGGCATCCTGCCAAAACCTCTGAAAGCGAAGGATGGGTATTTAATGTGGCAAGGTTTTACGATCATTTCTTACACAACTACAGAACACATCAGGGTAGCGATGGAAGCCTGCAGGAGATCCTTCCTCCTTATTGGACCTTTAACGGAAAAGGTATTCTTTGGCCCAGTGTAGCAACCATTATACCCGATTGGTTTTATAACTTTTATGGTGATGAGCGCATTTTGAAAGACAACTACCAGATGATGAAGCGCTTTGTGCTGTTCACTAAAAACGCGTACCTCAAGGCAGACTTTACTACTGATCACTGCGATTATGGAGATTGGGTGAATGCCATAAACATGGGTGGTTCGGGTGAACAAACACCGAAGGCATTAATGGGAACGGCCTATATATACAATAATGCAAGGATAATTCAAAGAGCCGCGAAAATATTGGGTAACAAGGAAGATGAATTATATTTTAAGGAATTGGCAGATAAAATGTATACAGCTTTTAATGACCGTTTCCTGGACAAACAAAATGGTATTTACCAGAGCGGGTCGCAATGCGCTTATGTGCTTCCGCTGGCATTTGGACTTGTGCCCGATGCGTATAAAGAAAAAGTAGTAAATAATCTGGTGAAAGATATTATGCAGACAAGGAAGGGACATACCTCTGTTGGATTGATTGGTATGCAATGGCAGATGCAGGTGCTAACGAATGTGGGGCATCCTGAAGTAGCATATACCATTGCAACACGAACAGATCTGCCAAGCTGGGGGTATATGATATCCAAAGGGGCAACCACCAGTTGGGAATTGTGGAACTCCGATACTACGGGGCCCGGTATGAATGGAGAGAGTCAAAAAATACTTTCCGGTAATTTTGAAGCATGGTGCTATCAAACGCTGGGCGGTATAAATTATGATCCTGAACGTCCGGGTTTCAAACATATTATCTTAAAGCCGGAACCTGTAGGTGATCTTAAATTTGTTGATGCTTCTTTTAAATCATTATACGGTGTAGTATCAAGCAGGTGGAGAAAAGATGAAGAAGCATTTAACTGGAATTTTACCATTCCGCCTAATACAACGGCTTCAGTATATATTCCGGTTGGTACTGAAAAAAATATCATCCTGGATGGTAAGCCTTTAATGAAAACCATTGATTCAGGGAAAGACAAAGTAACCGGCCGCATAGTACTCAACCTGGGATCCGGCGATTATAATATTTATGTTAAAAAATAAAAAAAGGTGGGCTGGAAATGCAGCGCAAAAAAACCGGAACAGAGTCCAGGCTATTGATAGAAAGCAGCTTTAAACAACGGGAGATCGCTCCCGATGATTTCCTGTTGTTTTTCTTTGTTGTACGATACCAAAATCTTTGATTTAATTTCTTTACCATGATCAATAATATTTCTATCAGGCACTTCCTGTTTATACTGATTGTACACCTGCAACTGGCTGTCCATAGCCAGTCCGCATTACAGGAAAATGAAAAGAACCGCTCAGTCAAAGTGCAGGATCGGAATGGTAATCTTGTTTTGCATATTAACTACGACAAAAAATGTGTAATAGATAAAGTGCAGATACCGGGTGAAACACCCGTATCTAATGATGAAGGTATTTTCAGCTCGGTTAAACTAAAAGGGGAATGGTTCAATACCCGGTCAGATATTCCCGCACCTGAAGTAAGTGTTATAAAAAACGGGCTTTTAATTGACGGTATTTATTATGGTGAAAAAAATAACCCGGTCAAAGAAAAGTGGACATTTCATTCCTATGCTGATTATATAGACTGGACCATCGAACGAAAATATCCCGGCACACTTACATTAGAAGACACCGGTTTTCCGCAATGGTCATTTAATAATATGGAAACCTGGACGGGGGCTTTACTGGGAACAGGAGGCGTAGCATGGTGCAAACTTTTTAATAAGCCCAATGCGTCACTTGCTAATCATACCGGTATCGTTACACTTTGGAATAAAGATAAAAGATCCGGACTTCGCATATATCCTGTTAGTCCAAAGCAAGAGGTAGCCGTACGCTTCAGCCGTCAGCCGGATAACAAATGGACACTCCATTATACAGCCAGTAACAACAGGCTTACCACAAAACATGGGCTTAGCCGGTTTATTGCAAACCGGCAGGACATCTGGGATACCCTGGAAGCAAGCGGCACAGTAAGCATTACCTATCGTTTGAAGGCGTTTGATTATGATAAGGATTTTTACAGGGGAGACTTTCCCGGATTCAACGGTAAGTCCATAGGCAGTGTACTCAACACCATTGCACGGGTGGGTATTATTGATGAAAACATTATTGGCTCTAACAACTGGCATCTCAGCGCGGGATTTGCGGTGCTGCACGAACAATGGATTGCCCAGATGGGGCTTGGGATAAATGATTCGAACTATCTTAAGAATTATCAAAAAACCCTGGATTACTACCGCGATAACGCTATTTCCAAAGACGGCCGTGTTAAATCGCGCTGGGCTTATGTCAAGGGGGATGAAGAGCCGGGCACCTATGATAAAAACGGCTTTTATGAGGCTCAGTGGGGAAGGCTCCTGGATTCAAATACCGACCAGGTAATAAATGTTGCAGAATTGTTTCACATGAATGGTGATTTTAGCTGGGTAAGAACCCATAAATCCCAATGTGAAAAGGTACTGGATTATTTGCTGCGCAGAGATTCTGACAATGACGGGTTAATAGAAGCAATGACGGATTCATACAAAGAAAAAAAAGGAAGCGACTGGATAGACGTGATCTGGGCATCATACGAAAATGCCTTCCTCAATGCCAAGATGTATTATGCCCTGACCAGTTGGGCTGAAATAGAAAAAATATTGGGCGACAATGCACGGGCAGATCAGTACCTGTTGCTTGCAGATAAACTAAAACGCCGGTTTAACCAGTCAACAAAGGAAGGCGGCTTTTGGGATGAAAGCAATCAGTGGTATGTTTACTGGCGCGATAAAGATGACCGGGTACATGGCAATAATCTTGTTACACCCGTAAATTTTATGGCTATAGCTTATCGTATTTGTGATGATAGTACCCGGCAGAAGGCGATATTGGATAAGGTGGAAACATTAATGGAAAAGGAAAATCTTTTTATGTGGCCCATCAGCTTCTTCCCGTTTGCGGAAGATGAAGGACTGCATGTGAATTATCCTTTTCCCAATTATGAAAATGGGGATATTTTTCTTGGATGGGGTGAAGTAGGTACCCGGGCTTATAAACAGCACAATCCTGAAATTCCGGTTAAATATATCAGGAATGTTTTGAATCAGTACGAGAAAGATGGATTGGCATACCAGCGGTATAGCCGCGGAAAGCAGGAAGGTCAGGGCGGCGACATACTGGCCAATAACGCATTGCCCGTTGTTGGTTTATACCGTAATATATACGGTATTCAGCCAAAGTACAATCGTTTGTATATTGATCCCAGCCTCACGGAAGCGCTTAACGGCACTATGGTCCAATATTGGCTCAGGCATCAATATTATACTTTGTCGCTTTCAAAGAATGATTATTCACTGAGCGCTGATTTATTTTCCATACACAGTACGCAAGACTTTGGAATGGAGGTAAAAAAAGGTCAGCTATTATACTTCCATAAGGATAATTCCAGCCCGGCTATGAAAGTATCGCGCGGCAAACACAATGCTGTTGACCTGTACATTGATGCATGGGATGCGGATAGCAGGAAATGGCGGGTGAAGTCGTCAGCGAACGCGGTAAAATTAACGTATGAACTATCCTCACTGGCTCCTGGCAGTAGCTATTCAGTTTTTAAAAATGGGAAAATTTATTTAAAAGCAAAGAGTGACCGGTCAGGGAATTTAATTTTTTCTTTAACGGTGGATAAAAAAGAACAAAAGAATAAAATTGAACTTTCCCGGGTGTTGCCGGGGGTGTAAACTGCGGCCAATAAAGCCGGCGTCTTTTTATTGTAATTCTTTTCAAGCTGCCTTTGGTACAGGTAAAATATGTGCAGCCTTTACAGTGTGTTGATTAAGGACCGAAACTGCCCTCGTTGTTAAGGCTTTAATAAATAATTAACAATAAAATATGGTACTATTTTGCTTCTAATCCGTCTACTATAAGGACAATATAAGAATATATTCAATTTTCTCATAAGCAGTTAGTTTTGGTTGCGGCCCCTGTTTTTACAGGGGCCAATTTTTTGCATGTGAAATGGAAAATTGTCATGCCTGTTTATGCTCAATGTGCTGACTGAGCTGGTTAACATGCATCATCACGGTTTCCGCCATCCTGTCGCAGCGGCTAAGATGAAAGTGAAGTATATCTTCTTTTTTATAAAAAGCGCTCAACGCGTTCTTTAAAATAGCCTTCGCACGATTCAGTCTTACTTTTACGTTCGCTTCACTAATGTCGAGGCATTGCTTTGTCTCCGCCACATTCATATTTTCAATCTCACGCATAATAAAAACAACTCTGTAGATTTCCGGAAGTTGACGTATGGCTTCGGTAAGGATCATTTTTAATTCCGAATTAACCAGTTCAGCAGCCGGTGTAAGCGTTTCTTTCATTCTTTGATAATATACTTCATTTTCTATAACAGGAACATTCAAAGCAATTGACTTTCCACCCTTTTTTAATCTTGACAGGCACTCATTGATCAGTATCCTGGTTATCCACGTTGCAAAAGTGGATCTGAAAGCAAATTTTGATACGTTTTCATAAGCATTGATGTAGGTCACCTGCATTACATCCTCTACTTCTGTATCGTTATTGAGGATTGCCATTCCCACCTTGTAAAGCCGTTGGTTATAGCGCCGGACTATTACGGCATAAAGCTCTTTTTGCCCTTGCAGTACTCTGGCGATGATTTCATTGTCAGGAAGGTTTTCCAAAACAAAATTTTGAACATTTTTCATTTTAATAGTTAAAGCTTATGTTAGAGATGCCTGATCATGCGAAGGTTACAAATTTTTGGTCTTTTATTTTTGTAACCTTTCGGAATGATCCGGCTCTAATGGAAACAGGAAATCATTCCCGGCAGGCAATGATCCGGAAATTTGCTTAACAATTGAAATTATCATCTCAGCATGGAAACACTTGAACATACAGTCAAAGTTTTATCGGTAGAAAAACTTACGCACGACGTTTTACAGATCGTAATGGAAAAACCAGATGATTATACGTTTATTCCGGGACAGGCAACCGAATTGTCCATTAATAGCCAATACTGGCGTGAAGAAAAAAGAGCATTTACTTTTACCGGTCTGCCGGAGGAGCCGTACCTGGAAATGATTATAAAAACATATCCTGCGCTCAAAGGTGTTACCAACGAATTATTAAAACTCCAGCCGGGTAATGAACTGATCATACGGGAACCCTGGGGCGCTATTTCTTATAATGGCCATGGTGTTTTTATTGCAGGCGGGGCTGGCATTACACCTTTTATTTCGATTTTCCGGCACCTCGCTTCAATAAATCGCATCAATGGTAACAGGCTGATATTTGCCAACAAAACAAAATCGGATATTATTCTTGAAAATAAGCTAAAAGACTTGCTGGGGAACAATTGCATTAACATACTCTCGCATGAAAAAGTTGCAGGATATCATTATGGATTTATTACGAAGCCTTTTCTGAAAGATCAGATTGAAGCTTTTGACCAGAAATATTATGTATGTGGTCCGCCGCCAATGATGACGGCTGTAACGCAATCATTATCCGATTTAGGAGTCGCCAATGATTCCGTAATACTGGAGTTGTGAACGCTTCCGTAAAGTTTTTTACAGGTTGGAGCTTTTAGTTTTTATGATTGAGCGGTTCCGGTACAACCGGGACCGCTTTTACAGTATATCCTTATCGTATAAGGCAATGACTTTGATGACCACCTGAGCTCCTCAATAAAATTCCTGATTTCCCTGTAACCTTTTTCATTCGCTTAACTCTAATTTCTATAGCAAAGCTTATATGAAAGTTTTATCCAAAAAACCGTTTATGATATACAAAAAACAAACGATGGTTGTGTTATTTATAATCGCAGCCCTAAGTATTACGCAATGTACCAAAACAGATATCAATAAAATACCGGAGCATCTGGATCCGGCATTGGTTGCTGAAGGAAAAGATATATTTCGCTTTGATAGTTTTGGCGATGAGGATTTCTGGTCGGGTTTGTTGCATATAGATAAGGCTATTGCCGGGTCAAACAATGGCGGTTTTGGTAGTGGAGTGAGCCCCAAAACAGCGCTGGCTGTTGGGTTGAAAGTAGATGCTGAGGCATTGCCTGCCGAAATAGTATCTGGGATTGCATCGGGAACGGTTGATCTTGACGATCCGGCTACTACACTGGCTTTACTGAAATTAAATGCGGTAGTGGGAGTGAAGGGAAACTTTAACCCGGAAGGCGCTTTAACATCAATAGGTATAACCTGTGCCTCCTGTCATTCAACAGTAGATGACTCATTTGCGCCCGGCATAGGGAAAAGACTGGACGGTTGGCCAAACCGCGATTTAAATGTAGGCGCCATTGTATCGCTAACAGATAATGCGCAGCCCATAGCCAGTATGCTGCATGTTGACGAACCCACATTAAGAACAGTATTGGATATGTGGGGACCCGGAAAATTTGCCGCTGTATTATTTTTAGATGGAAAGGCGCTGAAACCTGATGGTACTGCTGCGGCTAACCTTATTCCTGCTGCTTTTGGCCTTAAAGATGTAAGTCTTACAACGTATACGGGATGGGGCGATATATCGTACTGGAACGCATTTGTGGGAACCCTGGAAATGCATGGAAAGGGAACCTTAATTGATCCGCGGTTAAATGATGCGTCAAAATATCCGATAGCCGTGGAAAATAACCTGGGCAACACAACGCATTCCCCGGATCTCATTACCTCAAAGCTTCCGGCGCTCCGCGCGTACCAACATTCGATTAGCGCACCTAAACCACCCGCAGGCAGTTTTGACGTGGCAGCAGCAGGACGGGGTAAGGGCATATTCATGAATAAGGCAAAATGTGCCACATGCCACTCGCCGAAGTTGTATAAGGATCCTTCGACTATTCTGCACACGGCTGCTGAAATAGGGATTGATGATTTTGAAGCGATGCGCTCACCAACGGAGAAATACCGTACGGCTCCTTTGGGCGGTTTATTTGCCAGGGCAAAAGGCGGGTTCTATCATGACGGAAGATTTGCAACAATACCTGATGTTATAAATCACTACAATAATCATTTACAGTTGAATTTATCAGCGAATGAAAAAGAGGATCTGGCTGAATATTTGAAATCGCTCTGATGGTTTGGATTTGAATGGCAGTTAAGCTCCTCCTTATGTAGTGAGGGGCTTATATCCCGTTTTAGTTTTAGCTGCTTTTCTGCAAATGAAAGGATAAGACATTAGATACCCCCTAAACAATTAGTGTAAGAAACATTATTTATGATGACCATTTCGGAATTGAAACATCATATTGCGTATTGCAGGTTAAATGAAAAAGATAGTCAGAAGAGAATATATAATTCCTATTATAACCAGGCAAGGCTTATTTGTGAACAGTATACGGAAGATCACCAGGAATTGACCGCAATAATAAAACAGGGCTTTCAGAAGATGTTTAACCAAATCAGCCATTTTAATCCGGAGCCTAAAAACTGGATAAGTTCCTTTGACAGCTGGTTAAGAAAAATAATGATCTATTCTGCCATTGATCATTTGAGGAAGCATTACAGGAAGGATCTTTTTCTTGAATTAGATACAGCAATAATAGCTGCTTCCATTAAAATGGAAAGTAATAAAGATAAAGTTTCCATGTCTGAAATTCAAAAAGCGATAATGAAATTGTCATCCGCAGACAGAACTTTCTTAAAGCTGGCCCTGATAGAAAAGTTGGACTTTCATGATATAGCAGAATGCCTGGATATATCTGTGCAAATTGCTGAGGCTAATTTTTTAAGAACCGGGAACAGGTTGCGGGAGTTACTATCCGGCTTCAGTTCTCCTTTAATGCCCGGGAACAGCACTAAGAAAATATTCAGTTCCCGCTAATACTTCCGCTTACCCACTTCATGAAACATATCCTGCAGTTCATGTATTACAGTATTGCTTTCCGCTGCACATCTTATTAGCATTGCGGAAATTTTTAAGCAAACAAAATCTGTAATGATGAATCAAAAAGCACGGAGATGGAACTCCATAAAGAAACAACTATTTATCGGCAGTATATTATTCGCACTGCTGCCGGCAACAGGATGTAAGAAAGATAAGGTAAAAGTTGAACCACCGCCTTCTTATCATGTGAAGTTTAATTCCAATACCATTGCAGTGCCTTCCGCTGCCGGTCAGGAGGTAATGGTGTTCGTTGAATCGAACAGCAAATGGAAGATCACGCTTTCACAGGCGGCAGACTGGCTGGATCTGAACAAAACCAGCGGTACAGGCAATGATAGCCTGAAACTGAAGGTTACCAAAGATAATGTAACCGGGCAAAAAAGAACCGTAACCATTACTGCCAGCCTTACCGAAGGACAGGCCAGCCCGGCACAACTGGTGGTAGAGCAACCTGTTTTCGTGAACAATGTAACCATTTCCTGGAAGAAAGTACTGGGTGGTAACGGTAATGAGTATGCGTATTCTGTTGTTGCCCTGCCCGATGGCAGTCACGTGATTGCAGGCAGCACTTCCAGCAATGCCAATGGCGATGTAGGCGCTACAAAAGGCGGCATAGATTTTTGGGTAATAAAGCTTGATGGCAACGGTGCATTAACCTGGCAAAAAACCTTTGGCGGAAATGGCAATGACGTGCCCGCTTCACTGGCCGCAACACCCGATGGCGGCTATGCATTGTGCGGATACTCCAACAGCAATAACGGTGATGTGGGCGAAAACAAAGGTGGCGTGGATTATTGGGTACTGAAGCTGGATGGAACTGGAAATATTCGCTGGAAAAAAATATTGGGCGGCACCCATGATGATTTCCCTAACGGTATTACTGTCACCACCCAGGGTGCTATTGTAGTGGCAGGGTACACAGCAAGCAAACAAACAGGCGATGTGGGCAATAACCAGGGCAGCGAAGATTATTGGGTAGTGGCATTGGAAAACAATAACGGCAATACCATCTGGAAAAAAACAATGGGTGGCAATGGTTCCGAAAAAGCCAGGTCAATTATTCCCACAGCCGATGGAGGCGTGATAGTAGGCGGCGATGCCAGCAGCAGTAATAATGGCGATGTGCCGGTCACAAAAGGCAATATAGATTTTTGGCTGGTAAGATTAACCGGGGATGGCAATACGGTATGGTCAAAAACCTTTGGCGGAACAGGTAATGAAGCGCTGTATGGGCTTGCAGTGGGCAGCGATAATACCTTAGTGGCAACAGGTATTACAAAAAGCAATAACAGCGGAGATGTGGGACAGTCGAAAGGAAATGAAGATTACTGGGTTACGCGGGTGAACAGTGAAACGGGTGCACTGATCTGGCAAAAAACGCTGGGTGGCAACGCGGCAGATTACGGGCGCAGCGTAGCCGTACACGATAATGGAATTGTAGTTGGCGGATATACACAAAGCGATAACATTGGTGATGTTGACAATAACCAGGGTGGTTCTGATTACTTTATATTGGGTTTAAATAACGATGGTACAGTGGTATGGAAAAAAACAATGGGTGGCGATTCGGATGAACAATTGTATAGCATCAGTGCAACCAAAGACGGCAATTGCATTGCAGTTGGATCTACCTACACGAATAATAAAGGCGATGTAGGCGCCAACAATGGCGGGGGAGATTTCTGGGTAGTGAAATTTAGTACATCAGACAACTGATACCTGGTCAGCGGGCTGCATTGATCTGTTGATAAAATCAATGCTTTACAGCTACGGAGGCTGTCTCAAAAACTTGAGACGCCTCTTTTCTTGTACCTGGCAGTATTGTTTTTGTGATGAACAGTTTTTATCTACATTTGTCCAGATCGGAATACCTCTTGCCATGACAACCCTTAGTGATGAACAACTTTTTTTGCTTATAAAACAGGGCAGCAGTCCTGCCTTTGATGAAATTTACAACAGGTATTGGTATACATTATTTAACAGTGCCTACAAACGACTGCGGGACAAGGAAATATGCAGCGATGTTGTGCAGGATATTTTCACCGATTTATGGGCTGGGAAGTGCCGGGAACTTTTGATGCAGGATTTGAATTCAGCGGTTTTGATTTGATGTACACACCGGTTCAAAACTAAATACGTGTAAGGATTACTTGCATAGAGCATCTGCCAGTATTGGCCGGAAGTATCGCGAACGTATAATGTTTCTGCTGCCGTCAGGAAATTGAATATTTATTACCGGTAGTAGTATTAAGCTGCGTGAGGATGAGATTAGTATCGGTACATTTTGTAATGATTTATCTGGCTATATTGTTTGATAATGATAATGGTTATTATGAGTAATAAAATATTTATACCGGCAGTATTTTTTTTAATGTTGCTGGGGCGGCAATCTGCTGCACAGGATAATAAAACAGCTAACTTGGCCTGGGCACGGTATGTTAATCTGAAGGACTATTTAAAACCATTTTGGAAAGCAGATACCATTTACAGTGAAGCGGTTCAGCCCATAAAGCATGGCAAAAAGGCTCCCGAAGGCCGGTTGTTATTTTCTGCAGGAAACATCATATCGGTGAAGGATACCTATTTGCAGCGGGAATATAAAAGGGGGAAAGATTGGAAATATAAAAATGGAAAAATTGTGCTTACACGGAAATCCGCTATTCCTTATTTTACGAAGGAGGAGTTGTTTTTTTCGGACAAAAAAGACGGGGTTTCTATGGAAAGTAACACTGAAAAACATTACGTGCTTTTTAGTGAAGGCGGATTGTTGCAGTCAAAACAATTGTCTGTAACCTACATAAGAGCATCTCAAAGTCAGTGGGAGGGTAAGGTTCCTTTGTATGCAGAAAAACAACTTCCCAATATCCTTTCAAAGTTAAAAACCGGTACACCGGTAAATATTTTATTTTACGGCAACAGTATAGAAGCCGGGGCAAATTCAAGTGCAACAATTAATAAGCCACCTTTTTTGCCAACCTGGCCGGAAATGATTATTAATAACCTGCGCAATAACTATGCAGGCCCTGTTCATTATAAAAACAAATCCAAAGGCGGAATGTTGGCCAGTTGGGGAGTGGAGAATGCCGTTGCCCTGTTGAATACTGAAAAGCCCGATTTGGTAGTGATTGGGTTTGGCATGAACGATGGAACGTTTAAGATTGCGCCTAATGTATTTGTACAACAGGTTAAGGATATTATGCAACAGGTAAAAACAGCACATCCTTCGTGTGAATTTATTGTGGTTACTCCTATGCTTGCTAATCCTGATGCTGTTCAGAGCAAGATTCAAAAAGAATATCAGCAACCGCTCTTAAATCTGAAGGATACCGGCATTGCCATTGCTGACATGACCGCTATACATGAAGAATTATTGCGGCATAAGGCATACCAGGATATGACTGGAAATAATGTTAACCATCCCAACGATTACCTTGCCCGGTGGTATGCACAGGTAGTGAGCGCATTGCTGATACGGTAGGTATAGGTGAACCCGCGTTAGCCAGTGGTTATCGGTTTTTTGATAGAAGTTATCTCTATTATGACAGAAAGGGTGCCTGCCAAACTTATTTATCATAAGACACCAATTAAGATACCTTGTTTTCCGTTATAGGAGGTACACTTCAATACCCGGATAAAAATGCACAAAGTTTTTTTCTTTACTAAGGAATGCAATATCACCAGCAATAGAGAAAAGGCCTACTACCGGGTAGAAATAGATAATAAAAAGCAAGCCTCCTTTTATAATAAAGGCTTTCTGTCAGCCCCATTTTATATTGAAAAGATTGATAATGTTGATGATGATAAACATTTGAAAACCTATCTTAAAATATTGTTGAGAGCAAAGGTAATGGTCTACGAAAATTAAATATGCTTTGCGTTTAAGCTCATAATGAATCCCCTTTTCGCTATTTTCCCTGCACGTTCTGCAATTGTGAAGTTTTACATCCGCTTACGCATGTGATGGCACTTTATCATCATAATGTAATATTCGGTTTGATTTTCACGGGTATTGGCATGGAACAATTAATTTTAGCATGGTTAAATAAATATTTTAAAATTACCCGGGGCATATGAAAAGGCTAAGAATAGAATTTGTATTGTGTTTTTTCTTTTTGTGCTTAGGAACAGTTGCAATGACGCAGGTTAAATTGTATGTAGCTGCGGGCGGAAACGACAATAATCCTGGCACCCTTGCCCGCCCTTTTAAAACCATCCAGCACGCTGTTAATCATTCACTTGGAAATAACGATAAAGACATAGCGATTGAATTACGGGCAGGTACCTACTATCTTAACAAGACCATTGTAATAAATGCAGCAGATTTTTTACCTGCTTCATTGCAAATCAAAGCCCATCAAAATGAAAAGGTCACCATCAGTGCAGGACGCCGTTTAAAGCTTCAATGGAAGCCATATAAAAATGGGATATATGTGGCTTCTGTTCCCCCGGATATTTCTTTTGAAAGATTGTATATCAATCAAAATCTGCAACCGCCGGCGCGATACCCGAATTACGATTCTGCTGCAAGAATATTTCATGGTACAGCGGCAAACGCTATCACCCCGGAAAGAGTAAAGCGATGGAAAAACCCCGTGGGCGGATATGTGCATGCATTGCATGCGTATGAGTGGGGAGGATTCCATTACCGTATAACCGGTGTTGATCGTACAGGTAACGTGCAACTGGAAGGCGGCTGGCAGAATAACCGCCCGAATGCAATGCATAACGAATATCGCTTTGTTGAAAATATTTTTGAAGAATTAGATGCGCCCGGAGAATGGTGGCTGGATAAAAAAAAGCAACTGCTCTATTATTATCCTCCAAAAGGAATAAATATCTCAAAAGCTGTAGTAGAAATATCGAACCTTAAAAATAGTATTGAACTGAAAGGAAGTGCCGGAAAGCCTTTACGCCATGTACAATTGCTTAACCTGAATTTTGCACACAACGAGCGCACTTTCATGGATACCAAAGAGCCACTGTTGCGCAGCGACTGGACAATTTACAGAGGTGGCGCTGTTTTATTAGATGGTACTGAAAACTGTAAAATAGCGGATTGTGTTTTTGAAGGTATTGGCGGCAATGCCATTATGTTCAGCAATTACAATAAAAAGGATACCGTAACTGGTTGTCACATTTATAATACTGGCGCTAATGCGGTATGCTTTATCGGCGACACAAAAGCAGTTCGTTCTCCATCATTCGGGTATGAAAATTTTATTCCTTATGCCCGGTTAGATAAAACGCCCGGGCCATTAACCAATAACTTTTCGCAGGAATGTATCGTTACCGACAATCTTTTTCACGACCTGGGCGATATAGAAAAACAGGCAACAGGTGTAGAAATAGAAGCAGCATCTTCCATTACGGTAAGCCATAACAGTATTTACCATACTTCACGCGCTGGCATTAATATCGGCGATGGTTGTTTCGGCGGGCATATAATAGAATATAATGACGTATTTAATACCGTGAGAGAAACAGGAGATCATGGATCTTTTAATTCGTGGGGGCGCGACCGTTTCTGGGCGCCAAACAGAAATTACATGGACAGCCTGGTGGCTGTTCATCCTGAACTGATACTACTTGATGCGCAGGAGCAAACCATAATCCGCAACAACCGCTTCCGTTGCGATCATGGCTGGGATATTGACCTCGATGACGGTTCATCTAACTATCATATCTATAATAATCTTTGCTTAAATGGCGGACTTAAGCTGCGAGAAGGTTTTTACAGGATAGTAGAGAATAATATTATGATCAATAATTCCTTTCACCCGCATGTGTGGTTTAAAAACAGTGGCGATGTATTTGAAAGAAATATCGTGATGAAAAAATACGCGCCTATTCAAATCAGCGACTGGGGAAAACGCATTGATTATAATTTATTTCCCGATACCACTGCACTCAATGATGCAAAGTCCAACGGGACGGATAAAAACAGTTTGGCAGGAGATCCATTGTTTGTTGATCCTGAAAAAGGGGATTATAGAGTTGCTGCCAATTCTCCCGCACTTAAAACCGGGTTTAAGAATTTTCCAATGGATGCATTTGGCGTAAAAAAACCTTCCTTAAAAAAAATAGCATTACAGCCGCAGATACCTGTATTGATAACAGATGCAGGACTGGAAGATAAATCAGTGGAAGTATCATTCCTGGGAGGTTCTGTAAAATCTGTTGACGGACTGGGAGACCGTTCGGCTTATGGACTTCCTGATGAAGCAGGGGTAATTGTTATATCAGCAGGGGATAACAGTCTTTTATCTTTATCCGGGTTGCAGAACAAAGATGTTATTCGCACTGCCGGGAACAAAAATGTTGAAGATGTAAAACAACTGATGGATGTTTATCAATCCCTGAACTGGACAGGTGAAATTACGCTTACCATTATGCGCAATCAGCAACTGGTAACCCTAACGCTTAGAACAAGATAACAGATCGCAGCTTTAACTCTCCCGGGGCTCACTTTACTTCAACCATCGTATTCTATCAAGGCAGGGGTATATGCGGAGCGGAAATAAAGGAGGGGTTTTGTAACCTTAACGCCGGCAAATACTCTAATATTGGTACCGGCAATTAAACTGAATAATGTTTTTCTTACCATATAATTTAAAACAGCCTTGATTATGATGAATATCATAAAAGAAAATGAACTGTTTTGATCTTTCCTGTTATATCTTTGCAGCATTAGATTATTATACCAGCAAATTGAAGGTTTTTACTACCATACTGCTTTTTACCATTATCTTTTTACAAACATTCAGCTCATTTGTAATTCGGGCAGATTATTTTTTTAATAAAAGCTATATAGCCAGGGTTCTTTGTATCAATAAAGAAAAGCCCCAAGCCCATTGTAACGGTAAATGTTATCTCACTAAGCAATTAAACCAGCAGGAGAAGCAGGATCAGCAGGCGCCTGTTCCCAAATGGGAGAAGTTCGACATGCAACTTTTTTTTCTTCCAAAATCACTCGACTTTTCAAATGATCCGTTTTTGGTTACAGCAGAGTACCATACTGAAAACGATATGCTTACTTCGTCCTTCCACCGTTCCATATTTCATCCCCCTTCGGCATAGCCTTATTTTACGGTTTTAAGATTGCAGTTGTCCTTTCTTAAGGATGAAATATTATTTACTTAAATTTTCTTTGGTATGAATAAGCCATTGTGCTTAGCCGTGCTGTTGATATTAGCGCTCCATGTTGCATACGCTCAAATAAAAATAGAAGGAAAAGTTATTGATGCAGCCACCAACCAGCCGCTTGGGGGCGTAACAGTTTCGGGTTTAAATAATCAAACCAGTGCCCTTTCAGGTAAGGACGGGAGCTTTACATTGTATTGCGGTTCAAAAGAGGATAGCATCAGGTTTAGTTCGGCCGGGTATGAGCCCAGGAATATTGCATTACCAGATTTTGGAGCCTTCGTTTTACTTACGCCTTCCTTTACCAATCTCAATGAAATTGTGGTTTCGGGCAGCAGGGATGCTCAACGGCGCACCGAAGTGCCGGTGGCTATTAATGTCATTTCAAAATCAGCGATAAATGATGCAAAAGCAACAAGGCTCGATATGCTGGTCAATAAAGTTCCCGGTGTATTTATGGTTGACCTGGGCAACGAACAGCACAGCATGGCGGTTCGCCAGCCCATGGGTACAAAAAACCTGTTCCTGTATCTCGAAGATGGCATTCCCATCAGAACGGTAGGAGACTTTAATCACAA
The DNA here is from genome assembly GCF_009192765.1 of Agriterribacter humi. Classification (GTDB taxonomy): domain Bacteria; phylum Bacteroidota; class Bacteroidia; order Chitinophagales; family Chitinophagaceae; genus Agriterribacter; species Agriterribacter humi. The sequence goes on along the minus strand of NZ_VOHQ01000001.1, from coordinate 490,676 downwards.
TGCACTGATAGAAATTAACCAGGCGTCACTCCAGCGTATTGAGGTTATTAAAGGCCCGGCATCCTCCCTGTACGGAAGTGAGGCCGTAGGAGGAGCGATCAATTTTATTACACAGGCGCCTTCTCCGTTTTTGTCGGGGAAAATCCAGGTAGAAGGCGGAAGCAGGGGATATAAGCGTACGGATTTCAATATGAGCAATACGTATAAAAAGCTCGGCATGTATATAGGTGGCTATTATGTTCATCAAAATCAGCCACCTGAGGAGCACAACGATTTTGAAAAAACAGCTTTAACACTGAGGACTGATTATAGTTTTAACAGCAAAATGAAACTGACTGCTGTTGCTGACTATATCAGCTATAAAACAGATCAGAAAGGAGGTTTGGACAGCGCTCATTTTTATAATAAAGATTATACCAGCTTTTACCGCTTCACCTGCAGGAAAGTGAATGCTTTTCGGTTGAGAACTACATTGAACAAGGAATGGAATGATGATAATAAAACAAATCTTACCATTTTCTACCGGAATACCACTATTGGTCAAAATCCTTTTTATTCAATAAGTAATATTGCCGGCAATACAGCAAAAGCTAAAGGACAGATCAATGAAGATGCTTTCAAAAGCTATGGAGCAGTGCTGCAGCATACAACAGAATTGAAAGCCATAAATGCGAGATTCATCTCAGGTGTAAGTATGGATTACAGTCCTGCCGCTTACCATGCACAGTTCACAGATATTGACAGGAATGCAAATGGAATTTATTATAACTATACAGCAAAAGACAGTTTGCTCACCTATTACAATGTGGATCTTTTTAATAGCGCTGTATATACCCAGTTTGAATATAAGCCAACCGGTAAATTGAAATTAGTAGCTGCGGCCCGTTACGACAGACTGGATTACCAGTTCGATAATCATTTATTACCTGGTGCATTTACAGGCGCCCGGGATGCTACAGATCACTTTGATAATTTTACGCCCAAGCTTGGTATTACCTACGACTTTGGAAAAAATAAAGGGGCCTATATTAATTACAGCGTAGGTTTTGCTCCTCCCAATATTACGGATATGTATGCCGGTGTGCAGGTGCCTGTATTAAAAGCAGCCTCATACCAAAATTATGAGGCGGGAGGATGGGTTTCATTTGCTGCCGGCAAAGGGTATGCAGAAGTTTCGGTATACAAACTGGATGGCAAAAATGAAATTGTAAGCGTAAGACTTGCGGATGGATTTTATCAAAATCAAAATACGGGTAAAACAAGCCACAAGGGCATTGAAGCCAATATAAAATATACGCTTGTGGAAGATATAGCCATTCGCATCGCAGGCTCTTATGCCGAACATACCTACATTGATTATATACAACAGGGTAAAGATTTTTCGGGCAACAGGATGGCACAGGCGCCGGCTTATATTTATAACGGAGAAATTACCTACAGACCTCACTATTGCAAAGGCCTTAGAATAGCAGCAGAATTGCAGGGCATGAGCAATTATTATACGGATCCTCAAAATACAGCCAAGTATAAGGGTTTTACGGTACTCAATGTAAGAGCAGGATACGGCTTCAAAGGGTTTGAGCTTTGGACAAACTGTCTCAATATAGCAAACAAAATTTACGCAACCACTGTAGATAAAAGCGCATATGGTACTTCCTATCGCCCCGGCCAGTTAAGAACTTTCAATGTGGGACTGGCATACAGTTTCAATGATCAATAATGAAAAGGGAGTGAGTTGTTTCTTCAAAATCAAAAGCATGAAAAAAGAGTTAATTTTAGTAGCATTCATAAGCGCTGTCTTTATTTATGGGTGCCAAACCGAAAATAAAAAGCAAACCATTGCTGCTTCGCAGGGAACATTGATAGATGCGGCTAAAGGCTCCTGTCCTTATCTTACAAGAGACAATAAAAATAATATCGTTTTAAGCTGGGTTAAGCAGGTAGATACTGCCACCTCTGTTTTGTGTTATGCGGTTTCCGGGGACGAAGGAAAAACGTTTAACAGACCTGTTGAAGTACCCGGAAGTAACAATGTTCATCCGCATGGTGAGAATATGCCAAAAATAATATTTAAGCCATCCGGGGAGATCATTGCTGTTTGGGGCGCCGCTAATCCGAATCCAGAAAATGCTTATTCCGGTTTAGTGTACTATACACAATCATTTGATAACGGTAAAATATGGACGAAGCCTGTTTCTTTAACGAAAGATACTGCCAGTTTCGATCAGCGCTATTTTGATGTGGCATTGTTGCCCGGTGGGGAAGCCGGTATTGTTTGGCTGGATAACAGGAAGCGGTCAAAAAAAGAAGGCTCGGGATTATACTATGCCGTAACAAAAGGTAATAATGGTTTTGAAGATGAACAATTGATCAGCGAACCTTGTTGCCAGTGTTGCCGTACGGATCTGTTTATTGATAAAAAGGAAAATATCCATGTATTATACCGGGCGATCATCAATGACAGCATCCGGGATATGGTGCATATCGTATCCACAGATAAAGGATATTCGTTTTCATCACCTAAAAGAATAAGCGAAGACAATTGGGTCATTAGTGGTTGCCCGCATACCGGTCCGGCAATAGCGGAAAATAAAGAAGGTTTGCATTTTACATGGTTTTCGGGCGGAGGTAGTGCGGGTGTTTATTATAATAACTCTTCTGATAATGGGCAGTCGTTTTCAAACCGTAACAATGTAAGTGGTAAGGCCTCCAAACATTGCCAGATCGCATCACTTTCTAATGATAATATCTTAATCGTTTGGAATGAAAGTTTCGCGGATGGCGGAAATTTTAATAGCCGGATTGGTATTGAAGAACGGAACGCAGACGGAAATGTAATGAGCAAAGCATATATCACGGCTGTTAACGGTGATGCTTCTTTCCCGGTTATACATCCTGTTAATGCAAATAAGGTATTGGTTGCCTATACTGAAAGAATAAAGGATAGTGAATATGTTTTGTTTAAACAGGTAATGCTGGAGTGAAGAGGAGCAGGTTTCAAGTTACAGGTTTCAGGGAAGGATTTGAAATTTGTTTGTCATGGTGAGGAACGAACCATCTGTATATAATTTGGTTCTTGTTTTTTGTTTTTTGATGCTTTTGCAGTCCATTAATACCCGGCATTCCGAATTAGTTCAATTCATGGTTATCTTCTTTGCCATTTCCGTGAAAATTGAGTAAGTACGTAAACAAATTGGTTTCTGTGGGGATTTGTAATTTTTTTCTCAGTCGGTACCGGCTTATTTCCACGCCTCTAACGGAAATGTTCATGAGTTGTGCCATTTCTTTGGTGCTGAGATTCATACGCAGATAGGCGCATAATTTCAGCTCGTTGGGAGTAAGATTGATGTGTTTTTCCTTTAGGGCTACAAAAAAATCATTATGCGCTTTATCAAAATGAACCGTAAAATGATCCCAGTCCTCATCCACCTTGTCGTCCTCACCTAAGGTCCTGATCATTTTTTTTAGTGCATCCAGCGATTTTTCTTCCCCTGTATTTTTAGTAAGGCGCTGCAATTCATCTTTTATCCGGGTTATCAGCTCTCCTTTTTTTACAAGGTGCATGGTGGCTGAGGCCATCTCTTTGTTTTTATGATTTATTTCTGCTTCAAGCTTTTCATTGCGCAGCGTTACAATTTCCTTTTCATTTTTTTCCATCTCAAGCTGGTGCAGGTCACGCAGTTGCTTCTGCCTTTCTTCATATCGCTCACGCTGCCGCATGAATTTTTGTTTTTGCCAGCGGTATATCATATACAAGCCATACAACAATATACAGGCATAAATGGCGTATGCCCACCATGTTTGATACCAGGGAGGAAGTATCATAAATGAATATTTGTATACCTGCGATTCACTCCCCATGTTATTTCTGCCTCTTATCTCAAGCGCGTAACTGCCTGCCGGCAGGTATACATAATCCCTTTCTGTTTTATTGTTCCATTCCGACCATTTGTTGTCGTAGCCTTTCAAAAAGCAACTGTATTCAATATTGGATTGTTGCTCATAGAGGGGAGATGAAAATTCGAAATGAAATGAATTCCATTGATATGAAACAGCAGGTGTAGCGATCTGCAGTTGTGGTTCGTTAACCTTATTAAAATAGCCGTTGAATAAAAGGCTGTCTGTTGCCCCCCTTGCCGTAGCTTTCCGTAGCTGTACCTGCAGGAGTGGGTGATTGCGTTTGTATTTGGCGTAATTGATATGAAAATATCCTTTTTCTGATCCAACAAAGATATTGCTCTCGTCTGCAGGATATACCTGTTCAAATCCACTCACTAATTTGCGGTTAAGCTCGCTTATATAAATGATATTTGGCTTATTGGTTGAATAGTCTACTACTCCAAGGTTTTTGCCAAACACAAACCATATATTTCCTGCCGGATCTTCTTTCAGGTAACGCACAATGGTTTGCCCGAAAAGAGATCTAAAATAAGCGGAAGGCTCAAATTGATCAGACTGTTCATTGTATTCATATATACCGTTTTCAGTAGCAACCACCACCCGGTTCTTTATTTTAAAAATATAGTTGCCATTGAGGCTGAGTCCTACACCTTGTTTACCCGTATATGCTTTTACTATTGGCTCACCATTGCTCTGCAACTGCACACGGTATATACCTTTATAGGGATGAGACACCCATACATTGTTATTGGAGACGGTTACAAAACGGGCCGACTCAAAGTTTGCGTCAACATGTTTCTTACTGAATTGCCCGTTTTGATAATTATAAAATCGTATCCCATTGTAAGTGCCTGCTACCATAACAGGGGAGGGGAGAACGGAAGTTAAAGGCAAAAAGGTCCAGAATCCTATAGTATTATCCATAGTAATGGCCCTGTCGCCTTTGACCTCACGGAAGCCTTCATGATGTCCGATCAGCAGTTTTCCATTTACTTCAGAAAGATTCCATACCTGCCCCCTGGTGTTTTCAACCAGCTTAAAGCTTCCCTTTACAAAGCTTAGATCTTCATTTTCATATAATGGAGCCTGGTATAAACCATTGGTAGTAGCTATATATAAATGATTGTTGTAAATAATGGAGGAATAACCGGCTCCTTCATTGGGCATATCAGGAAAGATGTGCTTGATAGCGCTGTTATAAGCTATGAAATCAATACCGCTGTCAAGTCCCAGCCAAAGATTTTTATTCTTATCAGGGAAAATACTAAGCACATTATTATTTTGGAGACCTTCCAAACGCGAAAATTGCTGAACGGGGTTGCCTTTTTTATCTATTATGATGCAACCCTTAGTGGTGGTAGCAAGGGCAAAGCGGTTCCCATCAATAACTGCAGCACTGTATATATGATACGCTGCAATGGCTTTAAGCGCTGGTGAAGAAAAGGGAGTAAGGCTGTTTTTTGTGTACAGGTATATGCCATGTTTTAGACTGGTTATAAAAGCGCTGTCTTTTCCGGCTGGCAGTACGGCTGTAATAAGGAAACCCTCTGGCAATGCACCTTTGCCGGCAACCGGTATCCACATATCTTTATCGAATTTGAGTATACCCCTGTAATAATCCTGTGCAATGAACATGTCTTTGGTGGCGCCCATGAATAACCAGTTGGCGGCAGGGTGCACCGTAATTGTGCTGCCCGAAAACTGTAATATTTGTTCATTGGAACGAAAAAAAACCTGGTTATCCCTGCAAACAATATCCCATACATCGGCAAAGGATCTGTATTTTTCCGGAATAAGGCTTTTTAGGGAATGATAAGTCAGGGAGCCATTTGAATCGGGTGAAAAATAACCGATCTCATCCTGCCCGCCCGTATATATATTATTGTCGGCGCCTATGGCTACCGAACGAACAATTGTTTTATTGGGAAGCGGGTAAATTTTCCAGTAGGTACCATCAAAGCTTAAAAGCCCTTCATTATTGGCAAAATAAAGAAGCCCGTTTGCATCCTGGCAAATGTCCCAATTTTGAGTTCCGGCCTTATACACATGTTTGGAAAAGTTGATGATTTCCGGGAGTCCAATCGTATTTTGACAAAGCCCGCATACAGAGCATTGTAAGGCAATCAGCAATGCAAACGTTTGCTTCATATAGCAGAAAGTTAAAACTAAATTAAGGAAAAAGCACTTAGATGTATTATTGAAGTAGCAATTTAAATGCAGATAGTATGATATGATGAAGTAGTGATGTAGTGTAAAACCAATCAATAGCGATTTTTTTTGATAGTTTTATGATCTGACCAAACTATTCATCACTACTGCCATTATTAATTGATTGCTTATGAAAATGAAAATTGCATTGCAACTATGCATAGTATTTCTATTGCATAGCCTCACTTTTAAAGTTTTTTCACAATCACTACAGATTTCGGGTAAAGTAACCAGCAGGGCAACAGGCGAATCGCTGCCAGGCGCTACTGTTAGTATAAAAGACGGGAGTGCGTCTGTTATTACTGATGCGCAAGGGAGCTTTACAATCACTGTCCCTAAGTCGGGCAGTATTTTAGTGGTAACTTATGCCGGCATGGTGAGCCTGGAGCGGGTAATCACTAATGGCGGCGTACAAAATTTTGAGCTGGAAACCGGTGGCGACAATTTAGAAGAGGTGGTGGTAGTGGGATATGGTACGCAAAAGAAAACCTCGCTCACAGCCTCGGTTTCCTCTGTTAAAGGGGGAGATATTCAACGCCAGCCCGTAGGCGACCTCACCAATGCGTTGGGTGGCAGGGCATCCGGCGTATTGTTTACCCAAGCCAGCGGCCAGGCGGGTAACGATGCTTCCCGGATAATGATACGGGGTATTGGCACTAATGGTAACTCAGCTCCGCTGATAATAGTGGATGGAGTTCCCAGGAACTTCAGCCAGTTAAACCCGGCGGATATTGAAACCATTAATGTATTAAAAGACGCCGCTGCCGTGGCGCCTTACGGCCTGGGTGGTGCTAACGGAGTAATCCTGGTTACCACAAAAAAGGGGAAAACCGGGAAACCTACCCTGAGCTATGAAGGGTATGTGGGCTTTCAAAATCCTACAGTTATCCCGCGTTTCGTTAATTCGTATCAGTATGCCCTGATGAAAAATGAAGGCGCCCGTAATGCGGGATCAACAGAAATGCCTTTTGACGAAAATGAATTACAAAAATACCGGGATGGCTCTGATCCGGACAAATATCCCAATATTGACCCGGTAGGAGATATGATTTCAAAAAATACCTTAATAACGAGTCATAGTTTAACGCTTAATGGCGGTACGGAAGCAATTAAGTATGCAATGGGGTTGGGCTACCTGAACCAGGAAGGGATGTTCCCGGGTATAAAATACCAGCGTTATAATGTTTCTGCCAGCCTCCAGGCTCAGGCTACCAAAACTACAACAATAGACCTGTCATTAAATGGTCGCGTTGAAAAAAGAGACCTTACCGGTGCAGGATATAACAACCAGAGCCTTTTTGAAAACCTGATCAACACCGTTTCCAACAGCACTCCTTTAATATATAGCAACGGGCTGCATCCTTACATGTATGCCTATTTTTATGATAATCCAAGTTACCAGGATATTACAGGTAACACGCTGCTTAGTCAGCTCTCTATAGAGCAAAAATTACCAGTAAAAGGATTGAGCCTGAAATTTGTAGGTTCATACGATTTTAATCCCTTCGACCCGTTCAATACTACCAATAGCGGTATAGCAAGTGTTACCCGTGCGTGGTACGAGCCTTTTCCTTTTTATACTGTTGATACTACTACAAACCCTTATACTTATCCATTGATAGCGCCATCAACACTTCCATCATTCAGCCAGGAGTATCACCAAACCCAGGCATTTACTTACCAGGGCTATATCAATTATTCAGGAAATTTCGGTAATCATGATGTAACCGGTTTAGTGGTGCTTGAATCAAGAAATACTACGTCACAACGTTTTAGTGCCGGCAGGAATAATTATAACCTGCCCATCCCCGAATTGTTTGCAGGTGGTTCGGGCGAAACCGATCTCAGCAATGATGGTAATTCTATGGGCACCAAACAACGTTCGGTAGTGTATAGGGTAACATATGGTTACAACGACAAATATTTGTTCGAAGCTGCAGGCCGCTACGATGGGCACTACTTTTTTGCCCCGGGCCGCAGGTTTGGATTTTTCCCGGCATTTTCCGCCGCATGGCGTTTATCGCAGGAAAAATTCATGGAGAACATAAAGTGGATAGATGAACTGAAACTGCGTGGATCATGGGGGCAGTCGGCAAATCTTGCAGGAAGTCCCTACCAATATCAAACAGGGTTTACCTTATACGGCAATTCGGCAATTTTAAACGGATCGCAAACCCAGGGCTTGTATGAAAGGGCAGAACCCAATCCCAATATCACCTGGGAAAAAGCATCTAAAACCGATATTGGTATTGAAGCGAGATTGTTTGGAGGCTTGTTGAATATCGAGGCCGATTATTTCAAGGAGAAAAGAGCTAATATGTTGCTTGCTCCTAATGTAACCGTACCGGTGGAATATGGGGTAGACCTTTCGCAGGTGAATGCCGGTATCATGGATAACCGCGGCTTTGAATTCACTGTTTCAAGCGGCTACAATATCAATAACGATCTTCGGGTAGGCGTCACCGGTAACTTTACCTATGTGAAGAACAAAATGGTAGAGATATTTGAAGATCCTGCCACCTTCGACAATCCGAATCTTCGTAAAACCGGCAGGTCATTGGATGTGCCGTTTGGATATAAAGCGACCGGATATTTTACTGAAGGTGATTTTTCCGCTCCGGGGGTTTTGAAAGATGGAATTGCAAAGCAGGTATTTACCCAGAATTTGTATCCGGGCGACATCAGGTATGCAGATATCAGCGGACCTGATGGCAAACCCGATGGATTGATTGATTTTAACGACCAGGTAGCTATGGGATATCCTACTTATCCTGCTATTATATATGGCTTTACGCCCAGCATCAGTTGGAAGGGTTTTGAATTGTCTTTGCTTTTCCAGGGTGTGGGGCAGCGGGATATACAAATTTCGAGCAGTGCGGCCTGGGCATTCGATAACAACAAGAACGCCGCGATTACTACACTCGACTATTGGACACCGGAAAACCCAAATGCCTCCTATCCAAGGATGACCACCACGCCCAGCGCAAACAACGTACAAACTTCTACCTTTTGGCAGAGAAGTGTGGCTTACCTGCGCTTAAGAACAGGAATGCTGAGCTATACCATTCCTAACAGCATTACCAGCAAGTGGGGAATGAGTATGGTTTCTGTATACCTGTCGGGACAGAACATCATTACCTGGACGCCTATAGAAAACTTCGATCCGGAAGTGAGCAATGGCAGGGGTTGGTATTTCCCTACGCAAAAAGCATTGACAGCAGGATTAAGAGTACAATTTTAATCGTAAACCTTAATTGTAAACGTTATGACATTTATCATAAATAAGAATCGATTTTTTTCATTGAGTGTTGCTGTTGCTATTTTATTTTCGGGTTGCAGCAAAGACGATTTTCTGGAAGTACCCAACACTGGCGCGGTGACCAGTGAAACGGCATTTTCTACCGAAGCATCTGCCGACCTGGTGTTGAACGATGTATACAGTAATCTTCCCGACTTGTACAATTTTATATTCGAACCATTTGACGCGTGGACAGATGATTTAATGACAGGTTTTAACTGGAACATCAGTTCGCAGGTGGCAAGGAGCAAGACTACCATAAACGCGAATACGGTTCTTTGGTACGATTGGGCGCCTGCTTCTATGTGGCTCGACTGGACTACACTGTACAAACGAGTGAGAAAATGCAATGTGTTTATCCAGGGAGTTGAAAACTCAGTTTTGTCTGATGAATATAAACAAAGAAAGTTGGGAGAAGCAAAAGTATTGCGTGCTTATTTTTACCACCAGCTATGGATGCTGTACGGGGGCGTGCCACTTATCACTAAGCCAGACAACCGCGAAACTGACGGAGAAGCGATCTTTCATCCCCGGGCCAGTTTTGACGAAACTTTTGATTTTATACAAAAGGAATTGGCAGATGCCGCTGCGATGCTGCCCGCAAACAACGGTAATGATGGCGCCGGAAAGATAACCAGGGGTGCAGCTTTGACCATTAAAGGCTGGGTAGAATTGTTTTACGCAAGCAAACACAACAACCCCGGTAATGAATTGAGCAGGTGGGCTACAGCCGCCGCTACCAACAAACAGGTAATGGAAATGGGTTATTCGCTTCATCCCAAATACGATGAATTTTTTCTCACCACCGGCAACAACAACAACGAAGGAATATTGTACCGCGAATACCTTACTGTAAAACAGGGCAGTAATATTCTTGGCTACCAGGGACCTAACAACGTGGGTACGCAATGGCTGAGCTGGGGCGGTTCTACACCTACGCAGGAACTGGTAGACGATTACGCCATGGCTAACGGTAAGGCTATTACGGATGCAGGATCGGGATATGATCCACATAATCCTTATGCCAACAGGGAGCCGCGTTTCATGCAGTCGATCTTATATAACGGCAATACATTTAACGGGCTACCCTTTATGAGTGCTGTAGGATCGGGTAGTAATGAAATAGACCTGGCAGATGCCAGCGATAATACCAATACAGGCTATTGCACCAAAAAGCGCATGGACACTACAGTGAACATTTTCCAGTGGGCGGCCAGCGCGCAGAATTATTACTATTTCCGCTATGCGGAAGTATTGTTGAATTATGCTGAAGCACAGAATGAAGCTGTGGGTCCCGATGAATCAGTATACGCGGCAATAGACGAAATAAGAACACGTGCCGGCATTCCAACTTTTACTGAAGTGTATCCTGGCGCCACGCAGGCAGAAATGCGCGACCTGATCCGTAGAGAAAGAAGAATAGAACTGGCGTTTGAGGGTAAACGTTATTTCGATCTGATCCGCTGGGAAATAGCAGAAGTGAACCTCAACAAGATAATGCATGGAATGAAAATTACTCCCAAGAGTGGTGGTGGGTATAACTACGAAAGAATCAGTGCCATTCCTCCTGCGGCGCCGCAATGGTCGTTTGACAAAAATAAGAATTACCTGTTGCCTATTCCGTTGAGTGCATTAGGACGAAATCCGGCGTTGACGGATCACCAAAACCCCGGATACTAATGCTGTTCTCTAAGGTGAAAAATGAAAGGGGTAATACCGGTATAATAACCTCTTTTTTAGTATAGAACTCCTGTTTGTATTGCTGTTGTTGTACAAACGTGCAACAACAGCAACAGGGGGTATTGGGGCAGACATATTGTAGCGGCTAGCTGTAACGATTTTTTACATTTTAAAAAAGGAAAATGATTAGAAAAATTGCGATACTAATAATAACAACGTCCGGCTTCTTTTGCATGGCTGCAAAAGCACAGAAAGATGAACCCGGAAAACTGAAAAGAAAATTGGTGTGGAGCGATGAGTTCAATTATACAGGCCTGCCCGACAGCACCAAATGGGGTTATGATACCGGGGGACATGGCTGGGGCAATAATGAAAAGCAGTATTACACTCAAAAAAAACTGGAGAATGCTTCAGTAAAAAATGGTGTATTGAATATTACAGCTATTAAAGAAAACATTGGTGAAGTTTCCTATACATCTGCGAGGCTGTTAAGTAAAAACAAGGGCGACTGGAAATACGGAAGGTTTGAGATAAGGGCTAAAATGCCAGAGGGGCGTGGTTTGTGGCCTGCCATCTGGATGTTGCCCACCGAATGGAAATACGGCGACTGGCCGGTAAGTGGCGAAATAGATATAATGGAACATGTGGGTTATTTACCCGATTCGATTTTTGGTACCGTGCATACAGGAGCCTACAATCATAGTATCGGTACACAAAAAGGGGCAAAAGTATTTCGTTCTGATTTATCGGATGCTTTTCACGTGTATACCCTGGATTGGAATGAAAATGAGATTAAAATTTTTATAGATAAGGAGCTGTACTTTACTTACACAAATGAAAAGAAAACATTCCGGGAATGGCCTTTTGATCAGCGTTTTCATTTGTTGCTGAATGTTGCTGTTGGTGGCGATTGGGGAGGGAAAATGGGAATTGATGATACCGTTTTTCCCCAGACAATGGATATAGATTATGTGAGAGTATACCAGTAAGCAGTTCAAGAAAAACTGTTGTAAGCCAGATTGACCGCAGTGGTGGTGCGTTAACACAAAATGAGGGATAATAGAGTTATTGTGCTTGAATATGACTAAAGAAGCCATTCCGGGTATCTCCGGAATGGCTTCTTTGATTTCCCGGATTTTAAACCAATACGAACCCGGTGCCGAAATAACTGTTTTTTAATAGTAAAGGAGAAAGCAGGAAGGAATGATAATCGTCGGCAATATGGATGATAAACGATAAACAGCTTGCATCTTCATTCTTCAAAATTGATCGCCGTATTGTAGTAATTGCGCATGCAAAGTGTATTTGTATCATAACATGTAAGCATGGAATACAGGCAAAGAATTATTATTACAGATGAAAATGCTATTTTTAGCGTTCGGGAAAATAAGCATCTTGCTATACTTTGTATATTTACTTCAAATCCAGGCAATATGAATCATGCAATCATAAAAGATTTATCTACTGCTTCTTCACCTGTTTCAGATTTTGTACAATGGCCATCTACTCCTGCAGGATGGGAACAATACAAACTCACGCAGGCGCAAATTGATTTTTTTAATGAATATGGCTATATCAGCGGCATTAAATTGCTTGATAGCGAACAGGTTGAACAACTGAATAAGGAATTGGCTGAAATAACAGATCCTGCTCACCCGGGCAACAGGCTTTTTCACGAGTTTCATTCTAATGAATCGGCCGATCCGGACACGGTATTGTTCCATGCACTCGGACATTGGCGGATTACGCCTGGTTTTCATGATGTGCTCTGGAATCCTGCCTTTGTAATGGCTGCCAGCCAGTTGTTTGGTAATGCGGCGGTGCGGTTCTGGCACGACCAGCTTTTTTGCAAGCCCGCTCATCACGGAGGTGTAGTGGCATGGCACCAGGATTATTCTTACTGGACACGTACCGGCCCGATTCAGCATCTTACCTGCTGGGTGGCATTGGACGATGCTACTACCGAAAACGGGTGTTTATATTATATACCCGGAAGCCATAAATGGGGATTGCTGAAGAAACCTGAACTGGCGGGAGAAATGGATGGGTTAAAGCAATTTTTAACGGAAGAGCAAAAAGCTGCTTTCAAACCTGTGCCCATTGAATTAAAAGCCGGGTATGCCACATTTCATCACCCGCTTATGGTGCATGGATCGCATGAAAATCGTTCTAACCGTTCACGAAGAGCTTTTGTGCTCAATGTATTTAAGGAAGGCACCATTTCCAATACAGATGAAGAACTGCTGCAGGGTGTGCCCGTTATAACCAAAGGACAAAAAATGGAAGGACAATTCTTTCCACTCCTGTTTGATCCCGCTGAAGTAAAATGATATCGCTTATCAAAAGCCATAGCTGCTGAATGTATGTTAAAAGAAGAGATAATGCAACTGGCTAAAAATATTCATCAAACGGTAATCAATAACCGCAGGCATTTGCACGCACATCCCGAATTGTCTTTTAAAGAATACAATACTTCGGCATTTGTAAAAGCCCGGCTGGATGAAATGGGCATTTCCTGGAAAGCCATTGCCAACACGGGAGTGGTAGCTATTGTAAAAGGAGCATTGCCTTCTGATAAAGTTATAGCCTTACGTGCAGATATGGACGCTTTGCCTATTACGGAAGCCAACGAGGCAGAATATGCTTCTCAGCATGAAGGGATAATGCATGCCTGCGGTCACGATGCACACACTTCATCCCTTTTGGGCACAGCGCACATATTACAATCCGTTAAAAACAAATTCGGCGGAACAGTAAAACTCATTTTTCAACCAGCGGAAGAAAAACTTCCCGGAGGAGCCAGCCTCATGATTGAAGAGGGTGTATTAGAAAATCCCCGGCCTCATTGTGTAATTGGTCAGCATGTGATGCCATCCATTGAATGCGGTAAAATAGGAATAAGAAAAGGAAAGCTCATGGCGTCTATGGATGAACTGCTGGTTACGGTAAAAGGAAAAGGCGGTCATGGCGCCCAGCCTCAGCAGAATGTTGATCCTGTTTTGATCGCCTCGCATATTGTTATTGCATTGCAGCAAATTGTAAGCCGGATGGCCAATCCAAATAATCCAACCGTTTTATCTTTTGGAAAACTAATGGCTGATGGTGCAGTTAATGTAATTCCGGATACGGTGTATATGGAAGGCACATTCCGCACATTAAATGAAAGCTGGCGCAATGAAGCGCATATTCAAATAAAAAAAATGGCAACAGGTATTGCAGAGAGTATGGGGGGCAGTTGCGATTTTATTATTAACCGCGGCTACCCGTTTTTGATCAACGAAGAAAAGCTTACCGGGCAGGTGGATGTTTTTGCGGAAGAATACCTGGGTAAAGAAAATATTATTGATCCTGGTACCTGGATGGCTTCGGAAGATTTCGCCTATTATTCACAGTTAGCGGATAGCTGCTTTTATTTTCTGGGAGTTGGCAATGCGCAAAAGCAAATCCATTCCGCTCTTCATACCCCCACATTTGATATTGATGAAAATGCATTGGCGCTCAGTACCGGGCTTATGGCCTACATAGCCATTCGCCAGTTGGAAAACAAATAGAAGCGGCCCTATGGCAATACCGGTGATATGCCATTTCTGGGAAAAAGAAACGGCAGAGATTGCCCCCCATTTCTTTTCTTTTATTTTTTCGGGTAATTATCCTCCTTAATTTTCTGTTTTTGGAGTTCCGGCTATAATCCGCCGGTGATAATTGATTTGCCCGATATGATAATTTAGATGGGAGAGCAGGTATATAAGAAAGTAACTGGTATTTGTTTTTTCATCCAGAACCGGCAGTATATAATCTTTTTGTAAATCGTTTTTAGAAAGCTGTTCCAGGGTATCTGTAACAACAGAACGGGTAGTATCTATATCTTCCAGCAGCTTGCTCCGGGGTATATTCTTCACCCGGAACTCCGCATCCCTGTTCCGCACATAGCCCGAGTCGCCCAGTACCGCCCCAATAAAATGCTGGAGGTTGCCGGTAAGATGCAGGCAGAGATTTCCCCCACTATTGTTAATGCCTTCTTTTACTTGCCATAGTTGTTCATCTTTGGGGTAAAGGCTGATTTCTTCTTTCAGTTTGTCAAGGTCTTTTTGAAAAAGAGGAATGAGATGTTTGGTGATCATACTTAAACTTTAAATGTATTGTGGTATACGAACGATGTTGTTAAACAAAAATTTTATTAAGATGCCTTTTCATCAAATCCTATACCATGTCTTTGTTCGCTGCGATGTTTAATTAAAACTTTTTCCGGGCCAAAAGGTAATGCAAATTTAGATTTTCTCTAAAAAAAATCTTTTACCTCCAAATAGCAATTGTCTGATTAAGAGTACTTTAATCGTGATTTAATAAGCAAAAAAACCGGAATAATCCTTGCCTGTTGCGGTTATATGTAGTAACTTTGCCGTCCCAATTTAAAACCGTTGGGTTTATATCATGTCAGAAGAAAATCAAATTATTAACCTGCCTGCCGGACAAGAAGGCACAAACGCTGATGTACAGGAGGTTGCCCATGAGCCTGCAGCGACAACAAATGAACCTGTAGCAGCAGTAGCCGAAGAGCCGGCCACTGCGCATGACGATTTTGACTGGAGCATTGACAAACGGAATGTTTCTTCTTATACCAAAGAAGAAAAAGAAAAGTATGATACCGTTTACGAAGGCACTTTCAAGGCTATTACGGATAATGAAATGGTGGAAGGCATTGTGGTAGGCGTTACAAAAACCGATGTTGTAATAAATATTGGTTTTAAAAGTGACGGATTAATCTCTTTAAACGAATTCCGCGATTTACAGGGATTAAAAGTAGGTGATGTAGTTGAGGTAATGGTAGTGGAAAAGGAAGACAGGGAAGGTCACCTGCACCTGAGCCGCAAGCAGGCCCGTATTACACGTGCATGGGAACGCATTGTGGAAATACATAAAACAGGTGAAGTGGTAACTGGTATCGTTACCAGCAAAACCAAAGGTGGTTTGATTGTAGATGTGTTTGGTATGGAAACCTTCCTGCCCGGTTCACAGATAGATGTGAAACCCGTTACAGACTACGATCAGTTTGTTGGTAAAACCATGGAATTTAAAGTGGTTAAGATCAATGAAACCATTAAAAACGCTGTTGTATCTCATAAAGCACTTATTGAAAGCGATATTGAAGCACAACGTGCAGAAATTATCAGCAAGCTGGAAAAAGGCCAGGTGCTGGAAGGAACCATTAAAAACATTACAGACTTTGGTGCATTCCTTGACCTTGGCGGACTGGATGGGTTACTGTATATCACCGACATCAGTTGGGGACGTATCAGCCATCCAAGCGAAGTACTGAAAATGGATCAGAAGCTGAATGTGGTTGTTCTTGATTTTGATGATGACAAAAAGCGCATCAGCTTAGGATTGAAACAACTTACACCACATCCATGGGATACATTGCCTGAAGCAGTAGGAGAAGGCAAGGTAGTGAAAGGTAAAGTGGTGAATATTGAAGATTATGGTGCTTTCCTTGAAATATTACCGGGAGTGGAAGGACTGGTGCATGTAAGTGAAATTACATGGGCCAATACGCCTATCAACGCTAAGGAATTCTTTAAGTTAGGCGATGAGCACGAAGCTAAAATTGTAACGCTTGACAAAGATTCAAGGAAGATGAGTTTGTCTATTAAACAGCTTACTCCCGATCCATGGAATGAAATTGAGAACAAGTATCCGGTTGACAGCCGTCATAAAGGGCTGGTAAAGAACATCACTCCCTATGGTGTATTTGTTGAACTGGAGCCAGGCATTGGCGGCATGATCCATATCAGCGATCTGAGCTGGCTCAAACGTTTCAATCACCCAAGCGAGTATACCAAAGTAGGATCTGATATAGATGTAGTAATTCTCGGTATTGATAAAGACAATCGTAAACTGCAGTTAGGACATAAGCAATTAGAAGAAGATCCCTGGAATGCTTTACAGGATACTTTTGCAGTAGGCTCTGTTCATGAAGGCGCTGTAACGCGTAAGGATGAAAAAGGCGCTATTGTTCAATTGCCTTACGGATTGGAAGGTTTTGCACCCAACCGTCATCTGTTGAAAGAAGATGGAAAAACAGTTGGCGCCGATGAAACCAGCCAGTTTGTAGTGATTGAATTCGACAGGAACGAGAAACGCATCGTACTGAGCCATACCCGCATTTGGGAGCAGGCAAAGGCCGATGAAAAAGAAGCAGAGAACAAAGAAAGGAAAGTAGAAGCTGCAAAAACCAAAAAGGCCGTAAAAGATATACAGGGTAAAGTTGAAAAAACTACCTTAGGCGATTTGGGTGTTCTTGCGGAACTGAAGAAAAAGATGGAACAGGGTGGCGAAGCTCCCGCTTCCGGCGAAAAACCGGCAGCAGAGTAACAGCAGTACGTTCCTGTTTCATGAAAATATAATCCGTCATGTTTAAAAGCATGACGGATTTTTTTATGGGGCAGGCAAAAGAAAAGCCATCGCAACCTGTGGTGTGACCCTCCCTTCTTTGGATATTGTATACTAAACTAAACACGGAATTCAAAAAGCTTAAAAATGTTGGTTTAAAATTTTATTTAGTTAGGATTCCTAACTAAATTTGAGGCGGCAATATTGCCATGAATAATTTAATACAGAACAAAATGAGCAAAACCATTTTTTATCACGCAGGATGTCCTGTTTGTATAAGCGCAGAACACGACATTATTAACCTTATCGGCAAAGACAATGTGGAAGTGGTTCATATAGGAGAAAACAGGAGCAGGATTGAAGAAGCGGAAAAATTGGGTGTAAAATCTGTTCCCGCCCTGGTAACTCCAAACGGCAATGTACTCCACATTAATTTTGGCGCTTTGATAGCTGACGTTAAAGGGTAAAAATTACCCTGAATGGTTAGGATTCGTTATCACGATCCTGGCCATTCTGATTTTTTTAAAATGTAAATAAATCATTCAATCCTGGTTGAGCGGCGTTGCTTATTTACCGGCAACCACTCAAAACCAATAATTCACAAAAATGAAAATAATGGTCCGGGATATTGATGATGGAAAAGGATATTATATTTATGAAACGGAAAATGGTAACGGATGAAAAAATCAGATTTTGACCTGGATCACCAGAACCAGAGCACGGAAAGCAGGATAGTGGCTTCTTTGGAGAAAATATCGCAGGCTTTCCGCGTTTTGCTATGGCAGGAAAGCAGGGATTTTGCATTAAGTCCGATACAGGTGCAGGTATTGATTTTTTTGCTGTATCACAGCGAAGAAAAAAGAAAAGTGAGCTACCTGGCAGCCGAGTTTAATATGACCAAAGCTACCATCAGCGACACGATAAAAGCGCTTGATCAAAAAGGGCTGATAAGGAAAGCGTATGAACCGAACGACACCAGGAGCTACATTATGCACCTCACGGAAAAAGGCAGGGAAATAGCAAAAAAAACTTCACTTTTCACCCGGGAAATACATGCTCCTGTTGACCAATTGCATGCTGATGATAAGGAGACCCTGCTGTTGAGCCTGCTTAATATCATCCGGCATTTAAACAAAGCAGGCGTTATTACCATTCAGCGAATGTGCTTGACCTGCGCTTATTATCAGCCGTCCGAAAATGGGCAAAAGCATTTTTGTAAATTACTAAATCAAAATTTGCAGGTTACAGACCTCCGGATAGACTGCCCCGAATACGAAATGAAAGCAGATTGAAACGGACTGCTTCATCTGCTCTAAAACAAAAACCATTTCGTAATTATCGTGTGCAGGTTCCTTTTTCTTCTATTGTGTTCCTATGTGCCTACTGTGCCTATGTGTTTTTCTTTTAACAAACCGGTTCCCGTCTCCCAACAAAATTTGCACTAATCATTTTGTCCAGGTATTGTTCGAGTCATCTACATCCGGAAATACATGGTCAGGATCAATCACTACTTTGCTCAATGCTTCTTTGGTGTACACTTTCAATATCCATGTATTATTGTTTTGCCAGATTTCAACAGGTAATGTTTTCCTTGCGGTTTTGCCGCTTGCAGTAGTATATTCCACAATTACCGGCATTGCCATCTGATCTGCATTCTCTATGCTGATCAATGCGCCTTGTGCCGGATCGTCATTTACATATTCCACATTTTTAAGCACCTGGTCTAATGCATAATTATCCAGGATCATACCTCTCCAAAACCAGGCTAAATCTTCCCCGGCACTATTTTCCATGCTGCGGAAAAAGTCCCAGGGTGTGGGATGTTTATATGCCCAGTCCCTGATGTATTTTTTAAAGGCATAATCAAACCTGTCCTGTCCCAGAATATGATCACGTAATAACCCCAATGCATAACCGGGTTTAAAATAAAGCAGGTTACCAATATTTCTTTCCTTCATTGCATCCGGTGTATTGTATATGGCTTCAGACTGCGGACCAAACATATACCCGATCTGGTGAGCATCTCTTCTTTGAGCTTTGTATTCTCCTTTATTGAAATCGCCGGAAGAAATGCCGTTAATAAAAGTATTGAAACCTTCATCCATCCAGCCATACCTTCTTTCGTTGCTGCCAACAATCATTGGAAACCATGTATGCCCGAACTCATGATCGGTTACCCCCCACAATCCTGAACCAGTAGCTTTTGCCCCGCAAAATACAATGCCTGGATATTCCATTCCCCCTACATTGCTTGCCACATTTACGGCTGAGTAATAAGGATAGGCGAACCAGCGCTTCGAATAATTTTCTATAGAAGCTTTGGTATATTCTGTAGACCTGCCCCATGCGCCTTTTCCATCCGATTCAACCGGGTATACCGACATAGCCAGCCCTTTTTTTCCATCGGGAAGATTGATCTTAGCCGCATCCCAAATAAATGACCGGGATGCAGCCCACGCAAAATCGCGTGAGTTACTGATCTTAAAATTCCAGGTAAGTGTTGATTTTCCCGGAGGCGCTTTTGCTTTGGTTATTTCATCTTTTCCACGAATGATTATCGTTTTATCACTTTCTTTAGCCTGGTTATAACGTTGCAGTTGTTGCGCCGTTAATACTTCTTTAGGATTCTGCAATTCTCCGGAGCCAACTACAATCATACCGGAAGGGGCGGTAATGTTTACATCAAAGTCACCATATTCTAAGTAAAACTCACTGGCTCCCAGGTAAGGATCGGTGTTCCATCCCCTTATGTCGTCAAACACGCACATGCGGGGATACCATTGGGCTACAGAAAAGATATCTCCATTGATGGTATTTAAAATACCTGTTCTGTCGGCGCCATATTGCGGTATAGTGTAGCTATAGGCTATTTTAAGTTTCAACTCGCCGCCTTTTGATGCAAGGGGCTTATCAAGCCTCACCTGCATACGCGTATCCGTTATTATATAACTGGCATTGGTCTGTGTTTGTCCATTAACCAGTTTAACGGACTGAAGCCGGTATCCGCCTTTAAATTCGCTGCTGGCATCTCCATACCGGCTACGCCCCGTTGCTGGTATTTTGGCATGCCCCCTTGATGTATCGTTAAATAAATTCTGATCGAGTTGCAGCCATAGGTAAGGAAGCTGGTGAGGGCTGTTGTTTTTGTATTCGAGGGTAACCGTTGCCGTTACTTCATTTTTACTGTCGTTTAATGCCGCGTCAATCTGGTAGCTGGCCTTATTTTGCCAGTAGGCAGAGCCCGGCTCACCATTTGCTGCGCGGTATTCATTGCCGTTATAGGTGTAAAAGAGCGGGGAAAACAGTGCATGATAATCAAAACCTGAACCTGTTGCCGGCGCTACCTGCGCCATCATTTCCATAGAGGTGAATGCTGTAATCAAAATCAGTAAACTTTTCTTCATCATCTGGTTATCGTTTTTGTGCAGGTGGCATCGCCGGCATCATGGCATATCCTTAACGCTGCTTATTTAAGATTGTATGGCTGAAAATAGGTAAAACGGGCAATGTAAATTTGCTTATTTTATAAATGGTTTGTTATTGCAGGGAAGCCAATAAAGTTCTGCCCTCTGCTTTCAGCGATTCATCATCGCCGGTACGAGGCGGCATTTTTACCATTTTATTGAGTATTTCTATTGCTTTACCGGTGCTGTGATTTTTTATATAAGTATTGGCCAGGTCAAAGTAATTGACCAGCATCCACGGATTGGCGGCACGGGCTTTTTCAAAATTCAGGATGGCAGTTTCAAGTGAAGCTTTGGGCATTCCTCCAAATAATACCTTAACAGCAGCTTTTTCAGCTACATTAAGGTTATAAATCTCGGTATTCCATTTCCCTGTTATATATAAAGCTCCCGCATGTGCGGGGTTGAAAAGCAAAGCAGAATCAGCATAGTATTTCATATCTCTCAGATATGCTGCCTTTTCTTTGCCTTTGGTCACGGTAGCCATTTTCATAGCTGCATATGCCATTGCGTAATTGGCGTCTGCGTAGTTCTGTTTTTGTTTTAACGCCGCTTCAGCATAAGATTTCGCGGTGGTAAAATATTCAGTTTTCTGATTGTCGTCTTTAAGCCTGCTGCCAATTCTTCCTGTAAGTTCTGCTGCCCTGCATAAAGCTTTAACATTAGAGGGTTGAATCTTCAATACAGAGATATATGTATCTAATGCTTCTGTTTCTTTTAAATTTTTTTCGAGCTTTGCGGCTTCCTCCAAAACGGGCTCCATATCCTGCGTATACACCATACAGGCAAACAACAATGCTATTACAGATAAAATACCATATTTCATAATTGAATACTGGTTTTGGATGATGAGTGATCGTAATATCAACCGGAATACCGTTTACTATAGGTAACGCTGGTTTCACCCTGAAAATTAAGCATGGGCGGGTTAATTTTGCTTACAGAAACGTTAATTTCACACACTGCAGGAAATTGCTTTTTAACCTGTTGCGCAAGATCCATTGCTACGGTTTCCAGCAGAGGTTCGGGGATGGCCATTCTGTCTTTTACCAATTGGTATAATACGGCGTAATTAATAGTATCCTGCAACCGGGTGATCATTTCCACGGATTCATTAAAATATGCATCTAAGTTTACTTCAAAATCATTGCCGGTAGATCTTTCTTCTTTATACAAACCATGAAAAGCATGAAATTTTAAGTGATGGAGGGATATCTTTAGCATATAGGTATGAGGTATCTGGTTGAGGTTTCAGCTATCGGCAGTCAGCTATCAGTTGAATATTACTAATGATGGGCCTGGTACTCCTTCCCTCACTATTCGCTATTCACTATTCACCACTCACTTCTCTCAATGCAACCCTTTTTCGCCCAGCCATCTTTCGGCATCTAATGCGGCCATACAGCCGGTGCCCGCTGCCGTTACTGCCTGGCGGTATACTTTATCCTGCACATCGCCGGCAGCGAATACGCCTTCAACGTTGGTTTTGGTAGTTCCGGGTATTGTTTTAAGATAACCCGCTTCATCCATTTCGAGCCAGCCCTTAAAAATAGTGGAATTGGGCTCATGACCTATAGCCACAAAAAATCCGCTAACGGGAATAGTTTGCGATTCGCCGGTTTTTATATTTTTTATGCGTACAGCCTCTGTTTTATTTTCTCCGAGTATTTCTTCTGTTTCTGTATTCCAGTAAATCTTTATATTAGGTGTTTTAAAAACCCTTTCCTGCATCACTTTTGAAGCCCGCATTTCATCACGGCGCACAAACATGTGTACAGCAGAGCAGAGTTTGGAGAGGTACAGGGCCTCCTCAGCAGCGGTATCGCCGGCCCCCACAATCGCCACTTCTTTTCCGCGAAAGAAAAATCCGTCACATACCGCGCAGGCGCTTACACCAAAACCATTCAGGCGTTCCTCGCTCTCCAGTCCAAGCCATTTGGCAGAAGCACCAGTTGCAATGATCACTGCATCGGCTTCTATTAATTTTTCATCATCTATCCATACTTTGTAGGGTTGTTCTGAGAAATCAACCTTAGTTGCCAGCCCAAAACGAACATCGGCGCCCATACGGGTAGCCTGCTTTTCAAAATCAACCATCATTTCCGGCCCCTGCACACCATCGGCATAGCCTGGGTAGTTTTCAACTTCTGTAGTAATGGTCAGTTGTCCGCCGGGTTGAATGCCCTGGTATAAAACAGGTTTCAGGTTTGCACGGGCTGCATAAATAGCCGCCGTATATCCTGCTGGTCCCGAGCCAATAATTAAACAATGTACTTTTTCCGTTGCTTTATTATCCATAATACGTTCTTTTAATCGTCTTGCCACGTGTTATAACTAAACCACATGTCTATTTTTTATCAAATAAAATCCTGCAAAATTAACTGTAATTATGCAATCGGTAAAAAGGCATATCGCAAGCATTGAATATCATGTGAATAACTCAGCATGCTATCAGGGGGGTCTCATTAAATGCAGGATTGATATTTTAGAATTATATACAAATAAAAAATCCCGGCATCTGAATTTTTCAAATACCGGGAATATTTTCAGGCTTTTCTTTTTTAAGAATTTATCCCAAATATGCTTTCAGTGAGCTGCTGTAACGTGCCTTTTGGAGGCGTTTGATCGCTCTTTCCTTGATCTGGCGGATACGTTCTTTGGTAAGGTCGTATTTTTGTCCAATCTGTTCAATTGTAACGCCGTTTTCGCCATCCAGTCCAAAATAAGCATTCACAATTTCAGCTTCACGCGGGCTGAGTGACTTCAATACCCTGCGAATTTCATTGCGCAAAGAATCCTTCATTACATCATCATCTGTTTCTGAGCCACCTTCCAGCAGGTCGCCCATTGCCACATCTTCCGCTTCATGCACGGGTGCATCTAAAGAAGTATGGCGGGTATTGCTTTGAAAAATGTTGTTGATCTCTGTTTCGCTCATTTCCAGCAGTTCGGCCAATTCTTCGGTGCTCGGTTCGCGCTCATGTTCCTGTTCAAATGCCATATAGGCTTTATTGGCCTTATTATAGGTGCCAATTTTATTTTGAGGTAAACGTACCAAACGACCCTGTTCGGCCAAAGCTTGTAAAATAGACTGGCGGATCCACCAAACTGCATAAGAAATGAATTTAAAACCCTTGGTTTCATCAAATCGCTGTGCAGCCTTAATTAAGCCCAGATTTCCCTCGTTGATCAGGTCACTCAATGATAGCCCCTGGTGCTGGTATTGTTTTGCAACGGAAACAACGAACCTGAGGTTAGCCTGCACCAATTTATCCAAAGCCCTCTGATCACCCATTTTAATGCGCTGTGCCAGCACAGTTTCTTCTTCTGGTGTGATCATAGAAATTTTAGATATTTCCTGCAGATATTTTTCAACCGCCTGGGAATCACGGTTGGTAATTTGTGTTGCAATTTTTAATTGTCTCATATCCTTTTAATTAGTATAAAATGATTTTTTAATATAAGCGGTCCTGAAAAAACGAATTAGCTAAAAAAGCTGCATGCGTCTGGATAGAGACAGGTTTGTGGGCTTATGAGTTGCAATCTGAGTGCAAACGATATGTTATTTTTCCCGAAACTGTGCCTGAGACGATTGGCAAAGGTAATACACAGAATTTTCATCTCATAATGTTTGGGAGAAAAAGACCCAAAAATGACAAAATAAAATGTGTAATTAACATTTGCCACTGAATGCAAACGATTGCGTTGTTGCAGCTGTGCTGTACTGTCTTGGTTAATTTTGTTGGATAGGCTTGTATATTTTTAATTTTTCCTTTAATTATATTCGCAATATGACTATAGATTTTCGTTCAGATACGGTTACCCGGCCAACCCCAGCCATGCTGGAAGCCATGATGAAGGCTGATGTTGGGGATGATGTTTTTGGTGAAGATTCCACTGTAAACAGTTTGGAAGCTTTTGCGGCGGATATGTTCGGGATGGAAGCCGGTATTTTTTGTGCAAGTGGTACTATGACAAATCAAATTGCCATAAAATGCCATACACAACCCGCTGAAGAAGTAATCTGTGAAAAACAGTCGCATGTTTACCAGTATGAAGGTGGTGGTATAGCTTTTAATTCGGGCTGCCAGGTTAATCTCATTGAAGGCAACCGGGGACGTATAACCGCAGAAGAGATCTGCGCTGCCATCAATCCCAACGATGTACACAAACCACCCAGCAGGCTGGTGAGTCTTGAAAATACTTCAAACCGCGGCGGGGGAAGCTGCTATGATATACATGAGATAGAAAAAATAAAGGAATTGTGCGATCAGAAGAATTTACAACTGCATTTAGACGGGGCCAGGTTGTTTAATGCAATGGTAGCCCGTAATGAGGCTCCTGCTGTTTACGGAAAATTATTTGACAGTATATCCATTTGCCTGAGCAAAAGTTTGGGCGCACCTGTTGGCAGCATATTATTAGGTAAAAAAGAATTTATTCATAAAGCGCGGCGTATAAGAAAGCTTTTGGGCGGAGGCATGCGCCAGGCAGGTTACCTGGCGGCTGCCGGCCTATATGCATTGCAGCACCACGTTAGCAGGTTGAGCGAAGATCACCGCCATGCACAACAAATAGCAAAAACATTACAGGAGCAGCATTTTGTAAAAAGTATAATGCCTGCAGAAACCAATATCATCATATTTGAAGTAAGCCCTCCCTATACTGCCATGCAGGTTACAGAAAAATTAAAAGAAAAAGGAGTGCTCGTATATGCTATTTCGCTTACACGTATACGTATGGTGCTGCATCTCGGTGTTACGCCGGCTATGGTAGATGCAAGCTGTGCTATTGTGGCCGGTTTGCAGTTAGATGAGAAAGAAAGAGGTACCTGATCTGAAATTTGATATTTAAGATATAGGATGTCCTTCGGCCGGGAAGTTTATGGTTTTTAGTTTTTTGTTTATCGTTGTATTCGATTTCGGATTTGGAATTTGTTTGTTTTTTTTGCGATTTGGTTTTTGATGCTTTTCTCCCGGGTAATTGCAGGACTTCCTATCTTTGGGCAAATCAACCACATATGTCATTCCCTCATGTAAATCCGCTTCAAACTGCTGCCTGGAAAGCCCTTGATGAACATTATGCTGCTATGCACAGTAAAAAAATAAAGGAGCTTTTTAAAGATAACCCGGCGCGGTTTGAGCAATATTCAATTTCTTTTGAAGATATTTTATTCGACTATTCCAAGAACATTGTTGATGCAAAAACACTTTCATTGCTTTTTAACCTGGCTGGGGAATGCCATTTGAAGGATGCTATAGCGGCAATGTTTAACGGGGAAAGGATCAATCAGTCGGAAGATCGCGCCGTATTGCACACCGCTTTACGTAATTTTTCGGGGAAGCCGGTTATTACGGATGGAAAGGATGTGATGCCCGGTGTACAGCGTGTATTGGCGCAGATGAAAACATTTGCAAACCGTATACATAGTGGTGAATGGAAGGGTTATACGGGTAAAAAAATAAAGTATATCGTTAATATTGGTATCGGTGGCAGCGACCTTGGGCCGGTGATGGTAACGGAAGCGTTGAAGCCTTATTGGGTAGAAGGGATACAAACCTGGTACGTGTCGAATGTTGACGGCACTCATATTGTTGAAACTTTAAAAAAAGTAACACCGGAGGAAACCCTTTTTCTTATCGCTTCTAAAACTTTTACTACGCAGGAAACCATGACCAACGCCCACACGGCAAGGAACTGGTTTTTGCAAACGGCCAAAGATGAGAAGCAGGTAGCCAAACATTTTGTAGCCCTTTCTACCAATGAAAAAGAAGTAGTGGCTTTTGGTATTGACAAAGCCAATATGTTTGAATTTTGGGATTGGGTAGGCGGCCGCTACAGCCTTTGGAGCGCTATCGGGCTTTCTATTGTACTTACTATAGGCTATGATAATTTTGAACAATTGCTGAAAGGCGGATATGCTGCCGATCTTCATTTTCAAAGCACGACTTTTGAAAAAAATATACCTGTTGTTATGGCGCTTGTTGGAATGTGGTACACCAATTTTTTTGGTACGCAAACTGAAGCCATACTTTCTTATGATCAGTATATGCACCGCTTTGCCGCTTATTTTCAGCAGGGCAACATGGAGAGCAATGGCAAATATGTTGACCGTAATGGTAAAAGAACTACGTATGCCACGGGACCTGTTATATGGGGTGAACCGGGAACCAACGGGCAGCATGCGTTTTACCAGTTAATTCACCAGGGTACAGTTCTTATCCCCTGCGATTTTATTGCTCCGGCCATCAGCCATAATCCTGTCGGTGATCATCACCCGAAATTATTATCCAATTTTTTTGCGCAAACAGAAGCGTTAATGAATGGTAAAACAAAAGAAGAGGTGGAAAGTGAGTTGGGCAAATTAACCGAAGCGCAAAAGGAAAAACTTGTACCATTTAAAATTTTCGAAGGCAACAGACCCACCAATTCATTTTTAATTAAAAAAATTACACCATACAGTTTGGGACAGTTGATTGCATTGTATGAACACAAAATTTTTGTACAGGGTGTAATATGGAATATTTTCAGCTTTGACCAGTGGGGTGTAGAATTGGGAAAACAATTGGCCAATAAAATTTTACCGGAGTTACAGGACAATGAAAAAATAACTGCACATGATGCTTCAACCAACGGGTTGATTAACCGGTATAAGGAAATGAGAAAATTGTAATGGAATATTTGTATAGCAAGAAAAGACCCCGGGCATGTATCCGGGGTCTTTCAATATGTTAGGCAATTAAAGCAATGAACCGGTTACCACTTATCTACTTCTTCATCCGCACCGTTATTTTGAACGGGGGCTTCATTAACAACAGGCGTTTCGGCTACTACCGCTGTAACTACTTCTTCATTTACTGCTTCAACTTCTGATTCTTCATTTTCACCAACAGGCGTGTCATGATTGAATGCATCAAAATCAAAATCGGGCATCAATTCGGTTTTTACATGATCAACAGCTTCATTAAGCGCCTTAATGAATTTGTTGAAATCTTCCTTGTACAGAAAGATCTTGTGCCTGTCATACCCATTGTCATTAAAACGCTTGCGGCTTTCAGTGATCGTTAAATAATAATCCTGATTGCGTGTGCTTCTAACATCAAAGAAATATGTTCTGCGTTTTCCTGCGCGGATGCGCTTGCTGTACACACTCTCCATCCTTTTGTCATTGTTGTCGTACGCCACAGTAATAATTTTTTAAAGGTTTAACTTGTCCTGTTTTTAAGAGTGACAAAGATAAAATTGTTTTTGAATTGACAAAATTTTAACCTAAACTCTTATAATGCTGATTTGCAGGCATTTTTATTCTTCTTTTAATTCCTGCTCCTGTTGCTGGCGGTACATTTCGGTATAATAGCCGTTCAGCATCATCAATTCATCGTGCGTTCCTTTCTCCACTATTTTTCCGTCATCCATCACTATTATACTATCAAATGCAAAAAGACTGAAAATGCGGTGCGTAATGATTATAGCTGTTTTTTCTTTTAAAAATTCATATAAATTACCAATAATCTCATTTTCAGTTCTGGCGTCCACTGCACTCAGGCAATCGTCAAATACCACGATCTCAGGGTCTTTGATCATAGCCCGGGCAATAGAGATCCTTTGCTTTTGGCCACCACTAAGTGTAACGCCACGTTCACCCACCAATGTTTTAAAGCCTTCCGGGAACCGGCTGATCTCTTTTTCCACGCTCGCCTGGCGGGCAGCTTTGTGGATCATATCTTCTGACGCTTCATCCAGCCCAAAACGAATATTTCCGGCTATGCTGTCGCTAAACAAAAACATATCCTGGGGCACATAGCTGATCTGAGCTCTCATTTGACGCATATCCATTTGCCGGATATCGGTTCCATCCATCAATATTCTGCCGCGGGTTGGATCATACATCCGCAACAGCAATTGTGCGATAGTAGATTTACCGCTGCCTGTTTTTCCGATAACTGCTATTTTACTGCCTTTTGGAATATCCAATGAAAAATCCTTCAGCGCCCTGATACCGGTGTGCGGATACGTGAAATCTACATGCTCAAACCGGATATGTCCCTGCAATTGAACTGAAACCGCCGCTGCAGCATTCTGGATGTCGGGAACCGTATCTAAAAATTCATTTAGCCTTTTTTGAGAAGCGGACGCTCTTTGTATCATACTGGCAACCCAGCCTATGGAGCTTACCGGGAAAGTGAGCATATTAATATACACTACAAATTCGGCGATGGTTCCGATGCTGATATCATCGGGGTTTTGTATATGGTATAAGCCGCCAATCATAATGGTAAGCAGGGTGCTTAGCCCGATCAGCAAACTTATAGAAGGAAAGTAAATGGCTTCGATCTTTGCGAGATTAACCGCACTTTTTTTATAGGCTTCACTATTCTTTTCAAAAAAATGTTCCATTGTGGTTTCCTGTACAAATGACTTGATCACCCGTATGCCCGAATACGATTCCTGCGCATTGGTAGTAAGGGTGCTGAGCTGCGCCTGGATATTCTCGCTTCTTTTATGAATAATGGTGTTAACAATATAAATGGTTATGGCAAGAATGGGAAGCGGCGCAAGCACATAAATGGTGAGCTCCCAGTTTTTCTGGAACATATAAAAAAGGCTGAGTCCAATAAGGGCTACGAGGTTAATAAAATACATCATGGCAGGACCGGTATACATTCTAACGCGGCTTACATCTTCGGCCATGCGGCTCATTAAGTCGCCGGTGCTGTGTGTTTTATAAAAAGCAGTATCCAATTGCTGGTAGTGCAGGTATACCTCGTTTTTCTGATCAAATTCGATCAGACGGCTCATTACGATGATTGTTTGCCGCATAAAGAACATAAAAACACCCCGTAATAAAGCCAGCACCAGTAAAGTGACGCCACACACCATAACCAGCCAGGTAAAATCGTGGGCTTGTATTCTTTCTTCAGCCTGGTTTATAAAAGCTTTAACAAGAGGGTCATATTCTTTTGAAAAAGCTTTTGTATACACCTGCTGCTCATCATTGATCTGGCTTATTTTTATCTGTACCTTATCCATTACATAACCCGTAACCTGTGGTGCCAGTATGCCAAAATAGTTGGAAACGATTACGAAGATGATGCCAAGCAAAAAACGCCACCTGTACTTTCTGAAATATTTGTTAACGGCTTTTAAATGCTTCAATACAGTTTAATTTGTGCAAATGTAGTAAAACAAGGTCAGGACAGCATGGAAGCGTACATTACATTTTCTATGTGTTTTTATGTTGGTATATTTGAAAGGAATACTGCTATTGTATCACAGCTTATATTCCGGAAGCCTGTTATTGCGTTTTTACCGCTAAGACCGCAACGAAAGTGGAATATTTTTTGTCTGTGTGAAAAACAGTTTTAAAGCTATGAGATTTCTCCTTATATCATGCATGCTTCTTTTCTTTTTTACGCATCCGGGGCTTGCCCAGCAACCGCCGGGGCGTCCTAAAATAGGCTTAACATTAAGTGGTGGCGGGGCAAAAGGACTTGCACATATCGGTATATTAAAAGCAATTGATTCAGCAGGGCTCAACATTGATTATATTACCGGCACAAGCATGGGTGGTGTTATTGGCAGTTTATATGCTGTTGGTTATTCTGCCGATTCCATTGAAAAAATAGCAAGAAACATTGATTGGGAACTCTTATTAAGCAACCAGTCATCCCTTCGGAGTGTGTTTATGGAGGAAAAGGATGAATATTCAAAATATGTGGTAGAACTACCCTGGGTAAACCATCGGTTTACCTTGCCCACCGGTATATTGGAAGGACAGGAATTATGGCTGAAATTTTCAGAATTGTTTTTCCCGGTAAGTCATATCAAAGATTTTTCACAGTTCAGCATTCCTTTTAAATGCATCGCTACCGATGTAGGAACAGGTGAGGCCGTGGTTATGGAAAATGGGGAAATTGTTTCATCCATAAGGTCCAGTATGGCTATACCGTCTTTTTTTACGGCAGTTAAGATGAACGACAGATTCCTGGTAGATGGTGGAATAGTGCGGAACTTTCCTGTTCAGGATGTAAAAAGAATGGGCGCCGATATTGTTGTAGGCAGCAATGTATCTACGGGACTGCTGGCATCTAATAAAGTGCGCAATGTGATACAGGTGCTTTTGCAGGTGGCTTTTTTCAGGGAGGCGGAAGACCACCGTACGGAAGTTCCGCTTTGTGATATTTATGTAACCTACCCGCTGGAAAAATACAATATGGGCAGCTTCGGACAATCCGAAGATATCCTGGAAGCCGGCATTAAAAAAGGAAGGGAATTGTATCCGCGGTTGAAGGAGCTTGCCGATTCCTTAAATGCATTATATGGTACTACCCCGCCTAAAATGAACCGGTTGCCTGAAATGAAAAAGGTTAAAATATCATCCTTTGAATTAAGCGGCCTGAAAAATACCACTATTGAATTTTTTATTAACACCCTTAGCTTGTTTATGGATGAGTGGTACACAGCAAAGGACATATCGGAAATGATACGGCATGCATTTGGTACAAGATATTATAACCGTATATTATATTCATTGCATGAACAACCCGATGGCAGCTATAAAATTGTTTTTGACATTGTGGAGAACCCGCTGACTTTTGCAAAGCTGGGTTTGCACTATGATAAGTTCAGCGGCATCAGCGCTATTGTTAATTTTACCAGTCGTAATTTTATTACTACCAATTCCAGGAGTCTCGTTACACTCAATATCGGCGATAACATTCGGGCAAGGGCGGAACACCTGCAGTATATAGGGAGACATAAAAACTTTTCTTTCTCGCTGGGCGCTCAATACGACAGGTTTGATATCAATACCTACAATTTATTTCAGGCCAATAACGCATACAAGGAAACGGGGTTGTATAAAAGGCAATATTCGGTGTTTAATGCTAAAACAACCTTTTCATCGAACCGGAAATTGTCAACCGGGCTGGGCTTTCGTATGGAGTTTATTAATTATTCACCTGTTATTTCTGCACCGCTTGAATTGAATGGCAACAGTAGTTTTCCTACCGCCTATACTTTTTTAAAATATGACATACTGGATAAACCGGTTTTTCCCACAAGAGGAGTAAAAATAGACGCTGAAATAGGAAGAGTGCTGAAACAACATGAGCATGTTTCTATTCTTAAAGATGGCTTACCTGGTTCCCCCGATCAATACGCCGTTGCTACTCATCCCTATTGGCGGACTTCGTTAAGCATAGAATCCTATTATCATATTACGCACAGAACTACGATGCTGGCTTCCATGCAATCCGGAATTAATTTTAACTATACCAATAATGTAATGAATGAGTTTTCTATAGGGGGGCTTATTCCCCTCTATCAAAACCAGATTACGTTTGCAGGATTGCCTGAAGCCATAACCTATGCGCCTACGGTAGCTGCCTTTATGGGCGGTGCGCGATATGAATTTTTGTCGAACACCTATGCTACTGCCCGGGCCAATGTACTGTTTACCAATTTTATTAGCAGCAGTGTATTTTTCGATAACCCCAGTTTCTTTTCGGGATATGCCCTTACTTTCGGTTACAACTTTGCTTTAGGTCCGCTGGAAATCAGCGCCATGTACAGCGATCAGTTGCGAAAAGTAAGTTCCTATGTGAGCTTAGGCATCAGCTTCTGACCAGTTGTGGCGGGCTTTAATAAAATCACTCACCAGTTCACTGATGAATTTGCCTGCCAGCGGGTTGGTTTGCCCGTTAACCAGTTGTTCGGCCCCTTCGCAAATATGGAGGTAAGCCACTTTGGCGTAGCTGCCGGACAAAGAGATGTATTGCCTGGCCTGCAGGCTGGTAAAGCCCGAAGGCCCGGCAGCGCTGCTCAGCATTTGTGCAATGCTGTCTATGTCCAGTTCTATGCCCGTATAGCCGTCTTCAGTAAACGATATAGCCTGTACCACTGCCTGCCTGAAATTGAGCTTTTCCCTGATGAAAATATCTTCAAATGTGCTGTATTGAATGGTAATGTCATTATACAACTCGTCCAGCATACCCTGGTTGTTGTAATTTTCCTGCAGGCCAATAACAGCGTACCTGTTAAGAAACCCTTCCTGCTTCGCATACCGGAAGCCGTTACCGCTATGCCGCCCTTCCATGCTGCGGTAGTCGGCATGTGCGTCTGCATTAATTACATTTAAGTGGGCAGCAGCAAGTTTTCCCGCTTTAAGAAGTCCTTTAACAGTTCCCTTAATAAGCGGGTAGACGTTGTTGTGACCACCGCCTATTACAACCGGTGTTTTACCGGCTGCGGTAACCAGCTTGATCAGCGCTTCAACTTCTGTATCTATGATATTGGCAACGGCATGTCGGCAGGCATCCACCAGTTCTTCTTCGTTCTTTGCATTGGAAAGTATCATTGACTTAATATCGCTGAAATCAAAATGTCCCAATGCTATTGTTTCTTCTCCTGTAAAGTAATCGGTGCTCTGTATATTGCAAAACGCTTTCAGAAAGGGCAGCCATGCCGTATCTGCCCCGCCCGTACCGCAATTGGCCATTACGCCAATATCTTCCGGAATCCCTATTAAAACAAAAGCTGCTTTGGATTGAAGCAATGATTGAGAAAGATCTGCGTCATCTGCGGTTTGCAAACATTCGCCCAATTTGGTTTCAAAGCGGCGCAGGCGGGTAAGACTGAGTATATCCTGTCTTTTATAAAAACGGAAATGCGGATAACCCATAAGCCGGTTATTTATTTGATGTGTGAATGTGAAGTGCGATATAGCTGCCTGACCATGAGATTTACGTAGTGCAATGGCATCCGCTAAAAATCTTAAGATCAGAAATGCCATCAAAAGATACGTATTTCTGTTCAGGAAATAAATTCTCCGGCAATCATTACCCTGTTGATGCAATTGGTGCTGAATGCATAGGGCAGGTATGCAAGGGAGGAAATGGGCCGGGTGAATATAAGATTGGCTTTTTTGCCAGGCGTAATGCTTCCCAGTGTATCGCCCAACCCCATAGCATAAGCGCCATTTAATGTAGCGGCATTAATAGCTTCTTCGGGAAGCATTTTCATTTGTATACAGGCCAGTGATACCACAAAGTTCATATTGCCGCCCGGCGATGAACCGGGATTATAGTCGGTGGCCAAAGCTATAGCGCAGCCTGCATTTATCAGTTTACGGGCAGGCTGGTAAGACATGCGCAAAAAGAAAGCTGCAGTGGGCAGCAGCGTGCAGATACCCTTCCAGTTTCCGTTGCGTGAAGCATCGCCCACCAATGCAATATCCTGGTCAGTCATTGTTTCTAAATGATCCAAAGAAAGGGCATTGAGTTGAAGCCCGGTTTCAATGCCACCAATGCTGTTCAACTGGTTTACATGCAGCTTGGGTTTTAAACCATATTGCATGCCTGCCCTGCATATCTTTTCTGTCTCCTCCGGGGAAAAGAAATCCTTTTCACAAAATACATCAATATAATCTGCTAATTTTTCTGTTGCAATTACAGGGAGCATTTCATCAATGATCTGGTCTATATAGCCGGTGTGGTTATTTTTATAGGGGAGGGGATAGGTGTGAGCACCCAAAAAGGTGGAACGGATATGAAGTGTAGATTTTTCTTTAAGCTTTTTAACCACCCGGAGCATCTTCAGTTCCCCTTCTACCGTTAACCCGTAACCGCTTTTTATTTCAATGGCGCCGGTGCCCAGCTTGCGTACTTCATCCAATCGTTGCCATGCCCGGGCAAACAACTCATCTTCGGAGGTTTCATTTAATTTTTGAGCCGAATTGAGGATGCCACCGCCATTTGCTGCGATCTCCGCATAACTCAGTCCCTTGATCTTATCCACAAACTCTTCCTCCCTGCTGGCAGCAAATACAAGATGCGTATGGCTGTCGCACCAGGCGGGCAGCACGAATTGCCCGGATACATTGAGGGTTTCCGCTGTATTAAGAGGCATATTGTTCATTGAACCAAAAGCGGCTATCTCATCATCTTCAACCAGCAGCCAGGCATTGTTGATGCAAGGCAGCTCAGCCAGGGCATTGCCATAAAGTATACCCGAAGTTTCGCGTGTGTTTACCAGGCATTTAATATGGGTGATGAGTGTAGAGGGCATTTCGCAGTTTAGATGCCAAAAATCGGAATATTATATGAAATGAGTTTTTTAATATCAGTATCCTGATGTGCATTGTGAGTTCTTCATTCATAATGAATGCTTTTACAGGGTTATTGTATCAATACTGCTACGGCCGGCAAAAGGAATTTCATCAGGTAATACTTCAGCATCAAATCCAAGATTTTTTAAAAAATCTATGAGCAAAGCGGATTGTATTGTTCCTGTTATGCATTTCACACGAAGAATCCGATCACAATCTTCAAGGTCGAAATTAACCTGGTAATTAAAGAAAGATTGTTGTATCTGTTCAATTAGCATATTGGCATCACAGCGGTCGCAAACATTGGTTTTGAACACTTCTATCATTAAGACAAACCTACTATCCCTGAGGCAACAAATGCGGGGGTTAATACGGCAATTTCGGGGGTTGATTACGACAAAAGAATGTTTTACATTTACCCTATGAAACGCGCGTATAAAGAGCTTTTCACACAAGGGAATGCCTAAGGGCGTCCCATCCGACAAAAAATAAAAAACAAAAAATATACGGATGAAACATGTATCCATTCTTGTTCCTTTAGGACACAGCAGCTTACCCAATATTGACGGTACCCACCAGATACTTTCCGAAGCGAATGGTTTTCTCACTGCAATGGGGAGATCTCCTATGTTTAATATCAAACTGGTAGGACTTTCTAAGGAAACAAGCCAGCGTAACGGGTTGTATACTGTGAGCCCTGATTGTTTAGTTGGTGAGGTGTCGAAAACAGACCTCATCATTGTTCCTGCTATGCATGGCGACCTGCCAAAAGCTATAGAACTCAATAAGGCATTTATTCCCTGGATACTGCAGCAATACAGCAGGGGAGCAGAACTCGCCAGTTTTTGCATTGGCTCTTTTTTCCTGGCATCTACAGGATTGTTAAAAGGAAAGCAATGCGCTACGCATTGGCAGTTGGCCAATCAATTCAGAAGTATGTTTCCTGATGTGAACCTGGTAGATGATAAGATCATGACAGAAGCCGATGGCATTTATACCAGTGGCGGCGCCTATTCGTTTTTAAACCTGCTGCTGTACCTTATTGAAAAATACGCAGGGAGAGATATCGCTATCCTTGTTTCCAAAGCATTTATGATTGATATAGACCGGTACAGCCAATCGCCATTTATTATATTCGAAGGACAGAAAGCGCATAAAGATGAGCCTGTGAAAAAAGCCCAGGAATTTATTGAGAAGAACTTCGAAGAAAAAATAACCGTTGACCAGTTGGCGTCTATGTTTGCGCTGGGCCGCAGAAGCCTGGAACGCAGGTTTAAAAAAGCTACCAGCAATACGGTTACGGAATATATACAAAGAGTGAAAATTGAAGCGGCAAAAAAAGACCTGGAAACCGGCCGTAAAAACATTAATGAAGTGATGTATGAAGTGGGCTATAACGATGTGAAAGCCTTCAGAACAACATTCAGAAAAGTTACCGGCTTATCGCCTGTTGAATATAAAAATAAATACAATAAAGAAGTATTGACTGCATAGTATATGTCTTCGACAGGAGATAGTTTTGAATCTTTCATTTTCTTCTAAAGGAAACAGGGGATGAGCATGATGCCAATGGCGGGCTTATGCGTTATTGACATTAATGACGGATAAAAATCGCTTCACGATAATCATCTATTCCAGGTCTTGCTGAATCGCCTTCGAATCCATATAAATGGTTTCCCACAGGTGTCCGTCTAAATCCTGGAAGCCGTGGCCGTACATCCATCCCTGGTCCTGTTTCTGATTTGGGATTGTTGCTCCTGCTTTCAGCGCCTTGCTTACGAGTTCATCTACTTCTTCCCTGCTGTTGGCCGACAATGCCAGGATGGCTTCCGTACTTTTGGTAGCATCGGCAACTTGTTTTTTGGTAAATGTTTTAAAGAATTTTTCTACAAGCAGCATTACAAATATATCCTCACTCACAATCATGCATGCGCCCTGGTCGTTGGTATAGTGCGTATTAAAACTAAATCCCAGTTGAGTGAAAAATTTTATGGACCTGTTGAGATCTTTTACGGGTAAATTCACGAATATTTTGGTTGACATGGTTGGGTTTATTTTGGTTTGGGTATAAATAAATTCAGCGAAATCCATAGTACTTCCACAGGTAACATTGACTATTGTTTCCTGTCATTCCGTTTGCCTTGTGCTATATGCGCCATCTGTTTAATTATATTTCATTCCCGGATAACCCAACAGCCTCCGCCATAGCGCGATCTGTCCGATGCAGTTCGCTTCACGATAAGAACAAAAAGAGATGAGATCATAATAGGTCATGCTCATTCCCGGCATCATCTCAAAAGATTCATCGAGTTTTTTATCGTCTGCACTGATCAGCGCTTCTCTTAAAACAGGCGTAATGTTTTCCCAGTCTTTTTTAAATTCGGTCAGCGAAGGATAAACAACATCATCCTGTATACCCTTATTGTCTTTAAAAAGCTCATGCGCCGACTGTTTAAGATCAGCGCCCAGTATATTCGCAATTTCGTAGCGCTGTTCAACCAGGCTTCCGGTAAGCCAGGCAACATGATTGGCTTTTGTATTCAGCCGCTTATGCCTGTCTTCATCAGAAAGTCCTTCAATGGCATTCGCGAAAAAAGTTGTCTGCATATCATACAACACAACAATAGAAAACATCCGGTTGCTGACTGTTTTTGTTTCCATATTTTTAATTTGTTTGTTACCTGGTTATTCTATTGTTCCAGCATTGGTTTTTTTAGGATCACCTGTTGCGGCGCTCCATTCGGGGTTCTGTTCACTATTGTTCAATGCACCTGCCAGCATTGATTGGAAAATTCAATATAGTACGACAAACCTAATACCATTAAATGGTTTTGTTAGGGTATAAATACGGCAATTTAAGGGGTTGGCTGCGACAGACATTTACCTGGTATTCTATTGTTGGTGGTACTTAGCTGCATAGCCCACTCACACCATGTAACAATAACAGTGCTGCGCGGCACACTAACACATGATCAAAAACGTATCGGCCGGACTAGCAGGCGACCCAACCTTCATTAATGTTCAATGAGAAGCAAAAGTGTGTAAGCCCAATCCTGGCGAAGCGGCATTTTATTTCCCCAAAAGCTAAACATTATCCGTACTGCAATTGCAGTGCGGATAACGGAGAATGGGCTTTTTTTTTAAAGGGCTAACTACTATCGCCTGTTCTCGCATCAGCTTGCGGTAATATTCCGCGGTGGTTATTCTATTGGTATACGTTGCGCATTTTCCGAAAGCCAGGTTTCAAACGATTTTAATTCAGGATTTAGTTCCCTTGAAAATTTTACATCGCGAACGCCGTTGCACACTTCATCAAAATCGCGGTAAAATTGAAACATATTTCCCAGGTCGTCTGCTCCCGGAAAACCAAATCCACGGTAGGTTTCGGGGGTTACATTGTTGTAGCCAACTTCCTGCCCCAAAGCTTTTGTAAGGGCTTCGGCCATTTCTTTGCCGGTAAGCTGTTCGCCGGCAATACCAACCGTTTTACCCAGCAAAGATTTTCCTTTCTTAAAAATGCCATAGGCGCATTTCCCAATATCTTCAGATGCAATGCCCGCCATTTTTTTGTCATCCATTGGAAACGTAATATACAGTTTACCATCTGGTCCTTTTTTAGGACCACTGCCAAAATAAATTAAGTTATCCCAGTAAAAAGAGGCTCTCATAAAAGTAACCGGAAGGCCTTTGTCTGTAAACAACTGGTCGGCTTCGCCTTTGGCGTCAAAATGCGGTACTTTATATTTGCCATGCAGGGTGGGCATTCTGTCATCATTCAGCGGAACCCATTTTCGGGTGTCTTCCAGCGTTGACCATATTAAATGTTTTAAGCCGGCGGCATTAGCGGCATTAGCAAAATTTTTTGCCTGCTCATATTCTTTTTCAGGCGAAAAATGATCCCAGAAAAAAGTTACAAAATAAGCGCCGTAAGCACCCTGTAACGCCCCTGTAACGCTATCTATATCATCAATATCGGCAGCCACTACTTCCGCCCCCAATGCGGCGAGAGCTTTGGCCTTATCGGAACTGGGATCTCTTGTTACAGCCCTAACGGCGAATTCACTATTTTTATCGTTTAGTATGGCGTAAGCAAGTCCGCCACCCTGCGCGCCGGTTGCTCCAAATACAACAATGATTTTTTTAGGCATAAAAAATATTTGCTTTAAAGTTACAGCGCAAATAATGCAATGTTCTTTTTTTAGGCGATTTATATTCTGGGGTATCTACTTTAAAGTGATATAATTTTTTTGCATGTGGGCCATTCCGGACTAAAACAAAGCCTGCAGATGGGTCATTTTTTAAATTTATCACAGCTACAAATTATCTTGCTTTCCGGCATCTTTATGCAGTTATATCGCAAATTATGGCTTGAATTTGGTAGCAAATTTGCAGTCAGTATTCTTTTGATATAAACAAATATTATGACCGATGCCATTTTTAGCGAAGCATTTGTAAAAGAACTGGAAGCAGAAGTTACCGCCACCCGTAAATGTTTAGAGAGGATCCCTGAAAGTTTATTTGACTGGAAGCCCCACGAAAAATCTATGACCATGGGTTACCTGGCTTTGCTGGTGGCGGAAATTCCTAAATGGATCACACATATGATCGAGAAATCTGAAATTGATTTTGCCAGTTTTGAACATTTTAAACCAACAAACGCGGCTGAGCTGGTAGCGCATTTTGATGAAAATGTGAAGGGCGCAAAAAAAGCATTAAGTCTTATTAAAGAAGGGGAACTTGCCGAACCCTTCTCTCTTAAAAACCAGGGAAAGCTGCTTTACAGTTCTCCTAAAAAGGAAAATATCGAATCAACGATTAATCATATGGTTCATCATCGCGGGCAATTAACGGTATACATGCGCCTGAATAATATACCTGTGCCTGCTATTTACGGTCCTTCGGCAGATGACAGAGGGTTTTAGACCATATATCCATACCTTCCTTTAAGCAGGCACCGGCTTTAAAAAGGAACCCAAACTTTTGAATTTGTAACCGTTTTACAGGGAAATTATCAATTTCCCTTTTTGCCGTATCTGCAAACCAACCACATACCTTTGATAAATCTTTACCCCTCTGTTTTTTTAACAAGGGTAAAAATTTAGGGTTGCTGCGCAACCTTTGCTCAGCAAACCCCGTAATTAATAGCAATAAAGTTTACCGCGGTTTGGAACAATTGTTATATCTGATAAAGGGCTGTGCTGCCAATGATGCGAAATGTCAGAAGGTTTTTTACGAAAAATACCTGGGATTTGCATTGAAAACGGTATACCGTTATCTCAGTTCCTATGAAGCCGCCGCTGAAGTTACGAATGATGCTTTCATAAAGATATTCCGGGCTTTCGGCAAATTTGAATACCAGCATGCTGCTAATGTGGAAAGCTTATTGATGGCCTGGATGCGCAGGATAATAGTTAATACGGCTATAGACCATATACGTGTAAACCAGGCACAAAAAAAGTATCAACCTATAACAGAAGATGCGTGGAACGGTCATGAAGCGGAAGTAAGATCGGATGAGCAGTTGCTGTATAAAGAAATCATTGAACTGATAAGAAAGTTGAGTCCCTCATACAGGGCCGTGTTCAATATGTATGTAATTGACGGTTATTCGCACCAGGAAATCGGGAAGATACTGGGCATATCTGTTGGTACATCAAAATCGAACCTTGCCAGGGCCAGGGCGTTTCTGCAAAAATACCTTGTAAAAGATAATAAGGATAATGTGTTATGTTTTACCTGAAGAACGATGATATGGAAGAGGTTTTCCGTAAAGCTGCGGAAAACTATGAGGTGGATACCCAAAAGGCGTCTGACTGGGAAGGGGTGCATGCCACTTTACATGGCGGGCAAAACTTACCGGAAGCGGGCAAAAAGAAGAAACGCCGGTTTATTTTCTGGTGGTTCCTGTTGTTCCCTGCCGGGTGGATGGCGCATAACACCTGGGAAAAAAACTTTAATAAACGCCCGGTAAAAAATGCAGGTGAAGTTACTTACCAGCAGCCCGGCGCCATTAAGATGCAGCCTGCTGGTGCAGCGCATGACATTGATTTTACAGGCGCAAATAAAACAAAATCAGGCAGCAGTTCCGTCCATGACCAAGCCAATAGCAGTTCTTTGATAAGAGATGTAAACAAAACCGGCGATTTGCATTTGGGCCATAACGTTAGTAAAAAGCGGAACAATGCACTATCAAAAAATGATCCTGAAAATCAATATACCCGTTATAAAAGGGCAAACGCCGCACCTTTACCTTATGTTAATGGAAGTTCACAGCATGAAGCCAGTTACAAGGGCAAGTTGGGAAATATGCAGGACAAAGCAGGAGAGTCATTAAGGGGTTTGTCGTATGCACCTGCTTTGCTCCTGCAAAAAATTGGCATGAGGAGCATGGTATTGCCCGCGCTAACAGTGGAACAATATATAATGCAAAGCAGCACGGTTCAACAGGATCCGCTGCCACGGGAACAAACAAAACCGGTTTCACCTTTAACCAAAAACCGGTATTTCTATGTGCAGGCACTACTATCTCCCGATATAAGTACGGTTAAGTTTCAAAAAATATCGGGTTTAGGATATGGTGCGGGGTTATTGTTCGGCTACCGGATCAATAAACGGTGGAATGTGGAAGCCGGGGC
Source organism: Agriterribacter humi (assembly GCF_009192765.1). GTDB lineage: Bacteria > Bacteroidota > Bacteroidia > Chitinophagales > Chitinophagaceae > Agriterribacter > Agriterribacter humi. The sequence goes on along the minus strand of NZ_VOHQ01000001.1, from coordinate 448,994 downwards.
ATTATGGGAAAAGAAATTATACTATACTAAAGGTGAATATTTTGATAAATCTAAACTGGGTCAATACTGGAACAATGCAGAAATTTATTCGGTTGACGGGAATTGCCATATGATCACTATACCGGTTAATATACGCTATAATTTCAGTACCGGTAAAAGGAACGACTGGTTCATTACGGGCGGCATGTCTTCTTATTTGATGAACAAAGAATATTACGATTACACGTATGAATACTATGGAGATGTACATACAAAAGGGTATACATACAAAGAAAATTCACAAGCCTGGATGGCAGCTATAAACCTGGGGCTGGGGTATGAACGAAGGATCGGGAAATCCTTTCAGTTTCGTGTAGAGCCTTATTTCAGGTTGCCTGTTTCCGGTATGGGCAAGGGTAATCTTTCACTAAACAGTGGTGGTATATTTATAGGTATCGGAAAAAAATTCCATTAACCATAGCAATAGCATTGAAGTATATGCGAAAAAAAATAATTCTTTTTTTGGCAGTGGTAGCCGTATGCCTGGCAGTTGCCTGGTACTGGTACAATAAGCCCCGGGAAGGCATAGCCGGTAAAGACACACAACTGACTATCAGCGCCGCGCTTTTGTATGAAGGTTATAGTACCGATGAGACTGCGGCGAATGAAAAGTTTTTAAACAAAGTAGTTGAAGTTAAAGGAAAGGTGGATGATATTATCCTTAATGGCAATGATGCAGTGTTAATACTGGGTATGCAGCCGGAGGGAGGAGGTATAAGTTGTTTTTTTTCACCGGCATCAGCATTAGAGTCGAATCATGTAAAAAAAGGGATGGAAATAGTGGTGAAAGGAAAATGCACAGGCTTTAACATGGATGTTAACTTAACCGATTGCATCATCATTTTATAAAATCTTAAGCGTATGATCCGTAGTCTTCTATATATATGGGCTCTGATTCTTTTTATTTCAGCTTTGGGTAGCTGTTCCAAAGCATCCGAAGATATGTTGATGACAGTACAGCAATGCGATACCAGCGGCATGAAATACAATGCAGATATTTTACCCATTATTACAACCAATTGTTATTCCTGTCATGCCAATGGTATCGTAAATGGTAATGTTAGTTTAGATGGATATGCTAATCTTAAAACGCAGGCCGATAACGGCAACCTCGTAGGGGTAATTACCCACGCCAGCGGCTATCCTCCGATGCCAGATAACGGAGGCAAGCTCTCTGACTGCGAGATCAATAAAATAAAAGCGTGGATAGTGGCAGGAGCGAAGCAGGATTAGAGACAGGTTGCAGGTTACAGGACAAGTTACAAGTTGCAGGTTGCAGGGTGTCCATCCCTGATGAAGGAAGAGAATCAACCAACCAATCAGCAAATCAACCAATTATGAAGAAATCTGTATTACTTATTGCGTGCTGCGGACTTATAATTTCGGCGGCATCAGCACAGGTGTATATCACCAGGACGGGTGTGATCAATTTTTTTTCCAAAACACCAATGGAAGACATTAAGGCAGAAAATAACCAGGTATATGCCGCTATTGATCTTTCCAAAAAGACAATCGCTTTTTCCATGCTCATGAAAAGTTTTTTATTCAGGAAGGAACTGATGCAGGAGCATTTTAATGAAAATTATGTAGAAAGCGACAGGCATCCCAAATCTACTTTTAAAGGAACATTTACCGGCGATGTTGATCCGCAGAAACCAGGAGTATACAATGTTCAGGCGCAGGGTGTGCTTACATTACATGGTGTGGAAAAATCTGTTAATACTCCGGCAACTATTGAGATTACCGGGGATGGTTTAACGGGAACGGCCCGTTTTAATCTTTTGCCGCAGGATTTTGATATCGAAATCCCGGGTATTGTAAGAGACAAGATTGCCAAACAAATTGATGTGCAGGTAAAAATTGACTGCAAACCTGTAAAATGAATCGTATGAAATATTATGCATTGTTTTTCTTTTTATGCACTGGCTTCGGTAAGATCGCAATGGCGCAGGATTCCAGTTTGCTGAATATGCTGGAAGATTCCATGATGGTGAATAAACAGGGCGGCCATGTTACCGGAACATTCAAGGCCACGCATATCATTAATACACACTCTGTGGAAACACCGGCCAAAGGAGTGCTGTTGTTTATGATCATGCATCGTTTTGGAAAAATAAATGAAGGCGCATACGAATTTTTCGGATTAGACAATGCTACCATGCGTATGGGATTTGACTATGGATTAACCGATGAACTAACGGTGGGCATTGGCCGAAGTACATTTCAGAAAACTTATGACGGATATTTAAAAGGTAAGCTATTGCGTCAATCAGAAGGCCCCGGAGGGCGTATTCCGCTTTCGGTTACCGCGCTGGCAGGTATAGCTTATACTTCGTTAAGGTATACTGATAAACCGTATCTCAATGCCAGATACCGCACCAATTATACTTTGCAATTGCTGGTAGCTAGGAAGTTGAACAGGAATTTGTCAATACAATTATCTCCGGCTTACCTCCATTATAACCTGGTGCCAACGGTAGCCGATAAAAATGATGTATTTGTATTGGGCATAGGAGGTAGAATGAAGATCACCAAACGTTCAAGCATAAATGTAGAGTATAATTACCTGCCGGATAACCAGGTCAATTCATTTAAAGTGTACAATTCATTTTCGGCCGGCTTTGATATTGAAACGGGGGGACATGTTTTCCAGGTGCATGTTACCAATTCGCAGGGTATGGTGGAACCTTTGTTCCTTGGACGTACCACCGGAAGCTGGGGCAAGGGTGATATTTATTTTGGCTTCAATATTTCACGTGCTTTCAATCTTGCTAAAAAACGTTAATTGTTCATCATAAAAAAAATATATGGAACGCAGGGATTTTCTTCATGACATCAGCCAGGCAACCGTAGCCATATGCGCGGGAAGTTTATTAGCGGCCTGTTCCAAATCTTCAGATAATAATGTTACACCTCCTCCACCCGGCGGCGGAAATGCTTTGATTACAGCCAATCTTAATTCGGAACTTACTTCAGTAGGAAGTTCAAAAACCGGCGGCAGTGTAATTGTTATCAGAACGGCAGCAGGCAATGTGCCGGCTTCTTTTGTGGCATTAAGCCTTATTTGCACACATATGCAGTGCACCGTAAATTACGATGCCGGCGCCAGCGGATTCAAATGCCCCTGTCATGGCAGTGAGTATAATCTCAGCGGAGCTGTAACCCAGGGACCAGCTCCATCATCGTTGAAAAAGTATACCGTTGCGGTTAATAACAATACCCTGACGGTTAGTTAAGGTGCAGGGTACAGGTTGCAAGGTGCAAGTTGTAGGGTACAAGTTGCAGGGTACAAGGCATAAGGTGCAAATTGCTGCAGGTTATGACACCATAGCGGTCTTTGCCCGCCCGAATGGCGTTCAGTCGGGCGAAAAATTTTGTATTTCTTTTGCGGTTATATTTTTTACCGCAAACCTGCTTGCCGGCAGGCAGGGAGCACTAAGAAAAAACGCAAAGAATACAAAGTCTGCCGTGCGCCAGCGCTGAAGCCAGAATGATTCGATTCAGCAATAAGCTGAATGGGAGTTCACTTTTAGATATTTAAGAACTGTGATTATTCAAACAGACCTTCTCAATGATTCGCAAAGGCTTATTCCCCTTTCTCCAAAACTTCAAACTGCCTTGTAATCCGTTCGCCCGTTTCGTCTACAATTGTTAAAAAATGTTTGCCTGGTTTGGGATCCAAAGCCATTTGATGAAAATGGACTGTAGTTCCGATATATTCATCGTCTAAGTGCCAGAAAATTTTTGCATCCTTTTTTTGATGGGCGGCTGTAAACACGGTTCGGCCTTTTTCTCCGGTTATCTCACGGGGAACATAAATTTTGGCATAAGGTTCCGGGTAAATAAGCGCCATTGGTTTACGCATTTCCAAAACAGCGCAACCCGGCAGGTATGGGGGCAGCGTCCGGTAATCCAAATGTTTTCTTTTGTAATACCATTCTATGGCGGGTGGTAACACAAACCAGTTTTTATGTACCATAGATGAAGGAGCCGAGCAATTTTCGGTTACCCGGTATTGTTGGGTTACATCTAAGTGAATGATGGTGTGATAGGGGCAAAGCGGGACATTTATGCTATTGGGTGAAACCTTTATCGTATCAATATCACCGCAATTAATATTGGCCCGGAACCCGCTTTGACGGCACATGGCAATATTTGTATATTGTAATCCGGGTTCAGCAAACCATGGCGATGATGGCAGGGCACGCACTATATCAAACATGATGGGCGCTGCAGCCTGCACACCAATGAGCCCGGGCCTTCCTTCTCCGTTACCATTACCTGCCCATACGGCAATTACGTAACGTGGCGTTACCCCAATAGCCCATGCATCCCTGAAGCCGAAGCTGGTGCCGGTTTTCCATGCTACCCGCTGCGATGAACTGAACTGTTTCCACAATCCCTCTTCTCCCGGGCGCATTACTTCCTCCATTGCATGAAACATATACCAGGCAGATAGGGGATCTATAAAGTTGAGGGTTGGCTGGTTGGTTGGCTGAGTAGTTGATTGGTTGATTGGTTGGCTGGTAGCGGAAAGATAATAGGGCGCATGAAAATCCTTTGCCAGTACTTTTCCATTATTTCTTTTTGCATGATTGAGCACTCTGGCCATTCCGGCATATACGCCTGCTAAATCCCATAGTGTCACTTCACAGCCGCCCAATATAAGCGATAGTCCGTAATGATCTGCCGGCTGGTTTAAAGTAGTGATGCCTGTTCTTTTCAGCAAATCATAAAACCGGGAATATTTATAGTCACGCAACATGCGTACTGCGGGCACATTTAGTGATCTTGATAAGGCACGGGACGCCGAAACTGCACCATTGTAATCGCGGTCGAAATTTTGAGGAGTATATCCACCGATCTGTGTGGGAATATCAGGCACTAAAGTATGGGGTAGCAACAATCCATTGGTAAGCATGCCGGCATATAATAAAGGTTTTAAGGCGCTGCCCGGGCTCCTGGCCGATGTAATGATATCAACATGGCTTTGCAGTTCAGGATTTTCGGGATGATAGGCATTGCCCACGTATGCTAGGGTTTTACCGGTTTCAACTTCCAGCACTAATGCACAGGCGTTGTTAATACCATTGCCTTTTAAAAAACGATGGTGCTGCTCAACAATTTGGCTAACCGTGTTTTGCAGGTTGCGGTTAATCGTGGTTTGAACACGGGTATAATCGCCCGGGGCAGCTTCTTTTTTAAAGCGCTGCAATAAATGGGGCGCCAGTTGAGGCAGAGGCTTAGGTTCATCCGGCAAAGGCTCCAGTTTCGCCAATTCACAAGTGGTACTGTCTATTTTTTCCTGTTCTTTCAATCTGTCGAGTAAACGATTTCTTTTTCTTAATAATACCTGCCTGTTTTTTCCCGGATGCACCAATGCCGGAGCGTTGGGCAATACAGCCAGCATTGCCATCTCGCCCCAACTAAGCTTATCCGCACTTCTTCCATAATACCGCCATGCTGCCGCATCCAGTCCTATTATATTACTGCCAAAGGGTGCATTAGATGCATACAATGCAAGGATGTCATTTTTGGAACGGGCTATTTCAAGGCGTACGGCTAAAATACCCTCGATCAGCTTTTGGAAAATATTCCTGTTTTCATTACGTGATAAGCGGATCACCTGCATGGTAATGGTACTGCCACCGCTCACTATTTTGGAAGAGCGTACATTTTGCCGTATAGCCCTTAATATAGCTAAAGGATCAATGCCGGGATGGTGGTTGAAACGCCTGTCTTCAAAACTTATAATGCATTGCCTGAATTTTTCCGGCACGTTTTCATTGTAAGGGAAACGCCATTGCCCGTCGGCAGTAATGCTTGCGCCCAACAATTCACCCTGTGCATCTTCAATAACATAAGAAGTGGGCGAATGAAACAGGGGATCAGGTAAACAAATCCAAAACCATAGCAATCCGGCAATAGCAATAACCCCAATAATTTTGGTTTTTCTTTTCAGTTTGCGGATCCGTTGATATATGGAAGAGAAAAACAGGTTCATTTAAAAATATATCATCCAACCTTTAATTGAGTATTAACAATAAATCACAAATCTGTATTAACAATAAACAATAAACAATAAACCAAAAACTATAAATTGTATTTACAATCTCAAATCATAAGTCACTTTACTTCCACCCACTTCCCTTTTACCCCCGCACTGATGGTATTGTCGTACATGGCTTCACAATAACCTCCCGGTAAAAAATATTTCCCCAGGTAAGCCGCGTTCAGCATTACATAATATGTATTTGTTTCGCCTTCTTTAATGTCAAAGTGCGTATATACTCTGTCATCGCGAATATCCTGGTAATTGAATGGAGAAGGTTTAAAACTTCCTTCATTATCCAGCATCCGTGTATTCAGTATTTCCCACCCGCCGGGAAAAATTTGTGAAAGCGTCATATTGTTGTACCTACCCCGTATACCCGGATTACGAATACTTACTTTAGCAACAAAATCAGTTCCCTGTTCTATAGCTTCGATATTCAGCGGGCTGCCGTTTAGATTAAGGTAGCTTACATGCATTGACAATACATCAGCATTGTTATTTACTGCTATATCTTCCCCGGTAACCGGCTGTCCCTGCGTGATCAGCCGTGCATATAAAACGTTCGTTCCTTTATTGGTAACGGTTATTTTTTTATTGATGTCTGTAACACTTACAGGTGTTTGTGTAATATAGGAGTGTGAATTGATATTTACAGTTTTACCGTTTACACTGGCAGTTGCCACTATTTTTTCTCCACTGACGTTTGTTCCGCAATAAGCGGCAATGGCTATCAGGCTATAGGCCGTGGTTTGTGTGCTGTACCAGCTTTCGGTTGCCAACTGCGCCAAAACAAATTGCAATACAGCAGCTGCTTCTTTCCGCTTACCCATTAATGTTAGTGTTTCCAAAACCATCGCTTCATCGCGCAAGCCGGAGCCATATGTATTGCCTGGCGATTTGCGTTGTTCGAAGCGGGTTGGTAAACCCATGATTAGCGCTGTGGCAACTTTTTGCTGACCTGCCAGTTGATATGCAGCCGCCAGCCGCCATTTGGCTTCGGGCGAAAGATATTTGAATTCTTTCAACCGGTTCATGGCGCCCAGCTCAGGCGATTTGGCTAAAGCCAGAAGGTATAAACGATAGGATTGTGTAAGATCACCGCCGTAAAAATTAGTGGTAGATGGTGACCACCTGTTGGCTTTGCCGCGTTGATAAGTAAGCCACTTTTGCAGCATATCTACCGGTACAATATATCCTTTCTCCCGTGCCTTCAGTAAAAAATGTCCGGCATAATTGGTTCCCCATTCATCACTTTCCGGCAACCCGGGCCAATAACTGAACCCGCCATCCGGAAGCTGAAAGTTTTTATAACGTTCAATACCAGAACGGATATTTCTTTCTGTTTCCGCTTTTTTGCGGTCGCTCAGATCCGTTAGCTGGCCAAGTACCAATTGCGGAAATACTGCAGAAGTAATTTGCTCAATACATCCATGCGGATATTGTATAAGGTAATCTAATCTTTTTTCGAGATTAATAGGTGGTATACTTGAAATTTCAAGTGTAGCTTTTCCGTTTTCCGGAATGCCAACAGGTTTTACTGTTTCATTCCATCGCTGACCTGCATTGAGTACAGATGAAACTACATTGGTTATTGCCGGATTAGGATTGCGCACATCTAATTCCACTTCATAATTAGCCTTTTCATTGCCACTTGTTGCCAGCAATTTCACTTTACCAATGCCTGTATTTTCTTTCACTTTTACGTCAAAATAAACCATCTTTTCACCGGGCGATGCAAAAGATACCTGTTGAAAAGCGCTGCCAACGGTTTCGAGATAAGCATTGTTTTGCAGGGTTACCGTAACATTGCGTACATTATTTTCCATCGCAAAAACTGTTACCGGCAGCTTAATGGTTTCTGTTGGGCCCAATACCCTGGGCAGCGTACCCAATAACATTAAGGGCTTCTTTACGGCTATTGTTTTTTCTGCAAATCCATAGGCGCCTTCTCCGGCGGCAACTACCATTGTTCTTACTGAACCTACATAAGGTGGCAGTTGAAAGTTGTGTGTTTGTTTTTGGCTTTTATTCAAGTGAAACGGACCGAGATATTTTACCACGGGTTTAAAACGGTTGGCTCTTCTTTCCTTTGCCCCGCCACTCGCTTCCTCGTCGCCACCAATGGTTAAAATTCGTTCCAGCCCATTGCCCCATGCGCCAATTACATTATCGAACAGGTCCCAGCTTTTTACACCAAGCGCTTCTCTTGCGTAAAGTGAAGCATGTGGATCAGGTGTTTTAAAACGGGTAAGATCAAGCAAGCCTTCGTCCACAATCGCTACGCAGTAGGTCATCGCCCTGCCTGAAATTTCAGAAACTGTAACGGAGGTTTTTTGTTCCGGGCGTATTATATCGGGCATATTGATCACCGGTTTGATCACTGTATTTTTATCTTCAATTAAAATTGGAATAACACCATACATGCGGATAGGTAAATCGTTTGCGGTTTGTGCATGGGGTTGCAGTAAACTTACATTGGCATATATGTTGGGCGCCATGCCTGCTTCAGCTTTAAATGTATAAACGGTTTGGCCTTCCTGTGTTTCGATCCAGTCTGTTTTTATAATACGGCTTCCCGATTCAATGCTGATCAACGCCCTGCCGCCCTTACTGCTTGGTATATGAAGCGTAATATCTTCATTCACATTATACTTTTCCTTGCCGGAGGTAAACGACAGCATTGCTGCCGCCGAAGGATCGGTGGCATTGCCGCGGGTTTGCCACCAGGGATCATCGAAGTATACTACCTGGCCAGTAGTGTGACCGCTGCTCCTGTCTCTTACTAAAACAAGGTAGCGGCCCCATTCGCTGCCGGGAGCAGAAAAATGCCATTTGCCCGCGCCATTGGTTAAACGAACAGTATCTTTCTGTAATAATTTATTATAGGTGTCCTGTGTAAAATTGCTGAAGCCATCGCCTGTATTATCCCACCACCAGCGCCAGCTTACCCGGTACAGCTCTACTTCCATTTGTTGCGTGCCTTTTAACGCATTGCCATTGACATCCACATTTACAATTGGCAGTTCATAGCTTTTGTCTGTTAGCAAAAAGCCCCAGGGTTTTTGTCCTTCGGGCATATTGATGCCCGCGTAGCTTTTATAAGGGCTGTAGGGTATAACCATATTATCCACGCTGAAAGCGCCGCCCGGCTCAAATACTTTTACCAGCAGGCTGGCGTTGAGCATACCCGGTGCATTCTTTATGGCGCCAAATTTTGTATTCACAGACGCAGCACCTTCTTCATTCAGCTTTCCATCGAAGATGGTTTTGGTTTCAGTAGTATATGCTGCCGTAGGATCATCAAAATGATAGGCCGGGTATTTTTTGAAAACCGTTCTCCTTGCATACAATGAGGCGTCAACCTTTGCTGCAAGGTTTCTTGCCGGCGTGCCAAAAAGCCATTGCGATTGGAGTGTGCCCAAAGTACCATCTTTACCCAATATGGGATCCTTACCAAAATCCAGGTCAATCTTCAGGCGGTTAGGCATTACCGTTTCCACCTTTAACCTTTTTTCGAATACTGCGCCGCCTACCTTAATTTTTGCCAGCCAGTTGCCTGTTGGCGAAGAGGCATCGGTGGATGCAGTAAAAAGATAAAAGCCATGTTGGCCGGAGGTTTCCACCAGGCGTTTGTATAATTGTCCCTGCGGTGTAATTAAATTAAATTCTACAGGATGATCTGCAGGCAGTTTACCCGCTTTATCTTCCATAATAAAATTGATATACATTGTATCGCCCGGACGCCATACCCCGCGTTCCCCGAAAATAAAACCTTTCAGTCCGTTTTTTACTTCCACGCCCGATACATCAAAACGGCTCAGCATAAGCGAACTGCCATCGTCTAATTTCAGGTAACCTCTTTCGTTGCCTTTTTTGGCAACCAACAAATAGGGCTTTTTCTTCAGGTCAAAATTTGCCAGTCCGTTCTTATCACTTTTGGTTTTAAAAATCACCTGCTGCTGGTAATCGAGCAGTTCCAGTTCCACATTGTTCATTGGACTGGCAGTAAGAATATCGGTTACGGCAATAAGCATGCTGTTATCGCCGGCACGCTTGGCCGTTAGCCCAATATTGGAAGCAATGATATTGCGGCTGGCCCATCTTTCTTTATTGTAATAAGAGGGGCTGCAGGGATTATCGCGCTGCTTCCAGTTATAACCGTAGGGATAATACGTGTTGTATACTTTCCAGAAATCATTATCACTATCCAATCCATCCTGATCGCCGCCGTCATACCAACCACCTGGTTCATCTTCCTCTTCACTTGTTTTATCAGCCGCGCGACAGGTATACAACGAATATTCCGGTCTGAATCCTATGGTTATGTGATATATGGCGCCGGGTTCCGCTTTCAGGTATTTGTCAATGTCTAATGAAAATTTCTGCTTACGGTGCAGGTCAAGTGTTTTATCGTTATCCAGCCGCAGCGTTTGCTGTACAACAGGAGTAGCTACCCGACGAAGATCGGATTCGCCGTCAAAATTATTGGACTGAAAAAACTGGGGAATATTATTTTCATATACTTTAATGATGCTGATATCTACGGCGCTGAGGTTAATACTTTCAAAAGGCAATACCAGCTTCCCGGAGTTGGGTAATATAACGCCGCGACCGCGAATGGTGACAGAAGGTAACCGGTTTTCAAAAAACAAGTTGGCGGAAAACGCTTTGTTTAATTTGGTGCCCCACACCGTTTGTACTCCTTCATGTACCGTAACGGTATAATTACCGTCAAAGCTGTCGGGCACATATAATTTAACTTCGCTTCCATCAATACTGTAGCTGAGATCCGTTTTGTTGCTCACGGTGATCAGCCCGTTCAGTTGCTGGTTGGTGGCGATGGCTCCGGAAAATTGTACAAGTACATAATTCTCCGTTTCCTGCACTGCCCGAACGTTCAATATTTTAAAATCACCCACTGCCGGTATTTCTACTTCCTTGCTGTCTTTTTCCTCCAATCCTAACGGAGTGCCATCCCACTGTAATTTTAAGGAAGAAGTGCTGGTGGCCCGTTTAATGTCTTCCACAGTAAAGCGATGGATACGGGTGCTTTCATTGTGTTCCCATTTTATTGCAGGCGATTTACCCCCGTACTCAACAGTCAATATTTTTTCAACTGTGGCAGACGATTCGATATCCGCAGTTTCAATTGCACCATTCAATGCCATCATTTCTTTTGAATTGCCAACTACTTTCAGCCCGGTTTCTTTTACCAGGAAGCCAGGCTTTACAGCCTGTACATTAAATGTAAAAGTTTTAAAAGCATCGGGCACATCGGTTGCCTTGTCGAGTTTGAAATTTACAGTATACAACTGTCCCGGTGTAAGGTATTCATCGGGTTTGAATTCGATGGTTCGGGCATCTACCCAATATGCTTTGCCTTTTATGGAAGGGGAAAAAAAAAATAGAGGATCTTTTAGCACTTCATTCAGTACATGAGCAGAAGGAGCTTCTGCGGCCAGGCGTATCCGTATGGCCGCCGCTTTAGAAATAACGCCCGAAGTATACCCGTCTATATATTTACTGAAAGCAGGATCAACCCCCGCTATTTTTTCTTTTTTATTACAGGCAAACAACAGCACAGAGATTAATAAAAAAGGAATATACCATTGTTTACAAAGAACGATGCAGCGCTTGATAATATTCATGATGCAGGAAAGGTTTAAACTTGCATAAAGCAAGGTAAAAATTTTATATAGTGCAAACCGCGAATTTGGTTAAGATTAAGATAAATAAACCCGGTGATTGCCAAAGGACTGTGCCGGTAATATATAGATCGTTTTTAAAACAGGTCAGGTCATCACCCAAACTAAGCATATCTCCTTAAAATTAATAAAGGGTAGTACCAATGATAAAGTGCGGCGCTTTAAAAACGAACCATTCATCTTTCCTTTTCCCGGTATGGACAGCACATCGTCGAGCGGTTGTAGCCTGATCTGATCACTAAAATCCACTTCACCATTGCCATACCATTTGAAAACTGCTTCTTTTGCACTCCATAACAACGTTAATTTACGGAGAAAAATATCTTCAGTTGCAGCATCCGGTGAAGGAAACGCACTGCTTTCTTTTCCTATATTGGCCAACTCTTCTGCATGCAGGAATTTATGGCGTACACGGGCAACTTTGGGCGTAGGAATTTCAATATCAATGCCCACGCGGTTTGTGCGACTAACAATAGCAGCGGCATAATCGCCACAATGTGAAATGGAGAAATGAAAAGCTTCATCGGCGAGGAAAGGCTTTTTGGTACTGGCGATCTGGATCAATTCGTTGGGGAAATCGGGAAATAAAAAGCGCAGCAGGTAGCGTCCTGCCAAATGTTGCAGACGTTTATGTGGATGAGTGATGTCATGCTGCAGCGGAACCTTGGCCAGAAAGAAATCTTCGGGCTCGGCAATATGCCAAACCCCTAATTTTGTTGATTCGTTGATATTATGTTGATAAAATAAAGGCATTACAAGAAACGAAATCCGAAATTCGCCGCGAAAAGGATTCCGGAAACAAATAAACAAATAAATCAGGGAATGATACTATCTGATACAAGAATACTCGAAGAAATAGAAAAAGGAACTATTAAATTAGTGCCTTACGACAGGGAATGTTTGGGGAGTAACTCTTACGATGTGCACCTGGGTAAATGGCTGGCTACGTACCGCGAACATATATTAGATGCCAAGAAGCATAACGAAATAGAATATTTTGAAATCCCTGATGAGGGGTTTGTATTGTACCCGCATATTTTTTACCTGGGTGCAACGCTTGAGTATACAGAAACCCATGCCCATGTACCTTTCCTGGAAGGCAAATCTTCTACCGGTCGCCTGGGTATTGATATACATGCCACTGCCGGCAAGGGAGATGTTGGTTTTTGCGGTAACTGGACGCTGGAAATATCCGTTAAGCAGCCGGTGCGTATTTATAAAGGTATGCCGATCGGTCAATTGATCTATTTTCCGGTGGATGGTGAAATTGAAGTAAAATACAACCAGAAAAAAAATGCCAAATACAGCGGTCAGCCTGAAAAACCTGTTGAAAGTATGATGTGGAAGAACAGTTTTTAATAGTTACAGGTTGCAGGGCACAAGTTGCAAGCTTTGTACAAACTTCAAACAATAAACCACAAACAATAAATATGAGACTGGTCTTACTGGTCTAATAGTTTCATCACTGCTTCATCACCCATTACTGCATTGGCTGGCCGTGGGTGTGCTGCATTAAAAACTTCCAGCTCTTTCTGATCCAATACTTTTGCGGGTGTTTCATCAATATTTCCATTGGAGCCTGTAACAGCTTCCAGGTTCAGTTTAAGGTGTTTGGCCATAAAAGGGTACATGGCTTTTCGCTTGGATGGGCCGTAATCATGTTTTTCGTTGGCCAGGTGAACCAATGCAACATTGTTTTCTTTTTTATACAAACGATAGACTTTCTGCATAAACGGGTATTCCACCGTGGGATTATTTTTTGTCCAGTCATCACCGTCTGAAATTAGCAGCATGGGACGTGGAGCAGCTAATGCGGCTATCTCCACGTTATTGGTTTGAAAATCGCCTTTCTTGTGAATGGGCATACCACTTTCGCAAGTGCAGCCGCCAAAGAAATGCGCAGATACCATTACACAGGGTACCGAAACTTTAATGCGCGGATCGAGCGCCGTTAGTAAAAAAGTTTGCGTACCACCGCCCGATTCACCCGTCATACCGATCCGGTCAGGATCAACGCCGGGAACAGACAACAGGAAATCCAATGCTCTTGTACTGTTGATGGTTTGCAGCTTCAATCCCTTTTTCAAGCTGTGCTCACATTGCTTTGAATCGCCCTGCCCGATCATATCCCATACAAATACTATGGCGCCCATGCGGGCCAAAGTGGCACATCGTTTTTGGGTTTGTTCGCGAAACCGCCCCTCGGGATTACTGCCATGTCCGTGGGGGCAAAGAATACCAGCGTAGGATTTTTGAGGCCTGAGCGGACGATATAAATTTCCTGTAACATAAAAACCGGGCAAGCTTTCAAACGCTACATTTTCTACTGTATAACCATCCATTATCTTTTTGCTGTGAATGATGGGTTCCGATACGGGCTTAGCCGGCAATGTTTCTAATTGCATGCCTTCGCGTATGCGTGCCCGTATTTGTTCTGCACGGTACTGCCAGTCGTTTAAAGAAGCAGGCGTATGCTCCTCTAAAAATGCTTTACCCTGCGCTTCGGTAAAATAAGCGCCTTTACACAATTCATCCTGGGCGGTCAGATTGCCTGAACAGAGCAAGCAAAAGCAGGCGAGTGCCAGTATTTTATTCATGATATAAAATGAAAAGGTACTTTATACAGATAATAGTAGCTACAATTTAGGATTTTCTTTCTTACTGCCGAAAGGAATAGAATAAATAGAAAACTTTCTGCCGGAAAACCTATTTTTATTAAATGTCTTTGGAATTGCGGGTTAGTCAATTCAACAATAAAAAATTCCAGAATGAATACAAAGCCGTCAGGAATTCGCTTTTTTTCAGCGACTGGTGCCATAGTAGCCTGGTCAGCAGTGATCCTTCAATTATACCTGATCATAGTGAACAGAACCGTTTCCGTTCCCGAAACCCTTTTACGTTTTTTTACCTTCTTCACTATACTCTGTAATATATTGGTAGCAATTTGCTTTACAGTATTTGCATTTAAGCCCGGCTCTGAAAAAGGAAATTTTTTTTCGCGTCCCGGCGTATTAAGTGCAGTTGCTGTGTATATAGCTGTGGTGGGAATAGTATACCAGCTTATTTTACGTCCATTGTGGGAGCCGCAAGGTTTACAAATGATTGTTGATGAATTGCTGCACAGTGTTATGCCTGCCTATTTTATATTGTTCTGGTTTTTATTTGTACCTAAATTAACATTGCGATGGCAACAGATTTTGCCCTGGCTGATCTTTCCGTTATGCTATTTGATCATCATCCTGTTGAGGGGAGCCGTGGCAGGCTATTATCCTTATCCTTTTGTAAACGTCACTAAACTGGGATATGGAAAGGTGTTTTTAAACTGCGGCATTGTGCTGATTGCATTTTTGTTTTTTTCAGTATTGCTGGTAGGTATTGGTAAGCTTTCAAAAAAAGCTTCTGATTGAATTCAAAAGCTTCTTTGATCAGTTATCAGTTGCTGCCATTGGCAGATCGGTGCATTCAAATGCTGTAACCAACCACTCGCCAGCGGTCATCAAGGCAATACCTGATCATGGCTGGACAAAAGCTATTTTAATACCCTGATCTTCAGGCTTCTGAAACTTACTTCATCGCCATGATCCTGCAATAACAACCTTCCTTCTTTTCCCTCACCGAAATTAGGACGGTTTTTAAATTTACTGCCGGCTACCAGTTCGCGAAAAGCCTGTGATCCCCTTTCGTACTCCAATACTTTTACGCCGTTCAGGTAATGTTCTACATGATTATTAGGGTATACAATTATCCTTCCTTTATTCCATTCTCCTATGGGCTTCACAAAACGATCGGTTTTTTTGGCGGGAATCAAATCATATAAGGACGAAAGCGTTCTGTTACCTGCTATACCCATTTTGGCATCAGGATGATTTTTATCATCAAGCACCTGGTATTCTAAACCAAGTGCCGAACCCACATTATTTTCGGAAAGCGTAACAAAATATTTCACTCCGCTGTTTCCACCAAAGGAAAGTCTGAATTCAAAAGAAAAATCAAAAGCACTATATAAATCTGTAGTTACAATATCGCCGCCATTAGCAGATTCTTGTCCTTTTGAAGATAGTACTGTAATATTACCGTCTGCAATTTTCCATCCTTTTTCCGGGAAGCTCATTATTTTGGCGCCCCTCCATCCGTTGGAACTTACACCATCGAATAATAACTTCCACCCATTTCTTTTTTCGAATGCAGTTAATGTATTGTGTTCATTGTTCACTACAAAAACGGTGGAAGGGAAGGGTGCCGGTGAAAGATCACCGGTTTGGATGCGGATGTTTTTCCACTGGATTTTTTTCCCGGCATCTTCGGGTTTATTACCAATGCTATGCACCTGCAAGGCGATAAACCCACTGGCATCGGCATCGTCTACCAGGTAACTGGCGGGTACGCCATTGATCCATGTTTTGATCGTATTTCCAATGCACTCTACTTTTACTTTATTAAATTTTCCCCGTTTGTATGCTTTTTGAGCCTCGTGGTTCAGATCCAGGGGATATAGCCAACCCCGCCTGCCTTCATCATATATTCCGGCTGTCCATGCCCGCGCGGAAGCATCAAGCTCATACTGGTAACCAAATACCCTGCCCTTTCCGTCATTAGCGGCAGGGTCAAAATGACTCCTGATCTGTATGCCGGAATTGGTAACCGTATCCGGGATCAGTACTTCCAGTTCTAAAATAAAATCGCCATATTCTTTTTCAGTTACTAGAAAACTATTAGGCGTAGATGCCACAGTTGCGCCTGCAATAACGCCATTTTCAACGGAATACTTTGCACTGCCGCCAAGCTGTTTCCAACCCTGAAGTGTTTTGCCGTCAAAGAGTTTTGTCCATTTGGTTTGTTGTGCGTTAACAGAAAGCGAGCTAAAACAGAGAAGAAGAGATACAGAGAAAAAAAATACATTTTTCATATCCAAGCTGGTTTACATTTCCGCTAATATATTCATAATATCTTATTTTCAACATTTAAACAGCAATCATTCAAATTAAAAGCGCATTCACCTGATTCAATAAAACACAATGGCAAAAGGGTTAGGAGCAATGCCAACACCACGCCAGGTTATGTCCCTGGATTATGAAATATCATTGGAATAAGTATACCCACCTTCAATGACTACATATAAAAACTAATGAAAGACTATTGGAAAAACGCTGAAGAAACAGTGGGGATATATAAAAAAGCAATAGTGAATGGTTAACGTGACAACGATTCACAAGGTTTCATGCGAATAAAATCAGGTAATTTAAGGCCACCTTGCGGCTTATAGGGTAATATGTATACCATATTGCCTTTTTTATACGAAATAATGGAATTTGGTAATTTGGTTTGCTCGGAAGACGATTTGTAATTTGCTGTTTTCCAATTTTTATCGTTAAAAGTATAATTATCTTTTATTGAAAAGGTAATGGTAGATTTCAGATCAGAAAATACACCGGACGAACGATGTGCTTCTTTATTTTTATCTTTTTCTCCTGAACTCAACCTGATTCCACTCACCGCAAATACATACTGCGCAATTGCAAACATAGCCACCAATATCAGGCTATTTTTAACAATCCTTGAATGTATGTTTTTGTTTGATTTCATTGTTCAGCAAAAATAATGATTTATATTCAGTATTTCCAATACCATTCATCATAAATTTTACATGTTATTTAACGTTTATCTGATAAAAAAGTTACAAAAAAAGATTTTTTCTGAATAAAGGCTTAACTTTCACTAACTTACACAACAATGCAGGACAATCCTTATCGAAACGACAGAGATGAGATGAGAGATTTACTAAGGCAATTTGAAAATCTCCGCGCGGGTCAAAGCCATGGCTTCCTGGAAGAAGAGTCTTTTGAAAAAATTATAGATTATTTTGATGATAAAGATGAAATCGCCCGGGCGCTTGAAGCCGTTGAGCTGGGAGTTGGACAATTTCCTTATTCTGCATCTTTAATGGTTAAAAAAGCCGATTTGCTCATCGTTACCCGGAAATACAATGAAGCCCTTGAAATATTAGAAAGGGCTGAGATACTCGATAGCTCCGATATTGATATTTACATTCTTAAAACCGATGTTTTTCTCGCGTTAGACCAGCATGAAAAGGCTGTTGGGCTTTTGGAAGAAGCTATCCACTCGTTTGAAGGTGAGAACCGGATAAACCTGTTGTTTGAACTGGCAGATGTATATGATGATTACGAAGAATTCGACAAAGTATTTGACTGCCTGGTACATATATTGGAATACGAGCCCAATAATGAAGAAGCGTTGTATAAAATATGTTTCTGGACAGATTTTACGGGCAGGAGCGAAGAAAGCATCCGTTTACATCAGCATATTATTAATGAATTCCCTTATAATGAACTGGCATGGTTTAATCTTGGCGCGGCTTACCAGGGCCTGAAATTATTTGAAAAATCAATTGACGCGTATAAGTATGCCCTTGTAATCAACGAAAAGTTTGATTATGCATACAGAAATATGGCTGATGCATACATCAGGTTAAGAAAGTATCGCGATGCTATTGAATCGTTGGAAAAGGTAATTGAACTTGCGCGGCCGGAAGATGTGATTTACGAAGCAATTGGCCATTGTTACGACAGGCTTAAGCAGTATGCACAGGCAAGGTTCTATTATAAAAAAGCTTCGCATCTCAATAGCGATGACAGTAAGTTGTATTATAAAATTGCATGTACCTATATTAATGAGATGTCGTTGAATAAAGCGGTGCAATACCTGGAGTCGGCTATGCGCATACATCGCATGCAACCCGAATATAATTTAGCTATGGGCGAATGTTTGATGGAACTTGGTAATATAAAGGATGCGATTATACACTTTTCCAATGTTGTAAAGGCGAAGCCCCGTGGAATTGGCGGGTGGGAAGCGCTTATACGGTGTTTATACAAAGAAGATTTCCTGGACGAAGCGATAGAACAGGTTGACAATGCGCAGCAGGTTGCCGGGGATAAACCTTTGTTCCTGTTTTACAAAAGCGCTGTTTTGTTTGCAATGGGGAAAAGTAAAGAAGGGCTGTTGCTTCTGCAAACTGCTATGGAACAGGCGCCACGACTACTTAAGAAGTTTATAGAGTTGAATCCCATTATACTTCAAAACCAGCAGGTAGTTGATCTTATCGCCTATTACAAAAGAAAACGTTCTTTCTGAGGTGGAATATATACATGCATAAGGAAGCAGAATCTTCCTTATTTTTGCGCATTCTTTAAAACATCTCATCTTTCATGAATTTTAATTTAAGTCAGATACCCGAACGAAAAAGTAAACCGCGTCGTTCAGGTATCACAATGGTAATGGACAAAGGCTTAAGTATTGAAGAGTCAAAAAATTTTTTAAGTGTTGCTCATCCTTATGTTGATATTGTTAAGCTGGGTTTTGGAACCTCATTTGTTACGCCTCAACTCCGAGAAAAAATTGAAGTATACCAGTCGTACGATTTGCCTGTATATTTTGGGGGTACCTTGTTTGAAGCTTTTTTGATTCGCAACCAGTTCCAGGATTACATCAATACCCTCAAAGAATACAACATCTCTTATATGGAGGTGAGCGATGGCTCCATTACGATCCCGCATGCCGAAAAATGCGGCTATATTGAAAAACTCACCAAATATGGTGTTGTGTTTAGTGAAGTGGGAAGCAAGGATGCGGAACATATTATTCCTCCGTATAAATGGATTGAATTAATGAAGACAGAGCTGAATGCAGGTTCAACTTATGTAATTGCTGAAGCACGGGAGGCTGGAAATGTAGGTATTTACAGGGGTACGGGCGAAGTGCGGGAAGGCCTTGTACAGGAAATACTGACACAAATACCGGAAGAAAAAATTATTTGGGAAGCCCCGCAAAAAGCACAGCAATTATACTTTATTGAGTTGTTGGGTTGTAATGCTAACCTGGGGAATATAGCTCCTTCAGAAGTAATACCGCTTGAATCAATGCGTGTTGGGTTGCGGGGAGATACTTTTCATTTGTTTTTAAATAAAGATGATGTGGAATGAAATGGTATGGATTGATTGGTTATCCGCTGGGACATTCTTTTTCAAAAAAATATTTTACACAAAAGTTTGAAAAAGAGCAATTGAACTGCCGGTTTGAGAATTTTCCTATAGAAAACATTGAATTGCTTCCTGCAGTATTGCAAAATAATCCTTTATTGCTCGGCTTGTGCGTAACCATTCCTTATAAAGAAAAAGTTATTCCCTTTCTTCATGAATTATCCCCCGATGTTCAGCAGATTGGTGCATGTAACTCTATCCGGATAAGAAATGGCAAGCTTACAGGGTTTAATACGGATACAACAGGGTTTAAACAATCGTTGCTGCAACAACTGCAGCCATATCATACCAAAGCTTTAATACTTGGCACCGGCGGCGCTTCGAAGGCAGTTGAATATGTATTGCAGCAATTGGGTATAGGATATACATTTGTAAGCCGTACTGCAAAGCAGGGTGTAATTACTTATGAAACGCTCAACGCGGATATTGTTAAAAGCCATTTGCTGATAATTAATGCATCTCCGGCAGGCACTTTTCCCGATACAGAAAAGTGTCCTGATATACCTTATGAAGCCATAGGAAATCAGCACTTTCTTTTCGATTTAATTTATAATCCCGGGAAAACATTATTCCTGAAAAAAGGAGAGGAGCGTGGCGCAGCAATACAAAACGGGCACGATATGCTGATTGCACAGGCCGAAGCCAGTTGGAAATTATGGAATGCATAGAAATCCATCCTGTTTAAAGATTGTATTTTCATTTTTCAACGCGTTGTGTTGCATCCATTTACACCGGACTATTCATTTTCAATCATAATCGAAGCAGTGGAGCCTGCATAATTCAACTGTGGAAGGAAACATGTTAATTCTTTTACTTTTTTTGTGCCGGGTAATTTTATTTTAACTGTTATATTGTTGTATTGTTGCGTAGGGTCTGCAATATATAAGGATGTTCCCTTTTTGTTACTTATGTGTTTCAAATATACGATGCAGGGTTTGTCAACTGCAATGCTGAGATCAGAAGTGGTTAATGCAGATGCTTTGTAAAATACACACTGGAGCATATCTAATTTTGAATGCCTGACCGCCTGGATAGAATCTGAGTTCCTTATTATATGAATATCCGCCAAAGAATAAGCCTGCATTTTGGTTTTACTTTCAATTCCCGGAACCACGATATAGGCATAGCTGCCGGAAGCAGACTGTGCTCCATGATTAAACCAGAGTTTAAATACATTACCTGATATTTCATCTTTTGAATTGCGATGGTTTATTTTATGCCAGTTGCCTGTTTGTATGGCATTGCTTATTTGTATATTTCCACCAGCCGGGAAAAAATAGCCTATGCTGTCATGCAGTATCCATCGGGGATTGTTGTATTGCGATGAGCTGTTATCTTGTAATGTTGTTGCATTGCCCGATCTTTCAGCTACGGTTACCTTGCCGTTCAGCCAGCACTGGTTAATAGTAGTAGTAATGTTTTCGGGCATTGTACTGCCGATACCTGCACCGAGGCATACCACTTCATCATCAAAAAAGAACCACGCCTTCTTAGCAGTTACACTGTCATAATTCAATGTATAGGCGGTCGCGCCATATGCGCTATCGGATACACCACCGGCAAAGTTTGTAGTACCTTTAATCCCCCATTCTTTTTGTATGGTTGCGCCTTCATCCGAATCGTAATCCCGGTTTGTAACTCCTGGCAATTTATCCCATTCCCACAGGGGCATTATATTATAATATTCACTTCCGCGACGTTGAATATTTGTAGAGCCATCCGGCAAAAATTTGCCGAGGATATTTTCATTGTTCCCTCTTTCTGTTCTTATAGTACGTGTAGAAACCGTACGTATATTAAATGAATAAGCCGGTCGCTGATGAATATCATAATCGCCTCTCCAAAAATGGGTGTGGGTGGAAGTTACATTATAAGAAGGTGGTTGCAGCCCCCTGGTTCGGGCAATTGCAGCATTCCATGCATCGCTGTGTACAGAGTCTAATAATATGGCTTTTTGCAGGCGTACAATTTCATCTGTTTTTTTAAGAATATCCGGGCGGCTGAGGCCGCGCCCTTCTGTATTAAAATCAATAAAACTCCCCCGGATCGTGCGCAAATATGTATTCCTGTAATACCCGGAAAGTATATTTAGCTTATTGTTTTGCAAGGCATAAGGCGTTCCCAGAAGATAAGCAGCAATCCTGAGTACATCAGATAAAAAAACCGATCCGTAACTGGATATCTGCAACTGATTTCCATGCTCCAGGTTTGAATAATCATATTGCAAACCTTCCGGCTGATTTTTTAATCGTAAAGGAGCAAAAGACTGATCAACGGCAGTATCCAGTAATGTCTTATTTTGTGTAAGGCATGCACGATATAAAAAGTGCAGGGCAATATCCGTTTTATTTGCGCCATGATACTTAAAAGGATCTCCGATAACCATTTTTTTTATCAAATCCATTTCCAGGGAAGGAGGGAATGGCTTTGCTGCATGGCGCATAATAATCAGTATTTGTCCAATAAGCTGCGGATATGATATGCCGTTGTACCACCAGTTTTTGGCCATATAATTAAGACCATTCCAGTAGGATAAGGTCTTTAAAATAACGGATTGCAGTGACCCGTCATTAAAATAGCTGCTTTTGGGTGCCGTATAAGCTATGGCAAAAATCTTTATGCGGCTTAAATGTCCGCCATTTTCATTAATATAATCAAGATCCGACCATGCACTGTCATTATTAATAAGCGTGGACCTGTGGGTGGCTACTAAACGATCCAACCCAGCAATGGAGCTTACAATGTGGAGATCTGCATTTACCCTGTTCATGATAGTATCAAACAGGTACGATTGGCCGAAGCCGCTGACAGAGTGTAGAGAAACTGCTATCAAAAACCACAATGTTTTATATTTAATGGGCAACAATGCTGTTATTTTTTTCATTGGGTTAAATTGGGACAGGCAAATTGGATATCCTGCAAAAAAATATGCATTGAGCCCGGATGATTCCTGTATTTACAAACAAATCATTCTGTTTCCAACAGCTTTTTGATTTGAACCAATATAGGGTCCCAGCTGCCACCGTCTGCTGACTCCCTGTATCTTTTTTCGCCATCACCCACTGTTGCATAATCGCCCTGGGTTACGGTTAAAACAGTTTGTTCGTTTTGTGATGATAGTGTGTAGGTTACTGTGAGATAATTTTCAGGAATATCGGGAATTTCTGAGTTAGGATCCATGGTTGTATAAGCCAGCAATTTTTCCGGCTCAATGTTTACAATATTACCTTTTACAAAAACCATTTCTTTGCCTTCGTAATTACCTTTCCACAATAAGGCACTTCCGGGTTCCCAGTCGGAAACAGTTTCGCAGCCAAACATATATTTTTTCGTTTGCTCAGGATTGATCAACGCATCCCAAACCCTTTCAGGAGTGGCATTGATAGCGACGCTGCTTTTTACAATTAAGGGAGTACTCATTTTTACGATATTTGGTCAGTAATGTGTTTTATAGTTTTGTTGATTAAAGTTAGCTGAACTTTCTTTAAGCCATCATAAATACAACCCGGTGATGAAGTAAATGAATTTTAGAAGTTTACTTTATGGCGCAGATGCGCAATTATAATACCAAAGGTGAAACCTGCAATCAGCAGGTGAGGCGAACTACCCTTGGTGATACGGCTGCGTATGCCGGTAATTGTTGTTAAAGCCTGTTTCAATAACTACCTTTTAACAAAAATGGGCAGGCATTAAATAATTGTATTGCAGTTCCTGCACCGGCATCAATCTATGATAAATCCCTAACATTTTTCCGGATGAATAATGTTATTTGACGAAATGAACTTACATTTATCCTTCTTAAAAAAACGTTTCAACGATTCCACAATGAAGAAAAACTTCCCGCTCCTTTTATGTTGCACTATGCTCTTTTTTTTGTTGGCCTGTAACAAACGCAGTGGTAAACCACGCGTACTGGTGTTTACCAAAACGGCAGGATTTCATCATCAGTCTATACCCGCAGGCGTTTCCGCCATTCAGAAACTGGGTGCTGAAAATGATTTTGAGACAGATACCACATCTGACGCCAATATGTTTGTGGAAGACACCCTGCGTAAATATTCCGCGATTGTTTTTTTAAATACCACAGGCCCTTTATTCAATACGGTTCAGCGCATTGCACTGGAACGATACATACAGGCGGGCGGAGGCTATATGGGAATACATGCCGCTACTGATGCAGAGTATGATTGGGGCTGGTATGCCCGGCTGGCAGGTGCTAATTTCGAAAGTCATCCCCGTCAGCAGGAAGCTAAATTAATTGTCAAAGACAAAAGCCATGCATCAACCAAACATTTGCCGGATGTATGGACAAGAAAAGATGAATGGTATAATTTTAAAAAGCTCAATAAGGATGTTCATGTGCTTATTGCTATTGATGAAAAAAGCTATGAAGGCGGGAAAAATGGAGACAATCATCCCATGGCCTGGTACCACGAATATGACGGGGGAAGAGCGTTTTATACGGAACTGGGACATACGGATGAGTCGTACAGTGATCCCCTGTATTTACAGCACATCCTGGGAGGCATTCAATACGCAATTGGTGGCAATGAGAAGTTAGACTATAGCGGGGTAATTTCACAATATCCTCCTGATGAAGACAGGTTTACCAAAACACCTTTAATTCAGGGTGGTTTTTTTGAGCCCACCGAAATGACCATTCTTCCCAATTTTGATATACTTGTTACACAACGCAGAGGGGAGATCATGTTGTATAAAAATGAAACCAAACAACTGAAGCAGGTTGGTTTTTTAAATGCATACTTTAAAACAAGCACCGCCGGTGCAAATGCCGAGGAAGGCGTTTTAGGCATTAGTAAAGATCCCGATTTTAGCAAAAATCATTGGGTATATATTTTTTACAGTCCTGCTGATACTTCAGTAAACCGCCTTTCCCGGTTTAAATTTGAAAACGATACGCTTGACGTAAAAACAGAACAGGTGATCCTGCAGTTTTATTCGCAGAGAGAAATCTGCTGCCATACCGGCGGCTCTATCGCGTTTGGACCAGATGGATTATTGTATGTGTCTGCAGGTGATAATTCCACACCTTTTAATGAGCCCAATCAAACCTATACTAACCAGGGATATGGCCCATTGGATGATCGTCCGGGACATGAGCAATACGATGCCAGGAGGAGTTCGGGCAATACCAATGACCTGAGGGGAAAAATACTCCGCATCAGAGTGAAAGAGGATGGTACATACGAAATTCCTGATGGGAATTTGTTTGCCAAAGGAACCAGTAAAACCCGGCCTGAAATATATGTAATGGGCAATCGCAATCCTTACCGTATTTCCGTAGATCAGAAGAATAGTTTCCTGTATTGGGGCGAAGTAGGTCCGGACGCCAGCACAGACAGCTTTGGCGTGAGAGGACCACGCGGTTATGATGAACTCAACCAGGCACGCAAGGCAGGTTATTTTGGATGGCCCTTATTTGTAGGGAAAAATTACGCTTATAACCGTTACGATTATGCGACAGGAACTTCCGGTGAAGCATTTGATGCGGAAAAGCCTTTGAATGAATCGCGTAACAATACAGGCTTAAAAGAATTGCCTGCTGTAGCTCCGCCTTTTATCTGGTATCCGTATGCCGCCTCAGCCGATTTCCCACAGGTTGGAACGGGTGGCCGCAATGCCATGGCAGGGCCGGTATATTATACAGATATGTGGCCTGCTAAAACAAGATTGCCTGACTATTACGATGGTAAATTGTTTATTTACGACTGGATAAGAGGATGGATGAAAGCTGTAACCATGCTGCCAAACGGCGACTTTGACAAGATGGAACCTTTTATGGAACATACTAAGTTGCACAATGCGATTGACATTGAACTGGGACCTGATGGTAAGTTATACATTCTCGAATACGGAACCGGGTGGTTTGCGAAAAATGAAGATGCAGGACTCAGCCGAATTGATTATAATGGCGGCAACCGTCCGCCCAAAATAGCTGCAATTAAGGTGGATAAAACTTCCGGAGCCCTGCCTTTAACTCTTAAAGCTACAGTTGATGCAACAGATCCTGAAAATGATGCCATGACCTATACATGGACTACCGGAAGCGGGCAAACGAAAGAAACCCAGTCTCCTGATGCGGAGCTTGTATTGGATAAACCCGGCGATTATATGCTATCGGTGGAAGTGAAAGATAAAAAAGGCGCTGTTTCAAAAAGCAATACAATAAATGTATATGCGGGCAACACGGCGCCGGAGATAACTGTACAAATTACGGGCAACCAGTCTTTTTACTTCCCGGGTAAACCTGTAAACTATACCGTTACAGTTAATGATAAGGAGGAGGGAAGCGCTATTGACGCAGATAATCTTTACGTTACAGCCGACTACTTAGAAGGCGCTGATAAAGCAGCAATACCCCAGGGACATCAAATGGCTGCGGCAACAGTAAGCGGAAGAAGTATTATGCTTTCGTTAGATTGTAAAACCTGTCATAAAACAGATGAAAAATCCATCGGGCCATCCTTCACCGAAGTGGCAAAACGCTATCATAAAAATGGAGACGCGGTAACTTATCTCACAACTAAAATTATTAAAGGCGGTAGTGGCGCATGGGGTGAAGTAGCCATGGCGGCGCATCCCAACCTGCCAGAGGACGATGCAAAACAAATTGTGCAATGGGTGCTTTCACTGGCAAACCCGGCCACTACTAAAAAATCATTGCCTGAAAAGGGATCAATTCCTGTTAAAACGGTAAAAGAAAATGAAGCCCTTTACATTTCTGCCACTTACACTGATAAAGGCGGTGCTTCAATAAAACCCCTTTCGGGAGAAGCGGCTTTTGCATTGCGCAGCAGCAAGCTAACTTTTGGTGGAGTAACGAATATGGATGCATACAGTACGGTTAATGCCGGCGGGATGAGATTTATGGTAGTACCCAGTGATAAACAAGGCTGGTTTAGAATTGACAGCATAGACCTGCATGGTGTAAATGGCGCGGAGCTGTTGGTAGCATGGCAGAACGATAAAGATGCACCAAAGACCGGATATATATTTGAATTAAGGCTGGACGCACCGGATGGCAAAAAGATATCGGAAGGAACGCTTGACGCTGCTTCAGTTAAAGACAAACAAAAAATGACCAAACTTAAATTTAGCTTTGAGACAATTACTGATCTCAAAAAACAAAATCTCTATATACTTAGCCGGCCAAAAGATAAAAATGATGACAGCACCATAGGAGTGGGGCTGCTGGAATTGACGGCGAAGTAGTGAGTAGTGAATAGTGAGTGGTGAGTGAAAAGCAGGATATTAGGTCCTGCTTTTTACCTTTTTTTTGCATGCAGGTAATTGATAGCAAGCACTCCTGCAAGTATAATCAACCCAAAAAATTCCCTTGTGTCTTCTATCCATGGCGTTTCGGCTTTCATGGCTGCTGCAATATTCTCTGCATCATGTTTTGTTAGCCAGTCCCAGGCGCCATCTCTTTCAAACAATTTATATAGCCCATATAGTACATAAGCTCCTACTCCCAGGAGACAGGCACGCGGGTAGTACTTTCCGCGAAAAGCCAACCAGCACAATACTGCGCCATACAGGTATATGGGCATCCACAGCCAGGGGTCGGGGTCGTTGTATTGCAATGCGGCCGAAATAACAAATAGAATACAGAAGATAATATTAAAGAGTTTCATAGCACAATATTAAAAAAAATGAGCACAACAGGTAAAAAGTGAGGATTCATAATGCGATAACCTTGTTTCCTTCCCGAAAACAAGGTTTATCTAAGTTGGAATAATGTAATAAGGGAGATTTGTCCATCCTTTGGTGTCTTTTGTCTATTTGACGGAAGCTATATAATAACCAGTTTTGCATTTCGCAAATATCGAACCTATTATGAACAAACTTTTTAATTATGCTGCGGGGCTGCAGAATGCAGGAATACAGCTTTCAAGATTGGGATTGGTAATTGTGTTGTTATGGATTGGAGGGTTAAAGGCTTTCAGGTACGAGGCAGCAGGTATTGTACCGTTTGTGGCCAACAGCCCCACGATGAACTTTTTTTATAAATATGATGCCCCGGAATATAAAAAGCATATGAACAAAGAGGGAGAATATAAACCGGCAAATATAGAATGGCATAAAGAAAATAATACCTATTTGTTTTCTTACGGATTAGGTTCTGTAATTGTGTTGATAGGATTGCTTATTGCACTCTATCCTGTGTTTCCCGGCGTTTCGGCTGTAGGTAGTTTTTTGTGCTTTGGAATGTCGTTGATAACGCTTTCGTTTTTAATAACTACTCCTGAAACATGGGTGCCTGCGCTGGGCGATACAGAGCATGGGTTTCCTTATTTAAGCGGCGCAGGCAGGCTGGTAATAAAGGATGTGATTATGCTGGGAGCGAGTGTAGTAACCATGGCGCAGGCGGCAAAGGTTCATTTAAAAAGGAGATCGCCAAGTGTAGCCTGATTGATTCAATAATATAAGGGCGAAAAATGTTAAATCCGTGGGAATGCGAAGAACCAGGCGACAAATCACAAGAACCAAACCTGCCTGCGGCAGGCAAGCTTGTCCGCCGGGGTGGATAAATTTCAAACCTCAATTCCGAAGATGATCCCGCATGTGTGGAACAAAATTCGAAGGAAATGCGGTCTTCTCGCCTCTGACCTTGTAACCTGCACCTGTATCAATCTCAAAAATTGTAGCCCATGGTAAAGAATGCTTTGCTGCCATAAGGCGAACGTGACTCCTGCAGTACATCATATTGAAGCATAAGCAGCAGGGCTCCGTTTCCGCCTGTAGGAATGGCGGCGCCACCACCTATTAATAAGGAAGGAATAAATTGACCTTTTAATTTTTCAGTGGAGCGGTTATCAGAGTATTTTATGGAACCCCAGCTATAATTAAGTTCGGGTTGTGCCTGTATTAATATATAAGGAATGGGGTATACCCTGCCAAAAATATTTAAGCCTGTATATCCCGATCTGGTTTTTGTTTCCAGTCCGTTACTCCAATTGGTTGTGTAGCTATAATAATTAAAATTAACGCCTGCACCTGCCGCCAGGTAAGGATTAAATCTGTAACCCACCTGGGGCGATACGATTATCGAAGAAGTATTGCTTCCAAATCCTAATCCAAAATTACCACCAAAAAACAATTTTGATTTGTCGAATCCTTTTGGTGCCGTTTCTTCAGGCTCATCCTGTGAATAAGCGGTTTGAGTCGTTGCTGTAGCGGCAAACAATAGTAAGAATATTATTTTTTTCATCAGTCAAAAATTTTACCCGCATTTAAAATATTATTGGGATCGAATACTTTTTTAATTCCACGCATAAGTTGTAACTGTGTTTCATTCATTACAATATCCATGTACCCTTTCTGCACCAGTCCAATACCGTGTTCGCCACTAATGGTGCCTCCTAAGCTTTTTACCAGCTCAAACAATACACGTAAACTTTCAACCATAGCAGGTTCATTCATACTGTTCGCCGTGCCTTCTTTTTTTATGCGGATATGCAGGTTGCCATCGCCCGCATGTCCGTAACACACAGCTTGGAAATTGTGCTTTTTGCCTAATGTTTTTACGCCTCTTATAAGAGCGGGCAAAGCAGCACGCGGCACTACCGTATCTTCTTCAATAGTATAGCCCTTTACTTTTACCGCTTCCGCCACCCGCCTGCGAAGTTTCCATAAGGTGGCTTTTTGCTGTTCATCGTCTGCAAAATAAATCTCTCCGCAATCATAACTTGTTAAAAGTTCACTAATTGCTTCCATTTCTGCCATCAGCGTTTCGATGTGATTACCGTCTACTTCAATAATAAGGTGTGCTTCCGTATCTGTTGTTATGGGGATAGCCGAACCCTCCGTCATACTGCTTACAATCAGCAAGGCATCTATTTCAACCAGTTCCAGCGCGCTGGGCGTAAAGCCTGCCCTGAATATAGCGCTTACGGCCTCGCCTGCTTTTTCGAGCGAACGAAAAGGCGCCAGCATCAGCAAATCATATCTGGGAAGGGGAATCAGCTTTAGTACTATTTTAGTTACGATAGCCAGTGTTCCTTCACTACCTACTATTAATTGGGTAAGATTATAACCCGTAACATTTTTCAGCACATTGGCTCCCGTCCATATAATATCACCATTGGGCAATACGATTTCAAGATTGAGCACATAGTCTTTTACCACTCCATATTTCACCGCTTTGGGGCCGCCACTGTTTTCAGCTATGTTTCCTCCTATAAAGCAGGAGCCGCGACTGCTCGGGTCGGGAGGATAAAATAATCCTTTAGCTTTAACCGCATCCTGCAACACTTCGGTGATCACACCGGGCTCGGTAATAACCTGCAGATTGCTTTCATCAATTTGCAGGATGTTGTTCATTCTTTCGGTAGAGATCAGTACACCCCCGAGATGAGGCAGCGCGCCACCGCTTAAACCCGTTCCGGCCCCCCTTGGCGTTACCGGGATCAACGCTTCATTGCATATTTTTAAAATTTCGCTTATTTCGGAAGAGCTGTGCGGCAATAATATTATTTCAGGTAGGAACGATAACTCCTCTGTTTCATCGTGCCCGTAATGAATTCTTGATTCTTCATCGAGCAATACATAATCATTGCCAACAATTGATGTAAACAGGTTGATATGTTGTTGTGTAATAAGACCTTTTTCTGTAGAAATGCCCATCTATGCTATATTTCCTGTAAAAATCGGGAATCGCTTTCACTTTCCTTGTTAAAAAACAGCAAGGCTTTTTTCTATAATGCCGGCACATTCTTTTATTTGTTCTGCTGTGATCACTAAGGGCGGAGCAAATCTTATTTTATCTCCGTGAGTGGGTTTAGCCAGTAAACCATTTTCTTTTAACTCCATGCAAAGCCTCCATGCTGCGTCAGCATCGGTGTGCTGAATAACAATAGCATTTAATAAGCCTTTGCCACGAATGGTATGAATATGCGGTGAATTGATTTTTTTCAAAGCTGTTCGCAGTAAGATGCCCATTTGTTCAGCGTTTTCAGCCATTTTTTCTTCTTTTAAAACCAACAGCGCTTCTATGGCTACTTTGCATGCAAGCGGATTCCCTCCATAGGTAGAGCCATGTTCACCAGGTTGTATGGTAAGCATAATTTCATCGTTAGCCAATACCGCGCTTACAGGTAATGCGCCTCCGCTTAATGCTTTTCCCAATAATAATATATCGGGGGTAACGCCATCATGATCGCAGCACAACAATTTACCCGTGCGGCATAGCCCTGTTTGAATTTCATCGGCAATGAATAATACGTTATTTTCTGCACAAAGTTCTTTTGCTTTTTTAAGATAACCCTCATCCGGAACTGCTACTCCGGCCTCGCCCTGTATGGGTTCAACCAAAAAGCCTGCAACGTTTTTATCCTGCAAAGCAGTGTCGAGCGCTGCAAGGTTATTGTAAGGAATAATTTCAAAACCAGGTGTAAATGGACCAAACTGCTTTGTTGATGAGGTGTCGGTGCTGAAAGAAATAACAGAGAGGGTTCGCCCATGAAAATTATGAGCGCAAACAATGATCTTCGCCTTATTTTCGGGTATGCCTTTTACTTTATACCCCCATCGCCTGCAAAGTTTGAGCGCTGTTTCCACGGCTTCAACACCCGTATTCATGGGTAATACTTTATCGTAACCAAAATATGCTGTAATGAATGCTTCAAATTCCCCTAGTATATTGTTATGAAATGCCCTTGAAGTAAGTGTGAGTTGCTGCGCCTGGGATATAAGCGCATTAATGATCCGCGGGTGGCAATGGCCCTGGTTAACTGCTGAATACCCACTTAAGAAATCATAATAACGCTTATCATCAACATCCCAAACAAATACGCCTTTTCCCCTGTTAAGCACTACAGGAATGGGATGATAATTATGAGCGCCATACTTTTCTTCAAGAGTTATATAATAAGTCGTTTTTTCAGTGAGTGATATAGTAGCTGACATAATAATATTGCTTTAAGATTTTTAAAACAATTAAAATGAATAATTGAAAAATTTGCAGCAAACGTACAGAATACAGTTAGCAACTGGGTTGTTAACCGAGCAGTACAGTATGAAAGCTATTGATGATCGAGAAAGTCGAGATTACGATCAAGAAAGGATAATATGTATGCACGTGTTATGATAGCAATAAATTGTGGTGCAAGATACAAATAGTTTGGAAGTTTAGGGTTTGGAAGTTTAAGGTAGAGAGGTGCAGGGTACAGGTCACAAGTTGCAAGGACAAAGGTACAAGTACCCGGATGCCCCCTGATACCTGCAACCTGAAACAACCTGCCTTTATTCCCGGCCTACTGTATTATTTTCTGCGTATAATTTTTATCCCACTTCAGATCAGGTACTTTGTTTTTGCTGAATATGCCATATACCGATGACCCGCTTCCCGACAGAGATGCGTATAAAGCGCCATTATCATAAAGTGATTTTTTTATCTGCGCTATTTGCGGGTATTGACTGAATACAGGTAGTTCAAAATCATTTACCAACTCATCTTTCCATGTTTCAACAGGCTGCTGAACAATCGTTTTAACCGGCTTTGGCGAACGGGCAGGTGTGACCCGGGAAAATGCCCATGCGGTGTTGATATGGATTGCGGGGTACACAATCAGAAAAGAATGCGAAGAAAGGTTGAGTGCTAGCATTTCCATTTTTTCTCCGCGTTCCATTGCATAACAGGGCTGATTATTAATAAAAAAAGGGCAGTCGCTGCCCAATTGCAACGCATATTGGATCAGTTGTTCAGACGAAAGGTTGAGATTGAATTTTTTATTGATCAGCAGCAAAGTAAATGCGCCATTGGCAGATCCCCCACCCAGGCCCGCACCAGCAGGAATTGTTTTATGCAGATGCATATTAACGGGGGGGATTCCCGGAAAATCCTTTTTTAGTATCTTGTATGCTTTCAAACAGATATTATCGGCTTCTTTGCCGGGGATGAGAAGACCCGATTGTGTGAAATGTAAGGATGCAGACAGCGCGTTATTATCGGGAAGCGGCACTATTTCAACTGCGTCATACCAGTGCATGGGATAAAAAACGGTTTCTATATCGTGATAGCTGTCCGCTCTTTTTAAGATGATATTAAGCCCTATATTTATTTTGCAATTGGAAAAAAGAACCACGGAGATTATAATTTGATAAGGATATGCCCATTAATATTTCTTCTTCCTGTGGTTGATCTCGTCGCGGATAGCAATTGCCCTGAGGTAATCTTCCTGTTCAAGCACTTCCCCCAATAACTGGTTGAGCTCGTCTAACGACATAGCTTTCAGGTCGTCTTTTGAACCTGTTTCTCTCACTAATTGTTGCTCTTCCTCCGGCTTTTTCTTCTTACCTGAATCTTCCATTAGTATGCCCGCACTTTCCAGGATATGTTCATAAGTATAAATAGGGCATCCAAAACGAACCGCTAAAGCCAACGCATCGGAAGTACGGGAATCTATTTCAACGGTATCGTGCTCATTGCTGCATAAAAGTTTCGAATAAAATATGCCTTCCTGCAGATCGCTGATGATAATTTCATGAAGTTCTACATTAAATGCCATCATGAAGTTTTTCATCAGGTCGTGCGTTAGCGGCCTGCTGGGTTGCATTCTTTCCAAAGCTACAGCAATGGCCTGGGCTTCAAACCCGCCAATTACAATGGGCAGGCGCCTCAACCCGTTTGTTTCGCCTAGTACAACGGCATATGAATGTGTCTGAGTAATACTGTGCGATAGTGCTACTATTTCCAGTTCTATTTTCTTCATAATCTGTTGCGAATGTACAAGAATTTTGTAAAACGGGTAATGCCGGGCAGGCATTAAATAAAAAACCGTCCCGTTTTAAATCGGGGCGGTTTGGTGTAAAGGAACGTGTTTTCTCATGCTACGCCTTTTAGCTTTTTAACTTCTTCTATTATTTTGGGCACTACTTCAAAAGCATCACCAACAATTCCATAATCCGCGGCTTTAAAAAAGGGTGCTTCGGGGTCTTTATTAATAACAACAATTGTTTTACTCCTGTTTACACCCGCCAAATGCTGTATGGCGCCCGAAATGCCAATGGCAATATATAAATTGGGCGCTATCGCTAATCCTGTTTGCCCGACATGTTCATGATGCGGGCGCCAGTGTGTATCAGCAACCGGGCGACTGCATGCGGTAGCAGCTCCCAGGAGTTTAGCCAACTCCTCAATCATACCCCAGTTTTCAGGGCCTTTTAAGCCTCGTCCTCCGCTCACTACAACTTCTGCTTCACTCAAAGGCACTTCACCTTTCACCATATTGG
Source organism: Agriterribacter humi (assembly GCF_009192765.1). Lineage (GTDB taxonomy): Bacteria > Bacteroidota > Bacteroidia > Chitinophagales > Chitinophagaceae > Agriterribacter > Agriterribacter humi. Next base: position 414,885 of record NZ_VOHQ01000001.1, on the reverse strand, counting down.
TTGAAATAACCTTTACTTTGGTTGCATCTATGGTTGCCTTAAATGGAATAATTTCAGCTTTTGCATTTCCCGAAGCTGCTGCAGGAAATGAATTGGCATTTAAGGCAATGATCTTGATCTCAGTATTCAAAGCAATATTGGCAAACGCTTTTCCTGAAAACACCGATTTTTTTACAACAAATCCATTAGCAGCGTCGGGAAGAGCTATTGCACCTGCTACCAGGGCTGCTTTTAGGCGGGCCGATAAACGTGGGGCAATTGTTTTGCCATCTGCATTATTGGCGAATACGATTATTTTGGCGCCTGTTGCCTGAACTGCCTGTGCAATTACATTTGTAAATACCTGCGCATCCAGATGATCCAATTGAGGGTCGGATACATGATGTATTTTTTTTACACCATATTGACCCAAAGCCGGCAGATCATCCTGCACGGAACCTAAAACAATACCTTCCGCCTGCATTCCTATTTGTTCGGCCAGTTTTGAACCGTAGCAAAGTGCTTCAAGGGATGCTTTCTTTATATGTCCTTCCGATTGATCGATAAATATGAGTACTGACATACGTAAATTTGAGATTTTAAATTTGAAATTTGGTAGGGTGGAGGTGCTTAAATCACTTTCGCTTCTTCGTGCAGTAACCTTATCAGTTCACCCGGATCATCTGCAGGAATGAGTTTTACGCCTGCTTTTGCCGGGGGCAACTCAAAATTTACGATGCTGGTTAAGCTATCTGCAGCTACCGGCTCCACTACTTTTAGCGGTTTGGTTCTGGCAGCCATAATACCCCGCATGTTCGGGATTCTTGCTTCAGCCATCCCCTTTTGGCAACTTACCACCACAGGGGTATTTGCTTCGCATACTTCCTCACCTCCTTCAATTTCACGGGTAATAGTTGCTGTATTTCCATTTAATTCAAAATGGGTTGCCTGGGCAACATAGGGTAAACTGAGTAATTCTGCTACCATGCCTCCAACAGAGGATCCGTTGTAATCAATGGTTTCTTTACCAGTAAACACAAGATCGTAACCGCCTTGCCGGGCTATTTCGGCTATTTGTGAGGCAATATAAAAGCTATCCTGGCTGTCGGCGTTTACACGAATGGCTTCATCGCCTCCTAATGCCAGGGCTTTGCGGATAACAGGTTCTGTATCTGCGCCTGCCACGGTTACAAGATGCAGCACAACAGAACTGTCTTTTTCTTTGAGTTCAATAGCTCTCACCAGGGCATACCACTCGTCATAAGGGTTTATGATCCATTGTACACCGGCAGTAGCGAATTTGGTATTGTTATCGGTGAAAGCGATTTTTGCTGTAGTGTCGGGAGATTTGCTAATACAAACAAGTATTTTCATCTGTTGTCCATTTTAAATTATAGCTTGGTCAGTTGGCAGTACCTGAAACTTAAATAAGCATAGTGAGCATTGAACGAAGGTTACACACGCCAATAAAGTTGTTTATGCAACCATTTGTATGTTACAAATATAGCAAGTGATTTATGATTCCGGAAGAATTTTGGAAATTGTTTTTTGCCAAAGTTCGAAGAACTCTGGCAAAAAATTATATAGACTGCTGGTTTATACTATATCAATTTGGAGGCTTCTAAACTTGAGGGATAGATTGTAATTGGAGTGTCTGGGAATGAATACTGTTTATTATTCTTTAAATGGTAAATAAAAAAACTAGGTCAAATTAATTCCTTATAACTTTATCAGTTTATGTATTGTTTCTTTCTTGTTATACTGAACCTTTAACATATATACACCCTGTTGAAGATTTGCAATATTCAGTTCCTGATCTCCATTTACATTTTGCCACTGTTTAAATATTTGTCCTGTTGTACTATAAATGATTACTTTTTCCGCTTTTACTATTCCTCTTAATTTTATAAAATTATTGGCGGGATTAGGTGCTATCGTCAATACACCTTTAACGCTTATTTTTGCACTCACAACGTCACTATATGTAAACATCCCGTCTGCATCTACCTGTTTAATCCGATAAAAATTTATGCCATGCGCGGGAGAATAGTCTGTTGCATCGTAACTGTGCTTGCCAGGTGTATTTGCTGATACCCGGGTGCCGATTTGTTCAAAGTTTTTTCCATCAGTACTTCTTTCTATTTCAAAATGAGACGTATTTTGTTCGTTTTCAGTAAGCCATCGTAAACAAATATTGTCCGAACAATTTACAACAGTAAAATCCAGCCAGTTAAGCGGCAGTATAATATTGCTGCTTACGTCAAGCTGATTGCTGTAAAGTGTTAATTGATCAGCTAAATCATTGGTAACTTCTACCCAGTATTTTCCTCCTTCAGCTACTTGAAAAGCAGAGTCCCCTTTAAGCGTTTCCAGTAAAACACTGTCTTTGTAAATGTAGTAGGTATTATTTGCAAGATTTCCCCCCGCTGTAAGTGAAAGCTTGGAATTTTTATAGTTAAGTGTAAGTTTTTTTTGATTTGGATAAGTATAATCTGCAAACATAGATAGAATAACTTTTTGCCCTACACATTCCATACCATCAAACGTAAATTGATTATTGCTTAACTGCAAAAACTGCAAATCAGGTAAGCTACACAATCCGTCTGGGATGCTACCCGAAAGTTGATTATTCATAAGGTTTAAATGCATAAGCCTTTTCAGGTTGCTAAATGAAGAAGGTATGGAGCCCGTTAATTGATTACTATCAAGTTGTAATGATTGCAATGCGCTCATTTCACTTAAAGATGGGATTTGTCCTGTTAGCGCATTGTTGCTGAGATTAACGTGAGCTAAGGTACTATTACTGCCCAAGTCCGAAGGGATGCCTCCGGTAAGATTGTTTGAACTAAGATCAAATAAATAGCATATAATAGGAGCTAATCCGGTGGGTATTTCACCTGTTAACTCATTATTGTTCAACTTTAAAATTGTGAGATTACGGATAATTCTTAATCTTGCAGGAATGCTGCCACTGAGTTGGTTGTTATTCAATTCCAATTTTTGAACTTGTAAATCACCCAATTCTCCCGGAATGCTTCCTGTTAGTTGATTGTATGCTAATATAAGTTCGTCAAGATTCCCGAGGTTTCTTAAAGTAACGGGTATTTCTCCGGTCAATTTGTTATATTCAAGATGAATTTCTTTTAATGAGGTAATATTGCCTAAAATACTGGGAATATCGCCTTCTATTTTGTTGTTATTTAAGTAAAAAGATATAAGCGCAGATAAATTACCAATGCTGTTGGGTATAGGGCCGTTTATGTTATTACCGCTAAGATATATATATCTTATTGCAGTAAGATTACCCAAAGAGGTCGGCAGGGTTCCACTAAGCTGATTATCAACTAAAGAAAGTCCGGTAACTCTGTTGTCCGTTACAGTAACACCAAACCATTCACTTACTCTGCCATTAAGCCAATTATTATTGTTTTTCCAGGATGTGCCGTTTGTACTGTTATATAAATTTACTAAAGCGATACTATCCCCAATATTTACCTGGGCTATAATTGAGAAATGGATGAACAACAAAGAGAAAATAAAAGCTGTTTTTTTCACAGTGATTTAGGATTTGACTCGGGAATGATTTTTTAGACAGATATCTGCACAAAAAGCATGCAGAATTTTAACAAAATACGAAAAAGCTATTTTATATTATGTGCAGTTTATATATAATTAGAAACCTATAATAAATAAATATTTAAATATATTTACTAACCAATATAATATAAATATATATGTTTGCGTATTTGTAATGATTGATAAAAGTTAAATAAGAAATATCTTATGAAATACATTTGTAAAATGTGTGATCCAAGCTATCCCTGCTAAATCTAACAAGATCGGAATGAATTGCGATAAGCAGGACTAAGTATCTTTGCCGTATTGAAAAGTTATGGGAAAAATTGAAAAATTGTTAGACTATTTAAATGCTTCGCCCAACGATAATTTTTTGCAGCATGCCCTTGCATTAGAATACATCAAAGAAGGAAAAGATACAGAAGCAAAGAGACTTTTTAATGAAATTTTGAAAAGAGATCCTTCTTATATAGGCTCATACTACCACCTTGCAAAATTATTGGAGCGCAATGGAGAAATAATCGCGGCTTTACACTGGTGCCGGAAAGGGATGGATGCTGCAAAAGAAGCTGGTAACATGAAAGCATATCATGAACTGCATGCAGCGTGGGAAGAGTTAAGCTACGAATAGCCCTTCATGAATTGATTTATGAACAGTATATGAATGATTTATTATATTTATTTAAAAGAAATATTCAAAGTGAACGGCTTTTTCAGCCTGGTAATGTATTGTTGCTTGCTGTAAGCGGGGGAATTGATTCCGTAGTTTTATGTGAATTGTGCCATTTAGCAGGATACAGGTTTATTATAGCCCATTGTAATTTTCAGTTAAGAGAGGAGGAAAGCGAACGGGATCAGCGTTTTGTGAAGGCATTGGCTGATAATTATAGAGCGGAAATATTTTTAAAGCGGTTTGATACAGAAGCATATGCCTTGCAAAAAAAGGCTTCTATACAAGTAGCGGCAAGAGAGTTGAGGTATCAGTGGTTTTATGATCTTGCAGCGCAACTGGAGGCCCAAAAATCTATTCCCATACATATCCTTACCGCTCATCATGCAGATGATAATATAGAAACTGTGCTGATGAATTTTTTTAAAGGAACAGGGGTCGCGGGTATGAAAGGAATGTTGCCTAAAACAGGCAAAATAGTAAGACCTCTTTTGTTTGCTCGCAAACGAGTGTTAATTGATTTTGCAAAAGAACGGGAGTTGCTTTTTGTTGAAGACTCCAGTAATGCATCCGATAAGTATTCCCGGAACTATCTACGCCACCGCGTCATTCCTTTTATCGAGGAAATTTATCCCGGAGTTGAAGGTAATATTACTGCTAATATTGAGCGCTTCCGCGAAATAGAATTGTTATATATGCAATCCATCGCAGTACACAAGAAAAAGCTGATGGAACAGCGGGGTAATGAAGTATATATTGCGGTACGCAAACTACTAAAAACAGTACCTCTGAAAACAGTCGTTTTCGAGATTACAAAAGCGTATGGCTTTACTGCAAAACAAGCCGAAGAAGTGATTGCACTTTTGCAATCTGAGACCGGTAAATTTATATTGTCTTCCACACACAGGATCTTACGAAACAGGGGTTGGCTAATTATTTCGCCTTTTCCTCAAAGTGAAATGCAGGTAATGGTTATTCATGAAAATGAGAGAGAAGTGATTTTTGAAGGGGGGAAATTAGATATAAAAACCAATGAGATGAATAATAAAGACATAGAATTGCCTGTTTCCCCTGCTATAGCATGTTTGGATTTAAAATTGATTAAATTTCCGCTGATTTTGCGTAAGTGGCAAAAGGGTGATTATTTTTATCCACTGGGAATGCAAAAGAAAAAAAAAATAGCGCGATTTTTTATCGATAAGAAGATGTCATTGTTTCAAAAGGAAAATACCCGGGTAATAGAAATGAATAAGAAAATTATTTGGATAGTAAATAATAGGATAGACGATCGGTTTAAGATTACAACGAAAACTCAATTTGTTTTAGAGATACATTTTGTAGGTAAAGCCAATTAGTAATTTTCAGGATAGGGCTTTTATGTTGGATAAGGATTTTATTTTTATTTGATTTCGGGATTATCGGCTATAACCATTATGCAGGTGCATATCCTTCATATAAAATTGATTTATTTTAAGGGGATCAATTCAAACAACAGCTCAATATATATTCTCCTATTTTCTTACTTAAAATACGTCCTGATTCTTTGTAAAGATGATTACCATCAGTAAACCGGTATTTGGTAGAATCATTAATGAAACTCAGGTATGCGATATTATTTTCCTTTGCAAGGCTGGTCATAAGAGAGTCGAACCGGGGACTTATTCTGTCTTCTAAGTCTTTAAAATTTGCATGAACCGGAAGGCGAACAAGAAATACATCGCCATGATTACGGAAAAGTTCAATTGTTTTTCTAAGGTATTCATATCTCACAGGAGACAGATGAAAATAAGGCACTTCGTTAGTTTTATAATCATTAATTTTCCTTTCTATTCTTTTTTGTACCTCAGCTGAATCCATACTTACAGATACCTCAAGCCATCCGTCTTTGTGTAAATATAAACGCTCCTTACCATCCATGTGTAAGGCTGATAATGTTTTGGTCATCCAAATCATTAGTAATGGACTGGAATAAGAATGTATGAGATATTCAAAATTTGGATAACAGTTTACATGCCTGGTTTTTCCAACCGCCATATCATTTTCAGGAAAGATATTTTCATCATTCAATTTTTCTTTTTTTAAAGATAGACTCCAGGGGTCTACAGCAATAATAAACTTTCCATCTTTTGAACTTTTGTCAAGCTTCCTTTTTATTGATTCATAATAAGCGGGGCCATAGGGAGAATGCGCAACTGTAAATGAGTAGTTAAATAGAGCAGAGGTTTGTTTGTTCTTATTTAAGATACTGTCAATTATAGAAGGTTGTATACCCTGGGCAGCTCTTGAAGTGCCCACAATCATGCTTTTCTGTTCAGGAGTTGTGAACCGTACATAAAACTCATCTGTTGTTCCATCGGCGATAAAAAACGACAATGCCAGCAAAAGGAAAGGGAAGAGCGAAAATAATATGATTTTATTTATGAAGTATTTCATTGCAGCTAAAATTGAAAATATATGAATTCGTGCTTTTTGCCATAAGAGAGTAAAATAGAAATTATTATCGCGTAATAAAATGCCCATCGGATTAGCTTATGAGATGTTAGCCACATTCTTTCAATAGCGTATTTATTTGACCTGCCAGTCCATTCTATCATCAAAAAAAATATGATCAGGAAAATACAAATTACTGACTTTTTCAGTTCCGGATGAGTGAGAAAAGGAACCGAAAGTAAGTTCTTTGAGAAGATACCTGATATATAACTAAATGCATGATGGAGATCGTTTGCTCTGAAAAATATCCATGCAAAAGTCGTTAAGGAAAATGTAATGAAAATTTGAATGGCCTCTTTGACGGATGGGAATAATTTTCCCTGTGCAACAATATCAAGATGGGTTCTATTGGTCTTAAAAATAATGGACGGCATAATATATACGGCATTTAATAGTCCCCAAACTAAGAAAGTCCAGTTCGCTCCATGCCAAAAGCCACTAACCAGAAATATAATAAGCGTATTTCGCATTTTCATATAAATTCCCCCATGGCTGCCCCCAAGAGGAATATATAAATAATCTCTGAACCATGATGATAAAGAGATATGCCATCGTCTCCAAAATTCTGCAATGTCCCTTGAGAAATACGGAAATGAGAAATTTTTCAGTAATTCAAAGCCCAATAGCCGGGCAGATCCTAATGCTATATCTGAATATCCTGAAAAATCACCATAAATTTGAAAAGCGAAAAGGAGCGCTCCTAATATCAGTGTACTTCCTGAATAACTGTCTGAATTATTAAAAATAATATTGGCATATTCAGCACAACTATCTGCGATAACAATTTTTTTAAATAAGCCCCATAAGATTTGCTTCAATCCATCTACGGCTTTTGTATAATCAAATTTTCTTGGCTTTTCGACCTGGGGCAATAGATGAGTTGCCCGTTCGATAGGACCAGCAACGAGAAGTGGAAAGAAGCTTACAAATAAGGTATAGTTGACCCAGTTTGTTGTTGGTTTAATTTTTTTATTATAAATATCAAATACATAGGAAAGCCCATGGAAGGTATAAAAGGAAATACCAACAGGAAGAATAACGTTAAGAGAAGAGAAATGAGGCTTTAATCCAAATGATTGTAATAATTCTGCAAAGGATTCAATAAAAAAGTTATAATATTTGAAAAAGCCAAGAAATCCCAGATTTATAAAGACACTAATAAATAGCCATATTTTTTCCTTATTCCGGGATGTTGCATTAAAAATTTTCAGGCCGGTAAAATAATCCAGGAATGTAGAGAAAGCCAAAAGAAAAAGAAAGCGCCAATCCCAGAAACTATAAAAAAAGTAGCTTGCTGTGAGCAAAAGAATATTTTGGAGTTTGAGCGATTTTTTGCCCGCTGACCAGTATAAAAAAAAGACGATAGGTAGGAAGATCGCAAATTCAATAGAGTTGAAAAACATACTTTATCTTTCAGAGTTTTTTATAGTAAAGAGATAACGTTTTAGGGGCGCATATAAGTATAGCTAAAAATAGAATATTCTTTTAAAAATAATTCTTGTTGTCCTGAATCCTTTTTCTGCTGATGCAATGCTGCAAACCGGGTTAAAAATTAGTGATGTATGATTTTACAGATTCCATGAAAGCAGATAGTAAATTGTTATCAGCGAAAAGAAACGCTGCTATTATTAGAAACAAAATGCCATACACCGCTCCCCAGATGTGCGCAGAGTGATTAATATTGCCTCCGCCCTTTCTATCTAAATAGGAGGAAAGAATTATGTAGAGAAATCCGAAAATAAAGCCAGGTATCATGAATTCTCTTGGCAAAAAAATTAGCCCTATTCCCTGTAGTGGGTTAAGAAATATAAATGCAAATATTACTGCTGAAACAGCCCCGGAAGCGCCAAGACTTCTATAATGGTAGTTGGTTTTATTTTTAAAGTAGGTGGGCAGCAAACAAACTACAAGGGAGGAAATATACATGAGCAGATAATACCACCGCCCAATAGGCCCAAATACCGTCATGAAAAGTATTTCAACATATTCTCCGAATATCCAGAAGGAATACATGTTAAAAGCGAGATGGGGGACGTTGGCGTGTATAAAACCACAGGTAATAAAGCGGTAATACTGTTTTCTTTCCGTTACTGCTGGTGGATAAAAAATAAGATCATCAAGTAGCTTCTGATTATTAAAAGCAATAATTGAAATGATGCAGGTGAGAATAAGTATAATGAGCGTTATTGACATGTAAGACTTTTGCCGAAGATAGTGGAAACCCTGTTAAGCCTAGTTATCCTTCCTTAAAATTATGCGTGATGATACTTTTCATTTCTAATAATAGTGCAGGCCCGGTAAACCTGTTCGACTAATATTAATCGTACTAACTGATGCGGAAAAGTAAGCGGAGACAAAGACCATACAAAGTTCGCCCGTTTAATAACAGATTCATCTAACCCGTATGCCCCGCCAATTAAAAATACCAGTTGCTTTATGCTTTCATTGGCCCTTGTCTGCATCCATGAAGCCAGCCTGACCGAATTGAGCATTGTACCTCTTTCATCTAACGACACCAGAAAGTCGTCCTTCTTAATGCTTCCCAATATCCAAGCTGCCTCTTTTGCTTTTAATTCCTTTTCCGGTAAACCGGTACTGTTTTTAGGAGTCGGGATGAACTTCCATTCAACAGGATAATAATAGCTGATCCGCCGGGTAAATTCTTCAATTCCGGTCTTGATATTCAGTCCATTCTCTTTACCAGTGCAAAGAAGCTGGATTTTCATGTAAATTTCTTTTAGTTCATTTTACTTATAGCCAATCAGTATTTTCAAATGCAAATGGCTCTCTGCCTATAGCTAATCCCATTTTGCCACTTCTTCCAGAAGTGTTACAAATTTTGCTGCCAGATCTTTCCTTGAAAATTTTCTTTCAGCTATTGCTCTGCTGTTAATACCCATTTGAATTCTACTTTTGCTATCGTTAGCCAATTCTATAACGGCATCGGCAAAAGCATGTGGGTTATCCGGTGGGACAACTACTCCACATTTATATTCGGTTATCATATCAGCCAGCCAGCCAGGATAATTATTTACAATGGGTAATGAGGCTGATATATAATCGAAGAATTTATTCGGGGAAGTACCATAGTAAAAAGCAGGAATATTTTTTAGCACCATAAGTCCGATATCCGCTCTGCTCATTATTCGATTTAATTCGTATTTAGATACCTTATCTAAAAAAATACAATTATTGATTTTTTCGTTGCTTGTCCTATTGATGAGGTGAGGCTTTTGTTTTCCTTTTCCTACAAATAATATTTTGATATGATTGATTTCTTTTTCAATCAAAACTTTTGCCATATCCAGAACCGAATCTAATCCATTAGCTACACCATGAACTCCAGGATAAATAGCAACAATATCGTCCGTTTTAATTCCTTCTATTTCATATTTACCTGTAGTATCTCTTGTAAACAAATCTATGTCACAACCATTTGGAATCATCTCTATTAAATGACCTTTAGGCGTTTTTTTCTTTATACCCTCGCATATACCTGGCGATAGCCCAATACAAGCATCGGATTTTTTATACGATACTTTCTCCAGTACCCCCATGCCCCATAGCAAGAACGGATTCTTTAGACCTAATGCCTTTGGCAGTTCGGGCCATAAATCACGAACTTCAAATACGAATTTAAATTTCTTCCTGGAAAACCATTTCGCAAATATTCCTGGTATGCCGGCACTAAGTGGTGTGGAAGTTGCAAAAAGTAAATCATATTCTTCATTAAAAGCAAACTTAATGCTTAAAAAGCCAAACTTAACGAAATCAATTGCCCGTTTTGAAATCTTGTCTTTGTTTGTAGTATTTATTCGTATTTGGATTACTTCAACTCCATCTACAAAGCCTCTGTTAAAATACCTGGAGACTTTTGGGAGATTGAATTTTTCATCAGCACCACCACATATCATAGTAACATGGTGCCCTTTTTTGACTAATGCCTGGGCAAATTCATACGACCGAATTCCACCGCCTATTGATGGTGTATTAAAGTATTGGTGAAAGTATAAAACCCTCATAAGTATTAAATATTTTATAGTATTTTAAATGGCCGATTATAAAATAAATATTTCAATCAGTTTCCCCACGATCCTTTCCGCCGTTTTCCCATCCCATAAAGGAATTTCCTCCCCTTTTTCCAATTGCCGGCAAATAATTTTTTAATAGCGGGTTGGATGGCTTTGGGGTCAGTACCTAATAATTCATTGGTACCTATTGTCATTGTTTCGGGCCTTTCAGTGTTATCTCTTAAGGTCATACAGGGTACGCCCATAGCTGTAGTTTCCTCTGTAATCCCTCCCGAGTCTGTTATTACAGCTTTGGCTCGCTCTACCAGGTAATTAAATTCGAGATATCCTAAGGGTTCTATTTTATGGAGCCGGGGATAATCAATTTCCAGGTGGGATAGTATTTTTGCTGTTCGCGGATGAACAGGAAAAATCAGTGGTAAGGGATCAGATGCGCTCACAATCTCATCCATCAGCGCTTTTAATTTACTTTCTTCATCTATATTGGCCGGACGATGAAGTGTCATTACGAGATATTCTTTTTCCTTCAGATTCAGCGTATCCCATAGGGGTGGCTTTTTAAAGCGGGGGCGGTGTTTCAGAAGGATGTCAATCATAGTATTACCCACAAAAAAAATACGGTCATCTGACAACCCTGTTTTTTTCAAATGAATAGTAGCAGTGTCAGAAGTAGTAAAGAAATAATCTGTAATGGAATCCGTGACCATGCGGTTGATCTCTTCCGGCATGTTTAAATCTCCTGAACGAATACCTGGTTCCACATGAGCAACTTTAGTACACAGTTTTTTGGCTACAATTGAGTAAGCCATAGTAGCGCTTACATCTCCAACCACCAATACGAGGTCTGCCGGATTTTGCAACAATTCTTTTTCAAAATGCACCATGATGTTAGCCGCTTGTTCAGCCTGAGATCCACCACCACATGCAAGATTCACATCGGGGGCGGGAATGTCCAGTTCTTCAAAAAAGGAAGCACTCATGTTTTTGTCATAATGCTGGCCGGTATGAACCAGGCGATACTGGATATTCTTGCCTTTTTGCGCTGCTTTCTTTATAGCCTCAATAATAGGCTCTATTTTCATAAAGTTGGGGCGTGCGCCCGCGATGACGGATATTTGCATATTCAGGTAAATGTCGACTTGCTATTTAAAAAATTCTCGTAAGTTTTTTTATCAGCCTTTGCGTAATTCAAGACTTGTTCTTTCGGGTTATTGAATGGTATTCTTATTTACTGATTTTGAAGTAAATATGACTGCATGATGTCGATTAGTTAACGAATAGTTGTATCGTTTGATTGTATGTGAGGGAAGATGTTCAAAGAAACTGAGTTGTAAATAGCGCTATATTTTTCCGCAATGCTGGTCCAGTTAAATGCACAGGTAATTTTTTGAGGTTCAAAACAGTATATTGAATAATTTTCTAATATTTTTCGAATCTTGAAACTTATATCGTCTTCGTCATCGCAATTTACCGATTCACCGGTTTCTGGGGGAAAAAAGCCGTCAATTCCTTCATTCTTGGTATAAATGACAGGTATTCCCTGTGACAGCGCTTCCACGTATACCAATCCGAAGGTTTCCTTCCTGGACGGCATCACAAAGAGGTCGGATTCCCTGTAAAGAGATAACAGCGAAGCCTTGTCTGTGATAGCTCCATGATATACCAAAAGTTCCCGATGCTTTTTGATCAAACTGGCAACAGCCTGGTAATATTTTCCCGAACCGCTTCCCGCAATATGCAATACACATTTAATACCACTGCTGTTAAGCCTTATGACCACTGTAATCAGTCTTAAGAGGTTCTTGCCCCTGCTAATTTTGCCTACATAAAGCAGGCGTGCAGGAGCCTGTAGCTTTTGATGAGATAAGATAACGGCATTATTGAGCCAATAGGGGTCAATACCATTAGGTAAGACTATACTCTTTGCTGCCAGCTCATCCCTATAATTCGAAAAGTAGGGATGGGCGAGCAGTCTTTTCCTGTAAGCTTCAGAAATAAATATGATTTTCTTGGCAGACAACAAGGTATTCCTGGCCTGGCTTCTTAAATGTAAAAAATAGCGAAAAAAGAAGTTGAGGTCGGTGTTCCTTATGGCCACTATATAGGGAGTACCATACCGTTTATATAAATTATAAGCTACCCTGCCGTCACTGAATAAGGTGTGCGCATGTAAAACATTGAATTTTTCATCTGAAATATATTTCAGTATATCAGCGGTTATTTTTTTTGTCTTATGTCCATAATTTAGCCGGGTATAGGTATTGAGGATTGGCCGGTATATGATCTTTGAAGCGGGAACTTCCAGTTTGGGTTGATTTGCTCCAACCAGATGCTGTCCGGCAAATGCTGTATAAATAGTTTGTTCCACGCCAATTTGATCTAACGCCAATACAAGGTTTTTGTACACTTTGGCGCCAATGTAATAATTGGCGATATGTAATATTTTAGTTTGCATTAATTATTTAATTGAATATAATATTCATTCAGTGCAAGATTTGCATAATACTGGAAGCTTTGAGCATATTTGTTCAGTAAGTTTTCCTTTGTGGCTGCGAAATGAATATACAGATTCTGGAGGTCCCTGTCGTAACGTCCCAGTTTCAGCCAGCCGTCTGCCTGGAAATTACCACGCTCGGGTGTTATTAACGATGAGGTGCCGTCAACCAGGTCAGAAAAAATATGTTTTTGCCGGTCATAAATCACATATTTAACTGTATTAATGAATTTGTTGATATCCTCCCTGGTCCAGTTTGGACTACCCATTTCAAGTGCTGTGATTATATAGGAGATAACGTGGTTACCGTGTGAAACATCCTGTATTATCGCTTTGCTGTCTTTTCTTGCCTGTACATTATCGTTATCGTCCCATGTACAATTCCATAAATAGGCAGTGGGGTGTGCAGGATTAGGCTGCAGATTCCTTTTTAAAAGGGTATCGTAGGCTGTGTACAGCTCCCTACACTGTTTTTTTATTTCACTGTTTTGAGAAAGCTGCTCCAGCACCAGCGCTATTCCCGCCCAGTGCGCCGCCATGTGGGTACGTATGCCCAGGAATATGCGGTAAGAAAGACCGGATTGCCGGATACTTCTATTCACCCATTTCTCCCAAATATTTTTTTCGGTAAAAAACAAGACATTATTATACCATTGTGTACGCTCCGGAGAAAAGGATACCCAGCCAGATTCCTTTAACTGATATAAGCATTTCACAATATACTGGAAAATATAGCTCTCAAACAACTGCGCTTCATTTTTATAGGCCCGGTCAGGTGTGTTAGATATCCATCCCAGGTAATCATCTTTAATTTTATAAGTGTTTCCGGGGATGGCAGCGGATACTTTCGCTGAACTGATCACATTGTCAATTATTTTTTTTTCATCATTAAAGTAAGTACTGTCTTTTGTAACAGTGTAAATAGCCTGCAATGCATCCAGCCCGGTGCTGACGAACATGAAATCATAGGAATTCGCGGAAATGCTTTGAGTAAAATAGATATTTCTGAAACCAGTGTTATATTCATTTATGGATTTTTCAATAAATAGCGATTGCGTGAAGCATCTGTTACTCAATTGCATGGTAAGAATTAATATGACTATTGATCTCAATTTTTGTGGATTGCATTAATAAAATGAAAGCGTTAAATCGATTTGTATCCGGCAAAAGTACTTGATTGATAAATTAAAAGGAGGCGAGAGGCCCCCTATAATTTACGACACAAAAGCCGATGAGTAAAGATTGGTTTACCGGACAGCAATATGCCTTCAAATTGAAACTCAATATATGCCTGTCTTAATCCAATATACTTTTGCAAAGTTATTTCATCAAATACTCTGTATACAGCAGATTAGCATAGTATTGCAGTTCCATTTCCCGTTGTCTCACCAGAGGTTCCCGGCGAAATGCAAAGTCTATATACAAAGCCCGTACTTCCTTATTAAACCAACTTAATTTAATCCATCCTTCAGCCTGGTATTGACCTCTGCCAGGAAACATTGATGAGGAACTGCCATCTACCATGTCGAAAAAGGAAATTTGTTCCTTATCGTACACAACTTGTTTAAGCGTATTACAAAGGCTGTCCATTTCAGCATCACTCCAATTTGTATCTGCCATTTTTTTTGATATAGCAAGATAGCTCAGTACATGATTGCCATGGGAAACGTCCTGCAGCGCCACATCGTTGGGAATACTTGCCTGTGTTCCACTTACATCATCCCAACTGCAATTCCAGATATACGCCTGGGGGAATTCCGGATTGGATTTTAAATTCCTTTTTAAAAGTAGGTCGTACATGTTATACATTTCGATGCATTGCGTTCTAATTACGGGGTCGCTGGTTATTTCTTTTAAAAAAAGCGCTATATATGCCCAATGAGATGCAGTATGTGTTCTTCTTCCCAAAAAAAGTGTGTAAGGTTTATAATGAACCCTATTGCTTCTGCTAACCCACTTTTCCCAAATATTTTTCTCTATGAATTGCAAAGTATTATTATACCAGGTTTGGTTTGCTTCTGATATATTTGTCCATCCCGACTTATGGAGATTATAAATAAACTGAGTTATATAGCGGAATATATAGCCTTCAAGAAGGGGAGCTTCATTATGGTATGTATTTATGTTCTTTGAAATCCAGCTCAGGTAATTATCCTTATATGGGTAGATGTTATCAGGGATATCCTTTGAGGTAAACGCGGTAGATAGAATGTTATCTATGATTTTTATCAGATCATTGCGATAAGAACTTTCCTCCGTGCTTAGATACATGCATTGCAGCGCATCAATAATATTGCTCATCTCCATGAAGTCGAAAGAATCTCCCGATGCGCTTTTTTCCAGAAAACCTTCCCGAACAGTTTTAGTTGAAATACACATCTCTGAATATTTTTTATCGAAAAGATTTTTCCAGTTTTTCTGAGCTATTGCATCAGAACACAAGATAAGTATCCCTATTAAAAGAGCTATTTTTTTCATGGAATTGAATGAATTAGAAACAATATAAATCAATGATTAATGAAATGCACGGCAGTGTAGTATTTTGTATGTTATTTTTTAACCATTCAGGCAAATATAAAACATATTTTTACATGCAAATATTGTACCCGGTCAGGAAACATTGTTGAAACATATACCCTGTCTTAATTGAGTTTTCCGGTTTATGGAAATAGGGAAGAGGACCGCAACTACTCAACCCCTTCATATTCAACATTATAATTCATGATATATATCAAGGCAAAAAGGCTGAAAATAAATCCCGTAAAAGGGATAACATTCATAAAAACATAGAAAGCTGAATAAAGGCAAAATCCTAAGACGAACAGAATGATAATATCAGCTTTTTTCTTATAATCCGGATTATTTGTTTTTCTCTTAATCGCCAGGATATTTTGAATAGTAGTAACAAAAATCAGGACATAAACAATAAAGGAAAATATGCCGTTATTTACTAATATCTCCATAAAATTATTATGGCTGAATAAGTAATATTGATTATGTAAGCGAAAATTCCCGCTTCCCACGCCAAGAAAAGGATATTCCTGGAATTTCTCAAAAGCGAGTTTAACCAGAACTACTCTTATGGTGTTTTCTCCTTCTTCGGCAAGCACATTGAACCTTTTTCCGATATTTGTTTCTTCCAGTATTGTGTTTGTTGAATAGGTGAGAACCGGAAGAGATATTAGAAGTGTTAGTATAAGCTTTACAGTAGATTTAATGAAGTTGCGGACTTTTCCGAGTCCGATATAAAACCAATATAAAATTTGAATAAGAAGGAAAATAATAAGACCGCCCCTGCTTCCTGAAGAGAAAATGATGTATAAATAAAGTGGAAGAGATAAAAGATAAATGTATTTGATCGCTTTGCCCTTTTGAAATTGAAACAGAAAAAAAAAGGAGAAGGAGGCCAGGAAAATGTAATAAGGGAACATATTTGCATTAAAAGTTTCATCGTCTATTCTGTAATCTAAATTATCTTCTATTTTTAGACTTAACGTATCACTGCTAAACAGGTATATTGCTAAGAAGTAAGTAGTTAAAATGCAGGAGAAGAAAAAATATTTAATATGGGCAGGATTGATGAGTATATAATTAAACAAAGCAATCCCGAAAATAATGCAACCAATTTGTGTTTTTACTTCAGCAAAGAAGAAGTCAGTATTAATGGCGTTATATACAGATGCTAAAGAGAGAAGGAAAAATAAAAGATAAAGTCTTATTTGTGTGGATTTAATAAAATGACGATTTTTGTTCGAGAACAGGGATAAAATAAAGAAAAGAGGTATGTATATGGAAGTAACGAAAGCGCTTATATTATAAACGTGCCCGATCACAACTAGCAAAGGAACGCTTATAATTATTAGTGACTTGATGATTATATTGGCTTTCATATAACCAAAAGAGATTTTAGTTTGTTTACCAGTAAGGTATAATTGTTCTCGGCATTAAATTTTTCTTTCCAGGTCATCTGCGCATTTTTTCTTTTTGCCTGATAGTTTTTATCATAGCATGAAAGAATATATTTTTCAAGCATTTCATCCGTAACGTTTATATCAATTAATTGTCCGTTTGTTTCATTCACTATTTCTGAAGTCGCGCCTGCATTTGTTGCAATAGCTGGTATTCCAAACGAAAATGCTTCCATAACACTTACAGGAACGCCTTCATATTTACTAACATTTATTAGCCATGTTATGTAATGTGAATTGTAAAAACTATATATATCTTCAGTAGATGACCAGCCATGAAAAAAAATGTTTGCATTAATGTTATTATATTTTTTAATTAATGCTTGAATATTTTCCATTTCGGGGCCATCCCCGAAATGGTGCCACTCAATTTTGATATTGTTTTTCCATTTGCATATTGTTGATGCGATAATGTGGACTCTTTTTAATGGAAATAAATTACTGCATGATACGATCCTTATGACGTCACTGGCGGCAGTATCGTTGATGGTTTCATAGTTATTTACTCCGAGATAGTTCAGAAATATTTTTTCTGGAACGATCCTGTATTCTTCGCGTAATATCCTGGCTATGTCATTGGATATCGGAAGCAGTAAATCAGCAGATTGGTATATTTTTTTTCTTAATGGCAAATAGCCGTTATTTCTGTTCAGGTAAAAATCTGCTCCGTGCATACGTATAACTTTCTTATATCGTTTGCACAAGCTTGTAATGAACACCGAGGGGCCTCCCCAGTAGGAATAGAGCAAAGCATCTGCTTCTACCGTTTTTAAGAGTTGATGAAGCTTTTTGTATTTTATTCTGAATACCAAAAAGGCATTGAACCATTTTGCAAAACTTGCTCTCTTTTTATATACTTTATGTTCCAGCATGTCTGCAAGAAAGGGTTTTATTGGGCTTAGATTTAAAATTCCCTGTACAATTCTTGAAACCCCCTGTGGCGAAGCTATCGGTAAAACTATTGTATTCAGAGGTACTTTCCTCTGCGTATTTGATTTTGTAGGATTATAAGCAGGCATGATATAAACCCGGTCAAATGCTTTTGAAAGATATTGTAACTCATTAGCAAAGTAAGTTTCTCTTGTACCATAAGGGTAAGATGCTGTAAAACAGATTATTGTTCTTTTTGGAGAGGAACTCATTTTAATATATTTAATATATTTTTTTAACGGTTTAGTAATAAACGTTTTACCTCCACGATAAATGTTTTCTTTATTACTATATGGATAAACGCTAACAGGGATAAATAAAGTAATAATACAACAATAGCAGTGGAAAAGTTGTGCGCTGGGAACAGAAAATGCAATAGGGGGAAAAGTAAAACTGCGGGAATAAAGCTTAAATAAAGTGGCTCCCAGAATACAGCATTAAACTCAATAAAATCAGCCGCGCAAAGAGGGTTTACCATTACTTTCCAACTGATGATAAATAATATAGATTGGATACCCAGTAGGGTATAGCAAACTCCCAAAATTCCGCCCCGACTGCCTAAGTATACGGCAACTATTAAAATTACAGATTGAACAAGGTTCCAGTAGAATCCCTGATCGGCTCTTCCTCTTGCCAGTTGTAAAGAACCAATGGGATTCATTGTTGAACGTATCATAGCATAAAGTGATAAAATACGTAAAGGCATTGCCGCATCGAGCCATCTGCTTCCAAAAATCAATAAAATAACTGCTTCCGCATAAAAGAACATAAAGATGAAAACAGGAAAATTAATGAATGCCAGAACACTCTGCATTTTAAGATAAATGCTTTTCAGCTTGGGAATATCATTCTGAACTTTTGCCATAACGGGAAAAGCCACTCTGGTAAGAATAGGATTAATTACCTGGAATGGCTTCAAAACAAAGTTTTTGGCAATATTATATATACCAAGTGTCTCAATCCCAAGAAATTTTCCGATGATTAAGGTATCAATATCGCTATTGATATAGTTGATCATTTTTTCTCCCATTTGATACATCCCAAAAGAAAAAAAAGGTTTAATTTCTGTTAATCTGAAATGCAACGAGGGTGAATGTATCTTGCGGCCAAGAATAACGAGCAATAACATATCCAGGAATGCCATTGCAATAGTCGAATAAACCAGGGCATAGATGCCATAACCATAGAATCCTAATAATGCCCCAATAACCAACCCAATAGTTCTCGAAATAATATTTCTTATAGCAAGCTCTTTAAAGTGAAGTTCCTTACGGAGCAAAGTAGAAAACTGCATTCCAAAAGGCTGTATTAGGAAGGTGAGTCCTACCCAACGAATTATGTTCTTTAACAATGGTTCCTTATAAAAACCGGAAATTAACGGAGCAAGGGTGAATAAGAGTCCGAATAAAAAAAAACCAATGATTATATTGCACCAATACAGACTACTTAATTGATTATGTGTAACAGTTTGCTTATGAATAATCGCATTGGATATACCAATGTCTATAAATAATTGAGAGAAATTTATAACGAATAAAGCTATTGCCATTAATCCGAAATCCTTCTTCTCTAAAAAATGAGCCAATACTGCCGTAAGTAATAATTGAGATGCAGCTCCCGCAATAGCCGATGCCGTTGTCCATTTTACCCCTGCTCTTGCTTTTATTGCTAGACTCATTTACAAATTAATTTCAAGTTTTATTTCCACTTATTTTCGCCACCAATTTTTCTTTTTGACCGGGGTGTCAAAATATTCTGAGTACCCGTATCCGTAACGTTTATAGCTTCCGTATTGTTTTTTTTCACCTACCCTGTTAATAACGGTATAGAGGGGTTGAGCGGGATTGTCTGTGAGTTTTTTATTGAGTTCCTGCAGTACCCAGTTAAAAGTAAATCCCTGCCTGAGCACTACGATGCTGATGTCTGCATGAGCACCCAGCAGCGAGGAGTCGGTAACGAGTCCGTAAGGGGGTGTATCCAATATAATATAATCGAACTTTTTATTGAGTTGCTCCATAAGCTGTTTCATATTATCTCCCAGGATAAGCTCAGCGGGATTGGGCGGAATGGGACCTGTAGGCAGGAGCCAGAACCGTTGTTCAAATCCGGGCACTTCATGCAGAATGTCATCAATGGCAGAGGTGCTTCCTGCCAGGTAATTACTGATGCCCGCTTCGGAATGGATATTGAGGGCTGCGCTGAGCCTGGGTTTACGCAAATCAAATTCAAGCACCACCACTTTTTTATTAAGGAGGGCATAACTGGCAGCAAGGTTAAGGCTGGTAAACGACTTGCCTTCTTCGGGCCGGTGTGAGGTAACCAGGATGATCCTGGGGGAATGCCCTGGTCTGGCAAAGCTGATATTGGTTCTGATCACCCTGAACTGTTCGGCGACAATGGAGCGGCTTCCTTTTTGCACCACAATGGGAGAGGCATCTTTTTTCACGTAGGATATCTCTCCGAGTACGGGGGCTTTACATTTTTGCTCTACTTCATCTTTGCTTTCAATTTTATTGTTGAAGTAATTAATGAGGTAAATAATGCCAACGGGAATAAGTAAGCCCAATAAAAAGGCGATGGCCAATATAAGGGCCTTCTTAGGGCTAACAATGCCGGTTCCCCTGGGTTTTTCAATACTCCTGGAATCAGGGGTGGTAGAAGCCAGGGTGATGGCAGACTCTTCTCTTTTTTGCAGGAGTAAAAAGTAAAGCTGTTCTTTTACGGACTGGTCGCGCTGTATCTGCACGAGGTTTTTTTGTATTTGCGGTATATTTCTTATGCGGGCATTAAGTTCAGCATCCTTGCTGGTAATGTCGTTTAAAGCAATGCGGTAAGCCTGTTTGAGGTTTCCGATATTAGCGAGCAGGCTTGCCCTGAGGTTAACGATCTGGTTACCGAGGTCAACAGGTATAGGATTCTTAGGTCCCAGCCTTTCAGCCTGGCGCTCTTTTTCGAGTACCAGGCGATTGTGAGCCTGTATCATTTCAGCCAGGGAGGGTTCAGCGATTCCCGATCCGGAGGGTACAAGTTTGGGATTGTCCTGGTTGGCTTTCAGATTACTTTCCAGGGATTCAAGAATACTTAACTGGGTTTGTTGTTCCGCTTTTTGGAGGTCAACCTGCTTTGCCTGGTCCAGGTATTGCTGTGCTTCTGCCGATACATCGGTGATGCGGTTACTGCTTTTAAAGCGTTCTACCTGTCCTTCTACGGTACGTAATTCTTTTTCTATGATTGCCAGCCTGTCGTTTAAGAACTCCAGGGTATTGGTGGTTACCTTGTTTTTATCTTCGAGAGCCTGGCGGTTATAAATATCAATAAGGGTGCCCAAAGCAGCCTGAGCCCTGGCATCATTATAATCAGTAAGTTCCATGCCGATGATAGAGGCGGTTTTACTAACAGCTTGTATAATTAATGCTTTTGAATAATTGGTAACGGTAGTTTTTACAGGGCTAAAATGCAGTAGATATTCACTGACCCGGCTTACACTGTCGGCATGGATCAAAAAAGCAGGATTATCTGTTGCCTGGAAGAGCAGTCCGTTAATGCTGTACCATCTGCCCCTGGTAAGGGAAAGCCCTTGATTGTGTCCGCCATAGTTTAAATTCCATTTACCGTTGGGTTGCCTGGCGATGCTCCATTGCAGAGGCAGGGTAATGGTATCAGGGTTGGCAACCCGTATAATGAGCGGAACCTCTTTACCAAAAACGGACCTGTTGGTAAGATTGCCCCTGCTTTTGATGTCAAGGAACAATTGCTGCTTACGCACCACATCCTCCATGAGATCATAACTTTTGAGCACTTCAATTTCATTGTCAATAAGCTTACCGCTTCCGCCGAGATTCAGTTCTTCAAGCAGTGGATTGTCCAGCAGCCCGGCGCCACCTTTTTTTTCATCCTTGATCATGATGGATGCCGTAGCCTTGTATACGGGCTCGGCATAGCGGTTATAGAGCCATGCGGCGGTAATGGTTGTTATGCGCGATAATACGATTCATGTCCAGTTGCGCAGGATTTTAAACAACAACTGCCTGATGTCTGCAGACTCTTCGGGCAGGTTACTTTGGAGTACAGGGGGAAGATGGGTATTATTTTGCACAGCCAATATGATTTAGATAGCGTAAATAAAGAGAGACTTAACGGAAACGGGTAATAGCCACGATGATCAAAGAAAGGATGCTGGTAGCCGCGGGCACAATAATGTTTAAACCTTCGGCCTGCAATCCTTTCCGTTTACCGGGTTCTACGAGCACCACATCATTTTGACGGAGGTTATAATATGGGGAACGCATAACGCTGCTGTTATTAAGGTTAAGGTGGGCTACTTCCACTTTGTCGGCAACTTTACGGATGACCTTTATATTCGTTCTTTTGGCGAATACAGTAAGGTCACCGGCCATGCCAATGGCCTGGAGCACGTTGATCTTTTCCCCGGCTACCTGGAAGGTGGATGGGCGGGTAACCTCACCCATTACCGTAACACGAAAATTGATGAGGGTAACGCTTATAACAGCGTCTTTTAAGTATTCACTTACCACTTCTTTGATTTGAGCTTTAGCTTCATCGGTGGTAAGCCCTGCCACTTTTACATCCCCGACTACGGGGATAGTAATATTGCCGGATGGAGATACGGAGTAAACACTCTGCATGTTTTGTGTATTGTTATTGCCTGTAATAACAGCCGACCCCATGAGGTTGAACAGTTGAGATGCCTCAGGACTGATGCTGCTGATAACGATCTGCAACTGGTCGTCGGGCTGCAGGCGCAGGGGATCAAAAGCGGCTGTTCTTACCTGCTGTACTTTGGCATCCTGTTCGGAGTTCAGATCCTGGAATAATGCCAACTCCTTACCTGTACGGCAGGAACTGAACAATAGCAGAATAGCCAATAGCCCCAATAGTGATTTGCATATATAAGGTATAGCTTTAATATTTATTGACATATTCGCAGCAAAATTGCAGGGATTCATCTGATAATTCATATTCTTTTAAAGAATTATTTCATTGATGGATATGATTAAGGATAGTCTGATAGGTAATATTTACTGTAAGATATTTAAACAAGTAATTATAGCCATTTTCTCCCATTTGTTTACGTAATGCAGAGTCATTATAAAGCGTATCGAAATTTTGTTTATATTTTTCCATATCTCCCGTTAACGACCATAATCCTGCACCCGCTTTTTCCAGCAAGGCTCCGTAATCCGTGTTAGCGTCTATCGCAGCCAGCACGGGTATCCTGGCATTAAAATAGGACAAAGTTTTAGAAGGGATGTTGGGAATGGTAAATTTTTCGCTTAACGAAATTAGACCAACATCCGCACTGCATACCAATTTTTGATAATCCTGCCGGGGAACAGCATCTTTTATTACTAAATTGGTTAAAGCATAATCCGCTGCCATTTGTTCGAGATACTTTCTTCTTGTACCGTTTCCCATGACCAGGAATATAATATGATTATTATACAGATACGCCCTGGCGAGGCTTACTATATTTTCTATTTTTTGGGGCTCACCAATATTTCCTCCAAAAATGGCCACGTACTTTCCTGCTAATCCGTATTGCTTTTTTACCGATTCATCTCTTTCAGACAAGGCTTCTGCCTTTTGCCAGTTGGGCAGGAGAAGGAGTTTCCTGGTAAGAACTTCAGGGTTATGGCGTATGACATAATTTATGTTGCCCTGTGACATGCACCCAATATAATCGGAATAACGGTACAGCTTTTTTTCTTTTTTCCTGAAATAATTAAAAAGAAGCGGGTTCTTCATCATTCCCAGGTCGCGTGCATTTTGAGGAAATATATCACGGAGGATAAGATACGATTGTAATGGGTGTTTTTTTTTAAGCCATACTACAACGTCTACAAAAGTTATAGGGGGAGTGGGCGTAACAACCAGGTCGAACTCATATTTTGATAAGTATTTTTTAATTGCCCTTTTAAACTGGTAAGGCATACGCACGGTGGCTATTCCCTTTAAAAGAGGGTGTACATTAAAAATTTTCTGTGTTTTAACCCGCAATACTTCTATATCCTTCTCCCTTTTTAAAGTTGAGGGTTGATTTTCCTTAGCGGCGCTCACTACTGTTACTTCATGCCCGTTTTTTTCGAATTCATCTATCAGGTCTGCATATAGGTTCGATGATTCGTACGGCTCCGGATGGTATAAAAGCAAAAAGAGTACACGCATGCTAAAAGTTTTGCCAGGTTACTCTTTTAATATAATCTACATAAGAAATAATTATTCTAACCACTTTGTCTGAAACATTGGGCATCATATAGTCTGAAACCGGCCTGAAATTACGGGGTTCTTTTTGCTGGTACTCCAGTTGTTTTAATCCCTGGAGTATGCGTTCAGGGTTTAACCCTACCATCATTACAGCAGCTTCTTCCATTGCTTCAGGCCGCTCATGTGCTTCCCGGATATTTAATGCCGGAAAATTAAGTATGGATGATTCTTCTGAGATGGTTCCACTGTCAGAAAGAACCGCTCTGGCATTTACCTGTAGCGATAGATAGTCGCTTAATCCGAATGGCTTTTGCAATTTTACCAGGTCATTAAATACGATGTTCTTTTCCTTAATCATATTTCTTGTTCTGGGATGCGCAGATACAATTACAGGCAACCGGAATATTTCCGCGATGCTATTCAATGATTTGACAAGATTGTTGAAGTTTTTTTCAGCATTGATGTTCTCTTCCCGGTGTACTGACACAACAAAGTAACTGCCTTTTTCAAGGGAAAGTTGCTGAAGTATATCTGAACTTTCAATTTTAGGCATATAATGATGCAGCACTTCGTACATGGGACTTCCTGTTTTAATTATTCTGTCTGGTGGTAATCCCTCTCTGAGCAGGTATTCCCTCGCTATATCGGAATACGTGAGATTGATATCGCTTACATGATCAACAATTTTCCGGTTGGTTTCTTCAGGTACGCGCTGATCAAAGCAACGGTTGCCGGCTTCCATATGAAATACCGGTATCTTTCTTTTTTTTGCAGGGATGGCGCATAAGCAGCTATTGGTATCTCCCAGTACTAAAAATGCATCGGGTTGTTCTTCTTCCAGGACGGGATCAATATTGATCAATATCTGACCAACAGTTGTAGTGGCATTTTTTCCTGCTGCGTTCAAAAAATAATCTGGTTTTCTCAGTTCAAGATCTTCAAAGAAAATCTGGTTCAGTTCATAATCGTAGTTCTGCCCGGTGTGTACCAATACATGATCTATAGCTTCAGATTCATCTAATTTTGCCAGCACCCTGGACAGCCGTATGATTTCCGGCCGGGTACCCACTACCGTAAGCACTTTCAGTTTTTTTGTAATTGTATTCATTAGGTGAAGATGTAATGCTTATTAAACGGTGTCGAAATAGGTATCCGGGTCGGCAGGATCAAAAAATTCATTGATCCAGAATATCGTATACAATTCATCGGTACCTGTATTTGTAATGTTGTGCGTATACCATACCGGCATATCCACATAAGATGCTTCATCTCCGCTTAATTCAAAGTTGAGCACTTCATCTGTATTGTATCTGCGCAGTTGAATCAGCGCTTTCCCTTTTATTACGGCAAATCTTTCAATTTTGCGGGTATGAAAATGATTTCCGCGCGTAATGCCAGGGTGCGTTGTGGAAAATGATATTTGTCCTCCCTGTTGTAATTTTATCAGTTCCACGAATGTTCCCCTGTTATCAGTATTTTGCTTTAGCTTATATGGAAAATAATGTTTAAGGTTTATATAACTCCTAAAGGTGTTGAACAGGTCAACACTGAATTTGTTTTGGAGTGAAGGAAATATCCCGTTTTCGAAATATTGCTTTTTAAATTCCTGTAATTGCAATAATATTTGCGATACATGGTATTCGCTGGTATGCTCAACTTTCCATTCCGGGTTATGGCTGTCATTTCTTATGGCGTCAATAATCACCTTAGCCAGCTCACCTACGTATATTAGTTTAATAAGGCCGTCCGTATCTATTTTAGGTTCCTGGTTGCTGCACAATTGGTGACAAAAAGTAGCTACTACGGAGTTATAAAAAGGTTTGCCAAACGGGCCAAACACATTGGGAACGATGAGTCCCGCAAACTTTCCTCCACGTGCTTCGGCCCAGGCTGCCAATAAATTTCTTCCTTCTTTCTTTGATTTGCCATAGGGATTATCTCTTTCTTCCTGGGTGGATGAAGAAAAAATAATTTGCGGTTTGGTCTGTGTTATTTCCAGTGAAGCCAGGAGTTTTTTTATAAGGCTAATATTGGTATCATGAATTACCTGCGGATCCGTATGCCGGTTCATAGCGGCCAGGTGAACTATCGTATCGCATTGCTTTACCCAATCCTGTAATTGATTTTCGTTTTCAAAAAAAGATTTTTCAAAGGGGATAAGTTGGAATTCATCTTTCAGCAGGCTTATGGCGTTGAAGAGATAAGTGCCTGCAAATCCATTTTGTCCCGTTATTCCTATTTTTTTCATCGTTGCTGCTTATATTAAAATAAGGACCAGTCAAGCCATAGCGACTGATCAAAAGACCAGCGGTCGTTTTCCGAGGCGGCAAGATCAAGGTCAGAATATACACTAAGCACTGAACCTGGCATTAAGGCTTTTATACCATTGGCATACCCCGGTGGGATACACAAAACACACGGCTCATTTTCTGATAATATGCTATGAGAAGCTTTCAGGTGAACGGATGGCGTATTCCAGTCGTCAATGCATACCCAGGCCAAAAGAAATTTGCCATGCGGCACAAAAAAATATTTATGTTCAATGCGATGTCCCTGCCAGGCTCTGATTGTTTCGGTATGGGAATGCATAATATGATAACATCTTTTTACTTCCTTAAAAGTAAAATCATTTACAAAAGATATTCTTCCCCTTTCGTCCGCATAAGCGCCACCCTCATACATCTTTATCTCAGGCATGTATTAAATTTAAGTCCTTTTGAATCATCTCCAGTCTTAATAGTAATTTTTTGGTTTCCTCCAGCCCAATTTGATTGGTATTATGAGAATGGTAATCTTCTATTTTTGAAACATCTGTATCGCCCACGGAAAAGTACTGCTCATAATTGAGTCCCCTGTTATCTGCCGGAATCCTGAAATATTCTCCCATATCAATGGCTTTTGTCATTTCCTCCCTGTTTACCAGGGTTTCATATAAT
Source organism: Agriterribacter humi (assembly GCF_009192765.1). Taxonomy (GTDB): domain Bacteria; phylum Bacteroidota; class Bacteroidia; order Chitinophagales; family Chitinophagaceae; genus Agriterribacter; species Agriterribacter humi. The sequence goes on along the minus strand of NZ_VOHQ01000001.1, from coordinate 387,586 downwards.
TTTTCGCCATGGCGGGTGCCTATAATTTTAATTTCATTGCCCGCATTATATAATTCTTTTAGAGCTGTTGCCAGCAATTCAATTGTAGTAGCCGGGGCCTTTTGTACAAAAATATCGCCCGGCTCTGCATTAGTGAAAGCATATAATACAAGATCTACTGCATCTTCAAGCGTCATCATAAAGCGGGTCATATTAGGATCGGTAATGGTAATCGGTTTGCCTGCTTTGATCTGGTCAATAAACAGGGGAATAACAGAACCGCGTGAAGCCATTACATTGCCGTAACGCGTACCCGAAAGTACGAGCTGGTTAGCGGAAACTGTTCTGGATTTTGCAACCATTACCTTTTCCATCATGGCTTTGCTCATGCCCATTGCATTAATGGGGTATACAGCTTTGTCGGTACTTAACACTACTGCATTCTTTACGCCGTTTCTTATTGCTGCATCTAAAACATTAGCCGTTCCTTCTACATTGGTTTTTACTGCTTCGAGGGGGAAAAACTCGCAGGAAGGAACCTGTTTCAGTGCAGCAGCATGGAAAATATAATCAACACCTCTTACGGCATTTTCTACCGAATTGTATTCGCGAACATCACCGATATAGAATTTTACACGCGGATCGGTATATACTTTCCGCATATCGTCCTGTTTTTTTTCATCACGGCTGAATATTCGTATTTCGTCAAAATTGCTGTTGAGAAACCGGTTGAGAACTGCGTTGCCGAAAGAACCGGTGCCACCTGTTATGAGAAGTTTTTTATTACCGAACATATGGTATGTTATTATTTTATGCTGTCATTACTTTAAGAGGATACCGGTCAACCGGTCTGCATTTTCCGTACTTAATTCTTCCTGAAAGGATGTTATATTTTTTTGAAGAAAATCATCGGAACGATTCCACCATTCCGATTTTTGCAAAGTCTCAATAATACTATCATCAAACCTGTATTTAATTATTTTAGACGGAACGCCTCCTACTATGGCATAAGGCGGAACATCTTTTGTTACAACAGAATGAGCTGCTATGATTGCACCATTACCAATAGTAATGCCTCCCATTATGGTAGATTTCATCCCAATCCAGACATCATTACCAATCACTACTTTTTCAGGAACTGAATTAAACAGGTCTTGTTTTGACCATGAATAGCCAGTGCCATTTTGTATATTAACGAACAGGGGAGACGTGGATATGAATTTTGTGGGATGTGATGGAAGTCCTATACATACATCTTTTGAAATGGAACAAAATTTTCCTATACTCGCATTGTAAATATTGGTGTTGTAACCTATATACGAATAATCGGAAACAACGCATTTTCTTAAAATTACAAATCGTTGAATGCGTGATTTATTGGAAACGACTGATTCTTTATCGTAGAACATCAAAATAGATATTTTTTTGTTCTGATATTGTTTTTTCAGACGATTAAGACTAAAATAATTTTTGATCAGGCTACACATTCATTATCTGATTATGAGATATGTTAATGCAGAAGTATAAAGCTTTGGCAATGACAAAGCATTCCTTCTTATTTATTAAGTACATATTCTATGGAATCTTTAATAGCATTTGCCATATCAGAAGGCTTTCTAAACTGATCATAATGCGCCTTAGCATTTCTGCCCATGGCCAAAACTTTATCCCGATTGTTAATGATCCAGATAATTGTCTTTTTTAAATCTTCTTCAGTTCCGTTATAGATAAATCCATTCTCATCTTTTTTTATATTAAAAATCTCACCCCCTGTTATTGCATCAAAGCTTGTCAGAAAGGGCACACCATAGCCCATACTCATCAATACGGAAAGCCCTGCCTGTGTAGGAGAAATACAAACCAGGCTTTTTGAAAAGAAGTTTATTAGTATTTTTTGATCATAAATGGCTCCATGAAGAATTACTTTATCCTGTAATTTGTTCACCTCAATCCGTTCTTTTAGCGTGCTTTCCATGGGGCCTGCCCCTATGATTTGTAAAGTGGGAAGTGCAATGGTTTTGTTTAGTTCAATGTATGCATTCAGTAATATATCAATGCCCTTTTGAGGATATAATGTACCAATGAATAAAAAGTCGGTTTTTGAATTTTCTGTTTTAACCAGATTAAAATGTTCATCAATAGCAACCGTATTATTGGCAACGAATAGCTTTTTGGACTCAATTCCGTTTTCGATATATTTTTTGATAGGATAATTGCTGTAAAATAGTATAGCATCTGCCTTTTTTGCAAAGAAGAACCGAACCCTGTCCCAGGTAGTCTTTGAATCCAGCTTGTTTTCATAACTGGCGGATACGCCAATGCCCCACAATATAAATTTAAATTTCCTTCTTCTCAATGATAAAAGCATTAAGGATATCCACCTGACATTGGATATTGCAATGACAACATCATAATCCCCGGCTAATTTTTTTAAATTGGTCTTATGAAAAAACAGGGGGCCAATGTCATAGCCTGGTGTATATACTGTTTTGAAATCAAATTTTTTGTCTACAAAACTTTTATCGGAATAAGCAACCGTCAGGTCGTAGTGCTGATTTAAAATATCAAAAATCTTAAGCCTGTAAGACCAGACCTTATTATAGATTATAAGCACTTTTTTATTTCTCATAAACGGTTTAACGATAAAAGATGTTTTATTATTCTTTCAGCGGCATGGCCATCCCATAAATCAGGAATACTTCCTTTTTTCCAATTTCCCCCGAATAATTTTTCCATAGCCGGTTTTATTGCTTTCGGGTCAGTTCCGATCAATTCATTCGTTCCTAACGTAATCGTTTCAGGTCTTTCGGTATTGTCTCTTAATGTCATGCAAGGTACGCCCATTACAGTCGTCTCTTCAGTTATCCCGCCTGAATCTGTTATTACGGCTTTTGCTTTTTCCACCAGGTAGTTAAACTCTAAATAACCCAAAGGTTCGATCATGTGCAACGATGGGTGCTGAATTCCCATGTTTTGAAGGATTTTTGCTGTTCTGGGATGTACTGGAAAGATCAATGGTAATCCCCTGGAATGCGTAATGATTTCATTCATTAATTCTTTCAACTTTTTTTCTTCATCAACATTTGCCGGGCGGTGCAATGTCATAACCATATATTGACCCCTTTCCAATCCTATCTCTTTCCAAATAGAAGGTTGTTGAAAGCGTTCCCTGTTTTTTAACAATGTATCTATCATGGTATTGCCTACAAGATAAATACGGTCATCCTCAATACCATTTTTTTTCAAATTGTCATTTGCAATTGTAGTGGTTGTGAAAAAGTAATTGGTAATGCTGTCTGTTACCATGCGGTTAATTTCTTCAGGCATTGACCAGTCGCCTGAGCGGATGCCCGCTTCAACGTGTCCTACTTTTACATGCAGCTTTTGTGCAACAATGGCACAAGCCATGGTAGAAGTAACATCGCCTACTACAAGACAGAGATCGGATTTTTCCTGTAGCAATAGCTTTTCATAACCAATCATAATATTGGCTGTTTGCTCTGCTTGTGTTCCCCCGCCGGCGCCTAAGTTTACATCAGGATGCGGGATACCCAATTGCTCAAAAAAGCTGTCACTCATATTTTTATCGTAGTGCTGGCCTGTGTGAACGAGCCTGTATCGAATATCAGCCCCGGTTTGCTGATTCCTTTTGATCGCTTCTATAATAGGTGCAATTTTCATGAAATTTGGTCTGGCACCTGCTATAATATCAATTTTTAAATTTTTCTGCATATAAAGTTTAAAAGAAGTGATTGGAATTATGTTATTGAATGAAGTTATATGAACGGTGTTTGGATTGAAATCAGGCAATGCATTCACTTGCGACATTTATTTTATTTTTTTTAAAACCGTTGCTTTCGAAAAAATTTCATTTTCACTTCTTGCGAAAGCTGCAACTATAGCCATAGACATCATAAGCCAACTGGCTGAAGAAATACTTCCGCTAAACATGTTTTGTGCAAAGCACTGAATAAAAAGGATGCTGATCCATGAATATTGCGGGGTGTATTTTAAAATTTTAAATGATTTCATAAATATTATGATGAGTAAAATAGAAAAGGGAATAAACCCGAGAAAGCCTGTGCATTGCAATATTTCAAATAGAATATTATGCGGGTAAATATTAAAGCCATCCAGCTTTAGCCTGTCTCCCATCACGGGGTTATTGGTAAACTGATTAAAGGCATTTTGCCACATAATTGTTCTTACGGCTGATTCATTTCCTTCGGCTATATCCGAACTTGTACTGGTAAACCTTTCAATTAAACTGCTTCCAAATTTGTCGGAAAAATAAACAATTCCAATCAATCCTATTACCAGCATCAACATCGTACGAAAATTGGTAAATACATTTTTTTTTATGATTAAGATAAAAATGAATGGTAAAATTAAAGCAATGAGTGACCCTCGCGAAGAACCAAGAAAAAATGGAGTAACGGATAGTCCAATTAAAAGCAAAAAGAACAATTTCTGCCTTAAGGATATTACATTTTCTATCCAGTAACTTACTGCAATTCCTATTGTAAGTGAAGAGCAATAAGACAATGCTAAGGGAGAAAGCATTTCAATATCTGCTGTTTCTGAAGTAAGACGTCCGACTGTTCCAATATAATTTCTGAAAAAAATGATAGCCAGAATGGCAAAGAGAAAACCGGAGAGTAGAATCCCTTTTCTGATGATATTATAATCGGCCGCCTTAAATTTTATATTGCTTAGCAATAAAAAAGGGATCATGTCAAATGATAAATAATAGAGTAACAGCCTTGATGTTCCTAAATAGTAAGGCAGTCCTTTCAAAGCATCGCTAAAGATCCTGGCTAAGTAAATCAGTGAAAAAAACAGGAAAATATATGTTTCAGATTTTGCCTTTAACCTGGTGTTTTGTAAAAAAAAAACAGTTAAACATGCCAGTATTAGTAATCGCAGGGGAATAGAAACGCTTAATGACAAAGCCCCGAAACCCATATAAAAAAGCAGCATCAGGCATACATAGTATCCTATGAAGTTTAAAAATGCGGCTGTAAATATGTATCTGCTCCCCATTGATGTATTATGCTATTGAAGATGCTATTTTCTTCGGTTCTTAAAATATCCTGTCCGTTTATAATGTATTTACTGCCATTTTTAAAGTGGGAATCTGTTTAATGCTTAAAACAGAAAGTACAATGAACAATGCAAATAAACCTCCGCTTGCCAACCATAATTCACTAATCATAAAGTTTGCATATATTACTGCGGTGTTAACAAAAAGAAATAGCATGGCAGTATATTTCAGATAATTTCTGGAGATACCTGAAGCTTTTATTGCCCAGGCATTACCCGCTAACGCTAAAAAAATATAGGTAAAAAAGGTGCTAAAAGCTGCTCCTGTAATTCCCCATTTGGGAATAAAAAAGATATTCAACAATATATTTAAAATGGCTGAACCAATAGTAGAAAAAGCTATGAAAGCAGTTTTATTTAATACGGTAAGTTCGTAATTGCTGATGTGATAAAAAGGCATCATCAAATGCGCACCCAAAATAATTGGTAAAACGGTAAATCCCGATATGTAATCTTCAGAGATAAGATGAAATGCGAAATACCTGGTGCCGATCAAAATAGCAATACTAAAAAGTGATGCGCACATTAACACGAAGGTTAAATAGAATTTGAGAATTGTATGATACTTTTCCTTGTCTGCGGAAAATTTGTAAACCAATGGTTCAAAATAAGTAGCCACTGATCCATAAAAGAAAAAGATACTGCTTCCCAGGGAATATGCAAAAGTGTATATGCCGAGTTGGCTTTTGTTTAAGTACCCTTCCACAAAGAAGCGATCAGCATAACTTAGAATGTTACCACTTAATGCATGAAATATCAGTGGCAAACCAAAAACAAATAAAAATTTAAGGTTTTTATCAAAAACAAATATTTTTTTGAAATTAAAATGATAAAATATGTCTTTATAAAATAGGGAAATAAATATAATGCCCGCTACCAGGGATCCGTAAATATAGCCGAGGCCGCTACCTGTATAAAAGCATATACCAATAACAGCCAGCAATTTGGTGACAGCATACCATAATCTTGATTTTCTGAAAAACACCGGGTTATCGGTTGCGAGTGCATGTGAAATCATTAACCCTGAAAGGTTGTAAATTAATAAACTTATAAACAGTATAAAAAAGTGAGGAATAAAATTAATGCCCATGATCTCTTCTCTGAACAAAGAAATAATGACGCATATAAGAAAAAGGCCCAATACTGACAATATGTTTAACTGCAATGCATATGGTAGCATTTTTTCTTTGAAGGTAATGGTATGCCGCAGGATGGCTCTTCCCTGTCCCAATGTTAAAACAGTATTCATTATGCCTTCAATGGCGACCAATAATCCTACTGTACCATATTCTTCTGTAGTCAAAAAAAGAGGCAGAAGCGCAATAGTTAACCAGTTCAATCCTTTGGCGAACCCTTCTATGCCCGCATAGGAAAAGAACTTTTTAAACATGCTGTTTCAGCGTTAATGAATTTAATATCTGTTTTATTTCCACTTATTTTCGCCACCAATTTTTCTTTTTGACCGGGGTGTCAAAATATTCTGAGTACCCGTATCCGTAACGTTTATAGCTTCCGTATTGTTTTTTTTCACCTACCCTGTTAATAACGGTATAGAGGGGTTGAGCGGGATTGTCTGTGAGTTTTTTATTGAGTTCCTGCAGTACCCAGTTAAAAGTAAATCCCTGCCTGAGCACTACGATGCTGATGTCTGCATGAGCACCCAGCAGCGAGGAGTCGGTAACGAGTCCGTAAGGGGGTGTATCCAATATAATATAATCGAACTTTTTATTGAGTTGCTCCATAAGCTGTTTCATATTATCTCCCAGGATAAGCTCAGCGGGATTGGGCGGAATGGGACCTGTAGGCAGGAGCCAGAACCGTTGTTCAAATCCGGGCACTTCATGCAGAATGTCATCAATGGCAGAGGTGCTTCCTGCCAGGTAATTACTGATGCCCGCTTCGGAATGGATATTGAGGGCTGCGCTGAGCCTGGGTTTACGCAAATCAAATTCAAGCACCACCACTTTTTTATTAAGGAGGGCATAACTGGCAGCAAGGTTAAGGCTGGTAAACGACTTGCCTTCTTCGGGCCGGTGTGAGGTAACCAGGATGATCCTGGGGGAATGCCCTGGTCTGGCAAAGCTGATATTGGTTCTGATCACCCTGAACTGTTCGGCGACAATGGAGCGGCTTCCTTTTTGCACCACAATGGGAGAGGCATCTTTTTTCACGTAGGATATCTCTCCGAGTACGGGGGCTTTACATTTTTGCTCTACTTCATCTTTGCTTTCAATTTTATTGTTGAAGTAATTAATGAGGTAAATAATGCCAACGGGAATAAGTAAGCCCAATAAAAAGGCGATGGCCAATATAAGGGCCTTCTTAGGGCTAACAATGCCGGTTCCCCTGGGTTTTTCAATACTCCTGGAATCAGGGGTGGTAGAAGCCAGGGTGATGGCAGACTCTTCTCTTTTTTGCAGGAGTAAAAAGTAAAGCTGTTCTTTTACGGACTGGTCGCGCTGTATCTGCACGAGGTTTTTTTGTATTTGCGGTATATTTCTTATGCGGGCATTAAGTTCAGCATCCTTGCTGGTAATGTCGTTTAAAGCAATGCGGTAAGCCTGTTTGAGGTTTCCGATATTAGCGAGCAGGCTTGCCCTGAGGTTAACGATCTGGTTACCGAGGTCAACAGGTATAGGATTCTTAGGTCCCAGCCTTTCAGCCTGGCGCTCTTTTTCGAGTACCAGGCGATTGTGAGCCTGTATCATTTCAGCCAGGGAGGGTTCAGCGATTCCCGATCCGGAGGGTACAAGTTTGGGATTGTCCTGGTTGGCTTTCAGATTACTTTCCAGGGATTCAAGAATACTTAACTGGGTTTGTTGTTCCGCTTTTTGGAGGTCAACCTGCTTTGCCTGGTCCAGGTATTGCTGTGCTTCTGCCGATACATCGGTGATGCGGTTACTGCTTTTAAAGCGTTCTACCTGTCCTTCTACGGTACGTAATTCTTTTTCTATGATTGCCAGCCTGTCGTTTAAGAACTCCAGGGTATTGGTGGTTACCTTGTTTTTATCTTCGAGAGCCTGGCGGTTATAAATATCAATAAGGGTGCCCAAAGCAGCCTGAGCCCTGGCATCATTATAATCAGTAAGTTCCATGCCGATGATAGAGGCGGTTTTACTAACAGCTTGTATAATTAATGCTTTTGAATAATTGGTAACGGTAGTTTTTACAGGGCTAAAATGCAGTAGATATTCACTGACCCGGCTTACACTGTCGGCATGGATCAAAAAAGCAGGATTATCTGTTGCCTGGAAGAGCAGTCCGTTAATGCTGTACCATCTGCCCCTGGTAAGGGAAAGCCCTTGATTGTGTCCGCCATAGTTTAAATTCCATTTACCGTTGGGTTGCCTGGCGATGCTCCATTGCAGAGGCAGGGTAATGGTATCAGGGTTGGCAACCCGTATAATGAGCGGAACCTCTTTACCAAAAACGGACCTGTTGGTAAGATTGCCCCTGCTTTTGATGTCAAGGAACAATTGCTGCTTACGCACCACATCCTCCATGAGATCATAACTTTTGAGCACTTCAATTTCATTGTCAATAAGCTTACCGCTTCCGCCGAGATTCAGTTCTTCAAGCAGTGGATTGTCCAGCAGCCCGGCGCCACCTTTTTTTTCATCCTTGATCATGATGGATGCCGTAGCCTTGTATACGGGCTCGGCATAGCGGTTATAGAGCCATGCGGCGGTAATGGTTGTTATGAGCGATAATACGATCCATGGCCAGTTGCGCAGGATTTTAAACAACAACTGCCTGATGTCTGCAGACTCTTCGGGCAGGTTACTTTGGAGTACAGGGGGAAGATGGGTATTATTTTGCACAGCCAATATGATTTAGATAGCGTAAATAAAGAGAGACTTAACGGAAACGGGTAATAGCCACGATGATCAAAGAAAGGATGCTGGTAGCCGCGGGCACAATAATGTTTAAACCTTCGGCCTGCAATCCTTTCCGTTTACCGGGTTCTACGAGCACCACATCATTTTGACGGAGGTTATAATATGGGGAACGCATAACGCTGCTGTTATTAAGGTTAAGGTGGGCTACTTCCACTTTGTCGGCAACTTTACGGATGACCTTTATATTCGTTCTTTTGGCGAATACAGTAAGGTCACCGGCCATGCCAATGGCCTGGAGCACGTTGATCTTTTCCCCGGCTACCTGGAAGGTGGATGGGCGGGTAACCTCACCCATTACCGTAACACGAAAATTGATGAGGGTAACGCTTATAACAGCGTCTTTTAAGTATTCACTTACCACTTCTTTGATTTGAGCTTTAGCTTCATCGGTGGTAAGCCCTGCCACTTTTACATCCCCGACTACGGGGATAGTAATATTGCCGGATGGAGATACGGAGTAAACACTCTGCATGTTTTGTGTATTGTTATTGCCTGTAATAACAGCCGACCCCATGAGGTTGAACAGTTGAGATGCCTCAGGACTGATGCTGCTGATAACGATCTGCAACTGGTCGTCGGGCTGCAGGCGCAGGGGATCAAAAGCGGCTGTTCTTACCTGCTGTACTTTGGCATCCTGTTCGGAGTTCAGATCCTGGAATAATGCCAACTCCTTACCTGTACGGCAGGAACTGAACAATAGCAGAACAACTGAAATAAAAAAGAAGAGGAATCGTAATTTATACATAGATAAATGCATATTTAATGGACTTAATATAGTTAAAAAGCACGAAAGCAGTAGCAATGCTATGCTTTTTAATTAAAAATATTGCTCTCATCGTGGCAATAATTACAAAGCTTCGCCCACTCAGCCCCATTTTAATGTTACTGGTATTCAGAGCAATAACGCAGGTTTAGCATCAATATGTGGTATATACCCATATCTTTTTAAGGGGTATAGGAAAATAAGTGGAAAATGACAGAGCAGGCTTTTCTTTTTTAGGCGATCCTGGCAGGAAGGCTTCAAAAAAATGTGTTTTGCATTTAACCCATATGGATACTGGTTATATTACATTATCAGAGGCGCAAAGATAGAGCTACTTTTTAAACCCTATATTATTATTGATCAGAATTTATTATATATCAATATTATAGAAAGAAAACAGTATGGAAGAATTTGTTTTTTAAAAAACACACGATAAACAAAGAAGAAAGAAAAAGGATAGTATAAAAAAACCGTATGGCATTGGTTTACAAAAAATAATATAAGCCGATAATATAAAAAGAATGATATTGGGCAATAAATTTGCATTTATTAAACCTTTGGGTTTTTAAATAAAGAAATAAACATAGTCAAGATATCCTACAAAAACTCTATTTGATTGGAAATAATAAAATTAAAGCAGAAAACAACATCATTTTTTAGATACCAATACGTTAAGTATGTTTTCCTTGTACATATCTGATTTGGGGCTCAGGAGGCGAAGCTGTGTCCTTTAATGATATATAAAATATAATTTATAATGAAGATTTCGGTTGTAATACCTCTGTACAATAAGGAAAAGAGCATTAAAAATACCATCAGGTCGGTTGTAGCACAAACGGTTACAGATTTTGAATTATTGGTTATAAATGATGGATCTACCGATACAAGCCGCGAAATTGTGGCTGGCATACATGATAGTAGAATCAGGATAGTGGACAAACCTAATGGTGGCATATCAAGTAGTCGAAATGAAGGTATTATGCTCGCCCGGCATGACTATATTGCGTTCCTGGATGCGGACGACCATTGGGAACCAGATTTTTTGGAAACGATAAAGGGATTAATTACTGATTATCCGGATGCAGATTGTTATGCAACTGGTTATGCCTGTAAATATAGTAATGCTACATTAAATGTGTTTGGCGCCAATAAGCGTGGTATAATCCGGGATTTCTTTAAGCAGGTGTACAAAGGGCCAGTGATGCACTCTTCGTCAATATGTGTGAAAAAAAGCACGTTTACGAAGGTCGGATATTTTAATACAACCATTCGCCGGGGAGAAGATTATGATATGTGGGCGAGGTTGGGCAGGGCAGCCTGTATAGCCGCAACCCCGGAAGTTAAGGTGTGGTATAGGCTGGATGCAGAGAATAGCGCGATGGCAGCGGTGCACAAGCCGCAAGTACTATGGCTCTATAACATCCCACCTGAAAGTTACAAAGATGAAGACCAGAAAAAATACTATAGAAGATTTTTGCATCGCCAGGTTTTAGAATACTTCATTAAAGGAAAATTTAAGTGGGCATGGCAAATTGCTTCTCACAATTGGAAGGTGGCCGGTTGGTATTCTTACTTACTCTTCCCGGGCAATATTCAATTTCGCCAATTCATCAGTTGGGGGAAACTTCTGGTTGAACGATTTTCTGGAGGAAAAAACAATCTTTCCTCCAGATAGAGGGCCTTTGTCCTTCTCCTTTCTATGATTACGAGAACTAAACAAAATTAAAGATGAGGAAAATTGCTATTGCCGGAGCCGGTGGATTCTCAAAAGAGATTTATTTGACAATTAACGATATTAATAAAATAGAGGATAAATGGGAATTCATAGGTTTTTTTGATGATAATGTTCCTAAAGGAAAACTTTTTATGGATTTCCAGGTACTTGGCAACATGAATGATTTGAATCATATAGATGAAACAATTGATGTAATAGTGGCGGCTGGCAAATCTTATAATATCATCTCGATATTAAAAAAACTCCATTCTGATAAACTGGATTTTCCCAATCTTTTCCATCCCTCCTGCCAGTTTTTACATTTTGAATCACTTAGTATCGGTATAGGTAATATCATTCAGCCTTATTCATCGCTCTCAGCAGATAATAAAATTGGTAATTACAATGTTTTTAATGCGGGAGTACGAATAGGACACGATACTATCATTGGTAATTATAATACATTTGCTACTGCTACTCTTATTTCAGGAGGGGTGGAAGTTGGTGATCAAAATGATTTTGGCATGAATTCTGGGATTTTACAATATAAAAAAGTGGGAAGCAGGAATGTTATAGCGCCAATGTCAATTTTGTTTAAAAGTATTAAGGATGACGGACATTATCTGGGTGTGCCTGCGATGTCTACAGGCGTATGAGATTTTATTAAAAACCGAAATATCATTTCTTAGATAGTAAACTAACTTTAAGAAAATACCGGGCAATTTCAATATTTAAGCTAATTAATATGGATAAAAATCAGTTTTTACAATCTTTTGCAGAGCAATTTGATGAAACCGATCCCTCTGCTATTACTATGGACGCCAGGTTTAAGGAGATAGATGAATGGAGCTCTATGGTTGCGCTAATGATTATCGCAATGGTAGACGAGAATTACAATAAAAAAATAACGGGTGCAGATTTGAGAGAAGCCAATACTATTGAGCAATTGTTTGAACGGATAAACGCAAAGTAGCTCACACCATTTTAATTGAGAAACTGATTGCAGATGACCGAAAAGACACCTTTCTCCCTGCAGGGCAAAAAAATTCTTGTGACAGGCGCTTCCTCGGGCATCGGATTAAATATTTGTAAATCTGTTGTGGCTTCCGGAGGGGAAGTAATTGGCGTAGCCCGAAGAACAGACCGTTTGAGCGCAATGGTAAAGGAATTGGGCGAAACAAGAGCATCTTTTATAAATGCAGATTTATCTGTAGATACCGGTATTGAGAAAATAATTGCCGAAATACCAGAAATAAACGGGCTTGTGTACGCTGCCGGAATAACAAAATTATCGCCATTGAAATTCATTAAGCGGCAAGTCTTGGAAGAGGTAATGAATGTTAATTACTTTTCAATGGTTCTTTTGCTTGCCCAGATTACCCGGCATAAAAAGCTGAAGAGAAACGCAGACTCGTCCATTGTATTGATTTCTTCTGTAGCACAACAAATAGGAACCAAGTCGTCGTTATTGTATACCGGAAGCAAAGGTGCGATGTCTGCTGCCAGCAGGGTTATTGCCAATGAGCTTTCATCACAAAAAATAAGAGTGAACACTATAGAGCCGGGTATGGTGCAAACTGCAATGGCTTCGGAAATGGAAGATATGCTTTCAAGTGAAGCCGTTGAAAAAGACAGGAAACAATATCCCTTAGGCTATGGTACTCCGGAAGATGTGGCAAATGCGGCTATTTTTTTGCTCTCGGATGCTTCCAAATGGATGACAGGTCAATCACTTACCCTTGATGGCGGTAGGTATAAGCTTCTTGATTAATTTCATTTTTATGGCTTTACTTCATAATAAATACGTTACAATAAAAGGTGTTAGCGCATGTGTGCCTAAAAATGTAGTGAAGAATATGGGCAATGCCCATTTTGCACTTAATGATATCAATGCATTTATCAGCAATGTGGGGGTAGAGGAGCTTAGGATGTCGGGAAAAGAAATATGCACTTCGGATTTGTGTGTTGCAGCGGCCGAAAAACTACTGGAAGAATTGCATACCGATAAAAACGATATTGGTATTCTCGTATTTGTTTCACAATCTCCCGATTATTATTTTTTACCCAATACAGCCTGTATTATCCAGGACAGGTTGCAGTTAAGTAAGGAAACGCTGGCTTTTGATGTGCCATTGGGATGCAGCGGCTATGTGTATGGATTAAACCTGATCGCTTCTTATCTTTCTTCCGGGCAAATTAAAAAAGGACTTTTATTAGTGGGCGACACTGCTTCAAAAATCCCTAATCCTAAGGATAAAAGCAGCAGTATGTTATTTGGGGATGCCGGGGCTGCCACGATCCTTGAGTATGATGAAAAATCGGAAGGGGTGCATTTTCATATGGCTACCGATGGCTCAGGATATAAAGCTATTATTGTTCCTGAAGGAGGTTTTCGCAATCGGTTTTCAGAAAAATCACTGGTGGACTACACCAACGATGACGGGTTGGTAAGATCGCCCAATAGTTTACATCTTGACGGGTTTGACGTTTTTTCCTTTGGCATTAGTGAAGCGCCAAAAACCTGCAAAAAATTGATGGAACATCTTGCCATTACCAATGATGATATTGACTACGCTGTATTTCATCAGGCAAATAAAATGATGAATGAAAAGATCAGGAAGAAATTAAGCCTTCCGGAAAACAAAGTTCCTTACTCGCTTAAACATTTTGGAAATACAAGTTCTGCATCAATTCCACTTACAATGGTTACAGAGATGAGAAATGATTTACAGCAAAAAAAGAACAGGCTGCTACTTTGCGGTTTTGGGGTTGGCTTGTCGTGGGGAACTGCTTATGCTCAGTTTAATAATATTGTTGTTCCCGAATTAATTGAAATATAAAGGAAGAATAAATAAATGTCAGGCCATTCATTTGCATATATATCGGGCATCTCGTATTATCTGCCTGCTGCCTCTTTAACCAATGAACAGCTTAGTAAAGCTTTTCCTGAATGGAGTGTAGATAAAATAATGCAAAAGGTAGGTATATCCACCCGAAGGATTGTGGCGGAAGATGAGTTCACATCTGATTTAGCTGTATCTGCATCTCAAAATCTTTTTAAAGAGCACAATCTACAGACATCTGAAGTTGATTATTTAATATTGTGTACTCAAAGTCCTGACTATTTTTTGCCTACTACAGCTTGTCTTGTACATGAAAGACTGCAATTGCCTTCAACAGCAGGCGCTATAGACATTAATCAGGGTTGCTCAGGCTTCGTATACGGGCTTAGTCTTGCAAAAGGATTAATAGGGTCCGGAGATATCAGCAATGTACTTTTGGTTACTGCAGAAACATATAGTCGTTTTTTGCATCCTGATGACAAAGGGAACAGATCAATTTTTGGTGATGCAGCAGCTGCAATATGGGTATCAGCTAGTCCGGGAGGAGCCGCTATAGGAAAAATAGCATTAGGTACAGATGGAAAAGGGGCAAAAAACCTGATTGTAAAAAATGGTGCTATCCGATATGCAAAAACCGCAGATCAATCTTTACAATCTGATAAAGACGGTAATCTTTTTAATGATAATTATCTTTACATGAATGGGTCCGAAATTTTTAATTTTACATTGGAGTCTGTGCCCGCTCTCGTAAGACAAATTCTTCAAAAAAACCAATTACAACAGGAAGATATTGATTTATTTATCTTCCATCAGGCAAATAGATTCATGCTTGAGTATCTTCGTAAAAAGATCAAAATTCCTCAGGAAAATTTTTTTATAGCTATGGAACATTGTGGCAATACGGTTTCATCAACTATCCCTATTGCCATGAAACAGGCTTTGCTTGAAGGAAAAATTAAAATAGGTTCAAAGGTGCTTGTGGCAGGCTTTGGAGTGGGGTATTCGTGGGGGGGCGCTGTACTTCGTTTCTGATTTTTTCTGCAATAATATTTTTGCTTTTATAAATCAATCCCGGGGCAACATTATACTGTTTTAATCTGTTATGTATATATGTATAGGTCTTTTTTTAAAAGATATTTTGATTTCTTGATTGCGACTGTAGTTTTTATTATCGCTTTCCCCTTTTTTGTCATAATAACAATATTGCTTTTTATTGTAAACCGAGGTAAGCCGTTTTTCTTTCAGGAAAGACCTGGTAAAGGTGAGCGCATATTGAAAGTTATTAAGTTTAAGACGATGACTGATGAAAGGGATGCTGATGGAAAGTTATTGCCCGACAATTTGCGAATGACCAGGATCGGAAGGTTTGTAAGGAAACTGTCGCTTGATGAAATTCCTCAACTTTTGAATGTTATTAAAGGAGATATGAGTCTTATTGGACCCAGACCCCTGCTATTATCTTATTTACCTCTGTATAATGAGATACAAAGGCGTCGCCATGAAATAAGGCCCGGTATTACTGGTTGGGCACAGGTAAATGGACGAAATGCAATTAGTTGGGAACAGAAATTTGAATATGATGTATGGTATGTTGAACACTGCTCTTTTTTATTGGATATTAAAATTATTGTATTGACAATATTTAAAGTTTTGAAAAGTGAAGGTATTAATGCAGAAGAGGGCATACCTATGCAAAGGTTTAAAGGAACTCCCGTGGATTCCTCAGAATCTGAGTCTTATACAAATTAATTTTTCAGAAATGCATGTTGTCAATAACTCCACTCTTTGAATAATTCGAAATTAATTAAAGTGATAAAAAATAGATTGATATACCTTATTTATTATATTCTTGAAACACCAAGAGTGCAATTTTTCAAATATTTTTCCTATGTGAAGGAAAAGAAGGCAATATCATCCATTAATTTATACAAAGAGGTTTTTGTTTCGTCAATGAAATATAATATATCATTGATGGATTATTTTCAGCTTCGGTTTTATGAACAGAATGAGTCCCAAAAACAAAAGTATGCGGGTACAGGTTTTATGTATGAGTACCAATTACAAATGAATCCCCCCAGGTACCGTGATATTCTTGAAGATAAAATAAAATTTTTAAACCATTTTAATGCACTCTCCGGAAGGAAATGGGGGACATTGGAAATGATAACAAAGGATGCTTCACTTGCAGGCGAGATAATAAGTGGCGAGCCGTATAAAGTAGTTTTGAAAAAATCAAAAAGTAAAGCAGGGAGAGGTATAATGATTCTGGAATCCAGGAATACGTCTGTTTCTGAAGTTTTACAATTGATGCGGAAAAAAGGATTTGATCTTATTGAAAAATTTGTATTACAGCATGATAATCTTATGCAACTTTCCCCTTCTGCATTAAATACAATAAGAGTTATAACCCAATTACATGATGGGGGAGTAACTGTTATAGCTGCACGGCTTCGTGTAAGTGTGAATTCGAATATAGATAACCTCACAGCCGGTAATTTTGCAGCTCCGGTTGATATAGAAAAAGGTATAGTATCAGGCCCGGGTGTGTATGGTGATATTACAAAGCCTGATGTTTTTATTCATCCTGTAACTGGTGTAGAGATAAAGGGGTTTCTTATTCCACATTGGAAGGAATGCATTGAAATGGTATCAAAAGCTGCCTTATCCATACCTCAAACCAAATCTGTTGGATGGGATGTGGCAATAACGAATGAGAAATCTATTTTAATTGAAGGGAATCATGACTGGGGGCGGGTCTTGTGGCAACTTCCTGTAAAAGAAGGATTAAAAGAAGATCTATTGAAATATTTATAACGCTGTACTAACAAAAATGACTGAAAAATGAATAAGCTAAAACTATTTATAGTGGGTTGCGGAAATGTTGGAGGATTTGTTGCATATAACTTTGATAACTTTAATAAGGAGAATTTTGAGATACAAGGATTTCTTGATGATGATTCCCAAAAGCATGGAAAATTTTTTTTTGGCTATCCGGTTTTAGGCGATATTGGCCTGCTCGAAAATGAAAACCAAAAAATAGCTGTGGTTATAGGCATCGCTGATCCTGTTATGAAAAAAAATGTAAAAGAAAGAATTAAATCACCCAATATTACTTTTCCTGCCCTGGTCTCAAAAGATGCATGGATATCAAATGAAGTGACGATTGGAGACGGTGCTGTTATATATCCCGGTGTAACGATTGATTATCATGTTAGAATTGGAGACTTTGTATTGGTAAATAAAAATTGCAGCCTCGGGCATGATTCCCAACTTTCAAGATTTTCAACGCTTGCACCAGGTGTTTGTCTTGCAGGATTTACACATCTTGAAGAATGTGTTAATATTGGAATCAATGCAGCTACAAAACAAAATGTTCATATTGGCAAAGGTTCCATCATTGGAGGCATGTCTATGGTAATAAAAGATATGCCTGAAAACATTACTGCCGTTGGAGTGCCTGCAAGAATTATTAAGCAAAAAAAAGAATAATAGACATTATTTAAAACACAAAATAATACATCAGGAATATTTTATCTATGCATTCAAAAATATGGCTCTCTTCGCCCCATATGGGTGGTAATGAAAGGAAATTTGTAAATGAAGCTTTTGATACAAACTGGGTGGCTCCCCTTGGCCCGCATGTAAACGGACTTGAAAAAGATATCGCCCGGTTCCTTTTAGCTGAAAATGAAAATAATATTCATGTAGCGGCATTAAGCTCCGGCACTGCTGCCATTCATTTGGGCTTGATATTACTTGATGTTAAGCCTGGCGATGAAGTGATCTGCCAGAGTATGACTTTTTCGGCATCTGCTAACCCTATTGCATACCAGGGTGCAACGCCTGTTTTTATTGACAGCGAATCCGACACCTGGAATATGTCTCCTGAATTTTTGGAAAAAGCGATCAAAGACAGGGTTGCCAAAGGGAAGAAGCCAAAAGCTATTATTCCCGTTCATTTATATGGTATGCCTGCAAAAATGAATGAGATTATGGCAATTGCCAACCAGTACGAAATTCCTGTACTCGAAGATGCAGCAGAGGCATTGGGAAGCCATATAAATGGGAAAAAATGTGGTACATACGGTGTAATCTCAGTGTTGTCATTCAACGGAAATAAAATCATTACAACCTCCGGAGGAGGAGCAATGGTTGCACATCAACCTGAACTGGCGGAAAAGGCCCGCTTTCTTTCTACACAGGCACGTGATGCTGCACCCCATTATCAGCATTCTCACATTGGTTACAACTACAGGATGAGTAATATATGTGCTGGCATCGGGCGTGGACAAATGGAGGTTTTGCAGGAACGCGTTTCGCAACGGAGGGCTAATTTTGAATGGTATAATAAAGCTTTGGCCGATATAGATGCTATACAGTTTTTAAAAGATCCTGAAGGATATTACTCCAATCACTGGCTTACTACTGCACTGATTAAACATCCTGCTATCACCCGGGAAATGCTTAGACTGGCTTTGGATAAAGTAAATATTGAGAGCCGTCCATTGTGGAAACCTATGCATTGTCAGCCTGTTTTTAAAGATGCTCCTTTTTATGGCGATGGAACAGCAGAAAATCTATTTAAGGACGGATTGTGTTTGCCCTCCGGTTCTAATTTAACGGATGAGGAGCGCGACCGCATTTTAAAAGAAATAAAAACGGTCTTTTCTTAGCAGATCATTGTAGAGCGATAAAACGCAAAACAAAAAGGTCAGGGGTGGTATTCCTGACCTTTTGTTTTATATTATATACTAATGTACTGTTGTCATGCGTGCCTATTACTACTACCATCCGGATCCCCCGTTCGATTAATATTTAAATACCTTTCCTCCTGCCATCACTTCCTGTGTTTTTTCATCGAATGTAACCTTTTGCCCTGTGCGGTAAGCCGCATTTGACATGATAACCGCAATGGCATGGTTATAGCCGGCTTCTATCGGTGCATTTGGCTGCTTGCGGCTGCGCACGCAGTCCATCCAGTTGCGTACATGCGATAGCGTTAGGTCATCGCTGCCGGTATTGGCATCGGTGGTTACTTTCGTCGCCATGTCATTCAGCGAAACGGAAGGCAAAAGATTGGCCTTCATTCCCATGGCTTTTGCATGATTTTCATTTAATCCGCCTTCAGGACTAATTTGGTTGGTATCTAAGTTGAGGGTGCCGCCATTGGAATAATAAATCTCTTTAACATCTCCGGCTGCATTGGTCATACGCGAACTAAAAATTACCTGGAATCCTTTAGATGGATCATTAATCGGTCCGTAGTCAAAAACGGCAGTTAAAGTATCCGCATTCTTTCTGCCGTCTTTCCAGGCATAAATACCACCATTAACGGCTGCGCTGCGTGGATGCGGCAGGTTGGCGAACCAATGTACCGTATCAATCTGGTGGCACATCCATTGTCCGGGGATACCGGAAGAATAAGGCCAAAATAAACGAAACTCAAGGTATTTCCTGGGGTCGAATTTTTCGAAAGGACGGTTCAGCAAAAAACGTTTCCAGTCTGTATCTTCTTCCCTCAATTGCGGAACCAGCGAAGGTCTGCGCCAGCGCCCGGGCTGGTTTACATTCCATATGAGTTCCACCATTACAATGGGGCCAAACTTTCCCTGTTGTATAAAATCATACGCGGCTTTGTATGTGGCCCCGCTTCTTCTTTGGGAGCCGATCTGAACAATTTTTCCACTGTCTTTCACCGCTTTTAGCACTGCTCTTGCATCTTCCATGGTTTCGGCCAACGGTTTTTCAGTATACGTGTCTTTGCCGGCTTTTACGGCTTCAACGGTATGCAGGGCATGCTGAAAATCTGCAGTACTGATAAAAACAGCATCAATATTTTTCAAATCGTATAAGGCCTCATTATTCACACAGGCAGTAATGTCGTGCTCCAGTTGCTGTTTAAGATAGGCTTGCCCGTCCTCCCGTCTCTTTTTCCATATATCCGATACGGCAACCATATCAAAGTTTAGTTCTTTATGCAGTTTAACGAATGAGGGTAATAAGGAACCTCTGAACCTGTCGGAAAAGCCGATAACGCCCACGTTCACCCTATCATTTGCGCCTATGATATTACGATAGCTTTTAGCGCTGAGCCCCATGGTGCCTATATAAGTGGCCAAACCTGCCATTGAACCTTTTTTAATGAACTCCCTGCGTGAATTTTTCATATGCGATCCTTTGATGAATAAATTTAAGTGAAAGAATAGTAGTTTTATCTTTTACAGGCTGTAAACAAATCAGATTATAGTATTTTGCAGCACCCGTAACCAATGTTGTCTGGTAATGAGAAGCATTTGTTTAACGGATACTAATTTATAAATGTTTAATTATGGAAAAAAGAAATTCCTTTTTTTTAGGGCAATTGATGCTGGTGCTGGGCTGTATTTTTACTGTAACGGCTTACGGGCAAACTTCCAAAAGCAAGTTACAGGTATATAATATAGAAGTAACGCCGGTTGATGCATCAAAAAAAGTGACCATCACCGCCGATGGCAAACCTTTTTCGGAACTGGTGTATACCGACACGCTCGAAAAACCCTTTTTGTATCCTATATATGCGCCCGATGGACAGTTGATTACCCGCGGCTTTCCTTTTGCACCACGCAAAGATGAACCTACAGACCACCCTCATCATACTGGCTTATGGCTGAACTATGAAAGCGTGAACGGCCTTGATTTCTGGAATAATTCTTATGCGATCCCAGAAGATAAAAAAAGCAAATACGGCTGGATAAAAACAAAGAAGATCGTTAAAACCAAAAGTGGCAAAAAAGGGGAATTAAAGATGCAGGCGACCTGGGAAAATCAGAAAAACCAGGTATTGCTGAATGAAACCACTACTTATTTTTTCAGAGCGGATGAAAACAAAAGAATAATAGACCGGGTAACTACGCTTACTGCAGCACAGGATGTAAACATGCCGGATGTAAAAGATGGGATGCTGGGCCTGCGTTTGGCCCATGAGTTGGAACTGCCGTCTAAAGAGAAGAAGGAATTTAAAGACGATAAAGGAAATGTAACTGTAGTAGAGGGCAGTGCAGACGGAGTTCCATCCGGAAATTATATTACAAGCGAAGGTAAGGAAGGCGATGCCGCATGGGGCACCAGGGCGCAATGGTGCATGTTGTACGGAAAACAGGGGGATGACACTACCAGTATTGTTATTATTGACCATCCGCGTAATCCGGGCTACCCTACCTATTGGCATGCACGGGGTTACGGGTTGTTTGCGGCCAATCCCTTAGGACAAAAAGCATTCAGTAATGGAAAGGAAACGCTGAATTTTGCTTTAAAACAAGGACAGTCTGTTACCTTTCGCTACAGGGTAGTAATAGCTTCGGGAAAACAAAGGCTGAGCAATGAAGACATCAACCTTGTGGCGGGAGATTTCTTTCAGAATACGAGGTAAACTTTTGCAGATATTAGTATTTTGATATGTACATTTACTAAATAAAAACACTACACATGAAGTCGAGAAATCTTATTTTAATTGTTGTTATAGGTGCTATATTGTTGTTGGGTGGTTGTGGTTGCGGAGGATACAATAAAATGGTTGGATTAGATCAAAACGTAAAAGGCAAGTGGGGCAATGTGCAGAGCGAATACCAGCGCCGGTCTGATCTTATACCTAATCTTGTAAACACAGTGAAGGGTGCGGCCAACTTTGAGCAGGAAACCCTCACTCAGGTTATCCAGGCGCGGGCCAATGCCACCAAAGTAAATATTAACGCAGATGACCTTAGTCCTGAAAAACTGGCGCAATTTCAGCAGGCACAAGGTGAGTTAAGCGGCGCATTGAGTCGTTTGCTTGTAACGGTGGAACGATATCCCGAACTAAAAGCCAATCAGAATTTTCTTAACCTGCAGTCGCAATTAGAAGGCACTGAAAATAGGATCAAGGTGTCCCGCAACGATTTTAATACAGCCGTGCAGGATTACAATACCGTGGTAAAAACATTTCCTAATGCATTGTACGCCGGAATGTTTGGGTTCAAAGAGAAAGGATTTTTTGCCGCTGAGCCCGGTGCTCAGACTGCACCGGAAGTAAATTTTTAAATTTTACCCGAATTCATGAGGCTTTTTCCATCCAGAATCAAACACTTTTTTTCTCCGGAAGAGAACCAGCGTATCGTATCCGCTATCCGGGAGGCTGAAAGGCTTACCAGTGGAGAAATACGGGTATATATAGAAAGTCATTGCCGTTTTGTGGATCCTGTTGACAGGGCCATCGAACTTTTTTATGGCTTAAAAATGGAAAAAACAGAGCAACGCAACGGGGTTATATTATATATAGCCATTAAGGATCACCAGTTGGCTATATATGGCGATGAAGGCATTCATCAAAAAGTAGGGAAAGATTTCTGGAACAAAGCGGTACAGCATATTCTCAGCGAATTTAATGCCACCCATTATGGTGATGGCATTACACATATTTTAAAGGAAATAGGGGAGGTGCTGCACGAGCATTTCCCTTATCATTCTGATGCCGATAGAAATGAATTGCCCGATGAGATTGTGTTTGGCAAATAAGCGTAGTAATTTGGGATTTGGTATTTGAAATTTGACATTGGCTCAGCCTGTGCTTTTGAAGTTTATTATACTTCCTTTGGCTTTATGTATTGATTTCGAATTTCGGATTTTAAATTTTGGGGTTTATACAGCCTCTCATCATATGATTGGGATATTTTCTCAGGGTATGGAATTTTATAATTAATGAAGAAGTATTTATTCGTCATATTGTTCTTTCTCTCTCTTGGTGTTTCTGCACAGGTTGATAAAATCATTCCTGCTGCGCCAAATCCGCCACGATTGGTTAACGATTATACCGGTACACTTACTCAACTACAGCAGGAAAATCTTGAGCATAAATTAAAAAATTATGACGACACTACGTCTAACCAGATTGTAGTAGTTATAGTAAAAACGGTTGGTGATTACGACCCATATGAATATGCTACTGCATTGGGGCGCAAGTGGGGTGTGGGCAATAAAGAATTTAATAACGGCGTAGTTTTTTTAATTGCCAAAGACGACAGGAAGGTTTTTATTGCGCCCGGTTATGGATTGGAAGGCGCTTTGCCCGATATAACCTGTAAGCAGATCGTTGAAAATGAGATCCTCCCTAATTTCAGGGGCAATGATTATTACCGGGGCATTGATGAAGGCACCACTGCTATTATGAAAGCTGCTGTTGGCGAATACCAGCCACCTGAAGGATATGCAGACAGGGGAAAGAAAAAAGGAGCACCATTACCACTTATCATATTCATTATATTCATAATCGTTATTATCATTTCCCGCATTGGCGGGGGCGGGGGCGGAGGTTCATTTATGAGCCGGCGTGGTTACCGCGAAACGGGCATCCCTCCTGTATTTTGGTTCCCGGGTGGCGGCGGAAGCCGGGGAGGCGGAGGCTGGAGTGGTGGCGGCAGTTCTGGTGGCTTTGGTGGTTTCGGCGGTGGTAGTTTTGGTGGTGGCGGTGCAGGTGGCAGCTGGTAACAAATGCTTTAACTCTTCAATAAATATTTTATCAATTCCCTGAGCTGCGAAGTTGACTGAAATCCTGTAACGCGTTTAAGCTCCTTTCCGTTTTTATAAACCGCTATTACGGGAATGCTTTCAATATTCAGCTTGCGGGCTAATGGTTTGGCTTTATCCAGGTCAATGCGTGAAAAAATTACTTTGTCTTTGTATTCTTTTGAAAGCTTTTTCAGCGATGGTTCCATTTGCCGGCAGGGAATGCACCAGGGCGCATAAAAATCAACCAGTAATATTTTATTATCAGTAAGCAATTTATCAAAATCAGACGGTGTAAAACTGTTTGCTTCGCTTTTAATGCCTTTCTCAACTGCTGCTAAAGGAAGCTTATTGCTTTCCCACGCCATAATGCCACCCTGCAAATCAAACACAGTAGCAAAACCCAGCTCATGCAATGTTCTGGCGGCTTTCGCACTTCTGCCACCAACCTTGCAGTAAACGAATACAGGCTCTTCTTTGTTTAGCTTTTTAAGCTGATCTTTAAAATCCGCGTCATAAATATTGATATTCTTTGCTGTTGCAATATGGCCGGATTGAAATTCTTCAGGTGTTCGAACATCAACAACTTGTTTTTGCAGAACTGAATCTAAGCTTTGCGCAAACGCTTTTGCAGGTAATAGCTGTACGCCGGTTTCCTGTGCTGCAACGTTCAATGAAAAGACTGCGAAAAAAAGGATGGGCAGGATAAATAATCTATGCATTACCATTATATTGATTAATGATTTGTTGAAGCTGATTGGACTGTACAACGCCGGATTGACGCCACAATACTTTTCCCTGCTTAAATAAAATAAGTGTGGGTACACCCTGCACCTGGTAGGCAGCAGCGGTTTGTGTATTTTTATCTACATCTATTTTTATGATGGTAGCCGCATCGCCGATACTTTTCTTTAAAGTTTCAAGGATCGGTGTCATCATCTTGCAGGGACCGCACCATGTGGCATAAAAATCAACCAACACCGGTTTGTCGCCATTAATAAGTTCTGAAAATGTTGCCATTGTTTCTGTGTGCTATTTGTAGCTGTAACAGTGCAAAGATAAGAAATGACTGAGCTTGGTAAATGTTATATTAAAAGTGGATGTGATCATATCGTTCCCTTGTATATTGCTTTCTTGCTTACAGCAATTCTTTCAGCACAGCCCAAACATTTTCAGCCACTATCTTTTGTCCTTCGGCTGTGGGGTGTATGCCGTCGGACTGGTTCAGCCCTGGCTCACCACCTACGCCTTCCAGCAAAAAGGGCAGAAAGGCAATTTTGTTGCTGCTTGCCAGATCTCCGAAGATTTTGTGGAAGTTTTCACTGTACGGCTTCCCCATATTAGGCGGAACCCGCATACCTGTGAGCATTAGCTTTACATCGGGGTATTTTTCTTTTACTTTATCTAATATCTGTTGCAGGTTTTTGGCGGTTTCTTCAAGCGGTATTCCACGCAAACCATCGTTCCCGCCTAATTCAAGTACAAAAACATGTACAGGTTGCTTCAATATCCAGTCAATCCTGCTGCTGCCACCGGCTGTGGTTTCACCGCTTAGTCCTGCATTAATAACTTTGTAAGGGAGGTTTAATGAATCAATTTTAGCCTGAATCAATGCGGGATAAGCCTCAGAAAGGTCAAGTCCATAACCTGCAGTGAGACTATTTCCAAAAAAAATGATATTTTTTATTGAAGATGAAGGCGGTGGCGTTTCTTTTTGAATACTGTCTTTTGCAGTGCCTGCCGGTGTTGAATTTGGGTTGCTGCAGGCTGCACATAATATCAGCAGTAATATTCCATACGGTTTTATTTTCAGCATAACATCACTAATTTATTCTATAAAGCTGTTAAGTATATTTTAAAAATACATTAATTTAAAGAGCGCTTACCCAAACATAGTAATTTGAATGCTGCTTCTTTCAAAATAAAATCACAAATGGATACTATACTCAGTTTACATGACGTAAGTAAAACCTATCAAAGCGGTACTAAAAGGCTTACCGTGCTTCATGACATTAATTTTACAGTGGAAGCGGGCTCTATTGTAGCTATTGTGGGACCTTCGGGCAGCGGGAAAACCACGTTGCTGGGCTTATGTGCCGGGCTCGACAGGGCCAGTACCGGTACAATTGAACTGAATAAGTTAAAGCTTGATGACAGGAGTGAAGATGAAAGAGCATTTATCCGTAATCGTTATATAGGGTTCATTTTCCAGAATTTTCAACTGATGCCTACGCTTACGGCTCTTGAAAACGTAATGGTTCCTTTGGAACTACAGGGAGAAAAAAATATTCGTTCCCGGTCTGTAACACTACTTGAAAAAGTAGGATTGGCAGATCGTTTACATCATTACCCGGCACAATTATCAGGAGGGGAGCAACAACGGGTTTCCATAGCAAGAGCTTTTTCTACCAATCCTAAAATATTGTTTGCCGATGAACCTACCGGTAATTTAGATGATGAAACAAGCGGAAAGATCGTGCCTTTGCTTTTTGAGCTGAACAGGGAAGCCGGAACCACATTGATCATTGTTACCCACAATTCCGAACTGGCAGAGAGTACCCAACGCATCATTCGTTTAAAAGGCGGGCATATTATTGCAGACGAACGCACCAGCAATACAACACTGGCGGTTTAAAAATTATACATGAGCACAGATCAATTTTTACCCAAAAAAAAACTGAATATCCCCTGGCTTTTAACCATGGCATGGCGCGACAGCCGCCGTAACCGTTCCAGGCTGTTGCTGTTCATGTCTTCTATTGTACTTGGTATTGCAGCGCTCGTAGCCATTTTTTCACTGGGCGATCATGTACGCAACGATATCAACAACCAGGCAAAAGAATTATTGGGTTCCGATTTGGTTATTGAAAGCAATAAGGCGCCTGACTCCACCATACAAAACATGCTGGATACCCTGGGCGACCAGCGTTCGCAGGAATGCAGGTTTGCCTCCATGGTTTATTTTACAAAAAATAATGGAACAAGATTAGTGCAGGTATTGGCGCTTGAAGGAGATTACCCTTATTATGGCCGTTTTGAAACAGTTCCGGCGGCAGCAGGTATTGATTTTCGCAAAGGGAAACAGGCATTGGTAGACAAAACACTGATGCTGCAGTTTGATGCAAAAGTGGGTGATTCCATTCGCGTAGGCGAGCTTAGTTTTGTTATAGCCGGCATGCTTACACAGGCACCCGGCCGCTCCGGGCTTTCAACCACTATTGCTCCGCCGGTATATATCCCTTTTCAATACCTGCAACAAACCGGGCTGCTGCAAAAAGGAAGCAGGTTTACGTATAGCTTTTATTTCCGGTACGATGCCCAGGCAGAAATGGATAAGCAACTTGCTGCTGTGGATTCCACACTTGAAAACAAGGGACTGGATTATGAAACGGCTGAATCCCGTAAAAGAGATACCGGCAGGCAATTCGAGGATGTTTCACAATTTCTTACACTTATTGGTTTTATAGCTTTATTATTAGGTTGTATCGGGGTAGCCAGTTCCATTAATATTTACGTCCGCGAAAAAATACCGGCTATTGCCATACTGCGTTGCCTGGGCGCCAGTACAAAACAAACCTTTCTGATCTATCTTATACAAATAACCGTGCTTGGACTGATAGGCGCAGTAACAGGAGCATTTTTAGGAACAGCGGCGCAGCAGGCCTTACCTTTTGTATTGAAAGATATTTTACCTTTGGATATCAGTACTTCTGTTTCATGGCCATCCATTGCCAAAGGAGTAGGGTTGGGGATTGTCATATCGTTTTTGTTTGGATTGCTGCCTTTGCTTTCCATTCGCAGCATTTCTCCGCTATATACTTTACGGGTATCTGTTGAGCAGGTGCCGGCATGGCGTAACCCCTGGCAGATCCTGTTGTTTGCTGTTATCCTTTTTTTTATCGCCTTATTTGCACGATTGCAGATGCAAAGCTGGCCGCAGGCGCTTGTTTTTACAGCAGGTATACTCGCAGCTTTTTTGCTGCTCACGGCCGTAGCTGTGGTGTTGCGCGGTGCTGTACGCCGGTTTTTCCCATCGGGCCTGAATTATTTATGGCGGCAGGGGTTTGCTAATTTGTATCGTCCCAATAATCAAACGATACTATTGGTAGTTACGATAGGTTTAGGTACACTTTTTATCGGCACGCTTTATTTTATACAGGACATACTCATGAGCCGTGTATCCATGTCGGCCAGTAATAACCAGCCTAATATGGTGTTGTTTGATATTCAAACCAGCCAGAAAGATGCTGTAGCAAAGCTTGTAAAACAATATCATCTGCCCGTATACCAGGATGTGCCTATTGTTACCATGCGCATAGAAGAAATAAACGGAATGAATGCAGCAGAAGCGAAAAGCGATTCCGCATCCGGTATCCGGCCAGGGGCATTTGAAGGAGAGTTGCGTGTTACTTACCGCGATTCATTGACCAACACCGAAAAAATAACCGCCGGCAAACTGGGAACTAAAAAATACGCACCGGGCGATAATATTTACATATCGCTGGAAGAAAGATATGCGCAAAGACTTAGGGTATCCATTGGGGATAGTATTTTGTTCAATGTGCAGGGAGCATTAATACCAACGATAGTGGGCAGCTTCAGGGATGTAGACTGGAGGCGCGTGCAAACCAATTTCCGTGTTATTTTTCCTGTTGGTGTACTGGAAACAGCGCCACAGTTTCATGTGCTCGTTACCCGGGTGTCTTCGAACGAAGCCTCTGCGGCTTTTCAGCAGGCAGTTGTACGCGGGTTTCCCAATGTTTCTATTATTGACCTGGGCCTTATATTAAAAGTATTGGATGAGGTACTGGATAAAATTGGTTTTGTAATCCGGTTCATGGCTGCTTTCAGTATCATTACAGGATTGATCGTGCTCATTGCTTCCGTATATGTAAGTAAGTTTCAGCGCATACAGGAAACCGTATTATTGCGCACGCTGGGCGCCAGCAGGAAACAATTGTTTATTATCGCCGGCCTGGAATATTTTTTCCTGGGTGCGCTTGCTGCCGGCACCGGCATATTGCTTTCGCTTGCGGGTAGCTGGGCTTTGGCCAGGTATAGTTTTGACGCTGCTTTTAGTCCCTCGTTCATGCCCATACTTATATTATTCCTCTCCGTATCCTTACTTACAGTTGCCATAGGACTGTTTAACAGCAGGGGAGTAGTGAATATGCCGCCATTAGAAATATTGAGAAAAGAAGTTTAATTGCAGCTAAAGTGCTTCAGCTCCTCTGTAAAATTTAAATTAGGGTATTGATCCTGCAATGCCTGAACTTTGGTAAAATAACTGCTTAAAAATTGCCGGTGTGCCGCAGATGCAGGATTGAAAGGACGATGTTTTACGGCGATATTGATCTTTTCCATTTCCTTCATTAATGCATAACAGGATGGATCAATACATGCAGCGGTAAATTTCTCCCATACATAGGCCGTGGCCAGGTAATTGGGATGCACCATGTCTTCCGCGTAAAAACGATAATCCCGCAGGTCATCAATTACCAGTTCATAAGCCGGGAAATAAAAATGATTTTCAAATTTTTCAACCATATGATGAACAGCCTGTATCAATATGGCTTTGCTTTTATTATTCTCAACCAAACCATCCCTGGCATGGCGTACCGGGCTTATGGTATATATAACTTTAATGCTGGGATTAAACAGCATTAGCCTGTACCGGAGGTTATCCAATACCGTGAATATCTCTTCGGTGGTCAGCAGCCTTTTCCTGAACCTGTTTGTGGGTACTTTATGGCAATTGGCTACAATATCATTATCCCTGTTTTTTACCGGGTATAATGGTGATGGCTTTTCTATCCATTCATATACAAATGCTGATCCTAAAGTAAGTATCAGCCAGTCGGCCTGTTTTAAAAACGCGTGTGCGGCCTGCTGTGAAGCATTGATTTGCTTTAACGCAGTTAGCTGATCGGGGTCTGAAAAACGGCTGTGATGATCCCAACTGTTCCAAAGCTCATTGTAATAAAACAAGTCATCCTCGCTATACAGTTTTTGCTCTATATAAGATACTACAGATGCTGCAATGCTGGCCGGATTGAAAAGAATACCATTTGGATTTTCAATTGTGGTAAACTTATTATTGCTGAGTTGTTTGGTAATATGTTCTGTAAAGCAGGAGCCCGATAAAAACAGCTTGTGCCTGTGATTAATTTTTTGTGTAAAGGGCGGTATGTTCAATGTTAATCTGAAGTTCGTCATGCTAAACAAAAATTGTCTGGGCCATAATAATGCTTTGCTGCAGGGCTTCTGTATTGATTTGGTTGCATAATTTCAATTTTGAGAAATACGCGATCATTTGTTCCGTATCCATATTACCTACCAGGTCATCATTAGCCATCGGGCAACCGCCAACGCCCATCAATGCTCCATCAAAGCGGCGGCATCCCGCCTTAAATGCCGCATCAATTTTATGTGCGCGGTGAACAGGCGTAGAATGCAGGTGCACGCCAATTTCAATAGCCGGTAGTGTTCTAACCAAATGCCCCGTAATATGATTTACCTGTTCGGGAGTTGCCAGTCCAACAGTATCTGCAAGGGAAATAATATTGATGTCTAATTGTTGTATGGTATTGGCCCAGTTAAATACAATGTTTTCGTTGTACGGGTCGCCATAAGGATTTCCAAACCCCATGGAAAGGTATATTACCAGTTGCTTTTTGTGTTTAATGCAAAGTTGCTGTATCGCTTCTACCCTTGTAAGTGATTCGGCAATGGTGCTGTTGGTATTGCGCAGTTGAAATGTTTCGGAAACAGAAAAGGGAAAACCAAGGCAGCTAATTTCATCGTATTGCACCGCTTCTTCTGCCCCGCGTTCATTGGCTACTATGGCCAGTAATTTTGTGTTTGTGCCGGAAATATCCAGTTGCTTTATCACCTCATGTGTATCTGCCATTTGTGGTATGGCTTTGGGCGATACAAAGCTTCCGAAATCTATCGTGTCAAACCCTACTTTCAATAATGCATTGATATAATCTATTTTTTGTTGGGTTGAAATAAAATGCTTCCAGCCCTGCATGGCATCGCGCGGGCATTCAACTAGTTTTACCGTATCAGTTGGTTGGGCCATATCAGCATGCAATTTAAGTAAAGAATGGAAAAGCTTATGAAAATGAAAGTTCCCGTACATTCAGTTCCCGCATCAGTTTCAGCACGGCTTGCCTCATGTATGTTGAACCGGTTAAGAAGCAATATATTTTCTCAGAAAATTTCCTCAGGGTTATTCCGGTAAAGGAAGTGGCGCCGCATAAATATAAATTGGTACTTCCCGGCGGGCATAATAATTTTTATACTTATAAAAGTATTTTGATATTTTTGCGCCCATCAGACTCCGTAGCTCAGTTGGTAGAGCAGCTGACTCTTAATCAGCGGGTCCAGAGTTCGAGTCTCTGCGGGGTCACGCAGTGAACCCAATCCCGGCAAGCATTGCCGGGATTTTTTTTGCTTTGCAAAAAAGCAGGATCCCGCCGTTGGTATTCATAATGTATTTAACCATTGCCATTTTTTAACTTTCCCCCAATTTCAATAACGGCTTCTATATACCAGTACAGTTCATTGCCGTTCTCCGGCGCTTTGCTCGATTTTAGATCATTGATATCGGAGCGGTACTGCTCATTGAAGCGTTTGTAGTCATCATGAACATAGCAAAGTTCCTGCAGGGTTCTGTCAAATTCAATGGCGAGATTCCGGACTTCGGTTGCATCAGCATTTTTTAGCTGTTGATTTATTTCATGCAGTGTCATAAAAATTAACTTTCAAAAATCGTTCCCTTCAATGCATCCAATTTGTATTTAATATATTATTCTATAAAAAATGTAATATTGCACCAACATTTCAGACATGAATTTTTCAATTGATCACAAAAACCACATACCACTACACATACAGGCGGAGGAGCTTTTGAGAAAGATCATACGTAACCCGCAATACGCAAAAGGAAAGTTACTGCCCAATGAAGTTGAGCTTGCCAAACAGTTGGCTATATCCCGAACCACTTTACGCCTGGCCATAAATAAGCTCGTATATGAAGGGCTGCTTATAAGGAAAAAAGGTGTTGGAACGAAGGTTAGCAACAGTATAGTAAGCTCAAAATCGGTTAATTGGCTAAGTTTTTCCCAGGAAATGGCAGCCCGGAAGATACCCATTAAAAATTTTGAACTCAAACTGAGCTGGGTTAGACCGGAAGAAACGGTAGCTAATTTTTTCGAGATCAGGGCAAATAAAAAGGTTTTGAAAATGGAAAGGTTAAGGGGACGCCCCGAGGGCCCTTTTGTGTATTTTGTCTCCTATTTTCATCCGCGTGTTGGGCTTACAGGAAAGGAAGATTTTCAAAGACCGCTGTATGAAATATTAGAAAAAGATCACCTGGTGGTAGCCAGCCTTTCTAAAGAAGAAATTACTGCAAAAGCGGCCGATAAATTCATCGCAGGTAAATTGAATCTTACTCCGGGTACTCCTGTACTGTGCAGAAAAAGGTTTGTTTTTGACCAGGGGGAACGTCCTATTGAATATAACCTGGGTTTTTACAGGGCCGACAGCTTCGTTTATACCATTGAGAGCAGGAGATAACAATAATTAGAACCTGTTCAAAAACTAAAAATACGTACGAAGACGATCACAAGAAATCAACAACTTACGAAATAGGAACTGCAACATTTTGATTAAAAGTGGGGAAATTCTTATTGGATTAAAAATCCAGCTTCCTTGTTCTGCCTTTGCTATCCGAAATAATTACGGAGGCAATATGCTTATCAATACTCAAAAATCTTGCTGATTGCGACAGAAAGGAAAAACCATAATAACATTCCTGCCTTTGCTTTTTCCCATTTCTGTAAACTATTTCAATACTTACCTCATGCGGTTGCAAAGGAATATTAATAATATCTTTTTTAAGCGTGTACACTTTCAGCGGGGCACGGTTTTGTGCCGCAGCCAGCAGGTATTTGCCATTTGCACTTCTCAATTTTATTAATGCCTTGCCATTACCCGGAATAAAAATGCCGCTTTCAAGAATGGATTGAGGGATGAAGTTTCCTTTGCCGTCTCCTTTCAGTATCAAACCATTCAGTGCATCGTAACGTCCTGTTGTTACTTCCGATCCATAGTCATTGGTATTCATAGCTACATCAAGGTTGCCATCTCCGTCAAAATCATCTGTTATCATACCGTTCAAAGCAGACATTTGAGCCACAAAAGGCAGGGGTACTAAAGTGAATTTACCATCACCATCATTTCTGCAATAGCTCGAACTGAAGTTATTGGCCCTTAATATTAATGCATCTTTTAACTGGTCTTTAGTAAGCAACTGGTCCATCGTAGCCCCGGCATACGATTTGAAATTCTGGAACTTCGCCTTTATGGCTGTCATCTGCTTTATAGCATCATCTCTTAAGTGCGCCGGAAATTCTTTTTTTGCAAGAGAGTCCTGGCTGGCGGGAAGATATAACGACATGAAGGCATCGTAGCTATTGTTTTTATCAAAGTCTTTGGCATACACAGATACCGGGTATTGGGCGCTTGCCTTATAAAAAGAATTCTGACCCAGGTTGCCGGCTATATAATCAATATCTCCATCATTGTCAAAATCGCCTGCCGCAATGCTGTTCCACCATCCAACTTCATTGGACAAACCTGTTTTTGCAGTTACATATTTAAAATTACCCTTATCATTTTTAAAAAAGGTAAGCGGCATCCATTCTCCGGCCAGCACCAGGTCCGGCCAGCCATCATTATCAAAATCTGTAAACAGGGCATCGCACACCAGCCCGATGTTTTTTAATTCACCCGCAATATCGCCGGTTACATCAGAAAATTGTATACGCCCGTTTTTTGAATCGTTCCTGTAAATAGAACTGGATACTGCTTTGGGATAATTCCAGGGTTCTATCCTGCCGGCAATAAAAAGATCAAGGTCTCCATCCTTATCATAATCTGCAACTCTTACACACGATTTGCTTACAAAATTTTTTGGCAGCGCCAGGGAATCGGTTGTAAAATTGCCTTTTCCGTCATTGATGAAAAACTGGTCCCGGTAAGCCGCCGTATTAGGTTTGCTTTCATATCCACCCCGCGCCAGGTAAAGATCCAAGTCACCATCTCCGTCTGCATCAAACAGGATGGTTCCCATATCCTGGTAATGCACATCCCTTAATTCGGTTGGCTGTGTTATCGCTTTTTGTAAAAATGAACCGTTATGCTGTTGCAATAACAGCGTTGTTGCAAATAAAGAATTCCCTCCGGCAATTATATCATCCAACCCATCGCCATTCACATCTCCGGCAGCCAGGGATGGCCCATATTCAGAAAATTTGTGGGGCAATAATTTTTGAATATTAAAATCAATATAATCCATTTGCGAATGTTTATATTGAATGCCCAGTGATGCTGTAACATCTTTAAATAGCGTGTGTTCTGCTATAGCAGGGATTCGCCAGTCATAACGGTCTTTGGCATTCTTTTTATTCAATTTTAATGTTTGGTCAGCGGCTACATTTTTTATCAGCTCTTTGCTTCCGTCGGGCCATT
The DNA here is from genome assembly GCF_009192765.1 of Agriterribacter humi. GTDB lineage: Bacteria > Bacteroidota > Bacteroidia > Chitinophagales > Chitinophagaceae > Agriterribacter > Agriterribacter humi. The sequence goes on along the minus strand of NZ_VOHQ01000001.1, from coordinate 353,230 downwards.
TAATGATCAGGGAGTCTATCAGGGCTACTGTGTCAAGTCCAAAATGAGGATTTAACTGGATAGAAGAGAGGTAGCCCCGGTAAGGCGTTTGCTCATACGCCTGCTGGTTATTACCATAATAAATTTCGATCCACGCACCTATTCCATTTACGTTTAAACTATCACCTGCTAATTGCACGGATAAATAATGCTTCTTATTTTCCTTTGAATCCATCAATGTATTCTCGTAAACAAAAGCCTCATCGTTGATATTATTGATAACCATATCCAGGTCGCCGTCATTATCCAGGTCCGCATATACCGCGCCGTTTGAAAAGGAAACTTTGTTTAAGCCCCAATCGCCCGACACATCGCTAAAGCTGCAATTGCCTTTATTCTGAAAAGCGTAATTGTGAATTTTTACTTCCGGGATCTGCGCCAGGATGCTGGATTTGGAAGCAATAGGTGTAGGTTCCTGCCGGTAAACGATAAAGTCGTGATCCGTTATATCTTTTGGAAAACCATTGGTAACTACCAAATCCCGAAGTCCGTCATTGTTAAAATCGACAACTAACGGAGCCCAGCTCCAGTCTGTTTCCGAAATGCCTGAAAAGAAACCGACATCACTAAAAACCGGGTCGCCAATTGAATCATTTGATTGTACACTTGGTCCCAGGTTAACCTGTAGTGTATTTCTTACATACTGGTATTGGTATTTAAAGAAGTCGTTCAGTTGAAATATTTGATAACTCCCTGAATTGAGCATCATTTTTTTACGGTAATTGTCTTCCGGGCTCATGTCTAATTCTATTATATCAGACAGCCCATCGTTATTGATGTCTATAATATCCTGTCCCATTCCGTTTGCAGAAGTATGTTTAAGATAAGATGCAGCTTTATCTGTAAAAGTTCCGTCATGATTATTTACATACAACAGATCGTTTGAAATAAAATCATTGGTCACAAAAATATCTTTCCAGCCATCTTTATTGATATCTGCAATCGTTACCCCATGTGCATATCCTTCTAAAGTAAGTCCTGCCTGTTTGGTAACATTGGTAAATACGGGATGGCCTGCCAGGGTATCCATAGTATTCCTGTAAAGCCTTCCTGTACTGGGAAAAGATCCGTCTGTAATTTTGGGTTTAAAAACGGAGGGGTTTATGTTTGGGAGGATCTCGTTCACCGCCAGGTACATATCCAGGTCGCCATCGTTATCGTAATCAAAAAAACTTGCCATGGTTGAATGCGTAGTATCATCTAATCCATAAGCGGCAGCCTGTTCCTTAAAAAAAGGCAATCCTTTTTTATCCAGACCCTTGTTAATGTAAAGCAGGTTTTTTCTCCTTTCTGGGTTTTTATCCATGGATGCGCAAACATACATATCCATCCAACCGTCATTATTGATATCCACAACAGCTATTCCCCTGCACCATTTACCATTGCCATCTACCCCCGCACTATTTGTAATGTCCTCAAATTTTAGCTTTCCCCTGTTCAAATACAATTTATTGGGTACCCTGCTTCCCGTAAAGTAAATATCCTGTAAGCCATCATTGTTAAAATCACCCGCACCAATGCCTCCACCGTTATACAAGTTGGTTATGTCAATAGGATTAATAGAATCATTCTCTGTTATCTTATTATTAAAGCGAATGGCAGAATGTTCAGGGGAGATCAGTTGAAACAGTTCAGTATTTTGCCTGCAGGAAGAAAAGAAAAGAAAAAACAGCGTGCAGTAAAAAATGGATTTCATACATTGAATCATTTGGCAATTGAAGTTGTGGAATTAATTTGAGCTGGTTTGATTTGGGGTATAAATATTTTTTTATGGCTGATGGAGCCGAAAAATCATATATGGGGTATAAAATGTTAGAAGTCAATGTCTTACTAAATGGCTCATAAAACTGTTTTAGGAAGAAAACCAATACCATCTCACACCGGATTTTAAAAATAAACAAAAAAAAATGTGAATTGTATTTTTTTCTATTATATTTGAATTAAGTACAAATGTATATACATATTGATTTTTGAGTTTGGCGCTTTGTTGATATGCTACTTACATCGCTACCTGCACTGGCTATAGAATGAATACCCGTAGAATTTTGCTGACTGAACGAAAACCCTCTTTTAAAAGGAAGCCTCTGTAAACAGCCATTTATTATAGTATCAATTGAAACAAAATCAGCAGGTACCAGCATATGGGAAAAAAAATAAACAGCCCTTAGTAAGCCAGGTGAATCTTTAAAATGACTGGTTAGTTGCGAACCCCTGTAACCCCAAAAAACAGATCCAGGTTTAACTTTTATTAAAAATTAATTGCTTGTTATGAAATCAAAACTGCTGCCACGCATTTGGTCCGGAACCAGGTGTGCTCTTTGCGGGTTTATTCTTTCGTTCTTTTCATGTCCGGTATTATTGGCAAATGATAGCAACCCGCCAATAATCAATACCAGAGAAGTCCTCCTTCCTGCCGGGCATAGCGCTTACAATTTTCAGGATATTGTTATTTCGGGAAAAATAACAGACGAGAATGGCGATCCTATAGCCGGGGCCAATGTGCTGGAAAAAGGCACCAGCAATGGCATCATTTCAGATGCGAATGGAAATTACAGGTTAAGCATCAGGAACAGAAGCAGTATACTGGTTGTTTCTTTTGTAGGATATACGGCCAAAGAGATAAAGGTAGGTGCACAAACAAACATAAATGTGGAGCTGGCATCCGTTTCACAAAGTTTGGATGATGTTGTTGTAGTGGGGTATGGTACGCAAAGAAAATCTGAACTCACCAATGCCGTTGTACAAACAACAGGTGCTGAAATAAAAAAATCAACCAATCTTTCTGTTTCCAATTCTTTAGCCGGTAGGCTGCCCGGTTTATTTGTATCCCAGCAAAGCTCCGCTCCGGGTTTTGATGATGCGCAGATTCTTGTACGCGGTGCTAAAACGTATAGAAATACTTCCGCCCTGATAGTAATAGATGGGGTGGCCAATGCCGACCCGGATGGTTTGAACCGTTTAGATCCTAACGACATCGAATCTATCTCTGTTTTGAAAGATGCATCAGCGGCTATCTATGGCGCACAATCTGCCGGCGGTGTTATATTAGTTACTACAAAACGTGGGAAGTCGGGAAAAGCTGCCTTTGATTTTAGTACCTCATTTGGATGGCAATCACCTGCGGCGAAAGTAAAATCAGGAGATGTGTTTGAATATATAGATGTATTAAACAAAAGAAGAGAACTGGAAGGCACTACGCCGGATTTTCCACAGGAAGTGATTGACGCATTTAAAAATGGCACAAGAAGGGCGGAAAACTGGTATGATGCACTGGTTGACGCACCTGCTCCGCAAAACAGGCAATCCATAACCATGCGTGGAGGTACCGATAAAATAAGATATTTTGTATCTCTCGGTACGGCATACCAGGGGGGTATTATGAGGGGAGATGGTAAAACGCAAGTTAAACAATACAATGTAAGAAGCAATATAGATGTTTCCGTGACGGATAATTTTGAAGTTGGCTTTGATCTGTCGGGCCGCGAAAAAAATACGGAACTTCCGCAAAGCGGCCCAGGTGGAGATGTGGGTGCTTTTGCATCCACCAGTCCTTTGCAGGAAGCGTATATCGGAGGGGATTATCGTTATCCCGGCGAGGGATGGTCGCACCTGAATCCCGTAGCAAGATTACTCAGCCCTGGCTACAGAAAGTATAAAGCAGATATTTTGAGTGGTACGATTCGTTTTAAATGGAATATCCCATATGTGAACGGACTGACATTGGATGGATTTTCGAATATAGTTAAAACCTTTAATTACGATAAGGTGTTTAATTATACCTGGCCATATTATGAAAGAGTTCCTAATACTGATTCAATTGTACAGAAGGAGTCAAGGACAGTTGAGGATATAGGCTTAAGAGAAGATTTTTATCAAAGCCAGAGAATTACCAATAATATCAAGCTTTCTTATAATGCAACGATTAGCAGTGACCATAAGATTGGAATTTTTGTTGCTTATGAACAAATGGATTACAAAACCAATAACTTCTGGGCACAACGCCTGGGTTATGATTCTCCATTGCTTGATCAACTATTCGCCGGCAGCACTAACCGCAACAACTGGAATACTGACGGAAGAGCCGCAGAAAATGCGCGGCGAAATTATTTTGGGCGCGCCAGCTACGAATTCAGAAGTAAATATCTGCTTGGGTTCAGTGCCCGTTATGATGGCTCACCTATTTTCCCCAAAGATACCCGGTATGGCTTTTTTCCACAGGCTTCTGCTGCATGGGTAGTCAGCAAAGAATCCTTTATGCCGCAAAACCTGTTCAGTAACTTTAAAATAAGGGCTTCATGGGGGCAACTGGGCAACGACAGGGTAAATCCTTTCCAATATATTGGAGCATTTGGCTATTCAGCAGGATGGGTTGTTAATGGAGCAGATGCCCGCGGCATTGCAGCTACATCAACGCCCAACCCTAATATTACCTGGGAAGTAAGCGAAACAACTGATCTGGGTTTGGAATTAGGTTTTTTGCAAAACAGGTTAACATTTGAACTGGACTTATATAAAACCAAAACGACCAATATCCTCGGAAGGAGACAAGCATCCATTCCCGGGTATACCGGACTGATATTACCGGATGAGAATATTGGAAGAATGGATAATAAAGGATTTGAAGTTCAGGCAGGATACAGACAGAATGTAGGACAGGTAAATATAATGTTAAATGCAAACCTTGCCTATACCGAAAATAAAATTATATATTTTGACGAAACACCGCAATCGGAACCGTACCAGAAACTGGAAGGTCAACCGCTCGGTTCCGCCCTGGTATATAAGGCAACCGGTATTTACAGAACGGAGGCAGATTTAGATAAATACCCCAGCTATCCTGGTGCTACAGTTGGAGCGTTGATCTTTGCCGACCTCAATAATGATGGTGAAATAACCAGCAATGACCGGTATATGTTTAATACAACCGTAAATGCCGGTGCCGTTCTTCCAAAAATGCAGTTTGGATTTAACATTGGATTAGATTATAAAGATTTTGACTTCTCTCTGTTATTCGCAGGGCAGAGTGGGGCTAAGTGGCGCCTGAGCAATGGATTTAATTCGGGCGCCAACGGTAATGGACTGAGGTATGTAGCGCTGAATAGTTTTTCATTAGACGATACAAATGCTGAGCTTCCGATGATTTCTCCAACCGGGTTCGCGGGTTCCAACAGCGATTTTTATTATCACAGTTCAAGCTGGCTGCGTTTAAAAACAGCTCAATTGGGATATACACTTCCCGGAAACCTGATGACAAGATTCAAAATTTCCGCGTTGAGGCTATATGTTTCAGGTGATAACCTGTTTATGGTATTTAATAACCTTAAAAAATATGGCGCAGGAGATCCGGAAACAGCACCGCAAACCGGTAACGGTGGCGTATATCCTATAATGAGAACAGTAAGTGCTGGTCTTAATATTACTTTTTAATAATAGTCGTATGAAATATTTATCAATGGATAAAACAATGAAGAAAATCGCGGTCTTGTCGCTCATTTGCGTTACCACGATTATTTCCTGTAATCGCGACCTGCTGGATAAAAAGCCTTTGGATGCCATATCTGAAGATGCTGTTTTTGGCGATGCCACTTTTTTGCAGAATTACGTATACAATATTTACAATGGTATTAAACCGCCATGGAGTCCCGGCTCAGGTGGTTTTGAAGCCTTAACCGATGTAGCAGTTTCACAACCGGAGACACACGACAGGGCTGCGGGTATCCGCGAATATATAGATGGTATTATCACCCCTGATAATATTACCGATCTTACCAACATCTGGAACGAAGAATACAGCTATATCAGGAAGGCAAATATTTTTTTTGAAAAGGTAGAGACCTCTGATATTGATCAGTCCAAACTTGATCCTATGAAAGGTGAAGTGCATTTTTTGAGAGCATGGATGTACTTTGAGTTAATGCGTACCTATGGCGGCGTTCCACTCATTACAAAAAGTTTTAAGCTCGATGAAGAAAGCTTTGATACACCCCGGAACACCTACGATGAATGTGTTGCATTCGTATTGAGCGAATGCGATGCAGCCATAACGTTGCTGGATGGCGTACCTGTAAATGAAGGAAAGATCAGCAAGAACGCGGCACTCGCTCTAAAAGCAAGAGTATTATTGTATGCAGCGAGTCCTTTAAATAATCCCACCAATGACAAATCAAAATGGCAGGCAGCAGAAGTTGCAACCAAAGCGGTAATAGATGCCGGCTATGCTTTGCATTCGTCAACCGCAGACTTGTTTATAAAGCCATTAAAAAATGACGAGACCATTTTTGGGAAATCGTTTACTCCCGCCACCAGGATACCGGACTGGGGTTATAACTACGATTACTGGCCTTCCGGTTTTGATGCAAGACAACGTTTGATGCCAACGCAAAGGTTTGTCAATATGTTTCAAATGGAAAATGGCGAATATCCCTACCAGGCAGATGGTATAACGGTAAACGCGGCTTCGGGTTATGATCCGCAAAAACCCAATGACAACAGGGACCCCCGGTATTATACTTCTATTCTCTATCCCGGTGCGGGTCCGGTATTTATCCAGGATGGATCAAAAACCACGCACAGGGTTTACGAATATTGGGAGGATGCCAATCCTAATCCCGACAACGCCCCTCCTTATGCCAACCCTAATAAGGTGGATGCCGAAAACGGGCAAACCCTTTTTGATTTTGGCAGGGATTCCAAAACCTATTGGGTAAAAGGGCTAACGCCATTTCACTGGAGAGTGCAAACCGGTTATACATTCAGAAGGCTGCTTGATTTCGATGGTCCTCGTGCAAGCTTTGATTTTAACTATAACCAGGTAACTGTATTTATGCGGTTAACGGAGTTTTATTTAAACTATGCAGAAATTCAGATTGCATTGGAAAACGAACCGTTGGCCCGCGAGTACATCAATAAGATAAGGCAAAGGCCATCTACCAATATGCCGGATATCACCAGTACGGGCGCAGATCTTGTGAGAGATTACAGGAATGAAAGGGCAATAGAATTACAGTTGGAAGATCAGCGTTTCTTTGATCTTATGCGCTGGAAAGCAGCCCCGGGTAACATTGATATTCCTATCAGGGGACTTACCAGTGTTAAGATGGACTGGACCGGCGCTCAGGCAGGCGATCTTTTAGGTAAATTGACCTATACATATGGTGTAATACCTGAAGCGGAAGTAAGAAAGCCGTGGAAAGGAGACCATTACTACCGCTTCCCTATTCCCAATGATGAGATTAAAAAAAGCAATAACGCTTTAGAACAAAATCCGGGCTACTAAAGCTTATCTGTACTGAACGAATTTTTCCGGGTTAATGAAGTTGAAGCCAATGGCGGGGAAACCTGCCATTGGACTTTTATATAAGTGTGGTCTTGAGTTGATATCAAACCCTATGCACCGCCGATACTTTTCTTGAAATAAAAATAAGTAAGCTCAAAAGATCAGTATGATAAAATTATTTTTTTTATGCCTGTTAACGATTTCAATAACGGGATATGCAACAGCAACGGAAAAACAGGATACATTATGGCGTATAGGTGTTGCCGATAATTCGGCAAATGAATTTTCTTTAGCTCCTGATGGGTTCAAAAAATTTATTGAGCATGATTTTGGTTTTGAAGATAAATTTTTCCTGGTTGGGTATTCCCGTGAAAAAAAAGACTTTCCTTATGTGCTTCCCGGCCCGGCGGATACCTGGGGCGGCACCTGGCCAACTTCCGGTTGGCGTACCAACGAGGTTAATATTTTATTTGGCGTAGAAGATGTACCCGGGAAGGGAACCTATACACTTATTATTGAGCTCGCAGATTATGCAAAGAAATTTCTTCCGCTCATCAAAATATCCATCAATAATCAATCTGTAAAACAACAACTAACTGCAACGGGATATGATCCGAGCACACAAAAGTCTCCCTCATTAAACGAGCCTTATATAGATACACTTTCTATAACCGGTAATGGTAAGCATGCAACACATAAAACAATTGAAATTCCGGTTGAAAGCGGGGTAATAAAAAAAGGAGGCAACTGTATTACTATAGAAGTATTGCAGGGATCCTGGATAATGTTTGATGACATCCGTTTGGAAGGCGACCTGTTAAAGATTGAAAAACCCGGTAAATGTTTTGTGCGAAATGTAAAAGCGGCAAACTATGAATTATTACAGGAAGGTAAAAAAGTGCAGCCGCTTTTGGTTAATATCGAACACCTGCAGGGTCTGCCTGGTTTAAACGTTGAACTGGATGGACAAACAATATTTAAAGAGCAGTTGGAAAAAGGCAATTATGAATTTGAAGCGCCAATGCCCGCGGTTGAAACAGCACAGCAAAGTAAATACAGGATACTGGCAGATGGAAAGTTAGTGGAAGAAGGTGTAGTGGAACGTTCTGCCCAAAAATTGCAAACACCGGCCGATTATGTGGATACCCGTATAGGAACCGGGCACTCGCGATGGATGATTGCACCGGGACCGTGGATGCCCTTTAGTATGGTTAAATTAAGTCCCGACAATCAGAATGCAGGATGGCAGGCAGGTTATCAGCCATCGTATGAAAGCATCGGCACTTTCAGCCACATACATGAATGGACGATGGGAGGCTTAGGTATTTTTGCATCCAATGGCACATTAAAAACAACCATTGGCGATGAACTGCTGCCTGGTTCGGGCTATAGATCGGCTATTGATAAAAGCACTGAAGAAGCGCCTGTTGGATATTACAAAGTACAGCTTAAAGATTATGACATCAAAGCGGAACTTACCGCTACTACACGTTGCGGATTTATGCGGTTTACTTTTCCCGCCAACAGGGATAGTTCACGTATTCTTGTGGATTTACACATTCCGTCTGAATATGATTATCAGTTAAAGGAGATCAGTGTTCGCAAGATCAGTGATTACAGGATCGAAGGTTTTGCGCACCAGTTTTCACCCAATGTTTGGAGTACAGATGCCGATCAGGACTACACTGTTCATTTTGTTTTAGAATTTGATAAACCTTTTCAATCCATCGGTGGGTGGACGAATGACAGTGTTAGTTATGGAGATCATTTCCTTGCGAAAGATATAAAAAATGCAGGCTTTTTCCTTCAGTTTGATGCAAAGGCAAACCCGGTTGTACAAATACGATCGGGCATTTCATTGGTGAGTATTAACAACGCCGGATTAAATTTAAAAACAGAAATAACAATGCCTTTCGGATGGGATTTTGAAGCGGTGAGACAGCACCAGTCCCATGAATGGAACGATATTTTTAACCGGGTTAACATTACAACAACGAACAGGCAGGAAAAAGTACGCTTTTATAATTCAATGTACCGGTCAATTTGCAGCCGCAATACCTGGAGCGATATCAATGGACAATGGAAAGGAACAGATGGTAAAATACAGCAATTAAAAAGTCCGGATGATGTGGCTTTGGGCTGTGATGCATTTTGGAATACATTCTGGAACCTGAATCAAATGTGGAATTTAATAACACCCGAGTGGAGCAATCGCTGGGTAAATTCTCAACTCGCCATGTATGATGCCTATGGGCGATTAGCAAAAGGCCCGGCAGGCATGAATTATATTCCCGTAATGGTGGGGGAACATGAAATACCGATGATGGTTGGCGCTTACCAGATGGGTATACGAAACTTTAATGCTTCAAAACTATTAGAGGCGGCAGTTAATATGCAAACAATACCTGCGAAGAAAATATATACCGGTTTTGCAGGCAACCGCGATTTAACGGAATACATGAAACATAAATATGTTCCTTCCGATAAAGGCCGTTTTTCTAATACAATGGAATATTCTTATGACGATTGGACAGTAGGGCAGTTGGCTAAATCATTAGGACAAAAGGAGCTGTATGCAAAGTTTAATGACCGTGGTTATTGGTGGAAAAACACCATAGACGAAGATGGTTACTGTCACATGAAATTGAGCGATGGAAAATGGGCGCCCGATTTTAATCCTTTTCGTAGCGGAGCCAATGAGGAATATGTTGAGGGCAATGCGTGGCAGCTAACTTTTTTTGTGCCCCAGGATGTGCCTGCATTAGTGAATCTTATAGGGAAGCAGAAATTTATTGACAGGTTAGAATGGGGATTTGAAGCAAGCGAACCGTGGCGCTACAATGGAATGAATGACCAGTACTGGGATTACCCGGTGGTGCAGGGAAATCAGCAGTCTACGCATTTTGCATTCCTGTTCAATTGGGCGGGAAAGCCCTGGTCAACACAAAAATGGAGCCGTTCTATTTTGGAACGGTATTATGGATACGGTATTGGAAATGCTTATCTGGGTGATGAAGACCAGGGGCAGATGAGCGCCTGGTTTGTAATGGCCGCGTTGGGATTGTTCCAAACTGATGGGGGATGCAATGCGAACCCGGTATATGAAATCGGCAGTCCGCTTTTTGAAAAGATAGAAATTGACTTAGATAACAGATTTGGCCGGGGTAAAAAATTTGTAATAGAAGCCAAAGGAGCATCCCGCAGGAATATGTACGTTCAAAGCGCGGTGCTGAACGGAAAGGCATTGAAATCGTTTAAATTCCCTGCTTCTGAATTGTTAAAAGGTGGATCTTTAATACTGCAAATGGGAGCAACGCCTAATAAGAAATGGGGAATTGATAATAAACAGAAATAAAAAATGAAAAGAAACTATTTACTGTTGATGTTGCTAATGATCAGCGTAGCAACTTCAGCGCAGGAAAACAAGCATATAGATAAGGCATTGGCTGAAAAAATAAAAAGCAATGAATATTTTAATTTTGTAAAAGCCAAAGCCCTGGAAGTAATGAAAACCGGGTTTAATGCCGGTGATGGTTACCGTGAGGTTTGGATCAGGGATTACAATACGTTTATTGAACTGGCTGCACAGGTGTATGAGAAAGAAGTACTGAAAGAAAACCTGCTGGTTTTTTTAAGAATGCAGGGAGAAGATGGAAATATTATTGATGGGTTTACCCCGGTTAAAAAAGTGGGCGAAGTTGAATATGACTTTATCTATTCACCGCTGGAACCACGATACGCCGGTCATAAAAATACGGTAGAAACCGACCAGGAGAGTTCACTGATTCAGGCGGTTTACAAATATGTGCAACTAACGGGCGACCGGACTATCTTAGATGAAAAGATAGGCAGCAAAACGGTTGCGGAACGGCTTGAATACAGCATGAATTTTTTGATGAACAACAAATTCAACCAGCAATACGGTCTTATTACCGGGGCAACTACAGCCGACTGGGGTGATGTGCAGCCGGAACATGGGTGGGGCGTTGACCTGGATGAAAACACACATCCTGCTATTGACATTTATGATAATGCCATGTTTATAATAGCATTGAATAATTTAATGGAAATGGTTCCTGCAACCAGGCAAAAATGGCAGACCATAAAAAACAATATTGCTCAAAACAGCAGGAAATACCTTTGGGATAAAAACAGGCAGAAATTTATTCCCCATATTTATTTAAAAGGTTCTCCTTTTCCTGCAACGTTTGATGAAGATGAAATCTATTATTTTGGAGGTACTGCTATTGCGATAGAAGCCGGATTGTTAAGTAAGAAAGAAGTAAAGATTTCATTAGACGAGATGATCAAAAGGGTGAAACAGGCCGGGGCGCCATCTATTGGGCTTACGTTGTATCCGCCATACCCCGAAGGTTATTTCGCAAATAAAATTATGAATCCTGTTTACAGTTATCAGAATGGTGGCGACTGGACCTGGTTTGGTGGCCGGATGATACAGCAGTTGATCAGATACGGATTTGTAAAAAAAGCGTATGAGCAGGTATTGCCAATGGTTAAGCGGGTAAAAGACAACAATGGTTTTTATGAATGGTATTCTGTTGATAACAAACCACGGGGGTCGGGAACTTTCAGAGGAGAAGCAGGTGTTTTGTACACTGCTATTGTGATGTTTGAAAAGGCGAAGTAACGTGCATTTGGCCTCATTAGCGATCTATGAGCTTTATGTGTGGAGATATAAACCTCCGGAGAACATAGCAGGCGCGAAGTTGGGAGACTTCACACGGCGGAAATTAAGCACTAAGTTGACGGCTATGGTGGAGACACGTACCAGGGCATCTGAAAATTCGACTCCAAAGGAGTCGCTTTAAACTTTTCTCTTCTTGTTATAAATCTTGTATCCTTTCAGGACAGGAAAGGCCTTTATTCCAATAGCGGTCTGATCCCTTCTGCGGCGGGTGCCGACCGATTTACGTATAAGGACTTGTATTGACCCTAAAAGGGTCTGAACGTTTATAACTACACGATAAAAGCATTACGACCCTGAAAGGGTCGAACAAAATCTTCTTATATATAATGACTCTTTGTTTTTGCCTTCCTTTTCAGTAAATGCGGCTAATAAAAATTATAAATTTTGGCAGCGGGATCCGTTGGCGTTTAAACCTCACACAAAAGAATACAGCTATTCAGAAACTACAATACATTCACGACAATCCTTTGGCAGAACACTGGCAATTAACGGATGATCCTGTTAAGTACTATTATTCATCAGCAAAATATTATGAAACGGGCATTGATGATTTTGGATTTTTGAATAATATTGTGGATATGTTTTGAAGGAATACCATACTGGTACGTGGTGACGTGTACCAGGACATCCGAAAACATCCCGCCCCGGTTCGTGCCTCACGAACCAGGGCATTGGGAATGATTGCCTTCTGCCCCAACGAAGTTCTGCCGTGTCCGTGTTTCCATTATTTCCACGCCTGAATGATTACAGCACTCATTGGAGCGATCATGGGAGCAGCTCCGAATTTTTCAGCAAGTTCTTTTTCCACCTTAATTTTTATCTCATCTATCCAGGCAGGATTACGCTTTTTGATCTCCTCATAAATAAGTCCCCCCTCTACAAGACCATAAGCAGCTTCTTTTGCGGTTGGGCTGACGGAAAAAAGCTTTACTTTTTCAATTGATATTTTTGCAAACCCGGCATCCTGTAATAATGGTGTTATGGCAGCTTCATCACTCATCGAGGTCGAAAGATTATATGATTCAGGCAAGGGCCCTTCCAAATATTCCTGTGCTATAGATCTGGAAGAATAGGACGCAGCGTTATTCTCCAGCTTATCCCAGGTGGTAAATAAAAATAGGCCGCCCGGTTTTAGAACCCGATATACCTCTGCAAATGCCTTCGGCTTATCAGGAACAAACATATATCCGAAACAACAAACAACCAGGTCTATACCATTATCGCTAAAAGGAAGTTGTTGGGCATCTATATTTTGCCAGTCAATATCATGATGGCTTAATTTCTTTTTGGCTACGGCCAACATATCCCCGCTAATATCTGAAGCGATTAATTTTGCCGGGGGTGGAATACGTTCCCGGATATGGCGGGTAACGCGGCCTGTTCCGGCAGCAATTTCCAGCACAATAGATACCAGGGCGGGGTCAATTCGTTTTGCAACTTCTATGGCATATGGTTCAAAGAATAAGGGACCGAAAAATTGATCATAATGAGTAGCAGTTTCTCCCGGCAAATCAGACGAAGAAACTTTAGCCGAAGTATCATTCATAAATTATTGATTTTATTTTTTAAGAAACGGCACAGCGGTTAGCTTCGGCTTCCAATTCATTTGAAGCTGGTCGTGACACGAACCAGGGCATCAGAAATCAGCAGAGAGATTTTTTTATTCCCACAAATATGCAGCCCCAATGAGCGCAGCATTTTCTCCCAATTGGGCAGGCACCAGCATACAGGAAAACATATGTTGCCGGAGCACTTCTTCGCAATAGGGTTTAAATAGATCCAGGGCTTTGGCGATGTTTCCGCCAATAATAATTCTTTCGGGGAAATGATCAAAAAAGCGGTCTTTCAATACTTCACCTAATGTATAACCAAATTCTTCAAACAATTTCCTGGCAGCCACATCATCATTGGCCATAGAAGCCAGTGCTTTTACCCCGGTAACTTTTTCTTTTTTTCTTTTTGCATATTCTGATACAAACCACCTTGAGCTTAAGAATTCTTCGGCCCTGCTCTCACGAAAAGGGAAGCACCAGAGATCTCCCTCGTGGAAAAAGCCATTCTCATACATTGCCGAACCCAATCCTGTTCCCAGCGTAATGCCGGCAACATGATTACAGTCTTTCCCCGCACCTGCTTTCAATTCACCTGCCAGGTAAGCCGTGGCATCATTCATCATACGGATGCTGTTAGAAGCTATGCCCAGTTCAGCAGCCAGCAATTGCTTTACATTCAAACCATACAGGCATTCGTATTTATGCAAACCGGTAATAAGGCTGATGCCTTTTTCATAATCAAAAGGACCGGGCATGGCAATACCCATGCGGTCAATGCTGCTTCCATGCGCTTTGGCACAGGCGGTTATGGTTTTGGCCCATGAGCGGATGACATGCTCCTTATTTTGCAAAGGATCTATTTCTCCCCGCACGCAGGCGCCCTCAATAATTTGTCCGGTATCTGTATTAACCATACACGCTGTAATATGCGTGCCGCCAATATCAACTCCTATAACCAAATTGTCCATCGCTTTTTGTTGATTTGCTTTTAAGGTATACATGCAGGAGGCAGCGCCGCTGTTCCCCATTGTTTGTTGGGTTTATCGCCCATCCACAATTCAAGTATCCCGCCTTTGGTAAAGGTATCATGGCTGAACCAGAAATTATTCAATGTTTGATCATTCAACTTCGCGGACTGTATATAACAATGCTGAGCACTATTGTTATAGGTTTTAATCACAAACTTTTCACCCTTGTAATATTTTCTATCTAATTGAATAGTTACTTCATCAAAAACCGGTGAAGTAATCTCATACACCGGCTGCTGTGCCTGGTTGCCCATAATGTCGAACAAGCCAATTGCCATCAGGGCGCTTACGCCGCCCATTTGTCCCTGGTCTTCATCGTGCCCGCCATAACCCTGGTCTGGCGTTACGCCGCCATACGCCTGCTCTTTCACTCTTCGAACCCAGTATTGGGTAAGCCAGGGCCTGCCGCCATAGCTGAATACATGTGCGTTGGAACATCCCGGCTGATTGGCATAACTAACGTAACCACTGGTATAACCATATACAAAGTCATTCGCCTGCGATTGTTCAAATGCATAGTTCAGTTTATTGCAAAAGCTGTCCGATCCTCCCATCCGGGTTACCAGTTCAGGAATAGCGTGCGACACTCCCCATGTTGCCTGCCAGGCATTCGCTTCTATCCAGCCACTGCCACTCAGCGCATTTTTATGTATGAAAGTGCCCTGTTTATTTTTAGGAAATAATAATTTTTGTGTTGTATCAAAACACAACTCCCAGCCTTTGGATCTTTTATTAAAGAAGGTATAGTCTTTCTTCCTGCCCAGTTTAGCCGCCATCTGAGCGATGCCCCAATCCTGGAAAGCGGCTTCAATGGTGATACCTGCGTTATCCGGCCACCATCCGTTGCGGGTATAAAAATTGATGTCTTCACGGCTGCCGAGCATACCGCCCGGCAGGTGATTTCGCTTCACTACTTCATACGCGTGCTTCACATTTGTTTTGGTTAATAACCCTTTCATGTATGTACTTACGATGAGATTAGAGGCAGGGCAACCCGTCATGATATATGAATACCCGCCGCCGGATGGCCCGCGCGGTAACAGGTAACCATTGTTCGCATATTCAATCATAGAAGACGATAGCTCATCCATCATTTCCGGCCATGCCAAACCCCAGAGTATATTCAGGTTCCACTGGGTAAGCCACCACGCATCGGAGTTATACATGCTGAACATTGGTTTACCTGAAGCATCTTTGGGAACCGTTTTTATTTTAAAAACGGCATCTGTAAAATTGCCTTCTCTTTTACCGGTAGTGCGATCGGGATAATCACCCGATAAATCACTGATTTTTTGTCTGCCCAGTAATACATGCCACAGATCGGTATAAAATTTAATTTTCTGTTCCCGGCTGCCTCCCTGTACGTCTATACGCCCAAGCCATTGGTTCCAGGTATGCTGTGCCTGTTCTTTTACGTTAGCAAAGTCCCAGGTGCTGCATTCCTGCTGCAGGTTATTCCGGGCATTTTCTATTGTGGTATAGGAAAGCCCGATTTTCATTTGTAGCTCATCTCCTTTGTTAAAGTTGTATGCAGCGGCCAGGGTCAGGCTATCGCCGCTTGCGTGATTGATATTTTTTATTGTTTCATTGCCCTGCCATGCATCAAGCGATGTAAAGGGCTTATCGAACCGGATAACAAAAAATATGCGTACATCCTTTGGACCGCCCCAGTATCTTTTTATGGAACTGAAAGATCCTTCTATCGCGGTATCACTGATGCGGGTAATTTTTGCATCAGCCATGGTACTGTTGGACACATGACCAGACAGGTTAATAATGATCCTTCCTGCGGTTTTTTTTGTATAGCGAAACCTGTAATAATTCACTCTTTCTGTGGCTGTCTGCTCTACCCATATCTTATTATTCTGAAGCATCACCCGGTGATAACCCGGCTGCACGATCTCGTCATCGTGACTAAACGCAGATTTCCAGCCTTGTTGACCTTCTGCGGGATTTTCATGTTCAGAAGCGGGCATAATCTCTATCCCGGACATCATCCATGCATGAATTTGTTCAAAACCCAGGATTTCTTTTTCGTTGTAGTTATAGCCTCCGCCAAATTGGTTTTTGTTGCGTGTTAGGGGCGCTGAACTGGCCATTCCAAATGGAAGGCTCCCGGTAATAAAAAAGAAATATCTTCCACGATTGGTTTCAATATAAGGGTCTACCCACGAAACATAATCCTGTGCCTGTTCAGGAGAAGGAAATACTTCTATTTCGGAAAACCCTATATCTCGTCCTGTGGCATCCGTTACCACAAACTTAACCCACTTCACCCTGCGGGCCGTAAACGAAATCGAAATGCCGCTTCCATCGGAAGGTATCTGGTTTACCCATAATATACTGCTGTCGCTGAACATTAGTTTACCTCCGGCAATATTTTCCTTTAACGAAGGACGATCGTATAATACTACTTTATTAATAAGCTGTGTTTGTTCCCATTCTAATTGTATCCATGGCAGCCGGATATAGCCCCAATCGGTGGATACTCCTTCACAAGCCCATTCACCCTTGCCGTCTACACCTATCCAGCCGTCAGTTACATGTTGTGCAGCATACGTTTCACTGGCAATAGTACTTGCTGTAACTTTTGCCAGCGGAGCGATATTACCAGGACCCGCATAACTAAAATTGCTGATGCAGGTTATACAAGACAATAAAAAAATATGACAGAATCGTCTCATGTTTATATTTTTAGAATGGTGATACTACAAAATCCGGACGGTTTTATTAATTGGATACAACGGCAGTTGTTACTTGTATTTCAGTTTTATAAATCGTGGACGGTATAAGTGAGGGAATTTTTTTATATCCCCTAAAAAATCAAACGAGTTGATATTATAACTGATCAGTAATTCACCGGGTTGTGAAAGCACAGGATGCGCCTTGGCATTGTAAGGAAAAAGATTTGGTGAATCTTTCAGATCGTCTTTTACATCATATACGTCTGTAATGTCTCCAAAGGGCCCGGCGGGTGATGTTCCAACCCTTACTGCCACATGGGTTCCGATCGCATCTTTTTGAAACACCATCAGGTAACGGCCATCGGTAAGTGGTGTTACGCTCATTTCGTTGGATGCGCGGTTTGCAATGGGTTGGATGGCTGTTATATCGGCCGTCCACGATTGACCATCCCAGAACTTCCATTCATTAAATTGTTCAATGGCCTGCGGCAGAACCCTTGCTGCTATCACCTCTTTATTTTTACCTCTTACGCCATATATATACAGGTAGCCATCGGCGTTAGGCGCACCGGCTTTTTTTGTGTTAACCAGTACGCCGGCGCCAAACGAACCAAGGGAGTCAGCATGTTCTCCCTGGGAAAAAGGAATTTCCATTTGTGTTATATGCTTGAACGGGGGCTTATCACCTGCTGGTATACGAATGAGCGTATTGCCGGTTTGTTTAAAACCAAACACAGCCTGCCCGGGAATATTTTTTATGCTATAGCCGAAAATATAGATATCATTATTCCTTTCCGTATTTACAAATCCGTCGCCCAGCCAGTAATATTCTCCCTGTTGAGTAACAGGTGTATTGGGTACAAACACGGATGAAGGATGATGATCGGCGCTTTTATTCCAATAAAAACGAATTGCCATGCTATCCGGCTTGCCGCCCGTTAACAGTGCTACGCTGTTGTTGATCATGGTAAAGCCGTTCTCCAGCGAATCATTAATATTTCCCAGCAAGGTATCGCTAAACCATATCAATACACTGTCCTTATTTCCGGTGGCTTCTTTCTCAAGCCCGCTTAAAGCAATTGAATATATACCATCGCCACCGAACCAGCCGTGATTTCTTTTAAACAGTGCCGTCCATTCCGGTGCGGGAACTGCTGTAAATGTCAGCTCAGAAGAAAGTTGTTCATCCTGTTTCGCTTGTGTGAAACAACCGCAGTGTAAAACTCCCGTAAAAAAAATGGATAGACTGATAATAGGTAATCTTAGTATGCGCATCGTTACTAATTGATATGTTATTCCACAAAGGTGAAATGATAAACGTGAAACGACAAGCGTCAGGCATGCACAATCTCCCACGTCTTACATCTCCTTTCTCCTATCTCCGTTTCTCGTTTCACTATTGACCATTCACTATTCACTGCACCTTCCTCCACATCTCCTGTATCTGCTCCAGTGTTTTCCCTTTGGTTTCGGGCACAACATTCAAGATAAAAATAAAGGCCATTACAGAGGTTATCATGTATATCCAGAAAGTGTAAGCGCTGCCTATTGATTCCAGCAGCATGGGAAAGGTTTGTGATACCACGTATACCGAGAGCCATAAAAAAAATATAGCTACGCCCATTGCCCTGCCCCTTATATGGTTGGGGAATATTTCTGCCACCACTACAAATGTGAGGGGTCCAAGAGAAATGGCAAAAAATGAAATGTACAGCAGTATCCCCGCCAGCACCCAGTACCCCCCGGCAGATTCTGTATAAAAAGCCAAACCAACAATTGCCAGGCAAACCGCCATACCTGCAGAACCAATAAGCAGTAATTTTTTTCGCCCGAGCTTGTCTACATATTTTATGGCGATAATGGTAAGCAGCAAATTAATACCGCCAACCCATACGGTTTGCATCAATGCCGAAGAAGAACCGCTTCCTGTAGCCTTGAATATCTCCGGTGCGTAATACATAATTACATTGATGCCGGTGATCTGCGAAAAAACAGATAATACGATACCTATGAACAAAGCCGTACGCAAACCGGGTTTTAGGAGGTCAGAAAAAGGTGCTTGCTTCTCCGTTAATGATTCACGGATGGAAATGATTTCTTTATCAGCATTTTCCCTGCCATTTACTTTGGCAAGTATACGATCGGCTTCATCCCACCTGTTTTGTTTTGCCAGCCAGCGTGGACTCTCAGGTATCGGGAGCAGCAAAAAAATAAATACAAGAGAGGGAACCAGGCCAGAGCCAAACATCCACCTCCATCCGGAATCTACGTTCCAGGCATTATCATGTAATCCTGCGATACCGGCATTTACAAAATAAATCAGCAGTATACCGGTCACGATCCCCAACTGGTAAATAGATATAAGCCTGCCCCTGATAGCGGCCGGGGCTATCTCCGAAATGTACATGGGCGCCAGGATAGAAGCGATACCAATACCTATGCCGCCAATGAAACGGAAGAAAATAAAATATTCAATACCCGAGGGAATAAGTATACCAATGGAAGAAATGGCAAAAGCAAAACCAGATATCATCAGCACTTTTTTCCTGCCCAGTTTGTCACTGAGCACTCCCGCCAGCATGGCGCCTGCCATACAGCCAACCAAAGCACAGGAAGCCGTCCAGCCTGTCATAGCGGGAGAGAGGTTATATTTTTCCTGTATAAAACCGATAGCGCCGGCAACCACAGCAGTATCATAGCCGAAAAGCAAGCCGCCCACAGCCGCTACAAAAGTGTACTGGTATACGTATTTTAAACTATAATTTTCCATATATTAATTGCTGTGATAATCCCCGAGGTTTTCTGTATTTACAAATGCTTTTACCGTACAACAGGTTGTGCCAACACCATCGCCGTATGGGCGAACAGTATATACACCAACAGCAGCCGGTACAATAAAAGTTTCCGCATAATGCACAATAAAAGGTTTAAAAGCGTCTCCGGGACTTTCTACAACCGCTTCCCGGCCTTCTACAAGATTAAGTATATTCACAATGCCATTGGTATTGTGATAAACCTTTCCTGTAAACCAATGCCTTCTTGTTTCTATAAAAGAACCTTTATGAAGTCCGGTCCTTTCTTCTATCCATCCTTCTCCTTCTGCAATTTTTTGTACCTGGTTGAGAATATTATTTTTAGTCCATTGTGTGGTGCGGTTCCATTGAATAGAATGCTGACCGTGCTTTAATGAAATAGGCCTTGGTTTTCCGTCCATGCCCATTCTTCCCCAATCCCACAACTTAAATGTAAAAATGTAGGGCGTGGCGCTGATTTCAAGAACTACACTGTTGGCACCCGAGCAATGCACCGTTCCTGCCGGGATCAGTACATGATCGTGCTTGCGGATCGGCCATTTTTCTACATACTGATCCGCATCAAATGCTATCTTTTTTTCCTGGGCCGCTTCCAGGTCGCTGATCATCCGTTCCGGAACAATTCCTTCTTTAAGGCCGAGGTATACAAAAGAATCATCTTGCGCTTCCAAAAAATAATAGCTTTCATCCTGTGTATAATCCATCCCGAACTTTTCGCGGATGTATTCTTTTAACGGATGTACCTGCAGGCTGAGGTTTCCGCCATGCATCGTATCAAGGAAATCAAACCTTATGGGAAACTCGGCCCCGAAAGCTTCAAATACCTTAAGGCCCAGCAGCGCTTTGGGCTCACTAAAAACAAGATTAATGGACGGTGTTTCAAATAAAATATGATCAAAGCGTATCAGCAAACTGTTTTCTTCCGGCACACAATCAAAGCCCCATGCAAAATTTTTTTCTGTTCTTTCAAGATCACAAACTTCCTTCAGCCATTGTCCTCCCCAGGGTCCGGGATCAAAAAAAGGTACCACCCTGAAAGGCTGGTGCACTATTTCTTTCAACGCATCCTGTAATGCTGATCCGGATACCATCTTAGGGTCATCGGGGTGTGTTGTATCCAGTACATAATCAGCCACGGGCAGTAATTCTTTTTTTAACCTGTCGCATACACGCCAGTCAACAAAAAAAGCTCTTTTATACTGGTACGAAAATGCATCGTTGGGGTTATTGGTTCCCAGGTTACTGATTTCATTACGCCTGAACCGCAGTTGAATTTCCCAGCGGGGCATATCTGCATAAACCAGCATATGCGGAGCTTCATAGACAAGAGAGGCTCCCGTTCCATAAATGCATATTATGCCTTTACTATTTTTAACCTCCTGCTTTAGTTGTTCCAAACGCTCCGGATTAAAGAAGCTTTTTATATTGAGGGAAGTGATACGGCCGAAAACGGGATCATCCGTAACGTAAGGGTATACCAAATGTTCTACCTGCTCTGTTTCGGACATCGCAGGTTGAACCGGAAAAAACTGTATCGTATCGTTGGTATGTTTTTTTAGCTGCTCAACCAGTTGTTCCGCTAACACACCATGATAGCATTCAATAATTATTACGCAGGGTTCTTCTTCTTTTTGATAAATACGGCTTTGCAGCTCGGCTGCAATTTCATTCCAGCCTGTGTATCCGTTATAGCCCTGTATTGCCACCTCGGGGAACTTGTCAAAATTAGAATTATACAAATTATTACTTTTAAAGTGAATGATGAATAATAACAGAGTGCTCCCGCATATGCCTGTGCCAAAGATTTATAATTGAATATAAAACAAAAAAGCAACCCGGAGGATTGCATGCATTATCTGAAAGTGCTCACTGGTAATCGTTATGCAATAAAACAACTCCGTTCATTTAAAATGTACTCCTGTACCGTCTATCACCAAATTAAAAATTGCCATTGCCTCTGAAAGCCGGTGTTTCAATATCCTGGTGCAGATTTGAATGAAAATTGTGCATGGTTATTTAACAGAAGTTCGTAGATTTATGTCTATATGTCCATACATATCAAATGTAGAAACTTTTTTATTCATTCCCAATTATTTTTTAATTTTTGTATGAAGATATTACGCAGATACCATGCGCTTCTTTTGTTGCTGCTGCCATACTGCTTAACTGCTCAAAACCTGCTGAAGTATGTTGATCCCAATATCGGCACAGCACATAGCCGCTGGTTTTTTTACACCCCTGCGGCAGTGCCTTACGGGATGGCCAAGCTGGCGCCTTCTACCAACGGGCATTATGGCAATGCCTCGGGATGGGAAGCTGTAGGATATGATACAAGACAAAATTCTATTGAAGGATTTGTGCATTTCCATGAATGGCAGATAGGTGGGGTTAGCTTTATGCCAACAACAGGAGCATTAAAGGTAAAGCCGGGTAAGTTAGAAGACGTATCCGGTGGTTACCGTTCGCATTTTAACAGGAAGCACGAGGTTGCTGAACCGGGCTATTATAAAGTATTGCTCGATGATTATAATATTACTGCTGAACTAACCGCTACAAAAAGAGTGGGCTTTCACCGGTATACATTTCCTGAAAACAGTCATTCACACATTATACTGGATATTGGAAACAAGCAGGGAGAAAGCGGTGAAGTAACAGATGCAGGTATACATATGATTGATGATACCCGTTTTGAAGGTTTTGTAGTAACGTATCCCCAATATCTTCGTTTGTATGATCCCGAAGGTAAAGTAGCCATGTATTTCTATGGTGAGCTCAGTAAAAAGCCTGAAAGTGTTGGAGCATTTACCGGAAACAGTATCCGGGAAAATACTTTATCTGCCGGCGGAAAAGGAGCCGGGCTTTTTTTAAATTATCAAACCGCTGAAAATGAAAAAATAGAAATTAAAGTTGGACTTTCCTATACTTCCGCGGCCAATGCAAAAGAGAATTTAACGACGGAAGCAGCCGCACTTACGTTTGATGATGCAAAAATAAAAGCGCAAAACGTTTGGCAACAGGAGCTGGGTAAAATTATTGTAGAAGGAACAGATGAGCAAAGCAAGAAAAAATTTTATACCGGTTTGTTTCATGCATTACTGGGAAGAGGTATCGCCAGCGATGTAAACGGCGCTTATCCCAAACATGGCGGGCTGACAGGTCAGTTAAAACGGACGAATGGTAATGAGGGATCCGAATTTATGAATACCGATGCCATATGGGGCGCTTTCTGGAATATCACCCAGTTATGGGCGCTGAGTTACCCCGGGCGGTATAACAGTTATGTGAACACACAGTTGCAGATTTATAAGGATAAGGGGTGGTTTGGAGATGGCATTGCCAATAGTGAATATGTGTCGGGTGTAGGAACAAATTTTGTTGGACTGGCCATTGCAGGCGCTTACCAGGCAGGAATACGGAATTATGATATAGCCCTGGCTTATGAAGCTGTTAAGGCCAACGAATTAAACTGGCGAAGCAGGAAAGTGGGATCGGGAAAGATGGATACCAAAGCATTTGTTGAACATGGCTTCGTTCCCTATCTTGAAAAGAATACAACAGATTCAACCGGGTCGCATTTTTCTGCTTCACATACGCTTGAATATAGTTTTAGTGCTTTTGCCGCCGCTCAAATGGCCAAAGCACTGAGCAAAAAAAAGGATTACCAAACGCTGATCAGGTACGCAGATGGCTGGAAATCTGTTTTTAACCCGCAGTATAAACTCATGCAGCCCAAAAAGGCGGATGGTTCTTTTATAGATGATTTTAATCCACTTGAAGCATGGAGAGGTTTCCAGGAAGGAAATGCAGTACAATACACGTTTTACGTGCCGCACAATCCTGCTGCGTTGATCAGCGCTATAGGGAAGGATCAATTCAATAAACGCTTAGACAGCATTTTTCAATCCTCGCAAAAAAACGGGTTTGGTGGTGGTAAAGAAATAGACGCATTTGCCGGCATAAAATCATTGTATAATCATGGCAACCAGCCCTGCCTCCATATTAGCTGGCTCTTTAATTTTTCAGGTAAACCATGGTTAACCCAAAAATGGACAAGACTGATCTGCAATGAATTTTATGGAACAGAACCCATTCACGGCTATGGCTACGGGCAGGATGAAGACCAGGGCCAGTTGGGTTCCTGGTATGTATTGGCCGCTCTTGGATTGTTTGATGTAAAAGGATTTACAGATGCGAAACCCATCATAGAATTTGGCAGTCCTTTATTTGACAAAGCCACTATCACATTAGGTAATACAAAAACACTGATTATTGAAACAAAAAATAATTCAAAGGGAAATATATATATACAATCGGCTCAGTTCAACGGAAAGCCGTTGAATGATTGCTGGTTGTACAGGGAGGATCTGATGAAAGGCGGTAAGCTCTTATTTATAATGGGAAACGAACCCAATACGGCATGGGGCGTTAAAATACCGCCTCCGTCACAGCAATAATATTTTCCGGGAAGTAGTGTATGATAAAGCCTTTTGCGCTCAGCAGGGCAAAAGGCTTTATAGTATCAAGAACTTAGTTTTTAGCGCTCCAGGTGAAAACTGTTCACTTCATCCATTGTTAACCCCAATGCTTTTGCCACACCCTCTCCATAAGCGGGATCGGCCTTATAGCAATTGCGGATGTGCCGGATCTGTATAAATTTTTGAGCACCACCAACCTGTGCGGCCGTATTTTTAAACAATAGTTCTTTTTTATCATTGGTCAGTAAGCGAAACAGGTTACCCGGCTGTGAATAATAATCATCATCGTCTGCCCTGTAATCCCATGCAGTAGCATCACCATGAAGGGCTAACGGCGGTTCTTTGTATTCGGGCTGCTCCTGCCATTCATTAAAACTGTTGGGTTCATAATGTTTTGTGCCTCCGTAATTACCATCTACCCGCATAGCGCCATCCCTGTGAAAACTGTGATACGGACATTTGGAAGCATTAACCGGTATCTGGTAGTGATTTACGCCCAGGCGGTAGCGTTGCGCATCGCCATAGGAAAATAACCTGCCCTGCAGCATCTTATCCGGAGAGAAACCAATTCCGGGAACAATATTGGCCGGGTTAAATGCAGCCTGCTCCACTTCCGCGAAGTAATTTTCCGGGTTACGGTTCAATTCAAATTCACCAACCGGGATCAAAGGGTAGGCTCCTTTTGGCCATATTTTTGTTAAGTCAAAGGGATGAAAGGGAGAGTTGTTGGCTTCCTCTTCCGTCATGATCTGCACGAACATTTTCCATTTCGGGAAATCACCTCTTTCAATGGCATCAAACAGGTCTCTCTGATGCGTTTCCCTATCGCTGCCAACTAATTTTGCCGCTTCTTCATCCGACAGGTTTTCAATTCCCTGCTGCGTTCTGAAATGGAATTTTACCCAGTGCCTGATGTTGGCCGCATTAATAAAACTGAAAGTATGGCTACCAAAACCATGCATATGCCGGTACGATTTGGGAATTCCCCTGTCGCTCATTACTATGGTTACCTGGTGCAAGGCCTCGGGTAGCAGTGTCCAGAAATCCCAATTGTTATCAGCGCTTCTCAAATTGGTTTTTGGATCTCTTTTAACAGCGTGGTTCAAATCGGGAAATTTCATTGGGTCCCTGAAAAAAAATACGGGTGTATTGTTGCCCACGAGGTCCCAGTTACCCTGGGTAGTGTAAAATTTCATAGCAAATCCGCGGATATCACGCTCAGCATCTGCCGCACCACGTTCCCCTGCTACAGTAGAAAAGCGTACGAACATGTCTGTTTTCTTACCGATTTCAGAAAAAATGGCGGCTTTTGTGTACTGTGTAATATCGTGGGTTGCTGTAAACGTTCCATAGGCGCCCGATCCTTTGGCATGCATACGTCTTTCGGGGATTACTTCACGGTCGAAATGGGCCATTTTCTCCAAAAACCAAAAATCCTGCAATAAGGCCGGCCCTCGTGCACCGGCGGTTTGAATGTTCTGATTGTCGGGAACGGGATTCCCGGTTGTGGTAGTTAATTTCTTATTATTTTCCATGGTTGTTAAATTTGCTGGTTATACAGGCAATATTAGCCTTTTGATACCACAGAAAGGCCTTTAGTGGCTATTTTATATATCTATTGCAGATAGATAACTTCTATCAGTGAATAGTGAAGGGTGAAAGGGGAATGGTGAAAAGTAAATGGTCACAGTTATCAGTTGGTACGCTTTAGCTGAATCTGAATGCTGACGGTTCAGAGCTAAAACAATTCCTGGTAAGCTTTTTCTCCCTGGTTCTTCTCAAATTCATCTATCGCCTTTTTTATAGCGCGTGAAATGTCTCTTTCACTTTCTGCAGAAACGGATTCGCCATTTTTTCGGGCGCCTTTAAGCCATTCCCCTTTTCTTTTTGTTTTGAAAACGAGAAATTCATTTTTGTCTGAAAGCCCTTCCACAATTACGGTATAGGCGATTATTCTCTCTTTGTTCTTGTATTTAAAAAAAAGAAACTTAAAAGGCCGTCTTATTCCAACACGTTTATTAATAACGTGGCCAAGCTTTTTGCTGGGAAGGCTGATATTAAAGGGTTGCATCTGCAGGGTTTGTAACTGCTAAATTATAATCATTTTTTCTGCTGATAAAATTTTGAGAAAACAAAAACGACCAGTTAACAAAATTCTATTCAGCAAACAACAGTAGACCTTATTTCTGACAGAAGGAACTGATCATCTGCTATTTTGCGATTACCGGGCACCTTAATGGTATAATCATTGCTTTATTACTATTACCGGTTATCACTTTTGCATGGATCTGAAGCCTAAAATCATACTTTCCCAACAAGAAATAAACAAGGGATTAAATCTGGTGATCGTTGAAGGGATGACGACAGAAGCGATGATTGTATTTACACAGGGCACCTTTCTTATTGCCTTGGCCCTGCTGACAGGGGCCTCAAATTTTCAGATTGGCTTGTTATCATCTCTTCCCATTTTTACCAATGTTTTTCAACTGGCATCCATCTGGCTGGTGCGGAAATTTAATAACCGGAGGGCGATAAGTATTGTATGCAGCTTACTGGCGCGTATACCGTTAATTATAACAGGATGCATTGTGCTTTTTGCCGGCTCCGCAAAATTGATAAACCTGCTATTATTCTTTCTTTTCTTTTATTATACGTTCGCCTCTGTTTCAGGCCCCACCTGGAATGCCTGGATGAAAGACCTTGTTCCTGAAAATAAATTAGGCGCTTTTTTTTCCCGTCGCGGCCGTAATTCACAAATTTTAAATGTAACGCTGAGCATTATTCTTGCATTAACGGTTGATTATGTAAAGCATTACTTTCCGCGTTTTGAGCTGAATATGTACGGCATCATGTATATAGCCGGCGGAATTACAGGCATAGCAGGCGTATTTTTGCTTGCCAGAACGCCTGAACCACATTCGCATCTTTCACAGGAAAACATTTTTAAATTATTAAAGAGGCCGCTCACCAACAATAATTTTGTAAAGCTGCTTGTATTTAATTCGGCCTGGGTCTTTGCTATAAATATGGCTATTCCTTTTTTTACGGTTTTTATGATGAAAAACCTGGGATTACCGCTTTCATATATTATTAGTTTAACCATCCTGGGGCAGGTATTCAGCATATTAACCATACGTATATGGGGGAAATTTGCCGACCGTTACAGCAATAAAACCATGATTGGTATAGGTGCTCCTTTATACATTATATGTATAGTAGGGTGGTGCTTTGCGGGTGTTTATACGCACCTGTATGCCAATATAATATTACTTGCTATTATTCATATTTTAATGGGCATTTCCACGGCAGGTATTAATGTGGCGCTTATCAATATTGGCTTAAAACTGGCGCCTAAAGAGGACGCCATTGTTTATTTATCGGCCAAAAACATCATCGTTTCCCTGTTTTCTTTTTTAGCCCCGCTTACCGGTGGAATACTGGCGGATTATTTCAGCACACGCCACCTGAATGTTATTGGCCAATGGAAAGGACCGGGGCTCGACAAAACCTTTCATTTATTATTGCTCAATGAATGGAATTTTTTGTTTCTGATTGGCGCACTGCTTGCCTTAATTGCAGTTCAGCTATTACCCCGTGTAAAAGAAGCAGGCGAAGTGCAAAAAGATATCGTGGTAAAAATTATGCGTACAAGTATAAGAAGTAATATAAAGGAAAATTTTATTATTGGCAGTCTGCTTAGCTGGCATTCACTGTTGAAAGACAAAATAAGAAAGAAGCTGTTTTGAGGAATTTAATGCCCAATTTGTGCTTTTGAGAAAACTTATCACAAAATACATCTAATATAAGCCTAACGATGTTTTTTAATTATGGCTCTGGCAACATTCTTGATTGGTAGAGATGTATATTTTTTAAACTCAAAAATTGGATTATGAAAAAGCTAATATTAATAATTGGTGCAGCGCTTTTTATGTTCGCATGCAACAACGCGGGTGATAACAGTAATTTGTCTTCGGATAGCTTACAAAATAACTATGAGAATAACGATTCTATGACGAATAATGCTGATACAACAAACATGCAACAGGATACCAGTATTCAGCAGCCGAATCAATAAAATAGTAAACGTTATACAAACTGATCGCTAACCCGGTCATACCTGTTAAATTAACCAGGCATTATGCTGTTTAATAGCAATCGTCAGGAATCAATTGATTCCTGACGATTTTTTTTCTAACAAATGCTATGGCATATGCTTTGATGCGCTTATGATTAACCTTAATTATCCTATTATGGAAAAAGTCTTAAAAAAAAGAAGCCATGGACCAAGGTTATCTTCTCCCAAAGTTGTAAGACTTTATCCCGGGAAGAAAACGTTGTATGTTAAAAATTCAAAACCTCCTTCAACGAACCCTTTTCCAATTGTACAGATGCCCCCGCAACCGGAAGCTTATTTAAAAGCCAATGAATTTGATTTTTTATAAATATAGCACAGGATGAAAATATTCGCTGTATTGCATCTTTAATTCAAGCTTGTGCAGCTTGTTGCTTAAGCTTCTTTTCCACTACCTGCCTTCTCCTGTTCCATCTGCCAAGTGGTTCGCGGAGAAATAAGGGATTTCCCTTTTTATCGGAAAGCCCGGTTGAGCGAAGAATGGCTTTGCTGAGTTGTGTAATTTTTTTGTTGCCGGCGTGCTTGGAAGAATAATATAAATTTTGAAATGCTTTAATGCCGGCATTAATAACAGCCAGTTCTTTTTTATATTCTTTTTCTTTTCTGAAAATAATCAGCAGCCGGTTATAGGGTAATGCATTGGAAGGGCTATTTTTGATGGACTGCCGGTAAAGAGCGATCGCTTTTTGCAGATCGCCGTCTTTTTCCATTTGCATAGCCTGTTGCTGCCATCCATCACCAGCATCAGTATTACTGTGAATGATTTTCATCTTCAATTATATATTTAAGAAAGAGGATTAAAAAACGTGCCATCCGTTATTTACCGCCGGACGCAGTGGTTTTCAGTACAGGCATTATTATTCCCAAGGCATTCCCAACCTGTGGAAATAATTCCATTCGGCGGTAAAAGCCGTACCCATATTTGTTAGATTGCAAAAATATCTTAGGCATCGCACCCGGCTTTTGAGCAACGGCTTAAAAATTGTGATGGATTGGTTATGGGTATAAGTAAATATTACAGGGAAGGAAATATTGTGGGTTGTATAGATGCGGACAATGAACCGGTCATTTTTAAAATATGCCAGGTATCCGGTGAATGGGTGCGAGGGGTAAATTATTTTACCAATAACGATTTTATAGCAACTGTGCCTGCGCTTATCCCGGTAGAATTAACGGAGGATATACTTTTATTGTGCGGTTTTCAATTTGAGCAGAGAAACAAGGGAAAATATTATGCAAAATTTTGTCATTTTTCAAACGGGCAATACGATGGAATAGATGCCTATACGGATACAGCATCCGTAAAAATTACAAAGCATGACAGGTTTGTTGACTTCTTTTCAACCCTGCATTCTTTTCAAAACACCTATCGCTCCATGACGGGAAAAGAACTTGAATTTTATTTATAGCCAAAGATCATTTTGTATATGAACAATCCTACTATTTTCCAGTTTTTTCACTGGTACTATTCTCCCGAAGGCAATTTATGGAAACATGGCAAAGAAGAAGCTGCCAGGCTTGCTTCCCTGGGCGTTACAGATGTATGGCTTCCTCCGGCTTATAAATCGGCAAAGGGCATTGAAGAACCGGGGTACGCCGTTTATGACTTGTACGATCTGGGAGAGTTTGATCAAAAAGGAACGGTTCGTACCCGCTATGGCACTAAAGCAGAATATCTTGCCTGTATAAAAGCATTCCATGAAAACCAAATCAATGTACTGGCAGATATTGTACTGAATCATAAGCTGGGAGGGGATGAAAAAGAACAGGTCCCCGTTAAAAAGGTAAATGAGGAAAACAGAACAGAAATCATCAGTGAAGAGCGCCATGTTGAAGCATATACCCGTTTTACTTTTCCCGGCAGAAATAAGCAGTATTCCGATTTTATATGGGACTGGCACAGTTTTACCGGTATTAATGAAACCGGAAGCATTGAACTTATCATAAATGAATATGGAAATGGCAACTGGGAAGATGTGATGGAAGAGGAATTCAGCAACTACGATTACCTGATGGGAAACGATATTGAATTTCGCAACCCTCATGTAAGGGAAGAACTGAAAAAGTGGGGCGTTTGGTATACAGAAACTACAGGAGTGGATGGTTTCAGATTAGATGCTGTAAAACATATAAATCCTGATTTTTTCCCCGAATGGCTTGAATACCTCAAAACACATTTTCAAAAAAGCTTTTTTTGTATAGGTGAATACTGGAAAAGCGATGTACAGGCGCTGTTAAAATATATAGATGCAACCAGGGGAATGATCCAATTGTTTGATGTTCCCCTGCACTTTAATTTTTATAATGCTTCGATGCAGGGCGAAAATTTTGATCTGCGAACGATTTTTGATAACACCCTGATAAAAGAAAAACCTGAACTGGCTATCAGCTTTGTTGATAATCACGATACACAACCATTGCAATCGCTGCAATCCACAGTAGATTTTTGGTTCAAGCCGCTGGCTTATGCGCTCATCTTATTAAGAGCGCAGGGCATTCCCTGCGTATTTTATCCTGCACTTTATGAAGCGAAATATTCAGAGATGAAAGACAATAACAAAGTATACGTGGAACTAAATAAGGTGGATGCCGTGGAAAACATGATGAAAGTACGCAAGGACCTCGCCTATGGTACACAGCGCGATTTTTTTGATGATCCCAATACAATTGGCTGGACAAGAGAAGGCATAGATGAAAAGGGCGGCAGCGGATGCGCCGTATTGCTTAGCAATGCCGGAGAGGGATCGAAAACCATGTTGTTGGGTGCGCGGCATGCAAATAAAATTTTTATGGACTGCTGTGGCGGAAGATCAGAAAAAGTGAAACTGAATGATGCCGGGGAAGGAGAATTTTTTGTTAACGGACGATCCGTATCCGTGTGGATACCGGAAGAACAACAAGCGTAAAGCCACTGTAGAAATATTTCCCCCGGCCGGTTAACAGACAGCAGGTTAAAAAATTATTTTTTTAAATAGCGGAATAAACAAACTTGTTTGGGTAATGCAGGCTTGATGCATCTTTAAACACCTTATTGCTTTTAAACAGCGAACTGCTTCCCAGTCCGATTTAGTTGTTATGCAAGCATGGCCTTTGTTTTGAGGAATAGTATGTATTGTTTACCTGACAAGTTTCTTCGCATTCATATTTTTTATCCACTTATAACTTTTGTATATGCCTGTAAAAAAAGGAAAGACTCCGTTAAAAGGGAGTGAAGCAGCAAACCGGAAAACTGAAATAACAAATGAAAAGTTGGATAGCATGGAGCAGCACAAAGAAGCCGGCACCGACCAGTTTTTAACCACTAACCAGGGGTTAAAGATCAATGATGATCAAAATTCATTGAAGGCTGGCGACAGGGGCGCTACCCTGCTGGAAGATTTTATTTTCAGGGAAAAGATCACCCATTTTGATCATGAGCGGATACCTGAAAGAATTGTGCATGCCAGGGGGAGTGGGGCGCATGGCGTATTTAAAGTGTATAAATCTATGGCTACCTACACGAAAGCCAGCTTTCTTAATGATCCTTCAATGGAAACGCCTGTGTTCGTTCGGTTTTCTACAGTGGCCGGGTTTCGTGGCTCAACAGACCTGGCAAGAGATGTTAGAGGATTTGCAGTAAAATTTTATACACAGGAAGGTAATTTTGACCTGGTGGGTAATAATATGCCTATCTTTTTTATACAGGATGCTATAAAATTTCCCGACCTGGTTCATGCGGTTAAGCCCGAACCGCATAATGAAATACCACAGGCCGCCTCTGCTCATGATACATTCTGGGATTTTATTTCTTTAATGCCCGAATCAACCCACATGATCATGTGGCTGATGAGCGATAGGGCAATACCACGGAGCTTAAGGATGATGGAAGGTTTTGGCGTACATACCTTCCGCTTTGTTAATGAAAAAAACGAGGCCTGCTTTGTGAAATTCCATTGGAAGCCATTGCTGGGCGTTCATTCGGTAGCGTGGGATGAGGCGCAGCAGATTTCGGGGAAGGATCCCGATTTTCACCGCCGCGATTTGTGGGAAGCCATAGAGAACGGCGCTTTTCCGGAATGGGAACTGGGTGTGCAGATTGTGCCCGAAAAAGATGAGCATAAATTTGAATTCGACCTGCTTGATGCCACCAAAATTATACCCGAAGAATTGGTTCCGGTGCAAAGGATCGGGAAAATGACCCTGAACCGCAATCCCGATAATTTTTTCGCGGAAACCGAGCAGGTTGCTTTTCACGTAGGACATATTGTACCGGGTATTGATTTCACCAACGATCCTTTAATGCAGGGCCGTTTATTTTCTTATACCGACACACAACTGATCCGTTTGGGCGGCCCTAATTTTCATGAAATACCCATTAACCGCTCCATTGGTACAGTGCACAATAATCAGCGTGACGGCTATATGCGTCAGCAGATCAATAAGGGTAGGGTGAGCTATCATCCCAATTCACTGGGGGGTGGTTGCCCTTTCCAGGCAAAAATGGCGGAAGGCGGTTTTGCTTCCTACGCAGAAAAAATAGATGCGAAAAAAGTAAGAGAAAGAAGCAGGAGCTTTTTTGATCATTTCAGCCAGGCTACCTTATTCTATAACAGCCAGTCGGAACCTGAAAAAAATCATATTATTGATGCTTTATCATTTGAATTAGGCAAATGCGAAGTAGAAGCCATTCGCCAGCGCATGGTGAATATATTAGGCGAAGTAGATAAGGGATTAGCCGCAAGTGTGGCCTATAACCTGGGACTGAGTGTGCTAAAACCCGAAAAGCCCATTAATAAAAGCATACCTGCAGATGGTGTTGAAAAAAACTTTGAGCCATTGAAAGTAAAAAGCAGTTTGTTGAAATCGGAAGCGCTGAGCATGGCAAATACCAAAAAAGATTCTATACGCACCAGAAATATAGCCATACTCGCCGCTGACGGTGTAGACGAAAACGCTGTGACAGTTATGCAAAAAGCATTATTGGCCGAAGGCGCAATGACGGATATTATCGCCCCTAAACTGGGCACTATTACAGCGGAGAGTAAAGCCGTGATCAGGGTTAATCAAAGCCTGCTTACAGCCGCTTCTGTTATGTATGATGCGGTATATGTGCCAGGTGGAACCAATAGTGTTGCTACACTTGCCGGCGAACCCGATGCGGTTCATTTTTTAAACCAGGCTTTTAAGCATTGCAAAGCCATAGCTGCCCATGCCGGAGCAACCCAGGTATTGGAAGCCACTTATTTTGGTAAAAAACTCAGTCCTAAAATACAGGAAGAAGGTTTACTGGTTAACAAAGATGTTAAGGCCCTCGCTAAAGATTTTATTGCGGCCATTGCAAAGCACCGGTTCTGGGAAAGGGAAAAACCACGGAAGGTTCCTGCGTGATAGCCTGCTGAATCCAGGGTAATCTTAAAAATATCCTGGATGCCGGGATCGTCATCAGCAACCAGTATTCTATTGCCATGTATGGCTTGGCTTATATCAAACAATATACCGGTAAAATTCGCCTCACTGCTTACTCAAAAGCGGGTATTTTTATTCGTGGTGATCTTTTGAGATTGATAAGGAGACATAAAATGTCGAACCTTTTCCCTTTTCAGAGGTTACCCATATTTTACCATTTTGACGACGCACGATTTCCGAAGCGATATACAGTCCGAGGCCCAGTCCCGAAAAAGTATTAATCACAGGTTCTGCCACCCTGAAAAAGCGTTCAAACACCAGGTTTAAATGTTCTTTTTCGATGCCCACTCCAAAATCCTGAACAGATATCACAACATTTTTCTTTTCCATTGTGGTCCTTACAATCACCTCACTGGCTTTGGGGGAGTATTTAATGGCGTTACCAAGCAGGTTACTCAATACCTGTCCTGTACGGTACCGGTCGCCTTTCATCAGCACGGAGTGATCTAATTGAGTTATAATAGTATGCTGCTGTGTGGTTCTTTGCAGCTCTTCCGTTAATTCTGCAATCAGTTCATTAAGGTCGTAGCTTTCTTCCCTGAACTTAAGCTGGTTGCCTTCAATACGGTTAAAATCCAGCAGGTCTACAATGAGTGTGGTAAGCCGGTCAACCTGCATGTTCATCTTGCCAACCAACTCTGCCGATTTTGTATCGCCGCTTTTTTTAAACAATGCCTCCAGTATCTGCGAATAGGCTTTAATGCTGGTAACCGGTGTTTTTAATTCATGACTGGCTACACCAATAAAATCATCTTTTTGCTTCTCCAGTATTTTCCTTTCTGTTATATCCCTGTAATTTGCGATAATGCCATTGATCTTATTATTGTTCAAAAAACTTCGGAAAATAGCATCAATAGTGCGGTAGCTGCCATTTTTATGCCGGAGGCGGAACTCACCGCATACATTTTCGTCCGGGTTAGAAGATGCCTTTTTTAATAAGCCCAGTTTATGTTCCCTGTCGTCCGGGTGTACAATCATATCCAATTTAATATTTCGTCCCACCCGCTCATCTGGTTTATAACCCAATACCGCCTCTATTGCCGGGCTTTCATACAAAACGGTGCCATCCTCGGCAAAAACAGTAATGATATCTGAGGAATTTTGCACCAGCAGCCTGAAACGTTCTTCATTTTCAATTAATTTTTCTTCCATTTCCCTGCGCAAAGTAAGATCCTGCGCAGCAAGGATAATCATGGAATCCCGCACATTTTTAAGTATGAATTTAAATCCATTCATCAGCAGGGTCTTACGTCCCACACCACTGAAATTTTGGGTAATCTCCAACTCATTAAAACGAATATTTTTGGTTTGCAATAATTTTAATTTCTGGCGTAGTTCGGGCATATCCCACTGCCCGTCACATAATTCATGCAGGTATAAGCCTTCTGTTTTGCCGGGAACTAATTTGAATGTCTCGTAAAAACTTTTATTGGCATTTTTTATTTTTAAACCGGCTGTCATTATCAGCATTGGGTCATTCAAACTTTCTATGATCAATTTTGGATAATCCCATGCTTCTTTCAATTCTTCATTTCTTTTATTTGATTTTTTATTAATTGCTTTATGTTTTTTATTGGTTGTTCCTGGTTCTTTTTTAGATGTTTTTGAGGCAGGAACAAGAGATTGTTTGGAAGCCTGTTTTGTAAGTATCTGCACTGATTTTTTTTCAGAATGAAGCATTTGCTTTTCCGGAACTCTTTTTTTTGTCATAGATCATCTTTCAGCTTGTTTCAAGCGAAACACAAGTTACAGAAATATGTACCACTATACAGCAAATTGACACAGTGGTT
Source organism: Agriterribacter humi (assembly GCF_009192765.1). GTDB lineage: Bacteria > Bacteroidota > Bacteroidia > Chitinophagales > Chitinophagaceae > Agriterribacter > Agriterribacter humi. Next base: position 317,287 of record NZ_VOHQ01000001.1, on the reverse strand, counting down.
TTGTTTTTTTATTCGTATTCGCCAGGCCGTTTGTAAAAGAGAATAATCCCGCGGGTTTTAGCTGCTGCGCCTGCACTGTACTATTGGATATATTTTTGATGTATACATAAAATATGAACGCAATAAAATGGCATATCGGGTGCTCCGGCTTTCATTACCGGGAATGGAAAAGCAATTTTTACCCGGAAGATCTTCCTCAAAAAAAGTGGTTTGAATTTTATAGCACGCAATTCAATACTCTCGAACTGAATGTTACGTTTTATCGTTTCCCGCAATTATCAATATTGGAGCGCTGGCACAGGCAAAGTCCGCCAAACTTTTGCTTTGCCGTAAAAGCTCCGAGACTAATTACCCATTATAAGCAGTTTAATGGGTGCAAAAGCCTCATAGATGATTTTTACGATACAGTACAGAAAGGGTTAAAAGAAAAGCTGGGTGTGGTATTATTCCAGCTTCCGCCTTCTTTTACTTATAGCATTGAACGGCTGGAACACATTGTTCAAAACCTCCGTTCCGGAGCACATAATGTAGTAGAATTTCGCAATGCCGGTTGGTGGAGGCAGGAAGTATATGAAACGCTGAAAGCAAATAATATAATTTTCAGCGGCATCAGTTATCCGGCACTTCCCGCTATGGTGGTGGTGAACCATACCATTGTATATTACCGGTTTCATGGAGTGCCCGAATTATATCATTCCGCCTATACACACCCGGTTTTAAAGGAAATGGCTGACAGCCTGTTGAAAAATAAAAAAGTAAAAGAAGTATTCCTGTATTTTAACAATACGGCTTCCGTGGCTGCCATTGAAAATGCAATGTGGATTAAAGCGTATATAAATAGCAATAGCCTTTAGGGTTAAAGTCTGCCGCTAATTTTTGATGGATTGTATAGCCCTTCCGGCCGCTTGTGATAATTCTGTTGGTTCAGCGCTGTAATAATCAACCCACACTACCCCGCCATCCTTTAAAGGCATTGCTTTAATAGTAAATATCTTATCGGGTATTGAAATATCATAACTGATGCCCCCATCTTTTTCAAAAGGCGTTGCTGTTGCTGCATATTCCTTCGCGTTGAGCTTAAAGCTGAATTTAAATGAGAGCATATAAATATCTTTAAGCTTAAAAATAAAACTCAATGGAGTTCCTGAATTCTCATTGCATACTAAAATACAAAATCTGAAATTAATATTACAATTCATTCCGTTTTTTCCCGAACCAAAATGCACCCGCCAGATATTTAGGCTAATTAATATTTGAGGTGCTATACCCCTTTTAATTTCAGATAATGTAAAAACCAAGAGGCGTAGCCTCGGCTCAGTTTTGTAACAACAGACTTCAGTCCGTTGCCTAATGAAGATACTAAAGGACAGAGAGCCGTAAGCTCAATTCATTTGCTAAAATGTTTATTTTGCAGTACATCTATGATGTAAACTTACCGGAGAAAGATTTGAAAATCAGGAAGAACATCACCGGATTATAACTTTCAGAGAAATATGTAGAATTACTGAAAGAATTTAATATTATTTATGATTCCTTACAGGTATCTAAATTTTCTATTTGGGGGTAAACCAATTGAAAGCAGTAATATGGAAGCGCTTTGCAAAGAAGCAGGGGCGGATGAACTGCTGAAAAAGCCTTTCGGTATTGCTGAATTGGAACAGATGATAGAGAAGGTAAAATCATAAAGCCACCAGGTCATAAAGGGAAACGCATTGTGTCTTCGTATCTTTGTGGCTATTTTGCTTTTTTTGTTGTAGCTTTTTTGCCCGCCGTTTTTTTTGCGCTGCTTTTTTTGGCTGTCTTCTTTTCAGGCACTTTAGCGCCTTCTTTACGTGCTTCAGAAAGCCCTATAGCAATGGCCTGTTTACGGCTCGTTACTTTTTTTCCGGTCCTGCCGCTTTTTAATTTCCCCTCTTTTTTTTCATGCATGGCCTTTTCAACTTTATCCTGCGCTTTTTTTGAATACTTTGCCATATAAAATAGTTTTATTTATTATTTATGCTGATTAGCCTCCCGTTCTTTTTGTTTATCAATTTGCTTGTTTTCCTTCATGGTTTGCCAGTATGATTTTCCATAATCAACGAGTATTTCTTCACCTGGTTTTATATCCCGGGTGGCTTTAATGTATACCCGTTTTTTTACAGTGGCATACACGGCATTGTTGCGTAAACCCCTGATCTTTCCAACACCCTTTGCATCATTAGCATATCTGGCCAGTGCTTTCTTGTAGGGCAAAGCGTTAATAACATGATCGCGGTTTACATACATAATATAGGCATTGTCCGCTTCTCTTTCTTTTACTTCATTCCACGTTGTTACACGGCCTTTATATTCAATAATATGAGTTCCGGCAGGAATGAAGGATCTGGTAAATAATCCTTTGCCAGCTTGTGGCAGGGTCGAATTCTTTATAACCAATTTTATATCGTTCATCATATACAATAACCTGCTTCAGCTTTATTTTATCGTTTACATGCTTTCCAAAGGTCATACATACCCGGCAACGGCAGACATAAACTTTAGCGTTCAATAAGAAATTCCACACCAACAGGTTCAAGATCCCTGTCTGCTGGTCCATTCAGCACTTTACCTGTATAATGGTACCTGGCGCCATGGCAGGGACAATCCCATGACTTTTCGGCGTTGTTCCATTTTACTTCACAGCCAAGATGTGTACAGGAGGGATTTACACCGAAAAGTTTGCCTTCCTCATTTTTATACAATCCTATTTTGATTTCAAATTATATAAGCAACTGCATTGCTATTTAGTTTAAGCAAGGCTGATCTTGTTCATGTTCATTTGTGTTGAAGCCGTTCCTGTTCCTCCTGCAGATATTTTTTAAGCCAGCGTATAAGATTAGCTCTGAAATAAAGGCAACCTTTGTCACTGCTTCCCCAACGATAAAACCGGCCATCAGGCTCAGTAAATAAGTTGTGCGGCTGATCCCCAAATTGCGGAAAAGGGTTTGGTGGTTTAAAGGTGACAGCATACTTAATTTGTCCTTTATCTTCAAAAGTGCGCATGCAGGAGGCTTCATATTGATTGTATTCCCATTCAAATAAAAAGGTAAACCGGCCAGACATAACAACCATTTTTGATGTTTCCTCTTAGCAAACTTTCTACAGCTAATGTCAATAGAAAAGCCGCAATTTGCAGTTGTTACACGCATCCGTTACACATCCAAACTGATCTGCAAAACTGCGGCTTCACATCACATACACAATAAATCCGTAGGCTGGATGGCTGATAAATTATTGGTTTACGTATGCAATGCTGCATTTTCTGCTTATTCTTCTTCTTCACCTTCCTGCTCTGCTTCCCAATTGATATCATTTTCGGCTATTTCCGTAAGCAACACATCCGTCTGCTTTTCTTCTTCCAGCGTTTGATGCAAAATACCGGCTACATCCTCCAAACCCATAGTACGGGCAAGCTGGGTTAAGCCTCCGTAAGCCGCAATTTCATAGTGCTCTACTTTTTGAGCCGAAATAATAATGCCCACATCTCTTGTCATGCTGCCATCTTCCGTTTCTTCAATAACAGTTTCGCCTTCTTTTACCAGGCCCTCCATGGCTTCGCATTTTTTTGCCTGGGCCTTTTTACCAAGCATTTCAAATACCTCTTCCAAACGGCTTACGTGCTCCTGTGTTTGAGCTAAATGCTCTTCAATAGCATCCTGCAATTGTTCGGTGGTAGCTGCTTTCTTCATTTTAGGTAATGCTTTGGTCAAATGTTTTTCGGCCCAGTAAATATCCTTCAGGGCATCCATGAAAAACTTTTCCAGTTGTGTATTGTTCATTATGGCAGAGGCATTGGCCCCGTCTGCTTTTTGCTTGCGTGCCGGCGCTTTTTTTGTGTTTGGCATAATCGTGAATTTAAAAATGTAATGAATTGTTGAATAGATTGTCTCAAAGTGATTTACAAATGATGTGCCATCGAAAAAAAATGGCTTCAATAATCATATTCACTCCTGTTTTGTTTAATTAAAAGAAATTGTTGTAATGATGCGATTATAATTGGAGGAAAATATTACACAGTTTGTGTAATGGGGAAAGCTGACTCATGATAAAGTGGAAGGCCGGCAGATCCGGGGTAGCTTTATTCTTTAAAATTACGGCATGCCGGATGACTGCTGTACCTGAATTTTAAATTAATGATACTTTACCTGGCAGTTCTCACAAAAAAAGCTTCTTCTGTGGGTTTTACCGCAATGTTTTTTGATGAAGGGAAGATTACACCGGGGGCATATTTTTTTGGTATGCGCCAGCCAGTGTTTTTTTAATTCAAATGCTTTTTTCCATTTTAGAAAATCAAAACTGTAATTACGCGCTTCCGTTATGAGCTCCGTTATTTTGCGGGGTGGAATTTTGCCGAGCATTGTTTCGGGATGAAGCCTTATACGGTACAGCACTTCATTTTTTATAATATTACCCACTCCCGAAAATACCTGCTGATCAAGCAAAGCATCGCATACCATTGTTTCCGGCATTGATTTTAATTTTTTTCTTGCCCGGGCGGCATTCCATACATCACTGAGCACATCGGCTTCCCAGTCATACAACGCATCCAGGTCGCCCTCAATAACGCTTACAGAACAGGTATAGAAATAGACGGACCCATTGGAAAAGACAAGACCCAGCCTACGGCTTTTATCGGGTTTGGTTTGCTCATTTATACTGTATGAACCAAACAGCAGGAAATGAACGCGGATAGTAATGTTTTCAAGGCAAATAAAGATCTGCTTACCCCAACTCCTGATATCCTGTATCTTTTGACCTGCAAAGGAACCAATATCAATCCTGGCATTCCCGCAAGCCATTTTTATCTTTTTACCTTTAAATTGCTGCACCGCTTCCTTAAAAATAACAATACTGGGTCCTTCCGGCATTACCTGTGTTTAATGGTATACCATTCAAATTATAAGCCACAGGTAAAAGTAAAGCGTTAAAGCTCTAAAGTCACGGCACACATCTTGTATATGCATCATTAAGGCAGTATAACCAATAAATTAATTTGCATGGATCTTTTTCCTGGTGGTTATCTCAATAATATAAGCAGTTTTTTACTGGAGCGGAATGAAACGATTGCCGTAGCCGAAAGTGTAACTTCCGGGTTAATGCAGGTGGCTTTTTCTTCAGCGGAAGGATCCATTGGATTTTACCAGGGAGGTATTACAGCCTATAATATTGCGCAAAAGTACAAGCACCTTAATGTGGAGCCCATTCATGCCCTGGCCTGCAATTGTGTATCGGAGAAAGTTGCCATAGAAATGGCTTTACACGTTTGCCCGCTTTTTAGCAGCGACTGGGGGATTGGGATTACCGGCTATGCTACACCCGTGCCCGAATCCGGTAATGAAGTGTTTGCCTGGTATGCCATTGCTTTTAAAGGTGAAATTAAAAGAACAGAAAAGCTTTCACCTCAGAAAGACGAATCATTTAATCTCCAGCTTTTCTATTGTAAGGAAGTATTAAAAACATTGTCGGAAACCATTACCTGAAAGCAATGTATTGAAGCAAAAAAAATGTGTGATAAAATCATGTTGAACCAGTCATTTCAAATAAGTATATGAAAAATATTTTTGTACTTTCGGTATTATCGTTGCCGGGGTTTTCCTGTATGAAAACAGGTGCTATGAGTGTAAGGACACTGCGGGTAATATCAAAGAAAAGGGTTGCGATAAACCGGCAGATGAAATTGTAACATACGGCCAAGCCCAGGGTTGGGAATGCGAAATTTTACCGGATTGATTTTTTTTAACAGGCGACAAGGGAAATGGAATTACCTGACAACCACTATTAATATTTCTAAATCAGCAACTATTTTTGCCTTATGAAAAATAATAATTATCTATTTGATTGCGAGCTTAAAAATTTAGCATAATAATTAGAGCAATGGTTTAACTCAATTTTTTGATGCTCCTGTTTCCTTTACAATATTTTCATACACTTTGCGCGCCCTGTCGTAAGCTGCCCTGGCCGAAGGTTTTTCTTTTGGCCTGATGTTGGGTTCCTTTTTTTCCCAGCACTGATCCAGTGCCTGTATACACCATTCTGCACTTTTTGCTTCGGCTACCGGCTTTTCGTTTACAATAATAAAAATGGGATTGGTATGAGCACTGGCATATATCCTCAATGCCACCCATACGGAGCGGGTTATGCGGCTGGCGAAACTCACCCTGTTGATTTGCCCATCGGCGCTTATTTCAGTGGTGTCAACAGCCCGGCCGTTAACAACCAGCTCAACCCGCACTTTGCGTGATTTACCAATCCTTGCTCTCTCAATATGCCAGTAAGGCGTTTCGGTAAAAGGTCTTTTTTCAATGCCGGTAAATAGCGAAGGCTGTTGTTCGGGGAGCCAGGCAGCAACATCTGCTGTAATATTTATCATTTGTTGCTGCTTAAGCGAAACTTCGTTGTTTTTCGCTTCAACTCCATCCACTTTAAAATTTATAATGTGTGATCCGCCCTCCGATACATAGTTGTTCCCCTTTTTTATGGCTTCCACGAAATTGTCATAATTAACTGTTTCTTTTCCTGCTTTAAAATAAGTACGTGCCTGCCCAATCCGTTCATCGGTAATACACGGAAAATCAGTTTCGCCACTCAATGGTATTTTAAATCCGCAATTAAGGGTATGATACCACATGTTCAATTCCCAGGGCAGAGGTGTATCGCCGGCGCTATAAAAATCTACGGCATTAAGAGCGGCTGTTACAATGTATTCATTGGCTCCTATATAATCCATCTTTGGCACAATATAATTAGGCAATTCACTGGTTGGCTGCATAGGCGCTAAACCCCAGCCGGAATGGGCGTACCCTGCAACAGCACCCTGCAACCTGGCCCAGGTGAGCACAGGCAATGTCCAGCTTGGCCACTCTTCTATTTGAGTGGTACCGGGATAGTCATCTTCCTTAAGCCCCAGCAGTACAAGGTGTCCGGCATGCGATGAGGGGAAACCGGATACTTCCACATCATAACGCATAATGTTTTTTTGGGTAGAAAGCGGATCATCTTTTCCGGTAAAGAAAGATTTTTGATGGTACCAACTTGGGCCCCATGTAAGTACCGAAGCTACATTCAGGTCTTCTCCCAGCGCCTGCCGCCACATGTCTGCAGGCCGAACACCTTCTTCAGGACTGTCGTAATGACTGCAGCCCGCTGCATGCACATGATGGTCGGCGCTGTACCATCCCAGCCGTGACATATTTATCCACCGCCTGAGTGTAAAAGACAACTTCATCCTGTCCACGCCCTGTGGAACAACAACGGTTTTTGTTTGCGGAATATATTCCGGCCCCCTTGTATAAGTGATATGATATTTACCCGGGGGCAGTTGCACATGCTCGCCATTTTTCCGGTAAATCTGCGGCTGAAAGAAAAAATCCGGGTACTCGTCATACGCTGCAACCCTTCTTGAAGGCAATGGATAAACTCCAGATAGCTTTCCGGGGCTGCGGTTAATGCTGTCCGTTATAACAAAGGAAGCCATAACCGGCATCCCGTCCTCATCTTTTACATCGAATATAACGGTTACCGCAGGGCTAATCTCAAAAAGGATACTGATGGTATTGCGAAACCCGATATCCTGCGAACCCTGCCCGGCATTAAACCCCAGCTCCACTTCACGCAGTCCGGCATCTTTACTGTATAGTTGAACAACAGCGTATTCTAATTGCAATCCTGAAAGATGCGGCAATAAAGGCCGGTTGCGATACATTTGTATATCCATGAAGCGATTGGCCACTTCTCCGGCCGTAATCACATTTTCAGGCAATACGCGCGAATCAAACGAGAAACTATGTTGCGGTTTTAACGCATTAGGGCTTTGCACTTCTATTTGTGATGTGGCGCCAGCTTCATTGTACACTTTTATAAGAAAGCTCGTCCAGCCACCCTGCATTAATTTTGCTTTTGCCAATCCGCTCTCTGCTTTTACTCTTCCTTCGGGATTAATATGTACAGCAGCGAGGCAGTAGGGATCCAGGATGTCCTGTACCTGCTTAATGATATCCGGAGTGTGCGGCTGATGCTGCAATGCTTCCAAACGTTTTTCATCGGTGGCCGACAATGAACTGCCTAAAAAAGATAAGGCTTCCTTTAAGCGCAATGCCTGTGCAAGAAAGGGTTGAGCCGCTATACCGCTTTGCGGACTTTGCCTGCCCGGAATGGTTTGCCCGTGGTGCTGGGCGAAAACAAATGCCGGAATGCAAAAACAAAGACTTGCGGTTAAACAAAATAATCTTCCTGTTATTGCCATGGCGTTTTATTTGAAGCAAAATTAAAAACAAAAGAAGCGATAGTTGAGCATATCTGCAAGCCTGCCCATTTTTCCACCGGCAAACAATATAAGGTTAAAAGGCTTAAACTGATAATTACCATTAGTCTTTTTTTTAATAAGTTTGTATTGTTTCTTTACCCAGAAAAACTGGTACATATAATGCGGTAGAATAATCATGAATAATACACTATTCTTATGCCAACAGTAGACAACTTAATTGAAAAGCAATTGATGGCTATTGAGCGGAAATTATGGACCAATGACCCCGTTTTGTATAAAAACAACCTGCTGAAAGGAGCGCTTCTCGTTTTTGGTGAAACGGGGGTAATAACAAGAGATTTTGCCGTGGATGCTATAAAAACTGAAAATGCGGAAAACAGGAAATGGGCTGAAGTTGAATTCGGTGCTATTCATTGTGTGAAACTGACAGAAGACGTTGCGTTACTTACTTATACAGTTTCATCGCGGTGGAATTATGAAAGCACCGCTGTTACGGCACTTGCCAGTAGTGCCTATGTAAAACATGGTCCCGACTGGAAGCTGGCTTTTCACCAGCAAACGCCAATTCCGGTTCATCAAAAAAACAACAGTTGAAAGAATTTTGTTGGGAAATGATATGGATGGACCCGGAATCAGCAGCGGAAGGAACAAATACAGTTGCGGAACAGACACAAGTGCAATAAATTGTAAATACAGGATTGGTATCAGTGTTGGAAACGTATTGAATTATCCTGTAAAATTTTATTCGTAACTTTTGTAAAATCGTTTGGTATGAGTTCCGCATTTGTAAAAGAAGATGATGAACAATGGCTCCATGATGTGGGCCCCGGTATACATGCATTGATTTTATACCTTACCAAGGAAAACAATGGGGTAAGAGTGTACGAAAAGAAAACATATACAGATGCAGCCTCCGGCAAAGATGTACACCTTATGAGCAATGGGTTGAGTTATGCAAAGGATGAAGAAAGCAAATGGTATATATTTTAATGCATCCATTTTACAATGTGGCATTCGAGAGGAGGCTGGAATGCCACTTATTTGTTTTTAAAAGTATATTGGTATTCAATTTTACCTACCAGGCTTTTTTGTTTGTTAAAACAAAGCTCCCTCGTCTTCAATCCATTTTCAGCATATTCATATCTCCAGGTAAGATAATCGCTTCCTCCCTGCTGAACAGCTATCATTTGTGCAAGCCGTCCTTCATCATTGTATTCGAATATATAATCTGGCAGCAGTTTGCCCAGCCTGTTATTGTACCGCACAACATCAGACAAACGATGGAGGGTATCGTAATAATAATATATCTTTTCGTTTGAAATATTATGCCGCCAGCTTTCTTCTTCTGTTACATTGCCCTGCTCATCACAAACAAATTGTACAATAGTGGTATCTGTGCCGTTTTTGATACGAAACATATTTTTGGGGCAGTTATTATCGTATCTCCATTCATGGGTTTCTTTTTGCTGAATTTTACTGGTAAAGCCTTCCGATACATTGGTGGCAGCCAATAGCCTGCCTGTACTATCGTAGCTATATTCATATTTGTTTACCGATTCTTTGCTGCTGTCAACCGAGCGGTATAACTGTCCCTTGAAATTGTAAAAGGCTGTTGATGATGACATTCCGGTAAGGCCTGATTGGGTAAATGTTTTAATTTGAGTGTAACTGTCATTGGAGGTTATGTCGCAAATAAAATCTTCGGATAGCTGTCCGTTGGCTTCATAGCTAAGCAATTTTATACTGACCACGCTGTTTTTTTTGTATAGCTGCCGCTGTTGTTGATTTTGAGCGGTTAGCACGATGTCGTGATAATAATATTGGCTAAAACCCTGCTGACCCGATAGTATGACTATATTTAATAATGCAAGACTGCGTAGAAACGGGAATAAGTGAAGCTTCATAGCTGGCAAAAGTATTATTTTTATCAAAATTTAGGACGGTGTCTCATTTTAAAGAAAGAAAAGAGAAAATTTGTTTGAATTGCGGGGCAGAAGTACAAGGAAGGTATTGTGGTGTATGCGGACAGGAAAATATTGAGCCTCAGGAATCGGCATGGCACCTGGTAACACATTTTTTTAATGATATCACGCATTTCGACGGGAAATTTTTTAGTACGGTTAAATACCTGTTGCTAAAACCCGGGTTTCTTACTGCTGAATATGTTCGGGGCAGAAGAGCCAGGTATTTACACCCAATACGAATGTATGTGTTTACTTCCGCTTTCTTTTTTCTTATTTATTTTTCTTTTATCAGCGGTCGCGGTACTGTTACTGAAAGTGGAAAGGGGTTACAGGAAACCTTAACAAATCAGCAGAACGAACTGCAAACATTGCAGGGCATGTTAACGGCAACGGATGATACCAGTGTAAAAACTGCTATTCAAAAAAGCATGGTCAAATATGAACACCGGATAAGGTTGCTTACCGATAGTTTGAAAAAAGAGAGCGTTCAAAATGAAGAAAATATCAGGCAGGCAGCAGATGCAGCGGACTCTGTTATAACCATCGTTCCCTTCGCCCCCTCCGTTAGATCAAAAATTGACGCTGCCCGGAAAATCAGTAAATCTGACAGTACCAGCAAAGGCAAAGTAGTGATAAATGATAAGGAATTTTTTGACTTTACATTTTACAAAGACGAGGCTACTTATAAAGCCGTGCAGGACGAACTGCCGGCAGAGCGGAAAGACGGCAGGATAGAAAGAGCTGCAAAATTAAAACTGCTCCACTGGCACAATGAAGAAAAAAAAGAAAGCGGCAAATTTTTCAATACCATAATGGAAAAGTTTAAACATTTCTTTCCCACCATGTTGTTCATTTCTCTGCCCCTGTTTGCATTTTTTTTAAAGCTATTATACGTACGGCGAAAATCGTTTTATTATGCCGGCCATGGCATATTTTCCATTCATGCGTACTGCGCGGTCTTTATATTGCTGTTGCTGTATTATATGCTGGATGGGATTCAGATGCAACTGCACTGGTGGTTTTTTTCCCTGATGAAGACAATTGTTGTTTTATATATGATTTATTATGTGTATAAAGCTATGCGTAATTTTTACGGGCAGGGGAGGTTAAAAACGCTGCTCAAATATTTATTATTAAGCTGGATGACTTTTATAGTGATGACTTTTCTGATTGTCATTTTCTTTATCATATCAGCTTACAAAGTGTAAAACAATATATGGAAACAACAGGAGCGTCTTTTTTGCGATTGGTAAAGATCATGGATGAGTTAAGAGCGCAATGCCCGTGGGATAAAAAGCAAACGATACAAACATTGCGATCGCTTACCATTGAAGAAACGTATGAACTGGCGGATGCCATAACGGAGGGTAACTGGAAAGAGATCAGGGAAGAACTGGGAGATATTTTACTGCATATTGTTTTCTATGCTAAAATAGCCAGTGAGCAAAAGCAATTTTCATTAGAGGATGTTATTAATGGCGTATGCGAAAAACTGATCTTCCGGCATCCTCATATTTATGGAGATGTGCAGGTAGAAAATGAAGATGATGTGAAACGCAATTGGGAAAAATTAAAGTTAAAAGAAGGAAAAAAATCTGTTCTGGGCGGAGTGCCTGCAGCGCTTCCCGCAACAGTAAAAGCCATGCGGTTGCAGGAGAAAGCAAAACAGGTGGGTTTTGAATGGGATAACCGCGGGCAGGTTTGGGAAAAAGTTGAGGAAGAGATGCAGGAATTGCAGGAGGCCATAGCGGAAGGCAATGCTGAAAACATTGAAGATGAATATGGCGATCTTGTATTTTCACTCATTAACTATGCACGATTTTTGCATATTGACGCTGAAAATGCATTGGAGCGAACCAATAAGAAATTCATTGACCGGTTTACCCGTATGGAACAGGCGGCAATAGCCAAAGGCAGGAATTTATCGGAAATGTCGCTTGAAGAAATGGATGAAATCTGGAATCTGATTAAAAAGCAAAAAACTGAATCTTGAAAAAATTCTGGACAGATATATTGTATAGCAACGGTTACCTGCTTATTGGAGCGGCATGGCTTTTTACACTATCTTTTATTTTCAGTAATTACTGGTCTTATACTTCTTCACCTGGCGGGGTAAAAAAATCTCTGGAGAAATACATCTGGCGGAATGAGAAAAATTTTGATTCTTTTTTAAGAGATACGGTATTGCTGGGGCGGATACTTAATAAAAAGGAAGATGAAACTGAGGTACAGCGGATCACCCAGCAGGAATATAAAGTTTTTTTGTATGATGAAGTAGTGCCCGGAACCTACAACCTTTTATTCTGGAATACACAATCTGTTTTACCGGAGAATGATTTATTGCAGAAAGAACAACCCAGGTATATCGCTTCCCTGGCAAACGGGCAATATGAAGTGATACGAAAAAAAATCATCTACCAGGGCCGGTCTATTATTGCTTTATACCTTCTGCCTGTTCGCCGGCAGTATGTGCTGGAAAGTGAATACCTTAAGAACGGTTTTGTGAATCATGCCAATATTGAAGAAAATTATGCGCTTGTATTTACGCCCACCCAATACCCGATACAAAGTATCAACGGTACAACCCTTTTTTATCTTCAGCCTAAATCTTTAATTGACCAGCACAATAACGACTGGCTGACCATGCTGTTAAGGATATTGGGATCCTTACTCACGCTCTTCTTCTTACATAATGTGGCCGTGGCTATTTCGAGATCTGCCGGGGCTGTTGCAGGCGTATCTTTCATGGTTATTCTGATGATAGGCTTGCGTGTATTAAGTTATTTTTTTCCTGTACCCGCCAATTTTCGGCAGTTTGAATTATTTGACCCTGTTATATACGGCTCCAGCCTGATATCGCGTTCTTTGGGCGATTTGCTGATCAACAGCATCCTCTTTTTTTGGCTGGTGCTTTTTGCAAGGATCCGGTTTTCAAAGCAAAATATCCGCCTGCAAATACAAAGTATTGCATGGCGCCGCGCAGCAATTATAGCCCTGGCTCTGGTAATGGTGGTGGCCACTCTCATTGGCGGCCATGTAATACGAAGCCTGGTTGCCGATTCACAAATTTCATTTGACGTTACCAATTTCTTCAGTCTTAATATTTACAGCGTATTTGGATTTATTGTGTTATGCTGCGTATCGCTGGGATACTTTATTTTTTCACAGGCCGTCTTAAAAGCCATCAGTATATTAAACCGCAAGTCGCGTTATAATCTCATTTTGATCATTTCCTTTATTGGATTAGTGGGGTTGAGTGTAAGAATGAGCAGCCCTTATATATTGTTTGAATTGTGCATGCTAAGTTGGTTGGTATTGTATGTATACCTTATGAGCAAAGTGGAGCTCAGTTTAAAAAAGAATAATTTCCTGGTAGCGAATGCTCTTTTCTGGTTGTTTATTTTTTCTGCATCCATTGCTTCTATTATTATTTTTCAGAATCGTTCGCGAGAACTGGAATTACGGAAAAGAACTGCAGAGAAATTAGTGATGCAGGCCGACCCTTCCAGTGAGCGGTTATTAAATATAGCCATACAAAGTTTCAGCAATAATTTTTTTCTTACCCATCTCTGGCGGCTTCACGATCCTGTACAGAGCGCCATATTTAAAGACAGTCTTATTAACGCCAACTTTACACCCTATCTTAATAAATACGATACGGAGCTTTTTTTTTATGATGCGGAAGAACGGCCCATTCCCATTGGTGAAAGATTAACTTTTGATGAGTTAAACACAATCTACTCTGTACAGGGCAAAGACACCAAGATACCAGGACTGCGCTATTACGAAACGGCTTTCGATAAATTCAGCTACATCTATCTTAAGGAAATAAAGGATACCATTCATGCTACAAAGTCTTATTTTTTTATGCTGTCCAATCCCAAGCGATATCGCAGCGAGGCTTTGTATCCCGAATTGTTCAGGCAGGCCGAAGATTATTCATTTGAATATGCCCCGGATTATGCCTATGCTATTTACGACAGTGGGGCTTTACAGGTATATGTTAATGACTATAGTTTTCCTACTGCCTTAACGGAAAATGATCTTCCCAAACAGGAATTCTTTGAAAAGATGGTGAATGGGTATAGTGAATTATGGTACAAGTCGGGTAATAAAGTAATTATCATAACGCGGAGAAGCAGCTTCATAATGGAAGCCATTACGCTTTTTGCATACCTTTTTTGTTCTTTTCTTTTACTGGTAGCCCTGTTTCAGGTAGCAAGCATCATTATTCAGTCGGGCTTCCGATGGCGGGCCTTGCGTGAGATCACGGATTTTAATATCCGGTCGCAGATATACGGCACTGTAATTTTTGTAAGCGTGTTTTCTTTTATTGTAGTAGGCGCGGCCACTATTTTATTTTTTACTGCTTCCTATAATAAGAACAACCGCGATAAGCTGAGCCGGTCAATACAGGATATTTCTGGTGCTTTAAAGAATAAGGTAAGCGATCACAGGTTGATGGACGATATAATGCAGGTATATGATTCTGCTTATGGAAAATCGGTACGGCAGCAAATTACGGAAATGGCCCAACTGCATAATGCGGATGTGAATCTTTATAACTCCGATGGGTCACTCCAGATCTCTTCCCAGCCTTTTGTATACAACAAAGGGGTATTAAGCCGTATGATGGATCCGCTTGCCTTTTATAATCTTAACCGGCAAAAAAAGATCCAGTATGTGCAGGAGGAGAAATATGGTAAAATGAATTACCTCAGTATTTATGTGCCGGTGTTGGCCGATAACAGGAAAACCGTTGCATACCTTAATATTCCTTATTTCAATTCTCAAAACCGGCTCAAACAGGAGATATCGAGTTTCCTGGTTACCATTATCAACCTTAACGCCTTTATCTTTCTGTTATCCGGTATTATCGCATTGTTCCTTACCAACAGAATAACCGGTTCGTTTACGCTTATCAGTGCAATGATGAGGGACGTGAATCTCGGCAAACACAATGCAGAAATTGTGTGGACTAAAAAAGATGAGATTGGCGGATTGGTAAAGGAATACAATAAAATGGTTCAAAAGCTGGAAGAAAGTGCGGTGGCGCTGGCTAAAACGGAAAGAGAAGGAGCGTGGCGCGAAATGGCAAGGCAGGTGGCGCACGAAATTAAAAACCCGCTTACACCTATGAAACTGAGTATACAATATTTGCAAAAAGCTATTTATAATAATGCGCCCAACGTGAAGGAATTATCCTCAAACGTAGCTCAAACCCTTGTTGAACAGATAGATCATTTGTCCAGGATAGCTTCCGAATTTTCACAATTCGCCAATATAGGAAACGCCAGGAACGAAGTTTTCGATATGAATAAGCTTTTAAATTCACTGGTATATCTTCATGATGTGCAGGAGAGAGTAACTGTTCAGTGGGAGCCCGGTGAAGAACCTTTATTCGTTGATGCAGATAAAACCCAGATCAACAGGCTGTTTACCAATCTTTTACAAAATGCTATAGAAGCTATTCCTGAAGAAGAAAATGGACTGGTTACTGTAAGAGAAAAAAGAAACGCGCACAATGTAACCATCAGTATCACCGATAGTGGTTTAGGTATTCCAAAAGCAATGCTCATCAATATCTTCACTCCTAATTTCACTACAAAAACTTCGGGTACGGGTTTAGGACTGGCAATATGTAAAGGCATTGTGGAACAATCACGGGGAAGCATCTGGTTTGATACCGAAGAAGGAAAGGGAACTACATTTTATGTGGAGCTGCCTCTTTATGAAAATGGAACAGTGTCCTGATGAGGGGCCAGGTTGCAGGATACATGTTACAGGGCACAGGGTGCAAGTTGCGTGGACAACCTGAAGCCTGCAACCTGCAACTTGTACCTTGTAACCTGCAACTTCCCTGTAACATGTAATTTACTTCAAATTCCTTTTTTCTCTTTTCTCTTTTTTATGAATGCTTCAAACTCAGGGAGGCTATAGCTGCTGAGATTGCTTTGCTTTGTTAATCCTGCTTTTTGTGCAGCAAGCACACCATAGCGTATATCTTTATAACCTTCTGTATTATGCGCGTCCGGATCAATGGAAATAATGGCGTCTTTTTCCAATGCGTAATCTATCCAGCGCCAGTCTATGTCTAAGCGACGGGGGTGGGCATTTAATTCTATTACTACATCATGATCCACGCAGACGTCAATGATTTTTTTATGATTTACAGGGTATCCTTCCCGGCTCAGCAGCAATCTCCCGGTCATATGCCCCAGTATGGTGGTATATGGATTTTGAATAGCTGCGAGTAAACGAAGCATGGCCTTATCTTCCGTCATTTTAAGATTGGAATGAACGGATGCTATTACCAGGTCGAAAGTACCCAATACCTGGCTGTTGTAATCGAGGTTACCGTCATTCAGGATGTCGGATTCAATGCTTTTAAATATTTTAAAGGGATAAAGTTTTTCATTAAGTGTGTCAATATAAAGGTGCTGCTCTTTTATCCTGTCTTCTTTTAATCCATTGGCATAAAAGGCCGATTTGCTGTGGTCGCTGATCACCAGGTATTCAAATCCTTTTTCAATGGCTGCATTTGCCATATCCTCCACGCTTTGCCTTCCATCGCTCCAGTTGCTGTGGCTGTGAATAACGCCTTTTACATCTTCCGGCCGAATAAGTTCGGGCAACGGCCTATTCATTGCAGCAGCTATAATAATTTCTTTTTCCCGGAGACAGGGCAGGATATAGGGAATGCCTGCATTTTTAAAAATCTCTTCTTCGCTGCCATAGGTTTGCATGGCTGGAAATCTTTTTTCCCACTCGTTTAAAAATGCGCCTGCGCAATTGGTATGAAATATAATACTCCCGAAGTTTTCAGTACGGGCAGTATAAAATGTAATGGCAACATTGTTTTCTGCTTTAAAACGAATGCCCGTTTCATTTTTTTCAGTAACTGAAAATGAATTCGCTAAAAAAAACTGTTCCAGTTCACTATTGCCTGCAGTACTTACCCATTCCAGTATGTCAATGGTTTCCGATTGTCTTGCAAAAGCCCCTGTGTGTTCAAACTGATGGTTGGGAAATTGTTTTTTAAGTTGCTGATGCAATTGCAGGGCATAAGGTTCTATTTCAGCATATAAATAGCTTCCTTTGCTGCGCAGGTAAAATTCAATATAGGTTTTTACATTTTGCTGGGTCTTTTCTCCAAACCCTTTAAAGAGCAATAACCTGTTTTCATTGCAGGCATACAGTAATTCTCCAATCGTTTCCAGTCCCATTTCCTTCCATATAACAGCTATCTTTTTAGGTCCCAGTCCTTTTATGTTCAGCATTTCCAGTATACCCACAGGTGTTTTTTGCAGGTATTCTTCCAGTGCGTTTAATTTCCCGGTTTGCCTTATCTCTATGATCTTTTTACCAATAGCATCGCCAATGCCTTTTATGGAAAACACTTTATCATCGGGCAGTTCAGTTAAGGCGGCAGGCATTTTTTCTATGGTATAAGCTGCCACTGCATAGGATTTTGCTTTGAAGCTGTTTTCGCCATGAATATCCATGAGTTTGGAAAGCAAAGAAAAAACATCTGCTATTTGTGAATTATCCATATCGGTAAAAGTTGGCTATTAAATTACAGAATAAAACTTTCGGTATCTGTAACAATAAAAAAAAGTCCCGTAACCGGGACTTTATATTTTTCGCTCTGTAGAGAGAAGCTAAGCTTATTTTTTCTTAGCAGCTTTCTTTGCAGCTTTTTTAGGAGCGGCTTTCTTAGCAGCTTTTTTAGGAGCGGCTTTTTTTGCAGCTTTCTTAGGAGCGGCTTTCTTAGCAGCTTTTTTAGGAGCGGCTTTTTTTGCAGCTTTTTTTGCTGTTGCCATGTTTTTTAGAATTTAATGGTTAGTTAATAATGGATTAACGTCATAAAAGTAAAAACATTTTTCCAACTGCAAAATTTTTTTTTAAGCTGTTGCTTCTACAGCGGCTACAGAAACATAGGTTTTGTTGCTTTTGCCTTTCTTAAATTCAACCATACCATCGTTCAATGCGAACAATGTAAAGTCTCTTCCCACTCCAACATTCTTACCAGGATGGAAAGAAGTACCACGCTGGCGAACGATAATGTTTCCTGCAATAGCAGGTTGTCCGCCAAATATTTTTACACCCAAACGTTTACTTTGCGAGTCGCGGCCGTTTTTTACACTGCCTTCGCCTTTTTTATGTGCCATAATTTTTGAGTTTTTAACTTCAAGAAACAAGAAACAAATTTCAAAAGGTGGTTTGTATCTTGTAATTTGAATTTTGTTGCTTAAGCTATGTCAGTTACTTTAATATGCGTAAACAAAGTACGATGCCCGTGTTTTTTGCGAAAGCCCTTTCTTCTTTTCATTTTAAAGGCGATCACTTTATTACCCTGTACTTCGCCAACTATTTCGGCTTTAACTTTTAGTTTTACATCGGCGCCGGTTGATAAGGTATCACCATTATCTGTCAGCAATACGTCAGTAAACTCTACTGTATCACCTGCTTTTCCATCCAAATGCGGAACGTACAGGTTCTGTCCCTGCTGAACTTTAAACTGCTGACCGGCTATTTTAACTATTGCAAACATGAGGCAAAATTTAAGGAGTGCAAAGGTAGGGTTAATTTTGTTCATGGCAAACAATTGAAAGAAAAAATCTTCGCAGCTTAACGTGCCTCTTTGCAGGCGTAAAGCTATCTTTGCGGTCTCAACTATTCTTGCTGAAAGCACATGAAGATCAAATCCTTTTTGGCAAAGCCGTTTGCCGGATATATACATAAGCAGGTTAAGAAATCTATGTTTACGGCCCTGGCAGACCAGGAACAGATTTTGAAAGACCTGGTTAAAACGGGCAGAAAAACGGAATTCGGGAAAGAGCACTTATTTAACGAGGTAGGTACATACGATGAATTCAGGAAGGCCGTTCCTGTGAGGGACTATGAGGCCTTGAAGCCTTATATTGAACGGATTAAACAGGGTAAGCACAATGTTTTGTGGAAGGGATTGCCTATTTATTTTGCCAAAACCAGCGGTACCACCAGTGGGGTAAAGTACATTCCTATAACAAAAGAATCGGTAGATAACCATTTTGAAACTGCCCGCAATGCTTTTTTTTGTTATATGTCTGAAACAGGAAATTATTCCTCAGCCAATGGCAAAATGATTTTCCTGAGCGGCAGCCCGGTGCTGGAACGGGTAGGCGGCATACCCACCGGCCGGTTAAGCGGCATTTCCAATCATCTTATACCCCGGTACCTGCGTACCAATCAATTGCCCAGTTACGAAACCAATTGCATTGAAGACTGGGAAACCAAACTGGAAAAGATAGTAGATGAAACCATTGACCAGGACATGACCATGGTAAGCGGAATACCGCCATGGATGCAAATGTATTTTGACAGGCTAACGGCACGTAGTGGTAAAAAGATAAAAGACCTGTTCCCCAATTTTAATGTAATGGTACAGGGCGGTGTCAATTTCGAACCATACAAGGCCAGGTTGTTTGAAAGCATAGGTAAAAAAATAGATACCATTGAAACCTTTCCGGCATCGGAAGGATTTTTTGCTTTCCAGGATTCACAGCAGCAGGAAGGATTATTGCTCAATACGGACTTTGGTATCTTTTTTGAGTTCGTGCCTGCACAGGAAATATTTTCTGACAATCCAACGCGCCTTTCACTCAAAGATGTAAAAGCGGGCGAAAACTATGCGCTCATCATTAACAGCAATGCAGGGTTATGGGGCTATAACCTGGGCGATATTATAAAATTTGTTTCAACAGATCCCTACCGTATAGTGGTTACCGGCCGTATCAAACATTTTATATCCGCCTTTGGCGAGCATGTAATTGGCGAAGAAGTGGAATATAGTTTAATGAAAGCGGCTGAAAAAGAAGGATTGAAGATTACGGAATTTACGGTTGCACCTATGATAGACCAGGGCAGGGGTAAAAGCTACCATGAGTGGTTTGTAGAATTTGAAAACACGCCTCAGAGCATTCATGATTTTTCAATAGCAGTAGATAAGAATTTAAGAGAGAAGAATATTTATTATGATGATCTGATCACCGGCAATATTCTTCAAACCTTAAGAATACGGCCGGTTAGAAAAAATGGCTTCATAGATTACATGAAAAGTGTAGGTAAATTAGGCGGACAGAATAAGGTTCCCCGTTTGAGCAACGACAGAAAAATAGCAGATGAATTGAAACATTATCTGCAGGAAGTATAGCCCAAACCGCCTATGTATTATTTGAAATAATGATCAGATAATTTTCACCAATGCTTTTACATGCCGTATCTTGAATACCTGAACTGTATTTGTTCGCAACACAATTGAATGAAAAAACGAATAGCTATATTTGGTTCCACAGGTTCCATAGGCACACAGGCCCTGGACGTAATTGCTTCTAATCCGGATAAATTTGAGGTGGAAATTTTAACCGCCCACTCCAATGATAAGTTGCTGGTGCAACAGGCAAAAAAATTTAATCCCAATGCGGTTGTAATCGTAAACGAAAGCAAATATGCAGCAGTAAAGGAAGCTTTGGCATCCACCGATGTAAAAGTTTTTGCCGGAGAAAATGCATTGGAAGAAGTAGCCGTTTTTGATACCTATGATATGATGGTGGCCGCTATTGTTGGATTTGCAGGACTGAAATCTACCTTAAAAGCGATTGAATCGGGTAAAGCCATTGCATTGGCCAACAAAGAAACGCTGGTAGTAGCCGGCGATATTGTAATGCAGCGAGCGGTAGAAAAAAGGGTGCCTGTAATACCGGTTGATTCTGAGCATTCCGCTATTTTTCAATGCCTGATAGGAGAAACAAGGAATAAAATAGAAAAAGTAGTGCTAACAGCATCCGGCGGTCCTTTTTTGGGTAAAAAACCCAACTTTTTGGTGAATGTAAAAAAGGAACATGCCTTGCAGCATCCCAACTGGAATATGGGTGCTAAAATTTCGGTAGATTCTGCTACATTAATGAATAAGGGGCTTGAAATGATTGAGGCGCGGTGGTTGTTTAACCTGCACCCGGAGCAAATACAGGTAATTGTGCATCCGCAAAGCATCATCCATTCCATGGTGCAGTTTGAAGATGGCAGCATTAAAGCCCAAATGGGTTTACCCGATATGAAACTGCCCATACAATATGCGCTTGCCTTTCCCGTGCGCATACCCAATGCCTTTCCCCGTTATGATTTTTCAAGATCATCTTCGCTGCATTTTGAGCAGCCCGATATTAAAACTTTTCGTAACCTGGCGCTTGCCGGAGAGGCATTACATAAAGGTGGCAATATGCCCTGCGTACTCAATGCCGCAAACGAAATTGCGGTATATGGCTTCCTGCGCAACAGGATAGGTTTTTTAGATATGATGGAAATGGTGGAAAGAGCCATGGAAAAGATACCTTACATAGAAAAACCTTCTTTGGAAGAATATTTTGAGAGCGATGCGGAGGCCCGTAATTTTGCCGCTTCTTTAATCCATATATAACAATCATAATCCTGAAAGCGGAAAATGAAAAAGAGAAGTTTCATTATTATCGTTTCAACTTTCACCAATAAAAAAAGTCAATACACTTAATGATAACATTATTAGCGATAAACTGGGCATCAGTGGGTTTACAGGCAGGGCAATTAATTCTGTCGCTCTCCATTTTGGTTGTGATACATGAGCTAGGGCATTACCTTACCGCCAAATGGTTTAAATGCCGGGTGGAAAAATTCTATTTATTTTTTGATCCCTGGTTTTCATTATTTAAAAAGAAAATTGGCGAAACGGAGTATGGCGTTGGCTGGCTGCCATTGGGGGGATATGTAAAGATAGCAGGCATGATTGATGAAAGCATGGACAAAGAGCAGATGAAAAAGCCTGCTGAGCCATGGGAGTTCAGAAGCAAACCAGCCTGGCAGCGCTTAATTATTATGGTTGCCGGCGTTACCATGAATATCCTCCTTGCATTTTTTATATATAGCATGATATTACTGGTATGGGGAGAAAGGAAAGTGCCGGTAAGTTCTATGAAATACGGACTGGCATTCAGAGACAGTTTAATGTTTGACTTAGGATTTAAGAATGGCGATAAAATATTAGCGGTAAACGACCAGCCTGTAGAAGACTATACCGATATCGTAAAAAAATTGATCCTGGGAAATAATGTAAGTATAGAAAGAGATGGTAAGCTGGAAACGGTTAACCTTCCTGTTGATCTTATAGGCAAATTAGTAGAGAAGAAAAGAAGTCGTATGCCTTTGCTGGAACCGCGCATACCGGTGGTAGTGGATGAGGTATCTGATTCAAGCAACGCCTATAAAGCGGGTTTAAAAAGCGGGGATCAGATAATAGCGGTAAACTCGGCTTCCGCTGTATTTTTTGATGAACTCAAAAATATCCTGGAAAACAGCAAGGAACAAACGGTTCAGGTAAATGTGTTAAGAGGAAAAGATACTTTATCGTTACCTACAGCCGTTACCAAAGATGGCACTATTGGTTTTTATCCCATAAGTGCTATTTCGGATTTAGACAGCATGGGCGTATTGAAATTGCATGTAACCAGGTACACTGCATTGGAAGCATTTCCTGCCGGCGTAAAAATGGCGGGCGAACAGTTGCAATTTTATATAGACCAGTTTAAAAAGATACTATCCCCCGAAACAGGCGCCTACAAAGGAGTGGGTGGTTTTAAAGCGATGGGATCCATATTCCCGGATAGTGGGTGGGACTGGGAGACCTTCTGGAGAATTACTGCATTTTTTTCCATAGTACTTGCCTTTATGAATTTATTACCCATACCGGCATTGGATGGCGGACATGTAATGTTTACCCTGTATGAAATGATATCGGGGCGCAAACCGAGCGATAAATTCCTGGAATATGCGCAAATTGCAGGTATGGTAATATTATTTGGATTGCTTATTTATGCCAATGGCAACGATTGGTTTGGATGGGGGAGAGGGAAGTAATGTGGAAATGGGCAACCTGTCAGGACTGCGGCGTTGTTATGCTGCCTGGCAATCCTAACAGGTTTAGCAGGAGCCTTTGAATTGCTTTGGCATTTAGCGCAGCCGCTTACCGGTTTATTTTTGTATATTTGCAGTTGCTTTGTGAAGAGATTATGTTGCATTCATTTTCAAATTGTCTCATTTTCATATTTTCACATTGTATATCCGGGGCTGACCGGTTTTGACAGCAAAGTTCTTTGTACGTGTAAGCATGCGGTGCGTTGGATAATTAGCACCTTAATCTGAATATTCAACAATTCAAATGGCAATACTCAGTATGCCATGGCTGCCTAATCAGTGATTAGATAGTCATTAGGGCCGCCGGGAAGGTTTACCTGTTACCAATCCCCGCCGCCGACATAAAAACAAAACGGGTTGCTGTTATGAAAGGCTGTGATCATAACTCAAGACCATCCAGCTAAGGGATAGATTGGTTTGTTGATGTCCGGTTTATCTCCGACAATTAATCATCAGATAAGCATGTAGAAAGCGTATGGCGGATTTGTTTGGACCAGGGTTCGACTCCCTGCAGCTCCACGTAAATAAAGTAATAAAAAGCCAGAAATATTGCATTTTCTGGCTTTTTGCTTTTAAGGTACTTGCTTTTATGAAGGCTTATGATGAAAGCATCCGGCGTGATGCGATCATGTTCCTTAGAACTACGGGTTTAGAAATCCCTGTACTCACCGCTTAAAAATTTATTCGCTTCTTCTTCTTTAAAGCGCGCATTTTTCCCGTCCCAGTTAAGGGTTTGACCGGGGAACCTGGCGGCTACTACGCCCAACAAAATCACTTCCGTTAATTTTGCTGCATAAGAAAACGGCGCACTGCATTCAGTTTTTCCCAGGCAGGCATCCACAAATTCATGATAATGCTTTTCGCCTTCAATATCGTAGCTGGTAACGGGTTTTCCGGCTTTGCCTTTTGGATCGTATTTTTTTATATCAATGGCTTCATACTTATCGTTAATAATTAACCTGGGCAGTTCCATAAAATGAGGCAACAACAGGCGTTGTCCATTTTCACCAATAAACATAGCACCCTGATCGGGTAGTTTTTGTCCATCAGGCAACATCAGGTCTTTTTCAAGTTCGGGTGCACCTTTTCCATCAAACCAAACCCACTCAAGCGTTTTAGCCGTATAGGATGTTTGAGGGAACACATAGGTTACATGATTTTTTTCGGGGTGCCCAAATGCATTAGGTGGTCTGCAGGAGTTTTTAACAGTTAATGGAACGCTCAGTTTTAAAGCGTTATATGGCGTGTCAAAAATATGAACACCCATATCGCCTAAAGTACCGCAACCGTAATCAATGCATTTTCTCCAGTTGAGGGGGTGGTAGAACCCTTCTTTATATGGCCTTTCTTTACCCGTGCCCAGCCACAGGTTCCAATTCAATCCTTCCGGTACAGGGTCACTTCCTTCTGGCTCGGGACCGTCATATCCCCACACTTTGGGCGACCAGGCAATTACTTTTTTTACTTTACCGATAATGCCTTTCTGAATTAAAATAGTAGCCAGTTTGTAATCGTAGAAGGAATGCACCTGGATACCCATTTGCGTTACCAGTTTTTTCTGGGCCGCCAATGCGTCCATTTTTCTTGACTCAGAAATATAATGCGTAAGGGGTTTTTGGCAATACACGTTTTTATTCATTTCCATAGCCTTCAAAGCAACCGGCGCGTGTGCATGGTCGGGAGTTGAAACCACTACAGCGTCTATCTCATCGCCTATACTTTTGAACATTTCTCTGTAATCGGCAAAAGTTTTAGCATTGACATAGTTGGCTTTTACTGCATTGAGCTTGCTTGCATCAACATCGCATAATGCCACAATTTCTACCGATGGATGAGATGCAATGTCTTTCAAATCATTTAACCCCATAGAACCCAGTCCAACTTGTGCAACTCGTAGCTTTTTGCCGGGGGCAAATGCTGATGACGGAAATGGAAGCATGAAAGCCAGCGTTCCTGCAGCCGTAGTTTTTATAAAATTTCTTCTTTTCATTGTGCTTGTTTATTTAAAAAGTTTTGCTTTTTATTATCTTTTTCGACAGCTATAAAAATAGGAAACAATTTTGTTATGCTGCTTTTAAATCTCTTCTTCCCCGCAATGAGGAGACATTGCCCGGAAATGCCATAATGTAACCGGCGTCCCCGCACCCCATCATCTCAACTTAGGTCTGCAAAAGAATCATTACCTTAATGCCGCTATAACTATCCTAAAAACTGATGTATGAAATGAGCCGCAAAAAAATGATTATTTTGGCGAATTCCCTGCCCGTCCGGTCAGGCGGGCATCTGACCATTAAAAAATTTAAAAATAAACAGATGAAAACAATCATTGTCTTTTTATTTGCATTTGCCATAAACCACGCAAACGCACAGTTAACAACGCCAGACACTATCGTTACATCACAGGGAAATATTATTGTTCAGCCTGTATTCCATGCAGCTTTGGTGCTGGAATGGAAGGGTAAGTCCATTTACATTGACCCTTATAACGGCGCCGGCGCATATAAGACATTAAAGAAGCCTGATCTGGTTTTGATCACAGATATTCATGGCGACCATATGGATATAAAGACCCTGGAGGCATTGGATCTGAAAAGCGCAATCCTCCTAGTGCCTCAGGCTGTAGCTGATAAATTACCGGGTGAATGGAAAGAAAAAACGGTCATTCTCAACAATGGCAGTACAACCGAACAATCCGGCATTTCAATACGCGCCATTCCAATGTACAATCTTCCGGATGATTCCACTTCACGGCATACCAAAGGCCGTGGCAATGGTTATGTACTCACTTTGGGGGATAAGAAATTGTATATTTCAGGCGATACGGAAGATATACCTGAAATGCGTAGTTTGAAAAATATTGATGTAGCGTTTATTTGTATGAACACACCTTACACGATGACGGAAGAACAGTCCGCCAGCGCGGTACTTGATTTTAAGCCAAAAATTGTCTATTCTTTTCACTACCGCGGACAGGGTGGCTTTAGCGATACAGAAAAATTTAAAATGCTGGTGAATAAGGGTAACTCTTCAATAGATGTGCGGTTGAAAGACTGGTATGCCGGAGAAAAATAATTTTCCGCGGTAATGCATAGGCGATCGCAGGAGCACAGTATCTTCACCAATTCTTATTGTCAACAAAATTGAAGTAATACGAATGGCATCAGGGATATTTGCATTGCTCGATGATATCGCCGCGCTCATGGATGATGTGGCTGTGATGAGTAAAGTGGCTGCTAAAAAAACCGCCGGAATTCTGGGTGATGATTTGGCCGTGAATGCTGAAAAGGCATCAGGTTTTGTTTCGGATCGGGAGATCCCCGTTTTATGGGCCATTACCAAAGGATCATTTTTAAATAAACTCATTATCCTGCCTTTCGCTTTTCTGCTCAGCGCTTTTCTTCCTGCGGCCGTTACCGTTATCCTGGTGCTTGGAGGATTGTATCTCGCTTATGAAGGTGCGGAAAAAATCTACGAATACATTGTCCCGCACAAGCATGCTAAGGTGGTTGCACTGGCAGAAGGTCTCACGAAAGAACAAATTCTATTGATAGAAAAAGAAAAAGTGAAATCTGCAGTTTTTACGGATTTCATCCTCTCAGTGGAAATTGTTATCATCGCATTGGGCACTGTAGTGGGTACACCACTTGCCTCCCAGGTTATGGTGGTTTCATTTATCGCTATTCTTGCCACAGTTGGCGTGTACGGAATAGTTGCCCTGATTGTGCGAATGGACGAGTTTGGGTATAAACTTATCGCATTCAATAAAAAAGACAATAGCTTTTCCGATAAGATCGGAAAAATACTGGTGGCAGCGCTTCCTAAAATTATCAAAAGCATGGGCTTCATCGGCACCGTGGCGCTGATCCTGGTTTCGGGGGGCATTTTTGTACACAACATTGATTTTTTCCACCACCTGTTTCCCATACTTCCGGCTTTTGTGCGTGAATTTATAGTAGGCCTGGCAATCGGTTTTATTGTTTTCCTGATTGTCGAATTGGGAAAAAAGATTTTCAGAAAGGCAGTGAAGAAAAAGGCAGAGTAAATTTCAACTCATAATGACAAATTGTAGAATGTAGTTCGGCTTTTGTACTACAGCCCAACCACTCACTACCGCTTGTCATTGGCATGCAGGAGGAATCTCTCAAAGTGCTTAAGGGCCCGCCTATTGTTTACTCACAGAAGCAAAGCAATGCGACGATTTGAAATGCTCCCAAGTTTTATTCCCGGCTTTTTGCTATATTTATTTTCATACGCTACATTTAAGATAAGTCAATTATGAATATATATCTGCTTTTAACCGGCATCACTTTTTCATTATCTGCTCCTGCGCAGGATAGCATTCCTGTAACAATAAAGGGGAGACTGAATGCTGATACCAATAACGAAACATCCGGTCTTGCCGCTTCATCCGTCAATAAAGGATTGCTTTATATTCACAACGACAGCGGAGATACCAGCAGATTTTTTTTAATTGGAACGGATGGAACATTAAAAGCTATTTACACGTTCAAAGCCGGCCCGCTTACAAAGAATGGTGTAACGGATTGTGAAGATATAGCGGTGAGTACAGGTCCCAGAGGCAAGCGTTATGTTTATATCGGAGATATCGGTGACAACAACGCTAAAAGAAAATACATCACTGTTTACAGGATAAAAGAACCCAAACTTAAGTCCTCCGCAAAACTGTTTACCGGGCACGAAAATGCTGATCCGCTATATCTGAAATACCCCGATGGCGCACGCGATGCAGAAACCCTGATGGTTGACCCGTTAGAGAAATTGTTCTACATCATTTCAAAACGGGAAGATTCGGTAAGCGTGTATACCGCACCGTTACTGTTCAAACGAAATGATACCGCAATGCTTACCAAAAGATGCACTTTATTTTTTGAAGGCGGCAACAATGGTAAATGGATATCCGGCGGAAATATTTCCAAAGATGGAAGCCGGGTGCTTGTAAAGAGTTACCTTAAAGTGTATTACTGGAAGCGCAGAGACAAAGAACCTTTGTGGCAGCTATTGATGACCCCACCCCGCGAAATGCCTTACAAAGTAGAACAACAGGGTGAGGCGATTGACTTTGCAACGGATGGAAACGGTTACTATACGATCAGCGAGGGAATATACCCGGAAGTGTATTACTATACCATAGAGTAATTGCATGAAGGGGTTTACCTCTGTAAATGGTGAATCAGCATATTGTGCAGTATGTTTTTTACGATCTCATAGTATAGCTCCTGCTGCCACATCTCTACTATTTTTAAGCGCGGGCATCTAAACAGTCCGATTTGATCAATACAATCGCGGATTGCAAAAAGATAGGTTCCATAAAAATCAACCTAAAACTTTCAACACAAAATGAAAAGTATTTTTTTATTTATCGCCTGCGCGGTTTTTACCGCCACAGGCATAGCACAAAGACCAGCTCAAAACCCGATGTCGGAAAAACGCTATACCCCTAAAAAATTGGGATATAAATTAATTTGGAAGGATGAGTTTAAAGGGAACAAACTGGATCTCCAAAAATGGGCCGTGCGTGGCATCGGTCCAAGAGCCATAGCATATGTATCGGAAGAAGCGGTTAAAGTAGAAGATGGATATCTTAAATTATATGCTTTGAAAAAAGGCGACAGTTTATTGGGAAGCGCAATTGGTACCCAGGGCTTATTTATGAGTAAATACGGATACTACGAATGCCGGGCGAAGCTGCAAAAATCACCGGGTGTATGGGCGGCATTCTGGATTCAATCCACGGAAATTTCAAAGGGAGAAGATCCGGCGATATTTGGCGCAGAGATTGATATTTTAGAGTTCTTCAAAAAATTAGGACCCGATATTGTTTCGCATAATGTACATTGGGCGTACGGACCCAACCAGCGCACTACACGGGGTATGCAAAGTTATCTTAAAGGTGTAAGCGAAGGCTTTCATACATTTGGTCTGGAGTGGACACCGGAGAAGTATATTTTTTATGTAGACGGATATAAATTTTATGAAGTAACACAGGGTATATCGCATATTGAAGAATATATGATATTGAGCATGGAATATCCTTCTGCCCGGGAAGAAATTAAAAACACGGTATTCCCCGATGTTTTTATTGTTGATTATGTAAAAGTGTACCAGAAAAAAGAAAAGTAAAACCGGTACGGGTCAGCCTATATACCCTATTGGTTTTTCCGGTAATACCGGGCTTTTTTTTAAAAAGAAATAACTTTAATCTCCTTAAATATGCAATCCTTGCTGAATATCAAATGCAATACATGGCGCACTGCTGCACTGATCCTATGCGGCTTACTGTTATTTTCCTGCACTCAAAAGCACTATACTGATGCACTTTCGCCTGAAGAAGCATTGAAACATTTTGAAATTGTTGACGGCTTTAAAATAGAACTGTTCGCATCGGAGCCTGATATAATGTCTCCTGTTGATATGGTATTTGATGAGCAGGGTAATATTTACGTGGTAGAAATGGGCGATTACCCCTATCAACCCGAAGGTGGAAAAGGGAAAGGAAGGATCCGCATGCTGAAAGATACGAATGGCGATGGAAAGCCAGATACTTCTTATGTATTCGCCGATGGTCTTCCCAGCGCAACCAGCATGCTGCCATGGAAAAGCGGACTGATTGTAACAGCAGCGCCCGACATTCTTTACCTGAAAGATACTACAGGCGATTTTCATGCGGATATAAAGGAAGTACTTTTTACCGGGTTTTTTGCAAGCAATTCCGAAGCGCAGATTACCAGTCTTCGTTTGGCGCCCGATAACTGGATCTATGCAAATAACAACGGGCAGGCTGGTACGGTACATGCCGTTAGCAATCCGGATACTGCCGCACTTTCTATGGGAGGAAGCGATTTCCGGTTCTGGCCAGACAAAGGTTTATTTGAAAAGGAATCGGGAAACGGCCAGTTTGGACTGGCGATAGATGATTGGGGGAACCGTTTCTATACACAGAATACCATTCATATTCAACAGGCACCCGTTCCATTGCGGTATTTGCACAGGCATACTTATTTACCTTCTGACCGGCTTGATGTAAACATTTCCGATCACGACCTGGTAATGTTTCAAAAAACGCCACCGCCTTACTGGCGGCTCGAACGCAGCAACCGGCGGCAAAAAGATTATGATGAACGAAAACTGAGCCGGAATGAATATGCTGAAGATCATTTTACCGGCGCTTCGGGGGGCACTTTTTATGGCGGAGACGCCTTTCCTGAATCTTTTCGTAGTTCCATTTTTACAGGAGATGTGGCAGGTAACCTGGTGCACCGGGATTTGCTTACGCTCCAAAATAACAGCCCTTTATTTGTGGCAAAACGGGCTGAAGGAGAGAAAGACAGGGAGTTCCTTGCATCCACTGACCCCTGGTTCCGTCCCGCGAATTTTACCGTTGGTCCCGATGGGTATTTGTATATCATAGACATGTACCGCCAGCATATTGAAACGCCCGTTTCCATTCCGGAAGATCTGAAGAAGGATATGGATTTTACTAACGGTGAACAGTATGGCAGAATTTACCGTGTTGTTCCGGAAGGTGCTGAAAAAAAGCAAACTCAAATTCCCAATCTCAGGAGCAAAGCTCCGGAAGCATTGGTTGCCCTGCTTGCCCATCCCAATCAGTGGTGGCGTTTGCAGGCACAAAGGCTTTTATTAGAATATGGCGATCTGGCTGTAGTTCCTGCATTAAAAAAAATATTTGCTGAGCACACCGATGCAAGAGCACGCTTGCATGCATTGTATACATTAGAAGGTTTAAATGCACTTGATGCCGGATTGATACAACGGGCATTGAAAGACCCGGATCCCGGAATGCGAACCCATGCTATAATACTTTCGGAACGCTACCCGCAATGTCTGCCACAATTGTTAACGATGGTTGGCGATAGTTCGGCGCAGGTAGTTTTGCAGTTGGCACTCAGCCTCGGTGAGTTTGCTTTGCCACAGGTAATCCCGGCATTAGCTAACATTATAGAGCGGTATGGAGAAGCTGCTTTGTTTCAAACCGCTGTACTAAGTTCGGATGCCGGATCCTCTATGGAACTTTTGAAACTGTTGATTAGTCGTGGTAGCTTTTTTAAAGACACCAGTCCTGAAAAAATTGCTTTCGTAAAAGATTATTTATATGTAATTGGTGCACGCAAAAAGAAAGAAGATATCTTAGCATTGATTGCATTGTTATCTCACCCCGAAGTAAAAGAAGCAATCAACTGGCAGCTTGCCGGATTAGAGGGACTCACCAAAGGACTACAAAAATCAGCAAATAAAAGCAAGCCCGACCCGGATCTGATCAGCGCTTTCCAGGTATATGAATCAGGATCAAAAGGGGAAATTAAAAGTGCCTTAAAGGAGGTAATACAGGCGATGGGCGATTCCATACAATGATAACACGGGTATTTGGTGAAAAACGTATAACCGAATAAAAGACCGGACCACAATGCAGGAAATCAATTCACGAAGGTTGTTTTTACAAAAATGTGTTTCTGCCGGCATGCTGCTAACAGGAGGAGCATCAATGCTGCATAGTTGTAATGCTAAAGAAAAATCATCAGCAAAAGAGGAGGGAGGCGCCTCGCCGCCAGATCCGTGCAGCGATTATACAGGCTTATCTGAAAATGATCTGAAAGCACGCGAATCAATGGGATATGTAAAGCAATCACCCATTCCTGAAAAGCAATGCGGTAATTGCAATCTCTGGCTTCCGCCCCTGGCAGGTAAAAATTGTGGAGCATGCCAGCTTTTTAAAGGCCCCGTATATACTGCCGGGCATTGTACCTACTGGGCGCCGCAGGTATAATATTGAGATTACTTCCATACAAATATAAAACAATGGCAAAGGCCTTTTATAAAAAGCATACCGCATTGCATATGTTTTCGAAAATAATATCGTTTTGGCTATTGGTTTTTGTTGTTGCTACAGGCCCGGGACCGGGTTACATTGTTACCAAAATTTCCTATGCACAGGGAAGCTATGAAACCAGCGGTATTGTATCGGGCGTAGCTCCGGAGACGGAAGCCATTATTATGGATGCGATCCGGAAAGTATTGAAGTGAAAATGATCTTCCGTTATCCTGGAGATGAATAAAGACAATACCGGTAACAGTTTTTCTTTTTAAATATTCTTCCAGTAAATGCAGCCCAGGGTATAGCAGTTTTCATCCTGTTGTTTTATCTTTGAAATTACATACAGCAACAGTTTCTTTCGCTGATCCATAAAAACAGGCAGGCATTTTCTTTTTACTTTTAAAAAGATGCATATGCACAGTTTGGCAAACCGGATTAAATTGAAAGGGATCTTCCGGATAACCGGAACCATATTGATTGGGATTGTACTGATCACTCAAAGTTGCAGCACTACAAAAGTGATCAGCCAATACGACTGCGATACTTTTTCCAACAATACTGTATACAAAAGAACAACATGGAGTTATGCATGGGGCCTGGTACAACCAAAGGATATCAATCCCGGCTGTGATCCGAGATTTAATCACCTGAACAAAGTGGTGGTAAAAACCAACCTGGGCTTTGCCATTATTTCCACCCTTACCCTCGGAATTGTTATCCCGCAGCAAGTGGAATGGTGTTGTGCGCCATACAGCCCTCCAACGGATTCATTGGGAAGCAGGCCCTGATCAGACTTTGAAATCTTTTACAATGCCCGACCATATTATTTTACCCGATGGTGTGGAAAAGTTAGACATCACCGATTGGGAGAACGGCCACCAGAATTTCACTCACCGGTTTAAAAAAGGGGCCTCTTTTAAATTAAGGATCCCGTTCCGGCCGGTCACGCCTTCGGATCAGTACAAACAAACCACTTCCAATTTTCAGTGGCTGATCAGCTATGCCATTGAGAATGATATTTCATTACGCGCTATGGGAAATGGCTGGTCCTTTTCGGATGTTGCGGTTTGTGATGGCGGAGTAGTTGATACCAAAGCGCTGCGGTTATCATTCTGGATTCCCCGCAAATTTGTTGCGGATGATTATATCAATACCGGAAAGGGTACTGCCGATCTCTTTATGGCGCAATGCGGAATGAGTATTCTTGACCTGAATGAAAAGCTGGAAAAAGAGGCCAACCCGAAACGGTCTCTTAAAGCATCGGGCGCCAGCAACGGACAATCTATAGCAGGAGCTACGGCCACCGGTACACATGGATCGGCATTCAGGGTAGGAGCTGTGCACGATGCTATAGTGGGGATCCACCTTGTTGTGTCGGCAACGCGCCATGTTTGGCTGGAACGGGCATCTTACCCGGTTGTTTCGGATGAATTTATCGGATGGATGGGCGCTGAACTGATCCGGGACGATGACCTGTTTAATGCAGCGGTGGTTAGCTTCGGAAGCTTTGGTTTCATTCATAGTATCATGATTGAAACCGATCCCGTTTATTTGCTGGCCGAACAACGCGCAGATCAAATGAAATATGACGATGACCTTATTAAAGCAATAGACCACCTTGATTTTTCGGGGATTGAGTTAAAGCTTCCCTATCCCCCCGATGGACCGGATAAAGCATTGTATCATTTTGAAGTGATTATTAACCCGCACAAATTCGAAAAAGACAATAAGGAAAAAGGAGTGTATCTAAAAACAATGTACAAAATGCCGTATACCCCCGGTTACCCTAAAAGAGAAAGGGATGATCGTGGGTTTCAGTATGGCGACAATACCCTCGGCGTTATAGAAACGATTATTGACGGGCTTCCGCCTGATCTGTCGGCAGCGTTGGTTCCGGCTTTGGTAAATGTTATGTTTCCGCTTGCCTTTAAATCGGCCGTTGATGCATTTGGAACAATTGGGGAAACTTTCAGTAATACTAAATTCAGAGGTAAAGCCATCAGTGCCGCGATAGCAATTGCCGCTGAAAATGTGAGCAGGGTAGTGGATGAAGTTATTTTTATCAACGAACAATCGCCATTTCCGGGTGGACTTGCCTTACGTTATGTAAAAGGAACAAAAGCAATACTGGGCTTTACACGGTATGAAAAAACCTGCATACTGGAACTGGATGGCGTGGAATCTGCAGCAGCCAGGAGTTTTTACCAAAAGCTTTGGAACAGGTTAGAATCAAAGAATATTCCTTATACTTTGCATTGGGGAAAAATGAATTTCAATCTCGATCCTCAGCGGGTAAGGAAAATGTACGGCGATGCCGCTGTTGATGCCTGGATTAACTGTCGCCACAGCCTGCTGGGTGAAGCAGAACGAAAAGTTTTTAATAATGCATTTTTGAAAAGATGCGGATTGGATGGGTAAAGTTAAATGCCATTTTAAAGCCGAACCATCCCGGTAAAGCAGGTTGAAAAAAAGACTCCGGGTTGAACCGGAGTCTCTTTTCCTACGCTGGCATTATCCAGATCAGGTATGAGAGTGTATTCTCAGGTACAGCACTTTAAAATTGTCCTTTAATAATTATCAAAATGCGTTTTCATCAGTTTTTCTTCCTGAACAATTCGTATAGCCAGTGGTATGAGATAAAGTGGTAAGCCAACGAACAATGTAAACCATGCCTGGCATATTAATGCAATAGAAATCAGTTCCGGAATAATGTTCAAAAAATAATTAGGATGCCTGAAATATTTGAAAATAGATGATTTATTTATCTTCTGTTCCGGCGCAATCATCAGCTTCATCGTCCACATCTCTTTAAGGCTAAAAATGACGATCCACAACATAGCCATTGAAAAGATAAATAACCCAAACCCCCAAAAGCTAATGCTTTTGATATGCCTGTTCAGCAGAATAGCCTCGCCCAGGCAGGAGATATAGAATAGGGTATGGCAAAAAACAAGCAGTTTTGAATTTTTGCTTCCATATTCTTTTGCACTTGCTTTTTTTAATTTTTTTTCGTTTGCAGCAGATTTAACAAGACTCGCCAGTCTCGTTATTGCAGCCAGCGAAAAGAGGATTAATATGGCAGAATCCAAATGCACATTTAGGAATAAAAGATGAAGATAGTGAATGTTGTTAACCCCGGAGCAGGCGATCACCCTTTAGATGGAAGCGTTTGCCTCCGCCAGTAATTTCCTGCTTCTTTTTATTTGACCGTTCACAAAGGATGCCCGCCGTCCTTTTGCAAAAAAGTCCGGAATCACGCTAAACCTGCCTCTTAGTACATCAGCCATTACCCATTTCATTACGATGGAAGCAGGAATGAAATCAAAAGGTGAAAGCTTATGTTCCATTACAAGGGCTAATTTCTTTTTTAGTTCCGGTTCTTTATCCACATGTTTCAAAACCAGTTTATCCAGGTGTCCGGGCTGTTTAAGTGATCCTTCATCCTGGCCGAAATAAAACAGAGGCATGGCTTCCACATCCCGGGCCCGCCACCATTTTACAAGGGCCATATCAGAGCCCTCAAGAATTGCTTTGGATAAGCGCTTTGCCTGTATCAGCGCCTCTGTAATACCATCGCCAATCACGAATTCTTTATGGTGTCCCGCATCACCTGCCAAAACCCAGCCCGGCCCGGCACCCTGCCGGAAGAAATATCTTTCTTTAATGGTTCCGCGAACTTTACCATCAGGACTTAAACCTTCAATCAATGGAGCTGTTACAGGATCGGAAGAGAGATCGGCGATCAGCGAGCGTAATGGATCAAAACGCCAGGACTGCGCTTTTTCAACCGGAGGCAAACTTCCGATCAATAACTGGTTGTAATCGGTTTGAAAGATAACACGTATATCGCCGGACGTATTTCCCTGGTACATATCAAAAGGATACTGTGAACCGGTCTTCCAGATTTCGGGTGCATTCCAATATGCCCAGTACATGGCCCGGGGTGCATCATATGCGAGGTATTCCGCTGCGCCTGCCATTTGGGCAACTGACGAATGACGACCATCGGCCCCAACGACAAGCCCGGCTGTGAAAACCAGTTCCTGGTTTGTATTTGAATTGATGGCCCGCACGCCTGCCACCCGGTCATTTCCGATTTCAAGTTTAATGAGCCGTGTACGGTCCAACAGTTCAACTCCTTCCTTTAAAGCTGCCTCCTGCAATAGTCTGTCCAAACGTTTACGGCGCGGACAATATTCTGCGCGTCCTTCTGCATGCATAACATCAACCGAATTTCCATTTTTGTTTAAACGAATAATGCGGGATGGGGGGCATGCTTCCCTTATGGCATTACCTATTCCAACCTCATCAAGGATATCTATCCCCGGTGGGTGAATAGTATGTGTTGAAAGGACCTGGTCGCCGGGAAGCTCATCCTTATCTATCAGAAGTACTGATACTCCCTCGCGGGCCAGGTAAACAGCAAGTGTTGCTCCAGTACAACGGGCCCCTACGATAACAACATCAAATTTTTTATTTACCATCGTTACCCAATTTTGTTCAGCTCAGCGCGCCCAATTGCTGCAATAAACTTAATTCATCAAAATTGCTCCAGCATTCCGACACCTTACCATTTTTTATATAATCTATATCAATTGAAGAAACCTTAAAAGATCTCCCGGTAGGAGCAAATCCTTCAAAACTTCCCAGATGCGTGCCTTCCGCAATAAAGTGTGTTACCACTTTATCACCTTCAGCAAACTGGTCTTTAATGGTGAATTTAAGATCAGGGAAAGCAGTGCGCAGCGCAACGATAAAATTCCGGGCACCATCGGGCCCGTGAATTTCCTTATCGGGGTTTAGGGAGTGGATAACGAAATCGCCGGAAACCATTTCGTTCATATGCGTATAATTTCCCCTGTTGTACATCTCCTCAACGGCGCGGCGAATTAGGTTTTTGTTGTGCTCCTGTATTGATTTTCTTTCCTGCACTTCCCCGGCAGTATTCACTGAATTCTGTTCTGTTTTCATGATTGAAATTTTTTTGATTTTAAATATAAAAGATACTGTGGTGTTTGCGCCCGGCATCAACCATGTCGTGCAACACCAACCGTTGGATTATCAGTAGAATTGGGCTGGATTAAAATCGGAGATCATTTTTTAAACTTCAATTGATTTACCAGGGCAGCCACTTTTCTACCTTGCTTCAGGCCTTCGTCCATAGAAAAACGATAGTGAATGCCTGCCTGTAAACGGGAGAACGCGGCTTCTTTGGCATACGCTTCAAACGAATCGAAACTGCGTGGGCCATAACTGTCATCGAAGCTGTGGTCTGTGAACGGGAAATTTTTTCCAAATGCTTCTTCCAGCACAGCAGCATTTGCCACAGATATCGTTGCATGCGCTGATGTATACTCGGGAAATGGCGGAGTATGTATTACAGGGTGCCATTCGCTATGCCCAAGTACGGTACGGATATACGTAATTGGCCGCACCAGGTTATAATAAAATTTTGTTTTAACGCAGGATATAGCAGCGTCATTTGCTGCAATGCCAGCTTTGCAATACAGAATTGCTGCATCCTGCAAAGAAAGTTTTTTTAATACTACCATCTGCGTAGCAATATGGGCTGCATGGGAAGCATCTTCAAATACTGCCACTTCACCGGGAGTAAGCAGTTCATAGGCCCAGAATTTTGCAGTTAATGAATCTTCATGACTAAGGTTTTGAGACATGGTATAAATTTCATTTACTGCATTATAAAAATCTGATCCGGGTTTTTCTGAGTAAGGAGGTGGAGCCGCCGGTTGTGTAGCTTCAGCAAGTTCCGGAATAAAGGTGCGGTTATTGCCCCAGTAAGGGTAAACAGGTTGCGAAAA
Organism: Agriterribacter humi; assembly: GCF_009192765.1. Lineage (GTDB taxonomy): Bacteria > Bacteroidota > Bacteroidia > Chitinophagales > Chitinophagaceae > Agriterribacter > Agriterribacter humi. The sequence goes on along the minus strand of NZ_VOHQ01000001.1, from coordinate 279,385 downwards.
AGGATATTCACCTGTAGGCACCCATTTACCCGGACCTGCCGGAGGAATATAACTGTCTGAAAAGGGATTTTTATAGGCCTCATGTCCGCCATCTGTTTTGGACCATTCAAAAATGGCACTGGCAATTTGCTTTCCGAAATCAGCAGATCTTTCCAATGTCTGAACATCGTTGCCGGCCCGGAACGCGTTGTAAAAGTAGGCTTCCAGGGAATCAACAGATTGCAGCAATGCCGGGCTTGTATGCGGCAATAAATTTTTGAGCATAAAAGCTAAGGCAGCATTGGCGCTGGCGGGCCAATAGTATAGCTTTCCCTCTGTAATGGCAGGCAATGTTAATGCCCCATTGAGTTGTGGCGCTATGGATTGATAACCCTGCATACCCGGTACGATGGATTCATACATCGCAAGTCCTGTATAGGCACAGACACGCCCGGTAACATGTGGAAGTAAGCCCGGCGTTCCCACAAAAAGCTTTTGCTGCATTTTTATCCAGGCAATAGCTACATCAGCGGGATATTTTTTTGGGGGTGTTCCCGGAACATCATTTCTTTTACAATTGGCAGAAATAAATAAAATTCCGGGTATTAAGAGTATAGCCGCAAATGACAGGACTTTAAAAATTTTCTTTTTCATATCATTTCTTTTTTATGTTATGTTGAATAAACGCAGAGCCGGTATCGCATTACAAAACACACGTTTGCTTTTCAAAAACGGTTGCGTAAATCAGAACATAAAATTAGAATGACAGGAAGAGAACGAAGTTGCTGAAAAGTTTAAAAAAGATGCTGTGAGGTTTTACCCGGGGTAAGACCGTACTTATTCTTAAATGAGCGGTTAAAATGCGACCTGTTCTCAAATCCGCTCATCTCACAAATTTCATCAATACTGCAATCAGTGGTTTCCAGTAAATACCGGCTGTATTCAAGCCGTTTTTCCTGCAGCCATTTACCCGGTGTTGTTTGAAAGATACTTTTAAACTCTTGTTTAAAGGCAGACAGGCTTCTGGCACATAAACGGGAAAATTCATTAAGAGACAGGTTGTTGAAAAAATTGGCTTCCATTATTTCTTTGATAGATGGCTTCGCTGATGTGCAAAGTTCACTTAGAAAACATTTTAAAGTCCGATGGGTATTATTCGAAAGAATATTTACCAGCAATTCTTCAAACTTAAGTTTAAGCAACGTTTCTGAGGGTGGGGTGGGCTGGCGGAAATAGGTAAGTAAAGAATGAAAATAAGCATCCAGCACAGCATCCGTAGTAATGGGAATAATTGTATCTGTTTTTCCTTTAAATTCTGAAGTAACTAAGGGTACTCTATATTTTTGAAATACGTTTTTAATAAAATCGTCCGAAACAAAAACCCGCAACTCACAAAAGTCTTCCTGGATAATATGCCGGTACCCCATTATGCTTCCCTTTTTAATAAATCCGCAGTCACCCGCTTTAACCCTATATTCTCCCCTGAGTGTTTTCAATTCCATTTCTCCGGAAAAGACGTAGGTAAAAAAATTATCATGCCACCAAAGTCTTTCTGCCGGTTCATCTGTCTCAACCGGGCATATAATCTCAACAAATAGCAGTTCATCTATTTTAAATTTTTTGAAGAGGTTGTTATTCCCAATAAAGTCCTGCACATTGATCATGAATCGCTGAATTTATCAGTATATAAAGGTAGGGCTCTTTGCAGCAAATAAAAATAGGGCAGAATATTTACGTTAACAAGTCTCAATCCCGGCGTAGTGCTTATTCATGCGCTGCCCGGGTTTATTTTACCCCATACGGAAAGTAAGTTTTTCCTTCATCATCTCAAACTGTGTAATATTTTCCTCCTGCCAGTAATGCGGGATCTCCTGAAACGTATTATTTATTGCTGAAACCGAAGATGGAAGTATGACGCGCGATGTCGGCATTATTATTTCGGCTCAAAAAGTGGAACATTACGAAATAGCGGCTTATGGGGGATTGGTTCAGCTTGCTCATACTATGGGTCTGGAAGATGTGGCAGGCATTTTACATGAAACATTAGAAGAGGAAAAGCAAGCTGATGTATTGCTTACTGAAATCGCTGAGCATAATATTAATTGGGAAGCTGAGCACGAAGAAATGTAAACACGATATAGGCATAGTACCTGTATGCTTTTAAAACTAAGTTGAAAAAAAACGGGCTGATGCTTATGCATCAGCCCGTTTTTTGTGTAAGCTTATTTGAAAAAAATATTACTTGTTATTGAAAATGGTATAAAATACACTGATTTGTACAGTACTGTTTTTATAATCCGGATTTACACCTCCGCCAAAATCAATATCACCTACCTTGGAAAGTCCCGCTATATAACGTGCACCTATACCCAGACCCATTGAACTGTGGTAACCTACGCCTGCGGCGAGCGCTACATCAAGGTTTTTCACATCTGTATTAACGCCGCTTATCTTATCGCTCACCTTTAATCCAAACTGCGGGCCTGCTTCTACATACAACCCGCCTCCCGGGCTTTGAAGTTTCACCATAATAGGAAGTGTTGCATAAGTTGCTTTAAAATTTTCTTCCTCAGAGGCCTTTTTGAGTTTTGCTCCCTGCGAAGAAACCAATAGCTCCGGTTGAATGGAAAGGATAGATCCAAATTTCATGTTTACAAATGCTCCCGCATGGAAACCAACCATTGTATTGCTTTTTACATCCTGGTAGTCATCGCCACGGAAGTTGCTGATATTAGCACCCGCTTTAAGGCCTAACTGAAAGTTTTGGGAAAAAGCCGGTGCACTGCATAGTGCCACTGCGAGCGATAGCGTTAAGTACTTCATACATTCAAATTTTTTATTACCCTATTCCTTCAATTATATTGCCAATAATGTATTATGAAATGTTATTTGTTATAAACTGTTACCGGGTTGCAGCGTATGCTTAACATCCGGCTTTCGGGCCATTGTAACGGTTTAGATTGGCGGGCTATAATATGTTGTAGAAAATATTACACGTAACTGTTCCTTTTTGTCCTTTATACTACAAAAAGCAAGTGTAAAAAATTGCGGTACGGTTTTTTGAGCTTTTATTTTCGTCCAATGTTGTTCGGATAAGTATATAGGACTAAACCGGGGAATCCGGCAAATGCATATATACATCTTATTGCATGAACAACATTCATTAATCATCTTAAAAAACACAATTATGATCAGTACTGAAAACAATGTGGCTGTATTAAATGATTTAATTCAAATCAATAACGACCGTATAGAAGGTTATGAAAAGGCTGCCAGGGAAACAGAAGTTATTGACGCTGATTTGCGTGCTCTTTTTACACGAATGGCCAATGAAAGCCGGGAATATGTTTCGGAGCTCAGGAGTTATATTCATCAAACCGGGGAGGGAGCCACTAATTCTACCACTGTCAGCGGAAAAATTTACCGGGCGTGGATGGATGTTAAAGCAACTTTTGGTGGAAAAGACAGAAAGTCTATCCTCGAATCCTGCGAATTTGGAGAAGATGCCGCTCAAAAAGCCTATAAAACGGCACTTGACAATGCACCTGATGATGAACTGTCGCCCGATGTAGTGCAGCTCATTGCTGAACAAAAGGCCATGCTCAGAAGATCACATGATGAAATTAAAAGATTGCGCGACAATCAGTCTGCATAATCATTTAAATAATGAATGGCCTTTCTTTTCCGGAAGGGCGGAAATTTTCTGACAGAGAAATGACAGGGAGTTTTGGGATGATTAAAAACCGGAATGGCAACAGGGGACGTTGCTGTTCCGGCTTTTTAAAATGCATTGGATAAAATAGCTGGAATTTTAGCTTTCAGGCATCCCTGGTATATTGCTGCACTGTTGATAATAATTCGTCTATTTCGAAAGGCTTTGAGAGGTAGCCATCTGCCTTGCAATTATGACTGAGTTCCTTAATATTGACGTTGGCAGAAATAATAACTACTGGTATATGTTTGGTTTGGACATTATCTTTTAACTGTCTGCAGATATCTGAGCCATCTACCCCCGACATCCAGAGATCAATCAATAGCAGATCAGGAGCTTTTTCAGAAATACTGTTCAGGTTTTCCGGATTGGCCGAAGTATCTATCTTATATCCTTTAAATTCCAATACCATTCTCATCGAATCAAGGATATCCTTGTCATCATCCAGAATAAAAATTTTTTTTTCTGTCATTTGTTTTGGTCTTTATTAACGGGAAGGCTAAAGTAAAAAGTTGATCCTTTTGTCGGTTCACTCTCGAACCATATTTCCCCCGATTGTTTTCTTATAATTTCAGCCGATATATATAAACCCAGTCCTAATCCCGGGAAAGTATCAAATTTTTCCCCCTCTACCCTGTAAAACCTGCTGAAGATACGGGATTGTTTGCTTTTATCTATGCCAATGCCAAAGTCCTTTACAGCGCAAACTATTGAATCGTTGTGCCTGTTAACTTTTACAATTATTTTATTGGCTTTGGGTGAATATTTAATGGCATTGGTAATAAGATTGATCAATACCTGTCCTGTTCTTTCCCTGTCCCCTGTAAGCAGGCAATTAAAAAATATTTCTGTTACGATAGTATGGCTGGTAGAAATACGCTGCAGTTCTTCTGCTGTTTCATTTACCAGATCGGTGAATGAAAATACTTCTTTTTTGAAGGCCAGTTTGCCTTCATCCAGCCGCGTAATGTCGAGCAGGTCGCTTATGAGTGTATTTAATTTACTTATCTGCACATCCATGCGGCGCATAATGGCAGATGAAGCCTCATCTCCGGCAGTTGAGAACTTCATTTCCAGTAATTGTGTGAAAGCTTTTAGTGATGTTACAGGGGTTTTGAGTTCATGACTTACGATACTCATGAATTCATCTTTTTGCTGCGATAATTTCTTGTTATCCGTAATGTCTGTACAGGATCCTATATACCCTTCAAAATTTTTATCTTCATTATAATTGGGAAGCCCTGAATTGAGAAACCACCGGTAATCTCCTTTTTTATCTTTCAGGCGGAATTCCATTACAAAAGATGTTTCCTTTGGTTTTGCATTAAAAAAAGCGCCTGTTGTAATTTCCCTGTCTGCAGGGTGTACAGCATTAAGCCAGCCATCACCCAGTGCAATTTCCGGTGTTTGACCTGTATAATCGTACCATTGCTTATTAAGATAGGTGCAATTGCCATTGTTATCGGCCATCCAGATTATAACAGGAATGGTGTCGGACAGATTGCGGAAGCGGTTTTCACTTTCAATTAACCGGACCTCCATTTTTTTGGCTTCTGTAATATCAATGCTTACCGTTGTAAGAAAATTAATATTATTGGATCCCTTTATCAGCGATACACTGTTGTTTACCCAAACCACGGAGCCATCGGGTTTGAGATATCGCTTTTCCATTGTAAAGCTTTTCTCTTCTTCTGCACAACGCTTCAATAAAAGTATAATTTGCTGCCGGTCATCCGGATGTGTTACATCCGGAATACGCATTTCTAAAAGGGATGCTTCAGAACGGCCGGTCAACTGGCAATACTGTTCATTTACCGCAATAAACTTACCGGCAATATCGGTTTGTGCTATTCCTGCTCCTACCTGGTTTATAATATTGCCGAATCTTTCTTCACTTAACTGAAGGGCTTTCCGGATTTTTGTATTTTCTGTTATATCCAGTAATAAATTGATAGCGCCGGTTATTTCACCTTCATTGTTCAAAATAGGTTGGGGATAAGGCAATACGTGGCGGCGGCTGCCATCCGGACGTTCAATAATAATTTCAAAAGTTTCAACCCGGTTGTATTTTAATGCAATAGCCATGGGGCATTTATCGAAAGGAAGCAACTCGCCGTTAGTCTGGAATATTTTCCATGATCCGCACCATAATTCCGTACCCACCTTAGGTTCGCGGCCCCAAAGTTCCACGGCTGCATGGTTGTACAGTAAAATCCTTCCTTCTTTATCGCAGGTATAAAGCGCAACGGAGATACTTTGTATTAAGTGGCGGTAACGGAGTTCGCTCGTTTCTATTTTTTTGCGGGCGGTTACATGTTCAGTGATATCATAAGCAGCTATCATTATCCCCAATATGCTTCCGTCTTCTTCGCGGAGCGGTTCAATCACGACCTTTGCAAAAATAGCGTTCGGCTTTCCGTTTCGCAGCAACTGCACCTCTATTTCTTCAATCACCATTCTTCTGCCGGTTTTAAATACGCTGCTGAAAATGGCTTCAAATCCCTGGTTCCTTATTTCAGGCATAGCTTCAAACAGGGGTTGATACATGATTTGTTCCTTCGGCCTGCCTATAATCTGAAGGGCCATTTCATTGATGATCTCAACAATAAAATCAGGTCCATGCATTACAGCTATAGCCACCGGGGCCTGTTCAAATAAATTATTTAGCTGGTGCTCGACATGTTTCCTGGTTTGGGCGATCTTGATTTGGGCATGAACCCTTGCCAGTAGCTCCTTTGCCGAAAAAGGTTTTACTAAATAATCATCAGCGCCGGTTTCGAATCCTTCGATTCTTGATTCTTCACCGGACCGTGCTGTAATAAGCATCACAGGAATATCTTCTGTTTGCCTGTTCTGCTTTATTTCTTCCGTGAGCCGTATGCCATCCATTACCGGCATCATAATATCACTTAAAACAACCAGGGGTTTTTCAGCTTTAATTATGTGTAAAGCTTCCATCCCGTTGCCGGCGGTAAGCACGCGATATTTTTTTTCGAGCAGGCTTTGAAGATATTCCCGCATGTCGGCATTATCATCAACAACCAGTATGCCCGGGGCGCCGATGTTTTTATTTTCATCATCAGTTGTGTCTTTTATTTTTGGTTTAAAGTTTCCCGGTAAAGCAAATGAATCTCCTATATAGGAATCCGAAATGACGTCTTCAATATCTTTGTCGCTGGTATTGATTTGTGAAACGGGCAGGTGTGCTTTGCCGCAAGGTATAGCAACCCTGAAAATGCTTCCCTTTCCTTCCTGGCTTTCCACACTGATAGTACCACCATGAAGACGAACGAGTTCATTGGTCAGCGACAGTCCGATACCCGTGCCTTCATGTGTTCTGCCGGTTACCTGCTGCACCCGGTGAAAACGCTCAAACATGTGCGGCAATTCTTTTTCCGGAATTCCCACTCCTGTATCCTGCACTTCCAGAATAACCTGGTTATTTTGAGCATATAGCGAAACAGAAATTTTTCCGTTGAATGTATATTTAAAAGCGTTCGACAACAAATTAAAAACAATTTTCTCCCACATCTGTTTATCTGCATACACCAGTTCTTTAATGGGCTGTGCTTTTACTTCCAGTGCTAACCCGGCCTTTTCAATAGTGGAACGAAAATTACCGGTAAGGTTAGTGGTGAACGATGCAATGTCTGTTAAGGAATAACGGGCCGTCATTCTTCCTGATTCGATGCGGCTGAAATCGAGGAGGTTATTTACTAATTTAAGCAACCGCATGGCATTGCGGTGGGTGGTTTCAATGCTTTGTCTTTCGCTCTTGTTTAACCTGTCTTCCGGGGCGTTGATCAGTTCTTCAAGGGGGCCCAGCATGAGTGTAAGCGGGGTGCGGAATTCGTGGCTGATATTGGAAAAGAAAACGGTTTTAGCTTTATCGAGTTCTTCAAGCGCATCGGTTCGTTTTCGTTCTGTTTCAAAAATGCGACTGTTATTGATTCCGGATCCTATCTGATCGGCAATAAACTTAAAAAACCTTTGATATTTATCATTAAGAATACGATGAGGATTGATGCCTACTTTTAGAATGGCATAAGGAATTTTTTGCTGGCTATGTGCTACGGGCAATACTAAGGCCTTACGAATTGTACTATCCCATGCTCCTGCAGGTAAATTTCCGAATCTTTCAAGCAAATCATCGGATATTACCGCTACGTTTCCAAGGGCCGCATCGGCCAATCCATGAAACCGGCCCGAATGCTTATCCAGGTCAATTTCATAAGGAAAAAATTTTTCCAGATCCTCCGATGTTTTATCTGCCAGCGAAAGCTTTTTCCCGTCCCGGCTTACCTCATAAATAAGGGCAAAAGGAAAGTCTTTGGGGTTTTGTTTAATGACTTCAATGCTTTTTTGATATACTTCCAGGTCTCCCGTGAGATTTAAAATGTTTTTACCGAGACTGGTAAGTGTTTGCAACTGCCTTTCCAAGGTAACGGCGTCTGTTGTTTCTGTAACGGCGCAGAAAACGCCTTCTACTTTTCCATTCTCACCATAAACAGGACTGTAAGAAAAGGTGAAATAGCATTCTTCCATAAAGCCATGTCTATAAAGCAGCAACAGTTGATTATCGGACCAGGTTGCTTTTCCGGTTTGAAGCACACTCTCCAGCATGGGACCTATAGTATGCCATATCTCCGGCCAAACTTCTTTTCCTCTTGCACCTAATGCATGGGGGTGCTTTGCACCGAGTATAACGCTATATGCATCATTGTAAATTTTTACCAGGTCTTTTCCCCACCACACGACCATTGGAAATTTGGAATTGAGGCACAAACTAACGGCAGTGTGCAGACCTTGGGGCCATTTTTCAAACGAACCTACGGATGTATTGACCCAGTCAAAATTCCGGATACGTCCATTCATCTCACCATCACCTGAAATGAAATGCGTTTTATCAGTTAAAGATTGTGCTGTTGACATAAGTTCAGGAGGCTTATCTATTAAATCATCATAGTAATCAAAATATGTTAAGTTAAGGTTTTATTTATTGCGCAGGATATAAAAACACAACTTTAGCCATTTACAATTTCTCCTCCGTTAGGATGGAGGAACTGGCCCGAAATATAACCGGAATCGGAACAGGCCAGGAATAAATAGCATGGAGCAATTTCAACCGGCTGGCCAGCTCTTTCCATAGGGGCGTTACTGCCGTGCTGCGCTACTTTTTTACTTTTAAAGCTTGATGCTATAAGCGGTGTCCGTACAGGACCGGGCGCCACGCCATTTACCCTGATGCCTTTTTTTATAAGATTGGCCGACAAACTCCTGGTAAAAGAAACAATAGCACCTTTTGTAGCCGCATAATCCATTAAGGAAGGACTCCCACGATAAGCTGTGACGGATGCCGAGTTAATGATGCAACTACCTTTCTTCATATGGGGCAGGCATGCTTTAGTGATCCAGAACATGGAAAACACATTGGTTTCAAAAGTTTTAATCATTTCACGGGTGCTTATTTTTTCTAAAGATTTATTTTCAAAATGCAACCCGGCATTATTAACAAGAATATCTATACGTCCAAATGCTGCGATCGTTTTTTTGATCAGTTCCTTACAATGTTTTTCTTTTGCAATATCGCCGGCAACCAGGAGGCATTTTTTATGATATTGCTGTTCGATAATTTTTTTTGTTTCACCCGCATCTTTTTTTTCGCTGAGATAACTGATCGCTATGTCGGCTCCTTCTTTGGCAAACAAAATGGCTGCTGCTTTGCCAATACCACTGTCTCCGCCGGTTATTAATGCTACTTTATTATGAAGCTTATTGCTTCCTTTTTGTTGAGGGTAATCAAATACAGGCTTAGGTTGCATTTTTTGCTCTGAACCCGGTCTTTGCTGCTTCTGTGGTTTCCTGATCTGCTTTTTTGTTATAGTAGTTGGCATAGTTTATATTTTTGAAAATACAGAATGTTGATCACACAGCTGACTGAAACATGCAGCTTACAATTTTTCCAATTTAGCGATCACAGCTTTCATGCTGATTCCCTTTCCCAGAACCGGCTTAAATAAATCACCTTCCTGCTTTATTCTTGACAACGCATTGTGTATGGTAAAGTCATGCATGCTTAATCCTTTTTTTACTTCCTCCCAATGAAGGGGCATGGATACTGTGGCGCCAGGCTTGGGGCGCAGCGAATACACCGTTGCCAGGGTAGCCTGGGGGCGGTTTTGCAAAAAGTCGAGATAGATTTTTCCTTTGCGTTTTGCAGTAGCTCTTTCAATACTGGTAAACCCGGGTAATTGTTCATGAACAAATGTTACAATCATTCTTGCAAATTCTTTAGACGACTCATAGGTATACGCTGCCTCCAAAGGAATATAAACATGCAGGCCGGTGGAGCCGGAGGTTTTGCAGTAAGATGTAACGCCGGCACTTTCAAGCACCTGTCGTGTAACCTGTGCCGCTTCTATAACCTGGTCGAATTTATTTTTATCCGGATCCAGATCAATAATGCACCAGTCCGGGTGATCAGGCGATTGTATGCGGCTGCTCCAGGGATTCATTTCAATACATCCCAGCGAGGCCATATACAGCAGGCTGGCTTCATCTGTACAAACCATAAAATTCTTATCTCTTTCATCTTCTGCGCTGCGGTATGGAAAAGTTTTTATCCAATCCGGAACTTTACCCGTTACATCTTTTTGGTAAAAGCTTTTGCCATTAATTCCATTTGGATGGCGGTTGAGCGACTGGGGGCGGTCTTTTAAATGAGGCAATATGTAGGGGGCTACCTGGTAATAATAATTCAGCATATCGCGTTTGCTGATCTTTTCTTTGGGCCAATATAACTTGCTTAGGTTAGTAAAAGAAAGCTCATGCCCGCTGATCTTTCTTTTCTGTTGCTGATCATTGGGATTCAGCAGTGTTTTTCTTTCGGTTTTACCCTTTTTTATAAGGATCTTTTTTTCATCCGGCACATGGTTTTTGTTTTTCAGCAATTGTTTGGTTGATAAAGGCTTTTCCGGGTGTACATCCTGTGCTTTTTTATCTTCCCGCATTCCCTCAAAAGATGGATGACGCATTACACCATCGGTGGTCATCTCCGTATAGGATACCTCGCAGATCAATTTTGGCTTAAGCCAGGTAACGGTTGCCCTGGGAGGGTGGGAGCGAAAGCGGGAAGGCTTATTTACGTCAGGTTCAACGGTAAAAGGATTGGTTTTCGTAATAAGGGGTTTAAACCTTTTCATCATTTCCTTTTGCGTCTGCTCCGAAAAACCGGTTCCAATTTTACCGGTATATACAAGTTTATTCTTTTCGTATACGCCTGCCAGTAAGGCACTGAAATGTTTTGGACTGCCTTCATTTTGCGTATAGCCACCAATTACTACTTCATGGCGTTTGGCGGCTTTAATTTTAAGCCATTCTTTCGACCTTGACCCGGGAGTATATAAAGAATCCGCTTTTTTTGCCATGATGCCTTCAAGCTTCATTTTTTTGGCTGCTTCAAAAAATTCCGTTCCCGTAGTGTCAAAGGTCTGGCTGATGTGTATCATAGGATGAGCGGGCAGGGTACTTATTAATTTTTCTCTTCTTTCATTTAACGGAAGTTCCATAAGCGAATAGCCATTCAGCCATAATATATCAAATACATAAAATTTCAGTTCACCGTCAGCTTCACTGCGCCAGTTCTGTAGTTTGCCAAAATTGGACAATCCCTCTTCATCAGCTACTATAATTTCTCCATCGAGTATTGCATTTATTTTCAGATCTTTTAGCGCAGCATAAACAGGGTAAAATTTTTCATTAAAGGATTTATTGTTTCTCGAACGGAGGTCTGTATTTTTACCGTTAAGCAATGCGATGGTACGGTACCCATCCCATTTAACTTCGTAGAGCCAGCCTTCTTCATCAAAAGGTTTATCTACAAGGGTTGCCAGCATGGGTTGAAGTGTGGTAGGGAATTTCATTTTTTTCCCCGTATTGGCTATTGCCTTTTTTCCGGAAAGTGGCTTAATGTTTTTTTGTACTGCACTGAATCTTTTGGTGGTTTTTCCATAAATAGCCGATGAATCATCGCTTTCAATTTGCTTTAAGGTTCTGCCCGAAACCACTGATTTTTCTTTCTTTAATATCTCCGTGGTTTTGGCGTATTTATCTTTTACTTTCATTAGTAACCATGAATTTTCACCGCGGTACGAAGATTTTACGAGCGCAAACTGCCCTTTTAACTTTTCTCCGTTCAGGTTAAAAACGATCTTTCCTTTATGAAGTTGATGCAGTAGTTCTTTTTCTCTTGCTTTTTTTGTTGTAAAATTTCCTTCGGCCAGTTCATAAGTGCCCTCATCCCAAACCATTACTGTACCGCCGCCATATTGTCCTTTTGGAATAACGCCTTCAAAAGTCCTGTAATCAAAAGGATGATCTTCCACCATCATTGCCAGTCGTTTAACCGAAGGGTCTGTGGAAGGACCCTTTGGAACTGCCCAGCTTTTGAGCACTCCGTCCATTTCAAGCCTGAAATCGTAATGCAGGTTGGTGGCCGCATGTTTTTGAACAACGAAGCGCAGTTCATCGCCGCTGGATTTTCCACCGGTAGGCTCAGGAGTTTGGGCGAAGGCACGTTTTTTTTTATAAGTACTGAGTGACATAACATAAGCAGTTTAAAATGCATGCCAAAAAATAATTTTTATCTGCCTGCCGGCAAACATGTTTGAGATTACTTGGGGAATATTTTCTGCAAATGATTTAGCAGCATCTGTTGTTTCCCCGCCTCCCCCTGGGTGATCTGGATAAGGTTCATGGCATGATTTGTGAATCCTGAAGATTAGGAAAGGGAAAGATAATGCAACATTTTCCTGTACAATTTATTTCCAAACACAAAATGAATAAACGTACTTCAAAAAGGAGGGTATCAAATCTTGGACGGGTCTTTAATAAAATTTCTGGTTGGATGACCCGGAAAACCGGGAGCCCCGGGGCTTTTATTCTTGCTTTCAGTCTTATAATCCTGTGGGCGGCATTAGGACCGTTATTTGATTATTCAGACACCTGGCAATTGGTGATTAACACGGGCACTACTATCATTACTTTTCTCATGGTTTTTATTATCCAGCAATCTCAAAACAAGGACACGGCAGCTATCCATTTAAAATTAAACGAACTAATTGCCAGCGATGAAAGGGCGAGTAACCGCCTTGTAGATATCGAGGATCTGACGGAAGAGGAATTAATGATCCTGAAGAAATTTTATATTAAGCTTTCTGAAAGGGCAGAAAAAGAGAAAGATATCCATTCTTCCCACTCGCTTGACGAAACTGGCGATGCTAACTATAAACTGCAACCGAGAAAGAAACCAACGCCCGGGAGGCAGAGATAGACCTTGTTTGTCGGGGTTATGCGGGAAGTGTGACCGGGTTCCTGCTATTTTTATCATTTTTCATCTTCTTTTGCATTCCACCGTTACCGGCACAATAATAGTTTTACAAATCCTGTTTACTTCAAATAAAATATTTGAAATGGAGGCAGATCTTCACTATGCATTAATTACGGGAGCGGCAGATGAGGAAGGCTATGGACTGGCTGATCTTTTTGCAAAAGACGGATTTAACCTGGTAATAATGGCAAGAGACCATGAAGGTTTGAGTAATATAACCGGGGAATTAAAGCAACAATACGGGATTAAAGTAATAACTATTTCCAAAGACCTGTTTTTGTCAAAAAATGTTTTGGGATCTAATAATGAACTTATAACTACTGATATTCAGGTTGATTTATTGCTATCGGTGCAGGGGCGTATTTATATGGTAAGCTTATTGAAACCTATATTTAAAAAAGACTACCGGCTGCTCAATTAACCTGATCTTAAAATATAGATCAATCATTCACCTTATGGAAAGTACTCCCCAAAAGAAAAACATAGTGGTTACTGATGACGATCCCGGGATACGGGATATTTTCAAAATAATTTTTGAAACAGCAGGCTATGAAGTACAATTGATAACAAATGGCGATGACCTCCTGAATAATAAATTTGATATTCCTGATCTTTTTTTGCTTGATAAACAATTGTCCGGTGTTGATGGCATTGACATTTGCCGGTATTTGAAGAAGCAAAATACAACATCTCACTTACCTGTTATTATGATTTCAGCAAACCCTCATATTGGTAAACTGGCTGAAGAAGCAGGAGCAGATGCTTATATTGAAAAACCTTTTGAAGTAAAATATTTGCTTGAAATGGTGGAAAGATATATTTGAAAATTTTCCTTGTCCACTTTACGCCGTGATTTCCGATAAAATCCGGGGCAAACAATTTTTTCATGAAGAGGGGAAATATTTCTACAGTCCCTGTTTTCTAAACAGAAATGCATGCTTCTTCAGCATAACAAGCAGGTGCTTTATTAGGCTGTACTGCCAAAGCTCAACAATTGTTCACTCATATAAACAGATGCATTTTGTTCGATAAAAGCCATGGCAGGGAAATTGACTTATTAGCTGAAAATATTACATATGGAACCTGTTAAATGGGGAATTATCGGACCGGGAAGCATTGCCCGTGAATTTGTATCGGACCTGGCTTTTGTTAAAACGCCGCAGGAGGTTGTTGCAGTGCTTGGGAATAGCAAAGACAGCACCATGGAATTTGCCGGCACATTTAATATTCCACATGTATTTTTTGAGCTCGATGAATTTATTGCAAAAGGAAATATGAACGTGGTATATGTTGCCACTCCTCATACCCTCCATCACGGGCAGGTGATGAAATGCCTGCAACACCGGATACCGGTATTATGTGAAAAACCGCTCACTATTAATGAAACTCAATGTAAAGAACTGGTGGATGCAGCTATATCAGCACAAACTTTTTTAATGGAAGGTATGTGGATCCGGTTTTTGCCCGGTATACGACTGGTTATGTCGTTGCTTAAGGAGGGTAAGCTTGGCGAAATTGTTTCCATCAAAGCTTCCATGGGATATAAAGCGCCGCCTGACCCGGATAGTCGTTATTTTGATCCTGCATTGGGCGGTGGCTCTTTGCTTGATCTTGGAGTATACCCTGTTTTTCTTGCGTTATTGCTATTGGGAGCGCCGGATACCATCAAAGCCGTTGGAACTTTATCGGAAAAAGGAATAGACGAAACCTGTTCGATTCTTTTTCACTATAATAAAGGGCAGCATGCTACGCTGGAATCCTCGCTGAAATCGGAAACGAAGCTGCCGGTAGAAATAGCAGGAGAAAAAGGAACAATTAAGATATTGTATCCGTGGTTTGAAAAAACACCCGGCATTGAGCTGCAATTGTATAATGAGGCGCCTGTAACTTATCCCATACAGTGGGAGGGACATGGACTTTATTTTGAAACAGAAGAGGTACTAAGCTGTATACAAAATAAGCAAATAGAAAGTAAATTGTTATCGCATGCTTTCAGCATCGAAATGATAAAAATAATGGACGAGATCAGAAGCCAGGTAAATGTTAGTTATACCATGCACGAATAGGCGGATCGTTAAGAGAGATTGGGGAATATTATATTTCCCCAATTGGCGTAACAGAACAATAATGATGTTGTTCTATGCTTATACATACAGGTAACAAAAAGAAGGAAACCGCCGCTATTTCTTTCTTGCTTTTGAAATAATCCATAGTATAAGCGCTACAACAATCGCCACCAAAAAGAATGCCCACCACATTCCGGCTTTAAAAATACCTTCCACTACAGTGCAGCCGCTGAATAAAAAAATAACAGCCATAGAAATCATCACGGGAAATAATCTTTGTTTGCTCATACTGATCGTTTACATGATGAATTTCAATTATTGTACCATTTCTATTGTTATTGTGAAACAGGTATGCGGCGGATTCCAATTTTCTTTTTCCTAGTATTACCTAAATAGCTCCTCATACAAAAAATCTGCAGCAAACTGACCAGCTTCCTGCCAGCGGACTTTGGTTGCCTTGCCCGCCCAAAAGGGGTTGAATTTTTTCTGCAGTTCATGCGCATATCCTTCATATACTTTTAAACGGTTGGGAATATGCAGGGCATCCGCATTTTTATGGATAATAAAGCTTCCATAAACGCCATTATCCGTTTTCCTAAACGGTACTATCCTGTCTTTACTGCCATGTACGCTTACTATGGGTACGCCGGCATTTTTTAACCAACTGGTATCGAACATGCCTCCCCAGAAATTAATTACTGCAGCTATATGCAGGGGATTGCGGGTAGCGGATACCGGACTGGAAGCGGCAGCAACCTGCATGCGCTGCCTCATTAATTCCGCATTGCTGTAAACCGATTGCAGGGCTATCATGCCTCCGGCCGAATTGCCGGCCAAAATAATGCGGCTGGTATCAATCCTGTATAAACCATTGTTTTCTTTGAAAAAAGAAAGAACCTGGTTAATATCTTCTATAGCATCCGAACATGCCTTTACCAAAGCTGTGAAATCTGATAAAGTATTTTTTTTACTTAACCTGTAATTTACTGCGGCGCATACGTAACCCCGTTGTGCAAAACGTTTGCTCCATAGGGGTGTTCCTCTTGATTTTTTATTACCGAATTTAAAACCACCACCGTGCATCCAGATGATCAGCGGGCGGCTGCTACTGGTATCATTTTGGGGCTGGTATAAGTCGAGCAGGTAATATTTTTCTTTTGCATGCGCAGGTGGATTGGGCTGATAAACAAGGTCTTTGTTCACTGTAATGCCTGTGAAAACCCGGTCTTTATACCGGGTGGTTTGCCACTGCCCGCCGTAAAGTGGCAGAGTTAAGCATATCATAATACAACCCGTAATAAATAAGTTAAGCATAGTTAAAGTTAAGCGCAATACGCAGAATATCATGCATCTCCCCCTGTTGGTAATGACAATGATCAATTCATCAGGCGCTAATAGCAATTCATACATAGCGTTATAGGCTGCCGCGAAGTTGCACTATACTTTTGATGCCAAATGATTTTTAACTATCAACACTCAATATGATGTTTATGCGTACAATAATTTTTGTTGCTATCTTTTTAATTGCAATTGCTTCAGTTATTATAAGCTGTAATACACGAAGCAAAGCGGAAACAGTTCCCGCCGCAATCAATAAAGACAGCCTTGTAAAAAGAGGGGCTTACCTGGTAACTGTAATGGGTTGCGATGATTGCCATTCGCCCAAAAGGATGGGAACTCACGGACCTGAAATTATTCCTGAGTTAAGACTTTCGGGCTACCAGCAAAATATGCCTTTGGCCCCGGTTAACACCGACGAAATCAAAAAAGGATGGGTTCTCTTTAGTCCGGATCTTACCGCTGCCGCGGGGCCATGGGGCGTTTCATTCGCCGCTAATATTACCAGCGACCTCACTGGCATTGGTAGCTGGACGGAATTGCAATTCACAAAAGCACTGCGCGAAGGAAAGTATAAAGGACTGGATAATACCAGGCCTTTGTTACCACCGATGCCATGGCCCAATTTTGGTCAGTTAAACGATACCGACATTAAAGCGGTTTTTACCTTTTTGCAATCTACAAAACCAGTAAAAAATATTGTGCCGGCGCCGCAGCAACCGGCCCGGATGCAGTAGTATCCGAATGCGTACTATTTGAGAGGGCATGCAGCAGGCTTGTTTGAAAGATACAGTAAGGCAACTTCTTTACGCGTACCCCGCAAATTAATGATTCAAACACCTTGTGGAAGGCTAATTTATACAATTCATACACCGTTTTCCTCAATTCATACAGCCGTAGCCACAGTTTATTTTGTGAAAACCGGTGAAACAGGGAAAAGATGGTAATTTGTAAAAACAAATGAAAATCAGATTACCGCAATATACGAGCAAAGATTATACTGTGATGTTTTGGGTAACCGTTCCCTTTTCATTCATCGTGAATAGTATTATTTTCGGTGGACTGTATTTTTCGGATTGGAGCGTGTTTGTACTGGCTACAATAATAACCTGGGCAGGCGTTTGTGTTGATTTTATACTATGCGGTATTGTAGCGGTTACTTTAAAGAAGCGGTTTCCATTAGAACAGCAGGTAAGTAAAAGGTTGATTCTAATGATACTGAACTTCTGGCTGCTGACCCTTGTTTTTTTATATTCCCTTTTCAGGGGATATGAAAAGATACCATTTTGGGATTACACATTTAATGAAACGGCTTTTATCTGGAGTTGTATCGGTTTGGGTATTCTTAATGTGTTCCTTACTTTTTTAATGGAAGGTGTGGCCCGGTACGATAACTGGAAGGAAAGTATGGAGGAAACGGAAAAATTATCAAAAGCCTATAATCAAAGCCGGCTATTGGGTTTAAAGAGCCAGGTGAATCCTCATTTTTTGTTCAACAGCCTTAACTCACTCTCGAGCCTGATCAGTGAAGATGGCGCTGCAGCCGAAAAATTCCTGGATGAAATGAGTAAGGTGTACCGCTATATGCTTCGCAACGAAGACGACCAGTTGGTTACTTTAGAAACGGAACTGAAGTTTATTGAATCTTATTTTTTTTTATTAAAAGCAAGATATGGCGATGCACTGCAGCTAACTGCAACGATTGAGGAAAAGGATAAGTTAAAATGCATGCCGCCGCTTACTTTGCAGGTGATCATTGAAAATGCATTTTCCCAAAATACGGTAAGTAAAAATGCACCGCTCAAAATCGGCATCAGGTCAAAGGGTAACGGCGTGCTGGAGATCAAAAATAATATCCAGCCTAAAACCGTAACGGAAGAGATGAACTATGAAGCGGGGCTCGACAATCTTGTAAACAAATACCGGCTGCTTGTACAGCTTCCTGTGCGTATTGAAGATAGGGCTGCAGAACGCTGCATACAGGTGCCCCTGATTCATAAAAAAGAGGAGGTAAACTTATGAACAGGTGGATGAGACCAACACTTCTGCAGGTATACTCTTTTTTTACGTCTATGCCGCTTATTGATTTTGTACTCAATTATATCATGTATGACGAAAGAATATTTAAAGATGCAAAAGTATGGCTGATCTCCTTTCCGCTGATATTTGTTATAGGTGTGGCTTCATGGTCGGGGCATGTTGTTATTGGCAACGCAATAAAAAAACGGTATCCCCAACTGGAGCAAACCAGGATAAGGATCATTATTCTTGCCCTGCTTCTTGTTCCCTTTATGTCGCTTTCTGTGACATTCATATTTCTGCTCTACGACCAGCTTGGTATGTTGGGTTATACACTTACGGAAGCTGATCTGAAAGCGGGTTTATTGGTAGGGTTTTGTGTAAACCTGATTTTTGAAACACTTTTTGAAGCCGATTATGTATTGGGCAAGTATAAAGAAAGTATTGAAGAAAAAAACAGGATGCGGGATCTGGCTGTTCAGCAGGAATTTGATACGCTCAAAAGCCAGGTTAATCCCCATTTTCTTTTTAATTGTTTCAACACTTTGTCATCGCTGATCAGTGAAGACAGGCAAAAGGCGGAAAGCTTTTTAAATGAGCTTAGCAAAGTATACCGCTATTTATTAAGGAATAATGAGGATGGGTTAAGTACTGTTGAAAATGAGGTGAAGTTCATTCAATCGTATTACAAACTTTTACGTACCCGCCATGGAGAAGCAGTGCAATTGAACATGGAAATTGATAAGCGATACGAATCGTATTTGCTGCCGTCATTAACATTGCAGTTGCTGGTAGAAAATGTGGTGAAACATAATTCTTTGTCTAAAAATTACCCGGTGGTGATTGATATTTTTACTACCGCGGGAAATAAACTGGTGGTAAATAATAATCTCCGGCACAGGGTAGTAAAAATACAGGGAACCAAAGTAGGGTTGGATAATATAAGCGCCAAATACAAATTATTAAATAAGCAGGGCTTCCAGGTAATGGCGGATGAAAGAAATTTTACGGTGGTATTGCCACTGATATGGAATGGCAGCACCGAAGACAAAGCCGGCCATGCAAACAAAACAAAAACCCTTTAATATGAAAATACTAATTGTGGAAGATGAAGATCTTGCGGTAAAAAAATTGCAGAAAGCCCTGTCCGGAGTAGATGTTTCATCGCAGGTAGTAGGCGTTACCGACAGTATCAAAGCTACGGCCGAATGGCTTCAGCAGCACCCGGCTCCCGATCTGATACTGATGGATATTGAGCTGGCAGATGGCCAGAGCTTTGAGATATTCAACCTGGTGGAAGTAAAAAGCCCGGTAATCTTTACCACTTCTTACGATGAATATGCATTAAAAGCTTTTAAGGTAAACAGTGTTGATTACCTGCTCAAACCTATTCAAAAGGAAGAATTGCAGGCGGCTATGGATAAATATAAAAAGCTGCAATCATCATACAATAACAATAAATCAGGCGATGCCGGTTTAAGCATTGACAACCTTGTGAAAGAACTTCAACGGAAGCTGCAACCCAAAGAGTATCGCAAACGTTTCCTGGTTAAGCAGGCACAGAAATTGGTTAGCATTGAAGTGGATGATATTGCTTATTTCTACAGCGACGGGCGTTTGAACTTTTTTAAAACCACAGATAATAAAAAATTCGTGGTGGATTATACCATGGATGAACTGGAAGAAATGCTGGATGCTGAAAAATATTTCCGGATCAGCCGCGCCTTTTATGTGTCCATAGGTTGTATAGACCAGATCCATGATTATTTTGGCAACCGTTTAATGCTGCACCTGGTTCCTGCTGTAGACAAAGAAGCGCTGGTTAGCCGTGAAAAGGTGACTGAGTTTAAAAAATGGATGGGCAAATAATCAAAGGTTTGCCGGGATTTTTAATATCACTACCGAATGAGATTTATCTAACTGCATCTTAAGCCTGGCGTTAATTTCTTTTAACCGTTTATCCAGGTCGGGTCTTTGCAAAGCGCTACCGAGTTGCTGTATATCGCTGCCATTGTTATCAAACTGGATAGTGCAGATGATATTTGTTTTTTCCAGACCAATATGAATGCGGTTGTTTTGAGCGCCACCTTGAACAATGGTATTGATCACCTCCTTAAATAACAGGAAAGATTCAAGGCGATGTTTCATGTTCAGTTCCAGCCTTTCTACTTTTTTGTCTACCAGTATATCAATTTGCGTGGAATGCCTGTTCTTTAAAGCATCTGTATACTCTTTCATGCGTTCCACTGTTTTACGCATGCTGTCGTTTTCAGGATCAATTCCCCAAAGCATATCATCCATGGCAATGATCATGTTATGACTTTTGGTATGAATCTGTTCCAGGTATTCTATTGATTTAACAGGCTCCTTGCTGGCTTTCAGCTTCGCTATTTCACTCAGTATATTAATATTATTTAAAGCTGTATTTACTTCCTCATGGAGATTGTCTGCGATATCGCTGCGCATTTGCTGCATGCTTTCCTTTCTTTTCATTCTTTCCTTGTCCAGCCAGTATATTATGCATCCTGCCAGTAATGCCAGTATACAGTAAAACAGCCATGTTTGCCAGAAAGGAGAATGCACGATGATTTTAAATTCAGTGGCTTTGGCGCTCAGAACGCCATCTGCATTTTCGGAAATTACCTTAAAAGTATAGGCGCCGGGAGGAAGATAATTGTAAACAGCTTCATTAACTTCACTCGCTTTTTTCCACTCTTTATCAATATTTTCAAGCTTGTAGTAATACGATAATTTATTCCTGTTGAAATAGCTTAAGGATGAAAAACTGATGCTGATGTAATTCTGGGAACTTTGCAATTCGATGCCGCCGTGCTGCAGTAATGAATCAACAGAAAGCGGTTTGTTAAACAGTTTAAATCCGGTAATGGTTACATTCCTGGGCGGTAAATTGGTTTGTATGTCATCGGGGTTAAAAACCAGGAAATCGTTTGTTGTACCGAACAGCATTCTGCCATCGGGTAAATAGTGTGAGGCAATATCGAAGTTGTCGTTTGCTATACCATCATGCCGGTCGTAATATGTAAACGTTTTTTTCTCCAGGTTCATCCTGCATAGCCCGTTTAAAAAGCTTATCCATAAATACCCGTCCATGTCTTTTTGGATGCTGGTTGCGGATTCAGAGGGCAAACCATTCAATGCTGTAATATAGCTGATGGTATGGGTATGGGTATTGTAAATGTTAAGCGCCCCTGTTAGTAAAATCATTATACTGTCATTATACTCCAGTGCAGTTATTGCATCGTTGTTCAATAGCCTTTTTGCCGGCGTACCGTTGCTGGTAATATGTTCAACAATGCTGTCGTTCGCCGGGTTTATTTTGTATATACCTTCAGTTGCAGTACATATCCATATAAAACCTTTGGAGTCTGCTGTGATTCCCTGGATCTTAATATCGGGAATACTATTGACCTTATAAAAACCATCTTCGAAATTTTTTGTTCCGGCGCCGGGTGTCCATTTGTACACGCCTGAGCTATGCATACCGAGCCATATATTTCCCTGCTGATCTTCCGCAACCTGCCTGATGGTGCGCCCCCCGAATATTTTTGGATTGTATTTTTTTACGCTTTGGGTTGGCTGGTCGTATAACATCACTACCGAAGGCTGTCCTACCATCCAGATTGTTTTTTTATCCCTGAGGGTATGCATGTCCCATATGGAATATTTGCAGAGCGAATCCATTCCTTTAATGTTAAACGGAACCGCATTGAGATTGCTGTCATATTGATAAAGGCCATCTCCCCATGTACCTGTTAACAATTGGCCTGAATGAGTGAGTGCAAAAGACATTAAAGCTCCGCGCCCCGCTTTCTGACTGTTGCGGTTAATATGCTTGATGCTGCTAAAGAACTGCTTGGAAGGGTTGAATACATATAACCCGTTATTGTCGGTAGCTACCCAAATGTTTTGTTCGCTGTCTTCAAACAGGCATTTTACGCTTTCATAACTGATACCCTGATCGTTTACATAGCCGTTGTAAACTTGCTGAAAGTTTTTTTGAAGCGCATTGTATTTTATAAAAATGTTCAAACCGGCGATCCATATGGATCCGTCTTTTTGCTGAAGAATGCAGGAGGGTTCAAAATAGCCTTTAACCAAAGGAACCAGGTTGTAGTCTTTAAAAACTGCTTTTTCTTTATTTAAATCATAGCAATAGATCAGCCCCCAGTCTCTTGTATAAGGCCAGCTTAAAAACCACAGCCGCCTTTGGGCATCCACCCCATAATTGCTTAATCCCGTAATATTTCCGAACTGTTCAATAAAAGGTTCCTTTTCTGTATTGTGTCCGCGGTAACTGAGCTGTCGTGTTACTTTATTAAAGACTGCCATTCCCGAATCTGTTGCTATCCAGTATTTTTTTGCAACCGAATCTTCAACCACGTTCCCCACACTCCAGTTGGGGGGTAGGTCAAAAGGATTATGAGCAGCAGCGAATTCATTGTTTTTTTTGCTGAATGTCAGTATCTCTTCATGCGGTATCACGTAAAAGAGGTTGCCACCGCTATCTTCAAGCAAAGACCTGATGGCTGTAAGGTGCCGCTGATTTTTCAGCCTGATCTTCACCTCTTTAAAAATGAACTGGTGGGTATCGAATATGCCAACCTTACCATTGTTTAATAAAACCCACAAATGCTGCTCTTTGTCAATATGCAACTGGTAAATATAATTATCCGGCAAAGCATCCGGATCGGCAGGGTTATGGCGGAAGGTTATGAAGCGGGTACCATCAAAGCGCTGCAGGCCATTAATGGTTGCTATCCACATATAACCCTGCTTGTCCTGCACAATACTTTGGGTATTATAGCTGGCAAGGCCATCTTTTACGGTGTAGTGCGTAAAAGCATATAGCCTGCTGTCCTGTGCAGGCAGGTTTTGAAGGAAATTCAAAAAGCAAAAGAGAAACCAGTATACTTTCCGCAAGTAAGGGAATTTAATAGAGATCAAATTTATATCATGGCCGCTTAATTATGAAATAGTAAGGGCAAAAGCTCAGCATTGGCAGATAAGCAAGTTGTAAGACTTACCGGATGAAACTATTTATCCGGTCTGTGCACTATTTATAACAACTCATTCAGTAAGGCCTTTTCCTTGTCCGTATTCCCGCTGAAATTTGCACTACAATTAAAATGATAAAAAAAATAAAATGAAAAAGTTGTTATTAAAAAAAGTAAAAATGTTCCTGCGGGTATGCAGCGTTTTCTGCCTGCTTACTATCATGTCTTTGTTTATTTATGCTTTTACGTTTAGCAGGCTAAATGACGATTTCTTAAAAGAACTGGGAATTGCCAAAACCGAAGCAGATAAAAAGATATGCGGCAGCATACTGGGCGGATCCCTTGATGTATACGGGGTACGCCATATTAAAAATATAGCTGCCGGCAACCGCAGCGCTGTTGTTAAAGATCTGCTGCTGTATGTAAAGAAATATGTGGTCTCCGGTGGATTTGTTGCTGAATATGCAGCAATGAAGGAAAACAACAAACCCAGGGATCTTCAAAAAGCGGAATCACCCGATGTGATGCGTGCCAATATGATAAAGCAGGGCAAGGAATTTGTGCAGAATGCAGAAGACCTGGTAAAAAAAGCGACCCCGGAAACCAAACCCATGTTCGAGGATGGTCTTAAGGCGGCCAAACAAAATTTAAAAGACGCAGAAGACCCGGAAAATAAATATATAAAAGCATATGCAAAGAACTATGAGGTCTTGCAAAAATCAATTGAACAATCCAATGAAAGCATGCTGAAAGATTGGGAAGCCCGGTATCCTTCCAATCATCTGTTGTTTGTAAAAATAAGACTACAGCAGTTTCTGGATGAAACCGGTGATATAGATTTTAATGCAGGGTTAATAGAAAAAAATGGCAAAAAGTTTTTTGCAAACCCCATATATGAAAGAAAGAGCAACAGGTGGAAAATGGCTTTCCGGGCGGGAAAAGAAGTGATAGAACCAGCAAGGGCATTTGTACAGCAGTGGATTAATGAAATAAAGTAGGGGAATGTGAAAATGTGGAAATGTGAATAGTGAGTGAGGTGAGAAAGAAGTGAGAGGTGAGCGGCCCGTCAATAACGACGGGCTTATGCTTTCATCAATTGTTAACCAGAGCGAAATATAAAAACCAGCAGTATGGCAATCAGCAATAAAATAATTTCCAATTCCAAAACCGGGCAGGTCATCCGCTTTATTCAAACCGCCAAAGATAGCAACGGTGCATTGCTTGAAATGGAATCCGGGTTTGACCCAAAGTCAAAAGAACCCCCGGCCCATTATCATCCGTACCAGGAAGAAGATTTTACGGTTATATCGGGCGAACTGACTGTAAAAATAAATGCGCAAACGATAACGTTAAAAAAAGGCGACAGCTTGCATATACCCCGTAATAAAATCCATTCTATGTGGAACGGTTCGGACAGTAAAACAATAGTGAACTGGAAAGTTCGTCCTGCCATGAAATCTGAAAATTTACTGGAAACATTTACCGGGTTAGCCAATGATAATAAAACAAATGAAGACGGGATGCCCGGTATTTTACAAATAGCGGTAACAGCAAAATTTTTTTCTGATGAATTCCGGCTGGCAAAACCACCCTATGCGGTTCAAAAAATTATCTTTGGGATACTTAACCCCTTTTCCTTTCTCATGGGTTACAAGCCCGTCTATAAAGCATATCTTGACTAACATAAAAGGTCATACGCATTTCAGTATTTGCCAGCTTTAACAGGGCTGGCAATTTTTTTTACAGGATGATTTGCGTTATAGTGTGCGATTAATGAATGATAACTCCGCACTGTTATTTGTCAGGTAATGCTGAAAAAGCAGGCCTGATTTCAAAAAATAGCTTATTTTGACAAATAGTTTGACCTTTAAAGCATGCCATTCCCCTTTTAATATCCCGATATATTGCATAGGGTAATCTCCGCATCTTTAAATAAAGCTACCCTACAGTACAGGTAGGTTCATTAAAAGAAAATACTAATCTTTGGAAGTACTGAAAAAGTTCCTGCCCGGTTTGCCGGGAATTTTATATGTAAATATTAATGCTCAATTATGTATCTAAATTTTTTGCCAGTGAAATCAATTGTAACGGTCGCAGCTTTTGCACTCGTACTTTTTTCCTGTAATGACGGAAAAAGTCCCGAAGCCACAGGCCCTGTAGATCCTAAAGTAGAAAGATTAAAATTACAGCCGGGTTTTACGGCTGAACGTTTGTTTGGGCCTTCTGAAAACGAGGATGGCTCATGGGTTTCAATGACCTTTGATGACAAGGGGCGTATCATCGCTTCCGACCAGTACGGCTCGTTATACCGCCTGGTGGTACCTCCTGTTGGAGATACGACCAAAACTACCATTGAAAAACTGGCCATACCCAATGATAACACACTTGTGGGAGATACCAGTAAAAAGAAAGTAGGTATCGGGTTTGCGCATGGTTTGTTGTATGCATTCAACAGTTTGTATGTAATGGTAAATAGTTTAAATGATGAGGCAACCACCAGAACAAGCGGGTTATACCGCCTGCAGGACACCGATGGAGATGACCAGTTTGATAAAGTAACCTTATTGAAGGCGCTGAAAGGAGAGGGGGAACATGGTCCGCATAGCCTCATACTGTCGCCCGATAAAAAATCCATTTATGTTGTTATCGGTAATCATACTGATATACCGCAGTTGGATGCTTACCAGTTGCCTTCGAACTGGAAAGAGGATAATCTTTTTCCTTTAATAACAGATCCTAACGGGCATGCGGTTGATCGTAAAGCTCCCGGAGGATGGATTGCTAAAGTTGATCCTGAAAGTAACCGTTGGGAATTGATCAGCGCAGGATATCGCAATCCATTTGATATAGCGTTTAATGCCGCGGGTGATTTGTTTACTTATGATTCGGATATGGAATGGGATTTTGGAACGCCCTGGTATCGTCCTACGCGTATTTGCCATGTAACCGGCGGTAGTGAATATGGCTGGCGCACAGGCAACAGCAAATGGTCGCCATCGTACCCTGATAATTTGCCCCCGGTTTTGAATGTCGGGCAGGGGTCTCCTACCAACCTGATGTACAGCGGAAATGCACGGTTCCCTGAAAAATATAAAAATACTTTGTTTGCTTTCGACTGGAGTTTTGGTATTATCTATGCCGTTCATCTTGAAGCCGATGGCGCTTCTTACAAAGCAGCGGGTGAAGAATTCCTTTCCGGATCGCCGTTACCTTTAACCGATGGAGAGATAGGCCCGGATGGCGCAATGTATTTTTTAACCGGTGGTCGCAGGCTGGAATCAGATCTTTACAGAGTATATTATAAGGACAATAAGGAAAAAACAACAGATGAGTTATTGGGCAAACCTGAAGAAACTCCGGAAAGTAAATTACGTAAGCAATTAGAAGCATATCACGGAGCGCCACAAACGGGCGCTGTTGATTTTGCATGGCCTCAATTAAAAAATAGTGATCGTTTTGTACGTTATGCAGCGCGAATTGCCATTGAACATCAGCCGGTGAGCCAGTGGCAGCAACGTGCACTCGATGAAAAAGATCCTGTAACCGCTACGCAGGCCCTTATCGCATTAGCCCGCCAGGGGGATGCCGGACTAAAAAATCAATTGCTGAATGCACTTATGGCCATTGATTATGGAAAACTTTCCGAACCACAGCAAATAGATATTGTTCGCGCCTTTGAACTGGCGTTCTCGCGGATGGGACAGCCCGATGCGGCAACAAAAGAAAAAGTGATTGCATATCTTGATCCGCAATACCCGGCAAAAACCAATGAGCTTAACCGGGTGTTAAGTAAGGTGCTGGTATATATTGAAGCACCTAAAGCCGTGGAAAAAACAATGGCTTTAATGGCTACAGCAAAGGATGAGGATACGCAAAAAACCTTTACTTCGTCTTCCGACCTTATTATGCGTAACCCCCAATATGGAATGGATATCGCCAATATGTTATCGAAAGTGCCGCCACAGCAACAAACCTATTATGCCAATGTATTGAGCAAAGCTAAAACCGGGTGGACACCTGAATTACGCGAAAAATATTTCCAATGGTTCTATAATGCATTTAGCTATAAAGGCGGTCATAGTTTCAGGGGATTTATTAACAAATCAAGAACCAATGCGCTGGAGAATGTTCCAAAAGCGCAGTTTGCACATTTTAATACTATTTCGGGTGATTCGATTGTGAATCGCACAGGAAATGCGCTGGCAGATGCAGCCATACAGCCTAAAGGTCCCGGCAGAAGATGGAAAATGGAAGATGCAGTTGCGGTAATAGACAGCGGCTTGGTTAACCGGAATTTTGAACAGGGAAAAGCCATGTTCGCTGCATCTCTTTGTATCTCCTGTCATACCATGAAGGGTGAGGGGGGTGTAGCAGGTCCCGACTTAACGCAATTGGGTACCCGTTTTTCCGCAAAGGATATACTGGAAGCGATTATTGAGCCGGACAAAACAATTTCCGATCAATACGGATCTACCGTATTTTATCTTAAAGACGGTGGTTCTGTGCTGGGAAGGCTCATCAAAGAAGAGGGTGATAACTATGTTATTTCCCAGAATCCTTTTGCGCCGCAGATCGTCAGGGAAATTCCTAAAAAAGACGTGGCGCGTACAAGGGTGTCCGATGTATCTCCCATGTTGCCGGGCATGATCAACAGGTTAAACAGTGAAGAATTAAAAGATCTGATCGCTTACCTGGTTTCGGGTGGCAATAAAGATCACGAAGTATATACAGGGAAGAAGTAAAATACAGCATTTATAAGTTATCCCGCATAAAAAAGACTTCGCCAGGCTACGATGCCGGGCGGAGTCTTTTTTTACTATTGTTACCTGTTTGAGGAACAGACTCTTTTCAGCGAATGGGCTTTTTCCTTCACTGTAGAAAAACAATTTTCTTCTCCCTGAATTCCCCGTATTTTTTTAAAGCAGCAGCTATTTTTTTAAAGGTGGATTTGTCTGAATTTTCAAAAACTGCGGCTTCAATTTGAATCGTATCTTTTTTTTCTGTTCGTGACCATGTACCGCTTATTCTTCCATTGCGGATAATGATGGGTTTCAGCCCCGAACCGGCTGTTGTGAAAAACTTTGGATACAGGATAGCTGTACGGTCTTTATAGGCAACAGCATATTCATCAAATCCCGGCAATAAAAAAACAGCGTTGTTCTTTAACTTTGATGCTGGTTGTTCAACAGAAAACCAATACGTATTTCCATTTATGTTTGTAAAGTCCAGTTGTCTTTTATTCATTTCAATTCCCTTGCGCGACTCTGTTATACTTAACCCGCTCCACCATGCAAAGTCCTCCATAGTTGCCGGTCCCCTGCTCCTGAAATAGCGACTGGCTAAAGTTGCGATAGCTTCATCCCTGGTAAATGACTTTTCTTTTTTCGATGGTTCATCAAGCAATATATAAGTAAATTGTTTCCCATCTCTTCCGGCATTGCAGATCAGCGCATCTAATTCCGCATCCATTAATATGGCGCCGATTCTGCCATTACCGGTATTTATTTTTTCTTTGTTCAGCAGTAAATCCAATGCTTCACGTGTCATTTTTTTATTTTTTTCCAATGCGCGGGTGATGATGGTTTTGCTGCGCTTTAAAATACCGGGATCAATACCCAGTTGCTTATTGTATCCTTTACTGAAAGATCTGATTTTGGAGGCAGTGAGATGCAGCATCCAATGAATATCCTTAGGCGAAACAAAATGCCAGGTGGGCCGCAACACATGCGTACGGAGGATATTTCCTTCATTGAAATGTTGTTCAATGGCTGCATCAGTAATTTTTTTTATCCTGTTGCCTATCGCCCATTTGGCCCCAGCATAGTCCTGCGCTTGTACACATCCCATCCAACTGACCAGTTTAGCGGGTTGTGTAAATACCTGACCTGCTATTTGCTGATTTGCTAAACGTAACCGGACTATATCTTTGATTGTCATATCTCCTGGGATTGTGTAAAATTATTTATGACTATGAAAACAGTATTGTTTTCAACAGGGGCTGGTTTTTGGGGAATAATTTTTTATTGGTTGTCAGCTACTTATGATTGAGTTATTTATTTATCTCCAAAAAGGCTATATTCTTCCTTAAAATTAATGTTTAAACATTAATTTTGTATTCTAAAACTAAAATAACCAAAAATGAAAAAAGTATTTTTTTCTCTCTCTATTGCTGCCCTTGCGGTAAGTTGTGTAAGCAATCCCGAAGGCGACAAAGCCGAAACGACAGATGCTGCGGTAGCGGCAGCCGTTGAAGGTGATAAATTAACGGTTGATACAGCAGTTTCTACCATTGCATGGCACGGGAAAAAAGTAACCGGGGCGCACACCGGCAGTATTGAACTGCAAAGTGGCGACCTGATCATAAATGAAGGTAAGCTCACAGGCGGCTCTTTTATCATTGATATGACTTCTCTTGAAAATAAAGATATTACTGATCCTGAATTTAAGGGAAAGCTGGAAAATCACCTGAAATCGGATGACTTTTTTGCTGTTGAAAAATATCCAACCAGCAAATTTGAAATTACCGGAGTAAAGGACCTTGGTAATAATAAAATAGCTATAGCAGGCAATCTTACCCTGCGCGATGCAACAAAAAATATTACTTACGAAGCCGATGTAATTGAAAGCAGCGCCGGTAAGTTCGCCGCTAAAGCCGACTTTAATATTAACCGTAAAGATTGGGGTGTAGCTTATGAAGGGATGAAAGACGATCTGATCAGCGATGAGATTAATTTTAAAATAAACCTGGTAGCAGGCGAATAATGCGTTCACAACCTTTGGTACTTCCCCCACCGGATTCCGGTGGGGATTTTTTTGCCATATAATAAGGGATTTTTAAAACTTACCGCTATGAGGCTTAATATTCTCCACTCTTCAAATGAAGGAATAGCAATGCTAAATTTTAAATGGCCTCGACTGTTTGTTTCCTGTGGCCGGAAATGAAATATCTTCACAAAACCAATGGCCGGCATAATTGTAATTCAAAAAGATATTTAAAATGATACAAAAGGTGAATATTATAAAGAGTGAAATCCTGTCTGATAACTGGTACACGCTTAAAAAAATAACTTATGAATATGTAAAGAAAGATGGAACAACGCAAATACAAAGCAGGGAAGCTTACGACAGGGGTAATGGCGCCGTGATATTACTTTATAGCAAAGAACAAAAGACCATTATCCTTACGAGGCAGTTCAGGCTGCCCACGTTTATTAACGGCAATAGCAGTGGAATGCTGATTGAAGCCTGTGCGGGTTTGCTGGATAAAGACAACCCTGAAGATTGTATTAAAAGAGAAACAGAGGAAGAAACAGGATATAAGGTTACAGATGTTCGTAAAATATTTGAGGCGTATATGTCTCCCGGTTCGGTAACAGAAATCTTATACTTTTTTATTGCGGAATATGCGGCATCTATGAAAGTGCATGAAGGAGGTGGGTTGGAACACGAGCAGGAAAATATTGAAGTGCTGGAGATCCCTGTTGAACAGGCGATGCATATGATTGACAATGGAGAAATCAAAGACGCAAAAACAATCATGCTGCTTCAATATATAAAGCTCTATCAAATCTTATAACCAACAAAGCTTTTGGGAACAGTTCGATTGATATGTTAAAAGCATTTGAATTTATTTTGAATGAGATTGCCTGGTCCATCAAGTGCATTTTGGCTGAACAATCCGCAAGTACCTATAGTTCTGGTTAGCGGCATTGTTCAATTGTTAACTTTTTATAGCAAACAAAAATGGTGGTAGTGATAAAGCAAAACACAGCACATATCATCCGGATGTTTTTTAAGAGGCTGAGAAAATATGCCGGGAAAATGAAAAAAGATGGCAGTGCGGAAGCGATTCATCTTTTCAGGGTTGAAATTAAAAAACTGAGGGCATTCCTGCGGCTGCTGTCATTGGAGTTAAAAAAAGAAGATGAGCTGAAGCTTCCATCCAAGATTAAAAAGATGTATAAATATGCAGGAAAAGTGCGTGACAGGCAATTGCGCCACAAACGAATGAAAGCTGCCATTAAGAACAACAAACAGCAGTTCCCGGAAATAAAGATGGTATGGAATGATGTTGCTGAAAAAAGGGGGAAAAGGGAAAATAAATTGCTGTCAGACGAAGATTTCTTAGCAGCAGAACTAAAGTTGAAAAAGAAATTGCCAAATGAAATAGGCGCTGCTGCTGTAAGGACATTTTTTAGGTTAAAGCTGGATAATATTTTATCCATCGCCAATAAAGGATCTTATTCTAATGAAGAATTGCATACGATCAGGAAGGGCCTCAAAGATATCATCTATATTATAAAACTATACCATTCTGAAATGAAAATAAAACTGCCTTTCACTTTCTGGAATAAGCGCCAGGAGAAAGCGGCGGAGCAATTGGCTCAGGCGTTAGGAATATATAATGATCTTTGTGTTGATCTTTCTTTTCTTAAAAGAGCAATGAAGAAAAACGATCATACTAAAAAAAATGAAATGCAATCTTTGCGTAATATATGGCTGGCTGAGAAAAGAAAATTGAAAAAGGAAATTGTGAACAGCATTGCAATGCCGGACCTTTTTTAAATTAAAAAAAGTGGTTTAGAAAAAGATGACAATTGAATTACAGGGTATTACTTTTATTAAATGTTATTCTATATTATGACAAACCAGGCCCACTCTGCAGTCAATACGCTTAAATATCTGCAGATCATATTTTTTGCAGCTATTATACTCTATTTCGGGAAGACGCTTTTTATACCCTTGTTTCTGGGGCTGCTCATTGCCATGATATTGTATCCTGTTTGTAAATGGCTGGAGCAGCGCCATTTTCCCAGGAGTGCTGCCATTGCTGTTTGCCTGTTGATTGTAACGCTTCTTTTTGCGGGGGTTGCAGCGCTGTTGATCTGGCAGATCAATGTATTTCGCCAGGATGCGCCCGAACTAATAAAAAAATTGCGGATTACAGGGGAGGAAGTACAACAGTGGATCACAGAAAGCTTTGGGCTTACTACAGCCAATTGGATGGAGCAGGGTATAGGCAACACTGGCGGAATTGTAAAAGCGGCGATTGATAATACGCTGAACATGCTTTTTATGTTGTTCCTGATCCCTATATACAGTGCATTGTTTTTGTATCACCGCCGTGTATTTGTTCGGTTCCTTCAGAGGATCGTTTCCAGCCGCTACCTGCCGCAACTGAATATGGTTTTGCAGAAAATGATTGATGTTTATTTTAATTATATTAAGGGCATGGTACTGGTATACATTATAGTAGGAGTGCTTAATAGCATTGGCCTGCTTGCGCTTGGTATAGAACATGCTTTTTTGTTTGGAATGCTTTGTGCTATCATGACCATCATTCCTTATATTGGTATTGTTGTGAGTGCTTTGTTGCCTATCTCAGTGGCATGGTTGTCTACCGGTTCAATATGGTACCCGATCGGCGTGGTGGGTATTTTTGCAGTTGTGCAATATCTTGAGGCCAATGTTATTTTCCCGAGAGTTGTGGGTGTGCAATTGAATGTAAGCACCTGGGCTATGCTGGTGGCCATTATTGCCGGGGGTATTTTATGGGGTGTTTCGGGTATGATATTATTTATCCCGTTTGTGGCGCTATTAAAAATAAGTACAGATTATATTGAGGAATGGGAACCGCTGAATATACTGCTTAGCAGAAGCGATGATGCCGGCAAACTGCGGCGGTCAACAAAATAGGGACGTGAACAGTATTACCTCCACAAAGCTATACCACCCATTTCCCTCTGAGCTGCCAGGAGAGTAAGAGGATAAATAGCCCTGCTCCCAAATACAACACCTGCATCCCGCTTACGGTTTGGATCAGGATCATTTGCGCAATGATCCATCCGGTTATTATTGCTCCGGCAGTAATTGACCAACGATACCAGTTGCTTTTTTTCAATAATAGCAGGATTGCCGCAATAACGTTTGTTAATCCAACCAGTAACAGTATCAGGCCTGGTATAAAAAACCCTTTAAATGGAGTGGGTTTTAGAAGATCGCGTGATAATTGAAGTATACTGCCATCAGGATTTGTAATCATAATAATACTGCAAATAACCGAGGTAATTCCTACGGCTGAAAGCAGCAACAATAAAATAATTTTCATGATGCGCTATTTTGGAAAGATGACTCAGGTAGCAAAAAAATTTCTATCCTTTATTTTTTCAAAGCGCCCGGTTTTTTCTGTTACACGTATACGAAAAACAATTCCTTTAATATTGTTTATATCTTCTGGCATAAAAGGCCATTGGGGAGTAAGGTGCATGGTTTCACTGGAAACAATAGGTAAAGTGCGTTCTGTGAGCTTCCTTAGGGCCTGGGTCCTTTCTGCTCCTTCCAGTTCTTCAAATACTCCCCACAAAATTACACTTTGCCAGTTAGAAAGATCATTCGTATTGTCTGTTTGGAAACAAACGCTGGGATTTTTTCGCATCATATTTATTTTCATACCTTCAAAACTACGTGCATAAATATAAGTTCCATCGTACGCGTAACTAATTGGTACAAAATAAGTTAAGTCATCTGCGTGGCATCCGATCCGGCCAACCGGCTGCTGCTGAATTACTGCTTCTATTTCAACGGCATTTAATTTTCCAAACATGTTTTCAATTTTTTTCAAAACTAAATGATATCCGGTTTTGAATAGATGACCCAGATCAGTTTCAGCAGTATTTTCTGTGATTATTATCATACTTGGAGCTACCTGATAAAACTCATGATCAATAATGATACTGGTTCTTTTATGTGCCGGAACTTTTAGAGATATTTGAAAGTAAAACCGCGTCATGCATTTGCGTATTTCTTCGAAGCTGCCAATTAGTGATGTACAAAAGACGTTCAGCAGTACATTTCCTTTTTTGAAAATTGAGTTTTTCAAAAGTAATGGTATGCGCCCCCTGTTGCCAGGCGATCATAACATTGCAGAAGCCCAAAAAAAAATTACAGAAGGCAGCATAGAAATTGTAGGAGAGATGAAAGTAAGGGAACTGGAGCAGGCGCTTGACAAACTGTTTCCTTTACATGCACAGGTTTTTAGGCGCTCGGGGAATATATGGCTGGAAACTACCATGACGGATGACTGGACCCTTGCCCAACAAAATGAGCATGGCAGGGAAATTTCAGCATCAGATAACAAAAAAGATGCTATAAAAGATGATTATGATCTTAGCAGGGATAATGATTAATAAAGCAGGTTACTAAGCTGGTCTGGCTGAGAAACAATGATTTTGCCCTCCCTGATTTCGATCAGTTTCTCGGATTTAAAATCGCTTAAAGTCCTTATCAGCGATTCGGTGGCCGTGCCTACATACTGAGCGATGTCCTCTCTTGATATTTCAATGCGTTTTGAAGGTGTACCTGCATTGAACTTGGTATGGATATCTACCAGCGCCTTTGCTACGCGTTTGCGCAGTGAACTGTATGCCAGGTTCAGTAACCGTTCTTCTTTTTCTTTTACATTTTGTGTTATCAGGTGAATGAATTTTGTAGCTACGGCAATATCATTGTATATCATTTTCTGAAAATCTTCCCTGGGCAACTGCAAAATATCCGCATCTTCAAGTATGATAGCACTATCGTTGTAGTTTTTATCTTCAATGATAGGGGAATAGCCTATAAAATCTCCATCACTAAAGAGGTCGGTAATATATTCTTTGCCATCTTCATGGGTTCGGAACCCTTTTACTTTTCCTTTTACTATATAATATAGAAACCGGGAGCGCTTTCCTTCCTGGTAAAGAAATTGCTTCCTGGTATAAGGTACTACATCATATTGATTGGTAAGTTGTTGTATAAGTCCCGAATCATTTACATCTTTCATGAACTGTGTGATGCCTGAAGCACCCGGTACATATTTCTGAGATAAAATTTCTCTTTTTTTGAGCCGCACTTCCACAGCATTCAGTAGTTCAATTTCTTCAAATGGTTTGGTAATATAATCATCAGCACCCATTTCCATGCCTTTACGCAGATCGGATCTTTCGGTTTTTGCGGTTAAAAAAATGAAGGGGATATTACGGGTATCGGCATTTTTTTGCAACAGGTGCAATACGCCGTAACCATCTAATTCGGGCATCATAATATCGCAGATAATAATATCCGGTTTTTCCCGAAGCGCTATTTCAATTCCCTTCTTTCCGTTTTCCGCAGTCAGGCTTGTATATCCTGCAAGCTCCAGTATTTCTGCAGTATTATCGCGAATATCCGGATTGTCGTCAATAACTAAAACAGATGCCATGGCTTATGATTTTTGACCGGTTTGAGGAATAATAACTGTAACAGTAGTTCCTTTGCCCAAAGTACTTTTTATTTTAATGGTTCCATTTAAAATGTCGGCATATCTTTTTATAATATGAAGTCCCAACCCTGTTCCCTGTATATTAACCGCATTTCTTCCCCTGAAAAAGCTCGAAAACAAATGTTCCTGGTCTTCTTTGGCAATACCAATGCCATTGTCTGCAATTTCAATTTCAAACTGCAAAAGGCTTGTCTTGCTCCTGATATCAATGGATGCGTTTTCGGCTGAGAATTTAATAGCGTTGGCAAGAAGGTTAATGATAATATTTTTGAGCAACCGCTTATCGGAAAAGAGCTCCGGATTTCCTTCGCAGGAAAAAATGACCTGCTGTCCTGCTTTTTGTAAAGGTTTCATCTCCTCAGCCAGTTCTTCCATAAATTCTTCCAGGTTAAACAATACGGGATGTATTTCCACTTTACCCTCCTCTAATTTTCCAAGAGACAGGAAATCATCTAAAATGTCATTTAAATTTCTTACAGCATTTTTAATTTTTTCTACGTGGCGGTCTCTTTTATCCTGCTCGGCTGTAGTGGTATATTTTGAAAGTAAAGAAGCCGAAGATAGTACTGTGCTGAGTGGTGTACGAAATTCGTGGGAAGCTATAGAAACAAACCGGCTTTTAATTTCACTGAGCTGCTTTTCTTTGCTGAGTGCATCATTCAGTTCTTTCTGGGATTGTTCAAGTTTTTGCAATGCTTCTTTTAATATCAGTGTTCTTTCCTCCACTTTTACTTCGAGCTGTGTGTTTAGTCTGCGCATATCGCTGGTCATTTTTTCCAGCTCCATTTGCTGCTGCAGCATGTTTTGCTCTATCTTTTTTCTATGCGTAATATCTACAATAAAAGCAGTTACAAACAATTCATCTCCTCTTTTATAAAAGCTTAAGCTCACTTCAACCGGAATTTCCGATCCGTCACTTCTTTTTCCGTACAGGTCTCTTCCCGAGCCCATAACCCGGTTTTGCGGATGATGGTAAAAACCTTCCCGCTCTTCTGCATGATGCGAGTGAAAACGTTGAGGGATCAGCAATTCAATGGGTTTCCCGATGATCTGGCCGGCTTCATAATTAAACATGCGTTCAGCAGCGGGATTAACGATCGTAATTTGTCCTTTACCATTGGTAAGTATAATGCCTTCGGTTGCATGTTCAAATAAAGATGCGAGATGCGCTGTATCCAGTTCCGTCATATTAATGATTATTGCTGATGCCTGCTATATGAGTGCGTGCACTACCCTTTAATTTAAGTAAGCCACCCGTTTTATACACTGATAGCAGGATATAATTGCCAAAATATAACAATTAATGGAAGTCACCAGCATTTTATGCCCGATCTTTCTGGCTTATTGGTTCGGTTTCCATAGCCATCACTCCCAGATAAAGTATATCATACTCCTGATATAAGTCTTTTTCTTTTCGCCCATTTCCATACTTCAAACCATAATACGGAAATGGCTGCTGCGAAGCAGCAGGTAAGCAAATCCTTCAGGGAAAGCGGTGTAATGGTAAAGAATCGCGCTATTGGCTGAACATACAGCATCAGCATCAGCATAACTACCGTGGCTGAAATTATATACAGCATCAGGGTATTGCGGTTACGCATTTCGGATAGTAACGAATAGTAAAAGGAACGGTTAGCCAGCGTAAGGAAAATGTTGGCAAGTATCACTGTAGAAAAAACCAGGCTTCTTGTCCCGGCTTCATCATACCCATTTTGTACACCATATTGATACATCAGCAGTACGCCGGCAGTAATTGCCAGTCCCTGCACAATACTGATCGTCATTTCATGCAGGGATAAAAAAGTGGAAGTAAACGGACGCGGAGGAACATGCATGGCATTCTGTTCCATCGGTTCATTTTCATATACAACGGAACAGGTTGGACCCATGATCAGTTCCAGGAAGATGACATGTACAGGTGTAAAAATGGCCGGGTATACCCATCCCAGGAAAAGCGGTAATGATACCGTTAGTATAATAGGTATGTGGATGGAAACAATATATTGTACCGCCTTTTTAATATTGGTATATATGCGGCGTCCTATGCCCACTGCATCTGCCATTTTTGATAAATCATCATCCGCCAAAATAAGCGCTGCCGCCTGTTTGGCTATTTCTGTTCCCTTATTTCCCATGGCAATTCCAATATGGGCAGCTTTTAAGGCGGGAGCATCATTCACGCCATCACCCGTCATAGCCACAATTTGCTTATCGTTTTTTAATGCGTTAATGGCAGCTAATTTTGCTTCGGGAAACATGCGGGTGAAAATATTTATTTCTTTAAGCCGGTTTTGCATTTCTGCTTCTGAAAGCTGTAGCAGGTCTTCTCCATTCATGGTTACTCCCGCGTTTTTTAATCCCGCCTGCTGTGCGATAGCCCTGGTAGTAACTTCGTTATCGCCTGTTATAATTTTAACAGCAATGCCTGCCTGGTAAAATTTTTCAAAAACCGATCTGATATTTGCTTTTGGAGGATCGTAAAACGCCACCAGTCCCAACAATTGAAAAGGGAAATCCTGTTGCTTTACCGGAAAATCAGTTCCCTCAAAAGAAGATGAGGCTACACCCAATACACGACACCCCTTTTCCGCTAATACATTCACCTGTTCCAGCATCGCTGTTTTATCTTTTTCAGAAAGCCGGCTTACGGCTATAATAGCTTCGGGTGCACCCTTGGCAGCTATGATGCGTTTGCCATCCTTGTTTTCAAACAAGTGTGTCATCATTGGTGGCTTACCGTTCAGCGGGTACTCATGTATCATATTGTGCCCTTTACGCTCATCTTGCGCGGTACTGTTTTCGTAAGCCTTGTGTAAGGTTTTTTCCATCGGATCGAAAGGAACGGGTTCGCTTGCCCACATGGCATACCGTATTACCAACCGCGCAGCATCATCCTGCCAATTGTTGTTTTCATAAAGGGTGTGGTTGGCGTATGCATATACCGACTGTAAGCTCATCCTGTTTTGGGTAATGGTACCGGTTTTATCTACGCATATAACCGTAGCACTGCCAAGCGTTTCCACTATGCGTATTTTTTTTACGATGATACCCAGTTGCATTAACCGCCATGAACCCAAT
Source organism: Agriterribacter humi (assembly GCF_009192765.1). Taxonomy (GTDB): domain Bacteria; phylum Bacteroidota; class Bacteroidia; order Chitinophagales; family Chitinophagaceae; genus Agriterribacter; species Agriterribacter humi. The sequence continues at coordinate 240,492 of NZ_VOHQ01000001.1, read as the reverse complement.
GCCATAAAGGTGGTGAATGCAACGGGTATCTCTTCCGGCAAAACGCTCATGGCCAGGGTAAGTCCTTTTAAAAGGCTGTCGGCCAAACTCCTGCTTTCCCAATAGTTTACCAGCCATACCAATAAAAAAACAACAACTCCTGCAACCGCCATTGTTTTTACAAACTTTTCAATTTGCAATTGCAGGGGCGTAGCTTCTTCACGAATGCGCGATATGGATTCTCCGATTTTCCCAATTTTTGTTTGTTTGCCTACCTGCTCTACCTGGCATACTGCAAGACCGGAGGCTACCAATGTGCCACTGTATATCAAGTTATCCTTTGCGTCGGGAGATTTAAATACCGAATAGGCTTCGCCGGTGAGCATGGATTCATTAACGGAAAAATCATTGCTATGTACTATTTTGCCATCCGCGTTAATGGTATCGCCCTCTGCTACCAGCAACATATCACCCACCACTATATCCTTAGTGGGTATATTTTGCAGTTGACCGTTCCTTATAACCTGGCTTGAGGGTTGATTTATTTTTTCGAGCGCTTCCAGTGCTTTACGGCTGCGGTTATCCTGGTAAAACGAAATACCAGAGACAATGATAATAGCTACAAGCATAAAATAAGCCTCGCCATATTCACCCATTGCAAAATAAATGGCAGTTACCGCAATTAAAATAAGCAGCATGGGTTCTTTCAGCATCTCCAGCAATACACGCCACCATTGATTAGTATCAGGGGTTATCTGGTGGTTGGCGCCGTACTGTTTTCGGGCTGCTTCAACTTCGGATGCACTTAATCCTGTAATGGATTCGGGTATATTGATGTTGTCGGGCATGATGACTTTTGTATAATGCGGTAACGCAACAGGAAATTATTGATATACCCGCACATAATCAATTAAAAAATATTGGGGTAAATTATCGTCATCTAAATTTCAGCCCATTTGTCTACGATTCCTGCTCCAGTGTTTCTTTTACTTTTTTCTTGGGCTGGCGAAGCCGGTAATTGAAGGTAAGATTAACCTGCCGCAATCTTCCCTGCGACATGTTTTCCGTGTAAAAATTAGCGCCTTCGGTAATGGAGCGGTAACGGCGTGAATTAAAAACATCTAAAACATTCAGCGTAAGGGTGGCTTTATCTTTAAGAATATCTTTACTAACAGCCAGGTCCATTGTAGCTATTGATTTGCGTCTGCCCTGCGGTGTTTGTTGTGGCGCTTCGTAGTTGCCGCGGATTTGTATATCCGTATTCTTCCAAACAGTAGCCCGAGAGAGTAAACGCACCAACCAGCTATACGTATCGCTCCTAAATTCATCATCAAGGTTGCTGCCATCGGTAATGGCGCGAAAAAAATTAATGCTGGCATCTGTTTTCCACCAGGTAAAAGCCGAATATGATCCTGTAAATTCAGCGCCAAACGAATTTTCGGTTGCCAGGTTTTGCGGAAGGGTAACCGAGTTGCCCTGTTCATCCACTCTTTTTACATACAATATCTTTCCTTTCGTATTCCTGTAGTATAATGATGAACTGATGGATGCCCTATCGAGATATTTTATATGGCCTATTTCAAAAGAATGAGTGAATTCCGGATCAAGATCAGGGTTGCCGCTCCAGTAATTGCGGTTATCGCTATAGGTCATAAACGGACTGAGATCATTGTACTGAGGGCGGCGTACCCGCCTGCTGTAGCTTACCTGTATAGCATGTCCTTCGGGCAGATCATACGTAACATGCGCACTCGGGAAAAGGTTCAGGTATTTGCGCGGATTTACTTCATTGGTTTGTTTGAGGGTGGTGGTTACATTGGTGAGCTCACTGCGAAGCCCCAACTGATAGGAAATTTTTTTAACCTTATTGCCCAATATGGCATACAGGGCATTGATGTTTTCTTTGTATAAAAAATTATTCGTCAGCCCCGGCAGTTCAAACCAGTCGCCGTTTGCATCCTCTTCGGTTACCGTATAATTATTGGTCATATTACGGAAGCTGCTGCGCAGTCCCGCCTCAAGCTTTCCCTTTTCTCCAAAAGGATGGATATAATCAATTTGGGTGAGGTATTGTTTTTCAGTTTCATCATTTACGGAGCGCTGCAATATAAAAGGTATATCTGTGTGGCTGCCATCCGGGTTAAAGCTTTGCTGCCCGAAATATTGATCAGAGTTTTCCCAATTATCAAGGTAGCGTACATCGGCGGTTAATTCCTGTCCCTGCCGGGCAAAGGTTCTTTTATAGCTGAGCGCATATTCCGAATTGGGTTCCGTTTCTGTTTCGTCCTGTGTGCGGTGGGTAATGCCGGTAAGATTTTTTATGGTCGATTCATAATCGTGGTAAAAGATATCGGAAAAACGTTTGCCTTTGCTGAGCCGGTAGGTATAGGCGGCCGTTAGTATATTTTTATCATCGAAGAAATAGTCTAATCCTGCTCTTGCGTTATTGTACATGCCTTTTAAATGGTGCTCCATATTTTTGGTGGAGATGAAAGTGCTGTCGTTGCGGTATAGTTCCTGGTACAGGTCATTTTTTCCCGGCGCATTGCGGTAAGAGGCGGAATAATTAACGAAAAAATTAAAATCTTTACGGCGGTAATTTACGTTGGCTGCTATTCCAAAATTTTCAGGATATCCTGCCACTACATCAAAAGAACCGTTGAACCCTTCCTTGCGTTCCTTTTTTAATACAATATTAATGATGCCGCCCATGCCTTCCGCTTCATAACGGGCAGATGGGTTGGTGATGATCTCTACTTTTTCTACCATGCTTCCCTGCAGTTGCTGCAGGCCGCTTCCGCCTTTGATGCTCACTAAACCTGATGGCTTTCCGTCTATCAGTATCCGCACACTGTTGCTGCCTCTCAGGCTTACATTGCCTTCCACATCTACTGCTACTGAAGGGATATTGCTCAAAATATCGGCAGCGGTTCCCCCGGCATTTGCCAGGTCTTTGCCTACATTGAATATTTTTTTGTCGAGCGATAATTCCATTGAGCTTTTCTCGGCCTGAATATATACTTCTTCAAGCGTTTTAGAAGCAGAAATGAGTGGTATAACACCAAGGTTGAACGGTGTATTACCCGGTGTAAGTGTGATAGTAGCGGTTTTAAACGGATTGTAACCAATAAATTCAATCAGGGCATAGTATGTACCCGCAGGTGCTTCAAGGGTAAAATTGCCCGATTCTCCGGTGGTAACAGTAGCAACCGAAGAACTGTCGTGCAGCTTATACAGTTGAACGGTGGCGTATCCAAGTGCCGTGTTGTTCCGTGCCTCCGTAACCTTGCCGGTTATTTTCAGATCCTGTTTTTTTTGCGCCTGCAGTACCGGGCATATGAACAGTAAAAGAAAAAAGAAAAAATTACAAATAATAGTTGAAGAAGAAAGCTTTCTAAAGCGGGCAATCCTTTTTCTTTTAATAATGGCAGATAAATGTTGGTTCAATGGAAACAAGTTTAAAGATGCTGTTGCAAAAGCATAAAATTAATCAAAACTCGTCTCTATTCCATCCGGTACTTACCTGTTAAAGGGATGTTGGAGATCGCTGTTATCCGTAAGATTGCATTAAGAAAAAAGCGCCTGTTCAAAAAAAGTTAAGCGACAAAGTCCGGGGAGAGCATATTTGGCGCTCTCCAAGTGGGGAATTCGTTCTACGTTATGAGCTAAATAAGACTATGGAAGCAAAAATCGGGAGAGCACAAACTTGCTGAAATCGGCTCATGCGATTGCTCGGTCAGAATTTCATCGCAGAACAGCTTATGCATTTATTCTTTCCGTCCGTGTCTGCTCCTTTCATTTTGAAGAAAAATATTAAGGGCGTGTTCCTCGTTATTACAGTAAAATGCGTATGATCTTTTAATTAAAAAAGCTTTCATCTCAATAATCATCAGAATAAACCTGCTTCCGATTTAAGATATATCGGACACTAAAAGCAGCATTAACTGTGGTAAAGCCCTTTTCGCCGGCAAAATAATAACCTGGACTCCAATCCACCTGAAGATTAAGAGGGGAATTCAAAATCCTCCAGTCAAAACCGATAATAGCGGCTAATCCAAAACTATTTCTTTCAAAATGATAGGAAGGTCCACCTCCAATCAATGCCGAAAATCGTTTGCCGGCAAGGGCAGCATGTTTTTCAAATAAACCGGAAATAAAAATACCATCGTTATCTTCTGGAAAATCCTTGGCGGCAATTACCTCAAAAGCGAAATTGCTATTAAAGAATTTTTTGTAAGTAATACCTGTTGCACCTCCGGCACGAATGCCTAATGCTGATTCCCTGGCCGTGTATTGAGCAAAGGAATTATAGTGTTGCACCATGCACAAAAAAATCACACAGAGTATTTTCATGATAAGCAAATATTAATTTTTTGAATTAAAGCAGGTCGCTATTATTGCTTTCCTCTTGGTACAATAATCCTGTATCGAAGGATCAGAACCCCTTCAGCAGGCTTCGTATCTAATCAGGTGGTTAAACCAGGAACGTTAATTTCATAATAGTTCTCTTCAATTAATACTTAGAATAAAATCATGCCAGAATACCGTTTTTTCACATTTCCCGGCCACCCAATGTTCCTAAAGCCGAAGTGTGCGATGCGGGAAATGAATTAATGCCTGGAAATCGGCAATTGCATTAACACACGATTCATATGATGTGAAAGGTATACGGCATAAGACATGTTATACAACCCTGAAAGGGTTGCAGGTCTATAATCCTGCTAACATCGAAATGGTGCGACTCCGAAGGGGTCGAAGACTTTCCCCATAGTTCTTTATAAACCTTGTATCCCTTTGGGATAGAGTGGGGCTATATTGAAGCAATTCGGGGCAGCCTATGGTTAGTCATGCACATTGCTTTTGCTACAGACCAACGGGAGTGAGAGATGTTACTCAACGTTCCCGGCAACTTTGTGCAAATGCTCAACTTTTTTAACCATCGTTGGCGTTAAGCTGAGCCTTGTGATTGACAATGCTTAGTCGTAGTGTTTAAAGCCAATTTTGTTTCGGGTTGCAGGTCTGGCATCTTTTTCTATCAACTCTTTTAGTACGCCAAAAATATTTTCGATGTCTTTGCTGGCCATCTCGAACATAAAATCTTTAGGAAACCGGTCCGCATTTCTTTTAACCGCCTGTTTCAGCACTCTTGTTTCTACTCCATACAGTTCGGCAAGATCTCTGTCCAGCATTATTTTTTCGCCTCGCACCACATAAATGTGATTCAATATTTTTTGCTCCATTACCAGGATTTGTATTTCCTTCTTTGCCATCACTATTGACCAGCGCGAGTGAGAGCGCTGAATTTTACAGTGCTGATAATTAACCTTTCATAAACGTCATTGGTAACCTGCCCGCCAGGGCGGGGCACGAGGAATCTATGGGAATACTTTCCCGTGCTGGCACAGGTTTGATAGCATAGCTTTGTGATTAGCCAGACCTTCTGCCTTTACCGTTACTGCTCTTATTGCTAAACAAGTAATAGATAAGCACCGGTCGGCTCTGCTCTTTGCGCTGCTGCAGACCGGCGCCAGTGCGGGGAGAAGAGAAAAGCAACAATACAAACGACAAGCCCGACAGCACAAACGTAAATTGAGACTTCTTACGGCAGGATATGCCCTCTTTTTAGCACGGCAAATGGATTGAATCCGGCGCTATAAACTCATGCGTATAATCATTTTTCAAAAAACTGATCGGATCATTGGGAACTGTAATAATGTCTTTTTTTGTAAAGCCCCACGGTCTCCAATGCTCTGCCAAAACCTGTGCAAAAATAGAATCATCCCATTTACCGAACAACGGTTTGCCGGCATCTGCTGCTACAGGTAATGTTTCAATGGTAATGCCTGCATTATTCTTCTCAATGTTGTATTTTGGTTGATAATGCAAAAGATAATTTGAATAGAAGAACCTTGCGCATAGCTCCTCAAATTGAACAGGATGCAATACTGCATCGTTTATCTTATCAAGAATCTCTTTTTGCGTTTGCTTTACCAGACCGCTGTCCTGGAGACAGGCTATGAGTCCAAACCCATTCATGCCAAGCGAGAAGATAAGGTTGACGGGATCATCACGGTAATTAAAAATGTCTTTTGAATATTTTAGTCTTACAACGGAAATACTCCAGGGCTCTAACCCTTTAAATGTAACAGGTGAAACCAATGACTGGAGCATCAGGTGAAACAAACCCAACCGTTCTTTTAAACGGGATGAAAGCCGGAATACTTTGTCTTGCTTTTGCAGTCTTGTCTTTTCAAGAAGCAAATCATGATACAAAACACCATATACTATTTTACTCATCCATAAAAACAGGTTTTCAGACGATATGGACTGTACCCCATCATAGCCGTTATTAAAAGCTTCCTGGATTTTAAATTCCAGGTCGTTGAAAGCCTTGGCTACTTTGGCGGAACATGGCAACTTCAGATCTCCGTACAAAATAGAAGTTACCTGATCTATCATTTTAAATTTTTGATCTCTCAGCAGAAAGCGATCAAGTATCCAGGCAGGGAAAACGGTAATATTTTCGTCTGGGTGTATAATATCCACGCCCGTAAGAAAGCAGGTGCTGTCGTTAAGATGTAAATTTTCGAAAGGATTATAAAACCGAAATGGCATAGTGGCAAAAGTATCACATTATCCCCCTTCATACCGTTTGTTGATCTAAATCTGTAATAAATTAGCAAAAAAAGTTCGCTGTATTACAGACCTTTCCCATCATCATTAGGATATGTTTGTAAAGCCGGGTAATATTGCAAAGCTGGAAGTTTAGATCATGACGTTTTATAATTTTCTTTTGTTGATCCATGTTTTTTCTGCCATTTTGGGTATGGGGCCGGGCTTTGTTATGATTTATATTGTGACAAAGGCAAAAACAATGGCAGAGTTAAAACATGCTTACCTCATCCGGAACCGGTTACACCATTTCGTGATGGTGGGGGGAACACTGCTGCTGCTTTCTGGTGTAACGATGGGCGCAATTCGTCCGTATTTATTTCAAATGGGATGGTATGTTACCAGTTTGGTGCTCTTCATCATTGCACTGACATTCGGACCGGTTATTTTATCACCAAGATCGAAGCCGGTAAAGGCATTATTGAAAAACAGTTCAGATGATAAAATACCGGATGCCTATTATGTATTAGCCGGTAAATTGTTCTTTTATGAACGAATAGAGAATATGATTTTCTTAATGATCATTGTACTGATGGTGTTGAAGCCATTTTAAAGCGGATTTACGTGCAGTTCATTTGGATTCCTTTACACCACAGATATGCCTTCGGTGAAAAACAGCGGGTACCGGCGCTCGTCCCGCGCTGACGCAGGGTTGGTCGCACTGTTTTGTGTGTAGCCCGGAATACTTGCGCCAATGGGCATCAGCTTGCCGCGCAATGCTCCTAACGTACAAGTGTGCGACGCAAGGAAAGATGCTACCCGTACCGAACGTCGGGGCCATAAAAATCTCCTTCTTCTTCACATTTATCCCGGTAATACCAACATCCTGCAATCCCGGTCATAAATCCCGCTGCCATTTCGTAATTTCGCGGCTTCCTATACTTTGATACATACTTTACATGGAAATAACAGTTGAAACAGCCGAAAAATTAGGACTTCGCCCGGAAGAATTTGAGATGATCAAAAAGATACTGGGCCGCACTCCCAACTTTACCGAATTAAGCGCTTACTCCGTAATGTGGAGTGAGCATTGCAGTTATAAAAATTCTATTAAATGGTTGAAAACACTTCCACGCGAGGGCGCCAAACTATTGGTGAAAGCAGGCGAGGAAAATGCCGGCCTGGCAGATATTGGTGATGGCTGGGGCGTGGTGTTTAAAATTGAAAGCCATAACCACCCTTCAGCTATTGAACCCTTCCAGGGCGCGGCTACAGGCGTTGGGGGTATTCACCGCGACATTTTTACCATGGGGGCACGGCCCATTGCAGCATTAAATTCCCTCCGCTTTGGCAATATCGGGGAAGAAAAGACGCAACATTTATTAAATGGGGTAGTACACGGCATTGGTCATTATGGCAATTGTTTTGGTGTGCCTACCGTAGGCGGCGAAATATATTTTGAGGATTGCTATCATACCAACCCGTTAGTAAACGCCATGAGCGTGGGCGTGGTAAAAGCAGGACAAACCGTAAGCGCCACCGCGGAAGGGGAAGGCAACCCGGTGTTTATTGTAGGTTCGGCAACGGGCAAAGATGGTATGGGCGGAGCGGCTTTCGCTTCAGCCGATATTACCGCCAGCAGTGTGGAAGACCTTCCCGCCGTGCAGGTAGGTGATCCTTTCCAGGAAAAAAAATTATTAGAAGCCTGCTTAGAGCTTATTCCAACCGGCGCCCTGGTGGGTATGCAGGATATGGGTGCGGCTGGCATCATTTGTTCTACGGCCGAAACCAGCGCCAAAGGTGGCGTGGGTATGCGCATTAATCTGGATAATGTACCTACGCGACAGTCGGGCATGAAAGCCTGGGAATTGCTGCTGAGCGAAAGTCAGGAACGTATGCTGCTGATCGTTAAAAAAGGAAGGGAAGAAGAAGTGCTGACTATATTTGATAAGTGGGACCTGCCCTGTTCACAAATAGGTGAGGTAACTACCGATGGCATGCTTCGCTTTTATATGCATGACCAATTAGAAGCCGAACTGCCTGCAGAAAGTTTGGTGTTGGGTGGCGGAGCTCCCGTATACGAAAGAGAATACCGCGAGCCGGCTTATTTTAGTAAGGTGAAAGCCTTTGATGCTGCTACCATACCGGTTCCTGCCGATTTGAAAGCCGTTGCTGAAAAAATAATTACCATTCCCAATATCGCTTCCAAGCGCTGGATATATACACAGTACGATAGCATGGTGGGTACGGGCAACACCTCTACCAATGCGCCCAGCGATGCGCAGATCGTAAAAGTAAAGGGTACAACAAAAGGACTGGCGGTTACTACAGACTGCAACAGCCGCTATGTTTTTGCCGATCCGTTTGTGGGTTGTATGATTGCGGTAAGCGAAGCGGCAAGGAATATCGTATGCAGCGGCGGTACTCCCTTAGGCGTTACCAACTGCCTCAACTTCGGTAATCCTTACGACCCCGAAGTATATTATCAGTTTGTATATGCGATTAAGGGGATGAGTAAAGCCTGTATAAAATTTGATACGCCTGTTACCGGTGGTAACGTGAGCTTTTATAATCAAAATCCCGAAGGCGCGGTGTATCCCACGCCAACCATTGGCATGGTGGGATTGCTGGATGATATCAGCGATAAAATGACGCTGGACTTTAAACAGCCGGGTGATTTGATTTTCCTGGTAGGACAAAGCAGGAATGATATCAATTCTTCTGAATATATACATAAGCTGCATGGTGTGGAATATTCACCGGCGCCATATTTTGACCTGGAGGAAGAATATCGCTTACAGCAGGCTGTTAGCGGCTTAATTAAAAACAACTTAATTCAGTCTGCACACGACATCAGTGAAGGCGGACTTTTTGTAACGCTTTGCGAAAGCGGGTTTAACCGCGAACTGGGTTATGATGTTCAAACCAATAATACATTCAGACGGGATGCGTTCTGGTTTGGTGAAGCGCAAAGCAGGGTAGTGGTTTCCGTTAGTAAAACACAAACTCCGGCATTGGAAGAAAAACTAAAAGCCGCCGGTATACCCTTTGAAAAAATTGGCGTGGTTACGGAAAATGAAATAGTAGTGGATGGAAAAAGTTGGGGTGAAATAGAAGTATGGAAGGATAAATACGATACGGCCATAGAAAAATATATGCAATATGAGGATCAGGCGGTTTAATATACCCATTTTATTACTGGCAGTTTTTTTCTGTGCGTGCAATACTTCGCCTGATCGTACGAATACCATAGCGGAGCCGGAAAATCCATCCGTAACGATACAAAAGTTACAGCAGGCAGTAAAGGCAAAGCCCGACTCTGCCGGACTTCGCTATCTTTTAATGGATGCACTGTTAAAGAACAACAGGTTTAAAGAAGCGCTTACGCAAAATGATACCATGCTTGCTGCTGACAGTTTAAATGCCGGGCTGTGGTACAGGCGGGGAGCCATTTTTTTGCAGAGCGGGGATACGGTTAACGGCATTACTGCATTAAAAAAATCTGTGGAAAGAGCACCCATGTTCGCGGAGCCTTTATTGCAATTGTCGGCAGTATATGCGAACCAGTTAAAACCAGAAGCGCTTGCCATTGCCGACAGGATCATTAACCTGGCGGAAGAGCCGCGTGTTGCTTCGCAGGCAAGATTCATTAAAGGATTGTATTATTCCAATATCAATAATAAGGCAAAAGCCATTGAGCAGTTTGATGAGTGCATTAAAAATGATTATACTTTTTTAGAGGCTTATATTGAGAAAGGCTTGCTGCTGTACGACCAGCAAAATTATGCTGAGGCACTAAAAGTGTTTGAGCGGGCCATACAGGTGAGCAATACTTTTGCCGAAGCCTATTACCAGTCGGGCAGGTGCCAGGAAGCGCTGGGCAATAAAGCGGAAGCAACATTGTATTATCAAAAAACCCTGGGACTGGATAAAGATTTTGCTGCCGCAAGGGAGGCTTTGGAAAGATTGAAGTAGTGCCTGGGAGTACAAGTCGCAAGTTGCAGGGGAGTAACCAGAAGGAAATACAAAGCACCAGGAAACAAATGAAAAGAACCAAACCTGCCTGCTGGCAGTGAATAGTGTTTTCACTTCTCACGTTTCACCTCTCATTTCTCACCCCGGGAAACGATAAACGTGAAACGATAAATTTACCATTCACCTTTCACTTTTCACCATTCACCCTGAGAGCGGTAACGCAAAGATGCGGTCTGACCCTCCTTATGCCGGGTACCGACCGCATCTTCCTGCAACCACCACTAACCACTAACAACTAATATCCCACCATTCAAGCGTTCATGCTGTCGTTAGTGGCTCCTTGTACCCTGCAACTTGCAACCTGCATCCTGCAACCTGCACCCTGCAACCCGAACCAATCTCAAATTTCAAATCCGGAACACAATGCAACGATAAACTACAAACCACAAATCATAAATAAACTCCCTGTCACTCTTTCCGTTTAAACCGTATGGTTCCGCTTAATTTTTCTGTTGAAGTAATGTATACTTCGTAGCGTTTACCACCTACCGTTACAATCATTAGAGCGGTGTTGGGAGGAATGGCGCCCAGGTTATCGGCATACATTACCAGTTCATTTTCTTCGCGGGTAGTATCAAGTTTAATTGTTAAAGAAAGCGGCTGATCTGTTAAACGGTGATGTGATAACAACAATTTGTTGTTGTAAAAAACGGAGATCGTATCACCGTCAATTTCTCCATTATCATAAAAGTCTACCTTAAATTCCCCGTCTGTTGGAATTTCTATGACCTTTAGAATGTTTTTACTTCTTTTGGCATATCCCGGAAGCTCAGGAGCTGTAATATCTGGTAGCTCAGATCTTGTAGCGCCTTGAACCCTTTGGGTTTTAGGAACGATCGTTTCTTTATCGGGTGTTGCAGCTTTAGGCTTTGTATTATTCTTTTTTACAACCGGTGGATTTTTTTTGGGCGCGGATTTTTTAGTTGTACCCGAACCGGATTTGGGTTTATGAATAAGGTTTTGCTGAGTGGTGGTTTTTTGTTTTGCTATTGACGGAGTGTTTTTTTGGGGTGAAGATTTACGGGGAACAACCCGTGTAAGGGTCTTTCTTTCCAGTTCAGTACTGCCTACCCCACAACCATCCGGACGGTATCCCCGCCATCTGCCTACTAATTTTTCCGTGCTGCCCTGCTTTAAAAAGGTAAGGATATGCGTTTGCAAACAATCGCCCCAGTCGGGTGGTGTATTGCCTTTAATTCTTTCTTCTTCATTTACCACCACCGATTTGCTCGAAGATTCATAACTGCCTTCCAGCCTGCATATCACATAATACTTTTTTTCGGGATAATTAAAATACGAATAAGAATACCCGCTAACCTTGTCGCCCTTAATATACAGCTCCAGCACATATTCTGTTTCTCCTTCCATGGCAACAACATTGCCTGCCGAATTGAATGAGCCACGCCATTGCCCGCTGAGATTCTGACCTATACCATGATAGCTACCCAATACTAAAATCAACACAAACCATCCTTTCATTGCATACAAAACTTTCATAAAGCAAAAATAATCTCAATACTAAGGAAATTGGTGCGGTAAATGAAATGATACGCCAATAGTTCGTTAAATTTGCACTCTTTTTAAGGAACAGGAGGAATTATATATGGTGAAAATTACTTTTCCGGATGGCGCAGTACGCGAATATGAACCAGGCACTACTGCATTGGATATTGCAAAATCTATCAGTGAAGGACTATCAAAAAAAGTACTGGCTGCGGTTGTAAACGGGCAGGTATGGGACGCTACGCGTCCTGTTTATAACGACAGCACATTAAAATTACTAACCTGGAATGAAGCAGAAGGTAAATCCACTTTCTGGCATTCCTCTGCGCATTTATTGGCCGAAGCGGTTGAGGCGCAGTTTCCTGGTGTAAAGTTTTGGGTGGGCCCGCCTGTTGAGAACGGCTTTTACTATGATATGGATTTAGGCGATAGAAAAGTAAGTGAAGAAGATCTGGCGGCCATCGAAAAAAAAATGTCGGAACTGGCAAAGCAGGGCAACCCATATATCCGTAAGGAAATTTCGAAAAAAGATGCCATAAAATATTTTGAAGATAAGGGAGATGAATACAAGCTTGACCTGTTGCAAAACCTGGAAGATGGCAATATCACTTTTTACAGCCAGGGAGCATTTACCGACTTGTGCCGCGGGCCGCATATTCCCCAAACGGGTTTAATAAAAGCCATCAAGCTTACCAATATTGCCGGTGCATACTGGAAGGGCGATGAAAAGAATAAGCAACTTACCCGCATATATGGAATAACCTTTCCCAATCAAAAAGAATTGGATGAATACCTGCATATGCTGGAGGAAGCAAAAAAGCGGGATCATCGCAAGTTGGGTAAAGAGTTGGGCATTTTTGCATTTGATGATGATATTGGACCGGGGCTGCCTTTGTGGCTACCCAATGGGGCAATTGTTATTGAGGCGCTCGAAAAATTAGCCAAAGACACAGAAGAAAGAGCAGGTTATAAAAGAGTGGTTACGCCGCATATAGCCAAAGAAAGCCTGTACCTCACCAGCGGACATTTGCCCTATTACCAGGATAGCATGTATCCGCCTATGGAACTGGATGGCACCAAATACTACCTAAAGGCGATGAATTGTCCGCACCATCATAAAATATTTGCTGCTGAGCCCAAAAGTTATAAGGACCTTCCATATCGTTTGGCCGAATACGGAACCTGCTACCGTTACGAGCAGAGTGGGGAGTTGTTTGGTTTGATGAGGGTTCGCTGCCTCCATATGAACGATGCGCACATTTACTGTACTAAAGAACAATTTTATGAAGAGTTTAAGTCGGTAAATGAAATGTACCTTAAATATTTTAAGATTTTTGGCATTGATAAATATGTCATGCGGCTTAGTTTACACGATGCTTCCAAACTGGGAAAGAAATATGTGGATGAGCCGGCATTGTGGCTGGAAACCGAAGCATTGGTTAGAGATGTGTTGATACGCACCAATACACCTTTTGTGGAAGTGCAGGATGAAGCTGCCTTTTACGGCCCTAAAATTGATGTGCAGATATGGAGCACCATCGGACGGGAATTTACTTTGGCAACCAACCAGGTAGATTTTGCACAGGGCAGGCGTTTTAAGCTGGAATTCACCAATAAGGATAATGCGCCCGAAATACCGCTCATCATTCACAGGGCGCCATTAGGGACCCATGAACGCTTTATCGGTTTTTTGCTGGAACATTATGCAGGTAAATTTCCGGTATGGCTGGCGCCGCTACAGGTAAAGATTTTACCCATCAGTGACAAGTTCATGGAATATGCACAAAATGTTTTGGAATCGTTGAAAAATGCGGATATTCGTGCTGAGATTGACGACAGACCTGAAAAGATAGGCAGAAAGATACGCGATACCGAGTTGGCCAAAGTACCTTATATGCTGGTTGTGGGAGAGAAGGAAGTAAATGAAAATAAAGTGGCGGTAAGAAGACAGGGCAAAGGCGACACTGGCTCAAAACCGGTTGACGATTTTATTAAAGAAACAGTCGTTGAAATAAAGAACAGGGGATAGGGGAAGGAGAAAGGTTAAAAGTGAGAAGAGAAACAAAAAACAATAGCTCATCCGGTTAAACAGATTATTTCAAATCTTAACAATAACAATTAAAACCTCCCTGAAAAGGAGTATCACTTTAAAAATTGTAAATGGCATTTCCACCACGACCGCAATTTACCAGGGGTAATTTCAACCCCCGTTTCAGAAAAGAACAACAGCAGGAGCATCGCACTAATCACATGATAAGAGTGCCCCAGGTAAGACTGGTAGGCGATAATGTGGAAGTAGGCGTATATTCTATACAGGATGCATTAAAGCTTTCTATTGAACAGGGACTCGACCTTGTAGAAATTTCTCCAAATGCAGATCCCCCTGTATGCAGGATCATTGATTATAATAAGTTCCTGTACGAAAAGAAGAAGAAGGAAAAGGAAATGAAAGCCAATTCCAAAGTTTCTGAGGTAAAGGAAATACGGTTCACACCCAATACAGATGAGCACGACTTTAATTTTAAAGCCAAACATGCCGAAGATTTTTTGAAGGATGGCAATAAAGTAAAAGCATATGTGCAGTTTAAAGGCCGTGCTATTATGTTTAAAGAGAGAGGCGAATTGCTCCTCCTTAAGTTTGCCGAAAGATTGAACGAAATGGGCGCTCCTGAAGGATTGCCTAAATTAGAAGGTAAAAGGATGATGATTATTTTTGCTCCTAAAAGCCAGAAGAAGAAAAAGTAATAAAATTTCATATAGTTTTTCAGAACCTGTAAGATTTGCACGGAATATAAGTACGGCAAGCTTACAGGCTTTTTGTTTGTACAGGATCCTGCAGGCTTTTTGTGCCTGTTTTTTCAGCGGTAAAACATTTATTGTTCGACCCTTCCAGGGTCGCAATACATAATCCAACTTTAAATTAGGGGTTGCTCAAAAACTAAAAATACTTCCGAAGACGATCATAAAAAAAGCAATATAGCCACAAAACGTTTTCCTTTGTGATCTTGTAACTTTGTGGCAAAATCACCAATTAACGAAATATGAACTGCAAGTACTGAATCAATTATTAATGCTGCTTCGGGCGGCCATTAACAATTTCTTTTATACTGCGGAATAATTTTTGAATAGCTTCGTTATCATTTCTTACATATAATAATGATAAACCGAATAGCTATATTGTTCTGCATCTGCCTGTTGTGCAGCGTATCTTTCGCCCAGCAATATGATCCTCAGAAAATAAATAAAAAAGCGATTAATTTTTATAACCTGGGGCTCGACCAGGCGCAAAATGGTCATTACAAAGAAGCCCTGCAATTTATAGATCGTGCCCTCGGAGCAGATGAGCGGTACGTGGATGCGTGGCTTACCAAGGCTGGCATTTACGGCGAAATGAAAGCATACGACAGTTGCATAGCTGCTTACGAAAAGGCTTTTGAAATGGACATGCAATATACGGAAGATTATAAGCTGCCCTATGCTATTAACCTGGCAGGAGCAGGACGGTTTGAGCCGGCGCTTAATGCGGTGAATGAATTTCTTGCCAATCCCGATCTTAATGAGCCCAGCCGTAAAGCAGGCGAATACCGCAAACGTTCTTTTGAGTTTGCTGTGCAGTACGATAAGGATCACCCCACTAAAAATTATGTTTTTGCTCCCCGTAATGCCGGCGACAGTATTAATAGTGCAGATCTCGAGTACTATCCTTCTGTTACCATAGATGACAAAACATTGGTGTTTACCCGGCGCGTGAAGGGGTATAATGAAGATTTTTTTGTGAGCGACCGTAACGATAGTCTTTGGTCGAAAGCAAAAGGGATTGATGGAGACATTAACAGCAATTTCAATGAAGGAGCGCAAAATATTTCCCAGGATGGTGAGTGGCTGGTATTTACAGGCTGTAATTTTCCGGAAGGGATGGGAAGCTGCGATTTGTTTTTTTCATCTCTTACCAAAAGAGGATGGAGCACGCCCGAAAACCTGGGAGAATCCGTAAACAGTGAATTCTGGGAATCTTCGCCATGCCTTTCGCCCGATAAGCGGGAATTGTATTTTTCCAGCAACAGGCCCGGCGGATATGGCGGTAAAGATATTTATGTTTCAAAACGTATGCCCAACGGGCGCTGGGGCAAACCCGAAAACCTGGGCTCAAAAATAAATACAGGCGGTGATGAAAGCTGCCCTTTTATTCATGCAGATAATCAAACCATGTATTTCACTTCTAATGGATTAACAGGATATGGTGGCGATGATCTGTTTCTTGCCCGCAAACAAAGTGATGGTACCTGGGATAATATTGAAAACTTAGGCTATCCTATTAATACTACCGAAAATGAAGGCAGCCTGGTAGTGGCGGCAGATGGTAAAACCGCATATTATGCCAGCGACAGGTCGGACACACGTGGCGGACTGGATATTTATACTTTTGAAATGCGGGAAGATATACGGCCCAACAAAACATTATGGGTGCAGGGAAAAGTATTTGACAGCACAACCAAAGAGGGATTGCCCTCTGCAGTGGAATTAATTGATATTGCTTCAGGACAAACCCTTGTAAAAGTACAAACCAATGAAAGCGGTCATTATCTTATTACACTGCCATTGGGCAAAGATTATGCATTTAATGTAAACCGGAAAGGATACTTATTTTACTCAGGGAATTTTCCGTTCAGCCAAAAAACGCCCGACGCTACCTATACCATTGATATTGGACTGCAGCCTATAGAAGCAAATGCTTCTGTTATTCTCAACAATATCTTTTTTGATGTTAACGAGTTTGAATTAAAACAGCAATCCATAGCCGAACTAAACCGTGTAGTGGAATTACTTAACGATAATCCCGGTATTAAGATACTGATCAGCGGGCACACCGATAATACGGGTAAAGCAGCCGATAATGTAAAACTGTCTGACAACCGTGCAAAAGCAGTGGTTGATTATCTTATTACCAAAGGCATTGAAGCTGTACGCTTGCAATACAAAGGCTTTGGCGCGTCTCAACCTGTAACCAATAATACTACGGAAGAAGGAAGAGCCGGGAACAGGCGCACGGAACTGACTATCTTGTCAAAATAAGATTTTGATGATCATAAACTCACTTTTTTGCCGCAGCGTTTTCTTTTCCAATTAGAACAGTATAAAGAAACTATCGTGTTGTTGTTATATTGCAGTCTGCAATATGCATATTAAAAAGAGCAATAGCGATAATCCTTCCAATGCCGAAATTATTTACCACATATTTCAGCGTAGCTTTTTCGATAGCAATGATGACAGGCATGGCGACCTGAACGGGTTGATACAAAAGTTAGACTATTTGCAGGACCTGGGTGTTACTTCCATTTTACTTACTCCCCTCTACAGGTCCGCCTATTATCACAATTATTTTGCGGATGATTTTGAATCCATTGATCCTGCATATGGAACGGCTGAATCTTATTTTACATTAGTAAGGGAAGTACATCACAGGGGAATGAAAATATACATGGATATGGAGATCCAGTATATAACCGAAGATCATGTATGGTATAAAGATACTTACGAAAATCCATCTTCTCCATTTAGTGAATATTTGCTGTATAAAGATGAAGAAAACAAAATACCGGAAACCATAATATTTGATATCAATGGCGTGCATGGGTATGACGCGGTTTACAGGAACATTACCACCGTTAACCTGCATAATAAAAAAGTGCAGGATTATATGTACAGGCTATTCAGTTACTGGACTAATCCGGGTAATGCGGCGGATGGTGTGGATGGTTTTCGGCTGGATCATATGATGGATACGCTCGACAATAAAAAGCGGCTCAGTAATTTGTTTGAAACATTCTGGAAGCCATTGATCAGTAAACTAAAAAAAGATAATCCGGAACTGATCTTTATTGCCGAACAAACCGATTGGAATTCGTTTGGCGAAGATTATATACAAAAGAGTGGTGCAGACCGCGTATTCGCTTTTCCGCTCAGGGAAGCAATGCTTGCATTTGAAAAAGAAAGAATAGCTCAAATAGCTGAAACTACTTTCAATATTATACCTGACATCAGCCAAAATATTGTATTTATAGAGAATCATGACACACAACGTTTCGCTTCGCATGTGTTGAGCGATACCCATAAATTACGTACGGGCGCTGCCTTAAACCTGTTGTTGGGTGGAACAGCAGCTATTTATTACGGGCAGGAACTGGGTATGACAGGAGAGGGGGGATTTGGAAAATATGGCATATCCGATGGAAATGATATTCCACGGCGCGAAGCATTTAAATGGTATAAAGATATTTCCCGGAAAGGAATGGCTTTGTGGTACAAAGATACCGGTCCCTGGTGGCACGACAGTAACCTGAGACAGGATGATGGTATTTCATTGGAAGAACAAAAGAATGATGTGCATTCTTTGTGGAATTTTTATAAACAACTCATGGTTTTAAAAAAATCAAATGCAGCTATTGCACACGGGAAATATAAAACATTGGCCAACCATTCGGACAATGCATATTCCTTTTTGCGATATAGTGAAGATCAGGTTATCATAATAGTAATCAATTTATCGGGCAATGCTGAAATGGTGTACATCAATTCCAGTGCTGATAAAATTTCATTTGCAAATAAACGCCTGCAACATTTATATGGTGAAGCTGCTGCCCTTGTGAAAACGGGGAGTATAGAGGTAGTCGTTTCGCCATACGCGATTGAGGTTTGGGAACTCATTAACTGATGCAAGGTTTTGTAGGAACAGAGGGAAGTAATGATGTAGCTTTTGTACTGCTAAGTATTCAGCTTCATTTCACTGCTGTTCCTCATTTCGCTTCGTTCTTCGTATCCCCTCTCCGCTTTGTGAAGAGGGCTGGGGGTGAGGTATTTTTTTTTGGTTTGATAATTTATTGGGAACTTGTTTCTTTAATATTGTTTCTTCCCTGAATATTTAAAACAAACGTTACTATATGAAAATAGCATTTCACGGCGCAGCCCGTACCGTCACAGGTTCAAAGCATTTGATTACCTTAAAAAGCGGTAAAAAAATATTATTGGATTGCGGAATGTTTCAGGGATTGGGTAAGGAAACAGATGTATTGAACAGGGATTGGGGCTTTAATCCGCCGGAAGTAGAGTACCTGGTCTTGTCGCATGCACATATAGATCACAGCGGATTAATACCCAAATTAGTGAGAGATGGTTTCAGGGGAAAGATATTCTGTACACCCGCCACCCGGGAGCTAACGGAAGTATTGCTTGAAGATTCGGCCGGCATACAGGAAGATGAGGTAAAGTACATCAATAAGCGAAGGGCAGCAGCCGGCCAGGGATATTTGCAACCCTTATACGATACAGAAGATGCAAAAAAAGCCAGTGGTTTTTTCAGAACAGTAGAATATGGCAATTGGTTTACAATAGAGGATGGTATTGAATTATTGTATACCGATGCCGGTCATATTATTGGCAGTGCCGCAGTGCACTTGAAAATAACAGAGAGTGGCAAAACTACCCGTATCAGTTTTAGTGGTGATGTGGGGCGTTACAGGGATGTTATTTTGCGTTCACCCCAAACTTTCCCCCAGGCAGATTATATTTTACTGGAATCAACCTACGGCAACAGCCTGCACGACCAGCATGCTACTACACCCGACCAGATCCTGCAATGGATTGAAAAAGCATGCATACAGAAAAAAGGCAAGCTGGTAGTGCCTGCTTTTAGTGTTGGCCGTACACAGGAAATTTTATTTGCGCTTAACCAGTTGGAGATAGAAAAAAGATTGCCCGACCTGGATTATTTTGTGGATAGTCCGCTTAGTGTCAAATCTACTGAGATCGTAAAAAAATATCCTCAATACTTTAATAATGCTATTCAGAAGATATTGCAATCAGACCAGGATCCCTTTGGGTTTAAAGGGTTGAAGTTTATTAAATCGGTTGATGAATCGAAGCTGCTCAATTTCCGCAATGAGCCCTGCGTCATTATTTCCGCCAGCGGTATGGCCGAAGGTGGCAGGGTAAAGCATCATATCAGCAATACCATTGAAAACAGCCGCAATACTATTTTGTTTACCGGCTATTGCGAACCTCATTCCCTGGGTGGCAGGCTAATAGCTGGCGCAAAGGAAGTAACTATTTTTGGAGTTTATCACCAGGTGAATGCAGAAATTGGTTCCATCCGCAGTATGAGCGCCCACGGCGATTATGAAGATCTGAGCCAGTTCCTGGCCTGTCAAAATCCGCGGGAAGTAAAAACTTTATTTCTTGTTCATGGCGAGTACGATGTGCAGCAGGATTTCAGGAACCGTTTGCTAAAAAAAGATTTTTTGGATGTGCAGATACCCGAAAAGCATTACGAGATTGGATTGGGATAGCCTGATTTGTTATTGTTTGGTTATGCTCAAACTTATTTTAAGAATGCCCTAATCTATGCTTTCCACGAATATGGGCTATAGATTAGCGGCTCAGTAAAATCTTAAAAGTTTCACATCTGTCATCAGCCTCCTCTTTCTTAGTTTTCTTACCTTTGCAAACCTTCTGCCATTATGACTGCCCTTAAAAACAGCATTATATTTGTCAGGAAAAAAGGATAACTCGTGTTAAGTTAATCATATATAACGTATTGTATCGTGAAAAGTGAGAGGATAAAGGTGAAAAAGTGAATAAGCAATGGTGAATGGCAATTCATTCACTTTCACATCTCACTCTCATCTCTGACAACAACCCGGCATATTACAATTAACTCAGCACTATATCATAAGTACATCTTTATTAATACATTCTCAATATGTTGCAATTTATCTCTAAGATATTTGGAGGAAACAAATCGGAAAAAGATATTAAGAGTATTTCGCACTACGTGGAAGAGATCAACACGTATTTTACTTCTTATGCATCACTTTCTAATGATGAACTGAGAAGCAAAACCACGGAATTCAAATCCCGCATTAAACAGCACGTTTCAACAGTTGACAATGAAATAGCGGAGCTTAAGAAAAAGGCAGAAGAACTGGCATTTACCGAAATAATGCAAAAGGATGAAATATACCAGCAAATAGATAAACTGGGCAAGCAGCGCAATGAAAAATTGGAAGAGGTGCTTAATGAAATTCTGCCTGAAGCGTTTGCTGTTATGAAAGAAACAGCGCGTCGTTTTGCAAACAATACGGAACTCGTAGCCACTGCTACGGAACTCGACAGGGAGTTAAGTGTTAAAAAATCGCATATTATTATTGAGGGCGACAAGGTAACGTATAAGAATAGCTGGCTGGCAGGCGGCAATCTTGTTACCTGGAACATGGTGCATTATGATGTACAGTTGCTTGGTGGTGTTGTATTACACCAGGGAAAAATTGCCGAGATGGCTACCGGTGAAGGTAAAACGCTGGTATCTACATTACCGGCTTATCTGAATGCCCTGGCCGACCAGGGAGTGCATATTGTTACGGTAAATGATTATCTCGCCAAACGTGACTCGGAATGGAATGGCACTTTATATGAATTTCTTGGGCTGACGGTAGATTGTATTGACCGGCATTATCCCAACAGTGCAGAACGCAGAAAAGCGTACCAGGCAAGCATAACCTACGGAACCAACAACGAATTTGGTTTCGATTATCTGCGCGATAATATGGTTCATAATCCTGATGAAATGGTACAGCGCAAGCATCATTACGGTATGGTGGATGAAGTGGATAGCGTATTGATTGATGATGCCCGTACGCCACTGATCATTTCGGGTCCCATATCGAAAGGCGGCGATGATCAGCAATATATCCAGTTAAAACCCCGTGTACACCAGTTGGTGGAAGCGCAGAAACAAGTGGTGAACAAAGCGTTGATTGAGGCCAAAAAGTTAATAGCTGAAGGCAAAGATGATGTTCGCGAGGGAGGGCTTGCATTGTTGCGTTCCTTCCGTGGTTTACCCAAGAATACGGCAATAATTAAATACCTGAGTGAACCCGGCATTCGTGTAAAATTACAGAAGGTGGAAAACTTTTACATGGCCGACCAGGGAAAGCACATGCATATTGTAGACGAGGAACTATTTTTTCATATTGACGAAAAAAACAACCAGGTAGAACTTACGGATAAAGGACTGCAATACATTACAAAGGGAGGCGAAGATCCTAACTTTTTTGTACTCCCGGATCTCAGCATCCAGTTATCTGATATTGAAAAGGGCGATGATACTCCGGAAGACAAGTTGCGCAGGAAGGAGGAAGTGTTAAATGAGTATGCGCAAAAAGCCGATCGCATACATACGGTGCAGCAATTACTGAAAGCATATACTTTATTTGAGAATGATGTAGAATATATTGTAGTAGAGGGGCAGGTGAAAATTGTGGATGAACAAACCGGCCGTATTATGGAAGGCCGCAGGTACAGCGATGGTTTGCACCAGGCTATAGAAGCCAAAGAAAATGTGAAGGTTGAAGCTGCTACGCAAACCTATGCTACGGTTACTTTGCAGAATTTCTTCCGTATGTATCATAAACTGTCGGGTATGACGGGTACTGCGGAAACGGAAGCAGGTGAGTTCTGGAGCATTTATAAATTAGATGTGGTTTCTGTTCCTACCAATATACCAGTTACACGTAAAGATGAGCAGGACCTGGTATATAAAACCAAACGCGAAAAGTATAAAGCGGTAATTGAAGAGATTGAGAAATTGCGAAACAGCGGCCGCCCCTGCCTGGTGGGTACTACTTCTGTTGAAGTAAGTGAATTGCTGAGCAAAATGCTGCAGGCAAGGAAAATACCGCACAATGTATTGAATGCAAAACAGCACGCCCGTGAAGCGCAGGTAGTGCTGGAAGCCGGTTTAAACGGGGCTGTTACCATTGCCACCAACATGGCGGGTCGTGGTACGGATATAAAATTAGGACCTGGTGTTAAGGAAGCGGGGGGTCTTGCTATTATTGGTACGGAAAGACATGAGTCGCGCCGCGTAGACAGGCAGTTGCGCGGCCGTGCCGGACGCCAGGGCGATCCGGGTACTTCACAATTTTACGTATCGCTCGAAGACGACCTTATGCGTATGTTTGGCAGTGAACGTATTGCTTCCCTGATGGACAGGATGGGATATAAGGAAGGCGAGGTGATTCAACACAGCATGATCACCAAAAGCATTGAGAGAGCGCAGAAAAAAGTAGAAGAAAATAATTTCGGTATCCGCAAACGCCTGCTTGAATATGATGATGTGATGAACAAGCAGCGTAATGTGGTATATACCAAACGTGAGCATGCATTGTTTGGCGACCGGCTGGCACTTGACCTGGATAATGCATTTTATAATGTTTCGGAAGGGTTGATAAATTCTTTCCGCGAGCAGGAAGATTTTGAAGGCTTTAAACTGGCTGCCATCATTCATTTTGGCATTGATACTACCATTACGCACGATGAGTTTATGAAAGGGGATATCAATAAGATAGCGGATCATTTGTATAGTGAAGCATCTGCGCACTACCAGGAGCGTAAGGAAAACCTTACGAAGCAATCAATGCCCGTATTTCAGAATATTAAGCTCATGCAGGGCAATCATATTGAAAATGTGGTGGTGCCTTTTTCGGATGGCAAAAAAGGAATTCAGGTACTGACAAACATGAAAAAAACCTTAGAATCAAAAGGAACAGAATTGGCAAACGCCCTGGAAAGAACCATTACGCTTGCCGTGATAGATGATGCCTGGAAGGAGCACCTGAGGGCAATGGATGATTTAAAGCATAGTGTGCAAACAGCAGTATACGAACAAAAAGATCCTTTGATTATATATAAAACTTCTGCTTTTGAAATGTTCCGTAACATGGATGGAGAGGTGAACAGGGATATCGTTTCTTTCCTCAGCCACGCTGCTATACCTGTTGAGCAAAATGCGGGACAGATAAGAGAAGGCAGGGAACAGAAAACCGACATGAGCAAGATGAAGGCCAATAAGGACGAGATTGATGCCCGTGGCGATGATTATGCGGCAAATGAAAATGATTATTTTGATCCTTCCGGTGCAGCCACAAAACAGGAGCCGGTTAAAGTTGGACCCAAGATCGGTCGAAATGATCCTTGTCCCTGCGGCAGTGGTAAAAAATACAAGCAGTGCCATGGAAAGGAAGCCTGATGATAGCATACATGCGAAGAAGGCTGTCAGCAGTCGGCGGTCAGCAATGGGCAAAGCATGAGTGAAAAGAGAGAAGTGAAAGAAGGCGTTTTCAGCCTGTCGTTAGTAGTTTACTCAACTATAAACAATAAATTATAAACTACAAACTACAACTAACCTTCGAATTGAATAATATCGCCTCGTATATTGATCACACTTTTTTGAAACCTGATACAACATTAAAAGATGTTGAGCGGGTTTGTGGCGAAGCAATTGAATACCGTTTCGCTGCAGTATGCGTTCCCCCTTTATACGTAAAGAAAGCTGTAAAATTACTTGCTGGTTCAACAGTACAAACAGCTACTGTAATAGGATTTCCATTTGGGTATTCGGCTATTGAAGCAAAGCTGGCGGAAGTAGTATTGGCCATAGTAGATGGAGCAGATGAGCTGGATATGGTAGCTGATATTGCGGCTATAAAAAACAGCGACTGGCAATTTATTGCCGGCGAAATCAATGCTATACTGCCTGTGATCAGGAACAAGAGCCGCGTAATAAAAATTATTATAGAATCGGGGTTATTAACCATTGACGAGATCATTAAATGCTGCGAATTATATGGCGCTGCAGGTGTAGATTTTTTAAAGACCTCTACGGGTTATAGCGGAAAAGGCGCCACGGTTGAAGCTGTTCAACTCATGAGGCAGTATCTTCCGCCGCATATCCAGATAAAGGCATCTGGTGGGATACGTAGTTTCACATTTGCCCGCGAACTCCTTTCTGCGGGAGCAAATCGTATCGGATGCAGCAGCAGCATTGATATTATGAAACAATCGGGCAATAACCTGGTATGATTTTTATATTTAACATTATTAAAAGCTAAAGTGCATTTCTGCGCTTTGGCGCGTATGTAAAAGAGTATGTACATTAGCATTCAGCATCAATGTCATTAAATCGCTCATCATGAAAAAAATATGTATTTCCGCCATCGCTTTTTTTATTGTTTTGGGAGCAATTGCGCAAGATTTGGTAAATGATTCCCTGCAGCATGTTTCCGTAAACAGCGATCCGAGGGTAAATGCACTTGTAAAAAAGAACAGGGAGATTAATGAAGCCACCTATTTAAAAACAATCAGGAATATGTCGGGATTCCGTTTACAGGTAATCAACACCAATGACCGGAAGAAAGCGCTTTCGGTTAAAACCCGGATGTTAAGCGATTTTCCGGGTGAGAAAACGTATTTCATTTATCATTCTCCTTATTTCAAAATTCAAATGGGTAATTTCCGAACGAGGGAAGATGCGGAAAGTCTGCTACAGGAGGTAAAAAAAATTTATCCTTCCGGCGTATTTATTGTGCCATCAAAGATACAGATAAAGCCTTCTAAAGACGGGGAACTTATATTGGGTGTCGTAAGTGATAAGCCCTAAGTAAGCAGTCAGGTTATTATATTATCCCTGTTTTACAGCAACAATTTCGGTTGACCCGGTTTCACTTACGGTTTTAACAATGCCAAATCCGGGGGCATACCATTCCGTTGCATTATAGTTCAGTGGTATGGCAATGGGACCTGTTTGAATATTCAGGTTTACCCGGTAGCTTATCGCTATACAGTTCCAGGTACCGGCCTTTGTGCTTACTTTTTCTGTACCGGTTACTCTCCTGTTAAAGATCTGCATTTTTAAAATTTGCTTTAAACCGTTATTGTCAATCTCCATATTAAATGCCCCGTCTTTTAACTGGTCGCCGGTTTTCATTACAGCGGGATATTCAAGAAATGCATTTTTAACTTTGGCATGTGCTTTATTAAATTGTTCGGTTTGTTGCTGTGGAAGAAATAAGTTCATGTCAATCATGATGATACCATTGCTGCATTTTACATTACTAACTCCCTTATTCACAGATTTTCCTTCCTTATCAAGCAAGTTGGTATGTATGGTGGCTGTAGTTGTATTGCCTTTGGCAGGTTGACTGGAAATTTTATAAATGATTGTTCCGTTTGCGTTTCCTTTTTTGTTGTATACTGCAAGCTCTACAGTTTTATTATTTTGCAAAAGGTAGAACGATGCACAATTTTGTGCACTGGTATCCTGGTTTGCGAATGCAAAAGCAAGGACAAGCAATAAATTTTTCATAAAATGCGGGTTGTTCACTTACGAAAGATAGAGAATTATTCCCTATAAGAGAACAACCATTGAAAACAATGACGGAGAAGTGACGGCAGGAAGAGCTTTAGGCCGCTTTTTTATCTTTAGTGAACAGACTGGTAACGAATTTTTTCCAGATAGATATTTTCGTACCTATTTCTTTGCTGGTTCCTAATTGCAGTGCCGCCCCAATAGCTTTTTTTGCAATGCTTCCTGAAGGATTCCAGAATAAACGGCCGCCTGCATATCCGAGTCCGAATTTAAGAACTGTGTTAAGTATTCCGTTTTTAAATCCCTGATCTGAAGTAATTCCATGAAAGGCGCTTTTTATCAGGTTAGCCGGCTTAAAACTTTCGTAAGTTTCTTTGAACTTTCCTTTTAATTCTCCCTCCATAACAAGGGTTTGCTCTTCCAGTACTTTAATCCTGGCTTTAATATCTTCTGAGCGTAATGGAATATTCATTTCAATATTTTATTGATAACAGCATTATAAAATGGTGTTTTTATCAGGCTCTTCCGTGCCAGGTACAGGATCAGGCCCAATAAAAAATAAAAACCGGCGACAATAAAAAAACCATAATATACTTCACCAAGCCATTTTCCCAATAACAATGCGATACCGGTATTCAACGCTACAATTCCAATAAAAGCAGTAAAGATGACAATAAGCTGCGAAACGAGCGATGCAGCCATCTCCGTACTTTTATCAACTGCTTTTAATTTCCACAGTTCCGTTTTTGCTTCTATATAGCGGCCCGTATCTTCAATTAACATTGTTATATTTTCAGAGACTGATTCTTTCATTATTATGAGTATTTTATGCCGCCGGAATATTAATGGTTGTTAGCGCCACATCAGTGTGGTTTTTTAAGTCATTGAATTTTTTGCCTGGCCGCCAAAGGTGCTCACCTTGCCTTTTTCGGCTACGTCTTCCACTTCATTTTTTGCATTGCGGTATTTGTCTTTTACCGTGTCAACAAAATCATCGAAGCTGTGTTTCAACTGATCACCCATGTCAGTGGTATTCTTCGATATTTTTTTCCTGGTTTCAGAACCTTTGTCGGGAGCGAAAAGAATACCCGCTATTGCACCTATGGCTGCGCCTGCCAATAAGCCCAGCAATACTTTAGAATCTGCTTTCATAATAGTTGATTTTAATAGTGATAATAATCATTTATTTTTTATTACTGTATAGTAATACATTTTCCTGCCAAAAATAAATAGTAGGTTTAACCGCCCCGGTATTGGTTTGTAAAGAAGTGCCCCCGTTTTTTATGAGCAATAAATTCCCCATCCTGTGGAATATCTCCTATGAAAAGCAATAAATGATAGTAAAGTTACACTTTAAAACCGGCTAAAAAAATACTGGCATATTTATTCGATAGTACTATTGTATTCAGGAAGTTAGTTTAGGGGTTTATAAAAGGCCGGGCTTTTTCAGTCCGGCCTTTTTATGTAAAATATTTTATCGGGTGTGCTGTCTACTGTTTAAAAATCTATGCCCAGCCATTTCTTTTTTTTCGTTTTTCCATATTTTTCATAATCAAATCTGTATAATTTTCCCGGCCGGTGAGGTACATTATTTTCCAGCACACCCGTATCAATGAGCAATCCCATACTAAAAAATTTTTTCCGGAAATTTCTTCTGTCCATTTTTTCACCCAGAATATTTTCATATAAAAGCTGGAGATCGCGCAACGAAAATTCTGTTTCCAGTAAGCGTAATCCTAATGGGTGTTCCTGCATCCGGTACTGAAGCCA
This sequence comes from Agriterribacter humi, assembly GCF_009192765.1. Lineage (GTDB taxonomy): Bacteria > Bacteroidota > Bacteroidia > Chitinophagales > Chitinophagaceae > Agriterribacter > Agriterribacter humi. Next base: position 212,393 of record NZ_VOHQ01000001.1, on the reverse strand, counting down.
GTTATAGCATGCGTCTAATATCTCCTTATGGTCAAAAGCCATTTCTTTAATTTCATGCACATCATGCCAGTGTAATTCATTATCCAGGATTTTTAATTCATTATGCCTGATATTAATAAGAGAGCAATAGGAAATGGTTATTACCCTTCCTTTGGGATGCCGGTTTACCTTGCCAAAAGTGCGTACCTGTTCCATATATACATCATTTAACCCCGTGCGGTCTTTTACAATCCGCGAAACAGCAGCATCAATATCTTCATCTGGTTTAACAATATCTCCAAGCAGCGACCAATGATCTTTATAGGGTTGCATATCGCTTTTAATAAGGAGAACTTTCAGTTTATTGTCGTCAAAACCAAAGATCACGCAGTCTACCGACACGCCAACTGTAAAATCTGGTACATGTACCGGTTCACCGGGAATAGGATTGCCGGAAATAACTTGATTTTTTTTCATGATGTAAAACGTTTGCTTTTCTGTGTGCACGGCTCTAATATTGCCGCAAATATAGGTTGAAGATATATAGTAAACCATACATCCGGACAATGGCAGAGCGCATCGCAGAGCGAAAGCACCCTATTTTTACAACTCAAGTACCCATGTAGTATTGGCAGGTATTGAAAATACTTCAGATTGTATTATATCACCTGTAGTAATATTCTTCGCATACAAAAAACAATTGGTACGTTCGGCAAATCGTGCAGATGCTATTGTCCTTGCTTCTTTGGAGTTATTGGATACAACAGCTATGGTTTGCTGCTCATTGTAACGGAAATAAACGTATACCCCGTCTGCAGGAACAAACTGCATGAGCTTACCGGTAGTAAGCGCAGGAGAATGCTTTCTAAAAAGAGCCAGCTTTTTAACAAAAATTGATTTGCATGGTTTCGTCGGCAATATCAAATCCGGCATGTAATAATAATTGTAGTTTGGGATTGTTCATTCCGGTCCACCAGTTGGATGGATATATTTTTGCATACTGGGCACTGGCTTTTGCAGCAAACACAATAAAAAAGATGAAAACTATTTTTTTCATAGTCCGCTTATTTGCGCCTAACCTTAAATGACCAGGTGAAATTAAACACGGCCACTAACTCTCCTGCCTCATTGGTTCCGGAGGTTTGTACAGTAATCATATTATCGCCATTGGCGGCGATGGCTTCCTCTATTGCATCCCGTAGCGCTATCCCGTCTCTGCATACAAAGGATGTAAGATCAGTAGCTTTTTTATAATAGGCTGCGCTCATATCTGTTATCAGCATGGATACAGAGGGGCTGCGCTTGTAAACATTAGCCAGGCATAAGGCACCGGTACTCATTTCGGCGGCCATAGCCAGGCAGGCAAAATATGTGGAACCAAACGGGTTTCCTGAAAACCACTTATACGGTACCGTTACCACGCATTTTTCTTCTGAAATAGATTTTATTCTTACACCCGAAAAATAAGCGCCGGGCAACTTCAAAAATAAGAACATGCGGAACTTTAGCGGGTTACGGACCAGTTTAATAAATGCGTTCATACGGCAGGTTTGTTTTCAGGAAATATTTTTGGCAATACGGTTATTTATTGTTTGCTTATTTCTACCACACATGTGGCTACCTGGTTATTTCCTGCAGCACTCTGGAATTTAATAGTACCTGTTGCTGTGCTTTCGTACCGGATATTGGATGTACTTTGGGTACGTAAAGCATTATTTACCCGTACAGCATAATCAGTTTGTGGTTGCTGGCTGATCGTTTGATTGAGCTTATACCAATCCAATGGCTGTTTGCTTACCACCACCACCATCATATCTTTGGTGCCAATACTGTCGGGCATCATGCTTTTATCTTTTGGAAACAGCCGGTAGCCGGTAATGCCGCAAAAAGGTGAGTACTTTGTTGTCGAAGGATCTTTGGCGTTGGGATAAGGAAATAAGGTATAACTGCTGCCATCGGTTTCCTTACCAAATACATAGATGTAGCATTCGGTAGTATTCTTCACTTCCATTTTAAATTTTGTACCGACTTTAACGGGCATAGTGGTTTCGAAACGATTGCCGGCATTTACGCGTAATGGGATGTAACTCTTCGGACTTGTTTTTTTTCCATCGTATTGCACTTCCATCAAACCAATTTCACATGCAAAAGGGGTATTGGCGGCGCTACCGGCTTTTGCCATAGGTTCTAATCCATAGGCTTCTCTTACGTATCTGTTAAAATCAGGATAGCGCACCCAGGCAAATCCGTTGTTTCCCCATTCGGGTCCCCAGCTATTCATGATTAAAAAAGAGCCGCCATATTTTGTATCGTCATAACCTACTACGCATTGTGCATGGCCGCCAAAGCCCATCATGCCGGCATCACCCGGCCCGGGATACCACACATCTTTTCCCAGCATGTTTTGCATATAACTTTCTCCAACCATCATTCCTATTACAACAGGGGCGCCCTGGGCAAGATTTTCTTTAATAGCCCGCATATCCAGTTCTTCGGTGTTATCCCCTTTGGTTAGCCTGTTAAAGCCGCGCATTTTAAATTCGCCTGCCTGCTGAATTAAATTGGTTGAGGGCTGCTGGGTGCAATTCTGATCATTGTACGGAAATTGTTCATAAGGCAATGAACCCTGCCTGGTCATGTATTCCATAGCCTTTATGATATAAGAGCCCTGGCAGCCATCGAGCCCGATCTGGTTGTACAAAAAAGCGGGGCTGAATTTTACCTGGTCGGCAGCTTGCCCCGTACGGGCGGCTTCCAGTATGCTTCTTGCTGCGTAGGCACTGCTCCAGGCCACGCAACTTCCCTGTTCTCCCTGGTTGCCTACCTGCGGCGCATAGCGTTGCAGGTTAGTAGCTTCGGGTAATGGGTTTTTTGTATCATCTTCTTCTAATGCTTCATAAATGCTGGCTTTCTGAAATTGCCGTGGATCGAGTATTCCTCCGGTAGCCAGTTGCCCTGCCTGGCTTACGATATTCCCGCAACCACTGCGCCCCAGTAAAAAATAACCTCCTATTCCAATAGCTGCGATTACCAAAATTCCTTTAATTCCAAAAATCCGCAGTAAAAGGGGTAAAAAAGCCAACAGCCCGCCACCACCGCCACGTAAACCGCCTCCGCCTCTTTGTTCGCCGCCACCATCATTAAATTGTTCCTGTTGATCCTGCGGATCGTCTGTCATCCGTATGGGCATAACACGATTAGTTTAGTTAACCTAAATGTAAGCGATTTTTTATTGATTTGATGTGTATGCTTTCAGCCCGCAGTTTAACCAGTCTTCGTATTTTTTAACGTCTGGCGTATAGCCAACAGGATGGGTCATTAATTTGCCTTCATGGTTTAAGATAACATACAGTGGCTGGGTAGATTGCCCGAAATTTTCAGATTGAAAAGTAGCCCATTTGTCGCCTATGGTTTCAATATCCTTCTCTTTTCCACCGGGGAAAGTATAGGTGAATCTTTCGGATGGGGGGAGTTTTTTACGGTCATCAACATACAATGAAACGAGGATGAATTTTTCTGTAAGAAGAGATGAAATCTCAGGCTTGGTCCAAACCTGTTCTTCCATTTTGCGGCAGTTTACACAGGCCCACCCGGTAAAGTCAATAAGAATAGGTTTGTTTTGCTCCGCGGATAGCTGCACCGCTTTTTCATAATCATTTATTACATGTGGTTCAACACCTTTGCCATGCACGTTTTTTTTGCCATATACACTGTAGCTTAATGGTGGCGGAAACCCGCTTAATAAGGTAAGATTGGCATAATGCGAAGGAGTGAGGCCCGGCACAAGATATACCGCAAAAATAAAGGATAATATGCCCAGCACTTTGCGCGTTGCCGATATTTTTTGTCCTTTATAATCATGAGGAAGCTTTAACCATCCAAAAAGATAACAACCCAGTCCCAATGCAATCAATAGCCAAATGCCTATAAATACTTCCCGTTTCAACAAGCCCCAGTGTTCTACCAGGTCGGCATTGGAAAGAAACTTAAAGGCCAGTGCCAGTTCTGCAAATGCAAGTATTTTTTTTACCGTATCCAGCCACCCGCCACTTTTGGGCAGCGATTTTAACCAGTTGGGAAACATGGCAAACAACGCGAAAGGCAATGCCAGGGCGGTTCCAAATCCTGCCATGCCGGTGGTGAGCGACCATGCACCTTCGGATGCGGTACCCACAAGCAAAGTGCCCAATATTACACCGGTACAGGAAAAAGATACAATAACAAGGGTTAGCGCCATAAAGAATATACCACTTATACTACCCAAACTACTTTTTGCATCTGCTTTACCGGCGATGCCTGCAGGCAGGTTTATTTCGAAATAACCAAAAAATGAAACAGCAAAAAAAATGAAAACGGCAAAGAAAAAAACATTGAGCCATGCATTGGTTGAAATATTATTAAATATTTCGGGTTGCACATTGCCGATAACATGAAATGGGATACTGGCTAAAACGTAAATAAGGAAAATGAAAAAGCCGTATAATATACCATTGCGTATCGCCTGATTTTTATTTGATGCCCTGTTGGTAAAAAAAGAAACGGTAACGGGGATCATAGGAAATACGCACGGCGTAAGCAGGGCGATTATTCCCCCCACAAGGCCTAGAAAAAAAACAGTAAGTAAACTCTGACCTGATGCATGCGCATCGCCGCAGGGTAATACGGGATGCTTAAGATCCACTCCCTGCAATTTAATCTGGCTGGCAGCAACAGGCGCTATGCCACCTTCGAACTGTATGTTTTTTGTTTCTTCAAGCGGAATAAACGCTTCATTGTTAGAAGCAAAACCATGTAATGCTATTTTAAGCGACGCAGGAACATCGCCTGTAATATTTATTTTTTGGACGAGTGTAAAATTGCCGGTATATACATGCAGTTCCCGGTTTTCAAAAACGGGATCCTTTATTATTGTTGCCCCGGGGGTGGCAGTAGTTTTTCCGTCTTTTTGAATATTGTCGTTGTCCCAGCTTATATGCAATCCTTCCAGTTCCAGATCTGTAATAGAATCTGCATACACATGCCATTTTTCGGCAAGGCTGGCCTTTATCGTAATCGTATAGGAAGCGGCACTGTTTTTTTGGCTGTTTGCCTCCCATTGCAAAGGACTATCCTGCGCAGCACAAAACAGGGGCAGCAGAAAAAGAAGAAAAAGGATAGCGTTTGATTTCATGTAATAAAAATAGTAGCCGTTTGGGTTGTAAATGCTTTTGCAGAGATTATGGCAGTTAGCGATCGGCTTTCAGCGATCAATTCATATCGTTAGTAATTACTCACCCGATAGCTGACGGCTGATAGCTGGCAGCTATCATTCCCCTACTTCATCAAGAGATACCAGTTCCTCCCTGTTTTCATTCCATTCCACGATAAAATTGTTTCTGCCTTCACCGGTAATGATGCTCATGTATTTTTGTTGTACCAGTTCAAGCAAAGAAAGAAAAAGAAAAATGGCGTGTATACGGTTCTCACAAATTTCAAAAACCTTTTCGAATGCCGCCGTTTTTTCAGCATGTACCATATCAAGCATATATTCCCTGCTGCTCTCCATGGTATAATGATAATTATATACCACATGCTGGGGCTTGTTATTGCGATCATGCAACCGTTGCATTACCCTTTCAAAAGCCTTCATCAGCTTAAACATGGTAATGGTTTGTATTTCGGTGCCTTCACCTGCATCTTCACCCACCTGCACCATTTCTTTTTGAATATTACCCCGCTTTACCATCAGCATGCGAATCGCTTCCATTTCTGCCATTTTTATAGAAGCTTCCTTAAACCGTTTGTATTCAAGCAATTTATCAATCAGTTCCTGGCGCGGATCAATTTCATTACCCTGCTCATCTATTTCCTTGCGGGGCAGCAGCATTTTTGCTTTGATGCGCATAAGTGTGGATACAAAAAGTATGAACTCACTGCTCAATTCTATACTTAAATCTTCCGCACCGTGCATGTAGGTTACAAAATCATTGATGATTTTTGTGATCTGTATATCATAAATATCAAGTTCATCCCTTTCGATAAAGAATAATAAAAGGTCAAAGGGACCTTCAAATTGGGGTAGCTTGATCTGGTATGATTCTGTATTCACTATGCAATATTTAAATACTACGTCCCGCCGGTTTTACACAATGTAACCGAAACGGGACGCAGCAAATGTAAGAAACGAAAATCAGTTTTTAAAACGATAAGATAAACCAATGCCCATCAGCTCTTTGAGCTGAAGTTTTGGACCACGCGGATTACCGTCTGCATCAATTGTTTTTACATCATCATCATAAATCATATCCAGTGAAAGACTTACCGTAATCAGTTTGTTTACCTTTACCAGCAGCATATTGGTCATATAAAGATCAATATTCTGTGGATTATTCAGGTAGTTTGAAAACAAATCAAGCCGCCCCACATAAGATGCGTTTTCGCTGATATTGGCTTTGTAATTTACAGAAGCAAAAGCGCCAAATTCAGTTTTTACCTTTTCTCCCGGATCTACACCAAATGCCCCGGCATCCGATAATCCATCATCGTTTACAATCGTCCATCTTGCTGTTGCAGGAGAAAGCGATACGGAAAAATTTTCATTGGGCTGATAAGTTACACCCGGTGAAAGCAATATATAGGCCGGCGAAAGAAAATTTGAAGTCAGTATTTTGTCCTGGTCTTTAGGATAAGCATATCCTTTTGATAGCTGCGTTCTGAAATTAAATAATGCACTGGCATACCAGTTTCCTTTGCCAAGCTGGTAGCCGTATTTGGAAAGAAAATCAAATCGGTCATCTGCTTTTCTGCTTCCAAGGCTGGTTGTGTTTACAAAACCATAAGCAATGTCTAATGTGTTATCCCAGATATGCCTGTCTTTTTTGTAAAAAGCATATAAGTTGAGAAGAGCAGCAACGGATAAAGATGACTTGTCGCCACCCGCAGCCCAGTTGCTTAAAGCGCCCTGGTTTACATTAACACTGAAAAGTCCGCCCTTTTTCCAAACCTGGGGAATCGTATCATTCGGGTCTTTGGTGATAGCTCTTCCTGCCGCATCCCGCATTTCTGATACGGTAGGATCCTGTGCATATAACACAGTGGTAAAAACAAAAGAAACAAGGAAAGCACTAAGTAAGATTTTTTTCATGGTTGTAAAATTTGCGCGAAAGTATAAAAAACGTTTTGTTCCTGTATAAAATAAAAACCTGGTACTCAGGAATACCAGGTTTTTACACAAATAATGCACCAGAGTGGTTGCTACCAATTATTTTTTTAACTCATCGCGTATCTCCATCAGTAATTTGTCGGTAGAAGAGGGAGCGGCAGGAGCAGCAACTTCTTTTTTCTGCAAGCTTTTCATGGCCCTGATAATGAGGAACAGGATGAATGCAATAATCACAAATTTGATGATCGCCGAAAGAAATTTACCATATTTTACAGCGCCCCACATTAACTGGTCGAGGTTTTCTGCATTCGCGGCTTTTAAGGCAGGCGTGAGCAGTAAAGGAGTAATAACGTCATCCACAAGTGAGGAAACAATTGCTCCGAAAGCACCGCCAATGATTACGGCAACGGCCAGGTCTACTACATTGCCTTTTAATGCAAAATCTTTAAAATCTTTAATGAAGCCCATAGTGTTGGTTTTTTAAGATTAGAAAAAAAATCTCACTGAATATAATACTAATATCTATTTCAATGTATAATTTTTTTAATTTGAAGGGAGAGGGGTTATACACAAAAAATACACCGGTAGTTATTATGCTACTTCTTTAAACCGGGATATTGCATGTTGAGCTGTTTCAGCGTGGAGTGCAGAGCAGAAGCAATGAGGTGCTCCTTATACCAGTTTTGATCTGCCGGAATGATATGCCAGGGTACGGCATTGCAATGTGCAAAGCAATCCTCATACATCTTCATATAAATGTCCCAGTGTTTGGCTTCTTCGAAATCTTTCTCATTGTACTTCCACATTTTAGCCGGGTCATGTATTCTTTCGTTTAATCTTTGCTGTTGTTCTTCGGGAGAAATATGAAGGTAGAATTTAAGAATATGGGTATTGTTGTGCTGCGTAAGCAGGGACTCGAAATCATTGATGGCCTTCATTCTTTTTTTAGCCGTTTCATCATCGCACCATTTATGCACCCTGGTTACCAGTATATCCTCGTAGTGCGACCTGTTGAATATCTGTATTACCCCTTTGCGGGGTGCGGCGGCGTGTACTCTCCATAAAAAATCATGTGCCATTTCTTCCTCAGTCGGTACTTTAAATGACTTAACGGTTACGCCCTGCGGATTAAGTTCTCCAAATACATCCCGTATAACCCCGTCTTTTCCACTGGCGTCCATACCTTGTATTACTACTAATATGGCATGCTTGCCTTCTGCAAAAAGCAGGTTTTGCAGGTCATCCAATTCAAGTAGTATTTCTTCTGTCTTTATTTTTGTTTTTTCCTTATTATAACGCTTAGGTGCGCGGGTACTGATGTTTTTTAATTTTATAACAGCCATGATTACCTGATTAAGATTCATCTCGCACCCTGTATTTACTCATCACTCACTATTTACCACTCACCATCTCACCACTCACGTTTCACCTCTCTCTTCTCACCCATGAAACGATAAACTCTATTTATCACTCACTTACCACTCCTCACCACTTACTACCTGCTGTTTACAATCACACCGCCATCATTTCTTTTTCCTTGGAGGCAAGATAATTGTCTATTAACGTAATATATTTATCGGTGAGTTGCTGAATTTCTTTTTCTGCATCTTTGCCCGCATCTTCACTTAACCCGTTTTTCTGCAACTTTTTAATATCTTCTATTGCGTCCCGGCGTATACTGCGCACAGCTACTTTCGACTGCTCTCCTTCGGCATGCACTTTTTTAACCAGTTCCCTTCTTCTTTCCTCTGTTAGCGGGGGAAGAAAGAGGCGTATAATTATTCCATCGTTTTGCGGGGTTACGCCTATATTGGCTCCAATAATAGAACGTTCAATGGGCTGGAGCATGTTTTTTTCCCATGGCTGAATGGTTAAGGTACGGGCATCAGCTACTGAAATATTTCCTACCTGGCTAATAGGCGTTGGCGATCCATAATAATCTACAACCAGTCCGTCAAGCATCTGGGGTGTAGCCCTTCCGGCCCTGATCTTTCCCAGTTCCACTTCCAAATGGCTGATTGCTTTTTTCATGGCATCTTCACCAACATCTAAAACAAATGATACTTCTTCTGACATAATTAAAAAAATTAAATACGTTGCAAAGCTAACAAATGGAAAGAATAAAATGAATATGGAAATCAGTTACGTTCAGCCGCTTTTTTTGCAGGAGTTAAAGGCATGATCCTGGAAGGCTTGGGCTTGGTAAGTTGCAGGATATCTTCAGTATTCCCATTGGCAACAACCATAAGCCTGGGTTTGCGCAGGTATACCAATGCAAAGCCCGCAAATGCAAGTGTTATTAAAAGCGGGATAAGAATATTAATGCTAAGAAAACTTAAGAAATACGCAACGGCAACAAAGAAAATATTTACCACAATTAAAGTAAAACTCACCGCTTTGTGCGTCATTCCTCTGTCTAACAGAATGTGATGAATATGGTTGCGGTCGGGACTGAATGGTGAACGCCGGTTAAATATACGGATGGAAAAAACTCTTAGTGTATCGAACAAAGGAATGATAAGCAGGGCAATCGCAATTGCAGGAGACGCATGCAAAGGTACTGTGGCTCCGGGTGAATCTGCAATATTGATGAACTGAACTACCAAAATGGCATTGATCAATCCTATTAATAAAGAACCGGTGTCGCCCATAAAAATACGTGCGGGTGACCGGTTGAAAATTAAAAAAGCCAGCAGGCTGCCGCACATGGCAAAAGCAAGGGCCGCATATTCTGCATGGGCGGCAACATAAAAATATACTCCAAAAGTTAATGTGGTAAAAATCCCCAGCCCCGCCGCAAGCCCGTCAACACCATCAATAAGATTAAAGGAGTTGATAATTACAATTACGGTAAGATAGGTTAAGGTTAAACTAATTACTTCGGGCAGTTCGTTTACCCCAAGAAAACCGTGCATACTTTTGATAACAATCCCTCCCTTATAAATAATAATAAAAGCGGCTATAATTTGCCCTATGATCTTTTTCATTGGGGTAAGGATAAGAATATCATCCTTCAGTCCAAGAAAAAATATAACCAATGCCGCCGCAAAATAATATTGAAAACCGGGAGCAGAGCTGAAAGAAATGGTCATGAGGCAGGAAATGATAAAACCTGCAAATATGCCCAGTCCGCCCAGTGAGGGAACCGGCATAGCGTGTATCTTTCTTGCATTCGGCAGATCGTACAGCTTCTTTATTTCAGATACATTAATAATTACAGGTATTGCAGTAAATGTAATAACGAAAGCTAAAATAGTTGCCAGCAAAATGATTTCCATCCGGTTCGCTTTAAAGGTGCGAAAATATGATAATTATTTTATTTGCATAAATACAATGCAAAGAACGAAAGATTATACACTGTACTACTGATACGTACTGCCTGTATAAAACGGTTGGCATAATATGTTAGTATTGAGAAATAAAACTATATTTCTCAAAAAATGCAATCCTATCTACTTATATCCAACAGTTTATTTAGCTTTGGCACCATTTTAAAAGCGAAAAATTATGCCAGAATTAAAAGACATAGCCACACAGATCCGGAGAGACATAGTAAGAATGGTACATGCCTGCCAAAGCGGACACCCGGGAGGATCATTGGGATGTGCTGACTTTTTTACCGCACTTTATTTTGATATTATGAAACACGACCCTTCATTTAATATGGATGGTAAGGGTGAAGACCTGTTTTTTCTTTCAAACGGGCATATTTCACCGGTGTTTTATGCTACGCTTGCCAGGTCGGGCTATTTTCCGATCACTGAGTTGGCCAGTTTTAGAAAAATAAATTCAAGGCTTCAGGGGCATCCGGCCACCCATGAGCATTTGCCTGGTATAAGAGTGGCTTCAGGATCGCTGGGGCAGGGAATGAGCGTGGCTATAGGTGCGGCACTCGCTAAAAAATTGAATAATGACGATAAACTTGTTTTTTCCCTGCACGGAGATGGTGAATTAGACGAAGGACAAAACTGGGAAGCTATTATGTTTGCGGCCCACAATAAGGTAGATAATCTGATTTCCACTATTGATTGGAACGGTCAGCAAATTGATGGTCCCACGCAAAAGGTGATGGATTTAGGCGATATAGGCAAAAAGTTTGAAGCCTTTGGCTGGACAATTCTTCAAACCAACGGTAATGATATTGATGACCTGATCGGCACTGTAAACAAAGCAAAATCACTTACCGGAAAGGGTAAGCCCATTGCCATAATGATGCATACTATTATGGGAAAAGGGGTAGATTTTATGGAAGGTCACCACGAGTGGCATGGAATAGCTCCAAACGATGAACAATTACAAAAAGCGTTGGCCCAATTGCCGGAAACATTGGGGGATTATTGAGAGAGGTAGGTGAATTTTAAGATTGATTCAGGTTGCAGGTTACAAGTTACAGGGGAACATCCGTTTCAATTTGAGTTTATCGTTTATTTCAACACTTTTTTAATAGCTTTCATTAATACCTTTTCAACTTCGGGCGCCGTACCTGAAACAATACCACTGGTTTCGTAACCGCCCTGGGTATAGGATATTTTAGTACCAATATAACCCGGACCGTAATCTTCATAGGCGGCTGTGCATACCTGTGCACCCGGTTTTATTTTTTGGGCCGCTAACTGGTATTCTACAAACAGTTCGCCCGGTAAATTCAGCAACCATACCTTGCCTAACCGCAGAGCGGATATATTTACTTTTTGGCCTGCTACAGACCGTTGGTACCAGGCTAATTTTTCTGCCGCCGCCACTTTTTCCGCTGCTGATTTTTTTTCATCCGATAAGGTGGCTCTCAATTCCGCCTCCAATATGTTTTTTCCAAGGGGGAGTTTTACCTCCGTATTTTTCCAGCTCATATCTTTTCCGCTTATTGCTGTTTTTTTAGTTTGCTCCCAGGCTTCATGCATAGCAGTTTCTACCCGGTTTGCCAGCACTGGTCGCATGGCTTTAGAGCCATCGTTGTATTTGCCGGCTGCAATATTGCCGCTGGCGCCGTTAAAATGAATATGTGGAATGCCCCCCGTTTCTTTCTCTCTTGCATTACGGGCTATGCCAATAAATTCGCAGGTTACATCACCGTCTCCATAATAACTTTGAGGATGTGTAGTATAATATGTCATTATGGCTAACGGATTTTCATTATTCCAAAAACTCACGCATTTCAGCCAGGGGTCAATCAGCCCTTCCGGAGCGGCTATAGCGGCGGAATCGGTAGTGGCGCTCCAGCGAATAATTTTCACCTTACCGTTTTCGTCTAATATGCGGCGGTTGGAAGCTACCTTATCAACCTTTGCTTGTCCAAAACCAAGATGCGTAACGGGCTGTGTATTTTTTACAGCCTTACTAATGGCATCGGATACATGCTGAATAGCCGCGTGTAAAAATGCGGTATCAAAGCGGATGCCGCCCATACCATATTCATCCATAATCCTTGCCATGGTAAAATCGCAATGAATACCATCGTGCTGATGCAGTGCATGTACCGACACCCGCTCAATGCTGGTATTAGCCGCTTCCGCCAAACGCCGGCGCCATACTTCCAGCCCTTCATTTCCAATACCTATCCAGTCTACAGCGCATAATACAATGGGCTTTTCATCCGAAAGAATAACGATTCCCCTGGCGCTGAGCGAATCCATAATGGATCGGGCTGTAGCATACGCCACCGGGCTACCGATTGGTGGCGTAACATTCGCATTAAAAACCCCAATGCGTATTTGCTGGGCAAAAGCTGTACCTGCACCAATAAAAAAAATAAAGAATCCAAGCACAATCGGTTTCAGTGGCGGCTTATGCGACATTTGTTTTTTATTACAGATTTTAAGTTTCACTTTCCTGTTCATTGAAGTAAGATAATGGCAGATTCTATACTCACCGTGTCCGGTAACCGCAGTATTAGCGGGATACTTTTTTTAGCAGGCTATCCCCGCTATTCTGTACTTATTGGCGTGAGTTCGATCCGTCTTATCAGCATTTCCGCGCCTTCGGATTGAATTTGTATCCGTCCTTTTGCGGGTTTAACCTGCATGGCCTGATTTACCAGCACGCCATTTAAAAATATAGAGATATCATTTCCTTTGGCAACAACTTCCATCCTGTTCCATTCCCCCACTGGTTTTTCAACATCGCTTTTCCCCCTAAAATCAATTACATCCTCCCAGTCTGCATCGCGGCCATACCAGTTAATGCGCCCGCCATGAATAGTAACAGGCTTGCCATCCGGCTGAAAAAGATAACTGCCTCCCTGTTTTTCAGTTGCTACCGGGCAGGTAATAGCAAACTTTTCAGTTTTATCGCCAACCACCAGTAAGTCGCCCGTGCCGCCTTCTATAATCTGGCATTCAATTCCGTGCATCCAGGTACCATCATAACCGCCATCCATTCCGGTAGAATGTACCAGTATACCATTGTCTCTTGCATTCTTTACACGTGGTTCCCATGTTTTTGTTCCCCATTTAAATTCAACAGTTAGCGTGAAGTTTTCATATTCTTTGTTGGTAGTAATGCAACCCCATTCCTCACCCGAAACCCTAATCATCTTATCGTTAACCGTAAATACTTTTTGGGGATCGCTGCCTCTTCCCCGCCCTTTAATAAAAGTGTACCAGCCTTTTAGATTTTTGCCATTGAAGAGCTCAATCGTTTTGTTGGTTTTTGTGTCTCTGGCACTTAATAAGGATGCATTGGTTTGCGCAAAATTTCCTGTCGCGATAAATGTTAATGCGCAAATGAATGCCAGAAAAATAAGGATTCTTTTTTCCATTGTCTTCAAAGTTTAGTGACTTTTTATTTGTCCCAGTCCGTCAGGTAAAGAAACCAGGTAGGCCATCAGGTTAGCCAGTTCCTGTTTGTCTAATATCTTGTCTAATCCGGGTGGCATCATAGAAACATTTTGCAGTTCAATGGAACTGATTTCGCTGCGCGGTACCCGCATGATGGAACCGGGGCCGGTTGCTACTATGATGGCATCCGGCAATTGTTCGGTGATGATGCCTGTGTACGTATTGGTTTTGGTTATTATTTTTGATGTTTCATGCTCCCGTGCAAAGCTGGCATTGGGGTATACAATGGCTTCCAGCAAATCGTGCCGCGATCTGATTTCACCGATATTTGTCAGGTCAGGCCCAAACTGCCCCCCATTCTTTTCTACAGAGTGGCAGGTGAAACAGGTGGCTTTGCTAAAGAAAAGATTGCGCCCTTCTCCCACATCGCCTCTTTTGAGCGAGGCCTCTAATTGTTCCAACTGCGATAAACGTGACGCCTGCTGATCTTGCAGTGTTTTCATAAGGGGTTCGGCCAATGCCTGCACGGATGACGGGTATGCGTCAAACAATTTTTGCATGTCCTTTACAGACAGGCTGCCCAACCCGTTGGTGGAAGATTGCAGTGCTGCTATCAGTGCCTTGCCTACTTCTTCACTTTTGCTTTTTTCAAACGCAGTAATAAGCGAAGGCAGTAAAAAAACATCCGCCTGCGCCACTTGTTCTTTTGCCAGGGATAGCAATTGCGTGTCGCTTACATTAGACTGGGCAAGCAAACGCACTGCAGATTGCCTGACGGGCGATTCCTGATCTTTATCTAAGAAATGAAACAGCAATTGAAATTCCGAATCGGAAAGTAATTTCTCCGACTTTAATCGTGCACTGAAAGCTTTAAGCCTGAAAGCAGTGGGAGGCTTTGTGTCCTGTATAATTTGATTGAGTTCTTTGTTCAATGTATTAATGCCATGCGATTCAATTAAATCTAATACCGCGGAACGGAGTGTTGCATTATCGCCTTTTAATAGATTACCCAATGGATTTATCCATGCAGAAGGAATGTTTTGAACCGCACTGCGGCCAATTACATCCATCAAAAACATTTTCTTTTCAACCGGTGTTGCTGAACTTGATAACTGGGCTCCAATGAAATTTTGCAAGGTCTTGTCGTCGTTGCTGAACGCTACCATGAGCTCACGTAATGATGATCGTTCTTCCACCGGCAATGCCGCTGTATTTAATTGTTTTTGCAGGAAGTTGGTTACAATGTCGCTCCAGTTGGGATGATGCAGCGCCACCCATATACCTGTATTACGGATTGTTTTGTTTCCATCGGACAGAAAAGCTGTTAACTGATTTTTTTGCAGGGGTGAACCGTCCATCTGATCGAGCGCCACCAATGCCGCCTTACGCATATTAACAGAGCTATCGTTTAATGCAAGTGTCAGTGGTGCCACTTTTTTCAGGGTGATGAGCGAATAAATTATTGCATGTTCTACAAAACGGTCATCAGGGTTTTTGGAAGCGCTTAGAAGTGCCGCTACCGCCTTTTCATCGCCAATTTGGCCAAGCGCTGTTGCGGCCTGCCGCCGGGCGGGGGCTTCATCTTGCCGCACCATTTGCATTAACTTACTCAGTGCCTCTTTGTCTTTTGCTATACCCGCCATGCGCGCTGCCGCGGTACGTACAATAACGCTTTGATCATCCAATGCTTTACGCACACCCTCTTTTGCGGATGCGGTGTTTATGCGCGAAAGGGCAAACACTGCTGCCGCACGCAGTTCTTCATCTTTAATAGTGGGTATTGCATTTTTAAGTGCATCAACAGCCGGTTCACCGGTTATAACAATTTGTTCTATAGCATTGTCGCGAACAAAAGGCCGATCATCCATCATATATTTAACAAGATCAGGTACGGGCATCTCTTTAAAATTCAATTTCCTTCCCCAGGGATCGTTTACAACCGGCGCACCCGTTTTGCGAATGCGGTAAATGCCACCCAATACGTTGGTTTTAGCCACCACAGAAAGTGGGCAGCCCGCAATAAACCAGCCGCCGGTATTCACCATCAGCAAACTGCCATCCGCATCTTCCAGTATATCCGTTGGATGCATATCCAAACTATCGGATTGCATAAAAGGTTCGTCTGCAGTTTTAAACGTAGCGCCTTCCGGGGTAATAATATGCCGCATAATTCGCCCCGTATTAAACTGGGCGGTAAATAGATTGCCTTTGAATGCGGCGCCAAACGCCGATCCGCGATAGCGCATTATACCCGCATGAGATATCCGCGCCAGCTTTGTCATCACAGGCATCAGTTCACCCGTTAACTTCAGGTGGTCTTCTTCAATAACGCTGTTGGGCTTGGGATACACGCCGCCTTCCACCCAGTGCATCACGGCATCACGAAACCCGTCTTTAGGATCGGTGAAATAGGTCATTGTTCCTATTGTTTCGCCCGAAGGCATAAAAGCAATCTCTACGGAGTTGTCGAAGCCTCCGCCCGAAACAGATTCCAATCCCGTTCCATCGGGCCGGCAACGCCAAATTCGTGCACCCTTTCCCGTTAGGGAGTCGCCTTCTTTTGTTTTAATGCTAAATCCGCGCCGGGCGTCGGCTAAATACAACCAGCCATCGGGCCCCATAAAAGGTCCACTCAGCGTGGCCGCATTATGATGCAGCACCCATCCGCTCAATACTGCTTCCCGCTTTTCGGCTATGCCATCTCCATCCGCATCCGTAAAGCGCATGAGGTTAGGCGGCGCGGCTACATATAAGCTCCCCCGGTAAAAATAGCCACCCATTGGGTAGGGAATATGATCTGCGTATACGACGCTCTTATCATAAATTCCATTGCCATCCATATCTTCCAAAAGCCGGATTTGAAAAGTTGGGTTCTCTAATACATCTTCAGTAGACGTTGTTTTTCCGCTCGATTCAATTACAAAAAGCCGGCCCTGGTTATCAAAACTGGCAAACATGGGGTAGGAGAGCAGATCTGGCCCCGCTACCCGCTCTATCGTATATCCTTCCGGAACCCTTAACCCGTCTGTCGCTGCTGGCGGTTTTTGTTTGCAGGAAGTGAAAAGGCTACTTGTTCCCAGTAGGATAATTAATATTACCGGTGTATAAGCATTCCATTTAGATTTTGTGATTATGGGGTTAGCGAAGACACTAACCGCGGAGGCGGCGATCATGCGTTTGATAATATGGTTTAAGGTGAATGGGATACTATTCATATATGCAGTCTTTTAAAAATGCAGGCGTATATCCTTTTTCCACCGCCCATTTTACCGCGGTTAATACTTTTTGCCGGTAATTGGGTTGATAGTTATGGTAACCCGGATAAAAGTATTGTTCATGTATCAGTAAATCTGCATAAGGTGGTTTACGGCCTTGTTGTTCATATTGATCTAAATAAGGAATGATGTGCTCTGTTTTTTTTGTATCTATAATGATACTGCTTTTTATAAAACCAATCGCTTCTTTATTATCTCTCCATAAAAATCGTTTATTAATATGTCTTCTTTGCTCCACATTTAAGTAATAGGAACAAGGAGACAAATTATCGTCTACATTAAAGTCGCATAGTTGTCCCGTATACCCCGCGTCTCTCAGCGCCCTGGATACTTCAACCGGCACTTCGCCCCAATGCAGGGTGGTAACTGGTCCCGTTAATTCATCTCCTGCAAAACGCCTGATCTGTTGGATTACCGCATCGCATTCTGTTTTTACCTGGTCATAACCGGCGTGTATATAAGGATTGTCAGGAAACTCCGCTTTTGCATGAAAGCTAAGCTGCAACCAACTGGCATTAGCCCGCCATTCATTTTTAAACTGATCGGTCATTTGAGAAAGGTTGAAGCCATCGGTTTCGTAAAAGATATTGATATGCACTTTAGTGTCATACGCATCATGTACCTCTTTTAAAAATCCGAGAAAGGGGTTGTTGAAGATTGAACTATACGTGGATGTATTGGCGTTGATGTCTTTTAAAAACCATACCGCATCATCAATAGAAAGCCTGTAATTATCTGCCAGGTTTTTAAGCCAGTATACCGTGATGTTTTTTTGTATTCCGGTTTTTTTATCACTCAGTTCAATTGCATTTTGAAAATTAGCCAAAGCTATTTCAGCCGTAAAAATTCCATTACTCTTTTTTGCCTGTATACCATTCACGGTAATAGAACTGTTGGCAGGCGCCGCAATTTTTACCAGGGCCTGTAATGTTTCGCCCATTACTATACCATCATGTTTATGCAGCATGTCTC
Source organism: Agriterribacter humi (assembly GCF_009192765.1). Classification (GTDB taxonomy): domain Bacteria; phylum Bacteroidota; class Bacteroidia; order Chitinophagales; family Chitinophagaceae; genus Agriterribacter; species Agriterribacter humi. The sequence goes on along the minus strand of NZ_VOHQ01000001.1, from coordinate 194,253 downwards.
CGTCAATGGGGCTAATAAAATGGAGATTGCCCCCGCCTCCTGTTTCGCCGGCAAACTGCAAAGGGCTGAAGGCCAGCCCCAGTGCCGCCAGCGAATTGTGTTTTATAAATTGCCGCCTGTACATTGCCGATAGTTTTGTGGTTTAACCTGAATGTTTTATTTGAAATTAAGACAAATGCAATAATGAGTCCATATATTTAGGTCAAATATTTCTTATCGCCCCGCATCAATTGGGGAGGTAGATATAAAATCGGTACCTTAATTTTTTATTGTTTAAGATGCTAACTCAAATTAAATATTTTAAAGCCCTTTAAAACAGCATATGAAAAAAATCTTCCTGTCATTCCTTTTTATAAGTTTCATGCTTCATGCAGTTGGGCAGGTAAACAAAAAAAATGGTTCCGGAGATTATACCCATAGCCGTGCGCCACTCCGGCCAAACCCATATACGGAACTTCCATTGGGAGCCATTAAACCGCAGGGATGGTTAAAAGAGATGCTGACCAGGCAAAAAAATGGCGCAACAGGAAACCTGGATACCCTTTATCCGCTGGTAATGAACCACAGGAATGGCTGGCTGGGTGGTGACGGAGATCAATGGGAGCGCGGCCCATACTGGATAGACGGACTTTTGCCGCTTGCCTATATTTTGGGTGATAAGGCGCTGATCGCAAAAACAAAGCCCTGGATTGAGTGGGCTATAAACAGTCAGCAGCCAGATGGATATTTTGGGCCTGCTAAAGACTATACCGCTGAGCCGGGCCTTCAAAGAGACAATAGCCGTGACTGGTGGCCAAAAATGGTAATGCTTAAAATCTTGAAGCAGTATTATAGTGCAACCCATGATCAAAGAGTGATTACACTCATGACGAACTATTTTAAATATCAATTGAAAGAACTTCCCCAAAAACCGCTTGATCACTGGACTTTTTGGGCACGTTACCGGGGAGGTGATAATTTAATGATTGTTTACTGGCTTTATAATATAACAGGCGATCAGTTTCTGCTTGAATTGGGCGATCTGCTTCACAGGCAGACCTTTGATTATACAAATGCATTTTTACATACCGATATGCTTTCCAATCCGGGAAGCATTCATTGTGTAAACCTTGCCCAGGGAATAAAAGAGCCCATCATTTATTACCAGCATCATCCTGAACAAAAATACTTAGATGCAACGGAGAAAGGTTTTGAAGATATCCGGAAATACAACGGGATGGCACACGGACTTTATGGCGGCGACGAAGCTTTGCATGGAAATAATCCAACACAGGGCTCAGAATTATGTTCTGCTGTTGAAATGATGTTCAGTCTTGAAAATATACTTGCCATTACAGGCAAAGCAAGTTATGCGGATCATATTGAGAAGATAGCTTTTAATGCTTTACCCGCTCAGATTTCTGACGATTTTATGCGGAGGCAGTATTTTCAGCAGGCAAACCAGGTAATGATAACAAGGCATACGCGAAATTTTGATGTTAATCATGGCGGAACAGATCTGTGTTATGGATTGCTTACAGGTTATCCCTGTTGCACATCGAACATGCATCAGGGGTGGCCAAAATTTACTCAAAACCTGTGGTATGCCACACCCGATAAAGGACTTGCAGCACTGATTTATTCACCAAGTTCAGTAAAGGCCATTGTTGCAGGTGGAACAGCCATATCGTTCAATGAAGAAACCGATTATCCGTTCGGGGAGTCTGTAAAATTTACTTTACAGGTGGATAACAAAAATAAACCGGTTACTTTTCCTTTTCACCTGCGTATACCCGCATGGTGCAAAAAAGCTGTCATAAAGATCAATGATAAAATTTGGCAGGAAGCCGTGGGAAACCAGGTTATTAAAATTAACCGTGAATGGAAATCGGGTGACAGGGTTGAATTAGCGCTGCCGATGCATATCTTTAAAAACACCTGGCATGAAAATTCGGTTTCCATTGAACGCGGACCAATCGTGTATGCGCTAAAAATTGGCGAAGAAGTGAGGGAGGTTAAAAATGACAAAGATCCGGTAGCCTATGGAAACAGTTATTTTGAAGTGCGGCCCACCACGCCATGGAATTACGGACTAAATGATATAGCAGATAATAAGCTGGATGAACATTATACGTTTGAGAAAGAGAAAGCAATTTCAAACTTTCCCTGGAATGCGGGTAGTGTGCCCGTTTCCATAAAGACCAAAGCCAGGCTTATCCCATCCTGGCAATTGTACAATGAAATGACGGGGCCTATTCCATACAGCGTCACTTACCAGTTGGAGACGGCAAAAGAAGAAGAAGAAATTATTTTAATACCTTATGGCGCTACCCGTTTAAGAATTGCCCAGTTTCCGGTGATTGCAAGGTGACAGGATAATATCATTTCAGTAAATGTAATTTTACCGGCTATAAATACTGGTGTTGCCGGATGGATAAAGCATTGTATTTCTCACATGGTCTTTAATGAAGAAAATAAATCCTTTGCCGGGTTTTAACCGGGTTACAAAAAATAGCGCAAACGATTGCCATAAGCGAAGACATCCAATGCATACATTGCAAAAAAATGTGTTATTGTTTTTTTAATAAAAATAACAATAACTTCATTGTGCCAATAAGTCCTAAACTATCTGTAATGACCGGAAAAGAGATATTTGCGCTGCAGGAACAGGTTGCTCTTTTTAGTGATCAGCATGCTTTTAAACAGTTATTCAGGCATTATTACACCGGGCTTTTTCAGTTTGCTGCATCCATTGTGAAAATTAAAGAAGTAGCTGAAGAAATCGTAGAAGATCTTTTCGTAAAAATCTGGAATAAACGTTCCACTATCACCAATATTTCCAATTTGCGGGTTTACCTGTACGTTTCAATCAAAAACCAATGCCTCAATTATATCAACAGGCAGACGGATACCCATGTCATGGGTCTGAATCAATTAGATGTAATTTGCAGTGAGCTGGTACCTAACCCCGAAGATTTGTTGGTTGCAACGGAGCTGTTGCAATTGGTAAACAAAGCCATTCATGAACTGCCGCCCAAATGCCGGATTGTATACAAACTCGTTAAAGAGGATGAGCTCACCTACAAAGAGGTTGCAGAGATACTGAATATTTCCCCGCGCACTGTAGAAAACCATATTGCTGTGGCTGTCAGAAAAATTGCCGCATCACTCCACCATGTCGATTTCTACCCTTATCATAAATCTTCTCCGTTTTTATCGGGTCCGAAATTATCCTGAAAATAAATTTTATTCATCTATAGGGGATGCAATGGTTTATTGTGTCCTTTAGAATACAATGCTCAAAATGAAGGAAGCCAGGATTTTTATTTTACTGGGAAAAAAGCTAAGTAATGAAGCAACCGACAATGAACTGGCTGAATTGGGGCAACTGCTGCAGGATGAATCAGTTCAACCCTACCTGTTGGAGATGGTACAGGAGATCTGGCAGAAAAAAGCTAAGGTAAATGAAAAGGAGCTGGACGAAAAGTGGGAGCGTACCGTGCAGCGTTTTCAAACGGAACCTGAAAACGGGGAAGCCGTACCCTTGTTTCGGCCAAAAACAAAAAAAATGTTTTTTTTCAGGGCCATGGTAGCGGCATGCGTGGCCGGGCTTGTGCTGTTGAGTGTGTGGCTGCTTTACGCATCGGATAAACAAAAACTTTCTGCCGTTGTTGTTGCACAAAGCAGGGATTCGGTAACAGTGGCTTTGAAAGGTGAAAGAAAAAAAATAATGCTGCCCGACAGTACAGAGGTTCATTTGAACAGTGGCAGCAGCCTGGTATACAATAAAGACTTTGGTAACAAAAACCGTGAAGTGTGGTTAAAGGGGGAAGCTTTTTTTGAAGTGACCAAAGATGCTTCCCACCCGTTTTTGGTTAATACCAAACGCATGATGGTAAAGGTGCTTGGCACCGTGTTTAATGTAAAAGCCTATAACACAAAGGAGGATATAGAAACAACAGTAGTAGAAGGTAAAGTGGAAGTGAGCCTGAAAGAGGATGATGAAAAAAAAGTGATTTTATTACCCAATGAAAAAATTTCCCTCAGGAATAACAGCACAATAAAAGAGGACGGGTATGCGCATACCCCCATTACCATTACGCCGCTTAACTATGAAGTGCAGGCTGTAAAGCCCGATAAAAAGGAAACGAACATGCCGGAAGAAGCGGTATGGGTAAAGGAAAAAGTGGTTTTTACCCAGGAGCCGCTTGAAATAGTGGCGCTGAAAATGGAACGCTGGTATAATGTGCATATTCATTTTAAAAACGAGAAAATGAAAGACATACTCATGACCGGCGACTTTGATAATGTAAGCCTTGATGAGGCAATGCATGTATTACAGATCATGGTAGGGTTTGAGTACGATATAAATGGCAACGATGTTTTTATCAGGTAACGCTTATACATACATATTATAAACCCAAAAACTTGCTTATGATTTATTACGATCCGCCATAAACAATCCATTAAAAAGGGAAGAGGTTGGAACTCTTCCCCAAAAAAGCTAATGTACTTAAACAGTGGAATCAGCCAGACTGTAGGGCCAGCTCATTCCCCTTTATTAACTTTTCAATTCAAATATATGAAAAAAAGCAGGTACAGGCTGCATGATATATGCAGTCCGGTATTTAAGAATTTACTGTGTATGAAAATAACTGTTTTGCTACTGGTAATTCCTTTTATCCAGGCCGCTGCCAAAGGGTATAGCCAGGAGAGGTTTTCACTGAATTTGGAACAGGTTGAAGCGACAAAAGTTTTTTCGAATATCCAGAAAAAGAGCGCTTACCGCTTTTTCTATCTGCAGAACGATATCAAAAAAATTGGTAAAGTAAACATCCATGTTACGGATGCTACCATACCGGAGATCATGCAGAAAGTGCTGGGTAATGCACTGGCTTATAAAATTGTAAATGATTACCTGGTGGTGATTTCTCCCAGCCAGTCAGACCTGTTGAACCAGCTTGAGCTGCGAGGTAAGATAACAGATGAAAACGGCAACCCGCTGGAAGGAGCATCGGTAAAAGTAAAAGGTCAGAATATTGGTGTTACCACTGAATCAGACGGCTCTTTTTCTATTGCCGTAGACGCAAAAGCCATATTGGAAGTAAGTATGGTAGGATATGAAACCATAGAAATACCGGTAAACGGAAGAAACCAGCTAAACAATATTGTACTAAAAGTAGCCGCTTCAGGGTTAGATGAAGTGGTGGTAGTGGGGTATGGCACGCAGAAGAAAGCATCCGTCACTGGTGCTATTGCTGTTATGAAATCTGAAGATGTTAAGAATATGCCGGTACCTAATCTTTCTAATGGACTTGCCGGCCGGTTAAGCGGTGTATATGTGAACCAGGGCTCTGGCGCACCAGGATATGCTGCATCTATTCGTGTACGTTCTGTAAATACCTGGAAAAGTACTGGTAATGATCCATTATATGTTATTGATGGTGTAGTTTCTGATAAACGGCTATTTGATGCGATGGATTATTCAGAAGTGGATAATGTTACCGTCTTAAAAGATGCGGCTTCGGGAGCTATATATGGCGCCCGCGCGGCGAATGGCGTTATTCTTGTAACCACCAAAAAAGGCACATCGGGAAAATTCCAGTTTAATTATAACTATTCATATAGTTTTGACAAACCTTCTAAGATACCTGATTATGTAGGTGCTAAAGATATGGTGAGACTAAACAATTACGCCCGCACAAACAGGGGCATAGCGCCCATGTATGATGATGAAGAGGTAGCCTTTTTTAACGATCACGATCCTGCCAAAGCCTGGTATACTTTAGCATACAAGGATCCCGTGTTGCAAAAGCATTCACTTACAGCCAGTGGCGGCTCTGATAAGATAAAGTATTTTCTGGGTGGTTCTTTTTTCGATCAATCAGCCTTTATTAAAAATGCTGATTTTAATAAATACAATTTTCGGTCAAATATTGATGTGAATTTCACGAAGAATCTGAGCGGGGTTTTTAATATTGCCTATAACCAGGGAACAAGAAAAAGGTTTGCCATGCAGGAAGATCTTATTGGTTTTGACGTTAACCCCCAATTTGGTAATCTGTGGGGACGGCTACTTTATTATCTGCCAAATGTGCCGCCCAAAACATCCGATGGAAAATTCATCAACCCGGGCTGGATTGGAAATCCTTTGGCATTTGTTGAAGAAGGCGGTACAAATACCAGGGTTGAGCGTAATGTTGCCATGCAGCTTGGACTGACTTACAAAATTCCGGTTATAGAGGGGTTATCGGTGTCTGGAAAATACAGCCCGAATTATGAAGCTACCACCATGAAGCTACATGAACTTAAAACGACTTTATATGATGTAGTAAGAAAAGGTACCAATGGGGCTATATACACAGACGAGATTACAGGCTCAATAAAATCAGCATATCCCAATAAAGAAAGATTGGCGAAAATCCAGGAGGCAACCAATAACTATCAATTGAATTTTTCTGCAAATTATGCCAGGAAATTTGGAGAACATAATATTGACGCGGTTGTGGTTTACGAGCAAAGTGAAGGGAAGTACGATTATTTCTATGGGGTAAGAGAAGGGTTTCCTTTGGTGCAGAACGACCAGTTTTGGGCAACATCAGCCTCCAGGAATGACTCGTACGTGAATGGTAGTGAAAGTGAATTTGGGCGCGCCTCTTACATAGGAAGGATTTTGTATAGTTATAGTGAAAAGTATTTTGTAAATGTTACCGCCCGGCGGGACGGTTCAATGCTTTTTGGCCCTGGTCATCGCTGGGGAACATTTCCTTCTGTTTCGGCCGGTTGGGTAATGTCGAACGAAAATTTTTTCAAAGTAAAAAGTATTGATTTCCTGAAACTACGTGGTTCCTGGGGGCTTGCGGGAAATGACGCTGTTGGTGGCTGGAAATGGAGTGAGTCTTATGCAGTTAATGGCGATTATTTATTCGGTACCGCTCCTCAACCCCGTGTAACTTACAATGGAATAGTGAATCCAAATTTAACATGGGAAAAAACCAGGGAGTTGAATCTTGGTTTAGACGCTCGTTTATTTAATGGTTTTTTGTTTTCTGCGGAATATTACCAGAGGCACAATTACGACATTCTTGATTCGAGGATCGCTTCTTTGCCTGTTTCTTTCGGTGGAAGCATGCCGCCCGAAAATTATGGAATTGTTGACGCACATGGATATGAACTCGAATTAGGTTATAATACTAATTTGGGTGAAGTAGAGTTTGGAGTAAAAGGCAATTTTTCATATGCGGCAAACAAGGTTAAATTAAGAGATGTTGCTCAAAATGTACAGAAAGTTGATGACCCCAATGGGCGTCCTACTGATTATATACGGATGCTGGTTGCTACAGATATCATCCGTACTCAAAAAGAAATAGATGATCTTCCTGCCGGTTATACAATTTATGGGCACACACCCGCTCTTGGCGCACTTAATTTTGAAGATGTAAACGGGCAGGACGGCATTCCTGATGGAAAAATTGACGATTATGACAGGCAGGTACTAAAGGGTAAACACTCCCTGAATCCATATACATTTGGATTGAGCCTTAATGCAAGGTGGAAAGGGATTGGCATAGATATATTTCTTCAGGGCGTAACGGGGGGATCGAAATTGTATGATGATGGATATGGCAGACGTTTTTTTGATGGAGCAAGGCCACCATCTTTCTGGCTTGATTCATGGTCGCCAGATAATGTTGATGCTAAATACCCGCAACCAGTTACCTGGGATTACACTGTGGACCATTTGCCATCAACTTTCTGGTTAAAGAATGGCAGCTTTTTACGTTTACAGTATGTAAATCTTACATATGCACTTCCCAGAAGTATCTGTCAAAAAATGACGATTTCAGGCGTGACATTCTTCGTTTCGGGAACAAATTTAATTACACTCTCGAAATACAAATATCACGATCCCAGTGTAGGCAGCATGAATTCATACCCGACTATGAAAACATTTACACTGGGTGCAAATGTTGCGTTCTAAATCAATTTTATTATTGTTTTATTAAAAATAGCAATATGAAAGTAGTAAAGATATTATTGAATAGTTTTTTCATATTAGTGTTTATTGGGTGCAATCCTTTAAACAAAAAAAACCTGAGTTCACTGGGAAGTGATGACGTGTGGTCAAATCCGGCAGTCGCAGAAGCATATATAAATGATATATACGCCAACTTTATGCCGGCTCCATTTACTGTTGGCAGAATAACAGATGAAACAATGGTCGTGAACGGGGAGTATGCAGAAGCACTAAGCGCATACCTGAACGGTACTTTAACTTCAGATTCTTATAATGATTTTCCTTATGCGAACATCAGGAAAATCAACATATTCCTTGCAGAAATAGACAAAGCATTATTTGCTGATGAAATTAAAAATTCGTTAAAGGGGCAGGCGCTTTTCTGGCGTTCATGGGCATACTTTAGAATGGTTAAGGCTTATGGCGGAGTTGAGTTAATTTTAGCCCCTGAGTCACCGGGTGATGAGGACGCTGTTTTTGTTCCACGGAGTAAAACTTCTGAATGTATTGCTCAAATTTTAAAGGATGTTGATGAAGCTATTGCTTTATTAGAACCGGTTAGTACAATTGGTCGTATTGATAAGTGTGTTGCCATGTCTTTTAAAGGCAGGGTGCTGCTGTATTGGGCCAGTCCTCAGTTTAACCGTGCCAATGACCTTTCACGCTGGACTGATGCATATAATGCGAATAAAGATGCCCTTTCATTTTTAGATGCACACGGCAAAGGTTTGTACAGCAATTATAAAGAACTGTGGACCGATGAAATGAACAAAGAGGTAATCATGGTAAAAAGATTCCAATATCCGGGATTTGCCAATGGCTATTCTCAGGCTTGTATGCGCCCTCTGCTATATGCACGTGGTTGTGTAGGAGGAAATATTCCTTCACTTGAATTAGTGAATGCATACCCAATGAAGGACGGTTCGAAATATGATCCGGCAACAATGGACTACAGGAAATTGTTCCAAAACCGGGATGAACGTTTTTACGCTTCCATTGCATATAATGGCGCTGATCCTTTCCTGGCTGAAATGTTTGGGAAGGAAAATATGTGGACTTATTTTTATGATGCGGATGGTAATGCAGCTACTGGTATTAATGGTAAAGAAGCCAGGGCTGATAACAGTGAAAATTTATTTTCCCATTCAGGATTTTATCCCGCTAAAATGCTCGACCGCAACATAACCAGAACGACTGTAGAAGATGGACAGGTTGACTGGATTGAGATCAGGTATGCAGAAGTATTAATGAATATGGCGGAAGCTGCTAATGAGATAGAAAACACTTCTGAAGCACTTACTGTACTTTACCAAATCCGTGAGAGAGCAGGGATAGAGCCAGGTGCCGGGGGGAAATACGGGATTACTGCTGCAACAGTTCCTGATATCAGAAAAGCTATAATGGACGAACGTTTAGTTGAATTCGCTTTTGAAGGCCAACGTTTTTGGGACCTGCGCAGATGGCGTATTTATGCTTCCACTTTTAATAGTTTTAAAGACAAATACTTTCACGGTTTAAGGTTTGAATGGAATGGTACCGCTGCAAACCGGCCAACGGGTTTAACTGATATTAATACAATCTGGGATCAATTCACAGTAACAGAAAACCGCGATTACCGTCAAATAGTGATGCTGGATGAAGACAAGTATTCCTTCTTTGGTATACCAAAATCAGTTTTAGATCGTAACAGCAAGATTGAGCAAAATAATACCTGGGGAGGAGATTTTGATCCTTTGCAGTAATTAAAATATATTCCACTCCTGCTATAAAAATTGCAGCGATATGTATTGTTTATGCGTAAGCCTCTGGTTAATAAACGGAGGGCTTACGCATACTATACTCTTTAATTTATGGTATGGCTTAATATAAACTATACAAAAAAGCCAAAAAACTGCCGGTTAGTAATAATACAAATAATAATGAAAATTTATTTGCTTGTTTTTTATATGCCATTCTTATCCCTGTTTCTTTTTTTAGATGGAAAACGGGATGTATCAACCATAGTTATGCTGCCTCTGATGGCTAATAACGGGTATGTACAACATCCTGCGCTATTAAAAGATACTGTGCCGGAATTAAAGAGCCGGATTCCTGCTGAAAGAGCGGGTAATACAGATTGGTTTAAAGCGGCCGGGTGGGGCGTTTTTGTACATTACCTGTATAGTGTGCAGTGTGCGGGTAACCGTATTAACGCCATGGATGGCACAACCGATTGGGATGCCTGCGTGAATGAATTTGATACGGAAAAATTCGCAGCGCAAATACAATCCACAGGTGCCTCGTATGTAATCTTTACCATGATGCAAAGAACCCGTCACCTTATAGCACCGAATAAAACCTTCGATAAAATAACCGGGTATAAACCTGGCGAAGCCTGTTCTACACGCGACCTGGTGGAAGACCTGTATGCATCGCTTCATAAGAGAGGTATTAAATTAATGCTGTACTGGACGGGTGATGGCCCGCGTGATGATGAAAAAGCCGCTAAAGCTATGGGCTATACGGAGAAGGTTTCCGAACATTATGTGCAGCAATGGGCGAACGTAGCAGCGGAATATGGCGAACGTTATAAGGATAAAGTGGCGGGATGGTGGACAGATGGATGTTATGAATATATTGGGTACAACAAAGAAAAGTGGGCTATCCTCGCAAAAGGTCTCCGGGCAGGCAATGCAAAAAGGATCATTGCATTGAACAACCCTAAAATGACAAGCTCCAACTCATCAACGCCGGAAGATGATTATACTACGGGTGAGCAGAACAAGTTTGGTGAAGTGCCGCTTTCCCGTTGGCGCGATGGTGTGCAGTGGCATATCTTGTCTTACCTGGGTAGTGAGTGGGCCGCACCGGGTTTGCGGTATACTCCTGATTTTATGGCCGATTACATCCGTAAATGTAATGCGAATGGTGGTGTTGTGAGCATTGATGTATGCTTGTTTAGAGATGGTAGTATAGAAACATCACATCTCGAGTCCCTTAAAGGCATCTCACGCCGGCTGAAGGGGAATAAATAATCTTGTAAAAAAATCAATGAAATAAACAGGTGATTGCGTATGCATGTCATTGCTAAGATCACATTAGTCAATATTATTTTTTAAGCGGGGGTAAATGTATAACCGTCCGGTAAATTTTCTTTAGTAATGAGTAAAATGTCTTTGGCGCTTATATTAATCAGTGTAGTGTTCTGTACTCAAAGCTATGGACAATTGGTTACGAAAGCTTATTACAATATGGGCAGATCGGGTGCGGTTACTTTTGCGGCTGCGCCGGAATCCTTAAAGGATTTGAGCGGAAACGGGAATGATTTAAAAAGTTCAGGTACTCCTTTATTTTTCGCAGATGCACCCGCTGATAAGAAACTGAATGGCGAAGGATCTGTTTTATTCAAAGGGAATGCCTCGTATGCTCTTAAAAAAGAGATGGGAGAAATTTCGGGTAAATTTATTTTAGAAACCTGGGTAAAGGCAGCTACGCTCGATAACAATGATGATCACCTGGGAACAAACTTTGGTGTGATAGCTTTCGGAAACCTTTCAAAAGGATATGTTATCGCACAGCAGGGATCTAACTGGGTGGCCGTTGTTGATGGCAAAGAATCTTATGTGATGGCGCCGGTTGCGCCCGAAGTATGGGTCCATCTGGCACTGGTAAACGAAAATGGCAATGGAAACTTATATGTGAATGGAGAAAGGAAAGGCAAATTCCGTTTATCAAAACAGGTAGCGGATAATTTTTCTCTGGCTAATGCAGGCAATAACGCCAATTTCAATGGGTTGATTTATGCTGCAAGATTAAGCACGTATGCTTCAAAGTTTGATGTTAAAAAATATTTATTGCTCAATGTGGAAGAACTGCATAAAAAGCAAAAACAGATTACCGATAAACAAAGATCGCTGATCACATCCTTAGCAGATATTCCGCAGGTAACAATGGTTGATGAATTGAGCGCTTCAGTTGTAAAGGAAGACTGGCTGGTTACACCGGTTAACCAGCAAGTAAAGTTATTATTGCAAAAAAACAAGGATGGCGAAACAGCCAAGCTAATGCTTACCAATGGACTGGCCAGCAGAACATTTTATATAGCAGGTAATATCGGTTGTATCAGCTTTAAAAATTTATCCGATGATGCGGAATATATCCGTGCTATTAAGCCGGAGGCCCGGGTGATGCTCGACAGCGTTTGGTATAATATAGGCGGTTTGGTTGGACAACCTGAAAAAGCATATTTTTTAGAACAATGGTGTGCATCCCTGGTTGCGGAGCCTGATGCTTTTTATTTTTCCGGAATGGAGATCAGTGATCCCGAACCCCGTTATCCATGGCAGGTTAAATACAATGCGGTAAATACAGGGTGGCCGCCAAAAGGATTACATATTATCATGCATTACCAGCCACCTGCCGCTATGAGCGGAGTAACCATTGATGTACACTACGAAATGTATGAAGGAATGCCGGTTATCCGTAAATGGCTAACGGTAAAAAATAATATGGGAAGGGAAATTGTGGTGAATAAAATGGAATGTGAGGTGCTTGCAGTATCACAAGACCAGAAAAGCCGCCTGCATGTGGAAAGCGATTATGCTTTCGCCGCCGTTAACAATACGCCCGAAGCAAGTGGTTCCACACTTTATCCTTCTGATGATAAAAATAACACTGCCCGTTTTGGATACGGTACCACGCATTGGGTAGTAGACCCGGATTATAATACCTGGGCCACCCATAACCCCGCAGAAGATCTTTTTCTGAAGAATCCGCATTTCAACTTGTTACTGAGCACACTCCATTTTGGACCTTCGGCTCATGTGGCTAAGGATTCTTTGTTTCATTCCTTCAGCACATTTGAATTATTGCATGATAATGATGATCAGGAGCGGCAAACCTTAGCCAACCGAAAGTTATACCGTAAACTGGCGCCCCAGGTATCTGAAAGTTTACTCACAGGCGGTATTACTTCGCAAGATCCCGTGAAACTAAAACAATTTATTGACCAGATGAGTGAGCTGGGGTTCGAAAGGCTGGATGTGATGGCCTGGCCGGGGATCAGCCATGATAACCTTGCCCCGGCATACCTGTCTTTATGGAAAGAGGTAGCGGATTACGCAAAAACCAAAGGCATTATAACAGGTGGTTACGAGCTGCAGGTAGCTTCGCGTGGAAGAGGTGCTGCATATGATTGTATTGACCCGGCCACAGGTAAGCCTGGCAGCTTTTTCGGGCAAAGTGTATGTATTGCCAGTAAATGGCAGGATATATACTACCCTAAAATGTGGAAATTTTTTGACACTACAGGATTAATGTCTTTAAATGTGGACGGCCCTTATCATGGTGATGCGTGTGCAGCGGTTGATCATCCCCATCATCACAATTATTATGATTCCCAATGGGAACAATGGAAATTTCAAACCCGTGTGATACATGAGCTGCAACGCAGGAATATGTACACGCCTATGCCGGACTGGTATTTCTTAAACGGGCAGGCTGCCACTGGTATGGGTTACCGCGAAGCAAGCGCCAACCTTACACCGCAACAGCAGTTGTTGCTGGGGAGGCAATATATTTATGACGGCACCTGGCACAAGGCGCCAACAATGGGCTGGATGACGCTTCAACTGGTGGGGTTTTACTCCAATGATCCCCGAATCGGGCTGGAACCACTTTCGGAAAATATGGATCGCTACGAAGTTGGGCTTTTTCAGCATCTTGCCAGTGGTTGCCAGTTTACGGTAAGGGGCAACCGCTTATATGATACACCCGAAACAAAAGCGATGGTAAAAAAGTGGACAGGCTGGTTCAAAAAGTACAGGAGTATCCTTACTTCGGATATCATTCATATTGGACGGCCAACGGGCAGGAACCTGGATGCGATGTTTCATGTGAACCCGGAATTGGATACCAGGGGGATGGCGATTATATTTAATCCTACGGATCAGCCCATCAAAAAAAATTTCCGCTTACCCTTATATTATACCGGGTTAAAAACTGTAGCAAAAATAAGAGAACAGGAAGGCGCTCCGAAAATCTATACACTGAATCATAATTACGAAGCGGAGGTGCCGGTTGAAGTCCCTGCTGGCGGGTTTACCTGGCTGGTGGTAGAAAAAGGATAATATATTTTGTTTCTGTTGAACCTTTTAAAAGGGTTGTGGATGAGCTTAGAGAATAAAGAATGAAAAACTTTCAGGCCTCCGGAGCCATTTGCTTAACGCATCATGGGCGCTATTAATATAAATGATAGTATTACTATTGATAGTAAAAACAAATAATATGGTGAAAATGAAAAATAGCTTTTTATGCCTTTCGCTATTCATTAGCGTAAGCGTTTATAGCCAATCCGGAACGGAAAATTACATTTCAGCGGAAACCGCAGCAAAAACGTACACGGCGTTATCCAAGCAGCCGTTTTACATTTTTCCCGAAACAAGAGAGCATCCCATCAGGTGGAATGATTCTTTGGAGGTATCGTGGTTGGAAAAGAACTCTTCAAAAAATGACTTCTTTTTACAGGCGCAGCCGGGTGAATACTTTGTTTACCAGGTGGGCGTATGGGCCATAAAAAATGAGTTGAAAAACATACAACTCCGTTTTTCCGATCTGAAAACCAAAAATGGGAAAACAATTTCTTCCCGCAAGGTGAGTTGCTTTAACGCGGGTGGCATTGATTACCTCGGAAATCCGTTTACAAAAAAGATAGCTATTCAAAAAGATAAGGTACAGCCTTTGTGGATTGGCATGGATCTTTCGGGTGTTGCAAAAGGAACCTATTATGGTACCGCAACGGTATCGGCTAACAATAAAGCGCAAACGATAAAAATACAGTTGGAGATTGATGGTGAGGTGGTGGAAGATCACGGCTTCAACGAGGGCAAACGCTTATCGCGGATGTACTGGCTGAATAGTACACTCGGTATTAATGATGAGGTTACCAAAGGATACAATCCCGTTAGCCGTCAAGGCAATACGCTGCATATTTTAGGACGGTCGGTGGATATTGCTGCCAATGGTTTGCCGGCGGCAATTGCCAGTTATTTCACCGCTTCCAATCAAAGCATATCACAAAAAGGCGAGCCCATACTTAGCGAAGCATTCCGCTTTGTAATTGAAAAGGAAAATGGTGATACCATCGCTTTGCAACCCGGTCCATTGCAGTTTACAGCACAGGCTCCCGGGTATATAGCGTGGCAGGTAAAAAACAGCTCGGCCGAATGTGAATTGATTTGCTCGGGCAAACTTGAGTTCGATGGCTTTGTGGATTACAGGCTCGCATTAAAAGCGCTGAAGCCTTTGAAGATCAGGGATATTCGCCTGGAAGTACCGGTAAATAAAGAAAAAGCTGAGTATATGATGGGGCTGAACCGCGAAGGTGGCTTGCGTCCCGCTTCCTGGCAATGGCAGTGGGATACCACAAAAAACCAGGACGCTTTATGGCTTGGAGCAGTTAATGGCGGACTGAGGCTTAAGCTAAAAGCGGAGAATTATACCCTGCCGTTGGTTAATATTTACTACAAGTTTGGACCATTACATCTTCCCCCGTCATGGGGCAATCACAACAAAGGCGGTGTGTATGTAGATGAAAAAGATAATACGGTATGGATCAATGCCTATTCAGGAAACCGCCAGATGGCCACAGGCAGTATATTAAATTATGACTTTGAATTATTGATCACTCCTTTCAGAACCATCAGCAATGAAGTAAAATATGGCGACAGGTATTTTCACGGCGGGGGAACAGATGCATTCAGCAAAATTGAAAAGGCTAAAAAAGCAGGCGCCAATATCATCAATATCCATCATGCCGAAAACATCTACCCTTTTATTAATTACCCTTACTTAGATGAAAATACTGCGGAATTAAAAGCTTTGGTTGATAAGGCGCATGAAGAAAAACAGCGGCTGAAACTGTATTATACCACCCGTGAGCTCACTAAAAACATTCCCGAGTTTCAGGCTTTTTACAGTTTGAACGGGGAGGTGCTGTTTCCCGGCCCGGGCAATGCCAGCCGCACGGAAGCATTGCATCCCAAGGGGCCCAATGAATGGCTCATTAAAAACCTCAGGGAGAAATATATTCCCGCATGGTACAATGTTGTGAAAGAAGGAAAATTTAAAGGAGAACTGGATCTTTCTGTTATTACTACACCCAACAGCAGGCTGAATAATTTTTACATTGGCGGGCTTGACTGGATGCTGAAAAATTTGAAAATTGATGGTGTGTACATTGACGATGCAGCGCTCGACCGGTTTACATTGCGCCGCGCAAGGAAACTGATTGACCAGTACCGCCCGGAAGGCAGAATGGATTTGCATAGCTGGAATCATTTTAATAAGTGGGCCGGGTATGCCAACTGTTTGAACCTGTATATGGACCTGCTTCCCTATTTCGACCTGGTATGGATAGGCGAAGGAAGAGATTATAACCGCCTGCCCGATCATTGGCTGGTTGAAGTGTCGGGTATCCCTTTTGGCTTGCCCGGGCAAATGCTGGAAGGCGGAGGAAATCCATGGCGGGGAATGGTATACGGCATCACCAACCGTGCGGGCTGGACAGGCAATACGCCGGATGAATTATGGAAGTTCTGGGATCAGCACAACTTTGAAGAAAAGGAACTGACCGGCTATTGGGATAAAACCTGTGCGGTTACTACCAACAATGAGCACATCAAAGCATCTGTATTTAAAGGAAATAAAGAAAGCATTATTGCGGTAGCCAACTGGAGTAAAGAAGACCAGGTGAGTTCAGTGATCATAGATTGGAGTGCGCTTGGTTATGATCCATCCAAATGCACGATCAGTATACCCTTTGTAAAAGATTTCCAGGATGAACAGCCGCTGCAATCATTGAGTTCAGTAAGTATTCCAGGTAAAAAAGGATATATGATTGTTGTTAAGGAAAACCAGTAATGGATATGAGACATTTTGATTTTTTATTTGTTCGGTGTGTATCATAAGAGAAAATACCAGGTTGAAGCAAATGAAGCAGCAGGTGATAATTTATCCGGTTTTGCAGTAATCCGCGGCAGTTAGTTTTGGGCTTTTATATACCGGTCTGGCATCAACACCAGGCCGGTTGTTTTTACCGATAATCAAATGCGTTAATTAATTTTTTATTATACTGTTTCGAAAAACGTTGTTTTCTTTTTCCTAACACTTTGAAAATATTGTATACATGATGAAAGTGTCTTTTATTTTTCGGTTGCTTTTAGCATTCGGTTTTCTGTGTTTATCTTATTACACAAAAGCCCAGGTCACATTTGAAACATCTACCCTTCGTATGGAGATTAATGCAAAAGGGCATCTTACCAGCTTGCAGGATAAAACCGGCAAAGAATATTTTGCAGCAGGGCAACCGGCGCCATTATTGGCTGTGCAGGTCAACGGGAAATTATTGTCGCCCGAACGTATGGTTTGGCAGAAACGTTCATCATCGATAACACTGTATTATCCGGCCTGGAAAGGCAGTGCAATTATCCGCGTTGTAAATAAGAAAGACTATGTTACGTTTGAGCTGCAGAAAATACAGGAAAATGAATCGGTAGAATTAGTGGTATGGGGGCCGTATCCTACCATCATTCATAAAAGAATAGGAGAAACCGTAGGTACAGTATGGGATGAAAAATTTGGTATTGGATTGCAGGCACTCAATATTAAAACATTGGGTGGCTACCCCTCCACTGACGATGATGTAGATCCTTCGTTTGATATTTTTAATTATGAAGGAAGCCTGGTGGATATTCCGGGAGATCAGAAAGCTTTATTCAGAGGACAAACGGCTAAGCAAACCGATTATGGAAGCGTAATCCAGGCATATTGCCGCAACCGGAATGTAAGCAGGATTATCAGTAACTGGGGGCACGATAAATATATAGCGCCTGCATACACACAGGATGGAGGCGTTACAGGATCTAAAATAGCTTTATGGGGCGCTCCGCAGGAAATGCTGTTGTCTGTAATTGAAAAAATTGAATTGCAGGAAAAGCTTCCGCATCCAACCATTGATGGTATCTGGGCCAAAAAATCTCCACTTGCCACATCCTCTTATTTTATAATGAGTTTTGGAGAAAAAAATCTCCAGGAGGCGCTGGATCTTACTAAAAAGGCAGGATTAAAATATTTATACCATCCCGGACCCTTTGATACATGGGGACATTTCAAATTGAATAAAACAACTTTTCCTGATAACTGGCAGAGCATGAAACGTTGTGTTGAAACAGCAGCTCAGCAGAAAATAGACCTTGGTGTACACACCCTGTCTGCATTCATTACCACCAACGATCCATTTGTAACACCTGTACCGGATAAACGACTTGCGAAAGTTGGCAGCAGCACAATTACAGGCGATATAGACGATAAGGCTACCACTATACCAATTGCATCGCCTGATTTTTTTAACCAGATGAAAAACAACAATCTTAAAACAGTGATGATAGGTACCGAACTTATCCGTTATCGTGCTGTAACAGATAAGGAGCCCTGGTTGTTGGTAGATTGTGTAAGGGGCGCTTTCAGTACGCATATACAGAAACATGAGAAAGGAGATACTATCGCCAAGCTGATGGATCACGGCTACAAAGTTTTTCTGCCGGATATGAGTTTGCAGAATGAGATTGCTACAAATATTGCCAGCCTGTTTAATGAAACCGGGCTGCGTCAAATATCTTTTGATGGATTGGAAGGGAGCTGGTCTACCGGAATGGGACAGTACGCTACACAGTTATTTGTAAAAAAATGGTACGATCTGCTTAAGCCTGAATTGCAGGGACATGTAATCAACGATGCCAGTGGTCCTGGTCATTATTTCTGGCATATTTTCACCAGAATGAACTGGGGGGAGCCATGGTATGCAGGATTTAGAGAAAGCCAAACGCAATACCGGCTTAAAAACCAGGACTATTATTACCGCAACTTTATTCCGCGAATGCTGGGCTGGTTTAAACTTGACCCCACTACCGGTATGGAAGACCTGGAATGGCTATTGGCAAGGTCTGCTGGTTTTGATGCAGGATTCGCGTTGTCGACCAGTATAGAGAATATCAGGAAGAATGGATTGGGAGAACAACTGTTAAACACAATAAGGGAGTGGGAAAAGGCCCGGCTGTCAGGCGCATTTAAAGAATCGCAAAAGGAAGCATTGCGTGATATTAAAAAAGAATTTCACCTGCAAAAGATCAATGACAATACCTGGAACCTGCTGCCGGTACAAACTGCTATACTCCTGCATAAACAAAAAATTAAGCAGCCCGGAGAGCCGGTATATTCAGCCCTTTCATTTGATAACCCTTATAAGGAGCAGCCGTTGCAATTTGTGATACAGCTCCATTCAGAAGGCAGTACACCTGCTGTGTGGGAAACTCCTGCAATTGAACTTAATAATTATGCGAAACTGGAGATACCCTTTGACGTTAGTAAGGGACAGATACTGGTCAGCGATGGCAAAAATATTCGTTTGCTGGATCAGCACCGGAAGCTCATAAAAGAAGCACCAATAAAAACTGTTCCCACACTTGGTAATGGCATTAATAACATCATGGTTGATGGTGTAATATCCGGAGAAAATTCACCTGAGGTAAAAATAGAAATAAGGGCAATTGGTGATGGTGAACAGATCAGCTCAAAATCGAAATAAAAAATATTGATAAGCCAATACAATGTTGCGGATAACAATAAATTGATAACTAAAGTTTATAAAAATGCATCTTAGGTCGGTAATATTCTTTGTTTGCTGCTTTGTAAACGGTGCTTTGATTGCGCAGGAAATTCAATATGCAGCCGGGCGATGGGATCGCGAAGGGCTCGGTAATCACCGGGTAGTTATTCGTGTAGACAGCAATGCAGATGCAGTGCATGTGCATATTCCGTGGCGGCGCAGGGATGCAGAACCAGAAAAAAAAGATTTAATATTGATTGATGCTGCAACAGGAAGAAGAGTTAATAATATTTTTAGAACTGCCATTAACGCGGAATATGGAGATATTATTTTTCAACCTGTTACCGGCAAAGGATTATATCATCTTTATTATCTTCCTTCCAAAAATACCGGCAATAGTTGGTTGCCCACAGTTATTTATCAGCCGGCAAAAGACATCAGCGAACCAGGATGGCTGAAAAAAAACCATCTTTCAACTGATCAAAAAAGACAGGAAGTGTTGCAGCGATTGCCGGAAGCTACTGTTCTGCGGTTTGAATCAGTAAGTGAGGAGCATAGTTTTTTCCCAATGGAAATACCGGCTACTGCAGCAGAAACAAAGGCGTTAATTGCACGGTATCCCGGAAAAGATTTTATAGTATTTACAGAAGATCGAAAATTTCCTATCCGTATGACGGAAGCGCTTCCTCAGCGGTGGATAAAACAAGGCGACACTGATCAATTTTCAGGAACAGCCCTGCGCAATGAATTTTATGTTTTTCAATTAGGGGTGTTCGCCATTGGCAAAAATTTGAATGATGTCCAACTTAAATTTTCTGACCTCAAAAATACCCGGGGAAATAAAATTCCTTCCAGCGCCATACGTTGTTTTAATACGGGTGGGAAAGATTGGTTGGGTAATCCTTTCCTCAAAGAGGTAGCGATAATAAAGAATAATATTCAACCTCTGTGGATAGGCGTAGATATTGCTACAGACGCTTTGCCAGGTAAATATACCGGAACTGTTGAAGTAAGGGATGGAAATGATGTTTCGGAAACCATAAGTGTTAATCTTACTGTTAAAGATGAAGTGATAACCAATCGTGGATATGATGACCTTGCAAGACTGGCGAGGCTCAACTGGCTTGATTCTGATATTGGGCTGGATGATAAAGTGTTCAAACCATATACGCCTGTAACAGTTCATGAACAAACAGTGAGTGTTTTAGGCCGTTCCCTTACCTTCGATAAAACTGGTTTTCCCAAAGAGATCATAAGTACCTATACTGCTGATAATGCTGCAGTAAATGGTACACCAAAGCAAATTCTTGCAGATGCTATACGTTTTACAGCGCTTATAAAAGGAAAAGAATTGCGCTGGAAAACGAATAGGCCAGTCATCACACAAAAGTTGAGCGGGGCGGTATACTGGAAAACGGTAAACACCAGTGATGTTGCTGATATGGAAGTTTCTGCAAAAATGGAATGTGATGGATACATAAATTACTATGTAACGCTGAAAGCCAAAAAGGCTGTTGGTTTTGATGATCTTCGTTTGATTATTCCATATACTAAATCTGCATCCACCTATATGATGGGAATGGGAAAAAAAGGAGGGATGCGTCCTTCAAAATGGGAATGGAAATGGGAAGCAGACAAAGCCAATAATATGGTTTGGCTGGGTGGTGTAAATGCGGGTTTGCAATGCAAACTCAAACATCAAATACCAGATTGGAAAATGTATGGGTTTGATGAAACCGGAACATATAAAGACTGGAGCAACGACGGACTTGGAGGTTGTTTGATTGAAGAGAATGCACAGGATGTGCAGATGCATGCTTTTACAGGAAAAAAAACAGTGAAAGCAGGCGAAATACTTCATTTTAATTTTGGATTATTAATTACCCCGCTCAAGCCACTGGACAATGAACATTGGGCCCAACGTTACTTTCAGGCCGATCCTCCTGTTAATAACTGGCTGAGCCGCGCTGAAAAGGGGGGCGCCAACATTATGAATATTCACCAGGGCAATCAGCTCAATCCCTATATTAATTATCCTTTTGCTGCAACACGAAAGCTCAAAGCTTATATTGATCAGGCTAAAAGCAAAGGAATCCGTTCCAAACTTTATTACACCGTAAGGGAATTGAGTGTTACCAATACTGCAGAGCTTTGGCCACTGCTGAGTTTAGGAGATGAAATTTTCACCCGTGGGGCCGGAATACAATTGGCAGATCAGTTTGCGGAAAGCCCGGCCGTTTTAAAAAATCCAACAGGAGCTGCATGGTTAAAAGAGCACCTTATAAAGAATTATGATCCTGCCTGGCACAATCCCCTCGAGAGTGGCGAAATGGATATATCTATCCGCACAACAGGGTTATCAAGGTGGCATAATTACTATATTGAAGGACTGGGCTGGTTGGTAAAAAATACAGGAATGAAGGGAATTTATCTTGATGGCGTTGGCTATGATCGCGAGATTATGAAACGGGTAAGGAAAGTGATGGATAATGCTGCAGATAGTTGCCTTATCGATTTTCACTCAGGCAACAATTTTGAACCTACGTATGGACTAAACAGTCCTGCCAATCAGTATATGGAACTTTTTCCGGCAGTAAATAGTCTTTGGCTGGGTGAAGGATATCAGTATGAGAAAGAGCCTGACGATTATTGGCTCATAGAAATTTCAGGTATTCCTTTTGGACTTTATAGTGAAATGCTGCACAATTGCGGTAATTTTTATAAAGGAATGATATACGGAATGACTTCCCGGCTTGGATGGACAAATTGTAATCCAACGCCGGTGTGGAAATTCTGGGACGAAACCGGAATAAAAAACAGTGCAATGAAGGGTTATTGGAATAAGGAAAATCCTGTTGTTACCAATAATCAATGGATTAAAACTACTACCTATCAACAGGAAAAAGAGGCAGTAGTTGTATTGGCCAACTGGTCGAAAGAGGATCAATTGGCAGATATTCTTGTGGACTGGGATAAGCTGAATATGGAAAAAGAAAATGCAATAATAACATGTCCTTTCATTTCCGGATACCAGGAAGAACATCCTGTTAATTCAATCGAAAAAATAAAACTCCCGGCAGGGCAGGGATTAATAATTTTTATTAAAAAACAGTAACAAATACTGTGCTGCATAATTAAAAAAATATCATTTGAAAAACTATTCTGTTTCAAGGAATGTGCGATTAAGCGTATTGTTTATTTTTATTATAGTGGCCTGTAGTCTGGAACAAGGATGGTCGCAGGTTACTTTTCAGTCGCTGCTGCATGAAATGGCAGACAGGAAACAGCTTGCGCAATTTCCTCAGCCTGCGTATCAATCTATGCAGGCGAGTAGCTACAACCGTGAGTCAAAAATAAAAGATGCAGCAGGATGGTTTGCAGATAGTGATGGTATTGGTTTTATCCGTAAAGAAAAGAACAACGGGCAGGAAGAATGGGTAGTAATGGAACATGAAGGTGCAGGGGCAATTACCAGGATGTGGGCTCCTTATTTTTACTATGGTGGGTTAGACGATTTGGAGGGACCGGATATTAATATTTATGTTGACGGGAATGCTCAACCCGTTATTAGTGAAAATTATTTTAAACTAATCACAGGCAAAGGCTCCATTCCTCCCCCATTTGCGCAAAAAACTGCCAGGGCCGGAGATTGCTACCTGCCCATTCCTTTTGCGAAGAATTGTAAGATCACCTTTAATAAAAAGCCATTTTATCATATTATAAATTACCGGGCTTATCCGCCAGGAACAATTGTTGAAACCTTTACACCCGGTAAATTACGTATGTCCCTTCCTGTTATGGATTCGGTTAGCCGGTCTCTGCATGCGGTTTACATCACTGAAGAAACAGCGGCTGTAAATGCACGGGGAAGAATAGGTCCGGGTAAAGCGCTGCAACTTGATATTAATAAAACGGCATCTGTGCGGCAACTGGAAATAAAATTTGATCCCGAACAGTTCAAAATGCACCCGGAACTTTTACGCTCCGTAGTATTGGTTGCTTCTTTTGATGGCGAAGAAGCAATCTGGACTCCGTTGGGAGACTTTTTTGGCAGTGCAAATGCGGTTAACCCTTTTAAAACATTTACAAGAACCGTATCTGCGCTGGGGCAAATGATCTGCACCTGGGAAATGCCATTCCGGTCTTCCGCCCGTTTTTATCTTAAAAATATGGGTAAGACGGGGCTTGATGTGGAAAGATTTGAGGTAAAGTATGGTGATTGGAAATGGAATGACCGTTCCATGCATTTTCATGCAAGTTGGCGCAGCAATGAACTGGTGCAGGGCAATGTATTTAAAGACTGGAATTTTATTGATATAAAAGGAAAGGGTGTTATTGTGGGTGATGCATTAACTGTATTGAACCCCGATGAAGGGTGGTGGGGAGAAGGAGATGAAAAGATTTACATTGATAATGATTGGGATAAAAAATTTCCCGGTCATTTTGGTACAGGAACTGAAGATTATTATGGATGGGCCGGTGGCGAAAATCCCGGAAAAGACGATGTGTTTTCCCATCCATATCTGGCCAATATAGCGGTAGGTACTGCTACAGCAGGAAGAAGGGGCGCTAAAGGATTCAATATTTGTACAAGGGTAAGAGCCTTAGATGCGATACCTTTTACCAAACGCCTGGTTTTTGATATGGAGGCATCACCGGGAACACAGATACGCAATCCCTGGGATATCCTGGATTATTCTGCTGTTGTTTTCTGGTATGCATTTCCCGGCGCAGTAAGCAACAGGCAGCCAATGCCGGATGAGGTAACCAAACCCCTGATTACACTTCGGGAAATAGATAGTATAGCAACAAAAATAAAAGCGAATCAAAACAGGCGTTAGTTTTAAACGGGTGCAGACTATTTTAGGGTGACTTTCGGCTTATCATGTACAATAAATAAAATGCTTGCACGGTGAACCAACACAAAGGATTACGGAACAATTTTATCTCTTTTATCATGAAGAACCTTTTTTTATTTTCTTTTTTTATAATGGGCCTTTTTCCCGGGGAAAACATCGCCCAAATCCGGGATATTTCTATTATCCCCGAACCTGTGCATATAGTAAATGGAAAGGGTGAGTTTATACTCGATAAACAAACGGTTATTATAGCCCCTTTGGATGATACGGCATTGAACCAGTTGGCTCACATGTTTGTTCAATGGTTGGCGCCGGCTACTGGTTTTGACCTGAAGATTAAAAGCGAAGCCAGGTCTTCAGAAAAACAAGTCAGGTTGGCGTTAAATGGTTCATTAAGGGATGTGAAAGATGGGGAAGGCTATGCGCTTGAGGTTACAACCCGTTCTATTACCTTAACCGCCCGGCATGCTGGTGGAATTTTCTATGGGTTGCAAACCTTGCGGCAACTGCTTCCCTCTGCTGTAGAAAAGAAAATGGTTCAATCTGCATCGTGGATCATTCCCGCCGTACGGATTACGGATTACCCCCGTTTTGGATGGAGAGGATTATTGTTGGATGTAAGCCGTCATTTTTTCTCCAAGGCGTTTGTGAAAACGTATATTGACCAGATGGCCCGCTACAAGTACAATGTATTGCACTGGCATCTTACAGATGACCAGGGCTGGCGGATAGAAATAAAAGCCTTTCCAAAATTAACAGAAGTGGGGGCGTGGCGGGTACCGCGTATGGGGCAATGGTGGACCTATGATCAACCCCGGAAAGACGAAGAAGCTACAGATGGGGGATTTTATACACAGGAAGATATAAAGGAAATTGTAGCGTATGCCCGTGAGCGTAATATTGCTGTTTTACCTGAAATTGATGTGCCGGGTCATTCCCTGGCTGCCATCGCGGCCTATCCTTATTTATCCGCTACAGGTTACATCTATCCTGTTAATCCGGGGAGTAAATTTTATAATATACTTGACAATACGCTGAACCCGGCTGATGAACGGGTATACGAATTTTTGGATAAGGTATTTGAAGAAGTGGCGGCTCTTTTCCCCAATGAATATATTCATATTGGCGGGGATGAATGTACGAAAACATTCTGGCGGAAATCGGCAGAAGTGCAGGCTTTCATGCAGCAAAAGGGTATTAAAAACGAAAATGAACTGCAGAGCTATTTTATTAAGCGTGTAGAAACCATATTAAAAAAGAAGGGTAAAAAACTCATCGGCTGGGATGAAATCCTGGAAGGAGGACTTGCCCCCGAAGCAACGGTAATGAGTTGGAGAGGTATGACGGGTGGAATAGAAGCGGCGAAACAAGGTCATAAAGTGGTCATGACTCCTGCCCAAAAAGCGTACCTTGATTTATACCAGGGAGATCCCGCCCTTGAGCCGGATACCTACAGTATGCTGCGGCTAAAAACTTCCTACCAGTGGAACCCTGTGCCGGATAGTGTAAATCCTTCGCTTGTACTCGGCGGACAGGGAAATTTGTGGACAGAATCTGTTCCCACCGGTCGTCATGCGGAGTATATGACATGGCCGCGCGGATTGGCTCTGGCGGAAGTGTTCTGGTCGCCGGAAGCAAAACAAAACTGGACGCATTTTCAACAAAAGCTGGAGCCTCATTTTAATCGGCTCGAAGCGGCTGAAATTAACTACTCAAGAGCAGCTTTTGATATATTGGCTGATGTAAAGCGGGATGAAAAGAATAAGCTCTTTGTAAGTTTAAGTACAGATATAGATGACCTGAAAATTTATTACACATTTAATAATACGAATCCTGATTCCTTTTCAAATGAATATAACGGGCAGCCTGTGGAAATTCCAGAAGGAATATACCAGTTACGGGCCGTGGCCTTTAAAAATAATATAGCTGTTGGAAAAATCTTAATAATAAACAGGGAAGATTTGGAAAAGAGAGCTAAGAAATAAATGTTCTGCTAATGCTGAAAAATGAAATTCACCTCGTATTGCCGGTTAAAGTATTTGTCAATATAAACGAGCAGTTAGTTTAGGGAAATGTCCACTAAGGTTAAACAGGCGTTTGTTTCTACTTACGCCTTTTTATTATCTTTCAACTTACTTTTAAAGTAAGACACACTTTAAATAATAAATTCTTAAATATGAAAAAATTGTTTTGCCTGGCAGTTTTTTTAATCTGCTGTCTAACAACGGTTGTAGCCCAAAAAATAACTCTTGTGAAAAAAGGCAGATCCGCCTATAGCATTGTAATACCTGAAAAAGCCACGATAGTAGAAATCCAGGCAGCTAAAGTGCTGCAGGATTATTTGTTCAGAATTACAGGCGTAAATTTACCCGTAGTTGCCGATAACGAAAAAAGCACACCCTCCGAAATTTTGATTGGCAGGGTAAACAGATCTGAGCAGGATCAGATAGATTATAATCGGTTAAAGCAGGACGGACTTTTAATTAAAACCGATAACACTAAATTAATCTTAACAGGAGGCGATAAAAAAGGAGTGATATACAGTGTGTATACATTCCTGGATAAATATCTGGGCTGCAGAAAATACACATCAGATTTTACGCATCTGCCTCAACAAAAATCTATAGTACTTCCGGCGATAAATGATGTACAATTGCCGGCTTTCAGTTTTAGGGAGACCTATTACAATGATGTGTACGATCCAGAGTTTATGAACTGGCATAAACTGCATTCCTTTGAAGGAAGAGGCGGCGATAAAACGCAGTGGGGCTATTGGGTACACACGTTTCACAGCCTGCTTGATCCCAAAGAATACGGCGAAGCACATCCTGAATATTTTAGCTTCTATGATGGCAAAAGACATGCAGGTACAATCCCTTCGTGGGACGGTTCCAGCTACCAGCCCGAAGCGCAGTTATGCTTAACAAATCCTGATGTGCTTGAGATCGTTTGTGAAAATCTAAAAACTGCCATGGATAAGAAGCCGGAAGCATTATACTGGTCTGTTAGCCAAAACGATAATGTGAATTATTGCCGATGCGATAACTGTGCTGCGCTGGATAAAAAGTATGCTGCCTTTGCACCGGAAGAAAAATTACTTTCTACTCATGGCGGAGAAAAATATCCTGCATTAGGTTCAGGTTCAATTATCGCTTTTGTGAATAAGGTGGCAGAGCGCTTCCCCGATAAAATTATTTCAACTTTGGCCTACCAGTATTCACGTGTGCCACCTAAAGGCATTATACCCCGCAAAAATGTAAACATTATGCTGTGTAGTATTGAGAGCTCCCGCAATGATCCTATGGAAACAGGCGATAAGGCTTTTAGCAAAGACTTAATGGGCTGGGGAAAACTTACTGATAATATATTGGTATGGGATTATGTAATTCGTTTTTCAAACTTGTTCGCTCCATTTCCCAACCTGCGTGTATTACAACCCAACATCCGGTTTCTCAGGGATAATAATGTATCTGCATTATTTGAACAGGGCAATATTCAGTCCGGTGGTGATTTTGCGCCGTTAAGGGCCTATATGATCGCTAAAATGTTGTGGAACCCGGAAATTGATATAGAAAAGGAAAAAAATGAATTTCTCAATGCGTATTACGGTCCCGCCGCTGCCTGTATAAAAGAATATATCAAACTGTTGCACGATAATAACCAATCCGGCAAAGGTGTCAAAATGTCCATATTCGGGTCTCCGGTGCAGGAGAAAGAAAGCTTTTTATCGGAAAAATTAATTGCGGAATACAACCGGATTTTTGACAGAGCGGAAAAGAAAGTGCGACATCAGCAGGAATATTTGGTAAGGGTCAAATCTGCACGCCTTCCGGTATACTATGCCATGCTTGAGATAGCAAAAGAAGTTAAAACCGGGAGCAGGGGGGCATTTGCTGCGGGAGAAGATGGAGCTTTAATCCCCAATCCAAAAATAGTAAACATATTATACGAGTTTGTTTATCACTGTGTGCGTACCAATGTAAGCAGAACCGCGGAGTGGCATACGCCACCTAAAGAATATATGGAAAAATACCTTTCATTTTTGGAACATCCATCAGCTAGTAATTAGCGTATTAACTAAAATAAGCATAGCATGAAAAGAAATATTTTAAAAACGGTATTAGCATTTGTTGCAGCATATCAATACATTGTTGGTAGTGTTTGTGCGCAAAATATGAATGTTGGTACCCTTCCGCTGTATAACAAAACGCTACTGCGCAGTAAAACCGACTGGCTGATAAGCAATGCCGGACTGCAATCCGCGGTATACAAAACGCCGGAAGGATATATGGCACTGAGCAACGGGTTGATAACAAGAACTTTTACAATGACACCCAACGGCGCTACCATTGGGCTGGATAATTTAGTTACCAATGAAGCGCTTGTTCGGGCGGTATCGCCCGAAGCTGTGCTCTGGATAAACGGACATGAAATAAAAGCTGGTGGATTAACGGGGCAGCCTATTGGCAACTATCTCTTACCCGAATGGATACCCGAAATGAAAGCCGACCCTTACAGTTTAAAGCTGGTATCATACGCCACATCTCCCATCAAAGCACGTTTTGAATGGAACCGTCGTACCGAATGGTCATCGCAGCAACTGCCCTGGCCGCCCAAAGGAATTGAAGTAGCTTTTACCTACAAAGCCGATGAAGCCATCATTCGAAATTTCCAAAACCTTACTGCCGGAGATGCACAAAGAAAGGTTTTACTGAAAGAGGATTTTATTACACTGTCGCCCAATTGGAATATCGTTACGATCAATGCAGCCGCAAATGCTTTTAATAACGAAGGTAAGGCCGGTGAAATAATGGCGCCTGCCAATGCAGTGGTGTTTGGCGAACAGCCTTTACCTGCCAATACGAAAGTGATTATATGTAAACTGAATACAGGCACAGATCAAAGCAGCGGGTATGGTCCGGGTATTGCGCTCCAGTTTGAAGGGGAAAAATCATCCAAATTCTATCTTTCTCCCCGCAACAAAAAATTTGGAATATTTCATGACGGCAAAGCCCAAAGCTTCGAAGGTTTTGACCCTGGCAAATCGTATTATTTGAAGATTTTGCTGGCTACCGGTAAAATGATATGCAGCATATCAGCCGATGGTAAAAACTATACAACACTTACTGAATTGCCCTATGCAAATATGCCTACGCATATCCGTGTGGGTAAGACTGATCCCCGCGGTGGCAAAATGGTACGTGGTGAAGCCGGGACAACGGGGCGCAGCAAAATAGAGCAGGTATTGCTGTTGGGCGAATCCGGCGAAACGCATGCGGATTTTGATTTTCTGAGCGGACTCACCGTAAAAGTGCATTACGAGTTATACGATGGATTACCCCTGCTGAGTAAATGGGTGAGTGTGGAAAACAACAGCAAACAGGAAATTATAGTAAATAATATAAAAAGCGAGCACCTGGCAGTAACAGAGGCAGAAAGCGCGGTAGAACATAAAGAGCGCTGGGAACTGCCCCCTATATTTACAGAAAGTGATTTTGCGTTTGGCTCTATGTCGCCCAATGCGGCGCAAAACGCCTGCGTAGAATGGCAAACCGATCCTTCCTACACCACCCAGGTAAACTATGCACTGCAAACGCCTTCACTGCTGGTATGCATGCCCAAAACCGGCATGGGACAGGAACTGGCGCCCGGTGCATCTTTTGAAAGCATGCGGCTGTGGGAGCTGGTATACGACAGCTACGACAGGGAGCGGAGAGGATTAAGCGAAAGAAAGCTATACCGGACCATCGCACCGTGGGTAACCGAAAATCCCATCATCATGCATGTAAGCAGCGCTGCGGATGAGCCTGTTAAAAAAGCAATAGATCAATGCGCGGAAGTAGGGTTTGAAATGGTGATCATGACTTTTGGCAGCGGGTTTAATATTGAAGATACTTCGCAGCACAACCTGCAGCGTATGAAAGCGCTGAAGGAGTACGCGAAATCAAAAGGCGTGGCTCTTGGCGGATATTCGTTGTTGGCCAGCCGTTCCATCAACGCAGCAAACGATGTGGTAATGCCCGAAGGTATGAAGCCTGCATTTGGCAGCTCACCCTGCCTGGAAAGCAAATGGGGACAGGATTATTTTAAAAAACTGTACCGTTTTTATGAAACTACGGGGCAGGATCTGCTGGAACATGATGGCTCTTATCCCGGTGATGTTTGTGCTTCCACTGATCATCCGGGTCACAGAGGCCTGGAAGATTCGCGCTGGAAACAGTTCAGGGAGATACAGGAATTCTACCAATGGTGCAGGAGCAAAGGCATTTATCTTAATGTACCCGACTGGTATTTTTTAAATGGCAGCACCAAAATAGCGATGGGCTATCGCGAAACGAACTGGTCATTACCGCGGGAATTGCAGGAAGTTATTGAGCGTCAGAATATATATGACGGTACCTGGGAAAAGGCGCCTTCCATGGGCTGGATGTTTGTGCCGCTTGTGCAATACCATGGCGGCGGCGCTGCAGCTACAATAGAACCACTCAAAGAACACCTGCCGCATTATGAACAGCGCCTGGCCAATTTATTTGGTGCGGGTGTGCAGGCCTGTTATCGTGGACCCCAATTATATGATGCACCCCAGACAAAAATACTGGTGAAAAAATGGGTTGACTTTTACAAAAAGCACAGAAGAATATTAGATGCCGATATCGTTCACCTGCGCAGGCCCGATGGCAGGGATTACGATGCCATACTGCATGCCGATCCTAATGGCAAAGAAAAAGGGTTATTGATGGTTTATAACCCGTTGAATGAATCCATTACCAGGAATATTGAAGCGGACCTGTACTATACCGGGTTAAAAAACCGGGCAACCATGAGTGAAAATGACGGGCCGGCTAAAAAAATAACGTTGAACGGAACCAGGCTGAACTTACGGGTAACCATACCTGCCAAAAGCCAGCAATGGTTTGTATTTACGCCGTAAAAAATGTCATTTGAAAAACTGTTTCGTGTGGACTATCGCGTTGGGCGTTCAGGGCGTTCGTAAGGACACGGTCGTTCGGCAAAACCCTGTGATGCAGCCTGCAACAGATATTTTTTTACAAACCATATGACTAAATTTTGAGAAATGTTCAAAGCAAAACTTCTTATTTTCCTGCTGGTATTGGTAGGTGTTGCCTGCACACAAAACAATGATCCTGCGGATACTGTATTGCCTTCGGAACCGCACGTACAATGGGCCGATGCAGAAATTGGCGCTATGTTTCATTTTGATGTTGTGAATTATGTGCCTGATTATAATTGGCGGAAATGGGGCACACATCCCCCGGCTTCTGTTTTTAATCCTTCTAAATTAGATACCGATCAGTGGATACGTGCCGCTAAAGCGGCGGGGGCCAAATACGCAGTACTGGTTGCAAAACATTGTTCCGGATTTAGTTTGTGGCCAACAGCAGCCCATGAATACAGTGTTAAGCATAGTCCATGGAGAGATGGTAAAGGAGATATTGTAGCTGATTTTATCAGGTCGTGCCAAAAGTATGATCTAAAACCAGGTCTTTACGCCAGTGCGTCTGCGAATGGGTATTGCTATGTTGATAATCCCGGTTTGGTTCAACCCGGAAGTCCTATGGATCAGGAAACCTATAATAATGTAGTGATAAAACAATTAACGGAGTTGTGGAGCAATTATGGAAAATTATTTGAAATATGGTTTGATGGCGGGGTATTGCCTGTGAAGGAGGGCGGACCCGAACTGGCTCCTTTGTTAAAGGAACTGCAACCCGATGCCGTTGTTTTCCAGGGACCTGCAGACGCTAAAAATCTCATTCGCTGGATCGGTAATGAAGAAGGGCTGGCGCCTTACCCTAACTGGAGCAGAACCAATGCTACAACTTCCGCCACCGGGACCATTAAAAGCGATGATATGAAGGGTGATCCGGGAGGTACGATATGGTGTCCGGGGGAGTCGGATTTTCCCTTGCGTACAGGTTGGCAGGGTGGCTGGTTCTGGAAAGCCGATGGACAGGAAATATTATCAGTTGATCAGCTGGTGAAAAACTATACTACCAGCGTGGGGCGCAATTCGAACATGCTGATCGGTATTGTGGTAGACACCAGCGGGCTGGTGCCACAGGAAGATATGAAACGGCTGGAGGCCTTTGGTAACGAAATCAAAAAAAGATTTTCTGTGCCGATTGCTTCCACAAAAGGAAACAGCGAAACGCTTGAATTGTCGCTTGGCAGCACGCCACTCCCTGTTAACCATGTGATCATATCAGAAGATATTACAAAAGGAGAGCGCATCAGGAAATACATCATTGAGGCCTGGAAAGATAATCAATGGATACAAATAGCGGAAGGCAGCTCGGTGGGACATAAGCGCATTCAAAACGTAGACAGTATAACAACAAATAAAGTACGGCTAAGCATAACCGAATCGTCTGCTCAGCCGCAAATCAAAGATTTTTCTGTTTATGAAATGTAGGATACCGGAGTTTACTCTTATCCAATCACCTGCCATGATTTGTTAAGGAATTTAAACGGATGGTTTGTATATTGAGGATCATTTATATCTTCAAATTACTAACTATAAACTTCAAACTAACATGTCATCGAGAAGAAGATTTTTAAAATCGGCCACATTGGCCACTGCAGGATTGGCCGTGAGCGGGTTGCATTCCAATGCAAAGAGTTATAGCCGGATCATTGGTGCAAATAAAAAAGTTAATCTTGCCTGTATTGGTATTGGCAACCGTGGCGGCGAGATCCTTAAGGCCTTGCATGGCACTGATCTTGCAAATATTGTAGCACTTTGCGACATAGATATGGGTGCGCCCCACACACAAAAGAATATTGATCAATTTTCCGGTGCAAAAAAATTCCAGAACTTCCGTGAAATGCTTGATAAGGCGGGCAATGAGATAGAGGCGGTTTCTATTGGGGTGCCCGATTTCTCACATTTTCCCATCACCATGATGGCCATGGGGCTGGGCAAGCATGTGTATGTTGAAAAGCCAATGGCGCGCACTTTTTATGAAATAGAGCTGATGATGGCGGCTGCAAAAAAATACAATAAAGTGGTAACCCAGATGGGTAACCAGGGACATTCGGAAGCCAATTATTTTCAGTTTAAAGCATGGAAAGACGCCGGTATTATAAAAGATGTTACCGCAATTACTGCACACATGAATTCAGCCCGCCGCTGGCATGGGTGGGATACTTCAATCAAAAAATTTCCTGCAGCGGAACCTGTTCCTGCCACTTTGGACTGGAACAATTGGTTGACCACGGCACAGTATCACGATTATAATAAAGATTATCACCTGGGGCAATGGCGTTGCTGGTACGATTTCGGTATGGGCGCCCTGGGCGATTGGGGAGCGCATATTTTGGATACCGCGCACCAGTTTTTAGAACTCGGGCTACCATATGAAATTAGCGCGCTCAAAGCGGAAGGGCATAATGAATTTTTCTATCCCATGTCTACCACACTGCTGTTTAGATTTCCGCAGCGCAAAAAAATGCCGGCGGTTGATATTACCTGGTATGATGGTGTGAATAATATTCCTGCGGTGCCCGAAGGGTATGGCGTGTCTGAACTGGATCCCAATATTCCTCCTGCAAGCAATGGAAAAATTCAACCGGCTAAACTCAATCCCGGTAAAATTATATACAGTAAGGAACTGACGTTTAAAGGTGGTTCACATGGCAGCACCTTATCCATTATTCCCGAAGAAAAAGCAAAGGCAATGGCGTCCAAACTACCGGAAGTGCCTAAAAGTCCTTCAAACCATTTTGCCAACTTTTTGCTTGCCTGCAGCGGATCGGAAAAAACCCGTTCCCCGTTTGAGATTGCCGGCCCCTTAAGCCAGGTGTTTTCATTGGGCGTAATGGCGCAACGGCTCAATACCAAAATTTTGTTCGACAGGGAAACAAAGCGCATTACCAATAACCGCTTTGCCGATGCCTTACTAACGGGAGCGCCACCACGCAAAGGATGGGAGCAATATTATAAACTATAGGAAGCCCCGGTTTGTGTCACGAACCGGAAGTTGGAAGCTGGTTCGTGCGGACACGAACCAGGGCATCAGTATTTTGTCATCAAAATCATCTTTTATTTTCCATAGCTTTTAAAACAATATACGGGCAGGCAACTGTTGTTAAATAAACAGGACCGCGGGTATAGGAAGGCGGATAGATACATTCAAAAGGACCTCCAAAAGAGGGTCCTTTGCGGTAATCCGTTTCTCTTAAATGGGTTATATATTCCTTTATTAACTGTTGGGCATAAGCGCTGTTTACTTTGGCAAGGGCAAAGGCAACCCAACCGGTGGGCGTTCCCCAATAGGCGCCGTTCTGGTATTCATTTTTAGGAACCAAAGATTTTTGCCAGGCGGTTTCAGTATTGTAATCCTCTGTTGTTATAATATGCCGGATATTGCCTTTATAGGCCAAAGTGCCGCTTTTATAAGCATCCGCAAGATGCCGGCTTGCTTTCAAAGCATCCTCTCCTTCAAGAATATTTAAATAGATGGCTAAGGACGTAGCCCATACATCCGGCTGCCTGCTTTTAGCCGTTGAAGCCAGCAACATCCCCTCTTTATTTATGAAAATTACGGGCAGTGCTTTTTTTATGGATTGGGCAATTTGTTTGTATTGATCTGCTTTTGCTCTATTTCCCGATAAGGTAAAAATATCCGACAGGTTATTTGCCGCCACATATTTTAATATAGATGCGTAGCACAGGTCACCGGTAATTTCAACCGCATCCCTGAAGCCAAAATCTACACCCCTGAAAGCCTCATTGGTATAAACAATATGATTCTCCTTATGGGAAGGCGGTACTCTGAAGGCGGTTTCCAGCCGGTCAATGAGCTTTATTCCATTTATTTCTTTGAAAAGCATTGCAGTGTCGCCGGTAGATTTTATATAGTGATCAGCCATCCTTATAAAATAGAACTGGTCGCAATAGGGAGGAAACATACCAAATTCCTTTACGCCCTGCTCTTCCACATCGTAGGTGCCCGGAAAGTAAACAGGCAGGCTGTTGTCAATGCGGATATGATCGGCAATGGCCCCAAAAGGCACCATGCTCCCTCCTTTGGTGATCCAGGTTTGATCGCATTGTGTAGCTGCGGTTAATAGCAGCATGTGCTTTTGCTCTTCTTTTTTTACAAAACCCGTTTCAAGCGACATGGCGTAATCCCTGATCCAAAAAGCAGGGTAGGTTATTCTTCCGCCGGGCCGGATCAGTATTCCCCCGGTTTGATTGGACCCAAATGACGGGATACTTTGGTGAGGGTAAATGCGCGAACTATCCATCACTGCTTTTGTAATATTTTCAAGGAATGAAAAATCTTCTTTATTAATGATGCGCTCTTTTTGCTGACCCAACAATATGCCTGAGCAAAGTATATCCACGACAAGTAAAAAAAAGAAATGTTTCATTTTGTAGATTATTATATTGCGAAGATGTAGTTTTTTTTAGCAGATAGATATTCAACCTCATAAAATATATAACCCCGAATATGACGACATATGAACACTTGTTTGACAAGTAAGGGTTTCCTTCTACGTGGCGATAAGTGTGAAAGGCTGAGTGGCTGTAACCCTTACTACAAAGAAATATCTGTATCATAGTATGATCTTCCGCATTTTACCTCTACACTGTATAAACACTGCATACTTTGCATACGCTACGAACATTAAACACGTTTATGAGTATAACACAAAACCTTTGAATGCAGTTTGAAAAACGTTTGCCATGAAGCGTGAAGGAAAAATTCTGATTCCCATCCTGTTTATACTAACGGCTTTCATGCTTTTTTTAGTCTGCTGCCGTAATCACCGGCAGGAAGACGGGCATCAATCGTACGAAAATTTCAACTTCAGAAAAATACAGAAATATATTGAAGACAGCGCCCTTTATCTCAGCGCTATTGATTCGGTATATAAAGAGCTTCCCTATGCTGAGCGATTATATGAAATATACGGCTGCAAAAGAGGCTATTATTATACGGAGAGAAGAGATTATGCCAGGTCTTTGATTTATTCGGACAGCATGCTTATGATTGTTAAGCAGCTTAAGCATAAAAAGGGATACCTGTACTGGTATTCTACTGCCTTATCGTATAAAGCCGATGACCTGCATGCGCTTAAACGCTACAATGAAGCATTTGGATTTTATTTCCTGGCCCGTGAGGCTATATTTAAAACTGGCGATAGTTGTCTTTTTACAACGTATAGCGCGAGACTTGGATTGGTGGCCTATAATCATAAGCGCTATGCGGAGGCGGCTGAATATTTTAGAGAGGCCTTTGAGCAACAGGCAAATTGCAATTTTAATAACGATCCAAACAAAGAGCACACCATATTTGCCAATCAGCAGGCCAATCTTGATAATATTGGATTGTGCTATAGCAGGCAGAACATGCATGACAGCGCTGTGTATTATTTTGACAGTGCCTTGAATTATATCAATCTGAATGCACACAAAGCCTTCCGGTACAATGCACAAAACCAAAAGATTTTAGATACCATTTTTATTGCAACTGCAAAAGCCGTTATTTATGGTAACCTGGCAAAAGATTTAATGGAGATAGGAAATGATTCTGCTGCTGAACGATTGCTTAAAGCAAGCATTCGCAACAACAGCTTACCCGGCCGGGCGCCGGAGGATGTATCCTGGTCGCTTTCCAAACTGGCTGATCTCTATGTCCGGAATAACCGGCTGAAGGAGGCCGGCGAAACACTGCGATCGTTGAAAATGGGACTGGACAGTTTTCCTAATCCCGAAGTACTGAAAAGATGGAACCTGCTGCAATCGCAAATAGCCGGAAAAAACAATGATTTCCGCAAAGCCAGCAGCTATCTCACACGTTATACCGAAATAAAGGATTCAATGGATATTTTAGAGCGGGGTATACTCGCTCCGGATATTAATAAAGAACTCGGCTATTTAAAAAACGAGTATGAATTGTATGCGCTTCAAAAAGAAGATGAACTCAAAACCATATACCTTATTATAACCGCGATCGGCGCAGTTATGGCAATGCTCGTAACGCTTTTGATCTGGCGGAACAATCGCCAGTCTAAAAAGCATATAGTTGTGCTGGCTGCCCTCAATAAAAAAGTGTCTGACAAGAATACCCATCTGCAGAAAACATTCACAGCCCTTTCAAAAAGCCATGCAGAAAACAGCAGGATGATGAAAGTGGTGGCCCATGATCTTCGCAATCCTGTTGGCGGTATAGCAGGTATGAGTGATTTTTTACTGAAAGATGATAATTACCTGCCCGGTCAGCGCAAAATGCTGGAAATGATCAGCAAAGCAAGTCACCATGCTGTTCAACTGATAGAGGAGCTTTTGCATACCAGTCAGAAGCGAAATGACGTTAATAAAATACCGGTGGATTTGGCCGTACTGGTTTCCTATTGTGTGGATATGCTTGCGCCTAAAGCAATGGAGAAAAAGCAAATCATAAAATTACAAGCCGTTCCGTGTACTGTACACGCAGACAGGGAGAAACTATGGCGCGTTTTCAGTAACCTCATTGGGAATGCTTTAAAATTTGGACCGGAAAAGAGTGATATTAATGTTGATTTTACACTCAAAGACAACTGCGTAACAGTAGCCATAAAAGATAGAGGCATTGGCATCCCGGAAAACCTGAAAGAAAAAATATTCATGATGACAGACGATTCTAAAAGACAAGGTAGTTCCGGGGAGCCTTCTTACGGCCTGGGGCTGGCCATATGCATGCAGATCATGGATGCACATGAAGGCAAGCTGTGGTTTGAAAACAGGAAGGGTGGCGGTACCATTTTTTATGTTTCTTTTGCATGCGCGACTTCAACGGCTCATCATACAATAATTCCTGCACACGGGTAAGATGCAATGAGACAACATTGGCAATAGGGTTTGGATTGGCGTGAAAGAAACAGGACTTGCTGCATCAGTGCATCTTATTTGTATGTTAATCAGATAATATTTTATCAACATTGCTTTGATTACTCATTTCTATTTTTTAATATTACTGTCCCCCCTGAGTAAGGTCCTATGTTCCGCCTCTTCCGTTCCTTCTTTAAAATTCAACTTCCTTTAAAATTTTAGTAAAGGCAAACCTGCAGGGATTTGCAGTATACGATACTCGTTTGCCTGAACGCATTTTTTCATTGATTAAATCATTTTTGATGACGCAGGCGCAATTATCCGCTATGCTGGAAAGCATAACCGGGCATCTTACTGTAAAAGAGAAAGACCAGGAAAAACAATTGCAGGAGGCAAGGGAACGGGTAGCGGCTTCACTCGTCAGCCAAAAGATTGAAGATACAGGAACGGAACGCCTTTTTGCCAATTCCAATTTGTACAGCCGCGACAATATCAGCGTTTCTGCGCTCAGCAATATTAACGATATTTCTACAGGAGTGCTGGGCAGAGCAACTGCGCCGGAAAAAGCGTCCGGGGAGCGTATTTTCGTACGCAGTGTGCCCGTGTTAAATGCCGCAGTAGCGGGCAGTGTGCCCGACTGGGCGGCGGGAGCCAGTCCTGCTGAAACATTCGGACCCTTCTTAAATAATGAGGGCCGGGAAATATGGATAGATGTTTATCGCTATGAAAAATTAATTACACTATATATAGGTGCGCAGCCGGTATTGTTATTTAAGGCTTCCTTCCGGCAGGGAAGGGTGCTTTTTCCAGGCGGTTTGCCTGCAGAGCTTGCTACAACCTATACAATAGTAGCAGGTAGCTGCTGGATAAATGCAAAGTTAGTTTCTGCTGCGGCACCGGCAGACCGGTTCATTGGCGTAGCGGTTAAAGGAGGCAGCATAAAGCTGAGCCTTGCACCTACTGTACAAAATAGCCAGATAACGTTAAACCCTTCCGTTATTATACAGGTGTCGCTCAAATTGGCACAGCATACAGAAGAAGGTGCTGCAGAAACCTCACCTTACGGAAGAGATGCAAGAGAAGCCACTTATCAATTACCGGAAATATGGGAATTTACGTGGCAGAATAACAAATGCAATATTACCCAAATTGGACTGGCAACATGCCAGATATACGGACAGCCTTTTGCATTCAGCTTTACACCAGCCCCCAATATATCGCCGGCATACAATAACAACCAGGTACTGATACCATGGAAAGCTGACGTGAATGAATTTGCGATCGCACAATACAAAAGCCCGTGGACCAATCTTTCCGGTAAAGTTCCTGTTAAAAAAACGTATTGGGCTTTTGCTGCAACCGCATTAAATATTAGCGATCCTGTGCAGGCAACGGGCAACGGGGCGGTACTATTGCAATGTGGTGAAGGTTTTCGCATGATTTGGAACGGGTTACAAAATGAAGACATAAGATTAAAGCAACCTTCAGTTTCAGGTAAGCCCGGTGAGCTTGTTATCACCGATATGGAGGCTGATGCCATCGGCGCTTCACATCACCTGGAATTATGGAAAGATGAGCAAAACCCACATGGTACCACCGCGGATATGGTATTGTTAGAAAAGGCGCCTTTCATTTTTATTATAAACAGCAAAAACGCGCAGGAACTGTTGATTACAAATTGTGCCGCCACTATTTATACCGACCGCCCGGTTAAGGTAAACGGAGAG
Organism: Agriterribacter humi; assembly: GCF_009192765.1. Classification (GTDB taxonomy): domain Bacteria; phylum Bacteroidota; class Bacteroidia; order Chitinophagales; family Chitinophagaceae; genus Agriterribacter; species Agriterribacter humi. The sequence continues at coordinate 154,190 of NZ_VOHQ01000001.1, read as the reverse complement.
CCTTTTCCCGTACGGTCGTCTTCCTGCAGCATGATGCTGAGCGCAGGAAAAGCCGGCAGAAGAATAATGCTGATGGAAGAAGATATGCAGGCCGACCAGGCTGCTTCTGGTAATGCCGGAAACATTCCTGGCGCAGCGGCCCCCAACCAGGTATTAAATCTTTTCTCCATTGCACTCGAAAATGCATTGTTCACTGTTTCGCCGGTAAAATCGTTTATCCTTTTCGGTGAGTGCGATGACAAGATGGAAAATGTAATACGCGGAAATTGTATTCTCATTTTCTCGTTGTACAGTTATTTACCTACTTTACCTGATCCTTATGTGGCCAACCTTGGGCTATGGCGGCGGGGTGTTTCTTCCGAAAGATACGGCAGCATTGCCGGGGCAAACGGTATAAACAGCCTGCTGATTTGTGTGGTGGGCTTTATAGAAGCGGAAGGCCAAACAGATGATGTAAGCGTTAACTTTTATTTTGGCGGAAGCACCCTTCCTGATATGTTAACCTTACCCGTAAAAAAGTCCACAAGCAAAGCAGCAAAGAAAAAGACGGTTACGCAAAGAGCGGTTGCCCTTTCCCGTAAGCCATCACGAACAGCAGCCACAACACTTAAAAAACCATTATTTGGCAGTATCGCTACTGCGGTAAGGCTGACCAATGAAAGCTTTACACCTGAAACTGTTGCCGAAAGGTTTCCCGGCGTTATTCTTAAGGAAGAGCCTTCGATGAATATTGATCTGCTGGCAGGGTTTAAAAATGCCAATGGCGCCATTTACAGCCCGGAAGAACTGTTTAAGATGAAGAAAGATGTGGAAGATGTATGGGATAGTGGTTTACAGTTGCAGCGGGAATTCTTTTCGCTTTTAGATGTGAGCAGCAATGCCAACCAGATGGGGGTGAGCTTTGGCACGGCATGGCAGCTAATAAGAACCGGCAGCGTTCGGGGCGAAGATGGCGAAGTGCATAATGTGGATTATAACAGAAGTGCCTTGAACAATGCATTTCCGTTCCTTGTGGAAGGTATGCAGGTTAAGTTGCCGGCAAACAGGGTGCGGGCATTTACATTGCCACTGATGGCGTGGGAGCCAGAAATAAACTTAACCCCGCCCGACAGGGATAATCCCCTCGATCCCAACTCACCCAAACTCTTAATGGATCCCGAAGCGGGTTTTTTATATTATGCCGATGATGGCGGCCCGGCGCGTATCTGGAATAACAACATGGCTCCCGTGCCTTTGGCGCCCATACCGGTTACCAACGGGCTGATTGAAGATTTTAAATCGCAGCCCGGTAATTATACGCTCGCTGCTTTTACGCTGCCCTTCGGAATGAAGGCTATCAGCTATATTTCAAAACATTTTGTTGAGCCGCAGAAACCGGCGATTGAAAATATACGTCCGAAGTTCAGGAAGAATGAAGAAGATAATACCTATAAGCTTGAAGGCGGTATTCAGATAAGCCTGCAGGCCGGAAGATTTGGCAAGCCCAATCCTGCTAATCCAACAGAATACGATAGTGATATGTTCCCCGGCTATACGGTGCAGGCCAATAACCTGCTGAACTGGTTTGGAATGGCTTCTTATGCCAGTAATTTGGGTCACCGCGTAACGGAGATTTTCAACAATGAATTCCTGTTTGGACCATTAAGCCTTTCCTCATTGCTCAAAGAGTCGCGTGGCGTGCCGGTATCGCGTATGGATATTACCGGTTATGGCGCCAGCATGTTCAGCAACTGGTTAAGTCCGGGCGCTGCGATGGCGCAAACCAGCCAGGCCCGGTTTGATGTAATGCTCGGCCGAACAGGGCATGAAGTGATCCAGGTAAAAAGTATTATTTATCCCTGGGGTATCCGGGTGGTAAGAACCATTACCGTTTTCCGCACAGGCTCCGGCTATGTATTTCGTACCGACAGCGGATGGAAAGCGGAAAGCGATGGGCTTTTTGATTTTTCCTATAGCTACCTGAAAAAAGGGAAAGATCCTTTTGCTAAATTAACCGTGGCCGATTTTGAAAACGTTGAAGCGCCATATGAATTTCATCCCGGTATCATCAGGGGATTGTTTAATGTGCGCAATATAAAAGATGCGCCATCTGTAACAGAGTATACATCCGAAAATATTATAGCGCCCAATGCAGACTATGTGAATGGAGTAAAAGGGCAGATGTATACCAATGGCGCAACAGAAAAGCATGAGCCTGTTAAGTGCGGCGGTGTATATTTTGATGCCGATGTGGAAATAGAAAATGTAGTGCAGGGACATATTGATAAGAAGGTAGTTTCCAAAAGGGTATTGGGATATGTGCAGGTGGCGCCCGCCGGCAAACCTTTAACAGCGGAGCAGTTGAAAGCGTTGCTGCAAATACAAAACGGCAGTATAGGCGGTGAAGTAGATTGTGTGTTAGACATCAACAAAAGCAACCAGCAGATCCGTGTTAACCGGTTCGATGTAAGCGCCTCCATTAATAAGGCGGGTACAATACCCGTATTTGTGGTAGCGGCAAGAGGTAATGTTTTTTTACCCAAAGATGGCAGTTGGGCAATCGTGCAGCACAATGCCGGCACAGGTGAAGTGATACCGCTTCCGCAGGATATAACGGTTCCGCTTATACGCACTGCCGCATGGAAAAAGGGAAATGCAGTGGATGCCGCCACATTACAGCAAAAGCTCATTCGCATCGCTCATCCTTTGGAAATACTTCGCGACCCTTCTGCCGATACCCTCAACTTTGGATACCTGCAAACTACCGCCACGCAAAAGGCATTATTTCTTACACCGGCGTATGGACTGAACATGGATAAAATGCTCAGTAAAACGCCGCCTATTTTTGCGGATGCATACCGGCTAATGACTGGTAATGGTATATTTCCCAATATTGGCAATGCCATTACTGATTTTGGCAAGACGATTCCTTTACTCAACAGTAAAGACGCCAATGGAAATACCTTCCAGGCTTTTGTTGAGAACGCTTTGGAAGACGGAGGTGAAAAAGTGTTGGAGCTCATGAAAGTGGAAGCGGAAAAAGCGGGTGAAGCAGTCATTAAGCAGGGCATGAGCATGTTAAAGAACGGCGCCAACGGCGTATTGGATAAAGCATTAAAATTTGATGTACCGTCTTTTGAAATTCCGCTTGTAGACACAGAAGCATTGCGGATTTACATCGAATACAAAACCGGTAAAAAAACCGATGCCCCTGCGGACTATGTAGACAGCAAGTTAAATTTTGATGTAAATTCCTTTGCCGGCGATATGGCTGACCAATGGAAGAGCCGGATGAATAACCTGGCAATGGTGATAGACCTGGGAGACATGAAACGGCTGATGACCATTAAAGGCAACTTTGATGCGCAGAAAGGAAAAGAAAGCAGTTATGAGGGTGGCAGTAGTCCAACGGAAGGCATACCCACGCCTGAAATTGAATTCAGTGATGCGCTGCAGCCTGTAATTGATATACTGCAAATGCTCGCTTCCTTAAGCTCGGGCGATTATGGAGAGGCACTAAAAAAGGGTTTAAAGTTAGCCATGAGCAACAGCGGTGAAATATGGGAATATAAATTTGAAGCTACCAAAGAGATCGCCCTTATCCGTTTTCCGCCAACCGATGAATTGTACAACAGCGCACAAACACCGCTCAAGCTGGAAGCCTCACTTTCCGTTGGCGTATATTTTAACGCGGCGCTTAAAGTAACGAGCGACCCATCCCAGTTACTACCTACAGCAGGCGCTTTCCTGCAATTCCACGGCGGGTTAAGCGTAATGTGTTACTCGGTGGGCGTGGGTTCCATTTACGCTATAGGTTCGGTGGATGTACGAATTGCAGCAGATACAAAGGTAGGTCCAAGCCTCACTTTAAAATTCGGCTTTGGGGTATCCATAGTAGTGAGTTTACCTGTAGTGGGCAACGCCAGCGTAACGTTTATGGTAGGCGTAGAAATGTATGCGGATAAAGATAAAGTGGTGCTGGCCGCATTGATGCTGTTTCGCGGGCAGGCCAATCTTTTGGGCGGACTGGTGTGTGTGTGTATTACCATCGAAGCAAAAGGCATTGTAGTAAGGCAGGGTGGTAAAACAGATTGCAGCGCCCAGGTTACGTTCGCTATTGACATCAGCATTTTTCTGATCATTGATATCAGTTTCTCTAAAACATGGGGTGAAGACCGGCAGGTGGCATAGAGCGATCAGCCGTCAGCAATCGGCGATCAGCAAGAATGCTATATGAAAAGTGAGATGTGAGAAACCTGTAACCTGAAACCTGTAACCTGAAACTTGTAACCTGCGACTCGAAAATAAACATACCCCTATAATTTGATCAATACAACATTATGGAAAAGAAAAGGAGATATACAACGATGGTTTTTCCACAAGGTTATGATGGAACAACTTTGCATCTCAATATCGTTGTTATACCACGCAACCAGGATCCGTTTGCGAACCATCCAACCGGATTACCGGCGCCTGATAATACCGCTGTTCCTTTTGCAGACCTTGTTCCTCAATTTGAATTAAAAGTAGTAAAGGGGCTGGATGAATGGCCAATCGGCAATGCGCTGGCTTTAACACGTAAACCTGTGGATGTGCCCGTAAATGTGGATGCAGCCACCAACAAAAATGCCTTGCTACAGGCCATTGCGGCTGAATTGGGCGCTAAAATAAATATCACTGCTTCCGATAAAACGCCGGATATAATGCCGGATTCACCAACGGTAAATAAGTACCTGCCCGAAAGTTACCGGGGTGCTTTTAACTTTACCTCACCGCGGGTGCCGAACGCCAAAACAGATGACAGTTATCACTGCGCTATAAAAAAGGATACTCCACTCGTTGCCACCTGGAAGAACAATGATGATTTGAGCTGGGGCCAGGTATTCGCTTATATACTGCGTCAGCCTTTGCTTGCCAGGGCCTGCGGCATGGTATATGAAACTGAGATTACAGTTGAAGGCGGCAATGCAGCCTTATTCGAAAAGGGCTGTTATATCTATGCCGATATCGTTAACGAAGATTATAAAAGCATACAGGAAAAATTGATGGTGGACGCAGACGGCCCATTTATAAAACCATATGCAGCCCGCATTCCCAAATTAAAAACAGGTGCTGAAAATAAACGCCCGGTTTTTGCACCCATACTTTTTCCTGTTTTATTTGTAAAAACCGGCGAAATAGTAGATCCGGAACCACCGGCAGCGCCGTGGGATAAAATTTTTGCTGAACTGAATGAATACAACGATGGCTTTGCTAAAATTGTACATGCCGCTCAGCCTGTGAGCACCATACTACTCAGCGAAAGGCAGGATGGAAGCCATCCCGTAAAAGATGAGGGTATACGCCTGGCATGGGACGATGAGCAGATTTTGATATGGTATATGCGCCAGTTGGAAGGATATCCCGCCAAAACCGGGCCGCGGGTTGACGCACCACTGGGTGTATTTGGCTACCGCATTGATGTAAAAGAAGATGCGTTAAACGCAGACTGGAGCAGTTTGAATTTAGTAAGAAGCAAACAAACCTATTCCCTGGGAGGCGCGAGCCTTGGTAATGCAGCCAATGAAGAGCTGGAATTGCCATTCCAGGTTTTCCCAACCCAGTTGGACAATGATACAAAAGCGCCCTACTGGCTACCCATGTATTTTACCAGTTGGATCGGCAAAAGCGTGGTGTTGAAAGATAGTGATGCGGTGAATATTCATCAGAGCGATGAAGCCCGGTTAAATCCTTTGGATCCCACACCTACCAAAGCCGTTGACCCCAATAATATGTTCGACGAAGTAGCAGCGGCTACGCTATTGCGTTATGGCAACCGTTACCAGTTCCGTGTTCGCATGATGGACATCAGTGGCGGCGGCCCTGTGATTGCTGAAGATGTGTACAATAATGCCGCTGCGCCAACATCGGAATGGAGTTTTAAGAGATATGTAGCGCCATCATTGTGCCGCATTGAAAAATCTAAAGATTTAAGAGAAGCCAAGGCTGATTTTTTCAATGAGATCATAGCCGGTGATCAGACTTCTTCCTTCAACAGTAATCCTGTGCTTTCCATCCAAAGACCGGTGCTGAATTATCCCGCGGTTGTTTTTACAGGAAAATACCAGTCATTGGGTGCAGATCCTGTGCAGCTATTGATCCAGTCGGCACAGGATCAGAAACAGGGTGGTACGGCAGCAAATCCCAAAAACATCGTTCCTGCCATAGCCGATCCGGATGTGGCTGAGGTGGAAATAAAAGTAGAAGTGGAAACCTTGCGGTTGGATAACCTTGCCAGCGAAAGTGGTAATGAAAATTATATTACGTTGTATACTACGTCAAGAAATTTTCCTGCTGTAAATGCCGCGGCAGATATGGAGGATACCCTGTCACTTAACGTTGTATTTCATGATGCACCAACGCTCAACCTGGGAAGCAGCGATGATCCTTTTAATACGCCCGGACTGAATAAGGCAGCTATCAATGCCATGACGGATATTCCATTGCCCACGGCAAGAAAGATCAGGATGACCATTCGTGCTGTTTGCGAAGGTGAGGACAGCACTTATTATGGGTTTATTAATGAAGCGAACCCGGATCTCGACAGCCGGTATGGCAAAAAAACACAGTTCTGGTTCTATAAGGAACTGATCAATGAAGACGCTCCACTATTGTTGCCTAAAGCCAATGTGCCCGCGTTGCAGGGGCTATACCTGCAGCCCGATCCTGAGTTTATCCGTAAGGGAATAGTCAATCAATTCTTTTTCTTTAATGCGGAAACCAGCAACCGCCCGGATATTATGCAACGGCTTGCGCAGCAGTTGGGCGTAAAAGTAAACGGACTTACCCTGGTTGCTGAAAAAGGGGAGCGGGTTGTTTTTGGATGTAATAATAAAATCCGCCATCACCTGGCGCCGGATGGCAGCAGCATTACTTTTTCTACCAAAGCCGATCTGTGTAATCATTGGATTGGCTGTTTAGTGTATCGCCTGAACCGCGACTGGAGCTGGGATGGCCTGCAGGATACGGCGTTTATTATCGGGCGGCAAAAAAAATTCAGTCGCGATGATGCAGGTGAAACGGAAACACTCAACAATATCGGCGATATTGAGATCAAGCATTCCGCATCCTTCGAATCCCTGCAAACGGATCCTTTTGGCAATATCAACAGGAGCAGCAGCACTATTATTTTTATTGATGCTATCGAACCCAAATCCGCACTGCTTCAACCCAACGGGCAGCTTCGTTTTCCCGATAAAATAGAAGTGCAGTATACCATTGCGGCAAAGTTTAAAGAAGGACATGGAGAAGATCAAACAGAGCAACCCGATAAGTTGATATTGCCGGCTACGGTTATCCCTGCACAGGTACCCAAAATCGCCAGCGTTGGCCTGGCCTTTTCTCCTTATCGTAAAAATGAAAAATACAGCGCCACAGAAGCCAGGCAAAAATACTTGTGGGTAGAGCTGGAAGAGCCTGTTCAAAATCCCGCGGATACTATATTTTGTCGCGTATTGCATTATGCGCCCGATCAGTTGATCGGAAACAATAAGCAGTTCGCTGAGCTGTTACAGGCTACCGTTGAAGATCCGCCTTTGCCCATTGATCCGGAATATATACGGATGATCACTCCGGGCCAAACAGATGACATGGCCGGACTGGGTGCCATGCAGGCAATGGAAAAAGCCAGTGATGATGACAATATCCATTATTTACTGCCGCTTCCCCCGGGATTGCATCCTGAGAGTCCTGAGCTGTTCGGTTTTTTTACTTACGAGTTCCGCATTGGTCACGGCCATTGGAGCAATGATGAAGCAGGAAAGGAAAACCTGTGGAGTACCGCCCAGGGCAGGTTTGGAAGGCCTTTGGTGATTGCCGGTATGCAGCATCCTGCTCCAACGCTGTTGTGTAATGTAAACCGTGATATTGACAAAGTGTATGTGAATGCACCCTATGCGAAAGCGGTATGGAAAGGAAAGAATGTAACCAATGATCCGCCGCGTACGCAACTGCATTGCATATTGTATGCGCAGGTAAAGCAGGCCGATGGCACAACATACCGCAATATTCTTTTAGATGAAAAGCTGATGACATTGGTAAGGCCTCAGCAACCGGAAGTGCAGACGCCTGCCGGTACAGGGTTGTTTAATAATGCTGTCCTTTCTGAGATTGTACACACCTCCGCTATATGGACGGTGGATAAGACAGATGAAGCAGCGAGGGCGAGTGTTGTGCTGAGTAACCTCACGCTGATGAATGAAATAAACCGTTTGAAAATAGATAAAGTGTATGAAGCAAGGTTAAACAAAGCCATGCGCGATTACAAATCAGGTAAAGCTGTAAAGATAGACAAGACAATGGCCGCAAACATTCTCCATGCTTTTGAAAACCTGAAAGATACGGGTACGACAGCACCGCTACCCAAAGCTGCGAAATTTACAGCAGCAAGCCTGCTGGCAGGCGCTGTTAAAGCTATATACAAAGATCAGCCTAAAACCGCCACTGCCATGTGGGCGAATAAAGAGATCGCTGTGCTGTTAAAACAATTAGGGCTACCCGAAGACGCTCCGCTGAGTGTGCTGGTTGTAGAAGTGTTTGGAAATATTACCAGCATATTCGATCATTTTTTACCATTACCGGATGAAAGGCTGGCGGCTTTATCTTCGCAAAGAGCCACAAAAGATTTGGCTGCAACGCTGCTGGATCGCAGAAACAGGAACAGGCAGGCATTGGGTGATGAGTTGGGCAATTACCGCATCTTACGCACATCGCCGCTTACGGAAGTGCCTTTTGTATGCTGCCCTACCTGTTAGATTTGCCTTGCAAACCTAGCAGGTTTTGATTGGCCTATCCCATGCGCTAATATCCGGATAGGGTTGGAGCGATAAAAAACACTTGTTGTAAACGTTGCTGTAATACAAATCCATCTTCTGCTACTGAAAACACAAAATAAATATCATGGCTGCCATGTGTGGGTTGCAGATCAGTTGTTACGGATTGCAGGCTTTTGCTATTGGAAATATGCGCTTTTCCTATCACCGGTCCTTTCTCTGAGTCTATCCGTATTTCTATAGGTCCACTTGACCATATTTTAATTTTTCGTATACCGGAAAGATCAATGTCTTTAAGATATGCAAAAGAAAAAGTTCTGCCTGTTATGATTCCATCAGATATCGTGGCATCGGAAATGTGGTCGAAGTCGGCACCTCTTACCAGCGCATTGCGCAGTATACTACTATCGCTGAAAATGAGGCCCCTGAATGGAAGTGCATTGCTGGTATAATTTCCTTTTAGTTTATACCGTCCACTTTGCGCCTGCGTTTTTCCCGCAGCGGCCACTGCTACCCGGCCTTTTGCCGGAAGTTCTTTTACGGGACTTTGCTTTTCACTGAGCGAATAAATATATCTCACAATCGCGGTAGCCTGCTCCACAGATAACTGTGGATGAGCGATCATGTTATTACTTCCCCACACGCCGCTTCCGCCCTTCAGGATCTTTGATGCAAGGGGAGCTATCATTTCGGGTTGCGTGCTGTATCTATCCGCTATCTGCATAAAACTCGGGCCAACTGATGTAAGGTCGTGGTGATGACAGCCTTTACAATCGCTTTCATTCATTAATACCTCTCCATTTATATCAGCATTTGCCCCTGTTAACCGGGGGTTGCTGCCGGCCGGAAGATATTGTAAAAAAACTTTAGCGTTTTCAGCGGCTGCTATTTCTTTTTTCTCATTCTGCACAGATAACGCATATTGTATGGTATCCCAATAGAAGGAGCGGTTAGGTAATTGTAATGCTACTTCTGTTGTTACGCCTGCCGTAACAAAACTATCTTTTACCGTAACGTTGCCATTGCCGTCTGCTACTTCAAGTCTTATACCATATCTCCCCGGCTCATCATACACGGCAGAAAATGACTTATCCTTTCCCGTTATATTGCCCTTGTGATCCTTCCAGGTATACCGGAGCGCGTCTCCATCATAATCAAACGAACTGTCAGCGGAAAGCGGGATGGTCAGTTGGTCTTTACCGGTCTTCTTCCCGATCTGTATTTGTGCAACAGGGGGCCGGTTACCGGGTATATATTCAATACGCGACAATTTTATATCCGCATTATTACTAGCCCAGGTAGTGCCGTACTCCAGCATATACAATGCGCCATCCGGTCCGAACTTCATATATATGGGCTTGGTGAATTTCGTTCCGGGCAAAAAATCATCAACGCGGAGGAGATCATTGTTTTTATTGAAATGCACCACCTTTACCCAGTCCCGCATCCAGTCGCCAATAAACCAGCAATGATCAAAGTAGTCCGGGAATTTTATTTTAGAATCAAGAGCAGGATCAAAAGTATATACGGGTCCTCCTATAGCAGTTCTGCCGCCTGCACCAAAAGAAGGGAAAGTTTTAGAGGAATCGTACGGGTACCATATAAAGGCAGGTTGCGCCGGTGGCAGATCACGCAGGCCGGTATTGTTAGGTGAGAAATTAACAGGATGTGCAGTATCAAATTTTTCTGCAACGCGGTTTACCGGCATATTGTTTTCCGGGGTTTGATTTTCGCCGTAAATAACATGCGTATATGCTTTATTGTTAGCGATGATCAAAGGCCACCCAAAATTACCTGCCTTTCTTGCCTGGTTAAATTCATCATATCCCCTGGGCCCGTAACTGCTGTCTCTGCCCGCGTCGGGCCCAACTTCACCCCACAATAAATAACCTGATCTTTTGTCAATGGTCAGGCGATAAGGGTTCCGTAACCCCATAATATATATTTCCGGCTTTGTTTTAGCTGTTCCTTCAGCAAAAAGATTTCCTTCCGGAATCGTATAATTGCCATCACTTTCCGGGTGGATGCGCAGAATTTTACCCCGGTAGTCGTTGGTGTTTCCCGAGGAGCGTAATCCATCATCAATCAGGTGACCCGGAAGAATTGCCGTGGGTGAATATTGAGAGAAAAAAGCGCCGGTGTTGTCTCCGGTGGAAATATACAGGTTGCCTTTTGTATCGAAATCCATTCCGCCTCCCGTATGACAGCATTCATACTCGTATGGTATCTGCAGGTAATTTTTTTCAGTGGCTTTATGGAGTGTATCGCCCTGCATGGTAAACCGGGAAATTTTCATAATACGGCGGCTTATACTATCCGCATATCTTGTCGTATCCGCAATAAAATACTGAAGGTATATATATGCATTCCTGTTAAAATCAGGATCCAGTTTCATGCCGATCAGCCCGTATTCACCGCCATCAAATTTTGCAGCTTTAATAAATGACTTCGTTTGGGGATTAAATATTTTAAGATATCCCACCAGGTCAATAATATAGATGCGGCCATCAGGGGCAAAATCGAATTGAATAGCCCCTTGTAATTCTCTTGTGGCTTCCGCTATCACTACTTTCCTGAAGCGGTCTTCCGGCGGCAGCTTCGGCGATGAAGACTCTTTGCAATTAATAAAACACTGTATACTTAAAAACAATACTATCGTAACATGAGTCCTGGTAATCTGCATTGGTTAATCTTTTTCAACTATGATGTGTAAGCCATTTCCTTTTATCGTAATTATTTCTCCCTGGGTGATCGTTCTTACTTTTTCAAAGGGTGAATAAAGCAATGCTTTGGTGACTGCTTTATGGGTAAACGCCCAGTTGTATTGCACAGGCTCTTTACTATCGTTGGCAATAATGATGGAGCGCTGATCACTATTTACTGCACCGTGTACCTTATAATGTATTGCATCAGTGCCTTTTAGTTGCGTAACCTTTGCACCAAGGTTATCATAATATTTACCCAGGAATACCTGGTTGGCCAATTCTTTGCGGATGCGTTCTATTTCTTTGATATATCCTCCCAGCTCTTTAAACATGGGCTGATCTATAGAACCCTGGTAGGTATTGGGTTCCACACAAAGTACTGCACCGGTAAGCACGGCGCCATTTACTCCTCTGAAATCCTGGGGTTCCGAAATATGCTGGCAGGCTGTCCATTCGGGAAACATATAGCGCATAGGAGAGATGCCATAAGCACCGTTTGTATTACGGTACCCAACATCAAAATATGGTATGAACCTGTCTGTGCTGAATTCAGACGCCATCCTGACATCAGGGTTGATGGCTCTGCATTTTTGTACCAGTGTGTCAATGGCGTTTACCAGTTCCTGGCAAAGGGCTACATCGGGCTTGGCCGTATTCAACGGATTAAAATCAAGAGATGAGCCAACCACCAACTTATCAATCTGGAAGGCCTGCGCCCCGTCTTTTACCAATTGAACATAAAAATCATCCAGTATTTTCCGGATGCCCGGAACAACCGAAGAACGCACATGATACCGTACACTCAATTGTTTTCTGGCCAACAGGGTGCTCTCGCCCCAACCCATCCAGATGGCCTGGTTGCCAAACTGGTCCTGGCTCATGTATTTATGCAGGTCTTTTTTATACCAGTCGGTACTCATATCCAGCACATTGTAATTCATAAATACAAGACAATGATCGCCCCTGTCTTTAATGGATTTGAGCAGTGTTTTAAATCCTTCCCTGCCGCCGAGTTTGTCTTCGGGTATGTATAGCGGATAGTTTCTTTCCAACCCGCCATTATCCCATCCTATCAGTTCGTGGCAGTTGATGCCATATTTATTTGCTTCTTTCGTCCATTGATCGTATATCTTATAGTCGGCTATAATTTTATCTTCGGGCTGGTAAAGAATAGAGGTAAACCAGGCACTTTTTTTTCTCAGCCAACTGCCGGATTTATCAATCGGGAAATGTGAAACAAACCATTTGCGGTATCCAAGCGCACCATAATGCCAGTCGCCCTTACTTACGCTGATGATAAATTCTCCGGATTCAAACGTTTCTCCTGAATGAATGAAGGGATATCGCACATGTGAAAAAGTAATGCCTACAGGTTCGCCTCCCGCCTGTTGCGGCGTTAGCCAGCTACCTTGCGGGCCGATGTTGGGCGTAAGATAAGTATGCCATGTGCTGTAACGGAAAGTAGTATCATGATAGCCCATGTAAAGGCCCACATCATTCTTTTCATCATATAAATACCACCAGGGCATAGTCATTCCCGGGTAATCAGACGACCACTCGGCGGCTTCCGCGCCAAAGCCCCTGGTGGACGGGAATTTTTTAAAAAGCGCTATGTTTTGACGGCAATCATTGTTGTAACCCGGTAAAGCCAGTTTTGCTTCGCGATCCTGTCCAAAGCCTGTCCATCCTCCGATGCGGGGAAACCAGAATTCGGAGATCGGTTGTTCGTTATGGTTAGTAAGCTTTGCGTGAAAAGATATTGCATCTTCAGTCATTTTTATCCGGTATACCAGGTCAACCGCATAGGTTCCTTTGGGAGAATTCATGCCGGAGAATGCTACTATTATGGTATTGCCTTCTTTGGTCACCGACTGTGCTTTCTGTTCCGAACCATCAATATAATTTGCGAGATAATCTTTTAAGGGAAGTCCTATCCTGAAATTTGCCGCTAATTTTTTTTCACTGACAAGCTCACTATTGTTTTTTTTGACCAGGAAAGAAGTAATTACACCGGTCTGCTGATCAACAGCAATTTTAAAATTTGAATTTTCCAAGGTTACCGGGGATTGTGCCCCGGCAGAACCAACATAGCTTAATAGTATCAGAAGTGATAATATAAAACGCATAGAAGAGGAAATTATAATAAGAAGAACCCGCGCCAGGCTCTTATAGCAAGATCTTAGCGCAGGTATACATTATATTGTTAATAACCGGGGTTTTGAATCAACAGGTTGTTTTTATTGATTTCCGTGCGCATAAGAGGAAAGAAATAATCTTCATTATTAAAGATCCGCACATCAACACCATTTTCCTGGTTGGTAATGATAGCTGGTCCCCAGGTTGTTCCATCCGGTTTGCGGTATGCAGTTACCGTGGCGTTGGTTACGTATTTCACATCAGCTTTGTGCATGGTGCGGGTAAGCTGCTGCGGGCCGATGAGCCAGCGACGTACATCCCAGAAACGGATGTCTTCAAAAGCCAGCTCTACACGGCGCTCGTGCCTGCATGCCTGTCTCAGTGCATCGCCTGCGAGTGATCCATCGAGGTCCGGAAGCCCTGCACGTTTACGGATCATGTTGATATATGTCCTGGCCTCTGCATCTTCCCCTGTTTCCACGCAGGCTTCTGCATAGTTCAGCAATACTTCGCCATAGCGCAAATGCCGGAAAGGCACATTCTGCATGGCGGATCCGAAAGTAGGATCATAGCTGATATCAACAGCTTTCCTTAGATAATACCCGGTATAGCCGCCATTGGAAGTATTGATCGGCCCTTCGCGGTTATCCAGTCCGCCTTTAACAGTTTGTCCCGAGGTATTTACCACAAGACCAACCTGGATTTTTCCAAACGGGTCAATGGCGCGTACATCCGCGGGGCGTTCTCTCCACTGTGCACCTTCATACAGAATACTGGAATACAGTCTTGCTTCCCTGTTGGCGTATGGATCGGCTGCATGAACGGGATTGTTCCAGTCGAATTTGGTTCCGTCACTCATTTCATAGTCATCTACCATTTCTCCGACCGGTGTCGTTGACCCATGACCGTTATATCCATTGGGTGCAACACGCAAAGCCGGGTAATCATCATAACCAAGCAATGAAATATATTGTAATAAAATATCTTCTTCCGTGCCATTGGTAGATATAAAATACGCAGTAAGATTTTGTTCGGCTTCTGCAGGTGTGGCAGGATCTGGTTTATACAGGCTGTACCGGTTAAGATCAATCACCGCTTTGGCAGCAGCTTTTGCAGCCTGCCAGCGTGCCGTAGCATCGCCGCCTGTATATCCCAGCAATTCCGGATTTGAATAACCTGCCACAACTGAGCCATTCTTCTCGGGATTGTGCAGATCGCTTGCCGCGTACAGCAAAACCCTTGCTTTTAAAGCGAGGGCCGCACCTTTGGTGGCACGTCCTAATTGCGCCGCAGGATAAGTATCCGGTAATAATGCCGCAGCAGAATCAAGTTGTCCTGCAATAAAGTTGATGCATTCTTCGTATGTATTTCTCGGGGCAGAAAAATCGTCGTTCAATTCATGTGCTTTTGTAATGATGGGCACGCCACCGTATAATGATACAAGATGATGATATGTGAATGCCCTGTTGAAATATACTTCGCCCTTCAACCTGGGAATCCAGGCGGGATCGTCCGATTCGGCTCTGTCAATATTAGCAAAGAACAGGTTGGTGCGGCGCACGTTGGCATAGAGCCTGTTCCATGTAAAATGTGCAGTATGATCGCTGCCAAAACCAAATTCCCATTCCAGGTAGCTATCGGAGGTTATCAGCGATTTGTTCACGTTAAATGCATTGCCGTATAAAGCATTTACTGCTTCATCTGTATAGCAGGCGAGCCGCATATAGTTGAAAGGTGATCCTAATGTACCCGCATAAATGGTATTAACAAAAGGCTCAATCAGTGCCGGATCTTTCCATACAGCTACTTCAGAATATTCACCTAACGGGTCTTTATCAAGAAAAGGGGCTTTTGTGCAGGAGGTCAGCAGTATAATGGCACTTAGCACTATCAATATTTTTGTTATAATCTTTTTCATATTGTTCTGGCTTAAAAAGTGATGGATACACCCGCGTTTACAATCCTTTGGGGTGGATAATTAATACCGAGCTGATCTGCCATGGATTCAGGATCTATAAGCGTTCCCTTATCTATTGTGAGCAAATTCAATCCATTCAGGTAAACCCTCAGCGCCTGGATGCTCTTGCTTTCTTTTCTCAACGGAACATTATAGCTGATCTCAAGACTTTTTAACCGCATATAGTCGGTTGATTGTATCCAATAGGTATTCAACTGGTTTCTCCAGTATTCATTACTACCGTTAAATGTTCTGGGATATGTAGCGCCTGGGTTTTCGGGTGTCCAGCGGTTTTCCGCAAAGTCCTTATAATAGTTACCATCATCGCCCGATTCCGGCCTAACATATTGCTGCGCTCCTGCTGCTCCCTGAACCAGCGCGGTAAGTTGAAAATTTTTATAAATAAGGCTAAGGTTAAAGCCGCCGGTAAAACGGGGTAAAGCATTCCGTTCATTTCGAACCAGGTCAAGCCCGTCAATTTTATTGTCGCCATTCACATCTTCAAAAATAACATCACCTGGCTTCGCACCCGCCCAATGAGGATACTTATCTACATCTGCCTGGTCTTTAAATATACCTATGGCGTTGTAATACAGGTTGCTGCCCATTGGCCTGCCTGTTGATTGCTGATATTCCGGAACGCCGGGCGTTTCATCCCAGAAAACAATTTTGTTTTTGGAATAACTTCCGTTTACGGAAATATTATACCCGAAGTCTCCGGCCTGATCGCCATAACCTACTGTTATCTCAAAACCTTTGTTGCTTACCTTCCCGATATTTTCAGGCGGAAGGGTGAATCCGGTGGAACCAGGTACCGAACCATTTCTGGTGGTGAGGATATTAGATCGCCTGTTAATAAAATAATCCGCTTCAATGGTCAGTTTTTTCCGGAGTAACTGCATATCAAAACCAATATTGGCCTGCTCTGCTACTTCCCAGGTTACCTCCGGGTTGGGCACACGCAATTCCACCAGTCTTTTGTTGTCATGGTCTGTTCCCAGTATATAGGGCTGATTCTGGAATCCATAGGATGAGAGATACTGGTATTCCGCAATACGATCGTTACCGGTTTGTCCGTACGTTCCACGAATTTTAAAACCATCAATGAAACTGAGATTTTCTTTCCAGAAATTTTCCTCTGAAATTCTCCATCCCAGTGAAACACCCTGGAAAAAACCAAAGCGTTTATCCTTTGGAAATATATAAGAGCCATCATAGCGCCAAACATATTCAAAAAGATATTTTAGTTTGTAATCGTAGTTTAAACGTCCAAAATAATTCAGCCTGGCGCTTTGGGTTCCCAGACCGTTATTCGACATAAACTCATCGCTTGCCCCTGCAAATAACTGGTCAATTTCAGCCGACAGGTAATTTCTGCGGAATGCAGTAAAATAACTATTGTTACCTTCCTGTCTTTCCGTTCCCGCCATTATCTTAATATGATGATCTGTATTTATTTCTCTTTCATAAGTAGCGTATGCGTTTAAAGTAGTAGTCTGTCCATCGTTATTTATTTGGGTTAACTGAGGCGCGTCTACACCTTTTTTGCCTTTGTTTAAAATATGATCGGGGTTTCCATCCCATGTATACAAATACCATGGCGTTATGAATACTTTGCGGGATTCAATGGCTTTATCTATAGAAGCGTTACCCTGGATCGTCAATCCTTTAACCCAGGGAACATTAAATGTAATGTTTACCCTGCTTTCCAACCTGTACCATTTGTCTTTATCGTAACCTGTAGCATTGGTGCTGGTAACAGCCGGCTGATCTCCGAATTCCAGTTCAGGACCGGGGCTGCCATCGGGCCAAAATGCAGGTCTGTTTGGTTTGCCACGCATCAAGGCTCTGAAAATACCTACAGAAGAAACAGTGGGAAAATTAGCCACTTCCTGCCTGCCGGAAACATCAAAGGAGACAGAAATGCTTTTGGAGATTTTGCCGTCTATATTGGTTCTGAAATTGTATTGGTCGTATTTAGTAGCACTGTTTTTGTAATAGCCATCCTCGGTTCTGGCGCCTATGGAAAGCAGGTACCTGAAATTGTCTGAGCCGCCCGAAAGCGTTACATTTCCATAGGTCTGGGGAGACCATTTCTTAAATACTTCTCCGAACCAATCCGTATTAGGATGACCCCATGGATCCGAGCCATCGCTGAATTGCCTGATATCATCGTCCGTGTATCTTTGATTACGTCCTGCACCGGGATTGGCGTAGTACGATATTTCGTTCAGCATAGTGGCATATTGTGCCGCGTCTGCCATCTTTGGAATCCTGGTGGGCTGGTTATAACCATGGTTAAAGTCTACGGTTATTTTTGGCTTTCCTGTCTTTCCTCTTTTGGTGGTAACCAGTATAACCCCGTTGGCCGCCTGTGCGCCATATATGGCCGCCATGGCATCTTTTAAAACCGTTATGCTTTCAATGTCGGCAGGATTAATACGTTCCAGTGGCCGGTTAGCGATGCCGTCTACTACAACCAGCGGACTATTGTTGCCCAGTGTATTTGAGCCGCGTATACGGATGGTAGCACCGGTAGTTCCGGGTTCGCCGCCTGGTGTTACCACAGACAAACCGGGGAGCCGGCCCACCAGGTTATTGGAAATATTGGTTGCCGGAGATCGCCTGATATCGTCTCCTTTCACGGTAGCGATGGCTCCTGTAAGCGTAGCTTTTTTTTGTGTGCCGTACGATATTACTACCGTTTCCTCCTCTCTTACATCGAAGGCTAAGGAAATAGTGATCTGCTTTCTTTTGCCAACGGCAATGGTCTGCGTAGTGAAACCCACTGATGATATTTCCAGTTCTGCATTGTCACCCACATCTGTTAAAGTAAATGTTCCGTCTGCAGCAGTAAATGTTCCTTTATTGCTGCCTTTTACTTTTATGGAAACACCGGGAACCGGCTTGCCTTCGGGATCAATTATTTTTCCGCTTATATCAACCGGTGGCGGAATAACGGGGGTGGGAGGCGGATCTGCCGCTAGTGGTGGAGGCGTTGATAAAGATTTAACGACAACTGTTTTATTAATGATGGTGTAAGAAAGTGGCTGACCATTAAAACATATGGAAAGCGCTTTTTCAATACTTACCCGCTCTACCTGGATGTCAACAGGTTTTGCTTCACCGATTTCTTTTACATCGTACCAGAATAAATAGCCGGTTTGTTTATGGATTTTTTTTAAAATTTTTTGAAGCCTGGCTCCTTTTTCCGAAAGAGATACTTCCTGTGAAAGGCCTTTTGCGGCAACCTGCAGGAAACCGACCAGCATAAGAAAGAAAGTAAGTTTCATGACAAACAGCGTTTTGTTGAGCATCTCCCTTCTGAAATGCGGGAGTGTAATAGCTTTGAATTTCATAACTTTGTTTTTTAGGCTCGCCTGCATCAGTGCAGACGGGCAGTTGGGTTTAAAAAGAGCAGTCCGGAAGATTGCATATTGGCCCACTTTACTTGCCGCTTCGATTCGCAGTCGGGGCGGTTTTCTTTTGGACTAATGGTATAATACAAAAAAAATTATTGGCTATCTACTGGCATCTATCATGATCACGGCATCAGGATCAGTTGTTTTCCATTGATCTGAAAGTGCACATTGCTTTCTTTAAGAATATCAAGGGTTACAGAGAGGTTTTCATCCCTGCTCATCTGCCCCGCAAATTGTCTTTCCGGAATTCCAGGCATGTAAACCACATCTACATCGTACCATCTGGCCAGTTGTCTCATCACGGTTTTCAGATCGGCTCCTTCAAACTGAAAAAATCCGTTTTTCCATGCCATCACTTCATCGGTATCAACATCGGCTACTACATTAATGGTACCTTGTTTGCCAATCTGTGCCTGCTGCCCCGGTTTCAGCGTGGTAGCCTTGCCGTCCCGGGTCAATCTTACACTTCCTTCTATCAGGGTTGTTTTAACGGCTTCTTCATCATCATAGGCGTTGATATTAAAGTGGGTACCCAATACCGTTACTTCCATTTCATTGGCCTTTACCCTGAATGGTTTTGATTTGTTGTGTATGATCTCGAAATAAGCTTCGCCGGTTACATGCACTTCTCTTTGATTTCCGTTAAAGGCGGTGGGGTACTTTATAGAAGAGGCTGCGTTCAGCCATACTTTGCTTCCATCCGGCAGTGTGAGTTTAAATTGGCCGCCTTTGGGGGTAGTGAGCGTATTATACACCGCCTGCATTGCCTTTCCATCAACATGGTATACCAACTGTCCATTCGACAATTTTGTTATCCGCGTATTACCCTGTTTGGCAACCTGTCCATTGGTTGAATCATCTAATACCACCACGGAATTGTCTGATAATGTAAGGATGGCTTTATTGATGCCGGGCAACACATCCTTATTATGCATTGGTGGTTGCTGTACTGCCACGGGATCTGACACACGCGGTTTCAATACATAATAACCTATTGCCACGGAGATGAAAATAATTACCGAGGCAGCGGCTATTCTATATAAAAAGCGCATGGATATTATCCTGCCCTGTTTATTGTCTCTTTTTACGCCCAGATCGTGCTGATCAAGCGCAGCTTCAATCTGGGCAACGAGTGTTTTATCAACTTCCTCACCAGGAGGATGTTTTTCTTTGATGATACGACTGTATTTGTCCAGTATAGCGCCCACTTCTTCAGCAGGCGCGGTTTGCAGCCATTCCGCAAATTGTTGTCCCTCTTCTTCGGTTGCCGTGCCGGTCGCTAATTTTTCAAGAATAAGATCAAGTTGAGATGGTTTCATATGTTCGTCTTGGCAATAAAGACGCACCACTTTAATAAATGCACCCCTCTTACTGTATCTTTTTTATTTTTTTGCGGAGATCAAAAGCATGATATGCCGAGTGTGGTAAGAAGCGACATGGATATCTCTCCATGCTTAACCAAGTATGCCCGTACAAAATAGGAGGCCTTATATATCTGTTTTTTAACAACGGAATCGGAAATGTTCAGGTGCCTGGCGATTTCTTCGCGTGAATACCCGTTTTCAATGTTTAAGCGGAAAATCAGTTTTCGTTTTGGAGGCAGCTTTTCGATTGCTTGCTGAACAAGCAGGTAGTATTCTTTATATGCCGACTGGTCGCTGGTGGTGGATGCTGATACTTCTTTTGATCTTTTAATCTCAGAAAATACACGCTGCTTCACTTGCTGACGACGGATATTATCGAGTAATTTATTCTTGGCACAGCGAAATACATAATTTTCAAAAGAATCTATTGCAACCAGCTTAGACCGGTTCTCCCATATCCTGATAAAAACCTCCTGGAGGATTTCCTCTGTTTCTTCTTTCGACCTGGTAATAAGAAATATATAGCGGAACAAATTATTGAGGTGATCAGTGTAAAGCTGTGTAAATGCGTCTCTGTCACCCCCTGCAACTTTAGCAAGTAGCTTGTCTTTATTTTCTTTCAAAGCAATTGGCATGGCAGGCAAATTAAAAAACAGGAACCGGCTTAAAAGGGCAGGAGTTCCTGCTTTCTGATCTTAATTCAAACTGAAAGTAAGCATTACGATTTAAATGTCTATCCTGTTCTATGCTGATTTAAAAAATACTTTTGGATACTGCCCTACCTTATCAATTTCACCAATCCGTATACTGCGATCGTTGCTATAGACAGTACACTAAGCCAGAATAATATATTGTAGAAAAGAGAGGACTTTAATGAAGGATAGTTTTTGTGGTAACGGAAGCACAGCGCGGCAAAAACAACAATCAGTAAAAGTACCGAGCCTACCACACCGCCGGATATGATCATTAAAACCGGTAACTGAATAAAAAGGTATGCTATTACCCAAACTGCAGGGAATGTCCACGATAAAAGGGCAATCGTTTTTTTTCTTTTGACGGGGTTGTAAAAATCTATCCATCCAAACTGTCCGAAAATATCGGAGAACAATCTCGACCAGTAAGCAAGGGTAGCAAATACACTGGAAAACAGTACAAAGAAAGCGCCAATAAGATACGCCGTTCTTATGCCATTGCCCAATGATTGCGTATAAATATGGGCAAGGGTCTCTATCAAAGCATTTCCTTCCGGTATCTCTCCGCGGTCGTACAATATAGAAGCGCCCAGGAGGTAAAACGCGGCCGTAACGGCTGTGTATATGATCATGGCTACCAATGCATCAAGATACATCACGCTGGTCCAGCCTCTTGCTCTTTTATTCCATGCTGCTGTATTATCGGCCGGGCCGGTATAAGCCGCATATCCTTTTTCAATGCACCAGTAGTTATAAGCGATGATCTCATCGCTGGCCACGCCGGTAATGCCAAATGCGCCAATAGCAAGAATAACCAGGTGCGCGGGCAGCTCAAATTGTAAGCCGGAAGTGATGTCGTCCATTGTAAAACGGTAAGGTGTAAACGAAACTGCTATCAGGGATACAATGGTTAATGCAGTGAAAGCCACCACCATGATCAGCGAGGATTTTTCAACCAGCGTGTAATAATTTTTATAGATAAGCACAGCAATCAGTACAGCGATAACAATTGCCCATGCAAAAACCGGCAATGCCGGAAAAAGCATGCTTAAAACAATAGCGGATCCACCAAGCATACCGCCTACCTGTATTATTTTAAGTAAAGTAAGTAAAAACACAACCGTTACTGTCCAGTTGGTTTTCCCCACCCGGGGGCCGGGAAGTTTTGAAAAGGATTGCATAGGCGTTTCACCGGAAATAACCGCCCTTTTACCAAATTCCAGTTGTATGGCTACTTTTACAAGGCAGCTTACTATGATGATCCAGAATGCAGTAAAGCCTGCCCTGGCACCGAGTACGGTGGTAGCAATCAGTTCTCCCGATCCTACAATAGACGCCGAAAGAATAAAACCCGGGCCGAGGAACTTGAGTTTCGACCCAAAAGATACCGGCGGTTCTTTAATGCTTTTATGTGTGATGATATAATTATCCGCAATCATTGTTTGGTTGTATGCTGTTGATTTATTTTCCGGGTTTCTATAAACTGAGATAAGCGGTCAGCTCTTCAAAAAAATATAAGTTGCCTAAAGAAAGTACATTTTTATCTAACCACCTGTACGAATATTTTTGTTTTCACACATTTTTTACCGGCTTCGCTCAACTCGCCTTATATTTAGGATAAACCTGGTTTGATTGATAAAACAAAAAACGCAGAACCTTGAACAAAATCATTTTTATTTTTTTATGCGTCGTACTGCTAAAGGCTGATAAGGCAAATGCCCAAAAGGAATATGACGTAATACGGAACAATTGGATTGAGTTCAGTGATGCCCCCAATGCATTGTATCATCGTTTTGCCCGACAAGCCTATGCGCTTTTGAATAAACGTACTGCTGCAATGAAAGATATCCATTCATTGCAGGGTTGGCAGAACAGGCAGCAATATATACGTAAATCTTTACAGGATTTGGCAGGTCCTTTTCCCCAGAAAACTGCTTTGAATGCAAAAACAGCAAGAACAATATATAAAGAAAACTATAGGATAGAACATGTCATTTATGAATCGCAGCCTGGTTTTTTTGTTACAGCATCGTTATATATTCCTTCCGCACAAAAGAAAAATAAGCTGCCGGTAATTATCTATTGCAGCGGGCATGCCAATGAAGGCTACCGTAGTAGCGTGTACCAGCATGTAATTCTTAATCTTGTAAAAAAAGGCTTTATCGTATTTGCATTTGATCCGGCAGGGCAGGGCGAACGTTTGGAGTATTTGGACGCCGCAACCGGCAAATCAACGGTTGGCGGGCCGGTTGATGAGCATTCCTATGCCGGTGCACAGGCTATTATTACCGGTAGTTCACAGGCAAAATATATGATTTGGGATGGTATAAGAGCGGTGGATTATTTACTTACCAGGAAAGAAGTGGATCCGCAACGTATAGGCATAACCGGCCGCTCAGGCGGCGGCACACAATCCGCGTATATTGCTGCATTTGATGACCGCATAAAAGCCGCTGCGCCGGAATGTTATATCACCAGCCTCACCCGTATATTTCAAAGCATTGGTCCCCAGGATGCGGAACAGAATTTGGGTGATGCTGTTTTGCGCGGGATAGATCATGCTGATCTTTTGCTGGTGAGGGCGCCCAAGCCTGCATTAATGATAACCACCACACGTGATATGTTTAGTATTGAAGGTGCAAGAGAGACCGCAAAAGAAGTGTCGGGTATTTATAAAGCATACGACAAGGAAGACAATTTTGGCATGGTGGAAGATGATGCGCCACATGCGTCTACCCGAAAAAACAGGGAAGCCATGTATGCTTTTTTTCAAAAGCATTTGAACAATCCCGGTAATCCCTACGATGGAGAAACGGATACATTAACTGTAAAGGAATTACAGGTCACTGAAACGGGGCAGATAGCTACCGCATTGAAAAGTGAAACGGTTTTTAGCTTGAACCGTAAACACGCGGAGCAATTGGAACAGCGGTTGCAAACTTCCCGCAGTGCGTTGAGTAGCCATCTTGTAAATGCGGTAGAGGCGGCACGCAAGCTTTCGGGCTATGAGCCGCCACTGCAAATGCATGAACCTGTTTTTACCGGGCGATTTCAAAGAGATGGTTATGTAGTAGAAAAATATTTTCTGCAGGGCGAAGGGAATTATATTATTCCTTACCTGTTAATGAAACCGGACAAGCCCAACCACAAGGCCTTGTTGTATTTACATCCTTCAGGGAAGGAGGCAGGAGCCCCGGAAGGTGGTGAGACGGAATGGTTTGTGAAAAAAGGGTTTATGGTGCTGGCGCCAGATTTAATAGGAGTGGGGGAAATGGGCCCGGGTGTTTTTGAAGGAGATTCCTATATTAAAGGCG
The DNA here is from genome assembly GCF_009192765.1 of Agriterribacter humi. Classification (GTDB taxonomy): domain Bacteria; phylum Bacteroidota; class Bacteroidia; order Chitinophagales; family Chitinophagaceae; genus Agriterribacter; species Agriterribacter humi. The sequence continues at coordinate 129,811 of NZ_VOHQ01000001.1, read as the reverse complement.
TCTCCTATAATGTATGGTTTGCTTCCATGCTTATTGGCCGAAGCATTGTTGGTGTGAGAGCGGGAGATGTGGTAAGGCTCGCCCGGCTATTGCAGAAAAATAAAAATGTGCAAGCCATTTACGGGGTTGCCAAAAAAGAAATGGCGCCGGTATTATTGCATGCTGCTGCTTTTGATTCATCAATCAACAGCGTAGCGCTTATCGAACCTTATACTTCTTACCGTACAATTGTAATGCATCGTTTCTATAACCCGGCTTTCATTCACAGTACAGTGCCTAACGCGCTTACAGCTTATGATCTTCCCGATCTTGCCGCCAGTCTTGCCCCACGAAAATTGTTGATTGTTGGCGCTACGGATGGAGCAGGAAATACGTATGACCCAGAGACAACGGATGAAGATTTTGCGGTTATCAAAGCTGCTTACCATCATAAAAATGCGGGTGAGCAACTCCGTATTATACCCGGTAAGTCAACCGGTAAAAATGTTGATCTTTATTTGGAATGGATAGAATAAGAATTGATAACTCGATTGTGCAAAATGAGGCTGATTAAAGCTTTGCGGGAATTTTTTAATTATACATTTTTTTTAAATTGAAGACTTTGAATTTTTTGCAGGAACGCTTTATGTTCCATAGGAACATTTTATGGGTAGTAAACGTAAAAAAGTGAGCTCGTTCCGTAGGAACGTTTGGTGTAATTATCTTATATTTAAATAAATAATAGGAATTAGGCATTTTGTTCGCAAATCTTGTCATTGAAGGTGCTGTTACTTTTTGCCTGCAATTATTTAATTGCAATAGCACCAGACGTTCCGAAGGAACGTTTTTATGTATTTCTCCGGATTCCCTACCCACCAAAAGTCCCGATGGGGCTAAGAAAAAAATTAAAGTTATTACTACTATTTTTTGCGAACAAACTTCCTGATCCTATAAATAATTAATTATTAAAAAAGATCTATGCCAAACACCTATTTCAAATTACATATTCAGCTTGTCTTTGCCGTAAAATATCGCGCCGGGCTTATACATAGAGAATGGAAAGAGGATTTACATAAATATATAACCGGTATTTTCCAGCAGAATAATCATAAGATGCTGCAAATAAATAGTATGCCTGATCACATTCACATTTTTCTTGGAATGCGGCCTCATCAATCTATTTCTGCGTTGGTCCAAAATGTAAAAACAGAAAGCAATAAGTGGGTAAAAGCAAAAAAGCTTTGCAAAGGCTCTTTTAACTGGCAAGAAGGATATGGTGCATTTTCCTATTCAAAAAGTCATGTACCTAATGTAATACGTTACATCCAACTCGCTTAGCACAATTTTCCTGCTGAGCGAACAGCAGGTTTAAAAAAATAGAAATACCTTGCTGTAATGAAAGCGTTAATATGCAGCCGTCCCGGAGCTTTTGAATATAAAGACCTGCCGGCGCCGGTATTACAGCCTGGGCATGCCATCATCAAAATAAAACGCATTGGTATTTGCGGCACTGATCTGCATGCTTACCAGGGAACACAACCTTATTTTAATTATCCAAGAATATTGGGACACGAATTAGCAGCCGACCTGGTAGATGCCGATGCGCTAAGCGGGTTTGTGCCCGGGGAAGCCTTAACCTTTATTCCCTATTTCAGTTGCGGGAAATGCATAGCCTGCCGCAATGGCAAACCCAATTGCTGTGTAACTATACAGGTATGCGGCGTACATGTGGATGGCGGGATGGCAGACTATTTATCTGTGCCGGAAGATACGCTGGTAAAAAGCGATGGGCTAAGTTATGATGAACTGGCGCTGGTAGAACCGCTGGCTATAGGAGCGCATGGTATACGGCGTGCGAATGTTATGAAAGATGAATTTGTGCTGGTAGTTGGCGCGGGCCCAATTGGATCAGGCACTATGGAATTTGCACGGATAGCCGGGGGGCGTGTAATTGCACTGGATATTAATGACGGACGGCTGGAGTTTTGTAAGCGCATAATTAACGTGGAGCATACCATTAATGCATCAGCCGAAAATGTAGTAGGCCGCCTGGAGGAAATTACAAATGGCGATATGCCAACCGTGGTTATTGATGCAACGGGTAATCGTAAAGCGATCAATAGCGGCCTGCAATACCTGGCGCATGGTGGCAGGTATGTATTGATCGGGTTACAGCGGGAGGAATTCTGCTTCAGTCATCCTGAATTTCATAAACGGGAAGGAACGTTAATGAGTAGCCGAAACGCCACCCGCCAGGATTTTGAGCATGTTATCCATACGATAAAAGCCGGGTTGATTCATCCGCTTACATATATTACGCACCGGGTGCAATTTGATGAAGTAAAAGATGTGTTTGAGGAATGGCTCAATCCATCCGCAGGTGTAATAAAAGCAATGGTGGAAAAGGAGTAAATTCTGCGTTGTATACAATAAAATATTTGGTTATGATTAAAGCTATTCTGGTTGCAGGTGTTTTTATTTCCGGGGTTGTGGCCGTAACGGTAAAACAGCAGGCTGAAAAGAATGTGCACGATTCCTTTTTGCCCGTTTCCGGGGACGCCGCGTTGCAGCAGCAAAAGGATGTTATTTTGACAATAACCATCGCCAGGGCAGATACCAGTGTTAACCTGTCAAAGCTCATTAAACGCGGTGCGGTATTACAAAAGATATCTGATCAGTTTAGTTTTACTGAAGGTCCTGCTGTTGATAAAAAAGGAAATATATTTTTCACCGATCAGCCTAATGATAAAATATGGAAGTACGATACAGAAGGAAAGTTATCGGTTTTTATGGATAAATCCGGTCGCTCCAATGGTTTGTATTTTGATGAAAAAGGCAATTTAATTGCCTGCGCCGATGAAAAAAATGAATTATGGTCCATCAGTCCGGCAAAAAAAGTTACGGTGCTGCTGAATGGCTTCCGGGGACTTCGGTTCAATGGCCCTAATGATGTATGGATTGACAAAAAAGGAGGTATATATTTTACCGATCCTTATTACCAGAGAGATTATTGGGAAAGAAAAAAGCCGGATATGGAAGCACAGAATTTGTATTACCTGGCAAAAGGAGCAAAGGAAGCTATAATAGCGGACAGTGACTTTGTGCGGCCAAATGGTATTATTGGCTCGCCCGATGGTGAATGGTTGTATGTGGCGGATATAGGCGCTGACAAGACCTACAAATATAAAATAAACGAAGACGGTAGTTTAATCAACCGGCAACTTTTCGTACAGCAGGGTTCAGATGGTATGACGCTCGATAGTAAACGTAACCTGTATATAACAGGTAAAGGTGTAACTGTTTATGATCCATCGGGAACAAAAATCGGTAATATTCCTGTTCCCTCAGATTGGGTAGGCAATGTTTGTTTTGGCGGAAAAGACAGGAAGACATTGTTCATCACAGCATCAGCATCTGTTTATACTTTGCAGATGCAGGTGAGGGGAATGAAATAGGTATCAGGTTTCAGGTCTCAGGTTGCAGGTTTCACGGGAAGTGCGTTTTGCCGTTCCGGCAGTCAGGTGAGTAATTGCCAACGATTGGACGATACTCTTTTTTCACCTTCTCCTTTGAGTTTTTTAGTTTATCGTTTTTGGTTTACCGTTGGGATTTCGCTTCGGATTTTATCCGTCATTACAAGACCCTAAACTGATCCGAATGATGCGTAATATTTTTTAAGGGTCGAAGCCTGCCTAAAGGGCAGGTAGGTAATCTCCCGATGGCGGAGGCAGATTATATTCCCTGGATTGGTCTATTACTCCGCGTCTGTGTGCGGTCTGACCCTCCTGGGGTCGAGAACCGACCGCACCCTCGGATTTCGGATTTCTGGTAGTCGGTTATCATGTGAGTAACTACTAATGATGGGGTGAATACTCCTTCTTTGTACTGTTGATTGCTGATAGCTAATTGCTGACAGCCTCCTTCGGATTTGAATTTTGCCTGTCATGGTAGGCACGAACCATCTGTATTTATTTGCTTCTTGTCATTTGGTTCTTGTATTTTCTTCCTTTCCATAACCCGGCTGTTTTCTGAAAAATAATACTATAAATCCGGACAAAAGTAACATCTCCTAAAATGCAGGACTGCTAATTTTGGCATGCTATGGGAATCTGTATGTAAAAATTAAAAACTAATGTATGGGAAAGACAGGTGTTCATCATCCCGACAGGGATATTTCTTTTGTTACCGGCGCTTATTCGGATGCCGTATTAACAGGCGGTTTTTTATTTGTTAGCGGACAGGCATCGGTTGATTTCAAAACTTCAAAATTTATATTGGGAACGATTGAAGAGGAAACACGGCGCACCCTTGATAATATCAAAGCCATTGTTGAAGCTGCGGGAGCTACAATGCAAGATGTAGTGAAATGTACAGTACACTTAAGCGATATCAATGAATTTGATCGCTATAACAAAGTATATGCTACTTATTTTCCGGGCATTAAGCCGGCAAGAACCACTGTGCAGTCTGTTTTGGCTGAAGGCATAAAAGTGGAAATTGATTGTATTGCCAGATTATCCACCCAAGCTTAAGTGAATGACAGATATTAAAGACACCAATATAGGGATTGTAGGCGTAGGTTTGATGGGCAGCAGTATTGTGGCTTCGCTTCTCGCGGCCGGCCATACGGTAAAAGCCATCGCTCCGCTTACAGGGGAGCACGATCTCGCGGCCATGCGCATTAAAGAGCAGCTCCAGCTTTGTGAAAAAGGATCGCTCTTAACAGAACCGGTAGCGTTCTATTTATCTTCGTTAACGATTTCAGAAGATTATAATGCGTTACATGATTGCAGCTTAGTAGTGGAATGTATCATTGAAGATATTGAGATTAAAGAAGCGGTTTTCAAAAAAATTATAGCCTCGGTTGGTAAGGATACTGTTTTAGCGAGCAACACATCTGCCATACCGATCAGTATGTTGCAGACATTTATTCCCAATCCTGAAAGGTTCATTGGTATTCACTGGGCGGAGCCTGCTTTTGCCACCCGCTTTCTTGAAATTATTTGCGGTGAAAAGACCGCTCCTGAAACTGCTGATTGGGTATTTGAGCTGGCGCATCAATGGGGAAAGGAACCTACATTGCTGAGGAAGGATATCAGGGGATTTATTACCAACCGTCTGATGTATTCGGTGTACAGGGAAGCTTTGACGCTGGTAGAGAACGGGCATGCAACGATTGAAGATGCAGACAAAGCTTTCAGGTATGATGCAGGTTCCTGGATGACGCTCATGGGTATTTTCAGGCGAATGGATTTTATGGGTTTGCAGGATTTTCAGGTAATATTCAATTCCTTATTTCCCGGTTTGAGCAATTCCGGCGAAGTGCCCGCTGTTGTGCGGGAATTGATGGACCAGGATGCGAGGGGTACGCAGAATTGTAAAGGCTTTTACAGCTACACAGAAGAGGAATGCAGGAACTGGGATAAGGCTTTTGAGGCTTTTAACCAGGATATATACCGGCTGGCAGCCTTATATCCGTCTGAAGCAATTAGTCCCGTATTGAAGTAGTGCTTATTTTTAAAGCGGTAGTACGGTGGGTACCCGGCGAAAGGAGGGTCAGACCGTACGTTAAAAAACACCCGGAGATTTAAATCAATGGAAAAAAATAAATATACACAATCTGCAAACCTGCTTGAAAGGGCAAAGAAAGTAATGGCCGGTGGCGTTTCTTCCGAATTCAGGAAATACAATCATCCCCATGCCATCTTTTATACGCATGGCGAAGGAAGCCGGGTATATGATGTTGACGGCAATGCCTACCTCGATTTTACGCTGAGTCAGGGTCCGCTGATCCTGGGACATTCCCATCCGCATGTGCTGAAATCTGTAAACGAATATTCGCAACAGGGGCAATTGTTTGCAGGACAGCATATCAAAGAAATAGAGCTGGCGGAAACCATCAACCGCTTAATTCCTTCGGCGGAACTGATGCGCTTTTGCTTAGATGGATCGGAAGCCGTGCAAACCGCCTTAAGAGTGGCGCGTGCTAAAACAGGCAGAAAAAAATTTTTACGTTTTGAAGGACATTATCACGGCTGGCTCGACAACATGTGCTGGGGCATCTCAGCGCCTTCCGCAGCCGCCCTCGGCAGCAGGGAACAACCGGAAGCATTTCCATGGACAGAAGGTCTGCCCGATCGCGTGAGAGACGAATTTATTATAGCGCCATGGAATGATCTGGATACGCTGAAGAAAATTATAGCGGCGCACCATAACGAAATTGCCGCCATTATTACGGAGCCCGTGATGTGCAATAACGGCTGTATTATGCCGGCGGAAGGCTTTTTACCGGGTCTTCGTGAAATATGTGACCAGTATGGAATGGCATTGATCTTTGATGAGGTCATTACGGGCTTCCGGTTAGGGCTTGGTGGCGCCCAGCAGTATTTTAATATCAGTCCCGATCTTTCCATCTTTGCCAAAGCTATCGGCAGCGGATACCCGATAAGTGTAGTGGCAGGAAAGAAAACATGGATGCATTTGATTGAAGAAGCAAAAGTAATTCATGCTGGAACAATGAATGCGGGCAATCCTACTGTTGCCGCAGCGCTTGCTACCATTGATGTGCTGGAGAAAGAAAACCCATATCCCGGGATGTTTCAATACGGAAAAAAAATAATGGAAGGCTTACGTGAAGCGGCTGCCCGATGTGGGCACAGCCTGGTTGTTCAGGGCCCCGGCCCTATGTTTCATATGGCTTTTACAAATAAAACTGAAATAAAGGATTACCGGGATACACTGGATACAGATCGTGTTAAATTAGGAAAGTTCGTTGCAGGCATGCACGACAGGGGTATAAGAATTATTGGAAGAGGCTTATGGTATATCAGTGCAGCACATACTGCTGAAGATATAGACCATGCTGTTGATACCGCTGCAGAAGTGTTCAGCAATATATAAACCGGTATGAGTTACATTACTTATGCTCAAATAAAAAAGCATGGCATTAAACGGAGTTAAGAAAGAAACAGTATTAATAACGGGAGAGGGGAGACTGACATTTAGTATTGCTGCTTGTTTGTTGCAGTCGGAATATTCGGTGGTACTGTGCACGGAAAATAAGAATGAGGCTAAAAAAAATATGGCCATTCATTATACCGACTTACTCCGGCATACTGGTCAATCGTTTAACAGAAAGCAATTGGAAGTTACAGATATCCTGGATACTGAATTGCACTATAAATTGGTTGTGGCTGTTACAGGTGAAGATGTGCCCGGGAAAAAATTGCTGATACGGGAATTGGAAAGAAAGCTGCCGGCAGGTTCGCTAATTGCTGTTAATACGGAAAGTATTCCGTTGTGTATTTTACAGGAAGGCGCCAGGCATCCTGAGCGTGTCATAGGACTTAACTGGACAGAACCTGCGCATACCACTTATTTTATGGAGATCATTGCCAATGCAAAAAATGACAGTGTGCTGGTTAAACAATTGGCCAACGAGGCAAAAACATACTGGGGTAAAGACCCTTACATTATTTCGGGCGAACTTGGTATTCGCGCCAAAATGATGGCTGCTATGACAAGAGAAGCTTTTTACCTGGTAGAGAAAGGTTATGCTTCCATTGAAGATATTGACCGGGCGTGCAGAAATGATCCCGGCTATTATTTGCCTTTTGCAGGAAACTTCAGGTATATTGATCTGATGGGAGGCGCCGGCGCTTATGGAAGGGTGATGAAAGACCTGAATCCTGAACTGTCGAAATCAGGAAAAGTGCCTGATTTTTTTACAAACGCTGCTCAAAAACCCGATGGGTTTAAAAGAAATACAGGACTCTATGAATACCAGGAAGGCGATATGGAAAAATGGGAAGAAACATTCCGGGAATTCAGTTACCGGATAAAAACGATCATTGATAAATATCCTTTTCAGTATTTGAAGTGATATTCCTTTTAATAAAAGGTGATATTACATGTATACTTATCAGTTTAATATATGACTAAGCGATTTATTATTGATGCGCATCTTGATCTTGCAATGAACGCGATAGAATGGAACCGTGATCTCGCGCGTCCATTGGAAGAGATAAGATTAAGAGAGATGAATTTAAAAGATAAAAATGACAGGAGCAGGGGAACGGTATGCCTGCCGGAATTGAGAAAGGGAAACATTGGACTGGTAGTAGCTACCCAGTTATCGCGGGTAACGGCTTTTGGAAGCTCATTGCCGGGATCAAGCTGGAATTCACCGCAACAGGCATGGGCTATGACGCAGGCGCAGCTTGCCTGGTACAGGGAGATGGAAGCTTTGGGGGAGATGGTACAGGTTACCAATTTGCAACAACTTGAAGATCATTTGTCATTATGGAACGATGCAAGTATAGCCGATGAAAAAAAAGCCATTGGATATATACTGAGTTTGGAAGGCGCAGATTCTTTAGTGGATGTTTCTTACCTGCACAAAGCGTATGATTATGGGTTAAGAGCAGTTGGGATATCACATTTCGGCGCAGGGCGATATGCGCCCGGAACAAAAATGACCGGCCCGCTTACTCCTTTGGGCATTGAGCTTTTGAAAGAAATGAGCAGGTTGAACCTTATCCTTGATGTAACCCATTTAACGGATGAAGGCTTTGGCCAGGTAATGGAAATATACCAGGGACCGGTGTGGGCAAGTCATCACAACGTGAGAGCGATAGCGCCAACCCAGCGGCAGTTGAGCGATGACCAGGTAAAACGTTTAATAGAAAGAGATGCAGTAATTGGCGGTATGCTGGATTGTTGGGCAATGGACAGCCGCTTTATTGATACGGTATCCGATCCCTGGCAACTGAATATTCGCCTTGAAAACCTGGTGGATCACTGGGATCATATCTGCCAGATTGCGGGCAATAGTTTGCATGTGGCTTTTGGAACCGATTTAGATGGAAATTTTGGTACGGAGCAATCTCCCTGGGATATGAACTCCGTTGCCGATTTGCAGAAATACGAGGCTATTCTTTCTGCCCGTGGGTATACAACTGATGACATTGACAATATATTTCATAAAAACTGGCTCAGATTTTTACGGAAGGCGTGGGGGAAGATGGAAAGATAGTAAGATGGTAAGACGGGTAAAATGGTAAGATGGGTAAAATGGTAAGAGGGGTAAGATGGGTAAAATGGTAAGACGGGTAAGACGGGTAAGATGGTAAGAGGGATGAGATGGTAAGATAGCAAGATGGTAAAAGCTTTCTTACGGTCTTCCAATATTCCGGTCTTACGATCTTCTAATCTTACGGTCTTACGGTCTTTCAATTTTACGGTCTTACGGTCTTCCAATCTTCCGGTCTTACGGTCTTCCCGCTTCTCATGGTTTTATAACAAATTGTAAATTCTGATGAATACAACTTTTTTCGCTGGCGCTGCCCAGGTTGACATCACTCCTCCGCTGGGAACCATCATCAACGGTGAGTTTGTGGCTTTTTATGCGCATACCATTCACGATCCATTGTATTCAAAAGCATTGGTGCTGCAAAATGAAGATACAACGCTGGCTATTGTTATTGTTGACATCTGTGCTATGGATAGGAATTTTATCGGCGAAGTAAAAAAAGAGATACATGAAGAGACAGGCATAAAACCAGATCATATTTTAATAGCGGCTACACATACCCATTATGCAGGTTCAATAGTTGATTTATTGGGCGGGCCCTGCGATCTGGCATACCGGAAAAGCCTGGGCGCTAAAATTGTTCAATCCATAAAAAGCGCTTTAGTGCGGTTGCAGCCTGCAAAAATAGGACATGTATCTATTGACGTTCCGGAGCATGTAGTATGCAGGCGCTATTATATGAAGCCGGGTTACAAAGCGCTAAATCCTGTAACGGGTGGTTATGATATAATTAAAACAAACCCGGCGGGCGGCGAGGATTTTATTGAAAAGAGAGCTTCAGAGCCGGATCCGGAATTAAGCGCAGTTGCTGTAATGTCAACTTCAGGCGAATGGATCAGTGTATTGGCAAACTATTCCATGCATTATGTGGGCGATTGTGCTAACGGCACCATAACAGCGGATTATTTTGGTGTGTTTTCCCGGCATATCGCTGCAAACTTAAAAGCGGGAAAAGATTTTGTGGCCATGTTAAGCAATGGAACCAGCGGGGAAGCCAATATCTGGGATTTTTTGCAACCCGACCGCTATCCAAAAGAAGACCATCAGAAGAAAGAAGTGATAGGGAAAGACCTTGCGGCGAAATTAAGCGAAGCGATAAAAAATATACAGTGGCAGTCCAATTCTTTACTGTCTGCAGCTTTTAAGGATGTACCACTGGGTGTTCGCAAGCCATCCGTTGCGGAAGTGGAAGCCGCAAAAGAAATCGTATCTCAAACAGACTACCGGCTCATTACTCCCGACCAGGAAGCAATGGTTAAAATATACGCACGGGAACAGGTGCTGCTGAATGAATATCCCGATACGATTGAATTTCCTGTGCAGGCATTAAAAATCGGCGAGATTACTATCGGCGCACTGGGAGGAGAGTTCTTTGCAGAAACAGGTCTTGCATTAAAACATCATATCAGCACCGGAAAATATTTTACGATCACCATGGCCAATGGATACATCGGTTATATACCTCCTGCGCATGAAATAGAAAAAGGCGGTTATGAAACATGGCGGTGCAGGAGCAGTCATGTGAAAGAAGATGGGGAAGGAATAGTGAGAAATACGTTGTATGAAATGGTGAAGATGTAAGACTGTAAGACCGTAACATTGTAGGACCGTAAGAGAGTAAACCGTAAGAGAATAAGAATTTTCATCTTACCACCTTGCTGTCTTACCATCTTACGGTCTTACCATCTTACCATTTTACTTGTCTTACCATTTTGCTATTTTGCTATCTCGCTATCCTCGGGTCTGCCTTTGTTCTGTATTAAGGTTTAGAATAAATTGTGGAAGCCAATAATGAATAAATGATGAAGCTGCTGTATAGTATCATATTTTGCTGGTTTGCTATTTTGACGGCTTGTAATCACCCGGTTGAACCAGTCACTGTAAAGCATCGGCTCATTCACAACAACGATGGCACTGAAATACTGGGAAATAACTGGTTTGGCAAGCGCCCGCTTACCCCGGCAGATGTTAACCGGTATGTGGATATGATTGCGAATTCTCAGGTTACCACATTTATGATATGTTCCGGCAGTGACTTTTTTTACTACCGCTCAAAATATGGTAGTATAATGGGCGATGATAAAAACGGGCAACTGAACTGTGGAAAAAATACAGAGCTATATAATACGCTTCGCCGTTTTTATCATAACGCAATGGTGCTGGATAAAGAAGGAACAGATATAGTAGAAGCTACATTGAAAAGAGCTAAAGAAAAAAAACTGGAAGCGTTTATTACTTACAGGATGAACGACCTGCATTTTGCAGATACGAGTGCAGGCTGCCCATTGCAGTACGGAGCATTTTGGAAAGAGAATCCCCGGTATTGGACAAACGATACCACACTGAATGGCTGGAATGCCCGGAATGCGCTTGATTTTGCTCATCCGGAAGTACGGGAATATAAATTGAACATCATAAAAGAACAGTTTGAAAAATATGGCGCACTGATAGATGGCTATGAGCTCGATTTCATGCGCTTTATAGTTTATTTTAAAAAGGACCAGGCTGAAAAAAATGCCTCGCTTATAACAGAACTGGTTCAGGCTGCAAAAAACATCGCTGACTCTGTTGGCAAACTTCACAATAAAAAAATCTTATTAACAGCCCGTATACCTCCAACCATAAGCGATTGTAGAAAGAAAGGGCTGGATGTGCAGGAGTGGGTAAAACTGGGGTTGATTGATTTTTTAACGCTGGGCGTTCACTGGCGCGGTGAACCTGCTATGCCGGTAGCGGAGTTTAAAAAGCAATTAGGTTTGGAAGTTCCTGTATATGCAACACTCGATGACGGCACCTATAACCCGCGGGAAGCTTATTCACATGGCATGTACAGGGGCATGGCATCGCACGCAATGGCACAGGGTGCCGGCGGTATATATCTTTTCAATTATTTTTTAACCAGCTATAACGAAGCCAATCAAAAGCTGCAACCCAAAGAAGGAACGCTGGTTTGTCGTACCATTGCCCCGCAATTATTGCAGGAACTCGGATCGTTGGAAACGCTGAGAAAGAGAAATAAAATTTATGCGCTTTCAGATGGCGCTTCCTCTTACGATTTAACATCCAACAGTCCATTACCATTAAGGATGAAAGGAAATGTTGCTGCTACCATATTTGTAGGTGATGATGTAAGTGCTGATGAGCCGCAAGAAGTGATCCTGTTCATCCGTACTAACACGAAAGACTCTTTTTCCGTATCAATTAATGGGAGCCCTTTACAACACATTAATGCTGATTACCCCAGGTTGTATGATAAACTGCCTGGTATAAAGGAGCCTCAGAATGTTACTGCGTTCATCGTGCCTGCAAATGTGGTAATACAAGGCAATAACAAAATTGTATTTTCTGCATCCGCAAACGAACTGATTTTGCAACGGGTTGAACTTGCATTGAAGTATGGTTCTGTAGAGGAGTGCGGATATTTCTGACAGCCCCCGTACCTCTGCCTTAGCTTGTCATCCCAACGAAGCAACCTCTTTCTTTACAGCGAATACTGCTTACCCGCCGCAATATGCATTTGCAGCCTGATGTGTTATTGGCATGCAGGAGACATCTGCGTTTGAAAACTTCGTTCTCACTACAGGTAAACATGTTCTTTTTTGTTTCAAAATTCTTAATACTATTTTTTGAAAAATAGTATTAAGAATGTAAATAAAAGTAGCAGATTTTAAGCGGTACTAAAATTAGATTTGGATAATGAAATTATTGTTAATGATTCTGTTTGTATTATGACGTTGAAATTTTATTTAAGGCAATATTTTTTAATGGAACTACCAAAATCTGCGATTATGATTCGAGAACTCTGTAAAAATGTACGAACATTTTATTTGTTGTACAACCAGGCATGCAAAATGCTACCTGTTATGCTCCTTCTCCTCATTTTTAACCTGGCATCAGCACAGGGGCAATCTGCTACTGTAACCGGAAAGGTGACAAATGAAAGTGGCGAAGGTTTGCCGGGCGCTACTATTAAGGTAAAAGGAACCATTACGGCAACCCAAACCAATGGTGATGGTAGTTTTTCAATTGTGGTGAACAATTTAAATGCTATACTGGAATGCAGCTTTACCGGATTGGAAACAAAGGCAGTGCCGTTGAATGGAAGATCAACGGTAAACATTGTTTTGTTTGATGCGGGCGAGAGTACTTTATCTGAAGTGGTAGTGGTGGGATATGGTACACAATCGAGAGAAGCGCTAACTACTGCAGTCACAAAACTAGATATCAAAGTATTGGAGAATGTGCCATTCCCTAATGTGGCTTCTGCTATGCAGGGTGCATTATCCGGCGTACGGGTTCAAAGTACTTCCGGCCAACCTGGTGCGGCGCCCAGAGTAATTGTAAGAGGCGGCACTTCCATCAATAATCCCAATGGTGCGGCTCCATTGTATATAGTAGATGGCATCATCAGGACCAATCTGAATGATCTTGCATCAGACGATATTGAAAGTTTGCAGGTATTGAAAGATGCAGCTTCCACAGCCATATATGGGGCAAGAGGTTCGAATGGTGTTGTAATTGTTACAACCAAATCAGGTAAGGCAGGCAGAACACGGATTACTTATTCTTTCGATCATACTACATCCAAAGTGGGTAAGATGTATGAACTGGTGAATGCAACGCAATACCTTGAGCTGAACAGGTATGGACTTGCCAGCAGGGGGGCTAAATTTCCTGATGAATCCGGCAGGCTCATACTGCCGATGGGCTATGGCATTGGTAATAATTTAACCAACGGTACTGCGTTTACAACACAATACCTTACACCCGACAATGAACACAAACTACAGGAAGGATGGCTGAGCATGCCGGACCCTGCAGATCCAAGTAAAACTATTATTTATCAGGATAATGATTTTCAGGCGCTCAATTACCAAACCGGTATTTCACAAAATCATCACCTAACTGTTTCGGGTGGAACCGACAAGGGCACTTTTCATGCAGGAATTGGGTATCTTGATAATGTAGGTACGGTGATTACTACCGGCTACAAAAGGTTGAGTTTTGATTTGAACGGTGAATTAAAAGTGAGAGAGAATCTGAAAATCTTTGGAAGGGTGCTGTATTCTAACTCCAGACAAAAGAATTCTCCTTTTAATACTGCTACTACTTTTTATCGGTCTGCAGGTTTGGCTCCAACAGGGAAAGTATATTTCGAGGATGGAACCCTGGCACCCGGTACCAATTCAGGCATTGGAAATCCGTTGTATCAAATGAATACAATGATTAACAGGAATTCACTGGATAACCTTACTATAGCTTTTGGTGGTAGTTGGGAGATTTTACCAGGTTTGAGTTTCGATCCTCAGGTCTCCTTATTTAATACTTCAAATGATGCATATTCTTTTCAGAAAGCATTCTGGAATGGTCCTGTTTCCTATGTAACTACCCGTAATGCCAGCGGTAGTAATTCAAGATGGCGCCAGTATCAGGCCGATGCGGTTTTCTCCTATGTAAAATCTGTTGGTTCTGGTCATAACTTTGACGCGAAAGGAGGATTCTCTTTTTATTCAAGACAACAAACCAGCCTGAGTGCATCCGGCAGAGGTGCATCCACTGATCTGATTCCAACGCTCAATGCTTCCGGTGAACCTACAGCAGTAAACAGTTCCATGAGCGATCAGGTAATTGCAGGATATTTTGGGAGAATCAATTATGATTATAAACAAAAATATTTATTGTCGGTTAATGCCAGATATGATGGTGCGTCCAACTTGGGAGCCAATTACAGGTGGGGGCTTTTCCCCGGTGTATCTGCCGGATGGAACCTGCACAACGAAAATTTCTGGAATGCCATGCCTAAAGAATTAAGCTCCTTAAAACTTAGGGCCAGTTATGGTGTGAATGGAAATATCAGTGGTCTTTCCGATTTCCAGTCGCAGGGTGCTTATAGCGTAGGCGCACGGTATAATGGACAGGCCGCGATTCAAAATACAGTATTACCTAATCCCGATTTAAAATGGGAGCAATCCAAAACCTTTGACATAGGTTTAGACCTGGGTTTGCTGAACGATCGTATCAGTTTCTTGTTTGATTACTTTCAGCGCAGAACCGATAACCTGATCACTAGCTTATCACTTCCACGTTCAACAGGCTTTGCAAGTATTCTTACCAACCTGGGCAGCCTCCAAAATCATGGACTTGAGTTTGAAATAGGAGCCAGGGTATTACCTGCAACCTCTGCATTCCAATGGCAGTTGTCGTTTAACGCGTCAAAAATCAAAAACAAAATTATTAAGCTGCCTGATAATGGTGTTCCCAACAACAGGGTTGGTGGTGATTTTGTATGGGATGAAAATAGTAAAGATTATGCGTGGAAGGGCGGACTCCAGGAAGGTGGAACAATTGGCGATATGTATACTATACTGCAGGAGGCGATTTATGCTACAGATGAGGAAGCAGCACAGGGTCCGGTATATTCTTACATTGTAGGCGCCAACAAAACACAGTATGGCGGCGATGTGAAATATTACGATGCAGATGGCAATAATATCATTGATAGCCGCGACCAACGGTATATGGGAAATATTTACCCGGTATGGACGGGTGGCTTTAGCAACACACTATCATATAAGGGACTTAGCCTGTATATAAGAATGGATTATACTACCGGGCATACGATATTTAACTATGGGAAACTCTTTCTGGATATGAACGGCTATTCTGACGGAAGTTTTACATTAGATAAATATGAGCATTCGTGGAAGGAACCTGGTGATATTGCAACGCAATCCAGGTATTATTGGGGAGGAGAAAGAGTGCAGAGAAATAATTTTCTGGGAGTAACTGACCGGGGTAATTCGATTTTCTATCAGAAAGGAGACTTTTTGTGCCTTCGGGAAATAACATTAAGCTATTCTTTGCCAACGGACTTCCTGAAGAGGTTTAAAATAAGCGGTTTAAGATTAAATGTAACCGGCAACAATCTTCATTATTTCACCAAATATGATGGGTTGAACCCTGAAGAGGGGGGGAGGGACGATGGACGTTATCCTATGCCTAAGAACTTAATTTTTAGTGCGAGCATTTCATTCTAATCTTAAATCTATCTGAACATGAAACTTATTAATAAATTAACCTTAGCTTTTGTTTTAATAACATTGGGTTTGTCCTGCTCCAAAACATTGGACGTAGATCCAACCAGTGTAATTACCACCAACTCATTCTGGAAAACAGAAGATGATGCCAAAGGCGCATTGGTGGGTATGTACATTGATTTCCGGAGCATAGCTGAAGCACTTTTTACTACCGGTGATGAACGTAGTGAGATATATACAGGTGGCGTGTTTGGCGGTGGTACCTATACTTTGTTCAATAATGCCATGACACCCGATGCGCCAGGGCATGCCGACTGGTATGGATATTACCGCGTAATCAATAGCGCCAATCTTTTGCTGAAATATGTACCGGGTATTACTTTCAAAAATGAAACAGATAAAAATAATATCCTGGCACAGGCTTACGCTATGCGGGCATATGTGTATTTTAATATGACTAAAATCTGGGGAGATGTGGTAATTCGTACAGAGCCTACTGAGAGTGCAGATGCAGAAGTAACCCAAAAAGAAAGATCGCCGCAGGATGCCGTCTTCACGCTTATTAAAGAAGACATTGAGAAGTCTTTACAGCTTTTCCAGGATAATGGTTTCACGAGTCTTCGCAGTATGTGGTCGAAGCCAGCCGTTAATGCTTTAAAAGCCGATGTGTTTTTATGGACCGCTAAAGTAAAAAATGGTGGAACGGCTGATTTTACTACTGCTTTAAACGCCTGTACAGAAGTTGAAACTGCCGATGTACAGTTATTGCCTGTTTTTGCCGACATCTTCAAATACTCCAATAAAGGAAATAAAGAAACCATCCTCAATATACATTTTGAGGAATTGGAAGGCGGTAACTATTTCTGGCATATGTGGATCATTGGTTCTGCGGTTCCTGCCAATATCAGTCAGCAGGCAAAGGATCTGCTGTTGCCCGTAGGTGGAGGCCAGGGGCTGATGATCATGTCTGATTTAGTAAGAAACCAGTTCACCAACGATGACTCCCGGAAACACGGAACATATTTTGATGTGTATACATTTGATGCCAATGGTGACAGCACCTACTATACCAACGTATGCTTAAAAGGTACCGGCATTGTTACAAGCGGGAACAGGGTGTTTTCGAGCGATATGATATTGTACAGAATGGCCGATGTGCTGTTAATGAAAGCTGAAGCTAAAAACGGTCTTGATATGGATCCTTCATTTGAAATAAATGAAATACGTAAAAGAGCTTATGGGGCCGCATATAATGATCATGTTTTTATAAGTGGAAGCAAGTCGGAAAATGACGATGCAATATTGAAAGAGCGTTTGTTAGAGCTGGCATTTGAAGGAAAAAGATGGTGGGACTTATTGCGATTTGACAAAGCTTTTGAGTTGGTTCCAACATTACAAACACAAACCGATAAGCAATATTTAAGACTTTTTCCTATTGCGAATTCTGTATTGAGCCTTGAGCCTAAAGTACAACAAAATCCAGGGTACCAGCAGTAATGCTAAATAATAATGGGATAGAGTAAACCGCTCAATATCCCCTTTATGTAATTATTTGTAAACTCAATTGAAATGAGGGTTTTTACCTTTAAGAATATTTTTTTCCCCTTACTCGCTCTTTTACATACTTCTATATGTTTTGCCGAACAGGAAAATGATTCAGTTGAAATACTGAAACGTTATATTTCTATAGACAACGTATGCGCCTGGCCAAATCTTACCACTTTGAAAGATGGAACACAAATCGCTACTATTTTTAATAAACCCAGCCATGGCAGAATGCAGGGTGATGTGGAATGCTGGGCAAGTGTTGATGGCGGAAAGTTCTGGCAGAAAAGAGGAACGGCTGCTCCGCACAAGCCAATGACCAACAGAATGAACGTTGCAGCAGGGTTAGCTGATAACGGCGATCTGATTGTTATTGCTTCAGGTTGGTCATTAAAAGAAAGTGGTAAACAGGATGGGTTGTTTAATTTAATGTCCATTATACGTGCGTGGGTATCACGATCGAAAGATGGCGGTAAATCCTGGAAGGTAGATGAAAAAGCATTTCCTGCAGCAGAAACCGGCTTTACCGGATACATTCCCTTTGGGGATATACTGAAAGCAAATGATGGAAGTTTACGGGTACTGGCATACAATCAATCCAACGACAAAGCTATCAATACTGTTTCTATGTTCAAAAGTAATGACGATGGCAGAACCTGGAAATGGTTTGCCCGGATGAGTGATGGTAAAAATGCAACAGCATTTACCTCAGGACACAATGAAACTGCTTTTTTTCACACTGGTAATGGTAAATGGATTGCTTCTGCAAGGAGATGGAAGGAAGGGCAGGCGATGGATCTATTTAGTAGTGACAATGATGGAAAAACATGGAGAATGGAAGGTCCGCTTACAGGAGCGAATCAGCATCCGGGGCATATTACCCGGTTAAAGAACGGAGATTTGTTATTGACCTTTGGGAATAGAAAAAAGGGAGTTAATGGAGTTGCTGTAAAAACAAGTAAAGACAATGGTAAAACGTGGGGTGAAACGGAACAAATCCTGGACGACCTGGCATCATTCGATTGCGGATACCCGGCAAGTGTTCAACTGGAAGACAACAGTATTATGACCGTGTATTATGCTAATGCGAATGCGGTTCATCAGCGGTATCATATGGGTACCGTGATATGGAGGTTTAAATAGTTATAAAATGAAATTTCGATTGATATGAAAAAAATGTATGCCTTTAGCCTTTGCATGATGCTACTTTCATTGCATGCCGCTGCCGGTGCGGTATTCGTTAAAGATTCCATGATTGTGACAAAAGTGTGGGATAAAGCGCCTCATAATGCATTCCCGGATTTGTTTCAGCATAAAAAATATTTTTACATCACTTTTCGGGAAAGTACCAGCCATGTGGGTAACGAAAACGATGGCAAAGTGCGGGTTATGCGTTCGAAAGATTTGAAGAAATGGGAGACTGTTAATTTGTTTGAGCTGCCTGGTATAGATATACGGGAAGCCCGTTTATCTGCTATGCCCGATGGCAGAATGCTGGTTACTGTAGCCGCCGGTGTTTGGAAGGATAAACAGTATTTATCGCTCAATCCTTATGTTTCTTTTTCGGATAAGTCAGGTAACACATTTACTGCATTGGAAAAGGCAGAGATTGATCCTGCAATAAAAAGAGAACTCGATTGGATATGGCGCGTTACCTGGCATAATGGAGTAGGTTATGGTGTTATGTACCAAACTTATGCAGGGCATCGTGGTGGTGAATGGAAAGCGCAGTTACTGAAAACAACCGATGGAAAGAAATATGAGCGGGTACTTGAATTGCCTGTTGATGGAAACCCAAATGAAAGCACCATTCGTTTTGATAAAAGCGGGAAGATGTATATACTAATACGGCGCGAGAGTAAGGACAGGATGGGCATGCTGGCAACTGCAGGTTATCCGTATACACAATTTTCATTCGAACCCTTAAAATGGCGATTGGGCGGGCCCAACTTCTTATTTCTTAATGAACATGAATTGGTTATTGGTTCCCGCCTGCATGAGGAAAAGGTTTGCACTGCCTTATTTCTAACCGATCTTAATGGTAGCGCAAAGAAAATTATACGGCTGCCCAGCAACGGCGATTCCAGTTACCCGGGTATGATTATCTATAAAAAAAAATTATGGGTAGTATATTATTCCAGTCATGAAGGGAAAACTTCTATATATATGGCGGAAGTTCCTTTAAGTGAACTTCAAAATGTATAAGGAAACAGTTTGGATCAAATATATTTTTTAATGAGAGATAATGATACCTGGCCGGTGCAATTAGATAAAAATCGTGTGCTGGGGGCTTATTATTTTAGCAAGAATAACAGAACCCGGCATATTGCAGGAAGTATTTTAGAAATCAAATAATTGCGTTACGACAAATTCACCCTTACAATGAGACAATATTGTTGTATAGTCTTTCTTACGCTTTGTATTGCTGTTACAGCTAATGCAGAAAACGGTAAGTACAAAGATTCCATACAAATCTCAAAAATTTGGGATAAGGGTGAACACAATGCGTTCACAGATTTGATTCGTGTTAACAGCAGGTTTTATTGTTCTTTCAGGGAAGGAGCCAGTCATGTGGGCTCAAAAGGGAAAAACGGAAAAGTGAGAATTCTTACCTCAAAGGATGGAAAGAAATGGGAGAGCATTGCATTGTTGGAAGTAGATGGAGTAGACCTTCGTGATCCCAAACTGTCTGTTACGCCAGAGCAAAAAATTATGGTGATCATGGCGGGGGCAACTTTTAATGAAAATGTTATAGAGGAGTTGTATCCTATGGTATCTTTCTCCGGTACCTCAGGCAAATCATTTTCGATGCCCGAAAAGTCCATTATTGATCCTGCTATATCGCCTTCAAAAGATTGGATATGGCGGGTTACCTGGCATAAGGGTGTCGGCTATGCTATCAACTACCAACTCAAAGAAAACGGGCCCAATCGCTCACTTTTAAAAAGAGGTGCATGGTTGGTTTATTTAATGAAAACAGTTGATGGGAAGTATTTTGAAAATGTTTCTCAGTTAGATGTTCTGGATCTTCCCAATGAAGCAACGGTTCGCTTTGACCGCAACGATAACGCTTATGTTTTGGTTCGAAAGGAAGCGGGAGATAAAATGGGTGTACTTGCTAAGAGCAGTTTTCCCTATGTTAACTGGGAGTATAGCAATCTTAATTTTAGATTGGGCGGTCCCAACTTTATATTTTTAGATGATGATAAGCTGATTGTTGGAACGCGGTTATACGAGTCAATAACATCTACGGGTATTTTAATTACAGACCTGAACGGAAAAGTGATAAAAACCATTAAATTACCAGGCAGCGGCGATACAAGCTACCCTGGAATGTTAATGTATAAAAATAAATTATGGATTTCTTATTATTCCAGTCATGAAGGGAAAACAAGTATTTATTTGGCCCAAATACCTTTAAATGATCTGCAGGTACGATAGAGGAGCTAAAGCATTTAAAAACACGGAAGTGCAATGGAAGCATTATCTGTAAATAATTTGAGGGGAAGTTGGGGTACTTTATTAATTCCTGTGAATACTGATAATAGTATTGATTACGGATGCCTCGAAAACCAACTGGATTTTCTTTGTAATTCCGGTATCAGTGGAATTTATTCTAACGGAACAGCGGGTGAGTTTTTTAATCAAACGGAGGATGAGTTTGACAAAATCCAATTTTTAATGGCTGAAAAATGTAACAAAAACAATATTCCGTTTCAAATTGGCGCCTGCCATATGAGTCCAATTATATCCTTTGAAAGAATTGAACGAAGTAAATTTTTGAATCCAGGTGCTTTTCAGGTTATTTTCCCGGATTGGTTACCTGTAACCTCTGGAGAACAAATATTATTTTTAAAAAAAGCTGCAGAAGCTACAGCCCCTGTCCCTATAGTTCTTTACAATCCTGGGCATTCCAAAACGGTATTGCAACCACAGGATTTTTCAAGGTTACATAGGGAAATAAGTGCATTGATAGGAGTGAAAGTGGCGGCGAAGGAGCAAAGCTGGTTTGACGCAATGAAAGTGCACGGGGAAGGATTGTCTGTATTTATACAAGGGCATCGTCTTGCAACAGGGATTAAAGAACGTGTGGCGGCAGGCTCCTATTCTAATATCGCCTGTCTTAATCCTTTGGGAGCTGTAGCGTGGTATCATTTAATGCAGGAAAATATACAGGAAGCGTTGGTGGTTGAGAAAAGGATTGCAGACTTTTTTGAAAACTGTATTTTCCCGTTTGCCAAAGCAGGATATTCGGATCCCGCACTCGACAAGCTATTGGCTTTTGCAGGTGGATGGAGTTCCATGAGTACCCGGATAAGATTCCCCTACAAGTGGGTGGATGAAGAAGATGCTTTAAAAGTTCGGCAACAGGCAAAAAAAATGCTGCCGGAATTGATAACCAGATTCTAATTTTTATAGCAGATCTGCATTGGCTAACCTGGGATATATGAAATATTCTAAAACAGGTAAATATTGATAACAATAAATGGAGTACAAATCATGATTGGATTATTTAAAAAAATCGGAGCATTAGTAACTGCTATCTGCATAGTATCAGGCGGAGTTGCTCAAAATCCTTCTGTTCCCGGTGTAAAAAAAATAAAGGATGTGTTGATTTATAAGGACAGTGCATATTACAATTCGTTTCCTTCAATTGTTAAAAAACCAGATGGAGAATTGCTGCTTGCATTTAGACGGGCACCCAACAGGATGATTTTTGGCGAGAAAGGAAACAATCATACAGATCACAATAGCTATCTGGTTTCTGTAAGATCTACTGATGGGGAGAACTGGACAACTTCTCCGGAATTGATCTATGCACATGCTTTTGGAGGTTCCCAGGACCCTTGTTTATTGCAATTGAAAGATGGCACCTTACTGTGCGCCAGCTATGGTTGGCAGGCTGTTCGTCCGGATGGAGTACCTAATTTAAAGCAACCTTATTTTGGTACCAGCGGTGGATATATATTTTTGGGCGGCTACCTGGTACGATCCGGCAATGGTGGGAAAACATGGCAGGGGCCTTACTATCCACCGAATATTAAAGCTGAACGTAATTATAACGCTTATGGAGTAAAGGTACCAGCCTATAACCGTGGCGCATTGTATGAGGCGAAAGATGGAAGAGTATTGTGGATCGTAGCAGCGCATGATGGTGTTAATAAAACATCTAACTATCTTATAACTTCAAAAGATAAAGGACTTACATGGGAATACACTGGCGAGGTGGCGAAAGATCCTAAGATATCGTTCAACGAGGCATCTGTATATGAAACTCCCAAAGGAGATATCGTTGGTTTCCTCAGAACAGCAGGATATGATGATCAGGCCGTTATTGCCCGTTCGAAAGATGGTGGCAAAACTTTTAAATGGGAGTCGATGGGATTCCAGGGACATCCCATGAATGCATTGCGTTTGCCCGACAATAGGGTGTTGATTACCTATGGTTACAGGCACAAACCTTTTGGTATAAGGGCACGCATTCTGAATGCAGAGTGTACCGATTTTAAAACTGCTCCGGAAGTTGTTCTTCGCGAAGACGGCGGTAATGGAGATATCGGTTATACATGGCCGGTACAATTATCGGAAGATAGAGTATTGGTGGTATATTACTATAACAATGAAAATGGTTTACGCTATATCGCCGGAACTATCCTTGAAATAAAAGCTAAATAATATTTGTGGGTAGTTATTTCAGAAATAGGATTCGTTATTGGAGCTTAATATTGCCTGCTGTATTGATGCTGGGTAATATCCATTTATTTGCGCAAGATTCCAGGCCCTTACAAGTTGGAAGCAACAGGGAGCTTTTTGTAGATCAATATCTGATCTATAAGCTGAATAATGTAACGCAGGAACTCCATACTCCCAGGAATGAAGGCGTTGTTTTAAAGTTTGATAATCCCTGGGAAGGAAATTTTTCTGGTTATTGTACTATCATAAAGGACAGCAGTCAATATAAATTGTACTATCGGGGAATAAGGGAAGCTGGTAAGGATGGGAATGACAATGAAGTAACCTGTTATGCCGAATCATCTGATGGCTTCAACTGGGTAAAGCCGGATCTTGGCATCTATACGATTAATGGTACCATGAATAATAACGTGATCCTGGCTCATGTGGCTCCTGCAACGCATAATTTTAGTCCCTTCCTGGATGCCAACCCGGATGCAAAGGCAAGTGAGAGATTTAAGGCTGTTGGAGGAACCGGCAAAACAGGGTTGTTTGCATTTGTTTCGGCCGACGGAATTCACTGGAAAAAAGCACAGGAAGCGGCTGTATTTAAAACAGGGGTTTTTGATTCGCAAAATGTAGCGTTCTGGTCGGAAAGCGAGCAACAGTATGTTTGCTATTTCAGAACATGGAGTGATGGGGGCTTTACGCTGTACAAAGGCTACAGGTCTGTAAGCAGAACTACTTCTAAAGATTTTATCAACTGGACAAATCCCGTTAACATGACTTTTGGTAATACACCGTTGGATCATTTGTATACCAATCAAACAAGTCCTTATTTCAGAGCTCCGCACATTTACCTGGCCATAGGTGCAAGGTTTATGCCTAAAAGACAAGTGCTGACGGATGAGCAGGCGAAAGCGTTGAATGTAAATCCTAATTATTTTAAAGATTGTTCCGATGCCATTTTAATGACCACCCGCGGCGGAAATAATTATGACAGAACTTTTATGGAATCATTCATTCGGCCTGGCATCGGCTTGGAAAATTGGGTATCCCGTTCTAATTACCCTGTATTGAATGTAGTACAAACCAGTCCTTCAGAATTATCGGTATATGTAAATGAAAGCTATGCGCAGCCAACCGCGCACATTAAACGGTATTCATTGCGTTTAGACGGCTTTGCATCGTTAAATGCCGGCTTGAAAGGCGGTGAAGTGATAACAAAACCCTTCAAATTTAAAGGAAAGGAACTGGAAATTAATTATTCAACATCTGCTGCAGGATCCGTTCGCATAGAAATACTGGACGAAAAAAACAAACCTGTCCGGGGTTATACATTAAACGATTCGCAGGAAATTATTGGAAATGAAATTAAACGCATTGTATCATGGAATGGGAAGGAGGATGTTTCCTCACTGGAAGGAAAGCCCGTTAAGCTAAAAATTTATTTGAAGGATGCTGATTTATATTCTTTAAAATTTAATTAATAAAAACTTATGTCGGCGTTGAATTTTAAAACCCTGAAAGAATCATTTGACAGAGACGGCTATGTATTCATCCCCGGGTTTCTTTCCCCGGAAGAGGTTAAAACCATGAATGAGAATGTAAAGCGGTTTATTTCGGAAAAAATTCCTTCTATGTCAACCGGACATTATTTTTATGAAGATCAAAATGATCCTTCTACATTAAAGCAAATGCAGGATATGGAAAAGTACGACCCTTATTTCCAGTCTCTTGCAGTAGGCAGCAAATTTGAAGAAATTGCAGAAACATTATTAAGCGATAAGGCGATTGCAAAAACAGTGGAGTATTTTAATAAGCCACCACGGATTGGAAAAGCCACACCCCCGCACCAGGACGGATATTATTTCATGCTGAAACCTGCACACGCCGTTACGATGTGGCTTGCACTTGAAGAAGTGGACGGAGACAATGGCTGTGTGCATTATGTAAAAGGTTCACATCTTAAAGGTATGCGCCCGCATGGTAAAACGCAGACGCTTGGTTTCTCGCAGGGCATAACAGATTTTGGTACAGAAGAAGATATTGCAAACGAAGTACCGATGCCTGCAAAACCAGGAGATCTTTTGATTCATCATGCGCTTACCATTCACCGCGCGGAAGGAAATAAAAGTATTACGCGTTCCCGCCGCGCCATGGGACTCATTTATTTTGGTGCATCGGCAAAGGAAGATGTGGATGCAAAGGAAAGATATATGAAACAATTGCAGGAAGAAAGAAGGGGTGAGGTATGAGGTAGCAGGTATCAGGCATGAGGTATAAGTGTTGAAGTAAGGATGTAAATGAGAAGAACCAAATCACAAGAAACAAATAAAGTGCGGATGGGTAATGCCTGCCAAAGACAAACTGTAGAGATGGAGTTCGGATCTTGTACTACAGTTCAGCCACATACTATTGCTTGTCATGCTGACGCAGCTTGCCTGCCGGCAAGGCAGGGAAGCATCTATCTTCGCTATGATCAAACGATAAACAATAGATGGTTCGTGCCTGCCAATGACAGATAAAATTAAATCCGAAACCGGGAATCCGAAATCCGAATAGAATTCCCAACAAACTATAAATAGCAAATTTTAATCGAACATCTTAAACCACATATTCGTTGATCAGGCTATCTTTTCTAATCCTTTTTATATTTTACTTTATGACGGGTTGTGATAATGCTTCAAAAAAAACATCAATCGTAAACCCTGAACTAAAAGAAGAATCTATTGAAGCACTTCGAACGGTCATGCGAACACAATCCGAGTGGGTAAAAGTGCATGCAGCAGAGTTTTTAATATGGACAGGAAATGCACCCGGCGTTAAGCAAGCTTTTTTAAAAGAGTTGGAGTTGTTTCACGAAAAACCACAATATCGTATCGGTATATGGAGGGTGCTTGCGCAGCTTAGCGATAGTGCTGAAGCCGCCCAATACAAAAAACAAATTGTAAATGCTTTTTTGGATACAGCAGGCAGAGACAGGATACATGCCATTGAAACCATGGCAAAATTAGAAATGTCGCCGTTGCCTGATTATCCGTTTGAAACGCAGGACGCGTTGAAAAGTAGCATTAAAAGCCTTGCCGCTTATGCGTACTGGGCTATTGCTTATACCAATACCGATTCTATGCAGTCGGCTAAAAAATATTTCCTGGGCAGGCTGCTGGATGCAAATGAGGATATATTACAGCAACGTATAGCCGCATATGTGCTGCGCAATAGCGGTAACCTGGAAATGGAAGACTGGGACATTTTACAGGATAGGGCGCTGGCGTTGCCTGCTGGCGCAGAAGCTGAAATCAGCTTTTTAAATGCGGCATTGCTTACTGCTCCCCCGGAAGCGAAGACCGGAGAAACGTATAAAAAGATCTTCGGCAGGTTGCTTGCTTTCAGCAGCAAAAAAGATAAAGGGGTAAGAATGGATATAGCGGCAGGACTGGTTGTTGCAGGCGGCGAACAACATTTGCCTCTTCTTACGGGTTGGATGCGTAATACAGATCCAACAGGCGTGGCAGCAGATGATGCCGATGTGCAGGCATCTGCTGCCTATGCCATTTTAAAGATATCCGGCAGAATGAATAACAAAAATTAGTCTGTATATATCATGTTTTTTCAAAAGGAGCTTACTGATACTGATCGTGTGCTTGCTGCTCAATTGCAGGGTTTTATTCCCGGAGAGGTATTCGACATTCATGTGCATCCTTATCGTGCAGCACATTTTCCAAAAGGAGAGTGGGTGTTCCTGGATGGCATTGAACAACTGGGTTGTGAGGAACACCGCAATGCCCTGCAGCGTTATATGCCTGCCAGAAAAATTCATGGACTCTATTTTGGAATGCCCCGAAAAACCGCTGATCGCGATGCGATGAATGCATGGGTGGCAAAGGAAGTCCGGCAAAAAGCCACGGAACTGAGCCGGTCGTTGATGGTGGCTTCGCCCGGAGATGACCCGGTTCAGGTTGCAGCGCAATTGCGAAGTGGTTTGTTTTGCGGACTTAAAGTATATCATTGTTACGCTTCCCGTCCGGATACCATGAATGCTTCTATAACCGAATACGCTCCGGAATGGATGTGGGAAATATTACACGAGATAAAAGGAGTGATGTTGCTGCATATTGTTCGTGACGGAGCCATAGATGATGCGGATAACCAGAAAGAAATACGCAGGTTATGCCGTACCTATCCCCGGGCACAGTTAATTTTGGCGCATATTGCGCGAAGCTTCAATTACCGCAATGCCCGGAGCGGTTTACATGCAATTGCTGATCTGGATAATGTAGTAGTGGACACATCGGCCATTTGCGAAGCGGAATCTTTTAAAGCGGCCATCAAAACATTAGGCCCGAAACGCATACTCTGGGGATCTGATTTTGCGGTAAGCGAAATGCGGGGACGGTGTATTACCACCGGCAACCATTTCTTCTGGCTTCACCCGGAACTTATTCAAAAAAACTACCAGCCGCCGACCGCCAATGATATGACGTTGATTGGAATAGAATCTCTCCTGTCGCTTCGTGAAGCCTGTGAAGACGAAGGCTTAACAAAAAAGGATGTGGAAGATATTTTTCTGAACAATGCGCTGCGTTTACTAAAACCCCATCTCCCACAGCAATCAGTACCGGAAGATATATCCGGGCCGGGTTTATGGAAACAGGCACGTACTGTTATTTCCGGCGGAACAGGTTTGTTATCCAAGCGGGCCGAAATGTTTGACCCACAGCAATGGCCATCTTATTTTTCCCGTTGTTCGGGCTGCGAAGTGTGGGATATGACTGGCCGGCGTTTTATTGATTTTGCAGGAGGGATTGGGGCTGTATTATTAGGTTATGCCGATGAGGATGTTAATGCCGCTGTACAAAGGAGGCTGACAGCCGGTACTTATTGTTCGCTTGTTAATCCGCAGGAAGTAGAATTAGCGGATAAGCTACTCCAACTGCATCCCTGGGCCGGTAAAGTACGTTATGCGCGTGGCGGCGGGGATGCGATGGCGATGGCGGTACGCATAGCCAGGGCTTCAACCGGTAAAAGCGGCATAGCTTTTTGCGGGTACCATGGCTGGCACGACTGGTATCTTGCTGCCAACATAGGTGCTACCGGTGCATTGGACGGACATTTGTTACCGGGCTTACAACCAAAAGGCGTACCACGGGAGCTGGCAGGAACTTCAGTACCTTTTCAATATAATGACTGGAATTCTTTTGAAGCGGCGATAGATGCATTGGGCGATAATTTTGCCTCGGTTGTGATGGAGCCCATGCGATCGCAGTTTCCCCAGGATGATTTTTTGAAAAGGATCCGGGAAAAGTGCACACAAAAAAATGCGGTGTTTGTGGTGGATGAAATTACCAGCGGATTGCGATATGGATTTCCGGGAGCACTGTCAAAAACAGGAGTGGAACCCGATATGGTTGTGTATGCAAAAGCCATGAGCAATGGTTTTCCTTTTGCGGCTATCATTGGCCGTGAGGAGGTGATGGATGAGGCCGATACCAGCTTTATTTCATCCAGCTACTGGACGGATGGCGTGGGTACCGCGGCGGCCTTGGCTGTGCTCAAAAAAATGCAGGATTTAAATGTGCAGCAGGTGGTGTGGGAGAAAGGTATAAAATTTCAACGGGCATTAAAGGAAATAGCAGGCCGGTATCCGTCCTGTGCAATTGAAATAGGAGGAATGCCTTCCACGCCTGTGTTAACTTTTCGACTGGCAGAAAATGCGCCGGCAGCGAAAACCCTCTATATCCGCAAAATGCTGGAAAAAGGATTTTTGGTTTCATCAATCTTTTACCTGATGTATGCGCATGAAGAAAAGCATATGGCACTATTGCTGGAAGCTTTAGATGATGTGTTTGCCGGTATGGAAAAGATCATTACGGATGGCACCCTCGCGGAGGAAACAGGAAGCCATACTGCCGGCACAGGTTTTACACGGCTTGCATAAATAAATGCCGGGTACCGGTATAAAGCCACGAAATCGCGGGTTCTCCGGATAATGCACAACCACTACCGGCTGCCTGCGCTGAAAAATAGTATCATATATCTGGATGAAAGTAACAGCGGTGTTAAAACAGGAAAGGTATTTTTGGAAAGGAGTAACTATTCATAACAGCAGATATTTGGCTAAATAAACCTCAACAAATGATTTTTCACCTGATCAAAGTCCCCGTTACCGGCACAACACTCACTTTTGTAGACTGGATCGTTTTGCTTGCTTATGGTGCTGGTATGCTTTTTATCGGCTGGTTTTATTCGCGTAAAAATAAAACGAAGGACGACTATTTGCTGGGCGGAAGGAAGATGAATCCTACCGCCGTAGGTATATCGCTGTTTGCCACGTTGATGAGTACACTGAGCTATCTCACTTATCCAGGGGAATTGATCCAGCATGGGCCTGTAATTTTTACGGGTATACTTGCATTCCCTTTAGTATACTATGTGGTAGGGTGGTGGCTTATTCCACGTTTCATGAAAATGAATGTAACAAGCGCTTATGAAATACTGGAACAAAAGCTGGGATTGAGTGTGCGCATGCTGGCTATTTTCATGTTTCTTTCGCTGCGGCTGCTATGGATGGCCACTATCATTTATGTAACAGTAGATGTGGCCTTGTATTCCGTAATACAATTCGACCGCTCGTATGTGCCCTGGATTGGCGCTTTACTTACTGTTGTCACCATTTTTTATACTTCTATGGGTGGATTGAAAGCCGTAGTGGTAACCGATGTTATACAATCGTTTATTTTTCTCGGCGGTGCATTGCTGAGCATTGTTGTGGTATGTTTTCAATTGGGATCATTTACGGCGATATTCCCTGCCGAATGGCCGGCGCACTGGGACGCCCTGCGGCTGGGTTTTGACCCCTTAGAACGCACAACCCTTGGAAACGCCGTGCTGGTGCTTTTTGTATGGTATGTGTGCACTTCGGGTTCAGACCAGATGGCAGTACAACGTTACCTGTCAACGAAAGATATCCATACGGCGCGCAAATCATTCAGAATATCCCTGTATTCCAATATCATCGCATATATTCTCCTTGCTTTGGTTGGGTTGGCAATGCTTGCTTTTTTTACCAGCAACGAGGATTTTCTGCTTGAAGGCAAAAGTCTTAATGCGCAGGCAGATACACTTTTCCCACGGTTTATAATGATAGGACTGCCCCCCGGCGTATCCGGGCTGGTTATAGCGGGCTTACTGGCAGCGGCCATGTCGAGCATGTCTGCCGGGCTGAATAGTGTTTCCTCGGTTATAGCGGAAGATATCGTTAAAAGGTTCCGGAAAAAGACGGCGCCTGCTCCGGATCCGCTGAAGCAGGTAAAAAAACTTTCTTACCTCACGGGGATTATTGTAATGGCCCTTAGCTTTTTTGTGGGGGAAGTGCCTGGTAATTTATTGGATGTGATTATGAAGGTGGTTAATCTTTTCGTTGCTCCTTTGTTTGTGCTTTTTTTCATGGCGCTTTTTGTACCTTTTGCAACCGGAAGAGCAACTTTTTGGGCGGGCATTATAGCGGTAGCGGTAGCTATTGCAGTTGCGTTCTGGAGCGCTTTTGGAATTACTGTATTATGGATCATGCCTGTATCGCTGGTAACGGGTATTGTTGCGGGTATTGTATTAAGTTATGCAGACCGGTTATTGTTTAAACCTGAGCCGGGGCGTTCCTGAAAAAATGTTATCCGGAGTTTGTTTTTAGCGAAATATCCGGAATAGAAGTTGAAAGGGATATTTAAAAGTTATTCAATTATGATGCAAATGCGAAAAAGCAGGGTACTAAAAAAACTTCGTGCAGGCGAAACCGTCAGTTGTATTAAAATCAATCTCACTGACCCTAAGGTATGTGAAATAGCAGCCCTGGCGGGATTTGATTGCGTGTGGGTAGACCAGGAACATATTGGCCAGGACTGGTCGGCACTTGCGGCTTCCGTTTGGGCTACCAAAGCGCATGATACGGATATACTTGTTCGTGTGCCGCGCGGGGCGTATAACAACTATATAAAACCATTGGAGTTAGATGCTACAGGCATTATGGTGCCGCATATTATGAGCCTGGCGGATGCAAAGGAAATTGTGCATCACACGCGTTTTCATCCCGTGGGCAGAAGAGCGATTGATGGTGGCAATGCCGATGGTGGTTATACAGGCGTTGATTTTAATGTGTATTTAAAGGAAGCCAACCAGCAAAGGTTTACCATTCTGCAAATAGAAGATCCGGAACCATTGGAAGAGCTGGAAGCTATTGCCGCGTTGCCGGGATATGATATGTTGTTTTTTGGTCCGGGCGATTTCAGCCAGGGCATCGAAGCTCCCGGTGTATGGGATCACCCGAAGCTAGTTGAAACAAGAATAAGAATTGCAGAAGCAGCGAGGAAGCACGGGAAGTTTGCCGGTACAGTGGGTGGTGCGGGTAATTTAAAAGAACTGAATGAAACAGGCTACCAGTTTGTAAGTATCGGAGCTGATGTGGTAGGGTTAAAAAATTATTACAGCTCATTGATCGAAGCTTTTAACGGGTCAAACCAAACAAACAATAGTTCCTATTTAGAAAAACAATAAACGATGCAGCGTAGATTTTTAGGAAATACCGGCATAGCAGTTTCGGAGATAGCCTTTGGTGGGGTAGAAATTGGATTGCCCTATGGCATTGGAGTAAAGTGGGAGGAAGATATGCTGCCGGAAAGAGATGCGGTGCAACTTTTACTAACGGCGTTGGATAGTGGCTTTAATTTTTTTGATACGGCAAGATTGTATGGTGTGAGTGAAAATATTATGGGAAAGGCGTTTGCAGGGCGAAGAGATGAAATTGTACTATGTACCAAGTGCAGGCATTTCAGGGATGAGAAAGGAAATCTGCCGGACGATGAGACGTTAAGAAAGATCATTCATCAATCGCTTGAAGAAAGCTTGAAAGCGCTGCAAACAGATTATATTGATTTGTACATGTTGCACCAGGGTGATATGGAGATATTAGACCGGGATATGATTGCTGAGGAAATGCAAAAGCTGAAAGCAAAAGGTATGGTGCGGTCTATTGGCGTATCCACCTATTCAGCCGAAGAATCAAAAAGGGTAATAGCGCATGGTGTATGGAATGTAGTGCAATTGCCTTTTAACCTGATGGATCAGCGGCAGCAATCTTTGTTTGGTCTTGCGGAAGAGAAAGGTGTGGGCATAGTAGTACGGTCGGTTTTATTAAAGGGCTTGTTGAGCAACAGGGGCACGGGTTTGCATCCCATGCTGGCGCCGGTGGAGAAACATATTCAACAGTACCAGGGCCTGTTAAATGGCAATTTTACGAACCTGCCTGAGCTGGCGGTAAAATTTGCGTTGTCTTTTCCACAGGTGTCATCGGTGCTGGTTGGTATGGATAAGCTTGACTATTTAAAGCAATCGCTTGCAGCGGCCAATGGTTGTTATCTTAAAAATGACCAACTGGCTGCCGCACAATCACTGGCTTATCCCGATCCGGCTTTTCTTAACCTGCCCTATTGGGATAAAATGGGGTGGCTGAGATAAGGGATGTGGAAATGTGAGAATGTGAAAATGTGGAAATGTGAAAATGCAGCGGTCGGTACGCGACAAAAGAAGCGTCAGACCGTGAAGAGCTATAAACCATCCTATACAGTCCGCAATTCTTTGTAACTACGGGAGCAAATATTAAATCTCAAATTTCAAATCTCCAATCTCAAATGATAAAAGTCGGAATAATAGGAATGAGTGCCGGTAATGCGCACCCTTATTCCTGGTCTTCTATAATAAATGGAAAGTATGATGGCGAAGCAATAAGCAGGGTGGGATACCCCGCGGTTGCAGCCTATCTTAATGCCAACCAGGATACCCTGGGTATGCCGGATGCGCGGGTAACGCATGTGTGGACGCAGGATATGTCTGTTTCTAAAAGCATCGCCGCTTCCTCTGGTATTGAACATATAGCGGAAAGCGCAACAGATATGACAGGACAGGTAGATGCAGTTATACTTGCCCGTGACGATGCGGAGTTTCACAGGGAAATGGCGGAGCCTTTTATCGAAGCAGGGATCCCGATATTTATTGATAAGCCCTTAGTCATTACACAGGCAGACTTACACTGGTTTGAAGAACAGCATGAGGCAGGAAAATTTATCATGTCATGTTCCTCTATGCGGTATGCCAATGAGTGCCGGATAGTAAAACAGGAACTGGCTTCACTGGGCAGGCTGGAACTGGTAACGGCTGTAGGTAAAAAAGACTGGCTGAAATACGGGGTTCACATGGTTGAAGCGATGTTTGCCACATTAAATGATCCGCCTGTTGCTACAGTGCAGCACCTTGGCGAAAAGGGAAAAGATGTAGTGCATATTGTTTTCGAAAACGGGTTACCGGCTACCATCCATTTGTTTATGGACATCTCCGGTACATTCCAGTTAACATTCTTTGGACAGCAGGCCTGGCGGATGGCGGATATCAAAAATTCATATTCCATGTTTCGCGATAATATTATAGAATTTGTACGAAGCGTACAGGAAGGAAAACCGAGACTGGATTTCTATAGAACAAAAAATATCATTCAAACTGTAATCGCCGCAGAAGAAAGCAGGCTGGCAGGTGGAAAAATTATTCATCTAAAATAACGTGCATGAACGTAATGGAGTTGTTCAGTTTAAAAAATAAGGTGGTGTTGGTCACCGGAGGAGCAGGTAACTATGGCCGTTCCATAACAGAAGGGTTGGGCGAAGCCGGCGCTACTGTTGTTATAGCCTCACGCAACCTGGATGCTATTGAAAAAACGGCTGCAGATTTCCGGGCCAAAGGATTGGATGTACACGGCATGCAGGTAGACCAGGTGGATACAGCTTCTGTATTGTTCTTAAAAGAGCATATTCGAAAACAATTTGGTAAGCTCGATGTATTTGTCAATAATGCGGTAAGCCGTCCGATGAAGGGATATGCCGCTCCTATTGAACAGTTTGATGAATCAATGAAAGTGAATGCCACAGGAATGATGTTCATATTGAGAGAGATGACGGATTTGATCATTGGGTCAGGCGGCGGGAGTGTGATTAATATAAGTTCGATGATGGGCATGTATGCACCTATCTATTCTAATTATGAGGGAATACCAGGCATGGGAGATATCGCGCCGGACTATTGTTTTCATAATGCAGGATTGATAATGCTTACGCGTTTTATGGCGAAAACACATGCAGGAAAGCATATACGTTTTAACACCGTCAGTCCGGGCGGATTGTTCAACAATCAACCTGAAAAATTCGTAGAAAATTATTGTAAGAAAGTTCCGCTGGGCAGGATGGCCAATAATGATGACATAAAAGGATTGATCGTATTACTGTCTTCAGATGCAGGTGCATATATCAATGGTGAGAACATTTTGATTGACGGTGGATTGAATGCGTAAGCGAGTGGTAAGTGGCAAGTAGTAAGGGAAAAGTGAGAGGTGAGAGGTGAGAGGTGAGAGGTGAGTTGTGAGTTGTGAGTGGTCAGGAGAAAAGTGAGAAGTGAAAAGTGAGAAGTGATAGATGAAACAAGGACCATTCATCCTATCGTTAGTAGTTATTTACCTTACGCCTTATACCTTACACCTGGTAGTTGATACCTGCTACCGTATCTCTTCGGCCTTTTGTCTGACAACTTACATTCAAAGCAGAGCATATGAAAATAAAAGCTGCGGTATTATATGAGATGGGAAAATCCCGTCCGTATGATGAAAGCAATCCCTTGCAAATAGAAGCGGTTGATTTGAGCACTCCGGGGTATGACGAAGTACTGGTAAAAATTCATGCAGCAGGATTGTGTCATTCCGATTTGTCTGTTATTGACGGAAGCCGTGCAAGACCATTGCCCATGGTGTTGGGACACGAAGCATCCGGGGAAGTTATGGAATGCGGAGCGGGAGTAAATGATCTAAAGCAGGGTGACCATGTTGTTTTTTCTTTCGTTCCCATGTGCGGTCATTGCATACCCTGTACAACGGGCCGACCTGCACTATGCGAACCCGGAGCATTGGCTAATACAAAAGGAACTTTACTGGAGGGTGGCATGCGGTTAAAGAATCATAGCCTTGATGGCCTTCGCCATCACCTGGGAGTTTCTGCCTTTGCCGAATACGTTGTTGCATCAAGACGTTCGCTCGTGAAAATTAACACCGCGATTCCGTATGAAATATCGGCTCTCTTTGGCTGTGCTGTTTTAACCGGCGTTGGCGCAGTAATAAATACGGCAAGGCTTACTGCCGGGCAAACCATTGTAATTGCAGGGTTAGGAGGAGTGGGACTGGCAGGGGTGTTGGGGGCTTTATCAGGAGGAGCCGCATCGGTAATTGCTGCGGATATCAATCCATACAAAAGAGCAATGGCATTACAGTTGGATGCTCATCATGTAATAGATCCTGCAGATTCAAATGCTGTACAACAAGTACAAGACCTGACTGGTGGCGGCGTGGATATTGCCGTTGAATTTGCCGGGGCTATTAAAGCGCTTGAGTTTGCGTATGCCGTTACCAAACGTGGAGGTACAACGGTTACCGCCGGGCTGCCGCATCCTTCTCACACTTTTTCTTTATCACCTGCTATATTGGTGGGAGAGGAGCGAACACTGAAAGGCTCGTACCTCGGCAGTTGTATTCCCTCACGCGATATACCGGCTTTTATTTCGTTATATCAAACAGGACGTTTACCCGTTAATAAGCTTTTGTCTCATACCATCGCCCTGGAACAAATAAATGAGGGCTTTGAGCGGTTGGCCAACGGCGATGCGCTAAGACAGGTTGTTTCTTTTGCATAGCAATGCAGGAACATTGGTCCTCACATTACATCATAAATCAAATCATATGAGTAAAGAAATTACCCCCATTTTTCATCTGCGCAATAAATTAATATGGGTGGTTGGAGGTGCGGGCTATCTTGGACAGGCAACTGTGATTGTGCTAAAGAATGCAGGTGCTAAAGTAATTTGTATTGACCTGGAGGATCGTGCCGCTGCATTTGTACAATCTGCAGCATTGGACCCGGATGTTATTCCTGCTACTTTGGATGTCAGGGACGGTGCCGCTATACAGCGATTTGTAACGGAGCAAATTAAACAGCACGGCGTGCCTGACGGGCTGGTGAACCTGACATTTGGTTCTACCTCAAAAAAGCTGGAAGACCTGAGCGAAAAAGAGTTTGATGAAGTAAATCATACCGGACTGACGGCTACATTTTTATTGGCAAGGGAAGCCGGTACGCAAATGGCCAAGCGTGGTAGTGGAAGCATCGTATTGTTCTCCAGTATGTATGGTTTGGTGTCGCCACACCCGGAGGCATATGAAGCGCCGATGAACAAAAACCCCATCGAATATGGTGTGGGCAAAGCCGGTATTATTCAAATGACGCGATATCTCGCGGTTCATTGGGGAAAGATGAATGTGAGATGCAATTGTATTTCACCAGGTCCTTTTCCTCACCCTGCTGTGCAAAGTGATAACCCGGCTTTTATAGAAAGGCTGGCACAACAATCGCCCATGGGGCGTGTAGGAAAGGCGGAAGAAGTTGCAGGATCAGTGGCCTTTTTGTTGTCTGAATCCGCTTCTTATATCACAGGTCATAATTTATGCGTTGACGGCGGATGGACAAGCTGGTAGGAGGGAGATGGAGTAAGGTGGAGGGTGTAAGGCGGAAAGGCTCTATACCCTACGCCTTATACCTCATACCTTATAAGTAACAACAGGCAATGGTGAAAAGTGAGACAATAGATGTGAAACCTTCACCATTCATTTTTCATGTTTGACGTTTCCCCTCTCCTGCAGTACGAGGCGTCATCGCCTCATACACAATTTACTGTCGCCTCCCGGCGACCATCAGTAATAATATATTTTGATAGTATCTTACATAAATTAAACCAGTTTTCTTCATGCATTCCAGCGTAATAATAATAACCGGGGCGGCGGGTGGTATTGGTCTGGCTATCGCAAAAACCTTTTTGTCTGCCGGCTACATAGTAGTTGTTTTGGATATTGAACAGGATAGTGTTGACGCTGCTGTAGCAGCATTAGGTGGCAGCCGGGTTACCGGTTATGCCTGTGATGTTACCCATGAAGAAAGTATTCAAAAAATATTAGGCGCCGTCTATGACCTGTATGGAAGCATTGATGTGCTGGTAAACAATGCCGGGTTGCAGCATGTAGCGCCTGTTGAACATTTCCCTACAGAAAAGTTCAGGCTCATGCTGGATGTGATGTTAACCGCACCTTTCATTGCCATCAAACATGTGCTGCCTTATATGAAAAAAAGGGGTTTTGGAAGAATTATTAACATGGCTTCCATTAACGGGCTGGTTGGTTTTGCGGGAAAAGCGGCCTATAATAGCGCGAAGCATGGCGTAATTGGTTTAACAAAAGTTGCTGCATTGGAAAGCGCCGGTCATGGCATTACCGTTAATGCCGTATGTCCCGGTTATGTTGATACCGCGCTGGTCAGAAATCAATTTACCGATATAGCCAGAATGCGAAACATCCCGTTTGAAAAAGTATTGGAAGAAGTGATCTATCCCCTTGTTCCTCAAAAGCGTTTACTTAGCGTAGAAGAGGTAGCGCATTATGTATATTTCCTGGCGGGTGATAATGCAAAAGGCATAACAGGGCAGGCGGTTGTAATTGATGGCGGGTATACGATACAGTGACCTCACCCTCGTTCCCTCTCCACGCAGTGTAGAGAGACGGCGCTATAGCATAATGCCAGTCATGGGTTCTTCCATTTCAGCTATTGAATAATCTCTGAAAAGTGAGAAAGCAGCAGCAAAACGAAGCTTAAAGCAAAAGATAGATAAAACCTGTCCGCCGTGGCGGATAAAATTCAAACAACAAAATTCAAATCCGAAGCGAAAATGCAACCATAAACCATAAACTCGAAACTCCCCATTACGCATAAATAATCCTCCTGTATTCAGTTGGGGTCATTTGCTTGTACTTTTTAAATTGCCTGTTAAAATTGGCTAAGCTGTTGAACCCGCATTCATACGCTACATCAACAATATTCTGATCTTTTTCCGAAAGTTTTTTACAGGCATAACCAATTCTCAAAGTATTTAAGTATTCAACAAAAGTTACCCTGTAGTTTTCCTTGAAAAAATTACTGAAGGTAGTAACCGCCATATTTGCTATGGATGCCACTTTCGATAAAGTAATGTCCTGGTCAAAATTTTGTATAAGATATTCGGTTATTTTGTTCAGCCGGTCCGAACTTTTTACATTCACTGTTTTTGCAAAACCAGGACTTGCCAATAATTCATATTCAGCCGTACGGGATAATGTATCAAAAATGAGCAGGAGAGAAGACAGGCGTTGAAGCCCGTTCATATCAGGCATTTTTTCCATTAAAGCAGTAATGCCGGCTTTGGCTTTTCCGTTAATGACCATACCGCGGTTAGATGATTTCAAAAAATGCTTAAAGTTTTCCATCTCAGGAATATTAAGAAAGTTTTCACCCAGGAAATCGTCTTTGAAATGAATCACAATGGCTTCTGCCTGGTAATCAACCTGCCCGTTAATAAATTTCGGATCGTTTACCCATACATGTGGTAAAAAGGGACCCATGCACACCAGGTCGCCTTCATCAAACTTCCCGATATTATCGCCCACCATGCGGCGGCCGTTGCTTTTTAAAACCAGCACGATTTCATATTCAGGATGGTAGTGCCAGGGGCATGGAAATGATTTTCCAACTTCTTTAAATACAGTAAATGATTTGTCAAAATCCTTCGGCAGTCGCAGTTCAATAGATTTCATTGCTCATTTAGTTTAAAGTTAAAAAACGCCACCCCTAATATATTGAATTATAGTGTAAGCCTTCAATTTTATGAAAAATAGTATAAGAATTATAAGAAATAGTAGGAGGCTGTAGTGCGACGAAAATGGGATAGCTGGAAATTCCGGTTTTATCCTGGTTTCTTTTCCCTATGAGAAATTTTCTTTGCAAAGGAGCGGTTGCTTAATGCAAACATTGTGCTTATCCATGTTCCGTTATTTTCCTTTTTCCTAACTTGTAGCTGTTCTGTTCAGAAATCTTTATCAAAAGAAATGAATGCTGTCCATTTTTTTTTTAAGGCTTACTGTGTTTAAAAGCTGCTTTTTATTGCTTAGGGTTTTAATGACAGTTGGTTCCCTTATGGCAATGCTTTCGTGTAATAAACCGAACCTGGATTTAAAAACAACTTATGCTGGCAGTGATTCTGTTCTCCTGGCAGAAAACTTATTTCGCCAGGGCATACGTTATAAGAATACCGGCAGTGATTCTCTTCAATGGTATGCACAAAGGTTGATCCGCTTGGGTGAAAATCAGGAAGATGACCGGATTATTGTAAACGGGAAGCTGTTGCAAGCCAATTATGAATGGAGGACGGCAAATTATATCAGGGCTATGAAAGTAGCGGTGGAAACGCTGAGAAAGGCCGAAAACAATGCGTTTACGAAGGTGATTCCCACACTGTATGGCCTTATCGGAAATTTGTATAAAGAAAATGAAAACTATCCGCTTGCGCTAAAAGCCGCGGAGAAGGGGATACGTGCGGCAACTTTTATAAAAGATACCGTGCAGATGATTAAGATAATGCTGAACAGGGCGATGTTTACACATAGCTATGGTATGCGTAAACACGATCCTGAACTCAGGAAAAAAGGGCTGAACAAATATCTTGAGGGGTTAAAAATTGCTGAATCCTCTCCTGCATATGAACAGCTCCGCATACCCTATTATAATAACATCAGTCAGTATTATAAAATTGCAGGCAATTATCCGAAGGGATTGCTTTATGGAGAAAAGGCCGAAGCGCTCGCTAAAAAGTATCATCAGTATCTTTCCCTCACCTATACCTATAACTGGCTTGGAGAAATTTATTTTTACAGCGGGGATCGTGATAAAGGCATCCATTACCTTAATCGTGCGCTTGATATTACCATAGCACAGCATGCGCCTTTCCGCACGGCGGAAATATACAAGGCATTACACAAATGTTACCATGATGCAGGCAATGCCGAAAAGGCGCTTGATGCTTTCAGCCGGTCTGTGATTATAAATGATTCATTACAGTTGCTCAGGAACACGAAACAGATAGGGAGGTTGCAAATTGAATATCAAACGGAAAAAAAAGATGAACGTATTGCATCGCTCCGGCTCATCAATCTCGAAAAAACAAGAACAGCAGGAGCGATAACCGTTGGAATGATCCTTTTTATTTTGTTATCCGCATTCCTGTATGTTCAGTACCGCGGCATCAGGCAAAGGAACCGCATGCTGGCGGATAACAACAAGAAAATTAATGAACAGTCGGAGCAGCTAAATTTCCTTATGAAAGAGCTGCATCACCGGGTAAAGAATAACCTGCAAATTGTTTCCAGTCTCCTTAGTCTGCAGTCTAACCACCTGTCCGACCAAGATGCCCAGCAGGCTGTAAAGATAGGCCAGCAGCGCATTGAAGCCATGTCGCTGATTCACAGGAGCCTTTACCAGCAGGATAACCCGAACATGGTGAACATGAAAGAATATGTAACCGACTTAGTAGAAAGTATTTTGCAAAGTTTCGGAATTGATAAAGATAAGTTCGATTTACAACTCGATGTTCAAATAACAGAAATGGATGTGGATAGGGCATTGCCATTAGGGTTGATCATCAACGAGTGGGTAACCAATGCGTTCAAATACGCTTATAAAGAAGTACCGTATCCTTCATTAATGCTTTCCTTAAAGAAAGACCGGGAGATCATACTGGAAATTAAAGACAATGGTCCGGGTATGACCCGGGAAGAATGGGAAAAACCACGGGGGTCATTTGGAGTAAAATTGGTGAAGGTGTTGAGCCGGCAATTAAATGGTACATGCAATATGGAGAGCAGGAACGGTACGTTGCTAAACTTGCAAATACCGGTGAAGCTGGAGAAAGCAGGATGAAGGTAAACGTTTCTTTACTTCTCTCTTTTCACTTTTCTCCTTTCACCTCTGTCAGGGAGGAACGCGGCATAGTA
Organism: Agriterribacter humi; assembly: GCF_009192765.1. GTDB lineage: Bacteria > Bacteroidota > Bacteroidia > Chitinophagales > Chitinophagaceae > Agriterribacter > Agriterribacter humi. The sequence goes on along the minus strand of NZ_VOHQ01000001.1, from coordinate 88,500 downwards.
TGATTAGCTAAGCAATAGTATAGAAGTATATTTTAATAATCATGTTCATCATTAATTCATGGAAAGTAAAGTTAGCATCCTGATCGTTGAAGACGAAGGCATCGTAGCGCTTGCACTGGAAGATACGCTGCAGTTGGAAGGCTACCAGGTTTGTGGCATAGCCGATAATGGCAAAGAGGCTTTGCGTATTGTAGCAAAGGAAACCATAGACTTAGTGCTGCTTGATATTCAGCTCAAAGGCGATTGGGATGGAATAGAAACTGCCCGGCGTCTTACTGCACTAAAAGAGATCCCCTTTATTTACCTCACCGCTTTTTCTGATGATGAAACACTTGAACGGGCCAAAGAAACCACGCCGGCAGCTTATCTTATCAAGCCCTACCAGCCCAGGAACCTGCTGATCGCTATAGACCTCGCTCTGCACAATTTTGCTTTTCACAAGTCGTCTGCCGTGCCAGTTGTTTCCATTTCCGGGAACGGATGTGCTTCTGAAATTACGGAGAAGGAACCTGTGCTGTGTTTTAACGATGCCATATTTATCAAGCAGAATTATAAATTCATTAAAGTGAGTTTAAATGATATTTATTACTTAGAAGCGGAAAATAACCACACGCATATTATTACAAAAGATAAGAATTTCATCGTCAGGCATCCGCTTAATGTAGTGATGGATAAGTTTAACCGGCAATATTTTATAAGAGTGCACCGGTCGTATGCCATTAATATGGATCACCTGGATACCTTTAATAACCACAGTATTTTCCTGAAAGACCATGAAATTCCGCTCGGAAGAAATTATAAAGAAGAGTTTCTGCAGCGTTTCGATTTTCTGTAATTTATCTTCAGCCGAAGCGCTTTTAAATATTTTACCGCTTCCTGTTAAACTGCATCTGTTTTCTTTTATTTTCTGAACTATGCTATTCCTCTATAGCAATTGGTATTGGAATGATCGTTCGTTCACATACAAAATACGGCTGTTCACATACATCTCCGGTGGCAACCACCGATGGAAGATTAGCTTTAGCTGGTTTTCTCAAAGCGCGTACCTGAAATATTCTTAAGCCTGTTAAAATAAATCATCATGAACAAGTTATTGCTTTACATTATAGTTTGCCTGGTAACAGGGCTGGCTATTGCATCCTGCAAAAAAAATAAAACGGATGGTCCAACCCAGGCCGTAGTTACCCCGCTGGATACGAGTACACTGAATATACCCGTGAGCCAGGGTCATCTTGGCCTCATATTAGATACAAGGCCTATTGTGAAAAAAGGTTATAAGCCGGCTTATCTTTCTTTATCCATAAACGGGGCGTTATCTTCTTTTTCTGATGATCACATGGAAGTGGATGAATTTACCAACCTCGCTATATTGCGTATTCCAAAAGACAGTGTTTCAGAAAGCCAGGTGACTCAATTTGCCAAAGGCGTTCCCGCCACAATAAAAGTATACAATGAAGCCAATGAACTGCTGGCTGAATTACAGGAAAGTTTGCCTGTAATGGCTGATGCTGTACCGGTACATATAGAAACGCTGAAGCCAAAGATCGTACCGCCTTTAAAGATAATTGCCGGTACACCTTATGTTATCCAAGCGTTGCCAGCCGACGGTTATGAAGGCGGAGGTATATGGACATATACGTACAATATGATAAATGGCGGACTGTTAGGAAGAGATCCGTTAAAGGTGTACGAGAACCCATATATAGGATTGGGAACCGGGTATATTAAGACAAGTGATGAGGCAGGGCAAATCTTCACATTTGAATCTGCAGGGAATGATTCCACTTTTTATATAAAGGCTGAGGGTAAAAAGAAACAGTATATTGATGTTTTCAAGGAACAGGTGCAAACTTTTACAGGCCCCCCGGAGTCGTCTGATAACTATAAATTTATTCTCAGCCAGGATGAGGAAGGAGCAATTACCATTAAATCGCATGATCATTATCCATTAAAGATTAATAAAGATGTTACATTAGGAGGTTTGAGAACCGATGGAATTACTCCCGTAAAATTCAGGTTAATTCCCGTAGATATTATATGGACTGCCCAGAACATGGGGATCACTTACGACCAGCCTATTATGCCACCTGCTCAATTAGATTTTGCACTCGCTACCACTATTAACAATTGCGGGGCAGGCACTATTTCTCAGGAGGTTGGGAAGGCTGATAGCAGGAGCACTACCATTACGGCCGGAACAGAGGAAAGTTTCTCTATCGCCACAGAACATTCGGCAAGTGTGGATATGTCGCTAAGCATGGGCGTTAGCGCCGACCTTTTTGGCGTAGCAGGAATGGAAAGAAATCTTACCTTATCCGTAGGGTACACGTTTACTTATATGGAAACGAAAACAAGTACAAGCCGTGTTGAAACAAGCACAACAGAGAGGACTGAGATTTCGCTAAAAAGAATGGCTGATGTCCCGCCATATACATCCAAGGATATTTATGATGCAGTGCAAACTTACCGTAATGTGGTTGCGTACTACGTGCAAAAGATAAGGGTGTCGGGTAAGCGTGATGGTATACCCCTTACGGGAGATGAAATTGCATCGCAACTCGTGGCTAACCAGTTTGGCGGCGTGGTTACTGAAACAGGAGATACTTATGCGACCATAACGGTTAGGGGGAAAGTAAATATCGAAAATTTGATGGCGGCCCAAACGGATGCAATATCAAGACCGTGTGGCGGTTAACAGTTGGTAAAATAATAAAAGAGGTGTTCGAACCTGTATCATTTGCGGTGATTCGAACACCTCCGGTCCACGCATGCTTCGCTTTTATTTGATGTTTATCAGAGAATTGCTGTTCCAATATCACTTGTTACTGTTGTTGCATGGTATTGGGCTGTGTGCGGTTTACTGTATCGGTCTGGTTCATATTGGTACTGTCTGCGGATGATTCCGTAGTGGGTTCTGGTGTACTGCAGCCATAGGCCGCGGAAAATGCGATGGCTACTGCGATAATAAGCTTTTTCATACAAGCAATTTTAAACCGGTTAATGATAATAATGTAAACAAATATTGCAATAATGTGGCCGTGCTGATTTTTAACGATCAAAAAAATGTTAAGTACTGCATTTGCGGTTTAATAAGCGAAATTATACCCTATATGCAGATAATTTTCCCGGGTTCGGCCGCACTTCAGCGCTGATTATCTTAAAAATATTGGGCATTTAAGCTACGAACACATATTTTTAGGATTCAAAACCGAACAATTGAAATGACAAACCCTCACACAAAAAGTACTTCAACCCTGGTATTTTTATTTGGATTAATGATCGCTGCATTTACTGCCTGCCGCTCTGATCAGTCTGAAACACTCAAAATTAAAAAGCATGCCAGTATCGCCCTGGTAGGCAATAACCTGGGGTCGAGAATGATGAACTTCGGGCATTTTGAAACTGAAATGCAGGTACGCTATCCCGATAGTATGCTGTATATCCGTAATTTTTGCGATGGTGGCAATACCCCCGGCTTCAGACCACATGCTGCGAGAAATGATCCATGGGCTTTTCCCGGAGCGGAAAAATTTCAAACCGAACTTGCTAAAAATTCCGGAAGTGAAGGCCATTTTGAATCGCCGGATCAATGGCTTACCCGTCATAAAGCAGATGTGATCATTGCTTTTTTTGGATACAACGAATCTTTCCAGGGAAAGGAAGGATTGGACAATTATAAAGCGGAGCTGGACGCTTTTATCAAACATACGCTCAGCCAGCATTACAATGGCGATTCATCTCCTGTGCAACTTGCTATCGTATCGCCGATCGCTTTTGAAGACTTGTCTGCTAAGTATGATCTTCCCAACGGCAAAAAAGAAAATGAAAACCTTTCGTTGTATACCCAGGGTATGAAGGCGGTTGCTGATTCGAACAAAGTGCTTTTTGTGGATGCTTTTATGCCTTCCAAAAAATGGTTTGAATCCGCTAAAGAATCTTTAACGATTGATGGTTCGCAACTGAATGATGAAGGGTACAAAAAATTATCCGTTTTGCTGGCGGATGAAATCTTTGGTAAGGTTTCAGCTAAAGCTGAAGCGAACAGGGACCTGGTGCTGGCCGCAGTAAAAGAAAAAAACTGGATGTGGCATGATGATTACAAAATCCCGAATGGCGTGCACGTATATGGCCGCCGCTATAATCCTTTCGGACCCGATAACTATCCTGCCGAAATTGAAAAGATCCGTCAAATGACAGCGATCCGCGATACCGCCGTATGGCTGGCGGCGAGCAAAGGAGAACAAATGGATATCGCCGCTGCTGATAAACACACCAGGACATTGCCGCCGGTTAAAACCAATTATAATCCTAAAGCAAATGGTAGTTTAACTTATTTATATGGTGATGAAGCATTGAGTAAGCTTAAGGTGCCCAAAGGATACAAGATTGAGCTTTTTGCTTCTGAGCAAGAATTTCCTGAGCTGGCAAAGCCCATGCAAATGTCTTTCGACAATAAAGGCCGCCTGTGGGTAGCTACCATGCCCAGTTACCCGCATTATAAGCCGGGCGATCCCAAACCGGATGATAAGATTGTTATTCTTGAAGATACAAATGCGGATGGAAAAGCGGACAGGCTCAAGATTTTTGCGGATAAATTGCATCTGCCACTGGGTTTTGAAATGGCTCCCGAAGGAGTGTATGTTTCACAGGGTACCAATCTTAAATTATTTACCGATACTGATGGCGATGATAAAGCTGATAAAGTGGAGATTTTGCTGAGTGGATATGATGATCATGATACGCACCACAATAGCCATGCTTTTACAGCCGACCCCTCCGGCGCTATTTACAGTGGTGAAGGTGTTTTCCTGCATACCAATGTGGAAACGTCTTACGGTCCTGTACGCGCCACCAATGGCGGGTTTTACAGGTACGCTCCGCAGCTTCATAAGCTGGAACGTACGGCACAGCTTTCCATTCCCAACCCGTGGGGCATAGCGTTCGATGACTGGGGACAGCCATTCTTTGCCGAAACTTCTGGTCCCGATGTGCGGTGGATGATGCCCGGTACCGTGTTGCCAAGATATGGAGAAGCTACGCACAAATCTTTCAATTTAATAGAGGAAGCCCATAAGGTACGGCCTACTTCCGGACTGGAATTTGTTTCCAGCCGTCATTTTCCCGACGAAGTACAGGGCGACATGCTCATCAACAATACCATTGGTTTTTTGGGAACAAAGGAGCATGTGATAGAAGACAGTGGCACAGGATATAAAAGTCATCACCGCGTAGACCTGTTGGTTAGTGAAGACCGGAATTTTAGACCCGTAGATATGGAGTTTGCTCCTGATGGATCGCTTTACGTGATTGACTGGCATAATATACTGATCGGGCATATGCAGCACAATGCCAGGGATCCGCTGCGCGATCATATGCACGGAAGAGTTTACCGGATTACGTATCCTTCCAGACCATTGGTAACACCGGCTAAAATAGATGGCGCTTCTGTTGAAGTGTTGCTGGATAATCTCAAACTACCGGAATACCGTACCCGCTACCGTACGCGCCGTGAGCTGAGAGGCAGAGATGCCGGTGAAGTGCTGCCCAAGCTGAAAAAATGGGTTAGTGCGCTTGATAAAAATGATCCGCGGTACGAACACCATAAGTTGGAAGCATTGTGGGTAAGCTGGGGACTGGATAAGGTTGACCAGGATTTACTAAAGGAAATGCTCCATGCAAAAGATTACCACGCAAGGGCGGCTGCGGTTAATGTAGTCCGTTACACCGGTCACCAGGTGGCCGACCAGGCAGACCTGCTGATGCAGGCAGCCCGGGATGAAAATGGAAGAGTGCGTCTGGAGGCGATTGTTGCCGCTTCGTGGATCGGAAAGGAAAAAGGAATGCCTATACTGGAAGAAGCCGCTAAAATGCCATTGGATGAATGGATGGTGCATGCTCATGAAGCTGCGGTGGCGCATCTCAACGGAAAGCTGGTGCAGGAGCACAAGGAAGAGAAAATAATCTCATCCTTAAAAGGAAAAGACTTTGAACTTTTCAAGAAAGGCAAAGAAATTTATGCCAGGGATGGATATTGCAATACCTGCCACCAGCCCGATGGTAAGGGATTATTTTCTTCGGGATATCCGCCATTAGCAAATTCGAAATGGGTAGACGGTAATGAAGATCGCTTAATAAAGGTAGTTTTGAAGGGGCTTCTCGGTCCAATAGAAGTGAATGGAAAAAAATATCCCGGCCAGGTGCCGATGACACCGTTTGAAGGTTTGCTTAATGATGAGGAAGTGGCGGCAGTGTTAACCTACGTCAGGAATTCGTTTGGTAACCAGGCTTCGGCTATCCAACCCGAAAAGGTTAAGCAGGTAAGAGCCGCTGTGAAAAGTGTGGAAGGATTTTATACGCCGGAAAAATTGCTGAAGGAACATCCTTTGGAAAAATAACTGAAAACAAATGTATATGAACCTGTAAGGGATGCTACAGATTAGCAAATCTTACAGGTTTTCTTATTTCTCATACCTTATACCTTATACCTTATACCTCATACCTCATACCTCATGCCTCACACCCCATACCCTAATACCCCATGCCTTCCATTAACCGATTGTTAACATAGATGCGGCTTTTATAAATCAGCTTACATTTGCATCTTTTAATTTGCTGGCAGTAATAGCGATTCGACTATTTTAAAACGTAAAAGAACAATGAATCAAAAGCCCGGAGTGCTTAGCTTATTGAGACCATACAGGGGCCTTGTGATGGTGTTATTGCTGTTTACACTTCTCAGCAATGCTATAAACCTGTTGCTTCCAAAGATCATTGCCGACACTATAGATGCATTTACAGCCGGTGTGTTTGCATTCAACCCGGTGGTTATTAAATTTGGACTGGCTATACTCTTTATATTTATTTTTACCTATCTGCAGAGCATCATACAAACCTATGCTTCGGAAAGGGTGGCCCGGGACCTGAGAACAAAACTCTCCAATAAGATATCCATACAATCGGCCGCTTTTATTGAGCAGGCCAATCCTTCGAAACTGCTTACCAATCTTACGGCGGATGTTGACTCTATCAAGATGTTTATATCCCAGGCCATCGTGTCGGTCATTTCTTCCATATTCATTATTATTGGCGCCAGCATATTGCTCATCAGCATCAACTGGAAGCTGGCTTTATGTATCATAGCCATCATACCCATTATCGGGATCACTTTTTTTCTTGTGCTGCGCAAAGTGAGGACCTTGTTTATTCAAAGCAGGGCAGTTATTGACCGGTTAAATAAGGTGATCAATGAAAGTATTTTGGGTGCGGCGCTGATACGTGTAGTAAATTCACAGCAACTGGAGTATAATAAATTTCTTGACGCAAATACAAAAGCCAAAAACTTTGGGCTTGCTATCCTGCGGCTTTTTGCAGGGCTCATTCCGGTAATCACCTTTACTGCTAATATGGCTGCATTAGCTATCCTTGCAATGGGTGGTCACTTTGTGATCAGCGGCAGTATGAGTCTCGGTGATTTCGCCGCTTTCAACAGTTATTTATCCATGCTCATCTTTCCCATACTTATTATTGGTTTCATGAGTAATGTGATAGCCCAGGCTACGGCTTCGTACGATCGTATAAGAATGGTGATTGAAACCCCCGACCAGGCTGAAACAGGAACAATTACAACAGCGTTACAGGGTGAGATTGAGCTGAAGGATGTAAACCTGGTATACGAACAGAGTCCTGTTTTAAAAGATATATCTTTTAAAATACAAAAGGGATCAAAAACTGCTATCATTGGGCCCACTGCTGCCGGTAAAACGCAATTGCTTTATTTACTAACGGGACTAATAAAGCCAGGCTCCGGCGCTATAAAATTTGATGGTAAAAATATTGAACAATATAAAAGTGAATCATTTTACAGCCAGGTTGGATTTGTTTTCCAGGATAGCATTATTTTCAATATGAGCATTCGTGAAAATATTGCTTTCAGCGATACGGTAACCGATGCTTCACTTGAAAAAGCGGTGGAAACAGCAGAGCTGAAAGAATTTGTTGACCTGCTGCCTGATAAATTAAGCACTGTTGTTTCTGAAAGAGGATCCAGTTTATCGGGCGGACAAAAACAAAGGATCATGCTGGCCCGCGCCCTGGCCATTAATCCCAGGATATTATTGTTAGATGATTTTACAGCCCGCGTGGATAACAACACCGAAAAGCGGATCCTCGAAAACCTGCAACGGAATTACCCCGACCTGACCCTGATTTCTGTTACGCAAAAAATTGCCTCTGTTGAGGAATATGACCAGATCATATTGTTGATGCAGGGTGAGCTCATCGCTAATGGCAGGCATGAAGCACTGGTGCGTACCAGTCCCGAATATGTACAACTATTGAATGCACAACAAAGTACCAGCCATTATGAATTACAATCTTAATACGCTTTCGGGGCAGCAGCAAAAAACATCAACCTATGCCGCGCTTAAAGGTTTGCTGCAGCTCATTGCGCACGAGAAGAAGAACCTGTTACTTGCCCTGCTGGCTATAGTGCTGAATGCTGCATTCAACCTGCTGGGCCCGTTTTTAATAGGGTATGCCATTGATCATTATGTACAGCAAAAACAGTATCAGGGCGTGCTGCAATTTTCGGGCATATTACTGGGCATTTACTTACTGGCGCTATTTACCAGTTATTACCAAACACAACTAATGGGAGGAGTGGGGCAACGCCTGTTGTTTACGCTGCGCAATGCCATATTCAATAAGTTGCAGGTTTTGCCTGTTGCATTTTTCAATGCCAACAAAGCAGGTGATCTTATTTCCCGCGTTAATAACGATACGGATAAGCTCAATACATTTTTCTCGCAATCCTTAATGCAGTTTATCGGCAGCATTGTAACCATGACAGGAGCCGGAATTTTTTTGCTGATCATTAATGTAAAGCTGGGTGTGGCCACGCTTATACCGGCATTGCTTATTTTAATATTTACAAAGCTGGTATCGCCGTGGGTAAAAAAGAAGAATGCCGTAAACATGGCGAGCGTGGGCGGTATGAGCGCTGAGATCCAGGAAAGTCTGAACAATTTTAAAGTGATTGTTGCATTTAACCGCCGCGATTATTTCAGGAAACGTTTTGATAAAGCCAACCTGCAAAACTATACCACGGCTGTAGGCGCAGGGCTCGCGAACAATATTTTCCTTCCTGTATATAGCTTATTGTCGGCCCTGGCACAACTGGTTGTATTGCTATACGGCATATACCTGATTGCTTCGGGTAGTTTTTCTATCGGACTATTGGTAAGTTACCTGGCCTATGCTACGCACTTTTATAACCCGCTGAGACAACTTGCCACATTGTGGGCCAGCTTCCAGGTGGCATTGGCTGGGTGGGACAGGATAGGGCAAATACTTTCATTGGATACCAACCTTGCTGTGGTAAAAGGCACAACTGCCGAACCGGCTACTCATTCAATAGTGGAATTCAGGAATGTGCACTTTGGCTACACAGCGGGCAAGGAAATTTTGCACAATATCAGCCTGCAATTGCAAAAAGGAAAAACCTATGCTTTTGTTGGGCCAACAGGCGGCGGCAAAACCACTACGGCTTCGCTGATCGCACGGTTATACGATCCCACCTCGGGCACTGTATTGCTTAATGGCAAAGATATCCGCGGATACAATCCTGAAACACTTTCGAAAAAGGTTGGATTTATACTACAGGATCCTTTTTTATTTTCCGGTACGGTAAAGGATAATATTTTATACGGCAACGAACAATATCATCAGTACAGTAATGAACAACTGGAGCAGGTGATCAAAGAAGCCGGACTGGAAACCCTGCTTACCATTTTTGAAAATGGATTGCTCACCAATGTATCTTCAGGAGGGGAAAGCATAAGCCTGGGGCAAAAACAACTGATCGCTTTTATGCGTGCCGTGCTACGCAATCCGGATATACTTATTTTGGATGAAGCCACCGCCAATATTGATACCGTTACGGAGCAATTGCTTGAAGAGATATTAAAGAAACTGCCTTCTCACACTACCCGCATCATCATTGCGCATCGCTTAAACACCATCCGCAATGCCGATGAAATATTTTTTGTAAATGCGGGAGAAGTTACCCGTGCGGGCTCTTTTAATGAGGCGATAGATAAGCTCTTAAATGATAAAAGAGTAAGCTGATACTGAAAAAAGCTGCTGTACGATGTCTCTGACTTCGTACCCAGTATGTTCTTCCGGGACTCCGTCCCTGCGAAGTATTTATGCATCTTAAAAATACTCTTTTCTGGTTTCTGAATTTTAGGTTGAATATGTATAGAGTCGCGGCGGGGTCTTCATAAAAAGCCATTGTGTGCGCCCATGACCCTGGCGCTAATCACTCACCGGGGTCTCACTCTCCACACAATTGCCGGGCTGTGAAGACCCCATCGGGAAGAAAAGAGTCGCGCTGAGGTCTTCATGAAAAGTACTGCTGTACGATGTCTCTGACTCCGTCCTGCAAAGTATTAATACCATTTTAAAATCTTTTTTCTGATTTCTGAATTTTGGACTGGATAAGCCATTGGTTGCGATATGCTATCCTGCAACATGCTCAAATTATTTTAGTACATTGAGCTACAAACTTCAATCCCGCACAATGATGAAATATGCCTGTTTCTTTGTGATGCTATATACTACGTCTGCATCATTTGCCCAAACAGATACGATCCCTTCAAGGGTGTATTATATAAATGAATTGCCGGTTCTCAAAGACTCCAGCCGTTACAGGATACAGATCATGGATGGTAACACACCTTATCTTTCCAATATGGAAGTGCACATCACCATGCTGGAGCCGGGCAAATCGGCACATCCGCCCCACAAACATGCCAATACCGAAGAACTCATTATTGTAAAAGCAGGAAAACTGAAAGTAACCATTGCAGGGGAAACGAAAATATTAGGACCGGGAGGTGTAGCTATGGCTATGCCGGGCGATCTGCATGGAGCCGTAAATGAGAGCAGGGAGAAAGTAAGTTATTACCTGCTGAAATACACAAAAAAAGGAACTGATTCCATTGTAACAAACACAAAAGCAATACCATCCATACTGGTTGACTGGGATGAAGTGGCTGTGCAAAAAAACGAAAGGGGTTTCCGGCGTCAGCAGTTTAATCAACCTACGGTTTTGTTTGAAAAATTTGATATGCATGCCACCACGCTTAAACAAAATCAGGTCAGCCACCCACCACATACCCACCGGCAGGAAGAAATTATTATTGTAAGGAAAGGAAACATTGAAATGCAGATTGGAGATACTTTCCAAAAAGCCCAGCCGGGAGATCTTATTTTCCTGAACAGCAATATTCCACACGCTTTAAAAAATGTAAGTAAAGGAGAATGTGAATACTTTGCATTTCAGTGGCAGTAAACATAAAGCCCCACGGGGCTAACTTTTGGTAACGTATAGTGCACCGCAACGAAGAAAGCCCGATCGGCACGATTGTTTTTTATACAGTCCTCATGTCGCGCCGGGGTCTTCATCAAAAACCTTTGTAGGCGGACATGACACCCCATTGAACTTTGTCAATTTTGAACAATTACAAATTCACAGATCAGCAGTACCTTTCAGTTAATTCCTTTAGTACACCTTTTCTTAGCTATCATTAATAAGGGAACAATTAATCCTGACAGACCTTTGGATTTTTGAGACGCTGAATTGTATAATTAGCAGCTTCGGCAACATCAGTTGGCAAAAATGCGGGCGGAAAGCCTTCTTCACCTTTTGGTTCATGAGTTTGCGCCGGGTCTTCATTAAAAGCCATTGCGCGCATGCCAATGCATAAAATCAATTCAGATGAAGTAATTTCGACCGCAGGCAAATGGGGTTCCATTCGAAATCTTCGGAGATTACATTTGCGTTTAACACAAGAAACCATGACAGAATTTTGGGAAGAGGCCTTCAGGAGCAAGCAGGAAATGTGGGGATCATCGCCTGCAAAATCTGCTATATTGACAAGTGATTTTTTTGTTTCCAATGGCGTGAAAAATGTTTTAATCCCGGGAATTGGCTATGGACGTAATGCTAAAATTTTCAGAGACAGTGGAATGACAGTAACAGGAATTGAAATTTCTGAAACCGCAATCAGGATAGCTACACAACATTTTGGCAACGACTTGACCATTTATCACGGTTCTGTAACTGAAATGCCTTTTGACAATGAACAATATGACGGAATATTTTGCTACGCATTGATTCACTTACTTGACAAAGACGAAAGAGCAAAGCTCATTCAGGACTGTTATAACCAACTGGCAGAAAACGGTTATATGTTTTTTACAACAATAACAAAAGAAGCCAAAACTTATGGTCAGGGAACTTATATCAGCAAAGACCGTTTTGAAATGTTTGGCGGTGTAAAGCTGTTCTTTTACGACAAAGAAACCATACAAGAAGAATTTGGGAAAGCAGGGCTTTTTGAAATTGCTGAAGTGAATGAGAACTTTCCGTTTTATCTCATTAAGTGCAAAAAAGCGAGACAAAAAGTTGAATTTGCGCCGGGGTCTTCATCAAAAGCCTTTGCGGGTGGCCATGAGACCGTTCGTTGAGCTTCGTCGATTTTGAACCATTACAAATTACATATCAGCAGTACCTTTCAGTTAATTCCTTAAGTACACCTTTTCTTTCTGCTTTCTTAGCTCTCATCATTAACAAAGGAACAATTAATCCTAACAGACCTTTGGCTCTTGTATCAGAAACTTTAAGTAATAATGCTAAATGATCAAGTTTTTTAGGAATTCCTGTTGCATTTGTTAATCCTTCTTCAGCAAGACCATAAGCAATTTTAATCCCTTGTAAAAATCCTTCATGACCCGGAACGATCTTTACATGAAAACGAATTGCCTCATTCCCGGGATTAAAAAAATGATGTAATTGACCAGCTTTTACTGTTGAAGTGTTCCCTGGCTTTAATATAACTTTGTTCTTTCCGAGTCTTACTCCCAAATCTCCGTTCACGGGAATAAATTCTTCTGAAAAAGAAGTATGATAGTGCAAGCCGTTTCCTCCCTTTGGATCCAATTCGATTTCCAGGAGTAGATATTCATTATTTGTTTCCTTTGGAGATTTTAAAACAGTAACTCTATCCTTAAACTTTGAATTTTGAAATACTCGTTTTTCCATAATTTTTTTTGCAAAACTATTACCCCTATTAAAACATGCTCTGCCTGATTGAATGAATTGGATTTTTGAGACGCTGAATTGTATAATTAGCAGCTTCGGCAACATCAGTTGGCAAAAATGCGGGCGGAAAACCTTCTTCACCTTTTGGTTCATGAGGTGGCGGCAGGATCTTCATTAAAAGCCATTGCGCGCATGCCATGTGACCTTCGCGCTGATCATTCACCGGATATTACCTGCTGTTTGTGATGTCGCAATCGCCTCTTAGTATTGTCGTTTTAGCCCCCTGTGGCTTGAGAAAGAGCTGGGTACATTTGTGAAACAATTCATTTGGCTATGCGAAAATTAATAATGAAGATGTCGGTTTCGGTTGATGACTTTGTAAGCAGCGCCGACGGCGCGAAGGATTGGGTCTTCAAAACCGGGGATGAAGAGTCATTGGACTGGAGTGTCGGGCAGATCCGGCAGGCTGGGTTAATTATCATGGGCAGGAAGTCGTTTGAGACTATGTCCCCTTACTTGCCGACCGCGACCGGGCCGTTTGCCGCGCCGATGAACGGGATTCCCAAGGCCCTGGTTATAAAAAAAAGGATTCCAAGGCAAGGCTTTTCGGGGAGGAGTCATAGCAATCACTTACAGCGTGCAGGTTTAGTTTCAACCTCATAAAGAGAAATGAAATTATGATACCAAAACAAAATCCGGTGAAAATCAGAAACCTCGTTGAACTGTATACGCTCCTTCCCGATGACGAAAAATTAATGCTGGATGTGTTACGGCAAATAATTATTGAAACGCTTCCCGGATACTGCAAAGAGAAAATATCATATAATGTTCCATTTTTTTATGGGAACAAAGGTATCTGTATCATTTGGCCGTCAACTGTTCCGAGGGGAGGCATCAAAAAGGGAGTTTTGCTGGGTTTTTGGTATGGTCACCAATTAATTGACGATGATGGATTTTTATCGCATGGAACAAACAAGCAAATTTTTTATCGGATCTACCAAACCCCCGAGGAAATTGATGAAAATCCAGTAAAAAAACTTTTAAAAGAAGCGATCAGGTTGGATAGCACCTTCAAAAAACATCTTAAGCCGTAGATTTTAAAAGCCAAAAAAATGCAGAACCGATCAGGGCAGCGGGAAAAATAAAGAAAGGGGTCGTTCTCCCTTTTTGATGTGGGGCAGGTACCAAAACAGGCAAATCACCATTTGAGTGTTTTATCTTTACTATCAGATAATTGCATAAATTATATGAACATGTTAAATAGTGCGTATATTTCGGGTTAGCGGTCATTGTAAAAAGACAGTAACAAACCCCGCCCGACGGCGTCAGCCCCGCCTGAATGGCTCAGTCGGGCAGGCAGGCGGGCATAGACAACAATAAAAAATAGAATCATATGAGAAAAATAATTTCATTTATGCACATATCGCTTGACGGTTTTGTAGCAGGAATGAACGGAGAAATGGACTGGATTAAAGTTGATGAAGAAATTTTTGCTCATGTCGGTAAGCGGATAAGCGAAGGCGACACTGCATTATATGGGCGGGTAACGTATCAGATGATGGAAAATTACTGGCCTACCGCAGCAGACAAGCCGGGAGCGACCAGGCACGACATTGAACATTCCAAGTGGTACAGCAAAGTGCACAAAATTGTTTTATCAAGAACAATGAAAGAAGCGGGCCTGCCTGCCGGACAGGCAGGTTTGACCAACACAAAAATTATCAGTGACAACCTTTCGGAGAGCATAAATGAAATAAAACAATCCCGTCCACCATTAGGTGGGAGTGAAGACATCTTGCTTTTTGGTAGCCCGACAGCAACACATTCACTTATTCAACTGAACTTAATTGACGGCTACTGGCTATTTGTTAATCCAATTATTCTTGGACAAGGCATTCCATTGTTTGCAGGTATCAAAGACAAAATAAAATTAAAATTATTGACTACCCGGCAATTTACTTCCGGGGTAACTGAACTGAATTACACAGTGGATAGACAATAAGTCGCGGCGGGGTCTTCACCAAAAGGCGTTGTGGCTGCCATAAAACCCTGTTGCTAATCATTCAGGTTTCAGGGGCAGGCCTGGAACTTGTACCCTGCAACCTGCAACATGCCGGGGCCTCACCCTGCATGCGGTAGCCTGGATGTGAATATCCCTTTGGAACATGCCTGGAAGTTGCATTACAGGTCAGATGATTTTTTTTAAGGATTCGACAGGGTTTCGCTCTCCAGACGGTTGCACATATGCTGATAGGAGTACTGTACCGTTGAGGCAAAATCGTTTATAAATGCTAAGAAATATTTCGAGCGTTTATAGATACTTGAAATAATCTTTATTGCGTAAAGCAAAGCGTTAGGCATCATCGTAACCATCCCTTCGGCAACAACTAAACTTCCCGGGATTTTATCCCGGCAAAAATAATTGCATAAAAATTTGCGCAACTCGAAAGTTGCATATATATTTGCAACCTGAAAGTTGCGTAATTAAATATTGAAAATGAAACAAGACATATTCCAAGCCATAGCTGACCCAACCCGTAGGGCTATTTTAACTTTAATTGCTATTCAGGCATTAACGCCAAATGCAATGGCGGAAAAATTTGATATGAGCCGACAAGCGGTATCAAAACATATTAAAGTATTACAGGAATGCGAATTGATTAAACCTGAGCCGTCTGGCAGAGAAATCTATTATCACTTTAACCCAAAAAAAATGCAGGAAATTGACAAATGGATAGATCAATTCAGAAAAATTTGGGAAACGCAATTTAATCAACTTGATAAAGTATTATCAACCATGTCTGCCGACAGGCAGGCAATTAAAAAACAAAAAAAATGAAATCGAAGATTCACGAACACCAAAAAACAAATAGTGAAAAAGTGAGTAAAAACCATTTGCTATTTGATTTTACTGTTGACAAAGCAGCGAAAACAGTATTCATAACCAGGGAATTTGATGCCGGCCTTTCGCTGGTATGGGATGCATTTACCAAAGCAGAAATCCTTGACCAATGGGTGGCACCTAAACCCTGGACATCAAAAACAAAATTTATGGATTTTAAGGTTGGCGGACGAAGATTTTATGCGATGGTAAGTCCGGAAGGACTGGAACGTTGGGCAATTCAGAAATACACGTCCATTAGCCCAAAAACCAACTTCAAACTATTCAATGCTTTTGCAGACAAAGATGAAAACCCTGAATTACCGGGTTCTGATTGGGATTACACTTTCAGCGAACAAAACGCCCGCCCGCCCGCCCAACTGCATCATTCCCGTCCGACCGGGTCATCCGGGCGGGCAGGCGGGGACGAGCCGGTTGGACGGGGAAAGACAACAGTGCATATTACTATTTATAATGAATCGCTTGCCCGTATGGAGAAGATGATTGAAATGGGCTTCACAGAAGGATTCAAAGCATCAATGAACAATTTGGAAAATCTGTTGGCGGGTTTATCGCAACGACAACAGTAGAAACATACGAAATGGTTGAAGTTTTTAAAACAAATGTTCAGAAAAAGGCACAAAGCAAAATGCTGCTTTGCATTTTGTCTGAAGCATTCCCATCGTTTAAAATAAATTTTGACTTGTCAGATTGTGATAAGGTACTTAGAGTTGAAGGAGACAATGTAAAATCGTTAAGGATAATGATACTCGTAAAGGAGTATGGATTTAACTGCGAAATATTATTAGATGAACAGCAAAATAACGGGGAAGCTGAAAACCGTCCCGATAACTATCGTGGAGATTAAGTATAAAAGTAAATAACCAAAAAAAATAAAAATTATGGCACTTATCAATCCTCACATTAACTTCAACGGAAATGCCGAAGAAGCATTTACCTTTTACAAATCAGTATTTGGCGGAGAGTTTGCAAAGATTATTCGTTTCAAAGACCTTGCAAGTCCTGAATTCCCGGTAGCGGAAAAAGAAGAAAATAAAATTATGCATATTGCTTTGCCTATCGGTAGAAGTAATATGTTGATGGCAAATGATGTTCCGGAAATTATGGGAAAAACAAACGAAAATGAGAACAGAAGTAAAATTGTAGTAAGTGCAGAAAGTAAAGAAGAGGCAGACAAATTATTTAACGGGCTTTCAGAGGGGGGACAAATAGAAGGGCCTCTTGGTGATAGTCCCTGGGGTTCATATTTTGGTTGTTTTAGAGACAAATACGGTATTGAATGGATTGTGGAATTTGACCCAAAATATAGCGGAAAAGTGTAAGCGAAGAACAACTACCGATTCGTTAGCGGTCATGCTAAGGTGAGAAGTCATCTTCTGATGCAATTGTACATATTTGTCGCGTTACCCCCTGAATTTGTCGTATTTACACCTCTCCGAAGCCTAATACACGTTCCATCTTTGCATTGCCAATCAACTCGTGGCTAAATTTGAGACAGTTATGAGCATTTTATTAAAAGCACATAATTTTATTCAATCAATACTGCTAATTGGAATCGTTATGTCCACACACCAATCCATCGCACAGCAAAACAAACCTTCCGGCAGTGGCTATGCACCTGTTAATGGCATTAAAGTTTACTATGAAGTTTATGGCGAAGGTATGCCTGTAGTTCTGCTGCACGGTGCGTATTACACCATTGATATGAACTGGGGCCAATTAATCCCTGAATTGTCAAAAACAAGAAAGGTAATTGCCATTGAAATGCAGGGCCATGGACATACACCGTTTTCGGACAGAAAATTATCCCGCGCTACTTTGGCAAGTGATGTTGAAAGTATAATGGATCATCTGAAAGTTGACAGCGCGGACCTTGTAGGATATAGCTTTGGTGGCTCTGTAGCCTACCAATTTGCTATTCAAAGCCCTAAACGGTTGAGAAAATTGGTAATTATTTCCGCTGCTTATAAAAGCAGTGGCTGGATGCCCGAAGTAACGAAAGCATTTAAAAACCTGAAGCCTGAACTTTTTGATAACACACCCTTGAAAGCGGCCTATGATGCGGTAGCACCCGATAAAACAAAATGGACGGAATTCCTGGAACAAATGATTGGCTCCGCTACAACGCCATACGATTTGGGAGACTCCAACATTGCAAAGATTGCTGCTCCCGTATTACTGATTTCGGGTGACAACGACGGGATGGATAAAATTGAGTTGATCAAAACGTATCAATTACTGGGAGGCGCTGTAACCGGTGATTTTGGTGTCATTCCAAAATCACAGTTGGCTATTGTTCCCGGGCAGGGACATGTTAGCCTGATGATGCAGACCCAAACGATATTAGGCTATTTGAATAGTTTTTTAAAATAATGGTAACAGCATATGAGAAAAGTAATTGCGGCAATAAATATGACAATTGACGGAGTTTGTGACCACACGGCGGGGCTGCCGGACGAAGAAATTCATCAGCATTACACTGACCTTTTAGACAGTGCAGACATTATACTTTATGGAAGGATAACTTATGAGCTCATGCAATACTGGCAGACACTGATAAAAAATCCTTCAGGCGAAAAAACAGCAGACGACTTCGCTGTAGCAATAGACAAAATTCAAAAAATTGTTTTCTCACACAAACTCAAAAACACAGACTGGGACAGTGCGAAACTTGCAACTGAACCTGTTGAAGAATTGGTTAGCGCATTGAAGCAGCAATCGGGCAAAGACATTTTGGTTGGTAGTCGTAGTTTAATTACACAACTGTTGAAACTGAATTTAATTGACGAATTTCAACTTTGTGTTCATCCTGTTGTTGCCGGAAACGGATTGCCGTTGTTTGAAAATGTAAATGGCCGGACTATTTTTAAACTCACAAAGACTAAAACCTTTATTAGCGGGGCAGTAACGCTTTACTATGTACCGACCAAATAATGTCTGAAATATTGACCGGCACATCTTCATGCAGAATAGTACGAATCGCTGGCATCGTATCGGCTAAAAATCAGCAACAAGATATTCAAAGCCGTAAAGATTTTTTGAAGCAAGTGAAAATGCTAAAAGAGTAACTATGCAAAGAGGTTTTGCTGGAGTGTAAGTAAAGGTTTTGGGGATTTGACAGAAGAGATCGAAAATGGAGATTAGTCAGAATCTACGAGCCGTGAGAGCAGACAACCAGGTACCTCAGCTAACCTTGCATCGGCAATATGCCGGGTCACCGAATATAGTCTCAACTTTTGTCCGCTAACCGGCCGCACCTCCGGAAGACGAATAACACCAAATAATAGAATAAACAATGAACTTTTAGTCATACATTTAGTGACAGTGAAGGGCGCACGATTTTCAAACACCTCCACATCGCGAAGCCATATCCGCTGTGCGTAATTTTAAGGAAAATGAACAAAAGAACGAATGAGTTAACAATAGACAACTATTTAGACAGCCATTATATACATAGAAGTAATTGGTTAAGGGCAGCTGTACTGGGAGCAAATGACGGCATTATTTCAATTTCAAGTCTTGCCATTGGTGTTGCCGCTGCAAGTTCTGCAAGAGCGCCTATTGTGTTAGCGGCAGTTGCTGGACTGGTTGCAGGAGCCTTATCAATGGCGGCAGGAGAGTATGTTTCTGTAAGCTCCCAGATGGATATAGAAAAAGCTGACATTAACAGAGAAGCGAAAGAACTTGAAGAAATGCCAGATGAAGAACTTCAAATTCTGACCCAGATCTATGAAAAAAGAGGTTTGAAAAAAGAGACTGCTTTACAAGTTGCAAAAGAGTTGACGGAAGCGGATGCTTTAGGTACCCATGTAAGAGATGAGCTAGGTATCAATGAAATAAGCAAAGCAAATCCCCTGCAAGCTGCATTCGCTTCCGGAGCCGCTTTTACTGTTGGCGGACTTCTGCCGGTTGCAGTTACGTTTTTAGCACCTGTAGATCGTATGGAATATTGGCTTTATGGTTTTACCATGTTGTTTCTAATGATTTTAGGAACCATTTCAGCAAAAACGGGTGGTTCAGGTATTAGAAAGGCAATTATAAGAATTACAATTTGGGGCACCATTGCTATGGGACTATCTGCTGTAGCAGGTTATCTGTTTGGAGTTAAAGTTTAAGATAATAACATTCCTGGAAAACAAAATGACGGGTATTGTTGTTTTATTCGGTTCCCTTATTCGTTTCGGCTTAGTAGCTGGAACAGGATATTGAGATGGGCAAATAGCACACACAGAAATGAATTGCAATCCAGTCTCACCAGCACAAGACAGCGTTAATGAAGAACACGATTAATAATAAAGTTCATAGAAGATTAATATCCGGTACGAATATTTTTGAACTTTGTTAAGACAGGTTTACTACGCACATTATGGGGTTATACAATAGCGGCCCTCGGCACGCAGCATTATCTTTTAGTTTGCTGATCCGCTTCTGTTCCAGCTTGCGAATAACGCCGGGCAGTAGAATAAACAAAGAGCTTTTTATTTATAAATTTGGCAATGGTTCGGGCAGAAGGAAATCTATTTCCTCACCTGCTGCAAGCCCTAAATGTTATATGCTACTTATCAAAACAGTCTTAAATGCATGAGACGATATAACCAAATTTCAGGACAAAATATTCAACGCATTGAATTTTTAAGTGATGGAGTGTTTGCTATTGCAATAACATTACTTGTCCTTGATATCAGAGTGCCAATCCGTGACAATATATCTTCCGAGAAAGACCTGATCATTGCATTTTTTAAACTTACGCCAAAACTATTGACCTATTTCTTAAGTTTTATGACGCTTGGTATTTTTTGGACGGCACACTCCACACAATTTCATTTCATTGAAAAAAGTGATAGGAACTTTAACTGGCTTAATCTTTCTTTTTTGCTTTTTGTTACCACAACTCCGTTTATCACTGCTTTTTTAAGTGAGTATATTACCTTCAAGTTTGCAATTGCCGTATATTGGCTTAATCTTTTTCTGCTTGGCACAATGCTGCGCCGAATGTTCAGGTATGCTGACAAACACGATTTTTTTAAAACTGACATTATCGAAAAAGCAGAAATAAAGAAGGCAATGATGCTAAGAGGAATTGTTGCCCAATCTTTATATGCACTGGGCGCTTTACTCTGTTTTATTAACACTTATCTAAGTATCACCTTTCTAACAATGGTTCAGCTTTTCTTCGCTTTGGCATTATTTTCACGATCGCAATCAAGAGTTGAACTTAAAAATGGATAGCGTTTAAAGCAGCGTATAATAGTAGGGCTGGACGGAAAAGCAGCGGCAGCAAACCGTTGGCAACAATGCCATGAAACAGACAAACATGAGAATGTTGATCATAATAAGCCTCTTTATTGGAGGATATTCAACAGAAAGCATCAAACAAATATCCCGTGGGGGATATATTGGTTATACAATTTAAATTTTCAAAGAAACGAGATTACAAAATTGAGTTTACTGAAAATGAAAAGCAGATGAAAGAATTTTGGAGCGTGATTGAGAAAAAAAACATTGGTGATTTTGACGATGAAATCAATTTGAGTATGGGAAAGATTTTACCACTTCAGGAAAATTGTTATTAAGCAGCCATAAGGAACAGTTGCTAACAGCGGTTGAGTTCGCGCCGGGGTGTTCATCAAAAGCCATTGCGGGCAGACCCTGGCGCTGAACTGTTATAATACTTCTCATACATCCGTACAATGCAATGGCTTAAAATGTTTATGTTTGTCTAATTCATAAAATGCGGCGCTGCTGTGTTCATAATCTGTATAATTACGAACCAATCGCCACTTCCCGCTTACGGGGTTGTAATGGATGTAGTCTATTTTTTGATGTAAAAATTTATCCGAAAAAATAACTTTAGCGTCAAAACTATCTTTGAATACTTTATGCAACTGTCCCTTCTTCTTTTCCCTTTCGGTAACCGATTCAGATAGTAAATTTGGCAATGGTTCAGGCAAGGAATTCTATTTCCTCACCTGCTGCAAGCCCTAAATGTTATATGCTACTTATCAAAACAGTCTTAAATGCATGAGACGATATAACCAAATTTCAGGACAAATATTCAACGCATTGAATTTTTAAGTGATGGAGTGTTTGCTATTGCAACAGCGCGGGGGCGGCGTGCAAATCATTGGCTATAGTTCGCTATCTGCTATAGGTTCCGTCCGGATATTAATAATTTGGCTTTTGTGCGTATATTCATATCCGTTTTTCAATCATCGGCAGTTCAGACATACAATTTAAAAAGCCATTCCATCGCCACTGCTTTGCCGTTATGTGCCGTTTTACGAACTACGGTACAAAGATCAACAGACAGACGAAATATGAACATTCAGTTGCTAAACAACAAAAAAGTAGCCATTATTGGTGCAGGGCCCGTTGGGCTGACAATGGCAAAATTGTTACAGCTAAACGACGCAGATGTAAGTGTTTATGAAAGGGACAAAGATCCACAGGCAAGAATTTGGGGCGGAACGCTTGACCTTCACAAAAATTCAGGACAAGAAGCAATGAAAAAGGCAGGGCTGCTACAAACTTATTATGACCTGGCATTGCCTATGGGAACAAATTTTGCTGATGAGAAGGGCAATATTTTATCAACGAGAAAGCCGACACCCGAAAATCGGTTTGACAATCCCGAAATAAACAGAAACGCTTTAAGAAAAATGTTGCTTGGCAGCTTGATGAGCGGCACAGTTGTTTGGAACAGAAAACTTACAGAACTTGAAGAGCAAAACGGAAAATGGGTTCTGGGTTTTGAAAGCACACCAGGTGCCAACGCAGACTTTGTTATCATAGCCAATGGCGGAATGTCCAAAGCAAGGAACTTTGTTTCGGACAGCAAGGTGGAAGAAACGGGGACTTTTATTATTCAGGGCGAGATCCATCAGCCTGAAACAAACTGCCCTGAATTTTTTCAGTTGTGCAACGCCAGCAGGCTAATGACCGCCCATCAGGGAAATTTATTTGTTGCAAACCCATTTAACAACGGTGCGTTATCTTACGGCATTATTTTCAAAAAACCAGGAGATTGGAGTAACGGAAAAGGATTAGATTTTCAAAATACCGATAGCGTTATCGCCTTTCTTTTAAACAGGTTTTCCAATTGGAGTGAGCATTACAAAAAGCTAATTCGCGCAACAACTTTTTTTGTTGGTTTGCCAATAAGAAAATTTCCTTTAAACAAACCCTGGAAGAACAATCGTCCATTGCCAATAACGCTGATTGGCGACACTGCTCACTTAATGCCACCCTTTGCGGGACAAGGTGTAAACATTGGACTAATGGACGCTTTAATTTTGTCAGGCAACCTCACGAGCGGAAAATTTAAAACCATCCAAAGTGCTATTGACGACTATGAACAAAGCATGTTTGTTCTTGCAAAAGAAGCACAATCGGAATCAAGTAAGAATGAGATAAAAATGCTTAATCCCGACTTTTCGTTTCAACAACTTATTAATGCATCAGAACGCTGAGCGCGCAGAAAAACGGCGCCTAAAAAGGCGTTGTCAAAAGCAGTCCGGAATGCTAATGGACGGAAGTAAATCAACGTTTGAGTTCGCGCCGGGGTCTTCATAAAAAGCCATTGTGCGCGGCCGTGAGACCCTGGCGCTGAACGATTTCGCATGGTCTTGCTCCTTCAGATAGTTACCGGAAGCTTGCCATTACAGGCAAGAATATTTTTAATTTTTGAAAATAAATGAATAGGTTTGATAACCGTTTCCAGTCTGCACCCTATATAATACCCAATATTCAACCCATCCAATTCCATGCATATGAGGTTAACGGATACGAATTGAACCAAAAAAAATCATTCTTAAAATCCTTCCTGTTTTAGCAATCATTGGGTACATTTTGAGGGCACCCCTAAAATTCAAAAAGAGATTTTAACAAAAAGATGGAGCCATATCAATCAAAACAAAAAATAAAACTTAGGCTAATACGAAATCTGGTTATTGGTTTATCTGCCATCACAGCAGCATTTTATTTTGTTTATTCAGCAGCAGGAAATCCATACCATGAATATTTGCTTATAACAAAAGGTGTAACAACAAATGGATTTATTGCTGATGCGGAAGAAATTGTTGAGGATGGAGACGATGGAAGAGCGCATTTTAGTCACTATTATAGCTATACTTTTAGAGTATCCAGCGGCAAAGAACTTACTTCACATGGTGAAGGTCAAGGCAGACTACCGAATGAGTTGAATGATTTAAAAAGGCCATATCCAATTAAAGTTATTTACCTCAAAAAGAATCCAGAAATAAACAAAGTGAAAAATACTATTTCCGAAAGCATAGGTGAATTGCTTTGGCGAAAGATTGGTCTTGGTGCTGTTCTATTTATTGCGTTCTCATCCATCGGCATTTTGCTATTAAAAAATGCCATAACAGAATATTCATCGGCAATAAAAATGCAAAACTCGTAAACCGTTATTTAGCGAGGCCGCTTAGATCGGTTTACAGTAAGTGAGATGGGAATAAAAATAGTCTTTTATAACATTATTGAACATGATTTTCGGCTGACAAAACTCTGTTCAACAACAAAATTGGCGATGAACTTTTAATTCTATATTTGGCTACGGGCGAGTAGGTGGAACCCTATTTTTCCACCTGCTGCAAACCGTAAACCGTTAGGCACAATTATTATGCAACAACTAAAACTCTGGTTAATCGAAAAATCACGCACCCAGACATACGTAATCGTCACTGTAATTGTGTTGACAATTGCTTGTAATTATTTAATTAATCGACATATTCGAAGAACTCAAGATTTTTATACACCTTTTATTTATTTTATTCTTATCCTTTGGGTTTATTATTCACTATTTTATACAGTAAAAGTTGGCGGTGACATAAATGAAAAAATTATTTTGAAAAGGCAATTTGACCAGCCACAAGCCCTATTAGGAAAATTTTTGAAATTGAGTATTCTGATTTTTTTTGGCTATAGAACATTCTTCATATTTGGAAGAACTGGAGTTCTAATATCACTTTCCCTAATTACAGTTACTGGATTATTTTGTATTTATGTGATTGCTCGCAATGCATGGAAAGAAAAATCAACACATAAAGGTTTTACTGAAACATTTGAACGGTTTGCTATAATAGCAGGAATAGTTGGATACATCTATTTTATTCTCTGGAAGAATTCCTTCTGCCACGAATTTGGCATTAAAGAAATTGGGAATTATTTTGAAAAAGATACCTATGAAGCTAAATACATTATTGAAATTAGTAGAATTGGCGGAGATAAAACTTACAAATTGCCTGCCGACCTTCTAATTTCAAACGACTTTTCTACATATGAAGATTATGATACTGAGACTGGTATTGGTGCTTATTCGTATGGGTCAACGCAAACCTCCGAGACAAGATTTGCTAAGATTAAAAAAGTATATTTTAAAAATGGTGGTTCGCTCTATTTTAATGAGTGTTTGGTCTCAATTGACAATTCATATGATGATACTTGCGTTGATCAAAATGGAGAAGAATGGCAAATTGAAATAACCAAAGAAAAAGCAAAGTAACTGTGCATATCCGAATTGGCATAAATGCCGGACGGAAAACGTTTTTCAACTTTTGGTTCTTTTTTCTTGAGTCGCGGCGGGGTCTTCATGAAAAGATATTGTGTGCGGCCATGAGACCCTGGCGCTGAATGATTCGACATATTCTCGCTCTTTTATATAGTTGCCGGAAGGTTTGCCATTACAGGCCAGACATTTTTTATAATTTTCAGAAATAAATGAATAGGTTTGATAACCGTTTTAAGCGTTTATAAATATTTAAAAATGACTTTTGTTGCGCAAAGCAAAGTGTTGTGCGTCATGCGTTAACAAACTTTCAAGACATAAAACCAACTACTATTTGACATGAATAAAAAGGACTTAGAGAGGTTTGCGAGAGTGGAAAAGCAAATTAGCGAGCAAAGCGACACCCACAAACTCAGTCAACTTCCTGACTTTCCTTATAAAACATTAGACGAGTTAAAGACTGCTCATCGTAATAAGGACATCGTGTTGGGTAGTGACTATAGCGGCGACTTTTTACAAGTGATTGGAACAACAGCGGACAATGTAATACACATGTTTTGGATTTCACTACCAATAATTATTATAATCATTGACATTGTGCTTGCAATTATGCTAAAAAAATGGATTTTACTTTGGGGGATTTTATTTGCATCTATTGGGTTCTTTTCTTCATCCCCTTACAACGCTCTTAAGAAACCAATATCAGGACTTGGAACAATATTCTTTATTTCCTCATTCTTTTTCCTTGACTGGACTTGGTCAGTTCTCATTGGTTCAATGTTATTTTCACAGATTTTTGCAATGACTGCAAGAGAGCAATATCGTTCTGTTGTCGAAGAAAGAGCTCTTCAATCAGAAATATTCTTCTGTTATATGTTGAAAACGAAACACCTTCTTGTAAAGGACACTAAAACTAACAAAGTGTATCAGCCATCAGAAGGATAGCACGAACGCACAACATCGGTTTGCAGCAAGGTGGGGCTGAAGGAATAATGATGAGCATTTGTAATATTATTGGGCAGTATTCCCGGCTGAAAAAACTCTATTGAGCGATAGAATAAACGATGAACTTTTTATTATAAATTTAGCAGCAGTTACGGGCTGACGATTTTCAAATACCGCCACATCGCCAAGGCCGTGTCCATTAGCAGTAACTTTATGGAAATCCGTTTAGGCATATTGGAAGAAAAGGAGCGAACTCAATTTCAACTCCTGGACATCATTTCCACAGATGAATATAACAAGCTACAGAAATGCATAATAGACATTTCACACTATTCTCAAAGCCTGCAATTACTCGAACTTGTTTTAATGAATGAAAGAGATATTCATGACTTTATAACTCAAACTCTTACAGAAGTAGAACAAAAAGCAATAAAGTGGAATGGTGTATCTTTTGAAGATATGTCGAGGTATCGGCTAGAAGCTAATAGATTCCTACTAAACTACTTAAGTTCGTTTAAAACCTTTCTTGACCATTCGGAAACGATTTTGAAGAGGAATTTTGGACATGTCTCAAAGGAAGTTACCGAATACAAATCAGCACAATCGAATATTTATGATAATAGTTTTTCTTATAGATTCTTTTATAAACTACGAAATTATGCGCAGCATTGCGGCATACCAATAAACTTTGACCACACATTACGTGACATAGGCTCTGACACTCCACAGATTCAAATCCTTTTATACTTTACTAAGACCGAACTATTAAAAGAGTATGACTCTTGGGGACCAATTAAAACTGATATCCAAAATTTGTCAGAAAAAATTGATTTTTTTCCGCATTTCAATGAAGCTACTAACTGCATAGTTGATATTTCTGAGAAATTTAAAGCCTTAATTACTCCAGAAATAATCGATTCAGCTAAACACGTTTTAATGAAGACTCAACATTTAAGAACTCCACACAATAAAGTCGCAATGTTTTCAGAGATTGAAGTAGATGAAAAGGGGCATTACAAAAGTTTTTTAATCCAGTATTTCCCGTATGAAATAATAGATCAAATATTAGATGAGAAAAGCTACTGCTAACAAATAAGACTTCGTCGGGCACGAAGTGCCTCAGATGAAGTCCCATTTAAATTGACTTCACTCCGGGGTCTCAACACAGTTCCCTGGCTCTTACCTCGCAAAAAAATCTCTTTTTAAAGCCGCGCCGGGGTCTTCATCAAAAGCCATTGTGGGAAAGCCATGAGACCCTGGCGCTGAACTGTTATAATACTTCTCATACATCCGTATAATGCAATGGCTTAAAGTGTTTATGTTTGTCTAATTCATAGAATGCGGCGCTGCTGTGTTCGTAATCTGTATAATTACGCACTAAACGCCACTTCCCGCTTACGGGGTTGTAATGGATATAGTCTATTTTTTGATGTAAAAATTTATCCGAAAAAATAACTTTAGCGTCAAAACTATCTTTGAATACTTTATGCAACTGTCCCTTCTTCTTTTCCCTTTCGGTAACCGATTCAGATAGTAGCTTTAGTATGATGTTTTCCTCCTTTTCTTCCAGTCTTCTAATAATTTCATATGCCATAAACCGCTTCCCATTGGATATTATTTTATTGAGATTAAAGCCCGTTTCTTTAAAATGTAGTATACAGTGCATATGGTTGGGCATAATTACGTAGGCTATTATTTCGCTATTACATTCGTTTTTTAATATGGAGAACCAATTATACACCAAATCATAGGAGTTGGTAATTTCAAATAAATGCAACCAGTTATAGCATGTAAATGTGCAGAAGTAAGTACTGTATACATCGGAGTGTTTATAGCGAATAGCCATCGGTAGTGTTTTTCTATAAATGATCACTAAAGTTAAATAATTTCTCTTATTCGCCGGGGTCTCAATCTCCGCACAATTGCCGGGCTGTGAAGACCCCATCGGGAAGAAGAGATTCGCGCCGGGGTCTTCATCAAAAGCCATAGTGGGAAGCCATGAGACCCTGGCGCTGGGAATATCTACAAATGATCGCTAAAAATAATTTTCTTTTTATTCGCCGGGGTCTCACTCTGTGCACAATTGCCGGGCTGTGAAGACCCCGTCGGGAAGAAGAGATTCGCGCCGGGCTCACTCACAAGTTACCCGGCTCTCACTTCCCCCAAAAACCGCTTTAACAATTATTTTTTAAAAAAAATATTTCATGGTTTCAGAAATGTCATTACTTTTGCTAACACCGTTAGGTAATTTATCATGAGTATTGTTGAACGAAGAAGAAGGGAGAAAGAAGCTTTAAGCAGCCGCATCCTTACCACTGCCTGGCAGATCGTAAAGGAGGAGGGGTGGCAATCGCTTTCCATTCGTAAAATTGCTGATGCGGTGGAATACAGTGTGCCGGTGATATATGATTATTTTGAGAACAAGGAAGCGATACTCCTGGAATTCGGAAAGCAGGGCTTTGAACTGGTTATTAAAAAGCTGAAAGCTGCCAGGAATACATCGGCCGATCCTGCGGAGCAGTTGAAAGCCATTGCAAATGCCTACTGGAACTTCGCGTTTAAGAATAAAGAGTATTATCAGTTGATGTGGGGACTCAGCATCCCCTGTTGCGAAATGGATAAATGCATTCCGGAAAGATCCGTTTTTAAGGATCTGATCATGGAGCCTATGACTGCCATCATTGAAAAAGGGAAAAACAAGAACGTACAAGCCTGTATTAAATACCATACTTTCTGGTCTATTCTGCACGGTTTGATCTCCATAAAAATGGTTGCCCCCCCTGGTGATACCGAAGAACTTAATAAGTTGGTGCTGGATGATGCCATCGCTGGTTTTATTAAGAACCTGAGCAGTTAATTTTTTTGCCATATTAAATTAACAGTGTTAGTAAAAATAGCGGTAATAGAAGACGTAAAGCGAAACGTCTTATTTTTTTCGATATACGTATAACGCTGTTAGCTTTATTAGTATCGTTAACAAAATTTGAAAAAAAATCTTTCACTAATACATTCAATAAACATTAAAACAACAACCACATGGAACAAGGATTTTCGGGCGCCGCAACACGCTACAAAGCTGTTGCCTCCATGACAAATAAGCTACTGCTGCTTTCACTATTTTTTGCATTGTTGGTTGCGTACTCCTGCACAACTACTTCCGGTAAGGAAAATATGGTGCAGCCACCGCTGGATCTACCGGTACTTACGCTGCGGCCTACGGCCGTAACCACTTACCAGGAATTTCCGGCTACGCTGGAAGGAAGCAAGGACATTGAGATCCGTCCCCAGGTAGACGGGCAACTGGAACATATTTACGTGGATGAAGGAGACTATGTTCACAAAGGACAGCGGCTGTTCAAAATCAATGCGCAGGTATATTCCGAGCGGTTCAACAATGCCAGTGCAAATCTTTCCGCTGCCAGGGCCAATCTTTCCAACGCGAAAATCAATGTTTCCAAACTAACGCCGCTGGTACAGAACAAGGTCGTTTCCGAAGTGCAGCTAAAATCGGCCGTAGCGGCCCGCGAGGCTTCCGAAGCCAATGTGTTACAGGCGGCATCCATGGTTGGAAGCGCAAAGATCAATCTTGATTATACGCTGATCACCGCGCCGGCCGATGGTTACATCGGGCGCATTCCTTTTAAAACAGGAAGCCTGGTAAGCACCATAAATCCGGAAGCGCTAACCGTGCTTTCAGAAATAAAAAATGTGCTTGTATATTTTTCTTTGAGCGAAAATGATTTCATACAGTTCAAGAAAGAATTTTTCGGGAAAAACATCCAGGAGAAAATTAAACACTTGCCTCCTGTTGATTTGTTGCTGGCCGATGGCAGCCTGTATCCGCACAAAGGAAAAATAGAAATGGTTTCCGGGCAATTTGATGTCAGCAAAGGGTCAATCAGTTTCCGGGCAAGCTTTCCAAATAATGAAGGGCTGCTGCGTTCAGGCAATACGGGCAAGATCCGCATCCCGCATTTGTTGTCATCCGTAATACTGGTTCCGCAGGAAGCAACCTATGAAATACAGGACAAAGTTTTTGTTTTTGTAGTAGGTGATGGAAATAAAGTGACGAGTAAACCTATTGCGGTTTCGGGAAAGAGCGGCACGTATTACCTGGTTGAAACAGGAATACAGGCAGGCGATAAAATTGTTTACGCCGGGCTTGAAAGACTAAGGGATGGCGCTGTAATAAATCCCCGGCAGGTAAGCCCCGACAGTTTGAAAAAGACGATGTAAGACAGCTTTTTTTGTTCTATTTATTTTATACCAATACCTGCTTACGGAATAGCCGGAAGCGGGATGGCCAAACATTTTTCTGATGTTACAAAAATTCATTGAAAGACCGGTTTTATCAACCGTTATATCCATACTGTTGGTTATACTGGGTATCATTTCTGTAAGCACATTACCCATTTCACAATTTCCCGATATCGCTCCTCCAACCGTTGTAGTAACCGCCACCTACCCCGGGGCAAATGCCGAAGTGGTAGCCCGCTCAGTGGCCACACCCATAGAAGAAGCAGTAAATGGTGTGGAAAATATGACGTACATGACATCCAATTCAAGCAACGACGGAAGTATGACGCTGAATGTATTCTTTAAGCAGGGTACTGATCCTGATATTGCGGCCGTTAACGTGCAAAACCGGGTTTCCAAAGCCAGTAGTAAAATTCCCCAGGAAGTTATCCAGGCCGGCATCTCCACGCAAAAGCAGCAAAACAGCTTTTTAATGTTCGTAGCGCTCACCAGTAAGGATAGCCTGTATGATGAAGCTTTTATACAAAACTATATCAAGATCAATCTTATTCCGCAAATGCAGCGCATTCCCGGTGTGGCCGAAGTACAACCTTTTGGCGGCCGTGAATATTCGATGCGGATCTGGTTAAAACCTGACCGGCTTGCGGCTTATAATCTTTCTCCGCAGGATGTACTCGGTGCAATAAAAGAGCAAAGTCTTGAAGCATCACCCGGGCGCCTTGGCCAGAGCAGCCAGGAAGTATTTGAATATGTTTTAAAATATAAGGGCAAGCTGAATAAAGGCGAGGACTATGAAAATATTATTGTAAAAGCAAATAACGATGGTTCGGTTATCCGGTTAAAAGATCTTGCCAGGGTAACATTTGGTTCATTCTCTTATGCTACCAACAGCAGGCTGAACGGGGGGCCTACTTCGGGCATTGCTTTATTGCAAACAGCGGGTTCCAATGCCAATGAAATTCTTACGGAAGCCGAAAAGCAGATAAAAGAATTTTCAAAAACATTGCCAACGGGCATTGAACCTGTTATCATGTTCAACGCTAAAGACTTTTTAGATGAGTCCATAAGCCAGGTAAAAGAAACGCTTATTGAAGCATTTATACTGGTGTTTATCGTTGTTTTTCTGTTTTTGCAGGATTTCCGCTCTACACTCATCCCTGCCATTGCCGTGCCGGTGGCTATTATAGGCACATTCTTTTTTATGCAATTGTTTGGATTCAGCATTAACCTGCTTACTTTATTTGCATTGGTGCTGGCCATTGGTATTGTGGTAGATGATGCTATTGTTGTGGTAGAAGCCGTTCACACCAAAATGGAGCGAACGGGTTTGCCTGCCAAACAGGCCACCATTGAATCCATGAATGAAATATCAGGCGCTATTGTTTCTATTACGCTTGTGATGGTGGCCGTATTCGTTCCCGTTACTTTTATGCAGGGACCGGCCGGCGTGTTTTACAAACAATTTGCTTTTACATTGGCCATCGCCATTTTAATTTCAGCGCTCAACGCACTAACACTCAGCCCGGCATTGTGTGCCCTGTTTTTAAAAAACAATCATGCAGAAGGGGCAGCCGGTACCGGTGGAAACAGTTTTGCAAAACGGTTTTTCAGTGCCTTTAATGTAGCATTCAATGCAATGACCCGCAAGTATACAGGATCGCTTAAGTTTTTGTTCCGTCAAAAATGGGTAGCGCTTTCAGGACTGGCATTGGTATCGGTGGTCACTTATTTTATGGTTAAGCAAACACCCACAGGGTTTATACCAACAGAAGACCAGGGATTTGTGTTATACGCGGTAAACACACCCCCCGGCAGTTCGCTGGAAAGAACGCACCGCGCCATGAAAAAAATTGAAGATATTGTAAGCAAACAGTCTTTCACCAAAAATCATTACCAGGTAGATGGCTTAAACTTTATTTCCAATGCCAATGCCGCGCCTTATGGAGCCGGCTTTATTCGTACAAAAGCCAAAGAACAGCGTGGCGAGGTGAACGATTATTCGGCGATGGCTGCTTATCTTACCCAAAAGGTGCAGGCAGAAGTGAAGGGCGCTAACGCGGTGTTTTTTACCTTCCCTACCGTTTCCGGTTTTGGTAATGTGGATGGTTTTGAATTTATGCTCCAGGACCGTGGCAATGGTTCGCTGGAAGCATTAGACACTACAGCAAAGAATTTTATTGCAGCCCTGATGAAGCGGGAGGAAATTGCTTTTGCCTTCACCACTTTTGCCGCCAACAATCCACAGTATGAAATTGAAGTAGACAATGAAAAGGCAAAGCAACTGGGCGTAAGCGTGAGTGATTTGCTGCAAACACTGCAGGTATATTATGGAAGCACTTTTGTTTCGGACTTTAACCGTTTTGGAAAATTTTACCGCGTTATTGCACAGGCCGATATCAGTTACCGCGACAATGCATCCTCACTCAATGAAATTTATGTAAAGAACAACAATGGTGAAATGGTTTCGGCCAATGCACTGGTAAGTTTTAAAAGGGTGTATGGCGCTGAAACGGTAACAAGGAATAATTTATACAATGCAGTTACGATAAATGGAAAACCCAAGCCGGGGTTCAGTACCGGCGATGCTATTGTTGCCATTGAAGAAACGGCAAAGGAAGTGCTGCCACGTAATTTTGGTTATGAGTGGACAGGCATGACCCGCGAAGAGAAGAACGCAGGATCGCAGATTACCATTATATTTCTGATGAGCCTGGTATTCGTTTATTTTCTGTTGGCTGCTCAGTATGAAAGCTATATTCTTCCTTTTGCCGTGGTATTAACGATTCCGCTGGGTGTATTTGGAGTGATGCTGTTCATTAATTTACTGGGCATCGAAAACAATATATATGTGCAGGTAGCATTGATCATGCTGATTGGGTTGCTGGCAAAAAATGCGATCCTTATTGTAGAGTATGCTGTGCAGCGGCGCAGGGCGGGAAAAACAATTGTAGAGGCGGCCCTGGAAGCATCGCGCCTGAGGCTGCGGCCGATATTAATGACATCTTTTGCATTTATTGTTGGAATGATACCATTAATGCGTGCCAGCGGAGGCTCTGCCCTGGGTAATCATTCCATTGGAGCAGGTGCGGTGGGAGGCATGCTTACCGGTGTGTTATTGGGCATATTTATCATCCCGGTGCTGTATGTTATTTTTCAATACCTCCAGGAATCAAAAATAAAAATGCCCCGTCGTTTGCTGTCTTTACTGCTGATACCGCTCTTTTTGTATTCCTGCCAGGTAAGCAGGGAGTATAGCCGGCCGCAAATAGAAATAGCGCAGCAGTTCCGGAATGCTGATGATAGCCTTGTTGCTGCACCGGTAAACGATACCAATGCTGTGGCAAATATGGATTGGAAACAATTCTTTACCGATGTTAGCCTGCAAAATATTATTGACAGCGTATTGAACCGCAATTACGATATGCAGGTGGCATTCAATACGGTTCGGTTGAATAATGAATTTTTAAAGCAGGCCAATGCAGCCTGGCTGCCCGCCGTACAGGCTGGTGTTACCGCCAATTCATCGCGTCCTTCGGAAAACAGTTTGAACGGCCTCAGTTTAAAGGACTTTATTGGCGCCAGTCATGTTGAAGATTATACCGCAGGCCTTAGCCTGAGTTGGGAAATTGACATATGGAAAAAGATCAGCCTTCAAAAGAAAGCTTCATTAGCTGATTATCTGCAAAGTGCTGCTGCCGTGGATTGGTTGCAAACCCGGTTAATTTCCGCTTCGGCATCCGCCTATTATCATATCGTAATGCTGAAGGAACAATTGGATATTGCCCGCAGAAATTTAGCGCTTCATGAAAGTACATTGCGTATTATTCAACTGCAGCAGGAAGCGGGTGAAGTAACCATTCTAGCTGTTCAGCAGGCCGAAGCCCAAAAAAAGGCAACCGAGGCATTGATCCCCGAACTGGAGCAGGCATTACAGATACAGGAAAATGCGCTGAGTATTTTAATGGCACGTGAACCTCAGCATATTGCCATCGAAGGAAAACCAAGCGGTTTTCATATTCCCGGAAAATTTCTAACAGGTGTACCTGTATCGCTCCTGAGTCGCCGCCCGGATATACGGCAAAGCGAGTATGCATTGCAGGTAGCCGATGCAAAGGTTGGCATAGCGCGGGCAAACCGGTACCCTGCCTTAAGCATTACCGCGGCGGGAGGGTTAA
Source organism: Agriterribacter humi (assembly GCF_009192765.1). Classification (GTDB taxonomy): domain Bacteria; phylum Bacteroidota; class Bacteroidia; order Chitinophagales; family Chitinophagaceae; genus Agriterribacter; species Agriterribacter humi. The sequence continues at coordinate 53,590 of NZ_VOHQ01000001.1, read as the reverse complement.
ACGCTTTCAAAGCCAGTAACTGGTTTTTAATGCCTGCCTCGTTGTTTGGCACTGTGGCGGGAAATTTGGTTCAGCCCATTTTAAACGGACGCCAGTTAAAAACACAGTATGAGGCTGCCAAAATACAAAGGGAAAACGCTGTCATTGATTTCAGGAGCAGGGTGCTTAATGCCGTGGGCGAGGTATCGGATGCATTGATACAGCTCGATAAATTAAAAAAGAAAATTGATATTATACAATCACAGAAAGATATTCTGCAGAAAGCTATTCCTAATGCACAGTTGTTGTTCAACAGCGGCATGGCCACTTACCTGGAAGTAATTGCAGCACAGCAGAATGCCATACAAAACGAATTGGCTTTGGCCGATTTGAAACGACAGCAGATCAATGCTTACATTTTGTTGTACAGGAGCCTTGGTGGAGGATGGGACAATGAGAATTCAAACCAGGAAAATTTATAAAAGAAAAATAATTACTATTGTCCGGCGAAAAATTCCGCGAAATAATATCGAAAAATATAGTGTTGAAACTCCCAACGCTTATATGACGGAGTTTCTATAGGAATTACTGAAAGGCTGGTTCTATTACGCTGATAAAGAGTTTTACGGAGTTGCCGGACAATACTGATATGAAAATTTATATAGTGGATATGGATTTTGAAAATGCAGTAACCGCTTATTGAAAAGTTTGGTTCAATGAACTGGTTATTATGATAAGTGGTCTCAATATGCCAACAATCTGCCGCAGGCTATTACAGCTATCCATAAAATAATAGAGCACACCGCGTTGGCTTTTCCTGATTTGGACCAACTGCTGCTGTGATGGTATTGTTCTTTTGGACGCAAAACAAAGGCATGGAAGATCCACGCATTTATTCCCGCAAGTGCAAGCAGGATCAGTTTTGTATGAAAGGTTGGGTCGTATCCCAGCGTTTCGGCATTTGTAATAAACAATAGTATGCCTGATGGAACGGCCAGGATCAGTCCTCTTTTAGACCAGGTTAATAAATGCCCTGCCATATCGGCCAAGGCTATTTTTTTTGACATGCCTAACAAACGAAGATCAAAAAATATGGCTCCGCCGGCTACCAGTACAATACCGGTGATATGAATGATCTCAAGTGCGGGGTATAACCATAAAGACTGGCGTACGCCAACCGCCCATGAACTGTTTTGCAGCCATTGGAGCCATCCGGCAATGCTTTCAGCCATCATTAACGGAGTTCAAATTTAGCGCCATCTACAAATATTCGCTCGGCTCTCATTTCCGTCTTTATCTTTTTGTGAGGGTAACCCACGACCCTAACCGAAGCGCCCTTTTTGAGTCTATCTACAGGCACTCCGCGGCTTTCCATTCTGCTGGTAGGGGCTAATACCACGAACCAGGTTTTGTTCTTATGCTTTATTTTGGCCGTGGCATGAGGATTTTCATAAGTAAATTCCTGGATAGTGCCCGTATAATCCAGGGTGTCTTTTTGATTGTAATTGGCCCATCCGTGATGAAACGGCCGGAAGGAAACAAAGCACAATACGAGCGTGACCAGCAAACCAGTTTTTAAATAGGTCATAACGATATATTTTATATGGTTAGGAAACTATACTTAAAGTTACCCATTAAATTGGTAAATTTATTCTAAGTGCCCATTGCACAATTCGGAAAATTGCATTAAGTTTATGTTCAACATTTTTTTCCACTACATCTCGCTACTATCTCTGTGCCTCAACAAAAAGTATTGCGCTTCTGAACAAGGTGATTCCTGATGTCGTATCGTATATGCTGATGCGTGTATAACCCTTTTGAACGACCGGAGGTTTAATAGTATCCAATCCTGGAATATCGCTGTATTTTTTATTTACAATAAAACCTGTTTTATGCGTAAGTTCTATTCACCCCTTCGTATAGGCCTGGCATTGGCCTTAATCCTTTTTACCCAATGTAATGAAAGCCAACAGGCTGAGCCGATCGCCGCATCAACCCCGGTGGCAGAAAAGAGCAATTTCGGCGGTTATGAAACCCAGGTCGAATGGGGCGAACACCTCGTTATAATCGGCGGTTGCAATGATTGCCACACGCCCAAGAAAATGACAGCCATGGGGCCTGTTGATGACAGTTCTTTATTGTTATCCGGGCATCCCGAAAAATTGCCTGCACCGGATGTAGACCGGAAAGAAACAGAAAGCAAAGGACTTGTGGTAACCGCAGATTTCACCGCATGGGTTGGTCCGTGGGGGATTTCCTACTCCGCCAACCTCACACCTGATGAAACGGGTACGGGTAAGTGGACCGAAAGCCAGTTTCTGTATGCTATTAAAAATAGTATCAGCAAAGGGCTTCCGGGATCAAGATCGCTGTTGCCACCCATGTCGATGATGCCCGTTAAGCATATGACCGATGATGAGCTGAAGGCAATATTTGCCTACCTGAAAACCATTAATCCCGTTAAAAACCGTTCCGTGCAGCCTACGCCGCCGGCATTGGCTATGAAGTAATGTTATCATTTTGTGGTGTTTTATTAAATGATTCGCACCGGGGTCTTCATGAAAAGCTCTTGCGGGCAGACATGACCCTGGCGATGAGAAAACTGTTAATGCGTACCAGGCATCAAAGTTGATTTTAATAATACGGGCTTTTCAAAATCTTCCTCCATCGTATAGGGAAGTTTCCAAACCTTATTTCCTTTTTTATTACAGAAATAGAGCACCGACTCCGATAAGGTATCCGCATTGCCATCGGCCCAAAAAGCATAAAAATCTGCTTTGGCCGAAACCGGCCTGCGGGCATAGGAATGATTGCGGGTACTCTTTGCTGTGAGTTGATGTTTCTTTTCCCAGGTTTTGCCGGCATCCTTACTTTCCCACATCACCATTTCACCACCGGTGCCATATTGCTGCGGACCAGCATCAGTCGGACCAACAATCCGCCAATGATTTTTTTCGATATGCAAAGAACCCATGTCGTAGTTATGTGTAGAAGTACAAACTGTATCAAATCGCCAGTTTTTGTTGGTCCAATGCATTACAATCCATTGTCTCGGGTCACCGCCAGGTCCGGGTTTGTAATCATTACTTACCACTGCCAGTATAACCGGGTTTCCTTCCTCATCAAAATTGAGGTCGTTCAGGTATACCAATTTACCGTCCGTTTCATAATCTTTTACCAGTGCATTGTTCTGCGGGGTCAGCAGGGGTGTTTGTAAAGGCTCCCCATCAACAGTCGTCCAGGTTTTTCCCATGTCGGAAGTTTGCACAGCATATACGTTCGTTCTTTTATCAACATTGCCACCAGGATGATAATTAAAAACCGATACCAGTTTTTCGTTCCATACATTCGACACCTGGTAGTGACCGCCCATGCCCGCCAGTTTTTGCCCGTGTGCCCATTGCTGCCCATCCTTACTGGTACTCCAGTACAACTCTCTTCCTTTGGTATATTTCGTAAATAAATACAGGAAACCTTTCCTGTTAATCCACCAGGGTTGGGGATAGGTCATGTCTCCCTCTTTTATTTTATCAAACTCATTTATCGAATAGGGTTGACGGCCTTTGAAAATAATGCCCTTGCGTGAAATATTTCTGCCGCTTACAAATACCCAGATATACCCTTTGTTATCAATGGCAATGGAAGCGTTATCGTGCGGATCATCCACGCCCTCTTTATCGTATACAATTACCGGCTTCGGCACACGCTTTTTTGCGTGATCATAATAAGATATCATGATCAACAAATGCTTTTGATCCTTTTGGGTAGTGCCGCCGTATACAAAAAAAGTTTTATTGGCCGGTTTGCTGTAAATAGCTACTGGCACGTGGCTGGAAGTATAGGTGCCCAGTCCGCCCGAATATTTATCGCCGTAACCTGAAAATTGGCCTAACGTAAACCAAATCCCTTTGTAACCGTCTGCCCTGGCATTTTGGGCGAATAGGTTTGTCTGGATAAACAATAGAAGGCACGCTGATACAATGCCATTTTTAAAAAAAAATTTCTTATTTCGCATCGGCACTACTTTCATGAGTTGATTAGAAAACCAGTATCTGTAATATTTTATTCGGCCAGCGAAAAAATCATTTCATTGTATCCCTTTAGCTTCGGATTTATAAATTCCATCATTACCCTGGTTACACCTTTTGGCCAATATGTATTTAACTTTTTGTCTGTTACCTCTATGTACTCAATTTTGGGCTTTACTTTTTTATCGTCATAACGCATGTTAAGCGTGAAACCATCTCCTTCAAATTGTAAAAGTCCGCTTTTAATGAGTGTTACTTTGCAATAGGTTACCAGGTTTGAGCTTGTAATTGAATCGGTGAACGCGGATAATTCATATGTATCGGTAATCACAAAACTTTTGCCCCTGTTTAAAATATAACCGCGTAACCAGCTTTTAACACGGGCATCTTCAGGATATGCGCCTGCGATGTCGGTAGAAAAAACCGCTTTTTTATCAGACGCCTTAAAAGTGGAATGCTTTGCTTTAAAATCGGCGCCGGGCAACTGACCTTTTCCACTGATGACCGGAAGGTTATGATATTGCGATTGCATCGTCCATATTTCATAACGACGGGAGCTGAACGTTTTTGCATTATACTCTTCGTGCCCCAAATCAATGAGGCAGGGTTTTCCATCATAATAAAGTACACAGGAACCTGCATCATTATGATTATGACTTTCGGCATTAAAGCCACCCTTAGCGCCAAAGAAAAATCCCAGGTAGCTCCCTTCTTTATCGCGGGCTCCGGCTACCTCTGTTTCCGGAAGCCAGAAATCTGCAACAAGGGCCTCTTTGGCATCGGCATTTTTGATCTCATTAAGCAGTCCAAGATTCCTGATCTGGTCGCAGATTTTTCCACCTAAACTATGTTGGCCCCAATTACTTATTTTGGCAAGGTATGCCCCAAATTGTTGCATCTCCACATCATGAATGGCTTTTCCATACCGGAAAACAGTGGGCGGGTTTCCGTATGTTGTAGCATCTGCATCGGCAAAATTGATGAAGTAGGGTGCATGGATATTGACTTTATAAAAGTATTGGCCAATATTCCGGATCAGGGGGTCATCAAACACGTCAAATTTATTATTGGTGGCTATCTTTAAAATATCGAGGCTTTCATACAACAGCGCCCCGGCAGCGCCCCAGTAAGACGGGCCTTCATCGCAACCCCCGTCATCGGAATATCCGTTCAGAAATTTATCAAGAGTGTTGATGATTTTTTGAACTTCAGCTACTTTTTTTTGGGGATCGTTTTCAAGTAAAAGAAAACTGTTCAGCATATTGTAATTAACCCAGGGATTCCAGTTGTTGGGCCTGCCACCTTTAAAACCCATATAGCCAAAATCATTTCTTTCAAAATAAGGTTTCAGAGCTTTGTTTGTAATTTCCTGCTTCAAACGCTTTGCAATCAAAGGATGCACCTTGTCGAATTCTTCCTTAAATAAATATAGTGTCCAGGAAAGATTACTGGTAACCTCGCCAACACCAAGGTCAACAATCGGGTCATTCACATCAGGCAATCCTGTACCTGCTTTCTGCGGGCCGAGGTGTGCCGACCACCCCCACCATGTTTGTTCGCTGTAATACCATACTGCATTAATGATCTGATCCATAAAGCGGCCTTTGCCCTCCACCAGTTCGCCCATAACAAGCGAAATAAGTGCATTACTGCAAGCCGCATACACTTCCTGGCGCCGGTTGCCCGAACGGATATATTCCAGGTAGTCTGTTGCTTTTACTACCGGCCAGTTATAATCCAGGTATCCTTCTGCTTTACTTATATATTCCTGACTGATGTTTGCAGGCAGTTGCTGCCAGAATTGCCTGTCTTTATAACCGGCAAGTTTATTCCACGAATCATCTGTTATCAGGTTTTTCTCCAGGTCTATGGCTTTGGCTTCGGTTGCCAGAATATTTCTTTCTTTAATCACTGGTTCTCCACACAAAGGATTTGCAGCAAGAAGGAGGATTAATGTGAGGCAAGCGAATGAAAATATCTTCCGGTCGTATCGAATAGCTGTTTTCATGCGATCAAAATTATTTTGAAAATAAACTTATGATTTATTAACAGGAACAGCAATCAGTATATGTTTTTTATTCGTTGTGCTGTATCATTCCGGCGAAGATAATCTGACCTTTATCGTTCCTTTTTTGTTCGGAAAAAGATAAGCAGGAATGCGTATCTCAATTCTTTTCAGGTTTTCAATCTTTCTATCCAGCGCCATTGGCGGAGGGTCCATTACAATGGTTGAAATATTCATATTAGCGGGAGAAAGAATGTCGAGGTGCAGCATTCTACCATCCTGCTTCAAAAGCGCCCCATCCTTTGTAGATGTAACTTCCGCAGTTGTCATAATGGCCCATGTAATATTTTTTGTTGAGTCATTCAATACCAATTCGTCTTGTATAACTATTGAATGATCTGAATCTTTTGTGAAAGTCCGCTGTGCGCTTTTTAGATGACCTGTAAAAATCTCCGTCATGTCTATGGTAGCTTCCGGATTTTTACCGTCTTTAAAACGGATTAAACCGGCGTTGCCTTTAACATTGAACCTGGCATCATCAACAGTAAGGGTACTGTGACCGAAATTGCTTTTGGTAAGTAAAGTCCAACGCTCACAGTTCTGGCACATACCCCATAAATTAAAACCTGTTTGCTCAAGCGTATTATAATCCTGCACCCCCGGGTCAATCACCCATCTCACACCATCTAATTCAAACACAAAACTTCCGGCATCCATATTACCATGGCTCAGCGCTGCGCTACCTCCTTTTCCTCCAAAAAAATACTGACGTTTATCATTTCCTTCATTGCGGAAAATAACCATTGGATTAAGCCCATCACCCTTCCATACCGGGGGAAGAAGATTGGTATTGTTTTGGAGTTCAAACTGCGATAACCAAACCAGTCCAAGCCCTGCCAGCCGGGATAATTTACCCATGGATTCAGGCGTACGCAGAAATTTTTCTTTCTCCAGGTAGATGGCATTACCGGTTTGTTTGGCAAACCATGCCAGGGTAATATCACCATTTTCGCCCGGGCTGTCGCCACAATCGGCAAAATTAAAATACAAGCCTGAAGGGGCAACCATTTCCAACCTGAAATCAGCGCTCTTCAAAAATGAGGGATAAGCTGCAATACCAAAATCGGTACCGAACGCGCTTTCAAGTAAAGATGCAGTAGTAACCGAAAAGCTGGTGCCATAACCCCAGTAGGTGGCACCTTCGGGATAAACGCCATCCGGTGCGTATTGTTTTAAAGCATTGGGCATTCCGTTCAGCGACCGGCTAATGGCTTTTGCAGCCAGTTCAGGATCTTTATCGGCGATTACAATGGCAGCGGCAATCATTCCTCCATTACACACCTGGTTCCAGTTGTTGGTTCCTGCCACCCATCCGGGATCTTTATCGCCAAAACTGGCCTTTATTCCTTTTTCAATCAATGCGCTTTTTGCCAGGTCCACGGTAGCTTTGGGCAAATCCTGGCCGGTCCAATCCGTTGCAATAGCCACTGCCAGCGACATCTCCGCCACATCTAAAAAGTGGGAGGGGTTCCAGTCAGAAAAATGACAAACTGCCGTGAGCTCATCATTGATTCGTTTCAGCACAACCGGATTTCCTTCTATCCTGTACACCATGGAAAGAATAGTCATCCGGTATAGCATTTCCCTCGATATCCCAAGCAACCTTCGCCCTTCCAGTTTCCGTTCCAGGAAAGGCTCGCTGAAAATGCCATCCGCATTCAATTTGATGGCTTCGTAATAGTTTTTTACGATCGGGTCTGTTTTAATTTCTCTTTTAAGATTTTTTTCAATTGAGGATGTAAGGATCAAACGGGGACTCGATTTTTTTAATTTGGTTTTGAGGTATTGAACAGTAATTGGATTGTTCAGTTTTACTATTTCCGCATTGCCGGTTTCATATCCCTGACCTTTTACGGAAAGAACGATTACATTCATTAATAGCAACCAAAAAATTTTATTTTTCATTGTCAAATATATTCATGTGGTTTTACCTGTATTCAAACTAAATACTATTCCACGTGACATCGTTTAATATGCCGCGTGGAATAGTTAAAACAATCTTACCAACCTGGGTTTTGTCCTATTTCAGGATTTTGCGATAAAGCGCTTAGCGGGATTGGCCATAAATAGTGTTTACTTTCGTCGAATACAGGATTGTCCCAATCCGAATCTTTATACACATCAATATATGTTTTGCCGGAAACCGGATCAACCGAAGATTTTGGCGTAGCTCCCGTATAACGGGCAATCGCTGCCGCATCCCAAAGTATTCCCATAGATTTGATTTCGAGCTTTTTGCCCTGTTTCCAGCGCCTCAGGTCATCGTAGCGGAACCCTTCCATAAATAGCTCAACCCTTCGTTCTCTCCTGATTTCCACAATCAACGGAGAAACCCCGTCACTTGTATACCGCGGGTCAACCGGAATATTGCCAAGATCCATATGAGGCATTGCTACCCTGTCGCGCAATTTATTGAGCGACATATCCAGATCGGCTTGTGTAAGTGTACCTAACTCTGCTTTAGCCTCGGCGTAGTTCAGTAATCCCTCACCTAAACGCAGCACAATGACTGGAGTAGTGGAGATATTGTACGCATTGCCTGCCGCAACAGATTCATATGTTTTAATAATGGCGTAGCCTGTAGTACTGGCCTGACCGCCTGCCATACCGGTTAACCTGGGATAGCTAAAAGCAAGACTTCTTTCATAGTTATAGTAAGCCTGGTCGGCAGGATAAAGGATGGTCTGGCGTAAACGCGGATCCCTGTTTTCAAATATATCTTCATATTGCGCATCGCCTTTATAAAGCGGCGAAACGGAAATAGGTTTACCATCGGTACACAAGTAATCTTCTACCATACTTTTGGTAGCCCCGCCATTGTATCCCTTCCAGTAATTTATCAGGTGGTTGGTAAGAACGCCGGTCTGAAATTTTCTCCAATAGATTATCTCCGAATTCCCGGTAAAGTCCTTCCCATACTCAGGGCGTTGATACGAATTATAATCATGCATCGGGTCGCCGGTGCTGTATACCCTGTATGGTCCATTTTCAATCAGGTCCTGGGCGGCATCCGCAGCTTCCTGAAGCCACATATCGGCATCAGAGCCGCCGTGGTATTTGCGCCAGGTGCCTTCAAAGAGGCAAATCCTCGATTTTACTAATAAAGCCGCCCATCTGTTGAGTCTGCCCGGTGCACCTCCATCGCCCCAGTTGGCCGGAAGGTTAGCACAGGCAAAAGTGAGATCTGCCAGTACGCTGTCCATGGCTAGTTCCCTGGATGTTCTGCCCGCAAACAGCTCATCTGAATCAATATTCAGCTCATGGCCTACCCAGGGAACATCGCCGAATTTTGACACCTTGTCGCCATAAAACCAGCCGCGGAAAAGCTTTGCTTCTGCTGCATATTTGTTGATGGTTTCCACAGGAAGATCTGCACTATAGTAATGATCAAGTCCAACATTTATGGCGCGAACAAAATCCCATCCAATCCAGCCATACTGTTGCGGGCTCGAAGGAATAGTATGTTTGCCGGAACGGGTCTGCGCGTAAAATGCCTCCCGCGAGTGGGTGGGAGCAATATTGTCCGAATATTGATCAAGATACCATGTGCCACACCAGTTACTCTCGAAACCATCATCAACGCCCATCATTATAGGAACATTCTGATGGTTTCTTGCCATATTATACAATCCATTGTTGTAGATCTTCAGGTCATTTTCCGTATGCCAGAAAGTGGAGTTGCTAATCTGGTCAAGAGGATACCTTTCCAGGAAGTCTTTTTTACAACTGCCTAAGAGTATCGCTGCAAAAAAGCATAAACTAACCGGTATAATATAATTTTTCATTATAAGAAATTTATAAATTTTAGAAATTGAGTTTTGCCCCAAACGTGAATATCCGCTGTAAATAATATTCCTGTGTAAGGGTGAAAACACTTTCCGGATCCATTGGTTTATGCATTTTTGTTGCTTCCCATAAGTTCATTCCCGCAAAATAAATCTGCGCCCCGCTCAGTTTCACTTTCGAAACGAGTTGCCGGGGAAAGCTATAGCTCAGGCTGATATTCTTTAACCTGATATAACTGGCGTTTTGCACGTAACGCGATTGCGGGTGAATATTCTTTTTGGTATTGTAGCCAAATGTGGGCGCCGCGAAGTAGGCATCGCGATTGGTTTCGCTCCAGGATTCTGAAATCATGTATTTTTCCAGGTGTCCGTCGTTATAGGGATAAAAAGCATTCCAGTTGTCGTTAGCGGGCAAATAATCTCTTTTTGCTATACCCTGGAAAAACAGGTTCAAGGCTAAACCTTTCCAACTCACATCAGCATTAATACCAAAACTATATCTTGGAGTAGTGTTACCAACGATCAGAAGATCACCATGATCATCCAGGGTTCTAACTCCCGGAGTAATTTTACCATCCTTGTTCAGGTCGGCATACTGCATGTCGCCCGCCTTCCATGCGGCGCCCAACTGGTCCTGGTTGGCAGCAGCAGCTATTTCTGCATCTGTTTGAAATATGCCTGCTGTTTGGTATGCCCATATTTCCCCGATGTCTTTTCCTACATAATAATTGTCAATGGCACCGGTTGGATTAAGATACTTTGTAATTTTTGACGTGTTGTCAGACAAGGCTAGAGTTAAGCCGTAATTCCAATCCGTGCCAATTTTATCACGCCAGCTTGCAGATATTTCCCAGCCTTTTGTTCTTAAATCGGCAGCGTTCGACTTAGGTGCAGCGGTCCCCAAAATATCGGGATAGGTCACATTCATCAGCATGTCTTTGGTATCCCTGGTAAATAAATCAAACGAAATATCGAGCCTCTGGTTGAGCACGGTAAAATCCAGTCCCAGGTTCTTGGCAATAACCGTTTCCCAGGTTAGCGTAGGGCTTACCAACCCGGCTGGCGAAACATAAGGGATAAAGCCGCCCGACATGATATAAGGAGCGGACCCGGTACTCATAGTGGAGATATAAGGATAATAAACAGGGTTGTTATTAGCATCGGTAATTAACTGATTGCCCAGAGTTCCGTAAGATGCGCGTATTTTCAGGTTATCGAGCCAACCTCTCGTTTCGCTCATAAACTTTTCTTCCGAAATTCTCCATCCTGCAGACACGGAAGGGAAAAACCCGAAACGGCTGTCTTTCGGAAAACGGGAAGTACCATCATATCTGCCATTGGTTTCCAACAGGTATTTGTCTTTATAGATATAGTTCAGGCGGTAAAACAAACCCTGTAAAGAAACGTGCGATTTTCCACCGGCTGTTTGCTGGTTTCCTGAAGTAGCATTAAGGTCGGGAACGGTAGGTGTAATCAAGCTCCTGGCCGTTGCCTGTATCCAGGAATTTCTGCCCCACTCTTCGTTGTAGCCCACCATGGCTTTTACGAAATGATTCTGAAACTTATCGAGTGTGTATTCGGCATACGTGTTAGAAACGTAGTACTGGTTGTAATCACTGCGGTTCCTGATAAAATCGTCGCCGCTAAAACCGTTGGTTATCATAGGCGTCGCCAAAAGGTCGGATGATACAATATCCACTTTACTGGCTACTTCCTGGCGTGTGCGATAAAACTGGTTGAAGGAGAAATCGCTCCTGATTTTTAATCCTTTCAACGGCGTTAGGGTTATGCCCTGGGTAAGCCAGGTATCGTTATTGGTAAAACCATCGCGGCCACCATCCTCTAAATAGGGAAAGAAGTTAGTTCCTCCAAAACCTTTTCCTATATATTGTGCGTATACATCATGATCGCCGGGCGTAATATAATAAGGTAGATCGGGAAAGGTAACCAGGGCCAACGGACTCATCCTTGCGCTTGAATTGATATTAACATCCCAGTTGTAAAAATAGGGCTTGTCGCTTACCTGTGAATTGAATACTACCTTTTCATGAAAAGTCAACCATTCAGTTGCCTTAATATCTGCTTTCATTAAAACATTGTAGCGCTTAAAGTTTTCATTTTTTGCTTCGTTTCTCAGGTATCCGTCTTTATTCAAAAAGCCAAAGGATGCATAATAATTAATTTTTTCTGATGCGCCCGAAACAGACAGGTCGTATTGCTGCTGAGGTGCATAGTCAGTAATCAACCTGTGCTGGTAATCGTTATTGCCGTAATAACGAAAACTACCATTATACACTTCCCATTCATTTTCGAGTGTTGGATTGTCCACCCACTGTTTGGTTTTCGCTACATACGCATCATCGTACGACGGCTGACCACCTGCGCGAATAGAAGCTACGTTATATGCATTCACATAATCGTATGGATTGGTCACCACGTCCATCAGAAATATAGGTTTAGCAAGCGATTGCTCTGTGCTTAACATCACATTTATTTTCCCGCCACTTTTCCCGTTTTTCGTTTCCACCAATATCACACCAAAGGCCGCTCTTGCGCCGTAAATGGCGGAAGCTGCAGCATCTTTTAAAACCGTCACACTGGCGATATCATCGGGGTTGATCAACTGCAACGCCATGGGTACGCCGTCTACCAAAATCAAAGGACTACCACCGTTGATGGAGGTAAAGCCCCGGATATTAAATTCCGGAGAACTTGTAGGGTCGCCATTGCGTATACTCACATTCAGCCCGGGAATTACTCCCTGCAATCCCTGCCCGGCATCCACTATCGGGCGATTTTCCAATCTTTCGTTTGTTACCGTTCCTACAGCACCAGTAAGATTTACCTTTTTCTGAGAACCGTACCCTACCACTACTACCTCGTCCAGAGCACTGGTTCCCGTAACCATTGAAATGCTGAACGATGACTGGTTATTGACTTTAACCTCCTGGGTTTCAAAACCGGTGAAGGAGAAAACCAGGATGTTTGTGGGTGAAGCAACAATGGTAAAATAACCGGAGGAGTTTGTAGTGGTTCCCTTTGAAGTGTTTTTTATAAGTACAGATACGTTTCCTAATGGGTTTCCGCTATTGTCTTTTACTGTGCCCGATATATTGCGTTGCGCGAAACCAGGTATAGCAAAAGTCCCAAGCACAATGAAATAGAGAAGAATAATAATCCGTCTTTTGAAAAACCGATTATTGAAAAACAATCGTTTACTCATAATGGCAAGTTTTAGTTATAAAAAATAGGAAATCGTCCACCTGGTACGAAAAAAAGAAGTTATCTGCCTGGTACGGAAAAAAGGAAGTCATTTTGCCGGCACGGACATATTAAATTGGGTACATTATATTTTCCCTTTCTTATTCAAGGCTTTGAGGATACTAATCGTTAAAAATAGGGGGTCCAAAAAGGGTATATAAATTTAATACTTTAGCAATTATTTAACGAAATATTTTTTTTTATGTGAAATTTTCTCTTTTCGGGTTAGGAATCATCATATAATGCCTGGGAGGTAAAATGAGGGGTTATATAGTTGTAAGTCCAGGTTTTTTGATTTGCCCTCATTAATGGCCGCGATGGGAGTTGAACGCCGTGGTGGATAGATTCACGGATGTTGGCCCTGGTAATAACGATGACGACAGAACGATAACCTTGTTGATGAGGCTTGTCCTTAAGGATTGTAGTAGCGGAACTGATTCTATGCCATTCAATAGCAAACAGGTAAATATTTCCGGCTGTTGGGATCCAGTATTATTGTTACGATTATTTTTTGATGATTGCCGGATACCCATTTTTTCTGCAGTAAAACCATTAATCATCTTCACTTTCTTCGAGGTTATTGTGTTCATCTCCCCCCAGGCTGTAATAATTATTTTCTTCATCTTCTTCACCAATCGCTTCATCCTTATCGTCCAGTTCTGAGCCCGGAACATCAAGATCGGGTCCATCAGCATTATTGGCGTCTTCATCTTCTAAGGGTTCTTTCTTTTCTTTTTCATAAATATCCTCTTTATCCGGATAGTGCGGATAGCCGGGAAGATCTTTATCATCTTCAACTTTGGTTTCTGCCTGCTTCATTTTCTTTCCCATACAATTATTTTTTAGGTTCATTTATTTTTACCTGTCACAAATCTCCTGAAAATTATCAGATGTTTCAACGGGTATTTTGCGTCCATGCTTTTTTAAATCGTTTCCCATCAGATATTATTTTATATTGTATGCATCGAAGTGTTTATAGTGAATAGCCATCGGTAGTGTTTTTCTATAGATGATCACTAAAATTAAGTAGTTTTCCTGTTCGCCGGGGTCCCGCTTTCCGCACAATAAGATTCGTGCCGGGGTCTTCATCAAAGGCTATTGTGGGCTAGCCATGACCCTGGGGCTAAACGATTTGCGGGGGTATTGCTCTTCACACAGTTGCCCGGCTGTGAAGACCCCGTTGGAATAAAGGATGGCTGCTCCATAGCATTACCGGCCCCGGAAGAGAGTAGCCCCGGCTTTCCTTCGAAAGCATTCGGAGTCATCGGGGCAGGCTCCCCAGGCGATGCTATGAAATGCCAAAGTTCGTAACCAAAAATTTACGGTCTGACCCCTTCTTTTATCGGGTACCGGCCCTATTAACTAAACAACATTGCATAAAATAATAAAATGAAAAACTGCTTTAAATTATTTGTTGTTTTGACAGCGGCACTTTTTTTAAAAACTTCCCTGGCTCAAACAAATGATCCCGGTAATTTAAAAATAGTTGAATACAATAACCCCGGTCTGGTAGTTGAGCTTGGCGTTGGATTATGGGCCTGGCCAATGCCGATGGATTTTGATGAGGATGGCGATATGGATTTATTGGTTTCCTGCCCCGATAAACCCTATAACGGAATTTATTTTTTTGAAAATCTCACAGGAGGAGCGGGGCCTGTATTTTCGCCCGGGCAAAGACTGGCAGGCGCTTTAAAAGATGTGCAGGTTTCTTATATTAATAACCAAGCCAGGGTATTGGTTCCAGGTTATGAACTCATCCATTTTAAAAAAACAATAGGCGCCGAAAAAGATTCATTGTTCCCCATTCAGGAAATTTTAAAGGATTTTAAAAAAAAACCCCGTTTCAATCAGTGGAAGCTGGTGGATTATGATAATGACGGAGACGCTGATATAGTGGTGGGTGTGGACGACTGGAGCGATTACGGCTGGGACAACGCTTTTGACAGCAAAGGAAACTGGATCAATGGTCCGCTTCATGGGTATGTATATTTAATTGAAAATACAAACGGAACATATATTAACAAGGGAAGGCTCAAAGCAGGGGGAAAAGAAATTGATCAGTATGGTGCACCTTCTCCCAACTTTGCCGATTTTGATGGCGATGGTGATCTTGATTTAATATGTGGTGAGTTTTTGGATCAGTTAACCTGGTTTGAAAATACAGGAACAAGAGAAAAACCGGTTTATGCAAGTGGAAAAATATTAAGCAATGAGGAAGGCGTACTTAAAATGGATCTCGAAATGATCATTCCTGTTGCTGTTGATTTTGACCGCGACGGGCATATAGATCTGGTGGTAGGCGATGAGGATGGGAGGGTGGCTTTGATCAGGAATACAGGTAAAGTAAAAAAGGGTATGCCGGTATTTAAATCTCCTGTTTACTTTAAACAAAAAGCGGAGCATTTAAAATTTGGCGCTTTGGTTACGCCCTATAGTACAGACTGGGATGATGACGGAGACGAGGATCTTATTGCAGGAAATTCCGCCGGGTATATAGGGTTTATTGAAAATCTTGGAAATTATGATGGCATGCCGCGCTGGGCTGCACCGGCATTATTAAAATCTGCCGGTAAAACCATTCGCATACAAGCCGGATCGAATGGATCTATACAGGGACCTGCCGAAGCCAAATGGGGATATACCACGCTATCGGTAGCCGATTGGGATGGCGATGGTTTAAAAGACATTATTATCAATTCCATTTGGGGAAAAATTCAGTGGTATAAAAATACAGGTAAAAAAGGGTCGCCTGTGCTAAGCAACATACAAGATGTAAAAATAGACTGGCAGGGATCGGCGCCAAAACAGCCTAAATGGAACTGGTTTAAGGCTAAGCCCGATCAACTGGTTACCCAATGGCGAACAACGCCATACACTATAGACTGGAATGACGATGGTTTGATGGATATTGTGATGCTTGATCATGAAGGATACCTGGCATTTTTTGAACGGTTTACGAACGCAAAAGGTAATTTAATGCTAAAGCCGGGGCGAAGGATTTTTTATGGCAGCCAGGCATCCGGTTTCGACTCCAGGCACTCGGTGATGGAGAACACACCGGGTCCGTTAAGGCTGAACCTAAAGGAGAATGGATCCAGTGGAAGAGTAAAGCTTGCGATCACCGATTGGAACAATGATGGAAAACCTGATATCATATTAAATAGCCTCAATGCTTCTGTATTGATAAACCAGGGAGAGGAAAACGGAAATGTATATTTTGAAGGAATAGGGCAGGTAAGTGATAAGGTACTTGCGGGCCATACCACCAGTCCAACCATTGTACACTGGGGCGGCAATGATGCGCTTGCCGGGCTGTTGATTGGCGCTGAAGACGGGCATTTTTATTTTATGAAAAAGTAAGTTACCGGATAAAGTCTTTTTGGTACACGGAGACACAGTGACACGGAGGTATTGGTTTGACGAGGGAATTGCATCAAATTGATGCCTTATGGGTACGCCGGGGTATTCAAAAAAGTCATGCGGGCGGCCATAAGTACCTGGGGGGCAACAAGAGAAAAAAAGCGCACCTGCTAAAGAAAAGGAACTGTCTTCATTGATTTTTCTAAGCTCAAATTCAACTCCTGTTAGCAGAATGTTAGCAGCAAATTTTATGTATTAAGTGCTAAAATCAGCATAAAACGAATGGAGGAAAGCAATAGTAGAATGAGAAATAATATTATTGCAATCAAAGTTATCATACTGATTAAAGGTTGCGAACAAAAAATTATTCCTTTTCAATTAATATCTCAAAAATTGCCTGCTGGTGGCCCGGCTTGCCGCCACCAATATCGTAGGTCTTGCTCAGGCGGAATGTTTGCGCTGTCGTTTTTTCTAACAATTGATTCCAGGGCAGGTATTGCCCTTCCTGCGGTTCATGGGAAAGCACCGCTGTTAATGCGCGGGTAAAATAGTATGTAAATATGCTTCCTATTTTTGAATCGCTGATGGCAAACTGGCCGCGCTGTGACGAAGCCACCAGTATGGAAATAGTATGATTTTCATCCGTAAAAAGTTTTTTAGTCATTGCCGTACCAACGGGAGGCAACAGGTCTTCCACAATATCCATTTCCACATGGCTTTCATTCGTGCGTTTATAAGGGACATTGCTATTGCAGCAATCGCCTATAACAATATTGATGCGCCCGCCCCGGAGCCGCATGCGTTGCAACATCACCGCCAGGTTTTCGGTATGTTCATTAATAAAATCTATATGGTTATAATTCATTTTATTGTTGTGCGCCCGCAAATCTATCTGCGGATATTTCCGGCTGGTGTCTTTTTCATAACTAAAGCCGTGGCCCGAATAATAAAACAGGGTTACATCATTATTAAAAGGTTCAATACTGTCAATAGCCTCCAGTAAATTTTCGCGGTTGTAATCTTTGCCGGAAATTTCTATTTCACAAAAATCAAAATCGGTATGCCGGCAGATATTTTTAAATACAGTGTGCACCGCTTTTACATCTTTTGCACAACCTTTGGCAATTTCAGGGTCGTGGGTATTTGCCATAACAATAAGAATGAGTTTGGGTGTAAGACCAGATCTGTCTTTTTGCAATGCTTCCCTGAACCTGGCTAACCGGCGGGTAAAAGATAAAACTGTGCGGGCACACATAATTCATTAAATTTAGATTATTGCTGTTGCAGTGGATTTTAAAAAGCCGATACACAACCCATTAAATATAATTGAAAATAGCAAGAATGGATAATAATCTGCAACAACAAACCCTAACACGATAGCACATGCCCCGGTATTGTTGTATCCTGGTCTTTTTTGCCTGTTGCACGGCCACCATTGCGCAACCTTTTAAAATGGATAGTCTGCAAAATGCATTGCGAACAGAAGCGCAGGACAGCAACCGGGTAAGCTTGTTGTGGAAACTGGCTGAGCAATACCAGTTTTATAAACCCGATACCACTTTGCAACTGGCACAACAGGCACTGTTACTCGCAAAGCGCATCAGGTATACAGAAGGCGAAAGCCGTTCCCTGGCCGTAATGGCTACAGCACAATACCTGCTGGGCAATTACTCCGGCGCACTCAATAATTACGTGCTCAAATTGCAGATCGAAGAAAAAAGAAACAGCGCCCGGAACTATGCAAGTGCGCTCAACAATATCGGGCTTATGTATATTTTACTGGCAGATTATGCCAATGCACTGAGTTATTTACACAGGGCCGATTCTGCCATACATGCTGCCGGCGGAGAAGTAAAAAAAGAATTGAGGAACAGGATTTTGATCAATCTTGGAGAAACCTTTTACCGGATGAAAAAAGCGGATTCGGCAAATTATTATTTTTCGGAAGCGCTAAAACTGGGGCTCAGTAACCAGGATGGTTTTTACCAGGGCGCAGCATTGCTGGGCCTTGGTAATGTAGAGCTTGCCGGAGGAAACGATAGCACAGCCACGGATAACTACCGTAAGGCTTTGGTTTTTTTGAACGATGGAACCAATAATGATATGTTCTGCGAAGCAACACTGGGACTGGCCAATGTTTTTCAGAAAAACAACCAGCCCGATTCAGCGCTGCATTATGGCAGGCTTGCTTTTGAAACGGGGCGCAAGGATGGCTTCCTGAGCAGGGAACTGGATGCCGCTACTTTTCTCAGCCATTTTTACAAGAATAAAAAAAAATACGACAGTGCTTTTGTTTACATGGAACAGGCGGCAATGCTGCAGGATTCATTAAAGGGCCAAGCCAAAACAAAAGAAGCAATGATCATTAGCAGTAATGAACAATTGCGGCAGGCAGAATTGGCCGAACAAAAACAAAGAGAAAATGAAACAAGGATACAACAGTTGCAGATACTGGCCATTTGCATTTTTATACCGGTATTTTTTATGCTTACTGTGGCCGTGAGCAAAATACGCATCCATAAAAATGTGGTGCGTTTTATGGGTGTGGTTTCACTGCTGTTGCTGTTTGAATTTTTGGTGTTGCTGCTTCACCCGCCGATAGGAGAGCTTACGCATCATAACAAAGTACTGGAGTTGCTGATATTGGTAGTGATAGGCGCGGGGTTGGTACCACTGCATCATAAGCTGGAGCGCCTGTTGATAGAAAAGCTCACAAAGCCCCGTGTACATAGGGAGGTAGCGCCTGGGGCAGAAGAAGTGCAGGAAGATATGATTGCCGCCAATGAAGCAACCATAGAAGATATGCCCTGGAAAAAAAGCGAAGCAACAGCGCAAAAAAAATCTGCTTCCGCAGACGAAACTACAGAAGCAGACAAGCAATAATTTACCATCTTTAAGAGCTTGGAATAACGGGCTTAATGCCGCCTTTCTTTAAAAGTGGTTTTTTCGCCGCTTTTTTTGCTGCCGCTTTTTTAGCAGCGGGTTTGGTATTTTTTTTTGCAGGCATAATAAAAATTTAATACTCCTAATATAAACATTTATTTTGGCAAAAGGATATTGTTGAAAAATGTTTTATTAGCCATAGTCGCGCTGGGTATTCATCAAAAGCTATTGCGGGAAGCTATGAGACTCCCGCGCTGAACGATTCGCCGGGGTCTGCTCCATACGCAATAGTGTCATGTCAACCGATAATTTTGGGGTAAAGTTTCTTTGGTTTTCGCGTATCTTCAGTTTGCTCAAGTTGTCCACTACCAATGTTATCTTCTTTGCAGGCGGGTACCATTCATCGGCAATTTGCTTAATAAACGCCGCCCAATCTTTTTTTGTCTTTTTTTCTGTTACTTCTATGAATGACGGACCAAAAAGCTGTTTATTATTGCAAACAAAATATAAAAAAATTATAGCTAATTTTTATTCCCATAGGTGTTGGTTAAAATACATAACAATGCACTGCGCCCTGGATATAAAAGGCGGGAAAATACCCTTCATTTATTTATTGCTTTATCCAGGGAATTGTTATGTCACTGCTGATACTGCTTATTTTAAGAAGATAGTACCCGTGTTGCAATTTGCCTACATCTGTTCTTATAATAGCATCGGTTGATTTCATCTTCCTATCAAGCAATATTCTTCCAGACATATCTGCTACCTGCAGTTGCACCACCTCAATATGATTTCCGTTTACCAGTAATAGTTCATCAGCTACAGGATTCGATCCCAAATAAAACCCGGCGATTTTAAAATTTACTTTGAGTTGCAGGGTTTTCGACAAAGTATACCTGCCATCTTTGTCTGCCTGCCGGATGCGATAAAAATGTAAGCCTGGCGCCAGTCCGCCATCCAAAAATGAATACAATAATTTGCCCGGAACTGTTGTAGTGCCGTCCCCATCACGGAGTGTTCCCTTTTTTATAAAATGACTTCCATCTGTTGAATGTTCTATTTCAAAATGATCATTGTTTTCAACCGCTTCCACCTGCCATTGCAGTTTTGCCTGGTTTCCCTGCACTTCGCCTGTGAAGGATATCCAGCGGAGCGGCAGAATCACACTACTCAAATGTGTATATAGGTTTGTTACTTCAGTACTGCTCAGCACGCGGTTGTAAAAAACCATATCATCAAGATCGCCGGTATACACACAGGTGGGAGCGCAGGGATTGGATCCGAGGCGAATGCTATTTGGTGCGGTTAATGAAGCGGTGGTGGTACCGGACGATGTAGCTACCTGCACGCCGTCCATGTATAAAATGATGGTGCCGCTTGTTTTGTTGCGGGTTGCTGTTACAAAATGCCAGTTACCGTCGTTGTACCCTCCCACAGTTGATTTGACGGTGATATCGGGATTGCCAATGCCAAAGCAAACTTTACCTCCATCTATCAGCGCTGTTCCCCAGTCGGTAGTACCGCCGCAAACTTCAGCATCAACAAGTGCATTGCCGCCATACCACTGACTACTTGACGATGCAGTCATCGTAGTCCTGAACCAAAAGCCAACGCTAAAATCATCACTTACCGCAGTTACCAGTGCCAACGGCAAAGTTCCAACTGAAGAGCCTGCAGTAAATGCAGTGGCAGAATTACTATTGCTAAAGCGGTTCGTGACGGCTGAAGTGGAAGCGAGTGATCCGTTGTAACCATTAGCGCTGATATCGGTAGCAGTATTGTTGAGTTCGTAGATTGCAATGGCACCAGCAGGCATCTGGGCAATCAGAATAACCGGAAAGGTTATAATTGAAAGAGCTAATAGGATAGATTTATTCATGATTTGGTTTTTTTAAATTAATTGGAAGCCGAAGCTACATACAATAGTTAATAACATGCTTACAAATGCACATACAGTTATAACATTGGCGCGGATGGCAGGAGAACAGCAACTAAAGGGCTGGTGTAACTTTGAGTTCTGCCGGGTGCTGATACTCCTGAATTGTCGGGTCATTTGCTTTAGTTCCATTTCTCTCAGCAGATTTAATTTTAGCTGATATTTGACTTCTTAGGTATCCATTTATAATTCTTACAATCAAAAGCGATGTGAATATATTTTGCTCATTAGAACTTATTTGCTTTTACTATTCAATACGATATATCCTAAAACACCACCAATAATAGAAGCTGTAAAAATACGAATGCCTGTACCTAAATTTAGAATTCTTTCCTTTTTCCGGAGCCGCAGTGATTAAAATCAATACATGCAATATTCCCAATCATCATTTTACAACTTTGGTCAAAATACTTTTGACATACAATCAGCAGTATGAAAAGAATATTACTGGCAACTAACGCCGCGCAGGCAAAATTGCATGCTTTGGATTTTGCTTGTTTTGTTGCCAAAGCAACAAAGTCTGAACTCACAATACTTTTCCTGGAGTCCACACGCTATGAAAAGGTTCCTGTGGTCAAAGAGGTACATAGTATGCCGCATGTGCAAACAATAATAGATAATGATCTGCCGGAAAATCATGAATTGGAAGACTTATATGCGCACAACAGGAAGCTTTTCTCGGACGCCTGTCAATCAAGAGGTGTGAATGCTTCTGTATGTGCGTTCAGAAAGCTTAGTTTAGAAAAGATCATTCTGGAGAGCCGGTTTGCTGATGTGCTGATCGCCGACCCTGATTTATCTTTCTCCAACAACACGGAATCAACGCCTACAGTGTTTATAAAAGAGTTGCTTTTAAAAAGTGAATGCCCGGTTATTCTTGCCCCGTTTAGTTTCGATGGTGTTGATGAAATTGTGCTCGCATACGATGGAAGCAAATCATGTGTTTTTGCCATGCGGCAGTTTACTCATCTGTTTCCGGCATTTTCAGCCAAAAAAATAATCGTGCTGCAGGTAAATGAAAATGAGTCCGATAATTCAGTAATCCATATGGAGATGATCCGGAAACTTTTGGCCTTACATTATGTTAACGTGGAATTCAAGACCTTACATGGACAACCTGGAGATGAACTACTTTTATACCTGATAGGTAAACGGAATACTTTTGTAGTGATGGGGGCATTTGGCAGGAATATGCTCAGTAATTTTTTTAGAAAGAGCATGGCAGAAAGAGTGCTTAGTATGTTGAACTTACCCGTTTTGATAGCACATCGGTGATTTATTTACTAAAAACAATATTAAATATGTTCGGCAATTTAACGGATAATGAGATAGAAACATTGTTGCAGTCCCAATTGGTGGGACGCATTGGCTGTCATACCAATGATTTTATTTATGTAGTGCCTATCAGCTATGCGTATGATGGTCAATATTTGTATGCTCGTACTTTTGAAGGATTGAAAATGAAGATTGTCAGGGAGAATCCAAAGGTTTGCTTCCAGGTAGACGACATGCAGGATATGGCCAACTGGCGAAGTGTAATTGCCTGGGGCGAAGTGGAAGAGCTTTCAGATGAGAAGAGTCGTAAGAAGGCATTGGAAATTCTTTCAGCAAGAGTATTGCCTTTCCAGAGCAGTGAAACCACTCATCTTTCACCCTTGTGGCCTTTTTCGGTAGAATCCGAAAGGGTGCCGGGCATTTTTTTCCGGATTTTACTTACCGGGAAAACCGGTCGTTTTGAAAGACGCGAACCTTCGTCCCTTTTTGCAGGCTAAGCAGTATACGATGACTGATAACAACCATTTTGAAGGAGTCGAGCTGAAGTATGCGGCCGGAATGCCAGAGCAAGGAATATACATATATCTAAGATGCCGCAATACAACAAAAAAAAGCTGTTGAAATGGACGTTAAAGGCGTAAATGATAAACGTATACAACAGGTATAAATGCAGCCCCCCAAATATAGAAAGCCTTTGCCTTGTTCCGGAAAACGCGCGCAGTGCATATGACCAGTGCGGGTACAACCAATACGCTGTCTATGATGTCTTGCCCGATGGCTTGAATTTGCCAGTTATGGGATTCCAACTTGTACACCGATGGCTGCAGCACGCTTAGTATGGAAGCCGTAAGAATCATCGCCGCCTGGAGGAAGGACAAAGACAAAAAAATATTATCTTGTTTTGTACGTAAGTCTATTGGATTGCTATACATACTTTGTATTTTTCAGTGAAAAGAACCGGGATGATTTTCCAGGCCTTTCATCGTTTTAAATATTGTTTGTAATGATGACCGGTGAACTGGATTATCTAAGAACTATTATGTTCATCTGCGACAATAGTGGACTAGTACTGTTTAATCAGCACGGCACCCCCATGTTCGGCAAGCATTCCATCATCTACAAATTCCACGTCCCCACCATTTAATAATATTTTTTCGATTATATCGTCAATGGCATCGTGTATGTTTGAAAACTTACTGTAAGATTGGGAGGAGACCGGAACGATTTGAAGCGTATTCTGCTTTTCGGCGGTAACAAAATAATTCTTTTCTACTATCAAAAGTTTCCCTTTACCACTCATAGCCTCTTTCCAGATTTCCGCTGGTCCTGTCACTAATTTATGTTTATCTGCGGCGGCATCAATTTTGTGTAACAGGTTTGTTTGTTTTACCTTTTCCCAATTGTGAATCAGGGGTTCTAAGAGTTCCTCCAGTTCCCTGACAGGGGATTCATGATAGTTGCCTGTCAGGTATTCTATCACATGGGCTCCCTGATGGGTGATTTTTTTAAAATGTCCCAACACCCGTTCCGGGCCAATAACAAAGAGTGGTAATTTATAAGCGTCTACGATTATCTTCAGTGAGGCATCGGTATGGCGAAGAAATTTTTCCATAAGGATCTTTTTGCGCTCCGAAACCTCGCTGAAATTCGATACGCGTTCGGCAAGATCGTTTCTGTAGGTATATGCCGGCCTTAGCGGTGGCGATACAATAAGTGTCAATTTGTTGTTTTCGCCAAGATAAATCTTGCCGTTTGTTCCGCTCAATAGCAAAACAAGATAGTTCTTCCTCAGTTTTTTGTTATATAGCAGATCTCTTATCTCAAATGTTTCATCAATTACAACTTTATGCTCCATCTCAATATCAAGGTATAAAACCTTTTCAAAAACAGGTGAAACATAAATAGCAATGCTTTTTTTGTATGTATTATAATTGAGGTTGTTTACAAGTGTCTGCAACTTCTGCATGATGAGTATTGCAACTTCAGATGGGTAATCCTGCAACAGTTGTCGCTCTACGTGGTCAATCGAGGCTTTGATAGTGTGAGAAAGTATCGTTTTTGAGGTCATAACGGGCTTAAATGGCAGGAATATAGAAACAGCGGGGCGATAATGCACTGTCTCTATCAGTTCTTGTATCTGCGGTTGCAATACGGAGTTCATAAAAAATGATTTAGATACCGAAGCTACTTCCAATCATTTGTGCAGAAGTTGATGACTGTCACAAAAACTGTTGATTGTCCTCACTGCTGTCGGTATAGGAAAATGCCTGTATTCGATCTTGTTACTCTTTCAGTTGAATATTCCATTTTCCCTTCATCCGCAAATGGAGAGGAACCCTACCGCTCAACCATGCATTACCCCAGAAGTTTTGAGAACATTCAAAGTAGTTATAACTGCCGGATGGGAAGGGATGCGTACCGCGCAATATTTCAAAAGGGGAGTGGTGGGAATATTAAAATTACAACAGAATGCACTTATAGTAATTTTCGCTTTTAGCAGATTGTGACTATATACTGTAGTGCTATTCTTTTTTCCGTGGTATGAATGTGTTTGATTGCTACATTTATGAAAAAATAGATAGAACTACAGGAAATACCAGTGATCACCTGGCCAATGAAAGAACTTTTCTTGCCTGGATCAGAACAGCTATCGGTATCATGGCATTTGGTTTTGTAGTAGTTAAGTTCTCATTGTTTGTCAGGCAATTAGCACTTATGATGGGCAACCCGCAGGTTGTATCTCACAGAAGATATTCAGAAACGGTTGGCATTATCCTCGTGGCAGCAGGATTGCTAACCTGTATTTTAGCCTTTTTGCGCTACCGTAAAACTGCGAAGCAAATTACTTCAGGCAACTACAAGCATTCAGCCATGCTGATTATTATTGTTATGGGGTGCATTGTATTGGTCGGCGTTTTGTTAATTGCATACCTTATTGAGACTACCTGACCATGTATTTAATTTTATTCGGGTAGTGTCTATGAAAAATTATCCCAATCCTGGATAATTGAATACTGGTGCGATAGATTTCTCTCAATTGCTCATACTATCAAGTACGGGTTAAAGCGCTCAACGCTACTAATCCAATCCGAACAGCAGCCAGCCATAGAATTTTCCATGGTAACTTTTTAGAGCATAAAAGTAATGGGCTCAAAAGAGAAAAAGCAAATACGGGGAAACCACTTGTTTTCTACTCCTTGTAAATATTATTCCACATCTATGATGAAAATCATACAAGCCCTTAATTTGGATCAATACAGGACTGGAAATGGAAGAGTATCTTGCAGCCAAACTTGTTTATGAAAGCTTTAGTATACCACGGACCGAAACAAAAGAGCTGGGAGGAAATGCCTGTACCTGTTATCCGGCAAGCCACCGATGCAGTCGTCAGGATCACAAAAACTACCATTTGCGGAACGGATCTTCATATACTCAAGGGGGATGTTCCTGAAGTTACAGACGGAAGGATTCTCGGTCATGAGGGTGTTGGTGTTGTTGTAGAAACGGGAACTGCCGTCAGCAATTTTAAAAAAGGAGATAGGGTATTGATCTCTTGCATTACATCCTGTGGCAAATGCAGTTATTGTAAAAAAGGAATGTACTCTCATTGTGAAGACGGAGGATGGGTTCTGGGACATTTAATAGATGGCACTCAGGCAGAGTATGTAAGGATACCTCATGCGGACAATAGCCTGTACCATATTCCCGACAACAGTGACGAAGAAGCCCTGGTAATGCTGAGTGATATATTGCCTACGGGTTTTGAGTGCGGTGTATTAAACGGTAAGGTTAAACCAGGTGCTACGGTTGTCATAGTCGGGGCAGGGCCTATAGGGCTGGCATCTTTACTTACAGCCCAATTTTATACGCCTTCAGAAATTATTATGATTGACACTGATGATAACCGCCTGGCCGTTGCGGCAACATTTGGTGCCACGCATATCATTAACAATGTAAAAGAAAATGCCGTTGAAAAAGTAAAACGGATAGCTGCCAGAGGTGCGGATACAGTCATAGAGGCGGTAGGCATTCCTGCAACCTTTGAGTTGTGCGAATTGCTGGTGGCCCCTGGCGGAACAATTGCCAATATCGGAGTACACGGAAAAAAGGTTGATCTTCATCTCGAAAATCTTTGGGCGCATAATATTACAATCACAACCGGTCTGGTGGATACGGTAACAACTCCCATGCTGTTAAATATTGTACACTCAAAAAAACTGAACGCAAAACAACTGATTACGCACCGGTTCGCATTAAGCGACATTATCATTGCCTACAATACATTTGAACAGGCCGCAAAAGAAAAAGCATTAAAAGTTATTTTAAACAATACATAACACTCCATTAAAATATATACATGTTACAATAGCAGAACAGGCAATACCACTGATTAGGTGCCGAATGAACGCCTGGGCGCTACGGGCCATTTAGCCTTCTCTGTAATGTACAAAAAAGCTAAAGATTTTTAAACCTTCCGAAAGCTTCCCTTTCCAACATTTCTCTATGATCGGGGTGTGCAATATGGATTAAAGCTTTTGCCCTTTCCCTCATATTTTTCCCGTACAAAAATGCCACGCCATATTCTGTAACAATGTAATGGGCATGCGCCCTTGTGGTAACAACGCCTGCGCCCTGTTTCAAAAAAGGGACTATCTTAGAATCGCCTTTGGAAGTGGTGGAAGGTAAGGCTATAATTGGTTTCCCACCTTCTGATAAGGCTGCTCCCCTGATAAAATCAATCTGTCCGCCTACGCCCGAATAATGATAGGTACCAATAGAATCGGAACAAACCTGGCCCGTAATATCTATTTCAATGGCGCTATTGATAGCAGTAACTTTTGGGTTAGAGCGAATCACAGCGGTATCATTTACATAATCAATATTCATCACCAATACACCCGTATTATCATCTACAAAATCATATAACTTTCTGCTTCCTAAAATAAATCCGG
This sequence comes from Agriterribacter humi, assembly GCF_009192765.1. Lineage (GTDB taxonomy): Bacteria > Bacteroidota > Bacteroidia > Chitinophagales > Chitinophagaceae > Agriterribacter > Agriterribacter humi. The sequence continues at coordinate 26,066 of NZ_VOHQ01000001.1, read as the reverse complement.
CCACAGTTTTTTCAGGGCATTTTTTTTTATGTTGATTGGTGATAATTCCTCTTTCAATCAATGGGAGTACACCATCGGAAAACATTTCCGTGTGCAGCCCCAGTTCTTTATGATTGGAAAGGCTTGCCAGAACTGCATCCGGAATAGCTCCGATTCCTGTTTGGATTGTGGCGCCATCTTCAATAATTTCCGAACAAAAGGCGCCAATTTTTAAGGCAATATCAGAATGCGATTCATCGGAAATTACTTCCGGTAACTCCTGCTCTGTATAAACGAGACTATCAAAATCTTTTATATTTACCAGTCCATCCCCAAAAGTTCTTGGCATTTTGGGATTTACCTGTGCTATTACATGCTTTGCGGCTTTGATAGCGGCGGAGGTTGCATCAACGGAAAGTCCAAGAGAACAACATCCATGCTTGTCGGGCGGTGAAATCTGTACCAATGCCACATCCAAAATAATTAATTTTCTTCTGAACAAATTCGGGATTTCGCTCAAAAAAACAGGGATATAATCGCCCCGGCCTTCATTCACGGCCTGCCGTACGTTTGCCGAAACAAATAAAGAATTGATCCGGAAATTATTTTTGTATTTTTCATCTGCATAGAGCGCCTCACCGTAGGTACTCATACTGATGATTTCCACATTGGTAAGTTCTGGCGCACGCGCTACCATTTTTTTTAATAAAAAATGAGGTGTCGCCGCACCGCCATGCACAAAAACGCTATCGCCGGATTTGATGATTTTTACCGCATCTTCGCCTGAAATATATTGTTCCAATTTTTTCTGATTTTAGTAAGAAAATGGGATTAATGGACGCTTAAAGGTCATTTTCGGTCTCAATTAAAATAATGAGCACTATCAGCCAAATGAATGATCTTTGTGCGTAAAATATATGGCTGCAAAATTTTAAGATTGTAAAGGCCATTTTTAAACGTAACCGATATACTTTATCGCAAAGTGATGGTACGAACCCGGGAATATTCACCGGATTTTGCCTGCTGCATAAATCATGGGCGCAACCTGTTCAATCGTTTATGAAAATGAACCTTTGAAAAGAACAGCATGTTACAAAAGTCACGACCAATTACAAATACTTTTTTTAATTGAAAGAGTTAAGTCTCATAATTTTGGTGCCTAACGGTTTAATAGACCATCGCCAAAAAGCCGGGAGCGGATGCAATGAAGGTTTCTGAACAGATTTTAAATAAAGTAAAGCATCTTTAAGATAATATCATCCCTTCTGATGTGCATGTAAGTACTACCCGAAATTATGGAGAAGCTGCTTCGGAAAAGGTAGCGGAATTATTGCTGCATTTGTTTATCGCAATTGTGGTAGTTACCATATTTGTGATGATGGCCATGGGCTGGCGGGGGGGACTGGTAGTATTTCTTTCTGTACTTGTTTTTGCCCGTTGGAATGGGGGCTCAAAAAAATTGGATGTGGAATCCGGTGGCGGAAAGTGTTGCTAAAAAATAGTATCCCCGTAAATTATAGACAGGGATGGTATTCGGGGAATTGACCACGAAAAACCTGGCAACTGAAACAGGATTTTCAGAGGCGGCATTATTACAATATGCAATTTAAAAATTTCAATGGGTATTTCATCAGACATAACGATAGAAATAAAGGGAAGTATTTGCAAATGCCTAACGAATGTCATCTTAAAACATAACTCATATCATTTAAAAGAATAGCATAGAAGTTTACATTCGTTTTAAAAAATAGAAACAAGAAAATCGTTGTATTATTTGCTTCCGTTTATCATTCTTCATTTTTGGGGGTTTACTTGCTGAACTGGTTTCACAAAGAAAGAATTATTGCTAAAATGATTAGTGGTAAAAATATTCCTTACTTGTGTAACATAAGTTCCCGACCGGGGTTTTTAATTGATGCAACTTTGTAAAATAATTATTTAATCACTTTGAAAATATAAATAAGATGAACTACCATTTTTCAAAAATAGTTACTGGTGATTTTGATGCCACTATTTCAAAAGTTACGCAAGAATTAAAAAAAGAAGGTTTTGGCATACTTACAGAAATTGATGTGAAAGAGACTTTAAAAAAGAAATTGGATGTTGATTTCAGAAGGTATAAGATTCTTGGCGCCTGCAATCCGCACTTTGCACATCAAGCTCTGTTAGCTGAAGATAGAATCGGGACAATGCTTCCATGCAATGTAATAGTTCAGGAGAGGGAAAATGGTAAAATAGAGGTTTCTGCAGTGGATCCGGTAGCTTCTATGATGGCGATACAAAATAAGAAATTAGGCGAAGTTGCTGATGAGGTGAGAGAGAAATTAAACAAAGTGATGCTTAGCATTTAAATTATAAATGCAAGAAGAAAATCTGAGTAACCCGGATAAAACCATCCGCATCGTTGAGTCCATTGCACTTCTGTTCTTTACCGGTATTATTTTCCGGTCTGGCAGTGTAACCGTTCTTGTGGTTACAGCGCTTATAGCTTCTACCTTATTTACTATTTTTTCAATATATCAACGAAGAAAATCAAATTTGGTTACACGAAAAATGAGCAATTTATGGCACACGAAATAGATGTACAATGGATGGGCAAAATGCAATTCAATGCATTGGTAAACGGGCATACTATTGTAATGGATGGCCCCGAAAAAGTAGGTGGGGAAGACAACGGCCCTATTCCAAAACCTTTTGTACTAACGGCTCTTGCGGGTTGCACCGGAATGGACATTGCGGCAATATTGAGAAGGGGTGATAAAAAAGTGGATGATTTCGACATGAAAGTGATTGGAGAAATCAGCAAAAGAGTACCGATTGAATACATCGCAATCCATGTTATTTACGAATTTAAAGGCACTGCTGAAAACAAAGAAGCTGCGCTAAATGCAGTAACAGATTCACAGGAAAAATATTGCGGTGTAAGCAGCATGCTGAAGAAAGCGCTGCCTGTAACCTGGGAAGTTAAATATAACGGCGAACTGATTTTTAATAATAAAAAAGAAGAAGCTGCAGCATTAAATTAACCAAATATAAAAACATGACCGGAATAAAAGACTTTCTTTCTAAATATAAATTTACTATTGCGGGAGTATTTATTGGAGCCATTGGTGGCTATCTCTATTATCATTTCATCGGCTGCAATTCCGGAACCTGTGCCATTACATCAAAACCATTGAACAGCACACTGTATGGTGCTTTGATGGGAGGATTGTTTTTAAATATTTTCAAAAGAAAATAAAAAAATCACAAAATAAAATGTTAGAGTCAATAAAAAAATATTCGGATTTGGAACTAAAACAGATTACAGCGAATTAATAAAACAGGGAGCTATTGTTTTAGACGTCAGAAGCAAAGATGAATTTTCAGGTGGCCACATCAAAAATTCGATCAACATTCCGGTAGATCAGTTGAGCAATAGTTTATCAAAATTGAAGGATAAAAATAAATGCATTATTTGTTGCTGCACCTCAGGAATAAGAAGCGGTACAGCCAAGAGGATACTGGAATCCAACGGATACAAAGCTGTTTTGCTGCAATATTAAAATGGTATAAATGGCAATGGATATGGCAAACAAATGGAGGAATGAAATAGTCTAAAGGTGCAAAAATTTAAAATAGTTCCGGCAATTTAATCCGACCTGTACAATCAATCTAAAAAAATCAGGTAATGGGATATTATTCCACTGGCGAAAAAAAGAGATGATCAAGATCATCGTTGTTAATGATCCCGATAATTGGATTGCAAAAAGCATAATAGTAACTTGGTAAGGATATATGCACAACAGTCTTTCACATACAACCCATTTGTCGGTTTACCCGGGTGAATATGTTCCCCTGTTTAAAGAAAATGATTTTAAGCAGAAAACAAAACATTTTTCCAAAGGAAACGGGAATATTCTTCCTGTAAATATTGAAGAGGCGGCAAATTACTATAAAATTGAAATAGCTGTGCCAGGCGTGAAAAGAGAAAAGTTTTTGATAAAGGCTTTTGGTAATGTCTTGACGATATCTGTAATTCATGATCGTTGTGATTTTACTGAACAGGACAATTTTCAGGCACATGAATTTAAGTATTGTTTTAACCGCAGGATTGTATTGGCTGACAATGCAGATACGGCATTTGCAAATGCAAATTATAAATCAGGCATTCTGCAAATGTATATTCCCAAATCAAGCCATCCTCTAAAAACAGCAAATACAAAAATTGCAATTTATTAATGCAGCTTTATTATGAGCTTTTCTATTCCCTTTTCTGCTCATCCTTCTTTTCAAAAAAAAATTGCTTATTTCTGTATGGAATTCGCAATACATCAGCCTTTAAAAACCTATGCCGGTGGATTGGGCTTTTTGGCCGGCTCCCATATGCGAAGCGCTTATGAATTACAGCAAAACGTATTGGGAATAGGTATTTTATGGAAATATGGATATTATGACCAGGTCAGAAAACAAGACCAGGCAATGTATGTATTGTTTCAGGAAAAAGTATATGGCTTTCTAAAAAAAACAGATATAAGATTTTCCGTCAACGTTTCCGGCCATGAAGTATTTGTAACGGCTTATTATTTGGCACCCGAGATTTTTCATACAGCGCCGGTGTTTTTCCTCAGTACCGATATCCCTGAAAATGATTACTTATCCAAAACTATTTGCCACAGGCTTTACGATTCTAACCCGGAAACCAGAATTGCTGCTTCTATTTTGTTGGGTAATGGAGGTGCAAAATTATTAGAGATCATAAACTGGCTGCCCGATGTATATCATATGAATGAATCTCATGGTTTGCCGTTGGCATTTCATCTTTATAAAAAATACGAGGATGTAAAGGAAGTTGAAAGGAGGTTAAGATTCACCAATCATACACCGGAACCCAGTGGAAATGAAAAAACCAATCTTTTATTGCTGCAAAAATTTGGATACTTTGAGGGTATTTCCCCGGAAGAGGTACGAAAAATTGCTCAGGTAAAAAACGATCTGCTGGACCATACCGGTACAGCCATCCGGCTGGCTGGCAGGGTAAATGCTGTATCCAAGCTGCATTGTAAGACCCTGGAAAGTATGTGTAAAGAAACGCAAAGCAGTGGTAAATTAATCGCTATTACCAATGCACAAAAGTTTGCGTATTGGGCTGACGATGAAATGTATAAAGCTTTAAGTGAAAATGATGATAGGGCGTTGGCAACGAGAAAAAGAAAATGTAAACAGGTTTTGTTTGAAGAAGTGGCAGATCAAAATGGTGAGATATTTAATGAAAACGTTCTAACCATTGTCTTTGCAAAGAGATTTGGCGGTTATAAACGGCCGGAATTATTGCTTGGTGATATGAATCGTTTTGAGCGATTGGTTTCCAATATCAACAGGCCTGTACAAATTATCTGGGCTGGAAAGCCTTACCCAATGGATTATACGGCAATTGCTTTATTTGACAGGATCGTTGATATTTGTAAAACATATCCCAATTGCTCAATCATAACAGGCTATGAAATGAAGCTATCAAAATTGCTTAAGCAAGGCGCAGATGTTTGGCTCAATACGCCGAGGATGGGTCATGAGGCAAGCGGTACCAGTGGCATGACGGCAGCTATGAATGGCGCAGTAAATGTTTCCATGCCGGACGGATGGTTTCCTGAGTTTGCAAAGGATAAAAATAATAGCTTTATTATCCCGGCAGCGCCATATGATTTAGCCGTTCATCAACAGGATGAGGCCGAGGCCCGTGCCTTATACGACTTGTTGGAAAAGGAAATAATACCAATGTATTATGATAATCCTGACAAATGGATATCCGTTATAAAAAACGGAATGCGGGATATTATGCCCCGGTTCGACAGCAATAGGATGGCCAGGGAATACTATGAGAAGTTATACGCAGAAGTATAAAAATGCATACGGCTTTCTGAAGAAGAATAATCAAGACTATCCGTAAAATATAGCGCAATAGATGGATGACTCACATCATTGGATATGCTGATATATAATTTCTCATCTTTTTACTCAGCGTTCAAAATTAGCACATCAAAAACACTGACCAATCTCATTGCTTTCGTTGATTAGCGATGCCTGTTTCGGAAAATGGCCGACATATTTTTGCTGTATAAACAATATTTTTTAACAATCAAAGCAAACAATTATGAACACGCGAACATTGACGAAAAGAACGGAGAGCATACCCTCCCTATTTGGAGATTTTTTTAACAAATCTTTGCTGGACCTGTTTGACGGTGATTTTCCATCAAGGATATTGAATGTGCCTGCGGTAAATATAGTCGAGAGAAAAGAGGATTATCTGGTATCTATGGCTGCACCGGGATTGAAAAAGGAAGATTTTAAAATTGATGTGGAAGGCAATATGCTTGCCATCAGAAGTGGAAAAGAAGAAGAGAATGAACAAAAGGATGGAAGATATACCCGCCGTGAATACAGCTATTCTTCTTTTGAACGCAGCTTTACGCTTCCTGATGAAGTAAGCAAAGACAAAATTGATGCGCATTACCAGGACGGCGTTCTAAAGCTTGTTTTACCTAAAAAAGAAGAAGCGAAAAAAATGGCAGTGAACAGGCAGATTACAGTTAAATAACACTGAAAGATTTGTACAATATTAATGCCCCTCATTATAAGAATGACGGGCATTTAATAAATTCAAACGCTCAAAAGGCAGTTGTTTCTGTGCAAATTGTCCGGGGAAGGTTATTTTAAAAAATCATTAATTTTCAATCGGTATTTTTAAATTGTAATCGGAGGATTATTCTAGTAATTGCCAATCAAGTTTTTATTTATTTTTTCCCATTGATAAACTTTATGAAAGAAAAAAGCCCTTTGAAAAGTAAATCCGCATGGAATCAGAGTACCGAAACGGGTATAAGGCAATTTCAAACTGAGATTGAAGCATGGAAGCAGTTGCTTAATTCGAGGATGGAAGAAAACGTTTTGCTGAAAAACGAAATTTCGGACATTCTCAAAAACAACTATGATCAAAATTTGCTTGAAGAAATAGAGGGCTTTCAAACTCAATTTATCAGAGAAGACGAGTTGATTCATTTATTGAGAAGCGATGCCAGTGATATAGAGAATGTATTGTACAGTAAAATATCTGATAGTGGAAAAATTGAAAAATTATTGGACACAAAAATAGAAAACCTGCGCAAAGACATGGCTAATTCTACAATCAGGTTTCGGATCCTAAAATCAGCTTTTAATGATTTTCAGCAAAGAATATCCAACGGGCGTGATCGTTAGAACCTGTAAAGTCGGTGGGGTTTTCCTATTAACGATTCTGTCTGTTTTTACCGCTTCTGCCCAACTTAGTCCCGGCCTGCTTCAGCAATATCTCTTAGACAATTTGGATAGAAAGGAATTGAAAATAAATTATCAGGAAGAGATTAGGGATTTTTATCCGCGCATCAACTATCAACCGGTATGGATGCAACAAGAGAAAACGATTAACCTTGCCTGTTTACTGGATAATTTATCATCGTCCCCAAAATGGGGACTCAGGGAAAAAGATTATCAATATAGCTTCATTTCAGCATTTAAGAACGGTACTCTTCGTTTGCAAAACCTGGGAGATTCGCTTAAAGCAGAAGTTCTCATTTCTGATGCCGCTATTCACTTTTACAGCGATATTGCTTATGGCAATGCCAAGCCATCGTTGGGATACATGGGAATTAAGTACGCTCCTGATTGCTGTAAGATACCTGCAAGCCTCGCCGAATATATTTTAGAAAACAAAATTCACTTTCTTGCATCTTTTCTTTCACCGCCAATGGAAGAAGTGAAGGTGATAGGGGATAAGATCAATTGGATTACGGAAGTAATGGAGAAAAAGGATTTTAGTGAAAAGATTATCATTTCCAAAAAAGTGAATACTGAAAATAAATCTCTTTGGCAAAAACTTTACCAGTTGGGCATCCTGGATTCAACCAATGAGGACACTTCAGAAAAAAGTTTAAAACAAAAAATAGAGGAAGCACAATTGATGTTTAATCTTTCGGTAAATGGTGAATTGAATCAGGAAATCATCCGGGAGTGCAATGTGCTTTTAAAAGTTAGATTAGATCAATTGGCGCTTTCAATTAATTATTACCGGTGGCTATCTTGCCTTACTCAAAATCAGTCCGTAATTGTTGTCAATATTCCGGCTGCATATCTTAAAGTTTACCGGGATAATAAAGTGATCCTGGAAATGAGAATCGTAGTTGGTAAGCCATCTACTCCCACGTTTACACTCGCAAGTACAGTGAACGAAGTAATCTTATACCCCTTCTGGCACGTGCCACTTAGCATTGCTGCCAAAGAGTTGTTGCCTGCTATTAAGCGAGATCCTTCCTTTCTTGATGCTAATAATTACCAGGTTTTAAACAAATCAGGGCAAACCATAGACCCGCATTCAGTTAACTGGTATGCTTTGAGCCGTAATTATTTTCCTTATACTATCAGGCAGGGCACTGGTTGTGATAATGCATTGGGATTACTGAAACTTAATTTCCATAATCCTTTTGGCGCATACCTGCACGACACGCCCGATAAAAATTTATTTAAACGGCGCCGGCGATTTTACAGTCATGGTTGTATGCGCATGGAAAAGCCAATGGAATTGGGGCATCTTGTTTTAAATAATAACCACCTTGCGATAGACACGCTTACTGAAGCTGGTTGTTTGAAAAATCAATCTCCGATTACTGTACCCGCGGATGTAAAAATGCCGGTGATCGTTTGGTACAATACGTCAGGGGTGGATTCAAGCGGACATGTTGTGTTTTTTGAAGATGTTTATAAAAAAAAGAATTGGAGTAAATAGGAAACAGGTTTGTATTATATTTTCTTACACTAAAATGCAATCAATGGAAAGTAAAAGAATATGTCAGAGTTGCTCAATGCCATTGAGCGACCCTGAACTTTTTGGAACCGGGAAAGATGGTTCCAGAAAAAAGCATTATTGTAAATATTGTTACGAAAACGGGCAGTTCACAGATCCGCATATTACCTTAGAGGAAATGAAAACGAGGGTAAGAGATAAGATGGAAGAAATGAAAATGGATGCAGATACCATTGGTATTTCCCTGAATAGTTTGCCCAATCTAAAAAGGTGGAGAAAGGTTGAAACCATTCAATTGACGGCATAATAATAATTTTTAAATTGATGATACCTGAAGCAGGTGTCGGTCTATTTTTTATTGACTGTAATAAAGGTATCGCTGGTTTTAGGGCTACGTTCTGGAAAAGATACGGGATAAAAATATGGGTGCATGAGGGTACTGTTACAGGATTGAGTAACCTGTTAAGCCTGCAGGTATAAGAAGAAATTTGCGGTGTGGTTAATATTTAAAAACAATCTATGCCTTTTGTGGAGACACTTCACCCACAAGTGTTTTATACTGTTCCGAGTTCTTTTATATAACTTTCCAGCAGGTGGAGATATTTCTTCACCATAGCCAGTGAGTTTGATCTTTCTTCACCTGTTGCGCTCTTTGCCCGAAGGCTGTTTACTTTTGCCCGTATATTGGCGCGGTAACTTTTATAGTAAATAAAAAGATTATGTTCAGCTTTTGTTTTTATAGTTGGGAAAAAATGATTATAATGTTTAAGAAACAGGGCTGATAAGTTCTTATGGGCAAAGGCATCCAGGTCCATACAAAGAAAGGCTACTTCGTTCAATACATCAATTTGGCGGAAATCATCGTTGAATTCAATGCAATCAAAAGGTACGGGATCCGGCAATAAAAAAATATTTCTCGAATGTAAATCGCCGTGGCAATCCCTGTAAAATCCATTTCTCAGCCTGCCTGCCATCAACGCTTTATTCTTGATTAGAAACTTATCAGAAAATTCAATAGCGTCCGCTATGATCACGCCCAATGTACTATCGGGTTGATTAGATAAGAGTTCCTTTTCTGCTTCCAGATCATTGAATTTTGCCTGGATTTCCAGTAAATCCTTCTGATAAATGATCTTTGTGCTTTTATGAAAGGAAGCTATTTTTTCTGCCAGTTTTTTTATATCAGCTTCGGTTACTAAATGCTGAGTTAATAATACATCCATTCGTTTTCCTGTATCCAGTTTATGCATTTTTACGGCATAATCTATTGTGATGCCTTCTTTCCCACCTATTGCAATCTCATCTTCCCATTTTTTTACAGGCAACACTTCGAGATAGACATTGTTGGTAAGCCTTTTATTTAATTCTATTTCTCTTTTGCAATAGTGCCTGCGGAGCGCAGCAGTGGAAAAATCAAGAAAGGAATATTGTACTGGTTTTTTAATTTTATACACGAATTGATCGCATAGTATCACCCAGGATATATGTGTTTCAATTAATTCCTGCTTGCTGGTTTGCTCAGGGAACTTTCCACGGGATAACAGGCTATTGATTTGTTCTGTTGTCATTATTTGTTTTCAAATAATCGGTTGCCGTTTGGATCATTTCGTTTATGTTGTCGGTTGACTTTAATATCAGGTGAGGTTCATTCAATGGTTCATTTTGCTGGCTGATGATTTTGTAAACTTCAAAATCTGCATCACTGTATGGCCTGGGCCTTTTTAATCGTTCCCTGATTGTATTTTCATCAGCCTGTATTTCAATAAAGGAAATCCCGCCCTTATCTTTCATTTCTTCAACAAAGGTTTTCCTTGTATTCTCTTTATGAAAAGTGGCATCCAGTACTACATTTTTATTTTGCTTTACAGACAGCTTCATCTGTTCCAGCATTTTATCATATACTGCTTTTTTTTGCAGGTCAGAATATACGCTTTTCTCAAAGGTTTCTTTTCTCACCTTATCGCTATTGATATATGCGGCATTGATCACTTTTGCGAACCTGGAAGCAAAGTAGCTTTTACCTGAACCCGGTAGTCCGAAAATAATAATGACCATATTATATTATTGTTTAATCATGATATTCTTCAGCCCTTTTCAATCGTTATTATCCATTACCAGCACTGCAGCCCCATGAACCATTCCGTATCTAAGATCGTTTAAGGCGTCGTTTGCCTGATGTAAAGGATATGTTTTTATTTGTGTATTAATTAAAACCTGTGAAGCCAGCTTCAAAAAGTCTTCCGCATCTTTGCGGGTAAGATTTGCCACGGAGCGAAGTACTCTTTCCCCCCACAACAAACGATAAGGAAAAGACGGAATATCGCTCATGTGTATGCCACCACACACTACAGTACCACCCTTATTGGTATTGCTCAGGGCTTTGGGTACCAGGTTGCCCGCAGGCGCGAAAATAATAGCGGCATCCATTTTTTCCGCTGGCAATTGTGAGGAATCGCCTGCCCATACAGCTCCCTGCTCCATGGCAAATTTCTGTGCTTCAACATCCCCGTCGCTTGTAAACGCGAATATCCTTTTATCCTCATGTATCGCAAGTTGAACCAGGATATGTGCAGCGGCTCCAAATCCGTAAATACCAAGGTTCTTTGCATGTTTGCCGGTCATGGTATAAGAACGGTAGCCGATAACCCCGGCACATAAAAGTGGGGATCCGGATGCATTTGCATATTGTGAAGGAAGCGGAAAGCAGTAACGTTCATCAGTCACTGCATATTCAGCATAACCGCCATCAATAGTATAGCCCGTGAATAAGGCGCTTTCACACAGATTTTCCTGTCCCTTCCGGCAATATTTACATTCGCCGCAGGTATAGCCCAGCCAGGGAATCCCAATTATTTCACCTGTTTTTACGCGTGATGTTTCCCTACCTGCTTTTACAACTCTTGCGACTATTTCATGCCCGGGAATAAGTGGCAATTTCGGCGCTGTAAGTTCCCCATCAATAATATGCAGATCAGTGCGGCACACACCACAGGCTATTATTTTTACAAGCACCTGCTGACTGGAAGGTACCGGAATAGGAAATGTTTTCATTACCAATGGCTGGCCGATGGTCTCCAAAACCATAGCCTGCATGCTTGCGGGTATTTTTAATCTGTTACCGGTTGACTGCATTAAATGAATATTTTGTAATTGATCGTTACAATATACCTGCCCAAGCAATTATTGCTTGGGCAGGTATATTAAGGTTAAAGTGAGGCACTGCTGGCAAATTCTATTAAAAAGATCACTCTTCTTCAAATTCATATTCAGGTACTTCAATTTCAATCTTGTTTACCACACTCATAACACCGGGTGCAAACCAGGCAGCGTTTTCTGCATCTTCTTTTTCGGCTATGGACCGCACTGTGCCACGAAGTGTAACCTTGGTTCCTTCTACTTCAGCTCTAATTTTACTTGAATCAACGGTGGCGCTTCTGTGAAAGGCGGCAATGATTTTTTCCTGGATGTCGGAAGGTGAAATTTTTGGTTTTACAGTAATTAAGTTGATGACAAAGCGCACACCGGCCAGGTTTTCAATGGCGGTTTTGGCCATGGTACGCTGGTATTCCCACTCTACTTCGCCTTCCAGCTTTACATTCCCATCTTCAACCTTAATCTTAATTTTTTCTTCCTGAACTGCGGTATGCCATTTTAGGGCATCCAGTACCGCTTCTGCTATTTCAGCATCTGTTCTACGATAGATAGGGGAAATGCCTACTTCTATATCTTCGGCAACAGCTTTTACTCCGGCAATTTTTTTAGCAGCGTTTTCTGCTGCCAGTTTCTTCGAGTAGGAATCTACATTGCCGGAAAGTGTTACAACACCATTTTTAACTGCCACACCAATTTCTGATGCCTTTAAAAAAGCCTGCCATTTGAGTTCCTCCATTACGTCTTTCTGGATTTGATAATCGCTTTTCATGATTTAAAATTTTTGAAATGGTTAATTTGTTTTACTACACAAAGGAACAATGGACCATACCGGCAATCAATGAGTGCTGTCAGTATGTTTGGTGATAGTAATTAATAAAGCAATAAAGGATATTGTTTGAGATGGGCCTCACCTGATATGTAAGTTCCTTAGCTGATTATCCTGCGGTATAACTGGTTAAATTTATTTTCTTTTGCCGGATATAGCCTGGCTGCGCATCCTTTCAATTGACCAAAAACTCAAGTTTTTTCAAATTTAAAATAAGAATGCTTCCATCATCTTTTATATCAATGAGCTTTTCATTTCTAAAATCGCTGAGGGTTCGTATTAAGGACTCCTTTGCGGTACCCGCAATGGTTGCAAGGCTGCCGCGGCTTATGATCATCATATCGGACTCTTCGGTAGTTTGGTGGTATTTTCTATACAGCATTAAAAGCGCATCAGCCACTTTTTTGCGTAATGAATTGTAAGCGATATTTACCAGTTGATTTTCCCTTTCAGAAATATTTTTTGCAAGCAGCCGGATGAATTTTTGAGCTACTTCTTTATTTGTATTGATCAGTTGATCAAAATCTTCGCGTGGAATTATAGCCAGTTCGGTTTCTTCTAATGCAGCGGCAGAATCTTTATACGCCGTGCCTTCCAGCAACGCTACATAGCCCAGGAAATCTCCCGTAGAAAAAAGTTCTGTAACCAGTTCCTTTCCGTTATCATTACTCTTGTACGTTTTTACTTTTCCCTTTAAAACATAATAAAGCCGGTTTGGATGATTTCCTTCCGAATAAATGATTTGTTTTTTGCTGTATTTATTGATATTCCGGTCTTCTGCGAGTAGCTTCATATGATCTTTACCAAGTGATGCCTGCATTAAATATTCCAGGCCTTCCATATCAGGTGATAATTCTTGCTTTAGCAGATCAATTTTTTTTAACCGGCTGTCCACTGCATTTAGCAACTCTGTTCCGCTAAACGGTTTGGTAATATAATCATCGGCGCCCAATTCCATTCCTTTTCGAAAATCGCCACGTTCGGTTTTGGCAGTGAGGAAAATAAAAGGGGTATTTTTTATTGTACTATTTTTATGAACAGCATGAAGCACCCCGTAGCCATCCAGCACAGGCATCATGATATCGCAAATGATCAAATCCGGTAAATGCTCCAGGGCTTTTTGAACTCCGGTCATACCATTTTCGGCTACAATGACTTTATAGTTTGACAATTCAAGTATTTCCGCAGTATTATCGCGAACATCGTCATTGTCCTCTATCAAAAGTATTTTTTTCATGATGATTTGTTTTAGTGTTAAATGTCACTACAAATTCAGCCCCTTTATCAAGCTCACTCTTGCATTGAATATTTCCATTCATCATTTCAGCATATTTGGATATAATATGTAATCCGAGGCCGGTGCCTTGTATGTTTCCGGCATTGGTACCTCGAAAAAAACGTTCCATTAAATGTTGCTGGTCTTCTTCCGAAATGCCTATTCCATTGTCCTTCACGGATAATATGATCTTTTCATCTTCATTGATGGTTTTTATATCTATCGTGGATGTATCCGAAGAAAATTTGCTCGCGTTGGAAACCAAATTCATTACGATGTGTTTAAGCAAGGACTTATCTAAAAGGATACCTGGGTTGCCTTCATGCTGATAGTTGATTTGCTGTGCCTTTTTCAGATTATTTTTAATTTCTTCCAGGGTTACATGAATTATCTCTTCTATGTTAAATGCTGAAAATTTTGCCTGCAATTTCCCTTCTTCTATTTTGCCCAAGCTAAGAAAATCGTTTAAAATATCCGTCAGCATATTAACCGATGAAACAATCCGCTGCACATGCTTTTCACGTTTTGGCTGGTCTTCACCAGTGGTATATTTTTCTATCAAATACGCTGATGAAAGCACTGTACTGAGAGGCGTACGGAATTCATGCGAGGCCATAGATACAAACCGGGACTTTAATTCACCTAAATTTCTTTCTATTTTAAGCGCTTCACGTAAACCTTCTTCCGCTTTTTTTAATTTAGAAATATTTTTAATAATAACACCGATGTATTTCACCGAACCATCCTCTTCTATTAATGGGAAAGCATCCATTATATAAATGTGGTTTACAATAGGATAGGGAAGTTCGAAATCAGCAATAAACACCTTATCCTGAAATACGTTTTCAAGCATTGCGAAAATAATCTTGCGCAAAGGTTCAGGAAAGCGCGGATACATTTCTTTACCTATCAATTGTTCGATATTTGAATGGAGACGTTTATGCAGTTCACCGCCAGTATAAACGAAATGGTAGTTTTTATCAATAATACTGATAATGCCATCGGGATAATTATGCAATAATTGCAGAAATAGGCGCTGTACATTTTTTAACTCTTTTTCGGCTTTTATTCTCTCCGATATGTCAATGGCAATACCAACATACCCTGTAATATTTCCTTTTATATCTCTTAGGGCCGTAATGGTTAGTGACACAGGAAATGAAGCACTGGCTTTGGTTACATAATTGAACTCTTCTTCTGCATGGATATTGCGACTGGCTTTTTCTACCAGTACAGAGAAGCTATTTTTTACTTTTATGCCAAACAACTTCAATAATTCTTTTCTTTTTCTTTCAATGTCTTTTTTAGCATGAAATAATACGAGAGTTTTTTTATCAACAACCTCTGATTCGTTATATCCGAGCTTGCAGGCCGCTTCGGGATTAAAGAGTTTGATAATCCCATTTTCATCGGTAGCAATAATCATAGCGCCCGCAGTATCCAATAATGTTTTTTGAAATGACAAAACATTTTCAAGCCTCCTTTTTGCTTCCTGCAAATCCTTTGTCCGGAGCAATACTGTATTTTCCAGTTCAATATTTAATTTTTCAATTTCAGTCTCTGCTGCTTTACGTACCGAAATATTAGTAATAAAAGCTACAATGTATTTACTGCCGTTGTTTGTGTAATGGCCAAGGCTCACCTCTACGGGAAATTCTGAACCATCCTTCCTTACACCAAACAAATCCAGTCCCAATCCCATGGGCCGGGTTTGCGGATTTTCGGCATATTGCTCACGATGATGAACATGCTTATTATAAAATCTTTGAGGAATTAATATTTCAACCATTTTCTCAATCAACTCTTCTTCTGCGTATCCGAATTCCTTCAAAGCAAAAGGGTTAATTGCGATAATCCGGCCACGGTCGTCAGTAACTAAAATTCCCATAGTGGCGTACTCAAAAAAAGCCTCAAAATGGTAGGAACTTTCAATGCCGGTAAACATTTTATCAGGTTGGAGGTTAGTGAAAAGACACCAAAATTCAATTTTACCTTCGTAAAGCTATTACAAATTGGAAATAGATTTACCGAATTCGGACTAAAAAATCATTTGATTGTAAAATAGACCGAAAGTTTCTATAGCAATATGATTTTCGTCATCTTTCCCCGTGATTTAAATAGTATTTTTTGCTCTTCATATTGTTTTTGCAGAAAACGGGTAACTTATTAAAAATATAACCGGAAATCGCTTTTTGTTATAATTCGGGTTGACAGACTGATCTCAATCATTGAAATTGGCAATTAAGAACATCGTTACAAAACAAAGCAGCATTTATTTTTACATCGGTTTTTTCATAGGATATTGGATTAGTATAGGGGTGGATTTGTATCCGGCCCCTTTTTAATATAACATCTTGTATTTCATTTTGGTTTTCAAAAAGTGCCTTAAGCAAAAAGTCTTCTGCATTATTTTTCGGAACGGGTCAGGAAATGAAGTGGGAAGTATAAAGAATCAAAAAGCAATAATTACTAAGCACTAACTAAGCAATCAAGACCGTCAATGCAAAGCATTCAAATAAACGAAAACGTCATCATTAAACTGCGCAATGCGTCCGGAAAAAGATGCCAATTCAATATATGCCATGAAACCTGGAAGCTGTTTTTATGGCAAGATGACAAATGACTATTGCCGGATGATACATCCATCCTCCATTTCAATGATACGATCTGTGGCCGCGGCAAAATTGTTGTCGTGTGTTACGACTAAAAGTGTCTGATTAAATTCTTTGGTAAGTTGCATAAAAATATCAAACACCAGAGCCGAGTTAGTTTTATCGAGGTTACCTGTAGGCTCATCACACATGATGATGTGGGGATCATTGATCAATGCCCTGGCTATCGCTACGCGTTGCTTTTCCCCACCTGAAATTCTATTGGATCTTTTATTTGCCAGGTGAGCAATACCGAGTATTTTTAATTTTTCAATCGCTCTGCTTTCAATTTCCTCTTTAGAGTATTTATTTAGTTTTAGTGCAGGGAGCATCACGTTTCCCAACACTGTATATTCATGTAAAAGGTAATGAAACTGAAATACAAAGCCGATCTTTTTGTTTCTAACAGCGGCAAGTTGGGCCTCTTTTTTCATGGTCATGCTTACGCCGTCAATGAGCAGGTCTCCTTCAAAGTCTGTATCCATAGTAGACAATATATAAAGCAGCGTTGACTTGCCACATCCTGATTTGCCTATCACAGAAACAAATTCACCTTTATCTATAGAAATTGAAATATCCTTTAAAATCTTGATTTTTACCGGGTCGTAAAAATATTTTGAAATACGCCGCGCCTCTAAAATGGGTGTGCTCATATTATTTTCCTCTTATGATATCCACGGGATCTACGCGACCTGCTTTGCGGGCTGGAAATAGTCCGGCAAGATAGGTGGTTAATAAAGCAAAGAGAATCCCAACAATATAAAATACCGGGTTGTGATTTACAGGATATGTTTTTAGGGTTGGCAGGGCCTCGGTTTGAAAGGGTATTTGATTAATGCCGGTGGCGAGCAAATAGCCAAACAATAAGCCCGGCAAGCCGCCTGCTATTCCAATACTCACAGAGATAGCAATAAAAATATTTTTTACATCATTGCCTGAAAAACCAGTGGCTTTCAGGATGGCAATCGAATCCATTTTTTCATAGATCATCATGTTCAGGATATTGTATATCCCAAATCCTGCCACAAGCAACAGCGTAAAGGCAACGGAATATGAGATCACCAGGCGTACATTACTACCCGTCTCATATTGTGCATTGGCAGTCTGTATATCTTCCGCGTCTGTATGATACCTTTTTTTATATTCCCTTGCCATTGCCGGAGCAGCATCCATGTTCTTCAGTTTAATTTCAATATCTGTAATATAGTTTCCTGGCCTGCCTAATATTTTCTGTGTGGTGGCAATAGTTGCAAAACTCTGTACCTTATCAATGTCACGAATTCCCGATTGGAAAAAGCCCACCACTTTTAAGGGATACCGGTTACCATCGGCCGTGATTACCTGAATCACATCATCAATGCTCACCAGCATGGTTTCGGCCAACGCTTTTCCTAAAATGATGCTGTTAGAAATATTATTCAGATCCGCTACCTTACCTCCAACTATGTAATCTGTAAAGTGAAAAAGACTACTTTCCTGATCAGCATCTATCCCATTAATTACTCCATTGATATCTACCACGCCGTTGTTAAAAAATGCTCTGGCGGTAATGCGCGGGGTAACGCCGGCAACACGATCGTCTTTTTTTATCGCCTCCATAATATAACCGCTGTTATAAATTGAAAGTCTTACATTGGAGGCTTTTAATGAACGGATAAAATTATAGGAACCTTTATACTTTTGAGACTCATTGACCGGTTGATGATCGTTGGGTTTCACTTCATTATACAGACGGATATGGGGTGTGCGATTGATGACCAGCCCATCAAGTAGCTTGTTAAGCCCCGTCATAAAACTTTGCATGGTTATAAACATCGCAATGCCAAATGTTACGCCAGCCGCTGCCACAATGGACTGCCTCATGCGAGCGAGCAATAATGAACCGGTAACATTCAATAATAGTTTAGAATTCATTTTTCCGGGTTATAAATAACATCATTGGCCGTGATACCCTGGATAATTTCTACTTTCTGATAATCTTTCAACCCTGTTACCACTCTTTGCGTTTTATTGTTTTTTATTATTACCAAAGTGTCGTCTATCAAATAGTCCCTGGGAATAGTTAGCACATTTGCTTTGGATCGGATCACAATATTTGCCTCGGCTGTTAGGTTCGGAAACAGCATTTCCGGTTGTTTTATAAATTCGGCCTCTGCTGTGAATGTCCTGGTCAGGTCATTTAATAAAGGATATAATTTTGAAAGCTTCGCTTCAAATACGCGGTCTCTATAACTGTCCATCGTGAGTAAAACTGTTTGCCCCAGTTTGATTCTGACAATATCATTTTCATCAATTTGCAACTCAACAAAAAAAAGAGATGCATCCCCGATGATAGCCAGAGGGGCTTGTGGGTTAACCGTTTCTCCCCGCTCTTTTGTTAGAGAATATACCTTACCTTCCAACGCACTTTTAATCACAAAATCGCCTTCGTGATATTCGCTAATAGCAAGATTGGTTCTTGCCTGTTTTGCCCGGAAATCAAGTTCTTTGCGCAAATCACTATAACCCATAGTCGCAGAATTCAGTACCGTTTTAGAATTTTTATATGCCAGTTCACGCTGTTCTAATTCTATTTTTGTTCCAATATGTTCACTCCATAAGTTTTTCTGGCGCTCATACAAGAGCGAATCATTGTCAAATTTTCTTTGTGCTATGGAAATATTATTTTTTGCTTCAGCTAATTTTTCCATGTTGGCACTTAAATCTGCATAGCTTGCCGCAAGGCTCGCATTCGCACGGTTAAGTGTTACACTCTTATCTGATATTTCAAAAAGCGGTGTTCCTACTCGTACCAGGTCATTCTCCGCTACCAGTCTTTTATTGATGATGCCTGAAACGGTACTAAAAACCTGGTATTGATTTTTGGCCTTTATAAGGCCGGAGGCATAGACTGATTCAGTAATATTTTCTGTAACCGGCTTAGTTGATTCCCGTTTTCCTTTACAGGAAAAGATGAGAATTGCAAAAATTGATAAAATTAATTTATCCATACAAGTCATTAGAATGTAATCTCCGCACTTCTTACCCTGAAAAATTATATCTGACATTCATATTATTGAAGGTCAGTTTCTTCTTTTTTTATTTGATCAAACAGTCTCTCGACATCCTTTTTTTTGCACAGGCCGGTACCATTATTTAGGGTCGCTGCGGTACCGCAGGCTATGCCGTATTGAAATGCTTCATACAAATTTTTTCCTTTTGAAATATAGAAAACAATTCCTGCAACCATACTGTCACCAGCGCCAACAGTGCTCTTTATTTTTACTGCAGGCGCAGCGATTTTAAATACGTCTTTTTTTGAAACCAGCATGGCGCCTAAAGGGCCCAACGATACTACCACTATTTCGCATTTCCCACTATTGATTAAATCTTTTGCTGCCGGTTTAATTTCATTTACCTGCAATTCTTTTTTTCCCAGAAGCCCGCTTAGTTCTCTTATGTTTGGTTTTATCATGTAAACGCCTTCTTCCAATGCAGGTTTCAGCGCTTCTTCTGTACTGTCAACGATCAGTTTTCTCTTTGCCTTTTTAGCCATTTTGCTGATCCTTGCAAAAATATCGGGAGGAACACCTGGCGGTAAACTTCCGCTGGCAACGATAAATTCAGAGTCGTTTTCCTGTAGCTTATATAAGCATTCCTGCCATTCCTTTTTAAACAGGTCCGGACCGGGCATATCAAACCGGTATTGCTGGTTAGTGGCCTTGTCGAGCACAATCATATTTTCCCGGGTATGGTGTTTTGTCTCAACAGTGAGTACAGAAAGATTTTCTTCTTCCAAAAGAAAGTTCAGAAATTTACCCGAATAGCCACCAGAAGGATAAATAGCAATGGCTTCACCACCAATTTTTTTAATTGCTCTTGCAACATTGATTCCACCACCGCCTGGCTCAAAAACCGGGGAAGTGCATCTCAGTTTCCGGTCAGCCTTAAGAGCGCTCACCGTTGTGCTTTTATCAATACACGGATTAAAAGTGATGGTTATAATATCCGGCATGGTGCTGTTTTATTATGAATGCTTTCGAAGAAAGGTTTATTCATTTGAAGAATCTGAAAAAGTAAATTCACTTAAATTAGTAAACTTAATGTGTATGGAATCCAGTGTGGCTGACAACCGATCTCTTAGTTCTTTCTTTTTACTTAGCCAGTCATCTTCCATTTTTTTTAATATTTGTTTTTCACTTTCATCCAGTGCTTCTGTTCCAAAGGTTTGCAAAAGCGAGAGCGCAATACAATTATTTCGGTAATTATTGAATAACTCGAGACAAACGTCAATTTGTTTTTCATTAAATAAGTCACTTTGTTGCTGAGTAATATAAGGCTTAATGAATGTGTAATTATAATAAATGTCTTCCATGAATTTCCTTGCGTTATCCAAAGCAACATCATCCAATCTGCCGGAGATGGTATTCAATTCATAAAGCGTATAATGAATAAATTTTTTAATGGATGTTTGAGTCAGTTTATCCGGTAAAGTGGAAATCATTTCTTTTTTGTCATTAAGAAAAGAGTAGTCTGTATCTATATAATCTTTGCTTAATTGTTTCCAGTAATTTAATTCCTTTTTCAGGAGATTTTCATAACAAACAGGCAAGGGAATCACGGATTCTTTTACATATTCTTTTGTTTTTTTTAATTGTAATTGAAAATTTTGTACGATACCCAAATATCCATATATCGTTTTTATCCGTTTGGTTATCCGGCACGATGATCCATTTTCTGATTCCATGCTGAGTAAATGAAGGAAAACTTTAAGCTTTTTTATTTCAGCTCTGAATTCGCGGATATCTTCCGGTTCAAAATTATCTATGGCTTTACGAAAATGACCGGCAATTTTTTTAAACCTGTCTTCGATAAATCCATCTATTTCTTCTTTTTTCATAAAATAAATTTTAAGCCTCAATGAATGATATCTTTATTTTTCAAAGGCATGCTGTATGAATAGCTCATACAATTTTAGAAGAATTGAAACAATAACACCTTTAAGTAATGGTAAGCCAGCTATCATCAGGGCTATAGTCATTAACCACGCAAATTGAATTTCAATTTTCAACCAGCTAATATCATGGTTTACTATTTGCATTTGTTCAGATATGGTAAGTCAAAATTCCAAATGCAATGTAATAACCGCAATGACTGAGGTCATTAAAAGGAATGATATTTGTTTTCAAAATGGAATTGGTGCGAATTAAATGTTCCCTTTTGAGGTTGGTCAAAATATTCTATTGAAAGGTCAGAAAACCCGGTAAATTATCTTTACATACATTGAGTTAAGCCGTTGTATTTGTGATAAGTGTCAAATACCACAGTGATTTCTGTCAGTCTTTTGTCCGGGTTTTCGAATAATTTTAGATTCATTTTGTCGGATTGAAAATCAGTTTCATTTGGTAAACCTGAAAAGTTTCCTTTCATGAATTATGATTTAAAAACAATTGCTTCGCAATCAAAGGATGAGGTTTTATGCACGTTGCAAACGAACATAGATATTGGTCTTAGCTCAACTGACGCCGGTAATCGTTTAAAAACGAATGGCCTTAATGTGATTCCTTCTCATAAAAAAGAAGCCTGGTGGCGGGATTTGCTGCGACATTTTAAAAGCCCACTGGTTATTCTTTTATTAACTGCTGCCGGTATCTCTTTTTCCATTTCAGAAAATATTAATGCCTCTATTATCATTTTGATTGTGATAGCCAGTGTATTAACCGATTTTTTTCAGGAAAGAGATGCAAGGAATGCTGCAGAAAAATTAAAGCAAACAGTAAAAAGCAAAGCCACCGTGATTCGCAACGGCGCAGAAAAAGATATTTTACCGGAGGATTTATGCCCTGGTGATATCGTATTATTAAACGCGGGCAAAATCGTTCCGGCAGATGTGCGGATTCTGATGGCAAATGATTTTTTTATTAATCAGTCATCGCTTACCGGTGAATCTTTCCCCAGTGAAAAGCACGCTGACGCCATTGCCGGCGCCACCAACGATTTGGATGCACTGAATAATATGGCCTTTATGGGTTCCAGTGTTATCAGCGGTACGGCAAAAACGGTAGTGGTAAAAACCGGCGCCGGCACTGAATTTGGGAAAATAGCTAAAAAATTAATCAGCCGTGTGGAAGAAACCAACTTTAGCCATGGTATACGTGAGTTTGGTTACCTGATTATGAAAATGACTATCGCGCTGGTGTTGTTTATTTTTCTGATCAATGCGCTGATGAAGGAAAATATACTGGAGTCTTTTATGTTCGCTATTGCAATTGCTGTTGGGCTCACGCCCGAATTGCTTCCCATGATCATGTCGCTGACCATGTCTAAAGGTTCTTTGCAAATGGCAAAAAAGGGAGTAATTGTAAAACATTTATCCGCTATTCCCAATTTTGGCAGCATGGAAGTTTTGTGTACCGATAAAACCGGAACCTTAACAGAAGATAAAATAAAGCTGATAAGATGTGTGGATCTTTCGGGCAATCATTCAGACCATGTTTTCGAGTTGGCATACCTCAATAGTTCGTTCCAGACCGGCATAAAAAACCCGCTGGACGATGCAATCCTTATGTTTAAGAAGCTTGACATTTCTGCCTGGCACAAAACGGATGAAATTCCTTTTGATTTTTACCGAAAGCGTATGAGCGTAGTGGCAGAGCAGAACAAACTGGTAACACTCATTTGCAAAGGTGCGCCTGAAGAAATATTAAAAGTATGTGTTCAGGATAAAGCTTTTATTGCGGCGGCGGTAAAGCAATATGAATCACTGAGCGCTGACGGTTTTCGGGTATTGGCCATTGCAGTTAAAAACATAAATGGGAATCAAAAGTTTTCAAAGCATGATGAGGTTATGCTTACTTTTGAAGGTTTTGTAGCATTCCTGGACCCACCCAAAGAAGACGCGGATGATGTAATTAAGGAGCTTGCCGGTATTGGTGTGGAAGTGAAAATTATAACAGGCGATAATCGCCTTGTAACCCAAAAAATATGCAGAGAAATCAACCTGCCCGTCAAAGGCATTATGGACGGTTATGAAATGGATACACTCACCGATGATGCACTTAAAAAAAGAGTAGTGAATACAACGATATTTGCCCGGTTTTCTCCGGAGCAAAAAAACCGCATTATCAGCGCACTCAAAGCACATCATCATGCCGTAGGTTATATGGGCGATGGCATTAATGACGCGCCTTCTTTGAAAGCCGCTGATATTGGTATTTCCGTAAATAACGCTAGCGATATAGCGAAAGAATCCGCTGATATTATTCTTACGGAAAAAAGTTTACTGGTGCTTAAGGAAGGAATTCTTGAAGGAAGGAAAATCTTTGGGAATACGATGAAGTATATCCTGATGGGACTTAGTTCCAATTTTGGCAACATGTTTTCGGTGGCCGCCGCCACTTTGTTCCTGCCCTTTTTGCCTATGCTGCCGGTACAGATTCTGATCAATAATTTCTTATACGATACTTCACAGATTACCATTCCGTCTGATAATGTGGATGACACTTATACCAATCGTCCTCAACAATGGAACCTGAAAATAATTTACCGTTATATGTTTATCTATGGCATCACCAGTTCCGTTTTTGACTTTATTACTTTCTGGTTGTTATATAAATATTTCTCGGTAAATGAAGCGCAGTTTCGTACCGGCTGGTTTATGGAATCACTTGCCACGCAGATTTTGGTTGTATTTATTATCCGCACCCAGCATAGTCCTTTTTATGAAAGCAGGCCGTCAGGAAAACTTATTTTCAGCGTTGCTGTATGTCTTTTTATAGGATGGGCATTGCCTTACCTTCCTTTTGCGGGAAAAATTGGTTTCGAAGTATTGCCGGTTGAGATAATTATTTTTATCGTGGTATTGGTATTTGTTTATCTTTTCAGTGCTGAATTTGTAAAGCGGTTTATTTACAAAAAAATTGCAATAAAAGGTCTTTGAAAAAAGATCACTAAAATAAAAAACCATTGCTTGTTACCCGAAAGACTTATTTATTGTTTCTCAAATGACTTTATTTTAATAGCAAAATCGCGTAACCTTGATTTTAATTCACTATTAAAGTTCCTTTCCGTTATTTTTATCTTTTCAGATAGTTTTGGACTCCATACTTTATTCTCAGGGTTTACCAGGGAAGTTGAGAAAGCTTCTGTAGTTCTGACGAATTTGTCTCCCAAACCTTTGGCCTCCCTCAATACTTTTGCATAACCATACTTATTATTCTTTTCCTCATCTTTGGTTTCGCAGGTAACAGCAAAATGAATATTTTTGGAGGCCCTGATGCATTTTTTAAGCGTGTTTCTTAAAGGGGAAATTAAAAGTCCGCCCCAAACGGGACCTACAATTACAACCTCACTGTAAACTTCAATTTCTTTTTTTGAGATATTTGTTGGAATACCTATTTTCATTAACGATAGAAGAAATAGCACCGCTACGCTATCAATTATGGGCGTTATCCTCTTCGAATTACAAATCAATCCGGCAGACAATTTTTCAGCAATGAATTTGCTGTTGCCAGTTTTCGAATAATATAATATTAAATAGACCGCCATAAATTTGATTTTTAAAAATTGATAAATGACACTTAGTCTTATAAATGCTATAACAATTCGCCATGGCTTATTTCCGATGCCCAATAACAGATAATGTTTATCAATAAAACAAACGGGCAAATAAGCTTCAAAGAAATTATTACCACAAGCAACGTAAATTCTTTTTAGCCACAAAAGACGCAGCGACAAAAATTATTATTGTTTTATCTAAAAATGCATACTAAAGTGTGTACGCTATGGGTATCCGGTTTATTTGCATTTCTTCAGCTTTCCGGATATTTTGGATTCCCTTCAATACCGCATCAGGATTGAATGAAATGCTATCTATTCCTTCTTCTACCAGGAATTTGGCAAATTCGGGGAAATCACTGGGCGCCTGTCCGCACAATCCGATTTTTCTTCCGGCCTTTTTAGCTTTGGAAATCATGGCAGCAATCATTTCTTTAGGCGCTTCGTTTTGTTCACTGAACAAATCGCTTACTATGGCCGAATCCCGATCTATACCCAAAGTGAGTTGTGTCAAATCATTGGATCCAATAGAAAAACCATCAAATATTTTTGCAAATTTTTCTGCCAGTATCACATTGCTGGGTATTTCTGCCATCACATAAATTTCAAGGTAATTAACGCCTTGTTCCAATCCAAATCTTTTCATTACAGCGATCACTTTATTTCCTTCCTCAACGGTTCTGCAAAAAGGAATCATCACTTTAACATTCGTCAGTCCCATGTCCTCTCTTACTTTTTTAATAGCTTCACATTCAAGCCGGAAACCTTCCTTATATAAATCATTATAATACCTTGATGCCCCACGGAATCCAAGCATGGGATTTTCTTCAT